>NZ_JAETZZ010000001.1 GCF_022627325.1 Pseudomonas putida
GCTGTGAGGCGTTGAGCTAACCAATACTAATTGCCCGTGAGGCTTGACCATATAACACCCAAGCAATTTGCTTCTGCAGATTGCGGTGGTGAAGATGATACGAACCGAAAGTTCGCAACGAACCACAAATATCGCATATCCGGATTCGCTGGGCTGTCCATCTGGGCATTCTGGCTACAGAATTTCTTGACGACCATAGAGCATTGGAACCACCTGATCCCATCCCGAACTCAGTAGTGAAACGATGCATCGCCGATGGTAGTGTGGGGTTTCCCCATGTGAGAGTAGGTCATCGTCAAGATTCATTTCGCAAAACCCCTATCTGCGCAAGCAGGTAGGGGTTTTGTCTTTCCGATATTCGCACACCTTTCTCCAGGCAAAGATGTTTTGTCCGTCTCGCACCTGCGCAAACGCGCCGAAGGGTGCGACAATTAATCCTGTTCGTTTACGTGACTTTGCCCTGCCCAAGCTGCGTCAAGGCTTAGGTTCGGGGCACCCTCGCGCCCGGATAGAGCGATGCCAGCGTGCCGTGCTGCGCATTTCTGGACCTTCACCGTCCTATACAACTGAGGTTACAAGCAAGATGGCCAAGGCCGCCGATGTCGTTGTGCAATGCCTGGAAAACGAAGGTGTCGAGTATGTGTTCGGCATTCCTGGTGAGGAAAACCTCGACCTGCTGGAATCCCTGCGCAAGTCGAAGATCAAGCTGGTACTGACCCGCCACGAGCAGTCTGCGGGCTTCATGGCAGCCACCTATGGCCGCCTGACCGGCAAGACCGGCGTCAGCCTGTCGACCCTGGGCCCCGGCGCTACCAACCTGGTCACCGCCAGTGCTTACGCCTACCTGGGCGGCATGCCGATGATGATGATTACCGGCCAGAAGCCGATCAAGAAGTCCAAGCAGGGCCGCTTCCAGATCATCGATGTGTGCGGCATGATGGATCCCATCACCAAGTACACCCACCAGTTCGCCTCGGCCGACAATATCCCTTCGCGCATGCGTGAAGCGTTCCGCCTGGCCGAAGAAGAAAAACCGGGTGCCGTGCACCTGGAGCTGCCGGAAGACATCGCCGCCGAGCAGACCGATGCCATGCCGATCCCGCGCAGCCTGCACCGCCGTCCGCTGGCCGAGCACGTGGCCATCGAAGCTGCCATCGAGAAACTGCGCACCGCACGCAGCCCTATCCTGGTGATCGGTGCCGGCGCCAACCGCAAGATGACTGCCAAGGTCCTCAAGCAACTGGTCGACAAGACCGGTATCCCGTTCGTCACCACCCAGCTGGGCAAGGGTGTGGTTGACGAGCGCAGCCCGCGCTTCCTGGGTAACGCTGCGCTGTCGTCCGGTGATTTCGTGCACCGTGCGATCGAAGCGGCCGATCTCATCGTCAACATCGGCCACGATGTGATCGAGAAGCCGCCGTTCTTCATGGTCCGTGGCGGCACCGAAGTCATCCATATCAACTTCCGTTCCGCCGAAGTCGACGCCGTGTACTTCCCGCAGGTTGAAGTGATCGGCGACATCGCCAACGCCGTCTGGCAGATCGCTGAAGGCCTGGGCGACACTTCGCACTGGGACTTCACCCGCCTGATGGCGATTCGTGAAGCCAACGAAGCCCAGATCGCCGAAGGCGCCGACGATGACCGCTTCCCGGTCTACCCTCAGCGCCTGGTTGCCGATATCCGCCGCGTACTGCCGTCCGAAGGCATCGTCGCCCTGGACAACGGCATCTACAAAATCTGGTTCGCCCGTAACTACAAGGCTCACAAGCCCAACACCGTACTGCTCGACAACGCCCTGGCGACCATGGGTGCTGGCCTGCCGTCGGCGATGGCAGCCCACCTGGTGTACCCGGACCGTCCGGTGATCTCGGTGTGTGGCGACGGCGGCTTCATGATGAACAGCCAAGAGCTGGAAACCGCAGTCCGTCTTGGCATGCACGTTACCGTGGTGATCCTGCGTGATGACGGCTACGGCATGATCCGCTGGAAGCAGGCCAACATGGGCTTCACCGATTTCGGCCTGGACTACGGCAACCCGGACTTCGTCAAGTACGCCGAAGCCTACGGTGCCAATGGCCATCGCGTAGAAAGCGCCGAAGGTTTGCTGCCGCTGCTCGAGCATTGCATCAAGACCCCGGGTGTGCACGTGATCGACTGCCCGGTCGATTACAGCGAGAACGACCGCATCCTCAACAGCGAGCTGCGTGAGCGCGCGCTGGCGGTGTAAGCCGTAAAGTCCTATCCCTGGCAAACCGCCTCCCCCGGGAACATCACTGGTCTTTTAGGCCAGTGATTTGCGGGTGTGGCGCTTTGCGGGGATCAGGCTGCGCTGGCACCGCAACAGTGTCGGCTTTCAAGCGGGTAATCGGCAGAGCCTGCACACCAGATCTTTGGTTTGACTATCGCCGTCTGATTGAGCAAGAAGGTGGTATCGCGCGTGCTGTTCAACCGGAGCATCGGATCTGCATCATCGGCGCAGGTGTTACCGGGTTGCCCGCTACTCGTGAGCTGCTACGTTGCGGCTACTGAGGCTGCGTGAAGCCCTTGCCCCGCCGCTGTGATAGGGTGCACAGACTTTGGCTTTTCAGGATGTGCCCCCATGCTTCCTCCCCTCAGCGAAAAAGAGCTCAACCGCCTTGAAGACCTGCTGATCACCTACGGTAACGACTATTCGGTACTCAACCTTGCCGAGCTCAACGGCTTTTTCACCGGCCTGGCCAGCTCGCCGGGTCGGGTCAACCCTGAGCAGTGGTTACCTGCGGTCGCCGGTGGCAAGGTGCCGAAGTTCAAGAAGCCTGCCCATGAAGAAGCCTACACGGCACTGATGCTGCGCTATGCCCACCAGGTGGCGGAACAGCTTGCGGAGGATGTCGACGGCTTCGAGCCGGTGTTCGAAGAAAGTGAAGGCGAGGAAGGGCCAGCGATCATCATGGAGGAGTGGTGCTTTGGCTACATGCGCGCTACCCAGGTCGCGCAATGGGGCGACCTTCCGCCAGAGCAGGATCAACTGCTCAAGGCCATTTCGCTGCACGGGCTGGAAGATAACTTCGAACTGCTTGATACCATGAGCGTCGATGAGCTTCAGGCTTGTGTGCCCCACGTGGTCGCTGCAGCCAAGGGCTTGTATCGGTATCAGAAGCAGCAACGACATTGATCTGCCCAGGGTCATTATTTCGCCTAGCGAAATTATGATCTCCTCTGCGCGCTGATTCTGCTGCCCGCCGAATCAGCGCAGCATGTGTTCCAGCAGCACCACCCCGGTGCCACGCCTGGAGCGCAGACCATGATCAAACTCTACAACTTCCCCAAGTCCGGCCATGCCCACCGCATCGAGCTGATGCTGTCACTGCTGAACCTGCCCACCGAACTGGTCTTCGTAGACCTGGCCAAAGGGGCGCACAAGCAGCCGGAATTTCTCGCCATCAACCCGTTCGGCCAAGTACCTGTGATCGATGACAACGGTACTGTCATCGCCGACTCCAACGCCATCCTCGTCTACCTCGCGGGTACTTACGACAAACGTGGCCAGTGGCTGCCCCAAGACCCGCTTGCCGCTGCCCGCGTGCAGCGCTGGCTGTCGGTTGCTGCCGGGCCCGTTGCTTTCGGCCCTGCTGCCGCTCGCCTGGTCACGGTGTTCGGCGCCTCGTTCAACACCGACGAAGTCATCGGCCGTGCCCACAGCTTGCTCAAGGTGATGGATGCCGAGCTGGCCAAGACGCCCTTCCTGGTGGGCAGCGAGCCAACCATCGCCGACGTCGCCAACTATTCGTACATCGCCCATGCCCCCGAAGGCAATGTCTCGCTGGACCCGTACCCCAACGTGCGTGCCTGGCTGGCGCGTGTCGAAGCGCTGCCCGGCTTCGTTGCCATGCCACGTACCGCCGTGGGCCTGCAAGCCAGCGCCTGAGCCGCTACCCTACCGAGGAACGCCGCCATGCAAGCACTACCAGACCCTCGAACTTCCCCTTGGCACGCTGGCGAGAAACGGCTGCAGGAACAGGCCGGTGTGGCGGAACGTATGGAGGTGTTCGGGCGGAAGGTCATTCGTGACTACATGCCCGACCAGCACCGCGACTTCTACCGGCAATTGCCGTTTCTAGTTGCAGGTGCCGTGGACGCCCACGGTAAACCCTGGGCGACACTGCTTGAAGGCCCCGAAGGCTTCGTCAGTTCGCCCGACCCTCGGCAGTTGCTGATCGACACCCAGCTCGCCAGTGACGACCCGGCAGCGCCAGGCCTGGGCCCAGGTGGTGCTGTCGGCCTGCTGGGCATCGAGCTGCACAGCCGCCGCCGCAATCGCATCAACGGCCTTATCCAGCAAGGGAACGATGGGCGGCTGGCGGTGGCGGTGGAGCATGCTTTCGGCAATTGTCCCCAGTACATCCAGATGCGTGCTTACACGCGTGTCGATGAGCCGGCGCAGGGGCGGCTGGATTCAAGCGTGCTGGATGCCCATGCGGTGACCATGATCGAGCAGGCCGACACCTTTTTCGTGGCCAGCTACATAGACCACCCAGACGGCCACCGCGCGGTGGACGTCTCGCACCGCGGCGGCCGGGCCGGGTTCGTCAAGGTCGATGGCAACCGCCTGACCATCCCCGACTATGCCGGCAACCTGCACTTCAATACCCTCGGCAACCTGTTGGAAAATCCGCAGGCAGGGTTGTTGTTCGTCGATTTCAGCAACGGTGATGTCCTGCAACTGACTGGCCGCACCACTATTGTGCTCGACAGCCCACTGATCAAAGACTTCGAAGGCGCCGAGCGGCTATGGACGCTTCAGGTCGAACAGGTCGTGCTGCGCCGGGCTGGCGTGTCATTGCGCTGGGCCTTCCAGGAGTACGCGCCTACCAGCCTGATGACCGGCACCTGGGCCGAGGCCGAGCAGCGCCTGCAGCAGCGCGAACGGCAGCGCCAATGGCTGGCCTGGCGTGTGCAGCGGGTGGAGCAGGAAAGCCGAGACATTCGCTCGTTCTACCTCGCCCCAGATAGGCCGGTAACGTTCGCCCCAGGGCAGCACATTCCGGTGCGCCTGGCCTTGGGAGGCGAGACGCCGTTGATTCGCACCTACAGCCTGTCGTGCGCGCCATCGGACGGCTACCTGCGCATCAGCGTGAAGGCCCAGGGGGCGGCTTCGCGGTATCTGCACGAACAGGTCGGCGTGGGCGATCTGCTCGACGTGCGGCTGCCCATGGGCAGTTTCACCTTGGATGGCGACAGTGCAAGGCCCATCGTGCTGATGGGGGCAGGCGTGGGCATTACCCCGCTGATCGCCATGTTGCGCGAGCAGCTGGCCCGGCAGCAGGCGCGGCGAATCCATCTGTTCCACGGCGCCCGCCGCCTCGCCGACTTGCCATTTCAACAGGAACTGGCGGCGTTGGGCGAGCAGGCAGGCGGCCTGTTGAGTGTGCATCGTTTCCTTAGCCAGCCCGAGGACGATGCACTACCAGGACGCGACTACGACCATGCCGGGCGCCTGGCGATCGAGCAGGTCAAAGCGAAGCTGACGCTGGATGACTACGACTTCTACCTGTGTGGGCCCGCCAGTTTTACCCAAGAGCTGTACGAAGGGCTGCGCGCCATTCATGTACCCGACAAGCGCATCCATGCAGAAGCCTTCGGCCCGTCGACCCTGAAGCGTCATACCGACGACAACCAGCCGACATTGCAGCAGCCACCGGCTGCCAGCGAGCCGGTGCCGGTGTACTTCGCCAGCTCGGCCAAGGAGGCGCGCTGGGCGCCGGGCGGTGGTACCTTGCTGGAACTTGCCGAGGCCCGAGGGTTGTCCCCGGACTTCAGCTGCCGGGGCGGGTCGTGCGGCACCTGCAAGACCAAGGTGGTGAGCGGCCAGGTGCATTACCCGAACCCGCCTGCGCAGATGCCGGACGCGGGGACAGTGCTGATCTGTTGCGCGGTGCCGGGCAAAACGCAGGAGGGTGGGCAAGCGTTGGTACTGGACATTTGATGCCGCCTGCAGATGGCTGATAATCACTCGACACCCGTCCCCAGGAGCTGACATGGACCAGATTCACCTGATGAAGGTGTTCGTTGCGGTAGGCGAGCTGGAAAGCTTCGCAGCCGCCGCCCGCCGCCTGGATATCTCACCCGCTGCCGTAACCCGCGCTGTCAGCGCGCTCGAGGACATGCTCGGCGTCAAACTGTTGCTACGCACCACGCGCAGCGTGCGCCTGACCCAGGCGGGTGGCCGCTATCTGGAGGACACCCGCCATATCCTCGCCAGCATCCTTGAGGCCAACGAGGCCGCCGCCGGCATCAACGCCACGCCCAAAGGCGAGCTGGCGGTCACTGCGCCCATCCTTTTCGGCAAGAAATTCGTCATGCCGAGCATCGTGCGTTATCTGCAGCAGTACCCCGAGGTCAACGTATCTGCCTACTTCCTCGACCGCATCGTCAACATGGTCGAGGAGGGCATGGACGTTGCCGTGCGTATCGGTCCGCTGCCCGACTCCGGCCTCAAGGCCCTGCGCGTGGGCAGGGTCAGGCGCATGCTCTGCGCCTCGCCTGAATACCTGCTGCGCCATGGCGTGCCGCAGCACCCCTCGGACTTGCCGGCGCATGCGGTGATCGCCACCACCAACCTGTCCCCGCGCGCGGGCTGGCGCTTCGGCGTGACGGACGAACCGACCCTGGTGCGCATCCAACCCAGGCTCACCGTGACCAGCAACGACGGTGCGATTGCCGCGGCGGTGGGTGGGCTGGGGGTTGCCCGGTTGCTGTCGTATCAGGTGGTGGACGAGATTGCCAGCGGGCAGTTACAGGTGATCCTTGCCGACTATGAAGAAGCCCCATGGCCGATCCATGTGCTGCACCGCGAAAGCAAGCACGGTTCGGCCAAGGTGCGCGCGTTCGTCGACATGCTGGCGCATGAGCTGCGGGCCCAAGGGCTGGACTGACGTCATCCTGCCTTCGGGCCACCCGGCTCCGCTTGCTCGCTGACAACCGTCTGGATCGCCTGGTACTCCAGGCTGAACCCCAGGCTCATTTCTTCACCCTGCTGCAACAAACGCAGCCCCGGTTGCCCCGGCAGGTGATGGGCATTGATTGGATGGCTGACCGGCTCAAAGCAGAAGAACGGTTTGTCCTGGGGGCAGAACAGCAAGAAATGCTCGGCGCCGTTGGCGCTGCATGCCAGGCGATAACCGGCCGCGGGCTGTTCGATCACGCAGTCGCCGGCCCAGCCGCCGAACGCATGGTCGACCACGGTGCTCGGCAGGCCGGCCGGCGCATCGAAGCGCCACGCTTCAGGCACCGCTGCCTTGTAGGACGGCAACCGCCCCTCTTCGGCCAGCCACACATGCTGCGCCGCTGCCCGCAGCCGGGTGTCCGGGTAGCGCGGGAAGTAAGGATGCAAGCCCAGCCCGTACCACGTAGCGGGCTCATCCAGATGCGTCACATGCAGGTCAAGCCTCAGGCAACCTTCATGCACATGCACATCCAGTACCGCCCGGTAGGCGAACGGCACGCTGCTCTGAAGGGTCAACCTGGCACTTCGCTCAGTGTGGTGAGCCACCTGCCAGGCCTGCTGCCAGGCAGTGCCATGAATCGGATACAAATCGTGTGGGGTGTTGGGCGCCAGGGCCAGCCAACCTTCGGGTCTTGCAAAACCACCTTCGCCGATGCGGTTGGACCACGGCGCCAAGGGGTAGCACGCCAACTGCCGCGGTGTACTGCTGGCCAGCGTCGCCGGGTCGGTATGACGCAGCAGCGCCTGCCCGGTCGCCTTCACTTCCCAGTTGATCAGGCTGGCGCCCAGCTCGGGCGCCAGGGTCAGGCGGGTCAGGCGGTCTTGCAGCTGCAGTTCGGTGACAGCCATCAGCGGCTCCTTTCACAAAGCGGGTCAGTTGGCCCGGCGGTAGGTCAGCAGCACGATGCCGCACACCACCACGGCGGCGCCGATCAATTGCCAGGTGCCCAGGCGTTGATCCAGCAAAGCCCAACCCAGCAGGAGCGTAGCGATGGGCTCGATATTCATCACCGGCGCGTTCTGCGCCATGTTCAGCCGTGGCACGCAGACGAACAGCAAGGTGAAGGCCACGCCATACAGCACCACCAGGCTGGCCAACGCTGCCCAGCCGCTGGCGCTGGCCGGCAGCGACAACCCGGATGGCATCACCCCGCTGGCACCGGCCACCAGCATGCTGGCGAACACGATCAACAGGGTCAGCAAGCTACGCACCGGGCCGCGAACCGCCGCCAGTTTGTGGTCAGTGATCCACAACGCGCAGGCGAACACGCAGGCGGCGCAGAACGAAAGGCCCACGCCCAGAAGCCAGTGCGGGTTGGCCTCACCCTCATTGCTCAGGCGCCCAGGTACATCCAGCGCCAGCACCAGGCCACACAGGATCAGCCCCATGAACAGCACGGTGCGCCCGGTCGGGCGAGCGCCGCCCAGCGCCCAGGTCAGCAGCGCCAGCAGCATCGGGAAGGTGTTGCCTACCAGCAGCGCCAAGGCAACCGGGATGCGCGCCACGGCCGAGTACAGGCACAGGCTCTGGGTGGCGATCAGCAGGCCCAACAGCAGTTGCCAATGCCGCGTGCCAGCCGGCAGGCTCAGTGGCTGGCGCTGCCACAGCACCAGGCTGGCCAGCACCAGGAAGGTGATGCCGGAACGACAGAGGATGGCCAGCAGAACGCCGGTGTCGTCATCGAAGGCGATGCGTGCGGCAATGTGGTTGCCGGCGAACGAGCAGGCCAGCAGCGCCAGTAGCGCGACCGCCAGCTTGCGTGGGAAAAGCGAGGTAGAAACAGCGACAGCCATGTGCAGGGTCCATTTGCAGGAGTGTCCATGGGCTGCTGCGCAGCCCATCGCCGGCACGCCAGCGCCCACAGGTTTCGCATGATCCATCAGATCGGCGCGGTACCTGGGAGCCGGCATGCCGGCGATGGGCCGCACAGCGGCCCCGGATGAGGTCGGTTACAGCACGACGCTCGGCAGCCACAGCGAGATGGCCGGGATGTAGGTGACCGCGGTGAGCACCAGGAACAGCGCGATGTAGAACGGCAGCAGCGCCTTCACCGTCGATTCGATACTCACCTTGCCGATGGCCGAGCCGACGAACAGCACCGCACCGACCGGTGGTGTGATCAAGCCGATGCCCAGGTTCACCAGCATGATCATGCCGAACTGCACCGGGTCCACACCTATGCCGGTGATGACCGGCAGCAGGATGGGCGTCAGGATCAGAATCAACGGCGCCATGTCCATCACCGTGCCCAGCAGCAACAGCATGAAGTTGATGCACATCAGGATCACATAGCGGTTGTCTGACAAGGTCAGGAACAAGGTGGTGATCTTCGACGGGATCTGCATCAGCGTCATCACGTAGCCGAAGCTGGCGGCAAAGCCGATCAGGATCATCACGATCGAGATGGTCCGAACCGTACGGTGCATCAGCTTGGGCAGGTCGCGCCATTTGTAGTCACGGTAGATGAACATGGTCACGAAGAACGACCAAACCACCGCCACGGCCGCTGATTCGGTGGCGGTGAACACCCCCGAGAGAATACCGCCGAGGATGATCACCATCGCCATCAGGCCCCACAGTGCTTCGCCGGCGATCTTCAGCGCTTGGCGCAGCGGGATAACCTCGCCTTTGGGGTAGTTGCGCTTCTTGGCGAACATCAGGCACAGGCCCATCATTACCGCGCTCAGCAGTAAGCCCGGCATGATCCCCGCAACGAACAGCGAGCCAATCGACACCGTGCCGCCCGCCGCCAGCGAGTACAGCACCGAGTTGTGGCTGGGTGGGGTGAGCAATGCCTGCACCGAGCCGCTGACGGTTACCGCCGTGGAGAACTCGCGCGGGTAGCCCCTGCGCTCCATCTCGGGGATCAGTACCGAGCCTACCGATGCGGTGTCAGCCACCGACGAGCCGGAAATGGCGCCGAAGAAGGTCGAGGCCATGATATTGACCAGCGACAAACCGCCCCGTACGAAGCCCACCAGCACGCCGGCGAAGGCCACCAAACGCCGTGACATGCCACCTTCGGCCATGATTGCGCCAGCCAGCACGAAGAACGGAATGGCGAGCAGCGAAAACTTGTTAACCCCACTGGCGATCTGAATCATCATCGCCTGCAGCGGGATGTCGATCCACCAGGCGCCGATCAGCGCCGACAGGCCCAGAGCGAAGGCCACCGGCATACCGATCAGGATGAGCACGATGAAGCTGCCCAACAGAATGAACGCATCCATTTACGCAGCTCCTTCGTTTTCTTCGGCCAGATCGTAACGAACCACCTTGCGGTTGCTCTGATCGCCCAGCAGGAGTTTTTCCAGTACAAAAACCAGGGTCAGCAGGCCACCGACGGGGATCGGCGCGTAGGTCATGCCCACCCGCACCCCAGGCAACGAGGCCAGCGACTGGTTCCACGTGGTGATGCACAGCTTGACGCCGTAGTAGGTCATGAACACGCATACCAGGATCATCAGCACCTGAACCAGCAGTGCAACCAGCTGGCGCTGCAGGGGTGGCAAACGGTCGGTGATCATCCCCACCGCCATGTGCGCGCCGGCCCGGTAGCTGGCGGCAGCGCCGACAAAGGTGAACACCACCATCAGCAGGATCGCTACCGGCTCCGGCCAGCTGGAGCCGGTACCCAGCACATAGCGGGCGAAGATGCCCCAAGGGATGATCAGCGACATGGCCAGGATCGACAGGCCCGCGACCCAGATACAGCTGCGGTAGAGCGTGTCGTTGACGCTCAGGAAAAGCGATTTCATAGGTATCACCAAAGCGGCAGGGCGACGGGCGTCGCACGTCGCACTGCCGGGGTCAAACTTGGAAGGGGGCCGGTATTACTGTACGGCGTCGATACGCTTCATCAGGTCGGCGTACGGTGCACCGTATTTCTCGCGTACCGAAGCGGTAGCGTCGAAGAACGGTTTCTTGTCGACGGTGATGAACTCCACGCCTGCAGCCTTGAGTTTCTCTTCACTGGCGGCAGTCTTGGCATCCCACAGCGCACGCTCTTCCATCTGCGCTTCGCGGGCGACCTTCTTCACCAGCGTCTGCTGCTCAGGGGTGAGCTTGTTCCAGGTGGTCTTGGACATCACCACCGGCTCTGGCAGGATCAGATGGCCAGTGAGGGTGAAGTACTTGGCGCTCTGATAGTGGTTGTGCTCGAGCAGGGTTGGCGGGTTGTTTTCGGCGCCGTCGATCACCCCGGTCTGCAGGGCGCTGAAGATCTCGCCGGTATCCATGGCGATGCCGTTGCCCCCCATGGCGTTCATCATGTCGATGAACAGCGGGTTGCCCTGCACGCGGATCTTCATGCCCTTGAGGTCTTCCAGGCTGCGCACCGGCTTCTTGGTGTAGATGCTGCGCGAGCCACCGTCCATCCAGGCCAGGGCCACCAGGTTGAATTCGGAATTGGTGATCTTGTCGAGGATCTCCTGGCCGATATCGCCGTCGATGATCTTGCGCATGTGGTCATGGTCGCGGAACACGAACGGCATGTTGAACACATTCACGTCAGGCACCACCGGGCCGACGATCCCCAGGCTGACGCGGGTCATCTGCACGGCACCGATCTGCGCCTGCTCGATGACTTCCTTTTCCGAGCCCAGGACGCCGCCAGGGAACATCTTGAAAGTGATCTCGCCATTGCTGGCCGCTTCGATCTTCTTGCCCATGTTCTGCTCGGCGACCACGGTCGGGTAACCGGCCGGGTGGATCTCGGCGAACTTGATGTCCAGCGCGTGGGCTGGCAGGGAGAGGCTGAAAGCGAACGGGAGTGCAGCAAGAAGCAGCTTGCGTTTGAACGTCATGATGAAACTCCGTGGTTTTTATTATCTGGTTTCGGGCGTGCGAGTGTGGTTGGCAGTACGGGTGTTCAGCCCCGGCAGGCAGGTTCCTCCAGGCCTTTGACGCCGAGTTCGAAAGCAAAAACGCCCCCGGCCAGCGGCTGGTCGCCGAGGTCGATGCCTGCGGGGCGGATCGAGGTGACGAACAGGGTGTCCAGGTTGGAGCCGCCGAAAGCGCACATCGCTGGCTTTTTGACCGGCACGTTGAGTGAGCGGTCCAGGCGGCCATCCGGTGTAAACCGATGGACCTGACCGGCATCGTTGCCGCAAATCCAGTAACAGCCGTCCTGGTCGATGGCAGCGCCGTCCGGGCGGCCGGGGAAGGCATGCATATCGACGAACAGCCGCTTGTTGTGGGGTGTGCCACTGTCAATGTCGTAGTCGAACACCCAGATTTTCTGCACGTCAGGGTGCGAGTCCGACAGGTACATGCGCGTGCCGTCGGGGCTGAAGGCCAGGCCATTGGGCACGATCATGCCGTCCTGCTGCAGGTGCAAGCGGCCCTCGCCGTCATGCCGGTACAGCGCGCCGACCGTGGCGCTTTGCTGCATGTCCATCAGCATGGTGCCGGCCCAGAAGCGGCCCTGGCGGTCACAACGCCCATCGTTGAACCGCATACCGCTGCGGGCATGGTCGACGGCGCTGAGCAAGTGGCTGGCCAGGCTGCCATCGGCCCTGGTTTCAAGCTGGAAGATGCCGCTTTCCATGCCGGCGATCCAGCCCTGCTCAGTGCGCGCTATGCAGGCGATCATCTCGTCGCCTTGCCAGCTCTGGTGCGCGCCATCGGGCTGCCAGCGATGCAGCGTGCGGGCAGGAATGTCGACCCAGTACAGGGCTTGTTCGGTGGGGTGCCACACGGGGCTTTCGCCGGTGCCGTTGCGGGCGTCGACGATCAGTTCGCAGTTCATGGCCGGGCCTCCTGAAGCACTGGGTATCAGTTGAACGGTCCGGCAACGGCGAAGGCGCCGCCCTGATAGACCATGCTCGGGTCATCGGCGGCAGGGGCCGGCTGGGCCTCTACCACGTCGCGAAACACCTCGGAGGTGTCTTTCGGCGCGTAGCCCAGGTGTGCGGCATAGCGGTTGTCCCACCATACGGTGCGGTTGTCGGAGGCACCGTAGACGATGGTGTGGCCTACATTGGGGGTGTGCAGCCCGCGTTCGATCAGCTGCACCAGGTCGTCGTAACTTAGCCAGGTGCACAACATCCGCAGGTTCTGTGGCTGGGGGAAGGACGAGCCAATGCGGATGCTGACGGTCTCGATGCCATAGCGGTCGAAGTAGAAGCTGGCCACATCCTCGCCGTAGCACTTGGACAACCCGTAGTAGCTGTCGGGCCGGCGCGGGGCGTGGGCGTCGATGCGCTCGTCCTGGCGGTAGAAACCGATGGTGTGGTTGGAGCTGGCGAAGATGATGCGCTTGACCCCATGCTTGCGCGCCGCCTCGTAAACGTGGAACACACCGCAGATGTTGGGGCCGAGGATGTCTTCGAAGGCGTGTTCGGTGGATACGCCGCCGAAATGGAGGATGGCGTCGACACCTTCTACCAGTGCGTGGACGGCGGCCTTGTCGGCCAGGTCGCAGGTCACGACCTCTTCATGCGGGCCCGCAGCAGGTGCCATCGGGCTGATATCGGAAAGGCGCAGGACCTCGGCGTAGCCTTGCAGGCGTTCGCGAAGGACCTTGCCCAGGCCGCCTGCGGCTCCGGTGAGCAGCAGGCGCTTGAGGGGGGTAGTGGTCATGGCCGGCTCTTTTGTTAATTGTTGTAGGTTGTCGTATGACTTGCCTGGATTATCGGCAGTGACTTCCGGGGTTGTCAATGTTATTTCTGTGACCTTGCGGCCCATCGCGAGCCACGGCGCGATGGGCCGCCACGTGCCTGCCTTTACAGCAACGACAGTGGGTAATTGAAGATCAACCGGTTCTCATCGAATTCGTTGTTGCTGTAGTCGCGCCGAATCGAGGAGTTGCGCCATTTAACGCTCAGGTCCTTGAACGCCCCGCTCTGGATCACATAGGCCAGCTCCGTTTCCCGCACCCACTCCTTGCCGTCGCTGACCGACGCGGTGTGCACGTCCTTGCCGCTGATGTAGCGGTTCATCAGCGTCAGCCCCGGCACGCCAACGGTGACGAAGTTGAAGTCATGACGCACCTGCCAGGAGCGCTCGTTGGCATTGTCGAAACTGGAGTTGTAGCTGTCGTTGGCCAAGGTCCCGCCGCTGGTACCGTTGACCCGCATCCAGGTATCGCCATCGACTTTCTGCAGGCCCACCCAGAACGTGTTGCCGCCATATTTGGCCGAGAACATCCCCGAATACGTCTTGTTGTCCAATTGCCCGGCCTTCTCGGAGCCGTCTTCGCCGCCGTGGAAGTAGCCGAGGTTGGCGCCGAAGGTCCAGCTGCCCACCGGCTGGCTATGGCTCAGCTGCAGGTACTGCTGCTCATAGACGTCCTTGAGCACAGCGTTCCACAGCCCGACCAGGGTGCGGTCCTGGTTGAACTTGTATTCGCCACCGACGAAGTTGAACCGGTCCGACAGGGCGCCGGCGTAGCTCATGTCGTCCATGCTGGCGTCGTTGCGCGGGCTGTTGCCGCGGAACTGCCCGCCGTACAGCGTCAGCCCGGCGATTTCATTGGACGTGATTTGCCCACCGCGGAAGGTCTGTGGCAGCGAGCGGCCATCGTCGGAACGCAGGATGGGCAGCACTGGCATCCACTCACCGATCTTCAGCTCAGTCTTGGAAATCCGCGCCTTGCCCGCCACCGCCAGGCGCCCGAAGTCATCCGCCGGCCGGCCATCGTCATGCCGTGGCAGCAGGGCGGTGCCATAGGTGCCGCCACCGCCATCGAGCTTCACCGACCACATCCCCAGCACATCCACACCGAAACCGATCGGCCCCTCGGTGAAGCCTGAGCGTGCATCGAGGATGAAGCTCTGCGTCCACTCCTCGGCTTTGCTCTGCGGGTTGCTGGGGTTGGTGAAGTTGCGGTTGATGTAGAAGTTGCGCAGGCCAAGCGTGGCTTTGGAATCCTCGATGAAGCCTGCGGCCACGCTGGTGCCCGGCAAGCTCCCGATCATGCCGGCGCCCAGCAGGGCGAGGGGAAGGGTTTGGCAGATTTTCATTATTGTTGTGCTCCACAAAAGGGTGAGGCAACCCGTCCACCGGGCACGCGAAAGCGGCCTGCGGCAGGAGCGGGTGGGTACGGGCCGGTGAAGGCCGGGTAGGGTGAACCGGGTTTACGGCACTAGGTGGCCGGGCGTGATGCAATGGAGGGCGGTGCGAGGCTTGGGTGTAGCGCGATGGGGGTCGACATGGGGAGAGTGTCCACTGATTGTTGTTTTTGTTATGTGTTGTCGTACAACTATGGCGATTTTTTAGCAAGCGCAGGCGGTAATGTCAACGCCTACCAAGGCGAATAAATCCTCGTGTAGCACCTTTTTGAGAGGCATTTTTCATCAACGGAAGCTCTAGCCCGGGCATCCCCCTGCCTTGAAAGAGATACTACGACTAAAGTCGGTGTGAAGGGCGTTGATAGGCCGGTAACCCTGGAACTTTGTGTATCAGGACCGGATCAGGGGGTTTAAGACGCGTTATGTTGGATTTAAAACCCGGTGAGATTGTTGAGCGCCTCTGCAAGCGTGCGTACCGAGCGCACCCTTCCCCATGAACCATTGCTAACAGGACATGTCTTACTGCCACCCTCGACATGATGTCATTTTCACACGCAAGGAGGCTCCATCATGCAATACACCCCACCTACATCCACCGGTAAGCTGCTGGGCACCTATGGCTACGGCAAGGCGCTGATCATCAGCATGCTCATCCTGGGCAGCATCTTCTTCGGCTTGGCCGTTTTCGTCGGCTACCAGAGTATCGCCAGCGACCTGCAATTCAACGGACCCAAGCACATCTTCTACTTCACCGTCGCCTTGCTGGCTGTGCTCGGGCTGAGCATGTTCGCCCTGGCCCTGTGGCAGATAAAGCTGCGCAAAGCGCGTTACGAGGTCTACGAAAAAGGCATCTGCCAGATCATCGGCAGCGAACGTGACTACGTGCCTTTCAGCGAGATGAATGACGTGTACCTGTTCGCCTCTGGCCAGACAGCCTTCGCAGGCCTCATCAACAACCTGGCTTATCGGCGCAACGCAAGCGAGCCTTTCCGCCGGGTCAATCCGCACCTAAAGGGCCTGTTCGCCTTTATCGAACAGGTGCGCGACCAGCATCTGAACGAACGGCTGCCAGCGGTATACGCCACGCTTCAAAACGGTGGCGGGGTGCAGTTCAACTATCTCGACACCAAACAGGTATGGGGCAAGCGGATCAGTGGCGACTTCTTTAACGTCACCACCAAGCCCCTGACCGTCACCCGCGACGCGCTCGACATCGATGGCCGCAAGGTCGCGTTGAGCAGCCTGGCCAATGTCGACCTCAATCAGTGGACAGAGTTGGTCGTTATCAAGGACGCGAGCGGTCAAACACTGTTGTCGACCGTCGGTAACGGGATCATGAGCTTCGATCTGTTCCTCAATACCCTGCACAACCTGCTAGACGCACCGCAAGCGCAGGCGGACAACGCCGTCACTGCCTGACGATAGGTATAGGAGCCGCTTGGCGGCTCCTGATTGAGTCAAGCCTGAATTGAAGCGCTTCGAGGGGGTTGGTGTCTCCGCCAACCGGCCTTATACTCCTCCACGGCCTCGCCCTCGACCACGTGACTGGCTTGTTCCATGTCGGGCACACTTCTGCCCCTTGTCGGCGTGGGCGAGGCCTCTCCCTTATCCAGTTGTCCCCCCCGGTCCACGCTCGAATGCTGTGCTTGCAGGTCATTCAAGCAGTTTGCTTGCACCCATGGCCATTATGGCAAGGTCCCGCTCCGGCGCTTCGAGGCTGCGACGATAATGCTCCTCGAGATCCGGTGCCCAGCTCGCCACTTCATCAATTGCCTCGATGGCCTGCGCCTGGGAGAGCCCATAGTGTTCAACTTGGCTCAACAGGTTTCGTCGTGAAATTTCATGCCCATAACTCCCGATAGCCATTGCCAGGCGTGAAGGCGGGGCCCCATCGGTAGTCGGCACTACGTCATACATCGGCGACAATCGCCAGCAGTCGTTCGTAAACACCACTGCCACATTCTTAGGATGGTCATCATCGTTACCGACAAGAATGTTGAAACAGATCCGCTTGAACAGCTCCTGGCGGTCCGCTTCCGGCACGCCACGGCGGTTCATTTCGTCTACCAGCACCCCGTAATGCCATTTCTTCCAATCCCCCTGCCCGAGCCAGTTGCTGTCGAGCAAGGTCAAGCCGCTTAGCATCGGAACGCGTACGTATTGGCCGTTAGCTGCCGGCGCTCTGTCAAACCGGTCGACCAGCAATGTGTTGACCCGCCCTTTGTGCAAGCGAACGTTGGCAACATTCAAGCCTTTGCTGGCGGCGAATACCATGCACGCATATTCAAGCGAAGGGATGTCGTAGTTGTCGTGGCGATCCCGAGGTTTGGCCAGGATGAATCTGCCTGCCTCGACCAAGGTACATTTGGGGCGCGCACCACCGAGCGAGGAGCGTTGCTGCAACGTAGCCTTGGTCGCTCTATCCGTGCCAGGTGGGAAGCCGCCCTGGACTCCGTCTGCAAACTGGATGAACGCATCCAATTGAGTGAGTGTGCCCAGACCTGCCTGGCCGATGCCTTCAGGTGGCACTTTGCTGCTGCCCACCATCAGGCTGCCGGCGCGATCATGGTTGGGCGACTTCTGCAGGTAACTGATAGCGTCCATCTCGCCGCCATGCTCGCGGATGACCAGCCGCTCGCCCCAGCCATCCGGCGCGGCATCCCTGATGAAGCCAGGAAGGCCGCCGTTCTTGGTAATGTTGGTATAGGGCTCCACGCGCAGAGGGTAGTGCAGTGGATCAGGCACCCAGCCCCCTGCCTTGTAATAGTCAGGGCTGTAGACGAACTCACCTACACCCTTTTCCACGGTAAGGCGCCCGAGCGTGGTGACCTCAAGCGATCCAGGTTGCTGGATGTAAATGTACAGTGAAGGCATCAGAAATCATCCTCGGAGATACGCTTGAGCCGCACGCGATGCTCGGTGGTGTAGGGCGCGGGGGAGGCCTCAGGGATTTCCTTGAAGACATCGTCAAGCAGGCCGAGATGCCACAGTGCGGTCATATAGCTGCGCATTTCCACAGTCGGCGTACCTGCTTCGATTTTGCTCAGCGTGGTGGTAGACAGGCCGGATTGAGCTGCAAGATCTTTCTGACGCATTCGACGTTCTAGCCGTCTGGTTTTGACCAGAAGCCCGATTTTCGTTAGCCGGTCTGCACACATCAAGGGGAAGGCGAGCATTTTAAGATATTCTATAAGCGTTTTTATCGAAGGTAAGCATGACTATAGCACTGCTTATATTTACTGAAAACCCGAGTGCGGACTCGAGTGTACGGGCAGACGAATCATGGAGGGTACGTCTTCCACTGGATTCTGCAGAGCATTCGAGGTAGGCGGCAAGCCTATAAGACTCCGGCATTTAACGCCTCTATAAGCATTCTTAAGTGGCTTAAGCATGCTTATAGAGGCTTTTATGAAGAGAGTTGATCGGTATTCGCTACGTGGTGCTCACAGCAGCCCTTTAGACGCCATGCATGCGCAATGCCCGCTGAGCGCACTCGCGCCAGCTCATTTTGCGCTTCGCCATCGGCGAGTGTCCGGCCGCTTCCCCCGCCATCATTACCGGCATATCCCGCATCCTAACCCAGGGCTCACTTTGCCAATACAACAGCGTCGCCGTACGCCCGCCTGGCCAACACATCTGTCCAAGTCGCGGCACATCCTCGAATGCTGCCGCCTGCCCATCGCGCAGAACCGCCACCACCTCATGCGTCAGCCACCAGCGCAGATGGCGGTTCTCCGGAATGTGATGATGCGCCAATAAGGTGTAGGCCCCGGATTCGCTGACCATCATGGTCTCTTGACACTGCCCATAGCGCAGCAGCTGCACGTTGCGGTACTGGTCCGGGTCGAGTTTGCGAATGCAGTGTTCATCGAAGAAGCGAGCGCTCAGCCGGCCTAGTTCGTGAGCGCAGAACCAGAGCGAGTGGAGGGGGCGGTTGTGGCGGGTGAAGAGGATAGGGGTGTGAAGGTCAGTCATGGCCGGCCTCCGCAATCTCTAAAGACTCGAGCAAGTGTGGTGCATGTGGGGAAGGTACGGTATTGCTAGGCTTGATAGGCATTTCCTTTGCCTCTACGTGATTTCAGCTTTCTTAGGGCTGGGTGTCGGGAGCTAAGAAATCCCACGTAGCGGACCGGACGTATTCCCCTTGCGGGTCTTGTATTAGTCCGCTCCCGACATAACACGTTTTCTGCGCGCAGGATTAAACCACAGGCAAAAAAATGCCGCATCTGTCGGGGCGGATTGACCGCTACGTGAGGCGTTTCTTAGGCGCCGCGGAGAAAGTAAATCGATCAGACGACCCCGTCAAACTCAAAAGCTGTAGTCCTTTTCTGAACTTCTTTGTTAGGCTTTTTTGCTTTGGCTGTGGTTGCCGGGATATATGAGGGTAGGTCTAAGATTAAGTTTCCAAGTTTGAGCTTGCGGAGTGCTTAATCAACGCTCCTGATCTGCCATAGGTAACAAACTCAATTTCCGAAAAGAGCTCAGGTAGCCTGTATTGCCTCAATAAAAAGGGCTGCCTCTTGGCAGCCCTTTGGATATCAATCCCAGCTCAACGCCCCACCCGTCTGATACTCGATCACGCGCGTCTCAAAGAAGTTCTTCTCTTTCTTCAAGTCCATGATCTCGCTCATCCATGGGAACGGGTTGGTAGTCCCAGGGTACTCTTCCTTCAAGCCAATCTGGGTCAAACGACGGTTGGCGATGAACTTGAGGTAGTCCTCCATCATCGCAGCGTTCATGCCCAATACACCGCGTGGCATGGTGTCACGGGCGTATTCGATCTCCAGCTGGGTCCCTTGCAGGATCATCTGGGTCGCTTCTTCCTTCATCGCCGCGTCCCACAGGTGTGGGTTCTCGATCTTGATCTGGTTGATCACGTCGATACCGAAGTTCAGGTGCATCGACTCGTCGCGCAGGATGTACTGGAACTGCTCGGCAACGCCGGTCATCTTGTTGCGGCGGCCCATGGACAGGATCTGGGTGAAGCCGCAATAGAAGAAGATGCCTTCCAGCACGCAGTAGTAGGCGATCAGGTTGCGCAGCAGCTCTTTGTCGGTTTCGACGGTGCCGGTGTTGAACTCTGGGTCGGAGATGGCGCGGGTGTACTTCAGGCCCCAGGCGGCTTTCTTCGCGACCGACGGGATCTCGTGGTACATGTTGAAGATCTCGCCTTCATCCATGCCCAGCGACTCGATGCAGTACTGGTAGGCGTGGGTGTGGATCGCCTCTTCGAAGGCCTGGCGCAGGATGTACTGGCGGCACTCCGGGTTGGTGATCAGGCGGTACACGGCCAGGGCCAGGTTGTTGGCAACCAGCGAGTCGGCGGTGGAGAAGAAGCCGAGGTTGCGCATCACGATACGGCGCTCGTCTTCGGTCAGGCCGTCCTGGCTCTTCCACAGGGCGATGTCGGCGGTCATGTTGACCTCTTGCGGCATCCAGTGGTTGGCGCAGCCGTCGAGGTACTTCTGCCAGGCCCAGTCGTACTTGAACGGTACCAGCTGGTTCAGGTCGGCGCGGCAGTTGATCATGCGCTTTTCATCAACGGCAACACGGGCTGCGGAGCCTCCCAGCTCGGCCAGGCCTTCGGCAACGTCGAGGGCGTCGAGGGCAGCCTTGGCACGTTTGACGGCATCGGAGTCAGAAGCGGTGGCCGCACGGGCTTCCAGGGCGGCGGCACCGCCGGCGCTGTCGAGCTTGTCGAGGGTGGCGGCGGCAGTGGCCTGCGCAGGGGTGTTGCCTTTGGCGGCTACTTCGCCGTCTTCTTTGTCGAATTCGTCCCAGCTCAGCATGGTTTGGCTCCTGCTTGAGGGTCGCCATGGGGCAACCGGTTGGATTTTAAGAATGTGATGCCTGACGCAAGGCCGTAACGGCGAATGGACAGCTCGAGAGGCTGACTCTCGTTTACATCTGAATGTGTTCTGGCTTGTCCTGGCCAGGCCTCGGGGAGGGGCCAGGACACTGAATGGCGCTCTTTTCAGAGGGCGCAAAGTATACCGGAATTCACCTTCGATCGGGGCGCATGTCTTGCGGGCGAGGGTAACTTTTTCGACCGGTTTTGCGTGCGTCCGTTCACGAAATGGCTGTGTTGTTCTACGGAGGGAGAGTGTAGCGCCAACCTATATCTTGTGCCAGTTTAAATTTTAAGGCACACCATATAGTGTTTAGAGAGGATTGTGTCGCGGGTCCCAGCGATGAGGCCGGGTCAGGCAACACGAGCTGCGGTGGCGACTTCTACCGAGCCGCGCGAGCGGCGGGCAAGGGCCAAGGTTTCTGTGAGGCGCGGATACAAAAATGCCGCGCGTGGCACCCCTAGGCACCCCGCGCGGCATTAGGCCTTACTGGCAGGCTTCGCAGTCAGGCTCGTCGATCGCGCAGGCCTTCGGCACTGGCGCTGGGCCGGCTGCCTGGACCGGGGCGCTGTCGCCACCGCTGGAAACGGCGTTGAGCTTGCCGGTGTTGATGGTCGACTTCTCGGTGCTGGTCGCGGCCAGGGCACGGAGGTAGTAGGTGGTCTTCAGACCACGGTACCAGGCCATGCGGTAGGTCACGTCCAGCTTCTTGCCCGAAGCGCCGGCGATGTACAGGTTCAGCGATTGCGCCTGGTCGATCCACTTCTGGCGACGCGAGGCGGCATCGACGATCCACTTGGTCTCGACTTCGAACGCGGTGGCGTACAGGTCTTTGAGCTCCTGCGGGATACGCTCGATCTGCTGCACCGAACCGTCGTAGTACTTCAGGTCGTTGATCATGACCGAGTCCCACAGGCCGCGGGCTTTCAGGTCGCGGACCAGGTACGGGTTGATCACCGTGAACTCGCCCGACAGGTTCGATTTCACGTACAGGTTCTGGTAGGTCGGCTCGATGGACTGCGACACGCCGGTGATGTTGGCGATGGTCGCGGTCGGCGCGATGGCCATGATGTTCGAGTTACGGATACCTTTCTGTACGCGGGCACGTACCGGTGCCCAGTCCAGGGTTTCTTCCAGGTTGACGTCGATGTACTTCTGGCCACGGGCCTCGATCAGGATCTGTTGCGAATCCAGCGGCAGGATGCCTTTGGACCACAGCGAACCCTGGAAGGTCTCGTATGCGCCGCGCTCATCGGCCAGGTCGCAGGACGCCTGGATCGCGAAGTAGCTGACCGCTTCCATCGACTTGTCGGCGAACTCGACGGCAGCGTCGGAGCCGTAAGGGATGTGCTGCAGGTACAGTGCGTCCTGGAAGCCCATGATGCCCAGGCCGACCGGGCGGTGCTTGAAGTTCGAGTTGCGTGCTTGCGGCACCGAGTAGTAGTTGATGTCGATCACGTTGTCGAGCATGCGCACGGCGGTGTTCACGGTGCGTTGCAGCTTGGCGGTGTCCAGCTTGCCATCGACAATGTGGTTCGGCAGGTTGATCGAGCCCAGGTTGCAGACCGCGATCTCGTCCTTGTTGGTGTTCAGGGTGATCTCGGTGCACAGGTTCGAGCTGTGGACCACGCCCACGTGCTGCTGCGGCGAGCGCAGGTTGCACGGGTCCTTGAAGGTCAGCCATGGGTGGCCGGTCTCGAACAGCATCGACAGCATCTTGCGCCACAGGTCTTTGGCCTGGATGGTCTTGAACACCTTGATCTTGTTGTACTCGGTCAGGGCTTCGTAGTACTCGTAGCGCTCTTCGAAGGCCTTGCCGGTCAGGTCGTGCAGGTCTGGCACTTCCGATGGCGAGAACAGGGTCCATTTGCCGTCATCGAAGACGCGCTTCATGAACAGGTCAGGAATCCAGTTGGCGGTGTTCATGTCGTGGGTACGACGACGGTCATCACCGGTGTTCTTGCGCAGCTCGATGAATTCTTCGATGTCCAGGTGCCAGGTTTCCAGGTAGGCACACACCGCGCCTTTGCGCTTGCCGCCCTGGTTCACGGCCACGGCGGTGTCGTTGACCACTTTGAGGAAGGGTACGACGCCCTGGGATTTACCGTTGGTGCCCTTGATGTAGGAGCCCAGTGCACGCACAGGGGTCCAGTCGTTGCCCAGGCCACCGGCGAATTTCGACAGCATGGCGTTGTCGTGGATCGCGTGGTAGATGCCCGACAGGTCGTCCGGCACGGTGGTCAGGTAGCAGCTCGACAGCTGCGGGCGCAGGGTGCCGGCGTTGAACAGGGTCGGGGTCGAGGCCATGTAGTCGAAGGACGACAACAGGTTGTAGAACTCGATCGCACGGGCTTCCTTGTCTTTCTCTTCCAGCGCCAGGCCCATGGCCACACGCATGAAGAACACCTGCGGCAGCTCGAAGCGTACGCCATCCTTGTGGATGAAGTAGCGGTCGTACAGGGTCTGCAGGCCCAGGTAGGTGAACTGCTGGTCGCGCTCGTGGTTGATCGCCTTGCCTAGTTTGTCCAGGTCGAAGTCGGCCAGGGCCGGGTTCAGCAGCTCGAACTCGACACCCTTGGCGATGTAGGCCGGCAGGGCCTTGGCGTACAGGTCGGCCATCTCGTGGTGGGTGGCGCTGTCGGCGACGTTCAGGAAGCCCAGGCCTTCGGCACGCAGGGTGTCCATCAGCAGGCGGGCAGTGACGAACGAGTAGTTCGGCTCGCGCTCTACCAGGGTACGGGCGGTCATCACCAGTGCGGTGTTGACGTCTTTGATGGCCACGCCGTCGTACAGGTTCTTCAGGGTTTCGCGCTGGATCAGGTCGCCATCGACCTCGGCCAGGCCTTCGCAGGCTTCGCTGATGATGGTGTTCAGGCGCGCCATGTCCAGCGGCGCCAGGCTGCCGTCGGCCAGCGTGATGCGGATGCTTGGGTGCGGCTCGATCGCGGCGTCGGTGTTGGCGCGGGTGGCGCGCTCTTTGGCACGCTGGTCGCGGTAGATCACGTAGTCACGGGCGACTTTCTGCTCGCCGGCACGCATCAGCGCCAGTTCGACCTGGTCCTGGATTTCTTCGATGTGGATGGTGCCACCCGATGGCATGCGACGCTTGAACGTGGCGGTGACCTGTTCGGTCAGGCGCGCGACGGTGTCGTGGATGCGCGACGAGGCAGCGGCGGTGCCGCCTTCAACTGCGAGGAACGCTTTGGTGATGGCCACGGTGATCTTGTCGTCGGTGTAAGGGACGACAGTGCCGTTGCGCTTGATCACGCGCAGCTGGCCCGGAGCGGTCGCGGCCAGATCCTGGTTGGAATCGGCAGCCTGCGGCGCCAAAGCCTGCGGGTTCTCGCGAGTTGTGTCGGTTTGCATGGGTGGGTGTCTCCACAATTTCTATATGTTCAGGCGCCTTTTGGGCGCCCACCGTTCTGTCCACTCGTTCGACGGCCCTGGCGGGGATGCGTCATGCGCACGCATCCGCCCGCTCGGGCGTACCGACTTCGGGACAGACTCAGGAATAAGGGGCAAAGAACATGCCGCTCCCTGGCCGAAGTCAAAGGCTATGGGGCTAGCCCAAAAGCTGTTGCTCTCCATCTCCGCTGGAGCGGTTTGGTTGTTGAAACCACAATAAGTTCAGGCAGAAAAATCGCTTGAGTTTCTCTGCTGACTCGTGCTTGGGGTTGGTACGTGAAACCCAACATCTAGTGGTTCGCTGCGCTGGGGATACAAGATAATGCGGTATCGGGGGCTTTGCAAGGCGAGCGCCTGTGGATAACTTGTGCGTACTTTGTGAGTGAATAGTGGGTATTCGCTGTAGGCCTTGTACCAAGTGGTTTGCAGTATTTTTTTCTGCAGCTCATTGCCCCAGTGCAGATTTTTCAGGGCGCGAACCCTAGCACAAAAAACGCTTCAGTCCAGGGGTGTTTCGGGTGAGGTTGGCAGTGCTGGGTGCGGGACGTAGTATCGGCAGGGGATGTTGCCTTTTGGTTAAGGCAGCGATGCCGGCGATGGCGCCGGCACAGGCAACGCAAAAACAACAATCAAGGCAAACGCCATGGACCAACCCGTACCCCGCATCCTGATCGTCGAAGACGACCAGCGCCTCGCCGAGCTCACGGCTGAATACCTGCAGGCCAACGGTTTCGAGGTGGCAGTGGAGGGCGATGGCGCGCGCGCCGCCCGGCGCATCGTCGACAGCCAGCCAGACATGGTCATCCTCGACCTGATGCTGCCCGGTGAAGATGGCCTGAGCATCTGTCGCCGGGTACGTGGCCAGTACGCAGGCCCCATCCTCATGCTCACCGCCCGCAGCGATGAACTCGACCAGGTCCAGGGCCTGGACCTGGGTGCTGATGATTACGTGTGCAAGCCAGTGCGCCCGCGCCTGCTGTTGGCACGCATCCAGGCCCTGCTGCGGCGCAGCGAGCCGGCACAAGGCAAAACCCAAGAGCTGGCCTTTGGCGCCCTGCGCATCGACAATCGCCTGCGCGAAGCCTGGCTTGGCGAACAGCTGATCGAACTGACCGGTGCCGAGTTCGATCTGCTCTGGCTGCTGGCCAGCAACGCCGGGCGGGTGCTGTCGCGCGAGCAGATCTTCACCGCCTTGCGCGGTGTCGGTTACGACGGCCAGGACCGCTCCATCGACGTGCGCATCTCCAAGATCCGCCCCAAGATCGGTGATGACCCTGTCCACCCCCGGCTTATCAAGACCCTGCGCAGCAAGGGCTACCTGTTCGTCGGCGATGCACCATGAACAACTCGATCTTCCTGCGCATTTATGGCGGCATGCTCGCGGTCCTGGTGCTGGTGGCCCTGCTCGGCGTGCTCAGCCTGCACCTGGTCAACGAGGTGCGCGCCGCCCAGCACCGTGAGCGTCTGGCCCAAGGCACGTTCAGCCTGATGGCAGACAACCTGGCCCAGCAGAATGAAACCGAACGCAAACGCTCGTTGTTGATGTGGGAGCGCTTGTTGGGTGTGCCCCTGGACTTGCAACCGATGTCAGCGCGCACCCTTGATGGAGGCCAGCGCGCGCGGCTCAATCGCGCCTTGGTGGTGGTGCACAAGACCGGCCCGCACGCCGCACAGGTGCTGCGCAAGGTGGGCCAGGAAGACCTGCTGCTGGTGGCCGAGGTCAAGCAGGTCAGCGAGCAGTTGGCGCGGGCCACGCTCTATTTGCTCGCCGATGAACTGGTGCGCTACCCCGTCACCGAACAGCAACAGCGCCTGGCGCAGATCAAGCAGAGCAAGGGGTTCGGTTTTGGTATTGCCCTGCAGCGCCTGGAGCGCGTGGGCCTGGACGATGACCAGCGGCGCCGGGTAGAGGAGGGCGACACGGTCATGGCGCTGGGCAAGGATGGCGATTCGATCCGCGTGTTCGCAGGCTTGCCGGGCTCGCCCTGGGTATTGGAAATTGGCCCGCTGTACCAGCTCAACCCCTATCCGCCGCAATTGCTGGTGCTGATCGCATTCCTCGGCCTGTGCCTGATTGGCCTGGTGGTCTATTTGCTGGTGCGTCAGTTGGAGCGGCGGGTCTCGGGCCTGGAAATGGCCGCCACGCGCATCGCCCAGGGCAGCCTGGAAACCCGCGTGCCGGCCGACGATGCCGATTCGGTCGGGCGCCTGGCGGCAGCGTTCAACGGCATGGCCGAACACCTGCAGCGTTCGCTGAACATGCAGCGCGAACTGGTGCGGGCGGTGTCCCATGAGTTGCGCACGCCCGTGGCGCGTTTGCGCTTTGGCCTGGAAATGATCGAAAGCGCGCCGACCGATCAGGCCCGCGCCAAGCACCTGGCGGGCATGGACGGCGATATCCAGGACCTGGACAAGCTGGTCGACGAGATGCTGACCTACGCCCGCCTGGAGCAGGGCGCGCCGGCCCTGAAGTTCCAGCGCGTCGACCTGGATGCCTTGCTGGACCGGGTGATCGACGAACTGGCCCCGCTCAATACCGAAGTCAGGCTGGTGCGCGGTGCCTGTCAGCTTCAGGGTGGCGAAGAGGCCTGGGTCGAGGCCGAGCCGCGCTATCTGCATCGGGCGCTGCAGAACCTGGTCAGCAATGCCCTGCGCCATGCCCGGGCAGAGGTGCGGTTGAGCTATGAGTTGGGCCAGCAGCGCTGCCGCATCGAAGTCGAAGATGACGGGCCGGGCATCCCCGAAGGTTACTGGGACCGCATCTTCACGCCGTTCACCCGGCTCGACGACAGCCGTACCCGGGCTTCGGGAGGGCATGGCCTGGGCCTGTCGATCGTGCGGCGCATCATCTACTGGCACGCCGGCCGGGCCACGGTAGGGCGAAGTGAAGCGCTGGGCGGTGCCTGCTTCAGCCTCAACTGGCCACGCGAGCAGGCGCCGCTGTAAGGCTTAAACGCTGACCAGGCTGAGCAGATGACCGTCCTGCACGCAGAACTGGCCTTCCAGCTCGACGCCATGGCGCCATTCGGGCGACAGGTCGATGAGCAGGCGCAGGCGTGCAAGGCCTTCAGGTGACCATCGCAGTATCTCGGCGTGCTCGAAGTAGAAGCGCTGGTGGGTCAGTGGGTAAAGGGTCTTGAACAGGCTTTCCTTGAGTGAAAAGGTCAGGGTAACCGCCAGGCCCACCTGGCTGCGGTCCAGGCGCTCAAGCTCTGCCGGGGTGAGGATTTCGCCCATCAGCCGTTCGGCTCGCTCGTCGTCCAGCAGTGCTTCCTGGTCCAGCCCCAGGCCACGGCAACTGCCTTGCGCTGCAACCACGGCCGCAGCCCAGCCTTTGCCGTGGGTGATCGAGCCGTGGATGCCCGTGGGCCAGATCGGCGAACGGTCTTCGTGGGTGCCGGGCACATGGTCACGGCCATCCAGGCGTTGCAGCGCGGCGCGCGCGCACACCCGGCCGGCCAGGTACTCGGCCTGACGCTTGGCCACCGAGCGTTGCAGGCTGGGGCTGGGTTCGATGCCGGCACGCTGGAAGTCGTCGGCGGCCAGGCGGTTGGGGTCGAAGGCACAGCTGACCAGCACCGCGCCGGGCAACGGGCGGGGCAGGGGCCAGTGGTGCTGCAGCGGGTCACAGCAGGAAGGCAATCTGTTCATGGCGGTATTGTGCCAGCCGCTGTGGCTGTGTGGGAGATGGGCCGCGAAGCGGCCCGGCAATCGTCAGTCGAACGCTTTCTTGAAGAACGCCTGCATGTCCGCCCATGAACGCTCGTCCGCAGCCTTGTTGTAACCAATGTCCGGCCCGCCATGGGCGCCGTGGCTCAAGCGGTCGGCATCCGGGTTGGTGAAGCCATGCTTGGCGCCGGGGATGCTGACGAACTGATAGTTGACCTTGGCCGCGTCCATTTCGGCCTTGAACGCGGCGACCTGTTCATCAGTGACCATGCTGTCCGCCGCGCCGTGTTCCACCAGGATGTCGGCCCTGACCACACCAGGCTTGGCCGGCGTCTTGGTAGCCAGTGCACCATGGAAGCTCACCACGCCGTCCAGTTTCTCGCCGCGCCGGGCCGCATCCAGTACCACCTTGCCGCCGAAGCAGTAACCTACGGCGCCCAGTTGATGCTTGTTGACGTTCGGCTGCTTTTTCAGCAGTTCAAGGCCCGCGTCGAAGCGCGCGGCTGCCGCAGCCGGGTCCTTCAGCGCTTGGGCCATGAATGCCTGGGCATCCTGCGGGTGCTCGGTGTGCTTGCCGTCACCGTACATGTCGATGGCCAGCGCTTTGTAGCCCAATGCCGCGAGGTCACGGGCACGACGCTTGGCGTAATCGTTGAGCCCCCACCATTCATGCACTACGACAATGCCTGGGCGTTTGCCCTCCAGTGCATCGTCATAGGCGTAGTAGCCGACCAGGCGGTTGCCATCGTCGTCCTGGTAGGGGATCTCTCGGGTCACTACTGCCGCCTGGGCAAGCGCGGCGCTGCACATCAGGGTCAAAGCCAGCAGGGCACGCATGTTCACTACTCCTTGTTTTGCAAACGTATCGTTCAGCCCCGGTTCAGCCAGGGTTCAGCCGCGGTTCAGGGCGTTCTGCTTACTCTAGCTTCCAGACCGAAACAGCGCATTCAACTGGAGTACAACGCCATGAAAACCTTCAATACCTTACTTGCTGCCATGGCCGTCTGTGCAGCGGGCATGACCACCGCCCAGGCCGCCGACGACAATTTCGCCAGCCTGACCTACGGCCAGACCAGCGACAAGGTCCGCAAGTCTGGGCTGCTGCAACGCAACACCGACCACCTGAACGCCGACGGCATCATCGGCAAGGATGACACCTGGGGCGTGCGCCTGGGCAAGATCAACGACCAGGGTCGCTACTACATGACCTACGACAACGTCTCGGGCGACCACAGCGGCCTGAAGCTGCGCCAGGAGAACCTGCTGGGCAGCTATGATCTGTTCCTGCCGGTAGGCGACACCACCAAACTGTTCGGTGGCGGCAGCCTGGGCATGACCAAGCTGACCCAGGACTCGCCAGGGGCCAGCCGTGATACCGACTATGGCTATGCAGTGGGCCTGCAAGCCGGCGTAATCCAGGAAATCACCGACCGGGCTTCGGTTGAGCTGGGCTACCGCTATCTGCGTACCAATGCGGCGACCGAGGTAGGGGCGAGCGGCGGGCCGAAAGAGGGTACCTTGCGCCTGACCAGCAGTGCTCAGACTTACCTGTCGGCGAACTACACGTTCTGATGCCCGAGTCGAGTTATCCTCTACTGGCCTCATCGTCTGCAAGCCGAGTTCCCCACTGCTATTGAGTGCGGGAGCCGGCCTACCGGCGATGAGGCCGGTACAGCCAACATAGGAAGGAGCGTCACATGAAACTGCTGGTGGTCGAGGACGAAGCCCTGCTAAGGCACCACCTCCATACCCGCCTGAGCGAAAGCGGCCATGTGGTCCAGGCCGTGGCTGACGCCGAAGAAGCGCTGTACCAGGCCGAGCAATTTCACTTCGACCTGGCCGTGATCGACCTCGGCCTGCCCGGCATCAGCGGCCTGGAACTGATCGGCCGCCTGCGCGCCCAGGCCAAGACCTTTCCCATTCTGATTCTCACCGCCCGGGGCAACTGGCAGGACAAGGTCGAAGGCCTGGCCGCCGGTGCCGATGATTACCTGGTCAAGCCCTTCCAGTTCGAAGAGCTTGAAGCACGCCTCAATGCCCTGCTGCGCCGCTCCAGCGGCTTCACCCAGTCGACCATCGCCGCAGGGCCCTTGCTGCTGGACCTCAACCGCAAGCAGGCGACCCTTGACGAGCAGCCGCTGGCGCTGACCGCCTACGAGTACCGCATCCTTGAATATCTGATGCGTCATCACCAGCAGGTGGTGGCCAAGGAGCGCCTGATGGAACAGCTGTATCCAGGCGACGAGGAGCGTGACCCCAACGTCATCGAAGTGCTGATCGGCCGTTTGCGTCGCAAGCTCGAAGGTGAGCGCGGGTTCAAACCGATCGACACGGTGCGTGGCCTGGGCTACCTGTTCACCGAGCGCTGCCGATGATTCGTTCGCTGCGGGTGCGCTTGATGCTCGCGGCAGCGGTGCTGGCGGTGCTGTTCATGCTGGCGCTGCTGCCCGCGCTGCAGAAGGCCTTCAGCCTGGCCTTGCAGGAATCGATCGAGCAGCGCCTGGCGTCGGATGTGACCACGCTGATTTCTTCGGCGCGCATCGAGCATGGCCAGTTGCAGATGCCCGCACTGCTGCCGGACGAGCGTTACAACCTGCCGTATACCGGTTTGCTCGGTTACATCTTCGACCGCGAAGGCAAGCTGGTCTGGCGCTCCCGGGCCACGGCCGACCAGCACATCAACTACCAGCCGCGCTACGATGGACGCGGTAATGAGTTCGCCCGCATGCACCAGGATGACGGTGAGGAATTCTTTGTCTACGACGTCGAAATAAAGCTGCTGGGTGGCCAGAGCGCCGCCTATAGCATCGTCGCCCTGCAGCCGGTGCGTGAGTACCAGCGAACCCTCGATGGCCTGCGTGAAAAGCTCTACCTGGGCTTTGGTGCGGCCTCGCTGGCGTTGCTGGTATTGCTTTGGGCCGGCCTGACCTGGGGCCTGCGTTCCCTGAGGCGGCTGAGCCGCGAGCTGGATGAGGTGGAGGCGGGTGCCCGCGACGGGCTAAGTGCCGAGCACCCCCGTGAGCTGCTGCGCCTGACCGGCTCGCTCAACCGTCTGCTGCGCAGTGAGCGGGAACAGCGCCAGCGTTATCGCGACTCGCTGGGGGACCTGGCGCACAGCCTCAAGACGCCGCTGGCGGTGCTGCAGGGCGTGGGCGAGAGCATGCAGCAGCGCGCGGGTGAGCGTGAGCAGGCGCGGGTGCTGCAGAGCCAGATCGAACGCATGAGCCAGCAGATCGACTACCAGTTGCAGCGCGCCAGCCTGCGCAAGAGTGGCCTGGTGCGCCACAGCGTGCAGTTGCTTCCGGTGCTGGACAGCCTGTGCAGCACCCTGGCCAAGGTGTACCGCGACAAGCGCGTCGAAGTGCTGCTCGAAGTGCCGGCGCAGGCACAGGTGCCGATGGAGCAGGGCGCGCTGCTGGAGCTGTTGGGCAACCTCTTGGAAAACGCCTTCCGCCTGTGCCTGGGGCAGGTGCGGGTGAGCCTGCAGGAGGCGCCTGGGCGGCTGACCTTGAGCATCGACGATGACGGGCCGGGTGTACCGGCCGATCAGCGGGAGCGGATTCTCGAACGGGGCGAGCGGCTGGACCGGCAGCATCCCGGGCAGGGAATCGGCCTTGCAGTGGTCAAAGATATCGTCGACAGCTACGACGCTGAATTGAGCCTGGACGACTCGCCGTTGGGCGGAGCGGCATTGCGGGTCACCTTCTACCTGGATTGACGTTCAGGCACAGGATGCCCCATCGCCTGCGGGCGGATTCCCGCCAGGGTACCTGTACAAATCCCGCCATCGGGCGGAAATCCGCCATCTTTCTTCAGGCAATTCGCCCTGTCGTTGGGCATTTCCCGCTAGCAAATACGGCCTTTGCACCCTTCGTGGGCGTTTTGGCATCGCCCTTGCTATCTGACTTGGCAGAGGCCTGCCCAGGCAGCTCGAACACAACGACAAATCCCTCCGGGTGCAGGAGGGTTAGCGATTCAGGTGCCCTGACATCCTGGGAAGGATGAAGCCGGCACACTTGAGGAAATTTAGCCATGACGACACGTCAGCCGCTGTACAAATCCCTGTATGTCCAGGTGATCGTTGCCATCACCATCGGCATCCTGCTCGGCCACTTCTACCCGGAAACCGGCGTCGCCCTCAAACCGTTGGGTGATGGTTTCGTCAAACTGATCAAGATGGTCATCGCGCCCATCATCTTCTGTACCGTGGTCAGCGGCATTGCTGGCATGCAGAGCATGAAGTCGGTCGGCAAGACCGGCGGCTACGCACTTCTGTACTTCGAGATCGTTTCCACCATCGCCCTGATCATCGGCCTTGTCGTCGTCAACGTGGTCAAACCAGGCGCTGGTATGCACATCGACGTCAGCACTCTGAACGCCAGCAGCGTGGCCGCCTACGCCGCCGCCGGTGCTCAGCAGACGACCGTTGGCTTCCTGCTCAACATCATCCCTAACACCGTGGTAGGTGCCTTCGCCAACGGCGATATCCTGCAGGTGCTGATGTTCTCGGTGATCTTCGGCTTTGCCCTGCACCGTCTGGGCAGTTACGGCAAACCGCTGCTGGACCTGATCGACCGCTTCGCCCATGTCATGTTCAACATCATCAACATGATCATGAAACTGGCTCCGGTCGGTGCCTTCGGTGCCATGGCCTTCACCATCGGCCAGTACGGCGTTGGCTCGCTGGTACAGCTGGGCTACCTGATGGCCTGCTTCTACATCACCTGCCTGTTGTTCGTGCTGGTCGTGCTGGGCGGTATCTGCCGCGCCCACGGCTTCAGCGTGCTCAAGCTGATCCGCTACATCCGTGAAGAACTGCTGATCGTACTGGGTACCTCGTCCTCGGAATCTGCGCTGCCACGCATGCTGGCCAAGATGGAGCGCCTGGGTGCCAAGAAGTCGGTGGTTGGCCTGGTGATCCCGACCGGTTATTCCTTCAACCTGGACGGCACCTCGATCTACCTGACCATGGCCGCGGTGTTCATCGCTCAAGCCACCGACACCACCATGGACATCACTCACCAGATCACCCTGCTGTTGGTGCTGCTGGTAGCGTCCAAAGGGGCTGCCGGTGTTACTGGCTCTGGCTTCATCGTGCTCGCCGCGACCCTGTCGGCTGTCGGCCACCTGCCGGTTGCCGGCCTCGCGCTGATCCTTGGCATCGACCGCTTCATGTCCGAAGCCCGCGCCCTGACCAACCTGGTGGGCAACGCCGTCGCTACCGTGGTGGTGGCCAAGTGGGTCAAGGAAATGGACGACGACAAGCTGGCATCGGAGCTGGCTTCGGGTGGCGCGCCGCTCGAGCTGAACACCCCGACCGATGACCTGGGCGTTGCTGAAGTCCCGGTTCGTTGAGTGTGATGCCGTCATGAGAAAGGCGACCCTCGGGTCGCCTTTCTCGTTTTTGCTATGACGCCAGCGCAGTATCTGCGGGAGCTGGCTTGCCGGCGATAGGCCGGTTTATTCAACCCGCGTCTCGCCACTGTAGATCAGGACTTCTTTACACCGCCTGCACAGGTAGCGCCGCCCCTGATGCACCAACTTGTGCCGCTGTGCCGTGAACGGGAAATCGCTCTGCGGGCACGGGCAGCGGTAGATGTAGCGGGTCGCCACACGCCGGCGCACCTCATAATTGTGGCAACGATTGGGCGGCAGTTCATACACCCCGCGCATGATCAGTTGCCACTCTTCGCCATGGGCCTGAATGCGGTCGCCGAACAGTTGGTGAGCCACCAGGTGCGCCACTTCATGGGCCACGGTCTGGCGCAGGAAATCTTCCTGGTTTTCGCGGTACAGCTGCAGGTTGAAGCGCAACAGGTTTTCGTGCAGGTGGGCGACGCCCGCTTTCTGGCCGCGCAGCTTGAAGCTGACTTCCGGGCGCGGGAAGGGGCGCTTGAAAAAGGTTTCGGCTTGCTGGTAACAGGTTTCGACGCGTTGTTTGAGCAGCTCGGGCATGGCGGGGTAATTCTCCTGACCGGGCATTATGCCGCAAGCAGTGGCAGCCTGCCGAGCCACCGGTCAGCAGACAGCCGGAAGTCGCCTTGCGGCGGCTTCCGGTTTGATGCCCCAGTGTTGGATCTATGTGTTTTCGAAGCTAGTTGGTATAGACGGGCCCCACGCCCAGTCCCCAGATGATCACGGTCGCAGCCATGATCGCTACCAGTACCACCAGGCCCACTGCCAGCACCGAGCTGGAGAACAGGAAGCCTTCATCGGTCGGTATGTTCATGAATGTCGGCAAGCCGACGTACAGCAGGTAGACGGTGTAACAAATGGCCGCGGTACCCACCAGCATGCCCAGCCACAGGTGCGGGTAAAGCGCTGCCAGGCCGCCGAGGAACAGCGGTGTGGCGGTGTAGGTGGCAAAGGCGATGCATTGCGCCATGGACGGGCTGGCGTCATAGGTGCGTGCCATCCAGTGAATGAACGCGCCCATGACCGCAACCCCGGCGAGCATCGCCAGGTAGGACATGATGCTCATCCATAAAGCGCTTTCCATCGTCAGCATCACCGCTGGCCGGTCGCCGATCACCCAGCCGACCTGGGTAGTGCCGATGAATGCCGAAACGGCGGGTATCGCCGCCAGTATCAGCGTGTGCGTCAGGTACATGTGGCTGATGCTTTCTTCTTCCCCGCGTATCTCCCGCCACTCCTGATCGGGGTGGGTAAACAGCCCCACAACGTGATGAATCATGCCGGTCACTCCTCTCGTTGTTGCCAATCGCCCCCCAGATGGAGCGCAAGCGGCCCGAGGCCAGGGCACCGATGGAAGCGGTAATGTGGCCTTATGTCGCAGTATAGGAAGCCGTTACCCGCACAAACTGTGCTTTTTAGAGCAAATCGCGCTGTAAGGCCGCCTGCTGATTCCCTTGAAGTCTTTATCGGAATCCCTACAGGTGCGCGTAGTTTGTGCGTAAAATAGCCGGCTTTTGTCACACCTCGCGGATCCAAGCGCTATGGGCACCCTCTCGGTCAACCAGAACAAACTGCAAAAACGCCTGCGTCGTCTCGCCGGCGAAGCCATCACCGACTACAACATGATCGAGGATGGCGACAAGGTCATGGTCTGCCTGTCCGGCGGCAAGGACAGCTACACCATGCTCGACGTTCTGTTGCACCTGCAGAAGGTGGCACCGATCACGTTCCAGATCGTCGCGGTGAACATGGACCAGAAGCAGCCGGGCTTCCCCGAGCATGTGCTGCCGGCCTACCTGAAAGCGCTGGGCGTCGAGTACCACATCGTCGAGAAGGACACCTACTCGGTCGTCAAGGAGCTGGTGCCAGAGGGCAAGACCACTTGCTCGCTGTGCTCGCGCTTGCGCCGTGGCACCCTGTACACCTTCGCTGACGAAATCGGCGCAACCAAGATGGCGCTTGGGCACCATCGCGACGACATCGTCGAGACCTTCTTCCTCAACATGTTCTTCAACGGTTCGCTCAAGGGCATGCCGCCCAAGCTGCGTGCCGACGACGGCCGTAACGTGGTGATCCGCCCGCTGGCGTACTGCAGCGAGAAGGACATCCAGGCCTACTCGGACATGAAGGAATTCCCGATCATCCCGTGCAACCTGTGCGGTTCGCAGGAGAACCTGCAGCGCCAGGTGGTCAAGGACATGCTGGTGGAGTGGGAGCGCAAACACCCGGGCCGTACCGAGAGCATCTTCCGCGCCCTGCAGAACGTCGCCCCGTCGCAGTTGGCCGACCGCAACCTGTTCGACTTCACCAGCCTCAAGATCGACGAAAGCGCCACCCCGCGTTTCCTCGATGTACTGAACATCTGATCCATGCGCGATTACCAGTGGTTGCATGAGTACTGCCTGAACCGCTTCGGCTCGGCCCAGGCCCTGGAGGCCTTCCTGCCGCAGCCGCGCACCCCGGCGCAGCTGCGCGACATCAGCAACGACCGCTACCTGTCGACCTTGGCCTTGCGCGTGTTCCGCGCAGGGCTCAAGCACAGCCTGGTCGATGCAAAATGGCCGGCATTCGAGCAGGTGTTCTTCGGTTTCGACCCGGAGAAGGTCGTACTGATGGGCGCAGAGCACCTGGAGCGGTTGATGCAGGACGAGCGCATCATCCGCCACCTGGGCAAGCTCAAGAGCGTGCCGCGCAATGCACAGATGATCCTTGATGTGGCCAGGGAGAAGGGCAGCTTTGGTGCGTTCGTCGCCGATTGGCCGGTGACCGATATCGTCGGGTTGTGGAAGTATCTGGCCAAGCATGGCAATCAGTTGGGCGGGTTGTCAGCGCCGCGGTTTTTGCGCATGGTCGGCAAGGATACGTTCATCCCCACCGATGACATGGCCGCTGCGTTGATTGCCCAGAAGGTGATCGACAAGCAGCCGACCAGCCAGCGCGACCTGGCGCTGGTGCAGCAGGCATTCAACCAGTGGCATGCCGAGAGCGGGCGGCCGCTGTGCCAGTTGTCGGTGATGCTGGCACATACCGTCAACCATTGAAAAAACCGGGGCTGCAACAGCAGCCCTGCGGATTCAACTGCCTTCACCCGCCATGCGCCGTTCATGCTGGAATTTCCAGCGCACGAACAGCAACCCGCTGATGAACAGCCCCAGGCTCAGCAGCACCTCGACCCAGCCGAACACTGCCCGCGACGGGTCGAACGCCGCCAGCACCCCTTTGATGAAATAGATATTCACCACAAAGCAGGTCCAGGCATGCGCCCGGGCGCTGCCCAGCAGCATGCCGGGCAGCAGCAACAGCAGCGGCACAAGCTCGATCGCCAGGATCACTTCTACCCGCGCCCCGTGCAGGTTGGCGAACCACAGGTTGTTCGCCACCAGCAATGCGATCAGGCCAAGAAAAAACGCCAGGCTCACAGCGCGTGTGAGGCGCAGGCGCGGTGCCAGCCACTCCAGTGGTGGCAACACCTTTGGCTGCTTAGCCACGCGAGGCCTCCAGGGCCTTGGCCGTGGTTGCCAGGCGTTGGCCCAGCGCGCGGCACAGGGTGATCTCGTGTTGATCCAGCTCACGTTTGCCGTCTGCGCCGGCATGGTGGCTGGCGCCGTAAGGCGTGCCGCCGCCGCGGGTTTCGAGCAGCGCCGATTCGCTGTAGGGCAGGCCCATCACCAGCATGCCGTGGTGCATCAGCGGCAGCATCATCGACAGCAGGGTGGTTTCCTGGCCGCCGTGCAGGCTGGCGGTGGAGGTGAACACGCCGGCCGGCTTGCCGACCAGTTCACCCCCCAGCCACAAGCTGCTGGTGCCATCGAGGAAGTACTTGAGTGGTGCGGCCATGTTGCCGAAGCGGGTCGGGCTGCCCAGCACCAAGCCAGCGCAATGGCGCAAGTCGTCCAAGGTGGCGTACAGCGCGCCGCTGGCCGGAATGTCTGGCGCCACGGCCTCGCACTCGGTGGAAATCGCCGGCACCGTGCGCAGGCGCGCTTCCATGCCGGCCAGCTCGATACCGCGGGCGATATGCCGGGCCATTTCGCTGGTCGAGCCGTGTCGGCTGTAGTACAGCACCAGGATATAGGGCGCGCTCACGGCAGGATCTCCAGCACGTTCTCTGGTGGTCGGCCGATCACCGCCTTGTCACCGGCAACCAGGATCGGGCGCTCGATGAGCTTAGGGTGCTGGGCCATGGCGTCGATCAGTTGTGCATCGCTCAAGGCCGGGTTGGCCAGGTCCAATGCCTTGTATTCGTCTTCACCGGTGCGCAGCAGCTGGCGTGGGCCGATGCCCAGTTTGCCAAGCAGAGCCTTGAGGGTGGCGGCGTCGGGCGGGGTTTCGAGGTAACGAACGATGGTCGGCGCCAGCCCGCGTTGTTCGAGCAGTTCCAGTGCGCCGCGGGATTTTGAGCAGCGCGGGTTATGATAGAGCGTCAAGTCAGTCATGTCGGGTCGCATCCAGCTGGGTGTGGCGGCTATTCTAACCGCAGGAACTGACCTATTCGCTTGAAACTTCGAGAAGGATTGACCCATGGCAAGGCGTTTGGCAGCAGTATTGGCCATCACCGCTGGCCTTTTGCTCAGTGGCTGCGGTGCCGACTACGGTGTGGACCAGCATGGCAACACGGTGAAGGCCGAGCAGATCGACGGGCACTGGCTGGTGCTCAATTATTGGGCTGAATGGTGCGGCCCGTGCCGTACGGAGGTGCCTGAACTGAACACTGCGGCCAAGCAGTGGGCAGCCGATGGCATCAAGGTGGTGGGGGTGAACTTCGATGGCCTGCAGGGGCAGGAGTTGAAGCAGGCGGCCGATACCTTGGGCATCGGCTTTACCGTGCTGGCCCAGGACCCGGCCGAGCGTTATGACCTGCCACGCAGCGAAGCGTTGCCGGTGACCTACATCATCGATGACCAGGGCAAGGTCCGCGAGCAACTGCTGGGTGAGCAGACCCTGGAAGGGCTCCAGGCCAAGATCAAAGCGCTCAAGGGGGCCTGAGAGCTGCAAGCGGCAAGCTGCAAGCTGCAAGAAAAAGCGGGCCGTGCGCTGATCCGCCTTTGCTTGCAGCTTGTAGCTAGCAGCTTGCAGCTCAAAGCACTCAACGGGGCCTCAAAGCGGCAAGCTTCAAGCTTCAAGCTGCAAGAAAAAGCGGGCCGTGCGCCGATCCGCCTTTGCTTGCAGCTTGAAGCTTGCAGCTTGAAGCTTCCGAGAGCTTAGCCCTCTTCGGGCCAGAACCGCAGGGGCTTGCCTTCGGCCGGCCAGAAGCGCAACTGCTCGACAGGGGACACATCCCAGCGCTGCACCGTCTCCAGCGCCTGCAGGAAGCGCTTTTCCTGCTCCATCAACGCTGGCGCGCAAAGCTTGCGGGTCTTGCCGACCTTGCCGAAGCTCAGGTGCTCGCCGTCCAGCGTGTACGGGGCGAACCAATGATTGCAGCCCGCATTGCCATAGGCCCGGCCGTCACTGGCCAGCGTCAGTGTCAGGTGGCTGTAGTCGATCAGCGGCCGTTCACCGATCCACTCCAGCACATAGCTGCGCTCCAGTTGCAGCTTCGAAGGTTCGGTTGCGCAGCCGAGCAGGCCGGTGGCAATCAGGGCGCCGGTCAGCAGATTCTTCACTCGATGCTCTCCTGGCAACGCGGGCACACGTGCTTGTCGCCACGACTGGCCCAGCCCAGCTCGGCGATACGCGCCGTAGCGGCCGGCTGGCGGGCTTTCTTGCCCAGCTTGGCGTCCACGGCGAACTCGAAGTCCAGCACAGCATCGCAGCTGTCGCACTCAGCCTGCCAATTGAGGATTTCCAGCTCGTTGAACAGCGGGCCGCTGGCCACGGCCACCCACTGGCCACGCGGGTTGATCAGGTGGCGCACGCTCTCGACCGTCAGGCGCATGGACAAGTCCTTGCTGCCCTTGAGGGTGACCAACAGGGTGTCGCCCTTGTGCATCGAACCACCGTTGCCGGTCACCTGGTAGCGGCCCGGTACCAGGGCGCGGCACTCGATCAAGGTGTGTTGCGGGTTGAAAAGGGTGTAGCGGAAATCGTGCTCGACCATGGGTCCTCCAGAAATGCCGCGTATCCTAGCATCAACCTGTGACCAGATTCTGCGCATTACCCGCCGCCCAGCGGTTGATGTTTTCCAGCGTGGTCGCGGCAATGGCATCCAGCGCTTCGCGGGTCAGAAACGCCTGGTGCGCGGTGACGATCACATTGGGGAACGTCAGCAGCCGCGCCAGCACATCATCCTGCAGCGGCAGGTCAGAACGGTCCTCGAAAAACAGCTGGGCTTCTTCTTCATACACATCCAGCCCCAGGTACCCGAGCTGGCCGCTTTTCAAGGCCTCGATCAGGGCCGGGGTGTCGACCAACGCACCACGGCCGGTGTTGATCAGCATGGCGCCGGGCTGCAGTTGGGCCAGGCTTTGCGGGTTGATCAGGTGCCGGGTGTGTTCGGTGAGCGGGCAGTGCAGGCTGATGATCCGCGCCTCGCGCAGCAGTTCTGGCAGCTCGACGTAGCGCGCCCCAAGCGCCAGCAGTTGGGGGTTGGGGAAGGGGTCATAGGCCAGCAGCTGGCAACCGAAGCCTGCCATGATCTGGGCGAAGGCGGCGCCGATCTGGCCGGTACCGACCACGCCGACGGTCTTGCCGTGCAGGTCGAAGCCGGTCAGGCCATGCAGGGTGAAGTCACCCTCGCGGGTGCGGTTGTAGGCCCGGTGCAGGCGTCGGTTGAGGGCCAGGATAAGCGCCACGGCATGCTCGGCCACGGCGTGCGGTGAGTACGCGGGTACGCGCACCACCGCAAGGCCCAGCCTTTGGGCGGCAGCCAGGTCGACATGGTTGTAGCCGGCCGAGCGCAGGGCGATCAGGCGCGTACCGCCAGCCGCCAGGCGTTGCAATACCTGAGCGTCGAGCTCATCGTTGATGAATGCGCACACCACCTCGAAGCCCTGAGCCAGGGCGGCTGTGTCGAGGGTCAGGCGGGCGGCTTGAAAATGGAGTTCCAAAGCGCTATCGCAAGCGGCCTGGGTGAAACTTTCCTGGTCGTAGTGCTGGCTGCTGAACAAAAGAGCGCGCATGGTCGGGCTTCCTTGGTCGTGGTTGGGGGATTGTAGCCACCTGCGCGCACAAGGAAGTTGATCTGCGCCGCCCCCATCGCCGGCAAGCCGCCTCCCACCGCGACCGCGCACTGCTTCAGGCCTGCGCTTTACCTGTGGAAGCCGCCGTCTTGCCCCATTCATAAAAGCCGGCGCAAATCCCTGTGGCCGGCTTGCCGGCGATGAGGCCCTGAAGGTCAGGCGTTCTGGCGGGCCTGCTCCGCCAGCCGGACAATTGCGCCATCCAGCTCGTCGAGCGCCTGCTGCGCTTGCGGATGCTCCTGTTTCAGCAAGGTCTCGCTGCGCTGGCAGGCGGCACGCAACTGCGGCACGCCGCAATAGCGCGAGGCACCGTTGAGCCGATGCACCTGCTCGATCAGCACACCGTGATCGTCCGCCTCCCGTGCAGCACGAATGGCTTCACGGTCCGACGCCAGCGACGCCAGCAACATGGTCAGCATGTCTGCCGCCAGATCCGGCTTGCCTGCCGCCAGGCGCAAGCCTTCGTCAGGGTCGAGCACCGGTAGATCCTGGCCCTCGGCCTGCTGCTCCTCCAGGCGCTCCAATGGCCCGACACCCAGGCTCAGGCCGGTCCATTTCATCACCACCTGGGCCAGCTGGCGCTCGCTGATCGGTTTGGTCAGGTAGTCGTCCATGCCGCTGTGCAGCAGTGCCCGTTTCTCGTTGGCCATGGCGTGGGCGGTGAGGGCGACGATCGGCAGTGGGCTGCCGCTCTGGGTGTTTTCCCACAAGCGGATCTGCTCGGTGCAGGCACGGCCATCCATGCCTGGCATCTGCACGTCCATCAGCACCAGGTCGAAGTGTTCGCTCTGTACCGCCTGGACCGCGGCATGGCCGTTGTCGAGCGCCAGCACATCGGCGCCGAGGTCTTCCAGCAGGGTTTGTACCAGCAGCAGGTTGGCCGCATTGTCGTCGACACAGAGGATTTTCGGCTGGCGTTGGCCGCGCGTTGGCGCGGCCAGTTCGCCCCGCGTACGGCGCGGTTGCAGCAGCTCCAGCAGCAGGCGGCGCAGCTTGCGCGTGCAGGTCGGCTTGGACAGCAGTTGGCCGTGGCCATTAGGCAGGTGAGGGTGGTACAGCGCTTGCTCGGTGGTCGGGCAAAGCACCACGCAATGGCAGTGGTAGCGCTCCAGTTGCTGGTGGTATTGGCCCAGCTGTTCGGGCGTGAGATTGCCCAGGTTGGCACCCAGCACCGCGAACTCGAAGGGCATGCCGGCCTGGAAGCCCGCCTGAACCCCCTGCAGCAGGTGTTCATACGAGGCGAACAGGCTTACGCTCAAGCCGCAGTCCTGCAGCTGGTGCTCCAGGGCCTGGCGTGCCAGGTCATGCCCGTCGACGATCGCCGCGCGACGCCCCAGCAGCGGCTGCGACGCCTGCGTCTCGCTGTCGTCGTGGGCCTTGGGCAGGCTCAGGCTGATCCAGAATTGCGAACCCTCCCCTGGGGTGCTGTCGACCCCGATCTCGCCGCCCATCTGCTCGATCAGGCGCTTGGAAATCACCAGCCCAAGGCCGGTGCCGCCCGGCTGGCGGGCCAGCGAATTGTCGGCCTGGCTGAACGCCTGAAACAACGTGCGCACATCCTGCGGTGACAGGCCGATACCGGTGTCCTGCACGCTGATGCGCAGTTGCGCGCTGTCTTGTTGCTCGTCCTCGAGCATTGCCCGCACGACGATGGTGCCCTCGCGGGTGAATTTGATGGCGTTGCTCACCAGGTTGGTGAGGATCTGCTTGAGCCGCAGCGGGTCGCCAACCAGCGATGACGGTGTGTCGCGGTAGATCAGGCTGAGCAACTCCAGCTGCTTGGCGTGGGCGGCGGGCGCCAGGATGGTGAGGGTGTCCTGGACCAGGTCGCGCAGGTTGAAAGGGATGCTGTCGAGCACCAGCTTGCCGGCCTCGATTTTGGAAAAGTCGAGGATCTCGTTGATGATCCCCAACAGGTTGTCGGCCGATTTCTCGATGGTGTTCAGGTAGTCCAGCTGGCGCGGGGTCAGCTCGCTTTTCTGCAACAGGTGGGTGAAGCCGAGAATACCGTTGAGCGGCGTGCGGATTTCGTGACTCATGTTGGCCAGGAATTCCGATTTGATGCGGCTCGCCTCCAGGGCCTCCTTGCGCGCCATGTCCAGCTCGATGTTCTGGATTTCGATGGTTTCCAGGTTCTGGCGCACATCCTCGGTGGCCTGATCGATGCTGTGCTGCAGTTCTTCATGGGCGCTGTGCAGGGTTTCTGCCATGCGGTTGATGCCCCTGGCCAGTTCGTCCAGCTCGTGGCTGCCCATGGCGGGCAGACGTTCTTCCAGGTGGCCGTCTTTGAGCTGGTTGACGGCATGCTTGATGCGCGCGATCGGGTCATTGATGGTGCGGCTCATGCGCATTGCCAGCAGGCCGCTGAGCACCAGGCACGCGAGTATTAGCAGCATGCTGGTGAACAGGTTGCGGTACCCGCGCAGCAGCGTACCGTCGTGCGACAGTTCGATCTCGACCCAACCCAGCAGGCGCTCGGCTTCGGCCGGGACGGCTTCGGTGGCCAGGTCGCGGTGGTGGCCGAACACCGGCATCAGGTAGCGGGTGGCATCGTTGCCGCTGCGCTCCAACAGTTGAGTACCCGTGCCGCCGCTGGGCGCCTGGTTGATCATGCTGGGGCCGGCGTGGGCCAGACGGGTGCGGTCCGGGGCGAGGAAGGCCACTGCACGCACATCGGCCTGCTCCAGCGTTTGCGCAGCGATCCGCTCCAGTTGCGCAGGCGCCTGCCGGGCCATGGCGGGCGCGGCCAACGGTGCCAGTTGTTCGGCAATCATCTTGCCGCGTTGCAGCAGTTGGGTGCGCAACTGGTCTTGCTGCAGCCACGTGAAATAGCTGCCCAGCACCAGAGCCATCAAGCTGGCAGGCAGCAGTGCCAGCAGCAGTACCCGGCTTCTGATTCCCAAACGATCGAGCACACTCGCCTCCTGTGATGTGCTTGGATGCCGTTACCGGCGTAACGGAGCAAAGCGGAAAGTTACTCCGCCTGCCGGCCTAATGCACCCTTTATGTGGCTGTTTTCACCCAGCAGTCGGGCGTTGAGCGCAGGGCGGTTGCCTATGGCGGACGCATGCTCAATAATCGCGCAATTGAGAATATGTGGCAGTTGCCAATGAATCCCGTAACTATTAATGCTTCCAGCATCCTCGCCATCGAGGATGACCCGGTGCTGGGTGCCTACCTGCACGAAGAACTGCAGCGCGGCGGCTTTGCGGTGACCTGGTGCCGCAACGGCCTGGAAGGCCTGGAAACCGCCGGTCGTCAGGACTTCGACGTGGTCCTGATGGATATTCTGCTGCCCGGGCTCAACGGGCTGGATGCCCTGGCCCAGTTGCGTCGACGCAGCGCCACGCCGGTTATCCTGATGTCGGCGTTAGGTGCTGAGGCCGACCGCATCAATGGCTTCCAGCGCGGTGCCGACGATTACCTGCCCAAGCCTTTCAGCATGGTCGAGCTGCAGGTGCGCATCGAGGCCATCCTGCGCCGCGTCGCGCTGGAGCGTCGTCATCAGCCGCCATCGGGTATTGCCTGCGGCGAGCTGTGGTTCGACGAGACGGTTTGCGATGTCAGCTTCGCTGGCCGGCAGGCAGGCCTCACCCCTAGCGAGTATCGCCTGTTCGATCTCCTCAACCGCAACGTCGACGAGGTGCTGAGCAAGCCGTTTCTCTACCAGCAGGTGCTGCAACGGGGCTATTCGCGGCATGACCGTAGCCTGGACATGCACGTCAGCCAGATCCGCCGCAAGCTCAAAGGCATCGGCTACCTGGAGCGGCAGATCCGCACCGTGTGGGGCAAGGGTTACGTGCTCAGTGCCGGTGAAGCGGAGTAGGCCATGCTGGACCGTCACTCGCTGTTCTGGAAGCTGGCCATCCTGCTGGTAGGTTTCTGCCTGCTGATGATCGGCCTGAGTTACACCTGGGGCCGGCATATGGAAACCCAGAATGCCTACCTCGATGAGCCTGCCCGCCAGGTGCTGCGCAGCTATGCCGGGGAGGCCGAAGCGGCCTGGCGCAGTGCTGGCCGCACCGGGCTGGACCAGTGGGTTGCGGCCATGCACCAGCGTGAGCGCGGCTGGATAGGCGTGCTCGATAGCAATCTGCAGCCCCTTGCCAGCACCACCCTCGGCCCGGAGATCATGCAGCGGCTCACGCGCCTGCGCGGTGTCGACTGGCCGATGAGCCGGCGCAGTACCGACCAGCCCTGGCTGCGCATACCGTTTCCGGGGGCACCGGAGCAGGGCATGCTGGTGATGGCGTTGCCCGAACGTTTCAACCCTGGCCAATACCGGGTGCTGTGGCGGGTGGTGACCAACGGTGTGATTCCCGGGTTGTTCACCTTGCTGCTGTGTGTCGGCCTGTACCGCATGTTGATCGTGCCGCTCAACCAGTTGCGCGAGCAGGCCAATGCCTGGCGTGCCGACCAGCTGTCGGCGCGGCTGGACGCACGCACCACCGCCCGGCATGACGAACTGGGCGAGCTGGCCCGCGCCTTCGACCAGATGGCCGAACGGCTGCAGGGCACGGTGGCCATGCAACAGCAGTTGTTGCGTGATTTGTCCCATGAAATGCGCACACCGCTGAGCCGGTTGCGCGTGGCCTGCGACGGTGAAACCGACCTTCAGCGCCTGCGCGAGCGGCTGGGGCGCGAGGTGGACTGCATGCAGCAGTTGGTCGAGAACACCTTGCAGCTTGCCTGGCAGGATGCCGAACGTGCGCCGATGAACCTTGAGCCTATCCAGGTACAGGCCCTGTGGGACCTGCTGGCAGAGGATGCCAGTTACGAAAGCGGCTGGTCGCCCGAACGCTTGCGCTGCGAGTTGCCAGCTGACTGCTGGGTGCAGGGCAACCTGAATCATCTGGCTCAGGCGTTGGAAAACATGCTGCGCAATGCCATCCGCCACTCCCCGGAAAACGGCGTGGTGCAGCTGGCCGGGCAGCGTGAAGGTAGCCATTGGCGCCTGTGGCTGGAAGATCAGGGCGGTGGCGTGGCTTACGAGGATCTGGAGCGCATCTTCGCCCCCTTCACCCGGCTCGATGGCTCGCGCCCCGGCGACGGCGGTTTCGGCCTGGGCCTGAGCATCGCCCGCAGTGCGATCCAGCGTCAGGGCGGCACCCTGTGGGCAGAGAACGGCAAACGCGGTCTAAAGCTCTGCATGCGCCTACCGCTGCACCTCCCCGCGCCATCACGGCAACCCCCGCCCCCACAAACGCTACCGACAGCTTGAAGCTTGCAGCTTGCAGCTTGCAGCTTGCAGCTTGCCGCTTATAGCTTGTAGCTATACCCACCACAGATTGCGTGATATGGCCGGGAAGTGTTTGCCGGTATGATAGGCGCCCCTGCCGTCCGGATTGTGAAATACACCATGACCTTGCAGTACCCAACCATCGCCGATTGCGTCGGCAATACGCCCCTGGTTCGCCTGCAGCGCATCGCTGGAGAAACCAGCAACACCCTCCTGCTCAAGCTCGAGGGTAACAATCCAGCAGGCTCCGTGAAGGACCGCCCGGCACTGTCGATGATCGCGCGCGCCGAACTGCGCGGCCAGATCAAGCCCGGCGACACCCTGATCGAAGCTACCTCCGGAAATACCGGTATAGCCCTGGCCATGGCGGCAGCGATCAAGGGCTACAAGATGATCCTGATCATGCCCGACAACTCCACCGCAGAGCGCAAGGCAGCGATGACTGCCTACGGTGCCGAGCTGATCCTTGTGACCAAGGAAGAGGGGATGGAAGGTGCCCGCGACCTGGCCGAGAAGCTGCAGGCCGAAGGCCGCGGTCTTGTGCTGGACCAGTTCGCCAACGGCGACAACCCGATTGCTCACTACAACAGCACCGGCCCGGAAATCTGGCAGCAGACCCAGGGCACCATCACGCATTTCGTCAGCTCCATGGGCACCACCGGCACCATCATGGGTTGCTCGCAGTACCTCAAGGAGCAGAACCCGGCCGTGCAGATCGTTGGCCTGCAACCGATGGAAGGCTCGGCCATTCCGGGCATCCGCCGCTGGCCCGAGCAGTACCTGCCGAAAATCTTCGATGCCACCCGCGTTGACCGCGTCATGGACATGTCCCAGCAAGAAGCTGAAGACACCATGCGCCGCCTTGCCCGCGAAGAGGGCATTTTCTGCGGCGTGTCTTCCGGTGGTGCGGTGGCAGCGATGCTGCGCCTGTCCCAGGAAGTGGAAAACGCGGTAATGGTCGCGATCATTTGCGACCGTGGCGACCGTTACCTGTCCACCGGCCTGTTCGACCCGAGCTAAATGTCCAGAAAGAAAAGCAACAGCGGCCTGCGCTTCCAGCCAGCCGGTGGAAACCGCACGCCCCAGGTACCCGTGGGCAAAAAGCAGCGTCTGGACATCGAGCGCCTTGCCGGTGACGGCCGTGGCATCGCCTTCCACGACGGGCGGACCTGGTTCGTCAGCGGCGCCCTGGCCGGTGAGGCGGTCGAGGCGCGGGTGCTCAATGCCCGTGGCAAGGTGGTCGAGGCGTGCCTGGAGCGTGTGCTGCAGGCCAGCGCCGAGCGCCGCCAGGCGCCGTGCCGCCATTACGAGCGTTGTGGTGGCTGCAACTTGCAGCACCTGCCGCATCAGGCGCAGTTGGCGCTCAAGCAGCGGACCCTGGCCGAACAGCTGCAACGGGTGGCCGGGGTGCAACCGCAAGAATGGGCGGCGCCATTGAGCGGGCCGGAATTCGGCTATCGGCGGCGGGCGCGTGTGGCCGTGCGCTGGGATGTCAAAGCGCGTCAGCTGGAGGTAGGGTTCCGTGCCGAGGCCAGTCAGGACATCGTCGCCATCGACGACTGCGCCGTGCTGGTACAGCCTTTGCAGTCCATCGTGCGGCATTTGCCTACGGTGCTGCGTTCGTTGAGCAAGCCCCAGGCCATCGGCCACGTCGAGCTGTTCAGCGGCACGGCCGAAGCGCTGCTGGTACGCCATGTGGCACCGTTGCCGGCCGATGACCTGGCGCGTCTGCAGGCATTCTGCAACGAGGCCAAGGCGCAGCTGTGGCTGCAGGGCGAAGGCGAACCGGTGTCGGTGGAGGCTGGCGCGACGCTAGGCTTCACCTTGGAGCCGTGGCAGCTGGAACTGGCTTGGCGCCCGGGCGATTTCGTTCAGGTCAACGCCCAGGTCAATACTGCAATGGTCGAGCAGGCCCTGGTCTGGCTCGCTCCGCAGGCCGACGAGCGTGTGCTCGACCTGTTCTGTGGCCTGGGCAATTTCGCCCTGCCGCTGGCCCGCCAGGCGCGGGAAGTGGTGGCGGTTGAGGGTGTGCAGGCGATGGTGGACCGGGCTGCGGCCAATGCCCGAAACAACAATGTGCATAACGCACGGTTTTTTCAGGCCGATTTATCCCAGCCTTTGGCAGGCGCCGGATGGGCCGCCGAGGGCTTTTCTGCGGTACTCTTGGATCCACCGCGCGACGGTGCTTTCGAGGTGGTGCAAAGCATCGCACGCCTCAAGGCCACGCGGCTGGTTTATGTATCATGCAACCCGGCCACACTGGCGCGAGACGCCCAGGTGCTGGTCGGCCAGGGGTACCGGTTAAAAAGGGCCGGGATTCTCGACATGTTTCCTCAGACGGCGCATGTCGAGGCCATGGCGTTATTCGAAGCGGGCTAGCAGGCTGGCCCCTTGGTGCGGTTCCCATGGACTGGGAGCCACACGGTGATAGCCAGCGCTCCGAGTGGTGCGCTGTATGGAAAGGTAAAACAAAGATGGTACAGGTGAGAGTGCACCAGCCGGTCAATACGGACGGCAGTATCAATCTCGAAGCATGGCTGGATCATGTGGTGAGCGTCGATTCGGCATTGGATCGCGTGGCACTCGAAGAGGCCTGCGAGTTCGCCCAGGAAATCGAGAAAAAGGGCAACCCTGCCAAGCATTCCTGGGCCGATGGAACCTCCAGTTTCCAGGCTGGCCTGGAAATCGCCGAAATCCTCGCCGACCTCAAGCTCGACCAGGATTCACTGGTGGCGGCGGTGATCTACCGCTCCGTGCGTGAGGGTAAGGTGACCCTGGCCGAAGTCGGGCAGCGTTTCGGCCCTGTGGTGTCCAAGCTGATCGACGGCGTGCTGCGCATGGCCGCCATCAGTGCCAGCCTCAGCCCGCGCCAGTCGCTGGTGCTGGGCTCGCAGGCGCAGGTCGAGAACCTGCGCAAGATGCTGGTGGCGATGGTCGACGATGTGCGCGTGGCGCTGATCAAGCTGGCCGAGCGCACCTGCGCGATCCGTGCGGTGAAGTCCGCCGATGACGAGAAGCGTCTGCGTGTGGCGCGGGAGGTCTTCGACATCTATGCGCCGCTGGCCCATCGGCTTGGCATCGGCCACATCAAGTGGGAGCTGGAAGACCTGTCCTTCCGCTACCTGGAGCCCGATCAGTACAAGCAGATCGCCAAGCTGTTGCACGAGCGCCGGCTGGACCGTGAGCGCTTCATCACTGATGTGATGAACCAGCTGCAGAATGAGCTGCTGGCCACCGGCGTCAACGCCGACATCAGTGGGCGGGCGAAACACATCTACTCGATCTGGCGCAAAATGCAGCGCAAAGGCCTGGAATTCAGCCAGATCTACGACGTGCGTGCGGTGCGCGTGCTGGTACCGGAAGTGCGCGACTGCTATACGGCGCTCGGTATCGTCCACACCTTGTGGCGGCACATTCCCAAAGAGTTTGACGACTACATCGCCAACCCCAAGGAGAACGGCTACCGTTCGCTTCACACCGCCGTGATCGGCCCCGAGGGCAAGGTGCTGGAAGTGCAGATCCGTACCCACGGCATGCACGAAGAGGCCGAACTGGGCGTCTGCGCCCACTGGCGCTACAAGGGCACCGACGTCAAGCCCAGCTCCAATCACTACGAAGAGAAGATCTCCTGGCTGCGCCAGGTGCTCGAATGGCATGAAGAACTGGGCGACATCGGTGGCCTGGCCGAGCAGTTGCGGGTCGATATCGAACCGGACCGGGTCTACGTATTCACCCCCGACGGCCATGCCATCGACCTGCCCAAGGGCGCCACGCCGCTGGACTTCGCCTACCGGGTGCACACCGAGATCGGCCACAACTGCCGTGGCGCCAAGATCAACGGGCGCATCGTGCCGCTCAACTACAGCCTGCAGACCGGCGAGCAGGTGGAGATCATCACCAGCAAGCACGGCAACCCGAGCCGGGACTGGCTGAACTCCAACCTGGGGTACGTCACCACCTCGCGGGCCCGGGCCAAGATCGTCCACTGGTTCAAGCTGCAGGCCCGCGATCAGAACGTCGCCGCAGGCAAGACCTTGCTCGAGCGCGAGCTCAGCCGCCTGGGCCTGCCGCAGGTAGACTTCGAACGCCTGGCCGAGAAGACCAACGTCAAGACCGCCGAGGACATGTTCGCCTCGCTCGGTGCCGGTGACCTGCGCCTGGCTCACTTGGTCAACGCTGCTCAGCAACTGCTCGAGCCCGAGCGTATCGAGCAGATCGAACTGGTGCCGCGCAAGCCTAGCGGCCCGCGCAATGGCAAGCGTGGCGACATCCAGATCCAGGGCGTCGGCAACCTGCTCACGCAGATGGCCGGCTGCTGCCAGCCGCTGCCGGGCGATGCCATCGTCGGCTACATCACCCAGGGCCGCGGGGTGAGCATTCACCGCCAGGACTGTGCCTCGGTGCTGCAACTGGCAGGGCGTGAGCCGGAGCGGATGATTCAGGTCAGCTGGGGGCCGATACCGGTGCAGACCTATCCGGTCGATATCGTTATCCGTGCCTACGACCGCCCAGGGTTGCTGCGCGATGTGTCGCAGGTGCTGCTCAACGAGAAGATCAACGTGCTGGCAGTCAACACCCGCTCGAACAAGGAAGACAACACCGCGTTGATGTCGCTGACCATCGAGATCCCGGGCCTGGATGCGCTGGGGCGTCTGCTCGGCAGGATTTCGCAGTTGCCGAATATCATCGAGACGCGGCGTAACCGTACCCCTTGAAACTGTGGTGGCTTCTTTGTGGGCTTGCCCGCAACGAAGTCACCGCCGAAGGACCTGCTACATGACCTATTCCCTCGAAGACCTGCTGCACCTCATGGCCCGGCTGCGCGACCCGCAGTATGGTTGCCCGTGGGACCTCAAGCAGAACTACGCGAGCATCGTGGCGCACACCATCGAAGAGGCCTACGAAGTTGCCGACACCATCGAGCGCGGGGATTTCGAGCACCTTCAGGGCGAACTCGGTGATCTGCTGTTCCAGGTGGTCTACTACAGCCAGCTGGCCAGGGAGGAGGGGCGCTTCGAGTTCGACGGTGTGGTCGATGCGATTACCCGCAAACTGATCCGCCGCCACCCCCATGTATTTCCCACCGGCGAGTTGTACGCGCCGCTGGACACGCCCAGCCTGAGCGAGGCACAGGTCAAGTCGCGCTGGGAAGAAATCAAGGCCCAGGAACGTGCCGAGAAAAGCGAGCCTGAACAGCTGTCGCTGCTCGATGACGTGCCGGCGGCATTGCCTGCCCTGTCCCGGGCCGCCAAACTGCAAAAGCGTGCCGCCACTGTCGGTTTCGACTGGCCAGACGCATTGCCGGTGCTGGACAAGGTCCGTGAAGAGCTCGACGAAGTGTTGCAGGCCATGGCCGACGGGGATGCCAAGTCCGTCGAAGATGAAGTCGGCGACCTGCTGTTCGCGGCTGTCAACCTGGCCCGTCACCTCAAGCAAGACCCGGAAAATGCACTGCGTCGTGCCAACCGCAAGTTCGAGCGGCGTTTCCGCTTCATCGAACAGGCATTGCGCGACAGCGGTCGCCCCATCGAATCGTGTAACCTTGACGAACTGGACGCCCTTTGGGGGGAAGCCAAACGTCAGGAAAAGAACCTGCCCAGCTGCGGCTGAGTGGCTGCATAAGTGAGTGAACATCCATGAGTCTTTCCCTTCGCGATCAATTGCTCAAGGCCGGTCTGGTCAACCAGAAGCAGGTCTCCCAGGCCAACAAGGCCCAAAAGAAACAGAAACGCCTGGAGCACAAGGGCCAGGTCGAAGTCGACGACACCCAGCAGCGCCTGGCCAAGGAAGCCATGGCCGAGAAGGCCAAGCGTGACCAGGAACTGAACCGTCAGCAGCAGGAAAAGGCCGAACAGAAGGCCCGTGCCGCGCAGATCAAGCAGTTGATCGAGGCGACCCGCCTGCCCAAGCTCACGACCGAGGACTACTACAACTTCGTCGACGACAAGAAGGTCAAACGTATTGCGGTAAACGCCCTGATGCGTACCAAGCTGAGCAATGGCGCGCTAGCGATCGTGTCGTTTGGTGGGGGGTACGAAGTCATTCCGCGCGAGGCAGCGGTGAAGATCCAGGAGCGCGACCCTCATCGCATCCTGCTGCTCAATACCCATGTCGAGGAAGCGGATGAGGACGATCCGTATGCGGCGTACAAGATCCCTGACGACTTGATGTGGTAAGCACCAATCACCCCGCCTTAGCGGTAGTGTCAGTCAGTTAGCGTTAGTAGGGCCGCTGCGCGGCCCGAAATCAAAAACCTGTGCGGGTCATTGCGAAGTGCGCTGGTTTTCCTGCACTTCAAGCTCTGCCCGGTATTGGTGGGCTTCGTGTTCATTGTGGAACATCCCGACCAATTCGCCTTGCTGGTGCACATCCCAGATCCGCACGCCAGCGGCCAGGCCTTCGTGGGACATTTTCGATTCGTCGCGTTCAGTTACTTGGACTGTCATCGTTAAACTCCACTGTTCAGTTGGTTGCGACATTCTGTCGCGCACCTCTTTTATAGAGTTTGTTAGCAGCCTAAGTAAATAAAATAGCCATGAAACAAGTTTCATGTTGCCCAGGCAAAAAGAAGCCCCGCACAGGGCGGGGCTACGGATCTTGCGGGCTGCGGCTTAGCTGCCTTTGACCGACTTGCCATCGACCGTACCATCCTGCAGCACGATCACATACTCCTTGCCATCGGTTTCGACCTGGCGCAGTTGGACCAGCAGGTAGTCCCAGTCCTTGGCGAACCACAGCTCGGTGATGCGCTTGCTCTGGCTTGGGTCGCGCACGCGCTCGACCTTCACCGCCTCGACCTGGCCGGTCTTGGTGGTGACTTTCTCAGTGCCCAGCACGCGGAAGTCGTAGGTGTCGATCTCGTCACCATCGACCACCTGGTAGGTCATGCTTTTCTTGCCAGCGGCCACATCATGCTGCAGCGCCAACTGATAAGAGGACTTGTCCAGCACGCCGCGGTTGAGCGGCAGGCTGACGGCGTCACCCCGGTCGCTGCCGGTGACTTTCTTGCCGTTCCAGTCGAAGGTGAGGTCGACTTTCTTGGCTTTGCCCAGGCCGCCACGCTCGAAGTGATACTTCTGCGGCAGCAGGGTGTCGTTGTCCATGCGCAGGGTGCTTTGCTCGGTCAGGCTGGCGATCATCATGGAAGCCTTGAAATTAAGGTCCCAGGTACCGTTGGCATTCTTGACCAGGCTGCGCTCGGCAGTGCCGCTCATGGGAAGTTGCTTCCAGTCGGCGGTGTAACTGGCCGAGAAGGGTTTCAGATCGGCTGCCTGGAGGGGCAGGGCGAGCACGGCGAGAGCCAAGAGCAGGGCGCGACGCATAAATTCTCCTAGGGTCGGATCAAATGACCACTGGCCGGCAGTGGCTGGCCATCCAGTAATGCACCCTGTTCGCCCAGGCGCAAGCGCCCCTCGGCAAACCAGTGCACTGCCAGCGGGTAGATCTGGTGTTCCTGTTGGTGTACTCGCTGGGCCAGGCTCTCAGCGCTATCGCCTGACGCGACCGGCACCACAGCCTGTACGACCAGAGGGCCGCCATCGAGTTCCTCGGTGACGAAGTGTACGCTGCAGCCGTGCTCGGCGTCGCCTGCCTCCAAGGCCCGTCGGTGAGTATGCAGGCCCTTGTATTTGGGCAGCAGTGACGGATGGATGTTGAGCAGGCGGCCCTGATAGTGGCGAACGAAGCCGCCACTGAGGATACGCATGAAGCCGGCCAGCACCACCAGGGCGGGCGCGAAGCCGTCGATGCGCGCCATCAGCGCTGCATCGAAGGCTTCACGGCCGTCGAAGCCGGTGTGGTCCAGTACGGCGGTGGCGATACCCGCCGCCGCCGCGCGTTGCAGCCCGTAGGCGTCGGCGCGGTTGGAAATCACCGCAGCGATGCGTACCGGGCTGTTTTCACCATGGCTGCTATCGATCAAGGCTTGCAGGTTGCTGCCCGAACCCGACAGCAGTACCACTACATTGCAGGGCTCGCTCGGCATCAGTGTGCCTTGAGGTTCTGCAGCTCGACCTGGGCAGCGCCTTCAGCGGCTTGTTCGATGCGACCGATGACCCAAGGCTGCTCGCCTTCTGCACGCAGTACATTCAGTGCTGCCTCGACCTGGTCCTGGGCCACGCAGATGACCATGCCCACGCCGCAGTTCAGTACACGGTGCATCTCGTGCTCGTCGACGTTGCCTTTCTCTTGCAGGAAGTCGAATACCGCAGGGCGCTGCCAGCTGGCCACGTCAACCACGGCCTGGGCGTTTTTCGGCAGAACGCGCGGGATGTTGTCCAGCAGGCCACCACCGGTGATGTGGGCCATGGCCTTGACGGCGCCGGTCTGCTTGATCAGTTGCAGCAGTGGCTTGACGTAGATGCGGGTCGGCGCCATCAGCAGGTCGGTCAGCGGCTTGCCGTCGAGCTGGGTGTTCTCGATGTCGGTCGCCGACACCTCGAGAATCTTGCGGATCAGCGAGTAACCGTTGGAGTGCGGGCCGGAAGACGGCAGGGCGATCAGCGCGTCGCCGGTAGCGACCTTGGAGCCGTCGATGATCTCGGCCTTTTCCACCACACCGACGCAGAAACCGGCCAGGTCGTAATCTTCGCCTTCGTACATGCCCGGCATTTCTGCGGTTTCGCCGCCAACCAGGGAGCAGCCGGCCAGCTCACAGCCGGCGCCGATGCCGGTGACCACGGTCGCGGCGACGTCGACGTTGAGCTTGCCGGTGGCGTAGTAGTCGAGGAAGAACAGCGGCTCGGCGCCGCAGACCACCAAGTCATTGACGCACATGGCGACCAGGTCCTGGCCGATGCTGTCGTGCTTGTTCAGGTTCAGCGCCAGGCGCAGCTTGGTGCCGACGCCGTCGGTGCCAGAGACCAGCACCGGCTGCTTGTAGCCGGCCGGGATCTCGCAGAGGGCGCCGAAGCCACCCAGGCCACCCATGACTTCAGGGCGTGCGGTGCGTTTTGCCACGCCCTTGATGCGTTCGACCAGTGCTTCGCCGGCGTCGATGTCTACACCGGCGTCCTTGTAGCTCAGGGAGGGTTGCTTGCTCATTGATCCAGGCCTTTAAGAGGGAGGGATTCGTAAAAACGACCGTGACGGCCAAGGCCGGCTGGGAGCGGCGGCTGCCTGAAACGTCAGAGGTCTGTGAAGGCGCGCGATTTTATCAGGGTTGCGGTGCAGCGGCCATCCTCAGGCCGACGGGCAGGGCAGTAAATTACTGAAAAAGCCTCGCGGGTGGTTGATGCAGCCCCTTCTGTATAAGCTGCAATCAGCGAGCCCCAGTCGCGAGTCAAAGCGCTGGGGTTCTGACTGCTTTTTCTTACAGCTTGAAGCTTGCAGCTTGAAGCTCGACTGGACAGGAATCCTCAATGCGTCTTCTCAATTATCTGTCAGCCGGCTGCCTTGCCTTGGTCAGTATCGCCGCCCAGGCCGAAAGCGTTTCCGGGCTCTATCAGGTGCGCGAACCGCTCGAAGGGCAGGGCGCTGAAGCCCGTACTGCAGCCACCACCAAGGCGCTCGATACGTTGGTGCTGCGCCTGACCGGCGACCCCAAGGCCCCGCAAAACCCGGCGCTGGCCGAACTGCGCAAAGACCCGCAACAGATCATCAACCAGGTCGGTACCGAGGCCGGCCCGCCTGAGTCGGTGATGGTCGAGTTCGACCCCGGTAGCACCGAGCGGGCCTTGCGCAAGGCCGGGCTGGCGCTGTGGGGCAGCAATCGGCCGTCGATTCTCGGCTGGTGGCTCAATGACAGTGTCGAGGGCAGCAGCCTGGTGGGCGATGGCCAGACCAGCGCCCAGGCGCTGCGCCGTGCCGCCCAGCACCGCGGCCTGCCACTGCGCCTGCCGCTGGCCGACCTGCAGGAGCAACTGGTGGCCAACGCCAAACAGCTCGAAGGCAACGACCCGGCGCCACTGCGCGAAGCTTCCGAGCGTTATGGCGCCGATGCGCTGTTGGCCGTGCACGCCCTGGAGGCTGATGGCAAGTGGCAAGGCAAATGGCAGCTGTGGCTGGGCGACAAGCGCGAGCAAGGCAGCGCCGAAGGCGCAGACCAGGCCGCATTGGCCGATGCTGTGATGCTGGCTGTCAGCAACCGCCTGGCCTCTCGTTACGTGACCCGGCCCGGCGCCAGCAGCCAGTTGCAGGTGCAGGTGCAAGGCGTGAACCTGCAGCGTTACGCTGAGCTCAACCGCGTGCTCGAACCTTACGGCCCGCGCCTGCAACTGGCCGACGGCAAGACCTTGACCTATGGCGTCACTGCCAACCCTGAGCAGTTGCGTGCACAGCTTGGCTTGGCCAAGTTGCAGGAGGTCCCCGCTGAACAGGCGCCTCCCACCCCGGCTGCGCCTGCGCCTGGAGCCGAAGCGACGCCAGGGCAACCGGCAACGGCTGCTGTAGCCCCCAAGCCGTTCGACGGCTTGCGTTTTCGCTGGTAAGGATAAGCGACCATGACTGATATGCGCCGTTGGATCTGGGTGGGTGTCGCCCTGCTGATCGCCCTGCTTCTTTATGGCCTGCACAACATCCTCTCACCCTTTTTGGTGGGGATCCTGCTGGCTTATCTGGCCGATCCGCTGGTCGATCGCCTGGAGCGCATGGGGTTGTCGCGGACCTGGGGAGTGGTGGTGGTCTTCACCCTGTTCACCTTGATCCTGCTGGCGCTGCTGCTCATCCTGATCCCGATGCTGGCCAAACAGCTGGTGCGGCTGTATGAACTGACGCCGCAGATGCTCGACTGGTTGCAACATGTGGCGCTGCCCTGGGTGCAGAGCCGCCTGGGCCTGGCCGACGGGTTCTGGAAGTTCGACAAGATCAAGGCCGCGGTCAGTGAACACATGGGCCAGACCACGGACATCGTTGGCATGCTGCTGTCCCAAGCCACTGCCTCGAGCCTGGCGCTGCTGGCCTGGCTGGCCAACTTCGTGCTGATCCCGGTGGTGGGCTTCTATCTGTTGCGCGACTGGGACCTGATGATGGCCAAACTGCGCAGCCTGCTGCCGCGCCAGCGCGAGTCGCAGGTGGTCGGGCTGGCCGCAGAGTGCCATGAGGTGTTGGGGGCCTTCGTGCGGGGCCAGTTGATGGTCATGCTGGCGCTCGGGGTGATCTATTCCGCCGGGCTGATGCTGGTGGGGCTGGAACTGGGGCTGCTGATCGGCATGCTGGCCGGCTTGGCGGCCATCGTGCCCTATATGGGCTTCATCATAGGCATCGGTGCGGCGCTGGTGGCCGGGCTGTTCCAGTTTGGCGGCGATCTGTACCCGATGCTGGGCATCGTCGCAGTGTTCATGGTCGGTCAGGCGCTGGAAGGCATGGTGCTGACACCGTTGCTGGTGGGGGACCGTATCGGCCTGCATCCGGTGGCGGTGATCTTCGCCATCCTTGCCGGGGGCGAACTGTTCGGCTTTACCGGTGTGCTGCTGGCCTTGCCAGTGGCTGCAGTGATCATGGTGCTGCTGCGCCATGTGCATGACCTGTACAAGGAATCGGACATGTACGCGGGGGAGGTCGACCCTGATCTGTAAGCTGCTGTCTTGCTCTACTTCTAAAACCCGGCGCAGTCCATGTGGGCGCCAAACTGTCTTGCAACTCGTTGATTTTGCTTGTGCTACGTGCCTTCGCGATTGTGCCACCCGCGTTGCGGGTATAGACTTTGCACACCGATCACCCTAGGCCCCCTGTGGTCTCCCGACCGCCCGCGAGCATGAAACCACCGATCCAGTTGCCCCTGGGTGTGCGCCTGCGCGATGACGCCACCTTCATCAACTACTATCCGGGCGCCAATGCAGCGGCGTTGGGCTACGTAGAGCGGCTGTGCGAAGCCGACGCCGGCTGGACCGAGAGCCTCATCTACCTGTGGGGCAAGCAGGGTGTCGGCCGTAGCCACCTGTTGCAAGCCGCCACTCACCGCTTCCAGCAGCGGGGCGAAGCCGCTGTGTACCTGCCGCTGGCGCAGTTGCTCGATCGTGGTATCGGGTTGCTCGATTACCTGGCGCAGTACGAACTGGTGTGCATCGACGACTTGCACGTGATTGCCGGCAAGGCAGAGTGGGAAGAGGCGATGTTCCATCTGTTCAACCGCCTGCGCGACAGTGGTCGGCGCCTGCTGCTGGCCGCCTCGGCCTCGCCGCGCGAACTGCCGATCAAGCTGCCCGACCTCAAGTCCCGCCTGACCCTGGCGCTGGTATTCCAGATGCGCGGGCTGTCTGATGAAGACAAGCTGCGCGCCCTGCAATTGCGCGCTTCGCGCCGTGGCCTGCACCTGACCGATGAAGTCGGCCACTTCATCCTGACCCGTGGTACGCGCAGCATGAGTGCCCTGTTCGACCTGCTCGAGCGGCTCGATCAGGCTTCTTTGCAGGCACAGCGCAAGCTGACCATCCCGTTCCTGAAAGAAACCCTTGGCTGGTAAGCCCTTGAATACGGGGCTTTGAGCGGCAAAACGAAAAAGTCACATCTTTTTCGATAAAATTTGCAAATGGGCCTGATAGAAGGCATAGTTTCCCCCTTCTAAAGGACTACAGACACGGTCGTGCCCATGCTCAAGCGCTTCGCACCCCTCGTGCCCCTCGCACTTGTGACCCTGCTGATTGGCTGCGCGGCCCAAGGCCCTGTTTCCCAGCCCCAGGATCACACCCCGGTCGCCGCTCAGTCGGCGCCCAAGGCCAAAGCTTCGGTATCGTCCGTGTTCGGCGAGCAACCCGAAGTGGCCACTGAAGATGACCTTCAGGCGTTCTCCAGCACCAGCAAGCCTTATCAGTTGCCAGTATTGGCCGACAGCATCCTCGAACGTGGCATGTCGCTGATCGGTACCCGTTACCGCTACGGTGGTACCTCGCAGGCGTCCGGTTTCGATTGCAGCGGTTTCATCGGCTACCTGTTTCGCGAAGAGGCCGGCATGACCCTGCCGCGCTCGACCCGCGAAATGATCAACGTCGATGCGCCCAAGGTGGCCCGCAACAAGCTCAAGCCGGGTGACTTGCTGTTCTTCAGCACCAATGGCCGTGGCCGTGTCAGCCATGCCGGCATCTATCTGGGTGACAACCAGTTCATCCACTCCAGCAGCCGCCGCAGCGGTGGTGTGCGCATCGACAACCTCGGTGATCGCTACTGGAGCAAGACCTTCCTCGAGGCCAAGCGCGCCCTGGCCATGGCGCCGGCGAGCAATCTCGCACGCAACTGATATCAAAATGATGTACTCTGCCACGGCGACGATGCTTGAAAAGCTAGTCGCCGTGCGTATTTACAGAATGCGTCTAATCTAAATTCTCAACACTTTTCGGTTGCAGCCCAGCGATCTCAGACAGGATGTTCTGCCATGGTGATGATGGCGCGCTTCGCACTCCTTTCCCTGGTGGCATTGCTTGCCGCCTGCTCCAGCCGTGCCCCGGCACCGGCGCCTGTGGTACAGCCTCAGGTCTCGTACAGCCAACCCCCTGCTTCGCCGATTGCCAACGACGTGCTGATGCGCGCGATCGGTCTGGTGGGTACGCCGTATCGCTGGGGCGGTAACACTCCCGATTCCGGTTTCGATTGCAGTGGCTTGATCAACTACGTCTACCGGGATGCAGCGGGTATCAGCCTGCCTCGTTCCACCCGAGAAATGATCGTCATGCGTGCTCCGACCGTGGATGTCCACTCACTGCAATCGGGCGACCTGGTGTTCTTCGCCACCAGCGGTGGCTCGCAGGTCAGTCACGCCGGTATCTACGTGGGCGAAGGCCGTTTCGTGCATGCGCCGTCCACCGGTGGCACTGTACGCCTGGATTACCTGTCCAACAGTTACTGGTCCAAAGCCTACCTGCAGGCAAAACGGGTGATCACTCAAGGGCATCTGGCGCATAACCCTTGATCGCGCAAGGCGCTACGGCGCCTTGCTTACCCGCCACACCACGTTGCCCACATCGTCTGCCACCAGCACGCCGCCGCGATGGTCGTTGACCACGCCTACCGGTCGCCCCATGGCGTTGCCATTGCCATCCAGAAACCCGCTGAGCAGGTCGATTGGTTTGCCGACAGGTTTGCCAGCCGTGTCGAAGGGCACGAAGATCACTTTGTAGCCACTGTGCGGTTGGCGATTCCAGGAGCCATGCTGGCCCACGAAAGCACCGTGGTCGAACGGTGCAGGCAGCGCTCTGGGCTCTGCAAACGCCAACCCCAGTGATGCGGTATGGGGCCCCACGGCATAGTCCGGCACAAGCGCCTGCGCGACTTTTTGCGGGTTCGGCGGCACGACCCGCTCATCGACGTGCTGCCCGTAATAGCTGTAGGGCCAACCATAAAAGCCGCCATCTGTCACCGATGTGATGTAGTCGGGCACCAGGTCACTGCCGATCTCGTCACGCTCGTTGACGGCTGTCCACAAGGCACCAGTACGCGGCTCCCAGGCCAGGCCGTTGGGGTTGCGCAGCCCAGAGGCAAAGATCCGGTGCGCGCCGCTGGCCGCATCGACCTCCCAGATCGCAGCGCGTCCCTGTTCCTGTTCCATGCCGTTCTCACCGACATTGCTGTTGGAGCCGACTGTCACATACAGCTTCTTGCCATCGGCACTGGCAATGACGTTCTTGGTCCAGTGATGGTTCAGGGGCCCGGCTGGCAACTCGATGACCTGCGCCGGCGGTTCGCGAAGCTGCAGAGCCCCCGAGGTGTAGCGAAAGCGCAGCAGCCTGTCGGTGTCGGCGACATAGAAATCCTGGCCGATCAGTGCCATGCCAAACGGCGAATTGAGCCCGTCGATGAAGGTCGTGCGGGTGTCGGCAACGCCGTCATGGTCGGCATCGCGCAGCAAGGTGATGCGGTTGGCGCTGGGCACCGCGGCACCGGCGCGCTTCATCGCCCTGTCCATGGCCCAGCCACGCAGGCCCTTGCCATCATCAGGCCTGGGCGGGGCATTGGTCTCTGCCACCAGCACATCACCGTTGGGCAGTACATGAAGCCAACGCGGGTGGTCGAGGTTGTCGGCGAAGGCGTTCACCTGTGTGCCTGCTGCCGCCTTGGGTTTACCACCCGTTGGCCAGCCGATGGCGGGCGCGATATTGACGGTGGGTATCAACGTCTTTTTCGGTGGGGGCAGCTGTACAGACGGGCCGCTGCCCTCACTGACCTCCAGCATGGCCCTCTCGGTGCAGCCCGCCAGGCAAGCGCCCAGTACCCAAGGAAAGACAACACGCATGTGTTTCATGTCTGCACCCCTGTGACGATGCTCTTGAAGATTCAGAGCCGGGAGAACGGCCAGTGGTTCAGCTGAGCACTTCCCGGTCGTAGCGGCCGATCCGCTCGCAGCGATCCATGAGCAAGCGATCATGCGCCTTTATCGGCATCAGATCGCTGCCAAATCACCCCCTCCGATTGACGCTCCCGGTGCAACACTCTAACCTTCGCGCGTGTTTCAGGTGCCCTGCAAGCCCGTCTGGGCAGGGTGAAACTGGGAAGCCGGTGTGCGCCTATAAGGTGCGAGTCCGGCGCTGCCCCCGCAACGGTAGGTGAGTCAAAAACCGCGCACGGCCACTGGATGCCAGTATCCGGGAAGGCGCGCGGGCCCGGGCCAACGCCCGCTCACGAGCCCGGAGACCGGCCTGTCACTGCCAACGGCATCACGGAGGGTGATGCGCGGTGCACCGTGGCGTCTGGCCACGGCCCTGCGCGCTCTCCGTCTGCCCGCCTATCGACCTGTCGCCGTGTCTTACGCGGCGACAGCCTGCGGAGACCCCCATGAGCGAAACCACCGAACGCGACGAACGTCACCTGGCGCGCATGCAGCGCAAGAAGGCGATCATCGACGAGCGCATCGCCAATTCCCCTAATGAGTGCGGCCTGCTGCTGGTGCTGACCGGCAATGGCAAGGGCAAGAGCAGTTCGGCGTTCGGCATGCTCGCACGCGCCTTGGGCCACGGCATGCAGTGTGGCGTGGTGCAGTTCATCAAGGGCCGCAACAGTACCGGCGAGGAGCTGTTCTTCCGGCGCTTCCCCGAGCAGGTGCGTTACCACGTGATGGGCGAAGGCTTCACCTGGGAAACCCAGGACCGCCAGCGCGACATTGCCGCCGCTGAGGCAGCCTGGGCGGTTTCACGCCAACTGCTGCAGGACCCGAGCGTCCAGTTCGTGGTGCTCGACGAGCTGAACATCGCCCTCAAGCACGGCTACCTCGACCTCGATCAGGTGCTTGGCGACATCCAGGCGCGCCCCCCCATGCAGCATGTGATCGTCACTGGCCGCGCGGCCAAAGCCGAAATGGTCGAGCTGGCCGACACCGTTACCGAGATGGGCATGCTCAAGCATGCCTTCCAGGCGGGTATCCGTGCCCAGAAGGGCGTCGAACTGTGAGTCAGACGCGCCACTGCCCAGCCGTTCTGATCGCAGCACCGGCATCTGGCCAGGGCAAGACCACCGTGACCGCAGCCCTGGCCCGCCTGCACCGCAACCTTGGGCGCAAGGTCCGTGTGTTCAAATGCGGGCCTGATTTTCTCGACCCGATGATCCTCGAGCGTGCCAGCGGGGCGCCGGTGTACCAGCTCGACCTGTGGATGATCGGTGCGCAGGAAAGCCGCCGCCTGCTGTGGGACGCGGCGGGTGAGGCCGACCTTATCCTGATAGAGGGCGTGATGGGGCTGTTCGACGGCACCCCGTCCAGTGCCGACCTGGCGCGCCACTTCGGCGTGCCGGTGTTGGCGGTGATCGATGGTACGGCCATGGCCCAGACCTTTGGTGCACTGGCCCTGGGGTTGGCGCGCTACCAGCCCGACCTGCCGTTCGCTGGGGTGCTCGCCAACCGTGTCGGCAGCCTGCGCCACGCGCAGTTGCTCGAAGGCAGCCTGAGCGAAGGCCTGCGCTGGTACGGCGGGCTGTCGCGCGAGCGCGGTATCGAGCTGCCCAGCCGCCACCTGGGGTTGGTGCAGGCCAGCGAGCTGAATGACCTGGATGCGCGTCTGGATGCTGCCGCCCAGGCACTGGGCAGCAGCTGCGATGCCGCATTGCCGCCGCCGGTGGCATTCGCCGCGCCGCAGGAAGTGCCCTGCACCGCCTCGCTGGCGGGTGTGCGCATTGGCGTCGCCCGGGACGCAGCGTTCGCCTTCACCTACGGCGCCAACCTCGACCTGCTGCGCAACCTGGGCGCACAGCTGGCGTTCTTCTCACCGCTGCACGACCGCGCGCTGCCCGATGTAGACAGCCTGTACCTGCCGGGCGGCTACCCGGAGCTGTACCACCATGCGCTGGCCGCCAACGCCCCGATGTGCGCCGCGATCCGTGCGCACCACGGCGCGGGCAAGCCGTTGCTGGCCGAGTGCGGTGGCATGCTCTACCTGCTCGATGCCCTGACCGACGTAGCCGGTGAGCGTGCAGCGCTGCTCGGCCTGCTGCCCGGCGAGGCGACCATGCAAAAACGCTTGGCGGCGCTGGCCCTGCAAGCTGTGGAGCTGCCCGAAGGCACTCTGCGCGGCCACACCTACCACCACTCCCTGACCAGCACCGAGCTGCAGCCCATCGCGCGCGGCCTGAGCCCCAACGGCGGGCGCGGCAACGAGGCGGTCTACCGCCTTGGGCGGCTCACTGCATCCTATGTGCACTTCTATTTCCCCTCCAACCCAGAGGCGGCGGCGGCGCTGTTGCGGCCATGAGCGAGCACGCCTTCAGTGACGCCGAGCGCGCGGCCGTCTACCGGGCAATCGGCGAGCGCCGCGACATGCGCCACTTCGCCGGCGGCAGCGTTGCGCCTGACGTGCTCGGCCGCCTGCTCGGCGCGGCGCACCAGGCCCCCAGCGTTGGCCTGATGCAGCCTTGGCGTTTCATCCGCATCAGCCAGGGGGATCTGCGCGGGCGGATCCAGGCGCTGGTGGAGGAGGAGCGGGTGCGCACGGCCCAGGCCTTGGGCGAGCGCAGCGACGCCTTCATGAAGCTCAAGGTAGAAGGCATCAACGACTGCGCCGAAGTCTTGGTGGCGGCATTGATGGACAACCGCGAGCCACATATTTTCGGCCGGCGGACCTTGCCGGAAATGGACCTCGCCTCGCTCGCCTGCGCCATTCAGAACCTGTGGCTGGCGGCCCGTGCCGAAGGGCTGGGGCTGGGCTGGGTCTCGTTGTTCGACCCGCAGGCACTGGCTGCGCTGCTGGGCATGCCTGCCGGCGCCAAACCGGTGGCGGTGCTGTGCCTGGGGCCTGTCACCGAGTTCTATCCGGCGCCCATGCTGGTGATGGAAAACTGGGCCCAGGAACGGCCTTTGAGCGACATGCTGTATGAGAACCACTGGGGAGAGCGCCCATGAGTGTCGCCTTGCTGACCGTGGCCGGTGTGGCCCTGGATGCATTGTTCGGCGAGCCGCAGCGGCGCCATCCGCTGGTGGCCTTCGGTAACCTGGTGTCGAGCCTGGAGCAGCGCCTGAATGCCGGTGGGCGTGGTTGGCGCAGCCACGGCGTGAGTGCCTGGTTCCTGGCCGTGGTGCCCTTGACCCTGGTGGCGCTGATCCTCTCCTGGCTGCCCTACATTGGCTGGCTGGTGGATGTGCTGGCGCTGTACTGCGCCCTGGGCCTGCGCAGCCTTGGCGAGCATGTGCTGCCGGTCGCCAGCGCCTTGCGCCAGGGTGATCTGGAGGAGGCGAGGCGCCGCGTCGGTTACCTGGTCAGCCGCGAGACCGGCGAGCTCGACGAGCCGGCCGTGGCCAGGGCCGCAACCGAATCGGTGCTGGAGAACGGCAGCGATGCCGTGTTCGCCGCGCTGTTCTGGTTCATCGTGGCCGGAGCGCCGGGCGTGGTCCTGTACCGCCTGAGCAATACGCTGGATGCCATGTGGGGCTACCGCAATGAACGCTTTGAACGCTTCGGGTGGTGTGCGGCGCGCATCGACGATGTACTCAACTATATTCCCGCCAGGCTGGTGGCACTGACCTACGCCTTGCTCGGCAAAACCCGCCTGGCGCTGGCCTGTTGGCGCAACCAGGGCCCGATGTGGGACAGCCCCAACGCCGGGCCGGTGATGGCGGCGGGGGCCGGTGCGCTGGGTGTCGAACTCGGTGGCCCGGCGGTGTATCACGGTGAGCGCCACGAGCGCCCGCGCCTGGGCGAAGGCCCGGTGGCCGATGCCGGTGCCATCGAGCGCGGCTGGGCCCTGGTGCAGCGTGGCGTGTGGTTGTGGTTGCTGGTGATCTGCGTGGGAGCCTACTGCAATGCTTGAACATGGCGGCCGACTGCTCAGGGCAGTGCGGCAATACGGGATTGCCCGGGAGGCCTGGCTCGATCTGTCCAGCGGTATTGCGCCGTGGGCCTACCCGGTGCCGCCGATCCCGGCGCACGCCTGGGCGCGGCTACCCGAGACCGAAGACGGCCTCGAAGAGGCGGCCCGACAATATTACGGTGTTGGCCAGTTGTTGCCGGTAGCGGGCTCGCAAGCGGCGATCCAGGCCCTTCCGCATCTGCGCCCGCGCGGTCGTGTCGGGGTGCTGTCGCCGTGCTATGCCGAGCATCCACAGGCCTGGCGACGCGCCGGGCATCACGTGATCGAACTGGATGAAAGCGAGGCCCAGGCGTGCCTGGACAGCCTCGATGTGCTGGTGCTGGTCAACCCGAACAACCCCACCGGCCACCGCGTGCCGCGCGATCGCCTGCTGGCATGGCATGCCCGCTTGGCCGAGCGCGGCGGCTGGTTGGTGGTCGATGAAGCCTTCATGGACAACACGCCCGAGCACAGCGTGGCCGGTTGCGCCGAACGCCCTGGGCTGATCGTGCTGCGCTCGTTCGGCAAGTTCTTCGGCCTGGCCGGTGTGCGCTTGGGCTGCGTGGCAGCCGAGCAGCCACTGTTGCGGCGCATGGCCGACCTGCTGGGCCCGTGGACCATCAGCGGCCCGACCCGAGTGCTGGCCCAGGCGTGTTTCGCCGACCTGGCAGCGCACCCGCTGCAGATCGAGCGTTGTGCCCGTGCCAGCCAACGGCTTGCCCGGCTGCTGGAAAACACTGCCCTGGCCCCGGCAGGTGGTTGCGACCTGTTCCAGTACGTACGCTACGAGCGCGCAGCGCACCTGCATGACTTTCTGGCCCGCCGCGGCATCCTGGTGCGCCTGTTCGAACAGCCACCTGCCGTGCGCCTGGGCCTGCCCGCCTGCGCTGCTGAAGAGCAGCGGCTGGCCCAGGCCCTGGCCGATTATCAGAAGGAAATGGCATGACCACCCTCATGGTGCAAGGCACTACCTCCGACGCCGGCAAGAGCACGCTGGTGACCGCCCTGTGCCGGTGGCTGCTGCGCCAGGGGGTGGCCGTGGTGCCGTTCAAGCCGCAGAACATGGCACTCAACAGTGCCGTGACTGCCGATGGCGGTGAGATCGGCCGCGCCCAGGCGGTGCAGGCCCAGGCTTGCCGCCTGGCGCCGCACACCGACATGAACCCGGTGCTGCTCAAGCCCAACAGTGACACCGGCGCCCAGGTCATCATCCATGGCCGCGCGGTCACCAGCATGAATGCGGTGGCCTATCACGACTACAAGGCCATCGCCATGCAGGCGGTACTGGCGTCCCACCAGCGCCTCAGCGGCCAGTACCCGGTGGTGATGGTCGAAGGTGCAGGTTCGCCTGCCGAGATCAACCTGCGTGCGGGTGACATCGCCAACATGGGGTTCGCCGAAGCGGTCGACTGCCCGGTGATTCTGGTCGCCGACATCAATCGCGGCGGCGTTTTCGCCCACCTGGTCGGTACCCTGGAACTGCTGTCGCCGACCGAGCAAGCCCGGGTCAAGGGCTTCGTCATCAACCGTTTCCGTGGCGACATCGCCCTGCTGCAGCCGGGCCTGGACTGGCTGGAGCAGCGCACGGGCAAGCCGGTGCTGGGTGTGCTGCCGTATGTCACCGACCTGCACCTGGAGGCCGAAGACGGCATCGATGTACGCCAGGCGGCCAAGGATGAGCGCGTGCTCAAGGTGATCGTGCCGGTGCTGCCGCGCATCAGCAACCACACCGACTTCGACCCATTGCGCCTGCATCCCCAGGTGGACCTGCAGTTCATCGGCCCTGGCCAGCCGATTCCGCCTGCCGACCTGATCATCCTGCCTGGCTCCAAAAGCGTGCGTGGCGATCTGGCGCAACTGCGCGCGCGCGGTTGGGATACCGCCATCGCCCGCCATCTGCGCTACGGCGGCAAGCTCATCGGTATCTGTGGCGGCCTGCAGATGCTGGGCCGTGAGGTGCATGATCCGCTCGGCCTCGAGGGGCCTGCCGGGTCCAGCCCGGGGCTGGGCCTGCTCGATTACGCCACGGTGCTTGAGGCCGAGAAGCAGCTGCGCAACGTAGCCGGAGCCTTGCACCTCGGACAGTCGCCTGTGGCCGGTTACGAGATCCATGCCGGCGTCACCCAAGGCCCTGCGCTGGAGCGCCCCGCCGTGCAACTGGCCGATGGCCGCAGCGACGGAGCCATCAGCGCCGACGGGCAGATCCTCGCCACCTACCTGCACGGCCTGTTCGAAGGCAGCCAGTCGTGCGCAGCGCTGCTGCGTTGGGCGGGCCTGGCGGACGTGCAGCAGATCGATTACCAGGCCCTGCGCGAGCGGGATATCGAACGCCTGGCCGACCTGGTGGAAAAGCACCTGGACACCGCGCAACTGCGCAAACTTTGTGGGCTCGCCTGACATGCGCAACCTGATCCTCGGCGGTGCCCGTTCGGGCAAGAGCCGCCTGGCCGAACAACTGGCAGCCGACAGCGGCCTGCCGGTGACCTATATCGCCACCAGCGAACCCCTCGACGGCGAAATGAACGAACGGGTACGCCTGCACCGCCAGCGCCGGCCAAGCGATTGGGCGCTGATCGAAGAGCCGCTGGCCCTGGCTGCCGCGCTGCGCGCCGAAGCGGGCGAAGGGCGCTGCCTGCTGGTGGACTGCCTGACCCTGTGGCTGACCAATCTGTTGATGCTCGACGACGATCAGCGCCTGGCCCAAGAGCGCGATGCACTGCTCGACTGCCTGGCGCAATTGCCCGGCGTGATCATTCTGGTCAGCAATGAAACCGGCCTGGGTGTAGTGCCCATGGGCGAGCTGACCCGGCGCTATGTCGACCAGGCCGGCTGGCTGCACCAGGCCGTCGCCGAACGTTGCCAGCGGGTGGTACTCACCGTCGCCGGCCTGCCCCTGATGCTTAAAGGACCTGCTCTATGAATTCGACCTGGTGGCTTGATGCCTGCCAACCTCTGGACACCGCCGCCATGGATCAGGCCCGCGCCCGTCAGCAGCAGCTGACCAAACCTGCCGGGTCGCTCGGCCAGCTGGAACACCTGGCTGTGCACCTGGCCGGGCTGCAGGGGGTTGAGCGACCGAGCCTGGATCAGGTCGCCATCACGCTCTTTGCCGGTGACCATGGCGTGGTCGAGGAGGGGATTTCGGCCTATCCGCAGGCGGTCACCGGGCAGATGTTGCGCAACTTCGTCGGCGGCGGCGCAGCGATCAGCGTGCTGGCGCGCCAACTGCAGGCCAGCCTGGACGTGGTCGACCTTGGCACCATCGACCCGAACCTGCAATTGCCTGGTGTTCGCCACCTGTGCCTGGGTGCCGGCACCGCCAACTTCGCCCGCCAGCCGGCGATGACCGAGGTGCAACTGCGGGCGGCCCTGCAAGCCGGCCGTGACAGCGCCCTGCGCGCAGCCCAGAACGGCGCGCAGCTGTTCATCGGTGGCGAGATGGGCATTGGCAATACCACGGCTGCTGCAGCGCTGGCCAGCACCCTGCTGGGCTGCCCGGCGCGCGAACTCAGTGGCCCAGGCACTGGCCTGGACAGCGCAGGGGTCCGCCACAAGGCTGAGGTGATAGAGCGCGCTTTGGTGCTGCACGGCCTGCGTGCCGACGACCCGCTGCAGGCGCTGGCCTGTGTGGGTGGTTTTGAGATCGCCGCCCTGGCCGGCGCCTACCTGGCCTGTGCACAGCAGGGCATCGCGGTGTTGGTGGACGGCTTCATCTGCAGCGTCGCCGCGCTGGTAGCCGTGCGCCTGAACCCACACTGCCGGGCCTGGCTGCTGTTTGCCCACCAAGGTGCCGAGCCTGGGCACAAGGCGTTGCTCGAGGCCCTGCAGGCCGAGCCGCTGCTGGCCCTGGGGCTGCGCCTGGGCGAGGGCAGCGGTGCGGCGCTGGCGGTGCCACTGTTGCGCATGGCCTGCGTGCTGCATGGGCAGATGGCGACCTTTGCCGAAGCGGCCGTGGCGGACCGGCCGGCATGATTCTGCACTTGCTGCGCCACGGTGAAACCGAACAGGGTGGCGGTTTGCGTGGCAGCCTGGACGATGCCCTCACCGAACTGGGCTGGGCGCAGATGCGCAGTGCCGTGGAGGATCGCGCCCCTTGGCAAGTAGTGGTCAGCTCACCCTTGCAGCGCTGTGCGCGGTTTGCCGATGAGCTGGGTGACCGGCTGGGTTTGACGGTGCAGCGCGAAGCCGATCTGCAAGAGTTGCACTTCGGTGAGTGGGAAGGGCGCAGCGCCCTGCAGATCATGCAGACGCAAGCGGATGAGCTGGGGCGTTTCTGGGCCGATCCTTACAGCTATACGCCGCCCGGCGGTGAGGCCGTCAGTGCGTTCGCCCAGCGGGTGCTGGGGGCTGTCGCCCGCTTGCATCAGCAGCATGCCGGCAAGCAGGTGTTGCTGGTCACCCACGGTGGTGTCATGCGCCTGCTGCTGGCGCGTGCGCGCGGTTTGCCCAAGGAGCAGTTGCTGCAGGTCGAAGTGGGCCACGGCGCGCTTGTACGTCTGGGCCTGGGCGGAGACGGCCAATTGACCGAGGTGCACTGAAATGCTGCCTTTTTGGATTGCCCTGCAGTTTCTCAGCAGCCTGCCGGTACGCTTGCCCGGTATGCCTGAACCGCGGGAGGTGGGTCGCTCGCTGCTGTGCTATCCGCTGGTCGGCTTGCTGTTCGGGCTGTTGCTGTGGCTTGCCAGCCATCTGTTGCAAGGCGCGCCGGCACCTTTGCACGCGGCGTTGCTGCTGGCCCTATGGGTATTGCTCAGTGGTGCGCTGCACCTGGACGGCCTGGCAGACAGCGCTGATGCGTGGCTGGGTGGGTTCGGCGATCGCGAGCGCACGCTCAAGATCATGAAGGACCCGCGCAGCGGGCCGATTGCCGTGGTCACCCTGGTGCTGGTGTTGTTGCTGAAGTTCTGTGCGCTGTGGGTGCTTGTCGAGCGCGGTGCGGGTGCACTGCTGGTGCTGGCACCTGTGATTGGGCGGGCAGCGATGCTGGGGCTGTTCCTGGGCACGCCATACGTGCGCCCTGGCGGGCTTGGGCAAGCGCTGGCCGAGCACCTGCCGCGTCGCACGGCGCGCTGGGTGCTGTTGGGCAGTTTGCTGTTCTGCCTGCTGCTGGGGGGCTGGAGTGCGCTGTGGGTGGGCCTGCTGGCGTTCGCGGTGTTCTGCTGGTTACGACAGCTGATGTGCCAGCGCTTGGGCGGGACCACTGGCGATACCGCGGGGGCAGTGCTGGAGTTGCTGGAGCTGGCCGTGGTGCTGGGGCTCGCTTTGGGGATGTAGCTGCACCTGCCAGGTGCAATGCCCGGCAATACATCAGCAAATGCTTCGTGGGTCGGAAAGGGTATCCTCGGTTTTTTGAATTGGCCAAGGAGGCCTCATGTGGCATTGGATCCTTGCCAGCTTGCTCATCTTTGCCCTGCCACCGGCCCTTGCCGCCGACCTCATGGGTTTCTGGAGCACCCCGCGCCACGGCGGTAACAGCTTCAACCGCCTGCCACCCGATCAGGCTTACTTCGACGCGTTGCGCGGTTATGGCGCCACCTGGGTGCGGCTGTCCTATGACAAATGGCGACCTGCGCAGCGCGACTTTCTGTTGGGTAGCGCCGACCATTACCGGGGCTTGGCCGAAACGGACCTCAAAATACTGCGTGACACACTTGATCGTGCGCATGAGGCTGGGCTGAAGGTCGTGATTGCCCCACTTTCGCTGCCGGGCATGCGCTGGTCGCAAAACAACCAGGGCCAGTTCGATGACCGCCTGTGGCAAGACAAGCAGTACTGGGCCCAGGCGGCCGATTTCTGGCGTGACCTGGCGCGCGAGCTCAAGGGCCACCCGGCCATCGCTGCCTACAACCTGATCAACGAACCTGCACCGGAGCGTGAGGGCGGCCTCGCCGAGCATGCGCCCGAGCCGCACATGCAGCAGTGGTATGCGCGCGAAAAGGGCGGTGCACGTGACCTGCCGGGCTTTTACCGGCAACTGCTGCTGGCGATCCGTGAGGTGGATACGCTCACGCCAGTCATGCTCGACGCTGGTTGGTATGCAGCAGCCGATGCTTTGAGCTACTGGCCCGAGCCGCTCAAGGATCAGCGTGTGCTTTACAGCATTCACATGTACGAGCCCTATGCCGCCACCAGCGCGCCAAACATGGCGCGCAAAAAACCGTATGCCTATCCGGGGCCGGTGCCCTTTGCCGGGCAAACCTGGCACTGGGATGGCAAACGGGTAGAGCAGTACCTTGAGCAGCCGCTGGCGTGGATGGCGGCCAACAACGTGCCGCGTGAGCGCCTGGTCGTTGGCGAGTTCGGTTGCATGCGCCGCTTGCCGGGTTGCAGGCAGTACCTTGAAGACGTGCTCAGCGTGCTTGATCGCAACCAGTTGCACTGGGCCTTCTACAGCTTCCGTGAGGACAGCTGGGATGGCATGGACTATGAACTGGGTTCGGCCAAGGTGCCCTGGCGCTATTGGCAAGCCATCGATAACGGGGCACCGGACCCGCTGGCGCGCAGCGCTACCGAAGCATTCGAGCCGATCCGCCGACGTTTGAGCCCGCAGCAGCGCTGAAACTTCTTGCAACATGCCAAACGCGGGTATATACACGTAACCATGTTGACCAGTGAATGCATCTGCACCCACCTGCGTCGTGCCGCCCGTGGGGTGAGCCGGCATTACGACGAAGCCCTCGAAGGTTTCGGCATCAACGTCGCCCAATTTTCCCTATTGCGCCACCTGCAGCGGCTCGACCGGCCGAGTATCACCACCCTGGCTGAAGCCATGGGCCTGGAGCGCAGCACCCTTGGCCGCAACCTGAGGGTGCTGGAAGCCGAAGGCTTGGTAGCTTTGGCTGAGGGGGATGACCAGCGCAACCGTGTCGTGCTGTTGACTGACGCGGGGGCGAGCCGCTTGCAAGCGGCCTACCCAGCATGGGAGCTGGCGCAGCAAGTACTGGTGCAGCGATTGGGTGAGGGGCAGCGCGACCAGTTGGTGCGTTTGCTGGCAGAACTGGCTTGAGCCAATTTGACTTAAAGCGGGTATATACCCGCATAACCTTGTGATGTGCTGGAGATAACGACAATGACTTCGGTTTGGCGAACCAGCGGGTGGGTACTGGTGGGGGCTGCGTTGATCCTGGCATTGTCCCTGGGTGTGCGGCACGGCTTCGGCTTGTTCCTGGCGCCGATGAGCGCAGATTTTGGCTGGGGCCGTGAAGTTTTCGCGTTCGCCATTGCCCTGCAGAACCTGATCTGGGGCTTGGCGCAGCCGTTTGCCGGCGCGTTGGCAGACCGCCTGGGCGCAGCGCGGGTGGTCATCATCGGCGGCATCTTGTATACCGCGGGCCTGCTGCTGATGAGTACGGCCGACTCGGCCTGGTCGCTGTCACTCAGTGCCGGCCTGCTGATTGGTATCGGCCTGTCCGGCACCTCGTTCTCGGTCATTCTTGGCGTGGTTGGCCGGGCGGTGCCGGCTGAGAAGCGCAGCATGGCCATGGGCATTGCCAGCGCGGCAGGCTCGTTCGGCCAGTTTGCCATGCTGCCCGGTACGCTGGGCCTTATCGAATGGCTGGGCTGGTCGGCAGCGCTGCTGGTGCTCGGCCTGCTGGTGGCATTGATCGTGCCCTTTGTCGGGCTGCTGCGTGATCGCCCGTTGCCTGCCCTCGGTGGCGAACAAACGCTGGGCCAGGCGTTGCGTGAAGCCTGCTCGCATTCGGGTTTCTGGCTACTGGCGCTGGGCTTTTTTGTCTGCGGCTTCCAGGTGGTATTCATTGGCGTGCACTTGCCGGCCTATCTGGTTGACCAGCACCTGGCGGCAACCACCGGTACCACCGTGCTGGCGCTGGTCGGGCTGTTCAACATCGTCGGCACCTACACGGCGGGCTGGTTGGGTGGGCGCATGTCCAAGCCGCGCCTGCTCACGGCGTTGTACCTGTTGCGCGCGGTGGTGATCGTGCTGTTCCTCTGGGCACCCGTGACCCAGTTCAGCGCCTACCTGTTCGGCATTGCCATGGGCTTGCTGTGGCTTTCGACCGTGCCCTTGACCAACGGCACCGTTGCCACGGTATTCGGCGTGCGGAACCTGTCGATGCTGGGCGGCATCGTCTTCCTGTTCCATCAGTTGGGTGCCTTCCTCGGTGGCTGGCTGGGGGGGGTGGTGTATGACCGTACCGGTAATTACGACCTGGTCTGGCAGATCTCCATCCTGCTCAGCCTGCTGGCTGCCGCGCTCAACTGGCCGGTGAGTGAGCGCCCGGTCGCCCGCCTGCAGGCTCAGGCGGCATGAACCGCTATCTGGCTCGCGCGTTGCTCGCCGTGGGGGCCGCACTGCTGCTGGTGCTGGCGTGGTGGGGCTGGCATCGGGGCGGCATGGCCCTCATGCAACTGGGCGTAGGTGTGTGTTAAGCGCTACCCTGCAAGTTCGAGGGTCGTCTTGCAGAGGAGTGTTTCGATGCGTGCATATGGGTTGATGATGCCGTTGCTGGTCATGTTCGCTGCCGGTTCTGCCTGGGCGGCGGATTGCCCGGCATTGTTGCAGGGCAGCTTGCCGGAGTTGCGTGGCAAGGGTGAGGTCGACCTTTGCCAGCGTTTTGCCGGTAAGCCTCTGGTGGTGATCAACACGGCCAGTTATTGCGGGTTTGCGCCGCAGTTCGAGGGGCTTGAGAGTGTCTACAAGAAATATCACGAGCAAGGGTTGGAGATGCTCGGCGTGCCGTCCAACGATTTCAAGCAGGAAGACGCCGACAGCGAGAAGACCGCCAAGGTCTGTTATGCCAACTATGGCGTGACGTTCACCATGACCAAGACCCAGGCGGTGCGTGGCAAGGATGCGATCCCGCTGTTCGTGGGGCTGGCGGAGCAGAGCAGTGCTCCGAAGTGGAATTTCTACAAGTACGTGATTGATCGCAGGGGCAAGGTGATTGCCAACTTCTCCAGCCTGACCAAACCGGATGATGCTGAGTTCAAGGCGGCGATCGAGAAGGCGATTGCATCGCAGCCATAACCCGCGCTCTTGGTTTGCCTTGCTTTCGCTTGGGGGTTGCAGCCCATCGCTGGCAAGCTGGCCCTTACAGGTACAACACAGAACCTAAAGAGCTGCGCGGTCTCTGTGGGCGCCGGCGTGCCAGCGATGGGCTGCGTAGCAGCCCTGAAATCGCTGACTGACTGGCGTCAGCCCCACGGGCTGCTTTTACACAGCCGTGCGGATCAGAAACGGTAGGTGAGGGAGGCACCTATACCGTGAGCGCTGTTCTCGTACTTGGCCTGGTAGCTGCCTTTGGTGGCGCTGACCTGGTTGACCTTGGTGTCCTCTTCCCACAGGTAGGAGTAGGCCACGTCGATGGTCATGTCGTCGTTCGGGCTCCAGCCCGCACCCAGGCTGAACACCTTGCGGTCGCCAGTCGGGATGCGCGGTGAACGGTCGTGGTTGTTGGTTGGCGATTGGTCGACGGTAAAGCCGGTACGCAGCACCCACTCCTTGTTCACCTTGTAGGACGCGCCAATGGCGTGGGCCCAGGTGTCGTGCCAGTTCTGCTCTTCGCTGATGGTCTCGAACGCCGAACCTGCAAGCGGTGCCGGCACATCGTTCTGCACGGTGATGTCTTTGAGGCGGCTCCAACGGGTCCAGGTGCTGCCCGCGTAGAGGGTCCATTGGTCGTCGAGTTCGTGGGTGACCGAAAGATCCACCGACTCCGGTGTCTTGATCTTGAGGCTGGCGTCGAACTTGTCGCCATTGAAAGGCCCGATCAGCGGGGTGCTCACACGGGTCTTGCCTTCGAGCTTGTAGTCGACCATGGAGTGGTAGGTCAGGCCGACACGAGTACGGTCGGTGGCCTGCACCAGGATACCGATGTTGTAACCGACAGCGGTATCGTCGCCCTTGATCTTCACTTCACCGTCATTGCTGCCCGGCGTGAACGGGTTGATCAGGCTTGAGCCCAACTCGCCCTTGATGCGGTTGATGGTCGGGCCGAAACCGATCGACACCTTATCGTTGAAGGCGTAGCTGACGGTTGGCTGGAAGGTGATGACTTCGACGTGGCTCTTTTTACCCCAATAGCGCGCGGCATCGTCGCTACCGTAGTCGGTGACCAGGCCAAACGGTACATAGACGCCGAAACCGACGCTCCAGTGATCGTCGAGGGGTTTGACGTAGTAGCCCATCGGTACGCCGACCACAGGCACCATGTCACCGTCGGTTTCCCCCCCGAGGTTGCTTCCAGGGCCCGAGATATCGGATTTGGCGATGACGGCAGCGCCGCCCACGGTGAATTGTTCGCGCTTGAGGCGTGACATGCCTGCCGGGTTGCCAAACACAGTACTGGCATCTTCGGCAGAAGAAGAACGTCCCGCGAAACCTGTCCCCATGCTGCTGATGCTCTGTTCGTTGAGGGCAAAGCCGGCAGCGAACAGATGGCTGGAGGCGAAAGCCACGGCCAGGCCGAGGGAGGTTTTGAGCATTACTTTTTTCATTATTAGAAACTCCTTGGGATCTCCGGGGCGAAAAGCTACCAACAATTCACGCGCCGCGCCATAGCCTGTATCGCAGGAGATAGAGCGGTTTTGTAGGACAATCCGACCAAAATTCCATTTTTTCCGGTAGTGCTGTAGGGCGTTTCCTAAGATGCCTGTGGCAATTTCTGAGTAATACACAGATGCCAGGCCTGCGTGAAGTCGCGCAGACGGCCCTGGGGGTGAAAGATCTGACGCCAGATTCGCGCCTGGCCTAGCAGGTCGTCAACGGCAGGCAGGGGCGTGGCTTGCGCTTCGATGAGCATCCAGGCGATGGCGGTGGAGTAGCGCAGGTTGACTGCAAGCTCCAGGTGCGGGCCACCCAGAAACGCATGTTGGCTCGCCAGGCCGCGGACCAGGCTGGCCAGCTCAGGGTCGCGGGCGAGAAAATCGTCCCAGACCGCGCGATGGCGATGCTCGCCGATACGGTAAAGCCCGTGGCCACGGCGATCATGCAGCGCCGACCCGAGTGCCGATTGGCTGGCCGCGATGCCCAGCAAAAGGGCTTCGGCACTGGCACAATGACGATTGAGATAGACCAAGGTTGGTCGAATCACATACTGACACAATTCATTCGCCGCAATACCCATGATGCCCTCGAGCAGTAAGGGGCCGACGGGCGTGGGAGCTTGGCAGCTGGTGAATGATCAGGCCCGCCGGAAGCGGCAAGGACCGCTCGAGTTGAAGTGTAGTGTGATAATCGTGGTGTAAAGGGCTGTTTTTAAATCGATTGCTGCCTGTCGTTCGGCGCTATATACCTTGCGGCAATTAGGCCAAGAACGATCAGGTAGCTTACCGTGTGCGTCATTCAGCGACTGAATGCCACGGTATTCGCCGCTCACGCAGTGAGCGACTGGCGCGTCCGGGCAATGACGGCTTGCAGCGGTTCCGAGCGGCTGTACTGTTCGGGGTACAGGCGTTCGGTGTGGCAGGCAACGCCGTGCTCGTCCACCAGGGTGAAGCTGAAGTTGCCCTTGCGTGGGGCGGTGATAAGGCACTTCAACGGCGAGAAGGCCTGGGAGAGGGTGCCAATGGCAGCCTGAATTTGTTGAGTTTGCATATTGTTGGATGTTCCTGCTTTAAACACGGGGATTATGATCCGTGCATGATAGAAACGTTCCAGTGACGCCTTTATTAAGGGACGAACGAACCTGACTGGAACAGGGCAGCCAGAGGGGGCGCAATCATAAGGTGGGCGCTTGGGCTGACTGGTAGGTACTTCAGAGGGCAGGCAGCATGCCGGGGCCAAGGTTCTAGGCCATCGGTATGGAATCCTGATCAATCTGTCACGTGATTCGTGCTGAACAGCGCAAGGCTGGAGAGTGAATCATCGAAAGGGCCGGTCCTGGTTTCAGCAGTGGTGCTCTTGGGGGGAGCAGGCCTGCAAGGACGTTTCTGGCCAGAATTGACTTTCAGCTTGGTACTAACGAGGCGCACCTTACCGCAAGCTCAGAAGCTTTGCAAGCATTGCCACGTTTCTTCGGGTAAGCCGGGCAGTATGGCGCTTCTTTTGCGTTGTGTGAAGAGGGGGCAAATGGCCCATTACCGGCCGGATGTACCAATTTCGTGCATTCAAATGCAGGTTTTCGGTGCACTTGTTCACATTCCGGGCGTGACTTGTAACAGCTTGGCAACACCCCCCATCGACCCTGCCAATGCCTTGACTGATGCCTTAAGTCAATGAAAAAAAACACTATTTTTTACTGGTGAAAAAATCGTCAGTTTGACTGAAAGCCCCGGTTCACGCGGGTTTGCGGGGTGGTTTGGGGGGTTGTCCACCGAGTTATCCACAGGAACTGTGGATTGTCCCGAGCGCTTGCTCTAGGACGGGAGTGCCAGCAAATTACAGAACTGTCCGACAGTTATCAGTCAGCTGCAGATCCGCCGGTCATCTACTTGGGAACGTCAAGAAACGATCATCGAGATTTTTTTCCAGGCGTTGAAAATCGTCGGGCCACGGCAAGAAAAAAAGGGTAGAGTGGCGCGCTTTTCAAATTGCCTTCTCTGTTCGTCATGAAATTTCGCGGTAGATCCTCCACCGAACCCGCTGTTACGCCATCAGCCCCTTCGTCCAGACGTTTTTCCCTGAAAGTGGCCCTCTGGCTGTTGGACAACCCGCGCCTGGGCGAAAAGCCTCAGGTCAAGCATCTGGCCGGGCGCCTGCTCAAGCAACCGGCTCGGGAGGGCGTGGTGGTGGCCCAGAGCCGATTGGGGCAGATGCTTTGCCGCGACTGCGGCAACGCGCGTGACAGGCGTATCGGGCACGAACTGCTGCGCCAGGCGGCGCGCGCCGGCGACCGCCGGGCGCAACTGGAATATGCGCGGCTGTGCCAGGCCAACGCGCCAGAGCAGGCGCAGAAACGGACTGACTGTTAAGCTGCAGCTCATTTGCGACAGACTGTTCGGGGTAAGCATGGCAGTGGATCTGACCAGCATCGTGCTGGGCTTGGTGGCAGGCGCCTTGCCTTGCCTGGTGTGGGTCATGCAGGTGCAGCGCCGTCAGGCTGCCGGCCAAGGCGAGCGGGCCTTGCTCGAAGAACGCCTCAATGGGGCCCTGCTGGCCCAGGCAGGCCTGCAAGCACAACTGGATGCCAGCCGGGACGAGGTGAGCGACCTCAGCGAAGCCAACACGCTCAAGCAGGCCCAACTGGCCGCCCAGGGCCGTGAACTCGAGCTGCTGCAGATTGACCGCGACAATGCCCGTGACGCCGCCCACGCCTGGCACCTGGAGCGCGCCAACCGGGAAGCCGAACTGCGTCGCCTGGAGGCCCAGGCAGCGCGCCTGGAAGCGGAGCTGCGTGAGCAGCAGGACAGCCATCAGCAGCGCCTGGAAGACCTGCAGGAAGCCCGCGACACCCTTCGCGCGCAGTTCGCCGACCTGGCCACGAAAATCTTCGACGAACGCGAGCAGCGTTTCGCGCAGACCAGCCAGCAGCACTTGGGCCAGTTGCTTGACCCGCTCAAGGAGCGCATCCAGGCCTTCGAAAAGCGTGTCGAGGAGAGCTACCAACAAGAAGCCCGTGAACGCTTTTCCCTGGGCAAGGAACTGGAGCGCCTGCAGCAACTCAACCTGCGCCTGTCCGACGAAGCCACCAACCTCACCCAGGCGCTCAAGGGCCAGAAAACCCAAGGTAACTGGGGTGAGCTGATTCTCGAGCGCGTGCTCGAGCATGCCGGCCTGGAAAAGGGCCGCGAGTACCAGACCCAGGTCAGCCTCAAGAGCGCCGACGGTGAGCGCTTCCAGCCAGACGTACTGATCATGCTGCCCGGTGACAAGCAGGTGGTGGTCGATGCCAAGGTCAGCCTCACGGCCTACCAGCAGTTTGTCAGCAGCAATGATGAAAGCGCGCTCAAACAGCACGTACAGTCGCTGCGCAGCCACGTCAAAGGGCTGTCGAGCAAGGACTACAGCCGCCTGGACGGCTTGCACAGCCTGGATTTCGTGTTGTTGTTCGTGCCCATCGAGGCCGCGTTTTCGGCAGCCCTGCAGGCCGAGCCGAACCTGTTCCAGGAGGCCTTCGACCGGCAGATCGTGATCGTCAGCCCGACCACCTTGCTCGCCACTCTGCGGGTCATCGACAGCCTGTGGAAGCAAGAACGCCAAGGGCAGAACGCCCGCGAGATCGCCGAACGCGCCGGTTGGCTGTATGACAAGTTCGTGCTGTTCATCCAGGACCTGGACGAGCTGGGCAATCGCCTGCAGCAGGTCGACAAGGCCTATGCCGCTGCGCGCAACAAACTCTGTGAAGGGCGTGGCAACCTGGTCAGCCGCAGCGAGCAGCTCAAGCTGCTCGGCGCCCGTGCCAGCAAAAGCCTGCCGGCCGACTTGCTGGAGCGGGCACTGACGGATGAAACGCTGGCGGACCAGGCGGTTACTGAACCAGGCTCAGATGGCGATTGAGCAGCGCGCGCAAGGCCGCAGGCTTGACCGGCTTGGCCAGGTAATCAAGGCCTGCGGCATGCACCGTGGCCAAGGTTTCCTTGCTGCCGTCGGCGCTGATCACCACCCCAGGCACCGGCTCGCCGAGGCGCGCGCGTAGCCAGCCCATCAGCCCGGTTCCGGTTTCGCCGTCATCCAGGTGATAGTCCACCAGCGCCAGGTGCGGGCGCATGCCCTGCGCCAGCAACGCCTCGCAATCGGCGCGGTTGCGCGCCGTCCATACCTGGCAGCCCCAGCGGCTGAGCAGGCTGTTCATGCCGATCAGAATGCTGTCTTCGTTGTCGATGCACAGCACCTGCAGCCCGGCCAGGGGTTGGCTGGCCTGCTCCACCGGCGCGCTCGGCGCGGCCGCTGCCTGGCGGGCGATCGGGACATTGACGCGGAACACCGTGCCTTTGCCAGGCCAGGAACGCACCTGCAGCGTGTGGCCGAGCACCCGGCACAGGCCATCGGCAATCGCCAGCCCCAGCCCCAGGCCCTTTTCGGCGCGGGTCTGGTGGCTGTCCAGGCGCTTGAACTCCTGGAAGATCACCTGCAGCTTGTCGTCGGCGATGCCCGGGCCGCGGTCCCAGACCTCCAGCCACAGCCGCTCGCCCTGGCGCCGGGCGCCCAGCAGGATCGGGCTCTTGCCGTAGCGCAGGGCATTGGTCAGGAAGTTCTGCAGCACCCGGCGCAGCAGTTTCATGTCACTGTCGATCCGCAGGCGGCTACCGCGCAGGCGGAACTCCAGCCCTTTTTCGGCGGCCAGGACCTTGAACTCGGCACCCAGCGTATCGAACAGCTCATTGAGGGCAAAAGGCTTGGCGTCTGGGGTGATCTTGCCGTTTTCCAGGCGCGAGATATCCAGCAGGTCGCTGATCAGCTCTTCGGCCGAACGCAGCGAACTGTCCATGTGCTGCACCAACTGTTGGGCTTCCTCGTTCATGCCCCCGGCCTGCTGCGACAAGGCGGCGGAGAACAGCCGCGCGGCGTTGAGCGGCTGCATCAGGTCATGGCTGACCGCCGCCAGGAAGCGGGTCTTGGACTTGCTGACCGCTTCGGCTTGGCTTTTGGCCTCCGACAGCGCCTGATTGAGTTGCGACAGCTCGTGGGTGCGTTCGGCCACCCGCTGTTCAAGGCGCTCGTTGGCGTCGCGCAACGCCTGTTCGGCCTCGCGGAACGGGGTGATATCGGTGAAGCTCATGACGAAGCCGCCCCCGGGCATCGGGTTGCCGATCAGTTCGATCACCCGGCCATTGGGGAACAGCCGCTCGGACGAATGCGCGCGGCCTTGGCGCATCCAGTGAAGGCGCCGGGCCACATGCACCTGCGCCTCTCCCGGGCCGCACAGGCCGCGTTCGGCGTTGTAGCGGATGATGTCGGCGATCGGCCGGCCGACGCTGATCAACCCGTCGGGGTAGTTGAACAGCTCCAGGTAGCGGCGGTTCCAGGCCACCAGGTGCAGGTTCTGATCGACCACACTGATGCCCTGGTTGATGTTCTCGATGGCGCCTTGCAGCAGGGCGCGGTTGAACTGCAGCACTTCGCTGGCTTCATCGGCGATGCGCACCACGTCTTCAAGCTGCATGTCGCGGCCTTCGATGGCCGCCTTGACCACGGCGCGGGTCGAGGAGCTGCCAAGCACCCCAGCGAGCAGGCGCTCGGTGTGTTCGATCCAGTCGCCGTCAGCGTTCTGGTTGGGATTGAAGCCTTTGCCCTGGCGATAAGCAAAGCGGATGAAGCTTTGCCGGGCACGCTCCTCACCGACAAAGCGCGAGGCCAGCGTCAGCAGGTCATCGATCTGCACCGCCAGCAGCGGTTTGCCGTTGGGGCGGGCACTGGTCTGCTGGCCGATGAAGCGCCCGGCCTGCCAATGCTCCGACACGCGCGTGCGCGACAGCATCGAGACCCAGGCGAACAACGTGAAGTTGCCCGCCAGTGACAGCACTACCCCTTGTGTGAGCGGCGTGATCGGCAGGCCCAGCGGGTTGCCGTGCAGCCACGCCAGGCCCGGGAACAGCTGCAGCGACCAGCCCAGGCTGTGGGCGGTGATGGGCAGCACCAGGGTGTAGAACCACAGGAAGATACCTGCAGCGAGGCCGGCGAACACGCCACGGCGGTTGGCTTGCTTCCAGTACAGCGCACCGAGCATGGCCGGGGTGAGTTGGGTCACGGCGGCGAAGGCAATCTGGCCGATGGTTGCAAGGCTTGCCGTAGAGCCAAGCAGGCGGTAGCTGACATAGGCCAGCAGCAGGATGACCACGATGGTCACCCGGCGCACCGACAGCATCCAGTGGCGGAACACCTCGAAGGGCCGTTCGGCGTTGTTGCGGCGCAACAGCCACGGCAGCAGCATGTCATTGGACACCATGGTCGACAACGCCACGGCCTCGACGATGACCATGCCGGTGGCGGCCGAGGCACCGCCGATGAAGGCCAGCAGAGCCAGGCTCGGGTGCGCTTCGGCCAACGGCAGGCTGATCACGAAGGAGTCGGAAATCACCGTACCTGGCAGCAGCATTTGCCCGGCCAGGGCAATGGGTACCACGAACAACGCGGCCAAGGCCAGGTACATCGGGAACACCCAGCGCGCCAGGCGCATGTCCTGCGGCTCGATGTTCTCCACCACGGTGACGTGGAACTGCCGGGGCAGGCAGATGATCGCCATCATCGCCACGGCGGTCTGCACCACCATCGAGGGCCAGTTGATCGTCTCCTGCCAGTAGCTGTCCAGCAGCACCGACTGGCGCGCCTGGGTGAACAGGTCGTCAAACCCGTCGTACAGGTTGAACACCACGAACACGCCCACGGCGAGGAAGGCCAGCAGCTTGATCAGGGACTCGAACGCGATGGCCAGGACCATGCCGCGGTGGTGTTCGGTGACGTCGAGGCTGCGCGTGCCAAAGACGATGGCGAACAACGCCAATACCAGCGACACCACCAGCGCGGTGTCCTGCACACGGGTGCCGGTGGCGTCGGCATTCGCGCCGATCAGCAGGTTGACACCGAGCACGATGCCCTTGAGCTGCAAGGCGATGTAGGGCAGCACCCCGACCAGGCAGATCAGCGCCACCACCACGGCCAGGGTCTGCGACTTGCCGTAGCGGGCCGCGATGAAGTCGGCGATCGAGGTGATGTTCTGCTGCTTGCTGATCAGCACCATCTTCTGCAGCACCCAGGGCGCGAAGATCAGCAGCAGGATCGGGCCCAGGTAGATTGGCAGGAAGGCCCACAGTTGCTCGGCCGCCTGGCCGACCGCACCGAAGAAGGTCCAGCTGGTGCAGTACACCGCCAGTGACAGGCTGTACACCCAGGCGCGCAGCCGCGGCGGCAATGGTGTGCTGCGGCGGTCGCCGTAGAAGGCGATGGCGAACATGACGGCCATGTAGGCCAGGGCGACCAGAGCGATCAGCCCGCTGGACAACGACATGAAGACTCCGGAGCAAAAAAAGTAACGCGATCCCGATCAGTCAGTCTGGCACGCAGGCGGGGGTTCGTCAGCGCCGACGATGGTCGCAGTGGCGCGTCGTCGCAGGCACGGGCACATCGAGCTGCGCCAGTGCCCGCCATCGCTTCAGCAAATATCGATCTGGTAGCGGAAGCCTTCGGCTGCTGCCTGGGACACGCGGTACTCCAGCGGGCTGCGATCGTAACCCAGTGCCGTGCGCTGGATGACCACCACGGGCGCACCTTCCTTGATTGCCAGGTGGCCGGCACGGGCTGCATCGGCTGTACCCACGGTCAGTGTTTCCTTGGCCGAGGCGACGCACTGGCCACAGCTGGACTCGTAGAAGGGGTAGAGCAGGTCGCCGAAGGCCTCTGTGTCAATATCCAGCAGGGCCATGAAACGCTTGGCCGGTAGCCAGATCTGCTCATGGAACAGCGGGCGGCCGTCCACCAGGCGCAGGCGCTCTAGCCAGATGACCTGTTCTGCATCGCCCAGGCCAAGGGCTGCGCTGACTTGCTCCGGTGGCTCGCGCAACTGCTTGTCCAGTATGCGGCTGATCGGCACCAGCCGCTGGCCGGTCGAATCCACCTGTCGGAAAAACCGCACCAGTGATCCCTCGAAGTCAGGGCGCCGGACGAAGGTGCCGCGGCCCTGGCTGCGCAGCAGCAGGCCTTCATTGACCAGCGTGTCGACCGCCTTGCGCACCGTCCCGATGGCGACACCGTAGAGGCGGGTCAGCTCCGTTTCAGTGGGGATCGTTCCCCCGGGTAGCCATTGCCCAGCGGCGATCCTGGCGAGGATTTCTTCCCGTACTTGCTGATAAAGCGGTAGGCGCGGGTCTTGTCCGAGAATCCCGTTACTCATTGTGCGAAGGGTCCATGGCTGACGAGTTGGCACTACTTTACCACCCGGGGCTTGATTGACAGAGTCGGTCGACTGAAGATATGGTCATATATTCATATATATGACTGCATGTTTGTATAACAACGCAGCGCTTCAGCTGCCAATAACAATCGACCAGGGTTCGCTTCATGACCAACCCCTATCTGCCCGCCATCACCGGCGTCGATACCCATGCCCATATCTTTCGCCAAGACCTGCCGATGGTGCCCAACCGTCGCTACAGCCCAGACTACGATGCGCTGATCGAGCAATACCTCGATCATCTGGATCAGCATGGCCTGTCCCATGGCGTGCTCATCCAGCCCAGTTTCCTGGGCACCGACAACAGCTTCATGGTCCAGGCTTTGCGCCGCTTTCCTGAGCGCTTGCGTGCTGTGGCGGTCGTCGATGCCACGGTCAGCGATCAGCAGCTCGATGCGCTGGGTGACGCCGGCGTGGTGGGCATCCGCCTGAACCTGGTCGGCAAGCACCTGGCAGACTATGCCGGGCCCGAGTGGACCGCCTTGTTCAAACGCTTGGCTGCGCGCGGCTGGCAAGTGGAAATCCAGCGCCGTTTCGATGACTTGGCCTTGATCGTGCCAGCGATCCTCGCCTGCGGCGTGGAGGTGGTGGTCGATCATTTTGGCCTGCCTGCCGAGGGGATCGACCCGCAAAAGGACAGCCACCGTACCTTCCTTCACCTGCTCAGCGAACCGAAGTTGTGGTTGAAGCTGTCCGCCGGTTATCGCAGCCAGACCGACCCGGCCAAAGCGCAGGTACTGCTGGCCCAGATACGGCAGGCAGCGGGTGGCCTGGATCGGTTGCTGTGGGGAAGCGACTGGCCCAACACCCAGTTCGAGCGCCAGACCCGCTACGCCGACCAGTATGCCTTCTTCGAAGCGCTGCTCCCCGATGCGGGCGAGCGTGCCCAGGTGCTGAGGCTCAACCCGGTGAAGCTGTTCGGCTTCGACCGTTCGCGCTGATACTTACACAATAACAACAGGACACTTTCAACATGATGAGCATGCTAGTCGTCGCGGCCATCGTCGCCGCCGTGGCCCTCGGCTACAAGACCAAGATCAACATCGGCCTTTTCGCCATCGCCTTTGCCTATCTGATCGGTTGTTTCGGCATGGGCCTGAGCCCCTCGGAGGTCATCGGCCTGTGGCCTCTGAAGATCTTCTTCGTGATCTTCTCGGTCTGCCTGTTCTATAGCTTCGCCACCGTCAATGGCACCCTGGAGAAGCTGGCCGAGCACCTTATCTACCGCTGCCGGGCGGTGCCGCAGTTGCTGCCGTTCGCGGTGTTCTTCGCCGCCACCGTGATCGCCGCGATGGGGGCCGGGTATTACACCGTACTGGCGTTCATGGCGCCTATCACCCTGCTGCTGTGCGAGCGTACCCGCATGAGCCTGATCGTCGGCGGCATGGCCGTGAACTATGGCGCGCTCAGCGGGGCCAACTTCATGTCCAGCCAGAGCGGCATCATCTTCCGTGGGCTGATGACCAATGCCGGCGTGAGTGACAACCAGGCCTTCATCAATGCTGCCGGTATCTTCGTCAGCACCTTCGTCATTCCACTGCTGGTGATCGGAGTATTCGTCTTCCTTACCAGCCATGGGCGCGCGTTGAAGGCCTCTGTCGTTGCTGTCGAGGCGCCAGCGCCGCTCAACAGCCAGCAGCGAACCACGTTGTGGCTGACCCTGGCGATGATGCTGATGGTGCTGGCTGCGCCTGTGGCCAGCATCGCCCTGCCGGGCAATGCCACGGTGGCCTTCATCAACGCCAAGGTGGATATCGGCCTGATCGCCAGCCTGTTCTCGGTGATTGCCCTGTTGCTGAAACTCGGTGACGAGCGCAAGGCCATGGCGACCGTGCCTTGGGGCACGCTGATCATGATCTGCGGTGTGGGCATGCTGATTTCCGTGGCGATCAAGGCCGGCACCATCGACATCCTCGCCTCCTGGATCGGCACCAGCATCCCGCCAATCATGGTGCCGGTCGTATTCGGTGCGGTGGCGGCATTCATGTCCATCTTCTCCAGCACCCTGGGCGTCGTGACCCCCGCCTTGTTCCCCATGGTGCTGCCAATTGCGCAGAACATGGGTATCGAGCCCATGATCCTGTTCATTGCCATTGTCGCGGGTGCTCAAGCCACCTCCATCTCGCCGTTCTCCTCCGGCGGCAGCCTGATTCTGGGCTCCTGCAGTAACGAGAAGAGCCGCATGTCGCTATTCCCGCAGTTGCTGTTCAAGGCGGCGCCGATCGGTTTCGTGGCGGCGCTGGCGTTCAATGTGCTGCTGACCTTCGTGCTCTGACGTTCCAATGCATGAAAAAAAACCGCAGCCTGGCTGCGGTTTTTTTGTGCCTGCGGTTGCAGTGACTAGAGCCGGAACCGGCTGATCATCTGCTGCAACTGCCCACCCAGCCGCGCCAGCTCGACACTGGAGGCGGACGTCTGGTGGCTGGCTTGCGCCGTCTGTTCGGAAATATCCCTCACCGTCACCACGCTACGGCTGATCTCTTCGGCCACCGCGCTCTGCTGCTCGGAAGCCGCGGCAATCTGCTGGTTCATCGATTGGATTCCCGAAATGCGCTGGGTTATGCCTTCCAGCGCCACCCCTGCTTCACGCACCAGCGCCACGCTGCTCTGGGTCAGGCTCTGGCTTTCGTCCATCAGTTCGCTCACTGAACGGGTGCCTTCCTCCAGGCTACCGATGGCCGACTCGATCTCCAGGGTGGATGCCTGGGTACGCTGCGCCAGGCTGCGCACTTCATCGGCCACTACGGCAAAGCCACGGCCAGCCTCGCCAGCGCGGGCCGCTTCGATCGCGGCATTGAGCGCCAGCAGGTTGGTCTGCTCGGCCACTGCCTTGATGACGTCCATCACCTTGCCGATGCGCTGGCTCTCGTTGCGTAGTGCGCCCATGGCTTGGCCAGTGGCGTCTACCTGGTTGGCCAGCCGGCCGATCTGCTCGACGGCGCGGTTGACCACGCGGTCGCCTTCGCGCGCTTCTTCGTCCGTGGCACTGGCAGCCTGCGAGGCCTCACCGGCGTTGCGCGCCACTTCGTGTACGGTGGCGGCCATTTCCTGCATGGCCGTGGCAACCTGATCCGTTTCAACTTTCTGGCTGCTGGCGCCAGCACTGGTCTGCTCGGTGATCGCCGACAGTTCTTCGGTGGCACTGGCAATCTGCGAAATACCGTCGCGCACTTGCGCGATCAGGTCGCGCAAGTTGCCGGTCATGCCCTGCAAGGCATTCTGCAACTGGCCGACTTCGTCGCGGCGGCGGCTGGGCGGTTGCTCGCTGAGGTCACCGGCGGCGACTTGCTGCATGGCGCGCAAGGCCTGCTGCAGTGGAGCACTGATCTGGCGGGCGATGATAAGCGCGGCGAAGATGCCCATGAGCAGCGCCAGCAGCGTGGTGAAGATCTGCAGGTTCTTGGCGAACTGGCTGTCGTTGACCACCGACACTGCCTGGGCGTCGAGCAAATCACCGATCAGGCCTGTGAGCGTGTCGATGTCACTGGTCATGGCGTTGCGGCGCTCGATCAGCGTGCTCACTTCACCCCGGAACGCTTCGACCGCGTCGGCATAGGCACGAACCTGTTGGTTCAGGGTGCTGAACTGTGCGTCGAAATCGCCATTGAAACGCGCCACCAGGCCAGGCAGGTCGTTCACCGTGGTGGCGATCTGTGCGTTCATCAGTTTTTCGGTGTCGGCGTTGGTGTTACCGGTGTAGCCGCGTACGTGGTAGCGGAGCAGGATCAGGTTCTCGCGGATCTGATTGATCGCTTCGCCGCGGACAACGCGTTGCTCGGCGTCGGGCAGGGCGCGTACCTGGGTGCGGATCGTTTCGATGCTGGCGAACGAACGGGTGGCGAGGGCGCCCATTTCCTTTTGTGCCGCCCGCATTTTCTGGTACGACTGGAAGCTCTGTGCCTGGTTGGCGGCATACCCTGCAAGGGTCTGCTCGGCCTTGTCGAGCAGCGCCAGGCTTTGGGGCTTGACCAATGTCTCACGCAGTTTCGCCAGCGGCGTCTTGAACGCTTCAAGCGCATCCTGCAACGCTTTGGCCTGGTTTTCGGCGCCATTGGCCATGGCGTGGCGCAGGCGCGCCTCACGCAGGTCGCCCAAGGCATCGTTGAGGCGCGACACCGCACTGACCACCTCGCTGCGGCGCACCAGGCTGCCCATGCCTTCCCAGCTGATCAGCGACTGGAGCAAGGTCAGGCTCAGCACCAGGCCGAAACCGAGGAAGAGTTTGTGGGCGATCCTGAGGTCGCCTATCCAGGTAAGCATGCTGCTGAGCTCCTTTTCTTGTGCGTTGGAGGAGACCGGAGGTCCGTTCCTTCTGTTAGATACAGTCATCTATATGTTTAATCGGCAGATGTAACAAAATCTGAACACCGATAGCAAGAAGATTGACGTCAAAATGCCATCATTTGGGGGCAGGCGGTCTACGCGACGTAACTGGCTTGCCAGCAACAGGCTTTACCGTGCAGATTTGTGGCTTATTGCGGCCTGCGTGCCTCAAATGACAAAAGCCCCTCAGGGAACAAGGACGATGAGTCATTCCTCGCAATTCACCTTGCTCGGCAAGCGGCGCTTCCTGCCGTTTTTCATCACCCAGTCGCTGGGTGCCTTCAACGACAACCTGTTCAAGCAATCGCTGATCCTGGCCATCCTGTTCAAGCTCAGCCTTGGCGACGGGGACCGCTCGATCTGGGTCAACCTGTGCGCGTTGCTGTTCATCCTGCCGTTCTTTCTGTTTTCGGCGCTGGGCGGGCAGTTTGGCGAGAAGTTCGCCAAGGACGCGTTGATCCGTGCGATCAAGCTGGCCGAAATTGCCATCATGGCCATCGGGGCCCTCGGCTTCGTCAGCGACAGCCTGCTGCTGATGCTGGTGGCGCTGTTCGGCATGGGCACCCATTCGGCGCTGTTCGGCCCGGTGAAGTACTCGATCCTGCCCCAGGCCCTGCGTGAAGAAGAGTTGGTGGGCGGCAACGGCCTGGTGGAAATGGGCACCTTTCTCGCCATTCTCGCCGGCACCATCGGCGCCGGGGTGATGATGGCCAGCGACAGCTACGCCACCGTGGTGGCGGGCGGGGTAGTGGGTACCGCGGTGCTGGGCTACCTGGCCAGCCGCTGGATCCCGCGCGCGGCGGCCATATCACCGCAAATGGCGCTGGACTGGAACATCTTCAAGCAGTCGTGGGTGATCCTGCGCATGGGGCTGGGGCAACCGCCGGCGGTGTCGCGCTCCATCGTCGGCAACTCGTGGTTCTGGTTCGTCGGCGCCATCTACCTGACCCAGATCCCGGCCTATGCCAAGGACTGGCTGCACGGTGACGGCACGGTGGTGACCCTGGTACTGACACTGTTCTCGGTGGGGATCGCCCTGGGCTCGTTATTGTGTGAGCGGCTCAGTGGGCGCAAGGTCGAGATCGGCCTGGTGCCCTTCGGCTCTTTCGGCCTGACGCTGTTCGGGCTGCTTTGGTGGTGGCATTCCGGTGATGTGCCGGCCGGCGCAGCCCCCCACGATTGGCTGGCACTGCTGGGCTTGAGCCAGGCCTGGTGGATCCTGCTGTCGATCGTCGGGCTTGGGGTATTCGGTGGCTTCTATATAGTGCCGCTGTACGCGCTGATCCAGGCGCGTACCGCCGAGGACCAGCGCGCGCGCGTGATCGCCGCCAACAATATTCTCAATGCCTTGTTCATGGTGGTGTCGGCCATCCTCACCATCGTCCTGCTGGGCCTCGCGGACCTGAGCATTCCGCAGCTGTTCCTGGTGGTGTCGCTGCTCAACATCCTGGTCAACGCTTATATCTTCAAGATCGTGCCCGAGTTCACCATGCGCTTCTTGATCTGGCTGTTGAGCCACTCGATGTACCGGGTGGAGCACCGCGGCCTCGAGCGCATTCCCGACGAAGGCGCAGCGCTGCTGGTGTGCAACCATGTGTCCTTCGTTGACGCGCTGCTGCTCGGCGGTGCCATCCGCCGCCCGATCCGGTTCGTGATGTACTACAAGATCTACAACCTGCCGGTGCTCAATTTCGTGTTCCGCACCGCCGGTGCCATCCCGATTGCCGGGCGCAATGAGGACCCGGCCATTTACGAGCGCGCGTTCGCCCGTATCGCCGAGTACCTGTCGGCGGGGGAGGTGGTGTGCATTTTCCCGGAAGGCAAGCTGACCGGCGATGGCGAGATCGATGTGTTCCGCGGCGGTGTCAGCCGCATTCTGCAAGAAACCCCGGTGCCGGTGATTCCTTTGGCGCTGCAGGGGCTGTGGGGCAGCTTCTTCAGCCGCGACCCGGGCAAGGGGTTCTTCAAGCGCTTGTGGTCGCGGGTGACCATCGTCGCTGGCGCTTCCATCCCGGTGGAGGTGGCGCAGCCTGAGTTGCTGCGTGAGCAGGTCAGCCGCTTGCGCGGCGACCTGCGTTAGGCGTAGGCGGTCAGCTGGCGCTGACTTTCAGGCCGATCAGGCCGGTAACGATCAGCGCCACACTGACCAGCCGCACCAGGGCCATGGACTCACCGAACAGGATGATGCCGGCGATGACGGTGCCGACGGCACCCACGCCGGTCCAGATGGCATAGGCGGTGCCCAGCGGTAGCTCTTTCATGGCCAGGCCCAGCAGGCCGAGGCTGATGACCATTGCGCCGACGGTAAGCACGGTGGGAAGCGGGCGGGTGAAGCCGTCGGTGTATTTGAGGCCGACAGCCCAGCCGACTTCGAACAGGCCGGCGAAGAACAGGATGATCCAGGACATGAGTAAGTCTCCATCGTTTGACTGATGGGGCCGTCCCCGTAATGGTCACGCAGTGCGTCGTGAGGTCGTCCTCACAGTGGCCCTGATAATGCAGCTTCAAGCTTCAAGCTTCAAGCTTCAAGCTGCAAGCAGTACGGCGGTGTATTGAGCACCGCACTACCGCTTTTGATCTTTCTTGTAGCTTGCAGCTCACAGCTTGCAGCTGCTGTCAGACCCCTTGGGGGATCTCTTCGCCGCCGAGGGCTTCGAACAGCACCGGGAGGAATTCGCTGAAGGTCATCATCATCAGCAGGAAGCTGGCATCGAACTGCTGGGCCGCTTCATCGCCGCCATCCTGCTCGGCCTGCTCTTGCAGCAGCTCCTCGAACTTCAGGCGCTTGATCACCATCTTGTCGTCCAGCACGAACGACAGCTTGTCCTGCCAGGCCAGAGCCAGTTGCGTGACCACCTTGCCAGTGCTCAGGTGCAGCTGGATTTCTTCGCCAGTCAGGTCCTGGCGTTTGCAACGCACGATGCCGCCATCTTCGGCCGTGTCGCGCAGCTCGCATTCATCCAGCACATAGAAACCTTCGGCAGCCTGCTGCGACTTGACCCAGTCGGTCATGGTCGCGGTCGGTGCGATTTTCACCGTCGCCGGGCGTACCGGCAACGAACCCATCACCTCACGCAGCGTTGACAGCAGGTCTTCGGCGCGCTTGGCGCTCGCCGAGTTGACCAGGATCATGCCCAGGCGCGGGGCGATGGCGGCGAAGATCATCGAGCGGCGGATGAACGCCCGCGGCAGGAACGCCTGGATGATCTCGTCCTTGATCTGGTCGCGCTCCTTTTTATAGACCTTGCGCATCTGCTCGGTCTCGATCTCTTCGACCTTCTCCTTCACAGCATCGTTTACCACGCTGCTTGGCAGAATGCGTTCTTCCTTGCGCGCGGCAATCAGCAGGAACTCGCCGCTGACGTGCACCAGTGGGGCGTCTTCGCCCTTGCCGAACGGAGCGACGAAACCGTAAGTGGTCAGCTCCTGGCTAGCGCAGGGGCGGGCCGGCTTGCTGGCCAGGGCGGCCTCCAGTGCTTCAGCCTCGAATGGGACATCCTGGGTCAGGCGGTAAGTCAGCAGGTTCTTGAACCACATGAGGGTGAGTCTCTCCTTAATGCATAAGGGGGGCATTATTCTCCGTGCAGCCGTTCCAGGCCAGCCCTGTCATTGGGCCAGCAGCTATATAGGAAGAAAGAAACCCTGGACCGCGCTAGGTCTTTGAAAGGCCTGAACATTTTTTTTAGAAAAGTTGAAAAATGTGCTTGCCAGGGTGGCGGCCCATCCGTAGAATGCGCGCCACACCGAGACGAAGGGTGATTAGCTCAGCCGGGAGAGCATCTGCCTTACAAGCAGAGGGTCGGCGGTTCGATCCCGTCATCACCCACCACTCGATGTATAGCGCAGCGGTAGTTCAGTCGGTTAGAATACCGGCCTGTCACGCCGGGGGTCGCGGGTTCGAGTCCCGTCCGCTGCGCCATATTCCACTTCCAGGGCCCACTGAACACCCGGAAGTAACGAAGAAAGCGACCTTAGGGTCGCTTTTTTTGTGCCTGCTGTTTGGGGTTTCGATTTTTTTCAAAAAAAACAGCCCTACGGCTTGCCAGGCTTGCGCTTGCTCCGTAGAATGCGCGCCTCACCGAGACGAAGGGTGATTAGCTCAGCCGGGAGAGCATCTGCCTTACAAGCAGAGGGTCGGCGGTTCGATCCCGTCATCACCCACCACTCGTTGAATAGCGCAGCGGTAGTTCAGTCGGTTAGAATACCGGCCTGTCACGCCGGGGGTCGCGGGTTCGAGTCCCGTCCGCTGCGCCATATTCCACTTCCAGGGCCCACTGAACACCCGGAAGTCACAAAAAAAGCGACCTTAGGGTCGCTTTTTTTGTGTCTGTATCCCGTGCTTTCAACCCACGCGTTCTTCCTTGCGTAGCGTCAGCACCTCGACCCCATCCTCGGTCACCGCCACGGTATGCTCCCACTGCGCCGACAGCGTATGGTCGCGGGTAATCACCGTCCACCCATCCTTCAAGGTCCGTGTGCCACGCCCGCCCTGGTTGATCATCGGCTCGATGGTAAACACCATGCCCGGCTTGAGCTTCATGCCCATGCCGCGCTGGCCGTAATGCAGCACCTCTGGCGCTTCGTGCATCTGCTGGCCAATGCCATGGCCGCAGTACTCGCGCACCACGCTGTAGCCCGCTGCTTCGGCATGGGCCTGGATGGCATGGCCGATGTCGCCAAGCGTCGCCCCCGGGCGCACCTGCTCAATCCCCTTCCACAGGGCCTCATAGGTGGTGTCGACCAGGCGTCGTGCCTCATCGCTGATCGGGCCCAGGCAATACATCTTCGACGAGTCGGCGATGTAGCCGCCTTGTTCCAGCGTGATATCCACGTTGATGATCGACCCTTCACGCAATACCTCATCGGCCTTGGGCATACCGTGGCAGACCACATGGTCCACCGAGGTATTGAGCGCGTAGGGGAAGCCGTACTGGCCCTTGCTCGCCGGGCGTGCCTTGAGGGTGTTGACGATGAAGGCCTCCGCGCGGTCGTTGATCTGCATCGTGGTCACGCCGGGGCGAATGAACGTGTCGAGGTCGGCGAACACCTGGGCCAGTAAACGGCCGGCGTTGCGCATCAGGTCGAGTTGAGCAGGGGTCTTGAGGATCACTTGTGACATGTGGGAGGCGCAGTAACTCATGCTGGAATGTGCCCCAGCATAGCGCCATGGGGCGTTGGGGTGCCACCGCATGGTGCGTTGCCCTGCAGGCCTTGCCTGCTCCACCCGCGTTGAAGTACCGGTGATCCTGCAGCGGCCGGCTTGCCGGCGACAGGGCGGTGGGGCTGGCCCGACAATTGCTGAAAGACCCCCATCAAGGCCGTCAACGTCGACTGCCTTCAACCCTTCACGACAAAGGCGCCGTGTTGCACTCGCTTGCCAAGCAAGCCGGGGCAGCCGGCGCCTTTTGCGTTTGCACCAGGAGACCCGCCCCATGGCCAGCACCGAAGTACGCAGCGTCTGCCCCTATTGCGGCGTAGGCTGCGGCATCGTCATGAGCGTGGCCGATGGCAAGGTCAGCAAGATCAGTGGTGACAAGCAGCACCCGAGCAACTTTGGCCGTCTGTGCACCAAAGGCCTTACCGCGCACCTGCCCCTGACCGCCGCCGGGCGCATGGACAGTGCCTTTGTGCGCCAGCAACGCGACCATGAACCGGCGCGCAGCAGCATGGACCAGGCCATCGCCCAGGCTGCCGAGCGCCTGCGCGGCATCATCGACCAGCACGGCCCGGACGCCGTAGCGCTTTACGTTTCCGGGCAGATGTCACTGGAAGCCCAGTACCTGGCCAACAAACTGGCCAAGGGCTTTATCCGCACGCGCCATATCGAGTCCAATTCACGCCTGTGCATGGCCAGCGCCGGCAGCGGCTACAAACTCTCGCTGGGAGCCGATGGCCCGCCCGGGAGCTACCAGGACTTCGAGCGTGCCGAGGTGTTCTTGGTGATGGGTGCCAACATGGCCGACTGCCACCCGATCCTCTTCCTGCGCCTGCTCGACCGGGTCAAGGCGGGGGCGAAGCTGATCGTGGTCGACCCACGCCGCACCGCTACCGCCGACAAGGCCGACCTGTTCCTGCAAGTGCGCCCCGGTAGCGACCTGGCACTGCTCAATGGCCTGTTGCATCTGCTGCACCGCAATGGCCAGACCAACCCCGACTTCATCGCTCGCCACACCGAGGGCTGGGAGGCGCTGCCGGCCTTCCTCGAGGACTACACGCCTGAGCGCGTCGCCGCCATCACCGGCCTTGCAGAAGATGACATCCGCCAGGCTGCCGCATGGATCGGCAGTGCAGGGGAGTGGATGAGCTGCTGGACCATGGGCCTGAACCAGAGCGTGCACGGCACCTGGCATACCAACGCAATCTGCAACCTGCACCTGGCTACCGGCGCCATCTGCCGCCCCGGCAGCGGGCCGTTCTCGCTGACCGGCCAGCCCAATGCCATGGGTGGCCGCGAGATGGGGTATATGGGGCCGGGGCTGCCGGGCCAACGCTCGGCGCTGGTCGACACCGACCGAAGTTTTGTCGAAGCGCAATGGGGCCTGGCACCCGGCAGCCTGCGGGCAGAAAGCGGCGAGGGCACGGTAGCCCTGTTCGAGCAGATGAAAACCGGCGAAGTGAAAGCCTGTTGGGTCATCTGCAGCAACCCGGTGGCCAGCGTCGCCAACCGCCAGCAGGTGATCGATGGCCTGCGCCAGGCGCAGCTTGTGATCACCCAGGATGCCTTTCTCGACACCGAAACCAACCCATACGCCGACATTGTTCTGCCCGCCGCACTCTGGGCTGAAGGCGAGGGTGTGATGATCAATAGCGAACGCAACCTCACACTGATGCCTCGCGCCGTGCCGGCACCGGGCCAGAGCTTGCCGGACTGGCAGATCATCGCCCGGGTCGCCTGTGCCATGGGGTACGCCGAAGCCTTCGACTACGCCGACGCTGAAGCGGTGTACGACGAAATCCGTCGCTTCTACAACCCGCTCACCGGTTACGACCTGCGTGGCGTGGGCTACCCGCAACTGCGCGACAAGCCGCACCAGTGGCCTTGCCCGCCCGGCCGCGTGGACGACCGCAGCCCGGTGCGTTACATCGAGGACGGCGCATGCGCTTCCCCGGTGTTCCCCACCGCCAGTGGCAAGGCCCGCTTCTTCGCCCGGCCCTGGCTGCCCGCGCCGGAGCTGCCCGACGCCGACTACCCGTTGGTGCTCAATACCGGGCGCGTGCAACACCAATGGCACACCCTGACCAAGACCGGCAAGGTGCCGGCCCTGAACAAGCTGGAGCCCGGCCCCTTCGTCGAGCTGCATCCCGAGGATGCCGCCCGGCTGGGCATCCAGGGCCGGGACCAGGTGGCGATCCGCTCGCGCCGGGGCCAGGCCGTGCTGCCGGCGCGGGTCAGCGACAGGGTCATGCCGGGCAATTGCTTCGCGCCGTTCCATTGGAACGATGTGATCGGCGAGCAACTGGCAATCAACGCCGTGACCTGCGATGCGGTCGATCCGCTGTCGCTGCAGCCTGCCCTCAAGCACTGCGCCGTGGCCCTCGAGCGGGTTGCTGGAGAACGCATCGATGTCCTGGACCTCGGCAACACTACCCATGCACCGGAGCCTGCCCGTATGCCGACTGCGATCCTCTCTCGCCTGCTTGGTCTGGACACCCTCCCAGCCCCCGTGCTGGCCGAGGACGAACGCCATTACCTGCAGGGCTTTCTGCTCGGCCTGGACCAGGCGCGAGCCGAAGGGGTTCCCCGTTTGCCGGCCAGTGCGCCCTTGGCGGCCTCGCGCCGGTCGTTCGTGGATGGGCTGCTGGCCGGCCTGTACGCCCAGCAGCCGGCAGCAGCGGCGCTGCTCCCCGCCACGCCCCGGCATCAGGTGCTGTGGGCCTCGCAAACCGGCAACGGCGAGGCGCTGGCCGAGCGCTGCGCAGAGCGTTTGCGCGGCGCAGGGCTGCAGGTGCAGCTCAGTTGCATGGAGGCGATCAGCCCAAGCCAGTTGCAAGGCGCGGCGAGTGTGCTGCTGATTGCCAGCACCTTTGGCGATGGTGATGCGCCCGACAGCGCCACCGCGTTCTGGCGGGCGCTGCAAAGCGAGGAGGGCGCACACTGCGCTGAGCTGCCTTATGCGGTGCTGGCCCTTGGCGACTCCAGTTACGCCCAGTTCTGCGGCTTTGGTCGCAAGCTCGATCAGCGCCTGGCCGAACTTGGGGGGCGCCGCCTGCTGCCGCGGGTCGACTGTGAACCGGATTTCGATGAGGCCTTTGCCACTTGGCTCGACGCGCTGTTGCCCCAGCTGGGCAGCGCTGCCGTGGCGCGCCCGGTCAACCAGGCCGACGCCGCTGCGCCGTACAGCAAGCAACGGCCGTGGGCGGCGACGCTGCTGGAAAACACCCTGCTCAGTGGCCCCGGTTCAAGCAAGGAAACCCGCCAGCTGGTGTTCGAGCTTCCCGGCAGCGGCTTCACCTACGCGGTGGGCGATGCGCTGGGCGTGTGGCCCCGCAACTGCCCGGCGCTGGTGGAGGAGTTGCTGGCGCTCATGCAGCAGGACGGCCAGGCCCTGGTCGAACTCAAGGGCCAGCCGCCCATGCCGTTGGCCCAGGCCTTGGCGTCGCACCTGGAAATTGCCAGGGTCACCCCTCAGCAACTGCAGGTCTTCAGCCAGCAGGCTGAGGACCTCCGGCACCTGTTGCAGCCTGAGCGCACGGCAGCCCTGCAGGATTGGCTATGGGGCCGGCAGTTGGCAGACGTGCTGCGCGCGTTTCCACAAGACCTGCCGTTGGCAACCTGGCTCGAGTTGCTCAAACCCTTGCAACCGCGCCTGTACTCGATCAGTTCCAGCCCATTGGCCCACCCCGGCCAGGTGCATCTGACCGTCTCTACCGTGCGTTATGGCCAGCGAAAAGGGGTGAGTTCGAGCTTCCTCGCTGACCGGGGGCAGGCTGTGAAAGTGGCGATCTTTCCCCAGGCATCCCGGCATTTCCACCTGCCTGAAGACGATGACGTGCCACTGATCATGGTGGGCCCCGGTACAGGCATCGCGCCGTTTCGTGCGTTTCTCGAAGAGCGCGAGGCGCGGGGGGCAAAAGGGCATAACTGGCTGTTCTTCGGCGAGCAATGTGCAGCCACCGATTTTTACTACCAGGCGCAGTTGCAGGCCTGGCAGGCCAGCGGCCACCTGCGCCTGGACACCGCGTTCTCCCGCGATCAGGCAGAAAAGATCTATGTGCAGCAGCGGATGCGTGAGCAGGGTGCGCGGGTGTGGCAGTGGCTGGAGGCGGGGGCCTACTTCTATGTGTGCGGTGATGCTCAGCGCATGGCCAAGGATGTGGACGCAGTGCTGCGCGAGATCATTGCCGAGCACGGTAGTGTGGATGCCGATGCCTACATGCAGGCCTTGAGCAAGGCCAGGCGTTATCGCCGCGATGTGTATTGACGTGCTCCAGGATGGGGAGCAGTGCACCTTGAATGGGCGTGGTTCGGGTTGGCTATAAGGTCGGTAAGCCGGCTTTCACGCCTGCAGCACAGGGCCAAATGACAGCGAAGCCCCTGTATGCGCCGGGTTGCCGGCGACAGGGCCGCGACAAACGAGGTAACTGGCACATTCCCTGCTCTATCTCCAGCACAACAAGCCCCACTGATCAACGGCGATCAACCGGGGGCATTCCGTGATGAATACAGGCAAAGGCGCCTGGAGCTTCGGCTCCAGGCGCTTTTTTTTTGATCGAGGATCGGCTTATGAAGGCAACAGCGAGCAGCGGGCAACGAGAGCGACTGGTCATCGTCGGCAACGGCATGGTGGGCCACCATTGCGTCGAGCAACTGGTCGAACGCGGCGCGCTGGCGCGCTTCGAGTTGCGCGTGTTCGGCGAGGAGCGCCAGCGCGCCTACGACCGCGTGCACCTGTCTGAATACTTCAGCGGCAGCTGTGCCGAAACCCTGGCCCTGTGCGAGCAGGGTTTCTATGGCGCAAACGGGGTGCACCTGCACCTGGGTGAAGCGGTGCTGCAAATCGACCGTGAGCGCTGTGAAGTGGTGACCGCCGCAGGCCGCTACGGGTACGACCATCTGGTCCTGGCCACCGGCTCTTACCCCTTCGTGCCTCCGATCGAGGGCTCCAGCGGCAACGCCCGCCTGGTCTATCGCACTCTCGACGATCTCGACGCGATACGCGCCGCTGCCGTTGATGCCACCCGTGGCGTGGTGGTGGGCGGCGGTCTGCTGGGCCTTGAGGCGGCCAATGCCCTCAAGTCCCTGGGCCTGGAAGCGCACGTGGTGGAGTTCGCGCCACGGCTGATGCCGGTGCAACTGGATGCTGAAGGCGGCGCCGCGCTCAAGGCGCAGATCCAAGCGCTGGGCGTGGGCGTGCACCTGTCGCGCGCCACCCAGTCGATCAGCGACGGTGAGGCCTACCGCTATCGGATGAATTTCGACGGTGGCGAACACCTGGAAACCGACCTGGTGGTGTTCTCTGCCGGCATCCGCCCGCAGGATGCCCTGGGCCGTGCCTGCGGCCTGGAGATCGCCGCGCGCGGCGGGGTGGTGGTCGACAACCACTGCCGCTCCAGCGACCCCCGGATCTTCGCCATCGGTGAATGCGCCTCGTGGAACGGCAGCGTGTTCGGCCTGGTTGCGCCGGGCTACAGTATGGCGCGCAACGTCGCGGCGCTGTTGTTGGGCGAGGCGGCTGGGGAATTCACCGGGGCCGACATGTCGACCAAGCTCAAGCTGCTGGGCGTCGATGTCGGCGCCATCGGCGATGCCCATGGCGCCACGCCCGGGTCGCGCAGCTACCGCTTCATCGACGAGGCCAATGCCGCCTATCGCCGGCTGGTGGTCGATGCCAGCGGCAAGCACGTGCTTGGCGCCGTGCTGGTGGGCGACAACAGCTACTACGATACATTGCTGCAATACGCCCAGAACGGCATCGCCCTGCCTGCCGACCCGGCGGCCTTGATCCTGCCGCAAAGCGGCGGCGTACCAGCCCTGGGCGCCGATGCGCTGCCTGACAGCGCGACCCTCTGCTCGTGCCACAACGTCAGCAAGGGCGCCGTGTGCGCAGCGATTGACAGTGGTTGCGCCGACCTGGCTGCGATCAAGGGCTGCACCAAGGCTGCCACCGGCTGTGGCGGCTGCGCGGCGCTGCTCAAGCAGGTGTTCGAGCATGAACTCACCGCCCGTGGCGTGGCCGTGGACAAGCGCCTGTGCGAACACTTCGCCTATACCCGGCAGGAGCTGTACGGGCTGGTGCGGGTGGGTGGCATACGCACCTTCAATGATTTGCTGGCGCGCCATGGCCAGGGCCATGTCGGCTGCGACATCTGCAAGCCGGCGGTGGGCAACATCCTCGCTTCGTGCTGGAACCAACCGATCATGGACCCTGCGCTGGTGCCGCTGCAGGACACCAACGACACCTTCATGGCCAACATGCAGAAAAACGGTACCTATTCGGTGGTGCCGCGCATTCCCGGCGGCGAAATCACCCCGGACAAACTGATCGTGATCGGTCAGGTGGCCAAGAAGTACGACCTTTACACCAAGATCACCGGCGGCCAACGCATCGACCTGTTCGGCGCCCAGTTGCACGAGCTGCCGCTGATCTGGGGCGAGCTGATCGAGGCCGGCTTCGAGACTGGCCACGCCTACGGCAAATCGACCCGCACGGTGAAGTCCTGCGTAGGCAGCACCTGGTGCCGCTACGGTGTGCAGGACAGCGTCGCCATGGCGCTGCGCCTGGAGGACCGCTACAAGGGCCTGCGCAGCCCGCACAAGCTCAAGTTCGCGGTCTCTGGCTGCACCCGCGAATGCGCCGAGGCGCAAAGCAAGGACATCGGCGTGATCGCCACCGACAAAGGCTGGAACCTCTACATCTGCGGCAATGGCGGCATGCGCCCACGCCATGCCGAGCTGTTCGCTACCGACCTGGACGACGAGACCCTGGTACGCCTGATCGACCGCGTGCTGATGTTCTACATCCGCACCGCCGACAAGCTGCAGCGCACGTCGGTGTGGCGCGAAAGCCTGGACGGCGGCCTGGATTACCTCAAGCAGGTGATCCTCGAAGACAGCCTGGGCCTGGCTGCCGAGCTGGAAGCGCAGATGCAGCATGTGGTCGAGCAGTACGAGTGCGAATGGGCCAATGCCCTCAACGATCCGGAAAAGCTCAAGCGCTTCCGTACCTTCGTCAACGATCGACGCGCCGACCCGGACGTGCACTTCGTCCGCGAGCGTGAACAACGTCGCCCCGCTGCACCCCTGCACCTGATCCCTACCGTCGAGGAGGCTGTCTGATGAACCTGTCCAATGCTGCTGTGGCAAAGCAACCCAACTGGCAAGCGGTGTGCCACACCGCTGACCTGGTCGCCGACTCCGGTGTGGTGGTCTGGCTCGATGGCATCCAGGTCGCCCTGTTCTACCTGCCGGGGCAGGCGCAGAGCCTGTACGCGGTGGACAACCGCGACCCACGCTCGGGGGCCAACATCATTGGCCGCGGGCTGGTGGGCAGCCTGCAGGGTGAGCTGGTGGTGGCAGCCCCGCTGTACAAGCAGCACTTCAGCCTGCACAGCGGGGCCTGTCTGGAAGATGCCAGCCAGCAGTTACGTGTGTGGCCGGTACGGCTGAACGGGGAGGCAGTGGAAGTGGCGCTGGCCTGATCCCGGCTCTGTGTTCTGCATTTGCTTTTGAACAAGCGATAGCGCGGGCGCCGCCGATTGCGACTTCTAAAGACCGGGGCAAGGAACCCTGGGTACGCCACAGGTGGCGATGCGGTAAGCTTGGCGCATGAACCTCGACACCCGCATCAAGTACCGCCACCTGCTGTGCTTTCTGGAGATTGCCCGGCAGGGCAGCCTGGCCAGGGCCGCTGACATTCTGGCGATCAGCCAGCCTGCGATTTCCAAGACCCTCAAGGAGCTTGAGGACCTGCTCGAAACGCGACTGTTCGAGCGCAGCCGCCAAGGGGTCGAGCTGACCCCGGCCGGCACCCGTTTCATGCATTACGCCGGGCCCAGCGTGCAGGCCCTGCGCGACGGCGTGAGCAGCTTGCGCGGTGAAGCGCGGGCACCGTCGCAGGTGCGCATCGGCGTGCTGTCCACGGTCGAAGGCCTGCTGATGCCCGAGGTGCTGTGCCGCCTGCACCAACGCCACGAGGCGTTGCTGATCAGCGTGGTGACCGGGGCCAGTGCACAGTTGCTCGGGCAGTTGCGCCTGGGGGAACTGGAATTGGTGGTGGGGCGCATGACCGACAGCCCGCAGATCCAGGGGTTGTCGTTCGAGCACCTGTACAGCGAGTCGATGGCGTTGGTCGTGCGCCCCGGCCACCCATTGCTGGCCAGCACGCAAGTAGACCGAGCCCGCGTCGGCCGATACCCGCTGGTGCTCCCGCCACCAGGCACGACCATACGCCAGCACGCCGACAGCCTGTTCGTGCAATGCGGCATTCAACTGCCGGCCCAGCGCCTGGAGACCCTCTCACTGGCCTTGAGCCGCCGCTACCTGCTCGGCAGTGACGCCGTGTGGGTGGCGCCGCGTGATGCGGTGCTGCTCGACCTGCGCCGCGGCGAACTGGCCGAGCTCGACCTAGGGGTGCGGGAACCGGGTGGGTCGGTGGGTATCTGCCGCAATGCCGCCTTGGCGCTGAGCCTGCCCGGGCAGTGGGTGTGCGATGTATTGCGGGAAGTGGCGGGGCAATATCGCGAGCGGTCCTACCCGTAAGCTTCGTCGTAGCCGAGCGTTCCTGGCCGAGGAACGCTCGTGGGCTTGATGCTCAACTGCTGTCAAGCGCTTGGCAAGGCCACCGCGGCCACACAGGGAACAGTCGAGCCTCGGACCTCTTCGTCACGGCCATTGATCAACAAGCGCTGGTTGCCTGCATCGAGCGAGACCGTCGATCCCGAGGCATAGAAGCCGTCCTCTGGTATTTGTGCGCCGAACTGGCCGTAGCCGAAGGGCGGGACGAAGCGGGTGTCGAACGTGCCCTCGGAGGTCAAGCTGAAGGCAAGCGAATAAGTATAGAAATGCCCGTAACCCACCAGGCCACCGGCTGTTTCTACGCCGGCGTACCAACCGCCCGGCTTGTCAAATACCAACGCTTCGCCGCCGTTGAACTCCCTGGCTGGCGCCCCCGAGTAGTCGATGCGGTAAACGGTCGGGTGGCTGATATCTTCATCGACGTCGTACAGTTCCCCGTAAAAGGTGATTCGCTTGGCGACCGGGTCTACGGAAAAACCATTATTAATGATCCAGGGGGCTGACCAGTGGAAACCCTTGGTGCCAAAGTTATCATCCACTTTCCCGTCAGGGGTCATGGCTGTGGTAACGCTGTAGGGGTCTTCCCCCCGTATCAGGTACCAGGTCAATACCAGCTGCTGCGCATTCGAGGGGGACGTGAAACTGGCAATGCCGTCGACAATGTGTGAGTCGGTATCGGGTATTAGCTTGCTGACATCAACCAGGCCATCATCACCAAAATCCGCGCGCAATGCGCCGTCATTGTCCAGCCCCAGCACCACCGGTTCGAAGTTCTCTGACTTGCCACCGGTGGCGAAAATGTGGCCCTTCGTCACTGCCAAGTGTTCCAGCACCAACTCTTCGCCGATCAGGTTGCGGGTATCCACGTACCCCTTGCGGTCCCCAAAGTTCGGGTCCGGTTGCCCGCCGGCACTCAGTTTCCAAAGGTGGCTGGCTGATTGCCCCACCACCTTGAGAGCGATGAGTAAATTGCCCGCAGCATCCTCCACGATGCTTTTGGGGTCCATGTAGTCGGTGCTGGCTGCCTTGTTGAAATCGAAGATTCCACCGTCACCGAAACTGTTGTCCAGGGTGCCTAGATCCTTCAGGCAAGCCACGAAAACCTTCGCTTCACTCGTTTGGGGATTGTAACTTTCACCGATGACATAACTGCGTCCAGCGCTCACCGTGCTATTGATGATTGCATTGGTGTTAGCCCGTGACCCGGCGATTTTTTCAAAGATGTAGGCGAGCCCATCGATGCCGTAATCACAATCGAGGGGGGCCTGCGGCAGCTCGATGGATGTGCGGGGCCCGGCAAGGGCGTTACGGGTTGAGCGGTTGGGCTTTGGTGAAATGTTCATGGCTCTTCCTCGGTAATGAGTAAACGCGGGGCCGTGCTGGCTTAGGGGGTGATCAGCCATTGCGCGTCAGGTGCGTTGCAGGCTCATTGGAAACCAGGCTCAAGTAGGGCGCTACTGGCAGAAATGCCAGCTTGGGGCCGGCCGCTGGAAGGGCCAAGTTTGCAGGGGCGTTTGCTGGGCTTATGGTCAATACTGGCCAAAGGCCCTTAAGGTTGAGTGCAAGCGCGCTACCGAGTGAACTTACTCCATGAAACCGGCTCTTATGCCGGTAGCCATTGGTAATGGCCGCCTGATAAGCTCGCGGCTTTACCCTGATTGCCCACATGGCGCATGAACAAGGAAATAGCATGAAACAGCATCGTTTGGCGGCTGCGGTTGCCCTGGTAGGCCTGGTACTGGCTGGCTGTGATCAACAAGCCAGCAGCCCCGAGCTGAAAACTCCGGCACAGAAAGCCTCCTACGGTATCGGCCTGAACATGGGCAAGAGCCTGGCTCAGGAAGGCATGGAAGACCTTGATTCCAAAGCCGTCGCCCTCGGCATCGAAGACGCCGTTGGCAAGAAAGAACAGCGCATCAAGGACGAAGAGCTGGTAGAAGCCTTCACCGCGCTGCAGAAGCGCGCTGAGGAGCGCCTGGCCAAGGCCAGCGAAGAAGCCGCCTCCGCCGGCAAGAAGTTCCTCGAAGAAAATGCCAAGAAGCCAGGTGTGGTCACTACCGCCTCGGGCCTGCAGTACGAAGTGGTCAAGAAGGCCGACGGCCCACAGCCCAAGCCGACCGACGTGGTGACTGTCCACTACGAAGGCAAGCTGATCGATGGCAAGGTGTTCGACAGCTCGGTAGAGCGTGGCAGCCCGATCGACCTGCCGGTCAGTGGTGTCATTCCAGGCTGGGTCGAAGGCCTGCAGCTGATGCACGTTGGCGAGAAGTACAAGCTGTTCATCCCGGCTGAACTGGCCTACGGCGCACAGAGCCCAAGCCCGCTGATCCCGGCCAACTCGGTGCTGGTGTTCGACCTGGAACTGATCGCCATCAAGGACCCGGCCCAGCTGCAAGGCGACGCGCCTGAAGCTGAAGCTCCGGCTGAAGCACCAGCCAAATAATACCGGCTGGTAGTACACAACGCCCCGTTTCGACGGGGCGTTGTCGTTTGTGCAGTAGGCCTCGGGCCGAACCTCCGGGGCAGCAGACTGTCCGAGAAAGGGCAGCGTGAAGAAGCAGGAGGCTTCTGACGCAAATCGTTTGCGGTTTTGAAACGACTGTGTAAAAAACGCCCGATCTGACCGGGGCCCTTGCTTTACAGGCACCTGCCGTCAGAAACTTCGCCCTGTTCACAAGGTTATCCACAATAAATGTGGATAACCTCTCCCTGCTGGAGGCTACATGAGCGCACCCTGGAATTTCGCCCGCTTCCTGCCCTTGGCCGAGCGCCTGCTAAGCCGTGGCCGCTTGCCGGCTTTGCTGTTCGCGGTGGCCCGCAAAGGCCCGCGCCTGGGCCAGTTGCGTGGAGACATCAAGCTGTTGCAGTCGCTGTGCCTGGCCTGGTGGCGTGGCGAGTACCGCGCGATCAGCCCCAAGGCACTGGTGACCATCGTCGCCGGCCTGCTGTATTTCGTCAGCCCCATCGATGCGATCCCCGACTGGCTGCTGGGCGTAGGTTTTCTCGATGACATCGCCGTGCTCGGCTGGGTGCTGAAAACCGTCTCCGATGAGCTGGCGCGGTTCAAGTCTTGGCGCGACAGCCAGGCCCCCGAGCGCTTGCGCGTGGTCGAGCGCTTGCCTGACACCCCTGAAGCGTTGCGCCTGGAGCGTAAAACGCCCTAAAAGCACCGTTTTCCAATGGTGCAAAGGGTTCGGCTACAATACACACACTGCATGCTAACCAAGGGTCATAGAGATGGAAAAGCTCAGTTTGGAAGCCAAGAAAGCTTGGTTCGCCAAGCACCGCAAAGCCAACTATGCGGCCAGCCTGCGCCTTGAAGGTGTATGGGTGTCGAATGGCGAGGGTGAGATCAAGCTGCCAACGCGTGCCGCAGCCCTCAAAGCAGTGCGGCTGATCAAGGCTTGAGTTCGGACAAGTACGGTTCTGAACAAGACTCGGACTGCTATCCGGGTACTGACGTTCTGATTAACCTGCTCGAGTTGCACGACCCTGACGATCTGGAAGATGCCGAACGCTACCTCAGCGCGCTCGCGGCTTCCCGTTTGGAGTTCTTACCGCCTCCTTACAGCCTGGATTCGCTGAAGCAAATCCACAGTGCCCTGTTTTCCCGCATCTACAGCTGGGCAGGGCGAGTTCGCAGCAGTGCGATCAGTAAGGGAAGTACGCGGTTTTGTAGCCCAGAATTCATAGAACCTGAAACCAGGAAGGAGTTTTCAAAGATCGCTGCGGCAGGGTGGTTTGAAGGGTATTCGCGTGACCATCTGATCACCGCAGTAGCTGAAGCTTACGGTACATTGAATGTCGCGCACCCCTTCAGGGAAGGCAATGGCCGTACGCAGCGCATTCTGTTTGAGTGGATCATCATCAATGCGGGCTTTTCGATTACGTGGGAGGCTGTCGGGCGTGAAGAGTGAATTCACGCCAACATTCTTTCCTACCATGGCGACGACGGATATTTAGCCCAGATATTCGCTCGGTGTATCGGTCAGCCGATCCTGGAAAATGACTAAACGCTGCCTGTAGGCGCCAGCGCATTCGCGTGATTGTCCTCCTTGACTGACGAGAGCGCGCGGCAGGTGGAAATCCCTTACAATGAGATATAACAGAAGAAGAGCAGCCCGATTGCCTTTCGCTATTGGTCGACGACGGCTTTATGCATCGGCAAGCACGCGCAGTTAAGGCAGGCCTGTGAGAGATGCAAGCCTGGGGCTGTTGAGCGGATTACATGCGGTAATCCTACGTAAGGGGGTTGTTATGGGTATTCAGGTCATTAGCCGGGACGGTCAGCCCGAGTACGCCGTCGTTCCCTGGGAGCAGTATCAGGCGCTGCTCAAGGCGGCCGGCCAGGCGCCTGCCGAGGCGGTTGGCGAAACCCGCGATCACACTGAGCCAAGTGCCAGTTTGCCCGCGTTCAGCGAGGTAGGGCAGTTGCGTCAGGCCAAAGGCATTGCACCCGAGCAATTGGCGCGCAATGTGGGGGTAAGCCCCGCCTACCTGGCGATGATCGAGTCTGGTGAACGCCAGCCGGATGCAGCGATCCGCCGTGCCCTGGCCTGGCACCTGGGGGTGGCGGGCTGGAGCGAGCCGTCATGAGCCAGGTCAGGATCAGCCGTCAGCATTGGCAGAGCTTGCTGGACGAGCTTGACCTGGCCCGCCGCCAACGGCATTTGCTGACTTACCGCGCACTGATCGAGCGTTTGCAATTGCCCAGCCCTGCCATGCAGACGCTGACTGCGGCGCTCGAGTACCTGGCGGTGCTCGATGCCCGTGCCGAGCAGCCGCTGCGCAGCTCACTGGTGATCAGCCAGGGCGCCAGCCGCCTGCCGCGCACCGGTTTTTTCGAATGCGTTGAGCGGCTTGGGCGCTTCTCCGGGCCGGCCGACGGCATGGAGGCCGCGTCGTGGCATGCTTCGGAAGTTGTGCGGGTCTTCGAGTATGCCTACCCGGAGATTGCCTGACAGGTTGAGGGTGGCGCTGTGATTGCGGTCGCAGGCCGATAGACGTGCGTCGCACTGTTGTCACCCATGGTAAACACCGAAAGCAGAAGGGGCCGAGCACTTACGTGCTCGGCCCCTTTTGTGTCACATCAGCGCGATGACTGATTACTGCTTGGCTACCTTGGTGCTGGCACTGAGGTAATCGATCAGGATGCGACCCGTCTCGGACAGGTAAGCGTCGTCTTCGGGCTTGGTGTTTTCATCCTCGGTCGGCAAGGCGTCCTCGTCCTCTTTCTTCAGCTCCTTGAGCGGCTCTTCACCCTTGGCCTTGCGGCGGATGTTTTCCAGCGCGAGCTGCTTGGCCTCGATTTCATCGTGGCGGGCGCGGCGGTCCTGCTCGTTGAGGCTGACGGTCTTCTCGTTCATCAGCTTCTGGGTCAGGGCCAGGCGGTCACGGATATAAGTGAACTCCGCGTCCTTGTCGCTGCGCGCTTCATGCTGCGCCTTGAGCTGCGCCAGGAAGGGCTTGAACGGGTCGGCCGCTGGCTTGACCACCGGGCGGATGGTGTCCCACGGCATGGCCTCGGGCAGGGCGCTTTCACCGATTTCCTTGGTGTCGATGATCGACGGGTAATCGATGTCCGGCAGCACGCCCTGATGCTGGGTGCTCTGCCCGGAAACCCGGTAGAACTTCGCCAGGGTCAGTTTCAGCTCGCCATGGTTGAGCGGCTGAATGGTCTGCACGGTGCCTTTACCGAAGGTCTGGCCGCCGATGATCAGCGCGCGGTGATAATCCTGCATGGCGCCGGCGAAGATTTCCGAGGCCGAGGCCGAGAGGCGGTTGACCAGCAGCGCCAGCGGGCCTTTGTAGAAGGCGCCAGGGTTTTCGTCTTCCAGCACGTCCACCCGGCCATCGCTGTTGCGAACCAGCACCGTAGGGCCCTTCTCGATGAACAGGCTGGTCAGCTCGGTGGCTTCTTGCAGGGAGCCGCCGCCGTTGTTGCGCAGGTCGATGACCACGCCGTCGACTTTTTCCTTCTGCAGTTCGGTGAGCAGCTTTTTCACGTCACGCGTGGTGCTCTTGTACTCCGGGTCCCCGGCGCGATACGCCTTGAAGTCCAGGTAGAAGGCCGGAATTTCAATGATCCCCAGCTTGTAGTCACGGCCAGCCTGCTTGAGCTTGAGCACCGACTTCTTGGCCGCCTGCTCTTCAAGCTTGACCGCCTCGCGGGTGATCGACACCACTTTGCTGGTCTGGTCGCTCGGGGCATTGCTGGCCGGGATGATTTCCAGGCGCACGACCGAGCCTTTCGGGCCACGGATCAACTTGACCACTTCGTCCAGGCGCCAGCCGACCACGTCGACCATTTCCTTGTTGCCCTGGGCAACGCCGATGATCTTGTCGGCCGGGGCCACTTGCTTGGTCTTGGCCGCAGGGCCTGCAGGGACCAGGCGCACGATCTTGACCTGGTCATTGTCGCTTTGCAGCACCGCACCGATGCCTTCGAGCGACAGGCTCATGTTGATGTCGAAGTTCTCGGCGTTGTCCGGCGACAGGTAGTTGGTGTGCGGGTCGTAGGACTGGGCGAACGTATTGATGTAGGCCTGGAAGATGTCTTCGGCACGGGTCTGGTTCAGGCGCGACAGCTGGTTCTTGTAACGCTTGGTCAGGGTTTCCTGAATCTGCTTGGGCTCTTTGCCGGCGATCTTCTGGCGCAGCACCTCGTCCTTGACGCGTTTGCGCCACAGGTCGTCCAGCTCGGCCTGGTTCTTCAGCCACGGCGCATCCTTGCGGTCGATCAGCAAGGTTTCCTTGGTGGTGAAGTCCATCTTGTCGACGCCCTTGTTCAGCTCGGCCAGGGCGAAGTCCAGGCGTTGCTTGACGCGGTCCAGGTAGCGCTTGTAGATGGTGAAGCCAGGGTCGAGGTTGCCGCTTTTGAGGAAGTCGTCGAACTGGCGCTTCCACTTGTCGAACTCGGCGATGTCAGCCGCAGTGAAGTAGCTGCGCGCAGGGTCGAGCAGCTTGATGTAGCTGTCGTAGATGATCACCGAACGGGCGTCATCGAGCGGCGGCTTGCTGTAATGGTGACGTTTGAGCAACTCAACCACATTGAGGCTGGCGACGATTTCGTCACGGTCCGGCTGCAGGCTGTCCCATTTGTTGGCGGCCGACGCATTGCCGCCGAGCGTGAGGCTACCCAGGCCGATCATCAGGGCCAGGGCGGTGCTTGGAAGGAAATGCTTCATGCTGATTCGACGTGGAGGCAATTGATCACGCATAGTAGGCCGTCTTTTCCGTTGCCGGTTCCATGGAGCCGGGCAAATACTGCAAAAAGCCAGGGGCGTGGGTACCCCAGGCTCAGTCATGTCAATCAACTATGGAGGCACTGTGAAGGCATTGCAAGGCGAAGACGGACATGTGGAGTGGGTCGAGGCCGAGCGCCCGGCCCTGGATGCCGGCCAGGTACGCATTCGCGTGGCTGCGGCGGGCCTGAATCGGGCCGATCTGCTGCAAATGAAGGGGCTTTATCCGCCACCGCCCGGCGCCAGCCCTTACATGGGCCTGGAATGCGCCGGGGTGGTGGAAGAGGTGGGCGCGGGTGCCGACTGGCGGGTAGGCGACCGAGTGTGCGCGCTGCTGGCCAGCGGGGCCATGGCCGAAGAAGTGGTGGTCGATGCCCGCCATGTGCTGCCAGTGCCCGAGGGCCTGACCCTGCACGAGGCCGCAGCGCTACCCGAGGTCTACGCCACCGCGTGGCTGAACATTTTCCAGTTGGGCGCAGTGAAGGCTGGCGAGAAGGTGTTGGTACACGCCGGTGCCAGTGGCGTCGGCTCGGCCGCCATCCAGTTGTGCAAGGCGTTCGGCAACCCGGTGTACGTCAGCGTTGGCTCGCAGGACCGCCTGGCGTACTGCCAGGCACTGGGCGCGACGGGCGGGGTGGTGCGCAATGAAAACCTGGATGCGCTGGAGGGCATGGGCCCGTTCGATGTGATTCTCGACCCGGTGGGCGCCAGCTACGGGCAGCTCAACCTCAAGCTGCTGGCCCGCGATGGGCGCTGGGTGATCATCGGCCTGATGGGCGGGCGCACGGTTGAACTGGACCTGGCGCAGGTGCTGGGCAAGCGCCTGGAAATCACTGGCTCCACGTTGCGCAACCGTGACGACGGGTTCAAGGCCGAGCTGCTGCGCGAGCTGCAACAGCAGGTGTGGCCGTTGTTCAGCGAAAAGCGTTTGTCGCCGCAGCTGGTGGACACCTACCCGGTCGAGTTCGCCCAGGCAGCCTATGCCGAACTCGAGAGCAATCAGGTGTCGGGCAAGCTGGTCATGGTGATCGACCCTAGCCTGGCGTGAGATTGCCGGGGCTGCTTTACGGCCCAATCGCGACACCAGCCCGCTGCTGCAGGGGCGTGCAAGCTCCTGCAGCCGCCTTGGGTCGCGATTGGGGCGCAAGGCGCCCCCGCGGCCCTCAAGACCAGCTCAAGATTGGCCAGCCATTCTTCTCGGCATGCTCGCGCAGCACCGCATCAGGGTTAACTGCAAGCGGGTGATCAACCTTCAGCAACAACGGCAGATCATTGCGCGAATCGGAATAGAAGCTCGCCCCCTCCAGGTTTTCCTGTTCCTGGTCCAGCCACTCCAGCAAGCGGGTGATCTTGCCCTCACGGTAAGTCAGCACCCCATGGGTCTTGCCGGTATATACCCCGTTCACAGCCTCCAGCTCGATCGCCAGGTACTCGTCCACGCCCAACCGCGCCGCAATCGGCCCGACCAGGTGGGTGCCGGAAGCAGAAATGATCAGGATGCGGTCGCCACGCTTGCGGTGCTCGGCGATGCAGCGGCAGGCATCACCGAAAATGATCGGCTCGATGACATCCTCCACCCAGGGTTCAACCAGGTGCTCGACTTCTTCCAGGGTGCGCCCGGCAATCGGCTCCAGGCTGAAGGCCATGTACTCCTCCATCTGCAGGTGGCCTTTGCCGTAGGCCTCCATCAGGGCATGGTCGCGGCGCAGGAACTCCTTGCCGTCGACCCAGCCCAGCCGCGCCATCTGCTCGCTCCATAGCGACGCGCAGTCGCCGTGGATCAGGGTTTCGTCCAGATCGAAAATTGCCAGTGCCATGCGTTGAGTCTCCTTAGGCCACTTCCCGTAGCGCCGTGGGGTCGATCGACAAGGATACCCGTTGGCCGTCCGCGTGCAGATCGGCCGATGAGCGATTGAGCACATCCACCACCAGTTCCACGTCACGCACCCGTACCCGGTAGCGGATCACATTGCCGAGCAGGCTGTGGCTGCGCACTTCGCCGTCCCGTTCGCCCTCCAGGCTCAAGGTGATCGACTCGGGGCGAATCGCCAGGCGGCTGGTCACCGGGCGCTGCAGCAGGCGGCTGGCGCTTTGCGGGTCGAGCAGGTTGTAGTTGCCGATAAAGCCGGCGGCGAACAGGTCCACCGGTGCCGTGTAAAGGGTTTCGGCATCGCCGCTCTGGACGATACGCCCCTGGTTCATCAGGAAGATGCGATCAGACATGGTCAGCGCTTCTTCCTGATCATGGGTAACGAAGATGGTGGTCAGCCCCAACTCGCGCTGAATGGCGCGGATCTGCTCGCGCAGGTGCTTGCGAATACGTGCATCCAGCGCCGACAACGGCTCGTCCAGCAGCAGCAGGCGTGGGCGGGTGACCAGCGAGCGGGCCAGGGCCACACGCTGGCACTGGCCGCCGGACAGCTGGTGCGGGTAGCGCCCGGCAAAGCTGCCCAGCTCCACCAGGTCCAACGCCTCGCGCACCCGTACCTGCGTGTCACTGGCCTTGACCTTCTGCATGCGCAGGCCAAAGGCGACATTCTGCTCCACGGTCATGTTGGGGAACAGCGCATAGCTCTGGAACACCATGCCAATGCCGCGCTTTTGCGGGCTCAGCGGCACGATATCCTGGCCATCGAGCAGGATCTGCCCGCCGTCGACCGGGGTCAGCCCGGCGATGCAGCGCAGCAGGGTGGACTTGCCGCAACCTGAAGGGCCGAGCAGGGTGACGAATTCGCCGCGTTCGATGTGGCAGTCGATATTCTCGAACACCGGGGTCCCGGCATAGCGTTTGTGCAGTTTCTGTACGCTGACGAAGCTCATGTCAGGTCTTGTCCTTGTTCAGGCGGTTGGCGACCCAGGTGAGTACCAGCACGAAGGCGAAGTACGAGATCACCAGCGCGCTGTTGAAGTGGCCGCTGCTGTTGCGCATGTTGTTCAGGTACACCTGCAGGGTTTCGTAGCGCGTGCCGACCAGCAGATTGGCGAACACGAATTCGCCGAACAGGAACGAGAACGACAGCAGCAGCGCCACCATCAGGCCTTTGCGCAGGTTGGGCAGCACCACCAGGAACGCCGCCTGCCAGGTGCTGGCGCCGAGCAACTGGGCGGCGTCCATCAGGTCGCGCAGGTTGATCGCCTGCAGGTTGTTGGTGATCGCCCGGTACATGAACGGCAGGGCGACGGTGAAGTAGCAGCCGATCAGGATCCACGGCGTGCCGACCATGGCCATCGGCCCGCTGCCGTACAACTGCAGCAGGCCCACCGAGGACACCACCGGCGGCACCGCGAAGGGCAGCAGGATGAGGATGTTCATCAGTGCATCGAGCCTGGGGAAGTGGTAGTGCACCACGAACAGCAGCGGCAGGATCAGCACCACCGACAGTAGCAGCGCGCCCAGGCACACCAACAGCGACTGGCCGAAGGCCGCGAGAAAGCGCGGCTCGCCCCACAGCGCCACGTACCACTTCAGGGTCATGCCGCTGGGCAGCAGGCTGGCTGACCAGCTGGTGGCCAGCGAGTAGAGCAGGGTACCGGCCAGTGGCAGCAGCAGGATGAGAAACAGCAGGTACACCACGACGCGGTGGTAGAGGCTGCCGGCGCTCGGCCTGGTTGAGCGGTTAGCGTGCATGGTAGCTCCGTTTCAGCAGCCATTGATGAACGAGCGTGACCACCGTCATCAAGCCCACCAGCACCATGGCCAGCGCGCTGGCCAGGTTGGGGTCCAGGCTGATGTCACCGGCCACCAGGCCGGCGATGCGGATCGGCAGCACGTTGAAGTTGCCGGTGGTCAGCGCATACACCGTGGCATACGCGCCCAACGCATTGGCCAGCAGGATAACGAAGGTGCCTAGCAGGGCAGGTGTCAGCACCGGCAGGCCGATGTGCCGCCAGTATTGCCAGTGGCTGGCGCCCAGCAACGCGGCCGATTCGCGCCAGTCTTCGCGCAGGGCATCGAAGGCCGGGTAGAGCAGCAGCACGCCCAGGGGGATCTGGAAGTAGGTGTACACCAGGATCAGGCCGTTGCTGGAGTAGATGCTGAAATCTTCCAGCAGGCCGATCTGCTTGAGCAGCAGGGTCAGCGCCCCATTGAAACCCAGCAGGATGATGAACGCGAAGGCCAGCGGCACGCCGGCGAAGTTGCTGGTCATGTTGGCGAAGGCGCTGACGAAGTCGCGCAGGCGCGAATCGACCTGGCGCAGCGAGTAAGCACCGAGGGTGGCGATGATGATGCCGAACAGGCTCGACCAGAAGCTGATCTCCAGGCTGCGTTGCAGTGCCTGCAGGTAGAACTTCGAAGCGAACACTTTGCTGAAGTTGGCCAGCCCCCAGCCCGCCTCCGACTGCACGCTGTTGATGGCCACCCAGGCCAGCGGGGCGATCTGGAAGATGACGAAGAACACGGCAAACGGCAGCAGGCAGAGCAAGGCCAGGTAGCGCCCGCGGGCGCCGGCACTCACTTGAGCAGCTCCCGGCAGACCGTCTTGTCGTGGGCAACGCCAAGCAACTCGCAGATGGTGCCGCATAGCTCGGTCTGCAGCGGCTTGGCGGCCGGGTCGAGGCTGAAGGCGTCGCCAAACACGAACAGCGGTACTTCACGCTCCTCGGCCAGCAGGCCGTTGTGCGAACGGTCGTTGTTCATGCCGTGGTCGGCGGTGACCAATACCTGGTAACCCTCTTCGAGCCAGTGCGGCAGGTAGTCGGCCAGCAGGATGTCGGCGCTGCGCGCAGCGTTGCGGTACTGGCTGCTGTCCAGGCCGTGGCGGTGGCCGGTGTCGTCGATGCTCATCGGGTGCACCAGCAAAAAATTCGGCGCATGCCGGCGGCGCAGGTACTCGGCGTCGGCCAGCAGGTGCGAGTCGGGGTAACGGTCGTCCCAATAGAACAGGCCATGCTGGATCGGCAGCTTTGGCGCGTGGGTATGGCGGTCGCGCTGCGGGTCGAAAGGCGAGCGGTTGTACAGTTCGCTCATCCAGTGATAGGCCGCCGCCGCGGTGCCCAGGTTGGCCTCGCGGGCGTAGTGGAACACGCTGCGCTGGTTGGACAGGCGGTTGACGTTGTTGTGCACGATGCCGCTGTCGATCGGCGCCACGCCGGTGAGGATGCACTCGTACAGTGGCCGGGACAGCGAGGGCAGCTCGCATTCCACCCGGTACAGCGCGGCACGGTCGGCTTCGACGTAAGCGTGCAGGTGGCCCATGGCGTGGTGCGCGACCTGGTGGTTGAGGCCGTCGAGCAAGACCAGGATGACGTTGTGTTGCATGGTGGCTCCCAGTGGAGCTGCAAGCTTCAAGCTACAAGCTGCAAGCACACGCCGGCATGTCGCACACCGGCTTGTACTTGCAGCTCGCAGCTTGAAGCCTGAAGCTTCTTCATTCCATCTCGATGATGACTTGCTCCTGCCACATCTGCGGCAGCTGTTTCGAGGTCGTTTCCCATACCTCGGGGTTCTTGATTGGCTTCGCAGTGCCGTACTGCTCGTTAGGCAACAGCTTGGCCTGCACGTCCGCCGGCAGTTTCAGGTGCTCGGCGCGGATCGGCCGGGCATGCCCATTGGCCAGGTTGATCTGCCCGGCATCACTGAAGATGTACTCACGCGCAAGCTTGGCCGCATTGGGGTTCTTGGCGTACTTGTTGATGATGGTGGTGTAGCCGGAAATGACCGAGCCGTCCGACGGGATCAGCACTTCGAAGCGTTTCGGGTCGATCTGGTCGCGGTAGCTCAGGCCGTTGAAGTCCCATACCACGCCCACCTCGACCTCGCCTTTCTCCAGGGTCTGGATGGTTGGGTTGGCCAGCGACAGTCGCTTCTGCTGGGCCAGCTTGGTGAACAGCTGAAGGCCCGGGGTGACGTTGCCCTCATCGCCCTGGTAGGCGATGGCTGCGGCCAGCACACCATTGGCGGCCTGGGCGGCAGTGCTGACATCACCGATGGCGACCTTGTACTTGCCTTTTTCCAGGTCGTGCCAGGTTGTAGGGCGTTCTTCTTCCTTCACCAGGTCCTTGTTGATGATGAAGGCGATGGTGCCGGTATAAGCCAGCGCCCAGTGCCCATCCTTGTCCTTGGCCCACGCCGGCACCTGGTCCCAGGTGCTTGGTTTGTACGGCTGGCTCACACCCTTGGCCACCGCAATCGGGCCGAAGGCGGCCCCGACGTCACCGATGTCGGCGCTGGCGTTGTCCTTCTCGGCATCGAACTTGGCGATTTCCTGGGCCGAGCTCATGTCGGTGTCGGTGTGCTTGAGGCCGTACTTGCTGGCCAGGTCTTCCCAGGTGCCTTTCCAGTTGGCCCAGGCATCGGGCATGCCCACGCTATTGATCGTGCCTTCCTTTCGGGCGGCGTCTTCCAGGGCCTTGAGGTCGGTGCCGGCGGCCATGGCCGAGGTACACAGGGCCATGGCCGAGCCCAGCAGTGACGCCATGAACAACTTTTTCATCCGAAGCTCCTTTGGTGGGTGCCTTGCGCGATCGTTGTTATGAGTGAAGCCTTGCTTGGCAAACCTTTGGTCTAGGTCAGCAAACCTTGCGCCAAGGTAGGCCGTTTGCGTGACAATTTGATGTAAGGGAAGGGGTGGACCCGGTGCTGCCGCTTCCTGCGAATACAGCGTAGACCAGATCGCAAGCCCCGATTCACAAGGCTTGGCCCGAATCTGGCAGTGCCCTGATCAAGCGTGCAACGGCGCTTTGTCACAGCATGTTCATCAGCCCTGCCTAGGCTTGCACTATTCTCCAAGTGCCCTGTTCTGGGGCTGGACTAGTCCAGATAGGTAACCCTCGATGCAGTCGACGCCACCGCGTGCGGTAACAGCCATCTGCCATGCCTTGCAGGAGCAGATCGAGCACGGCCTGCTGGCGCCGGGCGGCAAGCTGCCGTCCGAGCGCAAGCTCAGCGAGGTGTTCGATACCACCCGTATCACCCTGCGCGAGGCCCTGGTGCAACTGGAAGCCCAAGGGCTGATCTACCGCGAAGAGCGGCGCGGCTGGTTCGTCGCCCCCGAGCGGCTGACCTACGACCTGATCGAGCGTAGCCATTTTCATGCGATGGTGCGCAGCCAGGGGCGGGTGGCCAGTACCGAACTGCTTTCGGCCCGGTTGCAACCGGCATCGGCGGCCATTTGCGCGCGGCTGCACCTGCCGGCGCTGTCCAGCGTGATCCGCATCTGCCGCTTGCGGCGTATCGATGGGCGGGCGGTGCTGTATGCCGAGCATTACCTCAACCCGCGCTACTTTCCCGAAATCCTCGAACATGACCTGGCGCAGTCGCTGACCGAGATCTATGGGCGGGTCTATGGCATCCGCTATGGGCAGGTGTGCTTTGAAATCCTGCCCACGGCATTACCCGTGGCGGCGGCGGCGGCCTTGAAGGTGTCCACCGGCAGCCCAGGGCTGCATATCACCCGGGTCAACAGTGACCAGCATGGGCACCTGATCGACTGTGACCTGGAGTACTGGCGGCATGATGCGATCTGCATCCGCGCCCAGGCGGGCTAGCGGCTGCTCAGCAGGCCCGCGCAGGGGCTAACTGGCAGCGCCGCCGGCCTCTGCCATCGCGCCGCCGCCCGCCGTCACTACCTGCACCGACAAGCGTGGCGTCGCCAGGTCCAGCCCTGCGGCATCCAGCTGGCGCTTCAAGGCCAGGTTGAACGCCCGCGACACTTCCCATTGCTTGATGGGCGCGGTCTTGAAGCGCGCCCGCAGAATCGCCGACCCCGACTCGAAACTTTCCACCCCTTGCAGCTCCAGGGGTGACCAGATATTGCGGCGCATCAGTGGATCGTTGCGCAGTTTCTGCCCCACTTCGCGGATCAGCGTGATGGCCTGGTCGATGTTCATGTTGTGCGGGATGGCCACCCGGAAGATCGCGTAACCGAACTCGCGCGAGTAGTTCTTGATGCTCTTGATCTCGCTGAACGGGATGGTGTGCACGATGCCATCGATGTCACGCAGGCGCACGGTGCGGATGGTCAGGCCTTCGACGGTGCCCAGGTGGCCGCCCACATCGACATAGTCGTCGATGGCCAGGGAGTCTTCGATGATGATGAACAGCCCGGTGATCAGGTCGGCCACCAGCGACTGCGCGCCGAAACCGATCGCCAGGCCGATCACACCGGCACCGGCCAGCAGCGGCGTGACGTTCATGCCCATGTTGGCCAGGGCGACGATCAGCGCAATGATGAAGATCACCACGAACATCACGTTGCGGATCAGCGGCATCATGGTTTGCGCGCGGGCATTGGCCAGGCCACGACGCGAACCCACCAGCGCGTGGTGCACGGCCGTGTCGGCCAGGATCCACACCAGCCAGGCGACAATCAGCGTGCCGGCCAGGCCAAGCAGGCGCAGGCTGACTTCATGCCCCTCACCTTCGGCAAAGCTGATCATCGACTGGCCCCACACGCGCAGCCCCAGCTCGATGAACACCAGCCAGATGAACAGGTGCACCAGCACATACGCGAAGTTGCGCAGGCGCTCGGTGTACACCGCCTGACGCTTGCTGGCGCGCTTGGGGTTGGCCGCGTGGCGGCGTACCAGGCCGTTGAGCACCATGCACAGCACCACCAGTACCGTGCACATCAGTGACTGGCGCAGCGCAGTGCTGGTGTCGCCGGCCGACACGAAGGTGGCGAACAGCGAGATCGCCACCAGGATCATCGCCGGTATGTACCAGAAGCTGCCGAGGATTTCGATGGTGTCGCTCAGGGTGCGCCGGGTCAGGCGCCGCGACAGTGGCTGGTTACGGATCAGGTGGGCGATCGGGCGGCGGAAGCGCAGGATGAACAGCCCGGTGCACAGCGCGGCAATCACATTGGCCAGGGTGGCCAGGGTGTGCGCCAGGTGCGTGCCAAGGGCGACGGTCAGGCGTGGGTCGCTCATCGCTTCGCCAAAGGCGGCGAAGCTGCCGATCAGCCACAGCGGCCTGAAGGCCTGGTGGCGCAGGATGTGCAACGCGCGGTGGCGGTGCGGGCCGTCGAGCAACGAGAAGGCGATCACGCAGATGGCCGAGAAGCAGGTGCCCACCACCAGCGCATAGGCCAGCACCATGGCCATGGACTTGCCGAGCGAGGAGGGCAGGGCAAAGCTCAGGTACACCGTGAACACCAGCGCCACCAGCCAAGGCCCGAGCTTGCGCAGGGCGAAGCGCACCAGGTCCCAGGGGCGCGGGTGCTGTGGCAACTCCTCGGTCAGCCCGAAGCGCACGCGCACACGGTGGCTGATCCAGTTGAACGCATAGGCCAGCAGGCTCCACACGGCGATGATCGCGGCAAAGCCGAACAGGATCGCCGGCCATTGGTGCACGGGCACCACCAGTGCCGCCAGCTCCGCCTGGGCCTGGTCGATTTCCAGCGTCCAGCGGTGGAACGGGCTGGCGTCGCCGCTGAACTGCTTTTCGAAATCATGCAGCGCACCGCCTATCAGCCCCAGCACGCCCTGTTCGACGGTGGGTTGCGACTGCTTGGTGGCATCACGCAGCTTTTTCAGGTCGGCCAGCAGCTTGGCGCGTTGCTGGTCGTTCTCCAGGTTCTTGATCACCTCGTCCAGCGATTTGCCCAACGGCTCGGTGGCTTCCGGCTGGGCCGGCGCACTGGAACCAAGCAGGCCGGGCAGGCCGGCAGCCTGTACCGGGGAGATGAACAGAAACAGCAGCAGGGCAAGGCAACGCAGAAGGGCTGGCACCGGGAAATCTACCTCAGGTCAAACGATTGGCCGAGTGTAGAGGTTTATGTGGGGAGTTTCTCCAGGATCTTCCAGCAGGTGAGGCCGAAGATGCCCAAGGTGCCGATCCACATCATCAGCACACCGACGTCGCGCTCGCGCAGGCTGAAGCCGATGGTCAGCAGCATCAGGAAACCGAACACGGGGACGAACAGGGACAGGAAAGGGGACATGACGGGCGATCCTTCTGCACGTGTGAGGGGATGCTTTAAGCATAGTGGCTAGCTGGCGAAGCGGAATGACATGTATCACATAATGTTTAATCGGTGGGGTTGAAAGTTCATATTTCCTACGCATCTATCAGACCAGTTTCCTACACAGGAACGCATCCATTGGCCGATATAGGATTCACCACGGCGTGTGGGGATTTTTAGAAGGTTCTACGATGAGTGCACTATCAGTACGCAACAGTTTATCGGTGCTGGCGATGGCAGGGCTGAGCGTTACCGCCCATGCCGAGAATAACTTGGCAACGGTGATTGTCGATAATAAAACAAGTGCCCCAGCCAGTTACACTTATGAGCACATGTCAGGTACGTCACAGCCGGTGATGGGTGAAGTGAATGCCCGCCAGAATAGAGTGTTTTTAGTGACAAGCTTTGCTGATTCAATATCGGGCATGCGCTTTGTGTACGCGTCCGGCAGTAAAAAGTGTCGTTTCTCCGTATCGCATACTGCGCCTCCACCCAGCTATATACCCACCTGGAAAAAGGATGCTGTTTCGATCGGGCCCTCGCGCGCAACGTGTACGGTGAAGATGGAAAAGATAGGAACGCAAATGCCTTATCACTACACGGTGAGGTTCACTATTCAATGAACCTCGCGGGGCGCCAGTGAAGGTGCCCCTTAATGAGCACCGAGGAACGCCCATGAAAATTTTCAGCGTTAATGCCACACCTGTCGTGCGTCAGGAAAACGTTCAGCCACCGCCCACAAAGTCGGCGCAAGGTACTGCACAACCAGCGTGCAAGGTGAGTTTGTCCGATGAGGCCCTTAATGACGCCAGAAACAAGGACGAGGTTCGAGCACTTCATGCACGGATCTATGGAACACCGTCGCTCGGGGATCGAATCAGTTATAGCTATCGAACACGGGGAGAAGAAAAATTCATGAATGAGCCGCCTCCAGAAAATTACACGCCTGAACAGGCTGACCGCCATCGGCAAGCCCTGGATTATCTGGTAGGTATCGAAAAGCGCTCAGGGGTAGAGACTCAGTTTGAGGAAAACCCGTTTTGGGGGTTGGACCGCGCTCATCTAGTGGCTATCGAGCAGGATGAAAACAGTTATACCGAAGTGGAACGTTATGCGGCAGCCAGAGCAAAAACAACATTGGACAATATTTTCTTCACACGTCTCAGCGACCATGCCTGTAACACAGGCGACCTACGACCCGTGTTCAAGGGGTATCTTGAGTATCTGGATAACTTGACCGACGTCGAACGCCTTAATTTTCCAGCCGATGAACGTGAACGGGTAGCCGGCCGTTTGGCTCGTGCGCAAAGCGAATCTGGCAGCCTCCCCGAAGGCTTCTCCCTCTGGCAATACATGAACTGGGCCCCTGAAGGCCGCCTCGACCTCGACGCGCTGCTGAACCCCGCGCCTTCGTCGGCACCGCCCGCCGCCACTGAAGGGGCGGGCGATGCAGTAGGTCAGGGCAGTTCGCGGCTGCGGTAGAACGCGGTCAACACCTTCACCAGGTGCGCGAGGTCATGGCTACCGCACAGTTCACGGATCGAGTGCATGGCAAAGGTCGGCAGGCCGATGTCGACCGTGCGCACGCCAAGGTGGCTGGCGGTGATCGGGCCGATGGTCGAGCCGCAACCCATGTCGCTGCGCACCACGAAGCTTTGCACCGGTACTTCTTCGGCCATGCACAGGTGGCGGAAGAACCCGGCGGTTTCGCTGTTGGTGGCGTAGCGCTGGTTGTTGTTGACCTTGATCACCGGCCCTGCGTTGAGCTTGGGCCCGTGGTTGCCGTCATGCTTGTCGGCGTAGTTGGGGTGCACCCCGTGGGCATTGTCGGCCGAGACCATGAGCGAGCGCTGGATGGTGCGCACGTAGGTGTCGCCGTCCGGCAGCAGGCGCTGCAGGGTTTGCTCGAGCATCGGGCCGTCGGCGCCGCAGGCCGAACAACTGCCGACTTCTTCGTGGTCGTTGCACACCAGCACGCAGGTTTCGTCACTGTCAGCGGCCAGCAGCGCCTGCAGGCCGGCGTAGCACGACAGCAGGTTGTCCAGGCGTGCCCCGGCGATGAAGTCACCGTTCAGGCCGATCAATGCGGCGTCCTGGGTGTCGTAGAAGCTCAGCTCGTAGTCCAGTACCACATCGGCATTGAGCTGGTGCTCACGGGCCAACTGCTCGGTGAGCAGGGCGCGGAAGTCGATGCGCTCGTCGCCGGCCACCTGGGCCAGGATCGGCGGCAGTTCGTTCTGTGGGTTGATCTGCCAGCCTTCGTTGGCCGTGCGGTTGAGGTGGATTGCCAGGTTGGGAATGATGGCGATCGGCAGCTTGAAGTCGATCAGCTGGCTTTCGACCTTGCCATCACGCCGGAAGGTCACGCGCCCGGCCAGCGACAGGTCACGGTCGAACCACGGCGCCAGCAGGGCGCCGCCGTACACTTCCACACCCAGTTGCAGAAAACCTTGGCGCTGCAGCTCTGGCTGCGGCTTGACCCGCAGGCACGGGCTGTCGGTGTGCGCACCGACCATGCGAATGCCCCCGAGCAGCGGTGCTTGTTTGCCCAGGTTGATGGCGATTATCGAAGAATCGTTACGGGTGACGTAATAGCGGCCGCCAGGCACCGTGGCCCAACTGTCACGCTCGTCCAGGCGCTGGTAGCCGGCCGCTTCCAGGCGCAGGGCCAGGCTGGCGGTGGCGTGAAAGGGCGTAGGGGAGGCCTTGAGAAAATCAATCAGACCGGTGTTCAGTGCTTCACGCATAACTCACTCCAATTCGAGCTGCAAGCTTGAAGCCTCAAGCTTCAAGCTGCAAGCCGCAAGCCGCAAGCAAGAGCAGACCGCGGTGTAAGCTCCAACGCGATCTGCTTTCGCTTGAAGCTTGAAGCTTGAAGCTTGAAGCTTGCAGCTTGCAGCTTGCCGCTTAAAACGGCGCAGGACATTCGAACGTCAGTCGTTCGCCGGAAACGGGGTGGGTGAAGCTCAGCATTGCTGCATGCAGGCACAAGCGATCATGCGCCGCCAAGGCTTCGGGGTTGGCATACAAACGGTCACCGAGCAGCGGGTGCCCGATCGACAGCATGTGCACCCTCAACTGGTGCGAACGGCCGGTGATTGGCGTCAACTCCACCCGGCAGTGGTCGCCGCAACGCTCAAGGATGCGCCAGAAGGTCAGGGCGTGTTTGCCTTGCTCATGGTCCACCACATGGCGTGGCTTGGTGGGCGGGTCATAGCGCAGGGGCAGGTCGATGCTGCCGCTGTCCAGCACCGGCTGGCCCCAGCACAGCGCGGTGTAGGCCTTCTCCGTCTCGCGGTCGTGGAACTGGCGCGACAGCTCGCGGTGGCTGTCGGCATCGCGGGCCAGCAGAATGATGCCGGAGGTTTCCCAGTCCAGGCGGTGGACGATCAGCGCATCCGGGTAGCCGTTTTCCTGCAGGCGAGTGATCAGGCAATCCTTGTTGTCATCGGCGCGGCCTGGCACCGACAGCAGCAGGGTCGGCTTGTTGACCACCAGGATGGCGGCGTCTTCATGAAGGATCTGGACGTTCGACAGCGGCATTGCGGGTTCTCGGTCAAATCGGGGAAAACCATTGGGGCCGCGTTGCGGCCCATCGCCGGCAAGCCGGCTCCCACACGTACCGCGCAGGCCCCGTAGACGCCGGCAAACCGGGTTCCAGAGGCACAACGCAGACCCTGTGGGAGCCGGCTTGCCGGCGATGGGCTGCAACGCAGCCCCAATGATCGAGCCAGTTCGCTGTATCAGCGCTCAGGCAACGTGATGTTCAGCTCCAGAATCGAGCAACTGCCCTGGTTTTCCAGTTCGATGTGCACATCATCGCTGCCGATGTTCACATACTTGCGGATCACCTCGAGCAGCTCTTTTTGCAGCGCCGGCAAGTAGTCCGGTTCGCTGCGCTGGCCGCGCTCATGCGCCACGATGATCTGTAGACGCTCTTTCGCCACCGACGCACTGGTCTGTTTCTGTCTGCCACGAAAGAAGTCAAAAAGGTTCATGGTTTATTTGCTCCCGAAAATGCGCTCGAAGAATCCCTTCTTCTGTACATCGATGAAGCGCATCGGCTTCTCTTTGCCCAGCAGGCGGTCGACCGCATCGCTGTAGGCCTGGCCGGCATCGCTCTGATCATCGAGAATGACCGGGATACCTTGGTTGGACGCCTTGAGTACCGCCTGCGACTCGGGGATCACGCCCTTGAGCTTGATCGACAGAATCTCTTCCACGTCGGCCACGCTCAGCATTTCGCCCTTGACCACACGCTCCGGGTGGTAACGCGTGATCAGCAGGTGTTCCTTGATCGGCTCTTCCCCGTTTTCGGAGCGGCGCGACTTGCTCGACAGAATGCCCAGCATACGGTCGGAGTCACGTACCGAAGACACTTCAGGGTTGGTCACGACGATGGCTTCGTCGGCGAAGTACATGGCCAGGTGCGCGCCTTTCTCGATACCCGCCGGCGAGTCGCAGATCACGTACTCGAACTGTTCTTTGAGGTCCATCAGAACCTTTTCAACGCCTTCCTGGGTCAGCGCGTCCTTGTCGCGAGTCTGGCTGGCGGCCAGTACGTACAGGTTCTCCAGGCGCTTGTCCTTGATCAGGGCCTGCTGCAGGTTGGCTTCGCCGTTGACCACGTTGACGAAGTCGTAAACCACGCGGCGCTCGCAGCCCATGATCAGGTCGAGGTTACGCAGGCCCACGTCGAAGTCGACGATGACCGTCTTGTGGCCGCGCAGTGCGAGGCCGGTGCCGATGGCGGCGCTGGTGGTGGTCTTGCCCACACCCCCCTTGCCGGAAGTAACGACGAGAATCTTGGCCAAGGTGTTTCACCCCTAAATAAGTCGGGACAGGCGTCCCAGCAAAATGCAAAAAAACGGCAACAGGTAAAAAAGTTGCTCTAAAAATGACGGCAAGTATCCGTTAAAGACGGGTGATGTTCAACACGTCACCAGACAGGCTGACTTGCACGCCGCCGCCCCACAGCGGGTCGCGGCGCAGGTCCTCGCAGACCTTGTACTGGCCAGCGATGGAGACCATTTCGGCGGTCATCTGCTGGCAGAAGATACGGGCCTTGGTGTTACCTTTGATGCCGGCCAGGGCACGGCCGCGCATGGCGCCGTACACATGGATGTTGCCATCGGCGAGAAGTTCCGCACCCGGGCTTACCGACCCTGTGACCACCAGGTCGCCACCCTGAGCATAGATCTGCTGGCCGCCACGTACAGGCGAAGTGATGATCCGCGTCGGGCGGGTTTCCGGCTCTGCAGCGGGCGCCGGTGCCGGCTCGGGCTTTTTCACTTCCGGCTCTGGCTCCAGCGGACGCTCACGGGCGCCGGAGGGCGGCAGTACCGGCAGGTCGATGGCGATCGCCGCAGCGATGTCCTCGATGCGGCTGGCACGGATCGCCAAGGTCCGCAGACCGTGGTGACGGCAGATGCGCATCAGCCCGGGCAGGTCGATCGCCCCTTCGTCGGCTGGCAGCTTGTCCAGGGCCAGCACCAACGGCGTGTTGCTGAAGAAATTGGGGGCCTGGGCCACTTTCGCCGCCAACTGGCGGTCGAGGGCTTCAAGGTCGTTGCGCCCCAGCTCCAGCACAGTGATGGCGAGCATGCTGCCCTTGAGCTGGAACACGGAGGCGGTGTCGGGTGTGTGGTTTGGGCTCATGGTCTGCATAGACGGCTTGTTGCGGAAAAAGTGCCCTGACTTATAACGATAAGACCGGTTGGCCGCAACCAGCGCCGATCCGATGTAGAATGCTCGGCCTTTGACTTACCGGAAGCTTCAATGGAACGCCCGCGTTTTCGTCCCTATTTCCTTCACCCCAGGTTCTGGGGCCTGTGGCTGGGCCTGGGCCTGCTGTGGCTGGTGGTGCAGTTGCCCTACCGCGCCCTGCTGTGGCTCGGTGCTGCCCTGGGCGCGCTGATGTACCGGGTGGCCGGTGAGCGCCGACGCATCGCTGCACGCAACCTGGAACTGTGTTTCCCCGAGATGTCCGTCGACGAACGGCGCCGTTTGTTGAAGGCGAATTTCGCTTCCACCGGCATCGCCTTCTTCGAAATGGCCATGAGCTGGTGGTGGCCCAAGGCCAGGCTGGCGCGCCTGGCGCACATCGAGGGCCTCGAGCACCTGCAAGCCGCGCAACAGGCCGGGCAGGGCGCGATCCTCATGGCCGTGCACTTCACCACCCTGGAGATAGGCGCCGCCTTGCTCGGCCAGGTGCACACCATCGACGGCATGTACCGCGAGCATGGCAATGCGCTGTTCGACTTCATCCAGCGCAGCGGCCGTGAGCGCCACAACCTCGATTCGCTGGCCGTGGAGCGTGAAGACGTGCGCGGCATGCTCAAACTGCTGCGTGCCGGGCGCGCCATCTGGTATGCGCCCGACCAGGACTACGGCGCCAAGCAGAGCCTGTTCGTGCCGTTGTTCGGCATCCAGGCGGCAACGGTCACCGCCACCACCAAGTTTGCCCGCCTGGGCAAGGCGCAGGTCATTCCCTTCACCCAGAAGCGCCTGGAGGATGGCAGTGGCTATCGCCTGGTGATCCACCCGCCGCTGGAAGGCTTCCCCGGTGAAAGCGAAGAGGCCGATTGCCTGCGCATCAACCAGTGGATCGAAGGCGTGTTGCGCGAGTGCCCCGAGCAATACCTGTGGGCGCACCGGCGCTTCAAGTCGCGGCCTGAAGGTGCGCCGCGGCTGTATGACAAGAAAAAGCGCTGACCATGTGGCAGCCGGCTTGCCGGCGATGAGGCCAGCGCTGGCAGTCAAAGATCCTGGGAGCAAGACATGGCCCCACCCCCCACCACCGGCCTGATCCTCTCTGGCGGCGGCGCCCGCGCCGCCTACCAGGTCGGCGTTCTGGCCGGCATCGCCGAGCTGCTGCCTGCCGGCGCAGCCAACCCCTTCCCGGTGATCGTCGGCACCTCGGCTGGCGCCATCAATGCCGTGACCCTGGTCAGTGGCGCCATGCGCTTCAACGAGGCGGTACACAGGCTCACCGCCTTCTGGCAGAACCTGGGCAGCCACCTGGTGGTGCGCAGCGACTGGCCGGGTGTGATCCGCCAGGCCAGTCGCTTTGTCGGCCACAGCCTGCTGGGGCTGGGCGGCCAGGCACCGGTTGCGCTGCTCGACAGCAGCCCGCTGCGCGGCCTGTTGCAGGCGCACATCGACCTGGATGGCATCACCCATGCCCTGGCCAGCGAGCAGCTGCGCGCGATTGCGGTCACCGCATTCGGCTACGAGTCTGGCCAGGCGGTGACCTTCTACCAAGGCCGCGGCACCATCGACGCCTGGCTACGCCACCGCCGCCTCGGCGTGCCCACGCCGTTGACCGTTGACCACTTGCTGGCCAGCGCGGCTATCCCGCTGCTGTTCGCCCCGGTCCGGCTCGGTGACGAGTACTACGGCGACGGCGCGGTACGCCAGTCGGCGCCGATCAGCCCGGCGCTGCACCTGGGGGCCAGCCGCGTGCTGGTGGTCGGCGTCAGCGGCAACCCGCAACGGCCAGCACCGCCGTTGCCGCCCCAGCGCGTGTTCAGTGGGCACCAGCCAAGCCTGGCGCAGATCGCAGGGCATATGCTCAACAGCACGTTCATCGACAGCCTGGAAGGCGATATCGAGCTGTTGCAGCGCTTGAACCACCTGAGCCGCCTGCTGCCGGCCCACCTGGATGCGCGACGCCTGGGGCTGGCGCCGATCGAGGTGCTGGTGGTGGCGCCCAGCCAGCCGCTGGACGAAATCGCCGCGCGGCATCGGCGTGAGCTGCCGGCGGCGCTACGGGTGTTCCTGCGCGGCCCGGGGGCGACGCGGACCAGCGGGGCAGGGGTGTTGAGCTACCTGCTGTTCGAGGCCAGCTATTGCAGCGAGCTGATCGAGCTGGGGCGGCGGGATGCGCTGACCAAGCGGCGGGAGCTGGAGCAGTTTCTGGGGCTGTAATCGATGGGGCCGTCGTGCGGCCCATCGCGACACCAAGCCGCCTTTACGGCAGCGCGTTACTCGGCAATCTGCAGCTTGCGCGACTGGGTATACACATACCGGACCTTCTCATACTCGAAGGGCGAGTTGAGCTGGCCATAGCGGAATTTGGTGGTGTAGCGTTTGTCCACCGCGCGCAGCAGGAAGATTTCCGGATGATCGGTGCTCACCTCGGCCATGTTCAGGTAATTGATCGCCTGTTCGCCGGCGTAATCCACCACTACCCCGGTGGTATCGCGCAGGTTTGACGGCCCCAGTACCGGCAGCATGATGTAAGGGCCATCAGGCACGCCATAGAAGCCCAGCGTCTGGCCAAAATCCTCGCTCTGGCGCGGCAGGCCCATCTTGGTCGCCGGGTCCCAGAGGCCACCCACACCGATGATGGTATTGAACATCAGCCGTGCGGTGATCTCTGCCGAACGCTTGGCCTTGAGCTGCAGCACGCTGTTGAACAGGTTCGGCACATCGCCCAGGTTATTGAAGAAATTGCTCACCCCGGTGCGCAAGAACCGGGGCGTGACGTACTGGTAGCCGTCCACCAGCGGCAGCAGCACCCACTGGTCCAGGCGGTAGTTGAAGTGGTAGATGCGCCGGTTCAGCGACTCCAGCGGGTCGTATACGTTGAGCGCCGCCAAGGTGGAGCGTTCGAACTCGCGCTGGTCCAGGCCGGGGTTGAATTTCAGTTCGCGCAGCGGGTCGATGAACCCGTCCGCTTCGGGGGCCAAAGGTTGGGCGGTTACCTGAGGGTCGGACTCGATCACGCTGGTGCGCGGCGCGGTTTCCGCGGCCAGGGCATTGCCGGCAAACAGCAGGGCGGTGGCGAAGAGGAATTTGTTAACCACGGAAGAACTCCAGCATGGCGTCGCTGTTGACGCGGTAGTTGAGGTTGCCGCAATGGCCGCCATGGGGGTAAAGGGTCAGGCGATCACCGAACACCTTGCGCAGGAAACCGATATCGCCCGGGCCGAGGATGACATCGTCGGCATTGTGCATCACGGCGATTTTCGGGCTGTTGCGCAGGTAGTCCTCCAGCGCGTACAGGCTCACCTGGTTGACCAGTTGCAGGATGCTGTTGCCGTCGGTGCGGGCGCGCCACATCGGGATCACCTGCTCAGTCATGTAGCAGTCGAAGTCGCATTGCAGGGCACGCTTGAAGAACGGCGTAAGGCTGCTGCCTTCGGTGATCGGGTACTTCGGCGGGATGATCAGGCCGCGCCGGTTGATCAGGTCCGAAGTGAAGGCGATATCGGCCGCCGAGAAGCGGAATGAGGTGCCGATCAGCATCGCCATCTGTTCGTTGGACAGGTGCTGACGCGACTGCTGGAAGTCATACAACAGGGCTTCGTTGAGGTCGATGTAGCCCTTGTCCTGGAAATAGCGGGTGAGCTTTTCCAGCATCAGCTCATAGAACGTGGTGCTGCGGTCGATGCCTTTGACCTGGGTCTGCACCAGTTTGTCGAGGTTGTTGATCGAGGTGTACAGGTTGACCGGCGGGTTGAGCAGCAGCACACGCTTGAAGTTGAAGCTGCGACGGGTTTCATCCAGGTGGCTGACGAACGCTGCGTCCAGCGCGCCCAGGCTGTAACCTGTGAGGTAGTACTCGCTGATCGGCAGGCGCGGGTGCTGGGCACGTACGGCTTGCATCACCCGGTACATGTCTTCGGCGTCTTCCCGGCTGATGCCCGGGGTGGCGAAGCGCGAGGCGGCGCTCATGAAGTCGTAGCTGGTCGGCGACGACAGCTGAACCACGTGGTAACCGGCCTGGTAGAACAGTTTTTTCAGGTATTCGTTGATGGTGCTCGAATACGGCGCGCCGGTGCCGGCGATGATGAAGATCAGCGGCGCTTCATGGTCCTGGCGAGCCAGTCGGTACTTGAGCTTTTTCACTGCCCAGAAGTTGTCGGGCAGGGTGAACTCACGCTCCGGGCGCAAATTCAGGCTGTAGTCGCTCTGGTCGATCTCGTCGTCGCTGGGCAGCGTTGGTCGCTGATCGGGCGGCGTCGTGGCGATCGTCGCCTCGAACGGGTTGGTCAAGGGGAAGCCGTAGGTCGCGGCGTCGATGTCGCGCGCAGAAGCGGCCACAGCCATGAGCAGGCCGCCAAGAAGGGCGGCTAGGCGCCAATATCGAAGCATGTAATCCCCCAGAAAGAACGCGAGCAAGGTACTGCGCTACGCAGGCTAGGACCACAAGTGCCTTGGCAAAGTTGCCAAGTGCGGTGGCCTTTGGTGTGCTTGTTATCTGCAACATAGCTGCAGGAGTGTGATTTTGCCTTACAACGGGCGTTGGGCGATCATGCACCGTTTCGATTACTGCTATTGGAGAACAGGATGTCTCGTACCTTGCCGGCTGCGCTGCTGTTGCTGTTTCTCGCCTTGTGGCTGGCTGCCAGTTACGGCGTGCGTTACGGGTTGATGGAGGATGCGCAGTGGGTCGGCCTTTGCGCCGTACCCGGTGAGCACTGGCAGTGCCAGGTGCGCTCGGTGCTGGGGTTGGGGATTCACTTTCAGGTGATGGCCTGGGCCGGGCTTGGGCTGGCGTTGCTGGCGCAGGTGGTTGGCGGGCGCAACGGTTGGTGGCTGGCGGTATTGGCGCTGGTGTTCGGCATCCCGGCGCTGGTGCTGTATACCGCCAGCATTGCGGTGTTTGCTGTGGTGCTGGCGGGGTTACGGCTGGTCCGGCAAGCGCGGCGCGGCTGACTGCAATTGCTGTGTTGGCAACTGTCTTACCGGCTTGTCGGCGATGGAGGATCACGCCTTGCGCACGCGCAAACTCCGCCACAACGCCGCAGTCATCAGCACACTGACCACCGCCCAACCCCAGGCCTGCTGATTCTCCAGCCCTTCCCGGTACAGCTGAGGCATCACCCCGGCCCCGACGATGAATGCCAGCAGCGCCACCTCTGCCCGTGCCGCCACCACCGGGCGCAACAGGTAAACCACAGCCGGCAACGCCAGCGTCGCCGTGGGGAAACTGCGATAACGCGGGTCGAACACCATCGCCAGCATGCTCACTGCCGCCGCAAAGCCCGCCGCCAGCAATAGCCACCCTGCGCGCGCCTCGAACCAGGCGAACCAACGTTCCCGCCAGCCAGCCCGGCGCGCCAGCGCCAGCACCGCATGGGCCAGCACCAGCAGGTTCAGCCCCGCCAGCAACGCCGCCCACAGCCATTCCCCGGCAAACCGTGCGTGGGTGCGCATCAACTCGCCCCACAGCCCCAGGCAGCCAGCGCCAAACGCCGCCAGCAAGGGCAACAGCAAAGCCCCAGCCGCGGTGCCAGGGCGCCCGGCGAACAGCAGCATCGTTGCCATCAACACCACGCTTGCCAGCAACCATTGCGGCCAGTGGTGCAGGTTGCTCACCGGGCCCTCGAGTACCCCTTTGTCCTGCCGGTCGGCATCGTACAGCCCCCAGTAGCCGCCCACCGCGCCTTCACTGGCGCGCTTCCACGGCTGGTCGAAGGCTTCGATCAGGTTGTAGTGCCAGCCATTGGCCTCGGCCATGGCGACGAAACCGCGGATGAAGCGTGCCTCGTTGGCCCGGCTGGGCACAGCCGTCTCGCGCTGGCGGCCTTCGCTGGGCCAGCCGGTTTCGCCGATGAAGATATCCTTGGGCGCAAAGCGCGTACCGAACACCCGACGCACATCGGCGACATGCGCCAAGGCATCTTCGATACCACGCGGGTCGTCCTCCCAGTAGGGCAACAGGTGAATCGTCAAAAAGTCCACCGCTGGCGCCACCTGCGGGTGCTGCAGCCAGAACTCCCAGACATCGGCATAGGTCACCGGTACCTTGACCTGGCGCTTCACGTTGCCGATCAGCGCGGCCAGGCGCTCGCCGGTCACTTCCTTGCGCAGCAACGCCTCGTTGCCCACGATCACCGCACTGACCACATCCGGGTTGGCGTTGGCGGCGGCAATCAGCAGATCCACTTCCTTGTCGGTATCCACCGGGTTGCCATTGACCCAGGCCCCGAGCATCACCTTCAGGCCATGCTTGCGCGCCAGTGCCGGGATCGCTTCCAGTCCGGTCATGGAATAGGTGCGGATGCACTGAAATCGTTCAGCCAACAGCGCCAGGTCAGCGTCCATGCGCGCCGGGCGCAAGCGAAAAGGCTGGTCGAATGGCGACTGGTCCTTGTCGAACGGGGTGTAGGAGGCGCACTGCAATTTGTGCGTGGGGCTGGCCGCGTCCGGTAGCAGGATCGGCTTGCCGAGCGTGTACCAGAGCGCCCCAAGCCCTGAAAGGGCAAGCAGGCAGGCGAGCAGGTACAGCGGGAGCAGCAGGCGGGCAGGGCTGGGCATCAGGCGGTCCATCGTCAGGCGCAAAGCGTTAGATAGTAGCCCGGCGCCAAACCTTTGGCATGCAAGGATCGCGCAGAATGGCGCAGGCAGATGCCGCTAATGGCACAGTGCTGTCGCAAAGGGTTCGGTTGCAGGTCGCAGCTGGAGCAGGTTGGGCGCCCTAGCAGGACCATGATGCAATCTCCGAGACCTGACGAGGGGATGCTTTGATGGCAACTTTGAAAAAAATGCGACGACTCCTGGGGGCGGGCACCGCCCTGGTATTGGCCATGAGCGGTGCACAGGCCATGGCCAAAGAAGTGAGCATCGGTTACGTGGATGGCTGGGCCGACAGCGTGGCGACCACCAACGTGGCCGCCGAAGTGATCAAGCAGAAGCTCGGCTACGACGTGAAGCTGCAGGCCGTGGCCACCGGCATCATGTGGCAGGGTGTGGCCACCGGCAAACTCGACGCCATGCTCTCGGCCTGGCTGCCGGTAACCCATGGTGAGTACTGGACCAAGAACAAGGACAACGTGGTCGATTACGGCGCCAACTTCAAGGATGCCAAGATCGGCCTGATCGTGCCGGAGTACGTCAAGGCCAACAGCATCACCGACCTCAAGACCGATGAAAGCTTCAAGCAGAAGATCGTCGGCATCGACGCAGGCTCCGGGGTCATGCTCAAGACCGACCAGGCCATCAAGGACTACGACCTTACCGGCTACAAGCTGCAGGCAAGCTCCGGCGCGGCGATGACCGCAGAACTGGGCCGTGCCTACGCCAAGCAGCAGTCCATCGCCGTGACCGGCTGGGTGCCGCACTGGATGTTCGCCAAATGGAAGCTGAAGTTCCTTGAAGACCCCAAAGGCGTCTATGGCGCGGCCGAGACGGTCAACAGCATCGGCAGCAAAGAGTTGGCGACCAAAGCGCCAGAAGTGGCCGAGTTCCTGAAGAAGTTCAGCTGGAATTCCAAGGATGAGATTGGCGAGGTGATGCTGGCGATTCAGGAAGGTGCCAGGCCTGAAGCTGCGGCGAAAGATTGGGTAGCCAAGCACCCGGATCGTGTCCAGGAGTGGACGGGCAAATAACCGATCAGATTGTCCAGAACGGGGCCACACAGTGGCCCCGCTTTGTTACTGATTCTGCAAAACAGCATTGCATCTAAGACTAAGGTCGTCTGGTTGGCGTTCAAAGGCAGCATAAAGTGACGGTGTGGGTTCCATCCCCTATCTGTGCTGCTAGGACAAAAACAATGAACGACAGCATTTACCTCTCGATACAAAACAGCCCCCGTTTCAAGGAGCTGGTCAGCAAGCGCGAACGGTTCGCCTGGGTTCTCTCGGCGATCATGCTCGGCCTGTACTGCGCCTTCATCCTCCTGATCGCCTACGGTCCTCATCTGCTGGGCGCCAAGCTCAGCCCTGAGTCGTCGATTACCTGGGGCATCCCCCTGGGCGTCGGCCTGATCGTTTCGGCATTCGTCCTGACCGCCATCTACGTGCGCCGCGCCAACGGCGAATTCGATGAGCTGAACAAGGCCATCCTCAAGGAGGCGCAACAATGATTCGCCACACCAAAGCCTTGGCCGTACTGGCCTGCGGCGTTTTCGCACCCGCCGTGTGGGCAGCCGATGCCCTGACCGGCGAGGTGCAGAAACAGCCGCTGAACGTCGCAGCGATCGCCATGTTCGTGGCCTTCGTCGCCTTTACCTTGGGCATCACCTACTGGGCCTCCAAGCGTAACAAGTCGGCAGCCGACTACTACGCTGCCGGCGGCAAGATCACCGGCTTTCAGAACGGTCTGGCGATTGCCGGCGACTACATGTCGGCAGCGTCGTTCCTGGGTATTTCCGCGCTGGTGTTCACCTCCGGCTACGACGGCCTGATCTACTCGATCGGCTTCCTGGTCGGCTGGCCGATCATTCTGTTCCTGATCGCCGAGCGCCTGCGCAACCTGGGCAAATACACCTTTGCCGACGTAGCGTCCTACCGCCTGGGGCAAAAGGAAATCCGTACCCTGTCGGCCTCCGGTTCACTGGTGGTGGTGGCCTTCTACCTGATCGCGCAGATGGTCGGCGCCGGCAAGCTCATCGAGCTGCTGTTCGGCCTGGACTACCATGTCGCGGTGATCCTGGTGGGTATCCTGATGTGCCTGTACGTACTGTTCGGCGGCATGCTGGCCACCACCTGGGTACAGATCATCAAGGCCGTACTGCTGCTGTCCGGTGCCAGCTTCATGGCACTGATGGTGATGAAGCACGTGGGCTTCGACTTCAACACCCTGTTCTCCGAAGCGATCAAGGTGCACAGCAAGGGCGAGGCGATCATGAGCCCGGGCGGCCTGGTCAAGGACCCGATCTCGGCGTTCTCGCTGGGCCTGGCGCTGATGTTCGGTACTGCCGGCCTGCCGCATATCCTGATGCGCTTCTTCACCGTCAGTGACGCCAAGGAAGCCCGCAAGAGCGTGCTCTACGCCACCGGCTTCATCGGCTACTTCTACATCCTGACCTTCATCATCGGCTTTGGCGCGATCCTGCTGGTCAGCACCAACCCGGACTTCAAGGACGCCGCCGGCGCCCTGCTGGGCGGCAACAACATGGCGGCGGTGCACCTGGCCGATGCCGTGGGTGGCAGTATCTTCCTGGGCTTCATCTCGGCGGTAGCGTTCGCCACCATCCTGGCGGTGGTTGCCGGCTTGACCCTGGCCGGTGCCTCGGCGGTGTCCCATGACCTGTACGCCAGCGTATGGCGCAAGGGCAAGGCCAACGACAAGGACGAGATCCGTGTGTCGAAGATCACCACCATCGCCCTTGGCGTGCTGGCGATCGGCCTGGGCATTCTGTTCGAGAAGCAGAACATCGCCTTCATGGTCGGCCTGGCGTTCTCCATTGCCGCCAGCTGCAACTTCCCAGTCCTGCTGCTTTCGATGTACTGGAAAAAGCTGACCACCCGCGGCGCCATGATCGGCGGCTGGCTGGGCCTGGTGAGTGCAGTGACGCTGATGATCCTTGGCCCGACCATCTGGGTGCAGATCCTCGGCCACGAGAAGCCTATCTACCCGTATGAGTACCCGGCGCTGTTCTCGATGCTGATTGCCTTCGTCGGTATCTGGTTCTTCTCGGTCACCGACAAGTCCAAGGCAGCTGAAAGCGAACGTGCACTGTTCTTCCCGCAGTTCGTCCGCTCGCAGACTGGCCTGGGGGCTTCGGGCGCCGTGTCGCACTGATTGACGCGCAATGAAAAACCGCGCTGCGGCTGATGCCGTAGCGCGGTTTTTTTTTGCAGCGCCTGACAGCGCTAGATCATCCCAAGCAACAACAACACCAGCAGTATCACCAGCACCACGCCAATGATGCCGGACGGGCCATAGCCCCAGCTGCGCGAGTGCGGGAAGACCGGTAAGCCACCAATCAACAGCAGGATGAGGATGATGATGAGGATCGTGGTCATGACGGAGTCCTTGCGTGGTTAGGGGTCAAGGGCCTCGAGTAGCTGGCCTCTTGTTAATTCGGACCGGCGCCGCTTGGCAAAGATTCCATTTGCTTGGCACGACCGTAGGGGCATGCCCACCCATTCACTACCCTGATGGACCCTCCCTGACGGCAACGCCTTGATTAGACTGGGCTCATCACCCATCAGTACAAGGCCTGCCACCATGCACAAACGCATCATGATCACTGGCGCCGGTTCCGGCCTCGGCCGCGAAATTGCCCTGCGCTGGGCGCGCGAGGGTTGGCGCCTGGCGCTGGCCGATGTCAACGAGCCAGGGCTGCGCGACACCCTTGAGCAGGTGCGGAGTGCCGGTGGCGAGGGTTTCATCCAGCGCTGCGACGTACGCGACTACAGCCAGCTGACCGCCCTGGCCCAGGCCTGCGAAGAGAAGTTCGACGGTATCGACGTGATCGTCAACAACGCCGGTGTAGCCTCGGGCGGGTTCTTCGCCGAGCTGTCGTTGGAGGATTGGGACTGGCAGATCGCGGTCAACCTGATGGGCGTGGTCAAGGGCTGCAAGGCCTTCCTGCCGCTGCTCGAGCGCAGCAAGGGGCGCATCATCAATGTGGCGTCGATGGCGGCCCTGATGCAGGGGCCGGGCATGAGCAACTACAACGTTGCCAAGGCCGGTGTGCTGGCGCTGTCGGAGAGCCTGCTGGTAGAGCTGCGCCAGCTGGAAGTGGCGGTGCACGTGGTGTGCCCGTCGTTCTTCCAGACCAACCTGCTGGACTCCTTCCGTGGCCCGAACCCGGCCATGAAGGCCCAGGTGGGCAAACTGCTGGAGGGCTCGCCGATCAGTGCAGCGGACATTGCCGACTACATCCACCAGCAGGTCGAGGCCGGTGAATTCCTGATCCTGCCCCACGAGGCCGGGCGCCAGGCCTGGCAGCTCAAGCAGCAGGCGCCGCAGCGGCTGTATGACGAGATGGCAGAGATGGCGGTGAAGATGCGTAGCAAAGCCCAGGCGCGCGGATTGTAGTACCGTCTGTAGGGCGAATTACCAGCCAGTGTAGGCTTGCTCTGAATTGCTCCCGGGGCGTTGAGTCAGCGGATTTCCCCATGCAATCTCCGGTTTTTCCTGTTGCCGGAGGGCCGGAACATGTTGGTCATTGGACGTGAAGTCGGCGAAGTCATCAACATTGGTGACGACATTCAGATCAAGGTGGTGGAAACACGCAATGGCATGGTGCGTTTTGGCGTGAGCGCGCCGCGTGAAGTGTCTGTGCACCGGGCAGAGGTGTACAAGCGGATAAAGGCGGGGGAGAAGCGCAAGGGCAAATCGGCTTGATGTCGACGTTACCCACCGCTTCGCGGGCGAGTGCCGCGAAGCGGTGGGTATCGATCAGTCGAGCAGTTCGCGCGGCACATCGTGCTTGGCCAGCAGTTGGCACTGCTGGCTTTCCGGGTCGAACAGGATGAACGCCTGGCCCTTGGCCAGCGCCTGGCGCACCCGCAGCACACGGGTTTCCAGTGGCGTGTCGTCGCCATTGTCGGTACCGTCGCGGGTGACGAAGTCCTCGATCAGGCGCGTCAGGGTTTCGGCTTGCAGGTGTTCGTAGGGGATCAGCATGGGCGGCAATCAGCTTGGTAACGGAATGCGCCCATGCTACGCCAAACCGGGCCGCTGCGGCTCACTCCTTGTTCCCCACCAGGCTGTCGACTGCAGGCACCCGCGTGTCGCTCTCCATCTGCGCATCGTGCTCCAGCTGGTGGCTGAAGCGCTCCAGGGACGCATTGGTCGGGTTGGAATCGCTTGCGAACACCGGTGGGCTGAGCAGGTAGCCCGACAACAGGCGGCTGAGCGCGGCCAGGCTGTCGATATGGGTGCGCTCGTAACCGTGGGTGGCATCGCAACCGAACGCCACCAGCGCGGTGCGGATATCGTGCCCGGCGGTGACCGCCGAATGGGCATCGCTGAAGTAATAGCGGAACACGTCACGGCGCACCGGCACATCCTGGTCGCCGGCCAGTTTCAGCAGGTGGCGTGACAGGTGGTAATCGTAGGGCCCCGACGAGTCTTGCATGGCCACACTGACCGCGTGCTCGCTCGATGCCTGGCCGGGTGCTACCGGGGCGATGTCGATGCCAACGAACTCGCTGACGTCCCAGGGCAGGGCAGCGGCAGAGCCTGAGCCGGTTTCTTCGGTGATGGTGAACAGCGGGTGACAGTCGATCATCGGCTGACGGCCACTTTCCACCACTGCCTTGAGGGCAGCCAGCAGCGCTGCCACGCCGGCTTTGTCGTCCAGATGGCGGGCACTGATATGGCCGCTCTCGGTGAACTCCGGCAGCGGGTCGAATGCCACGAAGTCGCCGATGGCAATCCCCAAGGACTCGCAGTCGGCGCGGGTGGCGCAGTAGGCGTCCAGGCGCACTTCGACATGTTCCCAGCTGACGGGCATCTGGTCGATGGCGGTATTGAAGGCGTGCCCGCTGGCCATCAGCGGCAATACGCTGCCGCGGAACACGCCGGTGTCGGTGAAGACGCTGACCCGGCTGCCCTCGGCGAAGCGGCTCGACCAGCACCCCACCGGGGCCAGGGCCAGGCGGCCGTTGTCCTGCAGCTGGCGCACGCTGGCGCCGATGGTGTCGAGGTGGGCCGAGACGGCGCGGTCCGGGGAGCTTTGCCGGCCTTTGAGGGTGGCGCGGATGGTGCCGCGGCGAGTCAGTTCGAAGGGAATGCCCAGTTCGTCCAGGCGTTCGGCGACATAGCGCACGATGGTGTCGGTGAAGCCGGTCGGGCTGGGGATGGCGAGCATCTCCAGCAAGACGCGCTTGAGGTAGTCAAGGTCCGGCTCGGGGTATCGTTCAGACATGGGTACTCCTCAGGTATTGCTTTGCTCTTGCAGGCCCTCTCGCCGGCAAGCCGGCGCCCACAGGTAGGGGGTAATGCACAGGTTCAGGAAGCTGCGCGAGAGACCAGTGGGAGCCGGCTTGCCGGCGAAAGGGCCGTCATTGATTCACGCCAACGCCCGGCTGTGCGGGAACAGCAGGTCGACAAAGCGCTCTGCAGTTGGCTGCGGCTCATGGTTGGCCAAGCCGGCGCGCTCGTTGGCCTCGATGATCACGTAGTCCGGCTGTTCGGCATCACGCACCATCAGGTCCAGGCCCACCACTGGAATCTCCAGCGCCCGCGCAGCGCGCACGGCGGCATCGGCCAGCACCGGGTGCAGGCGCTCGGTAACGTCCTCCAGGGTGCCGCCGGTGTGCAGGTTGGCGGTGCGGCGCACAGCCAGGCGCTGGCCTGCGGGCAGTACGCTGGTGTAGTCGAAACCGGCGTCACGCAAGGTGCGCTCAGTCTCGTCGTCCAGCGGAATGCGGCTTTCACCACCGGTAGCGGCCTGACGGCGGCGGCTTTGGGCTTCGATCAACTGATGGATGCTGTGCTTGCCGTCACCGACCACCTGGGCCGGATGCCGAACTGCCGCTGCAACCACTTCGAAACCGATCACCACGATGCGCAGGTCATGCCCCGGATGGAAGCTCTCCAGCAGCACGCGGCTGTCGAAGCGGCGAGCGTGTTCGATGGCCTGGCTGACTTCCTCGTAGGTCGTCAGGTTCACCGCCACCCCTTGGCCCTGCTCACCATCGACCGGTTTGACCACCACCGCGCCGTGCTCTTCGAGAAATGCCAGGTTTTCGTCGGCGTTACCGGCCAGTTGCTGCACCGGCACCAGCAGGCCTGCGTTGTGCAAGGCTTGCTGGGTCAAGCGCTTGTCCTGGCAGAGGGTCATGCTGACCGCACTGGTCAGGTCGCTGAGCGACTCGCGGCAACGCACGCGGCGCCCGCCGAGGCTAAGGGTGAACAGCCCGCCTGCGGCGTCGTCCACCTGCACCTCGATGCCACGGCGGTAGGCCTCATCGACGATGATCCGTGCATACGGGTTCAACCCCGCCTCAGGGCCGGGGCCAAGAAACAATTGCTGGTTGATGCCGTTCTTGCGCTTGACGGCGAAGGTCGGCAGGTTGCGGAAACCGAGCTTCTCATACAGCCGCTTGGCCTGACGGTTGTCGTGCAGCACCGACAAGTCCAGGTAGGCCAGGCCGCGGCTCATGAAGTGCTCGACCAGGTGGCGCACCAGCACCTCACCCACGCCAGGGCGGGTGCAATGCGGGTCCACGGCCAGGCACCACAGGCTGCTGCCGTGCTCGGGGTCATCGAACGCCTTGCTGTGGTTCAGGCCCATGACGCTGCCGATCACCGCGCCGCTGTCTTCATCCTCGGCCAGCCAGTACACCGGCCCGCCCTGGTGGCGCGGCGTCAGCAGTTCCGGCTGCACCGGCAGCATGCCGCGAGCCTGGTACAGGGTGTTGATCGCCTGCCAGTCACTGCTGCTTTGTGCGCGGCGGATACGGAAACCGCGAAACACGCGTTGCGCCTGGCGGTAGTCGGTGAACCACAGCCGCAGCGTGTCGGACGGGTCCAGAAACAGCTGCTGCGGTGCCTGCGCCAGCAGCTGTTGAGGGGCCGCCACATACAGCGCGATGTCACGTTCGCCGGGGCGTTCCTGCTGCAGTGCCTCGGCCAGGCTGGCCGGGTCGGGGTAGGTGTGACCTATCAGCAGCCGGCCCCAGCCGCAATGCAGCGCACGCGGCTGGTCGTGGGGTTCGCTGCCATCGCCGGCCAGGCGCGCCTGCAGGCGCTCGTAAGACGGCGTCTGGCCACGCAACAGGCGCTGACCGTAGGCAGTTTCATGGGCTTTCATCGGTCAGATTCCTTGTTCGCTGAGCCACAGGTTCAGCGCCGCCAGCTGCCACAGCTTGGAGCCGCGCAGCGGGGTAAGTTGGCCATGCGGGTTGCTTAGCAGGCGGTCGATCATGGTCGGGTTGAACAGCCCGCGGTCCTGGCTGGGGTCGGTGAGCAGCTCGCGTACCCAGTCCAGGGTGGCGCCTTGCAGGTGCTTGAGGCCGGGTACCGGGAAGTAGCCTTTCTTGCGGTCGATCACCTCATGGGGGATCACCCGGCGTGCGGCTTGCTTGAGCACATGCTTGCCGCCATCGGGCAGTTTGAAGCGCGCCGGGATACGTGCCGACAACTCGACCAGGCGGTAATCCAGGAACGGTGTACGGGCTTCCAGGCCCCAGGCCATGGTCATGTTGTCGACCCGCTTGACCGGGTCGTCGACCAGCATCACCGTGCTGTCCAGGCGCAGCGCCTTGTCCACCGCGTCGGGCGCGCCCGGGCGGGCGAAGTGTTCACGCACGAAGTCGCCGGCAACATCGGTCTCCAGCAGCCAAGGGGCTTGCACGGTGTCGCGGTACTCGGCATGGCTGCGGTCGAAGAACGCATCGCGGTAGGCGCCAAAGGCGTCATCGGCGCCGTCCACCTGCGGGTACCAATGGTAGCCGGCGAACAGCTCGTCGGCACCCTGGCCGCTCTGCACGCCCTTGCAATGCTTGGCCACCTCGCGTGACAGCAGGTAGAAGGCGATGCAGTCGTGGCTGACCATCGGCTCGCTCATGGCGCGGAACGCGGCCGGCAATTGCTCGATGATTTCGCTTTCGGCGATGCGCAGCTTGTGGTGGCGGGTGCCGTAGTGCTTGGCGATCAGGTCGGAGTACTGGAACTCGTCACCGCGCTCGCCGCCGGCATCTTCGAAGCCGATGGAGAAGGTCGACAGGTCATCTACGCCCACTTCCCGCAGCAAGCCGACCAACAGGCTGGAGTCGACGCCGCCGGACAGCAGTACACCCACGTCTACCGCGGCGCGCTGGCGGATGCCGACGGCATCACGGGTGGCATCGAGCACACGGGTGGTCCAGCCTTCCAGGTCCAGGTCGCGCTCGTCCGGGTTGGGGCCGTAGTGCAGCTGCCACCAGGTCTGGCGCTCGACTTCACCGTGGCGGTCGATGCGCATCCAGGTGCCGGGTTCGAGCTTTTGCACATTGGCCAGCAAGGTGCGTGGCGCCGGCACCACCGCGTGGAAGTTGAGGTAGTGGTTGAGCGCTACCGGGTCGATCATCGGATCGATGTCGCCACCTTTGAGCAGCGCTGGCAGGGTCGAGGCAAAGCGCAGGCGTTCGCCGTTGCGCGACAGGTACAAAGGCTTGACGCCCAGGCGGTCACGGGCCAGGAACAGGCGCTGGTTGTCGCGCTCCCAGATGGCCAGGGCGAACATGCCGTTGAGCTTGGGCAACAGGGCCGCGCCCCAGGCGTGGTAGCCCTTGAGCAGCACCTCGGTATCGCCGTCGGACCAGAAGGTGTAGCCCAGGTCCTGTAGCTCTTGGCGTAGTTCGGGGAAGTTGTAGATGGCCCCGTTGAAGGCCAGAGACAGGCCCAGGGTGTTGTCAACCATGGGCTGAGCCGAGCCGTCGGACAGGTCCATGATTTTCAGCCGGCGATGGCCAAGGGCGATCGGGCCCAGGCTATGGAAGCCCCAGGCGTCGGGGCCACGGGGCGCCAGGTGATGGGTCATGCGCTCTACCGCGGCGAGGTCCGCCGGGCGAGGGGCTTGGTCGATGGGGGTGAAACGCAACTCTCCTGCTAATCCGCACATAGGTCCTTACCGGTTTTTCCGTTGGGGAATCAGCGCCCCAGTTTAGGGCACCTGTAAGGAACTGACCTGGGGGATTTGTGAGAGTTTTAGATCGATCTGTTATAAGTAGTGCCCTGTGTTACGGCCAATCGCCAGCAAGCCGGCGATTGGGCTGCACAGCAGCCCCATTCACTTCCCCCGAATCAACCTCCGCAAGCCAAACCGGTTCGGGTGGCACGCCTCTGCCACCGCCCGTGGCAGCGGCAACGGCTCGCCACTGACCCACGCCGCAATCAGCTCGCCCGACAGCGGTGCCGTGATCAGCCCCCGTGACCCATGCCCACTATTCACATACAGCCCCTCCAGCCAAGGGCAGGGCACTTCGGGCACCTGCCGCGCATCCTTGGCCAGTACGGCGTAGGCCTCGGCAAAGGCTGCAGGGTCGGCAACCGGCCCCACGATCGGCAAGTAATCCGGGCTGGTGCATCGAAATGCCGCGCGCCCCTGCAACTGCTCAGGGTCAAGCGCCGCAGCACCCAGCCGCCGGGCCAGGTCGGTAGAGATTTCATCGAGCATGGCCAGGTTGCCCTGGTGTTCGGCCACGGTCGGCGTCAGGTCATCACTGTGGAAGTCAAAGCTGGCCCCCAGCGTGTGCTCCTCCCCCCTGGGCGGTGCGACATAGCCCTCGGCGCAGACCACGGTAGCCAGCGCCCGGCTGGCGTCGGTCGCCGGCAGGCGGGTGACCTGCCCGCGGATGCGCTTGAGCGGTAGCTGGGCACAAGGCTCGAAACGCTTCACATCAGCCGCCCCGGCCAGCACCACCACAGGGGCGCTGGCCAGTAACCGGTCGCCGGCCCAGGCTTGCCAAAGGCCATCGGCCTTGCGCAGTGCGAGTACATCGTGATGGGCCAGCAGGCGAATGTTGGGGTGCTGCAGTTGTGCCTGGCACAGTGCCGGTGGATGCACCCAGCCGCCTTCGGGGTAGTACAACCCGCCGGCAGGCAGCGCGACCCCGGCGATCGTTTCGGCTTCACTGCGCTGCACTGCTCGCAGCAAGCTGCCCTCGAAGGCGTCGGCGAGCTTGCCCTGGCGTTCGGCTTCCTTGTGGTCGAATGCCAGTTGCAAAACCCCGCACGCATCCCAGTCCTGGCCGCGCTGCAGGCGTTGAAGCTGGCGCCGGGTGTAGCCGAACCCGGACAGGATCATCTGCGACAAAGCCGTGCCGTGCGCGGACAGCTTGAGGTACAGCACGCCCTGGGGGTTGCCGGAGGCTTCGCGGGCGGCGGCGTCGTGACGCTCCAGTACCGTTACCTGCCAGCCCCGTGCGGCCAGGCTGGCAGCGCTGGCAGTGCCGGCGAGCCCTGCGCCGATCACCAGGACCTCGCGCGGGCCTTCGGGCGTACGTGGCCGCGCGTACCAGGGCGCCGACAGGGGGGTGTTGGGCGGGCCGGTGTACTCACCGCTCATCACCTCCCACTTCTTGCCGATGCCAGGCACCTTTTTCATGGTGAAGCCGGCTTCGATCAGGCTGCGACGCACCCAGCCGGTAGTGGTGAAGGTGCCCAGCGCGGTGCCGGCATGGGACAACCTGGCCAGTTGCCTGAACAGCTCGGGTGTCCACATGTCGGGGTTTTTCGCCGGGGCGAAGCCGTCGAGAAACCACACGTCGATACGCGCGTCCAGCTGCGGCAGCTGCTCCAGCACATCGCCGATCAGCAGGGTGAGGGTGATTCGGCCCTGGTCGAAGGTGAACTGCTGGAAGCCTTGATGCACCGCGACGTACTGCTGCAAAAAGGGTTCGGTGAACCCGGCCAGCTCCGGCCACAGGCGCATCGCACGGGCCATGTCGGCATGGCCCAGGGGATACTTCTCGACGCTGATGAAGTGCAAGCGGGCATCTGCGTGGGCTGTTTCGGCGAACAGCTGCCAGGCACAAAAAAAATTCATGCCGGTGCCAAAGCCGGTTTCGCCGATCACCAGGCAGCCGTGGGGCGCCAGGTCGGCGAAGCGCTGGCGCAGGCGGGTTTGTTCGAGGAAAACATGCTGGGTTTCGGCAATGCCCTCGTTGATGGCGAAGTAGACATCGCCGTATTGCCGCGAATGTGGGCGGCCCTGGTCGTCCCAGTCGATCTGGGCATGCTGAAGGAGGGTGGGTGCGGGCATGGCTGGTTTCGCTGGAAGTGGGTAGCTGCAAGCTTCAAGCTACAAGCTGCAAGAAAAAGCAGATGGTGGCACGCCCTGGCTTTTCTTGCAGCTTGAAGCTTGAAGCTTGCGGCTTGCAGCTTGCAGCTCCCCCCCAGGATTCCGCTAGTCTTGCTTATCCATTGAAGGAGCGAGTGCATGTTTGAATCCGCGGAAATTGGTCACAGCATCGACGACGATACCTTCGAGGCAGAAGTGCCCGCGCTGCGCGAGGCTTTGCTCGAAGCCCAGTACGAACTCAAACAGCAGGCACGCTTCCCGGTGATCGTGCTGATCAATGGCATCGAAGGCGCTGGCAAGGGCGAGACGGTCAAACTGCTCAACGAGTGGATGGACCCGCGCATGATCGACGTGCTCACCTTCGACCAGCAAACCGACGAAGAGCTGGCCCGCCCGCCCGCCTGGCGCTACTGGCGGGCGCTGCCGCCGAAGGGGCGCATGGGCGTGTTTTTCGGCAATTGGTACAGCCAGATGCTGCAGGGCAGGGTGCACGGGCAGTTCAAGGATGCCGTGCTCGACCAGGCCATCACCGGCGCCGAGCGGTTGGAGCAGATGCTTTGCGACGAAGGTGCGCTGATCATCAAGTTCTGGTTCCACCTGTCCAAGAAACAGATGAAAGCGCGGCTCAAGTCGCTCAAGGACGACCCCTTGCACAGCTGGCGCATCAGCCCGCTGGACTGGCAACAGTCCCGCACCTACGACCGTTTCGTGCGTTTTGGCGAGCGGGTATTGCGCCGTACCAGCCGTGACTATGCACCCTGGCACGTAGTCGAAGGCGTCGACCCCAACTACCGCAGCCTGGCCGTCGGGCGCATCCTGCTGGAAAGCCTGCAGGCCGCACTGGCCGTCAACCCCAAAGGCAAGCACCAGGGCAACATTGCACCGCTGGGCCGCAGCATCGACCAGCGCAGCCTGCTGGGCGCGCTGGACATGACCCTGCGCCTGGACAAGCAGGATTACCAGGAGCAACTGGTGACCGAGCAGGCACGCCTGGCCGGCCTGCTGCGCCACAAACACATGCGTCGGCATGCCCTGGTGGCAGTCTTCGAGGGTAATGATGCGGCGGGCAAAGGGGGCGCGATCCGCCGCGTGGCCGCTGCGCTGGACCCGCGCCAGTACCGTATCGTGCCAATCGCCGCCCCCACCGAAGATGAGCGTGCTCAGCCGTACCTGTGGCGGTTCTGGCGGCATATCCCGGCGCGCGGCAAGTTCACCATCTTCGACCGGTCCTGGTATGGCCGGGTGCTGGTCGAGCGTATCGAGGGTTTTTGCACCCCGGCCGACTGGATGCGCGCGTATGGCGAGATCAATGATTTCGAGGAGCAGCTGGCAAACGCCGGCGTGGTGGTCGTCAAGTTCTGGCTGGCGATCGACCAGCAAACCCAGCTGGAGCGTTTTGAAGAGCGCGAGCAGATCCCGTTCAAGCGCTACAAGATCACCGAGGACGATTGGCGCAACCGCGAGAAGTGGGACCTGTACGTGGATGCCGTGGGCGACATGGTCGACCGCACCAGCACCGAGATCGCGCCATGGACCCTGGTCGAGGCCAATGACAAGCGCTGGGCGCGGGTGAAGGTGCTGCGCACCCTCAATGAAGCCCTGGAAGCGGCGTTTGCCAAACACAAGAAATAGCCCGCCGGCATGCCACGGGGGAATGACCTGATGAATTCTTTTCCCGCCTTTTTTCCCCGTTGGCAGGCGGCAAGCCTTTAGAATCGAGACACCCCACAACGGGCTCGACCGAGGACTTTATGCACATCACATCCGGGCGCCGGAGCTATGGACTGGCTCTGGCGCTTCTGACTGCGCTGCTCTGGGGCATCCTGCCGATCAAACTCAAGCAGGTGTTGCAGGTGGTCGACCCCATTACCGTCACCTGGTTCCGCCTGCTGGTGTCCGGCGGCCTGCTGTGCGCCTGGCTGGCGGCCAAGCGCCGCTTGCCTTCTTTCGCCAGGCTCGGCGCCAAGGGCAAAGGCTTGGTGGTGGTGGCCGTATGCGGGCTGATGGGCAACTACGTGCTGTACCTGATCGGCCTCAATCTGCTGAGCCCCGGCACGGCGCAATTGGTGGTGCAGATTGGCCCGGTGCTGCTGCTGGTGGCCAGTGTGTTCGTGTTCAAGGAACGCTTCAGCCTGGGCCAAGGCCTGGGGCTGGTGGTGCTGCTGGCCGGCTTTGGCCTGTTCTTCAACCAGCGCCTGGAAGAGCTGCTGACCTCGCTGGGCGCGTACACCACGGGCGTGCTGACCATCCTGCTGGCCACCAGCATCTGGGTGTTCTATGCCCTGAGCCAGAAACAGCTGCTGACGGTGTGGCATTCGCAGCAGGTGATGATGGTGATCTACCTGAGCTGCGCCGCGCTGCTGACACCTTGGGTGCACCCGCTGGAGGCGCTGCAGCTGACCCCCCTGCAAGGCTGGTTGCTGCTGGCGTGCTGCCTGAACACGCTGGTGGCGTATGGGGCTTTTGCCGAGGCCCTGGCGCACTGGGAGGCGTCGCGGGTCAGCGCCACACTGGCGCTGACGCCACTGGTGACCTTTGTGGCGGTGGCGATTGCGGCCTGGCTGTGGCCGGACTATGTGCAGGCCGAGGACATCAATGCCTTGGGCTATGTTGGCGCGGTGACCGTGGTGCTGGGGTCGACGCTGGTGGCCCTGGGGCCATCGCTGGTGGCTGGGTGGCGGGCGAGAAGGGCGCGTTTGGCTCAGGTTGGTTGAGAGCCTGTTCCGGCCCTATCGCCGGCAAGCCGGCCACACGGACCGCGCCAGCTTTCAGAAGTTGAGCAAGACCGTTGCCCCGCAGGCCCCCACCAAGCCTGGAGACTGTGGGGTACCGGTGGGAGCCGGCTTGCCGGCGATAGGGCCCTAAGTACCCGCCAATCAATCAGCCCTTGCCACCCGGCGCCAGCATGTTCTCCGGCCTTACCCACTCATCGAACTGCTGGTTGGTCAGGTATTGCAACTCCAGCGCCGCCTCGCGCAGGGTCTTGCCTTCGCTGTAGGCCTTCTTGGCAATTTCCGCCGCTTTGTCATAGCCAATATGCGGGTTGAGTGCGGTCACCAGCATCAGCCCACGCTCCAGGTGCGCCGCCATCTGCTCGGCATCCGGCTCGATCCCCGCCACGCAGTGCTGCTGGAAGTTGCGGCAGCCATCGGCCAGCAGTTCGATCGACTGCAGCAGGTTATGGATGATCACCGGCTTGAACACATTCAACTGCAGGTGCCCCTGGCTGGCGGCGAAACCGATGGCCGCGTCATTGCCCAGCACCTGGCAGGCCAGCATCGACAGCGCCTCGCACTGGGTCGGGTTGACCTTGCCCGGCATGATCGAGCTGCCCGGCTCGTTGGCCGGCAGGCGCACCTCGGCCAAGCCGGCGCGGGGGCCGGAACCGAGCAAACGCAGGTCGTTGGCGATTTTCATCAAGGCGACCGCCAAGGTCTTCAGTGCCCCGGCCAGGCTGGTCAGCGGCTCGTGGCCGGCCAAGGCGGCGAACTTGTTCGGCGCGGTGACGAACGGCAGGCCGGAGAGGGCGGCCAGTTCAGCAGCGATGGCTTCGGCGAACCCCTGCGGGGCATTGAGCCCGGTACCCACGGCAGTACCGCCCTGGGCCAGCTCGCACACCGCCGGCAAGGTGGCGCGGATGGCGCGCTGGGCGTAGTCCAGCTGGGCAACGAAGGCCGACACCTCCTGGCCGAAGGTGATGGGCGTGGCGTCCATCATGTGCGTGCGGCCAGTCTTGACCAGTTTGTGGTGGCGCGCCGCCAGCTCCGCCAGCCCCGAAGACAGCTCGGCGATCGCCGGTAGCAGTTGCTCGTGCACCGCCTGTGCTGCGGCGATGTGCATGGCGGTGGGGAAGCAGTCGTTGGAACTCTGCGAACGGTTGACGTGATCGTTAGGGTGCACCGGCGCCTTGCCGCCGCGGCCTTTGCCGGCAAGCTCGTTGGCCCTCCCGGCGATCACTTCGTTGACGTTCATGTTGCTCTGGGTACCGCTGCCGGTCTGCCACACCACCAGCGGGAACTGGTCGTCGTGCTCGCCGCCCAACACTTCGTCGGCCGCCTGCTCGATCAGCCGGGCGATGTCCGCTGGCAGGGCGCCATTGCGGTCGTTGACCCTTGCCGCGGCCTTCTTGATCAGCGCCAGGGCGTGCAGCACCGGTAGCGGCATGCGTTCCTTGCCAATGGCAAAGTTGATCAGCGAGCGTTGGGTCTGTGCGCCCCAGTAGGCGTGCTCCGGAACTTCGACTGGGCCCAGGCTGTCTGTTTCGATACGGCTCATGCTGCGTTCACTCCCCTGTCAGTCAGAATCAGCAGTTTAGGCCCCCATGCGATCGTGCGGTTCAATCGCACTTCGTGCCACTTGAGCGCTGCCCCCTGGCGGGAGCAGAATGCTCATCTCTGAGGTAACGCCTCCCCCTCCTTGAAGGATATGCAATGACCCGTCTCCGTGCCCTCTGTGCTGCCGTCGCCCTGGCCTGTGCCAGCGGCCAGGTGCTCGCTGCCACTGCCAGCCACAACGCTGCCGCCGAGAAATTCCTGACCCTGGCCAACGCTGACAAGCTGGGCACCCCGGTTTACATGCAAGTCCAGCAGATGTTCGCCCAGCGCTTCGCCCAGACCAAGGCCCCGGCCAGCAAGCAGTCGGTGCTGGAGAGCTACCAGGCCAAGGCCAACGCCGCGCTGGACAGCGCCATCGGCTGGAACAAGCTCAAGCCGAAGATGGTCGACCTGTACACCCAGACCTTCACCGAGCAAGAGCTCAAGGACCTGGTCAAGTTCTACCAGTCGCCACTGGGCAAGAAAGTCCTTACCCAGATGCCCAAGGTCACTCAGCAGTCGGCCCAGCTGACCCAGCAGAGCCTGGAGCCGGCAGTGCCGGTGGTGAACAAGCTGCTCGAAGACATGACCAAAGAGCTTGACCCCAATGCCGGCAAGGCTGCCGCCCCGGCCAAGAAGTGAGTGACGCGCGATGACCATGCAGCAACGCATTGAGCAGCAGCTTGCCGCCCTGGCGCCGCAGCACCTTGAAGTGCTCAACGAAAGCCACATGCACAGCCGTGGCCAGGAAACCCACTACAAGGCGGTGATCGTCAGCGAGCAGTTTGCCGGGCTCAACAGCGTCAAGCGCCACCAGAAGGTGTACGCCACCATGGGTGAGCTGATGGGCCAGATCCATGCCCTGGCCATCCACACCTACACCGACGAGGAGTGGGCGAAGGTGGGCGTCGCGCCTGCGTCGCCGGTGTGTGCAGGTGGCGGCAAGCACTGAATCCTTTCTGTCGTTCTGGTACACTCCGCACCATTCCTAGGGGGCCGCTTGGCGGCCCATCGCCGGCAAGCCGGCTCTCACTGGTACAGCGCAGCCCTTGAGCATTGCGCCGGCCCTGTGGGAGTCGGCTTGCCGGCGATGGGCTGCAGGGCAGCCCCCAGCTTTTTGCCAAACCCGGTCCGCCCCTTACGAGGGCAACCACCTGGAGATTCAACGCAATGACCCACCCGATCGTTGTGGCGGCGCTGTACAAGTTCGTCACCCTTGAAGACTACGTAGAACTGCGCGAGCCCCTGCTAAAGGCCATGCTCGACAACGGCGTCAAAGGCACCCTGCTGCTGGCCAACGAGGGCATCAACGGCACCGTTTCGGCCACCCGCGAAGGCATCGATGGGCTGCTCGCCTGGCTGCGCAGCGACCCGCGCCTGGTCGATATCGACCACAAGGAATCCTACTGCGACGAGCAGCCGTTCTACCGCACCAAGGTCAAGCTCAAGAAAGAGATCGTCACCCTCGGCGTGCCCGGCGTGGACCCGAACAACGCCGTTGGCACCTATGTCGAGCCCAAAGACTGGAACGCCCTGATCAGCGACCCGGAAGTACTGCTGATCGACACCCGCAACGATTACGAAGTGGCCATCGGCACCTTCAAGGGCGCAATCGACCCCAAGACCGAGACCTTCCGCGAGTTCCCCGAGTACATCAAGGCCAACTTCGACCCCAGCAAGCACAAGAAGGTCGCCATGTTCTGCACCGGCGGCATCCGTTGTGAAAAAGCCTCCAGCTACATGCTCGGTGAAGGCTTCGAGGCGGTCTATCATCTTAAGGGCGGCATCCTGAAATACTTCGAGGAAGTACCCCAGGAAGAAAGCCTGTGGGACGGTGACTGCTTTGTCTTCGACAACCGCGTCACGGTGCGCCATGACCTGAGCGAGGGCGAGTACGACCAGTGCCATGCCTGCCGCCACCCGGTCGACGCCCAGGACCGCGCGTCCGAGCACTATTCGCCAGGCGTGAGCTGCCCGCACTGCTGGGACAGCCTGAGCGAAAAGACCCGGCGCAGCGCCATCGACCGGCAAAAGCAGATCGAGCTGGCCAAGGCCCGCAACCTGCCGCACCCGATCGGTTACAACTACAAAGCCGAGGCCTGATTGCATGACTGCCCGCCTGCTCTATGTGATGGACCCGATGTGCTCCTGGTGCTGGGGTTTTGCACCGGTGGCCCAGGCCCTGATCGCCCAGGCGCGTGAGGCGGGCGTGGCCACCCGAGTGGTGCCGGGCGGGTTGCGCCGCGGTGCCAGCGCGCTGGACGCCTCCACCCGCAAGTACATCCTCGAGCATTGGCAGGCGGTGGCCGAAGCTACCGGGCAGCCGTTCGCGTTCGACAATGCCATGCCCGACGGTTTCGTCTACGACACCGAACCGGCCTGCCGTGCCCTGGTGGCTGCCCGCGAACTGGATGCCGAGCGAGTCTGGCCGCTGCTGGCGCTGATCCAGCGGGGGTTCTACCAGCAGGGCCTGGATGTCACCAGGGCGCCGCAGCTGGTCGAGCTGGCCGAACAGGCCGGCTTCGATCGCACAACCTTCGCCGACGCCCTGCAGGGTGCGGACGTGCGCGCGGCCACCGCAGCCGATTTCAGCTGGGTGCAGGACCTGGGGATTGCTGGTTTTCCGACGCTGCTGGCTGAGCGCAACGGCCAGCTCGCCCTGTTGACCAATGGCTACCAGCCGCTGCAAAGCCTGCAGCCCTTGCTTGCCCGCTGGCTACAGCAGGCCGCCTGTGCTTGACCTGCCCGGCTCGCCCGACCCGGTGCCCGGGAAGCCCGCCCCTGTGCCTGACCGGCTGAGCTGGGCGCAAATCCGCCGTTTGGCGCTGCACCACAAAAAACACCTCTGGGCCGCCAACCTGGTCGCCGTGCTGGCGGCCTGCTGCAGCGTGCCGATCCCATTGCTGCTGCCCTTGCTGGTGGACGAGGTGCTGCTGGGCCACGGCGATGGCGCGCTGAAGTTCATGAACCACCTGCTGCCCAGCGGTTGGCAGGTGGCGGCCGGGTATATCGGCCTGATGCTGGTCGCCACCCTGTGCCTGCGGGTGGCCGCCCTGGGGTTCAACGTGGTGCAGGCCAAGCTGTTCGCCGGCCTTGCCAAAGACATCGTCTATCGCCTGCGCATCCGCCTGATCGATCGGCTCAAGCGTATTTCGCTCAAGGAATACGAAAGCCTGGGTAGCGGCACCGTGACCACACACCTGGTCACCGACCTGGAGACCCTCGACAAGTTCGTCGGCGAAACCCTGAGCCGTTTCCTGGTGGCGATGCTGACTCTGACCGGCACAGCGGCGATCCTGATCTGGATGCACTGGCAGCTGGCCTTGCTGATCTTGTTGTTCAACCCGCTGGTGATCTACTTCACCGTGCAGTTGGGCAAGCGCGTCAAACACCTCAAAAAGCTCGAAAACGACAGCACCTCGCGGTTCACCCAGGCGCTGGCCGAAACCCTGGACGCCATCCAGGAAATCCGCGCCAGCAACCGCCAGGGCTACTTCCTCGGGCGCCTGGGCCTGCGCGCCCGTGAAGTGCGCGATTACGCCGTGGATTCGCAATGGAAAAGCGACGCCAGTGGCCGTGCCAGTGGCCTGCTGTTCCAGTTCGGTATCGATATTTTCCGTGCGGCGGCCATGCTCACGGTGCTGTTCTCCGACCTGTCGATCGGGCAGATGCTGGCCGTGTTCAGCTACCTGTGGTTCATGATCGGCCCGGTCGAGCAGTTGCTGAACCTGCAATATGCCTACTACGCCGCCGGCGGTGCCCTGAGCCGGCTCAACGAATTGCTGGCGCGGGATGACGAGCCTCAATACCCGGCTGCCCGCGACCCGTTCGCCGGCCGTGAAACGGTTGGCATCGAGGTGCGCGACCTGCGTTTCGCCTATGCCGACGAGCCGGTGCTGGAGCACCTGGACCTGACCATCGCCGCGGGCGAAAAGGTCGCCATTGTCGGTGCCAGTGGCGGCGGCAAGAGTACCCTGGTGCAATTGCTGCTGGGCCTTTACAGCGCCCAGGCCGGGACCATCCGTTTTGGGGGTGCCAGCCTGCAGGAAATCGGCCTGGAGACCTTGCGTGAAAATGTGGCGGTGGTGCTGCAGCACCCGTCACTGTTCAACGACACGGTGCGCGCCAACCTGACCATGGGCCGTGACTGCACGGACGAGGCCTGTTGGCAGGCGCTGCGCATCGCCCAGCTGGACGCCACCATCGCTGCCTTGCCGCAAGGGCTGGACAGCGTGGTCGGCCGCTCTGGTGTGCGCCTGTCTGGCGGCCAGCGTCAGCGCCTGGCGATTGCCCGTATGGTCCTGGCGGAGCCGAAGGTGGTGATCCTCGACGAGGCCACTTCGGCCCTGGACGCCGCCACTGAGTACAACCTGCACCAGGCGCTGGCGCGTTTCCTGAGTGGCCGCACCACCCTGATCATCGCCCACCGCCTTTCCGCGGTGAAGCAGGCCGACCGTGTGCTGGTGTTCGATGGCGGCCATGTAGCCGAGGATGGCGGCCACCAGCAGTTGATCGCCGAAGGCGGCCTGTACGCCAAACTGTACGGCCACCTCCAGCAGACCTGAGCAAGCAAGCTGCAAGCTGCAAGCTGCAAGCTATAAGCTGCAAGCGGACCGTGTGCGGCCCTGCTTTTTCTTGCGGCTTGCAGCTTGCAGCTTGCAGCTACAAGCGGTCCGTGCGCGGATCTGCTTTTTCTTACAGCTTGCAGCTTACAGCTTGCAGCTCAAATTTCCCTCCAAATAGATGGCAGATGGCCTACTCTGAGCTTGTCTAGGTTGGTTCGAGCCTTATCTGCTCTGTGACAGGGACTTCATGAAGGGACATCGCACACTAGAGGCGCCAAGGCTGCTGGGTATCATCTGGCCCTTCATCGCCGTTGTAGTCTTCCAGGTCCTGCTGGGCAGCCTCAGCCTTTACGCGCTGTCGGCGGTGCGTGCCTACGTCGCCGGCGAAAGCCTGTGGTCCAAGGCCCAGAAAGACGCCATCTATTACCTGAACCTGTATGCCGAAACTGGCGATGAGCGTAATTACCAGCGCTATCGCCAAGTCATCACTGTGCCCCACGGTGACCGGCAGATGCGCGAGGTGCTCGACCAGCCAAACCCAGACCTCGATGTCGCGCGCCAGGCCGTGCTGCAAGGCGGCAACCACCCCGACGACGTCGACCGCATCATCTGGTTCTACCGCAATTTCAGCCGGATCAGCTACGTACAGGCGGCGATCGACTACTGGAATGTCGGTGACGATTACCTTAAACAACTGGATGTGCTGGGCAACGAGATACGTGAAGGTTTTGCCAAAGGCCAGGTGGGGCCGGGCCAGGTCAGCCAATGGCGCGCTCGCATCGTCGCTATCAACGATGGCGTGACGCCAGCCTCCAAAGCCTTCAGCGATGCCCTGGGTGAGGGGTCGCGCATGCTGTTGCGGGTGCTGCTGGTCACCAACCTGCTCACCGCGCTGTTTCTCATTGGCTTCGCCTGGCGCCGGTCGAGCAAGCTGCTGGCCCAGCGCCAGGCCTTCGCCAGCGCCCTGCAGGAAGAAAAGGAACGCGCGCAGATTACCCTGCAGGCGATTGGCGATGCGGTGATCACCACCGATGTCGATGGCAGCATCGGCTACATGAACCCCGCTGCCGAGCAGCTGACCCATTGGCAGGCAGGCCAGGCCCTGGGCCTGCCATTGACAGCGCTGTTCAGCCTGGTGGATGAGCAGGCCCAGAGCGACAGCAGCACCCTGTTCGAACAGGTGCTCAGCGGCAGCCTCAAGGGCGGCGCCGAACATGCACGGTTGATCCAGCGCCTGGACGGCAGCACGGTTTCGATCAACCTGGTAGGTTCGCCCATCATCAATGATGGCCAGGTGGCTGGCATTGTCCTGGTGCTGCATGACATGACCCAGGAGCGCCAGTACATCGCCAACCTGTCCTGGCAGGCTACCCATGACGCCCTGACCGGCCTGGCCAACCGCCGTGAATTCGAGTACCGCCTGGAGCAGGCCCTGAACGACCTGGTGCGCCAGGGCGGGCGGCATTCGCTGATGTTCCTGGACCTGGACCAGTTCAAGCTGGTGAACGATACCTGTGGCCATGCCGCCGGTGACGAATTGCTGCGGCACATCTGCGCCGTGCTGCAATCGGTGCTGCGCGAAGGCGATACCCTGGCGCGGCTGGGCGGCGATGAATTTGGTGTGCTGCTGGAAAACTGCCCGGGCGAACAGGCCGAGCGGATTGCCGAAAGCCTGCGCCAGGCAGTGCAAAGCCTGCACTTCGTGTGGAAAGGCAGGCCGTTCGTTACCACCGTGAGTATCGGCCTGGTGCACATGGCCCAGGCCCCGGCCACGCTGGAAGCCTCCCTGCGGGCAGCGGACATGGCGTGCTACATGGCCAAGGAGAAGGGCCGTAACCGCATTCAGGTCTACCATGCCGATGACAGCGAACTGTCGATGCGGTTTGGCGAAATGGCCTGGATACAGCGCCTGCACGTTGCCCTGGAGGAGAACCGCTTCTGTTTATATGCTCAGGAAATCGCTGCGCTCACGACCCTCGAAGGGCCGGGGCATGTCGAGATCCTGTTGCGCCTGCAAGACGAAAGCGGCCGCACCATCCTGCCTGACAGCTTCATCCCGGCGGCCGAGCGCTATGGCCTGATGACCGCTATCGACCGCTGGGTGGTGCGCAATGTGTTTCAGGTCATTCGCCGTTGCCTGGACGAGGAGCGCGAGGGCCCGCTGTCGATGTGTGCCATCAACTTGTCGGGGTCGAGTATCGGTGACGACAAGTTCCTGGAGTACTTGCAGCGGCTGTTCGTCGAATATTCGATTCCGCCACGGCTGATCTGCTTCGAAATCACCGAAACCAGTGCCATTGCCAACCTTGGCAGTGCCATCCGATTCATCAATGAATTGAAAGGGCTGGGTTGCAAGTTCTCGCTGGATGACTTTTGTGCCGGAATGTCGTCCTTCGCTTATTTAAAACATTTACCCGTCGACTTCTTGAAGATCGACGGAAGTTTTGTCAAAGATATGCTGGATGATCCGGTCAATCGGGCCATGGTCGAAGTCATCAATCACATCGGCCACGTCATGGGTAAGCGCACCATTGCCGAGTTCGTCGAAACTCCGTTGATCGAGCAGGCCTTGCAGGAGATCGGCGTGGACTACGCCCAGGGCTATCTGATCGAACGACCGCAGGTCTTCACTTGCGACAGTCTGCAGCGCCAACGGATTGCTGCACGGCCCCTGCTGCATCGGGCGCCTGGAACCTTTCGCTGAAGTAGCGTTGGTAAATCACAGGGATCAAGGAGCTGAAAAGTGATCGATGCATTCGTCCGTATCGGGCCTTTGATGGACCCGGCCAGTTACCCCCAATGGGCCCAACAACTGATCGAAGACTGCCGCGAGAGCAAGCGCCGGGTAGTGGAACATGAGTTCTACCAGCGCCTGCGCGATGGCCAGTTGCGGCAAGCGACCATTCGCCAGTACCTGATCGGTGGCTGGCCGGTGGTTGAGCAGTTTTCCTTGTACATGGCCCACAACCTGACCAAGACCCGCTATGCCCGCCACCCGGGCGAAGACATGGCGCGGCGCTGGCTGATGCGCAACATCCGCGTGGAGCTCAACCATGCCGATTACTGGGTGCATTGGTGCCACGCCCACGGTATTCACCTGCACGAGCTGCAGTCGCAGGAAGTGCCCGCCGAGCTCAATGGGCTGAACGACTGGTGCTGGCGTGTGTGTACCACCGAGTCGCTGGCCATTGCCATGGCGGCCACCAACTACGCGATCGAAGGGGCGACGGGGGAGTGGTCGGCAGTGGTCTGTGCTGAAGACACCTACGCCATGGGCTTCCCGGAGGACCAGCGCAAGCGCGCCATGAAGTGGTTGAAGATGCATGCGCAGTATGACGACGCCCACCCCTGGGAGGCGCTGGAGATCATCTGTACGCTGGCTGGCGAAAACCCGACCTTGGGGCTGCGCAATGAGCTGCGCAAGGCGGTCTGCAAAAGTTATGACTGCATGTACCTGTTCCTGGAGCGGTGCATGCAACTGGAGGGCCGCCAGCAAGGGCGCATGCGCCCGAGCCTGGCAGCTGGCTGATAGGCCTGGGGCCGCACGGCGGCCCCCTAGGCATGAAGCCTTACTGGGCGTTGAAGGCTTGCCCGTTCACCCCGGTACTGTCCGGCCCCATCAGGTACAGGTACACCGGCATGATCTCTTCAGGCAGCGGGTTGTTCTGCGGGTTTTCGCTCGGGTAGGCCTGGGCCCGCATCGCCGTGCGGGTAGCCCCGGGGTTGATGCTGTTGGAGCGCACCGGTGCCACACCTTCCAGTTCGTCCGCCAAGGTCTGCATCAGGCCTTCGGTCGCGAATTTGGACACACCATAAGCGCCCCAGTAAGCCCGGCCCTTGCGCCCGACGCTGCTGGAGGTGAACACCACGGAGGCGTCTTCCGACAGCTTGAGCAGCGGTAGCAGGGTGCTGGTGAGCATGAACGTGGCATTGACGTTGATGTGCATCACCCGCATGAAGTTGTCGCCGGAAAGCTGTTCCAGCGGGGTGCGTGGGCCGATGATCGAGGCGTTGTTGAGCAGGCCGTCCAGGCGGCCGAACTGGTCCTCGACCATCGCCGCCAGTTCGTCGTACTGGTGGGGCAGGGCGGTTTCCAGGTTGAACGGGATCACCACCGGCTGTGGGTGGCCGGCGGCCTCGATTTCATCGTAGACCTCGTTCAGGTTGGCTTCGGTCTTGCCCAGCAGCAGTACAGTGGCGCCCAAGGCGGCATAAGCCTTGGCGGCGGCTGCACCGATGCCGCGACCAGCGCCGGTGACCATGATGACGCGACCCTGAAGCAGGTCGGGGCGGGCAGTGTAGTCGAACATGCGTTTGTCCTTGGTTTGAAGCGGCAAGCTGCAAGCTTCAAGCCGCAAGCTTCAAGCTGCAAGAGAAAGCGAGCAGCGCGCGGACTGCTTTTTCTTGCAGCTTGCAGCTCGAAGCTTGCCGCTGGTTTTCAGCACCCGCAGAGTGCGGCGTCGAGCACCTTGCGCAGTTCCAGTGGGTGGTCCACCACCACGTCGGCGCCCCAGTTGTTCGGGTTGTCTTCTGGATGAATATAGCCGTAGCGCACAGCCGCTGTGCGGGTGCCGGCATCGCGGCCCGACTCGATGTCGCGCAGGTCGTCGCCGACGAACAGCACGCTGGCCGGGTCCAGGTTCAGGGTCTTGCAGGCCAGGATCAACGGCTCAGGGTCGGGCTTGCTGTTTTTCACGTGATCCGGGCAGATCAGCAGTGCCGAACGCTCGGCCAGGCCCAGGCGCTGCATGATCGGCTCGGCGAAGCGGACCGGCTTGTTGGTCACTACCCCCCACAGCAGGTTGCCTCTCTCGATATCGGCCAGCAATTCGCCCATGCCGTCGAACAGCTTGCTGTGCACCGCGCAATCGCGCTGGTAGCGTTCGAGGAACTCCAGGCGCAGGGCCTCGAAGCCCTCGTCCTCCGGGCTCATGGCGAAGGTCGCGGCGACCATCGCCCGCGCACCGCCAGAAATCACGTCACGGATCAGCTTGTCGTCGATGGCCGGCAGGCCACGCTCGGCGAGCATGGCTTGGCAAATGGCGATGAAGTCCGGCGCCGTGTCGAGCAGGGTGCCGTCCATGTCAAAGAGTACCGCTCGCAAACGCATGCTCATTCCTCGCGCAGGGTCTGGATCATGTAGTTGACGTCCACATCGCTGCTGAGCTTGTAGTGCTTGGTCAGCGGGTTGTAGGTCAGGCCGATGATGTCCTTGACTTCAAGGCCCGCGACGCGGCTCCAGGCACCCAGCTCGGAGGGGCGGATGAACTTCTTGAAGTCGTGGGTACCGCGCGGCAGCATCTTGAGGATGTACTCGGCGCCGATGATGGCCAGCAGGTAGGCCTTGGGGTTGCGGTTGATGGTCGAGAAGAACACCTGGCCACCCGGCTTGACCATGCGGTAGCAGGCGCGGATGACCGAGGACGGGTCGGGCACGTGCTCGAGCATTTCAAGGCAGGTGACCACATCGAACTGCTCGGGCATTTCTTCAGCCAGGGCCTCGGCGGTGATCTGCCGGTACTCCACCTGCACGCCGGACTCCAGCTGGTGCAGCTGGGCCACAGCCAGGGGCGCTTCGCCCATGTCGATACCGGTGACGGTAGCGCCACGCAGGGCCATGGCTTCACTGAGGATGCCGCCGCCGCAGCCGACGTCCAGCACCTTCTTGCCCGCCAGGCTGACACGCTCGTCGATCCAGTTGACGCGCAGCGGATTGATGTCGTGCAGCGGCTTGAACTCGCTCTCGCGGTCCCACCAACGGTGCGCCAAGGCTTCAAACTTGGCGATTTCGGCGTGGTCGACGTTGCTCATTGAACAGTCCTCTGAAACTTCTACGAATTGCGCCGGAGTATACCCGAGCGCCCGAGGCTGTTGGTCGCTATAATCGTCCGCTTTTGATATGCGAAAGTCAGGGAGAGGTGATGCGCGAGCGACTTATGGCGGCGGAGAAGGTGACCGGTATCCGGTGGCACCACGGCGCCTTGCACCTGCTCGACCAGCGCCTGCTGCCTTCGCAAGAACGCTGGCTGGCCTGCGACACTGTCGCGCAGGTGGCGGCGGCGATCCGCGACATGGCTGTGCGTGGTGCGGCGGCCATCGGCATTGCGGCGGCCTATGGCCTGGTGCTGGCCCTGGAAGAGCGCCTGGCCGAGGGCGGCGACTGGGAAATGGACCTGGAAGAGGATTTCCTCAGCCTGGCCGAGGCGCGCCCTACGGCCGCCAACCTGTTCTGGGCGCTCAACCGCATGCGTGAACGCCTGCAGCGCCTGCGCCCGGGCGAGGATGTGCTGGCCGCGCTGGAGGCCGAGGCCGTGGCCATTCATGAAAGCGACCGTGAGGCCAACCTGACCATGGCCCAGCAGGGCATCGAGCTGATCCGCCGCCACCAGGGCAGCGAGCAGGCCCTGCTGACCTATGGCAACTCCGGTGCCCTGGCCAGTGGTGGTTTCGGTACGGCGTTGGGGGTGATCCGCGCGGGCTTTCTCGAAGGCATGGTCGAGCGCGTCTATGCCGGCGAAACCCGGCCCTGGCTGCAGGGTTCGCGCCTGACCGCCTGGGAGCTTGCCAACGAAGGCATCCCGGTGACCCTGTGCGCCGATTCGGCGCTGGCCCACCTGATGAAGAGCAAGGGCATCACCTGGGTGGTGGTCGGCGCCGACTGCATTGCCGCCAACGGTGATGTGGCGAGCAAGATCGGCACCTACCAGCTGGCGGTCAACGCCATGCACCATGGTGTACGGTTCATGGTAGTGGCGCCCAGCACCAGCATCGACCTCAACCTGGCCACGGGTGAAGACATTCCGCTGGAAGAGCGTGATGCCGACGAATTGCTGGATTACGCCGGTACCCGCGTAGCACCGCAGGTGGAAGTGTTCAATCCGGTGTTCGATGTGACCCCGGCTGACCTGATCGATGTGATCGTGACCGAGAAAGGCGTCGTCGAGCGCCCGGATACCGCCAAACTGGCGCAATTGATGTGTCGCAAGCGCCTGCATTGAGCGTTTGGGGTGGGGGCAGGAGAGGGGGTGCGCATGGCCGGGCGCCGGCAATGCGGTATCGGCGGCGATCGCGCCAACAATCCCCCACAAAACCCCCTGTACCCCCTGCGCCATATCTCCCCACCGCCACTGCCTTTGTGATAACATCCGGCAGTTTCCAAGACCGCCCATGACGGCGGCCTTCATTGCGCAGATCCATGGCACAACTCATTGATTTGTCGTAAGTCGTCGCACCCTTAATGCGCTGCGGCGGCGAGCTTCGTTCGGCCCTTGATGGAGCTGCGAAGTTTCACCAGAAAAAGGAATCAGGCTTCTCATGGGCGAACTGGCCAAAGAAATCCTCCCGGTCAATATCGAAGACGAACTGAGACAGTCTTACCTCGACTACGCGATGAGCGTGATTGTCGGGCGAGCGCTGCCCGATGCACGTGACGGCTTGAAGCCCGTGCATCGTCGCGTTCTCTATGCGATGAGCGAACTGGGCAACGACTGGAACAAGCCGTACAAGAAATCCGCCCGCGTGGTCGGTGACGTGATCGGTAAGTACCACCCGCACGGCGACACTGCGGTCTACGACACCATCGTGCGTATGGCCCAGCCCTTCTCGCTGCGCTACCTGCTGGTCGACGGCCAGGGCAACTTCGGTTCGGTCGACGGCGACAACGCCGCGGCGATGCGATACACCGAAGTGCGCATGGCCAAGCTGGCCCACGAGCTGCTGGCCGACCTGCACAAAGAAACCGTCGACTGGGTGCCCAACTACGACGGCACCGAGCAGATCCCGGCGGTCATGCCTACCCGCATCCCCAACCTGCTGGTCAACGGTTCCAGCGGTATTGCCGTGGGCATGGCGACCAACATTCCGCCGCATAACCTCGGTGAAGTCATCGACGGCTGCCTGGCGCTGATCGACAACCCGGAAGTCACCGTCGACGAGCTGATGCAGTTCATCCCCGGCCCCGACTTCCCGACTGCCGGCATCATCAACGGCCGCCAGGGCATCATCGAGGCGTACCGTACCGGCCGTGGCCGCATCTACATGCGCGCGCGCTCCGAGATCGAAGACATCGACAAGGTCGGTGGCCGCCAGCAGATCGTCGTCACCGAGCTGCCGTACCAGCTGAACAAGGCGCGTCTGATCGAAAAGATCGCCGAGCTGGTCAAAGAGAAGAAGATCGAAGGCATCACCGAGCTGCGCGACGAGTCCGACAAGGACGGTATGCGCATCGTCATCGAGCTGCGCCGCGGCGAGGTGCCGGAGGTGGTGCTCAACAACCTCTATCAGCAAACCCAGCTGCAGAGCGTGTTCGGCATCAACGTGGTGGCACTGATCGACGGCCGCCCACGTGTGCTCAACCTCAAGGACCTGCTCGAAGCGTTCGTCCGCCACCGCCGTGAGGTGGTCACGCGCCGTACCGTGTTCGAGCTGCGCAAGGCCCGTGAACGTGGCCACATCCTTGAAGGCCAGGCGGTCGCGCTGTCCAACATCGACCCGGTCATCGCCCTGATCAAGGCATCGCCAACGCCGTCCGAGGCCAAGGAAGCACTGATTTCCACTGCCTGGGAATCCAGCGCCGTGCAGGTCATGGTCGAGCGCGCCGGCGCCGATTCCTGCCGCCCGGAAGACCTGCCGGAACAATACGGCCTGCGCGAAGGCAAGTATTACCTGTCGCCGGAACAGGCCCAGGCGATCCTCGACCTGCGCCTGCACCGCCTGACCGGCCTGGAGCACGAGAAGCTGCTGGCCGAGTACCAGGAAATCCTCGAGCAGATCGGCGAACTGATCCGCATCCTCAGCAGCGCCGAGCGCCTGATGGAAGTGATCCGCGAAGAACTCGAAGCGATCCGCGCCGAATACGGCGATGCGCGCCGCACCGAAATCCTCAACGCCAGCCACGACCTCAACTACGGCGACATGATCCCGGAAGAAGAGCGCGTGGTGACCATCTCCCACGGTGGCTATGCCAAGACCCAGCCGTTGTCCGCTTACCAGGCCCAGCGCCGTGGCGGTAAAGGCAAGTCGGCGACCGGCGTGAAGGACGAGGACTACATCGAACACCTGTTGGTCGCCAACAGCCACGCCACCCTGCTGCTGTTCTCGAGCAAGGGCAAGGTGTACTGGAAGAAGACCTACGAGATCCCAGAGGCATCCCGCGCTGCGCGTGGCCGCCCGCTGGTCAACCTGCTGCCGCTGGAGGAGGGTGAGCGCATCACCGCCATGCTGCAGATCGACCTCGAGGCCCTGCAGCAGAGCGCCGACCCGGACGAAGAGCTGGAGGACGGCGACGAGGGCGTGATCGAAGGTGAAGTGGTCGAGGTTGAAGAAGTCGACGAAGAAGACGGCGACACGCCTGAGTGGGTGGCTGAGCCGACCGGCGCGTACATCTTCATGGCCACTGCTTCCGGTACCGTCAAGAAAACCCCGCTGGTGCAGTTCGCCCGTCCGCGCTCCAATGGCCTGATCGCCTTGAAGCTCAAAGAAGGTGACACCCTGATTGCCGCGGCCATCACCGATGGCGCCAAGGAAGTCATGATGTTCTCCGACGCCGGCAAGGTGATCCGCTTCGCCGAGAGCGTGGTGCGCGAAATGGGCCGTACCGCCCGTGGTGTGCGCGGCATGAAGCTGGGCAAGGGCCAGCAGATCATCTCGATGCTGATCCCGGAGTCTGGCGCGCAGATCCTCACAGCATCCGAGCGTGGCTTTGGCAAGCGTACCCCGCTGTCCAAGTTCCCGCGCCGCGGCCGTGGTGGCCAGGGCGTGATCGCCATGGGTACCAAGGGGCGCAACGGCCTGCTGATCGGTGCTATCCAGGTGCAGGAAGGTGAAGAGATCATGCTGATCTCCGACCAGGGCACCTTGGTGCGGACACGGGTTGGCGAGGTATCCAGCCTCAGCCGGAACACCCAGGGCGTAACCCTGATCAAGCTGGCTGCAGACGAAACGCTGGTAGGCCTGGAGCGTATCCAGGAGCCTTCCGAGGAAGAGCTCGACGAACTGCTCGGGACGGACGAGGAGGGCGTTGAAGTCGAGGCGCCGGAAGCGGCGGACGATGACAATGCGGGCGCCGAAGAGGCACCGCAAGAGTAAGCAAGCGCAACAACCCGAACGGGGCGACCAAGGTCGCCCCGTTTGACTGATTACAGGCCGGTGGGGGCCGGCTTGCCGGCGATGGGCTGCGAAAGCGGCCCCGATTCCACCGGGCTTCCCTGCAGGGCCAGGCCTGCAAGTTACGATTTTGTTCTATTTGGCAGAGCGAGAGTGGATGTGAGCAAACGAGCCTTTAACTTCTGCGCAGGCCCTGCCGCGCTTCCTGAAGCTGTCCTGCAGCGCGCCCAGGCCGAAATGCTGGACTGGGGTGGCAAGGGCTTGTCGGTGATGGAAATGAGCCATCGCAGCGACGATTACGTGGCCATCGCCGAAAAGGCCGAGCAGGACCTGCGTGACCTGCTGTCCGTCCCCTCCAACTACAAGGTCCTGTTCCTGCAGGGCGGCGCCAGCCAGCAGTTCGCCGAGATCCCGCTGAACCTGCTGCCGGAGAACGGGACTGCCGACTACGTCGAAACCGGTATCTGGTCGAAAAAGGCCATCGAAGAAGCGCGCCGTTTCGGCAACGTCAACGTCGCCGCCAGCGCCAAGCCTTACGACTACCTGGCCATCCCTGGGCAGAACGAGTGGCAGCTGACCAAGAACGCAGCGTACGTTCACTACGCATCCAACGAGACCATCGGCGGCCTGCAGTTCGACTGGGTACCGCAAACCGGTGACGTCCCGCTGGTGGTGGACATGTCCTCCGACATCCTCTCGCGCCCGATCGACGTGTCGCAGTACGGCCTGATCTACGCCGGCGCGCAAAAGAACATCGGCCCGAGCGGCCTGGTGGTGGTGATCGTCCGTGAAGACCTGCTGGGCCACGCCCGCAGCAGCTGCCCGACCATGCTCGACTACAAGGTCTCGGCCGACAACGGTTCGATGTACAACACCCCGGCCACCTATTCCTGGTACCTCTCGGGCCTGGTGTTCGAGTGGCTCAAGGAGCAGGGTGGCGTCGACGCCATGGAACAACGCAACCGCGCCAAGAAAGACCGCCTGTACGGGTTCATCGACGCCAGCGAGTTCTACACCAACCCGATCAGCCACAACGCCCGTTCGTGGATGAACGTGCCGTTCCGCCTGGCCGATGAGCGCCTGGACAAGGCCTTCCTGGCCGGCGCCGATGCCCGTGGCCTGCTCAACCTCAAGGGCCACCGCTCGGTGGGCGGCATGCGCGCTTCCATCTACAACGCCCTGGGCCTGGACGCTGTCGAGGCGCTGGTGGCCTACATGGCCGAATTCGAGAAGGAGCACGGCTGATGTCCGAACATGAGCTCAAGGCGCTGCGCGTGCGCATCGACAGCCTTGACGAGAAAATCCTCGAGCTGATCAGCGACCGCGCCCGTTGCGCCCAGGAAGTGGCCAAGGTCAAGACCGCCTCGCTGGCCGAGGGCGAGCAGCCGGTGTTCTACCGCCCTGAGCGTGAAGCTGCCGTGCTCAAGCGTGTGATGGAACGCAACAAGGGGCCGCTGGGCAACGAAGAGATGGCGCGGTTGTTCCGCGAGATCATGTCGTCCTGCCTGGCCCTGGAAGAACCGCTGAAAATCGCCTACCTGGGGCCTGAAGGCACCTTCACCCAGGCCGCGGCCATGAAGCACTTCGGCCACGCAGTGATCAGTCGGCCGATGGCTGCCATCGACGAAGTGTTCCGTGAAGTGGCTGCCGGCGCCGTCAATTTCGGCGTGGTGCCGGTGGAAAACTCCACGGAGGGTGCGGTCAGCCACACCCTGGACAGCTTCCTTGAGCACGACATGGTGATCTGCGGCGAAGTGGAGCTGCGCATCCACCATCACCTGTTGGTGGGCGAAAACACCAAGACCGACAGCATCACCCGCATCTACTCCCATGCCCAGTCGTTGGCCCAGTGCCGCAAATGGCTGGACGCGCACTACCCGAATGTGGAGCGCGTGGCGGTGTCGAGCAATGCCGAGGCGGCGAAGCGGGTCAAGGGTGAGTGGAATTCGGCGGCGATCGCCGGCGATATGGCGGCCAACCTGTACGGGTTGACCCGCCTGGCCGAGAAGATCGAAGACCGCCCGGACAACTCCACGCGCTTCTTGATGATCGGCAACCAGGAAGTGCCGCCGACTGGCGACGACAAGACGTCGATCATCGTTTCGATGAGCAACAAGCCAGGTGCCTTGCACGAATTGCTGGTACCGTTCCATGACAATGGCATCGACCTGACCCGCATCGAGACCCGCCCGTCGCGCAGTGGCAAGTGGACCTATGTGTTCTTCATCGACTTCGTTGGCCACCACCGCGACCCGCTGATCAAGGCGGTGTTGGAGAAGATCAGCCAAGAGGCTGTGGCGCTGAAGGTGTTGGGTTCGTATCCAAAGGCGGTGCTTTGATCCAAGCTCGCCGGGGCCGCTATGCGGCCCATCGCCGGCAAGCCGGCTCCCACCGGTACAGCGCAGGCCCAAAATTCGCGCCGTACCTGTAGGGCCCAGCTTGCCATCGATGGCCAGCAAAGCAGCCCACAGGCACAGCCCAAACCGTAAAACTTGCGCCGTACCTGTGGGAGCCGGCTTGCCGGCGATGGGCTGCACAGCAGCCCCCTGCGGTCTCACAGACTGTCCTGATTTCTGAACAGGGTTCGCACCAGTGGTAATTGCAGCAAACAACAAACCCGCACCACTCATCGGCCGCCTCGTCGTGGTGGGCCTGGGTCTGATCGGCGGCTCCTTCGCCAAAGGCCTGCGTGAAAGCGGCCTGTGCCGCGAAGTGGTCGGCGTCGACCTGGACGCCCCTTCACGCAAGCAAGCTGTGGCCCTGGGTGTGGTCGACCGCTGCGAAGAAGACCTCGCCGCCGCCTGTGTCGGCGCCGACGTCATCCAGCTGGCGGTGCCGATCCTGGCCATGGAAAAGCTCCTCGCCCGCCTGGCACAACTGGACCTGGGCAACGCCGTCATCACCGACGTCGGCAGCGCCAAAGGCAACGTGGTGCGTGCTGCGCGTGAAGTGTTCGGCGAGCGCCTGCGCCACTTCGTGCCCGGCCACCCCATCGCCGGGTCCGAACAAAGCGGGGTGGAGGCCTCCAACGCCACCCTGTTCCGCCGCCACAAGGTCATCCTCACGCCCCTGCCCGAAACCGACCCCGCCGCCCTGGCCCTGGTCGACCGCCTGTGGCGTGCGCTGGATGCCGACGTGGAGCACATGCCGGTCGAGCGCCACGACGAAGTGCTGGCCGCCACCAGCCACTTGCCACACCTGCTGGCGTTCGGCCTGGTCGATTCGTTGGCCAAGCGCAATGAAAACCTTGAGATCTTCCGGTACGCTGCCGGTGGTTTCCGCGATTTCACCAGAATCGCCGGCAGCGATCCGACCATGTGGCATGACATATTCCTCGCCAACCGCGAGGCTGTCTTACGCACCCTGGACACTTTTCGCAGCGACCTCGACGCCTTGCGCGACGCGGTCGATGCAGGGGACGGGCACCAGTTGCTGGGTGTATTCACCCGCGCTCGGGTTGCCCGCGAGCATTTCAGTAAAATCTTGGCCCGCCGGGCCTATGTGGACGCTATGAACGCCAACGATCTGATTTTCCTGGCCCAACCGGGTGGCCGCCTGACCGGGCGAATCCGCGTACCGGGCGACAAGTCGATTTCCCACCGTTCGATCATGCTCGGCTCCCTGGCCGAAGGCACGACCGAAGTCGAAGGCTTCCTCGAAGGTGAGGACGCCCTGGCGACCCTTCAGGCTTTCCGTGACATGGGGGTGGTCATCGAAGGCCCGAACCACGGCCGCGTGACCATTCACGGTGTGGGCCTGCACGGCCTCAAGCCACCGCCCGGCCCGATCTACGTGGGCAACTCCGGCACCTCGATGCGCCTGCTCTCGGGCCTGCTGGCCGGCCAGTCGTTCGACGTGACCATGACCGGCGACGCGTCGCTGTCCAAGCGCCCGATGAACCGCGTGGCCAACCCGCTGCGTGAAATGGGTGCTGTGGTCGAGACCGGCCCGGACGGCCGCCCACCGCTGACCATCCGCGGTGGCCACACCCTCAAAGCGCTGACCTACACGCTGCCGATGGCCAGTGCCCAGGTCAAATCCTGCTTGCTGCTGGCTGGCCTGTACGCCGAGGGCAAAACCACCGTTACCGAGCCTGCGCCCACCCGTGACCACACCGAGCGCATGCTGCGCGGCTTCGGCTATGCGGTAGAGTCCAACGGCCCGGTAGCTTCGCTGCAGTCCGGCGGCAAACTCACTGCCACCCGCATCGAAGTGCCAGCAGACATCTCGTCGGCCGCGTTCTTCCTGGTGGCAGCCTCCATCGCCGAGGGCTCGGAGCTTGTGCTCGAACATGTCGGCATCAACCCGACCCGCACCGGTGTCATCGACATCCTGCGCCTGATGGGCGGCGACATCACCCTGGAAAACCAGCGTGAAGTCGGCGGTGAGCCGGTGGCCGACCTGCGGGTGCGCGGTGCCAAGCTCAAGGGTATCGATATCCCTGAGCACCTGGTGCCGCTGGCCATCGACGAATTCCCGGTGCTGTTCGTGGCCGCCGCCTGCGCCGAAGGGCGCACCGTGCTGCGTGGCGCCGAAGAGCTGCGGGTGAAGGAGTCTGACCGCATCCAGGTGATGGCCGACGGCCTGATCGCCCTGGGCGTGAAGTGCGAGCCGACCCCCGACGGCATCATCATCGACGGTGGCCAGATTGGCGGTGGCGAAGTGCATGGCCACGGCGACCACCGCATCGCCATGGCCTTCAGCGTTGCCTCGCTGCGCGCCAGCGCACCCATCCGCATCCATGATTGCGCCAACGTCGCCACCTCGTTCCCCAACTTCCTCGCGCTGTGCGCCGAAGTGGGTATTCGCGTGGCAGAAGAGGGCAAGTCGTGAATGCTCAAGCGCCGGTCATCACCATCGATGGCCCGAGCGGCTCGGGCAAGGGTACGGTCGCAGGCCTGTTGGCGCGCGAACTGGGTTGGCGGTTGCTGGATTCCGGCGCGCTTTACCGTCTGCTGGCGTTCAACGCCAGCAACCACGGTGTCGACCTGACCAACGAAGAGCTGCTCAAAAAACTGGCCGCCCATCTGGATGTGCAATTCATCGCCGCCGAGCCGGGTAAGCTGCAAAAAATCATTCTCGAAGGTGAGGACGTCAGCAATGTCATCCGCACCGAGACGGTGGGTGCCGGGGCGTCGATGGTCGCCTCCCTGCCGGCAGTGCGTGAAGCCCTGCTGCAGCGCCAGCGCGCTTTCCGCGAAGCGCCGGGCCTGATCGCCGATGGCCGCGACATGGGTACCGTGGTGTTCCCCGACGCGCCACTGAAGGTGTTTTTGACCGCCAGTGCCGAGGAGCGTGCCCGCCGCCGCTACCTGCAGTTGAAGGGCAAAGGCGATGATGTTAGTCTGTCGAGTCTGCTAGATGAGATTCGTGCGCGCGATGAGCGCGACACCCAGCGCGCAGTGGCCCCGCTCAAGCCGGCGGCCGATGCCATACAGCTGGATTCCACGGAGCTGTCCATCGAGCAGGTGCTGCACCGTATCAGGAGCGAGCTCGCCCAGCGCGACTTGGTCTGATCGTCAGGAAAGCAGGCAGGGGCACCAGTCAACGTCCTGCCCGTTTTCCTTTACTTAACGAAACCCACATTGTCTGGAGTGTGGCGATGGGCGTCTGTTTCGCCCGAATCTACAGGAATTAAAATGAGCGAAAGCTTTGCAGAACTCTTTGAAGAAAGCCTGAAAACCCTTAATCTTCAGCCGGGTGCGATCATCTCCGGTATCGTTGTCGACATCGACGGCGACTGGGTTACCGTACACGCTGGCCTGAAGTCCGAGGGCGTCATCCCGCTCGAGCAGTTCTACAACGAAGCTGGCGAGCTGACCATCAAGGTCGGTGACGAAGTTCACGTTGCGCTGGACGCGGTCGAAGACGGCTTTGGCGAAACCAAACTGTCCCGTGAAAAAGCCAAGCGCGCCGAGTGCTGGATTGTTCTGGAAGCAGCTTTCGCCGCCGAAGAAGTGGTCAAGGGCGTTATCAACGGTAAGGTTAAGGGCGGCTTCACTGTCGACGTTAACGGCATCCGTGCGTTCCTGCCGGGCTCCCTGGTTGATGTCCGCCCTGTGCGCGACACCACCCACCTGGAAGGCAAAGAGCTGGAATTCAAGGTCATCAAGCTGGACCAGAAGCGCAACAACGTTGTCGTTTCCCGTCGCAGCGTGCTGGAAGCCGAGAACTCCGCCGAGCGCGAAGCCCTGCTGGAAACCCTGCAGGAAGGCCAGCAAGTCAAAGGTATCGTCAAGAACCTCACCGACTACGGCGCATTCGTGGACCTGGGCGGCATCGACGGCCTGCTGCACATCACCGACATGGCTTGGAAGCGCATCAAGCACCCATCGGAAATCGTTAACGTTGGCGACGAAGTCGACGTACGCGTTCTGAAGTTCGACCGTGAGCGTAACCGCGTTTCGCTGGGTCTGAAGCAGATGGGCGAAGATCCGTGGGTTGCTATCACTGCGCGTTACCCAGAAGGTACCCGCGTACAGGCTCGCGTTACCAACCTGACCGACTACGGCTGCTTCGCTGAGCTGGAAGAAGGCGTTGAAGGTCTGGTACACGTTTCCGAAATGGACTGGACCAACAAGAACATCCACCCGTCGAAAGTCGTTCAGGTTGGCGACGAAGTGGAAGTCATGGTTCTGGACATCGACGAAGAGCGTCGTCGTATCTCCCTGGGCATCAAGCAGTGCAAGTCCAACCCATGGGAAGACTTCTCCGGCCAGTTCAACAAGGGTGACAAGATCACCGGTACCATCAAGTCGATCACCGACTTCGGTATCTTCATCGGCCTGGACGGCGGCATCGACGGCCTGGTTCACCTGTCCGACATCTCCTGGAACGAAACCGGCGAAGAAGCCGTACGTCGTTTCAAGAAGGGCGACGAGCTGGAAACCGTCATCCTGTCGGTTGACCCAGAGCGCGAGCGCATCTCCCTGGGCATCAAGCAGCTGGAAGACGATCCGTTCTCCAACTTCGTTGCTGTCAACGACAAGGGCGCTATCGTCAAGGGCATCGTGAAAGAAGTTGACGCCAAAGGCGCCATCGTTACCCTGGCCGACGACATCGAAGCCACTCTGAAAGCTTCCGAAATCAGCCGTGACCGCGTTGAAGACGCGCGTAACGTTCTGAAGGAAGGCGAAGAGATCGAAGCCAAGATCATCAGCGTTGACCGCAAATCGCGCGTCATCAGCCTGTCGATCAAGTCGAAAGACGACGCTGAAGAGCGTGAAGCCATCCAGAGCCTGAAAAACGCTCCGGAAGCGGCTGCCGATACCACCATGGCTGCGCTGCTGCGCGAAGCAATGGCCAAGCAGAACTAAGTTCTGTTTGATCGGTGTAAAAAAGGTGGCCTTCGGGCCACCTTTTTTTATACCCAAAATTCCCCACCCCAACGCCACTCCCCCGGTAAGACCCAGCTTGCCGGCGATGTCCTGCAAAGCAGGCCCAACCGCGTCGACACCACCGCGCAAAGCATCGCCCAGTGCACAGCCAAGCTCTGTATGCCCAGCGTAAAAAGCGTACCCTCCAGCCCGCTCATTCCAATCCCGAAATCCCCCCAGCCTAACGCCATCCCCTGTATATCCCGGCCCGCCCACGCTCCCCCACAAAGCTCCCCCAGCCTTATTTCCGAACACTCCAATCTTGAATTTTTTTATTAAGTCAAGAACCACCCTGTTCAAATCCTTCCGAGCGTGCTACAAACTGATTAAGCAATGATCTAGCTGCTTGATAACGAAGGGAAAAATATGACGAAGTCGGAGCTGATCGAACGTATTGTCACCCATCAAGGGCTACTCTCGTCCAAGGATGTGGAGCTGGCCATCAAGACCATGCTTGAACAGATGTCCCAATGCCTGGCCACCGGAGATCGTATCGAGATCCGCGGTTTTGGCAGCTTCTCCCTGCACTATCGCGCGCCACGCGTAGGGCGCAACCCCAAGACCGGCCAGTCGGTCGAACTGGAAGGCAAGTTCGTTCCGCACTTCAAACCCGGCAAAGAGCTGCGTGATCGCGTCAATGAAGAAGAGCACGAGCACCCCTGACTGATGAAGGAGCCAGTTTGATGCGTAACCTCAAGCGCGCCTTGGCGGCGTTGTTCGTACTGCTATTGGCGGCGGTGGTGTTGTTCTTCGTGCTGGAAAACCAGCAAACCGTGGCACTCGTGCTGTTCGGCTGGTCGGCGCCCGAGTTGCCGGTTGCGGTACCGGTGCTGGCCGCCCTGGTAGTCGGCCTTGCGGTTGGCCCCCTGTTGGGTGCCTACGGCGTACAGCGCAGCAAGCGCAAGATTCGCGCCTCGGCCCGACAGGCAGCGCTGGAAGGGAAGTGAGGAAAATTCCTACTCTTATCTAGGATTTCATCACCTGTGCGCGGGCCTTTGGAAATGAAGTAATAGCTGCTTCATTTTCTCGGACCAGGCGAGCGTGCAGCATGGAATATCCTTCCCTTTCCCATCATGGTGGCACCCGCGGTGTAACAGGTTCTTGTCACCAGCTTCACCTTGATCAAACGCAAAGCCTCCTGGTCGATTGTGGTTTAGAGCAAGGCGCAAATGCGGCACCAGGCTCCGAACTGGCACCAATCGGTTTCGATATCGGCGGTATCCAGGCACTGATCATCACCCATGTCCATCTCGACCATGTCGGTCGGATCCCCGCCTTACTGGCCGCAGGCTTTCGCGGCCCAATTCTGTGCAGTGAACCCTCGGCCAAGCTGCTGCCCCTGGTGCTCGAGGATGCCTACAAGCTCGGTATCAGCTCGGACCCGGTTCAAGTGGACCGCTACCTTGCCCTGTTGCAGCGGCTTGTGGTTGCTTTGCCTTTCGAGCAGTGGCACCCCGTGGTCGAAGGCCAGGGCGTAGCCTGTTACGTGCGCCTTCAGCGTGCTGGGCACCTGCTCGGTTCAGCGTATGTTGAATGTGATGTGCGTTATCCCGGGGTAGAGCCCAGCACGCGGGTGGTGTTCTCGGGTGACCTTGGTGCCCCTTGCAATCCGTTGTTGCGCGCCGTTCAACCGCCAGAGCGCGCTGACGTGCTTGTGCTGGAGAGCACCTATGGCGACAGGTTGCATGCGCCCCGCGACGACAGGCAGCAGCGGCTGGAGGCGGTTATCGACCGCGCGCTGGCGGACAACGGCACCATCCTCATCCCCGCATTCAGCCTGGGGCGCACCCAAGAGCTGCTTTACGAGATCGAAGACATCCTCCATCGCAAGTCCCTGCTCAATGAAAGCAAGATGAGCGAGGCGGGTGTGCCAGAGCTGGGGGTGAACTGGTCCCGCTTACCGATCATTCTCGATTCGCCACTGGCGCAGCGCATAACCAAAGCCTATTCGGAGTTGCATGCATACTGGAATGCCGAAGCCAGGCAGCGGCTCGGGGAGGGCAGGGACCCCCTCGGCTTCGGTCAGCTGCTGTGTGTCGATACCCATGCCAAACATCAGCAGGTGGTCAACTACCTCAAGAGCACAGGGCGGCCAGCCATTGTCATTGCAGGGAATGGTATGTGTTCTGGTGGGCGGATCGTCAACTACCTCAAGGCGATGCTCGGTGATCCGCGGCATGAGGTGGTGTTTGTGGGGTATCAGGCCAAGGGTACGCCTGGGGCGGTATTGCAAGCCACTGAAGGGGCTGAAGGGTTTGTTCAGGTTGATCTGGATGGGAGCATGTACGATATCAGAGCAAAAGTATTCAGTCTTGGGGGGTATTCAGGGCATGCGGATCAGGCAGGTTTGATTCAATATGCTGCCGGCATACCTGATGCCCCACAAAGAATTGTATTAGTACATGGAGAAAGTCGCGCAAAAAATGCACTGGCTTATGCATTAAAGCGCCATTTCAGTAACCTTATACATTGTCCCGATATGGTTATCCCCGAATGAACGAGCCTTCACGAAACATTGACGGGATGTGTTGTCTCATGCCGCAGCGCAGCGTGTTTCTTTGCCTTTGTAGGTGCTGGCAATGTGCTCCGAGAGCCGATGGCCCGTAAGATCCAAGGGGAGCTACAAAGAAAAATCTCTGGTATTCTACAGGCCAATGCTTGCGTCTTGAGCCTATGGATGGCCAGGAAATTAACACGCTAGGCGTACATTTTAGCGCCGTTGCGCTCATTCGTGACGGCGGTCAGAAATAAGACACATGCAGGTTGCCTGAGGTTGACAACTTCAAGTGGCCGTTAAGGACTCGAATATGGAATTGATCCCGGTAATTTTATCCGGTGGCGTTGGCAGCCGTCTGTGGCCAGTATCCCGTGAGGCTCACCCCAAGCCGTTCATGACGCTGCCCGACGGGCAAAATCTTATTCAGAAGACTTTTCTGCGTGCCGCCCGTCTAGACGGCGTGGTTGAAGTGCTCACCGTTACCAATCGTGAACTGCTGTTCAAGACTGAAGACGAATACCGGACCATCAATACCCAAGCCCATGCACAAGGCTATATCCTTGAGCCTTTCGGCCGCAATACTGCTGCTGCGGTGGCTGCCGCAGCTTTGCAGTTGCACCAGAGTCATGGGCCGCAGGCCCACATGCTGGTCCTGGCTGCCGACCACCTGATCCAGAACGAAGAAGCCTTCGCCGAAGCGGTAGCCAAGGCGATCAACCTTTCTTCGCAAGGCTGGCTGGTGACATTCGGTATCAAACCTCAGTACCCGGAGACCGGCTTCGGCTACATCGAGGCGGCCGCTGGTGGCTCGCTGGAAGGTGGCCTGAAGGTCGAGCGCTTCGTTGAGAAGCCTGACCTGAAAACCGCAGAGTCCTATGTAAAGGCCGGCAACTATTTCTGGAATGCGGGCATGTTCTGCTTCCAGGTCGGTGCTGTCATCGAGGAGTTCAAGGCTCACGCCCCGGACGTGCTCGACGCTGTTGCGCAAACCCTCGAAGCCTCCCGCCGCTCGACCTCCAAGGGCTACAGCTGCCTGGCTCTGGATGCCGACAGCTTTGCCAATGTGCCCGACATCTCCATCGACTATGCCCTGATGGAGCGCTCGCAGAAGGTCGCAACCATTCCGTGCGACATCGGCTGGAGCGACATCGGCTCGTGGAACGCGGTCAGCGAACTGACCCCCCCGGACGAGCACGGCAACCGCTTCGAAGGCGAAGTGATGGCCTATGGCGCAAGTAACAACTACGTCAGCACCGAAGACCGCCTGGCTGCCCTGGTCGGCGTTCAGGACCTGCTGGTGGTCGACACCCCCGATGCGCTGCTGATTGCGCACAAGGACCACGCCCAGGACGTCAAACACATCGTCAAGCGCCTGAAAAGCGACGGCCACGCTGCCCACTTGCTGCACCAGACCGTGCATCGCCCGTGGGGCACCTACACCACGCTCGAAGACGGCGAGCGCTTCAAGATCAAGCGCATCGTGGTCAAGCCTAAGGCGTCGCTTTCGCTGCAGATGCACCATCACCGCAGCGAACACTGGATCGTGGTCAGCGGCATGGCGGTAGTGGTCAACGATGACCAGGAGCTGATGCTCAACACCAATGAGTCCACCTTCATTCGTGCCGGCCACAAGCACCGTTTGGAAAACCCAGGTGTCATAGACCTGGTCCTGATCGAAGTGCAAAGCGGTGACTACCTCGGCGAAGACGACATCGTCCGCTTCGAGGACAAATACGGTCGTTGCAACGCCTGATATCAGGCCTTCCCGTCGGCCCGTGAGCGCCTCGCCGAGGCCACGGGCCGATTTTCATGCGGCAATTCAATCGCCGACCATCCCCTTCCAGACGGTGGCTGCCCAGGCGGCGCCGCATCGAGAGAGATGTATGTACGCACCTATCCAGACCCGCTGTTTCAAAGCCTATGACATCCGCGGCCAAGTGCCGACCGACCTCAACGACGACATTGCCTACCGCATTGGCCGCGCCCTGGTGGCACAGCTGGGCGGGCGCAGCTACGTGGTCGGCCGCGACATGCGCCTGGAAAGCCCCGGCCTGTCCCGTGCCCTGATGAAGGGCCTGACCGAAGGCGGCGCCGACGTGATCGACATCGGCCTGTGCGGGACCGAAGAAGTCTACTTCGCCACCAGCCATTACCAGGCTGATGGCGGCATCATGGTCACCGCCAGCCACAACCCCAAGGGTTACAACGGCATGAAACTGGTGCGCGAGCAGTCGCGCCCGATCAGCGGCGACACCGGCCTGAACGACATCCGCCAGCGTGTGGAAGCCGGCGACCTCGGCTCCCTGGCCGCCACACCTGGCAGCGTGCGCGAAGCGTTCGACAAGACCGCTTACATCGACCACCTGCTGACCTACGTCAACCTGTCGGCCCTCAAGCCGCTCAAGGTGCTGGCCGACCCGGGCAATGGCGCCGTTGGCCCGGTACTGGAGCTGCTCAAAGCCCGCCTGCCGCTGGACATCACCATCATCAACGGTGAGCCGGATGGCAACTTCCCCAATGGCATTCCCAACCCACTGCTGCCAGAAAACCGCGAGCTGACCCGTCAGGCCGTGCTCGACACCGGCGCCGATATGGGTATCGCTTTCGACGGCGACTTCGACCGCTGCTTCTTCTTCGACAACCAGGGCCGTTTCATCGAGGGCTACTATATTGTCGGCCTGCTGGCTGAAATGCTGCTGGCCAAGCACCCCGGCAGCAAGATCATCCACGACCCGCGCCTGACCTGGAACACCATCGAGCAAGTCGAAGCGGCGGGCGGCATCGCCATCCAGAGCAAGACCGGCCATGCCTTCATCAAGGAGCGCATGCGTGCCGAAGACGCCGTGTATGGCGGCGAGATGAGCGCGCACCACTATTTCCGCGATTTCGCCTACTGCGACAGCGGCAATATCCCATGGCTGCTGGTTGCCGAGCTGATGAGCGTCACTGGCAAGAGCCTGGCCCAACTGGTGGACGAGCGTATTGCTGCATTCCCGTGCAGTGGCGAGATCAACTACGAAGTGGCCGATGTCAAGGGCTCCATCGAAAAGATCCTGGCGTTCTACCTGCCGCACAAGCCGAACGTGGACCGTACCGACGGCATCAGTGTCGAATTCGCCGATTGGCGTTTCAGCTTGCGGGGCTCTAACACTGAGCCGCTGCTGCGCCTGAATGTGGAATCTCGTGGCGATACCGCGCTGGTGGATAAGCGCGTGGCGGAAATTGCCGGGTTGATCACAGGCTGATTTCGTACTGATCAGCCTGTAGCCGGCATTTTGTCGGCGGTCACCCCCGTCAGAGCACTTCAGCGCTCTGACGGCACTCTCGAAAACGTGCGCGCCGACCCGCGCAGCCAGGTAACTCCGACTCGATGAAGCTCCTGTTCAACACCCAATCGCTTTTACCGCCACTTACCGGAATTGGTAATTACACGTTCAATTTGCTTGAGCAGCTGCTGCTTGAGGATATCGAGGTTATCGATTGCTTCCTGGGTGCACGTTTTTACAGCGCCGAGCAGGCGCTGGCCAACTGCATCGAGGCCAGTGCCCGCTACTCGCAGAAAGATGACGGTGACGTTAAACCAGGTGCTGGCCAGCAGATGACGTTGCAATTGCGAGAGGTGTTGAAGCGCTGGACGTTCACTTATCGAGCCCGTGAAGCCTTGGTCGATGCCAGGCGCCGCTATCATGCCGGTGAGCGCCGACATTACCTTTACCACGAGCCCAACTTCATCCTCAAACCGCACTCAGGCCCCAGCATCGCGACGATTCATGACTTATCGTTCCTTCACTACCCGCAGTTTCATCCACGCAAACGTGTCGAATGGCTGACGGCGCAGTTACCGCACACCCTCAAACGCGCTGATTTCCTGATCACTGATTCGGATTTGATTCGCGATGAGCTGATTGGTGATTTCGGCGTCAGTGCAGACAAGGTACGAACCGTTTATCTCGGTGCATCGGCGCGCTATTACCCGCAGACACCCGAGCAGACGAGTGCAACGCTGCAGCGTCATGGTTTGCAGCACGGTCGTTATGTGTTGTTTGTCGGCACCCTGGAGCCACGCAAAGGTGTGGATACCCTGATCGATGCCTGGTGCCAGCTGCCGCAGGGGTTACGCGAAGAGTATCCGTTGGTCTTGGCGGGTGCGCCTGGGTGGCATAACCATGAGCTGAATGAACGTATCAAGACATTGACAGTCACTCATGGCCTGCGTCAGTTATCCTTTGTCCCTGGCGATGACCTGCCGACGCTGTACGCTGGTGCCGCGGTTTTCTCCTACCCATCGCTGTACGAAGGGTTTGGCCTGCCGGTGCTTGAGGCGATGCAGTGCGGGGTACCGGTGATATGTACCGCGGATACGTCCATGGCAGAGTTTTGCCAAGGTAGTGCGTTGTTGGTGGAACGTGGGAATGCTGACCAGTTGGCTGGGCAACTGGCTGCGCTTCTGAATGATGAGCCATTACGCAGCAAGGTGGCCAATGCCGGCCAGCTTCGCGCCACAGCGTTTTCATGGAAGCGCTGCGCGCAGGAAACACTAGCAGTCTATCGGGCCGTCAGCCCGTGAGAGGAGCGTTAGACATGCCTTCTCAAGCCCTTATGTCCCATGCCCTGCATTGCTTACGCACCGCGAGGGTGTTTCAACCAGGAAGCCTTATGTACATGGTGAGTCCAGAACAATGAATACGCCGCTGTCGCTAATGAAAGATGTACTGCGTTACCGCGGTCTGATATTCGCGATCACCCTGAGGGAGATCAAAAGCCGCTATGCCGGGTCGACCTTCGGCGCCTTGTGGCTGGTGGTGCCCCCTATTTTCATGGTGTTCATCTATACCGTAATCTTCTCGCGCCTGATGCAGGCTCGTATGCCCGGTATCGAACACCAGTACGCCTACAGCATTTATCTGTGCGCAGGCTTGATCACCTGGAACCTGCTGTTGGAGCTGGTGCAGCGTGGCAAGGGGGTTTTCCTAGAACATGCCAACCTGATCAAGAAATCAAGCTTCCCCAAGTTCATCCTGTTCATTCCAGTCATCGCCACGGCAGCGCTCAACAGCCTGATCCTGCTGATATTGGTAGTGCTGTTCATGGTCATATCAGGTTTCCCGCTGATGACCACTGCCTTGGTTTTGATACCGGTATTGCTTACCACTGTGCTGCTGGGAATCGCGCTGGGTGCTTTTCTAGCCACCCTGAACGTGTTTTTCCGTGATATCGGTCAGCTGAGTGACGTGATCTTCCAGGCGCTGTTCTGGGCAACGCCCATCGTCTATCCACTCAGTATTCTGTCCGAACACGTACAGGCAATGCTTTCGTGGAACCCGATCTTCCCTCTGGTGCTGACGGCGCAGAAGGCGTTGCTGGGCGAGCCGGTAGGCTTGTCGCAACTGGCCTATCCATTTGGCTTTGCCGTCATCGTTTTCCTTCTGGCTGTGGTGCTTTATCAGCGCAGCTACAACGACCTGCTTGATCAGATCTGATATGACTATTCTCGTAGAACAGGTAGGCAAGGCCTATCCAAAACTCAAAGGTCGCTGGCACGCACTGGGTACTTGGCTTGGGCTGTGCAAGCGCGATCAGAACTGGATCATCCGCAACGTCAGTTTCCAGGTAGGGCAGGGTGAGTCGGTCGGTATCATCGGGGTTAACGGCGCAGGCAAGAGTACGCTGCTGAAGATGATTACCGGTACCGCCATGCCGACGGAAGGCACCATTACCACCACAGGGCGCATAGCCGCGTTGCTGGAGTTGGGTATGGGCTTTCACCCCGAATTCACTGGCCGCCAGAACGTCGCGCTGGCCGGGCGCATGCAGGGGCTGGAGCGGGCCGAAATTGTCGCGTTGATGCCCGAGATCGAAGCCTTCGCGGAGATCGGTCATTACTTCGACATGCCCGTGCGCACGTATTCCTCCGGTATGTTTGTGCGCCTGGCGTTCAGTGTGGCGACTGCAGTGCGCCCGGAAGTGTTGATCGTGGACGAGGCCTTGGCGGTGGGCGATGCCTACTTCCAACACAAGTCTTTTGCCCGTATCCGGGACTTCCGCGAGCAGGGTACGACCTTGTTGTTCGTTTCCCACGACCCCGGCGCCATCAAGAGCCTGTGTGACCGTGCCATCCTGCTGGGTGATCACAAAATGTTGATGGATGGCCGCCCGGACGAAGTGCTGGACTACTACAACGCGCTGATTGCCAAAAAAGAAGAGGGTTCCTTACAGGCCCAAGCTGTCAATGCGCCTTACGCAGGGCGCTCAGGCAACGGAAAGGCGCGTATCGAAGAGCTTACCCTCAGCAGCAATGGCCGGGCAGCCACCATGCTTGAAGTGGGTGCGCCGTTGACGTTGAACCTGAAAATCCGCGCTAACGAGCCGATTTACGACTTGTCGCTGGGCTTCATGTTCAAAGACCGCACGGGTTACGACATCTTCGGGACCAACACTTGGCTGCGTGGCGAGCTGCGTGACCTGGGCGTCGAGGCCGGTAAGGAGCAGCACCTGACCGTTACCATTCCGGCGTTCAACGTAGGGCCTGGCAGCTACAGCCTGACGTTGGCCCTGCACGGTGGCGCCGACCATATCGAGGATAACTTCGACTGGTGGGACAAGGCGGTGGTATTCAATGTGATCGCCAACAGCAGTTACAAGCACTTCGCCGGCGTGTGTGCCATGCAGGCAGAGTTCAAGCTTGACTGACCGAGTAGAGGGCAGCCGCGTCGCTGTCAGGAACTGGCCGCCGTCGACGGTGGCAAGATGACCTGCGTAGAATGCCCGCCTCTGGTGTTCCCGTAACGTACGCAGCCAGTGCCGGGCGGTGAACCGCTGGTGCTGGCCACTCCACCCGTTTGAACACGTATGCATAATGACTATCGATCTTAAAAAACTGCAGAAAACGATCCAAGCTGAAGTCAACCGTCGGGAGTACGAGCGTGTCACGGCCAGTGCCGGCAGTGCCAATCTGCCCAGTGACGTGCCCACCGACATCGTGCGCAGCTTCGAACTGATCGACCTCGAAGGCGTGCTGCCGGCTCGCCCCCAGGCGCCCGTGGAGCCGGAAGTCGCGGCCACCGCTCCCGCCAATGACGAGGCCCCGCAAGCCCAGACGCCACCTCCTAGCCTGTACCGCAAATTGCGCGCCTTACCGGTGGTGGGCAGATACTTCGGCCATCCGCGGGTCATGAATTTCCTTACCCGTGCGCGTCAGCGCCCGGGTGGGGCTACCTTGAAAAACCTCTTCATCACCCTGGCGCGCGCAGTGGTCGTGCGTATCCCCGGGGCGCTTCGCGTCATGCATGTGCTGGCCGTCACCCGTCATCTGCCCGAGCGACTGAATGCTCTGGAGTGGCACATTGCCGACGGTAATACCCGCCTGCGCAATGTCGGCGTACAGGTACAGGACCAGACCAACCAGAGCCTTTACACCTACGGCCTGGCCATTCAGCAGAACGAGCAGTACCTGATCGAACGCATGCGGCGCCTGGAACAACTGGTGCGCCAGCAGACCATGACCATCGCTGAACTGCAGGCGAGGCCACAGGCCAGTGCCAGCGGTGCAGCGTTGCCTGCGGTGGCTGAAGCGCCGGGCATGCCGGCTGAGCTCTATCTGGAGTTCGAAGCCAATTTCCGCGGCTCGCCGGAAATGATCCGCGAACGGCTCAAACACAACCTCACTTACTTCCCGGTCGACCCGCAATGGCTCACGCACCCTGTGCTGGACCTCGGTTGCGGGCGCGGTGAGTGGCTGCAACTGCTCAAAGAGCAGGGCATCCCTGCGATCGGCGTCGATTCCAACAGCGCCATGATCGACAGTTGCAAGCAGGCCGGCCTTGAAGTTTACATGGGCGATGCCTTGGAGTATCTGGCTGCCATGCCTGCCCACAGTTTGTCGGGGCTGACAGCTTTCCACATCATCGAGCACCTGCCTCTTGACGTTTTCATCCGCCTGATCGACGAAGCGCTTCGGGTTGTGCGCCCCGGTGGCGCGGTACTGTTCGAAACCCCGAACCCAGAAAACCTGATCACCGGGGCCTGCAACTTCTATGTCGACCCAACGCACCGCAACCCGCTGCCGCCGGCGCTGGTGGCGTTTCTGCTGAAGGCCCGTGGTTTTGAGCGTGTTGAAATCGACCGTCGACACCCAGCTGACCCCTCGCTCCTGCTCAAGGGTAGTGACGAAGCCATCACAGGCCCGCTCAACGGCTTGCTGTTCGGGCCGCAGGATTACGCAGCCATTGGTTATGCGCCTTGATAGGGCTGGAGTGCTCCCATGCATCTGATTATTTGTAACGAGCGCCTGCTGTTCCGGTTCGGCGTCGACCGTGTATTGCTGTTGCTGGCTCAAGGGCTCAAGGCCGCAGGCTGGCACATTACCTTCGTGGCCCAGCGCGCCAACCATGACGTGCTGCGCCGCATCACCGACGACATCCACACGCCGCCTGAGCATCTGGGCCCGTATACAGAGCTCGACCAAGTAACTGCCCAGTGGATGCGCGACAATCGCCAACTGTTCGCACCCGCAGGGCGAGACGTGACGGGGACCGTAGCCCTGATTGGCGGCTGGCCGTTCTATGCATCCATCGCGGTATTGCGCCAATGGGGCGTGCCAACGGTGGCGCTCGATTGCGGTGGTGTTCCTTATGAAGATATGACTGGCCCGGCCCGCTTGGTACAAGAGCGGCTGCGTGCCCAACGTCGCGAATACCTGCCCGAAGCACGGGTGGTCACGCCGATCAGCCATTTCGTGTCCCGCACCCAAAGCCTGCCCGACGCCGGCCCGGATGTGGAAATTGCCATGATTCACCTGGGCGCAGATCACCTGACCGGTGGTGTCAACCAGAGCCTCTGGCAGCAGGGGCACCAGGTTGCGCGTGTTGAAACCGCAGACGAAGCGGTTGAAGGCCCTGTGATCATCAACCTTGGTCGCTGGGAAACGGGCAATTATAAAAACAGCGAAGGGCTTTACCCCATCGCCCGGAAGATCATCGCTGAGCATCCCAAGGCGCGCTTCTGCGTCTTGGCCACCGCAGACGAACTGAAACTGCCGGCAGACCTGGTTGAGCATATCCTGCCGTTGGGCCACCCCAGCGATGCCGAGTTGTCCGCGTTGATGGCCAGCGCTCAGTTGGGGCTTAGCGTGTCGCGCTGGAAGGGTTCAACTTGCCCCTGGCCGAGATGCAACAGCTTCGCAAGCCAGTGCTGGTGCTGAACATCGGTGCGCACCCTGAAGTGGTCGCCGACCCCCGTCAACTGTGCGTCGACGAGCAGGAAATGGCCGAAAAGGCCCTGCAGGTGCTGGCCGGTGAAGCGTTGGCAGGGCCCGAATGGGAAAGCCACCTGGACACCTTCCAGCAGACGTTCACTTGGCAACGTACGATCAAGGCCTACGAGGACCTGCTCGGCACGTTGAGCCCGATCCGGGACCTGCCTGCCCCCCGGTTGGTGATCGACACCAGTGCCTGCCTGCGCGATACCGCCAATACCGGCGTAGCCAGGGTAGTGCGCAGCTTGACGCGCAAGCTGCAGGATTTTGGCGAACCTCTGTTCGTGACCTGGGACGAGACGCTGCGCGAGTACGTGCTGCCCACCGAAGGTGAATACAACAATCTGGCGTTGTATGGCGGGCCCAAGCCCTATCCAGAACACTACGAGCTGCCGCGCTCGCCTGCTCACCGCCGGCAGACCTTGGCCAGTCTTGGCGCTCGCACCTTGCGCGGTGGCTGGCTGCTGCAAAGTGAAATCGTCTTCGAACGCCAAGGCCCGGCGCGCCGCGCCGCTGCCCGCCAGGCGGGGCTGAACGTTGCGGCGATATTCTATGATGCCATCCCGGTCACCCATCCTGAGTGGGTTGCCGATACCATCATCCGGGACAACCACGCAGCCTACATGCGAGGCTTGGCCGAAACCGACCGCGTGCTGCCGATTTCCCCCGATGCGGGCACCCAGTTGCAGGCATTCTGGGCGCGTGAAGGCATCACGCCTCACGCGCAGGTGAAAACCTGCTGGATCCCGGGTGAGCTGACTGCTTCCCCGCGCGCCACCACCCCGGCCTCGGTGCCGCGTGCGGGCGAGCCGCTGCGTATCCTCTGTGTATCTACCCTGGAACCGCGCAAGAACCATAAAGTGCTACTTGAAGCCGTTGCCCGATTGGCCCGTGATTATCCGGACCTCGACTGGCAGCTGGACCTCATCGGCAATCGCTACGCCGGTGCTGACTACATCGTTGAGGCCGTGCGCGCGGCCAGTGCGGCCGACCCGCGCATTGCCTGGCATGGTGTGGTAGACGACGCCACCCTCAATGACTACTACGCCAAGGCCCACGTCAGCGTTTACGCCTCGTTGGTAGAAGGCTATGGCATGCCTATTGTCGAGTCGCTCTGGCATGCCCGTCCTTGCGTGTGCCATGCCGGCGGCGTGATGGCGGAGCTGGCAGCCGAAGGTGGCTGCCGCACAGTGGACATGACCAACCCCGATGCACTGGCTGCGCAAATCCACGCACTGGCGAGTGACCCACAAGGCTATCTGCAACTGGCTGCTGAAGCGGTTGCTCGTCCTATCCTGACGTGGCGCAGCTATGCCCGTGCCTTGTTGCGGCAGTTGGCCAGCCACACCACTTGCCATGCTGGCAAACCCTTGCCGCGGCAGTGGCAGCACCTGCTTATCGACCCCGAAGTGGCGCTGGTAGATGAGCCTGGCCAACTTGCGTTGGCTTGTCTGCTGGCGGAACGCCCGGCTCAGTGCGCACTTTTGTTGGGGGAGCACGCGCCTTGGTTGCGTGACCTGATAGGCCACGAAGCCACGCGTGCCTGGCAAATCGCGGAGGGTGAGCTGACTGGTGAGGTGAGCCGCCACGCCAACCTCAGCCGCATCGATGCGCCGGTAGGTGTTGCAGTGCCTGTCCTCCAGGCAGAGCTGCGTGATAACGAAATCGCCGTCGACCTCATCGTGCTGTCGGCAGCACAGGCAGCTGACCCAGCGTCAATCGATGCGTTGCGTTCACTGATCAATGGCCGTGTCGAAGGCCTGCTGCTGGTTGAACAGGGCGCCCCAGCCGCAACGCTAACAGCGCTGGGCCTGACCGAAGAGCCTGCTACTGAACTACCAGGTTACGATGTCCATACTTACCCGCCTGCGGCGCCAGGGTTTGTTCAATGAAGGTTCTTGTCATATCCAATTTCTTCCCGCCCCATGTGATCGGCGGTGCAGAAATCATCGCTCACCACCAGGCCCGCGCGCTGGCTGCGCGTGGCCATGAGGTGCGCGTGCTGGCAGGGGACAACAGCCGTGGGCTGCCTGGCTACCCAGTGGAGCAGGAGGTTTTCGACGGCATGCCGGTTACCCGGGTGTCGTTGACCTATCTGGACTTTGCCCCAACCGGCAACAACGTCGCGCACCCCGGCGTCGAACGTATCTTTCTGCGCCTGATCGCTCAATGGCGCCCCGATGTGATCCACGCGCACCACATGGCCGGGTTGTCCTTGGGCATCCTGCAGTTGGCGCGTGAGCATGGGATCCGCATTGCGCTGACCTTGCACGACCACTGGGGGTTCTGCATGAACAGCACGCGCATCACCACCCAGGACACCTTGTGCCAAGACAGCACCCAATGCCACAAATGTCATTCGCACATCTACAACGGTGACCTGCTGCTGCCGCAACGGATGCGTCAGGATTACCTGCGCTGGCAATTGGATGCTGTTGATCATTTCATTTCACCCAGCCGTTACCTGGCCGACACCTACATCGCCAACGGCCTGCCTGCCGCGCGTATGAATGTTATCGCCAACGGTATCGAACTCGAGCGGTTCAGCCACACCTCACCGCCACCGCCCGGGCCGCGCCTGAATGTGCTGTTCACCGGCTACATGGGTGGCCATAAAGGCGTACCTACCTTGCTCAAGGCGCTGGCATTGCTGCCGCCAGAGCGGGTGCATGTCGACATGGTCGGTGACGGCCATATGCTTGAAACCTACAAAGCCGAACTGCGCAACAATGCGCCGAAGGTTTCTGCCAAGTTCTGGGGCAGACTGCCCAATGCGCGTATCGCCGAGCGCTTCGCCCAGGCGCATGTGTTCGTGCTGCCATCGGTGTGCCCGGAAAACCAACCTGTGACCATTACCGAGGCGATGTCCTGTGGCCTGGCGGTGGTGGGTTCACGGATAGGCGGCATACCCGAGCTGGTGGATGAAGGCGTCACCGGTCAGTTGTTCGACCACGGCGACGCTCAAGCGCTGGCGCGCTGCTTGCTCCGTTACATCGAAGAGCCGGCGGTGTTGGAAGCCCATGGCAAGGCGGGTCGTGAGCGCATCCAGGCCTATGCCTTCGAGCTGCAGATCGACCGTATCGAAGCCTTGCTGGCCGGCCCTGGCGCCGAACGTAGCGAGGCCCCACAACTGATCGCATGCCATGGCGCTCCATCGGCTGAAACCTTCCAGAGCGTTCTCAAGGCGCTGTGCCCGGTTCCTGCCAACCGGCCGCAGCCTGCCAGCCAGCCCTGCTGCATTCCCTCGAACTGGATTGCGCCAGAGCAAGCAGATGTACTGTGGGTGGCGGGGCCAACAGCCCAAGACCCGGACGCCGCGATGAAGCTCATCGAAGCTTACCGCGCCTTGGGCAAACAGGTTGTGGTGGATGAGCGCCATCTGCTGGTTGCGCGCAACACGGAGTCAGCCTTGCTGGCGCGCGGCGGCGCGCAGGTAGCGTTAAGCTTGGAATACCTCTTGGAGTACGCGAGGGATCCTGAGGCACAAACTGCCCCAACCCAAGCCTGACCCCATGCGGAACGTGCCAACAGGCACGTTCCGCTGGCCCCGCCTAGCCTTTGAGCAGTTGCGCCAGCCCCACCTCGATGGCGGTAGCCCGAGGCATTTCGAACCCACTGAGCAAACGCTGATTATTGGCCCTTGAATGGCGAATGTCGCCTGCGCGTGCTGGCTGATAGCTGACCTCTGGCAGCTTGCCCAGGACCTGCGCCAATGCTGCCAGGATATGATTCAAAGAAGTCGCCTGGTTCAAGCCGACATTGATGGCCCCTTCGGCCACCGGCCCCGACTCCAGCCCTTGTACCAGCAGCTTCACAAGATCGCTGACGAAGAAGAAGTCACGGGTCTGCTCGCCGTCCCCGAATACCGTAATCGGCAGGCCTTTTTGTGCGCGCTCGGCGAAAATGCTGATGACGCCCGAGTAAGGCGAGGACGGGTCCTGGCGTGGGCCATAGATATTGAAGAAGCGGAATACCACAGGGAGCAGCCCGTGCTCGCGGCGGTAAAAGTCCATGTAGTACTCGCTGGCCAGCTTGTCGGAGGCATAAGGCGTCAACGGCGCTTTGGGCGTGTCTTCATCGATGGAGGCCCCTTCACCATTGTTGCCATACACTGCGGCACTGGAGGCGAACACCACCCGTTTCACACCGCAAAGGCGCATTGCTTCACACACATTCAAGGTGCCAATGAAGTTGCTCTGATGAGTACGGACCGGGTCGTCAACAGAAGCCTGCACTGAAGCGACCGCCGCCAGGTGTACGACACCCGCACAGCCTTTTACGGCGTGGGCCACCAGCGCGGCGTCGGCCACGTCGCCTTCGATCAGTTGCAGGTTAGGGTGTGACAGCGGCAGGTTGCTGCGCTTGCCCGTGGACAGGTTGTCCAGCACTCGTACTGCATACCCTTTGGCAAGCAGTTCATCGGTCAGGTGAGAGCCGATAAAACCGGCACCGCCCGTGATCAGGATCGGTGCTTCAGGCGTCAAGGTTGTCGACATACTAGGTTCCAGGCTCGAATGAGAGAAAGCGTTATAGGTGCCAGGCGCGGCCTCAGGCGGGTGCGCGCATGCCCGATTGTCCAGTGCCTGACAACCGGCTGGCGCGCAAATAGCGTTGAGCGGGCCGCTCGAACCACCGGTGGCAGGCCAGGCTCATGGGTATCAGCAAAGCGAAGAACAGCAGCATCATCCACGGCTGATAGAAAATTTCGCGGGAGTAACCCAGACTGTCGAACGTAAGGGCAAAGGCTATTTGCAGCGGGAAATGCAGTAGATAGGACGCATAGCTGATATCACCCACCCACCCAGTGCTGCGCAACAATCCTGGCCAGTGCAGGCCAGCGGCGGCCAGCATGGCCAAGGTGGCAGGCAAGCAGAGGCACATGACTAGGTAAGTGTTCACCGATTTGGCGAGCAGTAGCAACGCCCAAGCTCCCAGTGCCACGCTGGTACACACCAACAGTGCGACGCCGCTACCGGCCCAACGCCGCAATTGCCAAAGCATAGCGTAGGCGATGCCACCGATATAGAAGCACAATAAACCACTACCAATCTTGTAGCTGCCGGGGTAGAGCAGCAGGCCCAAAGTACAGGCCGCAGCGGCCAGCAACCAGCGCCAACGGCCCGCCAGGCAGATGGCGAAGAATGACGCATATAGCAGTACTTCTACCGAGACCGACCAGATCGGCGCATTGAACGACCAGCCCTTCTCCAAGCCCCATGCTGGCGCAAGCAGCAAGTTGAGCAGGGCGTGATAGCTGTCGTTGAAGGGGTAGACAAAATAGCTGGCGTGGCTAGCCCAATAGGCCCACTGAAGCGCCGCCACCCCGGCAAACGTAAGCAAATGCAGCGGGTAGAGCCGGCTGAAGCGATCCACAGCGAAACTGCGCAGCGACACTTTACCCGTCGCGATGCCCTGGGCGAACAGCCAGAAGAACACAAACCCCGAGATCGAGAAAAATAGCTGCACGGCCAGGCCGCCATATTGATAAAGCGGTGTCAGTGCCGCGAAAAAAGGCTGGCGTGTGCCCTCGAAGCCCGCCGGGCTGTCGCCGACGTAGAAGAAATGTTGCCAATGCCAGAACACGACACAAAGCGCGGCGATACCTCTTAAGGTATCCAGAGTATAAAGTCGAACGGCTGGGGGCAAGGAAGCATGCATTTGCGGAATCACAGGCGGGCAAAAAAGAATGCTGTCACTGCCAGCGGGAGGCTGTCAATCTGGGGGCAAGAATCAGGACCTCGCCCATTGAGTTTTGCATGGTACACCAAGCCCCCGCCCTGTGAGAGTAGTTCTGGTGTTCACTGATCCAGACAGCGTTCTGATAAGCAATGTTCAAACGCCAGCGCTTTGCATCGCGAGGAGAAAACCTTACCATTGTCACTTCGGATCAACCCTATCCTTCATGGAAGAATATGAATCACCTCTCCATTGCTAAAGAAGCACTGCTTGCACAAGCTAAAGCTGTAGAGACATTAGCTGAGCGACTGAATGAAAGTTTTCAACGCGCCGTCGAACTGCTGCTCTCTTGCAAGGGTAGAGCCGTTGTATGCGGGATGGGTAAGTCAGGGCTTATCGGCCAAAAAATGGTCGCTACTTTTGCTTCGACAGGCACGCCCAGTTTTTTTCTTCACCCGGCTGAGGCGTTCCACGGCGACCTAGGTATGCTGAAGCCAGTCGATGTGCTGATACTCATTAGCTACAGCGGTGAGACCGAAGAGCTAATCAAGCTGATCCCCAGCCTAAAGTCATTTGGTAATAAATTAATTTCAATAACTGGCAATGGAAATTCCACACTTGCCAAACATTCGGATATTTGGCTGGATATTTCCGTGGAGCGCGAGGTGTGTCCGAACAACTTGGCGCCTACCACCTCCACGCTAGCGACCATGGCCATGGGCGACGCACTTGCTGTTGCGTTGATTGAAGCTATCCAGTTCAAGCCTATGGATTTTGCTCGTTACCACCCGGGCGGCAGCCTCGGTCGTAAATTGCTAACTCGCGTAAAAGATGTTATGCACTCTCCAGCCCCAATTGTGGGGCGGGAAACGAGTTTTCATGATTGTCTGCTGGCAATGACGCAAAGCAGGCTAGGCCTTGCGATTGTGATGGAAGAGCAGCGGTTGGTTGGTATCGTGACGGATGGCGACCTCCGCCGTGCACTGCTTGAGAACGAACGGATTGTTCGGGAAAAAGTTGCGCAATTCATGACCGCTAAACCGCATACCATAATGGAAGATGCGCAGTTGTCCGAGGCGGAGCTATACATGCGCGAAAATAAAATTAGAGCACTCGCGGTTACGAATACTCAGGGTGGCGTGGTAGGGATTGTTGAAATTTTCGATTGATCATGTCTTCAGGAAAGACGCCTGCTGAATGAATTCAGTGCTTTTGATAGCGACTTAGCTCAAGCGCTTATCACACAGGCGCAGAGGCTCTACGAAGTCCGTAGAGCCCCCAGCCTTTTATCAATCGAATAAGTCCGAGTCGCTTAATGCCAAACCAAGTTGGTCTTTTCCAGATAGGCTAGGCACAAAGTCGATTGGCCACTCGATACCGATTTCTGGATCATTCCAAGCAAGGCAGCGCTCGCTGCTAGGTGAGTAGAAATCGGTCGTTTTGTAGAGAAACTCGGCTGTATCGCTCAAAGTCACGAAGCCGTGGGCAAAGCCTGGCGGAATCCACAGCTGGTTCTTGTTCTCGGCGGAAAGCACCGCACCAACCCACTGGCCAAAAGTAGGGGAGGAGCGGCGGATATCCACCGCCACGTCGAACACTTCACCTTGTACTACACGCACCAATTTGCCTTGGGCATGTGGCGGCAGCTGGTAGTGAAGGCCGCGTAGCACGCCTTTCACAGAGCGGGAGTGGTTGTCCTGAACGAAGTCTGGTTGCAGGCCGGTGACTTCCTTGAAGACATTGGCGTTGAAGCTTTCGAAGAAAAAGCCACGCTCGTCACCGAAGACCTTGGGAGTGAACAGAAAGACATCCGGGATGGCCAAAGGAATAGCGTGCATCAGAAGACCTTTTCTTTAAGCAAGTTTTTAAGGTATTGACCATAACCGTTTTTGAGCAATGGCTGAGCAAGGCGTTCGAGTTGTTCGGCGTTGATCCAGCCGGCCCGGTAGCAAATCTCCTCAGGGCAGGCGACCTTCAGCCCTTGGCGGCGCTCCATGGTTGCAATGTACTGGCTGGCATCGAGCAGGCTGTCGTGAGTGCCGGTATCGAGCCATGCATAGCCGCGTCCCATGATCTCGACCTGCAGTTGACCTTGTTGCAGATAGAGATTGTTGAGATCGGTGATCTCTAGTTCTCCACGCGCCGACGGTTTAAGCCCGCGTGCCAGATCGACGACCTGTTTGTCATAGAAGTACAAGCCGGTGACCGCGTAGCTCGACTTCGGCACCTTGGGTTTTTCTTCAAGCGAAAGCACACGTCCGCTGTCATCGAACTCGGCAACCCCATAACGCTCTGGGTCTTGAACGTGATACGCGAAAACCGATGCCCCCCTTTCACGCTCGCCGGCACTTAGCAGCAGCGATTGGAAGTCGTGGCCGTAGAAAATATTGTCGCCAAGCACCAGTGCTGATGGGTTGTTACCGATGAAATCCGCGCCAATGGTGAAGGCTTGCGCCAAACCGTCCGGGCTTGGCTGCACAGCGTACGAAAGATTGATGCCCCACTGACTGCCGCTACCCAGCAGCTGTTCGAAGCGCGGGGTATCTTGGGGGGTCGATATGATGAGGATGTCGCGAATACCCGCAAGCAGCAGCGTGCTCAGCGGGTAGTAGATCATCGGCTTGTCATAAACGGGTAAGAGTTGCTTGGAAACGGACAGCGTCGCTGGATGCAGACGCGTCCCAGAACCACCAGCCAGAATGATCCCTTTACGATTGGTCGTGTTCATTTGTTAAGAGCTTCCATAAGCATACGGGTGACACCACTTTGCCAATCCGGCAAGTGCAGAGAGAAAGAGTTCCGAAGTTTCGCAGTCGACAGCCGAGAGTTCAACGGGCGCTTCGCCGGAGTGGGGTACTCGGTTGTAGCAATCGGGTTGATTGCTTCAACGGCAAGCGTTTCACCTTGGTCGCGGGCAAATGCGATCACATCGCAGGCATAAGCGTGCCAGGTTGTCTCGCCGGCTGGTGCCAGGTGGTAGATGCCAGCCAGTTCGGGCTTGTGCAGTGCTTGCTGTAATGCGGCTACCGCAACGTCGGCCAGCAAGTCTGCACCGGTCGGTACGCCAACCTGATCAGCGATCACGTTGAGGGTTGCCCGGTCCTTCGCAAGGCGGAGCATGGTTTTAGCGAAGTTGTTGCCGCGGGCGGCGTACACCCAGCTTGCACGGAAGATGAGGTGCTTGCAGCCTGATGCCTGGATCAACTGTTCGCCTTCGAGCTTGGTTGCACCGTAGTAGTTGACCGGCGCAACAGGGTCGGTTTCCTTCCAAGGGGCCGAGCCACTGCCGTCGAAGACGTAGTCGGTGGAGTAGTGCACCAGCCAGGCGTCGAGACGCTTGGCCTCTTCTGCCATTACCTGGCTCGCCAAGGCGTTGACCGTGTGAGCAAGCTCGCGCTCGCTTTCGGCTTTATCGACGGCCGTGTAAGCGGCTGCATTGACGATTACCTGGGGTGCCACACTGCGGATGGTGGCGCGCAAGCCTTCAAGATCCGACAAATCGCCTGCCAATTCACCGTAGGGGGTAGACGCCCGATGTCGATCGAGGGCTACCACTTCGCCCAACACGCTGAGCGCCCGCTGCAGTTCCCAGCCGACCTGGCCGTTTTTACCCAGCAGCAGAATCGTCATGCCTTACCCGCACGTGCGTTGTAATTTGTGTCGATCCATTGCTGGTAGCTGCCGCTTTTTACGTGAGCGACCCACTCTGGGTTGTCCAAGTACCACTGCACCGTCTTGCGGATGCCCGACTCGAAGGTTTCTTCAGGCACCCAGCCCAGTTCACGCTGGATCTTGCTGGCGTCGATGGCATACCGCAGGTCATGGCCCGGGCGGTCTTGCACGTAGGTCAGCAGTTCGACGTGCGGGCGGAATGCCGACTCAGGGCGCAGTTCGTCAAGCAGTGCACAAACGGTACGCACCACTTCGATGTTCTGCTTCTCGTTATGGCCGCCGATGTTGTAGGTCTGGCCTACTTCACCTTCGGTAACTACCTTGTACAGCGCCCGGGCGTGGTCTTCGACGTACAGCCAGTCACGGATCTGGTCGCCTTTGCCGTAGATAGGCAGCGGCTTGCCTTCCAGTGCGTTGAGGATGACCAGCGGGATCAACTTCTCGGGGAAGTGGTACGGGCCATAGTTGTTCGAGCAATTGGTAACCAAGGTCGGCAGGCCGTAGGTACGGGCCCAGGCGCGGACCAAATGGTCGGAACTGGCCTTGCTGGCTGAGTAGGGCGAGCTTGGCTGGTACGGTGTGGTCTCGGTGAACAAGTCTTCCGGGCCTTCAAGGTCTCCGTACACTTCGTCAGTGGAAATGTGGTGGAACCGGAATGCCGCCTTGCGCGTTTCATCCAAGGAATTCCAGTACCCACGCGCTGCTTCCAGCAGGTTGTATGTGCCGATGATGTTGGTCTGGATGAATTCGGACGGGCCGCTGATCGAGCGGTCGACGTGGGATTCTGCGGCCAGGTGCATCACAGCGTCAGGCTGGTGCTCGCGGAACACCCGGTCGAGTTCGCCGCGGTCGCAGATATCGACGCGCTCGAATGCATAGCGCGTGTCTTGGTCGACCGACTGGAGCGACTCCAGGTTGCCGGCATAGGTCAGCTTGTCGACGTTGATGACCGAGTCATCAGTGTTCGAGATGATGTGACGTACAACTGCCGAGCCAATGAACCCGGCACCACCGGTTACTAAGATCTTCACGAGAGTTTTCTACCTTGAGGTTCTGACAGAGTCTACAAGCTTTGTCTGAGTCAATGCTTAAAAGCCGTCATACAAGACGCGTTTTCTAAGTGTACTCGATAGACTCCTGTATTCGATAAGTTCTGTCAATTATTGATATTTTTTTGTGCGCTCTGGTCAGTGCGGCTATTTGAGAGGGCACTGAGAATTACAGCCGTGAGCGATGAGCTTGAGTCTGTATGGCCCCGGCTTGAAAAGCAGATACACGCGAATGAGGAATAATTCAAACCGTTCATAGCTATTTTTACCTCGTTATTTTCTGGGGTAAAGGCTTATTTAGTGATCCCAACGCTGGCTTGAAGCTGCCACCAGAACGGATGCTGGCTGTGAAATAAGTACCCTAAATTATATCAAACACTTTCGTTAAACCTGTTATGGTCGGATACCCAAAGGGACCAAGCTCAATGTCCGAGTCAGAAATATCAATGGTATGCGACGTACGGGTTGCTGAGTAGTTTTTGTTGTGTAGAGACTGAGGAGTTTCTCTTCTGTTGATGATGGTCTGCGCACAACTAGCTTCCCAGACAATATGACTCGCAGCGCCATGGCTCCAGTCTACTAATTGCTCCAGCGCGAGCGGAATTGTGGGCTGTTTACCATCATCGGAGATAAAAACCTTGAAGTGTGAGTGATGTGAGATTGCTGCAACATTGACACTTTGGGCGTGGCCGATTTGAGGGTTGATACTAACTATTTTGATGCCGATTTTTTCAATCTTCTCTAGGCCTGATGGGCCTAAATAGCGAAGTAGAGTATCAAGCCACACACTCTGGCCAAAAATTAGTATTGGAGTATTTTTGCGTCTGACCAGCTGGGCGGCAGAGTCGAAGATTATACGCTCTACGTCGCGAACTGCTTTGTTGAAGGAAGTGCGGGCGTCAGTATTATAGTAAAAACAATTGGTGATCATGAGGTAACCAATGTGCGATGGATGCGAGCTAGGATCGATAAATAGTCGCATTGCTTCATGCATTGGTAGTTTCAGTAGCGGTGAGAGGTCGATAAGTTTCGCAGTGGATACATTTGCTTGAATATCAGCCAAATTCCAGTGCGGATGATTGTAGGCTTTAGCTTTGATATGTCGTCCGGCTAAGCGGTCCTGTACCTGCCTGCAAAAAAGGTCCCAAAAAATAAAATGTATTTTATTGTTGAATGTTTTGTCCCAAGCAGATATGGCTGCGAGGCTTCGCTTTAGCATGAATTCATCGTTCTCTGGTTTAATGGCTTTTGCATTAATTCCAGAGTGGTTGGGCAAGAAAAGGGGTAAAGAGTCCCTTGCAGGATGAAGCGATATTTCGTTGCCGAACCGGAAGTCCCCGACCATAAGCAATATTTTGGTATCGTCGGAGCACGCTTTCTTTGTTGATTCTAGTAGTCGCTGGGACCAGACCGGTGCGCCCCCGAAGCCAATCAGGTCACTTTCCTGAGGAGGCCTTGTCAAAAGCCCGTTCTTGACATGCTGACCCCACCTGACCATATGTGATGGTCCGACGATTTTCTTGGCTTGTGCAGTATCATTAAAGAGATAGTTGAGGAACTTTTTAGATGATATAGCGCTGGGTGAGGTTATCGTTCTGAAGGCGTTTAGGAAGAGAGGGGACGGCCTCGAAACGGCATTATGGGTGTATGAGTAGAGTTGAAAGGCTGGTGCGTTTATATCTGACGCCACATTTGCCAGGTAACGTTCGGCGTTGCCCGTCAGAACTATGTCGGGACGTATCAGTTCGACCATTTCTGCATGGTAGTAAGGCGTACGCAGAAATACAACTTGCTGAAAGATTTTGGAAAGGTGTGGCAGCATCAGTCGGAAAAATGAGTCGCCAAATATTAGAATTTTCTTGTCGGTTGTGGCTTCGGGGCTGAAATAAATATCAATTTGACCATTATTGGATGTGCCATTGCTGTTGAATTTAGTGTGGTTCCAATGGGGGTTGATTCTAATGGACTCTTGGTAGAGCGGGGGTGAAAATTTATTTCCGAGGTCGCCGGTTGTCTTTGTCTTTAGATTGATGCACTCCTGGATTTCTCGTAGTGCAACAGGTGCGGCTAAGCCAATGATGTCTAAGATTCGCGCAAGCACAACGAGGGTGCCAGAGTCTGATAGGTGAGTGTCAAGCTTGTCGTATGACAAGCGACCGAGCGTTTCATTCAGAAAATCCGCAGGATAAAGAACGAGGCCTTGAAGGCCGTCTTTTCTCAAGAACTCTACATACTTGTCGCCTAGCCTGGACATCGTTTCTATTGGGAATTCTGATGCTAATACTGACTGCTTGTCCGGGAAAATGACATGCAGGTATTTGCATTTTGCCAAGCTAGAGATATATGCGCGCCGGGAGATGTTGAGTTTGAAGTTTTCAAAGGACTCGATCGTCGGAGTGGTCTTTTCAGTTATATAGTCTAGTACTGTGTGATTGCCTCCGATCAAATAAGCTAATCCACAGGTGGTTAGCAATACATCATTGTGGATTAGATATTTCTCGGTCTGTGATGTGGATGCCATTTTGACGTCTCGCTAAAGCACTCGTCCCGTTGCCTGAGCGCTACAGGGCAACGGGATATCTGATCGATTATTTTGTAATTGAACCCAACTTACCGTTAATGACGAACATTGTATTGTCGGATGTTAGTAGTGCTATGTTGTAGCCGGAGTTGGATGTAAGGTTTCCCGGCAATTCAATCCTAAATCCGCAATTAGTCGGGAACGTGCGAATAGAGGAATTTGCAAGATTGCGCAGGTAATCGGCGGTGTCAAGCCGCGGGACTACTATATGCTTGTGCGATAGCACTAAATTATCTTTGAAGACGAGTACTAAGGCTGCCTGCCTTAGTTTGTCATCTATCGCCCAGCCTTCAATTTTCGTAGTGTCTTTCTTTTCTTCATTAGGAGATATTACGTCAATATTGCCTATGAATAGTTTTTCAAGAACTTTAGCGGAGCCGGCAATCAGAGGTCGTCCTGCCTCTTGTGCCGTGATAGTAGCCACGCCGTTTTTGATGGTGATACTTTTGTTTGAAGCGGCCAATAACTGGAGGTTTCCGAAGATTTCACCAGGTACTAGGTCTGAAACCTCTTCGTGTATGTTTTCGCCAAGCCAGTTAATGCCGTATTTGAATTTTTTAACCCAGTGCTCCCAGTAGGTTTCTTGGGTGGGAGTGATCTGAAGCTGCTTCATTTCCTTCAGGAAGTACAAAATATCAATAATGGGTTTGCCTGTGCCAATAGCATCCTTACTAATAAGGAAATGGCCGGACATGAAGTTGAAAAGTCGTCTTGCATGGCTTGTATTGTCAGGGATGTCTGCAAGTTTGCGAATATCTGCCAGGCTGACTTTTAGTCTGCCGTTGATGTCATACATCGCATCCCCTAGAATCAGCGCTCTTTTTCCTAAAAGTAGAGCTTCATATCCTACTGAGCTATTGATGGTGCATACAAACGCCGCTTGTGATATGAGGCGAAGTGATCGCGTGATTGTGACTGCACGATCCAAAATTGTCACATTTTCAACGAATGTACGGGCGTAAATTAGCGCTTTTGTTTCTTCAATCAGATTATAAGGGCGGCTTAGTGACCCAGGATGAGGCTTGATGATTACGTGATAACCTTGTTCGGTAAATGCTGGTAGGATTTTTTCGAGGAAATCAAGAGGTCCCTCGAAGTCTGAGTTTTTGATGGTGTTGAGGTCGTCCGCGAGTTGTAATGGAACATAGATGTAGGGGAACTTTGTTGATGCGCTTATTTCGTCAGGTACCGCGGTGTATGGCACATCAATAATGCCAATGCCATCAGGATTGTTCTCGAATCTGCTCTTAGGGCCCAGCCAAGTTTGTACGGGGTAGTTTTTCAGGGGCAAATTGTCAATGTTAGCCTGTCTCACTGCAGCGTTGCCATTTGTGCCTGCAGTATCGAAGTACATTGTTTCAACGAATGGGCCTCGGGTTGGGCCTAACTCGCCATGTAATACTATAATGTCATTTGCTGTGCAGAACTTGCGGACAGCCCCATTCTCTGACCATAAAACTATCGCCTCGAAGGGGTATTTTTTGTAGATTCTTTCTAGTATTGATAAATAAAGCTCTGAAGCCTCGCCAATACCTTTTGTTAGCTCTATCCAGGCATTGATGTTATCTTTTCCCCAGGCTGATTTGTAGTTTTCGATCTCTTTCGATTCGATGCCTGTAGGTCGCTCGCAGATCATTGAGCCCTGAGAAACTTTGCTACAGATCAGATCGATAACAGCATTATTGGAGAAAACGCGCAGGTCGAAAGAGCTTGAATCAATTTGTTTTAACAGTGATTCGGCTAAATATGTTCCTATACCCGAAAATTCTTCGAAGCTATCGCGGACAGGATGGGGCTCGATGTAAAGGAGGATTTTCATTGCTCAATAAACTCGCTGATCCATTTGGCAGTTTGCTTGTCCGAGGAAACTTCAGTATCTACGGACCTGGCTGCGTCTTCTAATTCATTCTCGGAATGAGTAATAGGCTCTAGAAGAGCTTGTTGCCATTCTGCTGAGGTCCTGCACTTTCTCAAAAGGATGGATTCGAATCGATCAATGTCGGGAATCGGGCTGCCAATCACTGTACAACCAGATAAGGCCGCCTCAAAAAACTTGAGGCCGCTTTTGCATTGATTAAATTCAGTCTCCTCCAAAGGGCCAAGAACAAATTTGCTTTTGGCCATTAGGTTGGGGAGTTCGTGAAATGCGACGTAATCAGCCTTATATATTTGATCCGCGTATCTAGTTAAGGAATTTGGAATTTTTACCGGGCCGGCTATCATAAGTTTAAATGATGAGTCAGATGCCAGTGCCCTTTGGAGAGGCTCCTCAATCATCTGCAAATCAGGGTTGTGTGAGGCTGTGCCGGGAAAGTAGGCGAATGTGTAAGGACGATGAGAGATTGGGTTTCGCTCCCTCACCATTTCTGAAATGCCGGCGAAAGTTGGATCCACACCGTTATGTATAACAACAGACTTTTTTGCAGAGAAAAGCCTGGACAGATAGTCGGCTAGCGGGACAGTGGACGAGCTAAATTGAGTGAATAGAGAGGCCGCACCAGCAATCTTGGCTAGGCTCTTACTTACGGTTGAGACGTTTTCTGAGCGAGTTCTAACTGCTGGGGTTTCGATGGCATGAATTACGCTGAAATTCAGGTCGTCGAAGTCAGCAATAAGCCTCTCTGTAGGCATCGATAAAATGAATTCAGCCAGTTCAGCTGTCAGAGCCGGTCGGTGAAATACAAAATAATCATAGTTAGAAAAGAATGATGGCTGTTTTTGGAATATGGCTTGTGTGGTGCACGCAGTAGGAAAGCCTTTCGCCGAAAGACTTTGAGCGAAATTAAAACACCGATATCGTGTTGATGGGTCGTAATAAGGTCTCGCATGTCTTGAAGTGTTTGATACGAAAAGTACTGATGGATTTTTCATTTTCTTTTAACGTTACGTCCAAGGAGGCTCATTAGTGTTCTGGTTGCGAAGCTTCACTTGAGTGAAGTTCTGCTGACTAATAGAGCTTTTGATGTTAAATGCTGTTTGCGTTTTTTTACTGAATAATGCTGCATGGCAAGGCCGCCATAGGGGCCGCTTAGATAGTCTGTGCTAAGTGAGCAGTTATAAAAAAGGTCCGAGTATCCAGCTTGGGTCCAGCGGCCTATAAAATTACGCTGCTCACGCTGAGCTCTATTCATTTTTTCTGGTGTTTGGTCCTTTCCTCTGCTGGCTGACTCAGCATGAATCAATTGCGCGAACGCGGTCCAAACCACGTGCATGCCCAGCTGTCGGATGCGTAAGCACAGATCCACATCATTGAACGCTACCGGAAAGGCTCTTTCGTCTAAACCACCCACTTCTTCGAAAATCTCTCTGCGCACTAACATGCATGCCGCAGTAACTGCGCTTTGCTTACGAGTGATTTGATTCAGCCCGAGATAACCAGCGTCACGCTGTTCGAGATTGTTACCAGTGTGCGCCGCCAGGCCGTTAATGCCGACAACAACTCCACCATGTTGGACCATGCTATTCGGCCAAAGTAGTTTCGCGCCCACAGCGCCGACACCCGGTTGGTAAAGTTGCGCTACCATTTCTTTCAACCAGGCACTTTTTTTAACCTCGATGTCATTGTTGACGAGGCCGATCACTTCACCCGTGGCAATGCTCGCCGCACGATTGTTGATGGTCGAATAGTTAAACGGGTAGGGGTGTGCCAGTACGGTCACGCCGCGTGCCTTGATATCCTCGAAATAAGACAAGGTGTCGGGGTCGCTCGACTCATTGTCGACAACAATGATTTCGAGGTTTGGATAATCTGTGTCGTTTAACAACCCTTCAATACACGCGCGCAACAGTTTGAATTGGTCCCGGGTAGGTACGATCAAGCTCACCCGCGGCAGTTGCTCTGGCAGAGGCCAATGCGCCCTGAGCAGTGCGGGGTAGTCCTCCACACGGCTCACTGTCGTACCAGGGGCCAATTCTTGGCAGAGCCACTCGATGGCACGCAGTCGTTCGGACGATGGCTCTGCCTGCTCGGGGCTGGCTGGCGCATTGTTGGTACGGTGGTAAAGCACTCGGGGCAAGTGCACCACACTCGCGTTGCTCTCTTGGGTGGCCAATGCAATCGCGGCAACCAAGTCATGCCAGCCTACCGCAGATTGTTCGGCACGCGCTGTCAACAGATTCAATGCCTGCTTGATGATGTCTGCGCCGAATATTGCTCCTGGAGTGAAGATATCCGCACCGATGAAGAGGTCAATGTCCCACACTGGCTTCAGCCAAGGGAGGCTGCGCTCACCTTGTGGGCCGTCACGATCGCAGTCTGCAAATGCCCAGGCACTGCCATCGTCCAGCAACGCACAAAGGTGCGCGAGGGCCAACGGGGCCAAGCGATCACCTGCCGCCAAAGGTAGAATTCGATCACAACCCTCTGCCAACAGTTGCTGCACGGCGGGTGCCAAATCGGTAGGGGAGGCGATGGCGACTTGATGTACGTTTGCACGGTCAGTACCCAGGCTTTCAAGGCTGGCCTTTTCCTGCGCGCAATCACCTGCGCTGATGATCAGCAAGCCGACCTTACCTTGCATGGCAGGCTTTTCCAGGCCCTCCATGCGCTGAAACGCCTCGAACCATTGCGGGTAGAGATGCCAACCTGCACTTTTGGGCAAGCGCATTGACTGCTCTTTGGCCACTTCAGTGAGCAGGGCGATGGTTGCCGGATCCTGCTTCGCATCCAGCTGCCGAATCAAACCCTCTACCCCTTCCGGCCAGCAGCACAGGCGAATCGGGCTGCCGGCAAGCGGTTGCCCGCGATCATCGACTACATCCAGCACATGTACCTTGCCATCGGCCAACTCCCACGGCAGGTCAATGGCAAAGCCGTGATCGCTGGTATCGCGATACGCCAGTGCCTGGTTATGCACATTGCAAGTCGCAGTGCAGATGACCTGATTCCCTTCGCGCACAGTCACTTCAACATGACGGCGTGGTGATTGCGGGTCCCATGACCAGCCACCTACGCGTAGACCACCGGTGTGCCACACCTGCGAGGTAATGGCCGAAGCGTCCTGGCTGGGAGCAGCAGGCAAATGTACCTGGCCTTCCAGCTCGAATGCCTGGTTGGCGATGCGTGCCGTAATCACTCGCGCTTCGTCCAGCCAGCTTTTGCGCAGCTGAACGGTGAACCCATGGAACTGATCACCCACTGGGGCGAGTGGTTCGTATTGGTCTGCACGCGCCAAGGCGACGGTCGCGCCGTCGATGAATACTTCGACCACCGGGCGCAGTTCCGGCTGGGCGGTATCGATTGCCCAGCCTTGCAGCACATCCCCCTGCAGGCCAATGATGGCCCCGGTGTAACCGTTAAGTTGGACGGGTTGCTGGCCCGCCTGGGGCTTTTCCAAGAGGTCTTGAGTCATCAGGCTTGGCTCAGTGAAAAGGGTAGGGAAGTGGTTGGGCTCGCGCCGGCTTCGGCGGCCAGCGGGCTTGGGCTCGCAAACAGCGGGGCGGCCAGTGCGTCGGCCAGCAGCGCTGCCTGCCAGTCGGCGCCGGGGGCGTCATCCAGGCTTAGCACGCCGCCACAGCCTGCAGCTACGGCGCGTTCGGCCAGGCTGAAACCGTGCAGGGCCGGCAGCCGGTAGACGGCGCCCGTAGCCTGGAGTGCCTTAAGCCAAGGGCTGTCGTCTTTGGCCAGTAGTACGAGCGGCAACTGGTCGCTGATGATCTGCCGTGCCAGGGCCAGCCAGCGTTGGGCAATTGCCGGGTTGCTCAGGCTGTCGCCAATCAGCAGCACGCGTGGCGTATCTGCCGAGACTGGTGGGTGTTCGGTAGGGCCTGGCACTACGAGGTTCGCCTTGGGTAGGGCCCTGGCGTAGTCGCGGTGCAAGGCTTGCCATGGCAGCTGTACGCTTGTGGCATTGTGAGCGAAGTGCTGCCAGTCGAACGCTTCATCCTGGCTCAGCAGCCGGCTATCGCGGCAAATGATGCTGTAGGGCATGCCCAGAAGGGCAGGCAGCTCGCACAGGGTGACGGGGCAGCGCGCCAGTTGCTGGTAAGCGATACCGTTCAGCGGCAGCAGGCGCAGTGCCTCGACCAACTGGGGGTATTCGCCCGGCAGTTCGAAGTCGAGAGTCAAGGGCAGTGGCTGCAGTGGGGCTTGCAGGGTCGCCCAGGTGCGATGGTGCTCATGGCGCCAGGCGAGGTTGAATGCCGCGCCGCTGTGTGAGCCGTTGTGGATGTGCAGCGTTTGGCCGAGCCCTGATGTTGCGCATTGCTTGAGGGGGGATGGGGCGGCTGAGGGCCTCATCGCCGGCAAGCCGGCGCCTACAGTGGGCTCGCCGGTTTGGGTTGGCCAGTGGGCTTGGCGGGTATCGGGGGGCAGGCTGGTCAGCTTGGCTAGGCGCGCTTTTTGTAATGCTTGGCGGGCGGGTTTGATTGGGTCGCGCAGGCAGAAGGTGTTGTAGCGGGCGGAGGCGTCTGGGTAGCGTTTGCGCAGAATAGCGTTGTTGTGGGCCACGCGCAGGGCCTTTTCGGCGCCGAACGAGATGCCGCCCTGGTGCGCCACGAACACATTGGGCGCGCCCATGTGCCGCCAGCCGTGCTCGCGGGCGCGCAGGCACCAGTCGGTTTCTTCGCCATAGCCACGCGCAAGGTGGATTTCGTCCAGGTAGCCCACCTGGTCCAATGCCTCGCGCTTGATGTACAGGCAAAAGCCACAGCCGGTTTCTATTTCCATTGGCGGGCTGTCGGTTTGGCGGGTCAGGTCATCCAGTTCGGCTTGCGCTTTGGCGCAGGGCATGGCGTGGCTCACCCGGCTCTGCGGGAAGCTCATCAACTCGCCATTGTTGGTGAACGGGGTGACCGAGGCGATGCTGGCATCGCTGTAGGCCACCTGGCGCAGGCGGTCGAGCCAGGCGCCATGCACGCGAGTATCGGCGTTCAGCCACACCACGTCCTTGTTCGGGCTCAGGGCCATGGCGCGGTTCATGCTGCGGATGAACCCAAGGTTCACGGCATTGTGCACCAGGGTGATCTTACCTTTGGCGGCCAGCACTTTGAGTGCCTTGGCCAGGGCGGGCACGGGGGTCTGGTCTTCGATCACCACCAGCCGGTGCGCGGTGCGGTTGAGCTTGCGCGCCTCCAGTGCGCTGTTGATGCATTCCAGGGTTTCGTTGAGGCCGTCATACACGGGGATCAGCACGTCGACTGGCTGCTGTTCGCCGCCGCCGTTTACGCTGGCGGGCGGTACGAATGCCGGCATCGCGAAGACGGGGCTGCCGAGCAGTGCAGTGCCGTTGGCGAAGCGCAGGTGTACTGCCGCAGTCGCGTTCGGCACGCTCACCCGCAAGCCGCCATGGGTGGCAGGCAGCCCGGCGGCGCTCAGCAATGGGTGCTGGGCAGTGGCCTGGGTGTCGAACTGCTTGCCGTTGGCTTCGATTTTCAGTGCTGCCGGTGCCTGCAGGTTGGCCAGGTCTATGGCCCAACCTTGTATCTCCCGCTGCTCGGGCAGGTAGCGCACCACGCCGACCGTGCCGGGCGCGCCAGGTTGCGCGGCCAGCAGCTTAAGCACTTGTGCCAGTTCCTGGCCGGTGTGAATGTCAGGCAGGTGGGCAAGTACCATGCGGCGCAGTTCGGCGGGAGTTTCCGATTGGCTGCGTGCTTGCCACAGCGTCATGCGCAGGGCGAGGTCGTTGGGCTGGGTTTTCCAGGCCGTGGTCAGGTAGCGCGTGGCGAGTTGGAAGTGCTTTTGCGCCAGCAGGCTGCGACCGATCAGGGCGTGGATGTCCGCCCGGTCGGGTAGCGCCTTGGCGGCATTGGCAAAGAATAAAAAAGCCAGCTCAGGGGTCTGCGGCAATGCCGCGATGCCTTTCCACACCAATGCTTCCGGCCGGTACTCGGCGGTTTGCATGGCACGCTCGAGTGCAGCAGCCGCTAGGCCCTGCTCGTTGGCTTGGCGGTGGCGGTGGAACATGTCCATGAGCGTTTCTCGCCCATGGTCGAGGTGTCTGGACATAAGCTTGGCTTGGCTACAAAAAATAAAAAGAGGGGCGACCCGAAAGTCGCCCCCTTTTGCATGCACCCCGCCTTGCGGCGGAGTGAATGCCTGGCTACAGCAGGGCTAGTTACACCTGGCCGTGCAGTACAACGACGTTGTCGATGTTTGCAACAGCTTCGTTGGAACCAACGATGCCGATGGCCACGTCGGCGTGCGAAGCGCCTTGGGCGATCTGGGCAGACCAGTAGTCCTTCTCGCCTTCTTCCGAAGCACGGTCCAGAGCGGACTGGTACAGCGACTCGATGAAGTCGTTGTTGGCTTTAACGCCAGCTTCGTCCGAGGTGACGATGTCTTTGGCAACATCGGCACGGCTTGCGCCGTTGAACAGCGAGGATACCCAGAAGTCCAGGTCCTGTTGCTCAGCTTCGCGGCCCAGTACGTTGGTGTACAGGTCACGGATGAAGTCGCCGTTCGAAGCGTCCAGGGTCTGAGCTTCGCTGGAAACAGCGATAGCAGCAGCCACGTCAGCCAGCGAACCACCGTTGGCCAGCATGTCGGTCCAGGTGCTTGCACCCGAATCGTCAGCAGCACGGCCCAGCAGCGCCTGATACAGCTCGTTCACGTCGGTAGCGTTGTTGGCGCCGGCGTATTCGTTCGAGTTCAGGAACTCGTTGGCGATGTCGGTCAGCGAAGTGCCGTTGTTGACTTGGCCAACGAAGGACTTGGCGCCTTCCAGGTCTGCGTCACGGTCCAGTACGCCTTGGAACAGGCGCAGTGCAGCGGCTTCAGCGTCGCTGTAGGCCAGAGCAACGGTCTCGACTTCTTCGCCGTTGACGAAGGTCAGGAACTCGGCGTTGGAGATCGAGGCAGTCTGGTTGCCGGTCAGGGTAACGTTGAAGTTGGCGTTGGTGGCGAACGCGTAGTCATCACGCGAGCCGTCCAGCTGAACCACGTCGTAGCCAGCGCCGGTGTCGACGATGTCGGTGTGGTCTTCACCGCTCAGCACGACAGTGTCGTTGCCCGAGCCAGTTTTGACGTTGTTGTTGCCAGCGCCAGCGATAACGGTGTTGTTGCCGTTGCCGGTCACGATGGTGTCGTTACCGTCGCCGCCGTCGATGAAGGTGTTCTGGTCGCCATTGACGGTGATTACGTCGTTGCCGTTGCCAGTGGTGACAACCAGGCCGATTTCGGCGTTGGCGTCAGCGGCTACAGCTACGTCGGCTGCCAGGGCAGCGAAGGCGGCTGGGGCAACGTTGCCCGACTGGCCTTGCAGGGTGACGTTCAGGCTGGCATCGCTTTCCAGGATGTAAGCGCGAGCGCCGGCAGCTTCAGCTGCGGACAGGTCCAGAGTGACCAGGTCGGTGGCAACACCGGCGATTTCGCCGGTAACAACGTCAACGGCGCCGCCAGCTGGCAGCTCCAGGTTTACGCCGTCGAAGCTTGCAACGTTAACGGTTGCGCCTTCGGCTTCCAGGCCCAGCAGGGAGCTGATCGCGTCAACAGTGCTGTCGGACAGGGTGGTAGCGGCCAGGAAGGTCTGGAACTCGGTGGACGAGACGGGGCTATCGTATTGCATGGTGTATTCCTGTTACTTCAAGCCAATTGGCTTGTTGCACTGAGGTTCTGCGGTTGCGCAGAGTTTTCCCACGGAGACTTAGAGCGGGCAGCGTTCATCTTCGTAACGGGAGTAACGGCGATATGCAGCGCCACCAACGGCTCGTTGCCGGTGGGGCCATGCATCATCTGATTGGCGAGCAGGCGTTGTGGCTCGGCATTGCCGAACACGATAAGGCCTGTCAATTCGTAGTGTTTGCGCAGCGGCCCAACCAGGCTGAAGCCCACGCAGATCAGCGGCAGGCCTTGGCCTCGCGCGCCAACGAAGGTGCCGGTGGACACATTACGGCTGGGGCCGGAGCCGGCCACCATGCAGGTGTAGAGCAGGTCGACGCCATCCGGCTTGTTCGGCCAGTTGATAGCGAAGCTCTCGATGAATTCGTCGCTGCCGGGCGTGCCGATGCGGCCTTCGCTCGAAACCACTTCGCCTGATTTTTGCAGGTGCGCGGTGAGCTCGAAGGCGGTGGGGCTAGCGGTTGCGGTAAGGCTGGGGGCAGGCTCGCTGCTGGCCACCACGGCAAAAGTGCGCATGATGGCGGGCGAGGTGTCGATGCGGTCGATGCGCAGATCGACCGGGTCGATCACGTCGTCGAACATGTGGTATTCGGTGATCAGTACGGTGGTCACGCCACCTTTGACCCGGGCCACGATGGTGTCGCCCAGTTTGGTCAGCATGTTCTTGCTGACGCCCTCGGCGGGGAAGAAATCGACCGAGCCTTTGCCAAGCGGCGCCTGTTGCAGCGCAATGCACACGGGTTTATCGGCCGGTGGCTGCGAGGCATAACGGAAGATGTACATGCCCGGCTCCAGCAACGTTACGCGGGAGCTGATCTTCAAGCCATCGAGAGGCTGGGAAGGCATAGACATGGCGTTGTTAAGCTCCTTTTAAACGAAACACCGGTAGCTAACTTGCTCAAACCCGTGCGTACACCAAAACGGCCGGTAAAGGCTCCTTGCGAGGAGCGAAGATGAAGGGATGGGATAATGTTGTCAACTCGCAAAGGTAAAAAAAATTTCACTGAAAAACTGAACTAAATCCTCGGGTTAGCGCTCGCAGGCCACGCAGGGCGCAGGCTGAAGTGACTGATGGGTCTGTGACCAATGCGGTTTTTTTTCATTAAAATCAATGACTTGATGGCTCTGTTGTTTCTGGAGTCAATTTTTAATTTACTCTGACTTTGGTGCGGCAGGCTGCCGCAGCCTGTGTTGCCGTTGGTCGTTTTTAAAGAAAGGCATGGCCTTCTGCCGCGTAAGTAAGCAGTGACGCAGCTTTTTTATGCCTTTTTGTTGACTTACATCAGGGTTTTTTCATAAACAAGGCGTTTCGTCGGCTTTGTCTGCACCTGGCCTCTTGATAGGGCAGGCTGCGTTCTTCTCGGTGGGTGTTACACTGCCCGCCGCTTTTGTCATTCTCAGTATGGATACCATGAGTTCACAATCCGAAAATAACCTGCAAACCGCACTCAAAGCCTGTAAAAGCAGCTTCATTTCGGTCGGTTTCTTCAGCTTCTTCGTCAATGCGCTGATGCTGGTGCCCACCTTCTTCATGATCCAGGTGTCCGGGCGCGTCGTACCTTCTAGCAGCACCTCCACGTTGTTTATGCTTACCCTCATTCTTACCATTTTGGTCGCCACCATGGGTGCGCTGGAGTGGGTGCGTTCGCGCATTATGGTGCGTATCAGCAACCGCCTGGATGTGATGCTCAGCCGCGATGTGTATCGGGCCAGCTTCAAGCGCGCACTCACCAGTGGAGGTTCGGATGCTACTGCGCAGTCGTTGAACGATTTGACTGCCTTGCGCCAGTTTTTCACCGGTACGGGGCTTTTTGCGTTTTTCGATGCTCCATGGTTTCCCATTTATACGGCGGTGATGTTCCTGTTCCATCCTTGGTTTGGTTGGATGACGCTCGGGTGCGGTGTCGCGCTCGCGGTGCTGGCGGTGGTCAACCACCGCGTGACCGGTAAGGCGTTGGCCACTGCCAATAAAGAGAACGTCGCCTCTAACGTCATCACCACCAAAACCCTGCGCAATGCCGAAGTCATCGAGTCGATGGGCATGCTGGAAACACTGATGAACCGCTGGGCCAAGCGCCAGCGCAACATCATGCTGCTGCAGTCCGAGGCTAGTGATAAGGGCGGCGTGGTCAGCTCGATTTCCAAGACGTTCCGCACCTGGTCGCAGTCAATCATGCTGGCCATCGGTGCTTACCTAGTGGTAACTCACGAAATCAACCCGGGTCTCCTGATGGCCGGTTCCCTGCTGCTGGGCCGGGCGCTGTCGCCCATCGACCAGATGATCGGTAGCTGGAAAGGTTTTGTCGCCGCCAAGGTTCAGTACGACCGCCTTAGCAAGGTGATGGACGACCTCAACAAAGAGCCGGAGCGCATGCCACTGCCTGCCCCGGAAGGCCACATTCAGGTGGAAAACCTGATTGTCGCGCCGCCAGGCGCCAAGGCTCCGGTACTGCGCAGCATCAGCTTCGTGGCGCCAGCCGGCTCGGTCGTCGGCATCGTCGGCCCGAGCGCTGCGGGCAAGTCGACCTTGGTGCGTGCGCTGATGGGCATCTGGCCGCCCCAGCACGGCGTGGTGCGCCTGGATGGCGCCGACATCTCGACCTGGGACAAGCAGGCCCTAGGCCCGTACGTCGGCTACCTGCCGCAGGACATCGAGCTGTTCGAAGGCAGCATCAGCGAAAACATCGCCCGCTTCGACAAAGTCGACCCGGAGAAGGTGGTGCAGGCGGCGCAGATGGCCGGTGTGCACGAAATGATCCTGATGCTTCCGGACGGCTACGACACCGTGATTGGAAGCGACGGTGTCAACCTTTCTGGCGGCCAGCGCCAGCGCATCGGCCTTGCCCGTGCCATTTATGGCAACCCGCGCCTGATCGTGCTCGACGAGCCCAACTCCAACCTGGACGATGTGGGCGAGCGCGCACTGGGCGTAGCCCTGCAAAAGCTCAAGGAAACCGGCGCCACGGTGTTCATCGTGTCGCACCGCCCCAACATCCTCACGCGCCTGGACCGCATCCTGGTCATGGCCGGCGGCACCATCTCGATGTATGGCGAGCGTGATCGTGTCATCGCCGAGCTGGCCGCGCAGCAGGCCAAGGGCCAGCAGCGCGTTGCTCAACCGGCTGCGCCGCAACCTCCCGCAGTCGCACCCACCGCGCCTCGCCCCGCTCCCCCTGCGGCTCCTGCCGCTGCGCCCGTCACCTCGACCAGCACTGGCGCATAAAAGGATTTTTTGATGAGCAGCAAAGCAATCACCACGTTCGACCACAATTTCGATGACATGCCCACCTCCGATCGCGGTATTCGCCGCATCGGCCTGACCATCGTTTTTGTTACCTTCGGCATTTTTGGCACCTGGGCAGCGGTCGCCCCTTTGAGCAATGCCGTCCACGGCTCTGGCGTTGTCACCGTGCAGAACTACCGCAAGACCGTTCAGCACTTGGAAGGCGGTATCGTCAAGGAACTGCTGGCCCGTGACGGTGACCTGGTCAAACAGGGCGACCCGCTGATCGTGCTGGATGAAGCTCAACTAAGTTCCGAGTATGAGTCCACCCGTAACCAGCTGATCGTGGCCCGCTATAAAGAAGCGCGTCTGCGCGCCGAGCGCGATGGGTTGCAGGCTATCCCGCCTGTAACCATGGAGGGCACCGATTCGGACCGGGCCATGGAAGCCCTGGCAGGTGAGCAGCAGGTGTTCAAGGCGCGGCACGATGCGTTGCAAGGCGAGATATCGGTCAACCGCGAGCGCATCGAGCAGATGAAGCAGCAGATCGCTGGCCTCAATGACATGATTCGCACCAAGCGCAACCTGGAAAAGTCCTACACCGGTGAAATCAAGCAGCTCAAAGAGCTGCTGGCCGAAGGCTTCGTCGACAACCAGCGCCTGCTCGAGCAAGAGCGCAAACTCGACATGCTCAAGACCGAAGTGGCCGACCATGAGTCGACCATCACCAAGACCAAGCTGCAGATCGGCGAAACAGAGTTGCAGATCGTGCAGTTGAAGAAGAAATTCGATTCGGATGTGGCCAACGAGCTTTCCGAAGTGCAGGCCCAAGTGTTCGACCTGCAGGAAAAAGAAGCTGCGCTGCGGGACCGCCTGTCGCGGGTGGTGATCCGCGCGCCGGAAAGCGGCATGGTGCTGGACATGAAGGTGCACACCATCGGCGGCGTGGTCAGTGCGGCTACGCCACTGCTCGATATTGTCCCTGCCTCTTCGGAGCTGGTGATCGAAGCCAAGGTCGCGACCAAAGACATCGACCGCCTAGAACTGGGCAAGACGGCGGATATCCGCTTCAGTGCCTTCAACCAGGCAACCACCCCGGTTATCGAAGGCACGCTGATCCGTATCTCCGCGGATAGCCTGACTGAGGAACGTACCGGGGACCCGTACTACCTGGTCCGGGTGAAGGTTACTGAAGACGGCATGAAAAAACTCGGCAACCGCAAGCTGCAACCGGGTATGCCAGCTGATGTCCTGATCAACGCAGGCGACCGCACGATGCTGCAGTACCTGCTGAAACCGGCGCGCAACATGTTCGCTGAATCGCTGATCGAGGAATGATTGTGCTGCGTTTGCTACCTGGTGTTTTGATTTGCATGACCGCCTGGCAGGCGATGGCGGTGGAGTCCCAGGGCGAAATGCCAAGAGGTGTTGCCGCATCGACCTACGCCCTGGACCTCGCAGGGCTCTACCGCGAAGCTCGTCTGGAAGACCCTCGCGTGCTGGCTGCCTACGCCCGGGCGCGTTCGGCGGCCGAGCAGCAGCGTGAAGCCTTGGGTGGCTTGCTGCCGCAGGTGTCGGCCAACGCCAACTCCAGCCGTGTGTTGCGCAAGAACGAACTGTCGCGCGACATTTATAACAACGAAACCTACTCGCTCAGCCTGACCCAGTACCTGTACAACAAGCCGGCCTGGGAGCGTTACCAGAAGTCCAAGAGCGTCAAGGCCCAGAAAGGCCAGCAGGCCGAGGATACCTTGGCCGAAGCGACCGTCGACCTGGCCAAGCGCTACTTCGTTGCCCTGGCGGCAGACGATGAGCTGGCGCTGGTGCAGGCCGAGCGCCGCGCCACGCAAAAGAACCTCGACCGCGTCAGCATGATGTTCGACCGGCAGATGGCCAAGATCACCGACAAGCTCGACATGCAGGCGCGTGTCGATTCGCTGGCGGCGCAAGAGGTCGACGCACGCAACCAGGTGCAGGTCAGCCGTGAGGCATTGGCCGAGATTGTCGGGCGGCCAATCAATGAACCGCTGAGCCGGGTGCGAAATGATGTGGCACTGCAGGCGCCGACGCGCCCGCTGCAAAGCTGGATTACCCAGGCGGTTGAAACCAACCCGATGCTCAAGGCCTCGCAAAGCGGCGCCGAGGCGGCCAATGCCGCGGTGCGTGAGGGCAAGGGCGAGCATTATCCTCAGCTGTCTTTGAGTTTGAGTGCACAGCAAAGTGACCAAGGGTACGACAACACCCAGGCGCCGCGCAGCGACAGTTATGTGGCCACGCTCGGGGTGAAAATCCCAATCTATAGCGGCGGTTCCACTTCTGCCCGGGTGCGGGGGCTGTATGACGAGCAACTGGCGGCCGAAGAGCAGATGGAAGGCGTTCGCCGCCAAGTGGTCAAAGAAACCACCACGGCGTATCTCACCGCCCAGTCCAGTGTCGAGAAGATCCGCGCCAACCGTAATGCGTTGTCCTCAGCGCAGAAGTCCAGCGTTGCCGCGCAAAAGGCGTTCACCTACGGCGTGGTCAACGCCGTGGATGTGCTGACGGCCGTACAGAACGAGTTCAAGGCGCGGCGTGATCTGTTGAGATCGCAATATGATTTCATTACCAACCTGTTCCTGCTCAATCGCTGGGCAGGGGAGTTGAATCAGGAAAGCGTGGACAACGTGAACGTGTGGTTGAGCCCGGTGCCCGAGACTAGCTTGCCTGGTGGCGATGTGGCCCGTGTTGATGGCGCGGCTGCTGCGCGGCCCGTGGCTGGTAAGGCGGTGCAGGGTGCAACTGCGCTGAATTGAGCGCAGGAGTGGGTGAGCGCCGCCCGCGCGGCGCTCGATCTCGTAGGCCCTGCAAAATCCCTCGCCAGGTACCTGCCCCACCCACCACACCTATCGCCGGGGAAAAACTACCGGCTGCCCAACACAAGCTTTTTCTGAGTCGAGCACATCGCCCAACAGATGTATACTCCGTCACCGAACCTTAACGTGCGCGCGGCAGGAACAGCCCGCGCCGGTCTAATAATCACACATGCCCGCACGGCACTATCGGAGTTGGTTAAGTCGCATGAAAGCAATCGTCACTGGGATCACTGGTCAAGACGGCGCCTACCTGGCGGAACTGCTGCTGGAAAAGGGCTACACGGTCTACGGCACCTACCGTCGCACCAGCTCGGTCAACTTCTGGCGCATTGAGGAACTGGGGATCCACACCAACCCCAACCTGCACCTGGTCGAGTACGACCTCACCGACCTGTCGGCCAGCATCCGCCTGCTGCAAACCACCGAAGCCACCGAGGTGTACAACCTCGCCGCGCAGAGCTTCGTTGGCGTGTCGTTCGAACAGCCGCTGACCACCGCCGAAATCACCGGCCTGGGCGCGGTCAACCTGCTCGAAGCCATCCGTATCGTCAACCCGAAAGTGCGCTTCTACCAGGCCTCCACCTCCGAAATGTTCGGCAAGGTGCAGGAAATCCCGCAGGTAGAAACCACCCCGTTCTACCCGCGCAGCCCCTACGGCGTGGCCAAGCTGTACGCTCACTGGATGACCATCAACTACCGTGAGTCGTACAACATCTTCGCCACCAGCGGCATCCTGTTCAACCATGAGTCGCCTCTGCGCGGCCGTGAGTTCGTGACCCGCAAGATCACCGACTCGGTAGCCAAGATCAAACTCGGCCTGCTCGACAAGTTGGAGCTGGGCAACCTCGACGCCAAGCGCGACTGGGGCTTTGCTAAGGAATACGTCGAAGGCATGTGGCGCATGCTGCAGGCTGACGAGCCAGACACCTTCGTGCTGGCCACCAACCGTACCGAAACCGTTCGTGACTTCGTGACCATGGCCTTCAAGGCAGCCGGTATCGAAATCAACTGGAGCGGCAAGGACGAGGCAGAGCAGGGCACCTGCGCCGCCTCCGGCAAGGTACTGGTCGTGATCAACCCGAAATTCTACCGCCCTGCCGAAGTGGAGCTGCTGATCGGCAACCCGGCCAAGGCCAAGGAAGTGCTGGGTTGGGAGCCAAAAACCAGCCTGGAAGAGCTGTGCCGCATGATGGTCGAAGCCGACCTGCGTCGTAACGAAAAAGGGTTCTCGTTCTGATGCAAATGGCCAGTAAACGCGCGCTTATCACAGGGGTTCAGGGGTTCACGGGCCGCTACATGGCGGCCGAGTTGCGAGCCAGTGGCTATGAAGTAGTCGGTACGGGCAGCCAAGTGCTGGATGCCCCGGACTACCACCAGGTCGATCTCACCGAAGGCCCGGCCTTGCGTGCGTTGCTGGCCGAAGTGCAGCCGGATGTCATCGTGCATCTGGCTGCCATTGCGTTTGTCGGGCACGGCGCAGCCGATGCGTTCTACCAGGTCAACCTGGTCGGCACGCGCAACCTGCTCGAAGCCATCGCAGCCTGCGGCAAAGCACCCGACTGTGTGCTGATTGCCAGCAGTGCCAACGTATATGGCAATGTTTCCGAAGGGATGCTGGGCGAGCAGACGCCGCCGGCGCCCGCCAATGATTACGCTGTCAGCAAGCTGGCCATGGAATACATGGCGCGGTTGTGGTTCGACCGTCTGCCAATCGTCATCACGCGCCCCTTCAATTACACCGGTGTTGGGCAGGCAGAAAATTTCCTGCTGCCCAAGATCGTTTCGCACTTTAGCCGCAAGGCAAGCACCATCGAACTGGGCAACCTCGACGTATGGCGCGATTTCAGCGACGTGCGTGCGGTTGTGCAGGCTTACCGCGGGCTGATCGAAGCGCGCCCGCTGGGGCAGACGGTGAACGTCAGCTCCGGGCAAACCCATTCGCTGCGCGAAGTCATCGCCAAGTGCTCGGCCATTACCGGGCATCAGATCGACGTACAGGTGAACCCGGCTTTTGTCCGCGCCAACGAGGTCAAGACCTTGTGCGGCGACAACAGCCTGCTGCGCAGCCTAGTACCCGGCTGGCAAACCCCGACACTGGATGAAACCCTGGGTTGGATGCTTGCGGGTAAATGAAGCTCATCCTTTCCGTCGAGCCGATCCGCTTCCCGCTGACCGGCATTGGGCGCTATACCTACGAACTGGCGTCGCGGCTGCAGAACAGTAGCGAGATCACCGACCTGCAGCTGTTTGCCGGTCGGCGCTTCCTGCCAGGCTTGCCCCAGCCGTCGGACCAGTCCGATGCCGTGCATGGCCTCAAGCGTTTCGTGCAGAAGAACGCCTTGGCGGTCGAAGCGTATCGCCGGCTGATGCCCTTTTTGCGCAAGCGGGCCTTGCAGGGCTATGAGCAATTCATCTACCACAGCCCCAACTACTACCTGCCGCCCTTCGCCGGCCGCAGTGTGGCGACCTTCCACGACTTGTCGCCATTCACCTGGGCGCACTGCCATGCGCCGCAGATCGCGCGTTACCTGCAAAAAGAGCTCACGCTTACCCTGGAACGCGCCGATGCGTTGATCACCGATTCGCACTACACCCGTCAGGAGCTGGCCGATTACTTTGCCTGGCCCATTGAGCGGATCCACGCGGTGCCGCTGGCCAGTTCGCCAGAGTTCTACCCGCGTAGCCCCGACATGCTGCGCGAAACCCTTGCCCGGCACGGCCTGGAACCGGGCGGTTACAGCCTGTTCGTGGGCACCATCGAGCCGCGCAAGAATATCGAAACCTTGCTGGATGCTTACGGCAGGTTGCCGCTGGCGCTACGCCAGCGCTGGCCGCTGATGCTCACCGGCTACCACGGCTGGCGCAGCGAAGCGATCCACGCCCGTATCGCTCAGGCGCAACAGCAGGGCTGGGCCCGTTACCTGGGGTTCGCTGCCGCCCAAGACCTGCCCTTGCTGTTTGCCGGGGCCCGGTTGTTCACCTTCCCGTCGCATTACGAAGGGTTCGGCTTGCCCGTGCTGGAAGCCATGAGCTCCGGGGTGCCGGTGGTGTGTTCCAACAGCTCTTCACTGCCTGAAGTGGCAGGCCAGGCCGCCTTGATGTGCGCGCCCGACGACGTGGACGGGCTCACGGCGTTGTTGCAGCGCGGGCTTGAGGATCAAGCCTGGCGCGCGGCCGCGGTAGAGCAGGGGCTGCGCCATGCCGCCGGGTTTTCTTGGGAGCGCTGCACACAAGCCACCCTCGAGGTTTACCGCAAAGTCAGGGAAGGGCAATGATCAAGGTTCTGCATTTTTTCAAGACCTACTACCCCGACTCCATGGGCGGTATCGAGCAGGTCATTTTCCAGATCGCCGAAGGTTGCCGAGCCGAGGGTATCGATTCGCAAGTGCTCTACCTCAGCAACCGTGGGGCGGCGCGCAACCAGCCGGTGGCCAACCACCTGGCCCACCGCGCCAAGCTTGACCTGCACGTGGCCTCTACCGGCTTCTCGCTGTCGGCCCTCAAGGACTTCACCGAGCTGGCCAGGGAGGCGGATATCGTCCATTACCATTTCCCCTGGCCCTACATGGACCTTGTGCATTTCATGGCACGGGTGAACAAGCCGTCCGTGGTGAGCTACCACTCGGATATCGTCAAGCAGAAGTGGTTGCTCAACCTCTATCAGCCGTTGATGCACCGTTTTTTCCAGAGCGTGGACCGGGTTGTCGCATCCTCGCCCAACTATGCCGCGCATAGCCCGGTGCTGACGCGCTTCAAAGACAAGGTCTCGATCATCCCCTATGGCCTGGACCGGTCGACCTACCCCAAGGCATCCGCGCAAAAGCTGGCGTACTGGCGCGCGCGGTTGGGTGAGCGGTTTTTCCTGTTCGTCGGCGCGTTGCGCTACTACAAGGGCCTGGACTATTTGCTGCAGGCCGCGCAACTCAATGGCTTGCCAGTGGCGATCATGGGCGGCGGCTTCCTCGAAGGGCAGCTCAAGCAGCAGGCCGCCGAACTGGGGTTGGACAATGTGCACTTTCTCGGCGGCCTGCCCGATGAAGACAAAGCCGCGCTGCTGGAGCTGTGCTACGGCTTCGTGTTCCCGTCGCACCTGCGCTCCGAGTCGTTCGGCATTTCGCTGCTGGAGGCGGCCATGTACGGCAAGCCGCTGATTTCTTGTGAAATGGGTTCGGGTACCACGTTCATCAACCTGGCCGATCAGACCGGGCTGGTAGTGCCGCCACGGGATGCCACGGCGTTGGCACAGGCCATGCAGCGCCTGTGGGACACCCCAGCCATGGCCCAGGCCATGGGGGCCAAAGCGTTGCAGCGCTATGAAGAGGTCTTTACCGCACCTTTGATGGCCGCCTCATACGCTGAGCTTTACCGTAGCCTGTTACAAGGCAGGCAAGGCCCCGCCTGATTCCCAGGGGCCGTTTGCACTTGCACTATTGTTACGCCTGCGGGCTGGATGTTCACTCATGGATAGACAAACCATTCTCGTCACCGGCGCCAGCGGTTTTGTCGGCAGCACGCTCTGCCACAGGCTGGCTTCAATCGGCGTGTACGCCCCTCGGGCGGCTTTGCGCCGTGCTGGGACGGGGCCGGCGGACATACCGGCGGTCAACGTAGGCGACCTAGCCGCCACGACGGATTGGGCTGAAGCCTTGGCCGGGGTGGACGCCGTGGTGCATGCCGCCGCGCGCGTGCATGTCATGAAAGAAACCGCCGCCGACAGCCTGGCCGCGTTCCGCCGGGTCAATGTCGAGGGCACGCTCAACCTCGCCCGGCAAGCAGCAGCGGCGGGTGTACGGCGCTTCGTGTTCATCAGCTCGGTCAAGGTCAACGGCGAGGCCAGTATTCCGGGCCAGCCCTTGCGTGCCGATGATGCAGCCATGCCGCTGGATGCCTATGGCATTTCCAAACATGAAGCGGAGCAGGGGTTATGCCAGGTAGCCGTGGCCACCGGTATGGAGATCGTGATTATTCGGCCGGTACTGGTCTATGGCCCAGGGGTCAAAGCCAACTTCCACAGCATGATGCGCTGGGTGCAGCGCGGGATGCCGTTGCCATTGGGGGCTGTCGATAACCGTCGCAGCCTGGTCTCGGTGCAAAACCTCGTAGATCTTGTGGTTACCTGCATCGATCACCCTCAGGCCCGTAGCCAGACTTTCATGGCCAGCGATGGCGAGGATGTGTCCTTGAGCGAGCTCTTGCGGGCCTTGGGGCGTGCGCTCGGCCGCCCGGCGCGACTGTTGCCGGTGCCCCCGGCCCTGCTCCAGAGCGCTGCCAATCTGGTTGGCCGGCACGACCTGGCCCAGCGTTTGCTAGGGTCGTTGCAGGTAGATATTGCCAAGAATCAGCTGCTGCTGGGCTGGCGCCCCCCGTTCACCTTGCAGCAGGGGCTTGACGCCGCCGCGCGCGCTTTTCTGGAAGGCCACCGCCCATGATATGGCTGATTATCGCTGCTGGCCTCATTTCACTTGCTCTGACCGCAGGGCTTCGGCGTTACGCGCTGGCGCGCAGCTTGCTGGACATCCCCAATGCGCGCAGTTCGCACACCTTGCCCACGCCACGCGGTGGCGGCCTGGCGTTCGTCATTACATTCCTGGCCGCCCTGCTGGTGCTGGGGTGGAGCGCGGTGGTCCCGTTCCGATTGCTGGTCGGCCTGCTCGGGGCCGGGGGGCTGGTGGCGCTGATCGGCTTCATGGATGACCACGGGCATATCGCCGCACGCTGGCGCTTGCTCGGCCACTTTGTAGCGGCCGCCTGGGGGTTGTACTGGTTGGGGGGCATGCCTGCGATTACGCTGTTCGGCCTGCAGCTGGACATTGCCTGGCTGAGCGCTGTCCTCGCCGCGTTGTACCTGGTCTGGCTGTTGAACCTCTATAACTTCATGGATGGCATTGACGGTATCGCCAGTATCGAGGCCATTTGCGTGTGCCTGGGTGGTTGCCTGCTCTACGCGATTACCGGTAACCCACAGGCGATCGGGTTGCCGTTGCTGCTGGCGGCGACGGTGGCGGGTTTCCTGGCCTGGAACTTCCCCCCGGCGCGGATATTCATGGGCGATGCCGGCAGTGGTTTCCTGGGTATCGTACTGGGCCTTCTGGCACTGCAGGCAGCCTGGATAAACCCGCTATTATTCTGGGGGTGGTTAATACTTATGGGTGTGTTCGTGGTCGATGCCACGTTCACATTGGGGCGGCGCCTGCTGCGGGGCGAAAAAGTCTATGAAGCCCATCGCAGCCATGCCTACCAATATGCGTCACGGCAGTACGGCAGCCATCTACCCGTCAGCCTGGCGGTGGCGGCCATCAATATCGGCTGGTTGCTGCCCGTGGCTGCAGCCGTGCTGCTGTTCAAGCTAGATGGCGCAGCGGGAACCTTGATTGCCTACGCGCCTCTTACACTGCTGGCGATCAAGTATCGCGCAGGCGAACGCGAATAACATGGCTAGAGTGGGCTGGGGCATATGTGGCTTAGGAGAACCGGATGAGTGACGCGAATAAAGACAGGGTGCGCCAGTACCTGGTGAACCTGTCCCGGCGTCAGAAGCGCCTGATACAGGTGTGCACCGACGTCGTGCTTATCTGGTTTGCCCTGTGGCTGTCGTTTATCGTGCGCCTGGGCATCGATGAAATGTACAACCCCATCATCGAACACACCTGGCTGTTCCTGGCTGCGCCGATCGTGGCTATTCCGCTGTTCATCCGCTTTGGCATGTACCGCGCGGTGATGCGCTACTTTGGCAATGATGCGCTGGTTGCCATCATCAAGGCGGTCACCTTGTCCTCCTTGATACTCGCTGTGGTGGTCTACTGGTACAGCAACCATCAGGTCATCGTGCCGCGATCGATCATTTTCAATTACTGGTGGCTGAGCCTGGTCATCATGGGCGGCTTGCGCCTGATCATGCGCCAGTATTTCCTCGGCGACTGGTTCAGCGGTGCTCATCAAATCCCTTTTACCAACCGTGACGATGGCCAGGTCAAAGTCGCCATTTACGGCGCTGGCACGGCCGGCAACCAGTTGCTGGCGGCATTGCGCATGGGGCGTGTGATGCGTCCTGTGGCCTTCATCGACGATGACGGCGACCTGGCCAACCGGGTCATCTCCGGCCTGCAGGTGTACAAGCCCAAGCACCTTGACCAGATGATCAAAGAAACCGGCGCCCAGGAAATACTCCTGGCGCTGCCAACCGCTTCACGCGCGCGGCGTAAAGAGATTCTCGCCTTCCTCGAGCCTTACCCCTTGCATGTGCGCAGTGTGCCGGCGTTTGCCGACCTGGCCAGTGGCCGGGTAAAAGTCGATGACATCCAGGACGTCGACATTGCCGACCTGCTGGGGCGCGACCCGGTGCCGGCGCAGGATGAACTGCTTTGGCGGTGCAACAAGAAGCGTACCGTGCTGGTGACTGGCGCGGGCGGCTCGATCGGCTCCGAGCTGTGCCGGCAGATCATCGGGCTGGAACCCAAGACCCTGCTGCTGTTCGACCACAGCGAATTCAACCTGTACAGCATCCTCACCGAGCTTGAGCAGCGCATTACGCGCGAGTCTCTGGCGGTGCAGTTGCTGCCGATCCTGGGCTCGGTGCGTAACCAGCAGCACCTGGCCGATGTGATGAGCACCTGGCGGGTGGACACCGTGTATCACGCTGCGGCCTACAAGCACGTACCCATGGTCGAGCACAACGTGGCCGAAGGCATTCTCAACAATGTGTTTGGCACGCTGTGCACGGCGCAGGCCGCGCTGCAGACGGGCGTGGCCAACTTTGTGCTGATCTCCACCGACAAGGCCGTGCGCCCGACCAACGTGATGGGCAGCTCCAAGCGGCTGGCCGAGCTGATCCTGCAGGCGCTGAGCCGCGAAGCGGCGCCGGTGATGTACGGCGACAGCAGCAAGATTTCCCGGGTGAACAAAACCCGCTTCACCATGGTGCGGTTCGGCAATGTGCTGGGCTCTTCCGGTTCTGTGATTCCGTTGTTCCACCAGCAGATCAAAGCCGGGGGGCCGCTGACGGTGACCCACCCGAAGATAACCCGCTATTTCATGACCATTCCCGAGGCTGCGCAGCTGGTGGTGCAGGCGGGGGCGATGGGGCAGGGGGGCGATGTGTTCGTGCTGGACATGGGCGAGCCGGTGAAAATCGTCGAACTGGCAGAAAAGATGGTCCACCTGTCGGGCTTCAGTGTGCGCAGCCCGGATAACCCGCACGGTGACATCGCCATCGAGTTCAGTGGGCTACGGCCCGGCGAGAAGCTTTATGAAGAGCTGCTGATTGGCGATGACGTTTCCCCTACGGCCCACCCGATGATCATGGCGGCCAACGAAGACTTCATCGCCTGGGAAGTATTGCGCGAGCGCTTGGCCGTGCTGTTCAAGGCAGTGGCCGAAGATGACTTTACCCGCGTGCGGCAACTGCTGCGCGAACTGGTCAGCGGCTACTCGCCAGAGGGTGACATCGTCGACTGGGTTTACCAGCAGCAGCGCCGGGACCGTTAGCACTGCCTTTGCTCTTTCAATGCGCTGGGCACCTTCCTACAGCTGACGCCATTGTGTGCTGTCAGCTGTTGAATTTGGTAACCAATCCCTTGATCTGCGGGCTTTCTCAGGGGCCTTCGAGCCGTTAGTTTTACCGGGCAGCCAAGGAAACGCTGCCTCGTAAACTTTCTCGAAGGAGTGTCCACAATGCGTAATATCGTTCTTTCCTACCTGTTCCTGCCACTGTTCGCGGGCCTGTCCATGGCGACCAGCGCCGCGCCGGCAGCCAGCGCAATGATGGCCGAGCCGGCACCTGTGGTGGCTCAAGCGGCGGCCTCGGCTGGCCGGCTGAACTTGAACAGTGCAGATGCAATCACGTTGCAGCAGGGCCTCAACGGCATCGGCAAGGCCAAGGCTGAAGCGATCGTCGCATACCGGGATGCGCACGGGCCATTTGCGTCGGTGGACGAGTTACTGGAGATCAAGGGCATCGGCAAGGCGCTGCTCGAGCGCAATCGTGACAAGTTGACGGTGGAGTAGGGGGCACTGTCATCCGCTAGCCCGTCTTGCTTGTACTAGCGCCCTTGAGTTCGAGCGCCGCCCGCGCGGCACTCGAACTAGGCAGCCCCAAATACGCAGGGCATTCAAAACACCGTACCCCAGGCCTACCGATCCCGCGCATCCTTGGCATCCGCCTCGGCATTGCGCTCGTGTACCTTCTTCAACTGCTCGTCGGTCAAGGGCAGTTTCTTCGCCGTATCGCGCAACATCATCAACCCGCCCACGATCGAGCCAAGGGCTAAGATCAGTATCAGCCAGGCATACCAAGGCATGGGGTTATCTCCTGTGATCGCACACAACGTGGCGTGTATGCATGTTGAGCAATGGCCGTATTCATTGGTTCAATTATAGGAGCCGGGCACGGCCTGGCCAAATCTGCTGATCCGCGGCCCCCAAAGCCTGGGCCACTTCGTTTACAATGCGCGCCGTTTACGACTTGCCAAGAGACCCCGACCATGTCCGCCTGCCAGACGCCCCTGATCGTCGCCCTGGATTTCCCCACCCGTGACGCCGCCCTGAAACTGGCCGACCAGCTCGACCCTGCCCTGTGCCGGGTGAAAGTTGGCAAGGAGCTGTTCACCAGCAGCGCGTCCGGCATAGTCGAGTCGCTGTGCGCGAAGGGCTTCGAGGTGTTCCTGGACCTCAAGTTTCACGACATCCCCAACACCACCGCCATGGCCGTGAAGGCTGCCGCCGAAATGGGCGTGTGGATGGTAAACGTGCACTGCTCCGGCGGCCTGCGCATGATGTCGGCCTGCCGCGAAGTGCTGGCCAAGCGCAGCGGCCCGCAGCCACTGCTCATCGGCGTGACCGTGCTGACCAGCATGGAACGTGAAGACCTGGCCGGCATCGGTCTGGACATCGAACCGCAAGAGCAGGTGCTGCGCCTGGCGGCACTGGCCGAGAAAGCCGGCATGGACGGGCTGGTGTGCTCGGCACTTGAAGCGCCGGCGCTCAAGGCTGCGCACCCGTCCCTGCAGTTGGTAACACCGGGCATTCGCCTTGCTGGCAGCGCGCAAGATGATCAGCGCCGCATTCTGACCCCGCGCCAGGCGCTGGATGCCGGCTCGGATTACTTGGTGATCGGCCGCCCGATCAGCCAGGCGGCAGACCCGGCCCAGGCCTTGGCAGCGGTGGTCGCCGAGATCCGTAGCTGACACCTGCAGGCGTTTCACAGCAACCTTTTCAACATGGGTGGCGTTCAGCGAGCCCTTCGATCCTTACATTGGAATGCAGGGCTCACACTGAACATTCCCGTTTGCCAGAGGATGCTAGATGTCAATTGATGTGTCGATACAGTCGCCGGCTCAACGCTGGGCAGGCATGGTGACGCGCTACGTGTTGCCGCTGGGCTGGCTGGCCCTGCTGACGGGGATGTTCTGGGCGTGGGACCGCTCGCTGTACCACAAGCTCTTTTACCTGCTGCTTGCCGCGCCCACGTTGATCGTCTTGATCCTGCAGCCACGGCAGGCCAAGGCGTTGTTTGGGAACCCGCTGTTCATTGCCTTCCTGGTGTTCTCTGCCTACACCCTGCTGAGCATTGCCTGGTCCGATACCGAGAACTCGGTAGGCAGTTTGCTCAAGCGGCCCTTGTACATTGCCATGGTGTTGCTGTCGGCCGGCCTCATCAGCTTGCAGTCACCGGCACAGCTGCATCAGTGTGTGCGCCTGGCTGCCCTGTTTGCCGCAGTCGCCGCTGGTGTTTCGCTGATCTACTTCTTGGGTCTGGCGGCGGGTGAGGGCGGGCGCCTCGACGGCTACGGCGCGCTCTACAACCCCTTGCTGACTGCCCATGTGTTCGGCGCTTTCGCTGCTATCTGGTTGGCAACCTGGTTCCAGACGCGCGGCGCGCTCAACATTCTGGCTCTGGCCTGCCTGGCGGTACTGGGCATGGCCATTCTTGCCACGGGCTCGCGTACGCCGTTGATCGGGTTGGCGGCTGCACTGGGTTGGTTGCTGATCGTGGGTGACCGGCGCCACGGCTTGATCGCAATGGCGGCCGTGGCCCTGGCTTTGGTTGGGGTTGCGGTGTTCTACCCTGAAGCGATCACTCAACGTGGTGTGTCCTACCGCCCCGAAATCTGGCTGGAATCGCTGCGCCAAATCGGTGAGCACCCCTGGCTTGGCCATGGTTACGATGCCCCGATGACGGTGATCATTCCAGGCCTTGAACAGACGCTCGCCGACCCGCACAACATCGAGCTGGGCGTGCTGTATGCAGGTGGGGTCGTGGGCTTGGTGCTCTGGTTGGTGCTCTACGGCCTGGCCATGCGCTTTTGCTGGGCTTACCGCAAGCACCCCGGGGTTACGCTTGCGGCGACCTGGCTGATATTCGGCTTTGCTTCAGGGCTGACAGAAGGCAGTGCGTTCATGTCACGCCCGAAAGAGCATTGGTTTCTGATCTGGATGCCAATGGCTGTGGTCTACGCCCAGTGGCTGATACACCGGGGCGGTAAAAAGCTCGCTTAAGACCAGAGCAGGCGCCACAGGCCACGCAAAGTCTTTCTGTTCCAGTACTTGAGCGGGATATCAGCCAGGATTTCCCGCGTCAGTTGCTTGTCGCGGTTGGCGTACTTGAGCACCATGGAGTTGCGGAACTTCATGCACACCTGCTCGTACTGCGGGTGGTCTTTGAAGTGTGCGTATGTCTTGAGCACGTTATCGACCATGAAGCGGCCGTTCTTGAAGGTGTTGGTCGGGTGGTCGCGGTACTGCGCCAGCACCTCGCCCAGCACGTCGATGTAATAACCGGCCCGCGCGATCGACAGTTCGATGTATACGTCTTCCAGGCGGATATCGGCACTGAAGCCGCCGACCTTCTCCAGGGCTTCGCGGCGCAGCATCAAAGTGGCAGCCATGGGGCCTGGCTTGCGGTCCAGCCACAGGTCGTCAAAGTCCAGGCGGCGGAAGGGCAGGTTGCGTTTGCGCTGTTCGCGCGCGCCCATCACCTGGCCGTTATGGTCGATGGTTTCGATGTTGGCCGAGCAGATGCCCACTTCAGGCTTGCCATGCATGTACTCCACCTGGGTGGCGATACGGTGCGGCAGCATGATGTCGTCGGAGCCGAAAGGCACGATCAGGTCGCCCTTGGCGCGCGCAATGGCGTCGTTGAGGGTTCGCGCCAGGCCTTGGTTGGCCTGGAAGCGCAGGTCGAAGCCGTGTTGCGCCTGCAGCCGCTTGAGTACCTCAGGGCTGTCGTCCTTGGAGCCATCATCCACCACTAGAAGCTCGATGTTCTTGTACGTCTGGTTGACGACGCTGTTGATGCTGGCTTCGATGTAACGCGCGTGGTTATAGGACGCGATGATCACTGTCACCAACGGTGTGTCAGTAACGTCGTGATTCTGAGAAACCATTGCAAACCCCTAGCTTTGATCCATGTCGTGTGACGCTTCTATGCAGACTAGCTGCTCGTTTTCCAAAATGGTGCCAATTCAGCATCTTATGTAGGTCTTCGTCATTCTAAAGCATGGGGAATGCTAGGGATACGTCAGCCATGCTTGAGCGGGGCGCGATGGAGACGGTGAGGCATCTATCCACTCGTTGATTGAGAAATTTCCTACGTATCAGGACTGGTGATGCTTAGTCTGGAGAAATACCCTACATGTTCTGTCGACACGCGTCTGATTGTTCCTGGAAACACTGCCCTTTAGGCTTCTTGGGTCGCCGATTTTCAGCGATGCGGGCGTGGAAACCCGGACAATCTTCAAGTGCCTGTCGTAATGACAGCTGTATACGGGAGGCCGTCAGGCCTGCCGGGGTTCCTTGAAGACTCGGTTTTCCACCCCGTGTACAGTTGTCGCCCTTCGTGTGGAAACGGCGGTGGCAACTCCTTTAATCTTCAAGGAATTGCTATGAAAAAAATCGTCCCCGATCCACCCCACCATTTCGACCTTCCCTCCGACAAGACCCTCTCCAGCGCCATCAGCGAGCGCATCGTGCCGATCGATCACGTAGTCATGAACGTCACCCACTATTTGGTGCTTGCCTACAACCACTGCCACATGGCCCTTTACACGGTAGAAGACGAAGCCACCCGGGAGTTGATGGTAAACGGCCTGCGGGCCATGCAGATTGCCTGGGGTCAGTCGGATGCGCTGTCGCTGGCCTTGGAACGTACCAGCAGCCTGCATTAAGAGGGAGTAGAGCAATGACTAAGGACTTAAGCCATGTCACAGCAGGTGTGACCACGTTCTTCCAGGGTGAACACCAGACTCATCCCTTGTTCCGGATCGAGCCGGGAATACCTTGCCAGGATGCCCGCGAGCAGGCCTCGGAGCTGATGGGGTATGTGCGGGAGCTGACCATCATCGGGCTGATGGATGAAAAGCCGATGATGATCTGGGCTTCGCATTACCTGAGCGCCATGGCCAAGGCGCTGATGGATGATGCCGAGTTGGGGATGAAAGGCTGAGGCTGCCTGGCACAGATCTTCGGGCACTCGATTGCCGTCACGCCGCAATACCCACACCAAGCCCAAAAACAAAAAGGGCCGGTACGCGCGCGTACCGGCCCTTTCACATCACGCAAAAGCGACTCAACCAATAATCAGCGGCGGGAACGACTTCACCAGGTCATCCAGCGCCTTGATCTGCGCCAGGAACGGCTCCAGCTTATCCAGCGGCAATGCGCTCGGGCCGTCGCACTTGGCCTGGTCCGGGTTCGGGTGGGCTTCCAGGAACAGGCCAGCCAGGCCAACGCCCATGCCGGCACGTGCCAGGTCAACCACCTGTTCGCGGCGGCCACCCGAAGCAGCACCCGAAGGGTCGCGGTTCTGCAAGGCGTGGGTTACGTCGAAAATGATCGGCAGGTCATCGCAGGTGCGCTTCATCACACCAAAGCCCAGCATGTCCACAACCAGGTTGTCGTAGCCCATGCAGGTACCGCGGTCGCACAGGATCAACTGGTCGTTACCCGCTTCCTTGAACTTCTGCACGATGTTCTGCATCTGCGAAGGGCTCAGGAACTGAGGCTTTTTGATGTTCACCGGCTTGCCGGTCTTGGCCAGCGCCACCACCAGGTCTGTCTGCCGGGCCAGGAACGCTGGCAGCTGCAGCACGTCGACCACTTCGGCCACTGGCGCGCACTGGTAGATTTCATGCACGTCGGTGATGATCGGTACGCCGAACTCGGCCTTCACCTTCTCGAAGATGCGCAGGCCTTCTTCCATGCCCGGGCCACGGTAGGAGTGGATCGAGGAACGGTTGGCCTTGTCGAAGCTGGCCTTGAACACGTAAGGAATGCCCAGCTTCTCGGTAACCCGCACGTATTCGGCGCAGGCGGTAAGGGCCAGGTCCTCGGACTCAAGGACATTGATACCGCCGAACAGCACGAACGGGGCGGCGTTGGAACATTCGATGTTCTGGGTAATCTTGATCATTTTCTACTCTATGAAGTCTGGGGTAGCCATGGCGCTCTACCAACGACTTTCGACTACACCGCTGGTGAAGATTTCGCGGCGCTCCAGGCGCCCGATTTCCTCATGCTTGGCAAGCGCGTACACCCGGTTGAAGGCTGCGCGTTGCACATCAGGGAAGTACACGGCCAGTGCGCATTCTACCGCAGCATCATAGTCCGCTTCGGTTATATAGCGGTAAATTTCTCGGTAGTAGAAAAAGCCGAACTGAAAGCCCAAGGTTTCGCTCATGTAAGCCGTGGGCCCGGAGAAGCTGTTCTCCAGGTCGATGGCCTGCGCTTTGCCTTCATCCGGAGGAAGCATGACATTGGCCGCCCACAGGTCCATGTGCGTGACACCCTGGCAGTGCAGGGCATGCAGCAGTTCGAAGGCTGCCTCGATCACCTGCTGGACTGCCTCGGGCCTTTGGCGCACTTTTGCTAGGCCATCTTGGTGCCCGCTCAGTAATTCTGTGATGAGGAAAAAGTCTTGCATCACGCCGAAGCGGGAGCGGCTGTAGCCATACCCGACCAGCTTTGGCACCCGCGCACCGCGCCGAGCCGCTTCGCGGGTGTTGATCAGTTCTTCGAGGGACCAGTCATACATGCCGTTGCGCTTGGGCCGGCCACGCTGCATGCGCAGCTTTTTTTTCAGCGAATCGAGCTTTTCACGTTTGGTGAACAGCATGCTTTTGGGGCATTCAAGAGGGGCGCTGACCCGCTTGGCACTGGCGCTTTGCTCGATCAGGCGTACGAAGGCTTGCCGGGTATGCGGGGCAATGGGGGCTTGGAGGTGCAGGGTGGTGTCGCGATGGCGCAGAGTGTGGGGGTATTCGTTTTGCCAAATCTGTGAATCGCCAACCACACCGTCATCCCTTGTAGTATCAAATAGCCATAAATTATGGATCCAATATTACAGGTTTTTCACATTTTTCGTACAGGTTCTTAACGATACTTAACCTGAAACTGTGCTAAGGGGCCGCGTGAGCGGCCCCTTGTAGTTCAAACCTTCAACACCAGCTTGCCGAAGTTTTCGCCGCTGAACAGCTTGAGCAGGGTTTCTGGGAAGGTCTCCAGCCCCTCGACCACATCCTCCTTGCTCTTGACCTTGCCAGTGGCCAGCCAGCCGGCGATTTCCTGCGCAGCCTTGCCGTACTCCTTGGCATGGTCCATCACCACGAACCCCTCCATGCGCGCACGGTTCACCAGCAGCGCCAGGTAGTTGGCCGGGCCTTTGACGGCTTCTTTGTTGTTGTATTGGCTGATCGCGCCGCAGATCACGATGCGCGCCTTGAAGTTGATGCGGGTAAGCACAGCGTCGAGGATCTCGCCGCCGACGTTGTCGAAGTACACATCAACGCCCTTGGGGCATTCGCGCTTCAGGCCGGCCAGTACGTCTTCGGCCTTGTAGTCGATGACGCCGTCGAACCCCAGTTCATCCTTGAGGTACTGGCATTTCTGCGCGCCGCCGGCAATGCCCACCACGCGGCAGCCTTTGATCTTGGCTATCTGGCCGACGATGCTGCCTACGGCGCCGGCGGCACCGGAGATGACCACGGTGTCACCGGCCTTTGGCTGGCCGACGTCGAGCAGGGCGAAGTAGGCGGTCATGCCGGTCATGCCCAGGGCTGAGAGGTAGCGGGGCAGGGGGGCAAGGTTGGGGTCGATCTTGTGCAGGCCCTGGGGCTCGCCGGTGAAGTAGTCCTGCACGCCGAGGGCGCCGCTGACATGGTCGCCGGGTTTGAAGTCGGGGTGGTTGGAGGCCACCACTTCGCCTACGCCCAGGGCGCGCATGACCTGGCCGAGTGCCACGGGCGGGATGTACGACTTGCCTTCATTCATCCAGCCGCGCATGGCCGGGTCCAGCGACAGGTACAGGTTGCGTACCTGGATTTGACCTTCGCCGGGTGCATCGGCAGGGACCGTCTCGAAGGTGAAATCGTCACGGCGCACGGCGCCAGTGGGGCGTTTGGCCAGCAGGAAACGGCGGTTGGTCTGGGTCATGGCGGGGGTCCTTGTGGGCAGGAAGCAGAAGGGTCAATTTAACGTGGTGATGCCAACAGGTCTGCAAAATCACTGGTAAGCATGGTAGCTCAACCGCTGGCTTGATGATGCTGCCCAGTGAGGGAGAAGGCTGACTAGACTTCGACTGCAGAAGTGTGGGGCTGTTGCAGGGCCTTGTGGGGGCTGCGCTGGCGAGCGCTGCGCGCTCGATCGCCGGCAAGCGCGGCTCCTACATCTACCTCACATCACATTGAAAATCGCACCCATTATTGGAGCACTCGATGAGCATGACCTTTTCCGGCCAGGTAGCACTGGTCACTGGCGGTGCGGCGGGTATCGGCCGGGCGACGGCATTGGCGTTTGCAGGGGAGGGCCTCAAGGTGGTGGTGGCCGACCTCGACCCAGTCGGCGGTGAGGGCACCGTGGCGTTGATCAACGAGGCCGGTGGGCAGGCCATGTTCGTGGCCTGTGACGTGACCCGTGATGCTGATGTGCGCCGGCTGCATGAGCAGGTCATCAAGGCCTACGGTCGGCTGGACTACGCCTACAACAATGCCGGTATCGAGATCGAGCAGGGGCGCCTGGCCGAGGGCAGCGAGGCAGAGTTCGATGCCATCATGGGCGTCAACGTCAAGGGGGTGTGGCTGTGCATGAAGTACCAGCTGCCGCTGTTGCTGGCCCAGGGTGGCGGGGCGATCGTCAACACCGCCTCGGTGGCAGGCTTGGGTGCGGCGCCTAAGATGAGCATCTATAGCGCGTCCAAGCATGCGGTGATCGGCCTGACCAAATCGGCGGCCATCGAATATGCCAAGAAGGGCATCCGGGTGAATGCGGTGTGCCCGGCGGTGATCGATACCGACATGTTCCGCCGCGCCTACGAGGCGGACCCGCGCAAGGCCGAGTTCGCGGCCGCAATGCACCCGGTGGGGCGCATCGGCAAGGTCGAGGAAATCGCCAGTGCCGTGTTGTACCTGTGCAGTGATGGGGCGGCGTTCACGACCGGGCACAGCCTGACGGTGGATGGCGGGGCCACGGCTATTTGAAAAGGCAGCTGCGTCGACAGGGCGATGGTACTGAGTTTGATTCTCTGTGATAGGGTAGAGGCAAGAACTGGATCGTAGGTGATCGGTCTTACGATGACGTCACATCATCTAAGGACAGCAATGAAACACGTAGTTTTGTTCTTGGCCATTCTCGCGATTGCAGGGTGCGTGGCAACTGCTAAGACCGAGGTTAGAAAAGGTCGTAAGGGCTTGCATATCAATTGCTCAGGCTTATCGTCATCGTGGGACAAGTGCTATAGCAAGGCGGCGCAGTCCTGTGGGGCGCGGGGTTACAAAGTTGTCGCTCGCTCGACCAGTGACGACGAAGAGGAAGGTGATTTCCTGTTCGGCATCAACCCTGCGGGTTATACCAGCCGTAGCATGATTGTCATCTGCAAATGATGCCCTTTTAAGTCACTTTACGATGTCGTGCTCACCCCAGGCTGATCGTGCGGCAGTGCGTTCTGTCTACAAACATATTTGTCAGGGCGCAACTGGTCTGCGCATCGATGTCGCTCATGGGCAGGGTTCCCGCGCTGGGGCCTTGTTTTCGCATCTGTGGCGACCCTCAGCACGCTGATTGCGACACGCTCATAGCTATTTGACACTATTGGCCACTTCAGCCCTTGTGAGTCCAGCGCAATCATTGCCACGCTTGGCCTTTGGCTAATCTTCAGAGCAGGGGGCGGCATATGGAGACGAGCAGGCGGGGTTTTCTGGCCAACCTGGGTATGGCCCGCAAGCTGGGCCTGGGCTTTGCCTTGGTACTGCTGCTGACGTTGGCGGTGGCGGCTATCGGCATTGCCGCGCTGTACAGCGTCGGCCAGCATTTCGGCGGCCTGCGCCAGCTGGGCCAGTTCAATACCGACCTGCTCAAGTTGCGCCAGCATGAACAGGCCTTTGCCCTGCGCTCCGATATCAAGGAGGCAGAGGCTTTGCGCAGCGGCCTGCACAACCTCAGCGAACGTGCCCGCAGCCTGCCGGCTCTGGCGGCGGCCGAAGCGGACCTGGCGGCGTATGGCCAGGCTTTCGAAGCCTTTGTCGAAGCGGTGCAGGCCAAGGAGCTGGCGCTGGACACGGCCAGTTGGTCGGTCTCCAGCGTGGCCAACAACCTTGATGTATTGCAGGCCGGCCTGGCCGATGATGGCACCTACACGCTCAAACAATCACAAGGCCAGCAAGGCGGCGAGTTCCTGGAGCAGGCCGCGCAGGTGGCCCAGGTGTCTCGCTTGATGCTGCAGGCCATGGACGAGGCGCGCGTGCGCCTGGACCAGAGCCGCAAGGGCGAGGAAGGTGCAGGCGCAGGGCGCATCGCCCAGACCGTTGAAGCGGCAGGGCTGGTCGAGCAGCTCAAGGCGGCAGTTAGCGATGCGGGCTACCAGAGCGTGCTGGGCGAGGTGCAGGGGCATATCGCCGGCTTCTCGGACAAACTCAATGAATACACCGACCTGCTCGCTAAAGAGCAGGGTATCAAGGCGCAGCTGCAGGCGAGTGCCGAGCAGGCCACGCAGCGGGTCGACCGGGCTTATGCGGCGGACGAGCAAGCGATGCAGGGTGAGCTGACGCGCAATGCCTTGGCCATTGCCTTGGCTACCGGGCTGGCGCTGCTGGTGGGGGTGCTGGCGGGGTGGTTGATCACGCGCGCGGTGGTCGGCCCGCTCAAACGGGTGATTGGCCGGGCCCAGCGCATCGCTGCCGGGGAGTTGAGCCTGGACGCGGAAGCTGCGCGTAACGATGAAGTGGGCCAGTTGATGCAGGCGATGCAGCAGATGGCTGCCGGGCTGTCGGGCATCGTCAGCGGCTTGCAGCAAGGCATCGAGCAATTGGCTGGCAGTGCCCAGGCGCTGTCTGCGGTGACGGAGCAGACCAACCGCGAAGTGGGCAGCCAGAAGGAAGAGACCGAGCAAGTGGCTACCGCCATGCAGCAGATGACCGCCACCGTGCACGATGTGGCGCGCAATGCTGAAGAGGCAGCACTGGCGGCGCAGGCTGCTGACGAGAAGGTTGATTCGGGCCAGGTGGTGGTGCGCCAGAGCATGCAGCGTATCGAGCAACTGGCGGCGGCGGCGGAGGCGGCCAGCGCTGGTATCGACAGCCTCAGCGCCGAGATCCACACCATTGGCGATGTGCTGGAAGTGATCAAGAGTGTCGCCGAGCAGACCAACCTGCTGGCGCTCAATGCCGCCATCGAAGCGGCGCGGGCGGGCGAGCAGGGGCGTGGTTTTGCTGTGGTGGCCGATGAGGTGCGGGCGCTGGCGCGGCGTACCCGGCAGTCCACCGAGGAGATCGAGCGGTTGGTTGCCAGCTTGCGCGGTAATGCCCAGCAGTCGGTGGCGCAGATCCGTGGCAGTACTGACCTGGTACGCCTGGCGGTGGCCGATGCGCTGCAAACCGAAAGCGCCTTGGGCAGTATTGCGGCGGCGGTGTCGTTGATTCAGCAGATGAACCAGCAGATTGCTGCGGCGGCAGAGCAGCAGAGCTCGGTGGCTGAGGAGATCAGTCGCAGCGTTACCCAGATCCGTGGGAGTGCCGATCAGGCGGCGTTGGCCATGCAGGGCAATGCCCGGTCAAGTATCGAGTTGGCGCAGTTGGGCAGTGACTTGAAGGGGATGGTAGGGCATTTCCGTTTGTGATCGTCTGTGCCAGCCCTATCGCCAGCAAGCCGGCGATGGGGCTGGCACAGCCCCCTTCGATCACCCCCTGCGCGGGCTGAGAATCAGCAGGGTCAGCACCCCCGCCACAATCCCCCAGAATGCCGAGCCAATCGAAAACAGGGTCAGCCCCGAAGCCGTGACCATGAAGGTGATCAGCGCGGCCTCTCGCTCGCGCGCCTCACCCATCGCCACCGTCAGGCCGTTCATGATCGAGCCGAACAGCGCCAATGCCGCAATGGACAGCACCAGCTCCTTCGGCAATGCAGCGAACAACGCCGCCAAAGTGGCGCCGAACACCCCGGCAATGCCATAGAAAATCCCGCACCACACTGCTGCTGTATAGCGCTTGGCAGGGTCTTCATGAGCATGCGGCCCAGTGCAGATCGCCGCGCTGATGGCCGCCAGGTTGACCCCGTGCGAGCCGAACGGCGCCAGCAGCAGTGAGGCAAAGCCCGTGGCTGAGATCAATGGCGAAGCCGGCACCTGATAACCATCGGCACGCAACACGGCAACGCCCGGCATGTTTTGCGAGGTCATGGCCACCACGAACAGTGGGATGCCGATGCTGATGGTCGCGGCCAGCGAGAAGCTGGGCGTGGTCCACACCGGGGTGGCCACTTCCAGCTGGAAGCCGCTGAAGTCCAGCAAGCCCAGTGCGCCGGACAGCGCCGTGCCCACCAGTAACGCTGCCAGCACGCAGTAGCGGGGCGACAGGCGTTTGACCAGCAGGTAACTGAAGAACATGCCCAGCACCAGCAGCGTGCGGTGCTGGGCCGCGACGAAGATTTCACTGCCGATCTTGAACAGGATGCCGGCCAGCAAGGCCGAGGCCAGTGATGCCGGGATACGTTTGACCAGGCGTTCGAAGCTGCCAGTCAGGCCGCAGATGAGCACCAGCACGGCACAGGTGATGTAGGCACCGATGGCCTCGCCGTAGCTGACCCCGCCCAGGCTGGTGATCAACAGCGCAGCGCCGGGCGTCGACCAGGCTACGGTGATCGGGGTGCGGTAGCGCAGTGACAGGCCGATGCTGCAGACCGCCATGCCGATGGACAGGGCCCAGATCCACGACGAGATCTGCGCCGTCGAAAGGCCCGCGGCCTGGCCAGCCTGGAACATCAGCACCAGCGAGCTGGTGTAGCCGGTGAGCATGGCGATGAAGCCGGCGACGACGGCCGACGGTGAGCTGTCTGCCAGGGGCCGCAGGCGTGCGGAGGTGGCATCGGTCATGGGGTGAGTCCTTGTCCATGTGTAAGCAGTTTTTGCAGACTAACGCGCGCTGGATTGATCCTTGCGATACAGCGGGCATTGCTTTTAGCCGTACAGTCGCCAACTATTGGGCACGATTGCGCAACTGCATGGGAGGGAAGGGGCGATGTACAAGGTCTATGGCGACTACCAGTCGGGCAACTGTTACAAGGTCAAGCTGATGCTCAGCCTGCTGGACAGCCCTTATGAATGGCATCCGGTGGATATCCTCAAGGGCGAGACCCAAACGCCTGAATTTCTGGCGATGAACCCCAATGGCAAGGTGCCGGTGCTGCAGCTGGAGGACGGCACCTGCCTGTGGGAGTCCAACGCCATTCTCAATTTCCTGGCAGATGGCAGCGAGTACCTGCCCAGCGAGCCGCGCTTGCGTACCCAGGTACTGCAGTGGCAGTTTTTCGAGCAGTACAGCCATGAGCCTTACATAGCCGTGGCGCGGTTCATCCAGTTCTACCTGGGCTTGCCTGATGAGCGCGTGGACGAATACCGCAAGCTGCACAAGGGCGGCTACAAGGCATTGAAGGTGATGGAGCGGCAGTTGCAGATGACGCCGTATCTGGTGGGCGAGCAGTATTCGATTGCCGATGTGGCGTTGTATGCCTACACCCATGTGGCGCATCAGGGTGGGTTTGACCTGGCAGATTACCCGGGGGTGCGGGCTTGGTTGGACCGGGTGGCAGCGCATCCTCGGCATGTGCCGATGGTGGGTTGAGGCATTACCGGCCCTATCGCCGGCAAGCCGGCCACATGGATTTGCGCCGGCTTTTAGAAATTGAGCAAGACGGTTGCTTCCACAGTTAAAGCGCAGGCCTGAAGACCTGCGCGGTCGCGGTGGGAGCCGGCTTGCCGGCGATAGGGCCAGTACGGTGTATCAGGCCGACGCGAAGCGCTTGTCCAGGTAGGCAATGATTGCCTTGGACTCATACATCCAGGTCACATTGCCTTGCTCTTCGATGCGCAAGCACGGCACTTTCACTCGGCCGCCACCTTCGAGCAGCGCCTGGCGGTGCTCCGGGTCGTTCTTGGCATCGCGCAACGCCACTGGCACATTCAGGCGGTGCAGGGTGCGGCGGGTTTTCACGCAGAACGGGCACGCATGGAACTGGTACAGCGCAAGGCCCTTGGCCTGCTGCTCGACCTGCGCCTGGGCCGCGGCATCACGCTTGCGCTTGGCCGGGCGGCTGATCAGGTCGCCGAACACGATGAGCTGGCCGAGGCCGACCCGCAAGGCTTTGACGATCATCTGCAACTCCTGAAAAGAAAAAGCCGACCCACAGGGCCGGCTCGGGTCACGCGCCGATCATTTGATCAGGCCGAGAAACTCCATGCGCGTGGCCGGGTTGTCGCGGAATTCGCCAAGCATCACCGAAGTGAGCATGGTCGAGTTCTGCTTCTCCACACCGCGCATCATCATGCACATGTGCTTGGCTTCGATAACCACCGCCACACCCGCAGCGCCGGTCACCTGCTGCACGGCATCGGCGATCTGGCGGCTGAGGTTTTCCTGGATCTGCAGGCGGCGGGCGTACATGTCGACGATCCGCGCGACCTTGGACAGGCCCAGTACCTTGCCCTTGGGCAGGTACGCCACGTGCGCCTTGCCAATGAACGGCAGCATGTGGTGTTCGCACATCGAATACAGCTCGATGTCCCGGACCAGCACCATTTCGCTGTTGTCGGAGGTGAACAGTGCGCCGTTGGTCACTTCTTCCAGCGTCTGCTCATAACCGCGGCAAAGGTACTTCATGGCCTTTGCAGCCCGCTTGGGCGTGTCGAGCAGGCCCTCACGGGAGACGTCCTCGCCGATCTGGCTGAGGATCTCGGTGTAGTTCTGTTCCAGGGACATGTATCTACCTGTGGGAAAAAATCGCAAAAACGAAGGTTACGGCGGCAAAGCCTGCGCTGCAAGCGTGGCGTTACTCGTCGCGGCCTTCCATCATGGTTCGTTTGAGCATTACGTACACGGCACCGGTGCCGCCATGGCGAGCCTGGCAGGAGGTGAAACCGAGCACCTGCGGGTGCTGGCGCAGCCAGGTGTTGACGTGGCTCTTGATCATTGGGCGCTTGCCATCCAGGCGTGCGGCCTTGCCGTGGGTCACGCGCACGCAGCGTACTTCCAGCTTGGTAGCCTCGGCAATGAACGCCCACAGGGTTTCGCGGGCCTTCTCCACCGTCATGCCGTGCAGGTCGAGGCTACCCTCGAAGGCGATCTGGCCGAGTTTGAGCTTGCGCAGCTGGGTTTCCTGCACGCCGTCGCGGCGCCACATCAACTCGTCTTCGGCACCCACGTCGATCACGAACTGGTCGGACAGCCCGTCGATCACCAACGTCTGGTCACTGCGCACGGTCGCCGCCTGGCGCAGGCCAGCCAGCTGCTTGCGGTCAGCCTTGGGTTTGCCGACCTCGGCACGGTCGTGCTTGATCGGCTTGACGCCGCGCACCTCGGCGCTGAACAGGGAAAAATCGTCGTCTTGCATGGTGCCTCCACGTGGGCGGCGTAGTTTACGCGATCAACCCTGTGGCGTCAGCAATGCCCCTGCCCTTGGCAGGGCAGGGGCGCTTGGGCAAAGCGTTCAGTCGTGCTTCTTCATCAGGTGCGGCGACATGTTCAGCTCCCGCCCGCGGCGCAGGCGAATGCGGCTGCGCCGCCAGAAGCGCACGCCCAGGTACAGCAGCAACAGCCCGGCCACGCTCAGGGTAATCGAAAGCGGGCGGTTGGCATTGAGCTCGGCAAAGGCTGGGTAATTACCCAGCAGCCCAGCGATGCCGGCCATGGCCAGCAGCACACCGAAGGTGGCTAGCAGCGCCGACAGGCCGGCGGCCAGGCGGGCGCCCCAGTTGCTCGGTTGGCGCTGGCGCAGGCGTTTGGCGTCGAAACTGCCTTTGAGTTTCATTCCGATTTCCTCTGTGGATATCCGGAATTGGACCCGCAACCGGCCCCCGGGTTCCGCCCGGCTGCCGGGCGGTGGTCAGCTCGCCAGGTTCAGATCAGGCTGGCGGTGGGGGCGACGCAGGCGAAGTTGTCGGCCATGACGGCCATTTCGCACTCGTGAATCTGCGCAGCGGGTATCACGCGGTCTTTCAAGGCCAGGTCGCGGGTCGCCGAAGCGTCTTGCACCAAGGTGCAACGATAACCATAGTCCTTGGCCCGGCGTACGGTGGTGCTGACGCTGGAATGGCTCATGAAGCCGCAGACGATCAGGTCCAGGTGCCCCAGCTCCTGCAGGGTTTCGTGCAGCTTGGTGTTCTTGAAGGCATTTGGCATGCGCTTTTCGATGATTATTTCACCGTCGCGTGGCTCCAGCCCCGGGATGAATTCACCGGCAGGGCCTTGGGGGTCGAAGCGGCCGCCGACGGTACCGAGGTGGCGGACGTGGATGATCGGACGGCCAGCCTTGCGGGCGGCGTCGAGCAACCTGGCGATGTTGGCCACGGCCTCGTCCATGCCCGACAGCGCGAGCGGACCACTGAGGTACTCTTTTTGCGCATCGATGACGATCAGGCTGGCTTGGCTCAGCTTGGCCGGCGGGTAATCGCGACCAGTGAGGCGGAACATCGTGGTTGGAACGGACATCAAGGGCTCCTTGGAAGGGCTTTTGTATCGCTATTCTCCCTTGCCTTGGCGCCAATGGGAATGGTTGACAACCAAACCTGCGCAGTTACTGGCCTGTGGCTACCCACTGGGCGATCCGCAGGAACATTTGTGCGGTGCGGGCTGTTAGACTTTTGTCCAGATATCAATAGGAGTACCCCGTGATCACATCTCGTCTGCGCACCTTGCGCGACCATATCCGCTGGGCAGTCAGCCGCTTCCACGAGCACGAGCTGTTTTTCGGCCATGGTGCCGACAACGCCTGGGATGAAGCCCGCCTGCTGGTGCTGGGCGCCGTGCACCTGCCGTGGGAAATCGCCGACAGCTACCTGGATTGCCAGCTTGAGGACGACGAGCGTGTACGCCTGCAGCACCTGCTCAAGCGCCGTATCGAAGACCGTGTACCCACGGCATACCTGTTGGGTGAGGCGTGGTTCTGTGGCATGTCGTTCATCGTGGACGAGCGTGTGCTGGTACCGCGTTCGCCGATCGGCGAGCTGATCGAAAATCGCTTCGAGCCGTGGCTGGCCAGCGAGCCTGCGCGCATTCTCGACCTGTGCACCGGCTCGGGTTGCATCGGTATCGTGGCGGCCGAGGTGTTCCCCGAGGCCGAGGTGGTGTTGGCCGACCTGTCCTTCGAAGCGCTTGAAGTGGCCAACCAGAACATCGAACGCCATGGCCTGGACGAGCGTGTGTACACGGTGCAGGGCGACGGCTTTGCGGGCCTGCCGGGGCAGCGCTTCGACCTGATCCTGTCCAACCCGCCGTATGTCGATGCCGAGGACTTCGGCGACATGCCGGCCGAGTATCACCACGAGCCGAAAATGGGCCTGGCCTGCGGCAACGATGGCCTGGACCTGGTGCGGCGCATGCTGGCCGAGGCGGCCGAGCACCTGACTGAGAAGGGCCTGCTGATTGTCGAGGTGGGCAATAGCCAGGTGCATGTCGAGCAACTGTACCCGGAGGTCGACTTCGCCTGGCTGGACTTCGAGCGCGGTGGGCATGGGGTCTTCATGCTGACGGCAGAGCAGTGCCGGCAGCATCAGGAACTGTTCAAGGCCCGCCTCTGATCGGGGCTTGACGGGATAGGGGCATGCCCAGGTTGCACGGTCTCAACCGCTGCAACACCCGTGGCATGCACCCGCCCGCGCTAGCGGGTGGCAATCCAGATCAACAACCCTGCCTGGAACACCGCGAACGCCACCAGGCAGGTAATGGTAAAGCGCAGCCCGCTATCCTCGCGGCGGTACTTGGCCACCCGCTCATCGCGCTCGCGCAGTTGCGCTTCCTTTTCCAAAAGGTTCTGCTCGGCCTGCTGCAGCATCCCGGCCGCCTCGAGCATGGTCACCCGTTGCACTTTCTCACTGTTCCAGCCGCCCTTGAGCTGGCCCACCGTGGCCTCTACCGTGCGGCCTTTGAGGTGCTGCCCGTCGGTGTACTCGACCTCAAGGCCGGTTGCGGTCAGGAAGCGGTCGCGGCGCAGGCGCGTGTCCTCGTTCAGCGCGTCCTTGTTCGGCAGCGCCATGCCTTCAATGTGGTAGTGCGGCCACTTGCGCTGCAACCACTGCACCGCCTGGGCCAGCATGAAGCGCCCCAGGCCGCGGTTCAGTGGCTCCAGCTGCAGGCCGCTGTCGCTGCCGAGGCTCACCCGCCGCTCAAGGTGGTCGACCCGCACATCCAGTTGGTTCTGCTCCTTGCGCACCTTCTGCCCGGGCAGGCGGATTTCCATGCGCAGCAGGCTGTGCGCCTTGTCGTGGCGCTCGGCGTGGCCGAACTCGACGAAACGCAGCGGCCGTGCGCCGCTGTTGCGGTCGGTGGGCAGCGGCGCCAGGCGCAGCAGCTGAAAGTGTTCTACTGCCAGGTCAGCCCAGGGCAGCACGGGGCTGTCCGGGGCTTGCGGCTCTTCGGCCGGCTCTACGGCGGCGGGGGCGTCGGTCATCAGGGCGTTCTCACATGCAAGCCAATACCGAGCTTATCGGCCGTATCGCCCAGGACCTGAGGCCATTGTGCAGCGATCTCCTCAGGCTGAGGGCAACTGATGAATGAACGTCACCACCCGCTGACCCAGCTCACGGGCCAGCGGCAGTTCAGGGTTCAGATAGCTGTCGCGCTGTTCGCTCATGGCTTTGGGGCTGATGCGCAGCATGTGGTTCATGCCGTCGATCAGTACCAGCTGGGCATCGGGTTTGGCCGCCTTCAGGCGTTCGGCATCAGCCACATCGACTTGCACGTCGTTGCGGCCCTGGATGATCAGCGCCGGCATCGGCAGGCGGGCGAAGGCCTTGGCCGGGTCCTGCCGGAACAGTGAGATCAGGTAGGGCTGCACGCTGGGGCGGAAAACCTGACGCAGGGGCGCGGGGACATCCAGGCTGGTCTGCCCGGCCTGCAGGCGGTCGAGCAGGGCGCTGGTGCGGGCCAGTTGCGCGGGTGGCATGCGCTGCGCCAGTTGCTCGCGCAGCACATCGGCGATGGGCCGGCCGCTGCCGGCCAGGGTGATTACCGCGCTGGCGCCGGCCTGCTCGGCGGCCAGGCTGGCGATCAGTGCGCCTTCGCTGTGGCCGACCAGTATCAGCGGGCCGAAGCGCGGGTCGGCCTTGAGCTTGCGGCTCCAGGCCACCACATCGGCAACGTAGCGCTCGACACTGAGGTTGCGCTCATCGGGGGTGGCCGGCAGGCTGGCGGCCACGCCGCGCTTGTCGTAACGCACGCTGGCAATGTGCTCATTGGCCAGCAGCAGCGCCAGGCGCTTGAGGTTGTCGATACGCCCCGAGGCCGGGTTGTTGCCGTCGCGGTCGGTGGGGCCGGAGCCGGCGATGATCAACACCACAGGGGGTGGTGTGGCCTGCTGCGGCAACAGCAGGCTGCCATGCAGCACGCCCTGGCCTGTGTCCAGGTCGATAGGGCGTTGCAGGACGGTGGGTGAGGCTGCCTGGGCAAGGCCGGTGCACAGCAGGAGGAACAGGGCGACGAAGCGCGGCATCATGCGGTACTACATGGGGAGATGTGGCGTTTGACCCAATGTTCGTGGGAAGGTTCGGCAGATGGCATGGCTATGATCGCTTCTCGCCGGCAGCCGGTGACAGGGCGCTCACAGATCAGCGTTCCATCTGTATACTGCTGCTCTCGTCAATTTCAGGCAGACTCGCGGAGCGTCCATGTCCGGCAATACCTACGGCAAGCTGTTCACTGTCACCACCGCTGGCGAAAGCCATGGCCCGGCGTTGGTCGCCATTGTCGATGGCTGCCCTCCGGGCCTGGAACTCTCCCTCGCCGACCTGCAGCACGACCTCGACCGGCGCAAGCCCGGTACCAGCCGGCACACCACCCAGCGCCAGGAACCGGACGAGGTGGAGATCCTCTCCGGCGTGTTCGAAGGCCGTACCACTGGTTGCTCGATCGGCCTGCTGATCCGCAACACCGACCAGAAGTCCAAGGACTACTCGACGATCAAGGACCTGTTCCGCCCGGCCCACGCCGACTACACCTACCACCACAAATATGGCCTGCGCGACTACCGCGGCGGTGGCCGCAGCTCGGCCCGTGAAACTGCCATGCGCGTGGCGGCCGGTGCCATTGCCAAGAAGTACCTGGCCACCCAGGGCATCCAGGTGCGCGGCTACATGAGCCAGCTGGGGCCAATCGAAATCCCCTTCAAGACCTGGGATTCGGTGCAGGACAACGCCTTCTTCAGCCCCGATCCGGACAAGGTGCCAGAGCTGGAGGCTTACATGGACCAGCTGCGCCGCGACCAGGACTCGGTCGGGGCGAAAATCACCGTGGTGGCCGAAGGCGTGATGCCGGGCCTGGGTGAGCCGATTTTCGATCGCCTGGACGCGGAGCTGGCCCATGCGCTGATGAGCATCAATGCGGTGAAGGGCGTTGAAATCGGTGCCGGCTTCGCCAGCATCGCCCAGCGCGGCACCGAGCACCGCGACGAGCTGACCCCTGAAGGCTTCCTCAGCAACAATGCGGGCGGGATTCTGGGCGGTATCAGCTCGGGCCAGCCGATCGTCGCCCACCTGGCGCTCAAGCCGACCTCCAGCATCACCGTGCCGGGCCGGTCGATCGACGTGGACGGCAACCCGGTCGATGTCGTCACCAAAGGCCGTCATGACCCGTGCGTTGGCATTCGCGCAACGCCCATCGCCGAAGCGATGATGGCCATCGTGCTGATGGATCACCTGCTGCGTCACCGGGCGCAGAATGCCGAAGTGAAGGTCGCTACTCCGGTTCTGCGCCAGCTCTGATTCGACAGTACCGGCCCCATCGCCGGCAAGCCGGCTCCCACCGGGATCGCGCCAGCTTTGAGAAGTTGAGCAAGACAGCTGCCCCGCAATGTCCAGCGGGGCCAGCTCTGACTTCACAGAGCTGATCCAGTGGGCCCAGCTCTGATTTCACAGTGCTGTCCCAGTGTGGCCCAGCTCTGATTTCACGTGCTGCCCCAGTGGGAGCCGGCTTGCCGGCGATAGGGCCGGTACAGGCAATATCCCTTTCTGGCTGAGCCCTGATGACTGCAATCCCCTACTGGCGCCTGTCCAGCTTCTACCTCTTCTACTTCGCTCTGCTGGGTTCGACAGCCCCATTCCTGGCCCTGTACTTCGACCACCTCGGCTTCCCCCCGGCGCGTATCGGCGAGCTGGTGGCCATCCCCATGCTGATGCGCTGCGTCGCCCCCAACCTGTGGGGCTGGTTGGGTGATCGCAGCGGCCAGCGGCTGCTGATCGTGCGCCTCGGCGCGCTGTGTACCCTGGCCACCTTTGCACTGATCTTCTTCGGCAAAAGCTACGCCTGGCTGGCGATGGTCATGGCCCTGCACGCGTTCTTCTGGCATGCGGTGCTGCCGCAGTTCGAGGTCATCACCCTGGCCCATCTGCACGGGCAGACCGCGCGCTACAGCCAGGTGCGCCTGTGGGGTTCGATCGGTTTCATCCTCACCGTGGTCGGGCTTGGGCGGTTGTTCGAATGGCTGAGCCTCGACATCTACCCGGTCGCCCTGGTGACCATCATGGCGGGCATCGTCGCGGCCAGCCTGTGGGTGCCCAATGCCCAGCCGGTGGAGCAGGGCGAGCGGCGCGGCGCGGGCGGCTTTCTGCGCCAGTTGCGGGCGCCTGGGGTGGTTGCCTTCTACCTCTGCGTGGCATTGATGCAGCTCAGCCATGGGCCCTACTACACCTTCCTCACGTTGCACCTGGAGCACCTGGGCTACAGCCGCAGTGCCATCGGCCTGCTCTGGGCGCTGGGGGTGGTGGCTGAAGTACTTGTCTTCATGGCCATGAGCCGCATCTTCACGCGCTTCAGTGTGCAGCAAGTGCTGCTGGCCAGCTTCCTGTTGGCCGCCCTGCGCTGGCTGCTGCTGGGTAACCTGGCGGGCGAGCCGGGTGTGCTGGTTTTCGCCCAGGTGCTGCACGCGGCCACGTTCGGCTGCTTCCATGCCGCCTCCATCGCGTTCGTCCAGGCCAGTTTCGGTGCCCGTCAGCAGGGCCAGGGCCAGGCATTGTATGCGGCGCTGTCGGGCACCGGCGGTGCACTGGGAGCATTGTACTCGGGCTACAGCTGGAAGCTGCTGGGCCCAACGTTCACCTTTGGTATGGCCAGCGCCGCAGCGCTTGCGGCAGCCGTTATCATTGCCACTCGTTCGAAATCGACCAGGACCTGACGCTGATGAGCATCCTCTGTGTATTCCACCCGTCCAGCCCGGCCTTGCCGAACAAGGTATTGACCCACCACGACGACATCGCCGCAACATTGGCAGAGCAGGGCGTGCGTTTTGACCACGCTGCGCTGGCGCTGCGCATTCGGCCAGGCAGCAGCGAGGAAGAGGTGATGAGCACCTGCCGCGAACACCTTGACCGGCTGATGACCGCCCAAGGCTGCACAGCCTTCAGTGTGCTCAACCGCGACGGTGCCGACCCGGCGCAGGTCGACCTGCGCGATGAGCATGTGCATGACGTTGACGAAGTGTTTGCCGTGATTACAGGCCGCGCTCAGATCGGGCTGCGCCTGGGTGACTATGTGTATGCGCTGGTGTGTGAGAAAGGTGACCAGCTGGTGATCCCGGCAGGGAGCCGGCGCTGGGTGGAACTGGGGGATAATCCGTTTTGCCTGGCACTGCGTTTGTACACCAGTGAGCAGGGCTTACAGCCACGCTTTACCGGGGATGAAACAGCGCGGGCGTACGCAGGTATCGACGAGTTCTAGTGTCCGCTCCGGCCCCTCGTGGGCAAGCCTGTGCCTACAGAAACCCCGCCATCCCTATGGGCAATGCAGTTTCTGAGGGCGCAGGTTTACCCGCGAGCGGCCGGTGCAGACAAAACTCAACGATAGGTCGGCAGCGCGAAACGCTGCTGGCTTTGCAGCATCGAGATCACCGGCAATTCACTGGCTTGCTCGGCCAGGTCGCGGCGGATGGCGCTGATCGCCCAGGACAGCTGTTCGGCGCTGTGCAGTTGCCCGTAGGTCAGCACGCGACGGGTAACCCGGCCATCAGTGGCGCGCAGCGTCAGCAGGATGCCGCCATCGGGGCGAGGCTGGGTGGTGACCTGGTAGGCCGAGAACACCGAGACGAACTTTTCCTGAATGAGGTCCATATCAACTCCTGACTGATGTGTGGGCAGACGTGAGTTGATAATTGCAGTGACCGTGCCAAACTTCGTTCCTAGAAAAAATCCTTTATTTTCAGCGGTTTAGGTGAATCTACCAAGAGGCGGCTCCGTGCAGGCTGCATGGTCGTGCATTTTGCACAGTGCATTTTGCACGAGGTGGTCGATGCCTATCGGCGCTATAGATTCTGAACCTTTGACCTGCTTGGCTTGCCTGACAAACACTTGGGCAATCTTTTCTGCCAGGAGGTTCCAGATGTCTGAACAACAAGCACCCGCCGCCATGACCGATGACGAGACCGCCGCGTTCGCCGAGCAGGTCTTCGAGCGTGCCCGCCAGGGGGATGCCGAGATGCTCGAGCGTCTTCTGGCCAGTGGCTTGCCGGCCAATCTGCGCAACCATAAAGGCGACACGCTGCTGATGTTGGCCAGCTACCATGGCCACCATGATGCGGTTCGTGTATTGCTGAGCCATGGCGCCGACCCGCTGGTTGCCAACGACAACGGCCAGCTTCCGATCGCGGGTGCTGCGTTCAAGGGTGACATGGCCATGATCCAGCTTTTGCTGGACCACGGCGTGCCGGTCGACGCCGCTGCGCAGGATGGGCGTACCGCGCTGATGCTGGCGGCGATGTTCAACCGTGTAGAAATTCTCGACCACCTGCTGGCCCAGGGGGCCGACCCGGCACGCCAGGATGCGCGCGGTGCCACTGCGCTGATGGCGGCGAATACCATGGGCGCGGTCGACACCGCTGCGCGCTTGCAGGCGCTAGCCGGCTAACGGCCTGGGGGCGTTTGCGGCTATCCTTGGCGACTTTTCACCCGTCGCAGGCCCCCTTCATGAAAAACCAGTTGCTCGAATTCATCAGCCTGATCGGCGCCGGCTGCATGCGCGATGAAGACATCGAGCGCATCGCCGACGAGGCCGCGCAGGCCTACGCCGACCCCGCTGCCTTCCTTGCCGCCAACCCGGACATCAATTACGACGACAGCTTCCCGATCCCGCTGGGCGAGTGGGTAGTGCTCGGCAGCCTGCCGGACACCGTGGTGTTCCAGGCCGACAGCTATCAGGAGCTGTTCCAGCAGATCTGTGGTTCGTTCGACAAGAGCGTACCGTTCACCCTCAAGCCCAAGCAGCTTGCGCGTACCGAGCCGTTGACGGCGCTCAATCGCATCCAGGTGCAGATGGCCGCGTTGAACAAAGAGGCCGGTGGTTATGTGTTGCTCAACTTCAGCCAGTTGCTCGATGATGAGCTGCAGGTGGTGATGGTTGGCCAGAATGACCTGGCGCGGGTGCTGGAACTGGGGGCTGAGCTGGGGATCAAGGTAGAGCCTGCCTTGGAAGCGTTGAAGGTCGCTGTTCACGTCTGACGTTCAGGGCTGTGGCCACCGGCGCTATCGCCGGCAAAGCCGGTGCAATCCTGCGCTGTTCAACCCAGCGCAGTATCCAGAAACATCATCACCGCAAACCCGCCCATCACCCCCAGCGTGGCCGCCGTCTGATGCCCATTGCGGTGGGTTTCGGGTATCACCTCGTGAGACACCACGAACAGCATCGCCCCTGCCGCCAGCCCCATGCTGATGGGGTAGGCGAGGGCGAAACCAGTGGAGATCCCCAGCCCGATCACCGCGCCCAAGGGCTCCATCAGGCCCGAGCCAATCGCCACCAGCGCGGCCTTGAAGTTGGACAACCCGGTTGCGCGCAAGGCAAGCGCCACCGCCAACCCCTCGGGGATGTCCTGAATGGCGATGGCGCTGGTCAGTGGCAGGCCGACCGTCATGTCGCCATTGGTGAAGCTCACGCCAATGGCCATGCCCTCGGGCAGGTTGTGCAGGGTGATCGCCAGCACGAATAACCACACCCGGCTGACGCGCTCAGCCTGGGGCCCGCAGGGGCCTGTGCTTTCGTGTTCGTGTGGAGTGAAGCGGTCGAGCCCGAGCATCAGCAGCACACCCAGGCCCATGCCCAGCACCACGGTAAAGGCGGCGGCCGGGTCGTTGCCGGTAATTTCGCGGGCAGCCTCGAGCCCCGGCAAAATCAGTGAAAACGAACTGGCGGCCAGCATCATGCCCGCGGCAAAGCCGAGCATCACGTCCTGGCTGCGTGCGCTGACATCGCGCAGCACCACGGCCAGTACAGCGCCCAGCGCCGTGGCACCGAAGCCGGACAGCCCGCCGAGCAGCGCCAGGTGCAGGTTGTCGGCATGTTCGCCGTTGACGGCGTTCCAGAAACTCGCCGCCAGCAGCACGATGATCGCCAGCAAGCTCACGCCCAGGCCCGCGCTGAGCCACGGCGTGTTGGCCGCTTGCTGGCGCCAGGCGCTCAGCAAGGAGTGCGAGGCGGGGGTTTGGGTCTGTGCTGGGGGCATGCGAACCTCGAATCTGTGAATGCTTGCAGTCTATCCAGTGACAGGCAGGGCAGGCCAAGGATTCCCTTCTATCGACCTGATAGCTGACTATGCTCGGCCACAGTGACGTTACAACGGAGTTTTGCCATGGGTTCGACGTTCAACGGGCTGGTTGGCCTGATCATTCTGGCGCTGGCTATCTGGGCAATCCTCAATGTGATCAAGAGCGGCACCAAGGTGGGGGTCAAACTGCTGTGGATCCTGCTGATCGCCTTGCTGCCGGTGATCGGCCTGGTGATCTGGGCCATTGCCGGCCCCAGGGGCAGTGTCCGCCTTGGATAGGGGCATTTTGCTGGCGCAGACAAAACCAGCAACAGCCTCGTGACAAAATTTTCACATTGGTTTAAAGAGAATCCGCACCCGCACAATGCTGCGTTGGTCTAACGCCGGCGCCATCCCGCAAACACGCAATCCTAGGATCTCTCCATTCATGGCTAACACGGATGCCTTGAACCAACAGGGCGCGCGAGCCTTTTCGCCGACCTTGAAATCGCACTTGGCCTATACGCTGTTGTGTGCCCTGGTGATCATGCTGATGCTCAGCCTGGTGCGCCTGGCGCTGCTGGTCTACAACAGTGACATGATCGGCGACACCCCTTACTCCACCGTTGCCGAAGGCTTCTTCAACGGTTTGCGCTTCGACCTGCGCGTGGTGGTGTACCTGAGCATCCCGTTGTTGCTGGCAACCCTGAGCCCATGGGCCATGGCCCGGCGTGGCCTGTTCCGCCTCTGGCTGACCATCACCGCGAGCGTGGTGATGTTCCTCGGCCTGATGGAGCTGGACTTCTACCGCGAGTTTCACCAGCGCCTCAACGGCTTGGTCTTCCAGTACATCCAGGAAGACCCGAAAACCGTCATGAGCATGCTCTGGTACGGTTTCCCAGTGGTCCGCTACCTGCTGGCCTGGCTGTTCGGCACCTGGCTGCTGAGCCTGGTGTTCAAGGGTATCGACCGCCTGACCCGTGGTGTCGGTGGTGATGCTGTTGTGATGCAGCGCAGTGTTGCACCGTGGTATCACCGCCTGGCCGTGTTCATGGTGATCCTGCTGGTGGCAGTGGTTGCTGCCCGTGGCACCCTGCGTCAGGGCCCGCCGATGCGCTGGGGTGATGCCTTCACTACCGACTCCAACTTCGTCAACCAGCTGGGCCTCAACGGTACACTGACCCTGATCGACGCTGCCAAGAGCCGTTTCGGTGAAGACCGTGCCAACATCTGGAAGCCGGTGCTGGAGCAAGACCTGGCTACGCAGACGGTACGTGAACAGCTGCTGACCCCCTACGACACGCTGGTCGATACCGACGAGGCTCCCGTGCGCCGGGACTTCGTGCCGCCGGCCGAAGGCACCTTGCCGGTCAAGAACGTGGTGGTGATCCTCATGGAGAGCTTCGCCGGCCATTCGGTAGGCGCGCTGGGCAGCCCGAACAACATCACCCCGTACTTCGACAAGCTGGCCAAGGAGGGGTTGTTGTTCGACCGCTTCTTCTCCAACGGTACCCATACCCACCAGGGCATGTTCGCGACCATGGCCTGCTTCCCCAACCTGCCGGGCTTCGAATACCTGATGCAGACCCCGGAAGGCGGGCACAAGCTGTCGGGCCTGCCGGCGCTGCTGAGCGCTCGTGACTACGACGATGTGTACGTCTACAACGGTGACTTCGCCTGGGACAACCAGTCCGGTTTCTTCGGCAACCAGGGCATGACCACCTTCATCGGCCGCAACGACTTCGTCGACCCGGTGTTCTCCGACCCGACCTGGGGCGTTTCCGACCAGGACATGTTCGACCGGGGCCACGAAGAACTGGCCAAGCGTGATGGCAGCAAGCCGATCTATGCGCTGCTGCAGACGCTGTCCAATCACACGCCGTATGCCTTGCCCAAGGACCTGCCGGTGGAGAGGGTCACAGGCCAGGGCCGCCTGGACGAGCACCTGACTGCCATGCGCTACTCCGACTGGGCGCTGGGCCAGTTCTTCGAGAAGGCGCGCAAAGAGCCGTACTTCAAGGACACCTTGTTCGTCATCGTTGGCGACCATGGTTTCGGCAACCACCAGCAGGTCACCGAGCTGGACCTGGGCCGCTTCAACGTGCCGCTGCTGCTGATCGCGCCGGGTATCCAGGAGAGGTTCGGTGCGGTCAACCACACCGTGGGCACCCAGGTCGACATCGTGCCGACCATCATGGGCCGCTTGGGTGGCAAGGCACGGCACCAGTGCTGGGGCCGCGACCTGCTCAACCTGCCTGAGGGCGACCAGGGCATTGGCATGATCAAGCCGTCGGGCAGTGAGCAGATCGTTGGCCTGGTGCAGGGTGACCGCATCCTGATCGAGTCCAAGGACATGACACCGCGCCTGTACCGCTACCAGCTGGGCAAGGAGTTCAAGGCCGAGCTGATCGAAAGCCCGGACCAGCCGCAGATGCTCAAGCAGCTCGAAGCGTTTATCCAGACCGCGACCAAGAGCTTGCTCGACAACACGGCTGGTGTGGTGCACGGCACACCGAAGTAACCTGCCAAGGGGCCGCTCTGCGGCCCATCGCCGGCGAAGCCGGTGCCATGCACCGCTGCATCTGCATTGCCGGTTCGCCAGGCTGCGGCCACCACTAGCTGCAAATGACTGAACAATTCCCCGGGCCCATGGTCAAGCATTAACAGGCGTCACCCCCGATGTTCTCTGCTTGAGAGGGCTATTCAATGAAAGAGTGGGAAGTCATCTTTGCCGACCAGAAAGGCGAGCCAACCACATTGCTGATGCACGGCGAACAGTGCCCCAGCGAGGAAGAGGCAGCCCGTGCCATACGTTCGCATCTTTTCCCGGTCATGGATGAGCTGGACCTCAACGACTTCCAGGACCGTGCCCCATCCCCCACTGCACGTTGGCTCAAGGAGCAGAACGGCGTGGTCATCACCCGTATCCAGGAATCTTCCTGACCCGCACGGTTGGCGTGGCGCCACACCAGGCACTACGCTAGTGGGAGGTGTTGGCCTGTTCTGCGGGGCTGCACCTGTCAATTCGCGTCTTGCATCAGCTCGAACTGCACGGCAATGCCGGCAGGTGCGTAGTGCACGGAAAGTCTATCCATTGCTTTATTCAGGAGGACGATTCATGAGCAGCCAGAACGACGATATCAGCAGCAATGTCCTGCGTCAGATGAAAGCTGGCGGTTTCGACTTCAGCCGTATCCACCCCATCGAGTTCTACGCGGTATTTCCAGATGAAGCCGGCGCGCGACGCGCGGCCGGGCAGTTTCGTGGTGAGTCGCTCAATGCTCAGGTGCGAGAGCGGGATGATGGTGTGTGGCACCTGGAATTGAGCAAGATCATGTATGCCACCTATGGCGGTATCGGCGACTTCGAAGAGGCCTTCGAGCAGGTCGTGTCACCCTACGGCGGCGAGGTCGAGGGGTGGGGCGTCAAGCAAGAACGGCCAATAGCCTGAAACCCACCGGGCTGCGTTTGCAGCCCGACCCAGTCGCCGGCCTGCCGGCGATTGGCCTTCAAGGCCTGCGCTTGGCCATATGCCCCAGGTAAGCCAGCAGGGCATCCAGTTCCTTTTCACTCAACACACTTTCGGCAAACCCCGGCATCCGCGCCTGGGGCCACTGCCTCAGGCTTTGCGGGTCGCGAATGTACTGGCGCAGGAACCCCGGCTGGAAATACTCGGTCGGGTTATGCGGCACGTTCAGGTCCGGGCCGAACTGGGCATCCCCCGCACCATTGAGCCGATGGCAGGCCAGGCAGTTTTGCTGAAACAGGGCAAAGCCCTGGCGCACTGGGTCTTCGGCCGGCAGCTTCGGGTCAGGCAGCAGTGCCGGGAAGCGTTGCTCCACCGTCGCCAGGCGGCGGATCGTGGCAATCTGGAATGGCCATTGCTCAGGGCGGATGCCGCTTGCCTGTGGTGCGGTCCACACCAGGTAGAACGGCCCGGCGCTGGGTTTGCCCTTGCCCAGTGCCGGCCACGGCGCGGCAGGGTCCTCGATGGCCAGCCAGGCGCGTGCCGGGCCCTTCTGCAGCAACGGCGCGGCCGGCATCTCGGCCGCGAAACCGTCCAGCGCCACGGCTTGCAGGTGATCATCTGCCTCGACGCCTTGCAACAGCGTGGCCAGCGGCACAGCGCGGTAACGCATGGGCCGTTTGTAGGAAACGTCCTGTTCGATGGTTATGTCGCGTGCTTGCGGCATGCGCAGCAACTCGGCGCTGTCCAGGGTGCGCGATGTGCCATCGAGTTCCAGGTGCAGTTGTGCCGCCTGCAGCGGCAAGCTGAGAAAAAGGGCTAGCAGGGCAAAAAACAGGCGCATAGGGAGGCTCCGACCGTCATGGCCGGCAGGTTACCTGTGCGTTGCCCCTTGAGGCCACAGCCATCGTCATCCGAACAAACGTGTCAGGTTCGGCAAGATCAACAGCAACGTCGTGGCGAATAAGATGAGCCCAGCTTGGCGAATTTTCGATTGTCTGAACATGGCGGACCGCCTTCTTGTTGTTATTCCTGAATACCCGTTGGCTTCCCTGTCGCGTTTCGGGTCGATCACCGCAGCGTGCCTGCACGCTTTACCACTGACCTCTTTGAATCGATATACAACCAACAGTAGGGTGAACGTCATCCATGTTTAAGAACCCTTTGTTCTATTGACCTTGCATACTGATTGCCGGATGGCATGAGGCCAATAGCCAGCTCTCTGACATGCTCTGGCTAGACAGGGGCGCAATACCCGGCGCCTATCCGACAAAATGTGACCGTTCGTCAGTGCAGCCTACTTGCTTGTACGTGCCTTTCACGGCAGTCTCTACAGCTGATTCCCACCCATGTCGTTCAGGACTATCCCTATGTCGTTACGCATCTGCATCCTTGAGACCGATGTCCTGCGACCGGAGTTGACCGCGCAGTACCAGGGCTACGGCAGGATGTTCGAGCAGCTCTTCTCGCGGCAGCCGATTGCAGCCGAGTTTCGTGTGTACAACGTGATGAACGGCGACTACCCCGCCGACGACGAACGTTTCGATGCCTACCTTGTGACAGGCAGCAAGGCGGACTCGTTCGGTTCAGATCCATGGATCCAGACCCTCAAGGCGTATCTGCTCAAGCTGTACCAGCGCGGCGAAAAGCTGCTGGGTGTGTGCTTCGGCCATCAGCTGCTGGCGTTGACCCTGGGTGGCAAGGCCGAGCGGGCTGACAAGGGCTGGGGCGTGGGCATCCACCGCTATTCGCTGGCGGCACATGCGCCGTGGATGGACCCTGAGGTGTCCGAGCTGACCTTGCTGATCAGCCACCAGGACCAGGTCACTGAACTGCCTGAAGGCGCTACGGTAATCGCCTCCAGCGATTTCTGCCCGAACGCGGCGTATCACATCCGCGATCAGGTGCTGTGCTTCCAGGGGCATCCGGAGTTCGTCCACGACTATTCGCGGGCCTTGCTCGATGCGCGTCAGGAATACCTGGGGGATGAGGTTTACCACAAGGCGGTGGCTAGCCTGGCCACTGAACACCAGGGCGACCTGGTCGGTGAGTGGATGATGCGCTTCATCCAGCAGCCAACCAAGGCCAGCGACAGCGCTGCCTGATGCACAGGGGCTGCGAACGCAGCCCCGACACGCTAAAGCCAGCCGGAGCGCTTGAAGCTGGCGAACAGCCCGGCGCATCCCAGCCCGATCACCCCCAGCACCGCAAAATACCCGTAATGCCAGCCAAGCTCCGGCATGTTCTGGAAGTTCATCCCGTAGATCCCGGCAATCGCCGTGGGGAACGCCAAGATCGCCGCCCACGCTGCGAATTTGCGCTGCACGATGCTTTGCCGCCGTGACTCCAGCAGCATGCCAATCTCGATGGTCTGGCTGGCGATGTCGCGGATCCCGACCAGGTCTTCCATCTGCCGCGTCACGTGGATCTGCACGTCGCGAAAGTAGGGGCGCATGTTCTTGTCGATGAACGGGAAGCTCAGGCGCTGCAGTTCCTCGCTCACCTCCACCATGGGCGCCACATAGCGGCGCAGGCGCAGGATGTCGCGGCGCAGGCTGTGCAGGCGGCGGATGTCGTCTTCGAGCAACGAGCCGGTGAGCACGCTCTGCTCCAGCTCTTCGATCTCGTCATGGATGGCTTCGCTGACCGGTTGGTAGTTTTCGGTGACGAAGTCCAGCAGTGCGTAAAGCACGAAATCTTCGCCGTGCTCCAACAGCAAGGGGCGCGCCTCGCAGCGTTGGCGCACCAGGGCATAGGATTTGGAGTGGCCGTTGCGGCAGGTGATGACGTAGCCGTTGCCGGCGAAGATGTGGGTTTCGATGAACTCCAGCTTGCCCTCATGGCGCACGGGCGAATAGGTGACGATGAACAGCGCGTCGCCGAAGGTTTCGAGCTTGGGCCGGCTGTGTTTCTCCAGCGCGTCCTCGATGGCCAGTTCGTGCAGGTTGAACTGGCACTGCAGGTTGGCCAGTTCCTCGGCATTGGGCTCTTCCAGGCCGATCCAGACGAAATGCCCGGGCTTGCGTGCCCACTCGCTGCCCTCGTCGATGCTGATGTTGGTGACTTTTCTGCCGGCGCTGTACACCGCCGATGCCACGACTCGACCCATGGTTATCCACTTGTTTGGTTGCACACGATGTACAGCTTGGGCCGTAGGGGCGCTGAGGGCAACCTAGCGCTTGGACAACTCGCCTTCCATGTGGTCGATGCACTGCTGCATCTGCCCGCGGCACTGCTCGATCAAGGCCGGGAGGTCTTGCTGGGTCAGCCCTTCAGTAGCGATCGGCGGCAGTGAGCGCACGATCACCGTGCGGCGTCGCCAGCTGTTGAGCCCCAAACGGCGCGCATAGCGGCTGACGCACACCGGCACGATCGGTACGCCCGCCTCGAGCGCCATGTGGAAGGCGCCTTTCTTGAACGCCAGCAACTGGTCTGACGGGTTGCGCGTGCCCTCAGGGAAGATCCAGATCGACGTGTCGTCACGCAGGATACGCGTGGTCACCTGCATGGCCTTGCGCGCCTGGTAAGCATTCTTGCGGTCCACCAGCACATTGCCGCCCAACCAGAACAACTGCCCGAACAGTGGGATCCAGCCGAGGCTTTTCTTGCCGATGGCGACCGTGCGCCGGGGCACCACATGGCCGAGGATGAACAGGTCGAAGTTGGACTGGTGGTTGGCGATGATCACACAGCCGGGTGGCTGGTCAGCCAGCGGGCCGACTTCGGCCTTGACCTCGATGCCCAGCAGCCGGGTGGCCGGCAGGCTGTAAAGGCGGGCGAAAATGCGGCTGTTGTCGCGGTTGAAGGGGCGCAGCACGCCGATCAGCAGGCCAATGGCCCCGACCAGCAGGAAGTGCAGCGCCAGTAGGAGCATGCGAAGGCAATAAAGCATGGTTTGGCTCACACCAGACAGTCGCGGTGCAGTGTACGGCTGTGCACTGGGTTGGGCAAACCTTGGGTTCGCGCCAATGGCCCTCTGGGCGGCGTGACGGCCAGAGGGCCTGAGGGTCAACCCACTGGCTGCTGGTCCAGTTGGATGGCCTCATCCAGGGCGTCCAGGAGGCCCTTGCGCACCTTCAGCTTGGTGTTCTTGTGCGCCAGCATGTTCAGCTTCTTCAATTCACGCGCAGCGGCCAGCGCGGTGTCGTGCAACTGCTCGGCCGGCACCACCTTGTCGAGAAAGCCCGCTTGCATCGCGCCATGCGGGTCAAAGATTTCGGCATTGTTCACCGAGCGCTGGAAGGCTGCGCGGCTCAGGCGGTCGCGGGCCAGTTCGATGCCGGCGTGGTGCATGGTCATGCCGATCTGCACTTCGTTCAGGCAGATCTTGTACGGCCCCTCGACACCGATGCGGTAGTCGGCGGACAACAACAGGAAGGCACCCTTGGCCACGGCGTTGCCGGGGCAGGCGACGATCACCGGGAACGGGTGAGAGAGCAGGCGCCGGGCCAGGGTGGAGCCGGCGGTGACCAGGCTGATGGCTTCCTTGGGGCCTGCGGTCATCACTTTCAGGTCGTAGCCGCCAGACAGGATGCCCGGCTGGCCGGTGATGATGACCACGGCGCGATCTTCCTTGGCGCGGTCCAGGGCCGCGTTGAAGGCCGTGATGACATCCGGCGAGATAGCGTTGACCTTGCCGTTGTTGAGGGTCAGGGTGGCGATGCCGTCTTCGGCGTGGTAGGTAATCAGCTCGCTCATGGCTAGAGTCCTTTAGGGGGCGTGGCGACGACGTTACCCAGCGCTGCGGGCCAGGTAAAGCAGCAAGGCTGACCAGCCAGTCAGCGACCGGCCTTGATGCCTTGCGCAATCAGGGCAGGGCGTGCGGTTGCGGTAAAAGCGCTGGCGAGATTGGCAGCTTTGCCCTGGCAGCCTGGGGTTTTCCGTGGTTTGGCTTAAATGCATGAAAAAACTGAAAAAAATGCTTGCCAAAGAAAAGGTCTTCTACTAAATTAGCGCGCCTCGACAGGCTGAATGGCTTGAAGAGAAACGGTGAAGTGTCCGAGTGGTCGAAGGAGCACGCCTGGAAAGTGTGTATACGAGAAATCGTATCAAGGGTTCAAATCCCTTCTTCACCGCCACATTCTACGAAGAGCCCCCATGCTGAAAAGCCTGGGGGCTTTTTGTTTGCTGGGGTTTTTGCCCCAGCGGGGCGCGCAGGGGCATGTGCGCCCCTGCCAGCCCCCCATTGCGACCAGTTGCCCTAGAAGCTCACCACGGCCGACACGCGTGCGGTCCTGGGCGCGCCCTGGAAAAGGTAGTTGTCCCCCAGGTAGTCCCCCACATCCCGCCAGTAGCGCTTGTCGAACACGTTGTCCACGGTCAGGCGCAGCACGGTGTCATAGCCCCCGATACGCGTGCGATAGCGGCTTCCCACATCGAACACGGTATAGCCCCCGACCTGTACATTCCCCGCCTGGCTCGCATACTTGCTGGCGCTGTATCGCGCCCCGCCCAGCAGCGCCAGGCCCGGGACCGGCAGGCTGTAGTCGGCTTGCAGGGCGGCACGCAGGCGCGGCACGTTGATCGCCTGGTGGTCTTCGTAGGCATCGGTACCGCTGTTTTTCACCCGGGCGCGAATCGCTGCGGCGCTGGCCTGGACCTGCAGGTTCGAGGTCACCCAGCCGCTGGCGCCCAGTTCCAGGCCGATGTTCTTCTGCTGGCCCTGCTGTACATAGGTGAAGCTGCCGTCGCCTTCAGGGCGGGCGTATTGATAGGCCTGGCGGATCTGGAACAGCGCGGCGCTGAAACTCATGCCCTGCCAGTCGCGCTTGATGCCCAGCTCAAGCTGATGCGAGAGGGTAGGGGCAAGGATTTCTGCCGCATTGCTGGCATACCAGGGCGCGGTGCCCCCTGCAGACAGGCCCTTGGAGTAGCTGGCATACACGGTGGTCTCCTGGCGCGGCTTGTAGATCAGCGCGGCATTGGGCAGCAACTGGTATTGCCGGGTATGGCGCCCGGCCAGGCCCGTTTCGTCCCAGGTCTTTTCGTCCAGGCGCACTTCACGGGCGCCGAGCACGGCCTGCCACTGTTCGCTGAAGGTGATGCGGTCGTTGATGAACAGGCCGTACTGGCGGCTGTCCAGGCGCCGCTCGCTGGCACCGACCGGCAGGTCCGAGGGCGCTACGGCGGGCGCGCCGGTGTAGATGTTGCCGCTGCCGACCAGCTGGTTGTAGTAGGGGCGTTGATCCAGCGTGCGGCGTTGAGCGCTGGCGCCCACCGTCAGTTCATGGCTCACGCCGAGCGCGTCGAAGTGGCCGTCGAGCATCGCTTGCGCTTCGTCGGTGCGGCGGGTGTCGTCAGGGCTGCGGAAGTCATAGATGTCGTAGTCGCCCTCTGGGCTGAAGTGCGACTGCCAGCCGTCTTCGCTGCCCCAGGCGAACGCGCTGTAGTCATCGATGACCACTTTGCTGCGCGAGGCGCTCAGTGTGCCGCTCCAGGTATCGTTGAAACGGTACTGGAAACGCCCGCCCAGGTTCAGTGAATCGTTCTGTACCGGCTTGGCCCAGTGCTGGTAGGCCAGGCGGTCGTCCGGGTCGATCCCATGGGGGACTTCGCTGCCGCCAAGCAGTTGATAACCCGGTACCGAGCGCTGTTCGCGGTGCTGGTATTCGGCATCGAGCTGCAAGGTGGCATCAGGGTTGATCTGCCAATCGAACGCCAGCGAAGCAAAGTCGCGCTTGCCGTCGGCATGGTCGACGTAGGAGCGGATGTCTTCGTGGGCGAGGTTGGCGCGCAGCCCGAACTGCCGCTCACTGCCAAACCAGCCGCCCAGGTCGGTGGCCAGGTAGCGCTCGCCCTGTTCGTTGGTCGACACCGTTACGCTGCGCACATCCTCGGCGCGCTTGGTCACGTAATTGATCAGCCCGCCGGGCGCCGACACGCCACTGTGCAGGCCCGACAGGCCCTTGAGCAGTTCGACTTGCTGCTTGTTCTCCAGCGCCACGTTCTGCTCGCCGGCGATGGTCTGGCCATTGATGCGGTAGCTGCTGGCGGCATTGAGCTCGAAGCCGCGCACGTTGAAGTTTTCGTAATAGCCGATCGGGGCGTAGCTTTCGCCGACCGAGGCATCGCTGTGCAGCACTTCGCTGAGTGTGCGTACCTGGCGGTCTTCGATCAGTTGCTGGCTGAAAACACTGACCGATGCCGGGGTGTCGAGCAGGGGGGCTGCCTGAAACCCGCCTACCGCAGCGTCGGTTACTTGATAGCCGTCGTTGCCGTAGGTGTCGGATACCTGCATCGGGGCGAGTGTGACGCTGTCCTGGGCCAGGCCTTGGGGGGTGTGCAGGGCCAGGCCCAGGCTGAGCAGGCTCAGGGGCAGGCGGGGGTGGGGCAGGGGCATGCTGGGGTCCTTGAGCGATGAGCACGCACGGGCCCACTCGCGGGTAAGCCCGCGAATGGGCCCGTGCAGTCAAAAAACGCTCATGTTATCAGGCGCGTATCACCCCGTACGCCTGAAGTTGTTCAATCCCCCGCGGGCGGGCGCCGATGCTGGCGCCAGCTGTCGTCGATCTTGGACCAGGTCTTGCCATCGGTACTGGCCATCAGCTTGCGGCCGTCCTTGAAGGTCGCCAGGAAGGTGGCTTCTTCCTCCTTGCCGCCCAGCCATAGCCCGGCCAGCAGGCCCACTGGGCCAGCCACCAGGGCGCCGGCCATGCCCCAGCCGAGGGCGGTCCCCAGGTTGCGATTGGATTCCAGGCTGGCCAGGCGCAGGTCGCTGATGCGGGTAAGGGAAATCCGCTCGCCAGGCGAGGGGCTGCGCGGGGTCTTGAGTGTGAGCGATCCATTGCGATACTCGCCTTCACCTTGCAAGAAATCGCCGGATTGCACCGTGAGTCTTGTCATTGAGTCGTCCTGTCAGTGAAAGGGGTTTTGATCAACACCTACTGAAGCGCCGGGGCGGCGGGCAAGTCAACGGGCAGGCGACGGAGGGCTGCGGTGTCATGCCGCACCGGCCTTCGCGGCGCGCTTGCGCGTGCGTTCGGCCCACCCCCACACCAGCAGTGCCAGTGCCCCGATCGCAAGCCCCGCCGTCACGATGCCCATCCAGCCCTGGTACTGGAACAGCTGTGTGCCCAGCAAGGAGCCTAGCGCGCCACCGATGAAATAACAGGTGATGTAACCGGCATTGAGCCGGGTGCGTGCTTCGGGGCGCAAGGCGATGACCGCATTCTGGTTGCTCACATGCACTAGCTGCACGGCCAGGTCCAGCAGCAGTACGCCGAGCAGCAAGGCCAGTAGCGAGCTTTGCGCGAAGCCCAGCGGTATCCACGCCAACACCAGCGCTACCAGGCCCACGGTGGTGCCCAGCGAGCCTTTGCCACGGTCAGCCAGGCGGCCGGCCCAGTTGGCCGAAAGCGCACCCGCCGCGCCGGCAAGGCCAAACAGGCCGATCACCGCATCGGAATAATGATAAGGCTCACGCGCCAGGAGGAACGCCAGCGGCGTCCAGAACAGCCCGAACAGGCTGAAGGCCAGCAACCCCAGCAGCGAGCGCAGGCGCAGTAGCGGCTCCTCGATGAACAGGCGGAATACCGAGCCGATCAGTGCCGGGTACTTGAGCCCTGCATGGCTGTGGTGTTGCGGCAGGCTGCGGTACAGGGCAAAGGCAGTGACGGCCATCAGCACTGCGGCCAGCACATAGATGCTGCGCCAGCCACCCAGTTCGGCCATGAAGCCGGCAGCGGTGCGCGCGAGCAGGATGCCCAGCAGCAGGCCGCTCATCAGCGTGCCCACTGCGCGCCCACGTTGATGCGGCTCGCTCAGGGTTGCGGCCATGGGCACGAGGATCTGCGCCACCACCGAGAACAGCCCGGTGAGCGCCGTCCCCAGCAGCAGCCAGGGCAGGCTGGGGGCGCAGGCGCTGATCACCAGGCCCAGGGTGGAAATCACCGACATGATCACGATCAGGCGGCGCTGCTCGAACAGGTCGCCCAAAGGCGCCAGCAGCAGAAGGCCCGCGCCGTAGCTGAGTTGGGCGGCGATGACGATGCTGCCGGCGCTGGCGGTGCTCAGGCCGAACTGTTCGGCGATGCTGTGCAGCAGCGGCTGCGCGTAGTAGTTGCTGGCCACGGCCAGGCCGGTGGCGGTGGCCATCAGCAGGATCAGGGCGCGGCTCAAGGTTGGGGAGGGCATGAAGATCTCGGAGCGGGCAAGGGTATGTGGCGTCCAGTATCTGGGCGGTTCAGGCTGGACGCCAGCGGGCGAGGCATTCGATCAGGCCGCAAAGCCACCGTCGGCTGTAAGGCTCGCTCCGGTGATGTAACCCGCCTCAGGCCCCGCCAGGTAGGCCACGAAGCTGGCAATTTCATCCACCTGCCCGTAACGGCCGATCGCCATCAAGGGGATCAGGCTTTCGGCAAACTCGCCGCTGGCCGGGTTCATGTCGGTATCCACCGGCCCCGGTTGTACGTTGTTCACGGTGATGCCCTGTGGCCCCAGGTCGCGTGCCATGCCTTTGGTAAGCCCGACCAATGCCGACTTGCTCATGGCATAGGGTGCCCCGCCAGCGAACGGCATGCGTTCGGCATTGGTGCTGCCGATGTTGATGATGCGCCCGCCCTGGCCCATGTAGCGGGCGGCGGCCTGGCTGGCGACGAACACACTGCGCACGTTGATGGCCAGCGTGCGGTCGAAGTCTGCCAGGTCGAATTCGGTCAGCGGCGCCACGGCCAGTACGCCTGCATTGTTGACCAGGATATCGAGGCGGCCGAAGGCTTTTACCGTGTCGTCCACTGCCAGTTGCACTGCGGCGGCGTCTGCGCTGTCTGCGCGCAGTGCCAGTGCCTGGCCGCCTGCTGCTATGACTTCTGCTACCAGGTCGTTGGCCGGGCCTTCGGAGCTTGCGTACGTGAAGGCGACCTGCGCGCCTTCACGGGCCAGGCGGCGGACGATGGCAGCGCCGATACCGCGTGAGCCGCCCTGCACCAGGGCTGCTTTGCCTTCGAGAGTGAGTTGCTTGGACATGCTGATCTCCTGCTGGAAGCAAGGCCGATTGCCTTGGATGGATGCAGTATCGACCGATGATTACCTGCTGATAAGATGGCAATCACTATTATCAGAGTAAACCTTTGGTTGGTAATCATGGCACTGGAGTCGTTCAACGCCCTTGAGTGTTTCATCCGCAGCGCCGAGGTGGGCAGCTTCGCCGAGGCGGCGCGCCGTTTGAGCATCACACCCGCGGCGGTGGGCAAGCATGTCGCCCAACTGGAAGCGCGCCTCGGTGTGCGGCTGTTCCAGCGTAGTACCCGTAAGCTGACCTTGACCGAAGCCGGGCAGCGTTTTTTAGGGGAGGTCAGTGACAGTTTTCGTACCATCCAGTACGCCGTGGCCAACCTGGCCAGCGCTGAAGGCCAGCCGGCGGGGCTGTTGCGGGTGAGCATGGGGACGGTATTCGGCAGGCTGTATGTATTGCCGCTGCTGGGTGAATTCTTGCGGCGCTACCCGGCGATCACCCCGGACTGGCATTTCGACAACCGTCAGGTAGACCTGATCGGCCAAGGTTTCGACGCTGCGATTGGTGGCGGTTTCGAGTTACCGCTGGGGGTTGTGGCGCGCCGGCTGACCCCTGCCCATCGTGTGTTGGTGGCAGCCCCTGGGTACCTGAGCCAGCATCCGGTCATTGACGACCCGCAGGTGCTGGAGCGCCATGCCGGCATCTTGATTCGTTCACCGCAGACCGGCCGCGTGCGATCATGGCCGCTGACCAGCCGTTGGCAAGCGCAGCAGCCGCTGCTGTTGCGCCAGGCGATGACCATGAGTGACTCTGATGCAGCGTGCGCCGTAGCCCAGCAGGGCTTGGGCATTGCATTGGTCAGCCTGCCGTTCGCCGTGCCTTACCTGCAGGCGGGCCAGCTGCAGAGGGTGTTGCCGGATTGGTATGTGGATGATGGGTACATCAGCCTGTATTACGCCGAGCACAAGCTGCTGCCCGGCAAGACCCGGGCGTTCATCGAGTTTGTGCAAGAGCAGTTCGCTGAGGCTGGGTTGGCCCGCACATTCGATGCCCTTGCCGGTTAGTCGGTCGTTGGCAGGTTCAGGCAACCTCGACGATGAAGAACAATTGCGCACCAAGGCCAACCTCGTCATCGACCTTTTTACCGACCAGTTGCTGGCCTAGCGGTGAGCGGGGGGTAATGACCGTCACCAGGGCGTCCCCCTCGCCAATCTTCAACCCGGCCGCCTCCGGCCCCAGGAACACTTGCCGCTGAGCCCCCGCTTCATCTTCCAAGGTCACCAGGCTGCCGATCTGTACCCCCCGCGCCGGGTCATAGTCGCGCAGCACCAACTGCTGGTAGATCAGCAGCGCCTGGTGAATCTCGGCCGTGCGCCGCGCCTGGCCAGTGGCCAGGTAGGAGGCTTCCAGGCCAAGGGTGTCGTATTTGTTTTCAGCGATGTTTTCTTCGGCGGTGGCGGTTTCGTAGGCGGTTTGCGCTGCGCGGCGCAATACGTCCATGTCGCTTTCCAGGGCTGCAACGATACGCGTGAGCAGGGTGGCCTTGTTCATGATCAGTAACAGAACTCCAGCACGTTGGCCTGGCTCTTGTCGGTCGGCGCAGTGCGGTTTTGCGACAGCCAGAACTGGCACTTGGGGCTGTTGAGGTTGCGCGGGTTGCCTTGCGCGGCCTCGGCCGCCTGTTGCAGTTCCTGCTTGTGCAGGATGGCCTTGTAACGCTCGAACATCTCGCTTTGCGCATCCGCCGGTTGCGCCGGCGGGGCCGCTGGCCGGGCCAGGGCCGGGGCGACGGCCTGTGCCACCGGCTGTACCTGCTCGGGCCACAGGTGCACGGCCAGCCACAGGCTCAGCGCGATGGCCACGGCCCCAAGCCATAGGCCCAGTGCCACGCACAGGGTCAGTTGCACAGGCTTGAGGGTTATTTGCAGTTCACGATGGCGGGGCATGGCGGCCTCCTGGCAGGCGTTATGAGGGCCATTGTGGCATGGCGTCGGGCGCTTTTTCAGCGTTGGTGCTTTTGTCAGCGATAATTTAACCGCAGAATTCGTGATTTTGCGCAGGGCGAGGGCAGGGCACATGAAGGTCACCTGGGACATTTTCTGCAGTGTCGTGGACAACTACGGTGATATCGGCGTGACCTGGCGCCTGGCCCGGCAGCTGGTGGCCGAGCATGGGCTGGCGGTGCGGCTGTGGGTAGACGACCTGGGGGCGTTCGTGCCCCTGTGCCCAGGCGCCGACGCCAGCGCCGCACAGCAATGGCAGCAGGGTGTGGAGGTACGCGCCTGGCCTGCCGAGTGGCAGCCGGTAGCGCCCGCCGATGTGGTGATCGGTGCCTTTGCCTGCCAGCTGCCCGTACAGTACGTCGAAGCGATGCGCGCCCGTGCCAAGCCGATCCTATGGCTTAACCTCGATTACCTCAGTGCCGAGGACTGGGTGGAGGGCTGCCACGGCTTGCCGTCGCCGCAGCCCAATGGCCTGCGCAAGGTGTTTTTCTTCCCAGGCTTTACCGAGAAAACTGGCGGGCTGCTACGCGAGGCTGCGTTGCTGGCGCAGCGCCAGGCCTTCGAGCAATCGCCACAGGCGCGACCCGCCTTCCTGCAGGGCTTGGGTGTAGACGTGCAGGCCGGCGCGCAACTGGCCTCGCTGTTCGCCTATGAAAACCCGCAACTGGGCAGCTGGCTCGATGCATTGGCCACGGACACCTGTGCCACCCATCTGTTGGTACCGCAAGGCCGGATTCTTCCGGACCTGGCCAATTGGCTGGGCGAGTCGGGGCTCAAGGTCGGTGATGTGTTCCAGCGGGGGGCGCTGACGGTGCAGATCCTGCCGTTCGTCAGCCAGGACGACTATGACCGCCTGCTGTGGTGCTGCGATTTCAATGCCGTGCGTGGCGAGGACTCGTTCGTGCGCGCGCAATGGGCCGGCCGGCCGATGCTATGGCACATTTACGTGCAAGAGGAAAATGCCCACTGGGAAAAGCTCGACGCGTTCCTCGGGCTTTATCGACAGGGCCTGTCGGATGCTGCCGGCGAGGCGATGGTGGCCTTGTGGCGCGCCTGGAACATGAACCACGACATGCACCAGGCCTGGCAAGGGGCCCGTAAACACGGGGCGGAACTGCAGCGGCATGCCCGTGAATGGGCGGCGCGCCAAGCCGCTCAGCCGGACCTCGCCAAGGCGCTGGTACAGTTTTACCGAAATTGGCTATGATATGCGGCCTCGATTTTTATAAATCCATCCAGATTCGGATACTTCGTAATGAAAACTGGTAAAGAACTGAAACCCGGTACCGTACTGCGGATCGACAACGACCCGTGGCTGGTTCAGAAAGCCGAGTTCACCAAATCGGGTCGCAACAGCGCGATCATGAAGACCAAACTGAAAAACCTGCTGACCGGCTACAAGACCGAAACCGTTTACGGTGCGGACGACAAGCTGGACGACGTGATCCTGGATCGCAAAGAAGCGACCCTGTCGTTCATCAGCGGTGACTCGTACACCTTCATGGACACCACCGACTACACCATGTACGAACTGAACGCCGAAGACATCGACGCCGTTCTGCCGTACATCGAAGAAGGCATGGAAGACATCTGCGAAGCCGTGTTCTTCGAAGGCCGTCTGGTGTCGGTAGAGCTGCCGACCACCATCAGCCGTCAGGTTGTCTACACCGAGAACGCTGCGCGTGGCGATACCTCGGGCAAGGTGATGAAGCCTGCCAAGCTGAAGAACGGTACCGAGATCCAGGTTGCCGACTTCATCCAGATCGACGAGTGGATCGACATCGACACTCGCGACAACAGCTTCAAGGGCCGTTCCAAGAAGTAATCCTTCTTGTGATGTGCACAAAAAACCCGGCCTCGGCCGGGTTTTTTTATACCTGTATTCAGACCGTTACATGCAGCCTGACATCTACATTGCCGCGGGTGGCATTGGAGTATGGGCACACCTGGTGCGCCTTCTCCACCAGGCCTTCTGCGTCAGCCTGGGACAGGCCTGGCAGGTTGATGTGCAGGTCGATATCCAGGCCGAAGCCACCAGGAATCTGGCCAATGCCCACCTTGGCGGTGATCGAAGCGTCGCCAGGTAGTTGCTGTTTCTCCTGGCCGGCGACGAACTTCAGTGCGCCGATAAAGCAAGCCGAATAGCCGGCAGCGAACATCTGCTCGGGGTTGGTGCCGTCACCGCCCGCGCCGCCCAGTTCCTTGGGGGTGCTCAGCTTGACTTCCAGCTTGCCGTCGCTGGAGCGGGATTTACCGTCGCGACCGCCAGTGGAGGTGGCTTCTGCGATGTACAGCGGAGTGACCTTGTGCATTTTGAGCCTCGCTAGTGTGCTGTGCGCCCCGCATCAAGCGGGGGCATCGGGTGGGTACGGGATTTAAATTAGCGCGCAATTAGTTTGCGCGCAAGATAAATCTTCACCGCTCGTCCGAACGGGCATTGCACAGCATAGCCGTCAGAGGTTCTTTTGCAGGCTGTCGCGCAACTCCAGCAGGTCGGCCTGCAGTTGTTGCAGGCGCTCCAGGCTGCGGCCGCTGGCCTTGAGAATGCATTGCGGCACCTCTTTGGCCTGCTGCTGCAGCGCGCGCCCCTTGTCGGTCAGTTGCACCAGCACCACCCGTTCATCCTCGCGGCATCGGGTTCGCTTGAGCAGGCCTTCGCTTTCCAGGCGCTTGAGCAATGGCGTGAGCGAGCCGGGGTCGGTGAGCAGGTGCTGGCTGATCTCGCCCACGGTCAGGCCGTCCTGTTCCCACAGCACGAGCATGGCCAGGTACTGCGGGTAAGTCAGGCCCAACGCCTGCAGCAGTGGCTTGTAGACTTTGGTCATCAGCAACGAGGTGGAGTGCAGGGCGAAGCAGACCTGGTTGTCCAGCAGCAGCTCGTCGCAAGAAGCTTGGGTGTCGGCGTTCATGCAGGTCCTTGAATGTGATCAATGGAGAAATCTAGCACGCTGAAGGTTTGCGCGCTCATTGCCATCGCAGCTCACTTCGTAATGCAAGGTCCCATGGGGGGATCGGGCTGAAGCGGCTCTTGAGGAATTCGAGCAGCAAGCGGCTGCGAGAGTTCGTTTCATGTGCCAGGCGCAGCGCATAAATACCGCTGGTCTCTGCCGCAGGCAGGCCGTTGTCGCAAAAAAGGGGCACCAGTTCGCCACGTAGCAGGTAGTCGCTGATCAGCCAGGTAGGCAGGTGGGCAATGCCCAGCCCGGCAAGCGCGCCGAACAGCAGCGTTTCGGCATTGTTGGCGGCCATGCGCATCCGCGCGGGCCGGTACAGCCGTGATTGCCCATCGACCTCGAAGCGCCAGGCGAAGGGTGGGGCCAGCCCGTCCCAGTCCAGCCCATCGTGATTGGGCAGTGCGCTGGGGCAGGCGGGTATGCCGCGGCTGGCCAGGTAGGCGGGACTGGCGCAGGCGACGCGGACCATGTAGGCCAGCGGTGTGGCGACCAGGCGGGTATCGGCCAGGGGGCCTGCACGCAGCACCAGGTCGACTTCGCCCAGGTGGCTGCCGTGCAGGTCGACGAAGCTGTCGATCAGGCGCAGGTGTACATCCAGGCCGGGGTAGGCCACCAGGAAGTCGGCAATGGCCGGCGCCAGGTGGCGGCGGCCGAAAGCTGCAGGGGCGTCGATACGGATCAACCCCTCCGGAGCGCTGCTCAGTGACACGGCCTCGGCGCGCGCCAGGCGCAGCTCCTCGATGATGCGCCGGGCGCGTTCGGCGAAGGCATTGCCAGCCGGTGTGGCGCGCACCGCATGGGTGCTGCGGGTGAACAGGCGGCTGCCCACCGCGCGCTCGAGGCTGTCGATGCGCCGGGCGACGGCGGAGGGGGTGAGTGGATGGCGCCGGGCGGCCGCGGAAAAGCTGCCGGTCTCCAGCACATCGAGAAACAGGCTCAGTTGGTCGGTAAGGGTATCTGGGCTCATGGCTGCCTTGCTTTTGCATAAATCGCACAGCCATTGTGCGTTGCTGTGCGTTTCCCCGCCAGAGCGCAATCGTTAGCATGCCCGTATTGTCAACGCAGGCGGATGAGGCCCTGATGATCGAGTGGTTGTTGTATAGCGTGCTGGGCGCAGCCTTGGGCACCATGGGTGGGTTGTTCGGTATTGGCGGCGGGTTGATCGCCATCCCGGCGTTGGGTGTGCTGTTCGGGCTCGATCAGCAACTGGCCCAGGGCACGGCCTTGGTGATGGTGGTACCGAACGTGCTGCTGGCGCTGTGGCGCTATCACCAGCGTAACCGCATCGAGTTGCGCCATGCCGTGCCGCTGTCGGTGTGCAGCTTGGTGTTCGCCTGGTTGGGCTCGATCTGGGCCGTGGGTATCGATGCGCAGGCCATGCGCCTGGGCTTTGTCGGCTTTCTGGTGGCGCTGGCCCTGTGGAACGTGGTGCGGATGTTCATCAAATCCGCTCCGGCAAGCGCCGAGCTGCGCCATCCCTGGCCCTGGCTGGGTGTGCTGGGCTGCTTCAGCGGCACCATGGGCGGTTTGTTCGGGGTGGGCGGGGCGGTGGTGGCCACGCCGATCCTGACCAGTGTGTTCGGCGCCACACAGGTGGTGGCGCAAGGGCTGTCCCTGGCACTGGCAGCACCGAGCACCATGGTCACCTTGCTTACCTATGGCGTGCATCACAGTGTCGACTGGGGCGTGGGGTTACCGTTGGCGGTAGGCGGCCTGCTCAGTATCAGCTGGGGAGTGCGGCTGGCCCATGCGTTGCCGGAGAAGGTGCTGCGGGCGATGTTTTGTGTGTTTTTGGTGGTGTGTGCGGTGATGCTGGGCTTCGAGCTTTAGCGGTTGGCGTGTGCACTGGCCATCACTGAAAGCCCTCGATGATGTAGTCAGCCATGCAATCGGTGATCGGTGACTGGTTTTGTGCATTGCGCAGCAGCATCACGTTGGCCATGGGCAGCTCAGGCAAGCCGTCCTGCTCGCCCAGGATGCGGATGTTGCCGCCGATCAGGCTCTGCAACTGCGCGGTCACTGCCAGCCCTGCCGTGACGATGGCGAAGATCGCCGCCAGGCTGGGGCTGGTGTAGGCAATGCGATAGTCGATGCCCTGGGCCTCCAGGGCATTGCAGGTCCAGGCGCGGCAGAAGCAGTCGGTGTTGAACAGCGCCAGCGGCATGGGCCGTTGCTCCTGTGGGCAGAAGCTGTCGGCGGCGGCCCACACCAGGCGTTCCTGGCGCAGCAACTGGCCAACCTCGTTGCCGGGCTCCCGGGTGACGATGGTCAGGTCCAGGTCCTGGCGCAGCATCAGGTGTTTCGACGAATCACAATGCACCTCCACCTGCACCAGCGGGTAGGCCTGGGCGAAACTCGACAGGATGGTTGGCAAGAACCGCATGGCGTAGTCGTCGGGTGTACCGATGCGCACCAGCCCGACCATGTGCGGCATGCGTAGGGTGTTGAACACTTCGCCATGCAGCTTGAGGATGCGCCGTGCGTAGCCCAGCAGTACCTGGCCCTCGGCGGTCAGGCGCACCTGGCGGCCGTCGCGCTCGAACAACTGGCGCTGCAGCACGTCCTCCTCCAGGCGTTTCATTTGCATGCTGACGGCCGACTGGGTGCGGTTGACCACTTCGCCGGCACGGGTGAACCCCCCTTGCTCGGCAATGGCGACGAAGGTGCGTAGCACGTCAGCATCGAGGCTCTGGTAGTGGGACATTGCATCAATCTCCTAGATGCATGGCATAAGAAACATTCGTTGGATTGATCTTAAGCCTGGCGCGAGACTGAAGCCATCAACACGGAGGGCTTCACGATGAAAGGTCATGTCAGCAGCATTCAACACCCTGCCTTCTCCTTCAAGCACCTGTGGCATGCTGCCTTGCAGCGTCCGGCTCGCTGGCTGGAGCTGTACCGCCAGCGCCGGGAACTGGCCAGCCTCAGCGATGCAACGTTGCAGGATCTGGGGTTGAGCCGGGCCGATATCCAGCAGGAGGCAGAGCGGCCATTCTGGGATGATCCGCTGCGCAGGTGAGGGGCCGATGCGCCGCACATGCGGCGCTCGGTCTTGCGGGTGCTGAAGAGGCTGTGGCCGGCACCTGCCTCAACGGCGCACCTGCTTGAGGGTTTCGGCAATCAGAAACGCCAGCTCCAGCGACTGGTCGGCGTTCATGCGTGGGTCGCAATGCGTATGGTAACGATCCGACAGCCCATCTTCGGTGATCGGGCGTGCGCCACCGATGCACTCGGTGACGTTCTGCCCGGTCATCTCGATGTGAATGCCACCGGCATGGCTGCCTTCGGCCTGGTGCACCTGGAAGAACTGCTTCACCTCATCGAGAATCTGCGCGAAGTCACGGGTCTTGTAGCCGCTGCTGGCCTTGATGGTATTGCCGTGCATCGGGTCCGAACTCCACAGCACCTTGCGCCCCTCGCGCTCGACGGTGCGGATCAGCCCGGGCAGGTGCTCACCGACCTTGCCGGCGCCCATGCGCACGATGAGGTTGAGGCGCCCCGGATCGTTGGCCGGGTTGAGCGTGTCGATCAGGCGGATCAGCGCTTCGGGGTTCATGCTCGGGCCAACCTTGACCCCGATAGGGTTGTGCACCCCACGCAGGAATTCCACATGCGCGCCGTCGAGCTGGCGGGTGCGGTCGCCGATCCACAGCATGTGCGCCGAGCAATCGTAGTAGTCGCCGGTCAGGCTGTCCTGGCGCACGAAGGCTTCTTCGTAGTTCAGCAGCAGTGCCTCGTGGGCGGTGAAAAAGCTGGTTTCGCGCAATTGCGGGGCGCTGTCCAGGCCGCAGGCGCGCATGAAGGCCAGGGTATCGTCGATGCGGTTGGCCAACTGGTGGTATTTGTCGGCCAGCGCCGAGTTGGCGATGAAGTCCAGGTTCCACTTGTGCACCTGGTGCAAGTCGGCGAAACCGCCTTGGGCGAAGGCGCGTAGCAGGTTGAGGCTGGCGGTGGCCTGGTGGTAGGCCTGCAGCAGGCGGTCTGGGTCGGGTACACGGCTTTTTTCGTCGAAGCCGATGCCGTTGACGATGTCGCCGCGGTAGGCCGGCAAGGTCAGGTTGCCGATGGTTTCGTCGCCCGATGAACGTGGCTTGGCGAACTGCCCGGCCATACGCCCGACTTTGACCACCGGGCAGCCGGCGGCGAAGGTCATGACGATGGCCATCTGCAGCAACACCTTGAAGGTGTCGCGGATCTTCGCGGCAGAGAACTCGGCGAAGCTCTCGGCACAGTCGCCACCCTGCAGCAGGAAGGCACGGCCTTCGGTGACCTCGGCGAACTGCCGGCGCAGCTCGCGCGCCTCCCCGGCGAACACCAGCGGCGGGTAGCTGGCCAAGGTCTGCTCGACCTTGAGCAGATGCGCGGCATCGGGGTAGGTCGGTTGCTGCTGGATCGGCAGGGCACGCCAGCTGTCAGGGCTCCACGGTCGGTTCATCACAGGCTCGGTCTTGTCGGTTATAGGCTGCCTGCCATGGTAACAGTTGGCGCTGAGCTTGTTGCATCCGGGACGTTGGCGGACAATGCGCGTTTTTGCGCGGGCGGGTGGCAGGTTCATGGCGACGGAGCGGGAAGAGCGGCTGTTGGCTCGGGTCGAGGATGCCTTCGGGGTCATCAGTGTGTATGAGGTGGAGGATTACCGCTTCCTCGAATTTGGCGATGCCATCGAGCAAAGCTGCGTGTTCACAGTTGACCCCAGCTGGCTCGAGTACGACTACACCCGCGCCATGCTGGTGGGGGCGCTGTGCCACGAGCAGCCTGAAAGCGCACTGTTCCTTGGCCTGGGCGCCGGCACCCTGACCCAGGCCTGCATGAAGTTCTTGCCACTGGAAGACATCGAGGCCATCGAGCTGCGCCCGGATGTGCCGCGCCTGGCCATGGAGTACCTGGGCCTGGACGACGACCCGCGCCTGTATGTGCGGGTGGGCGATGCCCTGGAGCTGCTGCCCACGGCAGAGAAAACCGACCTGTTGTTCGTCGACCTGTACACCGACCACGGCCCGGGTGTCGGCCATCTGGCCTGGACCTTTCTGGAAAACTGCCAGAAGCAGCTCAACCCCGGTGGTTGGCTGGTGATCAACCAGTGGGCCGGTGATGACGGCAGGCCGCTCGGCGCGGCGCTGTTGCGCGGCTTGTACCACCGGCATTACTGGGAGCTGCCGGTGAAGGAGGGCAATGTGATCCTGCTGGTGCCGGCGGACCTGGAGCAAACGTTGGACCTGGATGGCCTCAGGGGCCGGGCTGCAGCCTTGGCGCCACAGCTGGGGTACAGCCTGGAGGGGTTGATCAAGGAAATTCGCCCCGCCACGTGAAGGGCGTGCCAGGGGGTTGAGATAAACGTTTCAGCCGCTGGTCGCTGATGGCCGGGTACTGGCCCCTTGCCCGTGAAAATTTTCCACACTTCCCTCCATTAATTCGGGTATAGTACGCGCCGGTCTTTTAGCGGACCTCAAAATCAGGTGGTGCAAATCCTCCGAGTCCAGCTTCGGCTGCACGTCCGCTAGGCGGACCTTCCCAAGTTTTTCTTTTTCAATCGTTTTCGCAAATCCCCGCCGCCAGAGCTGCCTGGGTGACCATTTGGTCTTTCAAGGCATGTGCAGCTTTGGAGCATGGGTCTTTGCGGATGCACATAGAGGCAGACCCATGACCCAGGAAACCGGCGGATTCGCCGCTCTCGATCTCAATCCGAATATCGTCGCTGCCGTTGTAGCCACTGGCTACGAAGAGCCTTCGGCTATTCAGCATCAATCGATCCCGATCATCCTCGCCGGTCACGACATGATCGGCCAGGCGCAGACTGGCACCGGCAAGACCGCTGCCTTCGCCCTGCCGATCCTCAACAAGATCGACGTGAGCAAGCGCGAACCGCAAGCCCTGATCCTGGCGCCAACCCGTGAGTTGGCGCTGCAAGTAGCTACCGCTTTCGAAACCTACGCCAAGCAGATGCCGGGCGTTAACGTGGTGGCTGTATACGGTGGTGCCCCGATGGGCCCACAACTGCGTGCCATTCGCAACGGCGCGCAAATCGTCGTGGCCACCCCGGGCCGTCTGTGCGACCACCTGCGTCGCGACGAGAAAGTCCTGTCCACCGTGCAGTACCTGGTACTGGACGAAGCCGACGAAATGCTCAAGCTGGGCTTCATGGATGACCTCGAAGTGATCTTCGATGCCATCCCTGCCAGCCGTCAGACCGTGCTGTTCTCCGCGACCCTGCCGTCGTCGATCCGCTCGATCGCCGAACGTCACCTGCGTGAGCCCAAGCACGTCAAGATCCAGAGCAAGACCCAGACCGTCACCGCGATCGACCAGGCGCACCTGATGGTCCACGCCGACCAGAAGATCCCGGCTGTTCTGCGTTTGCTGGAAGTGGAAGAGTTCGACGCGCTGATCGCCTTCGTGCGTACCAAGCAAGCCACCCTGGACCTGGCCGCCGCGCTGGAAGCCAAAGGCTACAAGGCTGCTGCGCTGAACGGCGACATCGCCCAGAACCAGCGTGAGCGCGTCATCGACTCGCTCAAAGATGGCCGCCTGGACATCGTCGTCGCCACTGACGTCGCTGCCCGTGGTCTGGACGTACCGCGCATCACCCACGTGTTCAACGTGGACATGCCGTACGACCCAGAGTCCTACGTGCACCGTATCGGCCGTACCGGCCGTGCCGGTCGCGAAGGCCGTGCACTGCTGCTGGTCACCCCGCGTGAGCGCCGCATGCTGCAGGTCATCGAACGCGTTACCGGGCAGAAGGTTGCCGAGGCGCGCCTGCCGAACGCTCAGGCCGTGCTGGATGCGCGTATCAAGAAGCTGACCTCGAGCCTGGCGCCGCTGGTGGCCGAAGCAGAAGCCACCCACGGTGAGCTGTTCGACCGCCTGACCGAAGCCCTGGGTTGCAGCCCGCGTGCCCTGTCCGCAGCCCTGCTGCGCAAGGCCACCAATGGCCAGGCGCTGGACCTGGCAGCGGTAGAGCGCGAACAGCCGCTGGTACCAAGCTTCGCACCGCGCGGTGAGCGCCCGGAGCGTGGTGACCGTGCCGAGCGTAGCGACCGTGGTGAGCGCGAGCGCCGTGCGCCACTGCCGCTGGCCGAAGGTCGCGTGCGTTGCCGTACCGCGCTGGGTGCCCGTGATGGTATCGCTGCCAAGAACCTGCTGGGTGCGATCCTCAACGAAGGTGGCCTGGCCCGTGATGCGATCGGTCGCATCCAGGTGCGTGACAGCTTCAGCCTGATCGAGCTGCCGGAAGACGGTCTCGAGCGCCTGCTGACTAAGCTCAAGGACACCCGCGTGGCTGGCAAGCAGCTGAAGCTGCGTCGCTACCGCGAAGATTGATCCTGGCGTAATGAAAAAATCCCCGGCTTAGGTCGGGGATTTTTTTTGCTTGTGGTTCTTTGGGGCTGCCATGCATGCAGGCCTGTCGCGGCACAACGCTGCCGCTTTTCAGTCGAAGCGGTAAATGTCCATCCCCAGCGCGCCGAGGGTAAACCCTTGGTGCACGATGCCAAACCTGCCACCGGCCCCAAGGGCGAAGAACAACGGCAAGAAATGCTCATCACTGGGATGGTTACGCGACGCAAACGGCGCTTGTTGCTTGAAGTCCAGCAGCGCGGCCTGGTCGTCTTCGCCCAGCTTCTCCACCACCCAATCGCGAAATGCCAGTGCCCAAGGCTCGATCACGTCCGGCCCTGCATGCCAGTCCAGCTCGCCCAGGTTATGGGTGATGCTCCCAGAGCCGACCAACAACACACCCTCGCTGCGCAGCCCGGCCAACGCTCGGCCGACCTTGATTTGCTGCGCCGGCCCCATGTGGCTCGGGAGCGACACCTGAATCAGCGCAATGCTTGCATCGGGATACATCAACGACAGCGGCACCCAGGCCCCATGGTCGAAGGGCCGCTGGGCATCCAGGCGAGCCGGCAGGCCAGCGGCGTTGAGCCGCGCGCTGACGTTCGCCGCCAGTTGCGGCTGGCCAGGCGCAGGGTACTGAACGGCATAAAGCGCTGCAGGAAAGCCGTAGAAGTCATGCCAGGTCTGCGGCTGTGGGTTGGCGGTCACCAGCAGTTCGTGGCTTTCCCAGTGCGCCGACACCACCACGATCGCCTTCGGGCGTGGCAGGGCATTGGCCAGCTGGGCCAGCGCTGGCCCGCTGGCGCCGGGTTGCAGGGCGAGCATCGGAGAGCCGTGGGAAATGAACAGGCTGGGCAGCATGATAGGGTCCTGAGGGGTAAGATGCAGTCATCTTCGATCAGTCACCGATCGATTTCCAATATAAGATTTTTGCCCAAATGATCTAAAAACCTGGAGGAACTATGGAGCAGGCGTTCTGGCACCAAAAGTGGGCCGATAACCAGATCGGTTTTCACCAGGCCCAGGCAAACCCCTACCTGCAACGCTACTGGCCGGGGCTTGGCCTGGCTGCCGGCAGCCGGGTGCTGGTGCCGTTGTGCGGCAAGAGCCTGGACCTGGCCTGGCTGGCGGGGCAGGGCTATCGCGTGCGGGGTGTGGAGCTGTCGCGCCGGGCCGTGGAGGACTTCTTCCAGGAGCAGGGGCTGCAGGCGCAGGTTCGGCAGCAGGGCGCGTTCGAAGTGTGGAGCAGTGGTGAGGTGGAGCTGTGGTGTGGTGATTTCTTCGCCTTGCGCGCCGAGGATGTGGCTGATTGCGTGGGGCTGTATGACCGAGCTGCGTTGATTGCCCTGCCTCCGGCAATGCGTGAGCGGTACATGGGTTTGCTTTCGCGGCTGCTGCCTGCGGGCCGTGGGCTTCTGGTGACCTTGGACTACGAGCAGCGTCTGCTGGCGGGGCCGCCGTTTTCGGTCGCCGACGAGGAAGTGCGGCGTGGGTTTGCCGGGTGGCAGGTGGAGGAGCTGGAGGCGCAAGACGTGATCGGGGAAAGCCCTAAGTTCTTGCAGGCGGGGGTGAAGTGCCTTGTTGAGCGGGCCTATCGCGTACGGTTTTGATGTGGGTTTGCCTGTGCCGGCCCTATCGCCGGCAAGCCAGTTGCTCCCACCACCCCTACAGCGCTGAAGATTACCGTCTCAAATATGCAGGCCGGCTGCATAAAAAAGGGCGACCGTAGTCGCCCTTGATTGGTGCCTGAACAATCAACCCCGGCGGCGCAGCGCCTCGATGCGCTCTTCCAGCGGCGGGTGGCTCATCAGCAGGCCGGCCAGGCCATGCTTGAGGCCGCCATTGATGCCGAATGCCTTCATGGTGTCGGGCATGTGCACTGGCAGGCCCTGCTCTACGCGCAGGCGTTGCAGGGCGCCGATCATCGCGGCGGTGCCGGCCAGTTGTGCGCCGGCTTCATCGGCGCGGTATTCACGGCGGCGCGAGAACCACATGACGATCATGCTGGCGAGGATGCCCAGGACCAACTCGGCGACGATGGTCGCCACGTAGTAGGCAATGCCTTGACCCTCTTCGTTCTTGAAGATCACCTTATCGACGAAGTTGCCGATGATGCGGGCGAAGAACATCACGAAGGTGTTCACCACGCCTTGTACCAGCGCCAGGGTGACCATGTCCCCGTTGGCCACGTGGCCGATCTCGTGGGCCAGCACGGCGCGTACTTCATCAGGCGAGAAGCGTTCCAGCAGGCCTTGGGATACGGCTACCAAAGCGTCGTTGCGGTTCCAGCCGGTGGCGAAGGCGTTGGCCTCGTAGGCGGGGAAGATACCCACTTCGGGCATCTTTATGCCGGCTTCGCGGGACAGCTCTTCGACCGTCTGCAGCAGCCACTGCTCGTGGCGGGTACGCGGCTGGGAGATGATCTGGGTGCCGGTGCTCATCTTCGCCATCCACTTGGAGATGAACAGCGAAACGAGGGAGCCGGCGAAGCCGAACACGGCGCAGAAGACCAGCAGGCTGCTGAGGTTGAGGTCAACCCCGTTGGCGGCCATGAACCCGTTGAAACCGAACAGGCTCAGGGTAATGCTTGCAACCAGCACCACCGCAAGGTTGGTGGCTACAAACAACAGAATGCGCATCATGGTTGTTACGTTCTCCTGACGGATGAGTGTGTTGCGTATGCGGGGTATATAAGGGGCCGGGCGCGCCGATTCAATCGGGGGACTATTTCAAACTGTGTACGGCGGAGTATGGCAGAGGATCTGGTTGGGGCTGTGAGCTAGAGCGTTGCAGGATGTAAGAAAGGTATGTGGGGGTTGTAGGGGGCTGCTTTGCAGCCCAATCGCCGGCAAGCCGCTCTCAAATACCCTGCAATGCTGAAGAGTTGTGCTGTGCCTGTGAGGGCCAGCAAGCTGGCTGCCACAGATACCCCGCAGTGCTTAAGGCTTGCGCTGTACTTGTGGGCGCCGGCTTGCCGGCGATGAGGCCGGTACTTACTGCGAATAAGTGCGCAGGAAGTTGCCAATCCGGCCAATCGCCGCTTCCAGATCATCCACCCGCGGCAATGTCACCACGCGGAAGTGGTCCGGCCACGGCCAGTTGAACGCCGTACCCTGCACGATCAGCAGCTTTTCCGACAACAGCAGGTCCAGCGCGAACTTCTCGTCGTTCAGGATCGGGCAAACCTTCGGATCGATCCGCGGGAAGGCATACAGCGCACCCATCGGCTTGACGCAGCTGACCCCGGGGATCTCATTGAGCAATTCATAGGTGCGGTTGCGCTGCTCCAGCAGCCGGCCCGGCGGCAGCACCAGGTCATTGATGCTCTGGTAACCGCCCAGCGCAGTCTGGATGGCGTGCTGGGCCGGTACGTTGGCGCACAGGCGCATGTTGGCCAGCATGTCGATGCCTTCGATGTAGCTCTGGGCGTGGTGCTTGGGCCCGGAGATGATCAGCCAGCCGGAGCGGAAGCCCGCCACCCGGTACGACTTGGACAGGCCGTTGAAGGTCAGGCACAGCAAGTCCGGGGCCAGTGACGCGGTGCTGATGTGCACGGCTTCGTCATAGAGGATCTTGTCGTAGATCTCGTCAGAGAACACCACCAGGTTGTGCTGGCGGGCCAGCTCCAGCATGCCCAGCAGCAATTCTTTGGAATAGACGGCGCCGGTCGGGTTGTTCGGGTTGATGATGACCAGGGCCTTGGTGTTCGGGGTGATCTTGGCCTTGATGTCTTCAAGGTCAGGGAACCAGTCGGCCTGCTCATCGCACAGGTAATGCACCGGCTTGCCGCCAGCCAGGCTCACTGCAGCAGTCCACAGCGGGTAGTCGGGCGCCGGGATCAGCACTTCGTCGCCGTTGTTGAGCAGCGCCTGCATCGACATCACGATCAGCTCGGACACACCATTGCCCAGGTAGATGTCCTCGATGGTGACGCCTTCGATTTCCTTCTGCTGGCAGTACTGCATCACCGCCTTGCGCGCGCTGAACAGGCCTTTGGAGTCGCTGTAGCCCTGGGCAGTGGGCAGGTTGCGGATCACATCCTGGAGAATTTCGTCCGGCGCCTCGAAGCCAAACGGCGCCGGGTTGCCGATGTTCAGCTTGAGGATGCGATGGCCTTCCTCTTCCAGGCGTTTGGCGTGCTTGAGCACCGGGCCGCGAATGTCGTAGCAGACATTGGCGAGCTTGTTCGATTTGCTGAACTGCATGATGTGATCCCGATTGAGAATACGCGGTGCGCCGCCGTCGAAAGGTTTGAAAGGGCGGGGCGCGGGTGCCAGACTTGAGGCCTTGCACACGAAGCCAACTAATATACGTGCCACCCGCGCTACGGAAAAGACGGCGCGAGGTGAAATTCAGCCTGCCGAGGTCCACACATGCAAAAGATCGACAAAACCCTGGAACAATGGCGTGCGATGCTTGACCCGGAGCAGTACCAAGTGTGCCGCCTGAAGGGCACCGAACGGCCGTTCTCTGGCAAGTACAACAGCGAAAAGCGTGCAGGTACCTACCACTGCATCTGCTGCGGCCTGGCGCTGTTCGATTCGACCACCAAATTCGACTCTGGCTGTGGCTGGCCGAGTTTTTACGCGCCGATCGAAGACAGCGCGATGATCGAGACGCGCGACACCTCCCACGGCATGATCCGCACCGAGGTGACCTGCGCGCAATGTGATGCTCACCTGGGCCATGTATTCCCCGACGGGCCGCCACCGACCGGCCTGCGTTACTGCATCAACTCGGTGTGCCTGGACTTCAAACCGCGTGACGGAGCCTGACCATGGCTGAATCGATACTCGACATCCCCTGTGTGACCCTGGCCGGTGAACGCAAGCTGCTGGGCGACTTTGCCGGCAAGGCGGTGCTGGTGGTCAATACCGCCAGCCAGTGCGGTTTCACCCCGCAGTACAAGGGGCTGGAGCAACTTTGGCAACATTACCGCGAGCGGGGCCTGGTGGTACTGGGGTTCCCGTGTAACCAGTTCGGCAAGCAGGAGCCGGGGGAAGCGCGGGAAATCGCGCAGTTCTGCGAGCGTAATTTCGGCGTGAGCTTCCCGCTGTTTCGCAAGGTGGAGGTCAACGGCCCTGGGGCCCACCCGCTGTTCGTCGAGCTCAAGCAGCGTGCGCCCGGCCTGCTCGGGTCGCAGAAGATCAAGTGGAACTTCACCAAGTTTCTGCTGGAGCCGGCCAGCGGCAAGGTCACGCGTTATGCGCCCACCACCAAGCCGCAGGCACTGGAGGCTGATATCGAACGTGTGCTCAGCCGCTAAGGGGCACCCAATGGTCGATCAGCGCCAGTAGCTCTTCACGCCGGAACGGCTTGGCCAGGTAGTCGTTCATGCCCGCCGCCCGGCAGCGTTCGCGCTCCTCGGGCATGGCGTTGGCAGTCAGGGCGACGATCGGCAGCTCAGGCCAGCGGCCACTCTGGCGGATGCGTCGGCTGGCCTCATAGCCGTCCATCACCGGCATGTTGCAGTCCATCAACACCAGGTCGAAGTCTTCCTGCTCGAGCCACTCCAGCGCCTCGACGCCCTGGGTGGCCACCTGTATCCGGCAGCCGAGCTTGGCCAGCATGCCCTTGGCCACCAGCTGGTTCACCGGGTTGTCCTCCACCAGCAGAATGCGCGCCCGGCCGTCGGTAGCGGTAAGCGTCGGGATGGCCAGCGGGTGTTCCGGAGCGTGGCCTTGCAGGGTGCGGCGCAGGGTCTGATACAAGGCATTGCGTGCCAGGGGGCGGGCCAGCTGGTGCAGTGGGGCCAGTTGCGCCGACTGTTCCGGCGACAGGAAGTTGCCGTAGGCCGTCACCAGCAGGATCGGCGCTTTCAGCGCAGGGCGTAGCTGGAACAAGTGGTTTAAATCGTCAGTGATCAACAGGTCGATGGCACCGCCCGCCAGTGCCTGGGCACTGTCATGCCTTGCGTAGCTCAGGCCCCAGCGCGGCAGCACGGTCTGCAGCAGTTCGGCAAGGCCACTGCCGGCATCGCTCAGCGCCACGACGTGGCCCTGCAGCGGCGCAGGGGCGATGGCCTCGGTGTGGGTGGGCAGGGGTAATTCGGCGCTGAAGCAGCTGCCCACGCCTGGTTCGGAGCGTATGTGCAGGTGGCCGTGCATGGCTTTGCACAGGTTGCGGGTCAGTGCCAGGCCCAGGCCCGTGCCGCCATATTGCCGGGTAATGCCGGCACCGGCCTGGGTGAACGGCTGGAAGATGCGTGCCTGCGCATCTTCGGGAATGCCGATGCCGGTGTCGCGTACCTCCAGGCGTATGCCGCCGACGAGGGTGCTCAGGCACACGTCGACGCGGCCGAAGCGTGTGAACTTCAGGGCATTGGACAGCAAATTGCTCACTACCTGGCGTACCCGGGTCGGATCGCCAAGTACCGAACTTGGAAAGTCACTGGCGATCAGGCAGGTCAGCTCGACGTTTTGCGCGACGTTCTGCGATAAAAGGTTGGCCGTGTCCTCCACCATCGCGCCCAGGTCGAAGGGGATGCGTTCGAGTTCCAACTGCCCCGCATCGAACTTGGACAGGTCGAGGATATCGTTGAGCAGTTCCACCAGCACCTTGCCCGAGTCGTGGGCGATCGACAGCTGCTGGCGCTGCTCACTCTCCAGTGGGCTGTCCAGGGCCAGGGCGATCATGCCGAGCATGCCATTGAGCGGGGTGCGGATTTCGTGGCTCATGTTGGCCAGAAACGCTGCACGGGCCTGGGCCATGTCCAGAGCGCGCTGGCGGGCATGCTCCAGCTCTTGGTTGGACTGGCTCAGGCGGCTGTTGCTGGCCTTGAGCTCTTCGGTGCGGGCCGAAACGATGTCTTCCAGCTCATTGAGGTACTGGGTCAGTCGGTTTTCGGCAGTGCGCCGTTGCTGGATCTCGGTGGCCATGCTGACCAGTTGCTGGTTGGCGACCTTCACCAGCACGCCGATCTCATCGAGTTCATGGCCGGGAGGGCAATCGAGGCGGGTTTGCCCGGGGTGGCGGGGGTCGCGGCCGCTGAGTGCACCGATGACCTTGACCAGCGGTTTGGTCAGCATCATGTAGAACAGGGCCAGGAGAATGCCGGTGAGGACCAGGCTGCGGGCGAAGCCATTGAGCAGGGTGACCCCGGCGCGGTCCAAGAAACGGCTGCCGAAGGCGAAGGTGTCGACGTCCAGGTACAACGTGCCGAGATACTCTTCGGGCATATGGGTGAGGAACAGGCGCTCTTGGAACTGGCGCTGTTCACCGAACAGAAAATCGCTCACCGGCCGGTAGCGGTCCTGCAGCCGGATGCGTTCGACATCAGCCAATACAGTTTCGTTGTTGTCGATCAGGCGCGCGCGGAACACGGCCGGTGACTGCAGCAGGCCCCGCGTCAGCTCGAGCGCCAGTTCCGAGTCGATGTTGTAGGCGATGCGCGAGGCCGGGTTGTGGCTGATTTGCAGCAACGCTTGCACTTCACGGTTGATGGATGCGTCTTCGCTGGCATAATCGATGCCGATCTGGATGAGACTGAGCAATGTTCCCAGGATGAAGCCCACCAGGACTGTCAACCGGGCTTGCTTGTATGACAGGCGATTGGTGAACTTGATATCCATGAGTCCCGAGCCGGTTTCACGTCCCTTGCGCTGCGCAAGCATAGCCGATCAGCCACGGCTGCTGGTGGGCCTGTCGCACATTCAGCTTCAAACTTCACCTGTCTTGCTAGGAGTCGTCATGGACGCCCGCTTGAATGCTTTTCTGGAACGCGCAGAGTCCGTGCTGGCGCGCCTTGAGCCGCTGCTGCCGGCACCGCGTCCGGACATCGACTGGAACACCACGTTGGCTGCGCGCTGGCAGCGCGATGGCCGTACCGGCTACTTGATGCCGTTGCACGTCAGCCTGGACATCCGCCTGACCGACCTGATCGGCGTGGACAAGCAACGCGACCAACTGGGCCGCAACACCCATCAGTTCATCAACGGTCTGCCTGCCAACCACGCGCTGCTGTGGGGCTCGCGTGGCACCGGCAAATCGTCGCTGGTACGCGCGCTGCTGGCCGAACACGCCGCTGCCGGCCTGCGCCTGATCGAGATCGAGCGTGACCACCTGGCTGATTTGCCGCGTGTGGTCGAGCAACTGCAGAAACTGCCGCAACGTTTCGTCCTGTTCTGCGACGACCTGTCGTTCGAAGCCGGGGAGGGCGACTACCGGGTGCTCAAGAGCGTGCTCGACGGCTCGCTGGAGCAGGCGCCGGACAACGTGCTGTTGTACGCCACTTCCAACCGTCGTCACCTGGTGCCGGAGAAAGAGAGCGATAACGAAAATTGGAAGCGCGTCGATGGCGAACTGCACCCCAGCGAGGCGGTGGAGGACAAGATCGCCTTGTCCGACCGTTTTGGCCTGTGGCTGTCGTTCTACCCGTTCACCCAGGAGCATTTCCTCGATGTGGTCGAGCACTGGATAGGCCAGCTGGCGGCCTCTGCCGGCTTGGCCTGGCAGCGTGACGAAGCGCTCGACATACTCGCCGTGCGCTGGGCCACCGGCCGCGGCAACCGTAACGGCCGTTGTGCCTACCAGTTCGCCCGTTATTGGGTAGGGCTGCAATTGTTGGAGCAGAAATAAATGATCGACCTCAATGCCAGTGGCGCCGGCCTCGACGGCTACGACCTGCTGGCTGCGCAAGTGCAGGCACTGTTCGCTGACGAGCGTGACTTCATCGCCAATGCCGCGCAGTTTTCGGCGTTCTTGTACCACCAGGTGGATGACCTGAACTGGGCCGGGTTTTACCTGAACCGCAATGAAGAGCTGGTACTGGGCCCTTTCCAGGGGCAAGTGGCCTGTGTGCGCATTCCGTTCAGCCGTGGCGTGTGCGGTGCAGCAGCGGCCACCCGGCAGACCCAGCGGGTGGAAGACGTGCACGCCTTCCCGGGGCATATTGCCTGCGACAGCGCCTCCAACAGCGAGTTGGTGATCCCGCTGGTGAAGGAGGGCAGGCTGATTGGTGTGCTCGACCTGGACAGCCCGAAGCTGGCGCGTTTCAGTGAGGCGGACCAGCGCGGGCTGGAGCGGTTGGCGGCAGTCTTTCTGGCGTTGACCGACTGCTGATTAGCGTTATCAGGGCTGCTGCGCAGCCCATCGCCGGCAAGCCGGCTCCCACCACGACTGCGCCGTTGTTCAGGCCAGCAACGGGCTTACCCAATTCTAAAAGCCGGCGCAATCTCGGTGGGAGCCGGCTTGCCGGCGATGGGCTCGTTTTTCACATCAATCGTAGATGACCCGCTTTTTCCAGGTTTCTTCCTGGTCGGTCTTGAGCCCCTGGGTCAGTGCGTTTTCGTCATTCTCCGCCGGTTCCATCTGGTCCAGCACCTGGGCATTGGCCCGGGCCAGCAGTTTCTCCAGGTAGGTCAGCTGCTCTTCATACACCTTCGGTTCAGGCTGCTTGCGCAGGTACTGCACGCCGCGCTCGAACGCCAGGCGAGCCTGGCCCGGTTGTTCCTGTTGCAGCGCTTGCTGGCCCAGGTTGTTGAAGAACTCGATGTGCAGCAATACCAGCAGGTGGCGAATTTCCTTTACCCAGTGCTTGCCCTCGGTGGTTTGCAGGACATTTTCCTGAGTAGCCTTGACGATCTGTGTGTGCAAAGCCTCGAGCAAGAAGCGCACATCCTTGGCCTTGGCCTCGGTATGGATCGGGCTGGGCGGGTTGTTCACCGGGATTCGCTCGCCTTGGGCGACCAGGCCGTCCAGTTCGGCAATGCGTGCCTTGAGTTCGGCATTGTTCTTGTCCAGCGCCAATTGCCGCTGAGTAAGATTGAGCTCCAGGCGCGTGAGCAACAGTTTGAGCGCCGGGGTCATGAACTGGCCGGGAAAGGTCTCGGTGATTTCGCCACAGCGGCGTACGCGGTCGGCGAGTTCGATCTTCAGCCGCGCGCGCTCCAGTTTGCTGTTCTCGACCACGTTGTTGAGGTAGCCGATCACGATCAGCAACGCGATACCCGCAACGATGAGCAGTGTGATCAGAAGTGGTGTCACCGTTAACGCCTCATCAGGAAGTTTTACATTGAGAGTGTAGCGAACAGGCCAGCCAGGGCGCCACGTGACTCTGTGTCGGCTCGTCGCCGGATTTCTCCAGTGATGGCACTTTGCGTTCAGCCCGCCAGAAAATCAACGCCAATCCTCGGGCACCCTGCACAAGCAGCCTATATAGAGAGCGAAGTCATTGATTTAAATAAATTTATAGAAAAGGGTTGACGACCTTTCAAGGCATCCATAGAATGCGCGCCACTTGCAGCGTAAAGCTCACAGCGAAACGCGGCAGGGAGTGAAAGCAAGCAGCAATGCTTGTAGCGTGTCCCCTTCGTCTAGTGGCCTAGGACACCGCCCTTTCACGGCGGTAACAGGGGTTCGAGTCCCCTAGGGGACGCCAATGCGGGAATAGCTCAGTTGGTAGAGCACGACCTTGCCAAGGTCGGGGTCGCGAGTTCGAGTCTCGTTTCCCGCTCCAGTTTCTCCGGCACTGCTTAACGGCGGGGCAGGAAAAGAAAACCCAGGCTGAATCGTGAGGTTCAAACCTGGTGCACTGAAAAGTGTTGTGTGTCCCCTTCGTCTAGTGGCCTAGGACACCGCCCTTTCACGGCGGTAACAGGGGTTCGAGTCCCCTAGGGGACGCCATTTGCGGGAATAGCTCAGTTGGTAGAGCACGACCTTGCCAAGGTCGGGGTCGCGAGTTCGAGTCTCGTTTCCCGCTCCAGTTTAAATACTGTGGCGTCTATGCGGTGCAGTGGTGGTGAAGGTCTTAGTGGCGCTTCACGCCGATAGCGGTAACAGCTTCAAAATGCGGGAATAGCTCAGTTGGTAGAGCACGACCTTGCCAAGGTCGGGGTCGCGAGTTCGAGTCTCGTTTCCCGCTCCAAATATTGGTTTACAGAGTTCCATTGAACTCTGTAAGTCCTTGAAAATAGACGCTTCGGCGTCTTTTTTCGTTTCAGCCCAGTCTCCCTGAATCCACCAGCAGCCACGAAATTTAAGTACATTTTCAAGTACAGCGATTCCGGGTAGTTGGCGTAGCGGATTGATGGCTGAGCTGGGCCTTGGGCCCACCAGGGCCATTGGCCGCCGGGGCGCGACGTTTATCAATGGGCAGTCAGGCGCTGTGGCCCCGGCTCAGTCCCGCGCAACTCGGCGATCCGGCCATGGCACCTTTGGGCCAGCCTCCCGTTCCCCCATCGCCATGGGCCCGGAAAGGCGGCTACAGGGCCACCCTCCCACTCGTTTCAGCCCTGCGCCTGCCCGCTACCGATAGCTGACGGTGAACTTCAGTGCGCCATCCGCCCGGCCAGGCGACACATCGGCATTGGTTTGCAGGTAGCGTGCACGGAAGTCGAGCTGGGTCACGCCGACCTGCAGGGGTTTGACTGGCACATCCACATTGAGCTCGACTGGGCGCCCGTCATCATGCAGCAACTGTATGCCGAGGCCGCTCGCGGTTGAGTCCGTCGTCAGGCTGAACAGGCCCTGGTCTGCATCGATCGGTAGCGAGCCGCGCACGCCCTCGAACCGCAGGTAGGCTTGGGCGGTGCTTGCGGCAGGGTCAATTTCGCAGTCGCTCAGGGTAATCTGGAACGGCTTTGCAGGCGTGGTGTAGCCTACGCCGGTGAAATCCTGCACGGGATATTCGCCCAGTTGAACCGGGTCGGCGATGAATGGGTCGGGCAGGAGGGTACATTGTTCCTGCCTCACCGTGCCGTTGAGGTTGAAGCGCAATGCCATGCCCACATCGCTGTAATGCCCGGTGAACAACTGTACGCTGAACGGGGTGGGTGTGGACGGGATCGTTCCTGTTTTAACCAGTGTGGTGTGGGTGCGCATCATATTCATGGTGATGCCCGTCGGCCCGGTGTGACCGTCGGAGTACCCCTCGTAGGGCACTGATGCCCAAGTCCTGGGCCGCCAAAAATTCGGCGCGGGGGAATTGGCGTAGGGGCGGTCCAGCCGTACGTGAATACCTACGCCGGGCACACCGATTTGCAGTACACGCCCCGTGAGGTCTTCGCCGTTCACCGGTGGCAGGGCCCCTGGGAATATCGGTACGCTCGGTCTCAATGATGCTTCCAAGGTTGATGTTCCGTCGCTGTAGCAAACCAACTCCAACCCTGCTGCGTTAGGCAGTTGGACGTTTCGATCAACCGCGCCAATGGGCGTGCCTATCGGGGCATCCCGGGGGATCCACAACGTGCCGACATCCAGCGAGTACTCCAACACGCCGGTACCACCGCTTCTGAAGTAGCAAGCGGCATGGGCGCTGTTGCTGTAGCAGAGCGCTAGCAAGAGTGTGCCGACTCCAGAAATGAGCCCGTATTTCATGCAAGTTTTCCCATGTATCATCAAGAATTAACGTCAGGGCAGTGCAGGGTCTTTATTCGGTATCCCTGTTCGGCTGGCATCTGTGCAGGGTCTATCTGCAGCTCGCAACGCCGTTGTGGCTGCTCACCCCAGCGCACGTGCAAGGTCTGCGGGCTGGCATCGACCGCGACCAAGGCCTGGCCGGCCTGGCCTACCACCGCAACCTGTTGGCCATCCTGGGTGCTGACCTGTGCACCGAAGGGCAGCGGCTGGCCTTCGGCTTGGAGCAGCGTGAGCACCAGACGAGCAACCTTGCGTGCGGCGAAGTCGGCCCTGACGATGGCGCCACGCCTAGGCACCACCTGCAGGCTGCCGTTGTCGATGACGGTTTCGGGCCCCAGCATGTCGGTTTCGAGAATCACCTGGTTGCGCCGATAAGGCCGCAGGTTCGGCACCAAGGCAAAGCCACTGGAATCGGTGTTCGCTCTGGGGGCATTGCGCACGCCAACCCCTGGGGTTTGCGCAACCCGTACCAACGCATTGGTGTCGCCAAGATAGGGGCCGAACGTCAGCCCGTCTTGATGCAGCAGCATGCTGCCTGTGGCATTGAGCGACAGCGATTGATAGCCGCTGCTTTGGGTGATGCCCGCACCGTAGCTGGCGACGTTGCCCTGATAATTGCCTGACAGGGCTGCCGAATGCCTGCTCTGTTCGTCACGGCTGCCTGAGACCGTATAGTTGACGCGGTTGTCGAGTGCGCTCCCGGACAAGCTGGCACGCTGGCTATGTCGGCCATCGCTCGTTTGCACATCGAAACTGGCGCTGGAGCGGCCCATGAAGTCCAGCGGCATGGAGAGGGTCAAGCCGAATAGCCGCGTGTTGCGGCTTCGTTCATTCAAGGCCTGCGAGACGAACAGGTTGTAGCTGATGCCGCGATGCAGGGTATTGAACTGAATTTCGTACTGGCGCCGCCGCAAGCCGGTATTCCAGTAATCATCCTGGGTCAACAAAAGGTTCAGCGAGCTGCTCTGCCCCAGGCGCTGGTAAGCGGAGGCTTCGAGGCGGCTGCGGCGGTTGCCGAGCCAGGCGGAATAGGCGTTGCGTTCGCGCACGGCTTCGTCGTAATCGCGATAGCCTTCGGTGGAATAACGGTAGCCGGCAAAACGCAGGTTCGTGCCGCTGGAGAACGCCTTGCCATACCGGGCGGCGTAGCTGTGGCCCTGGACCTGACCGAGCGTGCTCCCCAGGTCGCTATTCGCCTGGGTGACATCGAATGCCGTTGCACCGAACTGCCCCCAGTCCCGTGCGACGCCCAGGGTGCCTGCGCGGTAGTAGTCGCCACCTTGTACGCCACCGTAAACGGTAGTGCCCCAGGCGCCCCCCCTGGCCAGGGTGGCTTGCCAGAGCAGCGGGTTATCGAGTTTCTCGGCGCCGGCATACCGGCCAAGGGTGGCGCTGTAACGCCACACCCCTTGGCGCAGCAGGTTGTTCAGGGTGGAGTAGGGTACGCTGGAGCGCCGTACGCTGCCGTCGGCTTCGGTAAGGACCACCTCCAGCTCGCCACTGCTGGCACCCACGCCCAGGTCGTCGATAAGGTAAGGCCCAGGGGCAACGTAGGTGGTGTAGATCGGGTAACCGTTTTGCAGCACTTCGAGCCTGGCGCGGGTTTGCGCCACGCCGCTGATGACCGGCGCATACTGCTGCATGATATCCGGCAGCATGCCCGGGTCTGATGCTACCTGCATACCCTTGAACGGCAGGCCGCGGAAAATGTCACCGTTGCTGAAGGTCTGGCCCAGGGTGAAGGTGCCATGGCTATCTGGCAAGTCGTGCTGGGCATAGGTGTTGGTGTGTGACCACTGCCGGCTGCCGTGTGCATCGTCGCGCATCGACTGGCTGCTGCGCAGGCGCCATCCGGCAACGTTGAGGCCGCTGTGCACCAGCAGGTCGTGGCTGGTTTCGTTGCGCCCGTTGCGCAGGTTGCGCACCTGGGTGGCCACCTGATAGTTGGCGAATGCGGCCGGGATCCCGGCGTCCCAGAGGTCGCTGGCAATCGCCCCCGTGACCTCGCGGCGCAATAGCAACTGCGGCAATGTCAGGGCCAGGCTCAAGCTGGCCGTGTCGAGCTGGGCCGAGGCATCGGGCACCCAGTGCGCCAGGTTCAGGCAAGGCTCGGCTTCGGGGAGCGGCGTGGGCAGTGCCTCTTCACGCAAACCTGCTTCGCGCAGCAGGGCGGCGGTCATGCAGGCTTGCAGGCCCTTGCCGTCTTCGCTATTGCGCAGTTCCAGGTCGCGTGGGCCGAGGTAGTCGAAGTTGACGCTGACGTCGATGCGGTAACGCCCCGGGGCGAGGCGGGTCTGGCTGGCCAGGCCGTGCAGGGCAGCCGTGCCGGCGAGCTGGCCGTCGGTTTGGTGAATGAACGCAGGGTCGAACTGTAGGGCCGAGGCACCCGCTGCCGGTTGGGACATCAGCAGGCAGCCAGCGGTAGACACCAGCAGTGGCGAGAAACGAAGCGGTGGCTGAAGCCAACGCCAAGGGCGCTGGAGCATGGAAAAAACCTATCGTGGTGGCATGTCGGGCCTGCACTTCCTAGGGGAGGGCAGGTGCTGCCAGGCACGATAGGTAGATGTTGCAACTGGATATGTAGGGGAGTTCTGGATAACGCTTGGAAGATGTCATCCGCTCAACACCCAAAGCTCCTTTCGCAGCCTTGGGTGTTGGATAGCAGCGCTGTTTGCTAATTCTGAGGCAATTGACCCGGTTTTTTTCTGATCTTGAATCGGTAGTGCCTCAAGTTATATTTCCTCGTGGCCACTGAATTCGCCGGAGCGGCCATCTCAGGTTGGGCGGGGGGCGAGGGGGGCGGGTTATGACTGTTGGGTGCTGTTGACGGGGCAGGCTCTACTGGGGCTATGTCGTTGGGCTCTGGCTCTACAGTGAGCTGAGTGCGAGCTTTCCTGTTAGAGCGGTTGCTGCGCGTTACAACTTTTGGACTTGTGGGGGCGTCCAACCCGGCACTCGCCGGCACAGCACTCTCCCCCGCCGCTGCTGAATTCGTCGAGATCACCGAGTTCCTGGGCGTGGGTGCACCCACGGAAGCTTTGGCCCCACCGAACCCACTGGATATGGCTTGAATGCCACCCATCACAGCCGACATCGACATCATCGCACCCATGCCCGCCAAGGCAGAACCGCCCCACATCAACCCCTCTTTCAAGCCCGGATTAGAGTCGTCCATCCCTAGCGACGCCGCCATCATTCCCACCCCGGCCACCTGCACGGCGATGCCGACAATGGCGGTAGCCGAAAAGGCGGACGCAATAGCCGTACCGGCAACCAGCGCACCGGCAATGGGGACGACTATCGATGCCACCAATGCCAGCGCCGCGATGCCGAAAAAGATCCACCCCATCGCGGCTGACCCCGGTTGCTCCGGTACCTCGTAAGGGTCCTCGTAACCTGGCATGGGGCCACGCCCGAGCGCGGATTGGCCGCGATGGCCGGTGGGGTCGCGCCAGGATATGGGGTTGCCCAACGCGTACAGGTAAGGGTTGATGCCCGCTTCCTCCGGTGCCAGAGCGTCCGGGCTATGGAAGCGCATCAGCCCTGGGTTGTAGGCACGGTAGCCCCGCCCGAGCAGGTACCAGCCAAAGCCTGGCTCGCGCACTTCGCCGTTGAACGCCAGCAGGCTTTGCAATTCCTCGTCTTCGGCGCGCTCACCGTAGACGCTTTGATTTGCAGCGTGCAGTTGGCCGTCGGCGTATTCGCCCAGCACGCTGCCGCTGTTGTCGCTCAGCAAGAGGCGTCCCGAGCTGCTTTGCACGTGTTGCAGGCCAAGTGAGGTTTCGCCGTTGCACAGGTACTGCACCAGCACGTCGTCTTGCACGGTGCCGCTGAGCCGGTAGCCTTGGAAGCGCCGTATCACTTCGCTGGCGCTGCCATGGCGCACCCCCACCAAGTGGTCGTGGCCGTCGTAACGGTAGCTGGCCAGCGACTGCTTACCGTCGGCGCTGCGCACTTCGCACAAGCGGCTGCGGTCATCGTAACTGAGCAGGTTGCCCCATTCGTCGTTGTTCAGGTTGCCGTCGGCGTCATAGCTGAATGTCTGGGTTTGCGGATAGTCAGGTTGCAGCGTGTGATTCACCGACTTCAGCTGGAAGGGGTTGAGCTCATCAAGGATGAACGTGGCATTGTCGGTTTTATTGTCTGCGAAAGTAGTCTGGCAACGGGTGAGGTTGTCCAGCTGGTCAAAACGAAACACCTGTTTCTTGATCCGCCGACGTGCGCTATTGGCAGGCAAATCGCTGCCGTCGTATTCGACCATGGTCAACCGGCTGAGCGCGTCGTAGCTGAATGTCTCTTGCAGCAGCAGGGCATCGCCACGCTTGCGGATGCGCTGGTGCAAACTGTCATCGTCGCGCCACACCAACTCGAGGGTATCGACCGTGCCGTCGTCCAGTGTCAGTGTGCGCGTCTTTTCCCGGCCATGCTCGTCGTAGAGCACGTCGCAGGTGACGCTACGCTGGTTGCCTTCATGGGTGGTGACGGTCTTTTGCAGGCGGCCGTCTTCATCGTAGCTGAACGTGGCCTTGAGCTGGCCTTGATGGGTTTCCCTCAGCCGGCCTTTGTCATCGTAGCGGCTGCGGGTCGGCAACTCGCCGCCGCCACTGCGCAGCAGCGGCAGGCCTTGCAACGAAGTGGTGTACTCGAGCGCGTAGTGTTCGCCCTCGTTCTGCCCGGCCCAGCTCTCCTTGAGCAAAAAACCCTGGTCGGTGTAGCTGTATGCCCGTTCGCCGGTAGGTGCGTTGGCCTTGGTAATGGCGGCGTCCTTGCGATCGTAGGCGAAATTGTAGGACGGCTGGGCCTCCTCACCGGTGCTGATGCCGGTAGGTTGAAGCGTCAGCTCCGGGCGATAGGCGAAGGTGGCGGTCTTGCCGCTGGCGCGCTCGTGCTTGTGCACCAGCACCTGGTCGGGGCGATAGTGGTATTTCTCCACGCGGGTGCCCACGGTGAACTGCGTCATGCGCTCCAGCCCATCGAAAACACGCTTGCAGATTGCCTGCGGTGGCGCGTCGCGTGCCTCCAGCAGATGCAACGCTTCGGTCAGCTCTGCCTGGCTGTGGCTGGCGAAGGTGCGCGTCAGCACCGAGCGGTTGGGCCGCTCGGTCGCGAAAATGCGATCCCACGCGTCGTATTCATAACGCTGGGTAAGCGCAAGCTGCTTATCATCGTCCAGGGGGTCGCGCAGGGTCTGGGTCTGCTCCACGCTTCGAGCCAGGCCGTCATACAGGTAGGTCTGTTTGCCCACCGTTTTGCCGTCCTTGTCCAGGCGGCTGTCGCTGATCGGCTTGCCGTGCACGTTCAGCTCGCTGACTTGCACCCCACGGCGCTCGCCCGGGGCGCTCTGGCGCTCTTGCCAGGTGGTGATGATGTCACCCGTGGCGCCAAACGGCGAGCGTTCCTGGCAAAATGCAACACCGTCCGGGCCTATGGTCTTGCTGCGGTCATTCCAGGCGTCATACTCGAAATGCGTGGTCAGCGCGAGTGGCAACTCACCAAGCTCGTCGTCTTCGAGCAGGTCGAAGCGGCTTTCCTTCAGTAGGTTGCCTACGCCGTCATAGTCGCATGCATACACCTTGTGCCAGGCACGGGTGTTACGGGTTGGATGCTCGACTTCCAGTTCTTCCCACAAGGTGCGGTTAGCACCATCGAACCAGGTTCGCGTGACCACCCCCTGTGCATCGGTGACAGATCTGCAGGCCTGCCCGGCGACGCCCGGCAGTGTATAGCTGTACTGGCGCTTGGTGCCATCGGCCGGGAGGGTCTCGCTCAGCAAACGGTCGAGTGCATCGTAGCGGAAAAGGACTTCTACCTTGTGTTGGTTTTTCTGGCGCATGACCGAGCCGGTACGGCGGGATACATCCACTTCGGTCACTTGCTCGAGGCGGTCATGCCCCTGGAAGGTGCGTTTGGTGCGCAGCAGGTTTGCGGCGCCTTGGTCATCGTTCACCAGGCTATGGAAATAGCGGGTTGTCGAGGTTTTTTGCGTTTCGCCGCAGTAGAGTGTGTCCTCCTGGTAGTCGAGGCGCCCGTGAAGCAAGGGGTTGTCGGGGTGGTGAAGGTATTTACGCTCGCTGTGCTGCAGGCGTATTGGCTCATCCCCCTGTTGCACGCGTTCTTCGCGGTTGGACAGCAGCCAATACCCGGCGGACTGGCTGCCGCCTAGGGTGTCGAACTTCCTGTAGTAATAGCGGTTAGACAAGGTTTGCGCCTGGCCCTCGGCGTCGGTGGCCGGGTACCGGGTCTCTTCCTTGGTTGTGCGCACGAAACCGTACGGGTCGGGCGGGCAATCGTCGCCATCGCCTTGGGCCGGGTAGTAACTGTGGCGGGTGTATATCGTTCCGGCCAGGGTTGGCGCTTCCAGCAGTTTGCCCTGGGCATCGTAACGGGGCACGGCCACTTCGGACTTTAGGGTCAGGTTGCCATGCTCGTCGTAGCGGGTGATCAGCACTTCTTCGCGCAGCTGGTTGCCGCGTTTCCAGCGACGGGTGGTGCTGTAAGGGAGCTGGAAGTTGTTCGGTTGCTGAGCGAAGGTCAGCCCCGGGAGCTCATGGTAGGCGGTCTCGATTTCCTGAATGTGTTCATCCTGGTTGGTGACCTGCTTGCTCAGCAGGTGGAAGCGGTTGAATGTACGGGTGATGGTGCGCAGGGGCTGCTCCTCGCCCTCAGCGTCGAGCACCCACTGTGTGGCGGTGGAGCCGTAGGTAAAATACTGGTCGGTGGAGTCGTAGAGATGATCCTCGCCATCGTCCTTCCACTGGATCCCGCTGCCATAGCCCAGGAAGTTGTTGCTGGTGTAGTCGTAGGTGGTGATCATCGGTGGCTGGTCGGCCCCGGGGTCGATCTGGTGGCGGGTCACCCGAGGCAGGGGGTCGGGCAGTTGGCCGGCGCCTGGGAAGGTATGGCCGTCGTCATCGTAGGCAATGGTCTCGACGGCGCCGCTGGGGGTGGTTACCTCGCTCAGGAGGAACAGGCCACGCTGATCACGGTAGTCGAAGCGCCAGCTGGCCTTGTCGTCGGTGGGCAGCACCACGGCGTCGATACGGCGCCTGGCCGGCGAGCCCTGGCTGCTGAGCTTGAGTTCGTAGCGCGCCAGGGGCGCGCCCCCCGGGCCGGCCCCCGGATGCAGGTCGATCAGTACCCTGGCGCTCTCGTAGGTCAGCGTGAGCAGAGGCGGCCCGGCCTGCGTGATTTGGTTGAGGCAGGGGGCATTTTCGGCATAGGGGTTTTGCGTGTGCTCAAGGGTGATGGCATGGCCGGAGGCGGCTTCGACCCGCACCGGCAGGGCCACGCGGTTGCTTTGCGGGCCGTGGAGCTCAAGGAATTCGACCAGGCCGGTCTTGTGCACCACGCGAAAGTGCTCGGCATCATCGACATGGAAGTGAAAGCTTTCCAGCTTGCGTTCGGGAATGGCGTAGTCGTTGCTGTCGCCGACGACCTTGTAGCGCTCGCCGGTGTGCAAGGTGAGCATGTTGCTCGCCGGCACGTATTCGGTAAGGTTCAACGTCCAGCCGACACCGAAGCCCGAATCCTGGTTGTTGAGTGGGTTGTAGGCCAGGCGCAGCGGCAATGACGGGCCGCTGAGGTCGTTACCGACCAGTTCGGGCAGTTCGATGGCCAGGGTGTACTGGCCGGTGCGCGGGTCCACGCTGTTTTGCACGAAGCTCATGAAATTGAAGGCGTTGGAGCTGGCGATGGATGAGTTGCTCATGACAGAAAACCTGGAGTAAGGATGGGTGGAAATCACTGCACGGTGGCGCAGCGCACTCGGGAGGGTCCGCTGTAGAGGCCCTGATGCCAGTGACCGACCATGACCCTGCCGAAAGGCTGGCAACTAAACGCGCTGTCGTCCTCTCGCTGTGTGTCGCTCCACCCCATAGGCGTTACCGTAAGTGCATGGCCATTTACCTTGGGTGTCGCACAGCGATAGCGTGTGTTGCCATCTACGCCACCATCATGATCGCGGCCGGTCATGACCGTATTAGCGGGGCAAGAAAAGTAGTGCCCGCCAGATTCGCTGATTGGGGCCGATTCGATTTCGTCACTTAACGTGACCTCGTTGCCGCCCTGTCTAAGAGGGGCGCACCAATAAAAAATCTTACGGCCCAACTCCCAGTCATTGCGTATCCTTACAATAATCACCTCGTCTTTTGGACAGCTGAACGGCGAATCGTTTACGTCGACTTCATGGCGGCTGATCCCGCCATGTATTGTGGGCGTTAGCTCCGGCGTATCGATATTTCCTGATGTAGTAACTTCAATGCATTTGACCGAGTCTCTTGGGTTGGCGCCTTGTTCCATTCTTTTGTTGATCAGTTGTAAGCCGGGCGTAATCATTTGTCCCGGCGCAACCGCGTAAAGGTCAATAATTTCCCAGGGTGTTGACGGGTCTGTAGAAGTTGTTGGATTTATTGCAGTGCGTACTGTGATTGCGTGTTCGCCCTTACCGGGGGTGCACCAAGGGTCATCGGTCATGTAAATCCTCGCGGCTGAGGGGAGATCCGTCAGTACGATGCTTCTGACTTTCCAGTCCTTGCATTTCGTGGCTGAACCATGGGCGGTCAGGTTGAATTGTTGAGTGACCCCTGTACCGGGGCCTGGCACACTGAGAGCACATTTGTCTCCTTCTTTGTTCAGCAGCGTAATAGTACCGCCGGCCTGTGCATTTGCCGCGTGATTGAATGAGATGAGCAGTAAGGCTAGCAAACTGCACAGTAGGGTATGTTTAGCCATGGTGGCTACCTCGCGTCGGGTCGATTAATAGGCCGGTGTCTGTAGTCGTAATTGACGTGCTCCAGCCGTCATTACTCTTAAAGAAACTAATCCAATCGGGGCGGTGAGGCACCTGGCAAAAATGATAGGTCCTTCAAAGGCGCACAGGCTGGTCCAGGATTAACTGGCAGTGCTCATAAAATGTGGTTATTGCCAAGATGACTATGGGCTGCCGTTAATCTCGCTAGTTGGCGAGTGGGCCTGCGGAAATTGAAAGCTTCAGCGCTGACAATGGATGAATTGCTCATGACGGGGAGACCTAGAGTGCGAATGGATAAAAATCATTGCACGAGTGCGCAGCGCACACGGGTATCGCCATTTTCGTCTTTATAATGCCAGCGACCAATCATGACCTCGCCAGGCTCGCATTGGAAGTTACTCCCATCCTCGCTTTGCTCTTTGCTCCACGGCCTAGGCGTAACGGTAAGTCTATGGCCGCTTTCTGTCTTGGGTGCCTTGCACCGATAGACTGTGTCGCCATTTTCATCGTTGTAGTGATCTCGGCCGGTCATGACCTGATTAGGTGGGCAAGTAAAGTAATGCCCGCCGTCCTCATTGAACCGACGGGATTGGCTTTGCTCATTTAATACGACATGGCTGTCGCCTTGCTTTAGGCGTGCGCACGTATAAGTGGTAAGGCCGTTCTCGTCGTGGTCGTGTTCTCTACCAGTAATCACCATGTTTGGCGGGCAATCGAACTCAGAATCACTTTCATATTTTGACAATTCTTCAAAATCGTAAACGCTCGTGGGTTTCAGCTTCGGTGTATCGATATCTGCGGAGGTTTTAACTTCAACGCACTCGACCGAATCCCGTGGGTTAGCCCCAGGCTTCAGTGTCATCGACTGCAGTTTTACGCCGCGCGTAATGACATATCCAGGCTGGAACGTATAGAGGTTGGCGATTTCCCAGGGGGTCCGCGGGTCTGTAGAAGTTGAGGCCTCTGAGATGCGTAATGTAATTTCGTGTTTGCCCTTACCACGGGTACACCAAGGGTCATCGGTCATGTAGATAGTCGCGGAGGAGGGAAGATCCGTCAACACGAGGCTTCTGACCTTCCAGTCCTTGCATTGCAGGGACGAGCCATAGGCGGTCAGGTTGAATTGCTGGGTCACCCCTGTGCCGGGGCCGGGAATATCAAAAATGCATTTGTCCTTCTGCGGATTCAGCAGCGTGATAGTACCGCCGCCTTGCGCAACTGCGGCGTGGTTCACTGATAGAAGCAGTAGAGTCAATAAACTGCACAGTAGCTTATATTTAGCCATGGTGGCTGCCTCGCGTCAGATCGATTAATGGGCCGATGGTTGTAGCGGTGCTTAACATGCCCCGGCTTTCGTTACTGTTAAAGAAGCTAACCCAATGGGGGCGGTGAGGCACCTGGCAAAACTGCTAGGTCCGGCGGGGCGCATAGATGGGTCTAGATTATCTGGCAGCGTTTCAGGCTAGGTAGCCCAGGTGAATACCGAGGACCTGATAATTTTGCCAGTAGGCGGATGGCTGAGCCTCAGTTATAAGAAGTAGAGCCCAACGCATCGATTGAGGACAGAAAATTGGCTAGAGAGTCGTTTGAAGATTTTCTGAGTTTCATGCGCGAAAAACCTCGGACTTGGGGTTGGGACGCGCTTGTCGCTTATGACCGTGAGACAACCAATGATTTGCTGATGCAGGAATACATAGATCGTTTTGACAACGGAACATTCTTTGAAACCCTGACCTTCGCTGTACCTCTCACCCAGGGTTGGCAAGTCTCCGAAGGGCAGCGTCTGGACAAGCCCCGTTTGAAGTTCGAGGCCGCCGACCTGTCGAACAGCAGCGCAGACTTGTCGATGCGCATCGTGGGTGGCCGCCAGTTTCATGTGGGTCTCGACCTGAACCGTGGTTATCGGTTCAACTCCATTAAACTGGCAGATGCACTGAATGGGCCTGTTTTGCATGTGCGTTTGGAATTGGGCAAAACGCCGGGCCATGTGGAGCGGCTAATTGGTCTTCGAGCGAGTGTCATCATCGATTTAAGCAATCCGAGTTGGGAGTTTTACCTGACTTTTTCAGACTACCCGGAAGAGAACCATTTGGGCGGTGCGCGGTATAAAGAGATATTTGCCAATTGGCCTGACGAAAAGAAAGCGTTAACCCTGTGTGAACTCAGCATCGTCTTGGTCGACTTGGTGCAGCCAGAGAGTTTTTTGATCAGGACCCACGCCGAGCCCAATGCAACGGATGGCGAAGGTGCTGTGCTGCTTTTCGTGACAATGAAGGGCAGTGAAAACGGCAGCTTGCCGGCGGCTGATAAAGACTTCCATTACCTGCTACCCGAAGCGCCCAATGCTGAAATGCCCTATAGCACCAATGTGGTTTTTTCGCATAATTTTTTCTTGCCGCGGATGGTGGAACAATGGTTTTTCGACCTTCAGTTTGAAAACGTGGGTAAACCTTACGAGTTTGAAGTATTAGGTGGCAGTGACGGGGGGTTCATTCAAGGGGTTCGAGTAACCCACGGGGCGTTGCAGGTGCCGCGGTTTGAGACCGACCCGGAGACTGAGCCTTATTTAAGATTCGGAGATTTTCCACTTGCATTCGCTGATGATTATGGGGTGGGGCAAGGTGCATTTACTGTGACACCTCATCAGTCTGAAGATGGGTGGTTTACGATCACTTGGACTGGGGGCTATTCCACTAGTCTGGTGGCTAAGGCGAATAGAAACTCAAGGGAGTACGCCTCAGGTGTTGATTATTGGTGGAGCTTATCTGTTGATTTTGCGATTGAAATTGATGGTGATAAAAGAGCCTACTTGAAAGTAGAACGCTGGGACATGCAGGGTGGGCTGGAATTTGGGTCCTACTGGAGTGGGTGGGCCGCGGTCGATCCCGATGTGTATAAGATTATGTCCGAAGCGAATACGCTAGCACCCCGGCTCATTGAGCAGCGGATGCAACGGGCCTTCGAAACGTTCAGCATGGCGACCAGATTCATGAATCTGTTGCTGCTTCATGGGTTTATTTTCAAAGGTGGCGCGAACACCATACAGCCTGATAAAGGCTACAACCCCGGTGATTTCGTACTCCCAGGTTACTTGGCACCCTCCCAAACCACCCTCAAACTCAATGCCACTGAAGTGACCATCGGCGCCGGCTCGTTCTATCAATTCACCGCCGAGCCATCCAGCGGGGTCACCTGGGCAGTGAGCAACTTGCCGGATGAAGAGGGTGATTGCGGCAGCATCGATGCCAACGGCAAGTACACGCCCATGGTCGCCTCGACAATCCCTCATGCGCAGAAGGTGGTCATCGTCACGGCCACCAGCGGCGAGCATATCAGCCGGGCCCTGGTCACCGTCATCAAGCGCAGCATTGCCCTGGACCCGGTCATCATGACCGCCCAGCAACTCGCCACCAAGGATAACGTCTACAAGGTTTCAGGCGCTTCGCTACAAGGCAGTAACCTCCAATGGCGTATGTCGGAGGGTGCGATCGGGTCGATCCAGACCGACCCGAACCCTCTTCCGGACGTGCAGGATGGTCGCCTGTATGTCGTGCCCAAGAAAAGCAGCGCCGCGACCATGGCGTTCGACGAGCGTTACGGCAAACTCATGCCGGTGGCCTCCGAGCAGTGGCAGGCCAGGCGGGCGGCGGGCTGCAAGTTCTCTGCAGCCGACCTTTCCGATCTCATGGCCGTCGAGCAGATCATCGTCGAAGGCGAAAACGACAGCCAAACCATCGACGTGCTGTTGCCGCTACAGAACGAAACGCACTGGTTCCAGTACCAGCCAATGGCTGACGGCAGCGTGCAGCTGGAGCTCTGGACCGATACCATGGATGGCGCTCTGCGGATAGAACCCGAAGCTGCCGATTGGTTTCTGGTGAAGGGCAACGGAACGTTAGACCTGGGCCTGTACACGCCCGCCGCCGATGGTAGCGACAGCTATGCCGTAGTGGTGGCCTTCGAGCCTGGCAATCCTCGTGGCTATTGGTGGACCTACGCCATCCTGCCCATGCCCTATCTGGACGTGGCGCACATTATTGAAAACGGAGAAAGCTCATGATCTCCAATAGCTACAGCCAAACGCTTCAGCGCTTGGCCTAACTGGCCAGCACGCTGAAGTTTACTGTGATCTTCATCAACTATGTCGCCACATTACTTGTTAAGCCAAGTTATGTGGCGGCCGTTGGGGGCTGCATGTTTTTTGCGCTTGCAGCGTAATTAACAATAAGAGCAGCAACCTCAATAATCAGCACGCTAGGGGCTGTTCAGGCGGGGTGCCTACCTTGCCTGAGGTCGGTTGAAGGCCGATGTTTGTTGCGGTACTTAATCCGGTTTACCTGTTAATTTTGCTAGTAGGCGGGTGGCTCAAACGCACTTATAAAGGAGCCCTGAGCCCACGAGGAATATGCCAATGTCGCGCCGACATGAACAGGCGGTCGAGCCGCTAACGCCGCCACCCGCTCCGATCATCGAAATACTCAATACCTACGATGAAATTGATTTTGAAATCTTGGGCGATGATGATCTGGCTGTTTCGATGGAATGGCCAGGCATCGCACTGGGCAATACATTCTACATTCACTGGCGAGGGGCGGGTGCCGCCGGCCAAGCTTTTGATTTCTACAGCGATTATGAGGTCGATGAGGCCAATTTCAACTCCCAGACAAACCGCGTCACGATCAACATCCTAAACGAATTCATCGTTGCCGCAGACCAAGGCTACGCCTTCGTCTCCTGCGAAGTAGCCAACCCAGCACTGGGGCATTCGCTGCGTCGCTTCGCTTTTGTAGGTGTTCGTGCACATCGCATGGAACATCTGCCGGTCGCGCAGGCTTTGGAGTCCCATGGGTTGTACATCGACCCCGCTGACCTTGGCAGCGCCGGGGCGACGTTCATCATCCCTCCCTACCAAGCCATGCAAAAAGGCGACGACGTCAAGTTGACCTTCCAGGGGTACAGCGACGGTTTCCCTGAGGTCCCCTGGACCGACCTTGAGCCAGTGCTGACGGAGGCCGATGTCGGCCTGCCGGTGATCAGGCAAGTTCCCAAAGACCAGTTCAATTTCCTACAACACGGCGATTACGCGCACGTCTGCTATCAGATCAAGCTTGCTTCAGGCGGCGAGGCCCTGGTGGGCCCGGTGCAGAGGCTGAACATTGGCCCGCTTCCCGAGGACCGCCTGCCGCAGCTGACCATCGACGACTACGAGGGCGGCGAACTGGACCCCATCGATTTTCCCGAGGGGCTGACGCTGCGGGTCAAAGCCTACCCTCAGCTCAATGTCTCGGACTGGATCTTGTTGCAGGTCAACGGGCAGCCCATCGGCTTCGAACGGGCCGACCTGAGTACCCTGCATGATGGGGAGATTACCTTCCAGCTAGGCGCGCAGGTGCTCAAAACCAGTGAGCGTCTGAAACTCTCGTACCAAAGCGCTCGCGAGGGCCTGGGCCTGGCTTCGGAAACCCTGGATGTGGAGCTGGTCGACACTCGAGACTTGGCAGTCGTCGAGGTCGAGCAAGCCCAGGGTGAAGGCGGCGAAAACCCCAACCATTTGTGGCTCGATGCCAATAGCGCTATAGGCGGGGCTTATATCAATGTGCCGCCCGTCGACCTGCGCGTGGGCGAAACGGTGCAGGTGCATTGGCTTGGGCGCCCCGACGCCGGTACCCATGTCGCCAGCGAGCCGGTAAGCCCCGCTTGGCCCTGGCGTTTCAGGGTGCCTGCCAGCGCCGTGGCGGCCAACATGGAGGCCAATGCCCAATCCGCCAATAAGCGCTTCGAGGTGCTCTGGCACATTGTCAAAGACGGGAAAACGGTCCAAGCCTCGCCGCCTGTCTATTTACGGATATTGCCGTTGGTCACCAGCCGTTATCCACAAATCACCTGTGCCCAGGCTCGAGGCCAGTTGTTGTCGCGTGAAAAAGCCTTGGCGGAGGGGGCACACCTTGCTCTCACGCAGTGGGTGTTCATGGCTGCGGAGCAGCATGTGAACATCGCGTTTATCGGTAAGGGGAACACGGGACCGTTCGCAAGAGTTCTACGTAATGAGCCGACCACGCCAGACGAAGTCGAGGCAGGAATGATCGAGCTCACAATCCCGGAAGACGTAGTGAGGGCGCAGACGCTCGGTGAAGTGTTTGAAATCCACGTAACGGTGAATTTCGAGAACGTCGATCAAGAGGACGTGACTACGACGTTCTCTACACTCTATTTAACAATGGCTCAATAACCGTTGACCATTCAATTGAGGGCAGCGCGATGGCGAGAGAGTCGTTTCAAGATTTTCTGAGTTTCATGAGCGAAAAGCCCCGCACGTTGGGATGGGACGCGATCGTCGCTTACGACCGTGAGACGACCAATGATTTGCTGATGCAGGAATACATAGATCGTTTTGACAACGGAACATTCTTTGAAACCCTGACCTTCGCTGTACCCATCACCCAGGGTTGGCAAGTTTCCGAAGGGCAGCGTCTGGACAAGCCCCGTTTGAAGTTCGAGGCCGCCGACCTGCCGAACAGCAGCGCAGACTTGTCGATGCGCATCGTGGGTGGCCGCCAGTTTCAGGTGGGCCTCGACTTGAACGGTGGTTATCGTATCAACTCGCTCAAATGGGCAGATGCCTTGAATGGGCCTGTACTGCATGTGCGTTTGGCGTTGGGCAAAACGCCGGGCCATGTGGAGCGGCTAATGGGTGGGCAGGCGAGTGTCATCATCGATTTAAGCAATCCGAGTTGGGAGTTTTACCTGACTTTTTCAGACTACCCGGAAGAGAACCATTTGGGCGGTGCGCGGTATAAAGAGATATTTGCCAATTGGCCTGACGAAAAGAAAGCGTTAACCCTGTGTGAACTCAGCATCGTCTTGGTCGACTTGGTGCAGCCAGAGAGTTTTTTGATCAGGACCCACGCCGAGCCCAATGCAACGGATGGCGAAGGTGCTGTGCTGCTTTTCGTGACAATGAAGGGCAGTGAAAACGGCAGCTTGCCGGCGGCTGATAAAGACTTCCATTACCTGCTACCCGAAGCGCCCAATGCTGAAATGCCCTATAGCACCAATGTGGTTTTTTCGCATAATTTTTTCTTGCCGCGGATGGTGGAACAATGGTTTTTCGACCTTCAGTTTGAAAACGTGGGTAAACCTTACCAGTTTGAAGTGTTGGGTGGCCGTGACGGGGGGTTCATTCAAGGGGTTCAAGTAACCCAGGGGGCGTTGCAGGTGCCGAGTTATAGAACGGACCCGGAGAGTGAGCCCTATTTGAGTTTTTTTGGAGGCTTTACACTTGCATTCGCTGATGATTGGGAGTGGGGCGAAGGTGCATTTGTTGTGACACCTCATCAGTCTGAAGACGGGTGGTTTACGATCACGTGGACTGGAGGCCATTTCGCTACTCTGGAGGCTAAGGCGAACAGAAACTCAAGGGCGTACGGCCATTTTGTTGATCATTGGTGGCGCTTATCTGCAGATTTTTCGATTGGGATTGATGGTGATAAAAAAACCTACCTGAAATTAGAACGCTCGAACATGCAGGCTGGGCTGGAATATAGGCCCGCCTGGCATGATTGGGCCAAGTACGATCCCGATGTGAATGAGATGATGTCCGAAGCGAATACTTTAGCATCCCACCTCGTTCGCCAGCGGATAGAGAAGGCCCTCGAAAGCTTCGGCATGTCTACCAGATTCATGGATCTGTTGCTGCTTCATGGGTTTATATTCAAAGGTGGCGCGAACACAATACAGCCTGATAACGGCTACAACCCCGGTGATGTCGTACTCCCAGGTTACTTGGCACCCTCCCAAGCCACTCTCAAACTTAATGCCAATGACGTTAGTATCGGCGCCGGCTCGTTCTATCAATTCACCGCCGAGCCGTCCAGCGGGGTCACCTGGGCAGTGAGCAACTTGCCGGATGAAGAGGGTGATTGCGGCAGCATCGATGCCAACGGCAAATACACGCCCATGGCCGCCTCGACAATCCCCCATGCGCAGAAGGTGGTCATCGTTACGGCGACCAGCGGCGACAATATCAGCCGGGCATTGGTCAGCGTCAGCAAGCGCAGCATTGCCCTGGACCCAGTCATCCTGGTGGCGGAGCAACTCGCCACCAAGAATAATGCTTACAAGGTTTCGGGCGCTTCGCTACAAGGCAGTAACCTCCAATGGAGCATGTCGGAGGGTGCGATCGGGTCGATACTGCCCGACCCGAACCCTCTCCCGGACGTGCAGGATGGTCGCCTGTATGTCGTGTCCAAGAAAAGCAGCGCCGCGACCATGGCGGTCGACGAGCGTTACGGCAAACTCATGCCGGTGGCCTCCGAGCAATGGCAGGCCCGGCGGGCGGCGGGCTGCACGTTTTCCGAAGTAGACCTTTCTGAGCTTCTAGCCGTCGAGCAGATCATCGTCACAGGAAAGAACGACACCCAAACCATCGACATCCTGTTGCCGCTGCACAGCGAAACCCACTGGTTCAAATACCAGCCGATGGCTGACGGCGGCGTGCAGTTGGAATTCTGGACCGAGGACCAGAATGGCGATTTCCTGGTAGACCCTGCCTTGGCCGATTGGTTTCTGGTGAGGGGCAACGGAACGCTAGACCGTGGCCTGTACACGCCCGCTGCCGATGGTAGCGACAGCTATGCCGTAGTGGTGGCCTACGAGCCTGGCAATTCTCGTGGCTATTGGTGGACCTACGCCATCCTGCCCATGCCCTATCTGGACGTGGCGCGCATTATTGAAAATGGAGAAAGCTCATGATCTCCAGTCGCTAAAGCCAACCGCTTCAGCGCTTGGCCTAACTGGCCAGCACGCTAAAGTTACTGCGTTCATCATTCCCTATGTCGGCACATGACTTGTTATGCCGGGTTGTGTGCCGGCTGTTGATTGCCGCACCTTTTCCGCTTGCGGCGTTATTAAAAATAAGAGCAGCGACATTAATAATCAGCACGCCAGGGACCTGTTCAGGCGTGGTGGCTACCGTGTCTGAGACCGATTGAAAGCCGATGTTTGAAGCGGTGCTTAACACGCTTGACCTGTTAATTTTGCTAGTAGGCGGGTGGCTCAAACGCGCTTATAAATGAGCCCTGAGCCCACGAGGAATAGGCCAATGTCACGCCGACTTGAACAGGCGGTCGAGCCGCTAACGCCGCCACCCGCCCCGATCAGCGAAATACTCACTACCGACGATGAAATCGATTTTGAGACCTTGGACGATGATGATCTGACTGTTCGATGGAAAGGCCAGGCATCCAGACGAAGTCGACCCAAGAGTTATCGAACTCACAATCCCGGAAGACGTAGTGAGGGCGCAGAAGCTCAGTGAAATGTTTGAAAGCCACGTAACGGTGAACGTCGAGAACGTCGATCGACAGGACGTGACTACGACGTTCTCCACACGCTATTTAACAATGGCTCAATAGCCGTTGATCATGCAATCGAGGACAGAAAAATGGCTAGAGAGTCGCTTAATGATTTTCTGATTTTCATGCGCGAAAAACCTCGGACTTGGGGTTGGGACGCGATTGTCGCTTATGACCGTGAGACGACCAATGATTTGCTGATGCAGGAATACATAGATCGTTTCGAAGGTGAAGCATACTTTGAAACGCTGACCTTTGCTGTACCCCTCACCCAGGGTTGGCAAGTTTCCGAAGGGCAACGTCTGGACAAGCCCCGCCTGAAGTTCGAGGATGCCAAGCTGAGTGACAGCACAGCAGACTTGTCCATGCGCATCGTGGGCGGCCGCCAGTTTCACGTCGGCACCGACCTGAACGGTGGTTATCGGTTCAACTCCCTTAAATTGGCCGACGCCCTCAATGGGCCTGTACTGCATGTGCGTTTGCGCTTGGGCAATACGCCGGGCGACATAGAGCCGGTAGAGAATGGTGAGGCTAAAGTCGTCATCGACTTGAGCCATCCGAGTTGGACGTTTTACCTGACCTTTTCAGATTACCGGGAAGAGAACGAGTTGGGCGGTGCGCGCTACAAAGAAATATTTTCCAGTTGGCCTGACGAAAAGAAAAAGTTAACCCTGAATACGCTCAGGGTCGCCCCTAACGAGTTTGTGCAGCCAGCCAGTTTTTTGATCAGAACCCATGCCGAGCCCGACGCAACGGATGGCGAAGGTGCTGTGCTGCTGTTCGTGACAATGCAGGGAGGTGAAAACGGCAGCTTCCCGGCGGCTGATAAAGACTTCCATTACCTGCTACCCCAAGCGCCCAATGCTCCAACGCCCTATACCACCAATGTGATTTTTTCGCATAACTTTTTCTTGCAGCGGTTGGTGGCCAAATGGTTTTTCGACCTTCATAGTTCTGCCGTGGATAGGCCTTTCCAGTTTGAAGTAGTGGGTGGCAGTGACGGGGGGTTCAATCAAAGTATTCGAGCAACCCAGGGGGTGTTCGATATACCGCCTTACAAGACCGACCCGGAGAGTGAGCCCTATTTGGATTTTCAAGACGGATTTAAAATGGCATTCGCTCCAGATGAGGAGTGGGGGGACGGTGCATTAACAGCGCAACGTGATCCGGCGAAAGAAGGGTGGTTTACAATCGACTGGGGCGGAGGTAATCGCACTACTCTGTTGGCTAAGGCGAAAAGTAACTCAAGGTTTTACACCGGTCCAGTTGATTATAGTTGGGGGGGATATGGTGATTTTTCGATTGGGATTGATGATAATAAAACCTATATGAAACCAGAGTACTCGAGCACGTACGCTTATCTGACACCTCAGCCCATCTGGGATGAGTGGGCCGCTTCCGATCCCAGTGTGAATGAGATTATATTCGAAGCGGATAGATTAGGAAGGCACCTCGTTGATCAGCAGTTAAGGAATGCCATCGATTCATTCAGCAAGTCTACTCAACACCTCGATCTGTTCCTGCTTCATGGGTTGTTATTCAGAGGTGGCGCGAAGTTAATACAACCTGATAGCGCCTTCGTCCCCGGTGATGTCGTACTTCCTGGGTATCTGGCGCCCTCCAGAACAGCCCTCAAACTCAATGCCACTGAAGTGACCATCGGCGCCGGCTCGTTCTATCAATTCACCGCCGAGCCATCCAGCGGGGTCACCTGGGCAGTGAGCAACTTGCCGGATGAAGAGGGTGATTGCGGCAGCATCGATGCCAACGGCAAGTACACGCCCATGGTCGCCTCGACAATCCCTCATGCGCAGAAGGTGGTCATCGTCACGGCCACCAGCGGCGAGCATATCAGCCGGGCCCTGGTCACCGTCATCAAGCGCAGCATTGCCCTGGACCCGGTCATCATGACCGCCCAGCAACTCGCCACCAAGGATAACGTCTACAAGGTTTCAGGCGCTTCGCTACAAGGCAGTAACCTCCAATGGCGTATGTCGGAGGGTGCGATCGGGTCGATCCAGACCGACCCGAGCCCTCTTCCGGACGTGCAGGATGGTCGCCTGTATGTCGTGCCCAAGAAAAGCAGCGCCGCGACCATGGCGTTCGACGAGCGTTACGGCAAACTCATGCCGGTGCCCTCCGAGCAGTGGCAGGCCAGGCGGGCGGCGGGCTGCAAGTTTTCCGCAGTCGACCTTTCCGATCTCATGGCCGTCGAGCAGATCATCGTCGAAGGGGAAAACGACAGGCAAACCATCGACGTGCTGTTGCCGCTACAGAACGAAACGCACTGGTTCCAGTACCAGCCAATGGCTGACGGCAGCGTGCAGCTGGAGCTCTGGACCGAGGACCAGGATGGCGATCTTCGGATAGAACCCGAAGCTGCCGATTGGTTTCTGGTGAAGGGCAACGGAACGTTAGACCTGGGCCTGTACACGCCCGCTGCCGATGGTAGCGACAGCTATGCCGTAGTGGTGGCCTACGAGCCTGGCAGTCGTCGTGGCTATTGGTGGACCTACGCCATCCTGCCCATGCCCTATCTGGACGTGGCGCGCATTATTGAAAATGGAGAAAGCTCATGATCTCCAGACGCTACAGCCAAACGCTTCAGCGCTTGGCCTAACTGGCCAGCACGCTGAAGTTACTGCGTTCATCATTCCCTATGTCGGCACATGACTTGTTATGCCGGGTTGTGTGCCGGCTGTTGATTGCCGCACCTTTTCCGCTTGCGGCGTTATTAAAAATAAGAGCAGCGACATTAATAATCAGCACGCCAGGGACCTGTTCAGGCGTGGTGGCTACCGTGTCTGAGACCGATTGAAAGCCGATGTTTGAAGCGGTGCTTAACACGCTTGACCTGTTAATTTTGCTAGTAGGCGGGTGGCTCAAACGCGCTTATAAATGAGCCCTGAGCCCACGAGGAATAGGCCAATGTCACGCCGACTTGAACAGACGGTCGAGCCGCTAACGCCGCCACCCGCTCCGATCATCGAAATACTCACGACCGACGATGAAATCGATTTTGAGACCTTGGACGATGATGATCTGGCTGTTCGATGGAATGGCCAGGCATCCAGACGAAGTCGACGCAAGAGTAATCGCACTCACAATCCCGGGAGACGTAGTGAGGGCGCAGAAGCTCGGTGAAATGTTTGAAAGCCACGTAACGGTGAACGTCGAGAACGTCGATCGACAGGACGTGACTACGACGTTCTCCACACGCTATTTAACAATGGCTCAATAGCCGTTGATCATGCAATCGAGGACAGAAAAATGGCTAGAGAATCGCTTGAAGATTTCCTGAGTTTCATGCGCGAAAAGCCTCGCACTTTGGGCTGGGATGCGATTGTCGCGTATGACCGTAACAAGGCCAATGATTTGCTGGTACAGGAATACATAGATCGTTTCGAAAGTACGGCATACTTTGAAACGCTGACCTTCGCTGTACCCATCACCCAGGGTTGGCAAGTTTCTGAAGGGCAGCGTCTAGACAAGCCCCGCCTGAAGTTCGAGGATGCCGAGCTGGGTAACAGTACAGCAGATTTGTCGATGCACATCGTGGGCGGCCGCCAGTTTCACGTGGGTTTCGACCTGAACGGTGGTTATCGGTTCAACTCCATTAAACTGGCCGATGCACTGAATGGGCCTGTATTGCATGTGCGTGTGCGCTTGGGCAATTCGCCGGGTGTTATCGAGCCAGTACAGAATGGGGAGGCAAAGGTCGTCATCGACTTGAGCAACCCGACTTGGGAATTTTACCTGACCTTTTCAGACTACCCGGAAGAGAACCTGGTGGGCGGTGCGCGCTACAAAGAGATCTTTTCCAATTGGCCTGACGAAAAGAAAAAGTTAACTTTGAATACGCTCAAGGTTGCGCCGGACGAGTTTGTACAGCCAGCCAGTTTTTTGATCAGGACCCATGCCGAGCCCAATGCGACGGGTGGCGAAGGTGCTGTGCTGCTGTTCGTAACAATGCAGGGAGGTGAAAACGGCAGCTTGCCGGCGACTGATGAAGATTTTCATTACCTGCTACCCGATGGTGAAACGCCCTATAGTACCAATGTGATTTTTTCTCAAAAATATTTCGTAACACGGTTGGTGGCAAAATGGTTTGCCGGACTCAATAGTGCCAACGCTGATAGCCCTTTCGAGTTCAAAATATCGGGCGACGGTGACGGGAGACAGACGTTCATTCAGGGGATTGAAGCTACGCGAGGCGTATTTAAAGCACCGCGCTATACGACCGATCAGAGTGCCAGGCCTTATCTGGACTATCAAAATGGATTCAATCTTCCGTTTGCACCTGATCCGGTTTTTGGGGTGGGTACGTTCCTTGCGAAGCAATCCCAGCTTTCAGAAGAGCTAGAACTCGCTTGGTCCGGGGACAATAACACTTTTGTCGAGGCCGGCACGAATACAGGGCAGGGGTGGTATGCCGGTGAGTCTGATTTCGGTTGGACCGGGACTGCTACTTTTAGGTTCGGACTCGATGATCAAAATCAGTGTCGAATGCAGTTCCTAGGCTACGCAATGTTGTGTAGGCTGGGAGTTAGGTCGGACTGGTATGATTATGCCAAGGATTATCCAGCCATGTATGAGGTCATAACCGAAACGAACAGAGTAGGAGGCGAAAAGGTCAAAGAAGCGGTCACTGGGGCCATCGACAGTTTCGCTGGTGCCACTAACGATCTCAATCTGTTTCTGATTCATGGGTTGTTGTTCAGGGGCGGAGCGGAGGTCATACAGCCTGATGAAGCCCACCTCCCCGGTGATGTCGTACTTCCTGGGTATCTGGCCCCCTCCAGAACAGCCCTCAAACTCAATGCCACTGAAGTGACCATCGGCGCCGGCTCGTTCTATCAATTCACCGCCGAGCCATCCAGCGGGGTCACCTGGGCAGTGAGCAACTTGCCGGATGAAGAGGGTGATTGCGGCAGCATCGATGGCAACGGCAAGTACACGCCCATGGCCGCCTCGACAATTCCCCATGCGCAGAAGGTGGTCATCGTCACGGCCACCAGCGGCGAGCATATCAGCCGGGCCCTGGTCACCGTCATCAAGCGCAGCATTGCCCTTGACCCGGTCATCATGACCGCCCAGCAACTCGCCACCAAGGATAACGTCTACAAGGTTTCAGGCGCTTCGCTACAAGGCAGTAACCTCCAATGGCGTATGTCGGAGAATGCGATCGGGTCGATCCAGACCGACCCTGACCCTCTTCCGGACGTGCAGGATGGTCGCCTGTATGTCGTGCCCAAGAAAAGCAGCGCCGCGACCATGGCGTTCGACGAGCGTTACGGCAAACTCATGCCGGTGCCCTCCGAGCAGTGGCAGGCCCGGCGGGCGGCGGGCTGCAAGTTTTCCGCAGTCGACCTTTCCGATCTCATGGCCTTCGAGCAGATCATCGTCGAAGGGGGAAACGACAGCCAAACCATCGACGTGCTGTTGCCGCTGCGCAACGAAACGCACTGGTTCACGTACCAGCCGATGGCTGACGGCGCCGTGCAGCTAGAGTTCTGGACCGATACCCAGGATGGCCATTACCAGGTCCCCCCCGAAGATGCCGATTGGTTTCTGGTCAGGGGCAACGGAACGTTAGAACTGGGCCTGTACACGCCTGCTGCCGATGGTAGTGACAGCTATGCCGTAGTGGCGGCCTACGAGCAGGGCGCTCGTGGCTATTGGTGGACCTACGCCATCCTGCCCATGCCCTATCTGGACGTGGCGCCCATTATTGAAAATGGAGCAAGCTCATGATCTCAAACAGCAAAGATCAGATTCTCCAACGCCTGGCACAAGGCCAAGTCATGAACGGCTGGGGCGCGATCATCGCGCTCGAGGGGGAGCAACTCAACAAGATGCTCGAACAGCGCTATCTCGAGGCCTTCAGAGACCTGAGCTTTCTGCTGCCATTCACCCTGGAGCTGTCACCGGGCGAAAGGCCGGATGAACAAATCGTGTTGAACAACCTGGTGTTCGGCGTGCCGCGGCTGTCGTTCGAAGCAGCCCAACTGGCCGACAACAAGGCCACGCTTACCTTGGATATTCTCGCGGGCACCATGACGCAGATGTTCGACACCCCCGCGCAGCCGCCAGTCATGTTGCAGAGCACCAACCTCGGCGCGGAGTTGGGGCATCGCGTGCAGATGACCGTGAGCCTGACCGTTGTCACGGGGCTTATCGATGGCAGCGGCAAGCTGGCGATCGACATGTCCCAGGCAGAGGGTTTCGACTGCCAGCTGGGCCTGGCCAGGGAGGTGGAACTGGAGATCGCCCAGGCCATGGGTGCGCGCATCCAGTCGTTGCCCGCCTATCGGCAGCTGTTCACGGTGGCCACGCTCGACTTCCAGAACAAAGGGCCGTTGAGCGTGCAGCGCTTCGAGGTGCTGACCCAGCCGCATCCTGATGCTGCCAAGGCCGCGCAAGAGGGAGCAGGGGCCGTTGTGCTGTTCTGCCAGTTGCGTGCGGATGATGAGCCTGGCGGGTTACCGACCAATGATGGGCGTTTCCCCTATCTGATCCCCGACGATGTCGATATCCAAGGTGGGGCAGCATTCAATGCCACGGTGTTGATGCACGATCGGTTGCGCAAGTTCTTTCCGCTCCAGGTCCCGGGTGTTGCAGGGCACCTGGCGCTACCTAACGCGCATGTGCTGGGCGAGGGTGAGACACATGATCCGCTGGACCGCGTCACTTTCACGCAGGTAAGCGCCACAGAGCGCTCGTGGTTCGTCGAGCCTTTGCAGGCGCAGATCGAGGCCGGCGGCGTCAGGGCGTTCAAACTGGTCAATGGCCGCGGCACCCAGGCCAACGCAACGGCGTCCCAGTGGACCGCCGCCAACCTCCAACGCCAAAGCACGGGGACGATGCGGCCAGACGGCACCTACGAGGCGTCAGCGCGCCCTGCTTTCAGGCAGAATCAGCAAGTGGTCGTGGTATCCAACGCCTTCGAAGACGGCGGACAGAACCAGGTGCGCACCTCGATCGCCGTCGAGCACGCCGAGCGAGTGTCCATCTCACCCAGCGCAGTCACCTGGCGCAGGGGAGAAGCTGCTATCAGCTTGATAGCCAGTACGACGGGGGGGGCCGCATCCTGGTCCTGGAGCCTGGAGGGGGAGATCTATGGCGAGCTGAGTCCAAGCGGGAATATCGCTACATTCCTACCCGATACGCCGGAACAGAACGTGCCGCAGATTCTGCTGCAGCGCATTCGCGCCACCGATACCAGTAGTGGCCATTTCGCTGAGGCCACTGTGGTCATCATTGCCTTTAGCGCCACATTGACCGTCACTCCGGCGCATGTGCCGGCAGTGGATGCCACGCAGCCGATCACATTCCAGGTGGAAGGAGGGAACGAAGGCATTGAGTGGTCGCTTTTCGGAGAGGGCTTTATTGATAGTGAGACGGGGGAGTTCACCCCCCCACCGAAGCCAGAGAGCAAGGTCACGGTGGTGATGGCGAATTTCCCCCCACGCCAAAGCGGCTATGCGGTCGTCGAACTGGCCGCCGAAGCGGTGGAACCGCCTACCTGGACCGCCCTCACCGAGTTCAGCCTGGCGATCACGGGTTCGAACACGTGCTACGCCAACGGCATGCAACAGGTCGAAATCCTGGTGACGATCGAAACCTCGACGCCTAGCGGGCAACCGAAGCAACCGCTGTCACCCACTGAGCTCTCCACGCTCAAACTGTATTATGACGCTGGCAGTACCCAACTGGAGTTCCTGGCGCCGGAGCAGGAAGGTTTGCCACCTGGCAGCGGTATCGACTGGGCAGTGGCTGTGCTGCCGAACCGCTTCCACCCTCAAACCGCCACTACGTCACCGGCGATTACTGGCGACCCTGAGGCGACCCGCCGACGGTATCTGTATCTGCAGAGTGGCCAGGCGACCAACACCCGGACGATCTATGCCAAGTTCACCAAAGATGGGGGTGGCGAATATGACTCTCGTGATAAGAACGGCAAGACCGACATTCAGAGCGTAGCCCCGCCAACGCTCGACGCCAGCCATTACAACCTGCAACGCGATCGGATCAAGGAGATCCGTGGCAGCAATGCAGGGGGACTGGACGACCCATTCAGCTATTGGACGGCATCGCTCGACTACTGGACGCTCTCGTACAGGCTTCATGGCTCTGGGCCTAACGTAAAGTTCCTGCTCTGTGAGCCTGTTGCTGCGCTTTCGGCAGTGCGCTGGGAAAGCGAGCAGTTGGATGAAAGCTTTGCCAGCTACCTGGCCTACGCCTTCAACCCCTATGAGGGCGAAGACCCATCCTCGCCTCCAGGGCTCATTATCGACCCCTGGCTGCGCGCCTTGTTTGCCGAAGAAAAAATCGGCTTCGAGGACCTGGAGGAAGATTTGGTGCCAGGCAAGGGGCCTGCGCCGGGTGACTTGATGGTCAGCCTCCACCGCATGGATGACCTCGTTTATTGGCATGACAAGATGGGTAACGGCGAGGAATACCGCAATTACCGCGAGCACCTGGAGGGGGGCTTGAAGTTCAGGCTTCGGGACTTGTACGGCAACCTGCATCCGATCGTGATCGATTACCCTGGCCCGACGGTGACGGGCCACCGTAACACCGTTGAGTTGCGCCTCTGGTGAACCGGCAAGCGCCCTGCGGCTGCGCGGGGCGCTTGCGATAAAAACCAACCGCTATCAGGAACAGGTCATGACTACCAAGACTCTGGTGCATTCCAACGCCTTCAATTTCTTGAGCTTCGTGCAAAACAGCGTGGACCCGCGCACCGGCCAGTACACCCTGGCCATCGAACTGCCCGAACTGGTCGGTAACGACCTCAGCGGCCCGTCATTGCCGCTGCGCCTGGCCTACAACCCACTCAACAACCAGGATTCGGGCTTCGGTGTCGGCTGGACGTTGAACCTTACCGAATACGTGCCGGCGAGCAACATGCTCACCTTGCACACCGGCGAGCGCTACAAGGTCGTCGGCGACAGCAACGACTACGCCATTCCCGAGCGCAAGCTGGAAAGCTTCCACTTCCATGTCGATGATGCCGAGCACTTTCGCGTGGTGCACAAGACCGGCCTGGTCGAATTCCTCGAGCTCCACGGCCCGCAAAGCAACCGCGTGGCCCTGCCGGTGCGGGTCGAAGCCGCCTCCGGCCATGCCATCACCCTTGAGCACACGCAAAACCCCTACGCCGAAAATGCCCCCTGCCTCAACCATATCACGCAGGCCGGGCCGTCTCTGCTCACGCTGACCTACGAGAGCGCCAGGGTACTGATCGACCTGCATCCGGGGTCCGGCCCGGGGGGCGCGCCCCTGGCGCGCTACGAACTCAAGCTCAGCAGCCAGGGCTCGCCGGCCAGGCGCTGCATCGACGCCGTGGTGCTGCCCACCGACGACAAGGCCAGCTGGCGCTTCAAGTACCGTGAACAGCGTGGCCTGTTCCTCCTGAGCGAGGTAGCCACCCCCAGCGGCGCCGTCGAGACCATCGCCTACGATGACGACGGCCATACCTTCCCCGGCGCCGGCCAGCTGCCCGACCCCCTGCCTCGGGTGACCCGCCACCAGGTCGACCCCGGGGCCGACCAGCCACCGATGATCACCACCTACGACTACACCAGCAACAACTTCCTGGGCTATGGCAGCGGGATCCAGTGGAAGGACGATGGCGAGGATCATCTCTACGACTCCACCGACCAGTATTTCACCTACGGCTCCACCGCCACACAGTGGCTGCTCGACGATGAGGGTGTGGAGCAGCCCCTGCGCACCATCACCCGTACATTCAACCGCTTCCACCTGCTGAGCAAGCAGGTCACCAACCAGGATGAACACATCCAGGAAGCCGAGACCGCCTACCATGAGCTCCCCGGGCTGACCTTCGCCCGGCAACCGAACAACTTCCAGCTCCCTTACAGCACGACCCAACGCTGGAAACGCGGCAACCAGCTGCGCGAAGAAGTGCTGATCACCCGCTACGACGAGCATGGCAACCTGACCCTCAAGTCCGAAGTGGCCGTGCCCCGCTACGATGCCCAAGGCAAACTGCTGGAAGCGCCAACCCTGGCCGGAACGATATACACCCGCCACAGTTACTACCCGGCCCTGGGCGAAGGCGACGATTGCCCGCCCGACCCGTACGGTTTCGTGCGCACGACCAAGGAAGAGACCCGGTACCCGGCCACCGACGCCGAGGGCCAGGCGCAAACCTTGTCTAACCGCTACTACTACAGGACGTTCGACACCCTTGGCGGCAGCCAGGGCGCCGACCACTACCTGCTGGAGCGCCAGGCGCAATTGCAAGTGCATGAAGGCAATGCCACGCTGACGATTCAGGCCAAGGAGAGCCTGTATTTCGATGACGCCGCAGATGCCCTGCGTCATGGCCGTCTCGAGTGCGAGACGACCACCCGGGCCGAGAGTGGCTTGCCTAGCGAGGTCAGCTACATCACCCAGGTTGCCTACACCTATGAAAAGCTCACAGGTGACGCTGGCAACGTGTTGCAGACTGTGCAGACCCATACCGGGTTCGATCACGATGAGGAGTTGGAGGATGGTAGCCGGCGCGACGCCCGCAAGACTGTCACCCTGCAGCACTGTGTGCTGATCAACGAGCCGCTGCTCAACCTCGACGACAACCAGGTCGAGATTGCCTACCAATACGACCCGTTGAGGCGGGTGACCCAGGAAACCGTGTCGCCCAATGACCCCCAGTACACGGCTTCACGCACCTATACCTACACCCTGGTGGGCGCCACGGGTGGGCGTGCCAGCCAGACCATGGCCGATGTGAAGCACGTTATCACCCGCAGCTGGGTGGACGGCCTGAACCGTGTGGTCGAAGAAGAACGCCAGGATGCCGATGCCGATACCCCGGCGAAGGCTCAGGACTACCGCATCAAGTACCAGGCCAGGTACGACGCCTTGGGCGACCTGGTAGAGGAAGTCGAATACGACTGGCTGGACTACAGCGACCGCAAAACCGAACTGCCGTTACCCTCGCATTACCTGTATGACGCATGGGGTGAGCGGTATTGCGAAATCGGCGCCGATGGCGCGAAACACTATGATCAGCTCGACCCGATCGGTGATGCTAGTGCCGACGGCCCCCTGCGCGATGCCTGGAGCGAGTCGGCCGATGGCACGCTCAAGACTGGCGTGACGCGTACCTGGCTCGACCTGGCGCAGCAGCCGACCCGGATCGAGCGCTTCGATGCCGGCGGCAATTCATACAGTGTCGAACAGCACTTCTACGACGGGCTGAGGCGCAAGTGCCGCGAGATCGACGCCGCGCAGGCCAGCAAACGCTTCACCTACGACGAGTTCGACCGCCTGCGCGACGAAACCCTCGCCAATGGTGCCGTGGTACACCGCGACTATGCGCCACACAGCGGCGAGGACCTGCCGGTAGCGATCGACGTCGGTGGGGTGGTGTTGGGGACGCAACGTTTCGACGGGCTGGACCGCATGATCGAGTCCACCACCGGGGGACGCCGCCGTGTCCAGCACTTTGCCCCAGGCCAGCGCCAGCCCGAAGCGGTAGTGACCGCAGCGGGCGCCCAGATCAAGTACCGCTATGCGCCGCAATTGGGCGAGGAGCCGTTGGAGCGGTATGTGGAAACCACTGAGGTGCGGGCCCAGTATGACTACGATGGACAAAATGCCAGGCTGACCAAGTGCAACGAACAGGGCGAGGGGCTCGAGCGCGATTATTTCAGTACCGGCCAGTTGAAGTACGAAAAACGCCAGGTTGGCGACCAGCCGCCCTTCGAGATGCACTATCGCGCCAGCCTGCTGGGGCGGGAACTGGAGTACACGGATGTGCTTGGGCAGGTGCAGACGTACCAGTACGATCAGCAAGGGCGCCTTGCTTCCACGACCTTGGGAACACTCAGTTCAACGTTCGAATATGACCCATTGGGGCGCCTTGAGGTGTATGAAACCCGTGACGGCGAACAGTATTTGAAGACGACCCTCGAATACGATGAGTTCGGCCGTGAAATACACCGCACGTTCGACATGGGCGAGCAGGAGCAGACGCTGAGCCAGGAGTACTACCCCACTGACCAGTTGCGCGACAAATACCTGCTGGCGGGGGAGACTGAACTGCGCCATGAACATTACGAATACGATGGCCGTGGCCGGTTGACCAAGTACACGTGCACGGCAGAGGACGGCTATGCCCCGGTAGACCCCTACGGCAAAGTCATACGGGAGCAGGTATTCGGCTTTGACAACTTGGACAATATCACCCGCGTACGCACGATATTCCCCGAAGGCCAGAATATGGCAACTTATGTATTCGACCTGCCTGATCCGGTGCAATTGCACTGGGTGCGTAATAACCATGGCGATTATCCCAAAGAAGTGGAACTGCTGTACGACGCCGACGGCAACATGACGCGCGACGAGGAGGGGCGCAACCTGACCTACGACCCATTGGGGCGTCTGGTAAGCGTGGTGCTGCCCTCAGCCGGCATTGAAGCGGCGTATGGCTACGATCCGCTGGACAGGCTGGTCAGCCAGTCCTCTTGACGTTCAGTCGAACCCCTGTAGCACGCCCGTGGCGTTTCGCAACCTGATAAAACTGCCAGTTGTGCCACCTCGCGGGTGTGCAGATAGTTACTGCAGGTGCGTTGTACCAAACAGTCTCCGAATAACGAAGGGGAAGAATTGATATGGAACGTTCAAATTGCGAAGTGTCTGCTGCCGAACAGGTGCGCCAGGAAGTACGTAGAAAGCGTATGCTTCGATCGCAGGCGCCGGGTACATTACCGGCACCCGCTGTGGATTCCGAGTTTATTGCAGATACCAACGACATGACGGTAGTAGGTGACGCTCTTCGGGCGAAGGACGATTTGCCTGCTGCGTTTCATTTCAAAATTCCCGCGTGGCCGTTTTCCGATCCGGTCGAGAATGACACGCTTAAGGTCTATCTCGATCATAGTCCGGCGCCTTTTTTTCTTGAGAACTATGATCCTCAGGATAAACCTACGTTTCCGCTGCAAATCCGAATTCCACAAGACGCCCTGGACGGGATGGGGGACGGCGTTAAAACCTTCCATTATACGGTAACTGCTGCAAGTGGTAACGTTTCCAGTTCCGCGGACCAGACGCTGATTTTCGATAGAGTGGCGCCCTACCAAAATCTATTACCGCCGAAGTTTGCGGATATCCCCACTGTCATTGATGCGAACAAAGGGCAGGTGAAACTCGAGCTGGCTGAGTATTCCGACTTTAAACCTGGCGATACCGTCCATGTATGGTGGCTCAAGGAACTGCCCGATCCGTTACCGTCACCAGACTTGTCAGTGCCTGTAGGCGCTTTACCCCAGGATCTGACGGTTCCGCTGGAGGTTATCGAGAGGGTGAAGGACGGTGGTGTCAAAGTGGTCTATGCCTTGGCTGACAAAGCCAGGAACTACAGTTCGGCCTCCCAGCCCCTCGAGGTCGGCGTTGCACTTGGCCCGTGGCCTACCACCTTTCAAGCGCCGCAGGTGGAGTTGGCCGTAGATGGCCTGATCGACCAGGCAGACGTTGCATTGGATGTTCAGGTGCATGTTCCTGTATTCGACAATGCCAAAGAAACCGATGAAGTCAGGGTTCATTGGGGATCCAAGTCTACCGCCTGGCGTACCGTGGGCGAGGGTATCTTCCCAATGCCGTTCGGGATCGACAAGAGTTTGATTTGGGAGGAATACGGCGGCGATACAGGAGTAGGTGACGTCCCTGTAACTGTAACCTACGAGGTCAAGCGAGGTTCGGTCCCGTTGCTGAACAAAGGTGAAAAGGACTTCACGTTCAACGTCAATCTCGAGCGTATCGGCCCTGTCGATCCGGCCCCTGATCCCGATTGGCCTGGGCCGATCAATGGCAAGCTGGACCCTGCCGAGGTCTATGGCGCGGTCTCCAATACCAAGAACAGCTTGGATGCAAGCGACGCCGATAAGCCTGTGAAGGTGGTTGTGCCGGTGGATCCGGCGTTCAAAGAGGGAGATGTCGTCACGCTGTTCTGGAGGGGTGAGAAGGTACTTGGCGTTGAGCATGAGATCACCAGCGATGATCTGGGTGAAGAGCTAGAGATGGACATCCAATGGGATGTCGTCGCGGCAGGGGGCAACGGCACTATCTCGATGCATTACGCCATTCACCGCCCGGGCAACCCTAATGGCACGCAGCCCAAGCCTACTAGCGTGGATGTTTCCGGCGTGGTGATCCGAACTGATGCACCTGCTTTCCAGGGCGTGACTGATACTGGCTACCTTAACTGCCAATCAATCTGGAGCGACCCTCCTCACGCGGACGACCCCGCTTTGCGCGTTACTGTGCCGGACCTTGCTGAGGTCGGCTTCGAAATTGGCAATAAGGTCGAGATGATTTGGCGAGCCACAGTTTATGGCACCGACCAAACCATTCCGGTCGGTTTTGCGCGTGAGATCGAGCTCGATACAAATAATATCAATGGTTTTGTCTGGCGTATCCCCTACGAGGATTATGTATTGCCGATTTACCTGTACGACGGCACCCACACCGATGCCAATGGGTATGTCAGCTACAAATCGGTAGGGACTCAAACGCCGATCGAGTCGGCAGAGGACCATGCTCGGGTCTCGATCCACTCGGCAGGCCTAACGTGCGATATCTCAGGCCCTTGAGTTGGAGCGGAGCGCTGCCAATGGCAGTGCTCCGTAGTCGTTATTAAGAAATCCCCGCTGATTTTTAGGACTTTTCCTACAACCAAATCTGAAGTGCGGGTATAGCTTTGTGCGCCTTGGGCCTTCGGGTCAACTTTTCCCTTCGGCATTCAAAGGTGTTTCTAATGACCATTGTCCGCACTTACGCGCTGTCGCCGCTGACGAGCGCCTTGCTCAAGGCTTCAGCCTTGCTCTTACTGTCGGCGCCGGCCGGCGCGGCTACCATCGTCGACGATCAACTGAGCATCGATGGCGACACTGCGCCTGACAGTTATTTCGTCGCGCCTGATGCCCAACTCGACGCCAACGGTGCTAGTACCCAAGACATCTCGATAGGGGAGAGCGGCCGGTTGAACCTGCAGCGCAGCAGCGTGACCGCGACCAGCGATGGCATCGGTGTGGAGCGAGGCGGGCACGCCATCATCAGCGACAACTCCAAGGTGGTGAGTGAGCGTATCGGCTTGCGCCTGTTGCGCACAGCCAGCGGTGGTTCCAGTGCAGTGGTCAACGACAGTCACATCGAAGGTGCCCGTGGGGGGGCCAGCGTTAGCGCTGGCTCGGCTTTGCGGCTGGAGCGCAGTACCGTGGTCGGTACTGGCGCTTCCAGCGCCGTCAGGATGTTCGGCAACTCGACCTTGGTGGCCGAGCAGAGCACCTTGATCGGTGCGCGCGCAGGCTTGCAGGTGAACGGTGATTCGGCCTTCCCCGGTGCTACCCAGATCACCCTTGCCGGCACTCGGGTGCAAGGGCTGGATGGCTCGGCGATCGTGGTCGGTGGAGATGGCTACGAGGCAGTTGATGCCGACATCGTGGTTGGCCCTGGTTCTTCGCTGCAGGGCAGCAACGGTGCCATTCTCGAGGTGCAAGGCGGCTCGCATGTGGACATGCAAGTCGACGGCAGCGCCTTGCAGGGTGATGTGCGGGTGGAGGAGGGCTCCAGTGCCAACCTGCGCCTGGACAATCAGGCCAGCCTGACGGGGCGCCTGGAAAACGTCGATGGCCTGACCTTGAACAACCAGGCCAGTTGGACCATGGTCGAGGACAGCAGCGTAGGCGCCATGGCGATGAATGGCGGTGCGGTCCACTTCGGCCAGGCGAACGATTACCAGCGTTTGACCCTTGGCACCCTGAGTGGCCAGGGCACCTTCGTCATGGATGCCGACTTCAGCACTGGCGAAACCGACTTTCTCGATGTAACCGGAACGGCCACCGGCAGCCACACCTTGCTGGTGGGCAGCAGCGGGGCAGAACCTGCAGCGGAAAACCAGTTGCACCTGGTGCACGCTGGCGCTGGCGATGCGACGTTTTCCCTGCTCAATGGGGCGGTCGATGTCGGTGCGTTTTCCTATGAGCTGGTGCAGCGTGGCAACGATTGGTACCTCGATGGCTCGCGGCAGATCATCAGCCCCGGTACCGTATCGGTGCTGGCGCTGTTCAATACCGCGCCCACCGTTTGGTATGGCGAGCTGACCACGTTGCGCGGTCGCATGGGCGAATTGCGCCGCGATGAGGGCAACACCGGTGCCTGGGTGCGCGCCTACGGTAACAAGTTCAACGTCTCGGCAAGCGCCGGCAGTGCCTACCAACAGGTGCAGCAGGGCTTCTCGGTCGGTGCCGATGCGCCGTTGCCGTGGGGCGATGGGCAGTGGAAGGTGGGTGTGCTCGCTGGCCACAGCAACTCCGACCTGAACCTGACCCGTGGTGCCTCGGCGCAGGTCAAGAGTTACTACCTGGGCCTGTACACCACCTGGCTCGATGCGCAAACTGGCTATTACTTCGATGGCGTACTCAAGGCCAACCGTTTCGACAACAGTTCCGAAGTCACGCTCAGTGACGGCCAGCGCACCAAGGGGGACTACGACAACTTTGGCGTGGGGGCTTCGGCGGAGTTTGGCCGCCACTTCGAAATTGCCGACGGGTACTTCATCGAGCCCTACACCCAGTGGTCGCTGGCCTCGATCGAGGGCAAGGACTACCACCTGGACAATGGCCTGCAGGCGCGTGGCGACGATACTCGGTCATTGGTGGGCAAAGCCGGTGCCACCTTGGGCAAGACCATCGACCTGAACGATGGGCGCTTCATCCAACCCTATCTGCGTCTGGCCTATGCCCATGAGTTCATCAGTAACAACGATGTGAAGGTCAACGATCATCGCTTCGACAACGACCTCTCCGGCTCACGGGGTGAGTTGGGGGCCGGTTTGGCGGTATCGCTGAACGATCGATTGCAGTTGCATGCCGATTTCGACTACGCCAACGGCGACCGTATCGAGCAGCCATGGGGCGCGAATGTCGGGGTGCGTTACACATGGTAGGTGCAAAGGATTGACCTGTGAACAACAGAGAGGCGAAACATGCCAGCCAAGCACTCCGATCAGCTGTCAGGCAACCTGCCGATGCCCAGCGCGCCTGACATGCTGCCGAACCTGCCAGGGGGGCAGCCCAACCTCCTGAGCGTTGACTCATTGCGCACTCCGTTGCGCATCGATGTGCCCAAGTGGCCAGGGTCAGTGCCGTCGCCGCGCGATCCCGAGACGCTGACGTTGCTGTGGAACGGTGTCGAAGTGAATCAGAAAATCATCGAGAAACCGTTCGAGGACGGGGAGGATCTGTTTCTCGAGGTGCCCGTGGCGCATCTTCATGAAGGTGATGTGGCGGTGACCTACCATGTAGTGTTCTACAACCGGAACGAAGACAGTTCTGCCCCCCTGACCTTGACCATCGACAAAACCCCACCAGCGCTGGCACCTCAGGATGCCCTGGTGTTCCCCGACCTGGCCGGCCCTGAGGTGACAGAGGCCTACCTGAAAGCCCATGATGACCGGCTGGTGGCCCATGTTCCTTTGTACGATCAGCCATACGCTGGCGATACATTGATCTGGTACTGGGACACCCTAGCATTTGAGCCGGATGAGGTGGAACGCCGCGAGGTCCGTGCCGATGAGGTCGGCGGGCCATTGCTCATCGAGTTCTCCGGGGCGCTCATTCGCGAAAGAGGCGACGGGGTGCGTTATGCCTGGTATCAGGTGCTGGATCGTGCAGGCAACCCCAGCAGCGAGGCCCGCCGGGCCACCTTGACTGTCAAAGCTCAGCCTTTGCCGCGCGAGTATGAATGGCCGGAGATCCCGGATGCGCTAGGTACAGGGCAACGTGTCGAGCTCAAGCTTGACGAGCTTGGTGCCTCTATCGCTGTCAAGTTGCCTGAATCCGCGCAGATTGGCCCAGATGAGCCATTCGCATTGCAGTGGGGGGAGCCAGGGCTCAATGGCAGCCTCTGTATTCCCGGCCAGCGGGGCATCCGCTCATTCACGGTTCCAGCACGGCGGGTCGTCAACATGAGCGGTAAGGTCATACCGGTGTATTACGAGGTCGAGGTCGGCGAGGATGCGCCTCTGCAGTCCAGCCCGCGCAATCTGAATGTCATCCCGTTCCCGTCATCGTTTCTGCCCACACCGACTTTTGCTGGCTTGACAAGCGGCATATTCAGGTTCGGCGAAGACACGCCTGAACCCGACATCCGGATCGGGAGTTGGGCCAAGATGCATACCGACCAACGGGTGACCATCGAGGTGCACGGTGGGAATAAAAGCTGCGCGGTTCTCAATGCTCATGCCATCACGTCGCAAGAGGTGCAACTGGGCCTTGGCATGGCCGGGGAATACAAGGTACCGCGCGCGTTTTTTGACCAGCTGGCATCGGGTGTTCCGATAATTCTTATGGTTTGGCTCAGTTTTGATCAAGGGCAAAGCTGGCCTCAAACACCCACCTTCACGCAAGTGAGCTTAACGTTCCAGCGCGTCGACAGGCGTTAACGCCTGCGTTATTTCAGGGGTAGCGCCACCGAAGTCATTGATGGTGGTAAAAAGCAGGCTCGCCGGGCTGTTGACCTTGTGAGAGGCCACCGCGTAGCGCTGGCGCGACATGGGCGCCACCATTTCACGCGCTTCCAGGCGCTCGGTCTGGCCTGCGACCGTCAGTTCCAGGCGGCCAAAGGTGAAGTGAAACGCAGTCGGGTTGTCGACCACAACATAGGTAGTGCCCCGGTCGGTTTGCAGGCTCCACTTGAGGTCGGCCAGCTGCTGCTCGGGCTTGCCTGAGAGCGCTGCAGGTCGATAGAACAGCTTGATGCGGGTGCGCAGGGCAATGGTCAGGCTGTTTTGAGCCGCATCCTCATCGCTTTGTTGAGGGATTTCCTGGGCATTGAAGAAAAACAGCGACTCGCGATCCTCCGGTAGCTGATTGGGGAGGTTGTTGATCTGAACCGTCTGCTGGCTGCCTGGGTCGAGCCGGAAAAGGGCGGGCGACGCGACCAAGGGTACTGCGGTGGTGGTGTCGTCCTGCTCGGTGTTGACCCACGCCTGAACGGCGTAGGTGGACTTGCTGGGGTTGGCGACCACCACCGTGCTGCTCTGTTTGTTACTGGGCAGAACGATGCGAGTGGTACTGATGGTGAGTGCTGCCTGCGCGGCAGCGGGCGACAGGTACAGCGCGAGTGTGATGATTGCGGCGAGGCAGGGCTTGAGTGTGGGCATGGCGGTACTGTGAGCGATTCCGGGGGGGCAGGCGCGCGAAAACGCACCTGCGAAGTAGAGTGTGATCAGCGAATGTCGACCAAATAGTTGACACTGGTCCTGATGTGGCCTTCGGTCACGGAGTAGTCGGTCATTTGCAGGCGGGTGATGAAGTTCATGTCGGTGGGTACTGAATCGCTAAGGAGGTAGCCCTTCGATTCGGTGTTCGGCTCTACCGGAGCTCCGTCTTCATCATAGATGACGAGACTCAGACCACTGCTGTAGCCAACGCCGCTTTGCAAGCCGTACATCTGTCCCGATGGGTCGGTCCCATAATTGGGCTTATAGGTCACGTAACCTTGCTCGCCGGCGCCGATCGTACAGGTCATTGGATCGACCCGGAGCGCGAACTTGACCAGTCCTGTCTGGTCGCCGATGGCCTTGAAGTCGTCGGTTCTGAAATCGCCCAGGTGGATTTGTGGCAAGGACGGACCGCCTGGCGTGACCACGTCGATAGGGCACGTGCCGCCTGTTGAGACAGTGCCTTCGAAGTTGATGATGTTGCTGGCGAATGCTGTGTTGCCGATCAGACCCAGTGCCAGTGCGGCATAGATACGTTTCATCTGGTATTCCCTAGGATATGCTTTAGTAAGTCGTGCACAACGCCCGGCGAGCGGAGATGAACACGACAGGCTAAAGCTATGCGGGATCTCGAGCTGGATCTGTAGGATTTAGTCTCAATGCCGGGGTGCAATGGCTAAGCGAACAGCGTGTTTGTTACCGCTGCCGTCACCGCTCACTGGGCAGCGGCGGCCTGCGCCAGTGCCTGTTTTTGCGCGTGCCAGTCGAACGGCCTGCCGTCGCGCTCTGCTTCGTAGCGCTGCTCTTCCAGCTGCTGGTACAGGGCCAATTCTTCGTCCGGCATGAAGTGCAGGCAATCGCCAGCGAAGAACCAGAGCAGGTCACGCGGAACCAGGTGGGCAATTTGCGGGTAGCGCTGGATCACCTGGCAGATCAGGTCCTGGCCCAGGTACTGGCTCTCCAGCGGGTCTTGCGGCAGCAGGGCCAGCAATTCGTCGAAACGTTCAAGGAACAGGACGTGGCTTTCCTCCGGTACCTGGTCGGCCTCACCCAGGGCTACCAGTATCGTGCGCAGGTGGTTCAGCAGGTGCAGGTGATATTCCAGATGGGGGTTGGCCATGGGGGCGGTCCTCGGGGTGGTGAAAAACGGGGGCGGAGTATACGCCGGTTGGGGATAAGGTGGGGATGGTGATGGCTGTGCTGGCCTTATCGCCGGCCAGCCAGCCACCACGCGATCTAAGGTCAGCGTACCTTGCCGTGTTCCGGTAGCAACTGCTCCTTGCTGAACGCATCCACATCGATCACGTCCCGGCGTGCCTGTTCCGCCGCGTGCAGCCGTTGCCCTTCACCAGGCTGCAATATTCCCCTCTGGACGGCGGCATCGATCACTGACTCCCCAGGTGCCGGTTGTAGCTTGCCCTCCTTGATTGCCTGGCGCAGGGCCTTGTGCAGCGGCGCCGCTTCATCCAGCAGTTCGCAAGCCCGTTGCAGCGCTGCTACCGGATCACCGTCAGCTTGTGGCCGGAAGCAGCCGGCGAGCAGCTCTTCCAGGGCTGGGTCACCCTTGCTACGGCCTATCAATGCCGCCACCTCGGCATCCAGTTCATCGCTCGGCCCGGTATGGCGGCGGCCAAACGGGAACACCAGCACGCGCAACGCGCAACCGACAAAGCGGTTGGGGAAGTTGTCGAGCAGCCGGTCCAGTGCCTTCTCTGCCTGGCCCAGGCTTTCTTCCATGGCCCAGCGCAACAAGGGCTGCATATGCTCGGGCGAGCCCAGATCGTGGTAGCGCTTGAGCGCTGCGCTGGAAAGGTACAGGTAGCTGAGCACATCACCCAGTCTTGCGCTCAGGCGCTCGCGGCGTTTGAGTGCACCACCGAGCAACATCATTGAAAGGTCGGCCAGCAAAGCGAACGCTGCCGCCTGGCGGTTGAGGGCGCGGAAGCAACCCTGGCTCAGGGCATCGCCCGGTACGCTTTCCAGGCGCCCCAGCCCGAGGTTGTATACCAGGGTACTGGCGGCGTTGCCGGCGGCGAACATGATGTGCTTCATCAGCAAGTCGTCGAACTCGCGCAGCGCCTGATCATGGTCCTGGCGGCCGGCCAGGGCCATTTCCTTGAGCACGAAGGGGTGGCAGCGGATGGCGCCCTGGCCGAAGATCATCAGGTTACGCGAAAGGATATTGGCGCCTTCGACCGTGATGAAGATCGGCGCGCCTTGCCAGTTACGGCCCAGGTAGTTGTTCGGGCCCATGATGATGCCCTTGCCGCCGTGCACGTCCATGGCGTGCTGGATGCACTCGCGGCCGCGCTCAGTCAGGTGATACTTGAGGATCGCCGACAGCACCGACGGCTTCTCGCCCAAGTCCACGGCATTGGCCGTCAGCAGACGCGCGCTGTCCATCAGCCAGGCGTTGCCGCCGATGCGTGCCAGCGACTCTTGAATACCCTCGAATGCTGCCAGCGGTACGTTGAATTGCTCGCGAATGTTCGCGTACTGGCCGGTGACGAGGCTGGTGTACTTGGCGGCGCCCGTACCGACCGCCGGCAGGGAAATGGAGCGCCCCACCGACAGGCAGTTCATCAACATCATCCAGCCCTTGCCGAGCATGGCCTGGCCGCCGATCAGCATGTCCAGCGGCACGAACACGTCTTTGCCGCTGTTGGGGCCATTCATGAAGGCTGCACCTAGCGGCAGGTGGCGTTTGCCGATCTCCACCCCGGGTGTGTCGGTGGGGATCAGGGCCAGGCTGATGCCCAGCTCTTCCTCGTCGCCCAGCAGGTGGTCGGGGTCGTAGGCCTTGAAGGCCAGGCCCAGCAAGGTGGCCACAGGGCCCAGGGTAATGTAGCGCTTTTCCCAGTTCAGGCGCAGGCCCAGCACCTCTTCACCGTTCCACTGGCCCTTGCAGATGATGCCGGTGTCGGGCATGGCGCCAGCGTCGGAGCCGGCTAGCGGGCCGGTCAGGGCGAAGCAGGGAATCTCGTCGCCGCGAGCAAGCCGTGGCAGGTAGTGGTTGCGCTGTTCATCGGTGCCGTAGTGCAGCAGCAGTTCGGCCGGGCCCAGCGAGTTGGGTACCATTACCGTGGAGGCCAGGTCGCCGCTGCGGGTGGCCAGTTTCATCGCCACCTGGGAGTGGGCGTAGGCGGAGAAGCCCTTGCCGCCGTACTCCTTGGGGATGATCAAGGCGAAGAAGCCGTTCTGCTTGATGTGCTGCCAGGCCTCCGGTGGCAGGTCCAGGTCCTGGCCGATCTGCCAGTCGCTGACCATGGCGCACAGCTCTTCCGTGGGCCCATCGATGAATGCCTGCTCTTCGTCGGTCAGCTTCGGCGCCGGGTAGGCCAGCAGGGTGCGCCAGTCTGGGCGGCCGCTGAACAGTTCGCCGTCCCACCAGACCGTGCCGGCATCGATGGCTTCGCGCTCGGTTTGCGACATGGGCGGCAAGGTGCGCTGGAACCAGCGGAACACCGGGCCGCTGAACACCTTGCGCCGCCATTCGGGCAGCACCACCAGCGCGACCTTGAGCGCGAGCACCACCCAGATCAGCGCCAGCAGCCAGCCGGGCGCACTGCTGAAAATGCCCATCAGCAGCACATAGGCCGCCATGATGCCGAGAATCTGCAAGGGCGCCAGGCGCCGGTGCGTGAGGTATGCCGCGCCGATCACCAGCACTACCAACCACAACAGCAACATAATCGGTCCTCCTTGGAACCAGGGGCTTGAGCCGTCCCAGACAGCTTAGACGCAATGCTGTGAACGGCAGGGTCAGAACAGTGACAGGGTGTGGCGGTGGGAGTTTCAGTTCATTGCGTGCCAGCGCCGGTACAGGTAACGAAGGTCTGGAGTAGACTGTGCCCCCTTTGCATCTCATAAGGACGTTGCCATGCTGAAGATCTGGGGCCGCAAGAATTCGAGCAATGTGCGCAAGGCGCTGTGGATCGCCCACGAACTGGGCCTGGATTTCCAGTCCATCGACGCCGGCGGCGCCTTCGGTGTGGTCGACGAGCCGCACTACCGCGCCCTCAACCCCAATGGCCTGGTGCCCATGCTCGAGGATGGCGACCTGGTGCTGTGGGAATCCAACACCATCGTCCGTTACCTGTGTGCCGAATATGGCGCCGAACAAGGCTGGTACCTGAACGACCCGCGCCAGCGCGCCCTGGCCGACAAATGGATGGACTGGACCACGTCGTCGTTGGCCACCCCGTTCCGTCCGCTGTTCTGGGGCCTGCTGCGCACGCCGGAAGACCAGCGCGACTGGGTGGCGATCAATGCCGCGCAAAAACAGTGCGCGCAATTGTTGTCGATCGCCGATCAAACCCTGGCGCACCAGCCGTACCTCTCAGGTGACCAGATCGGCATGGGCGACATCCCACTGGGTTGTTTCGTCTATGCCTGGTTCGAAATGCCTATCGAGCGCCCGGCCATGCCCCATCTGCAAGCCTGGTATGAGCGCCTCAAGCAGCGCCCGGCTTATCAGGCGGCGGTAATGACGGCACTGACCTGAACCTGCTTCGATAGTCACTATCAATACATGTAACTGTACTTGTGCGGCCTGGCCTTGCACCATGGCCGCACTCACTGCGCCAGTGAATTGCCCTGGCGTGTCCTGACCTTTTCACTCGGTACGTGACCCGCTATGAGTTCTGCCCTGTCCATCCGACAGTTGACCAAAACCTACGGTAACGGCTTCCAGGCCCTTAAAGGGATCGACCTGGACGTCGCCGAAGGTGACTTCTTCGCCTTGCTCGGCCCCAACGGCGCCGGCAAATCCACCACCATCGGCATCCTCTCGACCCTGGTCAACAAGACCACTGGCACGGTGAACGTGTTCGGCCACGACCTGGATCGTGAGCCTGCTGCGCTCAAGCGCTGCCTGGGGGTGGTGCCGCAGGAGTTCAACTTCAACCAGTTCGAGAAGACCTTCGATATCGTGGTCACCCAGGCCGGCTATTACGGTATCCCGCCAAAACTGGCCAAAGAGCGCGCTGAACAGTACCTGACCCAGCTGGGGTTGTGGGACAAGCGCGATGTCCAGTCGCGCTCGTTGTCCGGCGGCATGAAGCGCCGGCTGATGATCGCCCGGGCGTTGATCCACGAGCCACGCCTGCTGATCCTCGATGAACCGACCGCAGGGGTGGACATCGAGCTGCGCCGGTCGATGTGGAGCTTCCTCACCGAGCTCAACCAGAAGGGCATCACCATCATCCTGACCACCCACTACCTGGAAGAAGCCGAACAGCTGTGCCGTAACATCGGCATCATCGACCACGGCACCATCGTCGAGAACACCAGCATGCGCCAGTTGCTGGGCAAGCTGCATGTGGAGACCTTCGTGCTCGACATCAAGCAGGACCTTGCCAGCGCGCCAGTGCTGCAAGGCTATCCGTGCCGGCTGCTGACCCCGCACAGCCTTGAGGTGCAAGTGGAAAAGGACCTTGGCATCACCGCGCTGTTCGCCCAGCTGGCGCTGCAGAACATCGAGGTGCAGAGCCTGCGCAACAAGACCAACCGACTCGAGGAGCTGTTTGTGTCACTGGTGGAAAAGAACCTGTCGAAGGTGGCCGTATGAGTGTGGAACTGCGCACCAACTGGGTCGCCCTGAACACCATCGTCTACCGCGAAGTGCGGCGCTTCCTGCGTATCTGGCCGCAAACCTTGCTGCCCCCGGCCATTACCATGGTGCTGTACTTCGTCATCTTCGGTAACCTGATTGGCCGGCAGATCGGCGACATGGGCGGTTTCACCTACATGCAGTACATCGTGCCGGGGCTGATCATGATGTCGGTGATCACCAACTCCTACGGCAACGTGGTGTCGAGCTTCTTCGGCAGCAAGTTCCAGCGCTCGATCGAAGAACTGATGGTGTCGCCGGTGTCGCCGCACACGATTCTCGTCGGCTATGTGCTGGGTGGCGTGCTGCGCGGGCTGGCGGTCGGGGTGATCGTGACCCTCCTGTCGATGTTCTTTACCGACCTGCAGGTGCACCACTTGGGTGTGACCGTGGTCGTGGTGTTGCTGACGGCCACCATCTTCTCGCTGCTGGGCTTCGTCAACGCCGTGTTCGCACGCAACTTCGACGACATCTCGATCATCCCGACCTTCGTGTTGACGCCGCTGACCTACCTGGGCGGGGTGTTCTATTCGATCAACCTGCTGCCGCCGTTCTGGCAGACCGTGTCGCTGGCCAACCCGGTGCTGCACATGGTCAACTCGTTCCGCTACGGCATCCTAGGGGTGTCGGATATCAGCATTGGTACGGCGATCACCTTCATGCTGGTCGCCACCGCGGTGCTCTATGCACTGTGCGTGCGCCTGCTGGTCAGCGGCCGCGGCATGCGCGCCTGAGGCCCTGTGCTTGCGCCGGCGCCATTGCCGGCCAATCCACCAGCGCCAGTACAGCAGGGTGGTGAACCAGGCGCCGATGCCCAGCACCACACCGCACACCACCGAGCCCAGCAGGAACGGCTGCCATAGCGTTGCCAGCTGGTCGGTGATCCATTCGAAGGTGAGGTCGTCGGGCAGGCTGCGCGGCGGTGTGCCCAGCAACCAGGCGCCGGTCATGTAGGTGACGAAAAATACCGGTGGCATGGTCAGGGGGTTGGTCAGCCATACCAGGCTGACGGCGATCGGCAGGTTGCCACGCACCGGGATCGCCAGCGCTGCGGCCAGCAGCATCTGCATGGGGACGGGAATCAACGCCGCGAACAGGCCCACGCCCATGGCCCTGGCCACCGAATGGCGGTTCAGGTGCCAAAGATTCGGGTCATGCAGCAACTTGCCGAAAAAGCGTAAGGACTTGTGTTCCCGAATGCTGGTCGGATCCGGCATGTAGCGTTTGAAAAGGCGGCGCGGCATGTAGGCTCCCCGAGCGGTCATCACGCAAGTATGCCTTGATTCCATCTCAGCCTCGTTCAGAGTTTGTGACAATTGTTGAGCGAGCCTCGGCGTCTTTTCGTCTATGCCTGAGTGGGTCATTCGGTTTCCGGAGCTCTAACTCATGCGCACAGGGATGTTTGCGCTGGCGCTCGGGCTGTTGTGCCTGGGTATTGTTCCCCAATTGCCATCGGTCGGGTGGCTGTGGCTGCTGCTCGGTGGCGGCCTGCTTTGCCTGTGCACACGCCTTTGGCCGCTGGGTTGCTTTGCGCTGGGGCTGTGCTGGGCTTGCTGGTCGGCGCAGCAGGCACTGGATGATCGCCTGGCCCCAGGCCTGGATGGCCGTACGCTGTGGCTGGAGGGCCGGGTGGTCGGCTTGCCGACGCACACGGCGCGTGGGGTGCGCTTTGAGCTGGAGCAACCGCGCTCGCGCCGCGCTGCGTTGCCCCAGCGCCTGCAATTGCATTGGTTCGATGGCCCACCGCTGCGTGCTGGCGAGCGCTGGCGCCTGGCCGCTGCCCTGCAGCGCCCGGCCGGGCTGCTCAACCCGCATGGTCCGGACCGGGAGGCACAGTTGTTGGCCAGGCGCATCGGCGCCACTGGCACGGTCAAGGCCGGCCATGTGCTGGATGCCGCGCAGCCGGGCTGGCGAGACGCTCTGCGCCAGCGCTTGTTGAGTGTCGCTGCCCATGGCCGGGAAGCTGCCCTCGTCGCGCTGGTGCTCGGTGATGGCGCCGGCTTGGCCCGCGAGGACTGGCAAGCGCTGCAGGCCACGGGCACGGTCCACCTGTTGGTGATTTCGGGGCAGCACATCGGCCTGGTCGCCGGCTTGCTTTACGCCCTGGTCGCCGGCCTGGCGCGCCGTGGCCTGTGGCCTGCGGCTCTACCTTGGTTGCCGTGTGCATCTGGCCTGGCCCTGGGCGCGGCGCTGGCCTATGGCTGGCTGGCCGGTGCGGGAGTGCCGGTGCAGCGCGCCTGCCTGATGCTGGCCGTGGTCTTGCTCTGGCGCCTGCGCTTTCGCCATCTTGGGGCGCTGTTCCCTTTGCTGCTGGCGCTCATCGGGGTACTGCTGGCCGAGCCCCTGGCCCCGCTGTTGCCTGGGTTCTGGCTGTCGTTCGCGGCAGTGGCGACCCTGGTCTACTGCTTCAGTTCGCGTCTTGGCAGGTGGCGGCCCTGGCAAGGGTGGACCCGCGCCCAGTGGGTGATCGCCATCGGCCTGCTGCCGGTATTGATCGCCACCGGTTTGCCGGTCAGCCTGAGTGCGCCATTGGCCAACTTGCTGGCAGTGCCCTGGATCAGCCTGGCGGTATTGCCTTTGGCGCTGCTTGGGACCTTGCTGCTGCCGTTGGTAGGGGTAGGTGAAGGCCTGTTGTGGCTGGCAGGTGGGCTCTTGGACGTGTTGTTCCGGTTGCTGGCGTGGGTAGCGGACTGGCGCCCGGCATGGCTACCGCCTGCGTTGCCGACCTGGGCCTGGCTGATGGTCTGCCTGGGGGCGTTGCTGGTGCTGCTGCCGTCCGGCGTGCCCCTGCGCAGCCTGGGCGGGACCCTGCTGCTGGCGTTGTGGGTGCCCAGGGAAGCTGTGCCCCCTGGGCAGGTGGAAGTCTGGCAGTTGGATGTCGGGCAGGGCTTGGCGGTCTTGCTGCGCACGCAACATCACAGCCTGCTCTACGACGCCGGGCCTGCGCGGGGCGATAGTGATCTGGGTGAGCGGGTGGTGTTGCCGACTTTGCACAAGCTGGGCGTCAAGCGCCTGGACATCATGCTCGTCAGCCATGCCCATGCCGACCATGCCGGTGGCGCACCGGCCGTGTACCGAGGGTTGCCGGTGGTGCGTGCGCTGGGCGGCGAAGCGCTGGAGAGCCTTGCCCTGCAGCCGTGTACCCGTGGTGAGCAGTGGGAATGGGATGGGGTGCGCTTTTCGCTGTGGCATTGGGCCCAAGGGCAGAGCAGCAACGACCGCTCGTGCGTGCTGCTGGTCGAGGCGCAGGGAGAGCGGCTGCTATTGGCCGGCGATATGGAGGCGGGGGCCGAGCGCGCATGGTTGGCGGACCACGCCGCGCCACGTATCGATTGGCTGCAGTCGCCGCACCATGGCAGCCGCAGTTCCTCGACCGAGGCATTCATCCGCGCCACGGCGCCGCGCGGGGTGCTGATCTCGCGCGGGCGTAACAACGGTTTCGGGCATCCGCATGTGCAGGTGCTCGAGCGATATCGGCGGCATGGGCTGGCCATTCACGATACGGCGGTGGAGGGGGCGTTGCGGTTGGTGTTGGGAAGCCGTGGCGAAGTGGAGAGCGTACGGGGGCAACGACGCTTTTGGCGCAGTAGGGGTGCATACCCCCACGCAATTCCCTGACCTTCGGCAGATGAGCCCCCGGCGCGCCTATGTTAGAGTGGCGGCCTTTTTCCGAGGGGGCGTTTACTGTGTGGGAATTGGTCAAGTCCGGTGGTTGGATGATGCTGCCGATCATTCTGAGCTCCATCGCTGCCATGGCTATCGTCGTCGAGCGCCTGTGGACCCTGCGCGCCAGCCGCGTTACCCCGCCACACCTGCTGGGCCAGGTATGGATGTGGATCAAGGACAAGCAACTCACCAGTGACAAGCTCAAGGCCCTGCGCGCCGATTCGCCGCTGGGTGAGATCCTCGCTGCGGGCCTGGCCAACTCGCGCCATGGCCGCGAAATCATGAAAGAGTGCATCGAGGAGTCGGCCTCGCGGGTCATCCACGAACTGGAGCGCTACATCAGCACGCTCGGTACCATCGCCGCGATGGCCCCGCTGCTTGGCCTGCTCGGTACCGTACTGGGCATGATCGATATCTTCAGCGCCTTCATGGGGACGCAGATGACCGCCAATGCGGCCGTGCTGGCCAGTGGTATTTCCAAGGCGCTGGTCACTACGGCGGCTGGCCTGATGGTCGGCATCCCGGCCGTGTTCTTCCACCGTTTCCTGCTGCGCCGCATCGACGAACTGGTGGTGGGCATGGAGCAGGAGGCAATCAAGCTGGTGGAGGTCATCCAGGGCGACCGTGAAGTCGAAGTGGCCGGAGGCAAGGCGTGAAGTTCCGGCGCAATCGCCAGCGGGAGAACGTCGACATCAACCTGGCGTCGTTGATCGACGTGGTGTTCGTCCTGCTGCTGTTCTTCGTGGTCACCACCACCTTCACCCGTGAGACCCAGCTGCGTGTGGAGCTGCCTGAGGCCGTCAGCGCCGAACAGCCAGCCGCAGACCCGGAAAAGCTGGTGGAGGTCACCATCAGTGCCGATGGCGTGTATTCGGTGAACAACCACCTGTTGCCCAAGAGCGACCTGGCCACCCTGACCGAGGCGATCCAGCGCGAGTCGGGCGGTGACAACACGCTGCCGCTGGCCATCAGCGCCGACGGCAAGACCCCGCACCAGGCCGTGATCACTGCGATGGATGCCGCCGGCAAGCTCGGTTTCAGCCACCTGCGCATGACCACCGTCGAGGCTGCCCAGGGGACACCTTGATGGCGCTCGCCGACCGTCTGCTAGCCGCCTGGTACGCCGGGCATCCGGCCCTTGCCCTGCTGCGCCCGCTCGAGGCGCTTTACCGGCGGGTGGTGACGCGCAAGCGCGCGCGGTTTCTCAGTGGCGAAAGCGCCAGCTACCGCGCCCCGGTGCCGGTCATCGTAGTGGGCAACATCACCGTTGGCGGCACCGGCAAGACGCCGATGATCCTCTGGTTGATCGAGCACTGCCGGCGCCAGGGGCTGAGGGTGGGGGTGGTCAGCCGCGGCTACGGTGCAACACCGCCTCGGTTGCCCTGGCGTGTCGAAGCCTCGCAGCGTGCCGAGCAGGCCGGCGATGAGCCTTTGCTGATCGTTCAGCGCACGGGTGTGCCGCTGATGATCGACCCCGACCGCTCCCGCGCCGTGCAGGCATTGCTGGCCAGCGAGCCGTTGGACCTGATCCTGTGCGACGACGGTATGCAGCACTATCGCCTGGCGCGCGACCTGGAGCTGGTGCTGATCGATGCTGCGCGTGGCCTGGGCAATGGTCGCTGCCTGCCGGCCGGCCCCCTGCGCGAGCCTGCCGCGCGCCTGCAAGAGGCCGATGCGGTGCTGTTCAATGGCGCCACTGCCGACCGCCCGGAGGGCTTCGCTTTTCGTCTGCAACCCAGTGCGTTGGTCAACCTGCGCAGTGGAGAGCGCCGCGCGCTCGACTTCTTTCCTCCTGGCCAGCGCCTGCATGCGGTGGCCGGTATCGGCAACCCGCAACGTTTCTTCAACACCCTGCTGGGGCTAAACTGGCAGCCGGTGCCGCATCCGTTCGCCGACCACGCCCAGTTCAGCGCGCAAAACCTGGCTTTCAGCCCGTCGCTGCCATTGGTGATGACCGAGAAGGACGCGGTGAAGTGCCGGGCCTTCGCTGCCGATGACTGGTGGTACCTGGCCGTGGAGGCGCTGCCTACGCCGGCTTTCTGCGACTGGTTCGACAGCCAGCTGCAACGCTTGCTGCCAGGGCCGCGAACGCCCTGAGCCCCTTTTCAATTTCCGGCCATCTGGCCTCAAGGAAGCTTCCATGGACACCAAATTGCTCGACATCCTGGCCTGCCCGATCACCAAGGGGCCGCTCAAGCTCAGCGCTGACAAGACCGAGCTGATCAGCAAGGGCGCTGGCCTGGCCTACCCGATCCGCGATGGCATCCCGGTGATGCTGGAAAGCGAGGCGCGCACCCTGACCGACGACGAGCGTCTGGACAAATGAGCCTGAACTTCACCGTGGTCATTCCCGCCCGGCTGCGCTCGACGCGCCTGCCGGGCAAGCCGTTGCTGCTGATCGCCGGCAAGCCGATGGTTCAGCACGTCTGGGAGCAGGCGCGCAAGAGCGGTGCCGGCCGTGTGGTCATCGCCACCGACGACGCCAGTATCGTCGAGGCCTGCCAGGCCTTTGGCGCTGAAGTACTGATGACCCGCGCCGACCATGAGTCGGGTACCGACCGCCTGGCTGAAGTGGCTGCGCAGCTTGGCCTGCCTGCCGACGCCATCGTGGTCAACGTCCAGGGGGATGAGCCGCTCATCCCGCCGGTGATCATCGACCAGGTCGCAGCCAACCTGGCGGCGCATCCGGAGGCAGGTATTGCCACCCTGGCCGAGCCGATCCATGACCCCGAAACCGTGTTCAACCCCAATGCGGTCAAGGTGGTCAGCGACAAGAACGGCCTGGCCTTGAGCTTCAGCCGTGCGCCGCTGCCGTGGGCACGTGACGTTTTCGCCAATGACCGCAACCAACTGCCGCAAGGTGTGCCTTACCGCCGCCATATCGGCATGTACGCCTACCGCGTCGGTTTCCTTCAGGACTTCGTCAGCTGGGGGCCGTGCTGGCTCGAGCAGACCGAGGCGCTCGAGCAGCTGCGTGCCCTCTGGCATGGCGTGCGTATCCACGTGGCCGATGCCATCGAGGCGCCAGCAGTGGGTGTCGATACTGCACACGACCTCGAGCGCGTACGGCGCTTGCTGGAGGCCTGATGCGCGTCCTGTTCGTTTGCCTGGGCAATATCTGCCGGTCGCCCACCGCCGAAGGTGTGCTGCGCCATCAGTTGCAGGCCGCGGGCCTGGCTGGGCAGGTGCAGGTGGCGTCCGCCGGGACCGGTGACTGGCACGTGGGCAAGGGGCCTGACCGCCGCACCTGCAAGGCCGCACTGGCGCGGGGCTATGACCTGTCGCAACAGCGTGCCCAGCAGGTCAAGGCTGAGCACTTTGCCGAGTACGACCTGATTCTGGCCATGGACGAAAGCAACCTGCGCCACCTGCGCGCCATGCGTGCCCCCAATGCGATTGGCGAGCTTGACCTGTTCCTGCGCCGCTATGGGGCGGCTGTGGATGAAGTGCCGGACCCTTACTACGGCGGCGCAGAGGGGTTCGAGCAGGTGCTGGACCTGATCGAGGCGGCCTGCCGTGAGCTGGTTGTCGAAATCAAGGGGCGGTTATGACGGCGCACTGGCAGGAGCAGGTTTCGCTCAAGCCTTACAACACCTTCGGCATCGATGTGAAAGCCCGGTACTTCGCCCAGGTACAGAGCGACGACGAGGTGCGCGAGGCCCTGGCGCAAGCGCGCCAGCGAGGGCTTGCGGTGATGGTGATCGGCGGCGGCAGCAACCTGCTGCTGACCCGTGATGTCGACGCGCTGGTACTGCACATGGCCAGTCGTGGCCGCCACGTCCTCGGCGATGATGCAGGGCGTGTGCTGGTCGAGGCCGAGGCGGGCGAGCCGTGGCACCCGTTCGTGCAATGGTCGTTGCAGCAAGGCTTTTGTGGCCTTGAAAACCTCAGCCTTATCCCGGGCACGGTAGGGGCTGCGCCGATGCAGAATGTGGGCGCCTACGGCGTGGAAATCAAGGATGTGTTCGCCGGGTTGACGGCACTGGACCGGCACACAGGCGAGCTGCGTGACTTCGGGCTTGAGGAATGTGCTTTTGGTTACCGCGACAGCCTGTTCAAGCGTAACCCTGGGCGGTGGTTGATCCTGCGGGTGCGCTTTGCCTTGAGCCATCGGCTGCAGGCCCATCTGGATTACGGCCCGGTACGGCAGCGCCTGGCCGAGCAGGGCGTGCAGGCGCCGACGGCGCAGGCCATCAGCGACGCTATTTGCAGCATTCGCCGCGAGAAACTGCCCGATCCGGCTGAGCTGGGCAATGCCGGCAGTTTTTTCAAGAACCCGGTGGTTGCCGTCGAACAGCTGGCGCGGATCCGCGCTGAGTTTCCAGGTGTGGTGGCTTATCCCCAGGCTGACGGGCAGGTCAAGCTGGCGGCAGGCTGGTTGATCGAGCAGGCCGGCTGGAAGGGGTATCGAGATGGCGATGCCGGTGTGCACCGTTTGCAGTCGCTGGTGCTGGTCAATTATGGCCAGGCAAGCGGAGCGCAGTTGCATGGCCTGGCGCAACGCATTCAGGCGGATATCCTGGCGCGGTTCGGGGTTGCGCTGGAAATGGAGCCCAACCTGTACTGAGCCCGGTGCAGGCACCCCAAGCGGCCAAGAAAAAGCCCCGCCAGTTCACACTGGCGGGGCTTTTTCATTCAGCCGTGGCTATCAACCGTGATGAGGTTTGTGCTCATCGGCGGTTTCCAGCGCTGGCGTACCTGCAGCGGCCGCTTCCTGTGCAGCCTTGGCAGCCGCTTCGGCCTCGCGCTTGCGACGACGCACTTCACGTGGGTCGTTAGGGGCGCGGCCGTTAGGCAGCATCACGGTGGCCGCTTCGGGCACTGCCGGGGTTTCCACCGGTGCAGGCTCGGCCACCACAGGCGCTGCTTCGACTACGGTTGCTGCCGGCTCGACAGCCACTTCTGGCTGGGTTTGGGCGACAACAGCAGGCAGCTCGGCAGCCGGCGCTTGTTCAACGGCGACTTGGGCCTTTTCGGCTTCACCCGCTTCGATCACGGGAGCTTCGACAGGTGCCTCTACAGGCGCCTCGGCAACCACTACCGGTTCGGCCGCAGGCGCTTGTTCGACTACCGGCTCAGGGGCAACTTCAACCACAGGCGCGGCGTTGGCTTCGACTGTAACGACCGGCTCGCTGAGCGGCTGCTCGACCACCGGTGCAATGGCGATCTCCTCGGCCTTGGCGACGGCTTCGACCTGCTCGGCCGGCTGAGCCGCTTCGCTGTTGTCGGTGGCCGCAGTTTCGGCGCTGGCGCGTTCAGCCTGCTGGTTGGCTTGCGCTTCGGCGCCAGCACTGATGTTGCTGCTGGCGACAGCGGCGGTGACGGCCAGGCCGGCAGCCAGTTCGGCACCCAGCTCGGTGGCCTGGTGCTGTTGTGGTTGCTCGTCGCTGCCTTCTTCATCGCTGCCTTCGATCAGCTCGCCATTGGCATTGCGCTGACGTTCACGACGGTTGCTGCGGCGACGCTGGCCGCGGGAGCGGCGGCGCGGACGCTCGTCATCGGAGCCTTCCTGCTCGTCCTGTTGCAGCTCTTCGTTCGGCAGTTGCTCATCGGCGAGCTCTGCAGCCTTCTCGGCAGCCTGCTCGGCTTCACGGGGCTGGCGCTCTTCGCGTGGAGGGCGTGGCTGACGTTCTTCACGCGGTGCACGCTCTTCACGCGGTGCACGTTCTTCACGTGGTGCACGCTCTTCACGCGGTGCACGTTCTTCACGTGGAGCGCGCTCTTCACGAGGGGCACGTTCTTCACGAGGGGCACGTTCTTCACGCGGTGCACGTTCTTCGCGAGGCGCACGCTCTTCACGTGGAGCGCGTTCTTCGCGCGGTGCACGCTCTTCACGTGGCTGGCGTTCTTCACGAGCGGCCGGTGTTGCATCCAGCGGCTCACGCAGTTCGCGTACGCGCTCTTCGCGGTTGCCGCGGCGGTCTTCGCGTGGCTGACGAGGGGCGCGTTCTTCGCGCGGTGCACGCTCTTCACGCGGTGCACGTTCTTCCCGCGGTGCGCGCTCCTCACGTGGTTGGCGCTCTTCACGCGGGGCACGCTCGGCGCGCTCTTCACGCGGTTTGCGCTCTTCGTCACGCCGGCCGTTGCGGTTGCGGCTCTGCTGGCGGCCGTTGCGACGCTCCTCGTTACGCTGAGTGCGCTCGGGGGCAGGCTTCTCGGTGGTGACCACCGGGGTGGCGGCAGGCTCTTCCTTGCCGGCGAACAGGCTGACCAGCGACTTCACCAGGCCTTTGAACAGGCTTGGCTCCGGTACGCTGGCTGCCGCGGCGGCCGGTGCGGCAGGCTGCTGCTCTTCGACAGTGCTCGGTACCGGCGCGTTGGCGCGCGCCGGTGCGGTCTTGACCGCTGCTTCCTGACGCACCAGGGTGCGCGTGGCGGTCGGCTGCGGTGCTTCTTCGGTTTCGGAGGCCGCGATTTCGTAGCTGGACTGGTTGTTCAGCACTTCCGGGTTGTCGTCGCGCAGGCGCTGGACTTCGAAGTGCGGGGTTTCCAGGTGGTCGTTCGGCAGAATGATGATGCGGGCACGGGTACGCAGTTCGATCTTGGTGATCGAGTTGCGCTTCTCGTTGAGCAGGAACGCGGCGACCGGGATCGGTACCTGGGCGCGTACTTCGGCAGTACGGTCCTTCAGGGCTTCTTCCTCGATCAGGCGCAGGATGGCCAGGGACAGCGATTCGACATCGCGGATGATGCCGGTGCCGGAGCAGCGCGGGCAGACGATGCCGCTGCTTTCGCCCAGCGACGGGCGCAGGCGCTGACGGGACATTTCCAGCAGGCCGAAGCGCGAGATGCGGCCGACCTGCACGCGAGCGCGGTCAGCCTCGAGGGCTTCGCGTACACGTTCTTCGACGGCGCGCTGGTTTTTCGCCGGCGTCATGTCGATGAAGTCGATCACGATCAGGCCGCCGATGTCGCGCAGGCGCAGCTGGCGGGCGATTTCTTCGGCCGCTTCCAGGTTGGTCTGCAGCGCGGTTTCCTCGATGTCGCTGCCCTTGGTGGCGCGCGCCGAGTTGATGTCGATGGAAACCAGTGCCTCGGTCGGGTCGATCACGATCGAGCCGCCAGAGGGCAGGTCGACGACGCGCTGGAAGGCGGTCTCGATCTGGCTTTCGATCTGGAAGCGGTTGAACAGCGGCACGCTGTCTTCGTACAGCTTGACCTTGCTGGCGTACTGCGGCATCACCTGGCGGATGAAGGTCAGGGCTTCTTCCTGGGCATCGATGCTGTCGATCAGCACTTCGCCGATGTCCTGGCGCAGGTAGTCGCGGATGGCGCGGATGATGACGTTGCTTTCCTGGTAGATCAGGAACGGTGCAGCGCGGTCCAGCGAGGCTTCCTTGATGGCGGTCCACAGCTGCAGCAGGTAGTCGAGGTCCCACTGCATTTCTTCGCTGCTGCGGCCAAGGCCCGCGGTGCGCACGATCAGGCCCATGTCGCCTGGCACGGTCAGGCCGTTGAGGGCTTCACGCAGTTCGTTGCGCTCTTCGCCTTCGATGCGGCGGGAGATGCCGCCGGCACGGGGGTTGTTGGGCATCAGGACCAGGTAGCGGCCTGCCAGGCTGATGAAGGTGGTCAGGGCGGCGCCTTTGTTGCCGCGCTCTTCCTTCTCGACCTGGACGATGACTTCCTGGCCTTCGCTCAGGACGTCCTTGATGTTGACGCGGCCTTCAGGGGCTTTCTTGAAGTACTCGCGGGAGATTTCCTTCAGCGGCAGGAAGCCGTGACGTTCGGAGCCGAAGTCGACGAAGGCGGCTTCGAGGCTGGGCTCGATCCGGGTGATCTTGCCTTTGTAGATGTTGGCCTTTTTCTGCTCACGCGCACCGGACTCGATGTCCAGGTCGTAGAGACGTTGGCCGTCCACCAGGGCTACACGCAACTCTTCGGGTTGAGTTGCGTTAATCAGCATTCTTTTCATGTTGTACCGTCGGTTTCCGGGCTGCCGGAAACGGCGTTCGGCACACACGACTTCTCATGGTCGGTGCCAAGGTGCGCAAAGGGTGGCCGGGCCACCCCCGTGTCGAGCAACGTTCGGCACCAGCCGGTTTCCCAGCCTGCCGTTGTCGCGACGACGCGTCCTGTTTGCTGCGGTGCCAAGAGGCCCCTGCGGTATCTGCAGAGATATCCGAATCGATATCCGAATCAACCCAGCAGGCCTCGTGCACTCAGTCAGGAGGAGGAATCAACCGTCAGCCGTGGACGCCCATGGGGCATCTGTTCAGGACCTTATCCGCTCGCCGGCCATGCATTGGGCCGGTGGCCGGACGCGGTGCTACACGGTCCGAGGGCTGTGCATCTCCACCCTGCACGTATCCCTGATAATTCGGGTGCTGCCGCGCGCTGAATCCGCAACGGGTTGCATTTTTCGCCAGCGCTATTTCCGCGCTGACGCCATTCATGTCCAAGGCAGGTATTTCCGAAGCATTCGCCGTGCGTTGCGTGCAAGCGTCGGGGCGGGCAGAGGTGCAGCGAAAAGAAGCGGGTAAGCAGGTGAAACACCGCACTTGTCGTTTTTTTTCGGTCTTCTCTACACAGCGCTGGTGGCGATTCCAGGCAATTCGGTAAACTGGCGAAAACCCCGTAGGACGGCCTCGCGTCCTGCAGAATTGCGTTGGTCAGGGACCGGCTAAGGGCCTGGTGCCGCTGGCCTACCGCTTTTGGCGGCGTTCGCGACTATAGCAGTAATGATTAAGTGCTTCAATTCCATAAAAAATTGTTATGATCCCTCGATGACGACCAATACCCCTCCGACTTCCGGCGTTCAGCTGATCGAAGTCGCGCCGGAGCTTGCCGGCCAACGTATCGACAATTTCCTCATCACCGCGCTCAAGGGCGTGCCCAGGACGCTGGTCTACCGCATCCTGCGCAAAGGCGAGGTCCGGGTCAACAAGGGCCGTGTCAAGCCTGAGTACAAGATCCAGGCCGGTGACATCGTCCGTGTACCGCCCGTGCGCCTGCCTGAGCGTGACGAGCCGGCCCCGGTTGCCCAGGGCCTGCTGCAGCGCCTGGAAGCCGCCATCGTCTACGAAGACAAGGCGCTGATCGTGATGAACAAGCCGGCCGGTATCGCCGTGCATGGGGGCAGTGGCCTGAGCTTTGGGGTGATCGAGGCGCTGCGCCAGCTGCGTCCGGATGCCAAGGAGCTGGAGCTTGTGCACCGCCTGGACCGCGACACCTCTGGCCTGCTGATGATCGCCAAGAAGCGCAGCATGCTGCGCCACCTGCATGCCGCATTGCGCGGTGATGGGGTCGACAAGCGCTACATGGCGCTGGTGCGTGGCCACTGGCCTACCTCGAAGAAGCAGGTCAATGCCCCGTTGCTCAAGAGCAACCTGCGTTCGGGCGAGCGTATGGTCGAGGTGAACGACGAGGGCAAAGAGGCGCTCACCCTGTTCCGTGTGCTTCGCCGTTTCGGCGAGTTCGCCACCATTGTCGAGGCTCGCCCTATCACCGGGCGTACCCATCAGATTCGCGTGCATACGCTGCACGCCGGCCACATGATCGCCGGTGACAGCAAGTATGGCGACGAGGACTTCAGCCGCGAGATTCGTGACCTGGGCGGCAAGCGCCTGTTCCTGCATGCCTATGCCCTCACCGTGCCGCTGCCTGATGGTGGCGAGCTCAAGCTCGAGGCGCCGGTGGACGAAGTCTGGGCGAAAACCGTGGAGCGTCTGGGGGCGTCCTGATTCATGAAGAAGTCTTACGAGTTGCTGATCTTCGACTGGGACGGCACCTTGGCCGACTCGATCGGGCGGATCGTTGAGTCGATGAATGCCGCTGCCGAGCGTGCCGGTGAGGCGCCAAGCCCGGAGGAGGCTGTCAAGGGCATCATCGGCCTGGCGCTTGGTGAGGCCATTTCCACCCTCTACCCGCACCTCGATCCTGTGCAGGTCGAAACCTTCCGTCAGCACTATGCCGACATTTATACGGCGCTTGATCAGCAGCCTTCGCCGTTGTTCGAGGGGGTGGTCGAGTCGCTGGAGGCCTTCCGGGCCGAGGGTTATCGCCTGGCGGTGGCCACTGGCAAGGCGCGCCGTGGTCTGGATCGGGTGCTCAGGGCCAATGGTTGGGAGCGGTTTTTCGACATCACGCGTGCTGCTGATGAGACTCGCGGCAAGCCCCATCCGCTGATGCTCGAGGAAATTCTAGGCCATTGCGGTGTCCAACCTGGGCAGGCGCTGATGGTCGGAGATTCGGCATTCGATCTGCTGATGGCGAAAAACGCGGGTATGCATTCGGCGGCCGTGGGCTATGGTGCCATGTCGCTGCAGGCTTTGGCCGAGTTCGGTCCGCAGGTGTGCATCGATCATTTTTCCCAGTTGCGCGAGTGGCTGGCAGGTTCTGCGCAAATCCAATTCCAAGGTAGGTGAGCATGGTTGACGAGTGGAAAGCACCGGGTTCCGAGACTGAAGAAGAGCGCCTTGCGCGCGAAGACCGTGAAGAGGATGAGCGCGTAGAGCGCAAGAGCTGGAAGCTGCTGGAAAAGACCGTGCTGGCCAGTGTCCAGGAGCAGCGCAGGGCGCGTCGCTGGGGGATCTTCTTCAAGCTGCTGACGTTCGTGTACCTCTTCGGTGTATTGGCCCTGTTCCTGCCTTGGACGGATATGGACAAGGCTGCCTCGCGCGGCACCAACCATACCGCGTTGGTGGAGGTGCGCGGCGTGATCGCGGATCAAGAGGCGGCCAGTGCCGACAACCTCGTCAAGAGCCTGCGCGAAGCCTTCAAGGACCCAAAGACCAAAGCCGTGATCATGCGGATCAACAGCCCGGGCGGTAGTCCGGTGCAGGCAGGTTATGTCTATGACGAGATCCGTCGCCTGCGCGGTGAGTATCCGGATATCAAGTTGTACGCTGTGATCGCCGACCTGGGTGCGTCCGGTGCCTACTACATCGCCAGTGCGGCGGATGAGATCTATGCCGACAAGGCCAGCCTGGTGGGTTCCATCGGTGTGACGGCGGCCGGTTACGGGTTTGTAGGTTCGATGGAGAAACTGGGCATCGAGCGGCGTACCTACACGGCCGGTGAGCACAAGGCGTTCCTGGACCCATTTTCGCCGGAAAAGCCTGAAGAGCGGGCGTTCTGGCAGGGTGTGCTGAACACTACTCACCAGCAGTTCATCGCCATGGTCAAACAGGGGCGTGGCGATCGCTTGAAAGACAAGGAGCACCCAGAGTTGTTCAGTGGCCTGGTGTGGTCGGGTGAGCAGGCCAAGGCGCTGGGGCTCGTCGACGGTCTGGGCAGTGCGAGCTATGTGGCCCGTGAGATCGTGGGTGAGAAAGAGTTGGTCGATTTCACGGTCGAGGAGTCGCCGTTCGATCGCTTCTCCAAGCGCCTCGGTGCCAGCGTCGCCGAGAAGTTAGCCCTGTACATGGGCTTCCAGGGGCCTGCTCTGCGCTGAGGGCAGGCCGGCCCCTGGCGGTCTCATGGTACTGCCACGCCTTCTTTGCTCAGCATGTCCACCAGCCGAATCAACGGTAGGCCGATCAGGCTGGTGGCATCGCTCCCGTGGGTGCTTTGGAACAGGCTCACGCCCAGCCCTTCTGCCTTGAAGCTGCCCGCACAATCCAGGGGCTGCTCGGCCGTCACGTAGCGCTCCACGCGCGCCCGATCCAATTCCCGCAGGGTCACGGTAAACGGTACGCAATCGACTTGGCATTGCCCTATGGCGGTGTTCAGCAGCGCCACCCCGGTCAGGAAGGTGACGTGCTGCCCGCTGGCCGCAAGCAGCTGTTCGCAGGCCCGCTCGAAACTGTGCGGCTTGCCCAGGATCTGCTCGCCGAGTACCGCAACCTGGTCAGAACCGATGATCAGGTGTTGCTGGTGGCTGCCGGCGAGTGCCTCGGCCTTCTGCCTGGCCAGGCGTCGCACCAGGTCCGTGGCAGGTTCGTCAGCGAGCGGCCGCTCGTCCAGGTCGGGGCTGGCCCACGTGAAGGGCAGGCCCAGGCGCGCGAGCAGTTCGCGCCGGTAAGGGGAGCTGGAAGCCAGCAACAAAGGCAGCATGGTAGACTCCTGATCAGTTGATCCCGATTCTAACATGCAACATGCCGCCGAATTTCCTTTGACAGGTGCAGGGGGCATCCCTAGAATGCTGCGCCTATGTTGAATGACCCGATTCCACCTCACGTTGACCCGCGCAAATTAGCCGATCGTGGCGTAACCCTTAACGGTTCGCTGCAACTCGCTGATTTGGAAAGACTCTGCGACCCGCTTTCCGACAATGTCGGTACGGTGCAGGCGAAGTTCGATTTTGAACGAGATGAACAGCACGTAGTGGTTATCCACAGCGAGCTGGATGTCGAAGTCAAAATGGTTTGCCAGCGTTGTCTTGAGCTGGTCACCCTGCCGATTCACAGCGAATGTACTTACGCTGTGGTGAAGGAGGGTGCGAATACCCAGTCGTTGCCGAAAGGCTATGACGTGCTGGAACTGGGCGAAGATCCTTTGGATCTGCAGGCCTTGATCGAGGAGGAGCTTCTGCTCGCCTTGCCCATCGTGCCTGCTCATCATCCGGAAGAATGCCAGCAGCCGGCGGGCGCAGACGAGCCCGAATCGAGCAAGGACGAGGTATCGCGGTCCAACCCGTTCAGTGTTTTGGCGCAGTTAAAGCGTGACCCAAACGTTTAGGAGTTAATCAATTATGGCTGTTCAGCAGAACAAAAAATCCCGCTCTGCCCGTGACATGCGCCGTTCGCACGACGCTCTGTCGGAAAACGCGCTGTCGGTAGAGAAAACCACCGGTGAAGTACACCTGCGTCACCACGTATCGCCAGAAGGCGTATACCGTGGTCGTAAAGTGATCGACAAGGGCGCTGACGAGTAATCCTTGTCTGCTCAGGTCATCGCGATCGACGCAATGGGCGGGGACTTCGGTCCCCGCAGCATTGTCCAGGCTAGCATTGCCTGCCTTTCGGCTACCCCCTCGCTGCACGTGACCCTCGTCGGTCAACCCTCCCTCCTAGAAGATCTTGTCACTGGCCTTGCGGCTGCGGATCGCGCGCGCCTGCAGATTGTCGCTGCCAGTGAGGTGATCGGTATGGACGAGCGGCCATCCCAGGCGTTGCGCGGCAAGCCGGATTCGTCGATGCGCATCGCCCTCGAACGGGTGCGTGATGGCAAGGCCCAGGCCTGCGTCAGTGCCGGCAATACTGGTGCGCTGATGGCGCTGTCGCGCATGGTGCTCAAGACGCTGCCGGGTATCGACCGGCCGGCCATGGTTGCGGCTATCCCGACCCAGGCCGGTTACTGTCAGCTGCTCGATCTGGGTGCCAACGTCGACTGCAGTGCCGAGAACCTCTACCAGTTCGCCGTAATGGGCTCGGTGGCCGCGCAGGCCTTGGGTGTGCAGCGCCCGCGCGTGGCACTGTTGAACATCGGCACCGAGGACATCAAGGGCAATCAGCAGGTCAAGCTGGCTGCCACGTTGTTGCAGAACGCCCGCGGCCTGAATTATGTCGGCTTCGTCGAGGGTGATGGCCTTTATCGTGGGGAGGCGGATGTGGTGGTATGCGACGGCTTTGTCGGCAATATCCTGCTCAAATCCAGCGAGGGCCTGGCGACGATGATCGCTGCGCGCATCGAAAAGCTGTTCAAGGGTGGCCCGTTGTCGCGTGTCGCCGGGGCCGTCGCGATGCCGCTGCTCAAGCGTCTGCAGGCCGACCTGGCGCCGGCGCGGCACAATGGGGCAAGTTTTCTGGGGCTGCAGGGTATCGTCATCAAGAGCCATGGCTCGGCTGGCGTGCAGGGCTTTCAAAGCGCCATCCAGCGTGCCTTGATCGAGATTCAGGAAAACCTGCCGCAGCGCCTGCACGGGCGCCTCGAAGACCTCTTGCCTTAGGCATTTCGCCGATGAAGTGCTTAAATGTGACCGCTTGGTCCGCGTTTCCATCCAAGTTTTCAGTTTCCGCGTCTAGCCTTTGGCTCGGCGCACCCTATCCGACGACAAGATCATAAGGGCTTGTTCAATGTCTGCATCCCTCGCATTCGTCTTCCCCGGTCAAGGTTCCCAGTCGCTGGGCATGCTCAAAGAACTGGGCGCCGAAAAGCCGGTGATCGTTGAGACTTTCAAGGAAGCCTCCGAGGCCCTGGGTTACGACCTGTGGGAACTGGTCCAGGAAGGCCCGGAAGAGCAACTCAACCAAACCGACAAGACCCAGCCGGCCATCCTCACGGCCTCCATCGCCCTGTGGCGCCTGTGGCTGGAGGAGGGTGGCGCGCAGCCGGCCTTCGTGTCGGGCCACAGCCTGGGCGAATACAGCGCTCTGGTCGCTGCTGGAAGCCTGTCGCTCAAAGATGCCGTCAGGCTGGTCAAGCGCCGTGGCGAACTGATGCAAGAAGCCGTGCCGGCCGGTCATGGCGCCATGGCCGCCATCCTTGGCCTGGCCGATGATGATGTGAAGGCCATTTGCGCCGAAGCCGCCGAAGATGAAGTGGTCAGCGCAGTCAACTTCAACTCGCCGGGCCAGGTCGTCATCGCCGGTAACGTCGCCGCGGTCAATCGCGCCATCGAGCTGTGCAAAGCCAAGGGCGCCAAGCGTGCCTTGCCGCTGCCGGTGAGCGTGCCATCGCACTGCGCCCTGATGAAGCCGGCTGCCGAGCGTTTCGCCGAGCACGTCAATGCCGTCGAATGGAAGGCGCCGCAGATTCCGGTAGTGCAGAACGTGACTGCCGCCGTCGCCGCCAACCTCGATACTCTCAAGCAGGACCTGTTGGCGCAGCTGTATCAGCCGGTTCGCTGGGTTGAATGCGTGCAAACCCTCGCCGCCAACGGTGCGGTCAACCTGGTCGAGTGTGGTCCGGGCAAGGTGCTGGCGGGCCTGAACAAGCGTTGCGCCGATGGTGTGACCACCTACAACCTCAACACCCCCGACGCCGTCGCCGCCACCCGTGCGGCATTGGCCTGAATTTGGAGAAGCTTGCATGAGCCTGCAAGGTAAAGTTGCACTGGTTACCGGCGCCAGCCGGGGTATCGGCCAGGCCATCGCCCTCGAGCTGGGCCGCCAGGGCGCGACCGTGATCGGTACCGCCACTTCGGCTTCCGGTGCCGAGCGCATCGCTGCCACCCTCAAAGAGCACGGTATCACCGGTACCGGCATGGAGCTGAACGTCACCAGCGCCGAGTCCGTGGACGCGGTGCTGGGTGCCATCGGCGAGCAGTTCGGTGCCCCGGCCATTCTTGTCAACAACGCGGGCATCACCCGCGACAACCTCATGCTGCGCATGAAGGACGACGAGTGGTTCGACGTGATCGACACCAACCTCAACAGCCTCTACCGTTTGTCCAAGGGCGTGCTGCGTGGCATGACCAAGGCGCGTTGGGGTCGTATCATCAGCATCGGCTCGGTCGTCGGTGCCATGGGTAACGCTGGCCAGGCCAACTATGCGGCCGCCAAGGCCGGCCTCGAAGGCTTCAGCCGCGCCCTGGCGCGTGAAGTCGGCTCGCGCGGTATCACCGTCAACTCGGTGACCCCAGGCTTCATCGATACCGACATGACCCGCGAACTGCCAGAAGCGCAGCGCGAAGCCCTGCAGACCCAGATTCCGCTGGGCCGCCTGGGCCAGGCCGAGGAAATCGCCAAGGTGGTTTCCTTCCTGGCATCCGACGGCGCAGCCTATGTCACCGGCGCTACCGTGCCGGTGAATGGCGGGATGTACATGTAACACTGCAACTCAATGTGACGGATTGCTAAAAAAAAGAGTCATACTCCCAGCCTAAAATCCGTTATAAAGCTGCAACCAGATTCCAGGCCGTGGGTTCGGTGACTGAGCGACAGTGCGTTGCGCTTGAAAAGCGAACGCCTTTCTATAAAATTGGTCACCGGCCAGCTGCCTGACATATATCCACTAGGAGTGAAAACTAGGTATGAGCACCATCGAAGAACGCGTCAAGAAAATCGTCGCCGAGCAACTGGGCGTCAAGGAAGAGGAAGTGACCAACGAGAAGTCCTTCGTCGATGACCTGGGTGCCGATTCGCTTGACACCGTTGAGCTGGTGATGGCTCTGGAAGAGGAATTCGAGACCGAAATCCCTGACGAAGAAGCCGAGAAGATCACTACCGTTCAAGCTGCCATCGACTACGTCAACGCCCACCAGGGTTAAGACGCTGTAGTCGACGCTTCTTGTCGAGAAGAACCGCACTGCCTTTGCCGGCGTGCGGTTTTTTCTTTGCGAAGGCCCTGCAATGATCCGCGGGCTTCGAGAGCCTGTTGCCATTTCATTCCATTGCCTTGAATGCAATGGCAAGAGACTCTGTTATTAGAAAAGGAGAGTACTGTGTCGCGTAGACGCGTCGTGGTCACTGGTATGGGTATGCTGTCGCCACTGGGTACGGATGTACCGAGCACCTGGCAGGGCATTCTGGCTGGCCGCAGTGGCATCGGTCCGATCGAGCATACGGACCTTTCTGCCTACTCCACCCGTTTTGGCGGCTCGGTGAAGGGCTTCGAGGTCGAGCAGTACCTGTCGGCCAAGGAAGCTCGCAAGCTTGACTTGTTCATCCAGTACGGCCTGGCGGCCGGTTTCCAGGCGGTACGCAATGCCGGCCTGGAAGTCACCGACGCCAACCGCGAGCGCATTGGCGTGGCCATGGGCTCCGGGATCGGCGGCCTGACCAACATCGAAGAAACCAGCCGGACCTTGCACGATCAAGGCCCGCGCCGTATCTCGCCGTTCTTCGTGCCAGGCTCGATCATCAACATGATCTCCGGCTTCCTGTCGATCCACCTGGGGTTGCAGGGCCCGAATTATGCTATTGCCACGGCCTGTACCACGGGCACCCACTGCATCGGCATGGCTGCCCGCAACATCGCCTACGGTGAAGCCGACGTGATGATCGCCGGTGGCGCCGAAATGGCCGCTTGCGGCTTGGGCATGGGTGGCTTTGGTGCCTCGCGCGCGCTGTCGACCCGCAACGATGAGCCGGCCCGTGCCAGCCGTCCGTGGGACAAGGGGCGGGACGGCTTCGTGCTCTCCGACGGCGCCGGTGCACTGGTACTCGAAGAGCTCGAGCACGCCCAGGCCCGTGGTGCGACCATTTATGCCGAGCTGGTCGGTTTCGGCATGAGCGGCGACGCTTACCACATGACGTCGCCGCCCGACAGTGGCGAAGGCGCGGCGCGCTGCATGGCCAACGCATTGCGCGATGCTGGCATCCAGCCGTCTGAGGTCAGCTACATCAACGCCCATGGCACTTCGACTCCGGCTGGCGACGTCGCTGAGGTCGCGGCCATCAAGCGTGTGTTCGGCGAGCATGCCTACACGCTGGCTGTGAGCTCGACCAAGTCGATGACCGGCCACCTGCTGGGGGCTGCGGGTGCTGTAGAGGCGATCTTCAGTGTGCTGGCAATCAACAGCCAGATGGCGCCGCCGACCATCAACCTCGATGAGCCGGACGAAGGCTGCGACCTCGACTTCGTGCCTCATCAGGCGCGCAGCATGCCGATCGACGTAGTGCTGTCCAACTCGTTCGGCTTTGGTGGCACCAACGGCTCGCTGGTGTTCCGCCGGTTCGCCGGCTGATGCACAGCTGGATCGACGGCCAGCCTGCGACTGCGGTCAACCTGCAGAACCGTGGCCTGGCCTACGGCGATGGCCTGTTCGAGACCATCGCCGTACGCAGTGGCCGTCCCAGCATGCTGGACGGCCACCTGGCACGCCTGGCCCTGGGCTGCCAGCGTTTGGCAATCGATGCCGACCCGGCGCTGGTGCGCGATGAAATCCTGCGTTATGCCACCCAACTGGGCGACGGTGTCGCCAAGCTGATCCTTACCCGGGGCGACAGCCAGCGTGGCTATGCGCCAATGGCAGGTGTTGCGCCGCGGCGCATCCTGCTGGGCGGCCCCCTGCCCAGCTACCCTGGCGAACATGCCGAGCACGGTGTGCGTCTTTTTCCTTGCCAGACCCGGCTTGGGGAACAACCGTTATTGGCGGGCCTCAAACATCTCAACCGTCTTGAGCAGGTGCTGGCCCGTGCCGAGTGGCAGGACAGCGAGCATGCCGAAGGCTTGATGTGTGATGGGCAAGGCAGGCTGGTCGAAGGTGTTTACAGCAATCTTTTCTTGGTGCGCGGCGGCGTGTTGCTAACCGCTGAACTCAGCCGTTGCGGCGTGGCCGGCGTGATGCGCGGTGCATTGCTGGAGCACGCGCAGGCACAGGCCATCCCGCTGCAAGTGCGGGATCTGGCGTTCGATGAGCTTGCGCTGGCCGATGAAGTATTTATCTGCAACAGCGTTTATGGGGTCTGGCCTGTGCGGGCTTTTGCTGCACTGAACTGGTCGCCGGGCCCACTCACCCGTAAACTGCAGGCCTTTGCCCGTACGTTACTGGATACCTGAATTCGTGAGACGCAAAATCCTGCTGCTGCTGGAAATGGGCTTGATCCTGGCCGGCCTGGCATTGGGCTGGGCTGCCTGGAAGGTCAACTCGGTGCTGGAGCAGCCCCTGCGCGTGACGCAGGAGCAACTGCTCGACGTGCCCAGTGGCACCAACCCCAATCGCATGTTCTACCGCATGGAAGGCGAGGGGTTGCTCGATGACGCCTTCTGGTTGCGCCTGTACTGGCGCTTCAACATGGCCGGCACGCCCCTGAAAACCGGCGAGTACCGCATCACGCCGGGCATGACCGTCGAAGAGTTGTTCGATGCCTGGCGCCGTGCCGATGTGGTGCAGTACAACCTGACGCTGGTGGAGGGTTGGACGTTCCGCCAGGTGCGCTCGGCGATCGCCAGGCATGAGAAGATCAAGCACACCCTGGAAGGGCTTTCCGACGCCGAGGTCATGGACAAGCTTGGCCATACCGGCGTGTTCCCGGAAGGCCGGTTCTTCCCTGATACCTACCGTTTCGTGCGGGGCATGAGTGACGTCGAGCTGTTGCAACAGGCCTACATGCGGCTGGATGAAGTGCTGGCCCAAGAGTGGGCCGAACGCGCCACCGACCTGCCTTATCGTGACCCGTACCAGGCGTTGATCATGGCTTCGTTGGTGGAGAAGGAAACCGGCATCCCCCAGGAGCGCGGGCAGATCGCCGGGGTGTTCGTTCGTCGCCTGCGGCTGGGCATGATGCTGCAGACAGACCCTACAGTCATTTACGGCATGGGCGAACGCTACAACGGCAGAATCACCCGCGCCGACTTGCGTGAGCCCACGCCTTACAACACCTACACCATCGCTGGGCTGCCGCCCACGCCGATCGCCATGGTCGGGCGGGAGGCGATTCACGCGGCGCTGCATCCAGCTGATGGCACCAGCCTGTACTTCGTCGCCCGGGGTGACGGCAGCCATGTGTTCTCCGACGATCTGAACGATCACAACTCGGCCGTGCGCGAGTATCAGCTCAAGCGGCGCGCGGATTACCGGTCAAGCCCTGCGCCCCAGGCTCAGCCGGAGGCGCAGGGTGTACCTGCGCAAGCATCGCCAGAGTCGGACGAGCCCTCTGCACAGGACCCGGCACCGGCCAGCGACCCTGCTCCGGCCGACGCCCCTGCAGCTGACGAACAACATTAAGGACTGCCTGTGAGCGGCTTGTTTATTACCCTGGAAGGCCCCGAAGGCGCGGGCAAAAGTACCAACCGAGACTACCTGGCGGCACGCCTGCGAGAGCAGGGGCTGGATGTGGTGCTTACCCGCGAGCCTGGCGGTACGCCGCTGGCTGAAAAGGTGCGCGAACTGCTGTTGGCACCCAGTGATGAGGTGATGGCTGCCGATACCGAGCTGCTGTTGGTGTTCGCCGCGCGCGCCCAGCACCTGGCGCAGGTGATCCGCCCGGCGCTGGACCGTGGCGCCGTGGTGCTGTGTGATCGTTTCACCGACGCTACCTACGCCTACCAAGGCGGTGGCCGCGGCCTTTCGGTGGAGCGGATCGCCGTGCTGGAGCAGTTTGTCCAAGGCCAGTTGCGCCCCGACCTGACGCTGGTTTTCGACCTGCCGGTGGAAGTCGGGTTGGCCCGTGCCGCCGCCCGTGGGCGGCTGGATCGTTTCGAGCAGGAGGGGCAGGCCTTCTTCGAGGCCGTGCGCCAGGCTTACCTGCAGCGCGCGCAACGCGAGCCGCAGCGCTACGATCTGCTGGACGCGGCGCAGCCGCTGGAAGCCGTGCAGCGCGCCATAGACGCGCTGTTGCCGGGCATCCTGGAGCGTTGCCGTGGCTGAAGCCTACCCTTGGCAGCAGGCGCTGTGGCAGCAGTTGGCCGGGCGTGCGCTGCACGCCCACGCCTACCTGCTGCACGGGCCGCAGGGTATCGGCAAGCGCGCCTTGGCCGAGCGCCTGATGGCCCGCTTGTTGTGCCAGCAGCCACAGGGGCTCGATGCCTGTGGGCAGTGCAAGTCCTGCTTGCTGCTCAAGGCGGGCAGCCATCCGGACAACTTTGTGCTGGAGCCGGAAGAGGCTGACAAGCCGATCAAGGTCGATCAGGTGCGCGAGCTGGTGTCCTTCGTGGTGCAGACCGCGCAGCTGGGTGGGCGCAAGGTCATCCTGATCGAGCCGGTCGAGGCGATGAACGTCAATGCTTCCAACGCCTTGCTCAAAAGCCTGGAAGAGCCCTCCGGCGACACCGTGCTGCTACTGGTCAGCCACCAGCCCAGCCGCCTGTTGCCGACCATCAAGAGCCGCTGCCAGCAAGTCAGCTGCCCACAGCCGAGCCTTGCCCAGAGCCAGGCCTGGCTGGCCACCGCGCTGGCCGACAGTGACGAGGCCGAGCGTGACGAGCTGCTGACCCTCGCTGCCGGCTCGCCGTTGATGGCGGTGAACCTGCAGGCCCAAGGGGTGCGCGAGCAGCGTGCGCTGGTGACCGATGGCGTGAAAAAGCTGCTCAAGCAGCAACAATCACCCACCCAGCTGGCCGAGGCCTGGAGTGGTGTGCCCCTGCTGTTGCTGTTCGACTGGTTCTTTGACTGGTCGCACCTGGTCTTGCGTTATCAATTGACCCAGGACGAGGAGGGGCTAGGCTTGGCCGATATGCGCAAGGTTGTGCAATACCTTGCGCAGAAGAGCCGGCAGGCCAAGGTGCTCGAGGTGCAGGCGTGGATCCTCGAACAGCGCCAGAAGGTGCTGGGCAAGGCCAACCTCAACCGCGTGCTGCTGCTGGAAGCCTTGCTGGCCCACTGGGTGCAGTTGCCTGGTTCCCGCTGATTCTTCAATTTTTCATGTGTGACGTCTCCCATGCTCGTAGATTCTCATTGTCACCTCGACCGTCTTGACCTCAGTGCCCATCAGGGCTCTCTCGATGCCGCCCTGCAGGCGGCCCGCGAGCGCGGGGTCGGGCACTTTCTGTGTATCGGTGTCAGTGCCGAAAATGCCGGTGCAGTGAAGGCGCTGGCCGAGCAGTACGCCGATGTCGACTGCTCGGTGGGCGTGCACCCGCTTGACCTGGCCCCCGGCGAGACCCCGGCGCTGGAATGGCTCTTGCGCGAACTGGCGCACCCGCATGTCGTCGCGATTGGCGAAACCGGGCTGGACTACCACTACGAGCCGGAGGCGGCCGAGCTGCAACAGGCGTCGTTCCGCTTGCACCTGGAGGCATCGCGCCAGACCGGCAAGCCGGTGATCGTGCACACGCGAGCAGCCAAAGCCGACACCTTGGCGCTGCTGCGTGAGGCCAGCCTGCCACAAGCCGGCGTGCTGCATTGCTTCACCGAGGACTGGGAGATGGCCAGGGCGGCCCTGGACCTGGGTTACTACATTTCGCTGTCCGGCATTGTCACCTTCCGCAATGCCGATGCCTTGCGCGAGGTGGCGCGACAGGTGCCGGTCGATCGATTGCTGGTGGAGACCGATTCGCCGTACCTGGCTCCGATTCCTTACCGTGGCAAGCCGAACCTGCCGCAGTACGTGCGAGAGGTGGCCGAGTACGTGGCGTCCTTGCGTGGCGTCAGCTACGAGCAGTTGGCCGGGCAGACCACCGACAACTTCAAGCGCCTGTTCCCCTTGGCCCGGGTGGCCTGACCAGGGCGCTCACGATGAGCGGCGCAGCGGGCTCACCGTCGCCATCCAGGCAAAAAAAACCCGGGTTCTGGGGGAGGAATCCGGGTTAAGACCATTAGGAGTAAAACAAAGGTACGCGGTCCGTGAGTACCTTTATCGGCGCGCCACTGGGGGGGATGCGCCGCGCCAACACTTCTAGTATTGGTCAGGTTTGGCGCAGTGCCAGTGGCAATTGTTCGTTTTTTAAACAGATTTGGAATACGCCAGAGCTCGCTTCCTTCCTCAGCGCATGGCCAGGCGCCGAACTTGCTGCACAGCTTCGTCGATAAGCTGCTCACTGGTATAGAAGTGCGGGGAAAAGCGCACACCTGGGCCGCGCAGGGCACAGATCGTCCGCTCTGCCATCAGGCTGCGATGAATGTCCGCGCTGTTCTGGCCGCAAATACTGAATGTGACAATCCCACCCCGGCGCTGCGGGGTGTCCGGGCTGTGCAGTTGGACCCCGGCGATACCCGCCAGCCCTTGGTGCAACTGCTCGACGCGGCGCTGCAATTGCCGGGCAACTTCGTCCATGCCGACGTCCTCGAGCAGCGACAGGCTGGCCTCCAGTGCGCAAGCGCCCAGCATGTTCGGGCTACCGCATTCGAACCGTCGGGCGCTGCGGGCCGGCTGCCACTGACGGCGTTCGAAGTCCCCCAGGTTATCCAGCATGTGCCAGCCATAGGCGTTGAGCCTTAGCTGCGGGCGCAACGCGGCCCTGCAGTAAAATACCCCCAGTCCTTCCGGGCCCAGCATCCACTTGTGGCCGTCAGCCATGGCGAAATCACAGTCATAGCGCTGCACGTCGAAAGGCACGGCGCCAATCTGCTGAATGGCATCGACGCAGAACAGCACATTGCGTGCCCGGCACCCCTGGCCCAGGCGCGCCAGGTCCAGGCGCAGGCCGCTGCCGAACTGCACGGCGCTGACCGCCAGCAGGCGTGTGCGCCCGGTGCAGGCGGCAAGTAGCGAGGCCTCAGGATCGGCTCCGGCGAGGCTCGCCTGCACCACCTCGACGCCGCGATCCGTCAGCGCTTCCCAGACCACCCGGTTGGAAGGGAACTCCTCGTCGCTGATCACCACCTGGTCGCCAGGCTGCCAGTGCAGGCCGAACGCCACCAGCGACAGCGCTTCGGATGTGTTCTTGACCAACGCGATATCGCCGCGTGAGGGCGCGTTGAGCAGGCGCGCCAGCCGTTCACGCAGGCGGCGCTCGGTGGCCAGCCATGCCGGGTAGTCACTGGCGCCCCGTTTCACGTTTTCCTGCGCAAAGCGCGCCACGGCCTCGCTGGCCCTGCGTGGCCAGGGGGCGATGGCCGCGTGGTTCAGGTAGCGCAGCCCCGGCGCCTGGTCGAACTCATCGTGAAACATAGACATGGTTGGATGATCCGTGCAATTTGCTGCAAGTTAGGCATAATAAACCGCTTCAATGTCATCCAGTCCTTCCCATGCAGAAAGAACCTCGTAAGGTCCGTGAGTTTCGCCGTCGCGAACAGGAAATCCTCGATACTGCGCTCAAGCTGTTTCTCGAACAGGGTGAAGACAGTGTCACCGTCGAGATGATCGCTGACGCCGTCGGTATCGGCAAAGGTACGATCTACAAGCACTTCAAGTCCAAGGCGGAGATCTACCTGCGCCTGATGCTCGATTACGAGCGCGATCTGAATGCGCTGTTGCATTCGGCCGATGTCGACCGCGACAAGGAGGCGCTGTCGCGCGCCTATTTCGAGTTCCGCATGCGCGACCCGCAGCGTTACCGGTTGTTCGATCGCCTGGAAGAAAAGGTGGTCAAGGGCAACCAGGTGCCGGAGATGGTCGAGGAGCTGCACAGCATACGTGCCTCCAACTTCGATCGGCTGACCCAGCTGATCAAGGGCCGCATCAGCGAAGGCAAGCTCGAAGACGTGCCGCCATACTTCCATTACTGCGCCGCCTGGGCCTTGGTGCACGGTGCCGTGGCGCTGTACCACTCGCCATTCTGGAGCAACGTGCTCGAGGATCAGGAAGGTTTCTTCCAGTTCCTCATGGATATCGGCGTGCGCATGGGCAACAAGCGCAAACGTGATCCGGAACCGGCGAGCTGAAGCGCTGCATCCCGCTCGACTGACCCCGGAGTGGAACGGGGGCTTGCAAAAACCTGAATTTTGAGTCAGGTTTTGCCGGCCCCGTTTCATCCATGCCGGAGTCATTCATGATTGTCGATCGTCAAGGCAGGCGTTTTCGCAACCTGCGCGTCAGCCTGACGGCTGCCTGCAACTATGCCTGCAGCTACTGCGTGCCCAACGGCAAACGCCTGGTTGCGGCGCAGGATGAGCTGTCCGCCGAAGCGCTGGCCCGCGGGGTGGCCTATCTGATCGAAGCCGCCGGTATCGAGCGCTTGCGTATCACCGGGGGTGAGCCACTGGTCAGCCCCAGGCTGGATGCTTTTTTGGCGGCAGTGGCCAAGCTGAAACTCCAGGACATCACCCTGACGACCAATGGTCAGTTGCTCGGGCGTAAATTGCCGCAGTTGCAGGCGGCCGGCATCCGTCGCCTGAATGTGTCCCTCGACACGCTGGACCCCCAGGCATTTCGACGCATCGCCCGCGGTGGCGACCTGCCCAGCGTGCTTGCAGGCATGCAGCAGGCCAGCGCCAGGGGGATGCAGATCAAGGTGAACATGGTGCCCATGCGTGGGCAGAACCTGGACCAGGTTGTGCCCATGCTCGACTACTGCCTGGCCCGAGGCTTCGAGCTGCGTTTCATCGAACTGATGCGCATGGGCCATCTGGCCCGTGATCACAACGCATTCCTGCAGCAGTTCGTTGGCCTCGACCAGCTGCTGGACCTGATTGGCCAGGCACATGCTTTCGAGAGGGCCGATGCGCCGCTGGATGCCACTGCGCTGCGGTACCAGATACCAGGCAAAGGCCATTTCGGCGTGATTGCCAACGAGAGCGTACCGTTTTGCCGAAGCTGTTCGCGCCTGCGCCTGTCATCGACCGGCTGGCTGCATGGGTGCCTGTCGTCGAGCAACCGTCACTTTGTCGGCGATCTGCTGGAGCAGCCTCGTCATCTGGCGCTGCCAGCCCTGCAGCGGTTACTGGTCAAAGCGTTGGCTGACAAACAGGCGCTGGCGTTTTCGGGGGACGTGATGGTGATGAAGGTGATCGGCGGCTGATCTGGCGCAAAAGCTGCATCCGCCGGCTATTCGCCGGTTTTTCGTCGCCGGTCACTGGAGGAAAGATGCGTAGCCTGGTCTTGCTGCTGGCGCTTATGGCGCTGGGCGGCTGCATGAATGTCAGCGATATGGGCGAGGGCGTCCGTTACCACATGAGCGATGCCGGCCTGCTGGATCACAGCGATACACGCCGCATGCTGTCGATTCGCCTGCAGCCCGATTCGTTCATCTTCATCGGCCAGGGCGCCTTCGTGCCGCCAAGCAAGGGGCCAGTACCCAAGCAGAACGTGGTCGCCGAGGAGGCCTTCAAGAGCTTCGTCGAGTATTTCCCGCTGGTGCGGCGGGCCCAGGGCCCGCTGGGGCTCGAAGAGGCCATCGCCGAGGCCCGCTCGGTCGGCGCCGACTATGTGCTGTACACCCGTTTTGCCCGCACCGACGACCGTATCGGCAACGGTGATGAGTGGTATGACGAGCAGGCTGTCGACCGCTTGGGCTGGGACACCGGTGTGGTACAGATGATGCTGATCGAAACCAATACCCGCTACCTCATAGACACTGCGCGTATCAAAAGCCGTGGCGGTTTGTTGACGTTCCACGACAATACGCCGCAGGATTTGCTTGCAGCGCCGATGCGCGAGTACGCTCGTAGCCTTCTGGGTATGAGTGAGTGAGGGCAGGGTGATGACAGATTCCGGCAAGGCCAACGATCTTCTGGCGCAGTTACCCAAACACAAGGGGCTGCCGCCGGTGCATCTGTGGAATCCGGACTTCTGTGGCGATATCGATATGCGGATCGCGCGTGACGGTACCTGGTACTACCTGGGTACGCCTATCGGGCGCAAGCCCATGGTGCGCTTGTTCTCCACCATCATGCGTCGGGATGGCGACGACTACTTCCTGGTCACCCCGGTGGAGAAAGTGGGTATTCGGGTCGACGATGCGCCGTTCGTTGCCGTGACGCTGGATGTACGGGGTGCGGGTGAGCAGCAGGTGCTGAGTTTTACCAGCAACGTCGAGGACCAGGTTGAGGCCGGGCCGGGCAATCCGCTGCGGGTGGAGGTCGACCCTGTCACTCAGGAGCCTTCGCCTTATGTGCTGATGCGCAGCAACCTGGAGGCATTGATCCATCGCAATGTGTTCTACCAGCTGGTCGAGCTGGCGGTGCCTGGTGAGATCGATGGCGAGCCATGGCTGGGCGTCTGGAGCCATGGGCAGTTTTACCCGATCGGGCGCGACTGCTGAATACTTTTGCGTAGCCATGAAAAAACCTCCAGTGCTTGCGCATCTGGAGGTTTTTGGTATTTGGCTCCGCGACCTGGACTCGAACCAGGGACCCAATGATTAACAGTCATTTGCTCTACCGACTGAGCTATCGCGGAATCTGCGCATATCTTACTGATTGCCAGGGGCAAGTCAACCCGCCCCCAGCAAATCAGGCAGCCAAATCAAACAGTTACAGTACTTCCACGATGGCCTTGGTCACCACGTGGATATTGCTCTGGTTGAGTGCGGCCACAGCGATACGGCCGGTGTCCAGTGCATAGATGCCGAACTCGTTCTTCAGGCGTGCCACTTGCGCTACGGTCAGGCCCGAGTAGGAGAACATGCCCGCTTGACGGCCGACGAAGCTGAAGTCGCGCTTGGCGCCGTATTGGGCCAGCAGTTCGACCATCTGCTTGCGCATGCCGTGGATGCGCTGGCGCATTTCACCCAGTTCGGCTTCCCACATCTGACGCAGTTCGGCACTGTTGAGCACGGTGGCGACGATGGTTGCGCCGTGGGTCGGCGGGTTGGAGTAGGTGGTACGGATCACGCGCTTGACTTGCGACAGTACGCGGGTGCTCTCGTCTTTGTTGCCGGTAACGATCGACAGTGCGCCAACGCGCTCGCCGTACAGCGAGAACGACTTGGAGAACGAGCTGGAAACGAAGAAGTCCAGGCCCGACTCGGCGAACAGGCGCACGGCGAAGGCGTCTTCGCCGATGCCCTCGCCAAAGCCCTGGTAGGCCATGTCCAGGAACGGCACGTGGCCCTTGGCCTTGACCACTTCCAGCACGTTTTTCCAGTCGTCCAGGCTCAGGTCGACGCCTGTCGGGTTGTGGCAGCAGGCGTGCAGGACAATGATCGAGCCGGACGGCAGGCTGTTCAGGTCTTCGAGCATGCCGGCGCGGTTGACGTCGTTGCTCGGGGCGTCGTAGTAGCGGTAGTTCTGTACCGGGAAGCCGGCGGTTTCAAACAGGGCGCGGTGGTTTTCCCAGCTCGGGTCGCTGATGGCGACCACGGCATTGGGCGACAGGCGCTTGAGGAAGTCGGCGCCGATCTTCAGTGCACCGGTACCGCCAACGGCCTGTACGGTCACCACGCGGCCGGCGGCCAGCAATGGCGACTCGGCGCCGAAAATCAGCTTCTGCACGGCCTGGTCGTAGGTGGCGATGCCGTCGATCGGCAGGTAGCCGCGCGAAGCATGCTGGGCAGCACGCTGGGTTTCGGCTTCGATCACGGCGCGCAGCAGCGGAATGCGGCCTTCCTCATTGCAATACACGCCCACACCCAGGTTGACCTTGTCGGTACGGGGGTCGGCGTTGAATGCTTCGTTGAGGCCCAGAATGGGGTCGCGGGGTGCCAGCTCGACAGCGGAAAACAGGCTCATTGTTACCTTGGCTCTGAATGGAGAGTGATAGGGCGTACACGCTCCAGCCGAATGCACTGAAGCGGTGCACAAACGGGGAGTCAGTATAGTGATACCGACCGGTCACTGCGACAGTGCGGCGCAGCTTTTACGGGTATTTGCGCAAATTTTTTTCAACCATTGGTCGATTTGCCGGGTCCACCGCAGGGAGCGATCACTGAGCCGCCTTGAATGCGACCCCTGGCGGGCGCATTTGGGTATAGACTACTGGCTAAATTTACAGTTACTGCGTTACCGCGAGGTCCGACATGTCCGAGTTCCAGCTCGTCACCCGTTTTCAGCCGGCCGGCGACCAGCCCGAGGCCATCCGCCAGATGGTAGAGGGCATCGAGGCGGGCCTGTCGCACCAGACCCTGCTCGGTGTAACCGGTTCAGGCAAGACCTTCAGCATTGCCAACGTCATCGCGCAGGTGCAGCGCCCGACCTTGGTGCTGGCGCCCAACAAGACGCTGGCCGCGCAGTTGTATGGCGAGTTCAAGGCGTTCTTCCCGAACAACGCCGTCGAGTATTTCGTTTCTTATTACGACTATTACCAGCCCGAAGCCTACGTGCCGTCGTCGGACACCTTCATCGAGAAGGATGCTTCGATCAACGATCACATCGAGCAGATGCGGCTGTCTGCGACCAAGGCGCTGTTGGAGCGCCGCGATGCGATCATCGTCACCACGGTTTCGTGCATCTACGGCCTGGGCAGCCCCGAGACCTACCTGAAGATGGTCCTGCACGTCGACCGCGGCGACAAGCTTGACCAGCGCGCGCTGCTGCGCCGCCTGGCCGATCTGCAGTACACGCGCAACGAGATGGATTTCGCCCGCGCCACCTTCCGTGTGCGCGGCGATGTCGTCGATATCTTCCCGGCTGAATCGGACCTTGAAGCCATCCGCATCGAGCTGTTCGACGACGAGGTAGAGAACATCGCTGCGTTCGACCCGCTCACCGGCGAAGTCTTTCGTAAGCTGCCGCGCTTCACCTTCTACCCCAAGAGCCACTACGTCACCCCTCGGGAAACCCTGCTGGAGGCGGTAGAAGGGATCAAGGACGAGCTCAAGGACCGCCTCGAGTACTTGCACAAGGCCAACAAGCTGGTCGAGGCCCAGCGCCTGGAGCAGCGTACCCGTTTCGACCTGGAGATGATCCTCGAACTGGGTTACTGCAATGGCATCGAGAACTACTCGCGCTACCTGTCCGGGCGCCCGGCGGGTGCGCCGCCGCCCACCCTCTACGACTACCTGCCGGCCGATGCGCTGCTGGTGATCGACGAATCCCACGTCAGCGTTCCGCAGGTCGGGGCGATGTACAAGGGCGACCGCTCGCGCAAGGAAACCCTGGTCGAGTACGGTTTTCGCCTGCCGTCGGCGCTGGACAACCGGCCGATGCGCTTCGATGAGTGGGAGTCGGTCAGCCCGCAGACCATCTTCGTTTCGGCAACGCCCGGGCCTTATGAGGCCGAGCACGCCGGGCGAGTGGTCGAGCAGGTGGTGCGCCCGACCGGGCTGGTCGACCCGCAGGTCGAGGTGCGCCCGGCGCTGACCCAGGTCGACGACCTGCTATCGGAAATCCGCAAGCGCGTGGAGCAGGGCGAGCGGGTGCTGGCCACCACGTTGACCAAGCGCATGGCAGAGGACCTTTCCGACTATCTGGCCGATCACGATGTGCGGGTGCGCTACCTGCACTCGGACATCGACACCGTGGAACGGGTAGAAATCATCCGTGACCTGCGCCTGGGCACGTTCGACGTCCTGGTGGGCATCAACCTGCTGCGCGAGGGCCTGGACATGCCTGAGGTGTCGCTGGTGGCGATCCTCGATGCCGACAAGGAAGGCTTCCTGCGCTCCGAGCGCTCGCTCATCCAGACCATCGGGCGTGCGGCGCGTAACCTCAATGGTCGCGCGATTCTCTATGCCGATCAGATAACCGGCTCCATGCAGCGTGCCATCGATGAAACCGAGCGCCGCCGGGAGAAGCAGGTCGCCTTCAACCAGGCCAATGGCATCGTGCCCAAGGGTGTGGTCAAGGACATTGCCGATATCATGGAAGGCGCCACCGTGCCGGGGGCGCGCAGCAAGAAGCGCAAGGGCATGGCCAAGGCCGCAGAGGAGAGCGCCCGTTACGAAGCCGAACTGCGTACGCCGGGCGAGATCACCAAGCGCATCAAGCAACTGGAAGAGAAAATGATGCAGTTTGCCCGCGACCTGGAATTCGAGGCGGCGGCGCAGTTGCGCGACGAGATTACCAAGCTGCGCGAGCGGTTGATCACCAGTTGAAGGCTGGTTGGGCCTGTGACGGCGGCATGGTCTTGGGCGGTGTCCATGCCGGCCGTCGCCCAATAACCCACCTCCCGCGCTGGAGCGCGGTGCCCGCACCCTGCTAACATCGTGCCTTTGTTTCATCTTTCGTTCGAGACCCTCCATGACCACCGTTCGCACGCGTATCGCGCCATCGCCCACGGGCGACCCCCATGTCGGCACTGCCTACATCGCCCTGTTCAACTACTGCTTCGCCAAGCAGCATGGCGGTGAGTTCATCCTGCGCATCGAAGACACCGACCAGCTCCGCTCGACCCGCGAGTCGGAGCAGCAGATCTTCGATGCCCTGCGCTGGCTTGGCATCGAATGGAACGAAGGCCCGGATGTAGGTGGCCCGCACGGCCCTTACCGGCAGAGCGAGCGTGGCGAGATCTACGCCCGCTACGCCAAGGAGCTGGTCGATGCCGGCCATGCGTTCTACTGCTTCTGCACCGCCGAAGAGCTGGAGCAGATGCGCGCCGAGCAGATGGCCCGCGGTGAAACCCCGCGCTACGACGGCCGCGCGTTGCTGCTGAGCGATGAGGAAGTGCAGCGCCGCCTGGCCGCTGGCGAGCCCCATGTGATCCGCATGAAGGTACCGAGCGAAGGTATCTGCGTGGTCCCGGACATGCTCCGTGGCGATGTCGAGATCCCATGGGACCGCATGGACATGCAGGTGCTGATGAAGAACGACGGCCTGCCGACCTACTTCCTGGCCAACGTGGTCGACGACCACCTGATGGGCATCACCCACGTGTTGCGCGGTGAAGAGTGGCTGCCGTCGGCACCCAAGCTGATCAAGCTGTACGAATACTTCGGCTGGGAGCAGCCCAAGCTGTGCTACATGCCGCTGCTGCGCAACCCGGACAAGAGCAAGCTTTCCAAGCGCAAGAACCCGACCTCGGTGACCTTCTACGAGCGCATGGGCTTCATGCCTGAGGCCATGCTCAACTACCTCGGCCGCATGGGCTGGTCGATGCCGGATGAGCGCGAGAAGTTCTCCCTGGCCGAAATGGTCGAGCACTTCGACCTGTCGCGTATCTCGCTGGGCGGGCCGATCTTCGACATCGAGAAGCTGTCCTGGCTCAACGGCCAGTGGCTGCGCGAACTGCCGGTGGAAGCATTCGCTGCGCGTCTGCAGAAGTGGGCGTTCAATAGCGACTACATGATGAAGATCGCCCCGCACGTACAGGGGCGGGTCGAAACCTTCAGCCAGGTTGCCCCGCTGGGTGGTTTCTTCTTCGAGGGCGCGCTCAAGCTCGACGCCAGGCTGTTCGAGAGCAAGAAACTGTCCGCCGACCAGGTGCGCCAGGTGATGCAGTTGATCCTGTGGAAACTGGAAAGCCTTCGTCAGTGGGAAAAAGAGCGCATCACCGGCTGCATCCAGGCCGTGGTCGAAGCGCTGGAGCTGAAGCTGCGTGACGCCATGCCGCTGATGTTCGCCGCCATCACCGGCCAGGCCAGCTCGGTGTCGGTGCTCGATGCCATGGAAATCCTCGGCCCTGACCTTACCCGCTATCGCCTGCGCCAAGCCCTGGACTTGCTCGGTGGCGTGTCCAAGAAAGAAAACAAAGAGTGGGAAAAGCTGCTGGCCAACATTGCCTGATGCGGCATTGACGCGGTGCCAGTGCCAGCGGGTTATGCCGCTGGCACTGGTGCCGGTGCCGAAAAGCCGGGCGCCTGAATCAGGGCAGGGTGGTAAGTGGTTGTTATCTGTGAAAAAACTTTTGAATATTTTCAAAATTTAGTTTGACAGCCCTGCAATCCGAACTTAATATGCGCCCCGTCCACAGCGATGAACGAAACGAAGCGCCAGGCACCCAGCCGGTGATTCAGTTCAACGCGACATTGTGGGGCTATAGCTCAGCTGGGAGAGCGCCTGCATGGCATGCAGGAGGTCAGCGGTTCGATCCCGCTTAGCTCCACCAAATTCCGCTTAACAGCTCTGGCTGGTAAGCAAGACCGGGTCCAGCAACCGGGTCTTGAAGGTAAGAAGGTTCGTCCCCTTCGTCTAGTGGCCTAGGACACCGCCCTTTCACGGCGGTAACAGGGGTTCGAGTCCCCTAGGGGACGCCAGTTTTGTACAAGCGATGGTTCACTGTCGCTGGGCCGAGAGGCTAGAAATCCGGGGCTATAGCTCAGCTGGGAGAGCGCCTGCATGGCATGCAGGAGGTCAGCGGTTCGATCCCGCTTAGCTCCACCAATTTAGCCAGGGTTCGCATGTGCGGATCTTCGCGAAGGTTACGTCCCCTTCGTCTAGTGGCCTAGGACACCGCCCTTTCACGGCGGTAACAGGGGTTCGAGTCCCCTAGGGGACGCCACTTTACCCGCGTTTTGCGGGGCTTAAAGAGGCTCATTCGCCTATTGGATGAGCCTTTTGTTTTCGGGGCTATAGCTCAGCTGGGAGAGCGCCTGCATGGCATGCAGGAGGTCAGCGGTTCGATCCCGCTTAGCTCCACCAATTTAGCCAGGGTTCGCAGTTGCGGACCTTCGCGAAGGTTATGTCCCCTTCGTCTAGTGGCCTAGGACACCGCCCTTTCACGGCGGTAACAGGGGTTCGAGTCCCCTAGGGGACGCCATTTTTACCCGCGTTTTGCGGGACTTTAGAGGCTCATTCGATTATTGAATGGGCCTTTTGTTTTTCTCCCTCCTTGAAAATGTGTGCCGACAGGCGGTGGTCGATTCTGCTTGCCAAAAAATATTATGAGAATAATATTTCGATCATCATATTCTGATCGTGAGCCGGCCATGAGCGACAAGAAGACCAAGACCCGGGAGCGCATCCTCGAAGCTGCTCGAAGCGCGTTGATCCAGCACGGTCCCGCCGAGCCCAGCGTCAGCCAGGTCATGGGTGCTGCGGGGCTGACCGTAGGAGGCTTCTATGCGCACTTCGACAGCAAGGACGAGCTCATGCTGGAGGCATTCCGCCAATTGCTCAGCGAACGCAGGGAGCTGCTGGCTCAGGTCGACCCGAGCCTGGACGGGGAAGGGCGGCGGGCACTGGTGAGTGCCTTCTACCTGTCGCGCAAGCACCGCGATGCCGAGGTGCATGCCTGTCCTCTGCCCAATTCGATCGGCGAGATGCAGCGCCTGCCAGACGTGTTTCGCGAGGTGCTGGCCGAGCACATCGAATTGATGACGGCCGCCATGGTTGACCGCCCTGAAGACGCCGACAAGGCGCTGGCTGATCTGGCGCTGATGGTAGGTGGCCTGGCCCTGGCGCGCGCCCTGGGCACCGGTGAGCTGTCTGACCGCATCCTGCGTGCCGCCAAATCGGCGGTTATCTAAGTTTCCGACCCTGGAGCAAGGCGATGACTACCCTGAGCTGGATTCGCGGTGTGAATGGCACCCTGGGGCGTCTGGCCCCGGAGCATGTAGCCGGCAAGATGCACCGGGCCTTCATGACCCCGCGTAACCTGCCGCCCAGGCAGTGGGAGCTGCCATTGCTGGCGAGCGCCGAGCGTATCACCCTGCGCTTCGGGCTGTCGGCTTTGCGTTGGGGGCAAGGCCCGACCGTGTTGCTGATGCACGGATGGGAAGGGCGTGCGACCCAGTTTGCCGCGTTGATCGAAACCCTGGTAAAGGCCGGGCATACCGTGGTCTCTCTGGAGGGGCCGGCCCATGGCTGTTCGCCTGGGCAGCAAGCGCACGTGGTGCTGTTTGCCCGTGCGCTGCTGGAGGCTGCTGCGGAACTACCGCCGTTGCGTGCCGTGATCGGCCATTCCATGGGCGGTGCCAGTGTCTTGCTGGCCCTGCAGATGGGGCTTCGGGCCGAGGCTGCGGTGAGTATTGCAGCGCCGGCCCAGTTGCTGGGTGTGCTGCGCGGCTTCGCCCGCCACCTTGGCCTGCCGGCGCGCGCCAGGGCGGCGTTCATCCGCAAGGTCGAACAGGACGTCGGCATGCAGATCAACCGCCTGGATGTCAGCGGTTACCAGCTGGAGTTGCCAGGGCTGGTCGTGCATGCCGCCGATGATGCCCTGGTGCCCGCCAGCGAGGCCGAGGTCATCCACAAGGCCTGGTTCGACAGCCGCCTGCTGCGGCTGGAAGAGGGTGGCCACCAGCGCGTGCTCGCCGACCCGCGCGTGAGCGAGGCGGTGCTCGAACTACTGTCGCGTGCCGGTGCGCCGGCCCGGCAAAGCGCTTGAACATCCGATACACTCTGCCCGTTCACTGACATTGGGAGCGGGCATGAGTTGGGACCTGGCAACGCCATTCATCATTGACCTGCGTGTCGGCGGCGAGGACATCGACGGCCTCGGGCACGCCAACAACGCGGTCTACGTCACCTGGTTGGAGCGTTGCGCCTGGCGCCACTCCCAGCGCCTGGGGCTGGACCTGGCCGAGTACCGGCGCCTTGACCGGGCCATGGCGGTGGTGCGCCATGAAATCGACTACCTCGCTGCCGCCTACGAAGATGATGAGTTGCAACTGGCAACCTGGATCATCGATTGGGACCAGCGCCTGCGCATGACCCGGCGTTTCCAGCTCAAGCGCCCGCGTGACGGTGTGACCCTGCTGCGCGCGCAGACCACCTTCGCCTGTATCGAATTGTCCAGCGGCAAGCCCAGGCGCATGCCGGCGGAGTTCATCGACGGCTACGGTCCGGCGCTGACCGGCGCCTGAATCCCCGGCATTTTTGTTAGACTGCCGGCTTTTCCCGGCGAGACCTCGAAATGCAAATTGCCCTGGCCCCCATGGAGGGGCTGGTCGACAACATCCTGCGCGACGTCCTGACCCGAGTGGGCGGCATCGATTGGTGCGTCACCGAGTTCATCCGCGTGTGCGACCGCCTGCTGCCTGCGTCTTCATTCGACAAGCTTGCACCTGAGCTACGCCAGGGCGCGCGCACGGCCGCCGGCGTACCCATGCGGGTGCAGTTGCTGGGCTCGGATCCCGTCTGCCTGGCCGAAAACGCGGCGTTGGCCTGTGAGCTGGGTGCGCCGGTCATCGACCTTAATTTCGGTTGCCCGGCCAAGACCGTGAACAAGTCACGCGGCGGCGCCGTGCTGCTCAAGGAGCCCGAATTGCTGCACGCCATCGTGCGGGAAGTGCGGCGCGCAGTGCCGGCGCACATCCCGGTCACCTCCAAGATGCGCCTTGGCTTTGACAGCCCGGACGGTGCCCTCGAGTGCGCCAGCGCGCTGGCCGAGGGCGGCTCGGCGCACCTGGTGGTGCATGCGCGCACCAAAGTCGAGGGCTATAAACCGCCCGCGCACTGGGAGTGGGTGGCGCGGGTGCAGGATGTGGTCAAGGTGCCGGTGTTCGCCAACGGTGAGATCTGGACCGTGGACGACTGGCGGCGTTGCCGCGAGGTGAGCGGGGCCGAGGACATCATGCTCGGTCGGGGCCTGGTGTCGCGGCCGGACCTGGCCTTGCAGATTGCGGCGGCGCGTGACGGGCGTGAGTACCAGCCGATGAGCTGGGAGGCGTTATTGCCCTTGCTGCGCGAGTTCTGGCGCCAGGCCCAGGCCAAGTTGTCGCCGCGTTATGCGCCGGGGCGGATGAAGCAGTGGTTGGCGATGCTGACGCGCAGTTATCCCGAAGCGGTGCTGCTGTTTGCCGAGCTGCGCAGGGAAGATGATTGCCAGCGGATCAGTCGGCTGCTGGGCGCTGAGGTGCAGGCATTCGACGCCTGTGTCGCGTGATCCGTGGTGCCCGGGGCCGGTAAAATTCACCGAAAAATTTTTTGTTTTTACCCCTTGAAAGCCATTTCCTGAGCCTTATTTATTCAGTACGCGATGCCGAAGTCGGGTCGCGTAGTGACTTTACTTGCTGAATCTCAGGAGTTTATGACCATGACTACCGCTTTCTCTCTTGCACCCCTGTTCCGCCATTCCGTTGGCTTCGACCGTTTCAACGACCTGTTCGAGTCCGCGGCACGTAACGAGGCGGGTAGCAGCTACCCACCCTACAACGTTGAAAAACATGGCGATGACCACTATCGCATCGTCGTTGCCGCAGCCGGTTTCCAGGAACAGGACCTCGACCTTCAGGTCGAGAAAGGCGTCCTGACCGTGATCGGTGGCAAACGCGATAACAGCGCTGATGAAGTGACCTATCTGCACCAGGGCATCGCCCAGCGCGCATTCAAGCTGTCGTTCCGCCTGGCGGACCATATCGAGGTCAAATCAGCCGGCCTCGCCAATGGGCTGCTCAGCATTGACCTGCTGCGCCTCGTGCCGGAAGAAGCCAAGGCCAAGCGCATTCCGATCAATGGTGACAAACCAGCACTCAACTGAGGCTGGCGGCTGTATCAGGGCTGCTAAGCAGCCCATCGCCGGCAAGCCGGCCCCCACAGGATCGCGCCGTACCTGTGGGGGCCGGCTTTTTTGCGATTGGCCGGCACCCCATCGGTTTTCGTCGTTTAGAAATCGGCGGGGGCTTCCAGCAGCATTTGCCGGAACTCCGGTAGCGGCAGCGGCCGGCTGTGCAGGTAACCCTGGTACAGGTGACACCCCAGCCGTTCAAGAAATTCCAGTTGCTCGGTCAGTTCCACGCCTTCGGCGATCACCGCAAGGTCCAGGCTGCGCGCCATGGCGACGATGGCGCGGACGATCTCGGCGTCGTTGGCGTCCAATGGAGCGTCGCGCACGAAGGTCTGGTCGATCTTCAGTGCGTCCACCGGCAAGCGCTTGAGGTACGTCAGCGAGGAGTAGCCCGTGCCGAAATCGTCCATGGCGAAGCTCACCCCATGGCGTTTGAGCTCGCGCATCTTGCTGATGGTGTCTTCCAGGTTCTGGATCACGATGCCTTCGGTGATCTCAAGCTTGAGCATGTGCCGCGGCAGGCGGTAGTCGTCCAGGCTGCGCAGCACCCGTTCGACGAAGTCGTTCTGGCGAAACTGCCTGGGGCTGATGTTCACGCACAGGCTGAAATCATCGGCATCGATCAACCCGTCTGCCAGCATCCGCGAGCAAGCGTCGCAGGCTTCGTCGAGTATCCAGCTGCCCACTTCCAGGATCAGGCCGCTTTCCTCCAGCACCTGGATGAACTGAGCCGGCGGTTGCTGGCCCAGTTGCGGGTGATGCCAGCGCAACAGTACCTCGGCCCCGACGATACGGTTGTCGCGGGCGTCCACCTGGGGCTGAAAGTGCAAGGCCAGTTCACCGCGTGCCAGTGCCAGGCGCAGGTCGCTTTCCATGCGCAGGCGCTCGCTGGCCGCCTTTTGCATGGTGGTATGGAACAACTGGGTCGTGTTGCGCCCTGAGTCCTTGGCACGGTAAAGGGCGATGTCGGCGCGTTTGAGCAGGTCGGCAGGGGTGGTGCCGTGGTCCGGGATCAAAGCCACGCCGATGCTCGGTGTTACCTGCAGGCGCTGGCCATCCAGCGACATGGGTTCGGCCAGCAGTTCGCGCAGGGTATCGGCCAGCTCGCGAACCTTGTCCTCCACGGCCTCGCGGCTGCCTTCCAGGCCACTGAGCAATACCACGAATTCGTCGCCACCCAGGCGTGCCACCGTATCTTCCAGGCGCACACTGGCTTCCAGCCGGGCGGTGATGATCTTCAGCACCGTGTCGCCGACCGGGTGGCCGAGGGAGTCGTTGATGTGCTTGAAATGGTCGAGGTCGAGAAACAGCAAGGCGCCGCGCAGGTTGTGCCGGCGCAGCAGGGCGATCTGCTGGCTCAGGCGGTCCATCAGCAAGGCGCGGTTGGGCAGGTTGGTCAGCGGGTCGTGGTAGGCCAGGTGGCGGATCTGCGCCTGGGCATTCTTCAGCTGGCTGACATCGCGGGCGGTGAGTAGCAGGCAATCGGTCTCGTTGAGGCTGATCGGTTCCACCGAGACCTCTACGGTGAGGATGTCGCCACGCTTGGTGCGCCCGAGCATCTCCCGGTGGTGCACCCGGCCACGCTCCTTCAGCTCAATCAGCAAAGCGCGACGCTGCTTGTCGTCGGCCCAGATACCCAGCTCGTAGACGCTGCGGCCGATCACTTCGGCGGTGCTGTAGCCCGTGAGCCGGCAGAACCCATCGTTGACCTCCACATAGCGGCCGCTGTGGCGCTCGGTGATGGTGATGGCGTCCGGGCTGGAATGAAACGCCTTGGCGAACTTCTCTTCGCTGGACTTGAGCGCTGCTTCGGCCCGTTGCTGTTGGGTGATGTCGCGCAGGGTGGTGACACTGCAGGGCTGGTTGTCGACGCTGATCAGCCGGCTGGAAATCACACAGGTCAGGGGTGAGCCGTTGCGGTGGTTGACCACCACGGCCACGTTGCTCAGGGCCTGTTCGCGGATGACCCGTTCGATGCGTTGCGCGCGTTCGATCGACTCGGCCCAGAGGCCGATCTGTTCAGCGGTACGGCCGATCACCTGCTCGCTGCCCCAGCCAAAGGTCTGGGTGAAGGCCGGGTTGATCTCGATGAACTGGCCGGTGTCCTGACGGGTTACGCAGATCGGGTCGGGGCTGACCTGGAACAGGCTGGCGAATTTCTCTTCCGAGGCGCTCAGGCGCAGTTCGCGCTCGACCTGCTCGGTGATGTCCAGCAGGGTGCCAGCCATGCGCAACGGGTTACCGTACTCGTCGCGGTACAGCCGTGCTCGGCTTTCGATGTAGCGTGAAGCGCCGTCTTCCAGTTGCACACGGTAGGTGATCTGGTAGTTGCCCGCTGGGCCTTCGCGCAGGCTGCGGTAAGCCTGGCGCATGCCATCGCGCTCGTCCTGGGGCACGCCTTCGAAAAACGCGTCGAACGATTCGTGAAAGGGTATCGGGTCCAGCCCGTGCAATTGCGCGGCGCGGGCCGAGCCATAGAGCATGCCGCTGGGGATGTGCCAGTCCCAGGTGCCCAGTTGCGCCGAGTCCAGGGCCAGGTCAAGGCGTTCCTGGCTATCCTTGAGCGCTTGCTCGGCGCGTTTGCGCTCGGACGTGTCGACGAAGGTGCTGAGCAGGAACGTCACCCCTTCCAGCTCGATGCCCTGGGTGCACAGAATGCCGTCGTGAATCTTGCCGCTGCTGGCGCGCAACTGCACCTCCATGATGGCCGGGCTGCCGCTGGCACGGGTCGCCTCCAGCACCTGGTGACGCTGCTCCGGGTTCACCCAGATGCCGAGCTCCAGGCTGGTCTTGCCGATCACCTGGTCACCGGGCCAGCCGAACATGTCCTCGAAATGCTGATTGACTTCGAAAATCATGCCGTCGTGGCGGCGGGTGAGAAGAATCGCGTTGGGGCTCAGGTGAAACAGGGTGGCAAAACGCTTCTCCGAGTTGATCAGAGCGGTTTCCCGTTCGCGCTGGCGGGTTATCTCGCGGATCACCCCGATCATCTGGGGCCGGCCTTGGGGGTCGTGGGTCAGGCTGCCGTTGATTTCCAGCCAATGCAGGCTCCCGTCCGGCCAGCGGATGCGATGGCGCATGGCTTTCTCGGCCGGCTCACCGTTGACCACTGCCTGGAACAGTTGGCGCGTGCGGGCGCGATCTTCTTCCGGTAGCAGGTCGAGGTAATCGATATCGTTGGGCAGAGGACGCTGCGGATCGAAGCCAAACAGTGCCTGGGTGCCGCGCGACCAGCTCACCCGGCCACTGTCGATGTCCCACAGCCAGGCGCCCAGGCGTGCACCATTGAGCGCAGCCAGCAGTTGCGGGGCGTTCTGCCAGGCCTGCTCCGACTCCCTGGGATTGGCCGCAGGGATGCGCGGCAGGCGCGGAAAGCGGTTTGCTGATTTGGGCATGGGTACCAGACCTTTGGCGTTTGAGGCGTCCCTGGGTTGGAAGTGCAGGCCTGACGACCGGTCAGGCGGGCCCTGCGTGGCTGTCGAGCAAGGCCATGAAGGCCCTGGCGGCGTTCGATAGCGTTCGCTCGGTATGCAATATGTAGCCTAGCTGGCGTGACAGCTGTATGCCGGGTAATGCGATGGGTGCAACCTGATCATCGAGCATGGTGCGCGGTAGCACGCTCCAGGCCAGGCCGATCGAGACCATCATCTTGATGGTTTCCAGGTAGTTGGTGCTCATGGCGATGTTCGGGGTCAGCCCCTGGCTTTCGAACAGGCGCTGGACGATGTGGTGGGTGAAGGTATTGCCGCCTGGGAATACCGCCGGGTGGCGGGCAACGTCCGCCAGGCTGACCCGGGTATTGCTGGCCAGCGGGTGCTCGGGGGCAGCGACGAAGTCCAGGGCGTCGTCCCAGACGGGGATGGCCTTGATCAGGTGATGGGGCTCGGGTGCCAGGGTGATGACCGCTATCTCGGCGCGGCCGTGCAGCACCTCGTCGTAGGCCGCTTCCGAATCGAGGAACTGAATATCCAACGCCACGGCCGGGTGCTGGCGAGTGAATGCCCGTAATAGCGGGGGCAGGCGGTGCAGGCCAATGTGATGACTGGTGGCGAGGGTCAGGCGACCACTCACCTGCCCGGTCAGGTTGGTCAGCGCACGTCGGGTATCATCGAGGACGTTGAGGATCTGATAGGCGCGCGGCAGCAGGGCGCGGCCAGCTTCGGTCAAGGTCACCTCACGGCCCAGACGATCGAACAGGCGCACGTCCAGCTGTTGCTCCAGCCCGGCAATGCGCTTGCTCACGGCCGGTTGGGTCAGGTGCAGGCGCTCGCCGGCCCCGGAGAAGCTGCCGGTCTCGGCAATGGCAATGAAGGCGCTCAGGTTGGCCAGGTCCATTGTTCGAATTCCTGATGGTTATGCAAAGCATGAAAATTATGAATTTGAGTTATTCAATCTATCGCCATAGCATCGTCCGTACAAGCCAAGGGGTCTTTGGCATAGAAAGACGCTGATGAGGAACAGTCTGATGGCTGGCAAAACGCTCTACGACAAACTCTGGGAAGCCCATGAGGTCAAGCGCCGTGATGACGGCTCGTCCTTGATCTACATCGACCGCCATATCATCCACGAAGTGACCTCGCCCCAGGCCTTTGAGGGCCTGCGCCTGGCCAACCGCAAGCCGTGGCGCATCGATGCCAACATCGCTACCCCTGACCACAACGTGCCGACTACCCCGGAACGCAAGGGCGGGATCGAGGCCATCGCCGACCAGGTGTCGCGCCTGCAGGTGCAGACCCTCGATGAGAACTGCGACGAATACGGCATCGTCGAATTCAAGATGAATGACGTTCGCCAGGGCATCGTCCACGTCATCAGCCCCGAGCAGGGCGCCACCTTGCCTGGCATGACCGTGGTCTGCGGCGACTCGCACACCTCCACCCACGGCGCCTTCGGTGCCTTGGCCCATGGTATCGGCACCTCCGAGGTCGAGCACGTGCTCGCCACCCAGTGCCTGGTCGCCAAAAAGATGAAGAACATGCTGGTGCGCGTCGAGGGCACATTGCCTGTCGGCGTCACGGCCAAGGACATCGTGCTTGCCGTGATCGGCAAGATCGGCACCGCTGGTGGCAACGGCCACGCCATGGAATTCGCTGGCAGCGCCATCCGCGCCCTGTCCATGGAAGGCCGCATGACCATCTGCAACATGTCGATCGAGGCCGGTGCGCGGGTTGGCCTGGTTGCCACCGATGCCACCACCATTGCCTACGTCAAAGGCCGCCCTTATGCGCCTGTAGGCGAGCAGTGGGAGCGTGCAGTCGAGGCGTGGAAAGACCTGGTATCCGATGACGATGCGGTGTTCGACACCGTGGTCGAGCTCGATGCGGCGCAAATCAAGCCGCAGGTCAGCTGGGGCACCTCGCCCGAGATGGTCCTGGCCGTCGACCAGCGTGTGCCGGACCCTGCCGCCGAAACCGACCTGGTCAAGCGTGGCTCGATCGAGCGCGCCCTGAAGTACATGGGCCTGAGCGCCAACCAGGCGATCACCGATATCCAGCTGGACCGTGTATTCATAGGCTCGTGCACCAACTCGCGGATCGAAGACCTGCGCGCCGCAGCTGCAATCGCCAAAGGCCGCAAGGTGGCTGCCACTGTCAAGCAAGCCATCGTGGTGCCGGGTTCGGGCCTGGTCAAGGCCCAGGCCGAGCGTGAAGGCCTGGACAAGATCTTCCTCGAGGCGGGTTTCGAGTGGCGTGAGCCAGGCTGCTCGATGTGCCTGGCCATGAACCCGGACCGCCTGGAAAGCGGCGAGCACTGCGCGTCCACGTCAAACCGCAACTTCGAAGGGCGTCAGGGTGCAGGTGGCCGTACCCACCTGGTCAGCCCGGCCATGGCTGCCGCTGCAGCGGTGACTGGTCACTTCATCGATGTTCGCGAGTTGATCCAAGGGAGCGCAGCATGAAAGCCTTTACCCAGCACACCGGTCTCGTCGCGCCGTTGGACCGTGCCAATGTCGACACCGATCAGATCATTCCCAAGCAGTTCCTCAAGTCGATCAAGCGTACCGGCTTTGGCCCCAACCTGTTCGATGAGTGGCGTTACCTGGACGTTGGCCAGCCTTACCAGGACAACAGCAAGCGCCCGGTGAACAAAGAGTTCGTGCTCAATCACGAACGCTACCAGGGCGCCAGCGTGTTGCTGGCACGGGAGAACTTCGGCTGCGGGTCGAGCCGCGAGCACGCGCCTTGGGCGCTGGACGAATACGGCTTCCGTAGCGTGATCGCGCCGAGCTTCGCCGACATCTTCTTCAACAACAGCTTCAAGAACGGCCTGTTGCCGATCATTCTGAGCGATGAGGAAGTCGATGAGCTGTTCAAGCAGGTCGAAGCCAACCCCGGCTACCAGCTGACCATCGATCTGCAGGCACAGGCGGTGACCCGCCCGGACGGCAAGGTGCTGCACTTCGAGATCGACGCGTTCCGCAAGCACTGCCTGCTCAACGGTCTGGACGATATCGGCCTGACCTTGCAGGACGGCGAGGCGATCAAGGCCTTCGAGGGCAAACACCGCGCCGCACAGCCTTGGCTGTTCCGTGATGCCTGAATGATGTAACCGGGTTTGCTGGCCTCAGCGCCGGCAAGCCGGCTGCCACACGTCCTGCACAGGTGTTGACGCTTGTGGGGGCTCTGTGGGGGCCGGCTTGCCGGCGATAGCGGCCGTAGAGACAACCCAAAATCAAAAGGAACGCGCCCATGACCAGCACCACCCACACCGATGTGGTCCAACGCCAGTTTGGCGAACAGGCCAGTGCCTACCTCAGCAGCGCCGTGCATGCCCAGGGCAGTGAATTTGCCCTGCTGCAAGCCGAGCTGGCCGGGCAGGGTGCGGCTCGCGTGCTGGACCTGGGCTGTGGTGCCGGCCATGTCAGCTTCCACATCGCGCCTCTGGTGGCAGAGGTGGTCGCCTACGACCTGTCGCAGTCGATGCTCGACGTGGTTGCCAGTGCCGCTGCCGAGCGCGGCCTGGGCAATATCAGCACCCAGTGCGGTGCCGCCGAACGCCTGCCGTTCGCCGATGCCGCGTTCGATTACGTCTTCAGCCGCTATTCGGCGCACCACTGGAGCGACGTGGGCGTGGCCCTGCGTGAAGTGCGCCGCGTGCTGAAGCCGGGCGGGGTGGCGGCGTTCATCGACGTGATGTCGCCGGGCAGCCCGTTGCTCGATACCTATTTGCAAACGGTTGAAGTGCTGCGCGACACCAGCCACGTACGCGATTATTCTGCCGCCGAGTGGCAGCGCCAGGTCAGCGAAGCCGGCCTGCATACCCGCAGCCACACGCGCCAGCGCCTGCGCCTGGAATGGAGCTCGTGGGTTGAGCGCATGCGCACGCCCGAACCGCTGCGCGTGGCCATACGCCAGTTGCAGCAAGCCATGGGCGAGGAAGTGCGGCAGTATTACCAGATTGAAGCCGATGGCTCGTTCAGCACCGATGTCATCGTGTTGTGGGCCGAGCGCTGAGTTTTTTACGGTGCGGCCGGGCTGGCCGCGCCGCTTGAATGGATAGAGGAAAGCATGAGCAAGCAGATTCTGATTCTCCCAGGTGATGGTATCGGTCCGGAAATCATGGCCGAGGCGGTCAAGGTGCTGGAGCTGGCCAACGACAAGTTCCAGCTTGGCTTGAGCCTTGCGCATGACGTGATCGGCGGTGCTGCCATCGACCAACATGGCGTGCCGCTGGCCGACTCGACCCTGGAGCGTGCGCGCCAGGCCGATGCCGTGCTGTTGGGCGCGGTGGGCGGGCCGAAGTGGGACAAGATCGAGCGTGACATCCGCCCTGAGCGCGGCCTGCTGAAAATCCGCTCGCAGCTGGGCCTGTTCGCCAACCTGCGCCCGGCCATCCTCTACCCGCAACTGGCTGATGCCTCGTCGCTCAAGCCGGAAATCGTTTCGGGTCTGGACATCCTGATCGTCCGTGAGTTGACTGGCGGCATCTACTTCGGTGCCCCGCGCGGCCAGCGTGAGCTCGAAGGCGGCGAACGGCAGGCCTATGACACCCTCCCGTACAGCGAGAGCGAAGTGCGCCGTATCGCCCGCGTCGGCTTCGACATGGCCCGCGTGCGTGGCAAGAAGCTGTGCTCGGTGGACAAGGCCAACGTCCTGGCCTCCAGCCAGCTGTGGCGTGAAGTGGTCGAGGACGTTGCCAAGGACTACCCGGACGTGGAACTGAGCCACATGTATGTCGACAACGCCGCCATGCAGCTGGTGCGCGCGCCCAAGCAGTTCGACGTGATGGTGACCGACAACATGTTCGGTGACATCCTGTCGGATGAAGCTTCCATGCTGACCGGTTCGATCGGCATGCTGCCTTCGGCGTCGCTCGATGCCAACAACAAGGGCATGTACGAGCCTTGCCACGGCTCGGCGCCGGACATCGCCGGCCAGGGCATTGCCAACCCGCTGGCGACCATCCTGTCGGTGTCGATGATGCTGCGTTACAGCTTCAACCAGCAGGCCGCAGCCGAGGCCATCGAGCAGGCGGTAAGCCAGGTTCTGGACCAGGGCCTGCGTACCGGCGACATCTGGTCGGCCGGTTGCAGCAAGGTAGGTACGCAGGAAATGGGCGACGCAGTAGTCGCAGCGCTGCGGAATCTGTAATCTCTCTGGCCCGCCACCGTTTTTGGTCGGTGGCGGCCCACTTTTAGCAAAGGTGTAGTTGCGATGAAACGTGTAGGTCTGATCGGTTGGCGCGGTATGGTCGGTTCCGTGCTCATGCAGCGGATGCTGGAGGAGCAGGATTTCGACCTTATCGAGCCGGTGTTCTTCACTACCTCCAATGTCGGTGGCCAGGGCCCGAGCGTGGGCAAGGATATTGCTCCGCTCAAGGACGCTTATTCGATTGAAGAACTCAAGACCCTCGACGTGATCCTGACCTGTCAGGGCGGCGACTACACCAACGAGGTGTTCCCAAAGCTGCGTGAAGCTGGCTGGCAGGGTTACTGGATCGATGCTGCCTCGTCGCTGCGCATGCAGGACGACGCCGTCATCGTGCTCGATCCGGTCAACCGCAAGGTGATCGACCAGCAGCTCGATGCCGGCACCAAGAACTACATCGGCGGCAACTGCACCGTCAGCCTGATGCTGATGGGCCTTGGCGGCCTGTTCGAAGCGGGCCTGGTCGAGTGGATGAGCGCCATGACCTACCAGGCGGCGTCCGGTGCCGGTGCGCAGAACATGCGCGAGCTGATCAAGCAGATGGGCGCTACCCACGCGGCGGTGGCCGATGACCTGGCCAACCCGGCCAGCGCCATCCTCGACATCGACCGCAAGGTGGCCGAGGCCATGCGCAGCGATGCCTACCCGGCCGAAAACTTCGGCGTGCCCCTGGCTGGCAGCCTGATCCCATGGATCGACAAAGAGCTGCCCAACGGCCAGAGCCGTGAAGAGTGGAAGGCCCAGGCCGAGACCAACAAGATCCTCGGCCGCTTCAAGAGCCCGATCCCGGTCGATGGCATCTGCGTGCGCATCGGCGCCATGCGCTGCCACAGCCAGGCGCTGACCATCAAGCTGAACAAGGACGTGCCACTGGCCGATATCGAAGGCATGATCAGCCAGCACAACCCATGGGTGAAGCTGGTGCCGAACCAGCGCGAGATCAGCATGCAGGAACTGACCCCGACCAACGTCACCGGTACCCTGAACATTCCGGTGGGCCGTTTGCGCAAGCTGAACATGGGCTCGCAGTACCTGGGCGCGTTCACCGTCGGCGATCAGCTGCTGTGGGGCGCTGCCGAGCCGCTGCGCCGCATGCTGCGGATTCTGCTGGAGCGTTGATCGTTCTGCGTTGCACCGAAAACCCGCCCTGGTGACAGCGCGGGTTTTTTTGTGCCTGCGCCGGCCCCGGTAGGGCCAGCACAGACAAAACGTTACAATCCGAGTAAAGTGCCGCCCCCCGCCGTTACAGCAAAAGGATCCTCTCCATGACCCAACCCCTGGACATCGCCGTCGTCGGCGCCACCGGTAGCGTCGGTGAAACCTTGGTACAGATTCTCGAAGAACTGCACTTCCCGGTCGGCACGCTGCACCTGCTGGCCAGCATGGAGTCGGCGGGCAGCAGCGTGATGTTCGCTGGCAAGAAGATCAAGGTGCGTGAAGTCGACAGTTTCGATTTCACCCAGGTCAAACTGGCCTTCTTCGCCGCCAGCCCGGCCGTCAGCCGTAGCTTTGCCCGCAAGGCCCATGCGGCCGGCTGCACGGTCATCGACCTGTCTGGCGGCCTGGATGACGCCCTTGCGGTCGTGCCTGAAGCAAACGCCGAGTGCATCGCCGGCCTGGCGCTGCCGGCGTGCATCGCCAGCCCCACTGCCGCAGCCGTTGCCTTGGCCGTCGCGCTGGCGCCACTCAAGGGGCTGCTGGACATCGAGCGCGTGCAGGTCATGGCGGCGCTGGCGGTGTCTGCCCAGGGCCGGGAGGCAGTTAATGAACTGGCCCGGCAGACCGCCGAGCTGCTCAACGCCCGCCCACTGGAGCCGCGCTTTTTCGACCGCCAGGTAGCGTTCAACGTGCTGGCCCAGGTCGGTGCGGCAGACGAGCAGGGCCACACGGCACTCGAGCGCCGGCTGGTCGCTGAGCTGCCGGTGTTGCTGGGGCAGCCGGAACTGAAGATTTCCGTGACCTGCGTTCAAGTCCCGGTGTTTTTTGGCGATAGCTTCAGTGTGGCGGTACAGAGCCGTAAACCTGTGGATCTGGTTGCAGTCAATGCTGCCTTGGAGGGTGCCGACAGTGTCGAGCTGGTCGAGCGAGATGATTATCCGACCCCGGTAGGGGACGCAGTAGGCCAAGACGTGGTCTATGTTGGTCGTGTACGCCATGGTGTTGAGCAAGACCAGCAGCTCAACCTGTGGCTGACCACCGACAACCTGCGCAAGGGCGCTGCGCTCAACGCCGTGCAGGTGGCGCAATTGTTGATTAAACACATAGCGTAAAAGATACTGGCGAGCACTTTTGTCCCGCACCGCGCGCGGTTTCGGGACGATTCATACAAGGGATGAGGTCATGCTTCGAATTCGCAAACTGGTTCTGGCCATGGCGGCAGCGTCGGCGCTGTCATCTGGCATGGCGAATGCCTTGGGGTTGGGTGAACTGACGCTCAAATCGGCGCAGAACCAGCCGCTGGACGCCGAGATCGAATTGCTCGATGTGCGCGACCTCACCGCTGCCGAAGTGGCACCAAGCCTGGCGCCGCCGGAAGAGTTCAGCAAGGCCGGGGTGGAATACCCGGGCTACCTCGAGGACCTGACCTTCACCCCGGTGATCAACCCCAATGGCAAGAGCGTGCTGCGGGTTACCTCCAGTCAGCCGCTGCCGGGCTCGGTGGTCAAGTTTCTGGTGCAGGTGATGTGGCCTCAGGGCCGTCTGCTGCGTGACTACAGTGTGCTGCTCGACCAGGCCAAGGCCCAGGGCGAGCAGCCTGCCGCGGCCAATGTCACCCCGGCAACCAGCAGCGCCGGCAGCTACACCACCAAGCGCCGCGATACCCTTTGGCAGATTGCTGCACGCAATACCCAGAACGGTGGGTCGGTGCAGCAGACCATGATCGCCATTCAGGCGCTGAACCCGGATGCCTTCATCGGCAACAACATCAACCAGTTGAAAGTTGGCCAGGTATTGCGTCTGCCCGATCAGCAGCAGATCCAGAGCATCCCCCAGGCCGAAGCCAATCGCGAAGTGGCCGAACAGTATGCTGCATGGCGTGAGGGCCGGCGCCTTGGCCCGCGCGCCCGGCAGCTTGACGCCACCCGCCGCGGCGCTGCCGATGCGGCGCCCGAGCGTATCGCCCAGGGTGACAACCTGCGCCTGGTCAGCCCTGGCAACCAGCCTGACGCTGGCGATGCCAAGGCGCTCAACGACAAGCTGGCCGTGGCCCAGGAGAGCCTGGACACCAGCCGTCGTGACAACGAAGAACTCAAAAGCCGGATGAGCGACCTGCAGAGCCAGTTGGACAAGCTGCAGCGCCTGATTCAGCTCAAGAATGACCAGCTCGCTCGCCTGGAGGCACAGGGTGCCGCCGGGCAGCCCGCACCTGCCGCCACCTTGCCGGGTGAGTCGGCCCCGGTGCAGCCTGCCGACAACGCCCAGGTACCGCCTGCCGAGCCCGTCGTGGCACCGGCGCCGGCCGCCGTCGATACCGCGCCTGGCGCTGCCACGGCGGGCGAGGATGCCCCTGCCGGCCAGCAGCCGGGCGCGCTGGATGGCATCCTGGGGAACCCGCTGCTACTGGCCCTGATCGCAGGCTCCGCATTCCTCGTGCTGTTGCTGCTGCTGTTGCTGCTGGCGCGTCGACGTAAAGCCCAGCAGGAGGCCGAAAAGCACCTGCGTATGGCGCGGGCGCTGGCTGAGGAAGGCGAGCGTAATCCCGACCTCGACCTGCCTGCGAGCAGCTTCGATGAGCTGCAGGTGTCGGCGCCCGCCGTAACCCTGTCGCCGGCGGTGGTGGCGGCCTCGGCTGCTGCAGCCGTTGCCGCGGAAAAACCGGTTGCCCCGGCACCCGTTGCCGCGCCATTACCGGAGCAGGACCCGAACGCCGAGCTGTTGGCCGAGGTCGAGCAGAGCCTGGCCCGCGGTCGCCTGAACCATGCGGCCGACCTGTTGGAAACAGCCGTCGCTGCGCAACCGGAGCATGATGGCCTGCGGTTGAAGCTGATGGAGGTCTATGCGCGCCAGGGTGACCACAGCGCGTTCGTGGAGCAGGAACGCAAGCTGCCGGCCAGCGAAGAGAATATTGCGCAGGTCAGTCAGCTCAAAGAGCACTACCCGGCCATGCTCGGCCTTGCCGCGGCGGGGGTGGGGGCTGCGGCGCTGGCTGCCGAGCTCGATGAGCAGTACGTGCAGGAGCTGTTGCAAGACCAGCCGCAATCGCCCGCAGAGGTCGATGCCGAGCCTGAAGCTGAACCGCAAACCGAGGCCGACGTTCAAACGCCTGCCCTCGATGACAACGGCCCGGACAGTGCCTTCGACCTTGAGTTGAGTGACGATCTGCCCCTGAGCGACCTTGAACCGCCGATGCTCGATGAAGCTGCGTTGACGGATGTGCAGGCAAATGATGAGCCGCCCGCCGTCGCTGACCCTGCCGCACAGGAAGCAGACGCCGACGCCGATTTCGAAGCCTTGCTGGCGCAGGCTCAGGCGGAACCGCAGAGCGTCGATGACCTGGCGGACTTCGACCTGGACGTGGGTGAGCCGAGCGGTGCCGAGCCGGTTGAGGAAGAGCCGGTCGACGTCGCTGCCGAATTGGCCGCTTTCGATTCCATCCCGGAGTTCGACCCGATTTCCGAGCTGGAGCTGCCAGAAGACTTCGATCTGTCGCTGTCGCTGGATGACCAGTCGCCGGCCGCCAAGAGCTTCGCTTCCGAGCTGAGCGACGTCAACGCCGAACTGGACAAGCTGTCGCAGAACCTCGAGTCGCCGTCGCTGGAACCGCACTTCACCGCTGAGGACGCTGCCCAGGAGCCGGAACCCCTGGACGATCTGGACTTCGATTTCTTCTCCGGCAGCGACGAAGTGGCTACCAAGCTCGACCTGGCGCGTGCCTATATCGATATGGGCGACCATCAGGGGGCGCGTGACATCCTCGATGAAGTGGTCAAGGATGGCGACGATACACAGCGCCTGGAAGCCGAAGACATGCTGTCCCGGCTGGTCTGAAGGCCTCACCCGCAGCTTGAAACCAACGGCAGCCCAACAAGGCTGCCGTTGTCGTTATAATCCCCGGCACTTCGTATTGCCCCACAGGTTTCACGCTCTTGGACATCATCGACACCGCTGCCACCGAATCGGCCGCCGAAGGCTTCACCCGCATCGCCCTGGGGGTGGAATACAAGGGTTCGCGCTACCGCGGCTGGCAACGCCAGGCCAGCGGGGTGCCCAGTGTCCAGCAGGCGCTGGAGCAGGCGCTGTCGAAAGTGGCCAACGAGCCCATCACGGTGGTCTGCGCCGGGCGTACCGACGCCGGTGTGCATGGTTGTGGACAGATCGTGCATTTCGATACCCGCGCCAATCGGGACGAACGCGCCTGGACCCTGGGCACCAACTTCAACCTGCCCCACGACATCAGTGTGGTGTGGTCGCGGCCGATGCCTGCGGATTTCCATGCGCGCTTCAAGGCCACCGCCCGGCGCTACCGTTATGTCATCTACAACGACCCGATCCGCCCGGCACACCTGGCCGAGGAAGTGACGTGGAATCACCGCCCGCTCGATGTGGAGCGCATGGCCGATGCTGCGCAGTTCCTGCTGGGTACTCACGACTTCAGTGCCTTTCGCGCCAGCCAGTGCCAGGCCAAGTCGCCGATCAAGCATATCCATCACCTGCGGGTCACCCGTCATGGGCAGATGATCGTGCTGGATGTGCGGGCCACTGCGTTCCTGCACCACATGGTGCGCAATATCGCCGGTGTGCTGATGACCATCGGTGCAGGCGAGCGCGCTGCGGGCTGGGCTCGGGAAGTGCTGGAAGGGCGCAACCGGCGCGAAGGCGGGGTAACGGCCCATCCCTACGGCCTGTACCTGGTTCAGGTGGAATATCCGGAGGAATTCCAGCTGCCACAGCGTTACATCGGCCCACACTTTCTGACCGGCTACGAGGCGTTGTCCGACTGACGGCCGAAAACGCTTTTGCTACCATCGGGCCTTTCAGTGGTTTCTCAGGGTTTGCAGTCCATGAGCAATGTTCGCAGCAAGATCTGCGGGATTACCCGCATAGAGGACGCGCTGGCCGCCGTCGAGGCAGGGGCCGATGCCATCGGTTTGGTTTTCTATGGCAAAAGCCCGCGCGCCGTCGATGTGCGCCAGGCCCGGGCAATCATGGCCGAACTGCCGCCCTTCGTGACCACGGTCGGCCTGTTCGTCAACGCCTCGCGCTGCGAACTCAACGAGATCCTCGAGGCTGTGCCGCTGGACCTGCTACAGTTCCACGGCGACGAAACCCCGGCTGATTGCGAAGGCTATCACCGCCCGTGGATCAAGGCGCTGCGCGTACGCCCGGGTGACGATCTGGAGGCTGCCTGCCGGTACTATGCCGGCGCGCGTGGCATCCTGCTCGACACCTATGTCGCCGGGGTGCCCGGTGGTACCGGCGAGGCGTTCGACTGGTCGCTGGTGCCTGCACGGCTGAGCAAGCCGATCATTCTCGCCGGGGGCTTGTCTGCCAGCAACGTCGCCCAGGCCATCGCCCAGGTGCGGCCGTATGCGGTGGATGTGAGTGGTGGTGTGGAGCAGGCCAAGGGCATCAAGGACGCGGCGAAGATCGAAGCGTTCATGCGCGCGGTGAAACAGGCGTGATGCCAGATGTGACGGCTGGCGGCGGGCCATCGTCCATAACTATCGCAGCCCTGCGGGGCGGCTACCGGCATGCCGGTTGGCCAAAGAATACGTTGACGACGGTGCGGTACACAGGCAGCCCCTGTGGCCGGTCCGTCATCGTTTGACAGAAGAATTTGAGCTCAAAGGGCAGGGCATGGCCGGCCAGACTGGTCCCCGCCCGCCAATACTGGAGAAATAAAGCATGAGCAACTGGTTAGTCGACAAACTGATCCCTTCGATCATGCGTTCCGAGGTGAAGAAGAGCTCGGTGCCAGAAGGCCTGTGGCACAAGTGCCCAGCCTGTGAGGCCGTGCTGTATCGTCCGGAGCTGGAAAAGACCCTCGATGTCTGCCCCAAGTGCAACCACCACATGCGCATCGGCGCCCGTCAGCGCATCGACATCTTCCTCGATGCTGAAGGCCGTGCCGAGCTGGGTGCCGAGCTGGAGCCGGTCGACCGCCTGAAATTCCGTGATGGCAAGAAGTACAAGGACCGTCTGGTCGGTGCCCAGAAACAGACCGGCGAGAAGGACGCGCTGATCTCCATGAGCGGCACCCTGATGGGCATGCCGATCGTGGTCAGTGCCTTCGAGTTTTCCTTCATGGGTGGCTCCATGGGCGCCGTCGTCGGTGAGCGCTTCGTCCGCGCTGCCAACTATGCGCTGGAAAACCGCTGCCCGATGATCTGCTTCTCGGCCTCCGGTGGTGCGCGCATGCAGGAAGCGCTGATCTCGCTGATGCAGATGGCCAAGACCTCGGCCGTGCTGGCCCGCCTGCGCGAAGAGGGCATTCCGTTCATCTCCGTATTGACCGACCCGGTCTACGGCGGTGTTTCCGCCAGTCTGGCGATGCTTGGCGATGTCATTGTCGGTGAGCCAAAGGCGCTGATCGGCTTCGCCGGCCCGCGCGTGATCGAGCAGACCGTGCGCGAAAAGCTGCCTGAAGGCTTCCAGCGCAGCGAGTTCCTGCTGGAGCACGGTGCCATCGACCTGATCATCTCGCGTGGCGATCTGCGTCCACGCCTGGCTCGCCTGCTGGCGCAGATGACCGGCCAGGAAACACCCGAGCAGGCACGCGAGGCCGCTGCGGTCGCCTGATGAAAGACAGAACCCTGGGCGAATGGCTCGCCTACCTCGAGCAGTTGCACCCCTCGGCCATCGACATGGGGCTGGAGCGTTCGCAAAAGGTGCTTGCACGGTTGGCCCTGGGCAAGCTGGCGCCTCGTGTGGTGACGGTCACCGGCACCAACGGCAAAGGCTCGACCTGTGCCTTCCTGGCGTCGTTGCTGCGTGCCCAGGGGTTGAAGGTTGGCGTGTACAGCTCGCCACACCTGTTGCGTTACAACGAACGTGTGCTGATCGACGGCCAGGAGGCCAGTGATGAGCGCCTGTGCGAAGCCTTCGCTGCCGTCGAGGCCGCCCGAGGCGAGATTTCCCTCACCTATTTCGAGATGGGCACCCTGGCGGCATTCTGGCTGTTCTACCAGTCCGGGCTGGATGCCGTGGTGCTTGAAGTGGGGTTGGGGGGGCGTCTGGATACCGTGAACGTCATCGATGCCGACCTGGCTCTGGTGACCAGTATCGGCGTCGACCATGTCGATTACCTGGGCGATACCCGCGAGTTGGTCGCCTTCGAGAAGGCTGGCATCTTCCGCCCGGGCAAGCCAGCGCTGTGCGGTGACCTGGATCCCCCTCAGCCACTGTTGGACAAGGCCCGTGAACTGGCGGCGCCGTTGTTCCTGCGTGGGCGCGACTTCGACCTTACCAGCGCCGATACCACCTGGCACTGGCGTGGTACGGCAGCAGATGGCGCCGCGGTGGAGCTGTCAGGGCTGCCGCTGCTCGACCTGCCGATGGAAAACGCCACCCTGGCGCTGCAGGCGTACCTGCTGATGGGGCTTGCTTGGGATGCCGGGCAAATCCGTCAGGCGCTGCTCGATACCCGTATCACCGGGCGGCTGGACCGTCGTACGCTCAATTGGCAAGGCAAGCGCGTGGAGCTGTTGCTGGATGTGGGGCATAACCCCCATGCAGCAGCGTATCTGGCGCGTCGCTTGTCAGTGCGGCCGGTCGAGGGCAGGCGTTTGGCCGTCTTCGGCCTGCTGGCGGACAAAGACCTGGCGGGCGTGTTGGCGCCTTTGCATGGCCTGGTCGACGACTGGGCGGTGGCGCCTTTGCAGTCACCGCGCAGCCGCCCGGCCGCCGAGCTTGTCGGCGCCTTGACGAACCTCGGTGCGTCGGTGAAGTCTTATGCCAGCGTCGGCGCCGCCCTTGATGGGCAATGCGCTCAGGCGATGGCGGGTGACCAGATCCTGCTGTTCGGTTCGTTTTTCTGTGTTGCCGAGGCCCTGGAATGGCTTGGGCAGCAGGCCCTGGAGGGGTGAGTAGATGGCAGTGCTGGATAAAGGGATGAAACAGCGCATGGTGGGTGCGTTGGTGCTGGTGGCGCTGGCGGTTATTTTCCTGCCGATGCTGTTCACCCGCGAGGACGAAATGCGTCAGGTGCGCGTCGAGGCCCCGCAGGCACCGGCGATGCCGAGCTTGCCTGAAGTCAAGGTAGAGCCGGTTGCAGTGCCCGAGCCGCAACCGCTGCCGCAAGAGCCGCAGCAGGCGCCCGTGGTGGTCAATGAGTCCTCGGCCCCGGTGGCCACGCCGAGCCAGCCGATCACGCCGTCGCCGCAAACCCAGGCGCAGGTCCAGCCCAAGCCCCAGGCGCCGGAGCCGGCGGCCAAGCCCCAGGCGCAAGCGGCCGCTACCCCTGCGCCGGCGGCAAGCGCCAGCGCAGCGTCGAAAATCGACGCCAACGGCTTGCCGGTGAGCTGGTCGATCCAGCTGGCCAGCCTGTCCAATCGCGCCGGGGCCGAGAGCTTGCAGAAAACCCTGCGCAGCCAGGGTTACAACGCCTACATCCGTTCGGCCGGTGGCATGAATCGGGTCTATGTGGGGCCGCTGATCGAACGTGCCGAGGCCGAGCGCCTGCGCGATGCGATCAATCGGCAGCAGAAGCTCAAGGGCTTCGTGGTTCGTTTCCAGCCAGAACGCGGTTGATTCCAGGGGCTGCTCTGCAGCCCATCCGTGGCCAAGCCAATCGGCCTGACATTCCGCTTACTCCCGGCCCTTTGCTCTGGTAAAATGCGCCGCCTCAAACGTCTGCAGGCAGCACCGTGGCATTTACCTGGGTTGATTGGGCGATCATCGCGATCATCGCCGTTTCCACACTGATCAGTCTCAAGCGCGGCTTCGTCAAGGAAGCCTTGTCCCTGCTCATCTGGATCATTGCCGGTGCAGTCGCCTGGATGTTCGGTGGGTCGCTCTCGGTGTATCTTGAAAGCTACATCCAGACCCCATCGATGCGCATCATCGCTGGCTGCGCCATTCTCTTCGTCGCCACCCTGCTGGTGGGCGCGATGGTCAATTTCCTGGTCGGTGAGCTGATCCGCGTGACCGGGCTGTCCGGTACCGATCGTTTTCTCGGCATGGCCTTCGGCGCGGCGCGCGGGGCCTTGCTGGTGGTGGTTGCCATCGGCCTGCTCAGCCTGGGGCCGGTGCAGCAGGATACCTGGTGGCAGGAATCTCGCCTGATACCACAATTTCTATTGGTCGCTGACTGGTCGAAGAACCTGATTCTGGGTTTCACCAGCCAGTGGATGTCCAGTGGGGTGATCAGCACTCCGGCTGATCTCCCGTTCAAGGAACAGTTGCTCGGGCCTGCAAAGCCTTGAGCGCTATTCACTCAAGTTTCATCAAAGTAGGGGTTGCGTCGCATGTGTGGCATCGTCGGTATCGTCGGTAAGTCGAACGTCAATCAGGCGCTGTATGACGCGCTTACGGTCCTCCAGCACCGCGGCCAGGACGCTGCAGGTATCGTGACCAGCCACGACGGCCGGTTGTTCCTGCGCAAGGATAATGGCCTGGTGCGCGATGTTTTCCAGCAGCGCCACATGCAGCGCCTGGTAGGCCATATGGGTATCGGCCACGTCCGTTACCCGACTGCGGGCAGCTCGACCTCGGCCGAAGCCCAGCCGTTCTATGTCAACTCGCCGTATGGCATCACCCTGGCGCACAACGGCAACCTGACCAACGTCGAGCAGTTGGCCAAGGAGATCTACGAGTCCGACCTGCGCCACGTCAACACCAACTCCGACTCGGAAGTGCTGCTGAACGTGTTCGCCCATGAACTGGCGGTGCGTGGCAAGCTGCAGCCTACCGAAGAAGACGTGTTCGCCGCCGTTTCCCACGTGCACAGCCGCTGCGTCGGTGGTTACGCGGTGGTGGCGATGGTGACCGGCTACGGTATCGTCGGCTTCCGTGACCCCAACGGCATTCGCCCGGTGGTGTTCGGTCAGCGCCATACCGACGAAGGCGTCGAGTACATGATCGCCTCGGAAAGCGTTGCCCTGGACGTGCTCGGCTTCACCCTGATCCGCGACCTGGCGCCGGGCGAGGCGGTGTACATCACCGAGGAAGGCCAGCTGTACACCAAGCAGTGCGCTGAAAGCCCGAAACTGCAGCCGTGCATCTTCGAGCACGTCTACCTGGCCCGTCCGGACTCGATCATGGATGGTGTTTCGGTGTACAAGGCGCGCCTGCGCATGGGCGAGAAGCTGGCCGAGAAGATCCAACGCGAACGCCCGGACCACGACATCGACGTGGTCATCCCGATCCCTGACACCAGCCGCACCGCCGCCCTGGAGCTGGCCAACCACCTGGGCGTCAAGTTCCGCGAAGGTTTCGTCAAGAACCGTTACATCGGCCGTACCTTCATCATGCCCGGCCAGGCTGCCCGCAAGAAGTCGGTGCGCCAGAAGCTCAATGCCATCGAGCTGGAGTTCCGCGGCAAGAACGTGATGCTGGTCGACGACTCCATCGTGCGCGGCACCACCTGCAAGCAGATCATCCAGATGGCCCGCGAAGCCGGCGCTAAAAACGTCTACTTCTGTTCCGCGGCCCCTGCGGTGCGTTACCCCAACGTCTACGGCATCGACATGCCGAGCGCTCACGAACTGATCGCCCACAACCGCACCACCGACCAGGTGGCCGAGTTGATCGGCGCCGACTGGCTGGTCTACCAGGACCTGCCGGACCTGATCGAATCGGTCGGTGGCGGCAAGATCAAGATCGAGCACTTCGATTGCGCGGTGTTCAACGGTGAATACGTCACCGGCGACATCGACGAAGCCTACCTCGACCGCATCGAGCAGGCGCGCAATGACCTGGCCAAGGTGAAGAACCAGGCGGTCAGCGCGATCATCGACCTCTACAACAACTGATTTGGAGAGCGACGGCATGACGGATCAATGGGATGCCGGGCGACTGGACAGTGACCTCGAGGGTGTCGGCTTCGACACCCTGGCGGTGCGTGCCGGTCAGAACCGTACACCGGAGGCGGAGCACAGCGAAGCGCTGTTCCTGACCTCCAGCTATGTCTTCCGCACGGCCGCCGATGCGGCTGCGCGCTTTGCCGGTGAAACCCCTGGCAACGTCTATTCGCGCTACACCAACCCCACCGTGCGTGCCTTCGAAGAGCGCCTGGCGGCGATGGAAGGTGCCGAGCAGGCCGTGGCCACCTCGACCGGTATGGCGGCGATCCTCGCTGTGGTGATGTCCCTGTGCAGCGCCGGCGACCATGTGCTGGTTTCGCAGAGCGTGTTCGGCTCGACGATCAGCCTGTTCGAGAAGTACTTCAAGCGCTTCGGCGTGCAGGTGGACTACGTGCCGCTGGTCGATCTGGCGGGTTGGGACAAGGCCATCAAGGCCAATACCAAGCTGCTGATTCTCGAGTCGCCTTCCAACCCGTTGGCCGAACTGGTGGACATTGCTGCGCTGGCCGAAATTGCCCATGCCCGTGGTGCCATGCTGGTGGTGGACAACTGCTTCAGCACCCCGGCGCTGCAGCAGCCGCTCAAGCTTGGCGCTGACATCGTGTTCCATTCCGCGACCAAGTTCATCGACGGCCAGGGCCGTTGCATGGGTGGCGTCGTGGCCGGGCGCAGCGAGCAGATGAAAGAGGTAGTGGGCTTTTTGCGCACTGCCGGTCCGACCCTCAGCCCGTTCAATGCCTGGATCTTCACCAAAGGCCTGGAAACGCTCAAGCTGCGCATGCGTGCGCACTGCCAGAGCGCTCAGCAACTGGCAGAGTGGCTGGAGCAGCAGGAGGGTGTCGAGAAGGTGCATTACGCCGGCTTGCCAAGCCATCCGCAGCACGAACTGGCCAAGCGCCAGATGACTGGCTTCGGCGCGGTGGTGAGTTTCGAGGTCAAGGGGGGCAAGGAGGGCGCCTGGCGCTTCATCGATGCCACGCGGGTGATCTCGATCACCACCAACCTGGGTGACAGCAAGACCACCATCGCCCACCCGGCCACCACCTCTCATGGCCGCCTGACCCCGCAGGAGCGTGAGGCAGCAGGTATTCGCGACAGCCTGATCCGCGTGGCTGTTGGCCTGGAAGACGTCGCCGACCTGCAAGCCGACCTTGCGCGTGGGCTGGCAGCACTGTGATCGACTGGAAGGGCGGCTCGCCGGGCCATAACGGCCGGGTAGCACTGGTAACCGGTGCCGCACGCGGCATCGGCCTGGGCATTGCTGCCTGGTTGATCTGCGAGGGCTGGCAGGTGGTGCTGAGCGACCTGGACCGCCCTCGCGGCGCCAAGGTTGCCAAGGCCTTGGGTGAAAACGCTTGGTTCATCACCATGGACGTGGCCGATGAAGCCCAGGTGAGTGCCGGGGTTTCCGAGGTGTTGGGGCAGTTCGGGCGGCTGGACGCGCTGGTGTGCAACGCGGCCATCGCCAACCCGCATAACCAGACCTTGGAGAGCTTGAGCCTGGCGCAATGGAACCGTGTGCTGGCAGTCAACCTCAACGGCCCGATGCTGCTGGCCAAGCACTGCGCGCCGTACCTGCGTGCGCACAATGGTGCGATAGTCAACCTGACCTCGACCCGTGCCCGGCAGTCGGAGCCAGATACCGAGGCTTACGCTGCGAGCAAGGGCGGCCTGGTGGCGTTGACCCATGCCTTGGCCATGAGCTTGGGCCCGGAAATCCGCGTCAATGCAGTGAGCCCGGGCTGGATCGATACGCGTGACCCTGCGCAACGCCGTGCCGAACCGTTGAGCGAAGCCGACCATGCCCAGCACCCGACGGGCAGGGTAGGGACGGTGGAAGACGTCGCGGCCATGGTGGCCTGGCTGTTGTCGCGCCAGGCAGCGTTCGTCACTGGCCAGGAGTTCGTGGTCGATGGCGGCATGACCCGCAAGATGATCTACACCTGAGCTGCGAGCTTCAAGCTGCAAGCTGCAAGCTTCAAGCTTCAAGCTTCAAGCTGCAAGAGGGACCGTGAGGTCCCTTAGTCATTTGTGGGGAGCGGGAATCGTATGGGCGACACCTGGCTTTTTCTTGCAGCTTGCAGCTTGCCGCTTACCGCTGCCTTCAAAAAAATCCAACGGGGGTATTGACTTAGCGTCGGCACCTGCGTAAATTTCGCGGCCTCAGCGAAGCAAACGCAACAAGCAACATCGCGAGGGTGATTAGCTCAGCCGGGAGAGCATCTGCCTTACAAGCAGAGGGTCGGCGGTTCGATCCCGTCATCACCCACCACTTCCTGAGCGTTCCTGATGCAGGGTGCTTCGACAGAAGCCAACTGCTGGAGAGGAACAAGGCCTGATAAGCCACCATGCGCAGCGGTAGTTCAGTCGGTTAGAATACCGGCCTGTCACGCCGGGGGTCGCGGGTTCGAGTCCCGTCCGCTGCGCCATTTTTTAGTAACAGATTGGTGCCTGGCACCGGTCTGAAGCCAAAGGCAAAATTGCCTCAGGCTGATCCCAGTTCAATCAGGCGCAAGCCTGAACGATACGCAGCGGTAGTTCAGTCGGTTAGAATACCGGCCTGTCACGCCGGGGGTCGCGGGTTCGAGTCCCGTCCGCTGCGCCATCTTCGTTTCGAAGCCCCTTGAACGCTTCGAAGCAACAAAAAGAGCGATCTGCGTGTCGCTTTTTTTGTGCCTGACCTGAGTGGTGTTCACCGCAAGGGGAAAGCACAGTTTCAACCGGGCGAAAGCCCAAGCGATACGCAGCGGTAGTTCAGTCGGTTAGAATACCGGCCTGTCACGCCGGGGGTCGCGGGTTCGAGTCCCGTCCGCTGCGCCATCTTCGCCTCGAAGCCCCTTGAAAGCTTCGAAGCAAAACGAGAAAAGCGACCTTAGGGTCGCTTTTTTTCGTTCATGCGGCCGCAAAGTCAACATTTACACGATGCTGACAGACTCTTCACCGTCGAACGGTTTCAGTGCAAGGGCGCTGTGATGCACAATAGGCACCTCTCGACTTACCCGGAATTCGCAATGACCAGATCATCCGTCTTTGGTGCGCTCGGGCTGGCCCTGGTGCTGGCGGGCGTGACCGGTTGCTCCTCGAAAAAAACCGCCATCTATGAGCACGAGAACTTCGATGACTCAGGCACCTTCTCGCGCAGCTTCCCGGTCAGTGAAGCCGGCTCGTGCGAGGCTGCCCGGCGTGCGCTGCTGAGCCAGGGTTACATCATCACCAGCAGCGGTGCCAACCAGATAGCCGGTAACAAAAGCTTCCAGCAGAACAGCGAAAACCACCTGCAGATCAGCTTCAGCGTGACCTGCGCGCCCGACAGCGGTGACGAACAGCGTTCGACCATGTTCGCCAACGCGCTGCAGGACCGCTACGCCCTCAAGAAGTCCAATACGTCCGCCAGCCTCGGCGTCGGTGTGTTGGGTTCGGTTTCGATGCCTATCGGCTCCAGTGACGATTCCATGGTCAAGGTCGCCAGCGAGACCGTGACCGCGCCGCAGTTCTACGAGCGTTACTTTGCGCTGGTCGAAAGCTACTTGCCTAAACCCAAAGCGAAGAAGGTCAGCAAGGCCAAGGTTGAAGCGCCGGCACCCAAGGTCGAGAACACAGCGCCTGCGTTGGGGCTGCCTGAGCAGGTTTCGCCAGCGCCTGTGAGCGCTGCTCCTTTAGCAGAGTCGGCATCAGCACCAGCACCAGCACCAGCACCGGCACCAGAACCAACACCAGCTCCAGCTTCAGCTCCAGCTGAGGCGGTGCTCCCGGCAAGCGAGGCGCCAGCTGCGCCGGTAGTTGACGACAGCCAGGGATCGCAACCCGTCGCACCCCCGGCCGCGCCGGCGCCGATTGAAGTGCAGCAGGAGGCACAGCCTGCCGAGGCTGAAGCACCGGCTCTCTGACCGATCTGCCCTGAGGAGCCGTCAACACGGCGTTTCATGCGCTGTTACAGATACTCAGACGATAACTTTCTGAACACCTGCTACGTTTACCACTCATAGGCTTGTAATCAGTTTTTCATCCAGCCTGCTTAGGCTGGAGACCATGACCAACGAAGATAAAAGAGTGAAGAGGACGCAGGGTATGGATGAATATCAGGAAGAGCTGCTCGAGTACCAAGCCTACGAGCTGGACACCCCGGAACCGGCCGACGACGCCACCGAGCTTTGACCGACCTGCCGCTGACTGCGGCGCACCCCCCCCGGTGTGAGGCCCGTCCAGCGCTTGAACGCGCGCTGGAACGCTTCAGCCGATGCAAAACCCAACAGATAGGCAATCTCACCGAAGGTCAATTCCGTATCGCGGATATAGGCCTCGGCGAGGTCACGCCGTGTGTCATTGAGCAAGTCACGAAAGCGCGTGCCTTCCTCTGCCAGTTTACGCCGCAAGGTCCAGGCGGGCAGTTGCAGGCGCAGTGCAACTTCTTCCAGGCCGGGCTCACGGCCCCCGTTGAGCAGAGGGCCGAGCAGGTGGGTGATGCGCTCACCCAGGCTGCGTACGCGGGTGCGCTGCAGCATGTGCGTTTCACACAGTTGCAGCAGGTGCTGCCAGGTGCTCGGGCAATGCTGGGGGTTGGCCAGCTCCAGCGTGGCTCGGCCCAGGCGCAAACGGTTACCGCTAGCGGCAAACTGCACGGCTGTACTGCATAGCGGTTGATACTGGGCGGCGTAACCGGGGGCTTCGAATTCGATCTCCAGGCGCTCGGCCAGCACAGGCGTTTCGGTCAGGGCCGCAAGCTGGGCCAGCCAGCCGGTCAGCAGGGAATCCACCACGAAACGGTTGTAGGCGTTATAAGGGCTGATCGAGTAGAAGCTCAACCATGCCCCCTGGGCATCTTCCTGATAACTCGAATGCCCACGGTAGTTGGCGGCATACAGCGGCTCGAAACGCAGCAGGGTACGGGCGGCTTCGCCCAAGGTAGGCGCCTGCGCGGCTGTCACGCCGGCGAGACCCGCCTGGGCCAGCCGGCTCAGGCGCCCCATGTGCAGGCCCAGAGCAGGCTCCCCGCACAGCGCGATTGCAGCATGCCCCAAGTGCATGTAGCGGGGGATCGACAGCCGCGCACCGGCTTCGGCCAAGCGTGTCTCATCCAGCCCGTAGCGGCGCAGCAGCGGCTGAGGATCGTGACCGAGGCCTTGCAGAGCCTCAGCCAGCGGCTGGACGAAACCTACCGAGAGGTCGCCCAGGCGAACGCGGGGGCGGGGCATACCCCTACAGCCACACGTTCAGCAGGCGTGCGCCCTGGCTGGGAGGGCCTGTGAGCAATTCGCCACTTTGATGGGCGAAGCCTTGGCCGTCGCTGCCTTGGTCCCAGAACTGCCCACGCATGAATACACTTATGCTGCTGACCCCCTGGCCGGCAGCCTCGGTCAGGCGTTGCCAGGCGGTCTTCTCACTCACTTCACCGCGTTGCAGGGCAAGCTCGGCCGCCGCATCCTGGTGCCGGTTGCCGCGCCATGGCGCTTGCCAGCTGTCCTTGCCGCTCAGGAAAACCGGATTGGCGACCAGTTGTACCTGCTGGCTCTGCAGCTGCTGGTGGTTCTCCGGGTACCAACTGTCGCTGCCGATCAGCACGCCCAGACGCCCGGCCGGGGTTTGCACGACTTGCAGTGGTTGTTTGCGGCCATCATGGATATACCGCCGTACCTGGCTGTCGGGGAATTGCTGGCGTTGCGGCTGGCCCAAGGGTGAACCGTCGCCGGCGAACACCAGGCTGCTGTTGAACAATGGGCCGCCGCCGGCATGCAGCACGCCTTGTTCCACATAGGGGTCAGGCAGCACGATCGAGCCGGCTACCAAGGTTACGCCGAACTCCTTGGCCAGGCTGCCGAACAGTTGCTGGTAGTCGCTGGCCATCTGCTGAGCCTTCATGCGCAAGTGCGCATCGGCCCGGCGGTCGTCGCCGCTGGCGCGCAATATCGCCAGCCCATAGCGCAGCGGGTTGCTCAGCTCCAGCCATTGCTCCGCTTCGCGGCTACGGGTGACCTGGTAGAGTTCGTTCTTTTCACCGCGAGCCCATAGCCAGGTACCGATGTGCTCTGGCAGTACCACCACCGTGCGCGGGCCGATCAGGCCTTTGGCCCGGGCTTGTTGCAAGTAGGCCGACAGCTTGCGGTGCAGGCGTTGCAGGTTTTGATAGTCGCTTGGATAAAGCAGGGGCTCGACGCCCAGCAGGTTGCCCTGCTCGCCGGGCACGCCGTGGTCCAGCGCCAGTTCGATGCGCAGGTCGGAGAGGTAGTGGCCTTCCGGGCGCTGCTGGGTCCAGAAGCCATAGCCGCACAGGGCGGCGATCATCACCAGCGCCAAGGCGCTTGCCAATAGTTTTCGCATGCCTTTGATGTCGTTGATACTCGCAGTGACGCGGCGGTAAACCAAGAATTCGCTAAGCATTGTGTCACAGTCGCGGTCTTGAGCGTGCCTCGCGCAGCCGTCGATTTCAACTGGATTTGGCAGGTGCGACGTTGTCGATGATCTGTTTTGCCAAGGCGTGGTAGAGGGAAACGGGCGAAATGCAACCAGAGATGCCGGCCGCCATCAATGTCACTGCCAGCATCGGGATGGCCAGGTCCGGGCTGTGGGTAAGCTCCAGAACGATCACCGATGCAGTCAACGGCGAACGCGTCACCCCAGCCAGGTAGGCGCCCATTCCCAGCAGTGCGCATGCCTGGGGATCGACATTGGGTATCACGCGCAACAGCGGCTCGAATGCCGCACCGATGCTCAGCGAAGGTGAGAACAGGCCCCCCGGTATGCCCGAGAGGTAAGAGACGACATTGGCCAGAAACTTCCAGAGCAGGAAACTGGCGTCGGTGATCGGTCGGCCCTCCAGCAAGGCCCGGGTCTCTTCGTAGCCGGTGCCGAACACATGGTTGCCGGACACCAGCCCCAGCACTGCCAGCACCAGCCCGCAGCTCGCCGCGAAGCGCACCGGATAGCGCCCGCGCAGTGCGCAGAGACGGCCAAGCAGGCCCTTGTCGGTAGGCAGCACCAGCCTGGCGTAGCAGCCACCCAGCACCCCACCCAGCAGCGCGCAGGCAGGCACCACACTCCAACCCCAGCCTACGGGCATCCGCCCGCTTATTTCGCCAAAGTAGGCGTTGTGCCCCGTCAGCCCCAGCGTGACCACGCCGCCGATCAGCACCGCCGTCAGCACCAGACCGCTGAAGCGTTGTTCAAACGTGCGGCTCAGTTCTTCAATGGCAAAGACGACACCGGCCAGCGGGGTGTTGAACGCAGCGGCTATGCCGGCTGCGCCGCCTGCGAGGATCAGGCCGGCAATGGTGCGGCGCCCGTGCAGGCCCAATCGCCGGCCGAAGGAATAGAGCACGGCAGCGCCGATGTGAACGGTCGGCCCCTCGCGCCCGACCGACCCCCCTACCAGCAGGGCGCCCAACGTCAGGCTCATGCGTGCGGCGGCAACGGGTATCGAAAGCAGTCGGGCCCGCAGGCGCCGGGATGGCATTTCCAAGGCGGCGATCACCTGAGGTATGCCACTCCCTTTGGCATTTTCGAACCAGCGCTGTGTCAAATAGGTCAGAAGGGCGAAGCCCAGGGGAGTGATGAGCAGGGGTGACCAGGGCAGCCATTCCAGCAGGCGCTTGAACGAAGCGAATGCGGCTTCGGCCAGCCAGGCGAATGCCAATGCGACAAGCCCCACCAGCAGGGCCCCGATCCAGAACGCCAGACGCTGACGCCATTCTCGCCAGCGTGCACGGGCGAGAGGGCGGGAAGGGAGGCTGGTACGGTCGGGCATCGTCTATGCAGTATCGGCGAATAAAGCCACGAGTATGACGTGTATGAGCGGGGTGGCAAACCCGACAGAGGTGGTATTCAGGCAGGGCGGGCAGGCGCCTGGTTGTTTCGGCCAGTGCGGTCGCGCCAGGCTGGCTCGAAATGTGTATCGATTTGAGATTTTTATCCTCGGAGGTTACGGTTCATGGCTGTTCAAGCGCACAGGCTCGGCAAACGAAGATCTTCCAGGCTGCTAATCTGGGCAGATATCGTGGTGCCGGGGCACCCTGTGCTCATCGCTTTACAAGGAGAACTGCCGTAATGACAGCAGCCGATAAACCCAGGAGCACACTCAACCCACCCGTTTTTTACACCAGCGCGATACTCATCTTTCTGCTGGTCTTGTACGCCACGGCTTTTCAGACGCACGCCCAGGCGCTGTTCGAACAGGTTCAGCAATGGATCATCACCAACGCCAGCTGGTTCTACATCCTCACCGTAGCGCTGGTGTTGATCAGCGTGGTGTTTCTGGCCGTGAGCCGCTACGGCGACATCAAGCTGGGGCCTGATCACAGCGAGCCTGATTACCGAAAGAGCAGTTGGTTCGCCATGCTGTTCTCGGCGGGCATGGGGATCGGCCTGATGTTCTTTGGCGTGGCCGAACCGGTCATGCATTTCACCACTCCGCCTGTGGGCGACCCTGGTACAGTGGCAGCGGCTCGCGAAGCCATGAAGATCACCTTCTTCCATTGGGGCCTGCATGCCTGGGCGATCTATGCCATCGTCGCGCTCATCCTGGCCTACTTCAGCTTCCGCAATGGTTTGCCACTGACGTTGCGCTCTGCGCTCTATCCGCTGATCGGTGAACGGATTTACGGGCCTATCGGGCACGCCGTGGATATCTTCGCCATCCTCGGCACGGTGTTCGGTGTGGCGACCTCGCTGGGTTATGGGGTATTGCAGATCAACAGCGGTTTCCACCATTTGTTCGGTCTGCCGGTAAACCCCACGGTTCAAGTCATTCTGATCGCTGCCACCTGCGCGTTGGCGACACTGTCCGTGGCCAGCGGCCTGGACAAGGGTATCCGCATCCTCTCCGAGCTCAACCTGAGCCTGGCTGTCATCCTGATGCTGTTCGTGTTGTTGCTCGGGCCCACCGTGTTTCTGCTGCAGGCCTACGTGCAGAATACCGGTGCCTACCTTTCCGATATCGTCAACAAGACCTTCAACCTCTACGCCTATGAACCCACTGATTGGATTGGCGGCTGGACTCTTTTGTACTGGGGCTGGTGGTTGTCCTGGTCGCCTTTCGTAGGCCTGTTCATCGCACGCATTTCCCGCGGGCGGACCATTCGTGAGTTCGTGTGCGGTGTGCTGTTCGTACCCGCAGGCTTCACCTTGCTCTGGATGACGGTGTTCGGGGACTCAGCGATACACATGATCCTCAACGAAGGCGTCAGGGACCTGGCTGCGGTGGTCGATCAGGACAGTTCACTGGCCTTGTTCGCGTTTCTCGAGCACTTCCCGTTCTCCAGTGTCATCTCGCTGATAGCGGTGCTCATGGTGGTGGTGTTCTTCGTCACCTCGGCGGACTCCGGTGCGCTGGTGGTCGATATGCTCGCCTCGTCCGGGCAAGGCCATTCGCCCCTGTGGCAACGCATCTTCTGGTCGGTCAGCATTGGCGCTGTCGCCATTGCGCTGTTGCTGGCCAACGGTCTCAAGGCTTTGCAGACGGCGACCATCGCCAGTGCCTTGCCCTTCGCCGCCATTTTGCTGATCGCCATCTGGGGCCTGTTCAAGGCGTTGAGCCTCGATGCCACCCGCCGCGGGTTGCGCAATCAGGCCTTGCCCGGCCCACGGCATACGCGCGTTCCCCACGGGGGGTGGCAGCGGCGCTTGCGCAATATCGCCATGATGCCGCGGCGTGCCCATGTGACCCGCTTCATCGCCGAAGTGGTGAAGCCTGCCTGTGAAGAAGTCGCCTCGGAATTGCGCAAGCAGGGCTATGACGTTGCGGTGAACGAGCGCGATGATGGGCGCGTGACGCTTGAGCTTTCCCATGCTGGAGAAGGGCGTTTCCTGTATGAGGTACGCCCGCGCGCATTCAACACTCCGAGTTTCGTCATGCAGGATACCGACGAGGGTTCCGATACCCGCAAGTACTTCCGTGCTGAAGTGCATCTGCGTGAAGGGGGCCAGGATTACGACATCATGGGATGGAGCCGGGACGATGTGATCGGCGACATTCTCGATCAGTACGAGCGCCACTTGCACTACCTGCACGTCGTCAGCTGATCAGCCCTCGCACTGCCCTGTACGCGCGCTCAGGGCAGTGCTTTGCGCCGATCCGCGGCTGCACCGCCTTCGCATGCCCAGAAATCCACGGCAGCAATGCTAGAGGTCGGCGGTCCCACCCAGTAGGAGAGGGGCTGGCACCTGCCCTCGACGCACAATTGATAGTCGCCGGCCTCGGGCGTGCGCCCGGCATGCAGAGGTTGCAGCGGGGGCAGGTGGCGGTGGTAATGCCATGCCCCATCACGCAGGCGAGCGTCGTCCGGGATCTCCATGCCGGCGCCGCTGCCTCGCACCCGGGCCTCCTGCAGCACCAGGCCTGCCGGTGTCACCTGATAATCTTCCTCCCAGCGGACCTTCTCCACACTGTGCTGCCAGGCCAGGGTAACCTCCTGCAACGGCAGACTTGCCCAGACCACACCGGCAAGCCCGATGCACAGGCTGGTCATGCAGGTTGCCCGGGCGCGGGCCGGCTGCGCCAGTAATGCCAGCCCATGACGGCAATGCCCAAGGCGAAGCCGACCTCGTCGCTGATGGGCAAGGCAAGAATCAGCGATACACCTGCCATGAACGCCAACAGCCGTTCCCACCATGGCATGGGCATGCGCCAGTGACCGGTGGACGCGCACCCCCAGAGAGCCACTGCAAACATGGCCTTGATCAGCATGTACAAGGTCGCGCCGACGCTGTCGCCCTGCATCATCAACGCCGGGTCATATACCGCCATGAACGGCACGACGAAACCGGCCATTGCAATGCGTACCGCCCAGAAGCTGATCAATAGCCCTTTCTCTTTGGCAATGGGGGCGGCGGCAAAGCAGGCCAACGCTACCGGCGGCGTCAGGTCGGCAAGGATGCCGAAATAAAACACGAACATGTGGGAGACGATCAGCGGCACCCCGAGCTCCAGCAAGGCCGGCGCGGCGATGGAGCTGGTGATGATGTAATTGGGAATGGTCGGGATACCCATGCCCAGGACCAGGCAGGTCAACATGGTCAAAAGCAGCGACAGGAATAAGTTTTCCCGGCCCAGGTCGAGAATGTACCCGGCGAATGTCGTCGCCAGGCCGGTTAACGAGATCACCCCGATGATTACCCCGACCAAGGCGCACGCGATACCTACCGGCACCGCATGGCGCGCACCTTCGACCAGGGCCATGACGCAGGCACGGAGGGTGGCACGTCCACCCTGTATGAACGCGCAGGCGATAGCGAGCGCGGCGATCACCAGCAGGATGACACCAATGCCCATGCGGAAGAACCCTGAGCAGAGGATCCCCAGCGCCACCCAGAAGGCCGCCCGCAACCATGTCTTTTGCGCCCGCAGGATGATTGCCGAACCAAGGATGACGATGGCTGTCAGGGCCAGGCCGACCATACCCGAATACAGGGGTGTGCGGCCGGAGAACAGAAGGCCGACCAGTACCACCAGGGGGATCAGCAGGAACCAGCGTTGACGCACTGCATCCCAGGCACTCGGGCATTGCTCGCGGGGTAGACCATGCAGCTGGCTGCGCCGGGCTTCCAGGTGCACCATCCAGTACACCGAGCCGAAATACAGCAAGGCCGGAATGAGCGCGGCCTTCGCCACTTCGGCATAGGGGACGTTGATCGTTTCGGCCATGATGAACGCCACCGCGCCCATGACCGGTGGCATCAGCTGGCTGCCCATGCTTGCGGTCGACTCAACGCCCCCGGCAAATGCCGGCTTGTAGCCGAAGCGCTTCATCAGCGGGATGGTGAACTGCCCGGTAGTGACCACGTTTGCCACCCCTGAACCGGTGATGGTCCCCATCAGCGCCGAGGAGAATACCGAGACTTTTGCCGGCCCCCCGCTGCGATGGCCGAACAGGCCCATGGCAAAGTCAGTGAACAGCCGGATCATGCCGGCCTGTTCAAGGAACGCGCCGAACAGGATGAACAGGTAGATATAGGTCGCCGAGACATAGGTGGGCGTGCCATACAGCCCCTCGGTGCCGAAGGCCAGTTGGTTGACGATCTGATCGAGGCCGTAGCCGCGATGGGCAAGGTCACCGGGCAGGTACTGGCCGAGCAGCCCGTAGGCCAGAAAAAGAGCGCAAATGATGGGCAGGGCGATACCCATCACCCGGCGCGCTGCCTCGAAAACCAGGCCGATCAGCAGCAGGCCGAACACCAGGTCACTGGTGGTCAGTTCCCCGGAGCGTTGAATCAGCTCGCCTTCGAAATGCCACTGGTAGGCAGCAGTGGCCATGCCTGCCAGGCCCAGCAGCCAGCCAAGCGGTTGCCACGGCCTGCGATGACCTGCCCACGGGTAGCTCAGGTACACCACCAGCAGCAAGAACCCTACGTGTACTGCCCGCAGTACCTGACTGGAAACCAGCGGGAAGGCCGCCGTGGCGATCTGAAAGGTCGAAAATGCCAAGGCCACGGCAAAAAGCGTGGCAGGCCAACGGTCGGTACTGGCTTGCAGACCTTGCCCGGTATCACTCATGTGCCGCTCCCTCAGGGGTCGAGTCAATAGTCAGGGGAGCAGGTTTTTCTCCTTGAAATACCGTTCTGCGCCAGGGTGCAGGGGAATGGGCAGGTTCTTGGCCGCATTTTGCGGTTGGATATCGCTTGCTGCCGAATGGGCAGTGACCAGGCGCGGCAGGTTGTCGAAGATCAGCCGGGTCATGTCATAGGCCAGGTCATCGCTGATATCGGCGCGTGTGACCAGGATATTGGTGATGGCTACGGTTGGCACTTCAGCGTCCTGGCCATCGTATGTCTTGGCGGGAATGCTCGCGGGTTGATAGGCACTGTTGCCGATTTTGCTCACGATGGCGGCGGGCACAGGTACGAACACTACCGGCAGGGTAGCGGCCAGGTCACGGATGGCCGCCTGGCCGAGCCCGGAAGATTGCAGCGTGGCGTCCAGCTGACGGTTCTTGATCAGCTCTACGGATTCGGCATACGGCAGGTACTCGACCTTGCCCAGGTCTTGATAGCTGAGCCCCGCGGCCTTGAAGATGGCACGGGCGTTGAGCTCGGTGCCGGACTTCGGCGCACCGACCGAGATACGTTTGCCTTTGAGGTCTTCCAGCGAGGTGATGCCCGACTCCTTGCTGGCGACGATCTGGATGTAGTTAGGGTAGGTGCCGGCGATGGCGCGCAGTTTCTTCAGCGGTGCTTTGAAGCCGGCTTCGGCGTCCCCCTTCCAGGCATCGGCCACCGAATCTCCCAGCGCGAACGCCAGCTCGCCCCGGCCGGCTTGCAGCAGATTGAGGTTTTCCACCGAGGCCTTGGTGGCTTGCACTGAGGTCTTGCTGCCCTCGATGCCATGGCTGTAGATCTGGGATATCCCCACGCCGATGGGGTAGTAGACGCCGCTGGTGCCGCCTGTGAGGATGTTGATGAAGGTTGGCGCGGCCTGGGCTGTTGCGCAAGCTGCCAGTAGGGTGCTGGCCAAGGCCAGGCGAAGGGCTCGGTTCATGACATTCTCCGCTTATTGTTCTAGTTCCCTGCGTCAGTAAACCTAGAACGAATAAACGGATCCTGCCCGGATTTATTGGTGCCTCGATTGGCTGGCCTGCAATCAGAACCGCCAGAAGGCAGGCGCGACGAGCACCAGCACGGTGAGAATCTCGAGCCGGCCCAGCAGCATGCCGATGGTCAGCAGCCACTTCGCAGCGTCCGGTAGCGAACTGAAGTTGCCCGCAGGCCCGATTACGCTGCCCAGGCCTGGCCCAACGTTGCACACAGCTGTCGCTGCGCCACTCAGGGCAGTGGTCCAGTCAAGGCCTATGAGGGTCAGGGCCAATGCGATCACCGCAATGGTCACGGAAAAGAAGAAGGAAAACGTCAGCAGTGAGCGCACGATTTCTTCATCGATGGGGTGACCATTGTATTTTTTCGAGATCATCGCCCGCGGATGAATCAGCTGTTTCAAACTGCTGACCAGCAGTGACGCGGCGACTTGAAAGCGGAATATTTTCAGTCCGCCGGCTGTGGAGCCCGAACATCCACCGACAAAAGTCAGATAGAAGAACAACAGCATGGCGAAGCTGCCCCAGAGCGTGTAGTCCCCTACCGCAACGCCGGTGGTCGTCACGATCGAAGTCACATTGACCGCCACGATGCGCAACGCATCCCACCACGAAAAGTCACTGTGCCAGCAGAGCCAGGTGCCCACGGTGACCCAGACGAACAGAAGAAAGCCGAGAAAGCCACGCACCTGATGGTCCTTGAACAGGACGCGCCGGTGGCCACGCAAGGTCGCCACATACAAGGTAAAGGGCAGGCTTCCCAGAATCATGATCAGCACCGCGACCCAATGCACGGCTGGCTGAGTCCAGTGGCCAAGCGATGCATCGGACGTCGAGAACCCACCCGTGGAGATCAGCGACATCGAATGATTGATGGCTTCGAAAGGGGTCATGCCGGCGGCCCACAGGGCCAAGGTACCGAGCGCGGTCAGCCCCAGGTAGATCAGCAGAATCATCTTTGCCGCGACGTGCGAGCGGGGTGTCACTTTGTCCGACCAGTCCGACGACTCGGTCTGGAACAGGCGCATGCCACCCACACGCAGTAACGGCAGGATTGCGACGGCCATACCGATGAAGCCGATGCCCCCCAGCCAGTGCAACAGCGATCGCCACATCAGCAGGCCGGGCGATGCGCTGTCCAGGCCGGTTAGCACCGTCGAGCCTGTGGTGGTGATGCCCGACATGGTCTCGAAGAACGCATCGGTGTAGCTGATATGCCGGATGAACACCATGGGCAGGGCTGCGAACGCACAGACGATGACCCAGCTGGCTGTGGTCAGCATGTACATGTCTCGGGCCCTGAGTTGCGGCGCATCGGGTATGCCACGAGCCACCAGGGCTAGGCCTGCGCACAGGGCGATCAGGCTTGACCAAAGGAAGGCACCGAGGTCCTGGCTAAGGCCATACCACAGCAGCGTGGCCATGGGGATGACCATGCTGACCGCAAGGGTAATCAGGAATACGCCGACGATGAAGGCGATGAAGCGCAAAGCGGGGAGAGGCATTGAGCAAGCTCATAGGGGCAATGACGGGCAGTATCGTCTGTAAGGGCAGGATGTCGAGTAAAAATGACGTAAAAAAGCTGAGCCATGTTACAGCAGGCGACGCGAGTCACGTCGCAGCCCTGGCTGTGCACTATGATCAGTAATTTGTAAGTTTCGATCATTGAGCGCATTCAAACGGCTGTTTAATGTCGTGGGCAGATAAACGACGGGGCCCGCCGAGGCACCCGCATTCCGTGATCACGCCACATGGGGAACCGTTCCATGGCTGCCGACCGCTATCCGCACTTGCTGGCCCCGCTCGACCTGGGCTTCACCACCTTGGCCAACCGCACCCTGATGGGGTCGATGCACACAGGCCTTGAGGAGCGCCCCGGTGGCTTCGAGCGCATGGCTGCGTATTTTGCAGAGCGAGCCCGTGGCGGCGTTGGGCTGATGGTCACCGGCGGTATCGCGCCCAACGATGAAGGTGGCGTGTATTCCGGCGCAGCCAAGCTGAGCACCGAGGAGGAGGCTGACAAGCACCGCATCGTCACCGAGGCCGTGCATGCCGCTGGCGGCAAGATCTGCCTGCAGATCCTGCATGCCGGGCGCTATGCCTACAGCCCTCGGCAGGTGGCGCCGAGTGCTATCCAGGCGCCGATCAACCCGTTCAAGCCTAAAGCGCTGGATGAGGCCGGGATCGAGAAGCAGATCGCTGATTTCGTCAATTGCGCCGTGCTGGCACAGCGCGCCGGTTACGATGGCGTCGAAATCATGGGCTCGGAAGGCTACTTCATCAATCAGTTCCTGGCCGCCCATACCAACCACCGTACTGACCGCTGGGGTGGCAGCTATGAAAACCGTATGCGTCTGGCGGTCGAGATCGTCAGCCGGGTGCGCGACGCCGTGGGCCCTAATTTCATCATCATCTTCCGCCTGTCGATGCTCGATCTGGTAGAAGGTGGCAGCACCTGGGATGAGATCGAGTTGCTGGCCAAAGCCATCGAGCGGGCTGGCGCGACCCTGATCAACACGGGTATCGGCTGGCACGAGGCGCGCATCCCGACCATCGCCACCAAGGTGCCGCGCGCCGCGTTCAGCAAAGTCACCGCCAAGCTGCGCGGGGCGGTGAACATTCCGTTGATCACCACCAACCGCATCAATACCCCCGAAGTGGCTGAAGCCGTGCTGGCCGAGGGCGATGCCGACATGGTCTCGATGGCCCGGCCGTTCCTGGCCGACCCGGAATTCGTCAACAAGGCGGCGCAGGGGCGCGGCGATGAAATCAACACCTGTATCGGCTGCAATCAGGCGTGCCTGGATCATACCTTCGGCGGCAAGCTGACCAGTTGCCTGGTCAACCCGCGGGCCTGTCACGAAACCGAACTCAATTACCTGCCAGTGAACACGGTCAAGCGCATTGCCGTAGTGGGTGCCGGCCCGGCTGGCCTTGCGGCTGCCACCGTGGCTGCAGAGCGTGGCCACCAGGTGACGCTGTTCGATGCCGCCAGCGAAATTGGCGGGCAGTTCAACGTGGCCAAGCGAGTGCCGGGCAAGGAGGAGTTCTTCGAGACCCTGCGCTATTTCGGCAACAAGGTGAAGAACACCGGGGTCGAGCTGCGTTTGAACACCCGGGTCGATGTGCCGGCCCTGCTCGATGGCAAATTCGACGAGATCATCCTGGCCACCGGCATCGCGCCGCGTACACCGGCCATTCCCGGTGTCGAGCATGCCAAGGTGCTCAGCTACCTGGACGTACTGCTCCAGCGCAAGCCAGTGGGTGAGTCGGTGGCAGTGATCGGCGCTGGCGGCATCGGTTTTGACGTCAGCGAATACCTGGTGCACCAGGGCGTGGCCAGCAGCCAGGACCGGGAGGCGTTCTGGAAGGAGTGGGGCATCGACCGCGACCTGCAGGCGCGCGGCGGCGTGGCAGGCATCAAGCCCGAGCCGCATGCACCGGCACGGCAGGTGTACCTGCTGCAGCGCAAGACGTCCAAGGTGGGCGATGGCCTGGGCAAGACCACCGGCTGGATCCACCGCACGGGCCTGAAAAACAAGCAGGTACAGATGCTCAACGGCGTGGAGTACCTGAAGATCGACGATGCGGGCCTGCACATTCGTGTCGCTGAAGGGGAGCCGCAGGTACTGGCGGTGGACAACGTGGTGATCTGCGCCGGGCAGGAGCCGCTGCGGGAGCTGCACGATGGGCTGCTGGCTGCGGGGCAGTCGGTGCACCTGATCGGTGGCGCGGATGTGGCGGCGGAGCTGGATGCCAAACGGGCGATCAACCAGGGCTCGCGTTTGGCGGCAGAGCTGTAAGCCAGCCGGGGCCGCAAAGCGGCCCCAGCTTTCCACTGGTAGACTGGCGGCCTCGCATCAGGCACTCGAACATGTCTACCCGCTTCCATGACCTTCCCCAGGCGCCATTACAGCCCTTCGAGCTTGCTTGGCTGAAAAGCGCCGGCATTGATGCCGCCATCCTGCGCCTGGATCTGATCGACCCTTTGGTCAGCGGCAACAAGTGGTTCAAGCTGCGCCACCACCTGCTGCACGCTCACGCGTCGGGCGCCGCCGGGCTGATCAGCCTGGGCGGCAGCCATTCCAACCACCTCCATGCCCTGGCCGCTGCCGGCAAGCGCTTCGGTTTCGCCACCGTCGGCCTGTTGCGCGGCCATCCCCAGGACACCCCCACGGTGCTTGATCTGCAGGCGTTGGGGATGCAATTGCACTGGCTTGGCTACGCAGGCTACCGTGCCCGGCATGACGCCGGCTTCTGGGCACCCTGGCAAGCACGGTACCCCGGCTGGCACTGCATCCCCGAAGGCGGTGGCGGGCAGGCCGGTGCGCAGGGGTGTGCGTTGATCGTCGAGCAGGCCAAGGCCCAGTTGGGCACAGTGGGGTGGTCGGACTATGACGCCTGGTGGCTGGCCGCTGGCACCGGGACCACCCTGGCCGGCCTGGTGCTGGCCGAAGGCGGCGCGCACAGGGTGCATGGCGCCCTGGCAGTGCCCCTGGACCATGGTGTGCCCCAGACCATAACGGCGCTCGCCGGTACGCGCGGCTACCAGTTGCACGAGGCTTGCCGAAAGGGGTTTGCCAGGCTCGACGATGAGCTGCTGGCGTTCATCGAAAACACCGAAGGCAGCACGGGGATACCTTTCGAGGCGCTCTACACCGGCAAGGCATTGATGGCCCTGCGTGCGCAGGCCGAGGCCGGGCTGTTCGAGCCTGGCACTCGCCTGATCTTCGTGCACACCGGTGGCCTGCAGGGCCGACGCGGTTACTTGTAGGGCAGCATGCGCAGCAGCGTGTTATCGCGCACGACGTAGTGGTGATAAAGCCCGGCCAGCGCGTGCAGGCCGATCAGCCAATACCCCCAGCTGCCTACGCGTTCATGCCAGCCCTTGATGAACTTGGCCAGGTCCGGGTTCGCGCCGATCAGATGTGGCAGCTCCAGGCCATAGAAGGGCACCGGCTTGTCGGCGGCGCTGAGGATCAGCCAGCCGGCCAGCGGCAAGCCGATCATCAACAGGTACAGCGCCAGGTGCATCAGGTGGGCAAGCCCGGTCTGCCAGGCGGGAGGCTTGGGCACAATGGGCGGCGCAGGGCGCACCAGGCGCACGGCCAGGCGCAGCCAGACCAGCATGAACACCGTCAGGCCGAGCATGAAGTGCAGGTCCTTCATCAGGTTGCGCTCGGCGCTGTCCTTGGGGAACAGGCCACGCAACTCGATGCAGGCGTAGACAGCAGCCAGCAGCACCAGCATTAGCCAGTGCAGGGCGATGGACAGGCGTGCGTAGTGGGGCGCGGGGCTGGATGAAGCCATGGGTGGTCCTCGTCATCAGGTCGAAAGTGGCGCTCTTGGCGGCGCTCAGAGGTAACTGTAATCGTTGTTGGAATAAAATCGTTGCGCTGGGTCGATGAAATCGTGTTTGCGGCCTGGGCCGGCGAGTTACCCGCGCAGGGCTAGGTGCGGCCAGCTGTCTGCCACCAGAAACACCCGAGCCACTTCCTGCCAATCGCCATGCGGGCCGGGTTCGAGCCTGACCAGCATCTGTGCCGGTGCCTGCGGGTCAAGCAGCTCAAGCCATTGCGCGAACTGTGGCAGGGTCCAGACTTGATCGGCCTCGAACCTTGCCGGCGCCAGCCAGGCATGGCGGGGCAGGGGCTGCCAGCGCTGCGCCTCGGCCATTGCCCAATCCCGCCGGCGCAACCACCGCCCACGCAGGTGCAGCGGGTTGGCCCCCTCAGGCGATTCGGCGTGCCCGGGCCACGGATAGAATAGATACCCTGCCAGCCACAGGTGGGCCTGGACTTGGCCAATGCCCAGCCCGGCCAGCGCCTCACGGCTTTGCGCGTCGCCCGACATGGGCAACTGGTGCCCGGCCAGGTGCGCCAGCTTGGTGCCCAGCCGGTCATGGCAACCCGGCCCGAGCCACTGCGCTGGGTCATGGCCTTGGCCGTCCGTGGGCCCCAGGTAAAGCTTTATGGCCAGCTCCAGGTGGTGGGTACCGTCGGCGTCGCGCAGCACAATGTCCAACTCGCCCAGCGTGCGCCCACTGCTGCGGATCGCCAGGTTGGCCGCCAGCAGCTCGACACCAGGCGCCTGGCCCAGGGCGAACTGCCACAGGCCTTCGTAATAAAGGCCCAGGCGCCGGCTGGTGCTGTTTGCCAGCCACTCACGCAGGGGCTGGTCGTCGGCATCCAGCGCCTGTAGCCAGTCTTTGAGGCGCTGCGGTTCTGCCGCCCAGGCGCTGCCTGCCAGCGGATGGCGCTGAGGGCAGGGCGGTGTGCTCAGCAGCGGTGGCGACAGCAGCGTCCAGGCCAGGTCGCGCACGGCGGGGCGGCGCAATTGGCGAGGCAGGTCATGGAGTTCAGCGAAAGGCATCATGCTGCGAGCATAGCCGGTTTGCCGCTGCCTGGTCGTTTCGCCCATAATCGCGGCATAGTCACCCGCCGCAGAGCCTTGCAGGAGCCCCATGGAGCAATTTCGCAATATCGGTATCATCGGCCGCCTTGGCAGCTCGCAGGTGCTCGACACCATTCGCCGACTGAAAAAATTCCTCATCGAGCGCCACCTGCACGTGATCCTCGAGGACACCATTGCCGAAGTGCTGCCTGGCCACGGCCTGCAGACTTCCACACGCAAGCTGTTGGGCGAAGTCTGTGACCTGGTCATCGTCGTCGGCGGTGACGGTAGCCTGCTCGGCGCCGCCCGTGCTTTGGCCCGGCACAACATCCCGGTCCTGGGGATCAACCGCGGCAACCTGGGCTTTCTCACCGATATCCGCCCGGACGAGCTGGAAGAAAAGGTCGCCGCAGTGCTCGACGGCCACTACCTGGTGGAAAACCGCTTCCTGCTTCAAGCCGAGGTGCGCCGCCACCACGAGGCCATCGGCCAGGGCGATGCGCTCAATGATGTGGTGCTGCACCCGGGCAAGTCGACGCGGATGATCGAGTTCGAGATCTACATCGACGGCCAGTTCGTCTGCAGCCAGAAGGCCGACGGCCTGATCGTCGCCACCCCGACCGGCTCGACCGCCTACGCGCTGTCGGCTGGCGGCCCGATCATGCACCCCAAGCTCGACGCCATCGTCATCGTGCCCATGTACCCGCACACCCTGTCCGGCCGCCCGATCGTGGTCGACGGCAACAGCGAGCTGAAGATCGTGGTGTCCAAGGACCTGCAGATCTACCCGCAGGTATCCTGTGACGGCCAGAACCACTTCACCTGTGCCCCCGGCGATACCATCACCGTGAGCAAGAAACCGCAGAAACTGCGCCTGATCCACCCGCTGGGCCACAACTACTACGAGGTCTGCCGCACCAAGCTCGGTTGGGGCAGCCGCTTGGGGGGCAGGGACGACTGATGTTCGATCCGGCGCGAAGTTTCGACATCATCGGTGACGTGCATGGCTGTGCGCTGACCCTCGAACGCCTGCTCGACACCCTCGGCTACAAGCGTGTCGGCGGCGTCTGGTGCCACCCGCGGCGTCAGGCGCTGTTCCTCGGCGACATCGTCGACCGCGGCCCGCGTATCCGCGAGGCGCTGCACATCGTCCACGACATGGTCGAGGCCGGCCAGGCCTTCTGCATCATGGGCAACCATGAGTACAACGCCCTGGGCTGGGTAACCCCGGCGCTGCCCGGCAGCGGCAAGGCCTATGTGCGCGAGCACACCCCGCGCCACGCCCGCCTGATCGACGAGACCCTGACCCAGTTCGCCCACCACCCCGGTGACTGGCACGATTTTCTGCAGTGGTTCTACGACATGCCGCTGTTCCTCGACGCCGGGCGGTTCCGCCTGGTGCATGCCTGCTGGGACCCGCGGCTGATCGACCCGTTGCGCCAGCAATACCCGGACGGGCGCATCGACGAGCACTTCATCCAGGCCTCGGCCGTGCCCGGCAGCTTCGCCTCCACGGTCTGCAACCGTCTGTTGCGCGGCACCGACATGCGCCTGCCGGACGGCCTGACACTGACCGGCGGCGATGGCCTGACCCGCGCCTTCTTCCGGACCAAGTTCTGGGAAGAAGACCCGAAGACCTACGGCGATATCGTCTTTCAACCTGACGCGCTGCCCGATGAGGTCGCCCGCACGCCGCTCAGCCACACCGAGAAGAATGCCTTGCTACGCTATGGCGAAGAGGAGCCGCTGCTGTTCGTCGGCCATTACTGGCGCAGCGGCCGCCCGGCACCGATCCGCCCCAACCTGGCCTGCCTGGACTACAGTGCGGTGCTGTACGGCAAGCTGGCGGCCTATCGGCTGGATGATGAAACCCGGATCGACCCGCACAAGTTCGTCTGGGTCGACGTCGATCGACCGCAGGCCAATCAATGAATATCGTCGAAGTGATACGCCTGCCGCTGTCGGTCGACCTCAGCGGCTTCGTCCACCTGTTGCAGCGCCTGCAGGTGCCGCACCGGGTCAGCGAAGAAGGCGAGGTGCAGGTGCTCTGGGCCCCGGAAACCATGGCTGAAGATGTTCTTCAGCTGTACCAGCGCTACCCTGACGGCAATGCTGATGTCGAGCTTGCACAGCCGCCTGTGGGCGCTGGCTCGCCGGCGAAAGGGCCGACCCTGGCCGAGCAGGCGAAAGCCTGCAAGGTAACCGCCGCCGTCCTTTTCCTGTGCCTGATCGTCGCCGGCCTGACCGGCCTGGGCGATAACCTCACCACCATCAGCTGGTTCACCTTCCTCGACTACCGCGTCCAAGGTGACTACCTGCACTTCACCCCGCTGGCCCAAGGCCTCGCCGAAGGCCAATGGTGGCGCCTGGTGTCGCCGATGCTGCTGCACTTCGGCGTATTGCACCTGGCCATGAACGGCATGTGGTACTGGGAACTGGGCAAGCGCATCGAACTGCGCCAGGGCCCTTGGGCGCTGGCTGGCCTGACCTTGCTGTTCAGCCTGGTATCCAACCTTGCCCAGCACTACACCAGTGGCCCGAGCCTGTTCGGCGGCCTGTCCGGGGTGCTGTACGGCTTGCTCGGGCATGTCTGGCTGTACCAGTGGCTGGCGCCCAACCCACACTTCAGCCTGCCCAAGGGCGTGCTGGTGATGATGCTCATCTGGCTGGTCATTTGCCTGACCGGTGTGGTCGGCCAACTCGGTTTTGGCCAGATCGCCAACGCCGCGCACGTCGGCGGGCTGCTCATCGGATGCCTGACGGGCCTCTTGGGTGGTGCGCTGGCGCGGCGTAAACTGTCCGCTTGATTTAGGAGACGCTATGTCCACGTTCGCGCAAATGATCGAAAACATCACGCCGGAAATCTACGAAAGCCTGAAAACGGCCGTGGAGATCGGCAAATGGTCCGATGGCCGCAAGCTCACCCCCGAGCAGAAGGAGCTGTCGCTGCAGGCGGTGATCGCCTGGGAGATGAAGAACCTGCCAGAAGACCAGCGTACCGGCTACATGGGGCCTCAGGAGTGCGCATCGAAGTCTGCGCCGATCCCTAACATTCTGTTCAAGTCGGACTCGGTACATTGATCGAACTCGCTCGTGGCTCATTGAGCAAGATGGCGGTAAGCCTGGAAGCACCCGTGGTGCAGTACAGTTTTCGCCTGGATGACACCCAGGTGGCGGTCAACCCGCTGATCGGCCAGACCCTGCGCCTGCATTACCTCGGCGCCATTCACTGCAGCCATTGCGGCAAACGCACCAAGACCAGCTTCAGCCAGGGTTACTGCTACCCCTGCATGACCAAGCTGGCCCAGTGCGACATGTGCATCATGGCGCCGGAACGCTGCCACTACGACGCCGGCACCTGCCGCGAGCCGTCCTGGGGCGAGCAGTTCTGCATGACCGATCACGTGGTCTACCTGGCCAACTCGTCCGGGGTCAAGGTTGGCATCACCCGCGCTACGCAGTTGCCCACCCGCTGGCTTGACCAGGGGGCGAGCCAGGCGCTGCCGATCATGCGTGTGGCGACCCGCCAGCAATCGGGCCTGGTCGAAGACGTATTGCGCAGCCAGGTGCCGGACCGCACCAACTGGCGCGCGCTGCTCAAGGGCGATGCCGAAGTGCTCGACCTGGTGGCCATTCGCGAGCAGATCTTCGATGCCTGCGCCGATGGCCTGCGCGATCTGCAGGCGCGCTTCGGCCTGCAGGCGATCCAGCCGCTGCCCGATGCCGAAGTGGTGCACATGAAATACCCGGTCCATGCCTACCCGAAAAAGATCGTCAGTTTCAACCTCGACAAGGACCCGGTGGTGGAAGGCACGCTGCTGGGCATCAAGGGGCAGTACCTGATCTTCGATACCGGCGTGATCAATATTCGCAAGTACACGGCCTACCAGATGGCCGTGCTCCAGTAAAAAGGACCTGCACATGCGTACCGAACAACCGCAAGTGATCTACCTCAAGGACTACCAGGCGCCCGATTACCTGATCGACGAGACGCACCTGACCTTTGAGCTGTTCGAGGACCACACGCTGGTCCATGCGCAACTGGTCATGCGCCGCAACCCGGCACGCGGTGCCGGCCTGCCGCCACTGGTGCTCGACGGCCAGCAGCTCGAACTGCTGCGCGCCTCGCTGGACGATCAGCAACTGCAGGCCAGCGACTACCAGCTCGAAGCCGACAGCCTGACGCTGCACCCCAAGGCCGAGCGTTTCACCCTGGACACCAGCGTCAAGATCCACCCCGAGAGCAACACCGCGCTGGAAGGCCTGTACAAGTCCGGCAAGATGTTCTGCACGCAGTGTGAGGCCGAGGGTTTCCGCAAGATCACCTACTACCTCGACCGCCCGGACGTGATGAGCACCTTCACCACCACGGTGATCGCCGAGCAGCATCGCTACCCGGTGCTGCTGTCCAACGGCAACCCGATCGGCACTGGCCCGGCTGAAGATGGCCGTCACTGGGCGACCTGGGAAGATCCGTTCATGAAACCGGCCTACCTGTTCGCGCTGGTGGCCGGTGACCTGTGGTGCGTCGAGGACACCTTCGTGCGCCAGTCCGGGCGCGATGTGACCCTGCGCATCTATGTCGAGCCGGAGAACATCGACAAGTGCGACCACGCCATGGTCAGCCTGAAGAAGTCCATGCGCTGGGATGAGGAAGTCTATGGCCGTGAATACGACCTGGACATCTTCATGATCGTCGCGGTCAACGACTTCAACATGGGCGCCATGGAAAACAAGGGCCTGAACATCTTCAACTCCAGCTGCGTACTGGCCCGCGCCGAAACCGCCACCGATGCTGCCCACCAGCGGGTCGAGGGTGTGGTTGCCCACGAGTATTTCCACAACTGGTCGGGCAACCGCGTGACCTGCCGCGACTGGTTCCAGCTGTCGCTCAAGGAAGGCTTCACGGTGTTCCGCGATGCCGAATTCAGCGCTGACATGAACTCGCGCACGGTCAAGCGCATCGAGGACGTCGCCTACCTGCGGACCCACCAGTTCGCCGAAGACGCAGGGCCCATGGCCCACCCGGTGCGCCCGGACAGCTTCATCGAGATTTCCAACTTCTACACCCTCACCGTGTATGAGAAGGGCGCCGAAGTGGTGCGCATGGTCCGTACCCTGCTGGGCGCCGAGGGTTTCCGCAAGGGCAGCGACCTGTACTTCGAACGCCATGATGGCCAGGCGGTGACCACCGACGATTTCATCAAGGCCATGGAAGACGCCAACAGCGTCGACTTCACCCAGTTCAAGCGCTGGTACAGCCAGGCGGGCACCCCGCGTCTGGAGGTCAGCGAGGTCTACGACGCCACGGCACACACCTACAGCCTGACCTTCCGCCAGAGCTGCCCGCAGACGCCGGACAAGGCCGAGAAGCTGCCGTTCGTGATCCCGGTCGAGCTGGGCCTGCTCGATGCCGAGGGCAACGACCTGCCTCTGCGCCTGGCCGGTGAGGCCGCCGCGGTGGGCACGGCCCGCGTGCTGTCGGTGACCGAGGCTGAGCAGACCTTCACGTTCGAAGGTATCCAGGCCAAGCCGCTGCCATCGCTGCTGCGCGGCTTCAGTGCGCCGGTGAAGCTGAGCTTCCCGTATGACCGGGACCAGCTGATGTTCCTGATGCAGCACGACAGCGATGGCTTCAACCGCTGGGAAGCGGGCCAGCAGTTGGCTGTACAGGTGCTGCAGGAGCTGATCGGCCAGCATCAGCGTGGTGAAGCGCTGCAGCTTGACCAACGCCTGATCACGGCACTGGGCACGGTGCTGGGCAACGAATCCCTGGACGCCGCGATGGTTTCCGAGATGCTGTCGCTGCCAGGCGAAGCCTACCTGACCGAGATCAGCCAGGTGGCCGATGTCGACGCGATCCACGCGGCACGCGAGTTCGCCCGCCGGCAGATCGCCGAGCAGCTGTTCGATGGCCTGTGGGCGCGCTACCAGGCGCACCGCGAGGTGTCGCGCAACACCGCCTACGTCGCCGCGGCCGAGCACTTCGCCCGTCGCAGCCTGCAGAACATCGCCCTGTCGTACCTGATGCTCAGCGGTAAGGCGCAGGTGCTGGAAGCGACCCTGGAGCAGTTCGAGCACTGCGACAACATGACCGAGCGCCTGACCGCGCTGGCCGTGCTGGTCAACTCGCCGTTCGAGGCGGAGCGCGCCAAGGCGCTGGAAACCTTTGCCGAGCACTTCAAGGACAACCCGCTGGTCATGGACCAGTGGTTCAGCGTGCAGGCCGCCAGCACGCTGCCCGGCGGGCTGGCGCGGGTCAAAGCGCTGATGCAGCACCCGGCGTTCACCTTGAAGAACCCGAACAAGGTACGGGCGCTGATCGGTGCCTTTGCCGGGCAGAACCTGGTCAACTTCCATGCCGCCGATGGCTCGGGTTATCGCTTCCTGGCGGACCTGGTGATCGAGCTCAATGCGCTGAACCCGCAGATCGCTTCGCGTCAACTGGCGCCGCTGACCCGCTGGCGCAAGTATGACGACGCGCGTCAGGCGTTGATGAAGGGCGAGCTGGAGCGGATTCTGGCTTCCGGGGCGCTGTCCAGCGATGTCTATGAGGTGGTGAGCAAGAGCCTGGCGTGAAGCCTTGGCTGCCCCACAAGTAATGCACATGGCTTCAGTGCGGTGCATTACTTGTGGGTGCGACTGTCTTGCCAGCGATCCAGTTCAACGGTGAATGGCACCGGCTTCACCGGCGATTGGGCTGTGCAACAGCCCCCCGTGTCTGGTTAACAAAACATAACGTCCTGCTCGTTGTGTTCCCGCAATCATCCCCGCTACGATGGCCCGAAGCTATTGCAGGCCTCTACTACAGGGTTTTCGCAGTACCTGCAAGGCACAGACCCACCAAGAACAACAAACAGGGGATGGTCATGAGGGAGCGGGTGATGACGCATGCCAGGCGCAGTGCCTGGCCGATGGCGGCCAGCGCAATGCTGGCGCTGGCACTGGCGATGTGGGCGGGGAGCACGCAAGCCGCCGCTGTCCAGGAGTATTCCACCGAATCAGCAAAGGCCAGCCAGAGCCTGCTGATCGACGCCGCTCATGCTGGCAAGCGCCTGGTGGTGGTGGGCGATCGCGGCCACATTCTGTTCTCCGATGACCAGGGCAAGACCTGGACCCAGGCCCGGGTGCCTACCCGGCAATTGCTCACCGCAGTGTTCTTCGTCGACGACAAGCGTGGCTGGGCAGTCGGGCACGACGCGCAGATTCTCGCCAGCAACGATGGCGGTGCGACCTGGAGCAAGCAGTTCGAAGACCTTGCCCGTGAAGCCCCGCTGCTCGATGCCACTTTCCTCGATGCCCAGCACGGCTTTGCCGTGGGCGCCTACGGTGCATTGCTGGAAACCCGCGACGGCGGCCAGCACTGGCAGGACGTCGCCGAGCGCCTGGACAACCCCGACCAGATGCACCTCAACGGCATTGCCCAGATCAGGGATGCCGGCCTGTTCATCGTCGGCGAGCAGGGCAGCATGTTCCGCTCCAGTGACAGCGGGCAGAGCTGGAGCAAGGTCGACGGGCCCTACGAGGGCTCGCTGTTCGGCGTGATCGGCACCGCCCAGCCGCAGACGTTATTGGCCTATGGCCTGCGCGGCAACCTGTTCCGCTCCACGGACTTCGGCGACAGCTGGCAGCCGATCGAACTCAAGGCCGCACGCGGCAACCTCGAATTCGGCCTGGCCAGCGCTACGCTTCTGGATGATGGCAGCCTGGTATTGGTCGGTAATGGCGGCAGCGTGCTGCGCAGCATCGATGACGGGAAGCGCTTCACGGTCTACAACCGCGCCGACCGTATCGCCTTGGCCGGCGTCAGTGGCCTGGCCAATGGTGGCTTGCTGCTGGTAGGGCAGGGTGGTGTCCACCTGGCCACCGCTGAAGGAGCCGACCAGGCAGCCCAGGAGCCTCGCCCATGACCAGTCGAGAGAGCATCATGCATCCCCACCACCAGGACAAGCCCACGCTGCTGGAACGCCTGATTTTCAACAACCGCCCGGTGGTCATCGCCCTGTGCGTGCTGGTGAGCATCTTCCTGTTCTGGCAGGCCTCGCAGATTCGCCCCTCGACCAGCTTCGAGAAAATGATCCCGCTCGAACACCCGTTCATCGAGCAGATGATGGCGCACCGCAACGACCTGGCCAACCTCGGCAACACCGTGCGCATTTCGGTCGAGGCGGTCAACGGCGACATTTTCGACAAGGACTACATGGAGACCCTGCGCCAGATCCATGACGAGGTGTTCTACATCCCCGGCGTCGACCGTGCGGGCCTCAAGTCGTTGTGGAGCCCCAGCGTGCGCTGGAGTGAAGTCACCGAGGAGGGGTTCTCCGGCGGTGAAGTCATCCCCAATACGTACGACGGTTCGCAGGACAGCCTCGACTCACTGCGCGACAACGTGCTCAAGTCCGGCCAGGTCGGGCGCCTGGTGGGCAACAACTTCAAGTCCAGCATCGTCGATGTACCTTTGCTGGAAAGCTACCCCGATCCGCAAGACCCCGGTAAGCAGGTCAAGCTGGACTACCAGCAGTTCTCGCATCTGCTCGAGGAGAAAATCCGCGACAAGTTCCAGGCACAGAACCCGAATGTGAAGGTGCACATCGTCGGCTTCGCCAAAAAGGTCGGTGACCTGATCGACGGCCTGGTGATGGTGGCGATGTTCTTTGGTGTCGCGCTGGTCATCACCTGGGTCTTGCTCTACTGGTTCACCTGGTGCATCCGCAGCACCATCGCCGTGCTGATCACCACCTTGGTGGCAGTGGTCTGGCAATTGGGCCTGATGCATGTGGTGGGCTTTGGCCTGGACCCTTACTCGATGCTGGTGCCATTCCTGATCTTCGCCATCGGCATTTCCCATGGGGTGCAGAAGATCAACGGCATCGCCCTGCAGTCCAGTGACGCCGAGAATGCCCTGACCGCCGCCCGGCGCACCTTCCGCCAGCTGTTCCTGCCCGGGATGATCGCCATTCTCGCCGACGCCGTGGGCTTCATTACCCTGCTGATCATCGACATCGGCGTGATCCGCGAACTTGCCATCGGTGCGTCGATCGGCGTGGCGGTCATCGTCTTCACCAACCTGATCCTGCTGCCGGTCGCGATTTCCTATATCGGCATCAGCAAAAAGGCCATCGAGCGCAGCAAGAAGGACGCCACCCGTGAGCACCCGTTCTGGCGCCTGCTGTCGAATTTCGCCAGTGCCAAGGTGGCGCCGGTGTCCATTGCCCTGGCCCTGGTCGCCTTCGCTGGCGGCTTGTGGTACAGCCAGAACCTGAAAATCGGCGACCTCGACCAGGGCGCGCCGGAGCTGCGCCCGGACTCGCGCTACAACCAGGACAACAACTTCATCATCAGCAACTACTCGACCAGCTCCGATGTGTTGGTGGTGATGGTCAAGACGCCCGCCGAAAGCTGCTCGATCCACTCGACCCTGGCACCGATCGACGAGCTGATGTGGACCATGGAAAACACCCCCGGCGTGCAGTCGGCGATCTCCCTGGTGACGGTGTCCAAGCAGGTGATCAAGGGCATGAATGAGGGCAGCCTGAAATGGGAAACCTTGTCGCGCAACCCTGACATCCTCAACAACTCCATCGCCCGCGCCGACGGCCTGTATAACGCCGACTGCTCGCTGGCACCGGTGCTGGTGTTCCTCAACGACCACAAGGCCGAAACCCTTGAGCGGGTCACCAGCGCTGCCAAGGCGTTTGCCGAAAGCCACGACAAGGACGGCTTGCAGTTCCTGCTGGCGGCGGGCAACGCCGGGATCGAGGCTGCGACCAACGAGGTGATCAAGTCCGCCGAGCTGACCATCCTGATCCTGGTGTACATCTGCGTGGCGGTGATGTGCCTGATCACCTTCCGCTCCTTTGCTGCCACTTTGTGCATCGTCCTGCCGCTGGTGCTGACCTCGGTGCTGGGCAATGCGCTGATGGCATTCATGGGGATCGGCGTGAAGGTCGCCACCTTGCCCGTGGTGGCGCTGGGCGTGGGTATCGGTGTTGACTACGGCATCTACATCTACAGCCGTCTGGAAAGCTTCCTGCGTGCCGGCCTACCGCTGCAGGAGGCCTATTACCAGACCCTGCGTTCGACCGGCAAGGCGGTGCTGTTCACCGGCCTGTGCCTGGCCATCGGCGTGTGCACCTGGATCTTCTCGGCCATCAAGTTCCAGGCCGACATGGGGCTGATGCTGACCTTCATGCTGCTGTGGAACATGTTCGGTGCGCTGTGGCTGCTGCCGGCGCTGGCGCGGTTCCTGATCAAGCCCGAGAAGATGGCAGGCAAGCAGGGCGGTTCGATCTTCGCCCATTGAGTGCGGGGGGCCGCTTTGCGGCCCATCGCCGGCAAGCCAGCTTCCACAAGGCCTGTGGAAGCCGGCTTGCCGGCGATCATCCGTGAAGCCGGTGCCATGCAACGCAGCGCCAAGGCTATAATGCCGGCTCACTTGTAATTGGTGCTCCCATGTCCCCCCTCGCCACCGCCCTCGCATCCTGCGACATGCTACTGATCGACGGCCTCCACGCCTTCGACTTCACCCTCGATGCAACAGGCCTGACGGTCGAATGCATGGACGGCCGCCAACACCGTCGCTGGACCTTCACTGCCGAACAGGTCGCCGCCGCCATCGGTGCCGGTGACGAGTGGCAACTGCACGATGCCCAGGGTGAGCATCGTCTAGTCTGTATGAGTGCCTTTCGCGCCCCGGATGAAGAAGAACACCATGAACCGGACTTGGACGAGCCTGCTGACCGCTAGCCTCATGACCCTGACTTTCACTACCCAGGCTGCCACGCTGCTGGTGGGCAGTTACACCGATGGCGCCAGCCAAGGTATCTACCGCTACCTGTTCGACAGCAAGACTGGCCGTATCGACCCCACGCCGCAGCAGGTGGTCAAGAGCGTCAGCCCGTCGTGGCTGGTACTCTCGGCCGACCAGCGGCAACTGTTCACGGTCAACGAAACGCCGCAAGGCCATGCCAGCAGTTTCAGTGTGAACGACGACGGCGAGATCAAGCCGCTCAACCAGGTGGCCAGCCGTGGCGATGAACCGACACACGCCAGCCTGAGCCGCGACCAGCGTTACCTGTTCGTCGCCAACTATGCTGTCGCCCCCGACCCGGGCGGCAGCCTGGTGGTGATCCCGGTGGCCAAGGACGGCAAGCTCAAGGACGTGGTGCAACAAGCGCGGCACAAGGCCAGCGGCGTCAACCCCGAGCGCCAGGCCGGTGCCCATGTGCACGCCGTGGTGCTGTCGCCCGATGGCAGCCACCTGTATGCCAGCGACCTGGGCGCGGACAAGGTGTTCATCTACCGCTACGACGGCGCCAGCGTCGACCGGCCCCTGAGCGCTGCGATACCGGCGTCTGTCGAGTTGCCGCCCGGCAGCGGCCCGCGTCATCTGTTGTTCGATGCCAAGGGGCGGCATGCCTACCTGACACTGGAAATGAGCGCCGAAGTGGTCGTGTTCGATGTCGACGACGCTGCGCTGCACGAACGCCAGCGCCTGCCGCTGACCGAGCAGAAAGACGCTGCGGCCAAGGCCGCGGGCGGACTGCACCTGTCGGCAGACGGGCGCTTCCTGTATGTCAGCAACCGTGGCACAGCCAACGAGATCGTGGTTTTCAGCGTGGGCAAAGAGGACGGCCAATTGGCCTTTTTGCAGCGCCGTTCGGTAGAGGGCGACCACCCACGGGAGTTCGCGCTGGACCCAAGCGACAACTTCCTGCTGGTGGCCAACCAGAAGAGCAACCAGATCGTGGTCATCCGCCGCGACCCGCGTACTGGCAAGCTCGGTGAAACCGTGCAGACCTTGCCACAGGACGCGCCTTCGGACCTGAAGTTTATCGATTGACTATCGATGGACGTGATAATCCCTACCACCGCAATGAATTTCTGTGGCGGACCTCAGCGGCGTAAGTTTGACCCAAGGCCCAGACGGGCCAACGTCAAACCACCGAAGTCGAGGTCAGCCCAGATGAACTTCAATCTTTTCCCGGTCATCGCCGCATCCGCCCTTTCCGCCTCAGTCGTGCTGCCGGCGCATGCCCAGGCTGATACCCGCAACAAGGTAACCGCCACCCACAGCTATACCGAGCAGTACCTGCGTCAGAGTGCCCATTTTCATGCGGCCTTGAGCGCTAAACCCAACCATTGAGCCCTGCGCGAACCGCGACAGGCGCCGGCCAACTCACTTGGCCATCACCGCCTTGAACAGCTCAGACGCCAGCCACCTCTCCAGCCAGCTCCGCACACGCGGATAAGCCGCCTCGGCGAACCACTGCGGTTCGACCCCGGCAAACTGGCGCATCAGGGGCAACAGCGCGGCGTCGACCAGGCTTGCGTGGCTGGCCAGCAGGTAAGGCCGGCCCTCTAGCAACTGTTCAAGCTCGGCCAGCCAAGCCTCGGCCTGCTGGCGGTAGTGTTCGCGCGTGTGCTCGGGGTATCGCTCGGCATATTTGTACAGGTTGACCTGCGCTTTGAACTCGCTGTCGTTGCGGGCAATAAGCCGCTCAGCCTGTCGCGCGGCTGCGGGGTCGGCTTGCAACCGCCAGTCCTGCGGGTCATTGCGCTCGAGCGCCCAGCGCATGATGTCCAGGCTTTCCTCCAGCACGCCTTCACCGGTATCGAGCACCGGTACCGTCCCCTTGGGTGACAAGGCCAGCAACTCGGCCGGCTTGTTCTTCATCGCCACTTCGTGGATGTGCACTTTGCACCCGGCATAGTGCAGGGCCAGGCGCGCTCGCATGGCCCAAGGGCAGCGGCGGAAGGAGAAAAGAATCACCCGCACACCTCGACATCACTCAGGCCATTGCCCTGGCGACGCACCTGGATCTGCACCGGAATACGCTCGTGCATCTCTTGTACGTGGGAAATGACCGCGACCTTGCGCCCCTGCGCCTGCAGACCGTCGAGGGCGTCCATGGCCAACTGCAGCGACTCGGGGTCGAGGCTGCCGAACCCCTCGTCGATGAACAGCGACTCGATACGCAGGGTGCTCGAGGCCATTGACGCCAGGCCCAGGGCAAGCGCCAGCGAGACCAGGAAGGTTTCACCGCCAGACAAGGAGTGCACAGAGCGCAGTTCGTCGCCCATTTCGGTGTCCAGCACCAGCAACCCCAGGGCGCTGCCGCCACGTTTGAGGCGGTAGCGCCGCGCCAGTTGGCGCAACTGGGCGTTGGCATGGTGCAGCAGCAGGTCGAGGTTGTAGCCCTGGGCGATCTTGCGGAACACATCGCCAGAGGCTGAGCCGATCAGCGCATTCAGGCGTGCCCAGCGTTGCCACTGTTGGTGGGCCTGTTCGATTTCGCAGGCAAGGGCCTGGTACGCCTGCTGGCGACGCTGGTCGTCAGCCTGCTGCGCGCGCAACTCGGCGCATTGCTGTTCCTGAGCGGTCAGTTGCTCGGCAAGGCCGGCCAGTGCTTGCTCAAGGTCTTCGCCATGCAGGTCACCCTGTGCCTGAGCGGCGTGCTGCTGCAGGCGCTGTTCACGCTCCTGGAGCAGCACGCGGCCTTGCTCGATGGCGTTTTCTGCTGCCTGCAGCTGTTGGCGCAGGGTACTGAGCTGGTTATCGTCCATGGCCAGCAGGCGGTCCAGCCCGCTGTCATCCAGTTCGGGATGTTCGCTGCGCCATTGCGCGACTGCGTGCTGAAGCTGCTGGCACTCCTGCTCCAGCGCCTGCTGGCGCTGGGTATTGGCCTTCAACTCCGCGGCCAGTTGCACGCCCTGGTTGCGCAGCGCCTGCAGGCGCTCTGCGGTTTCGGCATCGAGGGCGCGGGCCTGTTCCAGCTGCGCTTCGAGGTGGTGTTGCCAAGCTTCGGCGCTGCTGTGTTCGCCGAGCAGCGTGGCCAGCTCCGCCTGGGCCTGCAGGCGCTGCGCTTGGAGGGCGTCGAGGGTGTGCTGCAGGTGTTGCTGAGCCTGCAGGCGCGTCTGCTGCTGGTCGCGTAGCTTGTCCAGTTGCAGTTGGCGCGCGTGCTGCTCGTCCTGTTCGTCCTTGCGCTGCTCCAGCTGTTGCAGGCGCTGCGCGATCTGCTGGTCGAGGCTGAGGAAGGCATTGGCCGGATCATCACTCAAGGCCTTCAGCACATCAGCCGGCAGCACATTGGCCAAGTCATCGAGGCCTTGCTGCAGATGCTGTTCATCGTTGGCCAGGGCCTGGTGCTGTTGCTCCAGGTGGCGTTGGGCCTCTTGCTGCGCCTGCTGCGCGGCCTGCAATTGCTGGGTGAGGCGGGCGGCGTCTTTTTGCAGGGCGAGCAGGGCGCTTTGACGCTTCTCGTCCTTTTTGATCTCATCGTCCAGGCGCTGCAGCTGGCTGTCCAGCCACGCGGTACGGGCCTTGTCGTCCTGTGGCGCCAGGGCAGGCCAGAGGGGGTGCGACTGTACCTGTGCAACCAGCGGCTGCAACTGTTCGCCTAGCTGCGCCTGTTGCTGTTGATGGTCCTTGAGCTGGGCGTTGACCACGCCAAGCTGCGTGCGCAGCTCCACCAGTTTGCCGTTGAGCGTTTCGACGTGCTTTTGCGCAGCATCCACTTCGGCCTGGTCATGTCGGCCCAAACTCTGCAGCAGAGCCTCAGGCTGGTGGAACGGGTGTTCAGCGCTGCCACAGACCGGGCACGGTTCGCCGTCGCGCAGTTGGCCGCGCAGTTCTTCGACGCTGGTATTGCGTGCCAGGCGCTGACGCTCCAGCAACTGGCGTGTGAGGTTGAGCGCCTGCTCGGCCGCTTCCAGCTCCGCCTTGGCTGCGGTGCCTTCACCGATCAGCTGTTGGCGTTGCAGCATGGCCTGCTGGTGACGTTCACGCAGCCCCTCCAGTTGACTGCGCAGCTCCTGCTCGCGGCCATGCAGGCGCGACAGTTCTTCGACCGCCCGCTGCTGTTTGCGATTGTCCTGCAGCATGTTGCCGAGCAGGTCGATTTGCTCAGCCAGCGCCTGCGGCTCGGCTTTGGCTTCGCGGAACATCAGCTCGAACGCGTCATGCTGGGCCTGCCACTGCGCGTTGGCCTCGCTGGCGCGGGCCTGCAGGCCAGGCAGCTCCTCACGGCCCTTGCTCAGGCGCCCGCCAATCACCATGACTTGCTTGAGTTGTGGCAGGTAGGCCTGCCAGGCATTGGCCAGGCCGGCCAGGTGCTGGCTGTCTGCCAAGGCCGTGTCGATCTGCGCCAGCTGTTGCAGGCTGCGCTGCTGGTGTTCATCCAGTTGCTGCAACTGTTGCTGGCCTTCGGCGACGTGCAGGTCGGCCTGCTCCCTGGCGGTGCGTTGCGCCTCCAGCTCAGTGTCGAGGCGCGCCAGGCTGTCCTGGCCGGCAAACGCCTGGCGCAGGCGCGGGGCACTGTCGCTGTGCTTCGCCTGGCTGTCGGCCAGTGCCTGGCGCGCGGCTACCAGCGCCTGCTCCAGCGCCTGGGTGTGCCCCTGCAGCTCAGCTTGCAGCTGTTGTTGCTCGGCAATCTGCGCCGCCAACGGCGTCAGTTGTGCGGTCAGTACTTGCTGGCGATGGAACTGGTGCCGTTGCGGTGCCAGGCGTTCCAGGCGCTGCAGGTCGAGGCGTTGCTCGGCCATGGCTTGCCAGTTCTGCTCGGCAGCGTGCAGGGCGGCGCCGGCTTCGCTGAGTTGCGTCTGCAACAGGCGTTGCTCGTTGAGCCAGGTGCGCTGTTGCTCCAGCTGGCGCTGGCGGGCTTGCTCGGCCTTGAAGTGTTGCTGCGCCTGCTCCAGACGCGTGTCCAGCTCGATTCGGGCTTCGGCGGCCATCGGCAGCAGGTGGCTGGCACGGTCTTTCAGCGCGTTGTGCGCCTCGCCGGCTTCGCGGGCCTTGCTGAAGGCACGCTGGCCCAGGCGCGTGTAGATCGCGGTGTTGGTGAGTTTTTCCAGCAGCTCGCTGCGTTCTTTGTCGTCGGCCTTGAGAAAGGCGCCGAATTCACTCTGGGCCAGCATCACGGCACGGGTGAACTGCTCGAAGTTGAGCCCCAGACGGGTTTCGATCAGTTGCTTGTATTCGTTCTTGCCACTGCCCAGCACCTGCTCACTGTCCAGGTCATAGAGGCTCTGACGGCTGGACTGCAGCTTGCCATTGGCCTTGTCACGGGCGCGGTTGGCTTCCCAGCGCGCGCGGTAACGGTGGCCGTCGATGCCGACGAAATCGACCTCGGCAAAGCCGCTGCCGGTGCCTCGGCGCAGCAGGTTGCGCGGGTCCGAGGTGGGTATTTCGCCATCGGCATCTGGCACCTTGGCTTCGCGGGCAATGTCATTGAGCCGCGGCACAGTGCCGAACAGCGCCAGGCACAGGGCGTCGAGCAAGGTGCTCTTGCCGGCACCGGTAGGCCCGGTGATGGCGAACAGGCCTGCGCTGGCCAGGGGTTCGGCGGTGAAGTCGATGTCGACCGGGCCGGCCAGGGATGCCAGGTTCTTCAGGCGGATGGCGAGAATCTTCATGGCTGTTCCTCTTCCAGCTGGACGTCCTGCAACAGCAGGGCGAAGTCGGCCAGGGCCTGCTCGTCGGCCGGGTTGCCGTAAGCCTGTTCCCAGGCGCGGCTGAACAGGTCCTGCGGGGTCATCTGCGACAGTTCGACGAACTCAAGCTCGCTTTCTTCGTCGTTACCACGGCCGGCATATTCGGCGCTGATGCGAATCAGCCGCACCGCCTTGCCGTGCAGGGCGCTTTCGATCTGCTGGCGCAGGTCTGGCTGCGGCTCGTCCAGCAACACGCGCACTTCGAGCCACGGCTGGCGGTTGGGGTCGTCGAGCAGGTCGATCACCGGCAGTTCGGCAAGCTGCTCCAGCAGTTCGCCCAAGGGCGCAGGGCCGATGCGCTGCAGGGCCACGGCGCGCGGCACCGGGCGCGGCTCGACGCTGACCAGCTCGGCGCCGTCGAGCTCGACTTCCAGCACCTGGTGCGGGTAGTTGATTTCGGCGAACGACAGTGGGATCGGCGAGCCGCTGTAGCGGATGCGGGTTTCGCGGTTGACCTTCTGCGGCTTGTGCAGGTGGCCCAGGGCAACGTAGCTGATGGCCTTGTCGAACAGTTTGGCCGGAAGGGCTTCGGCGTTACCGATGATCAGGCTGCGCTCGGAGTCTTCGGACACCGCGCCACCGGCCATGTGCGCGTGGCTGATGGCGACCAGCGCCTGGTCCTTCTTGCGTTTTTTCTGCGCGGCCGCGATCAATTGCTGGTGCACCTGGTTGATGCCCTGCAGGTAGTCGTCACCCAACTGCGGGCCGGTGACCTCGGCTGGGCGCAAAAAAGGCAGCGCCAGGCACCAGGCTGCGACCTTGCCGCGGCCGTTGGTCAGCGGGATCAGCAGGCGTTCGGCGTCCAGCTGGCCCTCATCCAGCCAGTGCACGCGCCCTAGCGCGTGGGTGCGCAGACGCCGCATGAGCGCGGCAGGTAGCTCGATGCGCGAGCCGGAGTCATGGTTGCCAGCGATCATCACGATGTCCAGCTTCGGCTGTTGCTCGTGGGCCTGGACGATGAAGTCGTACAGCCGCTCCTGAGCTTTGACCGGCGGGTTGACCGTGTCGAAGATGTCGCCGGCGATCAGCAGCGCGTCGGGCTGGCGCAAGCGCAGCTGGCCGAGCAACCAGTCGAGGAAGCAGGCGTGTTCGAAGTCGCGTTCCTGGCCGTGCAGGCTTTGGCCCAGGTGCCAGTCGGAGGTGTGAAACAGACGCATGGATGACCTGTTGGTGTCGAGTCGGCAAGCCGGGGCTTGGCGTGAATGATGGGTTTTGCGCAGCCGGGTATGTTAACCCAAGCCAGGGTGCTAGGGCAGGTAAGCGCATGCGCTGGCAATTGGCATTGCCGGGCTCGATAGGCGTTGGGCTGTTGTAATTTTGGGCCTACAACTGTGCCTTTGCATTAGGTATTTCGGCTATTGACGGTCTATCCCCGATGCCCTATTTTCCGATGCTCGAAAAAAATTCTTAGGCCCATGGAAGGGCGTACCGTACTTTGCACTGGCGCCGCCTTAAGCTGACTCGGTGTGTGCTACCAGTAGCAGGAGTTTTTTTCAATGGACCTGACTTTCGGCACCCCGCTCTCGCAAAGCGGCCGCCTGTTGCAGCTAACCACCCCGCTGGGGGCCGACGCGCTCCAGGCCCTGCGCGCCCACGTCGTTGAGCGCATCAGCCACCGCATCGTCTTCACCGACAGCGTCGACACCCTGCCTGCCCTCGCCCCGCAGAGCGTCCCGTTCCACACCCAGAGCGTCACTGAAAAACAGGACGGCATCACCCAGTGGAGCACCGGCTCGCAGCTGCTCAGCGGCAAGCTCAACTGGCGCAGCGTCGATTACCGGTCCCACAGCCAGCCCCGCGAAAGCGTGATGCTCGCGCTTGAAGCCTAGAATTCTGACCTTTACGCCTTCAGCCCCCTTTTTTACCAGCAAATCCCCTATGCACAGATCACCCGTATTGCGATTACGGCTAACTCAAACGATGAAGGCATTGGGCCCGGCACAATGAACACTTATAGAATGTTGAGCAGTTTGGGCCGTAAAGATGTTCTGCCTACAGTTTCTAAGCTTGAGCGCAATGAAAGGTTAGATGAGCAGCTCAGGCAGGCGCGCTTGGAAACGATAAATGCCAGGAAATCCTTGGCATCATTGAATTATGTTGCACAACCCCTGATGGACCCCAAGCTGCTGCAAAAGATGAAAGAAGAGCGTGAAGCCAAAGTCAAAGCGGCACAAGCCCGGTTGAAGGAGCTAGAGGCGTCAACTCCGCTCAAGAAAGAAGCCGCCATCCTTCCTGTAGAGGTTCCCGGGCTGAAGGTTCACATCTGTACATTAGTCGCTCCTGATTCTCCGCCTGACGATTGGATGCCCGTCTATATTCACAGCAAGTTAGCGATAATCGATGATGTATTCACGACGTTAGGCTCTGCCAATATAAATATACGCAGCATGGAGGTCGACAGCGAGCTCAATATATGTCATGAGAGTCCATCCTTGTCAAAGCATCTTCGCAAGCATCTCTGGGATATCCATACAAAGGGCATGGGTGCGCAAGACAATGCAGCCGAAGCCTTTAGTAGCTGGCAAGATATTATTGATGAAAATAATCATCGCAAAGAGATAAATACTAAAGGTTCACTATTTGAAAAAAAGCCCCCTTGCGCCTCGCTAATCGAATTCTATCGCGACAGCCCAGCACGTACAAACCTGGACTAAAATGTATAAATATTTCTATATCGCGTGTGTTATTTTTATTGGCTTAATTATAGCTTTCAAGGAGCGTCCAGTGCCATCCCAGGCCGATATGTCACAAATATATAGCGACCTGGCATTTGAATGCCGTCGTGACGCAGATGTGCTTCCTCCATTGGACCGAGACGCTGATGAGCTCTATAATTACGGTCTTTTTCTGGAGCAGTATGAAGGTCCAAAGAATTTCAATCAAGTTGCAAGATATTACCGTATTGCCGCGTCTCATGGTCACTATAAGGCTTCTGCCAATTTGCAGGCGCTTATTTCTCAGGGCTTGGCTAGCTCTCCCGAGCCACAAAGAGAAACAATTGATCTCGTTGAAGCCGCTATCGCTCAAGGCATACCCGGCGCCTATTATGATATGGGGCATTACCTGGAAATGGGTTATGGCGTTGAGCAGGATCGCGATAAAGCAAACGCTTATTTTCGTAAGGCGGCGGACTTAGGAAATCCAGATGCGCAGTACTACGTTGCCAAGTTGCTAGGTCGTGTTGCGGGAGCCTATGAAGTGATGGTAGCGATGCGTCGTTGCGCTGCGTATCAAGGGCACAGGCGCGCTGCGGCAGATTTAGCGGGCCTTCTACGTGTAGGGGGTGAGTACGAAGAAGCGGTACAGGCTTATCAGCAAGGCGTAAAAGCAGGGGATGCGGCTTCAGCCAGAAGGCTTGGAAACGCTTTTGATGGGCCACTCTCAGATGATAATCTTTATTATATGGCCTTGCGGCCCGATAAAGAGCGCTCGGTAAGATATCATAAAATAAGTAAATTCTTCGAGGATAATGAGCAGCTAGGGCCAAAGTTGCCAGATATAGACGCTATAGTACCTCTTCCGCCTGCCAAGCTACCCGCTTGGGATGGTTCATTTCAATGGCAGAAAGAACGTGCGTCAAAAACAGATCCGGTGAAGCCCAGCGAGAGTCTGGTTAAGCGTTTAAGTGAAGAGAAACATCTTGATCCAGAAACTGGTCTTACCCAGAAATTTTGAGTGATGTAAATCGGGTTCGCTGTATAAGTATTAACTTAAATAGCGGAGGGCAAATGTCAGATTTATTCCTGCATATATTTATTGTGGTGATTTTGGCGGTCCTGCTTTCCGGGGCTTGTTACGTTCCTTTTAAGGTGGTCGTATTCTTATTTGGCGGGGAGCGACCTTTGATTTGCATTCCTAAGTATCAGTTTTTTATTTCATTTATTTTGTCGGTTCCGGCGGCTTATTGTTCGTGGGTTATCTTTTACGTCACTAGGGGTGAATATGAATTCTGTTTTTATTTGTCTATCTATTTAATCATGCAGGCCTGCCTGATGCTGGTGTTCACCGTTAAAGCAAATGCATCGCGATAATGCGTTTTTGTACCGCGCGATATTGTGCCCTGCACCAGATTTGTTGCGGGTAAATGCAAGAGGACGTATTGGCCCGAATCTGGTAACCCAAGTGGCTCGGTGATTGTCTGGAGCCTGGCCATGTTCGATGCGTTGAAAGGGGTGAGCAGCGTGCTGCACGGAACATTCAATTATGTGAACGGGTCGACATAGTGGCCATCTGCTTGCTTGATGCCAGCCATCGCCGGTGATCTAATCCCTTGCCCCGGCCGCGGCGCGTGCAGTGCTGCGGGTGTGGGCTACCGGATCCCATCTGAAAAGGAATTTTTATGCAAAGCACGCCACAAATCCAGGCCGACTACGCCAACCTCAAGCCTAAATGGCAGGAGCGGTTCGCCTTCTTCGATCAGCACGGCGGCCCACGTGAAGCGACCTACAAAGCGGCGTTCCGCGCTTTGCCGTTTCGCAAGAAACTGTTGATCAACAACAATTTCCTCGGATTCTTCTTTGGCCCGATCTACTGGTTCGTCCTGGGCATGTGGAAGAAGAACCTGGTCATGCTGGCCATCATCATTGGCGTCGGGCTGCTTGAAGGCGTTTACGAGGCTGCCACGGGTAATGCAGTGCCTCGGGCGCTGGATCAAGGCTTCAGTGTGGCCTTTGCCGTGTTGTACGGCATGTTGACCAATTACGCTTATTACCTGAAACAGACCAAAGGCGAGCAGGGCTGGAACCCGTTTCAGGGTCACCGCTTCATCTGATCGCTCAGGGTTGTCGCAGAGCGGGAGCAGCCAGGATCGCATCCTGGTTTGGACGGGCTTGTCTGACGTGCGCTACAGCACGCTAGACGGGCCCGCGCGCTCTCCCAATCACTTCGGATAAAGCGGTGGCAAGCCCCCTGGCTCCCCAGACGGCAGTAACACGTGTTCTGCCGGTGGAATCGTCCCTATCGCCCGCCACAGATCCTCCCCCTGCCAATATTGGCCGCTCTCGCTATACAACGCCCCGTTCAAACCATCCAAAGCATCCGACAGCGGCACGAACCGCGCGGCCATCTCCGCCAGGGTCTCTGGCTGTTGCCGCGCCCAGGCATCGAGCGCCTGGCGGGTGGCCTGTGGGTCGTTGGCCTGGCAGGCGCGTTTGAGGTCGTCCAGCAGGGTGCGTGGGCTGGGGCCAGTCTGGGCGGCGCGCAGCACGGCCGGTTGCGAGCGGGCGCGCCACCACAGGGTGAAGCCCAGTAGCGTGGTCAGGGCGAACACCAGGGTGGCGAGCTGCCAGGGCCAGAGCCGGCTGCTGCCCGTGCTGGCATCACCGACCGGGCTCTCGGCGCTCAGGGCCGGGTTGTCCTGCACGTTCAGGGTGCGTGCAGGCAAGCTGGAATGCTCCAGGTGGTCTTCACGGGTGTTCCACCAGGTGACTTCCAGTGCCGGCAGCGCCAGTTCGCCACTGTGGGTCGGCACCAGCGCTTCGCGCTCCTCGCGGTTGGCGGTCATGCCGCGCTCGCTGATTTCGTTGCGCAGCAGCGGTTGGTCCGGGTAGCGGCGCAGGCCGACGATTTCGGTGGCCGGCAATTGCGGCAGTTGGGTGCTGGACAGCCCCTCGGCGCGCAGGGTGATGCTGCGGGTCAGGGAGTCGCCTATCTGGGTTGGCTGTGTGCCGGGGTCGGGGTTCCAGTGTTCTTCGAGGGCCAGGCTACGGGCTGGCAACCACGGTTCGGCTGCGGGCCAGGCGGCGGGGATAGGGCGAACGTTCAGGCGCAGCGGCAGTGAACTGACCTGTACCTGGCGGCCTGTATGTGCGCTGCCCGCAGGCTGCTGCTCATTATCGGCAGCAGTGGCGGTGAACGTGAGGGGCGCGATGTCCAGGCTGCCGCTCTGCTGCGGATAGAGTGCGTAGCGTGTCTCGATCACCCCGTGGCGTACGCCGTTGATGTCCTTCTCATAGGTACGCGAGTCCCCCAGCGGTTCGACTTTGGCGTTTTCCAGGCGCAGCGGGCTAAGGCTGCTGTCGTCGTACAGCGACACCGAATGGTAGATGCGCAAGGTGAGCACGGCCTGCGCCTGGACATAGACATCACTGGTGTCCAGGGTAGCCTCGATGAACACCTGGGACGCGCTGTCCGGGCGGTCGGCATCCGCTTGCACCACCTGCAGGTCGATGGCCTGGCTGCGCGATTGCCCCAGTTGCAGCTCAGGGATACGCAAGCTGCCGCTGCGCCGCGGCAGCAGGGTAATGATCCAGCGAGTGCTGGCCCGGGTCTCGCCATCGAGGGTGTGCAGGCTGTTCAGCTGACGCGTGCCGCGTACTTCGAAGTCGCCGTCCAGGGCGCGCAGGTCGGGCTTGCCGAACTGGGTCACGTCCTGGCTTTCGAGGGTCAGCTCCAAGGTTTCACCGGCCTCCAGGCGGGTGCGGTCGACACTGGCCTGCAGGGTCGGTTCGGCCTGGGCGAGCACGGCCCAAATCAGGCTGAGAAGAAAGACGCCAAGGCGACTCATCGTTGGGATTCCTGATGCAATTGCTGTTCGTACCAGAATTTTCGTCGCAGCAGCTGCGCCGGGTTGTCGGGGATCTCCCGCAGCCATTGTTCCAGGGCTTGGCGTTGTTCGGCATCGAGGCTGGTCGATACCGGCCGCTTGGGCGGCTGGGTGATGCTGTCATCGTCGCCCACCTGGTTACCGGGTGCGGCCTGGTTGTTGCCACTGCCTTCAACGGGTTGATCGGTGTTTGTCTGTTCTTCGCTGCCCGGCGAACCCTGGGCGGGGCTGCTCGCCGAGCTGCTGTTGCCCTCGGTCTCGCTGCCCGGCGTGCCTTGGGCATCGTCTTGGGCCGGTTGTTCCTCGGCCTGGCCTTGACGCTGCTGTAACAGTTGCTGGACCAGGGCCTGGTTGTCCAGCGCCGGCTTCAGGTCGGGTTGATGCTCCAGGGCCTGCTCGTAAGCATCCAGGGCGGCTTCCAGCTCACCGCTGCGAGCCAGGGCGTTGCCTCGATTGTAGTGGGCAGCGGCGGTATTGGCTTGGCCGAAGGCGGTGGCGGCAGCGGCATAGTCACCGGCCTGGTACAGCGCCATGCCGCGCCATTGCGGGTCCTGGAAGTGCCGCGCGGCTTCCACCGGGCGGTTTTGTTCAAGCAGGCGCTGGCCTTGCTGATCGGGGCGCAACCACAGGTCATTGAACTCGAACGCCTGGCTCGGCTGCGGCAGGGCCAGCAGCAGCGGCAAGCAGAACAGCCAGCCGCGCCGACCGGCGCAGGCGGCCAGCAGCAACAGGGGTATCAACAGCCAGTAGCCTTGGTCGGCCCAGCTGTCGAGCTGCAGGTTCTGGCCGTCATTGCGCAGGATGCGCGGGTTGTCGTACAGGCCCAGGCCACGCAGGTCGAGGTCGTCGATCCGGGCATGACGGTAGCGTCCTCCGGTGCCGTTGATGAACGCCCTGAGCCCGCCGCTGTCCAGGCGCGGTACCAGAATGCCGCCTTGCTCGTCCTTGAGAAACTCGCCGTTGGCCTGGCGGACCGGCGCCCCTTCGCTGGTACCGATGCCGAGCATCAACAGGCTCGGGCCCTGGCGGCCAAGGGCCTGGACAATGCCCTGGCGTTCCGGGTCGCTCAATGCCGAACCGATCAGCAACAGGCGACCTTGGCCCAGGCCGCTTTGCGCCAACAGGGCCAGGCCTTTCTGCACGGCCAGGTCGGCGCGCTGGCCGGGCTGCGGCATGATCGACGGGTCGATGGCCTCGAGCAGGTTGCGCGTGGTGCTCAGGTCGTCGGACAGCGGCACCAAGGTGTGCGCGCTGCCAGCGTAGACGATCAAGGCCGTCTGGCTGTCGCGACGGTGTTCGAGCAGGTCAAGGACCTTGCGCCGCGCCTGCTGCAGCCGGTTGGGCGGCGTGTCCTGGGCAAGCATCTGCGGGGTCAGTTCCAGCAGGATCACCAGCGGGTCGGCCGGGCGTTGGCGGGTTTCTTCCAGGCGCTGCCAGCTCGGCCCGAGCAGCGCCAGTACCGTCAGTAACCAGGCAAGGCCCAGTGCGACCCAGGGCATTTTGCTGTGGCTGCCGCTGCCGCCACCGAGCAGCACCGGGTGGAAGGCCGGCGGCAGGATCATCTGCCAGCGCCCGGCGCGCCTGCGCCGGTGCCAGAGCTTGAACACCAGCCAGGCGAGCAGCGGTACCACCAGCAGCCAGAGTGGGCGCAACCAGTGCGGCCAGAGGTCGATCATCGCCGCCTCCTCAGGCGCAGCCTTTTGAGGCGCTCACGCCATTGCGGGTGGGGCTGCAGGAAGCGTGGCCGGCGCAGCGCACGCTGCAGCAGGTTGTCTGGCCATTGCACCGCCACCACCAGCAGCACGCTGAGCAGCAAGGCCAGGGCCAGTGGCCAGGCATACAAAGCAGTTGCCGTGCGGGCCTGGGTTGGCTGCTGGGCGACCGGTTCGAGCTGGTCGAGGGTATCGCCGATCGCATCCAGTTCGGCGCCGTCGTGGGCACGGAAGTAGGCGCCATGGGTCAGGTCGGCGATTTCCTTCAGTGAGGCCTCGTCCAGGTCCAGGCTGGGGTTGAGGCCGAGCAGGCCCGGCGTACCGCTGGCCTCAGGGTTGGCGCCGATGCCGATGGTGTAGATGCGCACGTCTTCCTGGGCGGCCAGGCGGGCAGCGGTCAATGGATGGATCCGCCCGCCGTTGTTGGCACCGTCGGTGATCAGTACCAGCACCCGGCTCTGCGCCGGCCGCTCGCGCAAGCGCTTGACCGCCAGGCCGATGGCGTCGCCGATGGCGGTGTTCTTGCCGGCGATGCCAATCTGCGCTTCGTCGAGGAAGGTGCGTACGGTACGCCGGTCGAAGGTCAGGGGTGCCTGCAGGTACGCCTGGCTGCCGAACAGGATCAGGCCGACGCGGTCGCCTTCGCGGTTTTGCAGGAAATCGCCCATCAGCGCCTTGACCAAGTCGAGGCGGCTGACCTCTTCGCCCTGCCACTGCATATCGGGGAAATCCATGGAGCCGGACACATCCACCGCCACCAGCAGGTCTCGGCCGCTGGCGGCCACCGGTAGCGGCTCGCCCAGCCACTGCGGACGGGCAGCGGCGAGCAGCAGCAACAGCCAGATCAGCGCGAACGGTGCCTGCTGGCGCAAGGTCGGCAGGTTCAGCCGTGCCCGACGCCCGGCCAGGCTTTCGAGTTCATTGAGAAAGCCTACCTTGAGCACCGGCTCGCCGCTGTCGGCGGCAGGCAGCAGCAGGCGCGCCAGCCACGGCAGCGGCAGCAGCAGGAAGATCCACGGCCAGGCCAGTTCAAACATGTTTGCGGATCCAGGTTTCGACAGCCTGACTGAGCCCGGCAATGGCCTTGTCGTCAAGCTTGCATTCCGGCTTGTACGCGCCTTCTACCAGCACCATCCAGCGGGTCAGGCCGGCAGCGGGGCAGCGGTTGTCGAGGAACGCCAGCCACTGGCGGCCATTGAGGGTATGGCTGTTGGCGCCGGGGTAGTGGTTGCGGCACAGGCGCTTGAGCAAGGCGTTGATCTGTTGCAGCCAGGCCCCGGCCGGCGCGCCGTCGTAGGGGCGCGGCAGCAGGGCCAGCTCGGCCAGGGCTTCCAGGCGTACCGGGTCCAGCGGTTGCTCGGCACGCACTATCCTGCGCTTGCCGGGGCGCCAGCGGCGCAGCCGCCACAGGCCCCAGGCCAGGAAGGGGAGGACGCCAAGCAGCAGCCACCAGCCAGGTGCCGGTGGCCACAGGCCGATCGCTGAAGGGGGTATCAGCGGTTGCAACTGGTCCAGAGGGTTCATTGGGCGCTGCTCTTCATGAACCGCTCCGTGGGCGCTGTGCATTCAGGTATTCGCGCAGTTGCTCGATCATTTCGCTCTGGGTGCTCAGGGGCATCAGCAGCACGCGCAGCTTCTGGGCCATCAGCTCCCAGCGTTCTATGCGTGCTTCGGCCTGCTGACGGTAGGCCTGGCGCAGGTTGGTGTCCAGGGTATCGAGCTCCAGGTGCGCGCCGCGCTGGGAGAAACGCAGCAGGCCTGCTGCCGGCAAGGCATGGTCGAGGGGGTCGGACACTGGCATCAGCAGCAGGTCACAATGGCGCGAGAGCATCGCCAGGTGCTGTTCAGCCTGGGGGCTGAGTGAGCGCTCGTCGCAAATGACGATGGCCAGGCTGCCTGGGCGCAGTACTTCACGCGCGCGGCGCAGCGCCAGGCCCAGGCTGTCGGCGTGGGGCGCGGCTTCGGTGTGCAGCGCCTGATTGACCTTCGCCATACGGTTGAGCAGCTGCAGCAGGCTCTGCTTGCTGCGCCGCGGCTTGATTTCGTGGTGCTCATCATCGCCGAACACCAGCCCGCCGATGCGGTCGTTGTGGCCCAGCGCTGCCCAACCGAACAGCGCCGCGGCCTGGGCCGCAAGCACTGACTTGAACATCAGCCCCGAGCCGAAGAACAGGCGCTGGCTTTGCTCGACGAGGATGAAGATCGGCCGCTCGCGTTCTTCATGGAACAGCTTAGTATGCGGCTCTTGGGTGCGTGCGGTGACCCGCCAGTCGATGTTGCGTACGTCGTCACCGGCCTGATAGACGCGCACCTGGTCGAAGTCCACGCCGCGCCCGCGCAGCTTGGAGTGGTGCAAGCCTACCAGCGGGCTGCGCTGGCCAGGGCGGGAGAACAACTGGATTTCGCGCACGCGGTGGCGCATGTCAATCAGCTCGGCGAGGCCGATGCGGATGCCGGGTTCGGCCTGCTGAGCGGTGGGCATGGGGTCAGGCAACGGCGACGACGTCAAGGATGCGCTGGACCACGCGATCCTGGTCGACCCCGGCCGCTTCGGCTTCAAAGGACAGGATGATGCGATGGCGCAGCACGTCGAACAGTACGGCCTGGATATCCTCGGGGCTGACGAAGTCGCGCCCGGCCAGCCAGGCATGCGCCCGTGCACAACGATCCAGGGCGATGGAGCCGCGCGGGCTGGCGCCATAGGCGATCCAGTCGGCCAGCTCGGTATCGAACTTGGCCGGTGTGCGCGTGGCCATCACCAGTTGCACCAGGTATTCCTCCACCGCGTCGGCCATGTACAGGCCGAGGATTTCCTTGCGTGCGGCAAAGATGGCCTGCTGGCTGACACGCCGTTCAGGTTTGACTTCGCCTCCCAGCGCTTCACCGCGGGCCTGGGCAAGAATGCGTCGCTCCACCGCCGCATCGGGGAAACCGATCTTCACGTGCATCAGAAAACGGTCGAGCTGGGCTTCCGGCAGCGGGTAGGTGCCTTCCTGCTCGATCGGGTTCTGCGTGGCCATGACCAGAAACAGCGGCGACAGGTCGTACGTACTGCGCCCGACACTGACCTGGCGTTCGGCCATTGCCTCGAGCAACGCCGACTGCACCTTGGCGGGTGCCCGGTTGATTTCGTCGGCCAGCACCAGGTTGTGGAAGATCGGCCCCTGCTGGAAGACGAAACTGCCGGTTTCCGGGCGATAGATTTCAGTGCCCGTGATGTCGGCCGGGAGCAGGTCGGGCGTGAACTGGATGCGATGGAACTGCGCTTCGACACCTTCGGCCAGCTCTTTGATGGCCTTGGTCTTGGCCAGGCCCGGGGCGCCCTCGACCAGCATGTGGCCGTCGGCCAGCAGCACGATCAACAGCCGCTCGACCAGTTTTTCCTGGCCTAGGATCTGGGAGGAAAGAAAGGTGCGTAGCGCGATCAGCGCTTCACGGTGTTCCATCGGCGGCGGTTCCTGGGATTGGGCCAGGGCGGGCGCGTAGCGCGACGGACCTGGCAGGGGTGGATACTTTAATCTATCCGGGGGGTGGCGACCAATTACGCCCCGGTTTTTTATGCGCATCGAAAGGTTGCACTATCCGCATGCCTTTGCGGTGTTCTCTGATTTGCGCTGGCGGTGATCTGTCGCTTGCTTGTGCTCTTCGAATCATGAAGGCGCATGATGATGAGCAAGCAGTCCGCTGTGCCTGCCCCGGTTACCCTGCGGGTGGGCGTTTTTTTCGACGGCACCGGCAACAATCAGGGCAATGCTGCACCCTTGGCCGCCACCGGCCACGGCTGCGCAGGGGGCAGTTACGCCAATGCCCGCAGTAACATTGCCCTGCTGCACGCGCTATATCCCTGCGGGCCCGTGCACGGGCAGGTCCATTTCAACGTGTATGTCGAAGGGATCGGTACAACGCACGGTGGCCCTGACTCGCCCTTCGCCCAGGCGACGGGGCGCGGAAGCGCGGGGGTGGCGGCGCGGGTAGAGCAGGCGCTGGCAGAGGTTGGCAGGCAGCTGCGCGATTATCGGGCAAAGCATCCGCAGTTTGTGCCCACGTGCATCGAATTCGACCTGTTCGGTTTCAGCCGCGGTGCGGCGGCGGCCAGGCATCTGGCCAATCGCCTGGGCACGGATGAGACGGGCCTGCCGGCTGAGCTGCACGGGCCGAGGGCGATCAACTTCATTGGCCTGTTCGATACCGTGGCGGCCATCGTTGCACCCTTGCAAGGCAGCTTCGGCCCAGCCAGCGATCGCCACGGCGGCTTGCGTCTCGGTCTGGACACGCGTGTCGCCCGGCAGGTCGTGCAACTGGTGGCAGGTGATGAGCAGCGCCACAACTTCCCGCTGGTGCTTAGCGACAACGACATTGTCGTGCCGGGTGTGCACTCGAATATCGGTGGCGGCTATCTGGAGCACATGCACGAGCAGGTTCTGTTGTGCAAACCGCATTCGAGCCGGGTCGCGCGCACGACACCGGCCCACTGCACGCGCGCCCATGCGGCGGTCACTGGGCTGCTGAGCTCGACCTTTGCAAGCCTGGTCGATCCGCGGCCCCGGCTGCTCAGCTGGGAGGTGCCGGTCCAAGGCAGCCGAGCCAGGCGCGATGAGCCGGAAAAGCAGGTGTATGCCGCTGTGTACCGAGAACGTGAAGTCAGTGGCCATCTTTCACGTGTCTACCTCAGCATCATGCGTGAACTGGCCGTGCGCGGTGGGGTAGCGTTCGCCCCTCTGGGCGGTGACGAAGCGCATCGCCTGCCGGCAGAGTTGCTGCCTGTCAGTCGCAAGCTGCATGAGTTTGCCCTCGGTCAATGTGCGCAATTGCACCTGACGCCCCAGGAGCGAGCGTTGTTGCAGGCGAAATACGTGCACACATCGGCGCACTGGAACGCCGTGAAAGGGCTGGATAACAGTTCGCTGGACGCATTGTTCATCGACCGGCCGGGCAAGGCGGGCAGGGTGCTGCACAGGAACCCGGTGGGTTGACGTACCTGCCGGCCATTTCAAGGGCAGGTCTCAAGCGGGCTTGAATGCGCCGACACGCCCACCGGGCGGTCGACGCGCCCTTCGTCTATCGAAGCTCGCTGACGAAGGTCCCTGTGCCATCCAGAATAGTGCGCAAGGTCAGCTCGACCTCTTCCAGGTCCGTCCCCGCCGACGTCAGCACGATCTCCAGGGTTTCGTCACCCTTCAACGCATCCCGATCCCCGGCCGCCACTTCGATCAGCAGGCGCTGGGCGCTCAAGGTCACTTTCAGGCCATCGAGGGTCGACGGCTCATCGTCCAGGGTCAGGTCCACGGTGTCCTCGTCCGGGTAGCGGGTGAGCAGGAACATCTGCCCTTTGTCGCTATGGCAGCACAAGGTCGCCATGTTGTCTTCCTCGTCATCGCAGGGGGTGGCGAACAGCAGGGCGGTGTGGATTTGCATGTGGGCGGCTCGGGTAAATGGAAACGAAAGTGAATTCTGACAGCCTTGGGGGTATCGATAAACGTAAAGTTTCCCCCCCTTGACCGAAATTGTCGCAGCGCTGCAAGCGGTGATGACCGATCAGTCGTTAAGCTTCCGCGAGCCCTGAACATTACCGTCCGGCTTGCCACGGGTTGGCTATCGTTGATCCGTGATCGTCGGATGTACGCGACGCTTCAACTATTACAAAGCCCAAGCGGAGTACCACAGATGGCGTTCTTCACCGCAGCCAGCAAAGCCGACTTCCAGCACCAACTGCAAGCGGCCCTGGCGCAGCACATCAGCGAGCAGTCCCTGCCACAAGTGGCGCTGTTCGCCGAGCAGTTCTTCGGCATCATTTCCATGGACGAACTCACCCAGCGCAGGCTGTCGGACCTCGCCGGCTGTACCCTTTCCGCCTGGCGCATCATCGAGCGCTTCGACCCCGAGCATCCAGTGGTGCGGGTGTACAACCCCGATTACGAGCGCAATGGCTGGCAGTCGACCCACACCGTGGTCGAGGTGCTGCACCATGACCTGCCGTTCTTGGTCGATTCGGTGCGTACCGAGCTCAACCGCCGCGGCTACAGCATCCATACCCTGCAGACCACCGTGCTGAGCGTGCGTCGTGATGCCAAGGGCAACCTGCTCGAACTGCTGCCCAAGGGCACCCAGGGCGAGGGTGTGTGCCATGAGTCGCTGATGTACCTGGAGATCGACCGCTGTGCCAACGCTGCCGAATTGACGGTGCTCACCCGCGAAATCGAGCAGGTGCTGGCCGAGGTGCGGGTGGCGGTGGCCGATTTCGAACCGATGAAAGCCAAGCTGCAGGAAGTCATGGAGCTGGTGGAGCGAACCGCGTTTGCGCCGGTTCACCATGAAAAGGATGAGGTCAAGGCCTTCCTCGAGTGGCTGTTGGACAACCACTTCACCTTCCTCGGTTATGAAGAATTCACCGTGCAGGCCGACAGCGCCGGCGGCCAGATGGTCTACGACGAGCAGTCGTTCCTTGGCTTGCCGCGCCGCCTGCGTGTGGGCCTGACGCCAGAAGAGCTGCGTATCGAAGACTACGCGGTGGCTTACCTGGCCGAACCGCTGCTGTTGTCGTTCGCCAAGGCCGCACTGCCCAGCCGGGTCCACCGCCCGGCCTACCCGGATTACGTCTCGATCCGCCAGCTGGACGCCGATGGCAAGGTGGTCAAGGAACACCGCTTCATGGGCCTTTACACCTCCTCGGTGTACGGCGAGAGCGTGCACGCCATTCCTTACATCCGGGTCAAGGTCGCCGAGGTCGAGCGCCGCTCCGGCTTCGACGCCAAGGCCCACCTGGGCAAGGAACTGGCGCAGGTGCTCGAAGTGCTGCCACGCGATGACCTGTTCCAGACCCCGATCGACGAGCTGTTCAGCACGGTCATGTCGATCGTGCAGATCCAGGAGCGCAACAAGATCCGTGTGTTCCTGCGCAAGGACCCGTACGGGCGCTTCTGCTATTGCCTGGCCTACGTGCCACGGGAAATCTATTCCACCGAAGTGCGGCAGAAGATCCAGCAGGTGCTGATGGAGCGCCTGAAGGCCAGCGACTGCGAGTTCTGGACGTTCTTCTCCGAATCGGTGCTGGCGCGCGTGCAGCTGATTTTGCGCGTCGACCCGAAGAACCGCATCGCCATCGACCCGCAGCAACTGGAAAACGAAGTGATCCAGGCCTGCCGCTCGTGGCATGACGATTACGCCGCGCTGGTGGTGGAGAACTTCGGTGAAGCCCAGGGCACCAACATCCTCGCCGATTTCCCCAAAGGCTTCCCGGCCGGCTACCGTGAGCGCTTCGCCGCCCATTCGGCAGTGGTCGACCTGCAACATGTGCTGGCACTGTCCGAAAGCAAGCCGCTGGCGATGAGCTTTTACCAGCCGCTGACGCGGCTGGGCGAACGCTTGCTGCATTGCAAGCTGTACCACGCGGACACGCCATTGGCGTTGTCGGATGTGCTGCCGATTCTGGAAAACCTCGGCCTGCGCGTGCTGGGCGAGTTCCCCTACCGCTTGCGTCACGCCAGTGGTCGTGAGTACTGGATCCACGACTTCGCCTTCACGTACAGCGAAGGCTTGAGCCTGGACATCCAGCAACTCAACGACGTCCTGCAGGATGCGTTCATCCATATCGTCCAGGGCGATGCCGAGAATGACGCCTTCAACCGCCTGGTGCTCACCGCCGGCCTGCCATGGCGCGATGTGGCGCTGCTGCGCGCTTATGCCCGCTACCTCAAGCAGATCCGCCTGGGCTTCGACCTCGGCTACATCGCCAGCACCCTGAACAACCACACCGACATCGCCCGTGAGCTGACCCGGCTGTTCAAGACCCGCTTCTACCTGGCGCGCAAGCTCACGGCCGATGACCTGGACGACAAGCAGCAACGCCTGGAGCAAGCCATCCTCAGCGCCCTGGACGATGTCCAGGTGCTCAACGAGGACCGCATCCTGCGCCGCTACCTGGACCTGATCAAGGCCACTCTGCGCACCAACTTCTACCAGCCGGATGCCAACGGCCAGAGCAAGTCGTACTTCAGCTTCAAGTTCAACCCTAAACTGATCCCCGAACTGCCCAAGCCGGTACCCAAGTTCGAGATATTCGTCTACTCGCCGCGGGTCGAGGGTGTGCACCTGCGCTTCGGCAACGTGGCGCGCGGTGGCCTGCGCTGGTCGGACCGTGAAGAGGACTTCCGTACCGAGGTGCTTGGGCTGGTCAAGGCCCAGCAGGTCAAGAACTCGGTGATCGTGCCGGTCGGTGCCAAGGGCGGCTTCCTGCCACGGCGTTTGCCGCTGGGCGGCACGCGTGACGAAATCGCCGCCGAAGGCGTGGCCTGCTACCGCATTTTCATCTCGGGCCTGCTCGACATCACCGACAACCTCAAGGACGGCGGCGTGGTGCCGCCGGCCAACGTGGTGCGTCACGATGACGATGACCCGTACCTGGTGGTGGCGGCCGACAAGGGCACCGCAACCTTCTCCGATATCGCCAACGGCATCGCCATCGATTACGGCTTCTGGCTGGGCGATGCCTTTGCCTCGGGTGGCTCTGCCGGCTACGACCACAAGAAGATGGGCATTACCGCCCGTGGTGCCTGGGTGGGCGTGCAGCGCCACTTCCGCGAGCGCGGCATCAATGTGCAGCAGGACCCGATCACGGTGATCGGCGTCGGTGACATGGCCGGTGACGTGTTCGGCAACGGCCTGCTGATGTCCGACAAGCTGAAACTGGTCGCGGCGTTCAACCACCTGCACATCTTCATCGACCCGAACCCGGACCCGGCCAGCAGCTTCGCCGAGCGTCAGCGCCTGTTCGACCTGCCGCGTTCGGCCTGGACCGATTACGACACCAGCATCATGTCCGAAGGCGGCGGGATCTTCCCGCGCAGTGCCAAGAGCATCGCCATCACCGCGCAGATGAAGGAACGCTTCGCCATCGAGGCCGACCGCCTGACGCCGACCGAGCTGCTGCATGCATTGCTCAAGGCGCCGGTGGATCTGCTGTGGAACGGGGGTATCGGTACCTACGTCAAGGCCAGCAGCGAAAGCCACGCCGATGTTGGCGACAAGGCCAATGACGCGTTGCGGGTCAACGGCAATGAACTGCGCTGCAAGGTGGTGGGCGAGGGCGGCAACCTCGGCATGACCCAGCTTGGCCGTGTCGAGTTCGGCCTCAACGGCGGTGCCACCAATACCGACTTCATCGACAACGCCGGTGGCGTGGACTGCTCCGACCACGAGGTCAACATCAAGATCCTGCTCAACGAAGTGGTGCAGGGTGGCGACATGACCGAGAAGCAGCGCAACCAGCTGCTGGGCAGCATGACCGATGAAGTGGGCGCGCTGGTGCTGGGCAACAACTACAAGCAGACCCAGGCGCTTTCGTTGGCGGCGCGTCGCGCCCGCGAGCGGATCGCCGAGTACAAGCGCTTGATGGCCGACCTCGAGAGCCGTGGCAAGCTGGACCGTGCGATCGAGTTCCTGCCAACCGAGGAGCAGTTGGCCGAGCGCCTGGCGGCAGGCCAGGGCCTGACCCGTGCCGAGCTTTCGGTGCTGATTTCCTACAGCAAGATCGACCTCAAGGAACAGTTGCTCAAGTCGCTGGTGCCTGACGACGACTACCTGACCCGCGACATGGAAACCGCTTTCCCGCCGTCGCTGGTCAGCAAGTTCGCCGAAGCCATGCGCCGCCATCGCCTGAAGCGCGAGATCGTCAGCACCCAGATCGCCAACGACCTGGTCAACAACATGGGCATCACCTTCGTCCAGCGGCTGAAAGAGTCGACTGGCATGAGCCCGGCCAATGTCGCCGGGGCCTATGTGATCGTGCGTGACATCTTCCATCTGCCGCACTGGTTCCGCCAGATCGAGGCGCTGGACTACCAGGTGCCGGCAGAAATCCAGCTTACCTTGATGGACGAGCTGATGCGCCTGGGCCGCCGCGCGACCCGCTGGTTCCTGCGCAGCCGGCGCAACGAGCAGGATGCCGGGCGCGACACCGCGCACTTCGGGCCGAAAATCGCCCAGCTGGGGCTCAAGCTCGACGAGCTGCTGGAGGGGCCGACCCGCGAACGCTGGATGGTCCGCTACCAGAGCTTCGTCGATGCCGGCGTCCCGGAATTGCTCGCACGCATGGTGGCGGGTACCAGCCACCTGTACACGTTGCTGCCGATCATCGAGGCGGCAGACGTGACCGGCCACGAGCCGGCCCAGGTGGCCAAGGCGTTCTTCGCCGTGGGCAGTGCGCTGGACTTGACCTGGTACTTGCAGGAAATCAGCAACCTGCCGGTCGAGAACAACTGGCAGGCTCTGGCCCGCGAGGCGTTCCGCGACGATATCGACCTGCAGCAACGGGCCATCACCATCTCGGTGCTGCAGATGGCCGATGCCCCGCAAGACATGGATGCCCGGGTGGCGCTGTGGGCCGAGCAGCATCGGGTCATGGTCGAGCGCTGGCGCGCCATGCTCGACGACCTGCGCAATGCGACGGGTACCGACTACGCGATGTATGCGGTGGCCAACCGCGAGCTGGTCGACCTGGCAATGAGCGGGCAGGCGGTGGCGGTGCCGTCCTGATCGGTCAGCTGGTCAGCTGAAATGAAAAAGCCCCGGCAGTGATGCCGGGGCTTTTCATTGGTCTGTGTCCCACCTGACGGATGCGCGCGGCCCCGGTAGGGCCGGGCGTCATTTGAAGCGGCGCTCCACGCCTTTTTCCACCAGGATCTTCGCCGAAATCTCCTCTACCGAGAAATGCGTGGAGTTGATGTTGGGGATGTTCTCCCGCCGGAACAGGCTCTCGACCTCGCGGACCTCGAACTCGCACTGGGCAAAGCTCGAATAACGGCTGTTGGGCTTGCGTTCGTGGCGGATGGCGGTGAGGCGGTCGGGGTCGATGGTCAGGCCGAACAACTTGTTGTGATGTTTTTTGAGCACCGCCGGCAATTGCAGGCGCTCCATGTCGTCTTCGGTAAGCGGGTAGTTGGCCGCACGAATGCCGAACTGCATCGCCATGTACAGGCAGGTCGGGGTCTTGCCGCAACGCGACACGCCGACCAGGATCAGGTCGGCCTTGTCGTAGTAATGGGTGCGCGCGCCGTCGTCGTTGTCGAGGGCAAAATTCACCGCCTCGATGCGTTCCATGTAGTTGGAATTGCCGCCAATGGAGTGCGACTTGCCGACGGAATACGACGAATGGGCAGTCAATTCCTGCTCGAGCGGGGATAAAAACGTCGAAAAAATGTCGATCATGAAGCCGTTCGACGTCGCCAGGATCTCACGGATGTCCTGATTGACGATGGTGTCGAAGATGATCGGGCGCATGCCGTCGCGCTCGGCGGCGGTATTGATTTGCTGCACCATCGTACGTGCCTTGTCGGGCGTATCGATGTACGGACGCGTGAATTTGTTGAACGGAATGCTATCGAATTGCGCAAGCAGGCTTTGGCCCAGGGTTTCGGCAGTGATGCCGGTGCCATCGGAGATGAAGAACGCGGTTCGTTTCATTTGCGATCTGGGCCTTAAGCTGATGACGTTTCTTGGATATGATAAGTTCGGTTTGCCGAATGCGGCTGTCGGCATTCTCACTTATTTTCCAGGTACAGGCCACAAGCGTCCGGCCCAGTCAAAAGGCAGGCGGGCGCCCTTGAGCTTTTCCAACACAGTTAGTGGAGAGATCACCTTGGTAGAGTACGTAGTTTCCCTCGATAAGCTCGGCGTCCATGATGTGGAGCATGTGGGGGGCAAGAACGCATCCCTGGGCGAGATGATCAGTAACCTTGCCGGTGCCGGCGTGTCGGTGCCGGGCGGCTTTGCCACTACGGCTCAGGCGTACCGTGATTTTCTCGAGCAAAGCGGGCTGAACGACCGCATTCACGCCGCGCTCGACGCGCTGGATGTCGATGACATCAATGCCCTGACCAAGACCGGCGCGCAGATTCGCCAGTGGGTCATGGAAGCCGAATTCCCGCCACGGCTGGATTCGGAAATCCGTACGGCCTTCGCCGAAATGGCCGCCGGCAACGACAACATGGCCGTCGCCGTGCGTTCCTCGGCCACCGCCGAAGACCTGCCGGATGCCTCGTTTGCCGGCCAGCAGGAAACCTTCCTCAATATCCGTGGCGTCGATAACGTGATCCGCGCGGCCAAGGAAGTGTTCGCCTCGCTGTTCAACGACCGCGCCATCGCCTACCGCGTGCACCAGGGCTTCGATCACAAGCTGGTGGCGCTGTCGGCCGGCGTGCAGCGCATGGTCCGCTCCGAAACCGGCACCGCCGGCGTGATGTTCACCCTCGACACCGAGTCGGGTTTCCGCGACGTGGTGTTCATCACCGGTGCCTACGGCCTGGGCGAAACCGTGGTGCAGGGTGCGGTCAACCCGGACGAGTTCTACGTACACAAGAACACCCTGCAGGCCGGCCGCCCGGCCATCCTGCGCCGCAACCTGGGCAGCAAGGCGATCAAGATGATCTACGGCGACGAGGCCAAGGCCGGTCGTTCGGTCAAGACCGTCGAAGTCGACCGCGCCGAGCGTGCGCGCTTCTGCCTGACCGACGCCGAGGTCAGTGAGCTGGCCAAGCAGGCCATGATCATCGAACAGCACTACCAGCGCCCGATGGATATCGAATGGGCCAAGGACGGTGACGACGGCAAGCTGTATATCGTGCAGGCCCGCCCTGAAACCGTGAAGAGCCGCGCCAGCGCCAACGTCATGGAACGTTACCTGCTCAAGGAAAAGGGCACCGTATTGGTCGAAGGTCGCGCCATCGGCCAGCGCATCGGCGCCGGCAAGGTCCGCGTGATCAAGGATGTGTCCGAGATGGACAAGGTGCAGCCGGGCGACGTGCTGGTCTCGGACATGACCGACCCGGACTGGGAACCGGTGATGAAACGCGCCAGCGCCATCGTCACCAACCGCGGTGGGCGTACCTGCCACGCGGCGATCATCGCCCGTGAGCTGGGTATTCCGGCAGTGGTAGGGTGTGGCAACGCCACCCAACTGCTCAAGGATGGCCAGGGCGTGACCGTGTCCTGCGCCGAGGGCGATACCGGCTTCATCTTTGAAGGTGAGCTGGGCTTCGACGTCAAGCAGAACTCGGTCGATGCCATGCCCGACCTGCCATTCAAGATCATGATGAACGTCGGTAACCCCGACCGCGCCTTCGATTTCGCCCAGCTGCCCAACGCTGGTGTCGGCCTGGCGCGCCTGGAATTCATCATCAACCGCATGATTGGCGTGCACCCCAAGGCGCTGCTGAATTACGCGGGCCTGCCGCCGGAACTCAAAGAGAGCGTCGACAAACGCATCGCCGGCTACAACGACCCTGTCGGCTTCTACGTCGAAAAGCTGGTCGAGGGCATCAGCACCCTGGCGGCCGCCTTCTACCCGAAAAAGGTCATCGTGCGCCTGTCGGACTTCAAGTCCAACGAGTATGCCAACCTGATCGGCGGCAAACTGTACGAGCCGGAAGAAGAAAACCCGATGCTGGGCTTCCGCGGGGCGTCGCGCTACATCAGCGAGTCGTTCCGTGACTGCTTCGAGCTCGAATGCCGTGCACTGAAGCGCGTGCGTAACGAGATGGGCCTGACCAACGTCGAGATCATGGTGCCGTTCGTGCGTACCCTGGGCGAAGCCAGCCAAGTGGTCGACCTGTTGGCCGAAAACGGCCTGGCCCGCGGCGACAACGGCCTGCGCGTGATCATGATGTGCGAACTGCCGTCCAACGCCATCCTCGCCGAAGAGTTCCTGGAGTACTTCGACGGCTTCTCGATCGGCTCCAACGACCTGACCCAGTTGACCCTGGGCCTGGACCGCGACTCGGGGATCATCGCCCACCTGTTCGACGAGCGAAATCCTGCGGTGAAGAAGCTGTTGGCCAATGCCATCCAGGCGTGCAACAAGGCCGGCAAGTACATCGGCATTTGTGGGCAGGGCCCGTCGGACCACCCGGACCTCGCCAAGTGGCTGATGGAACAAGGCATCGAAAGCGTATCGCTGAACCCGGACTCGGTACTCGAGACCTGGTTCTTCCTGGCCGAAGGCCAGGGCGCGGTCTGATGCAGTAAATGCGGGGGCACCTCTGGTGTGCCCCCGCCTGGTTTTTTCCAGGGCGAGCTCCAGCGATGGACCCCGCCCTTTTTTGTGCACCAAGCAAACCTTATGCAAAGCAGCAGTGTTCTATTTCCCGTGGCCTTGCTCAGTGCCGAGCGCCGCGGCGACCTCAGTGAAGACGTGTACCGGATCAAGGCCGGCAACAGCCCTGATCCGAGCGTGGAGCTGGCCTTGACCCGCCTGGGCCTGGCGGACCAGGCGGGCGCCCAAGGCGTGCCGGTGATTCTCCTGCACGGCAGTTTCTCCAATCGGCGCTTCTGGTATTCGCCCAAGGGCATTGGCCTGGGGGCTTACCTGGTGCGTGCGGGGTTCGATGTGTGGATCCCCGAAATGCGCGGCCACGGGCTGTCGCCGCGCAACCACGATTGGCGGCACAACCGGGTCGCTGACTATGCCCGCTATGATTTGCCGCTGATCGCAGCCTTCGTTGAGGAGCAGTCCGGCACCGCACCTCACTGGATTGGCCATTCGCTTGGCGGTACCACCTTGGCGGCAGCGCTTGGCGGTGGTTTCCTGCATGCCAGGCAGGTCGCCAGTGCCGCGTTTTTCGGCACGCAGATCAGCCGGGTGTACTGGCCGTTGAAGGTGCCGCCCGTGGCCTGGGGCGCCAAGCTGCTGCTCAAGCGTTGGGGTCAGATTTCCGGGCCGCGGTTCAAGCGCGGGCCTGAGGACGAACCGATTGGGCTGGCGCTGGAAAGCATGCGTTGGCATGGCCTGTTTGGCCGCTTCGGTGACAAGGACAGTGACTGGTGGGCGGGGCTCGCTGAGGTGGATGTGCCGGTGCTGGCAGTGGCTGGCGCGGGAGACTTCCAAGACCCGGTATGGGCTTGTCGCAAGCTGTTCGATCAGTTGGGTGGTGAGCGCAAGCAGTTCCTCAGGCTTGGCCGCGAGGAAGGCTTCGAGGCGTTCGGGCATGTCGACATGCTGGTGAGCAAGGCGGCGCAGGTGCAGGTGTGGCCATTGGTGGAGCGCTGGTTGCGCCAGCCGTTGCTGCCGGTGCACGAGGCGACCGTGGTTGCCGAGCCTGTGCCGGTAAGCTGATTTTCTGCTGGTTGTCGTGGCCCGTGCGGGCCACGGCAGGCGAAATACAGATGACCGAGCAGTCCCGGATGACTGCGACAGCCTCCCCGGTGTAGCCTTGGCAGACACCCGCTTTCGTTGTGACTGACAGGAGCTTCCCATGCAGCATTACGTAACGCCCGACCTGTGCGACGCCTACCCCGACCTGGTCCAGGTGCTGGAACCGATGTTCAGCAACTTCGGTGGCCGCGATTCATTCGGTGGCCAGATCGTTACCATCAAGTGCTTCGAGGACAACTCGCGGGTCAAGGAGCAGGTCGAGCTCGACGGCAAGGGCAAGGTTCTGGTGGTCGATGGCGGCGGTTCGCTGCGCTGCGCGTTGCTCGGTGACATGCTTGCCGAAAAGGCTGCCAAAAACGGCTGGGAAGGCCTGGTGATCTATGGCTGCGTGCGTGACGTCGATGTGCTGATCCAGACCAGCGTCGGTGTGCAGGCGTTGGCCAGCCATCCGATGAAGACCGACAAGCGCGGCATCGGCGACCTCAATGTGGCCGTGACCTTCGCCGGCGTGACGTTCCGCCCTGGCGAGTATGTGTATGCCGACAACAATGGCGTGATCGTCTCGCCAAGCCCGCTGGAAATGCCGCAGTGATGCGCCGCACGCGCTGATGGAGCTTTGATGTTCGAGGAAGACAACGCGCAGTGGGGGTTGGTGCACGCCCTGGTGCTCGATGGTAAAGGCGGCGCGCGCTCGATCCCCCGGACCGAGCTGGACGATCTGCAGTTGCAGCCACAGCAGAGCCTGTGGCTGCACTGGGACCGCAGTCATCCCCAAACCCGTACCTGGCTGCTGCAAGAGAGCGGGCTGAGTGAGTTCGCCTGCGAGCTGCTGCTGGAGGAAAACACCCGTCCGCGCCTGCTGCCGCTGGCCGATGAACAGCTGCTGCTGTTTTTGCGAGGGGTGAACCTCAACCCGGGCGCCGAGCCGGAGGACATGGTATCGGTGCGTATTTTTGCTCAGGCGCGGCGGGTGATTTCGTTGCGCTTGCGGCCTTTGCGTGCCAGTGACGAAATTCTCCGTTTGCTGGACGAGGGCAGGGGCCCAAAGTCGGCCTCCGAGCTGCTGCTGTTGATGGGCGAATTGCTCACCGAGAAAGTCCAGGGTTTGGTCAACGATCTGTCGGAGTTGGTCGATCTGGAAGAAGAGAAAGTCGAATCCGACGAACGGTACAGTCCTGAACATGGCAGCTTGCAACAGATTCGTCGTCGGGCCGCTGGCCTGCGGCGTTTTCTCGCCCCACAGCGGGAAATCTATGCCCAGCTGTCGCGCAGCCGGTGGAGTTGGTTCGCCGATGCGGACGCTGACTACTGGAACGAGCTGAACAACAGCCTGATCCGTTACCTCGAAGAGCTGGAGCTGGCCCGTGAGCGGGCCGCACTGCTACTGGAAAGCGAAGACCGGCGGCGCAGCGAGCGGATGAACCGAACCATGTACCGCTTGGGCATCATCACCTGCATTTTCCTGCCCATGAGCTTCGTCACCGGGTTGCTCGGGATCAATGTCGGCGGCATTCCGGGCGCGGAAAACCCCTATGGTTTCCTGCTTGCCTGCATCGTCGTGCTCGGCCTTGCGGTGGGGCAGTGGTGGCTGTTCAGACGGCTGCGGTGGGTTTGAATGCTCATTGGAATGTACCGGGCTTATCGCCGGCAAGCGGGCCCCGACATCGGCCGATGTGTGACCCATCGCCCGCCGCTCTCGTCTCTGACTGACATTGCGCGAGGTGCACATGCACGATCCGTTTGAACAATCCCTGCGTGACCTGCTCAACGCGTCGCCATCCGGTGAAGACCGAGACGACGCTGCGTGCCTGGGTCGCGTGCTGAAAACCGCCAACCGCCAGGTCGGCGCCGGTGACCTGTTCAGCCTGCTTGGCCGTTGGAGCCAGGCGCTGCTGATCGCCGTGAACAATGGCTCGGCGCATGTCGCGCCGGTGCGCCGCACTTCTGCCCGTAACGCTGCCGCTGGCAGCAAAGCTGATAAGGCCGATTGAATATGGAACTCGATCTCTGGACCCAGAGCCTGGTCACTGCCATGACCGCCCTATGGACCAAGGTGGCGAACTTCATCCCCAACCTGTTCGGCGCGCTGGTGGTGGTGCTGCTCGGTTTCGTGGTGGCCAAGCTGCTCGATACGCTGCTGTCCAAGCTGCTGGCCAAGTTCGGCCTGGATCGCCTGATGGCCGGCACCGGCCTGACCAAAATGCTCAGCCGTGGCGGCATTCAGGTGCCGATCTCGACCTTGATCGGCAAGATCGTCTACTGGTTCGTCTTGCTGATTTTCCTGGTTTCTGCCGCCGAATCCCTTGGCCTTGAGCGGGTGTCTGCCACCCTCGACATGCTCGCCCTGTACCTGCCCAAGGTGTTTGGCGCAGCGTTGGTGCTGTTGGTTGGCGTGCTGCTGGCGCAAGTGGCCAATGGCCTGGTGCGTGGTGCTGCCGAAGGCATCGGCCTGGAATACTCCGCAGGCCTTGGGCGCATCACCCAAGGCTTGGTGATCATCATCAGCATCTCGGTGGCGATCAGCCAGCTTGAGGTCAAGACCGACCTGCTCAACCACGTGATCGTGATCGGGCTGATTACCGTTGGTCTGGCCGTTGCGCTTGCGATGGGGCTTGGCAGTCGCGAAATCGCTGGGCAGATTCTGGCCGGTATCTATGTGCGTGAGCTTTACCAGGTCGGCCAGCAGGTGCGAATTGGAGAGGTCGAGGGGCAGATCGAGGAGATCGGCACGGTCAAGACGACGTTGCTGACCGATGATGGCGAATTAGTGTCGCTGGCTAATCGAGTGTTGCTCGAGCAGCGCGTCAATAGCCGCTAATTGTCCAAAAGCTGTTAATGTATGCCGCCGCTGAAATCCGCCCACGTGGCCGAGCGGTGACATTGACCTGACTGTCGGCCAGATCCGTTTTGAATAAAGTTCATTCGCCGCCCATGCGTTACGACCCGCGCGAGCTCACCGACGAGGAGTTGGTGGCGCGTTCGCATGAGGAGCTGTACCACGTTACCCGCGCCTATGAAGAGCTCATGCGGCGCTACCAGCGGACCCTGTTCAACGTGTGCGCGCGTTATTTGGGGAACGACCGGGATGCTGACGATGTCTGTCAGGAGGTGATGCTCAAGGTGCTTTACGGTCTGAAGAACTTCGAGGGTAAATCCAAGTTCAAGACCTGGCTCTACAGCATTACCTATAACGAATGCATCACCCAGTACCGCAAGGAGCGCCGCAAACGTCGGTTGATGGATGCCTTGAGTCTTGACCCTGTTGAAGAGGCGTCTGAAGACAAGGCACCGAAACCCGAAGAAAAGGGCGGTCTGGACAAGTGGCTGGTGTATGTGAACCCGATCGACCGGGAAATTCTGGTGTTGCGCTTTGTTGCGGAACTGGAGTTTCAGGAGATCGCGGACATCATGCACATGGGCCTGAGCGCAACGAAAATGCGCTACAAGCGTGCGCTGGACAAGCTTAGAGAGAAATTTGCAGGTTTGGATGAAACTTAGCCCCTTGCGAATATCTCTAACGAATCGGCGAGGTCTGCTAGACTTGCCGTCGAGTTGTCCGCCGGATTTTGGTGGGACTGCTTAACTATCACCAGATGGGGATTTAACGGATGAAATTGAAAAACACCTTGGGCTTGGCCATTGGCTCGCTCGTAGCAGCTACTTCGTTCGGCGTTCTGGCTCAAGGCCAAGGCGCTGTCGAGATTGAAGGCAACGTCACCAAGCAGTACTACGACAGCGAGCGTAACTTCAAGAACGACGGCACCAATCCTGGTGTTCGCCTCGGTTACTTCCTGACCGATGACGTCTCCCTGGACCTGGGCTACAACGAGACTCACAACGCTCGTGGCGAAGTCTTCAACAAAGACATCAAAGGTTCCAAAGCCAAGCTCGACGCTACCTACCACTTCGGTACCGTTGGCGACGCTCTGCGTCCGTACGTTTCCGCTGGTTTCGCTCACGAGAGCCTGGGCCAGGCCACTCGTAGCGGCCGTGACCACTCCACCTTCGCCAACGTTGGCGCTGGCGCCAAGTGGTACATCACCGACATGTTCTTCGCCCGTGCCGGCGTTGAAGCCATGTACAACATCGACAACGGCAACACCGAGTGGGGCCCGACCGTTGGTGTGGGTCTGAACTTCGGTGGCAGCGGTGGCAAAGTTGCTCCGGCGCCTGCCCCAGTTGCTGAAGTCTGCTCCGACAGCGACAACGACGGCGTTTGCGACAACGTCGACAAGTGCCCAGACACCCCGGCCAACGTTACCGTTGACGCTGATGGCTGCCCGGCTGTTGCCGAAGTCGTTCGCGTTGAGCTGGACGTCAAGTTCGACTTCGACAAGTCGGTCGTCAAGCCTAACAGCTACGGCGACATCAAGAACCTGGCTGACTTCATGAAGCAGTACCCACAAACCACCACCGTGGTTGAAGGTCACACTGACTCCGTGGGCCCAGACGCTTACAACCAGAAGCTGTCCGAGCGTCGTGCCAACGCTGTTAAAGAAGTGCTGACCCAGCAGTACGGTGTTGAGTCGACTCGCGTTGACTCGGTTGGCTACGGCGAAACCCGTCCGGTTGCCGACAACGCCACCGAAGAAGGCCGTGCTATCAACCGTCGCGTTGAAGCTCAGGTAGAAGCCCAAGCCAAGTAATTGGTTGAAGCTTCAATGAAAAACCCGGCCTCGGCCGGGTTTTTCTTTATCTGCAATGTGTAGTTTCCAGGCAAGCCTTCAGGCCTGAAAACACCGCATCACCCGGCTGCCGCCATCCACGGGTGGGCCATCACGTTCCCTGCTACCTCGCCAATCACCAGGATTGCCGGGCTACGCAAGTTGAATGCTCTCGCAGCCTCCAGCATACCCCGCAGGTCGCTGCGCCACTCGCGCTGCTCGGGCAGTGACGCGTTCTCGATCATCGCCACCGGCATCCCCGGCGCCATGCCGCCGTCCAGCAAGCCCTGGCGGATCTGCTCCAGCCGCGCAACGCCCATGTACACCACCAGGGTCGTGCCACCCTGTGCCAGCGCGGCCCAGTTCAGCGCGCTGTCATCCTGTGTGTGTGCGGTCACCAGCGTTACCCCACGGCTGATCCCGCGAGCGGTTAGCGAGATGCCACACTGGGTCGCGCCGGCCAGGCCAGCAGTGATGCCATTGACCACTTCGACCTCGATGCCATGCCCTTGCAGCCACGAAGCCTCCTCGCCGCCACGGCCAAAAATGCACGGGTCGCCGCCTTTGAGCCGCACGACGCAGCGACCTTGGCGCGCATGGCGCAGCATCAGGCGCTGAATGAACGCCTGGGGTGTGGAGCGGCAGCCACCCCGTTTACCCACGGCAATCACCCGTGCCTGCGGGCAGTGTTCCAGCACGGCCGGGTTGACCAGGTCGTCGATCATCACCACATGCGCCTGTTGCAGCGCCCGCACCGCTTTGAGGGTGAGCAGTTCGGGGTCACCGGGGCCGGCACCGACCAGCCAGACTTTTGCATTCATCAGGGTTTCCTCATCGGCAAGGCGTGCTCAGCCCTTGAACAGGCTGAACAGCAATATCAGGTTGAGCAACAGCGACAGTAGGGCCAGGGTGCGCCAGACCTTCAGCGGCTCGCGTTCCAGCAATGGGCGTGGATGGCTGTGCAGCGTCTGGCGGTCACCACGTTCGAGCAGCAGTAACCACTGTTCGGCGGTTTCGAAGCGTTGCGCCGGGTCCGTGGCCACGGCTTGTTGCAGGTTGTGCTGCAGCCACTCTGGCAAGTCGGGGCGATAGCGCGCCGCATTGACCGGTTGGCCAAAGCGTGGGCGCTGGAAGGCTTCGACCTCCCCATAGGGGTAATGCCCGGTCAGCAGGTGGTAGAGCGTCACTCCCGCGGCATACAGGTCTTGGCGCGGGCTCGGCGGCTGGCCTTCGAAGGCTTCCGGGGCGATGTAGGAGGGCGTGCCGGGTAGTTCGTGGCATGGGTCTTCGGACAGCCCCGGGCAGTACGCCAGGCCGAAGTCCAGCAGGCGCAGTTGGCCGTCTGTGCCCAGGTGCAGGTTATCGGGCTTGATGTCACGGTGCAGCAGGTTGCGCCGGTGCAGCACGCCGACGGCCTGCAATAACTGGCGGGCCACTTCCAGCCACTGGGCCAGCGGCAACGGGCCCTGCTCGGCCAGTTGTGCGGCGAGGGTTCGGCCGCTGTGCTCGCGCATCACGTAGTACAGGTGCTGGCGCTGGCTGGCGGCGTGCAGTTCGGGGAAATGGCGGCCGGCTACGCGGCGCAGGAACCATTCTTCGAGCAACAGCGCCTGTGCAGCGCCCGGCTCCTGTTCGCGTTCGGCAGGCAAGGTTTTCAGTAGCCACGGCTGGCCTTGGCCGTCGCGCACGCGGTACAACAGCGATTGGCGACTGTGCGCCAGCCGCGCCTCGACCTGCCAGCCATCGATTACCTGGCCTTCGCGCAGTTCGCGGGGCAACGGCCATTGCTGCAGTTGGACCAAGGTGTCGCCAAGGTTGGCCGTGCCTACTTGTTCGATCCGTACCAGCAGGGCACTGGCATTGTCCTGGCTGCCATGGTGATGGGCGCTGGCGACCAGTGTATCTGCAGCCAGTTGCAAGTCGGGTTGCTCGCGCAGCACGGCCTGGATGTGCTGGTCACCCAGGCTGGCCCATACTCCGTCACTGACCAACAGGTAGCATTCGCCTGGCTGCAGTTCACCGTCCAGGTAGTCCACCAGCAGGTGTTGGTCCAGGCCCAGCGCGCGTTTGAGCACATGCTGCATGCCGGGTTGGTCCCACACATGGTCTTCACTCAGGCACTGCAGGTGGCCGTGGTGCCAGCGATAGGCGCGGCAATCGCCGACGTGTGCCAAGGTGAAGCGGCGCCCGCGCAGCACCAGCGCACTGAGCGTGGTCAGTAGCGGCTGGCTGCCTTGAGCGCGCAGCCAGCGGTTCTGTGCTGACAGCAGGCGGTCCAGTGCCTGCGCCACGCCCCAGGTTGCGGGGGTGGCGTAGTAATCCATGGCCAGGGCCTGCAGGCTGGCCCGGGCCGCAAGGCCTCCGTCAGCACAGTGGCTGACGCCGTCGGCAAGGGCGAACAGGTAGCCCTTGCTGGCGGCAAGCTCGGGCGCCGGGGTTACCAGGCGCAAGGCGTCCTGGTTCTCCTCGCGCGGGCCGGTGGCGCTGGCCTGGGCGAAACTCAGTTGCAGGCTCATCGGTTCGCCTCAGACCCGCGCCGCAGTGACCGCGGCAGAGCCCCAGGTGGTGCGCCAGCGCTGCTTGACCCCGTGCAGCCCGAACCAGGCCAGCAGGCCCAGGCTTGCGAACAGCCACAGGCCCATCTGGTAGTCACCGGTGTGCTGCTTGATGGTGCCGAGCCCGGCTGCCAGCAGGAAGCCGCCGATGCCGCCAGCCATGCCGATCAGCCCGGTCATCACACCGATTTCCTGGCGGAAGCGTTGCGGGACCAACTGGAACACCGCGCCGTTGCCCGCGCCCAAGCCAAGCATGGCACTGACGAACAATGCCAGGGCCGCGGTGGCGCTGGGCAGGTTGAAGCCCACGGCAGCAATGCAGATGGCGGCCACGCTGTACATGCCAAGCAGGGTGCGGATGCCCCCGAAACGGTCAGCCAGGGCACCGCCCAGCGGGCGCATCAGGCTGCCGGCGAACACGCAGGCGGCGGTGTAGTAGCCTGCGGTGATCGGGCTGAGGCCATACTGGTCGCTGAAATAGCCGGGCAGGGCGCTGGCCAGGCCGATGAAGCCGCCGAAGGTGACGCTGTAGAAGAACATGAACCACCAGCTGTCGCGATCACCCAGCGCCTTGAGGTAGTCGGCCATGGCTTTTGGCTTGGGCCGTTGTGGTGCATTGCGCGCGAGCAGGGCGAACACGACCACCGTTAGCAGCAGCGGGATCACGGCGAAACCGAACACATTGTTCCAGCCAAAGCCTGCAGCCAGCACCGGGGCCAGCAACGCGGCGAAGACGGTGCCGGAGTTGCCTGCGCCAGCGATGCCCATCGCCTTGCCCTGATGCTGCGGCGGATACCATTGCGAGGCCAGCGGCAGCGACACGGCGAACGAGGCGCCGGCAACACCGAGGAACACGCCGAGCAGCAGGGCTTGTTCGAAGCTGTGCACGCCCAGGTACCAGGCGCAGGCCAGGGCGACAATAACGATGACCTGGCCGATCAGCCCGGCGGTTTTCGGTGAGAGGCGGTCGACCAGCAGGCCCATGACAAAGCGCAGCACGGCACCGGCGAGGATGGGTGTCGCGACCATCAGGCCCCGCTGTTGTGCACTCAGTTGCAGGTCGGCGGCGATCTGGACGGCCAGCGGGCCGAGCAGGTACCACACCATGAAGCTCAGGTCGAAATACAGGAACGCAGCGAACAGCGTGGGCACATGCCCGGATTTCCAGAAGCTGGTACTCATCGAACACCTCACTCGGCAATGCAACGGAAACGAAAAGACGCCGCTACCCGGCCCACTGGCGTGGAGGGGTGAGCGACGTCTTTGTCGGGGTTTGTGGGCAACCGCCGTTGGCTACCGGTGCGCTATCTTCAGCAAGAGCTGGGCCAACATTGTACGGCCGCTGCCTAGCCCAGCATCTCGTGCATGGCAATGATCTGCTCAGCCACCTGGATCAGCTTCTGCTGGCGGCTCATGGCCTGGCGGCGCATCAGGGTGTACGCCTGTTCTTCGTTGCAGTCTTTCATTTTCATCAACAGGCCCTTGGCCTGCTCGATACGCTTGCGCTCGGCCAGTTGCTGGTCGCGGGCCTGCAGCTGGGCCTTGAGCGCTTGGTCGCTCTCGAAGCGGGCCATGGCTACATCCAGGATGGGCTGCAAGCGGGCGGCGTGAATACCCTCGACGATGTACGCGCTGACCCCGGCCTGGATCGCCTGGCGCATCACCCCGGGGTCATGCTCGTCGGTGAACAGCACGATTGGCCGTGGTTGGTCGCGGCTGACCATCACCACCTGTTCCATCACGTCGCGGTCGGGTGAATCGGTATCGATCAATACCACGTCCGGGTGCACCATTTCGACGCAGGCCGGCAGGTCGATGGTTAAGTCTGGCGCCTCGATCACCTCGAAGCCGGCCTCGCGCAGTGCAGCCTTGAGGCGGCCGAGCTTGTTCTGGGTATCGTCGATCAGCAGGATGCGCAGCATGGCGGTGCCCCTCACAGGCCGATACGGGCATCGGGCGTATCGCCCAAGGCATGCAGGCTGAAGCTGCGGGCATAAGCGTAGGGGTCGCTGCCATCCCAACCGATACCGTCGATCAGCACGCTGCTGCGCATCGGCGTGCCAGGGCAAGCCACGCCGAGTGCATCGGCGGCCTGCTGGTAAAGCGCCATCTGCTGGACCTGGCGCGCGACGCCGAGGTAGTCGGGATCATCGCGCAGCAGCCCCCAGCGACGGAACTGGGTCATGAACCACATGCCATCGGACAGGTACGGCACGTTGGCCCGCCCCTGATCGAACAGGCGCAGGGCATGCGGGTCCTGCCAGTGGTTGCCAAGGCCGTCCTGATACACCCCGAGCAGGCGCGGTTCGACGTTTTCAAGGGGCGTATCCAGGTAGGCGCTGCTACTGAGCAGTTGCGCGGTGCCGTGGCGATTTTCCTGGTTTTGTTCAATGAAGCGGCTGGCGGCGAGGACCGCTTTGATCAGCGCCCGGGCGCTGTTGGGGTATTGCTCGGCGAAAGTGCGGGCGCAGGCCAGGACCTTTTCCGGGTGGTCGGCCCAGATCGACTGGCTGGTGGCCAAGGTAAAACCCTGGCCCTGCGCCACGGCGGCGCCGGCCCAGGGTTCGCCGACGCAGAAGCCATCGATACGGCCAGCCTGGATGTGCGCCATCATCTGCGCCGGTGGCACCACCACGCTGTTGACGTCGTGCAGGGGGTGAATACCTTGGCTTGCCAGCCAGTAATACAGCCACATGGCATGGGTGCCAGTGGGGAAGGTCTGGGCGAAGGTCAGCTTTGCCCCCTGCTGGTGCACCTGGCGTGCCAGTGCTTCAGGTGTGGTCACGCCCTTGCGTTGAAGTGCGGGGGACAGGTTGATGGCCTGGGCATTCTGGTTCAGCCCCATGAGCACCGCCATGTCCCTGGCCGGTACCCCGCCGATGCCCAGGTGCACGGCATAGACCAGGCCATAGAGGCAATGCGCGGCATCCAGTTCACCGCTGGCCAGTTTGTCGCGCAGGCCTGCCCATGAGCCCTGGCGTTTGAGGTTCAGGGTCAGGCCGTGTTGCTGGGCGAAGCCCTGGGTGGCTGCGACCACCACCGACGCACAATCGGTCAATGCCATGAAACCGATGTCGAGGCTGGTTTTTTCGGGTGCGTCGCTGCCGTTGACCCATGCCAGGGGTGATGTATTCACGTAGATCCTCGCCTGTACTGAATAGGCTGTGTGCAGGCGATGTAGCAACGCATGTGCCAAGGCGCTGTCATGCCGGCCGCGCGCTGGCTATAATCGCACCCTCACTTACCCCGAGCCTTGCCCGCCCATGTATACCCTGGCCCGCCAGCTGCTGTTCAAGCTTTCCCCGGAAACCTCCCATGACCTGTCCCTGGACCTGATCGGCGCCGGTGGCCGCCTCGGGCTCAACGGCGCGCTGTGCAAGCAGCCGGCGGCATTGCCGGTGTCGGTAATGGGCTTGAACTTCGCCAACCCGGTTGGGCTGGCGGCAGGCCTGGACAAGAATGGCGCGGCCATCGATGGCTTTGCCCAGCTGGGCTTCGGTTTTGTCGAGATCGGCACCGTGACCCCGCGAGCGCAGCCGGGCAATCCGAAGCCGCGTTTGTTCCGCCTGCCAGAGGCAACGGCAATCATCAACCGCATGGGCTTCAACAACCTGGGCGTCGATCACCTGCTCGAGCGGGTGCGCGCCGCGCGTTACAGCGGCGTGCTGGGCATCAACATCGGCAAGAACTTCGACACCCCGGTTGAGCGCGCGGTCGACGATTACCTGATCTGCCTGAACAAGGTCTATGGCCACGCCAGCTACGTAACGGTGAACATCAGCTCGCCCAATACCCCAGGCCTTCGCAGCCTGCAGTTCGGTGATTCGCTCAAGCAACTGCTCGATGCCTTGGCCGAGCGCCGCGAGCAGCTGGCTGGTGAGCATGGCAAGCGTGTACCGCTGGCGATAAAGATCGCGCCGGACATGAGTGATGAAGAAACTGCGCTCGTGGCAGCAACGCTGATGGAATCGGGTATGGATGCGGTGATCGCCACCAACACCACCATGGGCCGTGAGGGCGTTGAAAACCTGCCGTATGGCGGGGAGGCGGGCGGCCTTTCCGGTGCACCGGTACTGGAAAAGAGCACCCATATCGTCAAGGTGTTGTCGGCCGAGCTCAACGGCAAGATGCCGATCATCGCTGCCGGTGGTATCACCGAAGGCCGTCACGCCGCAGAGAAGATCGCCGCTGGCGCGAGCCTGGTGCAGATCTACTCAGGCTTCATCTATAAAGGGCCGGCGCTGATCCGCGAAGCGGTGGATGCGATCGCTGCGATGCCGCGGGCATGATCACGCAGGCATAAAAAAGGGCCCCATCAAGGGGCCCCTGGGCCTTAGCCCGCCGCCCGGATGGGGCGTGCATGGTGACTCGAATTCAGTGTCCTCGTTCAGCCAACGGCGTGATTTTCGTTGAGTCTATGGATGCCAGCGGTGCCAGTCATTCCGTCCCAGTTATCACCGCGACCTTCACGCCAGCCGTTGATCCAGGCTTGGCGAACAGAAGGAAGATTGAAGGGGCAAAGTTCGCGGGATTTGCCGGTGACCCCGTATTGGTAGCCACGTGAATATGCTCTTTCCAACGGATCACGCTTAAGTCTTCTCATAGGGTGTTGCCCTCACTTGTTGACTGTAATGTCCCGTCGGCCTCTCCGAGGCCGGGCAGAGTCTTTCTGCCGGTTTGCGCCCGCTGCCGGCGTGGCGGGCTGAAAGTGCCACCTCGTTGCGAAGCGGCCTGAGACCAGTTCTAACGAATGCGAGTCACCGAGGGAATGATCGATTTGTCATAAGGACGTAACGTTTCCAAGGGTGAGGGGATAAGTAAATAAATGCGACTCAACCTTGTTTGACGTTGAGCCCGCTATGATCGGGGTTTGCTGAACCTTGACGTCATTTCGCCAGCGTTGCGCTGCGATGAAAGAAATATCTGGTAATGCGACGAAGGGTCACATCAACCCTGAAATCGGTAGAAATTTAATGTACTGCCTGATGATCTAAGCTCTCTCTGCCACCGGCGAGAGTGGATCGATCAGGCGGCCCGGCCCATCAGCTGCAGCATGTCGCGCAGCCAAAGGCCACTCGGACGCTTGCTGGAAGGGCGTTCGGGCAAACATCGGCGGGGCGATGCGTCACCTCGTCAATCAAATAGCCCAAGGCTCTGGAATACACATGTCGGACCGTTTCGAACTTTATCTCACCTGCCCCAAAGGCCTGGAAGGCCTGCTTGCCGAAGAGGCCAAGGCCCTGGGCCTTGACGATGTGCGTGAGCACACCTCGGCCATCCGCGGCGCGGCCGACATGGAAACCGCCTACCGCCTGTGCCTCTGGTCGCGCCTTGCCAACCGCGTGCTGTTGGTGCTCAAGCGCTTCAACATGAAAAACGCCGACGACCTCTACGACGGTGTGAACGCTGTCGACTGGGCCGATCACCTGGCGGCCGACGGTACCCTGGCGGTCGAATTCAGTGGCCATGGCTCGGGCATCGACAACACCCACTTTGGCGCTCTGAAGGTCAAGGACGCCATCGTCGACAAGCTGCGCAACCGTGAAGGCTTGCGCCCGTCGGTGGAGAAGGTCGACCCGGACGTGCGTGTACACCTGCGCCTGGACCGTGGCGAGGCAATTCTTTCGCTCGACCTCTCCGGCCACAGCCTGCACCAGCGCGGATACCGTCTGCAGCAGGGTGCTGCGCCACTCAAGGAAAACCTGGCAGCGGCAGTGCTCATCCGTGCCGGGTGGCCACGAATCGCCGCCGAGGGTGGCGCTCTGGCCGACCCGATGTGCGGTGTAGGTACCTTCCTGGTCGAGGCGGCCATGATCGCCGCCGATATGGCACCCAACCTCAAGCGCGAGCGCTGGGGCTTCAGCGCCTGGCTTGGCCATGTACCGGCCACCTGGCGCAAGGTTCACGAAGAGGCGCAGGCCCGTGCACAGGCTGGGCTGGCCAAGCCGCCGCTGTGGATTCGCGGCTACGAGGCAGACCCACGGCTGATCCAGCCGGGGCGCAACAACGTCGAGCGCGCAGGCCTGAGCGACTGGGTCAAGATCTACCAAGGGGAAGTCGCCAGCTTCGAGCCGCGCCCTGATCAGAACCAGAAGGGCCTGGTCATCAGTAACCCGCCCTATGGCGAGCGTCTGGGTGATGAGGCCAGCTTGCTGTATCTCTACCAGAACCTCGGCGAGCGCTTGCGCCAGGCGTGCATGGGCTGGGAAGCGGCGGTGTTCACCGGTGCGCCGGAGTTGGGCAAGCGCATGGGCATCCGCAGCCACAAGCAATATGCGTTCTGGAACGGCGCGCTGCCGTGCAAACTGCTGCTTTTCAAGGTGCAGCCTGATCAGTTCGTCACCGGCGAGCGTCGCGAGGCCCAGGCCGAGAGCGGCGATACCCGCCGACCGCTGCCGGTAGCCAATGAGCCTGCACGCCTGTCCGAAGGCGCTCAGATGTTCGCCAACCGCCTGCAGAAGAACCTCAAGCAACTGGGCAAGTGGGCGCGCAAGGAGCAGATCGACTGCTACCGCGTGTACGATGCCGATATGCCTGAATATGCCTTGGCGGTCGACCTCTATCAGGATTGGGTCCACGTGCAGGAGTACGCCGCGCCACGCTCGATCGACCCGGAAAAGGCCCAGGCGCGCCTGCTCGATGCCTTGTCGGCGATCCCCCAGGCGCTGGGCGTCGACCCGCAGCATGTGGTGCTCAAGCGCCGTGAGCGGCAGAGCGGCACCCGCCAGTATGAGCGCCAGGCCACCGAAGGGCGCTTCCATGAGGTCAGTGAAGGTGGCGTCAAGCTGCTGGTCAACCTCACCGACTACCTCGACACGGGCCTGTTCCTCGACCACCGCCCGATGCGCATGCGCATCCAGCGTGAGGCCGCCGGCAAGCGCTTCCTGAACCTGTTCTGCTACACCGCGACGGCCAGCGTACATGCCGCCAAGGGCGGTGCGCGCAGTACCACCAGCGTCGACCTGTCCAAGACCTACCTGGACTGGGCGCGGCGCAACCTGTCGCTGAACGGTTTCTCCGAGCGCAACCGCTTGGAGCAGGGCGATGTCATGGCGTGGCTGGAAGCCAATCGCGACACCTACGACCTGGTCTTCATCGACCCGCCAACCTTCTCCAACTCCAAACGCATGGAAGGTGTGTTCGACGTGCAGCGTGACCACGTGCAACTGCTCGACCTGGCCATGGCGCGCCTGGCCCCCGGTGGTGTGCTGTATTTCTCCAACAACTTCCGCAAGTTCCAGCTCGATGAGCACCTGGCTGCGCGGTACGTGGTGGAGGAAATCACGGCGCAGACACTGGACCCGGATTTTGCCCGTAACAATCGCATCCACCGCGCCTGGCGCCTGCAACTGCGCTAATGCGACAAGCAACGTTGCATCGCTAATGGCCAATAGCTATAACTCAGCACAGGGCCATGATTTTCGCAGGACGCTGACGTGACGAGACCGAGCTATGTCGAAGTATGGCGTGCGTGCGAAGGTGTTGGGCCTGTGCAGCCAGGCGATGGCTGCCTGGGCGGTGGCATTGGTGGCGCTGGTGGCCGGCAGCTTGCTGTCGATTGCCCTGGCGCTGGCCACGCATGCGTTTTACAAGCAGCAACTGCGCCAGCGCTTCGAGCTGCTGGCCAGCGAGCGCTATAGCCGTATCGCCGAGCGCTTCGATGACCAGGAGCAGCGCCTGGACAGCTTGCGCCGCTTTTTCAGCTTCTCCAACGAAGTCACCCCAAGCGAGTTCAACGGCTACGCCCGCCCCTTGCTGCAACGTACCCAGGCGTACTCCTGGGCGCCGCGGGTTGAAGGCGCGCAGCGGCGTGAGTTCGAGCGCCGGGCCAGTGCTGCGTTGGGTCAGGCCTACTTGATCCGTGACCTGGACGAGGGGGGCGATTGGCACCCGGCGCCGCCACGTGATCACTACTTCCCTGTGCTTTACACCCAAGCAACCCAGATGCAGGGGCAACCCTACGGGCTGGACCTGCGCGGCCAGGCGGTACGTGACCAGACCCTGATGCGTGCCGTGGAGCCCGGTAGCATGGCAGTGTCGGCGCCGCTGGACATGATCAGTGTGGCGCCGGGCTACGCCCGCGGGCTGTTGATGGTCGCGCCGGTGTTCTACACCGCGCAGGCTGACGGCCCTGCAGGGTATGCCATGGCGCTGCTGAACCTGCGGCAACTGATCACGGACGGCCTGCCGGCCATTGCCGAGGACAACCTGGTGGTACGCATCGTCGACCCCAGTGGGCGCGATGGCCATGAGTTGTTGTTCGACTCGCAGAACCCGGCCGCGCCATTGGCGTTGGTCAGCACGCAGCTGCTGCACCTGGCCGACCATCATTACCAGCTTGATATCCGCCCCAGCCAGGTATTCATGCAGGGCAACCGCTCCTCGGCAGCGCTGGCTGTGGGCTTGCTCGGTGGCCTGCTGAGCCTGTTGCTCAGTGCGTTGCTGTACAGCCTGTTCAGCCAGCGGCAACGGGCGCTCAAGCTGGTGGAGCAGCGTACCGCGCAATTGCGGGTCAGCGAGCAGTCGTTGCGCGAGACGCATAATCAGCTGCGCAGTGTGCTTGATGCTGCTACCCAGGTCGCTATCATCGCGACCAGCCTCAAGGGCGTGGTCAGTACCTTCAATGCCGGTGCCGAACGCATGCTGGGTTACGCGGCCAGCGAAGCGGTCGGGCATCTTCATCTGGAACACCTGGTCCTGCCTGAGGAACTCAGCCAGCGCGCCCATGCCCTGAGCCTGCGCTACGGGCGTCAGATTGACGGTGGCCAGGCGATGTTCGCCGAGACCTTGCAGGGCGGTGGCGCGCAGCCAGGCGAGTGGACCTTGGTGCGCAAGGACGGCAGCCAGCTGTTGGCCAACATGCTGGTGACCGCAGTGCTCGACGAGCAGGGGCTTTGGGTGGGTTACCTGGCAATTTGCATCGATGTCACCGAGCAGCGTCGTGTGCATGAGGCGCTGGCGATGCGTGATCGGCTGCTGGAGAAGCTCAGTGCCGAGGTGCCGGGCGGCATTTATCAGTATCGCCTGGACGCCAACGGCCACTCGTGTTTCCCCTACGCCAGCCAAGGGCTGTTCGATATCTACGAGATCGACTTGCAGTTGCTGCAGAAGGACGCCACGGTGGTGTTCGAGCGCATTCATGCCGATGACCTTGAGCGCGTGCGACGCTCCGTGCGCGACTCGGCCGAACACCTGTCCCCTTGGCGTGAAGAGTACCGGGTGTGCCTGCCCAAAGCCGGTTTGCGCTGGGTGCGCGGCGAGGCCACGCCCGAGGTCGGTGAAGACGGTTGTACGCTCTGGCATGGTTACCTGACCGACATTTCCGACCTCAAGGGTGTGGAGGAGGATTTGCGTAAGCTGTCGGTGACCGATGCCCTGACCGGTATCCACAACCGCCGTTACTTCCAGGAGCGGCTGAAGGCCGAACTGGACCGAGCCCAGCGTGATGATCAGGAACTGGCAGTGATCATGCTCGACATCGACCACTTCAAGAGGATCAACGACCAGTACGGTCATGCCGTGGGGGATCATGTGCTGCGCAGCTTGTGCCAGCGCATCGGTCAGCGCTTGCGGCGTACCGACGTTTTCTGTCGGCTTGGCGGGGAAGAGTTCATGGTGCTGTGCCCAGGCAGCAGCGCCGAACAGGCGCGGCTGTTGGCGATGGAACTGTGGCACGGCGTGCGCAATGTGCCTGTCGAAGGCGTTGGCAAAGTGACCGCCAGTTTTGGCGTGGCTGGATGGCGGCCGGGGGAGGGTGCCGATGCCCTGTTGCTGCGGGCTGATGCTGGCGTCTATGCAGCCAAGCAGGCAGGCAGGGATCGTGTCGAGGCAGAATTGAGCTGAGGTGTGCGCACCGGCCTCATCGCCGGCTTGCTGGCGATGAGGCCGGATCTGTTGGAGTCAGATCATGGGTTGACGCCTGCCGTCCGGTTACCGGCTTTGGGTTGGCGATACAGGTCCAGCAGTACCTGGTCGAGTACCTGCGATGCACCCCAGGGTTTCGGGTCGTTGAGGATCGCCGCCACTGCCCAGGTATTGCCGTTGCTGTCACGGCTGAAACCCGCGATGGCGCGTACGGTATTCAGGGTGCCCGTCTTGATGTGGCCTTCGCCGGCCATGGCGGTGCGCTTGAGGCGCTTGCGCATGGTGCCGTCCATCCCCACCAATGGCATCGAACTGATGAACTCGGCGGAGTAGGGGCTATTCCACGCCGCTTGCAGCAATGCAGCCATTTCCCGGGTGCTTACCCGTTCAGCACGCGACAGGCCCGAGCCGTTTTCCATCACCAAGTGCGGCGCGGTGATACCTTTCTTGGCCAACCACTGGCGAATCACGCGTTGGGCAGCGCGGGCATCGTCGCCATCGGCGTCGGTACGGAACTGTGCGCCAAGGCTCAGAAACAGCTGCTGGGCCATGGTGTTGTTGCTGTACTTGTTGATGTCACGGATCACCTCCACCAGGTCGGGCGAGAAGGCCCGTGCCAGCAGGCGCGCGCCCTTGGGCACGTTCTCGATGCGGTCACGGCCCTGGATGCTGCCACCCAGCTCGTTCCAGATCGCGCGCACGGCACCGGCGGCATAGGTCGGGTGATCGAGCAGCGCGAGGTAGGTCTGCGAGTTACAGCCATCGCCCAACTGGCCGCTGACCACCACATTCATGCCATCGGCTTGAGGCACCGGGTTGTAGCGTACATCGCCAGTGCACTTTCTGGAGGCAACTGCCTTGACCTGGTTGTCGATGCGAATGCTCGCAATGGGTGGCTCGACGGCGACAGTCACTTTGCCGCCATCGTTGCGGGCGACGAAGCGCAGGGCCTTGAGGTTGACCAGCAAGGAGTCGGGCTTGACCAGGAAGGGCTTGTTCATGTCGCCGCCGTCATCATTGAAATGCGGCAGGTTGGGCTGTACGAAGTGGCTACGGTCCAGCACCAGGTCGCCGGTAATGGTGCGCACGCCGTTGGCACGCAGGTCACGCATCAGCAGCCACAGTTTCTCCATGTTCAGCTTGGGGTCACCGCCGCCCTTGAGGTACAGGTTGCCGTTGAGCACGCCGTTGCTCAGGGTGCCATCGGTGTAGAACTCGGTCTTCCACTGGAATGTCGGGCCGAGCAGTTCGAGGGCTGCATAGGTGGTGACCAGCTTCATGGTCGAGGCCGGGTTGACTGACACATCGGCGTTGAACACGGTCGGCGTGCCAGGGCCATTGAGCGGCAGCATCACCAGTGACAGTGCGCTGTCCTGCAGTTTGCTGGCTTTGAGCGCTTGCTGAACCTTGGGTGGCAGCGTGGTGTTTACAGCCGCAGCCTGGCTGGGCAGGGCGAACGGCAGGAGCATGCCGGCGAGAACGAGGGGGCGGAGCGATTTGATCATATGAGATTCATACCCTGCGGACGAGGGAAAAAGACATAGGGGCTGTAAGAGATGATGGCCCCTCTACGAAATATAGTGCGCATTATGCCCCAAGCGCAGCACTCATGCGCCACGTTCGACGGAAAAGCGCCGTTGTACTGCGGAAACTGTTAAAGTGCCGCGCGTTATTACTCAAGCGGATTGTTTCATGGCTACCAACCGTTCCCGTCGTCTGCGCAAGAAGCTGTGCGTTGATGAATTCCAGGTTTTGCTGATTAGCAAAAAATAGTGGGTTGGTTGTCAAAAATCTCTCTCTCATCCCCCTCCAAATCTGGCTCGGCCCATACCTCACCCCCTGCCAGCAGCCATTAGCAACCTCTCGTTCGCACCTATCCAATCCCCCAGATTGCCTAAGCGTCAAGCTCCGAATTGGCCTTTAGCGGCAAGCTCGCTTTGTGACCGGCCATAAAAAAACCACCTCGAAAGGTGGTCTTTTGACAACCCGCAGTTAGTCACTGCGGCTCAGCGCGATCACTTAGCTGCGTTGATCGGCTTTTCTGGGTACCAGGCGTCGAGCAATGGGCTGACTTCAACCTTGGTCACTTCGCTACGGCCTTTGAGCCATGCTTCGACAGCTGCGCGTTGCTCTTCGGTAACCGAGCCGCGTTCAGCTTTGCAAACCAGGCCGAAATCATCGCCGCCGACATAATCCAGGCCGTTGGCGTCCATGGCTTCGGTCAGGAAGTCATCGAGGAATGCATCGACTGCCTCATCATCCAGATCTTCCTTAAATTCCAGGTTCAGCTCAAAGCCCAATTCCTGAAACTCGTCCACACAAAGCTTTTTGCGAAGACGACGGGAGCGGTTAGTGGCCATCAAAAAATCCTCTAAGTAATTACGGCGCGCAGTCTATCAGCTAACACGTTCGAATGCCTGCTTTGTCCGATCAGTCGAGGTGTCAAGGCTGCCTCCAGGCACACAGGGCCTAGAGCCCCCACGCCTCGGAGGGCCATCACCTTCATAGACCAGTCAATTGTGGTCACCTTTTTTGCAGTGATGATCAACCCCGGCTAAGGAAAACGCCCCGCAGACCTCCGTTGCGCTGGCGTCAAATCGAAACTGTTTTAGTCAGCGACCCCAAAGGTCAAACCTACAGGCACAAGAAAATCGTAGCGCTACGATTGTGAAGGGAGTACGCTCTTTGGGAAAATCGTAGCGCTGCGATTTTGCTTCGCGGCGCACGGCTGATCAACCCTCAGGAGGTCGCCATGTCCACCGCTATCACGCCACCCACCTTCTCAAATTTGTTGAAGCGCCAATCTGCGCCGCTCGGTACCTGGCTCATGTCTGCATCGGCCAGTACGGCAGAGGCGCTGGGTTACGCAGGCTTCGACTGGCTGCTTGTGGACATGGAACACGTACCGATCGAATTCCGCGATCTTTGGCACATCTTGCAGGCCATCCAGTGCAGCGGTGCGCAGCCGATCGTGAGAGTGGCCGCCAATGATCCAGTGCTACTGAAGCGCGCACTGGACCTGGGTTCGACCAATGTGATGGTGCCGTTCGTGGAAAATGCCGAGCAGGCCAAGGCTGCGGTCAGTGCCGTGAAGTACCCGCCCATGGGTACCCGTGGATTTGCCGCCGTGCATCGGGCCAGTCGCTACGGAACCTGGAAGGGCTACGGTCAGCAGGCTAATGACTCGGTGTGTTGCATCCTACAGATCGAAACCGCGACTGCACTGGCCAACCTTGAGGAAATCGCGGCCGTGCCGGGAGTCGATGCGCTGTTCCTTGGCCCGGGTGACTTGTCCAGTGTCTGTGGCCATATCGGCAATCCGGCGCACCCTGAAATCCAGGCCATGATCAGCGACGCGATCGCGCGCTGCAAAGCTATCGGCATGCCTCTCGGCATTGTCGGCGGCACGCCGGAACTGGTTGGTAGCTACTTGGAGCAAGGTTATGCCTTCGCCGCCGTGGCCTCGGACATGGCGATGATGATGAGCAAGGCCAACGAACTGCTGGTGGCCTTGAAAGGCCGTCAGGCGCCTGAAGCGGTAGCGACGGCCTACTGACCGATTCCGCTGCGCTGAACAAAGGCTACCCCACAAACCGGTAGCAATTGAGCATCCCTACAAGAACAACAATCCGGCGCCATTGTGCGCTGGAAGGAGTCTCGATGAACCAAGCACCTGTCTCCGGCCGCATCGCGGCCAGCGCCGCTGCTGCCGTTGCACCTTCACGCACGCGCTACTGGATCATTCTCATCCTGTTCCTCGTCTCGACGCTGAACTATGGCGACCGGGGCATCCTGTCCATTACCGGCTCCGCTATCCAAGGTGAGTTCGCTCTCAGCCCTGTTCAAATGGGCTGGATCTTCTCGGCGTTCGCCTGGGCCTATGTGCTAGGCCAGTTGCCAGGTGGCTGGCTGCTGGACCGCTATGGCTCCAAGCGCACCTATGCCGTCAGCATTTTCTGCTGGTCGCTTCTGACCCTGGTCCAGGCGTTCAACGGCGGCTCCAACGTCAGCCTGGTGGTCACGGCATTTTTTGCCTTGCGCTTCCTGGTTGGTCTGGCTGAAGCGCCGGCGGCGCCGGGCAACAGCCGGATGGTCGCCTCGTGGTTCCCGGCCAGTGAGCGGGGCACGGCATCCTCAATCTTCAACTCCGGGCAGTACTTCGCGATCGTGCTGTTCGCGCCAGTCAGTGGCTGGCTGATCCACGCTTACGGTTGGCGCTCGGTTTACCTGATGATGGGCGTGTTGGGGTTCATCATGACTTGGGTCTGGGTACGCAGAGTGCATTCGCCGCTGGAGCACCCGCGCATCAATCAGGCCGAACTGGCCTACTTGCGTGAAGGCGGTGCGGTGGTCGATATGGATGCCAACCTTGGCAAGCAGCGCAAAACCGACGACGCCTTGAAACTGCCGGCGATTCTCAAGGGTTTGTTGAGCAGCCGGATGATGGTGGGGATCTATATCGGTCACTACTGCTTCTCTACGATTACCTATTTCTTCACTACCTGGTTCCCGATCTACTTGGTGCAGGAGCGCGGGATGTCGATTCTCCAGGCCGGCTTCCTGGCCTCGATCCCGGCGATCTGTGGCTTTGTCGGCAACCTGCTGGGCGGGCTCTGCTCCGACGGCATCATGCGCAAGACCGGCTCGCTGAGCCTGGCGCGCAAGGTACCGATCATCGTCGGGTTGCTGGCCTCCACCAGCATGATCATCTGCAACTACGTGTCCTTACCCTGGATGGTCATCGCGATCATGGCGTTTGCCTTCTTCGGCAAGGGCTTCGCATCACTGGGCTGGGCGGTCATGGCCGATGCCGCACCCCGGCAGGCCGGAGGGGTGACGGCTGGGCTGTTCAACACGTTCGGCAACATCGGTGGCATCACCACTCCCATCATCATTGGCTTCATCGTGCAGGCCACCGGCTCCTTCAACATGGCACTGGTGTTCGTCGCGGCCAATGCACTGCTGGCGATGTTCAGCTACCTGGTGGTGGTCGGCCCGTTGCGCCGTCTTGAACTGACTCCGACAACACCTGACAAGAGAGAGACTCGCGATGTCTAACACGAAACCGCTGGTTCTGAGCGTCGGGCCCCTGCTGCCTGCCTTGCAATTACACCTTGAACAACACTATCGGCTGCTAGAGCTGTGGCGCTGCGATTCGCCTGCCGCGCTACTGGCCGAGCAGGGCGCGGATGTTCAAGCGTTGGTGACCACGGGCGTGCACGGGGCCAGCGCAAACCTCATCGAGCAGTTACCTGCCTTGCGCGCCATTGTCTGTTTCGGTGTGGGAACCGACGCCGTCGACCTGAAAACAGCCCGCGCCCGGGGTATTCAAGTCAGCAACACGCCGGATGTGCTCAACGATTGCGTGGCCGATGCCGCCATGGCCCTGCTGCTTGCAGTCGCCCGGCAAGTAGTGGTGGCTGACCGTTTCGTCAGGGCCGGGCGTTGGGGCGCAGAGCGCTTTGGCTTGACCACCGCGCTGGGTGGCAAGACGTGCGGTATCCTCGGCATGGGGCCGATCGGCCAGGCGATTGCCCGGCGTGCCAGCGCGTTCGGCATGCAGGTCATCTATTCGAGCCGCACGCCAAAGCCGCAGTTGGCATACACCTACCATGAGTCGTTGCTGACGCTGGCCGAACGCAGTGATTTCCTGGTGCTGGCGGTGCCCGGTGGCAGCGCTACCGACGGGCTGGTCAATCAGCCGGTGCTGGAGGCGCTGGGCGCCAACGGGGTGCTGGTCAACGTGGCGCGTGGCTCGGTGGTGGATCAGCCCGCGCTGACCGAGGCGCTGATCAATGGCCGGCTTGCTGGGGCAGCACTGGACGTGTTCGCGGACGAACCGCACGTGCCTGCTGCCTTGCGTGAACTGGATACGGTCGTGTTGTCGCCACATGTGGCAAGTGGCACGAAGGAAACGCGTCAGGCCATGGCCGATAGGGTGCTTGCCAACCTGGCAGCGCTGTTTGCCACCGGGTTGGTGCTGCACCCGGTGCGCGAGGGCGCGCACTGATGGAGCTATGGCAGCATCTTGGCTTCATGCTGTGTGTCGTCGTCGCCACCTTCGCCCAGAACGCCACGGGCTTTGCGTTCGGCCTGTTGTTGCTAGGGCTGACCGGCATGTTGGGCCTGGCGCCCATGGAAACCGTGGCGAACGTAAGCTCGATCCTGACGCTGGCCAACGCGCTGGTCATGGTGCGCAAGTGGCCGGGACTGCCGCGCCAGCTGGTACTGCTGGTGCTGGCCTGCAGTCTGGCGGGTGTCGTGGGGGGCGTGCAGTTGCTGTCATTGCTAGGCACGCATGAGCGGGCCCTGCTGGAGATCACCCTCGGCATCACCATCATCGTATGCAGCTTCATGCTGGTCCTGCAATCCCAAGGGCGACAGCAGATGTCGGGCCGGTTCGGTTTCGCCTTTTTCGCCAGTATTTCCGGCGTGATGGGCGGCCTGTTTTCCAGCGCTGGGCCGCCTTTGGTCTACCAGCTGTATCGCCAACCACTGGCTGTGCAGGTCATCCGCGACACGCTGATCGTGGTGTTCGCGGTCAATGCGCTGATGCGCCTGAGCGTGGTGGTAGCGACACACCGATTCGAGCTGCAGGCAGGCTACCTCTCGCTGGAGGCATTACCAATCGTGTTCCTGCTGACATGGTGGATGCGACGACACCCGCTGGCCATTTCACCGCGGGTGCTGCGTCTGGCGGTATTTGGTCTGTTGCTGCTGGCCGGTGCGAGCCTGATCGCCAAGGTGCTGGCTGCCGCTTAGTCTGGCCGGCGGTGCTGCGTGCGCCTCTTACTGGCGCACGCTGCTCTCGCGTACGACGAGCTCGAAGCCCAAGTCGACGACCTGGGGCTGATCGGGCAGGGTGCCGGCCTCGATCCAGCTCAACAGCCGGGTGGCGACGGTCCGCCCGATTTCGGCAGGGTAGGGGCGCACGGTGGTCAGGCGCGGTGCACTGAGCTTGCTCAATGGCAGGTCGCCAAAGCCGGCGATTGCCAACTGATCCGGCACGGCAATGCCGCGGCGCTGCGCTTCAAACAAGGCAGCGATGGCCAGTACATCGTTCGAACAGCACAGACCTTGTGGCCCGTCGCCGTGACGGGCAATTTCATCGAACACCTCGCTGAGTTCGGCTTGCGACGTGTTTTGCTCCAGCGCGATCACCTGTGCGCTCTGCCCCTTGCCAGCCAGCCAGGCACTGAACCCTTCAGCGCGCTGGCGGGCGCGGTGGTCGAGGTGCATGCGGGTGCCGACATAGACGAAGCGCTCCAGCCCCTGCGCGTACAAGTGCTCGGCCAGGGCTGCACCGACGGCTTCGTGGTAGAAGCCGACCTGCAAATGGAACGGGTCGTTACCCAGCTCCCACATCTGCGCCACGGGAATACCGGTGGCTTCGAGTAGTGGGCGGGCGGCGGTGTGATCGCTGCCGGTAACGACCAAAGCTGCCGGTGACCAGGACAGGTGTGCGCGCAGTAACTCCAGCTCACGTTGCGTGTCGTAGTCGCTGTTGCTTATCAACAACTGGTAACCACGACTTTCGAAGACTTCTTGCATGGCTTGCAAGGTTTCCGAGAAGAAGGCGTTGATCATCGACGGCACGATCACTGCGACTGCGCGGCTGTGGTTACCGGCCAGCGCGCCGGCTAGGCGATTGATGGTGTAGCCAGTGTCGGCGATGGCTTTACGGATGCGTTCAGCACGCTTGCTGGATACCGAATCCGGGTCGCGCAGGAACAGCGATACCGTGCTGGGGGAGACCTTGGCCTGTTCAGCAACCACGCCCATGGTTACCCGGTTGATCCGGGGGCGGCGTGCCGCGCCGTTGCTGATTTCGCTGTCTGATCTGTCGCTCATCGCCACCTCATTTTTCGAAGGCAAAAGCATGCGAGCCTGACGGGGCCAAGTCAATCTCAAAAGCGTATCGCTGGGGTGCTTCCCTGTTCGTTTTCGAAAATCAGTGTGTCATTTCGAAGAAAATCGTAGCGCTACGATTTCGCCTGCGATAAGCTCGCCGGGTAATTTTGCAGCGCTGCGATTTTGCCGTTGCAACGCTGCCCAACCCGCGTTGGAGAACAAATATAAAAATGAGCACATCCCTTTTTACCTTCCTAAGCATGCTGTTTTTCACTGTCCTGGTTGCAGTGATCTCCTATCGGTTTACCCGCCAGGCCAAGGACGTTGGCGCCCATGGTTACTTCATGGCTAGCGGCGGTTTGAATGGCTGGTTCATCGCCGGATCGATGATGCTGACCAACCTGTCGATCGACCAGCTGGTGGGCCTCAACGGTGATTCGTACGCCCATAACCTCAGTTCCATGGCCTGGGAGGCGACTGCGGCCGTTTCGACCATCGCCTTGGCCCTGTTTTTCCTGCCGCGCTACCTGCGCGGTGGTTTCTCGACCCTGCCGGAATTTATCGAGAAACGTTATGACCGCAGCACGCGCCGGGTGGTCAGCGCGCTGATGGTTGCCACCTATACCCTGGTGCTCAACCCTGCCTCGTTGTACCTGGGGGCGATCACCTTCAACCAGATCTTCGACCTGCAGGGCATCCTCGGCTGGTCTTATCCCGCCACCATCAGCCTGCTGATTGTCGCCACCGGGGTGATCGGCGCCGCCTATGCGGTACTGGGCGGACTGCGGGCGGTGGCCGTGTCGGACACCATCAACGGCATCGGCCTGCTGGTGGTGGTGATCCTGATCCCGATTATCGGCCTGTGGACGCTGGGGCAGGGTGATGTGCTGTCCGGTGCCCAGACCCTGCTGCACGACAACCCGCAAAAACTCAACGCCATCGGCGGCAGCGAAGACAAGGTGCCGTTTGGCGCCGTGTTCACCGGGATGATCTTCGCCAACCTGTTCTATTGGTGTACCAACCAGGCCATCGTGCAGAAGAGCATGGCGGCCAAGAACCTGGCCGAGGGCCAGAAGGGCGTACTGCTGTCCGGTTGCCTGAAACTGCTGGTGCCGCTGGCCATGCTGATGCCCGGGGTGATCGCCTGGCACCTGTTCCGCGACCAGCCCCTGGCCAACTCGGACCTGGCCTACCCGGCATTGGTCGCGGCGCTGATGCCCTGGTGGATGAAAGGCTTCTTCGTGGCGGTGATCTTCGGCACGGTGATGAGCCACTTCAACGCGATCATCAACGGCACGGCGACCTTGCTGACCTATGACTTCTACAAGTCGATCCGGCCCATGTCCTCGGACGAGGCACTGGTGCGTTTCGGCAAGCGTGTCAGCGTGATTGCGGCGTTGGTGTCGCTGATAGTCGCACCGATGCTGATGTACACCCCAGAAGGCATCTATGCGGTCCTGCGCCGCTTCACCGGCTTCTTCAACATGCCGATCATCGCCATCATGCTGTTCGGCTTCTTCAGTGCCCGCGGCGGTGCAACGCCGGCCAAGCTCGTGCTCGGTCTGCATGCGGTTTGCTATGCGGTGCTGGTGCTGGGGTTGAAGATCGATGCCCGCCTGGGGATCAGCTTCATCCATGTCATGGGCATCATGTTCGCGGTGGAGATGGCCTTGCTGGTGCTGCTGCGCAAACACTTCGACCGCGCCACTCCCTATGTCTCGCCCACCCCGGCACGCACAGTGGACCTGACGCCATGGCGGCATGCGGGTAGCTTCAGCGTGCTGCTGTTCGCCGCCCTGGTGTCTATCTACCTGACCTTTTCACCGCTGGGTGTCGCCCGTGTCGGCGGGCCTGCCTGGTTCTACCTGCCGCTGCTGGCATTGACCTGGCTGCTCGCCTTCGGCGGCGTCGCGCTGTGCCGCCGCCGCTTTCGACTCCTGACTGTCACCCAAACGCTGCCTGACTACGAGATCAACCCACGATGAATAGCGTATCCATCCCCCAAAACGTGAACCTGCACCAGGCAGGCGAGCAGATCCGCCTGGAAGTGGACGGGCGCCTGCTGTGGTGCCAGAGCCCGATGCAGCCGGCGGTGTTTGCCGGCTACGGCGAGGCCGAGATGGAAATGCAGCGCGGTAACTTCCGCATCCGCGACTACGTGCAGGAGCGCGTGGCCCTGCGTCATGCCCGCCTCGATGCCCAGGCCGGGTTGATCGAGTTGCGCGCCTGGGCCGAAGGCCCGCTGCTGCTGACCCTGCGCCTGGACTGTCAGGGCGAGCGTGTGCGCCTGCTGATACAGGCGCCGCAGCCAGGTTGCAATCGCCTTTGGCTACGCCTGCCCGCCGAGGCCGACGAGCAGGTCTGGGGCTGCGGCGAGCAGATGTCTTATTTCAACCTGCGCGGGCGCAACTTCCCGCTATGGACCTCCGAGCCGGGCGTAGGCCGGGACAAGTCGACCTGGCTGACCCTGCAGGCCGACAACGAGGCCAACGCCGGTGGTGATTACTATCACACCAACTACCCGCAGCCGACGTTCATCTCGTCGCGCCGCTACAGCGCGCATCTGGTGACCAGCGCGTATGCCGATTTCGACTTCCGCCACGGCGACTTTCACGAACTGCAGGTGTGGGCGGTGCCCGAGGCGCTGGAGTTCTTTGTCGGCAACAGCTACATCGACCTGGTTGGCGCCCTGAGCCGCTACTTCGGCCGCCAGCCGCGCTTGCCGCAGTGGGTGCTCGACGGTGCGATCCTCGGTTTGAAGAATGGTCGCGAGCACGCCGAACAGCACCTGCAGACCGCGCTCGAGCACGGCGCCCAGGTCAGCGCGCTGTGGTGCGAGGATTGGGAAGGGCTGCGCATCACCTCGTTCGGCAAGCGCCTGTTCTGGGACTGGCAATGGAACGCTGAGCGCTACCCCGACCATCAGGCCTGGGTCGGCAGCCTGCACGAGCGCGGCCTGCGTTTCCTCGGCTATGTGAACCCTTATCTGTGCAATGACGGCCCGCTGTTCGCCGAAGCCGAAGCGGCGGGCTATCTAGCGACCAACGCCGAGGGCGGCACCTACCTGGTCGACTTCGGCGAGTTCCTCTGTGGCGTGGTCGACTTCACCCTGCCAGCAGCGGCGCAATGGTTCGAAACCCGGATCATCGGCCAGGAGATGCTCGACAAGGGCTTGTCGGGCTGGATGGCGGACTTCGGCGAGTATCTGCCGATCGATGTCAAGCTGGCCGGCGATGCCGACCCCATGCTTGAGCACAACGCCTGGCCAGTGCGCTGGGCCGAGGTCAATGCCCGCGCTATCGGCAACGCCGGGCGCAGCGGCGATGCACTGTTCTTCATGCGCGCCGGCTACAGCGGCGTGCAGGCGCACTGCCCGTTGCTGTGGGCGGGTGACCAGTCGGTTGATTTCAGCCGCCACGATGGCCTGCAGACGGTGATTTGCGGCGCGCTGTCGTCAGGCCTGCTGGGCAATGCCTATCACCACAGTGATATCGGCGGCTACACCAGCCTCTATGGCAACTGCCGTACCGCCGAGCTGTTCCAGCGCTGGGCGGAAATGGCGGCGTTCACTCCGGTGATGCGTACCCACGAAGGCAACCGCCCGGACCAGAACCTGCAGTTCTGGCAAGACCCGGCCACCCTGGCGCATTTCGCCCGCATGACCCGGGTATTCGCCGGCATGAAACCCTACGTCGAAAGCCTGATGGATGAGGCCCAGGCCAGCGGCCTGCCGTTGCAGCGGCCACTGTTCCTGCATCACGAACAGGACGTCGGCTGCTACGCCGTCCAGGACCAGTACCTGTATGGCCGTGACCTGCTGGTGGCGCCCGTGCATGCCGAGGGCAAGACACACTGGAGCGTCTACCTGCCGGCTGGCGAGACCTGGCAGCACTGGTGGAGCGGCGAACGCTTCGAGGGTGGGCAGCGCATCGAGGTCGCGGCGCCCCTGGGGCAACCGCCGGTGTTCAGCCGCGTAGGCAGCCGCTGGCAAGCCCTGTTCGAGAGCCTGTCCGTGCTCTGATCCGGCACGCCTACCTGGAATTGTCCCATTGCGCGCCTGCTGCGGCAGGCGCGCCGGCCCGCTGCGGCCAATGAAAGAGCGCTGCTGACATGAACAACAACAATCTACGTGTCCTTGGCTTCACCCTGCTGGCCAGTGTCTACGCGCTGCCCAGCCACGCCGAGCCGATCGTCTGGAAGGCCGGCAACCTCAGCATCAACCCCTACGGCATCCTCGATCTGAACGTGCAGACGGGCTCGTTCAGCAAGACCGCACCTGACCACACCATGGTCTCGGACGGCAACCTGCAGGCCTCGCGTTTCGGGGTAAAGCTCGACTACGCCTTGGGCGACAGCGGTTACGCCCTGCAGGCGTTCGGTGAGCGCGGGCTGGTGTTGCGGCGCATCTGGAAGGGCGGGCAGGTCTCGACCAACCGTGGCTATGGTGTCGGCGTCAGTGGCCCGTTCGGCTCGGTGGCCATGGGCAGCCTGTACATGCCGATCTACTGGGTGTTCCTGGATTCGGACGTCGCCCTGTATGGGTTGTCGAACATGGCGGCGATCATGAGCCTGGAGCACACCGCGGTACTGGGAAAAAGCGGTACGGGCGGGTTCTACGACACCACGGTGCGCTACCGCTCGCCTGAAGTGAATGGGTTTTCCACCGAGCTGGGCTATTCCTACGGCAATTCCAGCATCGAGAATGGCCCCAACCAGAACCGCACCAGTGGCTTCAACGTACGCTATCGCAACGGGTTCACCAAGTTGGGTTATGGCTACAACCGCCATGACTCGGCCCCTACCGAAACCAGCAGCGAGCTGTACACCCAGACGACCCACGTGGTGTCGGGCAATTACCAGTGGGGCGGCGTGATCTGGGGGGCCAACTATGTGTACTCCAAGCGCGATACCGAGGCTCGCTGGTTCGCCTCGGCAAAAATGGTCAATGCGCGGATCGTCCTCGACGATCACAATGACCTGACCTTCGGCGTTTCCCAGCGGATCGAGGCCGAGGGCGCCCGGGCCTGGGCGGCCCATGCCGGTTACATCTATTCGTTCAACCCCAATACCCAGCTGTATACCTATGTCTCGCACATCAACAACAACAGCCACTCCACCCAAGGCTTTTCGCTGCTTAGCGAAGACTACCCGAGCGTGGCGGCCGGCTATGACCCATGGGCGGCTACCTTGGGTCTTCGCTGGAGTTTCTGAGTCTTGATAGCCATGAACCCTGCTTTGCATCCGCAACTGAACCTGAGCTGCGGCGCCCTCAGCGCCGGGGTGCTGCCGAGCCTCGGCGGTGCCCTGAGCTACCTGCGCCTGGGCAGCTTCGAGCTGCTGCGCCCCTGGGACGGCAGCGACAGTGTGCGGCGCAGTGCCTGCTACCCGTTGGTGCCGTATTCCAATCGCATTGCCCACGGGCGCTTTAGCGCCAATGGCCAGGTGCAGCAGCTGCGCGGCAACTTCGGTGACCACCCGCACCCGCTTCACGGCCTTGGCTGGCAGCGGGTATGGCAGCTCGATGCACACTCGCCGCAAAGCTGCCGGCTCAGCCTGCGTCACCATGCCCATGGCGCCGACGCCGAGGACTGGCCGTGGGACTTCGTCGCTTGGCAGAGCATCGCGCTGAGCGAGGAGGGCCTGCACCTGCACCTGGGGCTCACCAACCTCAGTGGGCAGCCGATGCCGGCAGGTCTTGGCTGGCATCCGTATTTCGAACGCCAGGGTGAGCTGCGGCTAGCCTTCAGCGCCACGCGGGTATGGCAGGCCGGGTCAGATGGCCTGCCGGCCGAGCGTACCGCGGTGCCCCAGACATGGGACTTCCGCCAGCCCCGTGCGGTAGGCGCGATGGGCCTGGACAACTGCTTCGAGGGCTGGGATGCCCACGCCAGCCTGTTTTGGCCCGACGCTGAGGTCGGCCTGCGTCTGCAGGCCGGGCCTGGGCTTGAACACCTGGTGGTGTTCACGCCGCCAGCACCTGCGGACTTCATTGCGGTGGAGCCAGTCAGCCATCTGAACAATGCCATCAACTTCCCCACGCCCACGGCGCACGGCCTGGTCTGGCTGGCCCCGGGGGCGTCGACCGAACGTGAGCTGCGCCTGCTGCCGAGCAGCGCCAACCTGGAGAACCCTGCATGAGTGAAACCCTGAACTGTGTGGTCCGCCAGCCGTCGGAACTGGGTGAGTGCCCCGTCTGGTCGGTACGTGAACAGGCGCTGTACTGGGCCGACATCCTTGCCGGGCAGCTGCATCGCCTCGACCCGCGCGATGGCCATGTGAGCAGCCTGCAGTTGCCCGAGGAGCTGGGCTGTTTCGGCCTGCGCGAGCAGGGCGGCTTCATTGTCGCGTTGCGTACAGGCATCTACCTGCTCGATGCTCAGGGGCAACTGGGCGAGCGCCTGGCCGACAACCCTAGCGGCGCCGTGCACAGCCGCTTCAACGATGGCCGCGTCGACCCCTGGGGGCGCTTCTGGGCCGGTACCCTGTGGCAACCGCGTGACCGCAATGGCGGGCAACTGGTGCGGGTCGATGCGCAGCGCCGTGTGCAGGTTGTGGCCGGCGATGTGATGGTGTCCAACGGCCTGGCCTTCAGCCCGGACCGCGCGTGGGTCTACCACAGCGACACCCCTAACCATGTGCTGTACCGCTACCCGCTGGATGCTGATGGCCAGCCCGGCCCACGGCAGCTGCTGCGTGAGTTCCCGCGTGGCATTGGCGGGCGCCCGGATGGCGCGGCGTTCGACAGTGCGGGCTGCTACTGGAGCGCGCAGTTCGACGGCGGCCGGGTGCTGCGCCTGAGCCCTGACGGCCAGGTGCTGGCAGAAATCCAGGTGCCGACGCGTTGGCCGACCATGGTCGCCTTCGGTGGTGACGACCTGCGTACCCTTTACATCACCAGTTCGCGCGAGAACCGCAGCGCCGAAGACCTGGCGGCCTGGCCGCTGTCCGGCTGCGTGTTCGCCATCCGTGTCGACGTGCCCGGCTGTCCCGAGCCGCTGTTCGCCGGTTGAATCCATTTCACTTGCTCACGAGTACCCATCACCATGAACCGTCATACCGATACGCAGTACCCCAGCCTGGCCGGCAAAGTGATCTTCATCAGCGGTGGCGCCTCGGGCATCGGCCGCGCCTTCGTCGAAGCGTTCGTCGCACAGGGTAGCCGCGTCGCCTTCCTTGACCTGGATGCCGAGGCCGGGCAGGCGCTGGCGCAGACGCTGGGTGCCAGCGTGCTGTTCTTGCGCTGTGATGTGCGCGATATCGAGCGCTTGCAGGCGTGTGTGGCCCAGGTGGAACGCACTTGGGGCGCCATCGATGTGTTGATCAACAACGCCGCCCGCGATGACCGCCATGCCTTGGCCGATGTCAGTGTCGAGTACTGGGACGAACGCATGCAGACCAACCTGCGCCACGCCTTCTTCGCTGCGCAGGCTGTCACGCCCGGCATGGCGCGGCGCGGCAGCGGGGCGATCATCAACATGGGCTCTATCTCGTGGATGCGCGGGCGGCCTGGGATGGTCTGCTACACGACCGCCAAGGCAGCGCTGAACGGTATGACACGTACCCTGGCGCGTGAGCTGGGTGGGCAGGGTATCCGAGTCAACAGCCTGGTGCCGGGTGCCATCCGTACCGAACGCCAGGATGCTATGTGGGCCGCCGACCCGGCCGGCCTAGAAGCGGCCAGCCAAGCTTTCGTCGATCAGCAGATGCTCAAGTTCCGCCTGGATGCCAGCGATTGTGCGCGCCTGGCTCTGTTCTTGGCCAGTGACGACAGCCGTGGCTGCACCGGCCAGAACTTTGTCGTCGACGCCGGACTGTCGATTCAGTAACCCCCAGATCGTCGTCAGGCGCTTATTTCACGAAAAAATCGTAGCGCTGCGAAATCGATCTGAGTATGCTCCGATTATTCAATTTCGCAGCGCTACGATTTTGCGTGGCGCCATTGGCAAAAGGCTCAGCTCATGTCTGAAAAACACAAGAAAATCGAAGAACTGCGCAGTCAGCGGTGGTTCGCCCCAGACACCATCCGTGCATTCGCCCATCGCCAGCGCCTGCAGCAGATTGGCCTGCGTCGTGAGGAGTTCATGGGCAAGCCAGTGATTGCCATCCTCAACACCTGGAGCGAGATGTCGCCCTGCCATTCGCACCTGCGCGAGCGTGCCGAAGCGGTCAAGCGCGGTGTCTGGGCGGCGGGAGGCTTCCCGGTGGAGTTGCCCGTGCAGTCGGTGGGCGAGGTGATGGTCAAACCGACCACCATGCTCTACCGCAACCTGCTGGCGATGGAGGCTGAAGAGCTGCTGCGTTCGTTACCGATCGACGGTGCCGTGTTGCTGGGCGGCTGCGACAAGTCCACACCTGGCCTGCTGATGGGCGCACTGAGCATGGACCTGCCGGTGATCTACTGTCCGGCGGGGCCGATGTCTAACGGCCAGTGGCGTGGCGTCAAGACCGGTGCCGGCACCCACACCAAGAAGTACTGGGACGAGCGTCGCCTGGGGCTGATCGACACGGTCGCCTGGGAAGAGCTCGAAGGCGCCATGACCCGTTCGATCGGCACCTGCAATACCGTCGGCACGGCCTCGACCATGACAAGCATTGCCGACGCCATGGGCTTCACCTTGCCTGGTGCATCGAGCATTCCCGCCGCTGACGGTGCTCACCCACGGATGGCCTCGCAGTGCGGTTCGACCATCGTCGACCTAGTCTGGCGCGACCGCCGTCCCTCGACCTGGCTGACCGACAAGCACGTGGCCAACGGCGTAGCGGTTTACATGGCCATGGGCGGTTCGACCAACGCGGCGATCCACTTGATCGCCATTGCCCGGCGCGCCGGCATTGACCTGACCCTCGACCAGCTGGCTGCCGCTGCCGCGAAGATCCCGGTGCTGCTTAACCTGTTCCCGTCCGGCACGGCGCTGATGGAGGACTACCATTTTGCTGGCGGCCTGCGCGCGCTGATGCGCAAGATCGAGCCGCACCTGCACCTGGAATGTGAAGGTGCCACCGGCCAGAGCTGGGACAGCCTGCTGTCCGATGCCCCGTGTTACGACGACGACATCATTCGCCCACTCGACAACCCGGTGGTCAGCCTCGAGCAAGGCGCGACCCTGGCGCTGCTGCGCGGCAACCTGTGCCCCGATGGCGCGGTGATGAAGTCCTCCGCGGCCGACCCGCGCCTGCGCCGCCACAGCGGTCCGGCACTGGTCTTCGATGACCATGAAACCCTCAGCCGGATGATCGACGACCCGGCCCTGGACGTCACCGCAGACACCGTGCTGATCCTGCGCAACGCTGGCCCCGTGGGTGCACCGGGCATGCCCGAGTGGGGCAATTTGCCGATCCCCAAACGCCTGCTTGAGGCCGGTGTGCGTGACCTGCTGCGCATCTCCGACTCGCGCATGAGCGGCACCCACTACGGCAGCTGCGTCCTGCATGTGGCACCAGAGGCTGCCGTTGGCGGGCCGCTGGCACTGGTGCGCACGGGCGACATCATCGACCTGGACGTTGCTGCTGGCACGCTGAACATGCGTGTCAGCGACGACGAACTGGCCCGCCGCCGCGCCGGGCATGTGCCCCAGCACAAGACCTACGGCCGCTCCTTCGCAGCGCTCTATCAGCAGCATGTGACCCAGGCCAACGAAGGCTGTGACTTCGACTTCCTGCAGGCCGGCGAAGCCGTGCCCGAGCCACCCATCCATTGAACCTTGCCCAGGAAACTGACTGATGCTCGAACTCAAAGACCCTTCTTTGCTCAAACAACAGGCGTTCATCGACGGCCAATGGGTCAGTGCCGACTCCGGCGAAACCTTCGTCGTCACCAACCCGGCCACCGGTGAGGCACTGGCGCGCATTCCTCAAATGGGCGCTGCCGAAGCCGAGCGCGCGGTGCTGGCCGCGCACCGTGCCTTCAAGCCTTGGAAGCGCAAGACCGCCAAGGAGCGCGCCGAACTGCTGCAGCGCTGGTACGCGCTCATGGTCGAACACCAGGAAGACCTTGCCCGCCTGCTGACCGCCGAACAAGGCAAGCCACTGGCCGAAGCCCGTGGCGAGCTGGCCAACGGCATGTCCTTTGTGCAGTGGTTCGCCGAGGAAGCCAAGCGCGTGTACGGCGATACCATCCCGCAGCCTTCGGCAGACAAGCGCATCATCGTCACCAAGGAACCGATCGGCGTTGCCGCCGCCATCACACCGTGGAACTTCCCCCACGCGATGATCACCCGCAAGGTGGCCCCGGCCTTGGCCGCCGGTTGCCCGATGGTGCTACGCCCGGCCAGCCAGACGCCGCTCTCGGCGCTGGCCCTGGCGGCCCTGGCCGAGCGCGCGGGCATCCCCGCTGGCGTGTTCAGCGTGGTCACCGGCAGCGCGACCCAGATTGGCAGCGTGCTGACCGGCCACCCGCTGGTGCGCAAGTTCAGCTTCACCGGCTCCACGCCGGTGGGCAAGCTGCTGATCGGGCAATGCGCCGAGACCGTGAAGAAGGTGTCGATGGAACTGGGCGGCAACGCGCCGTTTATTGTCTTCGATGACGCCGACCTCGACCTGGCCGTAGAAGGCGCGATGCTGTCCAAATTCCGCAATGCCGGGCAGACCTGCGTCTGCGCCAACCGCATCTACGTGCAGGACGGCATCTACGACCGCTTTGCCGAGAAGCTCGCCGCTGCCGCCTCGGCCCTGCGTCTTGGCAATGGCGCAGAGGCCGGCATCACCCAAGGCCCGATGATCGACGAGAACGCCGTACGCAAGGTCGAAGAGCACATCAGCGATGCCCTGGAGAAGGGCGCCCGGCTGATCGCCGGCGGCCAGCGCCACGCTCTGGGTGGCAGTTTCTTCGAACCGACCGTGCTCACCGAAGTCACCGCGCAGATGAAAGTGGCCGTCGAGGAAACCTTCGGGCCGCTGGCGCCTCTGTTCCGCTTCTCTAGCGAGGACGAGGTGGTCGAACTGGCCAACGCCACCGAGTTCGGCCTGGCCAGCTACTTCTATAGCCGCGACATCGGCCGCGTGCTGCGCGTCAGCGAAGACCTTGAATACGGCATGGTCGGCGTCAACACCGCGGCAATCGCCAACGAGATGGCGCCGTTCGGTGGCGTCAAGCAGTCGGGCCTTGGCCGCGAAGGTTCGCGCTATGGCATCGAAGACTACCTCGAAATCAAGTACGTGTGTCTCGGCGGCGTCGACCGCTGAAGTTTGGCAAAGGGGGCCTTTGCTGCCCCCTTTGACTGAGCATCCATAAGAACAATAAGCCCCGCATGGAGTAGCCCCATGTCCGATACCCCCAATGCGCGCCGCCGCTTCTTGCAAGGCGGGCTGGCGCTCATCCCGTTGGTGACGCTCGCCAGCCATACGTGCGCCTGTTGCTGCTGTCGGGGATCGGCAAGCCCTATGACCCGGTCAGCGGGGAAGGGGTGGTGGGCAAGAACTATGCGTACCAGATGAATGGAGGTGTCAGCGTGATGCTGCCCAAGGGTACGCAGCTCAATCCTTCAAGACCGGGCGAACGGACAAGGCGGCGGTCTTTGGCAGCATGAGCGAGGTGGTGGTGGACCCGGATGATCGCCCCTTCATAGCGGATCCGGCAACCTATCAGGCATTGCATGACGGAAAGACGCCGACCCTGGGGGCCAGAATTTACGCCGACAACTGTATGGCCTGCCACCGCAGTGATGGCAAAGGGTACGCGCAAGTGTTTCCCGCACTGGCGGGCAACCAGTGTTGAATGTGGACGATCCGCAGTCGTTGATTCGCCTGGTACTGGAAGGGGGAACGTTGCCTTCAACCCATTCAGCGCCGACGTCATTCAGCATGCCGCCGTTGGGGTGGCGCTTGTCCGACGACGAGGTGGCTCAGGTATTGAGTTTTGTCCGCAGCGCATGGGCCAATAGAGGCGCTACTGTTTCCGCGAGCACGATCACAGCGGTTCGAAAATCGCTCGCGAGCGATGCGTTGCTGGGAATGCAGAAGCCCGGAAACGTTTCAGGGTTAAAGCCTTGATTGAAGGCGGGGCCTGTGGGTTGTCATCGCTTTTAGGGCCTTGAACGGCGCAAAACCGGGCCCGAACTCATGTTCGGGCAGCCGCTTCATCAAGGCTTGGTCAGTTCTCTGGCCAAGGCTTTCTCTACGCGGCGCATGTGCCGTGCCAAAGCCTGTCGCCGCTGTTTCAGCTGCGCTGCGGGCAACCCGTTCTGTTCCAAGGCCTCACAGGCCGTCATCAAGTGCTGCGCTTCCAGCATCCGCGCCGCGCTGAGGATCTTGTGTGCCTGCTCGGCGATGGCCTCGGGCTGGGCTTGTGGGTCCAGGCCCATGAGGGTTGCCAGGTCCTGCTGCAGGCTCATCAGCAACGCCTTGAGAAACCGCTCACGGTCGTTGGGGTTATCGCCAACGATACTGCGCAGACCTTCGAGATCGAACGGTGGCTCCTTTGCGTGCCGCTCCCGCCGGGGGGCGATGTTGGCCAGGCGTTGGCTCAAGGTGCGCAGGCTGATGGGTTTGAGCAGGCAGTCGTCCATCCCGACACTGAGGCACTTCTGCCTGACTTCGGGCTGAGCGTTGGCGGTATAGCCCAGGATCACGCAGGGAGTACGCCCGTTCTGGCGTTCTTCGGCGCGCACGGTGGCGGCAAGCTGATAACCGTTCATGTGCGGCATGTTGCAATCGAGGACGATCACGTCGAATTGCCCTTCGCGCCATTTTTCCAGGCCTTCGCTGCCATCGCTGGCAGTGGCCTGGCTCAGGCCAAGGTAGCCCAGCTGTTGCGCCATCAGCATCAGGTTGGCCGGGTGGTCGTCGATCACCAGCACCTTCAGCCGGGCATCGGGGACGTCCATGTCATCGGCTTCCAGCACCTGCGGCGGCAGAGCGTCTACACGTTGCAGCGGGACGCTGAAGCGAACCTGCGTGCCGAAATCCGGCACGCTCTTGATGCTCAGGCTCGCGCCCATCATTTCGCACAGGCTACGGCAGATGGCCAGGCCCAGGCCGGTGCCGGCACGAGCGCCCTGGCTGTGTGGGTTGGCCTGAACGAAGGGATTGAACAGCCGTTGCAAGTCATCGTCGTGAATGCCGATGCCGGTGTCACGCACTTCCAGCTCCAGGCTCGGAGGCACTGAGGGGGCTTCTTCATGCAGGCTGAGGCTGATGCGCACCTGACCCTGCCCGGTGAACTTGATGGCATTGCTGATCAGGTTGGACAGGATCTGCTTGAAGCGTAAGGGGTCGAGCAGGACGTGGCAGCGTGCGCTGGGGTCGATCTCGACGTCGAAGGCCAGGCCTTTTTGCCGTGCCTGGCCATCGAACACGCGGCTCACCGATTCGACCAGCGCCGCAAGGTCGACCGGCTCGGGTGCAAGGGACAGGTGGCCAGACTCGATACGCACGATATCCAGGATGTCACCGATCAGGCCCAGCAGGTCCTTGGCCGAATGGTGGGCGACTTCCAGGGAGGTGCGATCGATCTGCCCTTGATGAGCACGCTTGACCGCCAGTTCGAGCATGCCGATGACCGCGTTCATCGGGGTGCGGATCTCATGGCTGATGGTAGCCAGGAAGGTACTTTTGGCGCGGTTGGCATCATCAGCCAATTGCTTGGCCTCGCGCAGCTCCTGCACCAACTTGCGCCGCTCGCTGATGTCGATCCAGCCACCGATGATACCCTGGACCTCACCGAGTGAATCACGGTACGGCAGGATCCAGTGGTAGATGGTGATTTCGCGATCCTTGAGCCGCAAGGGGCGGTCGATGATCAGCGGAACGCCGGCGGCCATCACCTGCAGATAGTCGGCATGGATCTGGCGGGTGCTGTCTGAGCCTGCGAACAGGCTGTCCTCCAGGCGCTTGCCGATGACCTCTTCGTGGGTCGCCTGCACCGCTTCCAGGTAACTGGCATTGCAGCTTTGCAAACAGCCCGCTCTGTCCCTTACGTACATGGGGTGCGGGGTGCCGTTGAGCAGTGCGCCCATGAACTCCAGTTGATCGCTCAGGGCCCGTTCGGCGTGCTGGCGCTGTTTGATCTGGCGGCGCAACCGGGCGTTCCACAGCAGCGCCCCCAACAGCAGCACGGCGGTCCCCAGCAACACTTGCATGGCAAGGCGCCTGAAACCCAGCCAGTTGCTGTCGTCATGCTGGCTGTAGCCACTCCAGCGGTTGTTGATCACCCCCAGTTCTTCCGGCGAAATACTCAGCAGCGCCTTGTCCAGGATCGATGCCAATTCTGTTTCCTGTGCGGAGGTGGCCATGGCGAAGCTCGCAGGCTCGGTACCGACCGTGCTGCGGATCACCAGTTTGGCGTTACCTGCCACGGCATGGTTGGCATCGATCAAGGTCGTGATGACGGCATCGACTGCACCACTGCTCAGCAGTGCCATGGAATAGTAGGGGCTCTCGGTCTCGATCCAGCCGGTCTGCGGGTATCGGGTTGTCAGCAGTTCGGACATTTCGCTGTAGCGGGTGATGGCGATGCGCCGGCCCTGCAAGTGTTCCAGTGAGGTGTACTGGGGCGTTTCGGTGCGCGTCACCAGCACATAGGTGCTTTCCAGGTACGGCCGGCTGAGCTGCAAGTGCTCCTCGCTCATGTCATCCACGGCAAGCGCTGCGATCATGTTCACGCGCCCGTCCTCGAGTCGGGCGATCATCTCAGCGATGCCGTTGGCGCGTTGCACTTCGAAGCGCAGGCCTGTACGCAGGCGGATCAGGTCCAGCAGGTCGGCGGTGACCCCGCGGAAATGGCCATTGCCGTCGAAATACGACAGCGGTGCAGCCGTTTCGTCGATAGCCACCTGCATCACAGGGTGGCGGCGCAACCACTGCTCTTCTTCGGCCGTGAGCTGCAGTTTGCGCTCGCTCAGCAGCAGGTCGCTGCCGGCACTCCAGCGTTTGAAGATGCTGGCGCGCACGGCAGCTGGCTGGCGGTCCAGGGCCAGGTTCACCAGATCCTTGAGAAGGGTATCTTGCGCGCGCATCGCAAAACTGAAGCCGACGCTTTCATGTTTGCCGAAGCTGGCCATGCGCAGGCGCGGCAGGTGGCCGCGGTTGAGCTGGTAGTGCGTGGAGATGGTATCGCCGATGAACACGTCAGCCTGCCCGAACGCTACGGCATTGAGGGCTTGGGAAGATGAACCGAAGGCCAGCAGTTCGGCTTTGGGATAGACAGTGCTGACTTCTTCTCGGGGCAGATAGTGATACAGCATGCCCAGGCGCATGCCCGCCATGCCCGGGTTGAGTGTGCGGCGTTCGTCTTCGCGGGTCACCAGCACTGGCTGGTCCACGGCATAAGGGTCCGAAAGCGCCAGGCCATCGCTCGCTGCTTCATAGCCATTGGCGCTGCCGAGCAGGTCGATCTCACCTTTCTTGAGCGCCTCTACCGCAGCTTGCCGGTTGGGATAGCGCAGCACTCGAATCGGCACTTGCAGGACCTTGCCGATCAGGCTGGCATATTCGGCGGTAAGGCCTTGATAGTCGCGGCCGCCACTGGTTATGTCGAACGGCGGATAGTCGGGTGCCGACGTGCCCAGCTTCAGGTATTGGCGGCCCATCAGCCATTCCCGCTGTTGCGCGGTCAGTTGTGGGGTGACCGGTGGGGCCGAGGAGCGGGAAAGCAGGGAATACGGCACCGCCTCAAGCTGAGAAGCCTGCGCTGCGCAGCAGGCCAATGGCAGTGCTAGGGCCAGCCAGGCAAGAAGTCGCGCCATGTGACACCTCAGACCAGCGCGTTGCGTTTGGCCATTTCAATAAGGTCGACCAAGGTGTCGACCTGGAGTTTCTGCATCAGGCGCTTCTTGTAGGTGCTGACGGTCTTGTTGCTCAGAAACATGCCTTTGGCAATTTCCTTGTTGCTGCGCCCTTGGGCGAAAAGTTGCAGCACCATAAGTTCACGATCATTGACCTGGCGGAAAAGCCGCAGATCGTTATCCGCTGTTTCGTGGTCGGTGTGGATGGCCTGGCTGGGGAAATAGTTGTATCCGGCAAGTACCGCCTTGATCGCGCTGAGCAACTCGCTCAGGTCTTCCTGTTTGCACACATAGCCTGCTGCACCCGAGTGCATGCAGCGTACGGCGAACAGCGCGGGCGATTGCGCGGTGAGGACCAGCACCTTCAGCGGCAACGCCATGGCCTGAAAGCGCGAGAGGACCTCCAGGCCGTCCAGCTTGGGGATGCTGATATCTAGAATCACCAGGTCGGGCAGCGTTTCGCGGATCATCTGCATGGCGTCCACGCCGTTGTCCGACTCGCCGACGACTTTGTAGTTCTGGTTTTCAAGCAGCATACGGACAGCCAGGCGGATGACGGGGTGGTCATCGACAATAAATACGGAGTGCATGTTCAACTTCCCTACGGCGGATGACGAGGCAGGGGGCACCTTAACCCAGTTGCATCTGACATGGGGTGTGAAGTGGGGCGATTAAACGTATATGGGAAATGGCTTACAGTGGAAAGCAATTAGAGCTACGAAGCGTAAGAGTTTGAATCAGTGTCAAAGGTCTATTGGTAACTTTTTATTTGGAGATGCTCTTTCTGTTTAACAGTTGGCGACATTTGTAGGAAATATCCTTCAATAAAAGGGGCCGCATACGTAAAGGCATGCGGCAGCACCCAGGTTCAGGTCGGGCTGGAGCGGCCGGTCATCTCGCGGGCCATCTCGCTGGCATAGCTGTCGGTCATGCCGGCGATGAAATCGATCATGCGCAGGTAGGCTTTGTGCAGAGAATCATGCGGGTGGGGGGCATTGTTACCAATCAGATCGAGTACGCGGCGGCTCTTAAAGGAAGGGGTGCGCCCGCCATGCTGCTCCAGGGCGGCAGCACAGAAGGTGTTGAGGAGGATTTCCAGGGTGGTGTAGGCACCGATTTCGTGCAGCGTTTTGCGCTTGTCCTGGAATATCTTGTTGCGTGCCATGTCCTTGGCCTGAAGCACGCAGCGCTTGGCCGGGCCATGCATGTGCTCGACCAGGTCGCCGCTCAATTGCCCGGCAAGCAAGGCCTGCTGTTGCTCGACGAAAGCGCTCGCAGCGGCGTTGGTCAGGTGCTCGATGGCCTTGCCACGCAAGATCGCCAGCTTGCGTCGCCGCGAATCTGCAGGGCCAAGCTGGCGATAGGTTTCTGGCAAGTCATCGCCGACCAGGTCCAGCAACAGTGCTTCCACTTCGGCGTACTGCAGCAGCTCCATCTCCAGGCCATCTTCCAGGTCGATCAGGCCGTAGCAGATGTCATCGGCTGCCTCCATCAGATAGACCAGCGGATGGCGCGCCCAGCGTTGCTCCTCCAGCAAGGGCAGGCCGAGCTTCTGGGCGATCTGTTCTAGCAGCGGCAGTTCGCTTTGGTAGCAGCCGAACTTGTGCTTCTTGTACCCCAGGGCATCGGCATGCCGGGCGGTCCAGGGGTACTTCAGATAGGTACCCAGGGTGGCGTAGGTCAGGCGGGTACCGCCGTCGAACTGGTGATACTCAAGCTGGGTGAGCACGCGAAAGCCTTGGGCATTGCCTTCGAAATTGAGGAAGTCGCCGCGCTCGTCATCCGTCATGTCATCCAGCCAGCCGCGCCCTGCAGCCTGCTGGAACCAATGGCGGATGGCATCTTCGCCGGAGTGGCCGAACGGTGGGTTGCCGATGTCGTGGGCCAGGCAGGCGGACTGCACGATCATGCCTAGATCACTGGGTTCGCACCAGTCAGGCAGGCTGCCCCGCAACGTTTCGCCGACGCGCATGCCCAGTGAGCGCCCTACACAGCTAACCTCGAGGGAATGGGTCAGGCGTGTGTGAATGTGGTCGTTGCTGGAAACCGGGTGAACCTGGGTCTTGCGCCCCAGGCGGCGAAACGCGCCTGAGAAGATGATCCGGTCGTGGTCCTTGTGGAAGGGGCTACGCCCCAGTTCCTCCGGGCTGTACAGGGCTTTGCCCAGGCGCTCGCGGGTGAGCAGGGTATGCCAGTCCAAGGCTCGCTCTCCTGTGGGTCGAATGGCGTAGCTTCCGGTGTCGCGCGGGGCTGTGCAAGCGGAAAATCGCTACCGGCCTTATCGTCGGCAAGCCGTCGCGCACAGGTGCAAGCCACGCTGCAAACGCGTGGGTCACCTGTGATTGACGGCTCTGGTAGTGGCTCAGGAGCGCCGTGGGCCTTGCAGATACAGCTTCACCAGCGGCAGCAGGGTAGTGCCCAGGCGCACCAGCCGCGACAGGTTGCCGCTGCGCACCCCTTTGCCGGTCAGAAAGCCCAGCGCGACCACTGCACCAATGCCCCATAGAGGGGCGTGCTTGATGCCCAGGCCATCATGCAGTGAGCCGCCCATGCCGCGCAGGCGGTGCAGTGGCTGCAGCATTTGCCCGGACTCCTGGCGGATTTGCTGGCGGTGCATCTCCATGCGCAGGCGCAGCAGGGCTTTGCGCAGCTCTCGTGGGTTACGTGTATTGGGTAGTTCAGGCAGGCTCATGGCAGCAGACGCTCCCGATCCTTGGCAAGTTCTTCGAGGGTGGCGCCAAACGGCGAAGACTCATCGAACACCGCGGCTTTCAAGCGAAGGCCGCAATACAGCGCAGCCACACCATAAAACACACACAGGCCGATTATCCCGGCCAGGCGGTAGCTGTCCCACAGCAACACCAGCAGCAGGCCTGACAAGGCTGTCAGCAGCAGCAAGGCGAACACCAGCGCCAGGCCGGCGAACAGCAACAGGCTCAGGGTGCGTCCTTTCTGCTCCTGCAGTTCGATACCGAACAGTTCGATATGGCTATGCAGCAGCCCCAGTATCGCGGCGCCCAGGCGCCTGCCCGAAGCGCCGGTGCCAATGGCGTCATTGTCCATGGAAGCTCCTTAACGCCGATTGGCCAACAGGCCAATCAGCAGGCCGACACCTGCGGCAATGCCGATGGCCTGCCAAGGGTTTTCCTGTACGTAGTGCTCGGCACTGCCCAAGGCTGCCTGGCCCCGCTCACGTACCGACTCCTGGGTCAGTTGCAAGGTTTCTCGGGCCTGGGTAAGGCGCTCGTGAATCTGCTCACGCAGCTCATCGGCCTGGTCGCCCGCCAGGTTGGCGGTGTCGGCCAGGAGCTTCTCTGTGTCACGGACCAAAGCCTGAAAGTCCGCCATCAATATCTCTTGTGCAGTCTTTGCCGATTTGCTGGCCATGGTGCTCTCCCTGTGTCGATATGTAGGTCATTCGAGTTTCGCTGTGCGCTGAAGGTTCATTTCCGTTGCTGGTATGGGCCTTGCTAAAGAAGATTGCCACAACGCGGGGCGTAAACCGCAGCGGTGCGCCGATAAAGGGCAACGACCCCGGCATATACCGATAAACCTTAACCCAATCCACGACAAACCCAAGAAAAACCACGCAGGCTTCGCTCGGTTCACCGTACCCGGGCAGTGGGCTGGCACCGATCCGGTGCATGGATGCAGGTTCTTGAACTGTCCTGGTGCCTTTTTTCAGTCAGGTCTGCCTTTTCATGGACAACATGCACAGCGCCATGGACACCCTGGTCCACGGCTCCAATACACTTTTCATCCTCATGGGCGCCATTCTGGTGCTTGCCATGCACGCGGGCTTCGCGTTTCTCGAAGTGGGCACCGTGCGCCACAAGAACCAGGTCAATGCCTTGTCGAAGATACTCAGCGATTTCGCCATCTCGGCGCTGGTGTACTTCTTCATCGGTTACTGGGTTGCCTATGGTGCGAGTTTTCTGGCCCCGGCATCCCAGCTGGCCGCCGACCACGGCTATGCGCTGGTCAAGTGCTTTTTCCTGCTGACGTTCGCAGCAGCGATACCGGCGATCATCTCCGGGGGCATCGCCGAGCGTGCGCGGTTCGTGCCTCAGCTGTGTGCCACAGCGTTGATCGTAGCCTTCATTTACCCGTTCTTCGAGGGCGTTGTATGGAATGGCAACTTCGGTGCTCAGGCATGGCTGCAGGCGCGCTTCGGTGCGCCGTTCCATGATTTTGCAGGGTCGGTGGTGGTGCATGCGATGGGCGGCTGGCTGGCACTGGTGGCAGTGCTGCTGCTCGGGGCACGGCGGGGGCGGTACCGTGAGGGTCGGCTGGTGGCCTTCGCGCCATCGAGCATTCCGTTCCTGGCACTGGGCTCGTGGATCCTGATCATCGGCTGGTTCGGCTTCAACGTCATGAGCGCGCAGACCTTGCAAGGCGTCAGTGGCCTGGTGGCGATCAATTCGCTGATGGCCATGGTAGGCGGCACCCTGGCAGCCTTGTTGGCCGGGCGCAACGACCCGGGTTTCCTGCACAACGGGCCGCTGGCTGGCCTGGTAGCGATCTGTGCAGGTTCGGACCTGATGCATCCGCTCGGTGCGCTGGCTACTGGCCTAGTGGCGGGCGTGTTGTTCGTGTGGAGCTTCACTGCCGCGCAAAACCGCTGGAAGATCGACGATGTACTGGGCGTGTGGCCATTGCACGGGCTGTGCGGCGTATGGGGCGGGATCGCCTGTGGCATCTTCGGGCAGGCGAGCCTAGGCGGTATGGGCGGTGTCAGCCTGATCAGCCAGTTGATCGGGAGCCTGTCAGGGGTGCTGATCGCGCTGCTTGGCGGCTTTGTGGTGTACGGGCTGATCCGTGCGGTCCTCGGCCTGCGCCTGAGCCATGAGCAGGAGTTCCAGGGCGCCGACCTGTCGCTGCACCGCATCGGTGCCACCAGCCAGGATTGAGCGATTCAGGTGCACATGGGGCGGTAGCGACCTAGAATAGGCTTCTCATCCACGCCAAACCGGGTCTCGCCCCATGCTGCCTGAATGCCAACTCTTCGGCACCGTCGGGTGCCACTTGTGCGAAGTGGCCGAAGCTGTGCTCATGCCTTTCGTCGATCATGGTCTGCTGGTCGAGCTGGTCGATATCGCCGACAGCGAGGCGCTGTTCGAGCGCTACGGGCTGATCATTCCCGTATTGCGTCGTTGCGATACTTCGGCGGAGCTGCTTTGGCCGTTCGATCCTGAACAGGTCGTGGCCTTCCTCGCGCAATGATGGCGGCAGGGGAAGCATCGCCTGCCTGCATGCGCTGAGTTGTTGCTCGAAGATGCCGTACCGGCGACAGACGCCGGTACTTCATCATCGTCGAGAATGCAGTCATGTTCATCACACCAAACTTTACCCTGGAAGAGATGGTTGCCTCGCAGGTCGCCTCTCGCGAAGGGCTGGACAATACGCCACCGCAGCAAGTCATCAGTAACCTTCATCTACTCTGTCACGCCCTTGAGCAGGTTCGAGCATTGTTCGGTCTGCCGGTGATCGTCAGCAGTGGTTACCGCTCACCCGCGCTGAACAAACGTATAGGCGGCTCTTCGCGTAGCCAGCACCTGCACGGGCTGGCTGCAGATTTCAAGATATTCGGCATCAGTAATCGGGAGGTGGTCCGCCGGGTGAGCGCAAGTGCAGTGAATTTCGACCAGATGATCCTCGAGTTCGACAGTTGGGTCCACCTGTCGGTAACCCCGGACGTGCCGCGTCGTGAAGTGCTGACCATCCGCAGGGGCACAGGCTACCTGCCAGGTTTGCGGTGAGGCGTGGATGAATTGACGGCGGGGTGTGCAAGTTCGTATGCTGTATATAAATACAGTATCGAGGTAAGCCCATGCTCAATGTCGAGCAACTCAAGTACAGCGTCAACCGCATGCCGGTGGAGCGGGTATGTGACGCTGTGCTGGAACTGCGCCTCGAAGGCCTGGTCACCGATGACCGTACGCCGTTCGGCAAGGTCCATTTCAACACCTGCTTCGCCGAGATCGAGGCCCTGTTTCAGCGGGCCGGGTACCATCGAGGGTTGGATGTGGTGGGTTACCAAGGCTTGCTGTATGCGCTCTATGATCCAGGCCGCTGGGAGCCCGTGCAGGTTCTGCGCTGGCTGAAGGCACGCAGCGAGGCCGCGGTCCAGGCTGGTTGAGCTGGTGGGGTTGGGGGATAATGCCCGGCCCTGCCTGCCCCGAGTCTCGCCATGACCACGCCATTCGACCCCGCCCGCCAGCAAGCCAGCACGGTGTGCCTGCCACCTGGCAACTGGGCGACGGTACTTGATTGCCTGTGCGACCATTTCAAGGCGATCGAGCGTGCCCAGTGGCTTGACCGTTTTGCTCGTGGCCGGGTGCTAGACGCCGAAGGCCGGGCGGTCGCAGCCGACCTGCCTTACCGCCGCGGCATGCGTCTGCACTATTTTCGCGAGGTGCCCAACGAGCGGCCGATCCCGGTTCAGGAAACCATCCTGCATGTGGACGAGCATCTGGTGGTGGCCGACAAACCGCATTTTCTGCCGGTTACGCCAACCGGTGAATATGTCGAACAGACTTTGCTGCGCCGTCTGATCCGGCGTCTGGACAACCCTCACCTGGTGCCGTTGCACCGCATCGATCGGCATACCGCAGGGCTGGTGTTGTTCTCGGCCAACCCGCAAACCCGCAGCGCGTACCAGCGTCTGTTTCCCGAGCGTCGTATCGACAAACGCTATCAGGCCATCGCCCCGGCCTTGCCCCAGCATGATTTTCCGCTGGTGCATAAAAGCCGCCTGGTACATGGCGAGCCGTTTTTCCGTATGCATGAGGTACAGGGCGACGATAACAGCGAAACCCTGGCCGAGGTGCTGGAGAAGCGGGGGGAGTTGTGGCGCTACGGCCTTTCGCCGGTGACCGGCAAGACCCATCAACTGCGGGTGCACATGGCGGCACTGGGGGCGGGGATTTGTAACGACCCGTTCTATCCAGCGCTTCTCGAGGTGGAAGATGATTACCAGCGGCCATTGAAGCTGCTGGCACACAGCTTGCGCTTTGCCGACCCGTTGACGGGGGAGGAGCGGTTTTTCGAGAGCCGCCTGACCCTCGGTTGGTAGCGCCCCTTCACGGTGAGTGCCGCGAAGGGGCGCTGTGTTGTCAGCGGTTGAAGCGCTCCACCAGTGAGTACTGGCCACCGGCGGTAGTGGTCAATGCTTCGCTGAGCAGTGCAGAGTGCTGTGCCTGTTCGGCTGTCTGGTCGGCCAGTTCGGCGATCGTGCTGATGTTGCGGCTGATCTCGTCGGCCACGGCAGTCTGCTCTTCAGTGGCTGCTGCGATCTGAGTCGCCATGTCGGTAATGTTGGCCACCGCCTCGCTGATCCCCACCAACGCCTGGTCAGCCTGCATCACACGTTCTACGCCCTCCTGAGCCTGGCGATGGCCAGACTCCATGGTGAGCACGGCGTTGTTGGCGGTCTGTTGCAGCTTGGCAATCAGGCCATGGATCTGCCCTGTGGACTCAGCGGTGCGCTGGGCCAGCTGGCGCACTTCATCGGCCACCACGGCGAAGCCACGGCCCATCTCGCCAGCGCGGGCCGCTTCGATGGCGGCGTTCAGTGCCAGCAGGTTGGTCTGGTCGGCAATGCCCTTGATCACATCGACCACGCCACCGATTTCGTCGCTGTCCTTGGCCAGTTGTGTCACGGTTTCGCCGGTTTCACCCACGGCCGCCGACAGGCGCTCGATGGCGTCGCGGGTTTCACCGGCGATCTGCCGGCCCTGGCTGGTCAGGCGGTTGGCTTCCTGCGTGGCATCGGCAGTGCGCTGTACATGGTTGGCCACCTCCTGGGTCGTGGCAGCCATCTGGTTGACGGCAGCGGCAACCTGCTCGGTCTCGACCCGCTGGCGCTCCAGCCCCGAGGAGCTCTTGTGGGCCAGGACATCGGACTGGCGTGCCTGATCGCTGAGGTGTTCGGCGCTGTCCTGCAGGCGGGTCAGGCAGGTTTTCATGCGCGCGTCCTGGCTGAGCAGGGCCATTTCCAGGCGAGCCTGAACGCCACGGCTGTCGGTGAACATCTGCGCGATCAAAGGGTCGGAGGTGGTCTGTTCGGCCAGGCGCAGCAGGCGTTTGAGGCCGCGTTGTTGCCAGCCCAGGCCCAGCAGGCCGAGCGGCACCGACAGGGCGGCGGCCAGGGCGAAGCCCCAGGAATGCCCGAGCCAGTTACCGATCAGGAAACCGACCTGGCTGACCAGGATGAAGGGCAGCCAGTCCTGCAGCACTGGCTGCCACTTGTCACGCCGCGGAACGGCGGGTTTGCCCTGGTTGATGCGCTGGTACAGGGCTTCGGCGCGGCGGATCTGCTCGGCGGTGGGCTTGACCCGCACCGACTCGAAACCGGTCACCTGGTTGTTGTCGAAGATCGGCGTGACATAGGCGTTGACCCAGTAATGGTCACCCGACTTGCAGCGGTTCTTGACGATACCCATCCAAGGCTGGCCTTGCTTGAGGGTCTGCCACATGTGGGCGAACACCGCAGGGGGCACATCCGGGTGGCGTACCAGGTTGTGCGGTGCGCCGACCAGTTCCTCGCGCGTGAAGCCGCTGATCTCGACGAACGCATCATTGCAATAGGTGATCACACCCTTGGCATTGGTGGTCGAGATCAAGCGTTGTTGGGCAGGGAAAGTCCTTTCCCGTTGAGTGATCGGCTGGTTGTTACGCATGGGCTGAGTAATCCGCAAGGCTTTCGACAGATATCGGCAAGCCAGCGTTTTTATTGAATGGAGATTTAACTTCGTTGATCTGGCGCAGGAACAGGCGGCTGTGATTGCGTTAGCAGCCTGGCACGTTCGCGAAAGAAGGCGCCACTATTGGCGATGTATTGCAGATGATGACGTGCGGGTCAAATCATGACCGATTGGCAGGCCAAGCGCCAGCCGCGGAAACAAAAAGGGGCGCATGTGCGCCCCGGTCACTGGGTTTCAGCTGGCGATCAGTTGCCGCAATACATAGTGCAAGATGCCGCCGGCTTTGAAGTATTCCACTTCATTGACCGTATCGATCCGGCACAGCACCTCGATGTCTTGCTGCTGCCCGTCCTCACGGGTGATGCGCAGTTGCAGGGTCATGCCGGGTTTTACCTGAGCCCCGGTCAAACCCAGGATGTCGATTTGCTCTTTGCCAGTGAGCCCGAGTTGCTTGCGATCGTGCCCGGCTTTGAACTGCAGCGGCAGCACGCCCATGCCGACCAGGTTGGAGCGGTGGATGCGCTCGAAACTCTCCGCCAGTACCGCCTTGACCCCCAGCAGGTTGGTGCCCTTGGCTGCCCAGTCGCGGCTGGAGCCGGTGCCGTACTCCTGGCCGGCGATCACCACCAGTGGTGTGCCTTGAGCCTGGTAGCGCATGGCCGCGTCATAGATCGAGAGCTTTTCCCCGGTGGGTACGTACAACGTGTTGCCGCCTTCTTCACCGGCGAGCATTTCGTTGCGGATACGGATGTTGGCGAAGGTGCCACGCATCATCACCTCATGGTTGCCCCGGCGTGACCCGTACGAGTTGAAGTCATGAGGTTCCACGCCTTTTTCGCGCAGGTAGCGCCCGGCCGGGCTGTCGACCTTGATGTTGCCGGCGGGGGAGATGTGGTCGGTCGTCACCGAATCGCCAAGCAGGGCGAGAATGCGCGCGCCCTGGATGTTCTCGATCACCGGCAGTGGCCCGCCAATGCCGTCGAAGAACGGAGGGTGCTGGATATAGGTGGAGTCGTCCTGCCACACGTAGGTGGCCGCCTGCGGCACTTCGATCGCTTGCCACTGCGCATCACCTGCGAATACTTCGGCGTACTCCTTGTGGAACATCGCCGTGTCGACCTTGGCCACGGCGTCGGCGATTTCCTGCTGGCTGGGCCAGATGTCGCGCAGGTACACGGGCTGCCCGTCCTTGCCTGTGCCCAGTGGGTCACGGGTAAGGTCCAGGCGCACGCTGCCGGCCAGCGCGTAGGCCACCACCAAGGGTGGCGAGGCCAGCCAGTTGGTCTTGACCAGCGGGTGCACGCGGCCTTCGAAGTTGCGGTTGCCCGACAGTACCGAGGCCACGGTCAGGTCGGCGCTACCGATGGCGTTCTCGATGGCCTCGTCCAGTGGGCCGGAGTTGCCGATACAAGTGGTACAGCCGTAGCCGACCAGGTCGAAACCCAGTTGGTCCAGGTAAGGGGTGAGCCCGGCGGCGTTGTAATAGTCGGTGACCACCTTGGAACCAGGTGCCAGCGAGCTCTTCACCCAGGGTTTGCGCTGTAGCCCTTTCTCCAGCGCCTTTTTCGCCACCAGGCCAGCCGCCATCATCACGCTGGGGTTGGAGGTGTTGGTGCAGGAGGTAATGGCGGCAATCACCACGGCACCGTCGCGCAGGGTATAGGTCTGGCCTTGGTGGCTGTAGTCGATCTCCCGGGCCTGGTCGGCGTTGCCCACCGCTACACCGCCACCGCCTTCGCTTTCCAGGCGGCCGACTTCTTTGGCCAGCGGTTTGGGCTGCAGTTCGATGAAGTGGTCGAACGCTTGGCTGACCTGGCCGAGCGCAACGCGGTCCTGCGGGCGCTTGGGCCCGGCCAGGCTTGCTTCGACGTCACCCATGTCCAAGGCCAGGGTATCGGTGAACAGCGGTTCCTGGCCTGGCAGGCGCCACAGGCCTTGTGTCTTGCAGTACTGTTCGACCAGTTGCACCGTTTGCTGCGGCCTACCCGAAAGGCGCAGGTAGTCCAAGGTGACCTCATCGACGGGGAAGAAGCCACAGGTCGCGCCGTATTCCGGCGCCATGTTGGCAATGGTGGCACGGTCGGCCAAGGGCAGGTCGGCCAGGCCGTCACCGTAGAATTCGACGAATTTGCCGACCACGCCTTTCTTGCGCAGCATCTGGGTCACGGTCAGCACCAGGTCGGTGGCAGTGATGCCTTCGCGCAGCTTGCCGGTAAGCTTGAAACCGATCACTTCCGGGATCAGCATCGACACTGGCTGGCCGAGCATGGCAGCCTCCGCTTCGATCCCGCCAACGCCCCAGCCGAGCACGCCCAAGCCGTTGATCATGGTGGTGTGCGAATCGGTGCCGACCAAGGTGTCCGGGAACGCATAGGTGCGCCCGTCGGCCTCACGGGTCCATACCGTACGGCCCAGGTACTCCAGGTTGACCTGGTGGCAGATGCCGGTGCCCGGCGGCACTACGCGGAAGTTGTCGAACGCGCTCTGGCCCCAGCGCAGAAAGGCGTACCGTTCACCGTTGCGTTGCATCTCGATGTCAACGTTTTCACTGAACGCCTTGGGGGTGGCGTAGCGGTCGACCATCACCGAGTGGTCGATCACCAAATCCACAGGCGACAGCGGGTTGATTCGCTGTGGGTCGCCCCCGGCCTTGGCCATGGCAGCGCGCATGGCCGCCAGGTCGACGACCGCTGGCACGCCGGTGAAATCCTGCATCAGTACCCGCGCCGGGCGGTATTGGATTTCGCGATCGGAACGACGGTCTTGCAGCCAGTCGGCGAGCGAGCGCAGGTCGTCGCTGCTGACCGTCTTGCCGTCTTCCCAGCGCAGCAGGTTTTCCAGCAGCACCTTGAGCGACATGGGCAGGCGCTGCAGGTCTCCGAGCTGTCGTGCCGCTTCGGCAAGGCTGTAGTAGTGGTAGGTCTGATCGGCCACTTCGAGGGTTTTGAGGGTATTCAGGCTATCGAGCGAGGGCATTGCCAACTCCTTATGCACCGGTGCCCGGCATTGGCTGGTTGATGCCGGTGTCACCGCGGTGTTTCGGCCCGCACGGTACGGACCTGGCTGAAGAGTCAGGTTAGACCGGTTTGTCTGCCCTGACCCTATTCTGGACCGGCGGGGCATGTCGCAGGTTCCGATCTTCCTTTATCATCGCCGCCCTGCCGGCGCCTTTGGTGCGTCAGCCGTAGTGGAGTGAGAGATGAATACCCTGTTCATGCATAGCCGGCCCGGGTTCGAGGGCGAGGTCTGCGCGGAGATCAGCGAACACGCTGCCCGCCTGGGGGTTGCCGGTTATGCCAAAGGCAAGCCGCAAAGCGCCTGCGCCGAGTTTGTCTGCGCCGAAGCCGAAGGTGCGCAGCGGTTGATGGCGCAGTTGCGCTTTGCTCAACTGATCTTCCCGCGCCAGTGGGCGCGTGGGAGCTACATCGAACTGCCTGAGACCGATCGGGTCAGCGTGTTGCTCGAGCATCTGCGGGCATTGCCGGTGTTTGGCAGCCTGTGGCTGGAGGTGCTCGACAGCAACGATGGCAAGGAGCTGTCGACGTTTTGCCGCAAGTTCGAGGTGCCGCTGCGCAAGGCGTTGGAAAAGGCCGGGCGCTTGGTCGATAACGCCAGCCTGCCTCGGCTGTTGCTGACGTTCATCAGTGGTCGTCGGGTATTCGTTGGCGTTGCCGATGCGAACAACAGTGCGCTGTGGCCGATGGGCATTCCTCGCTTGAAATTCCCGCGGGAGGCGCCGAGCCGTTCGACGTTGAAGCTTGAAGAGGCGTGGCACCAGTTCATTCCGCGCGAGCAGTGGGAGCAGCGGTTGGGCGATGACATGACCGGGGTTGATCTGGGGGCATCGCCGGGTGGCTGGACTTACCAACTGGTACGCCGGGGCATGCTGGTCACTGCGATCGACAACGGGCCGATGGCCGAGAGTTTGATGGACACTGGCCTGGTGCAACACTTGATGGCCGATGGCTTCACCTGGCAGCCCAAGCAACCGGTGGACTGGATGGTCTGCGATATCGTCGAGAAGCCTGCGCGTACCACTGGGTTGATCGAGACTTGGTTGGGGGAGGGCTTGTGCCGGGAGGCGGTGGTCAATCTGAAATTGCCGATGAAGCAGCGATATGCCGAAGTGCGTCGGCTGCTGGACCGCATGGAGGCGACCTTCAAGGCGGGCAAGGTCAAGGTTTCGATTGCCTGCAAGCAGCTGTATCACGACCGTGAGGAAGTGACCTGCCATCTGCGCAGGCTGGACCTGAAACCGCGAAAATAAGCCGCTGCCGCTGCCGCTGCCGCTGCCGCTGTTCTGCTTCTGCTTTTGCTTTTGCTTTTCAGTGCGCGGTAGATCAGACGCTGCAGATTGCGACTTCAGGAGGCCGAACGGAGGTCTTGCGGAGGGAGGTGACGGGCATGGATGCCCGTCAAGCGCTTCGGCCCATGGATGGGCCGTGAGCGCGGTCCTCCCGGGAGCAAGGCCGGAGTGAGGGAACCCCGAAGCGAAGCGTAGGGGCCGGATGATGGGAGCGGGCGGTTTTTGGTTCCTTTTTGCCAAGACAAAAAGGGACCCGCCGTAAGGGCGGAAAGGTGATTCAGCGCCTCCTCGGCAAATGGATATTCACGCTAGCTGAAAGCCACAAGCCACAAGCCACAAGCCACAAGCCACAAGCCACAAGCCACAAGCCACAAGCCAGAAGCCAGAAGCCAGAAGCCAGAAGCCAGAAGCCAGAAGCCAGAAGCCAAAGCTTATGCTGGGGTTTTTATTCATCTGGGCATATCCATTTGCTGTGGCGACGCTCACTCACCTTTCCGCCCTTACGGCGGGTCACTTTTTGGCAAACGCCCCAAAAAGTAACCAAAAAAGGCTGGCTCCTATCATCCGGCCCCTACGCTGCGCTTCGGGGTTCCCTCGCTCCGGCCTTGCTCCCGGGAGGACCGCGCTCACGGCCCATCCATGGGCCGAAGCGCTTGACGGGCATCCATGCCCGTCACCTCCCTCCGCAAGACCTGCGCTCGGCCTCCTGAAGTCGCAATCTGCGGTGCCTGAACTACCGCGCGCTGAAAAGCAAAATCAAAAGCAAAATCAAAAGCAAAAGCAAAAGCAAAAGCAAAAGCAAAAGCAAAAGCAAAAGCAAAAGCAAAAGCAAAAGCAAAAGCAAAAGCAAAAGCAAAAGCAAAGGCAAAGGCAAAGGCAAGGGCACAGGCACAGGCACAGGCACAGGCACAGGCACAGGCGAGGTCGCGGCGAAGGCGAGGGACATTGCGCTTGCAGCGCAGGGGCGGGTGGGTATTGGTGCGTGCCGCGCTATGCGCCACAATAGCGATCATTTGCGGAGCCACCCATGACAGACTTCACCCCCGACGCCATCCTCGATGCCACTGGCCTGAACTGCCCAGAACCGGTCATGATGCTGCACACCCACGTACGCAATCTGGCCGCCGGCGGCCTGCTCAAGGTCATCGCCACCGATCCCTCCACCCGCCGCGACATCCCCAAGTTCTGCAACTTCCTCGGCCACGAACTGCTCCAGCAGCAGGAAGAAGCCGGTACCTACCTGTACTGGATTCGCAAGAAAGCCGACTGATCCACGCTGGATCGTGCCGGGCATAGCACCTACACTGCGTTCCCCAGACAGGAGAGCGCCATGCTGATAGTTGCCGACGAGAATATCCCGCTGCTCGATGCATTTTTCCAAGGTTTCGGCGAGATCCGCCGTTTTCCCGGCAGAAGCATGGACGCCGCCAGCGTCAAAGAAGCCGACGTCCTGCTGGTGCGCTCGGTGACCAAAGTCGACCGGCAACTGCTCGAAGGCAGCAAGGTACGCTTCGTCGGCACCTGCACCATCGGCACCGACCACCTGGACCTGGACTACTTCGCCGAAGCGGGCATCCACTGGAGCAGCGCGCCGGGCTGCAATGCCCGCGGTGTGGTCGACTACGTGCTCGGCAGCCTGCTGACCCTCGCCGACCTGGACGGCGCGGCGCTGCCCCAACGCACCTATGGCGTGGTTGGCGCAGGGGAGGTCGGTGGCCGGCTGGTGCGCGTGTTGCATGGCATGGGCTGGAAGGTGCTGGTCTGCGACCCGCTGCGCCAGGCGGCTGAAGGCGGCGATTTCGTCAGCCTGCAAACAGTGCTTGAACAATGCGATGTGATCAGCCTGCATACCCCCTTGCAGCGTGACGGCGAGCACCCCACCTGGCACCTGCTGGGCCAAGCGCAGCTCGCGCAACTGCGCCCTGGCGCATGGCTGATCAACGCCAGCCGTGGGCCGGTGGTCGACAACCTTGCCCTGCGAGAGCTGCTATTGGACCGCGAAGACGTGCACGCCGTGCTCGATGTATGGGAGGGCGAACCCCAGGTCGACCTGCAACTGGCCGACCTCTGCACCCTGGCCACGCCACACATCGCCGGCTACAGCCTCGATGGCCGCCAGCGCGGCACGGCGCAGATCTACCAGGCATTGTGCCGCTTCCTGGGTGAAGACGAGCGCGTGCAGTTGCAGGATCTGCTGCCCAAACCGCCACTGGCGCAGATCGAATTCGATGGCGAAGCGGACCTGGGCTGGGCCTTGGCGACCTTGTGCCGGGCGGTGTACGACCCGCGCCGCGACGATGCCGATTTCCGGCGCAGCCTGAGCGACGACGCGGCCGAGCAACGCGCGGCCTTCGACCTCTTGCGCAAACAGTACCCGCCACGCCGTGAAATCGAAGGGTTGGCGGTGCGGTTGCCAGGCGAGGCTGCGCAGTTGGTGCAGATGGCCAATGCCTTGGGTGCAGTGGTCGTTTGATGAGCAGGCAGAACATCACGGGCAAATAAAAACCCGGCGCCAGCGCCGGGTTTCAATCAATTCTTCACTCAGCCCTTTTGTACCTTCTTCACCCGGCTGGCTTCCAGGTCCTTGCAGGCCTGCTGGATCATTTGCTCAGTAATCGGTACTTCACGCCCCTGGGCATCGATGATCGAACCACAGACCTTCTGTTGCGGGGTGTTCTGGGGCTTCTGGGTGTCGCTGCCATGCTGCAAGCTCATCTAACGTCTCCTCATCAGGTCCAATATCAAGGTAAACCTGTGCCGTGACTGGCCTGTGACAGCGGCTCTTGGAGGCCACGGCAGTTACAGTCCACCAGAAAGTGCGGTAAACCTCCAGCGATGGCTTAGAACGATGGGCTATAGCCACTGCCAGGCGGGATGAATGGTAGGCTGCTGTTTCACTGTCATTGTGGTCCATCGCCATGCCCGAACCGGTATCTTCACGTCAGCGTCGCGCCTTGTTTCTCTGCTGGCAATTCATGCGCCCATACCGTGGCCAAGCGCTGTTGGCGCTGCTGGCTCTGGTAGTGACCGCCGGCATAACACTGTCCATAGGGCAGGGTATCCGCCTATTGGTGGACCAGGGATTCATGACCCGTTCGGTGCACCAGCTCAATCAGACCATCGGCCTGTTCATGCTTTTGGTGTTGGCGCTGGCGGTCGGTACATTCAGCCGCTTCTACCTGGTTTCCTGGATCGGTGAGCGGTGCGTGGCCGATATTCGCCGCGCCGTCTTCGATCACCTGATAGGCCTGCACCCTGGCTTTTTCGAAGACAACCGCAGCTCGGAGATCCAGTCCCGGCTGACCGCAGATACCACCTTGCTGCAGGCGGTCATCGGCTCATCGCTGTCGATGTTCCTGCGCAACGCCCTCATGGTGATCGGCGGTGTCGTGCTGCTTTTCATCACCAACCCCAAGCTCACCGGCATCGTCGTGGTGGCCCTGCCGTTGGTACTGGCACCGATCCTGCTGTTTGGCAGGCGCGTGCGCAGCCTGTCGCGGCAGAGCCAGGACCGGGTGGCGGATGTGGGCAGCTATGTGGCCGAGACGCTGGGGCAGATCAAGACCGTGCAGGCGTACAACCACCAGGCGCTCGATCGCCAGCTCTTCGCCGATACGGTAGAGGCGGCTTTCGCCGTGGCGCGTCAGCGCATCGCGCAGCGGGCCTGGTTGATCACCCTGGTGATCGTGCTGGTGCTGGGCGCGGTGGGGGTGATGTTATGGGTCGGCGGCACGGATGTGATCGCCGGGCGCATCTCCGCAGGCGAACTGGCAGCCTTCGTGTTTTACAGCCTGATTGTCGGCAGTGCCTTCGGAACGCTGAGCGAAGTCATCGGCGAACTGCAGCGCGCTGCCGGTGCGGCCGAGCGTATCGCTGAACTGCTGGCCGCGCGCAGCAGCATTATCGAGCCCGAGCAGCCGTTGGCGCTGCGTCGGCAGGGCACTGGCGGGCATATCGAGCTGAAGAACCTCGCATTCGCTTACCCTTCCAGGCCATCGGTCGCCGCCATCGACAACCTGAGCCTGGTCATCGAGCCAGGCCAGACCGTGGCGCTGGTGGGGCCATCTGGTGCCGGCAAATCGACACTGTTCGACTTGCTGCTGCGTTTTTACGACCCTCAGCAGGGCGCCATCCTTGTGGATGGCCAGCCAATCACCAGCCTGGCGCTGGGCGATCTACGCCGCCAGTTCGCGCTGGTAGCGCAGAACCCTTCACTGTTTCGCGCTACGGTCGAGGCCAATATCCGCTATGGGCGCCCCGAGGCCAGCCTGGCCGAGGTAGAGGCAGCGGCGCGTGGCGCGCATGCCGACGCGTTCATCCGGCAATTGCCGCAGGGTTACCAGACACCACTGGGCGAGGGCGGTATTGGCCTGTCGGGCGGGCAGCGGCAACGCCTGGCGATTGCCCGAGCGTTGCTGGTGGATGCGCCGATCCTGCTGCTCGACGAAGCCACCAGCGCCCTCGATGCGCAGAGCGAACACTTGATCCAGCAGGCCCTGCCGAGCCTGATGGCGGGCCGCACCACGCTGGTCATCGCCCACCGCCTGGCCACGGTGCAGCATGCTGACCGCATCGCAGTCATCGACAAGGGGCGCCTGGTGGCAGTGGGTACTCACCGTGAACTGCTCGAAAAAAGCCCTTTGTACGCCAGGCTCGCCTCACTGCAGTTCAACAACGCTTGACGCGCCCAAGGCTTGTAACATTTTTGTAGCAATTGCTTGAGAGTATCCCTTCAACTGTTGCGTAAGTGCTCGACCTGGCTGCTATCGATCGATGGCAGCTTTTTTTTGGCCTGCGAACGAGGACATGGACGTCTGTGGCGGCGCTGCCAGCGGCGCGCTGTTTCCTCAATCCTTGTTCCCGAGATCTGCGATGTTGCGAAAATCCCTCAGAGTACAAATTCTTGCCCTGCTCGGCGGCAGCTTGGTGGCGATGCTGCTGATTGCCTTGGTGTGCTTCCAGTTTCTGTCCTCCAGTGTGCGCAGCTATGCCACGCTGGTCGATGGACCACTGCAGGCCTCGCAATCGATCGACGAAGCTAACCTGCAGTTCAAGATCCAGGTGCAGGAGTGGAAGAACGTGCTGCTGCGCGGCCGTCAGCCGGCCGAACTGGAGAAGTACTGGCAGCAGTTCCAGGCCCGTGAGCAGCAGGTCCAGCAATTGCTTGGGCAGCTGATCGACAGCAGTGATCAGAAGCTCAAGGAGCCTTTGCAGCAGCTGCGTGACAGCCATCGGCAATTGGGCGTGGCCTACGCGCAGGGGCGCCAGGCTTTTCTGGCGGCAGGGGGTGACCCGGCCGCTGGCGATCTGGCGGTCAAAGGTGTCGACCGTGCTGCCAGCGAGCAGATGAGCGCGTTGGTCGAGCAGTTGCGCGCCGACGCCCGTGAGCGGGCCGTCAGCATCAATGCCAGTGCCGAGCGCACGGTATGGCTGGGTATGCTGGTGATGCTCGGTTCGGCCCTGTTGGTGGGTTTGCTCAGCCTGTGGCGGGTCAACCGCAGCCTGATCGAGCCCATCAGTCAGTTGATCGAATACGTTGCCCAACTGAGCCAAGGCCACTTTGGGGCGCGGGTCGAAAGCCGTCGGGAGGATGAGCTGGGACGCCTTGCGCGTGCCGCCAATACCTTGCGTGATTTCCTTGCCGACACCGTTGGCCGCCTCAAGGACAATGCTCAAGAGCTCGAAGGCGCCAGTGGCCAGCTGCGCAGCATCGCCGGCGACATGGCGCGCGGTACCCATGACCAGTTCCAACGTACCGATCAGGTGGCGACGGCGATGCACGAGATGTCCGCCACTGCCCAAGAGGTTGCCCGTCACGCCGCCGAAGCCGCGCGGGCGGCCGATGAAGCCGACCACAGTGCCCAGGCCGGCGAGCAGGTCATGCAGCAGACCATCGACATCATTGGCGTGGTCAACCAGGAGATCGCAGGGACTGCGGCGGTAATCCGCGATCTTGAGAATGACAGTTCGCGCATCGGCAAGGTGCTGGAAGTGATCCGTGGGATCGCCGAGCAGACCAACCTGCTGGCGCTCAATGCGGCCATCGAAGCGGCCCGTGCGGGTGAGGCCGGGCGCGGCTTTGCGGTGGTCGCCGACGAGGTGCGTAGCCTGGCTCAGCGCACGGCGGCGTCGATCGCAGAAATCCATCAGATCATCGAGGCGGTTCAGTCTGGTGCCGTGGAGGCGGTCAAGGCCATCGAAAGCGGGCAGCAGCGCAGCGAGGAGGGGGCCGAGCAGGTGCAGCAGGCGGGGCGGATGCTGCAGCGCATCACCGTCGCGGTCGAAGCCATCCGTGACATGAACCGGCAGATCGCCACGGCAGCTGAGGAACAGACCAGTGTGGCCGAGGATATTTCGCGTAACCTGATCGAGATTACCCGCATCGCCACTGCCAACCAGGAGGCAGTGCAGCACACCGAGCAGGCTGGCCAGCGCCTGCATGGGCTGTCGGGGCAGTTGGGTGAAGTCACTTCGCGTCTTACCGCGTAGTACTGATCGCGCACAGCAAAAAGCCCGCACGATGGCGGGCTTTTTGAAGGATCTGGTCGGAGAGACAGGATTCGAACCTGCGGCCTTCTCGTCCCGAACGAGACGCGCTACCTGGCTGCGCTACACTCCGATGAACAAAATCCTACTGCATGGTTTTTTCGAACGCAAGCCCTTGTTGTTAAAAGGCCTTAGGCCCGAAACAGGGCGTTCGATCAGAGCTCTTTGACGGTACGAACCTGGTCTTTGTTCAGGCGTGTACGCTTGCCATCGAGTTGCTCGAACTCATAGAAGCCAGAGTCCTCGTCGAAGGACGGAGTGTCCACAGCCTGGATCTCGCGGCCGTCGTTCAGGGTGATAACGGTCGGCGAGGCGCAGCCAGCGAGGGCGCCCAGGCCCAGGGCGAGCATGAAGGCGGGAAGGGTCCGTTTAATCATCGTGTTTCTCCAGTGCGATGGTGCTAGATGACGTTAAGACGCAAGGCGTCTGCGCAAGTTCCTTGCACAGTGCAGCATAGCGCCAAACCCAGGGTATTGACCTGGGTCTGTCGGAGTTGTCGCAGGGCAGGCTGTGATATAAATGCGCCATCCCTTTCTCCTGCGATGGACACTCATGAAAGCCAAGGCAGATACCCCCTTCGTGGCCCTGAACATTGCCGTGCTGACCGTCAGCGACACCCGGACCTTTGAAACCGACACCTCCGGGCAGACCTTCGTCGACCGCCTGACTGCGGCGGGCCACCAGCTGGCTGAGCGCAAGCTGCTCAAGGACGATCTCTACAAGATCCGCGCCCAAGTCGCCACCTGGATCGCCGATGACAGTGTGCAGGTCGTGCTGATTACCGGCGGCACCGGCTTCACGGGGCGCGACAGTACGCCTGAGGCTGTGGCCTGCCTGCTGGACAAGCAGGTAGAAGGCTTCGGTGAATTGTTCCGGCAGATCTCCGTCGCCGATATCGGCACGTCCACCGTTCAGTCGCGCGCCTTGGCCGGCCTGGCCAACGGCACGCTGGTATGCTGCCTGCCGGGCTCGACCAATGCTGTGCGCACCGGTTGGGACGGCATCCTCGCCGAGCAACTCGATGCCCGCCATCGTCCGTGCAATTTCGTTGCGCACCTGAAGCAGGTTGCGGCCTGTGAAAGCCGTGGCTGAGGCATCTCCGGCCCGGCCACTGATGGCGGTGGAGGAGGCGCTGGAGCGCCTGCTGGCCTTGGCCGAGGCCGCGCCGATCAGGGACATCGAAACCGTCTCGCTGGCAGAGGCCGAGGGCCGGGTGCTGGCGACCGACCTGGTGGCCTCGCTCGACCTGCCGCCCTGGCCCAACAGTGCCATGGATGGTTACGCACTGCGTCTGGCCGATTACCAAGGCCTGCCGTTGCCCGTCAGCCAGCGCATTTTTGCCGGGCACGCGCCCGAGCCTTTGCAGCCCGGCACGTGCGCACGGATCTTCACCGGTGCCCCGCTGCCGGCCGGTGCCGACTGCGTCGAGATGCAGGAAAACATCGAGGTGCTGGAGGATGGCCGGGTACGTTTTCTCGAGCGGATGAGGCTTGAGCAGAATGTCCGCCCCCAGGGCCAGGAAACACGCCAGGGTGAACGGGTGATGGTCGCAGGTACGCGCCTGGGCCCGATCGACATGGGGTTGGCCGCAACGTTGGGGCATGCTCGGCTGCAGGTGGTGCGCCGGGTACGGGTGGCCGTGTTGTCCACCGGTGACGAGCTGGTCGAGCCTGGGTTGCCACTGGGCCCAGGGCAGATCTACAACAGTAACCGGCGCCTGCTGGTTAGCTGGTTGCAGCGCCTGGGCTGTGAAGTGCAGGACATGGGCATCCTCCCTGATGACCTGGTGCGCACTCGCCAATGCCTGGCCAGCTTGGGTGATGTCGACCTGATCCTGTCCACCGGGGGTGTCTCGGTGGGCGAGGCCGATTATCTGGGCGCGGCGCTGCGTGAGGCGGGCGAGCTAGCCTTGTGGAAGCTGGCGATCAAACCCGGCAAGCCGCTGACATTCGGGCACTATCAAGGCGTGCCGGTGATCGGCCTGCCCGGCAACCCTGCGTCGACACTGGTGACCTTCGGCCTGCTTACGCGCCCGTACTTGCTTCGCCGCCAAGGGGTGGCGCAGGTCACTCCGCTACGTTTCGACGTCCCTGCAGGTTTCGACTGGCCCAAGGCCGGAACCCGGCGCGAATACCTGCGGGCGCGGATCGATAACGGCCGGGTGCACATCTACAAGAACCAGAGCTCTGGTGTGCTGCGCAGCGCCGCCTGGGCTGACGGTTTGGTGGAGGTGCGCGAAGGCAGCACGCCGCGGCAGGGTGACAGCGTCACGTTCATCCCACTGAGCGAACTACTTGGCTGAACGCCCAAGCCACGGGTCTGAAGGTTGCGGGGCGGTGGCAGATGCCGACTGGGTCAGGCGCATGTGCACGGTCTCCAGTTGCTGCGCCGCCACGCTCCAGTCATGGCGCTGCCGGGCGAACTGGCGGCCGGCCTGGCTCAGTTGGCTCATGCGCCAGGGTTGGTTGAGCAACTGGGTAATCAGCAGTGCCAACTGGTCACCGTCATCACTGCCCAGGTAATGCTCGCCGCTGTTCACGGCAAGGCCTGAAACCCCCTTGCTGGTGGTGATCACCGGCAGCCCGGCAGCCATGGCTTCGAGAATCTTCACCTTGGAGCCGCCGGCGTAGCGCAGGGGGGCGAAGAACAGCGCCGAGCGCCGCTGCAGTTCGCGAAGGTCAGGGCGATAACCTAACCATTCGATGCGGGGATCGTTCCAGTGCAACTTCCATGAGGCCGGCATGGCATGCCCGGCTATGGCCAGGCGCACAGCAGGGTTGCTCATCCACACCTGAGGCAGGATTTCTTCCAGCGCCCATTCGATGGCCTCAAGGTTCGCGCCGTATTCGAAGTTGCCAACGAACAGCAGGCGCTGACTGTGCAGCGCGGGGCATACCTGTTCGTAATACGCGCAATCTACACCGTTGACCACGACGTTCACTGGGCGCCCGCTGATCTGGCTGATCAGGTCGGCGTCATGGGCGCTCACCGCCACCACTTCGGTGGGTTGGCAGAGTACGCGTTGCTCCCAGCGACGATAGCGCCAGCGATCGAACGCGTTGAGTGGGCGTAGCCAAAGTGGCAAGCGGTCATGGCAGGCGGCGCCCATTACCGATTCGAGTGTGTGTTCGCTGAGCATGTAGGGCAGGCCGCGGGCCTGCAGGGCTTTTTCGAAGGGTTGGAAGGCATAGCTGTGTTCGATCTGGATGACGTCCCAGGGCTCGTCCAGCAATTGCTCGAAACGGTGGCGCAGGCAAGGTGCCAAGCCATTGATGATTGCCCGCATGGGGTAGTCGATGATCGGTGAGGCCAGCAGATTGAGCGGGCTGTGCAAGGCTCGGCGGGGGAGTACGATCAGCCGTTCGACCAATGGCTCCAGCGCTGCGCGGGTGGCATCGTTGAGCGGGATTTTCGACTGCACCAGCAAGGTGATCCGATGCCCGTGCTGCGCCAGGGCGCGTAGCAGGTGGTATTGCCGGGTCTTGCTGCCACTGGTGGTTGGCCAAGGCAGGTAGGGCAGCGTCCAGAGTATGCGCATGAACCACAATCCTCGCTAAAGGCTGCAGACAAAAAACGCGCCCATTGGCAGTCAGCGGATGGCTGCAACCGGCACGCGTCCATACATTTCAGTAAAGCCCACGCTATCGTCTTCGCCGAGGTAGTCGCTGTGGTCGATCCTGCAGGGGGTCAGAACGCTCATTTCACACGCTCGACTTGGCGCTGCACCTAGGGCTGATGGGTCGCTCTGCCAGGGTTCTGGCGTTAAAAAAGTCAAAAAAACGACTCTTTTGTCGCTAAATACCGGCATTGGCCAAATATTTGTCGATCATGCGCCTGATGGCCGAAGCTTTCAATCGGTTGATGCACGGCGGACGATTTTTGTGCAAATACATGCGGGTCTTAGTGCTAGGTCAGCTCCTGCATGCAGCAATCTGCCGCCGCCTGTGGTCGAGATCTGCAATGGGCTGTCCCTTGGGAGAAGCGTAATGGGTAAGGCAATGGTGATCCTGCACGGCAAGCAGGCGATGAACGAAGATGTGCGCACGGCTGTCCTCGCCCAGCGTGAGCGGGGCTGGACGTTGGATGTGCGGGTGACCTGGGAGGCGGGTGATGCCCAGCGGCTGGTGGCCGAGGCGCTGGCCGCCGGCTACACCCATGTGGTCGCAGGGGGTGGCGACGGTACTTTGCGTGATGTTGCCGAAGCCATGGGGCAGGCAAATACACAGGCCAGCCTGGCACTGCTGCCGTTGGGCACCGCCAACGATTTCGCCAAGGCTGCGGGCGTGTCATTGCAGCCGGCTGAGGCATTGGCGCTGCTGGACATGCCGGCTCGGCCAATCGATTTGGGCAAGGTTGGCGACCAGATGTTTCTGAACATGGCCACCGGCGGGTTCGGCAGTCAGGTCACTGCCAACACCTCCGAGGACCTGAAGAAGGTACTGGGCGCAGCGGCTTACTTGTTTACCGGGCTGTCGCGCTTCAGTGAGTTGCAGGCCGCGTCTGTGGAGCTGACAGGCCCGGACTTCCACTGGCAGGGTGACTTGCTGGCGCTGGGCATCGGCAATGGCCGCCAGGCAGGTGGTGGCCAGGTTTTGTGTGGCGATGCCCTGGTGGATGACGGCCAGCTCGACATCGCTATCCTGCCGGCACCGCAAGAAGTGGTAGGGGCACTGCGTGAGCTGCTGGCCGGCGAAGGGCTGTTCGTTCGGGCTCGCTTGCCCTGGGTCGAAATCAAAAGCTCCCAAGGCCTGGACATCAACCTCGACGGTGAGCCGTTACAGGCTGACAGCCTGCGCTTCGAGGCCCTGCCTGCGGCGCTGCGTTTGCACCTGCCGCCAAATTCGCCGCTGCTCAGTCATCCAGGCTGATGATTTTCTCGCGTACGGCGAACAGTACCAGCCCCGCAACGTCGTAGATCTGCAGGCGTTTCATGATCTGCGAGCGATGGGTTTCCACCGTTTTGATCGACAAGGCAAGGCCGGCAGCGATCTCGCGGGTGGATTTGCCCCGTACGATCAGGCGCAGGATTTCCAGCTGCCGCGCAGTGAGGTTATGGCGGTCGATGTTCGGCTGCTTGCCCTGCTGCGCACGCATGAGTGCCTGGTTGATCACCGTGTGGGCGATGGCCGGGCTGAGGTAGCGCTCGCCACTGCGCAGTGCTGCCAGTGCCTGCTCCAGCTCCATTGCGGTGGCATCTTTGAGCAGGTAGCCGTGGGCGCCGCTTTCCAGGGCGCGCATGATCAGGTCCGGGTCGGTGTGCATGGACAGGATCAGCACTTTGCAAGGGTTGCCTGAGGCGCGCAGCAAGGTGAGCGCATCGAGGCCGCTGGTCATGCGCATGGAAATGTCGAGCAATACGATGTCGGGCGCCAGTTGCTGAGCTTGCTCGAGCAGTTGGCCGCCATCGTCGGCTTCGCCGACCACGGTGTAGCCAGGGATGTCAGACACCAAGGCACGTACCCCGGCTCGAATCAGCGAATGGTCATCGACCAGCAGCAGTCTACAGGTCATTGGATAGCAGGTGTCCTGGCGCGTTCATCGGTGCGGGGTGTCCATGGGAACAAGACCTCGATGCGGGTGCCCAGGCCCAGCTGGCTGGTGATTTTCAGCGTGCCCTGCAGTGCTGTGGCACGCTCCTGCATGCCCGCCATGCCGCGCTGGCCTGCCTCGGCGGGATTGGCGGCGGGGATGAAGCCCTGGCCATCGTCCTCTATCGACAAGCTCAGGCCGGCGGGGCTGCGCTGCAGGCGGATGGTCAGGTTGTGCGCCTTGGCATGGCGCAATATGTTGGTGACCGCCTCTTGCGCGATGCGAAAAGCAGCCATGCTCACCTCCTCGCAAATGCCACCCAGCCTTTGATGGCACTCCAGGCTCCAATGCATGTCGGTGCTTGCGAGCGTGCGCACCAGATGTGCACGCAGGCTGGCTTCCAGGCCAAGGCTTGCCAGCTGCCGTGGGTTGAGGATTGCAGAGACGTCGCGCACTTTGCTCAGCGTGTCATCGAGTGTGCTGCGCAGGGTGCCGCATTGGGCCTGCAGATCGCTTGGCAGCCGCCGCTGCAACCACTCCAGCTGTAATTTGGCAGCGGTCAGCAGTTGGCCAATGTCGTCATGCAATTCGCGGCTCAGGTGCTGGCGTTCGCTTTCCTGGACTTTGAGCATACGATCGGCCAGCTCTGCCGGGCGCAAGCTGATAGACCTGGCCCCTAGGCTCAGGTGCCAGCCGACCCCGCACATTGCTATCAGCTGTAACAGCATCAGGCTCGCCGGTATGGCATGCCCGGCGGTGAACAGCAGCAGGTTGGCAAATAGTGACGCCACGCACAGCACCGCGGTCGCCCAGCGCAATGCAGCGGAGAGGGAGCGGCAACGCAGGGCATTTTTCAAGCGTGGGAGCATAGATGGGAAGCCACTGAAACCTTGCTGATGGAGGCCTTGCGCATGTCTTGCCGGAGGCTTTGGCGTGCTGCTTTCAATAAATGCCAAGTGCGCGTTGAGGCGATCCATATACGGGTGACCGGTACTTGTTAGTGGGCATGGTATCACTTCAGGACTGTTTGGTCGCGAGTGGGGTATTGCTTTGAAACCTCAAGGTTTGCGGGGCCATCAGGGGGCTGCGAAGGTCTGATTCGAGCAGCAGATAGCCATCATCGATTGCCCTGGATGGCCCGCCCAGTTCAACTTGCGCGAGTACCGGTAAACAGGCTGTAGGAACTTTCGGCCCTTCACTAGTTGGCCCCGGATTCGGTCTTTCAGCGCTGCCTTAGTTGCAGGTCGTCAATGACTGCTAGTGCGTTTTTCTGCGCAAGTTGGGCGGCTGTCCATGGGGCCAGCCTGGGGTGTGTCAGCACGTTCGCTGTGCGTTTCCTGGCAAGGCGCACACGTTTGCGGCAATGGTTGGTCCAATGCGTTTGCCAGCTCAGCCAGCAAGGCGGTCTGTTCGCTGGCATCGAGGGCAAGCCGGCCGGTGTGCGTATCCACAAGCTCAAGTTGCCAGGCCAGGAGGGTCAGGCAGTCCGCCAGTGCAGGCAAGGCCTGATTGTGCAGGTGCAGTTGGCTGCAGGCCGGGGCGAGCAGTTGCTGCAAGGCGCAGGCGTATTGGGCGACTTCAAGCAGGCCCAGGCCGCTGGCGCGCCGGGCAAGAGTATCGAGGGTGTTGATCAGGCAATGGCAGGCGTCAGGGTCATTGGCGATCAGTTCCAGGTGGTGCAGGCACTCCTGGGACTGGGTCAGCAACACTTGCGCATCCAGCAGAAAGTCCTGCAGAGCGCTGCTGTCGAAAGCTGAACTGCCCATCATGTGGTCCCGGCCCGTAACGAGGGAGCGGGGGACGGCCAAGCCGTGTCGTTCGCTAGCAAAAGCCTGACTCCATTCATGCAGTGAGAATGGCGTCACATTAATGGCTAAAGGATAGCGCGAACATCAGGTTGCACCCGGTTGACGCTAGGGGTTTCCCTGATGGTGTTCTAGGGGTGGAGAGCTTCTCAAGGCCAATGTGTTCCCGGCCAGGCAGCTGCAGTAAAACATGATGTTAATATGATATCAATTGGCTCGCGAAGCATTTTCGTTCAAGGGTCAAGCTGCGCATGCAGCAGCCGATACAGGGTGGATGAACTCACTTTATTCCGAATTGAGCCTGGGGGTTTTCCAATGGCTGGCATTCTCGACACGGTAGACCAACGAACGCAACTGGTGGGTGAGAACCGCCTGGAAATCCTGATGTTCCGCCTGGCCGGGCGCCAGTTATTCGCCATCAATGTGTTCAAGGTGCAAGAAGTGCTGCAGCTGCCCAAGTTGACATTGATGCCACAGCGCCACGCGTTCGTCTGTGGCGTGGTCAACCTGCGAGGGCAGACCTTGCCGGTGATCGACCTGTCCCAGGCAATCGGCATGCGCCCGCTGCAGCCGGGGCCGGACAGCACCATCATCGTTACCGAGTACAACCGCTCGGTGCAGGCGTTCCTGGTGGGTGGGGTCGATCGCATCGTCAACATGAACTGGGAAGCCATCATGCCTCCGCCTTCCAGCGCGGGCCGCCAGCATTACCTGACGGCGATCACCAAGGTGGACGAAAACCTGGTGGAGGTCATCGACGTCGAGAAAGTGCTGGCCGAGATCGTGCCTTACAACGCGAAGGTCTCCAACGACAAGCTCGCTGACCCGATACTGGCGCGCGCCCGTGGCCGTGAAGTGCTGCTGGTGGACGACTCCAGCGTGGCGCTGGCGCAGCTGCGTGACACCCTGTCGCAACTGGGGATGAAACTGCATGTTGCCAGCGATGGCCTGAAGGCTTTGCGCATGCTCAAGGGCTGGGCCGATGCCGGCGAGGACATGAGCGAAAAACTGCTGATGGTGTTCACTGACGCAGAAATGCCGGAAATGGACGGTTATCGGCTGACCACGGAAATCCGCAGCGATGCCCGCCTGCGCAAGCTGTACGTGGTGTTGCACACCTCGCTGTCAGGCAGTTTCAACGAGTCCATGGTCAAGAAAGTCGGCTGCGACAATTTCCTTTCCAAGTTCCAGCCTGATCGCCTGGTCGACGTGGTCAAGCAGCGGTTGCTGCTGGATTCGACCACTGCGTGATCAGTGCGGTAGCCGGGTATAATCTGGCATTTGGCACGGCACGAGGCAGGCAGGGATGTTTCTGAGTGAGCTGTATCGGTATCCGGTGAAGTCGGCGCAGGCGCAGCGCCTGCAGGCTTCACGGGTCGACAATCTGGGGTTGGCGGGTGACCGACGCTGGCTCGTGGTCGAGCAAGACAACGGGCGCTTTCTCACCCAGCGCGCCTGGCCGCAGCTCAGCCAGCTCAAGGCTGGCGAAGGGGAGGCGGGTACGCTGCTGCTGGAGGCCCCGGGGCTGCCCGCTCTGCATGTGAAGGTGCCGCCTGCAGATGATGGCCTGCGCGGCGTGACCATCTGGCGTGACACGTTGCGTGTGCCGGATGCCGGCGATGAGGCGGCGGCCTGGTTATCGCAATTGCTCGGCAAGCCAGTGCGGCTGGTCCACTGCCCGGCGCACCGGGCGCGCTACCTGCCCAGCGGTTATGGCTTGAACAGCGACAGGGCGGCCTTCCCCGATGGTTTCCCGTTATTGCTGATTGGCGAGGGTTCGCTGCAAGAGCTGAACCGGCGCATTGGCCGGCCCATGGAGATGCTGCGTTTTCGACCCAACCTGGTGGTGCAGGGGGCAGAGCCGTTTGCCGAAGATGGCTGGAAGCGTATTCGCATTGGCGGGCTGGAGTTTCGCCTGCTCAAGCCGAGCGTGCGGTGCATCTTCACCACGCTGGACCCTGAAACCGGAGCGCGCAGCCCGGACCGGGAGCCGTTGACCACCCTCAAGACCTTTCGCGAGCGCGAGGGTGACATCCTGTTCGGGCAGAACCTGGCGGTGGATGGCTGTGGGCGGCTTGAGGTAGGGATGAAGGTCGAAGTGCTGGAGTAGCGGTAGCAAGCAGGTGCCTCTTCGCGAGTTGGCCCGCGAAGAGGCGGCGTTGCTTCACATGTCGTCGAAATACCGCTCGTGCCAGTCCACCAATGGCTGTGGTGCGTTGAGCTTCTGCCCGTAGATCACCGAGTAAGACAGCACGTTCTGCACATACTGACGCGTCTCGTCGAACGGAATCGATTCCACCCACACATCGAAGCTCAGGTGCTTGGCGCCCTTGAGCCATTGGCGCACGCGCCCGGGGCCGGCGTTGTAGGCGGCGGACGCCAACACCCGGTTGCCGTTGAACTGGCCGTGCACCTGGCTCAGATAAGCTGCGCCCAGCTGAATGTTGGTGTCCGGGTTGAGCACCTGGCGCGGCGACGCCAGCGGAATGCTGAACTTGCGCGCGGTTTCCTTGGCTGTGGCCGGCATCAACTGCATGAGACCACTGGCACCTACACTGGAGCGCGCATCCTCCATGAAGGCACTTTCCTGGCGGGTGATTGCGAACACCCAGCTTGAGTGCAATCCACGCACCTTGGCTTCGCGTACCAGCGTGTCGCGGTGGGCCATCGGGAAGCGGATGTCCAGGTCATCCCAGTACTTGGCCTGGCTGATGGTGCGAATGGCCGGGAAGTACCAGCGCAGGTCATAGGCCAGGCGCGCCTGGGCAACCATTTCGTCGCGGCTGAAGTGGCGGCTGACGTGATACCACTCGCGGCGGCCGTCGACGATCTGGCCACGGGCATGGAATTCCAAGGCGCGCTGGATGCCCGGCGTATTGCGTACCTTACGCACCAGTTGCGGGCTCAGCACCAGTGGCTTGTTGTTGAGCTGGTAAGGGGTTTGCGCCCGGTCGGCCGCGAGGAATCCGTAGAAGTCCCGTTCGCGCGCCACGTTCTTGTACAGCAGCAGGCTTTGCGGGTTGTTTGGCTGGGCCAGTTCCAGGCTGCGCGCTTGCCAGTACTGCCAGCGGCTGCTGCTGGCCAGGTCTTGCGGCAGGCGCTTGGTCAGTTCGTAGGCGTCTTCCCAGCGGCCCAGGCGCAACAGCAGGCGCAGACGCCACTCGGTGACGGTGTTGTCCCGCAGCTCTGGGTCATAGCGGGTCATCAGGTCAAGGGCACGCGGGTCATAGCGGCGTGCCAGGGTCAGGCCGATTTCACGGGCGATGGCCACTTTCTCGTCGCTGGAGAAATGCATGCGCTGGGCGTAGTCGTCGAGCAGGGCCATGGCCCGCTCAGGGTTCTGGCGAGCCAGGCGGCGCAAGCCCAGGCTCACTACATCGGACATCGCCTCGTTGACCGGTGTGAAGCGCGATGGCTGGTTGAGCAATTCGGGTTTTTGCGCGACATCGACCAGCAGGCGGCCTTGCGGGCCGAGCGTGGTCAGGGATTTGACCAGGCTGTTGGCCAGGGCATAGTTGCGCGCCTGGGCTGCCAGTTTGGCGCGGTTCCAGCGCTTGGCCTCGGTCAACTGACCTTCGGCGGCCCACATGCCGAACAGGGCGTCGCAGGCGGCCGGTTGCGACTTGCCTACGTTCCACAGTTTCTCGGCGCTGGCATAACCCTCGGCGCGCAGGCCGTGGCTGAGTTGATACTGGCCGTTGAGGCAGTCCAGTTCGGTGAAGTTGAGCTTGGGGTCGTAGTACTTGACGAAGGTGTCCCACTCGCCGCGTTCGGCCAGCCAGCGCAACCAGCGCAGTTTCATCCAGTTGGCCTGGGGAAGGTCGCCATGTTTGGCCAGAAACGCTTCGATTTCCTGGTTGCTGGCGCTTTTCAGCCGAGCGGTCAGTTCGTCGTAGGCCAGGTAGGGCGTCAGCGGGTAGTCGCGCAGGGCCTGGGCATAGCGCAAGTACGGGCCTTTGTCGCCCTTGGCCAAGGCACGCTTGGCCTCGTCGTAGTACTGACGTTGCTGAGAGAGGTCGATGGCCTGCGCCGCGCTGGCGGTGGCGGCGGTAAGCAGCAGGCAGGAAGCAATCTGTAACAGGCGGCTGCGCATGATACGTCCGGGCAGTTGAACCATGGGAAAGTGACGGCGGAGCCAACACTGTTGGAAGCTATTGTTCTAGCTTAGCTGTTTGCCGGCAGCGGGTGAAAGCACTGTGCTTGTATCAAGGCGTTAAGACCGACCGGATGTCGCAATGCCCTGGCAGCGCGGGCAACTTAATGCTGGAACGGGCCAACTCAGGTAGAATGCGCGCCCGCTTTCTGGAGACGAACATGACCCTGCTCAAATTCAGCGATGTGTCCCTCGCATTCGGCGCGATGCCGCTGCTGGACAAAGTGTCCTGGCAGATCGCCCGTGGCGAGCGGGTGTGCATCATCGGCCGCAACGGCACCGGCAAGTCGAGCATGCTGCGCCTGGTCAAGGGCGAGCAGAAGGGCGACGACGGTGAAATCTGGCGCGCCCCTGGCCTGAAGATCGGCGAGCTGCCGCAAGAACTGCCAGTGGCTGACGAGCGGACTGTTTTCGACGTGGTGGCCGCTGGCCTGGACGGCGTTGGTGAACTGCTTGCCCAATTCCACCACCTCAGCCAGAACATCCAGGGCGATGATGACCTGGAAAAACTCATGCATGTTCAGCACGAGCTCGAAGCCCGTGACGGCTGGCGCCTGCAGCAGGTGGTGGAAAGCACCCTGAGCCGCCTGCAGCTGCCTGCCGACAAAACCCTGGCCGAGCTGTCCGGTGGCTGGCGTCGACGCGTGCTGCTGGCGCAGGCGCTGGTGTCCGAACCCGACCTGCTGCTGCTCGACGAGCCGACCAACCACCTGGACATCGGCGCCATCGCCTGGCTCGAAGAGGCCCTGCGTGGTTTTAACGGGGCGGTGCTGTTCATTACTCACGACCGTTCATTCCTGCAGAACCTGGCAACCCGCATCCTCGAACTGGACCGTGGTGGGCTGATCGACTGGAACGGTGACTACGCCAGCTTCCTGGTGCACAAGGAAGCTGCGCTGGCCGCCGAAGAGACCGCCAACGCACTGTTTGACAAGCGTCTTGCCCAGGAAGAGGTGTGGATCCGCCAGGGCATCAAGGCCCGCCGTACCCGCAACGAAGGCCGGGTGCGCGCACTCAAGGCGTTGCGTGTCGAGCGTAGCGAGCGGCGTGACCGTCAGGGTAAGGCGAACATCCAGATCGAGGCCGCAGAGAAATCCGGCAAGCAGGTGATGGTGCTGGAGAATGTCAGCTTCCACCACGCTGGGGGGCCACTGCTGGTCAAGGACTTCTCCATGGTCCTGCAGCGTCAGGACCGCATTGGCCTGTTGGGCGCCAACGGTACCGGCAAGACCACGCTGCTCAAGCTGATGCTCGGTGGCCTGGAGCCTACGTCGGGCAAGGTCGAGCGCGGCACCAAACTGGAAGTCGCCTACTTCGATCAGATGCGCCACCAGCTCGATCTGGAAAAAACCGTGATCGATAACCTGGCCGAGGGCCGCGATTTCATTGAAATCGACGGCCAGAACCGGCATGTGCTCAGCTACCTGGGCGATTTCCTGTTCAGCCCCCAGCGTGCTCGCACACCGGTCAAGGCGCTGTCGGGCGGTGAGCGGGCGCGTCTGCTGCTGGCCAAACTGTTCAGCAAGCCGGCCAACCTGCTGGTACTGGACGAACCGACCAACGACCTGGATGTGGAAACCCTCGAGCTTCTTGAAGAGGTGCTGTGCAATTACAAGGGCACCGTGCTGATGGTCAGCCACGACCGGGCCTTCCTCGACAACGTCGTCACCAGCACGCTGGTGTTCGAAGGCGAGGGCAAGGTGCGTGAATATGTGGGTGGCTACGAGGACTGGATCCGCCAGGGCGGTTCGCCAAAGCTGTTGGGCGTGACCGAGAGCAAGGGTGGCAAGTCCGAGCTCAACAGTGCCGTGGTCCAGAAACAGGACGAGCAGGTGGCGCCGGCGCCAGCCCCGGTGGCAGCGGATGCTTCGAAGAAGAAGCTCAGCTACAAGCTGCAGCGGGAACTGGAGATGCTGCCTGGGCAAATTGATGCGATCGAGCAGCGAATGGCGGTGGCCCAGGAGGAAGTCAACGCCCCAGGCTTCTATCAGCGGCCGATCGAGGAAACCTCAGCGGTGCTGGCCAAGCTGGAGCAGATGCAGGGCGAACTGGATGCCTTGGTAGAGCGCTGGGCCGAGCTGGAAGGTTAAGCCAGTCCCGGCCTCATCGCCGGCAAGCCGGCCCCCACAGGGTAGCCACTGTTCTTGCGAACGGTGGAGATCCTGTGGGGGCCGGCTTGCCGGCGATGAGGCCAGCCAGGCTGGGTCATTCCTTCTTCTGCAACCGCACCGCCAGTACATCGCACGGCGCCCCATGCAGTACGTCGTTGGCCGTTGAGCCCAGCAACAACGCCAGGCCATGGCGGCCGTGGCTGCCCACCACGATCAGGTCGCAGTTCTGCTCCTTGGCGAGCTGGTGGATCTCCTGGCGCGGTTGGCCATAGGTCAGGTGAGAATCACCGCGATTGATCTCGGGGTACTTGTTGAACAGGCGGTCCATACGCTCCTTGGCCTGATCGAACTGTTGCTGCTGCAACTGCGACAGGTCCATTGGCACGTCACCGCCAAAGGCCATGGCCATGGGTTCGACGATATGGACCAGCGAGACCTTGGCGTGTGTGGGGTCGGCGAGCTTCATGGCACGCTTGATCACCGGGTCGCACTCTTCGGTGAGGTCGACGGCGACCAGAAGATGTTGGTAAGGCATGAGCTGTACTCCTGACAATCGCGATAGTAGAAGTATGGTCGCTTCGGGCGGGTGTTGCGTGAAACTGAGTAACCCGCTCATTTGCAACGCTTTATGGGATCTACAGATATGACGGTATTGCTGGTGGTGTCAATCCTTGCGCTGATTCTCAGCCCTTTCGCCTGGCTGCGTCAGTCGCGCAAGCAAGGTGAGCAGATGAGCCTGCGCCTGGAGGCGCGGCGCATGGGGCTGGCCATGCAACTGGCGCCGCAGCAGTGGCCGCACTGGCTGGAAAAAGAGCCGCCCAGCCCTTGCCCGCAGTACCATCGGGCGCGCAGGCGTGGGCATGAAGACAGCTGGTGCTACTGGCAAGTCAGCCCGGGTGTGTGGTGCAACCAGTGGCGTGAAGTGTGTGAGGTAACGCGCCTGAATGATGTTTTCTCGCGGCTGCCGGGCACCGTCTACAAGGTCGAGGCCGACAAGCGCATGCTCGCGCTTTACTGGAGCGAGCGAGGTGACAAATCTGTGTTGCAGGATATTGCCTACGCGTTTGAAACCCTCGCCTGACCTCCCTTGAACGACAAAGCGGCAACCTGGCACCCGCCCGCAAGGGGTGAATGCCAGGTTGCCGCTTTGTCGTTTCTGCTGCGCAGAAAAGGCCAGGCAGGCCGGGAATTTCTTCAAGCAAGTGGCAGTGTAGCCATCCTGCGGCGCTGTGTAGCCAAAAAAAAAGCAATGGCCTCCTTTTTGTGGTCAATCGCTGACATGAATGATCAGTGATCACTGTCACCATGATTTACACCCACACCCTACAAAATGACCGGAAAGTCGCATTTTCACGGTGCCTGTAAGCATTTGACAACGCCGACCTTTTCGGAGAATGTGTGCATACCCAAATCAAACGGGCGTATGAATTGAGCGTTTGTATGTCACATCGCTCATCCAGAATCCCGACTAGCGCGCTGACGGGTGTGCCTGGGCAGAAGCAGCGAAGCGCTGCTTTTCCACCAGCGATCGGCGTGTACAGTTCAGCTTCCATATCGTGGAGATCAGTTGATGATTTACGAAGGTAAAGCCATCACGGTTAAGGCTCTTGAAAGCGGCATCGTCGAACTGAAGTTCGACCTCAAGGGTGAGTCCGTCAACAAGTTCAATCGCCTGACCCTGGACGAGCTGCGCCAAGCCGTCGAAGCCATAAAGGCCGACGCCTCGGTGAAGGGCGTGATCGTCACCAGCGGCAAGGACGTGTTCATCGTCGGCGCCGACATCACCGAGTTCGTCGATAACTTCAAGCTGCCCGAGGCCGAACTGGTTGCCGGCAATCTGGAAGCCAACCGCATCTTCAACGCGTTCGAAGACCTCGAAGTGCCGACCGTTGCCGCCATCAACGGCATCGCCCTGGGCGGTGGCCTGGAAATGTGCCTGGCGGCCGACTATCGGATCATGTCCACCTCCGCGAAGATCGGCCTGCCGGAAGTCAAGCTGGGCATCTACCCAGGCTTCGGCGGTACCGTGCGCCTGCCGCGCCTGATCGGTTCGGACAATGCCATCGAGTGGATTGCCGCCGGTAAGGAAAACCGTGCTGAAGACGCCCTGAAGGTCGGTGCCGTCGATGCTGTGGTTGCCCCTGAGCTGCTGCAGGCGGGTGCCCTGGACCTGGTCAAGCGCGCTATCAGTGGTGAGTTGGATTACAAGGCCAAGCGCCAGCCCAAGCTGGAAAAGCTCAAGCTCAATGCCATCGAGCAGATGATGGCCTTCGAGACTGCCAAGGGCTTCGTGGCTGGCCAAGCCGGCCCGAACTACCCAGCGCCCGTCGAAGCCATCAAGTCGATCCAGAAGGCTGCCAACTTCGGTCGCGACAAGGCGCTGGAGGTCGAGGCAGCAGGCTTTGCCAAGCTGGCCAAGACTTCGGTTGCCCAAAGCCTGGTCGGCCTGTTCCTGAACGATCAGGAACTCAAGCGCAAAGCCAAGGCTCACGACGAAATCGCTCACGATGTCAAACAGGCTGCCGTGCTCGGCGCTGGCATCATGGGTGGCGGCATTGCTTACCAGTCGGCGGTCAAGGGTACCCCGATCCTGATGAAGGACATCCGCGAGGAAGCCATCCAGCTGGGCCTCAACGAGGCGTCCAAGCTGCTCGGCAACCGCGTCGAAAAAGGCCGCCTGACCCCGGCGAAAATGGCCGAGGCACTCAACGCCATTCGCCCGACACTGTCCTACGGTGATTTCGCCAACGTCGACATCGTCGTCGAGGCCGTGGTCGAGAACCCCAAGGTCAAGCAGGCAGTGCTCGCTGAAGTGGAAGGCCAGGTGAAAGAGGATGCGATCCTTGCGTCCAACACCTCGACCATCTCCATCAACCTGCTGGCCAAGGCGCTCAAGCGCCCCGAGAACTTCGTCGGCATGCACTTCTTCAACCCGGTGCACATGATGCCGCTGGTCGAAGTCATCCGTGGCGAAAAGTCCAGTGAAGTGGCGGTTGCCACCACCGTGGCCTACGCCAAGAAGATGGGCAAGAACCCGATCGTGGTCAACGATTGCCCGGGCTTTTTGGTCAACCGCGTGCTGTTCCCGTACTTCGGTGGCTTTGCCAAGCTGGTCAGCGCCGGTGTCGACTTCGTGCGCATCGACAAGGTCATGGAGAAGTTCGGCTGGCCGATGGGCCCGGCCTACCTGATGGACGTGGTCGGCATCGACACCGGCCACCACGGCCGCGATGTGATGGCCGAAGGCTTCCCGGACCGCATGAAGGACGAGCGCCGCTCGGCTGTCGACGCCCTGTATGAGGCCAATCGTCTGGGCCAGAAGAACGGCAAGGGTTTCTATGCCTACGAAACCGACAAGCGTGGAAAGCCGAAGAAGGTGTTCGACGCCACCGTGCTCGATGTGCTCAAGCCGATCGTCTTCGAGCAGCGTGAAGTCACTGACGAAGACATCATCAACTGGATGATGGTCCCGCTGTGCCTGGAGACCGTGCGCTGCCTGGAAGACGGCATCGTCGAAACCGCTGCCGAAGCGGACATGGGCCTGGTATACGGCATTGGTTTCCCTCCGTTCCGTGGTGGTGCGCTGCGTTACATCGATTCGATCGGTGTGGCCGAATTCGTTGCCCTGGCCGACCAGTACGCCGATCTGGGGCCGCTGTACCACCCGACCGCGAAGCTGCGCGAAATGGCCAAGAACGGCCAGCGCTTCTTCAGCTGAGCAGCCAACGCCTTTGAGAGAGTAGAGCGAGATTATTGATATGAGCCTCAATCCAAGAGACGTGGTGATTGTCGACTTCGGTCGCACCCCGATGGGCCGCTCCAAGGGTGGCATGCACCGCAACACCCGTGCTGAAGACATGTCTGCGCACCTGATCAGCAAGCTGCTGGAGCGCAATGGCAAGGTCGACCCGAAAGAAGTCGAGGACGTGATCTGGGGTTGCGTCAACCAGACCCTGGAACAGGGCTGGAACATCGCCCGCATGGCGTCGTTGATGACCCAGATCCCGCACACCTCGGCCGCCCAGACCGTCAGCCGCCTGTGCGGCTCGTCGATGAGCGCGCTGCACACCGCCGCCCAGGCGATCATGACCGGCAACGGCGACGTGTTCGTGGTCGGTGGTGTCGAGCACATGGGGCACGTCAGCATGATGCATGGCGTGGACCCCAACCCGCACCTGTCCTTGCACGCTGCCAAGGCTTCCGGGATGATGGGCCTGACTGCCGAGATGCTCGGCAAGATGCACGGCATCACCCGTGAACAGCAGGACCTGTTCGGCCTGCGTTCGCACCAGCTCGCCCACAAAGCGACTGTGGAAGGCAAGTTCAAGGACGAGATCATCCCGATGCAGGGCTATGACGAGAACGGTTTCCTGAAAGTCTTCGACTTCGACGAGACCATTCGCCCGGAAACCACCCTTGAAGGCCTGGCATCGCTCAAGCCTGCGTTCAACCCCAAAGGTGGTACGGTCACAGCCGGTACTTCGTCGCAGATCACCGATGGCGCTTCGTGCATGATCGTCATGTCCGGCCAGCGCGCGATGGACCTCGGTATCCAGCCATTGGCGGTGATCCGCTCCATGGCAGTCGCTGGCGTTGACCCGGCGATCATGGGCTACGGCCCTGTGCCGTCGACCCAGAAAGCCCTCAAGCGCGCTGGGCTGACCATGGCCGATATCGACTTCATCGAGCTCAATGAAGCCTTTGCTGCACAGGCCCTGCCCGTGCTCAAAGATCTGAAAGTGCTCGACAAGATGGATGAGAAGGTTAACCTGCACGGCGGCGCAATTGCCTTGGGTCACCCGTTCGGTTGCTCCGGGGCACGCATTTCCGGCACCCTGCTCAACGTCATGAAGCAAAATGGCGGTACGTTGGGCGTGGCCACCATGTGCGTCGGCCTCGGTCAGGGCATCACCACTGTCTTCGAACGCGTCTGATCGCGTAGCGGGACAGCAGCCGGGGCCTTGTGCCCCGGCTTTTGTTTTTTACAGAATTTGTTTCAAGAGGGAAGGCGACATGCAGATACAACCAGGCGTATACCGGCATTACAAAGGGCCTGAGTACCGTGTCTTCAGTGTCGCACGGCACTCCGAAAGCGAAGAGTGGATGGTTTTCTACCAATGCCTGTATGGTGACTACAGCTTCTGGGTACGACCACTTTCGATGTTCCAGGAGTCAGTCGAGGTTGACGGCGAGCAGGTGCCACGCTTTGCTTTGGTCAAGGCCGAAGAAGGGTTGCCTGAGCTGCTTGGCAAGGCGCGCGAGTGAACGACCGCGCTTGACCTCACTCTATTGCCACTATATATAGCGGTGCCGCGTCCGGCACCTGACGCGTTCTTCATCTTCAGATTCAGGAATACTCCGATCCATGGGCAAATCGCTGGTCATTGTGGAATCCCCGGCCAAGGCCAAGACCATCAACAAGTACCTGGGCAACCAGTACGTGGTGAAGTCGAGTATCGGCCACATCCGTGACCTCCCCACCAGCGGTTCGGCCAGCGCCAGCAAAGAGCCGGCCGCCAAGCGTGGTAAGGCTGCGGGTGAGGCTCCGGCCCTGTCGCCCAAAGAAAAGGCCCGTCGCCAGTTGGTGGCGCGCATGGGCGTCGACCCCGAGCACGGCTGGAAGGCCAAGTACGAGATCCTGCCTGGCAAGGAAAAGGTGATCGACGAGTTGCGCCGGCTGGCCAAGGATGCTGACACCATCTATCTCGCAACCGACTTGGACCGCGAAGGGGAGGCCATCGCCTGGCACCTGCGCGAGGCCATCGGTGGAGACGACACCCGCTACAAGCGCGTGGTGTTCAACGAAATCACCAAAAAGGCCATCCAGGATGCGTTCTCGCAGCCTGGCGAGCTCGATATCGATCGCGTCAATGCCCAGCAGGCGCGCCGCTTCCTGGACCGCGTGGTGGGCTACATGGTCTCGCCGCTGCTGTGGGCCAAGATCGCCCGTGGCCTCTCGGCCGGGCGTGTCCAGTCGGTGGCCGTGAAGCTGGTGGTCGAGCGTGAGCGCGAGATCCGCGCCTTCATTCCGGAAGAATACTGGGAAGTGCACGCCGACCTTGGCACCGCCAAGCAAGCCAAGGTGCGTTTCGAGGTGACCCGCGAGAAGGGCGAGGCATTCAAGCCGCTGAACGAAGCCCAGGCCATGGCTGCGCTGAGCAAGCTCAAGGCGTCCAGCTACAGCGTGGTCAAGCGTGAAGACCGCCCGACCAGCAGCAAGCCGTCGGCACCGTTCATCACCTCCACCCTGCAACAGGCTGCGAGCAACCGCCTGGGCTTCGGTGTGAAGAAGACCATGATGATGGCTCAGCGCCTTTACGAAGCGGGCTACATCACCTACATGCGTACCGACTCGACCAACCTGTCGGTCGACGCGCTGGACATGGCGCGCAGTTACATCGAGCGCGAGTTCGGCAAGCAGTACCTGCCCGAGGCACCGCTGGTGTACGGCAGCAAGGAAGGCGCTCAGGAGGCCCACGAAGCGATTCGTCCTTCCGACGTCAACACGCACCCAACCAAGCTCAGCGGCATGGAACGTGACGCCGAGCGCCTCTACGAACTGATCTGGCGCCAATTCCTCGCCTGCCAGATGCCGCCTGCCCAGTACCTGTCCACCAGCGTGACCGTGGCTGCCGGTGATTTCGAGTTGCGTGCCAAAGGCCGCATCCTCAAGTTCGACGGTTACACCCGTGTGTTGCCGCAGCAGAGCAAGCCGGGCGAAGATGACGTGTTGCCGGAAATGGTCCAGGGTGAGGCGCTCAAGCTGATCCAGATCGACCCCAGCCAGCACTTCACCAAGCCACCTGCGCGCTTCACCGAAGCCAGCCTGGTCAAGGAAATGGAAAAGCGCGGCATCGGTCGCCCTTCGACGTATGCGGCCATCATTTCCACCATCCAGGACCGCGGCTACGTCACGCTGCACAACCGCCGCTTCTACTCCGAGAAGATGGGCGACATCGTTACCGAGCGCCTGTCGGAAAGCTTCGCCAACCTGATGGACTACGGCTTCACCGCGGACATGGAGGAGAACCTCGATGACGTGGCCCAGGGCGAGCGCGACTGGAAAAACGTGCTGGACGAGTTCTACGGCGACTTCAGCAAGAAGCTGCTGACGGCCGAGTCCGCCGAGCACGGCATGCGTGCCAACCAGCCGACCATGACCAACATTCCGTGCAAGGAATGTGGGCGTCCGATGATGATCCGCACTGCCTCCACCGGCGTGTTCCTGGGTTGCTCGGGTTACAGCCTGCCGCCCAAAGAGCGCTGCAAGGCCACCGTCAACCTGGTGCCGGGCGATGAAATCGCTGCGGATGACGAAGGTGAGTCGGAGTCGCGCGTGCTGTTGGGCAAGCACCGCTGCCCGATCTGCTCCACGGCCATGGATGCTTACCTGCTCGACGAGAAGCACAAGCTGCATATCTGCGGTAACAACCCTGATTGCGTCGGCTACGAGATCGAAGAGGGCAGTTACCGCATCAAGGGTTACGAAGGGCCGAGCCTGGAGTGTGACAAGTGCGGCAGCGAGATGCAGCTCAAGACCGGCCGCTTCGGCAAGTTCTTCGGTTGCACCAACCCGGCGTGCAAGAACACCCGCAAGCTGCTCAAGAGCGGCGAGGCGGCTCCACCCAAGATGGACAAGGTGGACATGCCAGAGCTCAAGTGCGAGAAGGTCGACGACACCTATGTGCTGCGTGATGGTGCTTCTGGGTTGTTCCTGGCCGCCAGCCAGTTCCCCAAGAATCGCGAGACCCGTGCACCGCTGGTCATGGAGATCGTGCCGCACAAGCACGAGATTGACCCCAAGTACCACTTCCTGTGCGATGCGCCGCAGAAAGATCCGGAAGGTCGCCCGGCAGTGATCCGCTACAGCCGCAAGACCAAGGAGCAATACGTGCAGTCCGAGGTCGATGGCAAGCCTACCGGCTGGAAGGCGTTCTACGACGGCAATGCCTGGAAGGTCGAAGACAAGCGCTGATTGTTTCAGCGACGAGATTGGGGCCGCTTAGCGGCCCCATTTCATGGGTGACAAGTACATCTCGATCCCTGAAACTGCAGGTATTCGCCTTGCAGCCTTAGGGAGGTCACTCGAGATGGCCCAGGAACTCTACACCCGCACCAACCAAAAGCTTTTCTTCGCCGGCCTCGCCCTCGAGTCCATGGCCAAGGCCGCCGACAGCCAGGCCATGAATGCACAAGGCCTTGTGCAGGCCGAGCGTGAGGCTGCTCTATTCCACCTGTATGGTGCGTTATTGGGCTTGTGTCACGAGATTGGTGGCTTCTACCGCCTGCCAGCGGCGTCCAGCGTCGAGCAACTGCTTGCCGATGATGCCCTGAATGACATCGCCATCCCCGAGGTGGCTGAGTTGCTGGAGCTGTCCAGGCAGCGGGAGACCTGGCTGGCGCAACTGCTCAGCGCTTATGCCGATTTGTTCCGACCACCGGTCGCGAAAAAAACCGCAAAAACCGATGTCACCCAGCCACTCATTCTGGCCGTCAACCTCGACGAACCCGAGCCGGCTGCGCTGTCGCGTGACGATCTGGAAAGCTGGCGCAACAACCTGAAAGGCTTGGTGAGACGATTCCGTGACGCGTTGAGTGAGTGCTGATCTTCGCCCTGGCTGGTACAATGCCCGCCTTTCGCGGAGAACAGCCCTTTATGTCTACGTCTTTTCTGGAAATTGTCGAGTTGCCTGATGGCCGAATCGAACTGCGTCGTGCCGAGGATGAAGGCTCCCTGGTAACCCTGGATTTCTCGGAAGACGCCAAGGTATTCCTGCAGGGGCAACACGTTGAAGTTGCCAAGGCCATGCTGAGTGTGGGCGTGCAGATGGCGGGGCGCCTCGTGGATGGCGAACTCGACCGTGACGAAGGGCCGCGCGTACTTCACTGATACCCAGGTTGTTTCGGGTCACAGGCAAAGCCTGAACATCAGCCGAGGCGGATGTTCAGGCTTTGTGCGTTTCCGGCATTGGCTGCACGCACCAGCTGCTGCCGCGCAGTGGCATTGACGCTGCCAAGCCAGCTGACCACGGTATGGCTGCGGCCAAGGCGCAGGGCGTCACAGGCCAATTGCAGTGGGCTCTGATTGCCGCGCGGCTGCAGCAGCAGGATGCGCTCGCGGTTGAGCCCGGCATCGCGCAACCAGGCCTGGGTCAGGCTGCCCGGTGGTGCAATAAGCGTCAGCCAGCGGGCCTCCTGCTCTTCGCTCAGTTCGCGGAGCACCGGTGCCAGCAAGGTGTGGCAATGGTCGGGGGCGCCACGCAGGGACAGTTCACTGAACAGGCCCGGTTCGCTGTTCTTGCGCGCCTGTTCGCTGGCCTTCAGGCCTGGCAGGACCGGTTGGGCGAGGAAGGCTTCGAACAGTGGAAGCTGTACCTGTTGTTGTGCTTGGACGAACTGTTGCATGACGCCTCCTGGTTCAGCGGCGAATAACGCCGACACTCAAGCCTTCGATCACCATTTCCTGCTCTTTCAGGTCGACTTCGATAGGGGCGAAATCGGGGTTTTCGGCGATCAGCCAGACCTTGCTGCCTTCGCGTTTGAAGCGCTTGACGGTCACTTCATCGCCGATGCGGGCGACGACGATCTGCCCGTTACGGGCCTCACGGCAGGTGTGCACAGCCAGCAGGTCGCCGTCGAAGATGCCGACGTCCTTCATGCTCATGCCGTGTACGCGCAGCAGGTAGTCGGCGCGCGGGTGGAAGAAGGATGGATTGATGTTGCAAGATTGTTCGATGTGCTGCTCGGCAAGGATAGGTGCACCGGCTGCGACCCGGCCGATGATCGGTAGGCCGTTTTCTTCGGCCTTGGCCTCAAAGCCGGGGATGCGGATGCCGCGGGATGCGCCTGGGGTCATCTCGATCGCGCCTTTGCGCGCGAGGGCCTTGAGGTGCTCCTCGGCGGCATTGGGCGACTTGAAGCCCAGCTCCTGAGCGATCTCTGCGCGCGTCGGCGGGAAGCCGTTGTCTTCAAGGCAACGTTTGATGAAGGCCAGGATTTCGGCTTGGCGGGGCGTCAGTTTCAACATGGCGGGCGCTCTGTCTTTTTATACAGTGACTGGGATTATATACAGTACTGGATGCGCTGCAAGCGCAATGCGACAAGAAAAAGCCGCGCGTCATCCCTCATAGCGCTTGCAGCTTGCAGCCCGGCGCTTTCTAATGGCGACCGCACAGTCACCTAGCCTTGACATCAGCAGGCCTGAAACGTATGTTTCAAACACCTGTTTGTCTGTCTGGCGGAGTAGTCATGGCCCAATCGGAAACCGTTGAACGCATTCTCGATGCTGCCGAGCAGCTGTTCGCGGAAAGGGGGTTCGCAGAAACCTCGTTGCGGCTGATTACCAGCAAGGCCGGGGTCAACCTGGCGGCGGTCAATTACCATTTCGGTTCCAAGAAGGCGCTGATCCAGGCGGTCTTCTCCCGTTTCCTCGGGCCTTTCTGCGCCAGCCTCGAGCGTGAACTGGAGCGTCGTCAAGGCAAGCCTGAGCAAAAGCCCAGCCTCGAGGAACTGCTGGAAATGCTCGTGGAGCAGGCGCTGGTGGTGCAGCCGCGCAGCAACAACGACCTGTCGATCTTCATGCGCCTGCTGGGCCTTGCGTTCAGCCAGAGCCAGGGGCACCTGCGGCGCTACCTGGAAGACATGTATGGCAAGGTGTTCCGCCGCTACATGTTGCTGGTCAATGAAGCCGCGCCGCGCATTCCGCCGCTCGAGCTGTTCTGGCGGGTGCACTTCATGCTCGGTGCTGCGGCGTTCAGCATGTCCGGCATCAAGGCATTGCGCGCCATTGCCGAAACCGACTTTGGTATCAACACCTCCATAGAGCAGGTCATGCGCCTGATGGTACCGTTCCTGGCCGCGGGCATGCGCGCCGACAGCGGTGTCACCGACGAGGCGATGGCCACAGCGCAGCTGCGCCCGCGCAGCAAAACCGGCAGCACCACCGCCAAGGCCTGAAGGCTGGGCGGGGCAGGGCGCTTGGGCTAAGCTAGCGCCCATGCCTGACCTCGATCTGCTGCACATCTCCCTCGCTGACCAGCGCCTGTATGGCTTCGCCAAGGGGCAGTTGTGCCTGCGCCTGGCAGTGTCGACCGCACGCAATGGGGCCGGTGAGGGTAATGGCTCGGGCTGCACGCCGCGCGGCCTGCACCAGGTGCGCGCGAGGATCGGGGCGGGCTTGCCGCTCAATGCCGTGCTGCGCGAGCGGCGCTGGACCGGTGAGGTCTGGTCGCCGGCGTTGCACGCACAGTACCCCGGGCGTGACTGGGTCCTTACCCGCATTCTCTGGCTCAGCGGTTGCGAGGTCGGCGTCAATCGTCTGGGCGCGGTGGACACGTTCCGCCGCTCTATCTATCTGCATGGCACGCCCGACACGGAACCCTTGGGCATACCGCTGTCCCATGGCTGCATTCGGCTGCGCAACACCGATCTGCTTGGCCTGTTCGAACGCGTACCGGTGCATTGCCCGGTGCGTATCGATGAGGCCGCATGCCCCCAGTGGGCTTCTTTAAGTCTGTAATGAAGGATTGCCTATGACCGTCAGCCTGCAAGGCTCCCTGATGGTGGATATCGCCGGTAAATGGCTGACCGCCGAAGACCGCCAACTCCTGCGCCAGCCGGAAGTGGCTGGCCTGATCATCTTTGCCCGCAACATCGACAGCCCGCGCCAGGTGCGTGAACTGTGCGCGTCCATCCGCGCCATTCGCCCCGATCTGATTCTGGCCGTCGACCAGGAGGGCGGCCGTGTGCAGCGTTTGCGTAAGGGCTTCGTGCGCCTGCCAGCCATGCGCGCGATCGCCGATAACGCCAACGCCGAATACCTCGCCGAGCAGTGCGGTTGGTTGATGGCCACTGAAGTGCTGGCGGTTGGCCTGGACCTGAGCTTCGCCCCCGTGCTCGACCTGGACCACCAGCGTAGCGCCGTGGTCGGTAGCCGCGCGTTCGAGGGCGACCCGCAACGTGCCACGCAGCTGGCTGGTGCCTTCATCCGTGGGATGAATGCAGCGGGTATGGCTGCCTGTGGCAAGCATTTCCCGGGGCATGGCTGGGCGGAGGCGGACTCCCACGTGGCCATTCCTACGGACGAGCGCAGCCTCGAGCAACTGCGCCAGGCCGATCTGGTGCCGTTCAGCCGCCTCAGCGGGCAGCTGGCGGCAGTCATGCCGGCGCATGTCATCTATCCGCAGGTAGACAATCAGCCGGCCGGGTTCTCGCGTCGTTGGTTGCAGGACATTCTGCGCGGCGAGCTGGGCTTTGACGGGGTGATCTTCAGTGACGACCTGTCGATGGCGGGTGCGCATGTGGTCGGCGATGCGGCTAACCGGATCGAGGCGGCGCTGAGTGCCGGTTGTGACATGGGCCTGGTGTGCAACGACCGGGCGGCGGCAGAGCTGGCGTTGAGCGCGGCGCAGCGGCTCAAGGTCAAGCCGTCGCCGCGGATTGCACGTATGCGCGGGCAGGGCTTCGCGCGCACCGACTACCGCCAGCAGCCGCGTTGGCTGGAGGCGCTGGCGGCGTTGCGCGAGGCACAATTGGTCGATTGACTGTGCCGGCCCCACAGGTATCCCGCTGCTGTTCACAGCAGTGAAGGTCCTGTGGGGCTTGTCCGCGCAGCCGCCAGGGCTGGCTGCTAGCGCCCGCGCTTTGCAGGCAGCGGGGCAAACAGCGCCTCGATTTCTTCATCCCCCAGGCGCCACTGCCCAGCCTCTGCACCATCGAGCAAGCTTGTCGCCAGGGCTGCTTTTTCCTGCTGCAGGTGCTGTATCTTCTCTTCAACCGTGCCGCGCGTGATCAGCTTGAACACGAACACCGGCTTGTCCTGGCCGATGCGGTAGGCGCGGTCGGTCGCCTGGTTCTCGCTGGCCGGGTTCCACCACGGGTCGAAGTGAATCACGGTGTCGGCAGCGGTCAGATTCAGCCCCACGCCGCCGGCCTTGAGGCTGATCAGGAACACTTCGCTGTCGCCCTGCTGGAACTGCTGCACCGGTGTGCGCCGGTCACGGGTGTCGCCGGTGAGCAGGCTGTAGCGGATCTTGCGCTTGTGCAGCTCTTGTTCGATCAATGCCAGCATCGAGGTGAACTGAGAGAACAGCAGCACCCGGCGGCCTTCGCTGAGCAGTTCTTCGAGCATGTCCAGCAGCGCGCCGAGCTTGCCCTTGTCAGCCTGATTGCCCTTGGTCTCGACCCCTTTGACCAGGCGCAAATCGCAACACACCTGGCGTAGCTTGAGCAGGGCATCGAGGATCACGATCTGGCTGCGTGCCGCGCCATTGCGGGCGATTTCGTCGCGCACTTTCTTGTCCATCGCCACGCGCACGGCCTCGTAGGTATCACGCTGGGCGTCGCTGAGTTCGACCCAGTGGACCATTTCGGTCTTGGGAGGCAATTCGGTCGCTACCTGCTCCTTGGTGCGGCGCAGCAGGAACGGGCGGATGCGGGTGACCAGATGCGCCAGCCGTTCGGTGTCGCCGTGGCGTTCGATAGGCGTTCGGTAATCCTGGTTGAAGCGCTTGAGCTCGCCCAGCCAGCCGGGCATGAGGAAGTGGAAGATCGACCACAGCTCGCCCAGGTTGTTTTCCATTGGCGTGCCGGTCAGGCACACACGCTGGTTGGCCTGCAGCTCGCAGACGGCCTGGGCGGCCTTGCTGGTGCTGCTCTTGATGTTCTGCGCCTCGTCCAGCACCAGCACGCTCCACTGCTGCGCGCGCAGGTGCTCCAGGTCGCGCGGCACCAGGGCGTAGGTGGTCAGTACCAGGTCGTATTCGTGCAGCTTGGCGAAATGCTTGCTGCGCCCGGGGCCGTGCAAGGCCAGGACGCGCAGGCCAGGCGCGAAGCGTTGGGCCTCGTCGAGCCAGTTGGGCACCAGGCTGGTCGGCATCACTGCCAGGGCAGGGTCGGCGAGACGCCCGTTCTGCTTTTCCAGCAGCAGGTGGGCCAGGGCCTGCAAGGTCTTGCCCAGGCCCATGTCGTCGCCAAGGATGCCGCCGGTGCCCATTTCGCGCAGGGCCTGCAACCAGTTCAGGCCCTGTTGCTGATACGGGCGCAAGGTGGCGTTGAGCGCTGCGGGCGGCGTGATCTGCAGGTCGCGGGCATCGCGCAGGCGCCGGCCCAGGTCGCGCACATGGGCGCCACCTTCCCAGTGCAAGGGCAAATGTTCGATGTCGTTCAGGCGTGCCGCGTCGGCGCGGTCCAGGCGCAAGGTGGTGCCGACGTTGTCCTCGTGCAGGTACAGTTCACCGAGGGTGCCCATGACCGACTTGATTCGCCCGTAGGGCAGGGCGACGCGCAGCGCTGGGGCGTCCAGCCGGCCGCGATTGAGGTCGATCAGCAGGTGCTCGTCGTCGCTGCGTCGGGCCAGCTCGCTGGGCCGTAGCAGCTCGGGGTTGCTGCGCAGCAGCTGCAGCACGATCGGCAGCAGGCTGTGGCGCTCGCCTTCGACGACGATGCCCAGCTCCAGGTCGAACCATTCGTGGCCGGGCGCTTCGTCGATGCTGGCGTACCAGTCATCCACTTCATGCAGGTTGAAGGCGAAGTCGCGGTGGATGTCGACCTCCCAGCCCGCCTCGCGCAGGCGCGGCAGGCCGTCGCGGGCGAAGCGCAGCCAGGCTTCGTCGTCGGGCAACTGCAGCATTTCGCCCGCGCTGTCCGGCAGCGCTTTGCTCTGGCGGGTGGCGGGCTTGAAGCCCAGCTCGCGCAGCACCTTGCGCAGCGCCTGCTCGGCCGCGCGCTGGCGGCGGATGCGCTGGCTGGTGGCATCCACCAGTCGGGTCAATGGCTTGTCGTCGCTGCCACTGGCGCGCAGCCCATCGTAGTCGAACGCGAGGGCGGCGCGGTGTTGCATCTGGCGCTGCATGCGCCCGGTCTTGGGCATGTAGGCGCTGAATTCAAGACTGCCCAGGGTCAGCCGGCCCTTGGGCTGAATGTTGTCGATCTGTTCGGTGGTCACGGCGGTGGGGGTGGGGACCTGCCGGTTCAAGGCGTTCAATCGATGACTCAAAGGTACTACCAGGTGTTCAGGTACGGTCGGCGCGCGAGCGAGCTGGCTAGCGATGAAAGGGTCCAGGTCATGCTGCAGTTCGCCGGTCTGATGCGAATGTGGGTCGATGTAGTGCAATGGCTCGATGGGCAGTACCTGCAGCGGCAGGTGCTGGTCATGGTGCCAGGCGCCCCTGTAGCTGCCGTTGTCCAATCTGACCCAGCGGAACTCGGCACGCCGTTGTGGTCCGGCATGCAACGGCGCGGGGTCGTCTTCATACAACAGGCGCCCGGTGGCCAGGGCGTAGCTGAAAAGCTCCGCACCTTGCTTGCCTTCCAGTTGCGCCACGGGCGTGATCGTTTTGCTGCGGGCATCGATCAGGCGTAACAGCCGGGCGTCGTCCTGGGTGACGTAACGGGGGGTGTAGTAGATCATCTCTGGCATCGAGGTGATGCGGCCGACTTTCAGCGTACCGTCGGTTTGCGGCGTGCCCTTTATTGGCTCGAGCTGAAAATGTTCGCGGTCCCTGTGAATGCGGTAGTAGATCGCCGGGCCTTTGCGTGCAGGCTCGCTGGCGGTTGCAGCCTGGGAAGGCGATTCGAGCCCCTGCACCCACAGGTTCAGGTCGGGCGGCAGCGACAGCGCAGCGTGTTCTGCACTGGCGGCTCCGTCGAGCGCTCTGCCTTCGAGCTCCAGTTGCAGCAACGCGGCGACGCAGTGCTTGCAATCTGACCCTACCGGGCAGGAGCAGCCCCCGAAGACGCGCAGCTCACCGCGACTCAGCGCCAGCTTGATGTCCTGATGGTAAACCTGGCCTGCCGAGCCTTTGCACATTGCCTCGATGCTATGGCCCTTCACCGAAAGGATGCGCGTGCGTTCCTGCGCTGCATATTTACGGCCTCGGGACAATGCGCCAGCGTCGAAGCAATCGACCCAGTCCGGGTAGTCTCTGAGCAGTTGCCGTGCGTCGCCATCACTCACATCACTGCTCCATCAGCTCCGGGTCCATCACCGGCATCTTCCGAGTGCCTGGCGGGGTGATCTTCAGCAGCACCGCCAGGTGGCCGCCATCGAGGAAGGTCAGCTGGCCACCCTTGATGGTGCTGTTGCTCTGTTTGAACTGCTCGCTCTTGAGCACATTGCCATTGCTGTCGAGCTGGTTGACCCAGAAGTTGGCCTCCACGGCGATGAAGCGCCCTTCGGTGATGCTCAGGTTGCCTTCGATCGGGAAATGGCCGAACTGCTCCTGGCCATCAGCCAGGGCGATGCGGCTTGGCGCGTTGCCGACCTGCTGCTGCCAGGCCTTGTGCAGCAGCACGGTGTAGTCGGCCGTGGCTTGCAGGCGGGTGGCTTCATCTTCCAGCGCCAGTGGGCGTTCGGCGCTCTTTTCCAGGGGCTGGGCGCCGGCGCTCCAGTCCTCGGGCGCGTACGGGCTGGTGAAGGCCGGCACGCTGTTCTGCCGCACAAGCATCATTTCCACCTGATAAAGGCCTTCAGCGAAGGCAGCCGGCGCGAACAGCGCAAGCAACAAGGTCAGGCAACGGATGGCACGCATGGATCTTCCTTAGGCTGTCTGTGGTGTCAGGCGCTCGAACAGCGCCTCCAGAGTGTTGAAACGTTCGTCGGGCCGCTCCATCGGTACCAGGAAGCGGAACTGGGTTGCACCTTCGAACTTGTAGCGTTTGGGCTGGCCCTGGATCAGCTTGATCAGGGTCAGCGGGTCGACCGGGGTTTCGGCCTCGAACTCGAGTTTGCCGCCGTTCGGGCCGGCATCGACTTTCTTGATGCCGAGCTTTTCCGCCTGCAGCTTGAGCTGGGTCAGGCGCATCAGGTTCTTGGTCGGCTCGGGCAGCAGGCCGAAGCGGTCGATCATCTCCACTTGCAGGTCCTTGAGGCCCTCTTCGTCAGCCGCCGAGGCGATGCGCTTGTAGAGGATCAGCCGCGCGTGCACATCGGGCAGGTAGTCCTCGGGGATCAGTGCCGGCAGGCGCAGGTTGATTTCCGGGCCGCCGCCCAGCGGCTGCTCCAGGTTCGGCTGAGTGCCCTTGCGAATGGCCTTGACCGCGCGTTCGAGCATTTCCATGTAAAGGGTAAAGCCCACGGCCTGGATCTGCCCGCTCTGGCCTTCGCCCAGCAGCTCGCCGGCGCCGCGGATTTCCAGGTCGTTGGTGGCCAGCACGAAACCGGCGCCCAGGTCCTGGGTGTTGGCAATGGCTTCCAGGCGTTTCTCGGCGTCGGCGCTCACTTTCTGGCGCGCCGGTGTCAGCAGGTAGGCATAGGCCTGGTGGTGGCTGCGGCCGACCCGGCCACGCAACTGGTGAAGCTGGGCCAGGCCGAACTTGTCGGCGCGCTCGATGACGATGGTATTGGCGCTGGGCACGTCGATGCCGGTCTCGATGATGGTCGAGGCGATCAGCACGTTGAAGCGCTTGTGATAGAAGTCGCTCATCACCTGTTCCAGCTCGCGCTCGCGCATCTGCCCGTGGCCGATGCCGATGCGCGCTTCGGGCACCAGTTCGGCAAGGTCGGCGGCGCATTTTTCGATGGTTTTTACATCGTTGTGCAGGTAGTACACCTGGCCGCCGCGCAGCAGTTCACGCAGCAGGGCTTCTTTGACCGTGCTGTTGTTCTGCTCCATGACGAAGGTGCGCACCGACAGGCGCCTTGCCGGCGGCGTGGCGATGATGGACAGGTCGCGCATGCCGGCCACGGCCATGTTCAGCGTTCGCGGAATCGGTGTGGCGGTCAGGGTGAGGATGTCCACCTCGCTGCGCAGGGCCTTGAGCTGCTCCTTCTGGCGTACGCCAAAGCGGTGCTCTTCGTCGATCACCACCAGGCCAAGGTCCTTGAAGCGCACGTCGTCCTGCAGCAGCTTGTGCGTGCCGATCAGGATGTCGATCTTGCCTTCGGCCAGGTCCGCTGCAGCACTGGCCACTTCCTTGGCCGACTTGAAGCGGCTCATCACCTCGACCGTCACCGGCCAGTCGGCGAAGCGGTCGCGGAAGCTGTTGTAGTGCTGCTGGGCAAGCAGGGTGGTAGGCACCAGCACCGCGACCTGACGGCCGCTGTGCACGGCGATGAAGGCCGCGCGCATCGCCACCTCGGTCTTGCCGAAGCCGACGTCGCCGCACACCAGGCGATCCATTGGCTTGGCGGCAAGCATGTCGGCGCGCACGGCTTCGATGGCGTTCTGTTGGTCGGGGGTTTCCTCGAAGGGGAAGCCGGCGCTGAAAGTGGCATAGTCGGCCGCCGGGTCGGCGAAGGCGTAGCCCTTGCGAGCGGCGCGGCGGGCGTAGATGTCGAGCAGCTCGGCGGCCACGTCGCGGACCTGTTCGGCGGCTTTGCGCTTGGCTTTTTGCCAGGCTTCAGAGCCCAGCCGGTGCAGCGGTGCCAGGGCATCATCGCTGCCGGTGTAGCGGGCGATCAGGTGCAGGTTGGCCACCGGGACATAGAGCTTGGCGCCCTCGGCGTATTCCAGGGTCAGGAACTCCGCGGCCTGGCCGTCGATTTCCAGGGTGGCCAGGCCCAGGTAGCGGCCCACGCCATGGTCGATGTGCACCACCGGCGCGCCTTCGCGCAGCTCGGTCAGGTTTTTGATCACCGCATCATTGGCGGCCTCGCCGCGCTTGTCGCGGCGCCGGCGCTGCATCACGCGTTGGCCGAACAGCGGGCTTTCGGCCACCAGGGCGACGGCCGGGTCTTCGAGCAGCAGGCCGTCATCCAGTGGCGCGATGGTGATCGCCAGGCGCTGGCTGCCGGTGATGAAGTCGGCCCAGCTCTCGACTGTCTGCGGCCTCAGTTTAAGGCGCTCGAGCAGCTCCAGCAGCACCTCGCGACGGCCCGCCGACTCGGCGGTGAACAGCACCCGGCCGTCGAACTGGTCGAGGAAGTCGGACAACGCCGCCAGCGGCTGGTTGGCTTTGGCTTCGATGGCCAGGTTGGGCAGGGTGCGAGCGGGGAAGCGCTCGCGGCCGACGCCAGGCTCGAGATCCTCGGCACTGACCACCACGCGCGGCCATTGCTTGAGCTGGGCGAAGCAGTCCTCCACCGGCAGGAACAGCTCAGAAGGCGGCAGCAGTGGACGGCTCAGGTCGCCGCGGCGGTCTTCGTAACGGCCGCGCACGTCGTTCCAGAAGTGCTCGGCAGCCTGCTCCACGCCCGGCAGCGAGAACACCTGGGTGTCGCTTGGCAGGTAGTCGAACAGGGTCGAGGTTTCTTCGAAGAACAGCGGCAGGTAGTACTCGATGCCGGCGGGAATGATGCCGCTGGCCAGGTCCTGGAAGATCGCGCTGCGGCGGAAGTCGACATCGAAACGCTCACGGAAGCGCGCCTTGAAGCGTGTCACTTCCTCTTTCTGCATGGGGAATTCGCGTGCTGGCAGCAGGCGGATCGAGTCCACCTTGTCGATCGAGCGCTGGGTCTCCGGGTCGAAGGTGCGCAGGGTCTCGATCTCGTCGTCGAACAGGTCGATGCGATAGGGCAGCTTGCTGCCCATCGGGAACAGGTCGATCAGCGCGCCGCGCACGGCGAACTCGCCATGCTCGTAGACCGTGTCGACGCAGCGATAGCCCGTGGCCTCCAGGCGCGAGCGCATCTGCTCTACGTCGATGGTCTGGCCGACGTCCAGCACCAGGCTGCTGCCGAGCAAAAAGCGCGTTGGGGCCAGGCGGTGCAGGGCCGTGGTGATCGGCACCACGAGGATGCCATGGCTCAGCTCCGGCAACCGGTAGAGGCTGGAGATGCGTTGGGAAATGATGTCCTGGTGCGGTGAGAACAGGTCGTAGGGCAGGGTTTCCCAATCCGGGAACGGCAGTACCGGAAGGCCGGGGGCGAAGAAGCGCAGCTCCTGCTCCAGACGGTCGGCAGCCTGGCTGTCGGCCGTCAGCAGCAGGGTGAAGCGGCCAGCGCTGCTGGCGGCTTCGGCGATGGCAAGGCTGAGGGCGGCACCGGGCAGGTTGCCCCAGGTTTGTTTGCCGGCCGTGGCCGACATTTGCGGTAGGCGCAGAACTGACACGGGAGATTGCACTCCAAGCGTTGCGGCAAAGAGACCGATTGTACCGGTGCCGGTGCGTGCTGTCAGGCTCGGAAAGGGCATGAGCACGGGCTTTGGCTGCCACGACAGGCGCTCATTGCCGGTTACGCGTTGGGGCGTCATAATGTAGCCCCTTTTTTCTCCCCCTACATGTGGAAGGTTCCCGTGACTCAGAAGCCCGACCAGTGTCTTGGTGAGTGGATCGATCGTGAAGCTCTGGCTGAAGCGATGATCCCGCTTATCGGTCAGCTCTACCGCAACAACAACGTGGTGAGCTCGATCTATGGCCGCAGCCTGATCAACCGTTCGGTTATCTCGATCCTCAAGGCCCACCGCTTTGCGCGTCACCGTCAGACCGACGAAACCGAACTGTCCGTCCACGAGACATTCCCCCTGCTCAAAGCCATGAGCGAGCTGAAACTGGGCGCCGCTTCGGTCGACCTGGGCAAGCTGGCCAACAAGTTCAAACAGCAAGGCAATGGCAAGACCGCCGAGCAGTTCGTGCGTGAAGAACTGGCCGAGGTCGTGGGCCAGCAGAATGCATCCGCGCGCAAGGGTACCGACGTTGTCCTGTACGGTTTCGGCCGCATCGGCCGCCTGCTGGCGCGCATCCTGATCGAGAAGACCGGTGGTGGCGACGGCCTGCGCCTGCGTGCCATCGTTGTGCGCAAGGGTGCCGAAAACGACCTGGTCAAGCGCGCCAGCCTGCTGCGCCGTGACTCGGTGCACGGCCCGTTCGATGGCACCATCACCATCGACGAAGCCAACAACACCATCACTGCCAACGGCAACCTGATCCAGATCATCTACGCCAAGAACCCGAGCGAAGTCGATTACACCCAGTACGGCATCGAAAACGCTCTGATCGTCGACAACACCGGCGTATGGCGTGATGCCGACGGCCTCGGTCAGCACCTGGCCTGCCCGGGCGCTGCCCGCGTGATCCTCACCGCACCTGGCAAGGGCGCGCTGAAGAACATCGTGCACGGCATCAACCACGGTGACATCACCGCCGAGGACAAGATCATCTCGGCAGCTTCGTGCACCACCAACGCCATCGTGCCGGTGCTCAAGGCCATCAACGACCAGTACGGCATCGTCAATGGTCACGTCGAAACCGTTCACTCGTTCACCAACGACCAGAACCTGATCGACAACTTCCACAAGGGCAGCCGTCGTGGCCGCGCCGCGCCGCTGAACATGGTCATCACCGAAACCGGTGCTGCCACCGCTGCCGCCAAGGCGCTGCCAGTGCTCAAGGGCAAGCTGACCGGCAACGCCATTCGCGTACCGACACCGAACGTGTCGATGGCCATCCTGAATCTGAACCTGGAAAAGGCCACCAACCGCGACGAAATCAACGAGTACCTGCGCCAGACCGCCATGCACTCGGAGCTGCACAAGCAGATCGATTACGTCAGCTCGCAGGAAGTGGTTTCCACCGACTTCGTAGGCTCGCGCCACGCGGGTGTGGTTGACGCTGAAGCCACCATCGCCAACGATAACCGCGTTGTCCTGTACGTCTGGTACGACAACGAATTCGGTTACAGCTGCCAGGTGGTTCGCGTGATGGAAGACATGGCTGGTGTGAACCCGCCTGCGTTTCCACGCTAATTCGCTTGTAAGGCAATGAAAAAACGGGAACCTTCGGGTTCCCGTTTTTTTTGGCCTGCTGAACCGAACCGGCCTCTACTGTGTCTGTAATGGCCTCATCCCCGGCCAGCTCCACGGCTGGAGCACTGGCGCCCAATCCATTGGTAAGCCTGTTACGGGCCATGAAGCCGGTGCAGGCAACCGAGAACCCGACTTTTGCGCATAGCCCTGCTGTTCATCCTGATGCTGCTGACCGCCTGTAACCAAGGCCCGACCCTGGAGCGCCTCGGCGGCCCTGCCATGGGCAGCAGCTACAGCATCCAGTACGTCCGCGAGGCAGGCGGGCCCGCACCTGTCCAGGTACAGGCGGCGGTGGAAACGATCCTGCAGGACATAGATCAACACTACTCGACCTACCGCGGCGACTCTGCGGTGAGCCAGTTCAATCAGCTCCCCGCCAACCGGTGCCTGGCCTTGCCCTCAGACATGCTCGAGCTGGTCGCCTTCGGCCAGCACCTGGCCGAACAAACCGATGGCGCTTTCGACCTCACTGTCGAACCGCTGCTCGACCTCTGGGGTTTTGGCCCTCAGGCCCGCCATGAACAGGTGCCAGAAGCGCAGGCATTGGCCACTGCCCGCCTGCGTGTGGGCTACCAGCACTTGCGCGTCGAGGGCCAGGCATTGTGCAAGGATGCCCCGGTGCAACTGGACTTCAACAGCATCGCTGCTGGCCACGCCGTGGACCTGATTGCCGCGCGCCTGCGTGCCATGGGTATCGCCAGCTTCATCGCCGAAGTGACCGGCGAGCTCAAGGCGGTGGGCCGCAAGCCAGACGGCAGCCTCTGGCGCATCGCCCTGGAATTGCCCCGCGAGGACCGCCAGATCGCCCGCCAGGTGATACCGGTCGATGGCCTGGGTGTATCGACCTCGGGTGACTATCGGCACTATTTCGAGCAGAATGGCCGGCGCTATTCGCACACCTTCGATGCCCGTCTCGGGCGCCCGGTCGCTCATGACCTGGCTGCCGTCACCGTGCTCGATGCCTCGGCGCTGCAGGCCGACGGCTATTCGACCCTGTTGCTGATCCTCGGGCCGGAGCGCGGCTGGGATTTCGCCATCGCTCATGACCTGGCGGCGGTATTGGTGACTCGGGCAGAGGGTGGCTTCGTCTCCCGAGCTACGCCCGCTTACCAGCGGGCGCTCAAAGGCAGGTGAAAGCGCAAGCAGGGAAGGTAGCTGCCAGGGAATCGGTGTATGCACATGTAGTGCAGGCAAAATTGGCCTACGACGCGACCAAGGGTTAATGTGCGCGGCGTTCACGCTTGATTAGACTGCACCCGAATTTTCTCATGGCGCCCCGGCGGCATGATCGAGTCCCGCGGCGACCATGGCCAGCGGGCCAGTTCTGAAGGAGTACGCATGGCTGTCTACAACTACGACGTAGTGGTGTTGGGTTCCGGCCCGGCCGGAGAAGGTGCGGCAATGAACGCCGCCAAAGCAGGGCGCAAGGTGGCGATGGTCGACAGCCGTCGCCTGGTCGGTGGCAACTGCACCCACCTGGGCACCATCCCGTCCAAGGCACTGCGTCACTCGGTGCGGCAGATCATGCAGTTCAACACCAACCCGATGTTCCGTGCCATCGGCGAGCCACGTTGGTTCTCTTTCCCGGACGTGCTCAAAAGCGCCGAGAAAGTGATCGCCAAGCAGGTCGCTTCGCGTACCGGCTACTACGCCCGTAACCGCGTCGACCTGTTCTTCGGCACCGGCAGCTTCGCCGACGAGCAGACCGTCGAAGTGGTCTGCCCCAATGGCGTGGTGGAAAAGCTCAACGCCAAGCACATCATCATCGCCACCGGCTCGCGTCCGTACCGCCCGGCCGACATCGACTTCCACCACCCGCGTGTCTATGACAGCGACACCATCCTGAGCCTCAGCCACACCCCGCGCAAACTGATCGTTTACGGCGCCGGCGTGATTGGCTGCGAATACGCCTCGATCTTCAGCGGCCTGGGGGTACTGGTCGAGCTGGTCGACAACCGCGGCCAGCTGCTGAGCTTCCTGGATTCGGAAATTTCCCAGGCGCTGAGCTACCACTTCAGCAACAACAACATCACCGTGCGCCACAACGAAGACTACGAGCGGGTCGAGGGCCTGGACAACGGTGTCATCCTGCACCTGAAGTCTGGCAAGAAGATCAAGGCCGACGCCTTGCTGTGGTGTAACGGCCGTACCGGCAACACCGACAAGCTGGGCCTCGAGAACATCGGCATCAAGGTCAACAGCCGTGGCCAGATCGAAGTCGACGAGGCCTACCGCACCAGCGTGCCGAACATCTACGGTGCCGGTGACGTGATCGGCTGGCCGAGCCTGGCCAGTGCCGCCCATGACCAGGGCCGCTCGGCAGCAGGCAGCATCGTCGACAACGGCAGCTGGCGTTTCGTCAACGACGTGCCGACGGGCATCTACACCATTCCGGAGATCAGCTCGATTGGCAAGAACGAGCAGGAGCTGACCCAGGCCAAAGTGCCATACGAAGTGGGCAAGGCTTTCTTCAAGAGCATGGCGCGTGCACAGATCGCCGGCGAGCCGCAAGGCATGCTGAAAATCCTGTTCCACCGCGAGACCCTGGAAATCCTCGGCGTGCACTGCTTCGGCTACCAGGCTTCGGAAATCGTCCACATCGGCCAGGCGGTGATGAACCAGCCGGGCGAGCTGAACAACCTGAAGTACTTCGTCAACACCACGTTCAACTACCCGACCATGGCCGAAGCCTATCGGGTAGCTGCCTATGACGGCCTGAACCGGCTTTTTTGAGCGGCTCCGGCCGGTGGCCTGAGCCGGTCGGGGAGACCGATTTCAGCCCTACCCGAGGGTGGTCTTGGCCAAACCGGGAAAGTCTGTAATCAGGCTGTCCACGCCAAAATCAGCGAGCCGGCGCATCAGTGCCGGCTCGTTGACCGTCCACACCGATACATGCAAACCCTGGCCCTGTGCTTTGAGCAGGCGCTCGGGCGTGCACAGTGTCCAGTTCAATGCCAGCAGATCGCAGCCATAGTTCTGCGCGACCTTCAGCGGGTCGAGCCAGGCGTACTCGGCGACCAGGCCGCGCTTCACGTCAGGCACCAGTTCCAGCGCAGCGCCCAGTACTTCCCGCGAGCTCGAGGTGATGGTCACCTTGTCCAGCAGGCCGTACTGCTGTGCCAGTTCCCGAATCGCCAGCACCGTGCTGGCGGCCCGGGTCCGCGAGGCGCTCTTGACCTCCAGTTGCCAGTGCTCGAAGGGGCATTTTTCGAACAGTTCTTCCAGCCGTGGGATAGGGCAGGGCTGCACATGGCCCGGGCCGCCCCTGCGCGCATCGTAGGTGACCAGATCGGCTGCCGGGTGTTCCACAACCTTGCCGCGCCGGCCCGTGGTGCGCTTGAGGGTAGGGTCGTGGATGACCATCAGCTCATTGTCGGCCGACAGGTGCAGGTCAAGCTCGCAGCGGGTGACGCCGTGGGACAGGCACTGACGGAAACTGTGCAGGGTGTTCTCGGGCGCTTCGCCCTTGGCGCCGCGGTGGCCATAAATGAGGGTCACGTTCGTTCCTTCAGGTCAAAAATGAAAAGGCTCAGGAGGCAGGGTCGCCCTGTTCCAGCTGCTGGCGCCGTTGTTGCTGTTGGCGCTGCAGGATGTAGCGTGCCAGCAACTGACGCTGGGCATCGGTCATGTCGGTGAATTCGGTACCCAGTTCGAAGCTGCCATCGGCGCGCGGGTCGCAGTGGGTGACCTTGCCGCGCAGCAGCAGGCCGTGGGCGCGGGGCATCAACACCATCTTCACTTTGACCCGGGTGCCAGGGGCGATTTGCTGGGCTTGGGCGAACTCGATGCCACCTTCGGAGATGATCACCCGCTGGGGCTGGCCGATCTCGCCGATCAGGGTTTGCGCGACCACCGCGCTGAGCAAGTCCAGGCGCTTGTTCTGCGCCCGCAGGAACGCCGCCAGGGTGCGGTCCTTTTCGCTCAACTGACGCAGCAGGTGCTGGGACTCGAAGTCGGACAGGTGCAGCTCGCTGAGCAGGTTGAACAGTGGTGAATCATCCTGCAACAGTTCTGGCTCAAGGGCTTCGGCCGCGCTCAGGGGGCTGATTTCCAGTGCGATCCGATCTTCGATGCGGTAGTATTCGCGGCGATCTTCTTCGTCTAATGTCGTCATGGCGAACCCATGGTAGCGGCGGTGGTCCGAGTGTAAAGCCGCCGCAGGCGCCTCGCCACAAGGACGTTCCCTTTCATCCGAACAAGCCCCGACATGTTCAGACCTCTTTTCGCATTCATTGGTACGCGCTACACCCGTGCCAAGCGCCGTAATCACTTCGTCTCGTTCATTTCCCTGACCTCGATGATCGGCCTCGCCCTGGGCGTGGTGGTGATGATCGTGGTGCTCTCGGTCATGAACGGTTTCGACCACGAGATGCGTACCCGCGTGCTGGGCATGGTCCCTCACGCCACGCTTGAGAGCGGCCAGCCGATCAACGACTGGCCTGCCCTTGCCCAACAAGTAAAGCAGAATCCGCAGGTGCTGGCGGTGGCGCCCTATACCCAGATGCAGGGCCTGCTGACCCACGATGGCAAGGTGCAGAAGGTGCTGCTCAACGGTATCGACCCAGCCCGCGAGCGTGAGGTGTCGATCATCGACAACTTCATTCAGCAAGGCCGCCTCGACCAACTGGCGCCGGGCGAGTGGGGCATCATGATCGGCGACAAGGCGGCCGCCAAGCTGGGCGTGGCCATCGGCGACAAGCTGACCTTCGTCGCCCCGGAGGTCAGCGTGACCCCCGCCGGCATGTTCCCACGCATGAAGCGCTTCACCGTGGTCGGCACCTTCCACGTTGGCGCTGGCGAGATCGACGGTTACCTGGGCCTGACCAACATTGCCGACCTGTCCCGCCTGCACCGCTGGAAGCCGGACCAGGTACAGGGCCTGCGCCTGAAATTCGACGACCTGTTCCAGGCCCCGCGTGTGGCCTGGAGCATCGCCCAGCAGTTGGGTGAGCAGGAGTACTACAGCCGCGACTGGACCCGCACCCACGGCAACCTGTACCAGGCGATCCGCATGGAAAAAGCCATGATCGGCCTGCTGTTGCTGCTGATCGTCGCGGTGGCGGCGTTCAACATCATTTCCACCCTGGTCATGGTGGTCAACGACAAGCGCGGTGACATCGCCATTCTCCGTACCCTGGGCGCCACCCCCGGGCAGATCATGGCCATCTTCATGGTTCAGGGCACGGTGATCGGCGTGATCGGCACCCTGATCGGAGCCGTGGTCGGTATCCTCGCTGCGCTCAACGTCAGCGCGGCGATTGCCGGCATCGAGAAATTGATCGGGCACAAGTTCCTCAACGCTGATGTGTATTTCATCGATTACCTGCCCTCGCAGATCCAGGCCCAGGACGTGTACATGGTCTGCGGTGCGGCGCTGGTCCTGAGTTTCTTCGCCACCCTGTATCCGGCCTGGCGTGCGGCCCGCACCCAGCCTGCAGAGGCGCTACGTTATGAGTGAGTCGCGCATGAGTGATAAAGCCGTTCTGAGTTGCCGCAATTTGGGCAAGTCCTACGACGAGGGCCCGGAGTCGGTGCAAGTGCTGGCCGGGCTCAACCTCGAGCTGCACGCCGGGGAGCGGGTGGCCATCGTCGGCAGTTCCGGTTCGGGCAAGAGCACCTTGCTCAACCTGCTGGGCGGCCTCGATCGGCCGACCCAAGGCAGCGTCTGGCTGGCCGGTGAAGAGCTGTCGGCGCTTGGCGAGCGGGCCCGCGGCCTGCTGCGCAACCGCGAGCTGGGCTTTGTCTACCAGTTCCACCACCTGCTGCCCGAGTTCACCGCCATGGAGAACGTGTGCATGCCGCTGCTGATCGGGCGCACCGCGATCCCCGAGGCCCGTGAGCGCGCCGAGGCACTGCTCAAGCGTGTCGGTCTGGGCCACCGCCTGCACCACAAGCCGGCCGAGCTGTCGGGGGGTGAGCGGCAACGGGTGGCCATTGCCCGCGCGCTGGTCAACCGGCCGGGCCTGGTCATGCTCGATGAACCGACCGGCAACCTCGACCACCACACCGCCCAAGGCATCCAGGAGTTGATGCAGGAACTGTCCAGCGCCTCGCGCACGGCATTTCTGGTGGTGACCCACGACCTCAACCTGGCACGGCAGATGGACCGTGTGCTGAAACTCGACGACGGTCATCTGGTGGCGATCTGAGCCGCGTGCACGGGGTGGCCTGAGCCGCCCCGCAACTTTTTCAGTGGGTGTTTTACATGTTCAGACCCTTGCCCTTGTTCATCGGTGCGCGCTACACCCGTGCCAAGCGCCGCAACCATTTCATCTCGTTCATCTCGATGACCTCGATGATCGGCCTGTCCCTGGGCGTGCTGGCGATGATCGTGGTGCTGTCGGTGATGAATGGCTTCCAGCGCGAGATGAGCTCGCGCATCCTCGGTCTGGTGCCACACGCCAGCATCCTCGGCGTGCAGCCGCTGGACGACTGGCGCAAGGCTGCCGATGCAGCACTGCAAAACCCAGCCGTGATGGCGGTTGCGCCGATCACCGAGATGGAGGGCATGCTCTCCTACAAAGGTGCAATGCAGCCCATCCAGGTCAGCGGCATAGACCCGGCCGAAGAAGGCAAGGTCTCGATCGTCGGCCAGCACATCGTGCAGGGGCGCCTGCAGGCCCTGCAGCCGGGTGAGTACGGGGTGGTGATCGGCGAGCTGACTGCGCGCCGGTTCCGTCTCAATACCGGCGACAAACTGACCCTGATCGTGCCGGAAATCAGCAAGGAGCCGGGTGGCATCACCCCGCGCATGCAGCGCCTGACCGTGGTCGGCATCTTCAAGGTGGGTGCCGAGCTGGACGGTTCGCAGGCTTACATGCATGTGGCCGACGCCGGCGAGATGCAGCGCTGGGCGCCCGGCCAGGTACAGGGCGTGCGCCTCAAGCTGCACGACCTGTATGCCGCGCCGCAAGTGTCCAAGGCCATTGCTGCCAGCCTGGGCGATGCCTACCGCGCCGATGACTGGTCGCACACCCAGGGCAGCCTGTTCAGTGCCATGAAGATGGAAAAGACCATGATCGGCCTGCTGCTCCTGATGATCATCGCCGTGGCGGCGTTCAACATCATCGCCACCCTGGTGATGGTGGTGAACGACAAGGGGCCGGACATCGCCATCCTGCGCACCCTGGGGGCTACCCCGGCGCAGATCATGGGCACCTTCATGGTTCAGGGCAGCCTGATCGGTATTGTCGGCACAGTGATCGGCGGCGTGCTCGGGGTGATCGCTGCGTTCAATGTCAGCCAGATCGTCGGCTGGCTGGAGCGGGTGAGCGGGCAGCACATCTTCACCTCGGATGTGTACTTCATCAGCAGTCTGCCTTCCGAGTTGCAGTGGGGGGATGTGGCGATCATCTGCACCGCCGGGCTGGTGATGAGCTTCCTGGCGACCATCTATCCGGCATACCGCGCTTCGCAGGTGCAGCCGGCGATCGGCCTGGCGGGCTGATCGGTCACTGAGATCATGGGGGTGCAAAGCGCCCCCGATCTCTATAGCGGCTCGCTGAACGCGATCAAAAACCGCGTCCAACCGTTGTCACACTGTGCCCGGATGCTCCCGCCATGGGCCTGGATGATCGACCGGGTGATTGCCAGGCCCAGCCCGGCATGTTCGCTACTGCCCTCGCGGCGCGCTGGGTCCACCCGATAAAACCGGTCAAACAGCCTGGGCAATGAAGCCGCCTCGATCGGCTTGCCGGTATTGGCCACGCACACCTGTCCACCAGGCCCCAGCGTCACGCATATCTGCCCGCCTGTCGGGGTAAATCGCAGCGCGTTATCGAGCAGGTTGGACAGTGCCCGGCGCAGCATATGCCGGTCGCCCTTCAGCGTCGCCTCACCCTCACGCAGCAGCTGCACTGCGTTGTCTTCGGCGAGGGGCGCGTAATACTCCAGCAGCGCGTCCACCTCGTCATGCAGCATCAGCATTGCCTGCCCTGGTGCCAGCAAGCCATGGTCGGCCTTGGCCAGGAAAAGCATGTCGTTGATCATCTGCGCCATCCACTGCACCTCCTCGAGGTTGCCGTGCAGTGCTTCGCGGTACTGCTCAAGGCTGCGTGGGCGGGTGAGGGTGACTTGGGTGTGGGTCAGCAGGTTTGACAGCGGCGTGCGCAGCTCGTGAGCGATATCGGCCGAGAACGCCGACAGGCGCTGGAAGGCGTCATCCAGGCGCTGCAGCATGGCGTTCACGGTAGTGCCCAGTTCTGCCAGTTCTTCCGGCAGCTGCGCCACCGGCAGGCGGGTGGTCAGCGAGCGTGCTGACACGCTGGCGGCCACCTGGCCCATCTGCCGTAATGGCTTCAGTCCGCGGCGCGCGGCCCAGGCGCCAAGCAGTGCCGTGGCCAGCGCGGACAGGCCGACGGTGAACCAGATCAGGCGTTGCATGCCCTGCAGAAAATGCTGGTGATGGGTGATGTCGAGAAACAGCGTAAGGCGGGCGCTGTCGTTGAGCGGCACGGCCAGGCTGCGGTAGTCGATACCGTCGGCATGGAGCGTTGCCAGCCCGGGGTTGGCCGGCGCGTCTGGCAGCGCGCGGCGGCTGGCGTACCAAGGGCTGCCATCGCTGCCATTGATACGCAAGGCCAGGTCGGCCTGGTGGCTGAGCTCGTGGCGCAGGGCTGCCAGCTGCGCGTGCAGGTCGGCAGGGCGTTGCAGGCCGGAAAGCCGGGTGCGTAACAGCGACAGGCGTGATTCGAGCAGTTGCTGGTCCAGCTCGACGAAATGTTGCTCGCTGGCACGGTTGAACAGCAGCCCCGCCCCCAGCGAAACGGCAGCGGTGCACGCGGCGAACAACAGGGCCAGGCGGCTGCCAAGGGAAAGCCTGCGCATCAGTCGTGGCGCTCTTCGAGCACATAACCCATGCCGCGTACGGTGTGAATCAGCTTGTTGCGGTGCTGGTCGTCGATTTTCAGGCGCAGGCGGCGGATGGCGACCTCGATGACGTTAGTGTCGCTGTCGAAATTCATGTCCCACACTTGCGAGGCGATCAACGATTTGGGCAACACTTCGCCTTGCCGACGCAGCAGCAATTCAAGCAGGGCGAACTCCTTGGCGGTCAGGTCGATGCGTTGGCCGGCGCGCTCTGCCCGGCGGCGGAACACGTCCAGGCGCAGGTCGGCCAAGGCCAGGTGTGTCTCTTGGCTGGGGCTGGCACCGCGGCGTAGCAGGCTGCGAACCCGGGCCAGCAGTTCGGAAAAGGCGAAAGGCTTGACCAGGTAATCGTCGGCACCCAGCTCCAGGCCGTGCACACGGTCCTCCACTGCGTCGCGAGCAGTCAGGAACAGCACCGGCGTGTCCAGGCCCGCCTGGCGCACCGCCTGGAGGATTTGCCAGCCGTCACGACCCGGGAGCATCACATCGAGGATCAGCAGGTCGTGGTCGCCGGTAAGCGCCAGGTGCTGCCCGGTTTCGCCGTCTGCGACCAGCTCGGTGGCGAAGCCGGCTTCGCTGAGGCCTTGGCTCAGGTACTGGCCGGTGCGGGCCTGGTCTTCGACAATCAGCAGTTTCATGCGGCGTCCAGATGGGCGGTGTAAGGGCTGAAATGATACGTGACTATCTCGGCCGTCGCCCAAACTGACAAAGTTGTAATCTTGCCGTCAGGTCGCTGCCAGTCAGCCCCTTCTAAAGTGGCCTTATATCCGCTGCAAGTCTGGAGTCATCATGAAACGCCTGTTCATCGCCGCTGCGCTTGCCCTGGTAAGCCTGCCCACCCTCGCCGACACCGGCAAAAGCTTCGCCTTCGGCGAGCCGGCCCCGGCGGCCAAGGCCACACGCACGGTCGAAGTTGTGCTCAAAGACATCGCCTTCGAGCCCGCCAACCTGCACGTCAAGGCGGGTGAGACGGTACGGTTCGTCCTGATCAACGAGGGCAAGCTGCCCCATGAGTTCAACCTGGGCGACAAGGCCATGCACGCCCAGCACCAGAAAGAAATGATCGCCATGCAAGGCAAGCTGTTCACCGCTGGCATGAATCACGAAGGGACGGGCCACGGCCAGGTGGACCATGGTGCTCACGGCCATGATGCTGGCAACACAGTCCTGGTGCAGCCCGGCCAGCGCGCCGAGTTGACCTGGACCTTCCGCCAGTCGGCGCCCATCGAATTCGCCTGCAACGTACCTGGGCATTACCAGGCCGGCATGGTCGGGCCATTGACCATCGAGTGACTGGCGCTCCAAGGCGGGCTGTAAAACCGGTAGACTAAGGGCATTTCCGAACCTTCAGGTCAGTTTCCATGCATCCCGCCGCCGAACATTCCCCGCTGGGCAAATCCAGCGAATACATTGCCACCTACACACCTTCGTTGCTCTTCCCTATCCCGCGCACGGCCAAGTGGGCCGAGCTGGGTGTGACCGCCCAGACCCTGCCGTGGCACGGGGTGGATTACTGGAACTGCTTCGAGCTGTCCTGGCTGTTGCCGTCCGGCAAGCCCGTGGTGGCGATAGGGGAGTTCGCCATCCCTGCCGATTCGCCGAACATCATCGAATCGAAGTCGTTCAAGCTCTACCTGAACTCACTGAACCAGACGGTGTTCGCCACCCTCGGCGAGTTGCAGGCATGCCTAGCGAAGGACCTGTCGGCCGCCGCTGGCAAGCCTGTGAGCGTGCAGGTGCGCACCTTGGCAGAAGTAGAGGCGCAAGGCGTGGTGGCGCTGCCGGGGCAGTGCATCGATGCATTGGATGTGACCATCGATAACTACGAGCAGCCGCAACCAGAGTTGCTGCGCTGCAACCCCGAGCGGGTGGTGGAAGAAACCCTGCATAGTCACTTGCTCAAGTCGAACTGCCCGGTAACCGGCCAGCCGGATTGGGGCAGTGTGGTGGTCGAGTACAACGGCAGGGCGCTGGACCATGCGAGCCTGCTGACCTACCTGATCAGCTTCCGCCAGCATGCCGATTTTCATGAGCAGTGTGTAGAGCGGATCTACCTGGACCTCAAGAACCTGCTTGAGCCGGAGCATTTGACGGTTTATGCACGCTATGTGCGGCGTGGCGGGCTGGATATCAACCCATACCGCAGCACCGGGGTGATCAGCCCTGAGAACGTGCGCCTGGTGCGCCAGTAAGGTTCGAGTGATTGGGGCCGCTTCGCGCCCCATCGCCGGCAAGCCAGCTGCCACAGGCACAGCGCCGCTCTGAACGGTGGCGCAGCATCTGTGGCAGCCGGCTTGCCGGCATGGGGGGCGAAGCGGCCCCTTGCCGTTTCAGATCCCCATACTGTGCAGCGAGTTGGCGATGCTGCGCAGGGTGGCGGTGAGGTCGGGATGCTCGGCCTCGAAACGCTCTATGGCCAGGTTCACACCATCGACCAGGTTGTTGTCTGGTGTGGCTTCTTCAAGCTTCAGTTGCGCCTCGATCTGTCTGGCTTCCTCATGCAGCGCGGCCAGCTCCTCATCGGTAAGCGGTACGTTTCGATCCAGTTGCTCGCGCAAGCTGTTCAGGCGCTCTTGCAATTCGCGGGCAGGCATTGGCTGTTCTCCATCAATGGCTTGGCAAGGCATGGACCTCAGCGAAGCGGCAAAGGTTCGCACCTGTCTTCTAGCGTAATCCACCCGCTGTTGCTTTGCATGATCCGTGTCAACGCTGCTGTATCAGGGTTTTTCACCCTTTCCGCGGCGCTGGGCGATGTCGGTCAGGCAGGTGTCTAGCGCTTCGAGGTGGTCGATCACCGAGTGCACGCCCAGACGGAACAGCTCCAGCGTGGCCTTGCCCCGTGCCAGCTCCTGCTGCTGTGGGGTCATGGCTTGCCATTGCTGCGAGCCGAGGTCGCAGGATGGGCTGCAGGCGGCCAGGCCGACTGTCCACAGCCCGGCGTTGAGGCCCGATTGCAACAGCCGCGGCTCGCCGCTGACCAATACGCAGCCGTCCAGGCGTTGGCTGTCCAGCGCCATCAGCGCCTGCCAGCAGGCATTGGGCGCCGGCCATCGCACGCCATTGGCCGTGTGCCCCGGTAACCAGTCCGGCAGCACGCTGGCCAGGCGTTTGCCCTGTGGGCTGCTCAGGTCATCGAGCCAGATGCATGGCACCTGGTTGCGGCGCAGGCCAGCCAGGGTGTCGAGGGCGCCGGGTGCGGGTGAGGGGTTGCCATTGGCAGCCTGGACCAGGCAACCACGCAGGCCGAACAGCACAGCGGTGAAGGCAGGTGCATCATGCATGTAAACCTCCCCAAATATGCCGCAGGCTAGCCAGCGATTGTTACGTCTCTGTGACTTGTAGTAACTGCTCACAATTATTTAGGAAAACTGTGTAAGGGTGTTTATCAGCGCGCAAGCCTCTATACTGCCGCCTTACCTGCGGCGCATGCGTTGCGCCAGCGGCCGAGAAATTCGATGGAGAGACATCTATGCGTAGGATCGGTGCCGGTGTGATCGAGCGAGTCACCCAGGCCTGTGTCTGTGCCAGCTTGCTGCTGGCGCCTGTGGCGGCTACCCAGGCGGCCACCGAGGACGATCCCTGGGAGGCGGTCAACCGGCCGATCTTCCGCTTCAACGATATCCTCGACACCTATGCCCTCAAGCCATTGGCCCAGGGCTACCAGGCTGTCACCCCCCAGTTCCTCGAAGATGGCATCCACAATATCTTCCGCAACCTGGGCGATGTCACCAACCTGGCCAACAATGTGCTGCAGCTCAAGCCGCATGCGGCCGGCGTTGATACGGCGCGGCTGATAGTCAATACCACCTTCGGCCTGGGCGGCTTTTTCGATGTGGGCACCAAGATGGGCCTGCAGCGCAGCGACGAAGACTTCGGCCAGACGCTCGGTTACTGGGGTTTGCCCAGCGGTCCGTACATCGTCATTCCGCTGTTGGGCCCGAGCACCGTTCGCGATGGCCTGGCGAAATACCCGGACGGCTACACCAAGCCGTACCGCTACATCGACCATGTGCCGACCCGCAACTCGATCTTTGCCCTGGATGTGGTCGATACCCGGGCCAGCCTTTTGTCGGCTGAAAAGCTGATTCAGGGCGACAAGTACATCTTCATTCGCAATGCCTACCTGCAGAACCGCGAGTTCAAGGTCAAGGATGGCGAGGTCGAAGACGATTTTTGATTGAGGAACACGAGGTTGGCGACCATCGGGTGATGGCTGTCAGCCGAGGGGCACTGGGGCCGCTGTGCGGCCCCATCGCCGGCGAGCCGGCTCACACAGGAATCGCGGCAGCTTTACAAGTTGAGCAAGACAATGGCTTCCACAGCTAAAGCGCAGGCCTGAAGCACTGCACGGTCGTGGTGGGAGCCGGCTTGCCGGCGATTGGGCTGCGCAGCAGCCCCACAGCAGCGCTGCAATAGCCCGGGCAGCGAGTATCGGCACCAACCTCTGGCTCGCCTTTTTCGTAACAGATCAATGCATGGCCAAGATGCGCAGGCCAAATTTCTGCTGCCCGCCGGGTTGGTCGGCAATCCACACCACTTCGGCGCTGGCATGCAGGCCCTTGAGGGCAGGGTGGTCGGAATCGATCCGGACCTCCAGGGTGTCGCCTACTTGAAAACGCTGCGGCGCCTGCACCTGCATGCCGCTGCTGGACAGGTCCAGGCATACCGCTGCGATCACCTGGCCGGCATGCAGCAGGCGGACTTCGGTGTCGATGCGCATGCGAATGAAGTCGCGTTTCTCGCTGTGATTGGAGGGCGTGGTGGGCATGCTGCATCCTTCTCATCGGGTTGCACAGGTCGCTTTCTTATAACTCTCGGTGATTTCGCCTGTAAAGAGCACCGAACTCGACCCGCGCATGCTTGAAACGCCTGGCGGATGGGAGTACCGTCTGCGCCTTAGACAGTACCTCTGCCGGTTGCCTGGGCCGTCTTCTTGGCCTACAACTCAAGTAGAGTGTCACCGCAGAGTATTCCAGCAGTCGGATGTCAGCCTTGCAGACGCCCCTGCACCAACCTAAATCGGCGCCGTTCGCCCACATGCAGAAAATCAGTGCAACGCTGCTGATCATCGATGATGACGACGTGGTCCGTGCGAGCCTCGCCGCCTATCTGGAAGACAGTGGCTTCAGCGTCCTCCAGGCCGGTAATGGCCAGCAGGGGCTCCAGGTCTTTGAAGAACACCAGCCCGACCTCGTGATCTGCGATCTGCGCATGCCGCAGATGGGCGGCCTTGAGCTGATCCGCCAGGTCAGTGAGCGGGCGCCGCAGTTGCCGGTGATCGTGGTATCGGGTGCTGGCGTGATGAGCGACGCGGTCGAGGCCTTGCGCCTGGGCGCTGCCGATTACCTGATCAAGCCGCTGGAAGACCTTGCCGTGCTCGAACATTCGGTGCGCCGTGCGCTTGATCGTTCGCGTCTGGTAGTGGAAAACCAGCGTTACCGCGACAAGCTCGAGGCAGCCAACCGGGAACTGGAGGCCAGCCTGCACCTGTTGCAGGAGGACCAGACTGCCGGTCGTCAGGTGCAGATGAACATGCTGCCAGAGAGCCCCTGGGTTGCCGGGGAGTTCGCCTTCGAGCACCAGATCATCCCGTCGCTGTACCTGTCTGGCGACTTCGCCGACTATTTCCGCGTGGATGAACGGCGTATTGCCTTCTACCTTGCCGATGTCTCCGGGCATGGCGCGTCGTCGGCGTTCGTCACCGTGCTGCTGAAGTTCATGACCACCCGGCTGATGTTCGAATTCAAGCGCAGCAGCAAGCTGCGTGAATTCAAGCCTTCGCAAGTGCTCAGCCATATCAACCGTGGCCTGATCAACTGTAAGCTGGGCAAGCACGTGACCATGGTCGGTGGTGTGATCGATGAAGAAACCGGCCTGCTGACCTATGCCGTGGGCGGCCATTTGCCGCTGCCGGTGCTGTATACCCCAGGCCAGGCCCGCTACCTGGAAGGCCGTGGCCTGCCGGTGGGCCTGTTCGATGAGGCCACCTACCAGGACCTGGTGATGGAACTGCCCCCGCAGTTCAGCCTGACACTGATGTCAGACGGCATCCTGGACCTTTTGCCAGGGGACACGCTCAAAGATAAAGAAGCCGCCTTGCCGGAGATCGTCAAGGCAGCGGGTGGTAGCCTGGATGGGCTGCGCCAACGATTTGGATTGGCTACGCTTGGGGAGATGCCGGATGATATCGCCCTATTGGTGTTAAGCAGGAACCTTCAATGAGTACCGGTAGAATCCAGTTCGCCGAGCAAAGCGGTACCTTCGTGCTGAAATTCGTCGGTGAAGTGCGCCTGACCTTGTGTTCGGCACTGGATGCGACGATCGAGAAAATCTTCACCGCGCTGAATTTCTCGGCCATCGTCATCGACCTCACCGAAACCGAGAGCATCGACAGCACCACCCTGGGGCTGCTGGCCAAGCTGTCGATCCTGTCGCGGCAGAAGGTCGGCCTGCTGCCGACCGTAGTCACCACCAACCCGGATATTTCGCGCCTGCTGCAATCGATGGGCTTCGATCAAGTGTTCAACATCGTCGATCGCCCGGTGCCTTGCCCGGAATGCCTGACCGACCTGCCATCCCAGGACCAGAACGAAGAGGTGGTGCGCTCCAAGGTGCTGGAGGCGCACAAGATTCTGATGGGCCTGAATGACTCCAACCGTGAAGCCTTCCATGACTTGGTGAATGCGCTGGAGCGATCCTGACCTGGCGGCTGCCTGGGCCCTTGGCGGGTAACCCGCCACAGGGCCGCATCAGCTAGTCCGGCCGCGCAAACTCCGTAGCCTCACCCCCCTTGGCATCGAGCTGAAACACCCGTGCCGGGCGCCCCTGCTCATCGAAGAACACCTGCCCCAGCCCCGCCCCATTCCACAGGCGTTCCCCTGCCTTGCTCTGGCTGGGCGTGCGCGGCACCACCTCCATCTCGCGCCGCCGGGTAAACCAGTTCAGCGGCGAGCGCGGCGAGTAAAGCCAGCGGTTGAGCCGGTCCAGCACGTCCAGCAAGCGGCGTGGGAATTCATTCTTGATCCCGCTGCTGGTGACCTGCCACAAGTGCGGGCTGCGCTGGCGTTGACGAATCAGCACCTCGTACACGAACGAATAATGCACGTCCCCTGACAGGATCACGTAGTGCCCCGGCGTGCGCGAGTGGCGGAAGATATTCAGGATCACCTGGGCGGCACCGCGGTGGGCCATCCAGTTCTCGGCATCTACCAGCAGCGGGTGGCCCAGCCAGCTGAACACTTTCTGCACCGTCTCGATCAGCTTTACCCCGAAGATCGGCGCCGGTGACACGATGATCGCCGAAGGGTGGTCGAGCAACGCTTGCTGCAGTTCGCACAACGCCTCCCAGTCCAGAAGGCCGGAAGGCTTGGCCAGGTCGCTTTCGCTGCGCCAGCGCCGGGTGCGGGTGTCCAGCACAAGCAGGGGCGGGTTGCTCGGCAGGTTGAACTGCCAGCCCTGAAAACGCAGCAGTTCACCGATCAGGTGGTCGTGTTGCTGGCTGTCCAGTTGTGGGCTGGCCAGCGCCTGGCACTGCCCGACCATCGCCTTGCAGCCTTGCGGGTCGTTACCCCAGGCCTGGCACAGCAGGTAGCCGAGCAGGGCATTGCCGATGATGCGTCGCGAGAATGGGTGGCCGTAGGCTGTTTCTTCCCACTGCGCCGACAGGTTCCAGTCATCGGTGATGTCGTGATCGTCGAAGATCATCAGGCAAGGTAAGTGCGCCATCACCCGCGCCACCTGGCCCAGGTTGTCGGCGAACGCCCGGATCAGCGGCAGTTCCTTGCGGTAGCGCGCCTGGTGCGGGTCGGCAAGGCCCGCAGGCATGTCGAGCGCTACCAGTTGCCAAGGGGTGGGTGACCAGACCAGCAGGTACATGGCCATGACCTCGGCGAACGTCACCAGATGGTTGTCGGCATTGCTTGAGGAGAAGATGGGTTTGCGCTTGCCGCCGAAGAATCGCTCGCGCAGGGTTTCGTTACGTTCCTGGGCCGGCAGCAGGTCGGCACGATGGTAATAGCTGGCCGGGTGGTCATACAGCGACTTGCTGTCGGCCACGACTGCGCCGTCCAGGTGTTCATCGAACAGGCCTAGGCGCTCGATCAGCGCATGAATGGCCCGAAGCATCGGCCCTGCTACATCATCGGCGTAGACTTGGTCCCCGGTCATCAACAGCACGGCCGGGCGCTCTTCCGGGCGCGTACAGGCCTGTAGCAGCCTGTCTGCGCAGAGCAGGCCATCGGCAGCGGGGTGGTGCGGTTTGCGGCAAGAGCCGTGCAGCAACTGGTCCAGGCGGTCGCGCAGCACCAGGCTTGGCCGCTGGCGGCCTGGGTAGAGCAGGTGCGGCGCCCAGTCAGCGATACCTTGGCCGTCGATCAGCAGGTCGTATTCGAGTTCGACGTTGCAGGGCAGCGGTTGGGCAAAGTCGATGTCCAACAGGTGGATAAAGGCATGCTCGCCGATCGGTACGACCTGGCAATCCACCTTGGCCGCGCCGTCCAAGGTGAACGCGAGCTGCAAGGGTTGGCTGCCGACCAGCCAGATGGCCAGGCGCTGAGGCTCCAGGCGGCGCAGTACAGGGCCGGCGAGAACAAGGGGCAAAAGGGAGGAAGTCATGGACAGCTCTGGTGGCTAATCGGCCCAGTCACTGCGAACCGTCGCGAACAGGCCCTTGAATTCAGAACGCTTGTTGCAAGGCTAAAGCAAAGCGGGCGGAAAATGCTGAACATTCACCGCCCGCCTGGCAAACCTAAAATGTATCAGGCTTTGTCAGCCATCAGCTTTTCCAGCTTCTCCTGGTCACGGGCGAACTGGCGAATGCCCTCGGCCAGTTTCTCGGTACCCATGGCGTCTTCGTTCATCGCCCAGCGGAACTGGCTTTCGCTGAGCACCTGCTTGGCCTCGCCGGCATTGCCCGGCTTGAGTACCTGCGGCAGCTCGCCCTGGTCATCGCTCAGTTGCTGCAGCAGCTCCGGGCTGATGGTCAGGCGATCGCAACCAGCCAGTTGCTCGATCTGGCCGATGTTGCGGAAGCTGGCGCCCATGACCACGGTGTCGTAGCCGTTGGCCTTGTAGTAGTTGTAGATGCGTGTGACCGACTGGACGCCCGGGTCATCGGCGCCCACGTACTCTTGGCCGGTGCTCTTCTTGTACCAGTCATAGATACGGCCCACGAACGGGGAAATCAGGAACACCCCGGCATCGGCGCACGCCTGTGCCTGGGCGAAGGAGAACAGCAGGGTCAGGTTGGTCTGGATGCCTTCCTTCTCCAGCTGCTCGGCGGCGCGAATGCCTTCCCAGGTGGAGGCCAGCTTGATCAGTACGCGGTCTTTGGAGATGCCGGCGGCCTGGTAAAGCTCGATCAGTTGGCGGGCCTTGCTCAGCAGTGCCGGTTCGTCGAACGACAGGCGTGCATCCACTTCGGTGGAGATGCGCCCAGGGATCACTTTCAGAATGCCCGCGCCCACCGCCACGGCGAACTTGTCGCACGCCAGGTCGACATTGCCCTTGGCATCGCTTTTGACCTGCTTGAGCAGGTCGGCATAGCCCGGGATGGCGGCAGCCTTGAGCAGCAACGACGGGTTGGTGGTGGCATCGACCGGCTTGAGGCGGGTGATGGCGTCCAGGTCCCCGGTGTCGGCGACCACGGTGGTGAACTGCTTGAGTTGTTCCAGCTTGGAAGTCATGGCGTGCTCTGTCCTGTGCGATGTCTCGACATTACCCGAGCCCCGACGGCCGCTCAAGGGGCCAGTGGGGCGGTGGCGAATTGTCTGGGTGATGATTCGAGTCACCCGCCAGCACGAGGTTCCCCATCACCTTGAAAGCTTCACCCGCGATCTGTGGTAGCCGGCTTGCCGGCGATGGGCCGCAAATCGCTCGACTGAATGGCATCTGGGCTTCAATCCATTTTCTCCCACAGTTACAGCGCAGCGCTCGAAAACTGCACGGTCCCGGTGGGAGCCGGCTTGCCGGCGATAGGGCCCGCCAGGCCACCTTACCGCCCCTGCAACAACTCCGCCGCTTGGTCGAACACCGCCAGCGGCTCAGGCGCCTTGTGAATATCCGCCGACAGCAACTGCCGGAACCGCCGCGCCCCTTTGAAGCCCTGGCCCAACCCCAGAATATGCCGGGTGACGTGATGCATCGCACCGCCACTTTCCATATGCGCCACGATATACGGCCGCAACTGCGCCATCGCCTCGCTACGGCTGACCACCGGCGCAGCACTGCCAAATAGCAGCTGATCCACCTCAGCCAGCACATACGAGTTGTGGTACGCCTCGCGCCCCATCATCACCCCATCGAACGTCTCCAGGTGCATCTGGCACTCGGCCAAGGTCTTGATGCCACCGTTGAGCACGATCTCAAGGTCCGGAAAGTCCGCTTTCAGCTGCGCAGCCACGTCGTAGCGCAGCGGCGGGATCTCACGGTTTTCCTTGGGCGAAAGCCCTTCGAGAATCGCGATGCGCGCATGCACGGTGAAACTGCGACACCCGGCGTCCCGTACCTGCCCGACGAAGTCGCACAGTTCTGCATAGCTGTCACGGCCATTGATACCAATGCGGTGCTTCACCGTCACCGGCGTCGACACCGCATCACGCATGGCCTTGACGCAATCGGCCACCAGCGCCGGGTGGGCCATGAGGCAAGCGCCGATCATGTTGTTCTGCACCCGATCGCTGGGGCAGCCGACGTTGAGGTTCACCTCGTCGTAGCCCGCTTGTTCGGCCAGGCGCGCGCAGGCCGCCAAGTCGGCCGGCACACTGCCGCCCAGCTGCAGGGCAAGCGGATGTTCGGACACATCGTGGCGCAGGAAGCGGTGCGCGTCGTTGTGCAGCAGGGCACCGGTGGTGACCATTTCGGTGTAGAGCAAGGTGTGCCGGGATAGCAGGCGCAGGAAGAACCGGCAGTGGCGGTCGGTCCAGTCCATCATCGGCGCAACGCTGAAGCGGCGGGAAGGCTCAGGGCGAGAAGTTTGTGGGGTTGCAGTATCTAGGAGCATTCAGGTCTACGCATTTTTATACCAATTTGTTCGGGCTTTTGCTGTGAATCAGCCTCATTCACCTGAGCAGCACCGAAAAAAATGGCAAGGAATACAAGCAAGGAACAAGGCCGATGTGGCGGTGAGCTACCCCGTCAATACCAGCCTCATAAAAAGGATGTCCTAGTTTACCAAGAGCGCTGGATGTTCGCCTGTTCCTAGGCAAGTGAGGGGCGCGGAAAGCGTGAGTTAACAATATGAAAGGTCTCTGCCCGTCTTCCCGCAGGATGGTTTTTAACGGTTTCCTACAGATACGGGATGCTGGCTTGTAGTCCGTTTCTGAATCACCCTTTCAGCACCCTTGACCCATTGCAATGGAAATCCGAGCTCCCTAGTCTCGCTGGGCCGCTGCAAAAACTGCGGCCGGGCCTGCAAGCCCGAACTTGGATTTGACCGCTACCCAGCGATGAGACCAGTAGGCCCCACGCATCACGAGCGTCAAACCTCCTCACAGGGTCAGCCTTGGTCTTGGCACTGAAACCCGCTAATGTGCCGCCCTCAGCAAGGATAGCCGCGACCCCAGGGAGCTTTCTATGTCGCTTTTACACCAGGCCAGCCTGCCATTTGGCCTGCGCAGTGGCAGCACCTTCACACCTGCCCCTTCACTGAAACCGTTGCTGGACGGCATCTCAGCGCTGCAGGTACCTGGCCCGGAAACAGTCTGGGCCGTTGGCGAGGTCGACCTCGGCCAATCGGTGCGCCTGGTGCGTTTTTACCTGGACAACCAAGACTACTGGTTACAGGTGCTGATGAACGGCGCCGAACCGGGCGATATCGTGCTGTTCGGCTACCACAGCGCAGTCGCCGTCAATGACCAGGAGCACCTGCAAAGCCTGACCGGTAGCGCAGCAAAGGCCGGCATGCCGATCTTCGAACACGAAGGTAATTTGTATTCCCGGCAATGGGGTCGCGAAGCGGGGCTCGCCGAATGGGTTGCGCTGTGCGAGGCGGTTACCAGCCCCGAAGCACGGTACCGCATCCAGCACCTGTGCATGCTCTATGCCCGTGACACCGGTTTGCCGTACCGGCGCGAATTTCTGCTGCTGTCGGTCGAAGAAGATGAGTACGGTGCGCTTACCTACACCACCTCGCTGGGTGTGACCCTATTCCCCACGGACTTTCACATAACCTGACAAGGATTTCCCATGCTCGACGCTTTGCGCCTGTCCCTCAACGCCACGGCGGTGACTGGCTTCATCCTCTATATCAGTGTGGCCCTGCTGATGTTCTGGCTGTTCCAGTTCATCTACACCCGCCTTACGCCGCACCGCGAGTTCGCCCTGATCCGCCAGAACAACCCTGCAGCCGCTATTGCTCTGGGTGGTTCGCTGATCGGTTTTTCGCTGCCGGCCAGCAACATCATCGCCTACAGCGTCAGCATTCTCGACTTTGTCGCCTGGGTGGTGATCGCAGCGGTGGTGCAGTTGATCGCCTTCGGCCTGACCAGCCTGGTGCTGCGTGGCCTGTCCCAGCGCATCGCCCAGGGCGAGCTTGCAGCTGCCATCTACGCCGCAAGCGTGGCCATCAGCGTCGGCTTTCTGAACTCGGCCTGCATGACACCTTCGGCCTGAGCAGGAGGGTGCCAATGAAATCGCCGATGAAACGCAGTTCCTTCAAGCTGGTACTGGCCGGTTCGTTACCACTGGCGCTGACGGCCTGTGGTCCGCAGGAAGAATTGTATACGGTCAGCCAAAAGACCAATTACGACACCGTTGCTGCCTGCGTAAATGACTATATGCCCATCGCTGTCTGTACCGACGCCTACCAGCAGGCGCACAACGACTACCTTCGCCAGGCGCCAACGTTCGCGTTCCAGAGCGCGTGTGAGGCGCAGTTCGGTGCAGACAATTGCCTGACCACCGTCGATGGGCGCTACATGCCCCGCATGAACGGGTTCGAGCTGGAAAGTGCCGTTGAGGTGACCCAGTCACAACTGGATGCTGGCTACGCTCAGGGTGGGGGCTATGGGCATATTGCCAGCGCCGCGGTGGCCGGTATGCTGCTCGGGCAGGCCCGGAGCCGCGACCGTCGTTTCCGCGCACAGCCTGTGTACGCCAACGGCAGTGCAACGCGCCCTGGGCTGCACAATGGGGCCTTGGGTGAAATCCAGCGTGCCAGGGAGGATGAACAAAGCAGCGCAGGTTCGTCCGGCGGTGGCGGCAGGTGGAGTCGCAAGGATCCTCACGCAGCCTCATCAGGGTCGATCACCCGGGGTGGCTTTGGCAGCCAGGCCACAGCCCGTAGCGGCTGGAGTGGCAAGTCCGGTAGCTTTTTCGGGGGGTGAGCATGCGCAAGGTAGAGCTGGCAGAGCGCCCCGACTGGCGCGCGACTGCCGAGCGTGAGGGTTTCGCCTTCCACACCATCGAAGGCCAGCGTTACTGGGACGAGAGCGGCTACTACCAATTCAGCGAAGCTCAGGTGGTTCGAGACCTGCAAGCGCCGACCGAAGCGCTGCACGCCCTGTGTCTGGAAGCGGTCGGGCGCATCGTCGACAGCGAAGCGCTCATGGCCCGCCTGGCCATCCCACCGGCATTCTTCGACCTGGTGCGTAGGTCCTGGAAGCAGGCACAGCCGCACCTGTACGGGCGCTTTGACTTCAGTTACGACGGCAATGGCCCGGCGAAGCTCATCGAAGCCAATTACGATACGCCAACCTCACTTTACGAGGCGGCCGCCTTCCAGCTGATCTGGCTGGAGGAGCAGATAGCGCGCGGGCTGTTGCCTGCGCACGCCAGCCAGTTCAATACCCTGGCCGAAGACCTGGTGCAGGCGTTTGCGGCGATGCCGGGGCAGGGGACGTTCTATTTTTCGACCATCTCAGGCTCGCTGGAGGACCGTGGCACCACTGATTTCCTGCGCAGGATGGCCGAGCATGCGGGTGTCCGCACGCGGCATATTGACCTGGAAGACATTGGCCTGCACGACAATGGCCGGTTCGTCGACCTCCAAAGCCAGCCCATCCAGCGCCTGTTCAAGCTGCATGCGTGGGAGCATATCTTCCATGAGGATTTCGGCCAGGCGATTACCGGCTGCGACACGCAGTTTGTCGAGCCGCCCTGGAAGGCACTGATCTCCAACAAAGGCATCCTGCCGTTATTGTGGGAGTGGTTCGAAGGCCATCCGAACCTGCTGCCGGCCTTTGTCGACGACAATCCACAGGCCCGGGTGCCCAAGGGCTGGGTGCGCAAGCCGTACTTCTCCCGTGAGGGCGCCAACGTGGATATCCACACCGAGGATGGGCGGCGGGTCTTTGCAGACGGGCCCTATGACGATGCGCCCTATATTCTGCAGGCTTTTGCACCTTTGCCGAAGTTCGCAGACAGTTACACGCTGATTGGTTCGTGGGTGATCGGCGACAAGGCCTCAGGGCTTGGCATTCGTGAAGATGATTCGCTGATCACCAAGGACAGTTCACGCTTCTTGCCGCATGTAGTTTTGGGCTGACCGCCCCTCTGGTCGGTTTCAGGATGCGCCTGGTCGTTCGCGTGCATCCGTTCGGCGCCACAAGTGCCATGCTTGTGAAATGCCCTTGAGCCCAGTGCGCGCAGACGCACGGCCAGCGGCAAGGAGGCCACCGACAACCACGCGACCGTGACGTGGGCGGTGTGCCGCAGCAGAACACGCCGGTCACCTGCCTACTACAACAATCTGGCGGGGGCCGTGATGCCGAGGTCCGCTGTATGCCTGATCAATTGCTTCACCTGCCCGTTATCCACGATATCCTGAGCCGCCACCAGGACACCCCTGGTGCACTCTTGCCGATCCTGCATGCCGTGCAGGAAAGCATCGGTTTCATCCCTGATGCCGCCGTCGCCGACATTGCCCATGCCCTCAACCTCAGCCTGGCCGAGGTGCGCGGGGTGATCAGCTTCTACCACGATTTCCGTACCGCGCCGCCGGCACGCCATACCCTGCGTTTGTGCCGCGCCGAATCGTGCCAGAGCCGTGGCAGCGAGGCACTGGCCGCACAGCTGCGTGCACAGCTGGCACTGGACGACCATGGCACCAGCGCCGACGGCGCCATCAGCCTGCGCCCGGTGTACTGCCTGGGCGCGTGCGCCTGCTCGCCGGCCCTTGAACTCGATGGCCAGGTGCATGCGCGCCTGACCCCTGAGCGCCTGCGCGCGCTGGTCAACGGTTGCCTGGAGGACACAGCATGCTGAAGCTGTTCATCCCCTGCGACTCGGTGGCCCGCGCCGTGGGTGCCGACCAGGTTGTCGAGGCGTTGCTGCGCGAGGCTGAGCAACGGCAGGTGGCGCTGGACATTCAGCGCACCAGTTCGCGTGGCCTGTATTGGCTCGAACCACTGGTAGAGTACGAGCGCGCTGATGGGCGGCAAGGCTTCGGCCCGATCACCCCTGAGGATGTGCCTGCGCTGCTCGATGCATTGGCGGCCGACCCCGGCAGCCATTCGCTGGCGCTCGGGCCCGTGGAAGCGCTCCCTTACCTCAAGACCCAGCAACGTCTGCTGTTCGCCCGCGCCGGCATCACCCGGCCATTGTCCCTGGATGACTACCGCGCCCACGGCGGCTTTGCCGGCCTTGAGCAAGCCGTTGCGCTGGGCGGCGCCGACGTGGTGGCCGCCGTGCTCGATTCCGGCCTGCGCGGCCGTGGCGGTGCAGCGTTCCCGGCGGGTATCAAATGGCGCACCGTGCGTGACGCCGGGGCAGGGCAGAAGTACGTGGTGTGCAACGCCGACGAAGGCGACTCCGGTACCTTTGCCGACCGCATGCTGATGGAAGGTGACCCCTTCCTGCTGATCGAAGGCATGGTCATCGCCGGCCTCGCGGTGGGTGCCGACAAGGGCTATATCTACGTGCGCTCGGAATACCCCGACGCGATCCGCGTGCTCGATCAGGCCTTGGTCATTGCCCGCGACGCCGGTTATCTCGGTGCCGACGTGGCCGCTAGCGGTCAGGCCTTCGACCTGGAAGTACGGGTGGGTGCCGGTGCCTATATCTGCGGTGAGGAAACCGCGCTGCTCGAATCTATCGAGGGCAAGCGCGGCATTGTCCGCGCCAAGCCGCCACTACCGGCCCTGCAGGGCCTGTTCGGCCTGCCGACGCTGGTGCACAACGTGCTCACCCTGGCTTCGGTGCCCACCATTCTGGCCAAGGGTGCGGCGTTCTACCGCGATTTCGGTATGGGGCGTTCGCTTGGCACCATGCCGTTCCAGCTGGCCGGCAACATCAGCCACGGCGGCCTGGTAGAGCGCGCCTTCGGCCTGACCCTGCGGGACCTGGTGGAAGGCTACGGTGGTGGCACCGCCAGTGGCCGGCCGCTGAAGGCCGCCCAGGTCGGGGGGCCATTGGGTGCCTGGGTGCCGCCCAGTCACTTTGACACCCCACTGGACTACGAGGCCTTCGCCGCCATGGGGGCTATGTTGGGCCACGGTGGCGTGGTGGTGGCCGACGACACCTTGAACATGGCCAGCATGGCGCGCTTTGCCCTGCAGTTCTGCGCCGAAGAGTCCTGCGGCAAGTGCACGCCCTGCCGCATCGGTTCTACCCGCGGGATGGAGGTGGTCGACCGCCTGATTGCCAGCAGCGACCTCACCGAGCGCCATGACCAGGCGCTGCTGCTGCGCGACCTGTGCGACACCCTGCAGTACGGCTCGCTGTGCGCCATGGGCGGTATGACCGCCTACCCGGTGGCCAGCGCCCTCAAGTACTTCCCGGCCGATTTCGGGCTGACCACCACGGAGGCCGCGCAGTGATCAATTACTTCGACCCCGAGACCGATCTGGGTACCCCTGAACGCCACAGTGATGTGCAGATCAGCCTGAATATCGACGGGCGCAGTGTCAGCGTACCGGCGGGCACCTCAGTGATGCGCGCCGCAGCCCTGCTGGGTACCAGCATCCCCAAACTGTGTGCCACCGACAGCCTGGAGGCCTTCGGCTCCTGCCGCATGTGCATGGTCGAGATCGATGGCATGCGCGGGTACCCGGCGTCCTGCACCACGCCTGTCAGCGAAGGCATGGTGGTGCGCACCCAAACGCCACGCCTGGCCGACCTGCGCCGCAACGTCATGGAGCTGTACATTTCCGACCACCCGCTCGACTGCCTGACCTGCTCGGCCAACGGCAACTGCGAACTGCAGACGGTCGCCGGCCAAGTCGGCCTGCGGGAGGTGCGCTACGGCTATGACGGCGCCAACCACCTGGCCGAGCAGAAGGACGAGTCCAACCCGTACTTCGATTACGAGCCCAGCAAGTGCATCGTCTGCAGCCGCTGCGTGCGTGCCTGCGAGGATATCCAAGGCACCTTCGCCCTGACCATCACCGGGCGCGGCTTCGAGTCGCGGGTGGCGGCAGCCGGTGGTGACAACTTCCTCACCTCCGAATGCGTGTCGTGCGGTGCCTGCGTGCAAGCCTGCCCGACGGCCACACTGACCGAAAAAAGCCTGGTGCAGATCGGCCAGCCGGAACGCGCGGTGATCACCACCTGCGCTTACTGCGGCGTGGGTTGCTCGTTCCGTGCCGAAATGAAGGGTGACCAACTGGTCCGCATGGTCCCGGACAAGAACGGCGGCGCCAACCACGGCCACGCCTGCGTCAAGGGCCGCTTCGCCTGGGGTTATGCCACCCACCCTGACCGAATCACCAAACCGATGATCCGCAAGCACCTGGATGACCCGTGGCAGGAAGTCAGCTGGGATGAGGCCGTCACCTACGCGGCCAGCGAGTTCCGCCGCATCCAGCTCAAGTACGGGCGCGATTCCATCGGTGGCATCACCTCCAGCCGTTGCACCAACGAAGAAGCCTACCTGGTGCAGAAACTGGTGCGCACGGCGTTTGGCAACAATAACGTCGACACCTGCGCGCGGGTGTGCCATTCGCCCACCGGCTACGGTCTCAAGCAGACCCTCGGTGAGTCGGCGGGCACCCAGAGTTTCGATTCGGTCATGCAGGCCGACGTGATCCTGGTGATCGGTGCCAACCCCACCGACGCCCACCCGGTGTTCGGCTCGCAGCTCAAACGCCGCCTGCGCCAAGGCGCGCGGCTGATCGTGATCGACCCGCGGCGCATCGACCTGGTGGATTCGCCCCACGCCCGTGCCGAGCTGCACCTGCAACTGCGCCCGGGTACCAACGTGGCCATGCTCAACGCCTTGGCCCATGTGATCGTTAGCGAGGGGCTGCTGGCCCAGCGCTTCATCGACGAACGCTGCGAGGGTGAGGCCTTCGCCCGCTGGCGCGACTTCGTCAGCCTCCCGGAAAACGCCCCTGAAGTGCAGGGCCCCGTGTGCGGCGTGCCCGCCGAGCAGATCCGCGCCGCCGCCCGGCTGTATGCCACAGGCGGCAACGCGGCGATCTACTACGGCCTGGGCGTGACTGAACACAGCCAGGGCAGCACCGCGGTGATGGGCATCGCCAACCTGGCCATGGCCACCGGCAATATCGGCCGTGAAGGGGTGGGCGTAAACCCCCTGCGGGGGCAGAACAACGTGCAGGGCTCGTGCGACATGGGGTCGTTCCCCCATGAGCTGCCAGGCTACCGGCATATCTCCAACGAGGCCGTGCGTGCCGAGTTCGAGCAGGCCTGGGGCGTGAGCCTGCAGCCCGACCCGGGCCTGCGCATCCCCAACATGTTCGAAGCGGCGCTGGACGGCAGCTTCAAGGCGCTGTACTGCCAGGGTGAGGACATCGCCCAGAGCGACCCCAACACCCAGCACGTCACGGCCGCGCTGCGGGCCATGGAGTGCGTGGTGGTGCAGGACATCTTCCTCAACGAGACGGCCAAGTTCGCCCACGTGTTCTTGCCGGGCAGCTCGTTCCTGGAAAAGGACGGCACCTTCACCAATGCCGAGCGCCGCATTTCGCGGGTACGCAAGGTGATGCAGCCGCTGGCCGGCAAGGCTGACTGGGAGGCCACCGTCGCCTTGGCCAATGCCCTGGGCTACCCGATGAGCTACCGCCATCCGTCCGAGATCATGGACGAAATCGCCCGCCTGACGCCGTCCTTCCACCGCGTCAGCTACGCCGAGATCGACCGCCATGGCAGCCTGCAGTGGCCCTGCAACGAAGCCGCGCCCGACGGCACGCCGACCATGCACATCGATCAGTTCGTGCGGGGCAAGGGGCGCTTCATGCTCACCGGCTATGTGCCCACCGACGAGAAGGTCAACAGCCGCTACCCCCTGCTGCTGACCACCGGGCGCATTCTCAGCCAGTACAATGTCGGCGCCCAGACCCGGCGCACCGCCAACGTCGCCTGGCATGCTGCCGACTGCCTGGAACTGCACCCCACTGACGCCGAAAGCCGCGGCATCCATGACGGCGATTGGGTCGGCATCGGCAGCCGTGCAGGGCAGACGGTACTGCGCGCCAAAATCAGTGAGCGTGTGGCACCGGGGGTGGTGTACACCACCTTCCACTTCCCCGAGTCCGGCGCTAACGTGATCACCACCGACAATTCCGACTGGGCCACCAACTGCCCGGAATACAAGGTAACGGCGGTGGAGGTGGTCAAGGTGTTCCACCCGTCGCAGTGGCAAAAGCGCTACCAGGACTTCAGCGATGAACAGCGGCGCCTGCTCAAGGAGCGGCGCACGGCCGGCAAGCCTGAACAGGCCGAGGTGCGCCGATGAGCAGCGAAAACCTGGTCAAGATGGCCAACCAGATTGCTCATTACTTCGACAGCGAGCCTGATCATGCGTTGGCGGTGAAAGGGGTGCAGCAGCACTTGCAGAACTTCTGGACCCCAGCGATGCGCAGGCAGTTGGGGGAATGGGCCCAGGCCCATGCCGGTGAGGGCTTGGACCCCAAGGTGATGGAAGCCTTGGCTTAGCGTTCGTCTGCGCGGCCCCGTCGCTAGCAAGCGCCTGCACCCCTGGGGGGGCCGGCTTGCCGGTGATAGGGGCAGTGCCGACAACATGAAATGTCCGTCATGAATGCCTGACGACTGCCTGCGCAATGCTACGCTCGCGGAAACACTCGTCACGGGTACGCACCATGGACATGAACTGGCACCAGGCCCTGCAAGAGAGCCTGAGCTGGCTTGCAATCGCTTCACTCATCACCCTGATCGGCTTCACTGCCGCCGCTGCCTTGGCTGTGCGCTACACGCGCTGGGGCAGCCAGTTCTGGCAGCTTGCCGGGCCCTATTTCAGCTTCAGGCGCAGCTGGCGGCCGTTGCTGGTGTTTGCCGCACTGCTGGTGCTGACCCTGTTTTCGGTACGCATGAACGTGCTGTTCTCGTTCTGGTACAACGGCTTCTACAGTGCCCTGCAGGCCCTCGACCAGACCGCCTTCTGGTACTTGCTGGGCGTGTTCGCGGTGTTGGCCACCCTTCACGTGCTTCGTTCACTGTTCACCTTCTACGTGACTGAGGCGTTCAGCATCCGCTGGCGGGTCTGGCTGACCGAGCGCCTGACCAATGACTGGCTGCACGGTGACGCCTATTACCGCGGCCAGTTTCTCGCCGAGCCTGTAGACAACCCCGACCAGCGCATCGAACTGGACGTCACCGCCTTCGTCACCCACTCGGTAACCTTGGCGCTGGGCGCGGTCAGCGCGCTGGTGTCGCTGGTGGCCTTCACCGCCATCCTCTGGGGCCTGTCGGCGCCGCTGGCGGTAGCGGGTGTGGAAATCCCCCGGGCCATGGTGTTCGCCGTTTATGTCTACGTGCTGATCGCCACCTGGATTGCCTTTCGCCTCGGACAGCCGTTGATCCGCCTGAATTTTCTCAACGAAAAACTCACCGCCAACTTCCGTTATGCGCTGATGCGCGTGCGGGAAAACGCTGAGAACATCGCGTTCTACCAGGGTGCGCACGTGGAGCGGGGGACCTTGCTGGGGCGCTTCGGGGCATTGATCGTCAATGTCTGGGCACTGGTGTTCCGGAACCTGAAGTTCAGCGGTTTCAACCTGGGCGTCAGCCAGGTGGCAGTGGTGTTCCCGTTCATCCTCCAGGCACCGCGCTTCTTCAGTGGCGCGATCAAGCTGGGCGATGTCATGCAAACCTCCCAAGCGTTTGGCCAGGTGCAGGATGCGCTGTCGTTCTTCCGTGAGTCCTACGACACTTTTGCCCAGTACCGCGCCACGCTCGACCGTCTGACCGGTTTTCTCGATGCCAATCAGCAGGCCAGCACGTTGCCGCGGGTCAGCACCCAGCAGCAGGCGCATGCCCTGGATATCTCGAGGTTGCAGGTGATGCGCCCCGATGGCTACGCGCTGATCGCCGACCTCGACTTGCGCCTGCAGGCCGGCCAGGCGCTGCTGATCAAAGGCCCTTCGGGCAGTGGTAAAACCACCTTGCTGCGCGCCTTGGCCGGGCTTTGGCCGTACGCCGAGGGTGAGGTCAGGCGGCCCACCGTTACCGAGGCGCTGTTCCTCTCGCAGCGCCCGTACCTGCCCCTGGGCGACCTGCGGACCGCCATCGCCTACCCAACCGACAGCAAGCCTGAGGACGAAGTGCGCATGCAGCAGGCGCTGCGCCAGGTCAACCTGGCCCACCTGGCTGAGCGGCTGGCGGTCAGTTGCGACTGGTCGCATATCCTGTCGGTGGGTGAGCAGCAGCGGCTGGCGTTTGCGCGGGTGCTGTTCAACCGGCCGCAGGTGGTGTTCCTCGACGAATCCACCTCGGCGATGGATGAAGGCTTGGAACATGCGTTGTATTCGCTGCTGCGCAATGAGATGCCGCAGACCTTGCTGGTGAGTGTCGGCCATCGCAGCACGTTGGCCGGGTTCCATACCCACAGGCTGGAAGTGGACGGGCAGGGCGGTTGGTCGCTGCTGGAGCAGAAACCGGAGGTGGAATTGCAGGTCTAGGCGGCCCGCATTCTGTTCAGGCCTGCATCACGATCAACTGCGGCCCTTCATCACGCTCATCCGACACGTCCTTGCCTACCGCAAACCATTCAAAGGCCTCCACCGGCAGGCACCGCTCCCGTGCCAGCCGCTCGGCCTCCTCGGCAGGCACTTGCAGGTCGATCCACGTCCATGCATCCGCCGGCGCCAGTACCAATGGCCGGCGGTCGTGGCTGTCGACCATTCCCGCTTCACTCGCTGCGGTCACGATGACGAACCCATCCCCTTCGTTCGGCTCCGATCCTGCACGTACCTGAGCCAGCGCAGCCATGAACATCGGTGCCTGGCTTTGCAGGCGAATGAAATAGGGCTGCTTGCGCTCGGGGTCGTGCGGGTCGCTCACCCATTCATACCAGCCGTCGGCCATGACCAGTGCCCGCCCTTGAGGCCAGAACGCCTTGAGAAACGTGCCGGTGGTCACGGCTTCTACCGGTGCGTTAGTCGGCGCAGGTTGCGAGCCCTTGGCCCAGAACGGTGCCCAACCCCAATGGCAGGGGTCGATGCGCAGGCCATTGCCCGGGTTGTGCATAACCAGTACGCGGCTGCCAGGGGCCACGTTGTAACGGCCAATGGGCACGTTGTCGTAACCGCTTATCACCTCCTGCCCGGCCGCCAGTTCACGCAGGTAATCGGCCTGGCCCTGATACTGGGCGAAGCGTCCGCACATGGCATGTCCCCCCATTGGTCGATATGGCGTGCACGCGACCGACGCAATCGGGGTCCCAACATCCCATCCCGCGGGGGGCGTTGTTCGACCTGCGTGCGCCGCACAGTCACCTGGTCAGGATAGACGGCGACAGCGTTTTCACAGGCTCAGGCGCAACGCCAACGCTGCCAAGGTCACCAGTAGCACCGGCACCGTCAACAGCACCCCTACCTTGAAGTAATACCCCCAGCCGATGCTCACGCCCTTGCGCGCCAGCACATGCAGCCACAACAGCGTAGCCAGGCTGCCGATCGGGGTGATCTTCGGCCCCAGGTCGCAGCCGATCACGTTGGCATAGATCATCGCCTCGCGCACCACACCCTGCGCCTCGCTGGCCTCGATCGACAGCGCGCCGATCAGCACGCTGGGCAGGTTGTTCATGGCCGACGACAGCAGCGCCGCAATCAGGCCGGTCCCCAGCGAGGCTGCCCACAGCCCTTGCCCCGCCAGCCAGCTCAACACGTTGCCGAGCGAGTCGGTGAGGCCGGCATTGCGCAAGCCGTAGACCACCAGGTACATCCCCAACGAAAACACCACGATCTGCCACGGGGCCTCGCGCAGCACGCGGCGGGTGGAGATCACATGGCCGCGGGCGGCGACGGCGAACAGTACCGCTGCGCAGGCTGCGGCCACGGCACTGACCGGGATCCCCATGGGCTCGAGCACGAACAGGCTGGCCAGCAATGCCAGCAGCACCGCCCAGCCGACACGGAACGTTGCCCGGTCGCGCACGGCCATGGCCGGCACCTTGAGGTCTTCGGTGGCGTAGCGCAGCGCAATGTCGCGGCGAAAATACAGCCACAGCACCAGCAGCGTGGCTGCCACGGCCACCAGGTTCACCGGCACCATGACCGAGGCATAGGCGTTGAACCCCAGGTCGAAGTAGTCCGCCGAGACGATGTTCACCAGGTTGGACACCACCAGCGGCAGGCTGGCGGTGTCGGCGATGAAGCCTGCACCCATGACGAAGGCCAGGGTCGCCGCCGGGGAGAAGCGCAGCGCCAGCAGCATCGACATGACGATCGGGGTAAGGATCAGCGCCGCGCCATCGTTGGCGAACAGCGCCGATACCGCTGCGCCCAGCAACACCATGAAGGCGAACAGGCGGCGCCCGTCCCCGCGGGCCCAGCGCGCCACATGCAGCGCTGCCCATTCGAAAAAGCCCGCTTCGTCCAGCAGCAGGCTGATGACGATGAGGGCGATGAAGGTGGCGGTGGCGTTCCAGATGATGGCCCAGACCGTGGGGATGTCATGCAGCGATACCACGCCGAACACCAGGGCCAGCACGGCACCGAGCGTGGTGCTCCAGCCAACTCCCAGGCCTTTGGGCTGCCAGATGACCAGGGTGAGGGTGAGCAGGAAGATCAAAGCGGCTGGGAGCATGGAAACGCTTTCTCGTCTCATGGCTGGGGCAGAAGTGACTGTACACGGGCCGGATACGCGTCGGAAAAGTTCCGGAGCAAACGTGTAAGTTTCGTAAATAAGATTTAAACCCATTTGAGAATAACTATATTTACCAACCCTGTTGGCCCCCGAACAGTGTTTGTGAGGCCGGTGGGCGTGGGCCCTCCGGCTTCCTGGCAGGGATGTGCCCTTCGCTTACCCATCGCAGGAGATGTGTCAATGCAGTGCAGAACTTCACCCAACAGCCTGGCCCTGGCGTTCGTCGCGTTGGCGTCACCGGCCATGATGGCGAGCGCCGCCGAAACAGTGGAGCGCAGACCTGGTGAGGTGCTGGAGATGCCAGTGGCGGACGACGCACTGGTGATCCAGGACACCCTGGTCACTGCAGAACGCGAAGCGCGTCAGGCGCTGGGTTCGTCGATCATCACTGAAGAAGACATCAAGCGTCGCCCGCCGGCCAATGACTTGTCCGACATCATCCGTCGTGAGCCGGGGGTCAACTTGACTGGCAACAGCGCCAGTGGTGCGCGTGGCAACAACAGGCAGATCGACCTGCGCGGCATGGGCCCGGAAAACACCCTGATCCTCATCGATGGCAAGCCGTCCAGCGCACGCAACGCGGTGCGCTACGGCTGGAACGGCGACCGCGACACCCGCGGCGAAACCAACTGGGTGCCGGCCGAGGCGGTCGAGCGCATCGAAATCCTGCGCGGCCCGGCGGCGGCGCGCTACGGCTCGGGTGCGATGGGCGGGGTGGTCAACATCATCACCAAGCGGCCCACCGAGGCGTTCAAGGGCAGCCTCAACCTGTTCACGCAAATGCCCGAGGACAGCGCCGAGGGTGCCAGCCGTCGTGCCAACTTCAACCTCAGCGGCGGGCTCACCGACAACCTCGGTTTCCGTTTGTACGGTGGCCTGGCCAAGACCGACGCCGATGACCTGGACATCAACGCCGACCACGCCAACAGCACGTTGGCCGCCGGCCGTGAGGGCGTGCGCAACAAGGACATCAACGGCCTGCTGAGCTGGAGGCTCAACGACGAGCACCGCCTGGAAGCCAGCGCCGGTTACAGCCGCCAGGGCAACCTCTATGCCGGCGACACCATGAACAGCAACGGCGGCAGCAATGTCGACCTGATTTCCAGCCTGTATGGCCACGAGACCAACGTCATGCAGCGCAACACCTATGACTTGACCCACCTGGGCGATTTCAGCTGGGGCACCAGCAAGACCAGCCTGGCTTACGAGTACGTGCGCAACTGGCGCCTGAACGAAGGGCTGGCCGGTGGCCCGGAAGGTGCGATCAACGACAGCGGTGCAGCCATGTCGCGGCTGCGCAACACTCGCCTGAGCAGCGAGGTGAACCTGCCGTTGGCCTTGGGCAATACCGAACATGTGCTGACCTTGGGCGGCGAATACCTGTATGAATCGCTCAACGACCAGGGCTCGTTCCGCCCGCAGAGCTTCGACCCCAGCGGCGGTGGCAGTGACGTCATCAGTGGCTTCGACCGCAGCGATTCGAAGATGACCGCCAAGAGCTACGCGCTGTTCGTCGAGGACAACATCGTGCTGGGCGACACCACCGTCACCCCGGGCCTGCGCTTCGACCACCATGAAACCTTTGGCGACAACTTCAGCCCCAGCCTCAACCTGTCGCACAAGCTGACCGATGCGCTGTCGGTCAAGGGCGGTATCGCACGGGCCTACAAGGTGCCGAACCTGTATCAGTCCAACCCCAATTACCTGCTCTACAGCCGCGGCAACGGCTGCAGCATTCAGCAGAGCAACTCCGGGGGCTGCTACCTGCAGGGCAATGCCGACCTCAAGCCGGAAATCAGCGTCAACAAAGAAATCGGCCTGTTGTATGACCGCGGCACCTGGCGTACCAGCGCGACGTATTTCCGCAACGATTACAAGAACAAGATCATCGGTGATACCGATGTGCTCTACACCATCAACAGCGGCCGCCGTGTGACCCAGTGGGAGAATGCTGGCGAGGCGCGGGTGGAAGGTATCGAGGGCAACCTGTTCGTCGAACTGACGCCGGTGCTCGACTGGAACACCAACCTGACCTGGATGCTCGACAACGACAACCGTGAGACGGGCGAGCCGCTGTCGGTGATCCCCGAGTACACGGTCAACAGCACCCTGGACTGGCGCGCCACCGACAAGCTTTCGTTCCAGCTGGCCGGCACCTACTACGGCAAGCAGAAGTCGCCGACCTACAACTACCGCACCGAGGAAGACTACGACGCCGAGGCGCAGCAGGATGTCGAGGCCTACGGGCTGGTGGATGTCAGCGCCGGGTACAAGTTCAACGCCAACTATGACGTGCGGGTGGGCGTGAACAACGTGTTCGACAAGCAGATCTATCGCGGTGGCAATGCCAGCAGCTCGGGCGCCAACACCTATAACCAGCCGGGGCGTGCGGTGTTCGCTTCCCTGAATATCTCGTTCTGATGCTGAGGCCGCACTGCGGCCCATTCTCGGCGCAAGCCCGCTTCTCCAGATACCCCACAGGCACAACACAAGTGGAGTGAATGGGGGGCGGGCTTGGCTCGATGCGACTACCAGGAAATGTGCCCATGAACACTAAACCCGCCTGGCTGCTGATCCTCTCGCGCAGCAGCGCCGCGCTGGTCGGCGGCTACGCACTCACCTATGCCGCCAGCGCCTGCCTGGCCCGGCTGTTGCCGCTGTCCCCCGCCGATGCGGTCATCGTCGCGACCCTGCCGGCCTTCGTTTTCTACACCGCAGTCATCCTTTGGGCCTTCGCCAGCCGTGACGCGGTGGGTGCCTGGCTACCGTTGGCCTTGGCTGCGCCCTTGGCGTTGATCGGCTTCTGGCCCCAGGTACTGGAGTGGCTGGCATGAAGAACACGTTCACCCAATCGATGGCCTGGCTGCACACCTGGGGTGGGCTGGTGTTCGGCTGGCTATTGTTCGCCATCTTCGTCACCGGCACCCTGGCGGTGTTCGACAAAGAGCTCAACCACTGGATGCAGCCGGAAATCCCGGCCAATGCAGTGACCCAGGCCGATGCCGCGCAGCGCGCCATTGCCTACCTGCAGGCCCATGAACCGCAGGCCGGCAACTGGGGCATCAGCCTGCCCACCGATCGCTCGCCCGGGCTGCGTGTGTCTACCGGGGAGCGGCGCCATGGCGGTGGCGTACAGCTCGACCCGCAGACCGGCGAGGCCATCGAGGTACGCGACAGTGTTGGCGGCAACTTCTTTTTCCGCTTCCATTTCACCCTCGACCTGCCGCGCAACTGGGGCATTTTCGTGGTCGGTGCATTGGCGCTGGTGATGTTGGCGGCGCTGGTCACCGGCATTGTCATCCACAAGAAGATCTTCAAGGAGTTCTTCACGTTCCGGCCGGACAAGGGCCAGCGCTCCTGGCTGGACTTTCACAACGCCAGTGCCGTGCTGTTGCTGCCGTTCCACCTGATGATCACCTACACCGGGCTGGTGATCTTCATGCTCATCTACATTCCTGCAGGTGTCGATGCGCTGTTCGCCGGGGACAACCGGGCCTACTTCAAGGCCCAGGGCAACGCCCGCCTGGAGCAGCCGAGGGCCTTGGCCAGGCAGCCCGCGGAGTTGGTCGATGTGGTGCCGCTGCTGGCCGAGGCGCAGGCACGGTTGGGGCCCATAGCCGGTTTCAATATCCGCAACCCCAACACCGCTGGGGCGCGTATCGAGATTCGTCCTGAGCTGGGTAATCGCATCGCGCTGTCGAAGGGGCAGGCCATGGTATTCGATGGTGTCAGCGGGCAGCTGCTCAGCGATGTGACTGAGTGGCGCGCGGCTCCCCTGACCCAGCGGGTCATGGTCGGGCTGCATTTTGCCCAGTTTGGCGGATACCCGATGCGTTGGTTGTACTTCGTGTGTGGTGTCATCAGCTGCGTGATGATCGCCAGCGGCCTGGTGCTGTTTTGCGTGAAGCGTGGGCGTAAGTACGCCAGCACCAGCGCGCAGTTGTCGGCGCGGCGTTGGTACCGGGTTGCCGAGGTGTGCAATGTCGGTTTCGTCACCGGTTTGCTGCTGGCCTGTGTCGGCTTGCTGTGGGCCAGCCGCCTGCTGCCGGTCGAGCTGGTACAGCGCGAGGCCTGGGAGGTGCGGGCATTCTTTGGTACATGGCTGCTTGCGCTGCTGCATGCGGGTATCAGGCCTGCGCGCCGGGCGTGGGTGGAACAACTGGGGCTGACGGCACTGCTGTGCATGGGCCTTGGGCTGTTCGGTGGGCTGGGGGATGCCTTGCGCTTGGGCGTGGTGGCTTGCGCAATGGTGCTGGGGGGGTTGCTCGGTGTGGTGGCGTGGCGCGTGCAGCAAGGCGAGCAAATGCTGCATGCACCCAGGGCCAGGGCAAGGCGCAGCGTGGAGGCAGGCGCATGATGATGTTGATCGCGGGCGGCGCGCTGTTCGCCTATGCCGGTATGCTTGGCCTTTGCCAAGGCCTGGAACGGCACTATAAACAGGTATGGCAGCGGCCTTGCCCGCGGCCACTGCGCAGGGTGCTGCGTGGCGCTGGCTGGCTGGCACTGATGATCAGCCTGCTGCTGTGCGCCCAGGTCTGGGGTTGGGCCATGGCGCCGGTAGCCTGGTTGGCGATGATGTCGCTCGGTGCAATGCTGCTGGTCGTGCAGTTGCCGTATTGGCCGCGGCTGGCGGTTGGGCTTGCAGGGCTGGTGCCAGTGTGGGGGCTGCTGCACCTGTTTACCTGAGCAGGCCCTATCGCCGGCAAGCCGGCTTCCACATGGATTTGCGCCGGCTTTTAGCAATTGGGCAGGACCGTTGCTTGCACAGGTAAAGCGCAGGCCTGAAGAACTGCGCGGTCGTGGTGGGCCGGCTTGCCGGCGATTGGGCTGCGCAGCAGCCCCCATGGCAGAGCTGTAATAGCCCGAGCGCTCGACGGGACCAGCGATCACCGGTGAAACCGGGCCCATGCTTCAGCCAGGTATCTGGCCAAGCACGTTGCGTTGCTCAAGCCAGCGCTCGAAGCTCTGGAATGTTTCGATGGCCGCCTGCACGGTGGCGGCCTGCGCTGCAGGTGCGCTCGACGCCTGGCCAAGGCGGTCGAGGAAGCGGCGCCAGTAGTCGCCGGTCCGCGCACCATACACATCGAAAAAGGCTGTGCCGTTGGCCGGGCCGAGCCCCAGGCGCTCGGCCATCGCCCTTTTCAGTACCTGGCCACCCAGGGTGGAGCCCTCCAGAACGTACATCACACCCAGCGCACCGGCCTCATCTTTGATACCCGGCAACGCCTGACACAGGGGCAGGGCGTCGATGTCAGCGGCGCTCAGATGCAGGGCTTGCAGGTCCAGCGTGAGCGCGGGTGTCTTGGCCCTCATCGGTTCCTGGTAGTCGCCCAGGCGAGCTTCGAGGGGCGCGTGGAACCCATAGTAGGCTTGCAGGAGCCGACTGTAGGCCGCGGCATCGAAGCTCGTTGCAAAGAATGGCAGGCGTGCTTCGAGCGACTTGTGGCAATCGCGGGTGCCCTCGCGCAGGGCTAGTAGCAACGGGCTGGGTGAGGAGGGACTGGCTGGCATTCGGCTCGACTCTAGTGGCATTTCGCCTAATTTGGACTGACCATCGTAACGCAGTGTTCCTCCCCAGCCGCGACATTGTTGCGGAAAAAATAACCTCGGCGTGCTAAACCATTCGGCCGTCCTCCAAGAAGAAGCCAGCTGGTGAAAGCCGTACACCTGACCCTGATCTGTCATGCCCTGACAACGGCCCAGAAGACCGGGCACCTGCACGGCCCCGACGACGGCATTCTGCCGATGCTCGCCCAACCGTTCGCCGTGGCGCCTGAAACGCGCATCCTCACCGCGCCGGAGCGGCGTGCGAGGGAAACGGCGGACGGGTTTTCGGCACTGACGCAGGTCGAGCCGGCATTGGCCGATTGCGACCTGGGACGCTGGCAGGGGCTGGCATTGAAGCGGTTGCAGGCTGAGTACCCGCAGGCGCTGGCGTTGTGGCTGGACGACCCGCACAGCGCGCCACATGGTGGTGAGTCGTTCGCCGAACTGTGCCAGCGCATGGCGGGGTGGCTGGCGGCCTTCGATGAGCCGGGCGAGTGGGTGGCGGTGACGCATCCCATGGTCATTCGCGCGGTACTGGTGCAGGTGCTGGGTTGCCCCTTGGCGGCCCATCGGCAGATGGATGTGCTGCCTTTATCACGTGTGCAGCTGAGCTTTACCGGGCGCTGGCGCTTGCGGCTGGGGTGAGTCCGGCTTGCAATGGCCTGCACAACGGCCAACCCAGCTCACCGCAAAACCTTGCCTCAGAACGCCAGCTTGTACCCGATCAGCAACAGCATGCCCGCCAGGCAGGGCCGCAGCACGCGGTCGGAGATCTTCCCGGTGAGGTGGCTGCCCAGGTAGATGCCAGGCAACGAGCCCAGCAGCAGGTAGCCCAGCAGCGACCAGTCCATGTTGCCCATGCCCGCGTGGCCCAGGCCTGCGACCAGGGTCAACGGCACCGCGTGGGCGATCTCGGTGCCCACCAGGCGCCGGGTGACCAGGAACGGGTAGAGCAGGAACAGCGCCACGGTGCCCAAGGCACCCGCACCGATCGAAGTCAGGGTGACCATGACACCCAGCACCACACCGGTGAGTACGGTAAGGATGTTGAGGCTGCGGTCGCTGAGTTGGTAATGGTCACCGGCATGGCGGTTGGCGAACGCTTGCAGGCGCGATTTGAACAGGATCGCCAGTGCAGTGAGGATCAACACCACCGCCAGGCCCTGCTTGATGATGGCATTGAGCGCCGAAGTGTCGGTGTGCAGGGTGCTCAGGAACCACAGGGTCAGCGCTGCGGCCGGGACGCTGCCCATGCTGAGCAGGCCGGTGATTTTCCAGTCGATGTTCTTGTTGCGGCTGTGCACCCAGACGCCACTGGCCTTGGTGATGGCGGCGTAGAGCAGGTCAGTGCCCACGGCAGTGGCCGGGCTGATGCCAAACCACAGCAGGATGGGCGTCATCAGCGAACCGCCACCGACGCCGGTCATGCCGACGATGAACCCCACAACCAGCCCGGCTATGGTGAAACCGAAAGAACCTACATCCATACGCTACTCGACTGCCCAGCTTTGCCCGTGATCGGATGGGTGCCAGCATATAGGTAGTTTATATAGCCAAATAGACTTGTTCGTTATTAGGTTATAACCGCGGGCCTTCTACGCCGGCCCGCTCGCCCCCTGCATGAGACGAGCCTGCCGGCGTGTCACCTCAGATGCGGAAGCTGCCCACCAGTTGCTTCAAACGCCCGGCCTGCTGCGCCAGCGCATCGCAATGCTGCAACGTCTGGTTGAGGTTCTCCACCCCTTGCTGGTTCAGCGCATTGATCTGGGTGATGTCCAGGTTCAGGCTCTCGACCACCGCGGTCTGCTCTTCGGTCGCAGTGGCCACCGACTGGTTCATGCCATCGATTTCGCCGATGCGCTGGGTCACGCTGGTCAGGCGTACACCGGCCTGGTTGGCGACCTGCACGGTCTGTTCGCTGGACACCTGGCTGGTGTTCATGGTGTGCACCGCCTCACGGGAGCCGACCTGCAGGCTGGTGATCATGCGGTGGATCTCTTCTGCCGATTCCTGGGTACGGTGCGCCAGGTTGCGCACCTCATCGGCGACCACGGCAAACCCACGCCCGGCTTCACCTGCACGGGCCGCTTCGATCGCGGCGTTGAGCGCCAGCAGGTTGGTCTGCTGGGAAATGCCCTTGATCACGTCGAGGATCTTGCCGATTTCGTCGGTGCTGGCATTGAGCGTTTCGATCTGCTCGCACGACTCGCTGATGCGCTGCGACAGGGCGGTCATGGCGTTGATCGCTTCTTCCACCACTTCGCGCCCGCCATTGGCCTGTTCGCTGGCACCGCTGGCGTGTTGCGAGGCATGCGCAGCATTGCGTGCGATTTCCTGAGTGGCGGCACCCAGCTGGTTGATGGCCGCCGCGACACTGTTGGTGCGCATGCTCTGTTCTTCGGAACCGATGATCGATGCATTGGAGGCGTTGACCACCTTTTCCGACAGGTCGTGCACCAGCCGCGTAGCCGACGACACTTCGCTGATCGAGGCGTGAATGCGTTCTACGAAGCGGTTGAACGAGGTGGCCAGTTCGCCGAACTCGTCCTTGCGCGGTACCTCAAGGCGGCGGGTCAGGTCGCCTTCACCTTCGGCGATGTCGCGCATGGCGCGGCCCATGGTGGTCAGTGGGCGCATCAGCACCGGGATCAGCAAGCCCAGCAGCCCGGCGATGGCCGCCACGGCAATGACCATGGCGATGATCGCCGAGGTGCGGAAATGGCTTAAGGCCGCGTAGGCCTTGTCCTTGTCGATCGACAGGCCGATGTACCACTGGGCAGACGGCAAGCCCGCCACCGGGGCAAAGGAGATCAACCGCTGCTGGCCATCGAGGGTGACATCCTGCAGGCCGGCCGCCACGCGCAGGCCCGAGCCTGGGTAGATGTCGTTGAGGTTCTTCATCACCTGGTCTTTGTCGGGGCTGACGATCACCTGGCCGCTGCTATCGGCGAGGAAGGCGTGGCCGATGCCGCCGAAGTCGACCGAGTTGATGATCTGCACCAAGGTATCGAGGGTCAGGTCGCCGCCGACCACCCCGAGCATTTCGCCGTTACGCTTCACCGGCGTGGCGATGGTCACCATCAGGCCACCGACCGCGCCCTGGTAAGGGGCGGTGAGCACGGTTTGCCCGGCGCTGGCCGCGGCGCCGTACCATGGGCGCTGGCGTGGGTCGTAGCCGGCCGGCATTTGGGCGTCGGGGCGCTGGGTGAACACACCATTGGCCTGGCCCAGGTAGGTGAACAGGAAATTTTTCGTGTAGGACGGCTGCTCGATCAGCCCGGCCAGGGTATCGCCTGCCCCTTGTTCAGCAATGTCCTGGGCCAGGTTCTCCAGCACCAGGATGCGCCCGCTCATCCAGTTCTGCACGCTGCTGGCAGTCAGCGCACCGGACTGCTGCATCGACGACTCGATGTTCTGGGTGATGGTTTTGCGTTGCAGGTAGTCGTTGTAAAGCGTGAACAGGGCAAAAGCCAGCACCACGACGCCGCATGCGCTGAGGAGGATCTTGTGGCGAAATTTCAGGTTCATGTTTCGAGACCTTGAGCCATGGAGGGAAGGGCACTGCACGCTTTTGGCGCGATGGGCCTGTCCACTCTGCTATCGGCAAATCCCACAAAAATTGAAGCACTTACGTCACCCGGCTGAGGCGATTTCGACGGACGGTGCGCTAGCATTTGGCTAGCTGTTCGATCAGCAGACGCGCCGCCTGGCGCAGCGGTTGCTGCCTGCGCCAGAAGGCATGAATCGGCAACTGGAGTTCGTTGCGGGTATTTGCAAATCGCAGACGTACCAGGCGCCCGGCAGCGATCAGCGGCGCCACCCTGGCCAATGGCAAATCGCCCCAGCCCAGGCCTGCTTCGACCATTTGTACGGCGAAGTCGAAACTGTCGGTGGACCAGTGCGTGGCGCCGATCAGCGCACGCGGGTCGGCCAGCGGCAGGTCGCGGCTGCGCACCAGGATCTGGCGCACGTTGATCAGGTCTTCCAGGTAGCGGATGCGCCCGTCGCGCAGTGCCGGGTGCGCGGGTGACAGGGTGGCAACCAGTGACTCCGTACCAATGTGCTGAAACCCCCGGCTGGCATCGACGTGCAGGCCAGCGAAGGCCAGGCATAGGTCGGCACGGCCGCTGTCGAGCAACTGCAGTGCGTCTTCCTGTGGGGCACTGAGCAGCTGGATGTCCAGCAGCGGGTAGCGCTCGCCAAGCCTCGCGATGGCGGCAAACAGCGGCCGTTGATCTATGTCCGGGACCACGGCGAGGGTCAGGCTGCTCTCCAGCCCTTGCGACAACTCCAGTGCGTGCACCTGCAATAGCCCCAGTTGCTCGGCGATCAGCCTGGCGTGTGGCTCTAGCGCCACAGCCTGAGCGGTAGGACGAACCTCGCGCGGGCCGCGCTCGAACAGCGGGTAGCCCAGTTCGGCTTCAAGGTTACCGATGGCCATGCTGACGGCAGAAGGCACCCGACCAAGGGTGCGCGCCGCTGCGGAAAACGAACCCCGATCGAGCACGGCGAGGAACAGCTGGATATTGTCACTGGAAAAATTCATGTCGGCCTCCTATCAGTGAATCTGAAAGCTACCGACTTTGTCTGTCAATATATTTGAAGCACTCTTGCGTCCTTCGCTTGATACCCAATGAGGTAAACCCCGGTGCAGGGATTGAAACGCAAACTGGTCTACGTGACGTTCTACGAGCTGATTGGCTTGTGCATGTCGACGTTGGGGCTGGCTTACTTGTCCGATACCCAGGCTTCGCATACTGGGCCGCTGGCGGCGATGATCACCACCATCGCCATGCTCTGGAACCTGATTTACAACAGCCTGTTCGAGTATTGGGAGAGCCGCCAGGCCAAGCGCGGCCGCAGCGTGGCGCGGCGGGTGGTGCATGCTGTCGGTTTCCAGCTGACCCTGGTGGTGTACCTGATCCCGCTGATCGCCTGGTGGCTGGGCATGAGTCTGGTCCAGGCTTTCCTGGTGGACCTTGCGTTCATCATCCTGGTGCCCTGCTACACCTTTGCCTACAACTGGGGGTTTGACCGGATCTTCGGTTTGCCGGCATCGGCCATGGCCACCGCCTGAGGCTGTCGGTGCCGCTATGGCGGCAGGCGAATCAACAAGGGTTTCTGGCGCGCAGGGGGTTGCGGTTGCACTGCCTGCTGCACGGGCCGCGGCGCACTGGCCAGCAAGCTGTCTTCGACCTGCCCTGACAGGTAGTACACCCCCGCCATGGCGCCGCTCTGGCGGTTTTCCATCAGCTCTTGCCATTCCTGATTGAGCGCCACGTTGAGGATCACCCGCAATTGCTCGACCATCTCCGGGTGATCGCGGTCGTGAGTGATCATGCCGTAGCCGGCGGTCGCCACCGAGATCATCGCCCCGGCCACTTTGCCCACCGCACTGGCCACTGCGCTGGCAATGCCGCGTGGGGCCAGGGTGGCGCCAAGCTTCTCGCTGGCGCGGGTGGCCACCGACGACAGGCCGATATCGGTCTGCCCAGGGCCTTTGGCCGCTTGCTGGTGCAGGTGGTCGCGCAGGGCGAGCCAGGCGGGTTGCTGATCGAGCGGCTTGGCCTTGAGCAATTGATAAAGGCTGGCATTGCGCGCCGGCGGCGGCCCCAGGGCAATGGCCGGGATTCGGTTCAGGCGCTGGCTGAGCTGGTCGGGCGGGGCGTTGGAGCGCTGGATGATGGCTGGCAGCTGCTGGCCGAACAGCTGCACGTACAATTCGCAGGCGCGGTCGCGGATGACTTCGGGGTTGATCTGCTCGGCCACCGGCTCGATCACCCGCTTCTGGTACTGCTCCTGCAGGTACAGGGCCAGGCGTTTTTCCGCAGGCTCGCGGCCCTCGCCACTGTTGAGCTTGTACCAGGCGACCTTGAGGGTCAGCCATTGCTGGGTCCAGTAACCGGTGAACCAGGGAATGAAGTCGCTCTCGGTACGTTGCTGTACCTGTTCTTTCCACACTCTCATCGAGCGCCGTGCATAGTCGTTGGCCGAGCCAGCAGCGCCTACCGAAGCATCGATCAGTTCCTGGTCAATGCGCTGCCAGGCGGCGGGTGTGAGCACGGCGGGCGGCGGCGGGGCAGGCGGACGCTTGCCGGCGCAGCCGCCGAGGGCCAGCACAAGGCACAGCAGCACGAGGATACGTGGGTTCACACGACCGCCTCCCGGGTTTCGAGGCTAGGTGGTTAACCGAGTATAGGGCCGGCGATCGGCTGCGCCTGCGTCCTGTCAGGCAAGGTCTAGTTTTTCTTCCAGGCGGTCCAGGTGCTCGCCCATCAGCGCAAGCGCCGCTGCAGCGTTACCGGCCTCCACGGCATCGATGATCGCTGCGTGCTCTTGCCAGGCACAGTGCTCGCAGCAGGGTGATTCGTAGTGGGCGATGATCAGTGACGTCATCGGCACCAGGCCGTTGAGAAAGCGTGCCAGCGGTGCGTTGGCGGCCACCTGGGCAAGCTTGAGGTGGAACTCGCCGCCCAGGCGGATCGCTGCACAACGTTCGCCACGTTCGTGGTGCTGGCGCTCACGCTCCACCAGCGAACGCAATTGGCGGATCTGCGCCGGCCGCGCGCGTTGCGCCGCCAGGCTGATCAGGGTGGTTTCGGCCAGGCGGCGGGCGCTCAGTACCTGGCGCGCCTGGTACGGGTCGGGGGCGGCCAGGTGCGCGGTGTGGCTTGGGCGCTGCACCACCACCTGCTGGTCCGAGAGGCGCCCCAGCACCCGGCGAATTACCGTGCGGCTGACGCCGAAGGCGTTACCCAGTGCCTGCTCGGGCAGCAGGCTGCCGGGCGGCAGGCGCTGCTCGAGAATCGCGTCGAACAGGCGGGGGTAGATCTGCTCGGCCGACAGCCGGGTTTCGCCGGCGGCGAGCAGGGCAGGCAGGTGGGGGGCGGCTTGGGCGCAGGCGGTCATGGTCGCTCTCCTGGGGTCATTGGCGCGGATGCTCATCCGGGATGTTCAGTTCGATGCCCATGCGCTGCCCTTCGGCGAGGATGTGCTGGCGCATCTGGGCGCTGGCCTGGGCGCTGTTGCGCTCGCGAATGGCGCGGACCACGGCTTCGTTTTCCTTGAGCCGCGCAGCAAGGTGTTCGGGTGAGTTGCGCAGCATGTCGGCGCTTTGCTTGAGGGCATTGCCGGTCTGCTGTACCACGCTCTGGAAAATCGGGTTGGTGGTCAGCGCGAACAGTGCCTCGTGGAAGGCGATGTAGGCCTTGGCCCCGGCATCGCTGTCATCGGCATCCAGCGCTTCGCGCATGTCCATCAGGATCAGGCGGAGCTGGCCGATGTCCTGACTGTTGGCCGATTGCGCCACCAGGCCGACGATGAAGGGTTCGAGGGTGTAGCGCAGCTCCAGGACATCGGCCAGGCTGGCCGCGGCGCTGCTGTCGACGCCTGGTTCCAGCACGGCAGGTTCGGCATCGAGCACCAGCACGCCCTTGCCCGGCATAGAGCGCACCAGGCCGAGGGTCTCCAGCACGGTCACCGCTTCGCGCAGGCTGGGGCGGCTGATGCCCAATTGTTCGGCCAGTTCGCGCTGGCCGGGCAGCATGTCGCCGGAGCGCCACTGGCCGCGGGCCAGTGCTTGGCGCAGTTTTTCCACCACTGAGTTGACGACGGTCGATGAGCTGATCACGGTTTTCTCCTGAGGGCCGGCGTCAACGCCGGCCACGTGGGCTCAGAATTCCTGTTGATGGGCGTTGGGCTGCTTGCGTGGGGCATGGGCAAAGCCGGGTTTGCCATCAAGCACATTCTGCGCACGTTCCAGATCGATGTCTTTTTCCCAGCGGGCGATGGCCACGGTGGCCACGCAGTTGCCGATCAGGTTGGTCAGCGCCCGGCCAATGCCCATGAACCAGTCCACTGCCAGCACCAGCACCAGGCCGACCACCGGGATCGCCGGCACGGCGGTGAGGGTGGCGGCAAGGATCACCAGCGCCGAGCCTGGGATGCCGTGAGCGCCTTTGGACGTCACCAGCGACACCAGCAGGATGGTCAGCAGGTCGGTCATCTCCAAGGGGGTGCCCGTGGCGTTGGCGATGAACACGATGGCCAGGGTCAGGTAGATGGAGAAGCCGTCGAGGTTGAACGAATAGCCGGTCGGGATCACCAGGCCAACGGTGGAGCTGCCAATGCCCAGGTGCTCGAGCTTGCGCATGATCTGCGGCAGGACTGCATCGGAGGAGGCGGTGCCAAGCACGATGGTCAGCTCTTCACGCAGGTATTTGATGAACGGCAGCAGTTTCAGGCCGGAAAGGCGCATCACGGTGCCCAGGATAATCAGTACGAAGCCCGCGCAGGTCAGGTAGAACAACGCCACCAGGCCACCCAGGTGCTGCAGCGACTCCAGGCCATATTTGCTGGTCGTGAAGGCGATGGCGCCAAAGACACCGATCGGCGCCAGGCGCACGATCATGCCCATGATGCGGAAAATCACGTGGCTGAGTTCGTTGATCAACCGCGAAATGCCGGCGGCCGAGTCACCCACCAGGTTCAAAGCACTGCCGAACAGTACCGAGAACAGCAAGACTTGAAGGATGTTGTTGTCGGCGAAGGCGCCTACCACCGACGTGGGGATCAGGTCCATGAAGAACGCGGTGGCGCCATGGATATGCTGGCCGCGTTCGGCCAGGCCGTTGGCGTCGGCAGCAGAGAGCTGATCCAGGTGGATATTGGCGCCGCTGCCGATACCGCTGCTGAAGGCGAACACCAGGCCGATCACCAGGGCGATGGTGGTCAGCACTTCAAAGTAGATCACCGATTTGAGGCCGATGCGCCCGACTTTCTTCAGGTCGCCGGCACCGGAAATGCCGCTGACCACCACGCAGAAGACGATCAGGCCGATAAGCATCTTGATCAGCTTGATGAAGCCATCGCCTAGAGGCTTGAGCTGCAGGGAAAGGTCGGGGAAGCTGAGGCCGCAGGCGATGCCAAGGGCAAGGCCGAGCACGACTTGCAGGAAGATCGAACGCGAGCACCATTTGAGCATGGGAGTGATCTCTGATCGGTGTCCTTGCTTCGGTGCCGCACGGGGCGAAAGAGCGCAGGACTTATTTATTTTTGTGGTCTTACCGGTTTGTTCAGCGCGAGGTCATAAAAGCGCGAAAAATCCGAATATGCAAGGGTTTTTGGCCTTACCGGTCTGACCAGTTGTGGGGCATTTCGGCTTGCCAGGCTCTAGTTCGGTGCGTGCTGCCGATTGAGAGGATGCGCCGTGGCCGGCAATTGCCAATACCTGAGGGGGTGTTAGCAAGCTGCCTGCCAACTTCTGCCCGTTCAGGGCTGCGGGGCGCTGCTTTTGACCGACGCCAGTTCAGGGTGTGCCACGAGCTTATCGATGTGCAGGGCGCCGTCGTTCATCCAGCTTTCGCTCAGCACCCGGTAGTGCTCCATGTCCCGACAGCGCACGCGTAGGCTGTAGTCGAAATGGCCGCTGATCAGTTGGCATTCATGAACGTCAGGGCAGGCCAGCATCGTTGCCTCGAACGCCTTTTGCGAGGACCGCCCGCTCAGGTTGGACAGGGCGACGAGCACCAGCAGCGATAGCCCTGGTGCGACTTTCTGCAGGTCGATGATTGCGCCGTAACCGCGGATCACGCCACGCCGTTCCAGCTTGCGTACCCGTTCCAGGCACGGGCGCGGCGTAAGGTGGACCAGGGTGGAGAGTTTTTCGAAGGTGATGCGACCGTCGACGCGCAGTATGTCGATGATGGCTTGGTCGATGCGGTCCAGCGGGGCAGAGGTGGCGTCCTTGGTGTCCATGCGCGGTGCTTCTTTGTTGAAAGCGGGGGCATGAACAGGTTAGGCGTTTATCGGGGGATCGTCCTCACGCGCTGGCGAGTGGGCTGCCCTGCAGCCCAAGCTCCGTCAGGCGCAGGCGCTGTCGGCCCGGTGCACTGAGCGGGCCGCCACTACGCGAGGCTGCAGCAGTGCATACAAGTCCTTGGGGTTTTCCAGCATCGGCACCAGCCCGATCTCCTGGCCAATCCCCAACGCGAGCGCGGTATCGAGCACATAGCGCAGCGCCGAATAATCTTCCAGTGCGAAACCTACCGAATCGAACAGGGTCACCTGGCCGGCGTTTTCACGGCCCGGCACAAGGCCTGCGACCACTTGCCAGAATGCGAAGACCGGCGAATCGGCCGGCATCTGCTGGATTTCGCCTTCGACCCGGGTTTGCGGCTCGTACTCAACGATCACCCGGGCCCGTTCGACGATGTGCCGGTGCAGCTCGGTCTTGCCCGGGCAGTCGCCGCCCACGGCATTCAGGTGCATGCCCGGTTCGATCATGTCCGGTGTGAGGATGGTCGCATACGTCTTGTCCGCCGTGACCGTGGTGACGATATCGGCACCGCGCACGGCTTCAGCGACGCTATGGGCGACGATCACCTTGAGCCCGGGGCGGCCTGCCAGGTTGGCCACCAGCTTCGCGGTGGCTGCAGGGTCGATGTCATACAGGCGGATCTCGTCGATGCCCAGCAGCATCTTGAAGGCGATGGCCTGGAATTCGCTTTGCGAGCCGTTGCCGATCAGCGCCATGCTGCGGCTGTCTTCACGCGCCAGGTAGCGGGCGGCCAGGGCCGAGGTGGCGGCAGTACGCATCGCTGTGGTCAGGGTCATCTCGCTGAGCAGCAGCGGCGCGCCGGAGCCGACGTCGCTCAGGGCGCCGAAGGCCATCACCGTGGGCAGGCCGAGGCGGGTGTTCTTTGGGTGACCGTTGACATACTTGAAGGCATACCGGCCAGCGTCGGAAACGGGCATCAGTTCGATCACGCCGTCCGTGGAAGGGTTGGCCAGGCGCGGGCACTTCTCGAAATCGTGCCAGCGCAGGTAGTCCTGACGGATGTACTCGGCCATCTCCACCAGGCAGGTGGCCAGGCCTTTGCGGTTGACCAGGCGGGCGAGGTCTTGCACATCGATGAAGCGGGTCATGGCATCTCCCTGCAACGTGCGGGTTGGGCTGTAGGGATATTGTCGGGCGCGCAGGGGGGAAATGCCGGCTGAATGAGGCGTTGCGCGCAGCGGGTGCGGCTGACTTCGGGGCGCCGGCAGCCGAATCGGCTGCCGGCCTCCGGTCATTGCTCGCGCAGGCGCTTGTACAGTGTCGTCCGGCTGATCCCCAGGCCCCGCGCCACGGCCGAGAGGTTGCCATTGGCACGTTTCAGCAGGCTGTGCAGGTCTGCTTCATGCTCACTGCCGCCGCTCGACACCGGGCGCTCATGCGCTTCAGCCAGAAAGCCGCCAGGCAGATGCTCGACACTGACCGGCCCATCACCTGCCAACGCCAGCGCAACCTGCATCACACTCACCAGCTCGCGCACATTGCCTGGCCACGGGTGCCGGTCGAGCAGATCGAGGATGGGCAGCCCCAGGCACTGGGGTTGCTGAGGGTCGCGATAACGTGCGTGGATGTGTTCGATCAACGCTCGCCGGTCAGTGCGCTCGCGCAGCGCCGGCAACACGACTGCCATCGCCGCGATGCGGTAGTAGAGGTCTTGCCGAAAGCGCCCTGCACGCACCTCTTCGGCCAGGTCCCGATTGCTTGCAGAGACGACGCGGATATCCACCGCTACCGGTTCGCCGCTGCCCAGGGGTTGAATGCTGCGCGACTGCAGCACGCGCAGCAGGCGGGCCTGGGTCGGCAGCGGCATGTCGCCGATTTCGTCGAGGAACAGGATGCCCTGGTTGGCCTTGCGGATCAGCCCGGGGTTGCCCTTGTGATGAGCGCCGGTGAAGGCGCCTTTGTCGTAACCGAACAGCTCCGATTCCACCAGGTCTGCCGGGATCGCCGCACAGTTGACCGCGATCAACGGCTGGCGGGCACGGCTGCTGGCGCGGTGCAGGGTCTGGACGAAGACTTCCTTGCCGACGCCGGTTTCACCCTGAACCAGCAACGGGATGTCTTTTTCCAGCATCAGCCTGGCCTGGGCCAGGGCCTTTTCCATGCGGGGGTCGCCATTGCCAAGCGTTGAGCGTGGGGTGCTTTGCCGCGGTGCCTGCCACTGGCAGTGCAAGCGGTTGCGCCCGGCTGCCTGCAAGGCGAATGGCTGCTGCTGGGGGTGGGCAAGCAACTGGCACAAGGGGATCTGGAACAGTTGCTCGACGTTCTGCTGCAGCGGGTTGCCGCCCAGCAGGCTATCGGCTCGATGATTGGCGGCGAGCACCTGGCCACGTTCATCGAACACCAGCAGCCCGGCCCAGGGGCTGTCGAGGTTGTCGCAAGCGCTGTTGAACAACAACTGGGCGTGCTGTTCGGCATGCTGCGCAAGGATCAGGCGGTTCTCCAGGCTCTGGCCCATCATGCGCACCAGGCCGAGGGTCTGGGAGGCGGGCAGGTAGCCGTCGCTGGCCACGTCGAGCACCCCGACCAGTTGCCGCTGGGCATCGTACAGCGGGGTGGCGGCGCTGGACATGTAGCGGTTCTGGCGCAGGTAGTGTTCGTCCTGGCCGACATGGACGGGCTCGGCGCAGACCAGCGCGGTGCCCAGTGCATTGGTGCCCACGCCCCGTTCGTGCCAGTGGGCGCCGGCACTGAAGCCGTGCTGGTGCTGGGGGCAGACGAAGCGGCGCGAGCCCCAGGTCTGGAGCAGGCAGCCGCTGGCGTCGGCGAGCATCACCAGGTAGCTGGCATTGCCCAGCAGGTGCGTGTACTGCGGCAGCACGGCATCGCGGGTGTGGTGCAACAGGGCCTGGCGCCGCTCCAGCAGGGCGCTGAGTTCGGCCCGGGTCAGGCAATCGAAGTCGGGTGCGCTCTGTGGCTGCAGGCCGTGATCACGGCAGCGCGCCCAGGAGGCCTGGATCAGTTGGGCATGGGGCGAAGGGGCGGTGGCCATGGGCCTGTCCTGTGTGATTGTTGTTATCAGCCGACCGCTGTTGAGTGTCGTCCACCGTTGTTCATTGTCAAACCCGCCACTGTTCAGGTGTTCAGCGAAAGTGTTCAGTTGTGAATTGCGGCTGGCCTGCTGCCACCGCCTGGGGCCCAGACCAGAGCGGCGCGAGGGAACTGGCACGGAACTGGCTATCTGTGCCGGACAACCACAATAACAAGGTCCTGCCATGTCCCTGGTGCTGGAACAGGTCAGCCGCAGCGTCGATAACCAGCCCTGGATCATCGACGCGTCGGTGCATTTCGAGCCTGGCTCGTTCAACGTGCTGCTCGGCCGGACCTTGGCCGGCAAGACCAGCCTGATGCGCCTGATGGCCGGGCTGGACCGCCCTGACCGTGGCCGCGTGCTGATGGCCGGTGAGGATGTCACGGGTGTGCCGGTGCGCCGGCGCAACGTGTCGATGGTGTATCAACAGTTCATCAATTACCCGACCCTGAGTGTCTACGAAAACATCGCCTCGCCCCTGCGTCAGGCGCGCATGGCCGAGCCCCAGATCCGTAGGCGGGTGCAGGAAACAGCCGAGATGCTACGCATCGAGACCTACCTGCAACGCTTGCCGCTGGAGCTTTCTGGTGGCCAGCAGCAACGCACGGCGATGGCCAGGGCGCTGGTCAAGGATGCCGGGCTGATTCTGTTCGATGAACCGCTGGTCAACCTCGACTACAAGCTGCGCGAAGGGCTGCGACAAGAGCTGCGCGAGCTGTTCGCCGCGCGCAACTGCATTGCCGTGTATGCCACCACCGAGCCCAACGAAGCGCTGGCGCTGGGGGGCACCACTACCTTGGTGCACGATGGGCGGATCGTGCAGAGCGGGCCCACGGCCGAGGTCTACCAGCGGCCCGGCAGCGTGCTGGCCGCCGAGCTGTTCAGCGAACCGCCGATCAACCTGGTGCCGGGGCGTATCAGCGGCAATGAGGTGAGCCTGGCCCAGGCCGTGCACTTCGCCCGCAATGTCGACCTGCGCAGCCTGGGCGACGGCGACTACCGCTTTGGGGTGCGCCCCAGCCACATCACCCTGGTGCCGGCCCATGACGATGACCTGGAGCTGGCGGTGCGGGTGGGACTGGCCGAGATCAGCGGTTCCGAGACATTCCTGCACGTGCGCAACGAGCATTGGCGGATGGTCCTGCATCTGCCGGGGGTGCACGAGTATCAGGTGGATACGCCGATCCGGATCTTCATACCCACCCACAAGCTGTTCGTCTTCGACAGCGCCGGAGCACTGGTACAGGCACCGGGCCTGCGCCAGGCAAGGAGCGCCTGATGGCCGAAATCCGCCTGCACCAACTGGCGCACAGCTACAGCCGACAACCCGCCGGCGAGGGCGATTACGCGCTGCATCAACTGGAGCACGTGTGGGAGCAGGGCGGTGCCTATGCGTTGCTCGGGCCTTCCGGGTGTGGCAAGTCGACGTTGCTGAACATCATCTCGGGGCTGCTCACGCCTTCCCATGGCCAGGTGCTGTTCGACGGCAAGTCGGTCAATGACCTTTCACCGCAGCAGCGCAACATTGCCCAGGTGTTTCAGTTCCCGGTGGTGTACGACACCATGACGGTGTTCGACAACCTGGCGTTCCCGCTGCGCAACCAGGGCCTGGACGAGGGCAGGGTGCGCACGCGGGTCGAAGAGATCGCCGAAGTACTCGACCTGGGCGCGGTGCTGAAGAAAAAGGCGCGCAACCTCAGCGCCGACGAGAAGCAGAAAGTCTCCATGGGCCGTGGCCTGGTGCGCGATGACGTCTCGGCGATTCTTTTCGACGAGCCGTTGACGGTGATCGACCCGCACCTGAAATGGAAGTTGCGGCGCAAGCTCAAGCAGATCCATGAGCAGTTCAACATCACCATGATCTACGTGACCCACGATCAACTGGAGGCTTCGACCTTCGCCGACAAGATCGCGGTGATGCATGGCGGGCGCATTGTCCAGTTCGGTACCCCGCGTGAGCTGTTCGAGCGGCCACGGCATACCTTTGTCGGCTACTTCATCGGCAGCCCGGGGATGAACCTGATCGACGTGCGCGCCGACGCGGGCGGGGTCGCGTTCGGCGATGTGCACCTGGCCCTGCCCGACGGGCTGCGCGAACGCCTTGCTGCGACGAACGCCGGGCGCCTGCAAGTGGGTATACGCCCGGAGTTCGTGCAACTGTGGGACGCCCCATTCGATGGGGCCCTGCCTGCCAGCGTGCTGGATGTCGAGGACCTGGGCACCTATCGCATCGTCACTCTCGTGCTCGGCGGCGTGTCGCTCAAGGCGCGCCTGGCAGAAGATCGCCCGGTGCCGGCGGCGCACGCCTGGGTCGGCCTGCCGATGCAGTGGCTGCTGCTGTACGTCGACGATGTGCTGCTGGAGGCTGTGCCATGAACAAGGTGCCCAACAATAAGGCCTGGTGGCTGGTGCTGCCGGTGTTCCTGCTGGTGGCTTTCAGCGCCGTGATGCCGATGATGACGGTCGTCAACTATTCGGTGCAGGACATTTTCGACCAGTCAAGCCGCTACTTCGTCGGCGCCGACTGGTACCGCCAGGTGTTGCGCGACCCGGTATTGCACGATGCCTTGCTGCGCCAGTTCATCTATTCCGCCTGTGTGCTGCTGATCGAAATCCCGCTGGGCATCGCCATTGCCCTGACCATGCCGACCAAGGGGCGCCTGGCCTCGGTGTGCCTGATCGTCATGGCCATCCCGCTGCTGATCCCCTGGAACGTGGTCGGCACCATCTGGCAGATCTTTGGCCGCGCCGATATCGGCCTGCTCGGGGCCACGCTGGCCAAGCTTGGCGTCAGCTACAACTATGCCGGCGACCCGTTCGACGCCTGGCTCACCGTGCTGGTGATGGATGTCTGGCACTGGACATCGCTGGTGGCATTGCTGTGCTACTCGGGGCTGCGGGCCATACCCGACGTGTATTACCAGGCCGCGCGCATCGACCGGGCTTCGGGCTGGGCCGTGTTCCGGCACATACAGTTGCCCAAGCTCAAGAACGTGCTGCTGATCGCGGTGATGCTGCGCTTCATGGACAGTTTCATGATCTACACCGAGCCGTTCGTGCTGACCGGTGGCGGGCCGGGTAACGCCACGACCTTCCTGAGTCAGACCCTGACACGCATGGCGGTCGGGCAATTCGACCTGGGCCCGGCGGCCGCGTTTTCGCTGGTGTATTTCCTGATCATCCTGCTGGTGTCATGGCTGTTCTATACCGCCATGACCCACGCCGACAAGGACTAGGCCATGAGCACACGCAAGACGCTGGCCCTGCTGCTGTACTTCTTCTTCCTGCTGGTGCCGATCTACTGGCTGCTGAACATGTCGTTCAAGAGCAACACCGAGATTCTCGGTGGCCTCACCCTATGGCCGCAGGCGTTCACCCTCGACAACTACCGGGTGATCTTCACCGATGCCAGCTGGTACAGCGGCTACATCAATTCGCTGTACTACGTGTGCCTCAACACACTGATTTCGCTGCTGGTGGCGTTGCCGGCGGCTTATGCGTTCTCACGCTACCGTTTTCTCGGTGACCGCCACCTGTTCTTCTGGTTGCTGACCAACCGCATGGCGCCGCCTGCGGTGTTTCTGCTGCCGTTCTTTCAGCTTTATTCGTCCATCGGTCTGTTCGACACCCACATTGCCGTGGCCCTGGCCCACTGCCTGTTCAACGTGCCGCTGGCGGTGTGGATTCTCGAGGGGTTCATGTCGGGCGTGCCGAAGGAGATCGATGAAACCGCCTACATCGATGGCTACAGCTTCCCGCGTTTCTTCTTGAAGATCTTCATCCCGCTTATCGGTTCCGGCATCGGCGTGACGGCGTTTTTCTGCTTCATGTTTTCCTGGGTCGAACTGTTGCTGGCGCGCACCCTGACGTCGGTGAACGCCAAGCCGATCGCTGCCGTGATGACCCGCACGGTGTCTGCTTCGGGCATCGACTGGGGCGTGCTGGCGGCGGCAGGGGTGCTGACCATCCTGCCGGGCATGCTGGTGATCTGGTTCGTTCGCAACCATGTGGCCAAGGGCTTTGCCCTGGGCCGGGTGTGAGGAGGGCAACGCATGGAGTGGATGGCCTGGACCTTGCCCACCGCGCTGTTCTTCGCCGCTGTGGGCGTTCTGCTGGTGTGCATGACCCTGTTCGAGCTGCGCCGCCCTTGTGTGGAACGGCGTGGCTTCCTGCCGATCGTCACCAGCCGTGGCGACCGGTTGTTCATCGGCCTGTTGGTCAGCGCCTACCTGCACTTGTTGGTAGTCGGGGTCAGCGACTGGCCTTTATGGGTGGCCTCGCTGCTGTCGCTGGGCTGGCTCGTGGTGGTGCTGCGCTGGGGCTGAGCGACGGCTCCGGGGAATAACTCAATCGGGAGATCACAATGTTCCATGACAAACATAACCGGCGACATTTGACCCTGGCCGCGTTGCTGGTATTGGCCGGTGTACCGAGTGCGGCGTGGGCCGATCAGTATGAGGATGCGGCATCGAAGTGGATCGCCAGCGAGTTCAAACCGTCGACCCTGACGCCGGAGCAGCAGTTGGCAGAGCTCAAGTGGTTCATCAAGGCCGCCGAGCCGTTTCGGGGGATGAAGATCAATGTCGTGTCGGAAACCATCACCACCCATGAGTACGAGTCCAAGGTGCTGGCCAAGGCCTTCAGCGAGATCACCGGGATCCAGCTGACCCACGACCTGCTGCAGGAAGGCGACGTGGTGGAGAAGCTGCAGACGCAGATGCAGTCGGACAAGAACATCTACGACGGCTGGGTCAACGACTCTGACCTGATTGGGACGCATTTTCGCTACGGCAAGGTGGAGTCGATCACTGACATGATGGCCAACGAAGGCAAGGCCTACACCTCGCCGACCCTGGACCTCAAGGACTTCATCGGCATTTCGTTCACCACCGCGCCGGATGGCAAGGTTTATCAGTTGCCCGACCAGCAGTTCGCCAACCTGTACTGGTTCCGCGCTGACTGGTTCGAGCGGCCCGAGCTCAAGGCCAGGTTCAAGGAAAAGTATGGTTATGAACTGGGCGTGCCGGTGAACTGGTCGGCCTATGAAGACATCGCCAAGTTCTTCACCGAGGACGTCAAGGAAATCGACGGCAAGCGCGTTTATGGTCACATGGATTACGGCAAGAAGGACCCTTCACTCGGGTGGCGCTTCACCGATGCCTGGTTCTCCATGGCCGGCGGCGGCGACAAAGGCCTGCCCAATGGCTTGCCCGTGGACGAGTGGGGCATCCGCGTGGAGGATTGCCACCCGGTGGGCTCCAGTGTGACCCGCGGCGGCGACACCAACGGGCCGGCGGCCGTCTATGCCACGCAGAAGTATGTCGACTGGATGCGCGCCTATGCGCCCAAGGAGGCGCAAGGCATGACCTTCTCCGAGGCCGGCCCGGTGCCGGCGCAAGGCAACATCGCTCAGCAGATTTTCTGGTACACCGCCTTTACCGCCGACATGACCAAGCCGGGGCTGCCGGTGGTCAATGCCGACGGCACCCCGAAATGGCGCATGGCGCCCTCGCCCAAGGGGCCTTACTGGGAGGAGGGAATGAAGCTGGGCTATCAGGACACCGGCTCCTGGACCTTCTTCAAGTCCACCCCCGAGAAGCAGCGCCTGGCCGCTTGGCTGTACGCCCAGTTCGTCACCTCCAAGACGGTGTCGTTGAAAAAGACCATCGTTGGCCTGACGCCTATCCGCGAATCGGATATCAACTCCCAGGCCATGACCGACCTTGCGCCCAAGCTTGGCGGGCTGGTGGAGTTCTATCGCAGCCCGGCGCGGGTGCAGTGGACCCCGACCGGTACCAATGTGCCGGACTATCCTCGCCTGGCTCAACTGTGGTGGAGCCATATCGCCGAAGTGGCCAGTGGCGAGAAAACGCCGCAAGAGGCGCTGGATGGCTTGGCCCGGGATCAGGATCGCATGATGGAGCGGTTGCAGCGGTCCAATGCCCAGGCCACCTGCGCGCCTAAGCTGAACCCGGAAAAAGACGCACAGTACTGGTTCGACCAGCCAGGGGCGCCAAAACCGAAACTGGCCAACGAGAAGCCCAAGGGCGAGACGGTCAGCTATGACGAGCTGCTGAAATCGTGGGAGGCGGCGCGCAAGTGACCGGCTAGAGGCCGAAGCCGATACATCGCCGGCAACGTGAGAAATCCAAGGCAAAAAAAACGGCACCTGCCAGAGGTGCCGTTTTCATGCAGGCCAACTTACTTATGCAGCTCTTCTGCCGCATACAGCGTGTTTTCCAGCAGGCAGGCCCGGGTCATCGGGCCGACGCCGCCCGGCACCGGCGTGATCCAGCCGGCGCGGGGCAGGGCGGTCTCGTAGACCACATCGCCGACCAGCTTGCCGTCTTCCTGGCGGTTGATGCCCACGTCGATGACGATGGCGCCTTCCTTCACCCACTCACCCTTGACCAGCCCAGGCTTGCCTGCAGCCACGACCACCAGGTCGGCGCGGCCGACATGACCGGCCAGGTCCTTGGTGAAGCGGTGGCAGACGGTCACGGTGCAGCCGGCCAGCAGCAACTCCATGGCCATCGGGCGGCCCACGATGTTGGAAGCGCCGACGATTACGGCGTCCATGCCGTACAGGTCCTGACCTGTGCTTTCGAGCAGGGTCATGATGCCTTTGGGGGTGCACGGGCGCAGCAACGGAATACGCTGGGCCAGGCGGCCGATGTTGTACGGGTGGAAGCCATCGACGTCTTTGTCCGGGCGGATACGCTCGAGCAACAGCGATGCATCCAGGTGCGCCGGCAGCGGCAATTGCAGCAGAATGCCGTCCACTGCCGGGTCGTCGTTGAGGCGGTCGATCAGCTCGGTCAGGGCTTGCTGCGTGGTTTCGCTGGGCAGGTCGAAGGCCTGCGAAATGAAGCCGACCTCTTCGCAGTCCTTGCGCTTGTGCGAGACATAGACTTGGGAGGCGGGGTCGGTACCGACCAGGATCACCGCCAGGCCCGGCGTGCGCAGGCCTTGCTGGCGACGCTCCACGACACGTTGAGCGATCTGCTTGCGCAGGTTGGCGGCGATCGCCTTGCCATCGATTAGGTGTGCAGTCATAGACGCGTGATTAACCATCGAGAAAGGAACAATAAAGAGGGCGCATTCTCGCACGACACGGCCCGAGGGCAAAGGCGGGTGGTCGGGCAAATCCCCTAACCCCTTAAATAATTTAAATTTTTTATAGAAAGGTGTTGACGCTTATACGGGTCGCCTATAAGATTCGCCGCACTTGTCGGGCACAGCCTAGCACTGGTTGGCGAAGTCGGGCAGAATGAGTGGTTTTTATATTGCTCATTCGGTTAGGCTTTACGCTTATGCGCCCGTAGCTCAGCTGGATAGAGCATCCGCCTTCTAAGCGGATGGTCGCAGGTTCGAGTCCTGCCGGGTGCGCCATTAGGCAGCTTGGGCAAGCAAGTAAGGCAGTAAAGCGATATGGTGGGCGTAGCTCAGTTGGTAGAGCGCCGGATTGTGATTCCGGTTGTCGTGGGTTCGATTCCCATCGTCCACCCCATATTCTTCAGAGGCGCCTTGATTGTTGATCTGGCGCCTTTGTTTTAAGCGTTATGCGGACGTGGTGAAATTGGTAGACACACTGGATTTAGGTTCCAGCGGCGCAAGCTGTAAGAGTTCGAGTCTCTTCGTCCGCACCACGAATTAGAAAAAATCTCCCCGAATTCCTGAAAGCCTCACGGCTCAAGGGTTCGGGGATTTTTTTTCGTCTATCACTTGCACGAATGATACCTTTTCATCTACAATCACCTTCTCGCAAGGGAGAGCATTAGGGACACTTTTGGGACACAAAGGCCCCTTTTGACCACCTCCGAGACCCCCACCCACTGAATCCCTAACTGACCGTTCGTCGGCCTTGACCGGCTCACACTGGCCCCTTTTGACCGGGGAAAATCCAGTGCGGGAGAGTGCTGTCCGCGTGAAGCCGTGGGACCACATTATGGCTGCCAGTTTTTTGCCTGGAGGGGGTAGCTACGCCTGATGATTCTCTCAAACGATACTGACTCATTGACGAGACATTCCCGCTTGAGGAGCCATCCAGGGCCGCGCCAGGGCGCTGTGGGAGACCACATCCAGAGTCGCGGACCCACAATTGGATTCCTTAGCGATGCCCTCTGAGATGACCCTTAGAGACATCCTTAAAGACATCCTTAGAAATGATTACTTAATGATGATTACTAAGAGATTCCCTTTATGACTACCTCTATGACTCCTTTAGCTGGCCGCCTGGATGGTGAAGACCTGATCGCCACCCAAGTCCGTCTGGAAGAAGAGATGACCCAGCGTGGCGTGAGCCGTTTTGAGCGTAACGTAGAGGCCGCCCGCCGAATGGGCGCTGAGGATGGGACCGAGTACGGCTCCATCATCGTTTCGGGCCGCATGAAGGCGCTGGCTGAGGCCATCAAGGCGTGGATGGATGAGTCTGAGGCCGGTGTGTCGTCCCGCTGGGGCAGTGCCTACAAACTCCTACGTGGCTATGATGCCGATGTCCTGGCCTACCTGACCCTCAAGCACACCCTGGCGGGCATCTCGCAGCCCCGCACGCTCCAGCATGTGTCCGTCTCCATCGCCCAGTCCGTGGAAGATGAAATGCGTCTGTCCGGCATCCGTGACAAGGAGCGCAAGAAGTACGACCAACTGGTAGAGCGGGCCAACAAGCGGTCCAGCCAGCGCCACAAGCACATTTACGCCACCCGTGTGGCCTCCGCGCTGGACACCTGGAGCAACTGGAGCAACAACGACCGCATCCACGTAGGGACGAAGCTCCTGGAGCTGCTGATGAACTCCGTGGGGCTGATCCAGATTGCCACCAATGGCGAAGGCACCGAAAAGGCGCTCAAGTACGTGAAGCCGCTGGAGTCCACGCTGGAGTGGATCGCCCGTAAGAACAACGTCACGGCCATGCTGCGCCCGGTGTATGAGCCGATGGTAGTCCCGCCACGCAACTGGACCTCACCGACCGATGGGGGCTACCTGTCGTCCAGCCTCAAGCCGCTGCGCATGGTGAAAACCCGCAACCGGGCCTACCTGGAGGAGCTGGGCAACGTCGATATGCCGATGGTCTACACCGCGCTCAACGCCATTCAGGCCACCGCGTGGCAGATCAACACGCCCATCCTGAAAATCATGACCACGCTGTGGGAACAAGGCTCCACCTGGTGCGGCCTTCCGCCCCGTGAGGGCATCCCGCAGCCAGCCAAGCCGTTCGACATCGACACCAACGAAGTGGCCCGCGCTGCCTGGCGTAAAGCCGCGTTCAAGGTCCATTCGGATAACCTGGAGATTCAAGGGGCCCGTATCAACGTCTCTATGTCCCTCGACATTGCGAACCGCTACTCCCCGTTCCGCAAGATTTACTTCCCGTACCAACTGGACTTCCGTGGCCGCATCTACGCGGTGCCACACCTGAACCCTCAAGGCGCGGATCACACGAAGGGCTTGCTCCGTTTCGCCTATGGCAAGCCGCTGGGCGAGCATGGGGCCAAGTGGCTGGCAATCCACGGGGCGAACGTGGCCGGGTACGACAAGGCCAGCCTGGAGGACCGCGTGAAGTGGGTTCACGATCACCAAGCGGAAATCCTGGCGATTGCTGCTGACCCTTTCCAGGCACGCGGCTGGGCCGATCACGTAGGTGCGCAGGCTATCGACAAGCCATGGCAGTTCCTGGCGTTCTGCCTGGAGTGGAAGGGCTATTGCGAACACGGGGACCGCTTTGTGTCGAAGCTCCCGATTGCGATGGACGGCTCATGCTCGGGCATCCAGCACTTCTCCGCGATGCTCCGGGATGAGGTCGGTGGCGCAGCCGTGAACCTGGTCCCCAGCGACCTCCCGGCAGACGTGTACGGACTGGTAGCGAAAAAGGTCATCGAACGGGCTATCCATGATGCCAAGCACGGCACCGAAGACGTTCTCAAGCATGATGCTGATGGCAAGGCATACGTCCAGGAGGGCACGAAGAACCTGGCCCAGCAGTGGACCCGCTTCGGCATCAACCGCAAAGTCACGAAGCGCTCCGTCATGACCCTGGCCTACGGCTCCAAGGAGTACGGCTTCAAGGACCAAGTGATGGAGGACATCCTGGACCCAGCGCGCAAGAAGGCCACCGATGCCGAAGGCAACGTGGACGCTCGCCACTTCCCGTTCACCGGGGATGGCTTCCGGGCCGCTGGCTGGATGGCAAAGGCCATTTGGGAAGCCGTGAATCAGGTACTGGTCAAAGCTGGTGAAGCCATGAAGTGGCTCCAGGACGCTGCCACCCTGGCCGCCAAAGAGGAACTGCCGGTGTGCTGGACCACTGCCGTGGGCTTCCCAGTGATGCAGGCGTACAACTCCGTGGTAGCTCGCCGCGTCAAAACGGCCATCAACGGGGCCCGTGTGCGCCTCCTGATGAACGAGGAGCAAGACTCCCTGGACAAGCGCAAGCAGTCGCAGGGGATCAGCCCCAACTTCGTCCATAGCTGCGATGCCGCCCACCTCATGCTCACCGTTGTGCGTGGCGTGGAGTCCGGCTTGAAGAGCTTTGCGATGATCCATGACAGCTTCGGCACCACCGCCGGGGAAACCGAGCTGTTCTTCATGACCGTCCGTAAGGCATTCATTGAAATGTACGAAGAGACCGCCGTTCTGGAGCGCTTCCGGGATGAACTGGCCGCGCAACTGAGCGACAAAGCGCGGGCCAAGCTCGCAGAACTACCGAAGCGCGGCAGCCTGAGCCTGGCAGCCGTAGCAGAGTCGCGTTTTTGTTTTGCCTGATCGTTCTCATTGATGGAAACAAACCACAAAAGGAACGTTTCCATTAATGAACCATTCCGAATGGCCCCCTGGTAATTCCCGTGGGGCCACATTCGGATAACCGAGCCGCAACCCTCCGCCAGAGCCTCCACCGTGCCAGTGCGACCCCAGCTCAGATTTGAGCCGGGCCCGAGGGACCACATTCGGATAACCAAGCCGCAACACCCCAGTCTCCGCCCGAGCCTCCACCGTGCCAGTGCGACATCCGCTCAAATTTGAGCCGATCCCGAGACCACCCCAATTTTCCCCATTCATCCGCAGCAGCAGCCATAGAGCCTCCACCGTGCCAGTGCCGCAACGCCTCGGATGAACCAGCAACACCTTCGCAACACCTCTACGGACCACCCGCAACTCCCCCGACCTTTGCCATAGAGCCTCCACCGTGCCGGTGCAGAGGAACGGGAAACGTGCGCCTGGGCCCCGTAGGCAACCCCAACGGATAACCCCAGGCTACAACTCCGTGGCCGTATCGAGAGAACCGCAATGAATCGCTTCGGCACCGCAGATAACCAACGCAACGAACCCGAGAACTACGACTCCGCCCTGGGCCGCGCAATCGCGCTTTGGGGCATGGGTCGCTCCATCTCAATGGCCCTCGCCGCTGAGTTGATTGAACAAGGCTTTGACCTTCCGTCCCTGGAAGCGCGCCACAGCCGCTAACACGCACACACAAAACGAGTACCAAAATGTCCTATCAGAAACGCCCCAAGAACGTAACCATGACCTCGCCGCGTGGCATTTTCCGCTACCCGGCACTGACCAAGCCTGACTTCGGCACCGATGAGTACCCGAAGCCGGACGGTGAGTACAAAGTCACCCTGATCCTGACTCAAGAAGAGGCCGCGCCTTTCCTGGCGAAGCTGGAACCGCTTCACGAAGCCGCCATCGAAAATGGCCGCGAAGAGTTCAAGAAGCTCAAGATCGAAGCCCGCAAGAAGCTGAAAGACGTGACCGTCCAGCCTCTGTACACCGAGGAGTACGACAAGGAGACCGAGGAGCCGACTGGCCGCCTGTTCTTCAACATCAAAATGGCTGCATCGGGCAAGTCGAAGAAAGACGGCTCCGTGTGGACCCGCAAGCCAGCCCTGTTTGACGCCAAGGGCAAGCCGATGCTGAAAGTCCCAGACATCTGGGGCGGCACCGAAGGCAAAGTGAGCTTCGAAGTAGCCCCGTACTTCATCCCAGGCACCGCCCTGGCCGGTATCAAGCTGCGCCTGAACGCAGTCCAAGTCATCGAACTGCGCAGTGGCGGCAACAAGTCCGCTGGCGAATACGGCTTCGGTGAAGAGGAAGGCGGTTTCGATGCCGAATCCGTGGCCGAACAAGAACAAGAAGAAAAGGACGAATTCGAAGAAGAGGAAGAAGGTGGCGAAAGCAACACTTACGAAGAAGACTTCTAAGCCGCCCCTGGATGCCGAACAAGTGGGACTCAAGTATGGGTTCCGCTCCGGGCTTGAAGAACGTGCCGCAGACCAGTTAACGGCTGTCGGCATGGGCTTCACTTTCGAAAGTCTGGTAGTTCCATATACCCGGCCTGCGAAAGTTCACAAGTACACCCCGGACTTCGCACTGGCGAACGGCATCATCGTCGAAACTAAGGGCCGTTTTTTGACCGAGGACCGCCAAAAGCAGCTCCTGGTTAAAGCTCAGCACCCCGAACTTGACGTGCGCTTTGTCTTCTCCAACTCAAAAACAAAAATAAATAAACGCAGTACCACCACCTACGCGGACTGGTGCAGCAAGAATGGCTTTAAGTATGCCGACAAGTTGGTTCCTCACGCCTGGCTTAATGAGCCGGTGAACGAAGCCTCTTTGTCGATCATCAAGGGCCTCAGCAAAGAACAATAACAATGACCTATAACGCTGGAACTAAGCCCCGCGCTGAGACGGACTACCTGGTAGTTCACTGTAGCGCCACACGCCCATCCCAAGACATCGGAGCCGCTGACATCAATCGCTGGCACCGCGCCAAGGGCTGGCGTTGCATCGGCTACCACTTCGTCATCCGCCGTAATGGCGTGGTCGAGGAGGGCCGCGAGCTGGATCAAATCGGCGCTCACGTAGAGGGCCACAACATCAACTCCGTAGGCATCTGCATGGCCGGTGGAGTCACCGAGGCGGACATCGACGTCCCCGAGAACAACTTCACGCCCGAGCAATTCGCAAGTCTCAAGCACCTGCTGGGCGAACTGAAAGAGAAATACCCCAACGCGACAATCCAAGGCCACCGGGACTTCCCGAAAGTAGCCAAGGCTTGCCCGAGCTTCGACGTTAAACCGTGGGTAGCGGCCAACTTATAAAAGCCGTGGGCCCTCAGTTGGATATGGCAGCCGCCACGTCTATCACTCAACTCTGATAAAGGGCTGGCCTCCGGGCTGGCCCTCTTTATTGCCCATGAAAAATCGAAAGCATGAAACAGAGAGTGAGTTCGTGCGACACCTGCCCTGTGAAAACTGTGGTTCAAGTGATGCCAACTCTATCTACACCGACAACCACCAATATTGCTTTGCCTGTGAGCATTACGTTCACGGCGATGGCGAGACCCCAACTACTGGAGGGCGAACGAAACGAATGGAAGGTTTAATCTCCGGCGAATTCAAGCCGCTGATGAAGCGCAAACTTACCCTGGAGACTTGCCGAAAGTTCGGATACTTCGTAAGTGAGGTGCGTGGGCGGCTAGTCCAAGTTGCCCCGTACTTCGACAACAGTGGTGTGATGGTCGCTCAGAAACTGCGCGATCAGGACAAAGGCTTCGCCATCCTGGGCGATGGTGCAAAGTTAACCCTCTTCGGCCAGAACCTTTGGGCGAGTGGGGGCAAGAAGATTGTTGTCACCGAAGGCGAGCTGGATGCGATGTCCGTCTCCCAGGTGCAAAACAACAAGTGGCCTGTGGTGTCGCTCCCGAACGGGGCCCCAGCAGCACGCAAGGCCATTCAGCGAAACATCGAATATCTGGAGAGCTTCGAAGAAGTCATCCTCATGTTCGATATGGACGAACCGGGCCGCGAAGCAGCGCAGGAATGCGCAGAGCTATTCAGCCCAGGCAAGTGCAAGATCGCCACGCTATCCATGAAGGACGCCAACGAACTTCTGGTAGCGGGCCGTGAGCAGGAAATCGTCACAGCCATCTGGAACGCAAAGCTGTACCGGCCTGATGGCGTAGTGAACGTCCGAGACCTCCGCGAAGAGATTCGCAAGGCCCTGGTCATGGGCTTGCCATGGTTCCTTGATCCACTCACCCAACTCACCTATGGACGCCGCTATGGCGAAGTCTACGGGCTGGGCGCGGGTACTGGTGTAGGCAAGACCGACTTCCTCACGCAGCAAATCGCCTACGACATCCAAGTCCTGGGCGAGCGTGTAGGCACCATTTTCCTGGAGCAGAAACCGACCGAGACCGCCAAGCGTGTGGCCGGGAAGATCGCCGGGAAACGCTTCCACGTTCCCAAGGAAACCGCTGGCTGGACCGATGAGGAACTGGATGCAGCCGTAGATGCACTGGGCGAAAACCTGGTCATGTATGACGCATTTGGTGAAACCGAGTGGGACATTGTGAAGCGCAAGGTGCGCTACATGGCTGTCTCCGAGGGCATCAAGCTTATCTACATCGACCACCTCACTGCGATGGCTGACACGGCAGATGAGAAGGGCTCGCTTGAGCAGATCATGAAAGAGATGGCGGGCCTGGCGAACGAGCTGGGAATCATCATCACGTTCATCTCCCACCTGACCACCCCCGAGGGCAAACCCCATGAGGAAGGCGGACGGGTAACGATTCGCCACTTCAAAGGCTCCCGTGCCATCGGCTTCTGGAGCTATTTCATGTTCGGCCTTGAGCGTGACCAACAGGCCGAAGACCCCGTGGTTCGCCAAACCACCACCTTCCGCATCCTCAAGGACCGCTACACCGGCCAAGCGACCGGGGAAGTGCTGTACCTGGCTTACGACCGCGACACTGGATTGCTCTCGCTCACCGAAGCGCCAGAGCCGTCCTCACCTTTCAAAGATGAATCTGAATTCTGACTGGAGATACCACCATGTTGAAACGCCTGATGGCAAAAGTGTTCCCGCAGACCACCGCGTCCGCTGTATCTGACCTGGAACGCACCCTGGAAAAGCTGAGCCAGGCCGAAGCCTGCCATAGCGAAGCCGCACGCCAGGCCCGCCAAACCGCCTGCGACCTGCACGACCATGCCGATATGCAATACGCCCTGGCTGATCGCGCTTCGATGATCCATTCCCGTATCTCCAAGCTCCTGGACTGACCCATGCGCAAGCTGATCTTCGCGGCCCTGGCCGTACTCTCCCTGGCTGCCTGTGAGCGCCACACCTGCTACAGCCCAGCCGTTGTACAGGCCCCCGTGGTCGAAGCTCCCGCTCCAGTGGTTGCGGCCCCCGTGGTCGCTCCAGTTGTCCAAGCTGCCCCCGTGGTCGCGGCCCCTGTCGTGGTCCAGGACAACTCCAACGCCATGCTCACCGGCATGATGATGGGGCACATGCTGGGCAGCGCCTCAGCTTCTGCACCAGTGGTCCATAACACCACTATCGTGAACAACACCACGACCAATACCCGAGCCACCACCGTGGCCCCGCGTCCGGCGTATGTTGCCCCACGACCTGCATATGTTGCCCCGCGTCCGGCCTACGTGGCCCCGCGAGCCAGCTACAGCTACCGCACCACCAGCTTTTCCAGCTTCCGCTCCCGCAGGTAAGCCATGGCGACTTCAACACCACGGCCACCACGGCTGAAAGAACTGTCCCTGCGCATTGAGCGCGTAGACAACGGCGTCATCGTCCGATCCCGAGACAACATCCTGGGCTTGGCAAATGAGGGTGACTGCAACGTGTTCACCAACCGCTACGAACTGAGCAATTACCTGAACGCTTTGCTGGACGAATTCCGGCTGTAAGGAACCCCATGCGCAACTCTACGTTTCCCGCACTGATGATCGGCGGCCCAGTTGATGGACGCCGCATGTTCGTCCAGGGCGTCCCCCATATCGAATTCCCGGTGATGGAGACCCCGCGCTTCAATGTGCTGCCTTCTGAGCCGGTATCGCGCCACATGCGCCGTGCCACGTACACCCACCGCGAAACCGTTTCTGGTGTGCGCCTGTACGTCTGCACCGAAGAAAACGGCAGCGCCGCTCTGGAGTATCTGGTAGCAGGCTACCGCGCTGAAACCAAGCACTGATCCCAACGCACCACCACACGGGCCCCAAGCGGGCCCTTTTTTGTGCCTGAGAGAAACCCTATGCCCCTGATTCTGACTTACCTCTTCGTCGTTCTCTGCCTGTGCTTCGGCTGGGTCTACAACGCTGTCTGGACCTTCCACCAGTGTGGTGACGCAATGCTCCTGGGCATTGTCGGTATCGCCTTCCCTCCAATCGGGGCCGTCCACGGCCTCATTGCGTTTCTGTGAGGGGGAGGGATGAGTGATGCCAGCTATTACCTCTTCATCATCTTCGTCATCGTGTTTGTCCTCTCCTGAATGGAAGCTTCCGGGCCACCTCCAGCCGCTCTTCGATGATGCGCTGGAGCTGGTGCGCTGGGAGTTCCCTGGTTCCCACCCGGTCATCGGTGGCGGGGCCGTCCGGGATGCCCTCCTGGGCCGCCCGATCAAGGACATCGACGTGTTCATGCGCAGCATTGACCACACCGAGCTGGACTCCGAACTCACCGTGAAGGTGAAGCAACCCGCGTTCCTCGCCCTGTATGGCCGCAAGGATATGCACGGTGCCTGGGACTTCCTCCAGGACGTACAGGGCCTGCCTGTCCAGTTGATCCTGGCCGACTTCATGACCCCGCAAGAACTGGCCGATTCGTTCGACCTGAACCTGTCCCGCGCCACGTATGACGGCTACTCCCTGCACGTTTCCCCGGCCTTCGAAGAGGGCGTCCGGGACAAGGCTTTCCGAATCCTCCGCTGTGAAAGCGACCTGGAGGAGCGCCGCTCATTCAAGCGCGTGTCCCGCCTGCAAGAGAAGTACCCCGAGTACATCCACGACGAAACCACTCTGGAGCAAATCCGTGTCCACTGAATCCAACCTGCGCCCGTTCTGGCTCAACCGCTACCCGCTCACCCGAGTCATGATCGCGCTGCCCCTGGTGCCAATCATGATCCTGGGCGAAGCCATCAAGGGCCTTTACTGTGGCCTGTGTGATGCCCTGGCCGATACCTGCACGCTCTTCCAAGAGCTGTGGCAAACGCCTACCCCCTGCTGACTGGGGGACCAATGCAAGAACCCCTTCTGTTCGACCTCGAAACGAATGGGTTCCTGGAGGCAGTCTCCGTCATCCATTGCCTTGTCATTGAAGACACGGCAACTGGGGACGTTAAGAAATTCCCGCCTGGCCTGATCGCCATGGGAGTCAAATGGCTCCAGGAGCAACATTCCAAAGGCCGCTTCATCGGCGGCCACAACGTCATCAAGTACGACATCCCCGTTATCCAGAAGCTGTACCCCGGCTTCATCGTGAACCCCGCCCTGGTCATCGACACCCTTGTTTGCACCCGACTCATCTGGTCGAACATCAAGGACACCGACACCGGCCTCCTCAAAAAAGCAGTCCTCCCCGGCAAGCTCTTCGGCTCCCACTCCCTGGAAGCCTGGGGCTACCGCCTGCGCCTGATGAAAGGCGAGTACGCAACCGAGTTTAAGGCGCGTATGGGCGATGCCTACGTGGACGGCATGGAGTGGCTGGAGTTCTCGCAAGAGATGCTCGACTACTGCGTCCAGGACGTTGTGGTGACTTCCGCTCTGTGGAAGCGAATCCTCGGCAAGAACTACTCCCCACGGGCACTGGCCCTGGAACACCGAGTGGCCTGGCTCATGGCCGCCCAGGAGCGCAACGGCTTCCACTTCAACCGTGAGAAGGCAGCCATCCTGTACGCCAAACTGGCGCAGCGTAGGGGCGACCTGGAACGCGAGCTGAAAGAGTTCTTCAAGTTCTGGCACGCACCCGCAGGCGAAGTCCTCACCAAGAAAACCCGGCGAGTCTTCATCGAAGACCCCCGTGGCAACACTGAGCGCCGCGTGAAACTCAAGGGCCAGCCCGCGTTTACGCAAGTGGGATGGTTTGAGAAGTACACCGAGGGCACCCGGTACACCAAAGTCAAGATTGTGGAGTTCAACCCGTCCTCTCGGGACCACATCGCTGACCGGCTCACGGCCCTCTACGGCTGGGTTCCTGAGAAGTTCACCAAGGGCGGCAAGCCCCAGGTGGACGACGAAGTGATGTCCAAGCTGAACTACCCGCCGTGCAAGCTCCTGACCGAATACCTCCTGGTCGCCAAGCGCATCTCGCAACTGGCCGAAGGGAAGCAGGCGTGGATGCTGGTGGAGAAACAGGGCCGCATCCACGGCTCCGTGAACCCCAACGGTGCGGCCACCGGGCGAGCGACTCACGCTTACCCGAACGTGGCCCAGGTGCCTGCGTCCGGCTCGCCCTACGGGATCGACTGCCGCGAACTGTTCACCGTGCCCCACGGCTGGCTCCTGGTCGGTGCCGATGCCTCGGGCCTGGAGCTGCGCTGCCTGGCTCACTTCATGGCTCGCTACGATGGCGGCAAGTACGTGGACATCCTCCTAAACGGGGACATCCACTGGGCCAACGTCCAGGCCATGGGCATCACCAGCGAGAAGCGAGACGACCACAACACGCTACACAAGCTGTACCGCGATGGTGCGAAGACCTTCATTTACGCCTTCCTCTACGGAGCCGGTGATGAAAAGGTCGGGACCATTGTTTACGGCATGGTCGCCAAGGCAAAGGCGCTGGGCCTCGACTACCAGCACCTCCTGGACGTGTTCTTCAACGGGCAAGACAACCCGGACGAAGAGGCGCTCAAGGCCGCTGGCAAGAAGCTGAAAGCAACCTTCCTGCGCAAAACCCCAGCCCTGAAAAAGCTGGTCAAGGCAGTGAAAGAGGCAGCCAAGCGCGGCCACCTGGTCGGCCTGGATGGTCGCCACGTTCACGTCAAGTCCGCCCACGCGGCACTCAACTACCTCCTGCAAGGGGCCGGTGCGCTGGCCTGTAAGCAATGGCTTGTGTTCCTGGATGACGAACTCCAGGCACGCGGGCTGAAACACGGCTGGGATGGCGACTATGCCTTCTGCGCCTGGGTCCACGACGAAGTACAGATTGCCTGCCGTAACGAAGCCATCGCGGCCATCGTGCGGGAAGCGGCTGAGGCTTGCGTGGCGAAAGCAGGCGAAGCCTTCAACTTCCGGTGCCCCCTGGCCGGTGAATCAAAAATGGGCCTGAACTGGGCCGAAACACACTAACGAGTAAAGAAAATGACGAAAGACCCTGTTCTCCTGGAAGTCCTGTACGAAGCCTTCAAGAGCCCCTTCAAGATCCAATCGGACTTCGCCCGCTTCGAAGCCCAGGCAGTAGCCTCGCTGGCATCGCTGGGCTTGCTCAGCACCCTGGAAGGTCACGGCCAGTATGGTCGCAAGTGGCGTGTCACTGGCACCGGCCTTGACCTGCTACGGGAAAACGATTACCTGTGACCCCATCACTTCACTAAGTTAGAGAGGCACTCCCATGTTGACCCCCTGGACCATCACCATCGACGTGAACGGCACCAAGCACGCATTGGAGTACCCAGCACGTCCGCTCGATGCGGAACTGGGCGCTGACTTAGTGAAGCTCTTCGGCCAATACGGCTTCATCTTCCAAGAAGACCTGACAGAGATTCGCGAGTGCGCAGAGTTATCATCGACGCCGATGTCCTATCCGTCCAAGCAGCAGTAGTAAACCAGAAAGCCATCCGCTGGGGAGGCGATGAGGAGGGCGAACGAGCCCTCTGGACCCTCCACGCATTTGAAGAGGATGGCGAAGCCACCTTCACCGGGATGGTTCAAAACTTGATCGACAAAACGGGGGCCGATGAGGCCCTTCTTGTTTTCTCGGACAAGGTGAACTGGCGGAAGACCGTTCTCCCGACCTACAAGCACAACCGCAACAAAACCGTCCAGCCGCTCCTCCGGGCTCACCTCACGGCCTGGGCTCAAGAAACCTTCCCGTCTGTCACCAAGCCCACCCTGGAGGGAGATGACGTGTGTGGGATTCTCCTGACCCGGACCCGTAAGTTCGGTGAGGAAATCGTGGTCGCCTCCATCGACAAGGACTTCAAGACAGTCCCCGGCCACCACTACAACTTCAACACCGACACCTTCTTTGAGGTGACAGAAGAGGAGGCCGACTACTGGCACCTCTACCAGACCCTCATGGGCGATACCACGGACGGCTATACCGGCTGCCCCGGCATTGGCCCAGTGGCTGCCAAGCGGCTCCTGGACAAGTCCCCCACCTGGGAAACCGTAGTGGCCGCTTTCGATAAGGCCGGCCTCTGTGAAGAGGAAGCACTGGTCCAGGCCCGCGTGGCCCGAATCCTCCGTGCCTCCGACTACGACTTCAAAAATCAACAGGTGAAGCTGTGGACCCCGTAATGAACTGCGCGTCCTGCGCTTCCCTGGAATCGACCGAACCCAACGTCTGCAAGGGCTGTGGCCCTGCCTACAACCGATGGACCCCCATGAGTACCGAGATGATCCCCGCTGTAGAAGTCCCTGTCCTCAAGGACACGAACCCCAAGGATGGCATTGGCGCAACCAAGCTGCCGCTGTCCCTGGTCCCATCGACCGCCGTAGCGCTCCAGTCCCTGGCCCACCTGGACGGTGCCCTCAAGTACGGCAAATGGAACTGGCGCATCGCTGGTGTCCGCGCCTCGATCTACGTGGATGCAGCCCAGCGGCACCTGAGCAAGTGGTTCCACGGCGAAGACATCGACCCGGATAACGGGCTACCCCACCTGGCAATGGCGATGGCCTGCCTGAACATCCTGGTCGATAGCCAGGCCATGGGGAAACTCACCGATGACCGCCCACCACGGGCACCTATCGGCCATTTCTTCGACAACCTCACCGTCCACGTAGGCCGCCTGGCAGCCAAGCACGCGGACAAAACCCCGTACCACCACACCGTTAAGGATTCCGAATGCTGAGAGCCCGATACCGTCCTGCAGAACGCGACAACGCCTCCTGCCGTACCTGCGATGCCATCATCCCGAAGGGCGCACTGGCGTTCTTCCGACCCTCTTACCGCAACAGCGCAATCATCTGCACTGCCTGCGTGAACAACATGCACACCATCATCCAGGAGCCCGCCAATGCGTGAGTACCTTGTAACCCGCTGGGGCCGCTATGAGGCCAACGTGGTCGTAACCGCCAACTCCAAGGCTGAGGCCGAAAACGCAGCCGATGAGCTGGAGGATGACGACTGGCACGTAAGCCTTGAGTGCGAAGACGGGGATTGCTACCCGGCATGAGCCAGTCCCGCCGAAGCTCCCTGATCGAAGCCGGGATCAATACCATGATCGGCTTCGGCATCAACTACCTGGCGAACCTGGTAGTCCTGCCGATGTTCGGAATGCACGTCTCGCTAAGGGACAACTTCTTCATGGGCCTGGTCTACACCGCAATTTCCGTGGTGCGCAGCTACGCGGTACGCCGCTGGTTTAACGCCAGAATCGCCGCAATGTCCCGCCGAATAGTCGGGGGACCACAGTAGGATTAACGAGCCGTGAAAACGGAAAGATTCCCCAACGTTCCCCGTGAGCTGCTGGTGGAGCTGGAGAAGCGATTCCCCAACGTCCTGCCTGTAGACCCTCACATCACCATCCATGAAGTGAACATCCGTCAAGGACAGCAAGAAGTCATCCGACTCCTGCGTAGCCGCTTCGACATCCAAAACACCACTGTTCTGGAATCACAATAATGTGTTCGCACTCAAGCACACCTAAGACGACTGTAGCGGCCCCAACGCCTGCCCCAGCCGCGCCCACGGTGCAATCCGCGCCTGCGACAAGTAACACCGCAGAAAGCACCGATACCCAACAGGCTCAGTCCGCAGCGAACGGGCGCAAGTCCCTTCGCATCGACCTGACCCAAGCATCCACCGGGAGTAGCTCTTCGGGGCTGAACATCCCTCTATAACGAGACCCCATGGCGAAGACCGAGCAAGAACCCGAACGGGGCCTTGCCGCTAGTCTTTATGCCAAGCTCGCACCAGACCGCGAGACCTTCCTACAGAGGGCACGGGACTGTTCCAAGTACAGTATCCCAACCCTGATCCCGCCTGCCGGTCACGCAAGTGGCACGAAGTTCTACACCCCATGGCAAGCGGTGGCCGCCCGAGGCGTTAACAACCTCGGGGCAAAGTTACTCATGGCCTTGCTCCCACCGAACTCTCCGTTCTTCCGCCTGGAGATCGACGAGTTCACCGAAGAGAAGCTGACAAGCAATCCTCAGATGCACGCCGATGTCCAAGCGGGCCTGGCGAAGATTGAGCGAGCGGTGCAAACCGAGATTGAAACCACCGCCATCCGCGTGACTGGTTTTGAGTTGCTCAAGCATTTGATTGTTGGCGGCAACGGCCTTGTGTACCTGCCTCAGCAGGGCGGCATGAAGTTCTACCCCCTTGACCGCTACGTGGTCCGGCGTGACCCCATGGGTAACGTCCTGGACATCGTGGTCAAGGAGGAGGTCTCCCTGGCGGTACTGCCAGAAGAGGCCCGGTCATTAGTCGAACCTGGCGATGACTCCGGCGACACCCCGCGAGACCATAACAAGAACGTCTCGATCTACACCCACATCACCCTCAAAGGTGAGACCTGGAATGTGTATCAGGAGGTTAAGGGCCAGATTGTCCCCGGCTCCCGAGGCACGTACCCGAAAGACAAGTGCGCCTGGCTCCCGATTCGATTCGTCAAGATCGACGGTGAGAACTATGGCCGCTCCTATGTGGAAGAGTACCTGGGCGACATCAAGTCGCTGGAAGGTCTCTCCCAGGCCATCGTGGAAGGCTCCGCAGCCTCCGCCAAAGTCCTGTTCCTGGTGAACCCCAACGGGGTCACTAGCTCCAGTGAACTGGCCGAAGCGCCGAATGGCGAATTTGTGGATGGCGTGGCATCTGATGTCCAGGCCCTCCAGCTTCAAAAGTCCGGTGACTTCCGTGTGGCACTGGAGACCATCAACACCATCACTGAGCGCCTTGAGTTCGCATTCATGCTGAACTCCGCGATTCAGCGGAATGGTGAGCGAGTTACAGCCGAAGAAATCCGGTACATGGCCGGGGAATTGGAAGCCGCCTTGGGCGGTGTCTACTCCATCCTCAGCCAAGAATTCCAGCTTCCGCTAGTCAACCGCATCATGTTCTCGATGCAGCGCCGCAAGAAGCTCCCCGAGCTGCCCAAGGGCACCGTTAGCCCCACCATTGTGACGGGTATGGAGGCCCTTGGACGTGGCAATGACCTGACCAAACTGGACCAGTTCATCTCCACCATCATGCAGATTCCTGATGCCGCCTCCCGGATCAACTGGGGCAACTACATGACCCGCAGGGCCACCGCCCTCGGGATCGACACAGACGGCCTGGTGAAGACCGACCAAGAGGTCCAGCAGGAACAACAACAGCAACAGATGCAGCAGGCAATGCAGTCGGGCGTAGCCCCGGCAGTGCAGGCCGCTGGTCGCATGATGGAGAAAGGCCAACCCGATGGCAGCCAAGCGCAAACCTAAAGAGCCCGAAGAGGGCGCAGTCCCTGAGCCCCTTATCGAATACTTCGGTGAGGGCGCAGAGCAAGTTCAATTCAACATCAACCCCCAGGCCAAGCGATACCGAGTGTTCGCTAATGGCCGCGTTCTCGAAGACCTTTAATGGAAAGCATTGAAATCGTAACCCCGAACCCGTCTGCCCCCGAAGGGCATGATGAGGCAATGATTGCCGCAATCGACAAGGCCAATGCTGGCCCGGTAGGCGACAACATCACGACCCCTGCTGAAACCGTAGAGCGCCCCGAGGGCCTGCCCGAAGGCTTCGATTCCTGGGATCAGTTGGCAAAAGCTTACGCCGACCTCAAGGCACCTGCCGCCGAAACTCCAGCAGCGCCCGTAGAGCCCGAACCCTCTACGGCCACCCCGGATGAGGCGAGCCAGGCCCTTGAGTCGAAAGGCTTGGACCTGGCTGAGTTCTCCCAGGAGTTCGACCGAACTGGCGCACTGAGTTCTGAAAGCTATGAACGACTGGCTAAAGCGGGGTATCCGCGTGGCGTGGTCGATCAATACGTAGCAGGCCAGCAGGCTCTGGCAGACCAGCACATCTCCGCAATCAAGGGGGAAGCTGGCGGTGTCGATGAGTACGCAAGCCTGGTCACATGGGCCAAGGCCAACTTGGCACCGGCCCAAATTGAAGCCTTCAACACCGCTGTGAATGGCAACCTGGAACAAGCGAAGCTGGCCGTTAACGGCCTCAACGCCCAGTACCGGGCCGCCATTGGCACCGAACCAAATCTCATTGGTGGCGGCAAAGCAGCCGCAGCCGATGTCTTCGAATCCACCTCCCAGGTGACTGAGGCGATGAGCGACAAGCGCTACCGCAGTGACCCGGCATACCGTGCCAAAGTCCAGGCCAAGCTCCTCCGTTCCAACGTCTTCTGACGCCTGGCCGCAATAAGAAAAATAACAATGAGCGGCTTCACCGACGAACACTTCTCCATCAAGTGGATGGAGGAAGTGGATGGCGTGGACTACTGGGCGTCTTCGTCCTTTCGCTACTGGATCGGTCCCATTGGGACTGGCCGGTATGTGGATGTCCCCGCTGGCTTCATCACTGATGGGGCCTCTGTACCCCGTCCGTTCTGGTCAATGATCCCCCCATGGGGCACCTACGGCCAGGCGGCAATCGTCCATGACTACCTGTGCGAGACCCTCACCGTGCAACTAGCCGGTGTGCCAATACGCATCACCCGAAAAGAGTGCGATGGAATCTTGCTCCAGGCCATGACCGACCTTGGAGTTCCCCTGTGGAAACGCTCCGTAATTTATGGGGCCGTGCGTGCTTACGCATTGGCCGCAAACGTGACCCAGCCATCCGGCCTGGTTCAACTCCCAACCCAAACCCAACAAAAGGAAACACCCCAATGAGCTTTTTGAAAACCGTAGCCGTAGACGCTGAGTCGTTCCTGGCAAAAGTCCTGGCGAACCTGGTCTCCGAAGTTGCCGCTGACGGCACCGTGACCAAGGCCGATGCAATCCAGGCAGTGGCATCTGCCGCTGTTTCGACCCTGGCTAGCGCCACCAGCGCTTCCAGCACTGCCGCTGTATCTGGTGCCGTTGTCGCTGACAACTGATCCACCCGGCCTGGCCCGTAGCCGTTAATACGGGCCGCCTCAGCACCTTGAGAAGCAACAGAAAAGTCCAGCCGCACTGCGCCCCTGCGCGGTGGCAACGCGGGCCACGGGATTCACCCCGGCTCGCTCCATCGACTTTTTCTCAAGGATTCACCCCTCAATGTCTGATGCAACTGTTTCCCGCCTGGGCCAAGCGAACCTGACCGGCGATGCCAAAGCGCTGTTCCTGAAAGTGTTCTCGGGCGAAGTCCTGACTGCCTTCCAGGAGTCGTGCGTCACCGCTGACAAGCACCTGGTCCGCACCATTACCAGCGGCAAGTCCGCCCAGTTCCCAATCCTGGGCAAAATCTCGGCCCAGTACCACACTCCGGGCGCTGAGATTGCTGGCCTGAGCGTGCCTGCGAACGAGCAAGTCATCACCATTGACGACCTGCTTATCTCGCACGCATTCATCGCTTCCATCGACGAAGCCATGAACCACTACGATGTCCGTGGTCCGTACTCGACTGAGATGGGCCGCGCCCTGTCGTACACCTACGACAAGCACATCCTGCAACTGGGCGTCCTGGCTGCCCGCGCATCGGCCCCGGTTTCGACCGAAGCTGGTGGCGGTTCGGTTACTGACTCCGCGCTGCTGACCGATACCACTGGCGAAGCCCTGGTAGCTGCACTGTTCGCAGCCGCGCAGAAGCTAGATGAGAAATTCATCCCGGCTGATGAGCGTTACGCCTACCTGACCCCAGCGGCGTACTACATGCTGGCTCAGAACACCAAACTGATGAACTCCCTGTGGGGCGGCCAAGGCAGCTATGCCAAGGGCGAACTGCCACAGGTGGCGGGCATCAACCTGGTGAAAGCTGTTCACGCTCCGTTCGGTTCCAACATCGCCACCGTTGCGAATGGCGGCACCGCGCTGACCGCAGGCACCAGCGACAAGTACGCTGTAGATGCCACCAGCACCGCAGCCCTGGTCATGCACAAGGCCGCAGTCGGCACCGTCAAGCTGATGGACCTGGCGATGGAGTCGGACTACGACATCCGCCGTCAAGGCACCCTCATGGTCGCCAAGTACGCCATGGGCCACGGCATCCTCCGCCCAGCAGCCGCTGTCGAGCTGAAAACCGCCTAACCACCAACCTAGCCTCACTCAAGGACTTCCTTGTGTGGGGCTTTTTTTTCGTGCCTAGAAAATGAAGACACTCGCCCAAACGACCGAGCTAGATGCCGTAAACATCATGCTCAATACCATTGGCGAGTCGCCAGTCAACTCCCTGGATGATGGCCTTCCCGTAGCGGATGCCGCCATCGCACGCTCAGTCCTCCGCGAAGTCACCATCGACGTGCAATCGCCTGGATGGCAGTTCAACACTGAGCGCAACTACAAGCTGACTCCGGCTCTCCTCACGAAGTACATCACCGTTCCCGGCAATTGCCTGGAGGTCACGCCAAGCGGGAAGAGCGCCACCCTGGACATCACACTCCGAGGGACGCGCATCTACGACCGCCAGAACCACACGTATGAGTTCGGCTCCTCGATCACCGTGGATATGGTCGTTCTCCTGGACTTCGCAGAACTTCCCCAATCGGTGCGGCACTACATCACCATCCGGGCCTCCCGTGTTTTCCAGCAGCGGAACGTGGGCTCTGATGTCCTCAACGGGTTCACCGAGAAGGACGAAACGCGGGCCCTGGTCGCCATCCGAAAATACGATTCGGAGACCGGGGGCTACAACGTGCTGACCGGCAACTACTCCGTAATGCGGGTACTTGACCGATAGCCTATGTCCCTAATCTCATCCTCTATTCCGAACTTCGTTAACGGCGTTTCCCAGCAGCCCTTCACCCTCCGCCTGGCCTCCCAACTGGACGCCCAAGAGAACGGCATCTCAACCGTTTCTGAGGGCCTGATGAAGCGCCCCCCGACCACCCACCTGGCCCGAGTGACTGCCTCTCCACTGGAGTCGGCATTCGTCCACACCATCAACCGTGACTCCACCGAACGCTATCAAGTAGCGATCACCAACGGAGGGCTCCGTGTATTTGCCGTAGACGGCTCTGAGCGCACGGTGTCTTTCCCGGACGGAACCAGCTACCTGGCAGCAAGTGACCCAGCGAGCGACTTCACGGCCATCACTGTGGCGGACTACACCTTCATCGTGAACAAGGCCATCACTGTGGCGAACCGCGCAGCAGTGAGCGGAACCCGTGGGCCCGAGGCATTGATTAGTGTCATCCAAGGCAACTACGGGCGAACCTACGGGGTCATCTTAAACGGCGTGACTGTGGCTACATACGCGACCCCAGATGGGTCCGATGCCACAAAGACCGCTCTGGCCTCCACGGATTACATCGCCACTGAGCTGGTGGCGGGCATCCAAAGCGCTGGCTTCACATGCGTGCGTGCGGGCTCGTGCCTGTACATCACCAGCACCGCGGACTTCACCATCGACTGTTACGATGGCTTCAACAACAACGCCATGAAGGCGTACAAAAAGGTAGTCCAGTCGTTCTCCACGCTGCCTTCCAACTGCACCCAGGCCGGTGGCTGCCTGTTCGAAATTACCGGCGACCCCGGCGATTCTTCGGACGACTACTACGTCTATTACGATGTTGGCACTGACAGCACAGGCGTGTGGCGTGAGTGTGTCGGTCCTGGTGTAGCGCTGGGCCTGGATGGCTCAACCATGCCGCACACGCTGGTCCGTAACGCGGACGGCACCTTCACCTTCCAGGCTGCCACCTGGACGGACAGAGTGGCCGGTGATGCGGACACTAACGAAGACCCGTCTTTTGTGGGCCGGACAATCAACGATGTTGTCTTCTACCGGAACCGCCTGGGGTTCCTTGCCGATGAGGCCGTGATTTTCTCGGAGTCGGGGAAATACTGGAACTTCTACCGCACCACCGTGACGGAGCTTCTGGACAGCGACCCTATCGACGTATCCAGCACGTACACCAAAGTGGCGATCCTCAAGCACGCGGTGTCGTTCAATAAGCAACTCCTGCTGTTCTCCGATGAGGTCCAATTCCTGATCGACAACGGGGACACCCTCACGCCCAAAACCATCTCCATCAAGCCATCCACGGAGTTCGTGTGTAACGCCCTGACCACTCCCCAGTCCGTGGGGAAGAACGTCTACTTTGCCTCCGACCGGGAGAACTGGACGGCCATCCGGGAATACTTCACGGACACGAACGATGTCTCCAACGACTCCACGGACGTGGCCTCGCACGTCCCCCAGTACATCCCTTCGGGTGTGTTCAAGATTGCCTCATCCAGTTCTGAGGATATGTTGTGCGTCCTCACCACCGGGGACCGCCATTCGATCTACGTGTACAAGTTCTACTGGGACGGTGACACGAAGGTGCAAAGCTCCTGGAGCAAATGGACCTTCCCGGACACCGATACCATCCTGAATGCTGAGTTCCTGGACTCCGAAGTGTTCCTGGCGATCAACCGTGCCGATGGCCTGTACTTCGAAAAGCTCACCGTAGCGACGGACAGCCTGGGGACAAATGAGCCGTACCTGGTTCACCTGGACCGCAAGCAGTACGTCACGAAGGACACCCTGAGCTACTCCGATGGATACACCACCATCCCGCACTCATGGGCCATGGATGATGGGACATACATGGCTGTGACCGCCACCGGGCAGACCCTCAAGCCTGGCGTGGTCGCGGAAATCGTGTGGGATGGGTCAACGGCAAAGGTGAAGGGGAATTACACCACCTCGGACCTAATCGTCGGTCGGCAGTACGTGTTCAGCTTCCAGCTAAGCACCATCACCGTGAAGACCCAAAGCGCAGGCGGGGGGACCAAGAGCGACACCGAAGGCCGCCTCCAGCTTCGTAAGGCTTCCGTGAACTTCGCCAACACCGGGTACTTCCAGGTGAAGGTGACGCCACGTTATCGGGACACCTATACCTACACCTACTCGGGCAAGGTACTGGGCACCCCGAGCGCCACATTAGGACAGGCAGAGCTGAGCACCGGCAAGTTCACGTTCCCCATCATGACTCAGAACACGGATGCCACCATCGTCATCGAGAACGGCTCACCGATGCCTTCGGCCTTCCTGAGCGCTGACTGGGAGGGCTTCTTTGTCAAACGCAGCCAGGCTGTCTGAGGTCGCGTGGGTACTGGAGACGACACCGGCACACTGCCATGAGCTGGCCGCCAACATGCGGGAGGAGGACCGGGATGAAATCTGGAAGTCCTCCCGCTTGCACCCCCTGGACGCATTACTCCTGGGGCAGATGGATTCGCTGCGCACCTGGACCTACCTGGTTCATGGGCGCGTGGTCGCCATCTTCGGCGTGGCCCCGCTGACTGAGATGGTCGGCGCTCCGTGGATGCTCGCTTCCTCCGAGCTTTCAAAGGCCCGCAAGACATTCCTGGCGCACTGCCGGGACTACATCAACCAAATGCACGAACTGCGTCCGGTACTCATGAACCGGGCGTGGACGGGCAACCCTGTTCATCTCCTGTGGCTACGCTGGCTGGGCTTTGAGTTCTGTGACCCGGAACCCTTCGGCCCTGATGGCGAAGCCTTCCAGGAATTCCAGAAGGTCCAATTCCCATGTGTACCATCGTAGCAGCAGCGTGGGCCGCAACGGCCATCGCAGCGGCTGGCACCACCGCGTCCGTGGTCCAGCAGAACCAACAAGCGAAATCGACCGCAGCGTATGAAGAGCAGCAGTCCGAGAACGACTTGAAGGCGTATCAGGACAACCAAGCGCAGACCGGCTACGCGAACGAGCAGGCCCGTGAGTCTGCGTCCCAGCAGGAATACCAGAACAACCTCAAGGCCCGAGCGGCTATGTCCACGGCGCGCGCCCAGGCGAGTGAAGCAGGCGTAGAGGGCAACTCTGTGGATGCACTCCTGGCCGACCTCTCGGCCCAGCGTGACAACTACAACCAATCCGTAGAGCAGAACTACAGCACGACCGTAGCGAACAACAACACCCAGCTACAGAACAACTACTACGGCATCCAAAGCGCGCTCAACTCCCTCCGCTCCGTGGACTCCCCGAACTACCTGGAAGCTGCCAGTCGCATCGGCTCCAGCGCACTCGGGGCCTACAGCACCCAACTACGGGCCAACTCTGGCTCAACCACCGTAACCCCTAATGGCTCATAAGGAGGCCACATGCGTGGACAAGTGAACTATGACCCTGGCGTCCAGGGCATGGAGCAAGTAAACCCAATCGCCTTCCAGCCAGTCCGGGCACACCTGGACGATACGGCTGGATTGAAGGCCAACCAACTGGCCCAGGCGCTTGGCTCCTCAGCGATCCCCCAGGCGCTCCAACAGTTCGGCTCCGCTGAGGATCAGCAGGAGCGGCAGAAGGCTCAAGACACAGCGGACTCCATGACCGTAGGTGAGCTGGGCCAGAAGATCAAAGACGGCTCTATCCTGGCCTCCCAGTCCCCAGCCTTCCAGGGCACGCTCCAGCACATCTACGGTGAGAACCTGATGCAAGGCATGGAGCGGGACACCATGTCGAAAATCCAGACTGGCGAACTCCAGTTCACCGATCCCCAGCAGGTGGACGAGTACCTCACGAAGAGCCGCAATGAAGCGCTTGAGGGGCAGAACCAGTTTGCCGTGGCGGGCTTCGATAAGGGCTACCAAGCGTTCCGCATGAACGTGTTTGACACGAACGCCCGGACGATGAACTCCAAGGCCATCACGGAGGGCATCCAGCAGTCCAGCGACAACCTCATGAACGTGGTGGGGGATGTCACTGGGGGCCAGTTCAATGGCACCACGGACCAAGCCGCCCAGGCCATTGCCAGTCGATTCAACCTGCTGTCGTCCACCTCGCTCCTCCGGGATGATGCCCGCAAGACCACCTTGAACAACACGCTGGTCCAGATTGCGCAGACCGGGAACAAGTCCCTGGTGGATGCGCTCCTGGCGCAGAAGCTGTCATCCGGTGTCACTGTGGCTTCCACGCTGGGCGGAACCACCGCAGCCGAAATGAGCCTCCACGCGCAGAGCATGGATGACCAGAACCAGCGCAAGCGTGTGGACGATGAGATTCGCCCGTTCCTGACCCAAGCGGATGCCGGTGAGCTGGACCAGAGGGGCTTCAACGATTGGGCGCAGAAGAACGAACGGTGGGTCACGGCCAGCACCTGGAACGCTGTCATCAACCATAGCCAGTCCCAGTTGAACCAGCGGCAGAACAACATCAACCGCTTCCAGCTTCTGTCCACCGCCCAGCAGTCCATGGCGAACGCCCAGCAATCAACGCGGGTAGCCATCGACCAAGGCAACCTGGCGTACCTCCAGCCTCAGCAGGTGATGAGCCCCGAAGGCAAGATGAAGGCTTTCGAGACCGAGCAGTACGCCCAGCAGTACATGGCAAACCGTGTGCAGCAGGAGCAGATGCCGTTCGACAAGCAGGTGCAGTTCTACTCCACGAACAAGGTGGATAACCCCCAATGGAAGAGCATTCTCCAGTCGGGTCTCACCAACCTGGCGTCCCTTGGATGGACACCGGACGGGAAGCAGCAAGGCCAGCTTAACCAGCAGGGCCAGGGCGCTATCGACACCTTCAACCGCATCAACGCGGTGAACCCGGCATACGCCCAGCAGCTTGCCGGTGGGGCATACCAGAAGCTCTCCGACATCCAGTTCCTGATGGAGAAGGGCGGCTTCCCCGATGCCAACTCAGCGGCATCCCTGGTCTATCAGGGCGGCAACTCCGGTGTCACCGAAGCCGATATGGGGGCCATGAAGGCCAACGTAGCGAGCGCTGTGAATGACGTGGTGAACCCTGGATTTATGTCCCGGACAGTCCACTGGGCTGAGGGACTATGGGGCAATGACCAGACGAACCTCACGGCAGTCCAGGCGGACATTCGCCGCAGGTCGGAACTCCTCCTCAAGTCCGGCCAGGTGCCTGACGCGGCCAGCGCTGTGAAGGCCACGGTGCAGTACCTACAAGACCCGAATGTCTCCACGAATATCAACAACACCCTGTACCTGAATAAAGACCTGCCCCAAGTCCCCAAGGGAGAAGACCGGGGGAAATGGGTAGAGCGCTTTATTGATGAGGTGCCGGGGAAGGTCGCGGATGCCCAAGACATCGGCAAGGGGAACATCCGCATGGAGCCCAACGACCGGGGCGGTTACACCATGTGGACCGGGGGCGTGCCCCTCACAGATACGAACCACCAAGTCCTGAACTACTCCCGCCAGCAGGTGGAGAAGTGGATTGGGAACACCTACTCCGCAGACCTCAAGGCTAAGACAGCCGCAGCTAATGCAGAACATGCCGCCGAAGTGCAGCGTGCGCTGAATCCTATTGACCCGCAGTACCTCCAATAACAAAGGCAAGTAATGACTCAAATTTCTCTGGAAGATGCCCGGAAAATCACTGATTCGACCGAGCAACAATATGGCCTCCCGCAAGGGACGCTGTTCAAGATGAGCGGTGAAGAATCATCGTTCAACCTCGATGCCGAAAGCGGCAAGGGAGCCGAAGGCCCGTTCCAACTGATGCCCGCCACGCAGAAGGCATACGGTGTCACTGACCCGCACGACTACACCCAAGCCGCCGATGCCGCTGGGCGCTACATGCGAGACAGCCTGGCGAAGTACAACGGCAACATGGATATGGCCCTGGCCGACTACAACGGTGGTCCTCGGGCTGCCAAGGCCCTGGCCGCAGGAACCCCTTGGCCGGAAACACGGGACTACCTGAGCAAGTTCAACGGCACCACCCCAGCCGCAGGGCAGACCCCCTCGGGAAAGCCTGACCCCCTGTCCTCCGCCTTCACCTCCGGCGATACGATTGGCCCGGACCAGAGTGCCTCCGCTTCGGACCTGGTACAGATGCAGGCCCAGCAGCAGGCAGAGAACGGGGGCTTCATCAACAACGTGGAGAACCTCCCGCTTTCGCTGGCCTTGGGCTTCGCTTCGGACAACTCCGTGGTGAACTGGTGGCGGGACAGGGGGACGCAATCGACGGACTGGAACTTCTCTTGGGACAATGACAAGGCCGGCAAATACCTGGAGGGCATTCCCGAGAAGAACTGGGACTACATCCTCCAAGCCACAAGCGACTCCGATGCCGACTTCCGGCGGTCCCGGATGCAGCAGTCCATGCAGGATGAGCAGAAGCTGTCTGAGATGGGAGTCGTAGGCATGGGAGGCCGCCTAGTCGGTGGGCTAGTGGACTTACCTACGCTCATTGGCTTTGTCCCCGGCATGGGCGGCGAAGGCTTGCTCACGGCTGGCTCAAGGATTGCCAACGCAGTCCGCATGGGCGTGGTCGGGGCTGGGACCAACGTGGGCTATGACGCCCTCATGAACCGATACAACCCGCTCCGCACGGATGACGACCTGTATATCTCCGCAGCAATGGGCTTGGGCCTCGGGGCGATTGGTGGCGGGCTGGCTCATGTGGAGGGACCACTGGCTGAGGAGAACTCCAGACTGGCCCAGTGGGGCCGCCAGGAATCAGGCAAGGCGCAGATCAAGGAGCTGACAGATGCGGGATTCCTGCGCCCCGGTGAAGGCGCGCTGAGCCAGCCTGAGTTTCTCCGCAGGTTCGGCCAGGACGCCAAGACTGAGAACACGCCCGGTAACGCCATCATCTGGCGGGCTGAGGATGGTGGGTCCGCACGCATCCACTCTCCCGGTGAAGAACCGAAGACCGTGGACTTGCCCCCCGAGGAGCCACGGGCACCCGAGGAACCAGCGGCTGGGCCCAACGAGCCTCCACCGGAAACCCCACGGGATGAGCCCGAAGCACCTGCAACGCCAGGCCGAAAGCAGCCGTGGAGTGAAGAGTGGGACACGCCCCGCTATGAAACCTCGGGAGGCCGTGATGACAACCTGGTTCTGCCTAGTGGCATCAATCGCGTTAGCCAACTAGCTGACTACGTGCGGGCCTACTCAAAAAACCCGGATATGGTCAAGGTACTGAACCGTGTCCTGAAAGCCGTGGACCTCCGCAAGATGAACTTCAAGGTCATTGAAAAGGGCCAGAAGTTCGGCAACCCCGCTATGGACGCAGCCATTAAGACAGCCAAGGGCGCAGTGCTGACTCCGCACCACTCCACTGGTGATGGCATCCAAATGTTCCTCCGGGGCCATTCGTACATGAGTCCCACCGGGCGACTGTCTGACCTCTCGGGGCTCAATGAAGAGACCTTCGTACATGAGCTGGTCCACGCGGCCACCGTGTACAAGATCCACGCAGTGAATGACCCGCACCTGGGAATCTCGGACCCGCGCATCGGTAGGGCCGCCGAAGACCTGGATAGCCTCCATGGCTCGCTGACCAAGGCCGCTAAGGCTGAGTTCGGTGACTCCTGGAAGAGCGCGCTTGAGGGCCGCCTGGGGATCAACCTCCAGAACCCCAAGGAACTGATTGCTTACGGACTCACGAACCCACGGCTACAGCAGTGGATGAAATCCAAAGCCGTGCCAGGGCAGCCAGATAAGCGCCTGTGGGACCGCTTCGTGTCCAGTCTGCGCAAGCTCCTGGGCATTGGGAAGAACGAACACAACGCGCTCTCAAAGTTGCTGGAGGTTGCGGGACCGCTCACTGGCAACGGTGGAGTGGTGCGCAGAACTGTAGCCCCGTCCACCCAAGTCCATGTGGACACCGAGGCCGCCAAGGCCGCGAACATCCCCGAAGTGTTCGGCTGGGGCCTGGGCCTGGAGAACAAGCTGGGCAAAGCTGAGGCACCCTCGGCAGTACGCTCGCTGGCCTCCAAGCTGTTTGGGACATCCATCGGCTACAAGGACCATTCCGTGGTCGGGCCTAACGCCTGGGATGACACCACGAAGTGGGCTGAGGGCTGGGCCACACAGATGAAGAAAGCCTCGCTTCCGCAGTTCCAGAAATGGTTCCAAGCGAACGGCTTCAAGTGGCACCAAAAGGCCCAGGCTTATGACCAGTTCGGTAGCCTGGTGTCGGACTTTATCCGGGGCCGGGATGCGGACTTCCCTGATGAAGTAGTGCGTGCTGGTGAGACCATCCGCAAGACCCTGGACCATGTGGCGGACTACATCAACAACCCCCTCAAGGATGAAGGCCGAATCAAGCTGGGCCTGACTGAAACGGAAATCCGCGACCCGGATACTGGCGCTACCTCCGTGGTAGGCACCCTGGAGAAGAACCCGAACTACCTCCCACGTAAGCATGACGTGAACAAGTGGAACTCCATGGTCAACACCTGGGGCCACGAAGCTGTCACCGGCTGGTGGGCACGGGCGTATCAAGGTGCCCGAGATGGCATCTCTGATGAGGCTGCCACTCGCTGGGCAAAATGGTACGTTCGGACTGTCGAAGAGGCGCACGCGAACCGCACTCAAGACGCAATGGGTTCCATGATGATGGGCACCGACCGGGAAGCCTTGAAGCACTCGCTAATGCTCAACGGGGGCTACTCGGAAGAAGAGGCTGTGCGGGTCATGGACGATATGCTGCCCTCGAAGGGAACGGATGCTGGGCGGACTGCCGCAAGCCTCAAAAATCGGAACTCTGTGAATGAGCTTCACACGGAGACCTGGACAGGGGCTGATGGGACGAAGAGCGCTGTTTCCATGAACGACTTCATCCACACCAATGCCTTCGAAGTTGTGGAGCCGTACCTACGCCGCATGGCCGGGAGCGTGGCACTCGCCAAGCACCTGGACGTGTACAAGGGGCAGGACATCGAAAAGGCCATTATGGCTGCCACGGAGAACAAGTTCGGGGAGGGGATGCGCCCAGGCGCGAACGTCTCGGGTATGCGTAAGGACTTGAAGTTCGCCTTCGATCGCATCCAGGGCTTGCCGATGGAGGAGTTCTCCACGCTCAACAAAAGTCTGGAAATGTGGCGGAACTTCAACGTCATCCGGCTCATGGGCGGGGCGGTATGGAACCAAGTCTCCGAACTGTCGCAGATCACTGGGTCCATGGGCTGGAAGGCCACACTCCAGGCCGTGCCAGCGCTCCGCGCTCTACGCCGTGACATCGCCACTGGCCGCGCACCGGATGACCTCCTGGACCATCTGGAAAACACCATCGGCGGTGCCGGGGCGGATTATGTGGCTCGCCTGAGTTTCAGCGCCAAGGATGACTGGGTTCGCCACAACGGCGATACCGCGTTCAACCGCAAGCTGGATGCCGTGGATAACGGACTGCGCAAAGTTGCCAAGGGAGTCCTGGACTACACCGGCATGACTCCACTGATGATCCAGCAGAAGCGTATCCACGCCATCGCACTGGTGAACCACTGGGTCAACCATGCCAACGGGGCAGCCTCCAAGCTCCTCACAGATGATCGACTCGCCTGGATGGGGATGAGCAGGGACCAAGCCAGTAGCGTCCTGGACGACCTCAAGAAGTACAGCACGCCCCGCAAAGGTGCCTTCGGTCCGTCCCACAAGCTGGACTTCGGGGCATGGGTCAAAAACTCTCCCGAGAACTACTCCAGATTCATGACCGCTATGCACCGGGAGTCTCGCCGTGTCATCCAGGAGAACGACCTTAGCTCCATGATTCCACTCATGGGGACCACACTAGGAAAAGCGATGTTCCAGTTCATGGCCTTCACCATGCACGGCTGGAACAAGTCCATGCTCTTTGCCGCGAACCATCGGGACTGGGCCACGTTGTCCACTGTCCTGCACGGTGGCTTCCTGGCGAGCCTGACCTACATGGGGCGGACCATGCTGGACTCCATGGGGATGAACGAGGAGACCCGCCAGAAGTACCTGGATCAGCGCATGGCCCCCGGCCAGATCGTTGCCAACAGCTTCGGCAAAATCTCCCAGGCATCACTCTTGCCGAACCTCTATGACACGGTGTCACCGTACCCGTTGTTCTCGGGGATGCGGACCACCAGCGACCTCTCCAGCTTCGTATCCAACCCGACGTATCAGGCAATCAACGGCCTCATCTCCATGAAGAAGCTCGTCAAGAACGGGCTTTCCGATGACTCCCAAACGTCCGCAACGGACATCAAGAACTGGGCCCGCCTTCTGCCGCTGAACAACGTAGCCCCCGTTAGCACCATGCTGAACATGATCGCCAACGACTACCCAACAGGCGCGAAGCAGCACTAGCCCCACACAACCACCTTTATGAGAACCCCGGCTCCGGCTGGGGTTTTCTTTTTATGGAACCCTCTATTTGGCTTACACACCATACAGCTACGTCCAGTTGAAAGCGGACGGAGCCACCACGAACTTCCCCTTCAACTTCCCCTACCTGGACACCGCCCATATCCAGGTGTCCGTGGACACAGTGGTCACGGACTTCACTTGGGTAGATTCGTACACCATCAAGATTGCCTCCGCGCCTGTCGCTGGGGCTGTGGTGGAGATTCGCCGGATCACCCCAAAGGACTCTGCCATTGTGTCTTTCCAGGATGGCTCCACGCTCCTGGAAGCCGACCTGGACCTGATGGTCACGTACAACCTGTACTGCGCCCAGGAGGCGTATGACGGCACCCAGGCGAGTATCCACCTGACCGCTGATGGCGTTTGGGATGGGCAGGGCGTCCGCGCCACTGACTTCGCAGACCCTGTAGATGCGCAAGACCTGATGACGCTCAACTACATGAACGTCAACTTCAGGAACACCATGCTTGCGATTGAGCAGGACTCCATCGACAAGACCACGGCAATCCGAACGGCGGCCAACAGCGACCTGGAGGCGATCCACACGACTGCTGTGAATGACCTCAACGTCATCACCCAGGCAGCAGAAGCCGCGACCTCCGCTTCTCAAACGGCTGCCAAGACAAGCGAAACGAACGCCGCGAACTCAGCAGCCGCAGCTTCGGCCTCGGAGACGGCCAGTGCCGCTTCGCAAGCAGCCGCGAAAACCAGCGAGACCAACGCCGCAACATCTGAGCAGCAGGCAGCAGGGTACGCCGCGAGCTTGAAGCTGCCAGTAGCCTCCGGTGAGGCGCTCCAGGCCCTTCGGCAGAATGCCACGGAGACCGGGCTGGAATACTTCCCGTCACACTTGGCTCATGGCTTGGGGGCCCTGGTGGACTTCCGCACCACAACCATGGCCACGGCTACCCCCGCAGACGTTTACGGCACGGGCACTCAGTTTGGCTTCATCTCTGGAGGGCCAGGGGGGCTTGCCATCCCAGGAGTGGCTGACCCGAGCTATGGCATCCTTACTGTGCATGGGCATTGGAAAGACACATCGGCATTGCCAGCTATCGCCCAGGAGTTCGCATCGGGCACTCAGCGGTTCTTCCGATATGCCACTGGGGCCACCACCTGGTCCGCCTGGTTTACGGTCTACAACAGCGGTAACTTCGCAATCTCCAACTACATCGCAGTGGGCTCACAGCACGACACCACAGGGATGAAGTTCTACTCGGGAAGCCCGCCCGCCATCGCCTCTATCACCGCTTCCGGGCAGAGCCCCGCACTCACCATCGGCAACAGCGACAATGACGCCGCCTCCGCTGTAATGGCGTTCATCCGCGATGGGCAGTACGCCTGTTACCTGGGCATCGACACGGACAATGTGTTCAAGATCGGCGGATGGTCCATGGGGGACGTGTCCTATCCGGTCATCCACTCGGCCAACCTCGGGGCCTACACGGGGCAGCTAGCAGTCGGCGCAGTGGGCACCTACGCCTTCATGTGGGCGAACGGCAACTATGCCCCAGGCACCCTCCTGGCGGGCTCCAGCATCTACTACGGCTCCTACAACTACCAATCGTCTGTCACAGCATCCGGCACTTGGATGGTGTGTGGATACCTTTCCTCCGGCTACAAGGCCACCGTCATGTTGCGAGTAGCGTAATGACTGATACCAGCACCACAAGCACCACAAGCACCTCAGCAGCGGTGTACACCTCGGCTTCAAGCCCGGTCTACGCGAACGCTGACAAAACCGCTGTCACCCTGACTGTCACCTTCGCCAGCATTGGTGAGGCCCCCTTCACGGCCACGCAAGACGACACCCACGACTACGGGCGTGAGCTTTTCACCCGTGCAGTGGCCGGGGACTTCGGGACCGTGGGGGACTTCGTTGTCTCCAGCGACACCACGCGGATGGAGTTCGTCCTTAATCGCACCGATGCCGTTGCTGCCATCACAGTAACCACCACGGCAGGGAACACCTTCAATGGCGATGAGGCCAGCCAAAACCGCATGGCCCGGTCCATCGTGGCTCTGAGCGATACCGACACCATCACTTGGGTACTCGCCAACAACAGCACCATCCAGGCCACTAAGGCCGAACTCCAGGAGGCGCTCAAGCTCTCCGGGGAAGCCCAAACGGCCCTGTGGGTCCAAACCTCTACCACCTCTTAATAGATTCGCCCTCGGGAGACCGGGGGCCACCAATTGGAAAACAACAATGAGCGAAACAATCGACCGCCGCGTGACCCGCCTTGAGGTCCGCGTGGAAGCGCAGGAGAAAGAACTGGGCGTGGTCCAGAAGATGACCGAAGCGCTGAATGAGGCCCTGACCAACATCCAGGACAACCTCACTCAAATCAAATGGCTCGCCCTGGGCGTAGCGATCACCATGGCCGTGAACTACCTCGGCTTCCCTAAAGCACTCGAAATGGTAGTCCACCATGTCCTCGGATAGAGCAACCGAAAAGGAACTTGCAGTAGTCCACAACGAGTTCGCCGTGTGGTGCCTCGAAATCATGCGGGGCGTCCCTGTGACCATCGACGGTGAGGGCGTTATGGAGGACGGGAAGCTGGTGCGCTCGCCACCGGCACCGGCGTACCTCAACGTCATCCGCCAGTTCCTAAAAGATAACAAAATTGAATCTTTGGCCCCCAAAGGGACAGCAATGGGAGACCTAAGTGATTTGCCTGTCTTTGACGATGACAATGTAGTCCACTTGAGTCGTTAACTGTTTCGGAACATATATTCGTCCGCATCACACCGATCACACCAGTTGCCTCCCGCATTTCGGGTGTGTTCGCTGACAGGCGCGTTGCATATCGCGCATCGCGGCCATCTATCGTATTTTCCGCACCAGTGGCAGTGTTCGTCCACCATGGAGAACGCCGTTATATAGCAGTTGTCACAAGTCCGAATCAGGACTCCGTCCGAATAATGATCCTCTCTAGCTATTGAAAATTCTTCCTCAAATAGCTGCACGACTGAACCTGTGTTTCGGCAACTAATGCACTCGTACTCAAACTCCATTACATCAGGCGTGAACCCAGCGTCAATGCTCGATTTGAGCGGCTGTAGCAATGAGGAGTAGCAGGATTCACACTGGCAGGTACTCAAGAATGGCCAGGCGGTGTCCGGGAGACCGGCAGCTTGCCATTTTTTGGCGGCCTCGCTCTGAGTCCTCTCATAGAACTCACTCACCGCCACCATTGAGTCCCATGCCGTTCCAAGAAGATCGGACGGGCTATCGCTTAGCTCTTCGTGAATGAACCGTTGAAGCATGGGGAATAGATCAACGATCAGTCGCTGAATTTCAGTCGTAGGCGCCTTTGGATGGAAGTGTTCAAGGTCATTGCGGCAGTCGCGAAGTTTTTTTACGACATTCCAGTCATGGAATATTTTAAGTTCCTGGAGTCGGGCTTCGATCATTCCAGTGTCAATAGTTTCTTTGGGGTGCGGAGTCGGACGCCATTCAAGTAGGCCGCCAGAGTTCCTGTGTGGTTGAATTTTGATTGGTTTGTGAAGTAGCTCTACAACTTGTTCTGGAGTGCTGGCAAGTGAGCCGATGCGGTACTTAAAGAGAAGTAGCACCCCTGAATAGAAATTGCGTGCCGCAGAGATGGCGCGCCGTTCTTTTCCTGGAGTGGCACTTAGCTCATAGTCCTCTACTCCAAGACAGATCGAGTCCACTGCATTTTGTAAAAGTTCATCTAGTTGGATTACAGGTGAAGCGACTGCCTTTCTAGATCTACTCATTAATTAGCTCCCACTCAACACCCCTGATTCTAACCCAATAACAATAACAGGTGCCCCCAGGCGCGTCCTGGGCGGCCTTGCGGCTATGCCTTGGCGTCCTCCTGCGCGGGCTCAAGGAGTCTCTTCGCCATATGGCAGACCGCGTTAAAGTTCACCCCGCCCAGGAGGATTTTCGAAAGTTCATCTACCTGGTGTGGAAACACCTCAACCTTCCCGAACCCACCCCCGTCCAGTACGACATCGCCCGCTACCTGCAACACGGGCCCAGGCGATGCGTCATTGAAGCCTTCCGAGGCGTGGGTAAGTCATGGGTCACAGCCGCATTCGTGTGCTGGCTCCTGTGGCGAAACCCCCAACTCCGCATCCTGGTAGTGTCCGCGTCCAGCGCCCGTGCCGATGCGTTCTCCACCTTCGTTAAGCGCCTCATCCACGAAATGCCGTTGCTCCAGCACCTCAAGCCGGGGCCCGATCAGATCGACAAGATGGTAGCGTTTGAGGTTGCTCCAGCGCTGCCTGACCAGTCCCCCTCGGTTAAGTCCGTGGGCATCATGGGCCAGATCACTGGTTCCCGTGCTGACATCATCATTGCGGACGACATCGAAATCCCGAACAACTCTGCCACGCAGATGATGCGGGACAAGCTGTCCGAGGCCGTGAAGGAATTCGATGCGATCCTCAAGCCGCTCCAATCGGCACGCATCATCTACCTGGGCACACCGCAGTGTGAGATGTCCCTGTACAACCGGCTCCCCGAACGCGGCTATGAAATCCGTGTGTGGCCCGCGCTGTACCCGACTCTCCAGAAGGTGCCGCACTACAAGGGCAGCCTGGCCCCGTTCATCACGCAAGCGATGGAAGCGGACCCAAGCCTGTCCGGTAAGCCAACGGACCCCCGAAGGTTCGACGACAAAGACCTGATGGAGCGTATGGCCTCCTATGGCCGTGCTGGCTTCGCCCTCCAGTTCATGCTGGACACCAGCCTCAGTGACGGTGACAAGTTCCCGCTCAAGGTCCAAGACCTGATGGTGATGAACCTCAACCCGATCATGGCCCACGTCAAATTGGCCTGGGCTGCATCACCAGAACTCTGCATCAACGATATGCCCACCGTGGCGCTCACAGGGGACCGCTTCTACCGGCCAATGTGGCACGCCAGTGAGATGAGCGAGTACACCGGATGCGTTATGGCTATTGACCCCTCGGGCCGTGGTCAAGACGAAACCGGCTATGCCGTGGTCAAAGTCCTAATGGGCAACCTGTTCCTGGTGGCCGCTGGTGGCCTTCGTGGTGGCTACTCCGATGAAACCCTGGAGACGCTCGCCAAGATCGCCAAGGCCCACCAAGCGAACCACATCATCATCGAAGCCAACTTCGGTGACGGCATGTACACCAAGCTCTTCCAGCCTATTCTCCAGAAGCACCACCGCTGCCTGGTCGAAGAGGTGAAGCACTCGCAGCAGAAAGAGCAGCGCATCATTGATACCTTGGAACCCGTACTCACCCAGCACCGCCTCATCGTGGACCAGAAGCTGATTGAGCGGGACTTTGAGTCGGCCCAGACTGACATCAAGTACAGCTTGTTCTACCAGCTCACGCGCCTCACACGCGACCGTGGGGCCCTGTCCCATGATGACCGACTCGATGCCCTGGCTATGGCTGTGGCGTATTGGGTAGACCATATGGCTCGGGACAACGACAAGGCTGTCCAGGAGATGCGGGCCAAGAACATGGATGTTGAGTTGAGGAAGTTCATGGGCCATGTATTAGGCCGCCCTCCGCGTAACAGAGGCTGGATGGGAGGTAACGCAAGCGCTAGGTAGCGATCTGCTATGACTGGACTAACCCTTGTCGCAGTGCAAAACTTCATGGAGGAGGTATAAGGCATGCCCAACGACTCAACACAGGTAGCAAGTGTCCTAAAGGAGATCGTCATCATTGAAGACGACGATCTTCTACGGAGCCTCGCAGCTGACATCGTGGCTGACATGGGAATGCCGTGCCGGTGTTTTTCTACCTGTGACGATGCTTTGGTCTATAGGCTCCAAGGCGCGCCTTGTTATGCAGTCATCGTGGATCATGGTGTACCTGGACAGATCCAAGGTGTGGAATTTCTTGCAATGCACCATGAGCACTGGCCAGACATCCCTGCCATTCTGATGTCTGGGTACGACCTGCGTTATGAAGAGCTACCGCCTAATGCGGTATATCTTCAAAAGCCCTGGGGAGCTGATGTACTCCTGCAAACACTCAGGGGGCTTATCTCTGGAGTGATTACGGGACCCTCCGTCACTGACTTACGTAAGCCTTCCAGTTCCCAGCAGGATCTACCCCAAGTTTCCAAGGGCCCACAATAGGATGACGGAGACGTTCATCCGGGGGCTACATCACGGCTTACGTGGTGCCGGACATTGTTCGGACTGTAGGGAAACCTCAGTGTGTCCGTCATGGCTTGACTGCTGATGATGATGACCATTGGGAACCTTACCTCTCCACTCTCTTTATGGGGGGTAGGGGGGCTAACTGAGGTTTCCTAATGGTCTATCATGGAGATGCAGTCACTGATTCATCTCTAGTGGTCATTAAGTACCACCACCATCATCATCCCTCCTTTATATACCTTCACTGTACCCACCACCCGCAGGGCTCTATAGTGCCGCCTCCAGCAGCCAAAGAGAGCCCCAATGCGCCTCCTCAAGACTGTCCAAGGGATTCACCTCCTGGGCATCCTCCTGGCCCCCGTGGGCTTCTTTATATACATCCTCATCATGCGTTACCTGACCTGGCACCTGGACTCCCTTACGGCCTACGTGCGGTACGGCTCCAATGAAACTACATGGGCCATAGCGAGCCTCTTAGTGGGCTGGCCTGGCGTCCCCCTAGTGCTGTGGTTCGTCCTGGGTCTCCAAGGCAAATGGCCCAAATGATTTTGTTGCAAAAATTTGAGAGCCCACCTCGACATTGGTAGGCCGCGACTACCCCCGGTGCCCCCAGCGAGCGGCCAGAATCCGCCCTCTGAGAACCCTCCGGCCAGGCCCCAAGTGGCCCAGCGGCTGCCCAATGTGTCCCGGAATGTGTCCCACATGGCCGGAAACCCCAGTAAACACAGGGCCTGTCACTGGATTAAGAATCCCGCGCTCCACCTTCTCAGCCTCACAGGCGGCCATTACCGGCCCTTTGTGGGGCTTTTTTGGGCCCTCAGCGGCAAATCCTGAGCGTGTGGACGTTCGGCTATCTGTTTTTTGCGCGGTGATAAGCGCTGGGAACACATGCTTGAAACGGCAAGACTTTGCAGGGGGCGAGCAGGACTAAATCAACGGTGTGGGCCCTTGGTGGACTGGGCCTGCCCTCATTACCCAGCCATGACCAAGGGCCCTCAGGGCCTAACTGGCATCAAGCAATGGAGCGGTTTTCAGTGTGATGGGCTGTTGCTATTCGCCGTGCGCGTCCCACTCCCCAAGCCAATGCTCGCGTCATTGATTCGCCCGGACGAGAATCGAAAGCCTCTTCATGAAGGGCCATGCCGGAGCTTGCATACACACCAATAAACATTTGTGTGCTGCCCGTTCGTGACAACCTCACCTGGACATCAATCGTCGTACCGTTGCCCAACGCCTCGTCATGGGTTCGGTGGTGTAGCGTAGGATCAGCCCAATCCCAAAATACTTCGCCTCGAACGCGCATTTTCAGTCCCCTACGACTTAGTCTTGTGGTTCGATCCACAATAGCGCAGTAGGTCACTTGGGTAACGTTTTTTTGGGCTGCTTGGAAAGAAGCCGACTAATGGGTGTAGAGTTGTACAAATTTTTGCGACTGTATAGGTTTTTTTGTTTCGTCTGGTTTACACTTTTCAGCTATTTAATTTCTTCTGGCTAGCTTTTGTTGTGGCGCGTAGTCGTTCGAGCTGCTGTATGTCAAATAGCTGTAGATGAGATTTTTGGTTCAGAGAGTCGATCTCTTCTTGGATGGCAGCTAGTTGAATGTGCAAGAGAGCAAGTCTGCCCGCTATTGTCTGGATAGTCTGATGCTCGCTTTGGGTATCCATACTCTCGCTTAGGGGCCTTTTAGAGTTAAAGGGAGAGTGCATGTTGCCTTCATCAAAATCTGGCGAGATGCAGAGCCATAACTTCATTGTCTGATAAGAGGGTCGCCCTTTTACTTTGCAAAACTTGGTTAGCGATAGCCCGGAATTGAAATATTCCAGTATAATTACTCGACGGTCATCCTGGGTGTATCGCTTTGCTTGGTGAGCAGCAGCCGGCTTGCTAGCCATGTGGACATCTCCAGTGAATGCAGGTGGATGGACGGCTTGTGGGTTCTGATCGCTGGGTCAGCGAGACTCCTCAACAGGAGCTAGACGATCCATTGGAGAAAAACTGTAGCCAGAGTTACACCCACCAAAGACCCTATTATAATAAACAGTAATTCTAGGAGTGGCGTAAAATTGCCCATATTATTTGCGCCTCCGAAAATTCATAAGCGATGCAAATGAATAAAAGGGCAGCGGCAATTGCAATAGCGCCGTAATATTTTTCGGTCTTATCAGTGGATGTTGTCATGGCGCTTACTTTTCTCGCTCACAACATTCTGTCCGCAGTACCGGGAATAACTCGGACGGGTTGCGCGAGTCATTAATCAGCTTTTCGCACTCTGCGATAGCTAATGTCCTGCTAGAAAAGCCGCGCTTTAATCTTGTTTTTTCCTGATTGTCGTAAATGTCGAATCCGGCAGAGCTCGTGGCGGCATAAAAACGATTGCCAATCTGAAAAGACTCATTCTCCAAAGGTATTGCTGGAACGATAACGAATCTTGGTTGCATTGTGCCATCCCCCCATTCTCCAGAGGTAATTAATAGTCAGGCTAATGGGGGCATGCAAGGTAATTCAGAATAATTTTTCCCTGAATCTATATGCGTATTATTTTGATGTATTGCTCTAGATTTTTCCTCAGCCATGAAGGCTGCCTCTGTGGACTAGGGGAGGGCGTTAGTCCGGTTGCTTCAGGGATGTCGGACCACCGGGCCCGGGGCTTGAGTCGATCCCTACGCTCCGTCGCGCCAGCCTCATGGAGCAGCAGGAGATGGCAGGAGATGAAGCTTTCTTTATACAACCCCGTCCTGATCGGGCTACGGTATTCGAAGCTTCTGTGGCGTTCCGCTATCAGGACGGATTCGTTCCCTGATTTGCTCCGATCTCCCCAAATCGTCCGTGTAGCAACCGAGGTAGTCTCCGGAAGAATTTTTCTCCTTAGCTGCGGGCTGTATGAATTTACAGTACAGCTGTTTCGCGTGAGCTGCGTCAGGCGTAGACTCCTCGGATTTTTCGATTTTGACCGTGATAAGGTCTCTTGAAAGAGAATTCGTTAGCGTGGCAAATGTCGCTTGAACAATACCTTTCCATTTGTGACAATTATCCGCCACTGGCTCATCAAAAGGATCCAAAGGCGTGTTTTTGACATTGTTCGGATGGGAATTCTTCCTCGAAACATATTCGCGTTCGGGAATATTCCTTGACTATTACTTTTCCATCTGTGAGAATCATATCTGGCTCTTAGGCCTTCACTTGGTTTTCAACAAGGTGGTAGTTAAGAAACATGGACAGCGCACAGATCACAAGCCTGGTCACGGCACTTGAGAAGTTCCACGACCTGGACCCCAAAATGCCCATCCGGCAAGTCATCTACCTGCTCACTCTTGCCCAGCAAAAGGAGCCTGTAGGTATCTCGGAAATGGCCGACCTGGTTGGGGTAGGTGTAGCTGTCGCATCCCGCTACGCTGCGAGCTACGGGCGTGGTGGGCGCACGGACGCTGGATTGGGCTTCCTGGTCGCTAAGGAAGACCCGAACGATTGGCGTAAGAAGCAACTGGTGTTCACTGACACCGGGCGCAAATTCATCGAAAACTTGTTCGAATCTGAGGACAAAAATGCCCATATACAGGAAGGGAAATAAGTATCTAGTCTCGCTTGGGTCACGTAACGACCGCTACCGACAAACGTTCGCCACAGAGGAAGAGGCGAAGGCCGATGAGGCCAGAGAGCTCGCAAGGAGGGCCGCGCTACCCAAGGCGGTACGTGGCGAAGGCACCGGCACCATTTCCCCGCTGAAATCCCGCAAGACCCTTCAAGAAGCCTACGACCTGACATTCCGACTGGAGTGGAAGGGTGGCAAGTCTGAAAAAACGATGACACTCAATGGCGGCAACGTGCTGAAAGCACTAGGGGCCGATACGCTGCTGAGCGACATCACGACCGAGACCATCACTGAAATGGTTCTGGAGTTTGAAGACCTGGGCAACTCAGGTTCGACTGTGAACCGCAAGCTGTCGCTTCTTTCTATGGTCCTCAAGACCGCCGTGAACCATAACTGGCTCCTCAGTGTGCCGCGTATGATCCGCCGTAAAGAAGGCAAGCACCGTATCCGCTGGATGAACACGGAGGAAGAGGGCAACGTCCTTAAGGCGTGCCAGCACCTGGGGCTCAACTGTCTTCATGACTTCATCATTGTGGCGGTCGATACAGGGTTCCGCCGTGCTGAACTCCTCGGGCTCAGTGCTCCTGACTTCCAGGAAGGAATGATCCACCTGTACGCCGGACAAACCAAGAATGGAGACGCCCGTGCCATCCCGGCTACCAGTCGCGTGGCGCGCATCCTGCACCGCAGACGGATGAACCTGACTACATTTGAAGGGCTCACCGTTTCGTCTCTGCGTCACCAGTGGGCCACTCTGCGCGCTTACATGGGCATGGAAGAAGACCCGCAGTTTATCGTTCACATGCTTCGCCACACCTGCGCTTCGCGCCTGGTACAGCGTGGCGTCCCATTGGCCTCTGTCCAGCATTGGATGGGCCACAAGAACATCAACACGACTCTCCGGTACGCGCATCTGGCACCGGAAAATCTAATGCAGGCGCGCAATGCGCTGGAAGCTACACCTGCACAGCCGACCGCTTTTGAGTCGGTAGAGCGCGACACGTTCTTCAACTATGGTGAAGCCACTACCGCCTAGTTGGGACACATTTTCTGATTCGTGGCTCGGGCAGAGTAGGCCCTGAGCGGCGACCGTGGGCCCACCCAAATTAGGGCGGGACACACCGGGACACATGGGGACACTTGGGACACGAATTTAGCGTTGCATAGTGTGTCCCACCTGTGTAAGATGCGCGCCAAGCCCTTGTATCTAAAGGGTTTCGCGAATAGACCAAGCTCTGGCACCAGATTTAGGTTCCAGCGGCGCAAGCTGTAAGAGTTCGAGTCTCTTCGTCCGCACCATGTTTTTGTAAGCACGTTTTTGTAAAGTTGTACCGTTGCACCGCACTATGGTGGGCGTAGCTCAGTTGGTAGAGCGCCGGATTGTGATTCCGGTTGTCGTGGGTTCGATTCCCATCGTCCACCCCATATTTTCGAAGGCGCCTTGATCGTATGATCAGGCGCCTTTGTTGTTTCTGCGTTATGCGCAAGAGTGCGTACCCATGCAGCCATCGCCGGCAAACCGGCTCCGGCAGGTATCGCATAGCCCTCAAGAACTGCGCGGTCCCGGTGGGCGCTGGCTTGCCGGCGATGGGTCGCAAAGCGGTCCCTCATTGCCTGGCTGGCTGGTGAATGCCTGAGGTGTGGTGCCTTTACGTGCTACAACTTTGTGACTTGCTCTGCCAGCCCTTGCAATCCTCTGGTGACACCCCAATAAAAGCTGATAGATTTCAGTCGGTTGAAACTCCGGCTGGATTAGGCCGGCAAAGGATCTATCCATGATTGCAAAAGAAGCCCGTCAGGCGCTGGCGCTTCAGCGTTTCGCCGAGGCCAATCCGCAACTGCTCGAGGAAATCCGAGCGCTGGATGCGCGCGAGCAGGCCCAGCAGATCGAATGGGCGTTCGAGGATGCCGCCGACGAGCAGGGCATCCAGCCTTGGGAGCTGGCGCTGCAGTTGATCGCCGAGAGCCCTGAACAGTTGCAGGCCATGCGCCTGGAAACCCATCGCGAAGTGGCCGAAGCGCTGGGTATGGCCTGGGAAGAGTACTGCCAGTTCAATGAACTCGACCCTGAATGAGCGCGTTTTTTTGGGTTGTAGTTGTTTGACAAGGTATTACGGTTGCGTGCCGCCGCTGGCGTTGCGCAGCCTGCTTATATATAGAGGCCCGGCGATACGCCGTGCGGGCCTTGCAAGCTAATCGACCGGCGTGGTTTCCCGTCGTCCCGGGTGGGGTGACTTCTGGTGCGTGACTCACTAGAATGCTTGCCCTTGATTCTGGAGTCGGGCTAACGCCGGCTAACGTCTGTGCAACGAGGAATATCCATGCAAGTTTCTGTTGAAAACACTTCCGCTCTCGAGCGCCGCATGACCATCGCCGTTCCGGCCGAGCGCGTCGAGAACGAAGTCAACAAGCGTCTGCAGCAGACTGCCAAGCGCGCCAAGGTCGCGGGCTTCCGCCCAGGCAAAGTGCCGATGAGCGTGATCCGCCAGCGTTTCGAAGCCGATGCCCGTCAAGAGGCCTTCGGTGACCTGGTCCAGGCTTCCTTCTACGAAGCCATCGTCGAGCAGAAGCTGAACCCGGCTGGCGCGCCTGCCGTAGAGCCGAAGTCGTTCGAAAAGGGCAAGGACCTGGAGTTCGTCGCCATCTTCGAAGTGTTCCCAGAGTTCGCCGTTGCCGGCCTGGAGTCGATCAGCGTCGAGCGTCTGAGCGCCGAAGTGGCTGACGCCGACCTGGACAACATGCTGGAAGTGCTGCGCAAGCAGAACGTACGCTTCGAGGCCGTCGAGCGCGCTGCCGAGAAGGACGACCAGGTCAACATCGACTTCGTCGGCAAGATCGACGGTGAAGCCTTCGCCGGTGGTTCGGCCAAGGGCACCCAGCTGGTACTGGGCTCCGGCCGCATGATCCCAGGCTTCGAAGACGGCCTGGTTGGCGCCAAGGCCGGCGAAGAGCGCGTTGTCAACGTGACCTTCCCTGAGGATTACCAGAACCTGGACCTCGCAGGCAAAGCTGCCGAGTTCACCATCACCGTCAACAGCGTTTCGGCACCTCAGCTGCCAGAACTGAACGAAGCGTTCTTCGCCCAGTTCGGTATCAAGGAATCGACCCTGGAAGGCTTCCGCGCCGAAGTTCGCAAGAACATGGAGCGTGAACTGCGCCAGGCGATCAAGACCAAGGTGAAGAACCAGGTCATGGACGGTCTGCTGGCCGCCAACCCGATCGAAGTGCCGAAAGCGCTGCTGGAAAACGAAGTCAACCGCCTGCGCGTCCAGGCTGTTCAGCAGTTCGGTGGCAACATCAAGCCTGAGCAACTGCCGGCCGAGCTGTTCGAAGAGCAAGCCAAGCGCCGTGTGGTGCTGGGCCTGATCGTCGCTGAAGTGGTCAAGCAGTTCGAACTGAAGCCGGACGAAGGCAAGGTTCGCGAGATGATCGAAGAAATGGCTTCGGCTTACCAGGAGCCTGAGCAGGTCATCGCTTGGTACTACAAAAACGACCAGCAGATGAACGAGGTGCGTTCGGTTGTGCTGGAAGAGCAAGTTGTAGATACTGTTCTGCAGAAAGCGACTGTGACCGACAAATCGGTCTCGTACGAAGAAGCCGTAAAACCAGCTCAGGCGCCTGCCGAAGCTGAGTAAGGCGGCCCTCTCGTAGGAAACCCCCACAAGCCAGCCTTCGCGCTGGCTTGTGCGTATTCAAGCCATGACTATTTGGGAGTGAGCGCAGGACATGTCCCGCAATTCTTATATTCAGCAGAGCTCTGACATCCAAGCCGCAGGCGGCCTGGTCCCGATGGTTATCGAGCAGTCCGCCCGTGGCGAACGTGCCTATGACATCTACTCGCGCCTGTTGAAGGAGCGAGTGATCTTCCTGGTCGGCCCGGTAGAAGACTACATGGCCAACCTGGTAGTGGCACAGATGCTGTTCCTTGAGGCGGAAAACCCGGACAAGGATATCCATCTTTACATCAACTCCCCTGGCGGCTCGGTAACGGCTGGCATGTCGATCTACGACACCATGCAGTTCATCAAGCCGGACGTCTCGACCATCTGCATCGGCCAGGCCTGCAGCATGGGGGCCTTCCTGTTGGCCGCCGGTGCCAAGGGCAAGCGTCACTGCCTGCCTAACTCGCGTGTGATGATTCACCAGCCGCTCGGCGGCTTCCAGGGCCAGGCGACCGATATCGAGATCCACGCCCAGGAAATCCTCAACATCAAGGCGCGTCTGAACGAGCTGCTGGCCTACCACACTGGCCAGGACCTGGAGACCATCAAGCGCGACACCGAGCGAGACAATTTCATGAGCGCCTCGCGCGCGGCCGAGTACGGCCTGATCGACTCGGTATACGACAAGCGGCAACTGGCCTCCTGAACCCAGGTGCCAGAGCAGGTAGGTGCCTCAAGCGCCTACCTGCGGACTTGAAAAAGCCCGCAATTGCCTTCATCTTGTGTTGCAAGCCTACCGGATTGGATCGATCGAATGACTGACACCCGTAACGGCGAGGACAGCGGCAAATTGCTTTATTGCTCCTTCTGCGGCAAAAGCCAGCACGAAGTGCGCAAACTGATTGCCGGGCCCTCGGTATTTATCTGCGACGAGTGCGTCGACCTGTGCAACGACATCATCCGAGAGGAGGTGCAGGAAGCCCAGGCCGAAAGCAGCGCGCACAAATTGCCTTCGCCGAAAGAAATCAGCGGCATCCTGGACCAGTATGTGATTGGTCAGGAACGTGCCAAGAAGGTGCTTTCGGTAGCGGTGTACAACCACTACAAGCGCCTGAACCAGCGTGACAAGAAAGGTGACGAGGTTGAACTCGGCAAGAGCAACATCCTGCTGATCGGGCCTACTGGCTCGGGCAAGACCCTGCTCGCCGAAACCCTGGCTCGCCTGTTGAACGTACCGTTCACCATTGCCGACGCCACCACCCTGACCGAAGCCGGTTATGTGGGTGAGGACGTCGAGAACATCATCCAGAAGCTGCTGCAAAAGTGCGATTACGACGTGGAAAAGGCCCAGATGGGCATTGTCTACATCGACGAGATCGACAAGATTTCGCGCAAGTCGGACAACCCGTCGATCACCCGTGACGTTTCGGGTGAGGGCGTGCAGCAGGCACTGCTCAAGCTGATCGAGGGCACCGTTGCCTCCGTTCCGCCGCAAGGGGGGCGCAAGCACCCGCAACAGGAATTCCTGCAGGTAGATACCCGCAACATCCTGTTCATCTGCGGTGGCGCCTTCTCGGGCCTGGAAAAGGTCATCCAGAACCGCTCCACCAAAGGTGGCATCGGTTTTGGCGCTGAAGTACGCAGCAAGGAAGAGGGCAAGAAGGTTGGCGAGTCGCTGCGGGAAGTCGAGCCGGATGATCTGGTCAAGTTTGGCCTGATCCCCGAGTTCGTCGGCCGTCTGCCGGTTCTGGCAACCCTCGACGAGCTGGACGAGGCTGCACTGATGCAGATCCTCACTGAGCCGAAGAACGCCCTGACCAAGCAGTACGCCAGGCTGTTCGAGATGGAGAGCGTTGACCTCGAGTTCCGCAGTGATGCACTCAAGGCCGTCGCACGCAAAGCCCTGGAGCGCAAGACTGGCGCCCGCGGCCTGCGTTCGATCCTCGAAGGCGTGCTGCTCGACACCATGTATGAAATTCCTTCGCAGAAGGAAGTCAGCAAGGTGGTGATCGACGAGAGCGTCATCGAAGGCACGTCGCAGCCGCTGCTGATCTACGAGAACAGCGAGCCGCCAGCCAAGGTCGCGCCCGACGCCTGAGTCGGTCCGTGGCAGCAAGCAAGAAAGGGGCCCATGCGGGCCCCTTTCTGCTTTTCCTGTGCAAGCGCTTGTAATTTCCCAGGCGTGCCCCCACATTAGGTCCAAGCATCATTTCCACCGGTTTCCGGCCATAAGGCCGCTGTAGAGGCGAAATCATGAAGACCACCCTCGACTTGCCTCTTTTGCCATTGCGCGATGTCGTTGTTTACCCGCACATGGTCATCCCACTGTTCGTGGGGCGTGAGAAGTCCATCGAGGCCCTTGAGGCTGCGATGACTGGCGAGAAGCAGATCCTTCTGCTGGCCCAGAAGAACCCCGCTGACGACGATCCGGGCGAAGACGCCCTGTATCGCGTCGGTACTGTCGCTACCGTGCTGCAACTGCTGAAGCTGCCTGATGGCACCGTCAAGGTGCTGGTCGAGGGCGAGCAGCGTGGTGCAGTCGAGCGCTTTACCGAAGTCGAAGGGCACATCCGTGCCGAAGTTTCCCTGATCGACGAAACCGACGCCGCCGAGCGCGAGTCGGAAGTCTTCGTGCGCACCCTGCTGTCGCAGTTCGAGCAGTACGTACAGTTGGGCAAGAAAGTCCCGGCTGAAGTGCTGTCGTCGCTCAACAGCATCGAGGAGCCTGGGCGCCTGGTCGATACCATGGCAGCACACATGGCGCTGAAGATCGAGCAGAAGCAGGAAATTCTCGAAATCGTCGACCTGTCCACCCGTGTCGAGCATGTACTGGCGATGCTGGATGCCGAAATCGACCTGCTGCAGGTCGAAAAGCGTATCCGTGGCCGGGTCAAGAAGCAGATGGAGCGTAGCCAGCGCGAGTACTACCTGAATGAGCAGATGAAGGCCATTCAGAAGGAGCTCGGCGATGGCGACGAAGGCCACAACGAAGTCGAAGAGCTGAAAAAACGCATTGAAGCTGCCGGCCTGCCCAAAGACGCCCTGGCCAAGGCCCAGGCCGAGCTGAACAAGCTCAAGCAGATGTCGCCAATGTCTGCCGAAGCCACCGTGGTGCGAACCTACCTCGACTGGCTCGTGCAGGTGCCGTGGAAGGCCCAGAGCAAGGTGCGCCTGGATCTGTCCAAGGCCGAGGAAATTCTCGACGCGGACCACTATGGCCTTGAAGAGGTCAAGGAACGCATCCTCGAATACCTCGCCGTGCAGAAGCGCGTGAAGAAAATTCGCGGCCCGGTACTGTGCCTGGTCGGCCCACCAGGCGTGGGCAAGACCTCGCTGGCCGAGTCGATCGCCGCCGCCACCAACCGCAAGTTCGTGCGCATGGCCCTGGGTGGCGTGCGTGACGAGGCCGAGATCCGCGGTCATCGTCGGACATACATCGGTTCGATGCCCGGCCGCCTGATCCAGAAAATGACCAAGGTGGGGGTGCGCAACCCACTGTTCCTGCTCGACGAGATCGACAAGATGGGCAGCGACATGCGTGGCGACCCGGCCTCGGCGCTGCTGGAAGTGCTCGACCCCGAGCAGAACCACAACTTCAACGACCACTACCTGGAGGTTGATTACGACCTCTCGGATGTGATGTTCCTCTGCACCTCGAACTCGATGAACATTCCGCCGGCGCTGCTGGACCGCATGGAAGTCATCCGCCTGCCGGGTTACACCGAGGACGAGAAGATCAACATCGCGATCAAATACCTGACGCCCAAGCAGGTCAAGGCCAACGGTTTGAAGAAGGAGGAGCTCGAGATCGACACCTCGGCGATCCGTGACATCATCCGTTACTACACCCGCGAAGCCGGTGTACGTGGCCTGGAGCGGCAGATTGCGAAGGTCTGCCGCAAGGTCGTCAAGGAGCACACCGGCCAGAAACAGGTCAAGGTCAAGGTCACCAATGAGCAGCTCGAGCACCTGTTGGGCGTGCGCAAGTTCCGCTACGGCCTGGCCGAGCAGCAGGACCAGATAGGCCAGGTTACCGGCCTTGCCTGGACCCAGGTGGGTGGCGAATTGCTGACCATCGAGTCGGTGGTCATCCCTGGAAAAGGGCAATTGATCAAGACCGGTTCGCTGGGCGACGTCATGGTCGAGTCGATTACCGCCGCGCAAACCGTTGTTCGTAGCCGCGCCCGCAGCCTGGGGATTGCCGCCGACTTCCATGAGAAGCACGACGTGCACATCCACATGCCTGAGGGCGCTACGCCCAAGGATGGCCCGAGCGCCGGTATCGGCATGTGCACTGCGCTGGTGTCGGCGTTGACGCAGATTCCGGTGCGTGCAGATGTTGCCATGACCGGCGAAATCACCTTGCGTGGGCAGGTATTGGCCATTGGCGGGCTGAAGGAAAAACTCCTGGCGGCGCACCGTGGTGGGATCAAGACGGTGATCATTCCAGAGGAGAATGTTCGCGATCTGAAGGAGATCCCGGAAAATATCAAACAGGATCTGCAGATCAAACCGGTCAAATGGATTGACGAAGTCCTGCAAATTGCGCTGCAATACGCCCCGGAGCCCTTGCCAGATGTGGCTCCTGAGATTGTCGCGAAAGATGAAAAGCGCGACGGCGATGCTAAGGAACGTATCAGCACGCATTAGTAGTTTTTGGCTGGGGGGCTTTCCTTGACAGTATTTTCGGGGCCTTGCTATAAAGCGGCACGCTATTGTCACCAGGCCACCCAGCATTCGTTTCAGAAGCTTTTCATTACATACTTAGAAACAAACTCAATAGAGAAATAAGGGGACTTAGAGTGAACAAGTCGGAACTGATTGACGCTATCGCCGCATCTGCTGACATCCCGAAAGCTGTAGCCGGCCGCGCGCTGGATGCAGTAATTGACTCCGTGACTGGTGCCCTGAAAGCAGGCGACGACGTCGTTCTGGTTGGCTTCGGTACCTTCACGGTCAAAGAGCGCGCTGCGCGCACCGGCCGTAACCCGCAAACTGGTAACGCAATCGAGATCGCTGCCGCCAAGGTTCCAGGCTTCAAGGCTGGCAAAGGCCTGAAAGACGCCGTCAACTAAGTCGTCTCTTTCAGCTGGACCGGGCCTTGCCAGGTTCGAGCACGCTGAAGGCGGGTCGCAAACGTTCCCGCCTGACACGTTTGCTAAGAAAAGGCGCATCCTCGGATGCGCCTTTCTTTTATCAGGATTCTACCCACGCTCCGCGGTTGTCGACGCAGTGGTACAGCCGTTTCTGGGGGACGCATGCTGCAAAATATCAGGGACAATTCACAAGGTTGGATTGCCAAGACCATCATTGGCCTCATCGTTGTGTTGATGGCGTTGACGGGCTTCGAAGCCATTTTCCAGGCCGCCAGCCATAGCCAGGACGCCGCCAAGGTGAACGGCCAGACCATCAGCCAGAACGAGCTGAGCCAAGCGGCCGACATGCAGCGCCGCCAGCTGATGCAACAGCTGGGCAAGGATTTCGACCCGGCTCTGCTGGATGAGAAATTGCTGCGCGATGCTGCGCTCAAAGGGCTGATCGAACGCAAGCTGCTGTTGCAGGGTGCCGAAGATGCCAAGTTCGCCTTCAGTGAGGCCGCGCTGGATCAAGTGATCCTGCAGACGCCGGAATTCCAGGTTGATGGCAAGTTCAACGCCGACCGTTTCGACCAGGTCATCCGCCAGATGGGCTATGGCCGTTTGCAGTTCCGCGAGATGCTTGCCGAAGAAATGCTGATCGGCCAGATCCGCACGGGTATTGCCGGCAGCAGCTTCGTTACCGACCAGCAGGTCGACGCCTTCGCTCGCCTGGAGAGCCAGACCCGCGACTTCGCTTCGTTGACCTTCAAGGCCAACCCGGCTGCGGTCAAGGTCAGCGATGACGAGGTCAAGGCTCATTATGAACAGCATGCCAAGGAGTTCATGACGCCGGATCAAGTGGTCATCGACTATGTCGAGCTGAAGAAGTCGGCATTCTTCGATCAGGTGAAGGTTACCGACGACGAGCTCAAGGCCCAGTACGAGAAGGAAATCGCCAACCTGGCCGAGCAGCGCCACGCTGCGCACATCCTGATCGAGGTCAATGACAAGGTCAGCGATGCCCAGGCCAAGGCTCGCATCGAAGAGATCGAGCAACGCTTGGCCAAAGGTGAAGACTTCGCCAAGCTGGCCAAGGAGTTCTCCCAGGACCCGGGTTCGGCCAACAGCGGTGGCGATCTTGGTTTCGCCGGCCCGGGTGTGTATGACCCGGCCTTCGAGGACGCTCTGTACAAGCTCGACGATGGCCAGGTGTCAGCACCAGTACGTACCCAGTTCGGTTATCACTTGATCAAGCTGCTGGGTAAACAGGCGCCGGAAGTCCCGAGTTTCGCCAGCCTGAAGGACAAGCTCACGCGAGACCTGAAGACTCCGCTGGTCGAGCAGCGCTATGTCGATGCCAGCAAGCAGCTGCAGGATGCTGCCTACGAGGCTGCCGACCTGGCCCAGCCCGCCCAGGACCTGAACCTCAAGGTGCATACTTCCGCGCCATTCGGCCGTGAAGGCGGTGAGGGCATCACGGCCAACCGTGCCGTGGTCCAGGCCGCGTTCTCCGAGGAAGTGCTTGATGAGGCTGCCAACAGCACCGCCATCGAGCTGGACCCTGAAACCACCGTGGTATTGCGCGTCAAGGAGCACCGCAAGCCGGAGCAGATGCCGCTCGAAGCCGTGGCCAAGAACATCAGCGAACACCTGGCCAAGGAGAAGGCGACCGCCGAGCTCAAGGTCAAGGCGGACAAACTGATCGCCGGCCTGCGTGACGGCTCGGTCGCTGCTGATGCTACCCAGCAAGGCCAGAGCTGGAAGGCCTACGAAGCAGTCACCCGCAGCCAGGACGGTATCGACCCGGCCGAGTTGCAGGCGCTGTTCCGCCTGCCCAAGCCGCAAGCCAAGGGCAAGCCGGTATATGGCAGCGTGGTACTGGCCGATGGCAGCCTGGTCGTGTTGCAGCTCAAAGGCGTCAACGACGGTGCCGCCGCCAGCGATGAAGAGAAGCAGCAGATCCGCCGCTATCTCGCTTCGCGTGCAGGCCAGCAGGACTTTGCGGCATACCGCAAGCAGCTGGAAGGCAGTGCGGACATCACTCGCTACTGAGTGACACTCTGGTAACGAAACAGGCCGCATGATGCGGCCTGTTTCGTTTCTGGGGCACGGGGCACGCGCCGGGGCGCTTCAGCGCTTCTCGCCCTCGTAGTTATCCAGCGTATCCCGCGCTATCTCCCGGCCCAAGGCAATCAGTTCCGGCGCCTTGTAGAACTCGAAGAACCGGCATACCCGCTTGGGTACGTTGATCAGCACGTCCGGTGGATACCCCGCGATCTTGTATTGCGCCAACGACGTCTGCATGACCTCGAAGCTCTGGTTGATCAGGTCCAGCAGCGACGCTGGCCCGACGTTGTCGACGATGATCGACCCCGTGGCCGATTTTGGCGCACCCTCGCTTTGCGGCGTCGCCGCCGGTTGCTGGGTTTCTGGGGCGGCCGTATCGCTCAGCCAGGGGTTGGGTGGCACCAGACCCTCGCCGGTGATCTCCTGCTCGATGCGCATCAGTTCCTCGGCGGGCTTGCGTCGGAACGGCATGCGCGCCCCCAGCGAACTGATCAGCGCGTCAAAGCGCATCCTGAACGCTGCCGGCCGCTCGATGACAGGCAGCTGGTACTGCTTCTGGTTGGTGGAGTTGAGGTTTACCGCGATGATCATGTCGCAGTGGCTGGACACGACCGGCACGATCGGCAGCGGATTGAGGATGCCGCCGTCGACCAGCATGCGGTTGCCTTGCATGACCGGCGTGAACAGGCTTGGAATTGCCGCCGAGGCGCGCATCGCCTGGTGCAGGCAGCCCTCCTGGAACCAGATCTCCTGCTGGTGGGTGAGGTCGGTGGCCACTGCCGTATAGGGGATGCGCAATTGTTCGATATTGATTTCGCCGACGATCTTGCGGATCTGCCCAAACACCTTGTCGCCGCGAATGGCGCCAAGGCGGAAGCTGACATCGACCAGACGCAGTACGTCCAGGTAATCCAGGCTTTCGATCCAGTTGCGGTATTCATCGAGCTTGCCCGCCGCGTAAATCCCCCCGACCACCGCGCCCATCGAGCAACCGGCAATGCAGGCGATTTCGTAGCCGCGCCGTTCGATTTCTTCGATCACGCCGATATGGGCATAACCCCGCGCGCCCCCCGACCCCAACACCAGTGCTACACGTTTGCTCATGATCTTCCCCGGCTTTTGCATCCATGGCCCTACAATGCACCGAGCGTTGCCTGTGCTTCAATGTAGACTCTAGGCAAAACCTGCCGAGCGCGGCACTTTTCAGGTGCCCAAGCGTCGAACAGCCACCGTATTCAACCTCCGAGGTATTACCGATGAAAGCCTGGATCTGCCTTCCTCTGATTGCCCTGGCCCTTGCCGGCTGCGCGGGCAAGACGGCTTACCGTGACAGCTGCGCGTCGCAGCTCGATGCCGCTTGGAAGGAGCTCGACCTGGCCAAGGCTGAAGGCTTTGCCGGTACCGTCAGCTATTCCAAGGCGTTGTCGCTGTTGACCGGGGCCAAGACCCAGCAGCAGTTCGAAGGGTTCGAGGGTTGCACCAAGAAAGCCGAAAAGGCGCGTTTCTACATTCGTGAGTCGCGCGCCGGGCGCTGACCGAGGAGTGCTGTATGTCCAGCATGCTCGACCATGTGGTTGCCCAGGTAGTGGCCTTGCAGGTGCGCCTGCTGGCTTGTCGCGAGCGCCTTGCTGCCGATACCGACAGCGAGGCCTTGCACGATCTGCGCATAGGCCTGAGGCGCTTGCGCAGCCTGTTGCGGCCGCTGAAGGGCTTGCCGGGGGTCGAGCAGCTGGAGGACGCTGCGAGAGCCCTTGGCACCTTGACCACGCCGCTACGTGACCGCGAGGTACTGGCGGGCGAGTTGATCCAGCGCGGCGTTGTCCAAGCGGGGCAGCGGCGTCTGCAAGGGCGCGCTGCCACCTTTGCCGGCGTGGCCGCCAGCCCGCAACTGAGCCGGGTGCTGGCAATCCTCGATGCCTTTCCGCTGTTTCTGCGCGCCGCGGGCCGTGAAGGGTTGGCCAAGTGCCTGCGTAAACGCGTCGACAAACGCCTGATCAAGCAATGGCGCAAGCTGCAGGAAGCCTTGCAGGACCCGGCCCACGACCGTCATCGCCTGCGCTTGTTGATCAAGCGGGTGCGCTATGGGGACCAGGCCTACCCACAACTCGATCATGCCGGGAAGCAGTTGCAGCGCCTGCTCAAACAAGCCCAGGGCGATTTGGGTAATTGGCATGACCGCCTGCAATGGCTGTTGCAGGCTCAATCGCATGAGGACCTTGCGCCCTGCAAAGTCGATTGGGAGCGGGAGCTCGATGACGCCGAGCGCCAGTCCGATGTGACACTGGCTGCCTTGCAGGCAGCACTGGAGCGGCGCAAGCCCGGCAAATGACCGATATGCGGGCTGTTCGACGCAAGGTTGCTCGCTAGTATTGGCTGACACCTTTCGCTGCTGCAGGAGCCGGCCCATGAATTTCAACCAACTGCTCGACGCCGTGCGAGCGCACCCCGATAGCGTCAGTGTCCCGCCCGACTGGGCCCAAGGGCGTGCCGTATTCGGTGGCCTGATGGCTGCCATGGTGTATGAGGCCATGCGCCTGAAGCTCGCCGATAGCCGCCCGGTGCGGTCGCTGGCCGTCAGTTTCGTCGCCCCCGCCGCGCCCGACGTTGCGACCCGTTTCGAAGTCGAAGTGCTGCGCGAGGGCAAAGCGGTCAGCACCGTGCTGGGTCGAGCCATTCAGGATGACCAGGTGGTGACCTTGGTCCAGGGCAACTTCGGTGCCGCGCGGCCATCGGTGGTGCAGGTGCCTGCCGAGCCGGCCATGGAGATGAAGGCACTCGAGCAAGCCGCCCCGGAGCTTCCTTACATCAAAGGTGTCACACCAGAGTTCATGCGCCATGTAGCCCTGCGCTGGGCAATTGGCGGGCTGCCGTTCAGCGGTAATCAGTCACGCCACATGGGCGGTTGGGTGCGCTTGCGGGATGTTGCCCAGGAGCAGGTCAACGAGGCCCACCTGTTGGCGCTTGTCGATGCCTGGCCACCCAGCCTCATGCCGTACCTGAAGCAGCCCGCAGCAGGCAGCACGCTGACCTGGACCATCGAATTCATCCAGCCGGTTGCCAGGCTGTCAACGTTGGACTGGTGCCGCTACTGCGTCGAGACCGAACACGCCCGCGATGGATACGGGCATGCCGCAGCTGCCCTGTGGACGGCTGAAGGCGAATTGCTGGCCTTGAGCCGCCAGACGGTCACGGTGTTCGCCTGAGCGTCAACGCCGGTGTCTGTGCCGTTCGCGCCAGGCCCGCCACCAGGCACCGCTGAGCACAAAGCGCGGGAAGGTGATGAATTGCTCAGTCAGCAGGCGCTGCAGGGCGTCCTTGCGGTTGGCGAAGGGTTCTGGCTGCTCGGCCTCCAGGCGGTGGCCGTGGCGCTGCAGGCCCAGGCCGGCGATCAGGGCAATGATGCCGACAGCAATCTGGCCTAGGTCCAGGGCGAACAAGCCGGACAGCACGAGCAAAGCACCGAGGATGAACAGCGGCACGGCAATCAGGTGCAGCACCAGGTTGGTCGGGTGGCGGTGGTTGTGGTGATAGCCGCGCCATTGCCAGGCGGGCAAGTTGGGCAGTCGTTTGCTCATGGGCAGGTCCTCACGGTCATGCCCAAAGCTTAGTGCGGCCCAGTGGTCACAGCCAATCGAGGCTGGCTATGGTGATTATAGTTTGAGTTGGCCGATGGCCTTGTTCAGCTCGCCGGCCAGGGTTGCCAGTTCGCTGCTGGTGGTGGCCGAATCGACAGTCTGCTGTACGGTTTCCTCGGTAACGTCGCGGATGCTGACTACCGCCCGGTTCATTTCTTCGGCCACCTGGCTTTGCTGCTCGGCGGCGACGGCGATCTGGGTGTTGCTCTCGCGCATCTGCGCCACCGCGCCGGTGATTTCGGCCAGCGCTGCGCCGGCTTCCTGGGCCTGGCGCACGCAGTCGTCAGCTTTGTAAGAGCTTTCCTGCATGAACTCCACCGCATCCCGGGTACCGGCTTGCAGGTCGGCAACCATACCGGTGATTTCGTCGGTGGAGGTTTGCACGCGTTTGGCCAGGCTGCGCACTTCATCGGCGACCACCGCAAAGCCACGGCCCAGGTCGCCGGCACGCGCTGCTTCGATGGCGGCATTCAGCGCCAGCAGGTTGGTCTGTTCGGCGATGCTGTGGATGACGTTGACCACGCCATTGATCTTTTGGCTGTCCTCGGCCAGTTGGCGGATCATTTCGGCGGTCTGCTGCACGCCGCTGGACAGTCCTGCAATCGAGTCCTGCACGCGGTCGACGACATGCTTGCCGCTGCCGGCAAGGACGTCGGCGGTCTGCGACAGGTCGCGCGTGGCGCCGGCATGTTGGGCGATATGATGCACGGTGGCTGACATCTCGTTGATCGCGGTAGCTGCCTGGTCGGTCTCGCTCTGCTGGCCGAGCATGCCGTGGCGCACCTCGTTCATGCTCGAGGCCAGGCGTGCGGCGCCCGAATCGAGTTGCGCGGCGGTGCGTGCCACGGTGCTGACCACACGGTGGTAGGTCGACTGCATGGCGTTGAAGGCGCCTGCCATCTGGCCCACTTCGTCGCCACAAGACAGAGGCACGCGGGCCGACAGGTCACCCGTTTTTTCCACGTGGAGCATGACGTCCTTGAGGGTGTTGAGTTGGCTCAGCAGGAAACGAATCAACAGTTGCGAGGCGCAGAGCATTGCCAGCATCAGGATCAGCACACAAACCGCGTAGTTGCCAAAACGGTCAAGGAACACCTGGCGCACGCTCGGTGCCTGGGCCAGTACCGCTACCTGCTGGTCGCCATGGCGCAGTACCTGGGCGCCGCGTAGTGGGTTATCGCCCAGGATCCAGTCGGCCGGGAGGGCTACCCAGCCTTGTGCATGGCGCAGGGGCTCCAGGCTTTGGCCGGCAAAGGTCGGGGTCTGGCCGGGTTGCCAGGTGATCACGTTGGCCTGGCGGGGCAGGGCACGCTCTGCCGGCCATGCGCCGAGCAGCTCTGCCTGGGACTGCGTCTGGGCCTGCACCGCTTCAGCGCGGGCTCGCTGCTCCAGATACACGGCAAACAGCACCAGCATCAAGGTGGTGACAAAGGCCACTGCGTTGACGGCCCAGAATTTGTACTTCAGGGAAATATTGCTAAGCCAGGCACCCATGGGTAGGTCTTCTCTGAGTTGAGCGGAAACATTATTGGCAAGGTGCCATCATTGTGCCCGCTCACGCCTGGGAGGTTTTGACGTGTATCAACAAACCGTTTATGCCCGATCAGGCCAGCTGGAAAAATGCCCGAGCCGTTGCGGTGGTGTGCGCTGCGGTCTCTTCGACAGGTTCGCCCCGGTGTAACGCCACCTCCCGCAGCACTTCTGGCAAAAACGCCGGCTCGTTGCGCCCGCTCTTGGGTTTCGGTCCCAGGCTGCGCGGCAGCAGATACGGGGCATCACTTTCCAGCATCAGGCGCCCTCGGGGAATGTTGCCCACCAGTGAGTGCAAATGCGTGCCGCGGCGTTCGTCACAGATCCAGCCGGTGATGCCAATGTGCAGGTCCATGTCCAGGTAGGCGAACAGCGCGTCGCGCTCGCCGGTGAAACAATGCACTACGGCGGCAGGCAGGTGGTCACGGTAGTTCTTCACAATCGCCAGCAAACGCTCACTCGCATCACGCTCATGCAGGAACACCGGCAAGCGCAACTCGGCGGCCAGCGCCAGCTGAGCTTCCAGGGCTTTTTCCTGAAGTGGGCGAGGGGAGAAGTCGCGGTTGAAATCCAGCCCGCACTCGCCAACGGCGCGCACACGCGCCTCACGCAACAACTGGCGCAGTCGCGGCTCGCTGTTGGCGTCCCACGCTTTGGCGTCGTGCGGGTGTACGCCGGCAGTGGCGAACAGGTGCTCGCTGGCGGGGTCCAGTTGCTGGCACAGTTCAAGCGCCTGCTCGCTGACCGCAAGGCTGGTGCCGGTAAGGATCATCTGCCCAACGCCGGCTTCGATGGCGCGCTCGACGATGGCGGCCTGCTGGTCGTGGAAACTGCTATTGGTCAGGTTGACGCCGATATCGATCAGTTGCATGGTGCTACCTCGTGCCGCGGGACGGCCAGCATAGCAAAATGCGTGATTTTCGGAAAAACCAAGAACTTCAGGCGTTTGCCAGGGTCTTTTACCGTCATTTATCACGAGCGGCTCGTACACATGGATGCTGCCCACCGACCTCGGACACGTTTTCGCATGCTGCGATCCCTGCTCACCCTGCTGCTGACGCTTGGCCTGATGCTCGTCGGTCCTGCTTACGCACGCCTGCCGGGGCCGCAGCACAACGTGCCGGTGAGCAAGGCCCGTGACCTTGAACAGATCCGCGCCAGCAAGGTGCTGCGGGTACTGGTCAACCAAAGCCGCAACAGCTCCGGTGAGGTCAAGGGCGAGCCCGTCGGTATCGAGTACTACCGCTTGCGTGCGCTTGAGCACTACCTCAACGCCCGGTCCGGCGACGGACAACAGGTACGGCTCAAACTCATCCCCAGAGCCAAAGAGCAACTGCTCGGGGCGCTGCAGCGTGGTGAAGGCGACCTGGCCGCCCCGGGCGAGTTGCTCGACCCGAGCCTGGTCGGCGGCGTGAACAGCAGTGCTCCGGTCCTGGACCAAGTGCCGTTGTGGTTGGTGGGGCGCAAGGGCGAGCGCAGTTTCACCCGTGTCGAGCAGTTGTCCGGGCGCACTGTGGCGTTGACCAGTGCCAGCGCCGCCGGTGCGCTGATCCAGCAGATCAACCAGCGCCTGGCGCTGCGCAAGCGCCCACCGGTCAAGATCGAATGGGTCGACTCGACACTGGCGGTGGAGGACGTGCTGGAGATGGTCCAGGCCGGCATTTATCACCTGACCGTGGTCGAGCGGCCGATCGCGCTGCGCTGGGCCCGGGTAATGCCGCGCCTGCGCCTGCATAGCCGGCTGCAACTGGGCCCGCCACAAGCCATGCGCTGGTATGTGCGGCGCGATGCGACGCTGCTGCAGGCTACGGTCGATCGCTTCCTGCAGGGCTACCGGGCGCCCGAGAACCAGGATGCGGCCTTTGAACGCATCTATCGGCGCCAGTACCGCGTGCACAACCCGCTCGCACGCAAGGACCGTCAACGCCTTGCTTCAGTGCGGGCGGTGCTGCAGAAACATGGCCAGGCGCAACAGATCGACTGGCTGAACCTGGCTGCGTTGGCCTTCAAGGAGTCGACCCTCAACCCGGCGGCGCGCGGCAGTGGCGGGGCGCATGGCCTGATGCAGATCACCCCTGCCGCAGCGCAACGGGTCGGGGTCAGCAATACCGCAACGGTTGATGGCAATGTCCAGGCCAGTGCCCGTTACCTGGCGTTGATTCGCCGCAAGTTCTTCGCCAGCCCGAAGATCAACGAGCGTGAGCGCATGGCCTTCGTGCTGGCCGCCTACAACCTTGGGCCCGAGCGGGTCCAGGCCATGCGTGTCGAGGCCCGCAAGCGTGGGCTCAATGGCAATCAATGGTTCTTCCAGACCGAACGGGTTGCGATGGAGCAGGTGGGCATGGGGCCAGTCAACTTCGTCAATAGCGTGAACAAGTACTTCCTGGCGTTCAACCGTGACCGTGCAGCGTTGGAGCGAAGCGGCAAACGCTGAGCTATCGAATTATTCGATCTATATGTTGGGTTTTTTGCGATTTTAATATCTTTTGGGTCGATTATTATGGCGCCCATCCCAACACAACATCGCAGCTTTCAAGGAAGTCACCCAATGAACAACGCAATCATCAAACTGCTTTCCACTCGCGCTGGCCTGGGCTTGAGCGTGGTTCGCATCCTGGTAGGCATCATCTTCATGGCGCACGGCGCACAGAAACTCTTCGGCCTGTTCGGTGGCTACGGGTTGGAGGGCACTGGCCAGTGGATGGAGAGCATCGGCCTGGCCCCCGGCTACCTGATGGCCCTGCTGTCCGGCAGCGCCGAGTTCTTCGGCGGCCTGGCCCTGGTGATCGGCCTGCTGGCTCGCCCGGCGGCCCTGGCACTGACAGTGACGCTGGTGGTGGCAATCTTCTCGGTACACATCGGCAACGGCCTGTTCATGTCCAACAATGGCTATGAGTTCGCCCTGGCGTTGCTGGCGGGTACCGTCGCGGTACTGATCGAAGGCGCTGGTCGTTTCTCTCTGGACCGCTTGATCGCCCGCTGAAGCCTCATGCTGCAGGCCTTGAGTTGATGACTTTCAGCTTGGGGCTTGCAGCTTGCCGCTTGTAGCTCTAGCATACCGCCTGCGCCGATTTAAACAGCTACTTGCGGGGCGCAGGAAAGCCCAGCCCCGGGTCATCCGAAATACCGCTAAAGCGCTGGTTCGGTGACGCCTCCCACCGCTGCCCAGCGGGATTTGCGAGGCGGAGAAATACTCCATGAGTTGCCCACGTACCAGTGTCTGCTTGAGCCCACTGCCTGCCAGCCAGGCTACCCGCACACCGCGCATCCTGCTCGGTGGCCAGCATCAGCCTACGCTTTTGCGTCATCTTGAAGGCTTGTCCCGTCGCAAAGGCCAGGCCCGCGCCTTCCTCATCCAGTTTGCCGAAACCGCGTGCCGGCTGGAGCAGTTCGGCAACGACCGCTTCGATCTGGCGGTGATCCAGGCACCTGCCGCACAGCACGCTGCCGAAGTGATTGGCCATCTCACCCGCATCGCACGCCAGGGCCTGATTACCCGACGCTGAGGAACGCGCTGTTGAGTACCAACATCATCACGACGCAAGGCCATGAAGCGCTCAAAAAAGAGCTGGATCATCTGTGGCGGGTGTATCGCCCGGAAATCACCCAGAAGGTGGCCTGGGCTGCCTCGTTGGGGGACCGCAGTGAGAATGCCGACTACCAGTACAACAAGAAGTTACTGCGCGAGATCGATCGTCGGGTCCGATACCTGCGCAAGCGCCTCGAAGACGTCAAGGTGGTCGCCTATTCACCGCAGCAGGAGGGCAGGGTGTTCTTCGGTGCCTGGGTCGAGATCGAAAATGATGACGGCGAAGCGCTGAAGTTTCGCATCGTCGGGTACGACGAGATCTATGGGCGCAATGACTATATCTCGATCGATTCGCCCATGGCGCGGGCCCTGCTCAAGAAAGAGGAGGGTGATGAGGTGGTGGTGCACACCCCTACTGGCGAAGCGACGTGGTATGTGACCAGCATCAGTTATGAGCAGCCAGCGCTTTAGCTGTAAGCCAAGGCTGAGCTGCTCATGCTTGCAGCTTGAGACTACCCCTCCCGGAGCACCGCCAACGGGCTGGCATTAAGCGCTCGCCGTGTCCCCAGCACGCCAGCCCCGCCTACCAATAGCGCCCCCGCCAGTGGCAGTACCAGCAGCCACGGATGGGGAGCCCACTGCAGGTCGAACGCATAGCGGTACAGCACCAAGGTAATCAACTCACAGCCTAGCGCTGCCAACGCACCACTGGCCGCACCCAGCAGCCCGAACTCGATACGCCGCGCTTTCACCAGCAACGGTCGGGCGGCGCCCAGCGCGCGCAGCAACGCGCCTTGGCGAATGCGTTCATCCAGCGTTGCCTGCAAGCCTGCGAACAGCACGGCCAACCCCGCCGCCAGGACGAACAGCAATACATATTCCACCGCCAGGGTAACCTGGGCGAGGATGCTGCGTAGCTGCTCCAGCAAGGCATCGACTTGCAGGATGGTCACCGCCGGGAAGGCCCGCGACAGGGCCACTACATCCAGGTCATGACCCGGCGCAAGGTAAAAGCTGGTCAGGTAGGTGGTCGGCAGCCCCTGGAGGGTACCCGGCTGGAAGATCATGTAGAAGTTCGGCTGGAAGCTGTCCCAGTGCACGCTGCGCAGGCTGCTGACCCGTGCCTGGCGTTGTTCGCCGCCAATGTCGAAGGTCAACAGGTCGCCCAGTTGCACCTTCAGGCTGGCGGCAAGTTCCGCCTCGACCGAAACGCCAGGGATTTCATCGCCAGCCGGTAGAGCTCGCCACCAATTGCCGGCGGTCAAGGCATTGCCTGCCGGCAGGTCGGCGGCCCAGGTCAGGCTGAGGTCGCGCTGAACTGCACGCTCGCCGGCCGAATCCTTGCTGACGATCTGTTGCACGGGCTGCTCGTTGATCTGGATCAGCCGGCCAGGCGTCACCGGATAAAGCGGCGCGGAGGCTGCGTTCACCTCGTGCAGGCGCTGGGCAAAGGGCTTACGGTCGTCGGGCAGGATGTTCAGGGCGAAATAGTTGGGGGCGTCCTTGGGCAGTTGAGCCTGCCAGGTGTCGAGCAGCTCGGCGCGCAGCAAGGCGACCAGGGCCATGGCCAGCAGGATCAGGCCAAACGCCAGTGCCTGGCCTGCGGCAGCCATGGGGTGGCGGAGCAACTGGCCCAAGCCCAGGCGCCAGGGGAGTGGGGCGCCTGCCAGCAGTTGCCGCAGGCTGCGTAGCCCAACCAGCAGCAGGCCGCCCAGTACCAGCGCGGCAAGCAACCCGCCTGCCAGCAGGGCGAAGGTCAGCAGCAGGTCTAGGCTCAGGCGCCACATGATCAGGCCCAGTGCGAACAGGGCGGCGCCATAGACCAGCCAGCTGCTGGGCGGTACGGGCAGCAGATCACGGCGCAGTACACGCAGCGGTGGCACCTTGCCCAGTGCCGCGAGCGGGGGCAGGGCGAAACCGGCCAGGGCGACCAGCCCGGTGGCGATGCCGGCCAGGGCCGGGACGATGCCGCCAGGCGGCACCACGCTCGGCAGCAGGCCGTGCAACAGGCGGAACAGGCCCAGTTGCGCCAGCCAGCCGAGCAGGGCGCCCACCAGCGCCGCCAGCAGGCCCAGCATGGCCAGTTGCAGGCAGTACAGGCCCAATGCCTGATGGCGGGACAGCCCCAGGCAGCGCAGCAGTGCGCTGGCGTCCAGGCGCCGGGCCGCATAGCGGCTGGCCGACAGTGCCACGGCGACCCCTGCCAGCAGCACCGCCACCAGGCTAGCCATGTTCAGGTAGCGCTCGGCCTTGCCCAAGGCGCCGCCGATCTGCCGGTTACCATCGCGGGTGTCGAGCAGGCGCTGGTTGGCCGCGAGCGTCTTCTCCAGCCCCTGGCGGTACTGTGCCAGGGCCTGCGCATCCCCGCGCCACAGCTCACGGTAGCTGACCCGGCTGCCGGGCTGAATGACCCCGGTGGCCTCAAGGTCGGCGAGGTTCATCATCACCCGCGGGGTGAGGCTGTAGAAATTGTTGGCGCGGTCCGGCTCGTAGGTCAGTACGCGGCTCATGCGCAGGGTCTTCATGCCGACATCGATGCTGTCGCCAATGCTCAGGCCAAGGGCAGCGAGCAAGCGCGGCTCGATCCAGACCTCGCCCGGCGGCGGGCCGCCACCGGGTGTTTCCGTGGCATAGGGCGCCGGTGCACTGCGTACCTGGCCACGCAGGGGGTAGGCGCCATCGGCGGCTTTGATGCTCGACAGCTGAATGCCGGCGTCACCACCGACCACGCTGGTGAACTCCACGACCCGCGCGTGGCGCAGCCCCAGGGCGGTACCGGCGTCGATTTGCTCCTGACGCGCTGGCGCACTGCCTTGCAATACCAGGTCGGCGCCCAGGAACTCGCTGGCGCGCAACTGCATGGCGCCATTGAGGCGAGCACCGAAATAGCCGATGGCGGTGCTGGCGGCTACAGCCACGAGCAGGGCGAAGAACAGCACGCGCACTTCGCTGGCGCGGATATCGCGCAACAACTGGCGCAGCGCCAGGCCGCACAAGCGGGAAAGCGGCATGTGCTTCATCAGGCCTCCACCGGCGCCACCAGGCGGCCTGCTTCCAGTCGTATCAGGCGCCGGCAGCGGCTGGCCAGGCGTTCGTCATGGGTAACCAGAACCAGAGTGGTGCCGCGTTCCTTGTTCAGGTCGAACAGCAGGTCGCTGATACGCTCGCCAGTGTGGCTGTCGAGGTTGCCGGTGGGTTCGTCGGCGAACAGCACCGCAGGCTGGGCGGCGAAGGCCCGGGCAATGGCCACCCGCTGCTGTTCGCCACCGGACAACTGGCGCGGCGTGTGGGTCAGGCGCTTGCCCAGGCCGACACGCTCGAGCAGGGTGCGGGCCTGTTCGCGAGCATCTCGGCGGCCGTCCAGTTCCAGTGGCAGCATGACGTTCTCCAGGGCATTGAGGCTGTCGAGCAGCTGGAACGACTGGAAGACGAACCCGACGTGCTCGGCGCGTACCCGGGCGCGCTGGTCTTCGTCCAGCGGCCCGAGGTCATGCCCGGCGAGGATGACCTTGCCGGCGCTGGGGCGATCGAGGCCGGCGAGCAGCCCGAGCAGGGTCGACTTGCCCGAACCGGAGGCGCCGACGATGGCCAGGCTGTCACCTTGGGCGAGGTCGAGGGAGAGTGCGTGCAGGATGATCAGGTCACCTTCCGCACTGGGGACCACTTTGCTAAGGTTCTGCGCAACGAGAATGCTAGGGCCCATGGAGAATCCAATGCGAGTATGGTGGTTGAGTGCCGGTCTGGCCCTGTATTGCCTGGCCCAGAGCGCCGCGGCGGGAACATTGCTGGTTGTCGGGGATAGTATCAGTGCCGGTTTTGGCCTGGATACCCGCCAAGGGTGGGTCTCTTTGTTGCAGACCCGGCTCAAGGACGAAGGTTTCGATGATCGCGTGGTCAATGCCTCGATCAGCGGCGACACCAGTGCAGGGGGCCAGGCGCGGCTGCCGGCGCTGCTTGCAGCGCACAAGCCTAGCTTGGTGGTGCTGGAATTGGGCGGCAACGATGGCCTGCGCGGGCAGCCACCAGAGCAATTGCAACAAAATCTTGCCTCGATGATCGAGCGGTCACGCGAGTCCGGGGCCAAGGTCGTGCTCCTGGGCATGCGTCTGCCGCCCAATTATGGGGTGCGCTACACCACGGCGTTCGCCAAGGTGTATGAACAGCTGGCAGCGGAGAAACAGGTGGCGCTGGTGCCGTTTTTCCTTGAGGGCGTAGGGGGTGTGCCAGAGATGATGCAGGCCGATGGCATCCATCCGGCGCAGGGGGCCCAGCAGCGCTTGCTGGAAAATGCCTGGCCGGCGATAAAACCCTTGCTCTGACGCTTTAAACGGGGCCGGCTTTCGGCTAATGTTGCGCCCCCCGTTTCGAGAGCCCCCAATGCCGCGCCCTGCCTGGTCCTTGTATGCCTACCAACTGATCGAGCCCGATGAGCAGCTCGATCTGTTCGCCTGCCAGGAAGTCCGTGTTCACCTTGTCGCCCGGCAGCTCGAACTGGGTGTGCCGGTCGATCGCACCCTGTGTGGTGGCTTGCTACCGGCACAGCCTCGCTGGTCCGGCGTGCCGCGCTCGATCTACCGTGACGGTCGTCTGTGCGACCTGTGCCGGGCGATTCTCGACGCGCAGCGCCGCGGCATGCGCCCGGTATGGCCGCAACTTTGATGCAACCCTTGGCCTGAAACTGCGAGCGCCTTTCATCATCTGAAACGCATGGAAACCCCCTGTGGCTCCCGCTTGGTCCGGTGGGGGTGTACAATCGATTCTCTTGACCCACCTTTCGAAGGATTTACCGGATGTTGCCGCGCTTTCCCGCCGTCACCCGCTGCCTGACCCTGGCCGGCCTGCTGGTAGCAGGCCCCGCCGTTGCCCTGGAGTTGCCGTTGCCGCCTCCCGGTGAAGACGTCGTTGGCCAGGTGCAGGTGATCAAGGCCAAGTACGAGGACACCTTTGCTGACATCGGCACTGCCAACGACCTCGGCTACCTGGAGATGATCGCCGCCAACCCGGGGGTGGACCCATGGCTGCCGGGCGCCGGTACCGAGATCATCCTGCCGACCCGTTATGTGCTCCCGCCGGGGCCTCGCGAGGGCGTGGTCATCAACCTTGCCGAATACCGGCTGTACTACTTCCCCAAAGGGCAGAGCGTGGTGTACACCTTCCCGCTGGGCATCGGTCGTGAAGGCTGGGGGTCCCCCATCGCCAACACCAAGATCATTGCCAAGACCCCGAACCCGACCTGGACGCCGCCGGCCTCGATCCGAGCCGAACACGCCGCCGATGGTGACATCCTGCCGACCGTGGTGCCGGCCGGGCCAGACAACCCGCTGGGGCCTTACAAGTTCACCCTGGGCGTGCCGGGTTATCTGATTCACGGCTCGAACAAGAAGTTCGGCATTGGCATGCGCACCAGCCACGGCTGCTTCCGCATGTTCAACAACAATGTGCTGGAGCTGTCGAAGATGGTTCCGGTCGGTACTCCAGTGCGCATCATCAACGAGCCGTACAAGTTCGGCATCAGTGGTGGCAAGGTATACCTCGAAGCGCATACGCCGCTGGACGACCACGGCGATCCTTCGGTGGTCGACAAGCACACTGCGGTCATCAATGCACTGCTCAAGCGTGAAGACCTTGCCAACAATGTACGCATGAACTGGGACATGGTTCGCGACGTGGTCGCCGCAGAAGATGGCATGCCGGTAGAAATTGCCGTGCCCGTCGACAACCAGGGTGCGGCTCCGATGGTGTCGAGCATTCCTCCAGAACTGCAGTAAGCCTCAGGGCGACAGGACTGAAGCCTGCTCAGGTCAAACGCCTGGTGCAGGCTTTTTCATTTGTGCTGTTTGCTTTTGTAGCGGCAATAAAAAAGCCGACCCCACTAGTGGGTCGGCTTCTTAACAATCCGTGAGGACTATTACTTGCGGCTGGCTTTGTCCAGCATACGCAGGGCGCGCTCGTTGGCTTCGTCAGCGGTCTGCTGAGCCTTCTGAGCGGCTGCCATTGCATCGTCAGCCTTACGGTAGGCTTCGTCAGCACGGGCTTGAGCGCGAGCGGCTGCGTCTTCAGTCGCAGTCAGACGAGCTTCGGTTTCTTTGGATACGCTGCTGCAACCGGTAGCCAGAACTGCGGCCAGAGCCAGAGCAGAGAATTTCAGAACGTTGTTCATCGTGTTCCCCTTCAAGGACTTTCTATTAAATAGCCATCTCTCAGGAAAGAGAAACTGGCCGGCGTACATAGTACCCATTACTTGTAGTAAGTAAACTGACTGAGCGCAAGAATGGTAAAAAAAATGTTGCTGAAGGGGGTGGTTGACAAGGTTTCCAGGCTTTTTCCGAACAGCCAGTACAGGCGGCGCAAGCGATTGTTGTATGGGAACTTTTTTGTTGAACTAACGGTGACTTTAAAGGTCCCTGTGCGTCTAAAGCCCAAGAGTGTCCGGCCGATGTTGCTGGTCAGTTCGTGCAGGGTTTGCTGCCCATGGCCGCGACTTTTAACCGATGCCACCTTGAGCAATCCGGGGTGCCGTGCCTACTATTTGATGGCCGGGCCCGGAAGAACCATTGCAATCGGGCTGCGGTCGAAGGGGCAAGAGGTGGCGCAGGCTCTGCACGAACGGGTTCCTCCGCCGGATACACCACCATCGGTTAAGGTAAAGGTCTGCCCAAAAGACCTGCGAGGAGTAGTGATGAGTGAAGCGCTGACCATCCACCATGACCAGGCCGGTCATCAGTTCGAGACCAACGTGGACGGTCATCGTGCCTACCTGACGTACATGGATCTGGGCAAGCAGACGCTGGATATCTATCGCACCTTCGTTCCAAACGCCCTGCGCGGCCGAGGGATCGCTGCAGCGCTGACCGAAAAAGCCCTGGAGTACGCCGACCAGATGGGCTACACGGTGATTCCTTCCTGCTCGTACGTTGAGCGCTACATGGAGCGCAAGCAGCGTCATTCGAGCAAGGCCTGACCGGGCTGGGCTCTACATGCAAAAACGCCGGGCAATGCCCGGCGTTTCGTTTTCTGGCAAAGCTCAGCCGCGCTTGCGCTGGGGCAGTACATCCTTGAGCTTGGCGTGCATGCTGCGCAGGGTTTTCTCGGTGGCAGGCCAGTCGATGCAGGCGTCAGTGACCGATACGCCGTACTGCAGATCTTCCAGGTTCTTCGGGATCGACTGGGCGCCCCAGTTCAGGTGGCTTTCGACCATCAGACCAATGATCGACTGGTTGCCTTCGAGGATCTGGTTGGCGACGTTCTCCATGACCAGCGGCTGCAAGGCCGGGTCCTTGTTGGAGTTGGCGTGGCTACAGTCGACCATGATGTTGGCCTTGATCTTCGCCTTGGCCAGGTCCTGCTCGCAAAGCGCAACGCTCACCGAGTCGTAGTTCGGCTTGCCATTGCCGCCACGCAGTACTACGTGGCCGTACGGGTTGCCCTTGGTAGTGACGATGGATACGCCACCTTCCTGGTTGATGCCCAGGAACCGGTGCGGCTTGGATACCGACTGAAGGGCATTGATGGCCACGGTCAGGCCGCCATCGGTGCCGTTCTTGAAGCCAACCGCCGAGGAAAGGCCCGAGGCCATCTCGCGGTGGGTCTGGGATTCGGTGGTGCGCGCGCCAATGGCCGACCAGCTGATCAGGTCTTGCAGGTACTGCGGTGAGATCGGGTCGAGCGCTTCAGTGGCGGTCGGCAAGCCCATCTCGGCCAGGTCCAGCAGCAGTTGGCGGCCGATGTGCAGGCCGTCCTGGATCTTGAACGAGTCATCCAGATAAGGATCGTTGATCAGGCCTTTCCAGCCAACCGTAGTGCGCGGCTTCTCGAAATAAACACGCATTACCAGGTACAGCGTGTCGGAAACTTCCTCTGCCAGCACCTTGAGACGCTCGGCGTATTCGTGAGCGGCCTTGATGTCGTGGATTGAGCAGGGGCCGACCACGACGAACAGGCGATGGTCTTTGCCGTCGAGGATATTGCGCACCACTTCGCGGCCGGCAGTAACGGTCTGCAAAGCTTTGGCGCTGAGAGGGATTTCCTTCTTGAGCTGATCGGGGGTGATCAAAGTCTCGTTGGAGGCAACGTTAAGGTCGTCGATCGGTAAATCAGCCATCGTGTTACTCGTCAGGTCACGGTGCCGGCCGCCAGCAATCCCCGTGCGGCCCAGCAGCAAGAATGTTCGCAGCGGGGAGCCGAACCTTAGCGCGTTACAGGGGGCGCGACAATGGGCTGCAGTGCGCCTGTGCAGGGTTTTTCCCTGGTGCAATAGGCTTGAACTGCTATTTAGGTGCGCAAAACGCCTCAATCGGTGTAGAAAAGCACACCGACATTGATCAGGAGATCAGCATGGACCCTCGCAAACCACGCATCGGCATTATTGGCAGTGGTGCCATCGGCGGCTTTTATGGCCTGATGCTGGCGCGGGCCGGGTTCGACGTGCATTTTCTGCTGCGCAGCGAATTTGCGGAGGTTCGAGCGCATGGCCTGAGGCTGGAAAGCGCTGTGCACGGCGACTGGCGCATGCCGGTTCAGGCGTATTCCAGCGTTGCCGACATGCCGCCGTGCGACTGGTTGCTGGTAGGCACAAAAGCCACCAGCAATGGCGAATTGGCGCCGCTGATTGCGCAGGCTTCGGCACCCGATGCCAAGGTGGTGCTGCTGCAGAACGGTTTGGGTGTCGAGGAACAGCTACGGCCAGCGTTGCCCGACAATCTGCACTTGCTCGGTGGCTTATGCTTCATCTGTGTCAACCGTGTGAGCCCTGGTGTGATACGCCATCAGGCGCTGGGCGCAGTCAACCTGGGCTATCACAGCGGCCCCGCCAGCGATGGGGGGGTGAGCATCGTAGAGGAGGGCGCCAGGCTGTTCCGTGCTGCGGGTGTCGACTCCCAGGCCATGGACGACCTCGGTCAGGCGCGCTGGCAGAAGCTGGTATGGAATGTCCCCTACAACGGCCTTTCGGTGTTGCTCGGTGCCAGTACTTCGCCGCTGATGGCCGATGCTGACAGCCGTGAGCTTGTTCGGGCACTGATGGCCGAGGTGGTTCAGGGCGCTGCTGCCTGCGGTCATGAGCTGCCAGCCGGTTATGCCGAGCACTTGTTCCGGATCACCGAGCAGATGCCCGACTACTGGCCGAGCATGTACCACGATCACGTCCAGCAGCGGCCGCTGGAACTCCAGGCTATCTATGCCGAGCCTCTGGCCCGGGCGCAAGCGGCAGGCTGCAGCCTGCCGCGCATGCAGATGCTCTACCAGGCACTGGCCTTCGTCGACCGCGCCAATCGTGCTGGCTGAACCTCTACAGCCCGCATTGGCAGTGCGCCGGGCGGCCGAGCGCGCGCCCGGCGCGCTGCTAAGCTGAAGCTTGCTCTGCCGCCACGGCAGTCGAGGAGGTCGAATGATCCGCTCCATGCTGTACGCCACCGACCTCGGTGTCTACGCCCCTTTTGTCATGCAGCACGCATTGGCCCTGGCCCGCACGTTCGGCGCGGAACTGTATGTGATTCATGCCGTAGAGCCCATGGGGCAGTTCGCCGAATCCCTTTTGCAAAGCTACCTCGATGAGCAGACGCTCGACGCGTTGCACAGTGAGGGCGTCAATACAGTGATGGCTAACATCGAGCAGCGTGTGCTGGAGAACTTCCGTGAGGAATTGGGCGAGGACGCGGACCTGGCGGTGATCAAGGCGGTTCGGGTGCGCCAGGGTGATCCGGCCCAGGTCATCCTGGAGCAGGCGCAGCGTTTGAGTGTCGACCTGCTGATTTTTGGCAGCCACAGCGCCGGTGCCGGGGTGGACGTACCAGTTGGTCGAACGGCTGTGCGCTTGCTGCAGTTATCCACGGTGCCGGTGTACATGGTGCCACTTTCGCAACATCTCGGCCGTAGGAAAACGTGAAGGTGGTGGTAGGCAGTTTCGGAGCGGCGTGTAACAAAATAGTTCTATTTTTATTTCGGTAGCCACTAATATAGTTATATATCGTCGCTGCTTGCTGCCGCTGACTTACCGCTGATTCGAGGGGAACCTATGAAGCTTCAACAATTGCGCTACATCTGGGAAGTGGCGCACCACGACCTCAACGTCTCCGCGACGGCGCAAAGCCTGTATACCTCACAGCCGGGGATCAGCAAGCAGATTCGCCTGCTCGAGGATGAGCTGGGTGTTGAAGTGTTTGCCCGCAGCGGCAAGCATCTTACGCGTGTCACTCCCGCGGGGGAGCGCATCATCAATACCGCTGGCGAAATCCTGCGCAAGGTCGAAAGCATCAAGCAGATCGCCCAGGAATTCTCCAACGAGAAGAAGGGCACGTTGTCCATCGCCACCACCCATACTCAGGCGCGCTATGCGCTGCCGCCGATCATCAGCAGCTTCATCAAGCAGTACCCGGAAGTCGCCCTGCACATGCATCAGGGCTCGCCCATGCAGATTGCCGAGATGGCTGCGGACGGTACCGTCGACTTCGCCATTGCCACCGAGGCGCTGGAGCTGTTTGGCGACTTGATCATGATGCCGTGCTACAAATGGAACCGTTGCGTGGTGGTGCCCCAGGGCCACCCGCTGACCAAATTGCCGAAGCTGACGCTGGAAGCGGTCGCCGAGTACCCGATCGTCACCTATGTGTTCGGTTTCACTGGCCGCTCCAAGCTGGATGAGGCCTTCAATCACCGTGGCCTGACACCTAAGGTGGTGTTCACTGCTGCCGACGCCGACGTGATCAAGACTTACGTGCGTCTGGGGCTGGGCGTGGGCATCGTCGCCAAGATGGCGGTGGACAGCAAGCTGGACAGCGACCTGGTGGCGCTCGATGCCAGTGAGCTGTTCGAGGCCAGCATCACCAAGATCGGCTTCCGCCGCGGCACCTTCCTGCGCGGTTTCATGTGCGATTTCATCGAAAAATTCGCGCCGCACCTGACCCGTGAAGTCATGGCCAAGGCCATCCAGTGCCACAACAAGCAGGAACTCGAAGAACTGTTTGCCGGGGTTGAGTTGCCTGTGCATTGACAGCAGCTGCAAGCTTCAAGCTGCAAGCTTCAAGAAAGAGCAGTCCGCGTGGGCTGCTCTTTCTTCTTGAGGCTGGAGAGTTGCAGCTTGAGGCTTGCAGCTTGCAGCTTGCAGCTGCTTCAGGCCTTGCTGATGAGGTTGCCGGCGTGCAGGCCGCATTCCTTTTGGGTCGACTCTTCCCACCACCAGCGGCCTTCACGCTCGTGCTGGTTCGGCAGCACCGGGCGGGTGCATGGCTCGCAACCAATGCTGATGAAGCCGCGTTCGTGCAGGCTGTTGTACGGCAGTTCGAGCATCCGGATGTAGCCCCAGACTTCCGCGCTGGTCATCTGCGCCAGCGGGTTGAATTTGTACAAGGGGCGTTCTGCTGTGGAGAAGGCACTGTCGAGTTCCAGTGCTGCCACCTGGCTGCGGGTGCCCGGGCTCTGGTCACGGCGCTGGCCGGTGGCCCAGGCGCTGACGGTGGCTAGCTTGCGCCGCAGCGGCTCGATCTTGCGGATGCCGCAGCACTCGCCATGGCCGTCCTTGTAGAAACTGAACAGGCCCTTTTCCTGGACGAACGGGTCGAGTTTGGCGCGATCCGGGCTGAGGATCTCGATCGGCAGGTTGTACTGCTCGCGCACCTGGTCGATGAACCGGTAAGTCTCAGGGTGCAGGCGGCCTGTGTCGAGGCTGAACACCTTGACCTGCTTGTTCAGTTTCCAGGCCATGTCGACCAGCACCACGTCCTCGGCGCCGCTGAAAGAGATCCAGAGATCGTCGCCGAAGTGCTCGAAGGCGAGCTTGAGGATGTCCTGCGGGGATTTGCTGGCATAGGTCGCGGCCAGGGCGGCGACGTCGAAGGGTTGGCTCATCAGGCGGTTTCCATCTTGGCTGTGGCGCTGTGCGCTCGTAATGAAGTGATGGTAACAAAAAATGGCAGGCTAGACGCTGTGCCTGTACCGGCCCTGGGCTGGGGCAGCCAGCGCTGGGTTACAGACTCTGCAAGGTTTCCATCAATACCCGCACCTTGGCGATCGACTCTTCGTATTCCGATTGCCAGTCGGAGTCCGCCACCACCGCGCCACCGCCCCAGCAGCTGACCTGGCCGTCCTTGATCAGTAGGCTGCGAATGGCGATGGAGCTGTCCATCTCACCGCGCACATCCACGTACAGCAAGGACCCGCAATACAGCGCGCGACGGCTGGGCTCCAGCTCGTCGATGATCTGCATGGCGCGGATCTTGGGGGCGCCGGTGATCGAGCCGCCAGGGAAGCTGTCGCCGATCAGGTCCAGTGCGTCCTTGTCGATGGCCAGTTGCCCGGTGATGCTGCTGACCAGATGGTGCACGTTGGGGTAGCTTTCCAGGCTGAACAGCTCCGGCACCTTCACCGAACCGATCTGGCAAGTGCGGCCCAGGTCGTTACGCAGCAGGTCGACGATCATCAGGTTTTCCGAGCGGTCCTTGGGGCTGTGGCGCAGCGCCTCGGCATTGCGGGCGTCTTCAGCCGGGTCGGCCGAGCGCGGGCGGGTGCCCTTGATCGGCCGGGTCTCCACCTGCCCCTGGCTGACGCGGATGAAGCGTTCTGGAGAAAAACTCAACAGAGCGCTGCCGTCGGCCAGTTGCTGGTAAGCAGAGAACGGCGTCGGGCAGGCCTTGCGCACTGCCTGGTAGGCGCCCCAGGGGTCGCCCTGGCACGGAGCACGGAAGCGTTGGGTCAGGTTGATCTGGTAGCAGTCACCGGCCTCTATGTAGCGCTGAACCTGGTCGAATGCTGCCTTGTATTGCCCAGGCTGCAAGTCGCCTGTCATGGCGGCGAGCAGGTGGAAATCGCCGCTGGCAGTGTCATCGGGTTTTTCAAACAAGGCGATCAGCCGCTCACGCTCGTCATCAGCCAGCTGGGGGTGGAACACCAGTTGGCTGGTGCCATGCTGGTGATCGGTCACCAACGCCCAGCCATACAACCCAAGCTGGGCGTCGGGCAGGCCAAGATCATCCTTGGCCAGGCACGGCAGGTGTTCCAGGCGTCGGCCGAAGTCGTAGCTGAGGTAGCCGATCAGGCCCCCGGCAAAGGGCAGCTCGACACCCTCGGGCAAATGGGCAGGGCCAAGTTGTTTCAGGCTGGCGCGCAGCCGTTGCAGGAAGGCACGGCCATCTTCATCGGGCAGTACCTGCAAGTGTTGCAGCGGCCAGGCGCTGAGCAGGTCGAAGCGGCCGCGCTCGGCGCCTGGCCGGGCGCTGTCGAGCAGGATCGCTCCGGGCGCCTGGCGCAGGCGGGCGAAGTACGCGGCGGGTTCGGGCTGGTAGGGCAGGGGGTAGAGCGTACAGGTCGGCATCAGTGTGGACGGCGATGTAAAAGCGAGGAGGGCGATTGTAGACCTGTGCTGGAAATGCGCCTAGCGCCAGTGTGATTTTCCGGCAGTGTATTGAAGCCATCGCCGGCAAACCGGCCCCCAGGGGCTGCGTAGCCCATGCTGCGGGGGCCGGCTTGCCGGCGATGGGGCAAGGCTATCCGTGCGGATGCACGTGCCCGAACAGGCTTTGCGCCACCCGCACGCGCTGTTCGGCATCCTCGGTTACACCGTCCTTGGCCAGCGCCTCGATGTGCGCCTCGATGGCATGGGTGCGCTGGGTCAGCCCGGTGTCGTTGGCGATCTGGATGTTCAGCCCTGGGCGAGCATTGAGTTCGAGAATCAATGGCCCCTTGTCCTGGTCCAGCACCATGTCCACACCGATGTAGCCCAGGCCGCACAGCTCATAGCAGCCGGCGGCCAGCTTCATGAAGCCTTCCCAGTTCGGCAGCTGTACGCCATCTACCGCATTTGTAGTGTCCGGGTGCTTGCTGATGATGTTGTTCAGCCAGGTGCCGCGCAGGGTCACTCCGGTGGCCAGGTCCACGCCTACACCGATGGCGCCCTGGTGCAGGTTGGCCTTGCCGCCGGACTGGCGGGTTGGCAGCCGCAACATGGCCATCACCGGGTAGCCCATCAGCACGATGATGCGGATGTCAGGCACGCCTTCGTAGCTGATGCTCTTGAAGATCTGGTCGGGGGTTACCCGGTACTCGATCAGCGCGCGGTCGCGATGCCCGCCGAGCGAGTACAGGCCGGTAAGGATGCTGGAGACCTGATGCTCGATCTCTTCATGGCTGATGATCTTGCCGGAAACGGTGCGGTAGCGGTCCTCGAAACGGTCGGCAATCACCAGGATGCCGTCACCGCCGGCGCCCTGGGCCGGCTTGATGACGAAATCGTTGCGCCCGCCGATGATCTGGTGAAGCTTGTCGATCTGCTTCTCGGTCTCGATGATGCCGTACATTTCAGGCACGTGAATGCCTGCTGCCAGCGCACGCTCCTTGGTGATGATCTTGTCGTCGACGATCGGGTACAGGTTGCGCTTGTTGTACTTGAGCACATAGTCCGCATTGCGGCGGTTGATACCCATGATGCCCCGGGCCTCCAGGGCTTTCCACGTCTTGATCAGGCCAAACATCAGGCGTCAGCCTTCTTCAGGAATGCCTTGAAGCGCACCAGCTCGGTCAGGCGGTAGCCGCGGTAGCGACCCATCGCCAGCATGAAGCCCACCAGGACCAGCAGTACCGCCGGGAAGGTGAAGACGAAGTACACCAGCTCCGGCACCATCATCAGCAGGTGGGCAAGCGACGCTGCGAACAGGGTGCCGATCGCCACTTTCATGGCATGGCCGCCGCCACGTTCTTCCCAGGTGATCGACAGGCGCTCGATGGTCATGGTCAGGATCACCATCGGGAACAGCGCCACCGACAGGCCGCGCTCCAGCCCCAGCTTGTGGCTGAACAGGCTGATGGCGGCAATCAATACCACGACGAAGGTCAGTACCACCGAGAGGCGCGGCAGCATCTGCAGCTTGAGGTGCTCCAGGTAGGAGCGCAGCGACAAGCCCAATGCCGTGATGACGGTGAACAGCACGATGCCAAAGCCCAGTTGGGTCTCGCGGAACGCCAGGGCGATCAGGACCGGTGTGAACGTGCCCAGGGTCTGGATGCCGATCAGGTTGCGCAGCACCAGGATCACCAGCACGCCGATCGGGATCATCACCATGATCATGAAGGTCTGCTGGGTCTGCAGCGGCAGGCCGTACAGCGAGTATTCGAGGAAGTCGGCGTCGGTGTTCTCGTCGGTCAGCTTGGCCAGGCGGATGGCGTTCATCTCGCTGTTGTTCATGCTGAACGTGACGTTGGCTTTCTTGCCGCCATCGACGGTGACCAGGTTGTCATCACCGGTCCACCACAACAGGCGGTCGCTGGGCAGGCCCTGCTCACCGGTGTCCGGATTGAAGTACAGCCAGTCGCTGCCGTTGAAGCTGCGCAGCCAGAGTTCGGGGGACTGCGGCGTATCGGCCACCAGGCGGATGGTATGGACCTTCTCCATCGGCACATGCGCGATCGACAGCAGCAGGTCGATGACCTGGGCCTTCTTCATGGGCGAGGTATCGCCGGCCAGCAGCAGCTTGACGTTGTCGTCGTTGAGGTTGTTGACCCGCTTGATGGTTTCGCTGACGAAGGTCTCGACGTCGGCGGAATGCTGGCGGATCGGCGCCATCAGCGCTTCCGCGGCGATCTTCTCAGGGCCCTCTACCGCCAGGCTATCGCGGAAGGTCGGGCCTTTGATGGCGGACTTTTCGCTGCTGTAACGCTTGGTCAGCACCAGGCGATAGTAGAGGGTCTGGTTGCCGCTGGCGCGGCGGGCCGACCAGGTTACCTTGCGGTTGCCATCGGCGCGGTTGACGCTGACCCCGTAGTTGTTGGAGATGAAGCTCTCGTTGAGGCTGACGTAGTCGCGATTCAGCGGCGGTACGAACATTTGTACCTTGACCGGGTCCTTGCTGTTGGCGACGAACTCGACCTTGGCGTCGATGTTCCAGAGGTCGTCGGTTTCGTCTTCGGTCACCGGGATGCCGAGGAAGAAGATCTGATAAGCCGTGACCGCCACGCCCAGCAGCACCAGTACGGTGATCAGGACTTTCAGATGGAGGGTAAGAGAGCGCATCGGGATTACTCTGCTTTGGGAGCGTCGGTGGCACAGGCAGGTTTGCCGGCCGCGTATTTAAGGCTTGGGTCGACCAGCGCGTCGAAGTGCTTGAGCGCCTCGGAACCGATCAGCAGCGGGAACTGGAACGCGCTACGGTCGGTGAGGTTGACTTCGATGGTGCGAAGGGCCTGGCCCATGCAGATTTCGAGTTCGATGACCGGGCGGGCGGTATAGGCCTTGCCCGATTCGGCATCATAGTCGCCTGCGCGGCGCTTGATCTTGCTGACGCGCGCCAACGGGCGTTCGATGGGGTGCGAATGGGCGGCGTCAATGGCCAGGTAGAAACGCACCCAGCTTTCGCCGTTGCGCTTGAAACGCTTGATGTCGCGGGCACTCAGTGACGCGGTCTTGGCGCCGGTGTCGAGTTTGGCGGCCACTTCCAGGTCGAGTTCGCCAAGGCGGGCGTATTCATTAAGACCGTACACGGTCTTGCCCGCCGCCTGGCCAAGGGCCGGCAGCAGGGTGAGGCATAACAGCAATAAAACGGGTGTAAGTCTCATAGTCCTGGCGCGGTGCTGTGCTGGGTTCGGGGCAAGGCGACTGGCAGGTACTGCGCAAGCTTCCTCGGTTCATCTGTCAACAACATGAATGGATGACAGAAACGCTATCCATACTCCGTTGGAGGCGCGGCATTCTATCACGCCGAGGCCTTGGCGCCAGCGCGTCGCGATCTGACAACGCCATCACTCATTAAGTTCGCGCTTGGAAGATTGTCGACAATGTTCATTTTTGCTTTGACTGCTTGAGCTATTTTCGTTAGTTTCTGTTCAAGAGCTTACCAAGGTGTCAACAATATGCTGGACGTCATCACCCCCAGCCCCTCGATGTCGGATGAAACGGAAACCTTGTCCGAGAACGTTTTTCGGCGCATCCAGGCTGCGATCGTCAGCGGGGAAATTGCCCCAGGCAGCAAGATCTCCGAGCCGGAGCTCGCGCGAACCTATGGCATCAGCCGGGGCCCGCTGCGTGAGGCCATCCATCGCCTGGAGGGCCAGCGCCTGTTGGTGCGGGTGCCGCATGTGGGGGCGCGTGTGGTGTCGCTCAGCCATGCCGAACTGATCGAGTTGTACGAAATCCGTGAGTCGCTCGAGGGCATGGCATGCCGCCTGGCCGCCGAGCGCATGAGCCAGGGCGAAATCGATGAGCTGCGCCGGGTGCTGGACACCCACGAGCGCGACGCAGCGTTCCAGGCGGGGCTGGGCTATTACCAGCAGGAAGGCGATTACGACTTCCATTACCGGATCATCCAGGGCAGTGGCAACCAGACCCTGGTCAAGATGCTCTGCGGCGAGCTGTACCAGCTGGTGCGCATGTACCGCATCCAGTTTTCCGCCACGCCCAACCGCCCGCGCCAGGCTTTTGCCGAACACCACCGCATTCTCGATGCCATCGCCGACCGTGACGGCGAGCTTGCCGAACTCCTGATGCGCCGCCACATCGGCGCGTCCAAACGCAACATCGAGCGTCACTACCTGGACGCCAACAACAACAGCCTTTGAGGTGAGAAATGACTGTGAAGAGCACCCCTGGTCAGCGTTTTCGCGATGCCGTTGCCGCCGAGCATCCTCTGCAGGTGGTCGGTGCCATCAACGCCAACCATGCGCTGCTGGCCAAGCGCGCCGGCTTCAAGGCCATCTACCTGTCCGGTGGGGGTGTCGCCGCGGGTTCGCTGGGCTTGCCGGACCTGGGCATTACCGGCCTGGATGACGTGCTGACCGATGTGCGGCGCATCACCGACGTGTGCGACCTGCCATTGCTGGTAGATGTCGACACCGGCTTTGGCGCCTCGGCCTTCAACGTTGCGCGCACCGTGCGTTCGATGAGCAAGTTCGGTGCTGCCGCCATTCATATCGAAGATCAGGTAGGCGCCAAACGCTGCGGCCACCGGCCAAACAAAGAGATCGTCTCCCAGCAGGAGATGGTCGACCGCATCAAGGCTGCGGTCGATGCCCGTACCGATGACAGCTTCGTGATCATGGCCCGTACCGATGCCCTGGCCGTGGAAGGCCTGAACGCAGCGCTGGACCGTGCTGCCGCCTGCATCGAGGCCGGAGCCGACATGATCTTCCCTGAGGCCATTACCGAACTGCAGATGTACAAGACCTTTGCCGACCGGGTGAAGGCGCCGATCCTGGCCAATATCACCGAGTTCGGTGCCACGCCGCTGTTCACCACCGAGGAGCTGGCTGGGGTGGACGTGTCGTTGGTGCTGTACCCGCTGTCGGCGTTCCGCGCCATGAACAAGGCCGCCGAGAATGTCTACACCGCACTGCGTCGCGACGGCACGCAGAAGAATGTGATCGACACCATGCAGACCCGCATGGAGCTCTACGATGCCATTGGCTACCACGCGTTCGAGCAAAGCCTCGATGCGCTGTTTGCCCAGAAGAAAGGCTGAGCCCATGCTGGCCTCATCGCCGGCAAGCCGGCTCCCGCAGGTACAGCGCCTGCCAGGAGCTTGCACACAGGTCAGCACCAAGCTAGGAGCTTGCACACAGGTACAGCACCAATACAGAGGCTTGCACAGTTGACTGTGGGAGCCGGCTTGCCGGCGATGAGGCCGGTACAGGCAGCCTGAATCAGCCAGAACGATATCCATAACAAGTTCAAGAAAGGAGAAACACCATGGCCGAAGCAAAAGTACTCAGCGGCGCAGGCCTGCGTGGCCAGGTGGCCGGTCAGACCGCACTGTCGACCGTAGGCCAGGCCGGGGCCGGCCTGACCTACCGGGGCTATGATGTGCGCGACCTGGCAGCAGGCGCCGAATTCGAAGAAGTGGCGTACCTGCTGCTATACGGCGAGTTGCCCAGCGAAGCAGAACTTGCCGATTACAAACACAAGCTCAAGGGCCTGCGCGACCTGCCGCAGGCACTCAAAGAAGTACTCGAGCGCATCCCGCGCGACGCCCACCCGATGGACGTCATGCGCACCGGCTGTTCGGTGCTGGGTACGCTGGAACCAGAATTGACCTTCGACGCCCAGCGGGACAAGACCGATCGCCTGCTGGCACTGTTCCCGGCGGTGATGTGCTACTGGTACCGCTTCACCCACCATGGCGTACGTATCGATTGCACCAGCGATGAGGACACCCTTGGCGGCCATTTCCTGCACCTGTTGCACGGCAAGAAGCCGAGCGAGTTGCACGTCAAGGTAATGAACGTTTCGCTGATCCTGTATGCAGAGCACGAGTTCAACGCATCGACCTTCACCGCCCGGGTCTGCGCCTCGACGCTGTCGGACCTGTACTCCTGCGTCACGGCAGCCATCGGCTCACTGCGCGGCCCACTGCACGGCGGCGCCAACGAGGCGGCGATGGAGCTGATCGAGCGCTTCCAGAATCCCCAGGAAGCTACCGCAGAGTTGCTGCGCATGCTCGAGCGCAAGGACAAGATCATGGGCTTCGGCCATGCCATCTACAAAGAGTCCGACCCGCGCAACGAGGTGATCAAGGGGTGGTCGAAACAATTGGCCGATGCCGTCGGCGACAAGGTGCTGTTCCCGGTCTCCGAAGCCATCGACAAGACCATGTGGGAGCAGAAACGTCTGTTCCCCAACGCCGATTTCTACCATGCATCGGCGTACCACTTCATGGGCATCCCGACCAAGCTGTTCACCCCGATCTTTGTCTGCTCGCGCCTGACCGGCTGGGCCGCGCACGTGTTCGAACAGCGCGCTAACAACCGCATCATCCGCCCGAGTGCCGAGTATGTCGGTGTCGAGCAGCGCCAGTTCGTGCCGATCGAGCAGCGCTGAAACAGCAGGCCCTGTAGCGAACCTGTGGGAGCCGGCTTGCCGGCGATGAAGGCGCCGCCTGATCCGCCCCGATCGCCGGCAACCTTGCTCCCATGATGACTGCAGCGCCTGTGCGTGTATCCACGACCGTAACGTGACCGAGCCTGATAATTCTATGAACACCGCATACCGCAAAAACCTGCCAGGCACGGACCTGGACTATTTCGACGCCCGTGCCGCGGTCGAGGCCATCAAGCCGGGTGCCTACGACAACCTGCCTTACACCTCGCGGGTGCTCGCCGAAAACCTGGTGCGCCGCTGCGACCCTGCAAGCCTGAATGCCTCGCTCGGCCAGCTGATCGAACGCAAGCGCGATCTCGACTTCCCGTGGTTCCCGGCCCGCGTGGTGTGCCACGACATCCTCGGCCAGACCGCGCTGGTCGACCTCGCCGGCCTGCGCGACGCCATCGCCGAGAAGGGGGGCGACCCGGCGGCGGTCAACCCGGTCGTGCCGGTGCAACTGATCGTCGACCATTCGCTGGCCGTCGAGTGCGGTGGCTTCGACCCGCAGGCCTTCGACAAGAACCGCGCCATCGAAGACCGTCGCAACGAAGACCGCTTCCACTTCATCAACTGGACCAAGAAGGCGTTCAAGAACGTCGATGTGATCCAGCCTGGTAACGGCATCATGCACCAGATCAACCTGGAGAAAATGTCGCCGGTTGTCCACAGCGATGGCGGTGTGGCCTACCCGGACACTTGCGTGGGCACCGACAGCCATACCCCGCATGTCGACGCCCTGGGCGTGATCGCCATCGGCGTTGGCGGCCTTGAAGCTGAAAACGTCATGCTGGGCCGCGCCTCGTGGATGCGCCTGCCGGAAATCGTCGGCGTGGAGCTCAGCGGCACGCTGGCAGCCACTATCACCGCGACCGACCTGGTGCTGGCCTTGACCGAGTTCCTGCGCAAGCAGAGGGTGGTTGGCGCCTACCTCGAGTTCTACGGCGAAGGTGCACGCGCCCTGACGCTCGGCGACCGTGCGACCATCTCCAACATGGCGCCGGAATACGGTGCAACCGCTGCAATGTTCGCCATCGACCAGCAGACCATCGACTACCTGAAACTGACCGGCCGTGAAGATCAGCAGGTCAAGTTGGTGGAGACCTACGCCAAAGCCACGGGCTTGTGGGCTGACGCCCTGGCCAACGCCGAATACGAACGCGTGCTGAGCTTTGACCTGTCGAGCGTGGTGCGCAACATGGCCGGGCCGTCCAACCCGCATGCCCGGGTTGCCACCAGCGACCTGGCGGCCAAGGGTATCGCCGGTGCCTGGGACGAGGTGCCGGGGCAGATGCCTGACGGCGCAGTGATCATCGCTGCGATCACCAGCTGCACCAACACCAGCAACCCGCGCAACGTGATCGCCGCCGGCCTGCTGGCGCGCAACGCCAACAAGCTCGGCCTGGCGCGCAAGCCGTGGGTCAAGTCGTCGCTCGCCCCAGGCTCCAAGGCCGTGCAGCTGTACCTGGAGGAAGCGGGGCTGGAGAAGGAGCTGGAGCAATTGGGCTTCGGTATCGTCGCCTTCGCCTGTACCACCTGCAACGGCATGTCCGGGGCGTTGGACCCGGTGATCCAGCAGGAAATCATCGACCGTGACCTTTATGCGACGGCGGTGCTCTCGGGCAACCGCAACTTCGATGGACGCATCCACCCGTACGCCAAGCAGGCATTCCTGGCCTCGCCGCCGCTGGTGGTGGCCTATGCCATTGCCGGCACCATCCGCTTCGACATCGAGAAGGATGTGCTGGGCGTGGTCGATGGTCAGGAAATCCGCCTCAAGGACATCTGGCCGAGCGACGAAGAGATCGACGCGGTGGTGCGCGCTGCGGTCAAGCCGGAGCAGTTCCGCAAGGTGTACATCCCGATGTTCGCTATCGAGCAAGACCGAGGGCCGAAAGTGGCGCCGCTTTACCAGTGGCGTCCGACGAGCACCTACATCCGCCGCCCGCCCTACTGGGAAGGCGCCTTGGCCGGTGAGCGCACGTTGCGCGGCATGCGTGCGTTGGCGGTGCTGCCGGACAACATCACCACCGATCACCTGTCACCGTCCAATGCCATCCTGCTCGACAGCGCGGCGGGTGAATACCTGGCCAAAATGGGCCTGCCGGAGGAGGACTTCAACTCCTACGCCACCCACCGCGGCGACCACCTGACGGCGCAGCGTGCCACCTTCGCCAACCCCAAGCTGTTCAACGAGATGGTGCGCAAGGCCGATGGCAGCGTGCAGCAGGGTTCGCTGGCGCGCCTGGAGCCGGAGGGCAAGGTGATTCGCATGTGGGAAGCCATCGAAACCTACATGCAGCGCAAGCAGCCGCTGATCATCGTTGCCGGTGCCGACTACGGCCAAGGCTCGTCCCGCGACTGGGCGGCCAAGGGTGTGCGGCTTGCCGGAGTCGAGGCGATCGTTGCCGAGGGCTTCGAGCGCATCCACCGCACCAACCTGGTGGGCATGGGCGTGTTGCCGCTCGAGTTTCTGCCGGGCACCGACCGCAAGACCCTGGGCCTGGATGGCAGCGAGACCTATGACGTGGCAGGTGAGCGCACGCCGCGTGCAACCTTGACGCTGGTGATAACGCGCAGCAATGGCGAACGGCTCGAGGTGCCGGTGACCTGCCGGCTCGATACCGCCGAAGAGGTGTCGATCTACGAGGCGGGCGGGGTGCTGCAGCGCTTCGCCCAGGACTTCCTCGAGGCGTCGGCCTGAGTAGTCGGCGCCTGTTCTGCAGCCCGTCGCCGGCAAGCCGGTGATGGGCTGCAGAACAGGCGCCAAGGGTTATTGCATATTCAGACAGGACAGCACAGCCATGGCACACGCACCGCAAATCAAGATCCCCGCCACCTACATTCGTGGCGGCACCAGCAAAGGCGTGTTCTTCCGCCTGCAGGACCTCCCTGAGCGAGCGCAAGCCCCAGGGCCGGCCCGTGACGCACTGCTGCTGCGGGTCATCGGCAGCCCTGACCCCTACGCCAAGCAGATCGATGGCATGGGCGGCGCTACCTCAAGCACCAGCAAAACCGTGATCCTGTCGCAAAGCACCCAGCCCGACCACGACGTCGACTACCTGTTCGGCCAGGTCGCCATCGACAAGGCCTTCGTCGACTGGAGCGGCAACTGCGGCAACCTGTCTGCTGCTGTCGGATCGTTCGCCATCAGCAGCGGCTTGGTCGAGCCGTCGCGCATCCCGCGCCATGGCGTGGCCACCGTGCGTATCTGGCAGGCCAATATCGGCAAGACCATCATCGCTCATGTACCGATCACCGAAGGCGAGGTGCAGGAAACGGGCGACTTCGAACTCGACGGCGTGACGTTCCCGGCCGCCGAGGTGCAACTGGAATTCCTTGATCCGGCGGCCGATGAGGGCGAGGGCGGCGGTGCGATGTTCCCTACCGGCAACCTGGTGGATGAACTGGAGGTGCCCGGTATCGGTACCTTCAAAGCCACCTTGATCAACGCCGGTATCCCGACCATTTTCCTCAATGCCGCCGACGTCGGTTATGCCGGCACCGAACTGCAGGATGCGATCAACGGTGATGCGCAGGCGTTGGCGCGTTTCGAGGCGATCCGTGCCCACGGCGCCGTGCGCATGGGGCTGATCGAGCATGCCGACCAGGCGGCCGGGCGTCAGCACACGCCGAAGGTGGCTTTCGTTGCACCGCCAAGCACCTACACTGCCTCCAGTGGCAAGGCTGTCGAGGCGGCTGACATCGACCTGCTGGTGCGTGCACTTTCCATGGGCAAGTTGCACCACGCGATGATGGGTACTGCTGCGGTGGCCATCGGTACCGCTGCTGCCATTCCAGGTACGCTGGTCAACCTCGCTGCAGGCGGGGGCGAGCGCAGTGCTGTGCGCTTCGGCCATCCCTCCGGCACCTTGCGGGTCGGGGCTCAGGCCAGCCAGGTGGAGGGCGAGTGGACGGTGACCAAGGCAATCATGAGTCGTAGTGCCCGTGTCTTGATGGAAGGCTGGGTGAGGGTGCCTGGCGACAGCTTCTGACGCACGTGGCGCTTGGCTTTGAATCAGCAAGGCCGCTACGCGGCCCGTCGCCGGCAAGCCGGTTCCTGCATCGACCTTGTGGGAGCCGCATTGCCGGCGCCGGGTGGCGTAGCAGCCCCAATCAAAGGAGCTGCAAATGAGCGCCAACGTAGACCTGAACGAGCGCCCTGACTACGACGGGGTGCTGCAAACCCTTGCCGATTACGTTCTTACCTACCGCGTCGAGTCCTCCGAAGCGCTGGACACCGCACGCAACTGCCTGATGGACACCCTGGGCTGTGGCCTGTTGGCCCTGCGCTTTCCAGAGTGCACCAAGCACCTCGGCCCGCTGGTGGAGGGTACGGTGGTACCCAATGGCGCCCGGGTGCCCGGCACCAGTTACCGGCTCGACCCGGTCAAGGCCGCCTGGGATATCGGCTGCACCGTGCGCTGGCTGGACTACAACGATACCTGGCTTGCCGCCGAGTGGGCCCACCCTTCCGATAACCTCGGGGGGATCCTGGCGGTAGCTGATCACCTGTCGCAAAAGCAGGTGGCCAGGGGTGAAAGCCCGCTGCTGATGCGCGAAGTGCTTGAGGCCATGGTCATGGCCCATGAGATTCAAGGTGTGCTGGCCCTGGAGAACGCCTTCAATCGCGTCGGGCTGGACCACGTGCTGCTGGTCAAGGTGGCGTCCACGGCCGTGTGCGCCAAGCTGATGGGTGCCAACCGTGAACAACTGCTCTCGGCCCTGTCTCATGCCTTCGTCGATGGCCAGGCGCTGCGCACCTACCGCCATGCACCCAATGCCGGCTCGCGCAAGTCGTGGGCTGCCGGCGATGCGTCCAGCCGGGGCGTGCGCCTGGCCAATATCGCGTTGCGCGGCGAGATGGGTGTGCCCGGTGTGCTGACTGCGCCGCAGTGGGGTTTTTACGACGTGTCGTTCAGCCACACCAACAAGGACCTGGCGCTCAAGCCTTCTGCCCAGCAGGCGCTCCGCGTACCGCAGGCGTTGGCCAGTTACGTGATGGAAAACGTGTTGTTCAAGGTCAGTTTCCCGGCCGAGTTCCACGCCCAGACCGCCTGTGAAGCGGCAGTCAGCCTGCATCCGCAAGTGCGTAACCGCCTGCACGAAGTCGACCGTATCGTCATCACCACCCAGGAATCGGCCATTCGCATCATCTCCAAGGTCGGCCCGCTGGCCAATGCTGCCGATCGCGACCACTGCCTGCAGTACATGGTGGCGGTGCCGCTCATCTTCGGTCATCTGGTGGCCGAGCATTACGAGGATGCTTTCCACGCTGCCCATCCGAGCATCGACCGTCTGCGCGAAAAGATGGAAGTGGTCGAGGACCCTCGTTTCAGCCGCGAATACCTGGAGCCGGACAAGCGCTCGATCGCCAATGGCTTGCAGGTGTTCTTCAAGGATGGCAGCAGTACCGAACAGGTAGTGGTGGAGTACCCGGTCGGGCACCGGCGCCGACGCGGGGAGGGCATCCCCTTGCTGGAGGCCAAGTTCAGGGACAACTTGGCGACGCGGTTTTCGCGTCAGCGTTGCCTGGAGATTTTCGCGCTGTGTGGCGATCAACAGCGGCTGGAGGCCACGGCGGTCCACCGGTTCGTGGATTTGTTCGTGATCTGAGGCGAGCAAGGGCAATAAAAAACCCGGCATGAATGCCGGGTTTTTTTGTGGCTTACAGCTGATTACGCTTGAACAACCGGGATCTTGGCGTTGGCCGCAGCTTCGCGGAACTCTGCGATCTGGTCGAAGCTCAGGTAGCGGTAAACGTCGGCAGCCATGCTGTCGATGTCTTTCGCGTACTGCATGTACTCCTCGACAGTCGGCAGCTTGCCGATGATCGATGCGACAGCAGCCAGCTCGGCCGATGCCAGGTAGACGTTGGTGGCGTCGCCCAGGCGGTTCGGGAAGTTACGGGTCGAGGTGGAAACCACGGTCGAACCGGTCTGCACACGTGCCTGGTTGCCCATGCACAGCGAGCAGCCTGGCATTTCCATGCGCGCACCGGCCTTGCCGTAGATGCCGTAGTAGCCTTCTTCGGTCAGCTGGTGAGCGTCCATCTTGGTTGGCGGAGCCAGCCACAGACGGGTCGGAATACCGCCCTTGACCTTCTCCAGCAGCTTACCGGCAGCGCGGAAGTGGCCAATGTTGGTCATGCACGAACCGATGAATACTTCGTCGATCTTCTCGCCCTGCACCGACGACAGCAGGCGGGCGTCGTCCGGGTCGTTCGGCGCGCAGAGCACAGGCTCCTTGACGTCGGCCAGGTCGATTTCGATGATTTCGGCGTATTCGGCATCGGCGTCAGCCGACAGCAGCTCAGGCTTGGCCAGCCAGGCTTCCATCGCCTGGGCGCGACGCTCCAGGGTGCGGGCATCGCCGTAGCCTTCGCCGATCATCCAGCGCAGCAGGGTGATGTTCGACTGCAGGTACTCGGCGATGGCCTTCTCTGGCAGCTTGATGGTGCAGCCGGCAGCGGAACGCTCGGCCGAGGCGTCGGACAGCTCGAACGCTTGCTCGACGGTCAGTTCGTCCAGGCCTTCGATTTCCAGGATGCGGCCGGAGAAGGCGTTTTTCTTGCCTTTCTTCTCGACGGTCAGCAGGCCCTGCTGGATGGCGTAGTAAGGGATGGCGTGTACCAGGTCACGCAGGGTGATGCCTGGTTGCAGTTTGCCCTTGAAGCGCACCAGGATCGACTCTGGCATGTCCAGCGGCATGACGCCGGTAGCGGCGGCGAAAGCCACCAGGCCGGAACCGGCCGGGAACGAGATGCCGATCGGGAAGCGGGTGTGCGAGTCGCCACCGGTACCGACGGTGTCAGGCATCAGCATGCGGTTCAGCCAGCTATGGATGATGCCGTCGCCTGGGCGCAGCGACACGCCGCCACGGGTGCGGATGAAGTCTGGCAGGGTGTGGTGGGTGGTGACGTCGATCGGCTTCGGATAGGCCGCGGTGTGGCAGAACGACTGCATCACCAGGTCAGCGGAGAAGCCCAGGCACGCCAGGTCTTTCAGCTCGTCGCGGGTCATCGGGCCAGTGGTGTCCTGGGAGCCGACGGTGGTCATCTTCGGCTCGCAGTAAGCACCTGGGCGCACGCCCTGGCCTTCCGGCAGGCCGCACGCACGGCCGACCATTTTCTGGGCCAGGGTGAAGCCCTTGCCGGAATCGGCAGGCTGCTCTGGCTTCTTGAACAGGTCGGATGCACCCAGGCCCAGTTCGGCACGGGCTTTTTCGGTCAGGCCACGGCCGACGATCAGCGGGATGCGGCCGCCAGCGCGGACTTCATCCAGCAGTACTTCGGTTTTCAGCTCGAAGCTGGTGACCAGCTCGTCGCTGTCGTGGCGGCGTACTTCACCTTTGTAGGGGTAGACGTCGATGACGTCGCCCATGGCCAGGTTGGTGCAGTCGAACTCGATCGGCAGGGCGCCGGCGTCTTCCATGGTGTTGTAGAAGATCGGGGCGATCTTGGTGCCGAAGCAGAAACCACCGGCGCGCTTGTTCGGTACGTACGGGATGTCGTCGCCGAAGAACCACAGCACCGAGTTGGTGGCGGATTTACGCGAAGAGCCGGTACCGACCACGTCACCGACGTAGGCGACCGGGAAACCCTTGGCCTTGACGGCTTCGATCTGTGCCAGCGGGCCGACCGAGCCAGGCTGCTGCGGCTCGATGCCGTCGCGGGCCATTTTCAGCATGGCCAGGGCGTGCAGCGGGATGTCAGGGCGCGACCAGGCGTCCGGGGCAGGGGACAGGTCGTCGGTGTTGGTTTCGCCGGGCACCTTGAACACGGTCAGGGTGTACTTGTCGGCGATGGCCGGACGCGAGGTGAACCACTCGCCGGCAGCCCAGGATTCCAGCACGGCCTTGGCGTGCGCGTTGCCCGCCTTGGCTTTTTCGGCCACGTCGTGGAAGGCATCGAACATCAGCAGGGTGTGCTTGAGCTTTTCGGCCGCGACGGCGCCCAGTTCGGCGTCATCCAGCAGCGCGACCAGCGTTTCGATGTTGTAGCCACCTTGCATGGTGCCCAGCAGCTCGGTGGCGTGCTTGCGGTCGATCAGTGGCGAGGTGGCTTCACCCTTAGCCACGGCAGACAGGAAGGCAGCCTTGACGTAGGCAGCTTCGTCGACTCCTGGTGGAACGCGGTGGGTGATCAGGTCTACGAGGAAGGCTTCTTCGCCGGCCGGCGGGTTTTTCAGCAGCTCGACCAGGCCTGCAGTTTGTTCGGCGTTCAGCGGCTGGGGCACGATACCCAGGGCGGCACGCTCTTCGATGTGTTTGCGGTAGGCTTCAAGCACAGTTATTACCCTCATCAGTGGTCCCTAAAGGGAGTCCGGGACGCTCATCCAGCATTCTCTGCACCCATGCGCCATCACGGCTTCTTGGGCCGCATAGCCAGGGTCGCAGAGAATCCTTACAGAAGCTGCTTTCAAAGTTTTACGCCTGCAGAACGGGGGCTGATGAGGGCTGGCACGGGCATGCGGGGGGTGCATGGCCCGGGCCAACGCCGTTCTACCGGATCAACTGTGCTCGTGACGCTTTGAAAACAGCTTCCAACGGACATTGTTGCCTTGAAAAGGCGGGATGATTCTACGGCAAATTGTCGCAGAAGGTAAGGCGGCGAACGTGACTTTAACGAGTGACCCTGGTTAGACAAAGGGCTAACATGGGCCTGTGTTCCACCGCCAAGCCGTTGTTTTTCCATGCCCAACCAGTCCATCAAGACCCCTTGCGTCGGCCTTTGCTCCACGGTGTATGGAGACACGGTGTGCCGTGGCTGCAAGCGTTTCCATCACGAAGTCATCCACTGGAACGCGTACGACGACGACCAGAAGCGTGCCGTTTTGCTGCGCCTGGAGCAGTTGTTGGTACAGGTGATGATGGCCAAACTGGAGGTGTTCGATGCCAACCTGCTGCGCCAGCAGCTGCAGCAGCGCGCCATACGCTTTGTCGAGCAGCAGTCCGAGTATTGCTGGGCGTATCAGCTGATTGCCCGCGGTGCCCGCCTGATTCGCGACCTGGAAGCGTACGGGATGGCGTTGCTGCCCGAGTTTCGTGACTGGGAGCTGCCGCAGTTGCGCGATGCCATCGATCGGGAATTCTTTTTGCTGTCCGAGGCGCATTACCAGCGCTACATCGCGCCTGGGTTCCTGCGTGCCGAACTGAGGTAAGCCTTCTACCTGCCCCATGCCTTGAAAGGGCGCCATTGTGCGTTTTTTGACGAGCGTACGGAGTACGGATGATGGCTGAGCTGTGTTTTGAACCGCTGCTGTGTTTTACCGCGGCATGCCGCTGGCAATTGCTGGATGAACCGTTGCGGGCCGCCCAGTTTGACGATGATGGCATCACCCGGCCGTTCTGGGCCGAATTCGATGACTGGAACGGTGACGATGGCTGGCTGATCACCAGCCTGGACTATGGCGAAGAAATCCTGCAATCGTTCCTGATTGACTCCATATGGGGACGCGAGGCTCGTCAACGTGTGTTTTGTGACAGGTTCTGGTTCGGTGTCTACCGGCTTGCAACAGGCTTCGTCTATGAGATCCGCCCGGCATATGAGGGCAAAAACGTCGACCGCTGGCCGTCATTGGACTGCTGGCTCGACGTCAGTCGCAACGGTTATCTTGGCTTTTACCCGGCCCGCTCGGCTGCCGGAGTGAGCACGGACGAGCCAGCCAACCTGGCGTTACGAGACCCCTTCGGGGCCTCCGTGGTGCTTCCCGTCGACCCGCCGGTGGATCTGGATACGGCACTGTACAAGTTGACCGCCGGGCGGCGAACGCCCCTATGGCACATCCCTGGCCTGGACCCGCAGCGGTTGCAGGAAGGGCAGTTGTTCTTGAACCTGAAGCTTTACAGCGCGGACGGTCGGCAAGTGAGGCGGCGGGTCGAGCGGGTTGCATACCTTAACAACCGTCAAGGCGAGCGTGGCCAGTTCAGCTTGCAGGTGTCGAACCCTTGCGTGCCGCCTCACCCCCGCCCGCTGGGTGCCAAGGATTGACCCCGTGCCCCTGTCGCGCGGCGCCCATCAATCGCCGCTGTATTCGCAGCCGCTGGTGCAGGTTTCATGAATACGCACCTTGGACAGCTCCGGCAGCAGCGGCTTGACCTGCTCCCAGATCCACTTGGCGATGACTTCGCTGGTGGGGTTTTCCAGGCCTGGAATGTCGTTGAGGTAGTTGTGGTCCAGCTGCTCGTAGATCGGCTTGAAGATCGCCTTGATCTCGGAGAAGTCGCGGATCCAGCCGGTGTGCGGATCAAGCGGGCCGGTCAGGTGCAGGCCGACCTTGAACGAGTGGCCATGCAGGCGGCCGCATTTGTGCCCGGCAGGGACGTTGGGCAGGCGGTGGGCCGATTCGAAAGTAAATTCCTTGAAGATTTCCACGGTCAGAACTCTGTGTGTATCGAAGATGCGCGCAGTCTACCAGCATGGTCGCTACAAGGCTTGCAGGCGTTCGTGCAGGCGCCCGGTGGCAATCAGTTCCAGCAGTTCGTCACCCAGCCGTTGGCTTTCTGCAATGGCCTGATACCAGTAGCGTTTGCGGCTGGGGGCATCGCCCATGAAGCGCTTGAAGTCGTTGCGATCGGGCAACTTGCCGAAGGGCAGTGCGGCCAGATACTGCGGTGACGGCGTCACCAACAGCACATTGCGCAGGCGTGTGGCATCGCCCTTGCGCCATGGCAGGGCTTTGTCGAACCAGCCCGGCACGACCTTGTCGGTGAAATGCGGGTAAAGCACCAGGTCGTCGCCGCGGTAAGGCAGGTCGAGGTGATAGTCGAGCAAGCCGCCGTCGCGATAGGTGCCCGCACCGGCGCCGGGGATGTCGCGCACACCTTCCATGACCATGGGAATCGAGCCGGACGCGAGCAGGGCATGGCGCAGGTTGCCCAGGCCCAGCGGCAGGTAGCGTGAGGGAAAGTCTGTGAGCGGATCCAGCGGCGGGGTGGCACGTTCATCGTGCAGGATGACCCGTTCGAAATGCCGCGCCAAGCGGGAGCGCCCCAGCAGGTTGCTGGCGACCACCGAGCCCAGGCCCATCCCCAACCGGCCGCGATGGTCATGGGCAAGATGGCCGTGGCTCTTCACCACCAGGATGTTCAGGCGGTAGTGCGGTGATGCCAGGATCTGCCCATCACGCCCTTGCAGCAGGTCGTCGAGCATCTGCTGGCAGCTGCGGCTGATCTGGGCCGCGGTCACACCTTTGGCAAAGTCCTGCTCGGTATACAGCTCGCCGAGGCGGCGGATGCCTGCGACCGGGTCGTCAAGGCAGGCGCTGGCGAAACGCCAGGAGCCGATCGATGCGCCAATCAAGGCCCGCTGGCGAGGGGCCGATGGCAGCCACTCGCCGAACAGCGCCAGGTCCAAGCCTTGAATCCCCAGTGGCTTGGGCCCGCCAGCGGCGCCCGGCACCACACCGACATCCGCTGCCTGCAGCCCGCGCTCGCGGATGCGCTGCAGGGCACGTTTGCCGGCCTTGAAGGTCAGAGCCGGGTACTTGATATGGATGGCGCTCATAGACTGCCTCGCAATTCACAGGCGGGCATTATAGGAAACGCAGGGTCGATGCGCTGCGCTATCATGACGCCAGCTTTTTTCAGGTTGAGTTAAGGACCGGTGGATAATCTTAACCCCGTAGACAAATTGCACACCCTGATGGAGAGAATCTGATGAAAACTCTGACTGCCTTGTTCACTGCCGCTGCGCTTGCTTTCGGTGCCAACGTCGCCCTGGCCAAGGACGTCCAACCTGACGAAGTGGTCAAGCTGGTGAATGCCAAGACCATCAAATCGCTGGATGAGCTCAAGGCCGCTGCGGTTGCCAAGCACCCCGGCGCCACTGTTACCGATTCGGAGCTGGAAAACGAATACGGTCGCTACATCTACAAGGTCGAAATGCGTGACACCCAGAACGTCGAATGGGACGTCGACCTGGACGCCAAGACCGGTGAAGTGCTGAAGGACGAACAGGACAACTGATGATCCACGTGACCCGCTCGGCGCGCTACCTGGCTCTCTCGCTGCTGGCGGTCTGTTCCTTGGCCGTTGCGCGCGACCTGGACCAGGATGAGGCCCTGCAGCTGCGTCGCAACGGCGTGATCCTTCCGCTCGAGCAACTGCTCGAGACCGCCCTGGGGCGTCACCCCGGGGCGCGGTTGCTGGAGGCGGAGCTGGAGGAAGACGATGATCGCTATGAATATGAAGTCGAGCTGCTGACCACCGAGGGTGTGGTGCGTGAGATCAAGCTCGATGCCAGCACCGGTGCCCTGCTCAAAGACGAGGAAGATGACTGAATGCGCCTGTTGCTTGTCGAGGACAATGTCCCCCTGGCGGATGAGCTGACCGCTGGCCTGCAGCGCCAAGGCTATGCCGTGGACTGGCTGGCCGACGGCCGCGACGCAGTGTACCAAGGCCAGAGCGAGCCTTACGACCTGATCATTCTGGACCTTGGCCTGCCGGGGTTGCCGGGCCTGGACGTGCTTTCGCAATGGCGTGCCGCAGGTCTGGCCACGCCGGTGCTGATCCTGACCGCACGGGGCTCATGGGCCGAGCGCATCGAGGGCTTGAAGGCGGGGGCGGACGACTACCTGAGCAAGCCCTTCCACCCGGAGGAGCTGCAACTGCGCATACAGGCGCTGGTGCGCCGGGCGCGGGGGCTTGCCAACCAGCCCAGGCTCGAAGCTGCCGGGCTACACCTGGACGAAAGCCGCCAGTGCGTGAGCCGCGAAGGGGTTGATATCCAGCTGACCGCTGCCGAGTTCCGCCTGTTGCGTTACTTCATGCTGCACCCGCAGCAGATCCTCTCCAAGAGCCACCTGGCCGAGCACTTGTACGACGGCGAGACCGAGCGTGACTCCAACGTGCTCGAAGTGCACGTCAATCATCTGCGCCGCAAGCTGGGCCGCAGCGTCATCGAAACCCGCCGCGGGCAAGGCTACATCTATGCCGGGAGCGCCGGGTGAAATCGATCCAGGCACGCTTGAGCCTGGGCCTGGTGGCCGTATTGGTAGTGGTCGGGGTGGTGCTTGCGCAGCTTACCTTGTGGCTGTTCGAGGCCGGTTTGCAGCGCTATCTGGAAAACGGCCTGCGCAAGGAAAGCGAGAACCTGCTGGTGGCGCTGGTGCGTGGGCCTTCGGGGTTGCAGCTGGATGAGCGGCGCATTTCCGCCGCCTATCAACGGCCGTTTTCCGGTTACTACTTTCGCATCGATTTCGACAAGGGCACCTGGCGCTCGCGCTCGCTGTGGGACCTGGACATGCCCAAACCAGCCGCGCCCGGCCTCTCCGACAGCCACGAACTGGGCCCGGAAGGCCAGCAGTTGCTAGCACTGCGTGCCGACTACCGGCGGCTAGGCCAGGATATCTCGATCAGCGTCGCTCAGGATTATTCGCCTGTGCGCGAAGGGTTCCGGCGCCTGCAGCAGATTGGCCTGGGCATGGGCCTGGTGGCGCTGATCCTGGTGCTGGTGCTGCAGCGCATCACTGTCACCCGCTCGTTGCGCCCGCTGGAGCGCGCGCGTCAGCAGATTGCCCAATTGCAGCAAGGCCAGCGCTCGCAACTCGACGCCCAGGTACCCAGCGAACTGGCTCCGCTGGTGGGCCAGATCAACCATTTGCTCAGCCACACCGAAGACAGCCTGCGCCGTTCGCGCAACGCCTTGGGTAACCTGGGCCATGCCTTGAAGACGCCATTGGCGGTGCTGCTGAGCCTGGCGTCCAGCGAGCGCCTGAATGACTTGCCCGAGGTGCGTGCGCAACTGCGCGAACAGCTGGAGCAGATCCAGCAGCGCCTGGCACGCGAGCTGAACCGGGCGCGCCTGGCTGGGGATGCGCTGCCAGGCGCTCAATTCGACTGCGATACCGAGCTTCCGGGGTTGCTCGCCACCTTGGGCATGATCCATGGCGAAGGCTTGCTGCTCGAACGCGATGTACCACCCGGGTTGCTGCTGCCCTGGGACCGGGAGGACTTCCTTGAGCTGCTGGGCAACCTCTTGGATAACGCCTGCAAATGGGCAGACAGCGAAGTGCGCCTGGGCATTGCCCCGACGGGCGAAGGCTACCAGGTGTGGGTCGACGACGACGGCCCGGGCATACCTGAAAGCCAGCGCCTGCAGGTGCTGGAGCGCGGTTCGCGGCTGGATGAGCAAGTGGATGGCCATGGCCTTGGGTTGGGGATCGTGCGGGATATCGTCGATGCCTGGGGTGGCTCTTTGGCCTTGCAGCAGAGCCCTTTGGGCGGTCTGCGGGTGAGTATCGATCTGCCGCGCAAGGTCCGCTGAAACGCTTTGGCCCTATCGCGGCAGCGGCACTGCAAAAAAACTGCAGTGCAGGCGCATTTTTTTGAATTGGCCCAAGCCCGGAGCTGCGCGGCACAATCACCTGAAGAAACCCTGCGGTTTCCATCTCTCCACGGACGGAGCCCCCTAGGGCCCAGGCCAGGTCGGCTGGGCTTTCTTTTGATCAGCACCACGAACACGATTACTTGAATGACTGCCTTGCGTTCCGAAAGTCGTCTGCAGCGGTTGTTGCCGCCGCCCCTGAATATCCCTCCAAAACAATGGCTGCGTGCCGGCATCGGCGCGCTGCTCGGTTTGTTCCTCGCCGGCTGGTTGACCGGTATGGCCTACGGGCCCGGCATTGCCTTGCACCTACTGGGCCCTCTGGCGGCCTCGGCAGTGCTGGTGTTCGCCGTGCATTCCGGGCCCTTGGCACAGCCTTGGCCGGTGCTGGGCAGCTATGCGCTGGCGGGCGCAGTGGGCCTTTTCATGCGCGAGGCGTTCGGCCCCCACCTGTGGGTCGCGGCGACGGCCTTGGGCCTCTCGCTTGTGCTGATGTGCCTGTTGCGCTGCCTGCACCCGCCGGGGGGCGGTGTTGCGGTGAGCGCAGTGCTGGCCGATTCAGGGCTGACGGCGCTGGGCGACCACCTGCTGGAGCCCGTGCTGCTCAACGCGCTGATTCTGGTGCTGGTGGCCGTGGTGTACAACCGTCTGACCGGGGTGCATTACCCCAAGGGCGCTGCGCCACGCAAGGACCAGCACCACACCCACGACCCGTTGCCCAGCGAGCGGGTCGGGGTCACGGGTGCGGACCTGGATCAGGCCCTGGACGAGTTGGGGGCGTTCGTCGACGTCACCCGCGATGAACTGGAACGCATCATCCTGGCCACCGAGCAGCATGCCCTGCAGCGCAGCCTGGGCGGGATCACTGCAGCGTCGGTGATGTCCCGCGACGTGCAGTTCGCCGCACCCGATACCACCCTGGAGCAGGCCTGGAAGATGCTCGCCAGTCATCACCTGAAAACCCTGCCGGTGCTGCAGCAGGGCAAGCTGGTGGGTATCGTGAGCCTCAGCGATCTGCTCGGCCCGGCCATGCAACGTGGCCGGTTCAGTTGGCGGGGGCTTTTCGGGCGCAAGGCCGTACGTATGGAGCAGGTGATGAGCCGGCAGGTCATCAGTGTCAGCAGCCAGCACCCCTTGGAACGTCTGTTACCCCTGCTGTGCGAACAAGGGCTGCACTGTCTGCCGGTGATCGATGGCGACCAGATGGTCGGTGTGGTCACCCAGACCGACCTGATCGCGGGCCTCAAGCGCCAGTTGCTCAGCGCCGCTGGCAGCGTTTCAGATCAGCGGGTCCCAGCGTTGTGACCAATCGCTGGTGCCGGAGGCTATCAGCCGGCGCAGCAGCGCGAAGGCCTGTTGCAGTGCCTCGCTGTCGCACTTGCGTGGGTATACCAGGAAGGTTGGGTAGGTGAACTCCGGGGCTTGCGGCACCCGTTCGAATACCCCGCTGTCCAGATACGCCTGCACCACGCGGGTACGGAAATAGCCGCTGCCGCCCTTGTCGAGAATGAACTGCAGGGCCAGCGGCCCGAGGTTGAAACTCAGCGCCGGTCGCGCGCAGTCGGGCAGGGCGGCGTCGTGCTGGCGGCGGAAAGCCTCGCCCCAGTCGATATAGATATACGGGTCGGGTTGCGCGACACGGCGTATGCGGATCAGCTTTTCTTCCATCAACTGTTCCACCTGCAGGCCCGGCCCGTAGGTGGGCTGATAGACCAGCGCGGCGTCCAGCAGGCCCATCTCCACCTTGCGCAGCAAGGACTCACCGTCGCTGACCTCGCTGCGGATGGCGTGGCTGGGTAGCGCGCAGTGCAAGGCGCTGACCCAGTCGAGCAGCATCGGGTTGCCCAGGCTCACTTCTGCCCCTACGTGCAGCACTTGCTGGCAGCCTTCGGGCAGTGGTAGATCACGGCGCGCCGCTTCCCACGTCTGCACCAGCTGGTTGGCATAGCTGACGAAGGCTTCGCCATCACTGGTCAGGCTGGCGCCGTTGCGGCTGCGCACGAACAGCTGGCAGCCCAGTTGCTGCTCAAGGCGCTGCACCCGGGCGGTGATCGCGGTCTGTGACACGAACAGGCGCTCGGCGGCGGCGACGAGGCTGCCGCAGCGTACGACTTCCAGAAAGGTTCGGGCCTGCTCGATATCCATGGGCTGCTCTGTGGCGGGGAGGGTGGCTTATTCTAGAGGCTTTGCACCGTTGTGGGGCGCTTTAGCCGGCGCTGCAAATCTGCATATGCGTTGTGACTTTAGTCCCATGGCAGCCGGGACGTGGCGGTCCATACTCAAGGCTCGCCCTTCAATAACAACAAGTACCGGGTTGCCATCGACATGACCTACCAGCACGACTACGCCCATTCCATTGCCGACCCTGCTGCCTTCTGGGCCGAACAGGCCAAACAGCTGGCCTGGTATCGCCAGCCCACCCTGACCCTGCAGGCAGACCCCGACGGCACCCATCGCTGGTTCGCCGACGGTCGCCTGAACAGCTGCTACCTGGCCCTCGATCGGCAAATCGAGCTGGGCCGTGGCGAGCAGGCGGCGCTGATCTACGATTCCCCCGTGACCGGCGTGCAGCAGGTGTTCAGCTACAACCAGCTGCGTGACGAAGTAGCGCGCCTGGCCGGGTTGCTGCGCCAGTTAGGGGTTGGCAAAGGCGATGGGGTGATCATCTACATGCCGATGGTGCCGCAGGCGGCCATGGCCATGCTCGCCTGCGCGCGTATTGGTGCAGTGCACTCAGTGGTGTTCGGTGGCTTTGCAGCCAATGAGCTGGCCCTGCGTATCGATGATGCGCGGCCAAGCGTGCTGCTGACGGCGTCCTGCGGGCTGGAGTTCGACCGGGTGATCGAGTACAAGCCGCTGGTCGACCGCGCGCTGCAACTGGCTCACCACCAGCCGCGCCAGGTGCTGGTGCTGCAGCGGCCCCAGGTTCGTGCCCAGTTGCAGCCAGGGCGCGACCTTGACTGGCAGCAAGCACTGATGACAGCCGAGCCTGTGCCTGCGGTCGAGCTGGCCGCGGCAGACCCGCTGTACATCATCTACACCTCGGGTACCACGGGCAAACCCAAGGGCATCGTGCGTGAAAACGGTGGCAACGCGGTAGCCCTGTGTTATGCCATGCGCCATATCTACGGCATGCAGGCGGGCGACGTGTGGTGGGGCATTTCCGATGTGGGCTGGGTGGTCGGCCATTCGCTGATCGTCTATGGCCCACTGATGAGCGGCTGCACCACGGTGTTCTATGAAGGCAAGCCGATCCGCACCCCGGATGCTTCGGCCTATTGGCGTGTGGTCGAGCAGTATCGGGTCAATGCCCTGTTCTGTGCGCCGACCGCCATGCGGGCGATCCGCAAGGAGGACCCGGATGGCGAGTTGATCCGCCGACATGACCTGAGCTCGCTGCGCCAATTGTTCCTGGCCGGGGAAAAACTGGATTCAAGTACCCACCAGTGGCTGGAGCGGGTGTCCGGCAAGCCGGTGCACGACCATTGGTGGCAGACCGAGACGGGCTGGCCAGTCACCGCGCCGTGCGTGGGGCTCGAGGGCAGCGCGGCGCGGCCGGGTTCGAGCAACCGCGCAGTGCCGGGCTATCACGTTCGTGTGCTAAATGACGATGGGCACCTGCTGGGCCCGAACCATCAGGGCGCCATCGTCATCGCGCTGCCGCTGCCGCCCGGTTGCAGCCAGACCTTGTGGGGCGATCATGAGCGCTACCTGCAGGCTTACCTGCAGACCTACCCGGGTTACTACCACACCGGTGATGGTGGCTACCTGGATGACGACGGGTTCGTCTACATCATGGGGCGAACCGATGATGTGATCAACGTCTCTGGGCATCGCCTCTCCACCGGCGAGATGGAGGACTTGGTGGCGTGCCACCCTGCGGTGGCCGAATGCGCGGTGATCGGTGTGCATGACCAGATCAAGGGCCAGGTGCCCTTGGCGCTGGTGGTGCTCAAGGACGGTGAGGGTATTGGCGAGGCGCAACTGTCGGTGGAGTTGGTGGGCAAGGTGCGTGAGCAGATCGGCGCGTTGGCGTGCTTCAATCAAGTGCGGTTGGTGAAGCGGCTGCCCAAGACCCGCTCGGGCAAGATCCTGCGGGCGGTGTTGCGCAAGATTGCCGATGGCCAGGCGTATGTGCCGCCCTCGACACTGGATGATCCGGCGGTGCTCAGAGAGATCGAAGCGGTGCTGGCGGATCTGCCCAGGGCAGGCTGACCGTTGGGCTGGTCAACGGGCAAATGCGCGTGTTCAGCCGGGGAACGTCTGCGGGCCGACCTGATGCAACTGCCCCAGCCGGCTGCGGGTGCGCATCAGGTCGGCAACGTGGCCGCCCAGGCTCTCTTCCAGCCGCCGCTGCCCGATCACCGTCACCTGGCAGTCCTGGTCGTACAGTACGTCCACCAGGTTGACGAAGCGCTGCTGCGCTGCCAATGAGCACGCCGAGAGGTCATCCAGCCCGTCGATGACCCAAGTATCGAACTGCTGGGCAAGCTGCAGATAATCGATCACCGCTGTGGGCTGCTCGCACAGGTCGTCAAAGGCGAACATCACCGTCCTGCCTTCACTGACGAGCGCACGAAGGTTGCGTTTGTTCACCTCCAGCGTGAGCGGTTGCGCGGCCGGCACCTTCAGCGCCTGGCGCTGGGCCGCATCGCCAGGCCATACATAGTGGCCTTGGGTAAAACGCTGGTGTTCACGGTTGGCCGGCAGGCTGCGAAAGTCGGTGTCACCGCCGACTTCAAGTACCTCCATACGGCCATTGATCAGGCGGATCACCGGCAGGAATCGCTCGTGGTACAGCGGATTGGGCAGCAGCCCCTCGGGTGCGTAGTTCGAGGTCACCAGCAGGAAGATGCCACGTGCGAACAAGGCATTGAACAGGCGGGTGAGCAGCATGGCATCACCGATGTCATGCACATGGAATTCGTCGAAACACAGTACCTGGCAGTCGCCCAGTAATTCGTCCAGCGTCGCGCCCAAGGCATCGTCGAGCAGCCTGTGACGGTGCATGCCCTGATGCAGGCGGGCAAAGAAATCATGAAAGTGCAGGCGTTTTTTTGCCTCGATCGGCACTGCCTGGAAGAAGCCGTCCAGCAGCCAGCTCTTGCCGCGGCCCACCGAACCGTACAAGTACAGGCTGCGGGGTTCGCCCCCTGGCAAGCGGGCAAGCTGCGCGGCCATGGCATGGATGACCCGGCGCTGGCCGTCGCTGAGCTGATAGCCACGGCTACGCGCCTTGTCTTCGAACCATGCGAGCAGTTCGCTCTGGTTGGAGGTGGCGGTGCGCAGGCGTTGGCCCAGTTGGCGCAGGGGGGAGGGGATCCAGGCAGACAAAAGCTAAGCTCCTTGGGCAAAGGAAGGTCAGCGCGCAGCTTGCCTCAGGTCAGCCCTTTAAACCAATAGAAAAAGTGCGGTGCTTCTATCAGTTGGCCGGATGACTCAAGCCTTGCGCTCCAACTGGCGCTCGATCATGTATTTGATGGTCAGCCGGCGCTCCTTGAGCAGGCGCAGGTCGTCGTCCTGAAAGTTGCCGGCCGAGATCGCCTCAGCTGCAAGGACCTGATTGTCGATGTCGATGTATTCGTCGAGCAGACGGTCGAGGGTCTTGTCTTGCTGACGGCGTTGCTGAACGATTTCGCGGGGGTAGTGCAGGTCTTGATACAGGTCGTGGGAAACAGGCATGGCATCCTCCTTGGTCAATGCAAATTGCTTATCTGATTGGAAGGGCGCAATGCGATTGTGTTGAAGCGAGGCGGTATAAATGCGACGGATGGTCATTTTGGTACGTGTGAAAGGCCTGCAAAACACTAACCTGCTGTTTTAAAGCATTTTTTTTGCGAAAGGGGCTTCCCACGTCCAGAGAATGTTGTTAAAGTGCCGCGCATTCCAAGACAACAACCCAGTTGTCACTCAGTTGGAAAAGTCAGAGCAGCTAACGCTGCATCCGATACAGGGGCGTCGCCAAGCGGTAAGGCAGCAGGTTTTGATCCTGCCATGCGTTGGTTCGAATCCAGCCGCCCCTGCCATTTTCTCTTTGCAATACACCTTCTTGATTCAGTGCAGATGACCATCAGCGCTGGGTTTCGTCGTGTCTGGCGTGCGTAGAAGCCGGTCGCCAGCGTACTGGCGATGGCCTCTGCGCTTAAGCCTTACTGCCTGTTCACCCGCAGCAGTTCATCCAGCACGCGGGCCAGCTCCTCAGCCTGCACCGGCTTCTGCATCACCAGGCTGTCCGGCAACTCCAGGCCCTCCAGCTCGGCATACCCGGTCAGGAACACCACCGGCAAGCGCGGATGCCGTTCCCGTGCGGCCAACGCCAACTGGGCGCCGTTGAATTCGGGCATGGCAAAGTCGGTCAGCAACAGGTCGATCTCGTCGTCCAGCTGGGCCAATGCCTGTTCGCCGCTGTGTGCCTGGCGTACCTGATAGCCGTATTGGCGCAACACATCGCCGAGCATGTCGCGCACCAGGTGGTCGTCATCCACCAGCAGCACCGTGCGGTCGCGGCCCGTGTCACTGACTGACTGCGATGCAGCCGGGGCCACCGGGTCCACCGCCCGTTCATGCTTCACTGCAGGCAGGTAGACGGCAACCTGAGTGCCATGCCCTGGCGCGGTGTCGATGCGCACACCGCCACCCGACTGCTTGGCAAAGCCGAACACCTGTGCAAGCCCCAGGCCCGAGCCTTTGCCGATGTCCTTGGTGGTGAAGAACGGTTCGAACACCTTGGCCACCACCTCTTCGCTCATGCCGCAGCCGGTGTCACGAATGCTCAGCATCACGTATTCACCCGGCTCCGGGTCTTCCGGCCGCTGCGGGCGGGCCTTGATCCGCGTATTACGGGTGGACAGCGTCAGCTGGCCGCCGTCGGGCATGGCGTCGCGGGCGTTGATCGCCAGGTTGAGGATGATCATTTCGGTCTGGGTCGGGTCGGTCAGCGCTTGCCACAGGCTGTGGTCCAGGTCCAGGCGCACAGAAATGCTCCCGCCCAAGGTGCGGCGCAGTAATTCCTCCAAGCCGCTCAACGTGCGGTTGAGGTTCAGAGGCACCGGTTCCAGACGCTGGCGACGGGAGAAGGCGAGCAACTGTGAGGTCAGCTTGGCGCCGCGTTCACCGGCCTCGCGGATATGGGTCAGGCGCTTGCGGGCTTTCTCCAGGTCACCTTTGTCCAGGTCACGCTCGAGGAAGCTTGAGCCGGTAAGAATGACGGTCAGCAGATTATTGAAGTCATGGGCAACACCGGCAGTGAGCTGGCCAACCGCCTCCAGCCGTTGCATCTGCTGCAGCGCCGCCTCGATGCGCTCGCGCTCGGCGATCTGTTCGCGCAGGCGCTCGTTGGCGTCCGCCAGCCCTACGGCTGCTTCGCGCTCGCTGGTGATGTCGCGGGCCACCACATAGAGCAGGGTGTCCTCCGGCACCACCACCCATGACAGCCAGCGCAACTGACCGCCCGCATGCTGGATGCGGCCGACGAAGCGGGCGCTGGTGCGGCCATGAGAGAGGGCGGCCAATTCGGTCAGCAGCGCTTCCTGGTCCGGTTCAGGCAGCAGATGCAATAACGAGGTCTGGCTCAGGCGCTCGCGGGAGAAGCCCAGGCTGGCCTCCCAGGCAGGGTTCAGGGCGACCGGCGTGAGGTCTTTGTTGAGCACCGCGAGCAGGTCCTGGGACAGTTCCCAGGCCCGGTCGCGCTCGCGGGTGCGCCGCTCCACACGTTCGCCGAGCATTTCGTTGAGTTGCTTGAGCGCCTGGGTGGCCAGGCGCTGTGCGTGGATGTCCTGCAGCACGCCCGAAAAGCGTGTGCAGCGGCCATCGACGAACTGGCTCTGGCCACTGCTGAGCAGCCAGCGCGGTTCCAGACCGTTGGGTTGGGCAATGCGGAATTCGGCCCGGTAAAGCCCGTCGCTGTCCGGGCGCATGGCGTATTCCACCGCTTCACGTACGCGGGGCACGTCTTCGGGGTAGATGCCTGCATAGAAAACATCGAGGTTCATCTCGGTGTCCACCGGCAGACCGAACAGCGTCTTGCAGCGGGCATCCCACACCAAAAGCCCTTCCTGCGGACGGAAATCCCAGGTGCCCATGCCGGCGGCATCGATGGCGATCCGTGCACGTGCCTCCACATCCGCCAAGGCTTCCTCGGCACGGCGCCGCCGTTGGCGCTCCTGCACTTCGGTAAGCGCCCTGCGCACTGCCTTGGGCAGCATCGGCAGGTTCTTTTTCAGGACATAATCGGTGGCACCCAGGCGGATCATCTCCACCGCGTGCTCTTCACCGTAAATGCCCGAAAGGAAGATGAACGGCGTGTCCGGCGCCAGTCGCTGAGCGATGGCCAGTACGTCGGTGCCGGACGAGCCCGGCAGCACGCAGTCACACAGGATCAGGTCATAGCTGGCTTCGCCCAGGGCGTGCTCGGCGGCGACATGGTCGAACACCAGCTGCGACTGCAGCTGCAAGCCGCTGCGCTCGAGGCTCAGCAGGGTCAGCTCGGCATCCAGCGAGCTGTCTTCAACCATCAGTAATTTGAGCGGCGTTGGCAGCATCTTTGCGGTTGGCCTCAGTTGCTGCCACGCCGGTTAAGGCGCAGCGAGCCGGGTGGTGGTTCATTGAGTACGGCCCAGAACACCCCAAGGTCGGAAATCGCCGCAACGAACTCCTTGAACTCCACAGGTTTGACCACGTAGGCGTTCACCCCCAGCTCATAGGCACGCAGCAGGTCCGGCTCCTCCCGCGAAGACGTCAGCATCACCGTCGGGATGCTGCGCAGTTCGGGGGTGGCGCGTACTTCCCTGAGCACTTCCAGGCCATCGACCTTGGGCAGTTTCAGGTCCAGCAGCAACACCGCAGGGTTGCCGTCGGCACGCTCGGCATAGGTGTTGCGGCGCAGCAGGTAGTCAAGGGCATCTGCGCCGTCGCGCAGCACGATGACCTCGTTGGCCAACTGGCTACGCTCCAGGGCCAGGAGCGTGAGTTCCAGGTCCCTGGGGTTGTCTTCTACCAGCAGGATAGGCTTGAGCATGATTGTACGGGTGCCTCAGGTTGTTTCTGGATGACGGGGAAGGGTGAAATGGAAGCTGGCGCCCTGGTCGACCTGACCTTGGGCCCAGACTCGGCCATCGTGACGCTCGATGATCCGCCGCACGCTGGCCAGGCCGATCCCGGTGCCCTCGAAGTCCTCCATGCGGTGTAGCCGCTGGAACACACCGAAGAGTTTGTTCGCATAGGCCATATCGAAGCCCACGCCATTATCGCGAATATAGACTTCGATTTCCTCTTCGTGCAGGTGTGCGCCGATGTCGATGCGTGCAGGCTCGCGGCCACGGGTGTATTTGATGGCGTTGGCGATCAGGTTGTGCAGCGCCAGGTTGATGAAGGCCGGGTCACCGATCACCTTGGGCAGCGGCGCCACGTTCCAGATGATCTCACGCCCTTCGTAATCGGGCGCCAGTTCCTGGCGAATGGCTTCGACCAAGGCATTGAGGTCGACATCGGACAGGCGCAGCGCCGAGCGGCCCATCTGCGAGAAATTCAGCAGGTTGTCCACCAGGCTGCCGGCGAACTGCGCGGCCTCCTCGATGTGTTTGAGAAAGCGCTGGCCGCGCTCACTCAGGCCCTGGCCTTCGATCTCGCCAAGCAGTTCGCTATAGCCGGCGATATGGCGCAACGGTGCGCGCAGGTCGTGGGACACGCTGTAGCTGAAGGCTTCGAGCTCTTTGTTCGAACGGCGTAGTTCATTTGCCAGCTGCGCCAGTTCTTCTGCCTTGCGCAAGACGATGCCGAGCACTGCAGTGCGCAGTTCGACCACGCCTTCGATCGTCAGCGGGTCCCACGGCTCGCAGTAGCCGCTTAACTGTTCCTGCCAGTGTTCGAAGCTGTGCCGCGGGTTCAGTGCCCCCTGCGGGCCAATCTGTTTATCGGGCCGCCCGGCCCAGTTGACCGTGCGTACCTGCTCGGGGCGGAACCACAGCAGGTAATGCGAATGGATCTGGGAAATGGCCACCGCCAGCACGCCACCGGCATGCTCGGCCAGCTCGGGCAGTTCGTCGATGTCGCGGCGCACGTTGTCACTCTGGAACACCGTCTCTTCATCGCGCTGGGCCAACCAGTGCACCAGCGCAGTAACCTGCGCCGCCGGCGGCGTCTGGCCAATCAGGTCGCAGCGCTCGGCGGAAATGACCGCCGCGCCGCTCGCCCCGGCGAACGCCAACAGCACCTCGGGCAGGGCGCGCAGGCCCTCGCTGACACTGTCATGGTCGGCCATCGAGGAGATCATCCGGACGATGTGCTGGCGCAGGTCGAGCAGCTTTCGGGTATTGGCGTGGGACTCACGCGATTCGATCTGCAGCGACAGCACGCTGGACAGCAGCTCGCAGGCCGTGCGGGTGCGCAGATCGACCGGGCGAGGTTGCTGGTGATGGCACGACACCAGCCCCCACAGTTGCCCATCGACCACGATCGACAGTGACATCGACGCCAGGGTGCCCATGTTGCGCATGTATTGCAGGTGCACCGGCGACACGCTGCGCAACGCGGCAAAACTCATGTCCAGCGATTGGCCGGTGCGCGGGTTGGCCGCCGGTAGCAATGGCACGGCCTGGTAGTTGGCATCTTCGATCACGCGGATGCGGTTGACCCGATAAAGCTCCCGGGCCTGGCGGGGGATGTCCGAGGCCGGGAAGCATAGGCCCAGGTAGCGGGGATAGCCGGCATCGGCCACTTCAGCCAGCACCTGGCCATTACCTTCCGAATCGAAGCTGTAGGCTTTGACTCGGCCAAAACCTGTGATCTGCTTTATTTGCAGCACGGTCTGCTGCAGCAACTCTTCCAGGCTGGCGGCGTTGTTCAGGCTGCTGACAAAACTACGCACCAGTGGGTAATAGTCGCCTTCAAGGGCCTGGCCCGCGGGCTGGCGAGCGGGTTCGAACTCGGCGATCAGCACCTGGTCATGGCGATGCGTGAGCAGGCGCAGGCGGTCGCTGAAGGGCGCGCCTTGGCGCAGGTACACATCGCCGATGTAGAACGGGAAAACGTCGTCCCCGGGCAAGCGCTCAAGATGGGCGCGCAGGTCGAAACTGTCGCTGACCACGTCGGCGAAGGTGCACCCCAGCAGTTCTTGGGCGGGCACGCCTAGCCAGCGGGCGACATTGTCGCTGGCCTGGAGGATACGCAGGTCCTGTTCGTCCAGCACCAGCAGAAAACCGTGGGGTTGAATGCTGCCGGGAACCTGAATGGGCTCCTGGGCACAGCGTTCCACGGCTTCGGCAAGTGCGATGTCTGTGGTCGTCAATGGATACGCTCCTGTCATGTTCGTCCATGCATGGCGCGCATGCGTCTGATGCGGGCTCGGTGGCTGCTGCGCACCGTAACAGAATGCGCAAAGGTTTGCCGGCCTATGGCCATTGGAGGCGCTGGACGGGCATGGGTTCGATGCCGCTCGGAAATTTCTTGGCCGTGACAGGGCAGCCATCTAACCCTTTGTTGTTACTACCAAAGAATGGCGGGCAGCGGCCACGGGTAAGCCACCGGCTGCTACGCTCAGACACAGGACCTTGAAAGGGGCGTGTCAGTGACGGGACGCTGTGTGGTGACGCTGTGGGGCCTGCTGTTGACTGGCAGTGCCGTAGCAGCGGACTTCCTCGTGGAGGTGCGCGTGCAGGTGCAACGAGGCTGCATGCTGGTCAACCAGCAGCGCGAGGCGGGGGCGCAGGATCTCGGTCGGCTCGACCTGGGCACTGCCGCACGCCTGGATGGGCCCGGTACGCCCTTGAGCGCAGAGCTGCTCAACCAGCGGCCACCGCGCCTGGAATGCAACCCCGATACGCCCTACCAGGTGCGTGTCGACGGTGGCCAGCACGGTGGCGCCGGTGAACTGCGCTTCTTGGCCAGCAGCGACGCCAGGGCGCGGCCGATCCCCTACCGGCTGTACCGCGATGCGGCCTGGCGCGAGCCGGTGATCGTGGGCCAGCTCCACGCCGCGCGTGTGCCGGACAGCGGTACGGTCGAACTGCCGCTGTACGCCCGTATCGACAAGCTGGCCTGGGTGCCGCACGCCGGTGTGTATGCCGACCTGCTCAAAGTCACGGTCACCTGGTAGCGAGCCAACATGCACAAGGACGTCATGCCATGAACCGTACATCCCTCCTGCTGCTCAGCCTGGGCCCGCTGCTATTGCCCAGCGGCGCAGCACATGGCACGACCACCGGCTTCATCCAGGCCCGTCTGGTGATCAGCGCCGCGTGCCAGATCAGCAGTGGCGACCAGCCCCCGGCCACGCTCGGCAACCCTGGGCTGATGGACTTCGGCGAGCGTGGCCCGAACTGGGACCAGCCGCTGCGCAGCCGGGTCGACGAAGCGAACGGCGAGGGCAGCCTGCAAATCAGCTGCACGCCCCAGGTCAGGGCCTTCAACGTGCGCATCAACGGCGGCCTCAACGGTAGCGATGGCGTCCGGCGCCTCAGCAATGGCCGTGAAATGATCCCCTATCAACTGGCGCTCGACCCCGGCGGCAATAGCCGTTATGGCATCGGCCAGGCGCGCGCCTTCACCATCAGCAGCACCGAACAGATTCCCATCCCCATCTTCGGCGTAGTGGTGGCGCAACCGCGTGCGCTGCCGGCCGGGTTGTACCGCGACACGCTCAGAGTGACTTTGGACTGGTAATTCCCGCAAGGAGACACCGATGCGAACGAACCTCACCCACTGCATGCTCGCCGGCCTTGGCCTGGCGATGGCATGCCACGCCCAGGCCGCCACGGTGACCGGGACCATCAACTCCACCCTGACCTTGACTTCGGCGTGCCAGGTCAATGGCACCACAGGCACCTCGGGGTTGAATTTCGGTACCCTCAGCTTCGGCACTCAGGAGGCGTTGTTCACCACCGCCAACGGCGAGGTGCTCGGTGGCGGCGGCGGTGCGATGAGCATCCTCTGCTCCGCAGGTACGGTGCCAGCCATCCGCGTGCGTGCGGGGGCCAACGACGGTGCCTCGACTGGCGGTACCCGGGCGCTGGCAGACGGCAACGGCAACTTCGTGCCCTACGACTTCTATACCGACACTGGGCGTACCCAACTGCTGGCCATCGACGGCACCATCACGCTGCCGACCAGCACCGGGGTTGCTCAGACCGTCAACCTCTATGGTCAGGCGCGCGGCAAGGCCGGCCTGCCAGCCGGGGTATACACCGATACGGTGGCCGTCGAGCTGTCGTTCTGAGCCGCAGCCATGCGCTATTGGCTGGGTGGCTCCCTTGCAGGCCTGGGCATCCTGTTGGCGACGCCACTGGATGCGGCGACCAGCAGCAGCTTCCAGGTCACCGCGACGATCACCGCGGGCTGCCTGGTGGTGGGCGGCGTCAGCCAGTATGGCGTGCTCGATTACGGCACGCAGTCGGCCTTGGCGACCGGGGCCCTCGGCACGTCCCTGGGCGGGACCACGGTGACTTTCCAGTGCACGCCCGGCGTTAGCCTGAGCATGAGCCTGAACGGTGGGCAGAACGCGGTGAGCGGCACGCGCTACCTCAAGCGCGGCGGCGGCACGCAGCTACTGGCCTACCAACTGTACCAGGACGCGGCCTACAGCCAGAGCATCGCCGTGGGCCAGAGCGTGGCACTGAACAACAGCGACCCGACGGCGATCAAGCTGTCGGTGTATGGCCGCACGCAGCTCACCGGCCTTGTGCCGGCCGGCACTTACACCGACGTCGTGCAAGTGGCGGTGACCTGGTGAAACGACCGGGGCCCCTGACAATCAATCAAGGAGAGCGGTATGCAGGCAGGCGCGAAGTGGGCGCGGGGTTTGATCGGGGCATTGCTGCTGGCGAGCTTGCCAGCGGGGGCTGCCACCTCGGTGCTGATCTGGCCGATCGACCCGGTGCTGGAAGCTGACCAGAAGGCCGGCGCGCTGTGGCTGGAGAACCGCGGCAGCGCACCGGCGAGCCTCCAGGTACGCGTGTTTGCCTGGCGACAGGGCGATAACCAGGAGCAGTTCCAGGCCCAGCGGGAGATCATCGGCAGCCCGCCGGTAGCGACCATCGCCCCCGGCCAGAAACAACTGATCCGCCTCACCCGCACCGGCAGTTCACCGGCCGGCCAGGAACAGGCCTACCGCATCATCATCGACGAAATTCCCTCGCCACTGCCCACGGACAACGCCAACCAGGGCGCCACTGCGGCCATCCGCCTGCAGATGCGCTATTCGGTGCCGTTGTTCGTCTATGGCGAAGGTTTGTGGGGCAAGCCGGATCCGCAAGGCAAGCGCAGCGCCAGCGGGGTGGGCAAGCCGCAACTGAGCTGGCGGCCGGTAACGGTGCAGGGCAAACCCTATGTGGAACTGCGCAACACCGGCCCGGTGCATGCCCGGCTGACCGATGTGGTGGTACAGCAGGGCGGCCAGGCAAGGCCACTGGCCGAGGGCCTGCTGGGGTATGTACTGCCCGGGGCCAGCATGCGCTGGCCGGCACCGGTTGCACCGAACGCCAGCGGCGTACTCAAGGGCAGGGTGAACGGCCAGGAGGTGGCCGAGGCGATCCGCCAAGGGCAATGAAGCCACTATTGAATGAATGTCAGGGGCCAGGGAGGACCCGGCAATGGTTGGAATGCGTGTGTGAAATGGCTGGCGCGGGCGACACGCCGCTGGTACCTGGGGCTGGCGCTCATCGGCCCCGGCCTGGCGGTGGCCGACGAGCTGCCGCCGCCGCCCACCGAGGCCGCCGCCATTGCCGACGCCACACTGTATCTGGACCTGCTGGTGAACCAGGTGCCCAGGGCTGAGTTGGTGCCGGTGCAGCAGCGCGCCGGAGGGCTGTTCCTCGACAGCCAGGTGTTGCGCGCTGCCGGCATCGCCCTGCCGGGCAACCCGCAAGGCGAGGTGGCCCTGGATGCCATCGCGGGCCTGCACAGCGACTACGACAGCCAGAACCAGCGCCTGCTGCTGCAAGTGCCACCGGCCTGGCTCCCGGACCAGCAGGTCGGCGACCGTAACCTGTATCCGGCCAGCGATGCACGCAGCAGTTTCGGCGCGTTGTTCAACTATGACCTGTACCTGAACGACACCGACGAGGGGGGGACTTACCTGGCAGCCTGGAATGAGCTGCGCCTGTTCGACGGTTGGGGCACCTTTGCCACCACCGGCCAGTGGCGGCGGTCGTTCAACGGTGCTGCGGCCGACGACAGCCGTCAGGGCTTTTTGCGCTACGACACCACCTGGCGCTTCACCGACGAGCAGCGCCTGCTGACTTACGAAGCGGGCGACTTCGTCACCGGTGCGTTGCCCTGGACCAGTTCGGTGCGGGTGGGCGGCCTGCAACTGTCGCGTGACTTTGCCGCCCGCCCGGACCTGGTCACGTATCCGTTGCCTGCCTTCGCGGGGGAAGCGGCAGTGCCAACTTCGCTGGACCTGTTCATCAACGGCTACAAGTCCAGCACCACGGAGTTGCAGCCTGGCCCCTACACCCTGACCAACGTGCCGTTCATCAACGGTGCCGGCGAGGCCGTGGTGGTCACCACCGATGCCCTGGGGCGTCAGGTGTCCACCACGTTGCCGTTCTACGTCACCAGCAGCCTGCTGCAAAAAGGCCTGTCGGATTTCTCCATGGCCGCCGGCAGCCTGCGCCGTGACTACGCCGTGCGCGACTTCAGCTACGGGCCTGGCGTCGCCTCGGCCAGCCTGCGCCATGGCGTCAGCGATGCCTTCACCCTCGAAAGCCATGTCGAAACCGCAGAGTCGTTGCTGCTTGGCGGTTTGGGCGCGAATGTGCGCCTGGGCACGTTCGGCGTACTGAACGCTGCCGTAGCCCAGAGCCAGTACGACGGTGAAAAGGGCCACCAGGTCGCCCTCGGCTATCAGTACAACAGCCAGCGCTTCGGTTTCAGCTATCAGCGTTTGCAGCGCCATGATGCGTACGCCGACCTGAGCCGGGTCGACAGCCCGGACCTGCAATTGAGCCAGCGCAGCGAACAGGTCACCCTCAGCCTCAACCTGGAACGCTTCGGCAGCCTTGGCGCGGGCTACTTCGATGTGCGCGCCGGTGACGGCTCACGCACCCGGCTGATCAACCTCAGTTGGAGCAAGCCGCTGTGGGGCAACAGCAGTGTCTACCTGTCGGCCAACCGCGAGGTCGGCGACAGCCAGTGGGCGGTGCAGGCGCAATGGGTGATCCCCATCGACTTCAGCGGCACCCTGGCGGTGAGCATGGAGCGCAGCAAGGAAGGCGAGGACCTGCAGCGGGTCAACTTCAGCCGCGCGGTGCCGGTGGGCGGCGGTGTCGGCTACAACCTTGGCTACGCCACCGGAGGTGATCGTGATGCCTACCGCCAGGCGGACGCCACCTGGCGCCTGCAGTCGGTGCAATTGCAGGCCGGCGTGTATGGCACCAGCGGTGAGATGACCCGCTGGGCCGACGCCAGCGGCTCGCTGGTGTGGATGGACGCCGGGGTGTTTGCCGCCAATCGTATCGACGATGCCTTTGTGGTGGTCAGCACCGGCGGCTATGCCGATGTGCCCGTGCGTTACGAAAATCAGGAGATCGGCCGCACCGACCGCAACGGCCACCTGCTGGTGCCGTACAGCAGCGGCTACTACCGCGGCAAGTACGAGATCGACCCCATGGATCTGCCGCCCGATGTGCTCGCGACACAGGTGGAGCAGCGGGTCGCGGTGCGCCGTGGCAGCGGCTACTTGCTGGAATTCCCGCTCAAGCGCGTGCTGGCGGCGAGCATCGAGCTGGTCGATGGCAACCAGCAGCCGCTCAAGCTGGGCAGTACGGTCAGCCACCGTGAAAGTGGCAGCCAGGCGGTGGTGGGTTGGGACGGGCTGGTCTATCTGGAGAACCTTTCAGCGCATAACCAGCTGCAGGTCAGGCTGGAGGGAGGAGGGCAGTGTCAGGTCGAATTCGACTTGCCCCAGGCAGAAGGCTCGATCCCGTTGATCGGCCCTCTGGTGTGCCGATGAGCAAGGGGTTGCGCGGCCTGCTGATCGGCATGCTGGCGCTGCCGGCGGGGTCGGCCTGGGCGTTATGTTCGTCCGTGGCCACCGCACCAGCGGCGTTCGGCACCGTCAACTCGACCCTGGTGCGCACCGCCATCCAGAGTGCCTCCACCACCAATGCGGGGTTGCAGTGCACCGGGTCGTTGTTGTCCCTGCTAGTGAGCAGTGACCACTTCTACCTCACCATCACATCCGCTACCAGCGGGCTGGTAGGGCCGACCGGGGATGTCATCCCCTATACGATCTATGCCAATAATACGACCAGCTACCCCATCACTCGCGGCGCCCAGTTCGATTTCGCCCGCAACGGCCTGATCGACGCCCTGGGCCTGCTCAACGGCAATTCCCCGAAGTCTGTGCCGGTGTACCTGAAGACTTCGGTTGGCGCCAACGTGGCGGCCGGCGTCTATACCGAGACGCTGAACCTTGCCTGGGTCTGGAACTACTGCTCAGGCATTGGCCTGGGCAATCTGTGCCTGGGGCGCGACACGGGTTCGGGTAACCAGACCCTCACGGTGAGCCTGACGGTGAGTAATGACTGCCAGATATCGACGCCCACCATCAGCTTTGGCAGTGCGCCGGTAGTGGCGGGGTTCGGCACGGTGAACCAGAGCGTGAACCTGTCCTGTACCAAGGGCAGCAGCTACACGGTCGGGCTGGATGACGGGCAGAATGCAGCAGGCGGGCGTCGGAGGATGAAGTCTGCTGCCAACAACTACCTGGCCTACGACATCTTCAAAAGCGCGGGCGCAGTACGTTGGGGAGCCGTGGGCAGCGCGCGGCGCTCGAGCAGCGATGCCAATGTCAACCCCGGGGCGGGGACCGGTACCGGTAGCCAGGTGTTCAACTACAACGCCAAGGTCTACACCGACCAGGCGACACCGCCGGCGGCGACCTATACCGACAATGTGATACTCGATGTGCAGTTTTGACTGTGCAGGCCTTTTCGCGGGCTTGCCCCGAGAAAAGGCCTGCACTGATCAGCGCAGGTCGTCAGCCATCTTCAGCAAGGTTTCCAGCACCGCCCCTGCCAATGCCTTGGACCGCGCTCCCGACCAGCCGGTCTTCGGGTTGGGGGCATCGTCATGGTCTTTGAACGGCATCTCCAGGGTCAGCGACAGGCAGTCGTACGCCATGCCCACCGCATTGCACGCCAGTGTCGTATTGGCCTTCCCCGGCTCATCGCGGGTATAGCCATGCACGGTCTGGAAATCAGGCGTGATGCTGCACAAGGTGCTACGGAACTGCTCCTCCAGCTTGGCCAGGCGCGTCGTATAGCCGGGGTTGCCCTCGCAGGCTGCCGTGAACACATGCGGGATTTCTTCATCCCCATGCACATCGATGAACGCATCCACCCCGTACTGCTTCATCTGCGCCTGGGCAAAGAACACCTCCGGGCTCGCTTCGACGCTGGCGTCCTGCCAGGCCCGGTTGAGGTCCTGGCCCTTGAAGTTGGTGCGCAGGTGGCCGAGGAAGGCGCCATCGGGGTTCATGTTGGGAATCAGGTACAGGTCAGCCTTGGCCAGCAATTGCTGGACGATTGCGTCATTGCTTTGCAGCCGGTCGATCACCCCCTCCATGAACCACTCGGCCATGTGCTCGCCCGGGTGCTGCTGGGCGATCAGCCAGAGCTTGCGCTTGCCTGCGGCCCCGTCGCCTGCGCGCAACAGCGGAATGTCGCGGCCTTGCACGCTACGGCCATGGGCCAGTAACTCGACACCGGGGATCTGCTGGGCACGCTCGATCAACTGGTTGTGGCGGGCACGCGGGTAGGGCTCGAAGTAGGCGAACCAGATCTGCTCTTGCTCGGCTTCCACTTCAAAGGCCAGCGCCTTGCCATCGAACTGGCTGGGCACACGGAACCAGGTCTGCTGGTCGTAGGAAGCCACGGCGTTGTAGCCGTCCCAGGCGTTCTTGTAGGAAGACTCGCTGGCGTTGTCCAGGCTGAAGCGATGAACCTGGCCGGGCGTGAGGCCGCTGACCTTGAAGTGGAACCACTGGAAGTGGCCGCTGTGGGTGTCCGGGCGAATGGCCAGGTGGACCCGGGCAGGGTTGCTGGCATCCAGGACCTGGATGTTGCCGGAATCAAAAGCGCAGTCGATCTGCAGAGGGGACAGCGTCACGGTCATTGGCGTGGCTCCTTGGGCTTTGTTGTGGGGGTACTGTACACCCCTCGTGAGGGAGGCTGTGTACAAAAACAGCACCCACGATGATTTCCTGTTGTTGAAAAGTTAATGGCTGGCTTGAGTACGCAAGTACTTGAACGCAGTCGGACGGGGGCTAATGGCGTAACGGCACAATGTCGGGCTCAAAAGTCCTACACGTTTTTGGGATGTTTCAATGAGCAACTCCGCTTGTGTATCTTGCCGGTGTGGTTTCGTATATGGCCTGAAAAAGTGATGCAACGCTTCGGCGTACTGCTCAGCGCCCTGTGGTCAGAAACCGGAGTTTGTGGCGTGCCTGCTAAAACTACTGCCCTATCGATTTTGCTGGTTCTTATTAGTCTGCTGGGTGTATTCCCGCTCGATGTGATTTTGCCTTCTGTTGCGCACATGGCTGAGTATTTTGCAGTCGATACAAAACGCATTGCCTATTCGGTGAGTGTATTTGCCCTGGGTGTGGCGTTATCCCAAGCGGTGATCGGCCCGCTTTCCGATTGTGTGGGAAGAAAGCGCTTGCTGATCGCGGGGCTCCTGCTGGGCATCGTGGGGGCAATCGGGTGCCTGCGCGCCGTACACTATGAGACCTTCATGGTGTTCCGCCTGTTGCAGGCCATGGGCTGTGGCTGTTTCGTACTAAGCCAAGCGCTGGTGCAGGACAGTTACAGTGGCCAACAGCGCGATGCGATGCGAATCCTTCTGACCAGTGCAAGCGGTGTCTTTATTGCGTTGTCGCCGTTAGCAGGCAGTGTGCTTCAGCACTATGGGGGGTGGAAGGCAAGTTTTCAGGTGTTTGTCATGCTGGCAACAGGGGTGCTGTTACTTTGTTTTATGTTGTTGGAGGACACTGGAGCCTCTCGTTATCGAGGCGGTTTTTTGCAGGGCTATTGCCAGGTGCTGAAAGACAGAACGTTCCTGGTGTATTCGCTGTTTTCCTGTCTGGCATTTGCCTGTCATTTTTCATTTGTCGTCGTATCCCCCTTGTTATTGATGGTGCAGCTAGGGTTGACGGAGTTCGCCTTCTCCATGGTGTTTCTGCTCTATGGGTTGGCCTACATGGTCGGCGGTGTCATTGCCAATAAGCTGAATCGAAGGCTGAGTACACAGGCGCAGATTGGTTGTGGGTTTGCCCTGATAGGCGCTGCCGGCGTTGCTCTGCACTTTGCTTTGTCAGGCGATGAACGGGTGCTGATAAAACTAGTGTTGCCCTTAACGATCTGCACCATCGGCACGACCATCGTTCGCCCGGCTGCAACCACCTATGCGCTCAGTCGCCACCCCGATCGCGCAGGGACTGCTGCCTCGGTCAGCAACACATTGCTTTTTGCGTGTGGCGGGGGCGTGAGCCTGCTGGTGGCGTCCTCAGGCGAGGTGCATTTGGCAACGAATCTGGCGGCGAGCTTTATAGCCTCTTGCCTGTCAGGCTGGCTGCTTCTCGCTTACGTGGCCGGGCGATTCAGGCACGAGCCTTGATCTGCAGGTGGGCTGGCTTTGCCTCTGCCGTCCCTGACGGCTTACGCCCAGTAACCAAACAGCACCAGCGCCGCCACGCTCAGCCCTACTGCAATCGAGCAGCCACCCAACGAAATCGCCGCTCGGCCTTGCCGATACCAGCCATCGTGGCCCAACTCCCGCGCTGGGGCGAGCAGGCTGCGCCAGCGCAGTTCGGTGTCGTGGAAGGCTTGCAGGTGCGTTGGATCGGCGTCCAGCCAGCGTCGAAAATCAATGCGCTCGCAGGTAGTGACCTCGGGGCTCTGCAGCCGTACGTACCATTGGCCGGCAACGCTCGCCACGGCATCACCGTGGGGCCGTGCCGTTTGTAGGGCCTGGTTCATGTGCCGTTCGATGCTCAGCAAGGGCAAATCGAGGCGCGTGGCGATTCTGGCGTAGTCCAGCTGGTCCAGGCGGTTGAGCAGGAACACCTGCTGAACCCGGCGTGGCAAGCGCTTGAACCCATGCAGCAGGGCAGCTTCGGCGTCGTGGCCAGCGGTGGGTGTTGGATGCTCAACAGGCAGCAGCAGGCGGCTCATGGTCAGCTCCTTGCACAAGAGGGCAGGGGTGGGGGCATCTTCCGTGATGCGGAATCAGAGTAGGCGAAACGAGATTGATTCTCAAGTGCTGATTCCGCAAAGTTTTGTAATGAGCTTTCACGCCCTGAAACATTTTTGCTATCATCGCGGCCATCAACGATCTTCATTAGCCTGAAGAGCCAAAAAAAAGACCCGGCAAAAAGCCGGGTCAAAAACCGTGATTAGCCTGATGAGGAGATAATCTGAGAGCGACCTAAGCTCCAGGTTATCCAGCAGATCTCGCGATCAGCTGAGTGCAATAATAATCGTTATCATTTGCCAGTCAAATGTTTTTTCGCCTATCCGGTGAAAAAAACGGCTGAAGCACTTCCCTGTCCCGGCAATCGGGGCCTTTGCCGTTACCTGGCCATCACGTCTCTCCCTATTCCAGTTCCAGCCTAACGGCCGCTCTGTACGGCTCGCTTGTGCTCCAGCAGTGCCCTGGCCATGTCCATCATATGCATCAGTGCGAAGGTCAATTCGCGGTGGCTGCCTTCCTGATGGGTGGCGGTTTCGTGGGCGGTGGCGGCAGCGCAGCGCAGCAGGGCGATGGCGTGCTCCTGGGCCTGGTCTGCGGTGACGCCTTCGTGGAGTGTCCAGATCTTGTTGTCGATGCTGGGGCGCGGTGGGTTGGGGTTGAGGTAGTAGTCGAGGGCGCGGCGTGCGGCTTCGCTGTCGAGTTCTGTTTCGTCGTTTTTCGGTGGTTTCATCCTGATACCTGCATAAGCCAAGAGGGAAAAGGTCCGCATTGATCTTAATACCTAAAGTATTTGTGTGCTTTATGAGAAATAATACTGAATGTTTATTGAGCGCTAGAAGGCAGTCCGTATCGTGCCAGCGATGAATATGGATAAATGGATTGCCCTCGTCCGTGACCGGATGGAGGAGCTCGATATCTCCCAAGAGCAGCTCGCCGAACGCGTTGGGGTTTCCCAGGGCAGCGTGGGGCATTGGGTGAACAAGCGGCGCCAGCCCAAGGTCGAGTCGATGAACCGCGTCTTCGTCGAGCTGGGCATGCCCCACTACCACGTGAGCATGCAGCTGCGGGTACTGGGCCAGGTGGGTGAGGACGCTGGCCGCTATGTGCTGGATGAAGAGGATGACGATGTAGACCTGATGCACTACATCGTGTGTTTTCGTTACCCGGTGCGAGGCTGGGATGCGTTGGGTGAATCAGCGCCCGAGCAGGCCATGGTGTACGAGCAGACCGAGTATATGGCGCAAGGCAAAGCGTTCTGGCTGACGGTGGAGAACGATGCCATGAGTACGGCCAGTGGCCGTAGCGTGCCGCAAGGCATGCGCATTCTGGTGGATCCGGGGCTGGAGGCTGAGCCTGGGCGGTTGGTGATTGCGCGCCAACCTGGCAAATCGGCGATTCTCCGCGAACTGGCCGAAGAGGGTGGGCAGCGGTATCTGCGGGCGCTGAACAGCAGCTACCCGGCGTTGGTGTGTGAGGACGGGTGTGAGTTTCTTGGGGTAGTCGTGCGGGCGCACGGTACTTACTAGGTAGTGGGGCCGCGAAGCGGCCCTTGCTTGCATCACTCCACCAGTTCGACCAGCACCGTCCCTTCGCTGACCATATCCCCTTCCTGGCAGAACAACGCCTTCACCGTCCCGCCATGCGCAGCGCGAATGCTGTGCTCCATTTTCATCGCCTCCAGCACCACCAGCGCAGTGCCTGCTTCCACCGCCTGGCCAGGCTCCACCAGCACCCGCACGATGCTGCCATTCATGGGCGCACCCAGGCCGCCCTGATGGCTGTGGCTGGCTTCGGCCTCGGCGATCGGGTCGAAGGCCTCGATGGCATGCATTTCACCCTCCCAGCGCAGGTACAGCGTGCCACCTCGGCGCACCGCCAGATAGCGCCGGCGCACGCCGCCTTCATCATGCCCGAGCTGTTCGCCGTCCAGCTGCCAGGCCGAGACGGCACCGTGCTCGAGCGCAATCGCCTGGCGCTCACCGCCACTGCGCAGGTGCAAGCTGCTATGCGCCGGCAGGCCAAGGCGCAACCCTGAGCGCTCAGCCCACGGCGAGCCGCTGTCGTCGTCACGCTCACGGGGCGCCTGGCCCCGCAGCCAGGCTTCACCTGCGGCTTGCCAGAAGCCTGCGGGCAAAGGCTGCGGCGCCGGCAGCAGTACGTCCTGATGGCGTGGAATGAAGCCTGTATCCAGCTCGGCCGCCGCGAATGCGGGGTGGGCGAGGATGCGGCGCAGGAAGGCAATGTTGGTCTTCAACCCACCGATGGCGAACTCGTCCAGCATCGCCAGCAAGCGCAGGCGGGCCTGTTCGCGGTTTTCGCCCCAGGCGATCAGCTTGCCCAGCATAGGGTCATAGAAAGATGAGACCTCGTCCCCCTCGCTTACCCCGCTGTCCACCCGGCGACCTTCGCCAGGTGCCGACTCGCGGTACAGCGCCAGGGTGCCGGTGGCCGGCAGGAAGTCGTTGGCCGGGTCTTCGGCGTAGAGGCGCACTTCGATGGCATGGCCGATCAGCGGCACCTGGGCCTGGGTAATCGGCAGCGGCTCGCCACAGGCGACGCGGATCTGCCAGGCCACCAGGTCCAGGCCGGTGATAGCTTCGGTCACCGGGTGCTCGACCTGCAGGCGGGTATTCATCTCCATGAAGAAGAACTCGCCACGGGCATCGAGCAGAAACTCAACGGTGCCGGCACCGACATAACCGATGGCCTGGGCGGCACGCACCGCCGCGTCGCCCATGGCTTGCCGCAACTGAGGGGAAAGCCCCGGCGCCGGTGCTTCCTCGACCACCTTCTGATGGCGGCGCTGGATCGAGCAGTCTCGCTCATTCAGGTACAGGCAGTTGCCGTGCTGATCGGCGAACACCTGGATCTCCACGTGGCGGGGCTTGAGCACGTACTTTTCCACCAGCATGCGCGCGTCGCCGAACGACGACTGCGCTTCACGCTGGGCCGAGGCGAGGGCGTCGGCCAGCTGGCTTTCGTCCTCGACCACTTTCATGCCCTTGCCGCCCCCCCCGGCGCTGGCCTTGAGCAACACCGGGTAGCCGATGCGCTCGGCAGCGGCGCGGAAGGTTTCCAGGTCCTGGGCGTCGCCGTGGTAACCCGGCACCAGCGGTACGCCGGCCGCTTCCATGAGTGCCTTGGCCGCTGATTTGCTGCCCATGGCATCGATGGCGCTGGCCGGTGGGCCAAGGAAGATCAGCCCGGCGTCCTCGATGGCACGAGCAAACCCTGCGTTTTCGGACAGAAAACCATACCCCGGGTGAATGGCCTGAGCGCCGCTGGCTTTGGCCGCAGCGAGCAGTTTGTCGATCACCAGGTAGCTGTCAGCGGCCTTGCTGCCCCCCAGCTCGACACGGATATCCGCTTCGCGGCTGTGGCGGGCGTCGCGGTCGGTGGCACTGTGCACCGCCACGGTGGTCAGGCCCATGGCTTTGGCGGTACGCATCACCCGGCAGGCGATTTCGCCACGGTTGGCGACCAGCAGGGTGGTCAATGGCGTGCGGCTCATGGGCGCAGCTCCTTGTCGGGCTCGGTTTGCCAGGCGGGACGACGTTTTTCCATGAAGGCGCGCAGGCCCTCCTGGCCTTCGGCGCTGACCCGGATCCGGGCAATGGCGTTTTCGCAGTAGCGGCGCAGGGCAGGGCTGAGCTCACCGTCGTCGACTTCGCGCAGCAGGTCCTTGGTGGCGCGCAGCGCTTGTGGGCTGTTCTGCAGGAGGTTGTCCACCCAGGCCTGGACCTGCACTTCCAGCTCATCGGCCGGGTACACCTCTGCCAGCAGGCCCAACTCCCGGGCCCGTACGCCGCTGAAACGTTCGGCGGTCAGGGCATAACGGCGGGCGCTGCGCTCACCGATGGCCTTGACCACGAACGGGCTGATCACCGCCGGGGCCAGGCCAATACGCACTTCCGACAAGCACAGCTGGGCATCCTCGGCGCCGATGGCCATGTCGCAGCAACTGATCAACCCCAAGGCGCCGCCAAAGGCCGCGCCCTGCACCACGGCCAGGGTGGGAACCTTCAGGCGATGCAGGGCGTACATCAGTTCGCCCAGTTCACGGGCGTCATCCAGGTTGGTGTTGAAGTCCAGCTGTGCCGATTGCTGCATCCACGCCAGGTCTGCGCCGGCGCTGAAATGCCGGCCACGGCCGCGCAGCAGCATGAAGCGCAGGCTGGCGTCGTCGGCCAGTTGGCCAAGGGCGACGATCAGTTCGCGAATCATCTGTGCATTGAATGCGTTGTTCTTGTCCGCCCGGTTTAGCCACAGGGTGGCGAAGCCGCGCGGGTCGCGGATCACTTCGAGGGTGCTGAAATCGCTCATGGGTCACATCCGGAAAATGCCGAAGCGGCTCTGTTCGATCGGTGCGTTCAGCGCGGCGGACAACGCCAGGCCAAGCACGTCGCGGGTCTGCGCCGGGTCGATGACGCCGTCGTCCCAAAGCCGGGCGCTGGAGTAGTAGGGGTGACCCTGGTGTTCGTACTGGTCGAGAATCGGCTGCTTGAGCCTGGCCTCATCCTCGGCGCTGAAGGCCTGGCCGCTGCGTTCGCTTTGCTCGCGCTTGACCTGGGCCAGCACCCCGGCGGCCTGTTCGGCCCCCATCACGCCAATTCGCGCATTGGGCCACATCCACAAAAAGCGCGGATCGTAGGCGCGGCCACACATGCCGTAGTTGCCAGCGCCAAAGCTGCCACCGATGATCACCGTGAACTTCGGCACCTGGGCGCAGGCCACCGCAGTGACCAGCTTGGCGCCGTGCTTGGCGATGCCGCCTTCTTCGTACTTCTTGCCGACCATGAAGCCGGTGATGTTCTGCAAAAAGAGCAGTGGGATGCCGCGTTGGCAGGCCAGTTCGATGAAGTGCGCGCCCTTTTGCGCGGCTTCGGCGAACAGGATGCCGTTGTTGGCCAGGATCGCCACCGGGTAGCCGTGCAGGTGGGCGAAGCCGCACACCAGCGTGGTGCCGAACAGCGCTTTGAACTCATCGAAAACCGACCCGTCGACCAGGCGCGCGATCACCTCGCGCACATCGAACGGTTGCTTGGCGTCGGCCGGCACCACGCCGTACAGCTCCTGGGCGGCATACAGCGGCGCAGCCGGCGCCTGGCGTTGCAGTTTGCCGAGCTTGTGCCAGTTGAGGTTGGCCACGCTGCGCCGGGCCAGCGCCAAGGCGTGTTCATCATTGTCGGCATAGTGGTCGGCCACGCCGCTGGTGCGGCAGTGCACATCGGCACCGCCGAGGTCTTCGGCGCTGACCACCTCGCCCGTAGCGGCTTTCACCAGGGGCGGGCCTGCCAGGAAGATGGTCGCCTGCTGGCGGACCATGATCGCCTCGTCGGCCATGGCCGGCACATAGGCCCCACCTGCGGTGCACGACCCCATGACCACGGCGATCTGCGGGATGCCCTGGGCGCTCATGTTGGCCTGGTTGAAGAAGATCCGCCCAAAATGTTCACGGTCTGGAAACACCTCATCCTGCCGCGGCAGGTTGGCGCCGCCGGAATCCACCAGGTAGATGCAGGGCAGGCGGTTCTGCAAGGCGATGGTCTGCGCGCGCAGGTGTTTCTTCACCGTCAGCGGGTAATACGAACCGCCTTTCACCGTGGCATCGTTGGCCACGATCATGCATTCCACGCCCTCGACGCGGCCGATGCCCGCGATCACGCCGGCTGCAGGCACATCTTCGCCGTACACCTCGTGGGCGGCCAACTGGCCGATTTCAAGGAAGGGCGAGCCGGGGTCCAGCAGGCGGTCGATGCGCTCGCGCGGCAGCAGCTTGCCACGGGAGGTATGCCGCTCCTGGGCCTTGGGCCCGCCGCCTTGTGCAATGTGGGCGAGCAGGCCGCGCAGGGCCTGGACCTGTTCGAGCATGGCCGCGCTGTTGTCGGCGAATTGCGCCGAACGCGGGTTGATCTGGGTGTGCAAGGTAGCCATGTGTGCCCGTCCCTGGTGTTCAGCGGGTTTCGTTGAACAGTTCGCGGCCGATCAGCATCCGGCGGATTTCACTGGTGCCGGCGCCAATCTCGTACAGCTTGGCATCACGCAGCAAGCGGCCCGCCGGGAATTCATTGATGTAGCCGTTGCCACCGAGAATCTGGATCGCTTCCAGGGCCATCTGCGTGGCCCGCTCCGCGGTGTAGAGGATCACCCCGGCGGCGTCCTTGCGGGTGGTCTCGCCACGGTCGCAGGCCTGGACCACGGCGTACAGGTAGGCGCGGCTGGCGTTGAGCTGGGTGTACATGTCGGCGATCTTGCCCTGGATCAACTGAAATTCGCCGATGCTCTGGCCGAACTGCTTGCGGTCGTGAATGTAGGGCACCACCAGGTCCATGCAGCTTTGCATGATGCCGGTGGGGCCACCGGAGAGCACCACGCGCTCGTAGTCCAGGCCGCTCATCAGTACGCGCACGCCGCCGTTGAGCTGGCCGAGGATGTTTTCTTCCGGTACCTCGACGTCATCGAAGAACAGCTCGCAGGTGTTGGAGCCACGCATGCCCAGCTTGTCGAACTTGTTGCTGCGACTGAAGCCTTGCCAGTCGCGCTCGACGATGAAAGCCGTGATGCCGTGCGCGCCCTTGTCCAGGTCGGTCTTGGCGTAGATCACGTAGGTGTTGGCATCCGGGCCGTTGGTGATCCAGGTCTTGCTGCCGTTGAGCATGTAGCGGTCGCCGCGCTTCTCGGCGCGCAGTTTCATCGACACCACGTCGGAACCGGCATTCGGCTCGCTCATGGCCAGCGCGCCGATGTGTTCACCGCTGATCAGTTTGGGCAGGTACTTCTGCTTCTGCGCGTGGCTGCCGTTGCGGTTGATCTGGTTGACACAGAGGTTGGAGTGGGCGCCGTAGGACAGCGCTACAGAAGCCGAGCCACGGCTGATTTCTTCCATCGACACCACGTGGGCCAGGTAGCCCAGGCCGGCGCCGCCGTATTCTTCCGGCACTGTGATGCCAAGCAGGCCCATGTCGCCAAACTTGCGCCACATGTCGGCGGGGAACAGGTTGTCTTGGTCGATCTGTGCGGCGCGTGGCGCCAGCTCGGCGGCAACGAAGGTACGCACCTGGTCACGGAGCATGTCGATGGTTTCGCCCAGGGCGAAGTTCAGGGAGGGGTAATGCATGGGGCACCTTCTTGTTCTTGAAATTAGGAAACACCGTAGCTCACCAAGCGTTAGCCATTGGCAATCAGCGCTGTGTCGTTTTCACCTTTACGTTAACGTAAACCTGCCCCTCGACACTGTCAATCCGTCCGTCACCTTTACGTAAACGTAAATCTGCGCCACAGTAATTGTCGCTGCTTGAGCCGTGCCCAGAACAACCACAAGAAGGGACACCCATGAGTCAAACCAGCTACACCCAAGGTCGTCAGAACCCAGCCTTGCTGACCCAGACCATTGGCCAGGCCTTCGATGCGACCGTGGCCCGTTACGCCGATGGCGAAGCCTTGGTGGTGCGCCACCAAGGCCTGCGTTTCACCTGGCAGCAGTTGGCCGAGCAGGTCGATGTCCATGCCCGGGCGTTGATGGCCCTGGGGCTGGACCGGGGCGACCGGATCGGCATCTGGTCTCCCAACTGCGCCCAGTGGTGCATCTTGCAACTGGCCAGCGCCAAGGTCGGTGCGATTCTGGTCAACATCAACCCGGCCTATCGGGTGGGCGAGCTGGAGTATGTGCTGCGTCAGTCTGGCTGCCGCTGGCTGGTGTGCGCCGATGCCTTCAAGACCTCTGACTATCACGCCATGGTTCGGCAGCTGCTGCCGGAACTGGCGCTGGCGGCGCCCGGTGACCTGGCCAGCGAGCGCCTGCCCGAGCTGCGCGGGGTGATAAGCCTGGCCGGCAACCCGCCACCGGGCTTTCTACCATGGCCTGCGCTGCCAGGGCGGGCAGCGCAGACGGCCCCTGAGGCTTATCAGGCGCGCCAGCGCGGGCTGCAGTTCGACCAGGCGGTGAACATCCAGTACACCTCCGGCACCACCGGCGCTCCCAAAGGGGCCACGCTCAGCCATTACAACATCCTGAACAACGGCTTCATGGTCGGGGAAAGCCTGGGCTTGACCCCTGCCGACCGTATGGTGATCCCGGTGCCGCTGTACCACTGCTTCGGCATGGTCATGGCCAACCTCGGTTGCATCACCCATGGCAGCACGATGATCTACCCCAGCGACGCCTTCGATGCCGAGCTCACCTTGCGTGCGGTGGCCGAGGAGCGCGCCAGCATCCTCTATGGCGTGCCGACCATGTTCATCGCCATGCTCGACCACCCGTCGCGCCAGCAGCTGGACCTTTCGACCCTGCGCAGCGGCATCATGGCTGGGGCCACCTGCCCGATCGAGGTCATGCGCCGGGTCATCGAGCAGTTGCACATGGCCCAGGTGCAGATTGCCTATGGCATGACCGAAACCAGCCCGGTGTCTCTGCAGACCGGCCCCGATGATGACCTGGAATTGCGCGTGACCACGGTTGGCCGCACCCAGCCTCACCTGGAAACCAAACTGGTGGATGCCGATGGCTGTACCGTGCCCAGGGGTGAAATCGGCGAATTGTGCACACGGGGTTACAGCGTGATGCTGGGTTACTGGGGCAACCCGCAGGCCACCGCCGATGCCATAGATCCTGCAGGGTGGATGCACTCGGGCGACCTGGCAGTCATGGACCAAGACGGCCATGTGCGCATCGTCGGGCGCAACAAGGACATGATCATTCGCGGTGGCGAAAATATTTATCCGCGCGAGCTTGAGGAGTTCCTCTATACCCACCCCGCAGTGGCAGACGCCCAGGTGATCGGCATCCCGTGCGATAGGTATGGCGAAGAAGTGGTGGCCTGGATCAAGTTGCATCCCGGCCATAGCGCAACGGCTGAACAACTGCAGGGCTGGTGCAAGGCACGCATCGCCCACTACAAGGTGCCGCGGCACTTTTGCTTCGTCGACGCGTTTCCAATGACGGTGACCGGCAAGGTGCAGAAGTTCAGGATGCGCGAAATCAGCGCGGCCACGCTTTCAGCCGAAAAGGCGCAGTGATGGAGCATGGGTGCTGGCCGCGCCCGTGATAGGGCGGGCAGCACCCTTGCACGTGCAGCGCTTTCCCTCGTCTATCCTTTAAGCCTTCACCGGTGGCTCCTGGCTCGGCGGGTCGCCGACAGTCGGCGGTTCGGTCGGCTTGACCGGCGTCTCGTCCGGGGCCTCTTCCGGCACGGGCGGCGGCAGGCTCGGGTCGTCGATATTGGGGTCGGGTGTCTCCGGTGGAATGGGAATGTTCATGGCCTGACCTCGCAGGGTGAATGAGAGGGTGGTGCAGGCTTTGATGCGTGGCTGCGCCGTTTTGCTCAATTTTTTTGAACCCCCTGCGTGGACGATGGCTCTGAACCCTTACCGCCAATGCCAACAGGGAGCCAGGACCGATGTCGCGCAACGAGCCCTTCGCAAGCGTACCGATGGCGAACGATCACCCCGACCAGGCCATCAGCCTGTCCCAGGCGCTGCTGGCGCCGCGCATCGTGATCGAGGATACCCAGCCCGCACTCGACGGTGGCGCGTTTGCCACCAAGGCCATCAGCGGCCAGCCGGTGGCGGTCAGCAGCAAGGTGTACAGCGACGGCCACGATCGCCTGGCCGTGATGCTCAACTGGCGGCAGGCCAATAGCCGGCGATGGCACTGCGTGCCGATGCATTCGCCAGGCAACGACCTCTGGTTGGCCGAGTTCACACCCACTGACCTGGGCCCGCACCTTTTCAGCATCGAGGCCTGGGTCGACCCGTTCGCCACCTATTGCCACGACCTTGAGAAGAAGTTCCACGCGGGCGTCGAGGTCAAGCTGGAGCTGGAGGAAGGTCGCTTGCTGCTTGGCAAAGGCGCAGAGCGCAGCGAAGGCGAGTTGTGTGAACAGATCGAGGCGCTGCAGGCGCAACTGCCCACGCTGGCACAGGCGGACCAGGTGGCGCTGCTGCTGGGGGAGCAGGCGTCGCGCCTGATGAGCGAGGCCGAGCACCGCAGCTACCTCACCTGCAGCCGTGAGTTCCCGGTGGATGTCGACCGCCCGGCTGCGCAGTTCGCCAGCTGGTACGAGTTGTTCCCCCGCTCGATCACCGACAGTCCCGAGCGCCACGGCACCTTCAACGATGTGCACGCGCGTTTGCCGATGATTCGCGACATGGGCTTTGACGTGCTGTATTTCCCGCCCATCCATCCGATCGGCAAGCAGCACCGCAAGGGCCGCAATAACGCCTTGAAGGCTGAGCCCAACGACCCGGGCAGCCCCTACGCCATCGGCAGCCCCGAAGGCGGGCACGATGCCATTCACCCGCAGCTGGGCACCCGAGAGGACTTCCGCCGCCTGGTGGCCGCTGCCGCCGAGCACGGGCTGGAGATCGCCCTGGACTTCGCCATCCAGTGCTCTCAGGACCACCCGTGGCTCAAGGAACATCCCGGCTGGTTCAGCTGGCGCCCCGACGGCACCATCCGTTATGCCGAGAACCCACCGAAGAAGTACCAGGACATCGTCAACGTGGACTTCTACGCCGCTGACGCCGTGCCATCGCTGTGGCTTGCCCTGCGTGATGTGGTGGTGGGCTGGGTGGAGGAGGGGGTGAGAACCTTCCGCGTCGACAACCCGCACACCAAACCGCTGCCATTCTGGCAATGGTTGATCGCCAATGTGCGCAGCCAGTATCCGGACGTGATCTTCCTCGCCGAGGCGTTCACCAAGCCTGCGATGATGGCGCGCCTGGGCAAGGTCGGTTACGCCCAGAGTTACACCTATTTCACCTGGCGCAACACCAAGCAGGAGCTGCGCGAGTATTTCGAGCAGCTCAATCAGCCGCCCTGGAGCCTGTGCTACCGGCCCAACTTCTTCGTCAACACGCCGGACATCAACCCGTTCTTCCTGCACACCAGCGGGCGTGCCGGCTTTTTGATCCGCGCCGCCCTGGCGACCATGGGCTCGGGGCTCTGGGGCATGTACTCGGGCTTCGAGCTGTGCGAAGGCACCCCTTTGCCGGGCAAGGAAGAATACCTGGACTCTGAGAAGTACGAGATCCGCCCCCGCGACTTCACCCAGCCCGGCAACATCATTGCCGAAATTGCTCAACTCAATCGCATCCGCCGGCAGAACCGTGCCCTGCAGACGCACCTGGGTGTGGCGTTCTTCAACTGTTGGAACGACAACATCCTGTACTTCGCCAAGCGCACGCCGGAGCGCGACAACTACATCCTGATAGCGGTCAGCCTCGACCCGCACAACGCCCAGGAGGCCAGCTTCGAATTGCCGCTGTGGGAACTGGGGCTGGACGATGACGCTGACACCCTGGGCGAAGACCTGATGAACGGCCACCGCTGGACCTGGCATGGCAAGACCCAATGGATGCGTATCGAGCCCTGGCATCAGCCATTCGGTATCTGGCGCATCGAGAAGGCCCGCTAAGCCGCTTGGTCGGCGCTGAACCTGCAATTGAAAGGAGTCGCACATGGCCAAGCGTTCCCGCCCGGCAGCCTTCCTCGACGACCCGTTGTGGTACAAGGACGCCGTGATCTACCAGTTGCATATCAAGTCGTTCTTCGATGCCAACAACGACGGCATCGGTGACTTCGCCGGCCTGATCAGCAAGCTCGACTACATCGCCGAGCTGGGCGTCAATACGCTATGGTTGTTGCCGTTCTACCCCTCGCCACGGCGCGACGACGGCTACGACATCGCTGAATACAAAGCCGTGCATCCCGACTACGGCAGCATGGCCGATGCCAGGCGGTTCATCGCCGAGGCGCACAAGCGCGGGCTACGGGTGATTACCGAGCTGGTCATCAATCACACCAGCGACCAGCACCCGTGGTTCCAGCGCGCACGCCATGCCAAGCGTGGCAGCAAGGCCCGCGACTTCTACGTGTGGTCGGACGACGACCAGAAATACGACGGTACGCGGATCATCTTCCTCGACACCGAGAAGTCCAACTGGACGTGGGACCCTGTGGCCGGTCAGTACTTCTGGCACCGCTTCTACTCGCACCAGCCGGACCTGAATTTCGACAACCCGCAAGTGCTCAAGGCGGTGATCGGGGTGATGCGCTTCTGGCTTGACCTAGGTGTCGACGGGTTGCGCCTGGACGCAATTCCCTACCTCATCGAGCGCGATGGCACCAACAACGAGAACCTGCCCGAGACCCACAAGGTGCTCAAGGCGATTCGTGCCGAAATCGATGCCAATTACCCCGATCGCATGCTGCTTGCCGAGGCCAACCAGTGGCCCGAGGACACGCGCCCGTACTTTGGCGAAGGTGACGGCGACGAGTGCCACATGGCGTTTCACTTCCCACTGATGCCGCGCATGTACATGGCCCTGGCCATGGAAGACCGCTTCCCAATCACCGACATCCTGCGCCAGACGCCAGAGATCCCGGCCGATTGCCAATGGGCGATCTTCCTGCGCAACCACGATGAGCTGACCCTGGAGATGGTCACCGATCGTGAGCGCGACTACCTGTGGAACTACTACGCGCAAGACCGCCGCGCGCGCATCAACCTGGGTATCCGCCGTCGCCTGGCGCCGTTGCTGCAACGTGACCGCCGGCGCATCGAACTGCTTACCAGCCTGCTGCTGTCGATGCCCGGCACGCCGACCCTGTACTACGGCGACGAACTGGGCATGGGTGACAACATCTACCTGGGCGACCGCGACGGTGTGCGTACCCCCATGCAGTGGTCGCCGGACCGCAATGGCGGTTTCTCCAAGGCCGACCCGCAGCGCCTGGTACTACCGCCGATCATGGACCCGCTGTACGGCTACCAGACGGTCAACGTCGAGGCACAGTCCCACGACCCGCATTCGCTGCTCAACTGGAACCGCCGCCTGCTGGCGGTGCGCAACCAGCAGAAAGCCTTCGGCCGCGGCACCTTGCGCACGCTCACCCCGAGCAACCGCCGCATTCTGGCGTACATCCGCGAGTACACCGATGCCGAGGGCAACAGCGAAGTCATTCTGTGTGTTGCCAATGTGTCGCGTGCGGCCCAGGCCGCAGAACTTGAATTGTCCCAGTACGCCGACAAGGTGCCTGTAGAGATGCTCGGCGGCAGCGCCTTCCCGCCGATCGGCCAGCTGCCTTTCCTGCTGACGTTGCCACCTTATGCCTTCTACTGGTTCTTGCTGGCATCGCACGACCGCATGCCCAGCTGGCATGTGCAAGCTACCGAGGGGTTGCCAGAATTGACTACGCTAGTGCTGCGCAAACGTATGGAAGAGCTGCTCGAAGCACCTTCGAGCGACACATTGCAAGACGCGATCCTGCCGCAATACCTGCCCAAACGGCGTTGGTTTGCCGGCAAGGAAGGGCCTGTCGATCAGGTGCGCCTGTGTTACGGCGTGCGTTTGGGCACCGCCACCACGCCGGTGCTGCTGAGCGAAATCGAAGTGTTGGGCGATGGCCAGCGTAACCGTTACCAGTTGCCGTTCGGGCTGCTGCCTGAAGACCAGATCAACAGCGCGTTGCCCCAGCAACTGGCGCTGTCGCGGGTACGCCGTGGCCGTCAGGTGGGCCTGATCACCGATGCCTTCGTGCTCGAGCCCTTCATCCGTGCGGTGCTGCGCGCCTGCCAGGACGGCCTGCGCCTGCCCTGTGGCAATGGCCAGGGCGAGTTGCGTTTCCACTGTACCGAAGCGTTGGCCGGCCTGGGCCTCGATGAAGACAGCGCTGTGCGCTACCTGAGCGCCGAGCAGTCCAACAGCTCTGTGGTGGTGGGCGACCGTGTGGTGCTCAAGCTGATCCGCCGGGTCAATCCGGGGGTTCACCCGGAGCTGGAAATGAGCGCTTACCTCACCGCCGCCGGGTTCACCAACATCTCGCCGCTGCTGGCCTGGGTCAGCCGCGTGGACGAGCGCCAGGCACCGCACCTGCTGATGATCGCCCAGGGTTACCTGAGCAACCAGGGCGACGCCTGGGCCTGGACCCAGAACACCCTGGAGCGGGCCATCCGCGACGAGATGGAACCGTCCAGTAAAGAGGGCGACGCGCATACCGACGCACTGGCCGAGCTCAACGGTTTTGCTGCCTTGCTTGGCCAGCGCCTGGGCGAGATGCACCTGCTGCTGGTCGCCCCGAGCGATGACCCCGCCTTCCGGCCGCGCAGCAGCGATGGCGAAGACAGCGGGCGCTGGGCCCAACAGATCAGCCGCGAGCTGTGCCATGCCCTGGACTTGTTGGCTCAGCACCGCGACAGCCTGGACGGCGATAGCCAGGCGTTGGTCGACGACCTGCAGCAGCGCCGCGAAGGCCTTGCCCAGCACATCGCTACCTTGGCAAGGCAGGCCGAAGGCGGCCTGCTGATGCGTGTTCACGGTGACCTGCACCTGGGCCAGGTACTGGTGGTGCAAGGGGATGCCTACCTCATCGATTTCGAAGGTGAGCCGTCGCGCCCGCTGGACGAGCGCCGGGCCAAACACAGCCCTTACAAGGATGTCAGCGGCGTTTTGCGATCCTTCGACTATGCTGCTGCGATGATCCTGCGCAGCGCCTCGGCGGTAGACGCGTCCGAGGCAGCTCGGCAGGCTCGTCAGCGGGTCGCCCGGCAGTACCTGCACCAGTCGCGCCACGCCTTCGTCGAAGCCTATGGCCTGGCCACCGCCGCCATGCCTCACGCCTGGCAGCACGCCGAGGGCGAGCGCGCCGCACTGGAACTGTTCTGCCTGGAAAAGGCCGCCTACGAGATTACCTATGAAGCCGAGAACCGGCCAAGTTGGCTGGCCGTGCCTTTGCATGGCTTGCATGGATTGATCAGTACCTGGGGAGAGTCATAGATGAATGCAACCACGCGTGATAACGGTGGCCTTCGGCAGCGGGAGCTCGATGCCCTTGCCCGCGCCGAGCACGCCGATCCTTTTGCAGTACTTGGCCCCCATGGCGATGGCGCGGGCGGGCTGTGGGTCCGCGCCTATCTGCCAACTGCGCTGAGCGCCCGGGTGTTGAGCCGTGATGACGGGCGGGTGCTGGGCGAAATGCAGCAGGGCAGCCTGCCCGGGCTGTTCACCGCGCACCTGGATGATGCACAGCCCTACCTGCTGCAGATCGGCTGGGCCGGTGGCGAGCAGGTGACCGAAGACCCGTACAGCTTTGGCCCGCAGCTGGGAGACATGGACCTGCACCTGTTTGCCGAGGGCAACCACCGCGACCTGTCGGGGCGCTTTGGCGCACAGCCGACGCAGGTCGACGGCGTCGCTGGCGTGTGCTTTTCGGTCTGGGCGCCCAACGCCCGGCGCGTGTCGGTGGTGGGCGATTTCAACAATTGGGACGGCCGTCGCCACCCGATGCGCCTACGGCACGGTGCCGGGGTGTGGGAGCTGTTCGTGCCGCGCCTGGGCGTCGGCGAAACCTACAAATTCGAGGTGCTGGGCAAGGAGGGCGTGCTGCCGCTGAAGGCCGACCCGCTTGCCCGCGCCACTGAGCTGCCGCCCAGCACTGCCTCGAAGGTGGCCGGCGAACTCAGCCATGACTGGCAAGACCACGAGTGGATGGAGCACCGCGCCCAGCGCCATGCCTACAGTGCCCCGTTGTCGATCTACGAACTGCACCCAGGCTCCTGGCAGTGCGAGCTCGACGACCTGGGTGAGGTGTCGCGCTTCTACAATTGGCGCGAACTGGCCGAGCGCCTCGTGCCCTACGTGCAGAAGCTCAACTTCACCCACATCGAGCTGCTGCCCATCATGGAGCACCCGTTCGGTGGCTCCTGGGGCTACCAGCCCTTGTCGATGTTCGCACCCACTTCGCGCTACGGCACGCCAGAAGATTTTGCGGCATTCATCGACGCCTGCCACCAAGGTGGCATCGGTGTGATCCTCGACTGGGTGCCGGCGCATTTCCCAACGGACGAGCATGGCCTGGCGCGCTTCGACGGCACTGCCCTTTACGAGTACGACAACCCCCTGGAGGGCTTCCACCAGGACTGGAACACCTTGATCTACAACCTGGGCCGCAATGAAGTGCGCGGTTTCATGCTGGCTTCGGCACTGCACTGGCTCAAGCACTTCCACATCGATGGCCTGCGGGTCGATGCGGTGGCCTCGATGCTGTACCGCGACTATTCACGCAAGGCCGGCGAGTGGGTGCCCAACCGCCATGGTGGGCGCGAGAACCTGGAGGCCATCGATTTCATCCGCCACCTCAACGGTGTAGCCGCCCATGAGGCCCCGGGCGCGCTGATCATCGCCGAAGAATCCACCGCCTGGCCGGGTGTCAGCCAGCCCACCCAGCAAGGTGGCTTGGGCTTCGCCTATAAGTGGAACATGGGCTGGATGCATGACACCTTGCACTACATCCAGAACGACCCGGTGCACCGCAGCTATCACCACAATGAGATGAGCTTCGGCCTGATCTACGCCTATTCCGAGCATTTCATCCTGCCGATCTCCCACGACGAGGTGGTGCACGGCAAGCATTCGCTGATCGACAAGATGCCCGGCGATCGTTGGCAGAAGTTCGCCAACCTGCGTGCCTACCTGGCCTTCATGTGGACTCACCCGGGCAAGAAGCTGTTGTTCATGGGCTGTGAGTTCGGCCAATGGCGCGAATGGAACCATGACCACCAGTTGGACTGGTACCTGCTGCAATACCCAGAGCACCAGGGCGTGCAACGCTTGGTGGGTGACCTGAACCGGCTGTACCGTGAGTTGCCGGCATTGCACGAGCAGGATTGCCAGCCGCAGGGGTTCCAGTGGCTCATCGGTGATGATGCGCAAAACTGCGTGTATGCCTGGCTGCGCTGGAGCGGCAATGGCGAGCCATTGCTGGTGGTGGCCAACTTCACCCCGGTACCGCGCGAGGGCTACCGGATTGGCGTGCCGTGCGGTGAGCGTTGGCAAGAGCTGCTCAACAGCGATGCCGAGCTGTATGCCGGGTCTAATGTGGGCAACCTGGGTGCGGTGGAGAGTGACGAGGTCGCCAGCCACGGGCAACCGCTGTCGCTGGCCCTGAACCTGCCGCCGCTGGGTGTACTGGTGCTCAAGCCTGTTTGATAGCGGGCTAGAGTCGGCCTTTTCGCGGGTTTGCCCCGCGAAAGGGCCACACTGATCACCAGCGCATTCTGACCCCCAGGCTGCCGATCAAACCATTCAGATCATTGTCATCCACATCACTGCTGTAATCGGCACTGACGAACAGCGCCATGGAAGGCGTCACGCGCGCCACCAGGCCCAACCCCAGTTCCACGGTCGTCGAATAGCGTGAGCCGGATATCTTGTCGACCTGGTCCAGCTTGACCTCGTCGGCATTGCTGAAGTCATACCAAACGTTGGTGCGCACATAGGGCTCGACCGGCATGCCCCGCACTTCGTAGCGCCCGGACAACTTGGCACCGACGCGGCCACTCCAGGTGGGTTGGCTATCGAACGCCTGTAGCGTCTCTTCCTGCACCTGATTGCCCGGGAAGAACTGCTGGTTGATCAACTGTGCCTGTGGCTCGATCACCCAACTGCCACTGAGGCGGATCGGGTAACCACCCTCCACGGAAAAGGTCATGGCATGGCCGCTGTCGTTTACCCGCTGCCCAGTCTCGCCCCGGCCCAGCACATCGATGCGTGAGCCCATGGCGACAGCGTCCACGTGCCAGCCCCGGTCATGGGTCATGCTCCAGTACACGCCCAGGCTTTCGCCGCTGAGGTTGACTGCGTTGCGCTGCTTGTCACCGAGCAGTACCCGGCTGCCCTTCATGCTGCTTTGCAGGTTGTTGTGCCCCACGAATATCCCCGCGCGATGTACGTTGCCGCCGCTGGTTTCACGCACGAACAGGTCCGGGCCAATCGTCAGTTGCTGGCTGGGTGCTTCCAGCTGTTCCGGGGCCTGGGCGCCCGGGCGGGGAGTGCCCGGAAAGAACTGCGCCCATTGGCTGGCAATCAGGTTTGGAGCCTGCGGGTCATGGCGCTCAGCCATCTTGTTGCTGAAGGCCGTCAGCGTACCCAGGCTCAGGCCGCTGGCGCTGACCGGGTCCAGCGACAGTTGCGCCATTGCTGGCTGCTGCAGAAACAGAGGTGAGCCGGGATCGTCCAGCACTTCGAAGGCGAAGGTTTCCACCGGGGTTGCCAGAAGCATCGACGTGGAAACCGCGTAGAAAATACGGTCGAAGCGCAACGGTTTCGAGGTGTATTTCATGGCGGATCTCCTATGTTTTTTTGTTGTACAGCCCAAGGACCTGGCCTGTTGTCACGTGCTGTACGGCAAAACACAGGGCGACCCAAACCAGTACGCCAGCTTTCTCAAGCACGCACGAAGGCGCGAGCTCACGGCCCGGCGCAATTTGTTTACGACTAGATAATCTTTAGCTAAGGAGAGGTAAGGGGTTGCGTCAAGAAAGTGTTAAAAGGGCGGGAAGGGCGGGTGCGCGGCGTTAACGTCATGATTTCTAGCGAAAACATCACTGGCATAGCGGCGTTCGCTATTTCATCCACCCTGGCTATGCCGAATCATTGCAAACGCCGCTGTTACGCCCGGTCTGGGCAGTGCGTCCAAGGTGGCACAGCCGGCCCTGAGATCCGTTAGGGTCAGGGCCGGTTAGCCAACGCCGGGTCAGTCCTCCTCGCGCTGCAGCACCATCAGCAGCATCGAGCGCCCTTGGACCTGGAACGTGCTCTCGAACGGCAAATGCTGGCCCTTGCGCAAGTCCGGCCGGTCGGTGTCCACCAGGCAGCTCCAGTAGTCACCGTCCGGTACCGTCGGCAGCAAGAAAGGCACCACATCGTGGTGACTGTTGACGATCAGCAGCACCGTGGCCTCCGAACCCGGGCGGGCGATGCCACTGACCTGGGCACGGCCGTCGATCAGCATGCCCAGGCAGCGGCCATGGGGGTCTTCCCACTGCTCCACGGTCATCTCGCTGCCGTCAGGCGCCAGCCAGGTCACGTCCTTGACCCCGATCGCCTCGTTGTAGTCGCCGACCAGAAAACGTGAGCGGCGCAGCACCGGGTAGGCCAGGCGCAGGCGAGTCAGGCGTTTGACGAAAGCCAGCAGGCTTTTGCCTTCATCGTCCAGGTCCCAGTTGACCCAGCCGATCTCGCTGTCCTGGCAGTAGGCATTGTTGTTGCCGTGCTGGGTGCGGCTGAACTCGTCGCCAGCGACGATCATCGGGGTGCCCTGGGCCAGCAGAAGGGTGGCGAAGAAGTTGCGCATCTGGCGCATGCGCAGGGCATTGATTTCAGGGTCGTCGGTGGGGCCTTCCGCGCCACAGTTCCACGACAGGTTGTTGTCGGTGCCGTCCTGGTTGTTCTCGTCGTTGTCTTCGTTGTGTTTGCCGTTGTACGACACCAGGTCGCGCAGGGTGAAACCGTCGTGGGCGGTGACGAAGTTGACCGAGGCATAAGGGCGCCGGCCGCGATTGTTGAACATGTCGCCAGAGGCGGTCATGCGCGAAGCAAAGTCGGCCAGCTGGCCTTCGTCGCCCTTCCAGAAGGCGCGCACGGTGTCACGGAAGCGGTCGTTCCACTCCGCCCAGCCCGGTGCGAAGTTGCCCACCTGATAGCCCCCTGGGCCACAGTCCCATGGCTCGGCGATCAGCTTGACCTGGCTGAGCATCGGGTCCTGGCGGCAGGCGACGAGGAAGCCGTGGCGTTCGCTGTAGCCGTCGTGGTAGCGGCCCAGGATGGTGGCCAGGTCAAAGCGGAAACCGTCCACGTGCATTTCGCCAGCCCAGTAGCGCAGCGAGTCGGTCACCAGTTGCAGCACGCAGGGGTGGCTGAGGTCTAGGGTGTTGCCGGTGCCCGAATCGTTGATGTAGTAGCGTTTGTCATCGGGCATCAGCCGGTAGTACGAGGCGTTGTCGATGCCGCGCATGGACAGCGTCGGGCCGCGCTCGTTGCCCTCGGCGGTGTGGTTGTAGACCACATCGAGGATCACTTCGAGGCCGGCGTCGTGCAGGTGCGCGACCATTTCCTTGAACTCGGCGATCTTGCCACTGGCCAGGTAGCGCGGGTGCGGTGCGAAGAAGGCGATGCTGTTGTAGCCCCAGTAATTGTTCAGGCCTTTGTCCAGCAGATGCTGGTCATTGACGAAGGCGTGGATCGGCAGCAGCTCGATGCTTGAAACGCCTAGGTCCTTGATGTGCTTGAGCAACTCGTCATTGGCAAGGCCGGCGAACGTGCCGCGCAGCTTCTCCGGCACGGCGGGGTGGCGCATGCTGATACCGCGGGCATGTGCTTCGTAGATGATGGTGCGTTCCCACGGAATTTGTACGCGCTGATCGCGGCCCCAGGTGAAGGCCGGGTCGATGACTTTGCATTTGGGTACGAAGGGCGCGCTGTCGCGCTCGTCGAACGACAGGTCACCGTCGGGGTGGCCGATGGTGTAGCCAAACAGTGCCTCGGACCATTTCAGGCTGCCGACCAGTTGCTTGGCGTACGGGTCGATCAGCAGTTTGTTGGGATTGAAACGGTGGCCGTTCTCTGGCTCGTAGGGGCCATAGACTCTGTAGCCGTACACCAGGCCGGGGTGGGCGTCAGGCAGATAGCCGTGGTAGATCTCATCGGTGTACTCCGGCAGCTCGATGCGCTCGAGCTCCTGCTCCCCCGTGGAATCGAACAGGCACAGCTCGACCTTGGTGGCGTTAGCTGAGAACAGGGCGAAGTTGACGCCCAGCCCATCCCAGGTGGCGCCGAGCGGGAACGGCATGCCTTCGCGCAGGCGGGACGGTGCTATGGAGCGGGTTTTCTTGGGAATGCGGGGGCTCATGGCAGTTCTCGGATAGCCGTAGGGAGGGGGCGGATGGTGCTTGAGGTGCGGCCCTTTCGGCGGCAAGCCGGCGCCCACAGCAACCCCTGGGTGTTGGAGAACGCTGTGGGAGCCGGCTTGCCGGCGACAGGGCCGGGGCTGGCTCAGCCAGCAGCCGGCTTCTTCGCTGTCTTGGGCTTTTTCGCAGCGGCCGGTTTCACCCCGGGCAGCGCCGCTGCCTTAGGTTCGGCGGGCGCTTTGGGCTGCGCTGCAACCTTGGGCTTGGCGGCAGCCTTCTTGCGAGGCGCAGCCTTGGGCGCCAACGCCTCGGCTTCGGCCAATTTGCGAGCCATGTCCCAGTGGCGTTGTTCCTCGCCTACAGGCTTACCCTCAGACTCCCAGATCTGGTAGGCAAATTCGCGAATACGTTTTTCATCGACACTCATCATGACGCTCCTGATGCTCAAGATTGTTGTATCAACACATTGACCGGAAATTCCGATAGTACGGCGCTCAACATCAGCTCCTTTGAAGGGCTGACCACCGCGCTAGGGAAAAGTCCCATCGAGTTGGCAGGCGACAAGGCAAACGGCAATATCACCCGGGTGTCGTCCCAGTTCTGTGCCGGGATCAACGGTGTTGAAGCGCCGCCCAACAGGCCGCTGGCCAAGCGCGGGGCAATGACGATGGCGCGGTGGTCCTCACCCAGCCGGGCGAAGGCCAGCACCTTGTCGGCATGGCGCCCCTGCACGGTCAGCGGCAGGTAGGCACCACGGCGGAACAGTTCGGCATGGGCCTGCCGACAATCCAGCAGCCGTGCCAGCAGCGCCTGCTTGATGCGGCCGTCGCGCCAGTGCGCCAGCAGCTCGGTCACCGGCAGGGCGTCATCAAGCGTGCAGCGCCTTTTAGCGTAGTCCACCGGGCGGCGGTTGTCGGGGTCTACCAGGCTGAAATCCCAGTACTCATTGCCCTGATAGAGGTCCGGCACGCCGGGCACGGTGCTGCGCAGCAGCGCCTGGACCAGGCCATTCAGAGCGCCGGGGGTGGCGATCAAGTGTGCGGCGTCGGCCAGGGACTGGCGCAATTGCTGGTTCTCGCGGCCGAGCAGCAGGCCATCGACGTAGGCCGCGCAGGCGCCCTCATACGCCTCGTTAGGGGCGTTCCAGCTGCTGCGCAGCTTGGCTTCGCGCAGCGCCTTCTGCTGCCATTGGCGGATGCGCCCGGCATAGTGCTGCAGGGCGTTATCGTCGTGCAGGTCAAGGTCCAGGGGCCAACTGCCCAGCAGCGTCTGCAGCAGCAGTAGCTCGTCGCCCGGGCTTGGCGCAATGCCGTCTTCAAGCTGTTCACGCAGCGGTGCAGCCAGCTCGCGCCAATGCTCCACGCGGCTGGCGAACCAAGGGCCGCGCTCACTGAGCACCGCCAGCCGCGCGCGGGTGTCTTCGCCGCGTTTGTGGTCATGGGTGGCGGTGGCCAGCAGGTTGTCGGGGAAGTCGCGCAGGCGGCGCTGGGCCTCGTTGTGAAAGTGTTCGGGGCCGGCACTGAAACGCTCGGCCTCGAAGCCTACGTCGTTGCGCGACAGCAGACGCGCCGAGCGGTAGAAGGTGGTGTCTTCCACGGCCTTGGCGGCGCTGGGCGCGGTCAGCTGCTGAAAGCGCACGCAGGCATGGCGCAGGTGTTTGCGCTGCCGGCCAGGAGGCAGCCTGCGCCACCCCAGGCCGCCAAGCCACTGCTCAAGCTGCTCGAGCAATGGCCAGTCCGCTTCGCTGAGGTCCTGGCGGGCATTGGCCAGGGCCTGCTGGAAGAATTTCTCGTCTTCGGCCGGGCGGCCGCAGGCATTGAAGTACGTGCGGTACACCGGATAGTGGGCGACCAGAGCTTGCAAGGCGCGGCGTATCGCCCCAAGGGTCAGGTCGCGGGTCATCAGGTCATCGCGCGCGACTTGCAGCAGCGCCTGGGCCACCGACTCACAGTCGCCGGCCAGGCTGGCATTGAGCACCAGGTGCCGAGCCTGGCGTACTTCCTCCTCGAAGTCCGGGCGCTCGCTGACAGTGGCCCACAGTTCGGTCAGCGGGGCTTCGCCTGCGGGGTCGTGCTGTAGCAGCGAGACCTGGTTCATGAACTCGTAGCCGGTGGTGCCGTCGGTGAGCCAATCCCGGTGCAGGTGTTCTTCGCTGCCAAGGATCTTCTCGACGTAGATCGGGAAATGCTCGAGCGCTGCATCGAGGGGGCGCTTGGCCAGCAGACCGTCGACCCGCCGGCGTAGCTTGCGGCAGTAGCCGCGAGGGTCGGCCAGGCCGTCGATATGATCGATACGCAGGCCGTCGACCAGGCCGCGCTCGATCAGCTCGAACAGCTTGGCATGGGTCGCCTCGAACACCACCGAGCGCTCTACGCGCAAACCGCCCAGCTCGTTGATGTCGAAGAACCGTCGCCAGTTGATGTCGTCGGCGGCAGTGCGCCAGCTGGCCAGCCGGTAGGTTTGCCGTTCAAGGAGCAGGTGCAGGCGCTGCAGGCCGCTCTCGGTGCGGCTGTCGAAGGCCAGCAGTGCAGACTGCAGGTCAGCGCCCTCGCGTACCAGGCGGGCCAGTTCGGCCTGCACCGGCAACGCGGCTGCCAGCGGGTCGGCGGCATCGTTCAGTGCGGTGAAGTGTTCGGCCAGCCGCTGCAGGGCAGGCTCGGGGCTCAGCGAAAGAATCCAGCCATAGTCGACCGGGCAGATCGGGAAGCGGTGCTCGTAATGGGCCACCTGCAGCACGCCAGTGTGCGCGTCGAATTCCAGTGGAATTTCGCCATTTTTCAGCGCGGCGCCATAGTCGCAGCCCAAAAAGGGCAACAACAGCTGGCCGGCCAGCAGTGGGTCGCTGGAGTGCCACTGGATATCGAAGAACTCGGCGTAGGGGCTACGCCGGCCCCACGCCAGCAGGCTCTGCCACCACGGGTTGTCCGCGCCGCCGACGGCCATGTGATTGGACACGGTATCCAGGATCAGCCCCATGCCGTGCTGGCGCAAGGCGGCCACCAGCCGCTGCAGCGCAGCCTCGCCGCCGAGCTCTGGGTTGACTTGGGTCGGGTCGACCACATCGTAGCCGTGGCGTGAACCGGCGCGGGCCTTGAGGATGGGCGAGGCGTACAGGTGGGTGATGCCCAATTGGGCAAAGTAGGGCACCAGCGGCAGTGCGTGGTCGAGGGTGAAATCGCTGTGAAACTGCAGGCGCAGGGTGGCGGACAACGGCTTCATTGATCACGCTCCCAGGCTTGCTCGCGGGCCTGGGCCAACAGCTCCAGGCGGCGTGCGGCATCTTCGTCGTCGAGCAGTTCGCGCACCGGCAGCGCGAATCGCCGGCGCCAGTTGGGGTGGCCGTCAGTCGTGCCGGGCAAGTTGGGTTGCTCTTCACTGCCGAGCAGGTCTTCGAGCGGGATCAGCACCAGCGGTGCGCGGGTGTGACCAACGTAACGGATGGCAGCATCGATCAAGTGGTCGTTATCCTTTAGTGGGCCGTAATTGGCTTCAAGCGTGCGGCGCAGGCCGTCACGCTCTTTCTGTCGCGCCTGACGCCAGTGCAGCTCGGTGGCGTCATCGATCAGTTGCAGGCGCTGGCTCCAGTCGATGTCGCGGTTTTGCAGCCAGCCGGCCAGCGGCGCCAGGTCATGGGTGCCGGTGGTGGCCAGGGCTTTGTCTGGCCAGTCGAGGATTGGCGTGAAGTGGCCCGGCTGGGCCTGCTCGAAAGGCAGCACGCGCATGCCCAGCACGGCCTTGTCCGCCAGCTGTTCGCGCAGGCCTTCAGGTACCGTGCCCAGGTCTTCACCCAGGACGATTGCCTGGTGCCGCACAGACTCAAGGGCCAGCAGGCGCAGCAGGTCCTGGAGCGGATAATGCAGGTAGGCCCCTTCGTTGGGCTTGCAGCCACGGGGGATCAGCCACAGGCGGCGCAGCCCCATCACATGGTCGATGCGCAAGCCGCCTGCGTGGGCCAGGTTGGCCCGCAGCATTTCGATGAAGGCGCGGTAGCCATTGCGTTTGAGGCCTTCGGGCGAGAAGGCGCAGATGCCCCAGTCCTGGCCGCTGCGGTTGAGGATGTCCGGAGGGGCACCCACATTCAGGTCGGCCAGCAGCTCGTCCTGGCGGCTCCAGGCCTGGCTGCCGGCACCGTCGGCGCCCACCGCCAGGTCGGCGATCAGGCCGACCGCCATGCCGTTGCTTCGGGCGGCCTCCTGGGCACGCTGCAGGCTGCGCTCGGTCAGCCACTGGCAGAATGCATGGAACTCGACTTTGGCTGGATACGCGCTGGCGAAGGCCTCCACTTCCGGGTGATAGGGGTCGTGCCAGGCGCTCGGCCAGTTGCGCCAATCGGCGCCCAGGCCGTCGTCCACGGCTCGTGCCTGCAGCACTTCGAAGCGGCAGTGGTGCTCCAGCGCCTGGCCAGCGGCCTCGCGGAAGCTCTCGAAGTCCTTGCGCAGAGGGTGCTCGGCCTGGCTGAAATTCTGGTACAGGGCGTCGAGCAGGCGCAGGCGGGCGCCGGCAGCGCGTGGCCAGTCGACCAGCGGGTTTTGCTCGAGGTCTTCCAGGGTTTGCTCCAGGCCGCAGGCCTCCACTGCCATGCGCACGGCACGTTCACCGAGCACGGCAGCAGGGCTGGCATACAGGGGGTTGAGCAGCAGGCGGCTGGAGGGGGAGTAGGGGCTGTAGTGCTGCTGGTCGTGCGCTGACAGGGCGTGGATCGGGCTGATGGCGAGGGCATCGGCACCCCGTTCCGCCGCGCTGCGCGCCAGTTGCTCCAGGGCCAGGCAGTCGCCGTAGCCGCCATCACCTGGGCGGCGCAGGCTGTAGAGCTGCGCCGCAATGCCCCAGCAGCGCGGAGGCGGCTGGTCGACAGCGTCCTCCAGGCTGTGGCAACGCAGCGGTGCCACAGCCACTGTGAACGTGCGGCCATCGATGTCCACTTGGTGATAGCCCAAGGGCAGTTCGCCAGGCAGTTGTGCCTGGCTGTCGAGGGTAAGCGCGAGCTGGCTGTGGTCTTCCAGGGTGCAGCGGGCGGCGCTGCCTGCGCTGAAGTAACGTGCCAATTCCAGTGGCCGGCCCAGGTCGGCGGTCAACAGTGGCGGTAAGTGTTCGCTGTCTTGGGCGACGTCCACGGCGTGCAGGCTGTCCTGGATGGCGCTTTCGTCACTGGCGGGGTGGCCAAGCGCCTCGAGGACCTTGCGCAGCACGTCGTCGCTAACCTGTTGTGGCCTGTCGTTGGCGTCGATCCAGTCGCGGGCCAGCCCTACGCGGGCGGCCAGGCGGTGTAATGCAGTGTCACTCATGGGCGCTCCTGGCCAGGTGCAAGCAGGCTGACCACGCAGCTGTACGCAGACAGTGCGGTGTCAGGGTGCGTGGTGTCGCTACTGTCGAACAGGCGGTGCTCGGCAGGAGGCAGGTCGACCGGTTGTGGCGTGGAGGCCAGGTTCAGGTCGATGCGCAGGGTGTCGCCATTGCCCAGGCGCCAGCGTGCGGTAAGTGCCTTCTCGCCCAGTACCTCGGCGCCCAGCGCACGGCTGCCAGGCAGGTGCGGTATGACGTGGCGCCGGCGCAGTTCCAGCAGTTGCTGATAAAGGCCGTGCCAGCCGGCGATGACTTCCTGACGCTGCGGCCGTGAGGCCTGGAATGTCTGCTCGGCATTGGGGTCCGGGATGCGCTCGCGTTGCGCGGGGTCGGCAAAGGCGGTGAAGTGGGCGAATTCGCCACGCCGCCCTTCGCGCACGGCATCAGCCAGCTCGTCATGGAAGTCGGTGAAGAACAGAAATGGCCGGCAACTGCCATCTTCGTCACCCATGAACAGCAGCGGGATCATCGGCGCCAGCAGCAGCAGGCCGGTCGCGGCACGCAGGGCAGGGGCCGGGCACAGGCGGGTCAGGCGTTCGCCCAGGGCGCGGTTGCCGATCTGGTCGTGGTTTTGTAAGAACAGGACGAACGAACTGGGCTCAAGGTGGCCACTGGGTTCGCCGCGGGGTTGGCCATGGCGGTTGGCCTGGCCCTGGAACACGAAGCCTTCGGACAGGCAGCGGGCCAGCTTTTCGATCGGTTGTTGCTGGTAGTCGGCGTAGTACCCTTCGGTTTCACCCGTGAGCAACACATGCAGGGCATTGTGGCCATCGTCGTTCCATTGGGCGTCGAAGCCCTGTTCCAGCAAGAACGCCTGGTTGTGTTCGTTCTCCAGCATCAGCCACACCTGCCGGCCAGGCTCCACCGCCGCGCGTACCCGTTGCGCCAGTTCGATGAGGAAGTCGGGCTGGTCGATGGCATGCACGGCATCCAGGCGCAGGCCGTCGCAGCGGTAGTCGCACAGCCACATCAGGGCGTTCTGGATGAAGAACTCACGCACCTCTGGCCGGCGGAAGTCGATGGCTGCGCCCCAGGGCGTCTGCCGGTCTTCACGGAAGAACGGGCTGGCGTACTGATGCAGGTAGTTGCCGTCCGGGCCGAAGTGGTTATAAACCACATCCACCACCACCATCAGGCCCTGGCCGTGGGCGTCATCGACCAGCGCGCACAATTGCTCAGGGCTGCCATAACTGTGCTGCGGCGCGTATGGCAGCACGCCGTCGTAACCCCAGTTGCGCTCGCCAGGGAACTGCCCGAGGGGCATCAGCTCAACGGCAGTGATGCCCAGCTCGGCCAGGCGAGGCAGGTAACGGCTGACACCCGAGAAACCTTCGAGCACCCCCACATGCAATTCCTGAATGACCGCTTCGTGCCAAGGGCGCCCTTGCCAGGGATGCTGCCAGGCATAGGCCTGGGTATTCACCACCTGGCTTGGGCCCTGTACGCCCTCGGGCTGGTAGCGCGAGGCCGGATCGGCCACCTGCAGCTCGCCGTCGATGCGGTAGTGGTAACGGTCACCGGCCTGGCACGGGGCAACCCCCGTAAACCAGCCGTTTGCGTCGGGCAGCAGCTCGATCGGCGGCTGCTGCTCCAGTTCCAAGCTCACGCTGCGCGCATCCGGCGCCCATAGGGCGAAGCGCGCCGACGTGGCGTCCAGCATGTGTGCGCCATGCCTGTGCATCTTCGACTCCCCGCTCAGTAGTGGCTCAGCTGTGCCTGTTTGACCAGGTCCTCGTAGAGACGGGCGTAGGGTTCGACCGCCTGGCACCAGTTGAACGGCTGAGTCATCGACAGGCAGCGCATGGCGTTGAGCAGGTTCTTCTTGTCGAACACATAGAAGGCGCGGCTTAGCGCTTCGCGGTAACTCTCCACGGTCGACTCATCGAACAGGAAACCGGTCACGCCATTCTCGATGGTGTCGGCCAGCCCTCCGGTGTTGCGCGCCACGGGCAATGAGCCGAAACGCTGCGCATACATCTGGCTCAAGCCGCAGGGCTCGTAGCGTGACGGCATCAACAGGAAGTCGCTGCCGGCGAACATGCGCCGCGCATCGGTTTCGTTGAAGCCGATGCGCACACCGATACGGCCGGGGTGACGCAGGGCCAGTTCACGCATGGCTTGCTCTTCTTCAGGCTCGCCACGGCCGATGATCGCAATCTGCCCGCCCTGTTCGACGATGTAGTCGGCCACGCCCAGGGTCAGGTCCAGGCCTTTCTGGAACACCAGCCGCGAGACCACGGCGAACAGCGGCCCCTCGCTGGGGTCGAGTTCGAACAGGCGGCGGACTTCCTCGGCATTGCGCGCCTTGCCATCCCAGTCGTTGATACTGAAGTTGTGCTGCAGGTGCTTGTCGGTGGCCGAGTCCCAGCTTTCGTCGATGCCATTGGGGATGCCGCCGAGAAGGCCTTGTTGAGCCTTGCTGGCAAGGAACCCGTCCAAGCCGCAGCCGAATTCTGGGGTGGTGATCTCGCGGGCGTAGGTGGCACTGACCGTGGTGATATGGCTGGAGTAAGCCAGGCCGGCCTTGAGGAAGGACAGCTTGCCGTAGAACTCCATGCCTTCCTGCTGCATGGCATGGTCGGGGATCGCCAGCTCCGGGCTGCAGGCGCGGCTGTACACGCCCTGGTAAGCCAGGTTGTGGATGGTGAACAGGGTCGGGGTGCTCAGGCCGCGCCAGTGCATGTAGGCCGGGGCCAGCCCTGCAGGCCAGTCATGGGCGTGCACCACTTCGGGCGTCCAGTGGATCTTGCCTTCACCGGCGGCGATCTCGGCCGCGGCAAGGCCAAGGCGGGCGAAGCGGATGTGGTTGTCGGGCCAGTCGCGACCATTGTTGGCACCATAGGGTGTGCCGTCGCGCTGGTACAGCTCGGGGCAGATCAGCACGTAGATGACCAGGCCGTCAGCCATGTCCATACGGCCGATCTTGCACGGCGGCAGGGCAGCATGGCCGCCCAGTTCGCCAACGATATGAATGGGGTTGTCGCTTTCGACCACCTGGGTGTAGCCAGGGATCAGCACACGAACATCGTGCAGATGGGCCAATGCGCGTGGCAGTGCCGCCGAAACGTCGCCCAAACCGCCGGTCTTGATCAGGTCGGCAATTTCGGAGGTGACGAACAGGATCTTGCGTTTGTTGGGGTTGTGCTGGCGCTGAGCGCCGGGTGCCTTGACTGTCGTGGCGAAATCCGGGGTGATCGGTTCGCGGTTTTCCGGTTTGAATGAATCTACGTGAGGTTCGACAGCGGCACTGATCATACTTCTCTCCGTCCCTATGGTGTGGCCGGGTGCTGGCACCCGTTTGCTTTATTTCGTGCTGGTTATCTCTGCTTTGTATCCAGGTACTGCATCCTTGCCCCATGGTCGTGCGCGCGCACGTCGCGATCGGCATTCCGGCCGAAGGCGTCTGGTCTGGAAGGAGTGAGCGGCTGCAGCGAAGGGGGTCCCATTGCCTTGGCCTGCTTAAAGTTCCTGACCCGCCGCCTTTTGTAAAAGTTCGACTTTTTTGCTGTCGCCTCTTCCTTGAGCAAATCGCGGGCCGAAAGCTGAGTGTAGGAGACCGGAAGTAAAAAGGGTGACCCACTGGTCACTTTCGTTATGACGCGAGATAGACGCAAACGTTGGCGAGTGATACTGCCATCGAACGACGGCGTTCCAAGGTTGGGCGGGGTGTTTTCGAGGGGCGCCATTTTGTAGCGCAATACCCTGGATGCACTATTTTGGTGCGGAAAATGGCCCCTTCGCGGGTGCATCCGTGCGTGGCGGTGCCACGACGTCGGCGTGCAGCGGATTCACGCGCGAGGAGGCCGTTTTGAATGGATCAAGCCGTGGGTTGGTCCCGGCGGGTGACTTGGCTCATTGAGTGGGTAGCACAGAGGAGTGGTGATGGGTAATCAGCCACTCGCCGTCGATGCGCCGGTAATTGAAGGTGAAGCGTGCCGGTACCGCCTTGCCCGTGCTGGCGAAGCGGAAGGTGTAGAGGCCGGCCAGGGTTGCTTCGCCGCAACCGGCGAACACGTGGGTTTCATCTAAGGTGCCGACGGGGCGCTCGGCAAGGAAGCCACGGAAGTAGTCCATGTGGGCCTGCCGAGTCAGCCGTGGGCTGGCCGAGCGTGTCGGTAAAAGCAGGGCCCCGTCCATGTAAAGCGCTGCAACCTGGCCCGGATCGCCACTTTGCAGGCGCGCGTTCCATTGCTCGAACAACCCAAGTATCTCGTCATGCCGGGCAACATGACATTCGCCTTGGGCTTTGGCGAATGCCGGCGCGCCGATGAAGCTCAGCGTAGCGAGCGGCAGCCAGATGGGAAAACCGCGCATACAATCAGTCCTCGTGCATAGCAGGCCCCGGAATGGGGCGCTCGAGGCGCATCATGCGTGCTGCAGCACCCGGCTGGATGTCAGGTGCGGTCAGGGCCGGTGTTAGGAAGTTTCCGTACTTCGGCCGTGCGGGGTGAGGCGGTGGGAGCGCTTTGGCCCCCACTGGAGGGATAGCCGATCAGAGGCCGATGGCCTTGTCGTCGCCGGAGCGGGCCTGCTCCAATTGCATGTGCAAGCGGGCGACCTGCTGGCGAAGCTGGTCGCGTTCGTCCTTCAATTTACGCAGTTCATCACGGCGCACAGATACATAGAGGGTCTGGGTTGGAGTGGCAGGCATCAAGGTACCCATGTAAACACCTCGCGGTTTTGGCTGGTGACAATAAAAGCGTAGTCGCTTCACGCGGCGGGCATTCTGAATTCTTTCACTGCTCATTGGAACTTTTTTGTTTAACGTTGTCTCGCCGTTCGTCGCTGAACCCTCGGGCGGTGTGCTGGACTAATCTGAAACGCTGGACTGTGTTGTCATTCATTTTTTCAAGGGGAGCATCGGCTCATGCAACTGGGAATCGTCGGGCTGGGCCGCATGGGCGGCAATATTGCAAGGCGGCTGATGCGCGCCGGACACCGTACGGTCGTGCACGACCGTAACCGTGAGGCGGTAACCGGGCTGGAAGGCGAGGGCGCCCAAGGTGCCCACGACCTTGGCGCGCTGGTGCAGAAGCTGAAGGCGCCACGGGCGGTATGGGTGATGCTGCCGGCGGGCGAACCGACCGAGCAGACCATTGCACAACTGGCCGAGCTGCTGGAGCCGGGCGATGCGATCATCGACGGCGGCAACACCTTCTACAAGGACGACATGCGCCGCGCCGTCGAGCTGGCCAAGCGTGGGCTGCATTACCTGGACGTCGGCACCTCCGGCGGTGTCTGGGGCCTGGACCGTGGCTACTGCATGATGATCGGCGGTGAGAAGGACGTGTTCGAGCGCCTGGAGCCTCTGTTCAAGGCGCTGGCACCGGGCGTTGGCGACATTCCGCGCACCCAGGGGCGCGAAGGGGAGCACGGCCGCGCCGAACATGGCTACATCCATGCAGGCCCGCCCGGCGCTGGCCACTATGTGAAAATGGTGCACAACGGCATCGAATACGGGTTGATGCAGGCCTACGCTGAAGGCTTTGACCTGCTGCGCAGCAAAGGCGGCGATGAACTGCCGCCAGAACAGCGCTTCGACTTGAACGTCGCCGAAATCGCCGAGGTATGGCGCCGTGGCAGCGTGGTCACCTCCTGGCTGCTGGACCTCACCGCCGACGCCCTGGTGGCCGACCCGCAGCTGACGCAGTTCAGCGGCTCGGTATCAGACAGTGGCGAGGGCCGCTGGACGATCGATGCAGCCGTGGAGCAGGCGGTGCCGGTGCCGGTCCTGTCCAGTGCCTTGTTCGCCCGGTTCCGCTCACGCCAGCAGCAAGGCACCTACGGCGACAAGGTCCTCTCGGCCATGCGCCTGGGCTTCGGTGGCCACGTCGAGAAGAAAGGCCAATGACCCGACAGACCATTCCTGCAGCTGGCCCTTGTACCCTGTTCCTGTTCGGTGCCAACGGTGACCTGGTCAAGCGCCTGCTGATGCCGGCGCTGTACAACCTGGGCCGGGACGGCCTGCTCGACCGCAACCTGCGCATCGTGGGGGTGGACCACAACCCTGCCACCGCCGCTGAATTTGCCCAGCGGCTGCACGCGTTCATGCGTGAGCGCGCCGACAAAGGCGGCGAGGGCGCGGGCAAGGGCCTGGACGAAAAGCTTTGGGCACGCCTGGCCAAGCGCCTGGACTACCAGACCGGCGATTTTCTGGACCCTGCCACCTATACCGCGCTGGCCAAGCGCATCGACAAGACCAGCCATGGCAACGCCATCTTCTACCTGGCCACCTCGCCACGCTTTTTCCCCGAGGTTGCCCAGCGCCTGGGTGAGGCCGGCTTGCTTGACGAGTCTGCCGGGGGCTATCGCCGGGTCGTGGTGGAGAAGCCCTTCGGCACCGACCTGGCCAGTGCCGAGGCGCTCAACGCATGCCTGCTCAAGGTGATGAGCGAGCGGCAGATCTACCGCATCGACCATTATCTGGGCAAGGAGACGGTGCAGAACATCCTGGTCAGCCGTTTTTCCAATGGCCTGTTCGAGTCGTTCTGGAACAACCACTACATCGACCATGTGCAGATCACCGCCGCCGAAACGGTGGGGGTCGAGACGCGCGGTGCGTTCTATGACCAGACCGGCGCTTTGCGCGACATGGTCCCCAACCACCTGTTCCAGTTGCTGGCGATGGTTGCCATGGAGCCGCCTGCAGCCTTCGGTGCCGATGCCGTGCGCGGCGAAAAAGCCAAGGTGATCGGCGCTATCCGGCCCTGGTCGGCGAAGATGGCGCTGAAGAACTCCGTGCGCGGCCAGTACACCGCCGGCAAGCAGGGCCGCAAGCGCCTGGCCGGGTATCGCCAGGAAGACCGGGTGGCGGCCGACAGCCAGACCGAGACCTACGTGGCCCTGAAGGTGATGATCGACAACTGGCGGTGGGCCGGCGTGCCGTTCTACCTGCGTACCGGCAAACGGATGAGCGTGCGCGACACCGAAATCGCCATCTGCTTCAAGCCGGCGCCCTATGCGCAGTTTCGAGAGTCGGAGCTGGAGCGGCCCAAGCCCAACTACCTGAAGATCCAGATCCAGCCCAACGAAGGCATGTGGTTCGACCTGCAGGCCAAGCGCCCGGGGCCGGAACTGGTCATGGAGAACGTCGAGCTGGGGTTTGCCTACAAGGACTTCTTCAAGATGACCCCGGCCACGGGGTACGAGACCTTGATCTACGACTGCCTGACCGGTGACCAGACCTTGTTCCAGCGTGCCGACAACATCGAGAACGGCTGGCGCGCGGTGCAGCCATTTCTCGATGCCTGGGCGCAGGACGGCGAGGTGCATGAGTACCCGGCGGGTGAGGATGGACCAGAGGCTGGCAACGAGTTGCTGGCCCGTGACAAGCGCGAGTGGCACCGGTTGGGGTGACACGCGGCCCGCCTGGCGGGCCAGACAGCTCATAGAGGAGATTCAATGCCCGCCCACATCGAAGACTATGCGCTGCTCGGCAACTGCCGCAGCGCTGCCCTGGTCAGCCGTGACGGCTCCATCGACTGGCTGTGCCTGCCGCGCTTCGATGCCCCCGCGGTGTTCGCCGCGCTGCTGGGCAACGAAGAGAACGGTCGCTGGCGCCTGGCGCCCAGCGATCCGGTCGAACGTACCAGCCGGGCATACCAGGAAGACACCCTGGTGCTGGAAACCACCTGGGTCACGGCCAATGGCCGCGCCCGCGTGCTCGAATTCATGCCGCTGGAGGACGTCAACTCGGTGGTACGCATCGTCGAGGGCATTGCCGGCGAGATCAACTTTGAGATGGACCTGGTGCTGCGCTTCGACTACGGACGCAGCGTACCCTGGGTGGAAAAGCTCGACCCGTTGACCCTGAGCGCCGTCGCCGGCCCCGACCGGCTGATCCTGTGCAGCACGGTGCCCTCGCATGCCCGTGACCACCACACGGTCGCGCGCTTTCGGGTGAGCGCCGGCGAGCGCCAGGTGTTCAGCCTGCGCCATCAACCTTCGCACCTGCCGGTGCAACCTGACTGCGACCTCGAGCACGCCCTGGAACATACCGTCAGCCAGTGGCAGGCCTTTGCCGCCCGCTGCCCCGAGGTTGGCGCTTACAGCGCGAGCGTGCGCCGTTCATTGCTTACCCTCAAGGCCATGACCTATTCCCCTACTGGCGGCATCGTCGCAGCCGTCACCACGTCGCTGCCCGAAAGCATTGGCCGCGAACGCAACTGGGACTATCGCTTCTGCTGGCTGCGCGATGCCACCATGACCCTGCTGGCGTTCATGAACCTGGGCTACTTCGACGAAGCGCAGGCTTGGCGTGAGTGGTTGCTGCGTTCGGTGGCCGGCAACCCCGAGCAGATGCAGATCATGTACGGCCTGGCGGGCGAGCGAGACCTGCAGGAATACACCTTGCCGTGGCTGGCCGGGTATGAGCACTCACAGCCGGTGCGGGTGGGCAACGCAGCCGCTCAGCAGCGGCAGCTGGATATCTACGGCGAGGTCGCCGACGCCATGGCCCAGGCGATCAAGGGTGGTTTGCCCCGGCATCCACGCAGTGCGGCGATTTCTCGCCTGATCATGCCTTACCTGGAGCGCATCTGGCGTGAACCGGACGAAGGCATCTGGGAGGTGCGTGGTGGCAGGCAGCACTTCGTGCATTCCAAGGTCATGGCCTGGGTCGCATTCGACCGCGCCGCGGGGATGGCTGAGACCACCGAGGAGGGCAGTGAGCGCGGGCAGTATTACCGGCAGGTGGCCGATGACATCCGCCGTGAGGTGTGTGAGCAGGGGCTCGATGCCAAAGGCCAGCATTTCGTCCAGGCCTATGGCTCCAGCGAGATGGATGCCAGCCTGCTGCAGATCGCCCTGACCGGGTTCCTGCCGGCGCAGGATGAGCGCTTTCTGCGCACGCTCGAACAGATCGAGCAGCGCCTGCTGAAAAACGGTTTGCTGATGCGCTATGACAGCGACCGCTGCAGTGATGGCCTGACGCCGGGGGAAGGGACATTCCTGGTCTGTTCGTTCTGGTTGGCCGATGTGTATGTGCTGTTGGGGCGCCAGAGCGAGGCGCAGGCGCTGTACGAGAAGCTGACCGGGCTGTGCAATGACGTGGGCCTGCTGGCTGAGCAGTACGACCCGGCAGGCGCGCGCATGCTGGGCAATTTCCCCCAGGCATTTAGCCACATCGGCATCATCAACACTGCGCTCAACCTGCACCGGGCGCAGTGCCCGGCAAGGGATCGGGCCCGGTGCGGTTGAAGGCAGTGTACTGGTCTGGGCAAGTTGCTCGTCTTCGGCGAAATGACCGGAGTAGACTAGGGCCAAGAGTAAACGACAAGGAATACGCATGAGCGTTCGTCGCCATGAGCTGGCATTGAGGGCATCGCGATTCTGATGGCCAACCACAAGATCGAAATTCGCCGTCGCAACATCGATAAAATCCTCGTGGCCGCAGAAAAGGTGTTCGCCGAGAAAGGCTACGGCGCAACGTCCATGGGTGATATCGCCGAACAGGCCGAGCTGCCGCGCTCCAACCTGCATTACTACTTCAGCACCAAGGACGAACTGTTCCGCGCAGTGCTGCAGGACCTGCTGGATGTGTGGAAGCAGGACGCACTGTGTTTCGAAAACTTCGACGACCCACGGGTGGTGTTGACCAGCTACATTCGCGCCAAGATGGGCCATTCTCGCTCACGGCCGCTGGGCTCGAAGATCTGGGCCGAAGAGATGCTGCATGGCGCGCCGCTGCTTGGGGTGAGCCTGGATGACAGCCTGGTGCCGTGGGCCAAGCTGAAGGTCGACAAGATTCGCCGCTGGGTGGAGGAGGGGCGCATCCTGCCGGTGGAGCCTTCGGCACTGCTGTACATGATCTGGGCTTCGACCCAGCACTACGCCGACTTCGGTTACCAGGTGGCGGTGCTCAATGGCGGTGAACCGTTGTCGGACCTGGCGTTCGAGAGTGCGATCCAGACGGTGACGCGTGTGATCCTGCGGGGTATCGGGCTGGAGCCTTGATGGCGCGGCCCTTGAGTTGCGGCCGCGCCCACGGTGCATCGCGTTTCATTGCAGGGGCGGCCTTGCGTCGCGAAAGGCTAGCAAGACGGCCCCAGCAATTCACACGGGTCAGCTCGCTTCACGGTAGGGGTTGCGCGGGTCCTGGGTCCAGTTCAGGTACGGCTTGCCGGTGTCCTGCGCGACCATGTCGATGCAGTGTTCCACCGGGCAGGTGATCTGGCACAGGTTGCAGCCCACGCATTCGTCTTCGATCACGCTGTAGGCGTGGGTCCCGTCCGCTTTGAGCGTACTGGCGATGGCCTGGTGCGAAGTGTCCTCGCAAGCGATGTGGCAGCGCCCGCAGCCGATGCAGGCATTCTGGTCGATGTGCGCCACCGATTTGTAGTTGATGTCCAGGTACTTCCAGTCGGTGGTGTGCGCCACGGCCTGGCCGCGGAAGGCTTCCAGGCTCTGGTGCCCGTGCTGGTCCATCCAGCGTGCCAAACCGTCCTTCATGTCTTCGACGATACGAAAACCGTGCAGCATCGCCGCCGTGCACACCTGCACCGCGCCACTGCCCAGGGCAATGAACTCGGCCGCATCCCGCCAGTTGCCGATACCGCCGATGCCACAGATCGGTAGCCCGCGGGTTTGCGGGTCGCGGGCGATCTCGGCGACCATGTTCAGGGCGATGGGTTTGACCGCCGAGCCGCAGTAGCCGCCGTGGGTGCTCTGGTCCCCAACGATCGGGTGGGCGACCATGCGGTCCAGGTCGACGCTGGTGATGGAGTTGATGGTGTTGATCAGTGACACCGCATCGGCGCCACCGCGATGCGCTGCACGCGCCGACTGGCGGATATCGGTGATGTTGGGCGTGAGCTTGACGATCACCGGCAATGTGCAGTGCGTCTTGCACCAGCGGGTGACCATTTCCACATACTCCGGCACCTGGCCGACCGCCGCGCCCATGCCGCGTTCGGGCATGCCATGCGGGCAGCCGAAGTTCAGTTCGATACCGTCGGCACCGGTGGCTTCCACCAGCGGCAGGATGAACTTCCAGGATTCCTCGACGCACGGCACCATCAGCGAGACGATCAGCGCCCGGTCGGGCCAGTCCTTCTTGACCTGGGTGATTTCGCGCAGGTTGATTTCCAGGGAGCGGTCGGTGATCAGCTCGATGTTGTTGATGCCCTGCACCAGCCGGTTGGCACCGTAATGCGCCGAGTAGCGCGACGACACGTTGACGGCTGCCGGGTCCTCGCCCAGGGTCTTCCAGACCACGCCACCCCAGCCGGCCTCGAAGGCGCGAACCACGTTGTAGGCTTTGTCGGTCGGCGGCGCGGAGGCCAGCCAGAAGGGGTTGGGTGCCTTGATGCCGGCGAATACGATAGACAAGTCGGCCATTTATGCAGCCTCCACATTGAGCATGAGTTGGGCATGGATGGCTTCGGCGGCCAGCTTGCCGTGTTGCACGGCCTGGACGGTGAGGTCCTGGCCCAGAGCGGTGCAGTCGCCACCGGCGTAGACGCCCGGCAGGCTGGTGCGCATACCCTCGTCGACGCGAATGCGCTCGCCGTCGCGGGCCAGCTGCGCGGCCAGCGGGTCGTTGAGGCTGTGTTCGTCGAAACCTTGGCCGATGGCTTTGAAGATGGCGTCGGCGGCCAGCTCGAAGGTTTCACCGGTGTCGCGCAGGCGGCCCTCGGCCAGTTCGGTGCGGGCGAAGCGCATGCCCCGCACGCGGTTGTCGTCGTCCAGCAGTACGGCGTCGGGGCGGGCCCAGGTGTGCAGGCGCACCTGATTGGCCTTGGCGATGTCCTGCTCGTGGCCGGTGGCGCCCATGTCGGCGTAACCGCGCCGGTAGACCAGGTTGACGTCGCGAGCACCCAGGCGGCTCATTTGCACGGCCATGTCGATGGCGGTGTTGCCTGCGCCGATCACCAGGCAACGCTCTGCCAACGGCAGTTGCGAAAGATCATCCGCCTGGCGCAGCTCACGGATGTAGTCGGTGGCCGCGAGCATGCCGGGCGCCTCTTCACCAGGCAGGCCGAGCTGGCGTACGGCGGCCAGACCAAGCCCAAGGAATACCGCATCGTATTGCTCACGCAGCTCTGTCAGGCTCAGGTTGCCGCCCAGGCGTTGGCCGTGGCGCATTTCGATGCCGCCGATGCCAAGCAGGAATTCCACTTCGCGCTGGGCATAATCGTCCACCAGCTTGTAACGGGCGATGCCGTACTCGTTCAGGCCGCCCGCCTTGTCGCTGGCCTCGAACACCACCACCTCATGGCCATGCATGGCCAGGCGATGTGCACACGCCAGCCCGGCGGGGCCTGCACCGACCACGGCGATGCGCTTGCCGGTGGCTGGCGAACGTTTGAACGGGTGCTCGGTGAAGCCGGCGTTGTCCAAGGCATAACGCTGCAGCTGGCCGATCAGTACCGGTGCACATTCCTGGGCATTGTTGCGCACGCAGGCCTGCTGGCAAAGAATCTCGGTGGGGCACACGCGGGCGCAGCTACCGCCCAGGATGTTGGCCGACAGGATGCGCTCGGCGGCACCTTGCAGGTTCTCGTCGCTGATGCGGTGGATGAACGAGGGAATGTCGATTTCGCTCGGGCATGCGTTGACACAGGGCGCGTCGTAGCAATACAGGCAGCGGGCGCTTTCCACTGCGGCCTGGCGGGCGGTGAGGGGCGGCGCGAGGTCGCTGAATTGCTCGGCCAGTTGGTCGGCACCGGCGCGGGGGCGCGGCAAGTGGTTCAGGGCGTCGATCACGGTTGTAGCCTCTCTTTTTTATAGGGCTTGGGGTGGGGCACCATGCGCCCCAATCGCCGGCCAGCCGGCTCCCACAGGTACAGTGAGGTACCTGGGAGCGTGGGGGGCTGGCTTGCCGGCCAGGGGCTGCGCAGCAGCCCCGACAGTTTCAGCGCTGCACAGGTATCGGGCGCTGCTGCTCGGCGCGGCGGCCCAGCACCTCGTAGACCGAGGGGTACGCCGGGCGCTGCACGTAACGACCCGCGCCAGGTTCGGCGCGCAGGTCGCCATCGGCCCAGACCACGCGGCCCTGGCTGATGGTGTGGCTGGGGATACCGCGCACGGTCCGGCCTTCGAAGATGTTGAAGTCGACACGCTGGTGGTGGGTCTGCGCGGAGAGGGTGCGCGTGCCCTGTGGGTCCCACAGCACTAGGTCGGCATCGGCGCCGACGCGGATGGCGCCCTTGCGCGGGAACAGGTTGAAGATCTTCGCGGTGTTGGTGGAGGTCAGCGCGACGAATTCATGCATCGACAGCCGCCCACTGTTGACGCCCGCGTCCCACAACACCGCCATACGGTCTTCGATGCCGGCCGTGCCGTTGGGGATGCGGCTGAAGTCGTTGCGCCCCATGGCTTTCTGCTCGGCGCAGAAGCAGCAATGGTCGGTGGCGGTGGTGTGCAGGTTGCCTGACTGCAGGCCGCGCCACAGGGCGTCCTGATGCTCGCGCGGGCGGAAGGGCGGGCTCATCACATACCCAGCGGCGGTGGCCCAGTCCGGGTCACGGTAGACGCTGTCGTCGATCAGCAGGTGCCCGGGCAGTACTTCACCGTAGACCGGCTGGCCCTTGGCCCGGGCATAGGTGATTTCGTCCAGCGCTTCACGGCTGGAGATGTGTACCACGTACAACGGCGTACCAATGGTTTCGGCGATGCGGATGGCGCGGCTGGCAGCCTCGCCTTCGACTTGCGAAGGGCGCGACAGCGGGTGCGCCTCGGGGCCGGTCAGCCCTTGGGCGAGGAGCTTTTGCTGCAGGTGGTAGACCAGCTCGCCGTTCTCGGCGTGCACGGTGGGTACCGCGCCCAGTTGCAGGCAACGCTCGAAGCTGGCGACCAGGGTGTCGTCGGCGGCCATGATCGCATTCTTGTAGGCCATGAAGTGCTTGAAGCTGTTCACGCCATGTTGGGTGACCAGCTCGCCCATTTCTTCGGCGACCTGCTCGCTCCACCAGGTGATGGCAACGTGAAAGCCGTAATCGGACGCGCTCTTTTGCGCCCAGCCGCGCCAGGTGTGGAAGGCCTCCAGCAGCGATTGCTGCGGGTTGGGGATGACGAAGTCGATGATCGAGGTGGTGCCGCCGGCCAGCCCTGCGGCAGTCCCGCTGAAAAAGTCCTCGCTGGCCACTGTGCCCATGAAGGGCAACTGCATGTGGGTGTGCGGGTCGATGCCGCCGGGCATCAGGTACTGGCCGCTGCCGTCGAGGATCTCGCAGTCGGTAGGCGCTTGTAGGTCTTTGCCAATGGCGCAGATCTGGCCATCGACACACAGGACATCAGCGGGGTAGCTCTCTTCGTGGGTGACCACGGTGGCGCCACGGATCAACAGGGACATGCCGTCTTCCTCGCAGGCTGACCGGTCTTTGCCGGTTCTTCGATTGTTATGCGCCAGTGGCTGGAGGATGAATTTCAATCCTGTCAGACCTGACAAGAATGGAATTTAGATGCTGATTGTGGATTGTTCAAGAAAATATTTAATGGGCTTTAAACTTATATAAGTAACTGATTTTAAAGGGTTAATTAAAAAGATCACCAAAATGGTGAGACCTTTCACCATTTTGACGCACTTGACAACAAGCCAAATTGGTCAAGATTTTCCATGCAAAATCAGCTGCTTGACACCTGGCTGGGAGGCGCAGGGCGCGCCACTGAAAAACCAGGCTGCACCAGTTTGAAACCTGTTGCAGGGGCCAGGGCCGGTCCCAGGCGCTGAACGTGAAAGGCGATGACATGACCGCGCCGTCGCCTGACGTAGATCAATGCCTTGCAGATCAGTTGATTACCTGCGCTCGGCGGCGGCCGGCCGGGCAGGCGAAGGCCGGCCCGGCACGTATTTTGAGTACGGCCACAACCGCCAGGCCGGACCGCAGGAGCAGTACTGGTGGTGTATGTCCTCCGGCCATCGCGTTAGCCCGATGAGCAGACAATTAGAAAAATCTGGAGAAGGCCCCATGCAACAGAGCAGATCGCAAGTGATCGAGCAGGATGGCCTGTTCGAGCTGTCCGCAGGCAGTGACGTGCTCGACAGCCCGCGCTACAACCACGACATCGCGCCCACAAAGGTGCACCAACGCACCTGGAACAAATGGCACATCACCGCACTGTGGGTGGGCATGTCCATCTGCGTGCCCACCTATACCCTGGGCGGCGTGCTTACGGCCTACTTTGGCCTCAGCGTGGGCGAGGCGTTGCTGGCGATCCTGCTGGCCAACCTCATCGTGCTGATCCCGCTCACCCTCAACGCCTTCCCCGGCACCCAGTACGGCATTCCCTTTCCTGTGTTGCTGCGTTCATCGTTCGGTATCTTCGGCTCCAACGTACCCTGCCTGATACGCGCGGTGGTTGCCTGTGGCTGGTTCGGCATCCAGACGATGTTCGGCGGCTTGGCCATTCACCTGTTCCTGGGCTCGATCTTCGATGACTGGAAAGCGTTGGGCGGCACCGGTGAAGTGATCGGCTTCATGGTGTTCTGGGCCCTCAACCTGTGGGTGGTGTTGCGCGGTGCAGAATCGATCAAATGGCTCGAAACCCTGTCCGCGCCCTTGTTGGTGGCAGTCGGCTTTGGCCTGCTGTTCTGGGCATTGCCGCACATGTCGATGGCTGAGCTGCTGGCCCAGCCGCCCAAGCGTCCGGAAGGGGCGAGCGTGGTGAGTTATTTCTGTGCCGGGCTTACCGCGATGGTCGGCTTCTGGGCCACGTTGTCGCTGAACATTCCGGATTTCAGCCGCTACGCCAAGAGCCAGAAAGACCAGATTCTCGGGCAGATCTTCGGCCTGCCGTTGACCATGTTCCTGTTCGCTTCCTTGGGCGTGGTGATGACCGCCGCCTCGGCGTCGCTGGTAGGTGAAACGGTCTCCGACCCGGTCAGCCTGATCGGCAAGATCCAGAGCCCGGGCTGGGTGGCACTGGCCATGGCGCTGATCGTGATCGCGACGCTGTCGACCAACACCGCGGCCAACATCGTCTCACCGACCAACGACTTCCAGAACATTGCCCCGCGCCTGATCGGGCGCAGCCGCGCCGTGTGGCTGACAGGCTTCATCGGCCTGGCACTGATGAGCCACGAGTTGCTGAAAAAACTTGGCTGGATCGTTTCCGACATCAGCCTGGAGAGCGTCTATTCCAACTGGCTGCTGGGGTACTCCAGCCTGCTGGGGCCGATTGCCGGGATCATGGTGGTGGACTACTTCCTGATCCGTCGGCAGAAGCTGGATCTGGCCGGCCTGTACCGTGATGACATCTACCCGGCCTGGAACTGGGCAGGCTTCGCCGCCTTTGCATTGCCTGTGGCTCTGACCGTGATGGCCATTGGTAACAGCAGTTTCAGTTGGTTCTACGACTATGGCTGGTTCACCGGGTCGCTGCTTGGCGGGGTGCTGTACTACGCCCTGGGCGGCTTGGCGGTGCGTGGGCCAGTGCAGCCTGTGATCAATGCAGACAACAAAAACGCCTGAGGAGACCTAACCCATGACCCCAGCCCAACAAGCCCTGCAATCGACTGAACACCATGTGAACAGTGAGCGCCTGTGGCAATCGCTGATGGACCTCGCCCGCCTCGGTGCCACACCCAAGGGCGGTGTCTGCCGCCTGGCGCTGACCGACCTCGACCGCCAGGCCCGCGACCTGTTCGTCGAGTGGTGCGAGGCTGCCGGTTGCAGCGTCAGTGTCGATGCCGTCGGCAATATCTTTGCCCGTCGGCCAGGGCGCAATCCCAAGCTGCCACCGGTGATGACCGGCAGCCATATCGATACTCAGCCCACCGGTGGCAAGTTCGATGGCTGCTTTGGGGTGATGGCGGGCCTTGAGGTGATCCGCACCCTCAATGACCTGGGCATCGAGACTGAAGCCCCGATGGAGGTGGTGGTCTGGACCAACGAGGAAGGCTCGCGTTTTGCGCCCTGCATGATGGGCTCGGGGGTGTTTGCCGGCAAATTCACCCTGGAGGAAACCTTGGCCAAGCGTGATGCCCAGGGCGTGAGCATGGGCGAGGCGTTGACCGCCATCGGCTACGCCGGCCAGCGTGCAGTGCTTGGCCACCCGGTAGGCGCGTATTTCGAAGCCCATATCGAGCAGGGGCCGATCCTTGAGGACCAGGCCAAGACCATCGGTGTGGTGCTTGGCGCGCTGGGGCAGAAGTGGTTCGACCTGACCTTGCGTGGCGTTGAAGCCCATGCCGGCCCTACGCCGATGCACCTGCGCAAGGATGCACTGGTCGGCGCTGCGGCGGTGGTAGAAGCGGTCAACCGGGCCGCGCTGGGCCATCAGCCGCATGCCTGTGGCACGGTTGGTTGCCTGCAGGCGTACCCCGGTTCTCGCAACGTGATCCCGGGCGAAGTGCGCATGACCCTGGACTTTCGTCACCTCGAAGCCCAGCAGCTGGACTCGATGATCGCTGACGTGCGCGCAGTGATTGAGACCACCTGTGCCAAGCATGGGCTGAGCCATGAATTGACCCCCACGGCCGACTTTCCGGCCCTGTACTTCGACCGCAGTTGCGTCGATGCCGTGCGTGATTCGGCGCGGACACTGGGCTTGCCGCACATGGACATCGTCAGTGGGGCGGGGCATGACGCGATCTTCCTGGCCGAGTTGGGGCCGGCGGGGATGATCTTCGTGCCGTGTGAAAACGGCATCAGCCATAACGAAATCGAGAACGCCACCCCGCAAGACCTGGCAGCGGGCTGCGCGGTATTGCTGCGCGCCATGCTGGCGGCGTCGGAGGCAATCGCCAGCGGGCGGCTGGCGGCGTGATGCCTTGACGGGCCGCCTCGCCGGCTAACCGGCGAGGCGGCCGCTGGAGGGTCACTCCGCCGCCATCAGGCCAACGCCTCTCGGCTGCTGCTGGCCACCTTGGTGTGGCGCAGCGTCGGCGAAAGCGAATATTCCATTTTCGTTAAAGAAAAAATAACGCTTTCACTCGCTGGAATTGTCGGTTTGTGAAGCGTGGTGCCGGTGTGATTGGCTAAACGTCCGTGACCCGACCCAGGCACCCATCGCGCCCGATGTGGTAACGCTGCAGGTCCTGGGCCAGGGTCAGGTTGCCGCTGTAATGGGCCTGCGCCTCTTCCCTGACCTGGTCGATGCACGGGCTGCGCCGCGGGTCTGCCTGATAGCGGGCACTGAAATGCGTCAGCACCAGGTTGCGCACGCCGGCCGTTTCGGCAAAGCGCGCCACGGCGGCCGCACTGCTGTGGCCGAAGCTGACCCCTGTGCGCTCGATGATCGGTTGGGTGAATGTCGCTTCGTGCACCAGCACGTCTACGTCTTTCGCCGCTTCGGCCAACAGGTCGGGGGTGTCGTTGTCGCCGCAGACGATCACCCGCCGTGCCGGGCGCGAGGCGCGCAGGTAGTCGCGGCCATCCAGCACTCGCCCCGCGTGCTCGACCGTCTGGCCCTTGGCAAGCTCGCCCCACAGCGGGCCGCGGGGGATACCTTCGGCATCCAGGCGCTGCACGTCAAGGCGCGGTTCGGGGTTCAACTCGGTGAACACGAAAGCCACGCTGGGCACCCGGTGCGACAGCTGTACGCTGCTGACCGCCAGGGTATCGCTGCGCCATTGATCCCGTTGCTCGACCGCGAGCAAACGCAGTTCGAACGGCAGGAAGGTATCGCTGGCGGCCAGGCTCAGGCGCACCCAGTCGTGCAAGGCTGCCGGCAGCACCAGGTCCAGCGGTGCCGTGCGCCCGCTCATGCCCGCGCTGGCCAGCAGGCCTGGCAGGCCGAAGCAATGGTCGCCGTGCACATGGGTGATGAAGATGGCGCGCAGGTCGCGGACCGACAACGGCGTGTGCAGCAGTTGATGCTGTGTACCTTCGCCGCAATCGACCAGGTACCAGTGGCTGCCGCTGGCTTCGATCACGGCAGTGGCGCTGACGTTGCGCGCTTTTGTGGGCACCCCGGCCGAGGTGCCCAGAAACAGCAGGTCCAATGACTGACTCCAAGTCTGAGTGGGCACTCACCAAAGCCCGACTGAATCGGGGCATCGATGAATCAGGGGGTTACTGCATCATCGCCCTGCCGCCAGATCAGCTCGCGGGTGTCATAGCCCTGTTTCTTGGCAATGGCCAGCATCTGCTCACGGGTCTGGTCGTTGATCACCGGGGTGCGCGACAGCAGCCACAGGTACTCGCGGTTGGGGTGCCCGACCAGTGCTACGCGGTAGTCCTTGTCGTGGTACAGCACCCAGTATTCGCCCTTGGTCAAACCTGGCGCCAGGCGGCTGAACCAGTTGTCGAAGGTGACCCACAGCTTGTCGGTCTTGCCCGGCTGCTGGGCTTCGGCGATGCCTTTGGCCTCGTTCCACTGGCCGTCCTTTTCCTTGCAGCGGTTGGTCACATCGATACGACCGTCTTCGCGCAAGCCATAGATGGCTTCGGACTGCACGCAGTTGCGTTGGAAGAACATCGGCAAGCGCGCTTGCTCGTACCAGGTGCCTTGGTAGCGCTGCAGGTCGACCTGTTGGGTGGTCGGTGGGGCGCGATGCTCATCGCTCGAACCGGCGCAGCCGGCCAGGGCCAGTGTCATGCAGGAAACAATCAGGGCTGTACGCATCGCCATGGCAAACCTCTTGGGAAGGGATGAAGAGCTTACCTGTGTTTCGATGTGTGTGAGGCGCAAAAGTTGTACGCTTTTTTCATGCCGGGCAAAGCTATGACGGCATGGCCCTGGCAACCCCTCGGCAAGTCCCGGTTTTGGCACAAGTACGGCAACCGGGCTGGGTTACCATCCGTGCAGTTAACCTTTCCCCCGCAGGAGTGCAGCCCGTGACCGAGTACAGCGCATTCAAGGTCGAACTGACCGACAACATCGCCCATGTGCAGATCAATCGCCCTGAAAAGATCAACGCCATGAATGCTGCCTTCTGGGAAGAGATCGTCGATATCTTCCAGTGGATCGACGACACCGATGCAGTGCGCGCCGTGGTCATCAGCGGCGCGGGCAAGCATTTTTCTTCGGGTATCGACTTGATGATGCTGGCCTCGCTGGCCGGCCAGATGGGCAAGGACGTTGGCCGTAATGCGCGCCTGCTGCGCCGTACCATCCTGCGCCTGCAGGCCTCCTTCAATGCCGTGGACAACTGCCGCAAGCCGGTGCTGGCGGCCATCCAGGGCTATTGCATTGGCGGTGCCATCGACCTGGTGTCGGCCTGCGACATGCGCTATTGCAGCGCGGAGGCGCAGTTTTCGATCAAGGAGATCGACATGGGCATGGCCGCAGATGTCGGCACCCTGCAACGTTTGCCACGCATCATCGGCGACGGCATCATGCGTGAACTGGCCTTCACCGGGCGCAATGTTGCGGCCGACGAGGCGCTGCGCATCGGCCTGGTCAACCGGGTCTATGATGATCAGGCTGCGTTGCTCGACGGGGTCTTTGCCATTGCCCGCGAGATTGCCGCAAAATCACCGATCGCTGTGGCGGGCACCAAGGAGATGCTCAGCTACATGCGTGACCATCGCATCGACGATGGCCTGGAGTACATCGCCACCTGGAACGCTGCCATGCTGCAGTCCGAAGACTTGCGCGTGGCTGTGGCGGCCCATATGAGCAAACAGAAACCGACGTTCGCCGACTGACCGGGCCGGGGGACGCAGTAAAGGAACCCCGACATGTCAGCACGCTGGACTAGCGCAGTACTCGACCCGCAGATCACCGGTGGCTGGGCTGTCGCCCGCAGCCCGGAAGGGTTTCTGGTGGACGCCAATGGCGCGCTGTTCCCCCGCGACTGGCTCAAGCGGCAGGACCTGGATGTGCTGGCCGAGCACGGTATCGGCCATTTCGACGGCGAGCCGGTATTCCTGCTGGAACTGCGCAGCGCTGCCGAGGTGCCCGGTTGCGGCTGGCGCGGCCTGCGGGCGTTCATGCTCGAAGGCGATTTCGATCTTTACAAGGTGCTTGGCTACGCCGCGCAGATCGGCACCTGGGCGCGCGAACACCGGTTCTGCGGCAGTTGCGGCCAACCGATGACGCAGATCCGCTGGGAGCGGGCGATGTACTGCCAGCCTTGCGACCTGCGCAGCTACCCACGCATCTCGCCGAGTATGATCGTGCTGGTGACCCGTGGCGACGAGATCCTGCTGGCCCGGTCGCCGCGCTTCGTCACCGGCGTCTACAGCACCCTCGCAGGCTTTGCCGAACCGGGCGAAGCGGCCGAGGATTGCCTGGTGCGGGAAGTGCGTGAAGAGGTGGCGGTCGAGGTCACCAATATCCAGTACGTCGGCAGCCAGTGCTGGCCGTTTCCGCACTCGATGATGCTGGGCTTCCACGCCGAGTATGCCGGTGGCGAGATCGTCATGCAGCCGGATGAGATCGAAGACGCCAGGTGGTTCAACGTGCACGACCTGCCACCACTGCCGGCCGGGCGTTCCATCGCCCGGTACCTGATCGATCTGTATGTGGCACGGCGATTGGGCTTGCCTGAGCCTGTCCTGCCTCGTTGAGGGCGCTTGGGGTAGTGCCAGGGGGCATGCTTGACCTGGTATTTTTGTCAGTTTCAGACCTCACTGCGCCCGCTTAGCATTCAGTGGTATTTGACGGATCGATGCCACTGTTGGCGCAGGAAGCCTTATGAAACCCACCGTCCGCGAGCATGAACAGGAGACGTTGCGTAATAGTTCGATCGGGCGCGCCCTGGTAGATACAGCGATGGTCCATGAGGCTATCGATATCGAAAAGCGCATCAGCGCACAGGCAAGTGTCGAGGCGCCTCAGGGTGAGTCGCCCATCGTCACGCTCCAAGGCAGCGGGCATGTCATCGTGACTGCCGCCCATGCCTCCGAGTCCTTTCGTGAAGGCCGGTTTCGCATTTCCGACGGTGGTGGGACGGCTGCCCTGGCACACATGCTCAACAGGCTCGCTTCGGCAACGGTGCTTTACACCCAGTACCGCTCACCGTCCGACCCGAACTATTACGATGACAATGCATTCAAGGAAACGCTGGCTGAACTGATTGACCGCCAGAGGCCGATGGTGGTCCTGGATATTCATGGCAGTCATGACTTCAGGCCCTACGATATCGACATTGGCACGCTCAATGGCAGGTCTCTGCTGGGTGATGCTTCATTGTTGCCGGCCCTGCTCGACAGCCTTCAGCAGGAAGGCATCGGCAACTTTTCGGATAACTACTTCAGCGCCCAGGCGCATCAGACCATTACCCGATTTGCTTGCACCCGGGGTGTGCCCACCCTTCAGCTGGAAATCAGCAGCACCTGGTTGCGGCCCTCGGAGGGGGGCATGATGGCTCACCGGTTCGCGCAGTTGCTGCAGGGGCTGGCCCGCTATGCAAGCGCTGTCGCTGCGCCCGAATGGGGCCAGCAAGGCGCCGACCCAGGCCCTGCGTCAGGCCTGGCCGAACCAGTGCTGCCAGGCCAGGCGTGCGGTCAGCGCCAGGACCACGGTGATGAATACCGGGCGGATGAACTTGCTGCCGCCGCTGATCGCCGTGCGTGCGCCGAAAAACGCGCCGACCATCACCGACAGGCCCATGCACAGGCCGACGATGTAATCCACCTGCCCGGAAATGACGAACACCGTCAACGCCGCGATGTTGCTGACGAAGTTCATGCTGCGTGCCACGCCGCTGGCACGGACCAGGTCGATGGGGTAGAGCAGCAGGGTGCTCACCGTCCAGAAAGCACCGGTGCCGGGTCCGGCCACGCCATCGTAGAAGCCCAGGGTGAAGCCCTGCGGGAACTGCCACTTCTTCTTGATCGGCGCATCGGCATCCAGCGGCGCTTTGGGGGTACCCCCGAACAGCAGGTAGATGCCGCAGGCGAAGACGACTACCGGCAGCATCTTGTTCAGCCATTCGGCCGGCATGTAATGGGCAATGACCGCGCCGATCAGCGCGCCGACCAGGGTGGCGAGCAAGGCCGGGCGCCATTGCGCCGGGTGGAAGAGCTTGCGTTTGTAGTAGGTGAAACCCGCGGTAGCCGAGCCGAACGTCGAGCTCAGCTTGTTGGTGCCCAGCACCAGGTGCGGCGGCATGCCAGCGGTGAGCAGTGCCGGGGTGGTGAGCAGGCCACCTCCGCCGGCGATGGCGTCGATGAAACCGGCGACGAAGGCGACCAGGGCGAGGATCAGTAAGGTGAGCGGTTCTACGGTGAGTTCGAAGGGCATGGGTGTCTGGCAGGCAGGGGGCAGCAAAATGCCGCGCTAGAAGGGCAACATGGTAATCCCGGGCGGGGTGGGTTGCCAGTGCCGGCCTCATTCACTTGGCAAGCCCGCCCTCACAGGTTCTGCACAGTGGCCAAGGCCGGCGATGGTCCTGTGAAAGCCGCCTTGCCAGCGATGAGGCCAGCGCGGACGATGGCGTCAGCTTCGGATGAAGGCCAGCAAATCCGCATTGATCACATCGGCGTGGGTCGTCGGCATGCCATGCGGGAAGCCCTTGTAGGTTTTCAACGTGCCATTGGGCAGCAGCTTGGCCGACAGTGGGCCGGAGTTTTCATAGGGAACGATCTGGTCATCGTCACCATGCATCACCAGCACTGGCTGCTGGATCTTCTTCAGGTCTTCGGTGAAGTCAGTCTGGGAAAACGCTACGATCCCGTCGTAGTGCGCTTTGGCGCTGCCGATCATGCCTTGGCGCCACCAATTGGCAATGACCCCTTCGGCAGGCTCGGCGCCTGGCCGGTTGTAGCCGTAGAACGGTCCGCTCGGCACATCGCGGTAGAACTGGGCTCGGTTACCTGCCACCTGTGCCTGGAACCCGTCGAACACTGATTTGGGCAAGCCTCCTGGGTTGTCCGGGGTTTGCACCATCAACGGCGGCACGGCGGCGATCAGCACCGCTTTGGCCACCTTGTCGCCTGGGTGGCGGGCCATGTACCGTACCACTTCGCCGCCTCCGGTGGAGTGGCCGACATGCACCGCACCCTGGATCCCCAGATGCTCGACCACGGCGGCCACGTCATCGGCGTAGTGGTCCATGTCATGGCCGTCCCATACCTGGCTGGAGCGGCCGTGGCCGCGGCGGTCGTGGGCGACGACACGGAAGCCTTGGCCAAGGAAGAACAACAGCTGCGCGTCCCAGTCGTCCGCACTGAGCGGCCAGCCGTGGTGGAAGTGGATGACCTGCGCATCGCGCGGGCCCCAGTCCTTGTAGAAGATCTGAACGCCATCCTTCGTGGTCACGTAGCTCATGGTCGAGTCTCCTCAGTGCAGGGGGGTTGCCAAGTGAGCTATTCAGAATAGGAGAGTTTTCTGTCTTGTCAGTACCAGCCTCATCGCCGGCGCAGCCGGTGCCAGGCACCGCGCATTCAGCGGGCTCACCTACGTGAGCCGGCTTGCCGACGATGTGGCCAGTATCTGCCTCAAAGAAACCACCGGTACTCCCGGGCACTCACCTCCTGCATGAACGCCAGGTGGTCCTGGCGCTTGTTCTCGCAATACACCATCACGAACGCTTCCCCCAACCCTTCATTCACAGCCGGGTGCTCACGCATGGCTGCGACGGCGCCGAGCATGTCCTTGGGGAAGTCGACCCCGCTGGCGCGATCGTCATTGAGCGGCGCAATCGGCTCCTGCGCGGCATTCAGCCCATGCTCCATGCCGCACAAGATGGCCGCCAGCACCAGGTACGGGTTGGCATCCGCCCCCGCCAGGCGGTGCTCGATACGCACATTGCATGCATCCGACTCGGGGATGCGGATGCATGCGTCACGGTCTTCAAAGCCCCAACTGGCACGGCTGGCGGCATTGACCATGGCCCCATAACGGCGAAACGCATTGTGGTTGGCGGCGAATATCGGCATGCAGTGCGGCAGCAAGGCCAGGCATCCGGCCACTGCATGGCGCAGCGGGCGCTGCTGGTCAGCCGCCAGCAGGTTGTTGCCGGCCTTGTCGTACAGGCTGACATGCACGTGCATGCCGCTGCCGGGCGCCTGCAGGTAGGGCTTGCTCATGAACGAGGCACGCAGCCCGTGCTTGAGCGCCACGCCGCGGGTACTGCGGCAGAACAGGGCGGCCCAGTCGGCGGCACGCAGGCCGTCATCGCAATGGCCGAAGTTGATTTCGAACTGGCCGGGGCCGAGTTCAGCGGTGATGACGTTGGCGTCGATCCCTTGCGCGTTGGCGGTTGCGACCATGTCGCGCAGCACGTCGCTGAACCGCGACAGCCGTTCGATGTGCATGTTGGGCTGGTCGTCCGCGTCATCGCTGAACGGGTCCCGCGGGAACTGCGGTAGCCCCTGCTTGAGTGCCCGGTCGAATAGGTAGAACTCCAGCTCGAATGCCACCACCGGGCGAATGCCGCGCCGCTCCAGGCGCTGCAGCACCCGGGCGAGCACCTCCCTGGGCTCGAACTCGATTGGCGCGGCGGTGCCGTCGGAGCTGATCAGCATCTGGCCCAGCGGTTCGCGCTCCCAGCTCACCGGTTTGAGTGTGCCGGGCACCAGGCGCCGCGGGGCGTCCGGGTCGCCGTCGCTGAAGCAATAGTCGCCAATGGGGAACAGCCCGCCTTGCACGCCCAACAGCACGCAGTTCTGCGGCAGTTTCAGCGGGCTGCCAGCGGCAACCTTTTCGAGCATGTCGATGGGGTAGCGCTTGCCGTAGAAATGCCCGGGGATGTCCAGGCTCAGCAGGTCGACATGGCGCACCTCGGGGTAACGGGTGCGGAAGGCACGTACTTCACTGAGCAGATCGGCAAAGCCTGTCGTTGTCGTTGTCATGCTGTGCTCTCATCGGAATACCCAGAGGACGCGGGTCGTCTGGTCGGTCAGGTTGGCGTAGCGGAAGTGGCTGTGCGGGGGGAGCTGAAAGCTGTCGTTGGGACCGAGTGTGACGGCGTCCGGGTGGCCATCCAGCCACAGGGTCAGCGCGCCTTCGAGAACGAACCCGCCTTGCTCGGCGCTGTCGTCCAGGTGCCCCTCACCACTGCTGGCACCGGGCGCCAGGTGGCTTTCGAGCATGGCAAAGCGGCCGTTGAGGGTTGGCGAGACCAGCACGTCGCTGATGCCCTCGGCGTAGTAGATCGTGCGCCGTTCACCGGGGCGGGTGACCCAGTCGAGTTCGCGCGGCTGGCTGGCCTGGTAGAAATAGGTGGTGGGTACGTGCAGCGCTTCGCTGATCGCCGTGAGGTCGGCCACGGTCGGCTGCGACAGGCCGCGCTCGACCTGGGACAGAAAGCCCAGCGAGCGCTTGACCTTGATCGCCAGCTCGCCAAGGGTCAGCCCGCGGTGCTTGCGCAGGCCACGAATCAGCAGGGCCAGGCCCTGGGCGTCTTCAGACATGATCGCGCATCCGGTACCAGGCCTTGGCTGCAGCCTCCAGTGGGGCAGCCAACAGGTCGCCGCCCGGGAAGCGGCCATTGGCGATGCCTTGGTACAACGCCAGCAGCTCGTCGTCGCCCAGGATCGCGTCGCTGACCGCGCGCGCCGCGGCCAGGGTCGGCAGCACGCCGTGGCCGGAAAAGCCCTGCAGCCAGTAGCGCTGGCCGTCACGGCCAATGTCCGGGGTGCGCTGGATGCTGCAGTCGATATGCCCGCCCCAGGCATAGTCGATGGCAACGCCCGCCAGTTGTGGGAACACACGCTCAAGGTAGGGGCGGGTGGCGCTGGCCACGTCCTTGGGAATACCGCCCAGGTAGGTGCAGCCGCCGCCGAACAGCAAACGGTGGTCAGGCGTGAGCCGGAAGTAGTCGGGTACGAACTGGTTGTCGATCACGCAACTGTTGCGTGGCAACAGCGACCGGGCGAAATCCGCCTCCAGTGGCGCGGTGGCCACTTGATAGGAGCCGACCGGTAGAAGCCGGCGCGACAGGTTGCGGTCAAGGCGGTCGATGTAGGCGTTGCAGGCCAGCACCAGCACATCGCCGTGCACGTGGCCGTGGCCGGTGCGGGCGATAAAGCCGTTGGCGCTGCGCTGGTAGTCGAGCACCTGGCTTTGCTCGAAAATCTGCCCGCCGGCAGCCTCGATCGCGCTGGCCAGGCCTTGGGCCAGTTTCAGCGGGTTGAGGTGCGCGCCCCGGGCGTCATACAGCGCAGCCTGGTAGCGCGGGCTATCGATCCACTCGGGCAACTCGTCACGACCGATCAGGCGCAGGGCGTCGTAGCCCCATTTCTGTTCGGCATCGAGCAGGGCCTGTTCCAGCCGTTTCACCCGGCGTGGCAGCACCGATGTCCAGAGGCTGCCGGCCCGGTAATCGATATCGAAGCCGTGACGCTGCGGCAGTTCACGCAGTTCGTCGGCAGCCCAGCACATGCTGGCCCACAGGCGTTGGCTGCGTTCCACACCCAAGGCTTTCTCCAGGGGCGGCATGTCGCATGACCAGCCCAGCAGCGCCTGGCCACCGTTGCGCCCGGAGGCGGCCCAGGCCACCCTGCTGGCTTCCAGCAGCGTCACACGCTTGCCGGCCAAAGCCAGGCGCAGGGCCGTGTGCAGGCCGCTGAAGCCGGCACCGATGAGGATCACATCGGTGTCGTGCCGGCCTTGCAAGGTAGGGCGCAAGGGGATGCTGGCGGGGTAGGTGCGTGCGTAGTAACTGGCGACGTGCTGGGCGGATTGCTTGAACATGCCTTGGCCTCGTGAAATTTTTTATGATTATTTTCATGAAAATTTAGCAGCTGATTTTCATCGCGCCAGCCGAGTCACGTTGGCGCTATGATCGGGTGGCCCTATAGAGGCCCCACGCACCTGCCAGGACTACCTATGCGCCGCCTGCCTTCCCTGACTGCCCTGCGTACCTTCGAGTGCGCTGCCCGCCACGGCCACTTCGGCCGCGCCGCCGCCGAACTGTGTGTGACTGACAGTGCGGTGAGCCACCAGATCCGTCAGCTCGAGGAACAGCTTGGGGTCACTTTGTTCGAACGCGTTGGCCGCCAGGTGCGGCCCAGCGCTGAGGCCGAGCGGCTGTTGCATCACCTGCAGCAGGCCTTCGAGCTGATCGGCAAGGCCTGTGACGAGCTGCGCGACCCGGCATCGCAGGCGGTGCTACGGGTGGCGGTGACTGCCGAGCTTGCACAGAAATGGTTGGTGGCGCGGCTCGCCGACTTCAGCGGCCGTTACCCGCACATCACCCTGCACCTGCTCGAGCAGCCGATCGCCGCAGGGGCCCCGGCCTTGGATGTCGACCTGGCCATCACCTATGGCACCAGCACACTCGACGCCAGTACCCACTTCGTCAGGCCCTTGCCGCTGCTGCAGTTCTTCCCGGTGTGCAGCCCGGGCCTGTTCAACCAGGGCGGCCTTAAACGCCCACGCGATTTGGTGCGCCATTGCCTGTTGCACGACGACCAGGACGGCCGGACCTGGACCACCTGGCTGGCTACCCATGCCGACGATGCCCTGCCCACGCGCCAGCTCTACTTCCCGCATGCGGCGCTGGCACTGGAGGCGGCGCTGCTGGGGCAGGGCGTGGCCATGGGGGACAACCTGACCTGCCAGGCCGACCTGCAGAGCGGCAGGTTGGTGCGGCCTTTCAGTGCCAGCGTCACCGCGCAGGGGCAATACGCACTGGTGTGCGAGCGCTTGCGCCTGGAACGGGCTGCGGTGGCGCACTTCATCGAATGGTTCATCGAACAGCTGGGTGATAGCTGAATTGAATTCAGCTATCGCTGAGTTTTCATCGTTGGAAGCGTCAGGCCAGCCAGCGTAGCGTGCAGTCATCACTCACCGACACGAGGTTGACCCATGGCACGTTCGCTCACCACCACGCCCAAGGCCGATGGTTTCCGCTTGCCTGGCGAATTCGAGCCCAAGGCAGGCTGCTGGCTCGGTTGGCCCGAGCGGCCAGATGTGTGGCGCAATGGCGCCAAGCCGGCACAGAAGGTCTGGGTCGAAATCGTCAGCGCCATTGCGTCCAGTGAACCGGTCACGGTTTGCGCGTCCGCTGCCCAGTACGCCAATGCGCGGCGCCTGCTGCCGGCGCAGGTGCGGGTGGTGGAGATGACCTGCAACGACACCTGGTTCCGAGACAGCGGCGCGTGCTTCGTGGTCAACGACAACAGCGGCCAAGTGCGTGGCGTGGACTTTGAATTCAATGCGTACGGTGGGCTGGACGGCGGCCTTTATTACCCGTGGGACAAGGACGACCAGATCGCCCAGAAAATGCTCGAAATCGAAGGTTTGGACCGCTATCGCGCGCCGTTGATTGCCGAACTCGGCGGAATTCAGAGCGACGGCCAGGGCAGCCTGCTGACCACTGAGCAGTGCCTGCTCAACCGTAACCGCAATGCCCACCTGGGCAAGGAGGAGGTCACGCGCCGGCTTGAGGACTACCTGGGCGCCGACCAGGTGATCTGGTTGCCACGCGGTTGCAAGTTCGACGAAACCGATGGCCATGTCGACGACCTGGCGTGTTTCGTGCGGCCGGGTGAAGTGGTGCTGCAGTGGACCGACAACCGGAACGACCCGCAGTGGGAGATCTACCAGGAGGCGTACGACGTACTGCGCAGTACCCGCGATGCCCGCGGGCGGGAGTTGAAGGTTCACAAACTGCCCCAGCCCGAGGTGCTGCAGTGGACGGCCGAGGAAGCTGCCGGCCTGGACCAGGTCGAAGGCACTCACGTGCGGGAGGCCGGCACGCGGATTTGTGCGTCGTACATCAACTACTACGCCGGCAACACGGCCATCGTCGTGCCGCTGTTCGGTGACCGTAATGACAGTGTTGCCCAAGCCACCCTGGCCGAGCTGTTCCCTGGCCACCGCATTATTGGCATTGAGAACTCGCGGGAAATCCTGCTAGGTGGCGGCAATGTCGCCTGCATCACCATGCCGCAATATGCCGGAGGCCGTCGCTGATGAAACCGACCCTACTGGCGGCTGCGCTCGCGCTGGGCTGCGCGGTGTCGGCGGCCCAGGCGGCCGACGCAGAGCAGCCAACCGTCAACCTGTATATCTGGGGCGAATACCTTGCCCCGGACACGCTGACCAACTTCGAGAAAGAAACCGGCATCCGTGTGGTTGCCGACCACTTCGACTCGCTGGAAACCGCAGAGACCAAGTTGCTCACCGGCGGCAGTGGCTACGACGTGGTGCTCAGTGCCGGCCAGCACCTGAGCCGGGCGATAGCCAGCGGTGCGCTGCAGCCTTTGGACAAGGCGCAGCTACCGCACCTGGCAGGTATCGGTGAGGAGTTTCGCCAGCACATGGCGATGTACGACCCTGGCAACCGGTATGCCGGGACCTACGCCTGGGGTACCACCGGCGTCGGTTACCAGCAGCAGGCTGTGACGGCGCGCATGGCCGAGGCGCCGGTAGGCAGCTGGGCGATGCTGTTCGACCCGCACGTGGTGGCCAAATTCGCCGACTGTGGGGTCAGCCTGCTCAACGACCCCAACGAGGTGTTCGCCGCGGTGATGCGCTACATGGGCCTGGACATCAATCAGCAGCGCCTGGAGGACCTGAAAGCTGCAGAACTGCAACTGCGAAAGATTCGGCCGTATATCCGCTACTTCGACAACGACCGCAATATCAATGACCTGGCCAACGGCGAAACCTGCGTGGCGATGTCGTGGAACGGCAACGTGGCGATCGCCCAGGCCCAGGCGCAGCAGGCCGGCAAGGCGTTCAACCTGGCGTACAGCATCCCGCAGGAGGGCACGCTGATCTGGCTGGATGCATTGGTGGTGCCCAAGGATGCCCCGCATCCCCAGGCCGCCTGGAAGCTGCTGGACTACCTGATGCGGCCAGAGGTGATTGCGCCGATTACCGATACCATCCATTACGCCAACGCGATCACGGCGGCGGACGGGTTGGTGGACCCGCAGATCCGCAACGCGCCTGGCACTTATCCGCCGGCGCAGGTGAGGGCACGGTTGTATGGCAAGAACGACAACGGCAAGGCGTTCAACCGTGAACTGACGCGAGCGTTCAGCCGGCTGAAAAGCGGCAGGGGTTGACCGGCACCGCTCGCCGGCCCAAAGGGGCGCTCAGCGCCCCTGCTAACGCTTCAGCGCCCAAGCCAGTCGATCAGGGTGGTGTTGAAGCGCCGTGGCTCCTCGATCTGCGGTGCGTGCCCCATGCCCTCGAAGGTCACCAGCTCGCCTTGGGGAATCAGCTTGGCCACGTGCGGCCCCAGCTCTTTGTACTTGCCCAGCCGCGCCTTGACCTCGGGCGGTGCGATGTCGCTGCCAATGGCCGTGGTGTCCTGGTCGCCGATCAGCAGCAGGGTCGGCATCTTCAAGTCTTTGAACTCGTGGTACACCGGTTGGGTGAAGATCATGTCGTAGATCAGCGCCGAGTTCCACGCCACGGCTTCATGCCCAGGGCCCTTGTTCAGCCCCGCCAGCATCTGCACCCAACGCTCGTACTCAGGTTTCCAGCGCCCGGCGTAATAGGTCTTGCGCTCGTATTCACGCACGTCGTCGGCATCGAGCTTGAGCTCGCGGGCATACCACTGGTCCACCGTGCGGTAGGGCACGCCGAGGGCTTTCCAGTCTTCCAGGCCGATCGGGTTGACCATGGCCAGGCGCTCGACCTGTTGCGGGTACATCAACGCGTAACGGGTGGCGAGCATGCCGCCGGTGGAATGGCCGAGGATGATCGCTTGCTTGACGCCCAGTTGCTCCAGCAGGGCATGGGTGTTGCTGGCCAGTTGCTGGAAGCTGTATTGGTAATAGCCTGGCTTGCTTGAAGTGCAGAAGCCGACCTGGTCGGGCGCGATGACCCGGTAACCCGCCTGGCTCAACGCATCGATGGTGGTTTCCCAGGTGGCGGCGCAGAAATTCTTGCCATGCATCAGCACCACGCTGCGGCCGTTGGCCTGGCCTTTGGCAGGCACGTCCATGTAGCCCATCTGCAGGCTCTGCCCCTGGGACTGGAAGTCGAAATGCTTGAGGGGGTGGGGGTAGCTGAAGCCTTCGAGCTGCTTGCCGTAGGTGGGGGATTCGGCGGCGATGGCAGGGGCGCCGATGAGGCAGGCCAGGGCCAGGGCGGTTGCGCGTAGCATGGGGGCACTCCGTGTAGGACCATGTAGGAATTGGCGACTGTAACAGCCGTAAAGGCACCTTAAACGTTAAAGGTGTTACCAGGCATGAAACCAACCCAGGGTAATCACCGCTAAGACCAGGTAACGCCCGCCCTTGGCCAGGGTTACCAGGAGTAGGAAACGCCAGAACGGCTCACGCATGATCCCGGCAATCAGCGTCAACGGGTCGCCGATCACCGGCATCCAGCTCAGCAGCAATGACCATTGCCCCCAGCGCTGATAGCGCTGCTGGGCACGTTCCAGCTGGCGGGCGCTGAACGGGAACCAGCGCTTGTCGCGCAGCTGTTCGATGGCCCGCCCCAGCAGCCAGTTGACCACCGAGCCCAGCACGTTGCCCAGGGTGGCGACCAGCAACAGGGTCAGCCAGGCGTCGGGTTGGCGCAGCAGCAGGCCCACCAGCACCGCCTCCGACTGCAGCGGCAGCAGGGTGGCGGCGCCAAAAGCGCTGAGAAACAGCGCCCAGAGGCTCAGCATCAGTAGTTGGCGACAACGCTGTCCTGGCCATCGCGGGTTACCCCGATGACCTGATAGGCGTCCTTGCGATCCCCCATTTCCATGCCTGGCGAGCCCACCGGCATGCCGGGCACGGCCAGACCTATGAGGTCGTTGCGCTTGGCCAGCAGGCGCACCTGCTCGGCCGGGACATGGCCTTCGACGAACTTGCCGTCGATCACCCCGGTGTGGCACGAAGCCAGCCGCGGCGCCACGCCCAGCCGCTGCTTCACGGCACTCATGTTCGGCTCGACATGGTCGTTGACGGTAAAGCCGTTGTCACGGAGGTGGCTGATCCAAGCCTTGCAGCAACCGCAGTGGGGGTCGCGGTAGACGTCGATGGTTTCGCCAGCCTGGGCCAGCCCGGTGATGGCCAGCAGGCCGAGCGCGATCAGGTGTTTATGCAGCATGGTCAAACGACTCCTGTGGTCAGGCAGGCGCCGGCCCGCCATGCAAATGAGCTGCAGGATAGCGCAGGCGGCTTTCAGGCGCGATATACGCTGGCATGATCCTCACCCGCAGCTGTCAGCTGGCTGAACCGGACATTACATTTTTGTCAGCCAGTTCGTCCTGGCACAGGTCGCGCATCAGCAAGCCGTATTCCAGCGCTACCTGCTCCGGGATCGGCAGGTAGACCACATGGCCGTCCCCGGGCGCCACGTCGATGGCCTGCTGCTGGCGGCCGTACAGGTTGTGCAGGTCGAAATGATAATTGCCGCGCGGGGTCATCAGCTCCAGGTGATCGCCTACTGCGAAGCGGTTCTTCACCTTGACTTCGGCACGGCCGTCCACCCGGGCACCGGTCAGTTCGCCGACGAACTGCTGGCGCTCGGACAGCGAATTGCCCCGCTGGTAGTTCTGGTATTCGTCATGCACATGGCGACGCAGGAAACCTTCGGTGTAGCCCCGTTGGGCCAGCGATTCGAGGTTATCCATCAGGGCCCTGTCGAACGGGCGCCCGGCGGCGGCATCGTCTATGGCCTGGCGGTACGACTGCACGGTACGGGCGCAGTAGAAGTGCGACTTGGTGCGGCCTTCGATCTTCAGGGAGTGCACGCCCATGGCCGCCAGCCGCTCGACGTGCTGGATGGCGCGCAGGTCCTTGGCATTCATGATGTACGTGCCATGTTCATCTTCGAAGGCGGGCATCTCGGTACCGGGGCGGTTGCTTTCGTGCAGCAGGAACACCTGATCGGTCGGTGCGCCCAGGCCCAATGTCGGCTCGACCTCGCGCACGATGTCGCCGGCCGCGTTTTCAGTAGCTGGGGTGGCGTTGTACTTCCAGCGGCAGGCGTTGGTGCATGTGCCCTGGTTGGCATCGCGCTTGTTGAGGTAGCCCGACAGCAGGCAGCGGCCAGAGTAGGCCATGCACAGGGCGCCGTGGACAAACACTTCCAGTTCCATGTCAGGCACGTGCTGGCGGATTTCGCCGATTTCTTCGAGTGACAGTTCCCGCGACAGGATCACCCGGCTCAAGCCCAGGCGTTGCCAGAACTGCACGCTGGCCCAGTTGACCGTATTGGCCTGTACTGAGAGGTGTACAGCCATCTGCGGGAAGTGCTGGCGCACCAACATGATCAGGCCGGGATCGGACATGATCAGTGCATCGGGCGCCATGTCGATCACGGGCGCCAGGTCCTTGAGAAAGGTCTTGAGCTTGGCGTTGTGCGGCGCGATGTTGACCACCACGTAAAAGCGCTTGCCCCGTGCATGGGCCTCCTGGATGCCCAGCGCCAGGTTGGCATGGTCGAATTCGTTGTTGCGCACCCGCAGGCTGTAGCGTGGCTGGCCGGCGTAGACCGCGTCGGCGCCATAGGCGAATGCATAGCGCATGGTCTTGAGGGTGCCGGCAGGGGCCAGCAATTCAGGCTTGGCAGGAGCGTTCATATGTGCACCGGGACAAAAGGCACGGATGTTAAGGCCCGCATGCGGCGGATGAATTGATTTGAATCAACGCTGGGGTGGCACTTTTGCCCGGGTAGTGTGCACTAATGTCCAGCACTCACGAGGAACCGCCATGAACCAAACCGCTTTGCAGAACAAGGCCCTGGCAGTATTGCTGGCGCTGGTGACCATTGCCTTCGGCTGGATCCTGCTGCCGTACTATGGCGCCATCTTCTGGGCGGTGATCCTCGGCATCCTGTTCGCGCCACTGCAGCGGAACCTGCTGATCCGCTTCGGCAGGCGACGTAACCTGACGGCGGTGACCACCTTGCTGATTTGCCTGTTGGTAGCCATCTTGCCAGTGATCATCACCAGTGCCTTGCTGGTGCAGGAGGGCGCTACCCTTTACCAGCGTATCGAGAGCGGGGAACTGGATATCGCTGGCTATGTCGAGCGCGGCATGAACATGCTGCCGCCTTTCTTGCAGCACAGCCTGGACAGCATGGGCATGGGCAACCTGGAAGGGTTGCGCGACAAAATCACCAAATGGGCCACCCAGGGCAGCGAGATACTGGCCACTCAGGCCTTCAGTTTTGGCCAGGGTACTTTCGAGTTTCTGATCAGCTTCGGCATCATGCTCTACCTGCTGTTCTTCTTTCTGCGTGAGGGCGCAGAGGTGGCGCGGCGGGTACGTCTGGCCGTACCGCTGCCAGAGCACCAGAAGCGCCGCCTGCAGTTGAAGTTCAACCGTGTGGTGCGCGCCACGGTCAAGGGCAATGTGCTGGTGGCGATCACCCAAGGCGCCCTGGGCGGTTTCATCTTCTGGGTACTGGATATACCCAGCGCACTGGTCTGGGCGGTGCTGATGGCGTTTCTGTCACTGCTGCCGGCAGTGGGCGCGGGGATCATCTGGGCACCGGTGGCGGCGTATTTCCTGTTGACCGGGGCGATCTTGCAGGGGGTGATCCTGACCGCCTTCGGCGTGCTGGTGATTGGCCTGGTGGACAACCTGTTGCGGCCGATCCTGGTGGGCAAGGATACGCGGATGCCCGACTACCTGATTCTGGTGTCCACCTTGGGTGGGCTGGCCGTATTCGGCCTCAACGGGTTCGTGATCGGGCCGCTGATCGCGGCGCTCTTCATTTCCAGTTGGGGGATTTTCGCCGCGACCAAACCGCAGGTGCAGTTGCCTCAATAGGGGGCTGCCGCGCAGCCCTTGCCAGCCTCAACGGAAACTGTATGAAACCCCGGCATAGACGCCAAACCCTTCCCCTGGCGTCGACCGGGCAATGTCCTGCCCGGCATCGTCGTACCCCGGCGTGACTGTCGCCGCATAGCGTTCGTTGGTCAGGTTGCGCAGGTCAAGCCAGGTCTGCCAATCCTGTTTCGGCGAGTCCCAGCCCAGCCGCGCACCGAGCAGTGCATAGGCATCGGCGTGGTAACTGTTGGCGTAATCGACTTGCACCTTGGACGCCATCTGCGTGTTGACCCCGGCATAGAAGCCGCTTGGCCAGTCGTAGCGCAGTTCGGCCTGGTAGTAATGCATGGGAATCCCAGGCAGGCGGTTGTCGCCGAAGGTATCGTCGTCCCGGTAGTGGAAATCGCTGAACGTGTAGGCCTGGCGCAAACTGATCTTACCCGTGCCAGGCTGCTCCCAGAGGGTGCTGTCCAGGCCGGCCTCCACGCCTTGGTGCACCGTGGCGCTGGCATTGACCTCCTTGGCCGGGAGCCCCGCCTCGATTTCGACGGCCAACAGTTCATGGCGCACTTGCGAGTAGTACCAGGCCAGGTCCCAGCGGCCCAGCGCCGAATCGCCGCGCGCGCCCAGCTCCAGCGTGGTGGCGGTCTGGTTTTGCAGTTCGATCGGCTGCGTGGCGACCGTGGAGCTCCAGATCAGTGACCATGGGTGGGGTGGCTCCACGGACCGGCTCAGGTTGCCGTACACCTGCAACTGCGGGTCGATGTCATAGCGCAGGCCCAAGCGCGGTGCATAGTCCCAGTCATGTTGGCTCACCTTGCCGCCATCCTGCGGATAGGTGACCGCACTTTCACGGCGTGTGTAGATCATCGCCAGGCCAGTGGTCAGCCACAGGTCAGGGATCAGCTCCAGATCGTTGCCGACGTGCAGGACGGTATCCGACCCCTGGTAGCTGAAATCGCGGCTGCGTGCGCCGAAGTTGTCGCCCGTGCTGCGGGCGAACTGCGATGCGCCGCTGTTGGGCAGGTGCTTGGTGGTTCGCCAGCCCACGGTGGTGTTGCTCTGGTGACCCAGCAGGGTGTCGCGGCGTATGTAGTTCAGCGTGCCGCTGACATCGGTGTAGGCGACCTTCAGGCGCATCGGGCCTTCACGCAGGTCCATGGGGAAGTCGTGGTACACCAGCCCGGCTTCCACACGGGCATCGTCCTCGAGGTAGAAGGTGGTCTTGTTGGCCACCCAGGTGCTGCCCGGTTGCGGCCGGCTGTCGTCACGCGCCAGGTAGGCGGCGTTGGCGGCACGTGGGTGGTGCTTGATCTGGTCCTTGGTCAGGCGCCCGGCCAGCTCGTTCTCGGTTTCCCGGTAGCGCAGGTAGAAGCGCGTCTGCAGGTTGGGGTTGAACCGATAACCAACGTTGGCTGCGATGCCTTTGGCACTGCCGCTGCTGTGCGCCTGGTAGCCGTCGTATTCCGAGTCGGTGAGTGCTACGTAATAGTCGAGGTTGCCCAAAACCTGACCAGAGCTGATGTGCCTGTGCTGATAGCCGCGGCTGCCTGCCTCGTAGCGCACCTGCAACGGCGCGGTATCGTAGCCGGTATGCGTTACGTAGTTGATTGCGCCGCCCAGCGCCAGCGCGCCCTGATCGAAGCCGTTTGCCCCTCGCAACACGTCGGCGCGGCTCAGCCACAGCGGCTCGAACAGCTCGTAAGGGGTACCGCCCGGGCCAGTCAGCGGCAGGCCGTCGAACAGCGTGTACACCCCTGAACCGTGTGCCCCGGGTGCACGGTTGATGCCTGAGCCGCGGATGGACAGCTTGATGCCATCGTTGCCGGCCGACTGGGCGAACACCCCCGGCTGGTAGGCCAGCACGTCCTGGTTGCTGGCCACCCGTCCTTGCCCCACGCGCTGCATGTCCACCAGGTTGCTGGCGCCAGGCACTGCCTGCAGACGCTCGCGGGCGTCTTCCAGTTCGCTGTGTGCTTCGTCACTGATCAGCACCTCACCCAGTTCGACCGAAGGTGCGGCAGACACGTGCTGGGCGACAGCGAAAAGGGCCGCAAGGCCAATGCAGGGCGAGGGGGGCAACACGGGGCGCATCGTACAACTCCAGGTGAAAAGGGTAGGCAACGGCGTTGTGACGAGCGAAACGCCGCGCAGAGCACGGAGAGTTTCAGTTAATTGAAAGCAGCCATTGAGGACGAGTGTGTAGGACGGCGGTTTACAAAGCGTATGAATGGCACGGGTGTTTTGCGATTCGTATGGTGGAGTCCTACCGCGTCAGTCCGATAGCTGACGTGAACTGGCCATGATTGTTTGGAGTTCGGTGATGAAAGCCAATACGCGACAGAGCGAAGGTAGCCAAGTGGATACGCCTATTCGCCTGACCCCGCGAGAGCAGCAGGTATTGCTGTGGTGTGCCTATGGCAAGAGTTCGTGGGAAATCGGTCAGATCCTGCAGTGCCAGGAATCGACGGTGAATTTCCATGTGGGCAATATCCTGCGCAAATTCGATGTAACCACTCGCGTCGCCGCCGTGATCAAGGCCATTCGCTACGGCATGCTCGCAGAGCAGTGAGGCACTCATGAATGAAGTCGCATTGATTGATGGCGCTTTGTCCAGCGTCGTACCGTGGCTAGAGCGCGACGGGCGGGTGCTTTTCGGTGCAGTGTTGGGCGCTTTGCTGGTCAGCGCGGTGCGGGATCGGCTGGTCATCGTTTCGCGCAAGCGGCTTACGATGGGCAAGCAAGCCTTGCTGGCCCTGCTCAGCGTTGGCGTGGGTTACCTGTTCGAACCGCTGTTGCAAGGCTTGGCCCCCATGCTTTCCCGGGGCATGGCTGCTTTCGTGGCGGCGGTCGTGGTGGTGCCGATCAGCCTCAAGGTCATGGTATGGCTCGAATCGGTGGACCTTCGAGAAATCGTCCAGCGTTGGCGTCGTCGCGGTTAACCCTCGGAGGTATCGGGCAGACGGTAGGCGAGTGCATCCAGTTTCTTCTCCAACTCCTGGATGCGCTGCTTGTCCTTGATGTACAGCAGCGTGGCCTCGCGGTCGGCGCATGACAGGCTGCGCAAGCGTTCGAGCATGTCATCTTCCCAGCCTTCCGCGGTGTGCAAGGTACGCCCGCGCTCACCCATCAGCAGCCAGTCCAGCGAGCAAGCATGCTGCCGGGCAATATCTACGCATAATGAGTATGGGATGCTGTCCCGTACCTTCCAGCTGCTCAGCGTCTGTGGACTTACACCTAGCGCTCGGGCCAGTTGGGCGTCGCTTTCGGACTGGGTAATTTGCTTGAGGCGAGTCAGCACCGAGGCGAAAAAGCGGCTACTCATAACAGATATCCATAGCTGGTTTAATGACATTCCCTAGGCTTAAACTACTCGTTATGAATAATAACCCTGCAAAATGAGGAACATTATCGGCATGAACAGCAGTTTGATGAAAATCCCTTCTTATACCGTAGGCAATACTGACACAAATGGACGATCAACCTTACAGCCTATGCCATCGCTCGGCCTTTACAGGTATCTACCGTGAGTACTTACAAGCTGGTCTGCCCCCATTGCCATAGCCGGATGCGCATACGCACCAGCGAAGGGCGCCACATTTTCCTCAGAGTGGCCTATTTGCAATGCACCACAGAGGCCTGTGGCTGGTCGGTGAGGGCCGAGTTCGAAATGACCCATGAACTGTCACCCAGTGGGATGCCTAATCCGGATGTGTACTTGCCATCGGCCAGCAGTGATGTACGCAGGACGGCACTGCGCCGCAGTGAAGATGTTGCGCCAGGCAGGCAAACGGAAGGTTAGCGTAGCCGGCACGGCATGCAGCGCAGATAAAAAAACACCCCGCATAAGCGGGGTGTTTGGTATTGCCGGGTTGATCAGCCGATCAGTTGCAGGCCAGCCTGCTGGACCATGTCCAGCAATGGCTGCGGGTATACGCCCAGGACGAAGGCGAGAATGGCGATCGCCAGCAGCATGACGCCGCCAGTGCGCTGTTCCCACTTCAGCGGCGCATCGTGGCGGCGCAGGTTCGGCTCGACCAGGTACAGGGTGACCATCACGCGCAGGTAGTAGTAAACGCCGATGGCGCTACCGACCACCAGGGCACCGACCAGCCACCACAAGTGCGACTCGACGCCAGTGGCGATGATGTAGAACTTGCCGATGAAGCCCGCGGTCAGCGGGATACCGGCCAGCGACAGCATCATCACGGTCAGCACTGCGGTCAGGTACGGGCGGCGCCAGAACAGGCCGCGGTACTCGTACAGCGCATCGGCATCACGGCCGCCGTAAGGCGAGGACATCAGGGTGATGACACCGAAGGCACCCAGGCTGGTGATCACGTAGGTGACCAGGTACACGCCCATCGCTTCCATGGCCAGGCCCTTGCTGGCGATCAGGGCGATGAGCAGGTAGCCGAAGTGGGCGATGGACGAGTAACCGAGCAGACGCTTGAGGTTGCTCTGGGTCAGCGCCAGCAGGTTACCGACCAGGATCGAGGCGACCGCAATCACCGCCAGCACGGTGCTCAGCACGCCACTGCTGGCAGCAGGGGAGAGCATGAACAGGCGTACCACCACGGCGAACACCGCGACCTTGCTCGCGGTAGCCAGGAACGCGGCGACCGGGGCCGGGGCGCCTTCGTACACGTCCGGGGTCCACAGGTGGAAGGGTACCAGCGACAGCTTGAAGGCCAGGCCGACCAGCATCATGCCCAGGCCCAGTTGCGCCAGCAGGCTTGGCATGCTGGTGGCGGCCAGGGCTTTGCCGATCTGGTCGAAGCTCAGGCTGCCGGCATCGGCATACAGCAGGGCCATGCCGAACAGCAGGAAGGCCGAGCCTGCGGCCGACAGCACCATGTACTTGATACCGGCTTCCAGCGAACGCTTGTTGAAGAAGGCATACGCCACCAGGCCGTAGACCGGCACCGACAGCAGCTCCAGGCCGATGAACAGGCCGGCCAGGTGGTTGGCGCTGACCAGCACCAGGCCACCGAGGGCCGACATCAGCAGCAGCAGGTAGAGTTCTTCACGGTTACCCGGGAAACCCTTGGCGCCTTCACCCAGATAGGCGTGAGCCAGTGTGACGCAGGCCAGCGTGGCCACCAGAACGATCGCCATGTACAGGCAGGCGAACTTGTCGATGGTGACCAGCGAGGTCACCGCCAGCGGCGCGACCTTCAGCGCCGGCAGGATCGACAGCAGGGCCAGGTTCAGGCCCACGGTGGACAGCAGGAAGGTCTGCGAGTGGTTGCGCTTCCAGGCGATCGCCAGCATCACCACCACCGTGGTGATGGTGGTGATCAGCATCGGCGCCAATGCGATGAAGTGTTGAGTGGTGAATTCCATAGCGCTCTTACCGGGCCGAAGCGAGTTGAGTGAAAGCGGAGCCAAGCCACTGCTGCACACCGCTCATGGTGGCGGCAGAAGTGTCGAGGAACGGCTGCGGGTACACACCAAGCACGATCAGCAGCACCGCCAGGCCCAGCACCATGATCAGCTCGCGGCCGTCCATGCCGGCCAGCACGGTGTCGCTCTTGCTTGGGCCGAAGTAGGCACGGTGGATCATGATCAGCGAGTAGACCGAGCCGAAGACCAGGCCGGTGGTGGCGATCACGGTGATCCACGGCACGCTGGCGAAGCTGCCGATCAGGATCAGGAACTCGCCAACGAAGTTGCCGGTGCCTGGCAGGCCCAGCGATGCAGCGGCGAAGAACAGGCTGATGGCGGGCAGGTAGGCGATGCGGTGCCACAGGCCACCCATCTGGCGCATGTCACGGGTATGCAGGCGCTCGTACAGCTGGCCGGACAGGATGAACAGCGCGGCAGCCGACAGGCCGTGGGCCAGCATCTGGATCACCGCGCCTTGCAGGGCCTGCTGGCTGCCGGAGTAGATACCGATCAGCACGAAGCCCATGTGCGAAACGCTGGAGAAGGCGATCAGGCGCTTGATGTCGGTCTGCGCGAAGGCCAGGAAGGCACCGTAGAAGATGCCGATCAGGCCCAGGGTCATGGCGATCGGTGCAAACTCGGCCGAAGCGTTGGGGAACAGCGGCAGGGCGAAGCGCAGCAGGCCGTAGGCGGCTGTCTTCAGCAAGATGCCCGCCAGGTCCACGGAGCCTGCGGTCGGTGCCTGGGCGTGTGCATCAGGCAGCCAGGAGTGGAACGGCACCACCGGCAGCTTTACCGCGAAGGCGATGAAGAAGCCCAACATCAGCAGGTACTCGACGCCCGCCGGCAGTTCGGCCTTGAGCAAGTCACTGTAGTTGAAGGTCAGCACGCCGGTGGTGTTGTAGTTGACAAGCACCAGGCCAAGGATCGCCACCAGCATGATCAGGCCGCTGGCCTGGGTGAAGATGAAGAACTTGGTGGCGGCGTAGATCCGGGTCTTCTTGCCGTCTGCCGAGCTGTGACCCCAGAGCGCGATGAGGAAATACATCGGCACCAGCATCATTTCCCAGAAGAAGAAGAACAGGAACAGGTCCAGTGCCAGGAACACACCGACCACGCCGCCGAGGATCCACATCAGGTTGAGGTGGAAGAAGCCGACGTGGCGCTGAATCTCTTTCCAGGAGCACAGTACCGAAAGCACACCGAGCAGGCCGGTGAGCAGGATCATCAGCAGCGACAGGCCATCGAGGGCCAGGTGGATGCTGATGCCGAAGCGCTTGATCCACTCGACCTTGTATTCGAGTGCCCAGGCAGGTTCGGCGCCCGGTGCAGGCGCCAGGGTGTAGTCGCCGGTGCCCCACAGCCACAGGCCGATGCCGAGCAGCAGGGACATGGTCAGCAGCGCGATCCAGCGCGGCAGGGTGGAGCCGAAGCGCTCACCCAGCCAGCACAGGAAGCCGCCGATGAAAGGGATCAGGATCAGCCAAGGCAAAATCATGACGGGTTGGTTTCCTTTGGCAAAGTCGCAAGATTCATAGTCATACCGCAGCCACTACCACAGCACCGAGTACCAGCACGGCGCCCACGGCGATCGAGGCGGTGTACCAGCGCAGCTGACCGGTCTCGGTCTTGCTCATGGCGACGTGGCCGCCACGCGCCATGCGGGGGATCAGGCCGATGCTGCGGTCAACCGGGTCCTTGCGCAGGATGTGGCTGATCAGCAGATAAGGTTTGACGAAGAGCTTGTCGTAGATCCAGTCGAAGCCCCAGGCCGCGAACCACCAGGCCGACAGGACACGGCCGATGCTGCTGTTGGCGACGGCGCTGACGAAGCGGCGCTTGCCCAGGAACAGCAGGGCCGACAGCAGGATACCGGCGATGGCGATGGCGCCCGAGGCGATCTCCAGCGAGTGCTTGGCTTCACCGCCGGCATGGCCTGCGCTTTCAGGCAGCACGCCTGCCAGCGGCGGGTGGATCCAGGCGCCGACGAAGGTCGACAGCACGATCAGCACGCCCAGCGGCAGCCAGTGGCTGATGCCGTGGCCGGCGTGGGCCTCGGTCTTGGCTTCGCCATGGAAGGCGATGAAGATCAGGCGGAAGGTGTACAGCGAGGTCATGAACGCACCGACCAGGCCGGCGTACAGCAGGCCGGTATTGCCGCTGGCGAAGGCTTCCCAGAGGATCTCGTCCTTGGAGTAGAAGCCGACGGTCAGGATCGGCAGGGCGGCCAGGGCGGCACCACCGACCACGAAGCTGGCGTAGGCCAGCGGCAGTTTCTTCCACAGGCCGCCCATCTTGAAGATGTTCTGCTCGTGGTGGCAGGCAACGATCACCGCACCCGAGGCAAGGAACAGCAGGGCCTTGAAGAAGGCGTGGGTCATCAGGTGGAAGATTGCCGCGTCCCAGGCACCCACGCCCAGCGCCAGGAACATGTAGCCGATCTGGCTCATGGTCGAGTAGGCGAGGATACGCTTGATGTCGGTCTGCACCAGCGCAGCGAAGCCTGCCAGTACCAGGGTCACGCCACCGACCACACCTACAAGGTGCAGGATGTCCGGCGCCAGCAGGAACAGGCCGTTGGTGCGGGCGATCAGGTACACGCCTGCGGTCACCATGGTGGCGGCGTGGATCAGTGCCGAAACCGGGGTAGGGCCTGCCATCGCGTCGGCCAGCCAGGTCTGCAGCGGCAGCTGTGCCGATTTACCCACCGCACCACCGAGCAGCATCAGCGTGGCCAGCACCATCCAGGTGTCGCCAGCCTGGAATTTCTGTGGTGCCAGCACCAGCAGTTCCTGCACGTTCAGGGTGCCCAGCTGGGCGAACAGGATGAACAGGCCGATGGCCATGAACACGTCGCCGATACGGGTGACGATGAAGGCCTTGAGTGCCGCGTTACCGTTGTTGCGGTTGCTGTAGTAGAAACCGATCAACAGGTACGAGCACAGGCCCACGCCTTCCCAGCCGAAGTAGATGAACAGCAGGTTATCGCCCAGGATCAGGAACAGCATGCTGGCGATGAACAGGTTGGTGTAGGAGAAGAAGCGCGAGTAACCGGCTTCGCCACGCATGTACCAGGACGCGAACAGGTGAATCAGGAAGCCCACGCCAGTGACCACGCCGAGCATGGTGACCGACAGGCCGTCCAGGTACAGGGTGAAGTTCGGCGCGAAGCCGTCCACCGACATCCACTGCCACAGCAGCTGGCTGTACGCGCCGCCTTCAGGCGGGGCGACATTGAATTGCCAGATGACGTAGGCCGCCACGGCGGCCGAGAGGCCGACCGAGCCGACGCCGATCAGGGCGGACAGGTTCTCCGAGAACCGCCCGCGCGAGAACGACAGCAGCAAGAAGCCGATCAGGGGGAAGACGAAAGTCAGGAAGAGAAGGTTCATCCGCGCATCTCACTGGCAGCATCGATGTCGAGAGTGTGGAAGCGGCGATACAGCTGCAGCAGGATCGCCAGGCCGATACTGGCCTCGGCGGCTGCCAGGCTGATCACCAGAATGAACATCACCTGGCCGTCGGGCTGCACCCAACGGGCACCGGCGACGACGAACGCCAGGGCAGAGGCGTTCATCATGACTTCCAGGCTCATGAGCACGAAGAGGATGTTGCGGCGGACCATCAGGCCAACCAGACCTAAGCAGAACAGGATGCCGGCGACCGCCAGCCCATGCTCGAGAGGGATAGCACCCATGATTTACTCCTTCGCCTCGTTGCGGCCCAGGTGGAAGGCGGTGACGGCTGCCGCGAGCAGCAGCATCGAGGCCAGTTCGACCACCAGCAGGTACGGGCCGAACAGGCTGATGCCCACTTCTTTCGGGCCCACGGTGGTGCCGCTGATGCCGGCGCCGCTTGGGGTGACGAACAGCACGTACAGCAGTTCCAGCAGCAGCAGGGTGCCAAGTATCACCGGCCCTGCCCAGATACCGGGCTTGAGCCAGCCGCGCTCCTGGGCGACCGAGGCCGGCCCGAGGTTGAGCATCATCACCACGAAGACGAACAGCACCATGATGGCGCCGGCGTAGGCGATCACTTCCAGGGCGCCGGCGAACGGCGCACCCAGGGAGAAGAAGATCATTGCCACGGAAATCAGCGAAATGATCAGGTAGAGCAGGGCGTGCACGGGGTTGGTACCGGTCACCACCCGAAGGGTGGAGACCACGGCGATCCCGGATGCGAAGTAGAAAGCGAATTCCATCTTTCTGTCCTTATGGGAGCAAGCTCTTCACGTTGATCGGCTCGGCTTCGTTCTGTGCAGAGCCTTTCGGCTTGCCAGCGATCGCCATACCCGCAACACGGTAGAAGTTGTAGTCAGGGTTCTTGCCGGGGCCGGAGATCAGAAGATCTTCTTTCTCGTACACCAGGTCCTGACGCTTGAACTCGGCCATTTCGAAATCCGGAGTCAGCTGGATCGCGGTGGTCGGGCACGCTTCCTCGCACAGGCCGCAGAAAATGCAGCGCGAGAAGTTGATGCGGAAGAACTCCGGGTACCAGCGGCCGTCCTCGGTCTCGGCCTTCTGCAGCGAGATGCAGCCGACCGGGCAGGCCACCGCGCAGAGGTTGCACGCCACGCAGCGCTCCTCGCCGTCGGGGTCGCGGGTCAGGACGATGCGGCCACGATAGCGTGGTGGCAGGTACACGGGTTCTTCGGGGTACTGCAGGGTGTCGCGCTTGCGGAACCCGTGGGAGAACACCATTGCCAGGCTGCGCAGCTGAGTGCCGGTGCCCTTAACGATGTCGCCGATATACTTGAACATGGGTCAAATCCTCACTGGGCCGCGACGGCTGGCGTGTTGTAAAGCACGATCGCAGCGGTCACCAGCAAATTGATCAGGGTCAGCGGCAGGCAGAACTTCCAGCTGAAGTCCATCACCTGGTCATAGCGTGGGCGCGGGATCGAAGCGCGCAGCAGGATGAACAGCATGATGAAGAACGCGGTTTTCAGCGCGAACCACAGGAACGGCACTTGCGGCAGGATGCCGAACGGGCCGTGCCAGCCACCGAAGAACAGGGTCACCAGCAGCGCCGAGATGAGGATGATGCCGATGTACTCACCGACGAAGAACATGCCCCATTTCATGCCGGCATACTCGATGTGGTAGCCGTCGGCCAGTTCCTGCTCGGCTTCTGGCTGGTCGAACGGGTGACGGTGGGTCACGGCGACGCCGGCGATGAAGAACGTGCAGAAGCCGAAGAACTGCGGAATGATGAACCACAGGTTCTGGGCCTGGTATTCAACGATGTCACGCATGTTGAACGAGCCCACCTGCACCACCACGCCCATCAGCGCCAAGCCCAGGAACACTTCGTACGACACGGTCTGGGCCGAGGCACGCAAGCTGCCCAGCAGGGCGTACTTGTTGTTCGACGACCAGCCGGCGAACAGCACCGCGTACACCGACAGGCCGGCCATGGCGAAGAAGAACAGCAGGCCGATGTTCAGGTCGGCAACGCCCCAACCTGGGGTGATCGGGATGATCGAGAAGCCGATCAGCAGCGCGCTCATGGCCACGACCGGCGCCAGGGTGAAGATCATCTTGTCGACGAAGGGCGGGTTCCAGTCTTCCTTGAAGAACATCTTCAGCATGTCGGCGGCGATCTGGAACATGCCGAACGGGCCGACACGGTTAGGACCGTAGCGGTCCTGCCACCAGCCCAGCAGGCGGCGCTCGACGAAGCTGAGCAGGGCGCCGCAGACCACGACGGCCAGCAGCACCACGATAGCCTTGACGACCTGGATGATCACATCGATCACTTCGGGGGTGAACCAGCTCATTGTGCTGCCTCCTGCAGACCTTCGACGGGTGCACCGAAGATGGCCGGCGGGATGCCGGCCAGGCCTTTGGGCAGCGCGACCAGGCCAGCGCCCAGTTCTTCATTGATGCGCAGCGGCAGGCGCAGGGCCACACCGCCCACGTTCAGGCTCAGCAGCGCGCCTTCGTTGACGCCCAGGCGGTCGGCCTCGGACTTGGCCAGCGCCACGTAAGCGGCAGGGATGCGCTCCTGGACCGGCGCAGCGCGCGAAGAGCTTTCTTCGCTGCCGAACAGGTGGAAGAACGGTACTGCGGTCCAGGTGCCACGGGCCGGGTTGAAGGCGCCCGGAACGGTATCGAACCAGGACAGGCGATCACCGTGCGATTCGATCAGGCGCACGCCCGGGTCACCGGCACGCAGGTGGCCACCTACCTCGTCCTGGAACTTGTTCCAGGCTTGCGGCGAGTTCCAGCCCGGCGACCAGGCAAACGGCACCTGCTGGCGCGGTTCGGCAGAGCCCGAGTAGCCTTCCATGGAGTAGGCGAACGCGGTGTCCTTGTCCTGCGGGGTACGAGGTTCGTGCACGCTGATGTTGGCGCGCATCGCGGTGCGGCCGGAGTAGCGCAGCGGCTCACGGGCCAGCTTCATACCCTTGATGCGGAATGCCGCAGAAGGTGCTGCGTTGACGATGCCGGCCAGTTGCGGGGCAGCCTCGGCGCAGGCGCTGGTGACGTGGTCCAGCTGGGTCCAGTCGACCGGCTTGTTCAGCAGCGTGGCACGCAGGGCGTGCATCCAGCGCCAGCCTTCGTGCACCAGGATGCTGCTGTCCAGGTACTGCGGGTCGAACACCTGGAAGAAGCGCTGGGCACGGCCTTCCTGGCTGACCAGGGTACCGTCGCCTTCGGCGAACGAGGCCGCCGGCAGCACCAGGTGGGCGCGCTCCAGGGTGGCGGTGTGGGAGTGGTCGGCGACGATCACGACCTTTGCCGCTGCCAGGGCAGCATCGACCTTGGCGGCCGGTACGCGGGTGTACAGGTCGTTTTCCAGCACCACGATGGCGTCGGCCTTGCCGCTGATGACCGCATCCAGCGCGGCATCGACGGACTCGCCGCCGAGCATGGCCAGGCCAAGGCTGTTGGCCTCAGGTACGACCAGGCTCAGCGAGCCGTTTTTCTCGCGCAGCTTCAGGGCTTTGGCGATGTTCGCAGCTGCCTCGATCAGTGCAGGGTCGGCCAGCGAAGTACCGGCAACCACCAGCGGGCGTTTGGCCGCTACCAGGGCGCCGGCGATGCGCTCGGCCAGGGCCTTGGCTTCGTCGTCCAGGCCTGCTACGGCCGGGGCGCTCGGATCGATGGCGTGGGCCACGGCGAAGCCGATACGCGCAAGGTCGGCAGGGGCGGCGTGCACGCATTCTTCGGCAACGTCGTCCAGTTTGGTTTCGGCCAGGCTGGCGATGAACAGCGGATACAGCGCGTGCTGGCCGATGTTCTTCACCGCAGCGTCGAGCCAGGGCTGCACTTTCATGGCCTCGGCCATGGCTTCGGCCTTGCCCTTGGTGGCTTGACGTACGGCCAGGGCGACACGGGCAGCGGTCTGGGTCAGGTCTTCGCCGAGCACGAACACAGCGTCGTGGTCTTCGATGTCGCGCAGGGTCGGCACTGGCAGCGGGCTGCTATTGAGCACGTTCAGGGCCAGGCGTACGCGAGCCAGCTCACCGGCTTCCATACCCGAATAGAAGTAATCGGCACCGACCAGTTCACGCAGGCCGTAGTTGCTTTCCAGGCTGGCGCGGGGCGAGCCGATACCCACGATGGTCCGGCCGCGCAGCAGGTCGGCAGCCTTGTCCAGCGCAGCGTCCAGGCCCAGCTTGGTGCCATCGGCCAGGCGTGGCTGGCGTGGGCGGTCGGTGCGGTTGACGTAGCCATAACCGAAGCGGCCGCGGTCGCACAGGAAGTACTGGTTGACCGAGCCGTTGAAACGGTTTTCGATCCGGCGCAGTTCGCCGTAACGCTCGCCCGGGCTGATGTTGCAGCCGCTGGAGCAGCCGTGGCAGATGCTTGGGGCGAACTGCATGTCCCACTTGCGGTTGTAGCGCTCGGAGTGCGTCTTGTCGGTGAACACACCGGTCGGGCAGACCTCGGTCAGGTTGCCGGAGAACTCGCTTTCCAGTACGCCGTCTTCGACGCGGCCGAAGTACACGTTGTCGTGGGCGCCATAGACACCCAGGTCGGTGCCGCCGGCGTAGTCCTTGTAGTAGCGCACGCAGCGGTAGCAGGCGATGCAGCGGTTCATCTCGTGAGCGATGAACGGGCCGAGGTCCTGGTTCTGGTGGGTTCGCTTGGTGAAACGGTAGCGGCGCTCGTTGTGGCCGGTCATTACCGTCATGTCCTGCAGGTGGCAGTGGCCGCCTTCCTCGCACACTGGGCAGTCGTGCGGGTGGTTGGTCATCAGCCATTCGACGACGCTGGCGCGAAACGCCTTGGATTCGTCATCGTCGATGGAAATCCAGGTGCCGTCGGAGGCAGGGGTCATGCAGGACATGACGATACGACCACGGGTGTCGTTCTCGTCGGTGTACTGCTTGACCGCACACTGCCGACAGGCACCAACGCTTCCAAGCGCCGGGTGCCAGCAGAAATAGGGGATGTCGAGGCCGAGCGACAGACACGCCTGTAACAGGTTGTCTGCACCGTTGACTTCGAGCGCTTTGCCGTCTACGTGGATAGTGGCCATTGTTCAAAGTTCTTCGTTGGCCCGCGTGAGCGGGCGTGGCTAATGGAAATCTGTGAGCCTGCGGCCCGCCGCGAATCGTTCGGGCCGGCCTGCAGGCTGGCGGGTGGCACGGACCACCCGCGTGCTATCTTTTTATGCGCCGACTACAATCGGCCCGGCCTGAATAGGCTTGGCCAGGTTCGGGCGCAGGGTGCCAGCGCTTTCAGGCGCCACACCGGCCTCGAACTCCGAGCGGAAGTATTTGATGGCACTGCCCAGCGGCTCGACGGCACCGGGTGCGTGAGCGCAGAAGGTGCGGCCTGGGCCGAGGAAGTTGACCAGACCCAGCAGGGTCTCGATGTCTTCGGCGCGGCCCTGGCCGTTTTCCAGGGAACGCAGCATCTTCACGCTCCACGGCAGGCCGTCCCGGCAAGGGGTGCACCAGCCGCACGATTCGCGGGCGAAGAACTCTTCCATGTTGCGCAGCAGCGAAACCATGTTGACGCTGTCGTCGACCGCCATGGCCAGGCCCGTACCCATGCGGGTGCCAACCTTGGCGATGCCGCCGGCGTACATCTGCGCGTCGAGGTGCTCGGGCAGCAGGAAACCGGTACCGGCGCCGCCTGGCTGCCAGCACTTGAGCTTGAAGCCGTCGCGCATACCGCCGGCGTAGTCTTCGAACAGCTCGCGGGCGGTGACGCCGAACGGCAACTCCCAAAGCCCCGGGTTCTTCACCTTGCCGGAGAAGCCCATCAGCTTGGTGCCGTGGTCCTCGCTGCCTTCGCGGGCCAGCGACTTGTACCAGTCGTTGCCGTTGGCGACGATGGCCGGCACGTTGCACAGGGTCTCGACGTTGTTCACGCACGTCGGCTTGCCCCACACGCCTACGGCGGCAGGGAAGGGCGGCTTGGAGCGCGGGTTGGCGCGGCGGCCTTCCAGCGAGTTGATCAGTGCGGTTTCTTCACCGCAGATGTAGCGCCCGGCACCGGTGTGCACGAACAGCTCGAAGTCGAAGCCCGAGCCGAGGATGTTCTTGCCCAGCAGGCCGGCAGCCTTGGCTTCATCGATGGCGCGGTTGAGGTTCTTCGCCGCGGTGGTGTACTCGCCACGCAGGAAGATGTAGCCGCGGTAGGCCTTCAGGGCGCGGGCGCTGATCAGCATGCCCTCGACCAGCAGATGGGGCTGTTGCTCCATCAGCATGCGGTCCTTCCAGGTGTTGGGCTCCATTTCATCCGCGTTGCACAGCAGGTAGCGGATGTTCATGGATTCGTCTTTGGGCATCAGGCCCCACTTCACGCCAGTCGGGAAGCCCGCGCCGCCGCGGCCCTTGAGGCCGGAGTCCTTGACGCTCTGCACGATGTCGTCGGCGGACATTTCTGCCAGCGCCTTGCGGGCGGCAGCGTAGCCGTTCTTGGCCTGGTACTCGTCGAGCCACACCGGCTCGCCGTCGTCACGCAGGCGCCAGGTCAGCGGGTGAGTTTCGGCCGAACGCGCGATGCGGTTGGCCGGGCCGAAGGAAGTGATGGTCATACGTAACCCTCCAGCAGCTTGGAAACGCCAGCAGGCTGCACGTCGCCAAAGGTATCGTCATCGATCATCAGCGCCGGGGCCTTGTCGCAGTTGCCCAGGCAGCAGACCGGCAGCAGGGTGAAACGCCCGTCCGCAGTGGTCTGGCCAAGGCCGATGCCCAGTTCGCTCTGGATCTGGCTGACCACCGACTCGTGGCCGCCGATATAGCAGACCATGCTGTCGCACACACGAATGATGTGGCGGCCCACAGGCTGGCGGAAAATCTGGCTGTAGAACGTGGCCACACCCTCGACGTCGCTGGCAGGGATGCCCAGCACCTCACCGATGGCGTAGATGGCGCCGTCCGGCACCCAGCCGCGCGCCTTCTGGACGATCTTCAAGGCTTCGATGGACGCCGCACGCGGGTCCTCGTAGTGGTGCATTTCGTGCTCGATGGCCGAGCGCTCGGTTTCGCTCAGGGCGAAACGGTCTGTCTGGATAAGCGTGCTGTTCATGCTTAGCGGTCCACGTCAGCCATAACGAAGTCGATACTGCCCAGGTACGCAATGAGGTCGGCGACCATGCTGCCTTTGATCACCGAAGGGATCTGCTGCAGGTGCGGGTAGCTCGGGGTACGGATCCGGGTGCGGTAGCTCATGGTGCCGCCATCGCTCGTCAGGTAGTAACTGTTGATGCCCTTGGTCGCTTCGATCATCTGGAACGACTCGTTGGCCGGCATGACCGGGCCCCACGAGACTTGCAGGAAGTGCGTGATCAAGGTTTCGATGTGCTGCAGGGTGCGCTCTTTCGGCGGCGGCGTGGTCAGCGGGTGATCCGCCTTGTACGGGCCTTCCGGCATGTTGCGCAGGCACTGGTCGATGATGCGGATACTCTGGCGCATCTCCTCGACACGGACCATGCAGCGATCGTAGGCATCGCCGTTGTGGGCCAGCGGCACTTCGAACTCGAAGTTCTCGTAGCCGGAGTAGGGGCGCGCTTTGCGCAGGTCGAAGTCGCAGCCGGTGGCGCGCAGGCCGGCACCGGTGGTGCCCCATTCCAGCGCCTCTTTGGTGTTGTAGGCAGCAACGCCGATGGTGCGGCCCTTGAGGATACTGTTTTGCAGCGCGGCCTTGGTGTATTCGTCCAGGCGCTTGGGCAGCCACTCGACGAAGTCCTTGACCAGCTTGTCCCAGCCACGTGGCAGGTCGTGGGCGACGCCGCCGATGCGGTACCAGGCCGGGTGCAGGCGGAAACCGGTGATCGCTTCGATCACGGTGTAGGCGCGCTGACGGTCGGTGAAGGTGAAGAACACCGGCGTCATGGCGCCGACGTCCTGGATGTAAGTACCCAGGAACAGCAGGTGGCTGGTGATGCGGAAGAACTCGGCGAGCATGATGCGAATCACGTCGACCTTCTGCGGCACCTGGATACCGGCCAGCTTTTCTACCGCCAATACGTACGGCAGGTTGTTCATCACCCCGCCAAGGTAGTCGATACGGTCGGTGTAGGGGATGAAGCTGTGCCAGGACTGGCGCTCGGCCATTTTCTCGGCACCACGGTGGTGGTAGCCGATGTCCGGTACGCAGTCGACGATCTCTTCGCCGTCCAGCTGCAGCACGATACGGAACGCACCGTGCGCCGAAGGGTGGTTGGGGCCGAGGTTGAGGAACATGTAGTCCTCGTTGGCGCCCTGACGCTTCATGCCCCAGGCTTCCGGGTTGAAACGTGCCGATTCCTCTTCAAGCTGCTGCTTGGCCAGGGTCAGGCTGTAGGGGTCGAACTCGGTGGCGCGGGCCGGGTAGTCCTTGCGCAGCGGGTGGCCTTCCCAGGTCGGCGGCATCATGATGCGGCTCAGGTGCGGGTGGCCGGCAAAGTCGATGCCGAACATGTCCCAGACTTCGCGCTCGTACCAGTTCGCGTTCGGCCAGATGCCGGTCACGGTCGGCAGGTTCAGGTCGCCTTCGCTGAGCGACACCTTGATCATCACGTCGCTGTTACGCTCGACCGACAACAGGTGGTAGAACACGCTGAAATCGGCGGCAGGCAGGCCACGGCGCTGGGTGCGCAGGCGTTCGTCCACGCCGTGCAGGTCGTACAGCATGCTGTAAGGCTTGGAAACGCCGCGCAGGAAGCTGAGCACCTCTTTGAGCTGGGCGCGCTTGACCCACAGCACGGGCATGCCGGTGCGGGTTTCCTGGGCGACGAATGCTTCGGCGCCAAAACGGTTGTGCAGTTCGACGACCACATCCTGGTCGTCTGCCTTGTAGGGCGGAATATAAATAGCGTTGTCCGCTGTCATGGTCTCGGTCGCTTTGGGTCAACGTTAAGAATGAAGCCAGGCCGCCGGCTCCTTCAGGAGCGGGCGGCAGGTCGCTGGATCAGACTTCGTCGGGGCTGCGCAGGTTGGTTACTGCAATGCGCTGCTCACGACGCAGGTCTTTCTGGGCTGGCATCTCGGCACGGTAAATACCTTGATCACCAACAACCCAGGAAAGCGGGCGTCGTTCTTGGCCGATCGACTCCTGCAACAGCATCAAGCCTTGCAGGAAAGCCTCAGGGCGTGGCGGGCAGCCAGGCACGTAGACGTCCACGGGGAGGAACTTGTCGACCCCCTGAACGACCGAGTAGATGTCATACATGCCACCGGAGTTGGCGCACGACCCCATGGAAATGACCCATTTGGGTTCGAGCATCTGTTCATACAGGCGCTGAATGATCGGCGCCATCTTGATGAAGCAGGTACCGGCGATGACCATGAAGTCGGCCTGACGCGGCGAGGCCCGGATGACTTCGGCGCCGAAGCGGGCGATGTCGTGGGGCGCCGTGAAGGCCGTGGTCATTTCCACGTAGCAGCAGGACAGGCCGAAGTTGTACGGCCAGAGGGAGTTCTTGCGACCCCAGTTGACCGCGCCACGCAGCACATCTTCGAGTTTCCCCATGTAGATGTTCTTGTGGACCTGGTCCTCTAGCAGTTGGTCGGTAACGGTTTCCCGCTCGCCGACCGGGTACTGCTCATTGGGCGCATCCGGATCGATTCTGGTGAGATTGTATTGCATTGCCAAAGCCTCATTGTTTCAGCTTCGCTTGCCGCTTGCGGCGACCTTCGGGAGCCCAATCAAGTGCCCCGACGCGCCAAAGGTAGACAAGACCTGCCAACAGAATTGCTATGAAAACGAGCGCTTCGACGAATCCGGTCCAGCCGCTTTCGCGGACGGACACAGACCATGCAAAGAGGAAGAGGGCTTCGATATCGAAGATCACGAACAGCATCGCGACCAGATAGAATTTGGCGGAAAGACGCAGGCGGGCGCTGCCCACGGGCAGCATGCCGGATTCGAAGGGTTCGTTCTTGGCGCGGCCCCAGGCCTTGCTACCGAGCAGGCTGGACAGGCCGAGCATGAAGGCGCACAGGCCGACGACACCCAGGAGGAAGATGGCAAAGCCCCAGTTGTGGGCGATGAGTCCTGCCGAATCGGACATGCTAGAAATCCTTATACAGAGACCCAGCTCTGCAGTCTGAAATAAGTAGAGCGGCGACGTGGTGTCGCAGGTGCAGTGACCAAATGTCGCAGCTGAATCAATCGCGCTGATTTTATGGGTAAACCTGTTGCAAGTAAAATTTCTGTCGCAAATTTATTCGTAGGGTTATGAACAAAAGGCCGTCGTAAATGGCTGAAAGCCTTCAGATTCGGGCATTGCGTGCGCTTCTGATGATTCTGTTTCTGCCGAGACGTAACGAAGCATCGACTTGTAAATGATAATTAGTATCGTTTGGTCCGACCTGAACTTTTCATTGGTAAATCTCGCGAGGCCAATTGCCCTGGCGTCATCACGCTTGCAAATGCGAAAACTTTTATTTTGGCGGTTTCAGGCGTCACACATACTGCGTTGGGTCAACGCTTTTCTGATAATAGTGCTTAATAGTAGCGTAGGCAGTGCTCGGTGAAGGGGCTCGCTGCGGTACGCACGCAGGTCGGCCAGGTGTGCGCTGAGAAAGGCGGCAAGCCCGAATGCGAACACTGCGGGGGGATGGCCAATAAAATCTCTCCCAGTGCAGCGGCTGTGATGGCGGCTTGGACGGAGCAGGGGCATCCCCTCTGACGGCTGCCACAAGCATAGTCCGGATCTTGGCTTCTGCTTATGTTTGTGCTGACACAAAAAAGAAAGCTCATGCCCGCTGGGCCTGAGCTTTCGATAGTCCATATGCGTCAGGATAACAATCTCAGGTCTCTAGGCGCGCGCGTCATCCAAGCCTCATGGAGGTGCGGATCACGCGTACGCCATGCTGACCAGACGCTACAGCGTTTGAGCGCTAGGTGAGGTCCGTACCATCGAGCAGCTTGGTCAAAGCTGCGTTCTTATCCTTAAGGTATAGCAGACGATCCTCTCGCAGCTGTTGGGCGTTCCCGTAGGCGCCGCTGTTCTTATGATATCGTTTGAGAAGTTTTTCCTGGGTGTGGTCACCTGCAATTTCATCTATTTCCCAAACGTTGTTGCCAGTGTTTCTAGGCCTGAAGGTCTTGGGCCTGAAGTATTCGTACTGCTGTAGTATTCCGTGATTGTTAGCGTCGAGTATGGGCGCGCCATTAGGATCGCACACCCACTCAACTTTGCGCGGCCGCCAGTCTGCAAGTAATTTTTGTTTGCCCTCATCAGAAGCAAGGCGCTCATAGATGACGGCGTCATCTACAAATTCGCACGGGTTGGTGGTGGTTTCGCCCAGGGCTGCGGTTAACTTCATCTCGCCTTCGTAGCCTTTGACCTCTTTATGAGTCAGTCGAGCAAGATCTTTTGCAAAAGAATCTCCATGATTATTGTAGGTGGAGGCGGAGAAGCAACTATGAAGTTTAATTTTGTCATAGTCATCAATGCGTACACCTGTATCCTGCAGCAGCCTTAAGAAGTCTTCGGCAAGCAAATCCGCGTTAGGTGTCACTACACGACCCGTCGCTCTTCCTGTCGCAGTCGCGGCGCCATGAATGTCGATCACCAAACGTCTTAGGCCCTTGTGGGTGTCCTCATAGAGCCTCATTGACTCATCAATAAATCTATAATTGGATACCCCAGCCATGGTCTTATTCAATACTACGCGTGTGCGAGATGCTCCCCTCGAGGCGGCGCCTGCCAGTCTGCTGGCACCTCCGATGCCTGCGGCGATACTGCCCATGCCTGCGCCAAATGACAGTACATTCAACGTCGACGCAAGCTGCGGGTCAGTGTCTTCAACCAGAACTGAAGCCAATTCTAGCCCGCCAGCAGTGGCTCCAAGCACCGCAGCCAGTGCACCTCCGCCGATAGGTGCGGTAAGAATGCTTCCGACGGCGACTGCTATGCGGAATTCCTTGGTGGCCATGATCGGAGGAGCAACTACCGCACTGAAATGCGAGACGCGGCTGTGACCGCTGGGATCATGGTAATTTACCGGATCGCCTGCGCAGAAGGCGTAAGTGGCTGGCCCACCTATACCAAACGGGCTTGCATCATCGGGGCTGCAGAATGTCATGAGGCCGGCATCATAAACACGATAGCTGCCTAGGTAATAGCAGCTACCAGGAAAAATCACTTCGCCTTTGAAGCCTAGCCAGTTCTCCCATTCGGCGTCCACGTCTCTATAACCATAGGGCGAATAACCATGCCGTGTGCCCATTTTGCCGTCAGGCTTGACCGTTGCAAAAATGGTCCCGGCGGCATCGCGCAGTTCGAACTGTGTTTTCGTTGAGTCGGCGCCCGTTTCCTTGTGTGACACAATCTGTCGCAAGTAACATCCGACGTTGTCGTTCAACAAGATGTCAGTCTTCGCTAGCACACCACCCCAGAAGTGCTTGTTGGTAGTGATTTGGCTGCGTGCGTAGACATTATCGCCGCGGTAATGCAGCTGAAACCCCCTGGGCGAGTCGTTGTTCCCTGAAGTAAACAAGGCGCGAACTCGACCGCTTGGGTCATAGGTATAACAAAGGTCTACTGAGCCTTGACTGTAACTCTTAGCCCAGCCTGTACTCTTAAGCTGACCATTAGCCAAGTAGGAGCGGTTAAATGTCAGGCGTCCATTCGCATTAGGAACTTTGCTCCCGTTAGACTGAAGCAGTCCGGGATGGGACTCCGAAAAAGTGCGCTGGTGCGTGATAATGTCACTACTACCGCCTTTCCGATGGCCGTAGGAGGTGATATTGCCGACTCCATCATATTCAAAAACTTCTTCAGTAATTGTGCTGTTCGCACGGGTGTAATGTGTGTCAGTCGCCTTCCAGTTAATCAGTTGGCCGTGTGTGTTGTAAGCGTATTCCTCATGAGATTTTGCCTTGTCATTGATCTTAAGTGTCTGCTTTTTCAAACGGCCTGCCGATGAAAGCGTGCGCCCTAGCGTGATAGTTTCCATTCCCTCGCTCGTGAAGCTGCGTTCAATTTCACGGCCTAGAACGTCGTAATGATAACTGATCGTCATCACTCGTTTGCTCGCCAGATCTTCAATTGTCTCGGTTTTCAATTTCCCATCATCACCGAACTGTGCCGTTGTGACGCTCGCGGAGCTCGCCTGTTTGATCATCCGACCGAAGGCGTCGTAGGTGTACGAAGTCACCTGTCCGGCGATATCTGTCATTTTGATTAGCCGACCGCGCAAGCTCAGTTCGTGGGTTGTGGAAAGGGTGCGCGTCTCACTGGCAGCTGTAGTCGTAGCGAAGACGCACGCTTCGGTGTACGACCGACTGTCGGCCGCCCAGGTTTCAGAATAGCCTTTGTAGACGTTCGCAATGCTTTTCGGCTTGCCCTGTGTTAACGGGGACGCGCCAGAATAGGTATAGTCTTTAGTTGTGTTATTGATCTTCTGGCTTTTGACGCGCCCCCAAGCGTCCAGCGTTTGCGTCCCGAGCACTGTTGGCAGCGCAACGTCTTCGGAATCGGTCGACTCGCCCTCAACAGAGGTACTTATCGATACAGGCGATGGGCTTGCATTGTGCTTTGCATATTCATAAATCAATGCAAGCCCATCTCTCTCTTTCTTGACCAGTCGATCCATAGAATCATAGTGGAACGTTAAGGAAGGGTTTGCGTCTAAGGTAATTTTTTGTGGTAAACCATGAGCGTTATATTCAGTGGTTTGCACGCCCAAGGTGGTTAATTTATCTTTTGATTTTTTTGAATGTTGGGTTTTTATTATCTGTCCCGAGGCATTGTACGTCATCTCCAATTGCAACTCGTCAATATAACCTGTGTGAGCGCTTGAATACTGAGCGGTGCGTTTCCTGGCATCCCAATTGAAGGTTTCGGTGAAGTCGCCGTGCTTGACCGTTATTTTGTTGGCTTCGAGCTTTTTGGTCTGTGTGCGCGTGTCGATCATGTTGCCACCGCTGTCTTGCAGTACAACGGTTTTTGTCGCTACAGTGTCATCCTCGGTCCATTCGGTGATGCGTGTATCATACAGCTCCCCGGAGGCGGTATAATCATGTTCGACCCAGCGCGTAGGCGCGCCTTGTTGATCAAAATCCTGGATTGATAACTCAAGCTTGTTGCCTTGCGGGCAATAAATATATGTTTTAATCGTACTACCTGAAGCAGTTAGCAACGTTTCGCTTCTTTGGCGCCAGTCATCTTCCTTCCCTGTCAGATTGGTCCACTCCTCTAACTGCCTGCCGTGTTCATCGAACATCGTGCGTCGATTCAGTTTTTTAGCCTTGCTGATTTCAACTTTGAAGCGGCGCGTTTTAGGCTCTACGGTGTAGTTGATGTCGACGTCACTGAGATCCGTCTCACCCTGGACGACCTTCTCTGCCGATAATGCACCGTTGGTGTAGGTGTAGCTGGTCTTTATGCCGGAGGCATCAGTACTTTCGACGAGAATGTTGGTAAAGCCTTCCTGAACGCGCTCGGTCACTAGCTTTTCTTCGGCCGAAGCCACTTCGATTGACGTTGTCAACTTGCGCTTCGATTTTTCGTCCGTGGTATAGCCAAATGTGGTCGCGACTTCAGAGTTTTCGATTTTTTTTCCTTGATTGTCTAGGAAGTATACGGTATTGGACTTGAGTTTTGAAAAATGTTCCGAAGAGGTGTCTGTGTCATAGGTAAAGTCCTCCACGGTCATGTGGGCGTTATTCCAGTTGTTAAGTTTGAAGCCTTTGTTGTTTCTTTCGCTCTGGTCTTTGGCAGCCCCTTCGATAGCGGTAATGCTGGATTCATAGCCCTCTCGCAGATAATCATCGTCCTTGACCGATTTAGCACACACCTTGAGTGCGTCAACCATCGCTTTTATCGATTGATCGGCAATGGCCCGCTGCGCTGTCGTTACATCGACCTCGGTCACGTCAGGTGCCCAGACGGTCAATTTTCGGGCCAGTACCACAATATGCGCCCGGTCGATGAGTGGATTTGAAGCAGTGGGGATCTTGTCATAGCCAAAATACGTAATTTTCGTCGTCTCCTCACCCTTTGAGTTTGTACGAGAGACGCGTTCGCTTTCCACATGATTACTGAAGCCGAGTTCATCGCCCGGATAATTCATGTCGAGAGGAAGGTTAAATGAATCTTTTGCATAATTATTTGGGGCGCTTGCCTTAAAGGTTGTATATTTAACGGTCTTGTTTGAGGCGAAATTACCAGCTACGCTTGAAAGTCCTAAAGTAATGAAGCCAAGTATTCTCTGTAATGTGCTGGCGTCATCGCCAATTTCGGATGTTGTACTGTAGTGCGTGTAGTTATTGAAATATGTCCATTCGATTTTTTCGTCGCCTCGTCGCATCTGAATCAGGTTTCCCTCAGAGTTGAACGTCGACTCAGTCTTGCTGATTTCCACGCCGTCGACCGTATGCACCACACAGCTGGTTACGGTGTGGGCCTGCTTGTCATGGGTCACCTCGCACGTCTGCAGTGAGGTTGAGCCATCGGCAGTGGTTTGCACACTTTTAACGACGCCACCGCTGTGTTTAAAGATAACCTTTTGGAGAAGTTTAGTTACTTTTTTGAGCGCAGTGGTTTTCTTTGCAGGTTCGGTGGGTTCGAGGGGCGGTGCGTCGCTTTCAATGGATAGAGACACTTGGCTGGTGTCGTCTTTCCATTCCCAGTCTTCAATCAGGCGATCAGTGCTGCCGGGCAATGCAACGGTATGAAGTTTAGGTTTGTTACCACTCCACGTCAAAGTTTCGTTGGTCTCGCGATTGAAATTGGTTCCATAGTGAGCGGTTGTTTTTAGTTTGAGCTGTGCTTCTCCTTTTTCGATCCGATAGACTGTTTTTGCATTGAAGGGGTCTTTCTTCGTTACCTGCACCTCCAATGCATTGGTTTCATATTTAAGGTCATAAGAAATTTGTTCATCGCTATTCGGATAGACCACAAGCTGTTTCAGCTTGGGAGCTTGCGGGTCGCTGCGATCCCACTTAGCCGTTAGCACGACGCCGATCGCGTCTTGTATGGAGGTAATCCGAGGTTGAGCAGATGTTGATTCCCAGGTGAATTTCAGTCCTTTGCCATTCGACTCCAGTATCTCGCGAATGAGGATGTACGGATGTGCGCTTGAATCTTTCACATGGTCACCAACGCAGTCAAATATTTCTACCACCCCGTTGGTGTGCATAACGGTAAATGACTGTCCTTCCAGGGGCTTTTTCTGGAAGTCTTCTGTGGTGTCCTCAAATGCTTTTTTTCGTTTGGTCAAAATGTCGGATGCATCGAAAATATACCCTGGTCCGACCGCAGTAAGGGAGGCTTTATCGTCTGTCCTGAGACTCATGTGATGGCCATTGAAGAGTGAAACGTCATTAACTTCGACTGCATGCACCTGATAGGCATGTCCGCCGGTCATGCGCCAAGTGCCAACATTGTAAAAATTTAGCGTGGGCAAATCGTTCTTCGCACTGAGCCGGCCGGTAAGCGCCAGTTCAAGCGGCGCCCCATTGATTTGTCCTAAGAGTCGTGCTGCAGGGAGTTTGAATTGACACGCTCCGGAGGATTTATCAACATCCAAAGCGCTTTTGGCTAATGCAAGCTTAAGTTCGACACTATCCATTTCACTCTCCAATATATATTGATTGCCTGCGTGTCGCTGGCCGATGTTGACCATGCAACTGTCAGTATTTGGAGGTGATTAACAATTGACAACTGACAAAAATGCTAGTTCTCAGTAGGCGAGCACAGCGATTATACTGTGCATGATCGGTCTACCCCATTTATGTGCATTTCGTCACAGTGAGTCCCCGGCCTTTCCCGCGCCGGCGCGTCCTTGCAGGCGCCACTGCTGATAACATCCAGTGTGAGTTCCTGGCGCAGACCGAGCTAAATCAATGAGTTAACGTCTATTCAATGAGGGGCAGGCTCGCTGCAATATAAGAACAGTAGCCAGTGCGCTTGGTTGATCACCTTCCGGGTGGGTTTGTCATGGCGCAGGTGGTTGGCTTCGCTGACCCGCATCCTGTCAGTCACCTTTCGTCCATATTTGGCGACTACATCAAAAAGGTGATAGTCCACGTGTGCCTGAGGGCAATGTTTGCGCACCTCCAGTTCAAATGCGGCGTTCAGTCAATCGCCACTGCTTCGATCCGCGTACAGCCTTCAGGCCCTAGTTCTTCAAGGAAGGGGCTGACAGCAGCTCGGCGACGTTCTTCGCCAATCCACAGGACCCGGCGGGTAACGGCATCCAGCACCACGCTAGCGTAGCGATGCCCTTTGAACAGAGCGAATTCATTCATCACCAGGCGTCTGGGCTGGGCCTTCGGTAACCTCTGCAGTGCGGTTTGTAGCGCCCGACGCTCTAGCAGGCGCACGCTATCCCAATGCAAACCAAACAGCTCGGCGACATGCGAGGTAGGTAGTTTTCGACAAACCTGATCACGGCTTAGGCCAAGCGTTTGGTCATCCGCGAATATCGGTCAAGTCAACCGACTGCCTCTATTCGCTTATCGCATGACCACAGCCAGTCCGCCTGAGCTCAACTTTCGGCCGCACTGCGCGGCCAACAATGGGTAAGTCACGGATGAAGCGCTGACTCTATTCGTGAAGGTGGTCCTGGTCTCTGACAACCGCTGCAGGCGGGAAATCTGGTGGGCTGCGGGAGCTGCTCGATCAGATCATCGCCCTCAGACTTAATGGGGATGACAGAAAAGCCATCCAAAATGGCAGTAATATCTTAGGCCAGTGAGCGGGTCGGGCTGTGGCTCGCCCGTGCACATGAATGAAAAGCGCCGACACCGATGCAATCGTCCATAGCTGCTGGCTGGGTTGCTCCTGGTACCGGGCTGGTGCAAGCATAGTCCGGATTCTGCGGATTGCCGGGGCTTCGGGTGTCATGCCTGTGTCACGAATGCCTGCTAGCGTGCCGGTCCCGTCCCGCGGCAAAAGGAAAGCCATCCGGTGCACCCCGCCACGCCTCGCAAGCCCTTCCTGCTCCGTTGCGCCGACATGCACAGCGATGATTTCGGCGCCTTGTTCACACAGCTCTACGGCAACCTGTATGCCGACGTACCGCCACTGGGCGAGGGTATTTCCATCGGCGGGGTGTATGGCCGCTTCGAGGGCATGAGCGTAAGGCGCCTGCATTACCAGGGTGACTTTCGCATCGTCCTGCCCAGCCCGCAGGACGAAATCACCTTTGTACTGCCTACTGCAGGCAAGATCATCTTCGACCATCGTGGCGTGTCAATCGGCGGCGCGCAGGTCGGGCTCGCTGTCGACAAGCTCGAGATACGCTCGGTCCGCATCGCCGATGATCATGCCCAGTGTGGTATGTCGATTCGCCGGGGCGTATTTGCCGAGCGGCTGTCGGCACTGCTGGAGCGGCCTTTGGCGGCCCCGATACGTTTCGCGCCGGTAGTGGACCTTGCCGCGCCAGGCTTCCAGGGCATGCGTGCCTTGCTCGAACTGGCCACGGGCACTGAGTTCGATCAATTGATCAATACCGGCCTGCTGATGCCGCTGCGGTTGCAGGAAATGCTGGTCGACGCACTGCTGGAAACCTGGCCGCACAATTACCGCGAAGCGCTGCACAGGCCGGCTCCATTGCCAGCGCCGCGCCATGTGAAACTGGCGATGGCCTATATCCGTGAACATCCCGCGAGCCTGAGCAGTAGCAGCGAGTTGGCGAGCTTGGCCAATGTCAGCGTGCGGGCGTTACAGGAGGGCTTTCGTCGGTTTGCGGGCACTTCGATCGTCGGGTATCAGCGGCAGGTGCGGCTGGAGCAGGCGCGTCAGGTGCTGGCAAGCGAGCAGGGTACGTCGGTGGAGCAGGTGGCGTTACGCTTCGGCTTCACCAATGCGGGGCGGTTTGCCCAGTATTTCAAAGCGGCGTTTGGTTTGCCTCCGGCACAGGTCAGGCGCAGGCATGACCCATGACCTGCGGCAGTGGGCCGTGCTGCGAATCAGATAACGCGCTGCTTGCACTGGATGCGCTCAGGGGAACCTGATCTTGCTGTAGGCGAACTCATTGGCACCCCGTTCGATGCCCGCCTCGGAGGTTTGCACCTCAACCCGGTCATCGTCGTGAACAACGATTATCTGGTGTGCATCCAGCACCTCGACACCTTCGGGCTTGTTGCTGAACCTCAGTGTGGAGCCGTCTTCGCGGGTCACCAGTTGCGGCGTGCCTGGCTTACCCGCTGCAAACGGTACGACCCATAGAAACCCGCCTATCTTGGTAATTGGCTTGTTAGCCGCATCAACAGATTTTTCCTCGTAGCTGGTAACCGCATAAAGCCTGTCTTTGTTGAACCGGTCATACTCGATCCCGGACAGCCCGACTGTGTGGCCTTGGGCTTGGACGTTGAAGTTCTGGACGGATTTGAACGCTTCCACAAGCGCCAGGGTTCCATCTTTGAACTTCACATGCGCTGAGATGAGTGTGAAGCCGAAATGCGCGTCAGTTTTGTCGTTTCCGTGCCTGCGAATGCCGATGATCAGTTGGCCGTCTGCTGTTTTTGCCTTCGCCGGCTCGCTCGGTGCCATGGTGATTGCTTCGATTTGATAGTAAGACGCACCGATCGCATCCTTGATCTGCTTGCGCAGTGAGATCGAGCTTGTGACCCCGCTGCGCGATGTGGGCGACAGGGGCTTTGCCGCCTCAGGATCGTCCACGGGCCAGTACAGGAGCGTGCTGAGAATGTCGCTGCTCGGATCTTCGTCGGTGCCGGCTTTGTTGAAGGCGGTGCTGGCGATCATGTAGCGGCCATCCAGCGTCTTGGTCAGTGCCTCGTATTTATCGGCTTCTCTTAATGCCTTCCCCGGCAGCACGGTAGGCTCACCACTGATTTTGCCCTGCTCGATGTCAAGCGTGAACAGGGCCGGCCCGCCTGGGGCGGGCAAGCGTTTGTCGTTGGCCAAGAGCAGTTTTCCATTGCTTTCAACCACTGCCGACACTTCACAGTTGACGGGGGTTCCAGGGGCAAAACACGCTGCCGTGTGATGTTCGATGGTCGCGATGCGTCCTGGCAGTTCAGCTGCCGGTGCGTGAGGCGCTGCACTGGCCAAGCCGACTACCAGCGTGATGATTGCTCGCTTTTCCATGGGCACTGTCCTTGTGGGAATGGGAACGTTGCGCAGCAAAGCGTAATCGCAGCAAGCGAGACCAGAAACTGGCATTTTTGGCAGTAGCTGTTCGACATGACCGCCATTGAAGGGGCTGGCATCTTGGCCAGTAGGCACACCCTCAAGAATCGGGGTGGTGCAGCCGTGGGGGCCGCACGGCGGCCCCGGCAATTGTCAAAACGCGTAGCTGGCTTTCAGGCTGCCACTGGCCCCATGGCTGTCACCGCCGCCCAACGCCGCTAGATCGGCGCCAATGCTCAGCGCGCCAAGGTTGGCCATCAGGCTCACGCCAGCGTTGAACTGGTCACGATTGTCGAAGGCGGCGCGCTGCTCGATATCCAGCCCCAGCAAGTGGCCCTCGCTTTCGACCTCGTGGTCGCCCAGCGCATGCTCATAGCCCACATGCACGCCGGGCACCCACTGCCAACGGCCCATGCTGAACGGCATGAAGGACGCCTCGAGTCTGGCCATCGCGCTACGGCGGGTCTGCTGCAGGTCGTCCACCTCTAGCGCCAATTCGCTGCCTTTTTCGCTAAACCCGGCCACGTCCACGTGACTGATGCGTACACCCAGGCTCGGCTCCAGCACCACGCGGTTGGTGTTCAGGCGATAGCCCACGGCCAGGCTGGCACCGGCCAGGGTACCGTGGCTGTCACCTTTGGCCGTGCCCAGGCCGCCTGTGAGGTCGCGCTTGCTGGAATAGTCGAGGTAGCCGGCGCTGGCATCGGTGTCGATGAACAGGCCTTGTTCCAGGCCGCCCGGCGCGAAGCGGGCGCCCAGGCTCAGGAAAGTCAGGTCCGTATCAACCTCGCCACCTGCGCCGCCAACGTTACCGCTGCTGTAGCCGAAACCTGCGTGGCCGCTGAGCTGCTCGGAGAAACGCTGGGTCATGCCGATCATCAGGCCTTGGCTGTGTTCGTTGCTGCTGGCGACACTGGAGGAGCCGTCGGTGCCCAGGTAACCGGCCAAGGCGCTGCTCCACAGGCGCGACTGGCCAACCTTCAGGTCGGTACCGTCGGCGAAGGGCGCGGCGGCGCGGTCGATCAGGGCGCCCAGGCGCAGCAGGTAGCTGGCCGCATCGGCATGCACCTGCCCACCTACGGTGGACTCCACGCCGCCCAGCGTGCCGGCATCGATGGCCGACTGCAGGTAATAGTTGTAGGCGCTGTAGGTCCCTGACAGCGACGTGTCCTGCAGTTGGCGCAGCAGTTGCGCGCCCGCCGCGGCGTTACCGAGCAGGCCAGCTTCACCGGGTAACGTGCCATAGCGCACCATTTTGCCGCGCAGCACATAGATCGTTTCCTGGGTAAGCCCCAGGCCTTGCTTGAGGTAGTTGTCCATGCTGCCGTATGCGGCAGTCACTTCATCCAGGCCGGCCTGCAGGTAGCTGGCCTCGACGCCCAGCAGTGGGGCGTAGACTTCGGCCATGCTGGCCGGCATGCCGGCCAGTGTGGCCGCCACGCGGGCGGCGGTGTAGTCATTGGTGGCGAGGTAGTTGTCCATGATCGTCGCGTCGTCCACGCCGGCGATGCTCAGCAGCACGGCGGCGGTCCAGCCCGTACGGTCCTTGCCCGCGGTACAGTGGAACAAGGCGGCGCCGTCGGCACTGGCCAGCTCATTGAACAGCACCGAGAATTGCCCACGCATGCCGGCATCGCTGACGAAGGCGCGGTTGGTCTCTTGCATCATGGCGCGTGCCTGGGCAGCGCTGGTGAACGACATGTTGGTGATGTCCGCGCCCGAGGTGGTGCTGCCGATGATGTCGATGTTGGTGTAGCTGGCGCCGGCGGGCAGGGTGTCGGGCGTGGCGGCGATTTCGCTTGGAGTGCGCAAGTCGTATACATCGCTGATGCCAAGGCCGTTGAGCACGGCAAGGTCAGCGGCAGTGGGGGTCAGGGCATTGCTGCGATAGAACACGCCGCTGCGCATCACCCCATCATGACTTGTGCCGTACGCCGATGTGGTGCCGGCGATGTCGCGGAAGTTGTCAATGCCAGCCAGGCGCGGCGTATCGAGCGCATCGGCGGCATGGGCGGCGGAGATTGCGAGTGTGAGCATGGACAGGGAGCAGAACAGACGTTGCAGCACGGCAGAGGCCTCGGAGGGGTATGTGGTGTGGCCACTCTCCGTCGGCAATATGAAACTGAATGTTACATATCAAGGCTGCACGCAAAAGCCTGCGCGATCTGGCCGGGGCCTGCGTTTTCTGTCTGGCCTTGCGGCCGCAGTCAGGCTCCCGGCCGGGTGGTCAGAGCCCCAGGTCGCTGAGCCCCGGATGGTCGTCCGGGCGGCGCCCCAGGGGCCAGTGGAACTTGCGGTCCGCTTCGGCAATGGGCTGCTCGTTGATGCTCGAATGGCGGTTGTGCATCAGGCCATCGGCGGCGAACTCCCAGTTTTCGTTGCCATAGGCGCGGAACCACTGGCCGCTGTCGTCGCGGTACTCGTAGGCATAGCGCACGGCAATGCGGTTGTCGGTGAATGCCCACAGCTCCTTGATCAGCCGGTACTCCAGTTCATGGTTCCACTTGCGGGTCAGAAGGGCCTGAACCTCGGCACGCCCGCGGGGGAACTCGACGCGGTTACGCCACACGGTATCGGGGGTGTAGGCCAACGATACCTTGGCGGCGTCACGGCTGTTCCAGCCATCCTCGGCCAGGCGGACCTTTTCGATGGCGCTTTCGCGGGTAAATGGCGGCAACGGAGGGCGGGACATGGGTAACTCCTTGGCGGTGGTTGGCGTAGAGGAGAGTACCGCCCCCGCTGCAGGGTGGGGAATGGCTGCGACGGGCACTTCATAATTGCGCCCGGTGGAACAATGCAGGGCCAGCGCCAGTGCCTAGACCGCAGCGCCCAGGGCGTTGTCGGCAGCCTTGCCGCGCCCGCCCAGCCAGACCAGTACCAAGGCCACCGCCGCCAGCGCGCCGCCCGCCATGGGCACTGCTGCATAACCCAGGTCCAGGCTGATCACCGCACCACCCAGGGCCGCGCCAACGGCATTGCCAAGGTTGAAGGCGCCGACGTTTATCGATGATGCCAGCCCTGGTGCCTCTATGGCGGCAGTCATGACGCGCATCTGCAAGGGCGGCACCACGGCGAAGGTGAACACGCCCCAGACCAGCAGCGCGATGGCGGCGCCGATGTGGCTGCCCAGTACCAGCGGCATCAGCAACATGATCAGCGCCAGGGTGGCGAGGAAGATGCGCGCAGCACCGTCCAGCGACCAGTCGGCCAGGCGCCCACCCAGGCTGTTACCCAAGGTGAAGCCGACACCGATCAGCACCAGGCCCAGCGTGATGAAGCTGTCTGAAGCGCCCGTCAGCGCCGCCAGTACCGGTGCTACGTAGGTGTACAGGGTGAACATGGCGCCGGCGCCAAGCACGGTGGTCGCCATCGCCAGCAGCACGCTGGGGCGGGCGATGACCGCCAGCTCTTTGCGCACGTGGGGCACGCTGCCACGCTCACCTTTGGGCAGCGCGTACCACAGGGCGGCCATGGCCAGCAGGCCGAGCACTGCAGTACCGGCAAAGGCCATGCGCCAGCCGACTTGCTGGCCGACCCAGGTCGCCGCAGGCACACCGCCGATATTGGCGATGGTCAGGCCCATGAACATGGTCGCCACGGCACTGGCCTGTTTGTCCTTGGGCACCACGCTGGCGGCCACGACCGCGCCCAGGCCGAAGAAAGCACCATGGTTGAGGCTGGTGACCAGCCGCGACGCGAGCAGGGTGTAGTAGTCCGGCGAGAGTGCCGAGAGCAGGTTGCCGAGGGTGAAGATGGCCATCAGCGCCATCAGTGCGGCGCGTTTGCCAAAGCGGCTGAACAGCAGGGTCATGATCGGTGCGCCGACCATTACGCCGATGGCATAGGCGGTGATCAGCATGCCCGCGCTGGGGATACTGACTTCGACGCCTTTGGCGATCACCGGCAGCAGGCCCATTGGGGTGAATTCGGTAGTGCCGATGCCGAAGGCGCCAATCGCCAGGGCAAACAGAACCCGTTTTGGGGAAAGCGTGCTCATCAGGAGCTCCGATTGAAAGGTCAATGAGCAGTCGCACCGGCCGGGAACGGGCCGGTGCCGACCTGCAGGGTTCATCAGTCCCAGGCGGGCGCCAGGCTATCCGGGCTGACTTCACGGCCATTGCGCTCGAGCGAGGCAATGCGCGCCATGTCCTCGGCATCCAGTTTCAGGCTGCAGGCGAGCAGGTTGCTGGCCAGGTTCTCGCGCTTGGTGGAGGAGGGGATCACTGCGTAACCCAGCTGCATGGCCCAGGCCAGGGCCACCTGGGCGACGGTGGCCTTGTGCTTGCTGGCGATCTCGGCCAGCACCGGGTCCTTGAGCACTTTGCCGTAGGCCAGGGTCATGTACGAGGTGACGGTGATGCCCTGGTCCTTGAGGTAGGCAGCCAGCTTGGCGTTTTGCAGGTAGGGGCTGAGCTCGATCTGGTTGGTGGCGATTTCACCTTGGCCGACCACGTCGATGGCTTGGCGGGTGAGTTCGATGTTGAAGTTGGACACGCCGATCTGGCGGGTCAGGCCGAGTTTCTTGGCGTCGGCCAAGGCGCTCATGTACTCGGCCAGTTCGATGCCATTCCCTGGGGCTGGCCAGTGGATCAGCAGCAGGTCGACGTAGTCGGTGCGCAGTTTGGCCAGGCTTTCGCGCAAGCTGGGGACCAGCCGGTCTGCAGCATAGTTGTCGACCCAGATCTTGGTGGTGATGAACAGCTCGCTGCGCGCTACGCCGCTTTCGGCAATGGCCTGGCCGACGTCGGCTTCGTTCTTGTAGATCTGCGCTGTGTCGATGGCCCGATAGCCCAGCGCCAGGGCCGACTTGACCGAATCGATGACGGCCTGGCCGGTGAGGCGGTAGGTGCCAAGGCCGAAGGATGGAATGCTCATGGGGCTGCTCCTGCTGAGTGATTGGGGTTGAGCCAGAGCTTAGGTGCCCGGGTGCCCAAGTCGTTCGAATGGGGAGCAGTGTGGGGGTTTTGCAGGCGGTGATTAAGACGGGGCAATGCCAAGGTCTTTTGCGCTGAAATCACGAATCATCCGCTGGCTCGTGAATCAGGTGCGGTAAACACCTCTGCTGGGGCAGGCAGGCACGGCCACCCTGCGGTGGCCATGCCGAGTGACGATCAACGGCGGCGGAACAGCGGCAGCGGCTCGTCGGTGGCGGCCTGGTAGGTCACCGAGAAGTCCTTCAGCCCCTGCAGGGCATCTTCCGGGTCCTTGTCGGCACGGATGGCGAAGGCATCGAAACCGCAGCGGGCCATGTAGAACAGTTGGTCACGGAGCACGTCGCCGATGGCGCGCAGCTCGCCCTTGAACTGGTAGCGGTCACGCAGCAGCCGCGCATTGGAATAGTTGCGCCCGTCGGTGAAGGCCGGGAAGTTCAGGGCGATGACCTGAAAGTGCTGCACGTCGTCGCCGATCTCTTCCGCTTGTTCATCGCTGTCCAGCCACACGCCCAGGCCACCGTCGCGGGCCTTGAGCAGGTGGGCATGGTCACGCCACAGTTGCAGGGGGACGATGTAGTCGTCGCAGTTGGTCAGCTCGTCGATCGTGGTTTCCTTGGGCAGCAGGTGCCAGGTTTCGTCGACGATCTGGTTGTTCTTAATGATTCGCTGCATAGACGCGTTCCTTGAAGGGGTCGATGCCGATACGCTGGTAGGTGTCGATGAAACGCTCTTCCTCGGTACGTTGTTCAACGTACACGGCGATCAGCTTCTCGATCACGTCGGCCATGTCATCCTGGGCGAAGGACGGGCCGAGGATCTTGCCCAGGCTCGCGTCACGTGCGGCGTTGCCACCCAGGGACACCTGGTAGAACTCCTCGCCCTTCTTGTCCACGCCAAGGATACCGATGTGCCCGACGTGGTGGTGGCCGCAGGCGTTCATGCAACCGGAGATGTTCAGGTCGATCTCGCCGATGTCGAACAGGTAGTCCAGGTCGTCGAAGCGGCGCTGGATGGATTCGGCGATCGGGATCGACTTGGCGTTGGCCAGCGAGCAGTAGTCCCCGCCCGGGCAGCAGATGATGTCGGTCAGCAGACCGATGTTCGGCGTGGCGAAACCACCTTCGCGCAGCTCCAGCCACAGGGCATGCAGCTGACGCTGCTCGACGTCGGCAAGAATGATGTTCTGCTCGTGCGAGGTGCGCAGGAAGCCGAAGCTGTAGCGCTCTGCCAGGTCCGCCACGGCGTCCAGCTGCTTGTCGGTGAGGTCACCCGGGGCAACGCCGGTGGGCTTGAGCGACAGGGTCACGGCCACGTAGCCAGGGCGCTTGTGGGCACGGGTGTTGCGCGAGCGCCAGCGGGCGAAGCCTGGGTTCTCGGCGTCCTGGGCGCTGTAGTCGACGTTGTCCAGGGCCAGGTAGTCCGGGTCGATGAAGTGGCGCGAAACACGCTGCACTTCTTCTTCGGTCAGGGTCGTGCTGCCACCACGCAGGTGGGCCATTTCGGCCTCGACCTTCTCGGCAAACACTTCTGGGGTCAGGGCCTTGACCAGGATCTTGATCCGCGCCTTGTACTTGTTGTCACGGCGGCCGTAACGGTTGTACACGCGCAGGATGGCGTCCAGGTAGCTGATCAGGTCCTGCCACGGCAGGAATTCATTGATGAACGAACCGACCACCGGGGTGCGGCCCAGGCCACCACCGACCAGCACACGGAAGCCCAGCTCACCGGCAGCGTTGCGCACCGGTTCCAGGCCGATGTCGTGCACTTCGATGGCAGCGCGGTCTTCCTTCGAGCCGTTGATCGCGATCTTGAACTTGCGCGGCAGGTAGGCGAACTCTGGGTGGAAGGTGGTCCACTGGCGAACGATTTCGCACCAGGGGCGCGGGTCGATGACTTCGTCTGCGGCCACACCGGCGAATTGGTCGGTGGTGGTGTTGCGCAGGCAGTTGCCGCTGGTCTGGATCGCGTGCATCTGCACGGTGGCCAGTTCGGCAAGGATGTCTGGAATATCTTCAAGTGCCGGCCAGTTGAACTGCACGTTCTGGCGGGTGGAGATATGGGCGTAGCCCTTGTCGTAATCGCGGGCGATCTTGGCCAGGGTGCGGACCTGGCGGGCGTTCAGCTGGCCGTAGGGCACGGCGACGCGCAGCATCGGGGCGAAACGCTGGATATAGAGGCCGTTCTGCAGGCGCAGAGGGCGGAATTCTTCTTCGCTCAGCTCACCGGCCAGGTAGCGGCGGGTCTGATCACGGAACTGCTTGACGCGGTCCTCGATGATCCGCTGATCGTACTCGTCGTATACGTACATAAAAGTCCTGTCTCAGGCTGCATGCAGCTATTCGCGCGCACGGCCGCGCACTCCGGTTCGGAGCGGGGAAACGATATCAGGTTGCGTTTATGCGCTAAAGTGATGTTTTTGCATATGAAAAGAACCAAACGAACTAAGTGAGATTGACTGGCATTTGTCCGTCACTCAGTGCCGCAGGTTTATACTCGTGGGTTTGTTGGTAAGGATGTAACCGCATGCTCAAGGCATTGTGCTACAGCTTGTGCCTGAGCCTGCCGCTGGCAGCCAGCGCTCAGGCCGCTTCGGTGGTGTTCCTCAACCCGGGGCTGCCCGGTGAGACGTTCTGGGCCAGCTACTCGCGCTTCATGCAGGCGGCCGCCGACGACTTGGGCATGACGCTGCAGGTGCAATACAGCGCGCGCAATGCCGAGCGCGCACTTGACCAGGCGCGGGCTGTGCTCAACGGACCGCAGCGCCCGGACTACCTGGTGCTGGTCAACGAGCGATACGTTGCGCCGCAAATCCTCCGCTTGGCGCAAGGTAGCGAGGTCAAGCTGTTGCTGGTCAGCAACGGGCTGACTGCCAGCCAGGCGAGCGGTATTGAGGCTCAGCCCGCAAAATACGGCGCTTTGTTGGGGACCTTGACGGCCAATGACGAGCAGGCCGGCTACCAGATGCTGCATCAGATGGTCGCCTTGCTGCCGCGCAGTAACGCGCCTGTGGACCTGGTAGCTTTCGCCGGGATCAAGACCACGCCCGCCTCGCAGTTGCGTGAGCAAGGCATGCGCCGCGCCCTGGCCGACTTCCCTCAGGTGCGCCTGCGGCAGGTGGTTTACGGCGGCTGGAACCGGCAGCGCGCCTTTGAACAGGCGCAGCAGTTGTTGCAGCGCTACCCGGATACCCAGTTGGTGTGGTCGGCCAACGACGAAATGGCGTTCGGCGCCATGCGCGCGTTCGAAGCTGCGGGGCGCAGGCCTGGACGAGATGTGGTGTTCAGCGCCATCAACAGTTCCCCCGAGGCCTTGCGCGCGCGCATCGATGGGCGCCTGGGGGTGTTGATGGGTGGGCATTTCAGTCTCGGCGGTTGGGCCATGGTCATGCTGCATGACGATGCCCATGGTGTGGATATCGCTCGGGACGCAAAGCGCGACCATGTGCTGCCTGTGTTGCAGTCGGTCGATCCGCTCAAGGCCAAGCGCTGGCTCAAACTGGCGGAGCAGGACGACTTTGATGTGGACTTTCAGCGCTTCAGCGCCGAAGGGCGCCCGCCTGCCTACCGTTACCCCTTCCTGACGTCACCTGTCGACTACTGAAAAACCCTGCTTGAGAGAAGGGCATTGCTCGTCTTAACTGCTGGTTGTGAAGTGCATTCCCATAACCACTACAAGAGGCAATGCAATGGGAAATACAACCAAGGCCCGTAAGGCTGACAGCAGCGTCGATGCCTGGGCGATCCTCTGCCTGATCGTCCTGGTGGTGGTCACTGCCGTGTACTGGGTCAGCCACCAATAGCCCTGGCTCCAGACCATGATGCAACCTGAGCCGCCCGCGCAAGGGAATTGCGCGGGCGGGTTGCGTTTCAGCGGGCGGTCAGGTGCAGCGCCAGTTGTACCAGGCCGATCAGGACCAGGATGAACACCAAGGTGAACAGTGCGCCGAGCGCGATGAAATGGCTGGCCTTGCCATGGGTGAAGTCGCGCGCGCGGTTTTTACCGCTCTGCACACCCAGCGCGGCGGCGAGGATGCTGTGCAGCATCTGCCAGAAGGTAGGGGGTTTGCCTTGGCTGGAATCGTCCATGTTGGCTCCGCAATTCAAGAGGCAATCAGGGACAGTGTAGATGCAAGATGGGGCCGCAAAGCGGCCCCGCACAGGTCAGTTGTCGTAGCCCAGGTTCGGTGCCAGCCAGCGCTCGCTGACGCTGACATCCTGGCCCTTGCGTGCGCTGTAGCTGTCGATCTGGTCCTTGTCGACCTTGCCCACGGCAAAGTACTGCGCCTGTGGGTGAGCGAAGTACCAACCGCTGACCGCGGCGGCCGGGAACATGGCGAAGTGCTCGGTAAGGAACACGCCGCTGGGGCCGGTTTCACCGATGGCCGTGCCATCGAGCAGGCGGAACAGCGTGGCTTTTTCGGTATGGTCCGGGCAGGCCGGGTAGCCTGGGGCAGGACGGATGCCGCGGTACTGTTCCTTGATCAGTGCTTCGTTGTCCAGGTGTTCGTCACGCGCATAACCCCAGTGCTCTTTACGCACCTGCTCGTGTAGCCACTCGGCGCACGCCTCGGCCAGGCGGTCGGCGAGGGCCTTGACCATGATCGAGCTGTAGTCGTCGCCCTTGTCCTGGTAAGCCTTCGCCACTTCCTCGGCACCAATGCCGGCGGTGGTGATGAAGCCCCCCATGTAGTCGGTGACGCCGCTGTCCTTTGGCGCGACGAAGTCGGCCAGGGAGAAATTCGGCTTGCCATCGGGCTTGATGGTCTGCTGGCGCAGGTGGTGCAACGTAGCGAGGGTCTGACCATTGTCGCCGTAGACCTGAATATCGTCATCGGCAACTTGGTTGGCAGGCCAGAAACCGAACACGGCGCGCGCGCTGATCAGCTTTTCGTCGATCAGTTTGTCGAGCATCTCGCGGGCATCGTTGTACAGCGAGGTCGCCGCTTCACCCACCACTTCATCGGTGAGGATGCGTGGGAACTTGCCGGCCAGGTCCCAGGAAATGAAGAACGGCGTCCAGTCGATGTACTCGGCCAGGGTGCGCAGGTCGATGTTGTCCAGCACCTTGACGCCTGTGAAGGCAGGGGCGGCCGGCTGATAAGCGGCCCAGTCGTACTTCGGCTTGGCCGCCACTGCCTGCGCATAGCTCAGGCGCTCGGTGCGGGCAGTGCGGTTGGCAGTGCGCTCACGCACGTCGACATAGTCCAGGCGGGTTTTTTCAACGAAGTCAGGCTTGAGCTCCTTGGACAGCAACTGGGTGGCCACACCCACTGCGCGGGAGGCGTCGGTCACATAGATCACTGCATCGTTGCTGTACTTGGGCTCGATCTTGACTGCCGTGTGGGCCTTGGACGTGGTGGCACCACCGATCATCAACGGCAGCTCGAAGCCCTGGCGCTGCATTTCGCGGGCAACGTGAACCATCTCGTCCAGTGACGGAGTGATCAGGCCGGACAAACCGATGATGTCGCACTTCTCGTCGCGGGCTGTCTGCAGGATCTTCTCTGCCGGTACCATCACGCCGAGGTCGACGATGTCATAGCCGTTGCAGCCCAGGACCACGCCGACGATGTTCTTGCCGATGTCGTGCACGTCGCCCTTGACCGTCGCCATGAGAATCTTGCCCTTGGCTTCGGGCTTGTCACCTTTTTCGGCCTCGATGAACGGGATCAGGTGGGCCACGGCCTGCTTCATCACCCGCGCCGACTTGACCACCTGCGGCAGGAACATCTTGCCCGCACCGAACAGGTCGCCAACCACGTTCATGCCGCTCATCAGCGGCCCTTCGATGACTTCGATCGGGCGCGCACATTGCTGGCGGCACTCCTCGGTGTCTTCGACGATGTGTGCGGTGATGCCTTTGACCAGCGCATGTTCCAGGCGCTTGCCTACCGGCAGTGAGCGCCAGGCCTCGTTTTCGACTTCCTTGGTGGCACCCCCGCCTTTGTAATCATCGGCGATGGCCAGCAGCGCATCGGTACCTTCAGGCGTGCGGTTGAGCACCACGTCCTCGACCCGCTCGCGCAGCTCGCCCGGGATCTCATCGTAGATCTCCAGCTGGCCGGCGTTGACGATACCCATCGTCAGGCCGTTGCGGATGGCGTGGAACAGGAACACCGAGTGGATCGCCTCGCGCACCGGGTTGTTGCCGCGGAACGAGAACGACACGTTGGACACGCCGCCCGAGCTCAACGCATAGGGCAGGTGGTCACGAATGTAGGCGCAGGCCTCGATGAAATCCACGGCATAGTTGTTGTGCTCTTCGATGCCGGTAGCGACGGCGAAGATATTGGGGTCGAAAATGATGTCTTCCGGCGGGAAACCGACTTCATTGACCAGGATATCGTAGCTGCGCTGGCAGATTTCCTTCTTGCGGGCGGCGGTGTCGGCCTGGCCGACCTCGTCGAAGGCCATCACCACCACGGCCGCGCCGTAGCGTTTGCACAGGCGAGCGTGATGCTTGAACTGCTCGACGCCCTCTTTCATGGAGATCGAGTTGACGATGCCTTTGCCCTGGATGCATTTGAGGCCCGCTTCGATCACCTCCCATTTGGACGAGTCGATCATGATCGGCACGCGAGAGATGTCAGGCTCGCCTGCAATCATGTTGAGGAAACGGACCATGGCAGCCTGGGAGTCGAGCATCCCTTCGTCCATGTTGATGTCGATCACCTGAGCACCGGCCTCTACCTGCTGCAGGGCGACTTCCAGCGCTTCGGTGTAATTCTCTTCGCGGATCAGCCGGGCGAACTTGGCGGAGCCGGTGATGTTGGTGCGCTCACCGACGTTGACGAACAGCGACTGGCGATCGATGGTAAACGGCTCCAGGCCCGACAGGCGGCAGGCCTTGGCGATCTGCGGAATCTGGCGTGGTTTGTATTTGCCCACGGCCTCGGCGATGGCCTGGATGTGCCCGGGCGTGGTACCGCAGCAACCGCCGATGATGTTGAGGAACCCGCTGGCTGCGAACTCCTCGACTACCGCAGCCATCTCGGCCGGGGTTTCGTCGTACTCGCCGAAGGCGTTCGGCAGGCCGGCATTGGGGTGGGCAGACACGTGGGTGTCGGCTTTGGTCGACAGCTCTTCGAGGTAAGGGCGCAGGTCCTTCGCCCCCAGTGCGCAGTTCAGGCCAACGGAAATCGGCTTGGCATGGCGTACCGAGTTCCAGAACGCTTCGGTGGTCTGGCCGGACAGGGTGCGGCCCGAGGCATCGGTGATGGTGCCGGAGATCATGATCGGCAGTTCGATGCCGTCATCTTCGAACACCTGCTGCACGGCGAAGATCGCCGCCTTGGCGTTGAGCGTGTCGAAGATGGTCTCGATGAGGATCAGGTCGGCGCCACCCTCGATCAGGCCGCGGGTGGCCTCGATGTAGTTTTCCACCAGTTCGTCGAAGGTGACGTTGCGGTAGCCGGGGTCGTTGACGTCTGGGGAAATCGAGCAGGTGCGGCTGGTGGGGCCGAGCACGCCGGCAACGAAACGCGGTTTGTCGGGCGTTTCCAGGGTCTTGGCATCCGCCACCTGGCGGGCGATGCGCGCGCCCTCGACGTTCAGCTCGTAGACCAGCGACTCCATGCCGTAGTCGGCCTGGGAAATCTGCGTGGCGTTGAAGGTGTTGGTTTCCAGAATATCGGCGCCGGCGTCCAGGTACGCCTTCTCGATGGCAGCGATGACATCGGGGCGGCTGAGCAGCAGCAGGTCGTTGTTACCTTTTACATCGCTTGGCCAATCGGCGAAGCGCGTGCCACGATAGTCGTGTTCCTCGAGGCGGTAACTCTGGATCATAGTACCCATGCCGCCGTCGAGGATCAGGATGCGCTCATTGAGTGCGTGCTGGAGTGCTTGGAGACGAGCGCTGCGGTCGGACATAGGAACTACCTGGTCGGGCAAATATCAGAAGGTGCGGAATCATAACAAAGCTGCGCGGTTTTTAGGCGCACCGGCCATTCGCATGAATTTCATTCATGTTGCGCCATGAAGCACCCGCGCTCGCCCCGGCAAAAACGTGATGGCTTTTCTAGAACTCAGGACTTTCGGCACATGGTGCATCGTTTTCTTGTCGGCGCTCTCGCGCTGCTGCTCAGCAGTGTCGCGCTCGCACAAGCCCCCCAATCGAGCGCGGTAATTTCCTACACCCGGGATATTCAACCGATTTTCACCGAGAAGTGCGTGGCCTGCCATGCCTGTAACGACGCTGCTTGCCAGTTGAAGCTGGAGAGCCCGGAAGGGGCTGTGCGCGGTGCAACCAAGGTACCGGTGTACCAGGGTGAAAGGAGCAAGGCAGTCCCGACCACGCGGCTTTTCTACGACGCGCACAGCGAAGAGCAGTGGCGCAAGAAGGGCTTCTATTCGGTGCTCGACAGCCAGGGTAGCCAGGCTGCGTTGATGGCCCGCATGCTGGAGCTGGGGCACAAGGCCCCGCTTACCCCCAACGCCAAGCTGCCCGACGACATCGTCCTGGGGCTTGAGCGCAACAACATGTGCCCATTGCCCCATGAGTTCGATGCCTACGCCGGCGCCCACCCCAAAGAGGGTATGCCATTGGCTGTCACCGGCCTGACCGACAAGCAATACCAGACCCTGCAAGCGTGGCTGGCGGCAGGTGCGCCGGTCGAGTATCAGCCCATTCAACCCAGCGCGGCCGAGGCAAAACAGATCGCCGACTGGGAAGAACTGCTCAATCGACCAGGCTCTACCGAGGCCTTGGTGGGGCGCTGGCTGTACGAGCACCTGTTCCTGGCGCACATCCATTTCGTCGGTGGCGAGCAGGGCCACTTTTTCCAGTGGGTGCGTTCGCGCACGCCCAGCGGCCAGCCGGTCGACGTGATTGCCACGCGCCGCCCCAACGATCCGCCGGGTACCGACTTCTATTACCGGTTGATTCCAGTGCAGGGCGTGATCGTGCACAAGACCCACATCACTTACCCGATGGGGCCGCAAAAGCTCAAGCGCGTGAAGCAGCTGTTCTATGCCGGTGACTGGCACGCCAGTGCGCTGCCAGGCTATGGGCCGCGCCACCGCGCCAACCCGTTCGAGACCTTCGAGGCGATCCCGGCGGTGGCGCGCTATCAGTTCATGCTGGATAACGCCGAGTACTTCGTCCGCACCTTCATTCGCGGGCCAGTGTGCCGTGGGCAGATCGCTACCGATGTGATTCGCGATAACTTCTGGGCGCTGTTCCAGGAGCCGGCGCACGACCGCTACATTACCGATGCTGCGTACCGTGGCCAGGCCACACCGTTGCTCGCCATGCCAGGCCAGATCGACGACGTGGGCAGTGTGCTCAACCTGTGGCATGCCTATCGTGACAAGCGCAACGAGTATGAAAAGCTGCGTCGCCAGGCCTACGCCGAAATGCCAGCGCCTGGCTGGTCGACCCTGTGGGCCGGCAACGACAATGCGCTGCTCAGCATCTTCCGCCACTTCGACAGCGCGTCAGTGACCAAGGGCCTGGTCGGCGATGTGCCGCTGACCCTGTGGCTGTTCGACTACCCGCTGTTCGAACGTACCTATTACCAGTTGGCGGTCAATTTCGATGTCTTCGGCAATGTCTCGCACCAGTTGCAGACGCGGCTGTATTTCGATTTGATCCGCAACGGTGCCGAGGTCAATTTCCTGCGCCTGATGCCGGCGGATGAGCGTGGTGCAATACTCAGCGACTGGTACCAGAACGGTGGCAAGGTGAAGATGTGGCTCGACTATGAAGACATCGACACCGACACGCCAAGCGGCATCAGGCTCGACCCGCGCGACCCCAAGCGTGACTTCGGCCTCAAGCTGCTGCAACGCACCGGCAGCCTGAATGCCGCACCTGACCCGATCAACCGGTGCCAGGGTGCCTATTGTTCGCGGCCGCAGATGAACGAAGAATTCCGTAACGTCGAGCAGTCGCTCAGCCGCCTGGTATCTCGCCCGGCCGCGGGCCTGAAGGTGATCGATCAGTTACCGGAAGCCACGATGTTGCGCATCGAAGGGCAGGGCGGTCAGCGCCAGGTCTACAGCCTGCTGCGCAACCGTGCCCACAGCAATGTCGCGTTTCTGCTGGGCGAGGCCGCGCGCTACCAGCCGGGGCTCGATACCCTGACCCTGTACCCCGGGGTGCTCAGCAGTTACCCGAACTTCATCTTCAACATCCCGGCGGCAGATGTGCCAGAGTTCGTCGAAGACATGGAACATGCGCGCGATGATCCGGCCAGGTTCGAACGTATCGTCATGCGCTGGGGCGTGCGCCGCAGCCACCCGCAGTTCTGGCGTTACTTCCACGACCTGAGCGCCTATATCAAGGAAACCCAACCGTTGGAGGCCGGGGTGCTGGACATGAACCGCTACGAGAACCTCTGATCGGTTGAGCTGACCTTTCCGGCACACCTGCGGTCGGAAAGGTTGGAGGGTCCGGGGCTGCCAGGCAGCCCAACGTGGCCTCAATGCACCAAGGCAATCGCAGGGTGATCCATGCTGTATTCGCTTCAGGCACTGCGGGCGTTCGCCGCCTGGGTGGTGGTCTGCCACCATTTCATGCAGATCTTTTTCGACTTCCATGCCACTGGCCCCGTTGGCCAATTGCTCACTGCCCGCGGCGCTGTGGGTGTCGACATCTTCTTCGTCATCAGCGGGCTGGTGATCTACCTTTCGACCCGGGACAAACCCGTGGAGCCGCGTCAGTTTCTGCTCAACCGCGCGTTGCGGATCGTCCCTGCCTATTGGTTCTACACCCTGCTGATGGCGCTCGTGCTGCTGGCCTTCAGCCAATGGATGCCCCACCAGGCATTCACCTGGCATCACCTGTTGCTGTCGTTGCTGTTCATTCCGGCAGAGAACCCGGGTGGCTACGGCCTGTACCCGACGTTGAACGTGGGCTGGACGCTGAACTTCGAGATGTTCTTCTACCTTCTGTTTGGCCTGGCATTCCTGGTCCGCAAGCGCCACCAATTGCTGCTGGTGACCGCTGCGCTGCTGCTGGTCAGCGAAGTGCTGGGCCGCGTTGGCGTGCTCAGCCGCTTCTACAACAACGGCATCATCTATGAATTTCTGCTCGGTATCGGCATCGGTGTGCTGTACCGCCGCGGCCTGGTGCGTGAAGCGCTGTGGTTGCCGCTGGCATTGCTGGGGGTGGCCGTCTATGCGATCTACCACCTGGACGCCTCCCAGCGCCTTTTGCATTGGGGCCTTCCCAGCGCACTGATCGTGCTGGCATTCGTAGCGCTTGAGCCGTACTTCCAGGGCAATCGGGTACTCAAGGCATTGGGCGACTGCTCGTACTCGGTGTACCTGATCCACGTGCTGGTACTGTACGCGGGCTGGTTCGCCAGCCAGCACCTGCACCTCAATCCCTACCTGGTCTTTGCCCTGTGCGTGCCGTCCATTGGACTAATGTCGTGGTTCAGCTACCAGTGGCTGGAGCGGGGCCTTTACCGGCGGATGCAGGCGTGGCTGGCGGCGCCGCGGGAGCAAACGCCGGCATTTGCTCTTTCCCGAGTCAAATGCTAGGACTTTGTTCGAAGGCCAGGTTGGCGTACACTTGGCCGCAAGTCTGTGAGGAACTTACATGAGCGCTATAACCATTACCGACGCCGCCCATGATTACCTGGCCGATCTGCTTTCCAAGCAGAACACGCCTGGCATCGGCATCCGCGTATTCATCACCCAGCCGGGCACCCAGTACGCCGAAACCTGCATTGCCTACTGCAAGCCAGGCGAAGAAAAGCCTGACGACACCGCCGTGGGCCTGAAGAGCTTCACGGCCTACCTGGATGCCGTTAGCGTGCCGTTCCTGGAAGACGCGCTGGTCGACTATGCCACCGACCGCATGGGCGGCCAGCTGACCATCAAGGCGCCGAACGCCAAAGTGCCAATGGTCAACGAAGACAGCCCGATCAACGAGCGTATCAACTATTACCTGCAGACCGAGATCAACCCGGGCCTGGCCAGCCACGGTGGCCAGGTCAGCCTGGTGGATGTGGTCGACGACGGCATTGCAGTGCTGCAGTTCGGTGGTGGTTGCCAAGGCTGCGGTCAGGCTGACGTAACCCTCAAGGACGGCATCGAGCGGACCCTGCTCGAACGTATTCCAGAGCTCAAGGGCGTGCGGGATGTGACTGACCACACCCAGAAGGAAAACGCCTACTACTGATCGGTAGTTCGGCGTTGGCAACACCCTGCTAGCAACAAACTGTTACGGATTCAACCCCTGCGACAACAGGCCGCAGCCCGTGTTTAAAGGGCTGCAAGCCACCACCGCCTTGGTCGGGTAGAACCGCTTGGGGTGTCATGCCAGAATGCCCCGGTTTTTCGGCCGGCCCGTCCCGAGGGTCGGCACCTTCCCTTTAAAGGATGGTTCCATGAATGATCTGTTGACCCGGCGCGCAGTTGTCGCCGGGATGGGCGTTCTCGGGCTCCGCCTGCTGGCAGGCTGCAACCCGGCCCGAGGGCTCGAGTTCGAGTACGGCAAGAACATGAGCAACGAAATCCTGGGGCGCAAGTTCCGCCTCAAGGATACCAAGGGCAACGTCGTCACCCTGTCGAGCTTCTACGGCAGCATGCCGATGATCTTCTTCGGGTTCACCCAGTGCCCGGCAGTCTGCCCGACCACCCTGGCGCGCGCGGCGCAAATCCGCAAGCTGCTCCGTGGCCGCGACCGCGAGCTGTTCCAGGTGGTGTTCATCACCCTGGACCCTGAGCGCGACACCCCCGAGGTGCTCGACGCCTACGTCAAGGCTTTCGACCCCTCGTTCATGGCCCTTACCGGTACGCCGGAGGAAATCGCCGAGGTGGCCAAGGAGTTCAAGGTGTTCTACGAGAAGGTCCCGGCCGGTGACACGTACACCATCTCTCATTCGTCCACCAGCTACGTCTACGATACGCGTGGCACCCTGCGCCTGAGCCTGGGCCATTCCCTGAACGCCAAGGAATGCGCCGAAGACCTGGTCACCCTGATGGAGATCTGCTAATGGCTGTTTCACTGCACCCGTTCAAGCGCGGCCTGGCCGCTATCGCCTTGCTGGGGCTGGCGCTGCCGGCTTTGGCCGAGACCACCGTAAGTGATGCCTGGGTACGTGCCAGCGTACCGCACCAGCAGTCCACCGGTGCGTTCATGACCCTGACTGCCAGCAGCGACAGCAAGCTGACAGGGGTGGCATCGCCCGTCGCCAAGACTGTGCAAGTGCACGAGATGACCATGAACGGTGATGTGATGGGCATGAAGCAGGTCGAAGCCGTGCAGTTGCCCGCCGGCAAGCCGGTGAGCCTGGACCCCAATGGCTATCACGTGATGTTGATGGGTTTGACGAAGCAGGTGAAGGAAGGCGACAAAGTCCCGCTGACCTTGACCGTGGAAGATGCCAAGGGCGGCAAGGAAACCTTGGATGTGCAGGCAGAGGTACGGGCGCTCAACGCCGAGATGGGCGGCGGGCACGATCACATGCACATGAAGCACTGATTGACCCGGGGCCGCTAAGCGGCCCCACTTCATTCAGCTGCGAAAACGTGGCAAAGGCCGTTCCAGGGTCAGCGAGGTCAAGGTCTTGCGGACCTGGGCTTCGTCGGCCTCCAGGGCCTTGAGACTCGCGCGGATCTTGCCAGCGGCAGGCACATCACCCTGCCGGTCGATCCAGTCGGCGATCTCTTTGCAGGCACTGCTCAGGCAGGCCTGGCGCTGGTTCATCAACGATATGAGGGTGGTGAGCTCTCTTTCGGACATGGCAGGAACCTCCAATTCAGCTTAGTCAGTGTAGCAGCAGTTACCCGTGCAGGCAGGCGGTGCGATAGGCGCCTGGGGTGACGCCAAAGGCTTGCTTGAATTGCCGGCTGAGGTGGCTCTGGTCCGCGAAGCCCAGGTTGAAAGCCACGTCGGTCGCAGCCAGGCCGCGCTTGAGCATTTCCCGGGCACGGGCCAGGCGCCGTTGCTTGAGCCAGGCATGCGGCGGCAGGCCGGTGGCTTGGCGGAACACCCGGGCGAAATGGAACGGCGATAGATTGACCGCGCCCGCCAGCGCTTCGAGCGATGGCGGCTCTGCCAGTTGGCTCTCCAGCAGCTCGCGGGCGCGGGCTACGGCCAGTGGTTCGTGGCCAGGGGGCGCGGGTTCAGCGCATTGCCCGTGTCGTTGAACCAGGGCCAGAACCGCCTGGCGCCAGGCCGTCTGTTGCTGCAGGGCACTGGCGCTGGCTTCGGACAGCTGATGCAGCTTGCTGAAGGCGATGGCCAGGGCCGGGTCCTGGATCACGCTGTCCTTGAAGCTGGGCATGCCGTGGCGGCCCAGTTCCAGCTCGTCGAGCACCCCGGTCACCCGTTCATGGTCCGGATAGAACCCGCGGTAGCGCCAGCCAGCCTCATGGGCGGTGGCGCCGGTATGCAGTTCGTCCGGGTTGATCAGCACCATGCTGCCCACCGGCGCCAGGTGCTCGCTGCCGCGGTGCCAGAAGCGCTGGGCACCCGACTCGATCACGGTGAACACATAACCTTCGTGAACATGCGGGGCGAAGCGTTGCTGAATGTAGCGCGCATGCAACATCTCGACATCGCCCAGGGCGGGCGCCTGCCAAAGGTGGGTCTGTTCGCGCAGGGGCGTGCTCATGTCAGCCAGCTGCGCAGCAGGAAGAAGATCAACATGCTCACCAGCATGCTCAGCAATACACTGCGGGTCAACAGCACCAGCACGATGGCCACTACAGCCCCCAGCAGGTAGGGATTGAGCGGGCTCAAGTCCAGCTGATGGCCGGGCAGGAAGACGATTGGCCCGCAAATCGCGGTGAGCATGCCCGGCACGGCAAAGCCTAGAAACTGCCGGGCATTGGAACTCAGGCGCAGCGGTAGGCGCGGCTCCAGGAACGCGTAGCGATTGAGGAAGACGACGGCGCCCATGGCGAAGATCAGTAGCCAGGTCATACGCGGCCTCCGGAAAATTTCTGGCAGACGAAACCGGCAGCCATGCCCAGCAGGCCGGCGGCCACCAGCGCGGTTTCCCAATGCCAGTAGCTGAAAAGCACTGAACAGAACAGCGACACCGCCACGCACACTAGCGTGGCGAGGTTGCGCACCAGTGGGGCGATCAGGGCGACAAAGGTGGCGACGATGGAGAAATCCAGGCCCAGCTGGTCCAGGTGCGGGATGTTCTGGCCCAGGACGATGCCGGCCAGGGTGAACAGGTTCCAGGCCACATAGAAGGTCAGGCCGACCCCCAGCGCGTACCAGCGGTTGAATTGCTGTTGGTCATAGTGGCTTGTCAAGGCGAAGAACTCATCGGTCAACAGGAAACCCAAGCCCAGGCGCCAGCGCAGCGGCTGGTTCGACAGCACCGGGCGCATCGACAAGCCGTAAAGCAGATGTTGCGAGGTCAGCAGCAGGGTGGTCAGCAAGATCGACAGCAGGTTGGCGCCACCCTTGAGCATGCCGATGGCCACCAGTTGCGCGGCGCCCGCGAACACGATCGCCGACAGCCCCTGACCCTCCCAGGCACTGAGGTTGGCCTCGATGGCCATCGAGCCAGCCAGCAGGCCCCAAGGCGCGACGGCCAGTGATAACGGAAGAATGGCGATGGCGCCGTGCAGAAAAGCTTGGCGAGCGATGGGCGGACTGCTTTGCATGATGGCTGCAACACTGTTGTTCGGCAGCGCAGCATGCCAGAGGGTGGGCCAGGTGGCTTGAACGATCTTGCTGGTTTGCCACTGCCGTAGCAATGATCACCGCTGGCTGGTCAACCGCCGTTGTGCTGCTGCGCAACCATTGATTTCCACCGCCTTTTGCAGCAAGTCCCGGCGATGCTGTGGGTCCAGGTCGCCCAGCAACCGATACACCTCAGCCTGATAGTCGCGTTGGCGGCCCCACTGCATTTCCAGCCCTTGTGGCTGGCTGCGGCTGCAAGCCAGGCGTGTGGCCGGTTGCGGGTAGTAGGGCGCATACAGCGTTGCCATGCCTGGTATCGCTTCGAGCGCCTCGCGGTAACGGGGGCTGGCGTTATACGGTGGGCACCAGGTGGCGATCGCCGTAGCGGGCGGGGCAAAGCCCTGCTGCAGGCTGGCCTTGAGCAGCGGGCAGGCAGCATCAGGGATTTGCGCCGCAGGCAGGTAGGTCGTGTAGTACAGGGCCAGGCGGTATTGGGCCACGGGATGGCCGAGCTCCACTGACTTTTCAAGCAGGGCTACCGCAGTTGGCAGCGTGCGGGCCATGGCCTGGCCCTGGCGTTTGAGTTCCGGGTCGCCGCCAATGGCAGTGCGCAGGGTGTTGCCGTCATCCTCTGGAGTGTCGGCCTGCTCCAGTAATGGCAGGGCCTGGCGATAAAGCAAGTCGGCATGCGGATCGATACGCACGTCGAGCGCTTGTGCGGCAAACGGCATCAGCGAGATGAGCAGTGCGGGCACGCGGGCGAAACCACTCACAGGCAGGCCCCACTGGCACCACAGCCCGGATAAGCAGAAAGATACTGGTAGTCGGCTCGGGTGTTCATCACAAGTACACGTGCGCCTCAGGCGTATCGGAACGATGGCCTATTCTAGCCAACCGGATGGCGCTACCGAAAGGGCAACGCACATTTGTCAGACGAGCTTGACCGGGGCGACCTTGCGTTGGGCATGTTTTTCCTGGGCCAGGCCCAGTTTGGCGGTGATGACCTTGGCCAGTGCATCGTTGCCCAGATCGTTCAGGTGCAAGCGATCGATGAACAGCTCGGCCCCGAAGGCAGGGGAGCTGCTCAGCATGCTGTTCATGTCGTAACACGGCACCGGATCCGCCTGGCTCTTGATGCGCCTGAAGAAGGCCATGTGCAGCTGACTGTCGAAGGCGCCTTCGAGCAGCCGGTCGAAGTTGGTCGGTTGCTGTTCCAGTGCCGATAGCATGGCTCGCTCTCCGGCAGGCAGCGTTTCACGGCACCACGGCAGCAGCGGTTGGAGAATGAAGGTGAGGGTGGCGTGGCTGTCGGCAAGCAAGCGTTCCCATTGACTCAAGGTACGCCCGATGCAGTCGGCAGCGTGTGCCAGGCGTTTCTGTGGGGCGGATAATGGCCAGGCAGGGGGCGGCACCTGCCGACGCGGGGCCAGGGCCTGGCCAAGGCGTTGCCACAGCGAGTCCCGGCGTGCCGGACTGGCAGGTAGCGCGCCTTCGTTGAAACTGTTCAGGTAGTTCTGATAGGCCTTGGCATGCAGCGCAGCGTGCGGGCCGCCTAGCATTTCGCCGAGGCCCTCGTGGGCCAAGGTGTTGAGGCCGCTGAGCACCACCACGTGGCCGATTTCGCTGAAGCGATGCTGGTGGGTGAGAAACAGCAGCAGTTCCTGGCTGGCATTGAGCCCACAGCCAGCGAGGCTCAACCACACCTCCCCGGTGAGCATCGACAGGTGCGAGGCCACCGTATGCTCATCGGAACTGGCACCGATCCCCAAGGCGGTCGAACCGCCGACGAGCAAATTGACACGGCCGGTGCCGCCATATTCGCCGGCCGAAAATCGCTTGCCGGCGCAATGGCTGTAGCGCAAACCCAGCGCATCGGTGTTGATGGTGCCGGAACGGTAGCCGCTTTCGTGCACATGCAGGGTGTGTGGGGCACGGCGGCTGCCCAGTTGCAGGAAACGCTGGTAGTCGAGCGACAGTGGCGCAGGCAGGCCCGGGCCGAATGTTGCGCTACTGGACGGGTTCATGGGCGCTCCTTGTTGTCCGGCGTGGCGTCGCACCGAGGCGTCAGCCCGCCAGCTCCTTGATGTTGTAGGCCAGGCCACCGACTGCGATGAGCAACAGGGCAACCCCCGAGGCCAGCGAAATCACCCGGTTGCTACGCTGCGAGGCGATCTTGCCGATGGCAAAGATGTAAAGGCTGAGCACGGCGAAGTCGATGGCCACCCACAGCAGGGACAGCACCATCATGCTTTTGCCGAACGATTCGGTGATCTGGATGAACTGTGGGAAGAAGGCGATGAAGAAAATGATGTCCTTGGGGTTGGAAATACCGACCATGAACCCTTGCCACAAACCGCCCCGCCCGGCTCTTGCCGGTTGCTCAAGCGTCTCGCAGGCAGGCGCCTGCAGGCATTCGCGCAAGGTGCCTACGGCGATGTAGCCAATGAACAGGCAGCCGAGCAGGCTCATGCCACTGAGCCAGGCCTTGTCGATCGCTGCACTGGTGAGGATGACCCAGGCCGCGGCGCCGATCAGCACCAGGGAAGCCCAGTTGGTGCCGACAGCGGTGAACATGGCCTTGCGTGAGCCAGAGGCCGCGGCGGTGTTGACGATCAATGCCACGACCGGGCCGGGTGTGGCGATCAGCAGCAGTACGGTCAGGGCGTAGGTAGCGGTCAGTGCGGTATTCACGGTCAGTTCTCGATCTGGGTGTCTGGTGTTGCGTGGACGTGGGCATGAAAGGGGCAGCGCGATGGGTTGAGCGAGCCTGCTTCCTGCAGTTGGTATTGCTTCCATTCGAAGTTGTCGGCCTGGCCAAAGAAGCCCAGGCTGTCGGGCATCACGCCGTCGTTGTAGCGCTGCACGCGTTCGCGGATGCGTGCACGGATGCGCTTGCCGCTCTCGGTGGCGGCATTGGCCACTTCGTCGAAGTTTTCCCGCGGGTTGATGACGAAGGTGATGTGATTGCCCAGGTTGCGGCTTTTCATCTGATGGTGGCCGGGAAAATTCATGTTGATGAACAGCGCCATGCCGGCGTAGCAGAACGACCAGCCACTGTCGTGGGGGTCGGCTGGGATCGCTTGCGGCCACGGGTGCGGGTCACGGGCATGAACCCCGCGCAGCACCTTCCAGGCCAGCGCCTGCTGTTCGGCCAGGTTGCTGTCGGCGGCCGTTTCGAGAAACACCACCAGCGGGCTGCCGATGCGTTGCTTGACCGGCACCGGTGCTATGGTGCGCACGTACTCGGCCAGCCCTTGTGCGATGTCATCGGCGAGCTGTTCAGCGCGGGCGAAGAGGATGTGGCAGGATTCACCGGCCACCGCCTTGCGCCCGAACAGGCATGGAAAGTCGGGGTTGGCGAGGATGGTGCGAAAATGTTGTATCGTTTCGTGCGTCCAGTGCTGCGTGTTCCGGACATGTTCAGCGGCCAGCTCTAGCGCGTCCAGGCGATAGCAGTTTCCATAACCCGTAAACATGATTTCCCCAGGCGTTTAATGAGTAGAACGTTCAAGACACATGCAGGCAGGTTATTGGCTTATCTTTGTTGTTTACCTGCATTTTCTGGGGCGTACCTGGCGTTGTAAAACGCGTGGTACTATGACCTGCCATTAGTCTCACTCATGCTTCGGGGGCATCATGTCGGAACGGATTCAGGCCTTGCACGCGCTGCGTGCCTTCGAGGTGGCCTCACGGTACGGGTCGTTCACCCGCGCGGCCGAAGAGCTGGCCCTGACCCAAGGCGCCGTCAGCCACCACATAAAGACCCTCGAAAGCCTGTTCGGCTGCGACCTGTTCGAGCGACGTGGGCCCAAGTTGAGCCTCACCGAGCATGGGCGCCTGCTGGCCCAGGAGCTCAAAGTCGGCTTCAAGATCATCGAGAATGCCTGTGCACTGCTGCGCCAGGACCGCTACGGCCTGCGCTTGAAGGCGCCCTCGACGCTGACGGTGCGCTGGTTGCTGAGGGCCCTGGATGCCTTCAAAAAAGTCGATGACAGCTGCAGCGTCCAATTGTCGAGCGTGTGGATGGACATCGACACGGTGGACTTCTACTCCGAGCCCTACGACTGCGCCTTTCTCTTGTCCAACGGCCGGTTCGCCGCCGACATCGAGAGTTTCAAGCTGTTCGACGAATGGCTGATCCCGGTGTGCCACCCAGACTATATGGCGCATGAGCAGCCGGCACTGGGTGACCTGCGCCAATGTGAACTGCTGCACCCTTCATCGGACCGGCGCGATTGGCGGCGTTGGCTGGCGCGCATGGACGCCCTGGACATAAGCATCGATCAGGGCCAGGTGTTCGACACCCTCGACCAGGGCATTTCTGCGGCCCAGCAGGGGCTGGGCATTTCCGTGGTCGACCTGGTGCTGGCCAGTGCCGATCTTACTGCGGGGCGGCTGGTCACCCCGTTCAAGCATGCCGTGGCGACCGGGGACGGGTATTACATGACTTGGCTCAAATCCAGCCCCAAGGCGCGGCAAATGCACAAGCTGCGTGACTTTCTGCTGGGGCAGGTGCCGCCGTTGGCGTACAAGGACATCAACTACCTGTATGGCTGATTGCCCGCACAGCCACCCCGCGCACGGGTAGAATCATCCCATTCGACCTATCCGTAGCACCGAGGACAACGCAGTGGAGTTGCAGCAGGGCTTTGTCCTGACCCGGCACTGGCATGACACGCCCCAAGGTACCTGCGTGGAGTTCTGGCTGGCCACCGACCAGGGGCCGCGGCTGTTGCGTCTGGCCCCGCAGGAGTCGGTGGCGTTCATCCTGCAATCGCAGGTCGAACACGCGCGGCTGTTGCTGGCGGGCGAGGCCGGTGTGGAAATCAGGCCCCTGCGCCTGCAGGACTTCCAACATCGCCCGGTGCTGGGCGTGTATTGCCGTCAGCACCGGCAACTCATGCAACTGGAGCAGCGCTTGCGCGGTGCCGGTGTCGAGGTGTTCGAAGCGGACATCCGCCCGCCCGAGCGCTACCTGATGGAGCGCTTCATCACCGCCGCCGTGCAATTCACCGGTCAGCCTGATGCCCACGGTGTCATCTGCGAGGCCCAGCTCAAACCCTTGGCGCACTTTCGCCCGCCGCTACGCCTGGTGTCGCTGGACATCGAGACCAGCGAGCGCGGCGAGTTGTACAGCATCGCGCTGGAAGGCTGCGGGCAGCGGCAGGTATTCATGCTTGGGCCTGCCAATGGCCAGCCCGACGCCGTGGATTTCGACCTGCATTACTGCAACGACCGGGCGGCCATGCTCGACTGCCTGAACCAGTGGATGGCCAGGCACGATCCGGATGCGATCATTGGCTGGAACCTGGTCCAGTTCGACCTGCGCCTGTTGCATGAGCACGCCAAGCTGCTGCAGGTGCCGTTGAACCTGGGACGTAACGGTGCGCCCATGACGGTGCGCGCCCACGCCAACCGGGGCCACGTGTTTGCAGATGCGCCCGGCCGCTTGCTGATCGATGGCATCGAAGCGCTGCGCTCGGCCACCTGGAGCTTCCCTTCGTTCAGCCTGGAAAACGTCGCGCAGACCTTGCTGGGTGAAGGCAAGGCGATTGATACGCCTTACCAGCGCATGGACGAGATCAACCGCATGTTCGCCGAGGACAAGCCGTCGTTGGCGCGTTACAACCTCAAGGATTGCGAGCTGGTGACGCGGATTTTTGCGCATACCCGGCTGTTGGAGTTTCTGCTGGAGCGCTCGTCGGTGACCGGGCTGGCGGTGGACCGCAGCGGTGGCTCGGTGGCAGCGTTCTGTCATCTGTACATCCCGCACATGCATCGGCTGGGCTTCGTCGCGCCCAACCTGGGCAGTCGCCCGGATGAGGCCAGCCCGGGCGGTTTTGTCATGGACTCGCGCCCAGGGCTGTATGACTCGGTGCTGGTGCTCGACTACAAGAGCCTGTACCCCTCGATCATCCGGACGTTCCTGATCGACCCGGTGGGCCTGGTCGAAGGCCTGCGTCAGCCGGATGACGTGCACTCCGTCGAAGGTTTTCGCGGCGGGCGTTTCTCGCGCACCCGACATTGCCTGCCCGCCATCGTCGAGCGGGTGTGGCAGGGCAGGGAGGAGGCCAAGCGTGAAGGCAACGCACCGCTATCGCAGGCACTCAAGATCATCATGAATGCGTTTTACGGGGTGCTTGGGTCAAGCGGTTGCCGCTTCTTCGACCCGCGCCTGGCGTCTTCGATCACCATGCGCGGGCACCAGATCATGCGCCAGACACGCGCGCTGATCGAGGCACGCGGCTACGACGTTATCTACGGCGACACCGACTCTACCTTCGTCTGGCTCAAGGGTGCACATGATGAAGAGGCTGCCGCGCGCACCGGCCGCGCGCTGGTGGCCGAGGTCAACCAGTGGTGGCGGCAGCACCTGCGTGAAACCATGGGCCTGGAAAGCGCGCTGGAGTTGCAGTTCGAGACCCATTATCGGCGGTTTCTGATGCCGACCATCCGCGGCGCCGACGAGGGCAGCAAGAAGCGCTACGCCGGCCTGGTTCAGCGTGCCGACGGCAGCGAAGACATGGTGTACAAAGGCCTGGAATCGGTACGCACCGATTGGTCGCCCTTGGCCCGGCAGTTCCAGCAGGCCTTGTACGGGCGGATTTTCCGGGGCCAGCCTTATCGTGACTATGTGCGCGGGTTCGTCCAGCAGACCCTGGCAGGTGAGCTGGATGAGCTGCTGATCTACCGCAAACGCCTGCGTCGCCCGTTGGCCGACTACCTGCGCAATGTCCCGCCGCATGTGCGCGCCGCACGCCTGGCTGATGAGTACAACAGCCGGCTTGGGCGTGCCCGGCAATACCAAAATGGCGGCTGGATCAGTTACGTGATCACCACGGCCGGCCCAGAGCCCATGGAAAACCTGCAGTCGCCGATCGATTACGACCACTACCTCAGCCGCCAGCTACAGCCTGTGGCCGACGCCATCCTGCCCTTTGTCGGTGATGACTTTGCAGCGTTGACCGACCGCCAACTGTTGCTGTTCTAAGTGCCGGCTAAGCGTCCCCTCAGGTGAGCGAAACAGGGCGCGCAGGTTGCCGTTAGTGGCTTTGGGCTATGCTGAATCTGGGCATCGGATGTTTCCGAAAATTCTGCCATCCTGGCATCGCGCCTCATCGGAAACCGCCAGTTACTTTTCCCTGGCCCTCTGATGTTCGAAGTGGTTTAGGCTCCGGGTCGGATTTTTCTCCGTGATCTGTAGTCATTGGTTTATCGAGACAATAAGGAGATGCGTATGCTCGTCCGGTCACTGACCCTCGCCACCCTGCTCGCCGTCACCGGCCCCCTGTTCGCCGCCGACAGCGACGCTCCGCTGGCCAAGGAACTGGGCAAGGCACGGCCATTGGTGATCATTGCCCCCAGTACCGCCGACCCGACCTTGCGGGGGCTGAACGAGGACTTGAAAGACCCTGCCACTCAGGCCGCGTTCAAGGAGCGTGACCTGGTGGTTTACAGCGTCGCCAGAATGATGGGCAAGCGTGAGGACAAGAACCTTGAGCAGCAGACCACCATGGCGCTGATACGTGAGCTCAAGCTTGGTGCCAGCAAGGGCACCAAGGTCATCCTGATTGGCAAGGATGGTGAGCGCCACATGCTCAAGGATGACGAAACAAACGAAAAGATCGACGTCAAGGCCATCATCAAAGCAGTCGATGAGTTGCCAGCCAGCGAAAAGGCCATGACTGCACCGGAGCCTGTCGCTGCGGCAGCGGAGCCCAAGGCCAAGGACAGCAAACCCGCCAAACCAGCCAAGCCGGCTGCGCCGCCCAAGCCATTGGAAGACTGACACCCGCCACGCGTATCACGCTTGGCGAAACACAAAGGGCTCGTGAGCCGTACGCTCCGGGCCCTTTGCATTTCATGTTGTTGTGGCCTGGGCCGCGATGTGCCGTTTGATCCAGTGATCAACGCTTAGCCTACCGGCACCGTTGAGCAGCAAGGGCAGCAATGCAGCCAGGTAGATCAGAGGCAGCTTGTAGGCCCCGAAGCCTAGATCGGTCATGGCGTAACCCTTGGCCAGTTCGGCCAGGTCCGACCAGTGTGCAGGCCAGTGCAGCGCTACGATCGCTACCACGGTTACCAATGCCAGCCCCGCCGCCGCCAGCCGTGTACCAAGGCCTAGCAGCAGGAGCAGCGGCAGCACCAGTTCGGCCCACATCGACAGGTGCCAGTTCAACTCCGCTGGCAGCAGGCTGAAGGGCAGTGGGAAGCGCCCCTGTATATCGCCGAACCAGTTGCTGCCGTTGAATTTTTCCAGGCCGGATTCGAAGAATTCCCAGGCCAGAAACAGCCGTAATGGCAAATCCGCTCCCCAGCCTGCGAGGCAGTCCAGGGGGCTCGAGGTGCGTTTTAGCGTGGTCATGGGCTGTGCTACTCCGTCAGGAAAGAGCGGTGGCGTTGCGGCGCTGGTAAAGCGCCCGTTTGGCGGTGAGCCTGAGGGCGATGGCGGTCATGAGCAGGCCGGCCTGGGCGGCGAACAGCCTCCAGCCAGAGGGAAGGGCGATGGCTCTCATCGAAAAAATCTCCCGGTGTGTCAAAGTGTGACCGGGAGTGTGGCGGTACGACGTACCGGCAGTGTGTCGGTGCAGGCTGTGTTGTGTATCAGAAAGGAGTGACGTGTGGTGTAGGGCAATGTCACCCCTGCAGTCCGGCGCGCAGCGCCGCGTCAAGGCCTGCAGGGTTTCACTTCAGCTCGATCTGTGCGCACAGGCCTCCGCCCTGGCGGTTGCTGAGCACCAATTGCCCGCCCATGGCTTGGATCAGTTGGTGGGCGATTGCCAGGCCCAGGCCGGTGCCGCCGGTGCTGCGGTTGCGCGAGCTTTCCACGCGGTAGAATGGTTTGAGCACTTCGCTGAGCGCTTGCTGGGGGATGCCAGGCCCTTCATCCAGCACGCGGATCAGAATACGTCCCTGCTCATGGCTGACCTCCAATTGCGCCTTGCCGGCAAACTTCAGGGCATTGTCCAGCAGGTTGACCAACACCCGGCGCAGCGCATGCGGGCGCGTTTCCAGCAAACGGCCGGTAGTGCCATGGCGCTCGACCTGCGCGCCGCTGTCCTGGTAATCGAACACCACGCTGTCGAGGAACGCGTCGAGGTCGATGCGGCAGGGCGGCTCGGTGTTGATATCCATGCTGCGGGCGTAGGCTACGCCTTCGCGGACCAAATGCTCCATGGCATCCAGGTCATGCCATAACTTGTCCTTCTCCACGCCCTCGTCCATTACCTCGACCCGCAGTTTCATGCGTGTGATCGGGGTTTGCAGGTCATGGGAAATCGCTGCCAGCAACTGCATGCGCTCCTTGAGATAGGCAGTGATGCGCGCCTGCAAGGCGTTGAAGGCGACGGCGGCATATTTCACTTCGCGCGGGCCGCTTTCGTCCAGCAGCCTGCCGGGCTTGTCCGGGTCGAGGTCGTCAAGCGCCTTGACCAGGCGGGTCAGCGGGCCGATGGCCAGGCGCACGGCCAGCCAGGTACAGAACAGCAGCACGGCAAGCTGTATGAGCAACACCAGCGGCAGCCATGTGGCGATCGGCACAGCTGCCGGGGTGACATCGATGGTCAGCGGCGCGCCGTCGGCCAGACGCAGGTGCGCCTGGAAGTGGGCGTTCGGGCCGGGTATCTCCTGGAAGGTCAGGCGATACTGGCTGCCGATGGCCTTGACGATCGAATCGGCAGCCATGGGTGGGTCATCGCTTGGCATCGCCGCGCCGGTCACGCCAGTGTCCAGCCGATAGCGGTAGGTGCGCCGCTCCAGGCGGGGCAGCCAGGCGGGGCGTTCAGCAGCGGGAAGGCGGTCAAGGATGGCCACTGACGTGGCGACGTCCTGTTCCAGGTTGCTGAGCATCATCGAGCGGCTGCTGATATAGCGCTCATAGGCCTGCAGGCTGAACGACAGCCCATAGGCCAGCACCAGCCCGGTGATGAAGATCAGCGCCAGGCGCGAGGCGAGGGTGCGCGGCCACTTCATGATGGCGACTCGAGCAGTTGCACGGGCAGCGAGAACACATAACCTTCACTGCGCACCGTCTTGATGCAGCTGGGTTCGCGCGCGTCGTCGCCCAGGCGTTGGCGCAGGCGGCTGACCAGCAGGTCGATGGAGCGATCGAAGATATCGGCCTCGCGGCCTTGGGTCAGGTTGAGCAACTGTTCGCGGCTGAGCACCCGTTGTGGATGGTCGAGGAACACGCGCAACAGGCGGTATTCGGCGCCACTGAGAGCCACCAGCGTGCCTGCGCTATCAAGCAGGTGGCGCGCGGTGGTGTCCAGGCGCCACTGGCCGAAACCGATCAGGCGGCCGCTTTCGCTGATGGTCAGGTTGGGCGGCAACATGCGGGTGCGGCGCAGCACCGCGTTGATGCGGGCCAGTAATTCGCGGGCTGAGAATGGCTTGGTCAGGTAATCGTCAGCGCCCATCTCCAGGCCGATGATGCGGTCGGTCTCGTCGTTGCGCGCGGTCAGCATCAGCACTGGCGTAGTGCGGTGCTTGCCGGCGCGCAGATCACGGCACAGCAGCAGGCCGTCATCGCCCGGCATCATGATGTCGAGCACGATCAGGTCGACACTGTTGGCTTCCAGGAAAGCTCGCATCTGCCGGCCGTCGGCGACGATGCTGGTGCGCAGGCCGTTCTTCTTCAGGTAATTGCCGACCAGTTCGCGGATTTCACGGTCGTCGTCGACGATCAGGATGTGATCGACATGTTCCATCGGTGGGGTCCTGTGCAAGGGGAATGAGCGCAGTGTACCGAGCAGGTATGAGCTTGCCTGCAGAGGTTTGTATTGCAGTGTATCTGGCCGTGCGACAGATACAGCAGGAGGCAGGGCGCAGGGTCAGGCGACACATGCCTGATACCTGGCACGCGTGAAATGGCTCTGCCCGGGGAGCACCACTCCCCACCCTCAGAAGCTGTCAGGAGAGATGCCATGAACGTGAAAACCCTCGCCAGCGCCAGCCTGTTCGCTGTCCTCAGCCTCGGCGCCCTGGTTGCCCAGGCAACCACACAGCCGATGGAGGATGCCAGCGTCATGCAGTACCGCTATGGCGACCGGCTGGACATACACAAAGTGCTGTCGGTGAAGGATGACCAAAGCGATGCCTGTGGCCTGGTCAATACCCGCATGGACTACCTCGACTCCCAAGGCCAGCGTCAAAGCCTGCAATACCGTACCTATGCCACGAGTGGCTGCCATGACAACTGAGCGCCGCATGCTGCTGAAAGTGGGCGGTGTGGCCTTGGCGCTCCTTGGCTTGGGGCTGGCCGGCCACTTGGCGGCCCGCGACAGTTACGGGGCCATGCCGTCGCTGTCGGGGGCCAGTGAGTGGCTCAACTCGCCAGCGCTGGATGCCGCGCAACTCAAGGGCAAGGTAGTGCTGGTGGACTTCTGGACGTGGGACTGCATCAACTGCCAGCGTAGCCTGCCACATGTCAACGACTGGGCGCGGCGCTACGCCGATCAGGGGCTGGTCGTGGTGGGCGTACATACGCCGGAGTATGACTACGAGCATGACGTCGGTCAGTTGAAAAACAAGGTGGCCAGCCTTCAGATCGCCTACCCGGTGGCGGTGGACAACGATCATCGGGTGTGGAATGCCTGGGGTAATCAGTTCTGGCCGGCGCACTACTTCGTCGATCGCCAGGGCCAGGTGCGGCATGTACACGTTGGCGAAGGTGACTACGACGGGCAGGAGACGTTGATAAAGGCGTTGCTGGATGAAAAAGACTGAAGTGTTTACCGTCCCTTTCGCGGTTAAAACCCGCGAAAGGGACGGTAACGGGCTCAACCGAAGCTGGCGAAATGCGCCTGCATGCGCTCGGCATTGGCCTGACGGCCACTGAACAGTTCGAACGCTTTCACCGCCTGGAACACGGCCATGTTGCTGCCATCGAGGGTGCGGCAGCCCAGTGCCCGTGCCGCACGCAGCAGCTCGGTTTCCAGTGGGAAATAGATGATCTCCGCCACCCACAGCCGGGCATGCAGCAGCTCGACCGGCAGCGGTGTGCCCGGCAGTTTGGCCATGCCGACCGGCGTGGTGTTGACCAGCCCGTCCGCCTCGGCAATCTCGGCCGCCAGGTCCGTGCCCACAACGGCCCGGCCTGCGCCGAAATGGCCGTTGAGGTTGTCGACCAGCGCCTGGGCGCGCGCTGCATCCACTTCGAACAGCACCAGCCGCTCGACACCTTCGCCCAGCAACGCATGGGCCACAGCCGAGCCAGCACCGCCCGCACCCATCTGCACCACCTGCCGGCGCGCGACGTCGGGCAAGCCGCGGCGCAAGCCTTCGGCGAAGCCCAGGCAGTCGGTGTTATGGCCCACACGCTTGCCGTCCTTGAGCACCACGGTGTTGACCGCACCGATGCCCCTGGCCTCGTCGGACAGCTCGTCGAGCAGCGGCAGGATCGCCTGCTTGAACGGGTAGGTGATATTGAGCCCAGTGAAGCCGGTGTGCTGGGCCGCTTCGAGCAATTGCGCCAAGGCGCTGTCTTGCAGTTGCAGCTGGTCTGCGTCGATCAAGCGATAGAGGTAGCGCAAGTCCTGCGCATCGCCTTCATGTTCATGCAGGGCAGGGGTGCGCGACAGCTGAATGCCACGGCCGATCAGGCCGGCGAGGATGGCCGGCTGAGTCATGCTGGCTGCTCCTGGAACATTTCGGCGAAGTGCGCCAGAGCCATGCGGTAGCCGTGGCTGCCCAAACCGCAGATCACACCCACCGCGATCGAGGAGACGAACGACAGGTGGCGGAACGGCTCGCGCTTGTGCACGTTGGAGAGGTGCACTTCGATCACCGGCACCTCGCTGGCGACCAGCGCGTCGCGGATGGCCACCGAAGTGTGGGTCCAGGCACCGGGGTTGATCACGATACCGGCGCAGCGACCACGGGCAGCGTGGATCCAGTCGATCAGATCGCCTTCGTGGTTGGTCTGGCGGAATTCGATTTCCAGGCCGTGGGCCTGCGCGGTGTCTGCGCAGCTTTGGGCCAGGTCAGCAAGGGTTTCACGGCCGTACTGCGCAGGCTCGCGAGTACCCAGCATGTTCAAGTTGGGGCCGTTGAGCACGAGGATAAGGGGCTTCATGGCGGGCATCACTTTGTTGTTGTTGAATGCCCGTATGTTTGTACCACCTGGTTAGTTTCGTCAATTGGGTTGAGTGTCGCAGCGTGGAAAGTGGGCGATTATCGAACCCCGAACACGGCGTTTTCAGCGCGGGTGCGCCCCTCGAAAGCGATGCTTGTCGCTGCTATGGGGCTGCAGTGCAGCCCCACATCTCAGATGCTGTTGGCAACCCCGCGACCCACCTCACCGTCAGGGGTCTCTTCATGCAACGATATTCGCGATGTTTCCGGCAACGCCAACCCGCCCACCAGCGCCACCAGCGCGATGGCCACCAGATAGAACGCCGGTGCCAGGCTGCTGCCGGTCTGTCCGATAAGCCAGGTCGCCACCAACGGTGCGGTGCCGCCAAACAACGTATAGGCCACGTTGTAGGTAATCGCCGAAGCGGTGTAACGCGTGTGGGTCGGGAAACTCTCCGACAGCAATGCGGCGGTCACCACACCACTGGACAGTGCGCCTACCGCCAACAGGATGACCCCCAGCAGCGCGGCGGGCACTGACCCGGAACTGGCCAGCCAATAGGCCGGGAATACGCACACCATCACCCACAGGCAGGTGAAGCCAATGGTCTTGCGCCGCCCGACGCGGTCGGAGAACGCGCCGGCCAGCGGACAACCGATGGCGGCGAACACCAGCGCTACCGTGGTCACCAGCAGCGACTGGGCGCGTGTCAGGTTGCCGACCATCTGCAGGTAGGTGGCGAAGTAGGTGGTGAACATGTAGAAGGACAACGCAGTGAGCGAGATGAAGGCACCCAGGTTGCGGATGGCCCGGCCATGGTTACGCAACGTGTCCTTGAGTGGCGAATGCTCATGGGTCTTGCCTTGGGCGATGGCCTCGCGAAACGCTGGAGTTTCCTCCATGCGCCAGCGCAGGTACAGGCCCACCAGGCCCAGCGGCGCAGCCACCAGGAACGGTATGCGCCAGCCCCAGGCCGCCATCGCTTCGGCCGACAGGCTCGCCTCAAGGCCGAAGGCGATCACCGCCGCGCAGGCGAAGGCCGAGAAGGTCGACACGGGCACGAAGCTGCCATAGAAGGCCCGCTTGTTTTGCGGTGCATGTTCCATCAGGTAGGCACAGGCCCCTGCATACTCACCGCCTGCGGAGAACCCCTGCAGGCAGCGCGCAAGGGTCAATAGCGCGGGCGCGGCAAGGCCGATGCTGGCGTAGGTCGGCAGCAGGCCGATCAGTGTGGTGGAGCCGGCCATCAGCAGGATGGTCAGTGACAAGATACGTTTGCGTCCCAGCCGGTCACCCAGTGCCCCGAACACGATCCCGCCCAGTGGCCGCAAGGCGAAGGCCACGGCGAAAACGGCGAAGGTCTTGAGCAAGGCCACGCTGGCATCGCCGCTGGCGAAAAACTGGCTGGCGATGATCGTTGCGAGAAAGCCGTAAACGGCAAAGTCGAACCATTCGACGAAGTTGCCGATGGCCGAGGCGGCGATGACCCGGCGCAGGGTGGCGGGGGATACCTCGTGAGATGCGGACATGTGGATACGCTCCGGTTTCAAAGGCAGCCTGGCGGATTAGCGAGGCGGTCTGGCCGCGTCGTCGTTGTTGTTGCAGGCAGTAAACCGGTGTGAGCGAAGGGGCGCTTTTTCGAGGACGACGCCCAGATATCTGTTTTGACCGCGTGAGACCTTTGGGTGGCCAAGCCTCGGCAGTCAGCGGGGGTTAAACCGAGAACACCACCCCGGTGCGCGAAGCCGCGTTGCGAATATGCTCCTGCATCGCTTTTTGCGCCGCCGCCTGTGAGCGGCGGGCCAGGGCGCGCAGGATCTTGCGATGTTCCTGCCAGGTTTCCATCGCCCGTTCCGGGCGGATGAAGGGCAGCTTCTGGCTTTCCAGGAAGATCTCCTGGCTGGCGGTGATCACCTGCAGCATGGCGTGGTTACCGCAGGCTTGCAGCAACTGTTGGTGGAAGGCGAAATCCAGGCGTGCGGCGGCTTCGAAGCGGCCCGCGCGCAACTCCTGACGCATCGCCTCCACGTTCAGCTCCAGGCGATCGATATCGTCAGCGGTGAGCGCCAGCGCCGCCTGCCCAGCGGCAAATCCCTCCAAGGCATAGCGCAGTTGGAAGGTGTCGCTCGCCGAAACCTGTTCGGCATAAGGCCAGGCAAATGCCGAAGGCGTTGGCGCTTGCACGAACACCCCTTTGCCCGGCTGCACGCTCACCAAGCCCAGCGCGCTGAGCGAGGACAGCGCTTCTCGCAGAGAGGCCCTGCTGACCCCCAGCTGCTCGGCAAGGTCGCGCTGCGAGGGCAGCGCATCGCCGGGCTGATAGCCGCCGTCTTCGATCAATTTGCGAATGCCTTGCAGGGCCTGTTCGGGGACGGCGCGGGGTAGGGTGTCGAGCATACTGTTCAGACCGGTCGGAGGGCGATGACCTTGGCTTTTTACGGCCATTGGCAGGCGCTTGCAAGCATTGCTCCGCCCTGAAGCAGGCGAATGCGGCCTTGCACAAAAGCGGGGCGTGACGACGGCAGGGCAGGCGCACGGTCAGGCAACTGTTCAGACCAGTAAGACCGTTCAGCTCAGGGCTTGAGCACGTTGTACCAGGGCCCGCAGGGTTGTTGGCATGGCCCGTGCACTGGCCAGCCAGCACACTTTTCCCTGGTTATCTGCGAGGCCACACCATGAAGACATTCCGCACCTTGTTCCTGGCCAGCCTGTTCTGCAGCAGCGCCCTCGTGCTGCCAACCGCCCAGGCTGATGCCCTGGCCGACATCAGCGCCCGTGGCGTGCTCAAGGTGGCAGTGCCCCAGGACTTCCCCCCCTTCGGCTCGGTAGGGCCAGACCTCAAACCCCGTGGCCTGGACATCGACACGGCACAACTGCTGGCAGACAAGCTGGGTGTGAAGCTGGCCCTGACCCCGGTAAACAGCACCAACCGCATCCCGTTCCTCACCACCGGTAAGGTCGACCTGGTGATTTCTAGCCTCGGCAAGAACCCGGAACGTGCGGCGGTGATCGATTTCTCCCGGCCCTATGCGCCGTTCTACCTGGCGGTATTCGGCCCGGCCGAGGTGGACATCGCCGGTATCGACGCTGTCGCTGGCAAGACCATCAGCGTTACCCGCGGCTCGATCGAGGACATGGAGCTGAGCGCCGTAGCGCCCAAGGGGGCGGTGATCAAGCGCTTTGAAGACAACAACTCGACCATCGCCGCCTACCTCTCCGGCCAGGTCGAACTGATCGCCAGCGGCAGCGTGGTAATGGCCGCCATTGCCCAGAAGAACCCGGCCAAGGTGCCTGTGGTCAAGGTCAAGCTCAAGGAGTCGCCTGTCTATGTGGGGCTGGCCAAGAACGAGCCGGCGCTGCTGGACAAAGTGAACGCCACGCTCGAAGCCGCCAAGGCTGACGGCAGCCTCAACCGCAATGCCGAAAAATGGCTGAAGCAGCCGCTGCCGGCCGACCTCTGAGCTGTACCCGGAGCCTGCCACCATGGCCTATGAATTCGACTTCGCCCCTGTGCTGGCCCAGGCCCCCTTGTTGCTCAAGGGCGCCTGGTTCACCCTGCAGCTTACGGCGGTCGGCACCTTGCTGGGCGTGGCCATCGGCGTGCTCGGCGCGGGTGTACGCGCCTGGCGTGTGCGGCCCTTCGACACGCTGTTTGGCTTGTACGTGGAGCTGATCCGCAACACACCCTTCATCGTCCAGCTGTTCTTCATCTTCTTCGGCCTGCCAGCACTGGGCATTCGCCTGACCGAGTGGCAGGCGGCGGTGCTGGCCATGGTGATCAACCTGGGGGCCTACTCCACCGAGATCATCAGGGCGGGCATTCAGGCCATTCCCAAAGGCCAGCTGGAAGCTGCCGCGGCCTTGGCCATGAGCCGCTTCGAGGCCTTTCGGCATGTGGTGCTGCAGCCGGCCCTGGCCAAGGTATGGCCGGCACTGACCAGCCAGATCGTGATCGTCATGCTCGGCTCGGCGGTGTGCTCGCAAATCGCCACCGAGGAGCTGTCGTTCGCCGCCAACTTCATCCAGTCGCGCAACTTCCGCGCATTCGAAACCTACCTGCTGACCACCGTGCTCTACCTGGTCATGGCCATCGCCTTGCGCCAATTGCTGGCATGGCTGGGGCACCGTCTGCTGATGGGGAGACGTTAATGGACTTCACCTTCTGGGACATCCTGCGCAACCTGCTGATCGGCCTGCAATGGACCTTGCTGCTGTCGCTGGTGGCGTTCTTGTGCGGTGGCTTGGCCGGGTTGCTGGTGCTGGTCGCCCGCATTTCTCAACGGCCGTGGCTGCGTGGCCTGGCGCGCGGTTATATCGAGCTGTTTCAAGGCACACCATTGCTGATGCAACTGTTCATGGTGTTTTTCGGCATTGCCTTGTTCGGCCTGGATGTGTCTGCCTGGATGGCGGCAGCCATTGCCCTGACACTGTTCACCAGTGCGTTTCTTGCCGAGATCTGGCGTGGTTGTGTCGAGTCCATTCCAAACGGCCAGTGGGAGGCGTCCGGTAGCCTGGCAATGAGCCGCATGGAGCAACTGCGCCATGTGATCCTGCCACAGGCGTTGCGCATCGCCGTCGCGCCGACCGTGGGCTTTTCGGTGCAGGTGGTCAAAGGCACTGCCGTCACCTCGATCATCGGTTTCACCGAGTTGACCAAGACCGGTGGCATGCTGGCCAACGCCACCTTCGAGCCGTTCATGGTCTATGGCCTGGTTGCGCTGGGTTACTTCATCCTCTGTTACCCGCTCTCGCTGAGCGCCCGTTATCTGGAAAGGAGGCTGCATGCCCCTGCTTAGAGTGTCCGCGCTGCACAAATACTACGGCGACAACCATGTGCTCAAGGGCGTCGACCTGAGCATCGAAGAGGGCGAGGTGGTCGCGATCATCGGCCGCAGCGGCTCGGGCAAAAGTACCTTGTTGCGCACCCTCAATGGCCTGGAGTCGATCAGTGATGGCGTGATCGAAGTGGACGGCGAGTACCTCGATGCCGGCCGCGCCGACCTGCGTTCCCTGCGGCAGAAGGTGGGCATGGTGTTCCAGCAGTTCAACCTGTTCCCGCACCTGAGCGTGGGCGAGAACGTGATGCTCGCGCCCCAGGTGGTGAAGAAGGCCAACAGGGCTCAAGCGCGCCAATTGGCTGAACAGATGCTGGCGCGGGTAGGCCTGGCGGAGAAGTTCGATGCCTACCCTGATCGGCTTTCCGGTGGCCAGCAACAGCGGGTGGCGATCGCGAGGGCGCTGGCCATGTCGCCCAGGGTGCTGCTGTGCGACGAAATCACCTCGGCGCTCGACCCCGAGCTGGTCAACGAAGTGTTGGGCGTGGTGCGCCAGCTGGCCAGCGAAGGCATGACCTTGATCATGGTCACCCATGAGATGCGCTTTGCCCGCGAAGTGGGCGACAAGCTGGTGTTCATGCACCATGGCAAGGTGCATGAAGTGGGTAACCCGGGTGAAGTGTTCGCTGCACCGAAAACGGCCGAGCTGGCCAATTTCATCGGCTCGGTGGTATCGGCCTGAGCCTGCCGCGGCGGCTGCAGCTCAGGCCGCCCGCTCCAGCACGTCCAGCAGGTCGGCGAACTCCATCGCCAGTTTGTGCCGCGGTGCCAGGTGTACCAGCGGCACCGACGCCAGGTGCGACTCTCGCATCTTGATCGAGCTGCTCAAATACACCGGCAGCACAGGCATGCCCTCGCTGCGCAGTTGGTCAACCAAGGTCTGATGCAGTGCTGTGCGGCCGGCGAACTGGTTGACCACCACGCCTTCCACTCGCAGCGCGGGGTTGTGGTCCAGGCGCAGTTCCTCGACCTGGGCCATGACACTGTGCAGCGCCTGGCGCGAGAAGCTGTCGCAGTCGAACGGGATCAACAGGCGCTCAGCCGCCACCAAGGCGCTGAGGGTATAGAAGTTGAGCGCAGGCGGGGTGTCGATATAGATCCGTTCGTAATCCTCGCTCAGCGCCAGCAGCAGCTTGCGCAGCTTGTTGATCTTGAACTTGCTCTGCAGTTTGCTCTGCAAGTCGCTGAGGTCGGGGCTGGCGGTCACCAGGTGCAGGTTGCGGTAACGGGTTTCGGTGATTGCCACGCGGTGCTTCTTGCCCGCAGCGGTGACGGGCGACAGCGTCTGGCGAAAGAAGTCGGCGATGCCGGCGGGGATGGCGTCGTTGGCCAGGCCAGTGAGGTAGTAGGTGGCGTTGGCCTGTGCGTCGAGGTCCACCAGCAACGTGCGGTAACCTTCGGCTGCACTGGCGGCGGCAAGGTTGCAGGCGATGCTTGATTTGCCCACGCCACCTTTCTGATTGAAAACCACACGACGCATTGGACGCTCATCCATGAAGAGAGAAATGTCAGGTTGGGGTCAATCCTATGACCAACACACGACAGTTTTATGACAACGGCCGTTACCTCTGGTCACGATAAACCCGGCCTGCGCGGGACCTGCTCAGCCCCCGCTCCCTGACCCGCTACCACTGCTGCCGCTACCACTGCTGCCGCTACCACTGCTGCCGCTACCACTGCTGCCGCTACCACTGCCGGAGCCCGACGCCCCACCGGAGCCCTGGGATCCACTGCTCTCCGAGCCTTTGGTAGTGCCATCTCCGCCAGTGTTGTCGGTGTCGTTGCTGCCCGTTCCGCTGCCGGTGGCATCGGCAGGCACACCCGCGCCCGTCGCACCCCCCTTGTCGACTGCCATCGTGCCAGGGCCTGGGGGCGAGTTACCGTTGTCGTTGATGTCGGTCGCCGCCAAGGCGGCGGATGTGCCGGCGCCCAGGCAAAGGGCGAGCAGCAGCGCATGATGGGTCAACCGTTTCATGGTGATCTCCAGTAAAGTGATTACCCAATCTTCGGCTGGCCGGCGGGGTGGGAGGTGCCGTGCAACCGACGGGTGGCCGCCATTGAACGCCTGTCAGCTTCGCTGTGCGCCTGCGCCACTCCCAGTGAGAGGGTCGCAGCGCCTACAGTACTGCGCGGTTACAACCCATTCAGCTCGTCCTCCACCTGCTGCAAGCGCTTCTGTGCCAGCGCCTGGGCCTTCTCGTCGCGTGCGGTCTCGCGCATCAGCCGGGTAAGCTTGGCGCTCAGCCGCTGGCCGTCCTCGGTCTGCTCCAGGGCCTGGGCCTTGGCGGGGTCGCGGGTGACCTGGACGATGGTGGCGAACTCGGCGTCGCTGAAGTTCTTTTCGCTGTAGAGCTTGAACAGGTCCTGGCGCTGGTCCTCGACCGTGAGGTGCTTGCGCAGCACGCTGCGGATTGTCTCTTCGTCGAGTTGCGGGTGAGTGCGGGTGAGCAGCGACGCCATGCGGTCTATGTTGTGCTCGTAGGCTTCCTGCAGCGGCAGCATGGCCACGATCTGCTCTTCGCGGGTCGGTTTCTGGTCGCAGGCGGTGAGGGCAGCGGCAAACAACAGCGGCAGCAACAACTTGCAGAGGCGGGGCATGGGCTGGCCTTGGGCGCGTTCTAGGGCGAGGAGTATAGCGAGATCGGGCCGGCCATGCATTGGGCCGTCCGATGCGGTAGGGTAGGGAACCTTTTACCAGGCCATCGCTTCGATCCCATGCCCGACTGGACTTTCCAAACACCCGGCCGTGACGCCATCGATGAAGTCGTAGCCTTCGTCGACAAGGCCCGCCGGGAGCTCTTCCCCATGCTCGCCCATTCACCTCTGCCCAAAGACCTGGCCGATTTCGAGGCGACCTACCTCGATGGCGACGGGCATTTTCTGGAAGCCCGGGATAACGGCACCTTGATCGCAACCATCGGCTACCTGCCCTACGACCATCGCTTTCATCAGCTCGATTATCACGGCAAACGCGTCGTTGAAATCGTCCGCCTGTTCGTGCTGCCCGGCTACCGGCGCAACGGCTTGGCCGCGGCGTTGTTCCAGGCCTTGCGTGAGCACGCCGTCGAGGCAGGTGTCGACTGCCTGTACCTGCACACCCATCCGTTTCTGCCGGGTGCGATCCGGTTCTGGGAGCGCCAGGGCTTTGTGGTGGTCGACGTAGAGGATGACCCGGTGTGGCTGACTACGCACATGGAGCAGTGGCAGGCGGTTTAGGAACCGGTCATTGGCCGGCCTCCAACTGCTGCAGTTGAGCTGCCAGGCGCGTGCGTGCCCGGGCAGGCAACGCCGCTGGCAATTCGGTCAAGCGGGCATCGCCTACCTGAATCAGCATCACCATGCCCATCGCCAGGTGCGGGATGCACTGGATGCCGTACACCCCTGGCACCGTGAAGGTCTGCTCGAAGGGCTGGTTCAGCTTGCTCTTGAACGCCACGGCGCCCTCCGGTAGCAACCCGGGCAGGCTGGCTGCGTTGTGGCCGCTCTGGGTCGGCACGAAACGTACCGTATCACCCGGAGCGATACGCAGGTGGTCGGGCTCGTAGATCATCGAGCCTGCCGCCCCGCGGTTGAGCATCTTCACTTCGTGCACATCGGCCAGCGCGGCGAGAGGTAGCACAGCGCTGGCGAGCAGCAGGACGGTAGTGCGCAACAGCATGCCGGAGCTTCCTGGTTCAGGGGGCGCGAAAGCGCAGGATGCGCGCGCCGTCGAAGGGGTCGGTGAGGTAGCGGGCGTGTACGCCGAAGGTGCTCAGCAAACGCTCGGGGCTCAGTACCTCAAGCGGATCGCCGAGGGCGACCAGGCGGCCGTGTTCGAGCACCGCCACGCGGTCGCAGGTCAGCGCCTGGTTCAGGTCGTGCAGGGCCACCAGGGTGGTTACCGGTAACGCCTGTACCTGTTGCAGCAGGCTCAGCTGATGCTGGATGTCGAGGTGGTTGGTCGGCTCATCGAGCAGCAGCACCTGCGGGCGCTGGGCCAGGGCGCGGGCAATGTGTACGCGCTGGCGTTCGCCACCGGACAGCGAACCCCAGATACGGCTACGCAGGTGCGAGGCATCGAGGTCGGCCAGGGCCTGCTCGACGATCGTACGATCCTCCTGGGAAAACGGCGCCAGGGCGGACAGCCATGGGGTACGCCCTAGCGCCACGGCGTCGAACACGCTGATGGCGTCGAGGGTGTCGGCCTGTTGCTCGACCAGCGCCAAGGCCTGGGCGATGCGCCGACGCGGCAGGCGTGCAAGCGGCTCGCCGAGCAATTGCACGCCGCCGCTATGCGGCGTGCGCAGCCCGGCCAGCAGTTTGAGCAGGGACGATTTGCCGGAGCCATTCGGGCCGACGATGCCAAGGGTTTCACCCGCGACGACCGTCAGGTTGATGTCGCGTAGCACGGGGTTGCCCGCCAGTTGCAAGCCCAAGCCTTGGCAGGCGAGCGGAGCGACTTTCGGCGGTGTCATGGCCGTCATGCGCGCCCCCTGCGGCTGACCAGGATCAGCGCAAACACCGGTGCGCCGATCAGCGCGGTGACCACCCCTACCGGGATCACCTGGCCCGGGATCAGCGTGCGCGAAAGCATGTCTGCGGCGATCAGGAACAGCGCACCGCCCAGGGCGCTGGCCGGCAGCAGGCGGCTGTGGCCTGGGCCGAGCAACAGGCGCAGGGCATGCGGGATGACCAGCCCGACAAAACCGATGGCGCCGACGATGGACACCATCACCGCCGTCACCAGCGCCGCGCAGCTGATCAGCAGCAATTGGCTGCGCCGCACCGCGATGCCCATCGACGCCGCCGAATCAGCGCCGAAGGTGAAGGCGTCCAGTGTGCGCCGGTGCCACAGGCACACCACCAGCCCGAACAGTGCCACCGGCATGGCCAGCCATACGGATGGCCAGCGCACGCCACTGAGGTTGCCCAGCAGCCAGAACAGGATGCCGCGAGCCTGCTCGGCGGTGGCTGATTTGGTGATCAGAAACGCCGTCAGGGCGTTGAACAGTTGCGAGCCGGCAATCCCTGCCAGGATCACTTGGGCGTTGTTGCTGCTCGGGCCAGCGGCGCGGGCCAGCACCAGGACCAGCGCGAAGGCTGCGACGGCGCCGACGAAGGCGCCGCCGGACATGCTCAGGGCAATGCTGCCCAGGCCCAGCAGGCCCACCAGCACGGCGCCGGTCGATGCCCCGGCTGACAGGCCCAGCAAGTAGGGTTCGGCCAGCGGGTTGCGCAGCAGGGCCTGCAGGATCACCCCACAGGTCGCCAGCCCTGCGCCGCAGGCGGCGGCGACCAGCGTGCGCGTCAGGCGGTAGTTCCAGACGATACCGGCGTCGATCGGGTCGACCGGGTAACCGGCCTGCCACAGCTGGTTGGCCAGTACCTGGTACACCACGCGGGGTGACACGCTGGTCTCGCCGATGGCAGTGCCGGCGAGCAGTGCGCCGAGCAGGGCCATCAGGGCCAGTGCAGAGCAGGGCAACAGACGCTTCATCACGGCGCCGCTTTACCGCTGGCGAAGGCTGCCGACAGGGTCTGCAGGCCCCGGAACAGGCGGATACCGGCCTGCATGGCATCGGCGTCGAGGATGATGATGCGGTTGTTTTTCACGGCATCCATGTGCTTGGTTACCGGGTCGCTGTGCAGGAAGTCGAGCTTCTTCTGGTAGTCATCGGCCGGAAAGCGGCGGCGATCCATGCGGGCGATGATCAGCCACGTCGGGTTGGCCTTGGCGAGGGTTTCCCAACCCACCGTGGGCCATTCTTCGGTGGACTCGACCACGTTGCGCACACCCAGGGTGCGCAGCATGAAGTCTGCCACGCCCTGGCGGCCCGCGACGTAGGGGTCGATGTCGAGGTCGGCGCTGGAGAACCAGAACAGCGCAGAGGTCTGGCTCAGGTCTTTGCCGGCCAGTTGTTGCCTGGCGCCGTCCAGGCGTGCCTGGAGGTCGCTGTTCAGTGCCGCGCCACGGTCCTGGACGTCGAAGATTTCTGCCAGCTGGCTGACGCTCTTGTAAATGCTCTGGACCTGAAACGCCTGCAGCCGCGTGCCATCGGCCCCCACCAGGTTGTCCTTGCCTTCGCAGTCCGAGGGCAGCAGGTAGGTGGGAATCTTCAGTTCGTTGAACTGCTCACGGGTCGCGACCACGCCCTGGGCGCCAACCATCCATTCGAACTGTACCGCCACAAGCTCGGGGCGCTTGCCCACCACCGCTTCGAAGCTTGGGTCGTTGTCGGCCAGGCGCGGCACCTTGTCATTCTGCGCCTTGTACTCGGGCAAGACGTTGTTGAACCACAGCGATGTGCCGGCCAGCTTGTCGCCCAACCCCAGCGCGTAGAGGATTTCGGTGCCGGCCTGGCCGATGGTCACAGCGCGTGCGGGGGCGTGGGCGAAGGTTTGCGGCATGCCGCAGTTGTCCACGGTCAGCGGATAGTGCGTGGCGGCGGCCTGTGCCGCGCCCGTGAGGCTCAGGCCGACAAGCAGGGTGGCGAAACGGGACAGCATGCGGGGCGATCTCCTATCGGACAGTTCACGGAAGGAACGCGCGGACAGGCATCGCCGAGCCCCTCATGCGACAGGGGCAACTCTGATGGCCAATCCCGGACACCCCGCCGGTTGGTAGATGTAAGCCGGCAGGTCTCCTGACTGGTGCGTCATCACCCGGCTCCGGCCTTCCCGGATCAGCGGATCCAGTGGCATCGATGGAGCGGGCTCGGCACCTACAGTTGCGGGGGCAGTTCCGTTTGGCGCGCCTGGGCGGCTTGGGATTCCCTATTGTTTCCGTGGTGGAAACCGGCGGCCCGCATGGTAGACCATCAGGCAGCCGGTGAAAACGCTGAATCAGAAGTACTTGAGCCAGGTGATGTCGCGTCGGCGCGCCTTGAGCCTGGCAAACCCGTGCACCGGCAGGTACAGCGCCACGGCCAGCAGCACAGCGCCCAGCCACACCGCGCCCATGCCGTCGAGCCCGAAGTAATCGCCGTGATTGCGGCCGAACAGGGCGACGCTGGCCAGGTACAGCAGTTTCAGCACGTACAGGTGCAGCAGGTAGAAGAACATCGGCGCCGCGCCGAACACCGCCAGGGCACCGATCCAGCGTGTTTGCCCTGCACGTTCGAAGGCGCGCAGCAGCAGCAGGCCGCACCCCAGGGTCAGGGCCAGGAACAGCAACGAGGGCGGGTATTTGGTGATGTTGAAGAAACTCATCACGGTCTGGGTAAGCGTCGGGTAGCCGCTCCACGGCGCCTCGCCGTAGCCATTGAGCATGCGCAGCACCATGAAACCGAGCAGGGCGATGACCCCTGCCAGCAGCAGGCGGTACTGACGCTGGCTGGCATCGCTGCCACGGGCGAACCATGGGCCCAGGCCATAGCCCAAGGCAATCACGCCGATCCACGGCAGTACCGGGTAGGAGGTGCGCAGGCGCAGGCTGTCAGAAAGTTCCAGCCAGCCACGGTCATGCAGGATCGCCCACGGCACATGCAGCGCCGACTCGGTGGCAAAGTGCAGGCCGTCGAGCAGGTTGTGGCCGGCGATGATCACTGCGCCCAGCACAATCAGCGCCGGGCGCGGCAGCCACACCAGCAGCGACAGAGCGATCATGCTTACCCCGATGGCCCAGATCACCTGCAGGTAGATGACACTGGGGGGCAATTGGAAGGTCCAGGCGAAGTTCACCAGGGTGAACTCCAGCACCACCAGGAACAGGCCGCGCTTGAACAGGAACGCCGAAACATCGCTGCGGCCCTGATGCTTCTCGCCGTACAGCCAGGCCGACAGGCCGGTCAGCAGGACGAACACCGGGGCGCACAGGTGGGCCAGGGTGCGGCTGAAGAACAGCGACGGGTCGGTGGTGTCGATGCTCATCGGGTCGCTGACCTGGTGGTGCAGGAAGAAGGTTTCGCGAACGTGGTCGAGCAGCATGAACAGGATCACCAGACCGCGCAGGGCATCGATGCTCTGCAGGCGCTGGGTGAGCAGGGCTGGGGTGGCGGCGGAGCTTGTCATGGAGGTATCGCAGGCAGGATGTATGTCAAATGAAATGTTATTCTCTAACATTTCCACCTGCGCAAGGTAGTGATTTTTGCAGTGGCTGTGCAGGCCTCATCGCCGGCAAGCCGGCCCACCGCGACCGCGCAGCTCTTCAGGCCTGCGCTTTACCTGTACAAGCAACCGTCTTGCCCCATTCTAAAGCCGGCGCAATCCAGGTGGGAGATTCTATGGTTCTCAGCAAGCCATTTTCCCGCCTTTGGTAACGTATTCGTCCTGATTTCTCATCAGGGCGAATGCCACTCGTGCGAGCTTCCTGGCCAGAATTACCAACGCCTGGGTCGTTGCCTTACCGCTGTTTCTGTACTGCTCATATACCCCTTTCCAAGCGGCCGACCTGCTGGCCGCCATTGCTGCGTTATGCAGCAAAC
>NZ_JAETZZ010000010.1 GCF_022627325.1 Pseudomonas putida
CGACCCAGGCGTTGGTAATTCTGGCCAGGAAGCTCGCACGAGTGGCATTCGCCCTGATGAGAAATCAGGACGAATACGTTACCAAAGGCGGGAAAATGGCTTGCTGAGAACCATAGAATCTCCCACAGGGGTCGCGCCAGCTTTTAGACGTTGAGCAAGACAGTTGCGACCAAAGATATGTGGGTTGCTCCTCAAAAATGGACAGGTTCAAGCTGCAGTATGAGCTCTGTGCTGCTCAGGGCTGAGCCAGCAGTGGCGCTGCCGGCGGCTTGCCGGACATAGGGCCTGTGGGTACAGTCTGCGCCATGGATAAATACACCCCTCACCAGTGGCTGCCGCACGAAAAGCCCAGCCTGCCCGGTTCCCCTTCCACGCCCCTGCATACACCGGCCAAACGCCTGGCCTTCGGCATGGTCGGGCTGCTGGTGGCGATCACCGGCGGCCTGGGCAGCGCGCTGGTCACCGCCAACCTGGTGTTTCTGCAAGGGGCCCTGGGCGCGACCACTGCGGAAATGGCCTGGTTACCCGCCGCCTATGTCATGACCAACGTGTCGATGAACCTGCTGCTGGTCAAGTTTCGCCAACAGTTCGGCCTGCGCGCCTTCACCGAAGTATTTCTGGTGCTTTACGCACTGGTCACTTTCGCCCACCTGTTCGTCAACGACCTCAACTCGGCCATCGCCGTGCGGGCCGCTCACGGCATGGTAGGGGCCGCGCTGAGTTCGCTGGGCCTGTACTACATGATTCAGGCGTTCCCCGCGCAGTGGCGGCTTAAGGCCATGGTGCTGGGCCTGGGCGCCTCGCAGCTGGCCCTGCCGCTGGCGCGGATTTTCTCCGAAGACCTGCTGCAGATCGCTGAATGGCGCGGCCTGTACCTGTTCGAACTGGGCCTGGCACTGGCCGCGCTCGGTTGCGTACTGCTGCTCAAGCTGCCCCCCGGCGACCGCTTCAAAACCTTCGAGCCGCTGGACTTTCTGACCTTTACCCTGATGGCCAGCGGCACCGCCCTGCTCTGCGCCGCCCTGTCCCTGGGGCGCATCGACTGGTGGCTGGAAGCGCCGTGGATAGGGGTCGCCCTGGCCGCGTCGATCGCCTTGGTGTTCAGCGGCCTGGCCATCGAGCACAACCGCCAGAACCCGCTACTGATGACGCGCTGGCTGGGCAGCGGCGCGATCATCCGCCTGGGCCTGTGCGTGATCCTGATTCGCATGGTCACCTCCGAGCAGTCCACCGGCGCCGTGGGGTTTCTGCAGGTGCTGAACATGGGCAGCGAACAGATGCGCACGCTGTACTGGGTGATGCTGTTCGGCGCGGTGGCGGGCCTGGCCACCAGCGCCCTGACCATCAGCCCCAACCACCTGGTGATCCCGCTGTTCATCTCGTTGCTGGCCATGGCCACCGGGGCGTTCATGGACAGCAGCTCGAGCAACCTCACCCGGCCGGCGCAGATGTACCTCAGCCAGTTCCTGCTGGCCTTTGGCAGTACCTTCTTCCTCGGCCCGTCCATGGCCCTGGGCATCAGCCACGTGCGCGCCAACCCGCGCAACCTGGTGAGTTTCTCGGTGCTGTTCGGCATCTGCAACAACCTCGGAGGCCTGATCGGCGCCGCGCTGCTGGGGACCTTCCAGACCTGGCGCGAAAAATTCCACTCCAGCCACCTGGTCGACCGCCTGAGCTACCTCGAACCGCTGGTCAACGCCCGCGTGCAAAGCGGTGGCAGTGGTTATGCCGGTATCCTCGCCGACCCGGCGCTGCGCAGCGAGGCCGGCCTGCGCGTATTGGCCAACGCGGCCACGCGTGAGGCCAACGTCATGGCCTACAACGATGTGTTCATGCTGATCGGCAGCATCGCCATCCTCACCATGATCTGGATTTGCATCCGCGGTTCCTGGCTGTGGTACACAGCCCGCCAGGCCGCTTCACCCGATTCCTCCAGCGGTACTACCAACCGATGACCGACCAAAGCCGCACTACCACCACCACTGCGCTTGCCGAGACCCCGGAAGGCGCCACACCGCCCAGCGAACCCACCAGCCCGGTGCGTACGCGACGGGTGCGTATCCTGTCTTCGATCATGTTTGCCTGCGTGGCCCTGGCCGGCATCCTGCTGGTGCTCTATGCCTGGCGCCTACCGCCGTTCGGCAGTGCCATCGAAAGTACCGAAAACGCCATGGTACGCGGCCAGGTCACCATCATCGGGCCGCAACTGAGCGGTTATGTGGTCGCTGTGCCTGTACATGACTTCCAGTTCGTCAAGGCCGGCGATTTGCTGGTGCAACTGGACGACCGCATCTACAAACAACGCCTGGCCCAGGCCATCGCCCAATTGCAACAGGAGCAAGCGGCGCTGGCCAACAACCTGCAGCAGCGCAACAGCGCCGAAGCCACCATCGCCCAACGTCAGGCCGCCATCGGCGATGCCAAGGCCCAGGCGGACAAGGCCCGCGCCGACCTCAGCCGCAACCAGGCACTGGTCAGCGATGGCTCGGTGTCGCGCCGCGACCTGGACGTCACCCGCGCCAGCCAGGCCGCTGCCGTCGCCACCCTGGCCCAGGCCAAAGCCGCGCTGGCCATCGCCCGTCAGGACCGCGAGACGGTCATCGTCAACCGCGCCGCACTGGAGGCCTCGGTGGAAAACGCCAAGGCAGCCGTGGAGCTGGCGCGCATCGATCTGGACAATACCCGGGTCACAGCCCCGCGCGATGGCCAACTGGGGCAGATCGGCACGCGCCTGGGGGCCTACGTCAACTCCGGCGCTCAACTGATGGCGCTGGTACCCGATACCGTGTGGGTCATTGCCAACATGAAGGAAACCCAGATGGCCAATGTGCGTATCGGCCAGCCGGTGACCTTCACCGTCGACGCCCTCAACCACCTGAAGCTGCGGGGCCATGTGCAGCAGATTTCACCGGCCACAGGCTCCGAGTTCGCTTTACTGCAAGCCGACAACGCCACCGGCAACTTCGTCAAGATCGCCCAGCGAATACCCGTGCGCATTACCGTCGATGCCGACCAGCCAGCGGCCAGGCGTCTGAGCCCTGGGATGTCGGTGGTGGTGAGTATCGATACCCAGGATGAAAGATGACTGGACCGGCCCGCGATGAATCTGAGAACTACGTCGAGATGCCGTCTTGCCACGATTGCGCCGCTCTAGCCCGTGGGTTCTAATTCTGACCAACCGGTTTTATCTTCGCCATCCAAGGACGCTTGATCATGTACAGGAAGCTCGTACCGCTGGCGCTGCTGGCCACTATGGCTGGCTGCTCGGACACCACGGACACCCGCGAAACCCATTTCCAGAACGCAGCGCAAGCCTACCTCGACACCCAGTACCCCCACTGCTTCGTGGTCACCTCTTTCCCCGCCAAGACCCAGGATTTCGACACCAGTGGCACCAACAAGGCGCTGCACGCGCTGGCGCAAGTCGGCGTGGTCAGCGAGAAGGAAATTTCCCGCACTGAAGTGCCAGAACGCCTGTGGCAGCCGGCACGCACCGACATCTATTACGCCTACGACCTTACCGATGAAGGCCGCAAGTACTACAAGGCTGACGCGCAGAAAACGCTCAACGGCAAAACCCGCGGCGGATTGTGTTTCGGCAAGGCGCAGGTCACTGCGATCGAGCGCTTCACCGAACCGGGTGAGGTGATGGGCCAGACGATTTCCAATGTCACCTACGCCTACAAGATCACCGGCCTGCCGGCCTGGGCGGCGGACGACGAAGTGCAAGCGAACATTCCCACGCTGCATGAGGCCGTGGCCACCAACCAGGCGCCGGTCAAGGAAACAACAGCGATGGTGCTGACCGACAAGGGCTGGGTGCACGAGCGCTTGTTCGACAAGTGAGGTGCCTACCGGCCCCTTCGCGGGGCCGGTCAAGTCAAAGCCACCAGGCCAGCACCAGCGGCAACCAGGCAAACGACAACACGGTCGAGCACATCACCAGGTTGGCCACCTGCTCCGGCTCACGGTTGGCGCGCACCGCCATCAAGTAGTTGAACACCGCCACCGGCATGGCCGACTGCAGCATCAGCACCGCCCGCTCCATCTGCTCCAGCCCCAGCGCCATGCCCACTGCCCAACCCACACCCGCCCCCAGCACGATGCGCACGCCGCCCAGCACCAGGCCGCTGGCGATGTGCTGCGCGCGGATGCTCGCCAACGACACGCCCAGGGTCAGCAGCATCAGCGGAATCGACATGCCACCGAGCAGGTCTGCCGTATTGGCCAGCCAGCGCGGCAGTTCGAAGTCCAGGAAGATGATCGGCATGGCCCCAGCCAGGCTGATGACGATGGGGTTGCGCAGCAGCGCCTTGAACGAGGCTGCCGTACCGGAGATAGCCATGCCAAGCGTGAACTGCACGATCGACAGGGTAAGGAAGAACGCTACCGCCAACGCCAGCCCATGCTCACCGAAGGCATACAGGCTGATGGGCAGGCCCATGTTGCCGGTGTTGGGGAACATGAACGCCGGCACCAGCACGCGCCAGTGATGGCCCGAGGCGCGGCACACCAGCCAGCCGCCCACCGCCATCGCCAGGGTGCACAGCAGGCAGGCCATTGCCATGCTGGTGAAAGCTGCCGGGTCCAGTTCGGTACGGCTGAGGGTCGACAACACCAGCGAAGGCGTGCCCACGGTCATGACCATGCGCGCGACGAATGCGGTGGGGTAATCCAGGCCTTTGCGGGCCCAGGCGTAGCCGATGCCGGCGACGATGAAGACCGGGGCCAGAACGGCGAACAGTGAAGCGAGCATGGGGTAAGCCTTCCTTGGAAAGGGTGCAGGGCGACATTATGCAGCAGGCGTCAAGGCCCTGCGGCTGATTTGCTGCTCTCTTGAATACCGGGTAAGGCTCAAAATGGCCCCCTTCCGACCTGCGGCGTCGCGTCGCAGCCCCTGGCCCCTTGGGTAAATCGTGCGCAGGCCGTAGAATCGCGCCTCCTTTTCGCCCGTCGCCTTGAACGGTGGCAACCGGCAGCAACGACAGAGTCCGTGCCTGACCACATGCCCGTCATGTGAAATAGGCTCAACCGACCCCGCCCGGCCCAGCGCTTCATGCTGCCAGCGGTTGAGTCTTGCCCAGGTCGCATCCAGCCCAGGCACACCCGTGCAACCTCGCGGCCCTCATTGGGCCTGTTTGGCGTGCGCGTTCGAAAAGGCGCTCTCTCACCGCCACTCCAACTTGAGGTTTGTATGTCTGCGCGTTTGCTGGCCATGGCGCTGGCGCCCCTGCTCGGGCTGTTCATCATTGCCCTGGGCAACGGTTTCATGTCTTCCCTGACTACCCTGCGCCTTGGCGCTGCCGGTGAATCGGCAACGATGATCGGTATCGTTTCGTCGAGCTACTTCCTGGGCCTGACCCTGGGCGCAATCTTCAACGACCGACTGATCCTGCGCATCGGCCATATCCGCGCCTACTCCAGCTTCGCCGCGCTGATCGCCGCGACCATCCTGCTGCAGGGCCTTTTCTACGACACCACCTGGTGGTCGATCCTGCGCCTGATCAACGGCTGGGCTGCGGTGGGCGTGTTCCTGGTGATCGAGAGCTGGCTGCTGCTGGCGGGCGACGCGAAGATCCGCGGCCGGTTGCTGGCGCTGTACATGATTGCCTTCTACGGCGCCGGGGTGATTGCCCAGGCCGGTTTGGGCGAAATCACGCACCTGGGTGACAGCGCACCGTTCATGCTGGCCGGCATGCTGGCCGCGTTGTCGGTGCTGCCGATCGTGATCCTGCCGCGGGTATCGCCGCTGCTGGACCAGGTCGAACCCTTGAAGCCACGCCAGTTGCTGGGTGTGGCGCCGTCCGGGCTGGTCGGTTGCTTCGGTTCGGGCGTGGCCATCGCCGGGATCTACGCCTTGCTGCCGCTGTACCTGCAGCGCATCGGCCTGGACGTGGGCGAAGTCGGCAACATGATGGCCTGGGTGATCCTGGGCGCCATGCTGTTGCAGTATCCGGTGGGGCGCTGGTCCGACCGCAAGGACCGCCAGGACGTGCTGATCGCCCTGGCAGCGCTGTGCGTGGTGCTGTCGTTGATCACCGTGTTCCTGCCCTCGCAGTCACCGTTACTGCCGGTGATGCTGTTCCTGCTCGGTGGTGGGGTGTTCGCGCTGTACCCGGTTGCGGTCAGCCATGCGGCCGACCGGGCCCCGTCCGATGCGCTGGTGCCGATGATCCAGGGCCTGCTGCTGATCAACTCGCTGGGGTCGGCCATGGCCCCGCTGGCGATTTCGCCAGCCATGACCGAGTTTGGCGAGGCGGGGCTGTTCTGGGCCTTCGCCGTGGTCAACCTGGGCATGGTGTGCTTTTTCCTCTGGCGCCGCGGCAAACGGCCAGCGGCGGAGCACCCGGCACCGTTTACCGCCTCGACCACGTTCTCGCCGACTGGCGCAGAATTGCGCGTGACCGAAGATCTGAAGCAGGCGGCGCAGGAGCACCCGCCGCTGGAGCCAGCAGAGGCTCCGGCCCCAGGCGTCAACGCCCACTGAAGCCAGGGGGCTGCCGGGCGGCCCCCAGGGTGACCGCCCGTCGCCCCAAGGGCACCCGGCCATCATTGGCCAGCCAAACGAATGACAGATCATCCGCACAGGAGATTCGCCATGATCCGCATTCGCCCCCTCCCCCTGCTCTTCACGCTCGCCCTGGGCCTTGGCTCGGCTACCAGTTTCGCCGCTTCTGACACCTCTAATACCAACACCGACGCCTACCCGAAAACCGACCAGCAAGGCGGCAAGACTGCCGGTGACGGTAGCAGCGTCAACAGCCCCGGCAGCAGCCGGGATAACGACAGCGCCAACACTGGCGGCGATGCGGCCGATGGCGCCGCAGGCGGCTCCAACAGCACTGGCGAAGCGACGGGGTCTGGCGCTGGGCATACCGGCGGCACTGCCGAGGACCAGGACAGCCGCTGACGGCAGCCTGGGCTACACTGCGGCGAGTCGCCCTGCCAAGGAATCGCCATGAACCTCAAACCCTGGCTGCTCGCCGCGCTGCTGCCCTGCACCGCCCTGGCTGCGGGCAGCGACTCCGGTGCGCTGTCGATCAGCTCATCATCGTTCACCGATGGGGGCGTCATCGCCCTGCAGCAGGTCGGGCCCGACCCGGCCTGCGGCGCGGGCGAGGAGCTTACCCCGCAGTTGAGCTGGATGAATTTGCCTGCCGGCACGCGCTCGCTGGCTTTGGTGATGTTCGACCCGGACGGCGGCAAGGGTATCGGGGTGGTGCATTGGGTCGCTTATAACATCGACCCTGAGCTGGGTAGCCTCAAAGAAGGCAAGTACGCCTTGACCACCAAGGGTGTGACCGTGGGCCGTAATTCGCGCGGCACCCTCACCTACCGCGGGCCGTGCCCCCCAGCCGGGGACAACCCGCACCACTATGCCTTGACCCTGATAGCCACGGACATACCCATCGGCATCTTGCCCGAGGGGCTGGATCGCAATGGCCTGATGGAGTTGCTGCAAGGGCATGCATTAGGTGCGCAGAGCCTGGTTGGCAAGTATGGACATTGAGTCTGAGCGTACCGGCGTTGTCGCAGGCAACCCCGGAGGCCACCATGCCCTCACCTGAAGCAGCCCTGCGCCTTAGCTGGCAGCAAAACGCCCAGCGCTGGATCGAAGCCGTGCGCAGCGGGGCTATCGAAAGCCGGCGGCAAGTCACCGATCAAGCCATGCTGTTCGCGATACTGGGCCGCCAGCCTGAGCGCGTTCTGGACCTGGGTTGTGGTGAGGGGTGGCTGCTGCGCGCCTTGGCCGACCGCGGCATCGATGCCACCGGGGTGGATGGCGATGCCGCGCTGGTTGAGGCAGCACGCAAAGCAGGCTCGCCGAAGGTGCACCTGGCCAGCTACCAGCAACTGTGCGATGGCGCGGCCCAGATCGGTACGGGTTACGACCTGATCTGCAGCAACTTCGCCTTGTTGCATCAGGACATCATCCCGCTCCTGGTGGCGATCAACGGGCTGTTGGCCCCTGGCGGCGCGCTGGTGATCCAGACACTGCACCCCTGGAGTGAGGCGCACGGGGATTACCAGGATGGCTGGCGTGAAGAGTCGTTTGCCGGGGTAGCCGGGAAGTGGCAACCCATGCCGTGGTATTTCCGCACCCTGGCCAGTTGGTTGAACGCGTTGGACATGGCAGGTTTCAAGGTGGTGAGCTTACAAGAGCCGCAACACCCACAAAGCACAGCGCCGCAGTCATTGTTAATGGTGGCTGATCGGGTGGGTTGACTCTGGACCAGGCAGGCACAGCGAAGCAGCCTGCCATTCAGCAATCAAATACTGCGCATTCCAACATTTAATTTGTGGATGTGCAGCGCAGGCCCCTATGCTGTCCATGCATCCCCTGCACGCACCGGCCGGTGTGGTCCAAGGCATGGGGAGAGAACAACAAGTCGAGATCGTTCATGTCGAATCACTCCTACTTCGCCCCCCACGGTGGGCACCCGGCTCAAACCGAGCTGTTGACTGACCGTGCCATGTTCACCGAAGCCTACGCCGTTATCCCTAAAGGTGTGATGCGTGACATCGTCACCAGCCACCTGCCGTTCTGGGACAAGATGCGCATGTGGGTCATCGCACGCCCACTCACCGGCTTCGCCGAAACCTTCGCCCAGTACATCGTCGAAGTGGCCCCCGAAGGCGGCAGCGAGCGCCCTGAGCTGGACTCTAACGCCGAAGCCGTGGTATTCGTCGTCGAAGGCGAAATCGACATCACCGTCGAAGGCAAGCATCACACTCTGGGCCAGGGCGGTTACGCGTTCCTTGCCCCGGGCGCCGAGTGGAGCCTGCGCAACAACAGCAAATCCAATGTCACCTTCCACTGGCTGCGCAAGCACTACCAGAAGGTCGAAGGCCTGGACATCCCTGAGTCGTTCGTCACCCACCGTGACAATGCCACTGTCATCGAAATGCCGGGTACCGAAGGCCGCTGGGTCACTACCCGCTTCGTCGACATGGCCGACATGCGCCACGACATGCACGTCAACATCGTCACCTTCCAGCCCGGCGGCGTGATTCCGTTCGCTGAAACCCACGTCATGGAACATGGCCTGTATGTGCTGGAAGGCAAGGCGGTGTACCGCTTGAACCAAGACTGGGTCGAAGTGGAAGCGGGCGACTTCATGTGGCTGCGTGCATTCTGCCCGCAAGCCTGCTACGCCGGCGGCCCCGGCAAGTTCAGCTACCTGCTGTACAAAGACGTCAACCGTCACGTGCACCTGACCCTGAACCCACAGCGTTAAGCCCTCGATGTTGTCGCAGAGCCCGCCACCTGGCGGGCTTTGTGTTTGCGGCACACCGGGTCAAGGCCTGCCGACGTCGCCCTCAACGCTTAAGGCAGCCTACTGAACCACCCCGCAAGCCACCCGCGCACCACCGCCACCGAGCTTCTCGGGGTGGTCACTGTGGTTGTCGCCCCCGGCATGCACCATCAGCGCGTGCCCTTTGAAGTCCGACGCCTTCAGGCGTGGGGCCAGTACCGGGTAGGTGGCCTTGCCATCCGCGCCCACATACAGCGCCGGCAGGTCACCGCGGTGGCCGCTGTCGTCGTAAGGGCCCTTGTGTGCATTGGTCGAGTCCGGATCCCAGTGGCCGCCCGCTGCACCTGCAGGCACAGGCTTGCCATTTTCCTCGGCAGGTGCGCATGAAGGCTTCTGGTGCAGGTGGAAGCCGTGGATACCCGGTGGCAAGTCTTTGAGGTCTGGGGTGAGCACGGCGCCGTACTTGCTCTGTTCGATGCTGACGGTGCCAATCGTTTTGCCTGGGCCATCCGGAGTGGCCAGTTGCAGTTCCACGGTCTGCGCAGCCTGGGCCAGGCCGGCCGTGGCCAGCAAGGCACTGAATACCACTGCTTTCATGATGTATCTCCATGGTTTGAGGTGAACGGTTACCCACATAACAGGTGGGACTGCACAGGTTGGCAGGCATTCAATCCGGCCACAGAATGAAATACTTCCACCCAAACCCAACAGCGCATCCTTCAGAGCCAAAACAAGCGTTTCATCCAACCCGCCAGCCACGCTAACCTGTGGCCGTTACCCGGCCACGGATCCCGCCCATGCTCCACCTCCTGCTGACCACGCTGGTTCCCATCATCCTGCTGATCGCCCTGGGCACATTCCTGCGCGTACGCGGTTTTCTTGCCGAAACCTTCTGGCCTGGTGCCGAACGCCTGAGCTACTACGTGCTGCTGCCATCGCTGTTCCTTCATGGCCTGGCGACCGCCAACCTCGAAGGTGTGCCGGTGCTGGGCATGGTCGGTGTGCTGATGCTCTCCACCGTGCTCGGCGCCGCGCTGCTGGTGCTGTATCAAGCTGCGGTGAACCACGATGGTGCAGACTTCACCTCGGTGTTTCAGGGTGGTGTGCGGTTCAACAACTATATTGGCGCTACCCTGGCCGCCGGGCTCTACGGCAGTGCGGGCATTGCCCTGGCAGCGGTGGCCAATGCCGCCATCGTGCCGTTGGTGAACCTGCTCTGCGTGCTGGTGTTCGCCCGCTTCAGCGCACGCCACAGCTCCCCGGCCACCGTGCTGCGGGCGATCTTCGCCAACCCGCTGATCGTTGGCTGTGCCGGCGGGCTGCTGCTGCGCGTCACGGGGTTGGGGCTACCCGCGGGCATCGAGCCAACGATCAAGGCGCTGGGCCAGGCCGCCCTGCCCCTGGGCCTTTTGTGTGTCGGCGCGGCACTGGGCGGCGCCAGCGTCGGCCAACAGGTGCGCCCGCTGCTGGCGGCGTCGACCTTCAAGTTCCTGGTCATGCCGCTGACCACCTGGGGCCTGTGCCGCCTGCTCGGCCTGAGTGGCCAGGCGGCGGTGGTGGCGGTGTTGTTCCAGGCATTGCCTACAGCATCGTCGTCCTATGTCATGGCGCGGCAAATGGGCGGCAACGCGCCGTTGATGGCGACCATCATCGCCTTGCAGACCGTAGCCGCCGCGGTAACCCTGCCTTTGGTGTTAATGCTTTCGCTCAATTGAATACGCTTGGCTAGACTGAGGATCAGCCCACACCTCGGAACCTGCACCATGCGCCTATCGTGGATGGTAATCGGCTTCACCTCAGCCCTGCTCGCAGGCCCATTGAATGCTGCTGACACTGCCAAGGCCACCGTTGCCGAGGACAAAGCCGAGGTGCTTGAAGAGAAGGTGGTCGACGATGCGCCTGCACCGAAAAAAGCCGAAACCCTGACGCCCAGCGAGGTCAAAGCAGTCGACCCCGCAGGCCAGGCACCGCTGGACGACAGCATCACCTGCCTGGCACGCACGATCTACTGGGAAGCCAAAGGTGCCGATGAACAGGACATGAGCGCTGTGGCCAGCGTGGTGCTCAACCGCCTGGGCAAGGACGGTTTCCCCGACACCATCTGCGGTGTGGTCAAGCAAGGGGTGGAGAGCAAGTCCTGCCAGTTTTCCTGGTGGTGTGACGGGCGCGCCGACCAGGTCGAGGAGCCGCAACGCTACGACATCGCCAAAGAGATCGCGCGCAAGGCGCTCAACCAGCAGCTCAAGGACACCACCGGCGGCGCGCTGTACTTCCACGACCGCACCGTGCACCCCGACTGGGCCAAGGCCTACCGCAGGACCGCCCAGACAGGGCGCTTCTTGTTCTACAAACCCAACCAGGCGTTGGCACGCTGAGCCGGGTGATCGTCGCGCCCTGACGCCAACGAACGTTTACCCACGCCGTGCAGTCAAACTCAAGCCCCGGTAATGCGTGGCAACTCATCGCACTTTTACGGCGGCCCGCGGTCTACCACCTCTTTTGTCGCCTGCAAGCCATTGCTGGTGTTTTCATTGCTTTGCACGACACCGGGCCAAAAGCCTTGGGCTTGTGTAGGATGAGCAGCGCATACCAAGACGCTGCCAGTCACAGGGAGATCCACATGCGCGTCCTGTCATCCGTTGCCGCCTTGTCGTTAAGCCTGGCCGTTTCGACTTCGAGCCTGGCTGCCAACGGCGAAGAAGCGCAACTGATCGATTCGATCAATGCCTACCGCAGCCAGGCCCAACCCTGCGGCGATGAAGCATCGCTTGAGCTGCCGCCGTTGAACAGCGACACCCGCCTGGCGCTGTCGCCCGAAGGAACGCGCGACCTCCAGCAGGCCATGACCCGCGCGGCCTACCCCATGGTCAACGTTCAGGCCATCAGCCTGTCCGGCCCGCGCGATGCGCGCGCCGCCATGCATGCCATCCAGGAAAGCTTCTGCCAGGTGGTGCTCGACCCACAGTTCGTCGACATCGGCGTCAGCCAGGAAGGCCGTGACTGGCGCATCGTACTGGCGCGCCCATTGCTCAGCGGGCGCCTGGGCGACTGGCAGGCTGAGGGGCAAAAAGTCCTGCAGGCGATCAACACTGCGCGCAAGGCACCACGGCAATGCGGCGGCCAACCTTTTGCCCCGGCACCCGCGCTTGGCTGGAGCACTGTGCTGGCGGGGGTGGCGGCCAACCATACCAGGGCCATGGCCAACCAGAATTTCTTCGACCACATCGACCGCGACGGCCGCACCCCAGGTGATCGCGCTGAACTGGCCGGCTACCTGTACCAGCAGATTGGTGAGAACATCGCAGCCGGGCGCGACTCGGCGCAGAAGGTGGTGGATGGCTGGTTGGCCAGCCCCGGGCATTGCGCAACCTTGATGAACCCAGACTTCCGCGAAATGGGTGCCGCCTATGCCGTGGACCCAAAGAGCGATGCGGGCATCTATTGGACGGGGTTGTTCGGCACACCGCAGTGAGCCCTGTTATGCAGCACCTACGCGTTGCGGCTGGCGAACGGTCGCTGGACTGAACAGCTGAACACACCGATAAGAAAAGGCGCACGACATGGCTCTTGATACCTGGCTCATTTACCTGCTGGCAAGCATCGGCCTGTCGCTGACCCCAGGGCCGAACAGCTTGCTGGCACTGACCCATGGCGCGCTGTATGGCGCTCACCGCACCTTGTTCACCATCGTTGGCGGCGTGTTCGGCTTCAGTGCGCTGATCGCCCTGGCCATGTTCGGGCTGACGGCCCTGCTGCAAACGTCAGCGGCGCTGCTGACGGTGTTGAAGTGGGTCGGTGGCGCCTACCTGGTGTGGTTGGGGATCGCGCTCTGGCGCAGCCCCGCCTTGCACCTTGAGATGGACGCGCGAGCCGCGCAGCTGAGCAATGTCGGCCTGTTCCGCCAAGGCCTGCTGTCGGCCATGGCCAACCCCAAGGTACTGCTGTTCTACGGCGCGTTCCTGCCGCAGTTCATCGACCCCCAGCGCGGCTTGCTCATGCAGTTCCTGATCATGGCTGCCACCTTCGCCAGCGTGGAATTCATGGTCGAATACCTGCTGGCGCGGTTGGCGTTTCGTATCAGGCCCTGGCTGGCCAGAGGTGGCAAGGGTTTCAATCGCTGCTGTGGGGGGATGTTCGCATTGATCGGGGTGGCACTGCCGCTGGGCCGCTAGGGCTCAACGGGCAGGTTCGCGGCGTTCCACCAGAAGGAACACCAGCAACGCCAGGCCCGGTAACGCAGCCCCCAGTACTGCCACACCCTGCCAGCCATAATCGGCAAACACCGCGCTGGCCGCTGCCGAACCCAATGCACCGCCGAGGAAAATGCTCGTCATGTACAGCGCATTGAGCCGCCCACGGCTGGCCGGGTCCAGCGCATAGACCTCGCGCTGGCCGATGACCATGTTCATCTGCACGGCAAAATCCAGCAGTACCCCGGTCGTTGCCAGGCCGATGACGCTATAGCCCGGTGCGGTCAACCCCAGCAGCAACGCCACAGGCGCCAACACCAAGGCCAGCAGTGAAGCGGCGCGGGCATGGCCGGCATCAGCCAGGCGCCCGGCCAGTGGCGCGGCAATGGCCCCGACTGCACCCACCAGGGCAAACAGCGCGATCTGGCTCTGCGAAAGGCCATGCTCTGCCACCAGGAACAGCGGAACCGCCGTCCAGTACAGGCTGAACGACGCGAACATCAACGCTTGGTACAGCGAGCGCTGGCGCAACACCGGGTACTGTCGCAGCAGTGCGCTCAACGAGCGCATCAGTGCCGCGTAGCTGGCCTTGTGGTCGGGTACCCGGCGCGGCAGGGTCAGCACCAATAGCAAGATGATCGCCAGCATCAGGCCCGCAGCACCGATGAACACCATGCGCCAGCCGAAATGGTCAGCCACCAGGCTCGACAGCGGCCGCGCCAGCAGGATGCCCAGCAACAGGCCGCCCATGATGTTGCCGACCACACGCCCGCGCTGCTGCTCCGGTGCCAGGTGCGCTGCCAGGGGAATGAGCATCTGCACGGCGACCGAACTGAAACCGATCAGCAGCGCGTACCCCAGGAACAACAGCCCCTGGCCAGCGCTGCTGGTCCCTGCCAACACCAGGCTGGCGCAAGCGAGCGCGGCGGTGAAGATCATCAGCCGGCGGTTTTCGACCAGATCGGCCAGCGGTACCAGCAACAGCAGGCCCAGCGCATAACCCAACTGGGTCAATGAGACGATCAGGCTGGCGCGCTCTGCCGACAGCCCAAGGTCCGGGGCAATCAAACCGACAATCGGCTGGGCGTAATAGATATTGGCGACGATAGCACCGCAGCAGAACGCCAGCAGGGTGATCAGGCCACGACTCAGTACTGGAGCTGTAGCCTGCGCAGCGGCTAGGGAGGGATTCATGCGAAGTTCCTCGGCATCAGTTGGAATATGCAGGGCACCTTAGCGGTAGATCCCCGGCAGGAGAATCCGGCCTGGGCGCAACGGGGCTTTGCACCCTGCGCAACGCCAGTGCCTCAGGGCACCAGCAGCGCTTCGCAGAACCTGACGAAGGCCTGCACGCGGCGCGAACCGCGATGGTTGGGCAGGTACAAGGCATTGATGCTGGCGTTGGCGGTGCCTGGGCTGACCTGCCAGGTATCGAACAGGCGTTGCAGGCGACCGGCCGCGACATCTTCGCGCACCAGCCAGTCAGCCAGCAGCGCGATGCCGCTGCCGGCCAGCGCAGCTTCACGCAGCAGATCCGCATTGGCGCTGCGCAGGGGGCCCCTGACATCCAGCTCCAGCACCTCATCGCCCAGCCGCAAACGCCAAGGCCGCACCACCTGCCCATAGCTGAAGCGCAGGCAGGCGTGGTCGAGCAACTCACCAGGGTGCTGCAAGGGCTGGCGACCGGCCAGATAGTCAGGGCTTGCTACCAGCCAGCGCTCGAAGCGGCCCAGTTGCCGGCACACCAGTTCATCGCTGGGCGCAGGGTCGCCAAGCCTGATGGACACGTCGTAACGGCCGCCCAGCAGGTCATCGACCCGGTCACTCATGTCGATGTCCAGCTCCAGCGCGCGATGGCGCGCCAGAAACTGCCCCAGGTGTGGGGCAATCACCCGGCGGCCGAACTCAACCGGCAGGCACAAGCGCAGCACACCCACCGGTTCCTCGCCCCGGTCGGCGACACTGGCATCGGCTTCATCCAGCGCGTCGAAGATTTCACGTGCACGGGCGTAGTAACGGGCACCGGCTTCAGTCAGGGTGACCTGGCGCGTGGAGCGGTTGAGCAAGGTTGCCCCCAACGCCGACTCCAGCGCATCGACCAGCCGGGTGACCGACGAAGTGGCAACGCCAAGCTGGCGCGCTGCGGCGGAAAAGCCCTGGGCGTCGACAGTGGCAGCGAACATCTTCATTGCCAGAAGCTTGTCCATATGAGTCCTTTGGCGTTTTGTCTCAGAAAAGTCTTACATTCGAGATAGGTGGTCAAGAAGCGCGCCGCATTTCGATCCAGTCCATAGTGCAACACCTCCCCTACAGCGAGATCTGCCATGACACCTGCCAACGTCCTGACCCACCTCCCGCCGTGTGACCCTGGCGCACCGGAATGGGTCGATGACCTGCTGAAACGCCCGGGCCTGCGCATCGAACGTATCGTTTCCAGCGGCCAGTGCAGCCCACCCGGGTTCTGGTACGACCAGCCCGAAGGCGAATGGATCGTGCTATTGAGCGGCAGCGCCGGCCTGCGCCTCGAGCACGAAGCCTACACACGCTTGCTGGGGCCGGGAGATTGCCTGGACATCCCGGCCCATTGCCGCCATCGCGTGGAATGGACCGCCAAAGGCACGCATACCGTGTGGCTGGCCGTGTTCCATAGCAGTGAAAAACCCTGGCCGGCCTGCTGAGCGCGTTAGAATGGCCACACACATCCCTCGACGTCACGACCATGATCCAGTCCGATCTCGACCTGTTCGGCCCCCAGCCACAACGCTTGGCCAGCCACACCGTGCTGCTGCCCGGCTTTGCCCTTGCGCACGTCGAGCAGCTGCTCGACGCCCTGCGCCCGGTGCTTCGCGCAGCCCCCTTCCGGCACATGCGTACGCCCGGCGGGCTGCACATGGCGGTGGCCTTGACCAACTGCGGTGCGTTGGGCTGGGTCAGCGACGCCCAGGGTTACCGATACAGCCCGACCGACCCCGTCAGCGGCGAGCCTTGGCCAGCCCTGCCTGAAGCGCTGCTTCAACTGGCCGGGCGCGCTGCGGCCGCGGCAGGCTTCGACGGGTTCGTGCCTGATGCCTGCCTGGTCAACCACTACCTGCCCGGCACCCGCCTGAGCCTGCACCAGGATCGCGATGAAGCGGACTTCGGCCAGCCAATCGTGTCGGTATCGCTGGGCTTGCCGGCAGTGTTCATGCTGGGTGGTTTCCAGCGCTCGGACAAGACCAGCCGCATAGCGTTGAGCCATGGCGATGTGCTGGTCTGGGGCGGTGAGGATCGCTTGCGCTTCCATGGGGTATTGCCGATCAAGCCGGGCGTGCACCCACGGATGGGCGAGCGGCGGATCAACCTGACGTTGCGCAAGGCGGGGTGATGCAGTCAAAAAGCCACCCGACATTTCTGCCAGTAGACGCGCGCCGTCCTGCTCCCGGTTAATTGTGCTGACGCCGCCACTCCCCGGGCGGCCTGGTTCAAGGGAGCGAACCCATGCGTGTGATGACAACCACCCTGCTACTGCTGACCCTCGTCGGGGCAACCCGCGTCATGGCGCTGGATCGCAATGAAGAGGCCTATGTCGATGCACCGCCCTCCAGGTACCTGGTCTACTCCGTCACCTGGCAACCCACGTTCTGCATCATGCGGCCCTCGACAGAAGGGTGTGAACAGGCACCGCAACGCTTTCTCACCCACGGTATATGGCCCTACAGCGAAAGCATCGGCAAACTCACCAACCGTCACCCCCAATACTGCACCCAGTCCCCTGACTGCACCAACGGCGAGGCCTGTGCAATGAGCGCCGATGACATGAATGCAGTGCTTGCCAACAAAGCCCTGCGGGACATCGTCACCCGCGAGCCAAAGGGCATGTTCGCGCATGAGTGGCAAAAGCACGGTACCTGCTCAGGCAAGGGAAGGCAGGCTTACTTTCAGGACTTCGTCGACTTGAGAAAAGTCGTGCGTTTTGACAATGAAGCCTTCAATGCGATGGTGGGGAACGCTACCGCGTTCTCGAAGATTCGCGAGGCCTTCCCTGAAAACACGGCGTTCAGATGCTACCAGGATCCGCAGGGCAAACAGTACCTGCACGAGGTGTTCTACCTGGTCGACGACAACGGCACCCCCTACACGGAAGAAAAAAATCTGCAGATCGGCGTTCAATGTGAAGCGAAGCAAACCTGGATCCCGGCGGGTGCCAAGCCTGCGTCCTGAAGCCAGGGTTCAGGTGGGCAAAGAAGGCAATCCCAAGGTACAGCGCGCTCGTGGCGCTGTACCTGTGAAGGTCGGGCCCGTGTGCATGGTCATTTCGCCTGCGACTGGCTCAGGTACTTGTCCACCTCAGCCTTGCCCTCCCCTGCATCCCCTGCCACCTGCCACAATCGCCGCTCGATGCCTTGTGCCAGCAAATGCCCTACCGCCGACTCGATAGCTGACAGCACGCACAACTGCGCCGGTTCGTTGGTGGTGTAGCCCACTTCTGCCTCGAGCAGTTTCTTGAACTCGATGAACTTGAACACCCCAGCGCTACGCCCCACCGAGTAGATGGTCTTGCTGGTCATCACGTTGGCCAGTACCTGCCCGGTGCGCACGTCCACCGCCCGCAGGTTGACCGTGACCTGATCGACACGGTACTCGCGGGAGATATCGATGCCCAGGTAGCGCGCCCCTTCCCCGCCGCTGCGCACATTGGTGTCATAAGCGATGATGCCGCCTTCGAGCATCAGATTGGCCGCTTGCAACGGCGGTAGCTCGGTCTGGATGTTCTCGGGTACGTCGGCCTTTTTCTGCGAGGCGCGGATGATCTTGCGTTCGGTCAGCAGGTTCTGCAGGCCTTCACGCTCCAGCACCACGAACCAGCCACTGGCATTGAGGGCATCCATCAGCATGCTCGCCGCCCCTTGGGTGACGCTGGTGGAGAACGAGCTGGCCGGGGTCGGCTTGTATTGCCCCGTCTGGTCACGGAAGCCGTACACCACTGCCATCAGCCGGCCTTTGGGGCGTGGCATGTTGATCAGGTCATAGTAGGTCGAAGCGCGCGGGGTCAGGGTCGGGCTCTCCGAGTCCTGTTCAGCCGACATCGGCTCGCGCAGGCTGCAACCTTGGAGGCCTTGCAGGGCGGCGAGGATCAGCAAAGTGCTCAGCAGACGTTTCATGGTGTTCTCTCCCCAGATAACAACCCTTCCCTCTCAGGGGTTCAGGCCGCTGACCTCAATGATCGAAACTTCGCCTGTGACGCGGTCGGTGACCTTGATGCTCAGGGCACCGGAGTCATCGATCACATCGATCAGGAAGGCATCGGTGGCCATGCTGCCGGTCTGGCCATTGCTGATGTTGTCCAGCAGCTGCGACAACATCCGCGACTCCAGCTGGTTGCTGAAGCGCTCCAGGGCCGAGGTGCCGCCAAAAGCGGAGGTGCGGTCCTTGAGGTCGGGGTCGTCATAGTCGTTCTGCGCCTGGGCGTTGTTCAGCAGCCAGGTGCCGTTGAGCGGGTTGCCGCCGAACGCCGGGTTGACCGGGGTATACACCAGTTCAGTGGCCTGGGCGGTAACGGCGCAGGCCACGAAACAGGCGGCGATGCAGTGCGGAATACGCGTGTTCATAGCTCGTCCCTCTCCAGATCAGTGGTGTCCTGGAGCAGGCGTTGCAGCTTGCGCTGAATGACCTCCTGCTTGACCAGGTCGGCGGCCGCGACGGCCTCTTCTTTCAATTGGGTGACGTTGGGTGGCAGAAAGCGGCGGTACAACACGTCGCGCTCGAACTCCACCGTGATCAGGCTGCCCCAGCGGGCATCCGGGCGTTCGCGCACCACCAGGTTGAAATCCAGGCGGCTGGTGGCGCGCAGGCGGTCGGCGAAGTAGTAGTAAAAGTCGTGCCCGATGTGCGAGATGGTGTTATCGACGATGAAACCCTTCATCTCGTCTTCGGCATTGGCCCGCACCACATTGGGCACCCCGGCGGCCAACAGCAGGCCAAGGCTCAGGCAAAACACGTTCAGGCGTTTCATGGCGTGCCCCCCGGGCTGCTGTGGGTTTGTGCGTCAGTGGCGCTTTGGCTGAAGGCCTGCTCGGCGACGAACTGCCAGTCGCTGTAGCGCTCGAGGCCTTCGAAGCCCGACCACTGGGTGTCGAACCCACTGCGTTTGAACGCAGGGGCGTCGGAGCGGCTGTGCACACCCGTGATGCGCCCGTCGATCGAACGCAGCAGCCCCCATTCATCACTGCCGGTGACCGGGTCCGGGTACAGCCGGCGGATGTGCCGTTTCGGCTCGGGGAAACGGTTGTCCTCCACCAGGTCGGCCAGCGCCTGCGGGTACTGCGCCAGGCCTGGCGAAGCGCGGTAGTAACTGCGCAGGGCCTGGGCATACTGGCCCCCCACCCACAGCAACTGGCGCTCCTTTTCGCGCTGCGCCGCGCTGGCCCACAGCGTGCCGCTGGACGCCAGGGCCACGCTGCTGGCTGCGATCAGCAGCAATACACCCAGGTAGGTGAAGCCTTCGCAGGCCTTACCATTCAGCGAAGTGGCTGCCATCTCGTGCCCTCCCTGTTGCACCGCTCTTGATGTCGGCCACGCCACCGGCCACGCCTTCAGGCGGCGGCAGCAGTTGCCAGGCATCACCGCGTTCGGTGATCGGGTCGACCGGGGTGTTGCGCAGGTAGCGCTGCTCGACCAGTTGCTCCAGCGAGTCCGGGTAGCGACCGGTGTCGCCGTAGTAGTGGTCCAACGCCTCACGCAGTACCGCCAGGCTCTGGCGCAGGGCAGCTTCACGGGAGCTTTCCAGGCTGTTGAAGTAACGCGGCATGGCAATGGTCATCAGCGTGGCGATGATTGCCATCACCACCAGCAGTTCGATCAGCGTGAAACCTCGGCTGCGCTTCATGGCCGTCACCATTGCCCGTAGGGGATGTTGTTGAGGCCTTTGCCGCGGGCCTTGGAGTACACGTCGTAAACATCTTCGCCTTCACGCGGGTCGTCCGGCCCGCTGTCATAGGCGCGCACGCCCCAGCCACCGCCGTCATCGTCCTTTGCCGCCACCAGCGGGTCGTGCGGGATGCGCCGCAGGAAGTAGAACTTGTTGCCCTTGGCGCTGCGCACATCGCGCACCCCGTCGACCAATACCTGCAGGTTTGGCGGGTAGCCACTGGCGTCCAGGCCTTTCTCGATGAAACCTGCGTCGAAGGCACGCTTGTAGGCATCGATGGCATCGCGGATCTGGTACAGCGCCTGACGCAATTGTTGCTCCTTGGTGCGGCGCACCACGGTTTCGGTCAGCGGTGCCGCCATGCTGGCGAGCAGCCCGAGCAATGCCAGGGTCAGCACCACCTCGATCAGGCTGAAGCCTTGCACGCGGCGTTTCATGGCCGTGGGCCCTTGCTGGCAGGCACCACCGCCATCTGGCTGTCGACAACCGGTGCATCGCCAGGCGCTTGGCCCGGCTCATCGGCCGGCAGCGCGCCGGCCGGCAACGGCTGGGCCAGTTGGCGCACCTGCATGCTCGATTCGGTACCGGTGGCGAACTCCATGTCCGAGGGGCTCTGGTAAGGCAGGTTGCGCACGATCCGCGGGGTGATCGCCAGTACCAGTTCGGACTTGCTCATGTCATCGCGGTTGCTGCCGAACAACCGGCCCAGGCCAGGGATATCGCCCAGCCCGGGGATCTTGTTGCCGCTGGAGGTCTTGTCGTTGCGCACCAGCCCCGCCAGCACCTGGGTTTCGCCGTCGTGCAGGCGCAGGCTGGTCTGGGCATTGCGGGTGTCGACCTGGACCGGGATGGTGCCCTGGCGGGTAGGCTCCAGCGGTGTGGCGTTGCTGACCTCCAGCGCCACCTTGATCGCCACCTCGTTGTTCAGGTGCACGGTAGGCTGCACTTCTAGCTTCAGGCCGACATCCAGGTAGGTGACGCTTTCGGTGATCACCGGCCCTTGGGTGGAGGGGACCGAGGTGGCGCTGATGATCGGCACACGCTGGCCGATGTGGATGCGCGCCTGCTCGCGGTTGCTGACGCGGATCACCGGGCTGGCCAGGGTGTTGATGTCCTTGTCCTGGGCGTTGATCTTGGCCTGGGGCGCCGGCGAGATGCTGATACGCCCGGAGTTGATGCCGCGCAACTGGTCCAGCACGCTCACCGGGTTGCCCTCATCGCTGAGCACCCCGAAGGTATTGGGCCATTGCAGGCCAAGGTCGAGGATGCGCGAGCGGGCCACCTCCATCACCTCCACTTCCAGCACCACCTCAGGGTTGGACTGGTCCTGCGACTGCAGCAGCTTTTCAGCCATGCGCACGGCGTCGGGGGTGTCGCGCATGGTCAGGGTATTGAGGCGCTCGTCAACGAATACATCGCGGGTCTTGAGCATGGTCTTGACCATGTTCAGGGCGGTATTGGCATCGATGCTGGTCAGGTAGAAGGTGCGCATGACCAGTTCCTGGTAGTCCTTGGTCTTCTGCGGCGAGTCGGGGTAGACCAGCAAGGTGTTGTCGTTGACGATCTTCTGGCGCAGCTGGTTCTGCTCCAGCAACAAGGCGATGGCATCCTCGATGCGCACCTCGCGCACGAAAATGGTGGCCTTCATGTCCGGGCGCAGGTCCTTGTCGAAGATGAAGTTGATGCCGGCCACCTGGGACAGCACTTCGAAAATGATCTTCAGCTCGGCGTCACGAAACTCCAGGGTCACCGGGCGTTCCAGCTTGCTGCGCAGTTGCGGGAAGGGCTGCGCCGTACGCGCCTGGACGTTCTCGATATCGCTGCGCAGCATGATGCCCTTCTGGTTTTGCGGGTCCAGGCGCAGGACTTCACGCATGTAGCGCTCGGCGCCGAACAGGTCGCCCTGGCGCAGCGCAGCCTGGCCCAGCGCCACGCGGTCATCGAGGGTGCGCATCAGTTCCAGCTGGCGGATGCCCTCCTGGGCGCGGCGGTTGTTCGGTTCCAGGGTGAGCACGCGGCCGTAACCCAGGCGCGCACTCGCAAAATCGTGGCGCATGCGGTCGCTGTCGGCCTGGCTCAGCAGCGCCTCGACCGCTTGCTGGCGGCCTTGGGCCAAGGCAATGTTCAGTTCGGTGTCGCGTGGGTCGTCGCGCAACGCCTCTTCCAGGCGAGCGATACCGGCCTCGTACTGGCCTTCTTTCATCAGCGCCTGGCTGTCTTTGCGTACCGCGCTCGACCCGCAGCCGGCAATGGCCACGCAGAGCGCCAGCAGCATGAACGGAGCAGGCTTGCACAACTTCGATGGCTTCATGGTGCGCTCCCGACAGACAACGTCTGTGACTGGTGCAAAGGCAGGTAGACCAGGCCCAGCTCATTGGCCGAAACCCGATCGAGGCGGTAGGTGTCGTCAATCACATCGCCCTGGCGCACGACGTAGAGTTTTTCGCCGCTGCGCAAGAAGATCTGCAGGTCGTCGCGATCACCCAGGCGGCCGACGAACTGGAACGGCAGCGCCGGCGCTGCAGGGGCAGCGGCGACCACCGCGGTGGCGACCACAGGTTTTTCGGTGACAGTGGTCACGGCCTTGGGTTTGGTCCACTGCTGGCGCGGGAACAGGTCACGGGTGGCCTGTTCTGGCTTGGTCGCTGGTACGCTCGCCCCCTCGGCAACCGTTTGTGTGGGCGCCTGCTTGCCAGCGCTCAGGGCCACCTCGCTGTTCTCGCCGAACCAGTGCCCCGGCGCCCAGGCCAACGCACCGGCAAGCCCCAGAAACCCCACCCACACCACTGCACGCTGAGTGTTCATCACGACCTCGACAGGTAAAGGGTCATGCGCAGGCGGCCATTGAGCTCACTGTCGCCAATGCGCTTGCGCTGCAGCTCCATGTCTTCGAGCACCAGGGTCGGCAACTGGCCCAGCAGGCCGCGGACGAAACCGCGGATCTGCGGGTAGCTGCCGCGTACCGGCAGGACGATCTGGTAACGCGCCAGCTGGGTCTTGGGGTCGATACCCAGGGCGTACTCACCACGGGCCAGGCTGATGCGTTCGGCGCTGGCCAGGCGGTACAGGCGCTCGATCAGTTCGCTGGCTTCAGGTTGCCCTGGCAGTCGCTGACGCAGGCTGTCCAGCGCCTGCTGCTCTGGCTTGACGGCGATTTTCAGCTCGCCGCGCCGCACCCGCTCGACCTGGGCGCTGGCATCGGCCTCGCTGGCGCGCAGCTCGCGCAGGGCCTGCCACTGCGGCAGCACCCCGGCCAGCGCCAGGGCGACTGCCAGCACGGCCACTGCGGCGCCGGCCAGGCCGACCGGGCCAATACGGCGCAGCTGCTCCTGCAGGATCAGGGGGCTTATCGAGTCAGGGGCGCGCATGGCCGGTCTCCCAGGTGGCAGTCAGGGTGAAGCGCACCGGGTGCTCGGGTTGGCCCGCCACCACCTCATGGTTGAGCAGCGAGACATCGCTGAGCTCGGTGCTCTGCTCCAGGCGGTGGTGGTATTGCAGCATCGCTTCCAGGTTACGGGCCTCGGCGGCAATGCGGACCTGGCCCTTGCGGGCATCAGGGGTCAGGCTGAGCAGGGCCACGTCCGCCTGGGGTTGCGCTTCAAGCATGGCGAACAGTTGCTGCCAGGGCCGTTGCAGTTGTTGGGAAACGCTACGCATCTGCGCCAGGCGTTCGGCCTGCTCGCGGCTGGCGGCGCTGCTCTGCGGGGCGGCCGTGGCCGAGCGGCGGCCCAGTTGCAGCTCCAGGCTGTGCAGCCGGGCCTCAAGGTGGACCTGCTCGGCTTGCAGGTGCTGTTGCAGCAGCACCATCACGGCCACCACGGCGCCGCCCAAGGCCAGCAGTGACCAGGCCAGCGGGCTGCTGCGCCGGGGTTGGAATTCCAGGTCGAGGCGGCGCATGTCAGGCCACCGCCCGCCACATGGCGCACAGCGGGTCGGTTTCGCTGGCCGGCTGGCACAGCTGCACCGCCGCCAGTTGCGGCACGTCGCCCCGCCCAGGGGCATGCAGGTAGACCTGCGGCATGTGCTCGCCATACAGCTCGCACGTCCGCTCGATCAGCGCCTGCAGGGCTTGGTCGCTGTCGGCGCAGCCTTGGGTCAGCACCTGCTGCCAGGCACCTCCGGCGGCCAGCAGCAGCACGCTGCGCCGTGGCTCGGCGAGGACAAACAGGAAATCCCCTGCCTGCAATTGCGCTGAGCAGCGGTTGTAGGCAGCCATCAGGTACGGCTGCACCGAGCGCAGGCGCAAGCGGTTGTCCTGGGCCAGTGTCTGCAGGCCCTGCAGCAATGCCTCGGGCAACGCCGTGGCGATACGCGCGGCACCGGCTGGCTCTGGCGAGAGGACGATGCGCCAGCCGTCGAGCGGCTGGGCATAGAGGTTCTCGAAGCAGGCTTGGGCGTAGGCCTGCAGCTCGCGTGGATGGCTGATGGCAGCGCTCCATGGCACCAGGCAGAAGCGGCTGTAACGCGCCGACAGCAACACCTGGCATTGGCCTGCGCGTACGGCATGCTCGCCCAGCAGCGCAGCCAGGGCCGGCAGCGCCGCTGCCCAGGCCGGTTCGCCGGCGTCACTGGTGAAGGCGCGGCTGCCCAGCCACTGGTGCTGGTTGCCGTGCCAGCGGCCCACACCGACGCCTTCGGCGCCGAGCACGATGCAATAACGGGTAGAGGCATGATCACGCAATGAATGTGACACGGTTGATCTCCTCAAGCGTGGTACGGCCCTCGCGGACCAGGTCCAGGGCGGATGCGCGCAGCAGCCGCAGGCCGCGCTGGCAGGCCAGCGCCTTGATCTGCGCCAGTGGGCGACGTTCGACGATCATCTGCCGCAGGTCATCGTCCAGGTGCAGCAGTTCGGCGATGGCACTGCGGCCGCGGTAGCCACTGCCGCGGCACTGGCCACAGCCCGGGGCACGGACGAACGTCCAGCCCTGCACGGCGTCACGGGTAAGGCCAGAGGCGGCCAGGGTTTCGTCATCGGCCTCGCACGGCGTGCTGCAATGCGGGCAGGCCAGGCGGATCAGGCGTTGGGCCAGCACGGCGTTGAGGGCGGAGACGAAGCTGTAGGGGTCGACCTGCATCTGGCTGAAGCGGCCGATCACATCGAACACGTTGTTGGCGTGGATGGTGGTGAACACCAGGTGGCCGGTGAGTGCCGACTGCACGGCGATTTGCGCGGTGTCGGGGTCGCGTATTTCGCCGACCAGGATCTTGTCCGGGTCGTGGCGCAGGATCGAACGCAGGCCACGGGCGAACGTCAGGCCTTTCTTCTCGTTGACCGGGATCTGCAGCACGCCGGGCAGTTGGTACTCGACCGGGTCTTCGATGGTGATGATCTTGTCCACCCCGTGGTTGATCTCGCTGATCATGGCGTACAGGGTGGTGGTCTTGCCGCTGCCGGTGGGGCCGGTGACCAGGATCATCCCGTAGGGCTCGGCGGCCAGGCGGCGCAGGGCGCGCAGGGTTTCATCGGCAAACCCCAGGGCCTGCAGCTGTACGCCGCTGACCCGGTCGGACAAATCCTGCTTGTCGAGCACCCGCAGCACGGCGTCTTCACCGAAGATGCTGGGCATGATCGACACGCGGAAATCGATCTGGCGTTCGCCTACGGCAACCTTGAAGCGGCCATCCTGTGGCACGCGCTTCTCACCGATATCCAGCTCGGCCATGACCTTGATGCGCGAAATCACCTGGTCGGCGAAGGCGCTGCCACTGGCCTTGCCGGCCGCATTGAGCACGCCGTCGATGCGGTATTTGATGGTCAGGCCCTGGCCGGTCATGCCCAGGTGGATATCGCTGGCATGCTGCTTGAGGGCGTCGTAAAGGGTTGAGTTGACCAGCTTGACCACCTTGCTCTGGTCTTCGCTGATGCTGGTCAGCGACAGCCGTTGCAGCGGGTCGCTTTCGCTGTTGGCTTCGGCGTCGTGATCCAGGGCATCGACGGCGTGAAAGCTTTCTTCGTGGCGGGCCAGGAACGTGGCCAGGTCGGCGGCGTGGGCCAGGTACAACGGCGCCCCTTGCAGCACATCGTCGATCCAGGCCAGGCGGGCGTGGTCGAAGGGGTCGGCGAACACACCCCACAGTTCACCGCCCTGCTCTATCAGCACGAACTCGCGCTTCAGGCATTGGGCCAGGCTGATCTTGTCGAACCGGGGGCTGCTGGCCAACAGGCGCTGGCTGTCCAGCACCGGGTAATGCAGGGTGCTGCCCAGGCGGCGGATGAAGGTGTCGGGGGTGTCGCAGGCGAGGCGCTCCAGGCAGTTGAGCAGGCGCTCGTCGCCGGCTTGCAAGCGGGCCTGGGCCAGCAGGTCGCGGGGGTATCCCGAGATTGGCAGAGGTTGTACTGCATCGGACATGGCCTGCGACTCCGCTCAGGGGGCGCGTCGCAGGCTCGGTGAGGGCTGCGGGCGCCGCTATTCCCCGGTGAGCAGTTGGTCGTCGTCGGGTCCAGGGGGCTTGGCGCCATTACGGCGGCGGTCGGCCAGTACCCAGCTACCATCGTACAACTGCAAGGGGAACGATTCGTTCCTGTTCTGGCGTCGTTCGACGAACCCTTCTGCCGGGTTGTCCGTGGCCCTGCGCCGGCGCTCGATGCCCATCAGGTCGAAGATCGGGCGCGCCAGTTCCGAGAGCGGGAACGGCTTGAACAGGACATGGGTCACGCCAAGTTCGGCGGCTCGCTCACGGACCTCGGCGGTCGGGTGGGCGGTGATGAGCACGAAGTGGCACTGCCTGTTCTTGCGCACGGTCTGCAGGACCTGAAAACCCTCCATATCGGGCAAGCGGTAATCCAGCACAATCACATCCGGTGCCAGGCGTTCAGCCAGGCCGATACCACTGGCACCGTCGTGGGCAACATGGACTTCCAGGCCTTGCGCCTGCAGGTACGCTTGCAGGTTTTGCGCAAGGGTCTGTTCGTCATCGACTACCAATACTCTGTTCACCAAGGTCGACTCCCAAGAACTGCCCGGTTCCCCGGTCTGCGAAGTGCGGCCTTGGGAAGGCTTGAGCAGGCTTCGTGCCAGGCATGAATAGTCATGTTGCACCACGTCAAGTTGTTGATTTTCAAAGCACCTTTGATAGCCCTACGAACAGGCCGAGGCCCGCTGCCCCACATCCGGGGCAGTTGATGGCACTTTGCCAAGCCGTTATTCCCCAGGTTTGGGGAAACGCCATCGCAGGCTTCAGTCAGCGATTTCCACTTTAGCGGATTCGCGCAAACGTTGGCGCGCCGCTTGCCGTGCCTGCGCCTGCAATTGGCTGATGAGCGAAGCCCTGGCCAGCACCAGGCCCTGTTCGCGTATGACCGAAGAATTATCACTTTGGTTCTGCGCTCCTTGCAGCCTCTGTTGGTTGGCCTGATAAAACGCTTCCACCTCGGCCTGGGTGGGTTCGGCTACCGCGCTGAGCTGGGCATACACCTGTTGCGCTGCCAGCTCCCGGTGCAGGTAGTCAGCGTATGCTGCGCGGTCGAACCCTGCATCTGCAAGCCGTCGTTCAAACAGCGCCGGGTCACCGAATGCTGCTTCCACTTCACCTAGCTGCGCCGACACCTGCTCATCGCTGATGGCGATGCCGCGGCGCTGGGCTTCTTGCCAAAGCAATTCCTTGTCGATCAGTTCATCCAGCGCCTGGCTACGCAGACGCTTGTACAGCGTGGGGTTACGGATGCTGGTCACAGCCCGCCCCTGTGCCTGCAGATATTCACTGAAATAGCGCTCCAGGCGCATCAGCCCGATGTCCACACCATTGACCCGCGCCGCCGGGCTATCGGCCCAGCCCGCCTTGGCGATCAGCAGCAACAGGCACAGCATCACGATACGCATGGCAACCTCCATTCATGGGCTGACCGGCACAGGCCGATAGGGTGCGACAGCGGTAAAGCGTGGCCCAGGCAGCGCCACTGCCACCACATGGGCACCGGCCAGGCCCTGGCGCTGGCCTGGCCCGAAACCCAGCGGCGGGGTCAGGCCGGTATCGATGTCATGCAAGCCCTCCAGCGCCGCGACCAGGCGTTCGCGGCTGGCATCACGGCCGATCTGCTTGAGGGCTTCGCCAAGCAGGCGCAGTGCGCACAGGGTACTGACCTGCAACGAGGCCTGGCGTGGGTCGAGGCCTTGGCGCTGCTGCAGGCCGGCCAAGGTCGCCATGCCTTGTTCGGTCCAGTCGCTTGGCACGAACGGATAGGCCAGGAACACCCGCTGCGACCACTGGACCGGCAGCGAGGCGACGGCGCCGGCCACCTGGCTGGAGGTGGCGAACAGGTAGGGTTTACGGCCTGCCGCTTGCAACGCCGCAGCCAGCTCGGCAAAGGCCTGGGCGCGGCCGACGAACACAATGCCCTGCCCCTGCACCGCCTGGCCACTGAAGGCCTCGATCGGCCCCGGCGCCCAACCCTGCTGCTGCAGGCGCCCGCGCACCTGTTCGGCCAGCATTGCCTGGTCATCGCCGGCGTACACAACGCGCAAGCCATCTGGCGCCAGGCCCAGCGTTTCGCGGGCATGCACGGCCAGGCTCAGCAACTGCGTGGCAATGCCTGGCAAGGGGTCGAAGATGTGCGCGTTGCCGCCGCTACGCGGTGCACTGCCAACCAGGGGCACGCCGTGTTGTTCGAGCAGCAGCGCCAGGCGCGAGTCGAGCATCGGTGCCAACGGGCTGATCAGCGCAAATACCCGCTGCTGCCCGAGCAACTGGTGCAGCGCATGCTCGGCACTTGCCGCGTCGCTGCCGGGGTCGACCACCACCAGCGCCAAGCGCCGGCCATGCACGCCGCCCTGTTGATTGAGTTGGGCCACCCCGTCTTCGAGCACCGCGCGCACCACGTGCCCGGCCTCGGCCAACGGCCCGCTGGCGGGCAACAGGGTCCCCAGGCGTAGCACCCCTTCTTCCACGCCGGGGTCGCGCTCGTCAGCCAGGCGCTTGAGGTAGGCGGTTAGGTTGCGCTGGTCAGCCAGGGTGAGCTCGAAACGAGGCATGGCTGGGTCCAGGCGGTTGCCGGCGGGGTCCAGACCGTGCTGGATGGCGCGGGCCAGGCTGTTATCGGTGTAGGCCGGGTAGCTGCGGCCGTTGCTTTGGCGTGCACCCTGGCCCAGGGCCAGGCGCTGCCAGTCGAGGCTGGGCGGGCGCACCCCGCCTTCGGCGCGGCCTCGGCCGTCATTGCCGTGGCAACTGGCACAGGGCAATACACTGGCGGGGACGCTCATGTCACTGGCACCTACCCGGGCCATCAACTGTGCATCGCTGCTGGATACGCCTTCGCGGTACAGGCGTTTACCGGCTTGCTCGTGGGCGGTGAGGTCCAGGGCAAGCACCTGAACGCAGCAGGTCAGGCCTAGCGCCAAGCAAAGTGATCTCGCTGTGTTCATTCTGGCCTCATCGCCGGCAAGCCGGCTCCCACTTTGTTCTGCGCCGCTGCACAGATCCTGTCAGTGTTGCCACTGCGTTCTGCGCCGCTGCGCACAGGCTGTCAGTACATTCAGCGTCCGGCCAACGGCTGGGCCAGCAGCTTCATGCGCTGGGCAATCGCCGCTGGCGGTGCATCGGGGCGGATCTTGCTCCAGCGCTTGCCCGCCACGTCACCGGCTATCAGCTGGGTCGAGTGCTGCTCGGGGCTGGGCAGGAACTGGCCGATACGCCCCAGCACCACGTCGACGCTGGCTTTGTCGCCGGTCAGGAACAGCCAGTTGGCGCTGTCCACCCCTTGTTTTTCAGCAAAGGCCTTGAGCGCAGCGGGGGTGTCGTTGAGCGGGTCGCTGCTGATGGACACGAAGGTCACCTGGCTGGCCAGCTCAGGGCCCATGGCCTCGCGCACCTCACGCAGTTTGCGGGTGATCAGCGGGCAGGCATCGGTGCAGTGGGTAAAGATGACGTTGAGCATCACCACCTTGTCTTTGAGCACATCGCTGTAGAAGCGCAACGCGCGGCCGTTCTGGTCCTGGAGCACGGTGTCGGTGAACCAGGTCTGCGCGTCGCGGGTGCCTTCGCCACTGGCCATCGCCGGTGGCGAAGGCTGAGGGCTGGGCGCGCTCGGTGCGTGGCCTTCATGGGCCAGGGCCACCGACGCGAAGATCCACAGGCAACCGGCCAGGGCCAGCCAGTCGAAGCTGCGCATGCCGACACGACAGGACGCTTGGCTGCTCACGGTTGCACCTCCTGGTGTTCGGCGATGGCCGTGCTCTTGGCATGCACCCGACGTGCGCTGAGGCGGTTGATTTCGTCGATCAGCACGGCCGGGTCGGTGAAGCCGTAATAACGCGTCCAGTGCCCGCTGTGCCCGTCACCCACCAGAATCAGCGGCGGGTGCTGGCTGAGGTCGGCACTGAAGCTACCCAGGCCTTTGAGGGTCTCGGTGATGGCATAGGGCGAGCCGGTCAGCCAGCTCCAGCCTGGGCCATGCTGGAAGGCCTTGGCGTAACTCTGCAAGCGTTTGGAGTCGTCACGTTGAGGGTCCACGCTGATCGACACCAGGCGCACTTCCTCGCCTACCCGCCCCCCCAGTTGCTGCTGAACCTTGCCCATGATCGAAGACACCACCGGGCACACCGTGGTGCAACTGGTGTAAATGAAGCCCATCACCACCAGATGATCGCCGACCAGGTCCTTTTCCAGGCGCACCGGCATGCCATCCTGGTCAAGCAGTGAAACATCGGCGAAACGCACGCTGGCTTTCTCCTGATGTGCCGCTGGCGGCTGCGCATGCCCACTGTGGTCATGGCCCGCGTGGGCCAGGGCGAGTTGGCTGGCCATGGCCATGGAAAGTACGAGCAGCTTGCAAGAATGTCTGGCGTTCATTGCACATTCCTCACTTCAGTCTGGGAGGCGGTAGACGCTGCGGCCGGCAGGACACGCAGGCTGGTGTAGTTCTCTTCGGCAAACTTGTGCCCCAGCGATGGCGACTGCACATGCAGGTACCACGCGCCGGCTTCAGGCAGCATCAGTGCAGCCTGGTAAACCCCCTCGCCCACCTCTTCCAGGCGCAGGTTGCGCGGCATCGATGACGGCGCCAGGAAGTAGCGCAGGGTCAGGTCGTCCAGGCCCACCCGGGGGCGGCCGTCGTCACCGAAGATGCGCACTTTGGCGGTGATGGCGCGGTGCTGCGCCAAGGGCTGGTCGAGGCCGATGAACTCGGCATGCGCGCCCTTGCGCTTGGCCGCATCCGGCACGGCGGCCACGTCGGTGCTGAAACAGTGAATGATCTGCGGCTGGTTGAGCAGGAACGCCACGTCGAACTTGCCCGACGCCGGCATCTTCACCGTCGAGCCATACACCCCCGGGGCCAATTCGCGCAGGCTGCGGTCGATGACGATGGCGGCGCGGGCCTGGTGGCCGCGGTTGTTGTAACCCGACATCGGTGCATTCATGCCTTCGGTATAGAAGTACGTGGTGTTGTCCACCGGGTTGACCACGAACACCGAATTGTCATCGCGTGACACCGACAGCGCCTGGGCCAGCGGCAGGTCGCCGGCCTGGCGCGGCGCGGCGGGGCCGGCATCGAAACCCTGGACGATCGGCTGACGGCCTTCGCCCAGGCTGCTCAGGTTGATCATGCTGACCTTCGAAGACGCCAGGCCGCGCACGTAGGCATAAGCTTTGGTGAACGTCAGTTGGTACGGCTCGGCGGCCACCGGGATGCGGTGGATCAACCTGTCGGTACTGGCATCGATCACCAGGGCCTGGTTTTCCAAGGTGTTGAGGACGATGCCGTAACGGCCATCGCTGCTGAAGCGCATCGGCCCCAGGCCTTGCTCGGCCTGGACGGTATGGCGCAACTGATGGCTGCGGGCATCGTACACCCGCACCGTGCCCTCTGAACCATCGCTGACGTACACCGCCTGCGACAGCGCCGAGTAGGCCACAGCCAACGGATGCGGGCCGACTTCCAGGGTGTTCACCAAGCGCATCTCGGGGATGTCGATAATGCTCAGGGTGCCGCCGTCGCGGTTGCTGACGAAGGCGTAGCGCGAATCGGCGCTGAAAGCGATTTCGTGGTGCCCGGAGCCGGTGGCGAAGCTTTTCAGCATGCTGCGGCTGTGCACATCGATCACCGTCACCCCGCCCTTGGCCGGGTCATCACTGTTGTTGCCGACCCACAACCGGCGCTGGTCCGGCTGCAGGGCTACACGCAGCGGCATCTCGCCAGCCTCCAGGTTGGCCACACGGGTAAAGGTTTCGGTGTCGATCACCGCGACCTCGCCGCGCTCAGGTATCGACACGAATACCTGCTTGTCATCGGCGCTAGCTACCCAGTCCATGGGTCGCCCCGGCAGTTCGATGCGTGCCAGGGTGCTGGTGACACCGCCCACCGAGACGGTCGGGTCGATCACCGTCAGGCTGGCATCCTTGTTCAGCACCAGCAGGAAGTAACTGTTCAGATCCAGCAGCGGCCTGGCACCGATGCTGCTCTTGAGAAACAGCGCCACCCGGGCCTTGCAGCTCTGGTCACGGCTGCTTTCCTGCGGTGCCGCTTGTGCCGGGTCGATCCACGCCCCTGGCGCCATCCCCGACAGCGGTTGGCCGCTGTTCTGGTCGGTGACCTTGAAGCGAATATTGGCGAAGGCGCCTTCGCGCAACTCGCTCCCGGCCAGCGGCCGGGCCTCGAACTCCACGGTCACCCCATCCCGGCTGAGCCGGTGCAGCGCCTGCGGGTCGGCAGGCGCCTGCAGCAGCTCGCGCGGGTCGCACCAAAGCTCCTCGTAGGCCACGCCCAGGCCGATCAACGCCGCGCCCAGCAATACCCCCAGCACGGCGGGGCGGGTTTTCTTGTTATGCATGTTCGTACGCCCCTTTCTTATTGTGCTGGCGCCGTTGCCGGCGGTGCGTCGTCGGTAACCCGCAGAATCCCCCACAGCCCCGATGTATTGCCGTAGGCGGCGTAGTCACGGAACAGGTAGTCGCCCGGTACGGCGTTGGCGCCCCCGGCGCTGGGCAACATGAAGCTGAAGTGCGCGGCGGGCAGCACGCTCTCCTGGGCACCGATGTACATCGACATCGGGTTGTAGCCAAAGCGTACCGAGCCGATACCAGGCTGCTTCATTGGGTAGCCATCGAGGTCATTTTTCTCGGCCTGGAAGGCATGCAGCGGCCACAGGTGCCCATCGAGCTGGTAGGTGATGCCACGGCTGCCGCCACTGGGCATCACCACATGGCTGCGCACCGGTTGGCCGGGTTTGGCGTACAGCACCGGGGTTTGCGGGTCGCTACCCACCAGGGCATTGCTGTAGGCCATGTGCGCGTTGGGTACATCGCCGAAGCCAAAGCCATCGGCACGGCCGAACGGAGCGTCCGGTGCCAGGCCGAAGCGCAACCACAGCGGCTCGGTCTTGTAGTTGATGGCCATGTTGCCGTTGTCTTTCGGGTCACCCGGCACACCGTTGCCTTCGGTGGCGATACCCTCTACCGGGCGGCCGTCGGCCCAACGCATGTTCAGCGCCCGCTGCCAGACGGTGACGAAGTCACGGTAGTCTGGCTGGCCACTGACCTTGACCGAGGCTTGCGCCCGGCTGGCCGCGTCCTCGGTAAAGGTAGCGGTCTGCGGCAGGATGCTCATGGCACCGACCAGGCCTTTCTGCGGTTGCTTGATGACATCCGCCGGGGTCAGGTTGAGAGCGCCGAACTCGATTGCCGTGGTGCGGATGTTGTCCACCGTGCGGCCCAGTTGCAGCACCGGCTTGCCTTCGCGCTCCAGGTGGCCGGCATAGTACTGGTACACCCTGGTCGGGTAGGCACCGCTGTTACCGCTGCGCGGCGGTACGGTCTGCACCGGGTTGAGGCCGACGTTGACGCCATCGGACTTGGTGATGTCATAAGCCAGCAGTTGGGCGTGCAGGCCGACGTGGCTGGAGGGCCGCATCAGGTTGTTGTTGAAGGCGGTGGAGCCTTCGCTGTCGTTGCGGTCGCGCTTGACCACGTTCTGCATCACCGCCGTGCTGGGCAGGTCCGGCATCACCAGCGGCAGGCGGTTCTCCAGGGTGATGCTGATGCAGTCCCCGGCATTGGCGCGCAACACCAGAGGCTCGACCGGCACCCCAGCCTTGAGCTTGCCGGTGCTGGTATCCAGGTCGGCCTTGCGCACGTACAGCACGGCGGTGGGGTCGTGCAGGGGCGCGCTGTGGCCACCCACGGTGAAGGTGGTGCCATCCTCCTCGTCGGTCACCGTCACCTGCGGGATGCTGGTGGTACGGCTGTTGAATACCAGGGTGCCGCCATCGGCCTTCAGCGGGCCGCCGACGTGCTGGCCGATACCGGCCGGGTCGCTGATGCTCACCCCATGGCGGTTTTCCAGGATGTCGTTGGCCAGCGCGGCGACCACTTCGTAGTTGCGCTTGACCGTTGGCCGGCTGCCGACGCCGCTGGGGTTGGCCGTGGTTCTCGGGCAGATACCGTCGAAGTTGATGGTGTTGCGCATGGCTACCGGCTGCGGGTTGTTCGGCAGCGCGAACAGGTCGGCCCGTTGCGCGGTGTAGTTGCGCATGACGCCCCAGATGCCGTTCCAGTAGCCTTCCAGCGCCGCGTCCAGCGAATACAGGTAGTCACCATTGGTGGCTGCCGAGCTGGAGATCATCGATACCGGCGCCAGGAAGCCCAGTTGCTCGGAAATGCCGATCATCTGCGAGGCCTTCCACCCCGAGTTGGAGCTGCTGCCGTAGCCGGTGCCGTTCTGCAGCCATTTGACGCCGTGCATCGTGACGTTGTGCTCCTCCTCATAGCCGCCAGCATGCATACGCAACCGCACGTTGTCGCCAGAGTAGGTGCGCAGCATCGGGGTGAACGGGTCGCCTGGCTCGCTGCCTGCTGTGTTGATGTGCGGTGGGAACAAGGTGGTGCCACCCGTGGGGCCAACCGCCGAGTTGATCGCCGAGGGGGCCAGGTTCATGGCCGGGATGGCTCGGTCGGTGCGGCTCTGCAGGGCATACCCCAGGTCGCCCCCCAGGCCGTCGGCCTGCATGCCGCGTTTGCCATCCGGCGCCACCTTGTTCGGGTCGAAGACGCGCAGGGCCAACGGCTCGTTGCGGTAGTTGACGACGAACATGCCCGGGTCATCCACCGAGATCGCCTGTGGGCATGGCCGGGTCGGGCAACCCGGGTTGAGGCCACCGCGTGATTCGACGATCGACTCCAGCAGGTTCGAGGCTTTCTGCCGCACGGGCGGGTTGATGGCGTAGCGGAAGCTGTCGGCCGAGGCTGGGTAGGCCTGGGCGTTGGGCACGCCATCGGGGCCGGCGCCCACATACACGCCTGCTTCATAGGCATGCTGGAAGTCGCTGTACTCGAGGAAGAACTCGCGATAGCTGTCGTTCTTGCCATCGCCGTCATTGTCGCCGGTATTGATCACCGCCTGCCACGAGGTCGGGCCACCGTCCTGGCGCAGTGCCGGGTTGTACAGCTGCTCGCCGGTTTCGGCGTGGTGCCAGGTAGAGCCGGCAGGCTCGGCCAGCACAGTGGCGTACAGGCCCAACTGCTGGTGGGTCGATGGGCCGAAGTGGTCATGGGTGAAGATGGTGCCCAGGCCCCGGTCGACGTTGTGCACGTTGACCAGCGGGTCGGCGAACCAGCGCTGCATGGCCGTGCGCGCGCCCACCCAGTCGGCCCGGCCAAAGCGGCCGAAGTACGGGTGCGGCTTGGCCGTCGGGCAGGCTGCAGTGCCGTCGCGGCTGTCGCCCTCGGAACAGCCATTGAACGCACGGATGGCACGCACGCGTTCCACCACGCTGCCGGGCGAGAGGACACCGTCTTCGTAGTTCCAGCCGTTGGCCGAACCATCGGCTGAGGTCAGGTCCCACTTGGGCAGGTGGATGTGCTGGCCGATCACATCGGTCGGTGTACGCACCTGGTAGTCGTCCATTTCATAGAACGCCGGGATCAGGTTGGTCTGCTGGTACATGGTGCAGTCGAAGGTGTTCATGCGCATCACCAGCGGCTCTGGCGGGCGCTGCTTGGTGATCACCGGCCAGGCGTCTTCCCACAGCGCAAGGATGCGCGTCTGCGGGAAGTGATAGCCGACCTTGTTGAACACCGCGTCGAACTGGATATTGGCCGCCTTGTAGATGCGAGGACGGTCGGCAGTGAACGTGGAGGCACCCCGGAAGCTGATGCTGCTCAGGCTTTCGCCGCTGTTGTATTCGCCCGTGGACGAGGCTTGGGTCAGACGTTTGCCGCGGTCATCCATGCACGGCTCGAAGAACGGGGCGCCGGCGGTTGGCAGAGCACCATTGGTGCGAAACGCCTTGGCCACCGGCTGGCTGCCAGGGATCAGGGCAAAGCTTGGGTGCTCGGCCTTGGCGTGGAACTGCATGGCGGCCTGCTCGACCTCGGTGCCCTCCTCGGGCAGGTAGATCGGTTTGGCCTTTTCTACCACCTTCGAGAAATCGAGCTTGGTGGTGGTGGTCACGGCTTCGCCCCCAGCGGAGACGCCATCGAGCGCATGTCGGCCCAGGCCGCCGTCCCATCCGTCGACCTGGTTGCCGTCGAGGTTGGCCCACAGCGCTGCGCCGCTGTCCTTGAGCTGGCGAGCCATGGCCGGGTCGAGCATGTCCAGCGGCGGGGTCGGCGGACGCTGGCCGACGCTGCTTTCCATACCGCCGATCCAGAAGGGGTAGCCTGGGTTTTTCAGGGTGCCATCAGCGTTGCGGTTGGTTTCACTGCGGTCGACCAGTGCCAGCGAGCCTATAGCCTTGGCCGCGCCCGGCGCACTGCTGTGATCGTCATCGCCATGATCTGGGTCTTCGTGATCGTCGTCACCTTCGGCGACCAGCTCTTGCGCCAGTTTCGGCACGACCACCACCTTGCCCGGCATCGGCGCCATGGCTTTGCCTGGCAGCGGCACGATCGCCGGTATCGGCGTACCCGCGATGATTTCGCCGTCAGGCAGCGCACGTGCCCCGGCCGCCGGCTTGCCGCTGCGCAGGGCGAACGGCGTGTCATGGAAGCCATCCTGCCCCTGCCCGCTGACTTCCAGGCGGGTCCCCTCCTCGAACACATCGTGCACCCGCCACATGGCCCACATGCCTTGGGCGAAGTGCGGATAGAAGTGGCAATGGTAGATGGCATCGCCCGCCACACGGTTACGGTTGCCCGAGCCGCCGTTGGCTATCTCATAGGTGTACCCCACACCTGGGCCTATGCCCTGGGCATCGATGTAGTCGGAGTTGTCGTCATTGGGGTTGAACAGCCACTGGTGGCCGTGCAGGTGGAAAATGTGCTGCTCATGGCCGTTGTGGGTGTTGCGGAACTTGGTGAAGTCGCCAATGTAGCTGTGGTGCACGTTGGACGGCTCGGATGGGTACAACGCCATGCTGGCCTTGACGCCAGTGGCGCTGGCCGGTGGGGTATCGCCTGGGCGAATGTGTTCAAGGCCGACGTTGGCTGGCACGTCCACCAGGGTGCCGATATCACCCACGGTGTGCGCGCTGAGGAAGAACTCCTCGAAGGCGCAGGACAGGCAATCGTGCATTGGCCCGACACCCAAGCGGTTGGCAACGACTTCAGCACCCATACCGCCCGAGCCGTAGTTGATCATGAAGGCGTCGCGCGCAGGCTCCAGCACATGGCCCATCACAGGGTCAGCCCAGTAGCCGGGGAAGGCCTGGGTGGAGGCCACTTCATCGGCAAACTGCGAGGCGAAATCGCGAAACGCTTCCAGCCGGTTGGGCAAGGCCGGGTTGCGCTTGTTGATGCTTTCCAGTGGGTAGGTGGAACGTGGGAAGCTACCGTCCGGGTTGGGCCCCATGACGATGGCATCGGTTTCACTGCTGAGGATTTCGTTGCCGTCGACCATCGCGATGATCGGCTTGCCCGCCTTGCCTTCGGCGATCCACGGCTCAACCTGAGGGTAGCGGGCCTCATAATCGACCACGGGCTGGCCGGTGGCGGCACGGCCGGTACTGGCCAGGCGCATCTCCTCTTCGCTCAGGGTGTTGCGGTAGGTGCGCCCACCTTTGGGCACCACGACCACTTGGCCAAACAGGCCATTGGCTACGTTGCCTGCGTTACCCTGGCCGCCGAAGGTAGCGCCCTGGCTGGTGGCGGCGAAGGCACCTTCGCGTTCGGCATAAAGGGTGTAACTGCGGGTGGCGCCTGGGGCGATCAGGAAGTTGCCGTTGCGGCCGGTGTTGGCGGCAATGTCGCCGATGCTGTTGACCGCCTGCAGGCCATTGACCTGAAAGCCGACGTGGCGATCAGTGACCTGCTCGTCGACAACGAAGTTGTCGCCGCCCTCATTTTCCACCTCTGCGGCTTCTTCGCCTTCTTCGCCTTCTTCGCCTTCTTCTTCCTCTACACCTTCGACCTCGTTTTCATCATGGTCGATACCGTGTTTATTGGGATTGGCCTGGTAAGCCAACAGGTTGGTCAGGTTGACCGTCAGGCAATCCCCCGCGGCCACCCGCAGCACTATCGGGCGCGGGCGTTTGTCCGGGCGCAGGGTTACCTTGCCCGGCACTGCGGCGCCCCCCTTGCTCAGCGGTACCTGGTGTTCGTCCACCACATCCTGGCGCAGGGCGAACATCATGCCGTTGGCGTTTTGCGCACCAAGGCGGTTGAACATCAGCGGCTGGTCCAGGGCAATCACGTTGGCCACCAAGGTGCGCTGGCATTGCACAGCCGCTTCGCTGGTTGCTGTAACGCTCAGCAGGGCCAATACAAGTGATGTGAGGACGGGGCCTCTATTGGGGGTCGACATGCTGCACCTCCGGGACACAAAAACTGTGCAAGAGGGTCAGCAAGGTGTATGCCAGAAGAAAATTTTCTTTTAGATCAACGCCTTGGATTGGCAATTGAACCAGATTGGGGAGGATTCCCCGCTGCGATCCCCACATCAGGGGATGGTATTGGTTGTCATTGCGGGGGTGGCTCACCAGGCAATGGGTATTCACTGATAGCTGGGGGGCCGGCGTGAATGTCCTGTCAACAACCTTAGAAAATAATTGAACGTCCGCGCTCACCCGCTTTCAAGATGATGATTGAGACCAACTCCCTGGAGCCCCGCAACGATGAAGATGCCCGGCCGCGCCCCGAACGCCAATGTGCAACTCGATTATGTGCGCGACACGCTGTTTGGCCCGGTCGCCCTGAGCGTTGAATGCCAGTGCCAGCTCGCCGCGCTTAATTTACAGGGCCGCCCTGCCCTGCGCTTGCACATCTGCCCGCCGCTTCCGGACAAAGTCGAGCGCGCGCACAGTGTGGCTTTCGTGTGGGATGGCCGCAGTTACCACGGCGTCGTTCGTGACAAGGGCAAATGCGGCGATGGCGGGCTTAATCTGCTGGTTGAATTGCAATGAAGCGGCGGTAAGCCAACTTGAACTGGCATGGGACTGACCTATATGTGCCACGGCCAGCCTCGGCTGACCTTGGCACACCGTGTGGTCAGGCAGTGGCCCTTAGCGACGCTGGCTGACGGTCGCGCAGCGCATGCAGCTGATCGACCAGTTTCACCACGTCACGGCAACTGTTCAGGTCCTGCAATGAGACCCCACTGAGCGTCACGCCCTGTTCCATGTTCTGCCCATGAGCCAAACGAATGGTCAGGCTGGTGCCGTCCAGGCAACTGACTTCACAGTGATCAGGCAGGCAGGCCTGTTCAATCATTTGCCTCATTTCCAGCATCGAAACGCCTATCAATGACATTGTCGCGACCCTCTCTTGAGTGGATGGCCTGTTTATTGGAATACGCCTTTGGCAGGCGCGGTGCCAATTGATAATGAGCATGCCAGGGCGGCCGTCCATGCGCCGCGGCAATAGTGATGCGGAGAATCATCTAGCACCTTAGTAAAAGAACGGGCGCGCCCTGCTACCGTTCGATCCAATCACGGCACTTCACGACAGGCGGTCAGCGGTGCAAGGCCGGTCAGTGTGGCTCAGCCGCCATCTGGCCGAAGCGCCCGGCATGGAAATCATCGAAGGACTCGGCAATTTCCGCCTGGGTGTTCATCACGAATGGCCCGTAGCCCACGATCGGCTCGTCGATCGGCTCGCCGCTGAGCAGCAGCACATTTGCGCCTTCCAGCGCCTCGATGGCCACGTCTTCGCCCGCTCGCTCCAGCAATACCAGGCTGGCCGGCCCGGCGTCACGCTCACCATTGACCCGCACAGTGCCACGCAACACCACAAGTGCAGCATTGCGGCCAGCAGCGACAGGCAGTTGCAGCGCAGCACCTGCACCCAGGCGCAGGTCCCAGACATCCATCGCGGTGAAGGTGCGCGCCGGGCCTGGGTGCCCTTGGTAGCTGCCGGCGATGACCCGCAGGCTGCCTGCCTGGCCCTGCAGCGGCACTTGCGGGATATCCGCTGCCAGTAGCGTCTGGTAACCGGCAGCGGCGCGTTTGTCCTGGGCAGGCAGGTTGACCCACAGCTGCACCATTTCCAGTGTGCCGCCACTGCGGGCGAACGCCGGGGAATGGAATTCCTCGTGGAGGATGCCGTTGGCGGCCGTCATCCATTGCACATCGCCAGGGCCAATCAGGCCGCCGGCGCCGGTCGAATCACGGTGCTCCAGTTCGCCCTGATAAACGATGGTCACCGTTTCGAACCCACGGTGAGGGTGCTGGCCTACGCCACGCCGGGCACTGGTGGGGGGGAAGGCATGCGGGCCGGCATAATCCAGCAGCAGGAACGGGCTGATCTGGCTGGCCAGGTTGTCGTAGGTGAACAGGCTGCGCACCGGGAAGCCATCCCCCACCCAGTGGGTGTGGGGGCTGCGGTGAATACCCAGGATCTTTTTCATGATAAGTCTCCTCTCTAAGGCTAAGTTAACCTTACCAATGAGACCAATCGGCCGGTAGCCCGCGCAAATGGCATGCATCGTCCCAGCGATGGAACAGTGGTTCAGCCCTGCAGGTATTCCAGTACCTGCTGCGTTGCCATGCCGGGGTCTTCCTGCATGAAACAATGGCCTCCGGCGACCTGGCAGGCTTCGACACGGGGGTTGATCGACGCCAGCCGCTGCACCGAACGTGGCACGAAGGGATAGGTCTGCTCGCCATACAGCACCCGGGTGGGCGTTTGGATGGCGGCAAGATGCGCCCACATGCGCGTGGGGAACGAACTGAAAATTTCCACTTCTCGGCTCGGCCGGCACTTGAGCACCACGCCTTCACCGCACTCACCGATGGCATGTTCGATGTAGGCCTGCAGCGCGGCATCGCTCCAGCCCTTGAAGATGCCCCGCCCCTGCAGCGAAGCCAGTGCCGCTTCGCGGTCGGGCCAATGGCTGCGGCGGTTGGCGGCCTTGCGTGCCAGGGCGTGCCGGCGGTGCAGCCCCATCAGCGCGGCAGCCCCCATGACCCCGATCATGCGCCGGCTGAACAATACCGGGTCGAGCAATACGGCGCGCTCGAACAACGCAGGCCTGCTGGCCAGGATGAGCCCCGTGAGCACGCCGCCAAAACTGTGCCCCAGTGCATAGCGAGGTACCTCGCCGTACTCGCCACGGCCTGCTTCGAAAGCCTCAACCGCCAACTCAGCCGTGCGGTTCCAACCGCGGAACACACCGCCATGGTCACTGTCGCCATGCCCCTGCACATCACTGAGCCACAGGTCGAAGTGCTCGCCCAGACGCGCCAGCATCGGCTGGTAGGCCAGGCAGCAAAAGCCATTGCCGTGCAAAAAGTGCAGCAGCGGCTTGCCGCTGGCCGGCGAGCGCCAGCCGCGCAAGGTGAAACCTTCGGAGCATTGGTGAGACCAGGGGATCAACTGCATGGGTGTGCCGTACTCGACGCGTTACGAAAACGCCGATTCTACAAACAGCAGCGGGTAAAGCGATATCACCAGCAGCAAGGCCATCAGGACATTGAACAGCATCAGCCAGCGCGGGTTTTGCAGCAGGTTACGCAGCGCACTGCCAAACATCACCCACACGCCGACGCTGGGCAGGTTGACCAAGGCGAACACAGCCGCGATGACGATCACGTTCATCACATAGCCCTGGGCCGGTGTGTAGGTGGTGATCGCCCCTACCGCCATGACCCACGCTTTGGGGTTGACCCACTGGAACGCTGCAGCCCCCCAGAAGCCAAGTGGCTTGCGGGCATTGGGCGAATTGGTGCTCAGCGGGCCGGAAGTGGCGATCTTCCACGCCAGGTAGAGCAAGTAGGCAGCGCCCACGTAACGCAGCACGGTGTACAACGCAGGCCAGGCCTTGAACACCTCGCCCAGGCCCAGGCCAACGGCCAGCACCAGGACCATGAAGCCGATGCTGATGCCCAGGGCATGAGGGATGGAGCGCCGCACGCCAAAGTTCACCCCTGATGCCAACAGCATGGTGTTGTTGGGGCCCGGGGTGATGGAGGAAACGAAGGCAAACAGCACAAAGGCCATCAGCAGGTCGAAAGAGGCAAGCATGGCAGGCGTTCCAGAATCGTTATGAGTGCTGTCACACTACGGCAGTCGCCTTCCGCGCGACCGGTACAGTTACATTAAATTACGCAGATACACATGACTGTATCGATGAAACACACTGCATTTCAAGGAAGCCCAGCATGAGCCTTACCATTCGCCCCGCAGTACGCACTGACGCCGCGCAGATTCTTGCTTTCATCACCGAACTGGCCGATTACGAGCGGGCACGCCACGAAGTCATCGCCACCCTTGCCGACATCGAGCACAGCCTGTTCGATGAAGGCAGCACGGTGCACAGCCTGATCTGCGAGCGCGATGGGCAGGCAGTGGGCTTCGCCGTGTATTTCTATAGCTATTCGACCTGGCTGGGGCGCAACGGTATTTACCTGGAAGACCTGTACATCACGCCAGAACAGCGCGGCGGTGGCGCAGGCCGCGACCTGCTGCGGCACATTGCCCGCGAAGCCGTGGAGAACCGCTGCGGGCGGTTGGAGTGGAGCGTGCTGGACTGGAATGAGCCGGCGATCGGGTTCTACAAATCGCTGGGGGCCGAGCCGCAGGATGAGTGGGTGCGCTACCGATTGGATGGGGACAAGCTGCTGCAGTTTGCCCGGGGTTGAGCGGTAGCCTGGATGCCCTTGCCGGTTGGTCGGTCGCTGGCAGTGCCGGCGATGGGGCCAGTATTGCCTACATCAGTTTCACGCCCGTCAGGCGTCGCTGCGCACCCGCTGCATCACCATCCCCACCAACACCACATTGACCAAGGCCAATAGGCACAAGGTCACCAGCACCCCCATCGCGCCGAAGTGCTCGAACAGGTAGCCCCCCACCACGGGCGTCAACGCCTGCCCGATCAGCGAAGGCCGCGACATGCGCCCCATCAACAGCACGTATTGCGCAGGCGGCATCATCGCCAAGGGTAACAGCCCGCGCACGATCGCCCGCAAGCCATTACCACAACCGAACACCAGCAGGCCCACGGCCGTGGCCGCCGGGACCAGCGTCACCAGCAGCAGGCCGACCAGCACCAGGCTGACCCAGGCCAGCGCCGTCCAGATCGGATGGCGTTGGCCGGCCAGAATCTGCAACACCCTGGAGGCCACCTGGCTGGGGCCGAGCATCGCCGCCAGGCCGATGGCCACAGGCAACGAATGCCCAAGGCCCTGGAGCACGGCCACCAGTTGCACCGCAATGGCGGTCATGATGATCGCGCCAATGGCGAACATACCGGTCAACAGCAGGTAAAGCTGGCGATCGACCCCAATCGCGGTGCCTTGGCCCTGCGCCCTGCGTACCTCCACCCGCCCTCCGGCCGGCAACACTCGCCAATACAGCGGCGCCACCACCAACAGCAGCACCAGCGCATAGCAACCGCACGTGGTGCGCCAGCCCAGGTGTTCGATGGCCAGGGCCACGGTGGGCCAGGACAGGGTCGAGGCGAAGCCGGCGATCAGCGTGATCCCCGTGATGGCTTTGCCCGCACCCTCGCCATACAAACCGCCAAGGGTGGCGAACAGTGCCTCGTACAGCCCCATTGCCATGCCAATGCCGATCACCACCCAAGCCAGCAAGAACAGCGCCAGGCTCTGGCTGGTGGCCATGATCAGCAAGCCCACCGCGACCACCGCGCCGCTGGCGGCCATCTGTGGACGGCCACCGAAGCGTGCGATCAGGCGGCTGGACAGCGGGGCGCACAGCGCCGAGACCATCAAGCTCAGCGATAGCGCACCGTACACCCACTGGCTGGGCCATCCCGTATCGTGGCTGATCGGCTCGGCCATCACCGCCATGAGGAAGAACGAACCGCCCCACACCAGGATTTGCAGAATGCCCAGGCAGACGATGCCAAGGGGCCCGGGGAGTTGGGGGGAGCTGTTCACGATCGGGCCTTGGGTCACATGCGGGGAAGGATCAGAACGGGCACCCTACCATGCTCGCCATCGATGAAATATCCCGACATATCATTGCGCGTGATATTAACCTTCGCTGCGTTCGATTCGTGCGTCACGCGCAAGGCACTCACACTCCGCCCACTACTAATACTTTGGCGGAGTTCTCCATGGACCACTCACTCAAACCCCTGCGCTTTCCCCTCGCTGCCCTGGCAGTGGTGGTGCTCAGCGCTTGTGGCCGCACCCCAGATGCCGTGCAGGCTCCCGCCGCGCCCAAGGTCACCGTCGCCAAGGTGATCGAGCAGCCGATCAACGAATGGGACGAATTCACTGGCCGCCTCGAAGCACCGGAAACCGTCGAAGTACGCCCGCGCGTGTCCGGCCAGATCGACTTGGTGGCCTTCACCGAAGGCGCCAAGGTCAAGAAAGGCGACCTGCTGTTCCAGATCGACCCCCGCCCGTTCCAGGCTGAAGTGCGCCGCCTCCAAGCCCAGTTGCAGCAGGCCAAGGCGACCGCGGTGCGCAGCGCCAACGAAGCCCGCCGCGGCGAGCGCCTGCGTGACAGCAACGCCATCTCCGCCGAACTTGCCGAATCGCGCAGCAGCGCAGCCGCTGAGGCCCGCGCCGGTGTCGATGCGATCCAGGCTCAGCTCGACCTGGCACGCCTGAACCTGAGCTTCACCCGCGTCACCGCGCCAATCAGTGGCCGCGTCAGCCGCGCCCAGTACACCGCCGGCAACATCGTCACCGCCGATGTCACGCCGCTGACCAGCGTGGTCTCCACCGACAAGGTCTATGCCTACTTCGATGCCGACGAGCGCGTGTACCTCAAGTACACCCAGCTGGCGCGTGAAGGCCAGCGCGGCCAGGCCACCCCGGTCTACCTCGGCCTGACCAACGAAACCGGCAACCCGCACCTGGGCCACATGAACTTCGTCGACAACCAGGTCAACCCGCGCACCGGCACCATCCGTGGCCGTGCCGTGTTCGACAACCGCGACGGCCAGTTCACCCCTGGCCTGTATGCCCGCCTGAAGCTGGTGGGCAGCGCTCAGTACGACGCTGTGCTGATCAACGATGAGGCGGTGGGCACCGACCTTGGCAAGAAGTTCGTGCTGGTCATGGACAAGGACAACAAGGCCAACTACCGCGCCGTTGAATTGGGGCCCAAGCTCGAAGGCCTGCGTATCGTGCGCAGCGGCCTGGACAAGGACGACCGCATCGTGGTCAGAGGCCTGCAGCGGGTGCGCCCCGGCTCGCCAGTCACCCCCCAGGAAACACCGATGGCCAGCGAACAGACCCTCGCTGCCCTCGCCCAGCAGCGCCAGGCGCTGGAGGCCAGCAACCCGGCGCCAAAGGTGGCCGGCACCAATGCAAAAGTCGCCGGCGCCCAAGCGCCGCGCGGTTAAGGGACAACACCGATGAACTTCTCCAAATTCTTCATTACCCGGCCAATCTTCGCCGCGGTGCTGTCGCTGGTACTGCTGATCGCGGGCTCTATCTCGCTGTTCCAGCTGCCAATCAGTGAATACCCGGAAGTGGTGCCGCCTACCGTGGTGGTGCGCGCCAACTTCCCGGGCGCCAACCCCAAAGTGATCGGCGAAACCGTCGCCGCACCGCTGGAGCAGGCGATCACCGGTGTTGAGAACATGTTGTACATGTCCTCGCAATCCACCGCCGACGGCAAGCTCACCCTGACCATCACCTTCGCCCTGGGCACCGACCTGGACAACGCGCAGGTACAGGTACAGAACCGTGTCACGCGCACCCAGCCCAAGCTGCCGGAAGAAGTGACCCGTATCGGTATCACCGTCGACAAAGCCTCGCCCGACCTGACCATGGTGGTGCACCTGACCTCGCCGGACAACCGCTACGACATGCTCTACCTGTCCAACTACGCCATCCTCAACATCAAGGACGAACTGGCACGCCTGGGCGGCGTGGGTGATGTGCAACTGTTCGGCATGGGCGACTACTCGCTGCGGGTGTGGCTCGATCCGAACAAGACCGCTTCGCGCAACCTGACCGCCGGCGACGTGGTCGCCGCCATCCGCGAGCAGAACCGCCAGGTGGCGGCAGGCCAGCTGGGCGCCCCGCCCGCCCCCGGCTCCACCAGCTTCCAGTTGTCGATCAACACCCAGGGCCGGCTGGTCAACGAGGAAGAGTTCGAGAACATCATCATCCGCGCCGGTGCCGATGGCGAAATCACCCGCTTGAAGGACATCGCCCGGGTCGAGCTCGGCTCCAGCCAGTACGCCCTGCGCTCGTTGCTGAACAACCAGCCCGCAGTGGCCCTTCCGATCTTCCAGCGCCCTGGCTCCAACGCCATCGAGATCTCCGACGAAGTGCGGGCGAAGATGGCCGAGCTGAAGAAAGACTTCCCCGAAGGCATGGACTACAGCATCGTCTATGACCCGACCATCTTCGTACGCGGCTCCATCGAAGCGGTGGTGCACACCCTGTTCGAAGCGCTGGTGCTGGTGGTGCTGGTGGTGATCCTGTTCCTGCAGACCTGGCGCGCCTCGATCATCCCGCTGCTGGCTGTGCCGGTGTCGCTGATCGGTACCTTCGCCGTGATGCACCTGTTCGGCTTTTCGCTCAACGCCTTGTCGCTGTTCGGCCTGGTATTGGCCATCGGTATCGTGGTGGACGACGCCATCGTCGTGGTGGAGAACGTCGAACGCAACATCGGGCTGGGCCTCAAACCGCTGGAAGCCACGCAAAAAGCGATGGGTGAAGTGACCGGGCCGATCATCGCCACCGCCCTGGTACTGTGTGCAGTGTTCGTGCCCGCCGCATTCATCTCCGGCCTTACCGGGCAGTTCTACAAACAGTTCGCCCTGACCATTGCCATCTCGACCGTGATTTCGGCGTTCAACTCGCTGACCCTGTCACCGGCCCTGGCCGCAGTACTGCTCAAAGAGCACCACGCACCCAAGGACCGTTTTTCGCGGTTGCTGGAAAAACTGCTGGGCAGCTGGCTGTTCTCCCCGTTCAACCGCTTCTTCGACCGCGCCAGCCACAGTTACGTCGGTGGCGTGCGCCGGGTCATCCGCTCCAGCGGCATCGCCCTGTTCGTCTATGCCGGCCTGATGGGCCTGACTTACCTCGGCTTCTCGTCCACCCCGACCGGCTTCGTGCCGGCCCAGGACAAGCAGTACCTGGTAGCCTTCGCCCAGTTGCCTGATGCCGCCAGCCTCGACCGCACCGAGGCGGTGATCAAGCGCATGAGCGAAATCGCCTTGAAGCAACCTGGCGTGGCCGACTCGGTAGCCTTCCCGGGCCTGTCGATCAACGGCTTCACCAACAGCCCCAACAGCGGCATCGTGTTCACCCCGCTCAAGCCGTTCGATGAGCGCAAGGACCCAAGCCAGTCGGCCGCTGCCATCGCCGCAGCGCTGAACGCCCAGTTCGCCGACATCCAGGATGCCTACATCGCGATCTTCCCCCCACCGCCGGTCCAAGGCCTGGGCACCATCGGCGGCTTCCGTCTGCAGATCGAAGACCGCGGCAACCTGGGCTACGAAGCGCTGTACAAGGAAACCCAGAACATCATCGCCAAGAGCCACAACGTGCCGGAGCTGGCAGGCCTGTTCACCAGTTACCAGGTCAACGTGCCCCAGGTCGATGCAGCCATCGACCGGGAAAAGGCCAAGACCCACGGCGTGGCGATCACCGATATCTTCGACACCCTGCAGGTTTACCTGGGCTCGCTGTACACCAACGACTTCAACCGCTTTGGCCGCACCTACCAGGTCAACGTCCAGGCTGAGCAGCAGTTCCGCCTCGATGCCGAGCAGATCGGCCAGCTGAAGGTGCGCAACAACCTGGGCGAAATGATCCCGCTGGCGACCTTCCTGAAGGTCAGCGACACCTCCGGGCCAGATCGGGTGATGCACTACAACGGTTTCATCACCGCGGAAATCAACGGTGCGGCAGCCCCGGGCTACAGTTCCGGCCAGGCTGAAGCCGCGATCGAAAAACTGCTCAACGAGGAACTGCCCAACGGCATGACCTTCGAGTGGACCGACCTGACCTATCAGCAGATCCTCTCCGGCAACACCGCACTGTTGGTGTTCCCGTTGTGCGTGCTGCTGGCGTTCCTGGTGCTGGCGGCCCAGTACGAAAGCTGGAGCCTGCCACTGGCGGTGATCCTGATCGTGCCGATGACCCTGCTGTCAGCGATCACCGGGGTGATCGTGTCCGGTGGCGACAACAACATCTTCACCCAGATCGGCCTGATCGTACTGGTGGGCCTGGCCTGCAAGAACGCCATCCTGATCGTCGAGTTCGCCAAGGACGAGCAAGCCAAGGGGCTCGACCCACTGGCTGCGGTGCTGGAAGCCTGCCGCCTGCGCCTGCGGCCGATCCTGATGACCTCGATCGCCTTCATCATGGGCGTGGTACCGCTGGTGTTCTCCTCCGGGGCCGGCTCGGAGATGCGCCATGCAATGGGTGTCGCGGTGTTCTCGGGGATGATCGGCGTGACGGTGTTCGGCCTGTTCCTGACCCCGGTGTTCTTCTTCCTGATTCGCCGTTTCGTCGAACGTCGCCAGGCGCGCAAGGCCGAACGCGTTCAATCGCTGGAGAACCACGCATGAAGCTGCTCAAACCCCTGACCCCGAGCCTGCTGGCCCTGGCCCTCGCGGCCTGCGCGGTAGGCCCGGACTACAAAGCGCCAGCCACTGAGCCTGCGCGTATGGCCAGCGACGTGCAGGCCAGGGCCTTCGACCGTAGCCGCTTCGAGAGCGTGTGGTGGAAGCAGTTCGATGACCCGGTACTGAACCAGTTGGTGCAGGCTTCGCTGGACGGCAACCGCGACCTGCGCGTGGCCTTTGCCCGGCTCAAGTCGGCACGGGCGATCCGCGATGACGCCGCGAACGACCCGTTGCCAGTGGTTACCAGCCGCGCCAGCAGTGAGATCGGCAAGGGCCAGGTGCCCGGCCAGACCGATCAGCGGGTCAACAGCGAGCGTTACGACCTGGGCCTGGACATGGCCTGGGAGCTCGACCTGTTCGGCCGTATTCAACGCCAGATCGAGGCCAGCGACGCGCAGGCCGCGGCCGCCGAGGCCGACCTGCAACAGTTGCAGGTCAGCCTGATCGCCGAACTGGTCGACGCCTATGGCCAGCTGCGCGGTGCACAACTGCGCGAGAAGATCGCCGTGGCCAACCTCAAGACCCAGCAGGCGTCGCGCAGCATCACCGTGACCCTGCGTGACGCCGGGGTCGGCAACGAGCTTGACGTGGTACGCGCCGACGCCCGCCTGGCCGGCGTCGAAGCCACCGTGCCACAACTGCAGGCCGAGCAGGCACGGGCGCGTCATCGCATTGCCACCCTGCTCGGCCAACGCCCGGACGCCCTGAGCGTGGACCTCTCGCCCAAGGCCTTGCCGGCTATCGCCAAGGCCCTGCCGGTGGGCGATCCGGGTGAGCTGCTGCGCCGCCGCCCGGATATCCGCAGTGCCGAGCGCCAACTGGCCGCTGCCACTGCCAATGTGGGCGTGGCCACTGCCGACCTGTTCCCGCGGGTGAGCCTGAGCGGCTTTTTGGGCTTTACCGCCGCGCGCGGTTCGCAGATCGGTTCGTCGGCCGCCAACGCTTGGGGGCTGGGGCCAAGCATCACGTGGGCGGCGTTCGATCTGGGCAGCGTACGGGCCCGCCTGCGCGGTGCCAAGGCCGATGCCGAAGGCGCCTTGGCCAACTATGAACAACAGGTATTGCTGGCCTTGGAAGAGTCGGCCAACGCCTTCAGCGACTATGACAAGACCCAACAGCGGCTGCTGTCGCTGATGCGCCAGAGCGAGGCCAGCCGCAAGGCGGCTGACCTGGCCTCAGTGCGCTACCGCGAAGGTACGGTGGATTACCTGGTGCTGCTCGATGCCGAGCGTGAGCGGCTGAGCGCCGAAGATGCACAGGCGCAGGGCGAGGTTGACCTGTATCGCGGCATTGTTTCGATCTACAAGGCGCTGGGTGGCGGCTGGCAACCGGAAACGGTGGCCAGCGCGCGCTGAGTCCTCTCTCTTCAACGACTCCTTTGGTTGGTTCCTCCCCCAACCGTTTGCCCCGCTGGCCTTGGCTTGCGGGGCTTTTTTTGCCAGCTTTGCAGGCCGCTTTCGGCGCGGCCAGGCGCATGCTCCGATTGCCGTGGCGCCCTTGCAGCCCAGGTCAATCTGCCCCAAGCTTCCACTTCCTCCGCCATGGCCCCATCCGATGCCCACACGCCGCCGCTACCTGATCGCTGTGTTTCTGCTGATTCTGGTATCAGTCGGCATCGCTTACCTGCGCCGGGAAACCCCGCCAGCACAACCGACTTTACCGCCGCACAGCTACGCCAAAGCCCTGCGCCAGGCGCATGATGGCCTACCGGGCGCCGCCCGCATGCTCTACCAGCAACTGCAACGCAACGACCTGGCGCCGATCCGGCGCGCCGCCCTGTATGCCGAGCTGCCCAATTACCCCTCGCCGCAAGCGCTGAAACTGGCCCGCATGGGCCTGGAAAACGATGAGCCCTTGGTTCGTCGTGCAGCGATCGCCAGCATCCGCCGCCTGCTGCCTGCCGCACAACGCAGCCTGGTGCTTGGCCCACTGCTCGATGATGCCGAGCAAAGCGTTCGCTTTGCCGCCGTCGATGCCTTGCTTGGCCTGGACCCTGACGCCATAGGCCTGTACTTCGGCCCACTGCAGGCGGCGCTGGAGCAGTACCAGCAAACGCTGGAACAGCAGCCCCAGGATGCTGCGGCCCAGGTCCACCTGGCACGCCTGTACCTGCACGAGAATGACTACACCGGGGCCGCGTCCGCCCTGCAACGCAGCCTGGCGTCCGACCCTGACAACCTCGAGGCCCTGGCGACCCAGGTCCGCTTGCTCGAACGTCAAGGCCAGCATGACCAGTCCCGGCAGGTGCTGGCCCAGGCGCTGGCGCTGCGTCCGGATTCGGCCTTTCTGCAACACGAACTGGGCCGCTGGCTGATCCGCCATGGCCAGCGCGAGTTCGCCCTGCTCGCGTTGTCCCGCGCAGTCGAGCTGGAGCCGGACAATGCCGACTATCGCTATAACCTGGCAGTGACCCTGCACGACTTGGAACAGTCCGATGCAGCGCAAAAGCAGCTTGAGACGCTGCTCAACCGGCAACCGGCCAATCGCCGGGCGCGGGTGTTGCTGATTCAATACTGGAAAGAAACAGGGCAGTTGCAGAACGTCCAGGTGCTGCTTGCCGAACTGGAGCGGCAGAACCCGGACGATCCGTTTCTGCAACAAGGGCTCTAGATGCGTTGAACCCCAAGCGATTGCCTGTGGTCCAGTGGGTATCGGACCACTCACGGCTTGGCCAGACATGGCAGCCCCCAAGGAGAATCGCATTGGCCAGGTCGCTGTCGCTGGACGAACGTGCCTTGATTCTGGCACCCAGGCAACTTGCCACGCACGCCTCGACGTTTCTGACGAGCGCTGGCATCGACTGCCTGTGTTCGCGTGACATGAGCCACCTGCAAGATGGGCTGGGCAGTGGTGCGGGCTTGGTGGTCATCGACGAGCACATGCTCAACGGCAGCCAAAGCGGCCTGTTGCAGGCTTTCATCGACCACCAACCGCCCTGGTCGGACCTGCCCATCGTAATGCTCACGCAAAGCCCGCAGAACTCAACCAGCCCCCGCACGCCCGCCGACCATCCACTGGGCAACCTGACCCTGCTGGCCGTTCCGTTCGAAAATGAACAGCTACTGGCGCTGATCAAGGTGGCGCTTCGTCACCGTCGCCGCCAGTATCAGGCGCGCGACCAGTTACTGGACCTGGAGCAACGTCTGGAGGCACAAAGCGAGGCACTGCAGAGCGCCGAGCAAGCACGGCACCAGACCCGCAAGATGGACGCCATCGGGCAATTGGCCGGCGGTGTGGCACACGATTTCAATAACTTGCTGACCAGCATCGGGGGCAGTTTCGAACTGATCGACAGGCGGGTGAAACAGGGCAGCACCAAGGGGCTTGAAAGCCTGCTGCACAGGGGGCAGGAGGCCGTTTCGCGCGCAGCACGCCTCACTCATCGTCTGTTGGCGTTTTCCTCCCGGCAGTCGCTGCACAGCCGTCGCATCGACCTTCGGGCACTGCTGCAGCCCCAGCGGCTGGAGACCGTACTGCAACCGGGCGTGAAACTGCAACTGACAGTGCCGGAAGACACCTGGCCGGTGGCCGGCGACGACACACAATTGCAAGAAGCGTTGGACAACCTGCTGCACAACGCCTGCGAGGCGATGCCCAACGGCGGCACGGTATTTGTCGAAGCCAGCAATCGAAAGGTCACCGCGCAACCGTTCGCCGATGGCAGCCTGGCGGCGGGCGACTATACCTGCCTGAGCGTTACCGACGAAGGCCAAGGCATGTCGCAGAGCACACTCGAACATGCCTTCGAGCCGTTCTTCAGCACCAAGCCGGTGGGCCAAGGTATCGGCCTGGGCCTTTCGATGGTCTACGGGTTCAGCAAACAGTCTCATGGGCATGTGGTACTGCATAGCCATATCGGCCAGGGCTGCCGTGTGGACCTTTACCTGCCGCGCCACCTGGAGCAGGAACAAGCGCAGGCCCCCGCAGCGCCCCCTCCTTCACGGCGCAACGGCCGCACGGTACTGGTGGTCGAGGATGACCCGGATGTGCGCCAGCTTTTGTGTCAAACCCTTCAGGAACAGGGCTTCCCGTGCCGCAGTGCCTGCAATGCCAGTGAGGCCCTGCAAGTACTGCGTTCCTCCGAGGCGATCGACCTGCTGGTCAGTGACGTCGGCCTGCCAGGCATGAACGGCCGGCAACTGGCAGAAATCGCCCGTACCCTGCACCCGCATCTGCCCATATTGTTCATCACTGGCTACACCGAAACGGCAATGGCACGGGAGGGTTTTCTCGGCGCAGGCATGCAACTGATGTGCAAACCCTTCGAACTGGCACAATTGCATGCCCGAGTGAAACAGATTTTCGGTGAGGCCTGAGGGCCTCAGTCGTCCAGCAACAACAGCGCCTGGTTGGCCAAGGTCGACAATTCGAAGGGCTTGATCAACAGCGCCGTGCCTGGCACGTCCAATATGTGCGGCTCCAGCGGCTGATCCACATAGCCGGTAATGAACAGTATCTTCTGGTCAGGGGTGATGGCGCGCATGGCTCTGGCCATCTGGCGACCACTGAAGCCTTCAGGCAGCCCGATATCGGTGATGACCAGCTCGTACGGGCCCTTGTGACGAAAACACTCCAGCGCGGAATTGGCGTCTGTCACATCACTAACGGTAAAACCCCGCTCGCGCAGATACTCGGCCATGACTGCGCGCAGGCTGTGCTCGTCGTCGACCAACAACACCCGCTGCCCGCTTGCCCGTGACGCCTGCGGTACTGGCACAGCAGGGGCTTGCGGTATGGCTTCCAGGCATCGCGGGAACAGCATGCAGACCTTCGTACCTTGGTCGGGTGACGATTCGATCCACACGTAACCGCCTGATTGCCCGACGAAGCCATGCACCATCGCCAGCCCCATCCCAGAGCCCCGCCCAATCGGTTTGCTGGTAAAGAACGGCTCAAAGGCCCTGGCCACATCCTCAGCCGACATGCCGTGGCCATCGTCGATCACCTGCAGCCCCAGGTAGTCCCCCGGCGGGAGCCCTCCTTCTTCAGGAAACGCCGAGGCCAACCGTGTGTTGATCGTGCGAATCGCAACATTGCCCCGGCCCAGGCAGGCTTCACGAGCATTGGCGCACAGATTGATCAGGGTGGTTTCCAGTTGGCCGGCATCCAGGCACACGGTCCATGGCTCGACATCCATCTGCCACGACAGAGACACCTCAGCCCCAAGCACATGGCGCAACATCGGCTCCAGAGTGGTCAGGTGGGCATTCACGTTCAAAGGTGCCGGGGCAAGAGGCTGATGGCGGGAGAACGCCAGCAGGCGGTGGGTAAGGCTCATGGCCCGCTGCACCGAATCGCGCGCCATCTCCACGTAGCCTTCGATAGCCTCCGTCCGGCCTTGGCTCAGACGCCGTTGCAGCAACTCCAGGCTGCCGCCGATTCCTGACAACAGGTTGTTCATCTCGTGGGCCATGCCGCCAGCCACTTGACCGACAGCCTCCAGCCTTTGGGTGTTGCGCAACAGTATCTGGGACTGGCGCATGGCCTCTTCACGGTCGGCGGTAATGTCCCGCCCCACGGCAGTCAGCACCGAACCGTCGAAGCTGCCACTCCAGTGGAACCAGCGGTAATGCCCGTCGACATGGCGCACGCGTGTTTCAAGCTCTGCAGGCCCTGTACCGTTGACGAAATCGATTGCAGCTGCCTCGACTTCTTCCCTGTCGGCCGGATGAACCAAGTCCAGGATCGACAAGCCCTGTATCTGAAGCTCGCTCCAGCCCAGGGCGCGATGCCAGGCCGGATTTGCCCCGATCATCATGAGGTCCAGGCTCACCGTGATCATGACATCACGTGACAGGCGCCAGATGTAATCACGGTCAGCAATGTATCGCGCTATCTGTCGCTCGAATGACTGCGCCTGTTCGCGCCACCTGTCATGCACTGCAGCGCTGGCAGAGCTCTGGATCACCGTATGCAGCATGCCGACTACTTCATAGTGCTCGTCACGAATCGGCGCATAGCTGAACACGAACCACCCCTGGGCTCCCGTCTTTGCGCCTGTGATCTGATGAGGCTGATCCTCGACAAAACTGGTTGTACCTTCCAGCGCCTTGAACACCCACCGGCCGATATCGTTCCACACGCCCTTCCACAACGCATCGAAACGCATGCCCAGCGCGTGGTCCCGGTCACCGATCAGTGCGATGTAGGCATCGTTATGAACAACGTTCATGTTCGGCCCCCAGACCACGGCACTGGGAAATGACGACGTCAGCATCATGTCGATTGCAATGCGCAAGGTGGCATCCCAGTGCGGCAAAGGCCCAAGGTCCGTATCCCGCCAATCGAACTGCACGATCTTCTCTCGCATGCCAGCCGTCGACTGTGGAGGGGTAGACAATGCCATGCCACGCGGCGAGATATCGCAAGGTGTACTGTTATCGGCCAAAACGTGGGTTCCACCGTTGCTCAAGGTTCAAGGACGTGCTCCTGCATCATCGACTCCATGGTCAAGCGCTGCAATAGGCTGTATGCGGGTCGCAGCGATTTTGACAGCGATGCACCGCCAGTGTTTCCAACGCCAGCTATGCTTTATTGGCTTCCCGCGCCATGTGCTGGCTTCCCCGTTCGATTACAGGCAGGAGTGCCGTGATGAGCAAGAAAATTCTGGTGGTACTGACCAATACCGCCAAATATCCGACCCTTAATCGCGCAACCGGTTTATGGCTGGGTGAAGCTGTGCATTTTGTAGACGCGGTTCAGCAAGCAGGTCATACAGTGGACTACGTTAGCCCCAGCGGCGGATACGTGCCAATCGATCCGCACAGCTTGCAGATGGCCCCCGAGCTGGATTGGCGCTACTACACCGACAAGGCATTCATGAACCGCCTGGGCGCCTCGCTAAGCCCCGGCCAGGTCATGGGAGAGGAATACTGTGCCATGTACTACACCGGCGGCCATGGTGTGATGTGGGACTTCCCTGACGACCCGCAATTGCAGGCGCTGGCGCGCAGGATCTACGAGAACAACGGCGTGGTGGCCGCCGTGTGCCATGGCGTCGCAGGGCTGCTGAACATCAAGCTCAGTGACAACAAGTTGCTGCTCAAGGACCGCCAGGTCACCGGATTCTCCAATACCGAAGAAAAGCTTGCCGAGCTTGAGGAGGTGGTGCCTTTCCTCACCGAAAACGAACTGGTCGCACGGGGGGGCAGTTACAGCAAACATGATGATCCCTGGAAGCCCTTCGTGGTCTGTGACGGCCGCCTGATCACAGGGCAAAACCCCGCCTCGACGCATTCACTGGCAGAAAAAGTGCTCCAGGCGCTCAAGCCGTAACCATTCGTACGCGCCAACCGCGCGAATCCTCAGTCAAACACGGTTGGGGATTACAGTGGCGACTACGCAGAAAACATAGGCTCTCCGGTCAATTGTCCATCTCGGACAATTCGAACCAGGAGGGCTGCAATCCTATGTCGAAATTCAAGGTTCTCGGTCGCAGCATGATGGCGCTGCTGCTGACACTGGCGATCAGTTTGATACCCGTTGCGTCAGGCTTGATGGTGATGATCTACCAGCACGATAACAAGCTCAAAGAGACGGCTCGCGTATCGTTGAAGGAAGCCATTTTTTCCATTGATCTGTCCCTCAACCGCTTGCACGACGCGGCCTTGGCGGCAATGCCACTGGCGGGCAGTGCTTGCGAGACAGCCAGGACGCACTTGCTGAAACAAATTCAGGATGTTCGATACCTGCGAGCGCTGGCATTGGCTGTCGATGGCCGTACGTACTGTGACACGCTGGTTCCGCCGAGTGCACAAAACCGGTTTTCGCCTGACCTTGAGGCTCCGGTGCAACTGATCTTCGACTCGCCCGCAGCGCCTAATGAAGTGCTTGTGGCCTACCAGCTTCGTGATGAAAATCTGAGTGTGATCGCATCGACCTCCGGCTTGGAACTGCGCAACGAACTGCGCGCATTTCAAACCGGGCTGGTGTTGCTCCTGGAGTTCGGGGATTTTTACATCTGGGCCGATGGCGACAGCCGGGACCCTACCCGCCCCTCGCAGTCCGAGTTTTCAATGACCGGGACATCGGACAAGTACGGCTACACCGTGAAAGTCGGCTACCCCGACGGCTTTGCCGCTGATGAAAGGCGCCATATGCTGATGCAGATGCTGCCATCGCTTACGTTGATCGGCATCATCACAGGGTCGATCGTCTACTGGGGGCTGTTCAGGCAGTGGCGTAAAGCGGAACGTACCGCCGCCCCAAAAAAGTGACGGCGGTACACTTCAGTTATTGAACGTCGAGCACGCCCCGGCGAACCTGGTCGCGCTCGATCGACTCGAACAGCGCCTTGAAGTTGCCTTCGCCAAACCCGTCATCACCTTTGCGCTGGATGAACTCGAAGAACACCGGCCCGAGCAGGGTTTCAGAGAAGATCTGCAGCAGCAGGCGCTTGTCGCCGGCCTCGGAGGCGCCGTCGAGCAGAATGCCGCGAGCCTGCAGTTGGTCAACCGGCTCACCGTGCCCTGGCAGGCGCTCCTCGAGCATTTCGTAATAGGTCTGCGGCGGTGCAGTCATGAAGCGCATGCCGTAGCCCTTGAGTGCATCCCAGGTCTTGAGCAGGTCATCGGTAAGGAAGGCGACATGCTGGATGCCCTCACCGTTGAACTGCATCAGAAACTCTTCGATCTGCCCGGCCCCTTTGGACGACTCCTCATTGAGCGGGATGCGGATCATGCCATCCGGAGCGGTCATGGCCTTGGAGGTCAGGCCGGTGTACTCGCCCTTGATGTCGAAGTAGCGGATTTCGCGGAAGTTGAAGAGCTTCTCATAGAAGCCGGCCCAGTAAGCCATACGGCCGCGATACACGTTGTGAGTCAGGTGATCGATGATCTTCAGGCCTGCGCCGGCCGGGTTGCGGTCCACGCCTTCGATGAAGTTGAAGTCGATGTCATAGATCGAGCTGCCTTCTTCGAAACGGTCGATCAGGTACAGGGGGGCGCCGCCGATGCCTTTGATCGCCGGCAGGCGCAGTTCCATCGGGCCGGTTTCGATCTCGACGGGCTGGGCGCCCAGTTCCAGGGCACGGGCGTAGGCTTCATGAGCGTTGCGCACGCGGAACGCCATGCCACACACTGACGGCCCATGCTCGGCTGCAAAGTAGGAGGCGATGCTTTTCGGCTCATTGTTGAGAATCAGGTTGATGCCACCTTGCCGATACAGGTGCACGTCCTTGGAGCGGTGTGTGGCGACCTTGGTGAAACCGAGCATCTGGAAGACGGGCTCAAGAACGCCTGGGGTTGGCGATGCCAGTTCAATGAATTCAAAGCCCATCAGGCCCATAGGGTTGTCGAAGATATCAGCCATGTTCGTGTCCTCATCTGCAGCGAAAATTATTGTGTGCCGGGGATGTGGTACGAAAATGGCGGCGAGCAGGGGATGCCGCGCACGCTTCTGGCGAGGAAGTCACCAATGATCAGCTTGAACCCTTGGTTTGTCATATAGTCCCATTCTCGGTGGGGATGATCCTTCAGTGATGAAAGACCTTATTGTTGTAATCGTAAACCGATTCTACAGTGCGTAAATTTCTTTGTCGCGCATTCGTTCTCCGACTGCGCCGACAAACGGCTATCCTCAGTCATTTCAAGTCAAGATTACGCCAACATGCCCCTGCGCAGTAAAAGACCCGCCCGCTGGAGCTGGCGCACCCTCCTCCCATGGGGCGTTGGCATCTTGCCCCTGGCGTTCGGCCTGATCGTGATGCACTGGCAAATCGAGCGCGAACTGCGCGCCAGCAGCCAGGCCACCACACGGCAAGTGGTCGAACAGGTCGAGCATATTCTCGGCAGCCTTTCCGGTGCCGCTCAGACGCTGCTGCCATTGGCGGGCAGCCCGTGCGCGCAAGCCGAACTGGCCTTGCGCAAAGAGGTGACGCGCAACGCCTTCGTGCGCTCGACCAACCTGTTCCGGCAAGACACGCTGTACTGCACCTCGCTGTTCGGCGAATTCGACGAGCCGGTGGACCCCCGCGACTACAGCGATGGAAAGCTGTGGCTGATGAACGGCAACTCCGTGACACCAGGGCACCCATTGCTGGTGTATCGGGCCAGTGACGGCGACCGAGGCGCCATCACCACTGTCGATGGCGACCATTTGCTGACCGCGCTGCGCCTTATCGGCCCCAGCGAGGCACTGCATTTACGTGTCGGCACGGCGTGGATGGGCAAGGATGGCGTGGTGCATCAAGGCCTGCCACCCCCTGCAGCCATTGGCGACGTGACACTCGGGTCGACGCACTACCCTTTCAGCGTCCACGGCGGTTACACCGCCGACAAACGCAGCGAATTGCTGCGCAGCCGCTACCCGGCACTGCTCAGCTTGCTGCTGTTGCTCGGTGTTGCAGCCGGTTGCACCTGCCGCTGGCAAATCCGCCGCGCCAACTCCCCCCGCGCCGAACTGCGCCGTGCGCTGGAAGCTGACGAGTTCCTGCCGTTTTTCCAGCCGGTTGTGCGCAAAGGCGATTATCGCTGGGCAGGCGCCGAAGTGCTGATGCGCTGGGATCACCCGCACGAGGGCCTGGTGCGCCCCGACCTGTTCATTCCCTATGCCGAACACAGCGGTCAGATCGTCGACATGACCCGGGCATTGATGCAGCACACTGCGCAAAGCCTGGCGCCTTACGCAGCATTGCTGGAAGACGGCTTCCACATCGGCATCAACATCACGGCCGATCACTGCCGTGACCTTGCCCTGATCGACGACTGCCGCACGTTCCTCGAACACTTCCCCCCCGGGCGGGTGGTGCTGACGCTGGAGCTGACTGAGCGCAAACTGATCGAGGCCAGCGCAGTGACCCTCGAACTGTTCGAACAGCTCCATGAGATGGGCGTGATGATCGCACTGGACGACTTCGGCACAGGCCAGTCCAGTCTCAATTATCTGCGCCAGTTCAAGGTCGACTACCTGAAGATCGACCAGAGCTTCGTGGCAATGATCGGCGGTGATGCGCTGTCACAGCATATCCTCGACAGCATCATCGAACTGTCGGGGAAGCTGGGCCTGGGCATCGTTGCCGAAGGCGTGGAAACCGAAGTGCAGCGCGATTATCTGGCCCAGTATGACGTGGACTTTCAGCAGGGCTATCTGTTCGCCAGGCCAATGCCGGCAGCGCAATTTCTCCAGGCGCTGGCCACGCGACCAGGCGTGCCGCGGTTGCCGCATGACGCGGCCCCTGAGATCATGCGCGGCTGATCCCACCGCCCACCCCGCTATTCGAGGCATTCGTGTCAAAAGGCATTCTCTGTTCGGTCATGGCCTCCTGCCTGTTCGCCGTGATGTACTTCTATACCTCCCTGCTCACTCCGCTCGATGGCGAAGAGATCTTTGGCTGGCGCACGCTGCTGACGCTGCCCTGCCTGACACTGTTCATGCTGGCCAGCAAAGACTGGAAGCGGGTCGGTGACTTGCTCGCGCGCGTGCGCCAGACCCCAGCGCTGCTGCTGGGCATGGTGGGCACCTCATGGCTGATGGGCGTGCAACTGTGGCTGTTCCTCTGGGCGCCCCTGCACGGGCGTAGCCTTGAGGTGTCGATGGGCTACTTCCTGCTGCCGCTGGCGATGGTGCTGACGGGCCGCCTGGTGTACGGCGAACGCCTGTCACGCCTGCAAAAAGTGGCGGTGGCCTGCGCTGCGCTGGGCGTGGCGCACGAGCTTTACCAGCACGGCAGCTTCGCCTGGGAAACCATGCTGGTGATGATCGGCTACCCCGTCTACTTCGTGCTGCGCCGGCGCTGCCGCACCGACCACCTGGGCGGCTTGTGGTGCGACATGTGCCTGTTGCTGCCCTGGGCCCTGTACTTCGTCAGCCAAGGCCCGCTGTCCAGTGCTGACCTGGTCGCGCATCCTGGCCTGTACGGTTTGATTCCACTGCTCGGCGCGATCAGTGCCTCAGCCCTGATCGCCTATGTGCTGGCCAGCCGACTGCTGCCGTTCAGCCTGTTCGGCCTGCTCAGCTATGTCGAACCGGTGCTGCTGGTGGGCGTAGCGCTGCTGCTGGGCGAGACGATCGGCCCGGATCAGTGGCTGACTTACCTGCCGATCTGGGCCGCGGTCCTGGTGCTGGTGCTTGAGGGTTTCAAGCACCTGCTGCGCCAACGTCGCCGTTCGGTTTAAGGCGCACCTGGCGCACCCGCCGTTCTTCCACCGCCACCACCGTCATGCTCCAGCCGTTCCAGGCCAGGTGGTCACCGACCACTGGCAGGCGGTCGAGCAGGCTCATCACCAGGCCGGCAAGGGTCTGGTAATCTTCGGTCGCACGCGCGCTGAAGCCGGTGCGCGCCTGCACCTGGCTGAGGTTCAGCGCGCCGCTGACGACGAAGCCATCAGCGTCTTCGACGATCGCCGGGCCTTCCACCTCGCTGGCATCCGGCAGCTCACCGGCGATCGACTCGAGAATGTCGGTCATGGTCAGCAGGCCGGTGAAGTCACCGAATTCGTTGACCACGAAGGCGATGTGCGTCGACTGGCTGCGCATCTGCTCCAGCGCGTTGAGGATGCTGAAGCTTTCCAGCAGATTCAACGGCGCCCGGGCCATGCGCTCAAGGTCTGGCTGGTTGCCAGAGAGCAGCTCTTTGAGCAGTTCTTTCTTGTGCACAAAGCCCAGCGGCTCGTCGATGCGGCCGTCACGGATCAGCGGCAGGCGCGAGTAAGGTGAGTTGGCCAACGCCTCGGTAATCGTCGCCGCAGGCTGCGCCAGGTCGAGGACGTCGACTTCGGTACGGGCAGTCATCACCGTGCGGATCGGCCGCTCGGCCAGGTTCAGCACACCACTGATCATCACCCGTTCACGGCGGTCGAACAGCACATGTTCCTCACCGCCCGCGACCAGGTCAGCGATCTCCTCACCGACCTCGTCAGCCTCCACCCTGCGCCCGCCGAGCAGGCGCAGCACAGCGTGGGCGGTACGCTCACGCAGTGGCCGGTGCTGCTGCAGGCTACGCTTGCGGCGAGCACGGGCCAGCTGGTTGAACAGCTCGATCAGGATCGAGAAACCAATGGCCGCATACAGATAGCCTTTGGGGATATGGAAGCCCAGGCCTTCGGCGGTCAGGCTGAAGCCGATCATCATCAAGAAGCCCAGGCACAGCATGATCACCGTCGGGTGAGCGTTGACGAAGCGGGTCAGCGGCTTGCTGGCGACGATCATGATGCCGATCGAGAAGATCACCGCGATCATCATCACCGACAGGTGTTCGACCATACCCACTGCAGTGATCACCGCGTCCAGCGAGAATACGGCGTCGAGCACCACGATCTGCGCCACGATGGGCCAGAACGCGGCATGGCGCACCGCGCCACTGGCTTGGGTGACATGGCCTTCGAGGCGTTCATGCAACTCCATGGTGGCCTTGAACAGCAGGAACACACCGCCGAACAGCATGATCAGGTCACGGCCGGAGAAGCTCTTGCCGAACACCTCGAACAACGGCGCGGTCAGGGTGACCATCCACGAGATACTGGCCAGCAGGCCCAGGCGCATGATCAGCGCCAGGCTCAGACCGATCACCCGCGCGCGATCGCGCTGATGCGGCGGCAGTTTGTCGGCCAGGATGGCGATGAACACCAGGTTGTCGATACCCAGCACCAGCTCGAGGACGATAAGCGTCAACAGGCCCAGCCAGGCCGTGGGGTCGGCTAGCCATTCCATTAGCGGGTACTCACGAAAGAAGCGTCACGAAGACGGGTGAAGGATGGCCAGGACGGCCGAAAACTGGGGGGTTCCGCGAAGGTGCTCATGGGGACCTGGATAGAAGATAGGGAAAATAATCCTACAAGAGCGAAACATCATTCTGATAGCGCCAAACTATTACAAAACCTGTACGCGATTTGGCAATGGCAGCGTACGCGCTATCAACAGCTCGTGGGAAGGGGCGGCAGAGCACACCTGACGCCCATTCCAGCACGCGTTACCTCTGCAAAAGGTTTGTTCAACCGCCCCCTGACGCCAGTTCAGCTCAAGGCATCACCGGCGGCACATACTGCAAGGTCGTCCCCAACGCCCAGAGCAACACCAGCACCAGCGGCACGTGCACCAGCAGTTGCACGAACGAAAAGCCGATCAGGTCACGCGCTTTCAGGCCCAGCACCCCGAGCAGCGGCAGCATGTAAAACGGATTGATCAGGTTCGGCAGCGCCTCGGCGGCGTTGTAGATCTGCACTGCCCAGCCCAGGTGGTACTGCAGGTCATTGGCCACCAACATGACGTAGGGCGCTTCGATGATCCACTTGCCACCCCCCGAGGGGATGAAGAACCCCAGCACCGCCGAGTACACGCCCATGAGCACGGCATAGGTGTCATGGGTGGCGATCTGGGTGAAGAACAACGAGATGTGGTGGGCCAGGGTCTGCTCGTCGACTCCCTTCACCTGGGTGAGGATGGCGGCGATCGAGCCGTACAGCGGGAACTGGATCAACACCCCGGTGGTGGTCGGCACCGCACGTGCCACGGCGTCCAGGAAGCTGCGTGGGCGCCAGTGCAGCAAGGCGCCAAGCATGATGAACAGCAGGTTGTAGGTATTGAGCCCGGAGATTGCGGTAATGGCAGGCTTGGTGGCGAACTCTTGGTACAGCCAGCCGCCAGCCAGCGCCACCATCAGCAGGATCAGGATCGGGCTGTATTCCAGCCATTCACCCGGGCGCGTGCGCTGGGGTGCGGGCGGTGCGGTGAAGCTGGGGTCGACGCCGCAGTCTTCGGCACTGCGCGCACTGTTCGGGCCAGGTGCGGTGGCGTAGGCGATCACCAACGAGACGATGACCAGCGCGGCCAGCAATACCCCGGACTGCCAGAGGAAGATGGTCTCGGTGAATGGGATCACGCCGGTAATCGACAAAATGGACGGCGGCAGGCTGGCCGGGTTGGCCTGCAACTGCGCCGCTGAAGACGACAGCCCCAGGGCCCAGACGGCCCCCAGGCCAAGGTACGCAGCAGCACCGGCGGCGCGGTAGTCCATCTTCAGGTCACTGCGCCGTGCCAGCGCGCGCACCAGCAGGCCACCGAACACCAGGGACAGGCCCCAGTTGAGCAAGGATGCCAGCATCGAGATCAGCGCCACCCAGCACACCGCCGAACGGCCGTTCTTCGGCACCCGCGCCAGGCGATCGATCAGCCGAGCGGCAGGGGGCGAGCTGGCCACCACATAGCCGCCGATGACCACGAAGGCCATTTGCATGGTGAACGGGATCAAGCTCCAGAAGCCATCGCCAAAGGCCTTGGCGGTATCGGTAGGTTTGGCGCCCATGGCCATGGCGCCAAGGCATACCAGCACCACTGCCAGGGCGGCGAACACCCAGGAATCGGGGAACCAGCGCTCGGCCCAGTTGGAGCAACGCAGGGCAAATCGGGCGGAGCGGCTGTCTTGGATTTCAGCGGCCACGGTAACTTCCTTTTTATTGGTTTTATGGGGTGTAACGTTTCAGGCACAACGCACAAAACCCTGTGGCAGCAGCGCCACCGTCGAAAGCGTTGGTGCATTCACCAGCGCATTCGCCGTTGCCGCCACTGCCACAGGGCTGGGGAGGTGTATCAGAAAGACATTTCCTTCACATCGTCCGGCACGATCAGCTTGCCGGCGGTTTTCGCGACGATTTCTTCGACGCTCACCCCCGGTGCGGTTTCGCGCAGGATGAAGGCACCGTTTTCGATCTCCAGGTAGGCCAGGTCAGTGAGCACCTTGCGGATGCAGCCGGCGCCGGTCAGCGGCAGGCTGCAGCGTGGCAGCAACTTGGACTCACCGTCTTTCGAGGCGTGAGTCATGGTGACGATGATGTTCTCGGCACCGGCGACCAGGTCCATCGCGCCGCCCATACCCTTGACCAGCTTGCCCGGGATCATCCACGAGGCGATATTGCCCTCGACATCCACTTCGAAGGCGCCGAGCACAGTGAGGTCGACATGGCCGCCACGGATCATGGCGAACGATTGTGCCGAATCGAAGATCGAGGCGCCGCGACGGGCGGTGACGGTCTGCTTGCCGGCATTGATCATGTCGGCGTCGATCGTGCTCTCGGTAGGGAATTCGCCCATCCCCAACAGGCCATTTTCCGACTGAAGCATCACATCCATGTCAGCAGGGACGTAGTTGGCCACCAGGGTGGGGATGCCGATGCCGAGGTTGACGTAGAAGCCGTCCTGCAGTTCGCGTGCGACGCGTTGTGCCATCTGTTCGCGGGTCAGTGCCATGGTGAAAGTCTCTTTATTGTTCTGGAGGACGGCGCTCAGGCCTTGACGGTGCGCTTTTCGATGCGTTTTTCGAAGGTGCCGACGATGACCCGGTCGACGAAGATGCCAGGGGTATGGATCTCGCTGGGCAGCAGCACGCCTGGCTCGACGATTTCTTCGACTTCGACCACGGTGATCTTGCCGGCGGTGGCGGCCAGCGGGTTGAAGTTTTGCGCGGTGTTGCGGTAGACCACGTTGCCGTAGTGGTCGGCCTTCCAGCCTTTGACGATGGCGAAGTCACCGGTGATCGATTCTTCCAGGATGTAGTTGCGGCCCTTGAACTCGCGCACTTCCTTGCCCTCGGCAACTGGCGTGCCGTAGCCGGTTGCGGTGAAGAAGGCCGGGATGCCGGCGCCGCCAGCGCGCATTTTTTCGGCCAGGGTGCCTTGCGGGGTCAGTTCCACTTCCAGCTCGCCACTGAGCAACTGGCGCTCGAATTCGGCATTCTCGCCGACGTAGGAGGCAATCATCTTGCGGATCTGCCGCTCTTCCAGCAGTACGCCCAGGCCAAAGCCATCGACGCCGCAGTTGTTGGAGACCACGGTGAGGCCCTTGACGCCACGGCGCTTGATTTCGGCAATGAGGTTTTCCGGGATGCCGCACAGGCCGAAGCCGCCGGCCAGTACCGTCATGTCGTCGGTCAGGCCTTCGAGGGCCTGTTCATAGGTTGCTACGCGCTTGTCCAGTCCGGCCATGCTGATCCGCCTTTTGTAGTTGTTGACCGACGAGGCTGTCGGTGAGCGTGTGCAGGCATCTTCACCGCTGGCGACTGATTTGTTAATTTTGTTTTCGTCATCGATTGATAACTTTTTCAAAACAACCTGTGAGCCCGCCATGAACGTCAAGCAACTGCGCGCATTCGTCGCCGTGGCCAAGTACCAGAGTTTTGCCCAGGCCGGCGAACACCTGCATGTCTCGCAACCGGCGCTGAGCCTTACCATCAAGGCACTGGAGGAGAACCTGGGTGGCGCCCTGCTCACCCGTACCACGCGCAGCGTCAGCCTGACCGCCGAAGGTGAGGTCCTGCTGCCACTGGCCCGGCGCCTGCTGGCCGACTGGGACGACACCGAGGAGATGCTGCGCCAGCGTTTTACCCTGCAATTGGGGCGGGTGTCGGTGGCGGCCATGCCGGCGTTTGCCGGCAACCTGCTGCCCCACTCACTCAAGGTGTTTCGCCAGCGTTACCCTAAGGTCAACGTCACGGTGCACGATGTGATCAACGAGCAGGTTCTGGAACTGGTGCGCCACCGCCGCGTCGAACTGGGCATCGGCTTCGAACCGGAAAACACTGACGGCCTGCGCTTCCACCCGCTGTACCTGGACCGTTTCGTTGCCGTGGTGCCCACCGACTCCCCGTTGTCCGAGCTGGCCGAAGTCAGCTGGGCGCAGTTGCTGGGCGAAGATTTCATCGCCCTGCAGCGCCCTTCCGCGGTGCGCCTGCTGCTGGAGCAGAACGTGGCGGCACTGCACGGCAAGCTGGCGGTGGCGTTTGAAAGCCACCAGCTCTCGACCATTGGCCGCATGGTCGCCAGTGGGCTGGGCGTGAGCGCGGTGCCGGCGCTGTGCATCAACCAGATGCAGGAGCTCGGCGCGCGTTGCATTACCCTAGTACAGCCCACTGTCGAACGGCGGATCGGCGTAATCGCCTTGAGCGACCATAAACTGTCCACTGCAGCGCAGGCGCTGCTTGAGGTACTGCTTTCCCATACCCAGATTCCGGAGGTGACATGCGTTACATGAAACTGGCAGGTTGCGACGTGCCGGCCATCGGCCAGGGCACCTGGTACATGGGCGAAGACCCGGCACGCAGGGCTGCTGAGGTTGCCGCCCTGCAACACGGCATCGATCTGGGTATGAACCTGATCGACACCGCCGAAATGTATGCCGAAGGTGGCGCCGAAGAAGTGGTCGGCCAGGCTATCGCCGGGCGGCGCGATCAAGTCTTTTTGGTCAGCAAGGTGTACCCGCACAATGCCAGCCGGCGCGGCGTCCCCGCTGCCTGTGAACGCAGCCTCACTCGCTTGGGCACCGATGTCATCGACTTGTACCTGCTGCACTGGCGCGGCCAGTACCCGCTGGAAGAAACCGTCGAGGCGTTCGAACGCTTGCGCGAACAGGGCAAGATTCGCCGCTGGGGTGTTTCCAACTTCGATGTCGACGACCTGATCGAGCTGGACCGCCCTGACTGCGGCACCAACCAGGTGCTGTACAACCCCGTGCAGCGTGGCATCGAGTTCGACCTGCTGCCCTGGAGCCGGCAACACGGGCTACCGACCATGGCCTACTGCCCATTGGCCCAGGCCGGCAAGCTGCTGCAGCATCCGTTATTGCACGAGATTGCCGAGCGCCATGGGGCCACCCCGGCGCAGGTCTGCCTGGCCTGGGTGACGCGCGAGGACGGTGTCATCGCGATCCCCAAAGCGGTGTCGCCGGAGCACGTAAGGTTGAATGCGGCAGCCGCAGGCTTGACCTTGACCAGCGAGGACTTGCAAGCCATTGACCGGGTATTCCCGGCGCCAACACGCAAGCAGCACCTGGCAATGGTTTGACAGCGCGACAACAACGGCGACTGGGGCTGCTGTGCAGCCCGTTCGCCGGTCGAATCAATGAAAGTCCCGGCTGCGCACATCCAACCCCTGCAGCAACACACTGACATCCTCCAGCCGCCGTGCAATCAGGTGCCGCACCCCGTCCTGCTGTTCCAGGCGGCCATTCACCTTGAGCAATCGAGCCCCCACCAGCGCACGCCGCTGCCGCTCGGCCAGCGCGCGCCAGACCACCACATTGACCATGCCGAATTCATCCTCAAGGGTGACGAAGGTCACCCCGCTGGCGGTCTGTGGCCGTTGCCGCCCCACCACCAGGCCGGTCACGGCGACTGCATCGCCATGCTCAACGCCCGCCAACTCATGCGAGCTGCGACAGCCCAGCGCCCGCAGACGCGGGCGCAACAAGGTCAGCGGGTGAGGCCCCAGCGTGGTTCCCAAGATGGCGTAGTCGGCCACCAGGTCTTCGCCCACGGTAGGCACAGGCAAGGCCACCGCGGCTTCGGGCGTTGCCTGCAGCTCGGCGAACAGGGGCAGTTGCGGCTGCACCGCCGCGACCTGCCAGCGCGCCTGGTAGCGGTCACGTGCCAAGGCGCGCAACGCACCGGCATCGGCCAGCCGGGTGCGGGCGCTGCTGTCGAGGCCGGCACGCAAGCACAGGTCCTCGACATCGCGCCACGGCCTGAGCGCCCGCGCCGCTTCGAGCCGGCGAGCGTCGGCTTCGGCGAAACCGCGGATTTGCCGCAACCCCAGGCGGATGGCAAGGACACCCTCGGCAACCGCTTCCAGCGTGCAATCCCACTGGCTGTGGGCGACATCCACCGGCCGTACCTGGATCCCCTGGCGGCGTGCCTCCTGCAACAGTTGGTCGGGGCTGTAGAAGCCCATCGGCCAGCTATTGACCAGCGCACAGGTGAAAATCGCCGGTTCATGGCATTTGAGCCAACTGCTGGCATAGCACAGCAAGGCGAAACTGGCGGCGTGCGACTCCGGGAAGCCATAACTGCCAAAGCCCTTGATCTGTTCGAATATGCGCTCGGCAAACGCCAGGTCGTAGCCGTTGCGCAGCATGCCCTGCACCAGCCGTTCGCGGTGTGGTTCCAGACCGCCATGGCGCTTCCAGGCGGCCATGCTACGGCGTAACTGGTCGGCCTCGCCCGGGCTGTAGTCTGCGGCCACCATGGCCAGTTCCATCACCTGCTCCTGAAACAGCGGCACGCCCAAGGTACGCTCGAAGACTTCCTTGAGCTTGGGCGATGGGTAGGTCACCGGCTCCTGCTTCAAACGCCTGCGCAAGTAGGGGTGCACCATGTCGCCCTGAATCGGCCCCGGGCGCACGATCGCGACTTCGATCACCAGGTCATAGAAGGTGCTGGGCTTGAGCCGTGGCAGCATGGCCATCTGGGCGCGTGATTCGATCTGGAACACGCCCATGGTCTCGGCGCGGCTGATCATCGCGTAGGTGGCCGGGTCTTCGGGAGGGATCGTCGCCAGGGTCAGGTGTCGCCCCCGGTGCTGCTGCAGCAGGTCGAAACAGCGGCGCAAGGCACTGAGCATACCCAGGGCGAGCACATCGACCTTGAGCAGGCCGACCATGTCCAGATCGTCCTTGTCCCACTGGATGACCGTGCGCTCAGCCATGGCGGCGTTCTCGACCGGCACCAGGTGGTCCAGCGGTTGCTCGGAAATGACGAAACCGCCTGGGTGCTGCGACAGATGGCGGGGGAAGCCTATCAGCTGCCCGGCCAGCACCAGAATGCGCCGCAGCGAAGGACTGCCGGGCTCGAAGCCGGCCTCGGCCAGGCGTTGCTCATCCGGGATGCGGTCGGTCCAGCGGCCACAGCACTTGGCCAGGGCATCGACCTGGTCGGCAGGCAACCCCAGCACACGGGCGACATCACGCACCGCGCCAGCAGCATGATAGGTGTTGACCACCGCAGTGAGCGCTGCGCGGTGCCGGCCATAACGGCGGAAAACGTACTGGATCACTTCTTCGCGACGGTCGTGCTCGAAGTCGACGTCGATGTCCGGTGGCTCGTTGCGCTCGCGTGACAGGAAACGCTCGAACAGCAGCCGGTGCTTCATTGGGTCGAGTTCGGTGATGCCCAGCACGAAACACACCACAGAGTTGGCCGCCGAACCGCGGCCCTGGCAAAGGATGTGCTGGCTGCGGGCAAAGGCAACGATATCGTGCACAGTCAAAAAGTAGCTTTCGTAGCCAAGCTCAGCGATCAGCGCCAGCTCCTTGGCCAGCACCTCGCGCACCTTGTCGCTCGCCCCCGCCGGCCAGCGGTGGGCCAGCCCACCCTCGCACAGCTGGCGCAACCAGCTGGCCGCGGTCTGCCCCTCGGGCACCAGTTCACGCGGGTACTGGTAGCGCAATTGGCCCAGGTCGAACTGACAGCGTTCGGCAATGCAGAGCGTTTCGCTCAGCAGGTCGGCCGGATAGAGTTCGGCCAGTTGCTCCAGCGTGCGCAGGTGACGCTCGCCGTTGGCAAACAGATACCGCCCTGCCTGGGCGACGGTGCAACGCTGGCCGATAGCGGTCATGCAATCCTGCAAGGCCCGCCGGCCGCGGACATGCATGTGTACGTCACCACAGGCCACGGCGCGAATGCCCAGTTGCCCGGCCAGGCCACGCAGCTGGGCCAGGCGGCGCTCGTCATCACTGCCACGGTGCAGGTGCACACCCAGCCACAGGCGCTCGCCGAACACGCCCTGCAACCATTGACCGGTTGCCAGGTCGCTGGAGTCCTCGGCAAGCCATAACGCCAGCAACCCTTGATGCAGCTCGCGCAGGTCGTCATGCAACAACTGATAGTCGCCCTTCTCCGCTCGCCGACGCGCACGGGTGATCAAGCCGCACAGGTTCTGGTAACCACCCAGGTCCTGGACCAGCAACACCAGCTTCGGGCCATCGTGCACGCGCACTTCACTGCCGACTATCAAGCGTATCTGCTGCGCTTTGGCAGCCTGCCAGGCACGCACGATGCCGGCCAGGGTGCACTCATCGGTAATCGCCAGGGCCTGGTAACCCTGCTCCCGCGCCCGGCGCAGCAGTTCTTCGGCGCTGGATGCGCCGCGCTGGAAGCTGAAGTTGGACAGGCAATGCAGTTCGGCGTAACCCGGCGCGCTCATGCGAACCAGCCCTGCAGCCACAAGGCACCGGGCTGAGCCAGGTCGCGGTAGGCCCAGCCGCGCAGGCCTTCACGCGTTTCGATGCGGTAATAGTCGCGGCGCACATCACCGCCATCCCACCAGCCCGACTCGATACGCTCAGCCTGCCCCAGCAACCTGTGAACGCTGGGGTCCAGTGCCAGTGGCTGGGGCAACAACCAGCCTGGGCGGCTCCCAGGCAAGGTGGGCAGGCTGCCCTGCCCGCCATACTCGGCGGCCTGCCAGGCACATTCGGGGCGGTGGTCGGCTTCAGCGCGCAGGCCCGTGACCGCGTCGTCGCCCAGCCGGGCACGCAAGCGCTCACGCAGTTGCTCCCAGGGTTGGGCCTGCTGGGCCCGTGGGTCGAACAACGCGTGGTGCTGGGGCACGAAAGCCGGCAAGTCATCGGCCACCAGGCGCAGATTACGCACCGGTGCCGGGATGCGCAGCGGTTCCAGGCGCCCGCGCGCCAGTTCGAAGAGCATTGCCGCATCACGTTCTGCCGCCAGCAGGCCGACCTGCAGTGGCGTGTCCGGCCCCTCGGCGTGCTCCAGGTACAGGCTGAACCGCTGTACACCGCAGTCCCGCCCGGCCAGGAAGGCAGCCAGGTCGTTGAGCATGCGCCGCAACGGGAACAGCAACGCCTGGTGCGATTCCACGTCGAAGTTGAGCTCCAGCCGCGTTTCGAAGCGGTCCGGCGGCTGATAGAAGCTCAAGCCAAGCGTACGCAGCCCCAGCAGCTGGTCCAGGTGCAACTGGACCTGGGCACCGAAGCGTCTGGCCAGGGCATCACGCGGCAAGGCCAATACCTGGTCAAGCTGATGCAGCCCCATGCTGGCGAACGCTTCAGCGGCGTCCTGTGGCAACCCCACCCGCGCAATGGGCATGCGCGCCAGCGCTGCGCGGGTTGCTTGCGGGCAGCTCAACGCCAGGCCGTCATGACCATTGGCAAGCATGCGCGCCGCCACCGGGTTGGTGGCCAGGACAATCCGCTGACGCAGCCCGAGGGCTGCGAGCTCCTCGCGCAGACGCGCCTCGAACACGGGCCAGGGGCCAAACAGTTGCAGGCTGGAGCCCACTTCCAGCAACACGGCACGCGGGTAATGCAAGCTGACCTGGGCACTGAAGCGGTACGCCCAGGCCGCCAGCAATTGCTGCAGTTGCTCGATGCGCGCCGCGTCTGCTTCAACGCAGGTGAAACCGTCGGCCAAGGCGCGGGCGGCGGTGAGGGTTTGCCCAGCACGCAGACCGAGCGCTGCCGCAGCAGGATTCACCGCTTGCAACACACGCCGTTGTGCCGGCCCGCCGATCAGCACCAGGGGCGCATCGGCGTCATCACGTTCACGCAGGATCGAGTCCAGCGCCAATTGCGGCAGTAGGATGCAGGCCCAGAGCATGTTGCATCACCCCTGCCAGGCACAGGGGATGGCTGCAGCCGGCGGCAAGCCACCGCGGCACTTGAGCACACGCCATTGCGCGGGCCGCGCGTCGATGGCGATGCGTACCGCGGCCGGGGATGGATTGTGCGCAGCCTGCTGCGGCCGGCAGGCAAAAGCCAGTGCCTGCCCGGTTTCTGCCGCCACCTGCAGGCGACGCAACGCACGGTCATCGGCTCGCTCCGGCCAGCACAGTACTGCGGCGCAACTGCCAGAACGCAGGCACTGCTCGGCAGCCCAGAGGGCATCAGCCTGCTGGGCATCGACCTGGACCAGCCAGCGCAAGTCCACCCCGGCCGCTTGCCATGCCGGTGCGTAAGGAATGAAGGGAGGCGCCACCAGCACCACTCGCCCGCCATCGGCGGTCAGCCGGGCCAATGAGGGCCACAACAGTTGCAGTTCGCCACACCCAGGGCTGGCCAACAGCAACTCGCTCAGCGCAGCTGCGGGCCAGCCCCCCTCGGGCAGCCGTTGATCAAGCGGCGCATGGCCGGTGGGCTGCAACCCGGCCGGCCGTACCCGCGCCTGCCGGCCGCGCCAGACCTGGCGCTGGTCCAGCAAGCGGTCAAGGTCGACCACCGCGCCCATCAGTCGCGCCTCAACAGGCCGCAGAACACGCCTTCGATGAAGAATTCGCGCTCAGGCCCGACATCGATCGGCGCATAGGCAGGGTTGCGTGGCAGCAGCCGATAGCCGCCGGGTTGGCGTTGCAGGCGTTTGATGGTGACCTCGCCGTCGAGGCGGGCGACCACGATCTGGCCATCGCGGGCCTCACCTTGCTGGCGAATACCCACCAGGTCACCGTCGAAGATGCCGTCATCGATCATCGAGTCGCCGCGCACCTTGAGCAGGTAGTCCGGTGTACGCCGGAACAGGCTGGGGTCAATCAGCAACTGCTCGTGAATGCCCAGGTCGGGGCCGATCGGCGCGCCTGCAGCCACCTGGCCGAGCACGGGCACTTCGAGAATTTCCGGGCGGCGCAAAGGTGCGGCCAGGCGGATGCCACGTGCCTGATTGGGCGTGACGTCGATGTAGCCGGCCTGGCACAGGGCAGTGATGTGCTTGCGCGCAACACTGCGGGATGCGAAGCCGAAACGCTGGGCGATGTCGGCAAGGCTCGGCGGCTGGCCATGATCGGTGATGCGTTCACGGATGAAGTCGAGGATTGCGCGGCGTTTTGGGGTAAGATTGTCCATGGAGCACATTTGTACTCTTTTCCGCGAAGACTGAACAGCCCCCTTCGTCGCTGGGTTTGGTTATGATGCCCCGACCTGTGTTTTCTACTGCCTGGATGCCTGATGCTGACTGCACTGCTGTTCGACCTCGACGGAACCCTCACCGACACCGACACCCTGCATTTGCAGGCTTTCCGTCAGTTGTTGCGCGACCATGATGGCCGTGAGCTGACCCAGGCCCAGTTCGATGCCCAGATCAGCGGCCGGGCCAATGGGCCTTTGTTTGCCGAGCTGTTCCCAAACGCCGGCGCGCAGGAATGCCTGGCGCTGGCTGATCGCAAGGAAGCGCTGTTCCGCGAGCTGGCCCCTGCCCTTGAACCCATGCCGGGGCTGCTGCGCCTGCTGGACTATGCCCGGGCACGCTGTATCGGCATGTGCGTGGTGACCAACGCACCCAGGCTCAATGCCGAGCACATGCTCACTGCCATGGGCCTTGGCGCACATTTCGAGCATGTGCTGGTGGCCGAAGAGCTGGCACGGCCCAAGCCTGACCCGTTGCCGTACATGACCGGCTTGCAGCGCCTGAGGGCAAGGGCCGGGGAGGCGCTGGCGTTCGAGGATTCGTTGCCAGGCGTGAAAGCGGCGAGCGGCGCCGGGATCTTTACCGTGGGGGTTGCCACGACACAGACGGCAGAACGGCTGATGGCTGCGGGGGCCAGGCTTGTGGTGGATGATTTTGACGATCCGCGGTTGTGGGAGGTGATAGAAGCGATGCAGTGCAGCGCTTGAGCCTCATGCTGTGACGGGGCTCGCCGGGCCCTGACCACTCGTCGCGAGCACAGGGCCTGCTGTCGATCTCATCCCTGCCCGCTCGACCACACTTGAACCCCACGTGTGGAGTCATCCCCATGAACCCTCAAAAGCCCGACATCGTCTCGCGCAGCCAATGGTTGGCCGCCCGCCGTCAGCTATGGCTGCATGAAAAAGCCTTTACCCACCAGCGCGACGAACTGGCCGCCGCCCGCCGCGCCCTGCCCTGGGTGAAACTGGAACAGCCCTACCGTTTTCAAGGCCCGCACGGCGAGCTGAGTTTAGGCGACCTGTTCGCCGGGCGCAGTCAGTTGCTGGTCTACCATTTCATGTTCGCCGAGGGCTGGAGCGAAGGCTGCCCCGGCTGCTCGTTCCTCGCCGACCATTTCGACGGCGCCAACCTGCACCTGGCGCATCACGATGTTTCGCTGGTCGCCGTTTCGCGCGCGCCCCGCGCTGAGTTCCAGGCATTTGCCCAGCGCATGGGCTGGCGCTTTCCCTGGTACTCGTCAAACGGCAGCAGTTTCAATGAAGATTTCGGCATCAGTGTCGCCACTGACGGCAACAGCCACTACAACTACGAACCCTACACCGGCAACGAAAGCGAGCTGCCTGGGTTGAGCGCCTTCTACCGGGACCGGGACGGCACCCTCTTTCATACCTATTCCACCTACGCGCGCGGCCTCGACATCTTGGTCAATACCTACAATTTTCTCGACATTGCGCCATTGGGGCGCAACGAGGAAGGCACCATGGATTGGGTGCGCCATCACGATCGCTACGAAAGCCAGCCCGGCCAACCGCATTGCTGCCATGACTGAACAGGCCACAGCGCCGCCTGCGCCATGGCTGAGCCAGCCGGGCGGCGCAATGGCAGCAGTTCGGCAGAATACGGCCATACTTGAGCCCGTCGCCCTGGCATTACAGGCCCCCCATGCTCAAGCGCTTGCCCATGTTCCACCTACGCACCCTGGTCGTTGGCATTGTCGTGCTGGCATGCCTGGCAACCTTGTGCAACACCCTTGCTGTCGCCTACCGGGTACAGCACCGCGCCTTGGTCGACCTGGAGCTCAAGGCCAACCAAGCCTATGCGAGCAAACTGGCATCGGATATCGACGAGTTCCTGCGCTCGGCCCGCAACCACCTGTCCTACAGTGCCGGGCAACTGGGCGGCGGCCTGGACGACCTGGCCGCGCTGCAAAGTGAAGCCGAGCGGCTGCAGGTGCAGGACAAGGACTTCAACTCCATCGTCATCGTCAACGCCCAAGGCCAGGTGCTGGTGGCGCATCCGGACATAGAACAGGTCACCAGCCACCAGCAGCACTCCAGCGAAATCCGCCAAGCCGTGCAAGCCCGTCAGCCGTGGGTCAGTTCCGCCTACACCTCGCGCGGGGGCGACCTGGTGATCTTCGTTTCGCAGCCGATCTTTGCCGCCGATGGCCGCTACCTGGGCATTGTCGGCGGTTCGGTGTTTCTCAAGAAAGAAAGCGCGTTGCATACGTTGATCGGCCTGCACTACCAACAGGACGGCACCTTCGCCTTCGTCGCCGACGCCAACCTACGCCTGCTGCACCACCCCGAGCATGCGCGCATTGGCACCCAGGTCAGCGACAGCCCAACGATCAGCGCGGCGCTGCGTGGCCAGACAGGCACCCTCGAAGTGCCCAACTCTGCCGGCGTTCCCATGCTGGCAGGCTTTGCCCCGGTGCCTGAAGCGCACTGGGCAGTGGTGGTGCAGACACCGCGGGACCTGGCCTTGGCGCCACTGGGCGAAATGACCCGCAAGGTGCTGCTCTATATCCTGCCGGTCAGCATCATCGGCTTGCTGTTGATGCTCTGGATGACCTACCGCCTGACCTTGCCGTTACGCCAACTGGCACACAGCGCCAGCCACCTGTCCGCCACCCAGACCGGCGATCAGCTGCGCCGTATCGATGCGTGGTACGTGGAGGTCGCAGCCATCCGTCGCGCCTTGCTGACAGGCGAGCAATTGCTGCAGGAAAAATTCGGCAAGCTGCGCCAACAGGCTCAGAGTGATGCCCTGACCGGCCTTGCCAACCGGCGTGCCATGCAACTGACGCTGGACGCCTTGATGCAGAGCCCAAGAGCATTCGCCGTGCTGGCCCTGGACATCGACCATTTCAAACAGGTCAACGATACCTTTGGCCACGATGCGGGCGATGAGGTGCTCAAACACCTCGCCGAGCTGTTGCGCCATAATTCACGCAACGACGACCTGCCCTGCCGGGTCGGCGGTGAGGAATTCACCATGCTGCTGCCGGACACTGGCCTGGCCGATGCCCGGCGCATTGCCGAACGCATACGCGCCGCGGTCGAACAGGCCGATGCACCGCATGTGGGCAAACTCAGCGTGTCGATTGGCGTGGCCTGCCGCCGGCCCGATACGCATCAGGCCGACGGCGTGCTCAAGCAAGCCGACGAGCAGTTGTACAAAGCCAAACACAACGGCCGCAACCGCGTCGAAGTGCTTGACCTCAGCCCCTCACCCCCAGCATCCCCCGCTCGACGATGAAGTCGATCACCGCCTGCAGGCCCTCGCCTTTCTTCAGGTTGCTGAACGTCCACGGGCGCTCCGGGCGCATACGCTGGGTATCAAGCTCCATCACCTCCAGCGAGGCACCGACGTAGGGCGCAAGGTCGGTCTTGTTGATCACCAGAAAATCGGACTTGGTGATGCCAGGCCCGCCCTTGCGCGGGATTTTTTCGCCTTCGGCCACATCGATCACGTAGATGGTCAGGTCGGCCAGCTCAGGGCTGAAGGTGGCGCTGAGGTTGTCGCCACCGCTTTCCACGAAGATGACTTCAAGGTTGCCGAACTTGCGCGCCAACGCTTCCACGGCAGCCAGGTTCATCGAGGCATCCTCGCGGATGGCGGTGTGCGGGCAGCCACCGGTCTCGACGCCGACGATGCGCTCGGGCTCCAGCGCGCCGGCCTCGGTAAGGATGCGCTGGTCTTCCTTGGTGTAGATATCGTTGGTGACCACGGCGATCTGGTAGTGGTCGCGCATGGCTTTGCACAAGCATTCGAGCAGCGCGGTCTTGCCAGAGCCGACCGGGCCGCCGACACCGACGCGCAGGGGTTGCTGATAGCTTTGCATTAAGGCAGTCCTCAGGAACGGAATAAACGGGTGTATTGGGTTTCGTGACGCGATGATGCAATGGCCAGCAGCGGCAAGCCGCCACCGAGCTGGTCGTCACCAAGCGCCAGGGCTTGGTCGATGATGCCGGGCAGTGTCTCACCCAGGTCGCGCAGCAGGGTCTGGGCCGCCTGCTGGCCGAACGGCACCAGTTTGACCCCAGCCATGACCGCGCCCTCCAACCAGGCGAAGGCATGCCCAAGGGCAAGCTGGCGCAACGGGATCGACCAGTGCACGGCCAGCCAGGCCATGCCGCCCAACTGGCTGAGTTCCAGGCTTGGGCGCCAGACCGGGGCCTGGCCCAACTGCCAACCATCGAGCAAGCGCGCCAGCGCCGCGCCCCGCTGCTGCTCTTCAAGGCGCAGCTCGGCAGTTTCGCGGTTGGCCAGCAGAAAGCGGCTCCAGCGTGCAAACGCGGCAGCATCATCGGCCTGGCACGCGTGGTACAGGCGCGCCAGGACCGGCCAGTCCAGGTAAGCGAGGGTGTCGTGCATCTGCTCGCACTGCCAGGCGCTGAAGCTTTTGATGTCTCGCACCCACCCCGCCTCAACGGCCCACTCAAGGCCTTGCGAGTAGGTAAAGCCCCCCACCGGCAAGCCGGGGCTGGCCAGCTGCAGCAGGCGCAGCAATGCCAGGTCGCTGTTCATCAACCGGCCAGCACCACTGCGGCGCCGGCAAGCATGCCGCCACCAAAGGCTTTGTGCAGCGCGCTATGGCGGCGCAGCAGGCAACCGACAGCGAAGCCCACGACCAGCAGCAAGCCGCTGACGGTGACGAAACCGGCGCTGAAAAGCCAAAAGGCGCTGGGCGTGGCCTCAACGCCATGGGCCCAGCCATGGAACAGGGCAAACACAGGCATGGCCAGCGCCAGCAGCAACTGCCGGCTAGGCAGCAGTACGGCGACGCCTGCCACCAGCACCGACACGGCGATCATGGTCTCCATGCCCAGCACATCACCGAACAGATGGCCACACACGGCGCCAGCGAACATCGCCGCCAAGGTTGCCAGCGGCAAGGCCAGGTTGCGTCGGGTCAAGGCCGCCAGCACACCGGTACCCAACAGCATCAACAGGTGATCGAGGCCGGTCAGCGGATGCAACAGGCCATCGTGCAGCGGATTGCTGTCATGGCCCGGGTGGGCGAAGGCCGGCAGAGCAACCAGCAGCAGCGCAAGGGCAAGCGTTTTTTTCATTGTGAGCTCCAAGGTTCAGGAATGGGCTGGCAGGCGCACGAAGGGGTGATCGTGCCCATGGCTATGGCTATGGCTATGGCTATGGCTATGGCTATGGCTGTGGCTGTGCGGCGCGCTCTGGTAGGCCCCGGCTTCCGGCTCGAACGGTGCCTGCTCGGCCTCGACCGTCAGGCCCAGGCCGCGCAGCATGTCGTCAAGCACGTGGTCGTGCTGGTAACGCAGCAGGCCCGGCTCGATCTGCAGGGGGACGTGGCGGTTGCCCAGGTGGTACGCGGCACGCGCCAGCAGGTGCGGGTCGCTGCAACGCACGGTCGATACCGCCTCGGGCGCTGCGAGTACCTGCACCACCTGGCTGCCCGCAGCATCGGCCAGCAGCTCGCCACCGCGCAGCAGGTGGCCGCGCTCAAGCATCAGGCCCGCCTCCCGGCCATCGTCAAGGGCAACCCGCAAGCGGCTCTTGATACGGCTATCGACGTCCAGGGTAACGGTGCCGGTGATAGTGTCGGATGCATCGATCCGGCGGGTCAGGACAATCATTTTCGCTCCTTCAGAACAGGAAATAACGCTGGGCCAGCGGCAGTTCGCTGGCCGGCTCGCACACCAGCAGTTCGCCGTCGGCGCGTACCTGGTAGGTCTGCGAATCGACTTCGATCACCGGTTGCAACGTGTTGTGGACCATGTCGGCCTTGCGTACCTGGCGGCAGCCGTGGGCCACGCCGATCAGGCTCTGCAAGCCCAGTTCCTGGGCCAGGCCACGGTCCATGGCGGCCTGGGGCAGGAAGGTCATGCGCGTGGCATGGCGGGCAGCACCGAGCGCCCCGAACATGGGCCGGTAATGCACCGGCTGTGGGGTCGGAATCGAACCGTTGATGTCGCCCATGGGCGCGGTGACGATCATCCCGCCCTTGATGACCAATGCCGGCTTGACCGCGAAGAAGGCCGGCGACCACAGCACCAGATCAGCCAGCTTGCCCACCTCCACCGACCCCACCTCATGGGCGATGCCATGGGTCAGCGCCGGGTTGAGGGTGTATTTGGCGATGTAGCGCTTGACCCGGAAGTTGTCGCTGTAGCTGCTGTCCGGCGCCAGAGGCCCGCGGCGCACCTTCATCTGGTGGGCGACCTGCCAGGTGCGCAGCACCACCTCACCGACGCGGCCCATGGCCTGGGAGTCGGACGAGGTCATGGCGAACGCGCCCATGTCATGCAGGATGTCTTCGGCGGCGATGGTTTCGCGGCGGATGCGTGACTCGGCGAACGCCACGTCCTCGGCGATGCTCGGGTCCAGGTGGTGGCAGACCATCAGCATGTCGAGGTGTTCATCGACGGTGTTGACCGTATAAGGCAGGGTCGGGTTGGTCGAGGATGGCAGCACGTTGGCCTGCCCTGCCGCACGGATGATATCCGGTGCATGGCCGCCGCCGGCCCCTTCGGTGTGGAAGGTATGGATGGTGCGATCACCGATGGCGGCCAGGGTGTCTTCGATGCAACCGGACTCGTTGAGGGTGTCGGTGTGAATCGCCACCTGGATGTCCATTTCCTCGGCAACGCCCAGGCAGCAGTCGATGGCGGCCGGGGTAGAGCCCCAGTCCTCGTGCAGCTTCAGGCCCACCGCACCCGCAGCGATCTGCTCGCGCAGCGCGTCAGGACGCGACGCATTGCCCTTGCCCAGCAGGCCGATGTTGATCGGCAGGCTGTCGGCCGCCTGGAGCATGCGCGCCAGGTACCAGGGCCCCGGGGTGCAAGTGGTGGCATTGGTACCGGTGGCCGGCCCGGTGCCACCGCCGATGAACGTGGTGACGCCACTGGTCAGCGCTTCTTCCACCTGCTGAGGGCAGATGAAGTGAATGTGCGAATCGATGCCCCCGGCGGTGACGATCTTGCCTTCGGCCGCGATCACCTCCGTGCCTGGGCCCACTGGCACGGTCACGCCCGGCTGCACGTCAGGGTTGCCGGCCTTGCCGATGGCAACGATACGCCCGTGCTTGACGCCGATATCGGCCTTGACGATACCCCAGTGATCGATGATCAAGGCGTTGGTCAACACCAGGTCCATGGCCTGGGCAGCAAGCATCTGGCCCTGGCCCATGCCGTCGCGGATGACCTTGCCACCACCGAACTTGACCTCTTCGCCGTAAACCGTGAAGTCCTTCTCCACCTCCACCCACAGCGCAGTGTCGGCCAGCCGTACACGGTCGCCGACAGTAGGGCCGAACATGTCGGCATAGGCCCGACGTGAAATACGGCTCATGCCTGGCCCTCCAGTGCGCCCATCACTTTGCCCTGAAAGCCATACACCTCGCGCTTGCCGGCGTAGGCGACCAGCTGCACGGTACGCGCCTGGCCCGGTTCGAAGCGCACGGCAGTGCCGGCCGGAATGTCGAGACGAAAGCCGCGGCTAGGCGCGCGGTCGAACACCAGGGCATCGTTGACCTCGTAAAAGTGGTAATGCGAGCCCACCTGCACCGGCCGGTCGCCATGATTGGCCACGTTGACACTGACCGTTTCGCGGCCGGCGTTGAGTTCGATGTCGCCGGCGGCGACCTGGATTTCACCTGGGATCATGCTGGGCTCCTCAGCCAGGTCAGACGATGGGGTCATGCACGGTCACCAGCTTGGTGCCGTCAGGGAAGGTGGCTTCGACCTGCACGTCATGGAGCATCTCGGGCACACCGTCCATGACGTGCTCGCGGCCGATCACTTCCCGGCCCAGGCTCATCAGCTCGGCTACCGTACGCCCATCACGGGCGCCTTCGAGCACTGCGGCGCTGATCAGCGCCACCGCCTCGGGGTAGTTGAGCTTCAGGCCACGGGCCAGGCGCCGTTCCGCCAACAGTGCGGCAGTGAACAGCAGCAGTTTGTCTTTCTCTCTCGGGGTCAGCTCCATGGCGCTCTCTCAAGTGGCCCAGATGCGCGGCGGGCACGCCGGCAGGCCGAGGACGGCCGGCCGCAGGACGTGCCAGAGGCGCTGCAGGGTGTGTTGCAGATGTTGGTTGTCGTGGTCCAGCAGGCGAATCACCAGCAGCGAACCGAGCAAGGTGGCGCCGCCTGGCGTTTTCAGTTCATCAAGCAGAGGCCGCACCGTTTCCAGCACGGTTGGATCTGCCGGGTAGGCACAGAAAGTGGCGAGCAAGGGGTGCCCGCCGAGCTTGTCGAGTTGGCCCCCGGTGATGCGCAGGCGCTCGCTCAAGCCAGGGTCGTCGGGCACCTCGATGCTAAGACGGCTGTCCAGCGCGCCCTGAGCGAAACGCTCGCCCATCACCGGTCGGCCCAAGCAGAGCGTCTCCCAGGCCAGCAGGCGAGCACCGGGCTCAAGGATGAAGCGGCTGTCGAGGCTGGCCCGTGCACCGGAAAAGAAAATGCTGTCCTGGGGCAGCCACTCCAGGGTGCTGCCCGCTTGCAGATGAAAACGTTGGGTCAGCCATGCGGTGGGGCCGATACTTCGATAAAACTTGCTGGCGCCGGGCATGGTCAGCAATGCATGGCTGCCAGGCTCTAGCTGAAGATCCAGTTCCAGGCGATCACCGGCAACGATGCCCCCTGGCGGGTGCAGCACATAGACGTGGCACGGCGCACCCTCCGGGTAGAACGGCCGCTGCACCAAAAGCGGGCCAAAATGACGGCGCGCACCAAGGCGGGTCACGCCAGCACGCTCGACAAAGCGCAACTGCAGGTAGGCGCTCCATCCTGCATCATGTTCAGATTTTTCGACGCGCTCCGCCAGCAACATCCTATAGCCCCTGATTTTCACGGCCTCATGACCGTTGCGAGCACCAGCGCCGCGCACTGACGTGCTGCAGGCCTGACCACTCGATCAAATTCGATTGGCTGGGATATAGCAGTTTGCGGGCCAACTACGCAGGTGAAGCCACATGAAACATAATGCGCAAGGCTCTGGCGTGGGGCATGCCCGCTCATGACGCACGACACCAGGGCACGCATCAGCCCTGTTTCGGTGCTCGAATCAGCCAGGGTGTTTCCCCGCGAACAGGACAGCCCGCCGCCACAATCGGTAGACTGGCAACCCAGTCACATACCGTCCACGGCCAAGGAACCGCCATGCCTCTCGCCCCTGCCATCCCCATCCTGCGTATTTTCTCGGTCGAAAAGGCCAAGGAGTTCTACCTCGACTTCCTCGGCTTCACCCTGGACTGGGAGCACCGCTTCAGCCCGGACCTGCCTTTGTATGCCCAAATTCATCGGGACGGCCTGATCCTGCACCTGAGCGAGCACCACGGCGACGCGTGCCCAGGCTCGACGGTGTTTGCTCGCACCGACGAACTGCTGGCACTGCAACGTGAACTGCAGGACAAGCAGTACGGCTATGCCCGCCCACAGGCTGAGCGTGTCGATTGGGGCCTGCAGATGCAGATACGCGACCCGTTCGGCAACCTGCTGCGTTTCTGCCAACAGATCGATGACGAGGCCGCGCCATGAAAGCATTGGGCAAACGCGAACTGGCGCGCCTTGAGCGTGAACTGGTGGCATGCCTGACCGACGCATGCGAAACGGCCAAGGCACAGATCGTCGGGTTCAGTTGGCTGACCCATCGCCTGGACCCTGATCAGTTCCCTGCCAGCTTGCGCATCACCTGGGTCTTCGAGCGCGAAGTCGACAAGGCCGCAGCGCTGGCGGGTGATGCCAAGGCACGCATGCTCAAGCTGACGGCCCAGGCGCTGGACGAAGCAGGAGTAGCGCTGGATCACCCGGCATGGCATGTGCGCTTTGACAGCGAAGAGGCGTGTGAGCGAAGCCATGGCGGGGATTGGAACAGGCGCCTCGGTGCTGCGCGCTAGCGCTGGAGGCAGTCACATGGCGCAATGCTGGCCCTGATCGGCCAAGGACACCGCAAATCCATCGCCAGCCCCGCGCCCCCAATTCGTGACTGGGCGTTCCCGATCCGCGGCGGATGTATTATCGTGGCGAGGTGCGCATATAACAGCAGCCCGAGCGATCGGGCACTTGCAAGACAATCGAGGGTGTCATGAGTAACGAAAGCATTAACTGGGACAAGCTGGGTTTCGACTACATCAAGACCGACAAGCGCTACCTGTCCGTATGGCGCAACGGTGAGTGGGACAAAGGCACCCTGACCGAAGACAATGTGCTGCACATCAGTGAAGGCTCCACTGCCCTGCACTATGGCCAGCAGTGCTTCGAAGGCCTGAAGGCCTACCGCTGCAAAGACGGCTCGATCAACCTGTTCCGCCCTGACCAGAACGCCGCCCGCATGCAGCGCAGCTGCGCTCGCCTGCTGATGCCGCACGTGCCAACCGATGTGTTCATCGAGGCCTGCAAGCAAGTGGTCAAGGCCAACGAGAAATTCGTCCCGCCACACGGCAAGGGTGCCCTGTACCTGCGCCCGTTCGTGATCGGCACCGGCGATAACATCGGCGTGCGCACCGCCCCCGAGTTCATCTTCTCGGTATTCGCCATCCCGGTTGGCTCGTACTTCAAAGGCGGCATGAAGCCGCACAACTTCCAGATTTCCAGCTTCGACCGCGCCGCGCCACAGGGCACCGGCGCCGCCAAGGTCGGCGGCAACTATGCAGCCAGCCTGCAGCCAGGTGCTGAAGCCAAGAAAGCCAACTTCGCCGACGCCATCTACCTCGATCCGCTGACCCACACCAAGATCGAGGAAGTCGGCTCGGCTAACTTCTTCGGCATCACCGCCAACAATGAATTCATCACCCCGAAATCGGCCTCGGTACTGCCAGGTATCACCCGCCTGTCGCTGATGGAACTGGCGTCCTCGCGCCTGGGCCTGACCGTGATCGAAGGCGATGTCGAAATCAACAAGCTCGACCGCTTCATCGAAGCGGGTGCCTGCGGTACCGCCGCGGTGATCACCCCGATCGGTGGCATCGAGTACAACGGCAAGCTGCACGTGTTCCACGACCTGGAAAAAGTCGGCCCGGTCACCCAGAAGCTCTATAACGAGCTGACCGGCATTCAGAGTGGCGACGTCGAAGCACCGGCTGGCTGGATCGTCAAGGTCGCCTGAGCCTTCGCACCACGCCGAACCGCAGGGCATGCCAGACGCTGGCATGCCCTTTTTTCTGCCTGATAGGTCCGGCCTCATCGCTGGCAGGCCGCCTCCCGCGCAATTGCGTCAACTTTAGCCAATCTGCAGCCAGATGAATTTTTCTTAAATTCCCGGCAGTCTATTCTTTGGCACAATCAAGCCTCCACTAGACGCCCAGGAACCAGCATGCCACGCGTACTGACCATCGAAGACGACGCCGTCACCGGCCAGGAAATCGTCGCCGAACTCACCAGCCACGGTCTGGAAGTGGATTGGGCAGACAATGGCCGTGAAGGCCTGGCCAAAGCCATCGGCGGCGGCTATGACCTGATCACCCTGGACCGCATGCTGCCTGAGGTCGATGGCCTGACCATCGTCACCACCCTGCGCAACCTTAAAATCGCAACGCCAATCCTGATGATCAGCGCACTGTCCGACGTCGATGAGCGTGTGCGAGGCTTGCGTGCCGGTGGCGACGACTACCTGACCAAGCCGTTCGCCTCCGACGAGATGGCTGCACGGGTGGAAGTGCTGCTGCGGCGCAACAGCGTGCCGATGACCCAGACCCGACTGCAGGTCGCCGACCTGCAACTGGACCTGATCAGCCATGAGGCCCGCCGCGGCGACCAGACGCTCAACCTGTTGCCCACCGAGTACAAACTGCTGGAGTACCTGATGCGCCACAGCGGCCAGGTGATCACGCGGATGATGATCTTCGAGGAAGTCTGGGGCTACCACTTCGACCCTGGCACCAACCTGATCGATGTGCATATCGGCCGCCTGCGCAAGAAGATCGATTCCCCCGGGCAAGCGCCGCTGATCCGTACCGTACGGGGCTCCGGCTATGCCATTGCTGAACCCAACTAAGGGCTGGAGCTCCTCGACCAGCCGCCTGCTGGCGTTGTACAGCTTCCTCTTCGTGGCCTGGAGCAGCATCCTCATGGGGGTGCTGTATTTCGAGGTGTCCAGCTACCTGAACAAGCTTACCCGCCACTCCATGCTGCAGCGCCAGCACCTGTTCGCACACATGAGCGGCAAGCAGCTGGACGACGCCCTGATCGCCAGCCAGGCATTCGAGGAGCGTGCCTTCGATGCCTACGGCCTGTTCGACGCCCAGCTCAATCCGATCGGCGGGCGCATCCGTGCTATCCCGCCGGAACTGGGCCTGGACGGCAAGGTGCATGAACTCGAGCGCTGCCTGGACGCCGATGACCCGCACATGCCGCGTGACAGCTGCGACGCGGTGGCAATCAAGGTTCAGGACGGCCGCTGGCTGGTACTGCTGCGCGACAACGGCTCGTTGTTCGTGGTGACACGCATCATCCTGCACGCCTTGCTATGGGGCATATCGCTGACACTCATCCCTGGCTTCGCTGGCTGGTACATGCTGCGGCGCAGGCCTTTGAAACGCATTCGCGCGATACAGGCGCAGGCAGAGCTGATCGTCGCCGGCGACCTCACCCACCGCCTGCCACTGTCGGCCCGGCGCGACGAACTGGACATGCTGGCAGCCATCGTCAACGCCATGCTTGACCGGATCGAACGGCTGATGCACGAGGTCAAGGGCGTGTGCGACAACATTGCCCACGACCTGCGCACACCGCTCACCCGCCTGCGAGCGCAGCTGTACCGCATCCGCCAGCAGAGCGGTTTGGACTCAGCGCAAGCCGAAGCACTGGACCAGGCCATCGGCGAAACCGATACCCTGATGGCACGTTTTCGTGGCCTGTTGCGCATCAGTGAGCTGGAGGATCGCCAGCGCCGCGCCGGCTTCATTGAGCTTCACCCGCGTGAGTTGCTGGTGGAGTTGCACGATTTCTACCTGCCCCTGGCTGAAGATGGCGGCATCCGCCTGCAGCTGCAGCAGCCTGAGCACCTGGCGGCGCTGCATGGGGACCGTGAGTTGCTGTTCGAAGCGCTGGCCAACCTGGTGGGCAATGCCATCAAGTTCACGCCAGAAGGTGGCCGGGTAGCCATTACCGCGACGCAGGACGAGGCAGGCGTGCATATCGCTATCGAGGACAGCGGACCTGGGATTCCGGAACAAGAGCGCACTGCAGTGCTGAAGCGGTTCTATCGCAGCGATGAAGGCCACCGCCACCCGGGGTTCGGGCTCGGTTTGTCGATCGTTGCGGCGATCGTCGACTTGCACGGGTTTGGGCTGGAGGTGGGTGACAGTGAGCTGGGTGGGGCCAAGCTGGTCTTGCATTGCCCGTTGCCGGGGTTGCCGAGGTAAAAGCGGGGACTGCCGTGCAGCCCACGCCGGCAAGCCCACCACGACAGCACGACCGTCAAGCCCTGCGCAATACCTGTGGGAGCCGGCTTGCCGGCGATGGGGCCGCTAAGCGGCCCCCTTTACATCATCAGTCAGCCAGACGCCAGGTAGTGCCACCCTTGCCGTCTTCCAGCACCACGCCCATGGCGGTCAGCTGGTCACGGATCCGGTCGGACTCTGCCCAGTTCTTGTCGGCTCGCGCCTGCAGACGCGCCTGGATCAGCGCCTCCACTTCAGCCGCATCGACCTTGCCCTCAGCCCCTGCACGCAGGAAGTCATCGGCCTCCAGCTGCAGCACACCCAGCACATCACCCAGCTCGCGCAGGCGACCGGCCAGGCCAGCAGCCGCATCCGGGTCGCTGTCGCGCAGGCGGTTGATTTCGCGCACCAGGTCGAACAGCACGGCACAGGCTTCGGGGGTGTTGAAGTCGTCGTTCATCGCCACGCTGAAGCGCTCGACGAATTCCTCACCACCCTTGGCTGCCACACGCGGCAAACCCCGCAGTGCGTGATAGAAGCGCTCCAAGGCACCTTTGGCATCACGCAGGCTGTCTTCGGAGTAGTTGATAGCACTGCGGTAGTGACTGGCCACCAGCAGGTAGCGCACCACCTCCGGGTGGTATACGTCGAGCACGTCACGGATGGTGAAGAAGTTGTTCAATGACTTGGACATCTTCTCGCCATTGATGCGGATCATGCCGCAATGCATCCAGGCATTGGCGTACTGCTTGCCGGTCGCCGCTTCGCTCTGGGCGATTTCGTTCTCGTGGTGCGGGAACTCCAGGTCGCTGCCGCCACCGTGGATGTCGAAGCTCTCGCCCAGGCAGCAGGTGGACATCACCGAGCACTCGATGTGCCAGCCCGGACGGCCCGGCCCCCACGGCGAATCCCAGTACGGCTCGCCCGGCTTGACGCCCTTCCACAGGACGAAGTCGAGCGGGTCCTGCTTGGCCTCATCGACCTCGATGCGGGCACCGATGCGCAGGTCCTCGATCTTCTTGCGCGACAGCTTGCCGTAGCCGACGAACTTGCCGACCCGGTAGTACACGTCGCCATTGCCGGGCGCGTAGGCGTAGCCCTTGTCGATCAAGGTCTGGATCATCGCGTGCATGCCGGCGATATGGTCGGTGGCACGCGGTTCCTGGTCCGGTTTGAGGATGTTCAGGCGCCGTTCGTCCTCGTGCATCGCATCGATCATGCGGGCTGTGAGCGCGTCGAAGGTTTCGCCGTTCTCGTTGGCCCGGTTGATGATCTTGTCATCGATGTCGGTGATGTTGCGCACATAGGTCAGCTCATAGCCGCTCTTGCGCAGCCAACGGGTGACCAGGTCGAAGGCCACCATGCTGCGGCCATGGCCCAGGTGGCAGTAGTCGTACACGGTCATGCCGCACACGTACATACGCACCTTGTTGCCATCGAGCGGCTTGAAGACTTCCTTGGTTTTGCTCAGCGTGTTGTAGATGGTAAGCACGGCGGTTCCTTAGCTGCCCCAGGAGTCACGCAGGGTGACGGTGCGGTTGAACACCGGGCGGCCCGGCTGGCTGTCCTTGAGGTCGGCGCAGAAGTAGCCTTCGCGCTCGAACTGGAAGCGGTCTTCAGGCTGCGCCTGGCCCAGCGACGGCTCGGCACGGCAGCCGGTCAGCACTTGCAGCGAGCCCGGGTTGATGTTGTCGAGGAAGCTGGCGCCCTCCTCGGCTTTCTCTGGGTTCGGCGAGCGGAACAGGCGGTCGTACAGGCGCACTTCGCATTCGACACTGGCGTCTGCCGGCACCCAGTGGATCACGCCCTTGACCTTGCGGCCCTCGGGGTTCTTGCCCAGGGTCTCCGGGTCGTAGGAGCAGCGCAGCTCGACGATGTTGCCCTCGGCGTCCTTGACCGCTTCGTCGGCGCGGATCACGTAGCTGCCGCGCAGGCGCACTTCACCGGCCGGCTCCAGGCGCTTGTAACCCTTTGGCGGCTCTTCCATGAAATCGTCGCGGTCGATGTACAGCTCGCGAGCGAAGGGCAGCACGCGCACGCCCATGTCTTCCTTGGGGTGGCGCGGCAGTTCGAGCTGCTCGACCTGGCCTTCAGGGTAGTTGGTGATGACCACTTTGAGCGGGCGCAGCACGCACATGGCGCGTGGCGCGGTGCGGTCGAGGTCGTCACGGATGCTGAACTCGAGCATCGACATGTCGACGACGCCGTCGGAGCGGTTGGTACCGACCATCTCGCAGAAGTTGCGGATCGAGGCCGGGGTGTAACCGCGACGGCGGAAGCCCGACAGGGTGGACATGCGCGGGTCGTCCCAGCCGCTGACATGTTTCTCGTCGACCAGCTGCTTGAGCTTGCGCTTGGAGGTGATGGTGTAGTTCAGGTTCAGGCGGCTGAACTCGTACTGACGCGGGTGCGCCGGTACCGGCAGGTTGTCGAGGAACCAGTCGTACAGCGGCCGATGGCCTTCGAACTCCAGGGTGCAGATCGAGTGGGTGATGCCTTCGATGGCATCGGACTGACCATGGGTGAAGTCATAGTTGGGGTAGATGCACCACTTGTCACCGGTCTGGTGGTGGTGGGCATGACGGATGCGGTACAGGATCGGGTCGCGCAGGTTCATGTTCGGCGAGGCCATGTCGATCTTGGCCCGCAGCACGCGCTCGCCATCCTTGAACTCGCCAGCCTTCATGCGGGCGAACAGGTCGAGGTTCTCTTCGACGCTGCGCTCACGGAACGGGCTGTTCTGGCCAGGCTCGGTCAGGCTGCCACGGTAGGCCTTGGCCTGATCAGGGGTCAGGTCGCAGACATAGGCCTTGCCACGCTTGATCAGTTCAACGGCCCAATCGTGCAGTTGGTCGAAGTAGTTCGAGGCATAACGCACCTCGCCGGCCCAGTCGAAGCCCAGCCATTTGACGTCGCGCTGGATGGCATCGATGTACTCCTGGTCTTCCTTGGCCGGGTTGGTGTCGTCGAAGCGCAGGTGACAGACGCCGCCGAACTCCTTGGCCAGGCCGAAGTTGACGCAGATCGACTTGGCATGGCCAATGTGCAGGTAGCCATTGGGCTCCGGCGGAAAACGAGTGACGATGCTGCTGTGCTTGCCCGAGTCCAGGTCGGCCTGGATGATCGGCCGCAGGAAGTTCGCAGGGACGGCGGGGGCGCCTTTGGCAGCGGCGTTGGGCGCGTTGTCGGCAGTGGGCTTGCTCATAGGATCCTTGAATGCACGTGTCCGGCCTGGGTAGGCCGATTGAATCAAAGGGCCTATCATAGCCGAAGCAGTCAAGCTGCTGACAGCCAGGCTCGGACAAACTGCCGTGATTTATCGCAGCTTTTTGTCGCGGCCTGGCAAAATGGCCAGTGCGCGCCATGTGTCGCGGTCGCCCGATCCTGCGTCAGGTGACTACAGGCGCACTGCGCACCCTAATTCCCGAATGCCTTGAAAGAGCGAATTCCAGCATGTCCAAAGTCAAACTGACCACCAACCACGGCGTTATCGTCCTGCAACTGGACGCCGAAAAGGCGCCGCTCACCACGGCAAACTTCGTTCAGTACGTCAAGGACGGTCACTACGACGGCACCGTGTTCCACCGTGTGATCAAGGGTTTCATGATCCAGGGCGGCGGCTTCGAGCCAGGCATGAGCCAGAAGAAGACCCGCGCCAGCATCCAGAACGAAGCTGACAACGGCCTGAAGAACACCAAGTACAGCATCGCCATGGCCCGCACCATGGACCCGCACTCGGCCTCGGCCCAGTTCTTCATCAACGCCTCCGACAACGACTTCCTCAACCACAGCGGCAAGAACACCCAGGGCTGGGGCTACGCGGTGTTCGGCGAAGTGACCGAAGGCCGTGAAATCGTCGACGCCATCGAAAAGGTCGCCACCGGTTCCAACGCTGGCCACCAGGACGTACCTAAAGACGACGTGATCATCGAGAAAGCCGAGATCGTTGAGTGATACTGCTGATCTCTGATCTGCATCTGCAAGAAGAACGCCCGGATATCACCCGGGCGTTTCTTGATCTGCTCGACGGCCGCGCACGCCACGCCGATGCGCTGTACATCCTCGGCGACTTCTTCGAAGCCTGGATCGGCGACGATGCCATGACGCCCTTTCAGCAGTCGATCTGCCAGGCCCTGCGCCGGCTGAGCGACAGCGGCACGGCCGTCTACCTGATGCACGGCAACCGCGACTTTTTGATTGGCGAGGGCTTCTGCCAAGCGGCCGGCTGCACCTTGCTGGCCGACCCCAGCGTGATCAGCCTTGGCGGCGAGCAGGTTTTGCTGATGCATGGCGACACCCTGTGCACCCGCGACATCGGCTACATGAAAATGCGCCGCTATCTGCGCAACCCGCTGAGCCTGTGGGTTCTACGGCACTTGCCGCTTGCCACCCGGCAGAAGCTGGCGCGCAAGCTGCGTAGCGAAAGCCGTGCCCAGACGCGCATGAAAGCCACCGACATTGTCGATGTCACAGCCGAAGAAGTGCCAGCGGTGATGGCGGCGCACGGTGTGAAAACGCTGGTGCATGGCCACACTCACCGGCCGGCGATCCACAAGCTGGTGGTGAACGGGGAGCCGGCCCGGCGCATCGTGCTGGGCGATTGGGACCGTCGTGGCTGGACCCTGCAGGTCGATGCGCAGGGCTTTCAGTTGGAACCCTTCGAGTTTTCCTGAAGCTGATGGCTTGGCCATACCGGCCTGATCGCCGGCAAGCCGGCGCTACAAATACGCTGTGGCGAACCTGTAGATGCCGGCTTGCCGGCGATCAGACTGGTACTGGTTTGCGACTCAAGGCCGGCTCGCCACCGCCGCCTTGTCACCCTCGCTGATCACATACTGCCGATACTCAGGGTCAGCCTTGATTTGCGCCTCGGTGAACGGAATGGGCGCCAACTGCTTGGCCGAGAAGGCCTTGGTCTGGTCGCTCGAATGTGCCGAAGCGGCTTCGCTGGATTGCGAGAAGGCCAACAGCCCCCGCGCCTGCGGCCCATCCTCGGTGAAACTGACCAGTTGCAGGTAACTGGTGCCACTGACCACCAAGCGCTTGCCCGGCCCATGCGGGATGCTGTAGATCGCGTTGTACACCCCCATCGCCTGCGCGCCGCCCGGTACCGGCGTGCCATCGGCCGCCTGCTGGATCTGCCCCCAACGGCTGCCTTCAGCAACCCCGGCTTTGGCGACCTGCTGCAGGGAGGCCAGCGCCGCTTCGCGCAGCAACTTGCGCACCGCGGCCTGCTCCACTGCCAAGCCGCGGGGGGTGTGTTGCGGGTCTGCCGGATCAAACGCCACCCGCCAGCTTTGCGGATGCCTGGCCATGTTTTCGACGATGTTCTGGAAATGCACCAGGCCAATCCCACTGTCAAGGTCAGCCTTGCCATCCCAGCTTGCCAGGCTCGTACATAACGCCTGCAAATCGGCCTCAGCGCCTTTGCACCATTGCAGCAAGTCTGGAAGCACCAGGCTGGCCAGGTAGACCTCGTCATCCATCACCATACGCTGCAGGTCCTCCACCCCCAGCTTGGCCTTGCCTTGCAGGCGCTCGAGCGCGAAGCGCCCGCGCATACCCAATGGCTGGTCGCTGCGGCTGATCAGCGGTGAGTACCCGGTCAACGGCTGGGCGGGGTTGGTCATCCACGCCGGGTCGTTGGAGCTTTGCACGAAATCGTTGCGCGCAAGGCTGGGCAACAGACGTGGCGGGAAGATGCCAGGCTGCGCCGCCTGGGCATCGACCTTCCACTGGCAGGCGCTGCGTGAGCCATCGAGCACTACCAGCGGGCCTTGCGCCGCCGGGTTGCTGCACTGGCTGAGCAACTGCTGGTCCACGTAGGGCACCACCGACTGGTTAAGGTAGAGCGCCTTACCGCCCGAATCGACAGCCAAGGTGTTGACCCAGGGTATGCCTTGCAACTGCTCGATCGAGCCCTGCAGTGCCGCCAGGCTATCGGCACGGTTGATGCGATACCACTGCTGCAGCACACGGGTATTGTCCAGATTGGCGTCACGCAGGCTGTAGGCCGTTTTGCTGTCCCAGTCCAGGCGGCCTGGCCACTGCACAACGGGCCCGAATTTCGAGCTGTAGACCTGGCGCTCCACCTGGCTCAGTGTGCCATCTTCAGCCTTGACCGTGACACTCACAGCCTGCCGGGTCAGGGGCAAGGACTTGCCATCGAACAGGTACCGCGTCGGGTCTTGCGGGTCCAGTTGCAGTTTATAGAGCGTGAAGTGCTTGGAAGTATCGACCGTATGAGTCCAGGCCAGATGACGGTTGAAACCAATGTTCACTACTGGCAAACCAGGCAGTGCGGCCCCCATCACGTCCAGCTGGCCTGGGATGGACAGCTGCATCTGGTAGAAGCGCATCCCGCCCATCCAGGGGAAATGCGGGTTGGCCAGCAACAGGCCGCGGCCGTTGGCCGAACGCTCTGCGCCCACGGCAACAGCATTGCTGCCCCGTTCCGAAGCGAAACGCTGTTGCTGGGCCAGTGCCTCGCCGAACGTGTGCGCTGCCTGCTGGCTGGTCAGCTGTGGCGGTTGGGCACCCGCCAACGCTTCGGCGAATTGCCCCAACCCGCCCTCCGCCAGCAGACGGCGGGTCAGCTTGATCAGGTCCAGGCTGGTGATCGGCCGCAACCACTGGCCATCCCCGCATTCTGCCGGCAGCCCTTGGCTACGGCGCTCGGCCAGGGCACGGTTGAAACCACTGGCATAGCCTTCCAGCAAATCGCGCACCTCAGAGGGTTGGGCCTGGAGGAAGCTGTTGACCGCGGTCGGCGTATTGAGCCAGGTGAAGAACAGGTCGCTGGCCAGGTTATCGCGCTGCTCGAGGGTTTTGCCCTGCGCGCCAAAAAAGCGCGAGCGTTCACCGTTGACCGTCAGCACTTCATTGGCCAGCAGGCACAGGTTGTCTTGGCCATAGGCATAACCGATGCCGTAACCCAGACCGCGCTCATCCTTGGCCACGATATGCGGCACGCCGAAACTGGTGCGCCGGATTTGCGCAGTGGCATCGCTACTGGCCGCTTGCGCCTGCGCGGCGAGGCTTGAGGCAACCAACGCGGCCGCAAGGCCAACGCAGGTCATGGGTCTTGAAATTGAGAGCACGGGCACTCCTGGGCTTCTGGGATCATTCCCAATCAGACGAACACCCAGATGAAAATTTTACGCAGCAGGCGCATCAGATCCGTCTTCATGACACAGGCAGCGATTTTTTTTGCGCAAAAGCTGCAGTTTCTCCGCGCTCATTCGTCCTAGTAAGTGAGGCACCCATATTTCGGGACAGTCCACGAAAAGGAGCATTCACATGTACAACCCGCAACCTTCACTTCAGCCCGGGCGAACCCCGGCCGAGGCGGCCAATGGACAGGACGCCTGCGGGGAAGAGCGTGTCGGCAACGAACAGATCCGCGAGTTGCTGCGCACCTATGGGCTGCGTACCAGCCTGATCCGTCTCAAAGTGATCGATGCCCTGCACAGCGCCGGCCGCGCCGGGCGCAGCATTGGCGTGCGCGGGGTGCACGCGCACCTGGAACAACTGGATATTCCGCTGTCGTTTCTCAGTGTGCGGGAGGTGCTCAAGCGACTGTGCGCAGAGGGCGTGATCCACTTGGGCAACGACAAGTGCTACAGCCTCAACCCGCAAGCGCGCGCCGTGCTCGAGCAGCCCTCTTCGCGCTGAGCGCAAGGCCGGCCATCGCTGGCCGGCCGGCAAGGGTCAGGGCTTGACCTTGCGCCGCAGAATCCCGTTGATCACGACCACCACGACTGCAATGGCGATGGCCAGCATCTGGAAGGTCTGTTCACTGATGGTGCCCTGTTTCTGCAGGTGCGACAGGCCCAGCATGAGGCCCAGCACCACCAGGATGATCAGAATCGAATATTTGAGGCGCTGCACGTGTGTCATCGATAGTTCCTTGCAACATCGGGGGCAAATGGCTCGCAACGAGCCGGCGCCATGATACAACGCCCGTGGCTTTTGGCGCTGCATTTCCTGCTTAGCGCGGCCCCTCAAGCCTGAAAGCATTGGCCTCCCTACCCCCAAGTTGGAGGCTCCATGCTCAAGCCCGCCCTGCTCATTCTGTTGTTACTCCCCGCTCTGCCCACCCACGCGCTGGATGTCCGCCAGATACCGCCTGAACGATTGCTCGAACTGGGCCGCGAACTGGCGGCCCACGCCGGCAGCAGTCAATGGCAGCAGTTATGGCAGCGAACGAGGGCGGCCGGGCACCTGATCGCCGGGCCTGGCCACGCCCATTTCACCCTCGAACAGCCCCAGCTGCCCAAGCTCGCCTACGAAACCTTGGCCAACGCCGGGCAGGTCGAAGCCGTAGGCAAGACCCTGGCGCTCTACCGCAGGTCCTTCCCCGATAAGGTACTGGGCCGGCACGACAAACAATCGCTCAGTGCACTCTGCCTCGTGGTGGATTGGCGCAGCCTGCCTCAAACCATGGCCAGTCGGCCCCACGCCTACCTCGCCAACGTGAGCTTGATGCATGTTTACCCCTGCGTTGAGGGTACTGGCACCCAGTTGCCTCACGGAAAAGCGCCCCCCTGAGTATCAACGCCTGTAGGGCAACGCCAGAGCGATGTCCTACAACGCGCGAAATCGTTGCCTTCAAATCCTGCACCTTGAGGCTACAACAGCTGGACCACTTGGCGCCTAGCGACAGTATTCGTCACTCACTGACAATCCGCTCATGCCAGCGACAGAGCGCCGATGGTAATCGCCGACACGTCATTGCGGCATATCCAAGCATCGCGCCCCATCAACCGCGAGGGAGCCACATATGGAATTGCAAGATCTCACAGCCATAGACATCAGCCAGCTACCGCATTCGCTGCAGTCCCTGATCGAGTGTATCGGCATCGAAAACGCCTACCAGCTCACCTGTGCCTTTGGCGGCAGACCCAAGTACATCCCCAAGCACCGCGAGCGAACCAAGCTCGCCGAGATACTCCCGGGTGAGGCCCTCGACGCCCTGATCAAGCGCTTTGCCGGTGTGGCGCTGGAAATTCCCAAGCCAGACCACTTCCTGCGGCAATTGCGCAACCTGCAAATCCAGAAAGAAAGCGCCGAGGGCCTGTCACGCAGCCTGTTGGCCGACAAGTACGGCCTGAGCCTGCGCCAGATCGGCAATATCCGTCGCCAGGAGCCTTGCACGCGCTGACGACACCCACCCGGCCGCACTCACGGCCGTCTTTGCAGCACCCATTAAAAAGAGAATCGAGCTATGTCCATCGACAACAGCCTAATCGGATCGGTCATCAATGCCTTGCCCATGGACCGGATGATCGCCGGGCCACTACAAGCCATGGTTCAGGCGCAGGTCACTGCGAGCAAGTCCTATGCGGACTTCCTCATGCAGGTCTGCGTACAGGATGGCAAAGCGGTTGCCATCCAGTTCGACTATGACGAGACCATCGTCAACGAACAGGGCGAATACAAAGGTGTCGTCAACAAGTCCATGAAGGTGCCGCTGCTGGCGGCCATCACCCACCCCAACATCGTCATCGAAGAAGGAACGGTCGACTTCGAACTGACCATCAGCCAAGCGGCTGAGGATTTCAGTGAGTCGAGCAAAAGTGGCGAAGTGGCTGGGGCGCTCGGCTGGGGCCCTTTCAAGCTGGACATGAAGGGCAGCATCAGCCACAAGTCCACGCAGACCCGCAAGACCGATACCCGCGCCCGCTACGCGTTCAATACCACCTTACGCCGCCAGGACCCGCCAGAGGCCGTGATGAGAGTCATCGATTTTCTCACCGATGCCGCCACCAAACCAACGGTGGTACCTAACTCGACCCTGCAGAGCACCGATACGATTTCCGATGCCGACGTACTGAAGGGCGATACAGCGAACACCCCCTCCCCAAGTCCCAGCACGCCCTGACGCTTAGCCCTGTCTCAAAATGTCCGCCTCGCTGAGCACAGCGGGGCTCCCGTGTACCAAGGAGACAAGTGAGTGGACAATCACCCTGCCCCCATGACCGCGATCGACCTGCGGGATATCACCCGTGGCCTGCAGGAGGCCGCAGCGGCCACCAATAGCCTGATTGCCCAGCAGTACATCAATCTGTTCGACCACTTCTTCGACATCGACCCCCAGGCGCTCGGGGCACCTATGAAGGCCAAGATGGTCGAGGTCGCCATGGACGACCAGCATGTGATACGCGTGCCGTTGTTCGCCCTGGTATCACCCAAGGGGCTGGCCTTGGAGCGCATGCAAGTCGACCTCTCGGTGCGCGTCAACGGCACGGAGGCGCTGCGTGCGATGCAGGCCAACGCTGAGGCCGGCGGCGCAGCGGCATTCAAGGTCACGATCGGCGCCCAGGGCCGCCAGGGCGAAACGCGAGACCCGGACGAGGTGCAGATCCGCATGCAGTTTCAGGCCAGCGACCCCCCCGAAGCGCTGAACCGCCTGATCGAGGAATACACCAAACTGATCAACCCCACCCGCAAGCCACCTGCTGCGCCCGGCCCTGATACCAACGAGTTCATCGAGGCCGCCACCGTGCGTTGATGGCGCCCTTCAGAAGTCGCGCTTATAGAAAATATCCAGCGAACTGGCCAGGCCGCTCGCCGCCTCAAGGTAAACCCTCTTGCTCAGTTTGTAGCGCAACGCAATGGTATTGGCCGGCTCGAACACCCCTACCCCATATCGCAGGCTCAGCTTCTCGGTCAGGTTGCCGCTGGCCACCACACTGGTGGTATTGCCCGAGCCCTCGGTGTCCAGCTGGAAGTCGTCAATCCCCAGGCTTGACGCGATCCTGCCGGTAACCCCTGCGCTGCCCGCCAGGCCCAGGCCCAGGGCCGCCTCGGCCAACATGTTGTTGTCCTCGCCCGAAGTGCCCAGCGGGCGGCCCAGCACCAGGTAGGACAGCGCCTGTTCCTGGCTCATCGCCGGTTCCGAGAACACTTGGGTAGTAGGCTGCTCGGCACTACCGCTCAGGCGGATACCGGCGATCACGTCATCGACTTGGCGAATCGCCTCGATGTCCAGGTAGGGCTGGTCGATGGGCCCGGCGAACAGCAAGCGCGCTCGGCGGATGGTCAGGCGCTGACCATAGGCGCGGTAACGTCCGTCAGCCAGGCTCAACTCACCACGGGTGTCCATGTTATCGCCGATGTGTACATGGCCGAGCAAGTTGGCGGTAAGCCCAAACCCGCTGAACGACAGTTTGTCCTGCCCCACTTCGACATCTATGTCCATGGCCATCGCCATCGGCGTTTTGCCTTCCTCGGTCTGGTGGCCGACGATGACCGTGTCGTCGGATACCTTCACGGTCGACGGCGGCAGCTGGCGCACCGTGATCTTGCCCTTGGGCACCTGCACCTTGCCGGACACCGCCAGTTTGTCGTCGATCAGGCGCAGGTTCAAATCGGGCGCGACTTCAAGCGTTGCATAGGGTTCTACGGTCACCGGCAACTGCTGGCCCTGCAGGCGCAGGTTCATGCCCAGGGCCTGGCCCCAGGTCAGGTCGCCGCTCAGCCGGCCACGGCCCGCCTCGCCACTGCGCCAGCCACCGTTCAGCTGAACCTGCTCGCCAGCGATCAAGGCTTGCAGCGACAGGTCCTGCATGCTGACGGGCAACTCAGCACCACTGACCTCGCCACCACTGAGCATCAGGTTGCCGTTGACTTTGGGCGCCAGCAAGGTGCCGGACAATTGGCCACTGCCATTCAATTGGCCTGCCAGCCGCTCGACCATCGGTACGAAAGGTCGGGCGACCGACAGGTCCAGGCCGGCGAGGCGGAAGTCACCCGACAAGGGCTTGTCCTTGCCCAGCGGGTCGAGACGGGCGTTCAGGCGCAACTCGCCAAGGCGCTCGCCACGGAAATTCAGCTGCGTATCGATGCGCCGAGGCGCCAGGGTGCTGTCCAGGCGCAGCGCCTGGTAAGGGAAGTCGATCCAGCGCCCATTGTCCCGCACCCGCAGCGTGCCGCCGCTGGCATCGACGCGCACGGTCCCCTTGGGGCCGCTGGCCGGGATGTCCAGATTGACGTCAGCGTTGAGCAGCCCCTGCCAGGCGAAATCCTTCGGCAACCATTGAGCCAGGCTGTACAGCGGGAACTGTTTGAGGTGATAACGCAGGCGCGGCTCCGGTGCCAGGCGTTGGTCCTCGCCACACAGGCTGGCCTGACCGGAGCGCCAGCAGTGGGCACCGAAGTCCAGTTGGCCGCTGGCCAGGCGCTGCAGGCGAGCCGGCGCCTGCAATTGCCAGTCCTGGCCACCGGCCTGGACTCTGCCGCTGGCCAGCCGCCCACGCCAGTCGCCCTTGCTCAACTGGCCGTCGAGCCCCAGGTCAAGCTTCAGCAACGGGCCATCGAGCCCCAGGGTCAGGGCTTGCTGGCGGATATCGCCCTTGCCGTTGGCCTGCAAGGTGCCCAGCACCGTATCGCCCAGGCGGATGCCACTGGCCTTGAGGTCGACCAGCCCACGCTGGGCGTTGTCCAGGCGTGCACTGAGGTCAAGACGCTGGATCCGGTTCTGCTCCTGAGCCAACTGCTGGCCCTGCAGGGTCAGGGTACCTTGGGGAGCGCTGAGCGTGCCGCTGGCATCCAGCCGCCCTTTTACCTGGCCTTGCAGCCCGGGCCACAGTTGCCCGAGCCGGGGCAGGTCGAGGTCGACACGCCCGGCCAGGCGCTGTTGCAGGCTGCCACTGCCGTTGATGCGGTTGTCGCCCAACTGCACGGCCAGCGTACCGAGGGTCCAGCGCTGGCCGGCGCCTTCGGCCTGTACCTTGAGCATTGCCGGCTGGCCGCGCAGGCGCCCCTTCAGGTCAAGCTGGGCATCGAGGCTGAGCTGCTCACCCTTCATTTCACCTTTGCTGCGCAACGGGCCGGCCAAGGTGCCGGGCAGTTCGGCGAGCCAGTAGGCAGGGTCGAGTGCCGACAGTTGCAGGTCAACGTCCCAGGCCAAGGTATCGGCAAAGCGCACCGCGACACTGCCGGCAGCCTTGCCTTGCCCGGCAGTCAGGGCCAACTGCGGCAGGCGCACCTGGCCAAGGTCACCCTCGAAGGGGCTGGCCAGGGTAAAGGCCCCAGCCGGGCCGTCGAGGTCGCCATTGAAAGCACCCTGGTAACTGCCATCGCGGTATTGCACCTGCGCGGTCAAGCGCTTGAGCGTGACCTCTGGCGGCGTGTCCAATGGGTACAAACGCAGCCAAGGGAAATCCTGCCAATCGAGCTGGGCATTGGCCCCCAGGCCTTGCTGCCAGTCGGCGCTGGCCTGCAGCTTCAGGTGCTGGGCGTCGCTTGCAGAAAGGTCCAACGCCTGGATGTCCGCCCCTTTGGCATCTACCTTGCCGTTGAGCAGCAAGGCGATCGGTGCCTGTTCGGCCGGCAGGCTGGCGCTACCAGCCACCTGATACCCCTTGAGCAGATCGCCCTCGGCGTCGAGCTTGAGCTGGTTGAGCTGCAGCGTATCCGGTAGCGTCTGCGCGGGCTTGAAGGCATCGGAGCGCAGTTGCAACCTGGCTGGCAAGTGCTCGGCCAGTGCCTGCAACTCACCGGTCAGACGCGCGTTGAGATAGCCGCTGCTGGTCGCATCCAGTTCGAGGGTTTTCTGCAACTCGCCCTTGGCGGTAAGTGCAAGTTGCCAGGCCTGCCCTTGCACGGCTGGCAGTTGCACCTGCCCCTGCAGTTGCACCGGCCAGTCACCCTCGGGCTGCAGATCGCCCTGCACATTCACTTGCAGGTCGTCGCGCTGCAGTTGCAGGCTGTCGATCTTCAGCCCTGTGGCAGTCCAGTGCGCCGCCAGGTGCAGATCGCCGAGCAGGTCGCTGCCATCGAGGCGCACCTGGCCAACTTTGACGTCACCCAGCTCGATGGCCACCGGCAGCCGCAAAACCGGTAACTGCAGCGGCCCGCTGTCAGCAGGTTGATCGCTCGGCGCGAATGCCATGTCGATCCGCTGGGCATGCAGTTGATCGATGCACAGCGTTGCCCGCAACAAACAGCTGGGCGTCCAGTTCAGCAGCGGAGCTTGCACGTCGACGCGGCTGCCGCCGTCAGCCCAGGTCAACTGGCTCGCCTGCCAGCGGCCCGCAAGGCGCCCTTGAAAATCACTGACCTGCAAACCTGGCACGCGCCCGAGTACCCAATGGCTGCCACCTTCGGTGGCCAGTAATGCCCCCAGCGCCAGAACAACCAGCAACACGCTGCCGAGCAGGCCCAGCAGAATGAATTTGAACACACGCATCACAGCTCTGGCCCCATGGAGAAATGCAGGCGGATACCACCGTCGTCATCGAGGGCCTTGGCCAGGTCGAGGCGCAATGGCCCGACCGGCGAAACCCAGCGCACGCCGAAACCGACCCCGGTCTTGAGGCTCGGCAGCTCCAGCGTGTTGAACGAATTACCCTGGTCGACGAACGTCGCCACACGCCACTTCTCGGTCAGCGAATACTGGTATTCGACGCTGCCTGCGACCAGATAACGGCCACCGATACGGTCGCCGTCGCTGTTCTTAGGCGACAGCGTCTGATAGTCGTAGCCGCGCACGCTCTGATCGCCACCGGCGAAGAAGCGCAGCGAGGGCGGGATATTGTTCTTGTAACCGTTGGTGGCGCTGCCTCCGAACTGCAACCTGCCGAGCAAGCGGTGGTTGTGCCCGAGCGTGGTCAGGCCCTTGAGCAGTACGTTGCCGTGCAACAGGTTGGTGTCGGACACCAGCCCTTCCTTGGCCACCTGGGTATCGAATTGCAGGCGGTAGCCGTTGTGCGGGTCAATGCGGTTGTCGCTGCGCAAGTAAGAGAAACTTACGCCCGGCATGAGCAGGTTGCTCAGGCCTGAATCGTCGCCAAGGCGATACTCTTCACGCTGGTACTTGAGCGAGATCACGCGCTGCCAGCCACTGGGCAGCTTGCTGTGCCATTCGGGCCCCACGGTCAGCAGCTTGCTGAGCGTGTCTGTGCCGGCGATCTCTTCATTCTGATAGCCGCCAGCGAAACGCAACTTGTCGGTCAGGGGTGGGTCAAGGGGTACGTCGTACCACAGCCCGACGTTTTGCCGGGGGGCAGAAAGCTCTGTCTCCCAGCCGTAGCTATGGCCTTGGGCGTTGACCCAGTGGCGCGTCCAATTGGCTTTGCCGCGCGGCCCGACATCCGTCGAGAAGCCCAGACCAAGGCCCATGGTCCGCGGCTTGCGGGTATCGAGGCGTACGTCCACAGGAATTTGCTCGGCCACTGCGGCAGTGGGCGCGGCATCGACCCGTACACCTTCGAAGTAACCGCTGGACTGCAGGTCATTGTTCAGTTCCGCGATCAACTCGGAGTCGTAGGGCGTGCCCGGTTTGAACGACACCATCCGCTGCAGCAGGTCTTCGTCCAGCGGGGTATCGCCACTGAACCTGACCGCCCCCAAGCGGTAGCGTGGGCCGCTCTGATACACCAGTTCGATATCGGCCACCCCGGCCTGCGGGTCGACGGCCAGGCGCTGGCGGGTGAAATGCCCGCTGAAGAAGCCGTAGCGTGAGGCCTGGTTCTGGATCAGCCGCTTGGCATCCTCGTAAAGCCCATGGTTGAGTTGCTCACCCGCGCGCAGGGCTTTGCTGTCAGGTACGCGAAACGCCTTCATCTCGCTGGCAGGCCCCTCGATGCGCACGGTCACGTTGCGCAGGCGCACAGGCTCGCCCGGTTCGATATGAAGGATCAGCTTCGCAGGTTCGTCAGCCCTGGCAGAAGGCCTGACCTCGCTATCGATCTGCGCCTGGTAGTAACCCAGCGCTTGCGCCGCTTTTCGCGCCTGCTCCTGAGCCCCGCGACTGAAGCGCAACAGCGCCTCTTCATCGCGGTCCCCAAGGGTACCTACATAGCCTTCGACATTGGCTTTGAGCGCCTTGTTGGCAGGTTTTACCTGCACCAGCAATTCGCTCTGCCCCCATGCTGTGAAACTGGCAACCCAGAAAACCAGGCCCCAAGTCAGTCTTCCTGAATACGTCATGCGGCGCATGCTACCAGAGCCAGGCGCTCAAGGGAGCCGCCTGGCGAGCTTTCAAGCAGTCGGGGAAATTGAAGGTACCGGACAGGGATGAAAAAACACCCGTTCACGGATTGGCCCTACAGCCACCTCGCCAATCTCCTGATACCCCTGGCGCTCATAGAACGGTAGGTAATGCTCGTTACCCGAATCCAGCACCACGCCTTGAGTGTTGGGGTCTTCTGCACACCAATCGTGCACGGCTTGTAACAATTGTTCGCCGTAGTGCTGACCGCGAAACGCTGGATGCACCCCCAGAAGCGGCAACATGTGAACCTGCGGTGTTGGCAGGCAGCCGACCAGCGCCGCCTGGTACTCCATGTAACGTCGCGTGCAGCGTTGCCCGGTGCCCAGCAGCATGCGCAGGCGCCAGGCCCAGCTGTCGGCCACGCCCAGGCGGCGCTGCGGCGGTACGATCAGTGCCAATGCGATCAGGCGGTCATCCAGCAACAGGCCAATGGCCGGCAACTGCAGGTAGAAATGCTGACGAACCCACTCGCGTACCATCACGCGCAACCGTCGTTCGTAGCCAGGGCGCTGGGCCTCGAAGATGTAGGCGAAGGTGGGCTCGTTCAGATAAGCGTTGTACAGCAGTGAGCGGGCCTCACGGCTGTAGCCATCATCGAGTGTGCAGACGCGAGCCTGGGCGGCGGTGGCTTCGGGCATTGCGGGCAGACCTCCTGGAGTGGGCATACAGTGCCTTGGAGGAGCCCGGCGGCGCATCGTTCCCCCCGTGAGTGCACGTTAGCAGCGCCTCGGCGAAGCCGCCACGCTGGTGATCAGTGGCGATGTCGGCTAGCATCCGGCCTTTTACCGGGATTGTCTTTCCATGAAGATCGTCTGTTTCAACATCAACGGCCTGCGGGCCCGCCCGCACCAGCTGGCGGCCCTGATCGAAAAGCACCAGCCGGACGTGATCGGCCTGCAGGAAACCAAAGTCAGCGACGATCAGTTTCCCTTGGCCGACGTTCAGGCCTTGGGCTATCACGTGCACTACCACGGGCAAAAAGGCCACTACGGCGTTGCCCTGCTTTCGCGCCAGGCGCCGCTGAGCCTGTTCAAAGGCTTCGCCACGGACGAAGAAGACGCGCAGCGCCGTTTCATCTGGGGTACGTTCGCTGATGCCAATGGCACACCGATCACCATCATGAATGGTTACTTCCCGCAGGGCGAAAGCCGCGACCACCCCACCAAATTCCCGGCCAAGCAGCGTTTCTACAGCGACCTGCAGGCGTTGCTGGAGGGGCAGTTCAAGCACGACCAGCCCGTGCTGGTGATGGGCGACATGAACATCTCGCCCCAGGACTGCGATATCGGTATCGGCCCTGACAACGCCAAGCGCTGGTTGAAAACAGGCAAGTGCAGCTTCCTCCCCGAGGAGCGCGAGTGGATGGAGCGCCTCAAGGGCTGGGGGCTGGTGGACAGTTTCCGCCACCTGCATCCTGAGGTAACGGACCGCTTCAGTTGGTTCGACTACCGTAGCCGCGGCTTCGAGGACGAACCCAAGCGTGGCCTGCGCATCGACCTGATCATGGCTTCGCAGCACCTGGTGCCGCGGATCAAGGCAGCGGGCGTGGACTATGAGCTGCGCGCGATGGAAAAACCCTCCGACCATGCGCCGATCTGGCTGGAGTTGAGCTGACCGGCTTGCCGGCGATGAGGCCCGCCCTGCCAGCGACCGACTAACCGGCGGGCCAACCGCTCTCACAGAAGTTGCGTCAACTTCCAGAAATTGGGTAAGGCTGTTACTCCAGCGCACACGTTGCGCAATGGCCCGTGACCGGGCTTACCCAACCCTAAAGGCCCGAACGCAAGGCCTCCCCCACCCCGGCCCCGCGCACATCATCCGCCGCGCTGACCAAGGCAAAGTTGTAGGCCCCATGCGACCAGTACCTCGCTTCCAGTTGGCCATCGACACGCTGCCCTTGCGGCATGCGTTCGAAACGCTCGCCAGGTGAGCGCAGGAACAGGCTGATGCGCTGCCCTTGGCGGTCCTGGAACACCAGCAACGCCGCAGGCCCCTGCTCATTGCTCAACAATCGTGCCCCCACAGGCTGGAACCCGTAACCGGTCAAGTCAGGCAATTGCCCCACCCTGCTGAAATGCCTGCCCAGCCAGTCGCGCAACTGCGTGGGGTCACTGGCCTGGATATCCAGCGCCTCACTGCCGGCGAACAAACGATGCGCCTGGACCGCATCGGCCATGGGCAACGCGCTCCCTGCCAACGTGACCTGCCGCGCCTGCCAACCACCCACCCCGCCCACGCCCAGGGCCAGCAGCAGCACTGCAGCCGACGCCAGGCGCCGCTGGCGCCGTTGACGCACACGCCGTTGCAAGTGGCCGAGATCCAACTGCGCCGCCCCGGGTTGATCACCGAAACCGGCCAGGGCCGTGCGCAAGCGCCGAGCGTCGTTGCGCCAGGCTTCGATGCGTGCAGCTTGCTGAGGGTTGGCCGCCAGCCAGGCCTGCACCTCAGCACGCCGCGTCGGCTCGAGTCGGTCATCAACGTAGGCATGCAACTCGTCTTCGCTGGGTATCAGGCGCGTCATTTCAGTCTCCGCAGAGCCGGGGGCTGGGGGTTGCCCTCGGTCAGTTCACGCAGGGCGGCACGGGCACGTGACAGGCGCGACATCACCGTGCCGATGGGGATGCCGAGTGTCTGGGCCGCCTCTTTGTAGCTCAGCCCTTCGACACTCACCAACAGCAGCAAGGCACGCTGCTCGGTCGATAGCCGGGCGAAGGCTTGCAGGTCGGCTTGGGCCAGAACGATGCTTTCGATGTTGCCGCCGAGTGCTTCGCTTTCCTGTTCCGCCCGGCCGAACCACGATAACCAGCGGTTGTGCAGGCGCTCACGGCGTTTACCGTCAAGAAACAGCCGGTAAAGAATGGTGAACAACCAGGCACGCAGCGCATCGGCATCACGTTGCTGGGTGCTGCGGCTAAGGGCTCGCTCCACCGTGGCCTGCACCAGGTCGTCGGCGCTGCCCGGTTCGCGGCTCAGCCACAAGGCAAAGCGGCGCAGGCGCTGCAGCAACTCGCGCCACTGCTGTTCGTCCAGGTCGTGCATGGCAAGGTACCGGCTCGGGGGTGGTCAGTGTATGGGGCAGACGCGCCGCCACAAAATATATTCCCACCCATGGAATAAATATTTCCCAGCCCCGTCGTACCGGCATCTTCACTGAACCGGATGAACACCATGAACTCACCCTTGCACGGCCCGGACAAGGCCCTGCGCCTGGCCGGCATTGGCGCCGTGATGCTGGCCCTGGGCGCAGGCTTTGCCTACGCCGCAGGCTGGATCGGCGGTCCAGAGCTGACCCCGCAACGCATCATCGACACCTTCGAAGCCCAGGCCGGCCACTACCCCGGCTACCGCAAGAACCACGCCAAGGGCCTGTGCGTGAGCGGCTACTTCCAGCCCAGCGGCCAGGCCGCCGCGCTGTCGACAGCACGCGCGTTCACCCAGGATCGCGTACCGGTCATTGGCCGTTTCGCCATCGGTGGCGCCAACCCCTTCGCCCCCGATACCGGCGTCCCGGTGCGCAGCCTGGCCATTGAGCTGAGCACCGACGACGGTCAAGTCTGGCGCACCGGGATGAACAATCCGCCCGTGCTGGCGATCAGCACGCCACAAGGGTTTTACGACCAGGTGCTGGCCAACGCGCCCGACCCTGCTACCGGCAAGCCGGACCCGGCAAAGCAGCAGGCCTTCTTCGCCGCCCACCCGGAAAGCGCCGCCTTCCGCCAATGGGCCGCAAGCTACAAACCCAGCGACAGTTTTGCCAACACCCAGTACCACAGCATCAATGCCTTCCGCCTGATCGATGCCAGTGGCGCTGCGCACCCAGTGCGTTGGCAACTGGAGCCACAAACGCCTTTTGCGGCCTTGCCCGGCAAGGTCGACGACAAGCAGTTCCTGCAGCATGACCTGCAGCAACGCCTGAACCAGGGCCCGTTGCGTTGGACCCTGCGCCTGGTATTGGCCAACCCCGGCGATGCGCAGGACGACCCGGCCCAGCCCTGGCCCGCCGAGCGGCGCAGCGTCGATGCCGGCACCCTGGTCATCGAACAGGTGGATGCACCGGAGCAAGGCGCTTGCCGTGACGTGAATTTCGACCCGCTGATCCTGCCCAGCGGCATCCAGCCCTCCAATGACCCGATCCTCGCTGCCCGTTCGGCGGCCTACTCGGAATCCTTCAACCGCCGCAGCCGCGAAGCCCTCGGCGCAGGAGCCCGCCCATGAAACCTGAAGCCTTCCACCCCCTGGCCCGCCTGGTGCATTGGCTGATGGCGGTTCTGATCATCGCCATGCTGTTCATTGGCGTGAGCATGGTGGGCGACCTCTCGTTGCGCCACCCGCTGCTGGTAGAGTTGCACAAGGCCACGGGCCTGGCCCTGCTGCTTCTGGTGATCGTGCGTATCGGCCTGCGCCTGAGCCTGCCCCACCCGCCTCTGCCACAGGAGCTGCCCGCGCTGCAGCGGGTCGCTGCAGGCGCATCCCACCTGTTGCTCTACGCGTTGATGCTGGCAATGCCGCTGTTGGGTTGGGCCATGCTCTCGGCAGGCGGGTACCCTCGCCCACTGCAACTGCCCGCGATCGCCCCGCACGACCTGCAACTGTACGCAATACTGCGCCAGGCGCATGGCTGGGCCGGCTACCTGCTGTTCGCTACGGTGCTGGTGCACCTGGGCGCCGCGCTGATGCATGCGCTGGTGCGCCGGGACGGGGTATTGCGTAGCATGTGGCCAGGGCCGCTGCGCCGCAGTGACTGACGGCAGGTGGTGCATGGGCAGCCCCGACAACCGATGAATGTTCCCATCCATTTGCACGCCGTCTGCCCAACTGCCCTGGAATGCCCGATGAATGTCGCGAAGGACCCTGCCACCCTGACCCCCGCCAGCACACTGGACACGCGCCCGTTGCTGCTGGCCAACATGGCCTGCACCATGGCGATGATGGCCTTCGTCGCCTTGATCGGGCCCATCGCCCGCCTGCTCGGCATGGCCACCTGGCAAGCCGGCGCAGCGGTGACTGTATCGGGTGTGGTCTGGGTGCAGCTGGCCCGCCCATGGGGGCGCGCAGCTGATCGACTGGGCCGCCGCCGCATCCTGTTGCTGGGCAGTGCTGGCTTCACGCTGGCGTACTGGCTGCTGTGCCTGTTCGTCGAAGGCGCTTTGCGCTGGCTGCCAGGGGCTACCTTGGCGTTCGTCGGCCTGATGCTCGCGCGCGGCTGTATCGGCGCCTTCTACGCGGCCATTCCGGTGGGCTGCAATGCGCTGATCGCCGACCATGTCGGGCCACAACAGCGTGCCCGGGCCATGGCATCGCTGGGGGCAGCGAATGCTGTAGGCCTGGTATTGGGGCCGGCGCTGGCGGCCGTGCTGGCACGGCACAGCTTGAGCCTGCCCTTTCATGTGATGTCGCTGCTGCCTGCCAGCGCGTTTCTGGTCCTGCTGTTCAAACTCAAGCCGCAACCCCTCGCACATCGCCATGCACCCAGTCCGGTGCACCTGAGCGACCCGCGCCTGCGCCGGCCGCTGCTGGTGGCCTTCAGCGCGATGCTCAGCGTGACGGTGTCGCAGATCATCGTCGGTTTCTTCGCCCTTGACCGCCTGCAACTGGGGCCGGCGCAGGCCGCCCAAGCCGCCGGCATCGCCCTGACCACCGTCGGCGTGGCACTGATCCTGTCACAGGTCATCCTGCGCCAGCTGGAATGGCCACCGCTGAAGATGATCCGCGTCGGCGCCAGCGTTTCGGCACTGGGCTTCGCCGCCGGCTCGCTGGCTACCACCGCGCCATGGCTGTGGGGGTGCTATTTTGTCGCCGCCGCCGGCATGGGCTTTGTTTTCCCGGCGTTCTCGGCACTCGCCGCCAATGCCATGAACGCCGCAGAACAGGGCGCCACTGCCGGCTCCATCGGTGCCGCTCAAGGCATGGGGGCGGTGATCGGCCCGCTGGCCGGGACACTGATCTACGCCCTGGACCCGCGCCTGCCCTTCCTGGTCGTGGCTGTGCTGTTGCTGCTGGTCGGGCTGTGGCCGATGCCGCGCGCGCGGGCCTGACAAGCACAGCGCGCGCGTGCAGAGTGTGTTTTAATGCGCCAATTATTTTTAACACCTCTGATTACAAGGCGGCTATGGACACGGGGACACGACTCAAACTGGTGCGTGAACGCAACAACCTTTCCCAACGCGAACTGGCCCGCCGCAGCGGGCTGACCAACTCGACCATCTCGCAGATCGAGCAAAACCGCGTCAGCCCGTCGGTCAGTTCCCTGAAGAAACTGCTCGAAGGCATCCCCATGACCTTGGCAGAGTTCTTCAGCTTCGACGAGCCGGTACGAGAAGAGCGCTTCGTGTTTCGCGCCAGCGAGCAGCCTGATCTGGGCCGCAATGGCCTGCGCATGCTGCTGGTCGGTGCCAGCGTCGAGGCACGGCAGATGCGCATGCTGCGTGAGTTGTATGCGCCAGGCGCCGATTCGGGTGAACCGATCGTGCATGCCGAAGGCGAGGAATGCGGGCTGGTCACACGAGGGACCGTGGAATTGTGGGTCGATGGCCAGGTCAGCGTTCTCAACTCTGGCGATGGTTACTACATCCCCACCACCCTGCCGCACAGCTTCAAGAACATTGGTCAGGACGAAGCGGAGATCATCAGCGCCAACACGCCGGCCAACTTCTGACTCAAGGGCCAATGGCCCGGGCTGTTCGCGTGTGACGCTGCGAACAGCCCGCTGCGCTCAACGCTTCAGTGCATCGGCCACGAAATCCAGACGATCCTGGCCGAAGTACATCTGCCCGTCGACAAAACAGGTCGGTGCGCCAAACACCCCTCGCTCCACAGCCTCCTCTGTCGTCTGTTTCAATGCGGCCTTCACCTCTGCGTCGCCAATCAGCACTTGAAATTCAGCGGCGCTAAACCCCGCATCTGCCAGCACCTGCTCCAATACGGCGGCATCCCCCAGGTTGCGCCGTTGAACCCATAACCCGTTGAACAGCGCCGCCAGCAAGGTTTCGAAGCGTTCCGGGGCGCGCAACTGCGTGCCTACCAGGCCGCGCATCAAAGCCAAGGTGTTGATGGGGAAGCCAGGCGGGAGCCCGAACGGCACCCCATAGCGCGCGGCGAACCGCCCCAGGTCGGTGAACATGTATCGCCCCTTGGCGGGGATCATCGCCGGCGACGCGTTGCCTGTGGCCTGGAACACACCGCCAAGCAACATCGGCCGGTATTGCAACGTTGCGCCATGGCGGGCGCACAGTGCCGGTAGCTGGGTCCAGGCCAGATAGCTGGCGGGGCTACCCAGGTCGAAGAAAAACTCCACGGTCTTGCTCATGCAACGCACTCCTTTTGAGGGTAGGCCTTACCAGCGCTCCATCCACGGGCGCAGGTCGAGTTCGAAGGTCCAGGCGTCGCGTGGCTGCGCGTGCAGGAACCAGTAGTTGTCGGCGATGTGCGCCGGATCCAAAACACCGTCCTGATCCTTGAGGGCGTAAAGATCGGGGAAACTGTCGCGGATGAACGCGGTGTCGATGCCGCCATCCACTACCACATGGGCAACGTGGATATTGCGCGGCCCTAACTCTCGCGCCATGCTTTGCGCCAAGGCCCGCAGGCCATGCTTGGCACCGGCAAAGGCTGCAAACCCGGCTGCGCCACGGGTGCCAGCGGTGGCACCAGTGAACAGGATCGTGCCGCGCTCACGCACGACCATGCGCCTGGCCACCGCCTGGGCGGTCAGAAAGCCCGCGAAGCAGGCCATTTCCCAGATCTTGAAGTATTTGCGCGGTGTTTCGTCAAGGATGCTGCAGGGCACATTGGCGCCGATATTGAAAACAAAGGCTTCGATCGGGCCAATGTCGCGCTCGATGGTCTCGACCAGCTCAGCGACCTCGTCTTCCTTGCGTGCATCGGAGGCGAAACCCTGTGCCTGACCGCCTGCAGCGCGGATCTCGTCCACCAGCGGTTGCAGCTTGTCGGCCTGGCGCCGAGTGACGCAGGCGAAATACCCCTCACGGGCAAACCGCTTGGCGATTTCGCCGCCAGTGGCATCCCCCGCGCCGACCACCAGCACCACTTTTCGTTGTTCTGTCATGCGTGCCTCCATTGATGAACGATCGTTTAGTAAACGAACGCTATGTTATGATCACCGCCATCGTCAAGCCACGCGTGAGGCTTTCAAGTGCGCTACTCAACCGACCACAAGCAACAAACCCGTGACAAGCTGCTTGCCAGCAGTGGCGCCCTGGCCAAGCGTGGGGGTTTTGCCAGCACTGGCGTGGCCGGGCTGATGAAGGCCATCGGCCTGACCGGCGGTGCCTTCTACAACCACTTCCCGTCCAAGGACGACTTGTTTACCGAAGTGGTCCGCCAGGAGCTGTGCAACAGCCCGCTGGCACGCCTGGCCAACCAAGGCGCCAGCCGCGAGCGCTTGGCGCGCTGCCTGCAGCAGTACCTGAGCCTGGCGCATCTGCACAATGCCGAGGGCGGCTGCCCGCTGCCGCCGCTGGGGGTGGAAATCGCCCGCGCTGAACGGCCGGTACGTGAAGAAGCCGAGCACTGGCTGGTGAGCCTGCACAGTGCATGGAGCCAGACGCTGGAGGATGAAGCCTTGGCCTGGGTACTGATCAGCCAGTGTGTCGGGGCGCTGGTGGTCGGGCGGATGCTGGCTAGCGAGACGGTTCAAAGCCAGGTTCTAGAGGCCAGCCGAAGCCACGTCGAAAGGGCTCTGAATGAGAGCGGCTAGCCTGCTGTGCGCCCTGTTGCTGAGCACTGCGACCTCTGCCGAACAGGTGTGCCCACCGGGGCAGTACCCAGTCTGCCTGATGGGCTGCTTCTGTGCGCCGATCGACCCCGGCCAGGTGCTCAAGGACGTCGAGGTCATGGCCGCCAGTAGCCTGGCCTTCGGCTTGCGCCAGGCGCGCGATGAAGCAACCGCCAGCGGCAGTGAACCGATCCCCTTGCATATACGGGCCCAGCTCGAAGGCTGGTATGACTTCGCCGTGCTCGATGCCGCGCGCTTTCGGGTTGGCGACGAGCAGCAGATCAGCGCTGCCAATGCCCTGCTGCAGAACCCGGATGTGAACGCGGTAACGCTGATCGACACGATCATCTTCCGCCATGCCCGCGATGCCGAGGACAACGTGGCCCTGTGGGCGCATGAGCTCAAGCATGTGCAGCAGTATCAGGAACTGGGGGTAGAGGAATTCGCCCGGCGCTATACGCGCAACTACCAGGCGCTGGAAGAGCCCGCCTACAAGGTCGAGGCCGAGGTGAGCAAAGCCTTGCGTCAGCGCAGTTCGGGGCACGCGCGTTAGTCGATACCGGCCTGGTCCGAGCCAGGCCCACCCAGGCCGGTATCGATGACTCATCACGAGGAAGCTGCAGCCGCCTCGCCTTCCTCCACTCGGCTTGCATACCGCTGTGCCAGCACCGCACACACCATCAACTGGATCTGATGGAACAGCATCAGCGGCAAGATCATGGCCCCGATGCCACTGCCCACGAACAGCACCTGCGCCATTGGCACGCCCGTAGCCAGGCTCTTCTTGGACCCTGCAAACAGAATGGTGATGCGGTCTTCAAGGCTGAACCCCAGCACCTTGCCCAGCAGGCGCGTACCGAACAGCACCACCGCCAGCAGGATCCCGCACACAGCGAACAAGCCTGCAAGATGCTGTGGCGATACGGTGTGCCACAAGCCCGTCACCACCGCCTCACTGAACGCGGTGTAGACCACCAGCAGGATCGAACTCTGATCGACCAGTTTGAGCCAGCGCGCATTGCGCTTGACCCAGGCCCCGATCCAGCGGCGCGCGATCTGCCCGGCGACGAAGGGTACCAACAGCTGCAGGGTGATTTTCAGCACGGCGTCCAGCCCCGAACCGGTTTCTCCTCCGGCCCCCAGCAACAGCATCACCAGCAGCGGTGTCAGGAAGATCCCGATCAGGCTGGAGGCCGCTGCACTGCAAATGGCTGCCGGCACGTTGCCGCGGGCCAACGACGTGAAGGCAATCGCCGACTGCACGGTGGCCGGCAAAGCGCACAGGTAGAGCACGCCCAGATACAACTCGTTGCCCACCAGCGGCACGAACAGGGGCTTGAACGCCAGGCCAAGCAATGGGAACAGCACGAAGGTGCAAGAGAACACCAACAAGTGCAGGCGCCAGTGCCCAGCCCCGGCGATAATCGCCTCGCGTGACAGTTTGGCACCGTGAAGGAAGAACAGCAGACCGATGGCCAGGTTGGTCAACCAACCGAAATACACCGCGCCATCGCCAGAACAGGGCAGCACGGTGGCGATCAGCACCACCCCGAGCAGGGCCAGGGTGAAGTTGTCGAACAACATGCGCAAATGTCTCATAACAGTTTCCATCTTGTCGTTGTGCAAGGGCAGACGATAAGGTTTCGGGCTTTATTCCGCTAACGCCGGAACCCCCATCGGTGTCGCTGAACGGACACAGCCTGAAAGGATCTTCGTATGCACTTCGCTTCCCTGACTGCCGCCGCCGCGCTGGCCTTGATTGCCGCCCCTGCAAACGCAGCCGATCCGCTGCAGGCCCAGGTGGACGCCATCATCCACCCACTGATGCAGGAGCAGGACATCGCCGGCATGGCCGTAGGGCTGTACGTCGACGGCAAAGTGCACTCCTTCAGCTACGGCGTGGCCAGCAAGGCCGACGACAGGGCTGTCACCGCCGATACGCTGTTCGAGATCGGTTCCCTGAGCAAAACCTACACCGCCACCCTTGCCGCACTGGCCAGCGCCGAAGGCAAGCTCGATCTCGACGCACCGGCCCAACGCTACCAGCCAGCGCTTGCCGGCACGGCGCTGGGCAAGGCCAGCGTGCTCGAACTGGGGGCTTACAGCGCCGCTTGCCTGCCCCTGCAGTTCCCTGACACTGTGCAGACTGATGCGCAAGCGCTGGAGTTCTTCCGAACCTGGAAGCCCCGTGCCGCAAACGGCACCCAACGCTGCTATTCGAACCCCAGCCTTGGGCTGTTCGGTGACCTGGCGGCACGGGCGCAGCAGCAGCCATTCGCTGAACTGATGCGCAAAAGGCTGTTGCCGCAAATGGGCCTGAAGCATACCTACCTTCAGGTACCTGCCAGCGCGCAGGGCCTCTATGCCCAAGGGTATGACGCGCAAAACCGGGCGGTGCACGTCAACCCGGGCCCGTATGCCGATCAGGCCTATGCAATCAAGACCAGCGCCAGCGACTTGCTGCGCTACGTGCGCCTGCACATGCAGCCAGCCGAGCTATCGCCTGCGTTGAGAAACGCGGCCGCCATCACCCAGTCGGGCTATTTCCAGGTCGGCGCAATGACCCAAGGCCTGGGATGGGAACGCTACCCCTACCCCACAGCGCTCGATACGCTGGTCGATGGCAACAGCTCACGGATGGTTCGGGAGCCTCAGCCCACCCAGCGCCTGACCCCGACGCGCCCCGCCCTGCCCCAGGCCTGGTACAACAAGACCGGTTCCACAAGCGGTTTTGGCGCCTATGCCGCGTTCATTCCGGCCGAAGGCAAGGCCATCGTGCTTCTCGCAAACCGTAATTATCCCAACGAAGAACGTGTGCGTGCAGCCTACCGGATCCTCTCCCGTATTGGCCGCTGACAGGCACCCAGGCAGGATTGTCAGACAAGATGTAGTGATCAAAAATATTCACTACAAAACGGTTGACGCCATTCATCGCGCTTGGGCATGATGAAGCCGTCTCCCCGATCGGGAGCGGTGGCAAGGGTGTTCCAGATGGCCTGCGCGGTAACGCAGGCCATCCGTGGAGAGGGAACTGTCCAAAAGGCAGCGTGAGAAAGCCCCTGTTGCGATGCTGCTGTAGCAGCCTAGGTAGTGCGCTACATGCTGTAGCGCCAACTGTGAAAATCACCAACAAAAACGGGTAATGGGGGCTTTATGATGAACTTGAACAACAATCCCACAATTGACCAACTGGCCCAGCTGTTCGCCATGCGCAAGGACAGCCTCGACGACCACTTGCTGTGGGTCAGCCAAACCGGCGAAGTGCGCCTCGACCGCCTGCCGCCGAATACCGTAGAAGATGAATTCGAAGAGCACCTGCCCAGCATGCGTGCCCGCTTCAAGGTCTACCGCCGTGGCCAGGGCTACGTCGGCAAGAAGGCTGCCGCCGACACCGAGTTCGTTGGCCGCGTGCTGCAGACCCTGCAACAAGAATGGCCCGCCGCCCGTGAGCGGCAGGCAGTCAAGGTGATCGAGCCGCTCAACTGACCCTTCATTGAGTTGCCGCACCACTTTCTGAGCCCGGCCCGCATAGGCCGGGCTTTTTCATGCCTGCCGACGCTGCTGCTGCGGCAACGCCAATGCGCCGGTCGCCAGCGCCCTGGCCCGCTCCACGCCCCATACCAAGGCACGTGTCATGGTCTCACCCGGGCGTGCCGGGTAGTACTCTTCCAGCAACGCTTTGCCACCCTGGCCGTACAGCCCCAGGAACAGCTGCGTGGCGCCCAGCCGAGACAGGCGTACCTGCACATCGATGGTGGTGCCATCGCTCAACGCTTCATCGTGGCTGCGGCAGTGCAATTGTGCGTCGGCCCACTGCCAGTAAGTTTCTTCCCTGACCCGCATACAGCGGTGCTCCTCTGCTGAGATCCCCTGGCAGAAGACCACAGCGGCATCGATTCGGCGAGCACAACCGAGCGTTACCATGAGCAAGGTCAAACAAGGTTTAAAAAAACCCCGCGATAGGCGCGGGGTTATGTGAACGAGGTCACTTTCTCGGCGCGACCCTCGGCGTGAAGCGGCCCTTTTTGCTGCGCTGCAGATGTGCCGGTTGCAGCTGCTCCGAATCATCCAGTGTCATGTGGGCAAAGCCCAGCCGAAACGCTGCCTGACCGCAGCGCACCTGGCTGTTGATGGGGAACGCATCGTTCATGTCTTCGAAAAAGGACTCGCTCATGCCCTGTCTCCATTTCAGTGGCGACCGCGTCGGCAAAGGAAGGGTTTTGCCTGAAAAACGCAGCCTGTGAAAGTGAGACTAGCCGGTCATTTACGGACTGCCCGGGCAAAACGCCGGGACCCGACCAGTGGCACAATGCCTTTATTTCAGGCGCACAGCGGTGCCCGTGGCGAACACTACGACCATGCCGCCTTGCACGGAGGGCATGCTGATTTCGAAATCCACACCCACCACTGCATCGGCTTGCAACTGCCGTGCCCGGGCTTTCAGTTCCTCGGTCGCCTGCTCGCGGGCAAGGCGTAGCGCGCCCTCCAGCGTCTGTGAACGGCCGCCGAAGAAGTCGCGAAAGCGTGCAAAAAAATCGCGCACGAAGTTGATACCTTGCACCGATTCGGAGCTGACTACGCCAAGATACTCAGCGATTGGCCGGCCTTCGAGCTGGCTGGTGGTGGAGATGATCATGGGGGCTCCGGTGGCGTGACAAAGAGCCCGAGTCTAACAAAGCATCGGCCCTTCGGGTTTACCCGGGAGGGCCGAACGGCTCTACACAATCGTTATTGCGCGCTGGCGGCCCGTAAACGCTGGCCAAGCTTGGGTCCGAACACATTGACCAGCAACCCGAGCATCACCAGCAGCGCCCCCCACCCCTGCACCGCCGTGAGCCGCTCCCCCAGCAACCAGGCGGACGAACTCAAGCCGATTACCGGCACCAGCAACGAGAACGGCGCAACTTTGCCCGCCGGGTGCCGCGACAGCAGGGTGCTCCACAGGCTGTAGCCGAGCATGGTGGCTACGAACGCCAGGTAAGCCAGCGCCAGCACCGAGCTCCAGCCGATATTGGCCAACGCATGGCCGATGCGTTCCGGCCCTTCCAGCCACCACGACAAGGCCAGGAACGGCAGCGGCGGGATCAGCCCGCCCCATATCACCAGCGCAACCAGGTCGACCGAGCCAAAACGCCTTGTGATGATGTTGCCCATGCCCCACATGGCGCCTGCACACAGGGTAAGGAGCAGCGCCACCATTGGTACGTGGCCACTGTCCTCGCTGCCGATCAACGCCAGCCCGCTGGCTGCCACCAGCAAACCCAGCAGGCTCGCCAGGCGCAAGCGCTCCCCTAGAAACAGCGCGGCAAAGCCGAGGGTGAAGAAAGCCTGGGACTGCAACACCAGTGACGCCAGGCCTGGCGGCATGCCGCTGTACATGGCCTGGAACAGGAAGGCGAACTGGCCCAGGGATATCGTGGCGCCATAGGCGATCAGCCAGCGCCATGGCAAATTAGGCCGTTTGACCAGCAGGATCGCCGGGAACGCAACCAGCAGAAAGCGCAGCGCCCCCAACAACATCGGCGGCAGACCATCAAGGCCTACCTTGATGACCACGAAATTGACTCCCCAGGCGACGATCACCACCAGGGCAATCAGCAGGTCCTTGAGCGGCATTGCAGCTTCCTTCTTCAGGCGTACTAGACATATTTGGTTACAGCATAAAGCCATTTGCCCAGCCTGGACCGGCACAGTTAGGCTTCGGCCTTACGCAACAGTACAGATAATCGGTATCCGGCCTGGGCATTCACCCCGCCGCGAAGTCCCTGTAACGTTGCCCGGCGCGAGCAGTTGATGCCCTGGAAGGCCGTTGCGTTACCCTAATAGACAAGCGCCACTTTTCGTTGAATCAGGCCAAACCATGACCGATATCGCAGGGCAACTTGAGCCTCCCCTGTTACCCGTCGACCAGCCTCGGGTGGTGGTCTTCGTTGCCTACCCCGCCATGGGTCTGCTCGACCTCAGCGGTGCGCAAACCGTGTTCTGGGCAGCCACCAAGGCCATGGCCGAGCGCGGCCTCCCCGGCTACCGCCTGCATACCGCCAGCCTCGAAGGGGGTCTGCAGCCAACCGCCGAAGGTCTGGCGGTGGCCACCGAGCGCCTGGATGATGCCATGGCCCAGGCCGTCGACACGCTGATCGTACCCGGCGCCCCGGACATCATCCGCAGCCTTCCCGAGCACGGCCCGCTGGTGGCCTGGCTGCGCCGCGCCAGCCTGCACGCCAGGCGCACGGCGTCGGTCTGCAGCGGGACTTTCCTGCTGGCCAGCGCCGGCCTGCTCGACGGCCGCCGCGCTGCCACCCACTGGGCCATGTGTGAGGTGCTGCGCCGTGACTTCCCGGCCGTGCAGGTGGACCATGAATCGATCTTCGTTCAGCAAGGCACCGTGTGGACCTCGGCGGGCGTGAGCGCAGGGATCGACCTGGCACTGGCGCTGGTCGAACTCGACTGTGGCCGCGACGTCGCCATGCAGGTGGCGCGCGAACTGGTGGTGTTTCTCAAGCGCCCGGGCGGGCAGGCGCAGTTCAGCGAACTGCTCAAGCTGCAAGGCCAGGACTGCACGGAGTTCGAAGCCCTGCACCTGTGGATCAATGAGCACTTGGGCGACCCGCGCCTGAGCGTCGAGCGCCTGGCCGAACAGGCGCACATGAGCCTGCGCAATTTCACCCGGGTATACAAACTCAAGACCGGCCGTACACCGGCCAAGGCGATCGAGGTCTTGCGCCTGGAAGCGGCCCGGCGCCAGCTGGAAAATACCGATGCACATATCGAGCAAGTCGCCCGCCTTTGCGGTTTCGGTAGTGAAGAACGCATGCGCCTGGCCTTCCAGCGCCACCTGGCCGTCACCCCGCGCGACTACCGTGCACGCTTCGCCCGCAGCGTACCGCTGGCCGAAATTCAGGGTTCTTTGGCCTAGGGCTAACGGTTCATCGCCCGTAGCATCGTTGATCGCAAACAAGAACTACCTTGTTTGATTCGTACCTTCCAGGAGCACAACGATGAAAAACATCCTGATCATTGGCGCAGGTTTCGCCGGCCTTTGGAGCGCCCTGAGCGCCATCCGCCAACTCGACCTGCATGGCCGTACGGATGTCGAGGTGACGCTGCTCGCGCCGCAGCCCGAATTGCATGTGCGCCCACGGTTCTACGAGCCCGAGGTGCACACCATGGCTGCGCCGTTGCAGGCGTTGTTCGAGGCAGTGAGTGTACGTTTCGTGCAGGGCACGGCGTTCCACATCGATGAAGCTGCAAAGCGTGTGAGCTACCGCACGCAAAGTGGTACCGAATGCAGTTTGCCCTACGACCGCCTGATCATGGCCTGTGGCAGCGTACTCAACCGACCGGACATGGTCGGGATCGAACATGTGTTCGACGTCGACAAGATCGACAGCGCCGCAAGTCTTGAGACCCACCTCAAATCCCTGGCCAGCCTGCCCGACACCCCGGCACGCAATACCGTGGTGGTTGCGGGGGGCGGCTTCACCGGCATCGAGACCGCCACCGAGCTGCCATCGCGCTTGCGCAGCATCCTTGGCGAGCAGGCACGGCTGCGTGTGGTGGTGGTCGACCGCGGCGTGAAGATCGGTGCAGCCCTGGGTGACGGCATTCGCCCCGCCATCGAACAGGCGTGCGAGTCACTGGGTATCGAATGGATCTGCGCGGCCTCAGTGGCCTCGGTCGACCCCGAGGGGGTATTGCTCGACAACGGCCAGCGCATCGAGGCCAGTACGGTGATCTGGACCGTGGGTTTCAAGGCCAACCCGTTGACCGAGCAGATCAGCGGTGAACGTGACCGCCAGGGCCGCCTGCACGTGGATGGCAACCTCAAGGTCAAAGGCAATGATGCGGTGTACGCCGCCGGTGACGTGGCCTACGCCGCCTGCGATGAGGCAGGCAATTATGCGGTGATGTCCTGCCAGCATGCCATCCCGCTCGGGCGTTACGCAGGCAACAACGCCGTGGCCGAGCTGATTGGTGTGGCGCCAATGCCCTACAGCCAGCCCAAGTACGTGACCTGCCTCGACCTGGGAGCCTAGGGTGCGGTGTACACCGAAGGCTGGGAGCGCAAGGTTTCGCCGCCGACAGACAAGGCCGAAGCCAAGGTGCTGAAATCGCAGATCAACTCGATCTGGATCTACCCGCCGGCAGCCGAGGACCGCCAGGCGGCACTGGCAGCGGCAGACCCGACCATCCCAGTGGCCTGAGCCGGCACACAGGGCCCAGGCTTGGGCCCTTTTCCTTCAGCCGCGCAGCGCCGCCTCGATGGCGGCCACATCGATCTTGCCCATGCCCATCATCGCCTCGAACGCCCGCTTTGCTGCCGCCCTGTCCGGGTTGCCAATGGCCTCGATCAGCACCCTTGGGCAGATCTGCCAGGATATCCCCCACTTGTCCTTGCACCAGCCGCAGACGCTCTCTTGCCCACCATTGCTGACGATGGCGTGCCACAGTCGATCGGTCTCGGCCTGGTCCTCAGTGCTGACCTGGAACGAAAATGCCTCTGAGTGGCTGAATGCCTTGCCGCCATTGAGCCCCACGCAAGGGATGCCCATGACGGTGAACTCGACCGTGATCACATCACCCGCCTTGCCTGAGGGGTAGTCGCTCGGTGCCTGGTGCACCGCGATCACCTCGCTGTCGGGAAACGTACTGGCGTAGAAGTGCGCAGCGTCCTGCGCGTCGTGATCGAACCACAGGCAAATCGTGTTCTTGGCAGTCATGGCATGGCTCCATGGATAGGCCGGAAACGTTCAGTGTAGCCCTTGGGCACGGCACGACGATGGGCAGCGCGCAGCGCGTCAAGCGCAAGGATTGCCGATCTCCGGGCAAATCAGAAACGCCCTACACGTAGCGGAGAATTATCCAGCCTTTGCGCGCTTCACTTATCCATTCGGCAAGCACGATCATCCTCAAAGCGGGCTATTACCGACTTTTCAGGGAGATTCAGGTTTGTCGGACTTCCAAGCAAAGCTGCAGCACCTTAGCGCCGAACAGGTCGAGGCGCTGTACAGCGAATACATCAGCGGTGAGAAGATTGCACACCTGCTCGAGCGCTACGCCATCGACGTAGCACCCAGCAGCCTGATCAAGGCCTTTCCACCCCTTCCCTGCGCCGCCCTGCGTTGCCCCTACTGCAAAACCAGCCTGTTCGAGCGGCGCAAAAGCCGCACGGCATCCAGCTGTCACGACAACATGGCATTCTGCAAAACCTGCGAGCATCGCCATTACTTCCCCGGGCATACGAAGTGGCGCCGTGTTTGCGCGTGCCAACCGTGCCTGGCGGCGCGTCAGCAAGCCAGGCTGGAGCTGCAAGCACAGCAGCGCCAACGCATCAGGGAACACTGGTCACTGGCCAGACGCCAGCCGATACCTCTGTGCAGCCTTTCGATAACCCGCAAGCTGCAACTGTTGGCGCTGCTCGAGGTGCGGATGGACAAACAACACGAGCGGCTGCTTCCGGCCGAGCACCCCACTGGTGAGGAACGTGTCAGCCCTTCGAAGGCCATGGATGCAAGCCTGCTGCAGGCTTTGCAAGAGGACCTGATTCTGCTGGTCGACCCGGATTCGCCACCGGCATCGTTCAGCAATGACCCAACACCCAAGGCGTGGCGTGACAAAGTGTACTGGGTGGTGAATGTAAGCCTGCACGGGCACCAACGTGCGGGCCTGAAGCCGTTGCGTCGCGCGCTGCTTGACCTGTTGGGCGCAGGCCCCCGCCCCGAATGGTGCGAACAGCTTAGCGAGGCAATCACGGCCCTATCGATTGAACACGTGTGTGCCTGCATCGCCTCGCGCTGTGCAGCGCATGGCCTGCCTTTCGAACCCCGGGAAAAGGCCACGCAGGTTGCCGCGCAATTGCTCGGAATGCTGCCAGTGGCGTCTGCCCTGTCGTTGGTCGACGACGCGGTGCACAGCGCGCTTACCTACATAGCGCGCAGCCATGTCACGCCGCATCACGCCAGCAGCACGATTCCCGCCAACATGCTGGCGGCGGCTGAGCGGGCCGTGAGGGAGCAGTGGCAGTTCGGCCCGTGCAGCTACGCCAGCAGCGCTTACAGCCGCGTGCTGTTCGACGTACTGCTGCGACAGGACGACCACGGCCTGCGGCGCAGGATTGCCGAGTACATCGCGGAGCTCCCCCGTCGTGGCGAATGACGGCAGCCACTTCAAAGCTGTTGCCAGGCACATGACGCCCTCGCGAACAGGCCGCTTGCGACACGCAAAGCAGCCAGTTCGCCGCGAGGGCTCTAGCTCGCCTTTTGCAACATCCTGCAGACAATTCCCACACCCAGCAGTGAACCTGCCTCCAAAAATGAGGTCTTTCGCTGACGGTCAACTCACCGACCGGTTCGCCGGCCCAACTGACGCGCAAACGTCACCGGGCCTATTTTTCCTGATGCAGCGAAGACCCAACATGCCTGAATCCCGCCCAGCCTCCCTCGCCCTCCCTGCCCTGCGCGGCAGCTTGATCGCCGCCCTCGTGGCGCTTGGCGCCCCCGCGCATGCCCAAGAGCCGGCCAGCGATGCGCGCTGGGTCAGCGACAGCCTGAGCACCTATGTACGCAGCGGCCCTACCGACGGGCACCGCATCGTCGGCACACTCAAATCCGGACAGAAGCTGACCCTGATCGGCACTCAGGGCAACTACAGCCAGGTGCGCGGGCAGAACGGTGACCTGGTGTGGATCCTCTCCAGCGACCTGCAATCGGTCCCGGGCCAAGGCGAGCGTTTGCCTGAACTTGACGCACAAGTGGCGCAGTTGTCCGAGCAACTGAAAACCATCGACGACAGCTGGAAGAACCGCGTGCAGGGTATGCAGGAAACCCTCGACTCGCGCAAGAAACTGGCCGACGAACTGCAAGCACGCAACCAGGCATTGAACGAACAGCTCGATCAGGCCCAGTCGAACCTACGCGACGCGCAGGCGCGCCTGGGCGATGAGAACAAGCAAGTCATGATGCGCTACATGGTCTACGGCGGCAGCATTGCCGGCGCGGGCCTGCTGGCGGGGCTGATCCTGCCGGCGCTGACCCGCGGCCGCAAGAAGAACGACCGCTGGTTCTGAGGCCTGTCCGGCCAGGCGCCGGGTTGCCAGTACCAGCCTGATCGCCAGCGAGCCGGCTCTCACAGGCCCAGAATGCGGATACTGTGAAGCGGCTTGCCAGCGACCAGGCCAACCAGGTCTGCCTGCTATTTGTTGCGTGCCTTGTTATAGATGGTCTTGGCCTGGTCGGCTGAGGACTGGCACTTGGTCATGTCACCGGCATCGCGGGCATCTTTGGCATTTTGCATATGCACCTTGAAGTCATGGGCCATGCCACCGTGCATTGCCTGACCACTGGCCTTGTGCATGTCTTCCAGTTCCTTGATCTTCGCATCGCAATTGCTGGCGGGGTCGGCATGGGCGGCAAAACTCAGCACAGAAGCAATCACCAGAACTGTCATGGATTTCATGGAGCGTTCTCCTCGGAAATCGGAAAGGTCATCGAGAGGTATTGGCTCGACGCAGCACATAGCATAGTCGGCCACGCGCACTGACGCTTGGGCTCGGCCCTGCGGTCGCAGCCCTGTACCGGCCTCCAGCTACTGGCGCAACCGCTCCAGCGCCTGCAGCACGAACCCCGTCGCCCGCTCGACCTCGCCGTCCCGGCAGGCAATCCCTAATTGCCGCCACAACCCAGGGCGCAGCGGTCGGCGGGCAATGCGCCGGTCCAGCTCGGCCATCTCGCCTTCCTGGGGCAGCAAGGTAGCGCCATAACCGGCCTCCACCAGGCTTTTGATCGCGTCGTTGTAGTTCAACTCGATCCGCGGCTCAGGATACAGCCCGGCGGCAGCGAACCACTCTGCGGTCACCCGCGATAGCTGGGTGCTGCTGTCATTGAGAATCAGCGCTCGGTGCCCCAGCCAGGCTGGGGTGACCCGGGCAGGCGGCTGCCAGTCTGCCGGCACGTAGGCCAGGATCGGGTCGCGCCGCCAGGCGGTGACCTTGATGCCCTTGCTCGCTACCTGCGGCAAGGCCACCAGGCCGATATCCAGGGCGCCTTCGCGCAGGCGCACCAGCGAAGCCTGGGAGGTCAGGACCTGCACCTGCACATCGATACCGGGATGTGCCAGCCGCAGGTGCTCCAATGCCTGCGGTAACAGGTGGGCAATGGCGCCGGTCGAGGCGCCCAGGCGCACCCGTCCTGCCAGCCCTTCGACCTGGCGCCGCACTTCATCCAGAGCAAGATCGGCATCGGCCAACAGCCGGCGGGCGCGTACCAGCAGGGTTTCGCCAATCGCTGTGGGGCGTACCTGGTTACGGTTGCGGGTCAACAGCGGCGCCCCAACCCGCGCCTCGAGTTCGGCCACGTGCAGGCTGATGGTAGGCGGCGCCAGGTTGAGCTGACGCGCGGCCTCGGCGAAAGACCCCAGGTCGGTGATGACCACAAGGGTGCGGAGGCGATCGAGGCTGATTTCACGCATAGGCTGGGCCGCTTCAGAATGACTTTTGTTCAGGAAATATGAAGGTCTGCATCATGATATTCAAATTTTCTTTACCACAGCGACAGGCGAGCATAGGCCATCTTTCATGTGACCGGACCCGACCATGCGTACCCCAATTGTCTTCATCGACGGCGACCAAGGCACCACCGGCCTGCAGATCCATGCCCGCCTGCAAGGGCGCACCGATCTGCAACTGCTGACCCTGCCCGAGGCAGAACGCAAGCACCCACAACGGCGCAGCGACGCCATCAACAGCGCCGACATCGCCCTGCTCTGCCTACCCGACGACGCTGCGCGCGAGGCCGTGTCGGCCATCCGCAACCCAGCGGTGCGGGTGATCGATGCAAGCTCCGCGCATCGCACCACCCCCGGCTGGGTCTACGGGCTGCCTGAACTGGACGAACGGCAGGCCGAGCGCATTGCCCTGGCCAAGCGGGTCAGCAACCCCGGCTGCTACCCCACTGGCGCCATCGCCCTGCTGCGCCCGCTGGTGCAGGCCGGCCTGTTGCCCGCCGACTACCCGCTGAGCATCCATGCCATCTCCGGCTATTCCGGCGGTGGCCGTGCGGCGGTCGAGCGCCATGAGCAGTCCGGGGCTCAGCGCGCGCCGACGTTGCAGATGTACGGCCTGGAGCTTGCGCACAAGCACGTGCCGGAAATCCAGCTGCACGCCGGCCTGGCAGCCCGGCCGGTGTTCTTGCCCGGCTATGCGGCCTATCGCCAGGGCATCGTGTTGAGCATCCCGCTGCAGTTGCGCCTGTTGCCAGGGCAGATCCGTGCCGAGCACTTGCAGGCATGCCTTGAACAGCACTACCAGGGCGCACGCCATGTGACCGTCGCTCCCCTGCACCAGCAGGGGCCGGCCTCACCGCTGGACCCTGAGGCATTGAACGACAGCAACGACCTGCGCCTGAGCGTGTACGCCAACCCCGAACACGGCCAGGTACTGCTCACGGCAGTGTTCGACAACCTGGGCAAGGGCGCCTCGGGTGCGGCGGTGCAAAACCTCGAGCTGATGCTTGCCGCGCTGCAGGCCCAAGGCTGACAGGTAAAAAAGGCGGTAGACTGTGCGTCCCGCATCAACCGGTGCGGGGCGATTCAACAGCCGCCGGAGCCCGTCCACCGATGTTCATTCTGAGCCGCCTTGACAGCGTGCCGCCCGAATCTTTCCAGAATCAGATCCGTGACCTGGTGATCCACCATGTCGGCGAACTGAGCAGCGTCGCCATTCGTGCCGACAATCCGTTGTACCCGCTGTACCAGTACGGCGTCGGCATGGAGGTGCATCAGTACCTGCAGGCCATGGACGGCACTCGCGGCCTGGCCGTGCAGCTGACCCTGGCGCTGGACGCCGAAGCCCCCGACCAGATGCTCGGTTTCGCCCTGACGTTGCCGGCCCAGGACACTCCGAAGGCCTGTGCACTGGCCTTTCTCGCCGTTGTGCCCGGGCATCGCCGCCACGGTATCGGCCGCGCCTTGTTGGCCGATGTGCAGGCGCGCTTTGCCAGCGTCGAACTGAACGCGTTTGCCAACCAGGTGCCTTGGTTCGAAGCGCGGGGCATGCAGGTGGTAGCCGCCAGCGGGCCGCAAGTGTTGATGAGCAGCACCGGCCAGGCCAGCGGCGCGCTGATCGGCCGGCTTGATATCGCGCCGATTTACCAGGCCACTGAAGTGCACCAGATCCACACCTACCTGCTCAATCAGCAGGGTGAAGATGCGATGATCGAAGCCGAGCAGCAGCGCGATGAGTGGCTGGATGAGCTGACGGAACAGGCTCGCGCCTGTGTGAAACAACGCAAGACGGTGCATTGACCCCGGGCCTCATTGCAGGCCCCAAGAACAGTCTGAACGAGCACTTGAGCTTGGCCCGGCTCGCCGGACTGTCCCCCTGCCCCCGCACCGTTCCCCTCTCCGCGCACTGAGCGCCGCTCGCCTGCCCGACAAGGTATGGGCCGATCCCCGGCAACGGTGCCTTGGCCGGCCTGTTAGGCGAGCGGCCATTTGCGTCAACAGCCAGAGCTTGGCCCTCGGCCCGGAATGCTGCCGACCCATTGATTCCGGCGCTTTAAGCGCTTTTTCCTGACAGATTCGTCAATAAATGACGGATTTACCAGCAGATGACGTTAGTTTGAATGCCTGGTCAACAATGATGGCAATATGACACTATTCCGAAAAACAATAATCAGAGGTGAGTCCTATCACTATATTGCAGCACATTGGGAGCATGGCACCGTCGGTGAGCGGGGTTTGCCCATGGTCCTGATTGCGCACCACCGTCAAGGAACATTCCATGCAGTTACGGAATATGAAGATCGGCATTCGCGCTGCCAGCGTATTTGCTCTGTTGGGCGCCCTAGTCCTGTTCATGGGCCTTATAGCCCTCTATGAAACCCGGCAGATGGACGAGGCTACGGACGAAATCCGCATCACCTGGATGCCTGCCGTGGTCGCCCTCGGTGACATCAGCACCAACCTCGGCCGCGCTCGCGCTATCACCATGCGCGCTGCGCTGGATGACAGCCCCACTGAGCGCATGCGCAACATCGAATTGCTCAAAGGCATCAATGAGCAACTCGACCAGGGCCTGAAGGACTATGAGGCCACCATCATCGCCGCCGATGATCGTGCCCTGTTCAACGCATTGATCGCGGCCCATCAACAGTATTTCGGCCTGCAGGCCCAGGTACTCAAAGACATCGCCGCCGGCCGAATGGCCGAGGCCAGGCAACAGATCAGCGGCCCACTCACGCAGTATGCTGACACCATGATGAAAGCCCTGTCGGCGTTGACCACCTACAACAGCACCGGCGCCGAACAGGCCTCCCAGCGCAGCAGTGACGTGGCCGACGAAGCCTTTGCGGCCATTATCGGTTCTCTGCTGGTAATCATGATTGCCCTGGTAGCCATTGCCACCGTGCTCACCCGCAGCATCGTCGTGCCGTTGGCAGATGCCGTGGCCGTGGCCGAACGTGTCGCCAAGGGCGACCTGACGCGGGAAATCACGGTTACCGGTCGCGACGAGCCAGCCTTGCTGCTGCGCGCCCTGAGCCGCATGCAGGCAAGCCTGCGCGATACCATTCGCAAGATTGCGGCCTCGTCCGACCAGCTGGCCTCGGCCTCGGAAGAGCTGCACACGGTTACCGAAGATACCAGCCGTGGCCTGCACCAACAGAGCGCGGAGATCGACCAGGCGGCCACCGCCGTCAACCAGATGACTGCCGCCGTGGAAGAAGTGGCGAACAACGCGGTGAGCACTGCCGATGCGTCCCAGGGCGCCGACCGCAGCACGCGCGATGGCCGCGATCAGGTCAACCAGGCGCTGGCCTCGATCCAGCACCTGGTCGATGACGTGACCGGCACCTCTGCCGAAATCGAGCAGTTGGCCAGCAATGCCAACGAGATCAGCCGCGTGCTCGATGTGATTGGCTCGATTGCCGGCCAGACCAACCTGCTGGCCCTCAACGCTGCCATCGAAGCCGCCCGCGCCGGTGAGGCGGGCCGTGGTTTTGCCGTGGTCGCCGATGAAGTGCGCGCCCTGGCCCACCGCACCCAGCAGTCCACCGCCGAAATCGAACAGATGATTGCCGGGATTCAGAACGGTACCGAGCGGGCGGTCACGGCCATGCACAGCAGCCAGGGGCGTGCCACCGGTACGCTGGAAGTGGCGCAAGGTGCCGGGCAGGCGCTGGAAGTGATTGCCGAGGCGATCGCTTCGATCAACCAGCGCAACCTGGTGATCGCCAGTGCGTCGGAAGAACAGGCACAAGTGGCGCGGGAAGTGGACCGCAACTTGGTTAACATCCGCGACCTGGCGATGCAGACATCGGCGGGGGCCAACCAGACCAGCGCGGCGGCACAAGACTTGTCGCGGTTGGCGGTGGACCTGAATGGCATGGTGGCGCAGTTCAAGGTTTGATCGGACAGAGCCGGGGCTGCGTTGCAGCCCCTGTTACAGCAACCGCAACCTCTCAGTCATTGACACTCACAACCCGCCCCGCCTGCTCGGCAGCCTTGCCGCGCGTGGCCAGGCAGTAATACAGCGGCACCGTCACGATCAGGCCGAACAGCCAGGACAGGTCCGCGCCCTCCACGATGTTGGAATAGGGCCCTACATAAAGCGACGTGTTGGCAAACGGCAACTGCACCAGAATCCCGCACGCATAGGCAATGATCGCGTGGGGGTTGAAGCGCCCGTAAATCCCGCCATCGGCGCGGAAGATCGAGGCGATGTCGTACTCGCCTTTCTTGATCAGGTAAAAGTCGATCAGGTTGATCGAAGCCCACGGCACCAGCACCAGCAACAGCGCCAGGATCAGCCCGATGAAGTGACCGATGAAGTCTGCCGAGGCATTCAGGGCAACCATCCCGCACGCTACCAGAATCACCGCAGCCAGCATTACCCGCACCTTGATGCTAGGCGTCCATTGGGCGAAGAACGTCTGGATGGCCGTGACGATCGACAGTACCGCGCCGTACAGGTTGAGGGCGTTGTGGCTGATGATGTTGAGCAGGAACAGCACCATCAGGATCGGGCCCAGCCAGCCGGTGGCCTGCTTGACCGCGTCCATCGCGTCGGTGCCTTGGGGCACGCACAGCACTGCCACTGCACCGAAGCTGAAGCACAGTATGGTGCCCAGGGTGGCGCCGAAATACGTCGCCCAGAACGGCTTGGCGATACCGACCTCTTTGGGCAGGTAGCGCGAGTAGTCGGAAGTGTACGGCGAGAAACTGATCTGCCAGATGGTGCCCAGCGAGACGGTGGCGATGAAGCCGGACAGGTTGAACGCGCCCCGGCTGAAGAAGTCGGCCGGCAACTCTTGGGTGAACATCATGATGAAACCGGCCAGCAGCGCCGACCCCATCACCCAGGTGCCGATGCGGTTGAGGCTATGAATGAAGCGGTAGCCGATGACACCGATCGCCGTGGCGCTCAGGGCACCGATGACGATCGCCGTAGGCATCGGCACGCTCGGCGCAATGCCGTGGATCGACTTGCCTGCCAATACGATGTTGGAAATGAAGAAGCCAACATAGATCAATGCCGTGAAGAACACGATCAGCAGGGCACCATAACGCCCGAACTGGCCGCGGCTCTGCACCATCTGTGGAATGCCCAGTTGCGGTCCCTGCGCAGAGGCCAGGGCGATGACCACCCCCCCGATCAGATGGCCCAACACGATGGCGATCAGGCCCCACAACAGGTTCAGGTGGAACACCTGGACCACCATGGCGCCGGTGACGATGGGCAGTGGCGCGATGTTGGTACTGAACCAGAGGGTGAACAGGTCGCGGGCCTTCCCGTGGCGCTCGGCAGGTGGAACGTAATCGACCGTGTGATTCTCGACAAACTGGTGTTGCGATGACGGTTGGGACATGGTTTTCAGCTCGAAAGGTCGTTTTTATCTTTGTAAGGAAACCGCGCCTAGGCGGCCTCTCAGCTGCGGACCATATTATGGTATTCCAAACTTTTGACAACACTGATTCGGTTTAAAAAAGCCCGACTGATCCGGTTCAGCACTCTCGGCCAGGCCTTCATGATTGGAGCAAAGCCCCATTTCATGCGGCTTTTAGCCATTCATCGTGTTTTACCCAGCCCTGAAAATTCCGCTTGCAAAACGAGTATTACGGTATACCATCAGACACATCAACGATAAAAAGCGGCTCACCGCTACCCCCTTTCGAGGTACACGCCATGATCGACGCAACCGTCTACAAGAACGTCTTGGGCTCCTTCCCCTCAGGCGTCACCGTCATCACCACACTGGACGACGACGGCTCGATCGTCGGCCTGACTGCCAGCGCCTTTTCCTCCCTGTCGATGGACCCGCCGCTGGTGCTGTTCTGCCCCAACTACAGTTCCGATTCCTACCCTGTATTGATCAAGAACAAGCGCTTTGCCATTCACCTGCTCTCTGGCGAACAGCAAGCTGAAGCCTACGCCTTCGCCAAGAAAGGCAAGGACAAGGCTGCGGGCATCGAGTGGACCCTGAGCGAACTGGGCAACCCGGTGCTGGCAGGGGCCACTGCGGTAATCGAATGCGAGTTGTGGCGTGAATATGAAGGTGGCGACCACGCGATCATGGTCGGCAAGGTGCACAACCTGATCGTTCCCGAGCAGGCACCACGGCCCATGGTCTACTGCCGCGGCAAAATGGCCAGCCTGCCCGCCTTCGCCTGAGGCGCCTGACGTTATTACTGACGCCTGGCACGCCAGGCGAGACTTTCAAGCTGCGAGGAGTGCCCCATGAAATTTTCGTTGTTCGTACACATGGAACGTTGGGATGAGCAGGTCAGCCACCGCCAGCTGTTCGAGGACCTCACCGAACTGACCCTGATGGCCGAAAACGGCGGTTTCAGCACCGTATGGATCGGCGAACACCACGCCATGGAATACACCATTTCGCCCAGCCCGATGCCGCTGCTGGCCTACCTGGCCGCGCGCACCGAGAAGATCCGTCTGGGCGCCGGCACCATCATTGCGCCTTTCTGGAACCCGATCCGCGTGGCTGGCGAGTGCGCCCTGCTCGACGTGATCAGCAACGGCCGCATGGAAGTGGGCCTGGCCCGCGGTGCCTACCAGTTCGAGTTCGACCGCATGGCCAATGGCATGCCGGCCACCGACGGCGGCAAGGCCCTGCGCGAAATGGTGCCCGCGGTACGCAAACTGTGGGAAGGCGACTACGCCCATGAAGGCGAGGTCTACAATTTCCCGACCTCCACCAGCGTGCCCAAACCGGTGCAGCATGGCATGCCGCCGATGTGGATCGCTGCGCGCGACCCGGACTCACACAACTTTGCGGTGAAAAACGGTTGCAACGTGATGGTCACCCCGTTGATGAAGGGTGATGAAGAAGTACTGGACCTGAAAAACAAGTTCCAGGCTGCCCTGGACAACAACCCCGAGGTTCCGCGCCCGCAACTGATGGTGCTGCGCCACACCCACGTGCACAGCCCGTCGGAACCCGAGGGCTGGAAAGTCGGCGCCCAGGCCATCTCGCGCTTCTACCGCACCTTCGATGCCTGGTTTGGCAACAAGACGGTCCCGGTCAACGGCTTCCTGGAGCCGAGCCCGGAGTCGAAGTTCGCCGAGGTGCCGGCCTTCGCGTTGGAGAACATTCGCAAGAACACCATGATCGGTACGCCGGAAGAAATCATCGCGCGCATCAAGTACTACCAGGAACTGGGCGTCGACGAGTTCAGCTTCTGGTGCGACAACAGCCTGCCCCACGCCGAGAAGAAGAAGTCGCTCGAGCTGTTCATCAAGGAAGTGGTGCCGGCGTTCGCCTGAATTCCCCTTACCTGAAAGCGTTGCTGGAACAGCCCGCTCCCCGGAGGCCGCCAAGGCCTCGGGCGTGGGCGTTTTTTTAGCTGCAAGCCGCAAGTTGCAAGCTTCAAGCAACAGCGTTCGTGCTCGACCGTGAGCTCGGCGCTTGCGGCTTGCGGCTTGCAGCTTGCGGCTTGCCGCCGCCTTTCGTCTCCTGCTTGGAGAAATTTTCAGCGGGCTCTTGCACAACAAATATTATGGTATACCATCAGACAACAAGAGCTGATAACCCTCACCAGGAGCCCCTCATGAGTTTCGAAATCCGCAAGATCGTCACCTACTCCGAAGAGACCCGCATCGAAGGCGGCAAGGCCACCGACAAGCCGGTGACCATGGTCGGCCTGGCCGTGGTGATCAAGAACCCATGGGCCGGGCGCGGCTTCGTTGAAGACCTCAAGCCGGAAATCCGCGCCAACTGCTCCGAACTGGGTGCGCTGATGGTCGAGCGCCTCACCGCTGCCATTGGCGGTGCCGACAAGATCGAAGCCTACGGTAAAGCTGCCGTGGTCGGCGCCGATGGCGAGATCGAACACGCTTCGGCGGTGATCCACACCCTGCGCTTCGGCAACCACTACCGCGAAGCCGTACAAGCCAAGAGCTACCTGAGCTTCACCAACAAGCGCGGCGGCCCCGGCACCTCGATCCAGATCCCGATGATGCAGAAAGACGACGAAGGCCTGCGCTCGCACTACATCACCCTGGAAATGCAGATCGAAGACGCCCCGCGTGCCGACGAAATCGTCGTGGTACTGGGCGCGGCCGACGGCGGCCGCCTGCACCCGCGCATCGGCAACCGTTACATCGACCTGGAAGAACTGGCTGCCGAAAAAGCCAACGCTCAATAACAACAACCAAGACGGGCCGGGGCGTGGCGTGCTTACCCGCCGCGCCCGACCTTCAAGGAGCGCCCTCCATGATTCAGCCTGTCGCTGAACGTACACCGGCCGGGACCAGTTACCTGGCCCAAGGCCAGGGCCAACCCGTGGTGCTGATCCACGGCGTGGGCCTGAACAAGGAAATGTGGGGCGGGCAGTTCGTGGGCCTGGCCAACGACTACCGCGTCATTGCCTACGACATGCTCGGCCATGGCCAGAGCGCACTGCCTGCCGCCGATACCGGCCTGGAAGGCTACGCCGACCAGCTGGCAGAACTGCTCGACCATCTGCAGATCGCCCAGGCGACCGTGATCGGCTTCTCGATGGGTGGCCTGGTCGCACGCGCCTTTGCCCTGAACTACCCGCAGCGTTTGTCCGCGCTGGTGGTGCTCAACAGCGTGTTCAACCGCAGCCCGGAGCAAAGCGCCGGGGTCATCGCACGCGCAGCCCAGGCGGCCCAGCAAGGCCCCGACGCCAACGTCGACGCCGCGCTCGACCGCTGGTTCAGCCGGGAGTACAAGGCAGCCAACCCGGCGCAGGTCGCCGCGATTCGCCAGGTGCTGGCGAGCAACGACCCGCAGGGCTACCACACCACTTACTCGCTGTTCGCCACCCAGGACATGTACCGCGCCGCTGATCTGGGCAGCATCCAGGTACCGACACTGATCGCCACCGGCGAACTCGACACAGGCTCCACCCCGGCCATGACCCGCCAGCTCGCTGCCAGCATTCCTGGCGCGCAAAGTGTGGTCCTCGCCGAGCAACGGCATATGATGCCGGTGGAGGCACCCCGTGAAGTCAACAAGATGCTGCTGGATTTCCTCAGCCAGGCCCGCACCCTCACCGAATCCGCCAAGGGGATTGTTGCATGACCCTCGTTCGTTTCCAGATGTGCATCGACGGCCAATGGCTCGATGCCCAGAGCGGCAAGACCTTCGATAGCCTCAACCCGGCCACCGCCCAGGCCTGGGCGCAACTGCCCGACGCTGATGAAGCCGATGTGGAGCTGGCCGTTCAGGCTGCCCAGCGTGCGTTCGACAGCAAAGCCTGGCGCAGCATCACCGCCACCGCGCGGGGCAAGCTCCTGCGCAAGCTGGGTGACCTGATCGCCGAAAACAAAGAACACCTGGCTCAGCTGGAAAGCCGTGACAACGGCAAGCTGATCCGCGAAACCCGGGGCCAGGTCGGCTACCTGCCAGAGTTCTTCCACTACACCGCGGGCCTCGCCGACAAGCTCGAGGGCGGCACCCTGCCGCTGGACAAGCCGGACCTGTTCGCCTACACCGTGCACGAGCCGATCGGCGTGGTGGCCGGGATCATCCCGTGGAACAGCCCCCTGTACCTCACCGCGATCAAACTGGCGCCCGCCCTGGCCGCTGGCAACACCATCGTGCTCAAGCCTTCCGAGCATGCCTCGGCGACCATCCTCGAGCTGGCGCGCCTGGCTCTGGAAGCGGGCTTCCCTGCCGGCGTGGTCAATGTGGTCACCGGCTACGGCCCCAGCACCGGCGCGGCACTGACGCGCCACCCGCTGGTGCGCAAGATCGCCTTCACCGGCGGCGCCGCCACCGCTCGCCACGTGGTGCGCAGCAGCGCCGAGAACTTCGCCAAGCTGTCGCTTGAGCTGGGCGGCAAGTCGCCGAACATCATTTTCGCCGACGCTGACCTGGACAGTGCCATCAACGGCGCAGTGGCCGGCATCTACGCGGCCTCCGGGCAAAGCTGCGTGGCAGGTTCGCGCCTGCTGGTGCAGGACGAAATCTTCGACGAATTCGTCGCCCGCCTGATCGAGCGGGCCAAGCGCATCCGCATCGGCAACCCCCAGGACGACGCCAGCGAAATGGGCCCGATGGCCACTGCCCAGCAGTTGGCCGTGGTCGAAAGCCTGGTTGCTGCGGCCAAGGCCGAAGGCGCCACGCTGCACATGGGCGGCAAACGTGCCGACGTCGAGGGCGAAGGCTGGTTCTACGAACCGACGCTGTTCGAGTGCGACAGCAACTCGATGACCATCATGCAGGAAGAAGTGTTCGGCCCGGTCGCCGCGGTCATCCGCTTCAAGACCGAGGAAGAGGCCCTTGCCATCGCCAACGACTCGCAGTTCGGCCTCGCTGCCGGCATCTGGACGCGCGACCTGGGCCGCGCCCACCGCCTGGCCCGTGACGTGCGTTCGGGGATCATCTGGGTCAATACGTACCGCGCCGTGTCGGCCATGGCGCCGATCGGCGGTTTCAAGAACAGCGGCTACGGCCGTGAAAGCGGCATCGATTCGGTGCTGGCCTATACCGAGCTGAAGACCGTGTGGATCAACCTGTCCACCGCGCCGATGCCCGACCCGTTTGTGATGCGCTAAGAGGTAATACACGATGATCGAACCAGGCATCTACAAAGACGTGATGGGCTCCTTCCCGTCAGGGGTCACGGTGGTCACCACGCTGGACGCCGACGGCGGCATTGTCGGCATCACCGCCAGCGCATTCAGTGCGCTGTCGATCGACCCGGCGCTGGTGCTGTTCTGCCCCAACTACGCCTCTGACACTTACCCGATCCTGCGCGACAGCAAGCAGTTCGCGATCCACCTGCTGTCCGCCGAGCAGACTGCCGAGGCTTACGCCTTCGCCGGCAAGGGCAAGGAAAAGGCCAAAGGCATCGAGTGGCACCTGAGCGAGCTGGGCAACCCGTTGCTGAGCAAGGCCACGGCGATCATCGAGTGCGAGTTGTGGCGCGAGTATGACGGCGGCGATCACGCGATCATCGTCGGCGCGGTGAAGAACCTGGTGCTGCCCGCCGACCCGGTGACCCCGATGGTCTACCACAAAGGCAAACTGGGCGCCCTGCCCCCGCTGGGCTGATGCCCTCGGGGCCGCAAAGCGGCTCCAACAGTTCTTTTTTCAGGGGCCGCGCGACCCTCTCACCCTTGGTTGCGGCCCCTCTTTTGATTCGGAGCCAGACGATGAGCAACGAAAAGTACGAAAAAGGCTTGCAGATCCGTACCCAGGTGCTGGGCGAGGACTACGTGAACCGCTCGATCCAGAACGCCGACGACTTCACCAAGCCTTTGCAGGAGCTGGTTACCGAGTACTGCTGGGGCCACGTCTGGGGCCGCGATGGCTTATCGCTCAAAGAGCGCAGCATGATAAACTTGGCCATGATTTCCGCGCTCAACCGGCCCCACGAGCTCAAGCTCCATATTCGCGGCGCCTTGCGTAATGGCCTGAGCCGTGAACAGATTCGCGAGATCCTGCTCCAGGTCGGCATTTATTGCGGCGTACCCGCGGCGGTGGACAGTTTCCGCCTGGCCCGCGAAGCGTTCGCCGAAGCCGATGCGGAGTCAACCCGTTAACAACGGGCTGTTCGAACCACTGCAGGGAGCACCTCGGTTCGGGGTGTTCCGCGATGTTGGCGAAACAGCCTCATAAAGAGCGCACCTGATGAAACGCCAGCCACTCGACGACAGCTTCAAGGTCAACCGCAACCCCGTAACACTGCGTGAAATCGTGCTCGACAAGCTGCGCGGCGCGATCATGAATTTCCACCTGCTCCCCGGCGATCGCCTGGTCGAGCGCGACCTCTGCGACCGCCTTGGTGTCAGCCGTACCTCAGTGCGTGAAGCCCTGCGTCACCTGGAGTCCGAAGGCCTGGTGGAATTCGCCGATGCCAAGGGGCCACGCGTGGCCATCATCACCCTGGAAGACGCCCGCGATATCTACGAGCTGCGCTGTGTACTCGAAGGCCTGATCGTGCAGTTGTTCACCCTCAATGCCAAAGCCAAGGACATACGAGCCCTGGAGCGGGCGCTGGAGGTCAACCGCGAGGCACTCGAGGAAGGCGAGCTGCAGCAGGTGCTGGACTCTGTCCAAGGCTTTTACGAGGTGCTGCTCGAAGGCTCCGGCAACCAGGTCGCAGCGCAGCAGCTGCGCCAGTTGCAGGCGCGCATCAGCTACCTGCGCGCCACCTCGGTGTCGCAGCAGAACCGCCGCGGCGCCAGCAACCTTGAAATGGAAAAGATCGTCGACGCCATCAAGAGTGGCGACCCGCTGGTGGCCCACCAGGCCTCGGTCGACCATGTGCGCGCCGCCGCCAAGGTGGCCCTGGACTACCTGCGCCAGAAGCAGGACGACAACACCAAGGTGCGCGACATGGTCGAGCCTCTGGCCCTCAAGGAACCCCGCATCGAACCCCGCATAGGCCGCTGACCATGCCCAACGCCCCGCGCTACTGCCCGCACTGCACCACAGAACTGGCCCGGGGCGTTCCCCATGGCGACACCCATGAGCGCCTGCACTGTACCGGGTGCGGCTATGTCCACTACATCAACCCGAAGATCATCGCCGGCTGCATCATCGAACGCGATGGCAAGTACCTGCTGTGCCAGCGGGCGATCCCGCCGCGCCCCGGCACCTGGACGCTGCCGGCCGGGTTCATGGAAGCGGGCGAAACCACCGAGCAGGCAGCGCTGCGTGAGGTCTGGGAAGAAAGCGGCGTGCGTGCCGAAATCGTCTCGCCCTACTCGATCTTCAGCGTGCCGACAATCAGCGAGGTGTACATCATCTTTCGCGCGATCGCCACCGAGGAGACCGGCCAGTACGGGCCAGAAACGCTGGCCTACACGTTCTTCGAACCCGACCAGATCCCTTGGGACGAGATCTACTATCCGGCGATACGGCAGATTCTCGAGCGTTACATCCTCGAGCGGCAGGCTGGGGTGTATGGGATCTACATGGGCAATGACGACACCGGCAAGGTGCACTTCATTCGTTGACCCTGCTGCGGCCTGATCACCGACATAGACAGCATAAAGCCCTCGCCAATCGGTTATTCTCGGTGCACCCTTGGCATCCCCGGCAAAAGGATGGGCGGAGCACACATGGCTAAATGGCTGGACGGCGGCGGGCTGATGGCCGAGCGCATTCGCAATCACGACTGGACCACGACCTCCCTGGGCCCGATCGAGACCTGGCCTGACGTACTCAAGACCACCGTGGCCCTGTGCCTGGCCTCGCGCTTTCCTCAGGCGATTCTCTGGGGCCCCGACCTGCTTACCCTGCACAACGACGCGTTCTTGCCAATCCTTGGCAAAAAACCCGGTGCGCTGGGCAAGCCGTTTCGCGAAGTGTGGCAAGAAGCCTGGGCCGACATCTCGGCCATGGCCGAACGCGCCCTGGGCGGCGAAGCCGTCTATATCGAAGACTTCCCGCTGACCATCGACCGCAACGGCGGCCCGGAGCGTGCTTACTTCACCTTCTGCTACAGCCCCATTCGTGACCAGAACGGCGAAGTGGTGGGCATGCTCGACACGGTCACCGAGACGACCAGCAGTGTGGTCACCAACCAGCGGCTGGCATTTCTTGACGACCTGGGGCGGGCCGTGGCGAATGCCACCGATCCGGACCGGGTAATGGCCATCACCACCGGCATGCTGGTGGAGCACCTGCAGCTGTCCAGTTGCGCCTATGCCGTGATGGATGCCGACCAAGATGGCTTCACGATCTGCGGCGACGCTGTCGCCCCCGATTCCCCACGGCTGTTGGGCCAGTACCGCCTGGCTGACTTCGGCCGCCTGGCGGTCAGCCAACTGCGCAACGGCCTGCCGCTGGTGATCAACGACAACCTGAACGAGTTGGCCAGTGACGAAGCTGCCACCTTCCAGGCCATCGGCATTACCGCCACCATCTGCATGCCATTGGTCAAGGACGGCCGACTCACCGCGCTGATGGCCATCCACGATAAAATGCCACGGCGGTGGACGGGCTACGAACAGGCGCTGATCGGGGAAGTGACAGAGCGTTGCTGGGCGCATATCCAGCGGGTCCAGTCCCACACCGAAGTGCGGGAGGCGCTGGCTGCGCTCGAATCGCTCAACGCCACCCTGGAACACCGCGTCGAAGAACGCACTACCCAACTGCTGCATACCGAGGCCGTGCTCCGCCAGGCCCAGAAGCTCGAAGCCATTGGCCAGCTGACCGGTGGCGTCGCTCATGACTTCAACAACTTGCTCACCATCATCCGCTCGTCGCTGCACTTCCTGCAGCGCCCCAACCTCGAGCAAAGCCGCCGCGAACGCTACCTCAAGACCATGGCCGACACTGTCGACCGCGGCGCCAAGCTGACAGGCCAGTTGCTGGCCTTTGCCCGCCGTCAGGCATTGAGCCCCCAGCTATTCGAAGCCGGGGCGCGCCTGCAGGCCATGGCCGACATGCTCGACACCGCCACAGGGGCGCGGATCCAGGTAGCACTGGAGTTGCCGCCGACGCCATGCCACATCCGCGCCGACCTCAGCCAACTGGAAACCGCGGTGATCAACCTGATGCTCAATGGCCGTGATGCCATGGCCGGCGAAGGCACCTTGCATTTGCGCCTGCTGCCCAACCAACGCATGCCTGGCCTGCGCGACCAGCAGGCACACGACGGGCCGTTCGCCGCCATCTCAGTGGTGGACAGCGGTGCTGGTATCCCGGATGAACTGCTCGAGCGCATCTTCGACCCGTTCTTCACCACCAAGGCACCCGGGGAAGGCACGGGGCTCGGGCTATCGCAGGTGTTCGGTTTTGCCAAGCAATCCGGGGGGGATGTGGAGGTTGCCAGCGTCCCGGGCCAGGGGACGACCTTTACCCTGTACCTGCCGCAAGAGGAACCGCCTGCCGAGCACGCCGATAGGGCCGCCGAGTTCAGCGCCCCTCAGGTGAACGGCGCGCGGCGGCGGATACTGGTGGTGGAAGACAACCCCGATCTGGGCAATTTCACCGCGCAGATCCTCGAAGACCAGGGGTACCGAATCTGCTGGGTGAACTCAGCGGAGCACGCCTTGGTGGAGCTGGCAGGGCCGGCAGGCGACTTCGATGCGGTATTTTCCGATGTGGTCATGCCCGGTATGGGCGGCCTGGCCCTGGCCCGCGAGCTACGCCGCCAGCGCCCGCAATTGCCGGTGATCCTCACCTCCGGCTACAGCGACGCGATTGCCGAAGGCGGCCACGAGGGGTTCACCTTTCTGGCAAAGCCGTACTCGGCCGAGCAAGTCTGCCAGTTGCTTGGCAAGGTGCTGGCGCCTTGAAGGCCGTCAAGGCCTGCCGGTAAGCAGGCGCGCCACACTCTGCGCCAGCTCTGCGCGCCGATACGGCTTGCGCAACACCTCGAAGCCCTTGAGTTCGCGCGGTGTCAGGTTGGCATAGCCGGTTATGATCAGCACGGGCAGGTCAGCCTGGCGCTCGCGCATCCGTTGAGCGAACCGCACCCCGGTCATATCCGCCATCACATGATCGGTCACCAGAACATCAGGCCACCAGCCCTTTTCTACCAACTGCCACGCTGCAGCGGCACTGGCCGCTTCGGTCACCTGATAACCCAGGTCGCGCAACTGCAAGGCTGTGGCATGGCGCACGATCTCTTCGTCGTCCACCAGCAGCACGCGACGCGCAGGGTCTGCCAGCGGCACCTCTGCCCGTTCACTGTCACGACACACCGCAACCCCATCGCTGCTCGGCAGCCACAACGTGGCAACCGTACCCTGCCCTTGCTGCGAGCGTATCTCGAAGCCGCCACCGGACTGTACGGCCAGCCCCTGAACCATCGGCAGGCCAAGGCCGGTGCCCTTGCCTACGCCTTTGGTGGAGTAGAACGGTTCGACGCAACGGCGCAACTGATCTTCATCCATGCCACTGCCACTGTCGCGAACCTGCAGCCACACCATCTGCGCCGCCGCCAGGGCCGCTGGCCTTTCGGGGCCCTCGCCATCAAGCCCGGCGCAGATGCTCAGGGCGCCACCTTCGAGCATGGCGTCGCGTGCGTTGACCGCCAGGTTCAGCAGCGCCAGCTCAAGTTGATGAGGGTCTACGACCACCGCAGGCAAAGCCGGGTCAATCTGCACGCTCACCGCGATGGTCGGCCCCAGTGATCGGGCCAGCATCTCGTGCATGTCCTCTACCAGAGCGGCCAGCGAAACTGCCTGGGGCTTGAGGGTTTGCCGGCGGGCGAAGCTGAGCAAGCGCGCGACCAGATTGCGTGCCCGTTCGGCAGCCTGCAGCCCCCCATCGATCAGGCGCGGGGCACGGTCGGACTGTGGGTGCCGGCGCAGCAGTTCGAAAGAGCCGATGATAGGCGTGAGCATGTTGTTCAAGTCATGGGCAATACCGCCAGTCAGTTGCCCGATCATTTCCAGCTTATGCGCTTCGTGCAACTGCAGCATCGCGGCCTCACGCTGGGCGAGTGCCGCCGTGACGCGCTCCTCCAGGCTGTCGTTGAGCAGGTGCAGGGCGCGTTCTGCGCGGGCATGGGTGATGGCCGCCCAGCCTTGCTTGGCCGTCTCCTCCACCAAGCGGCATTCCTCTTCAAGCCACTGGCGCGGGCCATGACAATGCACGCTGAGCATGGCCTCCAGGCGACCGCCACGCAGCACCGGCACATGCAACGTCGAGCACAGGCCGCCCAGGGGTGACGTTGCACTGTCATACGCTTGCTGCACCACCTGCCCTGCCGCCAGTCGCTCATGCAGCGCAGCGCCGTAGCGCGCGTAGCGGTGTTGCCCGACCAGCGATGGCACGCCATCAGCCCAGTCGTGCGCAACCTTGAACCCTACGCCGTCGCCCTGATCCTCAGCGAAACAGACCTGCGTCGCACCCAAGTGCTCAGCCAGGCGGCTCACCACGTAGGCTTCGATGCGATCGGCTTCACCCAACCCAGGCAACGTGCGGCTCAACGCCAGCAAAAACGCCTGATTCTGCTGCAAGCGTACCCGCTCGGTGGTCTCGGTGACCAGGCACAGCACCCCGCCGACACTGCCATCGGCCTCACGCACCGCGGAATACGACACATCGAAGTACACCGTTTCGCCCGCACCGTGGCGCTCTATATAAAAGGGGCGATCCTTGGCCGAAAAGGTCTGGCCAGTCTCTCGCACGCCACGCAGCAACGGTTCCAGGTCATGCCACAGTTCGCGCCAGTATTCCTGGGCTGGGCGCCCTAAAGCGTGGGGATGCTTGCTGCCAATGGTCGGCGCGTAGGCGTCGTTGTAAAGCGCTGCGAAGGCCTCCCCCCAGAACAGCACGAACTGGGCCTGGGCCGGCAGTAATGTGGCCATCACCGCCTGCAGGTGGGGCGACCATGATTGCGGCGGGCCGAGCGGTGAATCGCTCCAGTCCATCGTCTGCAGCCGTGTGCCGATGGCACCGCCATTGAGCAGAAAGTGCGGCGGCTTTGGGCTTTCGTGTCGTTGAAGCGGTTTCATCTCTGGGAAGTCCCGGGCACATTGCCATCCATCTGAAGATAAGAGATGTGCAATAAACAGTTCGTTCCCCAACGCACTGCAATCGGGCAGCTCGCACCACTACCGTCCACACGTGTGCACGCATGCCTGGCCGAACCAGCCAAGCCCGCGCCTTCCAGCCCGGTGGCGCGCTCTTTGCTACCACTGCCCTCTTAACCTTTTGTCAGCCTTAGGTTTTTTAAGGTTTATGGGCACATATTTACTAATTTCTCGTTCCCCCCGCTCCCCGCATCATCGCTCCAACAAGAACGCGTCGCCCTTCGCCGGCACGCACCCGGGCAGCACCCGATGCCCCACCTTGCCTTGGAGTCAGTCATGACCAGTGCAGCCAATTCGGCACCCCTCATAGAAAAACACACGATCGGCTACGTGCCGCCACAAGACCGCCATGGAAAGGTAAGGGATCTGTTCACGCTGTGGTTCGGCGGCAACATCGCGCCGCTGCCCATCGTCACCGGCGCGCTCGGCGTGCAGCTGTTTCACCTGAACCTGCTGTGGGGCATCGTCGCCATTCTGGTCGGCCACCTGGTCGGCGGCGTGTTGATGGCACTGCACTCAGCGCAAGGCCCGCAAATGGGCATCCCACAGATGATCCAGAGCCGCGCCCAGTTCGGCTCGCTCGGGGCACTGCTGGTGGTGGTGATCGCCGGGGTGATGTACATCGGCTTTTTCGCCTCCAACATCGTCCTGGCCGGCAAATCGCTGCATGGCGTGGTAGACAGCGTGCCGGTACCGGTGGGTATCGTCATCGGCGCGCTGGGCTCGGGAATCATCGGCATCATCGGCTATCGCTTCATCCACGTACTCAACCGCATCGGCACCTGGGTCCTGGGCATCGGCATCGTGGTCGGCTTCGGCTACATCTTCAGCCACGTGCAGAGCGACGATTTCCTGACCCGCGGCGGCTTCAACCTGGCCGGCTGGCTGGCCACCGTGTCGCTGGCGGCGCTGTGGCAGATCGCCTTCGCCCCGTACGTGTCGGATTACTCGCGATACCTGCCGGCTGACGTGAAGGTATCTTCGACCTTCTGGACCACCTACCTGGGGTCGGCGCTGGGCTCGAGCCTGTCGTTCATCTTCGGCGCCGTAGCGGTGCTGGCGATCCCCGCCGGCATGGACACCATGGATGCGGTCAAGCTCGCCACCGGCACCCTCGGCCCGATCATGCTGGTGCTGTTCCTGCTCAGCGTGATCAGCCACAACGCCCTCAACCTCTACGGCGCAGTGCTGTCGATCATCACCCTGATCCAGACCTTCGCCTACCGCTGGATCCCCACCGCCAAGAGCCGTGCGGTACTGTCGCTGATCGTGCTGGCGGCCTGCTGCGTAGTGGCAGTGTTTGCCTCAGCCGACTTCATCGGCCACTTCGTCGACATGGTGCTGGTGTTGCTGGTGGTGCTGGTGCCGTGGACTGCGATCAACCTGATCGACTTCTATGTGATTCACAAGGGCGACTACGACATCCAGTCGATCTTCAAGGTCGATGGCGGTATCTACGGGCGCTACAACCCGCAGGCGCTGGCCGCCTATGCCGTGGGTATCGTGGTGCAGATCCCGTTCATGAACACGCCGCTGTACGTGGGGCCGATCTCCGAGCACATCAACGGCGCCGACCTGTCCTGGCTGGTGGGCCTGCTGATCACTTCGCCGCTGTACTGGTGGCTGGCGAGCCGCGACAGTGCCTATCGCCGTCGCCAGACCAGCGCCAAGCTCGCCGCCGCTGCCTGACCCGGCAGAGGGCGCAGGGCGTGGCACGATCACAATCGCCTGGAAACGGGCGGTTGTGGCAGCCTCAGGGCGCCGCCAGCCACTGCGCAGTGATGCTGTCGTAGCTGCCGTTGGCCAGGCTCAGGTGCAACCACTGGTCGACGTAGCCTTTCCAGGCCACATCATCACGAGGCAGCAGGAAGGCTTTTTCGCTGTACTGCATGGCGCGCTCCGGGTTGACCGCGCACAACCCGGGCTTGAGCTTCTGCTGATAACGGGCTTCGCTGGCGTCAGTGATCATCACATCGGCCTTGCCCGACAGCAGCTCGTCGAAAATCGTCACGTTATCGTGCAGGCGTATGCTCGCCTGGCCCAGATGCGCCCGTGCGAACGCCTCGTTGGTGCCACCAGCGGGTTCGATCACCCTGACCTGGGGCTGGTTGATTTGCGCCACGGTCTGATAACGCTGCACATCGGCGCAGCGTACCAGCGGGATCTTGCCGTCGACGCCCAGTGACTCGCTGAAAAATGCCTTCCTCTGCCGCTCCAGTGACACCGAAATGCCCCCGACTGCAATGTCACAGCCTTGGCCCAGGAAGTCCGGCATCAGGGTTTTCCAGGTGGTGGGCACCCACTGAATGTTCACATCGAGGCTCTTGGCCAGGGACTGTGCCATGGCAATGTCGATGCCTTCATAGCTGCCGTCCGCACGCAGGGAAGAATAGGGCTTGTAGTCGCCCGTCGTGCAGACCTTGAGCGTACCGCGCTGAAGCACCTCGTCGAGGCGCGAAACGGGGGGCACGGCCAGGGCCGTGCCGGTCATGGCTGCCAGCAGGCAGAAGGTCAAGGGTGCTTTCATGCGTTCGGGTCCTTGTGAGCAGGGTTGATTAAGGTCATCTGCGCCTCGCGCCCCAAACAGATACACCAGGTGCCCGGCTTTCGTGAAGATATCTTCACATTCTTGTATCTGGCCTGCGCGGCCAATAGCATCAACGCAAATCCGAATCATTAACATCATGGGTAGTTCGATGTATCTGTGCGATTTGCCGCATCAGCAAAAAGCGTTCGTGACCGAGGTTCTGAAGGCGGACACCTCTGACTGCCTCAGCCAGCGCCTGCAGGATATCGGATTTGTCCCCGGTGAACCTGTAACGGTAGTGGCGCGCGCACCGTGGGGAGCAGACCCCATTCTGGTACAGGTTGCCGGCACCCGCTTCGCGCTGCGCCGCAATGAAGCCATGCGCATCGTGGTGGAGGTCGCCGTCTGATGTCCGGGACCCGCTTAGCCTTGGTCGGCAATCCGAATTGCGGAAAGACAGCCCTCTTCAACGTGCTCACCGGTGCGCGGCAAAAGGTGGCGAATTATGCTGGCGCGACGGTCGAGCGCAAAGAGGGCGTGGTTCGCACAGCGTCAGGCCGCGCATGCCGGGTTCTCGATTTGCCGGGCACCTACAGCCTGTCTGCCGTAAGCGACGATGAACGGGTGACACTGCGCGTGCTTCAGGGCGACTACCCCGGCGAGGCTCGCCCCGATTTGCTGCTGTGCGTCGTAGACGCCACCAACCTGCGTTTGCACCTGCGCTTTGTCCTTGAAGTCCAACGCTACGGCATCCCCATCATCCTGGTCTTGAACATGGCCGATGCTGCACGCAAGCGCGGCATATGCATCGACACCCGCAAGCTATCAGCGGCGCTGAATGCGCCTGTCGTGCAAACCATCGCCGTTCATCGCGACGGGGCTGACGAGCTGCTCAAGGCGCTCGATGCACCCTGCGAACACCAGGTTGCAGCGGTACCGATGGAAGAGGACCTGCACACCCGGGTTCGTCAGATTCTCGCCACTTGCGTGGTAACCCCGCAGGTGGGGGATACACGCGTAGATGCCATTGACCGATGGCTGATACACCCCCTGGTGGGCCCTTTAGTGCTGTTGACGGTCATGCTGGTGGTTTTTCAAAGCGTCTACCTGGTGGGTAAACCCATCACTGACGCCATCGCTGACGGTTTCGACCTGCTGGCAACGCTGACCCGTACCCTTTTACCTGCCGGCCCGCTACAAGGGTTGCTGTGCGACGGGTTGATCGGCGGCCTGGGCACCGTGTTGGGTTTCATGCCGCAAATTCTGGTGCTGTTCTTCTGTATTTTCGTTCTGGAGGAGTCCGGTTATCTGCCCCGCGCAGCGTTCATACTCGATCGACTGATGCGAGGGGTGGGCCTGTCGGGCCGCTCGTTCATCCCCTTGCTGTCGAGCTTTGCCTGCGCCATCCCGGGCATCATCGGGGCACGCAGCATCAGCGACCGTTACGACCGGCTCACAACCATACTGGTAGCGCCGCTGATGACTTGCTCGGCACGCTTGCCGGTGTATGCCCTTCTGATAGGCGCGGTGATACCCGACAAGACCATAGCCGGGGTGCTCGGCTTGCAGGGGCTGGTACTGCTTGCGCTGTATGTGCTGGGGATCGTCGGCGCCATGGCCGTAGGCTGGGTATGCAAGCGCCTGAGGCCCACGGCCATGGCGCAACCGCTGCTACTGATGGAGCTGCCGGCCTACAGGATGCCCTGCGCAAGGGACCTGGCCCAGAGACTGTGGGAGCGTGGTTATCTGTTTCTGAAGAAACTCACCGGGGTGATCCTGGCCCTCACCGTCATCATGTGGTTCATCTCGACATTCCCAGCGCCCCCCGCCGGTGCAGCCGGAGCCGCTATCGATTACAGCGTGGCGGGCTATCTGGGCAAAGCCCTGCAGCCGCTTTTTGCTCCGCTGGGTTTCAACTGGCAGATTACCCTGGCACTGATCCCGGCTTTCGCAGCCAGGGAAACGGCGGTGGCAACGCTGGCGACGGTGTATTCAGTGGCCAGCGCCGAGGATGTGTCGTCGCTTGGCCACGTGTTGTCGGCGCAGATCTCGATGGCCAGCGCGCTGTCGCTGATGGTCTGGTTCGCATTCGCGCCTCAATGCATGTCGACCTTGGCGGTGATCCGCAAGGAGACTGCCAGTTGGCGACAGGTGGGTTTGGCGTTTGGCTACATGTTCGTTGTGGCGTACGTCATGGCGTGGCTGACCTACAGCATCGTTCGGGCCGCCTCATGAGCCTCCTGGTGCAGTACGCCATCGTAGCGCTCGTGCTGCTCGGCTGCGCGCGCAGCCTGTGGCGCCGTTTGAGATCGTCGGCAACTGGTGGTTGCGCAAGTGACGCGTGTGGCAGCTGCTCTGCAGGGTGTCAGCCAGCGCAAAGGATACCGGCTGAAAATCTGCCAACGCCGACCAAGGGAAGCTCCGACCAAGCGCCGTGACGGGCAGGCCTTCTATCACCCTGGGCGGCGCAGGCTGCTCAGGGTTTTCGTCGCTCTCCGCTGGCCATCGAGTGAAACGCGCCGGGCCTGAACACTATGAGCCCTCCGGCAGCAGGCTACGGTCGAACATGAACGGCCGATCACCTTGTGGCGTATATTGATACAACTGCTGCGGCCTGCCGAGCCGCGGCTGATTCTTCTCCCCCGTATCGCGCACCCAACCCAGCTCGCGCAGTCGCTCCAGGCGCTTGCGCAGCGAGGTGTTGTTAACGGCCTGGCCCAGGCACGCCTGCATCGCGCCTAATGCATCGAGCACCGTGAACTTCTCGGCCAGCAGGTTCAGCGGCAGGCTGCTGTACACCGTCTTGCTCGCCAGCCGCTCGCGGGCACGTTCTACCAGCAGGTTGTGATCGAACGGAAGCAGCACCTTGCGGCCCAACACACTGTCCAGGTCAACAAAGGCCAACTGGTCACCTTCGACCTGCTGCTGAGGCGCGAGCAAGGCCAGGTAATAGGTGCTCAACGACCAGCCACGCGGGTCCCGGAAGGCGTTGCCTTCAGTACCGACCTGCTCCAGGTAGCGCGGCTGCACCCGGGCTTTTTCACCCAATGCGCGCTCGGCAGCGGCCTGCAGGCTGGTGTCCGGGGTGCGGCCATTGACCAGCACCCCGGGCAAAGCCCACTGAGCGGCATGGGGCTCGCGCTCGCGGCGATGCAACAACACTTGCAGATGCTGGGCTTCGGGGGCCAGACGCAGAGCGACGATATCGACGCTGGCCAGGACTTCGGCTGTACTCACCAAAAGACTCCACTGTTCAATGGCGCAATATTCCACCAGAGCACTTAACTAGAGCAAGCATCTTTCCAAGCCTGATATGCACTTGACATACTTACACCACCAGGTGGAATATATGGTCAGCCCAGCGAGGAGAGCCCCATGAAAATCGCCAGTTTCGATGTCGACGCGCAAAACGGCTTCACCGCCAATGCCCCACAGGAATTGCCGGTGCCCGAAGGCAATGAAATTGCCGCCGACCTCAATGCAATGGCCCGACGCGCCGACCTGCGCCTGGGCAGCAAGGACGCGCACCCAGCCAATGCTGCGTGGGTGGTCACAGAACCTGGGCAAATGCTGCAACCCCTGGCGCTGGCCAATGCCGACCTGACCTGGGTCAGCCACTGCGTGCCAGGTACGCCGGGCTTCGAACTGTTGCCCGGCCTGCCCGCCCCCATTGATTACGACTACTTCGTGTGGAAAGGCGTCGAACCCGACCTGCATCCCTACGGTGCCTGCTACCACGACCTGGCCGAGCGGCGCTCCACAGGTGTCATCGAATACCTCAAAGTGCAGCAGGTTGGCGCGGTGATCGTCGGTGGCCTGGCCCTGGACTACTGCGTCAAGACCACCGCCCGGCAGCTACGCCAGGCAGGCTTCCAGGTGCTGCTGTCCCTGCCGGCCTGCCGCGCCCTCACCCAGGAAGGCGCCATTACCGCCTGCGGCGCACTGGCTGCAGACGGCGTCATCCTCTGCGGCGACGAGGCCGCGCTCGACCATCAGCTCTCTCTGATCAAGGACGTCCGCCCATGAGTGAAAGCGTTTTCGGCCCACGGATCATCCAGAACCTGCTGGATACCGACTTTTACAAGATCACCATGATGCAGGCGGTGCTGCACAACTACCCCAACGCCGAGGTGGAATGGGAGTTTCGCTGCCGTAACGGCGAGGACCTCGCCCCCTACCTGGCCGAGATTCGCTATCAGGTGGAGCAACTGGCCGACGTCACAGTCACCCACGACCAACTGGCCTATCTGGAGAAAATCCCGTTCATCAAGCCGGACTTCATCCGCTTCCTCAGCCTGTTCCGCTTCAATCTGCGCTATGTCCAGGTCGGCCTGGATGACGCTGGGCAACTGGCGATTCGCGTGCGCGGGCCCTGGTTGCACGTGATTCTCTACGAGATCCCGCTGCTGGCGATCATCAGCGAGGTGCGCAACCGCTACCGCTATCGCGAAGTGGTGATGGAACAGGTGGGCGAGCGGCTATACCAGAAACTGGACTGGCTCAAGGCGCAAGCCAGTGCCGACGAGTTGGCGGGCCTGCAGCTGGCCGATTTTGGTACCCGGCGGCGCTTCTCATACCGTGTGCAGGAGGCCGTGGTACATACACTCAAGCGCGATTTTCCGGGGCGTTTCGTTGGCACCAGCAATGTGCACCTGGCCCGCGAATATGAGCTCAAGCCCATCGGCACCATGGCCCACGAATGGTTCATGGCCCACCAGCAACTTGGCCCGCGCCTGGTCGACAGCCAGGCTGCCGCGCTCGAGTGCTGGGTGCGCGAATACCGTGGGCTGCTGGGCATCGCGCTGACCGATTGCATCACCATGGACGCGTTCCTGGGCGACTTCGACCTGTACTTCGCCAAGCTGTTCGATGGCCTGCGCCATGACTCGGGCGACCCACTGGCCTGGGCCGAAAAGGCCATCGCCCACTACGAGCAATTAGGCATCGACCCGCAAGGCAAGACGCTGATATTTTCCGATGGGCTCAACTTCGCCAAGACACTTGAGCTGTACCGGGCCTTGCACGGTCGCATCAATGTGAGCTTTGGCATTGGCACCAACCTGACCTGCGATATCCCCGGCGTCGAGCCAATGAACATGGTGATAAAGATGACGACCTGCAACGGCGCGCCGGTGGCCAAGATCAGTGACAGCCCAGGCAAGACTCAATGCCGCGATGAGAACTTCGTGGCGTACCTGAGGCATGTCTTCAACGTCGCCTGAACACGCTCATGTCCACCGCCCGGCCTATTGGCCAAGCGGCTTTTACGGCGCAATACATCTAGCTTCACATTCATTCGCGCACCCCGTCGGTTAATACGAAAGTAGAGGGAGCGAGTGCCTTGCACCCAGCGTCGGAATTAAACACAGCCTTTTCTGTGTGAATTCACGAGGTGCAAGATCATGGCTAACGATCAAGGCAAAAGTGGACAACAAGGCGGCACTCCCCAACACAACCCGGACCAGGTATCCAATGACCCGAACAAAGCATGGGAAGAGGGACGTCAAGGCGGCCAGATGCCCGATGACCAGTGGGAAAACGATCCGCAGCGTTCAGGGGGTGGTGCTCAGCAAGGAGCAACCGGCGGCCATGGCTCTGGTAGCCGCGCCGACACCGATGTTGAGAAAGGTATGGATTCCGACCCACAACTCGATGACGAAGAAGACAGCGGCATGAACAAGGACGATCGCTGATCCTCACAGGCCAGGGCGGAGGGAACGCCCTGGCCGTTAACCTGTACAGCGCGGTCGCATCCAGCCATTCAGCAATCCCGTATCGAAGACACCAGCTGACTGCCAACTCAGGCAACTTCAAGCAACCTTCACTACATGGGTGTCACGTACACAGCGACATGAACCGCGCCGCTGCCCGTGACGGCGTTGCCGCGTGTGGCAGCAGAATGGAAAAATGCCTGACCAACGGCTGTGGGCCAATGTGCAAGCGCTGCAAGGCGCCACCCTCATGCCTGATCGACATCGCCGAAACGAAGCCGATGCCCATCCCTGCCCGCACCGCCTCCTTCACCCCTTCGACGCCGGCGATTTCCAATGCTACGCGCATGGCCACGCCACTGCGCGCGAACGCCCGCTCGACAACCTGCCGAACTCCGGAGCCGCTTTCACGCAGCACCAACGGGAAGCTGCCCAGGGCCTCCAGTGTCTGGCGCGATTGGTTGGCCAACGGGTGACCGCTGGGCACGATGGCGACGATCTCGTCCTCGCGCCACGGCGTCACACTGGTGCCCAATGGCAACTCCTGCCCGGGCGGGCCTTCGATCAGGGCAATGTCCACACTGCCCAGCGCCGACACGATCTCTGCGGTGTTGCCGTGCAAGGTGCTTACCTGCACCTCGGGATACTGCGCGTGAAAGTCGGCGATCAAGTAAGGCAGCAGGTAGCTGGCGGGCGTAGTGCTGGCACCGATGCGCAAGGTGCCGCGCTCCAGCCCGCGCATGGCGTCGCGCAGTGCCTGGGCCTGGCGAAAGGTTTCGCGCAAGCGTTCGGCATGGGCCAGCAGCTGCTCGCCGGCCGCGGTAAGCCGCACACCGCGGCCGGCACGTTGGTATAAAGGCTCGCCGAATGCGTCCTGCAGCAGCTTGAGCTGGCCAGAGACAGCCGGCTGCGACAAGTGCAAAGCCAACGCCGCATGGCTGATATTGCCATGCTCGGCAACGGTGGCGAACGTTATCAGTTGTTCCGGGGTCATCCATGCAAAATATCAGCTACACGGATATTTGCCATCCTGAATTACGATTTTTTATAAGCTTATAACCAAATTAAAGTAGGCCTTGTCGATCCACTGTCCGGAGGACTCACATGGCCACGGTACCTTCCAACCCTGCCTTTGCCCCTACCCTCTCTACCCGAGGGCGGCTCAACGGCATCCTGTTCGTCGCATTGTTCGCGTTCGCCGTCACCCAACTGGCGGCCCTGCCCTTCATCGCCAAGCTGGGCATCAGCCCGCTCATCGTCGGCATCGTCGCCGGTGCCCTCTATGGCAACGCGCTGCGTGATGGCGTACCGGCCAGTTGGGCGGCGGGCATCAATTTTTCTGCCCGCGGGCTGCTGCGTATCGCGGTGGCGTTCTTTGGCCTGCGTGTCAGCCTGCAGGAAATCGCCGAAGTCGGCTGGGCAGGCCTCACGGTATCGCTGCTGGTGGTGGTCAGCACCCTGCTGGTCGGCCTGTGGTGTGGCATGAAGCTGCTGAAACTGGACCGTGATACCGCCTTGTTGACCGCCGCCGGCAGCGCGATTTGCGGCGCCGCGGCAGTGCTGGCCTTCGAATCGGCGCTGCGCAGCGCGCCGCACAAGAGTGCCATGGCCGTGGGTAGCGTGGTGCTGTTCGGCACCCTTTCGATGTTCCTGTACCCGCTACTGATCAACAGCGGCTGGTTGCACCTCGACACCCTGGGTGCCGGGCTGTTCCTGGGCGGCACCGTGCATGAGGTTGCCCAGGTGGTGGGCGCGGCAAGCAATGTAAGCCCCGAGGCCACGCATGTCGCGACCATCGTCAAGATGACCCGGGTGATGCTGTTGGTGCCCGTGCTGCTGGTGGTGGGCGCCTGGATCAGCCGTACCCGCCTGCCGGGCCAGGCACAAGGCAACGGTCGCATCGCCATGCCCTGGTTCGCCTTCGGCTTTCTCGCCCTGGTGCTGGTGAACTCGCTGCAGGTTTTGCCAGGCAGCGTGACGCAAGCGGTCAACAGCCTGGACACCTTCGCCCTGACCATGGCCATGACCGCATTGGGCATGGAGACACGCTTGAGCCAGATCCGCCAGGCCGGCCCGCGGGCGCTTGTGACCGGGGCGATTCTCAACCTGTGGCTGCTCGGTGGCGGGCTGGCGATTACGCTGGGTGTGCAAAAGCTCTTCGCATGACTTATGGTGTTGTCAAAGAAGGATGTTTTACCTGCACAGGAAAGACTTAGATGCCCCAACGCCATGTCATCAATGCATCCGTCAGCCCCAAAGGCAGCCTGGAGACGCTGTCGCAACGTGAAGTCCAGCAACTGAGTGAAGCCGGCACCGGAAGCCTCTACACCCTGTTCCGCCAGTGCGCCCTGGCCATCCTCAACACCGGCGCCCATGTCGACAATGCCAAGACCATCCTCGAGGCCTACAAGGACTTCGAGGTACGCATCCACCAGCAGGACCGCGGCGTGCGCCTGGAGCTGCTGAACGCTCCCGCCGATGCCTTCGTCGATGGCGAAATGATCGCCAGCACCCGCGAGATGCTGTTCAGCGCCCTGCGCGATATCGTCTACACCGAAAGCGAGCTGGCCAGCCAGCGCATCGACCTGGAAACCTCCCAGGGCATCACCGACTACGTGTTCCACCTGCTGCGCAACGCCCGCACCCTGCGCCCGGGCGTCGAGCCGAAAATGGTGGTGTGCTGGGGTGGCCATTCGATCAGCAGCGAGGAGTACCAGTACACCAAGAAGGTCGGCCACGAACTGGGCCTGCGCAAGCTGGACATCTGCACCGGGTGCGGCCCGGGCGTGATGAAGGGGCCGATGAAAGGCGCCACCATCGCCCATGCCAAGCAACGCATGCACGGCAGCCGTTATCTGGGCCTGACCGAACCGGGCATCATCGCCGCCGAGGCGCCCAACCCGATCGTCAACGAACTGGTGATCCTGCCGGACATCGAGAAGCGTCTAGAAGCCTTCGTACGTGTCGGCCACGGCATCATCATCTTCCCCGGTGGCGCCGGTACTGCCGAGGAATTCCTCTACCTGCTCGGCATCCTGATGCACCCGGACAACCAAGACCTGCCGTTCCCGGTAGTGCTGACTGGGCCGCGCAGTGCCGAGGCGTTCCTGCTGCAACTGCATGCCTTCGTGGGCGCCACGCTGGGTGAGGCCGCCCAGCGCCACTATCAAATCATCATCGATGACCCGGCCGAGGTGGCGCGGCAGATGGTCGAGGGGCTGAAGGAGGTCAAGCAGTTCCGCCGAGAGCGCAACGACGCGTTCCACTTCAACTGGCTGCTGAAGATCGACGGCGGTTTCCAGCACCCGTTCGACCCGACCCACGCCAACATGGCCGAGCTGGCCCTGCGCCGCGACCTGCCGCCGCATGAACTGGCCGCCAACCTGCGTCGGGCGTTTTCCGGCATCGTTGCCGGCAACGTCAAGGACAAGGGCATCCGCCTGATCGAGCAGCATGGGCCGTACCAGATCCGCGGTGACAGTGCGGTTCTGGAGCCACTGGGGCACCTGTTGCAAGCGTTCGTCGACCAGCACCGGATGAAGCTGCCGGGTGGCGCGGAGTATGTGCCTTGCTATCAGGTTGTGACCTGAAGAAAAACGGGCCGCACTGCGGCCCATCGCCGGCAAGCCGGCTCCCACAATGATGGGGAATGCCTCCAGGAAGTTGGGCACTAATCCAATGTATTGAGGCAGTCCAGTAAGTTGAAGCCCCCGCCGCACCGGTGGGCTGGCTTGCCAGCGATGGGCTGCGTAGCAGCCCTAATGAAGCTGACTCACTGGCATTGGGATGACTGCACCTGTAAGGGCCGGTTGACGCGCTACCTGGCGGGGTTCATCTCGCTGCGCTCGAGCAGGCGAATACTGTTACGCCCGCCACGCTTGGACTGATACAGCGCCACATCACCCTGCTCGATCAACGCCGCCAGGCTTGCCGGTGGCTGGTCGAACAGGTTGGCGCCGATACTCAGGGTCACCGCCTGCGGGGTCGGCATTGCCTGCTCGGCAAATTGCTGGAACTGGCTACGCAAAACGCCACCCAGCTCCACCACCCGCTCACTGCTGGTATCGCTGAGCAGGATGACGAACTCATCCCCACCCAGCCGCGCCGCCAGTGACCGCTCTGGCAACACCGCACGGATCATCTCGCTGAGCGTGACCAGCAGCCGGTCGCCGGCCGCGTGGCCATGCAGGTCGTTGACCAGCTTGAAATTGTCGATATCGATCAGCAGCAGCGCCCCAGGCCGCGCCGGGCTCACGTCTTTGAACAGGGGCGTGGCGCGGACCTCCAGCGCGCGGCGATTGTACAGCGCCGTCAACGGATCGCGGGCAGCGAGCCGGGCGATCCGCTCTTCACGCCGATAACGCACGGTACCGGTCATCGACAGGGCGATCAGCATGATTGCCATGGCCCCCTCGACCAGCGACACCTGGATGATCAGGCCGCCAAAGGTCGCCAGGTCGATCAGCGTGCCAGGCGTCACCGCGATGCCAGCCTTGATCACATAGAACAGGCCATGGATGAGCAGCACATACCGCAACTGCACGGCCCCCACGCTCAGCGACTTGCCGTGCGGGCGCAACAGCAGGCTGGCCTTGAGCGTGAGCAGCGCCACCAACAGCGAGTTGACCATCAGCATGACCTTGGACCACTGTGGCCCTACGGGCAGCAGCAGCAAGGCGAACCAGGCAACGACGATCAGTAGCCAGGCCCGCGACAGGCGGGTCTGGGTAAAGCGCAGCACCCCCAGCAGGAAGAACGCATGCGCTACCACCAGCAAACCGTTGGCGAACCAGATACCGATCAACAGCAGGCCGATCCCGCGCAGCAGGGCCAGGGTGGAGCCGACGGTGATGGTAGCGAAACCCGCGCTCCAGAACAGCAGCGAGGGTTCGCGGACGCTGCGCCACTCGATCGCCAGGTACAAGGCTGCAGCGGCAGCCAGGGCGATCGTGATGGTCAGCATCGTGGGTGGATCAAGCGCCATGAAAGTTTTGGCCTATCTGGTTAACGTGGAAAACGGCTGATTGTATTCGTTTGCCATGACTTTTCAGAGAGGTAAAAAACGCCTTACAACACCCGCTTGATCAACGGCTCCAGGCGGCTGTAACGCAAGCGGCGCAAGAACCTGCGCACCTCTTTGGGGTGCTCGGCCTTGACCCCCAATGCTTGCGCCGAGTCGATCTTCGGGGCATGCCGGCGAATACCCTCCAGCTCCACCTCCCGCGGCACCGTCCACTCGCCCAGCGGGTCGTCGATCAGCAGCCCGTTTTCCAGGTCCAGGTTGAACCCGCGTGGGTTGAGATTGTTGCCGGTCAGCAACGAGTAACGCTGATCGACCCAGACGCCTTTGGCATGAAAGGTGTGCCCAGGGTCGCTCCAGATCCGAACCACCAATTGGCCGCTGACGATGCCGGCATGGCGCCGCCGGACGAACGCACGCAGGTTGTCCTCGTACAGGTAGGGCAAGGCGCCACTGGCGCTGAACGGCTCGCCCGGCGCGATATAAAAGTCATTGGCCGTCCGATGGCCGATGATCAGTTCCACCCGCACGCCACGCTCCAGGGCGTGGTCGATCTCACGCATCAATACTCGGGGCGGGTTGAAATAAGGCGTGCTGATGATGATCTGCGACCGCGCCGCGGCCAGCAGCGCGCACAGCGTGCGGTTGAGCGGGTTGCCGCGGCCAACCCCGAGCAACGGCATCACCCGCATGCCCTGCCCTGCAACGGCAGCCGGTGCGTCATACGCCATGCGCCGCAACCGTGCACGCAAGCGGCGAATATCGCCGCGCAGGCTGCGGTTGGTCGGTGGCGCCGGCAGGTCCAGCCGCGGCGTCGCAGTGTGGTGCAGCAGCCGGCGTACCAGGCCGACCATGGCATCAGCCAGCGCAGGCGACTGGAACAGGTGGTAACGGTCCAGCCGGTAGCGGTCGAAACGGTGCAGGTAGACGTTGTTCAGGCTGGCGCCGGTATAGATCACGCAGTCATCGATGACGCTGCCCTTGAGGTGCAGTACGCCGAACAGCTCACGGGTTTGCACCGGCACGCCATGGATGACCACGTCCAGCCCACGTAACTGGCGCTGGGCCTGGTACCAGGCGGCATTGCCCGGCTGGCGCCCGGCGCCGAGCAGGCCACGGCGTGCGCGAAACCAGTCGACCACGATAAGGATCTCCAGGCTCGGCCGCGCCGCTTTGGCCTGGTACAGGGCATCCAGCACTTCCTGCCCAGCCTCGTCCTCCTGCAAGTACAAGGCGACGATGACGATGCGCCGGGTCGCGGCGCCGATGCGCTCAAGCAAGCAGGTGCGATAGGCCGCGGCATCGGGCAACACCTGGATGGCCTGCGGCGCGATGGCGAAACCCGGCAGCGCCGCCAGCATGGATTCGGGGTTCAAATAGTTTCACCTTCTGTCTGCATTGAGGTCCATTCCTGGCTATCGCGCCGGGGTGTAAGATCGACCCGGCAACGATCCATAACAACAAGAAACATGCGAGGCCTGCTTTTCACTGCCCCCAACGAATCACGCCTCAGCTTGCACAGGAAGATCGCAATGGTCCACCCCGTATCTGCAATCGTATCGCCTTGCCCAGCCAAGACCTTCGGCTTTCTGGTGCTGCCCAACTTCACAACCATCGGCCTGGCGTCGGCAGTGGAAACTCTGCGCATGGCTAACCTGGCCGCCCGCCGGCCCCTCTACCGCACTGTATTGCTCGCTGCCAGCGAAGCGCCGGTGATGGCCAGTAACGGCATGCGCATCCTGCCTGACCATGCCATCGCCACCGCCCCGCCGCTGGATGCCCTGTTCGTGGTCGGGTCCAACCCGATCGACCGCAGCCGGGGTAACCGGCCCTTGATCGACTGGCTGCGCCAATTGGCCCGCCAGCACGTCCCGCTGGGGGGCATCTGTACGGGCAGCTACCTGCTGGCCAAATCCGATCTGCTCAAAGGCTATCGCTGCACTATCCACTGGGAGGACAGAGAGGCCCTGCAGGAACATTTCCCTGGGATCGTCATTTCCAGCCAGCTGTTCGAACTGGACCGCGACCGTTACACCTGCTCCGGTGGCATTGCAGCTATGGACATGATGTTGCAACTGGTCGCCCGCGAAGTCGACGGCCCAGACATCGCTGCCAAGGCGGCCGAATTGCTGCTGTGCGACCGTGTGCGCGGCGAGCGCGAGCCCCAGCGCGTGCCGTTGCGCACCTTGCTGGGCAGTGCCCAGCCCAAGCTTAGCCAAGTGGTGGCGATCATGGAGGCCAACCTAGAAGAACCACTGGCGCTGGAGGAGCTGGCCAGCCTCAATGAGGTCACCGTGCGCCAGCTTGAACGGCTATTCCACAAGTATTTGCAGCGTACGCCCAGCCAGTATTACTTAGAGTTGCGGTTGTCACGGGCGCGGGAATTGCTGTTGCGCAGCGACGTGCAGGTGCGGGAGGTGGCGCTGGCATGCGGGTTCAGTTCGCCGGCGCATTTTTCCAAGAGCTACAGCCGATTCTTTGGCCTATCGCCGCTGGGGGAGCGGCGACAGGCATCGTTGCACTGATACCTCAGTCCTTCAGTTCGCCATGGGCTGTTTCCCGGCACATCAACATGGCCACCAGCGCCACCAGAGCCGCCGCCAGCATGTACCCGGCCGGCGCCAATTTGCTACCGGTCACATGAATCAGCCAGGTAGCAATAAACGGTGCCGTCCCGCCAAACAAGGCGTTGGCCAGGTTGAAGCTCAAGGCAAAGCCACTGAAACGCACTCGGGTGGGGAATATTTCGGCCAGCAGGCACGGCAAGGTGCCGTCGTTCATCGCCAGCATCGCCCCGAAGGAAATCTGGATCGCCAGCACCACCAGCAGGGGCTGGCCGTCGAGCAGCTTGAACAGCGGCACGGTCAACCCCAGGAAAAGTAACGAAGCAACCACGAGCATGGTTTTGCGGCCAAAGTGGTCAGACAGGCGCCCCATCAGGAAAATCAGGCCAATGTATGTGGTCAGCGAAACCGTCGAGGCGATGAACGAGTCACGCTCGTTCATACCCATTTCGCTCGACAGGTAAGTGGGCATGTAACTGAGCAGCAGGTAGAACGCCACAGCGTTGAGGCAGGTAACCCCAATGCCGATCGCCAAACTACGGCGGTGATGGCTCAGCAGTTCCCGGATCGGCGCCGGGGTCATGCAGGCCTTACTTTCCAACCGCTGTTCCATCTCCAGGAACTTAGGGGTGTCCTGCAGGCTCATGCGGATATAACGCCCCACCAGTCCGAACGGTGCCGCTAGCAAAAACGGCAGGCGCCAGCCCCAGCTGTGCAAGTCCTCAGTACTGAGCAGTTCATGCAACGCCGCGACGAATGCTGCGCCGAACAACAGCCCGGCGGCGGTGCTGGCCGGCACGATGCTGGTGTACAGCCCGCGTCGGCCAGGCGGTGCATATTCGGCAAGAAAGGCCGCCGCGCCGGCATACTCGCCCGAAGCGGAAAAACCTTGCACCAGGCGGATCAGCAACAATAGGCAAGGTGCCCACAGGCCGATTTGCGCATACCCCGGCAACAGGCCGATGCAGAAGGTCGAAATCGACATGATCAGTATCGACAGTGACAAGGCATTACGCCGGCCATAACGATCGCCAAAATGACCCCACACTATCCCGCCCAGCGGGCGTACGAGGAAGGACAGGGCGAATACCGCGAACGTCGCCAGCAGGCCGCTGGTCTTGTCCGTTTGCGCAAAGAAGGTGGCGGCGATGATGGTCGCCAGGTAGCCATAGGCGGCGTAATCGAACCATTCGACGAAGTTGCCCATGAAACTGGCACGGGCGGCCTTGCGCAGGGCCTGGCGTTCGGCGCCTTGGGCGGCACCGGCGAGGGTGGGAGCATTCAGGGTGGTGCTGGACATGACGGATACCCTCTGATTCTTCTAATTGGAGGCAGGGTCTGAAGGTCATACAGTTGTTATTGTGTGGTTTGCGCCGGCCTGCGCACTCGCAGAGGCCGGCACATGCAGTCACTTGCGAATGATGTTGCGCTCCGGTCCATACGGGAACTTGGTGATGTTCTCGGCCCCCGTTTCATTGACGATCAGAATGTCATGCTCGCGGTAGCCCCCTGCCCCCGGCAGCCCTTCGGGCAGCATGATCATCGGCTCTATCGACACCACCATGCCGGGTTCCAGAACCGTATCGATATCCTCGCGCAGCTCCAGTCCTGCCTCGCGGCCGTAATAATGGCTGAGCGTGCCGAATGAGTGGCCATAACCGAAAGTGCGGTACTGCAGCAGGTCATGACGCAGGAAGATTTCGTTCAGCTCGCGGGCGATATCGCAGCAGCGCATGCCCGGGCGCACCAGCTTCAGCCCTGCCTCGTGCACCTCGACGTTGGCTTGCCAGAGGCGCAAGTGCTCGTCCGGGCAGTGGCCTAGGAACAACGTTCGCTCTAGCGCGGTGTAGTAGCCAGCGATCATGGGGAAACAGTTGAGGCTGAGGATGTCGCCCGGATTGACCTTGCGGCTGGTTACCGGGTTGTGCGCACCGTCAGTGTTGAGCCCGGACTGGAACCAGGTCCAGGTGTCCATCAACTCGCTGTCGGGGCAACTACGAGCGATCTCGCGGACCATCGCCTGGGTGGCATGCAGTGCCACTTCATATTCCGGCACCTGGTCCTGCAGCGCCTCGACCACCGCAGCACCGCCAATGTCGGCCACCCGGGCACCGTGGCGAATGAGCGCCTGTTCTTCGGCGGACTTGATCATGCGCATGCGCATGCAGGGGGCACCGATGTCCACCAGTTCGGCCCTTGGGTAGCAGGCGGCGAGCTTGGCATGGTTCTGCAGGTTGAGGTGGTCGTACTCCACACCGATACGCGACGCCAGCGGCAGCGCCTGCTGGATCGCCACAAAATAGTTGTCGCGTTGCCAGTCGGTGTAGACGATATTGTCGGTGCCAACCGTACGACGCCAGGGTTGCCCACCGTCTATGTTGGCGCTGATCGACACCACCTTGTCGTGGGTCACCACCAGTGCATAGGGGCGGCCGAATGAGCAGTACAGGAAGTCGCTGTAGTAGTTGACGTTGTGGTACGAGGTGAAGATCGCCGCCTCGATATCCTGCTCGGCCATGTAGGCCCTCAGCCGGGCATGCCGGGCGGCGTATTCCTGTGCGGAAAATGTCGGCTTGACCTTGTTGCCGTTGTGGATTTTCAGGGTCTGGGGCATTTGCATAGTCGGTGTTCCTTGTCGTTGTGAGCACGCTGTTTCAGGCCGGCCGCCTGAGATGCATTGCAGCAGAACGAACGAGGACGCTTTTGTACCTACCCGACCTGGAATTGGCGCGATGGCCACTTCCCCGTTTGCAAACAAGCCGGCCCCCACAAGCACTCCACCGCCGTCAGGCTGGGTGGTGTACCTGTGGGGGCCGGCTTGCCGGCGCTTGGGCTGCAAAGCAGCCCCAGCCATTACCTCTATTTCAAATCAAAACGGTCCAGCTCCATGACCTTCACCCAGGCCGCGACGAAGTCCTTGATGAACTTGTCCTTGCCGTCGCTGCTGCCATACACCTCGCTCAGCGCCCTTAGCTGCGCGTGCGAGCCGAACACCAGGTCGACACGGGTGCCGGTCCACTTCACCTGCCCGGTCTTGCGGTCGCGGGCTTCGAAGTTTTCGTTGTCGTCCGAGGTGGGCTTCCACTCCACCCCCATGTCCAGCAGGTTACGGAAGAAGTCGTTGCTCAGCGTGCCTGGCTGGTCGGTGAACACCCCGTCCTTGCTGCCGCCATGGTTGGCACCGAGCACCCGCAGGCCGCCGATCAGCACGGTCAGTTCCGGGGCGGTGAGGGTCAGCAACTGGGCTTTGTCCAGCAGCAACTTCTCGGCCTTGACGCTGTAGCGCGCCTTGCTGAAATTGCGGAAACCGTCAGCCAGTGGCTCCAGCACGGCAAAGGACTCGACATCGGTCTGTTCCTGAGAGGCGTCGACCCGGCCCGGGCGGAACGCCACGTTGCCCGTGTAGCCGGCATCCTTGGCGGCCTTTTCCACGGCGGCGGTACCGGCCAGAACGATCAGGTCAGCCAGCGAGATGTGCTTGCCAGCGTTATTGAACTCACCCTGGATCTGCTCCAGTGCCGCCAGTACTTTGCCCGTGCCCTGGTTGGCCGGCCAATCCTTCTGCGGCGCCAGGCGCAGGCGGCCGCCATTGGCCCCACCACGCTTGTCAGAGCCCCGGAATGTCGACGCGGCTGCCCAGGCGGTCGATACCAGCTCAGCCACACTCAACCCTGATGCCAGGATTTTGCTCTTGAGCGCAGCAATGTCCTGCTCACTGGGTAACGGTTGAACGGCCTTGGGCAGCGGGTCTTGCCAGAGCAGTTCCTCATTGGGCATTTCCGGCCCGAGATAACGTGCCAGCGGCCCCATGTCACGGTGGATCAGCTTGTACCAGGCGCGGGCGAAGGCGTCTGCCAGCTGGTCAGGGTTGTCCTTGAAACGCCGAGCTATCGGCTCGTAGATCGGGTCGAAGCGCAGGGCCAGGTCAGAGGTGAGCATGGACGGTGCGTGGCGTTTGCTCGGGTCATGGGCGTCCGGCACGGTACCCGCGCCCTTGCCCTCCTTGGGCTGCCACTGGTGGGCACCGGCCGGGCTCTTGGTCAGCTCCCACTCGAAGTTGAACAGGTTGTTGAGGTACTCGTTGCTCCAACGCGTCGGCGTCGAGGTCCAGGTCACCTCCAGGCCGCTGGTGATGGTGTCGCCACCCTTGCCGGTGCCAAACGTGTTGGCCCAGCCCAGGCCTTGCAGTTCAAGGCCGGCAGCTTCCGGTTCGGCGCCAACATTGTCGGCCGGCCCTGCGCCGTGGGTCTTGCCGAAAGCGTGGCCGCCGGCAATCAACGCCACGGTCTCTTCATCGTTCATGGCCATGCGGCCAAAGGTTTCGCGGATATCCTTGCCCGAAGCCACCGGGTCGGGGTTGCCTTCCGGGCCTTCCGGGTTGACATAGATCAGGCCCATCTGCACGGCGGCCAGCGGGTTTTCCAGGTTGCGTTCGGCCGCCAGGTCGCGGTTCTGCTCTTCACCGTGCTTGGCAGGTTCGGCCACCAGGTCACCCTGCCCCGGTGCCTGCGCCTTGACCTGGTCCTTGCCGTAACGGGTGTCGCCGCCCAGCCAGACCTTTTCCGAGCCCCAGTACACGTCTTCGTCCGGCTCCCACACATCTGCCCGGCCGCCGGAGAAGCCAAAGGTCTTGAAGCCCATCGATTCCAGGGCGACGTTGCCCGTGAGCACGATCAGGTCGGCCCAGGAGATCTTGTTGCCGTACTTCTGTTTTATCGGCCACAACAGGCGCCGGGCCTTGTCCAGGCTGACGTTGTCCGGCCAGCTGTTGAGCGGTGCGAAACGCTGCTGACCGGAGCCGGCACCGCCGCGGCCATCACCGATGCGGTAGGTGCCGGCGCTGTGCCAGGCCATGCGGATGAACAAGGGGCCATAGTGGCCGAAGTCGGCCGGCCACCAGTCCTGGGAGTCGGTCATCAAGGCGGTCAGGTCTTGCTTGAGCGCCTGGAAGTCGAGGCTCTTGAACGCCTTGGCGTAGTCGAAGTCCGGGTCCATAGGGTCGGACTTGGCGCCATGTTGGTGAAGAATTCTGAGGTTGAGCTGGTCAGGCCACCAGTCTCGGTTGGTGGTGCCGCCACCTGCGGTTTGATGGAACGGGCATTTCGATTCGTTCGACATCTGCTGTTACCTTTGGGTCGGTTATCCAGATTTCAGGTCTGTGCCAGTTGTTCTTCTGCGCTGAGCACATGGGCTCATGCCTACCCCTCATCAGGTCCGGTCGGTCACGTCCGACAGGGGCTTGCGAAACTGTCACGGCGTGGCGGCAAGGTCTTGCACCCAGGTGCTCTGTCGCCGCCCGCAGGGGAATTCGCAGGGCCACGGACAAGACTAGTCGAGCTTGGGCAGACTTCTAATAGAGTGGCTATTGCAGGGTGATAGGTTGGCTCTGTCAGGTGCCCAGTACGGCCACCTGGCCGCACATCCCTACAAGGCGCGCGGCCCCGCGCCGTGCTTCAATACAGCGCTAACCAACCTTCTGCGTGAGCCAAGCCCCATGAACCGCAACGACCTGCGCCGCGTCGACATGAACCTGCTGGTGGTTTTCGAAGCGCTGATGATCGAACGCAACCTGACCCGCGTCGGCGAAAAGCTGTTCATCACCCAGTCCACCGTCAGCGCCGCCCTGGCCCGCCTGCGCGAGCTGTTCGATGACCCGCTACTGATCCGCAGCGGCCGGGCCATGGAGCCAACCCCCCGGGCCGTGCAGATCTTCGCCGAGCTGGGCCCGGCCATGGACGTCATCTCTTCAGCGATCAGCCGCGCCCGGGCGTTCGACCCAAGCAACAGCTGCAACGTCTTCCGCCTGGGGCTCTCGGATGACGCCGAATTCGGCCTGTTCCCGGCCCTGCTGCAAGCCCTGCGCGAAGAAGCACCCAACATCAGCGTAGTGGTGCGCCGGACCAACTTCCTGTTGATGCCTGGCCTGCTGGCCAGCGGCGAGATCTCGGTGGGCGTCAGCTATACCACCGACCTGCCAGCCACGGCCAAGCGCCGCAAGCTGCGTGACATCGGCGTGCGCGTTTTGCGCGCTGACAGCCGCCCCGGCCCACTGAGCCTGGACGAATACTGCGCCAGGCCGCATGTGATGGTGTCGTTCTCAGGAGACATGAGTGGCAACATCGACCTTGATCTGGCGCGCATCGGCCGTTGCCGCAAGGTGGTGCTGGCCGTGCCACAGTTCGGCAGCCTGCGCGCGCTGCTGCGCAACACCGAGCTGATCGCAACCGTGCCGGACTACGCCGCCTGCGCCCTGGCTGACGACAGTAGCCTGCGCGCCGACCCGGCGCCGTTCGACATCACCGAGGCGGAACTGTCCATGGTATGGAGCGGCGCCCAGGACAATGACCCGGCCGAACGCTGGTTGCGCGAACGGATTCTGCAGTTCATGGCCAGGTAGTGCGGGCGTGGGCTCTGTTCACTTCCTGCGCTGCATCCAGGCAGCCCCAAGCCCACTCAGGCAGATGATGGCGATGCCCACAAGGGTGGTGCTATCGGGCACCTGCCCATAGATCAGCACCCCCAGCAAGCCGGCAAACACGATCTGGCAATAACTGAACGGCGCCAGCAGCGCCGGCGCGGCATGGCGGAAGGCCTGGGTCAGCAGCAGGTGCGCACTCATGCCAAAACCACCCAATGCCAGCATCAGCAGCGCATGGTCCCAACGCGGCAGCTCCCAGAAGAACGGCACCAACGCACTCATCACCAGCGTGTTGCACAGCCCGGCGTAGAAGTTGCTGGTGGTGGGGCTGTCATAGGCGGCGAGTATGCGCGTGAGCAACTGGTAGAAGCAGAAGCCCAGCGCCGAGCCGAGGGGGAACAGGATCGCCGGGGTGAACATCGCGCCACCGGGGTGCACCACCACCAGCACGCCGACGAAGCCCAGCACCACCGCGACCCATTGCCCAGGCGTGACCCGCTCCTTGAGCAGCGGCGCCGACAGCGCCGTGACCAGCACCGGGGCCAGGAAGTTGACGGAAGTCGCCTCGGCCAGCGGCAGGTACTGCAAGCCGGCAGTGAAAAACAGGCTGGTGCTGAGCAGGCTCAGGGCGCGCAAGGTCTGCAGCACCGGGCGCCGGGTGCGCAGCACATTGAGGCCGGACTTGGGCAGGAATATGCCGGCCATCAGCAGCGTGTGCACCACGTAGCGGGCCCACACCACCATGATGATCGGGTACAGGCCACCGAGGAATTTGGACAAGGCATCGTGGCTGGCGAACAGGAACGTGGCCACCACCACCAGGGCGATACCGCGCAGGGGGTGGTTGACTCCGGACAACGGTGTGCTGGAACTCATGGCGTTCTCGATGGCGGCGTTGCGGCATGCAACGCCAGGTGAAGGCAGTGCGACTGCAAGGGATTCTAGAAGAGATACGACGACTTGAGGAAGGCCAATCGGCACGCGCGTGCAGAGCAATGTGTTTTTCGTTCGCTGATCGACCACTTTCTGGAGGCTGCTCATGGTCCCTGACAGTCGAAACGCGCACCATCGGCGCTGGAACCTCAACCCCGGACAAGGAGTTTTCATGCATAGGCTCACCACCCGCAACGGCCTCGACCTGCCCAGCATTGGCCTGGGCACCTGGCCGATGACTGGCGCCGAGTGCACGCGTGCGGTGCACCAGGCACTGGAGCTGGGTTACCGGCACATCGATACCGCCACTGCCTACGACAACGAAGCTGCTGTCGGCCAGGCGCTGCGCGACAGCAGCGTGCCCCGCGAGCAGATTCACCTGACCACCAAGGTCTGGTGGGACAGCCTGGCGCCCGCGGCCATGCGCCAGTCCCTGGAAAACAGCCTGCGTGCCCTGGGCACCGAGCAGGTCGACCTGTTCCATATCCATTGGCCTGGCAAAGACTGGGACTTGGCCCGCAGCATCGAGGCGCTGGTGGCCCTGCGCGACGAGGGCAAGGTACGCAGCATCGGCGTGGCCAACTTCCCACTCGGACTGCTGCGCCAGGTGATCGAAGCGCTGGGCGCGCCACTGGCGGCGATCCAGGTGGAATACCACGTGCTGCTCAGCCAGCAACCGCTGCTCGACTATGCCCGTCAGCATGACCTGCTGCTCACGGCCTATACCCCTCTTGCCCGCGGGCGGGCGGCGGCGCAGCCGGTGATCCAGGACATCGCGCGCAAGCATGGCGTGTTGCCGAGCCAGGTGGCGCTCAAGTGGTTGCTGGACCAGGACGGCGTGGCGGTGATCCCCAAGGCCAGCAGCCGCGAGAACCAGCTGAGCAACCTGGCGGCGCTGGATGTGCACCTGGACGATCAGGACCGGGCACTGATTGCCGGTTTGCCGAAGGATCAGCGCGTGGTGAGCCCTGACTTTGCGCCGGACTGGAACAGCTGAATAGCGGGGCCGCTGTGCGGCCCTTTCACCCCACCGCCCCAGCTACCTGTTTCAACCGCTCCCCCGCCGGCACCGGCCGCCCGTACAGATACCCCTGAAAGTGCGAGCAGCCCTCTGCCGCCAACCGCTGCATTTGTTCCTCGGACTCCACGCCTTCAGCCGTCGTCTTGATCATCAGGCTATTGGACAGCTCGGTGATCGCCCGGATGATCGACATCGCCTCGCGGCTGTCGCACATGTCATGCACGAACGACTTGTCGATCTTGATCCGGTCGAACGGGAACGAGCGCAGGTAACCCAACGACGAATAACCCGTGCCGAAGTCATCCAGCGATATCGACACCCCCAAGGCCTTCAGCGCGCGCAGGGTTCGCACGTTTTCCTCGCTGTTGCCCAGTAGTACCGATTCGGTGATTTCCAGCTCCAGGCGCTGGGGCGCCAGGCCCGAGTCGGCCAGGGCCAGCGCCACGGTATGCACCAGGTTGGCATTCTTGAACTGCACCGGTGAAAGATTGACCGACACCGTCTGCTCACTGTCCCAACTGGCCGCCTCCTGGCAAGCCAGGTTCAGTGCACGGGTGCCGAGTTCGTGGATCAGCCCGGTCTCTTCGGCGATGGGAATGAAGTCCATGGGCATCACCATGCCGCGGCTGGGGTGCTCCCAGCGCAACAGCGCCTCGTAGCCCGTCACGCTGCTGGTCTGCTGATCCACGATCGGCTGGTAGTGCAGGTGCAACTGCCCCAAGTGCAGCGCGGTACGCAAGTCGGTTTCGACCAGCCGGCGCTGGCGGGCGGCGACATCCAGTTCGACGTGGAAGCACTCGAAGCGGTTGCGGCCATTGCGTTTGGCTTCGTAGAGGGCCATGTCGGCGTAACCGAGCAGCTGTTCGGCCTGTTCATTGTCATCGGGGGCAATGGCAATGCCGATGCTCACCCCCACGGTGAACTGGTGCCCTTCGATCTGGAACGGCGGGCAAATCGCGTCAATCAGGCGCCGCGCCGTGTTGCAGGCAGCCTCGCGGCCATCCAGGCCAGCCAGCACCACGGCGAACTCGTCGCCGCCCAAACGGGCCAGGGTGTCTTGTTCGCGCAGTTCGCGGCGCAGGCGCTTGCCCAATGCACGCAGCAGCTTGTCGCCGAAGGCATGGCCGAGGGAATCGTTGATGTTCTTGAAGTTATCCAGGTCCAGGCATAGCGCTGCGGTCAGCTTCTCGCTCTGGTGGCCGCGCACCAACGCCTGCTTGAGCCGCTCGTTGAACAGCGTGCGGTTGGGCAACCCGGTCAGCGCGTCGTGATGGGCCATGTGGTGGATCTGGGCGTGGGCGGCCAGTTCCTCGGTGGCGTCTTCAGCCACGAACAGCACATAGTCGGCCTGGCCCTCGCGGTTCTGGCTGAGCAAGGCGCGGCTGCGCAGGGTCCGCGGACCACAGGCGGTATCGACGCGGGTTTCAGCGGCATACCCTTTGGGGTTACGCGCGCCGCGGGCGAGCTGCTGTTCCAGGTAATCGGCCGCAGCCGGTGCCAGGCACTCACCCGGCAACTGGCCGATCATGCTGCGCCCGCCCCCACCGAACAGGCGTTCGGCCTGCTGGTTGGCCAATAGGATACGCTGGCTTTCCAGGTCCTGGACGATAACGCTGGCGGGAATGTTGGCGATCACCGAATCGAGGAACTGCGAAAGTTTGGTCATCTCCTGGCTGTACTGTTCAGCCAGCTCCTTGGCCTGCAGCAGCTCCAGCTCCTGCTGGTGCCGCTCGGAAATGTCGCGAGTGACCTTGGCGAAGCCGACCACACGGCCGCTGTCATCGCGCACGGCTTCGATCACCACATGGGCATGAAAGGTCGTGCCGTCCTTGCGCAGGCGTGTGCCGATTTCTTCGAAACGGCCAGTGTCACGCGCCTGTGCAAGGTTCTGCTCGGGCAGACCGGCAACGCGCTCGGCTTCGCTGTAGAACAGCGAGTAGTGCTTGCCGACGATCTCGTCGGCAAGGTAACCCTTGGCCCGCTGGGCGCCCGGGTTCCAGTTAGCGACGATACCGTCAGGGGTGAGCAGGTAGATGGCGTAGTCCACCACGCTCTGGATCAACAGCCGGTACATGACGTCGGGGCTTGCGACTAGCGACATGAAAATTTCCCTGAACCTGCAACGCGCACGAAAAGGACCCCCAGGCCAGAGCGACCGGGTCTTGAATACAAGGTAATGGCATTATGCCGCTTGGCGGGATTTTGTGAAGTAGATCACAATTTTTTGCCAGCGCCGCTCAGTGGTAAGCGGACGTAACCTTATAGGTGAGCAGGTCCGGGTCATCACCCAGCATGATTTGCTGCACCGGCCGCGGCAGGTCGGCCACGACGGCTTTGCAGAAGGCGACAGCGATGGGGTCCGGCGCGTAGCAACGCAGCAGCCAGTCTCCGGCACCGCTCAGCACCTGCAGCGCGACCGCACGGCCAATACCCTGCCGGCGGTAGCGCTTGAGGATGAACAGGTCGGCCAGTTCACTGGCATCGATGCCAGGCAGTTCGCTGCGTTCGACCAGCACGAAGCCAGCAATGAAACCATCCACCAGCACCAGGTTGGCGCTCCAGCCGTCTGCAAGCCAATAGCGCTGCAGGTGCTCTTCGTGGATGTAGAAGCGCCCATCCACCTCAACGTCTTCCTGCTCCCAGTCAGAGGACTCGTAGGCATAGAACTGATAGAGATTGCGGATCAGGTCGGCCTGGTCGGGGGTGGTGGTGAGCAGTTCGATGGGCAGCATGGTGGGCTCGGGGCAAGAGAGTGTTCGAAGGCTTACGTCAACAAAGTAGCGGCCCCCGAATTATGGCTCAACTCGCCGCCACAAATGGCATCAGGCGCTGCGCACCTGACGCCGTGTCCCTCACTTTTCCTCCAGTACCGCCCTGCCCTTCACTGCCCGCGGCCCTCGCCAGGCCCAGAACAGCAACCCCGGGAACGGGGCGTAGACAACGAAGACGATCCATAACATCTTGCGCTCCGCGCGCCGTTCGCTGCCGATGATGTTCCAGATGGCGAAGATCTCCAGCAAGATGACCAAGGCCGCAACAATGATCCAGATCGTTCCGATTTCCATGAGCACTCTCCCGTTGGCATGTAAAGGGTTGGGTTACTGCCAGCGGCAAGGGTTCATTCGGATTTGCTTGGCTGCGCCTTTTCCAGGGCAGCCTTCAACGCTGGCGCATCCGCGAACTCCTGCTGGCTGACCAGCGCACCCTGCTCAAGCTGCAACCACAGCACCTTGCCTTCATGCCCAGGGTAACGGCTGGCCACCTGCCCTTCACGATCAAGCATAACCCGGTAGTTGTAATCACGCATGGCGGGGATGGCGAACAGTTTGCTGATCAGCGCAGGCATGCGCTGGATATCCGCCACGAACACCGCATGGCGCGACTCCAGGTAGCCCTTGGGCTGGTCGGCCAGAGCCGCCTTCACCAGCTTGGCGCCGTCCATATCGCGGGCCACCAGCAGCACCTGCGTGCCGGCCTCCAAGGTATAGGGCTGGTCATGTTGATCGAGCAGCGTCCACGGTGCGAGCTTCTCCCCGGTTTGCAGGGCGTTCGCCAGCAGCGGCAGCAGGCTGAACAACAGGGCGACGGCGTATTTCATCGAGGTTCTCCAAATGGGAGGCGCCAGCATAGCCCAGTTGCCTCAATACGACCTCCACTACCACAACCCCACCCTGGCGATTGTCTTTCCACAGGCCACCGGCCACACTCTGCTGGCCAGCCAGGAAGCGGAGTCCAGAGTGCCCACCCCACGCCAGTTCAGCAAGAAGACCAGCACCAGCAACATGCTACGGCTCAAGTCCACCGCGGCCAGCCCCCAGGTGCCCTATCGCGTCGACTTCGTCCTGCTCAAACACTTCTCCATGGCCAGTTTCACCGTGGCCATGGACGTGCTGGTCACCGCCAACCTGCTGCGCGCCGACAGCTTCAGCTTTACCCCGCTGTCGCTGGACGGTGACCGGGTGCTGAGCGACCTGGGCCTGGAGCTGGTGGCCACTGACCTGGTTGCCAGCGAGCTGAAAGCACTCGACCTGCTCATCATCTGCGGCGGCTTGCGCACACCGCTCAAGTACCCCGAGCTGGACCGCCTGCTGGGTGACTGCGCCGCCCACGGCAAGGCCCTGGGCGGGCTATGGAACGGCGCCTGGTTCCTCGGCCGCGCCGGGGTGCTGGATGACTACGGCTGCAGCATTCACCCCGAACAGCGTGCCAGCCTGTCCGAGCGCAGCCCGCAGACACGCATCACCCCGGCCAGCTTCACACTGGACCGTGATCGGCTCAGCGCCGCCAGCCCCAACGGTGCCATGGAGCTGATGCTCGGCCTGGTCCGCCGCCTGTACGGTGACGGCCTGGCAGAAGGCGTCGAGGAAATCCTCTCGTTCTCTGGTGCGCGCCACCGCCAGGTTGGGCCGGGGGCGAAAAAGTCGATGAGCCTGCACCTGCGTACCATCGTCGAGCTGATGGAAAACAACCTTGAGGAAACCCTCAGCCTCGACCAGTTGGCGGCCTACAGCGGCCGCTCCCGGCGGCAGATCGACCGCTTGTTCCAGGCCCAGCTGGGCACCTCGCCACGGCGCTATTACATGGAACTGCGTATCACCAAGAGCCGCCGCCTGCTGCAGTACTCCGACCTGTCGGTGATGGAGGTTGCGGTGGCCTGCGGCTTTGTTTCGGTATCGCACTTCAGCAAGTGCTACGCGGCCTACTTCGGCTACCCGCCGTCACGTGAGCAACGGCTGGGCGAGTGAACGGCACTCAGGCCTGGATGTAACGCATCACCGCTTCGCAGATCATGGCCTTGTGACGCAGTTTTACCTGATCATCGAGCAGGTCGATCTGGAAGATGTCGCCGAAGGTGTGGCGGTTCGATACCCGATAGAAGCAGAACGCGCTCATCAGCATGTGCAGGTCGATGACCTCGATGCCCGGGCGGAACACGCCCTCTTGCACGCCACGCTCCAGCGTGCGGCCCAGCGCCTGAAGGACCAGGCTGCTCATTTCGCGGATGGCCGGGGTTTTCTTCACGTACTCGCCGTAATGGATGTTTTCGGTGCAGACCATGCGCACGAAATCGACGTTGCGGTCGTGGTGATCGAAAGTGAACTCGGTCAGGCGCTGGATGGCCTGCTCGGCCGGCAGCGACTCCAGGTCCAGGCGGTGCTCGGTCTTGCGGATGTCGCCGTAGAGTTTGACCAGGCACTCGACGTACAGCTGCTCCTTGCTACCGAAGTAGTAGTAGATCATGCGTTTGGAGGTAGCGGTGCGCTCGGCGATGGCATCCACCCGCGCGCCCGCCAGGCCTTGCTGGACGAACTCGTTGATGGCGGCCTGGAGGATGTCCTCGCGGGTTTTTTCAGGGTTGTTCTTGCGCGACTTGCGTGTCCCTTCGATCTCGGGCTGGCCGAGGGGGGCAACGGGATTGCTCATAGCTGCTCACGGGTATTTATTGGGATTTGGACGGGATTATCCGTGAGTGGAGGGTTGGGGGGAAGCGCGCTGTTGATCGAGCGGGCAGGATTGGCGAGGGCCAGCCTGTGGCCATGATCAGGCGCCGCGCGAGCAGCGCCCGATTTCACAGGCCGTGAACCCTGCGGGGGTTACAACACCGGCTTGCGCGCCGCCCCGCTGCGCCGCTTGGCCATCGCCGCCAAGCGCACAGGCACGTTGGCCGCGCCATAGCCGGCGTAGCCACCCTTGCGCTGGATGATTTCAAAGAAGAAGCGGTCTTCGAACGCCTCGGTGTACACGTGGAACAGCTCGCCACCCTGTGCGTCGCGGTCATACAGCACGTTGTAGTACGCCAGCTCGCTGAGAAACTCGTCGTCGAAATCGAAACGAGCCGCCAGATCGTCGTAGTAATTGAGCGGAATTTCCAGCAACGGCACACCGGCCTCCTTCGCCCGCGCCACTTCCTTGAAGATATCGGCACAATCGAAGGCGATATGATGCACACCCGACCCGCGATAGCTCGACAGCGCGTGGGCGATAGCGGTGTTGCGGTTTTCCGAGATGTTCAGCGGCAGGCGCAGGCTGCCGCACTGGCTGCGCAGCGCACGGCTTTTGACCAGCCCGTACGGGTCGGGCAGCACCACTTCATCGTCTGCGGCAAAGTCGAACAGGCTCTTGTAGAACAGCACCCAGCTGTCCAGCGACTCGGCCGGCAAGGCCAGGGCCATGTGGTCGATGCGCTGCAGGCCACCGGTGCTGCTGGCACTGGGCTCCAGGCGGAAGTCGGTGTCGTACAGCGACGGGCCTTCCTTGCCCTGCTCCACCAGGTAGATCAGGCTGCCATCCGGGGCGCGTACGGCAGGCACCTCACATTCGTTGGGGCCGACCAGCCCGCGGAACGGCTGGCCGCGGAAGTCGGTGGCACGCTGCAGCGCCGCGTGCTCGTCCTTGACCCGCAGTGCGGTGGCGCACAGCGACGGGCCATGGGCCTCGAAGAAGTTGTGGCCAAAGGAGTACGGCTCGGCATTGAGCACGATGTTGATGTCGTTCTGGCGCAGCAGGCGTACGTCCTTGCTGCGGTGCTTGCCCGCGTCGGCGAAGCCCAGGCGCTTGAGCCAGCTGCCCAGCCGCGCGCCGACCGCTTCGTCGACGGCAAATTCGAGGAACTCCACGCCGTTGTAGGCACTGGCGGCGGGCGGTGCGAACAGCACACCCGGCTCGATGGCGGTACCTTCCTGCTGCAGGCGCAGACGGGTCTGTTCCTCCAGGTACAACAAAGAACGCAGGCCATCGGCGGCGTTCTGGCGCGGCGGTGCAGCGCGGAAGCCGTCGTTGAAGATTTCCAGCGACAACGGGCCGCGATAACCGGTAGCCAGGATCGGCGCGAGGAAACCGGCCAGGTCCATTTCGCCCTGCCCCGGGAAGCAGCGGAAGTGGCGGCTCCACTCCAGTACATCCATGGCCAGGATCGGCGCATCGGCCATCTGCACGAAGAAGATCTTGTCGCCGGGGATATCGCGGATCGCAGCAGGGTCGCCCTTGAGCGACAGGGTGTGGAAGCTGTCGAGGATCACGCCCAGCGCCGGGTGGTCGGCCTGGCGCACAAGGTTCCACACTTGCTGGTAGGTGTTGACGTGACGGCCCCAGGCCAGGGCTTCGTAGCCGATGCGCATGCCGCGTTGGCCGGCATGCTCGGCGAGCAGGCGCAGGTCGTCCACCAGCAGTTGTTCGTCGCCCAGGGCGTCGGCCTGCACGTTGCTGCACACCAGCACCAGGTCGGTGCCCAGCTCTTGCATCAGGTCGAACTTGCGCTCGGCGCGGTCGATGTTCTTCTGCAGGCGGTCGCGGCGGCAGCCTTCAAAATCGCGGAACGGCTGGAACAGGGTGATGGCGATGCCGAGGTCGGCGCACATCTGCCGCACTTCGCGGGGGCTGCCGGCATAGTAGAGCAGATCATTTTCGAAGATCTCGACGCCGTCGAAACCGGCGGCGGCGATGGCTTCGAGCTTTTCCGGCAGTGTGCCGCTCAAGGACACGGTGGCTATCGAACGCTGCATGGTGGAATTCCTTGTTATGGGCTACAGGGCTGGAAGCGAGTGGTGCTGTGGGTACCGGCCGCTTGGGGCGAACCTGCGAAGGGCCGGGAGCGGCAGCTCACCATCAGACTTCTTGGCATGATGAATTATTCGCAGGTAAAGTCATGGCAGCAATCACTTTGTACGGAATGGTTAGTTTTGCGTTCGATTATCGCACAAAACCCGTTTTGGCGAATTGATTCACTGCCACCCCTGCGCAACTATGAGACCAGACGCAGGCACACCGACCACCACTTTCTGCCCAGTGGCCGTTCGGCGCAACCTGCGCTCACAAGCCCAGCGCCACAACATAATAAGTTCAATAAAACGGGTACCGACCTATGCACATCTCCCTCGCCTTGCAACCCGCACCTGCTGGTTCGTCTTCACCTAGCAGACTTCGCCAGCGATCGCCGGCTTTATAAGCGCACCCCTTACTCCCGATAGCGATCGCACACCCACTGGCTGCCGCCTGACGGCGCCTGCTGTGCGGCGACAAACAAAAACAACGGAGACAACGATGGCTCACTCCAGCTCTCAAGCCAAGAAAGCGACCGCCAGCGGATGGATAGGCTCGGCACTCGAGTATTACGACTTTTTCATCTATGCCCAGGCGGCGGCACTGATCTTCCCGCAGATCTTCTTCCCCAACACCGACCCCAAGATGGCGATCATCGCCTCGCTGGCCACCTACGGCGTGGGTTATCTGGCCCGTCCGGTCGGCGCCTTCGTGCTCGGCCACTGGGGTGATACCCGCGGGCGCAAGAACGTACTGCTGCTGTGCATGTTCCTGATGGGCATTTCCACCATGGGCGTGGGCCTGCTGCCTACCTACCACGATATCGGCATGCTCGCCCCGGCCTTGCTGGTGCTGCTGCGCCTGGTCCAAGGCTTTGCGGTGGCCGGTGAAATCTCCGGCGCCAGTTCGATGATCATGGAACACGCGCCATTCGGGCGACGCGGCTACTATGCCAGCTTCACCTTGCAGGGCGTGCAGGCCGGCCAGGTCATGGCGGCGGCCGTGTTCCTGCCACTGGCCTACTTCATGCCCAGCGAGGCGTTCAACGACTGGGGCTGGCGGATCCCGTTCCTGATGAGCGCCATCGTGCTGATCGCAGGCTTCATCATCCGTAAGGAAGTGCACGAAACCCCGGCCTTCGTGAAAGAAGAGAAACAGGCCAAGGTTGCCAAGTCGCCAATCAGCGAGGCCTTCCGCCACAGCTGGAAGCACATGGTGCTGGTGATGTTCATGGCGTTGATGAACGTGATCCCGGTGGTTGCCACCATCTTCGGCGCGGCTTACGCCGTACAGCCGGCCTACGGCATCGGCTTCGACAAGAGCGTGTACCTGTGGATCCCGGTAGTGGGCAACATCGTTGCAGTGCTGGTGATCCCGTTCGTGGGCAACCTTTCCGACAAGATCGGCCGTCGCCCGACCATGATCGCCGGCTGCCTGGGCTCTGGCCTGCTGGCCTTCGTGTACCTGTATGCAATCAGCATCCAGAACGTACCGCTGGCCTTCGCCACCTCGATCCTCATGTGGGGCATGGTTTACCAAGGCTACAACGCGGTGTTCCCAAGCTTCTTCCCTGAGCTGTTCAACACCCGCTACCGCGTGTCGGCCATGGCCATCGCCCAGAACATCGGCACTATGCTGACCGCCATGCTGCCGGCACTGTTCGCACTGGTGGCACCACCGGGTTCGGACAACATCCCGCTGGTCGTTGGCGCCCTGGCGTTCTTCATCACCTGCATATGCGCTCTGGCAGCCTATATCGCACCGGAAACCCACCGCCTGGCGATGGAAGACCTGGGCAACCCGCAGGCCAAGCCGATGGACAAGCAAGCCTACGAGGCCAACCGCAAGAGCGGCCTGCAGACAGCAAGCCACTGACAGATGCACGGGGCCGCTCTGCGGCCCCACGCATTTCAGCCGTTAACCACTGCCTGCAAGCGCTGCCACAACTGCTCGACATGTTCACGCTCAGTGGGCAGCGCCCCCACCGAAACCCGCACCATCCAGCGCCCATTCAAGGTCGCCGGCGTAACATAAGCATCACCGCAGGCATTGAGCCGCTCAGCCCAGGCCTTGGTATGCGCATCCAGCGCTTGCCCCTCCAGCCCCGCAGGCCGGTGCACAATGCACAAGGTCTGCAACTGTACCGGCGCCAACAACGCCCACTCCCCTGCAGCCTCGATCTGCGCAGCCAGCCAGCGGGCATTGTCCATGTCGCGACGCAAGCGCTGCTGCAACGCCTCTACCCCTTCGCTACGCAACATGAACCATAGTTTCAGTGCCCGGAACCGGCGCCCCAGGGGGATGCCCCAGTCGCGCAGGTTCTTCACCTCGCCATCGACCGCTGACTGTAGGTAGCTGGGGTTGGTGCTCATCACCCGAATCAGGTGCTGCGGGTCACGCACGTAGTAGATAGAACAGTCGAACGCCACACCCAGCCATTTGTGCGCGTTGACCACCACGGAGTCGGCCAGCTCGATACCGTCCCACATCCAGCGGCATTCGGGCAGGATCATCGCCGAGCCGGCCATGGCAGAGTCGACGTGCAGCCACACCCCCTGGGCCTGGGCGATCTCGCCAATCTGACGCAAGGGGTCCAGCGCCGTAGTGGTCGTTGTGCCGGTGGTGGCGACCACTGCGCAAGGCTGGTTGCCGTCGGCCAGGTCCTGTTCGATGGCCGCCAACAAGGCCTCGGGGCGCATGGCGAACTGCTCGTCGGTGGCGATCAGGCGGATGTTGGCGCGGCCGAAGCCGGCCAGCAACGCGGCCTTGTCCACCGAACTGTGGGCGTGGGCACTGACGTAGACGATCAGCGGTTTGGCTTCGGCTTGCAGGCCGCCGCGCACCAGGGCGTAATCGGTGGCACGTTCGCGGGCACAGATCAGCGCGACCAGCGTGCTGGTCGACGCGGTGTCCTGAATCACGCCGCTCCACTGCCCCGACAGGCCCAGCAACTGGCGCACCCAGTCCAGGGTGGTTTCCTCCAGCTCGCTCAGCGCCGGGCTCGATTGCCATGACAGGCCCAGTACCCCAAGGCCCGTGCTGAGAAAGTCGCCGAGCACCGAGGACAAGGTGCCATTGGACGGGAAGTAGCCATAGAAATCGGGGTGTTGCCAATGCGAAAGCCCAGGCATCACCAGGGTGTTGACGTCATCGAGGATCGCCTGGAACGGTTCGCCCTGCAGCGGGGCGCCGGCAGGCAAGGCAGCTTTCAGGTAGCCGGGCTCGACCTGGGCCATCACCGGGCGTTCACCGACCGTCTGGCGGTAATCGGCAATCAGGTCGATCAATTGGTGGCCGTATTGACGGAATTGTTCTGGGGTCACGCGCGGTCTCCTGTGGGTTGTCCGCTGTCGGCGATGGGGCGTCACCAACAGCTCAAGGGCCCCAGTCTAGGCGCGTACCGCCACGCGTATAACCCCGCTTCGCGCATACCTGCTATGGCGAACCCGCATGCCCACCCTGCACACCGAACTGTGATTGGCGCCACAGCTCGAACACCCGGTTGCGCAACCAGCGGTGCTCGGCCGACGCCTGCAGGCGCTGGTGCCACACCACCCAGTAGCGTTGGGTATGCTCCACAAACCCCAACGGGCGCCAGGCCAGGCCATGCAGCCGGCAGAGCTGGCGGGCAATGTGCTCGGGCAACGTCGCCAATGCCTGGCTGTTACCCACCACCTGCACGGTGGCCGAAAAGAACGGCACCTCCAGGCTGATGCGCCGCTGCAGACCCTGGGCGCGCAGGTGGCGGTCGATGAAGCTGTCCTTGTCGCCACCGCCACAGATGCGCACGTGCTTGAAGGCCAGGTAGTCGTCCTGGCTCAGCACTTCGCAGGCCGCCAGCGGATGGTCGCGGCGCATCAGGCACACCGCCCGGTCCTCGCCGAGCAGGCGGCCGTGCAGGTTGGCCGGCGACTCGTCGAACAGGGTGGTGGCAAGGTCGATCTCGCCGCTGGCCAGCAACGCGTATTGTCCGGCCTGCCAGGTGCGGTAGTCGATACTGACGCCGGGGGCTTCCTGCTCCAACGCCGCCACCAGCAGCGGCAGCATGTGCTCTGCAACGTAGTCGGACGCGGCCAGGCAGAAGCGCCGCTCGCAACGGGCCGGATCGAACGCGGCGGGCTGGCGCAGGGCCTGGAGTTCTTCCAGCACCTGGCGCAGCGGTTCGACCAGGGCTTGGGCGTATTCGCTGAGCACGTAGCCGCGGCCCTGGCGCACCAGCAATGGGTCGTCGAAGGCTTCACGCAGGTGGGCCAGCTGGCGGCTCAACGCCGACTGGCTGACGCCCAGGCGCTCGGCGGCGTGGCTGAGGTTTTTCAGCTGCAGGAGGCAGTCAAGGGTACGCAGGTGGGCGAGGCTGAGGGAGGCGAAGGTTGGGTTCATACAGGCTTCCCAATGCAGTATCACAGGCCCAATCGCCGGCAAGCCGGCTCCCACAAGGACCTCGCAGGCCCATGGCCCGCAGTGTGCCCGCAAGAACCCAGGGGGTGCGCTGCGCCCGCGGGAACCTGAGGCTTGCACCGTCCCTGTGGGAGCCGGCTTGCCGGCGATTGGGCCGCAAGGCGGCCCCGCTTTTTACTCGGTCAGGCCAACATAGACGTTCTGTACGTCATCGTTCTCGTCGATCGCTTCAAGGAACGCCTCGACTTCAGCCAGCGCCTCGGCACTGAGGCTGGCAGCGCTCACCGGGTTCTTCGGGGTATAGCCGATCTTGGCCGAAGAAACAGTGAAACCATGCTCCGGCAGGGCTTTTTGCACTGCATCCAGGTCAGTGGTGTCGGTGATGAACAGGGTCGAGCCCTCTTCCTCACCTTCTTCAAAGTCCTGGGCACCGGCCTCGATGGCGGCCATTTCCGGGTCGGCATCGCCGTCGGGCATGGCTTCGATCAGGCCCACATGGTTGAAGTCCCACGCCACCGAACCGCTGGCACCGAGTTGGCCCTTGCGGAACAGCACGCGAATCTGCGCGACGGTGCGGTTGACGTTGTCGGTCAGGCACTCGACGATCAGCGGCACCTGGTGCGGCGCAAAACCTTCGTACGTCACCGCCTGGTACTGCACGGCATCACCGTCCAGGCCCGCGCCCTTGCGGATCGCCCGGTCCAGGGTCTCGCGGGTCATGGAAGCCTTCTTGGCTTGCACGATGGCCAGGCGCAGGCGTGGGTTCATGTCGGGATCGGCGCCCGACCTGGCCGCGATCTGGATTTCCTTGGACAGCTTGCCCATGATCTTGCCCTTGGCATTGGCAGCTGTTTCTCTATGCTTGGCTTTCCACTGTGCGCCCATGTCGACTCTCTTGTTTCAGCGGCCGGTTCAGGAAGCGACCGGCCAAAAAGTGGGAGCAGTTTATACGCCCTCGGGCCAGTGTTCGACAAGAAATCTCATGCTTTGTCGGCCTTGCCCGCCGCCGCGGCGAAGCGGGCCAGCCGTACGTCCAGGTGGCGTGGCCGCAGCCCCCGGTCTTCGGCGCGCTCCTTGCGGCGAATAGCATTGCGCACCATCAGCGAGCCCAGGTAGCGGATCGGCTCCGGCGGGAACAGCCCCAACGGGCCCTTGACCAATGGCGAGCGGGTCCACGGATTGTCCAGCCCCAGCGCCAGGGACGAGAGGATCTGCCCGCCCATGTGGCACGGCCCTACCCCGCTGCCAGAATAGCCGAAGCCATAGAACACGTTGCCCTGCCCGTCCAACCGCCCAAAGAACGGCAGCCCGGTCACCGAGCGGTCCGAGGGGCCGTTCCAGCTGGCCGCCAGCGGCACATCGGCCAAGGCAGGGAAGAAATCGGCCAGGCTTTCACGCAGCAGTGGCCGGTACGGCGAGGGTTGATCGAACACCGGCAGCATGCGCCCGCCATAGGCGAAGGTGTTACCACCCTTGCCGAGCATCAGCCGCCCATCAGAGGTGTTGTGGTAGTAATGCACGAAAATCCGTGAGTCCAGCACGCTGATGCCGTTGTTCAGGCCGATCTCGCGCAGCAGCTCGGGGCACGGCTCGGTGATCACCATGTCACTGGAAACGATCGCCACGCTGCGCTCGAACTGCGGGAAGGCTCGCGCCATCCAGGCATTGAGGCCGAGCACGACACGGTCGGCACGCACCGTGCCATGGGCCGTGCGCACCTGCACCGGGGCGCCGTGCTCCAGGCCGGTCATGGCTGTGCCTTCATGGATGCGCACGCCGCGCTGCAACGCCACCCGCCGCAGGCCGCGCACCAACCGGCCTGGCTGCACGGTGGCGGCGGCTGGCGAAAACCAGCCTTCCAGGTGCCGCGCTGAACCGGCCAAGCGCTGCACCTCGTCCAGCGGCAAACGCTCGAATGAATTGATCCCCCTGTGCTCCAGCGCAGCGATCACCGCATCGGTGGCGCCCACCTGGGCCTGGTTGGTGGCGGTGTACAGGGTGCCGTCCAGGCGGTAGTCGCAATCGATGCCATTGGCCGTGCAGAATGCGCCAATGGCACCGATGCTGCGCTCCGACTCGCTTACCAGGCGTACCGCTTCAGCCACCCCGAACAGACGTTCGAGGGTGAAGTACTTGGCCGACCACGACAACGCACACCCCCCATTGCGCCCACTGGCGCCCGCACCGCAGATGTCTGCCTCGATCAGCAGCACGTCCAGCGACGGTACTGCCTCCTTGAGCATCAGCGCGGTCCACAGGCCGGTGTAGCCGCCGCCTACGATGCACACGTCGCAGCGGGCATCGCCTTGCAGCGGCGGGCATACCGCGTCCTGCTCACAATCCAGGGCCTGTTGCAGCCAGAAGGGTCTCATTCGCTCGCTTTCCTTTAGGTACGCAGTGGCTTGATCGCCATGCTGGTGTTGGGAGCCACATCATTGGCCTGGGCTGCACTGGCCGGACGGCTGTTCCAGTGCGGCAGCAGCACCAGGGCCGAGAACAGTGCGCAGCCAGCGAACACGATGAACACCGTGACGCTGTCGAAGTAACCGGGCAGCAGGCCGCCAAGCACCGCGCCCACCGAGCCGCAGCCATTGACGAAACCGGCTGCCGTGGCACCGGCCTTGGCCGTGCCGAAGTCGATGGCCGCCGCGCCGCTGATCATCGAGTCCGGCCCATACAGGGTCAGGCCCATGAAGAACAGCAAACCAACCACCATGACGATGCTCCCGCTGTGCATGGCGGCCATGAACGCCGCCAGGGCCACGGTCAGCAGCACCAGGCTGATCACACAGGCCGGCATGCGCCGTGCGCCGAACAGCTTGTCCGATGCCAGGCCAATGATGATCGGGCCCAGCAGCCCGGCCAGTTCAAAGGCCGTGGGGATGATCGCAGCGCCTACTTTGCCCACCGAGGGCATCTGCTCGAAGACGATCACCGGCCCCCACAGCAGGATCGCGTAGCGCGCCGGTTTCAGAAGAAAGTACGCCAGGCCCAGGGTCAACACCGTGCGGTTGTGCAGGATCTCGCGCAGCGGCGCCCAGACACTGCACAGGCCACCGGCCGGCGCCATGCTCTGCGGCTCCGGCTCGACCGCCGGCAAGCCTACATCTTCGGGTTTGTTGCGCTGCAGGAAGAAGAACAGCACCGCCACCGCAGCAACCACCGCGGCACTGGAGAAGAATGCCGCATGCCAGGTGCCGATCAGGGTGTAGGCCCACCAGCCGGCGAACGGCGAGGCGACCAGGCCGCCAAAGGCATAGCAGGAGCTCCACAACCCCAGTACCCGGCCGCGCTGCACGGCGGGGAAGAAGCTGCCGATGTTCTTGCACAGCCCGGCCCAGCCCGTGGACTGCGCCAGGCCCTGGATCAGCATGCAGGTGGCGAAGATCGGGAAGGTAGCGTAGCTGCCCATCACCACGGCTGCCGCCGCCGAAATCAACAGGCCCCCAAGTACCACCACGCGCGGGCCGAAACGGTCGGCCAGCATGCCCCAGGTGAACTGGCCCACCGCATAGGCGGCCAGGTAGATGGCGTCGAGGTTGGCCATCGATGCCTTGTCGAGCATGAATGTCGGGTCTTCACCAATGCCTAGCTTGGCCACCGAGAAGGCCTTGCGGGTGAAGTAGAAGGCGGCGTAGGCCAGCCAGGTGATGGCGAAAATCTGGATGCGCCAACGTTTCAACGCGGCTAGAGAGTGATTCATGTGCGTCTGACCTCTTGCTCAAGTGTGCCGGCAGAATGTGAATAAACGCCTGTCTTGTTTTTGTGTTGCGCACTGCATGACGTGGCTCGTCATCTGGTCAGATGGCGCGGGGGTGCGCGCCATGTCCCGCAGCTGCTCGTGGCAGCGCCGGGATTGATGAATATGGAAACAGCTGGTGACTGATAAATAAAATCGATTTATCGTATTTCACACATAAGCTCAGCTTGTTACTGGAGTCGACATGTCGGTGTCCCACGCTCAACTCAAGGCTTTCCATGCGGTGGCCGTGCACGGCAGCTTCACCCGGGCGGCAGAAAAGCTGTTTCTGACCCAGCCGGCCGTCTCCGACCAGGTGCGCAAGCTCGAAGAGCGCTTCGGGGTGTTGCTGTTCCACCGCAACAAACGCTCGGTGCAGTTGACCGACCTGGGCGAGCGCCTGCTGGGCATCAGCAAGCGCCTGTTCGCCTGTGAGGCCGAAGCCCACGAACTGCTGCAAGACTCCCGCGCCCTGCACACCGGCAGCCTGGTGCTGGCGGTGGATGCGCCGGTGCACGTGCTGCCCCAGATCGCCCGCTTTTGTCAGCGCTACCCGGGCATCCAGGTCAAGGTCGAGACCGGCAACACCGATGAATCCCTGGCCCGGCTGTTCAGCTACCAGGCCGACCTGGCACTGTTGGGGCGCGATGTCGACGATGAGCGCCTGCACTGCGTGCCGCTGCGCCGCGACCCGATGGTGGCCTTCGTCTCGCACAACCACCCCTGGGCCAGCCGTGGCTCGATCAGCCTGGCAGACCTGGACGACACGCCGCTGGTACTACGCGAGCCTGGCTCGGTGACCAGGCAGACGCTTGAGGAAGAAATGCAGCGCGCTGGCTTGCGAATTCGCCCCGCCATTCAGGTCGAAGGCCGCGAGGCCGCGCGCGAGGCGGTGGTGGTGGGGATTGGCGTGGGGGTGGTGTCGGCCGCCGAGTTCGGCGCCGATGCGCGGGTGTGTGCACTGCCCATTGTCGATTGCCAGCGGCACCTCACCGAGACACTGGTGTGCTTGAGCGAGCAGCGTACCCGGCGGGTGGTGGCCACGTTCCTGCAGGTGGTACAGGAAAGCTTGTAGCGGCCTTGCGGGCGATTGGGCCGGTAAATCCAATGCAAGACTCGAGAGAAAGCCCCGCAAAAGCCATCCTGGCTAGAAAACGCCCAGCACCTCCAGTCTTGAGTGCCGTGTTCAATAGGCCAGTGAAGCCTTCATAACTATGCTGGGTATACATCCCTGTCAAACTGCATACCCCATGCTCTACCGTCTAGCCGCCGACACCCTGGTGCTGCTGCACCTGGCCTTCATCCTGCTGGTACTGTCAGGCGGCCTGCTGGTGCTCAAGTGGCGCCCCGCCCTGTTCATCCACCTGCCCGCCCTGGCCTGGGGCCTGGCGGTCGAGGGCCTGCACCTGGAATGCCCGCTGACCGACTGGGAAAACCGCATGCGCTTCGCCGCAGGCGGTGCCGGCTACCACGGCGGCTTCGTCGAGCACTACATCTGGCCGCTGATCTACCCTGCCGGGTTGACCCCGCAGATCCAATGGCTGCTGGGCGGCGTCGTGCTGGTGGTCAACCTCGTGATCTATGGCTGTGTGATCCGGCGCTGGCGCCGCTCACCTACCGGGTAGCGATGACGAACAGCCGCGGGAACGGCAGCAGCACCTTGCCGTCGGTGGCCGCCGGGTAGTCGTGCTGCATGGCCTGCAGGTACATCTGCAGAAAGTCCGCCTGCTCTTTCTCGTCCAGCCTGGCCAGATAAGGCCGCAGGGCCGACCCCTTGAACCACTCCACCACCGCCTCGGCGCCACCGGTCAACGGGTGATGGTAGGTCGTGCGCCATACGTCCACCCGCGTACACAGCGGGCTGAGCAGGTCGTAGTAGAACGCCGCGTTATGCCGGGGCGGCAAACTCAGGTCGGCGAATTTTTCGGCCCAAGGGCCACGACCGGCAATCTCGCGCAACTGGCGGTGGGCCGGCTCGTCAAGGTTGTCCGGGGTTTGCACAGCCAGGCTTGCACCCTCACTGAGCTGGCGCACCAGGTGCGGGTAGAGCGAACCGTGGTCAGGCAGCCATTGCAGTGAAGCGTTGGCCAGGATCAGATCCTGCGGTTCGGGGGCGGCCCACTGGGCGATATCGGCGATTTCGCAACGCACCCTGGGGATGCGCAAGCGCTGGCGTGCACGGGCCTTGTCGATCATGTCCGGGTCACTGTCCAGGGCCGTCACCTGGGCGTCGGGATGGCGCTGCAACAGTATTTCGGTGGAATTGCCAGGGCCGCACCCCAGGTCGGTGGCATGGCGCACCGGGCGTGGCGGCACCGCGGCAAGCAGGTCGCGCACCGCACGGGTGCGTTCGTCTTCGAACAGGGAATACTGGGTGGCGGACCAAGCCATGAGGGGCTCCTTTTGGCGGGCAATGTGCTCAGCATAAGCCATCTGTCGCCTGTACGGGCCCTGTCGAGGGAACTGTTCGCGGATCCTGGAAGTCAGTCCTCATATGCGTATGCCGATGAAACCCTTCCTGGCCCTGGCCCTTCTGGCCCTGATGGCTGCCGCCGCCCTGCTCGGCTCACCCTGGATGAACGGGCGCTTTCACATGCCGGATGAGAAAACCCCCGCCCATCAACGCGAAACGGCCGGGTCCACGAGGGAGCCGGCCGCTTCGGGCAAGCGCTAGCGCTTAGTGCTTACGGGCGCTGCGCATCTGGTGCACCACACCCATGGCCACAACGACGGCCGCGGCAATGCCGGTGGAGATCACCAGGATCTGGTAGTCAGGCATGAAAGCCATGGTCACCAGCGCGGCGACGATGAAGGCGATCACCAGGTAGGTCAGCCACGGGAACAGCCACATCTTCAAACGGACTTCCTTGCCCTCGGCGATCAGCTTGCGGCGCATGCGCAGCTGCGAGAAGGCAATGACCAGGTACACCAGCAAAGCGATCATGCCGGTGGTGTTCATCAGCGTATCGAGCACGTCTTTCGGGCGCAGGGTCTCGCTGAAGTTGATCAGCGCGCACACCACGGCCACGGCGCACGAACCGATGATCGCGTTCACCGGTACGCCGGTACCGGGGCGGGTCGACTTGAAGAACGACGGCGCATCGCCACGCTGCGCCAGCGAGAACAGCATGCGTGAAGCGGTGTAGTGGCCCGAGATCAGGCAGCTGCTCACCGAGGTCAGCACCACAAAGTTCATCAACAGCTCGGCATACGGCACACCCAGCAGTTCCAGGGTGCGGCGATACGCGCCATAACCGGAAACGCCCAGGTGCGGGTCGTTCCACGGCACGAGGCAGACGATCAGGAAGATCGAACCGACGTAGAACAGGCATACCCGCCACACCACAGAGTTGGTGGCCTTGACGATCTGAGTGGCCGGGTCCTTGGCTTCGGAGGCGGCGATGGTGACGATTTCGGCACCGAGGAAGGCGAACATCACGCCAAGCAACGCACCGATCACCGTGGTGATGCCATTGGGCATGAAGCCTTCGGCGGTCAGGTGAGTGATGCCGCGCACTTCACCGAATTGCCAGATGTTCATCACCGCTGCGGTACACACGATCAGGAAGCAGACGATCGCGATCACCTTGATCAACGCGAACCAGAACTCGAACTCACCGTAGTGTTTGACGTTGAAGAAATTGACGGTGATCAGCACCAGGGTCGTGGCCAGCACGAACACGTTGACGCTCACATCAGGGAAGAAACCATGCAGGATCTTGCCCGCCACATAAGCTTCCCAAGCCATGAGGATGACCCAGTACCACCAGTACAGCCAGCCGATGGTGAAACCGGCCCAACGGCCGATGGCGCGGTCGGCGTAGGTGGAAAACGAACCGGTGTCGGGCGACGAAGTCGCCATTTCACCCAGCATGCGCATGATCAGTACCACCAGGATGCCGCCTGCCAGGTAGGCCAGGACAGCCGCCGGGCCGGCGCTGTGGATCACGCTGCCGGAGCCGACGAACAAGGCGCCGCCGATAACCCCGGCGATCGACATCATCGTCAGGTGGCGCGACTTGAGCGAGGCACTGAGTTTGCTCTCATGCCCGCTGTTCGCGGTGGTGGTTGTGGATGTTGCGTCCATCAGTTGTGTACCCCGTGCTTCTTTTTATCCAAGGAAAACTGTAAGGCCGCGATGGTCATCGGCCTCACCTGTACATCAGTGCTAATGCGGGCAGGAGGTGTGCGGTTACACACGCAGGCCTTCCATGGCGGCCTGCTGACGCGCCCCAGGGTTTGCCCCTTGGGCGAACTGAACATGCTTTATGTGGCGATATCTGACACCTAATGTAAAAATGTCCGGCACATAGAGCCATGCACAGTGGCATGAAAGTCGCACTGCACTGTACAGGTCGCCGATGCAATACACCCTCCAGGCGCCTGCCGTTACGCACCCTCAAGGCCCCCGAATGCTTGAATTACACCCAGACTCCTCGACGCCGTTGGTCAACCAGATCATCGACGGGCTGCGTGAGCTGATCGACAACCAGACCCTCAAGCCAGGTGCCAAGGTCCCGTCGATCCGCGCGTTTGCCGCGACCTACTCGGTGAGCACCTTCACTGTGGTCGAGGCGTACGACCGCCTGGTTGCCCAGGGGCTGCTGGTGAGCAAGGGCAATGCCGGGTTCTTCGTCAACCGCGCGGCGGCGGAACTGCTGGAGAACCACGGCGCCGAGGCCGATGCCAGTCGGCCCTCGTTCAACTCCGAGTGGTACCTGCAGCAGATCTTCGAGACCCGCCAGTTGCCATTCAAGCCGGGCTGCGGCTGGCTGCCCAACGACTGGATGTACGAAGAAGGCCTGCGCCGCGGCCTGCGCCAGGTTGCCGGCAGCCCGCTGGAGCTGTCCGGCTATGGCGACCCGATGGGCCTGCCGGAACTACGCGCGCTGACCGCGCAGAACCTGCAGCAGGAACTGTCGATCGTCGCCAACCCGGCGCAGCTGATGCTCACCCACGGTGCCAGCCAGGCCCTGGACCTTGCCGTGCGCACGCTGGTGCGCCCGGGCGACGTGGTGCTGGTGGACGATCCCGGCTACCCCAACCTGATGAGCATCCTGCGCACCCAGGGCGCCACCCTGATCGGAGTGCCACGCACCCCCAACGGCTACGACCTCAACCACCTCGAACAGCTGTTGGCGCACCATCGCCCGACGGCTTTCTTCACCCAGCCACACCTGCACAGCCCGACCTGCTCGCGCACCCCGCTGCCGCAGTTGCACCGCTTGCTGCAACTGGCCAGCCAGCATGGTTTTCGCCTGGTGGAAAACAACCTGTACGCCGACATGGTCGCCGAGCCACAGCCGTGCCTGGCAAGCCTCGACCACCTGCAACAGGTGGTGTACGTGGGCAGCTACTCCAAGAGCATTTCGCCCAACGTGCGGGTCGGCTACCTGTTGGCCAACCCGGACCTGGCGCAGAAGCTGCTGCACCTGAAGATGCGCTCGGGCCTGACCACCTCGCAGGTGATGGAGCGCGTGGTGTATGCCGCGATCATCGACGGCCGCTGGCGCAAGCACCTCAAGCGCCTGCGCCAGCGCCTGGCCGAGGCCCACCAGGAAGTTGGCCGGCACCTGCACCGGCTGGGTTTCGAGCTGTTCATCGAGTCGGATGAAGGCATGTACATATGGACCCGTCACCCGGCGCTTCCCGACAGCGCTGCACTGCTCGATGATGCGCTGGAGAAAGGCATCATGCTCGGGCCCGGGCAGTTGTTCATGGTCGATGCCAAGCCGACCGGGTGGATGCGGTTCAATGTGGCGTTCAGTACCGACCCTGCGATGTGGGAGTTGTTGGAGAAGGTGCTGGTCAAGCACGTGCGCCGGGCGGGCATCTAGGGCTTACGGAGGGTGCTGCGGGCCTGCTGGCCGCGGCATTTTCAGCGTCTGCACCCCAAGCGCCGCGCGCGGCGCTCTATCCGATGGGTGCTATGAGCACGCAACCTCTATGCCGTAACCCCCGGCCCCGCTAACCACGGCACTGGCCATGCCACTGATCCTGCTGAACTTGGATCCGATCCAATGAACGGGTATGCTCGCGGCAATAGCCAATTGCCATCATTCAGGCACGCACCACGCCTGAACTTCAAGGACGAGCCCTTTGCCCAGCAACTCTACCCGCCATACGATCGCCCGCCAGTGGCAACTGCTCAAATTGCTGCCCGACCGCCATCCGGGCATGAGCTCCACCCAGTTGCAGGCCGCATTGGCCAAGGTCGGCTTCAAGACCAGCAAACGGACAGTGGAAAGAGACCTCAACGAGCTTGCTTCGCTGTTCCATTTGCGCTGCAACAACAAAGGTATGCCCTACGGCTGGTACTGGCAGCCAGGCCGCAGCCCGGGTGCGGCTCAACTGCTGCAGCCGGATGCGCTCTGCCCTGCCCGGCAGATCGAACTGCGCGCCTGGGTGGATGATGCCCTCGCACGGCGCCTGGAAGATGAGCCCTTGTCAGCTGACATGCGCCTGGCCCCGCACGGCGACGGCGGCGCGACACTGGATGCCACCGTCGACGATAGCCGCGCGTGATGGGCTGGCTGCTGTCCCAGGCGGGTTCGATACGTGTACAAGCGCCAGAGGCATTGCGCACAGCCGTGATCGAGCAGTTGCGCCAAAGCCTGGCCTTGCACGACACCGGCCACTAGGCGCCAGCTGGCACCCTCAGGAAGGCAATACGGGCTTGCGCGGCCGCGCCAGGCAGGCGTAGCCCAGGCCCAACACGCTGAGCACCAGCACACCAAGCAGCACCATCAACTCCCGGCTGTAGCGCGCCACCAGCGCCGGAAAACCGATGAACTCTCGGTACACCTGCACATCCGCCACACCCTCGGCATGGGTGATGCTGATACCACCCTGGCGGATCTGCGAGTAGTCGGCATCGAAGTAGACCCACACCTTGCACGCCCTGCCACGTTCGATCACAGGGATCTCGATCATGGCCGTGGGGGCCTCGTAGAGGGTGTCGTTGCCTGAGCCGTCGCGCACTTGCACCAGGCCCTTGGCCGGCAGCCGCACCTTCACCTCGCGCACCTCGGTGTCACCTGTGTTGCGCAGCTCGATGAGCAAGCCGGTACGGTGATCCACCAGGCCGGCCTCGAACGGTTTGGCGAACAGTTGCGCGTAGGGCGCTTGGGCAAGGTCGATCAGCCTGTCGACCTGATCCTGGCTCAACGCCCCCTGGCCGATGCTGGTGATGCGTGGCTGCAACCGCTCGTACTTGAGCTGGTCGTTGGTCTTGCTGATACGCTCGCTGAACTGGCTTGGGTAAGTGAGGTAGGCGTAGGTCAGGGAAGCTTCAAGGCGGTCGTTGCTCTTGAGCGCCACATAGGCCACCAGCCAGACCATCAGGCCAAGCAACAGGGCTACGAGAAGTTTCCCGATTTTGTCCCAACTCAAGGGTAAATTTCCTTCTGTCACGGCATCGACGGTTCAGAGGCCACAAAGGGTGCCAAGTTCAACACCGCCAGGCAAGCACTCAGTGGCCCCTTAACCCTTCAGGCAAAGCGTTCGACCTGCGCCTGGGTGCGGCGCATCAGCACCTTGCCCTGCCGGATCGACACCAGCGCATGGCCCTGGCTGCGCACCATCTCGTAGTCGTCCGGCGCCGACAGCAGCAACACGTTCGCCGGTCGCCCCACCTCGATGCCGTAGCGCTCGCCAAGGTTGAGCGTGCGCGCGCTGTTGTCGGTGATCAGGTCCAGGCAACGTTGCAAGTCTTCGTACCCCAGCATGTGACAGATGTGCAGCCCGGCCTCGAGGATGCGCAGGATGTTGCCATTGCCCAACGGGTACCAGGGGTCGACGATGGAATCCTGGCCGAAGCACACATTCATCCCTGCGCGGTCGATTTCGGCGACACGCGTCAGCCCGCGGCGTTTCGGGTAGCTGTCGAAGCGCCCTTGCAGGTGGATGCTTTCGGTCGGGCACGAAACAAAGTTGATGCCCGACATTTTCAACAGGCGGAACAGTTTGGAGCAGTAGGCATTGTCATACGAGCCCATGGCCGTGGTGTGGCTCGCGGTAACCCGTGCCCCCATCCCGCGTACCCGCGCCTCTTCGGCCAGCACTTCGAGGAAGCGCGACTGCGGGTCGTCGGTTTCGTCGCAATGCACGTCCACCAGGCAGTCCGTGCGCTCGGCCAGGTCCATGAGGAACTTGATCGACGACACGCCCTGGTCGCGGGTGTTCTCGAAATGTGGAATGCCACCGACTACATCGGCGCCCATCGCCACCGCCTCGGTCATCAGCGCCCGCCCGTTGGCGTACGACTCGATGCCCTCCTGCGGAAACGCGACGATCTGCAGGTCGATCAGCTCGCGCACCTCTTCACGCACCTCGACCATCGCCTTGAGCGCGGTGAGCTTGGGATCGGTCACATCCACATGGGTCCGCACATGCTGTATGCCATGGTCCACCAGCATGCCGATGGTCTTCTTGGCGCGGGCCTTGATGTCATCGTGGGTGGTGATTGCCTTGCGCTCGGCCCAGCGCTCGATACCTTCGAACAGCGTGCCACTCATGTTCCAGTTCGGCTCGCCAGCGGTGAGGGTGGCATCGAGGTGAATGTGCGGCTCGACGAAAGGCGGCACCACCAGGTTCTGCTGGGCGTCCAGGTCATCGGGGCCGGCGGCCATGACGACATTGGCCTGGGGCACGATGGCGGCGATACGCTCGCCGTCCAGCTCGATGCGCACCAGGCCGGCCTTGCCGCGCAGACGTGCGTTGATGATGTTCATGGAGTTACTCCTTGCCTTGGGCTTCGGTCATGCGCCATATCAGCATAGCGACCGCAGCGTTCATACGGAAAAGCGGGTCGTCCAGCGACTGCCCGCTCAGTTGTTCGATGCGTTGCATTCTTTGATTGATGGTGTTGCGGTGCAAACCCAGGCGCTGACCAGCCTTGAGGCCATTGCCGTTTTCCTTGAGCAGCGCATCGAGGGTGTGCAGCAGTGCATTGGGTTGTTTACGGCCGGGGGCGCGCAGCGGGCCGAGCGTCTGGGCGACGAAGTCATCGAGCAGCGAACGGTCGCCAATGCCCTGCAACAGGCGCAATACACCCAGCTCGCTGAAGTCGCACAGGCCGGTGGCTGGGCGCAGGTTTTGCGCCACCTCCAGGGCCTGGCGCGCCTGGTTGAGGGCCTGGCGGTAATGGCCGCAGTCCTCGGCGGGGCTCGACAGCCCCATGAACAGCCCCATCTCGCCTGCCTGCGCGGCCAGTTGCCGGTGCAGGGCAGCCAGGGCTGCACGCAAGTCCGGGGTATCGGGCAGCAGCAACACGAACAGGTCACCGGCCAGTTGCGCGGTGACCGCGCCGGCCCGGGCCCGGCACCAGGCTTCAAGCTGGTCTTCCAGGGTTTGGCGGGTGTCCTGCCACAGGCGTTCGCCTTTGGCCAGGCCATGCCGTTCGAACAGTCCATCGACCGCAGACAAGCGCAACGCTACCAGACGCCGTGGCCCCTCCAGGTCGAGCTGCAAATGCGCGGCCCGCTGCCGGGCGATCGCCAGGCTCGGATAATCACCGCTCAGCAGTTGCCCGAGGATGTCGTCGCGCGAGCGACGCACCTGGGCCATCTGTACCAGCGCGGTACCGATCAGGTGGGTGACCACCACCATCTTCAGGGCGTAGGGCTGTTCGATCAGTGGCAGCCCCAACTGCTCGGCGCGCTCGATTACCGCGGCCGGAATGCACCTGATGAAGGTGCCTCCCGTGAGGATCACCAGGCCGGCGATACCCACCGCATCGCCGTCTTCGACCAGGCTCAACAGGTTGCCCTCGCCGCGTGGATGGTTGATGCCGGTGACGAACACCAGTTCGCCGCCCATCACCCATTCGGCGATGCCCTCGTTCTCCGCCACATAGGGCCAGCGCACCCGCCGCTGCAAATTGCGTGCGCCCGCCCGCACGCTCATCTCGTGCAGGCCGGGCAGGTGCAGGATCTCTTCCAGGGCCAGGCTCACGGCTCGACCCGCGCTTGGCCCAGGGCCCGGCGTCGGCCGCCCAGCTCAAGCAGCACGATGTAGCACAGCGCCGAGGCTCCGATGCCCACCAGTGGCGCCACCCAGGGCGAGGCACAGGCCGCCACCGCACCGACGCCATAGGCGCACAGCCCCAGCAGGTTGTAACGCGGCAGGCTGACCGTGGCCAGGGCCGGATACTTGCCACGGTGGCGGTACCAGAAGTCGGCCATGATCACACCACCCACCGGCGGGATGATCGAGCCCAGCAGTACCAGGAAGGGAATCAGCAACTCGTACATGCCACCGATCGCCAGCACGATGCCCACCCCTGCCGCTACCAGCGTGGCCGTGCGCCGGCGTTCGCTGCGCACCAGGTGGCAAGCTGCGGCGGCAACGTTGTAGAGGGTCGGCCCCTGGATGGTCCACAGGTTGAGGCAGAGCATTACCACCGCTGCGAACGACAGCCCTTGCAGCATCATCACTTCGACGATGTCGGCCTGCTGATAGACCATCGCGCACCAGGCGCCGGCCACGACCATGAGCCCATTGCCGAGCAAAAATGCCACCACACTGGCCGTCACCGCCACCCGCCCACTGCGCGACAGGCGCGTCCAGTTGGTGGCCTGGGTGGCGCCGCTGGCAAAGGTGCCGAAGACCATGGTCACCGCCGCCGAGAAGGTCATGGTTTCATGCGGCACCAATGCCGCCAGTTGCTGCAGGCCACCCACGTCGCGGGTGGCGATTGCCATGGAGATGATCAGCAGGGCGAACATCAGCGGCACCGATACCCGCGACAACAGGTCCAGCCCCTTGAAGCCGACCATTGCCGTGATGCTGAAGCCCAACCCGAACAGCACCATCAACGGCACGGTGAACCCCTCGGCCAGCCCAAGCAGCTTGACCAGCACGATCGCCACAGTGGCCGTACCCCACGCATACCAGCCCAGTTCGGCGAAACCGAGCAGGAAGTCCGACAGCCGGCTGCCGGCCTCGCCGAAACAGAAGCGCCCCATCAATACAGTGTTCAGCCCGCTGCGCGAAGCGATGAACGCCAGCGCGGCGGCGTAAAGGGCCAGCAGGGTGTTGCCGAGGGTGGCGATCCAGAGCATGTCGACGAAGCCGAAGGCCATGCCCAGCTTGCCCCCGGCGAACATCGTGCCGGTGAAGAAGGTGAAACTGAACAGGACCATGGCGATTGGCAACAGGCCCTTGCGGGCGTGCTGCGGCGCCTCGCAAAGCGGGAATTCTGACGGGGAACTCATTGTCGGGTGCTCCGGGTTGAAGTTGGAGCAGCCAGAGCAATATGCGGGCCGCTTTCTGTCGGGCGGCTGTACCTCGAAATAGCGGGCGCACGGCATGGCAAATAGTGTGCAAGGTGCACAGATGTGCACGTTCGTGATGGTTTTTTATGTGCCAAATGACTCAATTTGAGGCCGCCGCGCACCAAAGCGGGACGCGGCTGGGTAGTTTCCACCCGGCCGCCCCTGAAGGACGACGCGGCCGGTCAGGCCGAAGCGGTGCGTGGCATCAGTTCATAGGGATGCTTCCAACCCGGCAGCGCCTGGATACGCGCTTTCCACGCCTCGATATGGGTGAACTGAGCCAACGGGATGCCGGTATCTTCCGGCATGAACACATAGCCGGCCAGCGACAGGTCGGCGATGGTCAGGCGCCCACCGACCATATAGGGCGTTTTCGCCAGGTGCGCATCGACTACCTGGTAAGCCGCCGTGGCGCGCTCTCGCAGAAACTGAGTTACCGGTGTTTCGCCAGCGTTCTTCAGGCAGAAGATGAAGCGCAGCGCCGCGTAATAGGCAGTGAACTTGTGGTTGTCGAACAGCATCCAGCGCCAGATTTCGCGCTTTTCGTCGTCATCGCGCGGGCCAAACTGGCCGGTGCGTTCGGCGAGGTATTCGAGAATGAGCGCCGATTGGGTGATCGTCTTTCCCGCATGCTCCAGCACCGGCACTTCGCCCTGCTCGTTGACCTCATCCCGCCAGCGTTGGTCGCGGGTCTGGCCGTTGAAGAAATCGACGAATACCGGCTGCCAGGCCTGGCCGGTGAGTTCGAGCATGAGTGCGGCTTTATAGGCATTGCCGGATTCGGCGAAGCAATGGAGCGTGTAGTCGGGCATGGTAATCCTTCATTTTCCCAGGGGCGATAGCGCTGTTGGTCAGGGCCGTAAAGGGGCCGCCAGCCCGAGCAGACCACGCCGGCTCGACACGGTCAATGCACACGCGCAAAGTAGAGCGCTACCCCCGCATGCCAGGACGGCCCCTATGCCCTACCCCACACTCCCTCGCACCCTGACCACCCCGCGCACCCGCCTGGTCCGCCCCGACCCGGCGCTTGCAGGGCAATTGCGCCAGGCCCTGCTCGATAGCTATACCCTGCACCAACCCTTCCTGGCCTGGGCCAAGCCCGACTGGACGCTGCCGGAAGTGCGCGAGAGCCTGCAGCTGAGTGCCCGTGAGTTTCTCGACCCCGCAGCCGAAAAGCGTTACTTTGTGCTGCACCTGGACAGTGACGCAGTCATTGGCTGCATCGGCCTGCGCCCGGGCAACGCTGAGTACGAGGTGGGTTACTGGGCCAGCCAGGCGTTCACTGGCAAGGGACTGATGCGCGAAGCATTGACTGGCTTGCTCGATGCCATCGCAACCCCGGTGTGGCTGACCACCGACATCGACAACCAGGCCAGCCAGCGGCTGGCGGAGCGTTCCGGCTTCGTCCGGGCCGGCGCCAAGCTCACCGAACTCGACCCGAGCACGCCGCGCCCGCTCTATCGACGCCCCTGAGCCCCGGTGCTGCTGGCTTTGCGAACGGTGCGCGACGGTATCGATGCATCAAGGGAACTACCGCCTCAGTTCTGCCATCTTACTCACTGAGTGGTATTTCCCTTGGGCTTCACGCTATTGGAGAACACGCTATGCGCCACCTATTGCTCGCCCCTGCGCTGCTGCTCCTGCTGCCAGCCGGTGCTGCCATGGCCCGCGTCGATGCGGGCGACGTCGCTACCTCGGCCGGTGTATCCGCCTCGCTGTATTCGACCTTCAAGGATGATAAACGGATCATCCCCGCCCGTGACGAGCTGTCTGCATTCGTCGCCAGCGGCGGTGCCATTCGCGGCGCCTACGTAGAGTCGGCGTTGGAACAGGCACGCAAGGACAATCCTGGCTTGCAGGCCAGCGATGAGGAGCTGGCTCGAGCCATCTTGTCCCAAGATGACCCAATGGCTCACCACTGAGGCCTGTATGGCGTCAGGGCCACCCAGGTACACGCGTGAGGGGGGCTAGGTTCAGCGGTTCATCCTGCCCAGGTTGAACCGATGCCTATGCCCCGCCCTCTCTACGTCATTGCCTGACGTTCTCGATCGCCTGGGTCCAGGCAACCGCTGCCCAACCCCTTCCCTAAACTACAAGCGCCGTGTTCCGGTCGACGCCCGGGCCTGTCTCACCCCCACCCGTCCATGCGCATCGTCGCCCGCACCAGCCGCTGCTCCTCCTGCTCGATCTCGCGCAAACTGTCACGAATTCCGTTGATGTGCTCACGCGCCGCCCGCTGCGCCTGCTCCGGCAACTGCTCCATCACGGCGTGATACAGCCGCGCATGCTGGCGGTCGATCTGGCGTTTCTGCGCGGGGCGGCAATACAGGTTGTTGACCGATGCGAACACCGTGCTCAAGGTCAGATCACTGAGCGACTGCAGGGTGTGCACCAGCACCGGGTTGTGCGAGGCCTCGCTGATCGCCCGGTGGAAGGCGTGGTCGCGGAGGGCGTGCTCACGCGCATCCAGCCCTTCGGGCGCGGCGTGGGCGGCGAGCATGTCCTCATAGCGGCGGCGGATCAGCAGGCGGTCCACCTCGGTGGCCCGCAACGCCGCCAGGCGCGCCGACTCGGCCTCGAGCAGCGCGCGCACTTCCAGCAGGTCGAACAAGGTGCGCGGCTGCGAGCTGAACAGGTGCATCAGCGGCGTGATACCCACCTGCTGCCCGGTCAGGTCGGCGACGAACGAGCCGCGCCCCTGTTCGGTGTCGATGATGCCGCGCCCACGCAGGATGCGCAGGCCCTCACGCAGCGCAGAGCGCGAACAGCCAAGCTTTTCCACCAGGCGCCGCTCCGAAGGCAGGGCCTGACCCACCTTGAGCACACCCTCGACGATCAACCGTTCGACCCGCTCGGCAACCTGGTCGGCGACCTTGGCTTTGCCTTCAGCAACCATGCGCACCCCTCCACTGGTAGGACCACTTCCATAGCTTGCGCCAATCTATACGCCTGAACGGGTAAATAAACAGCGGCAGGCACAAAAACTGGTAGGACCAGTGTGCTTCGCACTCGACCTGGTGCGACCGGGCGCGCAGGCTGCGGGGGTAAGCGGTTTACCCACAACAACAAAAATTGCCGTTGAGTGAGCCTGATGAACATTCTCTACGACGAACGGGTCGATGGGGCGCTGCCTGCCGTTGACCAGCCTGCACTGCTGCAGGCCTTGCGCGAAGCGCTGCCCGACCTTGAGATCCTGCATCGCCGCGAAGACCTGGCACCTTACGATTGCGACGGCCTCTCTGCATACCGCACCGTGCCCCTGCTGGTGGTGCTGCCCGAGCGTCTGGAGCAGGTGCAGACGTTGCTCAGGCTCTGCCACCTGCGCGGCGTTCCCGTCGTGGCTCGCGGAGCCGGCACGGGGCTGTCAGGCGGCGCATTGCCATTGGCCAAAGGCATCCTGCTGGTCATGGCACGCTTCAACCGCATTCTTGAAGTCAACCCGCTCGGCCGGTTCGCCAGGGTTCAGCCCGGGGTGCGCAACCTGGCCATTTCTCAGGCCGCGGCGCCGCACGGCCTGTACTACGCGCCAGACCCTTCTTCGCAAATCGCCTGCTCCATCGGCGGCAACGTCGCGGAAAACGCCGGTGGCGTGCACTGCCTGAAGTACGGTTTGACCGTGCACAACCTGCTCAAGGTGGAGATCCTCACTGTCGAAGGCGAACGCCTGACCCTGGGCAGTGATGCCCTCGACAGCCCTGGTTTCGATCTGCTGGCGCTGTTCACCGGTTCCGAAGGCATGCTCGGCATCGTCACTGAAGTGACCGTCAAGCTGCTGCCCAAGCCTCAGGTCGCCCGGGTCCTGCTCGCCAGTTTCGCCAGTGTGGAGGACGCCGGCCGCGCCGTGGCCGAAATCATCGCGGCCGGGATCATCCCCGGTGGCCTGGAAATGATGGACAACCTGGCGATCCGCGCCGCCGAAGACTTCATCCACGCCGGCTACCCGGTTGAGGCCGCGGCGATCCTGCTATGCGAACTCGATGGGGTGGAGGCCGACGTGCAGGACGACTGCGAACGCGTGGCAGCGGTTCTGCAGCAGGCCGGTGCCGACGAGGTGCGCCTGGCCTGTGACGAGGCCGAGCGGGTGCGCTTCTGGGCTGGCCGCAAGAACGCATTCCCTGCCGTGGGGCGCCTCTCGCCAGACTATTACTGCATGGACGGCACCATCCCGCGCCGCGAACTGCCGCGCGTGCTCAAGGGCATCAGCGAACTGTCCGAACAGTACGGCCTGCGCGTAGCGAACGTATTCCACGCCGGCGACGGCAACATGCACCCCCTGATCCTGTTCGATGCCAACCTGCCCGGGGAGCTGGAACGCGCCGAAGCCATCGGCGGGCGCATCCTGGAACTGTGCGTGGCAGTGGGCGGTAGCATCACCGGCGAGCATGGTGTGGGCCGCGAGAAAATCAACCAGATGTGCGCGCAGTTCAACAGCGACGAAATCACCCTGTTCCATGCCGTGAAGGCCGCGTTCGATCCCAAAGGGCTGCTCAACCCAGGCAAGAACATCCCCACCCTGCACCGCTGCGCCGAGTTCGGCGCCATGCATGTGCATCACGGCCAACTGCCCTTTCCTGACCTGGAGCGCTTCTGATGAGCCTGGACCGTGACATGAGCCAGGACCTGCTCGAACAGGTGAACCAGGCCTTGAACCTGAACACCCCGCTGCGCATTCAGGGCAGCAACAGCAAAGCCATGCTGGGCCGCCCGGTGGCCGGGGAGATCGTCGATACCCGCCGCCACCGCGGCATCGTCAGTTACGACCCGACCGAGCTGGTGCTCACTGCTCGCGCCGGTACGCCCCTGCAGGAAATCGAAGCGACGCTGTTCGAGGCCGGGCAGATGCTGCCGTGCGAGCCGCCCCACTTCGGCGCCGGTGCGACCTTGGGTGGCGCGGTCGCGGCGGGGCTGTCCGGGCCGCGCCGGCCCTGGGCCGGTTCGGTACGCGACTATGTGCTCGGCACGCGGGTCATTACCGGCCACGGCAAACTGCTGCGCTTTGGCGGTGAGGTGATGAAAAATGTCGCAGGCTACGACGTGTCGCGGCTGATGGCCGGCAGCTTCGGCTGCCTGGGCCTGCTGACCGAGGTATCGCTGAAGGTGCTGCCACGGCCACGCCAATGCCTGAGTCTGCGCCTGCCGATGGACCGCCATCAGGCCCTGGCCGAGCTGGTTGAATGGGGCCAGCAGCCATTGCCGATCAGCGCAGCCTGCCACGACGGCGAAGCGCTGTACCTGCGCCTGGAAGGCGGTGAGGGCTCGGTGCAATCGGCCCGTCAGCGCCTGGGCGGCGACGTGCTCGACAGCCGGTTCTGGAGCGAGCTGCGCGAGCAGCGCCTGGCCTTTTTCGACGGCGACGAACCGCTGTGGCGCCTGTCGGTACCGATCGATACCGCCGAACTGGACCTGCCGGGGCGCCAGTTGATCGATTGGGGCGGTGCGCAGCGCTGGCTGAAGTCCAGCGCCCCGGCATCGGTGATCCGCGAGCAGGTGGCCAAGGCCGGCGGCCACGCCACAGGCTTTACCCCCGGCGAGCACAGCAGCGCCCCCCTGCCCGCCGCGTTGATGCGCTACCACCACGCCCTCAAGCGGCAACTCGACCCCCAGGGCCTGTTCAACCCTGGCCGCCTGTACCCGGACCTGTGAGGCCACAGCATGCAAACCAACCTGAGCGAAAGCGCCAAGCGCCTGGCCCGCGCCGAAGAGGCCCAGAGCATCCTGCGCGCGTGCGTGCACTGCGGCTTCTGCACGGCCACCTGCCCCACCTACCAGCTGCTCGGTGATGAACTGGACGGACCGCGTGGGCGCATCTACCTGATCAAGCAAGTGCTCGAAGGTGCACCGGTCACCGCCAGCACCCAACTGCACCTGGACCGCTGCCTGAGCTGTCGCAACTGTGAGACCACCTGCCCGTCAGGGGTCAAATACCATGACCTGCTGGACATCGGCCGCGCCGTGGTCGAGCAGCAGGTGCCCCGCCCGCTCGGCGAGCGCCTGCTGCGCCAGGGTTTGCGTGCAGTGGTACCGCGCCCGGCGCTGTTCAAGGCGCTGACCCGCGCAGGCCAGGCCCTGCGCCCCGTCCTGCCGGCCACCCTCAAGAGCAAGTTGCCCGCCCAAGTGGCCGCCCCTGGCAAGCGCCCGGCGGTGCGCCACGCGCGCCGCGTGCTGCTGCTTGAAGGCTGCGTGCAGCCGGCCCTGTCGCCCAACACCAACGCCGCCACCGCGCGGTTGCTGGACCGCCTGGGCATCAGCGTCGAGCCAGCGTTCGAAGCCGGCTGCTGTGGTGCGGTGGATTACCACCTCAATGCCCAGGAGCAGGGCCTGCAGCGTGCCCGGCGCAACATCGATGCCTGGTGGCCCGCCATCGAAGCGGGCGCCGAAGCCATCGTGCAGACGGCCAGCGGCTGCGGCGCCTTCGTGCGTGACTACGGCCACCTGCTGGAAAAGGATCCGCTTTACGCGGCCAAGGCTGCACGGGTCAGCGCGCTGTCACGCGACCTGGTGGAAGTGCTGCGCGATGAACCGGTCGAGCAATTGGGCGTGTGCCACGAACAACGCCTGGCGTTTCATTGCCCGTGCACCCTGCAGCACGCCCTCAAGCTCGGTGGCCAGGTGGAGCGCCTGCTGGCGCGGCTGGGCTTCACCCTCACACCAGTGCCGGACAGCCATTTGTGCTGCGGCTCTGCCGGTACCTACTCGCTGACCCAGCCAGCGCTGTCGCGGCAACTGCGCGATAACCGCCTCAACGCACTGGAAAGCGGCAAGCCGCAAGTCATCGCCACCGCCAACATTGGCTGCCAGACCCACCTCAATGGTGCCGGGCGCACACCGGTACGGCACTGGATCGAAATCGTCGAAGCAGCCCTGAACCCGGAGAACAGCCATGCTTAGCAAGCCCGTGATAGGTCAGACCGAAGTTGCCCGCCTGCTCGCAGCCGCGCGCCAGGAGGCTCTGGCGCATCAGTGGAATGTCACCATCGCGGTGGTCGACGACGGCGGCCATCCCCTTGGCCTGGAGCGCATGGATGGCTGCGCGGCAGCCAGCGCCTACATCGCCGTTGAAAAGGCCCGCAGCTCGGCCTTGGGGCGCAAGGAAACGCGTGATTACGAACAGATGGTCAACGGTGGGCGTACCGCCTTCGTCACAGCGCCGCTGCTGACCTGCCTGGAGGGCGGCGTGCCGTTGCGGGTGGATGGCCAGGTGGTTGGCGCCATCGGTGTGTCCGGGGTCAAGCCTGAGCAGGATGCCCAGGTGGCCAAGGCCGGGGCAGCGGCCATCACGTAACCCGAGCCTTGACGACTCACCGCCACCAGAAGAGCCGGGCCGTGGTTGGCTTTCGCAGGTCGACCGCTTGCAAACCACCCGGCCGTCCCTACATGTTCAGAAAATTCCTACCCAACCTCTCGGAAGCGTCCTACTTGCCGCCCACCACCATGGAAAACATGATCGGCTCTTGTGTCCCAGAGGAAGCAGCGCATGCATCCACACACCCGCACCACTGCCGAGCTGCGCAGTACCCTGCGCGAGCTGCTGGCTCATGATGTCAGCAACCCTGACGATGACCCGCACCTGTCGGGCGTACTGTTCTTCTGTGCCACCGACGAGCGCACGCGAGGGCTGATCGAACGCATCGAGTTGCTGGCCAGCGACTTGTTCTTCGACGCCTGCGGCCGCCTCATCGCCCACCGCATCCGCGCCGTTGCCGTCGAGGTTGTGTCCATCAAGCAAAAACGCAAAGCCCCCGCCGACGAGACCGTGATCCGCATTTCGCTGCTGGACAAAGGCTACATCACGGTGAGTACCGCACGCTTCTAAAGCCAACAGCCAACGGCGACACCGCCGCAACGCTGTCGCTCAATGCTTACTTTGCCTTTGCCTTTGCCTTTGCCTTTGCCTTTGCTTTTGCTTTTGCTTTTAAAGCGCGCGGTAGCTCAGTCACCGCAAATTGCGACTTCAGGAGGCCGAGCGCAGGTCTTGCGGAGGGAGGTGACGGGCATGGATGCCCGTCAAGCGCTTCGGCCCATGGATGGGCCGTGAGCGCGGTCCTCCCGGGAGCAAGGCCGGAGCGAGGGAACCCCGAAGCGAAGCGTAGGGGCCGGATGACGGGAGCCGGCGGTTTTTGGTCCCTTTTTGCCAAGACAAAAAGGGACCCGCCGTAAGGGCGGAAAGGTGAGTAAGCGCCACCATGGCAACCGGATATGCCCACCCGAATCAAAGCCCCCCAACTTCTATCTTGCAGCTTGCCGCTCGCAGCTCGCAGCCAACCTAGTGCCCAACCAACCTAGCCCGATACCTCCCCGGACTCTCCCCCGTCCACTTCTTGAACGCCCGATGAAACGCACTAGGCTCCTGAAAGCCCGCCTGCTCGGCAATTTCAGCAATGCTCATCACCCCCTCCCGCAACCGCTCGAACGCCATGGCACGCCGCACCTCATCCTTGATCTGCTGATACGAACGCCCTTCGCGCTCCAACTGCCGACGGAAAGTACTGGCACTGATACCCTGCCACTGCGCCATGGCCGCCAACGTCGGCCATTGCCCATAGCGCCGGGCACGCAGATGCCGGTACACCTGCGCCACCAACCCATTCTGATTGCGAAACCGGATGACCAACCCCTGCGGCGCACTCCGCAGGAACGTTTTCAGACCCGCCAAGTCCTGAACCACCGGCAAACGCAAGTAGGCACTGTCGAACTCCACCTCGGTACGCCCGCTGCCCAGGCGCAAGTCCGGGCCCCACAGCAGCAAGTCGTCGTCCTGTGCCGGGCGCGCCACGGCAAGCTCAGTGCGGTCGATGGCCAGACGGCGCCCGGCCAACCAGCACAGCAGGCCCACCACCAGCACAAGATAGGTTTCCTCGGCATACACCCGGGTCAACGGGTCGGCAATGTCCGAGTGCACACTGATCACCGCCCGCCCCGCGCGCACCGTCAGGTTGCCCCGCAGGTCACGCAGAAACAGGCTGAAATTGCCCAGGCATTGGCGCAGTGCCTTGTCCAGGTTCGGTTCCTGAATAAGGCCGCGGCAGATCAAGGCAAAGCTGCCCAGCGGCATGCCATGGCTGTCCAGGCGAAAGAACTCATCGTCCAGCAGCTGGATCTGCGTCAGCCATAGCTGGGCAAACGCCTTGGCCGGTACCCGGGCCTGCGGCTGGTCGAGCACCGCCGGGTCGATGCCCACCGCAAGCAAATGCGCATCACGCACCTCGGGCTGGTCGCGCAGGGCATGGAACATGGCATTGAGAAAGTACACCGCGACCGAATCGCTATCGCGCATGGCGTTATTCGCTGTCTATGCTGAGTGGCAAAAAGTGCCAGGTTGACTGAACAGATCCGGCATAGGCTGGCACAGGGCCTTTGCCTAGACTCGGACTCAACGAGGGAGCGCCAACCATTCTCGCAGAGCCTGGCCCGCTCCCGCCATGCCTTCGCAATCGGAGCCTCTATGAGCAGCGCAGAAATCTACGTCGTCAGTGCCGTCCGTTCCGCCATCGGTGGTTTTGGTGGCTCGCTCAAGGACCTGCCCCTGGCAGATCTTGCCACCGCCATCAGCCGCGCCGCCCTCGAGCGCTCGGGCGTAGCCCCTGAGCAGGTCGGCCATGTGGTGATGGGTAATGTCATCCCTACCGAACCACGCGATGCCTACCTGTCGCGGGTCGCCGCGATGAACGCGGGTATCCCCAAGGAAACCCCGGCGTTCAACGTCAACCGCCTGTGCGGTTCGGGCCTTCAGGCCATCGTTTCCGCCACCCAGTGCCTGCTGCTTGGTGATGCCGATGTGGCCATGGCCTGCGGTGCCGAGTCCATGAGCCGTGGCCCTTACCTGCTGCCGCAGGCCCGTTGGGGGGCGCGCATGGGCGACCTGCAAGGCATCGACTACACCGTCGGCGTGCTGCAGGACCCGTTCGAACACTTCCACATGGGCATCACCGCGGAAAATGTCGCCGCCAAGCATGGCATCACCCGCCAGATGCAGGATGAACTGGCCCTGACCAGCCAACGCCGCGCTGCCCGCGCCATCGCTGAAGGCCGCTTCGCCAGCCAGATCGTGCCGCTGGAGCTGAAAACCCGCAAAGGCACCGTCGAATTTGCCATTGACGAACACGTGCGCGGCGATGTGACCGCCGAACAGTTGGCCGGCATGAAAACCGTTTTCAAGAAAGACGGTACTGTGACTGCCGGCAACGCCAGCGGCATCAACGACGGGGCTGCCGGCCTGGTGCTGGCCACCGGTGACGCCGTACGCCGCCTGGGGCTCAAGCCGCTGGCGCGCCTGGTGGCCTACGCCCATGCCGGCGTCGAACCGGAGCTGATGGGCCTGGGCCCGATCCCGGCAACACGCAAGGCGCTGGAAAAGGCCGGCCTGAACATCAGCGACCTGGACGTGATCGAGTCCAATGAAGCCTTCGCAGCCCAAGCCTGCGCCGTGGCCCAGGCGCTGGATTTCGACCCCGAGAAGGTCAACCCGAACGGGTCCGGCATTTCCCTCGGCCACCCCGTGGGTGCCACCGGGGCGATCATCGCCACCAAGGCCATCCATGAACTGCAACGCATCCAGGGCCGTTACGCGCTGGCCACCATGTGCATTGGCGGCGGCCAGGGCATCGCCGTCGTCTTCGAGCGCGTTTGAGGGGGCTTGCAGCATGAGCATTGAACAGATCGCCGTGATCGGCGCCGGCACCATGGGCAACGGCATCGCGCAAGTCTGCGCGGTGGCCGGCTATCAGGTGCTGCTGGTGGATGTCGCCGAGGCCGCGCTGGCGCGCGGCGTAGCCACCCTGAGCAAAAACCTGGAGCGCCAGGTCAACAAGGGCACCCTCGATGCAGCGCGCGCCAGCGCAGCGCAAGCGCGCATCCACACAAGCACCGACTATGCCCACTTGAGCACTGCGCAACTGGTGATCGAGGCGGCGACCGAAAACCTGCAGCTCAAGCAACGCATCCTGCAGCAAGTGGCTGCCAACGTGGCGCCCGATTGCCTGATCGCCACCAACACCTCGTCACTGTCGGTGACCGAACTGGCGGCCAGCATCGAGCACCCCGAACGCTTCATCGGCGTGCACTTCTTCAACCCGGTGCCGATGATGGCCCTGGTCGAGATCATTCGTGGCCTGCAAACCAGCGATGGCACTTATGCCCAGGCGCTACTGGTCACCGAAAAGCTCGGCAAGACGCCGATCACTGCCGGTAACCGCCCGGGCTTCGTGGTCAACCGCATTCTGGTGCCGATGATCAACGAAGCGATCTTCGTGCGCCAGGAGGGCCTGGCCAGTGCCGAGGACATCGACACTGGCATGCGCCTGGGTTGCAACCAGCCTATCGGCCCCCTGGCGCTGGCCGACCTGATTGGCCTGGACACCCTGCTGGCGATCATGGAGGCGTTCCATGAGGGCTTCAATGACAGCAAGTACCGCCCGGCCCCCCTGCTCAAGGAAATGGTCGCGGCCGGCTGGCTGGGGCGCAAGAGTGGCCGCGGCTTCTTCACCTACTGAGGAGCGGACAGCATGCCCCCGGTCAACGCCGCGATGCGCTGTGCCAATTTTGAAGAGCGGCGTGACCGTGCCATGGCGCTGTTCGCCGAGAAAGGCTTCGGCCAGGTGAGCATGCGCGAACTGGCGGCACACATTGGCTTGACCGCCGGTTCGCTGTATCACCACTTCCCGAGCAAGCAGGACTTGCTGTACGACCTGATCGAAGAGTTGTACGAGGAGCTGCAGGCAACCCTGGAGCCTGGCCGCCGCGCCATGGCGAGCGGGCGGTCAGCGTTGGCCTGCCTGATTGCAGCGCACTGGCAACTGCATGCTGAACGCCCCCTGCAGTTTCGCCTGGCTGCCCGGGACTTCTGCTGCCTGAGCGAAGCGCAGCAAACGCGCCTGGCGTTGTTGCGCAAGCGCTATGAGACCGGGTTGCTGCGGTTGATCGCACCACAGGCGAAACTCCCCGACGCGGCATTGGCGGCGACGGCGCAGGTGGTGGCGACCTTGCTCAACCAGTTGCCTGGGATGCTGAAGGCGTTGCCTGAGGAACAGGGGTTGGGCTTGATGGAAAGCCTGCTGGTGGGGGGGATAGAGCGAGCATTGCGCTAGGCTTTGTACGAAAAGTGCCTGCGCGACGATCATGCTGCGTTGAGAGCAGGCTCGGAATGCTCATTTACACCCCGTAAACTCCGCTTCCTCGCCGGCTTTCGCCTTGCCTGATCGCCACTCGGCGACTTTTCGTACAAACCCGAGGCGCTACCTCTTCACCACCTCAGCACACGCGGACCAAGCACTGCTCCGATCAGGGTGGGCACCGACATGCCCAGCACGTACCAGGTCGCCCAGAACGGCACCTGCATTTCCGGGCAGTGCAGGCAGTAGACCACCGTTGCGGTCGAACCGGCGAGCAGGCCCGCTGCGGCGCCAGCCTGGCGCAAACGCGTCGGCGCCAGGCCACGCAATGCCCAGAACAGGGTGATGAACACCGGCACGCACAGCAGGGTGATATTCAGCGCACAGGTGCGCCAGGTACGCCCAAAAATCAAATCGGCACGGGCCTCGACCGGAGCCCCGAACAGGCTGATCGCCGCGCCCAGCCAGACCACCAGCAACGGCAGCCCGAGCAGCTGCCACGCTATCCCGCCGCGCACACCGGGCCTGGACAGACGCTGGGTCAGCCACAGCCCGAGCAGCGCCAGGCTGGTGGGCAAGGCCAGCTTGGCCCAGAACAGCGGCGTACGCACCACTTCGCCCAGGTCGCTACGCACGCCATAGAGGGCGACCGTCATCAGCACCGCAGCCAGTGTGCCTGCAAGCAACGCCAGCGCCAGGCGCCGTGCCAGCGCGTGACGGTCCACCGGCCCTTCACCGGCGGCCAGCAGGGTAATCAGTTCTTCAGTCTTCATGCTCTTCACTGCCTCGAATCAGCCTGGCAAGCGCCTTGAGCCCCCGGTGTATCCCCACTTTGACCGCCGAACTGGACAGCCCGGTAATGCGCGCAGTCTCCTCCACCGACAACCCCTCTAACTTGACGTGGACGATCGGTAAACGCTGGCGCTCCGGCAACCGCCCCAGCAGCTTGGCAAGGTCGCGACTGGCCTGGGCCGGCGCCTCCTCGCTGACGGCGAACAGGCCACTGTCGTCCTCCAGCAGGTCATGCAACGCGTCGTGGCGCGCATAACGGCGCAGGTAATCTGCCAGCTTGTAGCGGGCAATCGCCTGCACCCACGCCGTCAGCGGCTGTTGCGGCTGGTAGGTGTGACGTGCGTTATGCACGGCCAGCAACACTTCCTGCAGCACGTCTTCGATTTCGGCCGGGCGCTGGTACAGACGCCGCCGCAGAAACCCGCGCACATGCAGCGCCAATGCCGCAAGAAACTCGCGGTAAGCCTGCGCATCACCCGCCAGCCCGCGCAGCAGCAAAACCTGCAACTGCCTCTCGCGTGCGCCGAGCGTGTCTTGAGTGTTAGTTCGTTGCATGGGGCGCCAAGGTTACACCGTCTGAAGTTTTTTCTTTCATCGAACCTTAGCCGCTGCTGCGCTTTTCAGCGCCCCGCTCAGGTCAGATGCAGCACCCTGAAAATATTTTCGCGTGCCTGTAACCCGAGCAGCGGCCAGCGCGAACTAGTCCATGAGCCTGGTACATCACCACGGCCCCATCCTCTGGAGACACCCCCATGAATAGCCTCGCCCTCACCACTGCCGCCCTGGCCCTCGCTTCCATGGCCAGCGTCGCCACCGCTGCCGATACCACCAGCACTGGTGCGGCCATGGAGAAATGCTACGGCGTTGCCATGGCCGGCAAGAATGACTGCAAAGCCGGTGCCGGCACCAGTTGCGCAGGCAGCTCCAAAAAAGACTACGACGGCATGGCCTGGAAAAACGTGCCGGCTGGCACCTGCACCTCGATCAAGACGCCTAACGGCATGGGTTCACTGACCCCGATCAAGTCTTGAGCAGAGGCCGCCGACCATGAACTCGACTGCCTCTCTGGGCGCCGGGCTGGGGCTCAAGGCTGAACACTTTGCCCAAGCCTTAGCCTGCAACGCCGATGGCCTGTGGTACGAGGTGCATCCAGAGAACTACATGGTCGGCGGGCCGCGCCTGGCGTGGCTGCAGCGCATGGCCGAACGCCATGCGCTGTCGCTGCACGGGGTGGCACTGTCACTGGCAGCGGACGCCGAACCCGACCTGCCCCACCTGCGCCGGTTGCGCACGCTGATCGACCAGGTGAAGCCGGTGCTGGTCTCGGAACACCTGGCCTGGTCCACCTGGCGTGGTCAATATCACCCCGACCTGCTGCCGTTCCCCCGCAGCCACGAAGCCCTGGTACGCATCAGCGACAACATTATGCGCACCCAGGATGCCTTGGGCCGTGGCATCGCCATCGAAAACCCCAGCCACTACCTGCACCTGCAGGGGCACGCGCTGGACGAAATCGACTTTCTCGGCGAACTGGTGCGCCGCACCGGTTGCACGCTGTTGCTGGACATCAACAATGTTCATGTCAGCGCCCACAATCTGGGTTTCGACGCCCAGGGCTACCTCGACCGCTTCCCGGCCCATGCCGTCAGCGAAGTGCACCTGGCCGGCCACAGTCACGACGACCAAGGCGCACTGCTCATCGACTCGCATGATGCAGCCATCGCCGAACCGGTCTGGGCGTTGTACCGCCGGCTGATCGCGCGCATCGGCGCGCGCCCGACCTTGATCGAGCGCGACGGCAACCTGCCGGCCTTCGACGAACTGCTTGCCGAACGGGCCATTGCCCAGGCGGCACTCGACCACGCAGGGGCCTTGCCATGAACCTGCCCCTTGCCCAGTTCCAGGACGCCTTCATCGACGCCCTCTGCCGGCGCCCTGCCCCGCTGCTGCAGAGCCTGACCTGCCAGCCGGCGTTCGCGGTCTACCGCAATACCGTGATGGCCGGGTGCGTGGACGCATTGCGAGCCAACTTTCCCAGTGTCGAAACCTTGGTCGGTACCGACTGGATGCAGCAAGCGGCGGCGGCCTACGCACAGCACACGCCACCCGACGACCCGCGGCTGATTCGCTACGGCGCCACGTTCGCCGCCTTTTTGCAAGACAGGCAAGCCAGCCACGGGCTGCCGTACCTGGCTGACGTCGCGCGCCTGGACTGGCATTGGTGTGAAGTGTTCTGCGCCATCGAGCAACCTTGCCTGGCCCTGGCCGACCTGGCAGGCATGACGGCCAGTGACCTGGGCCGTAGCCACCTGCGGCCGCGCCAAAGCGTGCGCTGGCAATGGTTCGACGCGCACCCGGCACTGAGCCTGTGGCGCTGCAGCCGCCAAGGCCTGCCATGGCCCCAGTCACAACCCTGGGTGGCAGAAGGCGCACTGTTGAGCGCCGACCAGGATGGCGTGAACCATCAGCCACTCGAGGCCGGTGGCTGTACCTTCCTCGATGCCTGCGCGGCCGGTCACTCACTGCAAGGCGCCTCACAGCTCGCCCTGCAACGCCAGCCTGACCTCGATTTCACCAGCCTGCTCGGTCGCCTGATGCAGGCCCGGGTCTTTCTCCCGCTTTCATTCGAATGAAGGAACGGCCATGGACACCCTACGCCCACCTGCTCCCCCCATTGGCCTGCGCCAACGCTGGAACGCCCTTGCCGACGGCCTGCAACGGCTGCTCAGCGACAGTGCCGTGTGCCTGATAGCGCGGCTGGGTATCGCCGCGATCTTCTTCCTGTCAGGCCGTACCAAGGTCGAAGGCTTGCTCAGCATCACCCCCAGTACGTACGACTTGTTCCACACCGAGTATGCCCTGCCGCTGCTTTCGCCCTGGCTCGCAGCCCACCTGGCGACCTACGCCGAACACGTGTTCCCACTGCTGCTGGTGCTGGGCCTGTTCACCCGGCTTTCGGCCCTTGCCTTGCTAGGCATGACGGCAGTCATCCAGGTATTCGTCTACCCGGATGCCTGGCCTACCCACCTGTCCTGGGCCGGCCTGCTGCTGTTGCTGGTAGCCCGCGGGGCCGGCGCTTTGTCACTGGACCGATTGCTGAGGCTGCATTGAACCCAACCGGCCAGCTACCGTTGGGCAGCGGCAGGGTGTTGTGAGAAGCACACTTGCAGTGAAGCCCCCCCAAGCCGCGGATTTCCAGCCTTGCGGTGTCGACCCACAGGCGCGCCAAGTGACCGCAGACTATCGCCAGCAGATGCAGATCCTCAGGGAGCAGGCAGCGCTGAACAGGTAAGGCACGAACCGCGCATGGCACGCTGCGGCGCCCTTGCCGGTTGCATGTGACCGGGCATACGTGCAAGGGTAAAAAAGGAATACCCGTCAAAACAAAGGAAGCGAAGCACCCCATGCCAGGAATCACACGTATCCATCGCTATTTGCGCTCACTGTCTGCAAACCGATCTGCAGCCAGTGGGCGTGAAGTCAAACAAGGCGCCCGAGCTGCCTCGAAGCTCGCAGACATCCTCTGCACTCCCCGCTCTGTCCCCCCTTACTTCTACGTCGCGCCGGTGCGCGGCCCTGTCGATCGCCTGCCCCCTACCTGACAACTCAAGCCGCGTTTTTTCGCAGCGCTCGCTTGTACCCGTGTGCAAGCCGAGATGAATCACGACTCAACAAGGGGCAATAGCCAATGATCTTTTTTCAAGGCAAACGCATTTTCAGCGCCATCTTCGATATGGATGGCACCATGTTCGACACCGAGCGCCTGCGCTTCAAGACGCTCAAACAAGCGTCTCTGGAAATTTCCGGCAAGGCGCTGAGCGAGCAGACACTGATCGGTTCGCTGGGCCTGAGCGCGAAGAAGGCCGAGGCCCTGGCCAAGGCGCACAACGGTGACGACTTCCCGTACGCGCAGATCCGCCAGCGCGCCGATGAGCTTGAACTGGAGTACGTGCGCAACCACGGCGTGCCGATCAAAGCCGGCTTGCTGGAAGTGCTGGAGCGGCTGCGCAAGTCTGGCTTGACCATGGCGGTCGCCACCTCCAGCCGCCGGGCCATTGCCGAGGAGTACTTGATCAACGCCAATGTGCTCAAGTATTTCGACATCACCGTGTGTGGCGACGAAGTCAGCCAAGGCAAACCCCACCCCGAAATCTTCCTGCGCGCCGCCACCGCCCTCAACTGCGAGCCGAGCCAGTGCTTCATGGTCGAAGACTCGGAAAACGGCATGCTTTCGGCCATCCGTGCCGAAGGCCAGGCGATCCTGATCGAAGACATCAAGCCGCCGGCCGCTGAAGTCAAAGCCGGCGCGCTGAAGGCCTACCGCAGCATGACCGAATTCCTCGCCGACTTGAGCGAATGCGTGCCTGACTTGGGCATGCCGCAGCTTGAAGAGCCCTTTCCAGCGTCACTGAACCAGTTCCGTGTCGGCATTCACGGGTTCGGCGCCATCGGCGGCGGTTACCTGACCCAGGTGTTTTCCCATTGGGACGGCTACACCCGGCCGTGTGAAATCATCGCGGCCACCCGCTCGCGCATGCTCCGCGAAACCGTCTCTGCGTTTGGCCGCTACAGCGTGCGCTACGGCGCCACCTCGTTCGACCAGACCATCGAGAATGTACGCATGATCGACATGGACGATGCCGAGGCGGTGATCGACATGTACAACGCGGCAGAAATCGTCGGCCTCAGCCTGCCGGAGCAGGCCATCCGCAAACAGGCCAAGGTGATTGCCCAAGGCCTGCTGCGCCGCTTCGAGCGCCGGGGCCGTGACCTCACCATCCTGATCGTGCTGAACAAGATCGGTGGCGCCGCGTTCGTACGCTTGCACGTACAGGCGGAGCTGGAACTGCTGTGCGCGCCAGACATCACGCAACAGATCCTGCAAAAAACCCATTTCGCGGAGACGGTGGTCAGCCGCATCGTGTCCAAACTCAGCAACGAGGCCCTGGTCCGTCAGTTGCGCATCAAGTCGCAGATGTTCCAGAACAGCCTTGACGACGAGCCTGCACCGGTCAGCAAACCCTCCGCACCCGTACCTGAATACGAGCGGCTGATCTGCCGCTTCCGGCCGTTCGCGCAGTCCAGCAACGCGATGAGCCAGTTGCACCTGATCCTGTTCAACAGCGAGCCAGACATGCCGTTGTACGTGGAGCGCGGCAGTGACCTGCTGGAGCGTCTGCGCCAAGTGAAGACGGTCGCTGACATTGCGCAGATCCAGGTCATCAAGAACCGCCTGTGGAACGGCCCTCACGCCATCATTGCCTGGTATGCAAGCGTGCTGGGCTATGACTGGGTTGGCCAGGCCATGGGCGATGAGCGGGTCAGTGAACTGGCCGAGCGCTTGATCAGCCAGGAGGTCGCACCGGCACTGGTGGCTGAGAATGCCGACATGGCAGAGGCGGTTCGCGATTTTGCCGCCACCTTTCTGGAGCGCTGCAAAACGTCGTTCAAAGACCCATGCTCGCGTGTCGGGCGCGACCCACTGCGCAAACTTCAGCGCAACGAGCGCATCCTCAGCAGTATCGACCTTGCCCACAAGCACGGCATCGAAACCCCTGGCCTGGCGTTCGGGGCTGCGCTTGGCATTCACTATGCGTTGCGTTGCAACGACAGCAAGGACCTCGAAGCGCAGACCATCAAACGCATCTACCAGCAGAACGGTGAACGCGTCGAGGCTGTGCTGACCCATAAGGGTGATTACAACGGCAAGCCTTACCCAGGGATGGACCCCGTTGCCGACGCGGCGCTGATCGAGACCATTGCAGGGAATTTCAGGCAATTGCAGCAGGAAGAGAATGCGGTGATGTCCGCGGTGAATTAAGCCCAGGCTTGTGTCGCCTGTGAGATCGGCAGTGCGTGATCTCACAGGCGTCCAGGCGCTCAGGGGCTGCAAACGCCGACAAAAAACCAAAATCCGATCGACCTCTTGCGCCCACTGGGCGTCCGATGCACTGCACGTGCGAATTCACTCAAGGGCAACCAGGAGGCCAATCGCTCATGAACGATCGCATCATCGAGTTTTTCACCGACACCACTGTATTCGGTATTTCCATCCTCAACCTGCTGCTGGCGGTCGCGGTCGCCGCACTGACCTTTCTGGCCGCACGGGCGACCATCAGTTTTCTGCTCAGGCGGGTGCAACGCTGGTCCGTGCATGACGGTGCGCTGAGCCATGTCTTGGCCAAAGTACTGTCCGGCACCAGCAATTCCCTGCTGTTCCTCGCTTCTGTGCTGGTGGGCCTGAGCATGCTCGACCTGCCCGAGCGCTGGCTGAGCCGGGTGGGCAGCCTCTGGTTCGTGGTAGCAGCGCTGCAGATCGGCCTGTGGGCCAACCGCGCCATCGGGCTGGGCCTGGGCCGCTACTTCGCCCGGCACGGCACCCCAGGCCTGAACCAGGGCAGCGCCCTGGCTACCCTGGCCGGCTGGGGCGCACGCGTGCTGTTGTGGTCGGTGGTACTGCTGGCCATGCTGTCGAACCTGGGCGTGAACATCACCGCCTTCGTCGCCAGCCTGGGTGTGGGCGGCATTGCCGTTGCGCTCGCTGTGCAGAACATCCTCGGCGACCTGTTCGCCTCGCTGGCGATTGCCGTGGACAAGCCATTCGAGGTGGGCGACTTCATCGTCATCGGCTCATTGTCCGGCACCGTCGAGCAAGTCGGGCTGAAGACGACGCGCATCCGCAGCCTGGGCGGTGAGCAGATCGTCATGGCCAACGCCAGCATGATCAGCAGCACCATCCAGAACTACAAGCGCTTGCAGGAGCGGCGCATCGTCTTTGAGTTCGGGCTGTCTTACGACACCCCGACCGAGGCCGTGAAAAAAGCCCCGGCCATCGTCGAGGAGGCGATCAAGGCGCAGGACCAGGCGCGCTTCGACCGCGCCCACTTGCGTGGTTTCGGCAAGGAGGCATTGGAGTTCGAGTGCGTCTACATCGTCAAGGACCCAGGCTACAACCTCTACATGGACATTCAGCAGGCCATCAACTTCCGCTTGCTCGAACGGTTCTCCAGGATCGGCGCCAAGTTCGCCGTACCGGTGCGGGCAATCAAGGTCACAGCGCTGCCGCAAGGGGCCGAGACCTTCGGCCACAGTACCGAAGAGCGGGGTTTCAGAGAGGCCTGAGCTTCAGCCCCTATCGACCCAGCCCACGCAGCGCTTCGACCAATTGTGCCTTGGTCATGCTGGAGCGCCCCTTGATGTCCTTGCTGCGGGCCTCTTTCATCAGGCTTTCCTTGGTCTGGGTCTCCAGGGAAGCGCCTGATGTGCGGGCATGGCCCTGACGGGTTTTGGCGGCACGCCTGGCAGAGTCGGAACGCGCGGTGCTTTTTTCGCCGGGCGTGGTCTTCTTGCCTGAGCCGCCAGCTTTCTCGCCACCCCCAGACTGCTTGTTGACGGTAGCCCAAGCACGCGCCTCGGCCTCATCTTTGGAGACCCCCTTCTGCTCGTAGCTTTCTTCTATATGCTCAGCCTTGCGTTTCTGCTTCTCGGTGTATTTGGCTTTGTCTCCACGTGGCATGGCATTCACTCCTGCGGCAGTTTCCTGGTGGGGTTGGGCGGCGAAGGCCCGTCATCCGTTTGGACGAGGCTTGCTGGCGGATGTTCAGCCTGATACGCCGCTGTGCCTCGGTTGCCGGCACAAAGCGAAGCCAATCAAACTTTTTCATGCCCATAGGCTCTTTTGAAAGACATACCTTCAAGCGGGAGCAAGCCATGAAGCACACCGATCGCAACAACGGCGACAGCGCGGATAAAGTCCCTCGCCCGATATCCTCGGAGCAGGCCCAGCAAGGCGAGCCATCGCCCGACCCTGTGCTGGAGCGGCCGGACCCCGACACCGAAGCCGTGGACAAAGTGATCACGCCGACGTCGATCAAGGAACAACAGGCGCAGACCGAGGCCATCAAGCGGCGCCTGGCTGAGGTCGAAGACAAAAACCGGCGATAACCGAGCTGCCCACCCGCCAGCCGACAGGACGCGCCATGACGACCCACGCCCTGCAACCACCCGCCGGCGCCTGTGCGCAGGAGCGCTTCTACCGCACCGACATACCGTCCCGGCTCGACCGGCTGCCGTGGACGCGCTTTCATACCCTGCTGGTCATGGCGCTGGGCATCACCTGGCTGCTCGACGGCCTTGAAGTGACCTTGGCCGGTTCGGTGGCGGGCGCGCTCAAGGCCAGCCCGACCTTGGCAATGACCAATACCCAGATCGGCCTGGCAGGGGCGGCCTACATCGCCGGTGCCGTACTGGGTGCATTGCTGTTCGGCTGGCTCACCGACCGCCTGGGGCGGCGCAAGTTGTTCTTCGTCACGCTGTTGCTGTACATCGGCGCAACGGCGGCTACGGCCTTCGCCTGGGACCTGTGGAGCTTTCTGCTGTTTCGCTTTCTCACCGGGGCCGGCATCGGCGGTGAGTACACCGCCATCAATTCGACCATCCAGGAATTCACCCCGGCGCGCTATCGCGGCTGGGTCGACCTGACCATCAATGGTACGTTCTGGCTCGGTGCCGCACTGGGCGCGGTGGGCGCAGTGATCCTGCTCGACCCAGCGGTGCTTGGCGGTGAACTGGGCTGGCGCCTGTGTTTCGGCATCGGCGCCGCGCTGGGTTTGCTGATCCTGCTGATGCGCCTGTGGATACCCGAAAGCCCACGCTGGTTGATGATTCACAATCAGCCTGAAGAGGCCGAACGCATCGTCGCCAGTATCGAACGCCATTACCACCAGCGCGGCATCGCCATTCCCCCGCTGCAAACCCCTGCCCTGCAGCTGCGCGCGCGCGACCATACGCCACTGCGCGAGGTGTTCCACAGCCTGTTCAGGGTGCACCGGCGGCGGGCACTGGTGGGGCTGACGCTGCTGACCGCCCAGGCCTTTTTCTACAACGCGATCTTCTTCACCTATGCCTTGGTGCTGACCGACTTCTACGACGTGCCGCCTGCCCAGGTGGGCTGGTACATACTGCCGTTCGCCCTGGGCAATTTCTGCGGGCCGTTGCTGCTGGGCCGGCTGTTCGACGTGGTCGGGCGGCGCATCATGATCAGCTCCACGTACCTGCTGTCCGGCCTGTTGCTGGCGGTCAGCGGTTACCTGTTCCAGCAGCAACTGATCGATGTGACCGAGCAGACCATCGCCTGGATGGTGATTTTCTTTTTTGCCTCGGCAGCCGCCAGTTCGGCCTACCTGACCGTGGCTGAAACCTTCCCGCTGGAGATCCGTGCGCTGGCGATTGCCGTATTCTATGCCTTTGGCACGGGGCTTGGTGGCTTGATCGGCCCGACCTTGTTCGGCGCGCTGATCGAGACCGGCGAGCGCCTGAATGTCCTGTACGGCTACCTGATCGGCGCGGCGTTGATGATCATCGCGGCACTGGCCCAGGCGCTGTGGGGCGTGGCGGCAGAGCGACAGCCACTTGAACACGTAGCCAGGCCCCTGTCGCAAGTGAGCGACACCTGACCCATTCGGAGACTTTATGCTGCGCGCGTTTGAACAACGGCTCGACCCCTTCCCACCCGACGAGGCGCCCCCACCCCCGGTTGGCCTGCTGCGCTTCCTGTGGGCCTGCACGCGAGGCGCGCGCGGCTATGTGCTGGCCCTGGCGCTGCTGAGCGCCGGGGTGTCGATCTACGAAGCCTGGCTGTTTTCCTTTCTGGGGCAGGTCGTCGACCTGCTCTCGGCCTGGCAGGCGGGCGGCGCTGCCGATGGGCAGGAAACCCGGGTGTTGTGGGGTATCGCCATCGTATTGCTGACCAGCATCGGCCTGGTGGCGCTGCGCACGATGGTTCAGCATCAGGTACTGGCGATCAACCTGCCACTGCGACTGCGGTGGGACTTCCACCGGCTGATGCTGCGCCAAAGCCTGTCGTTCTTCTCTGACGAGTTTTCCGGCCGGGTCACCACCAAAGTGATGCAGACGGCGCTGGCGGTGCGCGAAGTGCTGTTCACCGTCATCGAGATCGCCCCGGGCATCGGCGTGTATTTCATCGCGATCATCGCCCTGGCCGGCGGCTTCGACCTGAAGCTGATGCTGCCGTTCATTGCCTGGGTCGCGTTGTTCGGGCTGGCCATGCTGTACTTCGTGCCGCGCCTGGGCCAGGTAGGGCAGGAGCAGGCCCACGCGCGTTCCTCGATGACCGGGCGAGTGTCGGACGCCTACACCAACATCACCACGGTCAAGCTGTTTTCGCACTCCAAGCGTGAAGCGCATTTCGCGCGGGCGGCAATGGAAGACTTCAAGCTCACCGGCTTTCGCCAGATGCGCCTGGTCAGCCAGTTCGAGATCGTCAACCAGGCGCTGGTGGTCGGCCTGATCGCTGGCGCGGGTGGCTACGCCCTGTGGCTCTGGCACCAGGGCGAAGTCGGCACTGGCGCGGTCGCCGCGATCACCGCCATGGCACTGCGGGTCAACGGCATGTCGCACTGGATCATGTGGCAGATGACCTCGCTGTTCGAGAACATCGGCACCGTGCAGGATGGCATGGAGACCCTCACGCGCGGCCCGAAAGTGCAGGATGCGCCGAACGCCGGGGTGCTCAAGACCACGGGCGGGGCGGTGGACTTCGACAACGTCAGCTTCAACTACAACGGCGAACGCCAGGTGCTCGACGGGCTGACGCTGCACATTCGCCCAGGCGAAAAAGTCGGCCTGGTGGGGCGCTCCGGTGCGGGTAAATCCACGCTGATCAACTTGCTGCTGCGCTTCTACGACGTGGACAGCGGCGAAATTCGCATCGATGGGCAGAACATCGCCAAGGTTACCCAGGACAGCCTGCGCAGCGCCATTGGCATGGTCACCCAGGACACCTCCCTGCTGCACCGCTCCATCCGCGACAACATCGCCTACGGTCGCCCCGATGCGACCGAGCAACAGATCCGCCACGCCGCGGCCAACGCCCAGGCCGATGCATTCATCGAGCAGCTCAGCGACCGGCAAGGCCACAGCGGCTACGACACCTTGGTGGGTGAACGCGGCATCAAGCTTTCGGGTGGCCAGCGTCAACGCATCGCCATCGCCCGGGTCATGCTCAAGAACGCCCCGATCCTGCTGCTCGATGAAGCCACCAGCGCGCTGGATTCGGAAGTCGAGGTCGCCATCCAGGAAAGCCTCAATGAAATGATGCAGGGCAAGACCGTCATCGCCATCGCCCACCGACTGTCGACGATCGCCGCCATGGACCGGCTCATCGTCATGGACCAGGGGCGCATCATCGAACAGGGAACCCACAGCGAACTGCTCGCCAGGAACGGCACCTATGCCCGGCTATGGCAGCACCAGAGCGGTGGCTTTCTGGGTGAGGATCAGGGTGTGGCCGAGGCCATGGAGTAAGCCATGGGCCATTCACGCATTGCCCTTGCCCTGGCGCTGACGCTGGCGGCCAGTACCCCTGCGCTCGCCGAGCAGCCGTTACGCCTGCAACAGCTCAAACGCTGCGGCGACTTGATGGACAGCCAGCAGCAAACCTGGTGCCTGCGCGTGCAGGGCCTTGGCCAGGCCACGCCGCAGCTGCTGCTCAACGGCAACGCAGTGGCTCCGGCGCGTATCCAGCGCCAGGGTGACACCCTGCGCCTGCAACTGGACAGCACGGCGGTGCGAAGCGGCCCGCTGTGGTTGCAGGACGGCCCGCGTGCCAGCAACGCCGCCTGGCTTACCCTGCGCAACAACCATGTGCTGGCCGCAGGGCCCAAGGAGGTGGCCAAGAACATGGATGGCCTGACCACCTATGTCGACCTGGTCAGCGTGTTGATCGAAGAGGACCACGACGGCCGCCAGGAGGCCGAACGCTTGGCGCGCAAATATGGGGCCAAGGTGGTTGGCAGCATCGCTGCGCTGAACCTTTATCAGCTGCGCCTGCCCGCCCGGGACCTGGTGCAGCGCGACGCGCTGGTATTGCGTCTGGGTGGTGAAACCAGCGTGGATGCGGTGGTGGTGGAGGAATCAGCGGCTGAAGAGGCAGAGCACGCCGCCCGCGAGGCGCCGGGGACCCGCAAGCCTGCGCAAGACTCTGACGAGTGGGCTGCCAACCGCTTTCTCGATGCGGTGCACTACTACCAGCGGCGCATCCCGGGGCGCCAGGCACCGGTGCTGCCCACCCCCATTCGGGTCGGCGTGATCGAACGCAACGTCGACTTCGACAGCGCAGACTTCGCCGACTACCTGGGCGCCTGCGAGGGGCGCCGCACCTGCGTCTATGCCCAGGATGCCGGCAAGCCGGACAACCACGGCACGACCGTGGCCGGCATTCTCGCGGCCGCCTGGGATGATGGGGGCAATACCGGCTTCCTGAAGGGGCTGGACAAGGCGGCAGGTGGCTTCGAGGTGATCGTCGAGCGCAACTCCGATGCCGGCATCACCGCCAACATTGCCGCATCGGTGAACCTGGTCGAGGACGGCGTGCGCGTACTCAACTGGAGCTGGGGCATTCACCGCGTCGGGGCGCGCAACGTGCAAGGCGACGAAGTGGACTCACTGCTGCGCTCCGGGATTGCCATGAGCGGCTATGAAGAGCTGCTCGAGGAGTTCTTTCTCTGGCTGCGCAAGGCCCATCCGGACGTGGTGGTGGTCAACTCGGCCGGCAACGGCGCCTCGTTCTCGGGCACCGACGAATACCGCCTGCCCTCCTCCTTCATCACCGAACAACTGCTGGTGGTGGGTGGCCATCAACGCAGCGGGCAGGCGTCAGTCCCCGTCGAGTCGCCAAACTATGCCGTCAAGCGCAGCACCTCGAACGTAGACATGCGCGTCGACATCACCGCCGCAGCCTGCGCCCACGCCTCTACCCCACAGGCAGGCCAACCCGGGGCGGTGCATTGCGGCACGTCCTATGCTACCCCGATGGTCACAGGCCTGCTGGCGGCAATGCTGTCGATCAACCCGCAGTTGCAGCCCGAGCAGTTACGCATGCTGCTGCGCCGCAGCGCCATGACCATCGGCGGCAACAACGACTTCGAACGAGAGGACGCCGAAGACCTCACCGCGCCGATCCTGCCGTCGGAGCGCAACTTTCAGTTGCACGACCAGGACGTGGGGCGTTCGGCGCGGCTGGACATGCAAAAAGCCCTGCAGCTTTCGGTGCAAAGCCTTGAGCGGGTGCGCTGAACAGCATCCAGAACCTCCGCGCTCACGGCCTCGATCAGGGTGCCTTTTTCTCCACATCCCTGGGGGGCTTGGCCGGCCCTTGGGGATCGACCTGCGGGTCGTCCAGGTCCGGTGAGTCCGGGTCGAAACCCAGGTCATCTTGGCCGTCGGCGTGGTCGGACGAGTGTGGCCCCTTGTCTCGCGCGGTTCGTTGCGCGGTGGAATCATGCGCCGTACCGTTCGAGCCGTCTGGCCGATGGGCATCATTGTCCCGCTCGACTTCCCCTTGGCCCTTGGCCTGGCCTGCTTTCTCAGGCGCTTGCGTGGTGTGCGTCTTCATTGCCCCTCCTGAACCTTTGGCGTGATACAGCACTGGCTGCCCCACGGGGGCCGCTGCTGTAACAGAGGAAGCCTGGAGGCCTGATAAAGTTCACCTGGCCATCGCTGCGCCGGGATGGGCGGCCAGCTGCACACCACGTTCAGCGGCCATGGCTCACCTCCTCTAGCGAATGAATTCTCGCGCGGCGCGGGGTCAATTCAGCGACTGGTTGGCGCAATCGCGAAGATACGCCGCAACTGACCCGCTCAGGCCTTGCCAATCTCCGGCGCCAGCATCCATTCAGCGCTGTCGTTCCACACATCCATGCGCACGATCTTGCCCGCCTTCACTTCGAAACGGTCCAGGTAACGGTTGCCGGAAAAGCTGCGGCCATCCGGCCACTGCCCGTACAGCGTGCCATTGGAATACACCACGGTGTGGTCCTCGCGCTCACACCAGTCGAACTGCCCCAGCTGCTTCTTCACCCAGGTGTAACGCGCGCCGTTGAACGCGGTGATGTCGGCCGGGGTGGGCATCGCGCGGCCGCCGGTAAAGGTAATGCGCACGTCGTCGCTCATGAACGTGGCAGCGCGCACCGGGTCGGGGGCCATGGAAGCAGCGAGGAAGTCGCGAACGATCTGTACGGCGCTGTTGCTTTCGGTCATTGCAAGTCTCCGAGGGTGTCCAGAACGGGGCGCAGGCCCCGAGCGATGCCTTGATCCAGTGCACGCGAGGGCGCTGAAGCCGAAGGCGCAAGCCCCAAAACACGGGGTGCCCGAAGTATTTTCCAAATGGCACCTGTTTTGCTAGCACATTTTTATAAATTGCTAGCAATCAGGAGTTCGAACCATGTTCAGCCGTTCCTTGCTACGTCGCTGGCTGCCCTGCGCAGCCTTTTCCCTGGCCTGCTGCACGGGCTGGGTACAGGCTGCAGAGCCGATCAAGGTGGGCCTGGTGGCCGCGTTGTCGGGGCAGTCTGCCAAGTCCGGCGAGGCCCTGACCCGGGGCCTGACCCTGGCCATCGATGAGATCAATGCCAAAGGCGGGCTGCTGGGCCGCCCGGTGGAACTGGTGCGCCGCGATGACGAGAGCAACCCGGCCAAGGGCATGCTGGCGGCGCGCGAGTTGATCCAGCGGGAAAAGGTCAGCGTGCTGTTCGGCGGCCTCGACACCCCGGTGTCGCTGGCCATCGTGCCCTTGGCCAACCAACTGAAAACGCCGTTCATGGGGATCTGGGCGGCGGGCACCAAAATCACCGAGAACGGCGCGAAGGACAACTACGTGTTCCGCGTGTCGGCGGTGGATGAACAAGTGGACGAAGCACTGGTCGCCTATGGCCTGCGCCAGGGCATGAAGCGCCCGGGCCTGATCCTGGCCAATAACCCGTGGGGCGAGTCGAACCTGGCAGGGCTCAACGCCGCTATGGCCCGCCGCGACATGGCCCAGGCGCCGGCCGAGCGCTTTGAGGACAGTGACCTGGACATGGTGCCGCAACTCACCCGCCTGAAAAACGCAGGCGTCGACACCTTGCTGCTGGTGGGCAACGTCGGGCCTTCGGCGCAGGTGGTCAAATCGCTCCAGCAGATGGGCTGGAACGTGCCGGTGGTGTCGCACTGGGGCCCGGCCGGCGGCCGCTTCGGCGAGCTGGCCGGGCCTGACGCCGGGCGCGTGCACTTCATCCAGACGTTCGTCTTCAGCGCCCACAACAGCGCCCGCGGCGATGCCTTGCTGGCCGCCCTCAAGCAGCGTTACCCGCAGGTCAAGACCCTGGCCGACGTGACCCCGGCCGTGGGCATCGCCAACGCCTACGACGCCATGCACCTGGTGGCCCTGGCGATCGACAAGGCCCAGGACACCCAAGGCACGAAGGTGCGTGACGGGTTCTATGCCATCAGCGACTACGAGGGGCTGATCAAACACTACCAGCAGCCGTTCAGCGTTGACCGCCACGACGCCCTGGGCCCTGAGGACTATGTCTTCAGCCGCTTCGATGGCGACACCATCGTGCCCGTGACGCCCTGAGCGGAGGCCCTCGACATGATCACCACCGCACTGGTCAGCGGCCTGGGCCTGGGCAGCATGTATGCGCTGCTGGCGCTGGGCTTTCACCTCACCTATGCCGTGTCGCGCACGGTCAACTTCGCCCAGGGCAGCGCGATGATGGTCGGCGCCGTGCTTGGCTACAGCCTGGCCGTGACCTGGGGCTGGCCGTTGTGGCTGGCACTGCCCACTACCCTGCTGCTGTGCGCGGTGCTGGGCCTGGCCATCGAGCGCTTTCTGGTGCGCCCGTTCCATGCCCGTGGCTCGGACGCCTGGCTGATGGCGACCGTGGCGGGCGGGCTGCTGCTGGACAACCTGGCGATGTTCACCTTCGGCAAGGAGCCACGGCAGTTCGGCAGTGCCCTGACCAGCCTGCGCCTGGACCTGGGCGACAGCAGCCTGAATGCCGTGCAGTTGGCCATCCCGCTGGCCGGTGCGGCGGTGGCGGCCGCGCTTTACTGGGTGCGCCGACGCACACAGCTGGGCCTGCGCCTGGAAGCCTGCGTGCAGAACCCACGGGCAGCCCGGCTGATGGGCATCGACGTGAACCGCGTGGTGACGGCGGCCTTCGCCCTGTCGACCGTGTTCGCGGCGCTGGCGGGCCTGCTGATCGCACCGCTGTACAGCGTGCACGCCGACATGGGCACGTTGTTCGGCCTGAAGGCGTTCGCCGTGGCCATCCTCGGCGGCATCGCCAGTGCGGGTGGGGTGTTCGCGGCAGGCCTGCTGTTTGGCCTGCTCGAGGCGGTGGTCACGCTGTATTTCGGCTCTGCGTTCACGCAATTGCTGTGCTTTGCACTGGTGATCGTGGTACTCGCGGCACGTCCTGACGGCCTGTTCGGCCGCAAACTCTGGGTAAAGGTATGACCATGCGCGAGCGACTCGCCCCCCTCGGCCTGGCCCTGTTCGGGGTCGCCAGCCTTGGCCTGGCTTTGGGCCTGGACAGCTACTGGCTGTTGATCCTGACCTTGTACGCGCTGGCGGTCACCGTCGGCGTGGGCCTGAACATCCTGATCGGTTTGTCCGGGCAGATGTCCTTCGGGCACATCGCCTTCTATGCCATCGGCGCCTACCTGTCGGCGTTGCTGACACTTGCCGGCCTGCCGCTGTCGGGCGCCCTGCCCCTGGCCGGCCTTGGCTGCGCGCTGTTGGGCGGCTTGCTGGCGATCCCGGCGCTACGGGTCAGCGGGCCCTACCTGGCGATGATCACCATTGCCTTTGCCCTGGTGGTGCACAACGGCCTGATCGAGTGGCGCAGCATCACTGGCGGTGCCAACGGCCTGATGGGCATTCCACTGCCTGAAGTCGGCACGCTGGACCCGGCCCTGCTGCTGGCACTGGCTGCGGTGCTGCTGATGCTGGCGGCGCTGGCCTTCTACTGGAGCCTGCAGCGCAGCGGCTGGGGCCTGGCAATGCGGGCGGTGAAGGCGTCGGAGATCGCCGCCCGCTCATTGGGGGTCAACCCGGTGCAGACGCGGACCTTGGCCTTTGCCCTGTCGGCAGGCCTGGCGGGCGCAGCCGGTGCGCTGGTAGCGCCGGTGCTGATGTTCATCAACCCGGCAGCGTTCCCGTTCTCGCAGTCGATCCTGTTCGTCCTGGCGGTGATCGTCGGTGGCGCCGGCATGCTGTTCGGGCCGGTGCTCGGTGCACTGGTGATCGTGCTGCTGCCTGAACTGCTGGCCGACTTTGCCGAGTACCGGCTGCTGGCGTTCTCGGTTTTGCTGCTGGCGGTACTGTGGGCGGCACCACGCGGTGTGCTGGGCAGCCTCGCCAAGCGGTTTTGGCGGCCGCGGCACGAGCCGGTCACCGCACAGCCAGATCCGGCGGTGCTGAGGGCGTTCTTCACCGGTGGTGCGCGGCATGGGCTGAAGGTCGAGGGCATCGGCATCCGTTTCGGGGGTGTGCAGGCCGCGCAGCACGTCAGCCTGCAGCCCTTGCCAGGCAGCATCACCAGCCTGATCGGGCCCAATGGTGCGGGCAAATCCACGGTGCTCAACCTGATCAGTGGTTTCTACCGCCCCGACTCCGGCTCGATACAGCTGGGCGCGGAGCTGGCCGGGCAGCCGGCCTGGCGCATCGCGCGCGCCGGTATCGCCCGTACGTACCAGACCACCCAGCTGTTCGGTGAGCTGAGCGTGCTTGAGAACCTGCTGCTGGCCTTCCAGCAAGGTGCCATCGAACGGCCCTGGCCGTGCCAGCAGGCCACACGCAAGGCCTTGGCCATCGCGTTGCTGGCGCTGGTCGGCTACCGCGGCAACCTGCACGTCGCCGCCGATGACCTGCCCCACGTCGACCGCCGCTTGGTCGAGATCGCCCGGGCCCTGGCCAGCCGCCCGCAGGTGTTGCTGCTTGACGAGCCGGCGGCGGGCCTTGGCCGGCAGGACACCGACCGCCTGGCCACGCTGCTGCAACGCCTGGCCACCTTCAACCTGGCGATCATCCTGGTCGAGCACGACATGCCGCTGGTGATGGCCGTGTCGCACAGGCTACTGGTGCTCGACGCCGGCAAGCCGATCGCCTGGGGCACCCCTGAACAGGTGCGCTCGGACCCGCGGGTGATTGCGGCGTACCTGGGGGGCACCGAGTACCAGGCCCAGCCGCGCGCGCAGGCCTGGGCGGGCTCGCGTGATGCCGTGCTGCACGTGCGCGACCTGTGCATCGACTATGGCGCGGCGCCAGTGGTCGAAGCTGTCGACCTGGTGGTCAACCCGGGTGAGCTGATCGCTATCCTGGGCGCCAATGGCGCCGGCAAATCGAGCATCCTGCAGGCCCTTGCCGGCCTGCACCGGCCACGTGGCGGCAGCATCGTGCTGGACAACCGCAGCATCGAAAGCCTCGATGCCAGCCAGATCGCCCGCCTTGGCCTGGCCCTGGTCCCTGAGGGCCGGCAGCTGTTCGGCCAGTTGAGCGTGCGCGAGAACCTGCTGCTGGGGGCCAACGTGCGCCAGGATGCCGTCGATGCCGACGGCGAAATCGCCGCGATCCTCACGCGCTTCCCCCGCCTGCGCGAACGCATCCACAGCCCGGCCGGGCTGCTCTCGGGCGGTGAGCAGCAGATGGTCGCGATTGGCCGCGCGCTGATGGCCAAGCCACGCATCCTGCTGCTGGACGAGCCGTCCCTGGGCCTCTCCCCGGCGATGATCGGCGAGCTGTACGACGCCCTCGCCGCCCTGCGCGACGAAGGCGTGACGTTACTGCTGGTCGATCAGATGGCTAACCTGGCACTGCAGGTGGCCGACCGCGCCTACGTGCTGGAAACCGGCCGCATCGTCAAACAGGGCAGCGCCGAGCAACTTCGCGGTGACCCACAACTGGAAGCCGCCTACCTGGGCGCAGGAGCCGCCGCATGAGCCATCTGGAACTGATCAATGTGCGCCTGGGCGACGGCCCGGCACTGAGCCGCCTGCTGATCGAAGACGGCCGCTTCGTGGCCCGGCTGAGCCGGCCGGCGCCCAAGCTCGACCTCGGCGGCCGGCTGGTGCTGCCGGGCCTGATCGAAACCCATATCCATCTGGACAAGGCCTGCATCCTTTCGCGCTGCCAGCTGCGCGAAGGCACGCTGGCCGAAGCCATCGCCCAGACCCGCCTGGCCAAAGCCGCGTTCACCGAGGCCGATGTCTACGCCCGCGGCGCGGCTGTGCTGGAGCAAGCCATCGTACAAGGCACCACTCACATGCGTACCCATGTCGAGATCGACCCGGGTATCGGCCTGACCGGCCTGCGCGCCATCCGCAGGCTACAGGCGGATTACGCCTGGGCCGTGACCCTGGAGATCTGCGTGTTCCCGCAGGAAGGCATGCTCGACAACCCCGGGACCGAAGCGCTGTTGTGCCAGGCCCTGGACGAAGGCGCCGAAGTGCTGGGCGGCTGCCCTTACACCGACGCCGACCCACCAGCGCAGATCCGCCGGCTGTTCGAACTGGCGGTGGCCTACGATCGCGACCTGGACCTGCACCTGGACTTCGACCTGCAAATCGCCGGCATGACCTTGGGCGAGGTGATCCGCTGCACCCGCCAGCATGGCTGGCAAGGCCGGGTCACCGTCGGCCATGTGACCAAGCTCTCGGCGCTGCCGCAGGCCGAACTGCTGCGCATGGGCCAGGCGTTGGCCGAAGCCGGTGTGCATGTTACCTGCCTGCCGGCCACCGACCTGTTTCTCACCGGCCGTGACCGCTTCCATGACAAGCCCAGGGGGCTGGCACCGCTGGCACAACTGCATCAGTGCGGGGTGACCTGTTCGTTGTCCAGCAACAACATCGGTAACCCTTTCACGCCCTATGGCGATGCCTCCCTGGTGCGTCAGGCCAACCTGTACGCCAACGTCGCCCAACTGGGCACGCCGGAGGAATTGCTGCTGTGCCTGGGCTGGATCTCACGGCAGTCGGCGCGCCTGCTGCGCCTTGCCGACTATGGCCTGGAACCGGGTTGCCGGGCCGACTTCGTGGTGTTCGACGCGCCCTCGCCCGCCGAGGTGATCGGCCGTATCGCCGCGCCGCTGATGGGGTTCAAACAGGGCCGGCAGACCTTCAGCCGGCCACCGGCCGAGCTGTTCCCAGCACCGCTCACAGCCCTGACAGTGCCTGGCGCAGGTTGACCTCAGGCGCAGCCACATCCTCGAGGGCCAACTGGCCTTCGAGTTCGTCCAGGTGCGCGATCATTTCGTCCACGGCCGCCTGGGTATCGCCGGCGCGCAAGGCATCGATGATCGCCTGGTGCTCGTCCGAGGCACAGGGCGGGCTGTCCCCGCGCTGATACAGGGCGACGATCAGCGAACTGCGCACCATCAGGTTGCCGAGGATGTCGGCCAGCACCTGGTTACCGCTCACCTCACCCAGCAACAGGTGAAACTCACTGAGTTCGCGAACGATGGCGCGGCGATCGGTGCTGGCAGTGGCTGCACGCTCGTCGTGCATGTGCTGTTCGATGCGCACCTGATGCTCGGCGACATGGGCCGGGGTGATGGCCTCGACGATCGCCCGCTCCACGGCGCGGCGTGCGGCGAAGATTTCCCGTGCTTCGCGGGCACTTGGCTGGGCCACGGTGGCGCCGCGGTTGGGCTCGATGTCGACGATGCGTTGCATGGCCAGGCGTTGCAGCGCAGCCTGCACGTGGTTGCGGTTGGCTTGCAGGGTCTCGACGATGTGCGCCTCGACCAGGCGCACGCCGGGGCGCAGGCGATGCTGGGCAATGGCCTTGGCGAGCATCTCGGCGATGCGCTGGACTTCTTGTTGCTTGCTGCTGACCGTCTTGCCTTTCATCGCGACCTCGAAACCCTCAAACGCTTTGGGCCGGCATTATCCGCCGGGCCACGCATTGCGGCAATCGGCGTGGTTCAGTCCTGCTGGCCAAGGGCGCTGCCCTGGCTGCGCGGGTCATAGGCAGCGGTGCGCTGGCCGTCCAGGCCGATGGCAATCACGCCGGCCAGGCCCATCAACGGGCTCAACGCAGGCGTGGTCTCGACCTGGTGGCCACGGTCGGCCAGCCCCTGCACCACCGTTGCGCCGATATCGGCCTCCAGCTTGAGGTTGTCGGTGCTGTCGAAGAAGCTGCGCCCAAGCAGAAAGCGCGGTGCACGCAACGCCGCCTCGGCAGGCTGCTGGTAGTCGATCAACTGGGTGGCAAGCACCATCTGCGTCTGGGGCTGGCCGTCGCCCCCTTGGGTGCCGAAAAACCAGCGCCGCCCATCATCGGCCAGGTAGGCCGAAGGGTTGAGTGTATGCGCCGGCCGCTTGCCGGGCGCCCAGGCGTTGCAGTGCCCCGGCTGGGGACTGAAACCTGCCGCACGGTTGTGCCAAAGGATGCCGGTATCGCCCAGGATGCACCCGGAGCCGAAGTCATGGAACAGGCTTTGAATCAGGCAGGCACTGCGCCCGGCGCGGTCGGTGGCGGCCATCCATACCGTGTCGGCCGGTTGCCCGGGCGCTCCCCAGGGCGTCGCACGTTGCTCGTTGAGGGTTGCGGGAGGCAGAGCAAGCGCGTGCTCGAAGTCCCAACCCGTGGCGCGTGGGTCATGGAGTTGAGTGTTGCGCTGCAGCAGGCCCTGCTTGATGGCTTCGACCAGCAGGTGGTAATAGCGCGGCGTGCCGTTCTCGCCCAGGTTCAGGGCCTGCAGCGCAGCCATGGCGCGCAGCGTGTACAGGCCTTGGCTGGGAGGCGCGACATTGTACAGCCAGCCGTTGCGATAACGTACGCAGAGCGGCGCCGCCAGGTCTGCGCGGGTGGCGCGCAGGTCTGCGAGGGTCAGGCCGCAACCCAGCGCGTCGAACGCCACACCGAAGGCCTGCGCCAGTTCACCGTGGTAGAAGTCGCTTGGCCCACGCCGCGCCAGGTGCTCCAGGCTGTTGGCCAGCGCGGGTTGGCGCAAACGGCCACCTTGGGGCGTACACAATGCCTGCAGGCTGGGCAGTGCCTGGATGAGGCTGGCGCGCTGCCCTTGCCAGAACAGTTGCGAGGCGGATACCTCTACCCCGTCCCGGGCCAGCCCGGCGGCGCCTGTCAGCAGGTCGGCCCAGCCCAGCCGCGACCCCCACTGCTCGCTGATGGCCTTGGCCTGCGCCCAACTGGCCATGGCCCCGGCCGTGGTCGCGACCGAGGCAGGCCCACGCAGGCTGATCGCGCCCGCCGCAGGCAAGCGCCTGCCGGCCTGGCCGATCCCGATGATGGTGCGTACCTGGTCATCGTGGAGCAACCACAGTGCATCACCGCCCAGGCCCGTCATGTGTGGGTACACCGCTGCCAGCACGGCACTGGCGGTGAGCATGGCATCGATTGCGCTACCCCCGCCGTCGAGCACCTCCAGGCCCGCAGCGCTGGCCAAGGGGTGCGGGGTGCACAGCACGCCACCGCGGGAATGGGCGACCAGGGACTCGTTCATTGCTAGCTCCTTTATGGATATTGCTAGCAATCAGCAAGGATCGTTCCCAATCGCGTAAACCGCTTTGAACTAATCCACCCGCCCCGCTCCCTAACCTTGTGCGTTCCCATTGCCACTCACTAGGAAGGTTTGATCACTATGAAAAGCGAACAAGTTGAAGGTGTTGCACAGAAAGTCGCAGGCAAGGCGCAGAGCGCGGTGGGTCGGCTTTTCGAGGACCCGGCCCTGGAGGCAGAGGGCGATGGCCGCCAGGTCGCTGGCCAGCTGACCAAAACCTACGGTGACGCACTGAACAACGTCTCTGCCTTCGTAAAAGAGAAGCCCATCACCGCACTGGCAATCGGCGCCGCCCTCACCCTGGTGGTGAGCCGCCTGCTGCGTCGCTGATAAGCAAAAGGTCGGTCCGAGGGCTTCAAAGACCATGAAGCCCTTTGGCGTCCAGCAGAGGCCTCGGCGAAGCAATAACGCCTACCTCCGATCGCCCACTGGCGATAGCCCAGGCCCCTCCCCGGAACCTGTGCCTGGACCAATCAATGCGTGAACAGGCGTCGCTCACGCGCCCAGACAATGGCCTCACTGCGGCTGTGAACATCGAGCTTGGAGTACACCGTTGCCACATGGTTGCGCACAGTATTAAGGGCCAGGTTCAACCGCGTGGCGATTTCCTTGTCGGCAAGGCCTTCGCAGATCAGCGCCAGCACATCGCGCTCGCGGCGGGTCAGGTCGGTCAATGAGGCGTCAGGCAAGCGGCCGGTGTTCAGGCGCTTGGCATTGGCCAGCTTCTCGATCAAGGTCTGGCTGAACCACGACGCATCCTGCATCACCGTTTCTATCGCCTCGACCAACTCCAGCTCGGAACGCTTGCGCTCGGTGATGTCCATCAGCACCAACAGGTAACACGGGGTGTCCTGCAGGCTCACAGTGTCCGCCTGCAGCACACAGTCGAGACGGTCATTGCCTTTTTTTCGCAGCTTGAGGTCCAGCCCCTCGATGCGCCCGGTTTTTTCCAGCGCATCGAATACTTGGGTCGCGACACGCCGATCATCCATGAAGTCGATTTCGGCCACGGTCTTGCCGATCAGCTCCTGGGCGGCGTAACCCAGGGTGTCGAGAAAGGCTTCATTGGCATCGATCAACTGCTGCCTGTCGGCGCTGCACACCACGGTGGGCACTGGGCTGAGGCGAAAGGCCTTGGCAAAGCGTTCCTCACTCTGGCGCAGGGCATTTTCCGCCTTGCGCCGGGGCTCCAGGTCGGTGAATGAAAACAGCATGCAATCTTCTTCGTGCATGTCCAAGGGTTGCCCGGCCACGATGACCAGCTTGGTGCCGCCATCGGGCAAGCGCAGTTCAGCCTGCATCTGCGGGATGGTGGCCCCTTCCATGAGCCGCTCGATAGCCAATTCCTTGCGTTCGGCGTTTTCCAGCACATCCACTTCATAGACAGAACGGCCGATGACGTTCTCCCGCACATGGCCGGTCATCTCCAGAAAGCCCTGGTTGACCTTGATGAAGCGCAAGTCGCTGAGCCTGCAGATGACTGCAGGGGCCGGGTTGGCATTGAAGGTCTTTTCGAAGCGCTGCTCGGCACTGGCCCATTCGGTGGCATCGGCCAGGATCAGCACCAGCGATTCGGCCTCACCCTTGCTGTCTTCCAGCACCATGCTGCGCACCCGGTGCACACGGCTGCGCGCTTCATCGTCGCCAACAGCTAGCACCTCCACCATCACGTCGCTGAACACCTCTCCTGCGGCCACCCGCGCGATCGGGTACTGCTCGGCTTCAAGGGGGTGATTGTTGCGGTAGCGCAGGGCAAAGCGTGCGCGATAGCCCTCAGCGTCGCTGCCCAGTTGCTCCAGGCTGTCGACCCCGTGCATGCGCAACGCCGCTTCGTTGGCCCAGATGATGGACTGGTCGACCTCCAGCAGGATCACGCCATCGGACAACCCGGCGATGATTTGCTGAAGTTGGCGGCGGTTGGTCTCGCGGGCAAGCACGGCGTCGCTCATAGAGGTTCTCCAATCGGCAGGTCTGCATGGCCTGGAGCTTAATCGCTGCAGGCCGGCCAGGGTTGGTGCGAATGCACTAATCGATCAGGTGCGGATGCGCCATCACAGCCTTGCATGTGACCTGCAAACTGGCCCTGACGTTGCACCAGGCCTGTGCCGGTGCTGCCGGATCTTACCCACGAGGATGCATAGATGACTGAATCGTACGTGACCACCCCAACGAACGCTGTCAGCCCGCTACGGGTATCGTGGAGCGCCGTGTTCGCAGGCGGCGCCATCGCCCTGGTCAGCTACCTGGTACTCAGCGTGCTGGGCACGGCCATTGGCGCCGGCGCCATGAACCCTATGGCTGATGGCAATCCGCTGCAGGGCTTCGGCACCGGTGCGGGGGTATGGCTGTTCATCAGCACCCTGCTCTCGGTCGCGGCAGGTGCCTGGGTCGCCGGGCGGACCGCGCCCACCCGGGGCGGCCTGCATGGCCTGTTGAGCTGGACAGTGACCACCCTGCTGGCTACCTGGTTGCTGGCGTCGTTGGCCGGCACCGTGGTTGGCACTGCCGGCAACATCGCTGGCAAGGGCCTGTCGCTGGCGGCCGACGGCGTCGCTGCCGCCGCGCCCAGTGTGAGCCAAGGCATCAAGGAGCAACTGAACAAGAAGGGTATCTCGCTGGACTGGGACAACCTGGAAGCCGAGTTGAACAAGACCTTGGCGCAGTCTGGCAAGGCTGAGCTGGCCCCCTCGACCCTGGAGCAGAAGGCCGAGCAGGCGCAGGCTCAGGGAGAGTCGGCAGGACGCATCGCGGCCGAGAACCCGACCCAGGCCATCGACCAGCTCAAAGCATGGTTCGAGCGCGTGCGCAAGGCCGGTGAACCTGCCCTGAGCGCGGCAGACAAGCAAGCGTTGGTCAACATCGTCGCTGCGCGCACCGGCAAGAGCCAGCAGGAGGCCCAGCAGGTGGTCGATAACTACGCCCGTGCCTATGAACAGGCTGCCGAGCAGGTGAAGGTGCTTAAAGAGCAGGCCGAGCAACAGGCTCGCGAGGCTGCCCAGGTCGCCGCCAGCAACGTCTCGAAAGCCGCCTGGGGCACCTTGGTAACCCTGCTGATCGGTGCCGCCTTGAGTTTTGGCGTAGGCCGCTTCGCGCTGTCGTCACGCAAAACGCGCGTTGCCACGGTGTGAGTCGCAACGCCCACGCTGCAGGTACGCTTCACCCAACCCACGTTTCACGGATGTCTGTCGAAGGAGAAAAACCATGAGCAGCACTTCGGACAAAGTAAAGGGCTTGGCCAACGAAGCCATCGGCAAGGTCAAGCAAGCCGTAGGCAAGGCCACTGGCAACACGGAACTGGAGGTCAAAGGCAAGGTGCAGGAGAAAAAAGGCGAAGCGCAGCAGGTAGTCGGTGACGTCAAGGACGCCGTCAGCAAGGATTGACCCTTGCACATGAGCCATAACAAACGGCTGCCTGAGGGCGGCCGTTTGCCGTTTCTGGGGGGGTACGGTTCTCGGCTTGCGGCCCGGCCATGCCACACACCGCATTCGGCAGGGATCGACCGGCCAGATACTGGCCGGGCCAGTATCCTCGGTGGCTTACCTGCCTGTATAACGATCAGGATGCACTCTCGCCCAAGGAGCAATGATGAACCGCTTCAACCCGGACAAATTGAAACTCTCGAAATGGACAGCGCGACACCCCACGAACCGTGAGAAACACTTCCTGGTGACCGACCTGGAACGGGATGAAGAAGGGCATGTACTGCGTGTGGAACTGGAAGCGGTGCACAGCAAGCGCAGCCAGTGGCTGGACTGGCAGGTGCTGCGTGACCCTGAGGTATGGCTGATGGGCTGGCAGTGAAAACGGCTTGAGCTGCCGCCCTCGTACCCACCCCACGCTGCCCGGTCAGCCAAACACCGGTTTGAGCAGCGCCTGTGCCTCATACAGCGGTGGCAGGTAACGCAGGCGTATCTCATCCATGCTCAGCCGCGATGCATGGGTAGTGATGGTCAGCGTCGCCTTCAACTGCCCCGCCCGGTCCAGTAACGGCACGCCGATTACGCGCATGCCGACTTCGAACTCTTGATCGACGATGCAGTAGCCCTGCTCGCGCACCTGCTGCAACGTCGCGTCCAGCAGCGCCCTGTCGGTCTGGGTGTAGGGCGTCAGCGGGTGTAGCGGATTGCGGGCGAAATAGTCATCGCGCTGCGCCTGGCTCAGTGCCGCCAGCCAGACTCGCCCGCCGGCAGTGCAATACATCGGCACCCGCGAGCCGGGCCGTATCGACAACGAGGCGATGTGGCTGTAGCGGCTACGCACCAGGTGGATGATTTCGTCGTCGTCGCGTGTCCCCACCGAGACATGTTCCTGGGTCTGCCGGGCCACTTGCTCGACGACCGGGCGCAGCATGCGTGGCAACTGCGCCGAGTCCACATAGGCCTGGCCGATACGCAGGGCCTTGGGGGTCAGCCAGTAGTGGCGGTTGTCGGTTTCGGCGAAGCCTTCATGCACCAGGGTCAGCAGAAAACGCCGCGCCGCACTGGGCGTAAGGCCCGCTTGCCTGGCGGCCTGGGGCACCGTAAGGCGCGGCTGCTCGGCGTTGAACAGCTGCATGAGCGCCAGGCCTTTCTGTAAACCGGCAATCAGGTCGCGGGGGTGAATCAGGGGTTTGTCCATGTTTTGCACCCTTGAATGGGGAGTTCGTGGCCGCCAGGCAAGCCGAATTGTGCAGTTGCCGCGATAATCGCGTCATGAGTGCGATTGTCGCATCAAACCCCTGGCAAGCGTATTGTGACAACGCCGCCACCGCCTCACCCTGACTTCCACAACAACACCTATAACGGAAGTCACCATGATCAAAGGTTCGACAGCGCTGGTCGCCATCGTCGGCACGCCCATCGCCCAGGTGAAATCGCCTGAAAACTTCAATACCTGGTTCAGCAACAATGGCCATGACCTGGCCATGCTGCCCATCGACTTGCAGCATGCCGCGCTGGACGCCTTTATCGACACCTTGCGCGGCTGGCGCAACCTGCGCGGTTGCGTGGTGACCGTGCCTTACAAGCAGGCATTTGCCACCCGCCTGGACGGCCTGAGCGCACGCGCAGCAGCCCTGGGCTCAGTGAACGTGGTACGGCGTGAAAACGACGGCCGCCTGTATGGTGACAACGTGGACGGCGCGGGCTTTCTGGGCGCAGCACGCAAGCACGGCTTCGCCCCTGCGGGCAAGCGAGTGCTGATCGTCGGTTGCGGTGGCGTCGGCAGTGCCATCGCCTACGCACTGGGTGAGGCCGGGGTTGCCCACGTCACCCTCGCCGACCCCGAAACGCCTCGCGCCACAGCGCTTGCCGGCCTGCTGGGCAAGGCCTTCCCTGGCGTCGGCACCACCACCGCATACAGCACGCTGGACGCCTTCGACCTGGTGGTCAACGCCTCGCCCGTGGGCATGGGCGGCACGGGCGAACTGCCGCTGCCCGCTGCACTGCTGGGCACGCTCAAAAGCACCACGCTGGTAGCCGACGTTGTCACTTCGCCCGAAATCACCCCGCTGCTGCAACACGCGCGTGAACGCGGCTGCGCGGTGCAGACGGGCGCGCAAATGGCCTTTGCGCAACTTGGCCACCTGGGCGCCTTCATGGGCGTAACGCCACTGGAGATCTGAGGCCATGCCCCCTATCGAAAACGCGCAAGCGGTGTACGACCTGGTGGTGCTTGGCAGTGGCGCCGGTGGCCTGGCTGCCGCCGCCACGGCATCGCGCCTGGGCCTGAAGGTGCTGGTGGTGGAAAAGGCCGAACACTTTGGCGGTACCTCGGCGATCTCCGGGGGTGCTGCGTGGTTGTATGGCTCCGATCAGGCGCGCACCGCCGGTGCGCAGGACTCACCCGAGGCCGTCAGGACCTACCTGAAAAGCATCATCGGTGCCGGCTACAACGGCGAACTGGTGGACGCCTTCATCGCGCGCGGGCACCAGGCACTGCGCTGGCTGGAACACAACACCGAACTGCGCTACGCCCTGCGCCCGCACTCGCCGGACTATTACCCGGACGCACCCGGCGCCACCGCGTTTGGCCGTGCGCTGGAAATGGTCGAGTACGACGGCCGCCGGCTCGGCCCACGCTTCAAGGACCTGAAAATGCCACCGCCGGGCATGCTGTTGTTCGGCGCGATGATGGTCAACCGCGAGGACATTCAGCACTTTTTGAGCCTGCGCCGCTCCCCGCGGTCACTGTGGCATTGCCTGAAACTGATGGCGCGCTACGCACTGGACCGGGTTCGCCATCACCGTGGCACGCGCCTGACCACGGGGAACGCACTGGTGGCGCGCCTGGCCAGCACCGCCTTCGCCCACGGCGCACAGCTGTGGTTGCGCAGCGAAGCGCAGGCACTGATCGTCGAACACGGCACGGTCACCGGCGTGGTGGTGCAGCATGAGGGCCGCCGCACGCAAGTCCATGCCCGCGGTGGGGTGGTCTGCGCCATGGGCGGGTTTGCTGCGGGTGCATTGGCGGCGGCCCACCGCCCGGCCCCTGACGCGCCGCACCTGACCATGTCCCCCGCTGGCAACGACGGTGCTGCGCTGCGCCTTGCCCAGGCGGTGGATGCCGCCCAGGGCGAGGGCCTGGCGGCCAATTTCTTCTGGGCGCCGGTTTCCGAGCGGCGCCATGCCAGTGGTGAGCGCGAGCGCTTCCCGCACCTGGTCACCGACCGCGCCAAGCCCGGCGTCATTGCGCTCGACCCGGCCGGGCGGCGCTTCGTCAACGAATCCAACTCCTATCACCACTTCGTACAGGCCATGTTCGCCAATCGCATCAGCAGCTGCTGGCTGGTCTGTGACGCCGAGGCCATGAGCCGCTACGGCCTGGGCCTGGCACGGCCCAAGCCGGTGGACAACACGGCCCTGATCGAAGCCGGCTACCTGCACCGCGCCGGTTCAGTGCAAGGGCTGGCCGAGGCCATCGGCGTGCCGGCGCAGGTGCTGCAGGAAACACTGGAGCGCTTCAACGCCGACGCCCGCAGCGGCATCGACCGGCAATTCGGCAAGGGCGGCAACAGCTACAACCGTTACATGGGCGACCCGCAACACAAGCCCAACCCATGCCTGGCGCCACTGGCCAAGGCCCCGTTCTACGCCATCCGCCTGCACACCGGCGACCTTGGCTCGGCGCGCGGCCTGGTGACCGATGCCAACGCCAATGTACTCAACCGCGCCGGGGCGCCGATCGTTGGCTTGTATGCCGTCGGCAACGACATGAACTCATTGATGAATGGCACCTATCCGGGCCCCGGGATCACGCTGGGCCCTGCCCTCACCTTCGGCTGGATCGCTGCCAGCCATATCGCTGAACGCCTGCAGGCGCACAGCCCTGACACGGAGACGCTTGCATGTACTACGAAATGAGAACCTACACCCTCGACCCACTGAAAATGGCTGACTGGCTGGCCCTCTACCAAAACCACGCCCTGGCGGTGCAACGCGAACACCTGGGCAACCTGGTCGGTTTCTTCACCAGCGAATTCGGTGAGGTGAACCAAGTGGTGCACATCTGGGGTTATGCCAGCCTGGACGAGCGCAGCGAACGGCGCGCGGCGATGGCAGCGGACCCACGCTGGGCCCAGTTCTCGCGGCTCAACCGTGAATTGGGCGCTGTACTGCGCCTGCAATCACGCCTGCTGCGGCCTACCGGCTTCTCGCCGCTGCAGTGAAAACCGAACCGGAGTGCGCCCATGCAACCCCTTGAGTGTGACGTACTTGTCATCGGCTCCGGTGCCAGCGGCCTGGCTGCTGCGGTTACCGCCGCGCACCATGGCCTCAAGGTGATCGTGGCAGAAAAAGCCCCCCGGCTCGGCGGCACCAGCGCCTGGTCGGGCGGTTGGCTATGGATACCGCGCAACCCCCTGGCCGTAGCCGAAGGACTGGTCGAAACCGCTGATGCAGCGCAGCGCTACCTGCGCGCCCAAACCCGCGTAGCGGAACTGGACGCACGCCAACTGGCGTTCCTGCGCCATGGCCCGGCGATGGTGGCATTCTTCCAGCAGCACACATGCGTGCAATTTCAGTGCGGTGCGAAGCTGCCCGACATGCATGAAGGTGACGGCAGCGCGCGCGGTGGGCGTGCCCTGTGTGCACAGCCCTATGACGGCCGCCTGCTCGGGCCCTGGATACACCGGCTGCGGCCACCGCTGGACATCGTCAGCCTGGGCGGCATGGGCATTGCCGGTGGCATGGACATGGCCGCTTTCTTCAATGCCCGGCAATCGCCCAGGGCGGCTTGGCATGTGGCCAAACGCCTGCTGCGTCACGGGCGCGACCTGTTGCTGCATCGGCGCGGCCTGCAACTGGTCAACGGCAACGCGCTGGTGGCCCGCCTGCTGCGCAGTGCCCTGGACCTGGGCGTCACGCTGCTGACCGACAAAGCGGCCATTGCCTTGCTGGGCGATGCACGCATCACCGGCGCGCACTGTGCCGATGGCCAGCGGATCCATGCGCGGCGTGGCGTGGTGCTGGCCTGTGGCGGTTTTGCCCAAGACCGCCAGCGCATCGCACAGCTGATGCCGCACGCGCCCGACGGCGTTGGCCATTACTCTGCCGCGCCGCCGGAAAACAGCGGCGATGGCCTGCGCCTGGGCGAGCAGGCCGGCGCCCAGGTCGGCACCCACCTGGCCCATGCCGGTGCCTGGGCGCCGGTCTCGCAGGTGCCGCGTAACGATGGCAGCGTTGGGCATTTCCCGCACCTGATAGACCGCGCCAAGCCTGGTTTCATTGCAGTGCGCAGTGACGGTCGACGCTTTGTCAACGAGGCGGACTGCTACCACGACTTCATGAATGCGCTGTTCGCCGCTACGCCAGAGGGTGAACCCTATGAGGCTTGGTTGATCTGCGACCATGCCGCGCAGCGTCGTTATGGCATCGGCTGGGCCAAGCCGTTTCCCTTCCCTGCCCGCTTCTATGAACGGCGTGGCTACCTGTTGCATGGCAACGACCTGGCGCAACTGGCCGCGCGCTGTGGCATCGATGGCCAGCAGTTGCAGCGCACGGTGGCGCGCTTCAACCAGCAGGCGGCGCAGGGTGTGGACCCTGACTTTGGGCGCGGCGCCTCGGCGTACAACCGGGCGCAGGGTGAGCCGCAGCAGGCCCCGAACCCTTCGCTGCGGCCTCTGCTGCACGGGCCTTTCTATGCAGTGAAGTTGCTGCCGGGCAGCCTCGGGACCTTTGCCGGGCTGGGCACCGATGCTTCGGCCAGGGTGCTCGATGATGCAGGGCAAGCCATACCGGGGTTGTTTGCGGTGGGTAATGACATGCACAGCGTCATGGGCGGGCACTACCCCAGTGGTGGTATCACGCTGGGGCCAGGGATGACCTTCGGATACCTCGCAGGCCTGGCGCTATGCGGGTTGCCGCAGCCGGAGCGGGACTGTTCCGGGGTTGGATCGGCTGTTTCATCCCATCTCTAGCATTGAAGGCATTTGTGTGGGATCCGGCTGCCGGCGATGCAGATGCTGCGGTGCATGGCACCGGCTTGCCGGCGATGGGCCGCGAAGCGGCCCCTTGGCTCACATCGATGCCAGCACCGCCCGGGCCTTCTCCAGCGCCATCCGCGCACGCTGCTCGCCACTGACACCCTGCACCAGCAGTTGCCGCGTGGGAATCTCCAGGCTTAGCGGAACGCTCGCTGGCAACCCGCGCAACAGGCCGGCCAGGTCGGCATCACCCTCCCCTGGGAAACGCCGCTCGTTACGGGCCTGGCGCAGGATTTCATCCATGTCGGCCGGAACCGGCCCAGCCACGTCGCACAACTGGGCGTAGCGCATGCGCTGCGGGGCCAGCCGCGCCAGGTCGTCGAGCGACGACCCGGAGCGGTTGAAGTGAAAGGCATCCACCAGCACGCAACCGTTCGGGCGGTCTGCCTTGGCAACGATGCGCATGGCCTGTTGCAGGTCGCGGACGTCGGTCCAGGGCATGAACTCCAGATGCGGATGAATACCGTAGCCGGCCGCCAGGTCGCACAGTTCAGCGAAGCGCTCGGTGAGGCGCGCCTCATTCGGGTCGTTACCGGCAACCAGCAGTTCGCTGCCGCCCAGCTCGGCACCGACCGCCAGCATCGGCTCGAAATCGGCCACGCAGGTGGCGGGTTCAAGACGCAGGATTTCCAGATCCAGGACTTTGATACCGGTGTCACGCAGGCGCGCCTGGGTCTGGCGGCGCAGCTCGGCGTCGCTCACCAGCGGGAAGTGCTGCTCTTCGCGGGTCGCTGGCACCAGGCGCAGGCCAACGTGGCTGTAACCGGCACGGGCGGCGGCTTCGACCATCGCCGGGGGTGACAGCTCCAGTACGGTGAGCGCGGCCAGGGAAAAGATTCGATCAGTCATGGGGGTTACCTGCAGGCAAAGGGGTACGGGAAGGAAGCACGCACGCGCGGCTCACACGATGATCTCTGGCGTGCAAGCCCGGCCGCTGGCGGCTGCCTGGCGGACCGCCTCGATCAACGCCAGGGTGCGGCCGCCGTCAGCGGCATCGGTCAACGGCGCTTCCTGCCCACGGGCAACACGGACAAAGTGCTGCAACTGCAGGGTCAGTGCCGCACCCGCCGGGATACCCACATCACGCTGCAGCAGCGGTGTATGCCAGCCCGAGTTTGCCTCGGCGTATTGCCAGTGCTTGAGCTGGGGGATGCTCAGCGCCCCCCGGGTGCCGGCCAGCAAGTAACAGGGTTGGTCCGCCTGGCGCGGATAGACAGGGCTTTCGCCCGAGCTCAGCTCCCAGCTCCACGGCGCTGCCACCGCGTCGGAGCCGGTCAAGCTGCCCAGGGCACCGTTGGCGAACTCCAGCAGCACTGCCGCGCTGTCCTCGTTGGCAAACCCGCGCACCTGGTTACGGGTAAACGCCTGCACCTGTACCACCTCGCCGCACAGGTAGCGCAGCAGGTCCAGGTCGTGGATCAGGTTGGTCAGCAGAAAGCCGGCGCCGGGCTCGCGGCGCCACGGTGTGTCGAAATAGCTGTCGGGTTTTTGCAACTGCCACAGCGCGGTGACGTTGACCAACCGGCCCAAGGCCCCTTCGGCGATCACGCTGCGCGCGCTGGCAATCAGCGGGTTATGCCGCCGGTGGTGGCCGACCAGCACCGGCACGCCGCAGCGGCGCGACGCCTCCACCAGCGCACGCACTTCATCCAGGTGCACCCCTACCGGCTTTTCCAGCAGCACCGGCACGCCGGCTTCAACACAGTCGAGAGCAGTGGCCACGTGCAGGTTGTTCGGATTGGCCACGATCACGGCCTCGGGCCGCACAGCCTGCAGCATCTGCCGGTGATCGGCGAAATACGCCACCCCGCACTCGGCGGCAAAGGCTTCAGCCTGGGGGCCGGGGTCGGCCACCGCGCACAACTGGGCTTGCGGTACCTGGCTCAGGTGCTGGCAATGCTGGCGTCCCATGATACCGGCGCCAATCAGGGCGATGCGAAGGGGTGCGTTCAACGGGCAGTCCTCTAGCGTTTATCGTTATTGTTGCGGAAATTCCAGAACAAGGTTCCGGAATCACCTATCGCTAATTTAGAACTGCGGTCCGTTTTGCAAAAGGACGCCCTGCATAGAGTGTGCGGTAATCGACCAGAGATTTAGACGCATCCCCCGCTGCAGCCCATTCAAGCGAACAACTCGCTCGCCTGGCTGGCCACCGACAATTCCTCCACCGCCGCCAACAACAGCGGCGCCAGCTCCGGCAAGCGCGCCTGGGAAAGGCGCGCACTGGGGCCGGCAATGCTCAGCACACCAATGACGTCGTTGCCATGCGGCCGGCGCACCACTGCAGCCAGGGCCGAAGTGCCGACTGCCGAGGTTTGCTCGACCCAGGCATACCCCCGCTCACGGGCGCCAGCCAGGTAGCCCAGCAGCTGCTCAGTGGAGCGCGGGGCGTTGGGGCCGAACTGCTCGGGGTCGGCAATGCCCTGGCGCAGGACCATCTGCAGCGCCTCGTCATCACTGAGGCTGGCCAGCCAGGCATGCCCCGAGGCGGTGTAGAACAAGGGCGCATCGCGGCCCATGTCCGGGTCGTAACGCAACCCGGAACGGGCGCCCTGGGATTTGGCGATCCAGGTCTGGCGGGCGCCGTCGATAACGCCCAGGCGCACCAACTCTCCGCTGTCCTGAGCCAGGCGGTCGAGGATCGGCTGGATGATGTCGGCGCCGCTGCTGGACAGGTAGCGAAAGCCCAACGCCACCAGCTTGGCCGACAGTTGGTAGCGGTTGTTGTCACGGTTCTGGCGGACGTAGCCCAGGCGCGTAAGGTCGGCGAGCATGCGGTGGGCGGCGCTCTTGGGGATCTCCAGCCGGTCAGCGAGGGTTTGCAGGGCCAGCCCCTGGGGCTCGGCGGCAAGGCTTTCTACAAGACTGAAGGCGCGTTCGATCTGACTACCAGCCATGACAGGGTTTCCTGATGAAAAAGGCGAATTCTGGAAGATGATTCCATATCCTCGTCGGCCACCGCAGGGCAGCACGCCTTAAGTGTCCGATTATCGACCATTACTTACCGGCATCACTTGCATACCGCTGGGTCAGGCAAGAAGAATATGGAACCTAGTTCCAATAATAATGCCGGAGACCCGCGATGCCCACCGACAACTTGCAAGCCGAATGCGATGTACTGGTCATTGGCTCTGGCGCCGCCGGGCTGGCCGCTGCCGTCACGGCAGCCTGGCATGGGCAGCGGGTTACTGTTGTGGAAAAAGACGCGGTGTTTGGCGGCGCCACTGCCTGGTCCGGCGGCTGGGCCTGGGTGCCGCGCAACCCGCTGGCGCGTCGTGCCGGTATCGAGGAAGACATCAAGCAACCTCGCACGTACCTGCGCAACGAACTGGGCGCCCATTACGACGCGCAGCGCATCGACGCCTTCCTTGAAGCCTGCCCGCACATGGTCGCCTTTTTCGAGCAACATACGGCCCTGCAGTTCGCCGATGGCAACGCCATCCCCGACATGCACGGCGATACCCCTGGCGCCGCCATCGGTGGGCACCAGGTCATCGCCGCCCCCTATGACGCCCGCCAGCTGGGTGCGCTGTTGCCACGCTTGCGCAGGACCCTGCGCGAAACCTCGTTCATGGGCATGCCGATCATGGCCGGCGCCGACCTCGCCGCCTTTTTGAACATGACCCGCTCCCCCCGCGCCTTCTGGCATGTGTGCAAACGCTTCGCTCGCCACCTGTACCACCTCGCCCGCCATGGCCGGGCCATGCACCTGGTCAACGGTGTGGCACTGGTGGCGCGCCTGGCCAAGTCGGCTGAAGACCTGGGCGTGCGCCTGCTTGAGTCTGCGCCGGCCAAACGCTTGCTGATGGAGGACGGTCAGGTGCGTGGCGCGGTGATCGCCACCGCGCAGGGCGACCTCACCCTACGCGCCAACGCCGTGGTGCTGGCGGCCGGTGGCTTTGCCCATGACCCCGAGCGGCGCCGGCAATTGTTCCCGCGCGATGCCAGTGGCCACGACAACCTCGCCCTGCCGCCGCGGTCGTGCTCCGGGGACGGCCTGCGCCTTGGTGAAGCCGCCGGCGGCGTGGTGGCCACCGACCTGAAGTCGGCGGTCGCCTGGGCCCCGGTGTCGAAGGTCGCGCACCGTGATGGCAGCGTCGGCCACTTTCCGCACATCATCGAACGGGGCAAGCCCGGCATCATCGGTGTGCTGGCCAACGGCAAGCGCTTCGTCAACGAGGCGCACGGCTATTACGACTATGTCGCAGCCATGCTCGACGCCCTACCGCAGGAAGAAGAAGCCTGTTCGTGGCTGATCTGCGACCATCGCTTCCTGCGCCGCTACGGCCTTGGCCACGCCCGCCCCGCCCCGCTGCCAGTGGGGCCGCACCTGCGCAGCGGCTATCTCAAGCGCGGCGCCAGCCTGGAACTGCTGGCCCGCGCCTGCGGCATCGACCCTGCTGGGTTGAGCGCCACGGTCGCCGAGTACAACCGCCACGCACGCCAAGGCCAGGACCCTGAATTCGGGCGCGGCAGCACCCCGTTCAACCGCAAACAGGGCGACCCGCACCACAAGGGGCCCAACCCCTGCGTCGCGCCGATCGAGCACGGCCCGTTCTACGCGGTAAAGGTGCAGCCCGGCTGCTTTGGCACCTTCGCCGGCCTGCGCACCGACGGCCACGCACGTGTGCTGGATGAACAGGGCCAGCCCATCGGCGGCCTGTATGCCGCGGGCACCGACATGGCCAGCGTATTCGGCGGCTGGTACCCGTCCGGGGGTATCAACCTGGGGCCGGCGCTGACGTTCGGTTATGTGGCCGGCCGGCATATCGCCGGGGCCCAGGCGTATGAGTAAGCCAGCCCGGCGGTACTTCGCCGCCGCCGCCCTGCGCCGTTCAGCGCCCGGAGCAGGCGCCCCCGGGAAAACCGGCTAAGCTCGGGGCTGCGAGCCACAGCAGTGCTCGGCACAGCTTTGCAGGTCCATCGTCGCTCGGGCGATCCACACCGACGGGCCGTTACCGGCTCAAAGAGGGTGCAGCAATGGCGACAATCGAGACAACAGCGCTCGCTCAGGGGCTGCAGCAGGTGGAAAACAGCTGGCAGGCATATCTCGCTTCACAAAAGCGCACACAGGGGCTGACGGGCAAACAGCTCAGCTCAGCGCTCAAGGCCTGTACCCGCGATTACATCAGGTTCCAGAACCAGAGCCAGCAGTTCTACGCCGAAGTGCGCAAGCGCGTGGGGGATGCTGAAAAGCTGGAGCTGGACCGGGTGCTTTACCCTCACTACTTCACCGACAAACACTGAGCCGTCTACAGCGCAGGCACCTGGTTGCGCGAACCGGCGCAGCAGGCGCCGGTGGAGACAAGTCAGCGAGCCAGAAACCTAGGTATGCACTGCTCAAACGCCCAGCAGTGCTGGGCTGATCGAGCTTGCCCCTTCCCATCCGGATACCGGGTCATACCGGACCTGCTGCGTGGCCGTGCCCTGCCTGCCGGGTACCGTTCTGCTCGACTATGAACTTTCATCACACCCGGTGTGACGCCTGGCCGGCTAATCCCACACGTGTTTGCCGCTTAAGGTGGCCTGCAAGGTCGTTGTGCAGGCGGCCCATGACAACAACAAGCGAGCAACCGAGGTGCAAGCCGATGCGTGGCGAACAAGGCAAGACAAACAACAAGCTGGGGACTGGCTTGAAAGGCAGGCAGGTCACGATGATCTCGATCGGCGGGGTGATAGGCGCCGGCCTTTTCGTAGGCTCAAGCAACGCCATCGTCACCGCCGGTCCGGCGGTACTGGTGGCGTACCTGATTGCCGCCGCGATCGTGGTGCTGGTGATGCAGATGCTCGGCGAGATGGCCACGGCGCGGCCAGACACCGGCTCGTTTTCATCCTACGCTGACCAGGCCATCGGGCGCTGGGCCGGGTTTTCCATTGGCTGGCTGTACTGGTGGTTCTACGTGCTGGTGATCGCCATCGAGGCCATCGTTGCCGGCAACATCCTGGGTGACTGGCTGGGCTTGCCGCACTGGTCCACCGCCTTTGCCATGACCCTGGCACTGGTCTTGTGCAACAGCCTCAGTGTCGGTTCGTTCGGTACCCTGGAGTACTGGCTATCGCTGTTCAAGGTGGTGTCGATCGTCAGCTTCATCGGGCTCGGCGTGCTGGCGATCCTGGGCCTGATGCCCGGCTCGTCCACCAGCGGCATCCGCAACCTCTACGCTAACGGCGGCTTCGCCCCGAACGGCAACGTGGCCATCGTCGCTGCGCTGCTGACTGCGATGTTCAGCTTCCAAGGCAGCGAGGTGGTGACCATCGCCGCGGCCGAATCACCCGACCCTAAAGCCAACATCAAGAAGGCCATCCGGGCGGTGGTGTGGCGCCTTGGCCTGTTCTATCTCGGCTCGATGTTCGTGGTGGTGTGCCTGATCCCGTGGAACGCACCAGGCCTGGCACAAGGCTCGTATCAGGCGGTACTGAACGCGATGAACATCCCGTGGGCACCCGGCATCATGAGTATCGTGGTACTGGTGGCAGTCACCAGTTGCCTGAACTCGGCCATCTACACAGCGTCGCGCATGGCCTACTCACTGGCCCGACGCGGCGATGCGCCCAACGCTGTTTCACGCACCACCGCTCAGGGCGTGCCGCTGGTGGCCGTCGCCCTGACCTCGGCAGCCGCACTTGCGGCCCTGGCCGCCAACTATCTGCTGCCAGCTCAGGTGTTCCAGTTCCTGCTGGCCACCAGCGGTGCACTGGCCTTGCTGATGTATCTGGTGATCGCCATCACTCAACTGTGCATGCGCCGCAAGCTGGTCGCCCTGGGCCGGCCACTGGCGGTGCGCATGTGGCTGTTCCCGTGGTTGACCCTGTTCACCATCGCTTTGATCGTCAGCGTGTTCGCCATCATGGCGGCGTTCCCCGGCCAGCGGGCCGAACTGCTCAGCACTCTGGGGCTGACGGCCGTGCTGGTGGCCATCGGCGTCCACCTGCAAAAGCGCCAGCCGGCGCTGTCGGCGCAGCGCAGCGCCTTGCAGTTCGAGACCTGCCAGCCATGACTCAGCGTCATAGCCGGTGTGCCGAACACGCCCTTTTTCACCCTGCAGCGCACCCCTAAGCTGCCTGCAACCCCGGCCCTGAACGGGCCGGGGATTCAAGAAAACCAACTGTGGAAGCCCTCATGAGTATTGCCCCCAAACCCGACGAACTGGCCATCCCCTATCAACTGCCGCAAGTACCGTTCATGTCCCCCGACATGGTTCACCCCGGTGTACTCGGCAAGTGGCTCGAAGACGACCACCTGTGGGTCCCGGTGACCGCGTCGGTATCATTCAAGCCCTTGCTGCTGAGTGTCTCTGGCGGCTATTACATCAACCTGCTGCGGGTGCGCCAGAGCGGTGTTCTGTCGCGTCACCGTCACACCGGCGGCGTGCATGCACTGGTACTCAAAGGCCGCTGGTACTACCTGGAGCACGACTGGGTCGCCGAGGAAGGCTCGTTCGCCTTCGAGCCACCAGGCGAAACGCACACCCTGTTCGTGCCTGAGGACGTGGAAGAGATGATCACCTGGTTCCATGTGCAAGGCGGTTACACCTATGTCGACCCACAGGGGGTCGCCGTCGGGTACGAAGACGTGTTCACCAAGCTGGAGGCCGCTCGCGCTCACTACAAGGCGCTCGGGCTGCCCGACGACTACATCGAACAGTTCATTCGCTGAGCGACGGACACGCCAACGCCCCCTCGTATCCTGATACACGCGGGTTGCTACCCCGACGCGGCGCTGCCAGCATTCTGCTGACAACGGAGGCAGAACATGGACAACTACTCACAACTGCTGGCCTTCCTCGGCGCTGCCGAACACGGCAACTTTTCTGCTGCGGCGCGTGCTTGCGGCATGACGCCGTCGGCCATCAGCAAGCTGATCTCGCGCCTGGAAGACCGCCTGCAGGTACGCCTGTTCCAGCGGGGCACCCGCAGCCTGACGCTGACCGAGGAAGGTGCCGCCTACCTGGTCAGCGCCCGGGCAGTCAGCAATGCCATGGCAGAGGCCGACTCGCTAGCCGAAGCCTTTCCTACCCGCGTCAGTGGCACGCTGCGGGTCCACACCATGACCACCTTCGCCAAGCACCAGATCATCCCCTGGCTACCAGAGTTTCTTGCCGCCTACCCGGGGCTGACCGTGGATATCCAGGTCGGCGCGCAGTTCAGCGATCAGTTCGATCAGGGGCTGGACGTAGCGATCCACAGTGGCGTACTGCCCGACTCCTCGCGCATTGCCCGCAAGATCGGCCAAAGCCGCTGGATCCTCTGCGCATCGCCCGCCTACCTGGCCAAGCACGGCACACCGGCAAACCCTGAACAACTGCTGCAGCACACCTGTTTTTCCTTCGGTTTCAGCAGCGTGTGGAACACCTGGGGGTTCGTGGTCGATGGCCAGGCCATCACCGTGCCGGTGGTCCCCAAGGCCACGTTCGGCCAGGGCGACCTGCTACGCGACCTGGCGCTAGGCGGCGCTGGCATCGTGCGTCTGGCGGAGTTTCATATCGGCCAGGACATTCAGGAGGGCCGCCTGGTGCCCCTGCTGCAGGCCTATGCCCAGGACAGCGTCGAACCGCTTTACATGATCTACACCAATCGCAAACACCTCAGCCCGCGAATCCGCGTGTTCCGCGACTTTCTCGAACAGAAGCTCGCCAGCAGCCCGTGGAACACCCGCTGAGAAAACCAAACCCGACCAGCAGAACCTGACGCGCCGTCAGCCCTGCTGCGCACAACGACACAGAGGTACTGATGCGCAATCTCGTAGGCGATGTTTCCAGCGCCGCCCGTATCCTGCCGGCACTCGAAGGGCAGGCCCTGTTCATCCGCAATGGCAAAGGCCCGTACCTGTGGGATGATCTGGGCCGGCGCTACATCGACACAGCACTGGGCTTCGGCGCCGTACTGCTCGGCCATGCCGATGACGGGGTAAATGCGCAGGTGGCCCAGGCACTAGCCGACGCCGCCTCGCCCTCTTGGGCCCACGTGCGCGAACATGCTGCCGCCAGTGCGCTGGCAGCGCACACCGGCGCCCTCAGTCGAGTGATCTTCACCAACTCTGGCAGCGAGGCGGTTCACCTGGCCTGCCGCGCTGCACGCGCTTACACCGGGCGCGGGCGAATCGCCAAGATGGCGGCCGGCTTCGACGGCTGGTTCGACGATGTCAGTTTCGGCAACGTCGGGTCGCCCGAGGCTGCGTTCGCTGATGGCGAGCGCCCCTCCACGGCCCGAACCACACTGCTGCGTTTCAACGACTTCGACGATGTGGAGCAATTGTTCGAGCAAGACCCGGACATCGCTGCCGTGCTGCTGGAACCGATGCTCGCCAACGCCGGCTGCATCATGCCGGCGCCAGGTTACCTGCAGCATGTGCAGGACGTGGCTCATCGCCATGGTGCGCTGGTGATCAGCGACGAGGTGCTGATGGGCTTTCGCCTGCATGCCGGCCTGGCCAGCCTGCAGGCAGGCCTTGACCCGGACATCGCCAGCGTCGGTAAAGCCATCGGCAACGGTGTACCGGTATCGGCGATCGTCGGCAAACCGCACGTTCTGGCCGGCTTCGAACAGGGCAAGGTGCTGCGCGGCGGCACCTTTAGTGGCAACCCGATGGCCTGTGCGGCGGTACTTGGCACGCTGGCACAACTGGACAGCGCCGCTTACCCAGAGCTGATCGAGCGTGGCGAAAAGCTACGCCACACCGTCCAGGCGATCTTCAAGGCCCGGGGCATAACCATCAGCACCAGTGGCTACGGCAACGTGTTCGCCATCTGGCCGTGCGAGCGTGCGCCAGCCGATTATGAAGAAGCCGCCGCCTTCGCCGACGCAGCGTTCAGCCAGGCGCTGCACCTGGCGCTACGTGCCGAGGGTGTGCTGGTGATGCCCTCGCCGTATGGGCGCATCTACCTGTCGTTCGAGCACAGCGATGAAATTGTCGAACAGATGGTCCGCGCGTTTGAAGCGGCAGCAGTGCGCCTGGCGCCACGTTTTGCGGAGGGTGGCGTCAATACCCGATGAACTGAGGGTGCAGCACATAAGCAGCCAGGAAGGCGCCCCAGGGGCGCCTCATCAATCGCACTGATGATGACTATCGAAAGGCCCGCCTGTCGGCCCGGCAGACGGGCCCCGTATACTGCCCGCCGGATTCTCCCCCGCTCCACGCGCCTGCTCAAGGCGACACTCCCCTTCTGGAACCTCGCACCATGTCAAATACCAGCCCGGCCCCAGGTGGCCTGCCCGAACACAGTCAGCAAAGCGTCAAACAGCAGTGGCTGGCGATTCTATCGGTCGCCGTGGGCGCCTTCGCCCTGGTGACCAGCGAGTTTTTGCCGGTAGGCGTATTGAACGATGTCGCCAGTGACCTGGGCATCAGTGCTGGCCACGCCGGCCTGATGGTCACTCTGCCCGGGATCATGGCCGCCCTCGCCGCCCCCTTGCTGTCGGTGGGCATCGGCGCCCTGGACCGGCGCTATCTGTTGATCGGCCTGACTCTGATCATGATCATCGCCAACGCGGTGGTGGCCTATGCCAGCGACTTCAACCTGTTGCTGTTCGGCCGCGTGCTGCTGGGCATCAGCATCGGCGGTTTCTGGGCTACCGCCATTGCCCTGAGCGGCCGCCTGGCACCCAAGGGGGTGGGCGTTGCCCAGGCCACCTCGATCATCATGGTCGGTGTGACCCTGGCCACCGTGCTGGGCGTGCCGGTAGGCACCTGGCTCAGTGGCCTGCTGGGCTGGCGCATGACCTTCCTGGTCACGGCCTTGGTCGGCGTCCCGGTACTGCTGGCGCAGATCCTGCTGCTGCCGCGCCTGAACCCGGACAAGGCCATCCGCATCAGTGACCTGCCAGCGCTGTTCATCAACCCACAAGCCCGGGTTGGCCTGATTGCGGTGTTGCTGATCGGCCTGGCGCACTTTGCCGCCTACACCTACGTCGCGCCCTTCTTCAAGCAGCATTCCGGTTTCGATGGGCCGACCATCGGCTCGCTGTTGCTGCTGTATGGCGTAGCCGGGGTGATGGGCAATATCTTCGCCGGTTTCGCCGCCAACCAAAGCGTGCGTCACACCCTGTTGCTGGTCGCGTTGATGATCGGCGTCAGCACCGCCCTGTTCCCCCACTTCGCCACCGGCATGACGGGGGCGGCGATGCTGATCGCGCTCTGGGGCTTCGCCTTCGGCGCTTTCCCGGCCTGCGCCAGTATCTGGATGTTTGTCGTCGCGCCCAAGGACGTCGAACGAGGCATGCCACTGTTCGTCGCCATGTTCCAGGTGATCATCGCGCTGGGCTCGTTCTTCGGCGGGCAAATCGTCGACCAGCTGGGCAGCTCGGTGCTGCTGGGCCTGGCCACGGCATTGGTGGGCTGCGGTTTTGTCACGGTGCTGGTGCTGGGGCGCAGCGTCAGCAATAGCGCTGCGGCGCAGGCGTGCTGACAGGCAGGGTGTAATCACCGCACATTCAATGACCTGCAACTGGCCTGCCGCGTTACCATTGGCCCCTACCTGAAGCATGGAGCTACGCAATGACGCTGCATATCCACACCCCGCTGATCGAATCCCGCCCGCTGTCGCTGGCCGCTGGTCGCTCGATCTGGCTGAAGCTCGACGCACTTCAGCCCTGTGGCTCGTTCAAGCTGCGTGGGGTGGGCCATGCCTGCGAAGCGCACCATGCCCGGGGCGCCCGCCATTTCGTGTCTTCATCCGGTGGCAATGCCGGCCTGGCCGTCGCCTACGCCGGGCGCAAGCTGGGTGTGCCGGTCACCGTGGTGGTGCCTGAGACCACCACCGAACGCGCCAAGGAACTGTTGCACCTGGAGGGTGCCAAGGTGGTGGTGCATGGCAGCTCGTGGCAGGAGGCCAACGCGTTGGCGCAAACCCTGGTCGGGCCGGACGATGCCTTCATTCACCCCTTCGATGACCCGCTGCTGTGGGCCGGGCATGCCAGCCTTGTGGATGAAGTGGCGGCAACCGGCTACAAGCCCGATGCGGTGGTGCTGTCAGTGGGCGGCGGCGGCCTGCTCAGTGGCGTGGTCGAAGGGCTCAAGCGCAACGGCTGGCACGATGTCCCTGTGCTGGCGGTGGAAACCGAGGGCGCGGCCTCGCTGCACACGGCAGTGCAGGCAGGTCACCCGGTAGAGCTGCAGCGCCTCACATCGGTGGCGACATCGCTGGGCGCCAAGCGTGTCGCCGACCAGGCCCTGGCGTGCGTGCAGGAACATCCGGTGCACAGCGTTCTGGTCAGCGATCGCGCGGCGCTTCAAGCCTGCGAGCGGTTTCTGGCGGACCACCGGGTGCTGGTGGAGCCTGCCTGCGGGGCGGCGTTGGCGTTGGCATACGAGGCCGCGAAGCTGGACGGTTACCAGAACGTGCTGGTGGTTGTTTGTGGCGGGGCTACGGCTACGCTGCAACAGATTCAGGACTGGTTGAAGCAGGTCGCCTGAGGTTGCCCTCACGGCCCCGGTCGCCGGCAAGCCAGCGATCAGGCCGCAGGGTCACTCAAGCAACTGAATGATGCGCGGCTGCACGTGGCTGCGCTCGATTTCGATCACCGCCACCGTCACCGGCAACTTGAACCGCCGTGGCCCGGCACTGCCGGGGTTCAGGTACAACCGCCCTTCACGCCAGTCGATCAATGGTTTGTGCGAATGCCCAGTGATCACCACGCGCACCGCCTCATCCAGTTCGGCTGGCACATCGGCAATGTCGTGCACCAGCAGTGTCTGCCAGCCGTGCATGTCGAAACATCGCTGGTCGGCCAGGCCAGCTGCCCAGGGCAACTTCAGGTCGTTGTTGCCGCGCACCACCTCTAACGGCGCCAACGCCTGGAGTTCGTCAAGGATCTCTGGCTTGCCGATATCACCGGCGTGCACGATCAGATCGCAACCGGTCAGCGCCCTCACCGCCTCGGGCCGCAGCAAACCGTGGGTGTCGGAAATGATGCCAGCTTTCATTGATGGCTCCTGTGCGGGTCTGTCGCATTGCAGCACTTCATCGGATTCTCCTTGTACCGCGCAGCCGGTGATTAGGATGGTCATACGGGCCTGTTCCAATGAGCTCGCTGCAATCGGAAAAATTCCGGTCTATCGGCAACGACCTCGACGAAATGCATATCTCGCCCTTTCGGTATGCAGCAAGTGAAGGCACAATGCGTGTCCTTTTTTTGGCCGGCCTGGCCGGGGGCCTTTAAATGATCAAGACGCCGTATTACCTCATCGATAAAACCAAGCTGCTGAGCAACATGGAGAAGATCGCCTACGTGCGCGAACACTCCGGTGCCAAGGCACTGCTCGCCCTCAAGTGCTTCGCCACCTGGTCGGTGTTCGACCTGATGCAGCAGTACATGGACGGCACCACATCCTCGTCGCTGTACGAGCTCAAGCTCGGCCGCCAGAAGTTCGCCGGCGAGACTCACGCCTACAGCGTGGCCTGGGCCGACGACGAGGTCGAGGAAATGCTCGAGAACTGCGACAAGATCATCTTCAACTCCATCGGCCAGCTGCAGCGCTTCGCCGAGCAGTCCGAAGGCAAGGTCCGCGGCCTGCGCGTCAACCCGCAGGTCAGCAGCTCCGACTACCTGCTGGCCGACCCGGCCCGCCCGTTCAGCCGCCTCGGTGAATGGGACCCGGAGAAGATCGAGAAAGTCATCTCGCAGGTTTCCGGCTTCATGTTCCACAACAACTGCGAGAACGGTGACTTCGGCCTGTTCGACAAGATGCTGACGCACATCGAAGAGCGCTTCGGGCACCTGCTGCACAAGGTCGAGTGGGTCAGCCTGGGTGGCGGCATTCACTTCACCGGTGAAGACTATGCCGTCGATGCGTTCTGCGCGCGCCTGAAAGCCTTCTCGCAGACCTACGGCGTGCAGGTCTACCTGGAGCCGGGCGAAGCGGCCATCACCAACAGCGCCTCGCTGGAAGTGACCGTGCTCGACACCCTGTACAACGGCAAACACCTGGCCGTGGTCGACAGCTCGATCGAAGCACACCTGCTCGACCTGCTGATCTACCGGCTGAACGCCAAGATGGCCCCCAACGATGGCGAGCACACCTATATGGTCTGCGGTAAATCGTGCCTGGCCGGCGACATCTTCGGCGAGTACCAATTCGATCGTCCGTTGGCCATCGGCGATCGCCTGTCGTTCATCGACACGGCGGGTTACACCATGGTCAAGAAAAACTGGTTCAACGGTTTGAAGATGCCATCCATCGCGGTCAAGCAGCTCGACGGCAGCGTCGAAGTGGTGCGCGAGTTCGGTTTCGACGACTACGTTTCCAGCCTGTCGTAAGACCGGCTATCAAGTAAGGAGCAAGGGATAAATTGAAGAAGAACGTTCTTATCATTGGTGCAGGAGGTGTCGCCAAGGTGGTGGCCCACAAGTGCGCGCAGCATAACGACGAACTCGGTCGTATTGCCATTGCGTCGCGGAACATCTCCAAATGCCAGGCCATCATCGACAGCGTCAAGGCCAAGGGTAGCCTCAAGGTACCCGCCGACATCCAGGCCTTCTCGCTCAACGCCCTCGATGTCGAGGCAACCAAGGCACTGATCCGCGAGACTGAATCGCAGATCGTGATCAACGTGGGCTCTGCCTTCCTCAACATGTCGGTGCTGCGTGCCTGCATCGATACCGGTGTCGCCTACCTGGACACCGCGATCCACGAAGAACCGGGCAAGATCTGCGAGACGCCGCCCTGGTACGGCAACTACGAGTGGAAACACCTCGAAGAATGCCAAGAGAAGAACATCACCGCCATTCTCGGCGTCGGTTTCGACCCGGGTGTGGTGAACAGCTACGCCAAACTGGCGCAGCAACAGTATTTCGACAGCATTGATTCGATCGATATTCTCGACGTCAATGCTGGGTCCCACGGCAAGTATTTCGCCACCAACTTCGACCCGGAAATCAACTTCCGCGAGTTCACCGGGCAAGTATGGAGCTGGCAGAACAGCCAGTGGACCAGCAACACCATGTTCGAGGTGAAACGTACCGACGACCTGCCGGTCGTGGGTTCGCAGAACCTGTACCTGACCGGTCATGACGAGGTCCACTCGATCTCGAAGAACCTCAACGTACCGAACGTGCGCTTCTGGATGAGCTTCGGCGAGCACTACATCAATGTGTTCACCGTGCTGAAGAACCTGGGCCTGCTTTCCGAGCAGCCGGTCAAGACCGCTGAAGGCCTGGAAGTGGTACCACTGAAAGTGGTCAAGGCCGTGCTGCCTGACCCCGCTTCGCTGGCGCCTGGCTATACCGGCAAGACCTGCATCGGTGACCTGGTCAAGGGCACCAAGGATGGTCAGCCGCGTGAGGTGTTCATCTACAACGTGGCTGATCACGAAGAGGCCTACGCCGAGACCGACAGCCAGGGTATCTCCTACACCGCCGGTGTACCGCCAGTGGCTGCGGCCCTGCTGGTTGCCCGTGGCGAATGGGATGCCAAGCGCATGGTCAACGTCGAGGAGCTGCCAGCCGAGCCGTTCCTCAAGGCGCTGGATGTGATGGGCCTGCCGACCCGTGTGAAAGATGAAAAAGGCGATCGTCCTTGGGACGCTGAAGCCTAAGCAGCAAGAGCAAGGGGCGCCAATCTGGCGCCCCTTCTTTTTGCCTGCACCGGCCTCATCGCCGGCAAGCCGGCTCCCACCGGGACCGCGCAGTTCTTCAAGCCTGCGCTTTACCTGCGCAAGCAACTGTCTTGCCCAATTTTTAAAAGCCGGCGCAATCCATGTGGGAGATTCTATGGTTCTCAGCAAGCCATTTTCCCGCCTTTGGTAACGTATTCGTCCTGATTTCTCATCAGGGCGAATGCCACTCGTGCGAGCTTCCTGGCCAGAATTACCAACGCCTGGGTCG
>NZ_JAETZZ010000011.1 GCF_022627325.1 Pseudomonas putida
CTCGGACTGGTCTCGATACTGGATACGATCAACCGGCTTAGCCGCATAGCCTGAACCGCCGTGTACGGAACCGTACGCACGGTGGTGTGAGAGGACGGCGGGTGTGAACCCGCCTCCTACTCGATTGGTGCGCACGCCATGGCGGCCGGCCGTTATCGGGGTACGAGGAATATGTAACTTGCTACCCCTGATGCACTGCGTGTAAGCCTTTGCTTACTTGTTGTGTAAGCCATACACGTAACAACCAGTAAATCATTGTCGTTTCCAGATCCGCTTTTTTCTCAAGCCGCTGAAATAATTGAACTTTTTGGATATGTGGAAATGTGTCCACGGCAATGTCTTGTGAGGGTTCGCGGTTGCCTGGCCTCCAGAAGTCGTTAGTATTCGAACTGTGCACACGGACATGCACAGGCGTTCAGGAAGAGCGCCAAGGACATCGCAAGACGCGATTCATCAGGACGATGTTCAGGACAAGCAGGGACTACGGAAAAAAATGTGGGCGGGTCAAACCGCCCCTTTTTTTTGCCCGTAGAAATGAAAAAAGGCCCGTTGCGGGCCTTTTTCGTATCCGGGCGATTAACGCTCCAGATCGGCGATCTTGCCGGGCTTGCCATCCCACGCTTCGGCGTCAGGCAGGGCATCCTTACGCTCAGTGATGTTCGGCCAGATCTCCGCCAGCTCGGCATTGAGCTCAAGGAAGTTCTCCATGCCCGCAGGCACTTCGTCTTCCGAGAAGATGGCCTGGGCCGGGCATTCAGGCTCGCACAGTGCACAGTCGATGCACTCGTCCGGGTGAATGACCAGGAAGTTCGGGCCTTCGTAGAAGCAGTCCACCGGACAGACTTCCACGCAGTCGGTGTATTTGCATTTGATGCAGTTGTCGGTGACGACGAAGGTCATTTCTAGTTCTCTCCTCAGGCAACGGCGGCGGCCCTTCCTCTCAGGGCCGCGCGGTTTACGGGCATGTGGCTGCAGGCCAGGCTAATAACCTGCAGCACCAGCAAACCGCGGCGGATTCTACCAGCTTGTAGTGGACGCCGTTATAACAGGTTCTTTAGTTGATATAGCATTTCGATAGCTTGACGCGGGGTCATGTCGTCCAGGTCCAGCTTGCCCAGCTTCTCGATGGCCGGGTGTGGCAGGCTGGCGAACAGGTCGCTCTGGTGCGGTGCTTGTGGCTCGCCCTTGGCTTTTTTCGACACGGGTTGTTCGTGGGGCAGGCTGCTGGTCTCCAGCCGGCCAAGGTGTTCGCGCGCACGCTGGATGACCGGCGACGGCACGCCCGCCAGTTGCGCCACGGCCAGGCCGTAGCTCTGGCTGGCGGGGCCAGGCAGCACGTGGTGCAGGAACACGATGCGCTCGTTGTGTTCGGTAGCGTTCAGGTGGACGTTGGCCACCAGCGGTTCGCTTTCCGGCAGGACGGTCAACTCGAAGTAGTGCGTGGCGAACAGCGTGTACGCACGCAGCTGCGCCAGGCGCTCGGCAGCCGCCCAAGCCAGCGACAAGCCGTCGAAGGTGCTGGTGCCACGGCCGACCTCGTCCATCAATACCAGGCTGCGATCAGTGGCGTTGTGCAGAATGTTGGCGGTTTCGCTCATCTCGACCATGAATGTCGAGCGGCCTCCTGCCAGGTCGTCGCTGGAGCCGATACGGGTGAAGATGCGATCGACCAGCGACAGTTCGCAGCTGGCCGCCGGAACGAAACTACCGATGTGCGCCATCAGCACGATCAGTGCGGTCTGGCGCATGTAGGTGGATTTACCACCCATGTTCGGGCCGGTGATGATCAGCATCCGGGTGCTGTTGTCCAGGCCCAGGTCGTTGGCTACGAACGGCGTGGTCAGTACCTGTTCGACCACCGGGTGGCGCCCCTGCTCGATGCGCAGGCAAGGTTCTTCGACGAAACGCGGGCAGTTCAGGTCCAGGTTCAGCGCCCGCTCGGCCAGGTTGCTCAGCACGTCCAGCTCGGCCAGCGCTGCCGCGCTGTCCTGCAGCGGTGCGAGGTGGCTGATGAGTGTCTCGAGCAACGCGTCGTACAGCATCTTCTCGCGGGCCAGGGCACGGCTCTTGGCCGACAGCGCCTTGTCCTCGAACGCTTTGAGCTCCGGCGTGATGAAGCGCTCGGCCCCTTTGAGGGTCTGGCGACGAATGTAGTCGCCCGGGGCCTGTTCGGCTTGCTTGGTCGGCAATTCGATGAAGTAGCCGTGCACGCGGTTGTAGCCGACTTTCAGGTTGGCAAGCCCGGTGCGGGCTTTCTCGCGGGCTTCGAGGTCTATCAGGAACTGGCCGGCGTTTTCGCTGATCGCCAGCAGATCGTCCAGCTCGTTGTCGTAGCCGGCCTTGAGTACGCCGCCGTCGCGGATAACCGCTGGCGGGTTGTCGATGATCGCCCGCTCCAGCAGGCTGGCCAGTTCCGGGTAGGTGCCGGTGATGGCCGCCAGGCGCGCCAAGTGTGGGGCTTCCAGCTCGGCCATGGCGTTCTGCAGTTCGGGCAGGGCGCCGAGTGCATCACGCAAGCGTGCCAGATCCCGCGGGCGGGCATTGCGCAGGCCGATACGGGCGAGGATCCGCTCGATATCGCCAATTTCCTTGAGCTGGGGCTGCAGTTTTTCGAAGCGGTAGCCATCGAGTAGGCAGCGAATCGAATCCTGGCGTGCCTGCAAGACCTTGAGGTCGCGAAGCGGCCGGTTCAACCAACGGGTCAGCAAGCGGCTGGCCATTGCAGTCTGGCAGCGGTCGATGACCGACTGCAAGGTATTGTCGCGGCCGCCTGCCAGGTTGATGTCCAGTTCCAGGTTGCGGCGGCTGGCCCCGTCGAGGATCACGGTGTCGTCCAGGCGCTCATGGCGCAAGCTGCGCAGGTGGGGCAGGGCGGTGCGTTGGGTTTCCTTGGCGTAGGTCAGCAGGCAGCCGGCGGCGCCGATGGCCAGGGTCAGCTTGTCGCAACCAAAGCCCTTGAGGTCTTTGGTTGCGAACTGCTGGCACAGCGCCTTGCGTGCCGAGTCGCGGTCGAAGTCCCAAGGGGCACGTCGGCGTGCGCCCGGACGTTTCTCGGCCGGCAGGTCGCGGGGCCAGTCGTCGGGGATCAGCAGCTCGACAGGGTTGATGCGTTCAAGCTCGGCCAGCAGGTTTTCCCAGCCTTTGATCTCTTGCACGCTGAAGTTGCCGCTGGTGATATCCAGCACTGCCAGGCCAAACAGGCGCTCGTCCCCCAGCAGTGCGGCAATCAGGTTGTCGCGGCGCTCATCAAGCAACGCTTCGTCGCTGACCGTGCCTGGGGTGATGATGCGCACCACCTGACGCTCCACCGGGCCCTTGCTGGTGGCGGGGTCACCGATCTGCTCGCAGATCACCACCGACTCGCCGAGCTTGACCAGCTTGGCCAGGTAACCTTCCAGCGAGTGGAACGGAATTCCGCACATGGGGATCGACTGGCCGGCAGACTGACCGCGCGCGGTCAGGGTGATATCCAGCAGTTTTGCGGCTTTTTTCGCATCTTCATAGAAGATTTCGTAAAAGTCGCCCATGCGGTAGAACATCAGCTGGTCCGGGTGCTGGTTTTTCAGCTTCCAGTACTGCTGCATCATCGGGGTGTGTGCGGAAAGATCAGACATTCAGGGCCTTACAGCGGGTATCTGGTTGGCGATTGTGAAACCGGCAATGGTACAGGCTTTTCGGCCGAGATGCAGGCGGCGGGCGAGCGCCTTTGCACCCGGCCGCATCGATTGCATTTCCTGCGGCGGCGCTGCATTATGCACGCTATGCAAAAACGCAATGTAGCTACCGTACTCAGAGAACTGCTCGCCCGCCACGGCCTGTCCCCTACAGAGCTGCATCGGCGCACGGGCGTGCCTCAGTCCACCTTGTCGCGGATCCTCAGCGAGAAGATCGTCGATCCATCGGACAAGCACGTGTCGAAAATTGCCGACTATTTCGGCGTCAGCACTGAACAGCTGCGCGGCCGCGCCGACCTTGGCGCCTCACGCGAAGCCGCCGTGCCCGCACACGGCCATGCGGACCTCAGTGACATCAGCCTGTGGGATGATGAAACGCCCGTCGAGGACGACGAGGTGTCAGTACCCTTTCTCCGTGAGGTCGAGTTGGCAGCAGGATCAGGAAGATTCGTCATCGAGGAAAGCGAGCGCGCTCGCCTGCGCTTCGGCAAGCGCAGCCTGCGCCATAACGGCGTGCAGTTCGACCAGGCCAAGTGCGTGACCGTGCGCGGCAACAGTATGCTACCGGTGCTGCGAGATGGGGCGACGGTCGGTGTCAATACCGGCAAGTGCTCGATCGGTGACATCATCGATGGCGATCTCTACGCCATCAACCACAATGGCCAATTGCGCGTGAAGCAGGTTTATCGGTTGCCCACGGGTATCCGCCTGCGCAGCTTCAATCGCGACGAACACCCTGATGAAGACTACAGCTTCCTGCAGTTGCAGGAGGAGCAGATCAGCTTGCTCGGGCATGTGTTCTGGTGGGGCATGTACGCCCGCTGACCAGGCGTTTTTTCAGAAAAAACCCGCGTTGGCGGGTTTTTTTTCGCCTGTTGAAACGTCCTACAGGCCTGGTTTTAAAAGGCCCTCATGCATTTCAGCAAATGCGTTCACGAAAATTAATGAATAAATGCATTGACTGAATATGCATTGATGCATAGCCTGTGTCTCAAGCCGGACGTAAACCGGTTGTTACACAGGCAGCGATGAACAGGCCTCAACTGTTCAGAGGGTTGGCAACTGGCCCGGGTGTGCAGCGTAAAGCACCAAGAACAGTTATCCGGCGGGCAGGCAGCCGTGGTCGGAGTCACCAATTTGAAGCGTAACCGTTCGGCGTCACCAGTCGTGGCCGTCGGTTAGACAACGCATTACTGAAAAGCCTGGGCACCGGGCTTTTTGGAATGCCGGTTTCCCAGGCGCAGAGTACCCACCACCAACCTGCCGGCCACAGCCGGTGGGCATTACACAGGAGACAGGACAGTGACGAACGAGCAGCAAGCGTTACTGGAGATGCCGCTCTGGCTGGTTATCGTCCTGGCATTGCTGGGCGGCCTCAGCGGCGAAATGTGGCGGGCCGACAAGGCGGGAGCCACCGGCTGGTCATTGCTACGACGGCTGGTATTGCGCTCCGGGGCCTGCATGGTATGCGGGGTTTCGACAGTGATGTTGCTGTACGCCAGCGGCTTTTCTATCTGGACGGCCAGTGCATTTGGTTGCCTGACCGCAGTGGGCGGGGCCGACGTCGCCATGCGCCTTTACGAGCGCTGGGCCATCAGGCGGCTGGGCTTACGTGACACCGCGTCGAGCGATGAGTGACAAGGAGATATGCATGAGCGAATTAGCCACATTACATGCAGCGGTGACCGCAACCATTCGTGAACTCATACCAGAGCTGGCATACGTCGATGCTTATACAGTCGTAGGAAATACTCCCGAGCAGCCGGCATTGCGACACGGGATCGTGCGGATGACGGCAGATGCAGCCCCGCGTGATGGCCGCTCAGTGCTGATCGCTACCTTCGAGGCGGATATCACCGCCGATAGCACCAACCCCGAGTCTCGCCTGCAAGGGAGCATGCTGGCCGCGCAACTGATGGATCTGCTGCGCCAGCAGCACTGGGCCCTGGATTTCGTCGAGGCCAGTCGTAATGCCCACGCGCAATTCGAGGGCAGTGCATGGACGGTGCGCTGGGATCAGCCGGTGCTCCTCGGTGATCCGCGTTGGCATTGGCCCGACCAGCCGCCCGGGAGCCTGATGCTGGGCCTTGCACCCGAGGTGGGGCAGGGCAACCAAGACCGCTACATCGCTCCCGAGGATCTGGCATGAGTTACGTGAGTGCAATGCATGATCGCATGCTGGCGTGCATGATCATTCCCTGTCGGGTGGTCGCCGTAGATCTTGCAGCCGCCCGGTTGCGGGTCTCCGATGGCAGCGGGTGGACCAGCGCCTGGCTGCGCTGGCATGCACAGGCCGCAGGCAAGGCCCGTCATTGGCGGGCTCCCACCCTCGGTGAGCAGGGGGTGTTGCTCAGCCCTAGTGGCGAGCCGGCCCAAGGCACATTCATCCCCGGCCTTTACGGCAACGCAGGCCTCCCGCCAGCTCAGCTCGACCATACGGAAGTCTGGCAGTTCGAGGATGGCGGCTCGCTGACTTATGACTGGCAGGCCCGGCGTTACGACATCCAACTACCCAGCGGCACCGTCAGTATCAAGGTTGGCGCCAGCTCCGTGGAGGTTAGCAATGATGCCATCACGCTCAAGGCTGCTGCGATCCGCCTTATCGGCAACGTCGTCATCGACGGTCCGCTGAGCGCTAGTGGGGACATCAATAGCGGTGGGCGGGTCATTGATACCGCCGGCAACACCGCCAATCACAAGCACTGAACCAAGCCCGCCACAGCGGGCTTTTTCATCCCTGGAGAATGCCATGCATACCCATTCACCGGACGCACGCCCAGCAGGAGGTGCGCCATGATCGGCATGGACCGCCGCACCGGCCTGCCACTGGCCGGCGTTGCCCATCTGCGCCAGTCCATCGAAGACATCCTTGCCACACCGCTGGGCAGCCGTCGCATGCGTCCTGAGTACGGAAGCCAGTTGCGCCGTTTTGTCGACCTGCCTGTCAACGATGGTTGGAAAAGCGCGGTGCAAGCGGAAGTCGCCCGTGCATTGGGCCGTTGGGAGCCGCGCTTGCAGCTTGAGCGGGTAAAAGTTGTGGCGGTGCTTGAGGGGCAGGTCAGCCTGGTCCTGAGTGGACGTTATCTGGGGGACGAAGCAGTACTGGAGGTACGCTTATGAGCCTGGTAGACCTGTCGAAACTGCCTGCGCCTCAACTGCTTGAGGATCTCGATTACGAAAGCCTTTACCAGGCTGATCTGCAAACCTTCCGCGAATACCTTGGCGAGGGCTGGACTGCCAGCCTGGAGAGTGACCCGGTAACCAAGCTGCTGGAGGTTGGCGCCTATCGGAAACTGCTCAATCGGGCCCGTGTCAACGATGCGGCCAAAGCGCTGCTTCTGGCCTATGCCCAAGGCACTGACCTGGACCAGTTGGCAGCGAATGTCGGCCTGCAGCGTCTGGTTATTCAGGCCGAGGACCTGACTAGTGTGCCACCCGCTGCTGCGCTGCTCGAATCGGACGATGCCCTGCGCGAAAGGGTACAGCTGGTCTATGAAGGCCTGACCACCGCCGGCCCTCGCAACAGTTACATCTTGCATGCCCGCAACTCTTCGGGGCAGGTAGCTGACGCCACCGCCGAAAGCCCGTCGCCGGCCGTGGTGGATGTGACCGTACTGAGCCTGGAGGGTAACGGTACAGCCAGCGCCGAACTGCTAGCGCAAGTGGCGGCCTATCTCAATGACGACGATATCCGTCCGGTGGCCGATCGCCTCAATGTGCGCAGCGCCATGGTGCTGCCGTACCGCATTGATGCCGTGCTCTACATGGCCGATAGCGGCCCTGAGTATGAAGCGATCCTTGCCCAGTGCCAGCGCAGGCTCCAAGCCTGGGTGAACCCACGACGGCGCCTGGGATTGGACGTATCCCGGTCCGGCATCGACGCGCAATTGCATATCGACGGCGTGAGCCGGGTCGAGCTGACCGATTGGACCGACATCCGCCCTACCAAGGCGCAAGCCGCTTGGTGCACTGGCTTTACGCTCAAGCGGGGTGGTTGACATGCAGAGCCTGTTGCCGTTGAACCGCACGCCACTGGAGCGGGCCATCGAAACCGCTGCCGACGAAGACCTCAAGGCCAGCCTGCGCCTGCTCTATAACCCCGACACCTGCCCATCCCACTTGCTCTACCAGTTGGCCTGGGCCTGGTCTGTGGACCGCTGGGAAGATAGCTGGAGCGAGGTGATAAAACGCTCGGTAATCCGCTCGGCGTTCTTCGTTCATGCCCATAAAGGCACCTTGGGTGCGCTCAGGCGGGTGGTTGAGCCGTTTGGCTACCTGATCGAGGTGAAGGAGTGGTGGCAGGTTACACCGCCGGCGCCGGCAGGCACTTTCGCTTTGAAGATCGGCGTTACCGATGCCGGCATCAGCGAAAGCACCTACCAGGAGTTGTCGGCGCTGATCGACGACGCCCGGCCGGTCAGCCGCCACCTCACCGGCCTGGTCATCAGTCTTGAAAGCCGTGGTGTGCTTCATGTCGGCTGCGCCATCCAGGATGGCGACGAACTGGACATCTATCCGCCGGCGCCTCGTGACATTGAGGTCGTGGCCACCATCGGCCGCGGCGGCCGCGAACATACAATCGATACCTTGGACATTGCACATGGTTGACCAGACTTCTCAGTTCTACGCCATCCTTACTAACGTGGGCGCGGCGAAACAAGCAAACGCGGATGCTTTGGGCATCGCGTGGAAAATCACTCAAATGGGCGTAGGTGACGCCAACGGCACAGACCCGACTCCCAACGCCACTCAGACCAGCCTCATCAACGAATGGCGCCGTGCGCCGTTGAATCAGCTTAAGGTGGATGACAATAACAACGCGATCATCATTGCCGAGCAGGTCATCCCAGCTGACGTCGGCGGTAAGTGGATTCGTGAGATCGCGCTTTATGATGCCGATGGCGACATGGTTGCTGTGGCCAACTGCGCGCCGACCTATAAACCGTTGCTAAGCCAAGGTTCAGGACGTACCCAGGTGGTGCGAATGAACCTGGTGGTCAGCAGTGCTAGTAATGTGCAGCTGAAAATTGACCCGGCCGTGGTGCTGGCTACCCGAGAGTGGGTGACCGAGGAGTTGGCCAGGCAGGATTTCAAGCATTCGGTGCTGGCGGCAACTACCGCCAATATCCCGCTGAACGGGTTGCAGACGGTCGACGGGGTGGCGCTAACCGCCGGCGCACGGGTTTTGGTGAAGAACCAGATGGTTGGTAAGGATAATGGTCTGTACCTTGTGGTGGCGGGCGGGCCCTGGGCACGCTGCAGCGACGCGGATACCAGCGCCAAGGTGACACCGGGTATGCTGGTGCTGGTCGAGCGCGGTGCGTTGAACGGCAACAGCGCTTGGCAGCTGCTGACCGACGCACCGATTAGCTTGGGCGTCACCGCCTTGGCCTATGAAATGGCATTTGGCCGTAGTGGTGTAGCCGCTGGCACCTATCGCAGTGTGTCGGTAGATGCCTACGGCCGGGTAACCGCAGCGACCAGCCCGAGCACGGTGGTGGGTTATGGCCTTACAGACGTGTACACCAAGACCCAGGTTGACACAGCTGTGGCGCTTAAGGCGCCGCTGGCTAGTCCGACGTTCACTGGCGTGCCAGCAGCACCTACTGCCGCGACCGGAACCGATACTACGCAATTGGCTAACACCTCTTTCGTGCAGGCAGCCATTACAGCGGCCGGGCCGGTGTTCAATAATTCTGATGATGTCACCGACTGGAATGCGGTTATCGCCTCGGGATGGAATCCTAAAATCCTAGGCCGTAACAACGCCAACTCCCCAGGCCAGGAGGTGTCGTACTGGTACTGCCTAGTACTGTCCTACGGCGGGGGCAGCATCACCCAGGTCGCATTTCCCTACGGAGCTGGAACCCTCAACGGTGGGATCAAAACTCGTAGCCGCTACCAAGGCACATGGAATGACTGGGTTACTCCGTATACCAATACGAACGTTGCATCGGTCATCAAGAGCCTAATGGCTGCTACCACTTCAGCAGCAGCACTTGCCGCTATTGGCGCAGCGCCGGTGGTCAGCCCGGTGTTCACGGGCGTGGCAGCTGCACCGACTTCAGATCAATTCGATAGCACGACCAAAATCGCAACCACTGAGTTCGTGCAGCGAGCTATAGGCGGTTACCAAAACGGCTACGCCTATACAACGGCTGGCCAAACAATTACTGCTTCGCGTGTGAATTGTCTAATCAACTTGAATACGGCGGCGACCAACATCACGCTCCCACTACTTTCCAGTGTGCCTATTGGTTCGAAGGTTTACATCCGTGCAAGTAATACCGCCACTATCAAAGCCCAAAATACAGACGTAATTTATGTCAATACCGCAAAGACCACTGAGTCGTGGGTGGAAGTTGGTCGCAACAGCAATATCACCCTGATTTCTGCAGGTGCCATATGGTTCATAGCTGGCAACGCCTCGCTGACTCATGACACGAGCTTATTCGGCGTACTTAAAGGCAGCAATGGCTATCAAAAGCTGCCTAGCGGGCTGATTTTGCAGTGGTGTAACGGACAGATCGCTGCCGCTCAGGGCTCGGCCCGCATCACCCTCCCCGAAACGTACACGACAAGTCTTGTCGCCTATTCTTTGGGTACCGCTAATGCAGGCCACTGGGTTACCGGGCAGAACGCAAGTACTAGCGGTATAGACGTCATCGCCCGGACAGTGAGTGGGGGAAGCATCATTGTCCCCTCCGGCATCGTTGGATACACCTCAATCTTCATCGGGTACTGATCTATGACTGTTCAATTCTTCGCCTCTAAAAGCACCCGAGGGTTTTACAGCTCTGATTCAGCCAGCAGCATCCCAGTCGATGCCGTGGAAATTACAGAAGCATACCGAAATCAATTGCTCGATGGTGAGCGAGCAGGGAGGGTGATTGTCTGGGGGGACAGCGAGCCTTTCCTGGAGGACCCTCCGCTTCCAACCGGGGAGGAACTGGCGGTGATTGAGCGCCGCTGGCGCGATATGCAATTGCTGGCTACCGACGGGATTGTGGCGCGTCACCGTGATGAACGTGATATCGGCGGCCCCACTACCCTGAACACTGCCCAGTTTTCGGAACTTCTGGAGTACCGGCAAGACCTGCGCAACTGGCCTCAGGCTGATGCGTTTCCTCTCTCCATGCGAGGCCGCCCGCCGGCGCCTGGGTGGATTGCTCAGTTGACCAATGACGCCCCCGCCTGAAGGGGCGTTTTCTTTTCCGCTGTACCACATGGCCCTGCACTGCGGGGCCTTTTCACATCTGGAGTAAACATGGCTGGATTCTTTCATGGCGTTACCGTAACAAACATCGACACAGGCGCGCGCACTATCGCCTTGCCGTCCTCCTCGATCATCGGCCTTGTCGATACCTTCACCGAGCGTGCTGATGCCACGGCGAAGGCCAACGACCTCGTGCTGATCACCAGCGAACGCGAAGCTGTCGCCGCCTTCGGTGAAAACGCGGCCATTACCCAGGCCTGCCGCGCCGTATATTCCCGAGCGAAGGCGGTCATCGTCGCCTGTGGTGTACTCAAGCTCGAAGATCCCGCCGAGCAAACTTCGGCGATCATCGGGACCGTGCAGGCTGACGGGAAACGTACCGGCCTGCAGGCGCTGCTCGACGGCAAGAGCCGTTTCAACGCTCAGCCACGGTTGCTGGTGGCGCCACGCCACAGTGCGACCCTGGCCGTGGGTACCGCACTGGTAGCCCTGGCCGACAAGCTGCGCGCTATCGCCATCATCGACGGCCCTAATACCACCGATGAGGCGGCCATCGACTACGCCAAGAACTTCGGCGCCAAGCGTGCCTTTTTGGTCGACCCAGGGGTGCAGTACTGGGACAACGTTGAGCAAGCCACTGTCAATGGGCCGGGGTCGGCCTGGGGCGCCGGCTTGTTTGCCTGGACCGACAGTGAATATGGCTTTTGGGCGTCCCCATCGAACAAGGAATTCGTCGGTATCAGCGGTACAACGCGCCCGGTGGAGTTCCTCGACGGCGATGACAGCTGCCGAGCCAACCTGCTGAACAACGCCAACATCGCCACCATCATCCGCGACGACGGCTTCCGCCTGTGGGGCAATCGCACCCTGTCGAGCGACCCGAAATGGGCCTTCGTCACCCGTGTGCGGACCATGGATATCGTCATGGACGCAATCCTTTACGGGCATAAGTGGGCGGTCGACCGCTCCATTACTGCGACCTACGTCAAGGACGTCACCGAAGGTCTGCAGGCTTTCATGCGCGATCTGAAGAACCAAGGCGCGATCATCAACTTTGAGGTCTTCGCTGACCCGGAGCTGAACACCTCCAGCCAGCTGGAGCAGGGCAAGGTGTACTGGAACATCCGCTTCACCGACGTGCCGCCTGCTGAAAACCCCAATTTCCGCGTTGAAGTCACTAACCAGTGGCTGACCGAAGTCCTCGATTCCGCCGCTTAAGGAGCGCACTTACATGGCAATGATTCCCGAAACCCTGGCCAACCTGAACCTGTTCGTCGACGGTGTCAGCTTCCAGGGCGATGTTCCCAGCCTGACCCTGCCCAAACTCACGCTGAAGATGGAAGAGTACCGTCCTGGTGGCATGGACATGCCCGTCGAGATGGACCTTGGCATGGAGAAGCAGGAAGCCGCCTTCACCACGACCGGCGTACGCCGTGAGGCGTTGAGGTTCTTTGGCCTTGCCGATGGCAGCGGCTTCAATGGCACGTTCCGCGGAGCCTTCAAGGGCCTCAAGGGCAAGATTACCCCGGTGGTGGTCACACTGCGTGGCTCGCTCAAGGAGATCGATATGGGCGACTGGAAGTCCGGCGACAAGGCCGAGATCAAGCACAGTGTCGGCCTGACCTACTACAAGCTCGAAGTCGATGGGCGCCTGGTTTATGAGATCGACGTGCTGGGCATGAAGCGTGTGATCGACGGCGTCGACCAACTGGCCGCTCAGCGCGCTGCGTTGGGCCTGTAGGGAGGTGGTCATGGCTTTAGCAAAAAAAGCTCCGCAATGGCTGACTCTGAGCGCCGAGCGCGTCACCGTCCGCCTCTCCCGCGCCAGCGAGGTCAATGGCGTGCAGGTCGACAGCCTGTCACTCCGGGCACCGACCGTACGTGATATCCGCAATGCCCAGACCGGGGGGACCGCTGACGAGGAGCAGCGCGAACTGAACCTGTTCGCATCGCTGGCAGAGGTAGGCATCAAGGACCTTGAGGGGCTTGCCCTCAAGGACTACAGCCGCCTGCAGGCGGGGTACTTTCGCCTGGTGCAGGACGACGAACTTTGACCCGGCCCGGCAGAAGGTCGCCGCCCGGCGGCTGGCCAAGGAGCTGAACTTTCCAGCGAGCGAAATCATGACCATGTCGTACAGCGACATGATCTGGTGGCTCACGGAGTGAAAGGAGAAAAGCATGGCGAACAACTCAGCGGCAACAGATGCGTCGCAACCGCCACGCACTGACCCTGAGCACGACCGGATCAACCTTGCGCAGGTATTCAGTCATCAAAACCGAATACTTGGGCGCGTTGTGCAGTCGCTGAGGCAAGGGGCCCCCGTGAGCGAGGACGTCGAATCGTCTTCCGTGCCCATGGCCGAGGTTGTCGATGGTGCGGGCGCAGATACCTTGCAGAACAGTAAAGGCCGGGCTAGCCCTGTTGCCGGGCCGTTCTCGATAGGTGAAGCCTCCAGGAGGCGACCACCACTTGTCGAACATGATGATTACCCCCTGGGCGCCGATGCTACACCTTCGACCGAGCCGGGCCATGGCACTCGGCGACGCGGTTCACAAACATTGGCCGCCGCAAAGGCGGCGGCTCGGGACGTAAGGCTGGGTGCGCTACTGAAGGTAGGTTCCACCGCCGCTACTGCTTCGACTGCTCAAGAATGGGGTGAAGGGCTGGGAGGTGCGACTGGAGGCTTTGCAGGAAGTGTGCTTGGTGCAGCCTTGAGCAAGTACGCCGGCAGAAATGCCGAATATGGCAAGGTGGTGGGAGGCTTTTTTGGCGAAAAAGTGGGAGCGGCGCTTGGTAAGCGTGTTGCTCCTCACTCCGAACAGGGGCTACTAGAAGCGGTTGCTGCGCCCACCACGACCGCCCCATCGGCGGAAGCTGCAACCTCGCAGAGCTCACTTGAGCAAGGCATGCTGACTGGTGTGAGCATTGGCTCGATTGCGCGCGCTCATCAGTCCGGTAAACGGTCTTCAGCGATGAGCTGGAATAGGCTGAAGGGCTGGTTGGGCAAAGGCAGCCCCGCAGCCAATGATCCTTATCCTCTCGGGGCAGATGCAGGCCCTTCTCCTACAGAAATCGGTAAACGTGCGCCGCCCTGGAAGACAGTTGGCGAAGTCCTCAAGGAGGAAGGCAAGAGTGTTTTGCTGGAAGCGGCCCTGAAGGCAGGACATACCTACGCGACTGCCAAGACAGCCGAGGAGGCTTGGGCCGGCTACGGCGGTGCTATTGGAGGATTGGGCGGTTCAGTTGCAGGGGCAGTGGTGCTCAAAAGACTCTTTCCTTTTGTAAGCCCGTCAGTGGGTACCACGCTTGGGGGGGAGCTCGGTGACAAGGCCGGTACCGTGCTTGGCGGATGGCTCGCGCGGAAACTGTCCAAGGACGAGCCCCATCCACCTGCAAATACTCCATTGCCAGCCGTTTCTCTTCTGGCTTCGCCCAAGCCGCTCGTCACGCCAATTCCGACCAATGAGTTGTTTGGCCTTCAGTTAGGTACGGCAACTGCCAAACGCCTGATGTCGACGCCGGAACTGGCGCGACAAAAGTGGGTGGCTAAGCGCTCTTTGCCGCGGGTGTCACTGCTGGACACGCCCAAGCATTCGCTCACCCCCCCGCCTCAGACGGCGTTTCTTGATGAGCAGGTCGGTACCCGGATCACCCGGCACCTGCTGGCACACCCCGCTGCGGCTCAGCCCAAGGCAGTCCAGCCGCAGCGGCCGGCGCCAGTGTCGCTGCTCCGGCCTGCCTCACCCGAGGCGTTGAATGAAGCAGCAGGCGATCGTCCATTCCCCTTGCGCGCACCCCCGGCGGCACCCGCACTTCCAGACCCTGACGGTCCCTTGCCCCCTCAGGCCAAACAGTCTCCGCCGATCGCTCAACAGTTCACCTTCAACGCCAACATGCCGGTAACGATCAACGGCTGCCTCGACGATCCGGCCGTCCTGCAACGGTTGGAGGCGATGGTGCAACGCACGCTACAGGAACTGATCAGCCGCAAGGCGGCTACGCAGCTTTCTGATCCCATCTACGCGTGAGGATATTTCATGATCTATCTGGAACAGCTCCAAGGCGCCTTGCATGCGCTGGTCAAGGCAGGCGAGGAGGGGCGTCGACGTGCCGACGCCATGCTCGAACCGATGGCCCAGGCGGTCGGCCATGCCAAGGAGGCAGCCGCTGAACTCGAAGCTCTGCCATGGATCGGCCCGGAGATAGGCAAACGCCTGCAACGTACGATGCGCGCCATCGACTCTGCCAAGCAGCGTGTTGACATGGTGATCGCCAAGTACAACCAGTCCTTGGAGGTGGTGCGCAAGGTGCGTGATCGCGTCAATGCCTTCGCCGAGCATCTGGGCAAGGCGGGTACGGCAATCCGCCGCGTGATTGGCGATGTGCGGGCGCTGGCCAGCGGCGTGCTGTCGACTTTTGGCTTGCTACCTCAGGCCACTCCTGCGGCAGAGGCGATCACACCGTTTGCGCATCTGCTGGTGCTGCAGCCATTGAAGGCAAACGCGCCACCGTACTATTTCAACCTCGATACCGCCGCCTTCGACCAGTTGCGCCGGCAAACCCGTTTCCGCTGGGCTGCCCAGGAGCGCCTGGCACGTGCCACCGCGCAGCAAGCGGTCAGCCTGGGCGAAGAAACCATCAGCATCCGTGGCGCCATCTTCCCCGGTTTCAAGGGGGGAGTGGGGCAGTTGCAGGCGCTGCGAAGCATCGGCCGTCAGCTCTTGCCATTGTCGTTGACCACAGGCTACGGCGAAGTGCTCGGCACTTGGTGCATGACCAGCATCGAAGAAGAGCAGGGCGCTTTTCTGGCCGGTGGCATTCCTCGCAAACAAGGCTTTTCACTGGAGTTCGTGAGTTATGGACAAGACTTGCAAAACATCTGAAGGAGATGTGCTCGACACCCTCTGCCACCACTATTACGGGCACCTCGATGGCAGCGTGGAGGCGGTGCTGCAAGCCAATCAGGGGTTGGCAGACGAGGCCCAGCCGTTTCGCAGCGGGGTGACGATTCGCTTGCCAACCTTGACGCTGGCGCCGGCCAACGTCGTACAGCTCTGGGACTGAGGCCATGCAACCGCAATTTCGCATCCAGGCCGATGGCCAGGACATTACTTCGCTGATCAATGATCGTCTGTTGCTATTGCGCACCACTGACAAGCCGGGGTTGGAGTCGGACGACTTCGAGTTACGCATCGATGCGCGAGACGGCACCGTGGCGTTGCCTGCCCGTGGCGCGGTGATTGAGGTGCATATGGGTTACGCCGGTCAACCGCTGACCCGGTTGGGGCGTTACACCGTCGATGAGGTGGAGCTCTCCGGGCCACCGGACACCCTGTTGATTCGCGGTAAGGCAAGTGACTTGAGCGGCAGCGGCAGAACCGTGCGCAGTGGCAGTTGGGAGACAGTGACGCTGCAACGCATAGTCGCCGAGGTTGCAGCGCGTAATGGCTGGCAGGCGATCTGCCCGGTGCTTATTCAGGTACCGCGCGTCGATCAGTACAACGAATCGGATTTCAACTTCATCACCCGCCTGGCCCGCCAGTATGACTGCACCGCCAAACTGGCCAACGGCCAGTTGCTGGTGCTGCCACGCCAGGCGGGGCGCAGCGCCAGTGGCAAGCCCCTGGACGTGGTCGGCATTGCCCATGACCAGGTCAGCCAGTGGCATTTGCGGCTGGACGACAAGGCGGGGCGCCAGGCTGTGCGTACTCGCCATCAGGATACTGCCAGTGGTGAATCGAAGATCCTCGAACTGGTCAACGCCGAGGCTGCAGGCGCCCAGCGGCCGGTGCATACGGACCGACATCTTTACCCCAACCGTGCGGCAGCCGAACAGGCGGCCAGGGCGCGGCTAGCCGGTTTCAATCGCGAAAGCGCCAATGTGCGCCTGGATCTGCCTGGACGCACCGACCTGTTTGCCGAGCGCAGCATCGATTTGCATGGCTTTGTCGACGGTATGAACGGGCAGTATCAAATCGACTCGGTGGAGCAGGTATTCACCCTGTCGGGCTGGCGTACAACCGTGCAGGGGAATGGTGGCAAGGCAGGCAAGTTGAAGGCCAAGGGCGCCGCCCCGCGTCTTGAGGCAGTGACCAAGGCCTGAGGAATGAACCACGCAAGGAGGTCAGATATGCTTACAGAAGCGCAATTGCTACAGATTTTGCCCAACGCCCGTTATGTCGCCGGTGTTTTTCTTCCTGCCCTGAACATCACCCTGCCACGTTGGGAGATCGACAACCCCAAGCGGTTGGCTGCGTTCATCGCCCAGGTCGGCCATGAGTCGAGCCAGTTACGTTATGTGAAGGAACTGGGCAGCAATAGCTACCTGGCCCGTTACGACACGGGAAGCGTCGCCCGGCGCCTGGGCAATACACCGCAGGAGGACGGCGACGGCCAGTTTTATTGTGGACGGGGCCTGATCCAGGTGACCGGTCGCAGCAACTATCAGGCCTGTAGTCGGGCATTGTTCAACGACGAGCGCCTGCTAGCCCAGCCGCAACTGCTGGAGCAGCCGCGCTGGGCGTGTGAGTCCGCGGCGTGGTTCTGGCATTCCCGGGGGTTGAATGGGTTGGCGGACCGGGGCGAGTTCAACCGTATCACGCGCCATATAAATGGTGGGTTGAACGGTCTGGAGGATCGTTTGAAGCTCTGGGCGCGGGCACGTGAGGTGCTGTGTTGAGCCGACTGCGGTTGGGGCTAAGCGTACTTTTGATCCTGTTGTACACAGCGTTGGTATGGCAGGCCCAGAACTGGCGCTATGGCCGGCTGTTGGCGCAGCAGGCGCAAGCCCAAGCCGAGGCGATGGCGACCAGGGTGCTTGAGGTGCGCGAGCAAAACCAGCGCCTGGAGCGGCAGTTGCATGAGAGTGAAACCCGTCATTACCAGGAGTTGACCAATGCGCAACAGTCCCAGGCTCGCCTGCGTGATCGCCTGGCTACTGCCGATGTACGGTTGTCAGCCTTGGTCGAGCGCGACGCCGCTTGTTCCGCAGTGCCTGCCGCCGCCGGCGCCGGCGGCGTGGATCATGCATCCGTACGCGCCCGACTTGAGCCGGCGCATGCTGCACGAATTATCGCCATCACCGATGAAGGCGACCGAGGATTGATGGCGTTGCGGGCTTGCCAGGATTATGTGCGGGGATTGCTGCGCTGAGCGGAGGTATGAAGCAGCAACGACTATCCCGATCACCCACCTCAAATGCTAGGGTGTGGCTCTGCCTCTTCCAGGAACTGCACATGGACCCGATTACCGTTCTCTCCGCCCGGCTGGGCGAGCACCTGCGCCGTTTCAGCGCCCAGGTCACCACCGCCGAATCCTGCACCGGCGGTGGGATCGCCGAAGCTATCACCCGCGTACCTGGCAGCTCCGCCTGGTTCGAGGCTGGCTATGTCACCTACTCCAATGCTCAGAAGACCCGCCAGCTTGGGGTCCCTGAACATTTGTTCGCCCAGGTAGGTGCAGTCAGTCAGGAAGTGGTCGAAGCCATGGTGCGCGGCGCCCAAGCGGCCAGCGGTGCGCGTTTCGCAGTGGCAGTGAGCGGTGTGGCCGGGCCCGATGGTGGCTCGCCGGCCAAACCCGTTGGTACCGTGTGGCTGGCATGGGCCGATGGCAGTCATGTGATCAGTGAGCGTCGCCACTTCGACGGCGACCGTGAAGCAGTGCGCCGACAGACGGTGATCGCCGCGTTAGACGGCTTGTTACAGCTTGGTGCCGAGTAAATCGACGACAGGGGTTTGCTCAAGCGCTTCCCTGTGGAATAATACTGGCTACTTATACAGGTATTCCGGCCATCAGGGCCAAGTCGAACACGTGAGGATTTCAATGGACGACAACAAGAAGCGCGCCTTGGCTGCGGCCCTGGGTCAGATCGAACGCCAATTCGGCAAGGGCGCAGTCATGCGCATGGGCGATCACGAGCGCACCGGCATTCCGGCCATCTCCACCGGCTCCCTGGGCCTGGACATCGCCCTGGGCATCGGCGGCCTGCCAAAAGGCCGTATCGTCGAGATTTATGGCCCGGAGTCTTCGGGTAAAACCACGCTCACCCTGTCGGTCATCGCCGAAGCCCAGAAAAGCGGCGCCACCTGCGCCTTCGTCGACGCCGAGCACGCGTTGGACCCTGAGTACGCCGGCAAGCTGGGTGTAAATGTCGACGACCTCCTGGTTTCGCAGCCGGATACCGGTGAGCAGGCGCTGGAAATCACCGACATGCTGGTGCGTTCCAACGCCGTTGACGTAATCATCGTCGACTCCGTGGCCGCCCTGGTGCCGAAAGCGGAAATCGAAGGCGAGATGGGTGACATGCACGTTGGCCTCCAGGCCCGTCTGATGTCCCAGGCGCTGCGTAAGATCACCGGTAATATCAAGAATGCCAACTGCCTGGTCATCTTCATCAACCAGATCCGTATGAAGATCGGTGTGATGTTCGGTAGCCCCGAAACCACCACCGGTGGTAATGCCCTGAAGTTCTACGCCTCGGTGCGCCTGGACATCCGCCGTACTGGTGCAGTCAAGGAAGGCGACGAAGTCGTCGGCAGCGAAACTCGCGTCAAGATCGTCAAGAACAAGGTCTCGCCGCCGTTCCGTCAGGCTGAATTCCAGATTCTTTACGGTAAGGGTATCTACCGTAACGGCGAAATCATCGACCTGGGTGTTTCCCAAGGGTTGGTCGAGAAGTCGGGGGCCTGGTATGCCTACCAAGGCAACAAGATCGGCCAAGGCAAGGCTAACGCGGCCAAGTACCTGCAAGAGAACCCGGCCATTGGCGCCGAGATCGAGAAGCAGATTCGTGAGAAGCTGCTCAAGGCGGGTGTCGTTGCCGAAGCGGGCAAGGCTGCTGCAGCCGATGCCAACGCCGACGACGTGGCTGACGCCGACGCCGGTTATTGATAGCTGCTTGGCCTGATCATGTCCGTCGTACTCGACACCCCCGTCGCCGTTCGGCGGACAGCCATGGACCTGCTTGCGCGCCGCGAGCATGGTCGCGTCGAGCTGACGCGTAAACTGCGTCAGCGCGGCGCTACGGATGAGTTGATCGAGCCAGCGCTCGATCGGCTCGCCGAAGAAGGGCTGCTCAGCGAGGCTCGCTACCTCGAAAGCTTCATCAGGTACCGTTCCAATGCCGGCTATGGTCCAGCGCGTATTCGCGAGGAACTCGGCCAGCGTGGCCTGAACCGTGGCGATGTCGATCAGGCACTGCGTGACTGTGGTGTGAACTGGGCAGAGCGGTTACAGGATGCCTGGCAGCGCAAATATGCCGGTCAACGTCCGCAGGACCCCCGCAGCCGCGCCCAGCAGACCCGATTTCTCGCTTACCGTGGGTTTCCCATGGACATGATCGGCCGCCTGCTCAGCGGCCGAGACTTGGACGACTATTGATCTAACAGCCACATCGCAGGCAGGCGTACTCAGCTGACCTTCAGCGCCTCCCTTGCCCGCTGTGTAGTATGCATCGGCTGGGGCTTTGCCCAGTTCTCCGACAGATTGATGAAATCCACCAGCTCACGCAGACGCCCTTGATTGCGCCCATTGAAGGCAAAGGTCAGGCGGGTCAGGTGGTTGTAGTTGCCTACTTCATGCTCTGCGCCACTGTCGGCATGTTGGTAGTACTTACCGCTGAGCCGTAAATCGGCGAAAGCTTCCTGAATTTCATGCAGTGCTGCGTCGCTGAGCCGATGATGCATGCGGATCACGAACTGGTTCTTCAGCCAACGGCTGGAGTGGTAGTTGCTGTAGAACTGGTTGATCTCCTCCACTGCCTCGTCGGCACTGTGCACCAGGCGTAGCAGCTTGAGGTCACTGGGTAGGATGTAGCGGTTTTCTTCCAGTTGCCTGCTGATGAAGTCCAGGCAGTCTTGCCAGAAGCTGCCACCTGGTGAGTCCAGCAGCACCACCGGTACCAGTGGGCTTTTGCCAGTTTGAATCAGGGTCAGTACTTCGAGTGCTTCGTCGAGCGTGCCGAAACCTCCGGGGCAAAGGACCAGGGCGTCCGCTTCCTTGACGAAGAACAGCTTGCGAATGAAGAAAAAGTGGAAGGGCAGCAGCTTGTCAGTGCCGTCCACTGTAGGGTTGGCGTGTTGTTCGAAAGGGAGGGTGATGTTGAAACCCAGGCTGTGGTCGCTACCCGCGCCTTCATGCGCAGCGGCCATGATGCCGCCACCTGCGCCGGTAATGACCATCAGGTCGGAGCGGGCCAGTGTGGCGCCCAGTTCGCGGGCCAAGGCATACATCGGGTGTTCCAGCGGTGTGCGCGCCGAGCCAAAAACCGTGACCTTGCGCCGGCCCTTGTAGCGTTGCAGGCTGCGGAAGGAGTGGTCCAGTTCGCGAAGGGCCTGCAAGGTGATCTTGGCACTCCAGCGATCGCTGTCGTCGTGGGCCATGCGCAAGATGGTCAGCATCATGTCCCGGTACAGTGGCAGGTTGGGGCTGTCCGGTGCGACCAGTTGCAGTTGTTCGTCTAGCTTGCTCAGGTCGATACCACTGTCCCTGAAGTGATTGAACAGATACTCATTGGGTTGGTAAGGCATTCAACGTCTCCTTCTGCAGCAAAACCTCTGACCGAGCTGATGGCTGGGCTCGGCCGCGACACTACGTGCGTCGCTGGCTGCTCTTGCTCGAGTGTGCGTCCCGAGCATTGCAGTAGGCCTTCAAGGCCCTGATGCAGTGCGTCATTCATCTTGTCGTTTTTGTGCGCTTCGCTATCAATCTAGACCCTTGCGCCACTTCGTGCAGGCACTATCGGTGCGGCCACTCGTCGGCACGCGGCCATTGATGGCAAGGGTTTGGTTAACTGGAGAAGCGAAACGTGTCGATGCAGGAGGTGGCGGTATGCATCGCTTGGTCATCGAGGTAGACCGGCAGCTGTATCAGCAGCTGGAACATGCGGCCCAGGTCCATCATGTGAGCCTGGAAGCGGAGTGCTTGCGGCGGTTGGCTGCGTTGGAGTGCCAATCACCCTATCTGCAGGCGCTTTTGGCAGAGATGCGCGCCGACGAAGAGCCGCAGCGCGCGGAGGATGAGCGGGTCAGTTGATTACTTCTTCTTGTTGCCGGCAGTGCAGCTGGCAGCGTCGAAGGCCTGGTCCATGACAGGTTCGTTGGTCTTGTAGACGGTGAAGCGATAGACCATCACGGCGCCTTTGGACATCAGGTTGCGGTAGCCGCTATTGCGGCAGACGCTGTCACCCAATTGGCTACGCACCTCGGCGGGTTTTTCCTGCATGCGTGCGGCGTGCTCGGCGCGTACGCTCAGGTGATTGACCAGTGCTCTGCCTTCAACGGTATAGCCCTGGTCGAGGATATCTTCGTTGATGGCCCTTGGGGTGCCGACGCTGCTTTGCTTGGCGACCTTTTCCAGCAGCTTGTTCAGCTCGAACTCCTGCTTGGAGGCCGCCTGGGCTGCCAGTGGCAGGGTGAGCAACAGGCTCAGGGTCGGGACGATAAGACGCAGCATGAATCTCTCCTGGTTCGGTGACTGGCGCTTCGACATGCGCAGACGGCTGGTGTTCCATGAAACCTGCAGTATCGCGGGTAGGCTCGCGGCCACCAAACGCCGATTATAAAGGACCAGCCCGTCCAGCTGCACGGCAAATGACGCCCGCTCTGATAGAATGGCGCTTTGTTTTCATCGAGTTATCGCAGTGTCCAGTCACAACCTGTTCCGAGGCTTGCCAGCATGAGCCATGCGGTAGCGCGCCTGCGCGCCGAACGGCTGGCCCGTAGCATCAAGCCGTTCATTGCTCGTGGCTCACGTGCCGAACGTTGCCCTGACTGTCGGGTTATCGCCACCCATTGTCTATGTGCCTGGAAGCCAAAGGTGCAGGCCGACTCGGGTGTATGCCTGTTGATGCATGATACCGAGCCACTGAAGCCCACCAACACCGGCTGGCTGATCGCCGACGTCATCGAAGAGACCTCTGCCTTCGGCTGGTTGCGCACGGCGGTGGACGAACGATTGTTGTCCCTGCTGGCAGACCCCCAGTGGCAGCCGTACATCGTCTTCCCCGGGGAATTCGTCGCCCAGGAGCGGGTGGTCAGCGAGGTCGTTCGTGTGCCGGGCAAGCGGCCTTTGTTCATCCTGCTGGACGCTACCTGGACCGAAGCCCGCAAAATGTTCCGCAAGAGCCCTTATCTTGACCGCTTCCCGGTGCTCAGCCTGCAAGCTGAGCAGATGTCGCGCTATCGCTTGCGCCGCTCCAAGCGCGATGATCATTTCTGCACTGCGGAAGTGGCTGCCATGTGCTTGGACCTTGCGGGTGACCACCAGGCTTCCCAAGCCCTGGATGCGTACCTTGATGTGTTCAGCCTGCACTACCTCAGTGGCAAGCGTCGTCTGCCACTGGATGAGCAGGACGCTACCCACCAGCGTTTGCATACCTTCCTATAGTCCAAGGGGCACGAGCCCCACTTTGGTTCATAATGACGGGGCTGGCGGCCAGGATGAAGCGAGGCGGCGGGGCGAGTGGTTTGACCCGCCCGGTTGTGCGCGGCACCTTGGCGCCGATTCCCCGCCGGGCGCTATTATTCCGCCGCTGCGCCTGGCACAGAACAGGATCCTTAGATCGATGGCCATGTACGAAATCCTGATTGCCGATGACCACCCACTGTTTCGTAGCGCTCTGCGCCAGGCCGTCACCCTCGGCCTGGGTGCGGATGTGCGCCTGGTCGAGGTGGCGAGCATCGCCGAGCTGGAAAGCCGACTGAGCGAAAAAGCCGACTGGGATCTGGTCCTGCTGGACCTGAACATGCCGGGTGCCTATGGTTTCTCCGGGCTGGTCCTGCTCCGTGGCCAGTACCCTCAGATCCCGGTGGTGATGGTCTCGGCTCAGGAAGAGGCTGCCGTGGTAGTCAAGTCCCGTGAGTTCGGGGCCAGTGGCTTCATTCCAAAGTCCAGTGGGCTGGAAGTGATTCAGGATGCAGTGAGAAAGGTGCTCGATGGCGACGTTTGGTGGCCGCCTCAGGCATTCGAAAGGGTCGATGTGTCGGCCGAGGCCAAAGCCGCCAGCGAAGGCCTGGCCAGCCTTACGCCACAGCAGTTTCGCGTGCTGACCATGGTCTGTGAAGGCTTGCTTAACAAACAGATCGCCTACGAGCTGAATGTGTCGGAAGCGACCATCAAGGCTCATGTGACAGCGATCTTCCGCAAGCTGGGCGTGCGCACGCGAACCCAGGCGGCCTTGCTGCTGCAACAACTTGAATCTGTTGCAAGCAGCTAACTGCTTGCAGCTTCACGCTTTTTTGACTCGTTTTGGACTAGTCTGCTGGCCTTTCATCGGTGAAGTGACGCACATGTCGCCATTCAAAGGCCAGACCGGCCTCAAACGTATCTTCAATGCCGCCGGCTATTCGCTGGACGGCCTGCGCGCTGCCTTCAAAGGCGAGGCTGCTTTCCGTCAACTGGTACTGCTCAATGTGCTGCTGATCCCGATTGCCTTTTGGCTGCCGGTAAGCCGCGCAGAGCGGGCCATCATGATTGCGGTGTGCCTCCTCGGGCTGATCGTCGAACTGTTCAACTCGGCGGTAGAGGCGGCCATTGACCGCATTTCGCTGGAGCGCCACCCGCTTTCGAAAAACGCCAAGGACATGGGCAGTGCTGCGCAACTCGTAGCGTTGACGATGGTGGCGTTGGTCTGGGGCGTTATTCTGCTCTAAGCGATCGGCGGCAGAACAATTTCGTCACTGCGGGTGAAGCCTGCGGTGAAGTTACGGCACAACTCAAGAAACTCGCGCATGGCCGAGGTCTGGTATTTTTGCTTGTGCCAGATGAAATAGAACTGGCGCATCAGGTCCAGCTCCGGGGTTTCAACCGGCACCAGGCTGCCACGCCGGAAGGCATCACGCAGTGCCAAGCGCGATATGCAGCCAATGCCCAGGCCTGATTCCACAGCGCGTTTGATCGCTTCGGTGTGTTCCAGCTCCAGGCGGATGTTCAGGTTGGCGCGATGATGGCGCATGGCCTGGTCGAACGTCAGTCGTGTCCCAGAACCCTGCTCACGCAGGATCCAGGCTTCCTGGGACAGGCTTTCGATATCTGCATGGCCCACCTCGGCCAGCCGGTGTTGCGGCGCGCAGAACACCACCAGTTCGTCCTCCACCCAAGGCTGCACCTCCAGGTCTGGATGGCTGCAGTCGCCTTCGATCAGACCCAGATCAATTTCGTATTGTGCAACCTGGTGCACGATATGGGCTGTGTTCTGCACGTGCAGTTTGACCTGGCTTTCCGGGTGTACCTGCATGAAGCTGCCGATCAGCAAGGTGGCCAGGTAGTTGCCAATGGTCAGTGTGGCGCCGACTGCCAGTGAGCCAAAACCGGACTTGCCGTTGAGCAGGTCTTCGATCTCCTTGGCCTGGTCGAGCAGCGCAACCGCTTGCGGCAGCAACTGATGGCCCAAGGCATTGAGGGCCAAGCGTTTACCTGCACGATCGAACAACTGGCAGCTCGATTGCCGCTCCAGTTCAGTGATGGACGTGCTGGCAGCCGACTGCGACAGGGCCAGCACGCTGGCGGCTCGAGAGACGCTCTGATGCTGGGCCACGGCGACGAATACCTGTAGCTGACGAAGTGTGAATCGCATATCTATATAACCGATAACACATATCTTGATAATTCAGTTAACAGATATTGTCGCTGCCCCTAAACTATCGCGCAACTGTGCGCTTTGCGCGCTGCGTTTTCTTCAGGAGCCCCATCGATGAGCAACATGAACCACGAACGTGTCCTCAGTGTGCATCACTGGAACGACACTCTGTTCAGCTTCAAGTGCACCCGCGACCCGGGCCTGCGCTTCGAGAACGGTCAGTTCGTGATGATCGGCCTGCAGCAGGACAGCGGCCGTCCGCTCATGCGCGCCTACTCCATCGCCTCGCCCAACTGGGAAGAGCATCTGGAATTTTTCAGCATCAAGGTGCCGGACGGTCCGCTGACCTCCCAGCTGCAGCACCTGAAGGAAGGCGACGAGATCATCATCAGCAAGAAGCCTACCGGCACGCTGGTCCTCGACGACCTCAACCCGGGCAAGCATCTGTACCTGCTGAGCACCGGCACTGGCCTGGCGCCGTTCATGAGCGTCATTCAGGACCCGGAAACCTACGAGCGCTTCGAGAAAGTGATCCTGGTGCACGGTGTGCGTTACGTGAATGAAGTGGCCTATCGCGAGTTCATCACCGAACACCTGCCGCAGAACGAGTTCTTCGGTGAAGCGGTACGTGACAAGCTGATCTACTACCCGACCGTGACCCGCGAGCCGTTCGAGAACCAGGGCCGTCTGACCGACCTGATGCGCAGCGGCAAGCTGTTCAGCGACATTGGCCTGCCACCGATCAACCCGCAGGACGACCGCGCGATGATCTGTGGTAGCCCGAGCATGCTCGACGAGACCAGCGAAGTCCTCGACAGCTTCGGCCTGAAGATCTCCCCGCGCATGCGTGAGCCGGGTGACTATCTGATCGAACGTGCCTTCGTCGAGAAGTAATCGACCGGTAGCAAGCTTGGCCTGATGCCAGTCAGCCAAGCGCTTTACGGCCCATCCCCGGCAAGCCGGCCCCCACAGGTACAGCGCAGGCCTCAATGACTGCGCGGTCCCTGTGAGGGCCGGCTTGCCTGCGATCGGCTGCGTAGCAGCCCTGACAAGGCCATTAAGCCTGTGCGCCTGAGGCTGCCAGTGCCTTCAGTTTTCCGCAACGACCTCAAGCACCCGAATCACATCCGGCTCCGGGTAGTGCCACCTGACCTGCACATCCCAGAACTTCACCCCATACACCCGCTCCGGTACTGGCACCTGATAGGCCGGTCGAGGGTCCTGTGCCAGGCACTGCTCGATCAGCTCCACCAGTGGCTCGCCCAGGCGCAGGGCGTGTTCGCGCGCCTGGGGCAGGGCACTATCGCCCCATTGCACGGCGATCGCGGCAGGCGCATCGCTGGCCATCAGGTTGCTCGCCCCGGCGATGCTATCGGCATAGGGAACATACGGTTTGATGTCCAGCACCGGCGTGCCATCGAGCAGATCGATGCCGGACAGTAGCAGCCGCCCCGGTTCCACCCCCTCCAGGCGCACCACCGACTGGCCGATACCATTAGGCCGGTGGGTCGCTCGCGTGGCGAACACGCCCATGCTCTTGTTGCCGCCCAAGCGGGGTGGGCGCACCTTGAGGCGTGGCTTGTCTTCCAGGGCCTGATGGAACAGGAACAACAGCCACACATGGCTGACCTGCTCCAGGCCCGCCACGGCCTCACCTTGGTCGAACGGCGGCAGCAACTCAAGTACCCCACGTGCAGCCGGCGCCAGCTGTGGCTGCCGTGGGATGGCGAATTTCTCCTTGAAGCAGGAGCGCACGATGCCAACAGGCGAAACCGTATGGTGCATCGCGAGTCAGCCGCGTACGCGCAGGGTCAGGCCCTTGAGGAAGTTGCGCAGCAACTGGTCGCCGCAAGGCCGATAGTTGTCATGGCCCACCTTGCGGAACAGTGCGCTGAGTTCGGGCTTGGAAACCGGGAAGTTGACCGACTTGAGGATCGCATGCAGGTCGTCTTCCTTGAGCTCGAAGGCTACGCGCAGCTTCTTGAGGATGGTGTTGTTGGTCACCGGCAGCTCAACAGGCTGTGGCGGACGGCTGTCGTCCTTGCCGCGACGGTAGAAGACCAACCCGTCGAGAAAGTGCGCCATGACCCGTTCGGGGCAGCGCACAAACCCGGCCTCGTCCTCTTTCTTCAGGTAGGTGGCGAGCACCAGCGGATTAACCTCCAGGCCCGAGAGCGCGATGATCTCGGCCATCTTGGCGTCGTTCACCTTGAGCATGTAGCGCAGGCTGCGCAGGACATCGTTGTGGTTCATTGCTGCAAAATCCTGTTCAAATGCCACGCCAGGGCGTGGCGCATTGCTTAGAAACGTTCAGTGCCGGCCAGGTAGCGCCAGTTGCCCACTGGCAGCTTGCCCATGGAGACACCACCCAGGCGAATGCGGCGCATGCTGAGGATTTCCAGGCGCAGGTAGGCGCAGATCTCGGAGATTTGCCCAGGCTGTGGATTTTTCAGGGCCAGGCGCAGGTGGGTCTCGTTCTGCCAGCTGGCCTTGGCCTTGGGCAGTTCCCGATCATTGCGCGTCGCGCCGCGCGCCAGGCGCTCCAGCGCCTGTGGCGTAGTCTCGCCGCGCACTTCGATGATGTATTCCTGTTCCAGGCGACGCAGGTCGGCTTCGATCTTGCGGGTAACCCGCCAATCCTGGGTGAACACCTGCAGGCCACTGGCTCCGCGCTCCAGGGGGGCCGAACAGGTCAGCCGGGTGAAGTGCCCGTGCAGCGGCCGCACGCCTTCGCGATGCGCTTCGCTGAGGCTGGCCATGTTGATGCTGGCGCGGGCCGTATCGATATCGACACCGGCAGGCTGGTTGAGCAGCAGGGTAACCGGGTCAAGCGCCTCGGCATTGGCGCCCGGCAACAGCTCGACCGCTTGCTGGTCAACCTTGAACTGAGGCTGCTCGACTACCACGCCATCGACCGTGACCCACCCTCCTTCGATGTACAGCTCTGCCTCCCGGCGTGAGCAACCGAGCTGCTCGATGAGGCGTTTGGACAGGCGGACGGGTTCGGACATGGCGGGCAATTCGCAAGGCAGGGAAAGTCTTGCATTGTACCTGTCCATGCGGGGCTGATGACGGGAATCTGTGCCAAATCCGCCATTTCGGAAGTATTGCACGGCATCCTGCGACAAAGTCTTAGGACGCTGTACGAATAAGCTTCATATGAAGCAATGGATAGGGCTGCCCCAGGCCATCCGTTTCCGAGCGCCCGATCACTTCGAAGCCCTCGTGCCGGTAGAAGCCCAAGGCTTGGGGGTTCTGTTCGTTGACGTCCAGGTACTGGGCGTTCAGTTCGCTGATGGCATAACGGAGCAAGCGCTTGCCCACGCCTCGGCCGCGGTATTCCGGTGCCACGAACAGCATGTCCACACGCCCATTGGCGACACCGGCAAAACCGCAGATGCGCTGGCGGTCCTTGCAGCAGACCAGCATCACGGCATCCAGGTACTTGCGTAGCACATGATCGCGCAGCAGCAGGATGTAAGCGTCTGGCAGAAAATCGTGGGTTGCGCGCACCGAGCTTTCCCAGACCTGAACCAGTTCCGGGTAATCAGACAGGTGGGGCGTTTGCAGCGTCAATGCCGAATGCATGCCGGTGTTCCTCGGTGGCCAATGAGGAAACCATAGATGCAAAAAGCCCCGCCAGTGGGGCGGGGCTTCTTCTATAGGCGCGGCCTCAGACTGGCTCTGCCCACATGTCGTACTCGTCGGCATCGACCACCCGGCAACGGACCTTGTCGCCCGGTTTGAAGCCATGGTCGCCGTCGATGAATACGCTGCCATCGATCTCAGGTGCATCGAAGAAGCTGCGGCCAACCGAGCCTTGCTCTTCGACTTCGTCGATCAGCACTTCGATTTCCTTGCCGATACGCAGTTGCAGGCGGGCGCTGCTGATAGCCTGCTGGTGAGCCATGAAGCGGTCCCAGCGCGCCTGCTTGACGTCATCCGGCACCTCTTCCAGGCCCAGGTCGTTGGCAGGCGCACCCTCGACTGGTGAGTACTGGAAGCAGCCGACACGGTCGAGCTGAGCTTCGGTCAGCCAGTCCAGCAGGTACTGGAAGTCTTCTTCGGTTTCGCCCGGGAAGCCGACGATGAAGGTCGAGCGAATCACCAGTTCCGGGCACTGCTCGCGCCAGCGCTTGATGCGCGCCAGGGTGCGGTCTTCGAAGGCAGGGCGCTTCATCGACTTGAGCACTTTCGGGCTGGCGTGCTGGAACGGGATGTCCAGATACGGCAGGATCTTGCCGGCGGCCATCAGCGGGATCACGTCGTCGACGTTCGGGTACGGATAGACGTAGTGCAGCCGCACCCAAGCGCCCAGGCTGCTCAGCGCTTCGCACAGCTCAAGCATGCGGGTCTTGACTGGCCGACCGTTCCAGAAATCGGTCTTGTACTTGACGTCGACGCCGTAGGCGCTGGTGTCCTGGGAGATCACCAGGATCTCCTTGACGCCGGCCTTGACCAGGCGTTCGGCTTCGCTCAGCACCTCGCCGACCGGGCGGCTGACCAGCTTGCCGCGCATCGACGGGATGATGCAGAAGCTGCAGCTATGGTTGCAGCCTTCGGAGATCTTCAGGTAGGCGTAGTGGCGCGGGGTCAGCTTGACGCCCTGCGGTGGCACCAGGTCGATCAGCGGGTTGTGGTCCTGGCGGGGTGGTACCACTTCGTGCACGGCGTTGACTACCTGCTCGTACTGCTGGGGGCCGGTGACCGACAGCACGCTGGGATGCACGTCACGGATGCTGCCTTCCTCGACACCCATGCAGCCGGTGACGATGACCTTGCCGTTTTCCTTGATCGCTTCGCCGATCACTTCCAGCGACTCGGCCTTGGCGCTGTCGATGAAGCCGCAGGTGTTGACCACCACCACGTCGGCATCCTCGTAGGTGGGCACGACTTCATAACCTTCCATACGCAGCTGGGTCAGAATGCGCTCGGAATCAACCAGGGCTTTTGGGCAACCCAGGCTGACGAACCCTACCTTGGGGGTGGCGGGAGTGGTGGACATGACTAACCTCGGTATTGAATACAGGCCGCCCGGCCGGAAACGGCGGCGACCCTGACGGGCGCTTTTGGGCGCCTCTGATCAAAAAGTGCGCAATTCTAGCGAGCGCAAGGTCGCTTGACCAGCACAAATGCGACGAACGCTGCGCTATGCTTCGCCCCGTTGCGCCGGGGTATGTGCGATCCCCAGGCGTGGGGCAGAATTCTACGGGTCTAGATGGCCGTTTGCGGGAGTGGTCGATGGTTCAGGCAAGCAGTCACGCCGAGGGCGGTCAGGGGACGACGCGGTCGCTGAGCCTGTTGGTGGCAGCTGTTGGGGTGGTCTACGGCGATATCGGAACCAGCCCGTTGTATACCCTCAAGGAAGTTTTCACCGGCGGTTACGGGGTGCCGGTCAGTCACGATGGTGTACTGGGGATCCTCTCGCTGATCCTCTGGTCGCTGCTGTGGGTGGTTTCGTTCAAGTACGTGATGTTCATCCTGCGCGCCGACAACCAGGGGGAGGGCGGCACCATGGCCCTGACCGCGCTGGCGCGGCGGGCCACGGCGGCCTACCCACGCCTGCGCACGCTGATGGTCATCTGCGGCCTGATCGGCGCCTCGCTGTTCTACGGCGACAGCATGATCACCCCGGCGGTTTCGGTGCTGTCGGCAGTGGAGGGCATGGGCCTGGCATTCGAGGGTATCGACCATTGGGTGGTGCCGCTTTCGCTGGTGGTGCTGGTGGGGCTGTTCCTGGTGCAAAAGCATGGCACCGATAAGATCGGCAAGCTGTTCGGCCCGATCATGGTCACCTGGTTCGTGGTGCTGGCGGCGCTGGGGGTGCATGGCATCTCGCAAAGCCCCGAGGTGCTCAAGGCGTTCAACCCGGGCTGGGCGGTGCATTTCTTCATCGTGCACCCGGGCATGGGCGTGGCCATCCTCGGTGCGGTGGTGCTGGCCTTGACCGGTGCCGAGGCGCTCTACGCCGACATGGGCCATTTCGGGCGCAAGCCGATTGCCCGGGCCTGGTTCGCCCTGGTGCTGCCAGCATTGGTGCTCAATTATTTTGGCCAGGGCGCGATATTGCTGCAAAACCCTGATGCTGCGCGCAACCCGTTCTACCTGCTGGCGCCGGCCTGGGCGTTGCTGCCGCTGGTGGGCCTGGCCACCATGGCCACGGTAATCGCTTCGCAAGCGGTGATCTCGGGTGCTTTCTCCCTGACACGCCAGGCTATCCAGTTGGGTTACATCCCGCGCATGCATATCCAGCACACCTCCAGCGACGAGCAGGGGCAGATCTACATCGCAGCGGTCAACTGGACCCTGATGGTGGGCGTGGTGCTGCTGGTGATCGGTTTTGGCTCATCCGGCGCGCTGGCGGCTGCTTATGGCGTCGCGGTGACAGGTACGATGCTGATGACCACCATCCTGGTGTCGGCGGTGATGCTGTTGTTGTGGAAGTGGCCGCCGGTGCTGGCGGTACCGATTCTGATTGGTTTCCTGCTGATAGACGGGCTGTTCTTCGCCGCCAACGTGCCGAAGATTGTCCAGGGCGGCGCCTTCCCGTTACTGGCCGGGGGTGTGCTGTTCCTGCTGATGAGCACCTGGAAGCGCGGCAAGCAGATTCTGGTCGAGCGAATCGATGAGGGTGGGCTGCCGCTGCCGGTTTTCATCAGCAGCATTCGCGTACAGCCACCGCACCGTGTCGAAGGTACTGCCGTGTTCCTCACCGCGAGGCCGGATGCGGTGCCGCACGCGCTATTGCACAACATGTTGCATAACCAGGTGCTGCACAGCCAGGTGGTGCTGCTGACGGTGGTGAGTGAAGACCGGCCGCGGGTGCCCGAGCAGGAGCGATTTGAGGTGGAGGCCTATGGCGACGGCTTCTTCCGGGTGCTGTTGCACTTCGGTTTCATGGATGAGCCGGATGTGCCGGCGGCCCTTAAGCTATGCCACCTGGACGGCTTGGATTTCAGCCCGATGCGTACGACTTATTTCCTTAGCCGCGAAACGGTGATCGCGTCGCGTCTTGAGGGGATGTCGCGCTGGCGGGGCAACCTGTTCGCGTTCCTGCTCAAGAATGCCAACGGTAACCTGCGGTTCTTCAACCTGCCGCTCAACCGGGTGATCGAGCTGGGTACACAGGTCGAGATCTGACGCCCGTGAGGGCCGCAATGCGGCCCTCGCCAGGCCTCAGTTCTGTTCTGCCACGCTAGGCTTGCCCTGGCGTGTTTCAATTTCATCGATCAAGCGCTTGGCCAGCGCCGGATAGTTCTCGTCGAAGTGGTGCCCACCGGGCAGCTTCATGCGTTCGCCCACGGCAGTCTTGTCGGTGCAACCGCTTTCGTCGGCCTCTTCCACGCCATAAATGCACACCACTTTGGCCGCCGGCAGTTTCGCCATCTCCGGCCCGGTAGGTGCTTCCTGACCTTCCTTGCCCAACCAGCCCTCAACCTCGATCTCGAAGCTGCCACTGCGGGCGAAGGCTAGCAGCATCACCGCATCGACACGTTGCTGGTCCTCGGCAGGCAGGCGATTGTAGATGGCCGGCAGCACGTCGGCCCCGAACGAATAGCCGGTCAACACGAAGCGCTTGGTACCCCATTTCTGACGATAATGCTGCATCAGTGCCGACAGGTCGGCAGCGCTTTGCTCGGGTGTCTTGTGCTGCCAGTAGTAACGCAGGGTGTCTATGCCGACCACTGGGTAACCCAATTTGGCCATTTCACCGGCCACATCGCGGTCCAGGTCGCGCCAGCCGCCATCGCCTGAGAGGAAGAGGGTGACGGTGTCGGTGGTTTGCCCGGCGGGCACCTCCACCACCGGGATAGCCAGCGCGTTACCATCGTGGCCCACCAAGGCCTGGGTCAGCTGCGCCTTGAGCACTTGTGGCAGGTGAATGTCGTAGTCGCTGATGCTGGTCTCGGCATTGCGCTGGTCGCGCACGAACGCGGCGCTGGCATCATCCGGGTTGTCGTTCCAGGCGACGCTCCAGTGGCCATGAGGGGCGGACTTGGGCAAGGCTGCAGTGCACCCGGGCTGCTCCATGTTGAAGTCGACGGAGATGGCTCGGGCCTTGTCGTCATTCTGCGTGGCCAGCCAACGCCATGCCTGGGCCGCACCTGGGCCGATACCGGCCACCAGCGTCGGTTTTTCGGCCAGCAAGGTCATGGCCTTGTCCATCGACTGCTGCTGGTGAGTGCAGTCCCCCGGCGGCAGGATCACCTGCACCAGCTGGGCCTCACCGGCCTGACTCAAGTCAAGCAACTGCTTGTCGGTCAGCGCCTGGTCCTCAGGCACGCCGATGGCCACCCAGGCCTTGGCATGAACGCCCGGGGTGACGCGGGTGATGTGGGTGTCATTGACCGGCAGTTGCTCAAGGTGCGCCTCTGGGGCCGGACGGGCCCACAACCAGAAGGCGGTAGCCCCGGCCAATGCGGCCAGCAGCAGGGGTATCAGTAGGTACAGCCAGTAGCGTCGGATCATCAACGTTTCACCAATCCAGTCAGGCCGCCTGCAATCAGGGCGGCAGTGTCGGCCAGTGCCACCAGCGGGTCGAGCCCGGCTGGCACAGCCATGTAGCGGGGTTCCCAGTCCGGTTGGAACTTGTCCTTGAAGCGGCGTAGCCCCTGGAAGTTGTAAAGCTGTTCACCGCGACGGAACACCATCGAGCCCAGGCGCTGCGCGAGGGGGGCGCCGCGCCGGGGCTGCAAGCCGGAAAGCGGTACCATGCCCAGGCTGAACCGGCTGTAGTCATGGTTTTTGTAGTGCAGGATCAGGCCGATCATCATGAATTCCATGGTCAGCTTCGGTGCTTCGGGGTGGGCGCGCATCAGATCCAGGCTGGCCAGTTCGTGGCCGTGAGTCTCAAGCAGGTTGGCAAACGCCACCGGCCGGCCTTGGTAGCGAATCAGGGCGATGCGAAAATGCTGCAGATACTCAGGGCTGAAACGGCCCAGCGAGAAGCCCTTTTCGCGCACGTTCTTGCCGCCGAGCCAGGCATCCGAGATTTCCTTGAGCTCGGCCAGGGGGGCCTGGCCGGGTTCATGGATCTCCAGGCTCAAGCCGTCGCGGCCGCCGCGGTTCCAGGTGTAGCGCAGGTCTTTCATCTCCTTGCCTTTGGCTTCGATGTCGAAGCGGCGCAAGTCGACCCGGGCCTCTTCGCCGAGCTTGAGTGCGGTCAGGCCGATGTCCATGTAAAACGGCAGATTCTCCGCGCGCACCTGGTAGAACACCGGGCGAGCATGGTGCAGGTCGCACAGGTCGCGGAATTGCCAGATCATCTCGGCGCGTTCCTGGGCCGGGCCGATCGGATCGTACAGCGCTACCAGGCTGCGGCCCCGGCGTGCGTACATCAGGAAGGCGTTGTCATTGGGATGGAACAGCAGGGCCTTGTCACCGGTCAGCGCCAGGCCGCCGTCAGGTTGGTCGGAAGCCAGCAGGATGCGGTTGGCGCGCTGTATCTCAGCGTCGTCTGGCAAGTGTATGACCGGCCGGGCAGTGCGCAGCAGCCAGGTCAGGGCCACGGCCAGCAACAGTATCGCGCTGCCCATGGCGGCGCGCAGGCCGCGTGGGGCATCGGCATCGAGGGTGAATTGCCACCACAGTTCATGGCTGTAGGGCACGTCTTGGTAGGCAAAAAGCAGCAGCCACACCGAAGCACCGACCACGCACGCACTCGCTGCCAGGAATACCGGTGAGAACGGCAGTTCCAACAGCCGGCTTGGGCGGTAGAACGAACGGCGGAACAACGCGAGCAGGGCTGCGGTGAAGGTCAGCAGGCAGGCCTCTTCCCAGTCGAAGCCTTTGAGCAACGACAGCAGTGCGCCAACCAGTAGCAGAACGGTAGTCAGCAGCCAAGCCGCAGAGAGGCGTCGGCGCAAGCCCTGGGCCAATAGCAGGCACAGCACGCCAATCAGGCTGGCACCGAAGTGCGAGGCATCTATAAGGCGGTGGGGTACCAGAAAGCCCATGTGTTCCAGGCGAGTGTCGATTTCTGGTGTGGCGCCAGAGAACAACAGCACCACGCCGGAGAGAAACACGAGGATCGCCAGGACCGGAGCGGCCAGCCCGGAGGCGGCCTTGAGCGCCTGCTGCGCAAACAGCAAGCGCCTGGCTTCGTTGGCCAGCAGCAGCACACAGGCCAGCAGCAATGGCAATACCACATAGATCAAGCGGTACAGTAGCAGTGCGGCGGCCAGTGGCGCGGCGCCCAGCTGATTGGCGAAGGCAGCGAGCAAGATCGCCTCGAACACCCCGACCCCGCCAGGCACATGGCTAAGTACACCGGCAGCCAGGGCCAGCAGATACACCAGCACGAACGCGCCGAACGGAGGGGCTTCTGGGAGCAGCAGGTAAAGGACCGTCGCGGCGGCGGCTACATCCAGCGCGGTGATGACCAATTGCAGCGCTGCCAGGCGTGCGCCGGGCAGGCGCAGCGTCCGGCGGCCCAGTTGTACCAGCAGGCTGTCTGGCAACGGCTGCTCTGCCAGGCGTCGGCGATACAGGCCGGCCACCAGTAATGCAGTCAGTACCAGCACGCCGATAGCGACTGCGGCCATTACAGAGGCGGGCAGGTGCAGGGCGGCAGCCGCCGCTGGCAAGTTGCTCAAGGTGGCCAGGGCTGCCAGGGGGGGCAGGGCACAGCCCAAGGAAAGGCTGGCGAACACTGTCATGCGCGCGACTTCGGCGGCCCCCAGGCCTTCTCGAGCATACAGGCGATAGCGCACCGAACCGCCCGAGAGCATCGACAGGCCAATGGCGTTACCAATGGCAAATGCGCTGAAACCGCCCAGCAGAAGCGTACGCCGGGGCAACTTCACGGCGGCGTAGCGGCTGGCCGACCATTCGTACCCCAGCAGGATCAAAAACCCGATTGTCGCCGCGAGTAGTGCGCCGACCAGCGAGCGGGTGGGCACGCTGAGCATCGCATCGTGCAGTGCATAGATATCCAGTTCGCTGAGCAAGTGTCGGCAGGCAATCAGTGCCATCGCGAACAGCACCAGGGTGACTGCCAGGGTGATGGGTTGGCGATAGCGGCTCACCCGCTCCAGCCACGGCAAACGCTGCGCAGCCGTGGGCAGGGTTGAGGCGAGTGGGGCCTGGGCTTCTGGGTTGCGGTCTGTCATGAGTTACCCCGGGCAAGCAGCGCGAGGTAGGGGGATGGTGCGGCCAAGTGAATCTCCCTGTGGAAACGTATCCAGATATTACTCCGGGCAACGTGACTTTCAGTCCTTTGGGAGGGTTAAAGATAGTTCATCCAGAAGGTGGCGCCGCAAAGCCAAGGCTGGCTACGGGGCCGGGATTTTTCAGGAGGGGAAAAACAACAAACCCCGCGCTGCTGTTACACAGGCGGGGTTTGTTCTGACGAATATGGTTGCGGGAGCCGGATTTGAACCGACGACCTTCGGGTTATGAGCCCGACGAGCTACCAGACTGCTCCATCCCGCGTCAGAGGTGCGCATTCTACAGCGTTGACTGCGGCGGTCAAGCATTACTTTTGATGGGTCAGTAACTTACGGGTGGCCTGCTTTTCGAAGGCAAAAGAAAAAGGCCACTGCGTTAACAGTGGCCTTTTCTCGAATCTGGTTGCGGGAGCCGGATTTGAACCGACGACCTTCGGGTTATGAGCCCGACGAGCTACCAGGCTGCTCCATCCCGCGCCTGTGGAAACGAATTCTACAGTGAACGTGCAGGGTGTCAAGCGTTACTTATTGATTTGCTTACGTTTTCAACCAAAGACTATTTTTAGGGCAAAAGAAAAAGGCCACTGCGTTAACAGTGGCCTTTTCTTGAATCTGGTTGCGGGAGCCGGATTTGAACCGACGACCTTCGGGTTATGAGCCCGACGAGCTACCAGGCTGCTCCATCCCGCGCCTGTGAGATCGAATTCTACGGATTTAACGCCCACTGTCAAGCTTTTCGTTCAAAAAACCTTTTTCGTTCAAACCCTTAGCCCTTCAATAAGGCAGGCAACTCAGTCGCTCTGCGGCTTTCAGGCCAATTGTCGAGTGCACCTCTGCGTTGGCTGTCTCGCTGACAGAGCATGCGGTACTATCTGTATGAATTTACAGTGCTGACGGTCATCCATGTCTTTGCGCAAGATCATTCACATCGACTGCGATTGTTTCTACGCCGCGATCGAGATGCGTGATGACCCGCGCCTGGCCGGTCGCCCCATGGCCGTGGGTGGCTCGCCGGACCATCGTGGGGTGATCGCCACCTGCAATTATGAAGCGCGTGCCTATGGGGTGCGCTCGGCCATGTCATCGCGCCATGCACTGAAGCTTTGCCCTGACTTGTTGATCGTCAAACCGCGTTTCGAGGCCTACCGCGAAGCATCACGCGAGATTCATGGCATCTTCCGCGACTACACCGACCTGATCGAGCCATTGTCGCTGGATGAGGCCTACCTGGATGTCAGCGACAGCCAGTGGTTTGCCGGCAGCGCGACGCGCATCGCCGAAGATATTCGCAGGCGTGTCGCGCGCACCTTGCACATCACCGTCTCGGCTGGGGTGGCGCCAAACAAGTTTCTGGCCAAGATTGCCAGTGACTGGCGCAAGCCCAATGGTCTTTTCGTGATTACGCCCGATCAGGTGGAAGCTTTTGTCGCCGCATTGCCCGTTGCCAGGCTGCATGGTGTCGGCAAGGTCACTGCAGACAAGCTTGCTCGGTTGGGTATCGACACGTGCCTGGACCTGCGTGACTGGTCGCGGCTGGCGCTGGTGCGGGAGTTCGGCAGTTTCGGTGAACGCCTATGGGGGCTGGCGCGGGGTGTCGATGATCGCGCCGTGCACAACGATAGCCGTAGGCAGTCAGTAAGCGTGGAGAACACCTATGACACGGATCTGCCGGACTTGGCCAGTTGTCTGGAGCGCTTGCCTGAACTGCTGGTCAGCCTGAATGAACGGATCGCTCGTATGGACAGCAGCTATCGGCCGGACAAACCTTTCGTCAAGGTCAAATTCCATGACTTCAGCCAGACAACCCTGGAGCAGGCAGGGGCGGGTAGGGACCTGGACAGCTATAGACAGTTGCTACGGCAAGCATTCGCCCGCGGTGGCAAGCCGGTGAGGTTGCTAGGGGTAGGGGTGAGGTTGCGCGACTTGCGCGGGGCTCACGAGCAGTTGGAATTGTTCGCAGACGAATAAAAGAAGGGCTGCACTGCAGCCCCTTCTTTTATTACTGTGCGCCTGGGTCAGCCACCAACCGGCCGGTGGCCTTGGTCAGTGCCTGCACAAACTCCTGTTGCAGCTCCGGATCGTTGCGGGTCAGTTCGATCAGGCTCTGCTCCATCTCGCTGGCTTCCTCTTCCAGGCCTAGCTCCGAAAGGCGCTTGACCCGGTGTACCCACTGGCCGACATCGTCGTCTTCCAGGTCGTCGAAAATCAGCTCATGGGCTTCACGCAGCTTGTTGCGCAGGGTGGCGCTGACCAGCAGGCTGGCGTCGCCCCGCACAGCGTTGTCTTCATCGACCACTTGCAGGTGCAGGGTGCCGACGTGGTTCAGGTGCTGCTCCGAGAAAGGGCTGTCCAGCAGGTTCAGGCGTAGCACGCCGTTTCTGTCGGTGGTCAGTGCGTGGGTCATCTTGCCGGCTTTGACCTCGACCAGGCGCTCGCTCCAGGGCAGGCTGGTGAACTCCTCGCGCTTGTCCTTTTGCACTTCACTGATCCCTGCCAGGTTCTGCTGGGCGCGACCGTTGGACTGCACGTTCATGAACGGGTTGAGCCCGGCGACGCCATAGCTGAGCCAGTCGTGCGTCATGCTTTCCGGCAGGTTGCCCAATGCAAAAACGTTGACCACGTTGGCGCCTGCACCGGCCACTACCGCCACCGCGCCCAGCGGGATTTCGTAGATCTCCCGCCAGGGTTGGTAGGGCGTATAGCGGTCATAGCGGCGGGTAACTTCGAACTCGGTGACTTCGAAGCGCCTCTGTTCATTGATGCGTACACGTCGCTGCGGAAGCTCCATCACCTTGGGCTCGCCGACATCAATCTGCAGTGTGTGTTCGAGCAGCTTGCGCTCGACGCGCTCCTCATGCTCGCTGCGCTGGGACATCTGGTTCGCGCAGCCGCCGAGGAACAGGGCGCCGCACAGTGCGGCGCCCCCCAGGGTAAAGGTACTTCGCTTGGACATGATCACTCGTGCATTGATTATCAGCGGCGAACGCGGGCCTGCAGGAAGGTCAGCACTTCATTGAGTGGCAGCGCTTGAGCATCCTGTTCGGTGCGGTGCTTGTATTCCAGGTTGCCATCGGCCAAGCCGCGGTCGCTGACGACGATGCGGTGCGGAATACCAATCAGCTCCATATCGGCGAACTTGATGCCAGGGCTGGTCTTCTTGTCGCGGTCGTCCAGCAGCACTTCGAAGCCTGCAGCCGTCAGTTCGGCGTACAACTTGTCGGTGGCCTCGCGAACCACCTCGGTTTCGTAGCGCAGTGGTACCAGGGCGATCTGGAAGGGAGCCAGGGCGTCGTTCCAGATGATGCCTTTGTCGTCATGGCTCTGCTCGATGGCGGCGGCGACCACGCGGGATACGCCGATGCCGTAGCAACCCATGGACAGCACGACCGGCTTGCCGTTTTCGCCCAGTACCTGGCACTTGAGCGCCTCGCTGTACTTGGTGCCGAGCTGGAAGATGTGGCCCACTTCGATGCCGCGCTTGATCACCAGCGTACCCTGGCCATCCGGGCTCGGGTCGCCCTCGACGACGTTGCGCAGGTCGGCAACCTGTGGGACCGGCAGGTCGCGCTCCCAGTTGACGCCGAAGTAGTGCTTGTCGTCGATGTTGGCACCGATGCCGAAGTCGCTCATCAGGGCAACCGAACGGTCGATGATGATTTCCAGTGGCAGGTTGAGTGGGCCGAGGGAGCCGGCGCCGGCACCAATCGCATCGCGCAGCTCGGCTTCGGTGGCCATGACCAATGGGTCGGCAACCTGCTCGAGCTTGGTAGCCTTGATTTCGTTCAGTTCGTGGTCGCCACGTACGATCAGGGCAATCAGCTTGCCTTCTTCCGCGCCGCGCACGATCAGGGTCTTGACGGTCTTCTCGATCGGCAAGCCGTGGTTCTCGACCAGCTGGGCGATGGTCTTGGCCTCTGGCGTATCGACCAGGCGCAGCTCCTCGGTTGGTGCTGGGCGCACGGTCTCACGCGGGATGGCTTCGGCTTTCTCGATATTGGCAGCGTAGTCGGAGCTGTCGCTGAAGATCACATCGTCTTCGCCAGACGATGCCAGCACATGGAACTCATGCGAGTAGCTGCCGCCGATGGAGCCGGTGTCGGCCTGCACTGGACGGAAATCCAGGCCCAGGCGGGTGAAGATGTTGGAGTACGCCTGGTGCATGCGGTCGTAGGTTTCCTGCAGGGAAGCCTGGTCGGCATGGAAGGAATAGGCGTCCTTCATGATGAATTCGCGGCCACGCATCAAGCCGAAGCGCGGGCGGATCTCGTCACGGAACTTGGTCTGGATCTGGTACAGGTTGAGCGGCAGCTGTTTATAGCTGGACAGCTCGTTACGGGCCAGGTCGGTGATGACTTCTTCGTGGGTCGGGCCTACGCAGAAATCGCGCTGGTGGCGATCCTTCAGGCGCAGCAGCTCGGGGCCATACTGTTCCCAGCGGCCGGATTCCTGCCACAGTTCGGCGGGCTGGATGCTGGGCATCAGCACTTCCAGGGCGCCGGCGGCGTTCATTTCCTCGCGCACCACGGCTTCGACCTTGCGCATGACCCGCAAGCCCATCGGCAGCCAGGTGTACAGGCCGGAAGCCAGCTTGCGGATCATGCCGGCACGCAGCATGAGCTGATGGCTGATGACCACTGCGTCGGCAGGGGTTTCTTTCTGGGTGGCGAGCAAATATTGACTGGTGCGCATGGTTAGCCGTGTCGATTGCCTAAGACATTGAAATGACCCCGCATTGTACGGGGGCGAAACGAAGGCGTACAGGATGCCCCAGGGCGGGGTAATTGTCAGCCAAGAAAAAGCCCGGCGAGCGTGCCGGGCTTTTTCAGGTGCGGGGCACTATAAGCGTGGCTTACAGGATGCTCAGCGGGTACTCGACGATCAGGCGCAGTTCGTCCAGCGACGGGGAGCCGTAGTAGACGCCGTCGGAGGAGCGGTAGGTGGCCTGACGGACGCGGAAGCTGAGGTCCTTGGCCGGGCCTTCCTGCAACACGTACTTGATGTCGATGTCGCGTTCCCATTCCTTACCGTTGGAAGTGCCTGCGACATTGGCGTCGGTACCGCGCACGTAACGGGTCATGAAGGTCAGGCCGGGTACGCCGAACTCAGCGAAGTTCAGGTCGTAGCGCGCTTGCCAGGACTTCTCGTCTTCTGCGTTGAAGTCGGAACGGGCCACCGAGTTACCCAGGAAGACGGTGCCGCCACCGTCGACGCCGTAACCGTAGTCACCATCACCGTGGACGCGCTGATGCACGATGGTGAAGGTATGAGCGCCGATGTTCCACGCAGCCGACAGGCTGAAAGCGGTGTTGTCGAGCTTGTCGCCGTCGTACGCTTTGTACAGGGCGCTGCCTTCGCTCTTGGTGTCATAGATGTTGAAGTCGAACACCAGGCCTTGCTTGTCCGAAATCGGCAGTGCCCAGTTGACATTGCCGTAGTACTTGCGCCAGTAGTCTTCGACCTTGGAGTAGTACAGGCTGGTGCTGAGGCTGTCGGTCAGGGCATAGGTACCACCGACGATGTTGGCTTCAGTCAGGCGCAGGCTGTCGCGGTAGGTCTGGGCCTGGGCGTTCATGCCGGTGAAGTGACCGGCGTGCAGGGTCAGGCCTTCGATCTCGTCGCTGGTGATCAAGGCGCCTTCGGCAACTTCCGGCAGCAGTCGGCTGTCGTCGGTAGCGAATACCGGCAGGGCGGTGAACTGGTTACCGTACTTCAGCACAGTGTTGGAGATGCGCATTTTCACTGCGCCACCGGCTTCGGAGTAGTCATCCTGCGAGCGGCCGTCGGAGCCTTGCGGGAACAGGCCGGTACCGGCACGGCCTTTGCCGCTGTCCAGTTTCAGGCCGAGCATGCCGATGGCATCGACACCGAAGCCTACGGTGCCTTGGGTGAAGCCCGACTCAAAGGTACCGAGGAAGCCGAGGCCGGTTTCTTCTGTGCGGCTCTGGCGATCGCCGGTAACAGGGTCCCGATCATTGTTACGAGCGTCACGGCTGAAGTACAGCATGCGAGTCTTGACGTTCAGCTGGCTGTCTTCGATGAAACCCTTGGATTCGTCCTGTGCAGAGGCAAAGGCCAGCTGCGAGGTCCCTGCCGAAACGGCCAGGGCGATCATGCTCCACTTCATCACGCGCATCGTGATTTGCTCCTTTGGTTTTTAGGAAGAGTACCGCTGCGCCCAAGTCTTTTAGTTATATGGGGCAGCTCTTTCTTGTTATGTCGGCGGAAATGTATAGCACGCAGACTGTCGTTGGCGATATGGGCATATACAACGTTTCGCGAAGTTTACGGCCATGTCGCTTTCAGGTATTTCCATGTCGCAAATCACGTCCCGGAATTCCGAGCCGTACAACGCCAGCGCTGTTCCTGTCACCGTAACGATTCTGTAACTATCGATTTCGGTTGGGGAAACTCCCTGGTGGATCCAAAGCGGCTGTTGTTATTTGTTGCGTCCATCGCTTTATGCAGATGTCGTGCCGACTTGATGTGAGAAGAATGCAACAAGCGTGCTCAAAATTAACAACGGTTCATGAAATTTTCACAAATGCCGCTCACGTGGCCGGAAAATGCCCGTAAACACGGGGCGGCTGGTGGCTGATGGCGTATCTGGCAGCAGCCCGCCCGCAAATTAAAAACCTGCCTTGCAAGTCAATGTGTTACCGCTCGCTGTTCAAGTTGAGTCATTTGTGTGTGTGAAAGCGCAGTGGTGTACTCGTTTGCGGCCTCATTTTGGTGCGAAAAGTAGCGGAGTGTTACCGCGCCTGTGCAGGCTGAAGCGATTCCTGTGCAATAAGGGTGCAGTCTGGGGGCGTGCAGCATGCTTGCGTGGGCGAAGCAGAGTATCCTTGCGCCATAGACCCGCATGGCGGGCCCCTTTTCGTTGGTGGAGGTTTTCAGTGTTTGAGATGGATTTGCGTTTGCAGCAGGACTCATTGGTTCTTGGAGACTTACCGCTGTGCCGTCTGCTGCTTAGCAAGGATGCCAACTACCCTTGGTTCATTCTGGTACCCAAGCGTGCCGGCGTGAGCGAACTGTTCGACCTGAGCCCGGACGATCAGGCGCAGTTGTGGAAAGAAACCACCTGCCTGGCCGAGGCACTCAAAACGGAGTTCGCGGCAGACAAAATGAACGTTGCCACACTGGGTAATGTGGTCAGCCAGTTGCACATGCATGTGATTGTCCGTCGCCACGGGGATGCCGCCTGGCCGGCGCCGGTCTGGGGCAAGGTGCCCGCTGTCGAATACGGGCCGGGGCAGGTCGATGCCATTCGCCAGCGCTTGCGCGTCCTGCTCGATGACACATATGAGGAGGCCTGACATGTCGCCGGAATCGCGCATAGTCGAATTGGAAACCCGTCAGGCGTTTCAGGACGACACCATTCAGGAGCTCAATGACGTGGTGGTCGAGCAGGGGCGGGTGATTCAGCGCCTGCAGTTGCAGATGGCCGAGTTGATCAAGCGTTACGAGGAAATGGTCGGGCAGTATGGCAGTGAGGGCGAGGAAGCGCCGCCGCCTCATTACTGATGGGTGCAAGCCCTGGGGTTGCCCCAGGGCTGCACAGGGTCAGCGGCGGGATACCGCGACCACATCTTCGGCCTGCAGGCCCTTGTCGCGGTGCATTACCGAGAACTCCACACGCTGGCCTTCGACCAGGATGCGATGGCCTTCGCCACGAATGGCGCGAAAGTGGACGAAGATGTCGTCACCCGAATCGCGGGAAATGAATCCAAAGCCTTTAGAGGTGTTGAACCACTTCACCGTGCCGGTATCGCGCGTGCCGGTCTCCTGCGGCGCGCCTTGGCTGGGTCGGTTTTTTCTGGGGCTACGGGCCAAGCCTGCAGCCAGGTGCAGAATGACTGCGAGGCCTGCGCAGACCAGCGCCGCCAGGTTGCCCATTTCGGGGCGGGCCAGCAAGGTCAGGGTTTGCAGTACCACGGCCACCACCAGCAAGGCGCAGGCCAGATGCTGCAATTGCTGGCGGGCGCCGCGGTAATACAGCGGCACGACAGGTGCCAGCAGCAGGTTGAGCAGGCCGAGCAGGGCAAGGTAGACCGCGTCCGGTTGTTGCAGGAAGGGAGTTGCGTCGTTTTTCAGGCTGGGTATGAGCGATAGCAGCAAAGCTGCAGCGCCCGTCAACAGATGGACGATCTTGAACATGGGGTTGGCTCGCAATTGATAAGGCCGATCACAGGAAGAGCTGGCGGCATGGTGCGCATGAGGTGTAGAGCGCGAACACATGGTGAGCCAGCCTATGCACCCGGCAATAACAGCACGCACGGGTGGCACGGTGCCTATTTAACAGCAAACGCGGGGCCTTCTCAAACCGCAGGTGGCTGCCGGCGATGAGTTGCCCTGTGTCATGGGCGCGTGGCGCGAAGTATTGATACAGTGTGTGAGGCCCGCTTGATCATCATCAAGCCATATGAAAAAGGGGAACTTCATGGCAATCGATATCGGTATCAGTGAAGAAGATCGCAAATCCATCGTCGAAGGGCTGTCCCGTCTGTTGTCGGATACCTATGTGCTGTATCTGAAAACCCACAACTTTCACTGGAACGTCACCGGTCCTTCGTTCCGTACCCTGCACCTGATGTTCGAAGAGCAATACAACGAGCTGGCGCTGGCCGTTGATTCCATCGCCGAGCGGATTCGCGCCCTGGGCTTCCCAGCGCCGGGTTCCTATGCTTTTTACGCACGGCATTCTTCCATCAAGGAAGAGGAAGGGGTGCCCGCAGCGGACGAGATGATCCATCAGCTTGTCCAGGGGCAGGAGGCGGTCGTGCGTACCGCCCGCAGTATTTTCCCGGTAGTGGACAAGGTCAGTGATGAGCCAACTGCCGATCTGCTGACCCAGCGTATGCAGGTGCACGAAAAGACTGCATGGATGCTGCGGGTACTGCTTGACGGTAAATGATCAGCCGCTTGTATGAAAAGCGGCCTGCAAAGCCCGGTCGAGTGAAGCTCACCGGGCTTTTTCGTTTGTGCGGGAAGGCTTTGCCGCTGCTTTGCGCCCGGCCGCACGCGCTTCATTGAGCCTCTGGTTCCTGCATCCGTGCCTGTCTTGCGGTGCAGGGGAACATACCTGTGGCGAGGATGTGGGCGCATGATGCAAGCGAGCAAGCGTGGAGTAGGCAAAGGCCGCTGCCTGGGCAGGCAAAGCATTGATCCGTTCAAGGCGGATTTTGACATGATGCAGATTCAGCCGGTATCGCGCTCGGTCCGGCTCAACGGTTTTTCCACCTGCTTGCGCCTGGAGGCAGTCTATTGGCGCATCCTCGAGCGCATCGCAGAGGCCAATGAGTGCTCCGTCAGTGCCATACTTTCCTATGTGGATCGTGAAGTGCACCTGCGCCAGGGTGGGGTACGCAACTTCAGCGGCCTGGTGCGGGTGATCTGTGTTGCGTGGTTGCAGGACGCTGATCGCCAGGCGGGCTGCGCAGTGCCTGTTAACCATATATAATCCCGCTTTTTGCTGCCCCGGGCAGCCAGCGTAATGGTTGACGAGAGACACCCATGCCCCTTTATGACTATCAATGTGCATCCTGCGATCACCGGATGGAAGCGTTGCAGAAGATCAGTGCAGCGCCGCTGACCGACTGTCCGGCCTGCCAGGCGCCGGCATTGAAGAAACTGTTGTCGGTCCCTGGATTTCGCCTGAGCGGTAGCGGCTGGTACGAAACCGACTTCAAGACCGGGGCTAAAAAGAATCTGGCAGGCGGCGACAAGGCCGACTGAGTTGAATTGCAGTAGCCGGGTCTTGCAGTATTAGCCCCCTGGGGCGGCCAAGGCCTCCATCGAATACACGAATCACGAGAAGCGAAACCACCATCATGATGCGCAGCCATTATTGCGGCCAACTGAACGAGAGCCTGGACGGCCAGGAAGTCACCCTTTGCGGCTGGGTCCATCGTCGCCGCGACCACGGCGGGGTGATCTTCCTCGACATCCGTGACCGCGAGGGCATGGCCCAGGTCGTCTTCGATCCCGATCGCGCCGAAACCTTCGCTGCGGCCGACCGCGTGCGCAGCGAATACGTGGTGCAGATCACCGGCAAGGTGCGCAAGCGCCCCGAGGGCGCGGTGAATGCCAACATGGCTTCCGGTGCCATCGAAATCCTCGGTTACCAGCTCAACGTGCTCAACGAAGCTGAAACCCCGCCGTTCCCGCTGAACGAATACTCTGACGTCGGCGAGGAAACCCGCCTGCGCTACCGCTTCATCGATCTGCGTCGCCCGGAAATGGCCGACAAGCTGCGCCTGCGTTCGCGCATCACCAGCAGCATTCGTCGCTTCCTGGACGAAAATGGCTTCCTCGACGTCGAAACGCCGATCCTCACCCGCGCAACGCCAGAAGGCGCGCGTGACTATCTGGTGCCCAGCCGTACCCACGCTGGTAGCTTCTTCGCGCTGCCGCAGTCGCCTCAGCTGTTCAAGCAGCTGCTGATGGTCGCCGGCTTCGACCGCTACTACCAGATCGCCAAATGCTTCCGTGACGAAGACCTGCGCGCTGACCGTCAGCCGGAATTCACCCAGATCGACATCGAGACCAGTTTCCTCGATGAGTCCGAGATCATGGGCCTGACCGAGAGCATGATCCGCAAGCTGTTCAAGGAAGTGCTGGACCTGGAGTTCGGCGAATTCCCGCACATGACCTTCGAAGAAGCCATGCGCCGCTACGGTTCCGACAAGCCAGACCTGCGTAACCCGCTGGAACTGGTTGACGTCGCCGACCAGCTCAAAGATGTCGACTTCAAGGTCTTCGCAGGCCCGGCCAACGATCCGAAGTGCCGCGTTACCGCACTGCGCCTGCCCGGTGGCGCCAGCATGCCGCGCAGCAAGATCGACGAGTACACCAAGTTCGTCGGCATCTACGGCGCCCGTGGCCTGGCGTACATCAAGGTCAACGAGCGCGCCAAAGGCGTCGAAGGCCTGCAGTCGCCGATCGTCAAGAACATCCCTGAAGCCAACCTCAACGTGATCCTCGATCGCGTAGGTGCCGTAGACGGCGACATCGTGTTCTTCGGTGCCGACAAGTTCAAGGTCGTCAGCGAGGCCCTGGGCGCGCTGCGTATCCGTTTGGGCCACGACTTCGAGCTGCTGACCTGCGAGTGGGCACCGATGTGGGTCGTCGACTTCCCGATGTTCGAAGAGAACGAAGACGGCAGCTTCACCGCCCTGCACCACCCGTTCACCGCACCCAAGTGCACCCCCGAAGAGCTCGAGGCCAACCCGGCCACCGCGCTGTCGCGTGCCTACGACATGGTGCTGAACGGAACCGAACTGGGTGGCGGTTCGATCCGTATCCACCGCAAAGAGATGCAACAGGCGGTGTTCCGCCTGCTGGGTATCGAAGCGGCAGAACAGGAAGAGAAGTTCGGCTTCCTGCTCGACGCCCTGAAGTTCGGTGCTCCGCCTCACGGTGGCCTGGCCTTCGGTCTGGACCGCCTGGTCATGCTGATGACCGGTGCCCAGTCGATCCGTGAAGTGATTGCCTTCCCGAAAACCCAGAGCGCCGCGTGCGTGATGACTCAGGCGCCTGGTTTGGTTGATGCCAAGGCCCTGCGCGAGCTGCATATCCGCCTGCGCGAACAGACCAAGGTCGAGTAAGCGGACCCCGGGCGCATCCAGATGGATGCGCCTTTGCGTTTCGGCGCAGGCATTTGTCGTTGCGCCCCTCTCGGGGCGCAATTGTTTGTGTTTCAAGAGTTTGGAGTCGTTATGGCTGGTCATTCCAAGTGGGCGAACATCAAGCACCGCAAAGAGCGCCAGGATGCCAAGAGAGGCAAGATCTTCACCAAGTGGATCCGTGAGCTGACCGTCGCTGCCAAGCAGGGCGGTGGTGACCCGGCTTCCAACCCGCGCTTGCGCCTGGCGCTGGACAAGGCCCTGGGTGCCAACATGAGCCGCGATATCATCGATCGCGCTGTGGCCCGTGGTGCCGGCACCAACGAAAGCGATAACGTTGAAGAGCTGAGCTACGAGGGTTACGGCCCGGGTGGGGTGGCGATCATGGTCGAGGCCATGACCGACAACCGCAACCGTACCGCAGCCGCTGTGCGGCATGCCTTCACCAAGTGTGGCGGCAACCTTGGTACCGATGGCTCGGTGGCCTACCTGTTCGAGCGCAAGGGGCAGATCAGCTTTGCGCCGGGCGTGGACGAAGATGCGCTGATGGAAGCCGCCATGGAAGCCGACGCCGACGATGTGGTGGCCAACGAAGATGGCTCGTTCGAGGTGTTCACCTCGTTCAACAGCTTCTATGCCGTGCGTAACGCCTTGGAAGAGGCCGGCTTCAAGGCCGCAGACGCGGAAATCGTCATGCAGCCGACCACCAGTGCCGAGCTGGATCAGGAGGGCGCGGAGAAAGTGCTCAAGCTGATCGACATGCTCGAAGACCTGGATGATGTGCAGAACGTCTATTCCAATGCACAGATTTCCGACGAGATCATGGAAAAACTCGGCTAAGGTGTCGCCAGCAAGGTTGTAATTGGGGCCGCTGGGCGGCCCATCGCTGGCAGGCCTGCTCCTGTAGTCAAGCGCACCCCTCAAGCGTTGCGCTGGATCTGTGGGAGCAGGCTTGCCGGTGATGGGCTGCACAGCGGCCCCAATAGCCTTGAATTGAGCTCAGGCTTTCAAGCACCCCCTACACGAAAGGCGTTATGACTCTGATTCTTGGTATCGACCCCGGCTCGCGCATCACCGGTTATGGCGTTGTGCGCCAGACTGCCCGTGGTTGCGAGTACGTGGCGTCGGGTTGTATCCGAACCGGCAGCGGCGAGCTGCACGAGCGCCTGCAGATCGTTTTTCGCGGTGTCAGTGAAATCATTGCCCAACATGGCCCGGTGACCATGGGTATCGAGCGCGTGTTCATGGCGCGCAACCCTGATTCGGCCCTCAAACTTGGCCAGGCACGCGGCGCGGCGATCGTCGCCGCCGCCGAGGCCGGCCTGGAAATCGCCGAATACAGTGCGACTCAGGTCAAACAGGCCGTGGCCGGCACTGGCGGGGCTAACAAGGAACAGGTGATGCTGATGGTCATGCACCTGCTCAAGCTGACCCAGAAACCACAGATCGATGCCTCTGATGCCCTGGCGATTGCCCTGTGCCATGCCCATACCCGTTCCAGCCTGGTGCCGCACGGCCTGGCCACGGCGCGGCGGCGCGGTGGGCGCTTGCGTCTGTAGCTGCTTCATGAGCTGATACACATTTTGTCAGGGTGGCGCGTTCACCCGACGTATTTGCTGATAGGGTTGAGCGGTCTTTGATCGGCTCCCCGAGAGGAAGGATCGAAACGTGATTGGACGTTTGCGCGGCACCCTGGCGGAAAAGCAACCGCCGCACCTGATTATCGACGTCAATGGCGTGGGTTATGAGCTTGAAGTGCCCATGACCACCCTGTACCGCCTGCCGAAAGTCGGCGAAACGGTCACCGTGCATACCCATCTGGTGGTGCGCGAAGATGCCCACCTGCTCTATGGCTTTCATGAAAAGCGCGAGCGCGAACTGTTCCGCGAGCTCATCCGCCTCAATGGCGTGGGCCCGAAGCTGGCGCTGGCCTTGATGTCGGGCCTTGAGGCCGACGAACTGGTGCGTTGCGTCCAGGCCCAGGACACCTCGGCGCTGGTGCGTGTGCCTGGTGTGGGCAAGAAGACCGCCGAGCGCTTGCTGGTCGAGCTCAAAGACCGCTTCAAGGCCTGGGAAACCTCACCGGCCATGTTCACGCTTGTTTCGGATGGGCCGGTGCCGGTCAGCAGCGCCTCCAGCGCTGAGGCCGATGCCGTCAGCGCCCTGGTTTCTTTGGGCTACAAGCCGCAGGAAGCCAGCAAGGCAGTGTCCGCGATCAAGGACAAGGCCGGGCTGAGCAGTGAGGAGCTGATCCGTCGCAGCCTCAAAGGGATGATTACCAAGTGATCGAAGCCGACCGCCTGATTGCCGCCAGTGGCCGCGACCGCGAAGAAGTCCAGGACCGTGCCATCCGCCCGCTGCGCCTGGACGAATACATCGGCCAGCCGGTGGTGCGCGAGCAGATGGCGCTGTTCATCCAGGCTGCCCGCGGTCGCAACGAATCGCTCGACCACACGCTTATCTTCGGTCCGCCAGGCCTGGGCAAGACCACGTTGGCCAATATCATCGCCCAGGAAATGGGCGTATCGGTCAAGAGTACCTCGGGGCCGATTCTCGAACGCCCGGGCGACCTGGCGGCCATGCTGACCAACCTCGAACCGCATGACGTCCTGTTCATCGACGAGATTCACCGGCTGTCACCGGTTGTCGAGGAGGTGCTGTATCCGGCCATGGAGGACTTCCAGCTCGACATCATGATCGGTGAAGGCCCCGCTGCCCGCTCGATCAAGCTCGACCTGCCGCCCTTCACCCTTGTGGGGGCCACGACCCGCGCCGGCATGCTCACCAACCCGCTGCGCGATCGCTTCGGTATCGTCCAGCGCCTTGAGTTCTACAGCGACAAGGACCTGGCGACCATCGTCAGCCGGTCGGCCAATATTCTGGGGCTGGTCATCGAGGACCAGGGGGCTTACGAGATCGCCCGCCGTGCCCGCGGCACGCCGCGTATCGCCAACCGTTTGCTGCGCCGCGTGCGTGACTATGCCGAGGTGCGCGGCAAGGGGCAGATCACCAAGGCGGTGGCCGACATGGCGCTCAACCTGCTGGACGTCGACGAGCGTGGCTTCGACCATTCCGACCGCCGCCTGCTGCTGACCATGATCGAAAAGTTCGATGGCGGCCCGGTGGGCGTGGATAACCTGGCGGCAGCGATCAGCGAAGAGCGTCATACCATCGAGGATGTGCTCGAGCCTTATCTGATTCAGCAGGGTTACATCATGCGCACGCCACGCGGGCGCGTGGTCACCCGCCATGCCTACCTGCACTTTGGCCTGAACGTTCCCGGGCGCTTGGGTGAGGGGGCAGAATTTTCCGAAGCAGGCGATGAATGACAGATCGAAACCCGCTTTTCGTGGTCCTACCGCTGGCATGCCTCAGGTGCGCTGGCAATACGACATTAATGAAGAAAAAACAGTTGCTGCAGCGGATTGGCAAGCTGAGGAGTAAGCACTAGAGTATGCGCGCGCAAAATGGCCTGGAACCTTTCGCTCACCGCTGTCGCGTCTATTACGAAGATACCGATGCCGGTGGCGTGGTGTATTACGTCAATTATCTGAAATTCATGGAGCGCGCGCGGACCGAGCGCCTGCGGCACTTGGGGTTTTCCCAGCAGCAACTGGCCGGTGAGAACCTGTTGTTCGTGGTCCATTCGAGCGAAGCGCGCTATCACGCGCCGGCGCGCCTGGACGACGAACTTCGAGTGACCGCGCACGTACTTGAACTCAATCGCGCCAGCCTGCGTTTCGTGCAGCAGGTCTGGCGGGAAAAGGATGAAACGCTGCTCTGCGAAGGGCAGTTCCTGGTGGCCGCCGTGCGCGCCGACACTTTCAAACCCCGAGCCATACCCCCCAAGCTGCGCGACGCCTTTGTGGCGGACGGCTCGGGTACTCAATCGAATGCAGGAGAATAAGCGTGGAAGCTAACGTCGTCGACCATACCTCCATGTGGAGTCTGGTCAGCAATGCCAGCGTGGTGGTACAGCTGGTAATGCTGACCCTGGTGGCCGCCTCGGTCACCTCATGGATCATGATCTTCCAGCGCAGCACCATGCTGCGCGCCGGTCGTCGTGCGCTGGATGCCTTCGAGGAACGCTTCTGGTCGGGTATCGACCTGTCCAAGCTGTACCGTCAGGCAGGCAGCAACCCGGACCCGGATTCGGGCGTTGAGCAAGTGTTCCGTGCCGGCTTCAAGGAGTTCTCTCGCCTGCGCCAGCAGCCGGGTGTGGACCCCGACGCGGTCATGGAGGGCGTTGGCCGGGCCATGCGTGTAGCCATCTCGCGTGAGGAAGAAAAACTCGAGCAGAGCTTGCCGTTCCTCGCCACTGTCGGTTCCACCAGCCCGTACATCGGTCTGTTCGGTACCGTGTGGGGCATCATGAACTCCTTCCGCGGCCTGGCCAGCGCCCAGCAGGCGACCCTGGCCACCGTGGCCCCGGGTATCGCCGAAGCGCTGATCGCTACCGCCATCGGTCTGTTCGCGGCAATCCCGGCGGTTATCGCCTACAACCGTTTCGCCGCACGCAGCGAAGTGCTGATCGGTCGTTACTACACCTTCGCCGACGAGTTCCAGGCGATCCTGCACCGCAAAGTGCACACCAGCGAAGAGTAATCAGGTACAAACCCATGGCCCGAGTTCGCCACAAACGCAAGCCGGTCGCCGAGATGAACGTGGTGCCCTACATCGACGTGATGCTGGTGCTGCTGGTCATCTTCATGGTGACGGCTCCCATGCTCAATCAGGGCGTGAAGGTCGACCTGCCCAAGGTTTCCAGCGAAGCCTTGCCGCAGGACAACAATGTCCAGATCCTGACCATCTCCATCAAAGCCGACAAGACGTATTACTGGAACCTGGGCAGCGAAGTCGATACCGACAAGCAGATGGACAAGGCCATGACCTTGCCCGAAATGACCAGTGCAGTGACCAAGATCATTGCCGCCGGTCGCGACCAGGGCAAGCAGACCCAGGTCTTCATTCGTGGCGACAAGGCTGTCGACTACGGCGCGGTCATGGGTGCCATGGGCGGGTTGCAGAAGGCCGGTGTCGGTAACGTTGGCCTGATTACCGAGGCGCCCTGATGCAACAGCGAGAGCCATCCGCCTCGGAAAGCTACTTCTGGCCCAGTGTCTGGGCCATCGGCCTGCATGTGCTTGTGTTCGCATTGCTGTTCGTCAGTTTTGCCATGACGCCAGAATTGCCGCCTTCCAAGCCGATCGTTCAGGCTACGCTGTATCAGCTCAAGTCCAAGAGCCAGGCGACCACCCAGACCAATCAGAAGATTGCCGGGGAAGCGAAGAAAACCGCCGCGCGTCAGACCGAAGTCGAGCAGTTGGAACAGAAGAAGGTCGAGCAGGAGGCCGTGAAGGCCGCGGAACAAAAGAAAGCCGATGCCGCTCAAAAGGCCGAAGAGGCTCGCGAAGCTGCTGAGGCGAAGAAGGCAGAAGACGCTGCCAAGGCCGCCGAAGCCAAGAAAGCCGCCGAAGCCAAAAAGGCCGACGAGGCGAAAAAGGCCGCTGAAAAGCAGCAGGCCGACATCGCCAAGAAAAAGGCTGAGGAAGAGGCCAAGAAGCAGGCTGCCGAAGAGGCCAAGAAACAAGCCGCCGAGGATGCCAAGAAGAAGGCAGCCGAGGAGGCCAAGAAGAAAGCAGCCGAGGACGCCAAGAAAAAAGCGGCGGCCGAGGAAGCGAAGAAGAAGGCAGCTGAAGAGGCCAAGAAAAAGGCCGCTGCAGATGCCCAGAAGAAAAAGGCACAGGAAGCGGCCCGCAAGGCGGCAGAAGACAAGAAAGCCCAGGCCCTGGCCGAGCTGTTGTCTGACTCCACCGAGCGGCAGCAGGCGCTGGCCGACGAGCAGGGTGACCAGGTGGCCGGCGATTTCGACGACCTGATCCGCATGCGAGCGGCCGAAGGTTGGGCGCGTCCCCCTTCAGCGCGCAAGGGCATGACGGTAGTCCTGCAGATCAACATGCTGCCCGATGGCACCATCACCAATGTCAGCGTGTCGCGCTCCAGTGGTGACGGCCCGTTCGACAGTTCGGCGGTGGCAGCGGTCAAGAACATCGGTCGTCTGACCGAAATGCAGGGCTTGAAGCCGAACGAGTTCAATCCGTATCGTTCGTTCAAGATGACATTTACACCTGAGGATCTAGCGTTGTGATTAAACTCCTTCGAGGACTGCTGGTCATGCTGTGCTGCGTGGCAGGCATGGCCATGGCAGAGGAAAAGAACATCCTGGTCACCAGCGGCAGCGATCGGGCAACGCCCATCGCGGTAGTGCCGTTCGGTCTGCAGGGTGGCAGTGTGCTGCCGGAAGACATGGCCGATATCATTGGTAATGACCTGCGCAACTCCGGCTACTACGCGCCCATCCCGCGGCAGAACATGATCAGCCAGCCTACCCAGGCCAGCGAAGTGATCTTCCGGGACTGGAAAGCCCTGGGCGCCCAGTACGTGATGGTCGGCAGCATCGTACCGTCGGGCGCCCGCCTGCAGGTGCAGTATGCGCTGTTCAACGTCGCCACCGAGCAGCAAGTGCTGACCGGCAGCGTTGCCGGCAGCGTCGACCAGTTTCGCGACATGTCGCACTACATTGCCGACCAGTCGTTCGAGAAGCTCACCGGTATCAAGGGTGCGTTTTCCACCCGCATGCTGTACGTGACCGCCGAGCGTTTCTCGACCAATAATACCCGCTACACCCTGCAGCGTTCGGACTACGACGGTGCGCGTGCAGTGACGTTGCTGCAGTCGCGTGAGCCTATCCTGTCGCCGCGTTTCGCCCCGGATGGCAAGCGTATCGCCTATGTCTCGTTCGAGCAGAAGCGTCCGCGCATTTTCATCCAGCACATCGACACAGGCCGCCGTGAACAGGTGACCAACTTCGAAGGCCTCAACGGCGCGCCTGCCTGGTCGCCGGATGGTTCGCGCCTGGCGTTCGTGCTGTCCAAGGACGGTAACCCGGACATCTACGTGATGAACGTGGCTTCGCGCCAGATCAGCCGTGTCACTGCCGGCCCAGGTATCAATACCGAGCCGTTCTGGGGCAAGGATGGCAACACCCTGTATTTCACCTCCGACCGTGGCGGCAAGCCGCAGATCTACAAACAGTCGGTCAGTGGCGGCAGCGCCGAGCGTGTGACGTTCGTCGGTAACTACAACGCCAACCCGAAGCTTTCGGCGGATGAAAAGACGCTGGTAATGATCCATCGTCAGCAGGGTTTCACCAACTTCAAAGTGGCGGCGCAAGACTTGCAAAGAGGAAGTGTAAAGATTCTCTCGGAAACAAGTCTTGATGAGTCTCCCACTGTTGCGCCAAACGGCACCATGCTAATCTACGCCACCCGCCAGCAGGGCCGGGGAGTCTTGATGCTCGTGTCGCTTAATGGCCGCGTGAGGCTCCCACTTCCTACCGCTCAAGGCGAAGTCAGAGAACCGTCCTGGTCCCCTTACCTGAACTGATCGCGGCGTAATACGTTTTGCTTAACACACTGGGGTTTCATTAGGAGTTTCACGATGGAAATGCTGAAGTTTGGTAAATTTGCTGCGCTGGCTCTGGCCATGGCTGTAGCTGTAGGTTGCTCCTCGAAGGGCGGTGACAACGCTGGCGAAGGCGCTGTCGATCCTAACGCTGGCTACGGTGCCAACACTGGCGCTGTTGACGGTTCCCTGAGCGAAGAAGCCGCCCTGCGCGCAATCACCACCTTCTACTTCGAATACGACAGCTCGGACCTGAAGCCAGAAGCCATGCGCGCTCTGGACGTTCACGCCAAGGACCTGAAAGCCAACGGCAACCGCGTTGTTCTGGAAGGCAACACCGACGAGCGCGGTACTCGCGAGTACAACATGGCTCTGGGCGAGCGTCGTGCCAAGGCCGTTCAGCGCTACCTGGTTCTGCAGGGCGTTTCCCCTGCTCAGCTGGAACTGGTTTCCTACGGCGAAGAGCGTCCAGTTGCCACCGGCAACGACGAGCAGTCCTGGGCTCAGAACCGCCGCGTAGAACTGCGTAAGTAAGTTCTTATGCGTATGTGCCGTCGTGCTGTGACCGTCCTCGCACTCAGCCTTCCGCTTTCGGCGTGGGCTGCGGTTCCTGTAGTAGATGACAACGCAGGTGCTTATCCACCTTCGGGTTATGGCACGAGCGGCGCCTATGCCGGGGCAGGGGCTTCGACCCCTGCCTCAGCACAGGGCCAGCTGTTCATGCAGCTGCAACAGATGCAGGACCAGATATCCCGCCAGCAAGGCATCATCGAAGAGCTGCAAAACGATGTCGCCCGCATGAAGCAGGAAAGCCTGGAGCGTTACCAGGATCTGGACCGCCGCATCAACAGTGGTGGCGCGCCTGCCGCGACCCCCGATAATTCCTCCACCGGTGGTGCACCCGATGCCGCCGCCGGTGCAGCAGCAGGCGCCGCTGGCGCTGCTGCACAGCAGCCGGCCGCCAACAGCGAGCCGGGTGATCCGGCGAAAGAAAAGCTCTATTACGATGCGGCTTTCGACCTGATCAAGCAGAAGGACTTCGACAAGGCCAGCCAGGCGTTCGCCGCCTTCCTGCGCAAGTACCCGAACAGCCAGTACGCAGGCAACGCCCAGTACTGGTTGGGTGAGGTAAACCTGGCCAAGGGTGACCTGCAAAGTGCCAGCCAGGCTTTTGCCCAGGTCAGCCAGAAGTATCCCAAGCACAGCAAGGTACCGGACTCACTGTACAAGCTGGCCGACGTCGAGCGCCGCATGGGCCATACCGACAAGGTCAAGGGCATCCTGCAGCAAGTCATTACCCAGTACCCCGGCACCTCCGCCGCACAGCTGGCGCAGCGTGACCTGCAGAAGCTCTAAGTAACACCGTTCAAAAGAAACCCGCGCCAGTCGCGGGTTTTTTCGTTAGAATCAGTGCCCTTTTTCTTAAACACGCTGCTGCGGATAACGCCATGTCGAGTCCGCGACAGTGCCTGACGGAGGCGGACAGCCTGTTTAGCTGTCACGCCCGTGGCGATCATGCAAGACACATTACGCATCACCGAAATCTTTTACTCTTTGCAGGGTGAAACACGCACGGCTGGGCTGCCCACGGTATTCGTGCGCCTGACCGGTTGCCCCCTGCGCTGTCAATATTGCGACAGTGCCTACGCCTTCAGTGGCGGTACTGTGCGTAGCCTCGATTCGATCATGGAACAGGTGGCCGGCTTCAAACCACGTTACGTCTGCGTAACGGGCGGCGAACCCCTGGCTCAGCCAAATGCCTTGCCGCTGCTGCAGCGTCTGTGCGATGCGGGCTATGAGGTTTCGCTGGAAACCAGTGGTGCCCTGGATATCTCGGGTACCGATGTGCGCGTCAGCCGCGTGGTGGACCTCAAGACGCCGGGCTCCGAAGAGTCCCACCGCAACCTCTACGAGAACATCGAGCAGCTGACCCGCAATGACCAGGTCAAGTTCGTCATCTGCTCGCGCGAAGACTATGACTGGGCGGTGTCCAAGCTGATTCAGTACAACCTCGCCGAGCGAGCCGGCGAGGTGCTGTTTTCGCCAAGCCATCACCAGGTGAAGGCCAGTGATCTGGCCGACTGGATCGTTGCCGACAACCTGCCCGTGCGTTTCCAGCTGCAGCTGCACAAGCTGCTGTGGAACGACGAACCCGGACGTTGATTAGGAGCAAACGCACATGACTGAGAAACGCGCAGTAATCCTGCTGTCCGGCGGCCTGGACTCGGCCACTGTCGTCGCCATGGCCAAAGCTGAAGGCTACAGCTGCTACACCATGAGCTTCGATTATGGCCAGCGCCATCGTGCTGAATTGAACGCTGCGGCGCGGGTCGCCAGTGACCTTGGCGTGGTCGAGCACAAAGTCATCGGCTTGAACCTCGATGGCATAGGTGGTTCGGCGCTGACCGACAGCAGCATCGATGTACCGGAAGCCCCGGGCGAGGGCATTCCGGTGACTTACGTGCCGGCGCGCAATACCGTGTTCCTGTCCTTGGCCCTGGGCTGGGCAGAGGTGCTGCAGGCGCGCGACATCTTCATCGGTGTCAATGCCGTGGACTATTCGGGCTACCCCGATTGCCGACCTGAGTTCGTCGAAGCGTTCGAGCGCATGGCCAACCTCGCTACCAAGGCCGGTGTCGAGGGGCAGGGCTTCCGCATCCAGGCGCCACTGCAGAACATGAGCAAGGCGCAGATCGTACAGGCCGGTATGGCCCGTGGTGTGGACTACAGCCTGACAGTGTCCTGCTACCAGGCCGACGATGACGGGCGTGCCTGTGGCAAGTGCGACAGCTGTCGCCTGCGCGCCGATGGCTTCAAGGCTGCCGGTGTAGACGACCCAACCCGTTATTTTTGAAAAAAGTTTTGATGGGGTGTTGATTTCTCGTTAGAAATCAGTATTATACGCGCCATCCAACGGGTCGTTAGCTCAGTTGGTAGAGCAGTTGGCTTTTAACCAATTGGTCGTAGGTTCGAATCCTACACGACCCACCATATGCAAAGCGGTTCGTGAGTGCTGGAGAGGGGCTTGTATCAGCCAGCTTTCTAGTCTTTCAACCGAATGGAGCGAGCAACAGGCGCGCTTCACCGTGACGTAAATATGAAAAAGCCCGCAACCTTCATTGGTTTGCGGGCTTTTTCGTTGGTCCAGCAAACGAAGGCACCTGCCTCTACCTGCATTCCGCGGTGTCGAACGGTTGGCGTACAGGGTTTATACACGGCGCAATTTTGTCGAGGCGCAACAGGTGCACCCCTTGGAGGTCGAAATTTCAGCTTTAAGAGTGGTTGTGTGCGCGTATTTAAGCGGACGGGATTGCTCTTGGCTTCAGCATTTCATACGTCGCGGAAGCCCTTTCACCAACGCATTCCGGGCCTGTATCGTCTAGGAATACCTATAACTGGAGCAACGCTTTGTCACCGCCAGCCCGTGTTCATCGCATCAAGATGTGTGACCGGTAGGCTTAGGTGGGAAACTGTAAGCCATCCCTACAGAACGTGGTGCCGTGTGAATGAAACCAAACTGTGCGTAAAGGTCTTGTGCTTGGCCATCCGCGATAAGGCTGACGTACCCACTTTCAGGGACGTTGGCTTGAATGTATTTAATAACTTCAGCCATGATTCGTTTTCCGGCAACAACGGATAAATTTCAAATGCTCGCTGCGTAGCAAGCCGCAGTAGTAAAGTCTCTGAGATCCCCCTAAGCATCATGCCCGTTCATACATGCCTACTGCATCAGGCTCAAGATCCCCGCAGCTCGCTTACCGCTTCAAATGGTTCAGGGGCTGTCGCATTTTGGGGGCCATACGCGGCATAGAATGCGTTGTAACCGCTCCATGAACCCCACATTCAAAGCCACTTCCTGACGCCGCATGCTGGCCGGCCGGTTAGCGCACATTGCCGCGAACCGCTGGCCCACCTGGGCTGAGAAACCAACCCCACACTGCTGCGCCATTGCCCGAGCAGTGTGGGGTTGGTACGACATTGCCTAGAGCGCCCCGAAACGTACCTCCACCGACAGGCTGCCCAGGTTATCGCTCAGGCCAGCCCCATACCGCCCAGCCAGGTCGTCGTTGATGCACAGCTGCAATTCACCCTGCTGGCCGCGCGGCAATTGCACCTGATCACCCACCAGGAACGGCACGCCGTTGCTGCCGATGCGCCCGATCAATGCCCCTTCGTTCTGCCCCGGCAGGGTGTAGCCCGGCTTGGCGATCAGCGCCGGGTTGCCCTTCGCGCCTACCATGCCGGTGGCCGGGTTGGCCGTCCACTGCCCGCCCGTACACACCGCCAGCTGCCAGCTTTGCCCATTGACCTGCATACCCGTGGCCTGCCATCCCTGGTTGGCCTGCACCTGCAGCGTGCGTTTGAGCAGGTCGCTGGCCACCACGTCGGCCGCCTGGAACGTCAGTGCGGTGATGGTCAAGGTCGGGTTGGCCGTGCCGGTGGTGGGGAATACGCCGTCGCCGACCAGAAACAGGTTGGGGTGGTCCCAGCTGCGCTGGTCCTTGTCCACCACCGATTTGGTGCGGTCCGCGCCCATGCGGTAGGTGCCCATCAGGTGGCCAGCGCCGAAGAACGCGTAGTTCTGGCCGTCGTAGTTGAACACCGTTTGCGAACCGGGCTTGAGTTCAGGGTTCAGGTTGGTCAGCTCGGTGGCGCCCATCAGGTTGGTGATGATATGGGTGGCGGCCAGGCGCGCTTGTTTGAAGCCCTCCTTGGTGTAGTCGGACAGCGCGTAGGTGATCTGTGGGCGGGGCAGGCCCAGGCCGTCGGTGAACTCCGTGCTGCGCTCCACCCGGCACAGCGCATGGTCAGGGTCTTCCTCCACCTGCTCGATCAAGAAGCCCAGACGGAACTGGCGGGTCAGCACGCTGTTGAGCTGCTGCACCAGCGCCTCGCCAGACAACGCCAGGTTGTTGGGGTTAGCGCCGCCGTCGTTGGTGCCGTCGATGAAATCGCAGACCGAGGCGTAGGGGTCGTTCACCGACCAGTTCCAACCTTCGTTGCCGATCTCGATACGCCAAGCGGCACGCTGGCTGCGGAACGGGCCATCGCGCATATCCTCGATCCCCGAGGTGGACAACGGCCCGCGGAACGGGAACAGCGGCTTGCCTTCGGGCATCAGGCCCCAGGCCAGGTACACCGGGTGGTCCGCCAACGCCTGGCCAACCTGGCCGCTGCTGTTGGCGACCCCTTTAGGGCTGTTGGGGCCGATGGAGTTGAGTAACAGCTTCGGCGTTTCGATCGCGTGGGCGGCGATCACGTAGCGCTTGCCCTGGGCCGTGCCGTTCTGACGCGTGCCATTGTTCTGGTACTGGATGAAATCAATCCCCGTGACCCCATTGGCATCGACCTGCACCTGGCTCGCCACGGTCTGGTAAAGGATGCGCACATTGCCGGTATCCAGTGCCTTGGCCATGGTCACGGTGGCGTCGTACTTGGCCTGGATCGGGCAGATCGGCGTGCAGCTGGTGTTACCGGCACACACCCGGCGGCCGTTGTCGCTCTGCGAGTTGCGCCCGGCCGGGGTCTGCCGGACGTTGAGCGTGACACCGGGGTACGGCTTGCCGTCCGGTGCTTTCTCCGGGCTCTGGTACACCGTGCCCGTGACGTTCTTGCCCAGGCCCTGGTCGACCAGCGACGGCGGGATGCCGTGCATGCTGTATTCATACCCCAGCGGGAAGGTCACGCCCAGGTAGGCCTGCGAGGCGACATCGGCGGACACGCCCATTTCCTCCTCGGCGCGGCAGTAGGCGGTCTGCAGGTCGTCGTAGCTGATCGGCCAGTCGACCCCGACGTTGTACGCAGTGCGCATGCGAAAGTCGTTGGGCAACAGGCGCAGGGCGGTGCCCATCCAGTGCCACATGGTGCCGCCGCCTACCCGTTCGTAGGTGCTGGCGAACAGCTGCGGCCCCTTCTGTACCAGGTAGCTTTTCTGCACCTTGTCAGGGTCGGTGCTGCCGGCGGTGATCAAGTCCTGGATCGTCGCGCGCGGGGCGAACTGGGTGGCCGGGGTCTGCTCGGTCTGCTCCGGCGGGTAGGGCGACTCCGGCGACTTGAGCACGGCGGTGTAGAAACGCTCCAGATACTCGCTGCGGTTGGGCGGGATTGCCGGGCCCGACTCGAGCACCAGCACTTTCAAGCCGGCCAGGCCCAACTGGTAGGCCATGACGCTGCCGGCCATGCCGGCGCCCACCACGATCACATCGGCGGTTTCGATATTCTGGGTGTGTACGTTGCTCATGGCTGCTGCCCTTCCTTGGCGTCGACACCGGTGAATTGTTTGAGGGTCGGTGGCTGCTCGGCCCAGTAGCCGAAGTGGTACTGGCTATAGCCCATGGGGTGAGACTGGGCGATCTTCCACGCCCAGCTTTGCTTGTAGGCTTGGTCAGACACCACGCGGGTGTCACCCTTGCGCTTGCTGCCTTGGTCATATGGCTGGTACCAACTGCCCAGCAGCCACAGCTTCATGATCGAACGGGCGCCTTGGGCGATCTGCGGGTCCGCATTGCCGAGTACGGCGCTGGCGATTTGCGCCGGGGTTTGGCCCTTGATACTGACGTACAGCTCCAGCAGGTTGCTGAACGCTGCGGTCCCCATCCCTTGCTGGGCGGTGGCGAAGAACACCGGCGGCAGGTTGATCGGGTCCACCGAAGGCGCCAGCAGTTCTGCTGACAGGCCGGTGAGGATGGCGGACAGGTCGATGAAGTTCTGCAGGTTAGTGTCGCTCATGGCATCACTCCTTGGCGCCAGTGGATTGGGCACGTTCAAGCAGGAAGGTGAAATCGGCGAAGCTGGTGCGCGGTGACTGGGTCACGCGGGTGGTCGCGTTGTTGTGGCACTCCATGCAACTGGATGAAGCTTGCGGCGTAGTGCCCTGGTTGTAGGTTTCCAGCGTGGCGTTGGCCAGGAAGTTCGGCGCAGGCGTGCCCAGCGGATTGGTTGGCGACGGTACTTGGCAGTCCTCGGCGGCGTCGGTCGGCCACTGGGTGCTGATCAACTGGTAGTTGGCCCACACAGTGCCCTTGAGCGCGCCTTGCCACTGCGCGTTGAGCTGCTGGGTCGCAGAGGTGAGCGGGATCTCGCGCACGATCTGCGAAGGCGTGGCTTTCTTCGAGGGGTCCCACGGCTGCGCTGGCGGCTCGTTCACCGGGCGGTCGCTGGCCTGGGCGTCGTAGAACAGGTAGGGGCCTTTGCGCTCGTTCATCGGCGTGGTCTTTTCCGGCACGTTGCGCACGTGTTCGAAGCTCGACCATACCCACTGCGGCGCGCTCTTGGTCTTGTGCACGATGTGCAGGCCGACCAGCCCGACCTTCTGTGCGCTGCACGACTCGGGTATCACCGCGCCTTTGTTCGGGTCGGCGTTGCCGGGCGTGTAGACCAAGGCGTCGACGGCGTGGAAGTCCTGGGCGTTGTCGTTGCCGCCGAGTACCTTCCAGGACGACTTGACCATGATCGCGCCGACCTGTTGGGCCTCCTGCGAGCCGCAGGCAAAGGCGATGCGGTTATCGGCCTTGCTCAGGAACGCTTGCTGGCCCTCCTTGCTGTACAGGCCATTGTTGACGATGTCGTCGAACATCGGCTGGTTGACCATGATCGCGTTGCGCGTGTAGGTGCCGTTCTGGTCCACCAGTGGGCCGGTCTTGAATGGCTGGATGAATTCGTCGAGCACACCGGCGACCTTTCCCATCTGTTGCAGCACGGGCAGGTCACCCTTGCCTTGGCAGGCGGCGGGCAGTGGTGCCTTCTGGTTCCAGGCGACCGGCTTCTGGCCTTGGGGCAGGAATATCTCGTAGCTCTCCTTCCACGACTCCCACACCGTTTGCCCCGGCGCGCCGATCTTCGCCGAGGTGTTGGCGCTGCCGTCGGCGCCGGCGGGCCAGTTCAGGGCAACGAATGTCTGCCACGACAGCACGTCGAAAGCGTGTTGCAGGTTGTCCAGGGTGAAGGGGGATGTAGCGTTGACGTCGAAGGGAATTGCAGGTGAAAGCACCGGCGGGCTGGCCGCATCGGCCATGGCCAGCGCACTGGTGAAGCTCGCTCCCAGGCACGCCAACCGTTTCAGGGTTATTTTCATTATCGTCTCCTCAGCAGATAAAGCGTCGGGACGACGAGGCGTACTGGCCCTTCATGGACCGAATGTTCAGCGTTATCCCTGACGCTAGGCTGGAGGCTAGCCGTTGCTTCAGAACGCTCAGAAATATCCGACTAGCGGTAGGGGTATCACCGAGCAGGGCACCTGCAGATCAGCGCCAAGCGGCACCCCCGTGCTGTTGGCCCGCCTTATTCAGCCCACTCAGGGTCTGCGGTAAACACGACCGTCAACCAGCGGTCCGGCCCCTCACCACCCAGCGCATCGCCGACTTCACAGCGCAGCGCATCCCACGCTTCGATGCTTTTGGCTGGAAGGTGCTTGGGCACGATGAAATACAGTTCGATCTCCCGAGAGCGGCCAACCTTGGCCACATACGCCCGATAGGATTCCAGGCCGTGGCGTGCGACAAACGCACGGGCCACCTCATCCACGTGCAGCATCAGGTCGCCAGGCGTGACCAGGAAGATGTCCGCCATGGCCTGGCGCACCACCGACAACGGCAAGGGAATGATGACCAGGCACACCAGCGCGAGCACCGCCGGGTCGATGTACGGCGATACCCACGCCCACTGCGTGCCCTGCACGGCAAAGCCGAAGCAGAAGGCGACGAGCAACGCTGCGGTGATGCTGGCCGACATTACCCAACCCTTGACGTCCATACGCACGAAATCCGAGTTCAACTGGCGGTTGGCCCGGGCTTCGACCACAGCGATGGTCGCGCAGGCGATCACGGTCAGCGCCGCATAAACCATGGCGATGCCGAACTCCAGATGGCGGCCGCCTTCGAGCAGGCTGCTGACGGCATTGATCAGGGCGTACAGCGCCACGCCGCTGAGCAGGACGCCATTGAGCGCCAGCACCATCGGCTCCAGGTGCCAGAAACCCATGGTGAAGCGTTCGCGCAGCTTGCGTGACACGTGCCGGCTGGTGGCATGGGAAGTGATCAGCTTCACCACCACCAGCGACAGGCCACTCATGCCGGCGTCGGCCAGCGAGTAGACACCGTCGAAAATGATCGAGAACGAGCCGGAAGCCAGGCCGAAAGCGATGCCGATAGTGGCGATGAACAGGGTGACGGCGATCGAGGTGCGTAGCAGGCCCTGTTCGCTGGTGATGTCGAAGAAGGCGGATCTGTTGGGTGTTTCCATGGGTGAAACTCATTCAAAAGGTGGATTGCCTGGGCGGGCCCCATTGCCGGCGAGCCGGTGATGGAGCCCGTACAGACTAGACGCGAAACTGCTCCATCAACGCCTGCTGCTGATTGGCCAGGCGGTTCAGCGCTTGGCTGATGCGCGCCGATTCGTCCGCCTGGCCCGAGAGCGATTCAGTCACGTCGCGGATGCCGGCCACGTTACGGTTCACTTCCTCGGCCACCGCGCTTTGTTCTTCGGCGGCTGAAGCGATCTGCAGGTTCATGTCGCTGATCACCGCCACGGCTTCACCTATGCGCTGCAGCGTCGGCAGTGCCTGTTCCATTTGCAAGGCGCTGGCCTGCGCCTGTTTCTGGCCATCGTGCATGGCGCCGACCACATCCTGAGTGCCTTGCTGCAGGCCCTCGATGACCTGGCGGATTTCTTCCACCGACACCTGGGTGCGCTGCGCCAGGCTACGCACCTCGTCGGCCACCACGGCAAAACCCCGCCCGGCCTCGCCAGCGCGGGCCGCTTCGATGGCGGCGTTGAGGGCCAATAGGTTGGTCTGCTCGGCAATGGCGCGGATCACCTCCAGTACCGAACCGATCTGCTCGCTGCGCTGCTCCAGTGCGCGTGCCTCGCCCATGGCGGCATCCATCCCGCATGCCAGGTTGTCAATCGTCTGGCGGGTGCTGGCGATCAGTTGCAGGCCTTCGCGGCTCGCCTGGTCGGCGCCACGTGCGGCCTGGGCTGCTTGCGCTGCATTGTGGGCGACATCCTGGGCCGTTGCGCTCATCTCGTTGGCGGCGGTTGCCACTTGCTCGATCTCGCGTTGCTGCTGTTGCATGCCACTGCTGGTCTGGCTGGCGATGGCAGCAGACTGGTCGGCGGTGCCGCGGGCTTCGAGCAGCGAGCCTTTGACTTGGGCAATCACAGGTTGCAGTTTGTCGAGGAAACGGTTGAACCAGCCGCTCAACAGGCCCAGTTCGTCCTGGCGCGCGTAGTCCAGGCGCCGAGTCAGGTCGCCCTCACCGCTGGCGATATCCTCCAGGCGTGCCGCTACGGCCAGAATCGGCCGGGTCACACCGCGTGCGGTCAGCCAGACCAGCAGCAAGCCGACGATCGCGGCACCCAGGCCGATCAACAGGCTGGTCAGATTGGCGCTTTGGTTGTGTTCGCTCAGCCTCTGGTTGAGCGCGACGGCGGGGGCTTGCAACACGGCTTCGGGCAGTTCCAGCAGCACCTGCCAGGGGGCGGCGCCTGGGATTGGCGCGAACGGGCGACCGACGCGAAGTACTCCCTGCGCCACGTCGTTGTCCAGCGGTTTGCCCAGCTTGCCGGCGTCGCGGCTGTGGCCAGCCAGCAAGCCGGTATCGCTGACGATGCTCACCTGGCCCTGGCCATCGAACAACTCTTGGCGGCCCGCCAGGCTCAGCTGCTGCAGGTTGTCCAGGCCGATGTCCAGGCCCACCACGCCCACTACCTTGCCGCCTTCCAGCAGGGGGAGGGCGATACTCGTCATCAATACCTGGCGGCCGTTGACCTCATCGAGGTAGGGCTCGACGACACAGGCTTTGGCCGTATCCAGCGGGCAGGTCAGCCAGCGGTTCTGTGCTACGCCGTTGGCGCCGATCGTGCTGTCGGCCAGCATCGCTTCAGGCATCGCCTCCTGCTCAAGGGTGCCGGGGCTGGGTTGCGACCAGTACAGCGAAAATCGCCCGCTGTCGTTGCTGCCCACCGCGTCTTGGGCGACGAACTGGCTGTCCTGGTGGTCCAGCCCGTTGGGCTGGAACACCACATAAAGCCCGATCACGTCCGGGTTGCCAGCCAGCGCGGTGCGCGCCTGGCGGGTCAATTCGGCGCGCAGGTCGCTAGCGCCGTGGGCTTTGAGCACCTGCACCAGGCGGGCAAAGCCGTTGGCATACTGGTAGGCGTCCATGAAGTAGCGCTGAATACGCAGGGTCTGGGTTTCGCCTTGGGCTTGCAGGCGCAGGCGTGCGCTGTGGTCGAGCATTTCACTGTTGGCTTGGCTGACCAGGGCTGCGCTGCGCTGCGCCTGGGTCAGCGAGGTGGCCACCAGCAGTGCGACGATGGCCAGCAGGCACAGGCCGGCAAGCAAGGTGATCTTCCACTGGATGGAAAGGCGACGCAGCGGCATGAGAACGTTCCTTTTCGAGCAAGGACAACGCCCGCGTTCAGGCGCGGGCGGTGGAGATGGCAAGTGTCATTCGGCAACGTAGTTCGGCGGGGCGGCAGTGAAGGCCTTGGTCAGCCAGGCCAGATACACCAGGCCAAGAAGCGCCCATACCCCGCCGAACATCAGCGAGTGTTCGTTGAGGTCCAGCCACAGCGACACGATGATGCAGAAACCGATGGTCGGCAGTACCAGGTACCTGAGCTTGTTCGCCAGCCCCCGGCGATTGCCTTCACGCAGATAGCAGTGGTTGATCACCGATAGGTTGACGAAGCTGAACGCCACCAGCGCCCCGAAGTTGATGATCGAGGTGGCGGTAACCAGGTCGAAGAAGATCGCCGACAGCGATATCAGGCCGACCACGGCTATGTTCAGCACCGGTGTTTTGTAGCGCGGGTGCAGGCGAGCGAAGATGCCGGCCGGGATCACCTTGTCACGCCCCATCACGTACAACAGGCGCGAGACGCTGGTCTGCGAAGCCAGGCCCGAGGCGATGGTGTTGATCACCGTGCAGGCGATGAAGATCGACTGGAACAGCTTGCCACCCACGTAGAGGGCGATTTCTGGCAGCGCCGCTTCCTGGTCATGGAAGCGTGCCATGGTCGGGAAGTAGGCCTGGATGAAGTACGACACGGTGATGAACACCAGGCCACCGATCAGTGCAGTCAGGAAGATCGCCCGTGGGATGGTCTTGGCCGGGTCGCGGGTTTCTTCGGACAGGCATGTCACGGCGTCGAAGCCCAGGAACGAGAAGCACAGGATGGTCGCACCGGCCGCCAGGGCGCTGAACTGAGTCTGGCTGTCGGCGAACGGCAGCAGGCTCCACGCGGTCCCCAGGCCTTCACCCTGGTCCAGGCCACGCACGCACAGGTAGATGAATACGGCGATGATCGCGACCTGCACGGCCACGAACAGCAGGTTGAAGTGTGCCACCAGGTTGACGCTGCGCATGTTGATCAGGCTGATCAGGGTGACGAAGCCCGCTACCCAGATCCACTCCGGCACTTCGGGGAACATGGCCGACAGGTAGAGCTTGGCCAACAAGGCATTGACCATCGGCAGCAGCAGGTAGTCGAGCAGCGACGACCAGCCGACCAGAAAGCCCACATGCGGGTTGATGGCGCGCTGTGTGTAGGTGTAGGCCGACCCCGATTGCGGGAAGCGGCGCACCAGGGTGCCATAGCTCACGGCGGTGAACAGAATGCCGGCCAGCGCCAGGATGTAGGCACTGGGCACATGCCCTGCGGTAATCCCTGAGACGATGCCGAAAGTGTCGAACACGGTCATCGGTGTCAGGTAAGCCAGACCGATGATGATCACGTGCCAGAGGCGCAAGGTTTTACGCAGTTGGCCGTTGCCGGTGGCGCTGTGGTCAGGCTGCATACTGGCATGGCTCCTTCGGCTGGGCGTGAACGGCGGGCGAGTTGTAGTGCGCATGCGGCAATGGCGAGCGGGTGGGCTCCATGTTGTTCACCTTTATTGTTGGAGCAGAGGTAGACGCAGGCGATGCGCCGGGGTCGAGCTGGCAGTGCCTGGTCTAGGAAGGTGGAGCGTGCGGGCAGGGGCGGTGAGGCATCATGACGGCGCGTCTGTTCTTCTTCGTGGAGTGGCGCTGGGCAAGGTGGTGAAAATAAAAAACGATGGGTAGGTTGGTGTCAAGTTAAACATGACAAGATGTTGCTAGATTGAAATAATTATCGATTTATTGGCCTTAATGTTCGGTTTTTGCGCGCTTTTTTGCGGTTATGATCGATGTGGATGTTCGTAAAATTTAACGAATAGGAAGATTCCCAAGCGTGCGTCAGGCAGGTCGCGATTGCCCATTGCGTCCGCGTGGGACCCTTGGGCCAGGAGTAGGAGTGATACTATTCTGCTCCCGCGCAGCTCCTGGCTGTGAACACGCCCATATGGACATCAATCGGTTCTATTCATGAAGAAATCAGTAGGCATCCTTTCCGGCCTGGCCATCGCCATTGCCGTCGTAACCACCGCCGGCGCCTGGTACACCGGCAAGCAGCTGCCTGCGCAGCTGGAGCGCACCGTCAACCAGAGTAATGCTCAGTTGAAGAAGGCCCTTGTCGGGGTTGGCGGCAGCATGACCATCGAAGTGGCCTCGCTTGAGCAGCACCTTTTCACCAGTACCGCGCACTACCGCCTCAAGGTCCGCGACATTCGCCTGTCTGACGGTGAACCGGTCAGTTTCGAGGTGGGTGTCACCGACCATATCGAGCACGGCCCTTTCCCTTGGTCGCGGGTCAAGGCCTTCAAACTGATACCGGTGCTGGCAGCCAGCAACAGTTCGCTGGACAAAGACGACTTCACCGCGCCTTGGTTCGCCGCCGCCGGCGACAAGGCCCCGGTCAGCTCGCGAACCAGCCTGGGCTTTGACGGCAGTGTCGATGGCAGCATCCTCCTGGCGCCGGTCAAGCTGGCCGAAGACAACGGCACTAGCCTCGATTTTTCAGGTATGCAGTTGCAGGTCAGTGGCGACAGTGAAGGTAAAGTGTCGAAATTCCATGGCGCTGCCGATCGTTTCGAAATGAAGAGGGTTGGGGTGGATCACCCACCGGCCACGTTCGAGCTCAAGGGGCTGAAAATCGGCGGTGAACTCGCCGCGACCCAGCATGATGCGATCTATGTCGGTAACGTCGATGTGTTGCTGGCCGAAGCCAAGGTGACGCTGGGGCCCAAGCAGCAGGTCCTGCTGCTCAAAGGCCTGGAGCAGCACGCCGTGCAGAACCTCGATGGCCCCGACACCGTCGGTGGTCGTGTGGATTACAAGGTCGCGGACATCAATTGGGATGGCCGCGCAGTCGGCAGCGGGCAGATGGCGGTCAGCATCAAGTCGCTCAACGCTCCGGCCTTCCAGTCGCTGTCGCAGTGGTATCAGGCCCATCTGCCGGAGTTCGAGCAGGCTGCCGCTGCAGGGCAGCCTATCCCGCAGATCCAGATGGATGAACAGGAGAAGGCGGCTTTTCAGGGCGACTTGAAGCAGCTGTTGGCATCCAAGCCGCAAGTGGCGGTGGAGAATCTCTCGTTCAAGACGGCCAACGGTGAGAGCCGGTTCAACCTGGCGATGGACTTCGCCAGCCCCACCTCTTTCGACCTGCCGCCTGACCAGTTGAGCAAGCAGTTGATCACTCAGGTGAAGAGCAAGCTGTCGCTGTCCAAACCGATGATCGGTGACCTGGCGACCTTGCAGGCGTTGCTGCAAGGGCAGACCGATGCCCAGGCGATTGCCATGCAATCCAGCCAGGCGGGTGAGATGGTCGGCCTGATGGCGCTGCAGAGCGGCATGGCCACCGTGCAGGGCAATGACGTGGTGGCTAGCCTGCACTACGTCGATGGCATGGTCGACTTCAATGGCAAGAAGATGACCGTTGAAGAATTCGCCATGATCCTCGCGGCGCACTTTGCGGCGATGCAGCCGCAGGGCTGATCGATTGAGCCTGTACCGGCCTCATCGCCGGCAAGCCGGCTTGTACTGGTGCGCACGGGCCTTGAGCCTGTAGTCGTTCAGCGGGCCCCACTGGTGTGCGCATGCCCGGGGCGTGCACCAGCCGGTGGGAGCCGGCTTGCCGGCGATGAGGCCGGTACAGGCCACACAAAAACCGCTTTAGAAATCCCCAGATTGTCTGTAGCCTTCGGCGTCCGATAATAATCCGCGCCCGCAGAGGGCCGTGGCGGCTTGCCTGCCGTCCGGCGCCCTTAGCCGATCTGTCAGGGCCGGGTGATACACTCGATTTGACGCGCATGCGCGCCTGCAGGTCCAGCGATCATGACCCAGATATCCGAACGCCTGTTGGTTCAGGCCCACCTCGACGCCAAGCAGCCCAACCCGCTGACAGCCGAGCAGGAGGCCGAATACCGTGCGGCCATTGCTGCCGAGCTCAAGGCGCAAAATGCCGTGCTGGTTGCCCATTACTACTGTGACCCGGTTATCCAGGCACTCGCCGAAGAGACCGGCGGTTGCGTGTCCGACTCGCTGGAAATGGCCCGTTTCGGCAAGAACCACCCGGCCCAGACGGTGGTCGTCGCCGGTGTGCGCTTCATGGGCGAGACCGCGAAGATCCTCACCCCGGAAAAGCGCGTGCTGATGCCGACCCTGGAAGCCACTTGCTCGCTCGACCTGGGTTGCCCTGTCGAAGAGTTCTCGGCCTTCTGCGACCAGCATCCCGAGCGCACCGTGGTGGTGTATGCCAACACCTCTGCCGCCGTCAAAGCGCGGGCCGACTGGGTCGTGACCTCGAGCTGCGCGCTGGAAATCGTCGAAAGCCTGATGGACAACGGCGAGACCATCATCTGGGGCCCGGACCAGCACCTGGGCCGTTACATCCAGAAGCAGACCGGTGCCGACATGCTGCTGTGGGACGGTGCCTGCATCGTCCACGAAGAGTTCAAGTCGCGCCAGCTGGCAGACATGAAAGCGCTGTACCCCGATGCGGCGATCCTGGTGCACCCGGAGTCGCCAGAGGCAGTGATCGACCTGGCCGATGCGGTAGGTTCCACCAGCCAGCTGATCAAGGCCGCGCAGACACTGCCCAACAAAACCTTCATCGTCGCCACCGACCGCGGCATCTTCTACAAGATGCAGCAGCTGTGCCCGGACAAGGAATTCGTAGAGGCCCCCACCGCCGGTAACGGCGCGGCCTGCCGCAGCTGCGCGCACTGCCCGTGGATGGCCATGAATACCCTGGAGCGGGTGCTGGAGTGCTTGCGCAAGGGGACTAATGAAATCTTCGTCGACCCGGCGCTGGTGCCGAAAGCGATCAAACCCTTGAACCGCATGCTGGACTTTACCCAGGCTGCTCGGCTGAAGCTGTCGGGTAACGCCTGAGGTTCAATCGCCGGCTCCCTTGCTATGGACTGCCCCCAAGAAGTTGGACACCAATCCGACCCTTGGGGGAGCCACTGTCTTGCTCAACTTCTAAAAGCTGGCGCGATCCCTGTGGGAGCCGGCTTGCCGGCGATTGGGCTGCGAAAGCAGCCCCTTACCGCCCCATCATCTCCTGCACCATGCGCTGCTGCTCCATGATCTCGCGCTGACGCTGGTCGATCTGTGATGCCAGTGGGAAGTTGCTGCCGGCACGACGCTTGGCGTAATCCAGCTGCTGGATCGCCTGGTCGAAGTCCCCCACCAGGGTAAAGTACTCTGCCCGCGCCCGGTGCAAGCCAATGGTATTGCCCGCCAAGCCACGCACTTCGGCCATTTCGTACCAGACATCCGGGTCATCCGGGCGGTTCTTGATCAGGTCGTTCAGCACCTTTTCGGCCTCGGCGGGCTTGTTCTGCTTGATCAGCAGGTCGGCACGCACTTGCTTGAGCGGGTAGTTGCCCGGATACAGACCTTGCATGCGCTCCGCCCGCTGCTGCGCATCGGCCAGGCGGTTGTTGGTGATGTCCAGGTCGATCTGCGCCAGGTTATAGGTGATGTCATTGGGCGCCTTGGCCAGCAGTGGCTTCAGGTTCTCACGCGCTTCGTTGAGCTGGCCGCCTTTGATCTGCGCCAGTGCCAGGCCATAGCGGGCAGCGTCCAGCTTCGGATCTTCATCCAGCTGCGCGCGGAAGCGTTTGGCGGCCAGGCCCGGTGTGCCTTCATAGATGAGGGCCACACGGGCGCGGATCAACTGATAACGCTGGCTGTCCTCGACGCCGCCCTTGGGGGCCTGTTCGGCACGGTTGCGGGTGTCGGCGATACGCGATTCGGTGACTGGGTGAGTCAGGAGGAATTCCGGTGGTTTGGCGTCGTAGCGGTACTGGCGCGCCAGGCGCTCGAACATGGTTGGCATGTTGCGCGGGTCGTAACCGGCCTTTTCCAGGTTCTGGATACCGACCCGGTCGGCTTCCTGCTCGTTCTGCCGCGAAAAGCGCCGCTGCTCCTGGATCGCCGCTGCCTGAGTGCCGGCAATCATGCCGATGCCAGCATCACCGGCGCCCCCAGCCGCCAGGACGATACCGGCCAGCAACGCCGCCATCATCGGCAGCTGCATGCGTTGTTGGGCTTCCACGCCACGGGCGAAGTGGCGCTGCGACAAGTGCGCCAGTTCGTGAGCCAGTACCGAGGCGTATTCGCCCTCGGTCTGGGCGTTGAGGAACAGGCCGCCGTTGACCCCGACGATACCACCCGGGGCGGCGAAGGCGTTCAGCTCGCGGCTGTCGATGAGGATGAATTCCAGGCGCCGGTCCTGCAGCTGGCTGGTTTCGGCCAGGCGGTACACGGTGGTTTCGACGTAGTCCTTGAGCTGGGGGTCGTTCAGCTGGTTGACCTGGCCACGCAGCAGGCTGAGCCAGGCACGCCCGAGCTGGTGCTCCTGCTGCGGCGAGACGATCGCGGAACTGGCGTCGCCCAGTGAAGGCAGGTCGCTAGCATGGCCGGGAACGGCCATCAGGCAGGCCAGCGTCAACAGGGTAGGGCGCAGTAGATTCATGCACGAAGCTCGCGTCGGGTCAAAGCCCCTACTGTAGCCGGCTCACACGTTGGCGACCAGTGGCGGTATGCTAGCCAGCCTGTTACCAAAGACGTCTGTTCCACGTTTGGAGACCCCCTGATGACCAGCACCCTGACCTGCGACGCCGAACTCGACGCCAGCGGGCTGAACTGCCCCCTGCCTCTGCTCAAGGCGAAGATGGAGCTCAACCGACTGGCCAGTGGCGCGGTGCTGAAGGTCATTGCGACCGACGCAGGCTCCCAGCGCGACTTCCGCACTTTTGCCCAGCTGGCCGGTCATACGCTGCTGCATGAAGTGGCCGAGGCCGGCACCTATACCTACTGGCTGCGCAAGGCCTGACCCAACCAAGGATCGTCAATGTTCAAAGTGCTTCGCGACTGGATAGAGCGCTACTTCTCCGATGAGGAGGCTGTGGTGCTGGCGGTCCTGCTGTTTCTGGCCTTTACCGCGGTCCTGACCCTGGGCGGCATGCTTGCGCCGGTGCTGGCGGGCATGGTGCTGGCTTTTCTGATGCAGGGGCTGGTCAATGCCCTGGAGCGCCTTCGGGTGCCGACGCGGCTGGCGGTGATGGTGGTGTTCGCTCTGTTCATGAGCGCGCTGGCGGTGTTCCTGCTGGTGCTGGTGCCGTTGCTGTGGCATCAGTTGATCACGTTGTTCAACGAGCTACCGGGCATGCTCGGCAAGTGGCAGTCGCTGCTTCTGCTCCTGCCTGAGCGCTACCCGCACCTGGTGTCTGACGAGCAGGTGCTGCATGCCATCGAATCGGTGCGTGGCGAGATCGGCAAGTTCGGCCAATGGGCGCTGTCTTTTTCGCTGTCGAGCCTGCCGCTGCTGGTCAGTGCCATGATCTATCTGGTGCTGGTGCCGATTCTGGTGTTCTTCTTTCTCAAGGACCGGGAGCAGATCGGCCGTTGGGTCAGTGGCTACCTGCCGCGCCAGCGGACCTTGCTGAACCGGGTTGGCAATGAGATGAACCGGCAGATCGCCAACTACATCCGCGGTAAGGGCATCGAGATTCTGATCTGCGGTATTGCCACCTACATCGCGTTCATCAGCCTGGGCCTCAACTACGCGGCGTTGCTGGCGTTGCTGGTAGGGCTATCGGTGGTGGTGCCTTATGTAGGGGCGGTGGTGGTGACCGTGCCGGTGACGCTGATCGCATTGTTCCAGTGGGGTTGGGGGGATCAGTTCATCTATCTGATGACGGTGTACGCCATCATCCAGGCGCTCGATGGCAACGTACTGGTACCGCTGTTGTTCTCAGAGGCAGTGAGCCTGCACCCGGTGGCGATCATCTGCGCGGTATTGCTGTTTGGCGGGCTATGGGGCTTCTGGGGGATCTTCTTCGCCATCCCGCTGGCGACGCTGATCAAGGCCGTGCTAGATGCATGGCCGCGGCACGAACCTGCCGTGGCGCCCATGCTTTGAGGTTAAGCGGCAAGCTTCGAGCTGCAAGCTGCAAGTAAAAGCAGATAGCGGTGTCCATGCGATCCGCTTTTGCTTGAAGCTTGAAGCTTGAAGCTTGAAGCTTGAAGCTTGAAGCTTGAAGCTTGCAGCTCAGCGCTGGTTCAGCGCTTGGGCCGCTGCCAGGACGGCATCCACATGGCCTGGTACCTTCACGCCACGCCACTCCTGGCGCAGTACGCCATCCTTGTCGATCAGGAAGGTGCTGCGGTCCACGCCCATGTATTCCTTGCCATACAGCTTCTTCAGCTTGATCACGTCGAACAGCTGGCACAGGGCCTCGTCCTTGTCGCTGATCAGCTCGAACGGGAAGCCCTGCTTGGCCTTGAAGTTCTCATGCGACTTGATGCCATCGCGCGACACACCGAACACCACGGTGTTGGCCGCCTCGAACGCTGCGTGCTGGTCGCGGAAGCCCTGGCCTTCGGTGGTGCAGCCTGGGGTGCTGTCCTTCGGGTAGAAATACACGACTACCTGACGGCCCTTGAGCTCGGCCAGGCTGACGGACTGGCCGCCGGTGGCCTGGGCCTGGAAGTCGGCGACGGGTTGGTCGAGTGCTACTGCCATGGATGCATTCCTTAAACGGGGTTCTGTGGGCGCCAAGGCTCGATCAGCGCGTCCAGGTTGAGGGCGTCGGCAAAGTCGAGGAACTGGTCGCGCAGCCAGCTGATCTGGGTGCCGGCCGGCAGGATCACGGTGAACTGAGCGTTGAGCATGCTGCTGCCGGTCTGCGGTGCCAGGTAGGTGTCGCAGGTCATGGCTTCGAGCTCGACACGGTGGTCGAGGAAGAACTGGCACAGCTCGTTGATGATGTCCGGGCGGTAGGCCGCACTGACATAGGCCACATACGGCAGGGCCTGCGGGCGCACTTCCTGGTCGGCGCTGCGCACCACGTCGAGGGTCAGGCCGTGCTTCTTGCCCAGGCCGGGGAGGGTGGACTCAAGGCGTGCCAGGGCATCCCAGCTGCCACCGACCTGCAATACCAGGGCGCTGGTCTCGCCATGGCGGCTCAGGCGCGAGGTGACGACCGCGCAGCGGTTCTCGAAGGCAGCGCGGCTGAGGACGTTGGCCAGCTCCATAGGGTTGGGGCCCAGGGCACTGATGACAAGGAATTGTTCGCGGACGGTGGGGGTGGACATGCAGCATTCCTAAAGCGATGAGCGGTCGGCACAGGACGGGCGAAAGCCTCCTGTCGGCAGGGCCCGGGGCTCGCATGCGAGGACGTGGACGCTGGCCGGGGAGCAAGGTCGACGGCCCGGCGGGCCGCGCTGCACCGATCAAAGGGTCAAGGGTAGCGAAATAAGGCGCCGAGGGGAATGCTCCACCCGCCTGCTTCGCTTGTGCAAGGCCGATGCCCCCAGTACCATTACCGCTCTCTTTTTCCGGCAGGAGCGTTTACATGATTGCGGGCAGTATGGTGGCATTGGTCACACCCATGGATGCACAAGGGCGTCTTGATTGGGGCAGCCTCGGCAAACTTGTAGACTTCCACCTGGAAAACGGCACTCACGCGATCGTCGCCGTCGGCACCACCGGCGAGTCGGCCACCCTGAGCGTCGAAGAACACATCGAGGTCATCGAATTCGTGGTCAAGCGGGTCGCTGGCCGCATTCCGGTCATCGCCGGCACCGGTGCCAACTCCACGTCCGAAGCCGTGCACCTGACCCAGAACGCCAAGGATGCCGGCGCCGACGCCTGCCTGCTGGTGGTGCCGTACTACAACAAGCCGACCCAGGAAGGCCTGTACCTGCACTTCAAGCACATCGCCGAAGCCGTCGACATTCCGCAGATCCTCTACAACGTACCCGGCCGCACCTCCTGCGACATGCAGGCCGAGACCGTGATCCGTCTGTCGACCGTGCCCAACATCATCGGCATCAAGGAAGCCACGGGCGACCTGGCCCGTGCCAAGGCCATCCTCGATGGCGTCAGCAAGGACTTCATCGTCATGTCCGGCGACGACCCGACTGCCGTCGAGCTGATCCTGCTGGGTGGCAAAGGCAACATTTCGGTCACTGCCAACGTCGCCCCGCGCGAAATGGCCGACTTGTGCGAGGCCGCCCTTGCGGGCGATGCCGAGAAGGCCCGCGCGATCAACGAAAAACTCATGCCGCTGCACAAAGACCTGTTCTGCGAAGCCAACCCGATTCCGGTGAAATACGCGCTCGTCGAAATGGGCCTGATGCAAAAAGGCATTCGCCTGCCACTGACCTGGCTGAGCGAAGGTTGTCACGAAAAAGTCCGTACTGCCTTGCGCCAGTCCGGCGTACTGGTTTAATCGAGGAAGTACACCGCATGAAGCGACTGGCTGGTCTTTCCGCGCTCGCCCTGATCATTTCCAGCACCAGTGGGTGTGGCTGGCTGTGGGGCGAGGATGGCTATTTCCGCGACCGCGGCAGCGATTACCTGCAGGCGCACCCGACTGCACCGATGCAGCTCCCCCAGGACGTCAGCAACGTCAAGCGCCTTGACCCGCTGCTGCCGATCCCGCGCAACGTCGCCGACGACACCGCCAAGGGCGAGTTCGAAGTGCCGCGTCCGCAACCGCTGTCGGCTGGCGCCGATGTCAGCGATTTCAGCCTGCAGCGCAGCGGCAGCAGCCGTTGGGTGCTGGCCCAGCGTTCGCCGGCCGAAGTCTGGCCTGTAACGCATCAGTTCTTCGAAGACAATGGCTTCCGCATTGCCGAAGAGCGCCCGCAGACCGGCGAATTCACGACCACCTGGCAGCGTTTCGACGAACTGTCGGCATCGCTCGGCCAGCGTCTGGCGAGCACCACCAGCAGTGGTGACAGCGAAGTGCGCGTGCGTGTGCGCATGGAGCCTGGCGTACAACGCAACACCTCCGAGGTGTATGTCGTCAGTATCGAGCGTCCGGCGGGCAGCACTGCCGAGCCTGAGTTCCCGTCCACGTCCAGCAACACGGCCGCCGATGCGCTGCTGGTCGACGAAATGCTCGCCAGCATGAACCGCAGCGCCGAGAAAGGCGGTTCGGTGTCCTTGCTGGCTGCGCGCGACTTCGATGCGCCGAGCCGCGTCAGCCTGAGTGAAGACGGTAGCGGCAACCCGGTGCTGTTCCTCGGCGCCGACCTGGACCGCGCCTGGTCCGGTGTGGGGCGTGCCCTGGAGCAGGGCGGTCAATGGCGTGTGGAAGACATCAACCGCAGCCTGGGCCTGTACTACATCAACCTGTCCGAGAAGCCCGACGACAAGCAGAACCAGCCGGGCTTCTTCAGCCGGATATTTGGCAGCGAGCCAACCAAGGAAGAGCTTGAAGCCCGCGCCGAGCGTTACCAGGTGCGCCTGAGCAAGGTTGGCGAAAGCGTGCAGGTTACCGTCGAGAAGAACATCAACACCGTGGCCCCGCCCGATGTCGCTCGCCGCGTGCTGAGCGCCATTCAGGACCACCTGGGTTAAGTGCGCTTCGCGGTACTGGGAAGCGGCAGCCAGGGAAATGGCACGCTGATCGCCAGTGGTGACACGTTCATCCTGGTCGATTGCGGGTTTTCACTGCGTGAAACCGAGCGGCGCCTGGCGCTGCTCGGGGTGCAGGCGTCTCAGCTGAGCGCCGTGCTGGTCACCCACGAACATGCCGACCATGTGCATGGGGTGGGGTTGCTGTCGCGGCGCTACAATGTACCGGTCTACCTCAGCCAGGGCACATTGCGCGGCATGCGCAAGCCGGTGGAGGCGGCCGGTTTTCTTGCTTGTGGCGACAGCCTGCATATCGGCAGCCTGCAGGTGAGTGCGGCGCGGGTCGAGCATGATGCCTATGAGCCGCTGCAGTACGTCATCAGTGACGGTCGCCGTCGCTTTGGCATGCTCACCGACCTGGGGTCGTACGACGCGCTGTTGCTTGAGCGCTACCAGGGCCTGGATGCACTGCTGATCGAGGCCAATCATTGCCGCGACATGCTGGCGCGCGGGCACTACCCGTACTTCCTCAAGCAGCGGGTCGGCGGCATGCAAGGACATTTGAACAACCACCAGGCCGCGCGCCTGGTGGACGAGTTGGGGTGGAGCAACCTGCAGCACCTGGTGCTGGCCCACCTCAGCAGCAAGAACAACCTGCCACATCTGGCCCGCCAGTGCTTCGTCGACACCCTTGGGTGCGACCCGGACTGGCTCCAGGTGGCGAATCAGGAACACGGGCTCGACTGGCGCGAAATCGCCTAGCCCACCCACTCAAGCAAGCGGAGCCCAATCATGGAAAAACGCGAAGAACTCTACCGCGGCAAGGCCAAATCGGTTTACAAGACCGACGACGCCGACCGCTTGATCCTGCTGTTCCGTAACGACACCTCGGCGTTCGACGGCAAGCGCATCGAACAACTGGACCGTAAAGGCATGGTGAACAACAAGTTCAATGCCTTCATCATGCAGAAGCTCGAAGAAGCCGGCGTGCCGACCCAGTTCGACAAGCTGCTGGGCGACAACGAGTGCCTGGTCAAGAAGCTGGACATGATCCCGGTCGAGTGCGTGGTGCGTAACTATGCCGCCGGCAGCCTGGTCAAGCGTCTGGGCGTGGAGGAGGGCATCAAGCTCGAGCCGTCCACCTTCGAACTGTTCCTGAAGAACGACGAGAAGGGCGACCCGTTCATCAACGAATCCCACGTTGTAGCGTTCGGCTGGGGCACTGCCGAACAGCTGGCAGAGATGAAGAAGCTTTCGCTGAAGGTCAACGAAGTACTGAACAAACTGTTCGATGACGCCGGCCTGCTGCTGGTCGACTTCAAGCTGGAGTTCGGTGTATTCCACGGCCAGATCGTCCTGGGCGACGAGTTCAGCCCGGACGGCTGCCGCCTGTGGGACAAAGAAACCCGCAAGAAGATGGACAAGGACCGCTTCCGCCAGGGCTTGGGCGATGTGATCGAAGCTTACGAAGAAGTTGCCAAGCGCCTGGGCGTGCCGCTGTAAGCGGCGCATTCACGCAAGCGCCTGATACCACGCGATTTTTTTGAAAATAAAGGTTTGCGTTTTCAGAATTCGCTGGTATGATGCGCGGCATTGGAGAGATGCCGGAGTGGTCGAACGGGACGGATTCGAAATCCGTTGTACTGGCAACAGTACCTAGGGTTCAAATCCCTATCTCTCCGCCATACATGTAGTAGAAAAGCCCCTGAAAGCGATGAGTTTTCAGGGGCTTTTTCGTTGTGCCCCGCCTACTTCCCATATCACTGCCTTGCGATGTCGCCCTTAGCGGCGGGGCCTGCCGGATCACAACGCCAGGGAGGCCGTTGCTGCGAACTCCTCACGCCTATCCTCAGTGCTCGCCCAGTCGTCGTGCAATAAGCGCCTCCAGTTTGCTTTGGTCCGCCGCAAACCCCCGAATCCCTTCAGCCAGCTGCTCGGTTGCCATCGTGTCCTCGTTCATCTGCCAGCGAAAGTCGGCCTCGCTCAGTGGCGAGGACGGTGCCTGATGTTCGACGGGGGCGGCGAGCGCGGCCTGCAGGCTGCCCTTGGTCACTGCCATCTCTTCCAGCAAGGCGGGGCTGATCGTTAGCCGATCGCAGCCTGCCAGCGCTACGATTTCACCGACGTTGCGAAAGCTTGCACCCATCACTGAAGTTGCGTAACCGTGACGTCGCATGAAGCGGTAACTGGCCGCCACCAACTGAACCCCAGGCTCCGATGCCGGCGCGTACTCCCTGCCCGGGTAAGTGCGGCGATGCCAGTCCAGTACCCGGCCAACAAAAGGTGAGATCAGGAATGCGCCTGCTTCGGCACAGGCGCGTGCCTGGGCAAGGCTGAAGATCAACGTCAAGTTGCACTGGATGCCCTCACGCTCCAGCTCGTGGGCCGCGCGAATGCCCTCCCAAGTGGCGGCGAGCTTAATGAGAAAGCGCTGGCGTGGTACGCCCGCCGCCTCGTACAGCGCAACCAAGCGCCTGGCCTTGGCCAGGCTCGCCTGTGTATCGAAGGACAGCCGCGCATCGACCTCACTCGATACCCGGCCGGGAACGTGCTGCAACAAGTCGCAGCCCAAAGCCACGATCAGTTGGTCGGACAGTTGCTCGATTGCCTGCGCACGCGGTAGGTCGGCAGCTTTGGCCAGGGCGCAGAGGTCGTGGAGCAATGTGTCGTAGTGTCCCGACACCACGGCTTTGAGCACCAGCGAGGGGTTGGTGGTTGCATCGCGAGGGGCGAAGCGGCGAACGGCCTGAAGATCGCCGGTGTCGGCGACCACTGTGCTGTACTGCTCCAACTGGCTGAGCAAAGTTGGCATGGTGAACCCTTTGGTGGTTGATGTCAGACAGCCGTGGGCTGTACGGAACCTGATGGCTCGGGCAGGTGTGTGGCCTGGTCTGCCAGCCCATGCATGATGGGTTTCAGGGCGTGGTAGGCCGCGCAGTAATGAACGAACATCCGGTCATACAGGGCTTTGTTGGCGAGGTTGGGATCGGCTCGGCGTCGCAGGGTGCGCCAGTCGCGGATGGTTGCGACGTCCTCGATGGCGCCAATTGCCAGTGCCGCGAGCATGGCACCGCCCAGCGGCGCTTCGACCTGCTCCTCGATGGTGAACACGGTGTAGCCGGTAATATCGGCGATTATCTGCATCCACAGGTTCGAGGCCGTGCCACCCCCTACCACGATCAAATGCGGATCAAGCTGCAGCCCTGCCTGTTCACCCACCTGCATGTTGTGGCGCAAGGCAAACGCCAGGCCTTCCAATACTGCGCGGTACAGGTGCGCCTTGTGATGGAACAGCGACAGCCCTATATAGGCCCCCGATGCCTTGGCATCCCAGATGGGGCTGCGCTCGCCCATGAGGTAGGGCAGGAAAAACAGGCCGTCTGCACCGGGCGGTGTGTTGGCAGCGTCCTGCTCCATCAGTTGGTGCACATCGGCGCCGGGTGACAGGGCAGCTGCCTGCTTTTCCTGTGCGCAGAACTGCTCACGGAACCAGCTGATTGCTGCACCGGCGGTAATGGCGCCGCCGAAACTGTAGATGTTGTCGCCAGCGTCGTAGACGTAAGGCATGTTGATCAGCCCTTTGCAGGCATCGGTGCGCTGCTTGATAAAGCCCCAGCACATGCTGGTGCCCAGCATTGCGACATGGTTGCCTGGCGCAAAGACCCCTGCAGCGAGTGTGGCCATGGCTGCATCGACTCCGCCGGCAACTACCTTTGTGCCTGGCTGGAGCCCTAGCCGTTGCGCCGCAGCCGGTAGCAGGCTGCCAATGACCTGCCCGGGTGCAACCAGGCGTTGCGGCATCAGACGGGCGTCGATGCCCAGGGCATCGAGCATCAGAGGCGACCAGCCACGCGTTGCGAGGTCGTAGATGCCGCCGATATTGCCCGCTGAACTGTGGTCCACGGCCAGCTCGCCGGTCAGGTGGTATTGCACAAAGCTGTTGGGCGGCAGCAGGTAGCGTGCGTTGGCCCAGACCTCTGGCTGGTTGCGCTTGATCCAGAGCATCTTGGTGTAGCCGTAGTAGCTGTCGACACCATTGCCCGTTATGCGCTGCAACTGCTCGACATCCACGTTTTCGCGGACCCAGTCGGCTTCGGCGATGGCTCGGCGGTCCATCCAGATGAGGCAGGGGTGTAAGGCGTTGATGTCGGCATCCACCGGGATGCCCGAGCCACCGTAGAGACTGCTGATGCAGATGGCTTTGACCTGGGCGGCTGGTATTTGGCTGCGGCGGATGCTGGTCGCGACCGCTTCGTAGACAGCGTCCAGCCACACCTGCGGCCATTGCTGCGCCCATAATGGGCGAGGTTGCTCGACCTGGTAACTGACGCAGGCCTGGGCCAGTATTCCACCCTCGGTAGACATCAAGAGAGCCTTGGTACTTTGCGTGCCGATGTCGACACCAATCACGTAGTCCATTGTTGTCCCTTTTATTATTGGCGTGGGGTCTATGTAGACGTTTACATTTTTTAGCGATTTTTATCCGATGGCAGGTTTAGTTGTGTCCGATCTATCCTTGGCTGCAAATGTTAACGTCAACATTTTAAAACGCTAGCACAACGCGATTGTCACCACAATATGCATGGCACGGTTGTGGCCTGGAGTACAATCGCTGAAAATCATGGCGCCCGCCGCCAGCCACCATCGAGCGTTCATGACCAGACCAGGCAAAGCCACCATCACCGACATCGCCAAGCGCGTGAACATGACTACTGTCACGGTGTCGCGGGCGCTCAACCAGCCAGAGAAGGTCAAGAAGCAGACGCTGGAGCTCATCCTCAAGGTGGCCAAAGAGCTCAACTATGTGCCCAATGCCTTTGCCCGCAACCTCAAGAACCGCGAGAGCCGCCTGCTGGGCCTGGTCACGGCAAGCCTGGAAAACCCTTTCTACGGCGAGATCATCAAGGCGATAACGCGCGAGGCGAAGAAGCGCGACTATACCTTGATGCTATTCGATACCGATGGCTCACCAGAGCTGGAGGCGCGGGCTATCGACACGCTGCTCAGCTATCAGGTTGCCGGGCTGATCCTTTCGGTGATCAGCGACGACGACCATTACCAGCCGAGCTATCTGGCCAAGCTGGAGATGGCCGCCATCCCGGTCGTCCAGATCGATCGGCAGCTTACCGGTGCGCCGTTTGCCGGCGTCTATCTGGACAACGAGCAAAGCGGTTATCAGGGGGCGCGTGCCTTGTTGGCCCAGGGGCGGCGCCGGCTGCTGGTCGTGGCTGGGCCGCAACGCTCAAAGATTTCCCTGGCGCGGTTGGCAGGCATTCGCCGCGCGTTGGAGCAGTGGCCAGAGCCCACCGTGCTGGAGGTCGTGCATGGTGATTACACCCAGGCGCCAGCACGTGATGTGGTGCGTGACTACCTGCAAAGTGGCAAGTGGCCCGATGTCATCTTTGGCCTCAATGCGCTCATGACCTTGGGTGCGCTGCAGGCCATGCGCGAGGTTGGCTTGAGCCGCAATGACATCGCACTGTTCAGCATCGACCAGGTGCACTATGCCGAGATCTACGGCCAACCCATCCCTTGCATCAGCCATAGCAGCGTCGAGTTGGGGGTTGGCGCAATCAACCTGTTGCTTGGCCAGATCGACGATCCGTCGCAACCGCTGCGCGATCAAGTCATTGAAGGGCAGCTACTGCTCTGACCTCCAAGGGTAGGTAGGTACATATCTGGTTAAAAATGTAGACGTTGACATTTGGCGCACAGGTGGCGTCAGATTGAACTCGAAAACGAGTTGAGTGGTATGTAAACGTCTACATAAAAATAATCAAAGTGCTCTTGTACGTCAGGGGCAGGGAGGTGGCGAATGGCAACGCAACTCGAAGGTAAAGTGGCAGCGGTTACCGGCGCTGCGTCAGGAATAGGCCTGGCATCGGCCGAGGCGATGGTGGCGGCCGGCGCCAGGGTGGTCATGATCGATCGGGATGAAGCCGCGTTGGCCAGCGCGTGTGAGCGCCTGGGTAAGGCGGCCATTCCGCTTGTGATCGACCTGCTGGTGCCTGAACGCTGTGCAACGTTGCTGCCGGGGGTGCTGGCGAAGGCCGGCCAACTCGACATTCTGTATGCCAACGCAGGTTGCTACGTGGGCGGTGATCTGGCTGATGCGGATGTGGCGGCCATCGACCGCATGCTGAATCTCAACGTCAATGCCGTGATCAAGAATGTGCATGATGTGTTGCCGCACATGATTGAGAGGGGCACGGGCGACATTCTGGTCACAGGCTCGGTGGCTGGTCACTTTCCGGTTCCCTGGGAGCCGGTGTACTCGGCCTCCAAGTGGGCGGTCAACTGCTTCGTGCAGACGGTACGCCGCCAGGTCAAGGCTCACGGTATCCGGGTCGGCGCGGTGTCGCCTGGCCCGGTCAGCAGTGCACTGCTGGCCGATTGGCCGGAAGAAAACCTGAAAAAGGCCAAGGCGAGCGGTAGCCTGATCGAACCATCCGACATAGCCGATGCAGTCATGTACATGCTCACGCGTCCGCGTAATGTGACTATTCGGGACATGATTGTGCTGCCTTCGGCATTTGATATGTAACGATTGCTTTCAGCATGGATCTTATCGATGCAGGCCAGCGGCGTAAGTTGGCCTGCAGTATTGCGTCTTTCAACGGGCTGCCGAAACGCGCTGAGCTGCTCCAAAGCCCCCAGTCATGCACATGGCTGGGGGCTTTTGTGTTTCTGGCGTGACAACCTGCCGCTGGGACAACCTGCCGCCTTGCTTACCCGCTCGCAATTTGTTTGTGGTGGCATTTCAGATACAATCAGCGAAACGATTCAGCCCTGTCGGTCAATACGACAAAAGCCTGAGTCGTTTTCTCGTTCTTCAAGCCGCTGAACAATGATCATAAAAAGCCTGCGCACAAGAACACGAAGCACCTGGGCCAGCCACAGGCCCGTCCTCCGTTCTACAGACTGGAATTGATCAATGTTCAAGAAAGCTGGCAAGACCTTGCTGGGTCTGGCTGTCGCTGCGAGCTTCATGCAAGCGCACGCCGCAGAAACCAAAAAAGTCGATGTGCTGCTGGTCGGCGGCGGCATCATGAGCTCCACCCTGGCCGTGTGGCTGCACGAGCTGGAGCCAAGCTGGTCGATGGAAATGGTCGAGCGCCTGGATGGCGTCGCCGAAGAAAGCTCCAACGGCTGGAACAACGCCGGCACCGGCCACTCCGCGCTGGCTGAGCTGAACTACACCCCGGAAGACAAAGACGGCAACGTCAACATCACCAAGGCCATCGAAATCAACGAAGCCTTCCAGATCTCCCGCCAGTTCTGGTCGTGGCAGGTCCGTCAGGGCGTGCTGAAAAACCCGCATTCGTTCATCAACACCACTCCGCACATGAGCTTCGTGTGGGGCGATGACAACATCAAGTTCCTCAAGAAGCGTTATGACGCGCTGCAGGCGAGCCCGCTGTTCCGCTCGATGGAGTACTCCGAGGACCACGCGCAGATCGCCAAGTGGGTCCCGCTGATGATGGAAGGCCGCGACCCGAACCAGAAGCTGGCCGTGACCTGGACGCCATTGGGCACCGACGTCAACTTCGGCGAGATCACCCGCCAGTTCGTCGGCCACCTGAAGACCCAGGACAACTTCACCTTGAAGCTGTCCAGCGAAGTCCAGGACATCACCCGCAACGAGGACGGCTCCTGGCACGTCGAGTACAAGAACCTGAAGGACGGAACCGAGTCGGCCACCGACGCCAAGTTCCTGTTCATCGGTGCCGGCGGCGGCGCGCTGAAGCTGCTGCAGAAATCGGGCATTCCTGAAGCCAAGGAATACGCAGGCTTCCCGGTCGGCGGTTCGTTCCTGGTGACCGAGAACCCGACCATCGCCATGCAGCACATGGCCAAGGCCTATGGCATCGCCTCGACGGGCGCGCCACCCATGTCGGTACCGCACCTGGACACCCGTGTGCTGGACGGCAAGCGCGTGATCCTGTTCGGGCCATTCGCCACCTTCTCGACCAAGTTCCTGAAGAACGGTTCGTACCTGGACCTGCTCAGCAGCACCACGATGCACAACGTGTGGCCGATGACCAAGGTCGGCATCGATCAGTACCCGCTGGTCGAATACCTCGCTGGCCAGCTGATGCTGTCGGACGACGACCGCTTCGAAGCGCTGCGCACCTACTTCCCGAACGCCAAGAAGGAAGACTGGAAGCTGTGGCAGGCCGGTCAGCGCGTGCAGATCATCAAGCGTGACGCCGACAAGGGCGGCGTGCTCAAGCTGGGTACCGAAGTGGTGGCCTCGCGAGACCGCACCATCGCCGGCTTGCTGGGCGCATCGCCAGGTGCCTCGACCGCTGCGCCGATCATGCTGCACGTGCTGGAAACCGTGTTCAAAGACAAAGTCGCCACCCCGCAATGGCAAGCCAAGATCAAAGAGATCGTGCCGAGCTACGGCACCAAGCTCAACGATTCGGCAGCGGCCACGCAGAAAGAGTGGAACTACACCGCTGAAGTCCTGCAGCTGCAGAAGCCGCCGGTCATCGACCAGAGCGTCGAAACCAGCACAGGTGCGAGCCAGCCGGTTGAAAGTAAGCCAGAGAACGACATGGCGCTGTAAGCGTTAGTGTTGTGAACGAAAAGCCACGGGGGAGACCTCGTGGTTTTTTTTTGCCTGTTCCGGCCGCGCTGTCAGCCTTGGCTCAGCGCTGACGCAAAATGCACTCCAGCAAACCGGGGAAGCGTGCCTCGAGCATTTCGCTGCGCAGTGAGTTCATATGCGTGGTGCCCACATTGCGTGTTTGCACCAGCCCCGCATCGCGCAGCACACGAAAATGATGGGACATGCTGGACTTCGGCCGGCCACCGTCCAGCTCGCCGCAGCTGGCTTCCGCCACGCCCGCCAGGTGGCGCACGATTTCCATACGTACAGGGTCGCTCAGCGCATACAGCAGGCGCTCGAGGTTCAGGTCTTCAGCGGTGGGATGTTTGTAGGCTCGCATGGGCGTCATGATAACGGGGGTTTCATTAATTGCCATAGTTCGATTATGATCGAACTATCGTATTCAGATGACCCCGGAGTTTTCCATGTCTGCACTGTTCGAACCCTATACCCTCAAAGACGTGACCTTGCGTAACCGCATCGCCATTCCGCCGATGTGCCAGTACATGGCCGAGGACGGTGTCATCAACGATTGGCATCAGGTGCATTATGCTGGCCTGGCCCGTGGTGGCGCCGGCCTGCTGGTGGTCGAAGCCACTGCGGTGGCGCCAGAAGGGCGCATCACCCCTGGTTGTGCCGGTATCTGGAGCGACGCCCATGCCCAGGCCTTCGTGCCGGTGGTGCAGGCGATCAAGGCGGCCGGCTCGGTGCCGGGCATCCAGATCGCCCACGCGGGGCGCAAGGCCAGTGCCAACCGCCCGTGGGAAGGTGACGACCACATCGCTGCGGATGACGCGCGAGGCTGGGCCACCATCGCCCCGTCGGCCATCGCTTTCGGCGCCAACCTGCCGAAAGTGCCACGTGAAATGACCTTGGACGACATTGCCCGGGTCAAGCAGGACTTCGTCGATGCGGCACGCCGGGCGCGTGATGCAGGCTTTGAATGGATCGAGCTGCACTTCGCTCACGGGTACCTGGGGCAGAGCTTCTTCTCCGAGCACTCCAACCAGCGCACCGATGCCTACGGCGGCAACTTCGAGAACCGCAGCCGCTTCCTGCTGGAAACCCTGGCAGCCGTGCGCGAGGTGTGGCCGGAAAACCTGCCGTTGACCGCCCGCTTTGGCGTGCTGGAATACGACGGCCGTGATGAGCAGACGCTGGAGGAGTCCATCGAGTTGGCCCGGCTGTTCAAGGCTGGTGGTCTGGACCTGCTCAGTGTCAGCGTTGGCTTCACCATCCCGGAAACCAACATTCCATGGGGCCCGGCCTTTATGGGGCCGATCGCTGAACGTGTGCGTCGTGAGGCGGGTTTGCCAGTGACTTCGGCGTGGGGCTTCGGTACGCCGCAGTTGGCGGAGGGGGCGTTGAAGGCCAATCAGCTCGACTTGGTGTCGGTGGGGCGTGCGCACCTGGCCGACCCGCACTGGGCATATTTCGCGGCCAAGGAACTGGGCGTCGACAAAGCTTCGTGGACGTTGCCTGCGCCTTACGCGCACTGGCTTGAGCGTTATCGCTGATTGCTGCAGGGGCCGCACAGCGGCCCCGTCTCAAAACCGATCCAGCCGGTAACGCTTCAACTCGGCCCGAGGCTCCCGTTCAGCCAACCCTCCCACCCATTCCGCTGTCACCGCCGCCTGGGTCAAGCCCAGGTGCTGATGTCCAAACGCTAACAGCACGCGACCATCACACACCCGGTCGATCACCGGCAGCGAATCCGGCAGCGAAGGCCGAAACCCCATCCACGGCGTCGCGCCTTCGGCATTCAATTCGCGCTGGAACAAACCCTTGCTCAAGCGGTGCAACTGCCACGCCCGCTGCATGCTCGGCGGTGCATCGAGCCCGGCGAACTCCACCGTGCCAGCCAGGCGCAAGCCCTCGGCCATCGGCGTCATGATGAACTTGCGCTCCAGCGAGGTGACGGCGAATGGCAAGCGCTGGTGCTCGCCAGGCAGCATCAGGTGATAGCCACGCTCGGTATCCAGCGGGACGCTTATGCCGGTCAGAGCCGTGGTCAGTTGCGCTGAGTGCGCGCCGCAACTGATCAGCACCTGGCGCGCATGGAACGTACCCTGAACGCTGTTGAGCTGCACGCCATTGCCATTGAGTTGCCCGCCATCGACCTGCGCCTGGACGAAGCGTACGCCAGCCGCCTTGGCGGCTTCGAACAACTCAATGACCACACGGTAAGGGTCGATGAAATGCCCGGTGCGGGGGAAAAACAAGCCACCGAGGATGGACGGGGTCAACTCCGGCGCAGCAGCGCGCACCGTGTCGGCCGACCAGAATTCGGCCGGCACCGCCTGTTGCTGCATCCGGGCCAACAACGCCTCCAGAGCCGAGCGCGAATCGGCGCGCTCGAACACCAATAACGAGCCGTCTTCCTTGAACAGCTCGCTGTGGCCGATGGAGCCGAGCAAACGCTGCCAGGCGCCCAGACTGCCTTCGTTCAACGCACGGATGCCGGCCACGCTGCGCTGGAAGGGCTCCGGGCGCAGGTTGAGCAGCAGGCGGGCGAACCAGGGCAGGGCCTTGGGCAGGTATTTCCAGTCCAACCGCAGTGGGCCCATCGGGTCCAGCAGCATGCGTGGCAGGCGCTTGAGTATCGATAGGTCGGCGATGGGGAACACCTGCTCGGTGGCCAGGTGCCCGGCGTTGCCGTACGAGGCTCCGTGGCCGGGCGGTTGGCGGTCGAACAGCACGACCTGGCGCCCCTGGCGGGCCAGTTGCAGGGCGCAGGCGACGCCGACAATGCCGGCGCCGACCACGGCGATGTCGGCTTCAGAGGTGTCGACCATGTTCAGCCTTCCCGGGTGCCGTCGAGCAGGCGCCGCAGCTGCAGCGGGTTGCCGTGTTTCAACGCCGGCGGCAGCAGCGCATCGGGGAAGTCCTGGTAGCACACCGGGCGCAGGAAGCGCAGGATCGCCGCCGTGCCCACCGAGGTGGTGCGGGCATCGGAGGTGGCCGGGAACGGCCCGCCATGGACCATGGCATCGCACACCTCGACACCGGTTGGCCAGCCATTGACCAGAATGCGCCCGGCCTTGCGTTCAAGGGTTGGCAGCAACGCGCGGGCGCGGTCGATGTCGGCATCGTCCAGTTGCAAGGTCGCGGTCAATTGGCCCTCCAGATGCTCGGCCACCTGGCGTACCTGTTCATCGCTCGCGCAGGCCACCACCAGTGACGATGGGCCGAACACCTCGGCCTGCAAGGTGGGGTCGGCCAGGAAGGCTTCGGCCTCGGTCACGAACAACTGCGCCTGGCATTGGTTAGGGCCTTGTCCAACCTGACCACTGGCCGCAACCTGGGCATTGGCGTTTTCCGCCATGCCACCGATACCGGCTTGGTAAGCACTGAAGATGCCCGGTGTGAGCATGGTCTGCCCAGCGGCCAGGCCAACGTGTTCGCTTGCCGCGTCGATGAACCGCTGTAACGCCGGCCCTTGGCAGGCGATCACCAGGCCGGGGTTGGTGCAGAACTGGCCGGCACCTTGGGTCAGTGAGGCGACGAAGCCTTGTGCCAGCGCCTCGGCGCGGGCCTGCAGGGCGGCCTCGAACAGGAACACCGGGTTGATCGAGCTCATTTCGGCGTACACCGGGATCGGTTCCGGGCGTGCCTGGGCCACCTTGCACAGCGCGATACCACCGCTGCGAGAGCCGGTAAAACCAACGGCTTTGATGCGTGGGTCGCTGACCAGCGCAACGCCGACTTCATGGCCGCAGCCATACAACAGCGAAAATACGCCGGCCGGCAAATCGCACAGCTGCACCGCTTGCGCCACGGCCTGGCCAACCAGTTCGCTGGTACCCGGGTGGGCGCTATGGGCCTTGACCACCACTGGGCAGCCGGCAGCCAACGCCGAGGCGGTGTCGCCACCGGCCACCGAGAAGGCCAGCGGGAAATTGCTGGCACCAAACACGGCTACCGGCCCAAGGGCGACCTGGCGCTGGCGCAGGTCTGCGCGCGGCAAGGGCTGGCGTTCTGGCAGGGCGCTGTCGACGCGCACATCCAGCCACTCACCGGCCCGCACTACACGGGCGAAGGTGCGCAACTGGGTACAGGTGCGGCCCCGCTCGCCCTGGAGGCGCGCTTTCGGCAGGCCGCTCTCGGCCACCGCGCGGTCGATCAGGGGCTCGCCCAGCGCTTCGATCTGCGTGGCGATGGTTTCGAGAAACTGTGCCCGTTGTTCGAGCGTGGTTTCGCGGTACGCATCGAACGCCGCCCAGGCCTGGGCGCAGGCCTGGGCCACGTGCTCATCGCTGGCGCCCAGGTAGGCCGGCTCCAGCGCCTGGCCGGTGGCCGGGTCGATGGCGCGGATGGCTTCGCGGCTGCCGGTTACCGGCGTTTGGCCGATCAGCAGGTTGCCTGTGAGGGGCATGTAGCCTCCTTGGAAATCAGATTCGGGTATCAAGGACGTCGTGGGGGCGGGCAAGGCCGCTCCCACAGAGAAAGCACTGGCGGCTCAGGCGATCTTCTGTTCGGCCGACCAGCTCGCATACCAGTTGCGGAACAGCGCGTACTGCTGTTCGGCATAGTTGCGCTGGGCGTCGGTCAGCACATCGGTTTCGTTGAAGTGCAGGCTGTACTCGCTGTCGCCGTTCAGCACCATCAGGTGCTTGTAATACAGCACCAGGTCGCAGCCTTCATCGAACGACGACAGCACCGCCAGCGCCGCTTCCAGCTCGCGGGCCAGGCGACGGGCCTGCGCATCGCCCTTGGCCGCCTGCTTGCTCAGGCTTACCAGGTGCAGCACCTCACGCGGCAGGGCGTTACCGATGCCGGTAATGGCGCCGGTGGCGTTGCAGTTGACGAAGCCATGCACCACTTGGGTGTCCACGCCCACCATCAGGGTCACGTCGTCATCCTTGGAGGTGATGTGCTCGGCGGCGTAGCGCAGGTCGGCACCACCGCCGAACTCTTTGAAGCCGATCAGATTCGGGTATTCGCGGCGCAGCTCGAAGAACAGGTCGGCGCGTGTAGCAAAGCCATAGTAGGGGCTGTTGTAGATCACCGCGGGCAGCTTGGGTGCGGCAGCGAGGATGGCCGAAAAGTGGTGCTTCTGGGCGATCAGCGAGGCACCGCGGCTTAGCACACGGGGGATGACCATCAGGCCGGCGGCACCGACCTTGGCCGCGTGAGCGGCATGAGAGACCGCTTCGCGGGTGTTCACCGCGCCGGTGCCGACGATGGTCGGGATGCCGGCGGCCACCAGGCGGGCCACACCCTCCTGGCGCTCGGCTTCGGTGAGCAGTGGCCAGTCGCCCATCGAACCGCAGTACACCACGGCGCTCATGCCGGCCTCGATCAGCTCGCGGCCTTTGCGCACCAAGGCGTCGAAGTCCGGTTTGCGCGCGGCGGTGCACGGGGTCATCAGGGCGGGCATGGTGCCGGTGAAGATGCTATCAGTCATTGTTGTTACTCCTGGCGAAAGGGGGCGAAAACGTCGGGGCTCAGATGCCCCAGGCGAAGGGGTCTTGTTCGTCGATCAGCAGCGTGCTGTCGGCGGTCATGTAGGCGCGGCCGGTGATGAACGGGCGAATGCGCTCGCCGTCGCGCTCGTAACGGGCATGGAACTGGCTACCGGTGATGCTGGCTTGGACCCAGGTCTGGCCTTCGCCAAGCTTGCCGTCGGCGGCCAGGCAGGCCAGCTTGGCGCTGGTGCCGGTGCCGCAGGGCGAGCGGTCGTAGGCTTTACCGGGGCACATCACGAAGTTGCGGCTGTCGGCGTTGGCGTCGTCGGCGAACAGTTCGACGTGGTCGATGGCTGCGCCGTTTTCACCGGTGATGCCCTGCTGTTCGAGTGCCTTGAGCATGGCCCAGGTGTACTCGGTCAGGGCCTCACGGTTGTCCAGCTCGATACGTTGGCCGTGTTCGGAAACGAGGAAGAACCAGTTGCCGCCCCAGGCGATGTCGCCGCGCACCAGGCCATGGCCGGGCACGTCCACTGCAACCTGCTGGCGATAGCGGTAGGAGGGCACGTTACCGATGGTGATGGCGCCGTCTTCATGCAGGGTCGCGCTGACCTGGCCGACCGGGGTGTCGATCGTGTGCACGCCCGGTGCGATCAGGCCCAGGTGCTGCAACGAGGCGACCAGGCCGATGGTGCCGTGGCCGCACATGTTCAGGTAGCCGGCGTTGTTGAAGAAGATCACCCCGCAGGTCGCGTCGGCCGAAACCGGTGGGCAGTACAGCGCGCCGACCAGGACATCGTTGCCACGTGGCTCCAGCAGGCAGGCGCGGCGCCATGGGTCGTGCAGCTCGCGCAGTTCGTCGCGCTGTTCGGCCATGCTGCGGCCGTGCAGTGGCGGGAAACCCTTCATCACCAGGCGGGTCGGTTCGCCGCCAGTGTGAGAGTCGATGACGTGAATCTGTTTCATGGCTTGTCCCTTGCGTAAAAGATCAGGAAGCGACGGCAGCAGGGTTGCAGGTAGAGGTGTCAGCGCTGGCTTCGCTTTCGTCTTCACCTTCCAGGCGCACAAGGTGGGCAGGCACGCCAGTCGCGGCGCCCCAGTAGTAGATGCCCAGCGCGCAGGCCGCGACGACTACAGTGTCAAACGGGTGGCCGATCACACCCAGGCCGCCGAAACTGCCAAGCCAGGACAGCAGGATGGTCACCGCGTAAAAACCGATCAGCCAGGCGCTGGAGCGCACCTGCTGGGCCAGCGACAAGTGCTGGGTGGGGACGAAACGAGCACACAGCAGGTACAGCACGAACATCACGATCTGCAGGGCCAGCAGCCACGACACGGTGTTCCAGCCCGACCAGTACACGATCAGCGCGGCGATGATGAAAGACAGCGGGCCGAGTACGGCCATGCCCTTGACCCGGAACGGGCGCGGCATCTGTGGCGCATTGCGGCGCAGGGCGGCAACGGTGACCGGGGCCACGGCGTAGCTCAAGACCAGGGCAGCGGATACCACGTTGATCAGCGCTTCCCACGAGGGGAACGGCAGGGTCCAGAACACCGACAGGCCGAAGGTCAACCACAGGGCCGGGCGCGGGATGCCGGATTCTGCATCGATGCGGGTGAAGTACTTGAAGAAGGTGCCGGTCTGGGCCCAGCCGTAGACCACACGCGGCGTGGCATTCATGTAGATGTTGCCGCAGCCGCTGGGGGAGATCACCGCATCGGCCACCACCAGGTAGGCCAGCCAGCCTACGCCCAGTGCCAGGGCGATGTCACGGTAGGGCAAGGCCAGTTCCTTGGTCACCGCAGCCCAGCCGTCACTCAGCATTTCGGTTGGCACGCTGCCGAGGAAGGCCAGTTGCAGCAGCGCATAGATCGCGGTGGACAGCAGCACGGAGAGGATCAGCGCGATGGGGATGGTGCGCTGTGGGTTCTTGACTTCGCTTGCCACCGAGATGATCGGTGTCAGGCCCAGGTAAGCGAAGATGATGCCGCCAGCCGACACAGCCATTTCTACCCCGGACATGCCGAACGGGGCGAAGCCCTGGACCTCGAAGTTCTCTGGCTTGAAGAAGCTGAACAGCACGCCGATCACCAGCAGCGGCACGATGAACTTGAACACGCTGACCAGGTTGTTGGCCTTGGCGAAGGTCTTGACGCTGCGGTAGTTCAGGAAGAAGAACAGCCCCAGCAGGGCGAACTGCACCAACCAGCCGAGCACGGTGGGGTCACTGGAGCCGGCCTCGGTCAGCCCGGGGAACCAGGCCGCCGCGTACTGGCGAGAGGCGACCACTTCGATGGCGATCAGGCTAGAGAAGGCGATCAGGGTGATGAACCCCATCAGGTAGCCGAGCAGTGGGCCGTGCGAGTACACCGGGTAGCGCACCACACCCCCGGCGCGTGGCAGCGCGGCGCCGAGCTCGCAGTACACGATGCCCAGTAGCAGTACGGCGAAGCCGCCGAGGAACCAGGAAAGGATGCCGGCCGGTCCGGCAATGGCCGAGACGTGGCTGGCGGCGAACAGCCAGCCGGAGCCGAAGATGGCGCCGAGGCCGATGAACGTGAGGTCCAGCAAGGACAGCTGTTTCTTGAATTTGCCTGACATGGGGTCGCCTTTTTGTAGGTTTTGGATAGGCAGGTCTGATGTCACCAGGTGCGGCTTCTGGGCCGAGCTCTTATAGGTCTTGGACGGCTTGCGTGGGGCATAGAGTGGACCGAACGGGGCCACGGTTCTTGATGGTTTTCTGCAGGGGGGATGACGAAATCGGCACAATCGCAGAAAAGGCTGGCGCGCCGTTCGCCAGGCTCGATAGGCTGGAGGCCCTGTTGTTCAAGGGCTTGAGAGTTTTCCCGGCGATGGCGCCGGTGCCCCTACCAGAGAGTTGAATGATGGCCGACGCCACACTGGCAGCCCTGTACCAGAACCTCGACCAGCATCGCCCCGCTAGCCTGCAGGACCTGCTCGCGGGGGTATCCCTGCTGCTGCCGATCCTCGATGCCATCCCCAATGCCGCGATCTTCATCAAGGATCCGGATGCCCGCTATGTGCTGGCCAACAACACCCTGGTCCAGCGCTGCGGCCTCAAGCGCCTGCAGCCACTGTTGGGCAAGACCAGCGCCGAAGTCTTCCCGGCGCAACTGGGCCCCGGCTATACCGAGCAGGATCGCCGCGTGCTCAAGGATGGGCTGGTGCTGGAAGACCAGCTTGAGTTGCACCTGTACGGCAGCCGTGAGCCAGGCTGGTGCCTGACCCACAAGCGCCCGCTGTACAACCAGGCGGGCGAGATCCTGGGCTTGGTCGGCATTTCGGTCGACCTGCAATCAGCCGCCGACAGCCACCCCGCCTATCAACGCCTGGCCGCGGTGGACGAGCACATTCGCAAGCACTTTCACCAGCCGATCAGCCTGGGTGAGCTGACCCGCATTGCCGGCATTTCCGTCGCGCAACTGGAGCGTTACTGCAAGCGTGTGTTCCACCTCACACCCCGGCAAATGATTCACAAGGCGCGGCTGGAACATGCCCATCGGCTGCTGCACAGCGACTTGCCGATCACCGAAGTGGCGCTGCAGTGCGGCTACACCGACCACAGCGCTTTCAGCCGGCAGTTCAAGCAACTCACCGGTTTTACCCCGCGCCAGTACCGCCAGGCGACTGCGGCTCAGGAGGGTTGAAACAGGGTGCGGGCCTCGTCAAAGCACTGTTCGGCAATGGCCGAGCGCGGCTCGCTACGGCGCAGCAGCAGGCCGACGGGGCTGTGGATGCAGGCGTCGGTGATCGGGACGATGCGCATGTGCTCGCTCAGGTCTTCCAACCCGCAATCGAGCGGCATGATTGCGCAGCACACCCCGGTGTTGATGGCTTGGACCAACTGGAAGCTCGAGTCGCTTTCCAGCACGGCATTGGGTTCCAGGCTGCGGCTGCGAAAGCTCAGGTCGAGCGACTGACGGTAGTGCATCCCCTTGCTCAGCAGGCCCAGAGGGATTTCGCCCAGGTCCTCCCAACGCAAGGTGTCGGCCTCGAACTGGAAATGCCGGGTATCGTGCAGCAGGCCCATGGTGGTGGTGCCCAGTTCGATCACCTCGAAGAAGTTGGCGTTGACCTGGTCCAGATAGCAGATCCCCAAATCGAGCTGGTTGCGGCTCAGGCCATCCATGATCTGTTCGGTGCTGTGGGAGCTGAGCTGAAACTGCAGCTCCGGGTATTTTTCGCGCAGCGGCAGCAGCAACTGCATGGGGTTGAAGCTGGCCAGCGGCACGGTGCCCAAGCGCAGGCTACCAACCACTTGGCCACGGCAACTGGCCGCCTCGGCCTGCAGGCCATCATGGGCGGCGAGCAGGGTGCGGGCCCAGGCCAGGATGCGCTCGCCGGCTTCGGTGAAGCCCTCGAAGCGTTGGCCGCGCTTGACCAGCACCAGGTCCAGTTCGTCCTCCAGGTTGCGCAGGCGCATGGACAGGGTCGGCTGGGTGATATGGCACAGCGCCGCGGCCTGGCCGAAGTGGCGGGTCTGGTCGAGGGCGATGAGAAACTTGAGCTGCTTGATGTCCATGGGAGTGCCTGGGGCCTTGGTGTGCTGACCTTAACCAAGTCAGCGATAGATGTCATTGATCGGGCGGTACGGCATATCGATTGGACGCGCTCTGGTCATGCCTCTAGCGTAACGAGCCTGCCATACAAGGAGCTTCACTGTGCGTGTTCAACCCGATGCGGTCTTCGTTCCGCTCAATATCGCCGTCCTGACGGTCAGCGACACCCGCACCTACGAAAACGACACCTCCGGTGAGCTGCTCGCCAGCCGCCCGGTGCAGGTCGGCCATCACCTGGTGGCGCGCGCGCTGCTCAAGGACGACCTGTACAAGGTCCGCGCCCAGGTGGCCACCTGGATTGCCGATGACCAGGTGCAGGTGGTGCTGATCACCGGCGGCACCGGCTTCACCGGCCGGGACAGCACACCCGAAGCGGTGGAGTGCCTGTTCGATCGGCGTATCGACGGTTTCGGCGAGCTGTTCCGCGCGTTGTCGATTCTCGATGTCGGCAGCTCGACCTTGCAGAGCCGCGCCTCGGCCGGGATGGCCAATGGCACCCTGGTGTGCTGCCTGCCAGGTTCTACCGGTGCCTGCCGCACGGCGTGGGAAGGCATCCTGGCAGAGCAACTGGATGCGCGGCACCAGCCTTGTAATTTTGTGAAGCACCTCAAGCCCATCGCGCCCTGCACAACGCGCGGTTGAACAGCCCCGGCGCTAGGGCCAGTCAGCTCAGCACATGCTCCACTGGCTGCAACGCCGGTGGCAGCGGCTCCACGCCCAAGGCCCCCAGCACATCCCGCTCGACCGTGCGCACCATGGCATCGGTCGGCAGGTCGTTCTCGTCTCGCCCGAACGGGTCCTCCAGTTCATTGCCGATGGCATCCAGCCCGAAGAAGGTGTACCCCACGATGGTGGTAAACAGCGGCGCCAGCCAGCCCAGCGGCTCGGCCAGGGCGAACGGCAGCAGCAGGCAGAAGATGTAGATGGTGCGGTGCAGCAGCAGGGTATAGGGGAAGGGCAGCGGTGTGCCCTTGATCCGCTCGCAGGTGGCCTGCACCTCCGACAGCCCGACCAGGCGTTGCTCCAACAGGCTGTAGCGCCATTCACTGATGTGCTGCTGCTCGGCCAGGCGTGAGCAGTGGGCGCCAACCTCCTGCAAGATACCGTCGCAGACATTGTGCGGGCGGATCGCAGCGGGGTTGGCCAGCCACGGCTGGGCGGCGGCCACTTCATCCTCATTGCGCAACCGGGCATTGAGCGCATGGGCAAAGCCGCACAGGCTGCGCAGCAACTCGGCGCGCAGCTTTTCATCGATGATCACCCCGCTTTCACGTATGAACGAGCGGGCCTCGATGATCATCTTCCCCCAGGCCTTGCGCCCCTCCCACCAGCGGTCGTAACAGGCGTTGTTGCGAAAGCTCATGAAGATCGACAGCGACAGGCCAAGCAGCGTGAAGGGGGTAGCGCTGACGGGGTAGAAAAACGCCGGGAAGTGGCGTTCGACCAGCACGATCAGGGCGGCGAGCAAGGTGACCGTCAGGCAGCGCAAGGCAATGCGCTTGACGATCGAACCCTTGAGGGTGAATAGCACGCGCAACACGTCGGGGCGGGAGTGGACGATCATGGCGATCCAGGGACGGCCGGTCAGCCGCCGGTCATGTTCATGAAGCGCAGGATCTGCACGTCGCCACCGACCTCGAAATGATGGCGATAGGGCTTGAGGTGCAGCGAATCGCGGATGGCTTTTTCCAGCCGCTCGGCATCACCCGGGTGGGCACGCAGCACCTGTTTGAGGTCCATCGAATGTTCATTGCCCAGGCACAACAACAGCCGGCCTTCGACGGTCAGGCGCACACGGTTGCAGGTGGCGCAGAAGTTGTGGCTGTGCGGCGAGATGAAGCCGACACGGGTGCTCGGCGCTTCTGCCAGGCGCCAGTAGCGCGCCGGGCCCTGGGACGACTCGGTCGATTCGATCAGGGTGAAATGTTCGGCCAGCCGCGCGCGTACTTCGTCACTGGAGCAGAACGACTCGCCGCGTTCGTGCTCGCTGATCACGCCCAGCGGCATCTCTTCGATGAAGGTGATGTCCAGTTCGCGGTCGATGGCAAAGCGCACCAGGTCGACCAGCTCATCGTCGTTACGCCCCTTGAGCACCACGCAATTGAGTTTGATGCGCTGAAACCCCGCGCGGCGGGCCGCGTCGATGCCGGCGATCACCTGGGCCAGGTCGCCGGTGCGGGTCAGTTGCTTGAAACGTTCTGCATCGAGGCTGTCGAGGCTGATGTTCAGGCGTGACAGGCCTGCGTCGAACAGCGGCTGGGCCAGGCGCGGGAGCTGCGAGCCGTTGCTGGTCATGCACAGCTCTCGCAGGCCGGGCAGGGCGGCAATGCGCCCGCACAGGTCGACGATGCCCTGGCGTACCAGCGGCTCGCCACCGGTAAGGCGGATCTTGCGAGTGCCTAAGGCGACGAAACGTTCGGCAACCTGGAACAGTTCCTCAAGGCTGAGGATCTGCTGGCGCGGCAGGAACTGCATGTCTTCGGCCATGCAATAGACACAACGGAAGTCGCAGCGGTCCGTGACCGACATCCGCAGGTAGTCGATTTTCCGGTTGAAGCCGTCGATCAGGGCCCGGCTGTTCTGTTCCACGTTCGCGCTCGGCAAGGGAGGGGGACTGGTTCCACGCTATAACCTGCGGTGTTCGCCGTCAAATTGCTTTGCCCGACCGTTTGATCAATCTCATCTATCACGGCCCACCGTGGTGCATGGCGCCAAGTGCACCCCCATCATCGAAACGGCCTATCACCCCGTAAGACATTTCGATTGGACGGCCCCCCGACTGTCTCCATAGGCTGGAAAAAAGCAGCGGACGACACGATCCGTTGCACTATTCGATGCCCGCGTGAGGATTGACCGCATGAGCCAGGACGAACATATCAGGGATTACAAGGGGCCTGCCGCCGGCTGGGGCGCGCTCAAGAGCGTGACCAAGAGCTGGCTGGGCAGTGACAACGCCTTCAAGAACCTGCGTGCCATGCTCAAGACCAACCAGAACGGCGGGTTCGACTGCCCCGGCTGCGCCTGGGGCGAGTCGCCGGAAAGCGACATGGTCAAGTTCTGCGAAAACGGCGCCAAGGCGGTCAACTGGGAAGCGACCGGTCGCTCGGTCGACCCGGCCTTCTTCGCCAGATACAGCGTAAGCGCGCTGAAGGACCAGACCGACTACTGGCTCGAATACCAAGGCCGCCTCACGCACCCGATGCGTTACGACGCTGCCACCGATCACTATGTGCAAACCACTTGGGAAGAGGCCTTTGCCCTGATCGCCCGGCACTTGCAGGCGCTGGAATCGCCCGATGAGGCTGAGTTCTACACCTCCGGCCGGGCCAGCAACGAAGCGGCATTCCTCTACCAGCTGTTCGTCCGCGCCTACGGCACCAACAACTTCCCCGACTGCTCGAACATGTGCCACGAGGCCAGTGGCGTGGGCATGTCGGAAACCCTCGGCGTAGGCAAGGGCACGGTCGTGTTCCATGACCTGGAGCTGGCCGACGCGATCTTCGTCATTGGCCAGAACCCCGGTACCAACCACCCGCGCATGCTCGAACCGCTGCGTGAAGCGGTCAAGCGCGGCGCCCAGGTGGTGTGTTTCAACCCGCTCAAAGAGCGTGGCCTGGAGCGCTTCCAGCACCCGCAGCACCCGTTCGAAATGCTCAGCAACGGCTCCGAACCGACCAATACCGCCTACTTCCGCCCAGCCCTGGGCGGCGACATGGCGGCCATGCGCGGCATTGCCAAGTACCTGCTGAAATGGGAGCGCGAAGCCCAGGCCAAGGGGGAGCCAGCGGTATTCGACCATGGCTTCATCGCCGCGCACACCAGCGGTGTGGACGCCTACCTGGCGGCCGTGGATGCCACCTCGTGGGACCATATCGTCGAGCAGTCCGGCCTGACCCTGGCCGAGATCGAGCTGGCGGCGCGGATGTACCGCAAGGCCGAGCGGGTGATCATGTGCTGGGCGATGGGCGTCACCCAGCACCGTCACTCGGTGCCTACCGTGCAGGAAATCGTCAACCTGCAGCTGTTGCGCGGCAACGTCGGCAAGCCCGGCGCGGGCCTTTCGCCAGTGCGTGGCCACAGCAACGTGCAAGGCGACCGCACCATGGGGATCGACGAGAAACCCAAGGCGGCGTTGCTCGATGCCTTGGAAAAACGCTTCCAGTTCCGCGTACCTCGCGCCCATGGGCATAACGCGGTGCTGGCGATCCAGGCCATGGAGCAACAGCGCGCCAAGGTGTTCATCGCGCTGGGTGGCAACTTCGCCCAGGCGACGCCGGACACGCCCCGCACCCACGCGGCCCTGCGCAACTGTGCGTTGACGGTGCAGATATCCACCAAGCTCAACCGTTCGCACCTGGTCACTGGCCGCGATGCGCTGATCCTGCCCTGCCTGGGGCGCACCGAGATCGACATGCAGGCCGGCGGGCCGCAGGGCGTGACCGTGGAAGACACCTTCAGCATGGTGCATATCTCCCATGGCCAGCTGCGCCCGCGTTCACCCCACATGCGGTCCGAACCCTGGATCATCGCCGGCATGGCCAAGGCCACGCTGGGCAACCAGCCCATCGATTGGGAGTACGCGGTGGCCGACTATGGCCGTATTCGCAGCATGATCGCCGATGTCATCCCCGGTTTCGCCAACTTCAATGAGCGGCTGCAGCACCCAGGTGGTTTCCACCTGGGCAACAGTGCTGCCGAGCGCAACTGGCGCACGGCAACCGGCAAGGCGCGCTTCAGTGCCAGCCCGTTGCCCGAGCATCTGGTCAACGCCCAGGTGCTCGCCCGTGGCGACAAGCCGGACCTCATCCTGCAGACGATGCGCTCGCACGACCAGTACAACACCACGCTATATGGGCTGGACGATCGTTACCGGGGCGTGTTTGGCCTGCGGGAAGTGGTGTTCGTCAGCGAGGCCGACATCCGCCGCCTGGGCTTCGAGCCGGGTGAGCATGTCGATCTGGTGTCGCTGTGGGAGGACGGTGTCGAACGCCGGGTGTCGGGGTTCCGCCTGGTGCCCTACGACATCCCCGATGGGCAGGCGGCGGCCTACTACCCGGAGACCAACCCGCTGGTGCCGCTGGAAAGTTACGGCGAAGGCACCTATACGCCGACCTCCAAATTCATTGCGATTCGGCTCGAGAAGGCCAAGGCGGGGAACCGGATCGAAGCGGTGGCGGCGCAGTGAAGGGGTGCTGAGGCTGGCACCGATCAGGGCCTGTGGACCGGGTAAGCCGTGGTGTATTTCATCTGTTCCATGGCAAAGCTGGACGTGATGTTGGAGAGCCCATCGGTGCTGGTGATCAGCTTTTTATAGAACCGGTCGTAGGCAGCGATATCGCCCACCACCACCCGCAGCATGTAATCCCAGTCCCCGGACATGCGATAGAACTCCATCACCTCCTCGAAGCCTTTCACCGTCTCGGCAAACTGCTCCAGCCAGGCACTGTCGTGGCGCTGGGTCTTGAGCTGGACGAACACCGTCAGGCCCAGGCCCAGGCGTTCGGGGTCGAGCAGGGCGACGCGGCCGAGGATGTAGCCATCCTCTTCCAGGCGCTTGACCCGCTTCCAGCAGGGGGTGGTGGACAGGTTGACGGCTTCGGCCAAATCCTTGAGCGAGAGCGACGCGTCGCGCTGGAGCAGGGTGAGGATGTGCTGGTCGAAACTGTCCATGGAAACCCGCTGGCGGTCAGTAAAATATTCCCCAGATTACCCCAACGATAGAAAAAATTCCCGCCACCACGGGCGTTGTGGCGGCAGGTGATTGTGCGATAGTTGCGCACTTACATCTGCCAAATGGGCCTGACCATGTCCGACAAGCCGCGCAATTTCGCCACCCGTACCATTCACGCCGGTGAGCAGTTCAGTGTCGCCGACAACGCGATCTTCCCGCCTATCTACACCGCCAGCTCGTATATCAAGCGCAGCCTCGATGACAACCCGAAATACGCCTACAGCCGGGTGGGCAACCCGACCCGGCATGCCTATGAAAGTTGTGTCGCGGCACTTGAAGAGGGTGTGGGCGCGGTGGCGTGTGCCTCCGGTGTAAACGCCACCGCCACGGTGCTGGAGCTGCTCCCCAAGGACGCTCATGTGGTGGTGATGAACGGTGTGTACGGCGGCACCTTCCGCATTCTTGAAGACTACCGAGCACGCACCTCGGGCCTTACCACCACCTATGTCGACCTCAACGATGTGGCGGCCGTAGCGGCGGCGATCAAACCCGAAACCCAGCTGATCTGGATCGAGTCGCCGACCAACCCGTTGCTGCACCTGGTCGACATCAAGGCGGTCTGCGACCTGGCTCGGGCGCGGGGTATTCTCACCTGCATCGACAACACCTTCTGCTCGCCGTGGAACCAGCGGCCGATCACCCTGGGTGTGGACCTGGTGATGCATTCGGCCAGCAAATACATTGGCGGCCACTCCGACCTGACCGGCGGCGTGGTGGTGGCTGCCAACGATGAATTGCTGGGGCGCTTGCGCAAGATCAGCATGGCCGTGGGGGCGATCCAGGGCCCGTTCGACTGTTACCTGGCCTTGCGCGGCCTGAAAACCCTCGACGTGCGCATGGAGCGTCAGTGTGCCAATGCCCTGCAGGTGGCACGCTTCCTGGAAAGCCATCCGCAGATCGAGCAGGTGTATTACCCGGGGCTGGAAAGCCACCCGCAGCACGCACTGTGCAAGCGCCAGATGCGCGCTGGCGGAGCGGTGGTGGCAATGAAGGTCAGGAACGGTGATCGGGCGGCGCTCAATCGCCTGGTGGAGGCCTTGCAGATATTTGTCCTGGCCGACTCGTTGGGTGGTGTGGAGAGCATGATCAACCACTCCTGGAGCATGTCGCACAATTCACTGAGCCCGGAACAGAAGGGGCTGATGGGCATCAGTGAGCGCTTGTTGCGGCTGTCGATCGGGATCGAGGATTACCGGGACCTGATCGAAGACCTGGACCGGGCCTTGAACGCATCGGCTGGCATGTAACGGTTGCAGGCCCTGTCGCCAGCGAGCCGGCTTGCCGGCGACAGGGCGGTTGATTCAGCAGAAAGCCATCAGGATTTGGGCGGATGAATGATTCGCTCGATCTTGTCCTTGATCAGCAGGCGCTCCTTGCGCAGGCGGTTGACGGCATCGTCGTTGGTGCCATTGCCTTCGGCGGCCACCACCTCCTTGTCTTTGGCGTTGTATTCCTTGTGCAGGGCATGCAGCGTCGGGTCCTTGTCTATCAGTGCCTGGAATGCATCGGCGGTAACGTGCAAGTCAGCGAGCAGATCATGCGGAACTGGCATTTCTTCACCTCTGTCAGGGTTGTCAGTAAGGTCCTGACCTTTGAGGATAGCCGCCTTTGCGCGGGTAGGGGACTGGGGTAGGCTGTCGCCTCCCCCAACGCCTGGAACCTGTGCCATGCCTCACCTGAACCTGGAATACAGCGACAACCTGCGCGAGCTCAATGTCGAGGTACTGCTGCTGCGCCTGAATCACGCCCTGGTCGGCAGCGGGCAGTTCGCCGATGAGGCAGACATCAAAAGCCGCGCCCAGGCGTTCGCCCATTACCGGGTGGGCACTGCGCCAGCCGAGCGGGCGTTCGCCCATGTGCGCCTGGCCATCCTCAGCGGGCGCCCGGCGGAGGTGAAGAAACAATTGTCCGCCAGCTTGCTGGAGGTGCTGCATGAGGCCATACCGGCGCAGGCTGGCCTAGACCTGCAATTGTGTGTGGAAGTGCAGGATATCGACCGCGAGCCTTACGCCAAGCATCGCTTGCCAGGCTGACCGGCAGCGCAAGCTACCCGGCGGCCGGCGCGGATGTCAGTCAGGTTTCACCCGCAGTGCCCGCGCCGTATATACTGCGCGCCAATGTTTGTGGGAGAGCCTCGTGGCCATCGAAATACACTGGATCCGTGACGACCAGACCCTGGCCGAACTCTGCCAGAGGTGGCGCACACTGCCCTTCGTGGCGCTCGACACCGAATTCATGCGGGTCGACACCTTTTATCCGAAAGCTGGCCTGATCCAGATCGGTGACGGCGAGCGCGCTTTTCTCATCGACCCGTTGCTGATCGGCAACTGGCAGCCTTTGGCCGACCTGCTGGAAGACAGCGGTGTGGTCAAGGTGCTGCACGCCTGCAGCGAAGACCTTGAAGTGCTGCTGCGCCTGACCGGCAAGCTGCCGCAGCCGCTGTTCGACACGCAGTTGGCCGCGGGCTACCTGAACCTGGGCTTCTCCATGGGCTATTCGCGCCTGGTTCAGGAAGTGCTGGGCCTCGAACTGCCCAAGGGTGAGACCCGCTCGGACTGGCTGCAGCGCCCGCTGTCGGACACCCAGATCAGCTACGCAGCCGAAGATGCCGTGCACCTGGCCGAACTGTTTGCCGCCCTGCGCCCACGTCTGTCGGACGACAAGTACGCGTGGGTGCTGGAAGACGGTGCCGAACTGGTCGCGGCCTTGCGCCGCGAGGTCGAGCCCGAAACCCTGTACCGCGATGTGAAGCTGGCCTGGAAGCTGGGCCGCCAGCAACTGGCGGTGCTGCGGGAACTGTGCGCCTGGCGCGAGCGTGAAGCACGCAGCCGCGATGTGCCGCGCAACCGCATTCTCAAGGAGCACTCGCTGTGGCCGATGGCCAAGAACCAGCCGGACAACCTGTCGGCCCTGGCCAAGATCGACGACATGCATCCGCGCACCATCCGCCAGGATGGCGCCTGCCTGGTCGAGCTGATCAAACGTGCCGCCAGCCTGCCGCCTGAGCAATGGCCGGCGACGCTGCCCGAACCGCTTCCGATCGAAGCGGCCGGCATCCTCAAGCGCCTGCGCGCCATCGGCCAGGCCGAAGGCGAGCGTCTGGGCATTGCCCCGGAGTTGATGCTGCGCAAAAAGGCCCTGGAAGCCTTGCTCAAGAGCGGCTACCCCAATGGCCCCTATCAACTGCCCGATTCGCTGCGCGGCTGGCGCCGAGAGCGGATGGGCCAGGCCCTGCTGGACGAACTGGCGGGCGCCGGAGAAACCCGATGAAACGTATCTGCTCGATCTACAAGAGCCCGCGCAAGAACGAGATGTACCTCTACGTACTCAAGGCCGAGGGCCTGGAGCGCGTGCCCGAGGCGCTGCTGCCGTTCTTCGGCACGCCCGTACATGCCTTCGACCTGGTGCTGAGCCCCGAGCGCAAGCTCGCCCGCGAGGACATCGCCAAGGTGCTGGACAATCTTGATAACCAGGGTTACCACCTGCAGATGCCACCGGCCGAGGACGAGTACATCGAACATTTGCCGGAAGAACTTCTGCGCCGTAACGACCCGGTCTGATCCGGCCACGATCCCTCCACACCCTCAGGTGGCCCGCATGCCGGGCTGCCTTCGTTGTCTGCCAAGGTTGTCACTTTGATGCGCGTTCTGATCGCTGAGCAGGATCATGCCAACTATGCCCGACTGCTGGCTGGCGCGGCCCCGGACCTGGAAATCCTGACCAGCGGCGATTCCGCCGAGCTGGCCTTGCAGGCACCCCAGTGTGCGGTCTGGCTGGGCCAGCCAGACTTGCTGGCAAGCCTGCTGCGCCAGGGCCACAAGCCGGCCTGGATGCAATCGACCTGGGCCGGCATCACGCCCTTGCTGGCCGATGGCCTGCCGCGTGATTACCGCCTGACCCGTGCGGTCGGCATCTTTGGCCAAGTGATGGCCGAGTACATGCTCACCTACATGCTGGGGCACGAGCGCGAAGTGCTGTCTCGCCTGGTGAGCCAGGTAGAGCGCCGGTGGGACGACCGCCCGGGGGGGACGCTCGAAGGGCGCAAGGTGCTGATCGTGGGCACCGGCGATATCGGCCAGCGTGTAGCCGAATGCCTCTTGCCGTTTGGCGTGACCCTGTATGGCATCGCCAGCACGCCCCGCGAGCAGGCGCCGTTCGTCGAGGTCGCCGGGTTGGCTGATTTGCCGCGGATGGTCGGGCAGGCCGATTACGTGCTCAACCTGTTGCCGGATACGCCGGCAACCCATGATCTTTATGATGCCGCACTGTTCAAGTGTTTCCAGCCCAGCGCGCTGTTCATCAATGCCGGGCGTGGTGTGGCGGTGGTCGATGCCGACCTGGTCCAGGCGCTGAAGCAGGGCGATCTGGCGGGCGCGGTGATCGATGTGTGCCGGCAGGAGCCGTTGCCGCAGCGTCACCCGTTCTGGACCGCGTGGGGGTTGTTGCTGACCGGGCACAGCTCGGCACCGACTTCGCCAGCGGCGATGGTACGGTTGTTTGTCGAGAACGTGCGGCACTACCAGGCAGGGCAAGGCTTGCGTGGCGAAGTGGATTTCGCGCGGGGCTATTGAACTGTAGCCATAGGGCACTGACAGGCGGTCTGGCATTGCCCAAGGCCAGGCTCTAGACTGGCGCCGCCATGGCGCCAAGCTCAAAACCACAGAACAAAGCCGTAAGCGCCGCAATTTGCCTGGAGCCTCCAGCGTGAAGCTTGGCGCAGGCCCAATGCAGGAAACCCGTGTGATGATCGCTGAAAGCGCGCCGTTCTGGCGGCGCAAGACCCTCGAACAACTCGACCCGCAAGAGTGGGAATCGCTGTGTGACGGCTGTGGCCTTTGCTGCCTGCAAAAGCTCGAGGACGAGGACGACAACAGCGTCTATTACACCCGTATCGCCTGCAAGCTGCTGGACATGAACACCTGCCAGTGCAGCGATTACCCCAACCGTTTCGCCCAGGTGCCCGACTGTATTCAGCTCACCCCGGGCAAGGCTGACCAGTTCAAGTGGCTGCCGAGCACCTGCGGGTATCGCCTGGTCAGCGAGGGCAAGGACCTGCCGGCCTGGCACCACCTGGTCTGTGGCGACCGCACCCAGGTGCATGAACAGCGCATTTCCCAGTCCGGGCGTATGCTCAGGGAGCAGGATGTGGACGAAGACGACTGGGAAGACCATCTGATTTTTCGCGCCAGCTGAGCGGCACCCTCCGTCGCCTCTGGGGAACAAGGAGTTTCTGTATGCGTTGCCAGCTGTTGCTCCTGCTGGGCCTTATGGCCTGCTCGCCGGCCTGGGCGAAGAAAGTCGACCTCGACTATCAGGTGCGGCTGCTGCCTGCCAATGGCCAGGCCGAAGTGCGCCTGACCCTGGCAGACGGCAGTGCCGTGCGTAGCCTGGACTTCGACCTGGGCAAGCAGGGGGCGTACAGCGGCTTCCAGGCGGACGGCCAGTGGCAGGTGCAGGGGGAGCGCGGCGTGTGGCACCCGGCGGCGGGCAAGACCAGCCTCAGCTACCGGGTCAAGCTGGACCAGAAGGTGCGCAGTGGCGCCTATTCCTCACGCATCACGCCCCACTGGGCGTTGTTCCTGGGTGACCAGTTGGTGCCACCGGCACGCCTCGACCAGCAAGACGGCACCGAACTGGTGGCGCGCCTGTCGGTCGACCTGCCAGAAGGCTGGAAAAGCATCGAAACCTCCTGGCCGCGGGTCGGCAAGGACAAGTTCCGTATCGACAACGTATCGCGCCTGTTCGATCGCCCGACTGGCTGGATGCTGGCCGGCGACCTTGGCAGCCGACGTGCGCGCCTGGGCGAGACTGACGTGACGGTGGCGGCACCGGTAGGGCAGGGCATGCGCCGCATGGACAGTCTCACCCTGTTGACCTTCGTCTGGCCGCACCTGCAGGCCGTATTCCCCCGCGACCCGGCAAAGTTGCTGCTGGTGGGGGCGCGCGATGGCATGTGGCGCGGAGCAATGTCAGCGCGGGGCTCGCTGTACCTGCACAGCGCGCGGCCCATGGTCAGTGAGAGCGGTAACAGCCCGTTGCTGCGTGAACTGGTGCAGCTGTTTGCGCAGATTCGTGTGAGTGCTGACAGCGACTGGCTGGGCCAAAGCCTCAGCGATTATTACGCCAACGAGTTGCTGCGCCGGGCGGGGGGTGTGAGCGATGACCGCTACCAGGTGTGGCAGGCGCGTTTGCAGAAGCAGGGTGCCAAGGTCAGCCAGCTGCGTGGCGAGCGGGCAAGCCCGGCCCAGGTTGCCCGTGGGGTGTTGCTGCTGCAGGCGCTGGACAAGGAAATACGCATCCACACCCAGGCCAAGCGCTCGCTGGATGATGTGACGCAGGCGCTGATGCGCTTGCCGAAGGTGAGCACCGAGGAATTCGTGCAGATCAGTGAGAACGTGCTGGGGCGCCGATCCGAAGTGTTGCAGAGCAAGGCGTTGCGTTAGCGCCAGGCTGGCTCAGCCGGCCCTGTCGCCGGCAAGCCTGCTTCCACTTCTGCCACACCGTTTCAACGTTCAGGGCAGTGCGGGTGGGTGCAGGCTTGCCGGCGACAGGGCCCGTACAAGCCGCTGATCAACTACCCGTGAGCGGGTCTTTCCCCGTTACCGTCACCCCCTCCGTCGCCGCCTCGGCACTGCGTTTGAGCGCCTCCAGCTCGGTGGCACTGCGTTCGATGTCCGAGCGCAAACGGTGATATTCCTGTCGATGCTTCTGCCACCAGGCCTTGGTCGAGCAATGCCCACTGACCCCGCGCGCCACCGCAATGCCACCGACCACCATCTGCAGCAGCCCGACCAGCCCGCCGTGGCGCATACCCTTGGTGAACATCAGCGCACCACCGGCCAGTGAACCGACCCGCTCCAGGCCTTGTACGTTATGGTCCGGTGACGCCGTAGTGGAATGAATATCGAGCATGGCAAGCCCTCCATCTGAAGTGTAAGCAGCTGACCAGAGGCTTGCTGCACACGTTCAGTCGGTTTGCCAGGTGGTCACATTTGCCCATGCCGGCAGGGGCTGCGCTATTTGAACTTGGGTCCCGAGCGGGTATTGAGGCCCTTGGCCAAACGGTCGTACAACACCACGTTCACCGTCGCGGCCAGGTTCATGCAGCCTTCGGTGGGGATATAGATGGTTTCTTCGCACCACGCGCGCACGTTCGCATCGAGGCTGCCGTCTTCCGGCCCGAAGATGTAGATGGCGCGATCAGGGTGGGTGTATTCAGGCAAGGGCCGAGCACCTTCCACCAACTCCACTGCGACGGGTGTGCAACCCAGCGGGATGATGCGCTGCAGGTCGTCGATGCCGATCAACGGAATATCGTAGTGCACGCGCTTGGTGTCAGTGACGAAGTCGCGGGCGCGCTCGTAGCGCTTGCCGGTGTAGAACACCGAGTTCACGCCGTAGCAACCCGCTGCGCGCATCACCGAGCCTACGTTCTCTGCAGATTTTGGGTTGAACAGGCCGATGCAACTGTACCGTTTGTTAGCCACGTGCCGGGGCCCTTCGCAAAAAAAGCGCGATTATACGGGCTCGCCGGCGGCAGCGGGGGGCTCTGTCGACAGTCAGTCTTTCTTCAGCAAGCCAGCCAGCCCGGCGAACGGGTTGTGCGTGGCCTTGGCAATGCTCGGGGTGCTGGTGGAGCCTTCGCTGAAGTACTGCTGGTCGGTATAGCGCGAATGCTCGTTGTCGTGGCAGTACAGGCACAGCAGCTCCCAGTTGGAGCCGTCCTGAGGGTTGTTGTCGTGGTTGTGGTCACGGTGATGAACGGTCAGCTCGCTCAGGCGCTTGCCGGCGAACTCACGGGCGCAACGGCCGCACACGTGCGGGTACATTCTCAAGGCTTTGTCGCGGTAGCCCATCTCTTTGTCGCGCTTGGCGTCGGCGAGGATACGGTCGAGGCGGGCGGTGGCGGCGGACGTGGATGCCGAACTCATGGTGTTTCCTTTGTTCTGATCAGGCAGGTATCGGTTATGCCAATGAGTCTAGCGCGCTTGCAGGGCAAGCGGACAGGCGAAAACGCGTATTAAGGCGTAGCCTGTAGAAATGTTCAGACAGGAGGTTGCTGATGTTTCGTGCGATCCTCGCCGCGCTGCTTTTAGCCGGCCTGCCCTGGGTGCATGCCGCCGGCACGCCGCCACGTATCACCACACCGGTGCCGGGAGCACCTGGCACAGCAACGCCCACGCCGTATCCTCAGATTACCCCGAGCACTGCCCCCAAGGCCTATGACCGGCAGCCCGGCGCGCCGCTGTTGCCGCCCATTCCGCTGCCAGGGCCGCCGAAGGATCAGCCACTGCCTGGGTTGCGCACCGAACCGGCCAAGCCGGCTGCGAAGGATGATTAAAGCGCCAGGCGCTGCCCGTCCTGCATCCGCAGGCGTTTCGACAAGGCTACGGCCAATGCGCGGATGATCCGCGCGGCGATGCGTGGGGCTTCGTTGAGCATCTTTTCCAGCGAATCCTTGCCCAAGGTCAGCAATAGGCAGTCGCTGGCAGCCATGCAACTGGCCGAGCGGCGCTCGCCGTCCAGCACAGCCATTTCGCCGAAGGCGCGGCCACTGCGCAGCGTGGCGATCTCCACTTGGGCACCGTGGGCGTCGGTCTTGCGCACTGAAACCACCCCCCGGTGCAGGATGCACATGAAGGTGCCGGCATCGCCTTCGTTGAAGATGGTTTCGCCTTCGACCAGGGTGGCGAGGCTGAAGTAGCCTGCGGCGGTATGGAAGTCACCGGGCTGCAAGGTATCGAACAGGTCGCAGTCCATGAGCATGTCGCGGATTTCGGCGCTGAGATGGGTCTGGTCGGGCATGTGTCGTTCTTCTTGGCGGGTGTTGTCCGAAAGTTCTGGGCCGCCCTGATCGTCGGATTGCCGGCAATCAGGGCCATTGGCCCTCGAAGCTATGACAACGAAAAGCGCGTTTTAAACCACGCCCAGCTCATTGAAGACGAACGCATATTCCAGTGCCACGTCTCGCAACCCCTGGTAGCGCCCGCTCATACCGCCGTGGCCGGCTCCCATTTCGGTCTTGAGCAGCAGCAGGTTGCTGTCGGTCTTGAGTGTACGCAGGCGCGCCACCCACTTGGCTGCCTCCCAATACTGCACGCGGCTGTCGTTATAGCCAGCGACCACCAGCATGGCCGGGTAGGCCTGGGCGCTGACATTCTCGTAAGGCGCGTAGGCCTTGATCCGCTCGTACACCTGTGGCTCTTGTGGGTTGCCCCATTCGTCGTACTCGGTGACGGTCAATGGCAGCTCGGGGTCGAGCATGGTGTTGAGCACGTCGACGAACGGCACTTCGGCGATGGCGCAGCGGAACAGCTCCGGGCGCAGGTTGAGCACGGCACCGATCAGCAGGCCACCGGCGCTGCCGCCACTGATGGCCAAGCGGTCGGAGGCTGTCACGCCCTGGGCGATCAGGTGCTCGGCGCACGCGATGAAGTCGCTGAAGCTGTTGGGCTTGTGCTCCTGCTTGCCGGCGCGATACCAGGCTTCACCCAGCTCGCCGCCACCGCGCACATGGGCGATGGCAAAGGCCACACCGCGTTGCAGCAGGCTCAGGCGGGCATGCGAGAACCACGGGTCGAGGCTCTCGCCGTAGGCACCGTAACCGTAAAGGTACAGAGGTACCGTCTTGCCCTGGTCTTGTTTGCGGCGTACCAGGCTGATCGGCACCTGGGTGCCATCGGCGGCGGTGGCCCACAGGCGTTCGCTGACGTAGTCATCGGCATCGAAATCGCCCAGCACCGGGGTTTGCTTGAGCACCGCCTGCGCGCCCGTGGCCAGGTCCAGCTGACGCACCTGGGCCGGGCGGTTCAGCGCCTCGTAGCGCAGGCGGATGCGCGTGCTGGCGAACTCCAGGCTGTCCTGTACGTACAGGCTATAGGCTGCGTCAGGCAGTTCGACGCGGTAGGCCGGCGTGCCTTGCGGGCGCACTTCGATGATCGGTAACCCGCCTTCACGCAGGCTCAGGGTGAGGGCGCTGGCGTTGAGGCTCAGGCCTTCGAGCATGACCTCGTCGCGGTGCGGTACCAGCACCTGCCATTGCTCACGGGTGGGCACCTGGTCTGCCGCTGCCTGGTACAGGGCGAAGTTGATACCGTCCTGATTGCTGCGGATGAACCATCGCCACTGGCCATCGAGCTGGCCGTGGTCGGGGAAGTACTCGTGGCCCTCGGCGCGCGGTGCCAGGCAGGTGAATGCCGCCCGCGGCGTTTCAGCGTCCAGCACCCAGGCTTCGCTGGTGGTCTTGCTGTTGAGCAGCAAAACCAGCTGGCGCTCGGAGCTGGCGCGGTAACAGTGCAGGAAAAAACGCCCGTCCGGCTCTTCGAATACGGTCTGCGCGCCGGTTTCGCCCAGCGTGTGACGGCGCAGCCGCCACGGGCGGTGGGTATCGTCCAGTTCGGCGAAGAACAGCGTCTGGCTGTCATTGGCCCAGGTCAGGCTGCCGTCGCAGTCGTCGAAGGGCAGGGCGGTCAGGTTGCCGCTGGCCAGGTCCTTGACGTACAGGGTGTAGACCTCGTCGCCGCTGGTGTCGAGGCTGTAGGCCAGCAGGCGGTGATCGGGGCTGACGCTGAAGCCGCCAAGGGCCAGAAAGCCGCCGTTGGCCAGGGCGTTGGGGTCGAGCAGCAGCTGTTCCTGGCGTTCGTCCACTGTGTTGCCGTCATCGGCAGGCCGTGGGCAGCGATAGTGGCGCGGGTACTCATCGCCCGCTGTGGTGCGGGTGTAATACAGGTACGGGCCCCAGGGGGAGGGCAATGACAGGTCAGTTTCCAGGATACGGCCCTTGATCTCTTCGAACAGCTGTTCGCGCAGGGGCGCCTGGTCGGCCAGGCAGGCTTGCTGGTAGGCGTTTTCGGCCTGCAGGTACTCAAGCACCTCAGGGGTGTCGCGCTGTTGCAACCAGGCGTAAGGGTCGGCGGCCTGGTCTTGGCGGGCGATGGGGGGCTGGAGCGCGTTGGGCATCGGGGATCTCTTGGCTGGGGGGCGCCTGCGCCCGGAAAAGTGTTTATCATAGGCAACTCTTTGCCTGGCTTGCACGATCACCATGACCGAGAACGACTATACCCTCGCCTGGGGCCTTTACGCTGTTGCTGCCCTGGGTTGTCTCTGGGTGGGTTTCAAACTCACTGGCTGGATGTGGCGCTGGCTGCGCGAGCCGCTGCGGGTGATCCTCGCGGTCCTGTTATTGACCCCGACCGTCGTTGACCCCGGTAAGGATGCCATGGCCCCGGCCATCGCCATCACTGCCCTGGACGTTGCCTTCAAGGTGGGCAACAACGCCTGGCGCGCGGTATCGGATTTTGCCATGTACGGCCTGATCGCCTTTGGCCTGTACCTGGCCTTCGTGCTGCTGCGCTGGCCGCTGGAAAAGCGTGCCCGCGAGCGCCGCGAGCAGCAGGAGGCCGCGGCCAAGCGCCTGGCTGCCGAGGACGACCCAGTGGGCGTCGGGGCACCGCTGGCCGCCGAACGCGGTGGCCGTTACCGCAATGACCCACCGCCTGCCGCGGCTTCTGGTGGCCGGGTCGAGCCACGTCTGTAAGCGGAGGCAGCACCATGTGCGAACTGCTGGGCATGAGCGCCAACGTCCCCACCGACATCGTCTTCAGCTTCACCGGCCTGATGCAGCGTGGCGGCCGCACCGGCCCGCACCGTGACGGTTGGGGCATCGGCTTCTACGAAGGTCGCGGCCTGCGACTGTTCCAGGACCCGGCAGCGAGCAGCGAGTCGGAAGTCGCCAACCTGGTGCAGCGTTATCCGATCAAAAGCGAAGTGGTCATTGGCCATATCCGCCAGGCCAATGTGGGCCAGGTGTGCCTGTCCAATACGCACCCGTTCGTGCGCGAAATGTGGGGCCGTAACTGGTGCTTCGCCCACAACGGCCAGCTAGGGGCGTTCCAGGGTGAGGCAACCTTCTACCGGCCGGTGGGTGACACCGACAGCGAAGCCGCCTTTTGCGACTTGCTCAACCGCATCCGTGCCGCTTTCCCTGAGCCGGTCGCGGTGGAACAGCTGCTGCCGGTGTTGGTCGAAGCCTGTGCCGAGTACCGCGGCAAGGGCGTGTTCAACTGCCTGCTCAGCAATGGTGACTGGCTGTTCTGTTTCTGTTCGACCAAGCTGGTACACATTACCCGTCGCGCCCCCTTTGGCGCGGCGCGTTTGAAGGATGTCGACCTGATCGTCGACTTTCACACCCAAACCACCCCCAATGACGTGGTCACGGTGATTGCCACCGAGGCCTTGACCGAGAACGAGACCTGGCGGCGCTACGAACCGGGCCAATGGGGCCTGTGGCGGCACGGAGAGTGCGTTACGCAAGGCCAGAGCTAAGGACGCTGCATGTTCAGAAGTTACCTGCGGTTGCTGCTGTTCACCTTCGGCCTGCTGGCCGGTATCCAGGTGCCTGGGCTGGTCAAGGACTACAGCCAGCGGGTCGAGGCGCACCTGTTCGAATCGCGCCAGACACTCGATGGCTTCAAACAGACCGCCGAACGTTTCTTCAAGGGCGATTTGCAGGCGCTGGTGCGGCATTACCGCAGCAGTGACGATGTGGTGTTCAACAGCGATGCCAACAGCATCGAAAGCCTGCTGATCCGCAACCAGATGCTCGAGAACGAATGGCAGGCCTTGCAAGGCTCGTGGGTCAGCCGCACCTGGCATGTGCTGGTGCAGCCTGATCCGCAGATGCGCGACGAGACGCTCAAGGGGTACAGCTATCAGATTCTCCTGGTGCCGGAGGCGATTGGCTGGGGCGTGGGGGCAGGGTTTGTGCTGGCGTTTGTCGTCGAAAGCCTGTTGCTGGGAATTGGCTGGGTGATTCTCGGTGGGCGGCGTAAGGCGGTTAAAGAGAGTTGGCGTTGATCACGCTGTGTCAGGCCCGGCCCTTTCGCCGGCAAGCCGGCTCCCACATGGAGTGCGCCGGCTTATCGAACTTGCGCAAGACGGTTGCTTACACAGGTCCAGCGCAGGCCTGAAGAACTACGCGGTCGGTGGGAGCCGGCTTGCCGGCGATGGGCTGCGCAAGCAGCCCTTATCACACGAATTGCCTAACATTAACCTCAGGTCGCCTCCCAAAGGACTTGCATCAACTTCCTGGCAGTTGGGTAAGACAGTTGCCTGCCTGGTAGCGCTGTGAACGCCGGTACAGGGACCAGCATTTCTCAGACCAATACAATCCGTTGCCCTCCCACATCCCGCGCATAGCGCTCCAGCACTTGCCGGCACACCCCGACCACTTCATCCACCAGCGCTACCCCAGTCTGCCAGGCCACCACCAGTTCCAGGCTCGGCGGTGGCTGCAAACCTTCGAGCAGCACCAGCTCCCCCCGGCTCAGTTCAGCGTCCACCAGCGCGGGCGGCAGCGCACCAATGCCGAAGCCGTCGCGCAACAGCCGTGTGATCGCCGCCACCGAGTTCACGCAGTTGAGCCGCGGCGCTTGAGCCCCAGTGGCCTGCAACAGGCTGAGTACCTCCTGGTGCGGCCGTGAGTTCTTCGAGAACGTGACGATCCGCTCACGCCCTAGCTCGGCCAAGGAAGCATAGTCACGGTGCTGGGCGGACCCTGCCGCCACCACCCAGCCCATCGGATAGCGCGCCAGGTCCAAGCTGCGGATCGACTGTTCGCGCAGCAGGTCGGTTTGCAGGATCACGTCGAGAAAGCCTTTTTGCAGCTGTTCGCGCAAGTTCAGCGCAGTATCGGCCACCAGCTCGATTTCCACCTGCGGATAGCGTTCGCTCAACTCGGCCACCAGCGCGCTCATCCAGGTGTGGATCACGGTGTCCATCACGCCAAGGCGGATGCGCCCGACCTTGGCCCGGTCGCTGTCCAGCGACTGCTTCATGGCCTTGGCGGTATCGAGCATGCGCTCGGCATACTCCAGCACCTTGCTGCCCTCCGGGGTCAGGCTGACGCCGCGTGAATCGCGCAGCAGCAGCTTGACGCCCAAGTCGGCTTCCAGCGCCGCGATGCGGCTGGAGACCGACGCCTGGGTGGTGAACAGTTTCTCGGCGGTGAGGCGGAAGCTCTTGAGCCGGGCGACCCAGACGAAGGTTTCGAGGAAGCGTAGGTTCATGATCAGTTTTTCTTGTTCCAGACCGGCGGTTTTTCTCGTTGGACTCGGGCGCTGCGGGCTCTGAACATGACCCCCAGGCCGCGACGCCAGACGTCGCTCATAAAACAATACCAACAAGCCGAGGCAAGCATGAACCCAAGCGGCGTGCAGCAACAGGTGCAATCCCCACCTTCGACCGGGCCGTTCGCCTGGTACCGCGACATCGACTCCCAGCAACGGCGCACGTTCTGGAGCTGCAAGATCGGCTATGGCCTGGACGGCATGGACACGCAGATGCTCAGCTTCGTCATCCCCACGCTGATCATGCTGTGGGGCATCACCACTACCGAAGCCGGGCTGATCCACACCAGCACCCTGATCGCGTCGGCCATCGGCGGCTGGGTCGCCGGCATCCTCTCCGACCGCATCGGCCGCGTACGCACCTTGCAACTGACGGTGCTGTGGTTCGCCTTCTTCACCTTCCTCTGCGGCTTCGCCCAGAACTACGAACAGCTGCTGATCGCCCGTACCCTGATGGGCTTCGGCTTTGGCGGCGAATGGACCGCCGGCGCGGTGCTGATCGGTGAGGTGATCCGCGCCCAGGACCGTGGCAAGGCGGTGGGCATGGTGCAGTCCGGCTGGGCCATCGGCTGGGGCCTCACGGCTATCCTCTATGCGCTGCTGTTCTCCTGGCTACCGGCGGAGCAGGCGTGGCGCGCGCTGTTCCTGCTGGGGCTGGTGCCGGCCATTTTCGTAATTTTCGTCCGGCGCCTGGTCAAAGACCCTGAGGTGTATCGCCAGGCCAAGGCAGTGCACAGCAGCGAGGCGCCCTCGCAGTTCTACGAGATCTTCGCCCCCGGCATGCTCTGGACCACCGTACGTGCATCCCTGCTGACCACCGGTGCGCTGGGGGGTTACTACGCCATCACCTCGTGGCTGCCGACCTTCCTCAAGAACGAGCGCGGCTTGAGTGTGCTGGGTACCGGTGGCTACCTGGCGATGGTGATCGTCGGCTCCTACATCGGTTATGTGGTCAGCGCTTACCTGTCTGACATTCTGGGGCGCAAGAAGAACTTCATCCTGTTTGCTGTGGGCTCGTTCATCATCGTGCTGCTGTATACCCAGATGCCGGTCAGCGATGGCGTGATGCTGTGGCTGGGTTTCCCGCTGGGCTTTTTCGCTTCCGGCATCTTCAGCGGCATGGGGGCCTTCCTCACCGAGCTGTTCCCCACCCGCATCCGTGGCTCGGGGCAGGGGTTTTGTTACAACGTCGGCAAGATCATCGCCGCGATGTTCCCCTTGCTGATCGGCCTGCTTGGCCAGAAGGTGCCGCTGGGGCTGGGCATTGGCGGGTTCGCCGCGGTGTCGTACGGTGTGGTGATCCTGGCGGCCTTGAGCCTGCCGGAAACCCGCGGCAAACACCTTCAGGCGCGTTAAGGTAGGCACATGAACATCGACACGGGAGCTCGCCAGGTGAAACGCCTGCTACTCAATTGTGACATGGGGGAAAGCTTTGGCAGCTGGCGCATGGGCCTGGATGCCGAGGTGATGCCCTACATCGACTGCGCCAACATCGCCTGCGGCTACCATGCCGGCGACCCCGGCATCATGCGCCGGACCGTAGCGCTGGCCCTGCAGCATGGCGTGACCATCGGCGCCCACCCGGCCTACCCGGACCTGGTCGGCTTCGGTCGCCGCTCCATGGCCTGCAGTACCGAGGAAATTCGCGACCTGCTGCACTATCAGATCGGTGCTCTCGATGGTATCTGCAAGGTCCAGGGTGGCCGCGTGGCCTACATCAAGCCCCACGGCGCACTCTACAACGACATGATGGCCGACCCGCTCAAGCTGCGTGCCGTGCTCGAAGCCGTGGCGGGGTATGACCCCAGTTTGCCCTTGATGCTCATGGCCACTGCCGACGACAGCGCAGCACGGGCCTTGGGTGACGAGGTTGGCGTGCCGTTGTGGTTCGAGGCATTCGCCGACCGCGCCTACACCGCCAGCGGCCATTTGCTGTCGCGGCGCCTGCCGGGTGCGGTTCATCACGATTCGGCCCTGGTGGTCGAGCAGGCCTTGCGCCTGGCCCGTGGTGAAACGCTGGTGGCCGACGATGGCAGTGCCTTGCGCCTGCAGGCGAGTACGTTGTGCGTGCACGGTGACAATGACAGCTCGGTAGCGGCGGTGCGGCAGATCCGCCAGGCGCTCGATGCGCTGGGGTCGGCATGAAGCTGCGTATCGAGGCGGTCGCGATCGATAGCCTGATGGTGCGCCTGTTCGACCGTATCGACGAGGCCAACATGCCGTGGCTGCTCGCGGCGAGCCAACGTTTGAGTGCCGCTTTCGGTAAGCACCTGGTGGACCTGGTGCCGTCCTATACCACGCTGATGGTGCAGTTCGATATGCCGCCAGGGCAGGCGAGGGCGTTGATCGGCCAGGCGCTGGAGGGGCTGCAGCCAGGCTCGGGCAGCAGCGGCCGCCGGCACGAGATTGCCGTGTGGTACGACGCCTCTGTGGGCCCTGAGCTGCCGTTGCTGGCCGCACGCAGTGGCTTGAGCGAGCAAGCGGTGATCCGCTTGCACAGCGAGCGCGAGTACCCGGTGTTCGCCCTTGGCTTCGCCCCCGGGTTCGGTTTCATGGGGCTGGTGGACGAACGCCTGGCCTCCCCGCGGCTGAGCACTCCGCGCAAGCGCGTGGCGGCCGGCAGTGTCGGCATTGCCGAGCGCCAGACAGCGGCCTATCCGGCGGTGTCGCCGGGCGGCTGGAACCTGATCGGGCGTACCCCGGTTCGCCTGTTCGATCGCGAGCGTGAAGGCTACAGCCTGCTGCAGCCGGGTGATCGGGTGCGTTTCGTGGCGGTGTCCCATGCCGAGTTCCTGGCATTGGGCGGCGATGACAGCCCGTTGGAGGCACAGGCATGACGCTGTTGAAGATCGAAGCCAGCACTGCCTTGTGCCAGTTGCAGGATGCCGGGCGCTTTGGCGTGCGGCACCTGGGGGTAACCCAAGGCGGGGCGCTGGACTGGGTGGCGATGCAGTGGGCCAACTGGCTGCTGGGCAACCCGCTGGGCGCGCCGGTGGTCGAGGTGGCGCTGGGCGGCTTCACCGTGGTGGCCGCACAGGATTGCGTGCTGGCCCTGGCCGGTGCCGACCTGGATGCTCGCGTCGATGACCAGCCGCTGGCACCCTGGCGCAGCTTTGCCCTGGCCAAGGGCCAGCGGCTGACCTTGAAACAACCCCGGCAGGGCGTGCGGGCTTACCTTGCGGCGCCGGGCGGGTTCGAAGGTGAAGCCGTGCTGGGTAGCTGCGCCACTGTTGTGCGTGAAGCGCTGGGTGGCATCGATGGGCGAGGGGCGGCGCTGGGCAAAGGGCAATCGCTGACGTTCGCCGGCCCGCAGCCGGCCTTGCGCGAAGTGCCAGAGATGCTGCGGCCCTGTTATCCACACAAGCCCGTGCTCGATCTGGTCATTGGCGCGCAGATCGGTGATTTCAGCGGTAACAGCCTGTTCGAGGCGTTCAACCGTGACTGGACGTTGGACAGCCGAGCAGACCGTATGGGCATTCGGTTGCTCGGGCCGCAGTTGGTTTATCAGGGCGCGCCGATGATTTCGGAGGGTATTGCGCTGGGGGCGGTGCAGGTGCCCCCGGATGGTCAGCCGATCGTGCTGCTCAATGACCGGCAGACCATAGGTGGCTATCCGCGGCTGGGGGCGCTGACGCCGTTGGCGTTGGCGCAGCTGGCGCAGTGCATGCCGGGGGCGTCGGTGCGGTTCAGGGCGGTGGTGCAGGAAGAGGCTTGGCGGGAACAGCAGGCTTGTCTGAACCGGTGGCGTTGACCCGACCGGCCCTATCGCCGGCAAGCCGGCTTGCCGGCGATAGGGCCGGTACAGGCGAAACTACTTGGACAGATACCGCATCCCATCCTCCAACCCTTGCAAGGTCAGCGGATACATCTTGTCCTCGATCAGGTCACGCACCAGGTGTGTCGATGCGGTGTAATCCCAGGCCTGTTTCGGGTACGGGTTGATCCAGATGATCTTCTTGAATTTCGCCATGAAGCGCTGCATCCACACATACCCGGCCTCTTCGTTCCAGTGCTCCACACTGCCACCGGGCTGGGTGATCTCATAAGGCGCCATGGCCGCATCACCGACGAACACCACCTTGTAGTCATCGCCATACTTGTGCAGCAGGTCGAAGGTGGAGAAGCGCTCCGAAGTACGCCGCAGGTTGTTCTTCCACACCGACTCGTAAACGAAGTTGTGGAAGTAGTAATACTCCAGGTGCTTGAACTCGGTCTTGCAGGCCGAAAACAGCTCTTCGCAGACTTTGACATGGGCATCCATCGAGCCGCCGATGTCGAACAGCAACAGCAGCTTGACCGTGTTGCGCCGCTCAGGGCGCATCTGGATGTTCAACAGCCCGGCGTCACGTGCGGTATGGTCGATGGTGCCATCGATGTCCAGCTCTTCGGCGGCGCCTTCGCGGGCGAACTTGCGCAGCCGGCGCAGGGCCAGCTTGATGTTGCGCGTGCCCAACTCCACTTGGTCGTCGAGGTTCTTGTACTCGCGCTGGTCCCAGACCTTCACCGCCTTGCCCTGACGTTTGCCGGCGTCGCCCACGCGGATGCCTTCGGGGTTGAAACCGCCAGAGCCGAACGGGCTGGTACCGCCGGTGCCGATCCACTTGTTGCCACCGGCGTGGCGCTCCTTCTGCTCTTCGAGGCGTTTCTTGAATTCCTCGATGAGTTTGTCCAGGCCGCCCAGCGACTGGATCTGCGCGCGCTCCTCATCTGTCAGCGAGCGCTCGAACTCCTTGCGCAGCCAGTCTTCCGGGATCAGCGCTTCGAGATGCCGGTCGAGGTTCTCCAGGCCCTTGAAGTAAGCCGAGAACGCCCGGTCGAACTTGTCGAAATGGCGCTCGTCCTTCACCAGGATGGCCCGTGCCAGGTAGTAGAACTCGTCCATATCGGCGAACACCACACGCTGTTGCAGGGCGTTGAGCAGGTCGAGCAGTTCGCGCACCGATACCGGCACCTTGGCCGCACGCATTTCGTTGAACAGGTTGAGCAGCATGGCCGGCTCCTGTCAGCGGTTGCCGCGCCGGCTCATGAAGGCCAGGCGTTCGAGCAGTTGAACGTCCTGCTCATTTTTCACCAGGGCCCCGGCCAGCGGCGGGATGGCCTTGGTCGGGTCGCGCTCGCGCAATACCGCTTCGCCGATGTTGTCGGCCATCAACAGCTTGAGCCAGTCGACCAGCTCGCTGGTGGAGGGCTTTTTCTTCAGCCCCGGCACCTTGCGCACGTCGAAGAACACGTCAAGCGCTTCGCTGACCAGCGATTGCTTGATGTTGGGGTAGTGCACATCGACGATCTGCTGCAGGGTGTCGCGGTCCGGGAAGGCGATGTAGTGGAAGAAGCAGCGGCGCAAGAACGCGTCGGGCAGCTCTTTTTCGTTGTTGGAGGTGATGATGATGATCGGGCGTTGCTTGGCCTTGATGGTTTCGTCGATTTCATAGACGTAGAACTCCATCTTGTCGAGTTCCTGCAACAGGTCGTTGGGGAACTCGATATCGGCCTTGTCGATCTCGTCGATCAGCAGGATCACCCGCTCCTCGGCCTCGAAGGCTTCCCAGAGCTTGCCCTTCTTCAGGTAGTTGCGCACATCGTGGACTTTTTCAGTGCCCAGCTGCGAGTCGCGCAGGCGGCTGACCGCGTCGTACTCATAGAGGCCCTGGTGGGCCTTGGTGGTGGATTTGATGTGCCAGGTGATCAGGCGCGCGCCGAACGAGGCGGCCAGCTGTTCGGCGAGCATGGTCTTGCCGGTGCCTGGCTCGCCCTTGACCAGCAATGGGCGTTCGAGGGTGATGGCCGCGTTGACCGCCAGTTTCAGGTCGTCTGTGGCGACGTAGTCGCGGGTGCCTTCGAACTTCATTGGGAATGTCCTCTGCGGGGTGCCTGTTGCGGCCCTATCGCCGGCTTGCCGGCGATAGGGCCAGTACAGGCAACACATGTTTATCGTTTGTCAGCGACTATACCCCGGCCCCAGGCGGCTGCAAACGCAGACCGGGTATTCAGTCCCTGAATGGCTCGTCACGCCTGTTCAGTCGGAATCAGGCGCAGGCTGCTCATAGCGTGCGTTGAACGCCTGGACGAAGCCGTTGCGCAAAATCTGCAAAAACGCCTCGAAGGCGCTGATGTTCTGCTGGTGCACGCTGCCGCTGAGCTCCACACGGGTGGCGAACTGGTTTTTCGGCTGGTTCTTCAACACCGTTTCGCTGGCCCCGACCAGTGCTTCCCACACCGAGCGGAAAAAGCCTTTGTCCTTGTCCTCTATGTCCTGCTGCCAGTTGAACACGTCCACGTCGCGCAGCAACGGCTTGATGTAGCCGTTGAGCCGGCCGTTTTCCGCCTGGGCCTCGATCACCACATCGCCGTGCCCGGCATTGAAATCGAACTTGCCATAGGCACTGGCGAAGTCGTTCAGCCTGCGCAGCTCCAGGCCAGTTGCGCGCAGCCGGAATTCGAAATCATCGAAGTCGCTGAACGGGTCGAAGGTCGCGCGGCTCTCGACCTTGGCGTCGCCCAGCAGCAGGGCCTTGGCTTCGAAACTGGCGTCGCGCCGGCCTTTTTCGTCACGTACGTTGGTCAGGTTGCGGATGTTGGCGTCGAGCCGGGTGGCCTTGAGATCGACCGGCGGCTTGGAGTTGAAGTTGTGAAACGTGAGCGTGCCGTCATCGATGCGCACATCGTTGAGGGTGATCGGCAGCAGCTTCTCCAGTTGTTGGCGCCAGTCTGTACCTTGGCCGGTCTGAGAGTCCTGCTTGTCGCCGCCGTCGACGAAGTTGAGCTCGGGGCGTAGGAAGGTGACTTCGGCGACCACGGCATGGTCGTACCACAGCGCGTGCCAGCTCACCGACAGGTCGATCAGTGGCGCATCGAGCAGTGGCACCGGGACTTTGCCGCTGGTCTTGACGATCTTCAAGCCCTCGATCTGGTAGGCACCGCGCCACCAGGCCAGCTCGACGTCCGTGACCTGGCCACGGTACTCACCCATATCTGCCAACTTGTCGTTGAGGTAGTCGCGCACCAGGTAAGGCAGCGCCAGGTGCAGTGCCACCAACAGCACGACCAGGCTGGCCAGGCCGACCAGTGGCCAGCGATAACGCGCTTTCATCGCAGCAATCTCCAAGGCGGGTGGTGCGGTTGACCGCACGCCGCCTGGGCGAGTTCGAACGGACTTTACGGGCCAACGGGGCAGGCTTACCCTTTAAGTCTTTCCCTGCCACTTCATGCCAAGGACCCTGCCATGAGCCGTATCTACGCAGACAACGCCCATTCCATCGGCAATACGCCGCTGGTGCAGATCAACCGCATCGCCCCGCGCGGGGTGACCATCCTTGCCAAGATCGAAGGGCGCAACCCTGGGTACTCGGTCAAGTGCCGCATCGGCGCGAGCATGGTCTGGGACGCCGAGGGCAGCGGCAAGCTCAAGCCCGGCATGACCATCGTCGAGCCGACTTCAGGCAACACCGGTATTGGCCTGGCCTTCGTCGCCGCCGCCCGGGGTTACAAACTGCTCCTGACCATGCCGGCCTCGATGAGCCTGGAGCGTCGCAAGGTGCTGAAGGCCCTGGGCGCCGAGCTGGTGTTGACCGAGCCTGCCAAGGGCATGAAAGGCGCGATTGAGAAGGCCAACGAGATCGTCGCTTCGGACCCGTCGCAGTACTTCCTGCCAGGCCAGTTCGACAACCCGGCCAACCCGGCCATTCATGAAAAGACCACTGGCCCGGAAATCTGGAACGACACTGACGGTGCGGTCGACGTGCTGGTGGCCGGTGTGGGCACCGGTGGCACCATTACTGGCGTGTCGCGCTATATCAAGCACACCCAGGGCAAGGCGATCCTTTCGGTGGCGGTCGAACCTGTGGCCTCGCCGCTGATCAGCCAGACCTTGGCCGGTGAGGAGCTCAAGCCCAGCCCGCACAAGATCCAGGGCATCGGTGCCGGCTTTGTGCCGAAGAACCTTGACCTGTCGATCGTCGATCAGGTCGAGACCGTGACCGATGACGAGGCCAAGGCGATGGCCATCCGCCTGATGCAGGAGGAGGGGATCCTTTGCGGCATTTCCTGTGGCGCGGCGATGGCGGCGGCGGTGCGGCTTGCGGAAAAGCCGGAGATGCAGGGTAAGACCATCGTCGTGATCCTGCCCGACTCCGGTGAGCGCTACCTGTCGAGCATGCTGTTTGCCGACATGTTCAGCGAGCAGGAGAATCAGCAGTAAGCGGCAAGCGGCAAGCTGCAAGCTAAAGCGGACTGTGGGGGCCTTTCGCTTGAGGCTTGAAGCTTGAAGCTTGAAGCTTGAAGCTTGCGGCTTTCGTTTATTGCAAAATCTTCATGAGTGAGTTCTCGCCCGGGTTGTTTTTACCTAGGCGTGATGGGTTTATGATGGCCGGATGATTTTTATTGGGGGCAGGCAGCGCTGGCCTGCGCCCTCTCCAAGGAGTGTTGCATGACCTTTTCCTTCGTCGCCAAGGCAGGTGTCCTGCTGGTTTTTTTCGGCAGCGTGCTGTTCGTTCACCTGCGCGGCAAGGCTCGGTTGCCGGTCCTGCGCCAGTTCGTCAACCATTCCGCGCTGTTCGCCCCCTACAACGCGTTGATGTACCTGTTCTCCGGGGTGCCGTCCAAGCCCTACCTCGACCGCCAGCGCTTCCCTGAACTGGACGTGCTCAAGGACAACTGGCAGCAGATCCGTGAGGAGGCCATGCGCCTGTTCGATGAGGGCTACATCCGCGCTGCTGAAAAAGACAACGACGCAGGCTTCGGCTCGTTCTTCAAGAAGGGCTGGAAGCGCTTCTACCTGAAGTGGTACGACAAACCGCTGCCGTCGGCCGAGGCGCTGTGCCCCAAGACCGTCGAACTGGTCAGCGCCATTCCCAACGTCAAAGGCGCCATGTTTGCCCTGTTGCCCGGTGGCAGCCACCTCAACCCGCACCGCGACCCCTTCGCCGGTTCGCTGCGTTATCACTTGGGCTTGTCCACGCCGAACTCCGACAATTGCCGCATCTACGTCGACGGCCAGGCCTACGCCTGGCGCGATGGCGAAGACGTGATGTTCGACGAAACCTACGTGCACTGGGTCAAGAACGAAACCGACGTCACCCGGGTGATCCTGTTCTGCGACATCGAACGCCCGCTCAGCAGCCCGCTGATGACCCGCATCAACCGCAAGGTCAGCGACTTCCTCGGCCGTGCCACTGCACCGCAGAACACCGATGACGAGCGCGTGGGCGGCATCAACCAGGCGTACGCCTGGAGCAAACGCTTCAGCAACCGGATCAGCACCCACGTGAAGCAGTTCAAGCGTGCCAACCCTAAGGCCTACCGCATTCTGCGGCCGGTGCTGGCGGTGGTCGTGGCCTACCTGCTGTATCGCTGGTTGTTCTGAAGGTTCGGTGCCTGTTGGGCTCAATCGCCGGCGGCGATGGGGCCCACCAGGCATCACAGCAGCCCGCTATTGTCCCGGCTCTGATTCATCGCTATAGTCCAGAGCATTCACCTCCCCGAAGATCTGCTCATGCCTGCCAATCTGTCCACCACAAGCTTTGCCCTCGCGCCAGTCGCGGGCATGGTTGTGCGTGGCAGCCAGCAGCCGGTCATGGTCAGTCATTACCCACCACCTGTCAGTGGCGTTGTAGGCGGCGTAGCTCCGCCTCCTTGTGTGGTCGTGCTGGGCTGATCGGCTTTTTGCCGAACCCCTTCACACACGCAACCTACTGAACACGGTCGGCTACTTCCCTCGCTGAAGCGCACGCCGTCCGTTTGGCTTATCTGCCTACTATCAGGTGGCAATACATGTCTGTCTTTACCAAAGCATCCGTGGCCTCGGCGGCCACTACCAGCCTGTTCGTCCTGCTGTGGAGCAGTGGCGCCATCGTCTCCAAGCTCGGCCTGGCCCAAGCCAGCCCATTTGCCTTCCTGCTGCTGCGCTCAGCGCTGGCACTCACCGGGTTGCTGCTGATCGGCCCGTTGCTTGGGCTGCGCTGGCCGCGCACACGTGGGGCGATGCTGCGCGCCCTTGGCACCGGCTGCGTGCTGCTCGGTGCCTACCAGATCTTCTACCTGCTGGCGCTCAATACCCACGTGACCCCCGGCGTGATGGCCACGGTGATGGGGGTACAACCGATCCTCACTGTGGTGCTGATGGAGCGCCAGCGCTCCTGGCGCCGGCTGTTCGGTCTGGGCCTGGGGCTGGGCGGGCTGGTGATGGTGGTCTATCAGGGTATGAACCTGGGCGGTGTGTCGCTGGCCGGGATGCTGTTCGCCTTGCTGGCGCTAGGCAGCATGACCTTGGGTTCGATCCTGCAAAAACGCATCACGGAAAACCCCATGGGCACGCTGGGGCTGCAGTATCTGGCGGGGTTTGCCCTGTGTGCGGTGATCGCGCCGCTGCAGCCGCTGCACGTTACATGGAGCGGCAGTTTCATCGGTGCGCTGCTATGGATGGGGCTGGTGGTTTCGCTGCTGGCGACCCTGCTGCTGTACCGTCTGATCGCCAAAGGCAATCTGGTCAACGTCACCAGCCTGTTCTACCTGGTGCCGGCGGTGACTGCGGTGATGGACTTGCTGATCTTCGGTAATCGCCTGGCACCGCTCAGCCTGCTGGGCATGGGGCTGATCGTGGTCGGTTTGCTGTTCGTGTTCGGCAAGCCTGCCAGTCGTCTGGCCCGAGCCTAGGCCGTCAGCGAAACTCTTCGGGGATGGGGTGGCGCAGCACGCCTTCCTCGAAGTCCAGGTTGCCGGCCTCGCGCTGTGTCAGCAGGTAGTAGAGCAGGGTGTCGAGTGAGCGCGAGGGCGGGACTTCCACGGCCAGCATCCTGACCGCTTTTTCGACTTCGCTGGTGCAGCCGAACTCTTCGAGTGCTGCACGCACCTGCTCAAGGTCGCCGGCTGCTTTCACAAGAATGCGAAATACCGAAGCGCCGCCACTGCGCAGCAAACCTTCGAACCAGGATTGCTCGCCGTCTTCGCTGATGCTGATGGTATCGCCGGGTGCGATGCCGTAGGCATAGAACGGGAGGCTGTCGACCTGGTAGCCAGCCGCGGTGCGTTTTGCCCACAGGCCTTCCACCGATGCGGGTGGATAGCCTTGGGCATCCTGCTCCAGGCGCCAGAGCACGATCTTGTAGGCTGGGGTTTGCTCGGGGGGCATGGGCGTTACGTGTCTTGAGGGCTGCTTATCGTAATGTCCTTTGGCGACGTTGTCTGTACTGGCCCTATCGCCGGCTTGCCGGCTCCAGGGATCGCGCCAGCTTTTAGAAGTTGAGCAAGACAGATGCTCTCAACGGACTGCCCAGCAGTTGAAGCCCGATTCAATTTCTTGGGGCAGTCCACACTATGGGCCAGCTTGCCGGCGATAGCGCCGGCGCAGGCAACCAAGGCGGTTAGAAGTAATAGCCGATATTGATATTGGTTCGGTAATACCAGTCATTGCTGCCCACCGAGCTGGTGCTGGTCCAGCCTGTGCCATTTTCCGCCCCACCAAACGGGTTGGCATTGCGCGCCCAGGTCAGGTCGACCCAGGCCATGATCGGCATGGCCAGGAACTGCGCGCCAACAGTGAACATCTGCGAATCATCCCAGCCATGCTCATCCTTCATCATCCGGCTGTAGTCGGTATAGAGCTTGATTTTCTTAAGCTGCCCCAGCTTCGGGGTCAGTACGTCATAGCCGACGTTGACCGCTGCGAGGGTGGCCTTGGCGGCGATCAGGTAGGCAGGGGTCAGGCCGTTACCGCCCATCAGCACTGCGTCATTGCTGACCCCCGCCGGGTTCTTCGGATCGTACTCATAACGGATCGCCTGGCCCGTCATCGTCCAAGGGCCTGTGTTGAGCAGCGCGTGGACCCCGCCTGCCCAGTAATCGCCATCGTCATGGGTGGTGGCGTTGTACAGCTCGGCAGCCGCCAGCGAGGCACCCAGCTCGGTCTTCCAGCCATCACCGCTGAAGGTACGGGCGACACGGGCGTTGACCTGGTTGTGTTTCTCGTTGTCCTGGCGCGATTGGGTAAACGGCACGGCATTGTCGTCCAGGTCGGCATAACGCCCGACTTCTGGTGAGTAGCGCAGGCTTGAAGGCAGCATGCGCGGGAAGTAACCCAATTGCAGATCCCACTGCGCATCCTTGTAGCTGTATTTGAGGCCTGTGCCTGCGCTGACGCCGTAACCCATGAAGAACGGTATGTGATAGCTCCAGCCAAACTGTGGGTACGGCTCCAGGCCGAACGGTTTGAACGGCGCCCCGACTTGCAGGTTGGCTTGGGCGCTGAAGCGGTAGCCGATGTAGCCACGGTCGATCGAACGCTTGCCGTCGTCCTGGAACCAGTAGCCGACATCGCTGAACAGCTGGCGATGACTGGCCTGCACGTCGAGGCGGAAGGTATCGAACAGCAAGCGGCCGTTGTTTTCGGTGGTGTCCCAGTGTTCGTCGCGGTAGTTGACGCGCAGGGCGCCACCGATATCCAGGCTGCTCTGCCCGTCCTCGCTGCGCCAGGCGATGTGCGGGAAAGGCTTTTTCGCCGTGGGTGGCTGGTCCGGGGTGGCGGGGCCGGGTTCGGACGCGAAGCTTGCGCAGCTGCCGAGAATCAGACCGAGGCTTATCACATATCTTTTCATGCCATGCCCTGCAAGGTGGGGAAGTTTTCCGCAGGCAAAAGGGGAGCGTCGCCCGGTCCTGCGGGTATTTTGTTTTATGGGTGAGATGTTGTTTGACGAAGGGAATGGAGCAGGTTCTGTGCCAAGTTCTCTTGTTAAATAAAAGTGTATAAATAACAATTATTTATATTTGAAACGGCCTTGTTTGTACCGTATCTGGAACAGGCTGAAAGTTTGGTTACTGTTATGCCCAGGCACTGTGCGTCGGTGCACTATTTTGTCTTGGGTTGTATCAGTAGCTGCCTTGTCGCTGGCAAATCGCCGATAAGGAATGAACCGTAATAAAATCAGGTCAAAAAAAACCGGCCCATGAGGCCGGTCAAATTTACGCGTGAGCAAATGCTCGGTTCACAGGTCAAGCACCAACCGCCGGCTCTTGCACCCGGAAACACACACCATCATCGATTGGTTCGCCGCCCGTTCAGCTTTGGTCAGCACCCCGTCGCGATGGTCCACATCCCCCTCCAGCACCCGTGTCTCGCAAGAGCCACACACCCCCTCACGGCAGCTGTACTCGATATCGCAACCGGCTTCGAGCAATACATCCAGCAGGTTCAACCCAGGTTCGACGCTGACCGTCCTGCCTGAGCGGCTCAGCTCGACGCTGTAGCTGGCCTGGGCATCGTCCGAGGCCGCCACCTCGGCTGCGGTAAAGCGCTCGATATGCGCATGGGGGTAACCCAGGCGTTCGCAGGTCTGCTCGAAGGCATCGAGCATCGGCGTCGGCCCACAGCAGTAGAAGTGCGTGTCTGCAGGGCGCCCGTCCAGGTAGCCGGCCAGGTCCGGCAGGCCGCCTTTTTCGTCGTTGAAGTGGTAGATCACGTTTGCCCCAAGCCCGCTGATTTCCTCCAGCAGTGCGGCTTCGGCACGCGAGCGTGCACAGTAGATCAGCTCGGCCGAGCGCCCCAGCGCCAGCAACTGGCGGAACATGCAGTAGATCGGCGTAATGCCGATGCCACCCGCCACCAGTACGCTGTGGCTGGCGCGCGTGTCCAAGGCAAAGTTGTTGCGTGGCTGGGAGATCTGCAGTTGCGTGCCCACGCGCAGTTGCTCGTGCACATAGCGCGACCCCCCGCGGCTGGCCCGGTCACGCAGGATACCGACCACATAACGACCCTGGTCGCTTGGCGCGTTCAGCAGCGAGTAGCTGCGTACCAGGCCATTGGGCAGGTGCAGGTCGATGTGCGAACCGGCATCGAACGGCGCGAACACCGTGTCCCCCCAGGGGCGCAGCTCGACGCTGATGATGCCTTCGGCTTCATGGCGCAGGGTGTGCACCCGTGCGCTGATGGTTGAGGAGTTGGACATCGGGCACCTCAGGCCAGTTGCTGGGTTTCGATCAGGGCCAACTGTTCCTTGGCCTTGCCCTTGAGGTAGCGGCGCAGGCGCACCACGCCAAGGTCGTGCTGGTAGAGGTTTTCCCGTTGGTTGGCGTCGAACTCCATGAACTCCAGCAGCACCCGGTCCTGCTCCAGCACCGCCCAGTGGCGCGCTTCCAGGCGGTTCTTGTAGAGGAAGCGCCAGGTGTCGCGCTGCCAGCCGGTCAGCGGCCGCGCGCGCCAGTGGAACACGGCCGACAACGCTCGGCTGCTCGGCGTGTAGCTGCCGATGATGGTGAAGTTGCCGCCTGGGCCACCGGTCTTGGGGTATGGGATTTCCAGGCGCAGCCAGTGGCAGCCATTGTCGAGGAATTCGGTCCAGTCGAAGTTGACCCCGCGCTGGCCTTCTTTCTCGAAGACAAAGCCTTGTTCGGTATCGCGGGTGACGAACCTGGCGGTGGCTTCGCCCTCGCTCATGGAATGGGACATCTTGTGCAAGTAGGTGCCGTGCATCGGGTCCATGACGTTGTCGAGCACGTAGCGGTAGTCGCCTTTCCATTCGGTGTAGCAAAGGAAGCTGCTCCACTGGGGCGAGGTCAGCTGCTCGGGCAATACCAGCTCTGGTGGTGTGTCCAGGTGCGGGTCGGCGGCGTTGAACAGAAAGATTGCCCCTGCAGCCTCGCGGGTGTGGAACATCCGTGTAGGGCGGCTGCCTTCGAGTTTGCAGCCTGGGCTACCGGGCACTTTGGTGACAGTGCCGTCGCAGCGCACCTCGATGCCGTGGTACGGGCACTGCAGGCGATCACCCAGCACCGGCCCTTGGGACAGCGGCGCGCCACGGTGCGGGCAGTGGTCCTCAAGCGCGTGCACCTGGCCATCGTTGTCGCGCCACAGGGCGATCTTATAGCCCAGGCGACGGATGGAAAGGGGTTTTTCGTTCAACAGTTCCGATGGCAGCACCGGGAACCAGAGGTCTTTCAGGCCATTGGCCAGGTGTTGTTCAACAGGGTCGACGGTTATATGCATGTTCATCTTGTTCTTCTCCGCAGGCTCATTCGCCCAGCCGTGCCATCAGGGTTACAAAGGCGTCTTCAGTCCACTCTCCGCTGGTCAGCGGGCAAGGCGGGCCGGCCAGGTTGAGGTGGGCGAGTAATTGCGCCAGCTCGCTCACGCCATTGCCGTAGGCGCGCTCGATGGAGTCGCCGAGCAGGTCCTCGAACGGTGTGTTGGGGCGTTTGCGTGCCTGATGCGGCTGCAGGTAAACCTCGGGTGTGCTCATGGGATCGACCTCAGTTGTGCTTGGGCTTGTCGGTGAGGAATTTGCCTTGCGGTGCTTCTGCGTGCTGCTGGCGCCGGGTGTTGCCGTCGATGCCGCCGGCAATCGCCCATTCGGCGAACACCGTCGGGCCGGGTTCGAACTCGCGTGGCTGCCAGTCGCCGGTCAGCTGGTCTTCGTCGGCGTAGTACTCGACCAGCGCCCCGGCCGGGTTCTTGAAGTACCAGAAGAATGCCGATGAAACCGGGTGGCGGCCCGGGCCGATTTCGGTGGCCCAACCGCAGCGGGAGATATGCATGCCGCCGCCGAACACTTCGTGCAGGTCACGTACGGTGAACGCTACGTGGTTGAGGCCGGCGCGCGGGGCTGGCAGCTGGAGCATGAACAGGTCGTGGTGGCCGCCTTCCTCGGCGGTGCGCAGGAAGGCGCCGCGGTTGGGGTAACGGTCCGATGCCTGGAAGCCGAAACGTTCGTGGTAGAAAGCCTCGCAGGCGTTCACGTCCTTGACGAAGAACACCACGTGGCCCACTTCGATGGGCGTGGCGCGGTCGTAGATCGGCGCCGGTTTGTTGATCCGGCCCTTGGTCTGCCAGGTGTTGTGGCCGCTGCACTCGATGTCCAGCGTGCGTTTGCGGGTGACCTGCAAGCGGATCGCCAGGCCGTTGGGGTCGGTGCAGCCGATGCGGCCATTGCCTTCGACAAAGCCCGGGTCATTGGCGATGCGCTGGCTGTACAGGGCAAGGTCCGCCTGGCTTGCCACTCCCCACACCACTTCACGCACGGTCGAACCGGGCTCGATGGCTGGCGGCAGGCCGGGTTTGTCGAGGGCGGCCAGGACCACGCGGCAGCCATTGAGGGTTTCGAAGATCACCTCGTCAGGCTGATCGCTGACCTTGCTCAAGCCCCAGTCGGTGAAGAAGCGGACGCAGGTGGCGAGGTCCTCCACGCCATAGGTGACTTCGTCGATGCCCAGTACGCTCATTGCCCTGCCTCCACGCCGGCCCAGGCCAGCGGCTGTTGGTTCATGCCCCAGTAGAGGCTTTTCTGTTCCATGTACTGCAGGATGCCCAGGCGGCCTTTTTCTCGGCCAAGGCCACTGTCCCGCCAGCCGCCGAACGGCGTCGAGATGGAGAACTGCTTGTAGGTGTTGATCCACACCGTACCGGCCTGAAGCTTGCGGCCAAGCGCCCAGGCACGCTTGTAGTCACGGCTCCAGATACCGGCGGCAAGGGCGTACAAGCTGTCGTTGGCCTGGGCCAGCAGGTCTTCTTCGCTGTCGAACGGGAGGGCCACCAGTACCGGGCCAAAGATCTCCTCCTGACATACCTGCTGGTGGTTGCCCAACCCTTCGAGGATGGTCGGCGGGTAGAAGTAACCCTGGTCGTACAGGCCGCCGCTCGGGCGCTCACCGCCCAGGCGCAGGCGGCCACCTTCGGCCAGGCCCAGGGCCACGTAGCGCTCCACCGACGCGCGGTGGCCAGCACTGATCAGCGGGCCCATCTGCGTGCGCTCGTCAGCCGGGTCACCCAGGCGCAGTTGCGCGGCGGCAGTGGTCAGCCGGGCCATGAACGGCTCGTACAGGGCACGGGCGACAAACAGCCGGGAGCCTGCAATGCATGCCTCGCCCGAGGAGCTGAAGATGCCGTACAGCACACCGGCAACGGCATGGTCGAGGTCGGCGTCATCAAGGACGATGGTCGGCGACTTGCCGCCCAGCTCTAGCGACACCGGCATCATCTTGTCGGCGGCGATATGGGCGATGTGTTTGCCGGTGCGGGTACCGCCGGTGAAGGACACACGTTTGACCAGCGGGTGGCGGGTCAATGCATCACCCAGTAAGGACCCCTTGCCTGGCAGCACGCTGACCAGGCCTTTGGGCAGCCCGGCGTCTTCACAGATGCGGGCCAGCTGCAGGGCCAGCAGCGGGGTGATTTCCGCCGGCTTGATCACCACTGCATTGCCACCGGCCAGGGCCGGGGCGACCTTTTGCGCCTCGCTGGCGATAGGCGAGTTCCATGGCGTGATCGCCGCGACCACACCCATCGGCTCGTACACGCTCATGCTGACGAAATCCCCGCGCGATGGGGTGATGGTTTCCTCCAGGGTTTCGCAGGCAGCGGCGAAGAACTGGAAAGTCCCTGCCGCGCTGGCGACCAAGGCGCGGGTTTCGTTGATCGGCTTGCCGTTGTCCTGGCGTTGCAGTTGCGCCAGCTCTTCAGCGCGCTCGCGGATCAGGCCGGCGATGCGGTACAGCACCGCGGCACGTTCGTGCGGTTTACGCTGGGCCCAACCGCTGTGCAGGAAGGCCAGGTGGGCCCCTTGTACGGCGGCTTCGACATCCTCGAGGCTGGCGGCATTGAGCCAGGCGACGGGCTCACCGGTCGCCGGGTAGCACGAGGCGTAACGCTCGCCGCCGCCCAGGCGCCAGGTGCCGGCGATGCAGATCGGTAAGGTCTGTTCCAGAGTCATTGGCAGTCCCCTAGATGGAAATGGCATGGGCGTGGTTGCCGAGGGCGCGTACCACGCTGTAGACGGTCAGTGCCGAGGTCTTCGGGTTGGCCGGCAGCGGTTTGCCGCGCAGGCTCATTTCGAAGCGGCCGAAGGCGCCGCGGGCTTCGACCTTGTGCACGTTTTCTTCGCTGAGCGGGTCGGCGATCAGGGTCACACGGGTGCGGTCGAGGCCCAGCCCGGCCAGTGACAGGGTGGCCGCGACATTGGCGTTTTTCGGGTACAGCCGCGCCGCCTCACGGGCGCTGCCGTCGAAGATCACGGTCGCTTCTGTGAGGGCGTCCAGCGCGCAGACCTGCTCGGCGGGTGTGTTTTGCCAGGCCTGTGCCGGTTTGCGGCCGGTGTAGCTGACTGCGTCCAGGCCGCCGACCTTGGCGGCCGACAGTGCGTCGATGCCGCCAATGGCGCCGGGCAGCAGCTCGATTCGCGTGTTGCCGTGTGCCGCTGCCGCTTCCAGGCGCTCGACCAGGCCAGGCTCGGACAGCGCACCAACCGAGACGATCAGGCAGGCGATGCCGCGCTCCAGCGCTGGCAGCACGTGCTCTTCGATCGCCTTGTGGCCGGCGCATTCGACCAGCAAGTCAGGGCGCGCGTCGGCCGGCAGGGCGGTGAGGACCTGCGGTGGCCGGCGCAAGCTCGCCAGTCGCTGGCGTACCAGCGCTTCAGAGCCGGCCGAGGCAATCACCGCATCGACGCACAGCAGCGGGTCTTTCTCCAGCAGTTCAAGCACACCGACGCCAATGGCACCGCAGCCGATCATGGTGATATGCAACATGGCGGGGTCCTCAGGCCGTGGCCTTCTGCGCCTTGGTTTCGCTGTTGGGCGGGCCGGCGAACTGGGTAGCGAAGCCACCCACGCTGAGCATGTCCACTTCCAGCAGGAACGGGCCTTGCGCGCCCAGCGCGCCTTCGAGCACCTCACCGAACTGCTTCAGGTCGCTGACCAGCCCATGGCGCAGGCCCAGCGATTCCGAGAGCTTGCTGTAGTTCGGCGTGTGCAGTTCGACGTAGGCGTGGCGGGCACCGTAGATGGCGTCCTGGATGTTGCGGATAACGCCATAGCGCTGGTCGTTCATGAGCAGGATGACCACGTTGGCGTTCTCCTGCACCAGGGTCGCCAGCTCACCCAGGTTGAGAATGAAGCCACCATCGCCTGCCAGGGCGAACACCTTGCGCTCCGGCGCCGTTTGCGCCGCCGCCACGGCAGCGCCGATGCCCATCGCCAGGCCTTGGCCGATGCCACCGCCGAGCGCGTGTACACCGGACAGGGGGTGATAGAGGTTGAGCAGGCGGTTGCCCCAGATGCTGTTGGACAGGGTCACGTCGCGCACCCAGGTGAAGTTGCGCCCAGTCTGCGCCTGCAACTGCTCCACCAGCGATGCGTACGGGCCCAGGTCGGCGACCAGCTGTTTGCGTGCCTGCTCGCGCACGGCCTTGAGTTCGGGCAGGAAGCTTGGGTCGATGTTCAGGCGGCCCTGCAGGCGGTCGGCCAGGCCCTGCAGGGCCAGCGCGGCGTCGCCACAGATGAACAGGTCGCTGGGGTAGCTGCGGCCTTCGATGGCCGGGTTGACGTCGATGCGCAGGGTCGTGCGCGGCAGCTTCAGGGCGTACTTGAAGGTCTCATTGCTGCGCAGGCGCGAGCCCGCTACTACCAAGGCATCGCAGGTCTGCATGAAGCCTTCGACCAGCTTGTTCTGCGAGAAGGCTCCCAGGCAGCGCTCATCGTCTTCGTTGACCACGCCACGGCCTTGAGTCGAGGTGATCACGCCGACGCCCATGTCCAGCAGGCGCTTGACCTGCGCGCCGGCATGCCGGGCACCGCCGCCCAGCCACAGCAGGGGGCGGGTGGCGCTGGCCAGGCGTTCGGCAACCAGGTCGAGGGCTTCGGCGGCAGGTGCGGCGACCGGGATAGGCAGTGGCGACAGGTCGGTCGGCATGGGGATGAAAGCTGACTGGATATCGATCGGGATCTCCACACTGACCGGGCCGGTGGGGGCGGTCAGTGCGGTCTGCACGGCCAGCTTCAAGGTGCTCAGCGCGGTTTCGACGCTGCGCACGCGAAACGCGGCCTTGGACACGGCCTTGAGCATGGTCAGCTGGTCGCGGGCCTCGTGAATGTAGGCCAGCTCCTGGTCCAGGTAGGGGGTTTCGATCTGCCCGGTGATGTGCAGCAGTGGGGTACCGGCGGTCAGCGCTTCGACCATGGCCCCGGCGGCGTTGCCGGCGGCCGTACCGGTGGAGGTCAGGCACACGCCCAGGCCGCCGATGCTGCGGGCATAGGCATCGGCCATGTTGGTCGCCCCGGCTTCGCCGCGGGCCATGACGAAGCGGATATTGCCGCGCACAGCGAAGGCATCGAGGATCGGCATGTTGTGAATCGAGATCACGCCGAACGCCGCCCTGACGTCGCATTGCTCCAGGAACGCGGTGATGACGGCACCGACGGTGACAGTATTTTCGTTACGCATGACGGGACAGGCCTCCGGATACATCGATATGACTGCCAGTGGTGTAGGCCGACAGAGGCGAAGCCAGGAACAGGATCGCCTGCGCCGCTTCCTTCGGCAGGCCAAGGCGGCCCAAGGGAATGTGTTTGCGTTGCGCCAGCTGTGCGGTCCATTGCGACCAGTCCAGGTCGCGCTCCTCGCGGGCTTCGAAGCGGCGGCGCCATTGCCCGGACTCGACCAGGCCGATAAGGATGCCGTTGACCCGGATGCCGTGTTCGGCGAATTCGAACGCCATCGAGCGCACCAGGTTCTTCAGCCCGGCACGGGCGGCCGAGGTGGCGACCATATGCGGTTCGGGCTGGCTGGCCAGCAGCGAGTTGACGCACACGATCGAGGCGTTGGGCTGGCCCTGCAGTTGCGCCATGAACGCGCGTACCGGGTGGATGACCGAAAAGAACTTGAGGTGCAGCTCGTCGTTCCAGGCCTGGTCGGTGGTATCGGCAAACGTCGACACACGGCCTTGGCCGGCATTGTTGACCAGCGCCTGGGCCGGGCCCAGCGCGGCTTGGCTGGCGGCGGCGAAGGCCTGTACCGACTCGGCATCGAGCACGTCGCACACCTGGGCCAGCAGGCCTGCCTCGGGGAAGCGTTGGCGCAGCCGGGTTTCGGCACTGCGCAGGCGGTCTTCATTGCGCCCGCAGAAGGCGACGCGGGCGCCGGCTTCGAGCAGCAGCTCGACACAGGCGTAACCGATGCCGGACGAGCCGCCGGTGACGATCACCGTGCTGTCTTGAAGTGGGTAGGGGTTCATCTCAGTCCCTCATCAGCGCGGTGACGCGGTGGTGACCGGTGTTGGGCGTGTAGTTGAGCAACCGCGACAACTCATCGGCGCTGCCCCGTACCTGGCCCAGCAGGTTGTCGAAATTGACGTGGCCGATCTGCACGGTCGGGATGGTCAGGCCGAGCGCGGCGACTACCTGGCCGCTGTCATCACGTACGGGTGCAGCCACCGTGGAGATGGTCGACTCGAAGAAGCCTTCGCCACTGACATAGCCGCGCAGGCGATCGGCCTGGACCAGGTCGAACAGCTCCAGCACGGTTTTGGGCGTGCACGGCGAGAACTGCTCCAGGTGTTCTTCGGGATATAGCTCCCGCAACTCGCTCAGGCTCAGGTCGGCCAGCAGGATGCGCCCAAGCACCGTGGCATGGGCAGGCAGGCGTGTGCCGACGGTGACTGCGCTGGAGAACACCGAGGGCGGTGAAACCTTGGCCACGTAGACGATCGAGCGGCCGTCGCGCACCACCAGGTTGCTTGGGTAATTCAGGCGATCGCACAGCCGTGCCAGCAGTGGCTGGCCCAGTTCGGTCAGCTCCAGCGAGGCCAGGTATTCGAAGCCCAGGCGCAGCACCGACATGCCCAGGCGGTATTCGTTGCCGCTGCGGGTGACGAAGCCCATGGTTTCCAGGGTGGTCAGCAGGCGGAAGATGGTCGAGCGCGGCAGCGACAGGCGCCGGGCCAGCTCGGGGGCGGTCAGGGTACGGTTCTGCCGGCTGAATTCGCACAGCAGCAGCAGGCCGCGTTCCAGGCCCGGGACAATGTACTTGTCCTGGTTTTCCTTCGACGGATCCATTTCGTTCATAGCGCGCTACCTGTGAGAGAGGCGTCGAGGGCGCGGGCCAGCAGGCCCGTCACCGTGTCAGGTTGCTCGATGGCGCAGGCATGGCCAGCGCCGGGTATCAGGTGGAAAGGGGCGCCCAGAGCGTCGGCCAAGGCCTGGCAGTCGTCGGCGCGGGTGATGCTGTCGGCGCTGCCGCAGTGCACTTCGCAGGGCACTGCCAGCGGCGCGTGGCGCAACAGCTGGTCGCCGCACAGCAGCTCGATGGCCTGGCGGTAGCCGTGCGGCTGTAGCCGTGCCATGTTCCACTGCACCCAGGCCAGCGCCTGGGCACCTGCGTCTGGCGAGAGCAAATGTGCACTGCGCTCGCGGGCCATTTGCCCGATGCCCAGGTGCGCCAGGCTGTGCAGGCGTTTGCTGCGCACGGCCAGCCCTTGCGCCGGTTGCGCGCCGTACCCGCGTGCCGGGCTGAGCAGTACCAGGCGCTTGACCCGCTGCGGGTGGGCCTGGGCGAACGCGGCGGCAGTCAGCGCCCCCAATGAATGGCCGACCAGTACACAGCGCTCGATGCCCAAGGCGTCGAGTGTCTGCAGCAAGCGCCCGGCATAGTCGCCGGCGCCCGGCACAGCCTTGGGCAGTGGCGTGGACTGGCCATAGCCGGGGGCATCCCAGGCGATCACCCGTGCCCGCTCGCTCAGGTTCAAGGCCACTTGCAACCAGCTGGCCGCGCCCGAGCCGATGCCGTGCAGCAGCACGATGGCAGCGCCGCTGCCCGCTTCACGTACCGCCTGCAGCCCCTGGTCAAGGCGTAGCAGGCGTTCGGCGAAGCGCTGTTCGAGCTGGCTGAGCAAGGAGGCGATGAGGGTGATCGGCATCATCGTCTTACCCGCGCTTGATCGAGGCCAGCGGGTGCGCTGGTGGATAGGTCGGGGTCAACGGCTTCTTGGCACCGAGCATCACGCACATCAGTGCGTCCTCGTCACCCACATTGATCTCTTCGCGGTACACCCCTGGCGGTACAGAGATCAGGTCGCGGTCGGTGAGGATGGTTTCGAAGCGCTCGCCGTCTTTTTCGATGATCACCTTGAGCTTGCCGCGCAGCACGAAGAACACTTCCTCGACGTCGGTGTGCAGGTGGGGCGGGCCTTCGTGGCCGGCTGGGATGACCATGGTGGAGAAGGTGAAGTGCTCGGAGGCAATGGTGTTCATGTCACTGCCAACGCCCGTGCCGCCGGTGCCCACGTAGCGCATCTGCGCGCGGCGGTACTTGGGGTCGTAGTCGGCCTGGAACTTCAGCGCATCCCAGTCGTAGCGGCGCGTCTCATAGCGCGCGATGCGCGTCTGCATCCAGCTGGCCAGGTCGGCGTCGGCGGGGCGGTCCCAGGTCTTGGGGGCGTCGTGTTGCACAGAGAGGTCGGTCATGAAGGTCTCCTTTGCTCAGGGCATGACGAACCCGCCGTTGACCGGCAGGGTTTGTCCAGTGATGAAGCGCGACAAGTCGGACAGGGCGAACAGCACCGCGCCACTGACGTCGTCGGGCAGTTGCGGGCGCTGGATGGCCCGTTGTTCGGTGTACAGGCGGTGGCGGGCCTCGGGCACATAGGCGGTGGCTTCGACCAGCACCAGGCCGGGGGCGATGGCGTTGACGGTGATGTTGGCGTTGCCCAGCTCGCGGGCCAGGCTGCGGGTCATGGCGATCACCGCCCCTTTGCTGGCGACATAGGCCAGCAGGTTCGGTGCACCCCACAGGGGGGTGTCGGACGCCAGGTTGATGACCGCGCCACGGCCACTTTCGCGCAGTGCCGGGAGGGCGGCGCGGGTCATCAGCCAGGTGCCGCGCACATTCACCTGCATGACCTGGTCCCAGGTCTCGATGTCCAGTTCCTCGCAGCTCTTGCCGCCGGAATTGGTGATCGAGGCGTTGTTGACCAGGCCGTCCAGGCCACCCAAGCGTTTGACCGTGCGCTCGATGCAGGCCTCGATGGACTCGGGGCTGGCAAGGTCCAGGCTCACGCCGCTGACATCCAGGCCCATACCGCTCAGCTCGCAGGCAGCCTGTTGCACACGCCCGGCGAGCACATCGGCGATGACCACCCGTGCGCCGGCCTGGGCTATGGCCTGGGCAAAGGCATAGCCCAGCCCGCGGGCACCACCTGTGACCAGCACGCGGCGGCCCTGGAGAAGGTTGTTGAAGTTGCTCATCATTGGCTACTCAGCATGGCTTTGGGGAGGTAGTGCAGGACGCGCTTCTCGGCCCAGACCACGGCGCCGTAGGCGAGTACGCCGATCAGCGTGAGCATGACGATGGCGACGAACACGCCTGCGGTGTTGCCCTGGCCTTCGGCATCCACCAGCAGGAAGCCCAGGCCCTGGTTGCCGCCCACCAGCTCGCCGACGGTGACGCCGATCACGGCCAGGGTCGAGGCGATGCGCAGGCCGGAGAACAACGCGGCCATGGCCGAAGGGAACTCCACCAGGCGGAAGATCTGCCAGCGGCTGGCGTTCATGGTGCGCACCAGGTTGATCATGTCGGGGTCGACGGTGCGGATGGCCGAAAGCACGTTGATCATCACCGGGAAGAACACGATCAGGATGGCGATGAGGATCTTCGGGTAGATGGTGTAGCCCAGCCACATCACGAACAGCGGGGCGAAGGCCACCTTGGGCGCGATCTGCAGCGCCAGGATGTAAGGTGAAAGCATCGCTTCGGCCGAGGGCGACAACCCGAGCGAGACGCCGATAGCGACCCCCAGCAGAGCACCAAGGGCGAAGCCGACGATGATTTCGAAGGCGGTGATCAGGGTGTGTTCCAGCAGGCCGCCGGAATGCCACATCAGCACGCTTTCCTGAGCCACCCGGCTCAGTTGCGGCATGACGAACTCGGGCATGCCGACCAGCCCCGGGCCCCATTGCCAGAGCACCAGGAACAAGACCAGCAGGGCGATGCTGCCGGCCACGGAAGGGTTGAGCTTTCTCATCGGGCGCTTACCTTGTCATTGCCGGGCCGTCATTGGGCCGCGGTTCGGGTTTCGATGAACTGGTTGCTGTAGAGCTCTTCGAGCTTGGGTTCGCGGTTGACGATGCCCTCGCTGACATAGAACTTGCGCACGGTGTCCAGGCGCACCGGGTCGATGCGGCCGAGTACCGGCTGGCCGGCGTAGACGTATTCCACGTACAGGCGCAGGGTCTTTTCCAGCGAGGCCTCTTTGCCGGCGTAAGCCGGGACTGCACGGGCGAAGGTGGCGGCGGCGGCCTTGGGGTCATCGATGATGTCCTGCAGGCCGCGCAGGGTGGCCTGAACCACACCGCGAACGATCTGCGGGTGATGCTCGATGGCGTCGTCTGACGCGAGGATCGCCTGGGCCATGCTTTCGAACACCTGCTCGCGTGGAATCAGCGCGTACTTGAGCCCGGCGTCTTCAGCGTTGACCACCCAGTCCGGTACCCCGGCCATGGCCTGGGCCTTGCTGGCCGAGAACAGTTGCCACACGCCCGAGGGGCCGGCTGCCTGGATATCCACATCGTCCTTGCTCAAACCAGCCTTGCGCAACGAAGCGAGCAGGGCGTAGTAGGTGGTGTCGGAGTAGGACATCACCGTCAGTGTCTTGCCCTTGAGCTGGCTGACCGAGTGGATGTTTTCGCCGGCGTTGGTCGCGATCATGGTGACCCCGCCGCCACCGAGCACCGCCACTGCACGTACCGGGATGCCGTTGGGGCGCACGATGATCGGCGTATCACCGATGGCGCCGCCAACCAGGGCGTTGCCGGCGCCGATCTGCTTGGCCACGTCGACGCCGCCTTTGGCGGCGATGAACGTCAGGTCCAGATCCTGGGCCTGGTAGTAGCCTTTCTCCTTGGCGATGATCCACGGCGCGAACGCTGGCAGGCTGGGTGGAGCAGGCAGCAGGTAGGTGACCTTTGTCGGCTCGGCCTGGGCCTGGGCTGCCAGGCTCAGTGCCAAGGCTGCCAGGGCGGTATGAGCCATGCGCTTGAGATATGTGGTGAACATGCTAACTCCCGAGTGGTGAGTGGGGCGTCGGTCAGTGCAGGTCGAGGTCTTCGCCGACCTTCAGCAGATCCATCAGGCGGCCGGCCAGCGGGCCGATTTCCGGCAGCTTTCGGCGTTCCAGCGGGTTGTTGCGATAGGGCAGGTCGATTTCGATCTCTTCGATGATCGTGCCGGGGCGGGCGCTCATCACCAGCAGGCGGTCGGACAGCGCAATGGCCTCGACCAGGTCGTGGGTGATGAACAGGGCGGTCTTGTTTTCCTCGAACAGCATCTGCGCCAGGTCCTGTTGCAGGATCATCTTGGTCTGCGCATCAAGGGCCGAGAACGGTTCGTCGAGAAACAGTACCTGCGGGTCGATCGCCAGGGTGCGGGCGAGCGCGGCGCGCTGGCGCATGCCTCCTGACAGTTGGAACGGGTAGTGGTCGGCGAAGCCTTGCAGGTGGCAGCGCTTGAGCAGATCCTCGGCGATGGCTTTGCGTTGGCTGCCAGGCATGCCCTGGATTTCCAGGCCCAGCTCGACGTTGCGGCGGATGCTGCGCCATGGCATCAGAAGGTCTTTCTGCAGCATGAAGGCGACTTTCGGGACCGGGCCGTTGACGGCTTCACCGCCGACCAGCACTTCGCCTTCAGTGGGCCGGTACAGGCCCGAGCCCATGTTGAGGATGGTGCTCTTGCCACAGCCTGAGGGACCGATGATCGACACCACTTCGCCGCGACGGATCTGGAAGTTCACGCCATGAATGGCGAACGGGGCATCGGCCTGGCCCTTGGCGGGGAACGCCTTGCCGACATTGCGGAATTCGATTTCCGTGGGGGCCGGGTGTTCGTTGCGCTGCGGTTCATGCCATTGCGGGGCGATTGCGTACATCTCTTTCACAGCCATGGGCGCGGTCTCTGGTCTGTTTTATAGGTGATACGCCGTTTAGTGCATGAACAATGCCAGTTGAGAAATTTCCAACATTAAATATGAAAGTGTTTATTTATTAATGAGTTGCGAATTTCTGATGTGTTTTGCCTTGTTTTATATATGAAACGTAGTTTTCTATGTGGCACAAAAATGCCCAGCAACTGCGCATGAGTTGGCTTCGTGCGTAGTTGCCGGGCATTTTCGGTAACGTGAAACTGTGTGGTTTTACAGGTGAAACGGTGTTGCGTTCATCGCCGGCAAGCCGGCTCCCACTTGAATTGCGCCAGCTTTTAGAAGTTGAACAAGGCAGTAGCTCTCTCTCTCAGGCCTGGGCGCGGCGCGTGGGCTTGAGGACCAGCCAGAGGGCGGCTGCAATCAGCACGCCGCCATACAGGTGGCCCATCGACAGCGATTCGTCCAGCAGCCACGCACCCCACAGCACGCCGAAAACCGGAATCAAAAAGGTCACGGTACTGGCCTTGACCGGCCCTATCTCGGCCAGCAGACGGAAATACAGGATGTAGGCGAAGGCCGTGCACACAAGGCCCAGGCCCAGCAGCGACAGCCATACCTGCCAGCCGCCCCAGCTGGCAGGTGGCTGGGTCAGCGCACTCCAGGCAAACAGGGGCGTCATCATCAGGGTGGCACCGAGCATGCTGCCGAGCGCAGACAGGCGGCTGTCCAGGCCACTGATCCAGCGCCGCGCCAGAAAGCCTGCGAAGCCATAGCAGGTGGTTGCCGCCAGGCAGGCCAGGGCGCCCTGCAGCAGTGCCAGGTCCAGCGCCACCGGGCCCGCGCCACTGAGAATGCCGACACCGAACAGGCCAAGGAAGATACCGCACAGCTTGGGCAGGGTCATGGCCTCGCGGAAGAACAGTGCGCCGATCAGCACACCCATCAGGGGCGTGGTGGCGTTGAAGATCGCCGAATAGCCTGCCGGCAGTACCTGGGCTGCCACCGAATAGAAGGTGGCGGGGATACCTGAGTTGATCATGCCCAGCACCAGGCAAGCGCCGAGTTTGCCCTCGAAGTTCCAGCGTACGCGCGCTGCTGCGAGTATGGCGATCAGGCCCAGGCAGGCGATGGAGACGCGAAAAAAGGCGGTAGGTACGGTGCCCAGTTCAGGTGCGATGATGCGCATGAACAGAAAGCTCGCCCCCCAGACGGCGGCAAGGGTCAGCAGGCGGGTCAGGGCGATGGGGCTCACGGTGGTCTCCGGGTACAGGGCAGGGCGCGAGTGTACGCGATGGCGCTCGGGCTGTTCTTGTCCTTTCTTGCGCTGTAAGCCGGTAGAGGCGTCGCAAAGTTCCACCGGCGGCTAAGCTGTCTATCTCACCCCGCACCGAGGTGTCCTGCATGACCCAGCACTGGCCGGCCGGCGAAATCGCCCGAATGATCCTCGATGGCTTCGATGACTACCGCGAACACTTTCGCCGCATCACCCTGGGCGCCCGCGAGCGCTTCGAGCAGGCGCGCTGGCAGGCTATCCAGCGGGCAGCAGCGGCGCGGATCAACCTCTACGAGCAGAAGGTCGGTGAGGTCAACGGCTGGCTGCGGGACGGGTTCGACGAGGAGGTGCTGCTGGAGGTCGAGCAGTGGCCGTTGGTGAAAAGTGCCTATATACGCCTGATCGACCCGCGGCTGGACGATGAGCTGTCGGAGACCTGGTACAACTCCTTGTTCTGCAGCCTGTTCAGCCATGATCAGATCAACGACGGCTGCATGTTCATCCATACCACCCGGCCTTCGATACGCAGCCACGAGCGCGCCGCACAGACCCACACCTATAGACCCGACGGCAGCCTCAAGGGCCTGTTGCGGTCTATCTTCTGCGCCTATGCGTTCGATTACGGTGATCTCGAGAGCGACCTGTCACGCCTTGAAGAGCAGTTGCGCGACTGCCTGCCTGACTGGGTGTGCAAGGACCCGGCGCTGGCCGTTGAGTTGTTCGTGCCGGTGCTGTACCGCAACAAGGGTGCCTACCTGGTGGGCCGGTTGTACAACAGCGATGAGCAGTGGCCCCTGGTGATACCGCTGCTGCACCGCGAAGGCCATGGCATCGAAGCGGATGCGCTGATCACCGACGAGGCCGAGGTGTCGATCATCTTTTCCTTCACCCGTTCGTACTTCATGGTCGACGTGCCGGTGCCGGCGGAGTTCGTCAATTTTCTCAAGCGCATCTTGCCAGGCAAGCACATTGCCGAGCTGTATACCTCGATCGGCTTCTACAAGCATGGTAAGTCGGAATTCTACCGCGCCCTGATCAACCACCTGGCCAGTACCGACGATCGTTTCATCATGGCACCCGGTGTGCGCGGCATGGTCATGAGTGTGTTTACCCTGCCGGGCTTCAATACCGTATTCAAGATCATCAAGGACCGCTTTTCGCCCTCCAAGACGGTCGACCGCGCCACGGTGATCGACAAGTATCGCCTGGTGAAGAGTGTCGACCGGGTCGGGCGCATGGCCGATACCCAGGAGTTCGCCGACTTTCGTTTCCCCCGGGGCAAGTTCGAGCCAGAGTGCCTGGCCGAGCTGCTGGAGGTGGCGCCGTCCACCGTGACCGTGGAGGGCGACACGGTGCTGGTCCGCCATTGCTGGACCGAACGGCGCATGATCCCGCTCAATCTGTACCTGGAGCAGGCCAGCGCAGCCCAGGTACACGAAGCGCTGGAGGACTATGGCCTGGCCATCAAGCAGCTGGCCGCAGCGAACATCTTTCCGGGGGACATGCTGCTGAAGAACTTCGGGGTTACCCGCCATGGTCGTGTGGTGTTCTACGACTATGACGAGATCAGCTACCTGACCGAGGTGAATTTTCGCCATATCCCACCGCCGCGCTACCCGGAGGACGAGATGTCGGGGGAACCGTGGTATTCGATCGGGCCGCACGATGTGTTCCCGGAGGAGTTCCCGCCGTTTCTGTTTGCCGATATGGGCCAGCGGCGTTTATTCAGCAAGTTACATGGGGAACTGTACGACGCGGACTACTGGAAGGGGCTGCAGGCCTCCATCCGCGAAGGCAAGGTGATCGATGTGTTCCCGTATCGGCGCAAAGGGCGCTGAGGGGGGGGCGGGCTGCCTGCCTAGCCCTTCAGGCACTTGAGCTCACTGAAGTCGGTACGCACCTTGGCCAGCCGTTGCTCAAGATACTGCCGCTGGGCCGGGCTACTCTGTTGCAGCAGGTCGATCAACAGGCTGCGTGTCTGCTGCTCGCTGTTCTCAAAGGCGGCGCGGTATTGCGGGGTCCACAGGCTTTCCTTGCGCTGCAGCAATTGCGCCAGGCGCGGTTCGAAACTGGCATCGCTGCGCTGGTTCATGGCCAGCATCAGCTGTTGTTGCCAGTGCGCACGGTTGGCGATCCACTGGCGGTTCTGGTCGCCCAGCGCCTGTGCCCAGGTTTGCACACGCTGGCGTTGTGCGGCGGTGAGTTCGCCGAACCAGGGTGCCAGGCGCTTTTCCATGCGCTCGGCGCGGCGGGCGACTTGTTTGGGCAGGGGGGTATCGACGTATTTCTCTTGCCGTTCACTGATGTCTTCACGGAATGCATCGCCCATCTGTGCGACCTGGGCGTCGCTCATGCCACGCAGCAGCTCGGTGGCCGACGGGGTGATCGCTTCTGCGACGCGACCGATCGCCTGGCGGGCTTCATTCATGCGCTGTTGCAGTGCCTGGTCAGTGACCTGCCCCTCGGCGACCATGGAGCGTATGCGGTCGAGCCAGTCGAGGTAGCCAGGCAGTTGGGTGGTGCAATGCCAGGCCAGGTGCTGCTTGAGCCGTTCGTCGAGCAGCGACCGCTGGTCGCGGTTCATGGCCAGGTAGTCGTCCAGCGACCACGGGACCAGCCGGTCGAGGTTGCGGTAGGCCAGGTCTATACGGCTGCAGGCCACCAGTGCCAGCGCGAATGCCGTGGCGATGATCAGGGCTTTGGACAGGCGTAGAAACATGTGCTGATCCCTTGCAGATGGCTGGCCACACGGTAGACGCGAGTACCCCGCGACGGTTCCGCCGAATCAGCGGTCGGGCGGCGCGCTGGCTTCAGGTGTAGAATAGCCGCCTTGTCTTGAGGAACATCGGAAATGGCTCTGCTTGGGCGTTACAACAGTTTGCAAATCGTGAAACACGTGGACTTCGGCCTCTACCTGGACGGCGGCCCCGACGGCGAGATCCTGCTGCCCGGGCGCTATATCCCGAAGAACGCCGAAACCGAGGTCGATGACTGGCTCAACGTGTTTCTCTATCTGGACAGCGAAGACCAGCTGATCGCCACCACCGAAAAGCCCAAGGTGCAGGTGGGCGAGTTTGCCAGCCTCAAGGTCAAGGACATCAACGGTGCGGGCATCTTCCTCGATTGGGGCCTGTCCAAGGACCTGCTGATGCCGTACTCGGAAGAGGCGCGGCCGCTGAAGGTCGGCGATTACTGCGTGGTGCATGTCTACCTCGACAAGCGCACCCGGCGTATCACCGCCACGTCACGCCTGGACCGGTATCTGGACCGCACCCCGGCCGATTATCAGGTCGGTCAGCCGGTCGAGCTGCTGGTCGCGGGCGAGACGCCGATGGGCTTCAAAGCCATCATCAACAACCGCCATTGGGGCCTGATTCACAAGAATGAGATCTTCAAGTTCATGCGTTCGGGCATGCATGAGAAGGGTTTCATCAAAGAAGTGCGCCATGACGGCAAGATCGCGTTGAGCCTGCAGCCGGTCGGCCAGGCCCTGGCGGACGGGCTGCATGAGCAGATCATGCAGCGCCTGGAGGCCGAAGGGGGCGTGTTGCCGGTGTGCGACAAGAGCGACCCAGCGGTGATCAGCCGCATGTTCAACGTCAGCAAGGGCAACTTCAAGAAGGCCATCGGCGCGTTGTTCAAACAGGGCCGGATCGTCATCCATGACGATCGCATCGAGCGGGTCTGAGGTCAGGCCTGCACGAATGTGCTGAAGTCGAGCTGCTCGCCGCCCGGGCGGGTGTCGCGCAGCAGCGAATCACGGTCGGCGCTCAGCGCCAGGCTGATGGTCGAGCGGCGCTTGCCAGCATTGCGCACTTCCATCTGCTCCTGATGCGCCTTGAGGAAGTTGGTGGGAACCTTCAGGTGCTGCAGTTCGTCGCTTTCAGGGCTGTGCAGCAGCAGGTTGACCCAGTCGGGCTGGCCCTTGCGCAGCAGCGCCACCGGCACTTCGAACCACCACAGGTTGCGTTTGGGGTCGAGGATGGCGAACAGCGTGTTGGCACTGGTCAGCACTGGCTTGGCCAATGCTTCGTTGCGCCGGGCAATGGCGGCGGGTTTGTCGAGTTTCATGCAGGTTCCTGCGGCGTGACGCTATAAAGGGCTGCATTGTGAGGCGTGGCGGGTAGCGGAGCAAGGTTTGCGGGCCTCCTCGTCGCGTACCGGCGAGGAGGCCATCGACACTAACGGCGAAGCGGCTGGCTCAGCTCGGAGGTCGCGCCGTCTGCCGTGGTCACGGTGGCGGTGAAGCTGTGCATCCCCTCGGCATTCTCCAGCACCTGGGCAAACTGCGCCTGCCCCTTGGCATCGCTGTTCACCAGCACTTCCCCCAGGTACTGCTCGGCCTCAGTGCCTTGTACCTGGGCATTGCCAAACAGCTCGATCCGCAGCAGGCTCGATGCCGGGCCCTGCACTTCACCGCGCAGCACATTGCCTTCCAGGGCCAGCAGCCGTGGGGCTCTCTGGTTGTGGTTGGGCAACGCCTGGCAGGGCTTGGGCTGGCCCTGGGCATCGCAGATCACGGCCTGGTCCTTTTTCGGCAGCTCTGCACCGACCCCGCGTGAACCTACGTACAGTGCATGGGCCTGGGCTGGCACGCCAAACACGATGGCGCCTGTGCGCTGATCGGGTACGCAGGAGCCGCCAGCTTCGCAGCGGCGGATATCCTGGCTGTTGCCCCAGATCCGGTTACCGGTCAGGCGCGTGGTGGTGACCTCCGGCTCTGGGCGCAGGGCCACGCCGATGCGGTTGCCGTGGATCAGGTTGCCGTCGAGGATATTGCCTTGGCCGGTGACGCTGACCCCGATCGAGTTGCCGCTGAAGGTGTTGGCGCCCAGATAATTACGGTTGCCCCAGTTGATCTGCAAGCCGTCGGAATAGTTTTCGAAGCGGTTGCGGACCACGCTGTTGTCGTTGCCCAGCAGAATCTCGATGCCCTGGGACGGCTCTGGGTTGGCGTCAGTCGAGCGGAACAGGTTGTCGGCCACCAGGTTGAACGCTGCGCCGCGGGTCAGCTCCAGGCCGTCGCCATTGTCGATCAACTGGTTGCGCAGCACCTTGTTGTTGACCGTGGTGGTGGCTGTGGGGTTACCGGCACCGTCATCGCCGGTGAGCATGATGCCGGCACCGCCCTTGTTGGCGACGATGCGGTTGTCTTCGATGACGTTGTGGCTGGCGCGGTTGACCAGAATGCCGATGCAGAAGTTACGCACTTCCAGGCCACTGAGGTGGACGCCCTGGGTGTCGCGCAGCACCAGCCCGGGGTTGGTGGTGGTGCGCACGTTGGTGCCGAACTGGCCGGGCAGGGCGCCGGGGCAGGTACGTACACCCTGGTCCTTGATGTAGCCGGCGCCGTCAATGGCGATGTATTGGCCGTCGCGCGCCCAAGGCAGGCCGGTGATCTGCACCGGGCCTTTGATTTCAGGCAAAGCGCGGGTCGGCCGGATGACGAACGGCGCTTGGCCGACTGCGGCGATGTCGATGCGGTAGTGGCCGGGGTTCTGGTTGCTGGTTTCGATCGCCCAGCGCAGGGTGCCTGGCTGGCCGTCGTCGGCGTAGCGGTCGACCCGCAGGGTTTCGGTGGCCGGTGCGCCAGCGAGCGCAGGCAGGGGAAGCAGCGGCAGCAAAGCTGCGAGCAGGGGCATCAAACGCATGGGTGCAAGGTTCCGTAAGCTGTTGTTTTTATAAGCATGCAGCCGTCATTGGGCTGCTGTTTGCCCGCGATTCTAGGGCAGCAGGCCGGCAATGCGCAGGCGTAGGTAGCCGATTCAGTGCGGTATTCGCCCGCAGATTTACCGCTCGGCTTGCGAGTGCAAAAATGTTTGAAACTCCTGGCGTGGCCGCTGGGTCCACCTTCTGTCGACACGGTTTACGTGTCTCCATTTGCAGGAGATTTGCCATGAGCGGCACTAAAGACAAAGTCAAAGGTATGGCCAACGAAGCAGTGGGCAACATCAAGCAAGGTGTTGGCAAAGTCACCGACAATGACAAGCTGCGTGCGGAAGGCAAGGCCCAGGAAGTCAAGGGCGAAGGGCAGCAGATCAAGGGTGACGTCAAGGATGCTGTGAAAAAGCCTTGATCGAGGTTTGACCACAGCCCCGTCGCCTGCAGACGGTGATGGGGCTGTTGTTCAAGGCTGCGAATTTTCTTCAAGTCCAGCAGGGAGCAGCACACCAGTCGCGTGGTCTATTAGACTTCCCTGATGTACTGATCAAGCGGCGAAAGGAGACGCTATGATTTTTCCCGACCTGGGTGGCTTGCCCCTTCACCGTATTCTGGTGCGCACCGTCAAGGAGTTCCTTGACGACGAGATGTCCACTTACGCCTCTGCGCTTGCTTACCAGATGCTGTTTTCCTTGTTCCCGTTCCTGCTGTTCCTCATTGCGCTGATCGGCTTTCTGCACTTGCCGGACTTTTTCTCCTGGCTGCGTCTGCAGTCGGAACTGGTATTGCCCCCCCAGGCGTTGGAACAGGTCAACCCCGTCATCGATCAGTTGCAGCAGTCCAAAGGTGGCCTGCTGTCGGTGGGTATCGTCATCGCGCTGTGGACTGCATCTGCAGGCGTACGGCTGATGATGAGTGCCATGAACGCCGCCTATGACGTGCCCGAAGGGCGCCCGGTGTGGAAGCGCATACCGTTGTCGATTTTCTATACCGTCGGCATTGCCGGTATGTTGCTGGCGGCGGCCGCGTTGATGGTGCTGGGGCCGCAGGTGATGGAGTGGATCGCTGCGCAGATCGGCATGCAGGAAGTGATCGTCACGGTGTGGACGATCTTGCGTTGGCCGGCAATCATCATCCTGATGATGGTGGCGGTGGCGGTGATCTACTACGTGATGCCCGACGTGAAACAGAAGTTTCGCTTCATCACCCCAGGCTCCGTGCTGGCGGTGGTGGTCTGGATCATCGCTTCGCTGGCTTTCGCTTACTATGTGAAGACTTTCGCCGATTACAATGCCATGTATGGCAGTATCGGTGCGATCATCGTGTTGCTGTTGTATTTCTACATTTCTGCCGCCGTGTTGTTGTTGGGTGCGGAGATGAACGCTGTGATCGAACACATGTCCGCTGAGGGCAAAGACCCTGGCGAAAAGGACTTCGATGGCGATGAACCCAAGCAGACCCTGACCGTGCTCGGCCATGAACACCCTGCCGAGCCCCAGCCCACCGAGCCGAACCCACGATGATCCGTGACATCCTCAAGATGGGCGACGAACGCCTGCTGCGCGTCGCTGCACCCGTGCCAGCCCACCTGATCGGCAGCGCCGAACTGAAGCAGTTGATCGACGACATGTTCGAAACCATGCGCCATGTCGGTGGCGTGGGGCTGGCCGCACCGCAGGTCGGTATCGACCTGCAACTGGTCATTTTCGGGTTCGAGCGCAGTGAGCGTTACCCGGATGCCGAAGCGGTGCCACAGACCATTCTTCTCAACCCGGTGATCACCCCGCTGTCCACTGAGATCGAGGAGGGTTGGGAAGGCTGCTTGTCTGTGCCCGGCCTGCGCGGGGTCGTGCCTCGCTACAAGCACATCAGCTATGAGGGCATCGACCCGCAGGGCAACCCGGTCAACCGGGTCGCTGATGGGTTTCATGCCCGCGTGGTCCAGCATGAGTGCGACCACTTGATCGGGCGGCTGTACCCTTCGCGGATTCAGGATTTCGCCAAGTTCGGTTACACCGAGGTGCTGTTCCCTGGCCTGGACGCCAGCGACGATTGACCCTGCACCATCGCCATCAGCCGTTTGCTGCGTTGATAGCGGGCCAGGCGTGACCCCAACGCTTCAGGCAACACGCTCGCAGGGGAGAAACCCAGGCGTTGGTAAAAGGCTTCGAGGTCCGGGTGGCAGAACAGCCACGTTGGGCCACGCCCTTCGCCCAGTGCTGCGTGGACCAGGCGTGCGGCGACACCTTGGTTTCGCCACGCTGGCGCTACCAGCAGGCCGGTGAGCCACTGGCCACCGGCAACAGCGCTCAAGCTCAAGCCAGCAATGATTGCGCCGCTGCGCGCCACCCACAACTCACCGTCGCTGGCTGCACGCATACGCGAGCCATGCTGGCGATAGAAGTGGTCCAGCAGCCGCCGTTCCAGGTCGGTCAGTGGGGTACAAAGGAGTGGAGGCATGGCGTTCCGCTGGCAAACAGCTCTAGCCCAATGATTTCGGGCCATTAAACCGTTTCGCTTTGTCGCAGATTGTTGCAAAAACTGCAAGGGTGAATGTCCGAGTTCGGGGTTCAACTATTCCATACCGGGAGTAGAATTTCACCTATCCCCCCTGGCAGTACGACACAGCGGGATCGGTACTTCGTGTCATCTTTGCAGTTGATGACAACTTCTCCGCGCCATTGACGGCATATGAAGTCAATCGATCAGCTTGATTGATTCAAAGGCCAAACATCCATGAAACCATTACTGATTCTTGCATTGGTCGGTATGTCCTCGTTCGCCCTTGCCGATGAGGCCAAACCCGTCTCCACCGAGCCTGTGGCCCAGCAGTACGACTACTCCATGAACCTTGACATCAAACGGGTGATCAACCTGTCGACCATCCCCAATGTCTGCGAAGTGGTGCCTGCGACCATGACCTATGAAGACCACCAAGGCCAGGTGCACACCATTCAGTACCGTGCCATGGGCGAAGGTTGCCAGCAGGGTTGATGGTCCTGCGTCAGCGGCCTATTCGCACTGGGCAGTAACGAACAGGCCGCTTGCGTCACCCTCGGGTCAGTACCTGCCGCACCACCTCCAGCCCCCGTTTCAGTTCAGCCCGGCTGGTTGCCGCCGACAGGCTGATGCGCACGGCCTGCACCTCGCTCGCGCCAATGGCGAAGACACTCGCCGGGACGACCTCCACACCTTGCTCACGGCACCGCCGTACCACCCCCTCAGCCCCTTGCGGCGTGCCCAGCCACGCATGGGGTGAAGGCTGGCCTGTGTTGTGCAACCCATCGGCCAGCAGCCTGCGTGCCAGGCGCCAGCGCTGGCTAAGTTCTGCTTTCTGCCAGGCCAGCCGCCGGGCGGCAGTGCCGTCATCGATCCACTGGCAGGCGACATGCAGGGCCAATGGCGACACTGGCCAGTGGCTGGCCTGGGCGTGCGGGTCGACCTGTGTCAGCAACTTCGGGCTGGCCACGATCCAGCCCAGCCTCAAGCCTGCAGCCACCGTCTTGGACAGGCTGCTGATGTAGATCCCCTGATCGCCCAATAATGGGTAGAGCGGCGGTCGTCCGCTGAGCGCGCCATATACATCATCCTCGATCACCAGCAGCCCCAGGCGTTTGACCACCCCAGCGATTGCCTGGCGGCGACCATCATCCATGCAGGCGCCTGTGGGGTTGTGCAGGGTGGGGGTGGTCACCAGCACGCGGGCACCGCTGGCGCGCGCCACCCGGTCCAGGTCATCGGGCCGCAGGCCTTGGTCGTCCAGGGCCACGCCATGCACGGGCAGCCGCAATTGCCGGCAGGCGGCCTTGATGCCCGGCGCGGTCAGGGCTTCAAGCATCACGGGCTCGCCCGCCTGGCAGAATGACTGCAGTACCAGTGCCAGCGCTTGCTGGGCCCCGCCGCACAGCAACAGTTGCTCCGCCGACAGGGCCAGGCCGCGATTGGCCAGCCAGTGGGCGCCACGGATGCGCCCCAGCAGCAACTGCTCGGGGCCCAGGTAATGATCGAGCAAGCCCTGGTCGCGATCTTGCAGCAGCTGGCGCAAGCAGTCGTGCAGATCATGATTGTGCGGATCGGCGACTGGCACATTGGTCGACAGGTCGATCAGCGTTTTTTGCCCTTCGCAGTGCTTGAGGCGAAACAAGGTCGCTTCCTTGCTTCCAGCCAGCACATAGGTCCCGCGGCCCACCTCGCCGGCCACCAGGTGGCGGGCGGCGGCTTCACGGTAGGCTTGTTGCGTGGTGCTGGGGTTCAGGCCCAGTTTCCAGGCCAGGCGCCGTTGCGGCGGCAGGCGGTCACCGACCTTGAGCACGCCGCTCTCGATTGCGTTGCCTATTGCATCGACCAAGGCCAGATACCGGGGTTGGTCATCGTCGACGAGCTGCGGGATCCACACGAAATTGCTACCCATGCAATATAAGGTTGTACCCATACAATGCCCGTCGCTTAGGATCGGATCAACTACACACCGAGAAGGGATGATCGCCATGTTCAACCTCGCCGCCCTGCGCGAAGCCGCCGATTACGTTCACCAACACGTACCCGCCACCCCCCAGCATGCCTGGCCGTTGCTGGCTGAGCGGCTGGGCTGCAAGGTGTGGGTGAAGCACGAAAATCACGCACCTACCGGGGCCTTCAAGGTCCGGGGCGGGCTGGTGTATGTGCGCTCGCTGCTGGCCGGCGGCAATCCACCCCGCGGGCTGGTGACCGCGACACGTGGCAACCACGGGCAAAGCATGGCCCTGGCGGCGCGGCAGGCAGGTATTGCGTTGGTCATCGTAGTGCCTGAGGGCAACTCCTCAGAGAAGAACGCTGCCATGCGCTCGCTGGGCGCCGAGTTGGTCGAGTACGGTGTGGACTTCGATGTGGCCCGTGAGGAAGCCGCGCGGCTGGCTGAAGAATTGGGTTATGCCATGGTGCCTTCGTTTCACCCGGAGTTGGTGCGCGGCGTGGCCACTTATGCCCTGGAGCTGTTTGAGGCTGTGCGTGATCTGGACTGCGTTTACGTGCCGATCGGCATGGGGTCAGGCATTTGCGGGCTGATTCAGGCGCGTAACCTGCTAGGTTTGAGTACCCAGATCGTCGGCGTGGTGTCCAGTGCCGCCGATGCCTATGCACAAAGCTTCGAGCAGGGTCGTATCGTCACCACCGCTACTGCTGAAACCTTCGCCGATGGCATGGCTTGCCGGGTACCCCATCCACAAGCCTTTGCCCTGGTGCACGAACATGCTGCGCGGATCGTGCGGGTCACCGACAGTGAGGTCGCCGAGGCCATGCGGGTTTACCACGAGGCTACGCACAACACTGCCGAAGGTGCAGGCGCTGCAGCGCTGGCCGCGTTGATGCAAGAGCGCGAACGGCAGGCCGGCAAGCGTGTGGCGGTGGTGTTGAGCGGGGCGAACGTGGACCGGGGCCGGTACGCGCAGATTCTCACGGGCAGTGAAGGTTTTGAATGATCCTTTTGCCATGAGTGCTAGCTGGGTTTGACAGCATTGTTGTGATGGGAACCTGATGCAACCTACTCGTGGTAGGCTCTACGGCGCTCATCAGCGGCCATCGAGTACCCCATGCCTTTCTCCAACGGTTTTCTCCTCAGCCTGTCCCTGTGCCTGGATATCGGTGTGGCCAATATCGCCATGATCACCTTGGCCATGCAGCGCGGTTTCCTGCAAGGCTTCTGGCTCGGCCTGGGGACGTGCGTCGGTGACCTGGTGTACGCAATCGCAGCGCTGGCCGGCATGACCGTGTTGCTGCAGTTCGAGAGCGTGCGCTGGGCCTTGTGGCTGGGTGGTTCAGCGCTGTTGGTGTGGTTCGCCCTGAAGATGCTGCTGGCGGCCTGGCGCGGCGGGCATATGCAAGTGCGTAGCGAGGCGGTGGCGGAATCGGCCTGGCGCGAGTTCATGCGCGGTATCTTCCTGGCCATGTCGTCGCCCACCGCCATTTTGTGGTTCGCCGCTGTCGGTGGCGTGCTGATATCCCGCTCCGGTGGCGGTAGCGTGCTGGAGGCCGGCTTGTTTCTTGGCGGCTTTTTCGCCGCAGGGCTGGTCTGGTGCCTGAGCCTGTGCGGCATCGCCAGCCATGGTGGGCGCCTGCTCGGTGACCGTTTGCTGACCTGGTCGTACCTGCTTTCGGCGGCGATTTTCTGCTATTTCGCGGTGTACGTGATCCTTTCAGGTTATCGCGAATTCATACTGGCCAGCCCGGCGGTGTAGGCGGCTACTGGGGGCAACCCCGCTCTTCAGCCTTTTTTTCTGCCTGTTGTCGATTTGCTGCGCTCCCGTTCGACCAGTGGTGAAGGCGCCGAGTACCGGCGCCACCAGCACGTCGGAGAGCCCCTCATGAATACCCAGGCCGAAAGCGAAATCCGTGAACTGATCGAGCGCTGGATGCAAGCGGTGCGCGATCGTGACATCCCAGCAATCACCGCCCCCTATGCCGACGACATCGTCGCCTTCGATGCGATCAAGCAATTGCAGTTCAAGGGCAAGGCCACGTACCAGGCCCATTGGGAATTGTGCATGGGCTTTTGCACCGGCCCGATGATTTTCGAATTGGCCGAACTCACGGTATACGCCGATGGCGACCTGGGCCTGGCCCATTGGCTCAACCGCTGCGGCCCGTCGGACGACGAAAGCCAGTGCGGTTTCATGCGTGTCACCGTGGGCTATCGCAAGGCCGCCGGCCAGTGGCGGGTCATCCACGAACATTGGTCGGCGCCTTTCGATATGGAAACCCAGAAAGCGCTGTTCGATCTCAAACCCTGATCCGCTATCGCCAAACGCACTTTGCCAATGCCGTGGAGATCACCATGAAATACCTGTGCCTGGTCTATTGTGACGAGGGGCTGCTGCACAGCCTGCCCGACAGCCCCGAAGATGCCGAATGCATGGCTTACGCCGAGTCGCTGCAGCGCTGTGGGCGCATGCTCGCGGCCGAGGCGCTGAAACCGGTGCAGACCGCAACCACGGTGCGCGTGCGCAGTGGCCACATGAGCCTGACCGATGGCCCGTTCGCCGAGACCAAAGAGCAGCTCGCGGGTTTTTACCTGGTCGATGCCCGCGATCTCAACGAGGCATTGAACATTGCCAAAGGCATCCCGGCAGCACGGGTCGGCAGCGTTGAAGTGAGGCCCGTGCGCGACCTGCAACCCTGACCGCAACGGAGAACAACAAGAATGAGCCTTGCCCAACCTGCGCAAGCGCAGCACGAGTTGTCCATCAGCCGCCTGATCGACGCCCCGCCCGCCAAGGTGTTTCGTGCCTGGACCGAGCCCCGGTGGCTGATGCAGTGGTGGGGGCCGCATGGCATGACCACGCCGGAATGTGAAATGCAGCTCTGGGTCGGCGGCCTGTTTCGCACTTTGATGCGCGCGCCCGACGGTACCGAGTACCCCACCCAGGGCGTGTTCCTGGAGATTGCCGCGCCACGTCGGCTGGTGTTCACCGATGCGTTCGGGCCAGGCTGGGTGCCGTCTGCCAAAGCCTTCATGACCGCAGTGGTGACGTTTGACGAGGAACACGGCAAGACCCGCTATACCGCTCGGGCCTGGCACTGGAGCGCTGCCGACTGCACGGCCCATGAAGAAATGGGGTTTCACCAGGGGTGGGGAGAAAGCCTGGACCGCCTGGTGGAGGTGGTGACCCAGCGGATGCCGGACTGATGGCAACGCTGTTGCAGGTGCGCGCTGAAATCGAGGCGGTTTACCGGCGGGACTCGCGGCGTATCCTGGCCACGCTGATCCGCCTGCTGGGGGATTTCGACCTGGCAGAGGAGGCCATGCATGATGCCTTCTTCATTGCCGTCGCGCGCTGGCAACGCGACGGTATCCCGCAAAATCCACGTGCATGGCTGGTATCGACCGGCCGTTTCAAGGCCATTGACGCGGTGCGGCGCCGCGCGCGTTTCGACCGTTCCCAGGCTGACCTGATCATGCTCATCGAGGGCCAGGGGCCAGACCCCAGTGAAGAGGCGTTGCTCGCCGATGATCGCCTGCGGCTGATTTTCACATGTTGCCACCCGGCCCTGGCTGCCGATGCGCAGGTGCCGTTGACCCTGCGCGAAGTCTGTGATCTGACCACCGAACAGATCGCCCGTGCCTTCCTGCAGAGCCCGGCGACCATCGCCCAACGCATCGTGCGCGCCAAGGCCAAGATCCGCGATGCACGCATCCCTTACCAGGTGCCGGAGCTGAACGAATTGCCTGAGCGCCTGGAAAGCGTGTTGCGGGTGATTTACCTGGTGTTCAACGAAGGCTATTCGGCGTCTTCGGGCGAGGCTTTGTTGCAGCAGGCGTTAAGTGACGAAGCGATTCGGCTGGGCCGCTTGCTGGTGCAGTTGCTACCGGACCCGGAGGCGGTCGGGTTGCTGGCGCTGATGTTGCTGCAGGCCTCACGCCAGCGAGCACGGTGCGATGCCGAGGGCAATCTGGTGCTGCTCGACCAGCAGGATCGCAGCCTGTGGGACAGTGCGCAAATCAACGAAGGTTGTGAATTGGTGCAGCGGGCGTTGCGGAGCCGGGCGTTCGGTGGCTACACGGTGCAGGCGGCCATTGCAGCGGTGCATGCGCAGGCCAGGAGCGCCAGTGAAACGGACTGGGCGCAGATTGTCGGCCTTTACGATGTGCTGCAGCGGCAATGGCCGTCACCAGTGGTGGCGCTCAACCGAGCGGTGGCACTGGCCAAACGGGATGGGCCGCAGGCGGGGTTGGCGGCGGTTGAAACGATCCTGGCGACGGGTGAGTTGCGCGACTACCACCTGGCGCATGCGGCAAGGGCGGAGCTGCATTGCCAGTTGGGGCAGGTAGAAAAGGCCCGTGCAGCGTGGCGGCAGGCGCTGGACTTGACGCGTCAGGCGCCGGAGCGGCGGCATATCGAGGGCAAGCTCAAGGCGTTGGAATGACCCGGCAGCACCGGCCCTGCCGCCGGTACTGCCTGAATGATCAGCTGGCGACGAAGTTCGGCGGCGATACCAGCTCTACCGTCTGCTGCTTGCGCGGCGCCAGGATCTCTGCTTCGCCCTCTACCACCAGCTCATCGTTCTGGTTGTACACGTTGGTGGCGATACGCACTTTGAATTTGGGCAGCTTCTCGAGGATTTCCAGGCGTACGGTCAAGGTATCGCCGATTTTCACCGGCTTCTGGAAGCTCATCTTCTGGCCCAGGTAGATGGTGCCGGGGCCGGGCAGGGTGCAGGCCACTGCCGCGCTGATCAGCGCGCCGCTGAACATGCCATGGGCGATGCGCTCACGGAACATGCTCTTGGCTGCGAATTCGGCATCCAGGTGCACCGGGTTGTGGTCACCGGACATCGCGGCGAACAGCTGGATGTCGCGTTCTTCCACAGACTTTTCGTAACTGGCCTTTTGGCCGACTTCTAGAGCTTCGTAAGGCGTGTTGGTGACCTGGGTCATTGGCGCTTCCTTGATGGGCGGACAAGGCCGTTATCATTCACTGCGGGCAGGGCGGCCAAGGGCCAGCGCCTGTTCCAGCCACGCGAGGATATCGGCGGTGACCTCGTCCCGGTTGAGTTCATTGAGCACTTCGTGGCGCGCCTTAGGGTAGACGCGCAGTTGTACATGTCGATTGCCGGTCGCGCGCAGGGCGTCGGCCAGATGGGTGAGACGCTTGCCGGCACTCACCGGATCACATTCACCGCCAATCACCAGCAACGGCAGGTTCGGATCGATCTGCGCAAGGTTCTTCGCCTGGCTGATCTGCGCCAGGCCGAGCAGCAAGTCTAGCCACAACTGGTTGCTGCAGCGAAAACCGCACAAAGGGTCGCTGACGTACCTGTCCACCTCGTCAGGGTCGCGGCTGAGCCAGTCGAAGGGCGTGCGGTTGGGTTTGAACGCGTTGTTGAACGAACCGAACGACAGCCACTCGATCAGCGCACTCTTGCCTTGCGGCCCTTGGCGCCAGGCCTCCAGCCGGGCGATCAGGCGCGCCAGGCGATACAGCGCCGGCGGCTGGAAATTGGAGCCACTGAGGATCGCCCCGTGCACGCTGCCACTGTGGTGCATCAGGTAGGCCTGGGCGATGTAGCTGCCCATGCTGTGGCCGAACAGGAACAGGGGGGTGCAGGGGAACTGCTGGCCGATGTGCTGAGTGAGCAGGGCCAGGTCGTTGACCACGGCATTCCAGCCATGTTGCCGGGCGAACAGGCCGAGGCTGCCCTGTTCGGCGGTACGCCCGTGGCCGCGCAGGTCTGCAGCCAGCAGCGCATAGCCGGCAGCGCTCAGCGCCTGGCCCAGGTGCTGGTAGCGCCCGCCGTGTTCGGCCATGCCATGGGCCAGCAGCACCACCGCCTTGACCGGGGTAGCCGGCAGCCATTGGTGCACGTAGAGGTTGCAATTCTCGCTGGCCGGCAGCCAAAAGGCGTCGTAAGGCATGGCGTATCCTTTGCACTGGGGTACGAGCACAGAGTATGCGCAAGCGGCCGGATTGCAGGAAGGGCACAAATAAGATTCACAATGTTAATGGCGGCCCTTGGCTTATATGCCACCTCTGGCTTACCTGCTAACGTCGGTTGAACGCCTTTTTGCCATCAGGCAAAGGGATTACAGGCTAAGAGCGGGTTCAGGCAGAGGAACAATAATAAATGCAAGCCGACTTCTGGAATGACAAGCGCCCGGCGGGCGTGCCTTCCACCATCGATATCCATGCGTATAGCTCGGTCGTCGAGGTTTTCGAGCGCTCCTGCAAGCGCTTCGCTGACCGCCCGGCGTCCAGCAACCTGGGCAAGACCCTGACCTATGGCGAACTCGACCGCCTGTCGGCGGCCTTTGCTGCCTGGCTGCAGCAGCACACCGACCTGGTGCCGGGTGACCGCATCGCCGTACAGATGCCCAACGTGCTGCAGTATCCCATTGCGGTGTTCGGCGCCCTGCGCGCCGGGCTGATCGTGGTCAACACCAACCCGCTGTACACCGAGCGTGAAATGCGCCACCAGTTCAAAGACGCCGGTGCCCGCGCCCTGGTCTACCTGAACATGTTCGGCAAGCGGGTCCAGGAGGTGTTGCCCGATACCGGCATCCAATACCTGATCGAGGCGAAGATGGGCGACCTGTTGCCTACGGCCAAGGGCTGGTTGATCAACACCGTGGTCGACAAGGTAAAGAAAATGGTCCCGGCCTATCATCTGCCGCAGGCCATCCCGTTCAAGCAGGCACTGCGCCAGGGCGCGGCGCTGAGCCACAAACCGGTAACGCTGAGCCTCGACGACATCGCCGTGCTGCAGTACACCGGCGGCACCACGGGCCTGGCCAAGGGCGCCATGCTCACCCACGGCAACCTGGTGGCCAACATGCTGCAGGTGCTGGCGTGCTTTTCGCAGCATGGCCCGGACGGGCAGAAGCTGATCAAGGAAGGCCAGGAGGTGATGATCGCGCCGCTGCCGCTGTACCACATCTATGCCTTTACCGCGAACTGCATGTGCATGATGGTCACCGGCAACCATAACGTGTTGATCACCAACCCGCGCGATATCCCTGGCTTCATCAAGGAACTGGGCAAATGGCGGTTCACCGCACTGCTGGGGCTGAACACCCTGTTCGTGGCGCTGATGGATCACCCGGGCTTCCGGCAGCTGGATTTCTCGGCGCTCAAGGTGACCAACTCTGGCGGTACGGCGCTGGTCAAAGCCACCGCCGAACGTTGGGAGAGCCTGACCGGCTGCCGCATTGTCGAGGGCTACGGCCTGACAGAAACGTCGCCAGTGGCCAGCACCAACCCTTATGGCGAGCTGGCACGCCTGGGTACCGTGGGCATACCGGTGGCAGACACCGCGTTCAAGGTGATCGACGATGAGGGCAATGAACTGCCGTTGGGCGAGCGGGGCGAGTTGTGTATCAAGGGCCCGCAGGTGATGAAGGGGTACTGGCAGCAACCCGAGGCGACGGCGCAGACCCTGGATGCCGATGGCTGGCTGAAGACCGGCGACATTGCGGTGATCGACCCGGACGGCTTCACGCGTATCGTCGACCGCAAGAAGGACATGATCATCGTCTCTGGCTTCAACGTGTACCCCAACGAGATCGAGGACGTGATCATGGGCCACCCGAAAGTGGCCAACTGCGCCGCCATCGGCGTGCCGGACGAGCGCTCGGGGGAGGCCGTGAAACTGTTCGTGGTGCCCCGTGAGGGCGGCCTGAGCGTCGATGAACTCAAGGCCTACTGCAAGGCCAACTTCACAGGTTACAAAGTGCCCAAGCACATCGTGCTGCGTGAGTCGTTGCCGATGACACCCGTGGGCAAGATCCTGCGTCGCGAGCTGCGCGACATCGCCTAGGGAGCTGCAAGCTGCAAGCTGCAAGCGGGGCGCGCATGGCTCTAGCTTGCAGCTTGCGGCTTGAAGCTCGCCACTTTAAGTCAAATACTCTAAAAATGACTTGTATCGTTCATTGAGTCATTTTTGTGACCATAAGGCCCGATTTGGCCTCTAGGCGACCCTTTGCAAAGCTGTTACTCTCGGCCCGCTTTCAGATGATTCGGTTTGCAACGAACCGCCATCTCATATCAATAATAAACGCATCGACGCGTAAATCGAACTTCGCTGTTGCTGAAGGAGTGGGCTTCCATGATCGACCATTTTTGGAAGGATAAATACCCAGCCGGGATTACGGCGGAAATCAATCCTGACGAATTTCCCAATATCCAGGCGGTACTCAAGCAATCCTGCCAACGCTTTGCCGATAAACCGGCCTTTAGCAACCTGGGCAAGACCATCACCTACGGCGAGTTGTATGCCCTGTCGGGCGCTTTTGCGGCCTGGCTGCAGCAGCACACCGACCTCAAGCCGGGTGATCGCATTGCCGTGCAGCTGCCGAATGTCCTGCAGTACCCGGTAGCAGTGTTCGGCGCCATGCGCGCCGGGCTGATCGTGGTCAACACCAACCCGCTTTACACCGCACGGGAGATGGAACACCAGTTCAACGACTCCGGTGCCAAGGCCCTGGTGTGCCTGGCCAACATGGCTCACCTGGCCGAAAAGGTGGTACCCAAGACCCAGGTCAGGCATGTCATCGTCACCGAAGTGGCCGACCTGTTGCCACCGCTCAAGCGCCTGCTGATCAACAGCGTGGTCAAGTACGTGAAGAAGATGGTGCCGGCCTACAACCTGCCGAACGCCGTGCGCTTCAACGATGCCCTGGCGCGGGGCAAGGGCCAGCCGGTGGTCGAGGCCAACCCGCAAGCCAATGATGTTGCCGTGCTGCAGTACACCGGCGGTACCACCGGTGTGGCCAAGGGCGCAATGCTGACGCACCGCAACCTGGTGGCCAACATGCTGCAGTGCCGGGCGCTGATGGGGTCGAACCTGCATGAAGGTTGCGAGATCCTCATCACCCCGCTGCCGCTGTACCACATCTATGCCTTTACCTTCCATTGCATGGCGATGATGCTGATCGGCAACCACAACGTGCTGATCAGCAACCCGCGTGACTTGCCGGCAATGGTCAAGGAACTGGGCAAGTGGAAGTTCAGCGGCTTCGTCGGCCTCAACACCCTGTTCGTTGCCCTGTGCAACAACGAGGCGTTCCGTGCGCTGGACTTCTCGGCGTTGAAGATCACCCTGTCCGGTGGCATGGCGCTGCAGCTGAGTGTGGCCGAGCGCTGGAAAACCGTCACCGGTTGCGCCATTTGCGAAGGCTATGGCATGACCGAGACCAGCCCGGTTGCGGCGGTCAACCCGGCCGAAGCCAACCAGGTCGGTACCATCGGTATCCCGGTGCCCTCGACCCTGTGCAAGGTCATCGATGACAGTGGCAGCGAGCTGCCGCTGGGCGAGGTGGGCGAGTTGTGCGTCAAGGGGCCGCAGGTGATGAAGGGCTACTGGCAGCGTGAAGAGGCCACCGCCGAGATCCTCGACAGTGATGGCTGGCTCAAGACCGGGGACATTGCCCTGATCCAGCCCGATGGCTACATGCGCATCGTCGACCGCAAGAAGGACATGATCCTGGTCTCGGGCTTCAACGTGTATCCCAACGAGCTGGAGGATGTACTGGCTGCCCTGCCGGGCGTACTGCAGTGCGCTGCGATCGGTGTGCCGGACGAAAAGTCGGGCGAATTGATCAAGGTGTTCATTGTGGTCAAGCCGGGCATGACCGTCACCAAGGAGCAGGTGATGGAGCACATGCGCGCCAACGTCACCGGCTACAAGGTGCCGCGTTACATCGAGTTCCGCGATGCGTTGCCAACCACCAACGTGGGCAAGATCCTGCGCCGCGAGTTGCGTGATGAAGAGCTGAAGAAGCAGGGCCTGAAGAAGATCGCCTGATCCTCGCCAACGCCCGGCAATATCCGCATCACACTGGAAATCCGGGGCCGCTTCGCGGCCCCTTTCGCGACATCCCGCCGCGCCTGCCGGGCAGTGCAATCAGCGCAGTTTTTCCAGCATCTGGTAGTACCACATCCCCGCCGCCAACAGCGGATTGCCCAGCAGGTCCCCCATCGGCACCTTGATGTGCTTGCACCCGGCAAAGGTATCGAACTTCTCCAACGTACCGGTCAGCGCCTCGGCCATGATTTCGCCCATGATGTGGCTGGTGGCGATGCCGTGCCCCGAATAGCCCTGGCAGTACCAGACGTTGTCCGAAAGCTTGCCCAGTTGCGGTATGCGATTGACCACGATCCCCATCGCGCAACTCCACTGGAACTCGATCGGCACCCCTTTGAGGGCCGGGAAGGTGCGCTCGATGCATGGGCGCAGCTCACCTGCGATATCACGTGAATCCTTGCCTGAATAGTTGGCGCCGCCGCCGAACAGCAGGCGTTTGTCGGCAGTGAGGCGATAGTAGTCGAGCACGAAACGGCAGTCGTACACCGCCAGGTCCTGGGGGTTGATCTGTTCGGCCAGTTCGCCCAGCGGCGCGGTGGTGACGATGCCGCCCATGGCGGGGAAGATCTTGCCCTTGAGCTGACGCTTTTCCAGCTTGTGGTAAACGTCGCCGGCCAGCATCACCTGGCGTGCTTCGATTCGGCCTTGGGCAGTGACCACTGCAGGGCGCGGGCCATGCACGATGTCCAGCACCTCGGAGTTCTCGAAGATCAGCGCGCCCAGTGCGTGCGCGGCACGCGCTTCGCCCAGGCACAGGTTGAGCGGATGCAGGTGCAAGTTGCGCAGGTTCTTCAGGGCGCCCAGGTACAACGGGCTTTGCAGATGCTCGGCAACCGCGTTGCGGTCGAGCATCTGCACCTGGTCGCCCATGCCGCGGCGATGCGCCTGGGCTTCGAAGGCGCGCAGCTCGTTGAGGTGTGACGGTTTCATCGCTGCATGCAGGTGGCCGCGTTTGAGGTCACAGGCGATGCCATAGCGCTCGACCCGCTGCTCGATGATCTGGTGCCCGCGCCAGCGCAAGTGCCAGATAAAGTCATCCACCTCGCTGCCCAGGCGGTCGCGCATCTGCGTGCGCATGGCTTCGTCGCCCGAGAGGCTGCCGGTGACCTGGCCGCCGTTGCGGCCGCTGGCGCCCCAGCCGATGCGGTTGGTTTCCACCACCGCCACTTTCAGGCCGCGCTCGGCCAGCTCCACGGCGGTGGCCACGCCGGTGAAACCGCCGCCGATAATCGCCACGTCCACCTGCACAGTGCCCTTGAGCTGCGGGTACTGCGTGTGGTCGTTGAGCGAGGCACTGTAATAGGAGGGCGCGCGCTGGGCCGGGCCGTTGTTCACTGCTGCGTTCATGGGTGTTCCTTATTCTGAATTGGGTGAGGCTCAGGCCTGGTGCAGGTACCAGCGCCAGTCCTGTTCGCTGACTTCGGCCATGAACTGGCGGTACTCGGCGCGCTTGACCTTCAGGTACACCCCGAGGAAGTCCTTGCCGAGTGCTTCGCGTGCCCACGCCGAACGCTCCAGGGCGTCGAGGGCGGTCAGCCAGTCGGTGGGCAGGTGCTCAGTGGCTTGGGCGTAGCCGTTGCCTTCGACCGGTGCGCCCGGGTCGAGGCGTTCGCGGATGCCGCAGTGGCTGGCCGCGAGAATCGCCGCGGCGGCCAGGTACGGATTGGCGTCGGCGCCACAGATCCGGTGTTCGACATGGCGGCTGTTGGCCGGCCCGCCGGGCACGCGCAAGCTCACCGTGCGGTTGTCGACACCCCAGGTTGGCGCCAGCGGTGCATAGCTGTTGGCCTGGAAGCGGCGGAACGAGTTGGCGTTGGGGCAGAACAGCAGCAGCGCGTCGCGCAGGTGGCGCAGCATGCCGGCAACCGCTTGGCGCAGCAGCGGGGTGCCGGCCTTGTCCTGGCTGGCGAACAGGTTGTTACCGGCGCTGTCGGCCAGGCTCAGGTGCATGTGCATGCCGGTGCCGGCCAGTTGCGCGAAGGGTTTGGCCATGAAGCACGCCTGCATGCCGTGGGCGTGCGCCACGCCTTTGACCAGGCGCTTGTAGCGCACGGCCTGGTCCATCGCTTCCAGAGCATCGCCATGCTCGAGGGTAATTTCCACCTGGCCGGGGGCGTACTCCGAAATCGCCGTGCGGGCCGGGATGCCCTGGGCTTTGCAGGCCGCGTAAAGGTCGGCGAGAAACGGCTCTATCTGCTCCAGCTCACGCAGGCCATAGACCTGGGTGCTGCGCGGGCGGCCACCGTCGTTATCCAACGCCGGTTGCGGACGGCCCTGGGCGTCACGCTGCTGGTCGAGCAGGAAGAACTCCAGCTCGCAGGCCATCACCGGGTGGTAGCCATCGGCCTTGAGCGCTTCGATCGTGCGTACCAGTACATGGCGTGGGTCGGCGACGCTGGCCGGCAGGCCTTCGCTGGGGTGCATGCTGACTTGCACGGCGGCGGTCGGCACGCGGCGCCACGGCAGGCGCACCAGGCTGCCCTCCAAGGGGTAGGCGCGACAGTCGATGTCGCCGACGTCCCAGACCAGCCCGGAGTTTTCCACGTCATCGCCGTTGAGGGTCAGGCCCAGGATGGTGCTGGGCAGCGGGCGGCCGCTCTGGTACACCGCCAGCAGTTCCTCGCGGTGCAGCAGCTTGCCGCGCGGCACACCGTTGGCGTCGAGGATGAACAGTTCGAACAGCTCGATATCGGGGTTGTCGGCAAGGAAACGTTGGGCGTGTTCTACGGGTGCAAAGTGCATGAGAAATTCGCTCGTGAGCATACAGGGCCGCCGCCTGGTGGCGGCCCGGCTGAGTCAATCGGCCGAAGGGTGGCCGGGTTTTGTCAGATGCGCGAGTGAAGTGTCCGGTGGGCGGGCGTGGCGACAGTGCCAGAGAGCCCAGAAGGCCAGGATCACATGGACCAGCGGGTTCTCACCGGCGCACGTGCGGGCCTTCGGTAGCGAAGGGCGCGAAAGCGGCGGGGCGATGGGCTGGGCACAGATCATGCGTTGGATACTCACATGCGACGTCAGGTTGATTAAAGCAGTGAATGGCAACCTTCACTCTGGTATCGGCTAAACATTCGGGCGGGCCGGTACAGACAGCAAAATGCCGGTAAATCTGCGACAATCGCGCATCCATCGAATGCCGATCATGCACAAGCAGGCTCACCTGCATCACTAAAAAGCCCCATGACTGACCACGCCATCGACAAACTGCTGCAAAACCTCGACCACGCCATGATCGCCGACCGCCATCGCCTGCGCCGGCAACTGCATGAGCTGCGCAAGCGCCCCGACGAGGCCAAGCTCGCGCAGTGGGTGGAGAAGGTCCAGGCGTCTTGCGCCCAGGTCACCGCGCGCCAGCACAGCGTGCCGCGCATCCGCTACGACGACAGCCTGCCGATTGCCGCCAAGCGCGACGAGATCAAAAAGGCATTGGCCGAAAACCAGGTCCTGGTGATTGCCGGTGAGACCGGTTCGGGCAAGACCACCCAGTTGCCCAAGATCTGCCTGGAGCTGGGCCGCGGCAGCCACGGCCTGATCGCCCACACTCAGCCACGGCGGATTGCGGCGCGCAGCGTTGCTGCCCGGGTGGCTGAAGAGCTGGGCACACCGCTGGGCGCCCTGGTCGGTTACCAGGTGCGGTTCGAGGACCAGAGCGACGCCAATACCTTGGTCAAGCTGATGACCGATGGCATCTTGCTGGCCGAAACCCAACATGACCGCTTCCTCGAGCGCTACGACACGATCATCGTCGACGAGGCGCACGAGCGCAGCCTGAACATCGATTTTCTGCTCGGCTACCTCAAGACCTTGCTGCATCGCCGCCCGGACCTGAAGCTGATCATCACCTCGGCGACCATCGACCTGGAGCGCTTCTCCAAGCATTTCGACGGGGCGCCGATCATCGAGGTGTCTGGCCGTACCTATCCGGTGGACACTTGGTATCGCCCGCTGACCAGCGAACAGGACGAAGAAGGCAACCAGGTCGAAGAGGACCTCACCGTCGACCAGGCCATCCTCGCCACCCTCGATGAGATCGCCCACCACGAGCGCAGCGAGGGCAAGGGCCCCGGCGACGTGCTGGTGTTCCTGCCGGGGGAGCGCGAGATTCGCGATGCCGCCGAAATCCTGCGCAAGGCCCAGTTGCGTCATACCGAGATCCTGCCGCTGTATGCGCGCCTGTCTCCGGCCGAGCAGCAGCGTATCTTCCAGTCGCATACCGGCCGGCGTGTGGTGCTGGCCACCAACGTGGCAGAAACCTCGCTGACCGTGCCCGGCATCCGTTATGTGATCGACACCGGTACTGCGCGCATCAGCCGCTACAGCTACCGTGCCAAGGTCCAGCGTTTGCCGATCGAAGCGGTGTCCCAGGCCAGCGCCAACCAGCGTAAAGGCCGATGCGGCCGTGTCGAACCGGGCATCTGCATACGTCTTTACAGCGAAGAAGACTTCAACGGCCGGCCAGCCTTCACCGACCCCGAGATCCTGCGCACCAACCTGGCGGCGGTGATCCTGCAGATGCTGCACCTGCGTCTGGGCGCCATCGATGCCTTCCCGTTCATCGAGCCGCCCGATGGCAAGGCCATCAGCGACGGCTTCAACCTTCTGCAGGAGCTGTCGGCGGTCAACCGTGAAAACCAGCTGACGCCCTTGGGCCGTCAGCTGGCGCGCCTGCCGATCGACCCCCGGCTGGGCCGGATGCTGCTCGAAGGCGCTCGCCAGGGCAGCCTGCAGGAAGTGCTGATCGTCACCAGTGCATTGTCGGTGCAGGACCCCCGCGAGCGCCCGCCGGAGCGTCAGCAGGCGGCTGACCAGGCGCATGCGCAGTGGAAGGATGTGGATTCCGATTTCGCCGCGCTGGTCAACCTGTGGCGTGGCTTCGAGGAGCAGCGCCAGGCGCTGACGGCCAACCCGCTGCGTAACTGGTGCCGCAAGCATTTCCTCAACTATTTGCGTCTTCGCGAATGGCGCGATGCCCATCGTCAGTTGTCGCTGATCTGCCGTGACCTGCAGCTGACGGTCAACAAGGAACCGTCCGACTACCAGAAGATGCACAAAGCCATCCTCAGCGGGCTGCTCAGCCAGATCGGCCACAAGACCGAAGACGGCGATTACCAGGGTGCGCGTCAGCGGCGCTTCTGGGTGCACCCTTCCTCGGGTATTGGCCGCAAGCGCCCGCAATGGGTGATGGCCGCCGAGCTGGTGGAGACCACGAAGCTGTATGCGCGCATGGTGGCCAAGATCGAGCCCGACTGGATCGAGCCGCTGGCGACTCACCTGGTCAAGAAGAACCACTTCGAACCGCACTGGGAGAAGAAGCGTGGGCAGGTGGTGGCCTACGAACAGATCACCCTGTACGGGTTGATCCTGGTCGGCCGCCGCCCAGTGCACTATGGCCCGATCGACCCGGTTACCTCGCGTGAACTGTTCATACGCGAAGGGCTGGTTGGCGGCGAGATCCAGTCGCGGGCCAAGTGCCTGGCCGCCAACAAACGCCTGCTTGAAGAGCTCGACGAGCTGGAAGCCAAGGCGCGCCGGCGCGACATTCTGGCGGATGAAGAAACCCTTTACGCCTTCTACGAAGCGCGCCTGCCAGCGGAGATCCACCAGACCGCGACCTTCGACAGCTGGTACCGCATGGGCAGCCAGAAGGACGCCAGCCTGCTGATCATGCGTGAGGAAGACGTGTTGGCCCGTGAGGCCAGCGAAGTCACGGCGGCGCAATACCCGGACAGCTTGCAGGTAGGCGAACTGCGCCTGCCGTTGAGCTACCACTTCGAACCGGGCCACCCCCGCGACGGTGTGACTGTAAGGGTACCTGCGCCGCTGCTGCCAAGCCTGCCGGGCGAGCGCCTGGAGTGGCTGGTGCCGGGCTTGCTCGAAGCCAAGTGCGTGGCGCTGGTGCGCAACCTGCCCAAGGCCTTGCGCAAGAACTTCGTACCGGTCCCGGACTTCGTCAAGGCATCGCTGGCGCGCATGACGTTCGGCCAGGGTGCCTTGCCTCAGGCCTTGGGCCAGGAGCTGTTGCGCATGACCGGCGCCCGTGTGTCCGATGAGGCCTGGGCAGAGTCGGTAGGGCTGGTCGAAGGGCATCTGCGCATGAACATCGAGGTGGTCGATGGCCAGGGCAAGTTCCTCGGAGAGGGCCGCGACCTGGCCGAGCTGACCGCACGCTTTGCCGCCGCCAGCCAGGCAGCGCTGGCGGTGCCGCGCGAAGACAAGAGCGCGCAGCCGGTTCAGGCCAAGGCCTTCAGTGAGGTCAAGCAGACCGCCCAGCAGAAGATCGCCGGGCTGTCGATGACGGTGTACCCGGCGTTGGTGGAAGAGAGCGGCAGCGTGCGCGAAGGGCGTTTCTCGACCCAGGCCGAAGCCGAGTTCCAGCATCGCCGTGCTTTGCAGCGCCTGTTGCTGCAGCAGTTGGCCGAGCCTGCCAAGTTCTTGCGTGGCAAGCTCCCGGGGCTGACCGAACTGGGCTTGCTGTACCGCGAACTGGGCCGCGTCGAAGCGCTGGTAGAGGACATTCTGCTGGCCAGCCTCGATAGCTGCATCCTCGAAGGGGAGGCCACGCTACCGCGCGATGGCGCGGCATTGGCCGGGCTTGCCGAGCGCAAGCGGGGAAGCTGGGCGGAACATGCCGAGCGCCTGGCCCGCCAGACGCTGGAAGTGCTCAAACTCTGGCACGGCCTGCAAAAGCGCTTCAAAGGCAAGATCGACCTGAGCCAGGCGGTGGCGCTTAACGACATCAAGCAGCAGTTGGCCAACCTGGTGTATCCGGGCTTCGTGCGCGAGACGCCTGGGGTGTGGTTCAAGGAGCTGCCCCGTTACCTCAAAGCGGTGGAGTTGCGCCTTGAGAAGCTTGGCAGCCAGGTGCAGAAGGACCGGGTTTGGAGTGGCGAGCAGGCCAACCTCTGGGCCCAGTACAAGGCCCGTGCCGACAAGCACGCCCAGGAGGGCAAGCGCGACGCGCAGTTGACCTTGTACCGCTGGTTGCTGGAGGAATATCGGGTGTCGCTGTTTGCCCAACAGTTGGGCACGAAAGTACCGATTTCTGACAAACGTCTCAGCAAACAGTGGTCTCAGGTAGAAGCCTAAACCCGGGAACTTGTGGCAATATTGAGGCAATTCGGGGCCGCATTGCGGCCCCTCGCGGGTTCAACCTGCGCCTTGGACTTGGTACTAAAGTGCTATTACTCCAGCCAGCGCCCTGTGGCGATGGCCTTTGACCAGAGGAACGATCGTGCATAACGTCGTGATCAGCGGCACCGGCCTGTATACCCCGGCCCAGAGCATTTCCAACGAAGAACTGGTGGAATCTTTCAACACCTGGTCGCAACAGTTCAACCGCGACAACGCTGCCGCCATCGAGCGCGGCGAGGTCGAGGCTGCGCCTCTTTCGGACGCTGCCTTTATCGAGAAGGCCTCGGGTATCAAGAGCCGCTTCGTCATGGACAAGGCCGGCATTCTCGACCCGCAGCGCATGAAGCCGAGGCTGGCGGAGCGTTCAAATGACGAGCAGTCGATCCTCTGCGAGATGGGCGTGGCCGCTGCCCGTCAGGCGCTCGAGCGCGCAGGGCGCACGCCTGCCGATGTCGACGGTGTGATCGTCGCCTGCTCCAACCTGCAGCGCCCGTACCCGGCCATCGCCATCGAAGTGCAGCAGGCGCTGGGGATTGAGGGCTTCGCTTTCGACATGAACGTGGCTTGCTCTTCGGCCACGTTCGGTATCCAGACCGCAGCCAACAGCGTGCAGCTGGGCCAGGCCCGTGCCTTGCTGGTGGTCAGCCCGGAAATCTGTACCGGCCACCTGAACTTCCGCGACCGCGACAGCCATTTCATTTTTGGTGACGCCGCCACCGCCGTGCTGGTCGAGCGTGCCGACCAGGCCACCTCGGCGCACCAGTTCGATATCCTCGGTACCAAGTTGCAGACCTCGTTCTCCAACAATATCCGCAACAATTTCGGCTTCCTCAACCGTGCTGCGGAAGAAGGTATCGGGACGCGGGACAAGTTGTTCGTGCAGGAAGGCCGCAAGGTATTCAAGGAAGTGTGCCCGATGGTCGCCGAGCTGATCGGCAAGCACCTGGGTGAGAACGGTCTGCAGCCCTCAGACGTCAAGCGCTTCTGGCTGCACCAGGCCAACCTGAGCATGAACCACCTGATCGTCAAGAAGCTGCTGGGGCGTGAGGTGGCCGAGGAAGAGGCTCCGGTCATTCTCGACCGTTATGCCAACACCAGCTCGGCGGGGTCGGTGATCGCCTTCCACCTGTACCAGGATGACTTGGCCAAGGGTTCGCTGGGCGTGTTGAGCTCATTTGGGGCAGGTTATTCGATTGGCAGTGTGATTCTGCGCAAACGCTGACGGTGGGCACTGGCCCTGCGCCGGGTTGCCGGCGGCGGGCCTGTGTATTTCTGGCAGGCGAAAAAAGGCGGGAAATGCCGGATGGGGTCGGCATTTCCCGCCTTGAGTGAAGCTTGGCCGTTGCAGCTTAGAACTTGGCTTCCAGGTCCACCTGCAGCGTGTCGACGTCGGCGTTGCTGTTGGGCAACTGCGACAGGTCGGTCTTGGCCATCAGGTAGGCAGCGCCCAGCGAGAAGTTCTTGTCGATTTCATAACCGACCTTGAACTTGTGGCCGCGCGAGCCGGTGTAACCGTTGCCGAAGTCGGAGTCGGTGAACAGGCTGACCACGGCGTTGCGCTGAACATCGCGGTAGTTGTAGTCCAGGCTCCAGGCGCCGACTTTGGTCTTCAGGCCAGCCAGCCAGGCCTGGTCTTCGCCGTCGGTGCTTTCGGTGTTCTTCACGTACTGGCCATACGCCGACAATGGGATGGCGAGGCCGGTGAAGTCCAGCTGGCCGAAGCCTTCCACCAGGTTGAACTCATTGGTGGTATTGCCGAACGACTGCAGGATGGTCGCTTCCTTGTCGTTGTCGTAGCCATAGATGCTCGCGCCGACGGTGAGCTTGAGTACATCGGCGGGGGCGAACTTGGCGCCCAACTGGCCGTGGTAGACCTGGGCGTCGTGCTTGTACTGCACGCCGTCGCCGTCCACGTTGTCCTTGAGCGTGTACTGGCCCGCGCTGGCGAAGACTTCGGCGCCGCCGAGGTCGGTCTTGTAGGTAGCGGCAACGCCTTCCGGGTTGATGTCGCCGTCCCAGATGATGTCACCCATGCTCACCCAAGGCTGTGCCATCTTGCCGCCGATCAGGTGCAGGTTCGGGATTGCGGTGGGGTGCCAGTCGAGGTAGGCCAGGTCGACCCACAGCGATTTCTTGTCGAAGTAGTTGTCGAAGCTCTGGTTGGTCGAACGGCGGTCTGCGCTGCTGCCGGTGGCGATGCGGATGCCAGCGTCGACTTGCGGGTTGATCTCGCTGTAGAAACCGACGCGGGCGCGGACGCGCTGGCGGTCCTGGTTGCCGCTGCTGCTGTTCGGGTCGTCGACGTTGACGTCCTCGTAGCGCAGGCGCACATCGCCTTTGACCTGGGTCTTGGCAGCCCATGCCACTTTTTGTTCGAAGGAGCTCATGCGTTCAGACTGAGCTTTCTGGTCGGCCTTTTCCTTGGTTTCTTTTGCCAGGTCACCTTGCAGTTCGTTGTACTGCGCCTGGTTGATCGAGCCGTTGGCGCGGAGCATTTCGAGCAGCTTGGCGTCGACAGCCGCACTGGCCGGAGTACTCAGAGCCAGCATCATGCCGGTAAGGCTCACTCCGGTAAGTGTAGAAACAAGACGCATAAGGTTCTCCCTACTAAAAAATATTGGGGAGGCTCAGCGTCCACCCCCATGTTGGCATGTCTTCGGAAAGGGCCTGAATAGACAGGTTCTGAGGTTCCGGAAAACAGGCGCAAGTATTGCGGGGGCGAATGACAGAATAATGTCTATTTGGTGGCACTGCCGTTAAGTAATTGAGAATCAAAGGGTCGGGCCGGCATTCGGCATTTGAGTGAGAGGCCGGTATTCCCTGATACTGATGCCCTCACTCCGCGAGTCGACATCGTGACCAGCCTCTACAGCCTTGCCCATTTGCGTGACCTCCCTGCGGCGACCTGGGACGCCCTGGTGCCTGCCGGCCAGCCGTTCCTGCGCCATGCCTTCCTGAGCGCCATGGAGGACAGTGGCAGTGTCGCGCCAGCTACCGGCTGGGCGGCAGAACACCTGGTGCTGGAGCGTGACGGGCAGGTGCGTGCGCTGCTGCCGGCGTACCGCAAGTGGCACTCGTACGGTGAGTACGTGTTCGATCATGGTTGGGCCGACGCTTGTGAGCGTGCCGGTATTGCCTATTACCCCAAACTGCTCGGCGCCGTGCCGTTCAGCCCGGTCAGCGGCCCGCGCCTGCTCAGCGTCGACCCGGCCGATGGCCTGCTGGTGCTCCAGGCGTTGCCTGAGTATTTGAGCAAAGCCGGGCTATCCGGGGCTCACATCAACTTCACCGACCCTGGCCTGGATGCAGATATGGCCGGCTTGCCTGGCTGGATGGAGCGCCTGGGGTGCCAGTTCCACTGGCGCAACCGTGGCTACCGCGACTTTCAGGACTTTCTCGACAGCTTGAGTTCGCGCAAGCGCAAACAGATGCGCAAGGAACGTGAGCAGGTGGCGGGGCAGGGCATCGACTTCCGTTGGTACCGAGGCGATGAACTGGAAGAGGCCCAATGGGATTTCATCTACCTCTGCTACGCCAATACCTACGCCGTGCGTAGGCGTACGCCGTACCTGACCCGCGAATTCTTCAGCCTGCTGGCCCAGCGCATGCCCGAGGCCCTAAGGGTAGTGATGGCCCGTCAGGGCGGTCGCGATGTGGCCATGGCCCTGAGCCTGGTGGGGGGCGACAGCCTGTTTGGGCGCTATTGGGGCTGCCTGGATGAGTTCGACCGGCTGCACTTCGAGACCTGCTTCTACCAAGGCATGGACTTTGCGATTGCCGAAGGCTTGCAGCGCTTCGATGCCGGCGCGCAGGGCGAGCACAAGCTGATTCGTGGCTTCGAGCCGGTGCTGACCCGCTCCTGGCATTATCTGCTTCACCCAGGGCTGTGCAGGGCGGTGGGTGATTTCCTGCAGCAGGAGCGGGCAGGGGTCATGGGGTATGCCGAGCAGGCGCGTGAGATGTTGCCTTACCGCCGGGATTGAGACCTGCCAGGCCTCAATCCACCCCGACGAAGCCGCCCGTCTGGTGATGCCATAGCCTGGCATACAACCCTTGCTGGGCCAGCAGTTCACTGTGGCTGCCACTTTCGACGATATGCCCCTGGTCCAGCACCACCAGGCGGTCCATGCGCGCAATGGTCGAGAGGCGGTGGGCGATGGCGATCACCGTCTTGCCTTGCATCAGGGTTTCCAGGCTTTCCTGGATCGCCGCTTCCACCTCAGAGTCCAGCGCTGAGGTGGCCTCGTCCATGATCAGGATGGGCGCGTTCTTGAGCAGCACCCGTGCTATCGCGATGCGCTGGCGCTGGCCACCGGAGAGCTTGACCCCACGCTCGCCCACATGCGCGTCGAAGCCCGTGCGGCCTTGGGCATCCGACAGCTGCGGAATGAATTCGTCGGCACGGGCCCGGCGCACGGCTTCGTGCAGCGCTTGCTCGCTGGCATCAGGGCGCCCGTACAACAGGTTGTCGCGGATCGAGCGATGCAGCAGTGAGGTGTCCTGGGTGATCATGCCGATCTGCGCCCGCAGGCTGGCCTGGCTCACCTCGGCGATGTCCTGCCCGTCGATCAGGATACGCCCGCCCTGCACGTCGTAAAGGCGCAGCAGCAGGTTGACCAAGGTAGATTTGCCGGCGCCGGAGGGGCCGATCAGGCCGATCTTTTCGCCCGGGCGGATGTCCAGGTTCAGCCCGTCGATCACGTTGCGAGCCTTGCCGTAGTGGAAGTCGACGTTATCGAAGCGCACCGCGCCACGGGTCACTTTCAGCGGCGCTGCCTTGGGTTTGTCGGTGACAGTGACCGGCTGGGCGATGGTCTGCAAGCCGTCCTGCACCATGCCGATGTTCTCGAAGATGCCGTTGACCACCCACATGATCCAGCCCGACATGTTGACGATACGGATCACCAGCCCGGTGGCCAGGGCGATGGCGCCGACGGTGATCAGCGATTGGCTCCACAACCAAAGGGCCAGGCCGGTAGTGGCGACCACCAGCAAGCCGTTAAGGCTGGTGATGACCACGTCCATGCTGGTGATCACCCGCGACGCCAGCTGGGTCTTTTCAGTCTGCTCGCGAATCGCTTCGCGGGCGTACTGCTGCTCGTAGTCGGTGTGGGCGAACAGCTTGAGGGTGGCGATGTTGGTGTAGCCGTCGACGATACGCCCCATCAGCTTGGAGCGGGCATCGGAGGAGACCACCGAGCGTTCCTTGACCCGTGGCACGAAGTAGAACAGCGCGGCGACATAGCTGGCAATCCAGGCCAGTAACGGCAGCATCAGGCGCCAGTCGGCCTCGGCGAACAGCACCAGTGAGGTGATCGCATAGATCAGTACATGCCACAACGCATCCACCGCCTGTACTGCCGAGTCGCGCAGGGAGTTGCCGGTCTGCATGATGCGCTGGGCGATACGCCCGGCAAAGTCGCTCTGGAAGAAGTTCAGGCTCTGCTTGAGCACATACGTGTGGTTTTGCCAGCGGATCAGGCTGGTCATGCCCGGGTTGATGGTCTGGTGCACCAGCAGGTCATGCAGACCGAAAAACACCGGCCGTAGCAGCAGGATCACCACGAGCATCCAGATCAGCTCACCGCTGTGCTCGCTGAAGAAGTTGGCATTGGGCGTGCCTTGGGCCAGGTCGATGATGCGGCTCAGGTAGCTGAACATCGCCACCTCGATCAGCGAGGCGACCAGGCCGACCACCAGCAGGGCGAGAAAACTCGGCCACACCTGGCGTAGGTAGTAAAGGTAGAACGGCCACACCTGGGTGGGCGGCGACTCGCTGGGCGCATCGCGGAAAATATCGATCAGTTGTTCGAAACGGCGGTACAGCATGGGTGACAACACTCCTGTTCAACCCGACCCTCAGGCGGTTTCACGTCCTTGTGAAGCCTGCGGTCAGTCGATGCGTTTGGCTGACTTGATGAACACCGGGTCGGCCGGCACATCGCGCATGCCTTTCTTGACGGTGGTGGGCGAGTTGACGATCTGGTCGACCACTTCCATGCCCTTGGTCACTTTGCCGAACACGGCGTAGCCGGCGTCGCGGCCCGGGTTGAGGAAGTCGTTGTCGGCCACGTTGATGAAGAACTGGCTGGTGGCCGAGTTCGGGTTGGACGTGCGGGCCATCGACAGGGTGCCGCGGGTGTTCTGCAGGCCGTTGCTGGCTTCGTTGCGGATCGGGTCACGGGTCGGTTTTTGCACCATCTGCTCGGTGAAGCCCCCGCCCTGGACCATGAAGCCCGGGATCACGCGGTGGAAAATGGTGTTGTTGTAGAAACCGCTATCGACGTATTCGAGGAAATTCTTGGTACTGAGCGGCGCCTTCTCGGCATTGAGCTCGATTTCGACCTGGCCGAAGCTGGTGTCGAGCACTACGTGAGGGGTCTTGTCGGAGGCCATGACGGTGGTAGCAAAGGCGACCGAGCAGGCGGTGAGCAGAAGTTTTTTCAGCATGAGCTCAAAGATCCTTGAGAGGTGGAAGCGGCTGCGAGGAACTGCAGCAAAGTCTGGTTGAAGACTTCGGGTTGATCGAGGGGTGTAGCGTGCCGGGAATCATCGATGACTACCAGCCTTGCCTGCGGCATCAGGGCAACATAGCGCTCTTTGAGTTGGACCGGGGTGTAATCGTGGTCGGCAGCGAGCACCAGCGTGGGACAGTGTATCTGGCCGATGCGTTCCTGCACGCCCCAGTCGACGATGGCGTCGAAACTCTTGAGGTAGGCGCGTTTGTCGTTGCGTGCCCAGCGTTGCGCCATTTTCTGGCGCAAGTCGGCTTGCTCCGGTTTGGGGAACAGGCGCTGGGCCAGGCCCTTGCCGACTGTCTCGACACTGAGGATGCGCGCCAGGCCCCAACGCTTGGCCCACCAGACCCAGTCGCTGCGTGTGCGGCGTTTGACCTCGGGGGCGCTGTTGACGATGCACAGGCTGCGCAGCCATTGCGGATGGTCGACGGCGAACTGGAAGCCGACCATGCCGCCCATCGACAGCCCCACGAAGTGCACCGGGCCGGTCTGCAGGTGTTCGAGCAGGGCCAGCAGGTCTTCGCTGAATGTGGCGATCTGGTAGCCCTCGCGGGGCTTGTCGGAGCGGCCGTGGCCGCGGATGTCCATGAGGATCACCCGGTAGTGACGGCTGAGCGCGGGTAGCTGCAGCTCCCAGTCCTGGCTGCTGGAGCCCAGGCCGTGCAGCAGTACCAGGGGGTCGCCCTGGCCGTATTCCTGATAATGCAGCGAGCATCCTTCATGTTCGAAATAGGCCATGGGCACGGTTCTCTCAGGCTTGCGGCGGGGCTGCGAAGGGCACGTCCAGTGGCGCGGTATCGAAATTGCGCAGCAGGTCGATGAGGATCTGCGTGGCCGGGCCCAAGGTCTTTTCTTTGCTCGAATAAAGGTAGAACAGTGGATGTCGGCTGCCACCCTGGTCCAGTGGCAGCGGCTTGAGCACCCCTTCGCGCAGTTCGCGGTCGATCATGTGCCGCGGCAGCCAGGCAAAACCCAGTCCGCTGCTGACGAAGGTGGTGGCGGTACCCAGGCTACCGACGGTCCAGCGCTGTTCGGCGCCTAGCCAGCCCACATCGCGGGGTTGGGCGCGGCCGGAGTCGCGGATCACCACTTGCAACTGGCTTTCCAGGTCCTGGAAGGTGATCTCCCGGCCCAGGCGGTGCAAGCTGTGCTCGGGGTGGGCGACGGCCACGAACTCCACAGCACTGAGCTCGGTGCCCAGATAGCCGCCGATGCTATAGCTGCTGATGGCAAGGTCGGCGATGCCTTCATGCATGACCTCCTCCACGCCCGACAGCACTTCCTCGCGCAGGCGCACCCGGCAACCACGGCTCTGTGGCATGAACGCCGCCAGGGCACGTACCAGGCGGGTACTGGGGTAGGCGGCATCGACCACGACCCGGACCTCGGCTTCCCAGCCTTGCTCCATATGGTGCGCCAGGTCTTCCAGCTGGCTGGCCTGCTTGACCAGGTGCCGTGAGCGGCGCAGCAGTACGTTACCGGCCTCGGTCAGCACGGCTTTGCGGCCATCGATGCGCAGCAGTGGCACGCCGAGCTGCTCTTGCATGCGTGCCACCGTGTAACTGACCGACGATTGCGAGCGGTGCAGAGCTTCGGCTGCCTGGGCAAACCCACCGTGATCGACCACTGCCTGCAAGGTTCGCCACTGATCCAGGGTTACGCGCGGCGCTTTCATCTTTGGCTCCTGTTGACCTAAGCTGCGCTCTTTCAAGGAGAGCGCCCCATGAAGAAATGTTGTGCGGCAATACTGATGTGCCTGCCCCTCGGGGCCATGGCTTACCCCATCGACGTGGAGAAGGAACTGGCCGGAGTCAAGCTGGACTACACCGCCTACGACACCGCGTACGACATCGGAGCCATCACCCTGAACAACTATGGGCAAGTGCCGGCGGCCTGCAAGGTGACGTTCCGCAACGGCCCGGAGGCGCCACGGGTACGCCGGGTGAACGTACCGGCGGGCAAAAGTGTGGACGTTACGGCCAAGTTCAACCGGCAGATCATCAAGCTGCGTATCGCCTTGGACTGCAAAGCGGTATAAAACTGATTATTCGATAAATTGAACCCACTTTTTACGCTTTTTTATCGATAGGTCAAGCCTTAATCTCACCTCCATCGAATCGCAACCCTTTCTGCCGATGGAGGCACCCATGTCCCGCGTACTGATCATCGAAAGCAGCGCCCGCCAACAGGATTCCGTTTCCCGTCAACTGACCCGCGACTTCATCGAACAATGGCAAGCAGCGCACCCGGCCGACGAGATCACGGTTCGCGATCTGGCGGTGACCCCGGTGCCGCACCTGGACGCCAACCTGCTCGGTGGCTGGATGAAGCCTGAAGAACAGCGCAATGCCGCTGAGCTGGACGCCCTGGCCCGTTCCAACGTGTTGACAGATGAACTGCTGGCGGCCGACGTGCTGGTGATGGCTGCACCGATGTACAACTTCACCATCCCCAGCACGCTCAAGGCCTGGCTTGACCACGTCCTGCGTGCCGGCATCACCTTCAAGTACACCCCGACCGGCCCGCAAGGCCTGCTGACCGGCAAGCGTGCCATTGTGCTGACGGCCCGTGGCGGCATCCACGCTGGCGCCACCAGCGACCATCAAGAGCCGTACCTGCGCCAGGTGATGGCATTCATCGGCATTCACGATGTGAACTTCATCCATGCCGAAGGCCTGAACATGAGCGGTGACTTCCACGAAAAAGGCCTCAACCAGGCCAAGGCCAAGCTCGCCACCATGGCCTGAGCGTCAACGAATTCCCAACCCTGACACCTTGTTTGCTCCTTTGGGTGTACCCGCCCGGCCTCGATGGCCGGGCTTTTTTGTGGGTGAATCGCTCACGCCCATGAAATGCGCAACCCCCACATCGCGCAGGGTTGAACACATCGGGCGCAACCCGCTAAGGTCGCGGCCTTGATTTACGAGAGGCAACCATGGGCTACCTGATAATCGTCGCGCTGATCCAGGCGTTTTCCTTCAGCCTGATCGGCGAGTACCTGGCCGGGCACGTCGACAGCTACTTTGCCGTGCTCGCACGGGTGGTGCTGGCGGGCCTGGTCTTCCTGCCGCTGACCCGCTGGCGCCAGGTCGAACCGCGCTTCATGCGCTCCATGCTGCTGATCGGTGCGCTGCAGTACGGCATCACCTATGTCTGCCTGTACCTGAGCTTCCGCGTGCTGACCGTACCTGAGGTGCTGCTGTTCACCATTCTCACGCCCTTGCACGTGACCCTGATCGAGGACGCGCTGAACCGCCGTTTCAATCCTTGGGCCTTGCTCGCCGCCCTGGTGGCGGTCGCAGGTGCGGCGGTGATCCGCTTCGACAGCATCAGTGGCGACTTCTTCATTGGCTTCCTGCTGCTGCAGTTGGCCAACTTCACCTACGCTGCCGGGCAGGTGCTGTACCGCCATCTGGTTGCCCGCCACCCCAGCGACCTGCCACATTACAAGCGTTTCGGCTACTTCTATCTGGGTGCGTTGATCATTGTGTTGCCGGCCTTCCTGCTGTTTGGCAACACTCAGCATTTGCCGAGCACCGACGTGCAATGGCTGGTGCTGCTGTTCCTCGGGCTGTGCCCGACGGCGCTGGGCTTGTACTGGTGGAACAAGGGTGCGTGCATGGTCTCAGGCGGTACGCTGGCAGTGATGAACAACCTGCACGTGCCGGTGGGGCTGCTGCTCAACCTTCTTATCTGGAACCAGCACGAGCCATTGGGGCGCCTGTTCATCGGTGGTGCGATCATCCTGGCCTCGGTGTGGCTGAGCCGTCTGGGCAGCCGTACGGATGCACCGCTGGTGCGCAGGGCCTGACATGCACACCATCCTGGTCATCGTCGCGCCGATCTTTGCGCTGATCCTGGTCGGTTACCTTTGCCGCCGGACCAACAAGCTTGGCGACGAGGCGGCGGCCGAGATCAACAAGATGGTGGTCTGGCTGTGCCTGCCGGCCCTGTTGTTCAAAGTCACGGCCACTGCAACCTGGAGTGAGGTATGGCACCCAGGGTTCATCGTGGCCTTTGGCGCAGGGGCGCTGGCCATGTTCGTGGCCACCCTGGCCTGGCGGCTGTGCAACGGCCACGGGCTGGTCGCAGCCAGTATCGATGGGCTCAGCGCGGGGTATGCCAACACCGGCTATATCGGCATCCCATTGTGTTTGCTGCTGTTCGGTCAGCCCGGATTGCAGCCGGCGTTGATTTCGTCGTTGATCGTGGTCTGCCTGGTATTCGCGATATCGCTGACGCTGATCGAGATCGGCCTACAGGAAGAGAAGCGGATCGGCCGCGCCATGTGGGTAGTGGGCAAGGCGCTGGCGAAGAATCCCTTGGTGATTTCGCCCGTGGTGGGGGCTGCTTGGGCAATGACCGGTCTGGGCTTGGCGGAACCGGTGATGCATTTTCTCGACATGCTCGCCGTCGCTACCACGCCGTGTGCGTTGATTTCGCTGGGGGCGTTTCTGGCAGAGAAACGCAGCGGCGCCCAGGCCAGCCCATGGCCACTGATTGCGATGAAGCTGGTGGGGCAGCCGGCGCTGACGTGGGTGCTGGCGTTCAAGGTGTTCAGCCTGCCGACCATGTGGGCCGCATCAGCGGTGCTGCTGGCTGCACTGCCGACGGGGACCGGGCCGTTCATGCTGGCGGAGTATTACAACCGGGAAGCGGGGCTGATATCGCGCACGATCCTGTTGTCGACGGTGGCTTCTCTGGTCACCTTGACTGGTTTGCTGTACCTGCTGGGGTATGCGGGGTGATTTGGAGTTGCTTTGCAGCCCTTTCGCGACACAAGGCCGCTTCCATGGACGAATCTTGAAGCGCACATGGTCTGCACGCCTTACACGCTGTTACGTCTAGCGGATAACTAAATCAGATTTAGTCCCTTTCCTGTAGGGCATTTCCCAAAGATACTGCCGGTGATTGTGGTGTTTTGGGTTGGCTACTAGTCTCGGCTGGTCGTTGAGTTTCAACGATCGGCTTTGACAGGCCGACTCAAATTGCAATCCATAGCTTTGCCTTCAATGGTGGCTGTGCGTGGGGCGCCTTCGGGTGCGCCGGGTTTCTCAATTTGACCGGTCTGTCAACCCGTGCACAGCTGCCACCCTTTGTTTGACAGCAAAGGGCGGTGGTCCCGATCCACAAATTGAGGGTTACATCATGCTGAAGATAGTCCCCGATCCACCCTACAACCTCCACTCCCTGGAAGACACGCTGCTGATGGCCGCCGACTATGCGCTATGTGCAGAAGCCGTCGCTCAGCAAGCCGTTTTGTTGCAACCGAGGTCACCCGTTGCGGTGTTGATGATGACGTCCATGCACGAACTTGAAACCCTGCGCAGGTTACTTGAATCAGCGCTGGCTCAAGTCCAAAAGCCAGCGGATTCTCACACATTACATTAATCCGCATCATGATTTGCCTGGGCTGACCTGTGGTGATAGGGCGAGTCCAGGCATCTGGAACTTCAGGGAGATGAATCTGTGGCCACCGAAGAAACCAACTTCACTGTTGGCAGAACCATCTTTTACCAAGGTGAAAATCAAAACCATCCATTATTCCGCATCGAACCCGGCATCCCTTGCCAGAGTGCTCGCGAACAGGCCTCAGAACTGATGGGTTATGCCCATGACCTGTCCATCGACGGTCTGATGGAAGATAAACCCCAGCTACTTTGGGCCTCGCATTACCTCTGCGCCCTAGCCAAGGCCCTGCTTGATGATGCCGAACTGGGGATGATGAAAAGCTCTTGAACCAGTCACTGCGCCGTTCCCCTTTTGTGTTTATGCGGGGTAGCTGAGGGCCTCATCGCCGGCAAGCCGGCTCCCACCACGACCGTGCAGTACTTCAGGTCTGCGCTTTACCTGTGCAAGCAACCGTCTTGGCCAATTTTTAGAGGCCGGCGCAATCCATGTGGGAGCCGGGCTTGCCGGCGATGGGCCGCACAGCGGCCCCTGGGATCTCAAGCCTCGCTCAGGTATTCCAGGCGATGCGGCGCTCGCTCCGTCGAAGCGCGCCCCGCCAGCCCGATGCGCATGTCATTGCCGCTCGGCTGCTGATACAGGCTCAGCCCGAACTCCGGCAACACTGCCAGCAGGTAATCGAAGATATCCCCCTGGATCCGCTCGTAATCCGCCCACACCGTGGTGGTGGTGAAGCAGTAGATCTCCAGCGGCACCCCCTCGGCGCCGGTCTGCATCTGCCGGACCATGCAGGTCATGTCCTGATGCACGTTGGGGTGGTTTCTCAGGTAAGCCAGGGCAAAGGCGCGGAAGGTGCCGATGTTGGTCAACTGGCGACGGTTGGCCGACAGCTCGGCCACAGGCCCCAGTGCTTCGTTCCACTCAAGAAGTTCCTGACGCTTGCCGGCCAGGTAGTCACCGAGCAGGCGCACGCCGCTCAGGCGCTGTTCTTCTTCCCGGGTCAGAAAACGCACGCCCGATGCATCGATGAACAGGCTGCGTTTGATCCGCCGGCCACCCGATTGCTGCATGCCCCGGTAGTTGCGGAACGACTCGCTCATCAGCCGCCAGGTTGGGATCGAAACGATGGTCTTGTCGAATTACTGCACGAGTGAGCTCAGGCCTCTGACCGACAACCGACATTCATTAATATCAACAGCTTACGTAAACATGACTGATGTCGGTTTTTTTCAAGCCCGATTGACACCGTATAACTATAGCGCCCCCAGTTCAGCTCGCACCTGGATGCCGCTTCCTTCCTTCAACAAGCTAAGCAAGTCAAAAGTCAGCCTCCTCGTGTAAGGCATATGAATTCAGAAATACCTCGAAAGCGAGATGGGTCTGGTGTCTGGCTTTGATCAGTCTGATCGTTTGGCAAAGAAGCGCTGCACGCTCGACTTCGACACGCCCAGCTCCTGGGCAATCTCAGAGTTCGACATGCCGGCCGCCTTCAAAAGGGGAGCGCGTTCGAGTGCTTTCTGAACGTCGGGTGCAGCAGGTCTACCAGCTCTTCGTGCGGGCTGCGTGGTGATGGCATCGATAGTCCCTTCCTGTTTGAGAGTGTCCAGCTTGGAAGAGATCCGCTTGAGCGCGATATCAACAGGTTCCCCAGAGTGAGCAGAGTGGGCGAGCAGGAGTAAGAGCGCGGCATCGACCTCGAGCATGGAGGCCACGTTCGAAACGGTCTCCATCGTCACGTTTGTCTTGCCACGCTCGATGCGATTTCTCTCTCTCCGACCGATCAGGGTCAGATCGTCTTGCGTCATTTTTCGGCTTCGTCGCAAGGCTCTGACAACCGCCGCAAGGGCCTCGCTGAGTGACATGTTCGCCATCCGTAAAAAGCAGGATGTAGCCACATTGCGTCGACCCATAACACGCCCTATAATGCCCATTAAGAATCGAAGGAGACTCCTCCATACCCGCAAAAATTTTGCGAGGATGCTCTGCACCCAAAATTTAGTTGGGCTAAATATATGCCGTAAATTGACAAAAGTAGGATGCGGAGAAGTTGGTGCATTGCCTCCGGGCGGTGGCGTCACGTAACAGGCTGGAAAGCCTAGGCAGAGTGGTGCGTTGCATTAATCGCGTAGTAATTGCTTTCGACTACGGTTTTTGTGTGCGAGTAGATAAACGTAAGGATAGGAAATATGTTCGTAGCTCATGAATCTTGGAGTTCAAACGCATCTGCGCTGTTAGGCGAAGGCCACACATGCATGAGGATTGTGGAGTGGCAAAGCTTCTATCACCTGTATCAAATAGTCGTGAATGAAATGCAAGGCGGAAAAAAGGTTGCGCGTCAATATTTTCTAAGTGATGTGGATGAATTGGAAAACGTTCTTGAAAATCAGAGTGATGAATTTGAAGTGGCGGAGGTTTTGTTGCAGAGTCCTGGCTGGATGAACGGAAGTGGGGGGTGGGCTCTGAATAAGATTTTGAGTTTAATCGTTGGGCGTGGGCAAGAGGGCGGTAAAGTCATCATGCATAAAGTAGGGGAGGGCGTGGTTTACACGTCACCGGCTGGGGGTAAGATTGATACGTTAGAGGAGGACGGCTTCAAAGTCCTTATCTAAGTTTCCGGTTAGGTAGGGTGTAGTGGATTTACTTGATTAACCGCTAGCGCTATACAGCAGGCACGCTGCGAACGCTCGCGTGAAATGGCGAAATATGCTGTGCCATGAACGGTGCGAGACGAGATGCCGGATTCGGTTGGGAGTGCGTCATGATGAGCTCAGTTCGACCACGGTTAATAAGCCCCGGCGACGCCGTTCTGTTTCTAGACTTCGACGGCGTGCTGCATCCCGATGCTGCATTTCGTACCAAGCACGGGATCGAGTTGCGGGCAGCCGGAGAGTTGATGATGCATGCAGAAGTGCTGCAGGGCATTTTGGATGACTTTCCAAGAGTTAGGATTTCACTATCTACATCTTGGGTTCGAATGCTCGGCTATCAAAGAGCGCGTGCCGCCTTGCCTGAGGGGTTGCGAAATCGAACGGTATCTGCGACTTGGCATTCCCGAATGCGCGCTACGGCGAGGGAAGGGTATGACCTTTGTACTCGGTATGAGCAAATTTGCGGTGCTGTAGCACGAGCTGGAATTACTCGGTGGGTCGCGATAGATGACGATCCAGATTTCAGTTGGCCCGACGGTGATTCTCGTTTGGTTCGTTGTGACCGTAATCAAGGGCTGGGAAGTCCGACAACGCAAGAAGAACTGCGAGTAAAGCTGGCGAAGCTGTTCAGCTGAACTCAATCCCACCGAGTAGGAATTTTCACCCGCTACAGGGTGCTCACCATCCTGTGCGCTGTGGCGATCGGACTCAATCACGCTTATCGAGGTTCCTGATGATTAAGAAGCGAGCTCCCCTTTCGACGCGTGATGCGGTTGATGATCCTGCGGTCACAATGCCGCGCACCGTATTGAAGGCGATGGAACTGAGTTTCGGATTTCCGATCACGGCATATCTGTCGGCAGCTGTGTTCGGTGCAGGGGAGTTCTACATTGAGGGGTTCGTGTTTAAAGACAGCTGTAGACGCTTCGATGATGGAGCCAGGATTCGTACCTCTATCATCATGTCGTCTCAAACTGTCGAGGGGTACTTCGTTGCGCAGACGCTGAGTAGTACATATGTGATTTGTGATTGGGCAGGCGTCGACGCAACTGATCAAACAAGATTCAAGCATTGATCAAGTGACGCCTGCGGGAGGCTGGTTATGCGACGGTTTCAATCCAGCCGGCCTGCAGCCCGGAGGAGCGATAGATCGAATTACAGATGCTGCTGCATCACATAGTCGAGAGAAGTTTTCTCAGAAACTCCTGGCGACGGTGAATGCTACCGAGGATCTTGTAGTCGCGCTCACCATCTTGGTTAAGGCTGCCCGCGTCCATCAGACCTAGGATATAGCCCTCGATTTTGTTCCTTGCCTGCCGAGTCGTTAGAAAACGTTGGGGCATTGAGCAATGTTTCGTAGTAACCCAAGACTGCTGGCGTGTTCAAGCGAGATCTCCACGAGATAAACCTGGAGCGATTTTATCATGCGTATACTCAATCGCCTGTTACTGCCCCGGCAGAGGCTGGCTCCTCGAGGGGTATTCAAACCTGAGTACTGAACTGTGGAGTCCCGCTAGGTCGAGACCAGGACGATGCCGCATGCGTTGAAAGGTGGAGGAGGTACTGAATGAAGGTCACACAAGCAGGTCAGCTCGATGGGATCATTGATGTGGTATGCGATGTATGCGGGATGTCCACACGAGATGGTGACGGTGAGCTTCAGTACGGAACCATGCATGCGTCTTGGGGTAGGGGCTCAGCGCATTGCGGCGAAACGTACGAGCTTCATCTGTGCGAGAACTGCTTCTTCTCTCAAGTGGCGGAGATGAAGCGGATGAGGTGGCTCGCTGCGATGTTCGATGACGATGGTGATGCGATTTTGGATAATCACTTATATGGCCGGGTTCGACAACCTGCTGGAGATGGTGGTAGCGGGCTGATCTGACCGATACGCAGATCTTGGTTAGGTCAAATTATGGCTCAGCAATAATTATGGCTGATCCATGATTTCCCTTAACTTTGAGCCATCTGCCGTGTCTGGTTTTGACCTTTCAAGCTTCGATTCAGTCACCAGCACGCTCCTGTCGCTAGGATGGGTCGTGAGACATTTGAGCCTCAGGGAGCGCATCGATGTAGTGGATTTGCGGTAAGTGCGGACAACCTGGCATACACGAAATAGCGTTGAGCCATAATTCACTCCTTCTTCTTAGAGTTGGAGCGTTTTTGTGGGTAGGCACCAGCCACTCAGCAGGAGTTGCGGAGGCGTGAGAGACCGCTGCCTACCTAGGCAATGTGCGTTTAGCGCACGCTCGCTCGCACTTTCTCCCGGAAGCTGTTCTCGTAGCCGTCCTGTAGTTTGACCTTCTCTGCAAGGGTTGACAGCAAGGTGCGCGCGATGACGATGATGCCGTCTCGGTCACCGATGATAGCGTCGCCTGGGTAGCAAACGACATTGCCGCAGGCGACTGGAACGCCTACCTGGCCTGGGCCCCATTTCGACGGGCCGGCAGGATTCACTGCTCGCGCATAGACAGGCAAGCCCATGCTGTTCAGTTCTTCAATGTCACGTATCGCACCGTCAATCACGACTGCTGCCACCTGCTTGGCCAAGCAGATCTCGCCCAGCAAATCGCCGAAGACCGAACGGTTTACTTCGCTGTTGCCATTGATGACAAGCACATCACCAGGCTGTGCTTCGTCCAGAGCCCGATGAATGGCGAGGTTGTCACCTTCACGGGTATTCAGCGGCAAGATGGTGCCGAAGAACGTGGCCTTGCCAGCGGTGTGGCGAATGGCAGACGCCATCATGCCCATGCGCTGGAGTACGTCACCGATGAGCGCTACGGGGTAGTGAGAAATTTCTTCGATCAACGACAGGTCAGCTCGCTCCCAGTTGGCATTTACGCTGATCGACTCATCGGACACATTGATGAACATTTGATACCTCCACTTCGTATAAAAACGGCTTAGCTGAACGATTTCGGCACAGGCTGGTTGACTGGATGGGCAGGGGCTCCACCTTTGAGCACGGCAGCAATTGCCTCGAGTGCGCTCATGCCGACGCGCATCAGCGATTCGTCCGTCTGTCCGGCAACGTGAGCGGTGACGATCAAGTTGGGGGTATTGGCGATGTCCGGGGTTGGGTGATCAAACGGCTTGATCATGTCGATGTTCTCGGCATCAAGTACGTCTGCGCCTGCGCCGGCGAGTTTGCCGCTCTTCAGCGCATCGACCATCGCGCTTTCATCGACAACTCCACCTCGGCTGGTATTGATCAGCATCGCGCCATCTTTCATCTTGGCGAACTCTGCCGCCCCTATCAGGTTGCGAGTTGTTGGAAGTAAGGGGACATGCAGGCTTACAACATCGGCGGTTGCAAGCAGCGTGTCGAAATCTACCCAGCGACTATCGGAGCTCGGCTCGATCGCTGGATCGGTGAAAATCACCTTCATGCCAAAGGCTTCAGCAACCGGTGCCACGCTGGAGCCGATGTTGCCGAAGCCGACCAAGCCCAGGGTGCGGCCTTCAAGTTCGATTCCGGTCAACGCTAGGCGGTCTTGAGCCCAGTTACGGTTACGAGTTTGCTCGGTGGCCGTTGGAAGCTTGCGGCACAGCGACAACAACAAGGCGAAGACATGTTCAATCACGCTGCGCTGGTTTGCACCAGGGGTGTTGGTCACCCAGACGCCGTGGCTTTCAGCCGCTTTGTAGTCAACGTTGTCATAACCTGCACCGTGACGCGCAACGATGCGTAGCTTGGGAGATGCAGCGATCATCTCTGCGCTGATGTGGCCACCGCGCAGAAACACAGCGTCCACCTGATTCCGGATCTCTTCGTAGCCAACGGCGTTAGGGCCATATGCCAGTCGAACTTCACCCAGCTCAGACAGGCGGGCAAGAACGGTTTCGTGAATTGGACTGGTAACGTAGATAAGGGACATGCTGATCACTCAAGAAAATTGGTGTTTTTTATCGTCTGCAGCTGCTTGGCTGCGAACTGTCCAGAGGACGATCAAACCGAGCAGGCCTGCGCCGGACAGAATGAAGGCGGGAGCGGTTTGGTTACCGGAAACGCCGATCAGCCAGGTGGCCATGAAGGGGCCAATGCCGCCGCCGATCACGGCGCCTACGCTGTGTCCGAATGCGACGCCGGTGTGGCGAACATGGGTGGGGAAGAACTCCGGCATTACCGAATAGGTACCAGCCAAGCACAGCGCGTAGGGGATCATGCCCAAGGCAAGGCCTGCCATGGCGAGGCTCATTTGGCCTTGCTGCATCATCATGAAAGATGGAACAGAAACGACTGCATACCCGAGATACGAAAGGCGCAACACTGATTTGCTGCCGATTATTGAACCCAGGTGACCAGCCAGAGGGATCATGACCGCAGCGAAAAGAACTGCTACCAGCACGATAGTGGACGCATCTGCTTTGGAGTATCCGAGGATCGAGCTGAAGTAAGCGGCAATAAATACCGTGCCGATGTAAGTGCCGATGTTCTGCACCAAAGAGATCATCATCACTTTGAGGAGGGGAAGAGGGTAGTCGCGAATCAGCTCAGCAAATGGCTGGCTTTTTGGGTTCTCGATGTCGGCTTTTTTGGACTCAAACTCAGGGCTGTCTTCGATGCCCAAGCGCATCCACAGGCCGATGATGCCCAAGGGCAGCGCGAGCAGGAAAGGAACGCGCCAGCCCCATTCGGACATCTGCGGATCAGTCAGCGATGCGGCAGCGAGACCGGCGATAGCAGCTGCCAAACCTTTACCGAACTGAGCAATGGAAGGCAGGAAGGAGATGTAGAGCGAGCGTCTGTTAGCTGGAGCCCATTCACGAATGTAGCTCGCGGCGCCACCGATTTCGCCACCAGCGGAGAAGCCTTGAAGCATGCGCAGAAGCACCAAGAGAATCGGTGCCCATACACCAATCTGTGCGTAACCTGGGAGCAGACCGATTAGCGTAGCGGCCAGACCCATCAGCGTAATACTGGCGATCAGACTTGCACGGCGCCCCACTTTGTCGCCGAGCCAACCGAATGCAACTGCGCCGATGGGACGTACCAGGAAGGCGGATCCGAACACTAAAAATGTGTTGAGCAAGCCAGTGGTGGGGTCATCGGATGGGAAGAAGACCAGCGCTAGGGTGGCAGCGAGGTACCCGTAAACGCTGAAGTCGTAATACTCAACGAAGGTTCCGAAAACGGCGGCAGCAGTGGCTTTTTTGGCCTTCGACTTACTATCAGCTCCAAGCTCCGGCATGGCGACGGACTCCGTCAACGTGTTGTTGTTATTCATAGGTCACTCCAGCTTATCGGTCACGTCCATCTTTAAAAAATGGGACAGTGTCCTGTTTTGTTTTTTAAAGAATCCTCGGGCTCAGCCACCTTGTCAACAGGCGGCGATTGCTCTGCAGCTCAAAACCGGCACAGAATGGGCCCTCCCCCATGCCCAGCAAGTCGATTAAATGTCAAACGCGCCCACTGAAAATGCGGCTTCCAAAGCCCCCGCAGCTACGTCCAGCCACGGTCGATTGATTGTGGTGCTGGATGCTTTGGTCAGACGAGCGGATGGCGAAGCGTGGGGCGTCAGAGAGTTGGCTAATGACCTGGGTGAAAGCCGGAGTACCATCAACCGCATCTTGGTTTCTTTGGTTGACCGAGATTTTGCGGTTGAAGATGGGGTCGGGAAGTATCGAGTGGGGCCGCGCTTCAGAGTGCTGATGCACGCTTTGAATCATCGCAGTCATCTGTTGGAGACGGCGCGACATCTCCTCGACGGACTGGCGGAGGGTGCAAAACAGGCGGCGTTGTTGTCGGTGTACGCGCCGCATCTAAACGGCTACTACGTTCTACACTGCGGCGAGGCCCCGGCCACTCTGTTATTCAGGCCCAAGAGCGGAAATCCCTTTCCCTTGGAGTTCGGAGACATCGGTAGAGGGTTCAGGGAGTATCTTCGAAAGCATCCCTCTTCAGATGAAATATCACCTGGCCAAACATCGATTGAACCGCCGCAGGGTATTTCTGAGACCGAGTTTCCCCCTGCTGTTTCGATGGTGGTGAGGCAATTGGCACCGGGGTTGCTGATCTTAGTTTCGCTTCACGATCTTGGTGGTTTTGATGCCAAGGATCGGGACTCGGCCGGGGCGACTCTCAATGAGATAGCCGACCGGCTATCGCAGGCATTTGGGGTATCTGACAGCTTCGGTCGTGATGTGGTCAACGACGGCGACAGTTCTATCGTTGCCCGGCTAGAGGGGCTGCTGCAGTTGGTATGCGCCCAGCCAAATGGCTACAGGTGCAGATTGGGCATGGCTGCTCATTTGCAATGCAATGCAGCAACTGCCAAGAAAATCATCGGTTCTGTCATTGTGGAACGCTTGATACATATTGATGGCCAGGTGATCTATCCAGGTGCCCGTCTGTACCAATGGGCTGCTCTGCTAAGCAATGAAACCTACTCTCCGGTGAAACTCTGCAAAGCCATCATTGACTCCGTCGTGAAGGAGACGGGAGAGACAATTGCGTACCTCTCGTTTGACGGGGCTACTTCCAAGGCCCAGTTCCTTGAGGTTATTCAAGGTTGGCGTCCTATCCAATACAAGCTAGAAACTGGGGTAGATGTCCCGCTATATGCAGGGGGGGCCGGCAAGGCTGTGCTAGCCCATTTGCCGGCGGATTTTGCTGATGGTTTGAAGCTTGAGAAGTTCACCGAGACAACCATAACTTCCCATTCACAGCTCCGGTCTGATCTTCAGGCTATCAGGGAGCGAGGATGGTCGGTGGGGGACGGCGAACGGGTTCTGGGCGCGTTTGGTATCGGCGTTCCGTTCTTTATCGATGGGCGAGTAGCCGGCTCAATCTCCGCCACGATACCGAAGTACCGGAAGGAAGACTGTGACGTTCCGTCCTTGGTCGAAAACATGAAGCGGGCCTCTAGACGCATAGGCCAGTTGCTTTCAGTAATCAAATTAGCTGATCCTCAGAGGCCTTGAAAACTACCCAGGATAGTGTTCCCGTAATCAGTATGGTTGGCAGGTTAACGAGGCTGCTTTCGCATATAACCCCAACCGAACCAAACACGGTTTCTATTCCAACGTCGAAATTGAGATGGGTGAGAAATTTAGCGTCAACCAGGCGTTTATGGCGCGGCATTCGCACTGGAGAGTGCAGGGAGTCTTAGCGTAATCCGGGTAATACCCAGCGTACTCGTAGCAGCGATGGGTGAGATTCTCAAGCAGTCGATCCACGGTCATCGACTCACTGAACTTGTATGCCGCTCCAATATCCATGAAGAGGTAACCACCGTAGGTACCTTGCTTGTTCTATTGCTCAAAGTAGAAATTAGTCTGCGCGATGGCTAATGCGCATCATTCCAGGTTTGTTTTGGCAGTTTATATGAATATGTCGGAACGGACGCTCATTGGAAATTATTGATGAGATCGGACAAACACCTGAGAAAGCAGTAGAGGCGGCACGGATCGAGGAGGCCTGAAATATGCTCGTTAACTGAAAAATACCATTAAGGGTTATTGCGCCGAAAACTGATTCAGATAGGTGAGCGGGCTCATGGCGCCCACCTATAACGGTTTGCTGGATGATTGTGATTAGGTTTTGAAAACGCCGACAAGACGCGTCTGCTCTACGGCTTGTTCGTTCAGTAATTGGCTAGCTTTGAAAGAAGCTCGGCTCTTTTCGGATAACGATTCTGTAACGTCACGTATCGTTGAGACGCTCCTACTCACTTCGTCTGTTACTCGGCTTTGTTCCTCAGCCGCGCTGGCTATTTGTAGGGTCATTTCATTAACCACACTTACGGCTGATCCAATGCTATGGAAGGATTGAGCAGCCAAATTGACCCTGTCTACGCCTTCAGCGACTTGTAGAGTACCACTGCTCATAGCGCTGTGAACATTCCGAGCGCAAAGTTGAAGTCGGACAATTACATCCCGGATTTCTTCAACCGAGCTACCAGTATGCTTAGCTAAACTCCTAACTTCATCGGCTACCACAGCGAATCCTCTGCCACTCTCTCCAGCTCGAGCTGCCTCAATGGCGGCATTCAAAGCGAGTAGATTGATTTGTTTTGCGATAGAGTGGATGACTTGTAAAACAGAGCCGATTTGCTGACTGCTATCAGACAGTCCTTGAGCATGATCCATTGCTTCGGCCAACCCTTTAGCCAGTTGTTGAATCGTATTGGCAGTCTGGGTTATGACGCTCAAACCTTGCTGGGCAGAATCCTCTGCCTCTCTAGTCGCTAGCGCAGCTTGAGATGCGTTCTTAGCTACGTCAATTGCAGAGGAGCTGAGTTCATGCGTAGCAGTAGCGACCTGGTCGACCTCTAGAAACTGTTTTTGTATCCCAATATCAAGGTCGGTAGCTAATGAGGCCGACTGTTGTGATGTCTTGTTTGCATCTCCAGCGAGATCCTGGATTTCTTTAATCAATGGCTGAAGGGAATCCAAGAAACGGTTAAACCAACTTGAGAGCTGTCCCAATTCATCGCTTCGTTTGTAAGAAACTCTTGAGGTCAAATCGCCTCCGCCCACTGCAATATCTTTGAGCGCATTTGCTATTTCTAATATGGGCTTCGTCACGCCTTTCGCGGTAAACCAAATGAAAATTAATCCCAGCAAGCCAACAAGGCTACCCACTAATAATTGGAGGGCGAGGTTCTCATCGTTTCTATGATCAAGTTCGCTTTTAAGATATAAAGCAGGAACCAAAACTTTAGACTTAGGGGCGCTGATCAGAATTTTCCACGGTTGCGAGTCAGGAATTGGTGCTGTAGGAGTAGACACACTGAGGCTTTGCTCGTCAGATACGATTTCCTGGCCATCGCTCAGCTTGCTGCCTGTAATGGCGCGCGTTGTGTCGCTAGTAACAGTGCCTAGCAGGTTCTGATTAGCGCTGTCGCCGGCGATGATTCCGCTTGGTGTGAAGATTCTTATTGTACCTGTCCCGCCGTAAAGTGAGTTTGCTGCGCTTCCAACCAGTGCTTGTAAGTTGTTGAGGCTGATATCGAGGCCGGCCACACCTAAGACTTCACTCCCGCGCTTGATGGGGAAAGCAAGGGTGATGATTAGAGTGCGCGTACCAGAAGAGTCATCGAAGTAGGGTGAAAGCAAGCACGGTTTGCCCGTTTGAATAGGGCAGTCATACCACCTGCGAAAGGGCGATCCGTCAAGTCCGGGTGTCTCGTCATTTATAATGGATTCCGGTGTGGCCATTGATGTTAGGCTTCCGCTTCCACGTGATATATAATATGAAAATCGGCCCAGTTCATTACTACCAAGGGCTGTTTGATTTATATAATTTCGGTCTGATTTGTCAAGAGCGTTTGGCTCGAATACAATGTACATACTAAGAATTTCAGCGTTGTTTGACAGTTTTTGAGAAGCTAGTGAAATAAGTTCCTGTCTAATTGCTCCGGGGAGGAAGTTGTGTCTTACTGATAGCTCTTGTATCTTTGAGGCCTGGTTTGCTAAGTCTTGTCCTTCCTTGAAGGCCGATAAAAAATATTTTTGCAAGCTGAAGCTTTGTGCTTTGCCTTCAACTAGAAGCCGCTGTTCGGTCGCGAGTTCGATAGATTGAAAACTGCTATTCTTAACGAATTCATTGGATATATTAGCTCTGATGATCGATGTATACGTTAAGCATGCAATGGAAGATAGAAGACAGATTCCAACGAGCAGCGTTAAACGGTGCTGTATTGACATTCGTAGCAGGGGCATTGGAACGCTCCGAAATTTCTCGATGTAGAGCTGACGGTAGACCCGTCAGCTTGGTACCTAGATCTCAAAAGACTGCTCAGAAGAAAGTGCCGACGACCAACTGGAAATAGGAATTCAAATTATTACTTCCCGTTTGTAATCCGCCATTTTCAGAAGATTTATCGGGTTTGAAAAAACCTATAAGCGGACTAATCATAAAGTGCTCATTTATCATCCACTCTACATAAATATCGGCTTCATCACCCGAGAGGTTTGTATGCGACTTATCAATGCCATCGAAGTCAAAGTACAAAGCACCAATGGTAAGGTCGTCACTTGGTCTCGCCTTAAATCCTACGTGGTGAACGCGAGTATTAGTATTGAAGGGGCCAGCATAGTTTCCAGCCACCTCGCCTTGGAACCAAGTTCCGTAGCCGCGGCTCAAACCATAAAACAGTGGATCGAACTCTTCTGAAAACCGACTGTACCGATATGTCGCTTCTGGTTTCCAAGGCGTTTCGCTGAACGTCCAGCTACCTTCAAGATACCAAGCGTTTTCTCTTCCGCTTTTCTTATCTTGTGTAGCGTATTCGAATGCGAGATTTAGATCATCTATGCCAAACGAACTTTTCCCGCGCATACTTACAGTTTCCATACCGTCCCGCTCCAACTGTGCCGGAGTGGAGTAGTCTGGATTAACGTCAAGGCCTTTAATGTATGTAGTGCCCAGTGTACCACTATCGCTAATGTACTCCGCGTTCACCACTGCAAGCTCTGTTTGAGCCTGGGCTCTGTTATCAGATTTTAGCCACATAAAATCGCCGCGAAGCCCACTGCTGCCACCAATTCGGAGGACGGTGGTTTTATCAAAGGCTTTACGAGGTGCTAGGTAATAGGCGCCTCCTCGGTCGAAATTTGACCCAAGGTTTGCATCTCCGAAGTTTAAAGCGTCACCTTTAATAAGGAAACCATCTCCAACTGTTACTTCTTGGCGTCCAGAAGAGATATCAATTCCATTATTGCCAAAAGCTGGGAACAGATTACCTGAGCGCCATCCCAGATAAGCATCCTCAATTGCGGTACGTCGTTCGGTTCCTTTTGTGAAACCAGCTGCATCGCCGTCGCCCCAGCTTCCGGAACTCAGAGCACTCAACGCGCCATAGAGTGTAGTGTCAAGTGCAAAGGCTTGACTCCCGTCAAACCCTAGTTTTACGTAACCTTCCTGCCACTCTTTACTGCCAGATGACGTTTGCCCCACCGTTGAGTACGATTCATCGGAATGCATGAATGCAGCGATGGCTTGGAAATTTGCGTTGAGCTTGGTCTTTTCGTGATTGACTAATTCGTACGCTGAAACCTGCAAGCAAGGAATGAAGAGGACAAGCGCTGATGCGATTTTTTTTCTGGTATGCATTTCTACCGTGCTCTTATGTTGTTGTGAGGCAGAGGTGATTGCAACTCTAGTTTTGGTGGAGGCGCCGTAGCTTTGTTTATGCAGGGCACACATGTGAATGGGCGCCATTAGATTTATTTGCAGATGCCGTGCCAATGAAGGTTCAACGCTTAACTCCAGGGCGCTTGGTAACAACCGAGGGTCAGCACAGCGTGAAAGTGTTCATTTATTGAACGACAGTGTTTAAAGCTTGAACAAGTTTTGTCGCTTATCAAAGGCTAGGGTTACGCTGTGGAGGGCAGTTCACAGATGAAGTGTGCAATATTTGAACACGTACTTTAATAGTTGTGTTCAAAAATTAAACACGCATGGGCTCAAATCCTATGGATCTAAGGGTGGCACAATTTGTGCTAGATGAAGATTGGTTGCAATCAAAAACAACAAGGCAAAGGTAAGTTATGAGCAGTCTCGAACAAATGTTGCCCATGGAACTCTGGAGCGGCCGTCTTTTTACAGGTCAATGGATTTCTAGTGGTGCTAATCGACCTGTCTTTGAGCCCGCCACCGGCTGCGAGCTTGGTTCTGTCGCGATGGCTGACGCGCAAGTCGTTTGCGAGTCTGTTAAGATCGCAAAAGTTGCTCAAGACTCTTGGTACCAATTGCCATACGAAAAGCGCGCTGAGATTCTAAGAAAGGCCTTTACAATAGGTGAGACTTTCCGAGAGGAAATAGTTTATTGGATTGTCCGCGAAAGTGGTTCTACAAGGGCAAAGGCAGAGTTTGAGCTATCAGTTTCGCTCAAGTCCTTGCAAGAAGCAGCTGCACTTCCCGCAAGAAGTCAGGGTGAAGTATTGCCCGCACGCGCCGGGCGCCTGAGCATTGCTAGGAGACGGCCGTTGGGAGTTGTCGGTGTAATCTCTCCCTTTAACTTCCCGCTATACCTAGCAATGCGTGCAGTTGCGCCTGCACTCGCTGTTGGAAATAGCGTTGTGTTGAAGCCAGATCCCAGGACGGCTGTTTGCGGAGGTTTGATAATTGCCCGGCTCTTTGAGCTCGCAGGGCTGCCCAGTGGGGTGCTACATGTGCTTCCGGGAGAAGGTGATGCAGGTGCTGCATTGGTCTCGGCACCTGAAGTAGCAATGATCCAGTTTACCGGATCTACAGCCGCGGGGCGGAAAGTCGGTGAAGCTGCAGGAAAACATTTAAAGAAAGTTTCTCTAGAGCTAGGTGGAAAGAATTCACTTATCATCTTGGACGATGCTGATATTGATATCGCTGTTGCTAATGCTGTATGGGGCTCATACTTGCATCAAGGTCAAATCTGTATGGCGACGGGAAGAATCCTCGTTCAGAGGGGGATATATGACCAGTTTCTGACCCGCCTTGTAAAAAAAGCAAAAACCATGCAGGTTGGTGACCCGTCAAAAGAAAATGTCGAGTTAGGGCCAATCATTAATCAGCAGCAGATCGATAATATAAAGCGTATTGTCCGGTCTGCAGTTGAGGCCGGAGCGAAGCTGGAGGTCGGCGGGGGGCACGAAAATCTATTTTTCGAGGCAACCGTATTGAGCAATGTTAGTAATTCCAATCCTGCATTCAAAGAAGAGATTTTCGGCCCCGTGGCTGTGGTGATTCCTTTTGACAAGGATGATGATGCCTGTATTTTGGCAAATGATACAGAATATGGCCTGTCTGCTGGTGTTATCACAAGTAATGTAGGACGAGCTATGAAAATAGCTGACTGTATAAATTCCGGTATACTTCATATAAACGACCAGACGGTTAATGATGAAGTAGTCAACCCTTTCGGTGGGACTGGAGCTTCCGGAAATGGGTCTAGCGTTGGCGGGGCGTCAAATTGGGAGGAGTACACACAATGGCAATGGCTCACTGTCCAAAGTGAGGCGCCACTGTACCCGCTCTGAAGACATTAAGGATTGTGTGGTAGCTCTCTTTGGCGCCAAGGCAACTCGGCGCCTTTTTTAGGACGACAGACGGAGAGCTAGATATAATCGAAAGGGCATGGAACGCATATCTAGGAAATACGTCTAATTGAAGCGGTAACGCCATGATAAATAAAGACATCTCACGAATGGCCATCCTCGATGACGCAAGGCGTGCATTGTGGGAGGGAGCAACGCTACCCAGTGGTCTCCTTTCGGCCGACGTGGCTGAATCCTGGAAGCGCTCAAGAGATGCTGGCGTGTCACCGTGGGATAAGCGACTGGGCGTTTATTTTGCTATTCATGAGCTTTCTGATAGCGATTTGCTTTTGGGTAAATGCGCAGCTCCAGAATTGGAGAGGCTTTGGGATGTATTGGGTGGCTCTAACTGGACGTTACTTTGTGTGAACACTCAGGGGGTAATAGTGCATGCTAAAAATTCCCAAGTCACAAGCCCTCTAGATTCTTTGGTTGTCGGAGCTCGTATACATGAGTCAGATATAGGTACCACAGCGCCAGGATGCACTATCTTCGGCCAGCAGCCTATAGTTATTGCCGGTGGCGAGCATTACCTTAAAGAGTTCGAAAACTTCTTCTGTGTTTCAGTGCCGTTATTTGGTTTGCGAGGTGAGTTTGTCGGTGCATTGGATGTGACGGGAATAGGTTCTAAGAACTCAGGTGCTGTCTTGGAGCAACTAACTATCGCGGCTATGGCGGTTGAGAGCCGCTTGTATGCATCCGTTAAGGATTGCGAAATTATCGCAATGCAGTTTGACCCTCGTTTCATAGGTACGCCGTATCAAGGGCTGCTCGCCATCGATTCGAGAGGAGTTGTCCAAGCCGCAAATGGTGTGGCAAGAAAAATTCTCGGATTAAATGGGCCGCTTGATGCTCAATGCGAATTAAGATGGGATGAGGTTTTTCAAAGTAGCTCTAATAAAGTTTCTGGGGCGCCTGATCTTATAGATCTGCATGAGGGAGCTTCAATTTATGCCCAGCTCTTGCAAAGCAGTAAGCTCCCAGCCAGCTTTAATCTTGACGTTGTTCCAACCGTCTTAGGTGAAGACGCTGTAGTTAATAAAATGTTTGGGATGGCCAGTAAAGCCTTTGCTGCCGGAGTACCCATCTTACTCCTAGGTGAGACTGGCACTGGTAAAGAGGTTTTTGCACGCGCTTTGCACGACGCCCATTGCACAAATGCACCGTTTGTTGCAATAAACTGCTCTGCTATCCCGGAATCGTTAATAGAAGCTGAGCTATTTGGATATGTTGAGGGATCTTTCACCGGCGCAAAAAAAGGCGGGGCTAAAGGACGTTTAGAGGAAGCCAACGGCGGGACGCTGTTACTCGATGAAATCGGTGATATGCCATTCTTGCTCCAATCTCGACTTCTTCGAGTACTGCAGGAAAAGGCTGTAACAAAAATAGGTAGTTCCGAGAGGTCTTCTCTGGATATCCGAATTGTTTGCGCTACTCACTGTGATGTCAACCAGCTGATCGCCGAGAAGCATTTTCGCGAAGATTTATACTACAGAATCAATGGCTTAAAGGTTTCCCTTCCTCCGCTTAGAAATAGGAAAGATGTACATGCGCTTATCAAGCGGCTTTGCTTGGCGCTTCAGGGAGGTGCTCTCAGCGCTGAATCGTTAGAATTGCTCCTAGGCCAAAAGTGGCCAGGTAATATTCGCCAGCTCGAACAGTCGATTAAGTTGGCAGTAGCGCTTGCAGGGCCCGGTGCTACATTACTTCCGGAACATTTTCCAAATCTGACGATTCTCGAAGATAGTCGCAGTTCTAGTCTTCTCAAAGAGTATGAGAAAAGTAAGATTCAAGATGCTCTAGAGGCAAATGGCGGTAACGTCAAAGCTACCGCAGAGCAACTAGGGATTGCTCGCGGTACTATCTACAGGCGATTGCGCAGCGAGTGAACTTAGCCGTATCGCCGCGAATTGCTCCGCTGAACAGAGTCGTGGAGAATCTGGATGCTTCTGGGAATGTTAGTCAAGTTAGTTGATGGGTCTAACCCTGCGCGATTGAGAGAAGGGTTGGCCTGGCTGTTTGAGTTTGTCCGGCCACGCATTTATTCAGTTAGCGGCTTGCTTATTCTGTCTGTAATAGCATCAGCCCTCGCGTTAGTTCAGCCCTGGCTTATTAAACACTTGATAGATGAGGGCATCTTGCGGAAGGATTTTACGCACCTGATGCAGACTGCAATTTGTATGTTTGCAGTTGGAGTTTTAAGCAGCGTTTTAAGTTGTGTAAGTCGCTATTTTCATACGAGGCTCTCTGGTGACATATTGTTCGATTTACGCAAGTCTATTTATAGCCATTTGCAAAAGTTGCCACCCAGCTTTTATGTGAAGAGGCGGCTGGGCGATATAGTGTCGCGGATAGATGGTGATGTCTCCGAAATTCAAAGGTTTTCGATTGATGCGCTATTTACAGCCGTTTCGTCAGTCGTAGGTCTCATAGGTGCGATATGCTTTATGTTGATGTTGTCCTGGCCTCTCACTCTGATGTTGTGCGTGTTAGTGCCCTTCGAAATTTTATGGCTTAGTTATATGCGTAAAAAAGTTGCGGCAAATACAGCTCTCTTGCGTGAGCGGTCAGCCGATGTCTCTTCGTATTTAGTTGAGAAATTGCCGGCCATGAAATTTGTACAATCGTGCGTTAAGGAACAGGCCGAGATTGAACAGTATAGCTCGCTGGGTCAGCGTTATATGCATCAGTTGTTAAGGCTTCAGGTGGTTGAGTTTATCACCAAGGCATTACCTGTAACGGCTATTTCCTTCTGTAAGATGCTTGTGTTTGTTGTTGGTGGTTATTGGGTGATGGCAGGTCAATGGCAGTTAGGTGCACTGATTGCCTTTTCAACATATTTAGGAATGGCAGTCGGGCCGGTTCAAAGCATGATGGGGCTGTATGTCGCAATCCAAAGGATGACTGTTAGTCTCGATCGCGTGCTTGAGTTGAAAGGAGAACCAGTTTTGGTGAGCGATATTAAAGCGCCGAAAGAGCTCAAGAATCACACCGGCGATTTGGTCTGTGATGGTGTTTGGTTTAGATATCCAGGTCAAGATAGCTACGTGCTGCGTAATGTAAGTTTCCATATTGAATCGGGTTCTAAGGTTGCTTTTGTGGGTTCATCCGGTTCAGGTAAGACAACTTTAACCGACCTTTTGCTTAGATTTTACGATCCGGACGGCGGTAGAGTCTTTCTCGGTGGTATTGATTTGCGCAATATGAGTCTTGCTCATTTGCGCAAGAAAATTGCTATTGTTTCTCAAGATATCGTTCTGTTTAGAGGTACTTTGAAGGAAAATATTACCTATCCCTCAGCGTGTTCTTCATTATCAGACCTCAGGCAGGCGTGCGATCGAGCTAAACTCACTGATTGGATTGATTCACTTCCTGAAGGCCTAGATACGCAAATGGGCGAGCGTGGTCAGCGGCTATCAGGAGGTCAAAAGCAAAGACTAGCGATAGCGCGTGCGCTTCTGCAGCAACCCGAAATTCTCATATTAGACGAAGCTACTTCAGCAGTGGATGAGCATACCGAGCGCGAAATTCTTGACGAGATCGATCTTCTCTTTACAGGAAAAACAAGAATTGTTATTAGCCACCGCAAATCTACGCTTGAAGGTTGTGACAGGCAGCTGTCGTTTTGTAATGGAGGCGTGAAGGTTGAAATTCAGAAGCTTGAACTGCATAAAAAAACTAAAGCGGAGTATTGAAATTGAGTATTGTGGTTGTTGGTGGCGGGCCAGCCGGTGTATCTTGTGCAGTAGGTCTTACCCGTATGGGATATCCTGTCCAACTAATAAATTCGCCTCGTCGGTTCAACTCTTATGAAGGTATTTCCCCCCGAGTCTGCCGAGCCTTGGTAGACGCTGGTTTACAAAGGGCGGCCGCTACAGTAGAGACGCCGAAGCTAAGACAGGTTGAATGGGGTGAAGAGATCAGTCGCTTTAATAGCGAGTCGGTTATTGATAGGCGGGTTTTTGATTTGGCCCTGTTAGAGGACGCTGCCGCGCACGGTGTCGTGATTATCAATGGCCAGGTAACAAAGATTGAAACGATGCGTAATGGCTATGTCATAAGTTTCGAATCTGATAGCAGACAAGAAAAACTGCAAACTTTTTTCCTAGTTGAGGCTCGCGGACGAAAGGCTGCCTACGGTAGGGACAAGATAACCGGGCCAGGCAGTGTGAGTTTAATCGCCGGCTGGAAGTCAGGCGTCATTCTAAGATCATCGATACTCGAAAGCCTAGAGACTGGTTGGATGTGGGCCAACAGTACTAGCGATGGTTTTTTGTATACTCAACTATCCCTAGATGCAGCTAGTGACTTTTTGAAAGATCTTATGGAGCCCGCTGCATATCTCGATTATTTGCGTAAAGAATCTAAATTTTTTTCAAAGATTTGCATGGCCGGAATTCAATCAGCTCAACCAGTATTTGCTCGTGGTAGTACGCCGATTTGTAGTTCTGCAGTAGGTGGCCCAAATTGGTTGAAGATTGGTGATGCTGCAATGGCCGTCGATCCTCTATCCGGAAATGGAATTTTTCAGGCGTTATCTACGTCACTTCAAGCGCCCGCAGTGATCAATACGCTTATCACTCGCCCTAAAAGCTCACAACTAGCCTTGGACTTTCACCGTGATCGCATTCAACATCTTTTTACGCGATTCGCACGCGTCGGGCGAGATTTCTACAGAATCGGTTTGCAAAACAATCCCAATTCAGATTATTGGAAAGCGCGTTCGCTATGGCCTGATGACGTTCCCTTAGATACAGTAATCAATTTCAAATCAATTCATATTACCGAAAGGGGGGTGGTGGATCACGGTTTGATCAAGCGGGCTCGAGTTGTCGCCTCGTCCGAGCAGCCGCTTGGGATGTGGCACTTGGGAGGCCTGGAGTTAGCGCCAAGAGTGCAGCGTGTACTGCAAGGTGAAAGTCTTTCGAGCGTGGTATCCGATCTGGAGGGCGACGATTCAAAGAGGTTTAAAGCTTGGCTACGTAACCAAGGCTACAATGGGGGATGATCACCTACGAGCGTGTATAGGTGCGTGTTCAGTTGCCTTGAACACGTGTTCTAAAATTGAGCATTTCTACCGAGTTCGCTCATGGCATTGCCCTGTCTCGTTTGAGGTTAACTAGCTGATTTTAAAGCATTTGTCATTTCTGGCACGTATTTTGTTGTTGGTTGTTGGTGTGTGCGCCCGTTCAGATGAACGAGAGAAAATAAGCACGTCGCGGTATTCACTGCCTAACAATAAGAGGGCCTTAGCCCTTGTGATAAGCCAGAGGACGTCGATTGATGAAGTCACTAAAACACCTCGTTGTAGCCTCCAGCTGCGCGGGCTTTTTCTTATTCTCTGCTCAAGACGTCTCAGCGCAGACTGGTGAGCAAGTCCTCAACGGGGTTTGTGTAGCATGTCACCTGAAGCGCCCAGATGGCACGCTGGAGCGAATCGATAGCGTTCGTAAGACTCCTGAAGGCTGGGATATGACTGTGGTACGTATGATGCGTAATCATCAAGTGCCGCTAAGCCTTGAAGACCGTACAGAGGTTGTGCGCTATCTGGCTTCAACCCGTGGCCTCAGCATCGATGAAACGGAGGGTAGGCGATATGTGCTTGAAAAAGAGCCTGTCGCTAGCGATGAAGCTCCAAACCAATTGCTGACCGAAACATGCAGTCGGTGCCATTCATTCGCACGAGTAGCTCTTCAGCGGCGAACAGCAGATGATTGGGAAAAATTACTTAATTTCCATTTGGCGCAATTCCCTGGCATTGAGCTGCAAGCATTAGCGAGGGATAGAGACTGGTGGTCAGTAGTACATAATGATGTACTTCCCTACCTTTCTACGCACTTCCCTTTAGGTCGTGCGCCGCAGCCAGTGAACTCCGGCCTGGAAAAAGATTGGGTGATTGCAGGCCATGTGCCTGGCAAAGGTGATTATGTCGGTACGCTTGACGTAAATAAAGTAGGCGATACTTACAGCGTCAGAATGGCCTATAAAATCGCAGGAAAAAGTGAATCCTTCCAAGGTAAGGCAGTATTGCTAGGGGATGGTGAGTGGCGTGCTACATTGACAGATGGTGCTACAAAAATCCAACAAGTCTTTGCCTTGGGTAAAGACGGTGCTCTTAGCGGACGCTGGTTTATCAAGGGTAATGAGGTTGTGGGGGGACGCTTCGTTGCGATACCCAAAAACTCACCGTCTAGGGCCATTGGGGTAAGCCCAGAATATGCACGAGTTGGTGTTGATACTGAAGTTACTATTGTAGGCGCAAAACTGAGTGGTAAGGTTGTGTTCCCCGCTGGTATGAACGGAGAAGTCGTCTCCCAGACCGATGATAAGTTAGTGATCCGAGTAAAACCTGAAAATGATCTGGGTTCTGTGAAGATCGCTGTTGGCGCGACGGAAGCCCCGTTGGTTGTTTATTCAAAGCTTGATCGCATCTCTGTAGAGCCCAATATGGCGGTTGCGCGTGTTGGTGGTAACGGTGGCCCCATCCCTAAAACTCCTGCTCAGTTCGAGGCAGTGGGTTACCTGAATGGCTCCGATGCCAAGCCAGGTACTGCGGATGATGTCCGTGTCGGAGTATTTTCGGCGAAATGGTCGGTTGACAATTGGGATGAGGCGGCTACCGCCATGAAGGACGCTCAATTTGCTGGAACGATCGATGAAACTGGAAAGTTCACCCCGGCCGATGCTGGGCCTAATCCTGACCGCCCTATGTCGACAAATAATCTTGGTAACTTAAAGGTAACAGCCGCTGTTGAGAATAAGGGTCAACAGATTACCGGTGAAGCCCATCTATATTCCACGGTTCAGCGGTTTATTGACCCACCAATTCGTTGAGGTGCTATATGGGCGCACTTACTCTGATTCGCCACAATTCGCACAAGATAGAAGTTGATGGTCATTCGATGCTTTTGCATGTGCCTTCAACCGGCCTCTTTGAACTTGACGAGATTGGGCGTCGTATTTATGAAGTCTTCAGTACAAATGATGAGATTGATTTGGATGAGATTGCATCCGAAATCGGTCATGAATATTCACCGCAAAACATTTTGGATTGTGTGCGGTCGATGCTTGACATGGAGATCGTACGGGAGTCTGGTGTAAGTGAAAAATTACGCGTTCCGTCCGTGGTCGAATCCATCCCACTTTCGACGATTGTGCTCAATGTTAACACTGGCTGTAATCTTTCTTGTACTTACTGTTATAAGGAAGATCTGACTACCCCGTCCAAAGGGGAGAAAATGCAGTTTGATACAGCCAAAGCGTCTTTCGATCTCCTGCTCCATCAAGCTAAAGATAGGGCACAGGTGAACGTTGTTTTCTTTGGTGGTGAACCGCTATCAAATTATCCACTTATTCAACAAGTTGTTGAGTATGGTGAGCTACGTGCCAAAGAAGAGGGGAAGGCGGTTGAATTCTCCCTGACAACGAACGGCACACTCCTCACTGAGTCCATAGTGGATTGGCTTGATCTGCATAAAGTCGCTGTTACAGTCTCGATGGATGGCCCTAAGGCGCTTCACGATAAAAACAGGATCACCGTCGGAGGCCAAGGCACTTACGAGGTAGTTGCTCGCAAGGTTAAAATGTTGTTGGAGCGTTATAAGGCCAAACCTGTAGGCGTTCGAGTTACGCTTACTCGAGGCGTTACAGATGTTATTGGAATTCATGAGCATCTTAAGAACAATCTCGGTTTTGCTGAGGTAGGTTTTGGCCCTGTGACGTCTGGTGGTGTTTCTGCATTTAACTTGGATTCAGTCTCGCTCAAGCAAGTTTTTGATGACATGAAAGTGCTTGGACGAAAATATGTTGAAGCCGCTTGCCGCAATGAAAATATCGGCTTTTCCAACATGCATCAACTTTTGGTGGATATTTCACAAGGAACTAAGAAGGCTGTCCCGTGCGGTGCGGGTTTAGGACTTTTGGCAGTTGATAAAAAGGGAGACCTTCATCTGTGTCACCGCTTTGTCGGTTCCAACGAGCCTACCTATGGCAACGTAACCCAAGGAATTGATACTCCAAAGCTCGCATCATTCATAACGAAAGCGCAGGACAGGTCGCAGTTTGGTTGTAATACGTGCCGGATTCGTTCGATCTGTGCAGGTGGCTGTTATCACGAGTCGTATGCTAGGCAGGGAGACCCTTTTGCTCCCGTGTACCACTATTGTGATTTACTTAGAGACTGGGTTGACTTTGGCATCGAATCGTATGTAAAAATTATGACAAAAAACCCTGCATTTTTTCGAAATCATCTCGATGCCAGGAGTAAATAATTATGAAGAATTTCATACCTGCAAACGCCAAAGCTAAACTTCTCACTGAAGCTCTGTCGGAAGGTCGAGAAGAAGAAGTAATCGCTATGAACGCTTTAGTGGGCTGTTCTACGTCATTCGATCCTGGGTGGGAAGTTGACGGCTTCGGGGGCGTATCTAACCTGTGCCAACCCATGGAAGCAGATCTATACGCATGCAGCGATCCTTGCTGGTGGCCAGCTCAAGTACCAGACACCATGTCTACCTATCCCAATTGGGATGATAAGGCTGCTGACACGACTCAGGACTGGCGCAATCTTAGTTCTGTATTTCCCGATTCTTGAGGTATGATTATGAAAAATAAAAAAATAAATGCTCTCATCATATCTGTATTAATATCGGTAGCTGCTGAGCATGCTCTTGCTAAAGAGTATATAGCTGCGCCTATTCACCCACATAATATTGCAATTGTCGATACTGAGAAGTTTTCGGTGGTAAAAATTCTCAATATTGATAATAGTCATACTCCCGCCACTACGCTCTCAATCAGTCCTGAGGGAAAGTTTGTCTACGCTATTGCCAACGGTAGCCAGAGTGTTGTGAAAATCGATATAGCTAGTGGTGCCAATGTCGGAAGAATCGATATGAGTACTCCTGGTGAAAAAGTAACAGCGATGTGGGGTATGTCGCTTTCGCCGGATGGCAAAACTATAGTCGTTTATCAAAACCCGGTGAAGATGCTCCTCACTGAGTATCAAGTGCAGCCAACAAAAATTGCTTTCTACGATTCGGAAACTCTGAAGCTTAAATTCACAGCGCCTGCGCCGCGACAAATCGCTACGCTCATGTTCTCAACTGATGGTAAGAAGTTGTATGGTATGGGGCGCGAAATGTATGTTTTCAGTGCTCTTGACGGTAAGAAGATCGACCAGATGCCAATTCAAAGTTGGTCTAGTGATAAAAACTTCCCGCCGGATCTTTTGAATGTCTGGAGTCAGTATGAAACTTCAAATATGGTTGTGGCTCCATATTATTTAAAGCTTCGCAACAAGTCAGATGATGATCCAGAAGTTTTTCAAACAGGTTTGTATACTTTGGATTTAAGGACGGGCGCGCAAAAGTTGGTCAATGTCGAGCCGACTAAGTCAGTCTATTTTTCGGCCACAGCGAGTCCTGATCATAAGCGCGCCTACGGAGTGTATAATGTCCTCCAGTCATTTGATTTGACAAAAGAAGGAAAGCCAATTAAGCAAATTCCTTTGCCGCATACTTATTATACAGTTCATGTGACTCCCGATAATAAGAATGTCTGGCTTGGCGGAGCAGCTGCCGACTTCTTAGTTTTGAACGCTGAGACACTCGAGAAGGTTGCCCAGGTGGAGATTCCAGGAGGGGGGCATATGTCCAACAATGCTGTTCGTATGTTCTCGGTTAAAGATGGCTCATGGTAAGAGTCGGCATCATTGACAGCGGTGGTGCTAAGTGGGATCTGCAAGGCTCCGCAGCATTCGACCCTCAAGGTCAGATCACTGATGCTAGGCCCGATATGCTGGGTCACGGTACTGCCGTGGCCTCAGTTATCAGCCAAGGGTGCCCCGGGGCATCTTTGGTTCACGCTCAAGTTATGACAGATCGAGCTGTCACCAGCGCGTTGAGAGTAGCAGCAGCGTTGAGCTGGTTAACTAATTTGGGGGGGGAGCGCCGCGTGGACGTCGTTTGTATGAGTTTTGGCTTGGCCGCGGACAGGGAATTACTAAGGTTATCTATCAATGAAGCATTCGAAGCCGGAATAATTTTGATTGCATCCTCGCCAGCAAGACGTCTGCCAGAGGTTTCGTGTTATCCGGCTGATTATGAGTGTGTTATCGCGGCAACTGGTGATGCCCGCTGCGATTGGGGTGGAGTCTCGGTGCTTTCTCCGAAATTGTTTGGTACTTGGAGTAATAGTCCTGAGCAAGGTGGCCAAGGGGCTGCAGGAGCGAGTATCGCTGCGGCAAGACTCGCAGGACTTGTAGCGGAACTGATGTTCAAGTCGAGTGGGCCTTTAAGCTATCCGGATATCGTTCGTACATTAGTAAGGAAGGCATCTTTCCATGGTGCTGAAGTTAAACGGTAAACTACGTCCCGTCTGGGGATGTCTAGGAGTGCTGCGCCTCTGATCTTTTGTTGTGCACTATCAAATTTCAATAATAACGTTTTTTGCATTCGAGTCTTTTGATGAATAAGAAATTTCTTGTTGCGGTAGTTTTCTCGTTGCCTGCTTTTGCGAGCGCTGGCCAGTGTCAGGTGGATGTGGCAAGCTCTGATCAGATGCGCTTTGATAAGAGTGTCATTGAGGTAAGTAAGAGTTGCCCTACCTTTAATTTGACCTTGAACAATTCAGGCACTATGCCAAAAACTGTAATGGGTCATAACATTGTTATTGTTAAAAAGTCTGACGCAGACTCGGTTGCGCGTGATGCAATAGCTGCAGGCGCAGGTTCAGAATATGTGAAAGCAGGCGACACCCGAATTATTGCGCATACAAAGATGTTGGGTGGTGGTGAAAAAGATACCATCGCTATTGATCCTGCTAAACTTCAAGAGGGGGAGGAGTATTTGTTTTTCTGCTCGTTCCCTGGGCATCGAGTTATGATGTCGGGAAGCTTGTTAGTTAAAAAGTGATCTGGGCGGCAGGTGCCTATAGGCTCCTGCCTCGATCTCAATTTGTAATTTATTTTTTCGTTGGTTTTATTAAAATGTTGTGTGTATTCAATGGTGATATCAGATCTTCTGATAAAAAAAGCGTCCGCGTAAGCTGCAAACGGATGTTGGCTTTTGTCGAAGCGAACGCGCTTGTTAGGCACGCTATTCGCTAATATTCATGCTTTAAGTTATTGGGTCTTTTCGTTCCCTCAAGCTACGCAAATGGATATAGTCTGGCAACCCTTTTTCAATCAAAATCTAAAATAAAATGGCCACCAATCGGTTACCGAATGGTGGCCAGCGGTACTGCTCTCCGTCAGAACTGCACCTATCTGATCTATCGCGAGGAAAAGCCAACCTAGCGCCCGATCAAGAATTCTTATCTGTAGCTACACGTCATGATTTCATGATGGTTTGACGCTTAGTAAAAAAGCCTCTTTAGCATGCGCATAGAGAGGCTGAGGTTTAGCAAAACCAAAAGATTTGCGTGAGAAGATCCTGCAAAACGTATTTAGCCGTATATGGAGTATTTTTGCAATTTTAGTTTGTGATTATGTGATCTTGAAATTAGAAACATGCATCCCCGAAAAGTCTCCGACTACGGGGCGAATAGCGCTAACTAAAAGCCCCCGGCAGCTTATGGCTGTCGAGGGCTCCCATTAGTTTGAGACTCTGTCAGTTGGGTAGCACGTTGGGCGCATCGTTCAGGCTTTGCTATAGATCGCCTTGATGATGTCTTTGGTGGTCTCAATGTACCCCTGGACATCCTCGTCGGTCATTGGCAGCGTCAGTCCGATCTGGCCACGGTGCACTGGGTAGTAGCCACGGGTGGCCATTTCCAGGGCATAGATGCCCATGCTGTTCTCATCGATCTTGTGCCAGTAGTCACGGTGGGTCGTGATTTTTTGACCTGGCTCCTTGGTGAATGCATAGGCGAAGACCGAGAAGGAGCCGAATACGGTGAACGGGTAGCCTTGTTCGGCTGCCCAGTCGTTCAGTTCTTTCTTGATGGTTGCTGCCATGTCGTTGAGGCGTTTGTACGCCTTGGCATCCATGGCTTCCATGCAAGCAATGCCAGCAGCACAGGCCATAGGGTGGCCGTGGTGGGTGCCGGAGATCATCACCTGGTTATCTTCGAGAACACGGAATACTTTACGGCTACCGCCTACGGCACCAATCGGCAGCCCACCGCCGATCATTTTGCCCATCACGGTCAGATCGGGTTTGATTTCGTACTCGCTTTGCAGGCCATTATAGGCGGCCCGAAGGGTGATGGTTTCGTCCACGATCAGGAGGATACCCAGCTCCTCGGTCAAGGCTCGCAGCTTTTGCACGAACTCTTTTTTGAGCTCAACGATGCCGCCTGCGCACGACTGGAGTTCCATAATCACGCATGCAATTTCTTCGGCATTCCCGCGCAGGATCTTCTCGCAGGCTTCAAAGTTGTTCTGGATCAGAACCAGAACGTTGTCGCTCTTGTAGGATGGAATGCCGTCAGAGTCTGGTAACGCTTTCGGGTTGAAGTCTGGCCCCGGGAAGTTGGCTGGGCTTGGATGTGCAGAGATGGCCAGGTCGTCTGTGAAGCCGTGGTAGCCACCCTCGAATTTGGCGATTTTATTTCGCCCAGTGTAGCCGCGAGCAATCCGAACAGCGCTGAGGCAGGCTTCGCTGGCCGAGCAAAAGAACTTCACCTGTTCGACGGACTCGATCCGGTCGCTCAGCAGTTTGGCCAAGCCTAGCTCATGATCCGTTGGGTTCCCGAAGGAGAATCCACTCGGCAGCAGCGCTTCAATGGCTTTCACCACAGCAGGGTGGTTGTGCCCGAGTACATTGGTTGAAAAATTATTATTAAGGTCAAGTAGCTTTCTGCCCTCAATAGTGTGGATATACTGTCCCTCACCTTTATCGACGAAGATTGCGTGCGGGCCGTAACCAAAGGTGCGACGGCTAAAGCCACCAGGAATGTAATCATTCCCTTTTGAAGTTTCTGCTTTGGAAAGATGAAAAGCTTCCGAGAAATTTTTTAGAGATTGTTGGTAATCAAGCTTCATGGCTATTTCCGCATTCAAAGTGTCTTCAGCTGTCATCAAGGGCGGCGAGTTGTATTGCTTTTCCTCAGCGCTATACCCTTGTCTCCATCCGGAAAGATTTCTCTTTTTAAGATGAAGGTCAGCTCCTTTCCTAATCTCTGAGCCACCTATTAATTAATAAGGTTGTTTCGGAGATTCGCAGATAATACTATTTTTATTTCGTTGTTAGGGGCAATCTCGGTTTTAGGATTGTTTGATCGCAATTCGTGATCGTGTAGCTGGGAATCGATTGGGTCGCCGTATCACAAGAGTTTTGAGCAGAGATTTACGTTGGCGGTTTGTCAAATCGAGCAACTTGAGAGCTCTGAAGCGATGTGCTTTTGAGGGCTGTGCCCGCATCAGGGGATTGGAAGTGGGTAGCGAGTGTTACCGATTCGAGGCGGATTGTTACCCATTTATTACTATTGAGTTCATAGCTTTATAGATAAAATGTGGGTAGTCATGGCATGCCTAGAGCCGGCTTGGCCGTGCATCGAGCTTGTGTCGCTGCGCGCTGCAAATCGCCACATCAGCGCTCATAGGGCCAGATTGCTGCGCTGGGTTGGCGCGAGGCGAGTGAAAAAGCGTATTACTCGGCACCTATGCTCCTACAGGCCTTCGAAGGTTATGATCTTTGCATGAATCTTGCTTGATATTTAGCTTCGACAATTTCCATGAGCCGAGCCCCCCATGGATACTAGACAATTAATCTTGGCCTCCAGACTCGCTGAGACCTTGCATTTCGGCAAGACTGCGGAAATTGAGAATATTGCCCAATCTGGGTTGAGCGCACAGATCGCGAAGCTGGAACACGAGCTAGGCTTCAAGTTGTTCGAGCGTACCAGTCATCGCGTGTCTCTTACTGATGCGGGTCAAACTTTTATCGAAAGAGTACGAGTTCTTCTGGATAATTTGAACAATACGGTCGTGGAGTGCCGGGCCATTGCGGAAAGTAGCCGTGGTGTCCTGAAGCTTGGCTTCTTTGGAGAGGCGGCTGGAGAGCTGACGCACTTAATATTTTCGTTGTTCCAAAAGAGCAATGCGAACATTCGGTTAGTGGTTACCGAGCTCTCGATGACCAATCAGGTGCAGGCGTTGATTTCCGGAAAAGTGGATGCAGCACTCATTCGACTTCCGGTTTGCGATCCGCGTCTTGAGTTCGATGTCATGTTTGATGAGCCTCGTGTTGCGGCGGTGCCCATAAACCATGAGATGGCCGATGCTCCGATATTGCGAATGGCCGATATTATCGAGCAGCCGTTTGCAGTTGCAGGGGAGGGGGCGCCTTCTGAGTGGGCCGCCTACTGGAGCTTGGCAAACGAGAGGCCTGGCCGCATTGGTGCATATGTGCAGTCGATTCCTGAAAGCTTGGCCGCTGTTGCCTACGGTGGAGCTTTCGATACCTACCCACTGGCTGCCACGCGTCTGTACACGCATCCAGGTGTCCGATATGTGCCTTTGGCGGATGCGCCTCGTAGCATCTTGGCCATCGCGACGGTCGCAGGCAATCGTTCTCCAGCTGTGCGATCACTGCGGCGTTGTGTAAACGAGATCATTGAAACCTCGTTATCGTGCATTCCAGAGGCTCGGCGGGCCCAGGTAGCCTGATCACCGCCGAGTATCACTCAGAATAGATATCGTGTAGAACCCGGTCGGTTGCCTCACCGGGTGTGCACATTAAAAAGGGTAATGGCGAGGTTGGCGTTGCACCGATACCCATTGGGTTGTGGTGAACTCGTCGATTGCCCAATCACCATTGAACCGACCCAGGCCGGAGTTCTTCTCTCCACCGAATGGGACGTTGGCGGCATCTGCGACTGGGATGTCATTGACGTGCGCCATGCCGGAATGAATCCTCCGGGCAAACTGCACACCTCGATCCAGATCGCCACTGAACACTGCTGCTGAAAGACCGAACTGGGTATTGTTGGCCAGCTCAAGCGCATGATCTGGGTTGTCCGCACGCATCAAGCCCGCAATCGGGCCGAAAATCTCTTCGACCGCCAGCTCCATGTAAGGTTTAACCTCAGTGAAGACATGAGGAGCGAAGACCAAGTCTTGAGACTCTCCAGCATAGGCCAGTACGGCGCCTTCACGCTTGGCTTGGGCTACCTTCTGGGTCAGGCCATTGAACTGCTTCCGGTTGATCACTGGGCCAACTGCCGTTTGCGGGTCTCTCGGATCACCAATAACGAGCTTGCTCACACGCTGGATGAACAAGGAAGCGAAATCATCATAGATTGAGTCTTCGACAATGATCCTGTTAATGGCCATGCAGATTTGGCCCTGGTGCAGGAACTTGCCTACTACTGCAGCGTGTACAGCGAGTTCAAGGTCAGCGTCCGCCAATACCACGAATGGGTTGTTGCCCCCCAGTTCGAGGGCTACGTGTTTGAGGTAGTCACCGCTACTCGCTTGGCGAGCGATGTTCTGGCCAATTGGGGTCGACCCTGTGAATGAAATGAAGCTTGGGACAGGGTGGGACACGAAGTCGTCGCCGATTTCGGCGCCAGCGCCCACGACCACGCTGAGCAGGCCTGATGGTAGCCCTGCTTCCTCGAAAATTCGTGCAAGTAGGAGTCCTCCAGTCACCGGGGTGTCACTGGCCGGTTTCACAACGACTGCGTTACCAAGAGCCAGTGCCGGGGCCAGGGAGCGTTGGGTCAAGTGGAATGGAAAGTTCCACGGACTAATGACGCCCACGACGCCCAGTGGGCGTCGGTAAACGCGGCTTTCCTTGTTCGGGATATCCGACTCCACAATTCGACCATGTACACGGTTTGGGAAGGATGCAGCCTCTACAGTGATGCCTTTGGCTGTTGCCCACTCGATCTCGGCCTTAACACGCGTACTGCCCGATTCCGCGATGATCCACTCCACGATCTCTTCGCGACGCTCATCGAAGATCTGGGCCGCACGGAGCATGATTGCAGCACGAGCAGTGGGGCCTGTTTCTGCCCAGGCAACCTGAGCCTCTTTGGCCCGCGCGTAGGCTTCGTTCAAATCATCTTTGCTGGCTAGGGGGATTTCGATCAATGGTCGACGTGTGTAAGGGTCGCTAACAGTCATTGATCGACCTGTGCTGCCCTCGCGCCAGATTCCGGCGATGGGTTGAAGGTTAAACGAGGCATAAGGTTGAGGCTTATTCATTGTTATCTCCAAAATCACGTGGTCAGAATCAACCACTTGCATTGCTCGATAGCCTTGAATTGGCACGGCTACCGTTCTGTTTTCTGTTTGTTATGCCGTCTGTCAGGAGGCAGCGTGGGTTGCGTGGAGCTTGTCTTTAGCCCGGTAGCCATTGAGTAGGCCTAGCACTGCGGCGACCAGCACTAGCCACGGTAGGTAGGTGGCTAGCCCTTCTTTGGTGCCGGTGAGTTCGTTGAAGTTTTTCACTGCGAGGAACACCGCGAATGCAAGGCCACCGCCACCCAGGGTTGGAGCAATTACTCCCTGCCAGGAACTGCACTTTTTGGTTTTGACGGTGAAGCCAACCACTGCTGCGGCGCCAAGCGTTTGCAGTGCCAGAATGGCAAGCGTCCCCAGGCCGACCATCCACATGTACAGGTGTTGAATTGGATCGGAATTGGCGACCATGAACGCGCCGACGACAAGGACTGTGGCTATCGACAACGTCACGCTGGCGACATGAGGGCTCGCATGTTTCGGGTGTACACGGCTGAGTGGCTTCGGTACGAAGTGGCTACGTGCGAGTGCGAAGAGGTAGCGGCTGAGGGCATTGTGGAAGGAAAGCAGCACTGCAAAGACACTAGAGACAACGAGGAGCTTCATGACCTCTGTCGAGAGGGTGCCCACATACTGTGTGTTGGCATTGAAGACGAAATTGACCATGTCCGCCCCAGCGATGGCTTGGACATCGCTGTTTGCGTAGGCGAGTCCGATGCTCCAGGTGGTGAGGGTGTAGAAGATCCCGATGATTGCAATAGCTACATAGGTAGCAAGGGGGACGGTACGGTTTGGGTTCTTGGCTTCTTCACCGTAGAGCGTGGTGGATTCAAATCCAACGAAACAGCAGAACGCAAACATCAGCGCTACGCCCAGGCCAGGGGTAAATACCTGAGAGGGTAAGAAACCGTTCCAGCTCAGCTTTCCAATATCAGTCTGTGCGATGACTGCGACGTCGAAGATCACCAAAATCAGGATTTCAAAGATCATCAACACGCCTAGTACCTTGGCCGATACCTTCACGTCCAGGTAGCCAAATACGCCGACCAAGCCAATGATTAGCAGCGCCACAATACGCCAATCGACCTGCATGCCGGCGAAGGAAGAGCTAAGCTCAGCTCCAAAGGCCGCGAATTGGCCGTATATGCCGGCGAGCATTGCGATGTAGGCCAGCAAGGCTATGCCACCAGCAGCGTTGCCTGCGGGGCGGCCTAGGCCATGACTTACAAGTTCAGCAAATCCGCCCGCGCTGATCACATGGCGGCTCATCGCCGCAAAACCGATCGCGAACAGTAATAGCACCAGCGAGGCGATGAGGTAGATCCCGGGCGCGCCAGCACCCCCCATTGCGAATACAACCGGGCCGGCGCCTAAGGTAGCGCCAAGCGGAGCCGCAGCCGCGATGACAAAAAAAACGATGTCTGAGACACCAAGAGATTTGGGCTTCAGCCCTTGTTGCGCCGTGTCATTTTGCATGCAGATCTCCCCTAACAGCGGGACAGTTTTTGGAGTAGTTATTGGTCTAAGGATTCTTCGCCTGCTTGTGGAGGCTGGCAATCGCGAAAGCCTGATCGTTCAATCTAGGTAAGCGATTGAACAAAGGCTTCGCGCACCGTTCCTTCCAGCTACATCCAGGCTCAGCGGGTAAGACTGGTGAAGTAGATGGGATTAGAAGAAAGTGCCTACGATCAGCTGAAGGTAGGTGTTGGTGGAATTGTTACCCAGCTGAAGGCCGCCGTCTTCCGCCCTCTTCTTCGGCTGGAAGAAACCAACTACAGGGCTGATCAGGAGGTGCTCGTTTACCATCAATTCCGCATAAAAGTCGAGTTCCCGTCCGTCAAGATTGCCAAGGCCCTTGTCGATTGTTTTAAAGTCGAATGCCAATGCACCCACCGTTAGATTTTCGGTCGGCTTCGCTTTAATTCCAATATGCTGGACTTTGGTGTTTTGGTTGAACGGGCCTGCATAGTTGGAAGAAACTTCCCCTTGGAACCAAGTCCCATAACCCCTGCTTTGGCCATAAAAAAGGGTGTCGTAGTTTTCGGAGAAGCGGCTGTACCGATAGGTGAGCGTCGGCGACCAAGGTAGTTCTTTGAATGTCCAGCCACCCTCAAGGTACCAAGCGTCCTCGCTGCCGCTTTTTCTATCTTCATTAGCATATTCAAATGAAAGATGGAGTTGTTCAACGCCGAGAGAGCCAACACCCCTGATACTTACTACGTTCATTCCATCACGCTCGAGCTGCGCTGGAGTGGCGTAACGTTCATTTACGTCCATCCCATGGATGTAAGTGAGGCCAAGCGTGCCTAGTTCGTTGACGTGCTCAAGAGTGGCGATTCCCATCTCTGTTTCGGCTTGGGCGCGGTTGTCTGATTTGATCCACGCCAAATCACTACGCCATCCCTGGTCACCTCCAAGTTTCACGACAGCTGTGTTTTTGAAGGCTTTGCGGGCGGCAAGGTAGTAAGCACCGCCACGATCATAGTTACCACCCAGGCCCACGTCACCATAGCTCACGCCGTCGCTGTGGATCATAAAACCGTCCCCAATGGTAACCTGTTGGCTACCTGCAGAGACATCTACCCCGTTGTGGCCGAGGGTAGGGAACATGTCTCCGGATCGCCAGCCGATATAGGCATCGTTGACAGCAGTTCTGCGCTCACTGCCCTCGGTAAAGCCAGCAGCATCTCCGTCGCCCCAAGTGCCGGAGCTGATCAGGTTGAATGCACCATACAGACTGGATTTTTGAAAAAACTCCTGGCTACCGCTCAGGCCGTACTTAATGTATCCCTCACGCCAGCTCGAACTCCCTGCGCTTCGGTTGCCAAAGACGTTATAGCTTTCTTCGCTATGCATAAGTGCATACACAGCCTCTAGGTTTGCATCGATTTTAGTGCCGCCACTTGCAGTAATTTCATATGCATGGCTGGCCAGTGAGTAGCTAAGGGCCACGCACGGAATAATCTTTGTGATGCTGTTCTTGCTAAATATCATGACTAGTGTCCTTTGTTATCTTGTTGTCGGCAGAGTCATTGTCAAAGGCAATGCTGAGCCTTCTCTTGTCATTAAGAGTTTGAAGACTCAGCAGTAACTAAGGGGCTGCTCAGGTACCCAAGGGCTGTATGCGTAGGGTCAGGTAGAGGCTGGATTTCCGTTGTTGGCTAGCCGCTTAGGCTTTCGGATCCCGTTAAGAGTACCCACCACTGCTGCTACCAATACCAGCCAAGGGAGTTGGCTAGCGAGCCCAGATTTCGCACCACTCAGATCCTGGAAGTTGGAGATCGCAAGCAGAACTACGGCGAATAGTCCGCTACCGCCAAGCACTGGGGCTACGAGTCCCTGCCAGAAGTGACCTTGGCGAGTTTTCTTAAAGTAAGCGATGACAGCAATGGATCCCATTGTTTGCAGAACCAAGATGCCCAGAGTGCCAAGCGCCACCATCCACATGTAGAGGCTATTAATAGGGTCGGCATCTGCGACCATGAAGGCTACGATTATGATCAGAGTAATAGCGCTTAGAGCGGTACTTGCATTGTGAGGGGTGCTGTGTTTGGAGTGTACGACGCTGAGCTTCTTGAACAAAAATCCTGAGCGAGACAGAGAGAAAAGATAGCGACAAAGAGCATTGTGGAATGACAGTAACACAGCAAATAAACTTGTTACGGCCAAGATCTGCATCAGGCTGGTCGACCATACACCTACATATTTGGTATTAACGTTGAAAACGAAGTTTACAAGGTCGGCCCCTGCTGCTGCCTGGATATCCGAACCATTGTATGCAATGCCTAGACACCAGGTCGTGATTGTGTAGAAGATGCCAATAAGTGCGATTGCGATGTAGGTCGCTTTGGGGATCGTCTTGTGAGGTTTTTTTGCCTCTTCGCCGTAGATGGTTGTGGACTCAAAACCGACAAAACAGGCAAATGCGAACATGAAAGCGACGCCTAGGCCAGGTGTACTGAAGTCGGTTGGAAGAAGGTTGATGAAAGTGATTGCTGATGAGTCAGATTTGATGAGCACGGCCACATCGAAGATCACTAAAATAAGAACCTCTAGGATCATGAGGACTCCAAGAACCTTGGCTGAAATGTTGACATCTAGGTAGCCAAAAGTTCCAACGACGAGAACCGCTAATACGGCGCTAACTTGCCAGGTTAATTCGATGCCGGCAAAATTCTTGAACGCTTCTGAGTTAAAAGCCGCGAAGGCACCGAAAATACCTATGAGCATGCAAATGTAGGCTAGGATGGCGATCCCTGACGCTGCATTCCCGAATGGTTTCCCTATCCCAACCTTTACTAGCTCAGCAACCCCCCCTGCGCTCACCACGAAGCGGCTCATCGCCGCAAAGCCAATGGCGAACAGCATGAGAATTATGGACGCAGTCAGGTACAAGCCTGGTGCGCTTGGGCCTCCGATTGCGAATACAGCTGGGGCCGCGCCTAGGGTTGCTCCAAGTGGAGCGGCTGCAGCTACGACAAAGAATACGATGTCCGACACACCCAGTGAATTTTGCCTTAGCTTATGCTCAGTGGTTTGCATAATGTTCTCCGCAAGTTGCCATTCTCCCACTCTGTTGACTAGTCAGTTTCACAGGGAGTTGTTGTTATATGATTTAGATTGCGATGGCTTAATTGCGTCCTAGCGCTTGTCGTAACTTTCCCCAAGGCTATAAACTCTTTGAGTGTCAGCTGTTTTCTAAATCCTTAAGTTCAGCTCGTTTTCGATTGGTTACACGCTGACTTTCTTAGAACCAACTCTTTTGGGTTATAGCTAGTGACAGCCCGCTGGGAGCCCAGGCCTCCGATACGGAGCCTGGGCTAGTCCACACCTAGACTTTGCCGTTTGGCTTCACGCGCGAGAGTACGCTGCATACAGCCTCGACCGCGCGATCAGCCTCCTCTCTGCTCATCGTGAGGGGAGGGGACATGCAGAGGTTCGTTGCGTTACTGATGCGCACGATCACGCCCGTTTCTTCGCGAATAATGTCGGGAATGACCAGGGCTGCATCCGGGAGTGGTTGGCGGGACTCTCTATCCGTGACCAATTCAATACCGATACCCATTCCGGCCTGGCGCACTTCACCTACGCAAGGGTTGTCCCTGAGCGCCGTGAGTTGTTCAGCGATATAAGTACCCATGTCGTTGGATCGGTTGATCAGATCTTCGTCCTCGAGGATCCGGAGGTTTTCCAAGGCTACCGCGCACGCTACGGGATGGCCGCTGTATGTATAACCGAGCGGGTAGCCATGGCCTTCGCGGACGGTGTCGGCTACGTCTCGGCTCATGATTACCGCACCGAGAGGAATGTAGCCGCTGGAGATGCCCTTAGCGGTCACCATGATGTCAGGGGTGACTCCGTACTTCTCGGCAGCGAACCAATGACCTGAGCGTCCAAACGCCGATACCACTTCATCGAATATCAAGAGAATTCCATTTTTCTTGAGCACTTGTGACATGCGAGGCCAGTAGTCGACTGGCGGGGGAACCATGCCCCCAACACCCATGATTGGCTCCGCAATCATGGCTGCAATATTCTCGGCACCGATGCTGGCGATCATCTTCTCCAACTCGTTGACACAGAAATCAGTGGGGTTCTGTCCGTCGAAGTAGTAATGTCGGTAGGCATTGGGTTGGGTTAGATAGGCGACATGCGGTAAGCCTGGGCCCATGCCGTCGCGCAGCTCCGGAAAGCCAGTTGCTGTTCCTCCCCCATAAGCCAGGCCGTGGTAGGCGTTGTTCCGTGAAAGGATCCAAGTGCGCTTGGGTTCGCCACGCTGAGAGTGGTAGTAACGAGCAGTTTTGATTGCCGCATCATCGCCCTCCGATCCCCCGCTGGTGAAAAAGCTCATTTCCAGATCACCAGGTGCAAGACGGGCTAGCTTCTCTGCCAACTCGATTGCGCGTTCATTCGAGAAGTCCCAGAAGCAGGTGAAATACTCCAGCTGCTTCATCTGGCGAGCTGCTGCCTCCGCGATTTCCTCCCGGCCATGGCCAATCTGTGCCAGCCAGAGGCCTCCAGTCGCATCCAGGTATTCGCGACCTTCTGTGTCCCAGAGTTTGCAACCCTTGCCGCGTGCGAAAATCGTGCGGCTGAACTCGCTCTTTGGTAGGTGAGGGTGGATCAGGTGATTGCGATCCAACTCAAGCATTTTTTCAAGATGATTCATTTGGTTGCCTCTTGCTGTGATTGGGACGCATGGCTGGCGCCTGGGTCGCCTGGTCTTATTTTTCTGAAGCTCAAGGACGGCTGGTTGTGCTTACCAGTGCGCCTACTTTTGTAGGTTCACTCATCACAATTGAGCTGACGATTCGATAATGTGACAGGCCCTATAGAGGTTCAATGCAGGGGACGTGATTGCTTAATCAGGTTTTTTGATTGGATTTTCAGCTTCGAGTGTCAAAGTCGTGGTGACTATATAAACGGGCAGAAACGCAGAAAAGCCGACGCTTTGGGCGGTCAGCAGAGAGGGAGGCAATCAGCAACACTATATAGCTGGGGGGGGCGAGACTGGAAAAGCTTGGCAGTATCTGCTAAATTGAGATTCCTAGAGCTTGAGAGGCGCAATTCCTCAGTGCCATGATCACCGGTGATCTGTTTCCATTTAACGTGGCCAGCGTCATGGTGTTGGATGAGGCGTCAGAAATAGGTACGTATTTGATGCCAGGATGGTAGTAAGTCTTGCTAAGGGATACTGGGAATGTGTCAAATGCGCCTGAGTATGCTACAGCAGCTATTACTTCAGGGATCGAATTGACGAAGGCTGCAATTCTACTTGGCTCCTCGCGGATGTCCGCTAGACTCCAATATGAAATTAAGTCGTGTGGAGCGCCTTCCGTTGGTATGGCAAATGGTTTATCTAACAGGTCTGCAACTGTTAAGGACTGACGTGTGGCAAACTCATGTGTCGATGGTACTACCGCTACGCGTGACTCTTGGAAGAGCTCTATGTACTCAAGCCGCTCGTCATAGGTAGGTAGTCGCATAAGTACAACATCAACCTTGCCTCCAATGAGCGACTGAATTTGGTTGGTCATTTGCAACTCTACAAAAACCAAGCGGATATCCGGGTTGAGCCGCTGAAATAGAGAAAATATGGGATGAGTATATTCTGCTGCTTGATCCCCAAAAAAACCTACCCTTACGACTGCTCGTTTATTTTCAGCTATGGCTCTGCATTCTGCGATTGAATCTTGCATGCAATCAATTAAGACACGTGCTTTCTCGATGAAGCGCTCACCTGCTTCAGTCAGTGCGACCCTACGATTTGCTCGTATGAAAAGTCGAAAACCGAGGTCGCTCTCCAACTTAGCGATCTGGGCACTCAAGCCAGATTGAGCCATGTTCTCCAGCTCAGCGGCCTTCCCAAAGTGGAGGGTTTCGGCGAGCCGGACAGCGAGGAGAAGTTTTTTTGTGTCCATAGTCGTTCAGGCCGAGAGGTAGAGGCTTCCCTCCCTGAGAAGCAAGAACCGTGCAAATAAGTTGAGCCATCAACCATTTTTCTTCGGGCGCAGCTTTTACTGGCTTGCTTCGCCAAAGCACCCATACTAGAGGGCTTGGGGGCTGAAGCACCGCAGGCACTGGTAGGTTGGGTCGGTCTGACTCGACTTTCAGAGAGGCGGGTGTGTTACCAGCGGGCGCTCGGGTTGGGTAAATCAGAGATCCCCTTTTGGGTGCGTGTGTGCTTGGGTAGCACTATCAGGATGCGTCTCACACCGCTTTGGCAGCTGCGCTGACTGTGTGCATTGTTGAACACCTTCGATTTGCTGAAAGCCAAACCTGAAGTTGATCCATATAGGCATTTGAGGAACTCAGATTTCCTGAGGTCGAAAATGCTGCTCTTTTCATTTTCAGAAAAGACTTCAGGTCTGACATTCAAGCTTTTACGGCAGATTAGCTTTGTTGACGCAGCTTTTCGATGAGTTTTCTGGCTCGGTTTGCTCCAACGTCTACGTGGATATCAACCATAGGAGCGGTGCCAAAATCAACCATGTTCTTGTACTGAGCTTCGATTACTACCTTGTCCTCGTCGAAGGTGAGTACAGTCTGCTCGATTACTTTCTCGAGTGTTTCTTCTGGGTCGCTAACCGGGTTGGTCGCCATTGTCCAGAAGTAGTGGGTTGAGTTTTCAGTTTCCGGGGTCACCCCATGGAAGCCACGCATGTGGAAGCCGCCCCTTTCAGGATCATTCAATGGATAGGCGCCTGCGTCGACAGCTCCTGTCCAGATTCGGAGGTGCGTAACCAGGAATTCAATTTCCTGCCACCGGTCGACCTTGCCCTTGAATGGGTACGCCGTCACATAGGTCGGAGGTGGGGTAGAACCTGGCATATGCCTAATCACCCGAACTGAAGTATCGTCGCTCTCTACTTTCATTTCGGCATTCATATGAATGCTCGCGTTTCCACCAATAGTGCGTAGGTGGACATACCCAAGGTGACTCAGATCCAACAAGTTGTCATGGATCAGTTGATAGGGAGCCTCGTAGTGATATATGTCGCCCTCGAAGAGATATTTTCCGCTAGAGTGCACATTGTATTCAGGCGGTTCGCAGGTGGGGTTGGAGTTATTGGCGCCCCCGAACCAGATCCAGACGATCTTATCCCGTTCTTGTACGTGGAATGACGCTACTTTAGCTTTGGTTGGGATTTTTGTTTGGCCTGGTACTTCTATACATTTGCCGCTGGCGTCAAACAAAAGCCCGTGGTAACCGCAGCGCATACCCTGTTCTTCAACCGTTCCACGAGAGAGAGGCAGGGCTCGGTGGCAGCAGCGATCTTCGAGCGCAGCAGGTTCGCCGTCTGCTGTGCGGAAGAGCACAACTCGCTTACCCAGCAGGGTTCTTGCTATCGGCTTGTCATTCAGCTCCCAAGCCAATGCTGCAACATACCACTGGTTCATAGGGAATTTGGGTGCTTCTGCGGGGGCACTCACTTCATATGCCAGTGCTTGACCTTGTGATGTACTCATCTACATTTTCCTCCGACAGGATTGTTATTGCTACTACTACAAGTCCAGTACAAGCCGCTTGCTGTGAGCGCGCGAGCAGCAAGGGGTGAAGCAATTGTTTTGGGAGTGTTCGGAGGCAATCATGTACTGATCACGATGATCCGGAGTGCCTTCCACAACTCGCGTTATGCACGCGCCGCAGATGCCTTGTTCGCAGGAGCTTTCGATCTCGATGCCATTCTCAAGCAGAACCTCAAGTACAGTCTTGTCTGCTGGCACCTCAAAAACCTGCCCCGATTGACGGAGCTCAATTTCGAATGAACTATCTCCTTCGACCATCTGGGGCTTGGCTGCAAAGTCCTCACGGTGTATCTGAGGGTCGTCCCAACCTTGAGCTCTAGCCGTGTTCTCGATATGAGACATAAAGCCCAATGGGCCGCAGCAATAAAGCTGATCACCTCTGGAGGGGTGAGCGAGAATCTTCTCTGCATCTAGCGCTTGGCTAGGGTGTCCATTGTTGAGATGGACATGCAGATGCTCCTTGTATGGAGATTGATTCAGCGCATCCAGAAACGCTAAGCGCTCAATTGAACGGCCGCAGTAGTGGAGCTCGAAATCTTTACCCGTTGCGAGCAGGGTATGGGCCATGGCCAAAATTGGAGTGATTCCGATGCCCCCTGCGAACAACAGGTATCGATCACCTGTGAGATCAAGTTCGAACAGGTTTCTCGGGCTTCCGATGGAAATCAAACTCCCCTCGGCCACAGTTGTGTGCATTCCACGGGAGCCCCCTCGTGACTCCGGCTCGTGGAGCACCGCAATGACGTACCGCTCACGTTCCTGAGGGGCATTGCAGATCGAGTATTGGCGTGTCAGGCCAGGGGCTACATGGACATCGATGTGTGCGCCGGCTGTGAATGCAGGCAGCTGCGCACCGTCCAAAGATTTTAATTCAAAGCTGCAGACACCCTCAGCTTCGATGATTTTTCGAGAAACGCAGACTTCAAGCATGAGCTTAACCCCACCGGACGTTGCAGTGTTTGATGGCAGAAAGAGAGGTAGCCGGATTTAGCGCGGCAGGGCGCTACAGGCCAGGGCTAGAAAGATATGCAGGTAGGTGAGTTAGGCATGGCACGGAACCTCTATTTTTATTGTGGTGCCGCGAACGCTTATGATGCGGGCGCGAAATCATCGTGTGATTCTCATACTAGGCATTTTAGTTGCGGTGTCAACTAATCTGGCCAAAAACACAGGAACCACTCGTCATGCCAGATGCACCCTTGAACCTTGAACGCTACGTACCTGCGTTGCTGACATTCTTGACCAACAAGCTCTCCAGCAGTGCTTCGGCCTGCTACCGCAAGCATTTTGGGATTGGGATCGTCGAATGGAGGCTGCTAGCCCTGCTCGATGTGGAGCAGCACATTAGCGCCAACCGAATGGTGCAGGTCATAGGATTGGATAAAAGCGCCGTCAGCCGAGCGCTTCAATTGCTGGAGCGCAGCGGACACATCACGATTGAGGTAGATGCGGAGGACGCTCGCCGGTACACCGTGTCGATGACCGCGTCGGGTAAGCAACTTCACGATCGGGTGCTGGTGACGGCTTTGGAGCGTGAAAAATTACTTCTCTCGGGACTCAGTGATGAGGAGGTAGACACTCTGATCACCTTATTGAGAAAGATGGGGGATCAGCTGGATGCAGTAAACGCGGTGGAGCCTGAAGGCTAAAGGGCCGGCTTCGGCTTGGTTCCATGCTCAACCGATCTAGGCTACTCGCAGCCTGCTATGTCGAGCTAGTCGTCCGCCAAAGCCTCACCCCAGGTGAATGCCCCCTGGATAGTAATTCGACAAAAATTCTGGACTCATCAGTCCGGAATGGTTAAGGTGTACCTCAGAACTGATCACCGGATCTCAAGAAATGGCAAGGCCTCAAGAATTCAATACTCAACAAGTACTCAGGAAGGCGATGGCTGTTTTCTGGGAAAAGGGGTATGAGGCGACCTCTCTGTCAGACCTGATGGCTGCCACTGGCTTGAGCAAAAGCAGCTTGTATGGGAGCTTTGGAGATAAGCGCGAGCTATTTCTGGCTGCATTTGATGTTTATCGCCAGGATCGTAAGCGAGAGATGATTCGGCTGCTCAGCGCTGACAATGCTCGCGACGGTATAGTGTCTTTCTACGAGAGTTTGTTCGCAAACCTCGATGCGAAGACTGCACACAATGGTTGTATGAGTGTGAACCAGGCAGTAGAGATGGCTCCTCGAGATTCGAGGGTGAAGGATATGGTAGGGGATGACTTCAAGACTATTCACGAAGCTGTGAGCGCCGCGATCAGGCGAGGTCAGAAAGACGGCTCAGTCAGGAATCGGGCTGAGGCAGAGGAGATCGCGAGTATTCTGGTTCTGGCATTTCCAGGTCTCCAGCTTATGGCACGAATAGGTGCCGACCAGGAAGCTATGAACAAGAATTTGGCATTGTTGATGACACAGTTGGATTAAAAAAATTTATCAATTCTGGACTGATAAGTCCAGAATAACCGTGAGGACAGCATGAAAATTCAGCAGATTCGTAATGCAACAGTTGTTCTGGACTACGCCGGAACTCGGCTTTTGGTGGATCCATATTTGGCGGAGCAGGGGGCCTATCCAGGCTTCGAAGGTACTGTTAACAGCCACCTGCGAAACCCCACTGTCCCTTTGCCGATGCCAGTTAGCGAAATCATCAAAGCGGATGCTGTAATCCTGACCCATGTCCACCCCGATCATTGGGATGAGGCCGCCATTAATCTGATTCCTAAGTCGATGCCGATTTATACCCAGAGTGCCGCTGACCAGGCTGTGGTGCTCTCCCAAGGCTTTACCGATGTGAATCTGATTGAGGGGGCTGTTCTTAACGGGATCAAGTTCTTCCAAACCAATGGCCAGCACGGCTCGGACGAAGCTCTGCAAGCCATTGGCGAGATCCTTGGTGATGTCTCCGGCGTTGTGCTCCAGCACCCGACAGAGAAAATCCTCTACATAGCCGGTGATACTGTCTGGAACCACCACGTCACCGATGCGCTGGAACAATTCACGCCGGAAGTTATTCTGCTGAATGCAGGTGACGCTCAGGTCATTGGCCTGGGGTCGATCATCATGGGCAAAGAGGATGTTTGGCGTGTTTTCCAGGCGGCTCCTGAGGCTGAGATTGTCGCCACGCACCTCGAGTCAGTTAACCATGCAGTCCTGACGCGGCAGGAGCTCGTCCAGTTTTGCGAGGAGAAAGGTATGACCAGCCGGGTTAGCATCCCGGCTGATGGTGAAACGTTGAGCTTTTGAAGGACAGGCCAATGATCGTTGATGCAAACAAGAAGCTGGTTTGTGACTTTTACGAGGCTATCGAGCGGCGTGATTATGAAGCGGTTGCGGAGTTCTGCCACGAAGATTTCAACTTCTATGTGCATGTGGATCGCCCTATGCCTGGAGCGGCAGGGCTAGTGGGCTCTGAGAAGAAGAACTTTGACATGTATGACCACTTCACCTTTAAGATTCACGAGTTGCTTGCCGAGGAAGATCGTATTGCTGCCTACATGATCTTCGAGGGCGTCCAGGTCAGAAGCGTCGAAGGAACACCTGTGAAAGGCGGTCTCGTACGGTTCTCGCTAATGATGCTGCTGAAGGTCAAGGACGGGAAGATTATCGAGAAGCGGGCGCATTTCGACAACAAGGACATCGACTCTCAGCTCGTAGCAGCTTAATCAGTAAATGAAAGGCCCACCTGCACAGCATTGCTGATGTAGGTAGGCCTTAGTTCTTCCAGCTGCAGCCAGGCCATTTATCTCAAAGACTCTCGCGTTGTAGCTTGACGAGGCGCTGGTATAGCCTCAGACCCGTTCGCAACAGCAGTGCCTCAGTCGCTCAATAGGCTTTGTAAAGAAAGGATTCGCTAGACAGAACCACATCCACACGATCACCTTCAGGATCCTGCTGACGTTTGATTTCCATGCTGAAGTTGATGGCGCTCATGATACCGTCGCCGAAATTCTTCATGGATCAGCTCTTAGGTCGTCATCCTGTATACATTGATCATCTCGTACCAGCAGTAAATCATTGGGTCATTCGGTACAGCGGTCGGTAGCGAGCCTATGTAGGTGCGACCTGCAGTCAGGCAATTGCCTAGTCGAACAGATCAAAAACTTGCCACTACTTCGGCTTGAGCTTTGTCGAAGGTGATCTGGCCACGGCAGCCTGCAGTTGTTTACTCTTTGGAGAGGCTTGCTGCGTCAGATAGCTGTCACGGGCCAGATCTCCTGTCGAGGTTCCTCAGTTCAAAGACAGGGCTTCAGATCTCCGATTTGCGTTCGTCCTGACGGGCTGAGTGAGAAGGAACAGCCTAACTGTGCTGAAAAAATCTTTGCTCAGGCGCTCTGTATTGCTCTGTTCTACCTGCCGGGGGCTGGGGACGCGGGTGGCTGCTCACGTGGGCGTGAGCAGCACTGGTATAAGGTATTCAACATCATATTCTGGCCTACTGCGGTACAGGTAATCGCTCGACAAACCCCTATGAGGCGCTAGCGGTCGGTGATTGCTTATCCGCAATACTGTCCTGCGTCTGTTGATCCGCCTTACCCAAAGGGCTGCTGGCTCACACTGAACGCAGGCGAGGTTCTGAGTGCCTGCATGAAAGGAATTCACTTCGGTCTGCTGTAGTCCCTGGAGAAGAGGCGGTGGTATCAGCAGACATTCGACGGCTCCATCGAGATGTCAGCAGAGGCCCATCAACATTCCAAGGAGGGTGAGGGGGGTTAGAGAAACGCTACCTCTCACAATTCGTGCCATCTTGACGAATACGTAACTATCTCGCTTTCAAATTGCCGATTCGATTCAGACCGCTATTAATCTGTAAAAGTTATTGAATGATCTGGCTTCGTTGATTGCTATCGCACGCGTCCAGGTAAAAAATCGATGCTCCATAAAATCTGCGAAGTTGTAGTTGAACGGGACGGCTGGTGAGTTTTGGGGGGGGCGGCCAGTTGGGCTCCGCGAATCGGTGATCAAGTCCAAGAATAATTTGGCGCTGGGGGTTATGTTTATAATGAGGATGAGCATTCAGTGGCGTGTTCTACTGCTGGTAGGGTTTTGCTTGATAATGGTTGTGTCCATCCTTATATCACTTCTTACGTATAGAGCTGATCAGAATTCTGATATTGTGAAGCTTGAAGCATCCGAAATGTTGCGGCTTTCAGCAAGCCGCGCCTTAGCTGCTGAGGGGGCAGTTCAGGCCAGATCAATACAGCAGTTCTTTCAGTCCGGTTACCAGGTTGGTTTGGATATCTCGCAGCACGCCCTGCAGCTCCGCCAGCTAGTGCAGCGTGATAAAGTTTCTTCAGAGACTGTCCGCGAGGAATTGACTCAGATGATCAGGCATACTCTCGAGGGCAATCCAGGTCTACTAAGCCTCTACTTGGTATTTGAGCGTGATGCCTTAGATGGGGCAGATTCAATTTTTCGTGGCTTAGAGCGGCTTGGTAGCAATGAAGTCGGGAGATTCTCAATTTACACTGCTCAACAGGATGGAAAAGTCATCGCTAAAACAACGCCAGAAAGCGTTATCTCAGATGCAACTTTGATGCTCGATGGAACACCTTTTAGCACTTGGTATGACTGTCCTAGAAAAACACTGAAACCATGCCTGCTTTCTCCGTACTTTGATGAGTCGTCAGGAAGGAAAACTCTGATTACCACTGTCTCATTTCCGCTAATACAGAATGACAAGGTGATCGGGGTAGCGGGTATGGATATCAGCCTTGAGAGCATTCAAAAAATTGTCCATAGCGGCGCTGCTAATCTCTACGGTGGAGCTGGAAACGTCGGTGTCTTCAGTCCGACTGGGCTACTAGCCGGTCATAGCAGTGATGTTAGGCTTTTGGGGAAGTCCCTCATCGAGGCTGGACTTAAAAATGGGGCGGATATCCTCCGAAAAAGCCAAGGTGGAATGATCAAGCCAATTTCAGACCAAGAGCATCTAGGCGTTTTGGTTCCAATTCATCCCATCCCCGAATCGAAGCCGTGGGGCGTGCTCCTGGATGTGCCGGCGAATACGGTGATGGAGCCCGCGCGCTCCCTTCAATCCAGATTGGATGCTCGAACTCGGGAAGATACGATATGGGCCATCGTCTACGGTGTGTTGGTAGGTTTGATCGGACTGCTTCTGGTCTGGCTAACTGCTAGAGGTGTGACAAGGCCGATCAACCGAATTTCTCTGATGCTCCAAGATGTTGGCGGAGCCGAAGGCGATCTGACGAAACGTCTGACATACTCCCGTCCCGATGAACTCGGTACGTTGGTAATGTGGTTCAACACTTTCCTGGACAAGCTGCAGCCATTGATGGCTGATTTGCAGCAGCTTGTGCGGCAAGCTCATGGCAATGTCGATAAGTCGGCGGTCATTTCCACGGCGATAAGTGATGGGATGCAGCAGCAGTACCGAGAGATCGATCAGGCCGCCACTGCTTCTCATGAGATGAGTTCCACCGCACATGAGGTAGCTCGCAGTGCTACTCAGGCTGCCGATGCTACTCGAGATGCTAGAGGGGCGGCGGAGAATGGCCAGGCGGTTATACGCATGACGACCCAAACAATTGGGAACCTGTCAGGCGCGATCTCCGAAGCAATGACCCAGGTTGAGGGTTTAGCTATCCGCAGCGACCGCATTGGTAGGGTTTTGGAGGTAATCAGGGCCATTGCTGAGCAGACGAATCTGCTTGCTCTCAATGCCGCCATTGAGGCGGCTCGCGCCGGCGATGCAGGCAGAGGCTTCGCGGTTGTGGCTGACGAGGTAAGGAAACTCGCAGGCAGCACTGGAGCTTCAATTGAGGAAATACGGACAGTAATCGACGAGCTTCAGGCTAGTACTCGGAATACCGTTGCTGCAATGGAGAGAGGGGCTGTCCATGCAGTGGAAGCAGTTGAACAAGTAGGGAGTGCTTCAAAGGCTTTCGGCCTTATCGGTGAATCAGTGATTGTCATCAGCGAAATGAACTTACAGATCGCAGCCGCTGCTGAAGAGCAGAGTCAAGTATCTGAGGAAGTGAGTCATAATGTGGCTGTCATTCGAGATGTCACGGAATCGCTGTCTAATGAGGCGCAGGAGTCTCTGGAACTGAGTAAAGCCATCAGCGAGCTTGCATCCGCTCAGCAACTGCTGGCCCAGCGTTTCAAGGCGTAACAGAGTCATTACCTGAAATATGTCGAGAATCTGGCCGAACGGTGTGGAGTTTGTCCAGAAAATTCAAACTAGCTTGCGGTAGATATTCTATTTTCCGCCGCAAGCTCTGCCTTGATTCTTGATTGTAGATTGGTAGCAGTCAACGATTGCAGGAAAGTTCCTACAAGGTGACTTGGCATCGAGAATGAAGGCCTGCGCCCATTCGTAGCGATTATTCTGGCCCGCACTATCTCGAAAGTCTCGATTCAAATAGAAATTCTTCGTTTGAGTAAAACTTCGAATCCTCTAAGAAACCCTCATGACGTCTCGATGCCATCATTTGTCCTTTAGGTACTTCACAGTTAATGGTCTGTAATGTCCAGCGCTCCTTGCCTCTCCTTACGTCCAGCGCGACGATAGACGAGAAGTATTTCTCTACCGCTTCGGTTCGCTCTGCGCCCCAGAAGTCAGGCGTGGTGTTGCCTGTCAGAAGATAGACCAGCGGAGCGTTCCTCGAAGCGAGTGGGGAGATTCATTAGCGGGCTCTCAACTGAATTTTTCTCGCATCCGACCCCTCCATATGGCATGGCCTAAAGGGAGGGATTCTTGTGTCAGCACTTCAACTGTACGTGATCGAGTATGAACTGCACGGCGATCATCGGACATTCATCATCCGTCTCGAGAAGATGGATAACGCTACTGCTTGGCACTGGGCGAGCTGCGATGCTGGTGTCGGCATCATTCCCAGATTTGGTCAGCACAACATCAAGCTGGTGAGTCGGCCTTTGGCCGAGCGCTATGGCATCTCCGAGGTGAGATGGAGGTTAGCGGGGCAGGGGCCGGAGTTCATACCTCCCCCTGTTGATTTCAAGAAGTTCTCAGAAGGGGCAGGTGGCGCGTAGCGCCATGCAGATCAAACTGGAGGTTAGCTATGCAACCTAAGACTGAGGGCCCGGAAGAAAAAGGGCCTAGCGATGTCCCATTTATCAACGACCCGGAAAAGCCCACGTCGCCGCCTTTGAATGATGCCGATGCCACGGACGCAGCAGAGGCGGAGGAAGACATTCAAGACTACGCAGAGTCGATCTAGATCCGAGGAGCTACGCATGGATACCTATCACCTGAGCCCAACCGCCGATGGCTGGGAACTCAAAAAAGCGGGCGCTGAACGTGCTTCGAAGCGTGCCCCCACCAAGCAAGAACTGGTTAGCTCACTGTCCGACTTCTTTCACGGCAAAACAGCATCGGTGAAGATCCACAAGTCGGATGGCACCATCGAAGAAGAACGCACCTACCCGCGTTCGGCTGATCCGAGGCGTTCAAAAGGGTGATCTCAGTCACCGCAAGTGACCTTGGAATTGAGCTAAGCGACGCGAGCAGTCACGGTTTGTACAAGTGGCTGCTCGCAAGCTTTCTTATCGCTAAAAGGATTCGCTCAACTGTCGCGGTGGAGGCCTATCGGAGCTTGGTTGATCGGCATGGCCTGGACACCCCCGCCAGGCTCGCCCGATGCTCTCACCAACAGCTGGTCGTATGGCTTGGCCAAGCTGGTTATGCCAGATATGACCAGTCCACTGCGAGACGATTGCATGCGTTGGGGACGGGGCTGTCCAGTGATTTGGATGCTCAGCTCAGCAGCTTACGCCAGGGTCTCATTGACCTGCCCACATTCCAACGCTGGCTTTTAAGTTTTGAGGGAATTGGCATTAAAACTTTGGAGATTTTCATGCGAGAAGCTGCCGCACTGCTCGATAACGAGAGGCTGTAAGGGCTCTTGGAAGGGCACGACTGAGACCGCCGCCCGAGGATATCAGTGCGAGCCTAAGTGCATGCCAGCGTTGGAACTTTACGCAATCAACTGCCACGCCAGGGCGAGCCCGGCCGATACTATCCTCAAGATGAACAGACCCAACGGCAGAGCACTATGGCGTTTCCGCAGTACGGAGGTGCGTTTCGAGCGGCGTATCATCATGATTGCGTGCGGATGGCCATATGCCTTCATCGACCCGATGCCTTTAGCATGGAACACTGGAATATCTCAGGACGGGAGGTTCCATGAAGCTCGAGGCCGAAGGACTATCGCTACGCGGACACACAGCGCTGGTCGTGGAAGACGATGTAACACTCAGAACGCTGCTCGTAGACATCCTGATTGAGCTCGGTGCTCATGCGTGTGGTTTTGGTAATGCGGAGGATGCCCTCATCCATCTTCTTGAAAACCACGGCAACTGTTCGTTGATAATCGCCGACCACGGTGTGCCTGGCACACTCAAGGGAGTGGAGTTCCTGCAGATGGTGGGGGAAAAGTGGCCCGACATTCCCACTATTCTGACTTCCGGTTTCCAGTTGGAGAGCTTAGGTGAGGGTCTATCCAGTGAATTCTTATTCAAACCATGGTCGGTCGAAGAGCTGATTGCGACAATCGCCAATGCCTTGGTTCGCAAGCCCGGTACTACGCAGCAGGACGTTGATCAACATCCTGCATGAGATGAGGCTTCACGCACTCTATGAAACGTTCTAGCGGCCAGGGTTTTTGGAGGAAGTGGATGCCTTGGGGTAGTGCCTCACTCATTTCAGGGTGATAGCCGCTGGATACGATGACGTCGGTGTCTGGCAGTTCCTTACGTGCGATCCAAGCCAGGTTCAATCCTGTCGAGACTCCCGGAGTCCGGACATCGGTAATCACCAGTGACCATGGTTGCAGTCTCAGCATCGCAATGCCTTCATCGGCAGTCGCCAGCGCAGTCACGGCTGCGCCTAGATCCTCCAGCAGCATCGTGATCATTTCTCGGAGGGCGGGTTCATCCTCCACCAGAAGAACGGAGGGAGGCATATCGGCGAGTTTTGGCTCAATCATCAGGGTACTCTTTTCCAAGCGCACGTGAATAAAGCCATCCATCCTCGAACCGCCGCAACGGAATGGCGATGCGCGATATCATTCCGACATCGCTTCGCCGGGAAAATTCACTCGCATTATCTGAAAGAAATTTCACCTCATTTTCTAGCGTCTTCGCTGGGCGCTTGAGTGGAATCGGCGTCGGCCTTAGGTACTTCCTGATCACATTTCTCGCCCATCGCCCGGTACTCCTTTCGCAGCGCATGCAACTGCTTGTTGTCCAGCGCTTCGAGGTCAAGGACGGATCGCTCGGCAGGCTTTGTCGCCCGGATCAGCTCGTCCAGCTTGAGATGGATGATGTCGTTGTCCCGGTTTTGAGTGTTCTGAATTAGGAAGACCATCAGGAATGTGATGATCGTGGTAGAAGTGTTGATAATCAGCTGCCACGTATCGTTGTAATGAAACCAAGGGCCGGAGGCTGCCCACATCGTGATTAGTACGATGGCAATGAGAAAGGTGCTTGGCCTGCCTGCGTGGTCTGACAGCCGTTGGCAGAATTGCGCGAATTTCATGATGCTCTCCCTCTGATACGTTGCGCTTACTCAGTTGACCGCCCGCGTGATCAGAAATCATTTTTTACATTTGGCGGATGCTGCGAAAGATGGGCACGATCACTTTGAACAGCAGCGGCGCAAGCAGGGTCAACCGCTACGACTTTGCTTTGGAGGGTAGTCATGGAAGTCGAGCCGCTGTTGACAGAGCTCTTGATGGCGCGTGGCCCAGGTGGGCAGGAAGATGAGGTACGTTCGATTTGTCTGCGAGAGCTCACTGCATTCTGTGATGACTTGAAAGTCGACAGGGCGGGGAACGTCATAGGCCTGATCAAGGCTGCGCATGACAGTGATTCTGGCGAGGCAGTCAGGGTCATGGCGCACCTGGATGAAATCGCCATGATCGTGAGAACGGTCGAGGCTGATGGGACGCTTAAGGTCGTCGCGCTTGGTGGCGCTCAGCCGATTTGCTTTGGTGCTTGCCCAGTCGACATGCTGGGCGACCGGACGACACTTCCGGGCGTTCTGTCCTACGGCTCGATGCACAACAGTGGCAGCACCCCCACGGGCCGAGACGTATTGGCCGGCGACGTCCACTGGAATGATGTTCATGTGGTTACTCGCCTAACCAAAGCCGCCTTGGAAGAAGCGGGTATACGACCAGGGTCGCGCGTGGTGCTGAGTCAGCACTGGCGCAGGCCATTCATCGTCAACGACTGCATTGCCGCACATTTCCTTGATGATCGAGCGCCTGTCACCGCCGTGATTCATTCCGCTGCTTTGCTCAGCCAGCGTCGGCATTTGCTCAAGCAGGATGTCTGGGTGGTGTTGACCACACTCGAGGAGGAGTCCAACGCTGGGGCAATGTATGCAGCCCGTACGTTACCGGGAGATACCACCATCGCGGTTGAAGTAGCGCCCGTACTAACTGAGTACGACACGCGGCTATGCGCAGACCCGATTATCAATACCGGCGATCAGAAGGGCTACTACAGCCGGACGGTGATCCATGGCTTGCTCGAGGCTTCCCGTCGTGCCGGCTACGAACCCCAGGCAGCTTTACTGTTGGACTTCGCCTCGGATGCCAGTGCCGTAATGAGCGCAGGAGTCTGCGCGCGTGCGGGCTGCATTGCCATTCCAACTGAAAACACGCATGGGTTCGAGTTGATCCATTCGCAGGGGATTTCAGCCTGCGCCGCGACGCTCGACGAGTATCTGATCGACCCTTAGACTACCTGTTTCAAGCTGGTCATGACCGCAGCTCGGCTGCTGTGTTCTTCCTCCAACCCCTGAGGTTCATAAGACACAGCACTACCTGAAGCACAATCAATGCCCACGCTTGGGCATGCCATCCCCAGACCGTCCATAAAATGTTGCTTGCGATAAAGCAACAGAAGCCCACTTTGCGCCGCCCAGGGCGGTGCGATCCAATACACCAGGCTGCCAGCACTGTGACCGCCATCGCTGGCCATTCCAGCAGCTCAACCCAATTTTCCATCAATCCATTCCAGACCGTTTCCATAAACCTTGAGCCATCTTCAAAGGGTCAATCCGTTTGTAGTAATCGGGATTCTCTCGGATTTGGAGTTCACTCTGGAGGACTGGGTTCCGCATACGATATGGCAGGTGACGCGATCCATTAACGCTCAGAGTCGTAACCGCTGATTGCCAGGGGAGCGCGCATCGCAGCAAGAAAAGACCATGATTTTGGCGATGATGGAGCAGGGGCAGATTTTCGACACTAGCAAAATGCGAAACTGGCTGACCACCCACCGGAGTCTGATGCCTACATCAATAATTGAGCCTCACCACGCCCTTCTCCTTAGTTAAATAGGGGGCGCCGTAGCCTGCCCGAGGCTCCTAGAGAATGTCACTCTTCGGGAATAATCGAGATCTTGCCGTTGCGCTCGACAATGGCAAATTTGATCTGCTCCACTTTTTCGATTCCCTGGCTATCGCGCGCAGATTCAAGAATATCGTCTTCAGTGAGTCGCGCTCGGTGCATACGGTGGTGCAGAAAACGGCCATGCTCAACGACCAGCGTAGCGTGGCCGTCCAGCAGTCGCGCCAAAGGCTTGGAATTGAGTTTCGCGAGCGACAGTCCGACATCCAGGACGATCAGCGTCGCGATGACCAACATGGCATTGGTGAAGGAAAAATCATCGCCCAGCAAAGCCTGTTGGGTTGCTTCGCCGATGATTAGCAGCAGCACAAAATCAAAGGTCGTCAAGTCAGCTAAGGAACGTCTGCCTGCAACGCGAAACAACAGCATGAGGGCGATGTACATGCCGGCTGCGCGAAGGATTGAATCCATTACTCGCTCCTAAGGGAATAGGAAGGTAGAGAAGTGGACTGCACTGGATGGGCCTGCGCGCACCGCGCATTCCAGTGTTCCAACATACTCGCTGCGTAAGGTCAGATAGAGCGTGGCAATGCCATCCTCGCTAGTTCCCAGTTGCAGCAAGATGGCCTTGCCCTGTGAGAGCGAGGCTTGTGGTTGAGGTTGTAAGGTTTCGATGCTGGCTTCGCGCAGTAGTGAACCATCGAGCTGCACCATGATGGGTTCTCGGGCGCTGCCCCGTACAGTGATGCGCAAGCTGTCAGTTGTGCCACTGCGGCTGAGGCGTTGATACTCAACATGCAGACGGCCATCAGCGCTCGTGACCTGAGCATTGCTGAGTGGGCCATTACCGAATACGCCGGCCAATCCAAGTAAGACAATGACGATCAACAGGTACCAACCGGTGCGTTCGAAGCGCCAGACGCGCTGCTGCATGGTCATGTCTTCCTGGACAGGCTGCTGTCTCGACACCAGTTCATCATCCGCCATAGCCCTAATCCTCAGGCGCGCTCCCCACGAAGCCAGCGCTCGTGATAATGGATCAGGCGGGTCAGTCCGTAGACGGCCCCGTCATGCATGACTTGCGCTCGCTCTCCAAAAAAACGCTGGGTACGGGTAAATACGGCAATTGGTTCCCCGGCAAATGCCCACCCAAAGCACAGCGTGCCGGGTAGAACCTCAGATGCTGGGTTAGGCCCGGCTACACCGGTAGTTGCAATAACGACATTGGCATCGCTGTCCTTCAAAGCCCCTTGAGCCATCTCCCAGGCGACTGGTTCGCTCGTCAGCCCGTATCGTTCGATGGTCTCCGCGCTTACACCTAGCAGACGCTTCTTGGCGGAGGGGGAATACACTACGTAGCCGCTTTCAAGCACCTCGCCCGTTCCTGGGAATGCCGCTAGCAGAGCGACCATGCAGCCTGCTGTGCAGGACTCGGCAGTCGTGAGTACCAGATGCTGGTCTTTGAGGTATCCAAGCACGGCCAGTACGGGATCACTTGCCATTCTGATGTCGACTCGTTGTTCTTTTATGGTGGACGTGTCGGCCATGTAAATGGTTCACCGGTTCAGCGTATGTTCGCTTGGGTTCTTGACTTGAACTTCATTTCCCGCGTGAGCATCAATTTAGGTAGCACGGAGCTGTGCTCCGAAGTGTTATTTGAATGACAAAGATAAGGGTAGGGTAGCCATGAAAAAGCACACTGACACTGGGCATAGGCCAAAGGCCCCGTCAAAATCCCAGGGGGAAGAAGAACGCGACAAGGATGCTCATCGACCGGACGGCTCATCAGGCACCGATCATGATTCGACCGCACAGAAAGCAGCGCGTAATGGAGGGGAGAAGAAGCACTGAGGCCAGCAACAGCTGGCCTCAGTGCTTTCATCAGAGGATGGGTTTGCCGCCGGTTATCCCGTAGCGTGAACCCGAGATGTAGCTGGCCTCATCAGAACCCAGCAAGACATAAATCGGCGCGACCTCCACCGGTTGCCCTGGTCGCCCCATTGGGTAACTTGAACCGAAATTCTTCACGGCTTCTTCCGGCATGGTGGCAGGTATCAGCGGTGTCCAGATCGGGCCGGGGGCTACGCTGTTGACCCGTATGCCTTGCTTGCCGAGCAGCTGGGCGAGGCCGGAGGTGAAATTTGCAATCGCACCTTTGGTGGCGGCATACGCCAACAGGCTGGGTGATGGGGCGTCGGAATTGACCGAGCTGGTGATGATCGAACCGCCTTTTGGCATCGAAGGCAATGCGCGTTGGCAAATCCGGAAAATGGCGGTGATGTTGGTATCGAAGGTCTTCACTCATTCATCGTCGTCAATTTCGGCCAGGCTTTCATGGGCCATCTGGAACGCGGCGTTGTTCACCAGGATATCGATGCGACCGAACCGCGCCACGGTCTTGTCGACAACGTCGTAGCAATGCTGTTTGTGTGCGAGGTCGCCAGGCAGCAGCAGGCACTGGCGGCCAGCGGCCTCGACCCAGCGCGCTGTTTCCTGAGCATCTTCGTGTTCATTCAAGTGGGCAATGGCAACGTCGGCGCCCTAGCGGGCGCAGGCAATAGCCACCGCGCGCCCGATGCCGCTTTCGGCGCCGGTGATCAGGGCGATTTTGCCTTCGAGCCGATTGTTGCCGATGTAGGTCTGCTCACCGCAGTCTGGATACCCATTCGTTTCGAGAACCTCATCCTAGGCCACTAAAGCTGCTCTTCTGAACCTTTGAGGCATTGACGACTCAACCGAGCATTGATGAGGGAGGGCTCGAGATGCGCACCTTTGAGAGAGACCTCTTCGCACCTCAATCGTTAAAGCTCAAATGTTTGGCCGCGTGGTTTCGGGTGCTAGAGGACAGGGTATGGCGTATGGAATCGCCGGACGACTATCACGAGGAATTGCTTCGACGGGCGGATGAAATGGATCGTCAAGGAATCATTTCCTGGCAGGAGTGGCGTGATCTACGTCTCCAGGCTGATGCTGCTTACCTCAGAGCGGTAGCCGGGGACGATTTTCCCTCACGGTTTTTCGGGAGTTGAGGTAGGGTATACCGCTGCGCTGCGCCCTGAGGTAGGGGAGGGCTTCATCGACGCCGCGCCGGTATCCACGTAGGTCAGTTCACATGACATGTCAGCCCTTACTGTGTTCGTCTGACGTCGGCCCAGTCCCGCGCTTAATCCCACGCGGCCCAGCTATTCCCCAAACGGCCAGTCCAACCAGCGGTAGAGCCAGGATCAGCAAGGCCCACATGGCTTTGGTCGCATCGGTCTTGTCGCTTCGAAACACGCTGACTATCGCCCACAGGTCGATCAACAAAAGAATCGTTGCTACCGCGATCCAGAAGTACGTACCAAGATCGTTCATAGGTTTGTCCTCCGATGGCTTACACGTAATCACTCCCTAACGTTCCAGCGGCCGCCCCTGGAACGAGAATCACTTTCCGGCAGTTATCCTGTTTTTGATCGAACATTTTGTAGCCCATGGCAGCCTCTTCCAGGGCGAGGCGGTGAGTCACGATCAGTTCCGGTTCCAGGCGCCCGGCTTCTATGTGTTCGAGCAGTTCTGGGAGGTATTTCTGCACATGGGTCTGGCCCATCTTGAACGTCAGCCCCTTGTCGAACGCATCGCCAAACATGAAGGCGTGAATGAAGCCGGCATACACGCCCGGCACACTGACTACGCCCCCGCGCCGCACTGCGGCAATGCTTTGGCGCAGGGCCTTGCCGCTGCTGCCCTCGATCTTAAGTGCCGTCATGACTGTTTCTGCAGTGCTGCCCTTGGCCTCGAAGCCAACGGCGTCGATCACGGCGTCGACGCCCCGCATACCCGATGTTTGTCGAATGATGCTGTCGGCGGGATCATCATCCTGCTCAAAGTTCATTGGAGTTACGCCGTAGGCGTCGCGGGCGTAGGCTAGGCGGTAGTCGTTGTCATCCACCATGAAGATGGTCTGCGCGCCGAGCATTCGCGCGCACGCCGCGCTGAGTAGACCCACTGGCCCCGCGCCGTAAATGGCGACTGAGGAACCTTGGCCGATCTCGGCGTTGATGACGGCCTGCCAGGCGGTCGGCAATATGTCGGAAAGAAAAAGCACCTTATCGTCAGCTAAGGCGGTGGGCACCTTGAAGGGGCCGACATTGGCTTTGGGTACCCGCACATAATCGGCCTGGCCGCCTGGAATACCACCATAGAGATGGCTGTAACCGAACAACGCAGCGCCTGGTGGGATGCCTTTTTTGTTGATGATCGATCCGCGCCCGGTGTTTGTGGTCTCGCAGGCAGCGAAGAGATCGTGTTGACAGAAGAAGCAGCTTCCGCAAGCGATAACGAAGGGAATCACCACCCGGTCGCCTATTTGTAGATTGGTGACGGCGCTGCCGGTGTCCTCGACGATCCCCATGAACTCATGACCGAAAATATCACCCGCTTCGGTTTCTGGAATTTTGCCTCGATAAAGGTGCAAATCAGATCCGCATATCGCCGTGGCGGTGACCCTCAGAATGATGTCGTCAGCTTCCTCGATGATGGGATCAGGGACGTTATCGACCCTGACGTCGTTTGCTCCGTGGTAGGTCAGTGCTCGCATCGTGCGTTCTCCTGCATAGAGTTCAGAGGTTATGCAGGGGAAGCCTTGGGCATTAAGAAAGTTCAGCCAAACTGAGTCAGTGGTTAACTTAAGCGCTAAATGTTGGGGTGAGGTTATTTTTGTTTACCTATAAAACTTGGCTTGAACCTTTTCAACCTTGCCATTCGTCCTGAAAACTCGTGGTGCGTTAGCACGTATCGAGTGCAGCTTGCTCCCACGAATAGAAAGGCGCGCATTTATTTGAGCGCTTGATCAGCCGCGAGGAGTAAAACATGTTTATTCACAATAAGCGCTTGCAATATACGGTGCGCGTTGCTCAGCCCAATCCAGGCCTTGCAAACTTGCTTTTAGAACAGTTCGGCGGCGCTCAGGGTGAGCTGGCCGCTGCCAGTCGATACTTCACCCAGGCCCTCGCCGAGGATGACCCAGGCCGCAAAGACCTGCTGATGGACATCGCCACTGAAGAGCTGAGCCACTTGGAGATTGTCGGCTCGATCATTGTGATGCTTAACAAAGGTGCCAAGGGCCGACTTGCTGAGGGGGTCGAAGAGGAGGGAGAGCTGTACCGAGCCATCAATGGCGCCGGTAACGATTCCCACATTACCAGCATCCTCTACGGCGCCGGCGCTCCGCTTACCAACTCGGCAGGGGTGCCATGGAGCGCGGCCTATGTGGACACCATTGGCGAACCGACGGCTGATTTCCGCTCCAATATCGCTGCCGAAGCGCGGGCGAAGATCGTGTACGAGCGCCTGATGAACGTGACGGACGACCCTGGCGTGAAAGAAGCGCTGGGTTTCCTGATGACACGAGAAATCGCACACCAGCTTTCTTTCGAAAAAGCGCTGCACGCCATCCAGCCTAACTTCCCTCAGGGCAAGCTTCCTGGCATGCCGGAGTTCACCAACAAGTATTTCAACATGTCGGGTGAGCCGAATGTGCGTGGCCCTTGGAATGAAGGCGAGGAGTGGGAATACGTCGAGAATCCCTCGGCTGCCGTTGATGGCGGAGATGGCACCGCTTCGGTGGAACTGGCCGCTCCTGATCTCGCGGTATTGGAAGCCATGAAGCTGCGGACGATGTCGGATCCAGCCAGCAACCCGGTCACCGGGGCGGATCTCGGCTCGGGCTTGGTCAACGGTAAAGATGACTGATTGAAGGAGGCCCCATGAGCACTTCGAGAAGAAGGGATAAGGCTCAGGCTGACATCGGCTTCGAGCATCTGATGAGCGCGGCGGTCGCAGAGTTTGAGGCCGACTCACGCCTGGCTTGCCGAGCGATGCGGGTAAAGATGGCGATAGGCATGTTTGGCGTAGGCTCGGTGCTGCCCAACGATCTGCCCCTGAAGCTTCCCACTGAGTCGTTACACGAGAGTCTGGTAAGCCACACCCTGCAGTGAAATCGATTTTCACACCAAAGGAGAATGACGATGGTTGCTCGCAAAACCGTAGAAGATCTGTTCATCCATGAGCTTTCGGATGTGTACAGCGCTGAGAAGCAGATCACCAAAGCATTGCCGCGCCTGGCTCGGGCATCTACCAACCCGCTTTTGGCTGATGCGTTCACCTCACATCTGGCGGAAACCCAGGGGCAGATAGAGCGCATTGACCAGCTGGTAGATTCGGCTGGATTGAAACTCAAGCGGATGAAGTGTGTAGCCATGGAGGGGCTGATTGAGGAAAGCAAAGAGCTGCTGGATGAAATCGAGAAGGGGGCAGTACTCGATGCGGCGCTGATAGGGGCATGCCAGAAGGTCGAGCACTACGAAATCGCCAGCTACGGCACCCTGATTGCGATGGCCAAGCACCTTGGCATGGAAGAGGCCGCCTCGCTATTGGCAGACACCCTCGCAGAAGAAAAAGCCGCTGACGAGAAGCTATCAGCGATTGCCGAAGAGGGCGGCAATCAAGCAGCGACACTCGAGAAGTGAATCTGTGGAGCCCGGCTTTCGCCGGGCTCCCCGACAGGCGCTATGTTCGTGAATGTGATGTCTGATTCTGGGCTTGAAGACATGCGTTCCATGAGCCTGTCTCAGGGCTTGGGGCAGCACTGAGTCATACGCTGGGCTCAGGTATGGCCAGAAGAGTGAGGCTCCGCCATGGAGTACAGATGGTCAACTAATCGGACAGCTGGGGGGCCAACAGGCGCCGGCGCCGTGAATCGAACGCCTTCTCAGGTAAGAGAAGGAAAGTTGTACAAGAAAATTTATTTGTATCGGAAATCAGGCCAGTTGTCCGATACCCATATGGGTCCACGCCACAGTCATTGAAGCGCTGTCGTGTTTTGCTATGGTTAGGTTTCCGTATAAGACTAAAGTCGTAGGAGGACGGCATGCGTATTCGTGGTGATGTTTTTTGGGATTGGGCGGATCCAGTGCTTCATCATCGCAGCCACGACGAGGAGCTCGATGACGGCACGACTATCGATGTTCAGGTCAGGCTCTCGCGCATAGGTCAGACGCAAATGTTCATCGGCGTGTACGCAGGAAGTGGAATGGCGCTGCATGAGGAAGCCTTCGAATCCCGCCCCGGCGAGTCAATGACCCGAGCATTAGCCTGGGGGGTTGGTCGAGCAAGGCGTCTGGCGACAGATCAGCGCGCTAATGTGAAACAAGTGGCCTAGCTGCAGCCAGTATCCGTGGCCGTTGGCTCAAGCGTCAGCGGCCACGACCGTCTTCTCTCAAAAGCCAATCCCATTTACCAGCGTTAGGGTCAGCCATTTGCTGCTCGTCCCGTAAAGCCTTTAACGCCGTGTACTGAAAGTCAGCTCGTATCCGCAGATTTGCGCAGTCTGGGACTAGCCATCTGAGGCTTCCAAAGCGCTGAGCGACCTCAGTACCTGGCCACAAGCATTAAGTTGAGCCGTTATTAGGATCGATTGGAATAGCATTCCCGACCTTGCTAAATAGTCTCTTATTGACATGCCTAGGGCGTCATCCCTTCGGATCTCATAAGCGTTCGACAGAAATGTGGTTGATCCTAGAAGCCGCACTCCAGCGCGATCGGCGAGCATCATCGTCGATGTCTCTAGCAGTTCTTTACTCTTCCTCAGCCGCTGCTCACGCAACCACTGCTAAGGAGAGACCTGTGTGGATACCTTGAACATTCGCGAGAAATGGCTTCGGCCCAACAGCGCCAGCCTCGGAATTCTGCGCTACCTGTGATTGATCAGGCCTTCTCGCTTCAGCAGCTTGATGTTGGTTTGTTTCACGATCACCTCTGTCAGTTCATGATCGCTGAACCAGCGGCATTCCACGATTTCGTGACCCGCGCTCGGCAGCATCGTGGGTTCGATAGACATTTGATAGAGGTAGTGTTCTTCGTCATCGAAGATGTAATGGCCCAGAAACCGAGCGCCAGTGAAGGGCAGGCTTGTCTCCTCCTTCAGCGTAAGCGTCCGGCGAACTCACCTTGCGTAAGTCAGGCCGGCACCCACTGATGCGGCAGCAACTGTCCGATCTCACTGGCCCGTTGGGTCGGCAGCCGCGTCAGCACATCTTTGAGATAGGCAT
>NZ_JAETZZ010000012.1 GCF_022627325.1 Pseudomonas putida
TTTGAAGTTTTTTGCGAGAAACTCGTTTAGCTTCAAACACTTGGCTCGCTTCGATCTCTCGTAGCGGGAGGCGAATAATACAGCGTTTAGAAGCGCTGTCAACCACCATTTCAACCGCTATCGATCAAATGACCAAAGCACCTCCAGCACTACCTGGACTAAGCAACTCATTGAATTTCAAGGAGTTTCTCGTTCCGACTACGCTGGAAGTGGGGCGCATTATAAGGGGATTCGAGAGCGCGTCAAGGCTTAATTCCAATAAACTTCACCATCGCTTCAAAACAAAGCGGGGAGGCCTGCCGGCCTCCCCGCTGCGCTTCTCACACCTTAAAGGCTAGGGAAGGCAAATTGCGACGCCTCGTGGCTCGCACGCTGCGGCCACCGCTGGGTAATCGCCTTGCGACGGGTATAGAAGCGTACGCCATCCGGCCCATAAGCATGCAGGTCGCCAAACAGCGAGCGCTTCCAGCCGCCAAAGCTGTGGTAGGCCACCGGCACCGGCAGCGGCACGTTCACGCCAACCATACCCACTTCGATCTCATCACAGAACAGGCGTGCCGCTTCACCATCACGGGTGAAGATGCAGGTCCCGTTACCATACTCGTGATCGTTGATCAGTTGCATGGCCTGCTCCAGGCTGTTCACGCGCACCACGCACAGCACTGGGCCGAAGATCTCTTCTTTATAGATGCGCATTTCTGGCGTCACCTTGTCGAACAGAGTGCCGCCCACGAAGTAGCCATCTTCATTACCCGCCACACGCAAACCACGGCCATCCACCACCAGCCTGGCGCCAGCAGCAACACCCTCATCGATGTAGCCCACTACCTTGTCACGGGCAGCCGCAGTCACCAGCGGCCCCATGTCCAGGCCACAAGAGGTGCCAGCACCGATCTTCAGCGCCTTGATCTGCGGCTCCAGCTTGGCGATCAGCGCATCGGCAACCTGGTCGCCCACACACACCGCCACCGAAATAGCCATGCAACGCTCGCCGCACGAACCGTAGGCCGCGCCCATCAGTGCGCTGACCGCGTTGTCCAGGTCGGCATCGGGCATCAGCACTGCATGGTTCTTCGCACCGCCCAGTGCCTGGACGCGCTTGCCGCGCTTGGTACCTTCGGCATAAATGTACTCGGCGATCGGGGTCGAACCGACAAAGCTCAGCGCTTTAACTTCCGGCGCCTCGATCAGCGCGTCCACGGCTTCCTTGTCACCGTGCACCACGTTGAGGATGCCCTTGGGCAGGCCGGCTTCCAGCAGCAACTGGGCAATGTACAGGGTAGAGCTTGGGTCACGCTCGGACGGTTTGAGGATAAAGGCGTTACCACAAGCGATGGCCAACGGGTACATCCACAGGGGAACCATGGCCGGGAAGTTGAACGGCGTAATACCGGCGACCACACCCAGCGGCTGGAAGTCGGACCAGGCGTCGATGTTCGGGCCGACGTTACGGCTGTATTCACCCTTGAGCACCTCAGGTGCCGCACAGGCGAACTCGACGTTCTCGATACCGCGCTTCAGTTCGCCCGCAGCGTCTTCCAGTGTCTTGCCATGCTCTTCGCTGATCATCTGCGAGATGCGTGCCTCGTTCTGCTCCAGCAGCTGCTTGAAACGGAACATCACCTGGGCGCGCTTGGCCGGGGGGGTGTTGCGCCAGGCAGGGAAAGCTGCCTTGGCAGAGTCGATCGCTTCCTGAACAGTCGCGCGGCTGGCCAGTTCGACCTTGCGCACGGCCTGGCCGGTGGACGGGTTGAAGACATCGGCGGTGCGCTCGCCCTTGGAAACCAGCTCGCCGTGGATCAGGTGCTGAACAATGCTCATGCAAAACTCCAGATAAAGAAGGTTGATGCTGGCGCGCTAACAGCTCGCGCGCCTTACGTCAGAATCAGAAAGATCAATCGATCTTGTTCAGCGCTTCACCGACCGCGTCGAACAGGCGGTCCAGTTCCTGCGGCTGGGTATTGAAGGTTGGGCCGAACTGCAGGGTATCGCCGCCGAAGCGTACATAGAAGCCGGCTTGCCACAGCTTCATCGCGGCTTCATACGGACGCACAATGGCATCGCCATCCCGGGCCGCGATCTGGATCGCGCCGGCCAAGCCGTAGTTGCGGATGTCGACGATGTTCTTGGTGCCCTTGACGCCGTGCAGCAGCTTCTCGAAGTGCGGTGCCAGTTCGGCGGCCGACTGCACCAGATTTTCCCTTTGCAGCAGATCGAGCGCGGCGATACCCGCAGCACAGGCAACCGGGTGGGCCGAGTAGGTGTAGCCGTGGGGGAATTCCACAGCATATTCCGGGGTCGGCTGGTTCATGAAGGTCTGGTAGATCTCGCTGCTGGCGATCACTGCGCCCATCGGAATGGCGCCATTGGTGACCTGCTTGGCGATGCACATCAGGTCAGGGGTCACGCCAAAGGCCTCGGACCCGGTCATGGCACCCATACGGCCGAAGCCGGTGATCACTTCGTCGAAGATCAGCAGAATATTGTGCTGGGTGCAGATTTCACGCAGGCGCTTCAGGTAGCCCTTAGGCGGCGGCAGAACACCCGCCGAACCTGCAAGCGGCTCGACAATCACAGCTGCGATGTTCGAAGCATCGTGCAGTTCGATCAGCTTGAGCATCTCATCTGCCAGGGCGATGCCGCCCTCTTCCGGCAGGCCTTTGGAGAAGGCATTGACCGGCAGCACAGTGTGCGGCAAATGGTCGACGTCCAGCAGCTGGCCAAACATCTTGCGGTTGCCGTTTACGCCACCCAGGCTGGTACCGGCGATGTTCACGCCATGGTAACCGCGGGCTCGGCCAATGATTTTGGCCTTGGTGGCCTGGCCCTTCAGGCGCCAGTAGGCACGGACCATCTTCAGCGCGGTATCGGCGCACTCGGAACCGGAGTTGGTATAGAAGACGTGATTCAGGTCGCCAGGGGTCAGCGCGGTGATCTTCTCGGCCAGCTGGAACGAAAGTGGGTGACCGAACTGGAAAGCAGGCGAGTAATCCAGCGTTCCAAGCTGACGCGCCACCGCCTCGGTGATTTCCTTGCGGGTATGCCCGGCACCGCAGGTCCAAAGGCCCGACAAGGCATCGAAGATCCTGCGCCCTTTGTCATCGACCAGATAATTACCTTCGGCCGCCACGATCAGACGTGGGTCGCGATGGAAATTGCGGTTGGCGGTGTAAGGCATCCAGTGCGCATCCAGCTTGAGCTGACTTGCGATACCGGCAGGGGCGGTTTCGGGCATGTTCATCGGCGGTTCCTCGAAAAACGAATAGGCAACGATGGATGTTGTTGCAGCTAAATTCGCACGTGGATAAAGTCTGAAAAAGACTACTTTTCTAATCTTCAGGTAGCGCAAGACTAAACTTATGAGCCGACGCCCCGACCCACTCGCCCAAGTCAGCGATTTCGACATCCGCCTGCTGAAAATCTACCGCAGCGTAGTAGAGTGCGGCGGCTTCTCGGCTGCCGAAAACGTGCTTGGCATTGGCCGCTCAGCCATCAGCCAGCAGATGAACGACCTCGAACAGCGTTTGGGCCTGCGCCTGTGCCAGCGTGGCCGCGCCGGCTTTTCGCTGACCGAGGAAGGCCGCGAGGTCTACCATTCGGCGCTGCAACTGCTCAGCGCGCTGGAAACCTTCCGCACCGAAGTCAACGGCCTGCACCAGCACCTGCGCGGAGAACTGAACATCGGCCTGACCGATAACCTGGTGACCCTGCCGCACATGCGCATCACCCATGCATTGGCCGAGCTCAAGGATCGCGGCCCCGAGGTACGCATTCAGATCCGCATGATCGCCCCAAGCCAGGTCGAGCAGGGTGTGCTCGATGGCAGCCTGCATGTCGGCGTGGTGCCGCAAACCAGCCCGCTATCGGGCCTTGAGTACCAGCCGCTGTACAGCGAACGCTCGCTGCTCTATTGCGCGGTCGGCCACCCGCTGTTCTATGCCGACGATCAGCAGATCGACGAAGCCCGCCTCAACAGCCAGGAGGCGATCGCTCCGACCTTCCGTTTGCCCGCCGAAATCCAGGCGCTTTATCAGGCCCTGAACTGCACCGCCAGCGCCTCGGACCGTGAGGGCATGGCATTTCTGATCCTTACCGGCCGCTACATCGGCTACCTGCCCGACCACTACGCCACGTTCTGGGTCCAGCAAGGCCGGCTGCGCGCCCTCAAGCCCTCACAGCGCTTCTATGACCTGAGCCTGAGCTGGGTAACCCGTAAAGGGCGACGGCCGAATCTTGTGCTGGAAAGCTTCCTCGAGAGCCTGACTGCGACACGCTGATGCCTGCTTGTGACGCTAATGCTTGTTACTTGAGCGCAGGAAGGTAATCTTGTCCGACATCCGTTGCCACAGACCTGTACGGAATCGTCCATGACCCTAGAAGTCCCTGCGCATCGCCTTTCCGCCTCGGGCAAGCCCGCCGGCCGCATCCGCCAGAAGAACGAACAGGCCATCATCCAGGCCGCCGAAGACGAGTTCGCCCGCCATGGCTTCAAGGGCACAAGCATGAATACCATTGCGCTCAAAGCCGGCTTGCCCAAGGCCAATCTGCATTATTACTTCACCAACAAGCTCGGCCTCTACATTGCCGTGTTGAGCAACATCATCGAGCTCTGGGACAGCACCTTCAACGCCTTGAGCGTCGATGACGATCCAGGCGTTGCGTTGAGCCATTACATCCGCACCAAGATGGAGTTCTCCCGGCGCAACCCGCAAGCTTCCCGGATATTCGCCATGGAGGTGATCAGCGGCGGCAGTTGTCTGACCGAGTACTTCAGCGCCGACTACCGCGAGTGGTTCCGTGGCCGGGCGGCGGTATTCGAGGCGTGGATCGCAGCAGGCAAGATGGACCCGGTAGACCCGGTTCATCTGATATTCCTGCTCTGGGGCAGCACCCAGCACTATGCCGACTTCGCCACCCAGATCTGCCAGGTTACCGGCCGCAGCCGCCTGACCAAGCAAGACATGGAAGATGCGAGCAACAACCTTATCCACATCATCCTCAAGGGGTGCGGCATCACGCCGAGTGCCTGACATCTACTTATGCCTTCTACCCTGCTCGACCTCTGCGAGTTTCGCGAGGAAATCCGCAAGAGCCGCTTCATCACCCTCGCCGGCCCGATATCCAGCGCCACCGAGGCGATGAGTTTCATCGAACGCCATAGCGACTTGGCTGCCACCCACAACTGCTGGGCCTGGAAGCTGGGCGGGCAGTACCGCAGCAGCGATGATGGCGAACCTGGCGGCACGGCCGGCAGGCCAATCCTGGCTGCCATAGAAGCCCAGGACTGTGACCAGGTCGTGGTATTGGTGATCCGCTGGTACGGGGGCATCCAGCTAGGCACCGGCGGCCTGGCCCGGGCTTATGGTGGCGGTGCCAACAAGTGCTTGCAGCAGGCGCCGAAAAGGCTGCTGGTGCAACGAAGCGAGTACAGCTGCAGCTGCAGCTTCAGCGAACTGGCCCTGGTCAAACTGCGCCTGGCCGAAGTCGACGGTCTCGTGCTGGAAGAGCGGTTCACCGCCAATGGGGTCGACCTGCACATTGCGGTCGGCGAGGCGCACACCGGCGCGCTGCAACAGCAACTGGCCGACCTCAGCCGCGGGCGCATCCTCTTGGAAGCCCACTGACCTTTGCCCACAACAACTGTGGGCCTGCCTGTGGATAAGCTTGGGGCACTCCGATGCAGGCCACGCCCTTCATGGCCTGCAGAGCATTGAGCATTTTTTGATCATAGTACGATAAAAGGCTCGGTCGGCTGAGCTTGGGTGAGTTATCCCCAGTCATGAACCCTCTATAACCAAGGCCGCCTGGCATCTTGCGCACATTAACTGTGGAACAGCCTGTGGATAACCCGTTAGCCAACAAGCGAAGCCCCCGGGCACGCACGGCCAAACACCATTGATCATTTCTTGACCAATCGTGATGCGGCGCATGACGCCAGTCTGCAGTATGCTCAAATCCTTTTCCCTACTGCGACAGGAATGTACCTATGACGACTCCAAGAACTGCCCTCATCATCGGTGCCTCCCGCGGGCTTGGCCTTGGCCTGGTGCAGCGCCTTCACGAAGATGGCTGGAACATCACGGCCACGGTGCGTGACCCGAAAAAACCCAGCGCTCTCGATAACGTGCCAGGGGTACGCGTCGAACAGCTGGAAATGAACGACACCGCTCAGCTCGATGGCCTGAAGCAGTGCCTGCAAGGCGAAGTGTTCGACCTGGTGTTCATCAATGCCGGTGTCATGGGGCCGCTGCCGCAGGATTTGGAAACCGTACAGCGCAATGAAATCGGCGACCTGTTCATGACCAACGCCGTCGCGCCGATCCGCGTTGCCCGGCGCCTTGCCGGCCAGGTGCGTGAAGGCTCGGGCGTGTTGGCGTTCATGAGCTCGATCCTGGGTAGCGTGACCATCCCCGACGGTGGCGAGGTCTGCCTTTACAAGGCGAGCAAGGCTGCGCTGAACTCGATGATCAACAGCTTCGTGGTCGACCTGCAGCGGCCTGACCTCTGCGTATTGGCCATGCACCCGGGTTGGGTCAAGACCGATATGGGCGGCGAGAACGCCGAAATCGACGTGCTCACCAGTACCCAGGGCATGCTCGAACAGATCAAGGCGCAAAGTGGCAACGGCGGGCTGCGCTTCATCAACTACAAAGGCGAATCGCTCGTCTGGTGAGTCGGACCTGATCGGTGGTTGAAACGATGCAAGGCCAGGCCGGGCGCAATACCCGGCGTGGCCCTGTAGAATGGCGGCAACCGTACCTGATTTGAGAACACCCACTATGTATGATTGGTTGAACGCCCTGCCCAAGGCTGAACTGCACCTGCACCTGGAAGGCTCACTGGAGCCGGAGTTGCTGTTCGCCCTGGCCGAGCGCAACAAGATCGCCCTGCCCTGGAACGACGTCGAAGCCCTGCGTAACGCTTACGCCTTCAACAATTTGCAGGAATTCCTCGACCTGTATTACCAGGGTGCAGACGTGCTGCGCAGCGAGCAGGACTTCTATGACCTGACCTGGGCCTACCTGCTGCGCTGCAAGGCGCAGAACGTCATCCACACCGAGCCGTTCTTCGACCCGCAGACCCACACCGACCGCGGCATCCCGTTCGAAGTAGTGCTCAATGGTATCAACCAGGCACTCAAGGATGGTCGCGAGCAACTGGGTATCAGCAGCGGCCTCATCCTCAGCTTCCTGCGCCACCTGAGCGAAGCAGAAGCACAGAAAACCTTGGACCAGGCCCTGCCGTTCCGCGACGCGTTCATCGCGGTCGGCCTGGACAGCTCCGAGAAAGGCCACCCGCCGAGCAAGTTCCAGCGCGTCTTCGACCGTGCCCGCAGCGAAGGCTTCGTCGCCGTGGCCCACGCTGGCGAGGAAGGCCCACCCGAATACATCTGGGAAGCCCTCGACCTGCTGAAAATCAAGCGCATCGACCATGGTGTGCGCGCCATAGAAGACGAACGCCTGATGCAACGCATCATCGACGAGCAGATCCCACTCACCGTGTGCCCGTTGTCCAATACCAAACTCTGTGTGTTCGATCACATGAGCCAGCACAACATCCTCGACATGCTCGAGCGCGGTGTGAAGGTGACCGTGAACTCGGATGACCCGGCCTACTTCGGCGGCTACGTCACCGAAAACTTCCACGCCTTGCACACCCACCTGGGCATGACTGAAGACCAGGCCCGCCGCCTCGCGCAGAACAGCCTGGACGCACGCTTGGTGTGACCGGGCAAGGCGTTGCAGCTACCCCACTTGCAACGCCGGAACGCGGGCAATGCGATTGATCTGTTGAATCCCCAGTGCCGAGATCTGCAATGCCCGCGTGTTCTCCGCCTCACGTATCCATCCCGACTGCAGGAACAACGTGAGCAAGGCCTGCCCCAGGCTGCCGCCAAGATGAGGCCCCTGGTCGCTCCACTCATTACAGTGGCAGATCACGCAGCCGCGCTGCTGCTGAGGCGCCAGTGCATCGATATAGACGCCGATGCCAGCCAACTGCGCCCGGCCCTCCTCACTGACCATCATCTGGTGCACGCTGCCCTCCAGCCAGCCTGCTACCACCAACCGATGATAGAGCTCACCGGCCAGCTCGCCGCCCAGATGATCACCGCAACGACGGGCCCGGCGCGTCGACATCGGCATTGGCAGCGGCTTGGCCTGCACGCCCCTGTCGGTCCCCAGCTGCACGCTGGCCAAGGCTTCCACGGCCGCCCCCACTTGTGGCGTCGCCAGCCGGAAGTAACGCTTGCGACCGCGCGCCTCAAGCCTGAGCAGGCCTGCCGACGACAGCAATGACAAGTGGGCGCAGGCCGAGGAGGACGTCAACCCAGCCATCATCGCCAGCTCATCGGTCGGTCGCGGCGTGCCATCGATCAACGCCCACAACATGGCGCTTCGCTTGGGGTCGGCCATCAGGCCGGCAATCTGACTGATACTGCTGACTGTATTCATGTCCCTTCAACTCCCTGCAAGATCCGAATTCCAATGGCCAACATTGGCAACGCCGATTGCCCCCTAGCTGCTACCGGCCTGGCACCGGGGTCAGTATAAGCCGCATGAACGGCCCGTCCGGCAGCCGCGCAGACAGCCCAGGGGAGTCAAAGAGGGATGGGTAGGGCAACCCTTGACCGATTGGAATAGGCCAATGGCCCCGCGTCAGTTTTAGGTGACAGGCATCAGGCCGCGAAATAGAAGGGAAGAAACGACGCACGAGGAACAATGGCCCCGCGCGGGCAGAGACTCTGCCGACAGTGCCGTTCCATAAATAGCGCAAACAAAAGCGAAGGTTCTACACCCTCCAGCCATTGCCTCTGGAAGCGTCTGACGCCCCTGCCGGAAAATGCCCTGACCGCCAGTCAGGACGCCCACTCATACCCTGGCACCCCGCAACCGCAGCGCTACACTTGAGCCGCTCTCCCCATCCTTCGGAGGTATGCCGCGATGGAGATTATCGTCAGGGCGTCTAACCGTAACCCCAACTGCCCCTGGGAAGTCAGGCTTGACCAGCATGTGGTGAGCTTTCGCAGCGAAGCAGAAGCACGCGCCTTCGTCGTCACACTGGAAGCTCGTCTGCGCGCGCCTCACCCACTCAAGCCGCAGGCGTGGCCTGCAAGCGCCGGGTCAACAGCGCAACACTGACCACCAGCGCCCCGCACAGGCTGATTACCAACGCCATGGGCACTGCACTGCCATCGTGCAGCAGGCTGACCAGCGCCGCCGCGCCTGCGGCGACGCTGAATTGCAGGCAGCCCATCAAGGCCGAGGCGCTACCGGCGCGTGCGCCCTGGCCGCTCATGGCGCACGCCGAAGCATTGGGGATGATGCAACCCAGGCTGGCGATGCAGATGAACAGCGGCACCAGCAATGGCCATAGTTCAGCTGGGCGCAGCGCTGCCACACCGAGCAACACCAGCCCCGCAGCCAGGTACAGCCAGACTGCACGCACCAGCAGGAAGGCCGGCCCACGCTTTGCCAGCAGACGCGCGTTGATCTGCGCCACCAGGATGAAACCTGCCGCATTGGTACCGAACAACCAGCCGTAGTGCTCGGCCGGCACACCGTAGAGCTTTATGAACACGAACGGTGAACCGGCGATGTAGGCAAACATACCCGCGATGGCGATCCCTCCGGTCAATGCATGGCCAAAGAACGTGCGGTCAGCCAGCAACCGGAGGTATTGACGCAAAGCGCCCGACAACGGCTGGCGCGGCATGTGCGCAGGTAAGCTCTCTGGCAACCCCAGGCCGACCGCCAGCAAGCAAGCAGCACTGAACAGGCTCAATGTCAGGAAAATCGACTGCCAACCCGCCAGGTTCACCAGTACGCCGCCGAGCATCGGTGCAAGAATTGGCGCCAACCCCATCACCAGCATCAGTTGTGAGAACACTTTGGCCGAGGCCACCGGGTCGCACTTGTCACTGACGATGGCCCGTGACAACACCATTCCGGCGCAGCCACCCAGCGCCTGGACGAAGCGCGCCAGGATCAGCGTGTCCAGGTTTGGCGCGTAGGCGCAGGCCAACGACGCCAGGGTAAACAGCATGACGCCAAACAGCAGCGGCTTGCGCCGGCCAAAGCGATCGGCCACCGGCCCATACACCAGTTGCCCGAGCGACAGGCCAAGGAAGTAGGCGGCCAGCGTGGTCTGGACGTGTTTTTCGTCGGTGGCGAACGCTTGCGCCATGGCCGGGAAGGCGGGCAAGTAGAAGTCGATCGCAAGGGGCCCGAACGCACTGAGTGCGCCCAGGATCAGCACCATTCGCAGGTTCATCAGGAATCCATAGCAGGCTAAGCAAGTGCGTAAGTCTACCTGCAAGCGACGCCATCAGCATGAAAACATTTGCAACAAAACAGGGCCACAGAAGCGGCCCATTCGACTTCAGGCCACGTCGGCCTGGTAGCCCTCTTCACGAATCGCTGCCAGCAACTGCTCAGCAGCCAGAGCGCTCTGCACACGCACCTGCCTGCCGGCCAGATCGACCTCGACCTTGGCGCTCGCATCCTGGTCCTGCACCGCGCGGGTGACCGCCTTGACGCAATGGCCACAGGTCATGCCTTGTACGTTGAACACTTGCATGGGTGTTGCCTCCTTCAGGGTTTGGCGCAGTTTCAAGCTTGCCATCGGGGCAAGGTCAAGTTCTGCATCGAACGGCCGGGCTGGAAATCCCTACCAACCTCGGCCAAGCTGCGCCTTTACGATTCGGCAAGCAGGAGATTCTTCATGTTCAGGACAGCAGTGGGCGTTGTCGGGCTATTGGGCACGCTGGCAGCAGTGCCACCGGCAAGCGCCGAAGGCAACTCGGACTACAGCGTGCTGATCATTTCACGCGAACGCCTGGAAGTGGCCACCAGCTGCGAAATCGGTGTCTATCTGAACGACCAGCTCTCCGGGCGCGTGTTCCAGGAGCAGTCGGCCTCCTTCAACCTGCCGCCCGGCCCTGTTGACGTGCGCTTGCGCCTGCTGCCGGGGCAGATGCCCGGCTGCGCGCCCGGCCTGGAAGACCAGCGTAGCACTCGGCTGACCCTGCAAGCGGGCCAGATCAACAAGTACCGCATTGCCATGGGCCACAATGGGCTGGTACTGAGGCGAGCCAGCCTGGACTATTGACCTTCCCCACATGGCAAGGTTGATGCTGGTGGCCTGTCCAAGGAGGAGAGCCATGCCCGCATCCACTTCATTCGACCTGCCGATCTCCGGCATGACCTGCGCCAGCTGTGCTGGCCGCGTCGAGCGCGCGCTGCGCAAGGTCAATGGCGCTGAACAGGTCAGCGTCAACCTCGCCAACGAACAGGCCAGGGTCCAAGCCCCGGCCGGCAGCCTGCCGGCCCTGGTCGAGGCCGTGCGCAGCGCCGGGTACCAGGTACCGACCCGCACCCTGGAGCTACGCATCGAGGGCATGACATGCGCCAGTTGCGTCGGCCGTGTCGAGCGCGCACTCGGCAAACTACCGGGCGTCGAGCAGGTGAGTGTCAACCTTGCCAACGAACGTGCCCACCTTCAGGTGCTGCAGGGCCTTGATGACAACCTGTTGCTCGGCGCGGTCGAAAAGGCCGGCTACGGTGCCAGCCTGCCGCTGCCGGCCGACAACGATCAGCAAGCCGTCCAGCGCCGACTGCGCAACGAACGTCTGGCCGTAGGCGCCGCCCTTCTGTTGGCCCTGCCCCTGGTGTTGCCGATGCTGCTGCAACCCTTTGGTGTGCACTGGATGTTGCCGGCGTGGGCGCAATTCGCGCTGGCCACCCCCGTGCAGTTCATCCTTGGTGCACGCTTTTATGTGGCGGCCTACAAGGCTGTGCGCGCTGGCGCCGGCAATATGGACCTGCTGGTCGCGCTGGGCACCAGTGCCGGTTACGGCCTTAGCTTGTACCAATGGGCCAAGGCACCGGTCGGGATGGCCCCGCACCTGTACTTCGAGGCGTCGGCGGTGGTGATCGCCCTGGTGTTGTTGGGCAAGTACCTTGAAAGCCGCGCCAAACGCCAGACCGCCAGCGCCATCCGTGCCCTCGAGGCGCTGCGCCCAGAGCGCGCCGTGAGGGTGGTCGATGGCCACGAAGAAGACGTTGCAATTGCCCGATTGCAGCTCGGTGACCTGGTGCTGGTCAAGCCAGGGGAGCGCTTCCCGGTCGATGGTGAAGTGGAAGAAGGCACCAGCCACGCCGACGAAGCCCTGATCAGCGGCGAGAGCCTGCCAGTGCCCAAGCAACCGGGCGATAGCGTTACCGGCGGCGCGATCAACGGCGAGGGCCGGTTGCTGGTGCGTACCCGGGCGTTGGGTACAGAAACCGTGCTGGCCCGCATCATCCGCCTGGTCGAAGATGCCCAGGCTGCCAAGGCGCCCATCCAGAAACTGGTAGACCGGGTCAGCCAGATCTTCGTGCCGGCCGTGCTGTTGATCGCACTGCTGACCCTGATCGGCTGGTCACTGGCCGGCGCCCCGCTGCAGACTGCGCTGATCAATGCCGTCGCCGTGCTGGTGATTGCCTGCCCTTGCGCCCTTGGCCTGGCCACACCTGCCGCGATCATGGCGGGCACAGGCGTTGCCGCGCGCCACGGCATCCTGATCAAGGACGCCGAGGCGCTGGAGCGCGCCCATGCGGTGAACCGCGTGGTGTTCGACAAAACCGGTACGCTCACCTCTGGCAGCCCGCGCGTTATCCACAGCCAGGCACTGGTGGGTGAGAAAGCTGAATTGCTTCGCTTGGCCGCTGCCCTGCAACGGGGCAGCGAACACCCCTTGGCGAAGGCAGTACTCGATGCCTGCACCGGGCAGGGGCTGGAGGTGCCCACGGTAACCGGCAGCCAGTCCCTTACCGGCCGCGGTATCGCTGGCCAGGTGCAAGGCCGTGACCTGGCCTTGGGCAACCGGCGCCTGCTCGACGAATGCAACCTGCAACCCGGCGCCCTCGCCACACAGGCACAGGCCTGGGAAGCCGAAGGCCGTACCCTGTCCTGGCTGATTGAACGGGGCCCACAGCCTCGCGTGCTAGGGTTGTTCGCCTTCGGCGACAGCCTCAAGCCAGGTGCCGAACAGGCTATCTCAGCCCTGCACAAACGCCATATCAGCAGCCACCTGTTGACCGGCGACAATCGCGGTAGCGCCAAGGTGGTCGCCGACACCCTCGGCATCGACGATGTACACGCCGAAGTGCTCCCGGCCGACAAGGCCGCCACGGTAGCCGAGCTGAAAAAGGGTGGTGTGGTAGCGATGGTCGGCGACGGTATCAACGACGCCCCAGCGCTTGCCGCCGCTGATATCGGCATTGCCATGGGGGGCGGCACCGACGTGGCCATGCAGGCTGCCGGCATCACGCTGATGCGTGGTGACCCGCGCCTGGTGCCTGCCGCCCTGGAAATCAGCCGCAAGACCTATGCGAAAATCCGCCAGAATCTGTTCTGGGCATTCATCTTCAACCTCATCGGCATTCCGCTGGCCGCGCTGGGTTATCTGAACCCGGTAGTGGCCGGCGCCGCCATGGCGTTGTCCAGCGTCAGCGTGGTAAGCAACGCCTTGTGGCTCAAGACCTGGAAACCCACCAGCACCTCGCAGGAGGCCCCATGAATATCGGCCAGGCCGCCCGCCGCAGCGGGCTCAGCACCAAGATGATCCGCTATTACGAAGCCATCGGCCTGCTCAAGCCGGCCACCCGCAGCGACAGCGGGTACCGCCTGTACCAGCCAGAGGACCTGCACAGCCTTGCCTTCATCAAGCGCTCACGCGACCTGGGGTTTTCCCTGGAAGAGGTGGGCAAGCTGCTGACCCTGTGGCAGGACCGGCAGCGCGCCAGCGCCGACGTGAAGGCGCTGGCGCTGCAACACATCGATGAGCTGAACCGGCGTATCGAGGAACTGGCCAGCCTGCGTGACACCTTGAGCGAACTGGTAGCGCACTGCAAAGGCAATGACCGGCCTGACTGCCCGATTCTCAAAGATCTCGCAAAAGGGAGCGAATGCTGCAGTTGAGCCCACGCTTGGTATGCCATATTAGCCTGGAGCCGACCGAATAGTCGCCAAATGCGCCTTTGCCCAATAAATACGGGCATTTTCACTCAAAAAACCCCGGATGCCGCCGATACAGTTTCTACCTGCCTCGCGTGTCGAAAAAATAAATTCCGGGAGCGTCGATGAACATCAAACAGAAACTGACCTGGGCATTCGCGGTCATCGCCGCACTGCCCATCGTCCTCGTAGCCACCTTGGTGGTCATCAACCTGCGCGGCGAAGCCCGCGACGATTTTCTTGACGGCAGCAGCCGGGAAATCCGCCAGGTCAGTAACGCGATGAACCTGTTTTTCCAGGGCATCACCCAAAACGTCGACTACCTGGCCAGCCTCCCCCAGGTCACCGGTAGCGGCGACAACGTCAAGAAACACATCAGCGCCGACGCTGCGCAAATCACACCCAGCGATCAGGACAAGACACTGTACGAACTGTTCACGCGCCTGGCCAAAAGCCATCCGGACTACGCCTACGTATCCTATGGCCTGCAAGACGGCGGCTACGCCTTCTGGCCAGGCGATCCGAACATGAGCAACTACGACCCGCGCACCCGCCCCTGGTACCAGGCGGCCATGGCCAACCCTGGCAAGACCCTGCGCACCGCCCCTTACTACTGGGCCGGCGACGATGCCGTACTGGTCAGCACCGTGCGCACCGTTGCCAACCAACTGGGCAGCCCCGGTGGCGTGGTCAACATCGACGTATCGCTCAAGGGCCTGACCGAGATCGTCCAGCAGATCAAACTAGGCGAAAGCGGCTACCTGATCCTCATGGAAAACAACGGTAACGTGATGGTCGACCCACGCGATGCCAGTCACAATTTCAAACAGCTGGCCAGCTTCGGCGACGGTTATGCCGAGCTGGCCAAAGCCGGCAAGGGCTTGGCTGAGGTCGAAATCGGCGGCGTGCGCTACATGGCCAACGTCTACCCCGACGAAAAACTCGGTTGGACCTTCATAGGCCTGATCCAACAAAGCGAAGTGATGCAGACCACCACCCGCCTCACCTGGCTCATCGGCGGCGTCGCGCTGGTGCTGGCTGCGCTGTTCGCCGTGGTCGGCGCCACGTTCGCCAAACTCATCGTGCGCCCCATCAACAGTGTTTCCAGTGGCCTGGAGGACATCGCCCAGGGCGAAGGCGACCTGACCCGCAACCTGGAAGTCCGTGGCCGTGATGAAACCGCGCAACTGGCCGGTTGGTTCAACCAGTTCCTCGGCGCCATCCGCAGCCTGATCCAGCATATCGGCTCGGCGGCGAGCAAGATCCTCAGCACCTCCACCAGCTCCACTCAGGTCTCCAGCGACATGGCCGAGGCCGCCGGGCGCCAGCGCGAAGCAGTGGACATGGTGTCCACCGCATTCCACGAAATGGTCGCCACCGCCAACGAAGTTGCCCGCTCCTGCAGCCAGGCCGCGCAGTCGGCCGACAGCGGCCAGCAACAGGCCCGCGAAGGCCAGCAGCAGATCGATGCGGCCGTCAACAGTGTCGACCGGCTGAGCCAGGAGATCGAGCAGTCGGCCCAGTCGATCCAGCAATTGGAGCGCGACAGCAATGCCATTCAGTCGATCCTCGGTACCATTCGCTCGATTGCCGAACAGACCAACCTGCTGGCGCTCAATGCCGCGATCGAAGCCGCCCGCGCCGGCGAACAGGGCCGCGGGTTTGCGGTAGTGGCCGACGAGGTCCGGGCGCTGGCCAAGCGCACCGCCGACTCGACGGCTGAAATCGATGGGCTGCTTGGCAACCTGGCCAGCCGTACCGCCGAAGTGGCCGAGCAGATGCATGCCAGCCTGGAAGTGTCGCAGCAGTCGGTCAACCGCATTGGCCTGGCCCGCGACAGCTTTGGCCAGATACGCGAGTCGGTGGACATCATCCGCGACATGAACACGCAAATCGCCACCGCGGCAGAAGAACAGCACCAGGTTGCCGAAGACATCAACCGCCATATCAGCCAGATCCACGGTGATGCGCAGTTGGTGGCCGACCTGGCGCAGGCGGCGCGGCAGGACTCGGAAAGCCTGGCCGGGTTGTCCAATGAGCTGGATTCGCTGGTACGACGCTTCCGCACCTGACCGGCAGGCTGCACCGGCCTCTTCGCAGATTCCCCAAGAAGAGGCCGGCCCCCCGCTACAACGTCAACTCACCCGGTGTCGAGCCAAACAATTGCTTGAAGGCGGCGATGTAGGCCGACGTCGAGTCATAGCCGCAGCCCAGCGCCGCGTCTGTCACACTCGCCCCCGTCTCCAGCAACGCCAGTGACGACAATAACCGCATGCGTTGACGCCAGTTACGAAAGCTCAACCCCGTCTCGCGCTGAAAAAGGCGCATCAGGGTCTTTTCCGAGCACTGCAATTGGCCGGCCCACTGCTGCAAGGTTTGCACCTGATCCGGCGCGGCAATCAAGCTGTTGCACAGCGCCAGCAAGCCGGCATGCCGGGGCAGCGGCAGGGAGAACCCCACTTCAGGCAAAGTACGAAGCTGGTCGAGCAGTACCGAGACCAAGCGGCCTTCGACGCTATCGCCTTCGGGATAGTGCGGTGGGAAAACACAGAACTGCTTGATCAACTCACGCGCCAGCGGTGTCACTTCCAACACCCGGCACTGCGCCGAAGCCCAAGGGCAAGCGTCGCGGCGAATGTACAGGCTGCGCATTTCCGCCCGTCCGGACGTCACCACTTCGTGTTCAGCGTCGGCAGGAATCCACACACCCCACTGCGGTGGGGCGAAATAGCTGCCATCACGCGTGTAGACACCCAGCACACCGCTGATCGCATAGGAAAACTGCACCCAGTCGTGGCTGTGGCGAGTGGTCCAGGAGCCAGCGCCCAGGCTTTCAGCACGGGCATAGAGCGGCCTGGGCAAATGGACCAGGGCTGGAATGGCGCGGGGGTGTCCGATACTCGGCATAGTGAGTTCTTGTGGTTCTGACCAGACAAGCCTAACACCGGCCACAGGCACCCTGCAGCCCTGCAGGCGGTCACCGCTCGACGATCACTGTCACCCCCTGCCCGCCCGCCGCGCAGATCGAAATCAAGCCGCGCCCCTTCCCCGCCGTCGCCAGCAGTTTGGCCAGGTTGGCCAGGATCCGCCCCCCGGTCGCCGCGAACGGGTGCCCTGCCGCCAATGAACTGCCCTTGACGTTGAGCTTGCTCCGATCGATCGCGCCCAGCGGCGCCTCCAGCCCCAGCCGCTCGCGGCAGTACTCGGCACTCTCCCAGGCCTTGAGCGTGCACAGCACCTGGGCAGCGAATGCCTCATGGATCTCGTAATAATCGAAGTCCTGAAGGCTAAGGCCATTGCGCGCCAGAAGCCGCGGCACAGCATAGGCCGGCGCCATCAGCAGCCCTTCCTGCCCTTTGACGAAGTCCACCGCAGCCGTCTCGCCATCGACCAGATAGGCCAGCACCGGCAGGCCCTGTGCCTGCGCCCACTCCTCCGTGCCCAGCAGCACCAGCGACGCACCATCGGTCAGCGGTGTGGAGTTGCCCGCTGTGAGTGTGCCCACGCCGCTGCGGTCGAAGGCGGGCTTGAGCTTGCTCAACTGCTCGAGGGTCAAGTCCGGCCGCAGGTTGTTGTCGCGCGTGAGGCCCAGAAAGGGTGTCAGCAGGTCATCCTGCCAACCCTCGGCATAGGCCGCTGCCAGATGCTGATGGCTAAGCAGCGCCAACGCGTCCTGCTCGGCGCGGTCGATCTGCCAGGCCTGGGCCATGCGCTCGCAATGCTCGCCCATCGACAACCCGGTACGCGGCTCGCCATTGCGCGGCAGCTCGGGCTTCAGATGCCCCGGGCGCAGTTGCAGGAACGGCTTTAGCCGCTCGCCCAGGGTCTTGCCACGGTTGGCCTGCAGCAAGATGCGCCGCAGCCCCTCATTGACCCCGATCGGGGCATCGGAAGTGGTGTCGACGCCACCGGCGATACCGCTGTCGATCTGCCCAAGGGCAATCTTGTTGGCCACCAGCAAGGCCGCCTCCAGCCCGGTGCCGCAAGCCTGCTGAATATCGTAGGCCGGCGTCTGTGGCGAGAGCCGCGAACCCAGCACACATTCGCGCGTCAGGCTCATGTCGCGAGAATGCTTGAGCACCGCACCGGCCACGACTTCACCCAGGTGCAAACCGTGCAGGCGGTACCGCTCTGTCAGCCCCTCCAGCGTGGCCGTGAGCATGGCCTGGTTGCTGACAGTGGCGTAGGTGCCGTTGGAGCGGGCGAAAGGTATTCGGTTGCCGCCCAGAATCGCGACCCGGCGAAGTGAACGCATGCGTAGATTCCTCCTGAAACATCTCGATCCGAACAGCCTAGGTGTTTTTGCCGCATTCGAACGACCTTCCTACAAAGTTGGTCCACACTTCAATGCTTGCCTTCAGGGAGACCCGCACATGAGCGACCGCTATCTCGACTTTGCCAACTCCAACCTCGGCCGCCGCCTCATCGATGCCGTCGGGCTGCCACACCCGGCACCGCTGGAACGCTGGCAGGCAGGCCGCCTACGCCCCGTGGAAGGTGCGTTGGTGATCGGCGGAGGGCCTTTGGCAAATCAGGTCGAAGCCATCGCTCCCCGCCTGACCAGCGAATGCTACAGCTTCAATGGCGCAAGCCTGCAGGCGCCGGCATGGGTGGCGGGCCTGGGGCCCAAGCTCAAGGCGGTGGTATTCGATGCCAGTCATCTGTCCGACAGCGATGAGCTGAAGCAGTTGCGCGAATTCTTCCAGCCGTTGCTGCGCAGCCTGGCGCCCTGCGCCCATGTGGTCATACTCGGGCGCCCTCCGGAAGGCATCGACGACCCGCTGGCCAGCGTCGCCCAGCGTGCCCTGGAAGGCTTCAGCCGCTCGCTGGCCAAGGAGCTGCGCAACGGTGGGACGGCGCAGCTGTTGTACCTGGATGAAGCTGCCGACAGCCAGCTCGAAGGCGCCTTGCGCTTCTTTCTGTCACCCAAGAGTGCGTTCATTTCCGGCCAGGTGCTGCGCTTGCAAGCCTGTGCCAGCGAGGTCGAAGACTGGACGCGGCCGCTGGCCGGGCGCCGGGCACTGATCACCGGTGCTGCGCGCGGGATCGGCGCAGCCATTGCCGAAACCTTGGCGCGTGATGGTGCCGAGGTGATGCTGCTGGACGTGCCGCAGGCCCAACAAGACCTCGATGCCCTCGCCGCCCGCCTGGGCGGCAAGGCGCTGGGCCTGGACATCTGCGCCAGCGACGCCGCTGAGTTGCTGCTCCAGGCCTTGCCCGGCGGCATCGACATCGTCGTGCACAACGCCGGCATCACCAAAGACAAGACCCTCGCCAACATGACCCCTGACTACTGGGACGCGGTGATGGCGGTCAATCTCAAGGCACCCCAGGTACTGACCCAGGCACTGTATGCAGGCGGCGCGCTGGGGGCGGCCGCACGCATCACGCTGCTGGCTTCGGTCAGCGGCATCGCCGGCAACCGCGGCCAGGCCAACTATGCCGCAAGCAAGGCCGGGCTGATCGGTTTTGCCCAGGCCTGGGCGCCGAAGCTTGGCGCGCAAGGTGGCAGCATCAATGCCGTGGCCCCCGGTTTCATCGAGACGCACATGACCGCCGCCATGCCCATGGGCCTGCGCGAAGCCGGGCGGCGCCTGAGTTCGCTGGGCCAGGGCGGTCGCCCTCAGGATGTCGCCGAGGCCATCGCCTGGCTCAGTCAGCCCGGCTCCGGCGCGGTCAATGGCCAAGTGCTGCGGGTCTGTGGCCAGGCATTGATGGGAGCGTGACCATGAACCGCCCTTGGCACGACCTGAACAGCCCCGACTCACGCGCAAGCCTCTATCTGCGCGCTGCCAGCAAACGCAAGATCAGCGGCCAGGCGCTGCCAGCCGATGGCCTGCGCTGCTTCATGCGCGTGCAGCACGGCAATCTCGCAGCGTACCGGCATCTTTGCCACTTCACCGATGACGCCCGCTTGCCGGGCACCTACCCCCACATCATGGCGTTCACCCTGCAGTTGCAGTTGCTGACCGCCGACAACTTCCCCTTCCCGCTGCTGGGCCTGGTACACCTGCATAACCGCATCGAGGTGCTGCGCCCCCTGGGTGGCATCGACGGGCTGCACTTTGCGGTCTATGCCGACAACCTGCAGCCACATGCCAAGGGCGGCACATTCGACCTGATCACCGAAGCCGAAGATGGCTTAGGCCTGATATGGCGCGAAACCAGCCGGATGCTGGTGCGCGGTTTGAAACGTGAAGGGCAGCCCGAAGAGCGAGAGGAAAGCGAACCCCAGCCGTTGCCTGAAGCGACCCGCTGGTACGCCGACAGCGATATCGGCCGGCGCTACGCCAAAGTCTGTGGCGACTACAACCCGATTCACCTGAGCGCCACCAGTGCCCGGCTGTTCGGCTTCCCCAAGGCGATCGCCCATGGCATGTGGAGCAAAGCCATGGCGCTGGCAGCGCTGCGCGGGCACCTGCCAGACAGCGGATATGCCTTTGAGGTGGATTTCCGCAAACCCGTGCGGCTGCCCTCGGAGGTGGTATTGAGCGCCAGCGCGGCCGGCCCTGCCGGGGAACTGCGCCTGGATGGGCATGGCCAGCTGCTGCATATGGTCGGGCGCTGGGGGGCGCTGTGAAGGCCACAGGCTACCGTGGCCCCTGAATCCTCTTGCTTTGCGTTGGGGCTGCACGGAAGCTATGCGGCACTAGGAGACCCGCGATGAACCTGCAAGAACTCACTCAACGCCTGCACCAGATCCGTGACAACAACGACTGGCGCGGCTTCCACAGCCCGAAGAACCTGGCCATGGCGGCCAGTGTGGAAATGGCCGAGCTGGTGGAAATCTTCCAATGGCTCAGCGAGGACGAATCGCGCCAGCTGCCTGCGGACAAACTCGCCCACGCCGGCCAGGAGGTAGGTGACGTCGTCCTCTACCTACTGCTGCTGTGCAGCGAACTGGGCCTGGACATGGAGCAGGTGGTACGGGCCAAGCTGGCCGACACCGAAAGGCGCTTCGCGCGATGAACGACCGTCACTTCGATGAACTGGCCACCCGCTTCGCCGAGAAAATCTACGGTGGCGCCAAGGGCGCTATCCGCCTGGCCGTGCTGCAGGCCGACCTGGCCGAAACCCTCCCAGACCGCCCGCTACGGGTGCTCGACATCGGCGCAGGGCTCGGCCACATGGCGTTATGGCTGGCCGAACGCGGTCACCACCTGACCCTGGCCGAACCGGCCGCACCCATGCTCGAAGGTGCCCGCACGCGCTTTGCCGATGCCGGCCAGACCGCCACCTTCATCCAGGCGCCATGGCAGGACCTGCTCGGTCAGCTCACCGAGCCCTACGATCTGGTGCTGTGCCACGCCGTGCTCGAATGGCTGGCCGAGCCAGAGAGCATCCTTCCCGTGCTGCACCAGCTGACCGCGCCCGGCGGTTGGTTGTCCCTGGCCTTCTACAACCGGGATGCGCTGGTTTATCGCAACCTGCTCAAGGGCCATTTCCGCAAGTTGCGCAGCAACCGCCTGGAAGGTGAAAAACAGAGCCTCACCCCGCAGAAACCGCTTGATCCGCGTGAGCTCAAGGTGCAACTTGATCCTCTATGGCAGGTCGAAACCGAGAGTGGCGTGCGAGTGTTCCACGACTACATGCCCAGGGAGTTCCAGGCCAAGGCGCAGATGCTCGACCTGCTGGAAATGGAACTGGCCCACCGCCGCCACCCAAGCTTTGCCGGGCTTGGTCGCTACCTGCACTGGATGTGCCGCCCTCGCTGACCTGCCCGCCGGGAGGACCTCATGCCGTACCGCCTGTTGTACCTGGCCTTGCTGCCGCTTGCCCTCAGCGCCTGTCAGGGCAGCAACCCGTACGTTGCCAGCAGCCGCCCCTTGCCACCGGCGCCCGCGCAGGCAGCCACCACCTTCGACGCCAGTGCCTACCCTGCCCCACCGCGTGACTATGGCCGTTACCGCAGCTGGAGCTGGCGCAACGGCCAGTTGCCAAGCGGCACTGCCGACGCCGACCCGGGGCAACTGGCCGATGCCGTCAGTGGTGCCCTCGACCAGCATGGGCTGCGCCCAGCCCGGGGCGCGACCGGCGACTTGCTGGTCAGTGCCGACATGCGCCTGGAGCGGCGTTTGCGCCAGGTACGCGACTATGACTACTACGACCCCTACTACGGCCCGTCCCCCTATGGCAGTGTCGGTTTCGGCGGCTACCGCAACGGTTATGGCGCCTATGGCAGCGTGCCGATCGTACGCACCTACGAAGTTGAGGTGATGGTGGTGCGCATCGATCTGTTCGACGCTCGCAACGGCCAGCCGGTGTGGAGCGCGAGTGCTGAAAGCGGCAGCGACAAAAGCTCGCCACGTGACCGCGAAAGCGCCTTGCGCGAATCGGTACACAAGGCGCTCAGCGGCTATCCTCCCAGTTAATGCCTAACGGAGAACCATCATGATGCGTCGCTTCGTTCTACTGTCATTGGTACTGTTGCTTGCCGCCTGCTCGAGCAACAACGTCCAGCAGGATTTCGACGCCAGCCGAGACTTTGCCGCGTACCGCAGCTGGGCATGGCAAGAGCCGGCCCTGCACTACCGCCCGGATGACCCGCGCATCAAGAGCGACCTTACCGAACAGCGAATCCGCCAGGCCGTCGCCGACCAGCTCGACCAGCGCGGCCTGCGCCCGGCCCAAGGCAGTGCCCAGCCTGACGTCAAGGTCCGTGCTTATCTGATCGTCGAGCAACGCCAGCAGCAGATCACCACCAACTACGGCGGTGGCTGGGGCGGCTATTGGGGGGGCTATTGGGGCGGGCCGATGTACAACGAAACCCGTAGCGTCGATTACAAGGTGGCGACCATCCAGGTCGACATGTTCGATGGCCGTGACGGCAAGCTGGTCTGGCGCGGCAGTGCAGAGCAGATCATGAACAATTACCCGCCCAGCCCTGAGGAGCGCAACAGCGCCATCCAGAAGACGGTGAGCCAGGTACTGGGCAACTACCCGCCAGGCAGGGCCAAATGAGCATCGCATAGCCCGCTCGTCAGATCGCGTCTACCCTGTTGATAACCCTTGATGAACGGGTAGACGTGTTCAACGAATAAGGATCGACCTGCCAATGCAAAGCATTGTTCTGCTGATGTGGCTTGCCTTGTGCACTGAACAGGATATTCGCGAACGCCAGATCGCCGACGTCCTGACCTTGGGGGTAGCAGCGGGTGCCTTGGTCTGGCTGTTCTTCACCGGCCACACCTGGATTGGCGCCGAGGCCAGCGACGCCGGCTGGGCCTTGGCCATCGTCATGCTATTGACCTTGCCAGGCTACATGCTCGGCCGCTTCGGCGCTGACGACGTCAAGCTCATGGGCGCCCTGGCGTTGGCGACCAGCCATGAATATGTGCTCGGGACCTTTATCGGTGCAGGCGTCAGCGTGTTGCTCTGGCTGCTGACTCGCCGGCGCCTGTGGACCTTGTTCAACCCGAAGGTGAAGAAGAGGTTGCAGGCACTCACCGAACAAATGGGCGACAAACAAGCCTTCGTGCCCTATGTGCTGGCTGGCTTTCTGCTCACCGCGGTGTGGATCCAATGATCAATCCCGTTGTCCGAATACTTGTACATGCGTTGTACAGGTTCGCCAGCAGCGTCTATGGTTAAGCTGCCAGAGCGTCTGGCCCGGGAGCAGGGCCGCTTAGGAACAGGGAGGTGATCGTGACCAAGTCATTCAGTGAGGTGAAGGTTCTGGTGGTTGATGACCAGCCGCTGATCGTCGAACAGCTGTGTGAGTATCTTGAAAGTCAGGGCCATCATTGCGTGGCCGCGCATTCGACAGACGAAGCCATCGAGCGCTATGCGGCAGATGAAGCCATTGGCCTGGTGTTGTGCGACCTGCACATGCCCGAGCGCGATGGCATTGAACTGATGCGCGAGCTGAAAGAAATTGCCGGGCGCCAGCGCGTGTTCGAAGCGATCATGCTCACTGGCCGCGCCGACAAGCAGGACGTGATTCGTGCGCTGCGCGAAGGCTTCACGGATTACTACCAAAAACCCGTGGACCTCGACGAACTGCTGGAAGGCGTGCGTCGCCAGGAGCAGGTTTTGCTGGAGCGCAGATCCAACTTCCAGGATTTGGGCAGTCTCAACAAACGCTTGCAAGACTTGGCTGGCTGCATCGATGAACTTTACCAGGACCTGGAAAAAGCTCGGGGCCAGGGCGTTCACCGCCGCGCCAGCGATGTGGAAGAGGGTGAGAGCGACCTGCCTGCCGCGTTCGAGAAGCTCTCACCACGCCAGCTGGAAGTGGCGCGGCTGGTGAGCAAAGGCAAGACCAACTACCAGATTGCCTGTGAACTCGGGATTACCGAAAACACCGTTAAACTTTATGTGTCGCAAGTGTTGCGGCTGACCCATATGCACAACCGCACGCAACTGGCGCTGGCACTGACACCCAGCTCGTCGCCGGTGCACCTGCGCTTCACCACCCACTGAGTGAAGCTGCCTTCACAGGCCCTATTACCGGCAAATCGTCGATAGGGCCTAAAGCCGGTGGCTCAATCCAACTGATAGCTGACACTCAGCATCAGCCGCGGCCCACGGTTCAGGCTGTCCAGTGCCACATCCGCCAGCGGCTTGGCGACCTCCAGCGCCACATTGCCATACCGCCCACCTGCCAGGCGCACGCCCAGCGCTAACGAACTGAGGTGCGCATCCTCGAAAGGCCCGCCGTTGTACCAGGCGTGCGCTGCATCGAGTACCGCATAGGGCTGCACCCGCTGCAACCAGGCACGGCCAGGCCTGATGCTGTAGTTGAGCTCGTAAGCCACACCCCAGCCCTTGTCACCCGCAGCCTGGTCGCTTGGGTAGCCGCGGCCGAAATGCTGCCCGCCAAACGCCGCCCGCTCACTTTCGGGCAGCCTGTCGTCACTCCAGTGCACTGCGGCCGACACCACGCTCTGCCAGTTGTCAGACAGTTGGTCGCTCTGCAGCCCAGCGATTCGAAAGCGCAGAAAGTCCATGTCGTAGTCCGCATCGCTGCGCGCCCCCAGATAGTCCATGCCCTGGTAGACACCGGCACTGACGATGCGCAGGCGACGCAGGTCAGCCTTGCGCCAATCGCCTTCAAATGACAGCGCGCGAACAGAGGAGTCGTACTCGGGTAAGCCGCCCGACCGATACTCGATGTGCTCCCCGACCGAATAGAAACGCCCGGCCACGTTCACCCATTCGTTCGGCGCAATCATCAGCGGCTGGCCGAGGCCGACCGAATAACGCTCGCTCTCGAGCCGCTGATCGATGTCGGCACCGTGATCCAGGCGCACGCGTGTACGCGGCTCGCTGCGGTACCGCGCTACGGCTAACAGCAATTGGCTGCCCTGAGCGTCCAGAGGCTGGCTGTAATCCAGGCGCTGGTACTCAACGTGGTCGCCACCTGCCGACAGCAGAAAGCTCGCAGCCAGTTGCTCGGCAAAGCGCGTCTGGCCATTGCTGGCGAGTTTGAACAGCGCCTGCGGCCCCCCGCGGCTGCCGTCACTCAGGGTCACGCCAGCATCAACGGGGCTGTGCCATGCACGTACCCTCAGACGGTTTGCCTCTTCAGGGGCGCGCCCTACCACCACCTCCGCCTCCACATTGATACCCGGTATCCGCTGCGCCGCGCCGACATAGCGCTCGAGCGTCTCCTGGGTCAGTGGCCGCTCGGCCAGCAGGCGTGCTGTCATCTGCTTGAGGTGGAGCGCAGAAGGGCCGACATCACCCAGCAGCTCATATTCTTTGATGTACCCTTCCACCAGCACCACCTGCACACGGCCCTCGGCAAAGTCCTGAGGTGGCAGGTAGGCATACGACAGCGGGTAGCCATCATGCTGGTAACGCTGGGTCAGCCGCTCAGTGAATTGCTGCAGATCGCCCACGGATATCTGGTGCCCGATCAATGCTTGATAGTGCTCACGCAATTCACTCAGCGGGTAAACCGTACCGCCTTCGAAGCGCACCTTGTGCAGTACGAATCGGGCTTCTGACGGCACGCGGGTGGGGGCAGTGGGTAACACGACCTGCAGCGCCGGTGTCACGGGGCGATAGGTATCCACCGGCAGGTTGGCGGTCGGCAGACGGCGCTCGTATTCCTGGGTGTCGAGAAACGCCGGCAACGGCTCGGCGAGGGCCAGGCTGGCCCAGGTCAGCAGCAACGGGGGCACGACCGCAAGACGCATAGGACGCTCCACAATCCCTTGGGCGCCGGGGCGTCGGCCGGCCACACCCATCACCAGCAAGCGTAGGTGCTGCCCCGCTAAACGTCGAACGGTTACTCGCTGACCTGAAATGCCACCCGCGCAGTTTCACCGCTCTCATCGAGTGCGCTGAGCTCATTCTGCCCAGCCTGTTCGAAGCGTACCCGCATGCTGCCCTGCCCCTCGGTCTGGCCAAGGGGCTGGCCGTTGAGGAACCACCAGCGTCGCCCACCCCCACCCAGGGCCGAAACCTGCAGTTGCAACGGCTCGCTACTGGTGGCCGGGCGGCGCAGGTTGTCGCCTGGGCGTACACCGACGATCGATAGGGGCGGTGCTGTGGCAGGCACCTGCGGCGGGCAGCTTGGGTCCACGGCCGGCAACCGCGCCGCACGCCGCTCGACCCGCGCCAGCCAAGGCTCGAGCGGGGCTGGCCAAAGGGCTATATCGCGCGCGTGGGCATCCGGGCAAGTGCCATCCACCCGCAGCCCCTGCGCGTTGACCCAGACCTGCTCATGCAAACCCAGCCCAAGCGGTTGATCGGCTGCCTGCAGAGTCGGCGGAGTGGTGCCGTCCAGGGTCCAGGCGAAGCGCTGGCGCCTGCAGTTGGGGTCTTGCCGGCTCATTGGCTGGCCCAGCGGCCAGCAGATCGCGGCCACGCCAATGCTGGCAGGCACGTGCTCGACCGGCACGCCAAGGCCCCGCTGGCTATCGCGGTTGGTCAGCAGGTCGTGAATCTGCAGCATCAGCGGCGCTGCCGAGGCCAGGCCGAACTGGCCGGGTACTGGCGTGCCGTCGGGCCGGCCAATCCACACGCCAATCAGGTAACGCGGCCCCACGCCGATCGACCAGGCATCGCGAAAGCCATAGCTGGTACCGGTTTTCCAGGCCAACTGTGGGCGCTGCAGCCACTGCGCGTGCGGATCACGGTCCGGTCGCGCCTGGCCGCTGAGAATCCGCCGGATGATCCACGCCGCCCCCGGCGACAGCAGGCGCCGCTCCAGCAGTGGGTCCTGCGGTTGCAAACGCACCCGCGCACTGTTGCCGCCGCGGGCCAATGCCGCATAACCACCCACCAGTTCCTCCAGGCGGCTGCCTGCGCCACCGAGGATCAACGACAGGTTAGGCTCGGCCAATGGCGGCAGCGCCAGCGGCATACCGGCCATGCGCAGTTGCGCGGCAAAGCGCTTGGGCCCGTACGCTTCGAGCAACTGCACCGCCGGCAGGTTCAGCGACAAGGCCAGCGCCGAACTGGCCGAGACCGGGCCGCTGAACCCCATCGAGAAGTTGCCAGGCCGGTAATCACCATAGCGACGCGGCACATCCTGCAGCAGCGATTCGGAATGGATCAGGCCGTCGTCCAGGGCCATGCCATAGAGGAACGGCTTGAGGGTCGAGCCTGGTGAGCGCAAGGCGTGGACCATGTCGACGTGGCCGAAACGGCGCTCATCGGCAAGGTCGATCGAGCCCAGGTAGGCGCGCACGGCCATGCTGTGCGCATCCACCACCAGCACGGCTGCAGAAGTACGCTCGGGCAAGCGAGCACGCCAGCCCAGCAGCAGGTCTTCCAGGCGCCGTTGCAACGAGGCATCGAGCGTGGTGCGGATCAATGGCGGGCTACCGGGAGTGTTCAGCCGGCGCGCCAGTAGTGGTGCCAGGGCTGGCTCGTGACGCGGGGCCAACAACAACGCTTCTTCGGCAGCTTCCTTGATCTGCCAGGCGGGCCATACCTGATACTCGCCCAGGCGCTGCAGCACCTTGTCCCGGGCACGCTGGGCGCGTGCGGGGTGACGGTCCGGGCGCAACCGGCTGGGTGCCTGGGGCAATACCGCTAGCAGCGCCGCTTCGGCAGGTGTGAGGTGCATCGGCGACTTGCCGAGGTACGCCCAACTGGCCGCCGCCACGCCCTGCAACGTGCCGCCGAAGGGCGCCCGGTTGAGGTAGATCTGCAGAATGTCTTGCTTGGACAGGTGCCATTCCAGCTGCGCCGTACGCCACAGTTGCCGCAGCTTGCCTGCCAGCGTGCGGTCGTGAGGATCGAGTAGGCGCGCCACCTGCATCGACAGCGTGCTGCCACCTGAAACAACACGCCCACCGCGCACGTTCAGCCAAGCCGCGCGCACCAGCGCCAGGGGGTTGACCCCTGGGTGGTGGTAGAACCAACGGTCCTCGTAGGTCAGCAGGGCCTGCAGGTACAAAGGCGAAACCTCTTGCGGGCTGACCGGGTAGCGCCACACGCCCTGGGCATCGGCGAAGCGCCACAAGGGCGTACCGTCTTCGGCCAGCACCACCCGCGCCAGGTCATCTGCCGGCATGGGCAAAGGCCAGATGCGGTCAGCCAACCACAACAGGCCGACCAGCCCCACCAACGCCACCACGCTGGCGCGCAGGATCCTTGCCGCGCGGTGGCGCGGCCGCGCTAAGCTAGGCATCGGGAACCGACCGGGCCAGGTGATGGCCAAAGGCTTGGGGACGGCAAACTCGCCGATTCGTACATCAGGAAGCAACTATGCATGTAGAAGGTTTTTTCGAGTGGCTTGGCCAGGCACTGGGTTCGTTGATCCGCTTCATCGTCGATGCGTTGAGCGGCTTGTTCAACCTGCTGGCCAACGCCGGGGGCAACTTCATCGATGGTCTTGCGCGCACTCTGGGCATGGACACCTCACTGATCAGCATCCTTGCCCTGATCGTCGGCCTGCTGCTGCTGTACTCGGCAATCCGTGCCTTCATGCGCGCCTCGATCATCCTCGGGATCATCTGGCTGGTGCTCGGGTTGTGGGTGATGAGCTGGGTCATTCGCTGAGCTGCGAGCCGGAAGCTGCAAGCTGCAAGCTTCAAGCTGCAAGAAAAAGTAGGCACGACGCCGATCCGCTTTGCTTGTAGCTTGTAGCTTGTAGCTTGCAGCTTGTAGCTGCGCGTCAGCGCCCCCCAACCGTCAGGTCGCCTTGGCCGTCGCCAACCGCCTGGAGGTTCGGGCGGTACATGGACTCCACTTGCGGGGGCGGTATGCGGTAGGTGCCTGGGGTCACGGCTCGTGCCAGGTACAACAAGTGAGTGGTGCCATAGCCGTCAAGCTTGAGCGCTGCCACGTACCGGTCATCACGGTACTCCTGGTGCACCACGCCGGCATTGAGCATCGACTCACGCCACTGCTTCACTGCGCTGCTGGCATTGTTCAGGCTGGCAGCGCTCTGCGCCAGGTTCTGATTCTCCAGCTCAAGGCCCGCCGGCAACAGGTCGACCACCAGTGCATCCGGAACCCGCTCCGTGGCCTTGACCGCCAGATGCACCAGCACCAGGTCGCCACTGCGCAAATTGTGCAGGTCCAGTGGCTGGCCGTTCATCCCCAGGTATTCACGGCGGATCTGCATGCCGTTGCCGCCCGCCGCTGGCGCCTGGCGTGGATAGCCCGAGAGGGTCAGTTGCTGGTAGACCGTTTCGCTACCCTCGTTCTGCACACTCAGCGGCGAGGCCAACAGCGGGCCTTCGAGCTTCATGCCAGCGTCAGCATTGCTGAACTCCCGCACCTCGCCGGCACTGTCCAGGCGCGCCTTCCACGGGGTCTCGGGCCTATCGAGCAAGCCACGTCCGGCCAGGTACAGCGCATTGCGCTCCTGCGTCGATAGCCAACGGTTGGCTGCCAGCTCATCAGACAGCGCGAACAACCGCTGATCGACCTGGTTGCTGCCCAGACCACTCTCCTGCAGCAACGCCAGGATCAGTGCCTGGTCACGCAGGCTGCTGCCGTAATCGGCCATCCAGCCTTTGCTGCGGCTGATACCCAGGCCCGCTTGCAGTGCTTGCTGCGAACGCGGCTTGTCGCCCATCTTGTCCAGCGCTACCGCCAGTTGCACCAGCGGCAGGCCAGAGCGCGCATCGGCGCGCCGTTCATACAGGCTGCGCAAGGCACCCAGCGGCGCCTGCTGGCTGCGCGAAAGTACCAGCGCAGCGTAGGCCTGCACGGCAAACCGGGTGTGTTCGGCGTTCTCGCTGTAGTCGACCTCGATCAGGTTACGCTCCTGCAGGTAGCGCAACAGGCGTTCATTGGCTTTTTTCAGCGCCTCGGCCGGCACCCCGTAGCCTTGGTCACGCGCCCTGAGCAGGAAGTCGGTGACATAGGCGCTCAACCAGTACTCCTCCTCGCCGTCCGAACTCCACAGGCCGAAGCTGCCGTTGTAACGCTGCATCCCTAGCAGGTGTTCGATGCCCATTTCGATCTTGCGCTTGCGCACCTCGGCCGGCTCGCCCTTGATCCCCAGGCGCTTAAGGCTCTGCGCATCGGCGTACAGCGAAGGGTACAGGCCGCTGGTGGTCTGCTCCAGGCAACCGTAGGGGTAGGCTTCAAGGGCACGGATCTGCTCGGCCAGGTTCAGTGGCGGGCGGCTCGACAGCGCCAGGCGGGCTTCCAGCCCGGCTGGCTCGAATGCTGCCAGGTCGGCTTCAGGCAGCGTCCAGGGCTGGTCCTTGAGGGCCACACGGTAATGCTTGAGCATGGCCGGATACGCCGGGCGTACGCCCAGCGTCCATTCACGTTCGAAGGTGTTTTGCGGCTCGCCCGGCAACTGCAGGCCATTGACCCGCACATGCACCTTGCCCTGGCCCAAGCCACCCTGCGCCTGCACCGGGATCATCAGGGTGGTGCGCTGCCCCTCGGCCAGGGCAACACGCTGCTGAGCGTCCCCTGTTAGGCTCACCTGCCCTTCGCTGCTGATATCGACAGTCAGCTGCTGGGCCAGGCCGGAAAGGTTGGCCAGGTCCAGCGCCAGGCTGGTGCGGTCGCCGCCGGCGAGGAAGCGCGGCGCCGAGAGTTCGGCAATCAGCGGGGCCGCCACCACGGTCTTGCCCTCGGCCATGCCGAAGTGGTCCTCGGTCCAAGCCTGGGCCATCAGGCGCAGTTCGCCATTGAAGTCGGGAATATCCACGCTCGCCTCGCCCTCGCCCTGCTCGTTCAGGGCCACCGGCACACTCTGCCGGGCAACGATGGTGACCGTCGTGTTGGGGCGCTTGCCACCCTTGGCCATGGCGGCGTCACCGCCGAAGGCCAGGCTGGCCAGGCGCCCCTGACCGGCTTCGATCAGTTGGCCATAGATGTCCAGCTGGTCGGCGCCGTAGGCCTTGCGGCCGAACAGGCTGGCGTAGGGGTCAGGGGTTTTGAAGTCGGTGATGTTGAGGATGCCGACATCCACCGCGGACAGCAGCACATGCGCCTGTTTGGGAATACTGCCATCGGCATTGGTGGCCTTGATCCTGACCTTCAGGGGTTGCTTGGGGCGCATTTTTTCCGCTGCCTGCAGGCTGACCGCCAGTTTGCGCTCGGCGCGTCCCAGCGGCAGGTGCAACACACCAATGGCGCGCTTGGGCGTGGCATTGGCCTTGCGCTCGCCGGGGCGGATCACCAGGGCACTGATGTACAGGTCGTGACGAGCCCACTGTTTGTCCAGTTGCACATCGAAGGTCTTGCCTTCGGCGGGCACATCGATCTCCTGCCACCACAGCGGGCCATCACTGGATTCGATCATCAGGTAGCCATTGCCGGCAGCTGGCGGGGTTACCGTGACCTTCGCAGTCGCGCCGTCAGCGTAAGCCGGCTGGTCCAGCGCCAGCTTGACCTGGTCAGGGCGCACTGCGCCGCCTTCGGCATTGTCCTGGGCGCGATATCCCGCCCAGAAGCGTTGGCTGGACACCAGGCCCGTCTCCGGGTCTTCCACTTCCACGCGGTAGGGGCCCCACTCGACCTGAAAGGTCAGCTTGGCGGTAGAGCCGGCTTGCACGTTCACCTGCTCCTCGCTCTGAGTGAGGAATTTTTCGTTGTAGTTGTAGCTCCAGCCGTCGCTTTGCGAGTAGTTCCAGTAGTAGTCCCGGCGCTCTCGAATCAGCCGTACCTTGAGGCCGCTGGCAGCGAGCTTGTTGCCGTCACGGTCGGCCACCAGGAACTCGAATTCCACCGGGCCGTCGCTGTCGGTTTCTTCACCCTCGAACACGCCACGCAGGCCAGGCAGGCGGTCGGCGGGCCAGATCGGTTGTTCGAGACGACGGGTGATCGGTCGCCCACCGGACTCCTGCAAGCTGGCCTGGACGGTCAACTGCAACGGCGAGCGCGCTTCGGCCCAGCGGCTTTCGATAGCGATCACGGCCTTGCCGGCCTGATCGAGGGTCACTTCATCCAGCTCCAGATCCTGGTTCAGCTCGGTTTCGGTAACCGAACCGAACTGGTACCCCGGCAAAGCAGGCACCGCTTCGCGCAGGGGGCGCACGTACGCCTGCCCGCTCAGCCGATTGCCCGCCGCCGGCGCACCGTAGAGGTAACGGCCATTGACCTGGACCTGCGCCGTTTGCTCGGGCGAGAGCGGTGTGCCGCTGCCCTTCAGTTCAAGCGCCAGGCGTTCAGGGAGGAAGTCTTCGACGAGGAATTCATAGACCTGCTTGCGCCCCCCTCCCAAGTCGAGCAACAGTTGCCAACGACCGGTCGGCGCTTCTGTGGCCAGTTGCAACGGGTATTGATAAAGGCCACTGGCATCGGCCTCCCAGACAAACTTGCGGCTGACCTGCTCATCCGGGCGGCGCACCTCGACGCTGACCGGCTGGGCCTTCACCGGCTTGCCATCCTGGTCGCGCAACAGGCCGTTGAGCAGCACCGTCTCACCCGGGCGATACAGGTCGCGCGGGCCAAAGATGAAGAACTGCAGAGGGTTTGCCTGCGGGCCGGTGATGTCGAATTCAGCCAGGTCCAGCGCTGCAGTGTTCAGGCGTAGCAGTGTGGTATGCACACCCTGGGTCGCAATCAGGGTATCGGCCTTGGCCGTGAGCGGCAGTTGGGCATGGCCTTGGCCATCGGTCTTGGCCTGGGCCAGCAGCTTGCCCTTGTCGTCACGCAGCTCGAGGTTTACCTCCTTGAGCGCCTTGCCGCCCTCCAGGGCTTGGGCAAACACGTCAAGGCGGTCGCGATAGCGGTGGGCCGATACGCCGATGTCGCTGAGGGTGAACAACGTCGCCGGCTGCGAATAATCGTAGGTCCCCGACGCGCGCATCACTGCCAGGTACACGCCCGGCTCCTGCAGCGGCTTGATCCCGGCGATCGGCAGCAACACGGTCTCGCGGGTATTGCGCGCCGGGTTGAGGTCGAACCGGCCGCTGTAGACCAGGTCGGCCAGGGCCAGGGTTTCCTTGGACTGGTAGTAGTAAAGGCTGCTGTTGCGGCCCCAGTTGACCAGGAAGGTCGAGAGCATGTCCGGCTTGACCCGGAAAAACTCGACATCGACCTTGTCGACGTTCAGGGCAATCACCGGCAGGCCCTCGGCCAGCCGCGTCGGCAGCAGCGAACCACGGCTGGCGAAGCCGATGGTCGGTTGCATGTCGCGGGTTTCCAGACGGGTCACCGACTCGCCTTCAAGCTGCTTGCCGTTGACGGCCAGCAGGCCCTTGTCGACGGTCAGCACCAGTTTGCGCTGCGGCTCGAGGTGCCGCAGGCGCAGCTCCATGTGGTTGTCGGCAAGCTCCCAGGCACCGTCGACCTTGCCTTTGACGGTGTCGACCAGATGCAGCTTGGCAGCGAAGTCCTGCTTGGCGTCCAGCGGCGCGGAAAAACTGACCGAGAGGGCACTGGCGCCGTCGAGCTGCACTTCCGAGACATCCAGCACGCTGAGCTCACGGCCCTCGTAGCGTTTGGCCAGTTCGGCAGTGTCCTCAGGCTTGGGCGCCGCAGATTCGGCTGCGGTGCTTGCCGCCGGTTTTTCGGTAGCGGCAGGTTCGTCTGGCGTGGAGGAATCACAGGCACTGAGCAGGGCCAGCGCGCAGGCCAGCAACAATCCTTTGTTGAACATGGAGTGGGGACTCTAAATAGGCAGCGTAGGCGTGAAGGCAGCAACTATAGCGCAACGGCAGGTGGCTGGCCGGTACAATGCGGCCTCTCGATCCAGAAGGGCACATAGCGGCCTGCTTTCTCAGGAACACAAATGTCGCAAATTGCCACCGACTGGCGCCACCGCCTCACCCACCGCAACGTCTGGGCCCTGGCCGCGCCGATGATCCTGTCCAACATCTCGGTGCCATTGGTAGCCTTGGTAGACAGCACGGTTATCGGTCACCTGCCCCACGCCCATCAGCTTGGCGCAGTGGCCGTGGGCGCCACGCTGTTCACCTTCATGGTCGGCCTGATGGGCTTCCTGCGCATGGGCTCCACCGGCTTCGCTGCCCAGGCCGCAGGGCGTGCCGATGGTGCTGCGTTGCGCCAGGTACTGGTGCAAGGCCTGCTGCTAGCGGTGGGCTTTGCCGTGCTCATCGGCCTGCTGGCGCTGCCCTTCAGCCAATTGGCGCTGCACGCGATGCAACCGAGCCAAGCCTTGCAGCAATCGACCGAGGCCTTCTTCCATACCCGCCTGCTCGGCCTGCCGGCGGCGCTGGCCAGCTACGCGCTGGTCGGCTGGTTCCTCGGCACACAGAATGCCCGCGCGCCGCTGGCCATCCTGCTGACCACCAACCTGCTGAACATCGTTCTCAACCTATGGTTCGTGCTTGGCCTGGAGTGGGGTGTGCTGGGGTCGGCGCGGGCGTCGGTGATCGCCGAGTGGGCGGCCGCACTGCTGGGGCTGGCCTTGACCCGCCCTGCCCTGCGCGCCTACCCCGGGCATATCGCCTGGGCGGCACTCAAGCGCTGGCAAGCCTGGCGGCCGCTGCTTTCCGTCAACCGCGATATCTTCCTACGCAGCCTGGCCCTGCAGCTGGTGTTCCTGCTGATCACTGTGCAAGGCGCACGCCTGGGCGAAGCGACGGTGGCGGCAAACGCACTGCTGCTCAACGGCCTGCTGCTCACCGCCTACGCCCTCGACGGGCTGGCGCATGCCGTGGAGGCCCTGTGCGGCCATGCCATCGGTGCCCGCGATCGGGACACCCTGCGCCGCTCACTGGTCGTGGCCTGTGGATGGTCATTGATCACCAGCCTGGGGTTTGCCGGGCTGTTCCTGCTGGCCGGGCATGTGTTCATCGACCTGCAGACCGACATCGACAGTGTGCGCGCGGCGGCATACCCGTACCTGCCGTACCTGGCGGTACTGCCATTGGTTGCGGTGTGGAGCTACTTGCTGGACGGGCTGTTCATCGGTGCGACGCGGGCGCGGGAGATGCGCAATGCGATGCTGGTTTCGGTGCTGATGGCATTGCCGCTGGCATGGGCCATGAGTGGGTTTGGCAACCACGGGTTGTGGTTGGCGTTTCTCGGGTTCATGGCGTTACGGGCGGTTACGCTGGGTTGGACGGGCTGGCGCCTGCAACGAAAAGGGCTATGGATTCACTGATGCAAGGCTGCTCCTGCAGGGGTAGCAGGAGCAGCCGTGACAATCACGACGACAAGTACGAAGACCGGGTCAGCCCCAGGCGCAGTGCATCGAGGAACTGGGTCCGCTCGCGCGCAGTGATCTTGGCGCTGGCCACTTTGTCGCGGTAGTGGGTCATCAACTCCTCCGGCGACAGGTGCACGTAGCGCAGCATGTCTTCGATGGTGTCGTGGGTCTCGATACCGGCGTGGTACACGCTGCCGTCGGCGTGCTGGTAGATGTTCACCGAGTCGGTGTCACCGAACAGGTTGTGCATGTCACCCAGAATTTCCTGGTAGGCGCCGACCAGGAACACCCCCAGCAGGTAGTCCTCACCGTCCTTGAGCGAGTGCACTGGCATGCTGGTCTCGATGCTCTGCTCGTCGACGTACTGGTTGATCTTGCCGTCGGAGTCGCAGGTCAGGTCCTGCAGCACGGCGCGGCGCAGCGGCTCTTCGTCCAGGCGGTGCAGCGGGATGATCGGCAGTACCTGGCCAATGGCCCAGGTGTCCGGCAGGCTCTGGAATACCGAGAAGTTGCAGATGTACTTGTCGGCCAGCTTGTCGTTCAGTTCATCCAGCACCTGGCGGTGCGAGCGCTGGCGGGCCTTCAGCGAGTTGTGCAGGCGGCGGCACACAGCAAAGTAGCACTGCTCGGCCAAGGCCTTTTCGCTCAGGCTGATCTTGCCATCGGCGTACTGCGCCGCCACGTCACCCATGTAGTGCGTAGCGCGCCAGTAGGTCTCGGTGACCATCTCGATGTCGGTCGGGCCGAGCAGGTCGGCCAGCCACTGCACGGTCTCGGGCAGGCTTTCCTTGTTTTCGATGGTCGGCACGTCGTCGTTGTGTTTCTCGACGTCGGTCACCTGGATCACCAGCATGGCGTGGTGCGCAGTCAGCGAGCGACCACTCTCGGAGAAGATATGCGGATGCGGCAGGCCCTGCGCGTCACAGAACTCCTTGAGCATGCCCACCACCACGCCGGCATAGTCGTCCATGTCGTAGTTGATCGAGCTGGCGTTGCGCGAGTGGGTACCGTCGTAGTCCACACCCAGGCCACCACCTACGTCGATATGGTCGACCGGCAGCCCCAGGGCACGGAGCTCGCCGTAGTAGCGGATGGCCTCCTTGAAGCCGTGCTGGTAGTCGGCCAGGTTGGCGATCTGCGAGCCCATGTGGAAGTGCAGCAGACGGATGCCCTGGTCCAGCCCGGCATCGCGGAAGCGCTGCACGACCGAAATCAGCTGGGCAGCAGAAAGGCCGAACTTGGACTTCTCGCCACCGGTGTCTGCCCACTTGCTCGAAGCCAGCGACGACAAGCGAACGCGCAGCCCAACCTGCGGCTTGACCTTGAGCTCGGCGGCCTCTTCGATCACCAGCGCCACCTCGGACTCTTTCTCGATGACGATGAACACGTTGTGGCCGAGCTTTTGCCCCATCAGCGCCAGGCGGATGAACTCACGGTCCTTGTAGCCGTTGCAGACGATGGTGCCGCCCTTCGGTGCCAGCGCAAGCACCGCCAGCAGCTCAGGCTTGGAGCCCGCTTCCAGGCCGATGGAAACGTTTTGCGTGGCGATGATGTTCTCTACCACCGCTTCCTGCTGGTTGACCTTGATCGGATACAGCGCGGTGTACTGGCTCTGGTACTCGAGGCGCGCGATGTTGGCGTCGAAGGCACCGGTCAGCTGGCGCACGCGGTCCTGCAGAATATCGGGGAAGCGTACCAACAGCGGCAGCGACAAACCGCTCTGGCGCAGCTCATCGACCTGCTCGAACAGGTCGATCGGCGCGCTTTGAGGGCCGTTGGGGCGCACTTCGACGCGCCCGGCTTCATTGATGGCGAAATAACCAGCGCCCCAATGGCGGATGCCATAAACACTGCGGCTGTCGGCCACGGTCCATTGGCTACCATCGTCTTTGCGTGTGCGTCGTACGGACATTCAAGTCCCCTATAAAGTCGAAGACACTGCCCCACATGGTGGCGGGCGCAGTGTAAAAGCTGGAAATGACGATTCATCCGTGCCCAGGAATAGACCCTGGTCGCGGGAACGAGTTTAGAAAGCGCTGGGCAAAAAATCGCGGGATGGCCTCAGCCCCCGGACTTTTTCGCCTTGAAACCCTGTTTGGTCAGCTCGCCGATCAACAGCTCGACATGGTCGCCCTGGATCTCGATTACCCCGTCTTTCAGGGCACCGCCGGTACCGCAGCGGCGCTTGAGCGTGGTGGCCAGCGCTTTGAGCTGGTCTGGCGGCAGCGGTACACCGGTGACGGTGGTCACGGTCTTGCCGCCACGGCCTTTGCTCTCACGGCGAACACGGGCGATGCCGTCGCCTTCGGGGAGGGTTTGCTGCTTGCAGATGCAGGCATCCACCGGCTGGCTGCAGTCGGGGCAGTGCCGACCGGCGTCGGTGGAGAACACGAGACCGCCAAGGGCGGAAAAGGAAGAAGCTTTCTTGGCCACTTTTGTTCCTCTGTGCTGAGGACAAAAACTGGTCGGCAGGTGCCGACCGCGAAGCCCCACTCTGGCAGGGGCGGCGCTACTGCCGCAAGACCTGCGGCAGCCCGAAAAGGGCGCGCAGTGTAACGATAAAACAGGCAATTGCTAAGTACTGGAATGCGCCATTATGCGAATGTTTTGCGACTTCGCCGCCTGTCGGCGCCTGCGTTGATGCAAACTGGCGCGTCTTACCCAGGAGACAGGCCCATGACGACACCTCAAATCGGTACGTTCATCGCCAGCTGGCACGAGCTGGGCGTAGCCGTGCCCACCCCATGGGGCGTGACCCAGGCGTGTGAAAGCCAGGTCCTTTCCCTGATGACGCGCCTCGACGCAGGGTATCGGCGCCAGGGTGATCATGCCATTCATCACACCGCCGTCGTCGAGCCCGGGGCGGTGCTGAAGGGGGCAATCATCATTGGCCCCGGGGCCTTCGTGGCTGCGGGTGCCTACCTGCGAGGCGGCGTCTACATCGCCAGCAACTGCATCGTCGGGCCAAGCTGCGAGGTGAAAAGCAGCTTCATGCTCGATTCGAGCAAGTTGGCCCATTTCAACTTCGTCGGCGACTCGCTGATCGGGGCCAACGTCAATATCGAAGCCGGGGCGATCATCGCCAACTACCGCAATGAACTGGAGGGGGCCGTCATCAGGATTCGCCACGCACAGGCGACCCTCGACACCGGGGTGCGCAAGTTCGGCGCCTTGCTAGGCGATGGTTGCAGGATAGGTGCGAACGCGGTCATCGCCCCTGGCGCAGTGCTCGAGCCCGGTACCCGGGTGCCGCGCCTGGGGCTGATCGACCAGTTCGCCTACGACTGAGCAGCCTTGTAGCGCGCCAGCGCTGCCAAGGAGTCAGGGCAGTAGGGGTAGATATGCTGATCTTCTGCGACCTGTGCGAGGCTGACGAAACGCGCTTCGCTCACCTCCTCCGGCTGCAGCCGCAAAGGCGCATCGGACACCGCCGAATACACCGCGCACCACAGGCGGTTATCCGGCTGGTCGAAATAGAACCGCTCATGAAATTGCAGCGCCACGCCTTCGATACCCAGTTCCTCGGCCAGCTCGCGGGCTGCCGAGACGGCATACGACTCGCCCGCGGCCACCATGCCGCCTGCTGCCACATCCCAGTAACCTGGGTATAGCGCCTTGCTCAAGGTACGCCGGTGTACGCAGAGTTGCCCTGCGCCGTTGAACAGCAGAATGAAGGTACACCGGCCGATCAGGCCCCGCTCACGCAGCTCGGCCCTTGGCAGCGCACCAAGCACCTGGTCGGCTTCGTCCACCCAGGCAACCAGCTCTCGGTCGGAGGCCGCCCGGTGGGCGGCCTCTTTGGGGCTGATGGCCATATTCAACCCTGCGACAGCAGCTGGCGCAGATCGATGACCGCAGCGTTGGCCCGGGAAATGTAGTTGGCCATGACCAGCGAGTGGTTGGCCCACATGCCGAAACCACTGCCATTGAGCACCATCGGACTCCACAGCGCCTCTTGCGAGGCCTCCAGTTCACGGATGATCTGGCGCACGCTGACGGTGGCATTCTTCTTCGCCAATACGTCGGCGAAGTCCACCTCGATGGCCCGCAGCAGGTGCGACAGCGCCCAGGCTTGACCACGGGCCTCGTAGAACACGTTGTCGATCTGCAGCCATGGGGTCTCCACCACCTCCTCGTCCACCTGCGGCGCCTGGCCGGCAACCACCGACTCGGTCTTCAGTGTGGTGTTGAGCTTGACCCGGCCGACGCTGGCCGACAAGCGCTGCGACAGCGAGCCCAGGCGCGTGGCGACATCGCCCAGCCAGTTGTTCAGGTTGTCGGCACGGGTGTAGAAAATCGCGCCCTTGTCGCCTGCAGCCAGGCGAGCCTGATAGCGGGCAAGCGATTTGATGCCCTCTTCGAACTCCGACTCGCTGGATGGCAGGATCCAGCTCTTGTTATCGAAGTTGAAGCGCGGCTCCGCTTTGGCCAGGTCCGCGTCCTCGGTAGATTGCGACTGCGAGCGGGCGAAGTCTTTACGCATTGCGCGGGACAGGTCACGCACCTGGACCAGCACGCCGTATTCCCAGCTCGGCATGTTGTCCATCCACAGCCCCGGCGGGAAGCGATCGTTGGAAATGTAGCCGCCCGGCTTGTTGAGCAGGGTTTCGGCCACAGTCTTGAGCGTTTCGATGGTGGTGTAACCAATCACCATCTGTTGGCCATTGCGCTCGGCGGCTGCCTGGGCGGTCTGCTGCACCGGGAACAGCTCCGGTTCCTGGCTCCAGTACCAGCCCAAGCCGATGCAGACCAGCAGGTACAACCCGATCAGGGTTCCCAGGGCTCGGCTCCAGAGGCCACCCAAATAGCCACGGGCGGCAGCACCGCGGCCATCGACACGCTCACGGGGCTCGGCCTTGGCCTCGCGGTTTTTCCAGTCCAGCATGGCTTTGTCCTTATCAGTCACGACGGTTCAGGGCTTTTGACCACAGGCCAATGCCAGGGTGCCACGGCAAGCCCATGTTGCTGCACTATAAAGCAGACACCACCGTACGCATAAGCGACCAATCAGTCAGTAACTGAATATTCGTCATCAACGCTTTGTCGATCCGCCGCACTCGCATGGGTGAAAAGAACTGCTAGCATAGAGCCATCATCGCACCTGCACATCCCACTATAAGTAGTCAGGACATGACCCAAGCCGCGGAGCCGAGCCAAGAGCGCCTCAAGCAGGAGCTCGATCAACTGCTGCAACGCCTGTCGCGCACAGGTTTGCGCAAGGGCGACCAACTTGACCAGTTGACCCTGCCACCTGCCCGCAGGCCGGTGTATCTGCTGCTGCGCGATCACGAACGTGCCGAGCGTCTGGCCCAGCAGCTGGAGTTCTTCGGCCTGAGCGTGCAACCGCTGTTCAGCGTCGACGCGTTGCTGGCCTCTGTGGCAGAGCTGGGGCCATCTGCCATCGTGATGGATGTCGACTTCGGCGGGCCGGGCTGCGGTATGCAACTGGCGGCGCAGGTGCAGTCGGGGCTGGAGCAGCCGATCCCGCTGTTGTTCTTCAGCCTGAACGAAGCGGACACGCCAACGCGTCTGGCCGCCGTGCGCGCAGGTGGCCAAGCGTTTCTCACCGGCACACTGGAGGCCTCCAGCCTGCTTGAGAAGCTTGAGCTCATGACCAGCACCGCGCCGCTTGAACCACTGCGCGTGCTGATCATCGACGACTCACGCACCCAGGCGCTGCACACCGAACGCGTGCTGGGCAGCGCCGGGATGATCACCCGCAGCCTGACCGACCCGATCCGCGCCATGGCCGAGCTGGCTGATTTTCAGCCCGACCTGATCATTCTCGACCTCTACATGCCCGCCTGCTCCGGCCCGGAACTGGCCAAGGTGATCCGCCACAACGACCGCTACGTCAGCGTACCGATCATCTACCTGTCCGCCGAGGACGACCTGGACAAACAGCTCGATGCCATGAGCGAGGGCGGCGACGACTTTTTGACCAAGCCGATCCGCTCGCGCCACCTGATCACCACCGTGCGCAACCGCGCTGCGCGTGCGCGCCACCTCAAGTCGCGCATGGTCCGCGACAGCCTTACCGGCCTGTACAACCACACGCACATCCTGCAACTGCTGGAGGACTGTAGCTTTCGCGCCCGTCGCGAGGGCCAGCCGCTGAGCTTTGCCATGCTCGACATCGACCACTTCAAGAAGATCAACGACCGCCATGGCCACCCCATGGGCGACCGGGTGATCAAGAGCCTGGCGCTTTTTCTCAAGCAACGGCTGCGCAAGACCGACTTCATCGGCCGCTATGGCGGCGAAGAATTCGCCATCGTCATGCCCAACACCGCATTGGATGCCGCCCACAAGGTGCTGGACGAGATTCGCCGACGCTTCGCCGAAATCCTCTACCCCGCGCAACCCTGCGACCTGCAGTGCACCTTCAGTGCTGGGATCGTGCAACTGGACGATGAGCTCGATGCATTGAGCATGGCCAGCACCGCAGATGAGGCGCTGTATCGGGCCAAGCATGCCGGGCGCAACTGTGTGGTACGGGTCGAGCCCTGAGCGGCCGACCCGTGCCAACAAGATAGCCTTGAGCCACCATCGTCATCACCGCGTCACAAAATAGCAATAACTTCAGGCACCTACCTCCCCACCCCCGCAGGAAGTTAGCGGCTATGCGCCTGAAGTGGCTGACCAATTTCAACACCCTGTTACTGGTGACCGTGTGTATCGCGCTGGGTGCAACCCTGTGGTGGTCGCAGCGTGCCCTGGAGCGCCCCTATCAATTGATGGAACGCTACCTGGGCCTGTCCCAGCAGTTCCAGAACCAGGCCGCGCGCAACATCCAGGCCTATCTGGGCAGCGGCGACGCCCTGCGCCATGCGGCGGCGCTGGAGGCCAACCAACAGCTTGCGCAGGCACTGGCCGACTGGCCTGAAGCGCTGGCCGGCCAATTGCGCCCCAGCCTTGATAGCCTGCAAGCCTTCACAACCAACGAGCTGCTCGCGGCCGGCAAACTGGCCGGCGACCCTCAAGCCCTGCTGTTGCAGGCCGAACGTGAACTGGGCGCCAATCTCGAACAGCTGGCCAACTATGCCCGCGACAGCGCCAGCAGCGAGGCTAGCCGTTATCTGCTGCCGTTGTTCGACGCCAGCGTACACCTGGGCCGCCTGTCGCTGGCCCGTGACAAACTGGTCAGCAGCGGCCGCGCCGAGCTGGCCGACGAGGTGGAACGCGAGCTGCAATTGATCCGCGCCCAGGCTCAGGTCATCGACAACCTGCCGTTGCTGGGCGTGACCCGCGCCGCTGAATCCAACGCCGATGATTTCGCTGCCATGATGGGCCTGGAAACGCAGACCGCAGGGGAGCAGGAAGACGTTGCCGTGGGCCTCAAGCGCGAACTGCAAAGCCTGCTCAACCGCTACCCCGGCGAACTGCAACGGACCCGCGACCAGATCGAACGGCGTACCGTGCTGGCCGCCAGCACCAACGAACGGCTCGACGCCGTGCAAAAGGCCATTGCCAGCCTTGAGCCTGAAGTGCGCGGCCAGCATGCCCGTATCGCCAGCGAAGTGCGCCTGATCCAGGGCCTGATGATCGGCCTGATCCTGCTGATCGCCCTGCTCATCGACACCCTGCAGCGGCGGCTGACGCGTACCCTGACTGGCTTGGCCCCGGCGCTGTCACGATGGGCCGAAGGCGACTTCGCCGCCCCCATCGCCCTGGGCAAGACCAACCGCGAGTTGCACGACATCCAGGAATCGCTCAATCGCCTGCGCCAGTACCTGGTAGAGCTGGTCGGCACCATACGCCACAACGCTGAGCAGGTGGCCGGCAGCAGTCACGCACTGGCCGGCATGAGCGCTGCCCTGCATGACGGCGCAGAGCGCCAGGCGGGTGACACCGGGCAGATCCGCGATGCACTGGGCGAACTGGAGGCCACCATTTTGCAAGTGGCCGGTGATGCCAGCTCTGCGGCCGATGCCAGCCGCGCTGCCGGCCGCGCCGTGGAGCAAGGCCAGACGGTTATCGGCCAGAGCCTTGGCGGGCTGCGCACGCTGGTCGATGAAGTACAGGGCAATGCACGCATGATCGAACAGCTGGCCGAGGAGTCGGCCACCATCGGCGGTGTGCTCACGGTGATCAGGTCGATCGCCGAGCAGACCAACCTGCTGGCGTTGAATGCCGCCATCGAGGCCGCCCGCGCGGGCGAGATGGGCCGCGGCTTTGCCGTGGTCGCAGACGAGGTACGCTCGCTGGCGCAACGCACCACTGGCGCCACTGGCGAGATCCAGGCCTTGATCGACCGGCTGCAGCAGGCGGCAAGGGAATCGGTGACGGGCATGCGCGCGCAACTGGAACACGCCCAAGCTACAGCTGACCAGGCTCAGGCTGCCGATGGCGCGCTGGACGAAATCGTCAACGCGATCCGCACCATAGCCAATACCGCAGTGCGCATTGCTGACGTCACGGCGCAGCAGAGTGATGCGGTGAGCGAGATCCGGGGGCACAGCGAGCGGATTCATGAACTGGGTGAAGACAACCTGCAGCGCATCGGTGAAGGCCGTGAGCAGGGCGAGCAATTGCTGACCCTTGGTGGCGAACTGAACCGGGCGGTGCGGGCCTTCAGGCTGTGATCGTTTGCCTGCCCCGCCCCCCAACGAAGGCCAACTCCGTTATCATGCCCGGCACGTTCCACCCCGCGAGGACGCCATGCGCCGCCTGTTTTTCCTGCTTTTCCTGCTGCTGGCCAGCCCTGCCTTCGCCACGGGCCTGCTCGACAACCGCCCCAGCGCCACCCTCGGCGCCGCCTCGCTGAGCAACAGCGCAGACTTTCTGCCAGTACACGAAGCCTTCAAGCTCAGCCTGGTCCAGGCTGATGCGCACACCCTCAAGCTGCGCTTCGTCGCCACCGACGGCTATTACCTCTACCGCCATCGCTTCCAGTTCCGCACCGAGCCGGCAGACATCGCCCTGGGCTCGCCGAACATTCCCAAGGGCGAGGCCAAACACGATGAGTTCTTCGGCGACGTCGAGGTCTACCACGGCGTACTGGACATCGAACTGCCGCGCACCGACGCTCGCGCCTTCACCCTGCTGGTCGGCTACCAGGGCTGTGCCGACAAGGGCCTGTGCTACCCGCCAGAGACGGCACGCCTGAGCATCGACGGCGCAGGGGGTAGCACCGCCGACGCCCCCGCGACGGCCAGCGAACAAGGCTGGAGCTGGAAATCACTGCTGCTGTTCTTCCTCGCCGGGGTTGGCCTGACCTTCACTCCCTGCGTGTTGCCGATGCTGCCGATCCTCTCTGGCGTGGTCTTGCGTGGCCAGGTCGGTGGCCTGCGCGGCCTGGCCCTGTCGCTGGCCTATGTGCTGGCCATGGCCGCCAGTTTCGCCATGCTGGGCGCATTGATGGGCCTGTTCGGTGCAAGCCTGAACCTGCAGGCGCGGCTGCAATCGGCGTGGGTGCTGGTGCCTTTCGCGCTGTTCTTCGTGCTGTTCGCCCTGGCCATGTTCGGCCTGTTCGAACTCAAACTGCCACAGGCCTTGAGCAATCGCCTCGATTCCCTCGCCCACCGCACCAAGGGCGGCTCGCTGTTGGGCGCAGCGGTGCTGGGCGTGCTGTCCAGCCTGCTGGTTTCGCCGTGCGTCTCGGCACCTCTGGCCGGCGCCTTGCTGTATATCAGTGCCAGCGGTGACGCCCTGGGTGGCGCTCTCAAACTGTTCGCCCTGGGCCTGGGCATGGGCGCGCCGTTGTTGGTGGTGGCCACGGGGGGCGCGGCCTGGCTGCCAAAGAGCGGGCCTTGGCTGAACACCGTGAAAAACGCTATTGGTGTACTGCTGCTGGGCCTGGCCATCGGCCTGCTCAGCCGCGTATTGCCGGGGCCGGCGACCTTGTTGCTGGTCGGGTTCCTGAGCGTGGGCGTGGCCATTTTCCTCGGGGCGCTGGAGTTCGTGGTCAAGGCGCCACGCCAACGCCTGGCGCAACTGCTGGGCCTGGCCCTGCTGGTGTACGGCCTGGCCTGCTGGTATGGCGCCCTGCATGGCCAGGGCGACCCGCTGCGCCCACTGCCAGCACCCGCGCCGGCCAGTGCCGGCAGTGGCCCGGCAGCCTCGGTGGATGCCTGGCAAACCGTCACCACGCCGGCTGCACTCGACGCGGCACTGGCCGAGGCGAAAGCTGCTGGGCAGCCCGTGTTGCTCGACTGGTACGCCGACTGGTGCATCAGTTGCAAGGTCATCGAGCATGAAGTCCTCAACGCAGCGCAGGTCCAACCCCAACTGAGCGCCTTCAAGTTGCTGCGTTTCGACATCACCGAAAGCAACGCCGAGCAACGCACCCTGCTCGACCGCTATCAGCTGTTCGGCCCGCCTGCACTGTTGTTCTTTGCCGCGAACGGCAGCGAAATGACCACCGATCGGGTCATTGGCGAGATAAACGCCGCCGAATTCGCGGGTATTCTGGCGCGCGTGCGCGGCAAACTCGGTCTATAACTTCCCGCGTGCCGGCATAATTCTGCGAAGGAGTGACCAGATTTAATTTTTTGGTCACATACTTCGCGCGAACCTCGGACATCGTGCTGGCTATTGCCGGGAACTGGACACTTGCGGTCGCTTTACGGCACACTCGCCGCGCTGTGTCGAATTGCCCTACAAATCCAAGGAATCTGCAGATGGCAACGCTACTGGTGCTTCACGGCCCCAACCTGAACATGCTCGGGCTTCGCGAACCGAGCCACTACGGCGCCGTGACCCTGGCCCAGATCAACCAGGACCTGGAGCAGCGCGCCCGCGCCGCAGGCCATCACCTGCAATACCTGCAGAGCAATGCCGAGTACGAGCTGATCGACCGGATTCACGCAGCACGCAACGAGGGTGTGGACTTCATCCTGATCAATCCGGCTGCTTTCACCCACACAAGCGTCGCATTACGTGACGCATTGCTTTCGGTGAGCATCCCATTCATCGAAGTGCACCTGTCAAACGTGCACAAACGCGAACCGTTCCGTCACCACTCCTACTTCTCCGATGTAGCCGTAGGGGTGATCTGCGGTCTGGGCGCCAGCGGGTATCGCCTGGCCCTGGAGGCCGCACTGGAACAACTGGCTGCCAACGCACAGCCCTGATGATAGAAGCCCTGGCCTGAGTGGGCCGGGGTTCGAGAAAAACGTTTCAGATACGTTTTTAACTTATGCCCCCTGACCGAACCTTTGGGAGTTGATGATTAATGGATATCCGTAAAGTCAAGAAACTGATCGAGCTGCTGGAAGAGTCTGGCATCGACGAACTGGAGATCAAGGAAGGCGAAGAGTCGGTCCGTATCAGCCGTCACAGCAAGACCCCAGCCGCTCAGCAGTTCTACGCACCTGCGCCAATGGCTGCCGCACCTGCAGCTGCTCCGGTCGCTGCTGCTGCGCCGGCTGCCGAAGCTGCCGCCACCGCCCCGGCGCTCAAAGGCACCGTGATCCGCTCGCCAATGGTCGGTACCTTCTACCGCAAACCTTCGCCGACCTCGCCGAACTTCGCTGAAGTGGGCCAGAGCGTGAAGAAAGGCGACACGCTGTGCATCGTCGAAGCGATGAAGATGATGAACCACATCGAAGCCGATATCGGCGGCGTTATCGACGCCATCCTGGTGGAAGACGGTCAGCCGGTTGAGTTCGACCAGCCGCTGTTCACCATCGTTTGATTCGCGGAGAGCCAACGATGTCTGGGAAGCTGGAAAAAGTCCTGATCGCCAACCGCGGGGAAATTGCCCTGCGGATCCTGCGTGCCTGCAAAGAACTGGGCATCAAGACCGTCGCCGTGCACTCCACGGCCGACCGTGAACTGATGCACCTGGGCCTGGCAGACGAGTCGGTCTGCATTGGTCCTGCTTCGTCCAAAGATTCGTACCTGCACATCCCGGCGATCATCGCCGCTGCTGAAGTGACAGGCGCTACCGCCATCCACCCGGGTTACGGCTTCCTCGCAGAGAACGCCGATTTCGCCGAGCAGGTGGAGAAGTCCGGTTTTGCCTTCATCGGCCCGCGCGCCGACACCATTCGCCTGATGGGCGACAAGGTGTCGGCCAAGGACGCGATGATCAAGACCGGCGTACCGACCGTACCAGGTTCCGATGGCCCGCTGCCGGAAGACGAAGAGGTCGCCCTGGCGATCGCCCGTGACGTCGGCTACCCGGTGATCATCAAGGCCGCCGGTGGTGGTGGTGGCCGCGGTATGCGCGTGGTGCACAAGGAAGAGGACCTGATCGCCTCGGCCAAGCTCACCCGTACCGAAGCCGGTGCCGCCTTCGGCAACCCGATGGTCTACCTGGAGAAGTTCCTGACCAACCCACGTCACGTGGAAGTTCAGGTGCTGTCCGACGGCCAGGGCAACGCTATCCACCTGGGCGACCGCGACTGCTCGCTGCAGCGTCGTCACCAGAAAGTACTGGAAGAAGCACCTGCTCCGGGCATCGACGAGAAGGCCCGCCAGGAAGTCTTCAAGCGTTGCGTCGATGCCTGCATCGAGATCGGCTACCGTGGCGCCGGCACCTTCGAATTCCTGTACGAAAACGGCCGTTTCTACTTCATTGAAATGAATACCCGTGTGCAGGTTGAGCACCCGGTCTCGGAGATGGTCACCGGTATCGACATCGTCAAGGAGATGCTCAGCATCGCCGCTGGCAACAAGCTGTCGATCCGTCAGGAAGACGTGGTGATCCGCGGTCACTCGCTGGAGTGCCGGATCAACGCAGAAGACCCGAAGAAGTTCATTCCGAGCCCAGGCAAGGTCAAGCACTTCCACGCCCCGGGTGGCAACGGCGTTCGCGTCGATTCGCACCTGTACAGCGGTTACTCGGTTCCGCCGAACTACGACTCGCTGATCGGCAAGCTGATCACCTACGGCAAAGACCGCGATGAAGCCATGGCCCGCATGCGCAACGCCCTGGACGAAATCGTCGTCGACGGCATCAAGACCAACATCCCGCTGCACCGCGACCTGGTGCGTGATGAAGGTTTCTGCAAAGGCGGCGTGAACATCCACTACCTCGAGCACAAACTGGCCAACCAGGAGTGATCGCGTTAGCGTGATGCAACCCCGAACCCCGGCCCTGTGCCGGGGTTTTTTGTGGGGCTTTTTCACGCCAACGGTCATGCAGCACCCCATTTACTGGGCCGATCGCGAACAAAGCAGCACCTCCGGTCAGATCACTACACTGAAAAACACTGAAGGGCCTAAGGAAGCCGGCTTGCCGGCCATTGGGCTGCAGGCAGCGCCTCAAGCCATCCACAAACACCCCGCACTCGCGTAAACTGCCAGCCTTCGCGCAGCCTCGGGCTGCCCCTCTCGATTTACCAAAGGTGCCCGCCATGCCTTGGCTGCAAGTACGCCTGGCCATCAGCCCGGAACAAGCCGAAACCTACGAAGACGCCCTGCTCGAAGTCGGCGCCGTGTCGGTCACGTTCATGGACGCCGAAGACCAGCCGATCTTCGAACCCGACCTCAACACCACGCCGCTGTGGTCGCATACCCACCTGCTGGCACTGTTCGAGGCCGACGCCGACCCTGAACAGGTGTTCGCTCACCTGCGCCTGCTGACCGGCACGCAGCTGCCGGAACACCAGGCCGAAGTGATCGAGGATCAGGATTGGGAACGCAGCTGGATGGACAACTTCCAGCCAATGCGCTTCGGCCGCCGCTTGTGGATCGTGCCAAGCTGGCACGAGGCGCCGGAAAAGGACGCCGTAAACCTGCTGCTTGACCCAGGCCTGGCCTTTGGCACCGGCACCCACCCAACCACCGCCCTGTGCCTGGAATGGCTCGACGGCCAGCAGCTCGAAGGCACCCAGGTCCTGGACTTCGGCTGCGGTTCGGGCATTCTGGCGATTGCCGCACTGTTGTTGGACGCACGCGAAGCGGTCGGTACCGACATCGACGTGCAGGCCATCGAAGCCTCGCGTGACAACGCCCAGCGCAACGGCGTCGCCGACGAGAAGCTGGCGCTGTACCTGCCCGAGCATATGCCGGCCATGCAGGCCGACGTGCTGGTCGCCAATATCCTCGCAGGCCCTTTGGTCTCGCTGGCGCCGCAGCTGTCCGGCCTGGTACGCCCAGGCGGCCTGCTCGCATTGTCTGGCATCCTCGCCGAACAGGGTGAGGAAGTGGCCGCAGCCTACGCTGCCGACTTCGAGCTGGACCCGATCGTCGTACGCGACGGCTGGGTACGCATCAGTGGTCGCCGCCGCTAAGCGGGCCTAAAATACTTTTCTGCACAGCTCCCGGATCGCCGCATGACCGACAGTTTCGTCACCCAGTGCCCGCATTGCCAGACCAGCTTTCGCGTCACCCACCACCAATTGAGCGTGGCGCGTGGGGTCGTGCGCTGCGGCCATTGCCTGCAGGTGTTCAACGCGGCGAAGCAACTGCTGGAGCAGAACCGCGCCAGCGCCGCCCCGGCAGTGCCGCCAATCCCGGCGGTTGGGCCAGTCACTGCGCCCGAGCCACCGGTCAGCGAGCGCCCAGCCGCCGAGCCGCAAGACTGGGCAGCCACAGCTCAAGCCCTCGACGAACTTGACCTGGACCAGGAACTGGCCCGCCTCGAACGCCGTGGCAAGGCAGACGAGCCGCGCCCCGCCGCCCCTGTCGATGCACTACAGGCGCGGCGTAACGAGCCCGCCGCCGAGCCCCATGGCGACGAGCTGTTCGGTAATGCGACCGACGATCACCATGAGCCGCTGGAGCCCGAAGAGCCCGCCCCGGTACTGCTCAAGCCAGAGCCGCTGGACCTGGAGCCTGCCCCGGGCGATCGCACCGAGCCCACGCTGGACGGCAACCTGGACCTGGACTTCGATGATGAACCTGCCGTGCATCGGCCCGCCGAGCGCGACAACCCGAACGACTTCCCCGAGCGGCTGCCGCCAGATGACGAACCCGTTCACGAAAAGGGCCTGAGTGCCCGTGATGATGACGATACGGATCTGCATCTTTCGGCGCACGATGCCACCCCTGCCCCGGGGCTGACCGGCGAGCGCCTTGAACCTGGCTTCACCGCCAAGGCGTCGCGTGCGTCACGCAAGGAGCCGCTCATCGACGTGGTCGACGACCCTTTGCAACTGGGCTGGGAAAAGCCGCGCCCCCACTGGGGCAAGCGCGTGCTCTGGACCGTGCTCACGCTGCTGGCCGCCGGCCTGCTGGCCTTCCAGTACGTGTGGTTCCATTTCGATGAAATGGCGCGCCAGGACCAGTATCGCCCGCTCTTCCAGCAGCTGTGCCCGATGCTTGGCTGTGAGGTGCCTACCCGCGTCGATATTGGCCGGATCAAGAGCAGCAACCTGGTCGTGCGCAGCCACCCGGACTTCAAGGGCGCGCTGATCGTCGACGCGATCATCTACAACCGCGCCCCCTTCGCCCAGCCGTTCCCTCTGCTGGAGCTGCGTTTTGCCGACCTCAATGGCCAATTGATCGCCAGCCGGCGCTTCAAGCCGAGCGAGTATCTCTCGGGTGAACTGGCCGGCCGTGGCGAAATGCCCAGCCAGACGCCCATCCACATTGCCCTGGATATCCTCGACCCTGGCCCTAGAGCGGTGAATTACAGCTTGAGCTTCCGCTCCCCCGAATAGACGCCGAGCTGCAAGCTGCAAGAGAAGCGAGCCGACAACCGGTCTGCTCCCTCTTGCCGCTTGCAGCTTGCAGCTTGTAGCGCCTGGTCATAAGCCTGCAACTGTTCAGAATTTATCCAAATCCATCTTTATCCGGTCACCGAGAGCGGGTATTATGCCAACCCTTTTTCGACTCCAATGATTCGGCCCCACAACAGGGAACACCTATGTCGGCGGTACGCATCGGCCCATATACACTACGTAACAACCTGATCCTCGCGCCCATGGCCGGGGTCACGGACCAGCCTTTCCGTACACTTTGCAAGCGCCTGGGCGCGGGCATGGTGGTGTCGGAGATGGTCAGCAGCGACATGAGCCTGTGGAACAGCCGCAAGTCCAGCCTGCGCCGCATTCACGAAGGCGATCCCGAGCCACGCTCGGTACAGATCGCCGGTGGCGATGCGCAGATGATGGCAGCGGCTGCCAGGGCCAACGTCGAAGCTGGCGCCCAGATCATCGATATCAACATGGGTTGCCCGGCAAAAAAAGTCTGCAACAAAGCTGCAGGCTCTGCTTTATTGAGAGATGAAGCGCTGGTCAGCGAGATTCTCCACGCCGTGGTCGGCGCGGTGGACGTCCCGGTGACCCTGAAGATCCGCACCGGTTGGGACCGGGCGAACAAGAACGGCCTGAACGTGGCGAGAATCGCCGAGCAGGCTGGCATCCAGGCGCTGGCGGTGCATGGCCGCACACGCGCCGACCTGTACACCGGCGAAGCCGAATACGACACCATCGCTGCCATCAAGCAGGCGGTGTCCATTCCGGTTTTTGCCAACGGCGATATCACTTCGCCAGAAAAGGCCCGGGCGGTGCTGGACGCCACCGGCGTCGACGGTCTGCTGATTGGCAGGGCCGCCCAAGGGCGGCCCTGGATCTTTCGCGAGATCGAGCATTACCTGGGGACGGGCCAGCATTTGCCGGCCCCGCAGCTGGACGAAGTGGAACGTATCCTGCTGGAGCACCTTGCCGCGCTGCACGCCTTCTATGGCGATGTGATGGGCGTACGTATCGCCCGTAAGCACGTCGGCTGGTACCTGGCAACACGACCCGGCGGCAAGGAGTTTCGCTCCCGGTTCAACGCTTTGGAAGACACACAAGCGCAGTGCGCCAACGTTCGAGCTTTTTTCAGCGAACGTCGACAGAGCCTTGAGACAGAGGACGGACAAGGGGTGGCCGCATGACGATGATGACCGAGACATTAGTGAGTGGAACAACGCCCGTGAGCGACAACGCCAACCTCAAACAGCACCTCAACACGCCGAGCGAAGAGGGCCAGACCCTTCGTGACAGCGTCGAGAAGGCGCTGCACAACTACTTCGCACACCTGGAAGGCGCTACCGTCACTGACGTGTACAACCTGGTGCTCTCCGAAGTAGAGGCGCCCCTGCTCGAAAGCGTGATGAATTACGTCAAGGGCAACCAGACCAAGGCCAGCGAGATGCTCGGGCTCAACCGAGGCACCCTGCGCAAGAAACTCAAGCAGTACGACTTGTTGTAAGCCAGAATCCCAATCAGAAAAGGCGGCTCCCTGAACAGAGGCGCCTTTTTTGCTGACTCCACCGCGTTATTGGAATCCGAAATGACCGACCAGACTACCCGCCTGCCAGTCCGCCGCGCCCTGATCAGCGTCTCCGACAAGACCGGTATCCTCGAATTCGCTCGTGAGCTGCAGCAGCTCGGTGTCGAGATCCTGTCCACCGGCGGCACCTACAAGCTGCTCAAGGACAACGGCGTGAACGCGGTGGAAGTGGCCGACTACACGGGCTTCGCCGAAATGATGGACGGCCGGGTCAAGACCCTGCACCCGAAGATCCACGGCGGCATCCTCGGCCGTCGCGGTGTCGACGACGCAATCATGAACGAGCACGGCATCAAGCCGATTGACCTGGTCGCCGTCAACCTGTACCCGTTCGAAGCCACCATTGCCAAGCCTGGCTGCGACCTGCCGACCGCCATCGAGAACATCGACATCGGCGGCCCGACCATGGTCCGTTCGGCTGCCAAGAACCACAAGGACGTCGCCATCGTGGTCAACGCCGGCGACTACGCCAGCGTCCTCGAAGGCCTCAAGGCCGGCGGCCTGACCTACGCCCAACGTTTCGACCTGATGCTCAAGGCCTTCGAGCACACGGCGGCGTACGACGGCATGATCGCCAACTACATGGGCACCATCGACCAGGCCAAGGACACGCTGTCCACCGAAGCGCGCAGCGAGTTCCCGCGCACCTTCAACAGCCAGTTCGTCAAGGCTCAGGAAATGCGCTACGGCGAGAACCCGCACCAGAGCGCGGCGTTCTACGTTGAAGCCAACAAAGGCGAAGCCAGCGTTTCCACCGCCATCCAGCTGCAGGGCAAGGCGCTGTCGTTCAACAACGTGGCCGACACCGACGCCGCGCTGGAGTGCGTGAAGAGCTTCGTCAAGCCGGCCTGCGTCATTGTCAAGCACGCCAACCCCTGCGGCGTTGCCGTGGTGCCTGAGGACGAGGGCGGTATCCGCAAGGCCTACGACCTGGCCTACGCCACCGACAGCGAGTCGGCCTTCGGCGGCATCATCGCCTTCAACCGTGAACTGGACGGCGAAACCGCCAAGGCCATCGTCGAGCGCCAGTTCGTCGAAGTGATCATCGCCCCGAAAATCTCCCAGGCTGCCCGCGACGTGGTGGCTGCCAAGCAGAACGTACGTCTGCTGGAGTGCGGCGAGTGGCCAGCCGAGCGTGCCGCCGGTTGGGACTTCAAGCGCGTCAACGGTGGCCTGCTGGTGCAGAGCCGCGACAACGGCATGATCACCGCCGAAGACCTGAAGATCGTCACCAAGCGTGCACCGACCGAGCAGGAAATCCACGATCTGGTGTTCGCCTGGAAGGTGGCCAAGTTCGTCAAGTCCAATGCCATCGTCTACGCCAAGCAGCGCCAGACCATCGGCGTCGGCGCTGGCCAGATGAGCCGCGTCAACTCCGCGCGCATCGCTGCCATCAAGGCAGAGCATGCCGGCCTGCAAGTGCAAGGTGCGGTCATGGCGTCGGACGCGTTCTTCCCGTTCCGTGATGGCATCGACAATGCCGCTAAAGTGGGTATCAGCGCCGTGATCCAGCCAGGTGGTTCGATGCGCGATGCCGAGGTGATCGCTGCCGCTGACGAAGCCGGCATCGCCATGGTATTCACCGGTATGCGCCACTTCCGCCACTGATAGCAGCGGCAAGCTTTACGCTGCAGGCTGCAAGCAAGAGCAGGGCAAATTGCTCCTGCTTGCAGCCACAGCCCCTTGAATCCCTGAGTTGTGAGCACGTGAAAGGATCAGCGCCAACCGCTTTCTTTTGACGCTTGCAGCTTGCAGCTTCTCCGAAGGAGCCTGTAATGAAAGTTTTGATCATCGGCAGCGGCGGCCGTGAGCACGCCCTGGCCTGGAAAGTCGCCCAGGATCCACGCGTCGAGAAAGTATTCGTTGCCCCTGGCAACGCCGGTACCGCCATTGAAGCCAAGTGCGAGAACGTTGCCATCGACGTGACCGCCCTTGAGCAACTGGCAGACTTCGCCGAGAAGAACGTCGACCTGACCATCGTGGGCCCCGAGGCGCCACTGGTCATCGGTGTGGTGGACCTGTTCCGCAGCCGCGGCCTGGACTGCTTCGGCCCGACCAAGGGCGCGGCCCAGCTGGAAGGCTCCAAGGCATTCACCAAGGACTTCCTGGCTCGCCACAAGATCCCGACCGCCGACTACCAGAACTTCACCGAGATCGAGCCGGCCCTGGCCTACCTGCAGGAAAAAGGCGCGCCGATCGTGATCAAGGCCGACGGCCTGGCTGCAGGCAAAGGCGTGATCGTCGCCATGACCCTGGAAGAAGCCGAAGCCGCCGTGCGCGACATGCTCGCAGGCAACGCCTTTGGCGAAGCCGGTTCGCGCGTGGTGATCGAAGAGTTCCTCGACGGCGAGGAAGCCAGCTTCATCGTGATGGTCGACGGCCACAACGTGCTGCCAATGGCCACCAGCCAGGACCACAAGCGCGTGGGTGACCAGGACACCGGCCCGAACACGGGCGGCATGGGTGCCTACTCCCCTGCCCCAGTCGTTACCGCCGATGTCCACCAGCGCGTGATGGACCAGGTGATCTGGCCGACCGTGCGCGGCATGGCCGAAGAAGGCAACGTGTACACCGGCTTCCTGTATGCCGGCCTGATGATCGACAAGGCGGGCAACCCCAAGGTCATCGAGTTCAACTGCCGCTTTGGCGACCCGGAAACCCAGCCAGTCATGCTGCGCCTGGAATCGAGCCTGGTGCTGTTGATCGAAGCCGCTTTCGCCAAGGCGCTGGACAAGGTCGAAGCGCAGTGGGACCCGCGCCCGAGCCTGGGTGTGGTGCTGGCTGCCGGCGGGTACCCGGGCGACTACGCCAAGGGCGACGCGATCAGTGGCCTGGAGGCCGCAGCCAAGATCGAAGGCAAGGTGTTCCATGCCGGTACTTCGCTCAAGGACGGCCAGGTCGTGACCAACGGTGGCCGCGTGCTCTGCGCCACGGCCATGGGCAGCACGGTCGCAGATGCCCAGCAGCAGGCTTACCGCCTCGCCAAGGAAGTCACCTGGAACGGTAGCTTCTACCGTACCGACATCGGCTATCGGGCCATTGCCCGCGAGCGCGGTGAACACCAGCAATAACCTTGACCGGATAGCCGCAGCGTGTTGCGCGTGCGGCTTTCGGCTCGTCGACATGGCCCCATCGGGGCCTTGCCTTCGACTTGGCGCGCCGCGCATAGTTACTCCACGGCACATCAGCTAGGAAGGGATCTCGTAGTGCGTCGGCTTCGGATTGCCACAGCTCTGATCGTCAGCTTGCTGACCCTGCTCTGCCTGCTCCCGGCTTCGGCCGACCAAGGCGGAGGCTGGTCCGTTTTGCTCGACGAACAAGCCAACCTGCAATTGAGCGACGTCCGCTCGGATCGCTATCGCAACCAGTTCAGCCCCACGACCCTGGGCGACCTCGATGCAGCACCGTCGCAACAGGCCCTGTGGCTACACTATCGCCTCGAACCGGGTGAGCAGGAGCGACTGTTGCGGGTCTTCGCCCCGGACCTTTCACGCCTGGACCTCTACGCCCTGGAGGGCGACAGGCTGCTACGCCAGCTGCACCACGGCCGCCAGGCCGGCAACGCCAGCCCGACCCTGCGTGGCAGCGACCACGTATTGCCCCTGCCGAACAGCCCGACCGCGGTGGACGTCTACCTGCGCCTGGTCTCCGAGCATCAACTGCGCCCGGCCATCACCCTGGAGCCTGCGGCAGTCGCCGCTTCAAACCAGGGCCAGCCATTGCTGTTCGGCATGCTCTTCGGCGGCCTGGCCATGCTCATCCTGCACAACCTGATCCGCTTTCTATACACCCGCTCCAGCACCACCCTGGTCCTTGCGTTGTACCACGGGCTGATGCTGCTCAGCGGCCTGATCCTGCTCAACCTCAGCGGCCCCTGGTGGCACCTGTGGCACAGTGCGCAAACCCCGGCCGCCTACCTGACCCTGGTGTTGGCGGGCCTCGCGGGGCTGTATTTCACCCAGCACTTCTTCTCGCGCTGCAATTCACCGCAGCTCAATCGCTTGCTGCAGGGCGAAATGCTGGTGGCCGCGGTCAGCGGCCTGATCCTGCTGTTCGTCGATACCCTGCCGCTCAACCTGATGACCTACGCCCTGCTGGCCTTGGGCAGTGTGAGCATGCTGCTGGTCAGCAGCTACCACTGGTACAAAGGTTATGCACCGGCACGCCTGTTCAGCCTGGCCATGGTCGTGTTCAACCTGGGCGGGCTGGTGTTGCTGCCGGCCCTGCTCGGCCTGACTCGCACTTCGACGCCCTGGCTGCTGTGCATTCTGCTCGGCTTGACCGTGGCCAGCGGCCTGCTGCTCAACCTGGCGGTCAGCGAGCGCCTGCGGCGCATGAGCGAAGAGCGCTTCAGCGCCAGCCGCGCACTGGCGGCCAGTGACGCCGAAATCAATGCCAAGGCCGAGTTCCTGGCCAAGATCAGCCATGAAATCCGTACCCCCATGAACGGCGTGCTGGGCATGACCGAGCTGCTGCTCGGCACGCCGCTGTCGGTCAAGCAGCGTGACTACGTGCAGACCATCCACAGCGCCGGCAACGAACTGCTCACACTGATCAACGAGATTCTCGACATTTCCAAGCTCGAGTCGCGGCAGATCGAACTGGACGATGTGCAATTCGACCTCAATGCCCTGATTGAAGACTGCCTGAACATCTTCCGCGCCAAGGCCGAACAACAGAACATCGAGCTGATCAGCTTCACCCAGCCGCAAGTGCCACGGGTCATCAGCGGGGACCCGACGCGCCTGCGTCAGGCCCTCTCCAGCCTGCTGGAAAACGCCCTGAAAAACACCGACCACGGCGAAATCCTCCTGGTCGTTGCACTGGACCAGCGCAGCGAGGTGCCGCGCCTGCGGATCGCCGTGCAGGACAGCGGCGAGCCGCTGCCTGCGGCCGAGCGCGAAGCCCTGCTGCAGGCAGAGCTGCACAGCCACCACTTCCTGTCCAGCAACAAGCTTGGCGGCCACCTTGGGTTGATCATCGCCAAGCAACTGATCGGCCTGATGCAGGGCGAATTCGGCATCAAGAGCAGCACCAGCATGGGCAACACCCTGTGGCTGACACTGCCGCTCGACCCCTCGCGGCTGGAGCAACCCTTGGCCGACCTCGACAGCCCGTTGCGTGATGCCCGGGTGCTGGTGGTGGACGACAACGACACCTGCCGCAAGGTGCTGGTGCAGCAGTGCAGCGCTTGGGGCATGAACGTCAGTGCCGTGCCCTCGGGCAAAGAAGCCTTGGCCCTGCTCCGGACCAAGGCGCACCTGCGCGACTATTTCGACGCGGTCTTGCTCGACCAGAACATGCCCGGCATGACCGGCATGCAGCTGGCCGCCAAGATCAAGGAAGACCCCAGCCTGAACCACGACATCCTCGTGGTGATGCTCACCGGTATCAGCAATGCACCGAGCAAGGTCATTGCCCGCAATGCCGGGGTCAAGCGTATCCTGGCCAAACCGGTGGCCGGCTACACGCTCAAGACCACCCTGGCCGAAGAGCTGGCCCAGCGCGGCCGCGAACAGACCGTGCCGATGCCCCTGCCAGGCACCCCGCCCACCCACGAGCTGCCGGGCGACTTCCGCGTGCTGGTCGCCGAAGACAACAGCATCTCGACCAAGGTGATCCGCGGCATGCTGGGCAAACTCAATCTCGAACCGGATACCGCCAGCAATGGCGAGGAAGCCCTGCAGGCCATGAAAGCCCAGCGCTACGACCTGGTGTTGATGGATTGTGAAATGCCGGTGCTCGACGGTTTCTCCGCCACCCAGCAACTGCGCGCCTGGGAGGTCGCCAACCAGCGCCAGCGCACCCCGGTGGTGGCACTGACCGCGCACATCCTCGCCGAGCACAAGGAGCGCGCACGGCTGGCCGGCATGGATGGGCACATGGCCAAGCCGGTGGAGCTGTCGCAATTGCGCGAGTTGATCCAGTATTGGGCGAACCAGCGGGAAACCAAGACCGATCCGCTGCATACCTCCTAACGATAAAGCGCTGCAGCAGCGGCCTGGATTACAGCAGCGCTGCATGGAACTGCGGTTGCTGCGCAGCCCTTCTGCGCCACCAGGCCGCGCCGACAAAGGACTCACCCTCATGCTTCACGAGTTGTTCAGTGTCTACCTGAAGATGCTGGTGCTCTACAGCCCGTTCTTCGTGCTGTCGTGCTTCATCAGCCTGACCCGTGGCCACTCCAGCAAGGAGCGCAAGCAGCTAGCCTGGAAGGTTGCGTTCGCCGCATTGGTGGCCAGTGTGTTGCTGTACCTGTTCGGGCGGGCGATCTTCGGCATTTTCGGCATCACGGCCGATGCCTTCCGCATCGGCGCCGGCAGCGTGCTGTTCATCTCGGCATTGGGGATGGCCCAGGGCAAACCGGCCGTGCAGGCCGACAATGTGCAGCAGGACGTGACCATCGTACCGCTGACGATCCCGCTCACCGTAGGCCCGGGCACCATCGGCGCGCTGCTGGTGATGGGCGTCAGCCAGCCGCACTGGGACGACAAGTTACTGGCCATCGTCAGTATCGCGCTGGCCAGCTTCACCGTGGGCCTGGTGCTGTATCTGTCGCACGGCATCGAGCGCATTCTCGGTGAGCAAGGCCTGCAGATCGTCAGCCGCCTGATGGGGCTGTTCGTCTGCGCCTTGGCGGCGCAGATCATCTTCACCGGCATCAGGGGCTACCTGGTCGGCTAGCCCCGCCGCTTATGGCGCAACAGGGTACCAGCGCGGGGTATAGACCCACTGCCCACCCTCGGCACGGGCAAAGGTGCAGGTCGTGGAAGAACCGACCAGTACCATGGTGCGCATGTCGACCATCTCTGGCACCAACTCGGCGAGGGTGACCACCTTGAGCGTCTGCCCCGGCCTGCCGATGTCACGCCCCAGCACTACGGGTGTATCGCCATACCGGTGCTGGCGCACGATTTCCAGCGCGCGGCCAAGCTGCCAGGGGCGCGAACGCGAGATCGGGTTGTAGAAGGCCAGCACCAGGTCGGCCTGAGCTGCCAGGCCCAGCCGATGTTCGATGGTCGACCACGGTTTGAGATTGTCCGAAAGCGACATCACGCAGAAGTCATGCCCCAGCGGCGCGCCTGCTTGAGCGGCGGTGGCCAGCGAGGCCGAAACTCCCGGCAGGATCTGCAGATCGACCCGATGCCAGGCGGGGTCAGAGGACCCGTGCAGCGCTTCCAGCACGGCTGCGGCCATGGCGAAGACCCCCGGGTCACCCGACGACACCACCACCACCGAGCGCCCCTGGGCAGCAAGCTCGAAAGCATGACGCGCGCGCTGCATCTCTTCGCGATTGTCGGTGCAATGTTGCACCTGGTCGTCGCGGAACGGCCCGGCCATGCGCACGTAGGTTTCGTAACCGAGAATGTCCTCGGCGCGTGCCAGCTCGGCTTTGACCGCCGGCACCATCAGCTCGGCGGCGCCAGGGCCAAGGCCGATGACGGCCAGGCGACCACGCTTGCGCCCCAGCTGGTTGACCTTGACTGGCGCCGATGCCAGCGCGATGACCAGGCCCGCCTGCTCGATCAGGCGCGCATCCGGCAGTGCTGCGGCGGCCATGCTGACAAGCGTGCTTTCTTTGGCCGCAAAACGCAGTGCGACACCCAGCGTCTCGGCCGCTGCCAGCAAGGACGGTTCGGCCATGGCCTGTTCGGCGGCCAGCAGGCACGCCAGTGACTGCTCGGCGATGCCCGCTTCACGCAGGGCATCATTGACGCGTTCGACCAGATCAGCGCCGCCCGCATCCACCGCAACCACCACCGAACGGGGGCGGATCAGCAACTCGTCACGGCTGGCCGGGCGCGCAGTGCATCCCACATGAATGGTGCGCTGGGCGGCTTCACTGGTTGGCAATTGGGCCTGAGCCAGCCACGGCGCATCGCCCTCGATGCGTACGGCTTCACCCGCCAGCAGATCGGAAACGAAACGCTTGCCCTGTTCGATGTCCGCCAGGGCGTAGCCTTCGGGTGGGTTCAGCAGGCAAGTGCCGAAACGCAGCTCGCCACTGGTGGTGATCGCCGGGGCCACGCCCAGCGCCTCAGCGATCTCCCGGGCCATGAGGTTGACGCCGCTCAGCCCGCCCAGCAGCGGCACTACCGCACTGCCGTCCTCGGCCACCGCCAGCACCGGCGGCTCCGCGCCTTTCTCGCTGAGCAGGCTGGCCAGGCTACGGATGACGATACCCGCCGCACACAGGGCAATGATCGGCGTGTCTTGCCGGTAGAGCTCGCGCAACGTGTCGCCAAAGTTTTCGTAATACTGGTCGGCCAGGTCGACCCGACCACTCAGGCCGTGCAGCGTTGCCTGTGGATACCGCTGCTGAATGCGCCGCGCGGTGGCCACGCTGCCAGCGCCGAGCACGATGATCGCCGGTGCCTTGTGCATGCTCATCCCTGCCATTTTTCACCCGGCACGATGATCAGCGAGAAGTACGGTGATGACTGTGGGTCCACCTGGTCCAGCGCGACGATTTTCTGATTGGCCATGGTCGCCCGTTCCACGTACAGCGCTCGGCTGTCCAGGCCCAGTTCGCCCAGCACCTGCCGCACCTTGGGGAAGTTGCGGCCCAGCTTCATGATTACCGCCGCGTCGGCGTCGGCCAGGCGCCGCTTGAGCTCTTCGGCCGGCAGCACGCCCGACAGCACCGACAGGCTCTGGTTGCGGTAAACCAAAGGAGCCCCCAGTACCGAGGCGCCGCCCAGCATCGAGCAGACGCCAGGGATCACTTGCGCGTCATAGCGTTGCGCCAGACGGTCGTGCAGGTACATGTAGGAGCCGTAAAAGAACGGGTCACCCTCGCAGATCACCGCCACATCGCGGCCAGCATCGAGGTGTTCGGCCACCTGCACGCTGGCCTCGTCATAGAAATCGCTGATGACCTGCTCGTAGGACAACGGTGCCGGCAACGCCTCGGTGGTCACCGGATAGACCAACGGCAGCAGCGTTTGCGCTGGCTGCAGGTGCGACTCGATGATGCCGAAGGCATTGCCACGCTTGCCCTTGGCCACGAAGTAGGCGACCACCGGGGCCTCGCGTAGCAAGCGCAGGGCCTTGAGGGTGATCAGCTCAGGGTCGCCAGGGCCTACGCCCAGGCCCAGCAGACGTCCACGCGGCGCCATCATTCCACCTCCGTGGCGAGGGCATTGACCGCCGCCGCCGCCATCGCGCTACCGCCCAGGCGGCCCTGCATGATCACGAAGGGTACCCCTCGGCTATCTGCGGCAAGCATGGCCTTGGACTCCGCCGCACCGACGAAGCCAACCGGGAAGCCGAGGATCAGCGCAGGCTTGGGTGCACCTGCATCGATCATTTCCAGCAAGTAGAACAGTGCGGTCGGTGCGTTGCCGATCACCACCACGCTGCCCTCCAGGTAGGGCCGCCACAGTTCCAGGGCCACCGCCGAGCGGGTATTGCCGGCATCTTTGGCCAAGGCTGGGACACTCGGGTCGCGCAGGGTGCAGATCACGTTGTTGTCAGCGGGCAAGCGTGCACGGGTGATACCTTCGGCGACCATGTGCGCATCGCATAGGATCGGCGCGCCGTTGGCCAGGGCCTCGCGCCCGGCGCGGCCTGCACCTTCGGAAAACTGCAGGCCGTCGATGGCCTCGACCATGCCGCAGGCATGGATCACACGAACGGCGAGTTTCTCAAGGTCCGCGGGGATCCGCTCGAGCCGGGCCTCCTCACGGATGATCCGGAAAGAATTGCGATAGATCTCCTGACCATCGCGGATGTAATCAATCATCAAGGTGCTCCGTCGGCAGGTCGAGCATGGCGCCTGCTTCGTTCAAGGTGAGGTTGGCGGCGCGCAGGGCGCCGAAGCCCGGCAGCCGCGCGTCACGCAAATAGAGGTCATAGCGGCCCGGCGAGCGGGCCAGCAGCGTGGCCGGGGCGACATGGGCCACGGCGCAGGATCGGGGGCAACCCGACAGGTGCACACTGGCAGGCGCGCCCGCAGGCAACAGGGCGGCCAGGGCCACGGCATCGGCCTTGGTATCGCCGTGCGCCTTGGCGCAGCCGCTGGCGCCGGTGCAGGCAACCAGGCGGGCCAGGGGCTCATGGCTGTGGCACAGCCAGCCAAGGGCCGAAAGCTCACGTTGCGCCGCAGCGATGCGCGTGCCAGCGATAGAGGTCAGCATCAGGCTTTGCCAGGGGCTCAGGCGCAGGCTGCCATCGCCGTGTTCACGGGCGATGCGCGCCGCACCGCGCAGCATGTCGGCGTTGAGCCTGCCAAGCGGCGGGGCAATGCCCAGGGCCATGCCTTGCTGCTGCTGAACGGCGCCGAGCCATGAGCGGTGGCTCGCTGCGCGGCGCCACGCGAGCACGGCATCATCCCGGCGGATTTGCAGCCCCAGCCCCTCGATGAACCGCTCCACTGAGCAGTTTTCCAGCAACTGGCGCATGCGCGCCTGCTCCGGGCTGGCCAGATCGAGAAAGCGCTCAAGCACTGCACGCACCAATTCCAGCCCCTGCTCTACCGGCACCGCACCCAGCACCTGGCCGTCAGCCGGGCAGCCGGCCAGGCCGAACGCCAGCCAGGTGCGTTGTTCGAGCCGCAATGCGCAAAGCCATAGATCGTGTGGGTGCTCGAGCATCGCCAGGCCTTCGCCGCCGTCCAGTTGCAGGGCGAACTTGGCCGATAACTGATGAAAGCGCGGCGTGCCTTGCAGCAGGTCGAGGATGTGTTCGGCCAGGGGGCGAACATCCAGCACCATCGAGGGGTCATGCCCGGCCAAAGGGCTGAGCATCAGGTTGCGCACATCGTCACTGGCGGCATCGCGGGGGCCCAGGCCTGCTGCCAGCAGGCTTTCGATCAGGCCGGCGTGATCATCGCCAATGCCACGGATCTGCAGATTGCCGCGGTTGGTCGCCTCGATCACGCCACCGGCGAAGCGCTCGGCAGCCGCCGCCACGGCATCGGCCTGATCGGCCAGCAACAGCCCACCGGGCAGCTTGATCCGGCAGATCCCGCCATCCAGGGCGCTGACGATGCGCCACAACCCCGGGCAAGCCGAGGGACGGGGCGACACGGGTGGGGTATGGACCTGCTTCAAAGGGGCGTCCGGCAATCGCTGAAAATGCGCTTGAGTGTAGAAGGCGCGGTATTATGCCTGCTTTGTCCGGCGGCATGAAAAGCCGGTGGTCGAGCATCGCTGGCGATTGAACAGAAATTCATCACCGCGTCGCCCCCCTTTGCCGGCTGAGGGGGGCAACGCGCCCCCAAAAATGGCGGATCGGAAACACATGACACCCTGGCTGACAGTAATTGGCATCGGCGAAGACGGCTTCAGTGGGCTAGGCAAGCAAGCCCGGCGCGCCCTGCTCGGCGCTTCGCGGATCATCGGCAGCCCACGTCAGCTGGCCCTGCTACCGCGCTGCGTGAGCGCCGCCCGAGAGGATTGGCCGAGCCCGTTCTCGCTCGCCCCGGTACTGGCCCGGCGCGGTGAGCAGGTGTGCGTGCTCGCCAGCGGTGACCCGATGTTCTACGGCGTCGGCGCCAGCCTGGCGCGGCAGGTGCCGGCCCAAGAGCTGCAGGTACTGTCGATGCCCTCTTCCTGCGCCTTGGCCGCCGCCCGCCTTGGCTGGCCGCTGCAGGACGTGCAGGTGGTGTCAGTGGTCGCACGCCCCCTGGCCGCTCTCAACGCCCACCTTTACAGCGGGATGCGCCTGCTGGTGCTGAGCAACGACGGTGACAGCCCTGCAGCCATCGCCGCCCTGCTGCGCGAGCGCGGTTTCGGGCCGAGCCGCCTGCAGGTTTTCGAGCACCTCGGCGGCCCTGCCGAACGCCACCTGGCGGGCATCGCCGATGATTGGGCCCAGCCCCAGGTGGCCGCGCTGAACCTGGTTGCCATCGAGTGCCAGGCCACGGCCGACGCTCCGCGGCGCTCACCCACGGCCGGCCTGCCGGACGATGCGTTCCGGCACGACGGCCAGCTGACCAAACGTGACGTACGCGCCATCACCCTGGCCCGCCTGGCCCCGCAGCCAGGCGAGTTGCTGTGGGACGTGGGCGCAGGCTGTGGCTCGATCGGCATCGAGTGGATGCGCGCCCACCCGGCCTGCCGAACACTGGCAATCGAAGCCGACGAGGGCCGCCAGGGCTTCATCGAGTACAACCGTGATGCCCTGGGTGTCCCCGGCCTGCAACTGGTGCGCGGCAAGGCACCGCAGGCCTTGGCCGAGCTGGAGCGCCCGGATGCGATCTTCATCGGCGGCGGCGTCACCCGGGAAGGCGTGCTGCCGTTGTGCTGGGAGCGGCTGCGCCCAGGGGGGCGATTGGTGGCCAATGCCGTGACACTGCAAAGCGAACTGGCACTGGCGCACTTTCGCCAACTGCACGGCGGTGAACTGACGCGCATCCATGTCGCCCAGGCCCAGCCATTGGGCGCCTTCGACACTTGGCGCCAGGCATTGCCGATCACGTTGCTCGACGTGGTGAAGCCCCTCGATGCGTGAAGAAACCCGCGAACAACCGGCGCCACTGCGCAGCGGCCTGACCACCGGCAGCTGCGCCACGGCCACCAGCCTGGCGGCAGCGCGCCTGCTGTTGACCGGTGTGAGCGCTGACGCCGTGAGCATCACCCTGCCCAAGGGCAAGGTGGTACAGATGCGCCTGGAATTCTGCCGCCGCGAGGGCGAGCACGCCGAAGCTGGCACACTCAAGGACGCCGGCGACGACCCCGATGTCACCCATGGCGCGCTGCTCTACAGCCAAGTGCGTTTACAGCAAGCGCCGGGCATACGCTTTGTCGCTGGGGTGGGTGTCGGTACCGTCACCCGCCCCGGTCTGGTACTCGCCGTGGGCGAGCCGGCGATCAACCCGGTACCGCGGCGCATGATCAGCGAACACCTGCAGCAACTGGCCAACGACTGCGCCTACCGCGGCGGCTTCGAAGTCACGGTCAACGTAGCGGGCGGCGAGCAGTTGGCGCTCAAGACCATGAACCCGCGCCTGGGCATCCTCGGCGGGTTGTCGATTCTCGGTACCAGCGGCATCGTGCGGCCCTTCTCCTGCGCGGCCTACATCGCCTCCATCCACCAGGGCATCGATGTCGCCCACACCAATGGCTATACCCATATCGCCGCCTGCACCGGCAATGCCAGCGAAGACACCATGCGCCGCGTGTACGGCCTGCCGGAAATTGCCTTGATCGAGATGGGCGACTTTGTCGGCGCGGTGCTCAAGCACCTGCGCAAGGTGCCGGTGCCACGCCTTTCACTGTGCGGTGGGTTTGGCAAGGTCAGCAAGCTGGCTGCCGGGCACATGGACCTGCACAGCCGCCACTCGAGCATCGACCTGCCGCAACTGGCCGGCTGGGCCGCAGACATCGGCGCCGATGCCGACCTGCAGGCCGCGATCAGGGCAGCCAACACCAGCCAGCAAGCCTTGGCGCTGGCGCACGCCGCCGGCATAGCCTTGGGCGATGCGGTTTGCGAGCACGCCCTGGCGTTCGCCCGCAGCGTGGTGCCTGCACAGGTGCAGGTGGAAGTGTTCGCCATCGACCGCCAGGGCGGCATCGTCGGCAAGGCAGGTGTGCAATGAACCGGCGCATCCTGCTGCTCGGCGGTGTCACCGAGGCACTGGCCATCGCCCGCCAGCTTGGGCCGCAGCATGTCTACAGCCTGGCTGGCATCGGCCGGGTGCCGGAAGGCCTGGCCTGCCAGGTGCGGGTCGGCGGCTATGGCGGGGCTGAAGGCCTGGCCGCCTACCTGCGCGAGGCGGGTATCACGTTGCTGATAGACGCCACCCACCCCTACGCCGCGCAGATCAGCCGCAATGCCGCCGCCGCCGCACGCGCCGTGGGCATCCCGTGCTGGGCCTTGCGTCGCCCGGCATGGCAGGCCCAGCCCGGTGACGACTGGCGCGAGGTGGAGGACTGGGCGGGGCTGATCCATGCACTCAAGCCATTCCGTCGGCCGTTGTTCACCTTGGGGCGCGAGCCGCTGCAGCATCTGGATGAGATTCCGCCAGAGCAGTTCTGGACCCTGAGGGCGTTACAGGCCTGCCCGGGTAACGATCGCTGCGAAGTGATCGGTGCGCGCGGGCCGTTTCACCTTGACGATGAGCGGACGCTGTTCGCCCGGCGCGCTATCGATGTGCTGGTCAGCAAGAACAGCGGCAGCGTTGCGACCGAGCCCAAGCTTGAGGTGGCGCGGGAACTTGGCATTCCGGTGCTCATCCTGAAACGCCCAGCGCTTCCACCCGTGGACCTGGAGCTGACGTCGGTCGCGCAGCTGCTTTCAACGCTGGATCTTGCGTAAGTCGCTTCGAGTCCTACAACCGTTTCAGCGTTTTCCGCTGGCTGTCGAATGGCCATGGGCCGCTGCGCTGGCGTAAACTCGCCCCTCTCCCCCGGAAGGCGTCAACCATATGGAAATGCAATGGTGGATCTGGCTTGTCTTCGGCATCGCGCTGATCCTGCTCGAACTGATCCTGCCCACGTTCTTCATCATCTGGTTCGGCATCGGTGCCGTGCTGGTGTCACTCATCTCGCTCGCCGCCCCCACCCTGCAACTGGATATGCAGGTACTGGCGTGGGTGCTGTTCTCCTCGGTCACCACCGCACTCTGGTTCAAGCTGTTCCGGCGCAAGCAGCCGGATGTGCGCTGGACGGCCGACAGCGTGATCGGCGAAGTGGGGCTGCTGATCAGCAGCGTTTCGCAATTCCAGAAAGGCCGTGTGCGGTTTCAGAAACCGATACTGGGCAACGAGGAATGGGTCTGCGTCGCCGACAGCGATATCCCGTCAGGCGAGCGTGTACGTCTTGTCGCCATCGAAGGCAATACTGCCCGGGTCATCCGGGCCTAACCGCACTAAAAGGAAGTTCACATCATGACCAGCCTCATCGTCGTCGGCACGCTCGCCGTTTTCGTCCTGATCACTGTCTTCAAGGGCGTACGCATCGTACCCCAGGGGGAGGAGTGGATCGTCGAGCGTCTGGGGCGCTACCACAGCACGCTCAAGCCTGGCCTGAACATCGTCATCCCGTTCATGGACGTGGTCGCCTACCGCCTGCCGACCAAGGACATCATCCTCGACGTGCAGGAGCAGGAAATCATCACCCGCGACAACGCGGTGATCGTTGCCAATGCCCTGTGTTTCGCCAAGGTGGTCGACCCGCAGAAAGCCTCCTATGGCGTGCAGAATTTCTCGTTCGCCGTCACCAGCCTGACCATGACATCGCTGCGCGCCATCGTCGGCGCCATGGACCTGGACGAAGCGCTGTCCAGCCGCGAGCAGATCAAGGCACGCCTGCGAGAGGCAATGTCCGAACAGACCGAAGACTGGGGTGTGACCGTCCGTTCGGTAGAAATCCAGGACATAAAGCCCTCGCAGAACATGCAACTGGCCATGGAGCGCCAGGCCGCGGCCGAACGTGAACGTAAAGCCGACGTGACCCGTGCTGAAGGTGCCAAGCAGGCCGCCATTCTCGAGGCCCAGGCGCGCCTGCAGTCGGCCAAGCTCGATGCCGAAGCGCAAATCAACCTTGCCGAGGCTTCGGCGAAGGCGATTTCGCTGGTCAAAGAGGCGGTGGGCACTGAGACGGTACCCGCCATGTACTTGCTGGGTGAGCGTTATGTCGGCGCCATGGAGAACCTGGCGAGCAGCAACAATGCAAAAGTGGTGGTGCTGCCGGCTGATTTGCAAGAGACCGTGCGTGGCTTGATGGGCCGTAACAAGGCTTGATGGCTGGAGTAGCTTCATGGCCGGCGATGGGCTCCGCAGCAGCCCATCTACCCGCCTGCGTCACTTCACCGCACCCCATCATTTTTACCTATACTGCGCCGTACAATACCCACCACGATTCCTGACCGGATCTCTCCATGCCCCCACGTCGGCACATCGCCTGGATAGCCTGCCTCGCAGTGCTGTTCAACCTGCTGGCCATGCCGCTGTCCTCTGCCGCGCCCAAGGGCCCGGCAGAGCAGCTGCTGTGGGGGGCTTTCTGTTCCAGCGCGGTTGGTAAGGCCAAGGTAGACGTTCAGGCTCTGGCCAAGATCGACCTCGGCACGCAAAGCGACGATCACTCGAACATGCAGCACTGCTGGTGCTGTTCGGGTGCCACGCCGTTGCTGGCCCTGCCAGGTTATCCGCCACAACTGCACAACCCACCCGCGTTGGCGGCTGCGCATGCGCCACCGCCGGCCGATTACCAAATGACGCCGCGCCAGCTCTGGCCCGCGCTCAATCCCCGCGCCTCTCCCCTGGTCTGAGTTCATCACGCTGTCTACCTGAACCTGAACAGAACGGAGACCTACACCATGCTCAAGCAAGCTCTCATCGTGGCCGCACTGCTGCTGCCCGGCGCTTTCGCCAACGCCCATGAATACACGGTGGGCGAGCTGCATATCGCCCACCCCTGGTCGCTGCAACTGCCGCCGAACGCGCCCAATGTGGCGGCCTACTTCATCGTGCACAACAACAGCAAGGTCGATGACCGCCTGCTCGGCGTAGACAGCCCTATCACCGCTGACGCACAGCTGCACGAACACGTGATGAGTGCCAACGGCGCAATGAAGATGCAGCAGGTGCCTGATGTAGTGGTGCCAGCTGGCAAGGACGTGGTCTTCGCCCCCAGCGCCTACCATGTGATGCTGATGCAGCCCAAGGACCGCAGCCTGCTCAGCGACGGCAAGCGCTTCCCGCTGACCCTGCATTTCGAGAAGGCCGGTGACATCACGGTCGAGGTGGCCGTGCAGAAGCAGCCCCCGGCAGACCAGCCACACGAACACACGCACTGACCCTTCGCTGACTGGCGCTCGCTTTCATGAGCCTGCCACGCAACGGACACAGCCCTAGCACCGGCCCTGAACGCAGGCGCATCGGTGGCGGTTGGCTGAGCCTGTTCGCCATGTGGATGATCTTTATCGGCCCGCTGATCTCCCAGTCGATGCCGATGGATCATCACGCGGGCATGAGCATGCCGATGGGCATGGCGCTGTCCTCGGAGCACAGTCACGCCAGCAATTCGCATCACGGCCACGGCGACGATGGCCAACTGCATGTGATGTGGGAGAAATGCGGCTACTGCAGCCTGTTGTTCAACTGCCCTGCCTTGCCGCAAACCTTCAGCCCACTTGTTGCCGGGCACGCCCTGCCCGTCGCCCTCCTCCCTGCCGCCCCCCTCCAAGGCCATGCCCGACAGGCCATATTTCCCGGTGCGCGCAGCCGCGCGCCACCGTCCTCGATCAGCGTCTGACCCCTGCTGCCGCACGGAGCCTGGAGGCTCCGCGCCCACCCATGACTGATCGACTGGAATCACTATGTCAGGCTGCACCCCTGTATTCGCCCCCTATCTGCGAGGGACGTTCGCCGTATTGTGCGGTTCGCTGCTCGCACCCATGGCCCTGGCCGCCGAACCTGGCCATGAAACGCACGAGCAAGCGCCGCCAGAGCTGAGCCCGACGGTGATCACCGCCATTGCGCCCAGCTCGCCTTTGACCGTTGTCACCAACCCCAAAGACCCGCGCCAGCCCGTGCCGGCCAGCGATGGCGCCGATTACCTCAAGACAATCCCTGGCTTTTCAGCCATCCGCGCCGGTGGCACCAATGGTGACCCGGTGCTGCGCGGCATGTTCGGTTCGCGCCTGAATATCCTCACCAATGGCGGTGTGATGCTCGGTGCCTGCCCCAACCGCATGGACGCACCGACCTCTTACATCGCCCCGGAAACCTATGACCGCCTTACCGTGATCAAAGGCCCGCAAAGCGTGATCTGGGGCCCCGGTGGTTCTGCCGGGACCATTCTCTTCGAACGTGAACCGGAAAAATTCGGCACCCTCGGCAGCCGGATCAACGCCAGCCTGCTGGCCGGTTCCAACGGCCGCTTCGACCAGGTGCTCGACGCCGCCGCAGGCAACAGCCAGGCCTATGCGCGCTTCGTCGGCAACCAGTCGCGCTCGGACGACTATCACGACGGTAACGGCGACACCGTGCCCTCGCGCTGGGACAAATGGAACGGCGATGTGACCCTGGGCTGGACACCCGATCAGGACACCTTGCTCGAACTCACCGCCGGTAAGGGTGACGGCGAGGCCCGCTATGCCGGCCGTGGCATGGACGGTTCGCAGTTCAAGCGCGAAAGCCTGGGCCTGCGCTTTGAAAAGTCCAACCTCGGCGAGGTGCTCGACAAGGTCGAGGCGCAGGTCTACTACAACTACGCCGACCACGTGATGGACAACTACAGCCTGCGCACCCCATCAGGCAGTGGCATGATGGGTATGCCCATGGTCAGCAATGTCGACCGCCGCACCTTGGGCGCGCGCATCAAGGCCACCTGGCGCTGGGCCGACGTGCAACTGATCAGTGGCATCGACGCGCAGACCAACGAACATCGCGAGCGCGGTGGCATGGGCGTTGATGCGCACAAGGGCCAGCCCTGGTCCAAGGACGCCGACTTCCATAACTACGGGGCCTTTGGCGAACTGACCTGGTACGCCACAGGGGTTGACCGGCTGATCACCGGCGCCCGCCTCGATCGCGCCTCTGCCCGCGATTTCCGGGCTGGCAGCGCGACCGAAGGTGATACCCGCGCCGATACGCTACCCAGCGGTTTCGTGCGTTATGAACACGACCTCGCGGCGGTGCCGGCCACCACTTACATTGGCCTTGGCCATGCCCAGCGCTTCCCCGACTACTGGGAGTTGTTCTCGCCCCAGCTGGCGCCCCCTGGCGCAGCCAACGCCTTCGACGGCATCAAGCCAGAAAAGACCACCCAGCTCGACTTCGGCATCCAGTATCGCGACGAGCGTCTTGAAGCCTGGGCTTCGGGTTATGTCGGGCAGATCCGCGACTACATCCTGTTCGACTACCGTAACGGCATGATGGGCATGAGCACCTCCCAGGCGCAGAACATCGATGCCCGCATCATGGGGGGAGAACTGGGCGCCGCCTACAAGCTGACAGACACCTGGAAGGCCGATGCGACCCTGGCCTACGCCTGGGGCAAGAACAGCAGTGACGGCAAGGCACTGCCACAAATGCCACCCCTGGAAAGCCGCATGGGCCTGACCTACAGCCGCGACACCTGGAGCGCCGGGGCCTTGTGGCGGCTGGTGGCTGCACAGAACCGCATCGCCGAGAACCAGGGCAATGTGGTCGGCAAGGACTACGAAAAAAGCGCCGGGTTCGGCGTGTTCTCGCTCAATGGAGCCTACAAGGTGAACAACAACCTCAAGTTCAGTGCAGGCGTCGACAACCTGTTCGACAAGGCCTATTCCGAGCACCTTAACCTGGCCGGCAACGCCGGGTTCGGCTACCCGGCTTCCGATCCACAGCCGGTCAACGAGCCCGGCCGGACGTTCTGGACCAAGGTCGATTTCAGCTTCTGACAACAACGGGCGCGGCTGCTGGCTGCGCCCCTCAGCTGGTCAAACAGGAGGTTCCCATGAGCGGAACACGTGTTTCCTTCTACAACCTGGCCTGGCGTTGGCACTTCTACGCGGGGCTGTTCGTCGCCCCGTTCATGATCCTGCTGGCTATTACCGGGATCATCTACCTGTTCAAACCGCAACTGGACCCGCTGCTGTACCGTGACCTGATGGTGGTCGAGGCCGGCCATCACCGCCAGGGCGCCGACCTGATGCTGGCCGACGTGCGCCAGGCTTACCCCAAAGGCCATGTGGCCCAGTATCTGCCACCCATCGATGCCGAGCGCAGCGCGCAATTCGTGGTACATGACGGCGGGCGCGAACTGAATGTGTTCGTCAACCCCTATAGCGGCAAGATCCTCGGCGAGCAGGATGCCAAGCAGAACCTGCAGGCAGTCGCCCGAGCCCTGCATGGCGAACTGATGGTCGGCACGCTCGGTGACCGCCTGGTGGAACTGGCAGCCGGCTGGGGCATCGTGCTGGTGGTGTCCGGCCTGTACCTGTGGTGGCCGCGCGGGCGCAGCGGCGGTGGCGTGCTGTGGCCACGGCTGTCAGCACGGGGGCGGCTGCTCTGGCGCGACCTGCACGCGGTCAGCGGCTTCTGGGGTTCGGCCCTGTTGCTGCTGATGCTGCTCAGCGGCATGACCTGGACCGGCCTGTGGGGCAAACAGTACGCCGACCTGTGGAACCGCTTCCCGGCAGCGATGTGGAATGACGTGCCCAAGTCCGATCAACAGGCCGGTGAACTGAACAGCGCCCACCGCCAGACGGTGCCCTGGGCCATGGAAAACACGCCGATGCCGCAGTCTGGCGCGCATGCCGAACATGCCGGGCACCACATGATGTCGAACAGGCCAGCGGCACCTCTGGTGAGCCTGCAGCAGGTTCAGGACCTCGCCACCGCGCGCCAGGTGGAGCCCGGCTACAGCATCACCGTGCCGACCACCGCCGACGGCGTATTCACCATCGCCGTGTTCGCCGACGACCCGCGCAACGATGCCACCCTGCATGTTGACCAGTACACCGGCAAGGTACTGGCCGACGTGCGCTGGCAGGACTACAGCCCGGTGGCCCGCGCGACCGAGGTGGGCGTGATGCTGCACGAGGGCAAGATGTTCGGCCCGCTGAACCAGATCATCATTCTGCTGGTGTGCCTGATGATCCTGCTCGGTTCGGTGAGCGGGCTGGTGATGTGGTGGAAGCGCCGGCCGAGCGGCGGCCTGGGGGTGCCGGCGCTACGCCATGACCTGCCGCGCTGGAAGGCGGCGGTAGGGGTGATGGTGGTGCTAGGCGTGATCTTCCCGCTGGTTGGGGTGTCGATGGTGGTGATGTGGGTGGTGGACAGCCTGGTGGTACGGCGCAAGGTGCTGGCCAGCATCTGAGGCCATTGGGGCTGCACAGCGGCCCCTGCTACCGAAAAGTCGAGTCGATCTGTCGCGCCCCGTTTTGGGACGCGCGTGTTAGCCTACGCGGCTTTCACAAAAAGACTGACCCTCAATGGAATGCAGCCGATGACCCGGACCTCTTCCCCTCCTGCTCAAGCGCAGCACCTGCAGCGTAACCTGACCAACCGCCACATCCAGCTGATCGCCATCGGTGGTGCCATCGGCACCGGCCTGTTCATGGGCTCGGGCAAGACCATCAGCCTGGCGGGGCCGTCGATCCTCTTCGTCTACATGATCATCGGCTTCATGCTGTTCTTCGTCATGCGCGCCATGGGCGAACTGCTGCTGTCGAACCTCAACTACAAGTCGTTCATCGATTTCTCGGCCGACCTGCTCGGCCCCTGGGCCGGCTACTTCACCGGCTGGACCTACTGGTTCTGCTGGGTGGTCACCGGTATTGCCGATGTGGTCGCGATTGCCGCCTACACACAGTTCTGGTTCCCGGACCTGCCGCAGTGGATACCCGCGCTGACCTGCGTTGCAGTGCTGCTGTCGCTTAACCTGGTTACCGTGAAGATGTTCGGTGAGATGGAGTTCTGGTTCGCCCTGATCAAGATCCTGGCCATCCTCGGCCTGGTCGCAACCGGCCTGTACATGGTCATCACCGGTTTCGAATCGCCGAGTGGGCGCACCGCACAGCTGGCCAACCTGTGGAATGACGGCGGCATGTTCCCCAATGGCCTGATGGGCTTTTTCGCCGGGTTCCAGATCGCCGTATTCGCCTTCGTCGGCATCGAGCTGGTCGGCACCACCGCCGCCGAAGCGAAGAACCCTGAACGCACCCTGCCAAGGGCGATCAACTCGATACCGATCCGCATCATCGTGTTCTACGTGCTGGCACTGATCGCGATCATGGCGGTGACCCCCTGGCGCGACGTGGTGCCGGGCAAGAGCCCGTTCGTCGAACTGTTCGTGCTGGCCGGCCTGCCGGCGGCGGCGAGCATCATCAACTTCGTGGTGCTGACCTCGGCGGCCTCGTCGGCCAACAGCGGCGTGTTTTCCACCAGCCGCATGCTCTTCGGCCTGGCCCAGGAAGGCGATGCACCGCGCGCATTCGAAAAGTTGTCGAGCCGCGCCGTACCAGCCAACGGCCTGTACTTCTCGTGCACCTGCCTGCTGCTTGGCGCGGTGCTGATCTACATGGTGCCGAATGTGATCGAGGCATTCACCCTGGTGACCACGGTCTCCGCGGTGCTGTTCATGTTTGTCTGGACGCTGATCCTGCTGTCGTACCTGAAGTACCGCAAAACCCGGGCGGCGCTGCACCAGGCGTCGACCTACAAGATGCCGGGCGGGCGCTTCATGTGCTACGTGTGCCTGGCGTTTTTCGCCTTCATCCTGGTGCTGCTGAGCCTGGAAGCGGACACCCGCTCTGCGCTGATCGTTACGCCAATCTGGTTCGTGTTGCTGGCGGTCACCTACCAAGGTGTGCGCAGCAAGCGCCATCCGCGAACGGCGGTGCGCAACAGCTGATGCACCAAGGGGCTGCAAAGCAGCCCCAATGCTGTGCAGGCAAAACATCCAGGCACCATCCTGGACCGGCCCCGCGCCCCAACACCTCGCACAGCCCTTCTATTACGCACCTTTTGCCGTTCGGCACACCCCTTGCAACGCCCCTCCCCGCTTGGCCAACACCAAAAAAAACTCAGCGGAGAGAGCACATGAAGCGTCGCAGTCTGATCAAGGCCTTTACCCTCAGCGCATCGATTGCGGCGATGGGTCTTAGCTGGAGCATCCAGGCCGCCGAGACCATCAAGGTCGGCATCCTGCATTCGCTGTCCGGGACCATGGCGATTTCCGAAACATCGCTCAAGGACATGGCCCTGATGACCATCGACGAGATCAACGCCAAGGGCGGGGTCAACGGCAAGATGCTCGAACCGGTGGTGGTCGACCCTGCATCCAACTGGCCGCTGTTCGCCGAAAAGAGCCGTCAGCTGCTGACCCAGGACAAGGTCGCGGTGGTGTTCGGCTGCTGGACCTCGGTGTCACGCAAGTCGGTGCTGCCAGTGTTCGAAGAGCTCAACGGCTTGCTGTTCTACCCTGTGCAGTACGAAGGCGAAGAGATGTCGCCGAACGTCTTCTACACCGGCGCCGCGCCCAACCAGCAAGCGATTCCCGCCGTGGAATACCTGATGAGCGAAGACGGCGGCAGCGCCAAGCGTTTCTTCCTGCTCGGCACCGACTACGTCTATCCGCGCACCACCAACAAGATCCTGCGCGCCTTCCTGCACAGCAAAGGCGTGGCCGACAAGGATATCGAAGAGGTCTACACCCCGTTCGGCCACGCCGATTACCAGACCATCGTCGCCAACATCAAGAAGTTCTCGGCGGGCGGTAAAACCGCGGTCATCTCCACCGTCAACGGCGACTCCAACGTACCGTTCTACAAGGAACTGGCCAACCAGGGCCTGAAAGCCACCGACGTACCGGTGGTGGCGTTCTCGGTGGGTGAAGAGGAACTGCGCGGCATCGACACCAAGCCGCTGGTAGGCCACCTCGCCGCCTGGAACTACTTCGAATCGGTGGATAACCCGGTCAACCAGAAGTTCGTCGCAGACTGGAAGGCCTATGCCAAAGCCAAGAACTTGCCGGGTGCCGACAAGGCCGTGACCAACGACCCGATGGAAGCCACCTACGTGGGCATCCACATGTGGGCGCAAGCGGCGGAAAAAGCCAAGTCCACCGATGTCGACAAGGTCCGCGAAGCCCTGGGTGGGCAAACCTTCAAGGCCCCGTCCGGCTTCACCCTGACCATGGACAAGACCAACCACCACCTGCACAAGCCGGTGATGATCGGCGAAATCCAGGATGACGGGCAGTTCAGCGTGGTCTGGGAAACCGAGCAACCGCTGCGCGCGCAGCCGTGGAGCCCGTTCATTCCAGGCAACGAAAAGCGCCCTGACTATGCAGTGAAAGGCAACTGAGTGCACTGGGCTGCGCTGCAGCCCATTCGCTGGCAAGCCAGCCCCCACAGGGTCCTGAGAACAGCACCACTCTGTGGGGGCCGGCTTGCCGGCGATGAATCCACCGCCGATTTCAGGATTGCCCGCATGTTCAGAATCCTCCTTACCCTGCTGCTCCTGCTGCCCCTGGCAACCCAGGCCAGCGAGGGCGAATTCTTCCTCACCGCCAAGCCCGCCGAGCAGGCTCGCCTGCTCGAAGGCTGGGCGGCGCAACCCGAAGCCGCGCGCCTGCCGCTGCTGGAAAACCTGCGCCAGGGCCGCATCGCCGCCGATGACACCCGCAAGGTGCGTCTTAACAACCGCCTGCGCGGCTTGATCGATAACGCCCTGGCCAGCCATCAGTTGCTCAGCGACAACAGCGACACGCGCCTGGCCGCCGCCCAGCAACTGCAAAAAAGTGCGCGCCCGGCGCAAATGGCGTTCCTCGACCGGCGCTTTGCCAGCGAACCCGACACTGCGGTGCACGCTGCGCTTGGCCTGGCACTGGCCAACCTGCAACTGGGCGCCAGCGAGCCAGCCGTACGCCTGGCGGCGGTACGACTGCTTGGCCAAACTGGCGACCCCTTGGCCCGCACGCGCCTGGAGGCTTTGCTGCAGCCCGATGTAGAAACCGACGCAGCCGTGCGTACTGCCGCTGAAACAAGCCTGGCCCAAGTCAAACGCAAGCTGCTGTTCGGTGAACTGCTCGGCCAGGCGTTCAGCGGCCTGTCGCTGGGTTCGATCCTGCTGCTGGCGGCCCTTGGCCTGGCGATCACCTTCGGGCTGCTGGGCGTGATCAACATGGCCCACGGCGAGATGCTCATGCTCGGTGCTTACAGCACCTACATGGTCCAGGTGCTGCTGCAGCGCTACGCCCCCGGCGCCATCGAGTTCTACCCGTTGATTGCCCTGCCTGTGGCCTTCGCCGTCAGCGCCGGGGTGGGCATGGCGCTGGAGCGCACGGTGATCCGCCACCTCTACGGCCGCCCGCTGGAAACGCTGCTGGCGACCTGGGGCATCAGCCTGATACTGATCCAGGCCATCCGCCTGCTGTTCGGCGCGCAGAACGTCGAGGTCAGCAACCCGGCCTGGCTGTCGGGTGGCATCCAGCTGCTGCCCAACCTGGTGCTGCCCTACAACCGTCTGGTGATCATTGCGTTCGCGCTGGCCGTGGTGCTGCTGACATGGCTGCTGCTCAACCGCACGCGGCTGGGCCTGAACGTGCGTGCGGTGACCCAGAACCGCAACATGGCTGCCTGCTGTGGCGTGTCCACCGGGCGCGTGGACATGCTCGCCTTCGGCCTGGGCTCGGGCATTGCCGGGCTTGGTGGTGTAGCGCTGAGCCAGGTCGGCAACGTCGGCCCGGACCTTGGCCAGAGCTACATCATCGACTCGTTCCTGGTGGTGGTGCTCGGCGGTGTCGGGCAACTGGCCGGTAGCCTCTGGGCCGCCTTCGGCCTAGGGATAGCCAACAAGCTGCTGGAGCCGCAAATAGGCGCAGTGCTTGGCAAGATCCTCATCCTTGCGTTGATCATTCTGTTCATCCAGAAGCGCCCGCAAGGCCTGTTCGCCCTCAAGGGACGGGTTATCGACTGATGAACCAGCCACTGCTTGTCACCGCTTCGCAAAAAGCCGGGCCGCGCCTGTCGCTCGCCATTGGCACGGTCGTCGTCCTGCTGTTGCTGGCCATGCCGCTGCTGTCGTTGCTACCCCCCGACCACGCATTGCAGGTATCGGCCTACACCCTCACGCTGGTCGGCAAGATTCTCTGCTACGCCATCGTCGCCCTGGCCCTGGACCTGGTCTGGGGCTACGCCGGGCTGCTGTCGCTCGGGCACGGGCTGTTCTTCGCCCTCGGTGGCTACGCCATGGGCATGTACTTGATGCGCCAGGCCGCGGGTGACGGCCTGCCAGGGTTCATGACGTTCCTCTCGTGGAACGAACTGCCCTGGTACTGGGCCGGTACCCAGCACTTTGCCTGGGCCCTGTGCCTGGTGGTGCTGGCGCCGGGCCTGCTGGCGCTGGTGTTCGGCTTCTTCGCATTCCGCTCGCGGATCAAGGGCGTGTATTTCTCGATCATGACCCAGGCCCTGACCTTCGCCGGCATGCTGCTGTTCTTCCGCAATGAGACAGGGTTTGGCGGCAACAACGGTTTCACCAGCTTCCGCACTATTCTGGGCTTCGACATTGCCGCGCAGGGCACCCGCGCGGTGCTGTTCCTGCTCACCGTCGGTTTGCTGCTGGCAAGCCTGTACCTGTGCTGGCGCCTGACCCAGAGCAAGTTCGGCCGGCTGCTCACCGCGGTACGCGATGCAGAAAACCGCATGATGTTCTGTGGCTATGACCCGCGGGGTTTCAAGCTGCTGGTGTGGGTGCTGAGCGCCGTGCTCTGCGGCCTGGCAGGCGCACTTTATGTGCCACAGGTGGGCATCATCAACCCGAGCGAAATGTCGCCGACCAACTCCATCGAGGCTGCTGTCTGGGTAGCCCTGGGCGGGCGCGGCACACTGATCGGCCCCCTGCTGGGCGCAGGCTTGGTCAACGGCATGAAGAGCTGGTTCACCGTTGCCTTCCCTGAATTCTGGCTGTTCTTCCTCGGCGCATTGTTCATCCTCGTCACCCTGTACCTGCCCAAGGGCGTGGTCGGCCTGCTGAAGAAAAGGAGCCAGCCATGAAAGGCGTGCCACCTGTGCATCCGGAATTCATGCTCGAACCGGTATTCGACAACCTTGGCAGTGGCCGTGATGCCATTGGCCTGGGCAGCCGCCGGGAGGCGGGGCTCGATACCCGTCACGGCACGGTGCTGAGCCTGGAAGGCATCAGCGTCAGCTTCGATGGTTTCAAGGCCCTCAATGACTTGAACCTGTACATCGGTGTAGGTGAATTACGCTGCATCATCGGCCCCAACGGTGCTGGCAAGACCACCATGATGGACGTGATTACCGGCAAGACGCGCCCCGACACCGGCAGTGCGTTCTTCGGCGATACCCTGGACCTGACCCGCATGAGCGAATACCAGATCGCCCAGGCCGGCATTGGCCGCAAGTTCCAGAAGCCCACGGTGTTCGAAGCGCTGACCGTGTTCGAGAACCTGGAACTGGCACTGAAAACCGAAAAATCGGTCTGGGCCTGCCTGGCAGCACGCTTGAACGGTGAGCAACAGCAACGCATCGAGGAGGTACTGACCACCCTGCGCCTGCTCCCTCTGGCCCAGCGCCAGGCAGGCCTGCTGTCGCATGGGCAGAAACAATTCCTCGAGATCGGCATGTTGCTGGTGCAGGAGCCACAACTGTTGCTGCTCGACGAGCCGGTGGCTGGCATGACCGATGCCGAGACCGAGTTCACCGCTGAGCTGTTCAAGGGCCTTGCCGGCAAGCATTCGCTGATGGTGGTGGAGCACGACATGGGGTTTGTCGGCAGCATTGCCGACCATGTGACCGTGCTGCACCAGGGCAGCGTGCTGGCAGAAGGGTCGCTGGAGCAGGTGCAGGCGGATGAGCGGGTGGTCGAGGTTTATCTAGGGCGCTAGCGCGCCTCAAGTGGCAAGCCGCAAGCCGCAAGCAGTAGCGGTGCTTTATCTTGCCCTTGCGGCTCGAGGCTTGTAGCTGACAAGAACGAGGAATTGAAAGTGCTTGAAGTCAGTGAATTGCACCAGTACTACGGCGGCAGCCACATCCTGCGCGGCCTGTCCTTCGAGGCCAAGGTCGGTGAAGTCACCTGCCTGCTCGGACGCAACGGCGTGGGCAAGACCACCCTCCTGCGCTGCCTGATGGGCCTGGTGCCGCCACGCGAAGGCCGCGTGGCGTGGGAAGGCAAGCCAATCACCGCGCTCAAGCCGCAGCAACGGGTGCATGCCGGTATTGCCTACGTGCCCCAGGGCCGCGAGATCTTCGCGCGGCTCAGCGTCGAGGAAAACCTGCTGATGGGCCTGTCGCGCTTCCCGGCACGCGAGGCGCGTGAGGTGCCTGCGTTCATCTACGAACTGTTCCCGGTGTTGGAACAGATGAAGCAGCGGCGCGGTGGTGACCTGTCTGGCGGCCAGCAGCAGCAGTTGGCTATCGGCCGCGCCCTGGCCAGCCGACCACGCCTGCTGATTCTCGACGAACCCACCGAAGGTATACAGCCATCCGTCATCAAGGAAATCGGTGCCGTCATCCGCCGCCTGGCTGAGCGTGGCGACATGGCCATCCTGCTGGTGGAGCAGTTCTATGACTTTGCCGAGGAGCTTGCCGACCAGTATCTGGTCATGGCCCGTGGCGAAATCATCCAGCGCGGGCGTGGCGAAAACATGCAGGCCGAGGGTGTGCGTGGGCTGGTAACCATTTAATCTGCAGCCCTGGACCTAGTGAGATGTAGCAATGAGCCACGAAATTCGCGATGCCCTGCCCGCTGACGTGCCGGGCATCCTGGACATCTATAACGACGCGGTGCGCAACACCACGGCGATCTGGAACGAAACGCCGGTGGACCTCGGCAACCGCCAGGCCTGGTTCGAGGCCCGGGCACAGCAGGGTTATCCGATTCTGGTGGCAGTGGATCATAGCGGTGTGCTGGGCTATGCGTCGTTTGGCGATTGGCGGCCGTTCGAGGGCTTTCGCCATACCGTGGAGCATTCGGTGTATATCCGGGGCGATCAGCGCGGCAAGGGCCTGGGGCCGCAGTTGATGGCAGCACTGATCGAGCGCGCGCGGGGGTGTGGCAAGCATGTGATGGTCGCAGCCATCGAGAGCGGCAATGCGGCGTCGGTGCGCCTGCATGAGCGCCTGGGCTTTGCGGTGACCGGGCAGATGCCCCAGGTGGGGGTGAAGTTCGGGCGCTGGCTGGATTTGACTTTCATGCAGCTGGTGCTCGACCCGGAGGCAGAGCCAGCCTGATTTTTGCTGATTGCACGGGCCCCATCGCCGGCAAGCCGGCTCCCACGCCGATCGCGCCGGCTTTAGAAATTGAGCAAGGCAGGCCTTCCCCCAGCTGGGGCCTCAGTTGTGGAGCCGCCCTGCGCCATCCCTTGTGGGGGCCGGTGCAGTCGACATCACATTTGGGTAAACCTGCCCAGCCGCTGCTTGAGCATGCTGTTCTCACTGCGCAACTGCTGCACCTCTTGCAACAGTTCCAGCGCCAGTGCCACCCCTTCCCACTCCAGCTCCAGCTCCTGGTGCAGCTTCGCCGCACGCCTGGCCAGCAGCGGCGCCTGATCATCGAACAACCACTCCTCCGGCGTTCGCCCCGAAGGTTCAACGATGCCGTGCTCGACGATCTCGACCACGTAGTCGGCCGTGATATCGGCCTCCTGGCAAAGCGTGCGCATGTCCAGTTGAACGATCAGGGTGCTGCTCATGATCACTTACTCCACTGTGTCCTCGGGTTGAACGCCGCTTTCTCGGAAAGCTGGGTCCACAATTGGCGGGCAGAGGCGTCGGATGCCGGCGGCATGACCACCTTGAGCTGGGCGTAGAGGTTGCCGCGCTCGCCCTGCTTGTTCGCCAGGCCTTTGCCAGGCACACGCAGGCGCTGGCCGCTCTGGCTGTCGGGGCGGATGGTCAGGTTGATCTTGCCGTCCAGGGTCGGCACCGCCACCTTGGTGCCCAAAGCAGCCTCCCACGGTGCCAATGGCACGGTGATGATCAGGTCCTGGCCTTCGACATCGAACAGAGGGTGCGGTGCCATGCGGATGGTCAGGAACAGGTCGCCGTTGGCGCCGCCACCGCTGCCAGGTGCCCCCTGGCCTTTGAGGCGGATGCGCTCGCCGTCGCTCACGCCAGCCGGGATCTTCACGTTCAAGGTCTTGGTGGTGAACCCGGTTCGCTGGCCGGCAGCGTTGGTCTGCGGCACCTGGAAGCTGATCTGCTTGGATTCCTTGCTCAGGGTTTCCTCAAGGAAGATCGCCAGTTCCAGTTCCACGTCCTGCCCTCGCCTGCCAGCACTGCGTTGTTGCCGAGCGCCGCCAAACGGGTTGCCGCCCCGCGCACCGAAGATCGAGCTGAAGAAGTCGGAGAAATCACCGCCCTCGAAACCACCACCCGCACCGCCACGGTTCTCCCAGCCCGGCGGGGCCTGGAATGGCCGGCCGTGCTGGCCGCCGTACTTGCGGATCTCGTCGAACTCGGCGCGTTTCTGGGCGTCGCCAAGCACCTCGTAGGCCTCGTTGGCCTCTTTGAATTTCTCCTCGGCGTCGCGCTCCTTGCTGACGTCAGGGTGATACTTGCGCGCCAGCTTGCGGTACGCGGCCTTGATCGCCTTCTCGTCCGCCGTGGGCTCTACGCCGAGTATCTTGTAGTAGTCTTTGAAGTCCATCTATGGATCACCAATGTGAATTTTCATGTTGCATCTGAAGATAAGGGTCAAGCATAGCCTTTCAAGGTTCGCTTGGCTTTGCTTCAAGGCAGACGACCGGTCTTGATTCTCTGGCCAAGTGGCATAAACTGCGCGGCCGTTTTGCCTCCGGAAGCCCTTTTCCCATGTCTGACGTATCCCCGGCCCGTGCCCTGGGCATCGACTTCGGCACCTCCAACTCTACCGTCGGCTGGCACCGCCCCGGGGTCGAATCGCTGATAGCCCTGGAAGACGGCAAGATCACCCTGCCCTCGGTGGTTTTCTTCAATATCGAAGAGCGCCGCCCGGTGTATGGCCGGCTGGCACTGCACGAGTACCTCGAAGGCTACGAAGGTCGCCTGATGCGCTCGCTCAAGAGCCTGCTGGGCTCCAAGCTGATCAAGCACGACACCAGCGTGCTGGGCAGCGCCTTGCCGTTCAAGGACCTGCTGGGCATGTTCATCGGCGAGCTGAAAACCCGCGCCGAAACCGCTGCCGGCCGCAGCTTCGATCAGGTGGTACTGGGCCGTCCGGTGTTCTTCGTAGACGAAGACCAGGCCGCCGATCAGGAGGCCGAGGACACCCTGGCCGACGTGGCCCGCAAGATTGGCTTCAAGGACGTGTCGTTCCAGTACGAACCGATTGCCGCCGCGTTCGACTACGAGTCAGGTATCAGCCGTGAAGAGCTGGTATTGATCGTGGATATCGGCGGGGGCACCTCGGACTTTACCCTGATCCGCCTGTCACCTGAACGTCACCAGGTAGCCGAGCGTCAAAGCGACATCCTCGCCACCGGCGGCGTGCACATCGGGGGTACCGACTTCGACAAGCAGTTGAGCCTGCAGGGCGTGATGCCGCTGTTCGGTTACGGCAGCCGGATGAAGAGCGGTGCGCTGATGCCGACCAGCTATCACCTCAACCTGGCCACCTGGCACACCATCAACGCCCTGTACTCGCAGAAGTCGCAACTGGCACTGGGCAGCATGCGCTATGACATCGAGGACACGCTGGGCATTGACCGTCTGTTCAAGCTGATCGAGCAGCGGGCCGGGCACTGGCTGGCGATGGAGGTGGAAGCCAGCAAGATCGAGCTGACCGACCACGAAAGCCGCCGTATCGACCTCGGCCGCGTCGAGCGCGAATTGGGCGTGGACCTGACCCGTACGGTGTTCGAAGGCGCGATCGAAGGGCTGCTGCAGCGGGTGCGTGGTAGCGTCAGCGAGTTGCTGACCAAAGCCGGTGTAAGCGAAGGCCAGGTGGACACGGTGTTCTTCACCGGTGGTTCCAGCGGCATCCCGGCGCTGCGCAACAGCGTGGCGGCGATGCTGCCCAATGCGCGGCATGTGGAGGGCAACATCTTCGGCAGCATCGGCAGCGGCCTGGCGATCGAAGCACGCAAACGTTACGGATGAGCCGCAAGCTACAAGCTACAAGCTACAAGCTACAAGCCGATTGGCGATGAAACGCCCACCGCGGTCGGCTTTAGCTTGCAGCTTGCAGCTTGTAGCTTGAAGCTTGCAGCTTGCCGCTTCAAACCAGCTCCGCCCGCTTCAGCTCACTCTTGAGGTACGCATAGTACACCGGCCCCGCTACCACGCCCGGCAGGCCGAACGCCGCCTCGAACACCAGCATCGCCAGCAACAGCTCCCAGGCCTTGGCACTGATCTGCCCGCCCACGATCCGCGCGTTGAGGAAGTACTCGACCTTGTGGATAACGATCAGATACCCCAGCGCGGCCGCCGCCACCCAGATCGACAGCGACATGCCAACGATGGTGATCAGCGTGTTGGACATCAGGTTGCCGATTACCGGTAACAGCCCAAGCAGGAAGGTCAGCACGATCAGCGTCTTGGTCAGCGGCAGGTGCACACCGAACAGCGGCAGCACCACAGCGAGAAATATGCCGGTGAACACGGTGTTGAGCAGCGAGATCTTGATCTGCGCGAAGACGATGTTGCGAAACGCCTGCACCAACAGGCTCAGGCGCTCGAACAAGGCGGCAGCCAGCGGCTTGCGCCGGGAAATGTCGGGGATGCGCTGCAACGCAATGATCGCGCCGAGAATCATGCCGATCAGCAGCGTCACGAACATGTGCGCCATGCCCTTGCCTACCAGTTGCAGGTCGCTGAGGTGGCTCTTGATCCAGTCACCGATGGCCACCTTGAATTCCGCGGCGCTGGCCGGGAGGTAGCTCTCGATGAACGGCGGCAACTGGCCACGGGCACGCTCGAACAGGGCCATGAACTTGTCCAGCGAGGCGCCGGGGTTTTCTGCCTCGTGCAGCAGGAAGCTGAACGCGCCGGCGATCAGCAAGGTCAGGGTGCTGACCACCAGGGTACCCAGCAGCGCCACCGCCAGCCAGCGCGCGCGTTGCCCGGCAATGATCGGCTGCAGGCGTGGCGTAAGCATGTTCACCAGCTCGAATACCAGCAACCCGGCCAGCAAGCTAGGTAACAATTTCAGAGGGAGCGCCAGCAGCAGGCCGGCAAATACGATGATCCAGCTGGCCAGGGTGACCTGGCGGGGGGTGAAGGTCATACAGCCTCAACGGCAGACAACGGAAAAGAACCGCAGTCTGCCAGCCTTCGTCCTACAGGCATAGGCGCAGGTCATTTCTTCTTCAGGCAGTCACTCATGTAGGCCTTGCGCTCATCGCCCTTCAAGGCCTGGGCGCTGGCGTCAGCGTTGCAGAGCTTCATCTTTTCCTGCTGGGTGGGCGGTACGCTTTTCTTCAGGCAGTTGCTCATGAAGGCTTTGCGCTCATCGCCCTTGAGCGCCTTGGCAGAAGCGTCGGCATTGCACGCGGTCATCTTTTCCTGTTGAGCGGTGGCGGCGAATCCCTGCGCACTGAACATAACGGCCAACGCCAGCAATGGCATGTGCAGCATCTTCATGGAGTGGTCTCCTTCTCTCCCGCGCCCGATGCACGGTGTCGCAGATGAGTGTAGACAACAAATTTTACACACCCGTGCGCGCTTGCCGCCGGTACTGCTCCGGCGTGCAATGGGCCTGGCGCTGGAACATGGCGATGAATGCTGAGGCGCTGCTGTAGCCGAGGTCGAAGGCGATGGCCTGTATCGGCAAACCGGCCTCCAGCGCCTCGATGGCCCGCAAAAACCTCAGGCGCAGGCGCCACTCACCAAAGCTGATGCCCAGCTCGCGCAGAAATTGCCGCGCCAGGGTGCGTTCGCTGACATGCACCTGCGCCGCCCAGTCCGCCAGCGGGCGGTTGTCACCAGGTTCGGCGACGAGGGCATCGAGCACCTGGCGCAGGCCCTCGCTATGAGCGAAGGGCAGGTAGCAGGTCTGGGTGGGTGCCTGCAGCAACTGGTCGAGCAACACCTGCACCAGGCGCTGGTCGCGTTCGTCCTGCGCCACCTTGACATCACGACGGGCGAAGTCGCCGAGGATGGCCTTGAGGATATCGCTGATCACCAGGCTGCACGGCTGCTGCGGTAGCCCGGCGCACAGGCTACGGTCCAGATAGACCGAGCGGTACACGATGGCCTGCGGGTTGTAGCAACCATGCTCGGTATCCGGCGGCACCCACACAGCGTAATGCGGGGGTGACAGAAAACGCTGGCCGTCGACGTCCAGGTGCATCACGCCATGGGCGGTGTAGTTGAGCTGGCCCCAGGTGTGGCGGTGCGGCGCGCTGTGCGTATCGGCGCCGAATTCGTCGTGGCGCAGGTACACCGGCGCAGGAAGCAGGTCGAACTGGGGGATGTCGAGGTATTTACGGCGCATGCTGTCTGCTTCAAGGGGCAGGTTGTCTGGATAAGAGTATAGGCTTGCTGACAGACATCCGATAATACCGGGCCACCCTACAACCTCTGTGCAAGCGGGCACGCTGCCACAGGGGCTAGTGAGCATCCGAGAGCCGCTGCGTCATGAATTACCTGTACCCCCTTACCGCCATCCTCATCTGGGCCGGCAACACCGTGGTCACCAAGCTGTCCGCAGGTGCCATTCACCCTGCCGAGATCGGCTTCTACCGCTGGCTGCTCGCAGGGCTGCTGTTCACCCCATTCCTGCTACCGGCCGTGTGGCGCAACCGCGCGGCCATCCGTCCGCACCTGGCCAGAATCTTCGTCCTTGGCGTGCTCGGCATGGCCCTCTACCAAAGCCTGGCCTATTTCGCGGCCAGCATCACCAGCGCCACCAACATGGGCATCATTCTCTCGCTGATGCCCTTGATGTCGCTGGCCCTGTCCATCGCGTGGCTCGGCCAGCGGCTGAGCTACGGTGCGCTGACCGGCGCTGTGGTGTCGTTCATCGGCGTGCTGGAAGTCGTCTCCGCCGGCCGGCCCGGCATCTTGCTGGAGCAAGGCCTGAACCGCGGCGACCTGCTGATGCTGGTGGCCACCCTGGCCTACGCGCTGTACAGCTTCCTGCTGAAGAAATGGCAGCTGCGCCTGCCGCCCTTGCAGCTGCTGTATCTGCAGGTGCTGGTAGCAATCATGGTCTTGCTGCCGTTGTTCCTGGTTTCTGAAAAGACCGGCCTGAATGTGCATAACGTGGGCTTGGTGCTGTACGCCTGTGTGTTGGCCTCTATGATCGCGCCGCTGGTGTGGATGCAGGCCGTGCAACGCCTGGGGCCAAGCCGCACCACGTTGTTCTTCAACCTGCTGCCACTGGTGACCGCGCTGATCGCAGCCGCAGTGCTCGACGAGCAACTGGCCAGCTACCACCTGATCGGCGGCCTGCTGACCCTGGCCGGGGTGATCCTCGCCGAACGCTGGAGCACCCCCGTGCGCCGGGCTACAGCCCCGCGGCCTTGAGGCGAGCGGCGTGCTCGGTGAACAGGCGTACCGGCTCGGCGCCTTTGCCCACGGCGCCGAGCGACTGGTTGACGATGTCCAGGTGGTCCAGCGGGTAGTCATCCCCGATCACCTGCCCCAGGTGCGAACTGAAGCGCCCGACCATGCCGTCACACTGGCCCTTTTCCTTGACGAAGCTGCGGGCGAACAGGCGGCAGAAGCGGTTGCTGCCGTCAAAGCGGTTACGCCCTTGGTCGGTGAAACCTGGTTGCAAAGTGCCTGACCACGAATAGTAACGAACGCCGTTGACCTCTGCCGCCCCCTCGCCGCCCCAGGTGTCGGGCAGGCCCTGTGGATAAGCCTGGTTGAACAGCGCTACGCCGGCACTGGTCAGCGACTGGTGCGAGGCATGCACGTCGATTGGCAATGGGGCGCGCCGCCATCCGGTTTCCAGCCACCCCAGCAGCACCGCCAGGCCGTGCAGAACCGCCCTGAGGATGCGCCCTTGAGCAGAATCGCCCGGCGCTGTACGCGCCAGGTGGTCGGCCAGTTCCGAGCCATGGTTGGGCCCGGCCACCGAGGTCACCGATGCCACACGTTCTGGCCGCTTGGCAGCGGCATATCGCGCGCTCAGGGCGCCTTGGCTATGGCCGATGAGGTTGACCTTGTCAGCGCCGGTGCGCTGGCAGATGTCTTCGATGATCGCCAGCAACTGCTCACCGCGCACTTCGCTGGAGTGCAAGGGCGATACCTGCACGGGAAACACCTGCGCCCCATCCTTGCGCAAGGCCGGCACGATGCCGAACCAATAGGGATACAGCAACGCCCTGACAAAGCCGAGCATGCCCGGCACCAGCACCAACGGGTATCGCGTAGCCAATTCCTGCTGCATGGGCCCAGCCCCTTTGCGTGGACGACCCGCCAACACTACAGCGGCCTGAATGAGCATCGCAATCGAACTCCTGACGCGCCGCGCGGTTCCAAACCAGAACAGACCCTGGAGCAAGGAGCGGGACCATGTACAAACAGACCCTGGCAATCCTTCTGGCAAGCGCGACCCTGGCCGCCTGTGGCAGCCGCCCGGAAAACCCTGTGGACTACGTCACCTTCCGCGACGAGCCACTGGTCAAGCAAGTTGAAAACGGCATGACCATGCAGAAAGTCATCGCCATCGGTGGCAGCCCATCGAATGCCATCGACCTGCCGCATGGAGGCACCTGCAACGACTACATCCTCAACCGCGATGGCCATCAGCAGCCTTACTACGTGCGCTTCGATGCCACCGGCCATGTCGATGCCAAGGGCTTCAAGACCTGCAAACAACGAGAAGAGGACAGCGAAGCCGTACACGGCGCCTGAGCCTGCGTAATACCTTGACCACTCTTCCTGATTTGTCTGGAGATAACCATGAGCAACGTTGAACTGACCGATGTCCAAACCCTGCGCAAGCGTGCCCGTGAGCACGTCGAGCAAGGTGCGGTGACCGAGGGTTACCACGCCGACCGCCAGGAAATCCTGCGCCTGCTCAATGAGTCGCTGGCCACCGAGCTTGTCTGCGTATTGCGCTACAAGCGCCATTACTTCATGGCCAGCGGGATCAAGGCGAGCGTGGCTGCCGAGGAGTTTCTCGAGCATGCCAACCAAGAGGCCGAGCACGCCGACAAACTGGCCGAGCGCATCGTGCAGTTGGGTGGCGAGCCGGACTTCAACCCGGACAACCTGACCAAGAACTCCCATGCTCAATACGTAGCGGGCAACACGTTGAAGGAGATGGTGCTGGAGGACCTGGTGGCCGAACGCATCGCGATCGACAGCTACCGCGAGATCATTCAGTACATTGGTGACAAGGACCCGACCACGCGTCGGATCTTCGAGGACATCCTGGCTCAGGAAGAAGAACACGCCGACGACATGTCGGATATTCTCGAAGGCTTGTAATCACCAGGGGCCGCTTTGCGGCCCCTGTTCATTCATCTCTCGCCCTTCACCTCAGCCGGCGCCTTGCCGGCTTTCATCTGCTGCAACAACGGCGTGCACTGGTTGGGCTCATCGCCACTGCTCGGTGCTACCAGCGCCAACAACCCCGCCGCCGGCCCTGCCACCACACCCAACGCCACCATGCCTGCCCCGCGCAAGGCCAGCGGCACCGCCTGCACGCCTGCACCCGGCTTGGCAAACGGCCCGCGAACATACAGCGGCGAGCGCAGGGAGAACAGGCGCAAGCCTTTCGACTCCGGAGTAATCTTCAAATCCAGCTGCTCGCTGGCGAAGTTGGCGGTGCCATTGACATAGATGATCGCGTTCTCGGTATCGAATATGAACAGGCGCGTACTCGCCAGCCCGTCCTTGATACCTACATCGGCCGCTGCGCAATTGATCTGAACATCCTCATCGCCAAATAGCTTGCCGATCACATAGTTGCCCACGTTCAACCCGGCGATCTCCATCAGGCTGCGGCTGATCGCGCCATCGTTGATCAGCAAGCGTAGGTCGCCATTGGCCGTACCCAGCAGCGCCGCCACCGAGTTGCCGCGGCCAGTGATATCGGCATCGCCGTTGAGTTCCCCGAAGCTGGTCTGCATCGGCGCAAAGGTGGGGAACAGCTGCTTGAGCTTGAAGCCGCGTGCGGTCAGACGGGCGCGCCCCTGCAGCGGCACGCTGCGGCCATCCAGGCGAATACTGGATGCCAGGTTGCCACCGGCCACGCCAAAGCGCAGGGGGTCCAGGCGCAGCAGACCGTCATCGAGGATCACATGGGCGGAGAGATCGTTGAATGGCAACTGTTCACTGTGAACGATGCGCTTGCCGGCAAACTCGACGTCGGCGTCCATGGTGCGCCAGCGGTCGGTGCGGAACTCCTCCACCGGCAGCACCTTGCCAGCAGGCTGCTTGCTGGCGCCCCCGCGGGCCTTCTGCTCGGCGTTGGAGTCGGCACCGATCAGTGGTGCCAGGTCTTTGAACAACAGCTGATTGGACACCAGTTTGCCGGAGAGTTTCGGCCGTGGCTGGCTTGCGGTGAACGCCAGGTCGCCGTGGATGTCACTGTCACCTATCTTGCCGTTGAACCCTTGGTAGTTGAAGGTCGCGCCCGTGGCCGCCTGCAGGTTGGCCGTGAGGTGGCCATCGGTCGAGTAGGCCGGGGTATCTGGCAGGGTCACCCCCGTCAGCGGATAAAGGTTGCCCAGGCTTGCACCGGACAGGCGCAAGCGAAGGTCCAGCGCACCCAGGTTACGCGGGTCGGTCAGGGTACCAGCGAGAACGACGTGGGTATCGGCAACCCGCACATCGGCCTGCAGCGGGAACGGCTGGCTGGCGTCCTGCAGCGCCAGCAGGCCACCGATCTTGCCCGTGCCGGAAACCGGCTGACCTTTGTAGCGGCCCTGGACCTTGAGCCCGAAGGCGTAATCCTGTGCACCGCCGGCCTTTTGCGCGCTGGCTTTGCCAACGATCTCGCTGAACGGGATCGGTTTGCCCAGCGGGTCAATTTGCACCTTCATGCTGGTTTTCAGGGTCTGGTCGTCCAGGCTTACATTGCCTTGGTCAAAACCGATGGCGCCGATGTCCAACTGCCACTTGGAGGGTTGCGCATTCTCATCCTTGGGGCCTAAGTCGAAGGTCCAGTTGGCGCGGCCATCGGCCAGCCGAGCAAGGCTGGCGGTGGGTTTGACCAGGTCGATACGCGGGATGACGATCTGCTGGAATATCAGTGGCAGCGGCGCCAGACGAAACTCCACACGCTCCAGGCCGACCATCTCTGGCGCCTTCAGCCAATCGGGATTGCCCAGGGTCAGGTCCTCGGCAGTGAAGTGCGGCCACGGTACCCAAGCACGCCACCCGCCTTCTTCCGGCTCAGTACGCCAATGCACCGCCAGGTTGCCATTGATCGCGAACGGCCTGTGCAACGCTTCGGAGACTTTCTCATTGAGCAGCGGCTTGACGCGGTTCCAGTCGAAGGTGGCGATCACCACCACCAGTATCGCCAGCAGGGTCAGCAGGCTGGTAAGGGTCCAGACGAGGATTCTGGCGGGACGCGTCATTGCGTGATTCTCCTGACGGCTTGGCGCATAACGGCGCAACGATGGCACTCACTGTCTCGGACTGATGAAAGCCCGCAGGGTTTTATCGGTGAAGCTCATGATAGCGAAGTTTTTCTTGGCTCATTGTTCAGGTTTTGCCCATAGAGCAGGTGCGCCGTGACGTGAAAGCAACGGTGGCAATAAGCCATACATCGACTTGAAGGCCGCGTGCCAGAGCCCTCTTGGACGGCTATCAATGGCATCGATTGTTACCATTATCCGTATGAACTTCTCTCTGGCGTTACCGGGCGTAGCATTGGCTCCGTACCCACTTTCCAGCCCCTCTGAGGAGCACTCAAATCATGAAACGCCAACTGCTGACCCTGACCTTGTCCATTCTTGCTGCCAACGCTTTTGCCGTGCCTGCAGCCGACCAGCACCTGACCGCCGAATCGCGCTCCAGCGCTGTGGAAATCGCCCAGCCCTTGAAAACCGTTGCCGAAGGTGGCTCGGATCGCCTGATCGAACGCAGTGATCGTGTGGCCGAAGGTGGTTCTGACCGTCTGATCGAACGCAATGATCGTGTTGCCGAGGGTGGTTCTGACCGCCTGATCGAACGCGATGATCGTGTTGCCGAGGGTGGTTCTGACCGCCTGATCGAGCGCAATGATCGTGTTGCCGAGGGTGGTTCTGACCGTCTGATCGAGCGCAATGATCGTGTTGCCGAGGGTGGTTCTGACCGTCTGATCGAGCGCAATGATCGTGTTGCCGAGGGTGGTTCTGACCGTCTGATCGAACGCAGTGGCCATGTTGCCGAAGGTGGCTCGGACCGTCTGGTCGAAATCAGCCGCGTGAGCTGACGCCATGGCCGAAAAGAACAACTGGCAGTACAGCGCTTGCGCCCCTCCCGGCCCGGTCACTTGACCGGGCTTTGTTTTACGGGGGTATTGCATGCCCGCCTGATGCACCAGTACCTATCATTTCTGCCAGTTTCAGCCCCCCCATCGCCATTGTTAAGTTGAGACAAATGAGGCGATGGAGCGTTGGCATGACCAATCCCGCAACTGATCTGATAGCACTCACGCCGGACTGGCTGGACGAAGAACTTCTGGCCCGCATCGCCCGGCCCATCACGAACGGTGAAGATGCCAAGCAAGCCTTGATCGATGTATTGGCGCACCCCAGCATGCGGGGTGATACCTTGCTGTGCGACCTGCCCAGATTGCTCCAGCTTCACGCAGTCTGTGCCATCCATGATGGCGCCCTGGCATCGATGATTTCCATTCATTACAACCTGTGCATGGGGACCATCAAATCCCTGGGCGATGACAGTGACTACGTGCGTGAACATTACAGCCGCTTGAACGATGGCACCGCAATCGGTGTGTACCTGGCAACTGAACTGGGGTACGGAAGCAATCTTTTTTCATTGGAAACCGAAGCGCACTACCACCCTGAACGACAGCGCTTCATGCTTAACTCTCCCAGTGCCCAGTCCTACAAGTTCATGCCGAACAGTACGCACAGTTCGCTACCGAAAATAGCGGTCGTCATGGCACGGCTGATGGTCAAGGATCAGTTCGTCGGCATCCTGCCATTCCTGGTTCCACTGCAGGCAGATGGCGCCGCCTGCCCCGGTATTCGAATCACGGCGCTGGGCCACAAGCCGGGGTTGCACCTGGACAATGCCATGACCTCGTTCGATAACGTCGAACTCCCGTACGAGGCACTGCTGCAGCGAGGGATTATCGAACTCGACCGCGACGGCAGCCTGCGGCTGACGAACACGCGCAGCCAGCGCTTCCTCAGCTCGGTCGAACGCGTTCAGTCCGGCAAGCTGTGTATGGCCAGTTGCTCCCTTGCAGTAGCGATGGCGGGCCTGCAGATCAATTACGCTTACGCTCAGAAACGCCAGAGCTTCAGCCCAGCGGGGCCGGTCAACCTGCTCAGCTATCCCACTTATCGCCACCCCATGGCCATCGACGTTGCGACCACCCTGGTCCACGCAGCCTGGCTGGAACAGATCGTCGCGGGCCTGGGCAGTGATGCAATCAAGCCTTTGCCCCCCGAAGTACTTAACGAGGTGGCGATTCTCAAGGCGGTTTCGACCTGGGGCAGCCAGGACATCCTGACGAGGTGCCGTGAACGGTGCGGAGCCCAAGGGATGTTCTCGGCGAACAAGATCATCGGCTACTTGCTGACCAACAACGGCGCGATCACAGCCGAAGGCGAAAACATGGTCATCATGCTCAAAGCCGCTTCCTACTCACTGAAAAAGGCAGCCCCTGCCAGCACGCAGGCCAGCACTGGCAAACAACGCCAGCGCCTGCTCAAACACCTGGATGCGTCCATCGAAGCCCTGCGTTCGGGCATTGCCAGAACACCGAACCGGCACATGCAGACCGAAGAGTTGCTGTTGCTGGCCAGGCTGCTGGGGGTGCGCATGCCCTGCTTGAGATACCTGGCCAATGCCCGAAACGACGCGTTGGATGAAGTGATCCTCGATGTCTACTTACTGAACCAATTAGAGCACCACGCAGTGGCCCTGCTGCGTACCCAGGCGGCCTCGGCCAGGCAAGTGCGGAGCTGGGCCAAACGCAAACAGGCCTTGTTGCTGAAGTATGCGCCCTCCATTCTCAAGCGCCTGGCAAACATGGACATGAAGATGCTGGAGGTCCCCATCAGCGGCGATAACTACATTGAGCATTACGCTGCGCGCCACCTCAGCGAGCAAGCGGCTTGAAACTGCTTTTTTTTGACTTTTGGCCATGAGCCAATAAAGTGCAGGTTTCTCATGTGATCAATGACCTGACATGCTGCCGCGCGCCGAACAGAAGCTACAGACTCGCCAGGCCCTGCTCGACGCGGCCTGCCAGCTCATGGAAAGTGGCCGTGGCTTCGGCAGCATCAGCCTGCGCGAAGTGGCCAAGGCCGCCGGCATCGTGCCCACCGGGTTCTATCGGCACTTCCCCGACATGGACGCCCTGGGCCTGGCGCTGGTGGCCGAGGTCGATGACACCTTCCGCCAGACCATCCGCCTGGTGCGGCACAATGAATTCGAACTGGGCGGCATCACCGACGCTTCGGTACGCATCTTCCTCGACGTGGTAGCCGCCAACCGGGCACAGTTCCTGTTCCTGGCCCGCGAGCAGTACGGCGGCTCGCAGGCGGTGCGCCAGGCCATCGGCCGCTTGCGCCAAGGTATCAGCAACGACCTGTCCACCGACCTTGCGCGCATGAAACGCTGGCAGCACCTGAACGAGGCAGCGTTGGCGGTGATCGCCGACCTGGTGGTGAAGACCGTGTTTGCCACCCTGCCGGAACTGATCGACAACCCGGAGCAAGGTTATCCACAGGCCCTGAGCGCACGGGACAAGATAACCCAGCAGTTACGCTTCATCTTCGTCGGTGCACGGCATTGGCAGGGTCTGGGCAATCCGGGCTGAAGCGCACTTCTGCTACCATGGCGCACTGCCCGATTGTGACGAGCGCATTCATGTCCGACCCCCGCCCCACTCCAGCCGAACTGGCCGGCTTCAAACAGCACTTCGCCGAAGGCATCGTACCGCTGTGGCTCGGCCCGGGCTGGAATGCCGAAATGGCCCTGCCCTACGAGGCCTTGGATGCCACGCACCACCCGCTGCCGGTGCAGCGGTACCGGGCAATGGCCTGCGCGCGTCAGTTGTACCTGTTCAGCAGCCGCATCGAACAACCGGGCGCGGCCGAGCGGGCTGCTGCGCTGTTCCGCTCCCTGCAGCGGCATTTCCACGACGCTGAACATGGCGGCTGGTTCTACAGCATCGATGCCCAAGGCAAGCCGCTGGACCGGCGCAAGGACCTCTACACCCATGCATTCATCGTGTTTGCCTGCGCTCATTACTGGGGCAAAGTCCGCGAAGGCCTGGTGGAGTCGGCCCTCAATGCTGCCCTTGAGATCGTCAGCGAGCAGTTTGCCCGCAATGACGGCCTCTACGAAGCGAGCCTGGGTGAAGACTGGAGCGACCTTGGCAGCGGCCCCCTGCAAAACCCACAGATGCACTTGGCCGAAGCCTTCCTGCAAGTGCTCTGCGTGCGTGAAGACCCGGGTGTTCAACAAGCACTGCTGCAACTGTGCCAAGCCCTGCAGACGCACTTCATCGAGCCGCACTCTGGCCTGATGCTGGAAAAACCCCGCGGTGCTGTGGATAACTGGTTCGAGCCGGGGCATCAGTTCGAGTGGTTCTACCTGCTGCATACCTCGGCACTGCTGCGCGGCACGCCGCTGCATGCGTCGATCAACCGCGCATTCGGTTACGCCGAGCAGTGCGGAGTGAAGGATGCCGCGGTGCTGGCAATGCTCGCGGTGGATGGCAAGGTGATCGATGCGACCCAGCGGATCTGGGCACAGGCTGAATATCTGCGCGCGCTGGCATTACGGCCAGGCAGTGAAGCGAAGCTGGCCGAGCAGTTGCAGGCAATGCAGCAACGCTTCCTGCACGATGGCGGCTGGTATGAATGCCGCGATGGTGACGGTGCGGTCAGCCGGCATGACATGCCTTCGACTACGCCCTACCACCTGGCGACTTGCCTGGAAGGCCTGCAGCGCCTTGACTGACGCCACGTCCGGCAAGCCGGTTGCCACACAGCGAGCGGCGACCGCAACGCCTGTGGCAACCGGCTTGCCGGCGGTTGGGCGACAAAGCGCCCCTAGGGCGTCAGCCTTTCACCGAACGATCGATCGATAACCCAGCCCAGTCCTGGCTCACCGGCATCAGCTCCAGGCTGTTGATGTTGATGTGCGCCGGCTGGTTGAGGATCCAGAAGATGGTTTCGGCGATATCCTGCGGCTGAATCGGCTCGGCACCGGCGTAGGTGGCATCGTACTTGGCCTGGTCACCGCCGTGGCGCACCAGCGAGAACTCGCTCTCGCACAACCCCGGCTCGATATTGCTGACACGCACGCCCGTGCCGCGCAGGTCGCAGCGCAGGCTCAGCGAAAACTGGCCAACGAACGCCTTGGTGCCGCCATACACGTTGCTGCCCGGGTACGGATAGTTACCCGCCACCGATCCGACGTTGAGAATCGACGCCCCACGGCCATAGGCGATCAGACGCGGCAGCAGCAGGCGGGTGGTGAACATCAAGCCTTTGATGTTGGTGTCGACCATGGTCTCCCAGTCATCCAGGCTGCAGTTCTGCGCAGCATCGACGCCAAGCGCCAGGCCTGCGTTGTTGATCAGGCCGCGCAACGTGTCGAAGCCGGCCGGCAAATTGGCGATAGCCTGCTCCATGGCCTTGCGGTCACGTACATCGAGCACCAGGCCATGCACTTCGGTTTTGGCTGACAGCTCGGCGCACAGGGCGTCCAGGCGCTCCTTGCGCCGGCCGGTAAGGATCAGCTTCCAGCCGGCATCGGCGAAACGGCGCGCGCAGGCTTCGCCAAAACCGGAAGTCGCGCCAGTGATGAATACGGTGGACGTCATGCTCTGTTCCTCGCTGTGGATTATTTTCGGCAAGCTTTGCAGCATGCCCGCGACGGGCGTCGTCAGCAAGCCATAGAAGCCCTTGGTCATTTTTTGTACATTACCCGAAAACCCGCATGGTAGAGGGGCCTGCGCCATCTATGCGCATGTTATCCACAAGGCTTTCCCCACGGATTGGGGGCAACTTGACCCTCGGGCGGAACCCTTTCAGCCAACTACGGTCATCCTTGCGCAGCCCTATGATGGCGCGACGCTTTCAACCATGCCGCCTGCAGCAGTCTGTCCAAGGGTTTCGCACAGAGTTATCCACAGTCCGTGCGTATTATTGGGGGCTTGAATGACACCTGTGAAGATACGCCTGAAAGCGCTCACTGCGGCAACTGGTCAACATTTAACCAGCACCGTGCAAGCCTTGATTTCAATGGGTTGCAGCGAGATGCCACCATGTTTTCCACAGGCGGTTCCACATTATCCGTGGACAACAATGAGCCTGTGGAAACAATGGCTTGCGCAGGGATTGTGGCGTGGATCAAGAAAGCTATGCGACAAGTTGTCCACATTCTCTATTTGAACAATATCGGGGCTGCAAAGCAGCCCCGGGTCCAGCTTAGTGCCCGCCCAGATAGGCACTACGAACCTCTTCGTTGACTAGCAACTCCTGCCCGGTGCCGGTCATGCGAATCTCGCCGTTGACCATGACATAGGCCCGGTCCGACAACTTCAACGCATGGTTGGCATTCTGCTCCACCAGGAAGATGGTCATCCCGGTCTTGGCCAGTTCGCGCAGGGTCGAAAAGATCTGCTTGACCACGATCGGCGCCAGCCCCAGCGAAGGCTCGTCGAGCAACAGCAGTTTGGGCCGGCTCATCAGCGCACGGGCAATGGCCAGCATCTGCTGCTCACCACCGGACATGGTCATCGCACGCTGGTTACGCCGCTCCTTCAACCGTGGGAACAGCTCGAACATGCGCTGCATGTCCTCACTGGCATATTTGTCACCGATGGGGATGGTACCCATCATCAGGTTCTCCTCGACGCTCATGTCGGGGAACACCCGGCGTCCTTCTGGCGACTGGGCGATGCCATTGGAGGCGATGTAGTGCGACGACTTGCGGGTGATGTCGGTGCCGCGGTAGACAATCTGCCCGGCGGCCGCCCGCGGCTGGCCGAAGATGGACATCAGCAGGGTCGACTTGCCGGCACCGTTGGCGCCGATCAGGCTCACGGTCTCACCTTCGTCGATGTGCATCGAGACCTTTTTCAATGCCTGGATAGGCCCGTAGAACACGTCCAGATCCTTCAGTTCCAGAATGGGTGCACTCATACCAGTTCCTCTTCGTCGGCACCCAGGTAGGCGGCGATCACCGTCGGGTTGTGGCGGATATCCTGCGGCGCGCCTTCGGCGATTACGTTGCCATGGTCGAGCACGACGATATGGTCGGAAATGCTCATGACCATGCCCATGTCGTGTTCGATCAGCACCACGGTGATGTCGTGCTCGTCTCGCAGCACGCGGATCATGCGGCTGAGTGCTTCGGTCTCCTGCGGGTTGAGGCCGGCTGCCGGTTCGTCCAGGCAGATGATCTTCGGCCGCGTGCACATGGCCCGGGCGATTTCCAGGCGGCGCTGCTGGCCGTACGACAGCTCCCCGGCCAGGCGGTTGGCACAGTCGACCAGGTCGACCACCTCCAGCCAGTAGAATGCGTGGTCCAGGGCATCGCTTTCGGCCTTGCGGTAGGCCTTGGTGTTGAGCACGCCGGCCAGCAGGTTGCGGTTGACCCACATGTGCTGGGCTACCAGCAGGTTTTCCACCACCGACATTTCCTTGAACAGACGAATGTTCTGGAAGGTCCGCGCCAGCCCCGCGCGGTTGACCAGGTGGGTGCCGCCGAACATCTTGTAGTACAGGCGCGAAACGAAACGCGCCGGCGAAACGAAGTCCGCCGCCTGGAAGCGCTCACCGAGCAACTGGATGACGTTGGTATGGCTGCCGCGTACGTTCAGCTCGATACGCCCGCCGCTGGCCTTGTAGAAACCGGTCAGGCAGTTGAACACCGTGGTCTTGCCGGCGCCGTTGGGGCCGATCAGGGCGAAGATCTGGTTACGTTTGACCTTCAGGCTGACATCGCTGAGCGCCTTGATGCCACCGAACTGCATCATCAGGTTGTCGACCGAGAGAATGATTTCGTCGCTCATGGCGCCACTCCTTTACGTGGGACCACGCCGGCGCGGCTGATACGGATCAGCCCTCGCGGTCGCCAGATCATCATCAGCACCATCAGCACACCGAACAGCAACACCCGGTATTCGGAGAAGCTTCGCAGCAGTTCCGGCGCTACGGTCAGCACGAACGCAGCGATCACCACGCCCACCGTCGAACCCATGCCGCCCAGTACGACAATGGCCAGAATCAGCGCCGATTCGAAGAACGTGAACGAGGACGGGTTGACGAAGCCTTGGTAGGTGGCGAAGAACACCCCGGCAAGGCCTGCAGTTGAGGCGCCCAGGGTGAAGGCCGAGAGCTTGACCAGCACATGGTTCAGGCCCATCGAGCGACAGGCGATTTCGTCTTCACGCAGCGCTTCCCAAGCGCGGCCAACCGGCATGCGGGTCAGCCGATGCTTGATGTAGAGCACCGCCAGTACGACCAGGAACAGCACGGCATAGATGAACACGAACTTCAGGTTAGCGTTGTAATCGAAGCCGAAGTACTCGTGGACCGGCACCCCGCCATCCTTGGCTCGGCGGCCGAACTCCAGGCCAAAGAAGGTCGGCGCCGGGGCTGGCATGCCGTTCGGGCCACCGGTGAACGACAGCCAGTTGTTCAGCACCAGGCGGATGATCTCGCCAAAGCCCAGGGTCACGATCGCCAGGTAGTCACCGTGCATGCGCAAAACAGGGAAGCCCAATATGCAACCCGCCAACGCTGCGGCGATGGCCGCCAGTGGCAGCACACTCCAGAACCCCAGCCCCAGGTACTGGTAGCCCAGCGCCAGGCCATAGGCGCCGATGGCGTAGAACGCCACGTAGCCCAGGTCGAGCAGGCCCGCCAGGCCCACCACGATGTTCAGGCCAAGGCCCAGCAGCACGTAGATCAGGCCGAGGATGACCACGGTCAGCAGGTACTTGTTGGCGAAGATGGGGAAGACGATGGCGATCACGATCAGCGCCGGAATGATGTAACGCAGACGCGACTTGTAGTTCGGTGCATTGACGTGCACCCCCGAGCCGCCGCTGTCGAAGCCTTGCAGCATGCGTTTGCCTGCAGCGGTCTGCAGGTACAGGCTGAGCAGGAAGCGCCCGAGCATCACGCCACCGACCAGCCAGGCCACGCGACGGGGTTCGGCATTGAAGCTGTAGCCGTCGAGCACCACGCCGACGACCGGACCAAAGACAATGAGCGCGAGCAGGCCGGCGACGATGGTCTCCAGCAGGCTGCGTTTGAGATCGAAACCTTGGGTTTCGGCAACGGAGGCAGTTTTGGCAGTGGACATGTTCACACCTTAGCCACGAGCGGGCGACCCAACAGGCCTTGTGGGCGGAAGATAAGGATCAGCACCAGCAGCGAGAAGCTGAACACGTCCTTGTAGTCGGAGTTGATCAGGCCAGAGAACAACGACTCGGAGATCCCCAGGATGATGCCGCCCAACATGGCACCGGGTAGCGAGCCGATGCCGCCGAGCACCGCCGCGGTGAATGCCTTGATGCCGATGATGAAGCCGGCGTAGAAGTCGAAGGTGCCGTAGTTCATGGTGATCAGCACACCGGCAAGCGCAGCCATCACCGCGCCGATGACGAACACGTAGGAGATCACCCGGTCGGTGTTGATACCGAGGATCGAGGCCATCTTGCGGTCTTGCTGGGTGGCGCGGCACATGCGGCCGAGCTTGGTGTACTTGATCACATAGGTGAGCAGCCCCATGCCGACGAATGCGGCAATCAGGATGAAGATCTTGGTGTAGGTCAACTGCACGAAGCCGGTACCCACTTCGACGCGCCAGGCGCCTTCGAGCAGGGTGGGCACGCCTTGCTGGCGGGCGCCCTGGCTGATCTGCGCATAGTTCTGCAGGATCAGCGAGATGCCGATGGCACTGATCAGCGGTGCCAGGCGGGTGGAGTTGCGCAGGGGTTTGTAGGCGATGCGTTCAATGGTGAAGCCATACACACCCGTGACGACAATGGTGAACAACAAGGTGCCCAACATCAGCAGGGGGAACGACTCGATACCGAAATAAGCCAGCAATGCCAGGCTGATTGCCGCGAGGTACGCGGAAATCATATACACCTCGCCGTGCGCGAAGTTGATCATGCCGATGATGCCATAGACCATTGTGTAGCCGATGGCGATCAGGCCATAGACCGACCCTAGGGTCAGGCCGTTGACCAGTTGCTGCAGGAAAATACCATCCATAACGCAATCTCACCTGAGCGAGACTGCACGAGCGCCGACCACGGCAAGCCACGGATGAAGCGGCTCTCGCAGCGCAGAACCGTGCAGATCTCCGAATAAAGACAGGTACCGCAGGGGCATCGGCCCGGGCGCAGGCCCGGGCTGGTTGCCGTTGTTATTTTTGTTTATCCAGCTGGTGGTACTTGCCGTCCTTGTCCCACTGGTAGACCACGTAGTCAGAGACAGTCAGGTCGCCTTTGCTGTCCCACTTCTTCTCGCCCATGACGGTCTGCACCGGGTTGGCCTTGAGCCACTTGGCAGCGTCTTCGCCCTTGTTCGACTTGGCACCGTTGAAGGCAGCGGCCAAGGCTTGCAGCGAAGCGTAGGCGTAGAGGGTGTAGCCTTCAGGCTCGGTACCCGCTTTGCGGAACTCTTCCACCACCGCCTTGCTGTCTGGCAGCAGGCGCGGGTCGGCCCCGAAGGTCATGTACACGCCGTCGACGTATTGGGCGCCGCCGGCCGTCGCGACCAGTTCGTCGGTGACGATGCCGTCATCGGACATGAACTTGACGTCCTTCAGGCCTTGTTCACGCAGCTGACGCACCAGCGGACCGGCTTCGGGGTGCAGGCCACCGAAGTAGACCACGTCGGCACCGGTGGAACGGATCTTGGTCACCACGGCGCTGAAGTCTTTTTCGCCACGGGTCAGGCCTTCATACAGTACCGGCTTGACCCCGCGCTTCTCGAGCTGCGCCTTGGTTGCATCGGCCAGGCCCTGGCCGTAGGTGTCCTTGTCGTGCAGTACCGCCACTTTCTTGCCCTTGAGCACATCGACGATGTAGTCACCGGCAACGATGCCCTGCTGGTCATCACGGCCGCACATACGGAACATGGCGCTCAGCCCGCGCTCGGTGACCTGCGGGTTGGTGGAGCCAGGGGTGATGGCGATCACGCCTGCTTCGTCATACACCTCGGAAGCGGGAATGGTGTTGGAAGAGCAGAAGTGGCCCACCACACCGATTACCTTGTCCTGATCGACCAGGCGGTTGGCAACCGATACAGCCTGTTTCGGCTCACAGGCATCATCGCCTTTGACCAGGATGATTTTCTCGCCGTTGACGCCACCGGCAGCATTGATCTTGTCAGCTGCCGCCTGGGCACCTTTCATGTACTGCTCGCCAAACGCTGCGTTAGCCCCGGTCATCGGCCCCGCGACACCGATCTTGACGTCGGCCTGAACATACGAAGAAACACCCAGTGCCGTAGCCACGGCCAGTGCCAGGAAACCTTTCTTGTAAAACGTCTGCGACATGAGGTGGTGCTCCTTGAGTTTTTTTTGGTTGGCACTACAACTTCTCAGCCCTGAGCTCCGAGCAAGGGCCGTGCCATTGGTTTTGTCCTGTGGAAAAACACACTGAGCGGGCTGCGTCGAGGCGACCGACGGCCTTTTCTTTATTGACTGTGCAACCGTCTACCACGCGACAAGCGCCACCGTTTGCGCGAACAAGGAGCAACCAGCGAGTGCCATCATTGCAACCCTGACAAGTGTTTACGTGCAACCGCCCTGTAACAGCAGACGTCACCGAAGTGCACACCGCTGGTGCGCGACTGCTACAGGCAGCACCGTTTCAAGGCTGACGGGTGCACGAAAAAACACCCGTTTTGAGGGTGCTGGCCCCTCGCGGGCAAGTCGGCTGAAGCAGATCTTTGGCAGCTGGCGCGCCCGCATTGGGGCCGCACTGCCACAACAACCCTGAAAAGGCTGGCACAATGGCCGCCAGTCCTGCTTCCGGAGCCACCCTTGATGAGCGAGAGCGCATTCGCCGAGCGCATCGTGCATAACCTGCTCGATACCGACTTCTATAAGCTCACCATGATGCAGGCCGTGCTGCACAACTACCCCGACGCCGACGTGGAATGGGAGTTTCGCTGCCGCAATGGCGAGGACTTGCGTCCTTACCTGGGCGAGATCCGCAACCAGCTCGAACGGCTGAGCGAACTGACCCTCGATGATGGCCAGCTCGCCTTCCTGGAACGCATCAGCTTCCTCAAGCCCGATTTCCTGCGTTTCCTGCGCCTGTTCCGTTTCAACCTGCGCTATGTACAGGTCGGCATAGAGAGCGACCAGCTTTACCTGCGCCTCAAAGGCCCCTGGCTGCATGTGATTCTCTTCGAGGTCCCGCTGCTGGCCATCATCAGCGAAGTGCGCAACCGCCACCTTCATCCGCGCATGCGCCTGGCCGAGGCCCGTGACCAGCTCTACCGCAAGTTCGACTGGCTGCAGGCGCACGCCAGCGACGACGAACTGGCCGAGCTGCAAGTGGCTGACTTCGGCACCCGCCGGCGCTTTTCCGGCCGCGTGCAGGAGGAAGTGGTGCGGGTACTTCGCGATGACTTCCCGGCCCGCTTCGTCGGTACCAGCAACGTCGACCTGGCATGGAAACTGGATATCAAGCCGTTGGGCACCATGGCCCACGAATGGATCATGGCCCACCAGCAGCTCGGCCCGCGGCTGATCGACAGCCAGATCGCCGCTCTGGACTGCTGGGTCCGAGAGTACCGCGGCCTGCTCGGCATCGCCCTGACCGACTGCATCACCATGGATGCTTTCCTGGGCGATTTCGATTTGTACTTCGCCAAACTCTTCGACGGCCTGCGCCATGACTCAGGTGAGCCGGTGGCCTGGGCGGAAAAGGCGATCGCCCATTACCAAAGGCTGGGTATCGACCCGATGACCAAAACCCTGGTGTTCTCCGACGGCCTCAACCTGACCCGCGCGCTGCAGATTTTCCGTGCCCTGCGCGGGCGCATCAACGTCAGTTTCGGCATCGGCACCAACCTGACCTGCGACATCCCCGGCGTGGCGCCGATGAATATCGTGCTTAAAATGACCGACTGCAACGGCTCGCCGGTGGCGAAGATCTCTGACGAGGCCGCCAAGACCCAGTGCCGCGACGAGAACTTCGTCGCCTACATGCGTCACGTGTTCAAAATCCCCAGCAAGGAGTAACCCATGCAAGCCGTTCAGCAAGAGATTGCCCAGGCGCTAAACGTGCAGCCGCCGTTTGCAGACGCCGCTGCGCTCGAGGCCGAAGTCGCCCGGCGCGTGGCGTTCATCAAGGATTGCCTGGCCAACGCCCGTCTCAAGACCCTGGTACTGGGCATCAGCGGGGGCGTCGATTCGCTGACTGCCGCCCTGCTCGCCCAACGCGCCATCAACGAGTTGCGCGCCGAAACCAGCGACCCGGCCTACCGCTTCATTGCCGTGCGCCTGCCCTACCAGGTACAGCATGACGAGCACGACGCCCAGGCGTGCCTGGAAGTGATCAACGCCGACGAAGTGCACACCGTTGATATCGCACCTGCCGTGCGTGCACTGGCTGCAGAAGTGCAGGCACTCAAAGACGGCTCGCCATCACTGGTGGACTTCGTCGTGGGCAACGTCAAGGCGCGCACGCGCATGGTTGCGCAATACACCATCGCAGGCGCCCGTGCAGGCCTTGTGATCGGCACCGACCACGCCGCCGAGGCGGTGATGGGCTTCTTTACCAAGTTTGGTGACGGTGCATGCGACCTGGCCCCGTTGAGCGGCCTGGTGAAGAACCAGGTGCGGGCCATCGCGCGCAGCTTCGGGGCGCCGGAGGCTTTGGTTGAGAAGGTGCCGACGGCTGACTTGGAAGACCTGGAGCCAGGCAAGCCTGACGAGGCCTCGCATGGCGTGACCTACCAGCAGATCGATGCCTTCTTGCATGGCCAGCCGGTTGAGCAGGAAGCGTTCGACATCATCGTCGCCACCTACCGCAAGACCCAGCACAAGCGCGAACTGCCGTTCGCCCCTTGAGGCCAATGGGGCCTGCTGCGCAGCCGCCTCTCCAGGGATGTGCGATCTTCTGTGGAGGCGGCCGCGTGTCGCGAATGGAGGGCAAAGCCCTCCTTTGCTTTCGAGCTGTTACTTGACGACGACCTTGCCCTTCATCATCGAGATGTGGCCTGGGAAGGTGCAGAAGAAGCTGTAATCGCCACCCGCTTCCAGCTTGGAAGTGTCGAACTTCACTTCGGTTTGTTTCTCTGGTGCGCCGATCATCGCGGTGTGGGCGATGATGTTGGCGTTGTCTTCCTTCAGGTAGCCTTTGTCGATGCCTTGGCTCATGCCTTCGGTGGCAATGGCCTGCATGTCGGCAGTCTTGCTGATCACCAGATTGTGGCCCATGACGTTTTTCGGCAGGTTGCCGGAATGGGTCAGTTTCACGGTGAACGCTTTGCAGCTCTTGTCGACGGTGAATTCCTTGGTGGTGTAGGACATCTGGTCAGTCGAGTCGACAGTCACCGAACACTCGGCGGCGAAGACGGAGGCGCTGGCGAGGGTCAGCAAGGATACCGCTACAGCTTTCGCAAACATCATGAATCTCCTTGGCAGGGTTTTATCAATTGCGAGACTGCCTGAAACCGTTCAGCCCCTTGCTGACGTGCATCAAGGGGACGTCAAGTGGCCAGCCAGTAGAATTGTTCAATGGATTGTATACAACCAATCTAAGAGCACATCATGCCCTTTTAATAGACGATGGGACAACCTCTCATTTAGGAGCTACTGCAATGTCCCTCTCAAGTTTCATGAACAGCCTGCTCGCCGCCTACGCCCACGGCGCCAGTGGTGCGATCTGCGAGTTCTCCCGCCCGGAATGAAAGCTGCCTTGGAACCGCCATGCATTGGCCGTACCCTGTGCACGCCTGTGACTGGAGAAGAGCAATGCCTGTACGTTCCGTTTGTGTGTTCTGTGGCGCCAGCATCGGTGCCAACCCCGCTTACCGTGAAGCGGCGATCGCCCTCGGCCAGGCGATCGCACGCCGGGGCCTGACGTTGGTCTATGGCGGTGGCGCTATCGGCCTTATGGGCACGGTCGCCGACGCGGCCATGGCGGCGGGTGGCCAAGTGATCGGCATCATCCCCCAGAGCCTGATGAATGCCGAAATCGGCCACAAGGGCCTGACCCGCTTGGAGGTCGTTGACGGCATGCACGCGCGCAAGGCGCGCATGGCCGAACTGAGCGATGCATTCATCGCCCTGCCGGGGGGCCTGGGTACGCTGGAAGAGTTATTTGAAGTCTGGACCTGGGGCCAGCTTGGGTATCACGCAAAGCCGCTAGGTTTGCTTGATGTCAATGGCTTCTATGAGAAGTTGGGCGGGTTCCTCGACCATATCGTCGAAGAAGGATTCGTGCGGCCGCAGCATCGCGCGATGTTGCTGCTGGAGCAGCAGGCGGAGCACCTGCTGGACGGGATGAATTCGTTTGTCTCACCGGTGCAGCCCAAATGGGTTGGCAAAAAACCGGATTGATCCGAAAAGGGCTGCGCTGCAGCCCATCGCCGGCAAGCCGGCTCCCACAGGTTTGGCGCGCATTCAAGGCCTGCACTTGCAAACTCAGCCTTCAAGGGCTGCACGGTAAGTGTGGGAGCCGGCTTGCCGGCGATGGGCCGCAAAGCGGCCCCCTTTGAGCCTTAGCGCGGGATGACAGGCTGGCGCGGCTTCTTGTTGCCTTTGCCACCACCTTTTGCCGCTTCCTTACGCTCCTTGGCCGCCTGCTGATTACGGGCGAACGCTTCAGCCTTGGCCTTCTCACGCTTGTCCCACGGCTTGCTGCCATCACTGCCACGCGGCGGCAAACCTGTGTGCTGGGTGAGGATCTTCTGATCCTTGCCCACCTTGTGGCTGCCGGCCGGGGTCGAGTTCTTGCGTCGTGCACTCTGGTAAGTATCGGTCTGCGGCTGGTGCAGCGGGATCAACTGATGCTTGCCAGGGCCGATGAGATCGGCACGGCCCATACGCTCCAGCGCCTCACGCAGCATCGGCCAACCCTTCGGGTCGTGGTAACGCAGAAACGCCTTGTGCAACCGGCGCTGCTCGTCACTCTTGACGATCTCCACCCCTTCACTCTTGTAAGTGACCTTGCGCAGCGGATTCTTGCCCGAGTGGTACATGGCCGTGGCCGAAGCCATCGGCGAGGGGTAGAACGCCTGCACCTGGTCGGCACGGAAGCCGTTGCCCTTGAGCCACAGGGCCAGGTTCATCATGTCTTCGTCGGTGGTGCCAGGGTGGGCGGCGATGAAGTACGGGATCAGGTACTGCTCCTTGCCCGCCTCTTTCGAGTACTTCTCGAACATACGCTTGAAGCGGTCATAGGAACCGATGCCCGGCTTCATCATCTTGTCCAGCGGGCCACGCTCGGTGTGCTCCGGGGCAATCTTCAGGTAACCGCCCACGTGGTGGGTGACCAACTCCTTGACGTACTCCGGCGACTCCACTGCCAGGTCATAGCGCAGACCCGAGGCGATCAGGATCTTCTTCACACCTGGCAGGGCGCGTGCCTTGCGATACAGTTCGATCAGCGAGCTGTGGTCGGTGTTGAGGTTCTCGCAGATGCCGGGGAACACGCACGACGGCTTGCGGCAGTGCTTCTCGATGTCCGGGCTTTTGCAGGCAATGCGATACATGTTGGCCGTCGGCCCGCCGAGGTCAGAGACCACGCCGGTGAAGCCCGGCACCTTGTCACGCATTTCCTCGATTTCGTGCAGGATCGACTCGTGGGAGCGGTTCTGGATGATCCGGCCTTCGTGCTCGGTGATCGAGCAGAACGTGCAGCCGCCGAAGCAGCCACGCATGATGTTCACCGAGAAACGGATCATCTCGTAGGCCGGGATGCGCTCCTTGCCATAGGCCGGATGCGGAATACGGGCATAGGGCATGCCGAACACGTAGTCCATTTCCTCGGTGGTCATGGGAATGGGCGGCGGGTTGAACCACACATCCACTTCGCCGTGCTTCTGCACCAGGGCGCGAGCGTTGCCCGGGTTGGTTTCCAGATGCAGCACACGGTTGGCGTGGGCATAGAGCACCGGGTCGTTACGTACCTTCTCGAACGATGGCAGGCGGATCACCGACTTTTCCCGGGTCATGCGCGGGCTGTCGAGGATCTGCACGACTTTGGCTTCGTTCGGGTCTTCCTGGTCGCCCTTGGCCTGCTCGATGGCACAGGCCTGGGTGTCCTGGGTATTGACGTACGGGTTGATGATCTTGTCGACGCGGCCAGGGCGGTCGATGCGGGTCGAGTCGATCTCGTACCAGCCCTCGGGCGTGTCACGACGCACGAATGCGGTGCCGCGCACATCGGTGATGCTTTCGATGCTCTGGCCACTGGACAGGCGCTGGGCGACCTCGACGATCGCCCGCTCGGCGTTGCCGTACAGCAGGATGTCGGCGCTGGCGTCGATCAGGATCGAATGGCGGACCCTGTCCTGCCAGTAGTCATAGTGCGCGATGCGCCGCAGCGATGCCTCGATGCCCCCAAGCACGATCGGTACGTGCTTGTAGGCTTCCTTGCAGCGCTGGCTATACACCAGGCTGGCGCGGTCAGGGCGCTTACCCGCCATGCCGCCGGGGGTATAGGCATCGTCAGAGCGGATTTTCTTGTCTGCGGTGTACCGGTTGATCATCGAATCCATGTTGCCCGCCGCGACGCCGAAGAACAGGTTCGGCTCACCAAGCTTCATGAAGTCGTCTTTGGACTGCCAGTTCGGCTGGGCAATGATGCCCACGCGAAAGCCTTGTGCTTCCAGCAGGCGGCCGATGATGGCCATGCCGAATGACGGATGATCGACGTAGGCATCACCGGTCACGATGATGATGTCGCAGGAATCCCAGCCGAGCAGATCCATCTCCTCCCTGCTCATCGGCAGGAAAGGTGCTGGCCCGAAGCATTCGGCCCAGTACTTGGGATAGTCGTAGAGTGGTTTGGCTGCTTGCATGTCAGTGACCGGTTCTATTGAGCAGGAAAATCGCGGGCGCGAAATATAGCACAAATTTTGACCAAATCCGACGATAGCCGTCGGATTCATCCGCTAGTGAACTGTGATACCCGCGTAGACTTCTATTCGTCGTCGTCGAAGTTGTACATGCCCGGTGCGAGGTTCTCGAAGCGGGTGTACTTGCCGATGAACGCTAGGCGAACGAAGCCGATGGGGCCGTTACGCTGCTTGCCGATAATGATTTCGGCGACGCCCTTGTGCTCGGTCTCCGGGTGGTACACCTCATCCCGGTACACGAACATGATCACGTCGGCGTCCTGCTCGATTGCACCGGATTCACGCAAGTCGGAGTTGACCGGGCGCTTGTTCGGGCGTTGTTCCAAAGAGCGGTTGAGCTGCGAAAGGGCGATGACCGGGCAGTTGAATTCCTTGGCCAGGGCCTTTAGCGAGCGGGAGATTTCGGAGATTTCGTTGGTACGGTTGTCACCGGCCGAACCCGGGATCTGCATCAGCTGCAAGTAGTCGACCATGATCATGGCGATCTCACCGTGCTCACGCGCCAGGCGGCGGGTACGGGCCCGCATCTCCGAAGGGCTGATACCGGCGGTATCGTCGATGAACAGCTTGCGGTCGTTGAGCAGGTTGACCGCCGACGTCAGGCGCGGCCAGTCGTCATCGTCCAACTGACCAGAGCGCACCTTGGTCTGGTCGATGCGGCCCAGGGACGAGAGCATACGCATGATCAGCGATTCACCTGGCATCTCGAGGGAGAACACCAACACCGCCTTGTCGGTACGCAACACGGCGTTTTCAACCAGGTTCATGGCGAAGGTGGTCTTACCCATCGAAGGACGCCCGGCCACGATGACCAGGTCGGCAGGCTGCAGGCCGCTGGTTTTCTCGTCCAGGTCGGTGAAACCTGTGGAAACACCGGTGATATCGCTGTCGGAGTTGAACAGCGTGTCGATCCGGTCGATAGCCAGGGTCAACAGTTCGTTTACCCCAACCGGGCCGCCGGTTTTGGGGCGTGCCTCGGCGATCTGGAAGATCTGCCGTTCGGCATCGTCGAGGATTTCGGCGGCATTGCGCCCTTGCGGGTTGAAGGCGTTGTCGGCGATGTCGGTGCTGATGCTGATCAGCTGGCGCAACGTTGCCCGCTCGCGAATGATCGCGGCGTAGGCCTTGATGTTGGCAACCGACGGGGTGTTCTTGGCAAGCTCTGCCAGGTACGCCAGGCCGCCAACCTGGGTCGACAAACCTTCCTTGTCCAGTTGCTCATGCAGGGTAACGACGTCGAACGGCTGGTTGGCGTCGGCCAGCTTGTGCACGGCACGGAAGATCAGGCGGTGGTCATGCCGATAGAAATCGCCATCCGACACCTGATCCAGCACCCGCTCCCAGGCGTTGTTGTCCAGCATCAGGCCACCGAGCACGGCCTGTTCGGCCTCGATGGAATGCGGCGGCACCTTGAGGGCAGCGGTTTGCAGGTCTAGCTGTTCGGGATTGGTGATCTCGTTCATGGCCACGAAAAAATTCTGGAGGATGAAAAAGACAAAGGGCACGGCCTGTTCAGAAACAGGACGTGCCCGATGTTAACCGGGCAGCCCGCAAGGAGCTACCCAGTCAGCGCAGCTTAGGCTGCTACGACGACCACACGTACAGTGGCTTCAACGTCGCTGTGCAGGTGCACGGCTACGTCGTATTCGCCAACCTGACGGATGGTGCCGTTCGGCAGACGAACTTCAGCTTTGGCCACTTCAACGCCGGAGGCGGTCAGGGCGTCAGCGATGTCGTGGGTGCCGATCGAACCGAACAGCTTGCCTTCGTCGCCAGCGGTGGCAGTGATGGTCACTTCCAGCTCGGCCAGTTGGGCAGCGCGGCTTTCAGCCGACGATTTACGGTCAGCAGCTGCTTTTTCCAGCTCGGCGCGACGCTCTTCGAACGCAGCCAGGTTGGCGGCGTTGGCAACGGTGGCCTTGCCGAATGGCAGCAGGAAGTTACGGCCGTAACCAGCCTTAACCTTAACTTTGTCGCCCAGGTTGCCCAGGTTAGCGACTTTTTCCAGCAGGATCAGTTCCATTTGGTAAAACCTCTTAACTTTTAACCTTCACCGTTCGCGGAGTCATTTCCCTCAGGGGACTTGCGACCGCGAAAATCAATCAGGCTGTCGACAATGGCCAAAACCACGAGCAACGGATAAATCAGCTGCATTATCAGCGGCAGCGTCACATACATGCCGACCAGCCAGAAACCGGCCAGTCGACCCTGTGCCACCAGCCCATGCATCAAGGCGATGCCGGCCAGGACGAGCACCAGGCTGGACGCGGAAGCCAGGACGATGAACTGCGGGCCGATGAACGGACCCAACACCATCGCGGCAACCAGAGCCAGCATGACTGCCCGCGGCAACTTCAGGGCGCGAAACTCGCGACCGAAGCCTCCAGGGTTGTACAACGCTGCTTGCCAATAACGCGCCAGCATCAAAGCCAGCACACTGAACAACTGCAACATCACCGCTGTGGAAGCGACCAGCACAGGGCCGATCAGCTCACCGGGAATGACTGGCTTGCCTTCGACTTGCGGCAGCGCTTCGGAAAGCGCCTTGGCCAACACCTCGAAGGTTTCGCGCAGTACCGCGTCCAGGATGAGGCTGTAGACCAATCCCAACACAACACTGGACAACAACACCCGGCTCCAGGAATGCCCGGCACGCAACAAGGCGGCCAGCCCCAGTGTTCCCACCAGCACCAGCAAGGTGCTTGGATCACCGAAGGCCCATATGGCCACCGCCGGCAAAAGGCCGAAAGCGATGACCGTTGAAGCGTCCTTGAACCCGCGCCGCAGCAGCACAAGGCTCCCGGCAGCGGCACTCAACCAGAACAGCAGCGGTAATACCGCACTCACGACCACCACCAAGGTGGCCTGCACACGACCGCGCATGATGAAATCAGCCAACGCTCGCATGCTTATCCCTTACTACTTGTCGACGACCCGGTCTCAGCGGCCGTGGCTGTCGGTGTAGGGCAGCAGGGCCAGGAAGCGGGCGCGCTTGATAGCGGTAGCCAGCTGACGCTGATAACGAGCTTTGGTACCGGTGATACGGCTTGGAACGATTTTGCCGGTTTCGGATACGTAAGCTTTCAGGGTGTTGAGATCTTTGAAGTCGATCTCTTTCACGTCTTCAGCAGTGAAGCGGCAGAATTTACGACGACGGAAGAAACGTGCCATGTAATAGGCTCCTCAAAAGGTCCGTGGATTACTCGTCAGCGTTATCGCTGGAGTCGCTGTCATTGCTGTCGTCGCCTTCGGCGGAGTCAGCATGCTCAGGACGCTCACGACGCTCACGGCGCTCGCTGCGGTTCTCTTCGGCCTTCAGCATCTCGGACTGACCGGTTACGGCTTCGTCGCGACGGATGACCAGGTTACGGATCACGGCATCGTTGTAGCGGAAGTTGTCTTCCAGCTCGGCCAGGGCCTTGCCGGTGCACTCAACGTTCAGCATCACGTAGTGAGCCTTGTGAACATTGTTGATTGCGTAGGCCAGTTGACGACGGCCCCAATCTTCCAGGCGGTGGATCTTGCCACCATCTTCTTCGATCAGCTTGGTGTAACGCTCAACCATGCCGCCGACTTGCTCGCTCTGGTCCGGGTGAACCAGGAAGATGATTTCGTAATGACGCATGAATGCTCCTTACGGGTTAGTAGTCTGCCAGCGTATCTGGTCAGACAAGGAGTGAATGACACTGTATGTCTTGCCATGGAGGGGAGGCACATGCGCACCTGCCAGCTCGGCAAGGGGCGCAATTGTAGAGAAGGCGGTGCGCACAAGCAAGGTGATTGGCGATTATTTGAACAGCCGGAAACACTTTAGACCTGCACGCCCTTCATCGCCGGCCAGCCGGCTTCCACAGGGATCGCGCCAGCTATGTAGAAGTTGAGCACGACAGTTGCTGCCACCGGACCACCATAGGCATTGAACCTATGGCGGTACCCGTGGAGTGCCAGCTTGGCAGTGGCAGAGTCTTACAGGCGCAAGATCAGCGCTTGGCCTGACGCTGGCGCACTGCCTCGAACAGGCAAACGCCCGTAGCCACCGAAACGTTCAGGCTGCTGACGCTGCCCGACATTGGCAACTTGACCAGAAAATCGCAGTGCTCACGGGTCAGGCGGCGCATGCCCTTGCCTTCGGCGCCCATGATCATCACCAGCGGGCCGGTCAGGTCCTGCTGATAGATCTCTTGCTCGGCCTCACCGGCCGTACCCACCACCCACAGGCCACGCTGCTGAAGTTTCTCCAAGGTGCGCGCCAGGTTGGTCACGGCCACCAGCGGAATCACTTCCGCTGCGCCGCAGGCCACTTTGCGCACCACCGGCGTCAGCGTCGCGGATTTGTCCTTGGGCACTACCACTGCCGTAGCCCCGGCAGCATCGGCGGTGCGCAGGCAGGCGCCAAGGTTGTGCGGATCGGTGACACCGTCCAGCACCAGGATCAGCGGTGGCGTTTCGGTGCGCTCGAGCAACTCCTCGAGCATCAACTCGCCCCACACCTGGCTTGGGCTGACCTCGGCAACCACGCCCTGGTGGACACCCTCGACCCAGGCATCCAGCTCACGGCGCTCGGCCTGGCCGACTTGCACACGGTTTTCTGCGGCCAATGCCAGCAACGCCTGGATGCGTGGCTCACTGCGCCCTTCCGACAGCCAGATCTGCTTGACCCGCTTCGGGTGGTGCTGCAGCAGCGCTTGCACGGCATGCACGCCGTAGATTTTTTCCAGCTGACTCATGACTTGTTCTTGCTCTTGCGCGGCGCACCGGACTTCGGTGGGCCTTTACGGTGCTTGGTGGGCTTGCCGGAGGGCTTGCCGCCTTTGTCCGACTTGCTGCCAGCGTGGCCGCCAGTGCGCGCGTCGGTCATCAGCGCCTTCTTCATTTCGCGGCTTTTGCGCACTTCGGCGTTACGCTGTACGGCGTCTTTCGGGAAATAAGCCTCGGCGGCCTCGCTCTTGCGGCTGCGCGGTTTCGGGGTAGCCCTGGCCTCCACCGCCGGCTGCTGCTCGGCTTTTTCTGCAGCGCCTGCAACCGGTGCAGCACCACGGTTCTTGCGGCCAATCGGCGCGGCGAGCTGCTGCTCGGACACTTCGAAGTCGATCTTGCGCTCATCAAGATCAACGCGCATGACCTTGACCTCGATGGTGTCGCCCAGACGGAAGCTGCGCCCGGTTCGTTCACCCGACAAGCGGTGATGCACGGGGTCGAAGTGGTAGTAGTCACCCGGCAGCGCACTGACGTGTACCAGGCCTTCGACATAGATATCGGTCAGTTCGACAAACAGCCCGAAACCGGTAACCGCGGTGATCACGCCAGGGAAGGTCTCGCCCACGCGGTCTTTCATGAATTCGCACTTGAGCCAGTTGACCACGTCACGGGTGGCTTCGTCGGCGCGGCGCTCGGTCATGGAGCACTGCTCGCCGAGCTGGTCGAGCGTGTTCACGTCGTACGGATAGATACGCGCCTTGGGAATGCTCATGGCGCCGGCACGCTTGACGTGCGGAGTATCGACCTTGGAACGGATAACGCTGCGGATGGCGCGGTGCACCAGCAGGTCCGGGTAGCGACGGATCGGCGAGGTAAAGTGCGTGTACGCCTCGTAGTTCAACCCGAAGTGGCCGTTGTTGTCGGTGCTGTACACCGCCTGGCTCAGCGAACGCAGCATCACCGTCTGGATCAGGTGGAAATCCGGGCGCCCGGCGATGCTTGCAAGCAGTGCCTGGTAGTCCTTGGGCGAAGGGTCTTTGCCTTTGTGCAGGCTAAGGCCCAGCTCGCCCAGGAAGGCACGCAGCTTTTCAAGGCGCTCCGGTGGCGGGCCATCGTGCACGCGGTACAGCGCCGGCACGCCATGCTTGTTGAGGAACTCGGCCGTGGCGACGTTGGCGGCCAGCATGCATTCTTCGATCAGCTTGTGGGCATCGTTGCGCACGGTCGGGCGGATTTCCGCGATCTTGCGCTCCTCACCGAAGATGATGCGGGTTTCCTGAGTTTCGAAATCAATGGCGCCGCGGGCGTGACGGGCATCCAGCAGCACCTTGTACAGGTTGTACAGGTTCTTCAGGTCTGGCAGGACTTCCTTGTACTCCTCGCGCAGCGCCTTGCCCTCACGGGTGCGGGCATGCTCGAGCATGCTGCTGACCTTGTTGTAGGTCAGGCGGGCATGGGAGTGGATCACCCCTTCGTAGAACTGGTAGTCGACCATCTGGCCGGCCTTGTTCATGGTCATTTCGCAGACCATGGCCAGACGATCGACGTGCGGGTTCAGCGAGCACAGGCCGTTTGACAGCTCCTCCGGAAGCATCGGTACAACGCGCTCGGGGAAGTACACCGAGTTGCCGCGCTGCTGCGCCTCGACATCCAGGGCAGAGCCCAGACGCACGTAGCTGGACACGTCAGCGATGGCCACATAGAGGCGCCAGCCACCGGAGAACAGCCGCAGCTTGCCAAGCGGCTCACAATAAACAGCGTCGTCGAAGTCGCGGGCATCCTCGCCGTCGATGGTGACGAAGGGCAAGTGGCGCAGGTCGATGCGCTTTTCCTTGTCCTTCTCTTCGACTTCGGAGCGGAACTTGCGCGCCTCTTTGATCACATCCTGGGGCCAGACGTGCGGGATGTCATAGCTGCGCAGGGCGACATCGATTTCCATGCCCGGCGCCATGTAGTTGCCGATCACTTCGACCACATCGCCTTGGGGCTGGAACCGCGGAGTTGGCCAGTGGGTGATCTTGATTTCGACGAACTGGCCGATCTTGGCACCACCATTACGGCCCGCGGTCACCAGCACTTCCTGCTGGATCTTGGGGTTGTCCGGCGTCACATAGCCGATACCGCCTTCTTCGAAATAGCGGCCGACCACGCTTTCGTGGCCGCGGGAAATGACCTCTACCAGCACACCTTCACGCCGACCACGACGGTCGAGCCCCGAGACACGCGCCAAGGCACGGTCGCCATCGAATACCAGGCGCATTTGCGACGGGCTGAGGAACAGGTCGTCGCTGCCATCGTCAGGGATGAGGAAACCGAACCCATCGCGGTGGCCTGAGATCCGGCCGCAGATCAGGTCCAGTTTGTCGACCGGGGCGTAGGTGCCGCGCCGGGTATAGATAAGTTGGCCGTCACGCTCCATGGCGCGCAGGCGGCGGCGCAGGGCTTCGATCTGGTCTTCTTCGTAAAGACCGAACTCGGCCGCCAGTTCCTCGCGCGCGGCCGGTTCGCCACGGTCGGCAAGGCGCTGCAGGATCAGCTCACGGCTGGGGATAGGGTTGTCGTATTTTTCCGCTTCGCGAGCGGCCTCGGGATCGAGGGATTGCCAATCGGCCATCAGAAGGGGTTCACCTTGGGGTATATAGATATGAATTCTGGCATAGGCCTATTGAAACCGGAAATGTCGGGCTTGGACAGCCCCAGCAGCATGTCCGCAGTGCGGCAATAGGCGTGTGGAATCAACAGGTTGAATTTTTGAAATTTTTTTTGATCAGGGGCTTTACAGCCCTTGGGAGCGTCCGTATAGTGCGCACCACAACGACGGACAACCCCGAAGTTGTAGTAGAGATGAATGGCGCTGTAAAGCATCTTTTTATCTCGAATGTGTGCCCAGGTGGCGGAATTGGTAGACGCGCTGGTTTCAGGTATCAGTGACCGCAAGGTCGTGGAAGTTCGAGTCTTCTCCTGGGCACCAAGTATTTCAAGTAACAGATGACCAAGGATCTGTTACTACTGTGTGAAGCGAACGATAGTCGCCTTCATCAGATGATGTAAAGCTTTGCCCAGGTGGCGGAATTGGTAGACGCGCTGGTTTCAGGTATCAGTGACTTAACGGTCGTGGAAGTTCGAGTCTTCTCCTGGGCACCATACAAAAACCCACTAGCTTGCTAGTGGGTTTTTTCTTGCCTGCGATTTTGTTTCAGCCCTCCCCTGCATGGCGAACCACCCGACGATGGGCTGACCATGAATTTCTCGTCACACGGCCACTTGAGAAACGATTTCGTTTACCATTGTTTCTAAATATGTAGCCGTAAGCGAGGAAGTACCCGCATGACGATCCGTCCGCAACCGCTGATGCGCACCTTGGCCGCCGCTGTTCTTAGCCTGGTGGTGGGCGCCCCGGCCGCCATGGCAGACGAGCCGGTCACACTGACCATGTACAACGGTCAGCACAAGGAAATCGGCGAAGCTATCGCCAAGGCCTATGAGGCCAAGACCGGCATCCATATCAATATCCGCAAAGGCAGCAGCAACCAGCTCGCCAGCCAGATCATCGAAGAAGGCGACCGCTCGCCAGCCGACATCATCTATACCGAAGAATCGCCGCCGCTGAACAACCTGGGCGAGCTGGGTTTGCTGGCGAAGATCGATGACGCCACGCTGAACATGCTGCCCAAAGAATACGTTGCCGCCAACGGTTCCTGGATGGGCGTGACCGCGCGCACCCGCGTGGTGGTGTTCAACCCGAAGAAGATCGACGAGAAAGACCTGCCGACCACGGTAATGGATTTCGCCAACCCCGAGTGGGACGGCAAGGTCGGTTTCGTACCGACCAGCGGTGCCTTCCAGGAACAGGCTGTTGCCATCCTCAAGATGCACGGTCGTGAAGCCACCGAAGAATGGCTTACCGGCCTGAAAGCCTTCGGCAAGACCTACACCAACAATATGGTCGCCCTGAAAGCCGTGGAAAAAGGCGAAGTCGCCGCCGTGCTGGTGAACAACTACTACTGGTACGCCCTGGAGCGTGAGCGCGGCAAACTGGACTCCAAGCTGTACTACCTGGCCGACGGTGACGCCGGCAACCTGGTGACTATCTCCGGCGCCGCTGCGGTCAAGGCCAGCAAGCACCCGAAGGAAGCCCAGGCGCTGCTCAACTGGATGGCCAGCGAAGAAGGTCAGCGCGTGATCACCCAGACCACTGCTGAATACCCGCTGCACAAAGGCATGGTGTCCGACCGTGGACTGAAGCCGTTCGAAGACCTGCGCCCGCCGAAAATCTCGCCGGCCGACCTGGGCAATGCCGAGGAAGCGCTGGAGCTTGAACGTGAGGTCGGCCTGCTCTGATGACCGCCGCCCTGTCCGAGCCGGTGCCGGTACGCTTCGTACCGCGCCGCAAGCGCCCCTCCATCTGGGTGGTGCTGCCTGTACTGTTTCTGGTTGCAATGAGCTTGCTGCCATTGCTGTACGTCGCGATGAAAACCTGGGAAGCCGGCTGGCGTGAAGCCCTGCACCTGCTCTGGCGCCCGTTCGTCTGGGGCCTGATGCGCAACACCCTGATGCTGATGGTCGGGGTGACGGTGGCGTGCATGGTGGTTGGCCTGGCGCTGGCGTGGCTGCTCGAACGCAGCAATCTACCAGGCCGTCGCCTGTGGGGCGTAGTGCTGTGCCTGCCATTCGCCGTCCCATCGTTCGTCAGCAGCTTTACCTGGGTGTCGCTGAGCTCGGACTTCGAGGGGCTGGGCGGGGCCATTCTGGTCATGGCCCTGTCCAAGTACCCACTTATATTCCTGCCGGTGGCTGCCACGCTGCGCAACCTCGACACTTCGCTTGAAGAGTCGGCGCGCACGCTGGGCTGCAGCCGCTGGGGCGTGTTCACCAAGGTCACCCTGCCGCTGCTGTGGCCGTCGATGCTCGGCGGCGCATTGCTGATTGCCCTGCACATGCTGGTGGAGTTCGGCGCCTTGTCGATCCTGGGCCTGCAGACCTTCACCACGGCGATCTATCAACAGTTCGAACTGGAGTTCAGCAACGCAAACGCCGCCATGCTCTCGGCAGTGCTGCTGGCGCTGTGCCTGGCGATGCTCTGGCTGGAGCTGAAAGTGCGTGGCAAGGCGCGCCACGTGCGCATCGGCCAAGGTGTGGCACGCCGTGCGCAGCCGATGCGCCTGGGCGGATGGATGCCCCTGGCGCAGCTGTTCTGCGTGGCGCTGGCGATACTGGGTAGCGGGATTCCGCTGGCCATGCTCGGCTACTGGCTGAGCGTGGGTTCGTCGGCGGCGTTCCCGGTCGCGGCGATCAGCAAGGCGCTGCTCACCTCACTGTCAGTATCGCTGGGTGGCGCAGGTTTCTGTGTACTGCTGGCGCTGCCGGTGAGTTTCCTGGTGGTGCGCTACAAAGGCCGCCTGGCGATCTGGGCCGAGCGTCTGCCGTACCTGCTGCACGCCTTGCCCGGCCTGGTGATTGCACTGACGCTGGTGGTGTTCGCCCTGCACTACGTGCCGGCGCTGTACCAGACCACTGCGCTTTTGCTGCTGGCTTATGCGTTGCTGTTCCTGCCACTGGCCCAAGCGCCGGTGCGCACCGCCCTGAACAAAGCCTCACCGACACTCGAAGAGGCGGCCCGCACCTTGGGTGCAAGCAGTTTCGCGGCGTTTTGCCGGGTGACCTTGCCGATCATCTTCCCAGCCTTGGCGGCCGCCTTCGCACTGGTATTCCTCGATGCCATGAAGGAACTGACGGCCACCCTGCTGCTCAGCCCCACTGGCATGACCACCCTGGCCACCGAGGTCTGGGCGCATACTGCCAACGTCGAGTTCGCGGCGGCGGCGCCTTATGCAGCGTTGTTGATCTTGGTTTCGGGATTGCCGGTATATCTGCTCACGACGCGGATGTATTTGAACAAGGCGTAAGAACCTGTCCAGGCTGCCGAGCAGCCTGGATTTTCGAACGACACACAGGAGCTTACCTCCAGTACTCTATCCAAACAAAAAACAGAACGATCAGTGCAATCAGAAGAATTTGTATATTCCACAAGCCCACTAACAGCCTCTGCAGATCGATGGGAACTTTACTAACGTCATCGCTAGCCAATAGATTCTTTCGGATGCTGAAATATTTCAGAGATAGCATTGCAGAAATCGACCCTAACCGCATGACTTTCCCGAGCAACCCAGCATGAGAATAAACTTCTCTATTCACAGCCACCATTCGACTATTTGATAAGATTGATTCGATACGATCCAAATATCGATACACTAAAAAAATCCACACACCAAACATCAAAAACGGAGAAATAATCACAGCCACACCGAGCACCGCCAGGTGCAAGTTACTCATCGCACTGCCTCATACAAAACCTCCCCTCCTCTTCTCCAGCGACACTTGCAATATTACGCATGCGGAATTTGCCATTCCATCGGTGGGAATACCTACAGCAACAAATGCTATTGCCTCCATACGCCCCGACATATCCACCAATCGCCCACTCCCAAGCCCGCAACTAGCGAACTCCTCTCGACGCACTCAGCCTTTCTACCAAGCGATTTGGGGAAAACAGCCTGAGCACTTGAGGCTACATCATTGGCTCACGTTAAAACCCTTATTATCCAATTGAAAGCAAAGAACAAGATCGTCGACAATACGAGCCCCAGCCACGATGGTAGTAGGATTTTTTTAATAGGCTTTGGGAAGCTCTCTACATCCGAAACGTCTGCCACACCTTTTCGAATGAACAACCCCGGAATCATAAGCATGTTTGCCGCCAGGCAGGTCCGCATCACCTTCCCAACAAGTCCGGCCGATGAAAAGTTATCCTTATTACTCTGAATATAACTGCATTTAGACAGGGCCGCTTCAATATCCTTTACATAACGACAAGCCAAATAAACCATCATGCACACGCTGACCCCCATACAAGCTATTAGGATAGACGCGATTACTGTCATTGCTACGGAACTCACTCTCGCACACTCTCATAAATCACCTCCCCCAGACCGCCCATCCACTCACCACCGTAATCCCCTCCATACTTCCCACCCACGGCCGCCCCAATTACGACGCATGTTACCCCTCCAAATCCTGCCGAGGGAATTCCACCCCCCCACACAGAGCTTAGCAATGCGCCTCCCGCGAGCCCACCACCGGCACTACCAGAAATCCTACCGGCCAGGGCGCTGGTCTCGACATATCTGGCTTAATGAGCCACCACCCAAGTGGGACTCTATGCAGCTGATCAACCTCCACTAGCGTCTTTTTGACGGACTCCGGGTGTTTGCTCCGCAGGCTTGAGGAATTGCGCGGTCGCGGTGGGAGCCGGCTTGCCGGCGATGGGCTGCACAGCAGCCCCCACAGCCGAGCTGTGATAGCCCGAGCGCGCTCGACGGGGCCAGCGAGCATCTGGGGGCCGCTTTGCGGCCCATCGCCGGCAAGCCGGCTCCCACTTGGATTGCGGCAACTTTTAGAAGTTGAGCCAGACAGTTGCTCCCAGGGGGCGCACAGCCTTTCGAATTTTGAGCAAGACAGCTTCTCCTCAAACCTTGATTCGCATGATCAGGCGCGGAATTGCCCCAGGCTCGCCCGCAACTGCGCCGCCAAGTCATCCAGCACCTTGCTGCTCGCTGTGGTTTGCATCACCACTTCTGCCGAACGCTCTGCCTGAGCATGGATATTCTCAACCCGCCCACGCACCGCCTGCGCCCCATGCGCTTGCTGCTCAGCGGCCCGCGTGGCCAGCCCGATTGCGGCATGCACCTGCTCCACTGCGGCCTGCACCGACTGCTGCCGGCGCTCGTTCTCGCGCAGCACCGACAGGCCTTCACTGGCCTTCAGACCCGCCTGACCGATGGTTGCCACCGCCTCCTTGGCGCCCTTCTGCAGCGCTGCGATATGGGCCTGAATATCACCGGTCGAGCTTTGCGTCTTGCTCGCCAGTGCCCGCACCTCGTCGGCCACCACGGCGAAGCCGCGCCCGGTTTCGCCGGCACGCGCGGCCTCGATGGCGGCGTTGAGCGCCAAAAGGTTGGTCTGTTCGGCGATGCCGTGAATCACGGTCAGCACCACCTCGATTTGCTCGCTCTGCCTGGCCAGCCGTTCGATCACCTGCGAGCCGGTTTCGACTTGGCCTGCCAGGTTCTCGATCATGCCGGCCAATTGGGTTGACGCGCGGCTGTTCTCATCGGTCGCTTGCCGGATGTCGACCACCTGCTGCAGCGCCGCCTGCATGGCGTGGCTTTCAGCCTGGGCCTCATCGGCCATGCTCGACAGGTCGCGCAGGCTGGCGGCCACTTCGTCGCGTTGCAGTGCTGCGGCAGCATCGGCGCCAGCATTGCGCTGGGTCATGCTGCCAATCTCGACCCCCGTACGCTGTGCCACCTCGCCGGCCTCGCGGACAATCGGCTGCAACTTGTCGACGAAGCGGTTGACCGCTGAGGCCATGTCACCAATCTCGTCGCGACTGTCGAGGTTGACGCGCTTGGTCAGGTCACCTTCACCTGCAGCCAAATCGTTGAGTGCGGTGATCAGCAGGCGCAGCTTGCTGAGCACCCGACGGCCTAGCACCAAGGCCACTACCAGCAAAACACCCACCCCTACCACCACAAGACCCAGCCCGATGCGCCAACGCAGCTCTGCGGCAGCGTGGCGCACGGTTTGTGCGGTATTGGCCTGCATCGCCGTAGCACTGCCCTGTGCGGTTTCCAGGCGCTCGCGCAGGGCCTTGCCGCTGTCGGCTGCGGCGGCACCGAGGCTGTCGCCCACCAGCTGCTCTGCACTGGTGATCAAGGCAGCGAAGCGCTGGTCCAGGGCCTTGAGCGCCTGATCAACACCGGCAGTGGATACCCCCATCAGTACCTTGCCGATTTCCGCGCCGTTGGGGCTGATCGAGGCTTCGACGAAGTACACCGAAGGGTCGCGGCGAGCGGCATCCAGTACCTTGTCCAAGGCCCGCTCACCCTGGCCCTTTTCCATCAAGGCCTGGTTGATCGGGTTCTGTCGATTCAGGTAGCGGGTCAGGTGCTGACCTTGGGCGTCGTCATAAATCACGAACAGGACGTTGGGGTTGCGCTGGGCCCGGCGTGCGAAGTCTGAAAGCACCGGCACATCGTTGTCCCAGATAGCCCGCGGGGCGACCGATGCCAGCAGTTGGGCCATGTCGTTGGCCGAGTCCTTGAGGTTTTTTTCCAGTGTTGCGCGCAGTTGCTGCTGCTCGGTTTGCAGCCGCTCGGACAGCCCGGCACTCAGGCGCTGTCGCGTACTGCTGGAAAGGCTGTCGAGGCCGGCGCGTACGTCCTGCCCAGCTTGCTCAAGCTCGCTGGCAAGCTTACGGCTATCGCTGCCCAGGCGCTCGCCCAAGTCGGCCTCAAGGGCAGTGACAGTGCTTCGGGTCAGCGCAACGGCGACCAGCACCTGCACCAAAAGGGCGATACCAAGGGCAACAAACACAGGCCGCAAGAGGCGGCTTCGTAACAGTGAGAGGATGGCAGACACGGTAAAACCCTCGTGCTTTCTGGCGCCATTATTTTGATGGCATCTACAGCAACTTCTTACAGCAAGGGTTGTGCCGGGCACAGCAGGGATAAACGCCAAGGTTGAGCAGCGGTGCTATTAGCACCAAGCAGATGCAAAAACGCCGCGCTCTCTTTCAAGAGCGCGGCGTCAGATCAGCCTGTGGCAGATCAGGCGAACGGATGACGCAGCACGATGGTCTCGTTGCGGTCCGGGCCGGTGGAGATGATATCGATCGGCGCGCCAACCAGCTCCTCGATGCGCTTGATGTAAGCGCGAGCAGCTTCTGGCAGGGCTTCCAGGGACTTGGCGCCCACGGTCGACTCGCTCCAGCCTGGCATCGTTTCGTACACCGGCTCCAGGCCGATGTAGCTGTCGGCGTCGGACGGGGCATCGTTAACGGCGCCGTTTGCGTCCTTGTAGCCAACACAGATGTTGATGGTTTCCATGCCGTCCAGTACGTCCAGCTTGGTCAGGCAGATACCCGAGATGCTGTTGACGTCGATGGCGCGACGCAGGATGACGGCATCGAACCAGCCGCAACGACGGGCACGGCCAGTGGTCGAGCCAAACTCGTGACCACGCTTGGCCAGGCCGGCACCGGTTTCGTCGAACAGTTCGGTCGGGAACGGACCGGAACCCACGCGCGTGGTGTAGGCCTTGGTGATACCCAGAATGTAGTCCAGGTACATCGGGCCAACGCCGGAGCCGGTGGAGATACCGCCAGCAGTGGTGTTGGAGCTGGTGACGTACGGGTAGGTACCGTGGTCGATGTCCAGCAGCGAACCCTGGGCGCCTTCGAACATGATGTCCTTGCCGGCACGACGCAGGTTGTGCAGCTCGGCGGTCACGTCGAGCATCATCGGCTTGAGCAGCTCGGCGTATTCCATGCACTCGTCCAGCGTCTGCTGGAAGTCGATGGCCGGCTCTTTGTAGTAATTGACCAGCTGGAAGTTGTGGTAGTCCAGCAGCTCACCGAGCTTGGCGGCAAAACGCTCACGGTGGAACAGGTCGCCAACGCGCAGGCCGCGACGGGCGACCTTGTCTTCGTAGGCTGGGCCGATACCGCGGCCGGTGGTGCCGATCTTGGCTTCGCCACGGGCTTTCTCGCGGGCCTGGTCCAAGGCTACGTGGTACGACAGGATCAGCGGAGCAGCCGGGCTGATGCGCAGGCGCTCACGCACCGGTACGCCCTTCTCTTCCAGCTTGGTGATTTCACGCATCAGGGCATCGGGCGCAACGACCACGCCGTTGCCGATCAGGCACTGCACGCCTTCGCGCAGGATGCCGGACGGGATCAGGTGCAGAACGGTTTTTTCACCGTTGATCACCAGCGTGTGGCCAGCATTGTGGCCACCCTGGTAGCGCACTACGGCGGCAGCATGTTCGGTCAGCAGATCGACGATCTTGCCTTTGCCCTCATCACCCCACTGGGTGCCCAGGACGACGACATTCTTACCCATTACATTGGTCCTCATTCACGCAAACTTGGTTGCCGGCCTACTGCCGACGCAGAAACTCAATGGGTCAGCGGCAGAACCTGCCAGCGCCCGTCTTGCTGAATCAATTGCCGATCACAATCCGCCTCGAGAGCAGCACTCAACGGCTGGCCAGGCAGAGCCTGAACCACACGCTGGCCCTCGTTGCGCAACTGGCAGACCTGCTGCCAGAGGGCCGCGTCACCACTGTCGGGCATCCAGATGCCGCCAGTTGGCAATACGACCTCCGCTCGCCCCAGTGTGACCAGGGTCTTCAAATCCGTGGAGAAACCAGTGGCCGGGCGGGCCCGGCCGAAATCTGCGCCGATGTCGTCGTAGCGCCCGCCCTGGGCGATCGATTGACCTTCGCCAGGCACGAACACGGCGAACACCACACCGGTGTGGTAGTTGTAGCCACGCAGCTCGCCAAGATCGAAATACAGCGGCAGGTCCGGGTAGCGCGCGGCCAGGCGATCAGCTATCGCCAGCAGGTCATCCAGCGCCGCCAGCACGCTGGCTGGGGCGCGGCCCAGGCGCACACGGGCTTCGGCCAGCACTTCGCGGCCACCGCACAGCTCGACCAGCGCGCGCAGCATGTTGCTCAGGTCTTTCGGCAAGTCGGCAGTCAGTGCCTGCACTTCATCGACCGACTTGCGCTGCAGGGCATCGAACAGCTGCTGTTCGACTGCACCGGACAACCCGGCGGCGCGCGCCAGGCCACGGTAGATGCCGACATGGCCGAGGTCCATGTGCACATCCGCGACGTCGGTCAGTTGCAGCGTGGCGAGCATGAGGCTGATGACTTCGACATCACTGGTAGGGCTGGCGTCGCCGTACAACTCGGCACCCAGCTGGATCGGGCTGCGCGAGGTGGACAGGGCACGCGGCTGGGCGTGCAGCACACTGCCGGCATAGCACAGGCGGCTCGGGCCTTCGCGGCGCAGGGTGTGGGCGTCGATGCGCGCCACCTGCGGGGTAAAGTCGGCACGGAAGCCCATCAGGCGACCGGACTGCGGGTCGACCACCTTGAAGGTGCGCTGATCCAGGTCCTGGCCGGCGCCGGTAAGCAGCGACTCCAGGTACTCGATATGCGGGGTGACGACCAGTTCGTAGCCCCAACTCTGGAACAGGTCCAACACCTGACGACGCGCGATCTCGATACGCGCAGCCTCAGGTGGCAGTACTTCCTCGATGCCATCTGGCAGTAGCCAGCGGTCTACCGTTGCCATTACGCCATTTCCCCTCTGGTCCGGGCGGCTTGCCTGCAGGCGAGCCGTCAGTAAAGCAGGCATTGGCGCACAGCAGCAGGCAGCACTGATCCCAGCGCCGCCACCGTACCCAATACCCTCGAATTGCCTTGCGAACTGACCAAACCGTCAACTGGCGCTTTGCCAATCAACCTTGCAGACGCAAAAAAGCCGGGAAATTTCCCGGCTGCCTCATCATACACCCCTTTTTAATCAGGATGCACCCCGCCTGGTGTTTTAGCTGCCAGGCGGGGCACTTCCCGATCAGAGCATCAGGGCTTGCTCTTGTCCAGGAAGCGGAAGAACTCGTTCTTCGGATCCAGGACCAGCACATCGCTCTTGCTGGAGAAGCTGTCGCGGTATGCCTGAAGGCTACGGTAGAACGCATAGAAATCGGCGTCCTGGGTGTAGGCCTTGGCATAGATGGCGGCCGACTGGGCATCACCATCACCACGGGTTTCTTCCGCCTCACGATAGGCTTCGGCCAGCAGCACGCGGCGCTGACGGTCGGCATCGGCACGGATACCCTCTGCCAGCTCGTTACCCTTGGCACGATGCTCGCGGGCTTCCCGCTCACGCTCGGTGCTCATACGGTCGAACACGCTGCGGTTGACTTCCTTCGGCAGGTCGATGGCCTTGACGCGCACATCGACCACCTCGATACCCAGCTCCTTGCTGGCCATGCGGTTCAGCGATGCGGTGATATCAGCCATCAGCGCATCGCGCTCACCGGACACCACTTCGTGCAGGGTACGTTTACCGAACTGGTCACGCAGGCCGCTTTCCAGACGACGAGACAGACGCTCATCGGCGATCTGCTTGAGACCGGAAGTCGCGGTATAGAAACGCTCGGCATCCTGAACACGCCACTTGGCGTAGGCGTCGACCATCACCGCTTTCTTCTCCAGGGTCAGGAACCGCTGGGTCGGGGCGTCGAGGGTCATCAGGCGGGCGTCGAACCTGCGCACCTGGTTCACATAAGGAATCTTCACATGCAAGCCAGGCTGGACATCCGCCTGGACCACACGGCCGAATTGCAGCAGTACCGCACGTTCGGTCTGGGCCACGATGTAGAAGCTGTTCCAGGCCACGACAGCCAGCACCACAGCTGCGATCAGGGCGATCAGCGATTTATTGCTCATCAGCGGCTCTCCCTAGTGCGCATCTGCTGCTGTTGCTGTTGCAGGTCCTGCGCCGCACGTGCGGCCGCATCATTGGCCGATGGCGACACACCGGTAGCCGGCGCGGACTTGTTGCGACCGCTTTCGACCATCTTGTCCAGCGGCAGGTAGAGCAGGTTGTTCTGCCCATCCTTGGTTGCCACCATGACTTTGCTCGTGTTGCTGTAGACCTCTTGCATGGTCTCCAGATACAGACGCTGACGGGTTACGTCAGGGGCCTTGCGGTACTCGGCGAGCAGCTTGGTAAAGCGGTCAGCCTCACCCTTGGCGCGGGCGATGACTTCGTCGCGGTAACCGTTGGCGTCCTCGATGATGCGTTGCGCCTGACCACGGGCTTCCGGCACCACGCCATTGGCGTAGGATTCGGCCTGGTTACGGGCACGCTGTTCGTCTTCACGCGCACGGATCACGTCGTCGAAGGCTTCCTGCACTTCACGCGGGGCTGCCGCGCTCTGCACGTTGACCTGGGTGACGGTGATACCGGTACGGTAGTTGTCGAGGAAGCGCTGCAGGCGTTCGCGGATATCCACGGCCATCTGCTCACGACCCTCGGTCAACACCTGGTCCATCGAGGTGGAGCCCACCACGTGGCGCAGGGCGCTCTCGGTGGCATGCTGCAGGCTCACCTCGGGCTGGTCGACGTTGAGCACGAAGTCCTGCAGGTTGGTGATCTTGTACTGGACGGTCAGTGGCACCTCGACGATGTTCTCGTCTTCGGTGAGCATCTGGCCCTGCTTGGTGTAGGCACGCTCACGCGTGACGTTTTCCATGTACTTGCGATCGATCGGCGGGAAGTAGATGTTCAGGCCGGGACCGACCGTTTCATAGTACTTGCCGAAGCGCAGCACAACGGCCTGCTCCTGCTCGTCGACCACGTACACGGCGCTGTACAGCCAGATGGCAGCCAGTACCGCCAGGCCGATGCCCAGCAGGCCGTAGCCGCCACCCTTGCCGACATTGCGGTCACCGCCGCCACGTTTCTTGCCGCTGCCGAACATGCCATTAAGGCTGTCCTGCAGTTTGCGGAAGGCCTCGTCCAGATCCGGCGGGCCTTTTTTATCGCCACCGCCGCCACCACCACCGCGGCGACCGCCCCAGGGATCCTGATTGTTCGAGTTGCCACCCGGCTCGTTCCAAGCCATAGCGCTCTCCATCTGATAAAGCAAAGACGCGCCCACGGCGCGCCGTCCAATGCTACAGAATGCCTGCCACTGCTGCCCGACGACCTCGGCGGGCATTTATTGCAAAGTGTGTTGCTCGACAAACACTTGCGGCTCCATGCCTTCGCGGCTGACCAGGCGATTCAACTCGACCCTGGGCAATCGCACACTCAGCAGGCTGCGCCCTTCTTCGTCATGCTCTTCACTCTGCACCGCACCCAAGGCAAAGAATTGCGCGCGCAAGCGGGCAAAACGCTGCTCCAGGCACAGGGTACCGACAAAAAGATCATCCCCCAGCAATTCGGCAATGGCCTGACCAAGCAGGTCCAGGCCACGACCATCTCGAGCCGATACCCAGACCCGCTCCGGCTTGCCATCGGCATTGCGCTGGATCTGCGGCTCGACATCTTCAAGCAGGTCGAGTTTGTTATAGACCTCGAGTATCGGCAAGCCTTCGGCACCGATCTCGCCCAATACTGCCAGCACCTGCTCGATCTGCTCCATGCGCTCTGGCTCATGGGCATCGATCACATGCAGCAGCAGGTCGGAGTTGCTCGACTCTTCGAGCGTAGCCCGAAATGCCTCGACCAGCTTGTGCGGAAGGTGACGAATGAAGCCAACGGTGTCAGCCAGCACGATTGGCCCAAGGTCGTCGAGCTGGAGCCGGCGCAGGGTCGGGTCGAGGGTGGCGAACAATTGGTCGGCAGCGTACACATCGGATTCGGTCAGGGCGTTGAACAGCGTGGACTTGCCAGCGTTGGTGTAGCCCACCAGCGATACCGACGGAATATCCGCGCGCCGACGGCCCCGGCGAGCCTGCTCACGCTGGCTGCGAACCTTTTCCAGGCGTGACTTGATCTGGCGCAGGCGCACCCGCAGCAGACGCCGGTCGGTTTCCAGCTGGGTTTCACCCGGGCCACGCATACCGATACCACCCTTCTGACGCTCAAGGTGGGTCCAGCCGCGCACCAGCCGCGTGCTCATGTGCTCGAGCTGGGCCAGTTCGACCTGCAGCTTGCCTTCATGGGTACGCGCCCGTTGGGCGAAGATGTCGAGAATAAGCCCGGTACGGTCAAGCACGCGACACTCGAAGACGCGTTCGAGGTTACGTTCCTGGCTGGGCGTGAGGGTGTGATTGAAAATCACCAGATCTACCTGTTCGGCTTTGACCAGGTCGCGCAGTTCCTCGACCTTGCCGCTGCCAATCAGGTATTTGGCGGTAGGCTGATGCCTTGCCACTGTGACCAGCGAGACGATGTCGGCTCCGGCCGACAATGCCAGTTCCTGAAACTCCTGCGGGTCTTCGCGCGCCTCAGGGTTCTGACCTTCCAAGTGAACGAGCAGCGCCCGCTCACCACCACCGTGGCGCTCAAAGAACAATGCAGGCTCCTATCAGGCGTTGCCTGGTTCGCTGTCGCCGTGTTCGGAATCGGACGGGCTTGGCAGGCGAACCGGACGGGCTGGAACCACGGTCGAAATCGCGTGCTTGTAGACCATCTGGCTGACGGTGTTTTTCAACAGCACCACGAATTGGTCGAACGATTCGATCGAGCCCTGCAGCTTGATCCCATTGACCAGATAGATCGAAACCGGGACCTTTTCTTTTCTCAAGGTGTTCAAGTAAGGGTCTTGTAGCGAATGCCCTTTTGACATATGCCGCACTCCTGTAAGGATAAATAGTAGAAAATCAGAAAAATCGATAAGTTAGGCCGCCCCTTCGCAAGAATAGACGGCAATCAGCAGGGACTCAGCTCAATATGGAGATGGCCCCAAGGTATTTCAAGGTGCGGGACAGATTGTCGCAGGCCAGGCTGTCGAGCCAGTGCACGTCGGACCAACCGCGCAACCAGGTGAACTGCCGCTTGGCCAGCTGGCGAGTAGCAATGATACCGCGTTCTCGCATCTCATTCTCAGTCAGCTTGCCGTCGAGGTAGTCCCAGACCTGCCGATACCCCACTGCCCGTATAGACGGCAGCCCGGCGTGCAAGTCACTTCTGGCTCGCAGCGATCGGACCTCGTCGACGAAGCCCTGTTCCAGCATCTGCGAAAATCGTAACGCAATTCGCTGATGCAAAATGTGACGATCTGTGGGAGCAATCGCCAAACTCGCGACAGTATAGGGCAAATGCCCACCAGCGCATGCGTCTGCGCCGCTACTTTCCGCGAATTGACGCTGGCGATGGGCTGTCATGCTCTCGCCACTCACCTGGTAGACCTCCAGCGCACGGATCAGGCGCTGAGGGTCGTTGGGGTGGATGCGTGCGGCGGACTCCGGGTCCACTTCGGCGAGCTGGCGATGCAGCTCGGCCGAACCCAGCGCCTGCGCCTGGGCCTCGAGCGCGGCTCGCACCCCGGCATCGGCGGGCGGCATGTCCGCCAGGCCATCGATCAAGGCCTTGTAGTAGAGCATGGTGCCGCCCACCAGCAGCGGGACTTTGCCTCGCGCGGTGATCTCGGCCATGGCCTGAAGGGCATCGGTGCGAAACTGCGCAGCCGAGTAACTCTCGGCAGGGTCGCGAATATCGATAAGACGATGTGGATGGGCAGCCAAAACCTCTTTTGAGGGTTTGGCGCTGCCGATGTCCATGCCGCGGTAGACCAGCGCCGAGTCGACGCTGATCAGCTCGCAGGGCAAGACCTTGGTCAGCTCGATGGCAAGGTCGGTCTTGCCGGCCGCCGTCGGGCCCATGAGGAATATTGCTGGGGGCTTGCCGCTCATGTCATCGACCGCGCAGGAAAAGTTTGTCCAGGTCGTCCAGGCCCATTTGGGTCCAGGTCGGTCGGCCATGGTTGCACTGGCCGCTACGCTCGGTGTTTTCCATGTCACGCAGCAGGGCGTTCATCTCAGCAACCGCCAAGCGCCGGTTGGCACGCACGGCACCGTGGCAGGCCATGGTACCGAGCAGTTCGTTCAAGTGCGCCTGAATGCGATCGCTGGTGCCGTACTCCATAAGGTCGGCAAGCACATCCTGCACCAGGCGGTTGGCCTCGGCCTGCTTGAGCAGCGCAGGAATCTGGCGGATCGCCAGTGTCTCGGGGCCCAGGCGCTGCAACTCGAAGCCCAGACGCTGGAACCACTGGGCATGCTCCTCGGCGCAATCGGCCTCACGCTGGCTAAGCGCCAGCGACTCGGGCACCAGCAGCGGCTGGCCACTCAACCCCTCGCTGGCCATCGCCACCTTGAGCCGCTCGTACATGATCCGCTCGTGGGCTGCGTGCATGTCCACCAGGACCAGGCCGGCAGCGTTCTCGGCGAGGATGTAGATGCCTTTGAGCTGAGCCAGGGCATAGCCTAATGGCGGAATGTCGCCCTGGCTCTGCGGCAACGACGCGGGCGCTGCGGCGTCATCGTTCAGTGGCTTGTAGAACTCGCGGTAGACCGCCTGGGCCTCGGCAGCGGGCAACGGCTGCGATGGGCGGGGGCTGTACTGATACTGGTAACCGGCGCCACTGCCGCCGTTGGAAATCGAATGCTGGGGCACCTGGGGTTGCTCGAGCACAGGCGAGGCCAGGCGCATCTCGCCTTGCGGGCCGAATTCGCCCGCCTGTTGCCCCGTTGGGCGGACGACCTCGGCAGCGGCGGCCGGCGCCGAGGCCAGATGGTCTTCCGGGCGCACGTCGGCCAAGGCACGGTGCAGCGTGCCATAGAGAAAGTCGTGAACCGAACGCCCCTCACGGAAACGCACTTCGTGCTTGGTTGGGTGCACGTTGACGTCGACGCCGTTGGGCTCAAGCTCAAGGAACAGCACGAACGTCGGGTGACGACCATTGAACAGGACGTCACGGTAAGCCTGACGCACCGCATGGGCTACCAGCTTGTCGCGCACCGCACGGCCGTTGACGAAGAAATACTGGAGGTCTGCCTGGCTGCGCGAGAACGTCGGCAGGCCGACCCAGCCCCACAGGCGCAGGCCGTTACGCTCGACATCGATCGGCAGCGCCTGCTCCATGAAGCCCCCGCCACAAATGGCGCCGACTCGCCGCGCACGGGCCGTTTCATCATGCGCTTCATGCAGGCTGAGGATGCTCTTGCCGTTGTGCCGCAGGTGGAAGGCCACATCGAAGCGGGCCAGGGCCAGGCGCCGGATGACTTCCTGCAGGTGGTCGAATTCGGTCTTCTCGGCCTTGAGAAACTTGCGACGGGCCGGGGTATTGAAGAACAGGTCTCGTACTTCCACCGAGGTGCCGACAGGATGCGCAGCAGGCTGCACTCGCGGGGTCATGTCGCGACCTTCGGTCTCGACCTGCCAGGCTTCGCTCGCATTGGCAGTGCGCGAGGTGAGCGTCAGGCGCGCCACCGAGCTGATCGAGGCCAGCGCCTCGCCACGGAAGCCCAGGCTCAGCACCCCTTCGAGGTCTTCCAGTTCGCGGATCTTGCTGGTGGCATGCCGGGCCAGGGCCAATGGCAGGTCGTCGGCAGAAATACCGCTGCCGTCGTCACGTACCCGCAACAGTTTGACGCCGCCCTGCTCCACCTCGACATCGATGCGCCGGGCGCCGGAATCGAGACTGTTCTCCAACAACTCCTTGGCCACAGAAGCCGGGCGCTCGACCACCTCACCTGCGGCAATCTGGTTGGCCAGCCGCGGGCTTAGCAGCTGGATGCGTGAACCACCGCTCATTGCTGCGAAGCCAGGGTCGTTGAGGGAATATTGAGGTGCTGGCCGACCTTCAGCTGATCACTCTTGAGGCTATTGGTATTGCGCAGGCTAGCCACGCTGACCTGGTAGCGCACGGCGAGCATCGCCAGGGTCTCACCTGGGCGCACCGTGTGTTCACGCGGCCCTTGGGCGATCTTGCCGCTGTCGCGCATCCAGGCAATGTAAGTGCCAGGCGGCGGGTTCTGCTGGAAGTACTGGCGCACACCGGTGTGGATCGACCGGGCCAATGCCTGCTGATGGCTGCGCGTGGCCAGCTTGGCAGCTTCATTATTGTTGGAGATGAACCCGGTTTCGACCAGGATCGATGGAATATCCGGCGACTTCAGTACCATGAAGCCCGCTTGCTCCACACGCCGCTTGTGCAGCGAGGTGATACGCCCCATGTTGCCCAGCACTTTTTGCCCGACGTTGAGGCTGGAACTGAGCGTTGCGGTCATCGACAGGTCGAGCAGCACACCTGCGAGCATGCGATCTTTGTCGTCCAGGCTGACGTTACCCGCGCCACCGATGAGGTCGGAGCGGTTTTCTGTGTCGGCCAGCCAGCGGGCGGTCTCGGATGTGGCGCCACGGTCGGACAGGGCGAATACCGAGGCGCCGAAGGCAGCCCGCGACGGAGCAGCGTCGGCGTGGATCGAGATGAACAGGTCGGCGCCTTTCTTGCGGGCAATCTCGGTACGTTTGCGCAGCGGAATGAAGTAGTCACCGGTACGGGTCAGTTCGGCACGGTAGCCCTTCTCGGTATTGATCTGACGCTGCAGCTCCTTGGCGATCTGCAGCACGATGTCTTTCTCATGCTGACCACGCGACCCCGAAGCCCCCGGGTCCTCACCGCCATGACCCGCGTCGATGGCGATTACGATGTCACGCTTGCCGCTGGGTACAGGTGGCAGTTTGATCGCGGGCTGGGCCGGGCTGACCGGTACCGCTGGCGTGGTCGCCGGGGTTTGCACAGGCGCAGGCGGTGCAGCAGGTGCCGAGGCGGCGATGGCATCGGCTTCCTGGTCGTACAGGTCGACGACCAGGCGGTTGCCGTACTGGGCGTTGGGTGCCAGGGTGAAGCTTTTGGGCGTGACCGACTTTTTCAGGTCGACCACCACGCGCAGATCGTTAGGCGTACGTTGGGCGGAGCGCACGTTGCTGATGGGTGTATTGGAGGTGGCCACGTTCAACGGCGCCGCCAGTGTCGCGCCATTGATATCGATGACCAGGCGATCGGGTGCGCTGAGGGTGAAGACGCTATGCTGCACGGGGCCAGACAGGTCGAAGACCAGCCGCGTGTTGTCCGGTGCGCGCCACAGGCGCATGCTCTTGACTTGAGTGACGGCCATAGCGTCGACGGTCACCGCTGTCAGCAGCAGCCCAACTACAGCGACCAGTGCGCGTATGCGCATACCTACCCCACTTACTGTTTATAGTGTTTGGCCAGCGCAGTGCACCAGGCCTCGCCGCGAGCCCCCTGCGGCGAAAGGATCAGCGAGCGTCCGCCCGCTTGGGGGCTTATGGTAATGGTCAGGTCAGGCTTTGGCAAAACGCCCGCACCCTTTTCTGGCCATTCGAACAGGCACAGCGGATCTCCCTCGAAGTAGTCGCGAATGCCCATGAACTCCAGCTCTTCCGGATCGGCCAGGCGATACAGGTCGAAATGGAAGGCACGTACGTCACCAATCTCGTAAGGCTCGACCACGGTGAAGGTCGGGCTTTTCACTGCACCAGTATGGCCCAAGCCGCGAATAAGGCCACGGGACAGCGTCGTCTTGCCCGCACCCAGGTTCCCCTCGAGAAAGATGATGCCGCGACCGCCGGTCACCTCGGCCAGTGATGCACCGAATGTGACGGTGGCCTCTTCATCGGCCAGAAACAGGGTTATGCCAGACACGCAGAATGCTCCTCCAACAACTCACGAATGACCGGCGCCAGATCACTGGCCGCCAGGCCTCTACCTTTCACACCCAAACGCTCGCCGGCACAGGCGTGCAGCCACACCCCAAGACCTGCGGCGCACCAGGCATCCAGCCCTTGAGCCAACAACGCCGCCAGCACACCGGTGAGCACGTCACCCAAGCCTGCCCCCGCCATCGCCGGATGCCCGCGCTGGCACAGGGCCAACTGCCCCGATGGGTCCGCCACCAGTGTACCGGCGCCCTTGAGCACGCAAACACTGGCATAGCGGCGCGCCAGCTTGCGCGCCGCGCCCGCCCGGTCGGCCTGCACCGCCTCGGTTGAAATGCCCAGCAGCCGCGCAGCCTCCCCCGGGTGCGGGGTGAGGATGCTGCCACTGGGTAATGCCAGGGGCGTGCGCGCCAGCAAGTTGAGCGCATCGGCATCCCACACCTGCGGCCGCTCGGCATTGGCGACAGCCGACAGCAGGCTACGCCCCCAGGCGGCCTGGCCCAGCCCCGGGCCGACCACCAGCACCGACGCGCGCTCCTGCACGCCCATCAGCTGGTTGGCCGAGCTCACGCCCAGGCACATCGCTTCTGGCACACGGGCAAGGGCTGGGGCAACGTGCTCGGGCCGCGTTGCCACACTTACCAGCCCAGCGCCGCAGCGCAGTGAGGCTTCGGCGCTCAGCAGCACTGCGCCACCGGTACCGAGGTCGCCGCCCACCACCAATACGTGGCCGAAGTCACCTTTATGGGCGTGCGGATGCCTGGCGGGCAGACGCGGGACGGTCACGCTGCTGAGCAGGAGTGGGGCATGGCTTGGGTGCTTGGTCTGCGGCATGGGGTCAAAGGCTCCAATGTCTGGCAGAATTATACCCACCTGAGCCCGTATTGCCTTGCCCATCCATGTCCGCTTGCACACTTGACCTCGCCGCCCTGGCCCAATCGATCAAAAATTGGGGCCGAGAACTCGGTTTTGCCCACGTCGGCATCGCCGGTGTGGACCTTGGCGAGCACGAACAGCACCTGCAGCGCTGGCTCGACGCAGGTTACCAGGGCGAGATGGAATACCTGGCCGCTCACGATGGCAAACGCGCCCACCCCGACCAGCTGATCCCTGGCACCGTGCGGGTGGTTTCGCTGCGCATGGACTACCTGCCCGGCGATACACAGATGGCGCAACGCCTGGCCCAGCCGGAAAAAGCCTACGTCTCGCGCTATGCCCTTGGCCGCGACTACCACAAGCTGGTGCGCAAACGCGTGCAGCACCTGGCCGATCGCATCCAGGAAGACATCGGCCCGTTCGGCTACCGGGCATTCGTCGACAGTGCTCCGGTGCTGGAAAAGGCCATTGCCGAACAGGCGGGGCTGGGCTGGATCGGCAAGAACACCCTGCTGCTCAACCGCAAGGCAGGTAGCTACTTCTTCTTGGCCGAACTTTTCGTCGACCTGCCGCTGCCCGTAGACGAGGCGCATGCCAGCGAGCATTGCGGGCGCTGCCAGGCGTGCCTGGACATCTGCCCGACCAAGGCCTTTGTCGGGCCCTATGTGCTGGATGCCAGGCGCTGCATTTCCTACCTGACCATCGAATTGAAAGGCGCCATTCCTGTGGAGCTGCGCGCGATGATGGGCAATCGGGTGTTCGGTTGCGATGACTGCCAGATCGTCTGCCCGTGGAATCGTTTTGCACGACCCACCCAGGAAAACGACTTCCAGCCCAGGCATGGCCTGGAGAATGCCGAGCTGGCCGAGATGTTCATGTGGGATGAAAAGACATTTTTACGCAAGACCGAAGGCGGGCCGCTGCGGCGCGCCGGGTATGAGCGCTGGCTACGCAACCTGGCAGTGGGGCTGGGCAATGCGCCTTCGACGATTCCGGTACTGGAAGCCTTGAAGGCCCGCCGGGAAGACCCTTCGCAACTGGTGCGTGAACATGTGGAGTGGGCGCTGGCGCGGCATGGCATTACGTAGCCGGGGGCGCAAAGCAGCCTCAGGCGTTCACTGCTGGTCGTTGTAGTGAAACTTGGGCATTTCCCAATGGAAGCGGATCGCCAATAGCCGCACCAGGAACCCACCAAACAAGGTCAGCAGCATGGCCTGCTCTGCCGGCACCTTGAAATACACACAGCCCAGGTAGAACCACGCTGCGGCAAACGACACGCTGGCATACAGCTCGCGCCGGAACACCAGCGGGATATCGTTGCAGAAAATATCCCTGAGGATCCCGCCGAACACCCCTGTAATGACGCCACTGATCGACGCCACCAACATGCCCTGCCCCATCTCGAGCGCAGTCATGCAGCCAATCAGGGTGAAAGCCACCAACCCCAAGGCATCCAGCACCAGGAACAGCGACCGCAGGCGGCGCATCATCGGTGCGATGAAAATCGTCAGCAGCGCGGCGAAGCTGGTCAGCACCAGGTATTCCGGATGCTTCACCCAAGTCAGTGGGTAGTGCCCGAGCAGCACATCACGCACCGAGCCACCACCCAGTGCAGTCACACAGGCGATCAGCACCACGCCAAACCAGTCCATACCGCGCCGCCCGGCGGACAGAGCGCCAGTCATGGCTTCGGCAGTGATGGCGATAAGGTAGAGCATCAACAACATGGCGCGGGTCCGTGCGGGAAAGGCGCGCAGTCTAACCAGTTGCCCAAGGCACCAAAAGAGGGCGCACGCACATTCTATGCGCCCGCTTTCACCTCACACCTTGATGAAGTGCGTGCGGTAGTGGCGCAGTTCGGCGATCGACTCGCGGATATCGTCCAGCGCCAGGTGGGTGCTGCCCTTCTTGAAGCTGTCCCGCACGTCCGGTGCCCAGCGCGCAGCCAGCTCCTTGACTGTGGAGACATCGAGGTTGCGATAGTGGAAGTAGTTTTCCAGGCTGCGCATATGGCGATAGAGGAAGCGGCGGTCCTGGCAGATGCTGTTGCCACAGATCGGCGACTTGCCTTTGGGGACCCATTGCTCCAGGAAGGCGATGGTCTGCGCTTCGGCCTCGGCCATGCTGACCTTGCTTTCGCGTACACGCTGGGTCAACCCCGAGCCGCCGTGGGTGCGGGTATTCCACTCATCCATGCGCGCCAGCACTTCGTCACTGTGGTGGATGGCGATCACCGGCCCTTCGGCCAGCGTGTTCAGCTCGCTGTCAGTGACGATGGTGGCCATCTCGATGATGACGTCGGTGTCCGGATCCAGGCCGGTCATTTCCAGATCGATCCAGATCAGGTTCTGTGGGTTCTGCATGAAGGGCTCCTCGTATAGGCCGTCATAGTAGCCTAGCGGCATGGACCAGCGCATTCCCGGCGCAAAGGTAACCAGAATGGTCCGCCGCCCGTCGTGCTAAACTGCCTGCCGCTTTCAATGCCCCACCACGGCTCTCTCACGCAACTCGCACGGAACACTAATGGCCAAACGCCAGCTCAATCGCCGCCAGAACTGGCGTATCGAAAAGATCCAGAACGAACGCGCCGCTCGCGCCGCCAAACGCGAGCAGCATGCGCTGCAGGAGCTGGAAGGGGGTGACCTGGGGCCGGAGCAACTGGGCCTGGTGATCGCTCACTTTGGCGTACAGGTTGAGGTGGAGGCTCAGGACGGCGAGGCTGCAGGCCAGGTCGTGCGCTGCCACCTGCGCGCAAACCTGCCGGCGCTGGTCACCGGTGACCGCGTGGTCTGGCGTGCCGGCAACCAGGGCATTGGCGTAATCGTCGCGCAGATGCCGCGCAGCACCGAGCTGTGCCGGCCGAACAACCACGGTCAGCTCAAGCCGGTTGCCGCCAACGTCGACCTCATCGTCATCGTCTTCGCGCCAGCGCCCGAGCCGCATCCGAACCTGATCGACCGTTATCTGGTCGCCGCCGAGCACGCGGGCATCCGCCCACTGTTGCTGCTGAACAAAGCCGACCTGATCAACGACGAGAACGGCCCCGCACTCCATGCCTTGCTCGAGGTGTACCGCGACCTGGGCTACCCGTTGCTGGAGGTCTCTGCCCACCACGGCGACGGCATGCAGCGCCTGCAGCAGATGCTGGACGGCCATATCAGCGTGTTCGTCGGCCAGTCGGGTGTGGGCAAGTCTTCTCTGGTCAACAGCCTGCTGCCTGCTGCTGACACCCGGGTCGGCGACCTGTCCGAATGGTCGGGCCAAGGCACCCACACCACCACCACTGCGCGCCTTTACCACTTTCCCAATGGCGGCGACCTGATCGACTCGCCAGGCATCCGAGAGTTCGGCCTTGGCCATGTCAGCCGTGATGATGTGGAAGACGGCTTCATCGAGTTCCGCGACCTGTTCGGCACCTGCCGCTTTCGCGACTGCAAGCATGATCGCGAGCCAGGCTGTGCCCTGCTCAGGGCACTCGAAGATGGCCGTATCAAGCAGCAGCGCATGAACAGCTACCGCTCGATCATTGCCAGCCTGCCGGATGACAACTACTGATTCGTAGGAAATATTACCTACCCTCGTAGGGCTCTTCCGGTTTCGCCGTCATCTATTGCCCCGCCTGCTGCTTTCCCTGATGGTCATGACTTCCTATCAGGGAGGGCAACCGCGATGCCGGTTTTAAGCACTTACCGCCACGAAGAGCGGCTTGACGCCTTTATCCTCAACGAACGCCTGCTGCTCGAAAGCATTCCGACGCAGCTGGTCCTGTTCGACTGCCAAGGGCAGACCCGCGAAGATCTGTATGGCAACTTCTGCCGATCCATGGGCGATGCAACCCACTGGATTGGCCTTTTGTCCGAATGGGCCGCCGCCGACTGGTGGACACCCTGGCTGCTGGGGGCAGCAGTCATGAGCAGCCGGCGTGTCAGCCTTTATCAAAGCAACGGCGGCGCGCTACCTGAGTGTTTTGGCAGATGGCCGGTAATGCGCGAGCGCAAGCACATCGACCTGTTTGTGCGGGCCTATCACGATGAGTGCACGTTCACCCGTGCCATGACGTTACCCCCGGGACGCGGAAGCTGTGCCGACCGGGACAATGCAGATTTCTTTCATGCGGATCTGAAGGCCAAGATCCGGCGGGGGTTCTGATGCATCGGGGCCGCTGGGCGGCCCCTCCGTCACGAGTCCTTGGGCTCGTCCATCTTCAAGGTCCCTTCCTCGAAGATGTTCAGCTTCTGGCGCAGTTCACGCGGTTGCATGGGTGCATCCTGCGCAGCAGGTGCCGCCGGCGCACCTGGCGCAGCGCCGGCAGGCGGCGCTGGCTGGCTAGGCTGTGCAGGCGCCGTACCCTGCTCACCCTCAATGTTACGCTGGGCCTTCTTGGTCAGGACGATGATGTCGATACGGCGGTTTACCGGGTTGAAAGGGTCTTTGCGATCGAACAGCGAAGACGACGCATAACCCACTACCCGCGCGACCTGGTCATCCGGATAGCCACCGGCAACCAGCGCCCGCCGTGCGGCATTGGCGCGATTGGCCGACAGTTCCCAGTTGCCGAACTCTCCGCTGCCCGAATAAGGCTTGGCATCGGTGTGGCCACTGACGCTGATCTTGTTCGGCACTGCCTTGATGGTGTCGGCCATGGCCAGCAGAATGTCCTCGAAATACGGCTGCAGTCGGGCACTGCCGATATCGAACATCGGCCGGTTCTCGGCATCCATGATCTGGATGCGCAAGCCGTCCTGAGTGATCTCGAAGAGAATCTGGTCCTTGAATTTCTGCAGCTGCGGGTTTTCCTCGACCTTGTTCTGCAGCTCCTGCAACAGCAGTTCGAGGCGTTCTCGCTCAACCTGATCAGCCATGGTCTCGACCTGATCCTGGTCCAACTGGATGCTGGTATCGGGCGTAGGCTCGGACTTTTCTTCCGGGTTGATGGTCTTTTCCGGCGCAAGCTGGGGCGAACCACCAAGATCGATCACATAAGGCGTTCCGCTCTCGGAGAAACCGATCGGGTCCTTGAAGTAACCGGCAATGGCGATCTTCTGCTCGGGCGTGGCAGTGGACAGCAGCCACAGCACCAGGAAGAACGCCATCATCGCCGTGGCGAAGTCAGCGAAAGCGATCTTCCAGGCGCCGCCATGGTGGCCACCACCGTAGCGCTTGACGCGCTTGATGATTATCGGCTGATTGTTTTCCATGACTCAGCGACCGCGAACTGCTTGTTCCAGCTCGGCAAAGCTCGGGCGATGCTTCGGATACAGCACCTTGCGCCCGAATTCAACGGCCAGCGAAGGTGGCATGCCAGAAGCAGACGCGACCAGCGAAGCCTTGATCGATTCATAGAGGTTGAGCTCTTCCTTGGCATCGTGCTCCAGGCACTTGGCCAGCGGGCCAAAGAAACCATAGGCTGCAAGGATACCGAAGAAGGTACCGACCAGCGCCGCGCCGACGTGCAGGCCGATCGAGGCCTGGTCGCCCTCGCCCAGAGACGCCATGGTCACCACGATGCCCAGTACAGCTGCGACGATACCGAAACCGGGCATGCCGTCGGCAATGCCGTTGACCGCATGCGACGGGTGCTCGAGCTCTTCCTTCATGCTCAGCAGCTCCATGTCGAACAAGCCTTCGAGTTCGTGGGGTGCCATGTTGCCGGTGGACATGATGCGCAGGTAGTCGCAGATGAAGGCGGTCATGCGTTCATCACCCAGCACCGCTGGGTATTTGGCAAAGATCGGGCTGGCTGCGGCGTCTTCGATATCGCCCTCGATCGCCATCATGCCTTCGCGACGGCTCTTGTTGAGGATTTCGTACACCAGGCCCAGCACTTCCAGGTAGAAGGTGTGGGTGAAGCGGGTGCCGAACATCTTCAGCGACTTCTTGATTACATGCATGGTCATGTAACCGGGGTTGGCCTGCATGAAGGCGCCAAAGGCTGCACCGCCGATGATCAGCACTTCGAACGGCTGGATCAGTGCCGCAATCTTGCCGTGGGAGAGCACATATCCGCCGAGCACGCTCGCGAATACGACGATGATGCCGATAATTTTAGCCATAGGTTCAAAGCACTTGCTGTCGTGGTCAGGATGAGGGACGGGAGCTTTAAAACTCTTCTTCTACTTATCGGCAGAACTGCGCCAGACTATAGCCACTCAAAGCGAAAAGCCAGTTCGGACTGATGTCAAAATGCCAATGGAATCCAAGGTGCCCACTCAGAATCCGCGTACGCTAGAGGCCTGGGTAAAGCTGCTGGACGGTATTCGTGTACCGGTGCCGAAGCAGAGTTATGACCGGGTCATGAGCGCTATCAACGATAGCCGCCGTTCGCTTCGCGATATCGCCGAACTGATGCAGGACAGCCCGGCCCTGGTGCTGTCGGTGATGCGCGAGGCCAATCATCCCGCCAATGCCAGCCAGGCAGAGCCCGCCGAAAGCCTGGAAATCGCCCTGAACAGGCTGGGCCTGGCACGCACTAGGGAATTGCTTACCCGCCTGCCAGCGCTGCCGGACGAGGACATCCCGCCGGTGCTGCGCCAGTTCCTGCTGATCAGCCAGCATGCTTCGCAGCAGGCCAGCGGCCTGTTCGCCAGCCGCCTTGCACGGCTGTGGCAGGAAATTCACTGGGGTAGCCTGCTGTTCCTCTCGCCACTATGGCCGTTGGCCTTGGCCTACCCCAAGCTGCTGGACGCGTGGGAACTACGGGTTATCCACAAGGGCGAAGAGGCGCAAGAGGTCGAGCTCGAGCTGTTTGGCGTGCGCATTCTGGCGCTATGCCAAGCCATGGCCGAACACTGGCGCCTGTCGCAATGGGTCACCCAGGGTTACCGCATGCTTCTTGAAGAGCGTGAGCAACTGGGGCAGATACTGAGCATCGCCCGCGACGAAGACCTGCTTAGCCAACAACACCGCCTGGATGAGGCGCCGGCACTGAGCCGCTGGTTCAACCAGCCGGCCAATACCGTGCTGCTGGCCAACAACCTGGCGCTGGCGGCACAGGTAGGCTGGGACAACCCGCACCTGCTGCGCTGGCAATTGCTTACCGCGCTGTACCTGCAGACCACACTGGAGGACGTGCAACAGCAAGTTCACCAACAGGCCGCCGCCAGTGCTCGCCGGCACGCCAGGCATGCCCTGTTCCACCCAGCCGAGGCCTTGATCTGGCCCTGGCAACAGCGTCGCCCGCACCCAGACATGCTGACACCGCCACCGCCTTCCAGCGAGGCGCTCGGCCATTGGCGCACGCTGTGCCAAGCGCTGTTGGCACAGCCCAGCCCCTTCACCAATGCCGTGCACCTGGCCACCCACGCCCGCGAAGCACTGTTGGCCTGCGGCATGCAGCGCATCATGCTGCTGACCCTGGACAAGGCCAGTGACTACCTGCGTGTACAGCAAACGGCCGGTTTGCCCAAGGAGGCTGCAACCATCGCCCTGCCCGTCACGCAGAGCAAGCTGTTGCAGAAACTGGTCGGCCAGGCCGCGCAGCTGCGCCTGTCGCCAGACAACCATGCGCAGTTCGCGGCCCTGCTGCCCGCCCCATTGCGTGCGTTCTTCCGTGGCGAACACCTGTTGCTGCGCTCGCTGGCCGTGAATAACCAGGTGCTGATGCTGGCAGTGGCCGACCAAGGCGGTAAACCGATGGCAGATGTCAGTGTTCAAGCATTCGGTAAAACCGCGCAATGTATCGAGCGCGCCCTTGCGGCGTTTGCCAACCGCAATGCCTGACCCTTGCGCTACAATCGCCCCCCTTTCCACACTGGAGACCGTGGATGACTGATTTTGCCGGACTACCGCTGGTGATCGAGCCTGCGGACCTGCTTTCGCGCCTGGCGTCCCCCCAGCTGATCCTGGTCGACCTGAGTAGCGCCAACCGCTATGTCAGCGGCCATATCCCCGGCGCCCGCTTCGTCGAAGGCAAGCGCACCCAGCTGGGCTTGCCGCCCGCGCCGGGGCTTTTGCCGGCCATTGGCGAGCTGGAAAAACTGTTCAGCGAACTTGGCCACCGGGACGATGCGGTCTACGTGGTGTACGACGATGAGGGCGGCGGCTGGGCCGGGCGCTTCATCTGGCTGCTCGACGTCATCGGCCACAAGGCCTGCCATTACCTCAATGGCGGCATCCAGGCCTGGCCGGCGGACAAGCTCTCGACCGAGGTGCCGCCGCCCGCCTCCGTACCGGTGCGCCTGCAGCTGCATGGCGAACCGACCGCCACCCGCGAATACCTGCAAAGCCGTCTGGGCGCCGATGACCTGGTGATCTGGGATGCTCGCGGCCCGCAAGAATTTTCCGGTGAAAAGGTCCTAGCAGCCAAAGGTGGCCATATACCCGGCGCGATCAACTTCGAGTGGACGGCAGGCATGGACCTCAACGACCACCTGCGCATCCGCAAGGACATCGCCCAAGTCCTCCAGCAACTGGGCATCACCCCTGACAAGGAAGTGATCACCCATTGCCAGTCCCACCGCCGCTCCGGCTTTACCTACCTGGTGGCCAAAGCCCTCGGCTACCCACGCGTCAAGGCCTATGCCGGCTCGTGGAGCGAATGGGGCAACCATCCGGACACGCCTGTAGAAGTTTAAGGAACCTGCATGAAATCCCGTCTGTTCATCATCAGCCAGTACCTGCTGCCGCACCATCTGCTGTCGCGGCTGGCCGGCTGCGTCGCCGAGTGCCGCGCACGCTGGTTCAAGAATGCCTTCACCGCCTGGTTCGCCAAGCGCTACCAGGTGAACATGAGCGAGGCACTGGTCGAAGACCTCTCCGCCTACGAGCACTTCAATGCCTTCTTCACCCGGGCCCTCAAGCCGGGTGCACGTCCGCTGGACGAAACGCCGGGGGCCATCCTCTGCCCGGCCGATGGTGCTGTTAGCCAGCTGGGCCCGATCGAACACGGTCGCATCTTCCAGGCAAAGGGCCACAGCTTCAGCGCCCTGGAGCTGCTCGGCGGCGACCCGGCCCTGGCCGCCCCGTTCATGGGTGGTGAATTCGCAACCATCTACCTGTCGCCGAAGGACTACCACCGCGTGCACATGCCGCTGGCCGGTACCCTGCGCGAAATGGTCTATGTGCCGGGTCGCCTGTTCTCGGTGAACCAGACCACTGCAGAAAACGTCCCTGAGCTGTTTGCCCGCAATGAGCGTGTGGTGTGCCTGTTCGACACCGAGCGCGGGCCGATGGCCGTGGTGCTGGTGGGGGCGATGATCGTTGCCTCGATCGAAACCGTGTGGGCCGGCCTGGTCACCCCGCCCAAGCGCGAACTTAAAACCTTCCGCTATGACGAAGGCAGCCGTGCGCCGATCCATCTGGAGAAGGGTGCGGAACTGGGCCGCTTCAAGCTGGGCTCCACGGCTATCGTGCTGTTCGGGCCGGAGCAGGTGAAGTGGGCTGAAACCCTGGGTGCCGGTTCGGCAACGCGCATGGGTGAGCTGTTGGCGGTTCCCGCGCAGGCTTGATTCTGCTCAAAACCAAAAGGCCCTGCATGGCTGTAGTCATGCAGGGCCTTTTTGTCAGCGAGGTTTGTGTCAGCCCCGCGCGTCGCGGTCGCGCAGCCCCAGCAGATAGAGCACGCCGTCCAACCCAAGGGTCGAGATGGCCTGTTTGGCCGATTGACGTACCAACGGCTTGGCGCGGAAGGCGACGCCCAGACCGGCCAGCGACAGCATCGGCAGGTCGTTGGCACCGTCGCCTACGGCAATGGTCTGCTCCAGTTGCAGGCCCTCTTCGCTCGCCAACTGCTGCAGCAGCTCTGCCTTGCGCTGGGCATCGACGATGGGCTCGACCGCCACACCGGTCACCTTGCCATCAACCACTTCCAGTTCGTTGGCGAACACATAATCGATGCCCAGGCGCGCCTGCACCTGCTTGGCAAAGTAGGTGAAACCACCCGAGAGGATCGCAGTCTTGTAGCCCATGCGCTTGAGCTCGGCGAACAGGTTCTCGGCACCTTCGGTGAGGCGCAGCGAAGCACCGATCTGGTCCAGCACACCAACGTCCAGGCCCTTGAGCAGCGCCATGCGCTCCTTGAAGCTGGCACGAAAGTCCAGTTCGCCGCGCATTGCCCGCTCGGTGATCGCTGCCACCTGCTCGCCGACGCCGGCAGCCTTGGCCAGTTCATCGATGACTTCGGCCTCGATCAGGGTCGAATCCATGTCGAACACCGCCAGGCGGCGGTTGCGACGGAACAGGTCGTCCTTCTGGAAGGCGATATCGATGTTCAACGCCTCGGACAAGGCAAAGAAGTCGGCACGCAGGGCCTGGGCATCGCTTGGCTCTCCGCGTACGGAAATTTCCAGGGCAGCTTTGCCATGCTCACTCTGCACGCCCAGCGCAACACGCGCAGACAACCGCTCGATACGCTCGATGGTCAGGCCGTACTGGCTGATGACTGCACTGACACGCTGCAGTTGCTGCGGGGTGATCTTGCGGCTGAGAACGGTAGCGATATAGCGGGCTTCGCCCTGGCCATCGGCCCAGTGCTGGTAATCAGACTCGGAAATCGGCGTGTAGCGGGCCTGCAGGTTCAGCTCATGGGCCTTGGACTGCACGCTCTGCAACAGGCTGGTGGCCACTTCGTTGTCCGGAATATCGACCAGAATGCCGAACGACAGGGTGCCATGCATGACAGCCAAGCCGATGTCGAGAATGTTCACACCGCCCTGGAGGAGGACGCCGGTGATGGCGGCAGTGAGACCCGGGCGGTCCTCACCGGTGATGTTGATCAGAACGATTTCGCGCACAACCTGGCTCCGACTTCGATGAAAAATGCGCATTCTACCGATTTTCCGTGACCATCGGGCGCCAACGATACTTTGCCGACAAAACTCGGGTCGCTATACTGCGCAGCACTTTCATGCCATTAAGAGCCGCGCTCTGTGAACCGGCCCACGCCCGTCAAACCAGACAACTTCTTCCTCATGATCTTCCGTGCCCTGCGCCAACGTCGCGTTCCCCTGGCACTGCGCATCGCCAGCACCAACATTTTCTTGGTGGCGCTGGCGCTGGTGATCTATGCCTGCGTGATGGGTCTGCAGTTCAAGCAGGCCATGCACGAGCAGGCGGACGCCCTTGGCCAGAGCCTGACCACCCAGACAGCCACATCGGCGACCGAGTTGTTGGTGTCCAACGACATCCTCAGCCTCAACGTGCTGTTGGGCAACCTGGTGAAGAACCCGCTGGTGGCCCACGCGGCTATATACAGCGTGGACAACCGTATCCTGGCAGAAGCCGGGCAGCGCCCACGCAACAGCCTGCTGGGTGAGGCCGAAGGCCTGTACCAGACCAAGATCACCTTCCAGGACGTGACGGCCGGGCAACTGCGCATCAGCCTGGACATGAGCCAGTTCCAGCAGCCGATGCTGATCAGCCTGCAGAGCATGGGCATCCTGGCCGCGATCCTGCTGGCCCTGGCACTGAGCCTGAGCCTGCGCCAAGGCCGCCACATCACCCTGCCGCTGCTGCAACTGCGTGTATGGCTGCGTGACCCGCACCCCTACACCCCGGCGATCGATCGTCAGGATGAGATCGGCGATATTGCCCGTCAGCTGCATGCGCGCCTGGCCCCGCCGCCCCCTCCAGAGCCTGAACCGGAGGAATATGAAGATGAAGACGACTTCGACGATCTGCACGATGCCCCTGCGCCGGTCAAAGCTGCGCCACGGGCCAAGGCTGCTGCTCAGGTAGGCGACGAAGACGATGATGAAGCCTTTGCCGGCCTGCTGGACCACGAAGAAAGCGCGCCGAAGGCCGCAGCAGTCGAGTCCGACGAGCCGCAGAGCACTGCGGTGCTGGCCGTTCAGCTAGGATCGCAGGAGCAACTGCGCCGGCTGCCGCGCACCCGCCTGACCGAGTTGCTGGAGCGCTACCGCGACTGCCTGGAGCAGGCCGCGTCGCTGTACGATGGCGAAACCCACACGCTCAACGACGGCAGCACGTTGGTGCTGTTCCACAGCCGCGACTGCGGCGAGGATTACCTGACCAATGCAATCTGCTGCGGCGAACTGCTGCGCGCACTCGGCCACGCCCTGCAGATCGAGGTCGCCGACAGCGGCATCACCCTGCAACTGCAACTGGGCCTGGCCTTGGGCGATGATTTGCAGGGGCTGGAACAGGTAGACCTGCTGATGACCGAAAAAGCCCAGGACGCCCTGGCGCTCTCCCAGCACAGCCGCAACCTACTGCTGGTGGAGCGGCAGATCAGTGACGACTCGCTGATTCGCCAGCGTGCGCGCATTCGGCCAATTGCCAGCCCTGAAGGGGCCTGCTGTGTCGAACGCTTGATGGAGCCCTACCCCTCGATGCTGGAGCGGCAGTTGGCGCGGATGCACGAACGCAGGGCGTGATACCGAGTGCCCTTGATCTCACACCCATGAAAAAGCCCGCACATGTGCGGGCTTTTGTGTATCCGGGGTAAGCATCAGAACCGATAGACTTCCATATCGGTCCGAATAGGCGAAGCCATAGGGATCTTCGACTTCTCCGGTGCTTTCTTGACTTGAACCGGCGCTGCAGGTTTTTTGCGCGACTCTTCAGCGATCGCCGGCTGGTTGGCCAAAGGTTTGACCGCAGCGCTCAACTGTTCTGCCAGCTTCTGCAACAACTGCCCCTGGGCCTGTACCTGCGAAGACTCGCTGCCTTCGTGCGGCTGCTCGAGGTGAACGATCCGGTTGTCACGCACATTCCCACGGCGGTCCAGCAAACGCCATTGGGCGTCGAGAATAGCCGGCTGGTTCTTGCCCGAGTCCAGACGAGTGATCGACAGCAATACCTGTACGTCAGGCGAGAAGCCACTGCTGGCCGGTGCCAGGACCACCCGCTGGCTGTCCAGGCGCCAGGCCAGCTGACGCACCAACAGTTGGTCGATGTCTGCCGACAGGCTACCGGCCCAACGACCGTCCGTCGCCGAACTCAGGCTGCCATCCGGCTGGCGCTGCAAAAAGGTTTCACGCTGCAGGTAATCGGCGACCGACACCGGGCCGAGCACCACGGCCATGCCCGCACTCTGCGAAGGCTGGCCAGGGTCACCGCTGTCGAGCTGATACAGGGCAACCGGCTGATGCATGCTGCATCCGCTCAGCCCCAGCAGGCCCGTCATCAACAGCGCAAATGGAAGGCGCAGAAATTTCATTCATCCCATCCAGGCGGTCGCCACCAGGCTAACCGCATTGATACTGATATAGATTCAATCGGGCACACGGCCACGCCGGCACCACAGGTGCACTATCATCCGCGAAATGTCGGCCCGACTCCAGCATTTCTGCCTGGAACGGCGCTGAAATTGCCGCCCCAGACATTTCTGCTGATTTATGCCGGACTTTCCACCTGCAAACCGTCAACGCGCTGGAACCCGCGTGGCAGCTTGCTACCCCGCCGCCCGCGCTCGCCCTTGTAATGCTCAAGGTCGTCCGGCTTCAAAGACAGGGTACGCTTGCCAGCTTGCAATACAAGGGTGGCGCCCTCGGGAATTACCGCCAGATCTGTAACATATTCTTCACGGCTGGCGACCCGATCACCGGGCACACCGATAATCTTGTTGCCCTTGCCTTTGCCCAGTTGCGGCAGGTCGGCGACCTTGAATACCAGCAAGCGACCTTCGGTGGTCACGGCCGCCAACCAGTCCTGTTCACGGTTTGCCACAGGGCGCGGGCCGATGACCTTGGCCCCGTTAGGCAGGCTGAGCAACCCTTTGCCGGCCTTGTTCTTGGCCTGCAAATCCTCACCTTTGACCACAAAGCCGTAACCGGCATCCGATGCCACCACGTACAGCGCATCATCCTCCGGCAGCAGCACGCATTCGAAGGTAGCCCCCGGCGGCGGCGTCAGGCGACCGGTCAGCGGCTCACCCTGGCCACGCGCCGATGGCAAGGTATGCGCAGCCACCGAGTAGCTGCGCCCGGTGGAATCGATGAGCACGGCAAACTGGTTGGAACGCCCCGCTGCTGCAGCCTTGAAGCCATCGCCCGCTTTGTACGAGAGGCCGGTTGCATCGATGTCGTGGCCTTTGGCGCAACGCACCCAGCCTTTTTCCGACAGCACGACGGTGACAGGCTCCGTCGGCATCAGCTCGTTTTCCGACAGTGCCTTGGCTTCGGCGCGCGCGACGATCGGCGACCGGCGGTCGTCGCCGTAAGTCTCCGCATCCTTGATCAGTTCGCTGCGTACCAGCTTGCGTAGCTTGGCATCGCTGCCGAGCAAGGCCAGCAGCTTGGCCTGCTCCTTGAGCAATTCGTCCTGCTCACCGCGGATTTTCATCTCCTCCAGACGCGCCAGCTGGCGCAGGCGGGTCTCAAGGATGTAGTCGGCCTGGATTTCGGTGAGGTCGAAACGAGCGATCAATGCCTGCTTGGGATGCTCCTCGGTACGGATGATGTGGATGACTTCATCGAGATTGAGGAATGCAGTGAGCAAGCCTTCCAACAGGTGCAGGCGCCGCTCGACCTTCTCCAGGCGGTGCTGCAGGCGACGACGAACGGTACCGATACGGTACTGCAGCCACTCCAGAAGCAAGGCACGCAGGTTCTTGAGCTGTGGCCGCCCGTCCAGGCCGATGATGTTGACGTTGACCCGATAGCTGCTTTCCAGCTCGGTAGTGGCGAACAGGTGCTGCATCAGTTCGTCGGCATCCACGCGGTTGGAGCGTGGGATGATCACGATACGGCAGGGGTTTTCATGGTCCGATTCGTCACGCAGGTCAGCGACCATGGGCAGCTTCTTCGCCTGCATCTGCGCGGCGATCTGCTCCAGCACCTTGGCCCCGGAGACCTGGTGCGGCAACGCAGTGACGACAATGTCGCCGTCCTCGACCCGGTATACGGCGCGCATGCGGATCGAACCGCGGCCGCTTTCGTAGATCTTGAGGATCTCGGCACGCGGCGTGATGATTTCAGCTTCGGTCGGGTAGTCCGGCCCCTGGATGTGTTCACACAGCTGCTCGAGGGTGGCCTTGGGCTCGTCGAGCAGGCGCACACAGGCACTGGCCACTTCGCGCAGGTTGTGTGGCGGCACGTCGGTGGCCATGCCGACGGCAATGCCGGTGGTGCCGTTGAGCAGGATGTTCGGTAACCGTGCCGGCAGTACCGCAGGTTCCTGCAGGGTACCGTCGAAGTTGGGCACCCAGTCCACGGTGCCCTGGCCCAGTTCGCTGAGCAGCACCTCGGAATAGCGCGACAGGCGCGCTTCGGTGTAACGCATCGCCGCGAACGACTTCGGATCGTCCGGCGCCCCCCAGTTACCCTGGCCATCGACCAGCGTGTAGCGGTAGCTGAACGGCTGCGCCATCAGCACCATGGCTTCGTAGCAGGCCGAATCGCCGTGGGGGTGGAATTTACCGAGCACGTCGCCGACGGTACGCGCCGACTTCTTGTGCTTGGCATCGGCATCGAGCCCCAACTCGCTCATGGCATAGACGATGCGTCGTTGCACAGGCTTGAGGCCGTCGCCGATGTGCGGCAAGGCCCGGTCCATGATCACGTACATGGAATAGTTGAGGTAGGCCTGTTCGGTGAAGTCAGCCAGCGAACGGCGTTCGACGCCGTCGAGGCTGAGTTCCAGTGAGTCGCTCATGCGGGCCTCGTCATTTCAGGTTCTGGCGTAGCAGCATGGTGCCGCCGCGCTGGGTAAATTCAAGTTGTTTCAGAGCGCTCATGCCGAGCAGCACCGTTTGCCCATCCAGCCCCGGCACCACCAGGGCGCGCACGCCCTGCAGGCGGATATCCCCAAGCTGCAGGCTGTCCAGTCGCGTGCGGTAACCTTCGGTGCGACCGTTGGCGGTGCTGAGGATGACCGGGCTGCCACGTTGCAGGCTCAGGTCACGGGCCAGCGCTTCGGGGATCGCCACGTCGGTGGCGCCGGTATCGAGCATGAAATGCACAGCTTTGCCGTTGATCGCGCCATCTGCCACGAAATGGCCTTGGCCATTGCCCAGCAGGCGCACCTCGATGAAGCCTTCGCCGTGCTCGGACTGCACCTGGGTATTGGGGTTACGCTCGCGCGCCTCCCACTCACCGAAAAACCGCGTAGCGAGGAACATCGCCGCCGCCCAGGCGACGATCATCAGTACCCTGCCCGCACGCTTGCCCGGTGGCTGGCTCATGGTGTGGCGCTCCACCCGCCCTGCGGGGCGGCGAAGCGCCAGACGACCGGGCGGTTTTCACCATCGGCGCGATCAGCGTTGTTGTTGTCCAGACCGATCCAGGCGCCCTTGGCATCGATCACCAACGCTTCGGCCAGGCCGAACGGCTGATCGTAGCGGCGCTCGGGCACCAGAGCATCGGCGGCGAATGACCAGCAGCGCTCGACCTCGCCGTTGTCGGCATGGCGCCGGCACACGCGGTATGCATTACGTTCGAGGGTGAACAGCTTGCCCTCGAACCAGGCCAGGTCAGCAAAATCACGCGAAAGCGCACGGGCCTCAGGCATTTGTGGCGGTTGCATCTCGACCCCGGCTTCACTGAGCAGTACGCAACTGCGTCCGCACGTCCATACCGACTGCTGCCGTTCTATCTTGACCAAGCCCCGGCGCTCACGCTCGGCCGCAAGCCACAGGCGATCACCGGCCGGGTTGATCGCCAGGCCTTCGAACAGGGCATTGAAGTTCAGCAGCATGCCACTGGCCCGTGCCTGGCGAATCATCGCTGGGTCAACCCTGAGCCAGGCAGGTGCGCCTACGACCGGCAATTGCAGCACGGCCACATGCGCTTCGCTGACCAGGTAGATGTTACCAGCCTGATCGCACGTGATGCCTTCGTAATCAAACTGCCCGCCACGAATGAACGACACCGCCCAGTTGCGCGACTTCAGCCCCCAAGGCAAACCGCTGTCCGGCACCGGGGGTGGGGAGAACGTCAAAGGCTGGGCGCGCCAGACCTGATTGTGCGGGTCGAAGCGGTAGATACGGTCATCATCGCGATCCGAAACGCCCCACAACGCACCCCGACAAAAAGCCAGCCCGGAGAGATTGCCGCCGCGCATGCCGTCGATCGGATGCTCGGATGTCAGCTTCAGCTCCGGCCAGTCGCCAGCCAGGCTTTGCAGCGCGACCAGCGTAAGGAAAACCGCGACAAACGAACGAATCAAACCAGAACCTCGGCCAGATTGCCTTTGGTCTCCAGCCAGTTCTTGCGATCGCCCGCACGTTTCTTGGCCAACAGCATATCCATGATTTCGGTGGTGCCCTGCAGGTCATCCAGGGTCAGCTGGACCAGGCGCCGGGTGTTAGGGTCCATGGTTGTTTCGCGCAACTGCGGTGGGTTCATTTCGCCCAGCCCTTTGAATCGGGTGACCTGTGGCTTGCCACGCTTTTTCTCGGCCACCAGGCGGTCGAGAATGCCGTCGCGCTCAGCCTCATCGAGGGCGTAGTAGATTTCCTTGCCCAGGTCGATACGGTACAGCGGCGGCATGGCAACGTAGACGTGGCCTGCTTCGACCAACGGACGGAAGTGCTGAACGAACAGCGCGCACAGCAGGGTAGCGATGTGCAGGCCGTCGGAGTCGGCGTCGGCAAGGATGCAGATCTTGCCATAGCGCAGCTGCGACAGGTCGGCAGCGCCCGGGTCGACACCGATGGCCACGGCAATGTTGTGCACTTCCTGGCTGGCCAGCACCTCACCACCGTCCACTTCCCAGGTGTTGAGGATCTTGCCGCGCAGCGGCAGGATCGCCTGGAACTCCTTGTCACGCGCCTGCTTGGCAGAGCCACCGGCCGAATCACCCTCGACCAGGAACAGCTCGGCCCGCATTGGGTCCTGGCCTGCGCAATCGGCCAGCTTGCCCGGCAGCGCAGGGCCCTGAGTGACGCGCTTGCGCTCGACTTTCTTGCTGGCCTTGAGGCGGCGGCCGGCGTTGCTGATGGCCAGTTCCGCCAGCTGCATGCCCAGTTCGGGGTGTGCATTGAGCCACAGGCTGAAGGCGTCCTTGACCACGCCCGAGACGAATGCTGCAGCCTCGCGCGACGACAGACGCTCTTTGGTCTGCCCAGAGAACTGTGGCTCTTGCATCTTCATCGAGAGCACGAACGTGATGCGTTCCCAAACGTCTTCTGGCGCCAGCTTGACCCCGCGCGGCAACAGGTTGCGGAACTCGCAGAACTCGCGCATGGCATCGAGCAGGCCCTGACGCAGGCCGTTCACGTGGGTACCGCCCTGGGCGGTGGGGATCAGGTTGACGTAGCTTTCCTGAACACTGTCACCGCCTTCGGGCAGCCACAGCAAGGCCCAGTCCACAGCTTCCTTGTTGCCGGCCAGGCTGCCGCAAAAGGGCTCGTCCGGCAGGCGCTGGAACTCACTGACCGAGTCGACCAGGTAGGAACGCAGGCCATCCTCGTAATGCCATTCGACCTTCTCGCCGCTGGCCTTGTCCTCGAAGCTTACCAACAGGCCTGGGCACAGTACGGCCTTGGCCTTGAGCACGTGCTTGAGGCGGCTGATGGAAAACTTGGGTGAATCGAAGTACTTCGGATCGGGGCTGAAGTACACACTGGTGCCGGTATTGCGCTTGCCGACAGTACCGACCACTTCCAGCTCGCTGGCTTTGAAGCCATCGGCAAAGGTCATCTGGTATTCGTTGCCGTCCCGCTTGACGCGCACGCGCACCTGGGTCGACAAGGCATTGACCACCGAGATGCCGACGCCGTGCAGCCCCCCGGAGAATTGGTAGTTCTTGTTGGAGAACTTGCCGCCGGCATGCAGCTTGGTGAGGATCAACTCGACCCCCGATACGCCCTCTTCGGGGTGGATATCCACCGGCATGCCGCGGCCGTCATCGCTGACTTCCAGCGAGTGGTCGGCATGAAGGATGACCTGCACCGAACGGGCGTGGCCAGCCAGGGCTTCGTCGACACTGTTGTCGATGACTTCCTGGGCCAGGTGGTTGGGCCGGCTGGTATCGGTGTACATGCCCGGCCGTTTACGGACCGGGTCAAGGCCCGAGAGGACTTCGATGGCGTCTGCGTTATAGGCGCTAGCGCTGGGGTTGGCCATGGGTTCTCGTCGTCAGTCTGGTGAATGCGAAAAAATCAAAATACAGAAAAATCGAGCGCCGCATACTGCCTCCGGGCAATTCCGGCGAAGGCCAGCAGGGCTGGTATCTGCTCGGCAAAGCCCTGGTAGCCGTGGTCACCACCGGCCTGGATACGCAACGCGCACGCCCGGTAATAATGCTGGGCGTGGCGATAGTCCAGGGTTTCATCGGCGGTCTGCAACCACACTTGATAGCGGCTGGCGTCCGCGGGGGCCGGCATTTCCAGCTCAGCCAGGGCCTGGACATGATCGTGGGTCAGCTCCCAGGTTTCGCCGCTGTAGTGGTTGCGCTGGGTGCCCAGGTAGCCGTCGAACAGCTTGTGCGGGGTGACCGCGGGGTTGATCAGCAGGGCTTTGAGGCCCAGGCGCTCGGCCAGATGGGTGGCATAGTAGCCGCCGAGCGAACTGCCGACCAGCAGGGGCGCGCCCAGTTCGGCGATGGCCGCTTCGAGCTGTGCGATGGCCTGGCGCGGGTGATGGTGCAAGGCGGGTACGCGCAGCTGGCCGGACAGGCCTAGCTGCTGCATCACAGCGTCGAGCTGACGCGCCTTGGTGGAGAGCGGTGAGCTGTTCAAGCCATGGATATAGAGGATGGAACCCGACATGCTGCCCCCGGAATCTTTGGCTTCGCGCCCCATGGTGGAGGCGCAGGGATGCGCAGTGTAGCGTGTTCGCCGTGTTTTGGCGCAGCGGCGGGTTTTTCGCAACAATTTTTGCGATGCTGCTGGCCTGAGTTCAATAGCCCGGGCTATCGAAATCGAGCTTCACCTCGAAGTCCGTGGCCCGCTGCACCCCGGTCTCCAGCTGCCCGTCAGCATGCAGGCGCAACCAGCGGTAACCTGGCTGCTCCTCACTCACCTTGAAGTCTTCGCTACCCGCGGCGAACTGTATGCAGGTCGATGGCGTGGCCAGCAGGCGCAGCCCGCCACGCAGCTCATCCCACTCCTGATGGATATGCCCCCAAAGCAGCGCCCTCACCTGTGGATAACCCTCAAGCCGGCGCAGCAATTGATCCGCATTGCGTAACCCGATCGGTGCGATCCAGGCGCAGCCGATATCCACCGGTTGATGATGGCAGCAGACCAGGCAATGGCGCCCACCGGCCGACACCAGCGCATCATCGAGCAGCGCCAGCTGTGCCGGCTCAAGCAGCCCATGGGTCGCGCCCTGCACCGCAGAATTGAGCATGATGACACGCCAGGCGCCGATATCGGTCACTGCCTGCACCAGCTCCGGCGCCACCTCGGCCATGACCCTGGCTTCATCATGATTACCCGGCAACCAGCGCGCCGGCACGCCGATCTCGCCCGTAAGATCACGAAACGCCTGATACGAGGCAACACTGCCATCCTGCGAAAGGTCACCCGTGCACAACAGCAGATCGATACGCGGCTGTTCACGACGCACTTGAGCGATCACATGACACAGGCTGTCGCGCGTGCGCAGCCCCAGCAGCGTGCCCGCAGGGTCAGCGAACAGGTGAGCGTCAGTCAATTGCACCACGCATACGGGTGCCTGAGAGGGGTCTGGGTGCGGCACCGGCCGTCTCCTCGGGGGAATTCAGCACGAATTATGGCGGGGGATCGGTTACGAGAAAACAGCCGAAACCGACCTGGGTCACATTTCAGCGCACACTTGCCAGCTCGTGACCACACGCCAGGCAGTGGCTCAGCCATTCGCCGAGAAACAGATTGAGCTGGGCCTTTTCATCCGGCTGGTGCATGGACTGGTTGGGATACGGGTAGATGCTGCGCAGGCGCCTGGTGTGTTCGGCGCTGACCACTTCGGCCATACGCGCATCGTGGTACACCTGCACCTCAAGGTGGGGCACCGGCAGCCAAGGCAGGCTGTGCTCCTGGCGCACCCGCAGGGTAGTGGTATACGGGCAGGCCAGCACTACATCGAGGACCAGCACGCCGAGCATCTGGTCGCCCTGGGTCATGCCGATGCGGCGCGAACTCTGAGTGGTACGCATGTCGGGCAGCAAGCGCATGAGCCGGGCGTAGTTGGCCTCACAGGCTGCCTGCAGCCCGGCCAGATCGACCCGATAACGCTCACGCAGCAGGTTCACTTCCACATACCTCGTACTTCATCTCTGTTGAGCGCCAGCCATTGCAGGCCAATGATCGTCGCCGCATTGCAGATACGCCCATCGCGCACAGCCTGCAAGGCATCTTCGAACGACCAGACCCGCACGCGGATATCCTCGCCCTCTTCTTCCAGGCCGTGCAGCCCCCCGGCGCCTTCGCTGCTGCAGCGGCCAAGGAACAGGTGCACGTATTCATCACTGCCGCCCGGCGACGGGAAATACCGCGTCATCGGCCATAGGGCGCTGAAGGTCAGGCCTGCTTCCTCTTCGGCTTCACGATGAGCGACCTCTTCAGGCTGTTCGTCCTTGTCGATCAGGCCGGCGACCATCTCGATCAGCCAGGGATTGTCGACTTTATCCAGCGCACCGACGCGAAACTGCTCGATCAATACCACTTCATCACGCAGCGGATCGTAAGGCAGCACGCAAACGGCATCATGGCGCACGAACAGTTCGCGGCTGATCTCACGGCCCATGCCCCCGGCGAACAGCTCATGGCGCAGGCGAAGCTTGTCGAGCCTGTAGAAGCCCTGGAAGCAATTGGCCCGTTCGATGATGTCGAAGCCCTTGGGCACTGAATTCAACGCGTCTGACATGGAAATCCTCATTACCTCAAATACCGCTTCGCGCCATCCTACTCTGCACGCCTGCCTGTTTCACCCCTTTCCGTTAACCATTCGCGCAGTCGGGACAGGGGCTGTTCTCTCTGTTAGCTTAGTGGCGAACTGAAGGCCGCGCAGGCGGTCAAAGGCCGACTTTTCCCTGTATTGCAAGGATCATCATGACACTTGTCAAACTGACTGCCGTGGCGGTGCTGGCCTTGGCCCTCGGTGCCTGCCAGAGCCTGTTCGCGCCGAATTACCGTGCCCCGCTGGAGGTGAAGCGCGACGCCTGGGAGCACGTAAAGCCAGGTTGCAGCGAGAGTGACTGCCCACTGGTGAATATTGACACCATTCACTTCCCGGACCTGCCCAAGCTCGACGCAATCGTCGAAAAGCGCCTGCTGCAACTGACCGAAGACAACCAGCATGGCACCGCACCAAGCACTTTGCAGGCGTATGAGCAGCAATACCTGGCAACTGCCGACAAACGCAACAGCAGCTACCTGCAGGCCAAGGTACGTGAACAGCATGACGGGCTGGTGATCATCGAGCTGTCCAGCTACCTCGATAGCGGCGGCGCTCATGGCATGCCAGGCCGCGGCTTCATCAACTATTCGCGCAAGCTGGACAAGGTACTGACCCTGCAGGACATGCTGGTCCCGGGCCAGGAAGACACCTTCTGGAAAACGGTAGAAGAATCGCACCGCGCCTGGCTGATCAGCGTGGGGATGGACAAGGATGCCGAGTTCGTCAAAACCTGGCCGTTCAAGAAGTCGCCGCACATCGCTCTGACGTACGGCGCAGTGGTTGTCAAATACGAGGTCTATACCATCGCGCCCTACTCCATGGGCCACGTGGAACTGAAGCTTCCCTACCCTCGCCTGAATGGCGTGCTCAAGCCCGAACTGTTCCCCGGCCGCGGCTGAGGCTCAGTAGCGCATGCAGCCCACCCGCCAGCAGCAATGCCGGCAGGGTAGCGCCGACCTCTGGCGCTTGCGCAGCGATGCTGTGATAGGCCACCACGCCCACCGCCCAAGCCAGCAGCGCCTGCCAGTGCAAACCATCGATTTGTGCTGGAAGGCGGCGGCGGCGGATCACGAAGTGGTCCATCAGCACCACACCGAACAGCGGCGCGAACACCGAGCCAATCAGCAGCAGGAAGTTCTCGTACTGGGCCAGCGGCGCCAGCAGAGCAATCAGCGTACATAGCACACCGATGGCCAACGCCAGGTGCTCGACCTTCAGGCGTACCAGCAGGCCAGTCGATACCGCCGCCGAGTGGATATCGGCAAAGGCCTTCTCCGACTCGTCCAGCAAAATCAGCAGCAACGGAATACCCAGCCCGGCACCGGCCAGGGCCAGCAGCAGCGCATTGACCTCACCGCTCGGCGCAAAGGCAAGGGTGTAGGCCACGCCCAGGCTCATCAGCCAGGTATTGCCGATGAAGTAACCGAGCACGGTCCCGCCGAACACGCGCCTGGCGCTGCGGGCGAAGCGCGAGTAGTCGGCAATCAACGGCAACCAGGAAAGCGGCATGGCGATGACGATGTCGAAGCCCGTGGCCAGCGACATCGACCCATCTCCGCTGCGCTGCCACAGCTCGCTCAGGTCAGCCTTGGCGAAGAGGTTCCAGGTCAGCCACAGGCAAGCGCCCAACAACAGCCAGATCCCCCATTTACGCAGCACCTTGCGCACGAATGCCAGCGGCCCGCTGACCGCGAGCAGCGTGGCCAGGCCACCGAAGCAGAGGGTCCAGAACATTGGGCTGTTCCACAGGCTGCCTTCACCGAAGGTGCGCGCGCCCAGCAGGCTGGCGGCGTCCCGCATGACAATGATCTCGAACGCCCCCCAACCGATCAGTTGCAGCAGGTTGAGCAACGCCGGCAAGCGCGCGCCGTGGCTGCCCAGGCTCAGGCGCAGGGTGGCCATGGCGCACAGGCCCGTGTCGCTGCCAATCACGCCTGCCGCCCCAAGCAGCAGTACGCCCACGCCGGTACCCAAGATGATGGCCAGCACCGCGCCGGCCAGGCCCAGGCCGGGGGCGAGCATCGCGCCCACCTGCAGGACCATCAGGCCGATGCCGAGGGAAAACCAGAGCGAGAACAGGTCCCGGCCACCGAACGGGCGTTGGCTGGCGGGGACGGGGTGGTCGGGGGAAAAATGGCTGGTAGTTGTCATTGTTGTCACTCGACAAAGAAATCCAATCGACGCAGTCGTTGCAGGAGCGGCGTTGCCGGGGCGCTCCTGCAAACGATCACAGCGGCTTACACCTTGTGGTACAGCTGGCTGCCTTCCTGGCGGAACCGTTCGGCCTGCTCGCGCATACCCTCCTCAACCGACACATCCACGGCATCGATGCGCAGGTTGGCGGCGTACTCCCGGACCTCCTGGGTGATTTTCATCGAGCAGAACTTCGGCCCGCACATCGAGCAGAAGTGCGCGACCTTGGCCGACTCCTTCGGCAGGGTTTCGTCGTGGAAGGCACGCGCGGTGTCAGGGTCCAGGCCCAGGTTGAACTGGTCCTCCCAGCGGAACTCGAAACGCGCCTTGGACAGGGCATTGTCACGGATCTGTGCGCCTGGGTGCCCCTTGGCAAGGTCGGCAGCATGCGCGGCGATCTTGTAAGTGATGATGCCGGTCTTGACGTCATCCTTGTTCGGCAGGCCCAGGTGCTCCTTGGGCGTGACGTAGCACAGCATGGCGCAGCCGAACCAGCCGATCATGGCCGCGCCGATGCCCGAGGTGATGTGGTCGTAACCTGGCGCAATGTCAGTGGTCAGAGGGCCGAGGGTGTAGAACGGCGCCTCGTCGCAGCACTCCAGCTGCTTGTCCATGTTTTCCTTGATCAGCTGCATCGGCACATGGCCAGGGCCTTCGATCATGCACTGCACGTCGTGCTTCCAGGCGATCTTGGTCAGCTCGCCAAGGGTTTCCAGCTCACCGAACTGCGCCGCGTCGTTGGCATCGGCAATCGAGCCTGGGCGTAGTCCGTCACCGAGCGAGAAGCTCACGTCGTAAGCCTTCATGATTTCGCAGATCTCATCGAAATGCGTGTACAGGAAGTTCTCCTGGTGATGCGCCAGGCACCACTTGGCCATGATCGACCCGCCGCGGCTGACGATACCGGTGACTCGCTTGGCGGTCAGTGGCACGTAGCGCAGCAGCACGCCAGCATGGATGGTGAAGTAGTCAACGCCCTGCTCTGCCTGCTCGATCAGCGTGTCGCGGAACAGCTCCCAGGTCAGGTCTTCGGCAACTCCGCCGACCTTTTCCAGGGCCTGGTAGATCGGTACGGTACCGATGGGTACCGGCGAGTTGCGGATGATCCACTCGCGGGTTTCGTGGATGTGCTTGCCGGTCGACAGGTCCATGACCGTGTCCGAGCCCCAGCGAATACCCCAGGTCAGCTTGGCCACTTCTTCTTCGATCGAGGAGCCCAAGGCGCTGTTGCCGATGTTGCCGTTGATCTTCACCAGGAAGTTGCGGCCGATGATCATCGGCTCCAGTTCCGTGTGGTTGATATTGGCCGGGATGATCGCGCGGCCGCGGGCGATCTCCTCGCGCACGAACTCGGCAGTGATTTCTTTGGGGATGTTGGCGCCGAAGCTGTGGCCGGCGTGCTGCTGCGTGAGCAGCCCAGCAGCGCGTGCCTCCTGCAGCTTCATGTTCTCGCGGATGGCGACGTACTCCATCTCGGCGGTGATGATGCCCTGGCGCGCGTAGTGCATCTGCGAGACGTTGGCGCCAGCCTTGGCGCGGCGCGGGTTGCGCACATGGTTGAAGCGCAGCTTGGCCAGTTCGGCGTCGTTCAGGCGTTGCTGGCCGAAATTCGAGCTCAGCCCACCCAGGCGCTCGGTATCGCCACGGGCGTCAATCCAGGCCGACCGCACATCGGCCAGGCCTTTGCGTACATCAATGATGACGTCGGGATCGGTATAGGGGCCGGAAGTGTCGTAGACCAGTACCGGCGCGTTGGCTTCGCCGCCGAAGTCGGTGGGGGTGTCGTGCAGACTGATTTCGCGCATCGGCACGCGGATGTCCGGGCGCGAGCCCTGGACATAGACCTTGCGCGAACGCGGGAAGGGTTGCACGGACTGCTGATCGACTTGCGCCGATTCGCTGAGGTTGATCGTTTTTTCTTGTTTGCTCATCACAGGCTCCAGACAGCTTCCTAGCGGTGGAATGTCGGGGAGAACCTGAAAGACGCGGACGCACCCCTTGGCGGGTATGCAGTGCCGGATACATGGAGTGCCTTGAGCTGCATGCAGCTGCGACATTCCCGGACCTGGCACAAGAGGCTCCCCGGGAAGGCGAGCAATCTTGTTCCCTACGCAGGCGCTAACCTGATCAGGTTCAACGGGATCCGCACCTATGCGATCTCAGCCTTTGCTTCAAGGCACCCCGACAAGAACGTGCGCAGTCTAGACTGGAGTGGCCGGCAAAGCCAAGCGTGTAAAACGGGGGGATGATGAAAGGCACCGCCAACGATTGTTGCCAATTGCGCATGGCACTACACTGCCCCATCGCTCGATACTCAACAGTTCAGTAATTAAATTTCGTACAAGGATTGCCTCTATGCTGCGCAAACTCTCACTGGCGATTGCCGTGTCTTGTGCGTCCAACGGAGTGGCCTGGGCAGCGGATGTGCCCATGACGGTGAAGACTGATTTGGTCAGTGTCTACCAGGAAGCGGTCGACAACAACGCCGATCTTGCCGCCGCTCGCGCCGATTATGGCGCGCGCCGCGAAGTGGTGCCCCAGGCCCGAGCCGGCCTGCTGCCCAACCTGTCGGCAGGTGCCGAAATGATGAACACCCGCACCAAACTCGACGAACCCTCGATCACCTCGAACCGCAGCGGCAATTCCTGGAGCGCCACACTGGCGCAACCTGTCTTCCGCGCCGATCGCTGGTTCCAGTTGCAGGCTGCCGAGGCCGTCAACGAGCAGGCAGCGCTGGAGTTGTCTGCCACTGAGCAAAACCTGATCCTGCAGACCGCGCAAAGCTACTTTGCCGTGCTGCGGGCCCAGGACAACCTGGCAGCCACGAAAGCCGAAGAATCGGCCTTCAAGCGCCAGCTCGACCAGTCCAACGAACGTTTCGATGTCGGCCTGTCCGACAAGACCGACGTGCTGCAGTCCCAGGCCAGCTATGACACCGCCCGGGCCAACCGGATCATTGCCGAACGCCAGGTGCAGGATGCTTTCGAGGCTTTGGTGACCCTCACCAACCGCGAATACACCTCGATCCAGGGCGTTGTTCACACCTTGCCGATACAGGTGCCCACCCCCAACGACGCCAAGGCCTGGGTCGAGACTGCGGGGCGGCAGAACCTCAACCTGCTGGCAACCAACTACGCAGTCGATGCCGCCGAAGAAACCCTACGCCAGCGCAAGGCCGGCCACGCCCCGACCCTTGATGCGGTAGCCAAATACCAGAAAGGCGACAATGACAGCCTGGGCTTCTCCAACCCTTCGCAACTGGGCGTGCGCTACAGCGGTGACGTGGAGCAGACCAGCATCGGCCTGCAGCTGAACATCCCGATCTACAGTGGCGGCCTGACCAGCTCGCAAGTACGCGAGGCATACCAGCGCCTGAGCCAGAGCGAACAACAACGCGAGAGCCTGCGCCGCCAGGTGGTGGAGAACACACGCAACCTGCACCGTGCCGTGAATACCGATGTGGAGCAGGTGCAAGCGCGCAAGCAGTCGATCATTTCCAACCAGAGCGCGCTGGAAGCCACCGAGATCGGTTACCAGGTCGGTACTCGCAATATCGTCGACGTGCTCGATGCCCAGCGCCAGCTGTACACCTCGGTTCGCGACTACAACAACAGCCGGTACGACTACATTCTCGACAACCTCAGCCTGAAGCAGGCGGCTGGTACTTTGAGCCCACAGGACCTGGTGGACCTCAAGCGGTACCTGAAGGCGGACTACAATCCGGACAAGGACTTCCTGCCACCGGACCTGGCGGCGGCAGCGGCGAAGAACTTCGAACGCAGGCCTTGAGGCGAGCGGTCACGGCAATCGCCGAAGCAAAGCGTTCGAGGAGGCATTTCCCGATCCTCTGGCAATCCGCGAGACGCAAAAAAACCCAGGGCAAATGCCCTGGGTTTTCGATGAAGCTGGACGTCTTACCGACCTGAGGTTGCTCAGAACGGAATATCGTCATCAAAGCTGTCAAAGTCAGCAGCCGGCTGCGGCGCAGGCTGTTGCGGCGCAGGGCGCTGCTGAGCCTGTTGCGGGCGTGGGGCCTGCTGACGTGGTGGCGCCTGGTTGTACTGTTGCTGCTGGCCACCCTGGTTGTAGTTGTTACCACCACCTTGGTTGTACTGGTCGCCGCCACCTTGCTGGTTCTGCGGACGGCCGCCGAGCAACTGCATGGTGCCCTGCATGTCGACGATGATTTCGGTGGTGTAACGCTTGATGCCGTCTTTTTCCCACTCGCGGGTCTGCAGCTTGCCCTCGATGTACACCTGCGAACCCTTGCGCAGGTATTCGCCAGCGATTTCGGCAACCTTGCCGAACATCGACACACGGTGCCACTCGGTGCGCTCGACCTTCTGGCCCGACTGCTTGTCGGTCCACTGCTCGCTGGTAGCCAGGCTCAGGTTGGTCACGGCGTTACCGTTGGGCAGGTAGCGGACTTCGGGATCCTGGCCACAGGTGCCGACCAGAATGACTTTGTTAACCCCACGGGCCATAACGTTCTCCTAGGCTTCGCACGCCGAAGAGGCTGGGTTCACCAGACGCTCGAGGGTCGCACGGTCCAAAATTTTCGTATCCAGTTTGATATAGATGGCAGCTTCTTCTGCCACCACAACGGCGTCGGTCACACCCGGCACGGCCATCAGGCGCTCGGTCAGGCCGGCTTCCCGGACTGCCTCAGGCGTCAGCGGCATGCGCAGGCTGGTCACATACGGCGGCTCGTTCATGCGTAACGCAACCACCAGCCATACGGCACACAGCACCGCGCAACCGAGGAACACCGTGTTCAGCCCACCGTGCTGGAACAGCCAGCCGCCAAGAATCCCACCCAGCGCAGCACCAAGGAACTGGCTGGTGGAATACACCCCCATCGCCGTCCCCTTGCCGCCAGCAGGCGACACCTTGCTAACCAGCGACGGCAGCGATGCCTCCAGCAGGTTGAATGCAGTAAAGAATACCACGGTGCCAATCACCAGTCCGCGCAAGTTGTCAGCCCACTGCCAGAAGAACACCTCCACCAGCAGCAACACACTGACCGCTCCGGCCAATACGCGTTTCATCTTGCGCTTTTTTTCGCCGTAGATGATGAAAGGGACCATTGCAAAAAATGAGATGAACAGCGCAGTCAGGTACACCCACCAGTGCTCTTCCTTGGGCAAGCCACCGCGCTCGACGAAGGCCAGAGGCAGCGCAACGAAGCTCGCCATGAGGATCGCGTGGAGGATGAAGATGCCGGCGTCCAGGCGCAGAAGGTCCGGATGGCGCAGGGTTGGACCGAGTGCCTGGCGCGCCACACCCGATTCGCGGTGCTGCAAGGTGCTGTGGGTGTTGGGCACGATGAAGGCGATCAGCAAAATGCCCACCAGCGCAAGTCCTGCCGTGGCGAGGAACAATCCTGACAGGCCGAAGGCGCTGGTGAGAAGTGGGCCAACGACCATCGCCACAGCGAACGACAGGCCGATGCTCATGCCGATCATGGCCATGGCCTTGGTACGGTGCTGCTCGCGGGTCAGGTCGGACAGCAGCGCCATGACTGCGGCAGAAATCGCCCCGGCGCCCTGCAGAATTCGCCCGGCAATCACACCCCAGATGGAGTCGGCCTGAGCCGCCAGTACACTGCCCAAAGCGAAGATCACCAGGCCCAGGTAGATCACCGGACGGCGGCCGATGCGATCGGAAATCATCCCGAAAGGGATTTGAAAAAACGCCTGGGTCAGGCCATAGGCACCGATGGCCAGGCCGATCAGCGCGGGCGTGGCACCGGCCAGGTCCATGCCGTAGGTGGCCAGCACCGGCAAGACCATGAACATGCCCAGCATACGAAAGGCAAAGACCAGGGCCAGGCCGCCAGCGGCGCGCGTTTCGCTGCCACTCATGCGCTCGTTGTGGGTGTCGTGCATGGATTAACCTCGTGTGAACCGGCGGCGATTCTATCAGTCCGACAGCTTGACGGCATCTACGTGACGCTTTGCCGCGTACTGGCAGCGCCCCGTATACTTCCTTGTTTATGCCCGCCAAGCGAGGCCGCAGTGGACAAGATCCTTATTCGTGGGGCACGTACCCACAACCTGAAGAACATCGACCTGACCCTGCCGCGGGACAAGCTGATCGTGATCACCGGCTTGTCCGGGTCCGGGAAGTCTTCCCTGGCATTCGATACCTTGTATGCCGAGGGTCAGCGCCGCTATGTGGAATCGCTGTCGGCCTACGCCCGGCAATTCCTGTCGATGATGGAAAAACCTGACGTCGACACGATCGAAGGCCTGTCGCCTGCCATCTCCATCGAGCAGAAGTCGACTTCGCACAACCCGCGCTCGACGGTAGGCACCATCACCGAAATCTACGACTACCTGCGCCTGCTTTATGCCCGCGTGGGTACTCCGCGCTGCCCGGACCACGACATTCCGCTGGAGGCGCAGACCGTCAGCCAGATGGTCGACCTGGTGCTGGAGCGCCCGGAAGGCAGCAAGCTCATGCTGCTGGCACCGGTAGTGCGCGAGCGCAAGGGTGAGCACCTGGCCGTGTTCGACGAACTGCGTGCCCAAGGCTTCGTTCGGGCACGCGTCAACGGCAAGCTCTACGAACTCGACGAACTGCCTAAGCTGGACAAGCAGAAGAAACACAGCATCGATGTGGTGGTGGACCGGTTCAAGGTCCGCGCCGACCTGCAACAACGCCTTGCCGAGTCATTCGAGACCGCCCTCAAGCTGGCCGACGGCATCGCCCTGGTCGCCCCGATGGACGATGAAGAAGGCGAAGAGACGATCTTCTCCGCTCGCTTCGCCTGCCCGGTGTGCGGCCATGCGATCAGCGAACTGGAGCCCAAGCTGTTTTCGTTCAACAACCCGGCCGGCGCCTGTCCGACCTGCGATGGCCTGGGGGTAAAGCAATTTTTCGATATCAAGCGCCTGGTCAACAGCGAGTTGACATTGGCCGAGGGCGCTATCCGCGGCTGGGATCGGCGTAACGTCTACTACTTCCAGATGCTGGGTTCGCTGGCAGCGCATTATGGGTTCAGCCTGGAGGAACCGTTTGGCGAGCTGTCGGCCGAGCACCAGAAGGTAATCCTGCAAGGCAGTGGCAAGCAGAGCGTTGACTTCAAGTACCTGAACGACCGTGGCGACATCGTCAAGCGTTCGCACCCGTTCGAAGGGATCGTGCCCAACCTGGAGCGGCGCTACCGCGAAACCGAGTCGGCCACGGTGCGTGAGGAGCTGGCCAAGTTCCTCGGCACCCAGCCCTGCCCCGACTGCCGCGGCACCCGCCTGCGCCGGGAAGCACGGCATGTCTGGGTTGGCGAAAAAACCCTGCCGGCGGTGACCAACCTGCCTATCGGTGAAGCCAGCAGCTACTTCGGTGAGCTGACCCTGACCGGGCGTCGCGGTGAAATTGCGGCAAAGATCCTCAAGGAAATCTGCGAACGCCTGCAGTTTCTGGTTAACGTTGGCCTGGATTACCTCACCCTGGATCGCAGTGCCGACACCTTGTCCGGCGGCGAAGCGCAGCGGATCCGCCTGGCCAGCCAGATTGGTGCGGGGCTGGTCGGGGTGATGTATATCCTTGATGAACCGTCCATCGGTCTTCATCAACGCGACAACGACCGCCTGCTCGCCACCCTCAACCACCTGCGCGATCTGGGTAACACCGTGATCGTGGTCGAGCACGACGAAGACGCCATTCGCCTGGCGGACTACGTGGTGGATATCGGCCCAGGTGCCGGCGTACACGGTGGCCAGATCGTTGCCGAGGGTACGCCGCAAGAAGTCATGGCACATCCCGACTCGCTGACCGGGAAGTACCTGTCCGGCCGCAAGAAAATCGCCGTCCCTGCCAAACGCACGCCCCGCGACAAAAAGCTGTCCCTCAAGCTCAAGGGCGCGCGAGGCAACAACCTGCAGAACGTTGACCTGGAAATCCCGATCGGCCTGCTGACCTGCGTGACTGGCGTATCCGGCTCGGGCAAGTCGACGTTGATCAACAACACGCTGTATCCCCTGGCCGCTACTGCCCTCAACGGTGCCAGCAGCCTGGAAGCCGCACCGCACAGCAACATGGATGGCCTGCAGCACCTGGACAAAGTCGTCGACATCGACCAGAGCCCGATCGGCCGCACACCGCGTTCGAACCCGGCGACCTATACCGGCATCTTCACCCCGATTCGTGAGCTGTTTTCCGGCGTGCCGGAATCGCGCTCACGCGGCTACGGCCCGGGGCGTTTCTCGTTCAACGTCAAGGGCGGCCGTTGCGAGGCGTGCCAGGGCGATGGGCTGATCAAGGTGGAAATGCACTTCCTGCCGGACATCTACGTGCCGTGCGACGTGTGCAAGAGCAAGCGCTACAACCGCGAAACCCTGGAGATCAAATACAAAGGCAAGAACATCCACGAGGTCCTGGAAATGACCATCGAGGATGCGCGCGAATTCTTCGATGCGGTGCCGGCGCTGGCGCGCAAGCTGCAAACCTTGATGGATGTAGGCCTGTCTTACATCAAGCTGGGCCAGTCGGCGACCACACTGTCGGGGGGTGAAGCGCAAAGGGTCAAGCTCTCACGCGAGCTGTCCAAACGCGATACTGGCAAGACCCTGTACATCCTTGACGAGCCGACTACGGGCCTGCACTTCGCCGATATTCAGCAGTTGCTGGACGTCTTGCACCGCCTGCGCGACCACGGCAACACGGTGGTGGTTATCGAGCACAACCTCGATGTGATCAAGACCGCGGACTGGTTGGTCGACCTGGGCCCAGAGGGTGGCTCGAAGGGTGGGCAAATTATTGCCAGCGGTACCCCGGAGGAACTGGCCAAGATGAAGCAGTCGTACACAGGGCACTATCTGAAACCGCTTCTGGAGCGTGACCGGGCCTGATCTGGTAGCCCATGAAAAAGCCCCAGGCACGGATGGTGCCTGGGGCTCTTTTTTATCTGTGGATAACTTACATCTGCGACTGCAGGTAGTTTTCCAGGCCGATGGCCTTGATCAGGCCCTGCTGCTTCTCAAGCCAGTAGGTGTGATCTTCTTCGGTATCGGCCAGCTGCGCACGCAGGATATCGCGACTGATGTAGTCCTTGTGCAGCTCACACAGCTCGATGCCTTTGCACAAGGCCGCACGAACCTTGTACTCGAGCTTGAGGTCCGCTTCGATCATTTCCGGCACAGTGCTACCCACTTCCAGGTCATCCGCGCGCATGTCGGGGGTGCCTTCGAGCATGAGGATACGCCGCATCAGCGCATCGGCGTGCTGGGTTTCCTCTTCCATCTCATGGTTGATGCGTTCGTAGAGCTTGGACAGGCCCCAGTCTTCGTACATGCGCGAGTGAATGAAGTACTGGTCGCGTGCGGCCAGTTCGCCCTTCAGCAACGTGACGAGATAATTGATTACGTCCGGGTGACCTTGCATCGCCCTGATTCTCCGTGTGGATACGTCTAATGAGACATAGTTTGAACCAGGAATTGCCCACGGTCACTGAAAAATGCGCAATCAGGGGCAAAAATCAGGTAAACAGTAGTGATATTCATTGAAAAACCGCCCAAATGAGGGCGGTTCTTCTTATCACTTCGAGTTAGGCGAGATTCACGCCCAATGCCTTGGCAATGCCTTCACCATAGGCCGGATCAGCCCTGAAGAAGTACTGCAGTTGTCGTTGAATGACATCTTGACTGACACCTGCCATGGTTCCGGCGATATTGCTGATCAGCAGTGCCTTTTGTTCATCGTTCATCAAGCGGAACAGTGCACCGGCGTGGCTGTAGTAGTCATTGTCTTCACGGTGATCGTAGCGGTCCGCAGCGCCTTTGAGGGCCAATGCAGGTTCGCCATGGCCAGGCGACTGCTTAGGCGCATCGCCATAGCTATTGGGCTCGTAATTGGGTGCACTGCCATAGCTACCAAACGCCATTGATCCATCACGCTGGTAGCTATTGACCGGGCAGCGTGGCGCGTTGACCGGCAACTGCTGGTGGTTGGTGCCCACACGGTACCGGTGCGCATCGGCATAGGCGAAAACGCGGCCCTGCAGCATGCGGTCTGGGGACAGCCCAACGCCCGGCACCATGTTGCTCGGGCCAAACGCAGCCTGCTCGACTTCAGCAAAATAGTTGAGCGGGTTGCGGTTGAGCTCCAGGACACCCACCTCGATCAACGGATAGTCCCTCTGCGACCAGGTCTTGGTCACATCGAACGGATTTTCTTCGCGGCTGGCTGCCTCCTCCTCAGTCATGACCTGAATGCACACGGTCCAACGGGGGAAGTCTGCGCGCTCGATGGCCTCGAACAGGTCACGCTGGGCGTAGTCAGGGTCTGTACCCGCCAGGCGCGCAGCGTCGGCTGGCGTAAGGTTCTTGATACCTTGCTGGGTCTTGAAGTGCCATTTGACCCATGTGCGCTCGCCGGTAGCGCTGATCAAGCTATAGGTGTGGCTGCCGAAGCCGTGCATGTGCCGGTAGCCGTCCGGAATGCCGCGATCGGAGAACAGGATGGTGACCTGGTGCAGCGCTTCAGGCGAGTGCGACCAGAAATCCCACATCATCTGAGCGTTCTTCAGGTTTGATTGCGGATGGCGCTTCTGGGTGTGGATGAAATCCGGGAACTTGAGCGGATCGCGGATGAAGAAAACCGGCGTGTTGTTGCCGACGATGTCCCAATTGCCTTCCTCGGTGTAAAACTTTACCGCAAAGCCGCGAGGATCACGCTCGGTGTCAGCCGAACCACGCTCGCCGCCGACGGTGGAAAAGCGCAGGAAGGTTTCCGTCTGCTTACCAATCGTGTCGAACAGCTTGGCCTTGGTGTAGCGAGTGATGTCGTGGGTGACGGTAAACGTGCCATAGGCTCCCGAGCCTTTGGCATGTACACGCCGCTCAGGAATGTTCTCGCGGTTGAAGTGAGCGAGCTTCTCGATCAGGTGGAAATCGTCGAGCAACAACGGGCCGCGCGGGCCAGCAGAGCGGGAATTCTGATTGTCAGCTACGGGGGCACCGCTGGCGGTGGTGAGAATCTTGCTCATGGGCTCTCCATATCGGTTTTGAACTGCCGGCGAATCGGCTTGGATAGGAGTATCGACGAGCGGTCGATTCAGAACAAATTCATTGCACGTGTCGTATCGATAGAAAAAAACAATTCCTATAAAAACAAAAAACCGGGCACTAGGCCCGGTTTTTTGTAGCAGACAGAACGTCTTACTCGGCAGCTTCTACAGCACCACCGACTGGACGATCAACCAGCTCGACGTACGCCATAGGCGCGTTGTCGCCAGCGCGGAAACCGCACTTCAGGATGCGCAGGTAGCCGCCCTGACGGGTGGCGTAACGCTTGCCCAGATCGTTGAACAGTTTGCCAACAGCGGACTTCGAACGGGTACGGTCGAAGGCCAGACGGCGGTTAGCAACGCTGTCTTCCTTGGCCAGGGTGATCAGCGGCTCGGCAACGCGGCGCAGTTCCTTGGCTTTCGGCAGGGTGGTTTTGATCAGCTCGTGCTCGATCAGCGACACAGCCATGTTCTGGAACATAGCTTTGCGGTGAGAGCTGGTACGGCTCAGGTGACGTCCACTTTTACGATGACGCATGATTCATTCCTTACCAAACACTACGTTCGGTGATTACGACGATCAGGCGGTCGCCTTGTCGTCTTTCTTAAGACTTGCAGGCGGCCAGTTGTCGAGGCGCATGCCGAGAGACAGACCACGAGAGGCCAGCACGTCCTTGATTTCAGTCAGGGACTTCTTGCCCAGGTTAGGAGTCTTCAACAGCTCTACTTCGGTACGCTGAATCAGGTCGCCGATGTAGTAGATGTTCTCCGCCTTGAGGCAGTTGGCCGAACGTACAGTCAGTTCCAGGTCGTCAACCGGACGTAGCAGGATCGGATCGATCTCGTCTTCCTGCTCGACTACGACAGGCTCGCTGTCACCTTTGAGGTCGACGAACGCGGCCAACTGCTGTTGCAGGATGGTCGCAGCGCGGCGGATAGCCTCTTCAGGATCCAGGGTGCCGTTGGTTTCCAGATCAATGACCAGCTTGTCCAGGTTGGTACGCTGTTCAACACGGGCGTTCTCGACCACATAGGCGATACGACGCACCGGGCTGAACGAAGCGTCCAGCTGCAGACGGCCAATGCTACGGCTTTCGTCTTCGTCGGTTTGACGGGAGTCAGCCGGCTCGTAACCGCGACCACGAGCTACAGTGAGCTTCATGTTCAGGGCGCCGTTGGACGCCAGGTTCGCGATTACGTGATCGGGGTTGACGATCTCGACATCGTGATCCAGCTGAATATCGGCAGCGGTAACCACCCCCGAACCCTTTTTCGACAAGGTCAGCGTAACTTCGTCACGACCGTGCAGTTTGATAGCCAGACCTTTAAGGTTCAACAGGATTTCAATTACGTCTTCCTGTACACCTTCGATCGCGGAGTACTCATGGAGTACGCCATCGATCTCGGCCTCGACTACTGCACAGCCAGGCATGGAGGACAACAGGATGCGGCGCAGCGCGTTGCCCAGGGTATGGCCGAAGCCACGCTCGAGAGGCTCGAGCGTGATCTTGGCGCGGGTCGGACTGACTACCTGCACATCAATATGGCGGGGAGTCAGGAACTCATTTACCGAAATCTGCATGGATGCACCTATTTTCTAGCCCTTACTTGGAGTAGAGCTCGACAATCAGGTTTTCGTTGATGTCGGCAGAGAGGTCGCCGCGAGCAGGAACGTTCTTGAAAACGCCCGACTTCTTAGCGGAATCTACGTCTACCCACTCAACGCGGCCACGCTGGGCGCACAGTTCAAGGGCTTGAACAATGCGCAGCTGGTTCGACGACTTCTCGCGAACCGCGACCACGTCACCCGGACGAACTTGGTAGGATGGAATGTTTACAGTCTTACCGTTGACGCTGATCGCTTTGTGCGAAACCAGCTGACGGGACTCGGAACGAGTCGAGCCGAAGCCCATACGGTAGACGACGTTATCCAGACGGCACTCGAGCAGTTGCAGCAGGTTCTCACCGGTTGCGCCTTTTTTCGAGGCAGCAGCTTGGTAGTAACCGCGGAACTGACGCTCCAGAACACCGTAGATACGACGGACTTTTTGTTTCTCGCGCAGCTGGGTACCGTAGTCGGACTGACGGCCACGGCGCTGGCCGTGGATACCTGGGGCTGCTTCGATGTTGCACTTCGATTCCAGAGCGCGAACGCCGCTCTTCAGGAACAGGTCGGTGCCTTCACGACGAGACAGTTTGCATTTTGGACCAATGTAACGTGCCATTCTTCTGTCTCCTGATTACACGCGGCGCTTCTTCGGCGGACGGCACCCGTTGTGCGGGATTGGCGTCACGTCGGTGATGCTGGCGATCTTGTAGCCGCAGCTGTTCAATGCACGAACGGCGGACTCACGACCTGGACCTGGACCCTTGACGTTTACGTCGAGGTTCTTAAGACCGTATTCCAGCGCAGCTTGACCAGCACGCTCAGCAGCGATCTGAGCTGCGAACGGGGTGGATTTGCGCGAACCACGGAAACCCGAGCCACCGGAGGTCGCCCAGGACAAAGCATTGCCCTGACGGTCGGTGATGGTCACGATGGTGTTGTTGAAAGACGCATGGATGTGGGCGATGCCATCAACCACTGTCTTTTTGACTTTCTTACGAGGACGAGCAGCAGGTTTTGCCATGTCTATATTCCTGGGCGATTACTTGCGGATCGGCTTACGCGGGCCCTTACGGGTGCGTGCGTTGGTCTTGGTGCGCTGACCGCGAACCGGCAGACCTTTACGATGACGCAGGCCGCGGTAGCAACCCAGGTCCATCAAGCGCTTGATCTTCATGTTGACGTCACGACGCAGGTCACCTTCGGTGGTGAACTTCGCAACTTCGCCACGCAGGGTTTCGATTTGCTCGTCGCTCAGATCCTTGATCTTAGCGGCTGGATTTACACCAGCATCTGCACAGATCTTCTGTGCAGTTGTGCGACCGACACCATAGATGTAGGTCAGCGAGATAACAGTATGCTTGTTATCTGGAATGTTGACGCCTGCAATACGGGCCATTCAGTGGGACTCCAATTGACAGCTACCTACGCCCCGGAAGCCAAGAAATAGGGCGCGAGATAATATCGCTGTAGAAACGAATAATCAACCCAGCAGCACACTAGCTGCTGGGTTTGAAACGCAGATCACACTCAGCCTTGGCGCTGTTTGTGACGCGGTTCCGCGCTGCAGATCACTCGTACGACGCCTTCGCGACGGATGATCTTGCAGTTGCGGCACAGCTTTTTCACCGATGCACGAACTTTCATTACCGACTCCTCGAACCTTAGGGGCGTATCAGCGCAGCAAACCGCTGCCACCGTAGCCTTTCAGGTTGGCTTTCTTCATCAGGGATTCGTACTGGTGCGAAACGAGGTGCGATTGTACTTGGGACATGAAGTCCATCACAACCACTACCACAATCAGCAACGAGGTCCCGCCAAGGTAGAACGGCACATTTGCTGCCACCACCAGGAACTGGGGCAGAAGGCAGACGGCCATCATGTAAAGAGCACCGAACATGGTCAAACGAGTCAGAACGCCATCAATGTAGCGCGCCGACTGCTCACCAGGACGGATACCCGGAATAAAGGCACCGGACTTCTTCAGGTTTTCCGCTACGTCTTTCGGGTTGAACATCAACGCTGTGTAGAAGAAGCAGAAGAAAATGATCCCTGCACTAAACAGCAGAATGTTCAACGGCTGACCAGGAGCGATCGACTGCGAGATGTCCTGCAGCCAGCCCATACCTTCGGACTGACCGAACCAGGCACCCAGCGAAGCCGGGAACAGCAGAATGCTGCTCGCGAAAATGGCCGGGATAACCCCCGCCATGTTCACTTTCAGCGGCAAGTGGCTGGTCTGCGCTGCAAAGACCTTACGGCCCTGCTGACGCTTGGCGTAGTGAACGGCGATACGACGCTGACCACGCTCAATGAACACCACAAAGCCGATAATCGCTACTGCCAGCAAACCGATAGCGACCAGGGCGAAAATGTTGATATCGCCTGTGCGCGCAGACTCGAAAGACTGCCCGATTGCTCTCGGAAGACCGGCAACGATACCTGCGAAGATCAACATCGAGATACCGTTGCCCACACCGCGCTCGGTGATCTGCTCACCCAGCCACATCATGAACATCGCGCCTGCCACAAACGTGGAAACCGCGACGACATGGAAGCCAAGGCCCGCAGAAAACGCCACGCCCTGGTTGGCCAGGCCAATGGACATGCCAATGGCTTGAACCAGCGCCAGAATAACGGTGCCGTAGCGGGTGTACTGGCTGATCTTGCGACGGCCAGCTTCACCTTCCTTCTTCAACTGCTCCAGTTGCGGGCTGACCGCCGTCATCAGCTGCATGATGATCGATGCCGAGATGTACGGCATGATCCCCAATGCAAAGATGCTCATGCGCTCGAGCGCGCCACCGGAAAACATGTTGAACAAGCTAAGAATGGTCCCCTCATTCTGCCGAAACAGATCCGCCAGACGGTCCGGATTGATGCCTGGAACCGGGATATGCGCACCTATCCGATAGACGATGATCGCCATGAACAGAAAGCGCAGACGAGCCCAGAGTTCCGACATCCCGCCCTTACCGAGCGAAGAGAGAGCACCTTGCTTAGCCATTTATTCCTCGAATTTGCCGCCAGCTGCTTCGATAGCCGCACGCGCACCCTTGGTGGCTGCGATACCCTTGATGGTGACTGCGCGAGTAACTTCGCCAGACAGCATGATTTTCACACGCTGAATGTGCTGGTTGATCACGTTGGCATCCTTCAGGGATTGCACGGAGATCACGTCGCCTTCCACTTTAGCCAGTTCGGACAGACGCACTTCTGCGCGATCCATGGCTTTCAGGGAAACGAAGCCGAACTTCGGCAGGCGACGGTGCAGCGGCTGTTGACCGCCTTCGAAGCCCGGAGCGATCGAACCACCCGAACGGGAGGTCTGACCTTTGTGGCCACGGCCGCCGGTCTTACCCAGACCGCTACCGATACCACGACCCGGACGATGCTTTTCGCGACGGGAACCCGGCGCTGGACTCAGATCATTGAGTTTCATCGATTAACCCTCGACGCGCAGCATGTAGTAAGCCTTGTTGATCATCCCGCGGTTCTCGGGAGTATCCTGGACTTCTACAGTGTGACCGATGCGACGCAGACCCAGACCTTTAACGCACAGTTTGTGGTTAGGGATACGGCCCGAGACGCTCTTGATCAGCGTTACTTTTACGGTTGCCATGATCAGAAGATCTCCTCAACGCTCTTGCCGCGCTTGGCAGCAATGGACTCAGGAGATTGCATGGCTTTCAGACCCTTGAAGGTGGCGTAAACCACGTTCACTGGGTTGGTCGAACCGTAGCACTTGGCCAGGACGTTCTGAACACCAGCAACTTCCAGGACAGCACGCATGGCGCCGCCGGCGATGATACCGGTACCTTCCGAAGCAGGCTGCATGTAAACCTTCGAGGCGCCGTGGGCGGCCTTGGTGGCGTACTGCAGGGTGGTGCCCTTCAGGTCAACCTGGATCATGTTGCGACGAGCAGCTTCCATGGCTTTCTGGATCGCGGCAGGTACTTCGCGCGATTTGCCACGGCCGAAGCCGACGCGACCTTTACCGTCACCCACCACGGTCAGCGCGGTGAAGGTGAAGATACGGCCGCCTTTAACGGTTTTAGCTACGCGGTTAACTTGAACCAGCTTCTCGATGTAGCCTTCGTCGCGCTTTTGATCGTTATTTGCCATAACTTAGAACTCCAGCCCGCCTTCACGAGCAGCATCAGCCAGCGCTTTGACGCGGCCATGGTACTTGAAGCCGGAACGGTCAAAGGCAACTTGAGATACACCGGCGGCTTTCGCACGCTCAGCTACCAGCTTGCCAACCTTAGTGGCCGCGTCGATGTTGCCAGTGGCGCCATCACGCAGGTCTTTGTCCAAGGTCGAGGCACTTGCCAAAACCTTGCTGCCGTCGGCCGAAATGACCTGGGCGTAGATGTGCTGCGAGGAGCGGAACACGCACAGGCGCACGACTTCGAGTTCGTGCATCTTGAGACGTGCTTTGCGAGCGCGACGCAGTCGAGTAACTTTTTTGTCGGTCATTTGCTAGGCCCTACTTCTTCTTGGCTTCTTTACGACGGACTACTTCGTCCGCGTAACGCACACCCTTGCCTTTGTAAGGCTCTGGTGGACGGAAGTCGCGGATTTCAGCGGCCACCTGACCTACCAGCTGCTTGTCGATACCCTTGATCAGGATGTCGGTTTGGCTGGGAGTTTCAGCAGTGATACCGGCTGGCAGTTCGTAGTCCACTGGATGCGAGAAGCCCAGAGCCAGGTTCAGGACGGTGCCTTTGGCCTGTGCCTTGTAACCAACACCGACCAGCTGGAGCTTGCGCTCAAAGCCTTGGCTTACGCCCTGGACCATGTTGTTGACCAGAGCACGGGTAGTACCGGCCATGGCGCGAGCTTGCTGATCACCGTTGCGAGCGACGAAACGCAGTTCGCCGGACTCTTCGGTAACTTCAACAGACGAGTGAACGTTCAGTTCGAGAGTGCCTTTGGCACCCTTCACCGAAAGCTGCTGACCGGCGAATTTGACTTCGACACCAGCTGGCAGCTTAACGGGGTTCTTAGCGACGCGAGACATGCCTATCTCCCCTTAGAACACTGTGCACAGAACTTCGCCGCCGACACCGGCAGCGCGCGCAGCGCGGTCAGTCATCACACCTTTGTTGGTGGAGACGATAGACACGCCCAGGCCGCCACGAACTTTCGGCAGGTCTGTGACGGACTTGTACTGGCGCAGGCCAGGACGGCTGGAACGCTTCAGTTCCTCGATGACCGGACGGCCTTCGAAGTACTTGAGTTCGATCGACAGGGACGGCTTGGCCTCACCAGTAACCTGGTAGCCAGCGATGTAACCTTCGTCTTTCAGAACTTTGGCAACCGCGACCTTCAGAGTGGAGGAAGGCATGCTTACGACGGACTTTTCAGCCATCTGGGCATTACGGATGCGAGTTAGCATGTCCGCTAACGGGTCCTGCATACTCATGGGCTAGATGCTCCTGATACAAGAATTATTAGCCTTGCGGCTATCACAACCACCCAAGCAGGCAGGGTAAAACCCCAGGCTCAGGTGAGCCGGTCATTCTAGACACAAGACAGAAACGAAACAAGCCCCAAGAAGGGGCTTGTTTGTTGGCGAGAACACCGGCGGTCGGAAGATCACTCCCCTTCCGCCAGCGTCACGCCTACAGCGATTACCAGGAGGCCTTGACCAGACCTGGTACGTCACCGCGCATTGCCGCTTGACGCAGCATGTTACGGCCCAGGCCGAACTTACGGTAAACACCGTGAGGACGACCGGTCAGGCGGCAACGGTTGCGCAGACGCGCAGCGCTGGCATCACGTGGCTGCTTCTGCAGAGCGACAACGGCAGCGAAACGCTCTTCAGGAGAGGCGTTCAGATTGACGATGGTCGCTTTCAGCTCAGCACGCTTTTTGGCGAACTTGGCTACCGTGAGCTGACGCTTCAGCTCGCGGTTTTTCATGCTCTTCTTGGCCATTTTCCTACTCCAATCAGTTGCGGAACGGGAATTTGAATGCACGCAGCAGAGCGCGGCCTTCGTCATCCGAACGAGCAGTGGTGGTCAGGGTGATGTCCAAACCGCGCAGAGCATCGATCTTGTCGTAATCGATTTCCGGGAAGATGATCTGCTCTTTCACGCCCATGCTGTAGTTGCCACGACCATCGAAGGACTTGGCATTCAGGCCGCGGAAGTCGCGGACCCGAGGCAGGGAGATCGCCAGCAGGCGGTCCAGGAATTCGTACATCTTTTCGCGACGCAGGGTCACCTTGACACCGATCGGCCATCCTTCACGGACTTTGAAGCCCGCGATGGATTTACGAGCGAAAGTCACAACCGGCTTTTGACCAGTGATCTTTTCCAGGTCGGCAACAGCGTGCTCGATGACTTTCTTGTCGCCGATCGCTTCGCCCAGACCCATGTTCAGGGTGATCTTGGTAACGCGCGGAACTTCCATCACGTTCGACAGCTTAAGTTCTTCCTTAAGCTTAGGAGCGATTTCGTTCCGGTAAATCTCTTTCAGTCGTGCCATGGTCTTCTACCTAGCAGTGTTCAAGCATCAACCGCTTTTTGGGTCGACTTGAAGACACGAATTTTCTTACCGTCTTCTACTTTGAAACCAACGCGGTCAGCCTTGTTGGTTTCGCCATTGAAGATGGCAACGTTGGAAGCGTGCAGAGGCGCTTCTTTTTCGACGATACCGCCCTGAACGCCCGCCATCGGGTTAGGCTTGGTATGACGCTTGACCAGGTTCACACCACCAACGACCAGACGGTCGTCAGCGAGAACCTTCAGCACCTTACCGCGCTTACCTTTGTCTTTGCCGGCGATCACGATGATCTCGTCGTCACGACGAATCTTTTGCATGTCGGATCTCCTTACAGCACTTCAGGGGCGAGCGAGACGATCTTCATGAACTTCTCAGTACGAAGTTCACGGGTCACTGGCCCGAAGATGCGAGTGCCGATCGGCTCTTGCTTGGTGTTCAGCAGAACAGCAGCGTTGCCGTCGAAACGAATGATGGAACCGTCAGCGCGACGTACACCGTGACGGGTACGGACGACAACAGCGGTCATCACCTGGCCTTTTTTGACCTTACCGCGCGGAATTGCTTCCTTGACGGTTACTTTGATGATGTCACCGATGCCGGCGTAACGGCGGTGCGAACCGCCGAGCACCTTGATGCACATGACGCGACGAGCGCCGCTGTTATCGGCCACATCGAGCATGGATTGAGTCTGAATCATAAAATTTCTCCGACCCCTAGCCCTTAGACTTCAACAGCGCGTTCGAGGACTTCAACCAGTGCCCAGGACTTGGTCTTGGCCAGCGGACGGGTTTCACGGATGGAAACCTTGTCGCCGATTTTGCACTGGTTGGATTCGTCGTGCGCGTGCAGCTTAGTCGAACGCTTAACGTATTTACCGTAGATCGGGTGCTTGACGCGACGCTCGATCAGAACGGTGATGGTCTTGTCCATTTTGTCGCTGACGACACGGCCAGTCAGCGTACGGACGGTTTTTTCAGCTTCAGCCATGATCACTTACCTGCCTGCTGGTTAAGCACAGTTTTCACGCGAGCGATGTCACGCTTAACTTGCGAGAGCAGGTGCGACTGCCCCAACTGGCCAGTTGCCTTCTGCATACGCAGATTGAACTGGTCGCGCAGCAAGCCGAGCAGTTGCTCATTCAGTTGCTGTGCAGATTTTTCACGAAGTTCATTCGCTTTCATCACATCACCGTCCGCTTAACAAAGGAGGTGGCGAGAGGCAGCTTTGCAGCAGCCAGGGCGAAAGCTTCGCGCGCCAGCTCTTCAGAAACACCCTCGATCTCGTACAGGACTTTGCCTGGCTGGATCTGGGCAACCCAGTATTCCACGGAACCCTTACCTTTACCCATACGAACCTCGAGAGGCTTCTTGGAGATCGGCTTGTCCGGGAAGACACGGATCCAGATCTTACCGCCACGCTTAACGTGACGGGTCAGAGCACGACGTGCCGACTCGATCTGGCGGGCGGTGAGGCGACCGCGAGCAACAGCTTTCAAGGCGAACTCGCCGAAGCTGACTTTGCTACCGCGCAGTGCCAGACCACGGTTGTGGCCGGTCATCTGCTTGCGGAATTTTGTACGCTTTGGTTGCAACATTTGGCGTACCCCTTACTTAGCAGCTTTTTTACGAGGCGCTGGTGCTTGTGGTTTCAGTTCTTCTTGGCGACCACCAATAACTTCGCCTTTGAAGATCCAAACCTTCACACCGATCACACCGTAAGTGGTGTGAGCTTCGTAGGTGTTGTAGTCGATATCGGCACGCAGGGTGTGCAGAGGCACACGCCCTTCGCGATACCACTCGGTACGAGCAATCTCAGCACCGCCGAGACGACCGCTCACCTGGATCTTGATGCCCTTGGCACCAATACGCATGGCGTTCTGTACGGCGCGCTTCATGGCGCGACGGAACATTACGCGGCGTTCCAGCTGCTGAGCTACGCTCTGCGCAACCAGCATAGCGTCGAGTTCCGGCTTGCGGATCTCTTCGATGTTGATGTGCACAGGCACACCCATCTGCTTGGTCAGGTCCTGACGCAGCTTCTCGACATCTTCACCTTTCTTACCGATAACGATACCGGGACGAGCGGTGTGGATGGTGATGCGTGCAGTTTGAGCCGGACGATGAATATCGATACGGCTTACGGACGCGCTTTTTAGTTTGTCTTGGAGGTACTCACGCGTTTTCAGATCCTTCAAGAGGTAATCTGCGTAAGTAGCACCGTCTGCGTACCAGACGGAGGTGTGCTCCTTGACGATTCCCAGGCGAATGCCAGTGGGATGTACTTTCTGACCCATCTGATCGACTCCGTTACTTGTCCGCAACCTTGACAGTGATATGGCAAGACCGCTTGACGATGCGATCAGCACGGCCTTTGGCACGTGGCATGATGCGCTTCAGCGAACGCCCTTCGTTGACGAAGACGGTGGAGACCTTCAGGTCATCAACGTCTGCGCCTTCGTTGTGTTCGGCGTTGGCAACGGCCGACTCGAGGACTTTCTTCATGATTTCAGCGGCTTTTTTGCTGCTGAAGGCCAACAGGTTGAGCGCTTCGCCCACCTTCTTCCCGCGGATCTGGTCGGCGACCAAGCGGGCTTTCTGGGCGGAGATGCGAGCGCCCGACAACTTAGCGGCTACTTCCATTTCCTTACCCCTTAACGCTTGGCTTTCTTGTCAGCCACGTGCCCGCGATAGGTGCGGGTACCGGCGAACTCGCCCAGTTTGTGGCCGACCATGTCTTCGTTCACGAGAACTGGGACATGCTGGCGACCGTTGTGAACCGCGATGGTCAGACCGACCATTTGTGGCAGGATCATCGAACGACGCGACCAGGTTTTAACTGGCTTGCGATCATTCTTCTCCACCGCCACTTCGACCTTCTTCAGCAGGTGAAGATCGATAAAAGGACCTTTTTTCAGAGAACGTGGCACTGTCGTATCCCTCTAGTTACTTGCGACGACGGACGATCATGTTGTCGGTACGCTTATTACCACGGGTTTTAGCACCCTTGGTTGGGAAGCCCCATGGCGATACCGGATGACGACCACCGGAGGTACGACCTTCACCACCACCATGTGGGTGGTCAACCGGGTTCATGGCAACACCACGAACGGTTGGGCGAACGCCGCGCCAGCGTTTGGCACCAGCTTTACCCAGCGAGCGCAGGCTGTGCTCGGAGTTCGAGACTTCGCCCAGGGTCGCACGGCACTCAGCCAGTACTTTACGCATCTCACCGGAACGCAGACGCAGAGTCACGTAGACGCCTTCACGAGCGATCAGCTGAGCCGAAGCACCAGCGGAACGAGCGATCTGAGCACCTTTACCCGGCTTCAGTTCGATGCCGTGAATGGTGCTACCTACTGGGATATTGCGCAGCTGCAGGGAGTTACCGGCCTTGATTGGGGCCAGAGCACCTGCGATCAGCTGGTCGCCAGCACTCACGCCTTTAGGGGCGATGATGTAGCGACGCTCACCGTCTGCGTAGCACAGCAGGGCGATGTGAGCAGTACGGTTTGGATCGTATTCGATACGCTCGACAGTGGCTGGGATGCCATCTTTGTCGTTGCGACGGAAGTCGACCAGACGGTAATGCTGCTTATGACCACCACCAACGTGACGAGTGGTAATGCGGCCATTGTTGTTACGACCACCAGACTTCGATTTCTTCTCGAGCAGCGGTGCGTGAGGAGCGCCTTTGTGCAGCTCCTGGTTGACCACCTTGACCACGAAACGGCGGCCAGGGGAAGTCGGTTTGCATTTAACGATTGCCATGATGCACCCCTTCCTTACTCAGCACTGCTGCTGAAATCGAGATCTTGGCCTGGCTGAAGGGAGACGATCGCCTTCTTCCAGTCATTACGCTTGCCCAGACCACGTGCGGTACGCTTGGTTTTACCCAGAACGTTAACAGTCGACACGTTTTCAACTTTTACGTTGAACAGGCCTTCGACAGCTTTCTTGATTTCCAGCTTGGTTGCGTCAGTAGCAACCTTGAATACGAACTGGCCTTTTTTCTCAGCCAGAACGGTAGCCTTCTCGGAAACGTGCGGGCCAAGGAGGACTTTAAATACGCGTTCCTGGTTCATCCCAGCAGCTCCTCGAATTTCTTCACGGCCGAGACAGTGATCAACACTTTCTCGTATGCGATCAGACTGACCGGGTCGGAACCTTGAACGTCACGTACATCGACGTGCGGCAGGTTACGAGCAGCCAGGTACAGGTTCTGATCAACAGCGTCCGAAACGATCAGAACGTCGCTCAGACCCATGCCGTTCAGCTTGTTCAGCAGATCTTTGGTTTTCGGTGCTTCAACAGCGAAGTCCTGAACCACGACCAGACGGTCGCTACGCACCAGCTCAGCGAGGATGGAGCGCAGAGCTGCGCGATACATCTTCTTGTTGAGCTTCTGCGAGTGATCCTGAGGACGAGCTGCGAAGGTTACACCACCGCCACGCCAGATCGGACCACGAGTGGTACCAGCACGAGCACGGCCAGTACCCTTCTGACGCCATGGGCGCTTACCGCCACCAGCCACGTCGGAACGGGTCTTTTGCTGCTTGGTGCCCTGACGGCCGCCGGCCATGTAGGCCACGACTGCTTGGTGTACCAGCGTCTCGTTGAATTCGCCACCGAAAGTCAGTTCGGAAACTTCGATCGCCTGAGCGTCATTTACATTAAGTTGCATGTCAGTTTCCCCTTAACCGCGAGCCTTGACAGCTGGACGTACAACCACGTCGCCGCCAGTAGCGCCAGGAACGGCACCCTTGACCAGCAGCAGGTTGCGCTCAGCGTCTACGCGAACTACTTCCAGGGACTGAACAGTCACGCGCTCGGCGCCCATGTGACCGGACATTTTCTTGCCCTTGAACACACGACCAGGAGTCTGGCACTGGCCGATGGAGCCCGGGACACGGTGCGACACGGAGTTACCGTGGGTGTTGTCCTGGCCACGGAAGTTCCAGCGCTTGATGGTACCGGCAAAGCCTTTACCTTTGGACTGACCAGTAACGTCTACCAGCTGGCCTGCAGTGAAGAGTTCAGCTTTGATCGAGTCGCCAGCCTGGAACTCGCCTTCTTCAAGACGGAACTCCCAGACACCGCGACCAGCGGCAACGTTGGCCTTGGCGAAGTGACCTGCCTGAGCGGCAGTCACACGCGAAGCACGACGCTCGCCGACAGTGACTTGCACTGCACGGTAGCCATCGGTTTCTTCAGTTTTGAACTGGGTGACGCGATTCGGCTCGATCTCAATGACCGTGACCGGAATGGAGACACCTTCTTCGGTGAAAATGCGGGTCATACCGCACTTGCGACCGACTACACCAATAGTCATGTTGTAAACCTCATGAGTGTACGGGGCTTTCACCCGCTATGGCCGCCCATTTCAGAGCGTTACACGACAAGACCGAAGTCTTAGCCGAGGCTGATCTGCACTTCCACACCTGCCGCCAGATCAAGCTTCATCAGCGCGTCAACGGTTTTATCCGTTGGCTGGACGATGTCCAGAACACGCTTATGAGTGCGGATCTCGTACTGGTCACGCGCGTCTTTGTTGACGTGCGGGGAGACCAGAACGGTGAAACGCTCTTTGCGGGTAGGCAGTGGAATTGGACCACGCACTTGTGCACCAGTACGTTTCGCGGTTTCCACGATTTCCTGGGTGGATTGGTCGATCAGGCGATGGTCGAAAGCCTTCAACCTGATTCGGATTTGCTGATTTTGCATTGGATTTCAGACTCCAGGCTGTTCCCAACGGACGCACTACGCCCGCTAAAAGGAGGCGTGATTCTATAGACGCCCCTATTTAGTGTCAACCCAATAAAAAAAACCCCCGCTGAGCGGGGGTTTTTTCAATCGGTCGAGTGATTACTCGATGATTTTGGCTACGACGCCAGCGCCGACGGTACGACCGCCTTCACGGATAGCGAAGCGCAGACCGTCTTCCATTGCGATGGTCTTGATCAGGGTAACAGTCATCTGAATGTTGTCACCTGGCATTACCATTTCAACGCCTTCCGGCAGTTCGCAGTTACCGGTCACGTCAGTGGTACGGAAGTAGAACTGAGGACGGTAGCCTTTGAAGAACGGAGTGTGACGGCCGCCTTCTTCCTTCGACAGAACGTAGACTTCTGCGGTGAACTTGGTGTGCGGCTTGACCGAACCTGGCTTGACCAGAACCTGGCCACGCTCAACGTCGTCACGCTTGGTACCACGCAGCAGAACGCCGCAGTTCTCGCCAGCACGGCCTTCGTCCAGCAGCTTGCGGAACATCTCAACACCGGTGCAGGTGGTGGTGGTGGTGTCACGCAGACCAACGATTTCCAGCGGATCCTGAACGCGGACAATACCACGCTCGATACGGCCGGTAACAACGGTACCACGACCCGAGATCGAGAATACGTCTTCGATCGGCATCAGGAACGGCTGGTCGATGGCACGAACTGGCTCAGGAATGTAGCTGTCCAGAGTCTCTACCAGCTTCTTGACAGCGGTAGTGCCCATTTCGTTGTCGTCTTTGCCTTCCAGAGCCATACGAGCGGAACCGATGATGATCGGAGTGTCGTCGCCTGGGAAGTCGTAGGTGGACAGCAGGTCGCGAACTTCCATCTCGACCAGTTCCAGCAGCTCAGCGTCGTCTACCAGGTCAGCCTTGTTCAGGAAGACCACGATGTACGGAACGCCAACCTGACGGGACAGCAGGATGTGCTCACGGGTTTGTGGCATCGGACCATCGGCGGCCGAGCAAACCAGGATCGCGCCGTCCATCTGGGCAGCACCGGTGATCATGTTCTTCACGTAGTCAGCGTGACCTGGGCAGTCAACGTGAGCGTAGTGACGAATGGTCGAGTTGTACTCAACGTGAGCGGTGTTGATGGTGATACCGCGCGCTTTTTCTTCCGGAGCCGAGTCGATCTTGTCGAACTCAACGACTGCCGAACCGAAAACTTCGGAGCAAACGCGAGTCAGAGCTGCGGTCAGAGTGGTTTTACCGTGGTCAACGTGGCCGATGGTGCCAACGTTAACGTGCGGAAGGGAACGATCAAATTTTTCTTTAGCCACGACAGTGAACCTCTTGCCTAAAGGGGATTAGCCTTGTTTTTTAACGAGTGCTTCGACGATGTTCGACGGAGCTTCGGCGTATTTGGAGAATTCCATGGAGTAGCTTGCGCGACCCTGAGACATGGAACGAACGTCGGTCGCGTAACCGAACATCTCTCCGAGCGGTACCTCAGCAGTGATTACCTTGCCGGACACCGAGTCTTCATTACCCTGGATCATCCCACGACGACGGCTCAGGTCACCCATCACGTCACCCAGGTAATCTTCCGGGGTTACAACTTCGACCTTCATGATCGGCTCAAGCACCACGCCACCGCCCTTCTGGGCCAGTTGCTTGGTCGCCATCGAAGCGGCGATCTTGAACGCCATTTCGTTGGAGTCGACGTCGTGATACGAACCATCGAATACCGTGGCCTTCAGGCCAAGCAGCGGATAACCGGCAACAACGCCGTTTTTCATCTGCTCTTCGATACCCTTCTGGATCGGGGCGATGAATTCCTTAGGAATCACACCACCAACGACTTCGTTGGTGAACACCAGACCTTCGGTGATGTTGCCCTTCTCGTCTACGTCCGGCTCCGAGAAACGGATCCAGCAGTGACCGAACTGACCACGACCACCCGACTGACGAACGAACTTACCTTCGATTTCGACGTTCGACTTGGTGATCTTCTCGCGGTACGAAACCTGCGGCTTGCCGACGTTGCACTCGACGTTGAACTCGCGCTTCATGCGGTCAACGAGGATGTCCAGGTGCAGCTCACCCATACCGGAGATGATGGTCTGGCCGGTTTCCTCGTCGGTTTTGACGCGGAACGACGGGTCTTCCTGGGCCAGCTTGCCCAGTGCGATGCCCATCTTCTCCTGGTCAGCCTTGGTCTTCGGCTCTACGGAGAGCGAAATAACCGGCTCAGGGAAGTCCATACGCTCAAGGATGATCGGCTTGTCGGCGTTGCACAGGGTGTCACCGGTGGTGACGTCCTTCATGCCGATCAGAGCAGCGATGTCGCCTGCACGTACTTCCTTGATTTCTTCCCGCTGGTTGGCGTGCATCTGCACCATACGACCAACGCGCTCTTTCTTGCCCTTGACCGAGTTGATGACGGAGTCACCGGAGGTCAGGAAGCCCGAGTAGACGCGGACGAAGGTCAGAGTACCAACGAATGGGTCAGTAGCGATCTTGAACGCCAAGGCCGAGAACGGCGCATTGTCGTCAGCAGGACGCTCGTCGTACTGCTCTGGCTGAACCTCATCCTTCGGCACGTCGATCAGATCAGGGTGGATACCCTTGATCGCAGGAATCTCGGTTGGCGCAGGCAGGTAATCAATGACGGCGTCGAGAACCAGGGGAACGCCCTTGTTCTTGAACGAGGAACCGCAGACAGCAGGAACGATCTCGCTCGCCAGGGTACGGACGCGCAGACCAGCCTTGATGTCTTCGACGGACAGGTCACCTTCTTCAAGGTACTTGTTCATCAGCTCTTCGTTGGCCTCGGCAGCAGCCTCGACCATGTTGCTGCGCCATTCGTTGGCCAGCTCGACCATATCCGCAGGAATTTCTTCTTCGCGGTAGGTAGTGCCTTTGTCGTCGTCGTTCCAGTAGATGGCTTTCATCTTGATCAGGTCGACCTGACCCTGGAAGTCGTCTTCCGCGCCGATAGCCAGCTGTACTGGAACCGGAGTGTGACCCAGGCGGTTCTTGATCTGACCTACGACGCGCAGGAAGTTGGCACCGGCACGGTCCATCTTGTTCACGTAGACAACACGTGGAACGCCGTACTTGTTGGCCTGACGCCATACGGTCTCGGACTGCGGCTCAACGCCGGAGGTACCGCAGAACACAACGACCGCGCCGTCGAGTACACGCAGCGAACGCTCTACTTCAATGGTGAAGTCAACGTGGCCAGGGGTATCGATGACGTTTACGCGGTAGTTGTCGTACTGACCACGGGAACCTTTCCAGAAGGTGGTAACGGCAGCGGAGGTAATGGTGATACCGCGCTCCTGCTCCTGCACCATCCAGTCGGTGGTCGCGGCGCCATCATGCACCTCGCCCATCTTGTGGCTCAGACCTGTGTAGAACAGGATCCGCTCGGTAGTGGTGGTCTTGCCCGCGTCAACGTGGGCACAGATACCAATGTTACGGTAGCGGTTAATTGCTGTAGTACGAGCCATAAAGCCCTCGCAAAATGATTGATGCTTGAATTAGAAGCGGTAGTGCGAGAACGCTTTGTTGGCTTCAGCCATACGGTGCACGTCTTCACGCTTCTTGACTGCAGCACCCTTGCCTTCGGCAGCATCCAGCAGCTCGCCAGCCAGGCGCAGAGCCATCGACTTCTCGCCGCGCTTGCGGGCGTAGTCTACGAGCCAGCGCATTGCCAGAGCGTTACGACGGGATGGACGAACTTCAACCGGGACCTGGTAAGTGGCACCGCCGACACGGCGGGACTTTACTTCGACCAGCGGAGCGATGGCGTCGAGAGCTTTCTCGAAGATTTCCAGGGGGTCGCTGTTCTTGCGTGCTTTGACGGTATCCAGGGCACCGTAAACGATGCGCTCGGCTACGGCCTTCTTGCCGCTTTCCATCACGTGGTTCATGAACTTGGCGAGAATCTGGGATCCGTACTTCGGATCGTCAAGGATCTCACGTTTTGCTGCTACACGACGTCTTGGCATGATAAGCCCTCAAACGGTCTTCAGGTTAGCCCGGGACGTGGGTCTTCGACCCCTGCCCGACCTTACTCTTATCGACTCAAAAAAATGGATGTCTGCAAACGGCCGATTACTTCGGACGCTTGGTACCGTACTTCGAACGACCCTGGTTACGGCCTTTGACGCCCGAAGTATCCAGAGAGCCGCGAACGGTGTGGTAACGAACACCTGGCAAGTCTTTTACACGGCCGCCACGGATCAGGACGACGCTGTGCTCTTGCAGGTTGTGACCTTCACCGCCGATGTACGAGGAAACCTCGAAACCGTTGGTCAGACGCACACGGCATACTTTACGCAGTGCCGAGTTAGGTTTTTTCGGCGTAGTGGTGTACACACGGGTGCACACGCCACGACGTTGCGGGCAGTTCTGCAGCGCAGGAACGTCGGACTTTTCGACCGAACGCTTACGCGGCTGACGTACCAGCTGGTTGATAGTTGCCATCTACTAGCTCCACTGATTGTCTTGCGACTCTATTGTCTTGCAAGAAAGCCAAAAATTGGCGAGACGGAGCCTCACCAAATTTAAGGGTACAAAAGTCTAAAGAGGATCTTGCACCCAGTCAAGACAAGGCCCCGGCCCTCCCCGCCCGATCATCGGCAACATTTCATGTCGCCGATGACCGTGCGGAGCTTGCCGGGGCCCTGCCCTGTACTTAGTTACCGCTGGAGTTCAGCGCTTCGGTCAGTGCGGCTTCCACCTCACTGGCACTTACGCGCAGCGGTTTGTCGGCATCACGGCGGCGCTTACGCTCGCTGTGGTAGGCCAGACCGGTACCGGCCGGGATCAGACGACCCACGACCACGTTCTCTTTCAGGCCGCGCAGGTAATCGCGCTTGCCGGTTACGGCCGCTTCGGTCAGCACGCGGGTGGTTTCCTGGAAGGAAGCCGCGGAGATGAACGACTCGGTCGACAGCGAAGCCTTGGTGATACCCAGCAGTACACGGGTGAACTTCGATACGAACTTGTCATCGGCGGCGAGACGCTCGTTCTCGACCAGCACCTGAGTCAGTTCCATCTGGTCGCCCTTGATGAAGCTGGAATCGCCCGACTCGGAGATCTCGACCTTACGCAGCATCTGACGCAGGATGGTCTCGATGTGCTTGTCGTTGATCTTAACGCCTTGCAGACGGTAAACGTCCTGGATCTCGTTGACGATGTATTTCGCCAGCGCGCTCACACCCAGCAGACGCAGGATGTCGTGCGGATCGCTCGGGCCGTCGGAGATGACTTCGCCGCGGTTTACCTGTTCGCCTTCGAAGACGTTCAGGTGGCGCCACTTCGGAATCAGCTCTTCATACGGATCGCTACCGTCGGTCGGGGTAATGACCAGACGACGCTTGCCTTTGGTCTCCTTGCCGAATGCGATGGTGCCGCTGACTTCAGCCAGAATCGAGGCTTCTTTCGGACGACGCGCTTCAAACAGGTCGGCAACACGTGGCAGACCACCGGTGATGTCACGGGTCTTCGACGTTTCTTGCGGGATACGCGCGATAACGTCACCAACACCGATCTGTGCACCGTCAGCAACACCTACCAAGGCGTTCGCTGGCAGGAAGTACTGTGCAGGTACGTCGGTACCTGGCAGGTACAGATCCTTGCCATTGGCATCGACCATCTTGATTGCCGGACGGATTTCCTTGCCTGAGGCAGGGCGATCCTTGACGTCCAGTACTTCGATGTTGGTCAGGCCGGTCAGCTCGTCGGTCTGGCGCTTGATGGTGATGTTTTCTTCCATGCCCACGAAGGTCACGGTACCTTTGAGCTCGGTAACGATCGGGTGGGTGTGCGGGTCCCACTTGGCGACGATGGCGCCAGCTTCGACCTTGTCACCTTCCTTGACCGAAATAACCGCACCGTAAGGCAGCTTGTAACGCTCGCGCTCACGACCGAATTCATCGGCAATGGCCAGCTCACCGGAACGCGATACGGCAACCAGGTTGCCATCGGCACGCTCGACCTGCTTCAGGTTGTGCAGACGGACCATACCGCCGTTCTTCACCTGGACGCTGTCGGCAGCCGAAGTACGGCTTGCAGCACCACCGATGTGGAACGTACGCATGGTCAGCTGGGTACCCGGCTCACCGATCGACTGTGCAGCGATAACGCCGACAGCTTCACCGATGTTCACCTGATGACCGCGGGCCAGATCACGACCGTAGCACTTGGCACAGATACCGTAGCGGGTTTCGCAGTTGATCGGCGAACGCACGACAACTTCGTCGATGCTGTTCAGCTCGATGAACTCGACCCACTGCTCGTCGACCAGGGTACCGGCAGGAACGATGACGTCCTCGGTGCCTGGCTTGAACACGTCGCGGGCGATGACACGGCCCAATACGCGCTCACCCAACGGCTCTACTACGTCACCGCCTTCAATGTGCGGAGTCATCAGCAGGCCTTGGTCGGTACCGCAATCGATCTCGGTTACAACCAGATCTTGCGCAACGTCCACCAGACGACGGGTCAGGTAACCGGAGTTCGCAGTCTTCAACGCGGTATCCGCCAGACCTTTACGAGCACCGTGCGTCGAGATGAAGTACTGGAGTACGCTCAGACCTTCACGGAAGTTCGCGGTGATCGGCGTCTCGATGATCGAGCCGTCCGGCTTGGCCATCAGACCACGCATACCGGCCAACTGACGGATCTGTGCTGCGGAACCCCGCGCACCCGAGTCAGCCATCATGTACATCGAGTTGAAGGACTCTTGCTCGACTTCTTTGCCCTCGCGGTCGATGACCTTCTCTTTCGAGAGATTGGCCATCATCGCCTTGGACACTTCGTCGTTCGCCTTGGACCACAAGTCGATGACCTTGTTGTACTTCTCGCCCTGGGTTACCAGGCCGGAAGCGTACTGGCTCTCGATTTCCTTCACTTCATCAGTGGCGCTGCCAATGATGCGTGCTTTTTCATCAGGGATGACGAAGTCATTCACACCGATGGAAACGCCGGAAATGGTCGAGTAGGCGAAACCGGTGTACATCAACTGGTCGGCGAAGATCACGGTCTCTTTCAGACCAACCACGCGGTAGCACTGGTTGATCAGCTTGGAGATCGCCTTTTTCTTCATCGGCTGGTTGACCACATCGTACGGCAGGCCTGCCGGTACAACCTGGAACAGCAGAGCACGGCCGACAGTGGTGTCGACGATGCGGGTGTTCTTGGTGATGCTGCCATCACGGTCTTTCACGGTCTCGTTGATACGGACCTTGATCTTCGCGTGCAGAGCGGCTTCGCCGGCGCGGAATACGCGGTCGACTTCCTGCAGGTCGGCGAATACGCGACCCTCGCCCTTGGCATTGATGGCTTCACGGGTCATGTAGTACAGACCCAGTACAACGTCCTGCGACGGAACGATGATTGGCTCACCGTTGGCTGGCGACAGAATGTTGTTGGTCGACATCATCAGCGCGCGCGCTTCAAGCTGTGCTTCCAGCGTCAGAGGCACGTGAACGGCCATCTGGTCACCGTCGAAGTCGGCGTTGTACGCAGCACAGACCAGCGGGTGCAGCTGAATGGCCTTGCCTTCGATGAGCACAGGCTCGAACGCCTGGATACCCAGACGGTGAAGGGTCGGTGCACGGTTCAGCAGTACGGGGTGTTCGCGAATCACTTCAGCGAGAACGTCCCATACCTCTGGCAGCTCGCGCTCGACCATCTTCTTGGCAGCCTTGATGGTGGTCGCCAGACCACGCATTTCCAGCTTGCCGAAAATGAACGGCTTGAACAGCTCCAGGGCCATCTTCTTCGGCAGACCGCACTGATGCAGACGCAGGGTCGGGCCTACGGTAATTACCGAACGGCCGGAGTAGTCCACGCGCTTGCCGAGCAAGTTCTGACGGAAGCGACCTTGCTTACCTTTGATCATGTCGGCCAGGGACTTCAGCGGACGCTTGTTCGAGCCAGTGATGGCGCGACCGCGACGGCCGTTGTCCAGCAGGGCGTCTACCGCTTCCTGCAGCATGCGCTTTTCGTTGCGCACGATGATGTCCGGCGCCGACAGATCGAGCAGGCGCTTGAGACGGTTGTTACGGTTGATCACCCGACGATACAGGTCGTTCAGGTCGGAGGTCGCGAAGCGGCCGCCATCCAGCGGAACCAATGGGCGCAGGTCCGGCGGCAGCACCGGCAGAACGGTCAGAACCATCCATTCAGGCAGGTTGCCCGAGCCCTGGAAGGCTTCCATCAGCTTCAAGCGCTTGGACAGCTTCTTGATCTTGGTTTCCGAGTTGGTCTGCGGAATCTCTTCGCGCAGGCGACCGATCTCGTGCTCCAGGTCGATAGCGTGCAGCAGCTCGCGGACAGCCTCGGCACCCATGCGGGCATCGAAATCGTCACCGAACTCTTCCAGCGCTTCGAAGTACTGCTCGTCATTCAGCAGCTGGCCCTTCTCGAGGGTAGTCATGCCTGGGTCGATAACGACGTAGCTCTCGAAATAGAGCACGCGCTCGATGTCACGCAGGGTCATGTCCATCAGCAGGCCGATACGGGACGGCAGCGACTTCAGGAACCAGATGTGGGCGACCGGCGAGGCCAGCTCGATGTGCGCCATGCGCTCACGACGAACCTTGGCAAGGGCAACTTCAACGCCGCACTTCTCGCAGATCACACCGCGGTGCTTGAGGCGCTTGTACTTGCCGCACAGGCACTCGTAGTCCTTGACCGGGCCAAAGATCTTGGCGCAGAAAAGGCCGTCACGCTCAGGCTTGAACGTACGGTAGTTGATGGTTTCCGGCTTCTTAACTTCACCGAACGACCACGAACGGATCATTTCAGGCGACGCCAGACCGATGCGGATGGCGTCGAACTCTTCGACTTGACCCTGGTTTTTCAGCAAATTCAGTAGGTCTTTCAAGGCCTTTCCTCCTGGCGGAGCAGGAAGCGGGCTTTACCAGCCCCGCTCCCCTTCGCGTCACGTGTTATTCGGTTTCCAGATCGATATCGATACCGAGCGAACGGATCTCTTTGATCAACACGTTGAAGGACTCGGGCATGCCCGGCTCCATACGGTGATCGCCATCCACGATGTTCTTGTACATCTTGGTACGGCCGTTCACGTCGTCCGACTTCACTGTGAGCATTTCTTGCAGGGTGTATGCCGCGCCGTATGCTTCCAGCGCCCACACTTCCATCTCCCCGAAACGCTGACCACCGAACTGCGCCTTACCACCCAGCGGCTGCTGGGTAACCAGGCTGTAGGAACCAGTGGAACGCGCGTGCATCTTGTCGTCCACCAAGTGGTTCAGCTTGAGCATGTACATGTAACCCACGGTCACAGGACGCTCGAACTTGTTGCCGGTACGGCCGTCGAACAGCACCATCTGGCCGCTCTCTGGCAGGTCAGCCAGCTTCAGCATGGCCTTGATCTCGCGCTCCTTGGCACCGTCGAAGACCGGAGTAGCCATAGGCACGCCTTTCTTCAGGTTGTGCGCCAGGGCGAGGATCTCTTCGTCGGTGAACTCTTCCAGGTTCTCCTGACGACCACCGATCTCGTTGTAGATCTCGGTGAGGAAGCCACGCAGCTCAGCGGCTTTGCGCTGTTCTTCGATCATGCGGTCGATCTTCTCGCCCAGACCTTTGGCCGCGAGGCCCAGGTGGGTTTCAAGGATCTGACCGACGTTCATACGCGAAGGTACGCCCAGCGGGTTCAGTACGACGTCGACCGGAGTACCGTTGGCGTCGTGCGGCATGTCTTCCACCGGCATGATGACCGAGACCACACCTTTGTTACCGTGACGACCGGCCATCTTGTCACCCGGCTGGATGCGACGGCGGATGGCCAGGTAAACCTTGACGATCTTCAGTACGCCCGGCGCCAGGTCATCGCCCTGCTGCAGCTTGCGCTTCTTGTCTTCGAACTTGTCGTCCAGCAGGCGACGGCGATCGACGATGTACTGCTGAGCCTTTTCCAGCTGCTCGTTCAGTGCATCTTCAGCCATGCGCAGTTTGAACCACTGGCCGTGCTCCAGACCGTCCAGCACTTCGTCAGTGATCACGGTGCCTTTCTTCAGGCCCGCACCACCGTCGACCACTTGGCCGTTAAGGGCAGAACGCAAACGCTCGAAGGTTGCACCCTCGACGATACGGAACTCTTCGTTGAGGTCCTTGCGAATCTCGTCCAGCTGCATCTTCTCGATGGCCAGTGCGCGGCTGTCGCGCTCCACGCCATCACGGGTGAAGACCTGAACGTCGATGACGGTACCCTTGGTGCCAGTCGGCACGCGCAGGGAGGTGTCCTTAACGTCGCTGGCCTTCTCACCGAAGATCGCCCGCAGCAGTTTCTCTTCCGGCGTCAGCTGGGTTTCGCCTTTTGGCGTAACCTTGCCGACCAGGATGTCGCCAGCGCCGACTTCAGCACCCACGTAGACGATACCGGCTTCGTCCAGCTTGTTCAGTGCAGCTTCACCCACGTTCGGGATATCCGCAGTGATTTCCTCTGGGCCAAGCTTGGTGTCACGCGCCACACAGGTCAGTTCCTGAATGTGGATCGTGGTGAAGCGGTCTTCCTGAACCACACGCTCGGACAGGCAGATGGAGTCTTCGAAGTTGAAGCCGTTCCACGCCATGAACGCGATGCGCATGTTCTGACCCAGCGCCAGTTCACCCATGTCGGTGGACGGGCCGTCGGCCATGATGTCGCCACGCGCAACCTTGTCACCTTTGCTAACCAGCGGACGCTGGTTGATGCAGGTGTTCTGGTTGGAGCGGGTGTACTTGGTCAGGTTGTAGATATCTACACCTGCTTCACCGGTCTCGACTTCGTCGTCGGCTACGCGAACGACGATACGGCTGGCGTCGACGGAGTCGATCACACCACCGCGGCGAGCAACCACGCAGACACCGGAGTCACGGGCAACGTTGCGCTCCATGCCGGTACCGACCAGCGGCTTGTCAGCACGCAGGGTTGGTACAGCCTGACGCTGCATGTTCGAACCCATGAGTGCACGGTTGGCGTCGTCGTGCTCGAGGAACGGAATCAGCGAGGCAGCAACGGAAACAACCTGCTTCGGCGATACGTCCATCAGGGTGACGTCTTCCGGCGCCTTGACGGTGAATTCGTTCAGGTGACGAACAGCAACCAGCTCGTCGATCAGTTGCTTCTTGTCGTTCATCGCGGCCGAAGCCTGGGCGATGACGTGATCTGCTTCTTCGATCGCCGACAGGAACACGATGTCGTCGCTGACAACGCCTTCCTTCACCACGCGGTACGGGCTTTCCAGGAAGCCGTACTGGTTGGTGCGGGCATAGGCCGCCAGGGAGTTGATCAGACCGATGTTCGGACCTTCAGGGGTCTCGATCGGGCACACACGGCCGTAGTGGGTCGGGTGTACGTCACGGACTTCAAAGCCTGCGCGCTCACGGGTCAGACCGCCCGGGCCGAGTGCGGAAACACGGCGCTTGTGGGTGATCTCGGAAAGCGGGTTGTTCTGGTCCATGAACTGCGAGAGCTGGCTCGAACCGAAGAACTCCTTCACCGCCGCCGCAACCGGCTTGGCGTTGATCAGGTCTTGCGGCATCAGGCCTTCGCTTTCAGCCATCGACAGACGTTCCTTGACCGCGCGCTCGACGCGCACCAGGCCAACACGGAACTGGTTCTCGGCCATCTCGCCGACGCAACGTACGCGACGGTTACCGAGGTGGTCGATGTCGTCGACGATGCCTTTACCGTTACGGATATCGACCAGGGTCTTGAGAACCTCGACGATGTCTTCCTTGCTCAGCACGCCCGAACCTTCGATCTCGGTACGACCGATACGACGGTTGAACTTCATGCGGCCCACGGCCGACAGGTCGTAACGCTCGGCGCTGAAGAACAGGTTGTTGAACAGGGTTTCGGCAGCGTCCTTGGTTGGCGGCTCGCCCGGGCGCATCATGCGATAGATCTCGACCAGCGCTTCCAGTTGGTTGCTGGTGGTGTCGATCTTCAAGGTGTCCGAGATGAACGGACCGCAGTCGATGTCGTTGGTGTACAGCGTTTCGATGCGTACGACCTGAGCCTTGGCGATCTTGATCAGCAGCTCGGCGGTCAGCTCGGTGTTGCACTCGGCGATGATCTCGCCGGTAGCCGGATGCACGATAGCCTTGGCCGTGGTGCGACCCAGGACGTATTCCATCGGAACGTCCAGCTGGTTCACGCCGGCCTTCTCGAGCTGGTTGACATGGCGCGCGGTAATGCGGCGGCCCTGCTCAACGATGACCTTGCCGGTTTCGTCATGGATATCCATGACCGCAACTTCACCACGCAGACGCTGAGGCACCAGTTCCAGGCTGAGTTTCTCGCCGGAAATATGGAACACGTTGGTGGTGTAGAAGGTGTTCAGAACCTCTTCGGTGCTGTAACCCAGGGCGCGCAGCAGTACCGAGGCCGGAAGTTTGCGGCGACGGTCGATACGGACGAACACGCAGTCTTTCGGATCGAACTCGAAGTCCAACCAGGAGCCGCGGTACGGAATGATGCGAGCGGAGTACAGCAGCTTGCCGGAGCTGTGCGTCTTGCCACGGTCGTGGTCGAAGAACACACCAGGCGAACGGTGCAGCTGGGAAACGATCACACGCTCGGTACCGTTGATAACGAAGGTACCGTTCTCAGTCATCAGGGGGATTTCACCCATGTAGACTTCTTGCTCTTTGATGTCCTTGATCGCTTTGTTCGACGATTCCTTGTCGAAGATGATCAGGCGCACCTTGACCCGCAGTGGGACCGCGAAGGTCACGCCACGCAGGACACATTCCTTCACATCGAAGGCGGGTTCGCCCAGGCGATAGCCTACGTACTCCAGGGCAGCATTGCCGGAGTAGCTGATGATCGGAAATACCGATTTGAAGGCCGCGTGCAGGCCGACGTCGCGGAACTGATCCTTGGATGCTCCCGCTTGCAGGAATTCGCGATACGAATCCAGCTGGATGGCCAGGAGGTAAGGCACATCCATGACGTCCGGCAACTTGCTAAAGTCCTTGCGGATACGTTTTTTCTCAGTGTATGAGTAAGCCATCAGCGTTCCCCAGCTTGGTCACCTGCTTGTTTGGCTTCTCCCGGCGGGAGCAGCCAGAAAATCGTGCAAACCCCTTGGTTTGCGCCACCCACATGGGTGTCTTGCAGCTTGTTATCGGGGCCGACGTGATCGGCCACCAATAACGGAAAAAGGCCGGTGGCATAAGCCACCAGCCATCAGCCTTTGCTCAACGCTCCGGCTGGAGTCGCAAGGTCGAGATTACTTCAGCTCGACTTTAGCGCCTGCTTCTTCCAGCTTCTTCTTAGCGTCTTCAGCGGCTTCTTTCGAAACGCCTTCAGCTACGACCTGAGGAGCGCCGTCGACTTTCTCTTTGGCTTCTTTCAGGCCCAGACCGGTCAGTTCGCGAACGGCTTTGATCACGTTCACTTTCTTGTCGCCGGCTTCAACCAGAACAACGTTGAACTCGGTCTGCTCTTCAACAACGGCAGCAGCAGCAGCTGGGCCAGCAGCGGCAACAGCAGCGGTAACGCCGAAGGTTTCTTCCATAGCTTTGATCAGCTCAACAACTTCCAGAACGGTTTTCTGGCCGATTGCTTCGATGATTTGCTCGTTAGTCAGGGACATGACTTAAATCCTGTATTGGGGTGACAGCCTACGCAGCCATCAAATTAAACATATGATTTTGAAAGAGGTTACGCGGCCTTAGGCAGCAGCAGCTTCTTTCTGGTCGCGAACGGCCGCCAGAGTACGAGCCAGCTTGCTGGTAGCGCCTTGAATGACGCTCATCAGACGTGCGATAGCTTCGTCACGGGTCGGCAAGGTAGCCAGTACATCGATCTGGTTGGCGGCAATGAAATTGCCGTCAAACGCAGCTGCCTTGATCTCGAACTTGTCCTGACCCTTGGCGAACTCTTTGAACAGACGAGCAGCAGCGCCCGGGTGTTCGTTGGAGAAAGCAATCAGGGTCGGGCCTTTGAACGCGTCGTTGAGGATCGAATACTCGGTACCTTCAACTGCGCGCTTGAGCAGGGTGTTACGTACGACACGTACGTATACGCCAGCTTCGCGGGCCTCTTTACGGAGTCCGGTCATTGCGCTTACAGTCACACCACGGGCATCGGCCACGACAGCGGACAGAGCGACTTTGGCAGCCTCGTTGACTTCAGCGACGATGGCTTTCTTGTCTTCGAGTTTAATTGCCACGGGTTTACTCCTGGTTTTTACCGTTTCATCTGGCCGAAGCCGGATGTCGTTTTGGTGTCTGATTCGGTAACGAATCGGGAGCACCATCTGCGTAGGCTTGAGGTTTAAGGCTTGCGCCGCCTACGGTCTTGGATAGCCCCCGCCAGGCAGGGACCCCAATTTTGCTGATGGCGCGACGAATCGCGCCATCATTGCCTTACGCGTTCAGCGAGCTCTGATCGATGACCAGACCTGGGCCCATAGTGGTGCTCAGGGTAACGCGCTTGACGTAAATACCTTTCGAAGAAGCTGGCTTGATACGCTTCAGATCAGCGATCAGGGCTTCAACGTTTTCCTTCAGCTTGCCAGCTTCGAAACCGACCTTGCCAACGGAGGTGTGGATGATACCGTTTTTGTCGGTGCGATAGCGAACCTGACCGGCCTTGGCGTTTTTCACAGCCGTGGCAACATCAGGAGTCACAGTACCGACTTTCGGATTAGGCATCAGGCCGCGAGGACCCAGAACCTGACCCAGCTGACCCACAACGCGCATGGCATCTGGCGATGCGATGACGACGTCATAGTTCAGGTCGCCGCCTTTCATTTCGGCAGCCAGATCATCCATACCTACACGGTCAGCGCCGGCAGCCAGAGCGGCCTCAGCAGCTGGACCCTGGGTGAAGACGGCAACGCGCACGGTCTTGCCAGTGCCGTGTGGCAGCACGGTAGCGCTACGAACGACCTGGTCGGATTTACGCGGGTCAACACCGAGGTTGACGGCAACGTCGAAAGATTCGCTGAACTTCACGGTGGACAGTTCGGCCAGCAGCGCAGCTGCGTCTTCGAAGTTGTAAACTTTGCCAGCTTCGACTTTCGAAGCAATAGCCTTTTGGCGCTTGGTCAGCTTAGCCATTACACACCCTCCACGTTCAGGCCCATGCTGCGGGCAGAGCCAGCGATGGTGCGTACAGCAGCGTCCAGGTCAGCAGCGGTCAGATCAGCCTGTTTAGCTTTGGCGATATCTTCCAGCTGAGCACGGGTCACGGTACCGACTTTGACGGTGTTCGGGCGAGCCGAACCACTGGTCAGGCCAGCAGCTTTCTTCAGCAGAACCGAGGCAGGGGTGCTCTTGGTCTCGAAAGTGAAGCTACGGTCACTGTAAACAGTGATGATCACAGGCGTCGGCAGGCCGGCTTCTTGACCCTGAGTACGGGCGTTGAAGGCCTTGCAGAATTCCATGATGTTCACACCGTGTTGACCCAGTGCTGGACCAACGGGTGGGCTTGGGTTGGCCTGGCCGGCCTTAACTTGCAGCTTGATGTAAGCCTGAATCTTCTTAGCCATGAGCTACTCCAATATCGGGTACGAACGCCAGATGGCTCCCCGGATGACTTGCGTTTTATCCCAGTGACGACAAAACCCCGCAGCACACAGGGCTGCGGGGTATGGGATGCTTCGTCCGCCTAGACCTTTTCGACCTGGCTGAACTCGAGCTCTACCGGAGTAGAGCGACCGAAAATGAGTACCGCCACCTGGAGGCGACTCTTTTCGTAGTTAACCTCTTCGACGTTACCATTGAAGTCAGCGAACGGACCATCAATGACTCGAACCACTTCACCGGGCTCGAACAACGTCTTCGGCTTCGGCTTGTCACTACCGTCGGCTACGCGACGCAGGATAGCTTCAGCTTCTTTATCAGTGATCGGTGCAGGCTTATCAGCAGTACCACCAATGAAGCCCATCACACGAGGGGTATCCTTGACCAAGTGCCAAGTCCCTTCGTTCATCTCCATCTGGACCAGAACATAGCCAGGGAAGAATTTACGCTCACTTTTGCGCTTCTGGCCGTTGCGCATTTCGACAACTTCTTCGGTCGGGACCAGGATCTCGCCGAAACCGTCTTCCATGCCTGCCAGCTTGACGCGCTCTATCAGGGAGCGCATAACATGCTTCTCGTAACCCGAGTAAGCATGCACAACATACCAACGCTTAGCCACGGGACACCTTTAGCCAACGATCAGGGAGACCGCCCAGCCGAGCAGGGAATCAAGCCCCCACAGCAGCAGTGCCATAACCAGCACGACAGCCACGACAATCAGCGTGGTCTGGGTGGTTTCCTGGCGGGTCGGCCACACGACTTTACGGATCTCAGTACGAGCTTCCTTCGCAAGCGCAAAGAACGACTTACCCTTCGCGGTCTGCAGAGCTACAAAGCCCGCAACAGCAGCCAGGGCGAGAAGTGCAAGAACGCGGTACAGGATTGGAGAGGCGGAGTAATACTGATTACCCACTACACCAACAACCACCAAAGCCACTACAGCCAGCCACTTGAACAGATCAAAACGCGATTCTTGGGCTTCAGTTTTGGGAGTCATCGAGGAGGATCCTGTAAGAAGAAAGCCAATCACACTGAGGTGAATGGCAGGTCAGGAGGGAATCGAACCCCCAACCTACGGTTTTGGAGACCGTCGCTCTGCCAATTGAGCTACTGACCTGTAACGCTGTATCAGGCCGGCCATTATACCGGCCTGATCAAGTAAATCAACTACTTATTCGATAATTTTTGCTACGACGCCGGCGCCGACGGTACGACCGCCTTCACGGATAGCGAAGCGCAGACCGTCTTCCATTGCGATGGTCTTGATCAGGGTAACAGTCATCTGAATGTTGTCACCTGGCATTACCATTTCAACGCCTTCCGGCAGTTCGCAGTTACCGGTCACGTCAGTGGTACGGAAGTAGAACTGAGGACGGTAGCCTTTGAAGAACGGCGTGTGACGGCCGCCTTCTTCCTTCGACAGAACGTAGACTTCTGCGGTGAACTTGGTGTGCGGCTTGACCGAACCTGGCTTGACCAGAACCTGGCCACGCTCAACGTCGTCACGCTTGGTACCACGCAGCAGAACGCCGCAGTTCTCGCCAGCACGACCTTCGTCCAGCAGCTTGCGGAACATCTCAACACCGGTGCAGGTGGTGGTGGTGGTGTCACGCAGACCAACGATTTCCAGTGGATCCTGAACGCGGACGATACCACGCTCGATACGGCCGGTAACAACGGTACCGCGACCCGAGATCGAGAATACGTCTTCGATCGGCATCAGGAACGGCTGGTCGATGGCACGAACTGGCTCAGGAATGTAGCTGTCCAGAGTCTCTACCAGCTTCTTGACAGCGGTAGTACCCATTTCGTTGTCGTCTTTGCCTTCCAGAGCCATACGAGCGGAACCGATGATGATCGGAGTGTCGTCGCCTGGGAAGTCGTAGGTGGACAGCAGGTCGCGAACTTCCATCTCGACCAGTTCCAGCAGCTCAGCGTCGTCTACCAGGTCAGCCTTGTTCAGGAAGACCACGATGTACGGAACGCCAACCTGACGGGACAGCAGGATGTGCTCACGGGTTTGTGGCATCGGACCATCGGCGGCCGAGCAAACCAGGATCGCGCCGTCCATCTGGGCAGCACCGGTGATCATGTTCTTCACGTAGTCAGCGTGACCTGGGCAGTCAACGTGAGCGTAGTGACGAATGGTCGAGTTGTACTCAACGTGAGCGGTGTTGATGGTTATACCGCGTGCTTTTTCTTCCGGAGCCGAGTCGATCTTGTCGAACTCAACGATTGCCGAACCGAAAACTTCGGAGCAAACGCGAGTCAGAGCTGCGGTCAGAGTGGTCTTACCGTGGTCAACGTGGCCGATAGTGCCGACGTTAACGTGGGGAAGGGAACGATCAAACTTTTCCTTAGCCATCGATACAATCCTCCGCAGAAGAAATAGTCTTACGCTGATAAAACAAAGGCAGATATTTTCATATCTGCCTTGTTTATATGGAGCTCTTGAGCGGACTTGAACCGCTGACCTCACCCTTACCAAGGGTGTGCTCTACCAACTGAGCTACAAGAGCGAAACACGTTGTGCAAAACCCAGCAAACTTGGAGCGGGTAGCGGGAATCGAACCCGCATCATCAGCTTGGAAGGCTGAGGTTCTACCACTAAACTATACCCGCGGAGCTTGCGGCTCTCGCTAAAACTGGTGGAGGGAGAAGGATTCGAACCTTCGAAGCTCTCGCAACGGATTTACAGTCCGTCCCCTTTGACCGCTCGGGAATCCCTCCAGATGTGGCCGGCATTCTATTTGTCTGCCGCCCTAGTGTCAAGCTTTTTTTCAAATTTCTTCAATCAAATCTGAAACTTAGCTGCTTTGACACTGCTTCCAGCTCTACCACCTCAGTGGTGTTCCCTGTGAAGCGGGCGCCATTCTATCAAGCTATTCGCCAGTTGCAATACCCTGGCAGAAAATAATTTTATGTTTTAAGTCTTTGAAATCGTTGGAAAGAGTGGCGAGGACCATTTGATCCAGTAAACGCTCGCTTTCCGGGGAAATCTTGAGCCAGAGACCATCGGCGCCGGGCAACTGCCCAGACACCGGAACTGCGTTGATATCCAGGCTCAGCAAGCGCTGGCGCAATGCGTCGATTTGAGCCCGCTCCGTCAGCCCCCCCACCACCAAGCATTCATCACGGCGACGAGCAGGCGCATTCACACCCGTTTCACGCAATAGACGGATCTCCTGCTGATTACCTTTGTATAACGAGAGCGGGGCGACATCCTTGGCTTTCAGCGGGGCTTCCTGTTGGTGCCAGACGTAATAGAAGACGTTGAGCACCAGCAACAGCAGAAACAACCAACGCATAAGCACCTCAGCTCAAAGGGCAGGCCATTGCCAGGCCAACGAATACCAAGTCGGGAACCACGCGCGCCTGGGGTGCAGCTTCACGTACCAACGGCGCATCCCCCCCCGTGAGGAATACTGTAAAGGCCTCTCCCCACAGCGAGCGTGCTTGCTCCAGCTGCGTGCGCGCAAAACCTTGCAGCATCAACACGCAACCCCGTTCGACCGCTTCGACAGTCGAGCGTCCAGGAGCAAGGCTGGTCAATGCACGCTCAGCAGATGCATCGTCGTAGCGGATGCGGCGAGTGTGCGTGCGCAGCTGGCTGCGCATCAGCGGCATACCCGGGCAGATGTATCCCCCCAGGTGCTCGCCATCAGCACCAATGAAGTCGGCCTTGGCAGCTGTACCCAGGTCGATCACCAGGCAAGCCCCCTTGGCCAGGTGGAAAGCACCCAACGCCGCGAGCCAGCGATCCATGCCCAGGCGCTGGAAGTCTTCATATCCATTGCGCACCCCAGCCATCTCACGGGCCGGTTCCGCTACCCGCGGCACCACAGAAAACGCCTGATTGATCAGGGCACAGAGCGCCGCCGTTTCTTCCTCACTACGCACACTGACAATACGGCAGCCTGACAGGCGAAGCGAAGTCAAAGCACCGACCTGGGCCACTAGCGCCTGATCGGAATCCACAATGCCGCCACCCACGATAGTGGCGTCAACAGCATGAATGACTCGCCATTTGATGAAGCTGTTACCGCAATCGAGCTCAAGAATCATCACGCAACCTCAAACTGAGCTCACCACCACTGAAGCTCTTCTCCACACCATCGACCTCCAGGCGCAAGCCGCCCTGCCCGTCCACCCCGAGCACTACCCCGTTGATCTGGGTACTGCCGGCAACAAGGGACACGTTACGCCCCTGCCATAGATGTGCTTGTTCCCATTCTTCCTGGAATGCTGCAAAACCATAGCGTCGGTGTCGCGCCAACTCATGCTGCAATTGCTGGCTGAGCATTGCCACCAGGCGATTACGATCAATCGGAGCGCCAACCTCACGCCGTATGGAGGTCCACTGCTGATCGACTTGCACATTTGACTGCATGTTCACGTTGACGCCAATCCCAAGAACAACATGACAGACGTCTGCCGGATCACCGACCAACTCAAGCAGGATGCCCGCGATCTTCTGCCCACGCACCAGTACGTCATTAGGCCACTTGAGCCCGACTTCCTTGACACCGAAGCCTTCCAAGGTCCGCATTACCGCCAAGCCGACCACCAGACTCAGCCCCTCGAGCTGGCGCATGCCGCCCTCGACCCGCAACACCAGACTGTAATAAAGGTTTTCTGCGAATGGGCTGACCCACTGACGACCACGACGTCCACGGCCAGCACTCTGACGCTCGGCAAGCACCAGAAATGGAGCAGCCTGCCCCTGACCTGCAAGCCGCAGGCCTTCAGCATTGGTAGAGTCGATGGTTTCGTGGATGAACATTGGCCATTGCTCAGCATCAGCAAATTCGGCAATGGCCTTCGCTTCGAGCAGCGCCAGGGGCGCCGCTAGCTGATAGCCACGCCCACGAACCTTGTGAATGGTGAGATTTAGCTCACTCTCCAGATGCTGCAGCTGCTTCCAAACGGCGCTGCGACTCACCCCGAGGGCTGCCCCCAAGGCTTCTCCGGAATGGAACCGGCCATCCTTGAGGAGATTCAACAACTTCAGCATGCCAGTCTCGACTTGGAATAAGGCTGGCATGATAGCTATGGGTAGTGGGCTTGCATAGGAAAAGGGCCCCACGTCACCACCCAAATCCCGTGTATCGAGCCAGAAAGACAAAACCCCTACCTGCTCGCGCAGATAGGGGTTTTGCGAAATGAATCTTGACGATGACCTACTCTCACATGGGGAAACCCCACACTACCATCGGCGATGCATCGTTTCACTACTGAGTTCGGGATGGGATCAGGTGGTTCCAATG
>NZ_JAETZZ010000013.1 GCF_022627325.1 Pseudomonas putida
ACGACCCAGGCGTTGGTAATTCTGGCCAGGAAGCTCGCACGAGTGGCATTCGCCCTGATGAGAAATCAGGACGAATACGTTACCAAAGGCGGGAAAATGGCTTGCTGAGAACCATAGAATCTCCCACTGGGGTAAGTGTGCCCTCGGGGCTTTGGGGCGCCTGGGGCGCAGCGGTCTAACGCCATTTCTAGAAGCCAACGCTATCCCTGTGTGCCGGCTTGCCGGCGATGGGCCGCACCATCCGACCACCCTGTGCAACGCCGCGCGTTGGCGTAGAATGGTCGACTTTGTTAAATGACACCCTGTAAACACATCCGCCTGGCCACCTGGCCGGGGCAATCGTCGATGTCTTTACCTATCTGATTAGAGGGCTTGGTTTTGGCTCAATACGTCTACACCATGCATCGGCTGAGCAAGGTCGTGCCGCCGAAGCGGGAAATTCTCAAGAACATTTCCCTGTCGTTCTTCCCGGGCGCCAAGATCGGCGTACTCGGCCTGAACGGCGCGGGTAAATCGACCCTGCTGCGGATCATGGCGGGCGTCGACAAGGAATTCGACGGCGAAGCCCGTCCGATGTCCGACATCAACGTCGGCTACCTGCCCCAGGAGCCGCAGCTGGACCCGAGCAAAACCGTACGCGAAGTAGTCGAAGAAGCGGTCAGCGTGATCAAGGACGCCCAGGCCCGCCTGGACGAGGTCTACGCCGCCTACGCCGAACCTGACGCCGACTTCGACAAGCTCGCCGCCGAGCAGGCCAAGCTCGAATCCATCCTGCAGGCTGCCGACGGCCACAACCTCGAACGCCAGCTCGACGTCGCCGCCGATGCCCTGCGCCTGCCGGCCTGGGATGCGCGCATCGAACACCTGTCCGGTGGTGAGAAGCGTCGTGTGGCCCTGTGCCGTCTGCTGCTGTCGGCCCCCGACATGCTGCTGCTCGACGAACCCACCAACCACCTGGACGCCGACTCGGTGGCCTGGCTGGAGCGCTTCCTGCACGACTTCCCAGGCACCGTGGTAGCGATTACCCACGACCGTTACTTCCTGGATAATGTCGCCGGCTGGATCCTCGAACTCGACCGCGGCGCCGGCATCCCGTACGAAGGCAACTACTCGGGCTGGCTGGAAGCCAAGTCGGACCGTCTGGCGCAGGAGTCCAAGCAGCAGAGCGCCCACGAGAAGGCCATGAAAGAGGAACTGGAGTGGGTGCGCAAAGGCGCCAAGGCCCGCCAGTCCAAATCCAAGGCACGTCTGCAGCGCTTTGAAGAAATGCAGTCGCAGGAATTCCAGAAGCGCAGCGAAACCAACGAGATCTACATCCCGGCCGGCCCGCGCCTGGGCGACAAGGTCATCGAATTCAAGAACGTGTCCAAAGGCTATGGCGACCGCGTGCTGATCGACAACCTGTCGTTCGCCATGCCTAAAGGTGCCATCGTCGGCGTGATCGGTGGTAACGGTGCCGGTAAGTCGACCCTGTTCCGCATGCTGATGGGCAAGGAACAGCCAGACTCGGGCAGCATCGAGATCGGCGAAACCGTGCAGCTGGCCTGTGTGGACCAGAGCCGCGAAGACCTCGACGGTGCCAAGACTGTGTTCCAGCAGGTCTCCGATGGTTCCGACATGATCCGCATCGGCAACTACGAGATCCCGTCGCGTACCTACGTTGGCCGTTTCAACTTCAAGGGCGGCGACCAGCAGAAGTTCGTCAAGGACCTTTCCGGTGGTGAGCGCGGCCGCTTGCACCTGGCCCTTACCTTGAAAGAGGGCGGCAACGTGCTGCTGCTCGACGAACCGTCCAACGACCTGGACGTCGAGACCCTGCGTTCGCTGGAGGAAGCCCTGCTGGACTTCCCAGGCGCCGCAATCGTGATTTCCCACGACCGTTGGTTCCTCGACCGTGTGGCTACCCACATCCTGGCGTACGAGGACGACTCGAACGTGGTGTTCTTCGAGGGTAACTACACCGAGTACGAAGCCGACCGCAAGAAGCGTCTGGGCGACGCCGCTGCCCAGCCGCACCGGGTACGGCACAAGAAACTGGCCCAGTAAGCCGGTTTCCGATGCACAAGAATGGGGCCCTAAGCGGCCCCATTTTTGTGCCTGGCATACAGTGCTATTGCCGCGAAAAGGGCTATTTTGCCACCGTATAGCCACATGCTTTGTATACAGTTATATAAAACGCACCAAATAATTTCATAAAAACGACATTTTGCCCTGTTCCAGTGCAATTGCTTCTTGGTACATTCCAGAAAACCAATAAGTCCAATCCCTCTTGGTGAGATGTCTGCCCATGATCGAATCTGTCGACCATTTCCTCGAGCGCCTGAAGCAGCGCGACCCGGCCCAGCCCGAATTCCACCAGGCGGTGGAAGAAGTGCTGCGCAGCCTCTGGCCGTTCCTGGAAGCCAACCCACACTACCTGCAGGCCGGCATCCTCGAGCGCATGGTCGAACCTGAGCGTGCGGTGTTGTTCCGCGTATCGTGGGTCGATGACCAGGGCAAGGTTCAGGTCAACCGCGGCTACCGCATCCAGATGAGCAGCGCCATCGGCCCCTACAAGGGCGGCCTGCGTTTCCACCCTTCGGTCAACCTGGGTGTGCTCAAGTTCCTGGCCTTCGAGCAGGTATTCAAGAACTCCCTCACCTCGTTGCCCATGGGCGGCGGCAAGGGCGGCTCGGACTTTGACCCCAAGGGCAAGAGCGACGCCGAAGTGATGCGCTTCTGCCAGGCCTTCATGAGTGAGCTGTACCGCCATATCGGCGCCGACCTGGACGTGCCCGCCGGTGACATCGGTGTGGGCGCCCGCGAAATCGGCTTCATGTTCGGCCAATACAAGCGCCTGGCCAACCAGTTCACGTCGGTGCTGACCGGCAAGGGCATCACCTACGGCGGCAGCCTGATTCGCCCTGAAGCCACCGGCTACGGCTGCGTTTACTTCGCCGAAGAAATGCTCAAGCGTCAGGACCTGCGTATCGATGGTCGTCGTGTGGCGATTTCCGGTTCCGGTAACGTTGCCCAGTACGCCGCGCGCAAGGTCATGGACCTGGGTGGCAAGGTGATCTCGCTGTCCGATTCCGAAGGCACGTTGTACGCCGAAGCGGGGCTGACCGATGCCCAGTGGGAGGCTGTGATGGCGCTGAAAAACGTCAAGCGTGGCCGCATCAGCGAACTGGCCGATCGGTTCGGCCTGGAGTTCCGCAAAGGGCAGACGCCATGGAGCCTGCCATGCGACATCGCCCTGCCGTGTGCCACGCAGAACGAACTGGGCAGCGAAGACGCCCGCACCCTGCTGCGCAACGGCTGCATCTGCGTGGCGGAAGGTGCCAACATGCCGACCACGTTGGAGGCTGTGGATATCTTCCTGGAGGCGGGCATCCTGTACGCACCGGGCAAGGCATCCAACGCCGGCGGTGTGGCTGTGTCGGGCCTGGAAATGTCGCAGAACGCCATGCGCCTGCTGTGGACTGCCGGGGAAGTGGACAGCAAGCTGCACCACATCATGCAGTCGATTCACCATGCTTGCGTGCACTACGGTGAAGAGGCCGATGGCACGGTCAACTACGTGAAGGGCGCCAACATTGCCGGCTTCGTCAAAGTCGCTGACGCCATGCTGGCCCAGGGCGTGGTCTGATTTGAAAGACTGGGGCTGCGTTGCAGCCCATCGCCGGCAAGCCGGCTCACCTCGATTGCGCAGTTCTTCAGGCCTGCGCTTTACCCGTGGAAGCACCCGTCTTGCCCAACTTCTAAAAGCCGGCGCGATACCTGTGTGGCCGGCTTGCCGGCGAATGGGCCGGGCACCGGCCCCTTGGTTTCAGGCCTCAGTCACAATATCCATCACCTCGATCACCTGATCCCCCGCCGGCCGCCGCCACATCACTTCATCCCCTGGCCCTGCGCCCAGCAACGCCCGCCCCAGCGGTGACCCCCAATTGATCAGCCCTCGGCTGGCATCGGCTTCATCCTCTCCCACCAGTTGCACGGTCTGTTCCTGCCCTTGTTCATCGGCAAAGCGCACCCGGCTGCCAATCTGCACCTTGCTGGTCGAGGTCGCAGCGGGTACTACCTGGGCGCTCTGCACCCTGGCGCTGAAATAACGCAAGTCACGCTCAGCGTCTGCCAGGCGTTGCTTGTCACCCTGTTCGCCCAAGGCCTGCAGTTCGGCACGCAAGGCATTGAGTTCGGCCAGGCGCTGCTGCAGCTGGCGCATGCCACTGGCAGTGACGTAGTTGGGCTGGTCGCTGACGTGCCGTTCCACCGGCTGGTCGGCCTGGGCGGCGGCTTGGTCTTCGTTGACGAATGCGCGGCTCATAGGGGCCTCCTTTTGCTCGAAACAGCGTCAGAGAGTGGTAGGTTCACGTTGGCCACGTGTTGGCCTCAAGGGCCCTATCGGCGGCTTGCCGGCGATGGGGCCAGTGCAGTCAGTAGTGGTACCACTTCAGCTCCAGCATCACCTCATTCTGGGCTGTAGCCAAGTGGCTGAACGCCCGCGAAGCACTCAGCCTCAACCCCAGGTTCTGGCTGATCTCCCACTGCTGGTTCAGGCTCACACTGCGCCGCACTTCGCCATTGGTGAAGTAATCGCCTTTGGCTTCCAGTGTCATGTTGCCCAGCCCGTTGCGCCACAGCAGCCCGCCATTGAACCCCGCCGCTGGGGCGATGAACTGGGCGAAGTCGTTATGGTGCTCGACCCGCACAGTGCCCAAGGCGAAGCCCAGCAGCCCGTCGGCCAATTGCCAGGTGCCGCCGGCACCGCCGTTGACATGGCTCACCAGCACTTCATCGTCATGTTTGCCCGGCACCCGCTCCAGGCCACCGGCGACCTGCCACGACCAGGGTTTGAGCAGTTCGTTGCGAGGGGTCAGCGAGCGAATCGTGGCCAGATCCAGGCGTTGCACCTGCCAGTCGTTGCCTTCGTACTGGCGCACCTTGAGTTGCAGGATTTCGATCTGCGCGCCAAGCGGGAAGCCGTAGGCATTGTCGTTCAGGTCGTGATACGCCATGCGCAGCCCGTATTCGGCGTAGGCGCGGTCTTCCCGGGTGCCGACGCCAAGCTGCCAGGTGCGGGAGTCATGGCCGTCCTCGGGCAGGCCGGGGCGTTCGATCTGCAGGGGCGGTGGTGGGTTGCGGTTGATCGCCCGCAACAGCTCGAAGCTACGCCGTGCCTGGCCGGGGTCGCGCTCCTGGCCGTTGGCCCGATAACGCTCCAGGCGGTAAGCGGCGTCCTGCACCAGGGCCTGGCGCTCGCGGGGCAGGGCGGTGAAGGCCGGGCTCTGCAGCTGCGCCGTGTCGGCACTGACGGCCAGCACCTGGCGTTTCTCATCCAGGCCCAGCGGTTCGGCCCGGGCCAGCAGTTCCCGCTCACGCGAGGGCCGGTAAGTCTCGCTGGCGACCATGCCCGACTGTTTCACGGCCTTGACCGTGTCGGTGGGGATTGCGGTCAGCGGGAACTGCGAGGTCAGGTCCAAGCCCGGCCGCGCCACCTGCAGCAGTTCCAGCAGGCGGTAGGAGCAGTTTTCGTCGAAGAAGAAATAGTCGAACTGGACCTGCTTGAGTTCCCACACATGCTCGACCATGCGCCCGGTTTCTTCCGGCGTCAGGTCCAGCTGGTACTCCCACAGGTCACGGTTTTCCAGGCTGCGGTATTCGGACAGTTTTTCCTGATAGGGCATCAGGGCGAAAAGCCCGGGATAGCCGCCCATCAGGCCCTTCCAGGCATACAGGATGCTGTTGTCGCTGCCTTCGATATAGGCGCCGAAGTTGATGGCATAACTCAGCAGCGTGGTGTCGTCGCTGCGGGTATTGGACTGGTCGATGCGCAGCAGGGTATGGCCGAACATCGACGATGGGCTGTTCAGGTAGGCCGCCGGGAAGATCAGCGCCGCGCTGTGCGGGTCGACCGATTCGTACCAGGTCTTGAACTCCTGGCAATCCGGCTGCGGCAAACCTTGCAGGCCCAGTTGCTCCTTCAGCCAGCGGGTGCGGGCGGGGAACACGCATTGGGCATGCTTGTCGCCCAGGCTGGCCGGGGCATACAGCGCCTGCACCGTGGCCCGCAGCTCTTGGTCCGGGTGGTGCGCGCCGTCCTCGGCGAGGAAGAATTTGCGGTCGTCGACATAGCTGCGCCAGCCGCCGAGCTTGGCGGTTTCGTAGTGGCCCAGGGCAATCCAGTAAGGGGTATTGGCCAATTGCTGGAGACGGCCTTCATCCAGCGCAGGCGCGGCATGAACAGGGGCGCAGGCACACAGCGCCAGGTAAGCGAGGCGTTTGAGCATGTCGGGCAACTACTTCTTAACGATGCCGATAAAAAGGCGAAAACCCGCCCCGGGAGGGGGCGGGAGCAGCTGCGCTTAGGCCTCGGTAGCGTACTTGGCCAGGCGTGGGTCGTTCTTCAGAACGGCCAGGGTGTTGCTGTGGACAGTTTCGGCATTCACGTCGGCGCTGCTGAAGATCTGGTTGAAGTGCTGGTGGGTGACCGAGTTGAAGTAACCGCGGTCTTCCGGCGCTACACCCAGTACCACCGCGTAGGTGGTGAGTGCTTCGCCTTGGCCCATGGCCATGTCTTCGGACAGTTCGTTCATCATGCCATTCATGGCGAACCAGGACTTGCCACCATAGGTCAGCGAGGCCTTGGTGGAGCAGCCGTTGGTGCCGGAGGTCATGCCGAAGGTAGCGTTACCGGATGTACCGTTGGTGGTGGAGGCCAGGAAGTGAGCCGGCGTGCCGCGCTGGCCTTCGAACAGCATGTTGCCCCAGCCGCAGTTCGGGCCGCCCGGCGCTTCGGCCATGGCATTGAGCGAGACTACGGTGAACAGAGTACCCAGAAGAATCCGTTTCATAGCATTTGTTCTCTATTTGTCTTAACCAAGGGTCAGGGTTGCTGGCAACTCGGTTGCCAGGTCGGGAAAGCTTTTCACCCACCCGCGCAGCTTGGAGTTTAGGCACGATCTAAAGGTTGCGTCGTTGATTGCGAAAAATTTGCTTGGGTCGCTGATCGATACTGCGACATAAAGTCCCGCTGAGCCTTGCAAGGCGCGCGCGGGCGGCGCCAGAATGCTGCGTATCTGCCCCGCCGAAGTAAGGAAACCCAATGCCCGATCCTGTCGCTGCGCGCCTGCGTCTCGCGCCTGAAGCTTTGACCAGGCGTTTTTCTCCTGAGCAGTTTGCCTTTGCCAATACCGACGATCTGGAACCGTTTCGCGGAGTCCTGGGCCAGGAACGTGCTGTCGAGGCCCTGCAGTTTGGGGTGGCCATGCCACGCCCCGGTTACAACGTATACGTGATGGGCGAGCCCGGTACCGGGCGCTTCTCGTTCGTCAAGCGCTACCTCAAGGCCGAGGGCAAGCGCCAGCAGACCCCTGCCGACTGGGTCTACGTCAACCACTTCGATGACACCCGCGAGCCGCGGGCACTGGAGTTGCCGTCGGGCAGCGCCGCAGCGTTCATCAGCGACATGGGCGGCCTGATCGACAACCTGCTGGCGACGTTCCCGGCGGTATTCGAACACCCGTCGTATCAGCAGAAGAAGGGCGCCATCGACCGTGCCTTCAACCAGCGCTACGACCGTGCGCTGGATGTCATCGAGCGCGCCTCGCTGGAAAAGGACGTGGCCCTGTACCGTGACGCCAGCAATGTCGCCTTCACCCCGATGGCCGACGGCAAGGCACTGGACGAAGCCGAGTTCGCCCAGCTGCCTGAGGAAGTCCGCGAGCAGTTCCACGACGACATCGCCTACCTCGAGGAGCGCCTCAACGAAGAGCTGGCCAGCCTGCCACAGTGGAAGCGCGAGTCGAACAACCACCTGCGCCAGCTCAACGAAGAAACCATCACCCTGGCTTTACAGCCTTTGCTGGCGCCGCTGTCGGAAAAGTACGCCGAGAACGCCGCAGTGTGTGCCTACCTGCAATCGGTGCAGCTGAACCTGCTGCGTACCGTGGTCGAGCAACTGGTCGATGACAGCAAGACCGACGCTGTCGCGCGCAAGCTGCTAGAAGAGCAGTACGCCCCCAGCCTGGTGGTCGGCCATCACGCCGTCGGTGGCGCGCCGGTGGTGTTCGAGCCGCACCCGACCTATGACAACCTGTTCGGGCGGATCGAATACAGCACCGACCAGGGGGCGCTGTACACCTCCTACCGCCAGCTGCGCCCGGGCGCGCTGCACCGCGCCAACGGTGGGTTCCTGATTCTCGAAGCGGAGAAGATGCTCGGCGAGCCGTTCGTCTGGGATGCGCTCAAGCGTGCCCTGCAGTCGCGCAAGTTGAAGATGGAGTCGCCGATCGGTGAACTGGGCCGCGTCGCCAGCGTCAGCCTGCAGCCGCAGATGATCCCGCTCAACGTCAAGCTGGTGATCATCGGTTCGCGTCAGCTGTACTACGCCTTGCAGGACCATGACCCGGACTTCCAGGAGATGTTCCGGGTGCTGGTGGACTTCGACGAAGACATGCCGATGGTCGACGAAAACCTCGAGCAGTTCGCCCAGCTGTTGCGCACCCGTACCAACGAGGAGGGCATGGCGCCGCTGACCAGCGATGCGGTGGCTCGCCTGGCCACCTACAGCGCGCGCCTGGCGGAGAACCAGTCGCGCCTGTCGGCGCGCATCGGTGACCTGTTCCAGCTGGTCAGCGAGGCCGACTTCATCCGCCAGCTGGCCAGTGACGACATGACCGATGCCGGGCACATCGAGCGTGCGCTCAAGGCCAAGGCCACCCGCACCGGGCGCGTTTCGCAGCGGGTGCTCGACGACATGCTGGCAGGCATCATCCTGATCGACACCGAAGGCGCCGCTATCGGCAAGTGCAACGGCCTGACCGTGCTGGAGGTGGGTGATTCGGCCTTCGGCATGCCGGCGCGCATTTCCGCCACCGTCTACCCGGGCGGCAGCGGCATCGTCGACATCGAGCGCGAGGTCAACCTGGGCCAGCCGATCCACTCCAAGGGGGTCATGATCCTCACCGGTTACCTGGGCAGCCGTTACGCCCAGGAATTCCCCTTGGCGATTTCCGCGAGCATTGCCCTGGAGCAGTCCTACGGTTATGTGGACGGTGACAGCGCCTCGTTGGGCGAGGCGTGCACGCTGATCTCGGCATTGTCGCGCACCCCGCTCAAGCAGTGCTTTGCGATCACCGGCTCGATCAACCAGTTCGGTGAAGTGCAGGCAGTGGGTGGGGTCAACGAGAAGATCGAAGGCTTCTTCCGCTTGTGTGAGGCCCGTGGCCTGACGGGCGAGCAGGGGGTGATCATCCCGCGCGCCAACGTTGCCACGCTGATGCTCGATGAGCGTGTGCTGCAGGCGGTCGAGAACGGCGTGTTCCACGTCTATGCGGTCAGCCAGGCTGACGAGGCGCTGAGCCTGCTGGTGGGTGAGGACGCCGGGGAGCTGGACGAGCAGGGGCAGTTCACCGAAGGCAGCGTCAACGCCCGGGTGGTCGAGCGCTTGCGCGAGATCGCCGAGATGGTCAGCGAGGAGGACATCGAGAAGGCGGAAAAGGAACGCCTGGAAGAGGTGATTGCCCAGGCCAAGCCAGCCTGAGTCAATAAATCGGCGCTGGCGGCCATGTGCTACCGTTCAGCGCCGGTTTTCCATCTTTTTGCGTTGCTCTTCTATGCTGGAACTTAGGACAGCGTCAGGGTTCAGGATGGAAACAGCCCGAACGTTTCGAGCTGAACACGGCTTATTGGAGGGGGACGCGGCCATGCGCAACCTCTGCCTTACTCGCCAGTGCCTGGGCCTGGTGACGCGTATCGAATGCAGCATTCGCCCATTGGCCGGTGATAACGGCATGTGGACCTTGCTGTTCGCTGCCGGCATGGCCGGTGAGCAACCCTCAGCCATCAAGGCCCAAGGACCGTTCCATGGGCCGTTGGTCGCCGAGTCCGTGCTCAACGCCATTGTCGACAGCCTTACCCTGCATGGGTACCAGGTGGCCGAAGATCCGCAGATCTGGTGCCTGCACCTGCAGGCGCAATTGCGCCGGATCAACGGTGAACGTTGTCGCAACCTGGGGGACTATCAGTTCCACCCTGAAACCTGAGCGCTTGTTCCTGGGGCAATCGCCGGCAAGCCGGCGCCTACAGCTAGAGCGCCGGCCTTATCCAGCAATTGACGCCCCTGTTGTAGGCGCCGGCTTGCCGGCGATCACCGGTGAAGCCGGTGCCATGCACCGCTGCGTTTGCGCGACACGCAGCCCGCTTGAGCCCGGGCTTTTGCTGTAACAGGCGGCTGGCTATACTCGGCGTCGCTTTTTCAGTCACCTGACGAGTCCCAACCCTCCATGGAACGTATTCTCGAAAACGCGATGTATGCCTCGCGCTGGCTGCTCGCCCCTATCTACTTCGGCCTTTCCCTTGGCCTGTTGGCCTTGGCGCTGAAGTTTTTCCAGGAAGTCATTCACGTCCTGCCCAACGTATTCGCCCTGAGCGAAGCCGACCTGATCCTGGTGATCCTGTCGCTGATCGACATGTCGCTGGTGGGCGGCCTGCTGGTCATGGTGATGATCTCTGGCTACGAGAACTTCGTCTCGCAACTGGACATCGACGACAGCAAGGAGAAGCTCAACTGGCTGGGCAAGATGGACTCTTCGTCGCTGAAGATGAAGGTCGCTGCCTCGATCGTGGCCATTTCCTCCATCCACCTGCTGCGGGTGTTCATGGACGCGCAGAACATCTCTACCGACTACCTGATGTGGTACGTGATCATCCACATGACCTTCGTGGTGTCCGCCTTCTGCATGGGTTACCTGGACAAACTCACCAAGCACTGAGCCCTTGCCGGCCCCGGCGCAGGCTTGCCGGGGCTGGGGCCGGCGCGGCCCAACTGACGAGCGGCGTCAGTAATGCCTTGTGTATTCCCAGGTCCTGTACAAAAAATGAGCACTCATGCCGGGTTGCAGCAGCGAGGTGCTCCCATGAACCTGCATCAGCTCAATACCGAGGCCAGGGCCGGCCATGTCGATGAATTGAACCTGATTGCCATCGAAGGTGGTGATTACCTGATCGAGGCCCGTATCAAGGGCCATGCCCACCCCTTGGCTGATACCCGCGGTGAACGCTTGCGCGTGCACTCGGTGGAAAACGCCCGCACGTTGCTGCAAACCATCCCGATGGTCTCGATGAACCTGGTGCACTGGTCCGTGCAGGACGAAATGTGCGGCATGGGTTCGCACCCCGAAGAAGACCTCAAGGTACCCATTTCCCAGCGTTCGGCCTGGTAGCTGCTCGCAGCGTCCCAGTGTGCTAGGCTGCTCGCCCTTTTCATCAAGGGCGCGGCTGCACTGCGCCCTGCAGTGGAGCACGACAATGTCCGAACTCAACCTGTCCACCGACGAAACCCGCGTCAGCTACGGCATCGGCCGTCAGCTGGGCGGCCAGCTGCGCGACAATCCGCCACCAGGCGTCAACCTGGAAGCCATCGTGGCCGGCCTGACCGACGCCTTCAACGGTGCCGACAGCCGCGTCAGCGAAGCCGACCTGTCGGCCAGCTTCAAGGTCATCCGTGAAGTGATGCAGGCAGAAGCTGCTGCCAAGGCTGAAGCTGCTGCTGCCTCCGGTAAGGAATTCCTGGCCGAGAACGCCAAGCGCGAAGGCATCACCACCCTTGCCTCGGGCCTTCAGTTCGAAGTGCTGACCGCAGGCGAAGGCGCCAAGCCGACCCGCGAAAGCAACGTGCGTACGCACTACCACGGCACGCTGATCGACGGCACTGTGTTCGACAGCTCCTACGAGCGTGGCCAGCCGGCTGAATTCCCGGTCGGTGGCGTGATCGCTGGCTGGACCGAGGCCCTGCAACTGATGAATGCAGGCAGCAAATGGCGCCTGTATGTGCCGAGCGAGCTGGCCTACGGCGCCCAAGGCGTTGGCAGCATCCCGCCGCACAGCGTGCTGGTATTCGACGTCGAGCTGCTCGACGTTCTGTAATACCGCTGGGGCCGCTTCGCGGCCCATCGCCGGCAAGCCGGCTCCCACCAGGGCCGCGCAGAACCTGAGGTTTGCACTGCACTTGGCGCCGGCTTGCCGGGGATGAGGCCGGTGCTGCCGGCTTCAATTCCAGTCTGTTCCCACCGGGCGCAACGCCCGCGCATAACAGAACAGGAACAAATTGCGCACCAGCTCCTTGAGCACCACCGGTTCACTCGAATTCAACCCGCTCATGTCCAGGTCACCCTGATCACGCAGTTCGTCGAGCGCTTCTTCTTCGAGCACGGCGCACACTTCGCCGGTTTCGCGATGCAGGATGCGCAGGTAAGGGTGGGGGCGGTCCAGCCAAGCGTCGATCAGATAAGTCATGGCTATTCTCCTTGGGTGACGGTCCAATGAGAATAATTCTTATTATCAAAATAGCAAGAGACTATTGGCTGTTTTTCAGGTAATCAGACCTTGCGCACGAATTCCGACTTCAGCTTCATGGCGCCAATGCCGTCGATCTTGCAGTCGATGTCGTGGTCGCCGTCGCACAGGCGGATGTTCTTGACCTTGGTACCGACCTTGACCACCAGGGAAGAACCCTTGACCTTGAGGTCCTTGATCACGGTGACGGTGTCGCCGTCCTGCAGTACATTGCCCACTGCATCCTTTTTCACCACGTCATCGCTGCCGGCATCGGCTTCGCCGTTGGCCGACCACTCGTGGGCGCATTCAGGGCAGATCAGCTGGGTGCCATCCTCGTAGGTGTACTCGGAATTGCATTTAGGGCAGGGCGGCAAAGTGCTCACTTCGGTTCCTTAAGCAGACAGACGGTTAAAGGCCCATATTGTATAAGGTTTTAACAGGGAAATGTTTTTGTCCGCACAAATGCATCGCGGGCAAGCCTGCTCCTGCAGAACCCTGTGGATCCTGCGGAGCAGGCTTGCCCGCGAAGAGGGTGGCGCGACCTTAGTGCGTGCGCGCTACGGCAAACTCACTGAGTTCCACCAGTGCATCCCGGTATTGGCTGGCCGGCAGCACTTCCAGGCACTCAATGGCCCGCTTCACGTAATCACGTGCCAGTTGCGCGGTGTAGTCCAGCGCGCCCGAAGCCTCGACCGCCACGCGGATCTGCTCCAGGTCTTCCAGGCCACCCTTCTGGATCGCCTTGCGCACCAGTGCAGCCTGCTCAGGCGTGCCTTCGCGCATGGTGTAGATCAGCGGCAGGGTTGGCTTGCCTTCGGCCAGGTCGTCGCCCACGTTCTTGCCCAGGGTCTGCGAATCGCCTTTGTAGTCGAGCAGGTCGTCGACCAGCTGGAAAGCCACGCCCAGGTGGTCGCCGAAGGTGCGCAGGGCCTCGCGCTGCTCGTCGGTGGCACCGGCCAGCGCGGCGGCGCTGTGGGTCGAGGCCTCGAACAGCATCGCGGTCTTGCCCCGGATGACCTCCATGTACACTTCTTCGGTGGTGCTGGCATCGCGCACGCGCGACAGCTGCAGCACTTCGCCTTCGGCGATCACCCGGGTGGACTTGGAGAGGATCTGCATGACCTGCATTGAGCCCAGCTCGACCATCATTTCGAACGAGCGCGAATAAAGGAAGTCGCCCACCAGCACGCTCGGTGCGTTGCCCCACAGGGCATTGGCGGTGGAACGGCCGCGGCGCATGCCGGACATGTCGACCACATCGTCGTGCAGCAGGGTGGCTGTGTGCAGGAATTCGATGGTTGCAGCGAGCAGGCGCAGGTCGTCGCCCTCGCGGCCCAGAGCCTTGCCACACAGCAGCACCAGCAGCGGGCGCAAGCGCTTGCCACCGGCCGACGTGATATAATCGCCGATCTTCGATACCAGCGGCACGCGCGAGGTCAGCTGCTTCTTGATGATCTCGTCGACGGCGCTGAAATCGTCAGCTACCGCGCGGTAGAAGGTTTGGGGTTGCATCGGCTGCTCCAGTGAGGTTGCGCGGCATGCTAGGTCGCGGGTCCCGGTGTGTCAAGGCGCGCCGCCCGGTGAGCGGGGCCGGTACTTGCAAGCAAAACCACGGTTGCGTACAATCGCGCACCCTAACTTCCTGGGCAGCACCTGCCTTACGCAATTGCGCCGGGCCGTTCCAGCCCTGTGCAGCCATGCCAGCCAATACTCATCATATAAAGCGCTGGGTGAGCAGGATTATCGGAGAAATACCCATGTCTTACGCAGTAATCGTTACCGGCGGCAAGCAGTACAAAGTCGCTGAAGGTGAATTCCTCAAAATCGAAAAGCTGGAAATCGCCACTGGCGAATCCGTGACTTTCGATCGCGTTCTGCTGGTTGCCAACGGTGAAGAAGTCACCATCGGCGCTCCAGTCGTCGCTGGCGCTAAAGTTGTTGCCGAAGTCGTTTCGCAAGGCCGTCACGATAAAGTACGCATCATCAAGTTCCGTCGCCGTAAGCACCACATGAAGCGTATGGGCCACCGCCAGTGGTTCACCGAGATCAAAATCACCGGTATCCAGGCTTAATCGCTCAGATCCCCTGAATTTATTTGGAGAATTGAACCATGGCTCACAAGAAGGCTGGTGGTAGTACTCGTAACGGTCGCGACTCAGAATCGAAACGCCTTGGCGTGAAGATGTATGGCAGCCAGGTCGTCAAGGCCGGCAACATCATCGTCCGTCAGCGCGGCACCCAGTTCCACGCCGGCTACGGCGTTGGCATGGGCAAGGATCACACCCTGTTCGCCAAGATCGAAGGCGTGATCAAGTTCGAGAAGAAAGGCGAGTTCAACCGCCGTTACGTGAGCATCGTCGCCGCTTAATCGCGACGTCGCTCCAGAAGCCCCGTCATGCGACGGGGCTTTTTCGTTTGTGGTGAGCCTCTTGCAAAGCTGTTTGTATGGGCTGCCGGCGTGGGTTTCTTCGGTCGTACGGGGCCGCCGCGCTCATTTTTGCAAGAGCCTCAGGTTTTTTAAGTATTCAGCTCGTCGGAAGGCGAGAGGCGGTTTTTGAATGAAGTTTGTTGACGAAGTATCCATCCGGGTCAAGGCCGGTGATGGTGGTAACGGTTGCATGAGCTTCCGTCGCGAGAAGTTCATCGAGAACGGTGGCCCCAACGGGGGTGACGGTGGCGATGGCGGCTCGGTGTACATGGTGGCCGACGAAAACCTCAACACCCTGGTTGACTACCGCTATACCCGTCACCACGAAGCCCAGCGCGGCGCCAATGGTGGCAGCACCGATTGCACCGGCAAGAAGGGCGAGGACCTGTTCCTGCGTGTGCCGGTCGGTACCACCGTGATCGACGCCTCCACGCAGGAAGTGATCGGTGACCTGGTCACCCCCGGCCAGAAGCTGATGGTCGCCCAAGGCGGCTGGCACGGCCTGGGCAACACCCGTTTCAAATCCAGCACCAACCGTGCGCCGCGCCAGACTACCCCAGGCAAGCCGGGCGACCAGCGCGACCTGAAGATGGAGCTGAAAGTCCTGGCCGATGTGGGCCTGCTGGGCCTGCCGAATGCCGGCAAGAGCACCTTCATCCGTTCGGTGTCGGCCGCCAAGCCGAAGGTCGCCGACTACCCGTTCACCACCCTGGTACCGAACCTGGGCGTGGTCAGCGTCGACCGCTGGAAGAGCTTCGTCATCGCCGACATCCCCGGCCTGATCGAAGGCGCATCCGACGGTGCCGGCCTGGGTATCCGCTTCCTCAAGCACCTGGCGCGTACCCGCGTGCTGCTGCACCTGGTCGACCTGGCGCCGCTGGACGGCAGCAGCCCGGCCGACGCCGCCGAAGTGATCATCAACGAGCTGACCCGCTTCAGCCCGTCGCTCACCGACCGTGAGCGTTGGTTGGTGCTGAACAAGGCCGACATGCTGATGGACGACGAGCGCGACGAGCGCGTCAAGGAAGTGGTGGAGCGTCTGCAGTGGGAAGGCCCGGTCTACGTGATCTCGGCCATCGCCAAGCAGGGCACCGAGCAGCTCTCTCACGACCTGATGCGCTACATCGAAGACCGCGCCGATCGCCTGGCCAACGACCCGGCCTACGCCGAGGAACTGGCCGACCTGGACCAGCGCATCGAAGACGAAGCCCGCGCCCAGCTGCAGGCCCTGGACGACGCCCGTACCTTGCGTCGTACCGGCGTCAAGAGCGTGCACGACATCGGCGACGATGACGCGTGGGACGATGATTTCGAGGACGACGAAGACGGCCCGGAAATCATTTACGTGCGCGACTGACCGGTTGCAGTACACTAAACGCCGCTCTCTGGAGCGGCGTTTTTGTATCCACGGTATCTACAGATTCGACATAGGTTGGAAGAGAAGATGCGAAGCAAGGTGACTGGCGCCAAGCGCTGGGTCGTGAAGATCGGTAGTGCATTGCTCACGGCCGATGGCAAGGGCCTCGACCGCGGTGCCATGGCCGTATGGGTCGAGCAGATGGTTGCCCTGCGTGAGGCGGGTGTTGAGTTGGTGCTGGTGTCCTCTGGGGCCGTGGCTGCCGGCATGAGCCAGCTGGGCTGGACCGCACGACCGAGCGCGATGAATGAGCTGCAGGCTGCCGCTTCGATCGGCCAGATGCGCCTGGTGCAGGCGTGGGAGTCGAGCTTTGGCGAGCACGGCAAGCACACCGCGCAGATCCTTCTGACTCACGACGACCTGTCCGACCGCAAGCGTTACCTCAACGCCCGCAGCACCTTGCGCACCTTGGTCGACCTGGGCGTGGTGCCGGTGATCAACGAAAACGACACCGTGGTTACCGACGAGATCCGCTTCGGCGACAACGACACCTTGGCCGCGTTGGTGGCGAACCTGGTTGAAGCCGACCTGCTGGTGATCCTCACTGACCGTGACGGCATGTTCGACGCCGACCCGCGTAACAATCCAGAGGCGCAGCTGATCTACGAAGCCCGTGCCGATGACCCAGCGCTCGACGCCGTAGCCGGCGGTACCGGCGGTGCCCTGGGCCGTGGCGGCATGCAGACCAAGCTGCGCGCCGCACGCCTGGCTGCCCGTTCTGGTGCCCACACCATCATCATCGGAGGCCGTATCGAACGGGTACTCGACCGGCTCAAGGCTGGCGAGCGCCTGGGTACCCTACTGTCGCCTGAGCGCGGCATGCTGGCGGCGCGCAAGCAGTGGCTGGCTGGCCACTTGCAAACCCGCGGCACCCTGGTGCTGGACGCCGGTGCCGTGCAGGCGCTGCGCCAGGCCAACAAGAGTTTGCTGCCGGTCGGTGTGAAGACCGTCCAAGGCAGCTTCCGCCGTGGTGAAATGGTGGTGTGCGTGGGCCCCGACGGCCTGGAAGTGGCCCGTGGCCTTGCCAACTACAGCGCGCTGGAAGCACAGAAAATCATCGGCCAATCGTCCGATGCCATCGAGTCCCTGCTTGGCTACAGCGCCGAGCCGGAGCTGGTCCACCGTGACAACCTGGTGCTGGTATGAACATGCTCAAACGCGTGATTGCCGTGGCGGCCCTGGCGCTGCCGGTGCTGGCAGTGGCCGAGGAAATCGGCCAGGTATCTACGGTGTTCAAGTTCGTCGGGCCCAACGATCGCATCGTGGTCGAGGCCTTCGATGACCCCAAGGTCGAAGGTGTGACCTGCTACCTGTCGCGCGCCAAGACGGGTGGAGTGAAGGGTGGCCTGGGCTTGGCCGAGGACCGTGCCGAGGCGTCGATTGCCTGCCGCCAGGTGGGGCCGATCAACTTCAAGGGTGAGTTGAAAGATGGCGAGGAGGTGTTCAAGGAACGCACCTCGCTGGTGTTCAAGACCATGCAGGTGGTGCGCTTCCTGGACAAGAAGCGCAATACACTGGTGTACCTGGTGTACAGCGACCGCATGATCGAAGGCAGCCCGCAGAATGCGGTGACGGCGATTCCGATTCTGCCTTGGGCCCATTGAGGCAACAGCGGAGGCCTTCGGCCTCCCATCACCAGCTTGCCGGCGAGGGGCCGCAAAGCGGCCCCGTCACACACTAATCAGGCCAGCTCCTCGGCCTGATCCTCGCGCACCATCGCCTTCTCCACATCACGACGGCTGATGTACTTCCAGTCCGCTTCGTCGATGTAGATGCCATTAGGCCCACTACCGCCTTCCAGGTCGATCGCCACATGCGCCGATACCTGTGGCTTCACGCTCGCCAGAATCGGTACGAAGCCCAGCTGCAGGCTGGTCTCCAGGAGCGCGGCCTGGTTGCGCTCGTCGATGTCCGCCGCTTCGTCCAGGTAGTAAGGCAGGCGAATGCGCCCGGCCAGGTCGCGATCCATCAAGTGCAGCAACAGGTACATGTTGGTCAGCGCTTTGATGGTCATCGTGGTGCCGTTGGAGGCGGCGCCGTCGATGTCGGCGTGAATCACCGGCTGGCTGTTGATCTTGGTGATCTCGAACGCCAGTTCGAACAGGTCCTTGAGGCCCAGCTGGTTGTGGTTGGCCGCCACCAGCCGTGCCAGGTACTCCTTGGCTTCTTCGTTCTTGTGATCCTGCTCCGAATTCTGAGTCAGGTCGAACACCGACAGGGTCTCGCCTTCCTCATACTGGCCGGCGCTGTGGATGATCTGGTCGATATGCTTGAGCGCTTCCTTGTTCGGCGCCAGTACCACGCGGAAGCTCTGCAGGTTGGAAACCTGGCGCTTGTTGATCTCGCGGTTGAACAGGGCCAGCTGGTGCTCGAGGCTGTCGTAGTCGCTGCGGATGTTGCGCAGGGTGCGGGCGATGTCGGTGACTGCGGCGCGGCGCGCCTTGGCCAGGGTCAGGGCCTCGTCGGTACGGTGGGCATACGCATTGACCAGCAGCTGCAGGCGCCGCTCCATGTCATCTTCACTGTCGAACTTGGCCACGCCCTTCAGACGCACCTGGGCGTACAGCGCCTCGATCTGGTTGTCGACACGCTGCAGGGCCTGCCAGCTGTCCTGGTAATCGTTGAGCAGCGGCAATAGGTTGTCCATGGAGTCGTCAACCGCTTCCATGAACGGCGTGCCGAACGGCAGGTCGGCAGGTAGCAGCTGGCGACGGCGCAAGGCGTCTTCCAGGGTGCGCTGCTTGGCTTCCAGGTCGGCGATCTGCCGCCCGACCAGTTGCAGCTTGGCCGACAGTTGCTGGACGCGCTCGGTGAAGGCATCGCTGGAGCGTTTGAGTTCGTCCTGGGCCGCTTCCAATTGCGCCAGTTGTTCCAGCTTCTCCGGCTCTTCAGCCGCCAGTGTTTCGCTGCGACGGTAGTCTTCCAGGGCCTTCTGTGCGTCCAGCACCTCCTGGTACAGGGCTTCGGTCTGGGCTTTGGAGGCGCTGCGGTCGGCGGCCACCGATTGCTGGGTCTTGAGCTGCTTGAGCTCGCGCTCCAGGCGGTCCTTCTGGTCGCGCAGGGCCGCGCGGTCGGCCAGGGCTTGCAGGGCGGGAGGGTCGATGTGCGAAAGGTCGATGGAAATGCCTGGGGCCTCGAAGCGCTCGCCCTTGAAGCCATCGAGCACCGCTTCCAGCGATTTCACCCACAGGTCGCTGTCGTCCAGTTCGATACCGCGCTCGCCCAGCGGCAGGCTGAACAGTGCGCCGTTGAACAGGCGCATCAGGCGGTCGACGTCTGCCTGCGAAAACTCTTCGCGCAGGCGGGCGTAGCTGTTGTTGTCGGCGTGGTCGAGCTGCTGCCTGACCTGCTTGAGGCGTTTTTCCAGGTCGCGTACACGCTCGTCGAGGTCTTCGGCAGAGAACTGCCGCGACTGGGCCAAGGCGCCGGCCAGTTCGTCGTGGGCGTCCTTGGCGGCCAGCAGTTGCTGCTCCAGCACTTTGACGTCATCGACCAGGGCAAAGCGGTGCTTGAGCACCGACAGCTCACCGAGCCAGCGCTGGATACCGGTGATTTCACGTTCCAGGCGCATCAGCTCCTGGGTGCCGCCACGCTGGTCGTTCTGCAGGCGGTCCTGCTCGCCGCGGTAGTGCTCGGCCTGGATCACCAGCTCTTCCTTGCGCGCCATGGCGTATTCCTGCCAAGTGCCCAGCAGGTTGTCGAGCAGTGGCGAGAGGCGGTGCAGCTTGCCGCGCAGGATGTCGCGCTGGGCCACGCCGCCGGCCAGGGCTTCGACCAGCGGGCCGGCGGCAACCAGCGCGTTGTAGTCCTGCTCCATGCGGCGTACGTCGCGGAAGGCTTCTTCACAGGCGGCGATGTAGTCGACGCTGCCCGAGCGCAGGCTATGCTCGAACGCGTCGAGGAACAGCTGTTTGAGCTTGGCGGCGGTGATTTCGCGCATGTGCAGCAAGTTGATGAACAGTGCCCGGAAGGTTTTCAGGCTCTGTTCGCTGGTCGAGCGCAGCGGGATCATGGTCAGGTCCAGCGGCACCGACGTGTGGCCGCCGACCAGCAACCGGCGCAGCTCGTCCGGCTTGAGCTCGTAGGCTTTGAGGCCCAGGCGCTCGAGGTTGGTGAACAGCTCTTTCTGGCGCAGGCAGGTGTCGTTCTTCTGGTAGTGGTCCAGGTCCAGTTCACCCTTGTAGGCAAAGAACTGGTGGCCGAAACCGCCGCCCGGCCCGCGCCCGACCACGCCAATCACGTGGGGCCCGTGGGGCAGGTTGAGTTCGCAGAGAATGTACGAGGTGTCGCTGGCGAAGTAGAAGCGGCGCGACTGCTCCAGGCTGTACTTGCCGAAGCTCATGTCGGACATGCGCGCCAGGATCGGGAACTGCAGGGCGTTGATCGAAGCGGATTTGCCCAGGTTGTTGGCGCCGTAGACCGACAGCGGGTGCTCCAGCGGGAACAGGCCCAGGCTGTAGCCGGCGGTGTTGAGCAGTGCGAAGCGGCGGATGCCGTAGCGTTCCTGGCTCATGCGTCAATCTCCTGTTGCTCTTCGCGGATGGCCCGGGCCAGGGCCTCTTCTTCGCTTTCTTCGCCCTCGAACGGGGTGAGGTCGAGCGGGTCGTCGGTGTGGGCCAGCGCTTCGGGGCTTTCTTCCTCGACCAGCACCGGCGTTGGCAGCGGCAGATCGCTGTGCAGGCTGGCGGCCAGGTCGCGGTCCTGCTGCACCGACAGGCACACATCGAGGAACCGGTGCATCGGCGGCAGGAAGCGGTAGATCCCGTTTTCCTCGTGGGCGAAGCCGAGCTGGGTCATGCGGCGCATGATCTTTTCTTCCAGCTCGTCGACGGTTTGCACTTCAGCCTGCAGGAACAGGTCACGGTATTTGTCCAGCAGCGAGGGCAGCTCATCGCGCCCGATGCTGCCGCCGTCGAGTACCGCCATCGGGTCGCGGCCCTGGTCGGCCAGGTGTTCGACCAGAATGAAGGTGAACAGCGACAGGCGCTGGGCGGTCTTGTTGACCTGCGCGGCGGCCTGCTCGGGGACGAAGTAATAGAAGCCGCGGGTATCGCACACCAGCTCGAAGCCCAAGGCCTTGAACAGGGTGCGGTACTGGTCCTGGAAGTTCGACAGCTGGGCGTACAGCTCCGGGTCGCGGCGGCTGATGTGGAACCCTTTGAACAGCTCGCGGAAGATCGGCGCGAGCTGGGACAGTTCGGAAAGATCAAGATGCATTGGCTGGGCTCGCGTTGGTTTCAGGTTGCGCTTCGCGGCTGGATGTCAGGGCGTACGAGCGCAGGCTGACCAGGTGTTCATGGGTGGTGTACTCGCGCCGTTCCAGGCGTTCGCGCTTGAAGCGCTTCTCACGTGACAGGCGCGAGAACCAGTACAACAGTTCGTCGGTGGCGCCGTCGGGCTCCTGGTCCAGCAGCCAGACCATCAGGTCAGGCAGCGGCAGGGCATCTTCGCAGCGCTCGAGCATTTCCTTGACCGTGCGTGGCGCGCGCGGCAGCGGGCCAGTCTGGGTCTTGTGCGCCTTGGGGAACCTGGCCGGTTTCGGCTCGAAGCGGGCGAGGGCATAAACGTACGCCTCGACCTGGCTGGCGCTGCCCAGGAAGGTGCTCTGCGGCCGGGTGAACAATGGCATGGCCGCCTGCGGCACCGCGTCGATACCTTTGCGCCGGATGACCGACAGGGCCAGGGCGGCGCCGCGGGTCACGGCATTGTGCCGGCGCGCTTCTTCGCGCAGCGGCAGCAGCAGTTCACGGGCGTGGCGCAGGGTCAACTGGGCGCTGGTCTGCATCTCGAGGATGCGCGCATGGGTGCGCAGCAGCATGTCGTCGTCGACCAGGTGGCCCAGGCGCGCCTGTTCGCCGAGCAGTTTCAGCAGCACGGTCTCGACCTTGCGCACGCCCTGTTCGAAGGCGCCGTCGGCGTTGACCAGCTGGATCATCGGCTCGACGTATTCGTCCCAGGTCGCCAGTACTTCGGCATAACGCTGGCGCAGCGGGATCTGGCGGTTGCTGGTCTTGGCCCGTTCGGCCACGGCGACCAGCGCCTGTTCATCGTTGTCGAGCTTCTTCAGCACGTCGCGCACGCGCATGTCGAGCAGGCGCAGCTGGCGCGCCAGGTCATCGCTGTCGCGGTTGTCGAAGGCATCCTGGATATGCCCGGCAAGGCGCTCCAGGTGGCGCAGGTAGGCCTCGATCTCCAGGCACAGGCCCAGACGGTGCTCACGGCGCAGGTAGGCGAGGAAGTCGTGGATCTGGGCGTTGAGCTCGAAACGGTTCGGGCTCTTGGCCACCGGGACCAGGATATCCAGGCGGATCCACACGTCGAGCAGCTGGGTGATGTCCTGCGGCGTGCTTTCCACTTGCTGGCGGCCCAGCTGCTGGCGCAGCTCGACCAGGCTCAGGGTGCCTTGGTCGAAGCGCTCGCACAGCGGCTCGATCAGGGCCCAGTGTTCGGCTAGGGCGCGCAGGACGCGCTTGGGTTCGATCATTGGCGTCTACTCGTTGCCAAGTAAAAAGGGGGCGATTGTACTGCATCCGGGGGTGAGGATTTCACCCCTTGGTCTGTAATCAGGGATAACCCTGAATTGCCTGGGGGGTTCACTGGCCCCCTGGCCAGTTCAGGCGGTAATTTTCTGCCGACCAGTTGCGGCGCTCGGCAGCCAACAGCGTTAGAATGCCCGCTTGTTCCAGCCCCCGGATACCCGTGCCTTGCTGACCGAGCCCCGCCGCCGCGCCTACCTTTCCGCCATGCAAGTGGTGCATTGGCTGCCGCGCGCCGAACTGCCGTTCGCTGCGCCGTCGCGGCCCGAGTTGCTGTTGCCGCAGGTTCCGGTCGAGCAGGCCGCGTTCGAGGTCAGGCCTTCGCCAGCCTCTGCCAACGAAGCGCCGGTCGCACCACAGGCGCGCTCCGGGGAGCGGCCGAAAATCGAGATTCCGCGCCCGGGCACTACCCCCAAGCCCGCTGCCAAACCGGTCGAGGCCGAGGAGCAAGCCCCCGCACCACGCCCGGCCCCCGTGCCGCCACCGCGTTTTTCGCTGCAACTGCTGCGCGCCGGCAACTGCCTGCTGCTGGTGGAATTGGCCACCGGCCAGCCGTTCCAGAGCCGCGACCCGTCCTACCTGCTGCTCAAGGACATGCTACGCGCCGCAGGCCTGCCAGATGCCCCGCAGATCATCGGCGAGCCGGTACGCTGGCCGCTGCTGGTGCGTGGCAACATGGACCAGGGGCCGGAGGCAGCGCGTGATTTCGTCCAGGGCTTCATCCAGGCGCGCCTTGAACAAGCCCCTTGCACCTGCCTTTGGCTGATCGGCATGCCGGCCTTGCGCTTTGCCGCCAATACCGACGCCCAGGCCTATTACCAAGTACTCAAGCTCGACGGCCTGGGCGATGCCTGGGCCTTGCCGGGCCTTGAACTGTTGATGGACGAGCCGCAGCGCAAGGCGGACGTCTGGAAAGCGATGCGCCAGCTGATGGCGCGCTGGAAGAGCGTTGAATGAGTGAATCGATCAGTTTCCGCCCCATGACCGAGGCGGATCTGGATGCCGTGCTTAAGATCGAATATGCCGCGTTCAGCCATCCCTGGACCCGCGGGATTTTCCAGGATGCGCTCAAGTCCTACGAAGTGTGGTTGATGTTCGATGGCCAGCAGCAGGTCGGCCATGGTGTGATCAACGTGATCATCGACGAAGCGCACCTGCTGAACATTACCGTCAAGCCAGAGAACCAGGGGCGTGGCCTGGGGCTGCGCTTGCTCGAGCACCTGATGGCGCGCGCGTATCAGCTCAATGGGCGGGAGTGCTTCCTGGAGGTTCGGGCCAGCAACCAGTCGGCCTATCGCCTGTATGAGCGCTACGGCTTCAACGAGATTGGCCGGCGGCGGGATTACTACCCGGTGGCTGGCGGGCGTGAGGATGCGCTGGTGATGGCGTGTACCTTGCTCGAAGACTGACAATGCGTTGCGTTTGCTGGCCTCTTCGCGGGGCAAGCCCGCGCCCGCGGAGGCCAGCACGGGCTGCATCGATCAAAGATCCTGAAGCCTCTCGATTGGTGCACGCAAATCCCTCAGGGCCCTCGTAACCACCCCGGTATTGCACTTGGCCGCCGCCTGCTCTGGTGGGTACTTGCGTACGGTGCGGAAGAACAATTCACAGGTCTGCTTCTTCTGCGTGGCCTGCCACTTGTTCGAGCACGCTTCCAGCGTCAGCTTCGCATCGGCTTGCCGATTGCGCCCCATGCCGGCCTGCCAGCACGCCGCCGTCAGGTCCTGGCCCATCATCTTCAGCCCTGCTGCATCAGCTTCGTCCTCGTTGCCACCATGGCTTTGCTTGTCTGCCGCATACCAGATCGCGCTCGGGTGGTTGGCTCCCAGCACCGGCACGCTGGCGCCCGCTTTCGGGCTAATGCTGACCAGGCCCAGCACGCCGACGCGGGGCCCATACTGCTGCTCGACCCAGCTGCGCACGGGGGCGCCGAAAGCCACCATCGGCAGGGCTGATGCATCGAGGGGCACGGTCATCTCCCTGACCATGCGGGTCTGGTAAGTGTTGAAGTAGCTGTAGGTGTCTTTCAGCGCTTCCCCGGCACTGGCCGGGGCTGCAATCGGGGCGATATCGATGATGGTCTGGTAGGCCGGTGTGTCGCTGGCCGTCACGCCATTGAAGGTCAGCAGCTCTGCCCAGCGGTCCGTGGTGTTGGAGCGCAGGTAGTCCTGGGCCTGGGTCAGCGAATAATCCGGCGGGAAATGCAGCAGCTCGATGCTGCGGCGGTTCTGCAGGGCCATGCCCAACGGCAGGAACAGGTACCAGTCGTAGGACCATTTGCCGTCCCTGTTCAGCTCGGTGGCGCCTTGGTAGGCCAGCTCGCCGCTGTCGAGCAGCTGGCGCAGTGGCTCGGTATAACTGGCTGGCACATCGCTGATGGTCGCGTGCAGGCGGTCTGCGTCGCGGCTCACGTGCACCTGGGCGCCCGCGTAGCCGTCGCGGCGTACGCTCATGGTCAGGTAGTGCTCGACCGTCTGCTCCAGCGTCCATTGGCGAAAGCAGATCACGTGGCAGTTGTTGGGGAATGCGAACAGGCGAGTGACACGCTGGGCATCGCCCAGGTCGATCTGAGCATCGGCTGCGGCCAGCCCGCTGAAGGCGAGGGCGGCCAGGCTGGGTAAGGCAATCTTGTGCATGCTTAACTCCTTGTAATGGCCGCCCCGATTGGCGGCGATGCTCATACTGGGGCAGAGGGAGCGGGGATGAAAAGGACGAAATGGCTGCTGATGGCCACAAGCCTGATGCTGGGCGGCGTGGCTCAGGCCGATGAACGTGACCTGTGGATGTTCGCGCAGTGGGCCGGGGATCATCAGACCCGGCCCTTCCGTGAGATGTTGGTGGATGCCCGCTTGTATGGCGTGGTGCCGATTCATCAGCTGCTGCGCTCGGCCTCCGACTGGCGGCTGTGCAAGGCTTCACCGTTTGCCGTGCCGCCGCCAGGCAACTGGGCGGCGGTGCGTTCCACGCTGGCGCTGATCAAGACGCTGGCTGATGAAGGCAGCCTGCGTCAGTTCGAAGTGGTCTCGGCCTACCGTGACCCTGGCTTGAACAGGTGTGCAGGGGGCGCCGTGAACAGCGCCCACACCCGTGCCTTCGCCGTCGATATCCTCTTGCCGGGCTGGGCCGACCCCAATCCGTTGTGTCGCTTCTGGCAACAGCATGGCCAGGCCTGGGGCATGGGGCTGGGGCGCTACCCGACAGGCCGCATCCATATCGACACCGCGGGCTATCGCACCTGGGGCGGTGATGGCAGTCCTGGCTCGTCGTTCTGCAGCAAGTGAAATTGACTTATTGTCAGATGCTTTGGCTGATCGGTTGGAGATTGTTAATGCCTTCTAAGAGAACTAGCATTTTTAACAGTATCCCAAGGTCGGCGTATCGTGAATGATGATCCTCGATCATTCATAGGATATGCACCGTGAAACGCTCCGACAATGATGCTATACAAAAGCGAATGCGGGTTTCGGATAACCTGGATTCTGTAGTGAGCGAGTCCGGGCTGGAGCGCAGATCGGTAGCCTACACTCCTTATGGTCTTGCCCCGAACAGGGAGTCGCTGACAGGTTTTGTAGGCCAGATGCGGTCGTTGGTGCCAGAGGGCTATTTTCTCGGTAATGGATATCGTTTTTATAATACGATTCTCATGCGGTTCAATTCGCCTGATGAACTTAGTCCATTCGAAGCGGGAGGGTTGAATGCCTATGCTTATTGTGCAGGAGATCCCGTGAATCGGACAGATCCTAGTGGCCGCATGTACTATGCTGGAACGGGAAAGATTTACAATTGGGTGCGTCCCTGGGAATCGCCGCTGGGAAGTCAAAGTTCAATGCCAAGGTCAAGGTCAAGGTCAAGGTCAAGGTCCAGGTCCCCTGTGCACGTAGTACCGAGGTCGCCCTCCCCTACAAACCAAAATCGGCCATTGACCCCTGCGCAGCTTAGCCGGGAGGGGGTAGCGGCCAGTTCACGATCGCCAAACCGGGAGTCTAAGCGCACTCAGCTGTGGGTGACCAAAGAAATCGCAGATCGTGCTATACAAAAAGTTCAATTAAGCCAGGCAAGTATGTTTGTGGGGCGAGACGGTGAGTCTAATAGGGAGCTGGTAATTAAATATATAGAGCTCAGGCGATTACATAAATCTTGGGAGGCGCGTTACTTGATGCGGGTGAGCGCTCCATCAACTAGTGATGTCGCAAAGTTGGTGGAACATGGTAGCAAGGCCTTAGCGAACACTGCGTATGAAATTCGCCATAGGACTGATAGCTAATTGAAAATGCAGCGGGGCTCGCTCAGGTTCTGTACGAAATCCGGAGGCACTCAATTGGCGCCTACGCTGAGACGTTGTAAAGTTACCCGCCATCAGCGGCAAGGTGTTCGGTGACAGGTCTGCAAAATGATCGATTCAGCCGCGGTGCGCGCAAACCGCGCCTCAATTGGCGCTCGGAAGAAAAGGGGCTGACGAACCTGCCGATCACGCTCTTGGCTGCAGTCGCGGTGGCCTGGCGACCAAGGTCGCAACAGGTGCGATCTCACGATCGATGCCACACAACCTGTCAATTATTCGAGGGCAAAAGAAAAGGGCCTACCTTGCGGTAAGCCCTTTTCAAGTTTGGTGGCTACACAGGGACTTGAACCCCGGACCCCAGCATTATGAATGCTATGCTCTAACCAACTGAGCTATGTAGCCGATGGCGCGCATTATTCCCTTGTGATGCCCCTCTGTCAACACTCATTTCAAAAAAAATTTGCACGCTTTCAAAAACTTAGCCGCCCAGCCTGGTTTCAGCGCACGATCAGCCATTGGCCGAGAATGCTGTACAGCTGCAGATGCTGCTCGGCAACCAGCGCGTCGAGGGTTTCTGCAGCGCGGTCGAGGTCGAAGTCGCCGCTTACCCGCCGCTGCGCCAGGCGCCCGCGTTTTTGATATCGGCCTTTTGCACCGGGCCGATCCGCGCCTCGGTGAAGGTCACCCGCTCACCCGCAGACACCATACGCTGGTCGCTACCCTGGGCGATCAGGGCTTTGCCATTGAGTACCACCAGTTCGTCATGCTCGGCATAACGCGCCACCATCAGGCGAGTGCCGAACACCTGGATACGCGAATCATCCACCTGCAGTTCAAGGGCGCGGCCGTCGAGCGCCACGTGCACCTCTACCTGGCCCTGCACAACCTGCAACAGGCGGGTGCGCCCGCGCAGGTCGACATTCAGTGCACTCGCGCTGCCCATGTGCAGGGTAGAGCCATCGGCCAGGCGCACGCTGCGCCGCTCGCCAGCGCCAGTGTGCAGGTCGCTGCCCAGGCGCTGCATCAGTGGCCAGTAAAGGTACGCGGCCACGCTCAGCGCCAGCAGGAACAGCAATGCCAGCGCTTTGCCGAGGTGGCTGCGCCGCACGGTGAGCTGGCGGGGGCGGGGCCGTGCCGGTGGCGCCTGCAATTGCTGCCAGCAAGCTTCGAGCTCGGCGTAGGCATGGGCGTTGAGCGGGGCCTGGCACCAGCGGGCGAAAGCCTGCCGTTCACGATCATCGCAGCCAGGCTGGCGCAGGCGGGAGAACCACGCGAGTGCTTGCTGTTGCGCGTCGGCCGGAATCTGCGTGGCGGGCATCGGGCTCATGCTGAAAATGTGCTCGCTAAAGGGCGTTATCGCCCAACGATTACGGGAAATTAGTCGGTGAGGATGCTAAATATATTGAGAACCATTTGCAAGTACGCGGTTAAGCGGGATAAAAAGGTAGCTATGTATCCATTTGTTTCCTGATAATCGGATCCCACACCTGCGCACGGATCTCAAACTCATGGCCATCAGCAGCACCTCCACTGCCAGCACCGGTTCGGCAAGCCAAGCCAACCCCCTGGTGATGCGCATCATCGCCTTCTGTGCACTGGCGCACCTGATCAATGACCTCATCCAGTCGGTGCTGCCGGCGATCTACCCGATGCTCAAGGCCAATTACGACCTGAGTTTCACCCAGATCGGCCTGATCACACTGACCTTTCAGATAACGGCGTCGTTGCTGCAGCCCTGGGTTGGCTTCTTCACCGACCGCCGGCCGACACCGAACCTGTTGCCGCTCGGCACCCTGTGCACATTGGTGGGTATCGTCATGCTGGCTTTCGTCGGCAGCTTCCCGATGATCTTGCTGGCTTCTGCACTGGTGGGTATCGGCTCGTCGACCTTCCACCCGGAGACCTCGCGGATTGCGCGGCTGGCCTCAGGTGGGCGTTTCGGCCTGGCGCAGTCGACCTTTCAGGTGGGTGGCAACGCTGGCTCGGCCTTTGGCCCGCTGCTGGCGGCTGCCATCGTCATCCCGTTCGGCCAGACCCATGTGGCATGGTTCGGCGTGGCAGGGCTGCTGTTCTTCGCCGTGACCCTGATGCTGCGCCGCTGGTACACCGAGCACCTCAACCAGGCCAAGGCACGCAAGGTGGTGCAGGCCACCCATGGCATCTCGCGCAAGCGCGTGATCGGGGCGTTGGTCGTCCTGGGCCTGCTGGTGTTCTCCAAGTACTTCTACATGGCCAGTTTCACCAGCTACTTCACCTTCTATCTGATCGAGAAGTTCGACCTGTCGGTGGCCAGCTCGCAGTTGCACCTGTTCCTGTTCCTTGGCGCGGTCGCGGCCGGCACCTTTTTTGGTGGGCCCATCGGTGACCGTATCGGGCGCAAGGCGGTCATCTGGTTCTCCATCCTCGGTGTGGCGCCTTTCACCCTGGCGCTGCCGTACGCCGATCTGTTCTGGACCACCGTGCTTAGCGTGGTCATTGGCTTCATCCTGGCGTCGGCGTTCTCGGCGATCGTGGTGTACGCCCAGGAGCTGGTGCCGGGCAGTGTGGGCATGATTGCCGGGGTCTTCTTCGGGCTGATGTTCGGCTTCGGCGGGATTGGCGCGGCGCTGCTGGGGTACGTCGCGGATTTGCGCGGTATCGAGTACGTGTATGGCGTATGTTCGTTCCTGCCATTGTTCGGCCTGTTGGCGGTGTTTCTGCCTAACACGGGTAAGCGCTGAGCAGGGGCTGCTTTGCAGCCCAATCGCCGGCAAGCCGGCTCCCACGAGGGATTCGCGCCAGCTGTTGGACGTTGAGCCAGACATTGGATGGGTGTCCAACTTCCTGGGGGCAGGCCATCTTGTGGTAGCCGGCTTGCCGGCGATCACCGGTGAAGCCGGTGCCATGCGCCACCTTCACCGGCAAGACCGTCGCTTGCACTGTCGGGGCCGTGCTGCTGCGCGCGGTGGGCGCGGGCAATTGACGGCTCAACCTGGCTTGGCCTAGAGTGCCGCCTCTTGTCTCCAACCTGCGTAGTAGCCAAAGCAATGCGCCGTACCCCATCCCTTCCATACGCCCGCCAGCCTGCCCTCCAGGCCATGCGTCGCGCGTGGCCGAGCGATACGGTGCTCAAGCGTCGCCGCAGTGTGCTGTTTGCCTTTACCTTCTCGCCACACCTCGCCCTGAACTGACCTGCGCCCCTGCGTCACCCGCTTTCCCGGCGTGCGCCCGGGCGCCTGTATCTGCGCGTCTTTTCAGTTTGCTTGGAGTGGTACATGAACATGCGTTTGCTGGCGGGCCTTCTGTTCGCCGTGTCTGTGGTTGGCTTCAGCCTGGGAGCCAGCCTGCCGCTGGTGTCGTTGCGCCTGCATGAGGCCGGCGCCGGCACCTTGCAGATCGGCATCATCTCGGCCATCCCCGCGGCGGGGATGATGCTGTCGGCGTTCATGGTCGACGCCTGTTGCCGGTACCTGACCCGGCGCACCATCTACCTGCTGTGCTTCAGCCTGTGCACCGTCAGCATCGCCTTGCTGGAGCTGGCCTTCGATTCGGTCTGGATGCTGGCCCTGCTGCGCCTGGGCCTGGGTATCGGGATGGGCATCGCAATCATCCTGGGTGAGTCGTGGGTCAACGAACTGTGCCCGGACCACAACCGCGGCAAGATCATGGCGCTTTACGCCACCAGCTTCACCGGCTTCCAGGTGCTCGGCCCGGCGATGCTCGCAGTGATCGGCGCCAACAGCCCGTGGATCACCGGTGTGGTGAGCCTGTGCTATGGCCTGGCGCTGGTGTGCATTGTGCTGACCGTGCCGAACGATCATGTGGAGCATGGTGACGAGGGTGAGAAAAGCTTCGGCCTGGCGGGCTTCTTCCGCGTCGCCCCGGCGTTGTGCGTGGCTGTGCTGTTCTTCTCGTTCTTCGATGCGGTCGTGCTGTCGTTGTTGCCGGTGTACGCCACCAGCCATGGGTTTGCCGTGGGGGTGGCGGCGCTGATGGTGACGGTGGTGTTCGCCGGTGACATGGTTTTCCAGTTGCCGCTGGGCTGGCTGGCCGACCGGGTCGAGCGTACCGGGCTGCACCTGGTGTGCGGACTGGTGGCGATGGCAATCGGTATCGCCTTGCCGTGGCTGCTGCAGATGACCTGGCTGCTGTGGCCGCTGCTGGTGGTGCTTGGCGCCGTGGCAGGCGGTATCTACACCTTGGCGCTGGTACTGATCGGGCAGCGTTTCAAGGGCCAGGACCTTGTCACCGCCAATGCCAGCGTCGGCTTGTTGTGGGGCGTCGGCAGCCTGGTCGGGCCGCTGGTCAGCGGCGCGGCGATGGATGTGGCGCCGCATGGGTTGCCGATGGCGCTGGCGATCATGGCAGGGCTGTTCGTGTGCGTTGCCCGGCAGTCGTACCGGCGGGCCGGTAAGCTGCGGGCAGTGGCGGACTGAAGCGTGTCGTTGCCAGTGCTGGCCCGGCCGCCGGGCAAGCCGGCCGCCTGCGTCAGAAGCTGCCGCGCAAGGTCACCGAGACATTGCGCGGATCACCCCAGTAATACCCGGTCGGCGTCGGCGCGACCTGGCGGTAGTACTTCTTGTCGAAGATATTGTTGGCATTGAGCTGCAACGAGTAATGCTCGTTGAACCGGTAATTGACCATCGCGTTATACACCGCATACCCCGCCTGGGAGGCTTCGGCGCTGCCGCTGCGGTTGTAGATGTCACTCTGCGCTTGCACGCCGCCGCCAACGGTCCACGCTTGTAGCTCACCCGGCAGGCGATAGCTGGTGAACAGGCGCAGCATGCGCTTGGGGTCGGTGGTGCGGATGGCGTTGCCGGTGTTGCTGATGGTGTCCTTGAGTTGCTTGGTGGTGTTGTAGGTGTAGCCACCGGTTACGTTCCAGCCTGGCAGCACTTCGCCGGAAATCTCCAGCTCGAAGCCTTGGCTGCGGTTCTTGCCTGCAGCGACCTTGCAATAGCCCGAGGTGTAGTTGGGCGGGCAGGGGTTGGGGCCGCTCAGGTCATCCAGGGCGTTGCCGACCTGGTAGATGCGGAAGAACGCCAGCGAGGTGTTCAGCCTTCCTTCGTAGAACTCGCCCTTGATGCCGGTCTCGTAAGCTTCGCCTGTGGTTGGCTCCAGCACCGAGCCGCTGACGTCGGTGGCGGTCTGCGGGTTGAAGATTTCGGTGTAGCTGGCGTAGGTACTGAAGTTGTCGTTGAGGTCATAGATCAGCGCTGCGTACGGCACGATCTTGTTGTCGACGCTGAACTTGCCGTTCGCCTTGACGTTGTTTTCCTGCTCGTAGTCATACCAGTTGGCCCGCGCCCCGATGATTGCCGTGAGCGGGTCGGCCAGGGAAATGCGCCAGGTGGCGTAGGCCGCTTCCTGGGTGGTGCGCGTGCGCACCGGATGGGCGGTGATGTCGATGTCCGGTTCGGCCAGGCTGGTCTTTGGGTCCCATTCGCGGATGTCGAACACCCCAGAAGAGACGAAATTGGTGGCCGAGGCGTAGGAATCGTTGCGGATGCGCTCGACACCCAGCATCAGGTCATGGGTGCGGCCGAGCAGCTCGAACGGCCCATTGAGGGTGGCGCTCAGGTTGTTCTGCAGGCTCTCGCCGTCGTCGCCCTCGGTAACCTGATAGTTCATCAGATAGGGGTTGTTGCCTGGGTTGGCCGCGCCGCTGGCCCGGGTGAAGTAGGTCTGCTTGAACCCGTGGTCATCCAGCTCGAAGTGCGTGCGCTGGGCCATCAGCTTGAGCGACCAATCGTTATCGAAACGGTGTTCGAGCTCGGCAAAGGTCTGCAGGTTGCTGCGGTCCCAGCGGTTCCAGTCGGCACCCAGGTAAGTGCTGCGGCCAAGCGGCAGGGGCGAGCCATCGTAGTTGGCGGGCAGGTTGCCCCAGGCGCCGGTGGCATCGAGCTTGGTCCACTCAAGGCCTGTGGTCAGGGTGGTGCTGTCATTCAGATCGAAGGCCAGCACACCGTAGAACACTTCTTTGCGCTCTTGGCGCGAGTCCTGGAAATGGTCCTTGTCATCGTGCACGGCGATCACCCGGCCGCGCACGTTGCCGGTGTCTGTCAGCGGGCCGGAGAGATCGGCGACATACCGCTGGGCATCCCAGGAAGCGAGGGTGACGCTGCCTTCGCCCTGGAATGCGTGCGTCGGGCGCTTGCGCACCAGGTTGACGGTGCCGGACGGGTTACCCGCGCCGCGGATCATGCCGGTGGCCCCGCGCAAGATCTCGGCGCGGTCGATGATGGCCGAATCGCTCTGGATGAATGAGCCTCCGCCGCTGCCCTGCACCACGGTGGCGCCATCGTACTGGATGGCATCGATCGCATAGCCACGCGAGTAGTACTGCACACGTTCGCTGTCGGTGAGGTTCACCACCACACCCGGCGTCTGCTCCAGCAGGTTGGTCAGGTTGGTGATGTTCTGGTCGTCTATGCGCTGACGGGTGACCACGGTCACCGACTGCGGGGTGTGGCGAATGCTCTGTGCAGTCTTGCCGATGGTGACCGCACCGGTCGTGTACGAGCCACTGTGCTCGGTGGTTTCGCCCAAGCGATCGCTGGAAATGCTGGTCGCACCCAGTTGCAGTGCGCTACCGGCGTCCAGTGCCGGTATCAGCAGAAAACTGTTGTCGCCTTCCTGCTGCACTTGCATACCGCTGCCCATCAGCACCAGGGTCAATGCCTGAGCCGGCTCATGGCGGCCCTGCACGCCCTGGGTGGTCTTGCCCAGCAGGCTGTTCGCATCGAACGACAGGCTCAGGCCGCCTTGGCGCGCCAACTGGTCCAGTGCCGGGGCCAGAGGGCCTGCGGGGATGCTCCAGTCGATTTGCCGGTGCTCGCTGGCGGGTGCAGCGGTGGCCTGTACAGGCAGTGCCAAGGCGCTGCCCAGGCCAATGCCGAACACGGCGGCGCGCACGGCATGGCGCAGCCTGTCGTTGCGGGGGGAACACGGGTGGATCATGGACCGCTCCTGAAGGTTTCGTAGACCACTTTTCGGGTTTTGTTCCTTCAGGCCGAACGAGAATGAGATTCCACCTCATTCTTTTTCAAAAAGTTCAGGCGGCTCCTACGCTGACCCAATAGCGTGTGCGGTAATCGACCCGTACCGGCAGGCTGCGGGTCAGCAGTTGCAGAATCTGCCCTGTATCGTTCAGTTGGTAAGTGCCGGATACCTTGAGCGCCGCCACCTCGCCAGCGCAGCGCAGCAGCCCTGGGCGATAGCGGGCCAGTTCGGCGCAGAACTCGCCCAGTGGCATCTGTTGCACGCTCAGCACACCGTCGGTCCAGCCCCACGGGTCGCCATGCAACGAGGCAAGTGCGTGAGCCCCGCGCGGCGACACCTGCAGCACCTCGCCCGCCCGAACCACCCGTGGTGTAGCGGAGGCGGGGAACAAGGTGACTTCGCCGCGGCGCACAGCCAGCAGCAGCCCCTGGTCGTTCTCGCGCAGCAGCAGTTGGCCGTCCCGGGTGGCCATGGCGCCAACCCGGGTAGTGATGTGGAACGGGCGGTTGTCGCCAGGGTTGCAGGCCAGGCTGACTTCACCGCGTAGCAGCGCCAGTTCGCGCAGCTCGGCGTTGTATCGCAGGTCGATAGCGCTGGCTGTGTTGAGCTGGATCTGGCTGCCATCGCTGCCCTGCAAGCGGCGACGTTCGCCAGTGCCGGTGCGGCTGTCGGCCACCAGGGCGGGCAGGCCTAGCGGCTCACGCGCGGCCCAGCCGACACTGCCGCCGATCGCTATCACCGCCAGCAACTTGAGGTGGTCACGGCGATTGATGCGCTGACGTTGGCGGCCATCCAGGGTGCGTCGGCTAAGGTCGCTGGGCAGCCCCGCCAGCTCGTCGCTAAGGGAGCTCACCCGCTGCCAGGCCTTGGCATTGTGGGGGTGGTGGGCCAACCATTGCTGGAACTGCCGTTCGGTAGCCGGGCTGGGGGTGTCGAAGCGCAGCTTCACCAGCCACTCGATGGCCTGGTCGACCTGAGCCTGGGCGGGTGCATGATCACAGTTCGGCATAGCGCAACCGGTAGCAGACGCCCAGGGCCTTGGCCAGGTCGCGTTCGACGGTGGCGCGCGAAATGCCCAGGCGCAGGGCTATCTGCGCGATACTCAAGCCATCGAGCTGGGCCAGCAGAAAGGCCTGACGGGCGCGTGGCCTGAGCTGGTGCAGGGCGCGGTCAAGGCGCTCGAGGGCATCCAGAATCACCAGGCGATGCTCTTCACTGGGTACTTCGCCTTCAGGTACCTGGGCCAGGCTTTCCTGGTAGGCGCGCTCCAGGGCGCGACGGCGGAACTGGTCGATCATCAGGCCGCGAGCGATGCTGCTCAGGTATGCCCGCGGCTCTTTGATCGGCGAAACCTGGCGCGCGCGCAGCAGGCGCACGAAGGTGTCCTGTGCAAGGTCCGCGGCGTGTTCCTGGCAGCCGACCCGGCTGCGCAGCCAGCCACGTAGCCAAGCGTGATGGGACTGGTAGAGCAGGGCGACTTCGGCGGGTTTGAGCGTGTCGTTGAGCTGCATCGTAGCGGCTGACCCCATGAAGCGCACGTGACTGTGAATAGTTCTCAATTCTATGCATGGATGATGGCACGGGGCAATGGTTGCCAGGAATTAGCTGCGCAAGATTCGGCGTTTCCACGATGCGTGGCTGGGCTAAGCTGGTCCTGCCTTGAACCCACTGGAGCTACGGATGATCCTGGCCGACCTCTCGCCTGAAGCCTACCGCGAAGCCACCGAGTACCTGGCCGCGCTGGACCCTGACTGGGCGCGGCACATTGCTGCGACCGGGCCGTGCCTGCACCGGGCGACGCCGGGGCGCGAGCCTTATGAGGCGTTGGTCCGGGCGATTGCGTACCAGCAACTGCATGCACGAGCGGCCGAGGCGATACTCGGACGATTGCTGGCGTTGTTTCCTGGCGATGGGTTCCCCGGGCCTAGGCAGCTGCTTGAGGTGGCGCCGCAAACGCTGCGTGCCTGTGGGTTTTCCGCCAGCAAGCTGGCGACGATTCAGGGGATTGCCCTGGCCGCGCGGGATGGCGCGGTGCCGTGCCGGGAAGAGGCATTGGGCATGAGCGACGAGGCGTTGATCGAGCGCCTGGTTGCGTTGAGGGGCGTGGGCCGCTGGACCGTCGAGATGCTGCTGATCTACAGCCTGGAGCGTTCGGATGTATTACCGGTGGACGATTTCGCCGTGCGCGAGGGGTATCGTCGCCTCAAGGGGCTGGGCAAGGCGCCGACACCGGCGCAGATGCGTTCGCTGGGCGCCGGGTGGCGCCCCTACCGGACTGTGGCAGCCTGGTATCTGTGGCGGGCCTGAGACGATCAGCTTAGTTGAGGCATACCCCAATGACGCCCTACACCACTGACGAACAACGCTGGCAAGCCGTATACACCCGCGATCCGGCGGCGGCAGGCCATTTCGTCTACGCCGTGCGCACCACCGGCATTTACTGCCAACCTGGCTGCAAGGCGCGCATGGCCAAGCGCGAGAACGTTGAATTCTTCACCGATGCCGCCACCGCGCAGGCCGCAGGCTATCGGCCCTGCCGGCGTTGCCAGGGCAAGCCATCGAGCGTTCGCCACGGCGAACTGGTAGCACGCGCCTGCCGCCTGCTCGAAACCCCGGACAACCCACCCGGCCTGGCCCAGCTCGGTACCCAACTGGGTGTCAGCCCGTACCACCTGCACCGCCTGTTCAAGGCCGAAACCGGCCTCACGCCGAAGGCCTATGCCACAGCCTTCCGCGCCCGGCGCCTGCGCGAGGGGCTGGGCGAGGGGAAAACATCGGTGACCGATGCCATCTTTGCTGCAGGGTACAACTCCAACAGCCGTTTCTACGAAAGCGCCGGTCAGCGCTTGGGCATGCGCCCGCGCCAGTACCTTGCCGGTGGTGCGGGCACGGCCATTCATTTTGCCGTGGGGCAGTGTTCACTGGGGGCGATCCTTGTGGCGCAGAGTGAAAAAGGCATTTGCGCGATCCTGTTGGGGGATGCGCCTGAGACGCTACTGGAGCAATTGCAGGACCAATTCCCCAATGCGCGCCTGATCGGCGGCGATGCCGAGTACGAACGCCTGGTGGCGCAGGTGGTGGGCTTCGTCGAGGCGCCAGCCCTGGGTCTGGACTTGCCTCTGGATGTGCAGGGCACCGCGTTTCAGGAGCGGGTCTGGCAGGCTCTGTGTGAAGTGCCAGTGGGCGGCCGGGTAAGCTACACCGAGATCGCCGAGCGTATTGGCGCGCCCAAGGCCGTGCGCGCAGTGGCCATGGCGTGCGCGGCCAACCGTATCGCCGTGGCGATTCCTTGTCACCGGGTGGTGCGCCGGGACGGCGACATCAGCGGCTACCGCTGGGGGGTGGAGCGCAAGCGGCAACTGTTGGAGCGAGAAACGGCACTCTCCTGAACGCTGTAAGCCGCGTAGAATCCACCGCCAAATAGCCTTGTGATGAGGAACGTTCGATGAGGCGTGCCTGCCTTGCCCGATTTTACCTGGGTGTAATGGCCCTGATGCTGGCGCTTGCGTTGCCGGCCTGGTCGGCCTCCGTGCCGGTTGCCAACCTGGTTGCCGGCGAGCTGCCGGTACTTGATGAAAACGCAAGCATCGAGCAGTTGAGCGACAGGCTCGACCAGATTCGTCAGGGCGTGACCAGCAACGCCAACGACGACCTGCTCTCACAACTGCGCATGGCTACCGTGCAGGTCCAGCGCCAGGCTGATGCGCTGAGTAGCTTGCGCGCTGCCGACGTACAGAGCCTCGACGACAAGCTCAAGGTCCTCGGCCCGGTGCAGAAGGACGAAGCCGCCACCCTGGCCGTGCAGCGCAAGGAGCTGGAGGCGCAGAAAAAGTCCGTGCTCGCTGAGCAGGAACAGGCCACCAAGCTGACCCAGTCGGCGCGCGACCTGTCCACGCAAATCGTCAACCTGCGCCGTAGCCAGTTCAACTCGCAAGTTACCAGCCGCGCGGCCAGCCCGCTGAGCCCTGCCTTTTGGCAGTCGCTGATCCGTCCTACCGAGGACGATGTGATGCGCCTGCGTGACCTGCGCGGCGAGGCGGCCGATGCCGTCGCCAGTGCCTTCAGCGCTGAACACCGCGGGCTCTTCATCACCAGCCTGGTGGCTGCGACCCTGGTCTGGACACTGGTCCGCCTGGTGCTTGAACGCGTGCTCGCTGCCGCCATGGTTCGCTGGCTGCCCGAAGGCCGCCTGCGTCGAAGCGCACTGGCGGTGAGCGTGAGCCTGGCCACCCTGGGCACCATCGCCGGCGCCGTGTCGCTGCTGCGCTGGGGCCTTGAAAGTAGTGCCAGGTTGGGCTCGGACATGGCCAACCTGACCAACCACTTCCTCCTGCTCGTGGTGTTCAGTGCCTTCATCACCGGCCTTGGCCGGGCCATGTTGATGCTGCAACGGCCATCCTGGCGCCTGCCGCCGATCCCCGACGAAGTGGCCACTGCTCTGGGTTGGTTCCCCAAGTTGCTGGCCCTGGCACTGATGGTGATGCTGACCTTCGAGCGCATCAACAGTGTGATCGGCACCAGCCTGGCGCTGACTGTCGCCATCAATGGCCTGACCGCGCTGGTGGTGGCCGCGATCTTCTTGGCGGCGCTGGTACGTTACCGCCGTACCTTGCGCAAACATGGGCTGGCGCGCCCGACCGGGCTGGCAGGGCTGATCCCGTTCGTGATCGTGGTGTGGGTCGGGCTGATCCTGCTGACGTTGCTGGCCGGTTACCTCACCCTGGCCTACTTCCTCACTGCCAAGCTGCTGTGGATCAGTGTGGTCGCCACCTGCGCTTACCTGTTGACCACCTTCCTGGCTGACCTGTGCGAAATCCTGCTGTCGCCGCGCCAACCCGGAGGCCTGGCACTGGCGTCGTCGCTGGGCCTGGCACCACGTCACCAGGCGCAGGCCAGTACCATCCTGACCGGTGTCAGCCGCACGGTCCTGCTGTTCCTGGCCGTGATGCTGGCGTTTATGCCCTCTGGCACCAGCCCGGGCGAGTTGCTGCTGAGCCTGGGCGATTGGGACGGCACCGGTGGCAAATTGCTCGGCAACCTGAACATCGTGCCCCAGGACATCCTGCTGGCCGTGGCGTTGCTGTTGGGCGGCATGCTCGGTATCCGTGTGCTCAAGCGCTGGCTGAGCGAGCGCCTGCTGCCGGAAACCGACATGGACGCCGGCATGCGTGCCTCGCTGGTAACGTTGGTCGGTTATTTGGGCTTCCTGTTCCTGGCCATGCTGGTGATGTCGACGTTGCACATCAACCTCACCAGCCTGACCTGGGTGGTCAGTGCGCTGTCGGTGGGTATCGGTTTCGGCTTGCAGCAGATCGTGCAGAATTTCATCTCCGGTCTGATCCTGCTCACCGAACGCCCGGTCAAGGTGGGCGACTGGGTGAGCCTGGCCGGCGTCGAGGGTGACATTCGCCGTATCAACGTGCGCGCCACCGAGATCCAGATGTCCGACCGCTCCACGGTGATCGTGCCCAACTCGCAGTTCATCTCGCAGAACGTGCGCAACGTGACCATGGGCAATGCCTTGGGCGTGGTGGGCATTACCCTGACCTTGCCATTGGATACCGATGCCAACCAGGTTCGCGACCTGCTGCTGAGTGCTTTTCACGAGCATGAAGCGATCCTGGACGCGCCGGCTGCGTCGGTAAGCTTCAAGGACCTGACGGCCAGCGGTATGGTGATCGGTGTCAGTGGCTATGTGGCGGGGCCGCGGCAGGTGTCGGGGGCGCGCAGCGACCTGCTGTTCACCATCCTGGGGCGTTTGCGTGATGAGGGCATTGCCCTGTCTTCACCGCAGAGCATGGTGCTGGTGCAGGAGGGCGCGCGCCAGGGCGACGAGCCGGCGTGAAGGCTTTGCGCGCAAGCCGGCCTGCGGCGGTGCTGCGTCAGGGCTGAGTGGGAGCGACTGTCTTGCTGGCGATACAGGCGCAGCGGTGAATGGCACCGGCTTCACCGGTGATCGCCGGCAAGCCCGGCACACATGGATTGCGCCGGCTTTTAGAAATTGGGCAAGACGGTTGCTGCGACAGGTACAGCGCAGGTCTGAAGAACTGCGCGGTTGGGGTGGGCTGGCTTGCCGGCGATGGGCTGCGCAGCAGCCCCCATGACGGAGCTGTCAGCCCAGGCAACGCGTCACATGCTTGACCGACAGGTAGCCCGACAAACCCCACGGCCCGAGCTCGCGCCCGATGCCGCTACCCTTGGTGCCGCCCCAGGACGTTTCGACGAACACCGCTTGTACCGAGTTGATCCACACATGCCCGACTTCCAGCGCATCGGCCACCCGCTCGGCGCGCTCCAGGTCCGCTGAGCAAACGGTGGCGACAAGGCCGAAACGGCTGTCGTTGGCCTCGGCAATTGCCTGTGCTTCGGTGGTGAAACGGCGCGCGCACAGCACCGGCCCAAAGATCTCTTCAGTCCACAGACGGCTCCCCGCCGGTACGTCGGTATACAGCGTCGGGCTGACAAACCAGCCGTCGCGGTCCAGCGCCTTGCCACCGGCCAGGCACTGCAGCCCCTCTTCACGGGCTGTGGCGAAGTAGCTGGCAACCTTCAGCCATTGCGCCTGGCTGGTCAGCGGGCCCATGTCCACTTCTTCGGTCAGTGGGTTACCGACGCGCAGCGTTTCCAGTGCCTGTTGCAGGCGTGGCAGCAGCGCATCGGCAATGCCATCGTGCACCAGTAAGCGAGAGGTAGCCGAGCACATTTGCCCTGCGTTCCAGGTAATACCGGCGACAATCCACTCTACCGCCTGGTCCACATCGCAATCATCGAAGACCACGATTGCCGATTTGCCGCCCAGCTCCAGGGTCACCGGCCGGCACTGTGCCGATGCGCTGCGCATCACCTGGCTGCCGACGCTGTTGCTGCCGGTGAACGACAGCTTGTCCACACCGCTGTGGTTGCTCAGTGCGGCGCCGGTCTCGGCTTTGCCGTTGACAATGTTCAGCACGCCCGCAGGCAGGCCCAGGGTATCGGCGATCTGGCCGTAGGCCTGCTCGATCAGTGGGGTGATTTCCGAGGGTTTGAGCACCACGGTGCAGCCTGCAGCCAAGGCCGGTGCGAGCTTCCACGCGCTGGTCACCAACGGGAAGTTCCACGGCACGATCAAACCGACCACACCCACCGGCTCCAGCCGGGTGCGGGCGGTGAAGCCCGGTGCGGCCAACGCCACTTCGCGGTTCCTTTGCGGCAGTTGCTCGGCCAGGTCGGCGTAATACGCGAAGGTGGCTATGGCATCGTCCAGGTCGATTTCGGCCTCGTGGCGAGGCTTGCCGTTGTTGCGCATTTGCAGGCTGATCAATGCTTCACGGCGTTGCCCGAGCTGCTCGGCAAAACCGCGCAGGTAGGCCGCACGCTCGCTGGCGCCTACCTGCTTCCATGTGGGCAGGGCTTCGCGCGCCGCCGCCACGGCCTGGTCGACCTGGGCAACGCTGGCGGCCATCAGTTCGGCGAAAGGTTGGCCCAGTGCAGGGTCATTGACACTGATGCAGTCGCTGCCCAGGCCTTCGACCCAGCGGCCGGCAATGTAGTGGGAAGTGGTCATGATCGTTATCCAGTCAGGCTATTTCGGCCGGGTTCAGCACCGGCGTGTGTGAGGTGCTTTTGCAGCGCACCCAGCGTGGGCCGTTGGGGCCATACACGCCGGCAGGTTCAGGGAAGAGGTTGAGCAGCAGCAGGTAAAGCACACCGGCCATGCTCAGGGTGACCGGCAGGCTCACGTCGATGCCGCCAGCCAGGTCGCCCAGCGGGCCGACGAACTGCCCAGGCAGGTTGACGAAGCACAGGCCGACCACCGCGCTGGGGATCCACGCCCCCATGCCGCGCCAGTTCCAGCCATGCAGGAACCAGTAGTGGCCGCCGCGTTGGCCGCGGGTGAACACCTGCAGGTCGTCGGCGTGATAGAAGCCGCGGCGGGTGATCAAGCCGAGAATCATGATCACCATCCACGGGCTGGTGCAGGTAATGATCAGCACGGCGAAGGTCGAAACGCTCTGTACCAGGTTGAAGGTGAAGCGGCCGATGAAGATAAAGGCAATGGCCATTACCCCGATCAGCACGGTGGCGCCCGCGCGGCTGAGCAGGCGGGGGAACACGCTCGACATGTCCAGCCCGGTGCCGTAAAGGGCAGTCGTGCCGGTAGACATGCCACCGATCACCGCGATCAGGCACACCGGCAGGAAGAACCAGCTAGGCGAAATCGCCAGCAGGCCACCCACATAGTTGTTGGCGGCGATATAGTCCGCGGCCTGGGTGGCCACCAGGGTCGCGGTGCACAGGCCGAAAAGGAACGGGATCAGCGTGGCAGCCTGGGCGGCGATCACCGCCAGCATGATGCGCGCCTTGGGCGTTTGCCGCGGGATATAGCGCGACCAGTCGCCCAGGAAGGCGCCGAACGAGACCGGGTTGCTCATGGCCAGGATCGCCGCGCCGACGAAGGCTGCCCAGAACCCGCCCTGGCCAAGGCTGACGCTCCCGGCGTAGCCCGCATCGAATGGGCCGGCGAAGGCGAAGATGCCCAGCAGGAACAGCAGGCTCGAGGCCCACACGGCAATCTTGTTGACCCACAGCATGAAGCGGAAGCCGAAGATGCACACCACCAGCACCAGTGTGGCGAACAGGCCGTAGGCCAGGCCCAGGGTCAGGTCGGTTTCCGGCAGCCCTGCCAGGCGCTTGGCGCCGCCGACCAGGGCATCGCCGGAACTCCATACCGACAGCGAGAAGAACGCCACGGCGGTGAGCAGCGACAGGAACGAGCCGACGATGCGCCCGTGCACGCCGAAGTGTGCGCCCGATGACACCGCGTTGTTGGTGCCGTTGAGCGCACCGAACAAGCCCATGGGTGCAAGGATCAGCGCACCCACGCCGACGCCGAGCAGGATCGCCCAGACCCCGGCCTGGAACGACAGCCCGAACAGCACCGGGAAGCTGCCCAGCACGGCAGTGGCAAAGGTGTTGGCACCGCCGAAGATCAGGCGGAACAGGTCCAGCGGGGAGGCGTCGCGTTGATCGTCAGGGATCTGTTCGACGCCATTGGTCTCGATACCGGTCGAGTGGCTCATGGTGATGCTCCAGCGCGTTGTTGTAGGCCGGCGCGGGGCGCGGCCCTTTTGTGGGTGCGATGGCAGGGCGGCAGGGCCGCGTAAAGGTGAATCAGGCTGCGGTGACGACCGACAGGTGCTCATGGCAGGCCAGCCAGCGTTCGCCGTGGCGGCGGAACACAATGGTTTCGCGCTCGGCCAGTTGCTGCTGTTCGCCAGCGATGCGGATGTGCGTGGCAACATCGTGCATGAAAACCGCCACATCACCCTGCAGGCTTACCTGGGCATTGCGCGAAACGCAGCTAAGCACGGCAAAGCCATCGGCCTGCCATTGGGCCCAGAGGCCCTCGTAGGCACCGCGCGACAGCAGCGGTTGCGCCAAGGTGTGGAAAAGGAAGGTGGCATCTTCGCTGAAGCAGGCGAAGTAGCGGGCGGTGTCGTTGCTGGCGAAGGCGGCGACGAGGTCGGCGGCGGCCTGCCGTACCTGGAGTGTCTGGTCCACGGGAGTGGCCTCACGGTTTTTGTGATTGTGGTGAAGCGATTCTGGTGGGGAGGGGCGGGGGGAAAAATCGCTGGGGGGAAATAATTAGTTTAGAAATTCGTGAACCAACAGCCCCGCTTGCTTTATCCATGCCATAGCAGTGGATAAGGTGAAGGCAATTGCGTGTGGCCTATGGGTGGCAATGCAGCCCCTCTTCAGGTCTTTTGAATTCAAAGGAAATACAGGCGATGAGCAATTATCAGCCGCCGCTGACAGTAACGCCGCGAATATTGGCACTGGTCGCCGAGATCAGTGAGTGCGTGGGGCAACTGACGGCTCATCGGGAGGATACCTTCACACCCCAACTGCGCCGAGGTAACCGTATACGGACCATCCAGGCCTCGCTTGCCATTGAAAACAATACCCTTACCGTCGAGCAGGTGACCGCGCTATTGGATGGCAAGCGAGTAATGGGTTTGCCACGCGAGATCCAGGAAGTCCGCAACGCCTTCTCTGCTTACGATGCGATGCCGGCCTGGCAGCCGGATCGTCAATCCGATTTGCTGACTGCGCACGGTTTACTGATGCAGGGTCTGATTGATGATGCAGGTCACTTCCGCGAGAGTGGCGTGGGTATCTACCGTGAGGCAAAGCTGCTGCACATGGCGCCACCCGCCAGCCGGGTTGCAACGCTGGTACAGGATCTTCTGCATTGGCTGGCCCGCAGTGAGTGGCATCCTCTGATTGTAAGCTGCGTGTTTCATTACGAATTTGAATTCATCCATCCGTTCGCTGACGGTAACGGGCGGATGGGGAGGTTATGGCAGACACTCCTGCTAAGTCGCTGGCGTCCTGTTATGGCATTCATGCCGGTGGAAACTGTTATCCGTGAGCAACAGGAAGCCTATTACGCAGCGCTTGCAGCTTCAGGCCAGGCAGCTGAGGCAACACCGTTTGCTGAGTTCATGCTGAGTGCTCTGCTGCAGGCACTTGTTGAAGCCAGGGCTACCGATCAAGTAACCGATCAAGTAACCGATCAAGTAGCCAGCCTTTTGAGTATTCTTCCGCCCGGTTCCGCGTTGAAAAGCAACGAGCTGATGCAGCGTCTAGGACTTTCTCACCGCCCCACGTTCAGCAAAAGCTATCTGAAACCTGCTTTGGCTGCAGGGCTGATCGAAATGACAGAGCCAGATTCACCTCGCAGTCCGACCCAGCAGTACCGACGAGTGCGTAACTGACATGCTGTGGACGTGATCATCCAGGCCTTCGCCGACTGACGGCGTATCCCAACCTCAATCCTTGCCTACGCTGAAACTCCCAACCTGCGTTCGCAAGGAGATCTGTCATGGCCTTCCAATACAAGCGTCTGGACAAGAACAACGCCGCAGTGCTGCTGGTCGATCACCAGACCGGCTTGCTGTCGCTGGTCCGCGATATCGACCCCGACCGTTTCAAGAACAACGTGTTGGCACTGGCCGACCTGGCCGAGTATTTCAAGCTGCCCACCATCCTCACCACCAGTTTCGAAACCGGTCCCAACGGGCCGCTGGTGCCAGAACTCAAGGAGCAGTTCCCCGACGCGCCTTACATCGCCCGGCCGGGCAACATCAATGCCTGGGACAACGAAGATTTCGTCAAAGCGGTGAAGGCCACGGGCAAGAAGCAGCTGCTTATCGCCGGCGTGGTCACCGAAGTCTGTGTGGCCTTCCCGGCGTTGTCGGCGCTGGAGGAGGGTTTCGAGGTGTTCGTGGTTACCGATGCCTCCGGCACCTTCAATGAGCTGACCCGCGATTCGGCCTGGCGGCGGATGGAGGCAGCCGGGGCGCAACTGATGACCTGGTTCGGGGTGGCCTGCGAGCTGCATCGCGACTGGCGCAATGATGTCGAAGGGCTGGGCACGTTGTTCTCCAACCACATTCCCGACTACCGCAACCTGATGACCAGCTACAGCAAGTTGGCCAAGTAAAACCCCGGGGATCGACCATACTGACTTTCATTCGCCCCAAAGGAGCGTGTCATGGCCAAGCCGTCCAGGAAGAAAGACTTGCAGGCGCCCGCTGAGAAGCTGAGCGGCAAGGCCTATGACAAACAGCTCAAAACCCTGCATGTGGAATTGGTGAAACTGCAGGAATGGGTCGTGGCCAAGGGCCTGAAGGTGTGCATCTTGTTCGAGGGCCGGGATGGTGCCGGCAAGGGCGGTACCATCAAGGCCATCACCGAGCGGGTAAGCCCGCGTGTGTTCCGCGTGGTGGCACTACCGGCGCCGACCGAACGGGAAAAGTCCCAGATGTATGCCCAGCGTTATCTTAACCACCTGCCCGCAGCGGGGGAGGTGGTGATTTTCGATCGCAGCTGGTACAACCGCGCCGGTGTTGAACGGGTAATGGGCTTCTGCACCGAGGAGCAGGCCAGCAAGTTCCTGTCGGTGGTCCCCTTGCTGGAGAAGCTGATGGTCGAGTCGGGGATCATCCTCATCAAGTATTGGCTCGAAGTCAGCGCCCAGGAGCAGACCCGCCGCCTGCAAGATCGCATCAATGACGGTCGCAAAGTATGGAAGCTCTCGCCCATGGACCTTAAGTCCTACTCCCGCTGGGACGAATACACCCACGCCCGCGATGAGATGTTCGCTGCCTCCGACTCATCGTGGGCGCCGTGGTTTCTGGCCCACTCCGACGACAAACGCCGTGCTCGCCTGAACATCATCAGCCATATGCTCTCGCGCATTCCCTACAAGGACGTCACCGGCGACAAGGTGGTGAAGCTGCCCAAACGCGGCAAGATCGGTAAGTACAAAGCCATAGCCTATCCCTTCAAAGTGGTCCAAGAGCGTTTCTGATTCCCTCACTGCGCAGGGTCGCAAGGGTACGAACCTATGCCACATGACGGCAGCCTACTGCAGGCCACGGTGGTCCTATGCCTATTGAGCTGCGCCGCCTGCGCGCGCTGCGCCTGGCGCTAGGCGTGGCGCTCTGCCTGGTGGCGAGTTTCGGCCTTGGCTTGCCGGTGCCCATATTCGCGCCGGTGTTCGTTGTGCTGTTGCGTTCATGCCGCTTGTCATGAAGGCGATGAGCCTTGGGCAGCAGGCTGGCGAAACCCGGGCCCGGCATGCCAGCCGCGAACTCATCGGCTCGCCGGTGCTGGCTGGGGCGCAGGCTCTATCGCGTGGCGAGCACGCGGCATAGCCCTGCGTACTGGGTAAGCTGCCTGACCACCCTGCTCATCCTGCTGGGGCAGTCAGTGCAGGACAGTGCCGCTGGCCAGGACGTCTATCGGGCGTTTGCGGTCCGCATGGCGTTGTTTCTGGCCGTGTCGCTGTATGCGAGTGCCCTGCTGATAGGGCTCGACCGGCGTCGGCTCAAGGCCGTTTAGCGGCTCATGGCTTCCAGTCCACCCCGGTGTCTTGCAGATAGGCATCCACCGCCGCGCCGACAGTGGGGTGAAACGCCGTCTCGCCCATGTGCTGGAACAATTCGAACCGTTTCATCTTGTCTTTCACCGGGTCCTTCATCTCGGCGAACTGCAGCTCGACCCCCCGGGCCTCCAGGGCCCGGTCGAGCTCGGCCAGCATGTCGGCGGACGTGATATCGATACTGGTCACCGGCTCCGCCGCAATCACCAGGCGCTGCACCGGGGTAGGCGACTCATCCACAGCTGCCAGCACCTTGGCCTGAAACTGCTCGGCATTGGCGAAAAACAGCGGCGCATCCCAGCGCAGCAGCACCAGCCCCGGTACCCGGCGAGCCTGTGGATAACGCTGCACGTCATGGTAGCCACGGGTGCCGTCGACGCGGCCGAGCACCGCATGGTGCGGCCGCCAGCCATCCCACAGAAACTCGATCACCGAAATCGCCACGGCGATGCAGATACCGGGGATGGCGCCGAACACCGCAACCCCCACGAAGCAGGTGAACGACAGCCAGAACTCCCATTGCTGCATGCGAAAGATGCGCTTGAGGTCGGCGAACTCGAAAAGCCCCAATGCCGCCGCGATCACCACTGCGGCCAACGCACTGGTGGGCAGGTGCTGCATGAGGTTGGGGGCGACCAACAGCAGGATGGTCACCGCCACCGCGCCGATGATGCCGGTAAGCTGGGTTTTCGAGCCGGCCGCCTCAGCCACCGGCGTACGCGACGAACTGCTGCTGATCGGGATGCCTTGGAACAGCCCGGATGCCAGGTTGGCTACCCCCAGGCCAAACATTTCCTGGTTCGGGTTGACCGTCGTTTTCAGGCGCGCCGCGTAGGTACGTGACAGCACACTGGTATCGGCGAACGACACCAACGCCACGGCGATGCCGCCCAGCAGCACCTCGATCAGGTCGATGTCGGTTACCCAGGGGAAGGCGAAGCTGGGCAAGCCCTGGGGAAGCTCACCCAGTACTTTGACGCCCATCTGGTCGAGGTCGAACAGGCTTACCGCCAGGGTGGCGAGCACCACGGCGATCAGGATGCCCGGTAAGCGCTCGTAGGGCTTGAGCAGCAGAATCAGCGCCAGGCTGCCGGCACCGATGGCAAAGCTGGGCCAGTGCCCCTGGCCGGCGATCAGGGCCTGTGCCAGCCGCCACAGATCGCGCAGGGGCCCCTGGCTGTCGATCGAGAGGCCGAACAGCTTGGGCAACTGGCTGATCAGCACGGTCAGCGCGATACCGTTCATGTAGCCATAGCGGATAGGCTTGGACAGCAACTCGGTGATGAAGCCCAGGCGCAGCAACCCGGCGATCATGCAGAAGGCGCCGGCCACCAGGGCCATCAGGCTGGCGATGGCGATGGCGCGCTGGGGGTCGCTGGCGGCGTACTGCACCACCACCGCCAGGATCGGCGCGGCCAGCGCCGAATCAGGGCCGAGCACCAGGATTCGGCTGGGGCCGAACAACGCGTAGGCCAGCAACGGCACGATGGTCGCGTACAAGCCGTAGATGCCGGGTACACCGGAGGCTTCGGCGTAGGCGATGCCCACGGGCACCAGCATGGTGGTCAGTACCAGCCCGGCAGCGATGTCCTTGGGCAGCCAGGCGAGCTGGTAGTGCACCAGGGTGGCCAGCCCGGGGAGCCAGCGTTGCCAGTCGAAGCCGGGGCGGGGAGGTGTTTCATGCATGGTGGGGCTCCTGGGCGGAGGACGCATGAAGTGCTTGTGGTGGGCTGGCGCAAACAGGCGGCAGTGCGCCAGCCCCGAGGCGTGAGCCAGGTACTCACTTGAAACCAGATGCTTCAATTCACGATAGCTTGGTAATTGTCCTGCGCGGGCTACAGCAACCCACTACTGTCAACGTTGGCCGGGGTTTTTTACCATCATTCGTTTTTTTGGGCACTACTGCCGAGCAAGCCTTCAGGCGTAGGATCTTTCCTAACCTGAAACCAAATACTTCAGTTCAAGTTAGCTTGGGAATTATCCTACGCGCGCAGCTGCCGTTTCTCTGTTGTCGATGATGAGTATCAGGGCTAATTTCCCCAGGTCGTCATGGTTTGACGATCGGGTGTGAGAGCCCGGTGATACATCGTGCCAGTGTTATGGCAGCCGTTCGTGGGCAGGCGTTTGCCTGGCCGGAATTCCGATGTTCGCCGGTCTCTCACCCCGCGTTCGGCTGCCACCCTGCTTCTGTGAGAGGACGTTGAGTGGGGGCTTCGTGTACTGAACTCGGAGAAGCATCATGAAAAAGCTTGTACCTGATCCGCCCACCGCAAAACCCAGCTCCCGCTCGTTCTACACCATCAACAACGACATGCCCTCAGCCGAGGCATTGCTCTATGTCATTCAGTTACTGCGCGGTATTGAAGACACCCTCGACGAATACATCTGCGGCAATGTCGGCGAGGCGGGTATCGGCATGCTGGTCAATTCCGTGCACAACGTGCAGATGGGGCGGGCGTTGACCGAATTGGTGCTGACTCGGGAGGCTGGAGATATTACTTGGCACTGACCGTTTACCCTCAGGTCTCTTAGCGACTGGCCGCGCAGAGGCCTCCTCAATCGCTTCTCAAGGTCGACAGCGACATCGCTCGGCAGTGGTACATGAATGAAGCTGCCCTCCAGAATTGGAGCAGCCGTGCGCTGAATCGGCAAATCGGTACGCTGTTTTACGAGCGTCTGTTGGCGAGTCAAGATCGCGCGGCTGTGAGGTAGGAAGCTGTGACCAATGTGCATACGGGGTGCCAGAGTCCGCGTGATTTTGTGCGTGATCCGATTCTGTTGGAGTTTCTTGGTCTTCCCAAGTCCGGGGCTTTTCACTGGCCTGAAACGGCGGCGCCCCGTTCGCGGGTAGACCCGCTCCTACAGGTTAGCGCCAGCCTGAAGAGCGGCGCAGTACCTGTGGGAGCGGGTCTACCCGCGAACGGGGCGCCGCGGATTTACTGCCGTTATACGTTGTGGCAGCACCGACTAATTGTCAGCCATGGACATAGTGATAACTTATTGATTTTCAAGGAATATCTTGAAGGCTACCATGTCCATTGAAATGTAGGTTTTTTTCCCGGAGGTGGTAGTCGTGAAGTCCATGCTTTGGAGGTTTTTAGCCATCTGTAACCAGTCCGTGTCATCTGCATCTGCCGATAGTCCTCCGCCAATATCCATGAGCGAGGCCGAGATTATCAGGATGCCGATCAAGGCAATGAAATAACCCAAGCAAATGCACGCAATTTGCGCGGTTTTTGGACGTTTTTACCTCTGGCAGCCGCCGCTGCTCATGGATGTCTGCTGGTTTGTGTACGAAATCAGCCATCGAAGGTGGGAAGCTGTTGGCTTCGGTGGTCACCGACAACCCCTGATCGTAGTCGTCATGTGAACACCGGTGAGCACCGAGAGGAAACCGCCAAACCCTTTGATTAGGCAGCATCCTGACTGTACAACTGTACGTTTGACAGCAATTTTTATGGATTCCGTGCTCGCAGGTCCTCATGCAGTGAGGCAGTGAACTCAGGAACAGCGTGTTCGGTTCGCGCTCATGTGGCATTGAAATCCACTGAGCGCAAGCTTGCTGGCTGGCAATGCTGTTTGCTCATCCACCTTGACTGGCAGAAGGCCATCAATAAAGATCCCACCTTGGACAAAACACAGGCGAGGGATCAAATGTTCGACTTCACCAGTCTTACCTTAAAAACTAAATCGGAATGCCCACCGACTCTATTAGATCTGTTCGGTCAACTCGATAGGAAAGCAACTCATATCAGCTTACGGCCTGCGCAGGCAGCAGCATTGAGAAAGTTGGACGAGCAAGCAGCAGAAAGAGATATAGTCCTAAAACTAAGTACTGGTTCAGGAAAAACTGTAGTTGGGTTGGTTTATGCAGAGATGATGCGCTGCCGTTACAAAGGCGATCCAATCATATATGTCTGTCCTACAAACCAATTGGTTGAGCAGGTCTTACAGTCCGCCCAGGCAATTGGGGTTCCCGCTAGTACATTCCCATCGTCGGGTTTACCGTACGATGCACTAGCTGGTGATTCCATCCTGGTTTGCTCATATGATCGTATTTTCAACGCTATCAGTAAGCTTGAGTCAAATGGAGTACGTCCGGCAGCGTTAGTCCTTGATGACGTTCACGCAGGGGTGGAGCGAGTTAAAGCTTGTTATACGGTTAAGGTTCCCGACGCCTGTTTTGAAAAGTTTAAGGCTATGATTCTTCCGCTTTGCGAGGCATCTGATCCGGCTACATGGAGAGGGATCAAGGCGTCCGCATTCGATTCTCGATATGAAGTGCCTTACTGGGTGTGGAGTAATATCCATGCTGAAGTGGTCGCGCTTCTAGAAGAACATAAGGATACAGATGATTTACGTTTCCAATGGGGTAACGTAGCACGCTATTTTGACCAAGCTAGAGTCTGTATCTCAGGTTCCTCTGCAGAGATCTCGCTTTCCGTGCCGCCGGTGGAAGAACGTGCTGTTTATGCTAGTGCTAAGCACCGTCTTTTTATGTCAGCAAGCATCAAGGATGGCTCATCTTTTATAGGGGATCTCGACTGTGATCCTGATGCATTTAAGCGAGTCATTGAGCCTCTTGAAGATGAAGGTGCTGGAGAAAGGATGATGTTGGCAACATCATTGATTTCGCCTGATGCTTCTAAGAAGGATATCGCCGCGGTTTGCTCTAATTTAGCGAAGCAGACCAACGTGGTTGTCCTCACTAGCTCTGAGGCCCAAGCCAAAGTTTGGGTGGAGGCTGGCGCACAGCTTTCGCAAGGAAAGGATTTTGAACCCGCAATTGATAAATTAAAATCTAGCAGTCGCAACTTCATTGTATTTACGCAAAGGTTTGATGGGGTAGATCTTCCCGACGATGCGTGCCGAGTGCTCGTAATTGACGGAGTGCCGTCCGGCGACCGTCTCAGTGATAAAGTAGATGCGCAGAGACAGAAAGATTCACCTGCATTCGAGGTTCGAACAGTAAACAGATTTGAGCAAGCACTCGGTCGAGCCGTTCGGTCCAGTGCCGACTACGCGGCAATTCTGTTAGTCGGGACGGATATTGCCACTTTCATTGGTAAACGAAGCGTAAGGGATCTGCTTGAACCTCGTACGCTGGCTCAGGTCGATCTAGGGAAGGACTTGGTGAAGCTTGGCGGCGGAGCCACTTTGGTTACCGCGATTCAAGGGATGGTTAATGCAGTACTTTCTCGTAACGATCAATGGAAGGATGCACATCGTGCAAGAGTAAAACATCCTGAAAGGTCCGTACGGCAGCAAAATCAGTTAACTCTTCACGAGACCATTGCTTTCACGACGCGAACAAGCTGGAAGTTTGCCAAAGGGAACAATTATCAAGGCGCCGTTACAAATCTTCGCGAAGCGCGTAATACCCAAGGTCTTCACCCGATACAGCAAGCTGAGCTACTTTATAAAATGGGCGCGTACCTTCATCATTTCGATCCAGCTACGGCTGCAGAGGTATATCGAGCAGCTTTTGAAGCTAACTCTAACTTCCCGAGGCCAAATAAAGTAGCTGACAAGAAGTTTGCCAGGATGACAGACCAGAGCATCGCTGCACGGGACTATCTGGGGCAGTTCGCACAAGTTAATGCTGCGATTGCAAGGCTCGACGAGATAGCTGCCAAACTCAGTTTTGCTATGCCAGCCGAAGTTGTTGAGCAAGGTATTATGGAGTTAGGTATTGTCTTGGGTGCTTCATCAAGTCGCCCGGAAAAAGAAACCGGCAGAGGGCCAGATAATTTGTGGCTATTTGACGATGTTGCACTTTGCATAGAGGCGAAGACGGAAAAACATGCTGACCTTTTCAAGGTCGAGGCGGCGCAGTTAGTTCTAAGTCTTGAATGGTGTAAAGAGCATATCGAAGCCCCGGATCGAGGCTTTACACCTGTATTTGTAACGAATTCAGCAAAAGCCGATAGGGTTGAAGATGTAAGTTTCGGTCCGAAGCTTATGACTCAGGATCTTATCTTCAATTTACTGAATGACCTCAGGCAGGCGGTGCTAAGCATTAGTTTTGATGGCCCTCTGTTTACAGATCCTTCATCGCTAGCTAAGGCATATGTTGCTAATAATTTATCGGGCAAACAGATCTTGGCCAGGCTTGAGAAGATTCAATAACATATTTAATCGACCGGCTTAAGGGGCGCTGAGCGGCGACCAGCCCCCGTCGGCAGGCACGCGATAATGTTGGCCCAGCCGGCAATTGTCGGCTGGGCGTAAGTCAGCCTGCTCCATCAGTTGTCATTGGGTAGTTTGCGGTTTTGCTCGACGCCAGCGGATTCGCGCGTTTACTGCCCTTCCGCTTGATCGATATTGACTGGTATTGCCCAGCTCCAAGATATCACCTACCAAATTCGCCGTTCGGGGCTGTACTTGGCCTATCCAATTCGGGAACATCGAGACTGCGATGGTGTGGGTGAGCTCACCCGAGTGTTCGTCTACATCAAAGGGGCCGCTGTAGGAGATGTACGACAGGCCTTGAGAGCGGTACTCCGCATCAGTACCCTCGAACCAGTCACCTGATGTAAACGATGCCCGATTCGGCATGCTCAACTGAGCCGACATATAGCCATCTGCCGAGTAGATTATGAATCCTTCAGGATGTTCACCGAAGGGATGTACAGGGGCAGATCCGTCCACTGGGTATTCTGTGTAGGTTTCGAGAACCCAGGTTCCAATCAGTTTTTCACGCATGCTCATGGTCGTACCTCACATCGTCTGCTGCATGTCGTTGTCGATTGGCAACAGCTGTCCAGAGATGGATTTGCCTGCGTCCGATGCAAGGAAGGCTGCTAGTTCTGCGATGTCCTTCGGGTCCACCAGGCGTTGGAGGGATTGAACAGCAAGCGCCTTGCTACGTTCTTCCTCCACGGAGTTGCCGCTGAGATTGGCCCTGCCTTTGAGCACGTTCTCAAAGCGTTCCCCTTCGACAGCTCCGGGCAGAATGGCGTTAACACGAATCCCGTACCCGCCGAGTTCACGTGAAAGACTCTTGGTGAAACCAATCAATCCCCATTTGCTGGTCGAGTAGGGGGAGCGATCTGGGTAGCCAAGTCGTCCAGCGACAGAAGACATGTTAATGATGGAGGGGTGAGATGAACGCTTGAGCGCAGGAACGGCCAGGCGCGTAACGTTGAAGGTCCCATTCAAATTTATCTGCATGACCTTGTCCCACTCATCGGGGTCAAGTTGCTCAACGGGAGCGGTGGGGCCCGATACCCCGGCGTTGTTGATGAGCACATCTAAACCACCCATGGCTTCGATAAGGCTTGGAATACAGAGTTCAAGGCTGCGGCGATCAGATACATCGCATACCGCGGTGCGAATACTCGTATGCTCTGTATGGAGGCGGTTTAAGCCTTCAGTGTCTATGTCCACTACCGTGACGTCAGCGCCGCGGCTGCTGAAGGCCAGGGCTATCGCATACCCGATTCCGGATGCCCCCGCCGTTATCAGTACTTTCTGTTTAGTCATGGTCGATCTCCATTAGCGTAGGTCTTCCAGAACATTAAAATCTTAAGAAGCTATCCATGAAATTGTTTATTGTTATGCGACCTATCATCGGGATGGATTGGTTATGGACCTGTCGCGTATTGATCTCAACCTTTTGGTTTCGCTGGACACACTACTGGCTGAGTTGAATGTGACCAAGGCAGCTTCACGCCTTCACATCAGCCAGCCCGCGATGTCTGCACAGCTTTCGCGCTTGCGCGAGCTGATGGGCGATCCGCTGTTGGTCCCGATTCAAAAAGGCCGGAGCATGACCCCCACCGCCCGGGCATTGGCGCTGCGGGGACCTCTACGTGCAGCCCTGATGACTCTCGGTTCAGTCATTCAGAGTGAGTTGGGATTCGATCCTTGGAACGACAAGAGAGTCTTCCGGATAGCCGCCTGTGATACCGCCTTAAGCACCATTTGTGAGCCGTTGATTGCATCGATCGCCAAGCACGCTGGTACCCAAATTCAGGTGTCTCTCAATGCCGTTGATCCTGGGCTTATAGGAAGGCAGATGGAGGAAGGCGTTTTCGATCTGCTGATCGACTCTAGCCGCGGCGTTCCTCTGGGGATGAGATGCACGGCACTTAGGACCGATGAGTTCGTCATGGCGCAGCGCAAAGGGCACCCTCGTGGAAGTGAGCCTCTTACCCTGGATGGGTACTGTGAACTCAATCATCTTGTCGTGTCGCCTGAGCGGGAGAGCTTTAGGGGGTATATGGATGAGTATTTGCGCTCCGCTGGCATGAGCCGAAAAATCTACCTCACCGTGCCGACCGCTGGGATGGTTCCAGGGATTCTGATGTCGACGGACTTGGTCTGTACGATGCCTCGCATGCTTACTCAGTCCCATAACGATGCCATCGAGACGTTTGAGTTGCCATTTGAAAGCGAGCCTCTCCAACTCATGATGGCTTGGCATCCGAGGGATGATGCTGACGCAGCTATTCTCTGGCTGCGTCAGTTGGCTCAAAGTCCGGCCACACCAATTCAAGCCTCATCGAGCGATATCAATTAATTTCGCTATCTGGATAGCGGCTATGCGGCCTGGATAGCCACGTTCGAAGCCGAGCGGATAATTGGAGCTGTGGCCGATGTGCCGGTCATATCTCAACGGCTTTCAAAAGCCTCACAGCCCTGACAACGAAAAAAAGAGGGTTTGCTTCATGCCAGGTACGATGTTGGCTGCTCGCCTCCACGAAGTTGGTGGCAAATTTACCGTGGACGAAATTCCGCTTCCAGATGTTGGCGAGCATGACGTCCTGATCAAAACTGCCGCCTGTGGTGTTATCCCAAATCTGCGTAACGTAGTCACAAATTTTCCTGAGTGGTACCCGTTCCTACCTCTGCCGGAGCTGCCTGCTGTGTTCGGGTTGGATGCCGCAGGTACTGTGGTATCGGTTGGCCGCTCTGTGAAAGATTTCAAAGAAGGTGACCGGGTCTATGTCAATCCAGGACTGAGTTGCGGCAACTGTAAGCAGTGTCTGGCTGGCCTTCCGACGCGGTGCGCTAGCTACACCTTCATGGGCTATTTCGGATTCAGTCCGTCTTCGAGTGAAGTATTTCGCGAGTATCGCCATGCCGGGTACGCCCAGTATCTTCGAGCGCCTGCGCGTAACCTGATCACCTTGGCTGACGAACTGCCATTCGAGGTTGCCACACGCCTTGGATACTTGGGCACAGCTTACTCTGCGTTGAAAAAGCTTGAACTCACGCCCGGTCAGAGCTTGCTAGTACTGGGGGCTTCAGGAACCTTGGGTATCGGAGCCACGCTTGCAGCATTAGCGATGGGCGTGACGGATATCATCGTGGCAGCGCGAGATAGGACTGCACTCGAACGACTTCGCCAATTGGCCCCAAAACGCATTCGCTCCCTACAGATCACGAGTACCGACTTGCACGCAAGCATTCGTGACATGGCTCCGGGAGGAGTCCACGCGGTAGTTGATACGCTTGGCGCGAAAGCTCCCGCAGAGCTTTCTGTTTCGGCTATGAACGCCGTCACGTCGGGAGGAAAGATCGTACAGATCGGCGGCGTAAGCGGACCTATTCCGATCGATCCTCACCCGTTCATGTGTACCCAGCTTCATTACATCGGCTCACTGTGGTTTACCACAGCAGAAGCGCAGGAGCTGATGGCGTTGATCAGAGCGGGATTACTCGACACCAATCAGTGGGCACCCCGTCCTTACACACTGGACCAGCTCAACCAAGCCCTTGAAGATATCCAAACCGATGCCAGCGGCTTCTTGAACTATCACATCGTGCACGCATAACGGCGAAGCAAGGCGACGATACAGATCGTCGCCTTGACGTTGTTCTCAGCTCTCTTATGTTGCTAGGTTGCTGGCATAAGTCATCGCCGTATTGGAGGGCTTTCCATGGCCTGGCCCAACGTCTCCCCATTTATACCCTCTGATCAGGTACTCGCGGATTTCAGCGTATGCGAGTCGACCGACCTAGAGGAGGCGGTGCTATGCGGTGAGCGGATGTTCTGCAAGAACCGGCTTGAAAAAAAGGGAATCGATTTCAAGGCTCGATTTTTTCATCGATCGGTCGGCGAGGCTGGGGTTGCCAGAATGTCCTTCGGGGGAGAGGTAGCGATCAACCCTGGGAAGCTGGATGACATCGTGCTGGTCCAGTCGGTCCTTACTGGACATGAGCACGTGATCAGTGATCAGTCGCGCCTCAACTGCAACGCCGGACATGCTACGGTTTTCAACTACCATCGACACTCCTTCTTCAATCATTTCCCTGGCACTGACAAGCTGCTCGTCTGCATTGATCGAACGCTCTTGGAAACCATGCTTCAACGTCAGCTGGGAAGAAGTCTTAAGCAAGACATCTACTTTCAGCCTCATCTGCCCACGGATACGCCAGCAGGCTTGAATTGGCTACAGACAATGGGGTGGGCTTACAGTCAGCTATCGTCCAAGTCATTAGTTTCATCGCATCTACAAAGCCAAATTGGGGAGGTGCTGGCCTCTTCTTTGATCGATTTTCATGTAAGTAATTACAGCCAGGCGCTGCGAGAGTCGGCCGAAAAAAGGGTGGTCCCTGCGGTTGTTCGGATGATTGAGGAGTTCATGGAAGAGCATGCTCAGGAGCCTCTCACGATCTCGCAAATTGCAAGGCATGCCGGCGTGACTGCTCGTACGGTTCAACTCAGTTTTCAACGATTCCGTGGGCTATCGCCGATGCAGTTCTTGAAGGAGATTCGCCTGCGGCGCGTTCGTGTAGAGCTCGAAACCCAGCAGCATCCAGACGTTCAGGTCTCGTCCACCGCACTAAAATGGGGTTTTACCCATCTTGGTCGGTTTTCGTCTGACTACAAGCAGCGATTCGGAGAATCACCTTCCATGACGATCAAACGGCGGGGCGAGAACTAGGAAAGATTGGATTAGAGCAATGTTGAACGTACAGGTTGAGGAGTCTATTAATAGTGACTATCAGCGTGTTTGATTTTGCCAGTGCTAGTTTTTCCATTACTTTGTTTTTCAATGAAGCGAGGCGCGGTACCCCTCCTTGTACCAACCGAGTGTCCTTCATTGCCCTTTGGTGTTGCCGCTTGCCTGCAGGCGGCTTTTTTACCAAACACCCTTCAGTCATTGCGTATGGAATGAGCACGCAGTGATCTCTTCTTGGCTCCTTGGGATGGGATAATAACCTCCCTTTACCATGGCCGTCAGGCCATGGTTTTTTTATTTTCGGTTGAGGCTGAGAGTAAAATCGCCTGGGGAAAGGCGGTAGAGATGTTTCCTTGAGACTCACTGAACGCTTTCTTTATCCACGCTAGCAAGCGCCTCCTGCAAAGTGCTGAGGGCAGGTCCTAGAGCGGTTGCAAGCTGGTTTGCGCGTTCTGTCGGTGTCCAAGCCCGCTTACCCAAAAAGAGCTCATCACCAAATCGTTTGCGAAGCTTAGCTATGGTATTGCTGATAGCTGGCTGTTTTACACCCAAGCGCTCAGAAGCCCGAGTCACTCCCCCTTCTTGATATACCACCAAGAAAGTAATCAGGCTGTGTAAATCTGCATCCAGTAGCGCTTTTTCAGGATTCTGCATGTTGCCCCCACATTTCATTGTCAATGAACAATGCTCTAAAGGAAATGCTTCGGCAATGGGAGGTCAAGCAATCAGTCAATGCTGCGAAACTTGAGCTTGAAAAATGATCTATCATATCTTTCTCATTGTCCCAGAAGCCGCTAATGATCATCGAGCTGAAGTACTTGTTCAGCGCGATTATCGTATAGCTCATACACCCCGGCGCAGTGCGAAGCACGTTAACCAAGTCGTCTACGGCTAAAAGTACCTCATCGTCAGGGCGGTCTTCGAAGCGAACCTCTAACGCGCTTGCTGATATCAACCCCATTGCTAATACTCCCGATTTAAAATCGACGATAATTAGTCACTTCAGTTCGAAAAATATTTCAATATTCGAAATCTAGGGCAGCGCTACTGCTAGCCGCTGCCCAGGATCTTAGTTTCGACTCACGCTCCAGCCGCCCCCGAGGGCTTTGTAAAGCTGGACTTCACTATTGATTTGATCGAGCTGATCATTCAATAGCTTCTGTTGTGAGGAAAACAGTTCGCGTTGAGCATCCAGCACTGTCAAATAGCTATCGACGCCCTGGTCATAGCGCTGCTGAGCCAAGCTAAAATAGGCTTTATAATTATCAACCAACTCGCTTTGAGCACTGAGCTGCTTGCCATAAGTTCCCCTCGCAGCGAGTCCATCGGCTACCTCTCGAAAAGCGGTTTGGATACTCTTCTCGTAGGTCGCTACGCCCACATCCTTCTGAAGCTCAGCGTAATCGAGATTAGCTCGCAGCTTTCCTGCGTTAAAAATTGGCACGCTGATTTGTGGAGCGAAGCTCCAGCTGTCAGATCCGCTGTTGAACAGTCCATCAAGATCGCTGCTGGCTGAGCCCGCTGAAGCTGTCAGGCTAATGCGTGGAAAAAATGCCGCACGAGCTGCGCCGATATTTGCGTTCGCGGCCATAAGTTGATGTTCAGCAGAACGGATGTCCGGTCTGTTCAGCAGCAGATCAGCTGGTAGCCCAGCTGGAACCTTCCCTAGGGCGCTCATGGCCAGTGGCGAGTTTTTTGGCAAATCCGTTGGAATCTTGCTGCCCAGCAACAATTCCAGTGCATTCACATCCTGCGCTATTCGACGGGTGTACAAGGCCTGCTGGGCCTGGGCTTGGTTCACCAAAGTCCTGGCCTGACGAACATCTAGCTCCGACGAGGTTCCTGCCGAAGCACTCGACTCGATCATTGCCAAGCTTTCAACGTAGCTGGTCAGCGTCGCTTCGGTCAGCTCCAAGAGCGCTTGGTCGGTTCGCCACAGAAAATAGGTGGTTGCCACATCGCCTATGAGTGCGATCTGAACGCTGCGCTGCGCCTCCTCAGTAGCGAGGTATTTTTCAAGTGCTTGGTTCGACAAGCTTCGGATTCGGCCAAATAAGTCCAACTCGTAGGCAGTCACCAAGCCTACTTGGTACTGGCTATCGATCCGAGAATCGCCGGTGGGGGATAAATCGTCAGGCAAGCGGGTTCGATTTCCAGAGGCTTGGCCATCAAGTGTGGGAAACCGCTCTGCTCGTTGGATCCGGTACAGCGCTCTGTAGGATTCAACATTTTTGGCAGCGATTCGAAGGTCTCTGTTGTTCTCTAGCGCTGCATCGAGGAGGCGGACCAGCGCTGGATCTTTGAAAAACTCTTTTGCCTTGGGGAGAGCCGCCGCGATACTGCGTTGGTCTCCCAACCCGCCGTAGGCCTGGCCCGTTGGCCATTGTGCCTGCATCGGTGCGGCTGGCTGCCGATAGTCGGGGATCAAGCTGCATCCGCTGAGCATCAGCAAAGCAAACATGGGGAGTGACTTAAACTTCATGAGTCACCTCCTTGACCGCGTTTGGCTTTCTTTTCATGAGCCCCTCGAAAAGCTTGACAACTACCACGTAGAACAGCGGAACAAAGAAGACAGCCAGCACCGTTGCTGTGATCATGCCTCCGACGACGCCGGTAGCAATGGAGTGCTGGCTGCCAGCGCCTGCGCCGGATGCTATGGCCATCGGCAGCACACCGAAGGTGAATGCCAGCGAGGTCATCAATATAGGACGCAAACGCAGCTTGGCGGCCTCTATCGCAGCTTTGACGATCGGATAACCCTCCTTCTCATACAGCTCTTTGGCGAACTCTACGATCAGGATGGCGTTCTTGGCGGACAAGCCAACCGTGGTCATCAAGCCCACCTGGAAGTACACATCTGCCGTCAGGTCGCGCCAAAGCGTTGCCACCACCGCGCCCAAAATACCCAGAGGAACAACCATGATCACTGAGACCGGTACCGACCAGCTCTCATACAGAGCGGCCAGGCACAGGAAAACGATCAGCACAGTCAACGCGTAGAGCAACGGTGCCTGGTCGCCAGTTTGGATTTCTTCATATGAGAGACCGGTGTAGCTCAGGCCAATGCCGGCAGGCAGTTGTTGCATGATTTCAGCGATGGCTATCATCGCGTCACCCGTGCTGTATCCAGGGGCTGGCTCGCCGAGGATGTTCAGGGAAGAAATACCACCGTAGCGCTCCAGCTTAGGCGAGCCGTTTACCCACTCACCGGTTGCAAACGCCGAGAACGGAACCATCTGGCCAAGGCTATTGCGCACGTACCATTTATCGAAGTCCTCAGGTGAGATTCGCGAGATATCTTCGCCCTGGACATACACTCGCTTGACCCGGCCGCGATCGATGAAGTCGTTGACATACATCGAGCCCCAGGCTGCCGACATCGTTTCGTTGATAGACGCGATGCTTACCTGCAGCGCACGGGCCTTTTCGTCATCAATGTTCACCTGGAATTGCGGCTCGTCGTCCTTGCCGTTTGGACGCACTGCTTGGAGCTTCGGGTTCTCGCTTGCCAATTGCAGGAACTGGTTTCGAGCTGCCATCAATGCTTCATGGCCAAGACCAAGGTTGTCCTGCAGGTACAAGTTGAAGCCCATCGCGTTGCCCATTTCCAAAATGGCAGGGGGCACGAATGCCATGACGCTGGCATCTTTGATCTTGGCAAAATGCTGATTAGCCCGCTGAGCGATGCTGAATACGTCCTGCCCGGCTCCGTGACGCTCCTCCCAATCCTTGAAGGTGATCAGTACCAGCCCGGAGTTCTGGCCACGACCAGCAAAGTTGAAACCATTCACCGTCATGAAGTGCTCAACCAACGCACCCTCATCATTGGCCAAGTAGTCTCGCACCTCTTGAAGTACACCCTCGGTACGCTCTGCGGAAGCGTTTGCCGGCGTACGCACTTCGATCATCATCAAGCCCTGATCCTCGTTGGGCAGGAACGCCTTCGGGATCTGAGTGAACAAATAGCCAGTTCCCCCCGTGATGAGCAAGAATGCGAGCAGGTACCTACCGCGGCCCTTCAGCATTGCGCCGACGCCTCGTTCGAATCGCACCGTGCCGCGGTCGAAAACGCGGTTAAACCAGCCGAAGAAGCCCTTTTTCTCGTGGTGGGAATTACCCTCCGGAGCTTTGAGGATGGTTACGCAAAGTGCTGGGGTGAACACAAGAGCGACGAAGATCGACAGCCCCATGCAGACCACGATCGTGATCGCGAACTGTTGATAGATGATGCCAGCGGATCCACCAAAGAACGCCATTGGTACGAATACAGCCGATAGCACCATTCCGATGCCCACCAAGGCCCCGGAAATCTGATCCATCGACTTGCGGGTAGCCTCAAGAGGCGACAAGCCCTCGTCATGCATAAGCCGCTCAACGTTCTCGACCACGACGATGGCATCGTCGACCAGCAAGCCGATAGCAAGCACCATGGCGTACATGGTGAGCACGTTGATATTCAGGCCGAAGTACGGCAGAAGAGCGAATGTGGCGAGCAGCACCACAGGAACTGCCAGAGTGGGGATAAGTGTGGCCCTGAAGCTCTGCAGGAACAGATACATGACCAGGAAGACCAGTACCACTGCCTCAAAGATGGTGTGTACTACCGATTCAATCGAGGCATCAACGACAGGTGTTGTATCGTAGGGATAAATCACTTCCACGCCGTCAGGCAGGTAGGCCTTTTGCTCTGCCATCAGCTTTTTGACCGCCTCTACGGTCTCCAGCAAGTTGCCACCGGTGGACAGCCGCAGCGCCAGACTTGCAGTTGGCGAGTCCTTGTACTGTGCAGAAATGGCGAAGCTGTCAGCACCAAGCTCAGCGCGACCGACATCCTTAACTCGTACCTGGGATCCGTCCGCGTTTACCTTGACCAAAATCTCATCGAACTGGCTAGGCGTCGTCATGCGCGTCTTGCCAAGAACGGTTGCATTCAGCTGGACGCCTGAACGAGTTGGTAATCCACCCAACTGGCCCGAGGACACCTGGACGTTCTGTTCCCGGATAGCATTGGCGACGTCAGTAGGCGTCAGCTGATAGCTGTTGAGCTTGCCGGGATCCAACCAGATACGCATTGCGTATGGCGAGCCAAACAGCTGGAAATCGCCGACACCAGGGATGCGCGAGATCGGATCCTGAAGCTGGGAAGCGATAAGGTTACCGAGGTCGAAGTTATCGAGCTTGCCCGAACGGTCCACCAAGCTCATGACCAGGAAGAAGTTCATCTGGTACTTCACTACACGAAGACCCTGACGCTGAACTTCTTCCGGCAAACGTGGTGTCGCCAACTGCAGCTTGTTCTGCACCTGAACCTGAGCGATATCAGGATCGGTTCCCTGTTCAAAAGTCACGATGATGGTCATGCTGCCGTCAGAGGCGCTCTCAGCCGACATATATCTGAACCCATCCAGACCACTGAGCTGTTGCTCAATCACCTGGACTACCGTGTCCTGTACGGTTTGTGCAGAAGCGCCTGGGTAGCTGACCTGAATCGAAACGGCTGGGGCCGCGATGTTCGGATATTGGCTGATCGGCATCTTCGCCAGCGACAGCGCGCCGGCCAGCATGGCCACGATGGCGAGAACCCAGGCAAAAATCGGCCTGTCGATGAAAAAACGAGACATCAGTGGTGCCCCCTCAGTTAGCCGAGGCTTCTGTGATAGCGGCGAAGCCGTCTACCAAATTCACATTCTTGGCCTCAACCGCGTTGACAGCGATGCCGCTGCGAACACGTTGAACACCTTCGGTAATGATTCGCTCTCCCTCGGTCACGCCGTTGCTGATCAACCAAGCATTGCCCACGGTTCGGAGGGTCTGAATCTCACGGGACTCGACGGTGTTGTCAGCCTTCACGACCCAGACGCTTGGCACACCTCTCGTGTCGCGGCTGATGGCTTGTTGCGGCACCAAGATTGCGGCGTTTTGCACGCCCTCTTTCAGCAGAGCATGCACAAACATGCCTGGTAGCAGCTTGCGATTAGGATTGGGAAATTCGGCGCGAAGGGTCACAGAACCTGTTGTGGGATCAACGCTCACCTCGGAAAACTTCAGAGTTCCTGGCAGTGGATAAGCACTTCCGTCATCCAGCGTCAGGCTGACTTCAGCCTGGTTCTCGCCTGTCTTTTGAAGGCGGCCTGACTCCAGCGCCTTTTGCAGACCAAGAAGCTTAGTGATTGGCTGAGTGACGTCGACATAAATGGGGTCCAGCTGCGTGACGGTGGCGAGCGACTGAGCTTGGCCATTGGTAACGAGCGCCCCCTCGGTGACCGTCGAGCGACCAATGCGCCCGGAGATTGGGGAAAGCACCCGTGTGTATTGAACGTCGATGCGAGCCACCTGGTAATCGGCTTCTGCTTGTTTCCATGCGGCAAGCGCATCGTCGTACTGCTGCTTGCTGACTGCCTTGGTCTTCAACAGCGTTTCATAGCGACGAGCCAGGTTTTGTGCGCTAGTTCGATTCGCTTCTGCACGACGCAACTGCGCTTCGTACGTCCGTGGGTCAATCTGATAAAGCTGCTGACCCAGCTTGACTTCAGCGCCTTCAACAAACGACCGCTTCTGAAGAATCCCCGAAACCTGTGGGCGGACTTCCGCTACACGGAATGCCGAAGTCCGGCCAGGCAAGTCAGTTGTCAGGGTCAGAGCTTGTGCACGCACGGTGTACACGCCCACGTCCGGTGGTGGAGTTGCAGAGCTCACCTGTTCTTTCTCACCACATCCCGAAATTAGCATCAGCGCAGTTAAGGGGATTACCCGTAATGCACGCGGGGATCGTATCTGTCTCACGGTTTGGCTCCATCTCTCTGCCCGCATGACGGGGGCTATTGCTGAATCGTAATGCGGTAGAGTGTACCATTATGCGATACTTTTGGTGCAAGCAAGCCTGAGCCGCCGTTGGTCGAGGTTTACCGATTGAGGCGTTCGCGATGTGTGGCTGGCTAGCGGAGGCAGAGAGCTCTACAGTGGCGGCCAATGTGATAGGACGCAGCCGTACGCGCAGAGGAAAGATATGAACCAATCAGATGAAAATATTGGCAAGGTCGGGGGCATCCAGGTCATCGCCAGAGCAGCCTCGATCATGCGAGCGCTTGGCAGTCATCCGCACGGCTTGAGCTTGGCGGCCATTGCGCAACTGGTTGGGCTGCCTCGCTCCACCGTTCAGAGAATCATCAACGCTCTGGAAGAAGAGTTCCTAGTCGAGGCTTTAGGGCCTGCCGGAGGTTTTCGACTTGGCCCTGCGCTTGGCCAGCTAATCAATCAGGCGCAAACAGACATTCTTTCGTTGGTGAAACCGTACTTGCGCTCGCTGGCTGAGGAGCTGGACGAGTCGGTCTGTCTGGCTTCTCTGGCCGGAGATAAAATCTACGTGCTTGACCGTATCGTGTCAGAGCGAGAGCTGCGGGTAGTGTTTCCGATTGGTATTAACGTACCCGCCGCAGCGACGGCGGCCGGCAAAGTCCTCTTGGCAGCATTACCTGACGAAACCCTACAAGCCGCGCTTGGCGAGCAGCTGCCAGTATTCACCTCCAACACCCTAGGGCGAAAGGCGCTTGTCAAACAACTGAGCGAAGTGCGGCAGAGTGGCGTTGCTAGCGATCTGGACGAGCACATTGATGGCGTGTGCTCATTCGCAACGCTTTTGGATACCTACCTCGGGTATTACTCCCTCGCGGTCGTAATGCCGAGTTCCAGAGCGAGCAAGCAGTCAGACTTGATCAAAAAAGCTCTGCTGCAGAGCAAGCTGAACATAGAGCGTGCTATCGGCCGCGCGTCGAAGAAAGCTCCCTAGATAAGATGGCCAGAAAGACGGCAGCTGAGGCGAAGGAGACAAGACAGCGCATTATTGATGCGGCGCTTGAGGTGTTTGTTGCCCAGGGTGTTCCCGACGCGACCCTAGATCAGATAGCTCGGAAGGCAGGCGTCACGCGTGGTGCTGTCTACTGGCATTTTAACGGGAAGCTGGAAGTGCTCCAGGCGGTGCTGGCATCTCGGCAGCATCCCCTCGAATTGGACTTTACTCCTGACTTAGGTATTGAGCGTTCTTGGGAGGCGGTGGTTGTCGCCATGCTGGACGCCGTGCATAGCCCCCAGTCAAAGCAGTTCTCGGAGATCTTGATTTACCAAGGGCTTGATGAGTCGGGCCTGATCCATAATCGAATGGTGCAAGCGAGCGATCGGTTCCTGCAGTACATTCGCCAAGTTCTTCGGCATGCGGTTACCCAAGGGGAATTGCCCATAAATCTGGATGTTCACACCTCAATCGGCGTCTTCAAAGGACTGATCACCGGACTGCTCTATGAGGGATTACGAAGCAAGGACCAGGAGGCTCAGATAATCAAAGTTGCGCTGGGATCGTTTTTGGCTTTGCTCAGGGAGCCTCCTCGCTTCTTGTTGTGCGAGGAGGCTCAGATTAAGCAAGCCAAACCCTTCGAGTGAGGGGATGACGCGTCGGTTATATAGCCAGCGCTCGTTCCCGAAGCTCGCTGTTGAGGATGCGGTCGTTCTCGCTATAGTCGACAGGGCAGTCAATCACGTGCACGCCAGGGTTGGCGATACAGTGGTCAAGCAGCGGCAACAAGGCGTCAGCGCTTTCTACTCGATAGCCGTGGGCACCGTAGGCTTCGGCGTATTTGACGAAGTCCGGGTTGCCGTAGTCCAGGCCGAAATCGGTGAAGCCCATGTTGGCCTGTTTCCAGCGAATCATGCCGTAGCCATCGTCTCGCAGGATTACCACGGTAATGTGCATGTTCAATCGCACTGCGGTTTCCAATTCTTGGCTGTTCATCATGAAGCCGCCGTCACCACATACCGAGATCACCGGGCGATCCGGGTACACCAGGTGCGAGGCCATGGCCGATGGCAAGCCAGCGCCCATGGTCGCCAGGGCGTTGTCGAGCAGCACGGTGTTCGGCTTGTGTGCCTTGTAGTTGCGGGCGAACCAGATTTTGTAGATGCCGTTATCCAGGGCGACGATGCCTTCGGATGGCAGCACGCGACGGATATCGGCGACCAGACGCTGAGGGTAGACCGGGAAGCGATCGTCGTCGGCACCTTCGGCGATTTGCGCTTCGTTCGCCTCACGGATGGCCATCAGGCGGTTGAAGTCCCAGTGCGCGGTGTCGGTCAGCGCTTCGCTGATCTGCCATACAGAGTTGGCGATGTCACCGATCACCTCCACTTGTGGGAAGTAAACGGCGTCGACTTCTGCGGAACGGAAGCTGATGTGGATGACTTCGGTGCCGCCTCGGACCATGAAGAACGGCGGCTTCTCGATCACGTCGTGGCCGATGTTGATGATCAGGTCGGCCGCTTCGATGGCGCGGTGCACGAAGTCACCGGAGGATAGCGCGGCATTGCCGAGGAAGCGCGGGTGGCGTTCGTCGACCACACCTTTACCCATCTGGGTGGTGATGAACGGGATACCGGTTTTGTCGATCAGTTGCTTGAGGACCTTGGCAGTCATCTTGCGGTTGGCGCCGGCGCCGATCACCAGGATCGGGCTGCGTGCGCTCTGCAGCTTTTCAACGGCGGCTTCAATCGACCTGTGTTCGGCGAGCGGACGGCGGTGCAGGCTGCGTGGAATTGGAAGCGCATCGGTCTGCTCGGCAGCGATATCCTCCGGCAGCTCCAGGTGTACCGCGCCCGGCTTCTCTTCTTCCGCCAGGCGGAACGCTTCGCGCATACGGGCCGGGATGTTGTCGGCCGAGGCGAACTGGTGGGTGTACTTGGTGATGGGGTCCATCATGCCGCACACATCGATGATCTGGAAGCGGCCCTGCTTGGACTTCTTGATCGGCTTCTGGCCGGTGATCATCATCATCGGCATGCCGCCGAGATAGGCATAGGCACTGGCGGTTACCAAGTTGGTCGCGCCAGGGCCCAGGGTCGACAGGCTGACGCCGGTCTTGCCGGTCAGGCGGCCGTAAGTGGCGGCCATGAAGCCCGCGGACTGCTCGTGGCGGGTCAGTACCAGCTTGATCTTCGATTTGCGCAGGGATTCCAGCAGGTCGAGGTTTTCCTCACCAGGGATGCCGAACACATACTCGACACCTTCGTTTTCCAGGCATTGCACAACGACATCAGCGGCCTTAGCCATAGTCACCCTCTTCGCACTCAAGGCAGTTGAGCCCCTAAGTAAGGCGTAGCAGCAGGTTCGCCGCTGTGCCCACGGGCCCTTATAGGTTGGATATTTTTCAAGCGTTCCAGCGCAGTCGGCCGGTTGGCCTCTGCGCGGACGTGAGCAAATAAAAAGAAGGCCCGGCATCTCGGGCCGGGCCTTTTGAGGTAACACTTAACCGAGGACGCTTTTGAGCGCCTGCTGCAACTCTGAAGTAGCTTCATCGGCAGACCAAACAGCATTGCTGTGCCGCCAGGCGATATATCCATCAGGCCGAACCAGAAGGGCACCGGCCTCGTGAATTTCACGAACCGATTGCCAATCGCAGTAAAGGTCCGCAGTACCTTTCGCGCCTGTGACAACTGTGTTCAAGAATGGCAGTTTCAAGCTCTCAGCAGCAGCCACCCAGGCCTGACCGGCAAGGCCAGTGATAAGGGTCATTTTCCCTTTACCTACGACATCGAGCGTCGAAATCCGGTGTCCGTTCTCGTTCACCAGCCAGGCGTGAGGAAGTTTGGCGCCTGCGCGAGTGGTGGCCTGCAGGTACAGTTCTTTGTCCCGAGCCCAGAGCTCAGCACCGTCTCTTGGGTCTGGCTTAACAGCAGAGGATACGTAGCGCTGATTCAGTTCGACACCTTGAGCGTTAAATTCTCGACTCTTGATTTCCAGCGCCTTCTGCAGGTTCATGCGAACTTCTACACCCTCCGGGCTCGGGTCGCGCATGCGATCAAGCAGCTTGGCGATAGTGTCCACGCCATTGCCGAAGTTGAAGCACTCCTTCAGCAGGGCATAGTCCTTGCGGGACTGGTTGGCACGCGCCACGATCTGCTTGCCCACGGGAGCGCGCTCTGCGGTGTAACTTTCCAGCAGATTCGGATCGGCGAATCCTTTGAGGACATAAGCGAGTTTCCAAGCGAGGTTGAAACCGTCCTGCATGCAGGTATTGGAGCCTAGACCGCTGGACGGCGGGTGACGATGAACCGCGTCGCCAGCGCAGAATACGCGGCCACGAGAGTACTCGGTGGCATGTGCCTGGTTTACATACCAGGTCGACATGCGCTCAACCTGGACTTCCAACTTTGGATCGCCGACCAAGAGACGGATTTTCTCCAAAACAGCTTCTGGGGACAGGTCTGGAGCGCCTTTGGCCATGTCGAAGCCCCAGCCTGCAATCCACTGATTCCACGGGCGAATGGCACGCAGCAAGCCCATCCCGATTTCGCCAAAGCCAGCTTCTGGAGTAGCGATCCACTGCAGGATGCTCGGGCGGTGTTCGACGTACTTGCTCAGGTCGGCGTTGAAGATTACGTAGGCGGTTCCGGCCCTGGCCATCTCGCCAACAATCGGCAAATCGATCTCTTTGGCTACTTTTGAGTTAGCTCCATCGGCGCCCACGAGGTACTTCGCTCGGACTTCGTACTCGACACCGGTCAGAACGTCTTTCATGCGAGCAGTTACACCTTCGGCATCTTGCACATGGCTCAGGTACTCGGTGTTGAAGCTCAGTTGAGCACCGCGGATCGCGGCATGCTTCAGAAGGATCGATTCCATCTCAGGTTGGATGAGATCCAGCATGGTGCAGGGACTGCCTTGGACGTAATCGCCCTTGCGTTTGTCGCCAGTACCCCAGGTGCGCATACGTGCGATTTCTTCACCGGCCAGGCTGGTGGTGAAAAGCGTATCGCCCATCTGATCCCAAGGTGTGGCTGCTCTGACAACCTCGTCTTCCAGCCCAAGATCACGCACGACCTCCATGGCGCGCTGGTTCGTGATATGGGCTCGCGGCGAGTTCGCAAGCCAATTGAACATGGTGACCATTTTGACCCGTACACCGTAGGTGGCGAGCGCCAAGGCAGTAGTTGCACCAGCTGGGCCAGTGCCGATCACCAGTACGTCGGTATCGAAGCTAGTGGAGGTAGTCATTTATTATTCTCCAGGCATTACTTGTTGATGCTCTGAACTTGCACGCAAGCCCGGAACATGTCCGACAGGTCCCAAAGCCAGCCAGCACGAAACAGCACCGACCTGGCGTTCGAGACATTAAAAATTTGGGAAACGGCGGGCTCTACTGGGACCCGCAGCTCGGGCGAGCGATGCGAATGAGGGGGAAGAGATTCATGGTACCTCCTGATCTTGTATTTTTTTTCAGGCCATCAGAGTGTCTGGTTCAGCGCTATTAGCTGGCAGGCGAGATCACTCAATTTATACTTGCATGCTAGCATGCAAGAAGAATGGTCGCAATCATCTGGAAACGCCTTTCGTCACGCCAAAAAAAGCCACGAGGTGAGTTCGTGGCTAAGGGTGCAGCGCGTAGGGAGTGGAGCTACGTCGGCTTCACCAAAGGGCAAAGGTGTAATCAATGTTCACACGAAGCTCATTGTCATCCCGGTGCGTTGCTCCAGGGCCGAAATCATTTCGGTACCAAGCGTGTCTGATCCGGAATGCCACGTCCTTGAACGTGCCGCTTTGGATGACATAGGAAAGCTCAACGTCTTTTTCCGACTCTTTGAGCTTGTTGCCGCCGAGGTTCGGAAGGTCAATGTTGTCCCCGCTGACGTAACGCAACATCCCCTTCAGGCCGGGAACACCAAGGCCAACAAAGTCATAGTCGTATTTGACCTGCCAGCTTCTTTCCTTGGGGTTCAGGAACTCCGAGCTCAGTGTGCCTTCCGTGATCACCAGCGGTTCGGTACCAAACAGATAGGGCATCGCTGTATCGCCGGTCAGCTGCATGTAGCCAGCGCCGAGACGATGGACGCCGAGCTGGTAGGTCAACATCAAAGCAGTATTGCGGTTATCAACCTTCCCAGCTTTTGCGGATCCATTGTCTTTGGAATCATAGAAGCGGAAGTCGGAAGTGAGCCGGCCTGGGCCCAACTCACGGTTGTCCACGAAACCCAGGTAGTTTTTGACGTAGATGTCCTCGAGCTCTGCATAGTAATACTTGAGCGTGAGGTTCTTCGACCAGGCGTAATCGCCACCAAGGAAATAAAAGGCATCAGACTCAGCAGCCCCGTTGAAGCGTCCGTTTGGAGCTGAAACTCGCATCTTTTGGTAGTCAGTCGAGTCCCGCAGGTTGATTCGGTCCAGCCAACCCGCGTGCAGAGCAAGATCTGTGATGTCTTGCGAGCGTAGGTAAGTGCCGCGGAAGGTTTGGGGCAGTAGCCGTGTTGGACTTGCGAATGCGATCGGTAAAAACGTGCTTACGGTCCCGTACTGAAGCTCAGTTTTGGAAACCTTGACCTTCGCTGTCAGCCCTAGCTCGGAGTAGTCCTTAGCTGGCTCCCTAGTGGAGGCAGAGAACGGCAATAGGCCGGTGCCGACACGATCTGGTGAGGAGTCAAGGCGCAACCCCATCATGGCTTGGGCATCCAATCCAAAGCCGACAACCCCCTCTGTAAAGCCCGAATTGAAGTTGACGATGAAACCCTGGGCCCACTCTCGCGCTGCAGCTTGCGGTGTCTGGTTGATGTAGTTGCGATCGAAGTAGTAGTTGCGCAGTGTTACCTTGGCTTTCGAATCTTCCACGAAGCCGGCCGCCTGTAGGGAAGCTGCTTGTGCAGCCAGCAGCCCTGCGAATGCAATTTTTTTTGATTTGCTCATGTCGTGTCTTCTTTCTTGTTTTTGTGATGACGCAATCCCGGTCAAACCACCGAGGCGCTGAGCTCAGGGCGTTTTTTCAGCGATGAGAGATAAAGCAGCGAGATAGCCGCCAGAACGATGCCCGGTGCCGAGGCCAACATCACACCGCTCGCACCGGCCCCAAGGACCATCATTTTTCCTACGACGAGTGGACCGGTCATGGCACCGATACGGCCGACTGCGAGTGCTGCACCGGTCCCGGTAGCCCGCCCATTAGCGGGATAGAACTGCGGAGCGAGGGCGTAAAGGACGCACTGGCCACCCGTTGTGAAAATGCCTGCCAAGAATCCTGCACCGATCATGGTAGGGAGTGAGGCCGCCACTGTAAGGCAGGCCAAAGAAATCAGGATGCCCCCATATACCAGCGCCGACATCGCCCAGATAGGCAGGCGATCCATCGCAACGCCGAGCATCAACGTGCCCATGGCCGCGCCAAGCTGCATGGCCAATACGACGACGCTTGCCTCGCTCGGCTTGAAGCCCTGTCCAATCAGAATGCTAGGAAGCCAGTTGATCAGGATGTAGGTGACCATCAGCGTGAAGAAGAAACTGACCCACAAGAGCAGGGTTTTCTTCAGCGCACCGCTCTCTACCAAAATGGCTTTGGTGGAGGGAACTTCGATAGTGGAGGTAGCTGAAATTGTTTGCTTGTATACGTCAGGCAGAAAAAGAAGCAGCAGGGGGACAATGACCAGGGGAACAATGCCGCCGACATAGAAGACGAGCTTCCAGCCAGCCCCGAAATTCAGTAGACCAATGGCGGCTGCCAACGCGGCTCCCAGCGGTACACCGCAATACATCAAGCTGACTGCTGTGCCTCGCATGCGCTCACCAGCAGCTTCAGAGGCGAGTGCAATGAGGTTAGGCAACGACGCACCCAGGCCCACGCCTGTCAGGAACCGAGCGAATAGCAACGCGCCGAAACTCCAGGCTACTGTGGTGACGAGAGAGAAGATGCCGAACAGTGCAACAGAGGCGATGAGCACTTTTTTTCGGCCATAACGATCAGCCAGGCGTCCGCCAACGAAGGCTCCTGGAAGCATACCCAGGACGCCAACACTGAAAACCCAGCCCATTTCCAGCTTATCCAAGCTGTACTCGGCAGACATGCCGTGCGCCGCAATCCCAGGGGCTTGGAGATCCAGGCCTTCCATCAATGCAACGAGGAAGCAAAGCGCGATGGTGATGAATAGTTTGGTCTTATCGGTTTTGTCAGTCATAGCGACCCCCTCCGAAGCCCTTCAAAAGGTCTTCAGAAAACACGTGATTTTGGTTTTAGTACCGCCAGTGATGTGGAGTTACGTCAGCTCAGTAATCACTCAAGAAAAGTGAATAGGTGGGCTGATCACTTCGTGTTCGGAGGTGCTGCGATTCGGAAGTATGCGAGGCATTCATGTTGGTGATCTCTCTTATTGTTGTGTCATAGACCCCCTCCCTTGCGGGAGGGGATTGCTGCAGACAGCTTGCGTGGAGCTGTCTGCGAACTCAGCGCTTCAGCAAATCGAGTGCGACGTCGACGATCATGTCTTCCTGGCCACCGACCATACGGCGTTTGCCCAGCTCGACCAGAATGTCTACTGCCTTGATGCCGTAGCGAGCAGCTGCAACTTCTGCATGGCGAAGGAAGCTCGAATAAACGCCGGCGTAGCCGAGAGCGAGAGTCTCGCGGTCAACACGTACAGGACGATCTTGGAGTGGGCGAACCAAATCATCTGCTGCGTCCATGAGAGCGTACAGATCAGTGCCGTGGTTCCAGCCCAGCTTGTCTGCGGCTGCAATGAAGACTTCCAAGGGAGCATTGCCAGCACCGGCGCCCATGCCCGACAGGCTCGCGTCGATGCGGTCACAGCCTTCCTCGACGGCGACGATCGAGTTGGCAACGCCGAGGCTCAGGTTATGGTGCGCGTGAATACCGGTATGAGTGGCCGGATCGAGGACTGCCTTCACTGCGCGGAAGCGGGCACGAATGTCATCCATATTCATCGCGCCGCCGGAGTCGACGACGTAAATGCAGGTGGCACCGTAGCTTTCCATCAGTTTTGCCTGCTTCGCGAGACCTTCGGGGGTCTGCATGTGGCTCATCATCAGGAAGCCAACCGTGTCCATGCCGAGCTCACGGGCGTATTCGATGTGCTGCTTGGAGACGTCTGCCTCGGTGCAATGGGTGGCGACACGAACAACGCGAGCGCCTGCGGTATAGGCTGCTTTGAGGTCGTGCAGAGTACCGATGCCTGGGAGCAGCAACGTTGCAATCTTGGCGTGCTTCACTGCGTCGGCGGCAGCTTCGATCCACTCGATATCGGTGTGCGCGCCAAAGCCGTAGTTGAAGCTGGAGCCTTGAAGGCCGTCACCATGCGCGACCTCGATCGAGTCGACCTTGGCGGCATCCAGTGCACGAGCGATGGCCTGGACCTGATCCAGTGAGTACTGGTGACGAATGGCGTGCATACCATCACGCAGGGTCACGTCCGAGATGTAGAGCTTCTTACCGTTCATATCTGCGCTCCTCAGGCCTGGCTCATCGACTGTGCCATGCGCTCGGCGGTAGCCAGCGCGGCAGAAGTCATGATGTCGAGATTGCCTGCGTACGCTGGCAAGTAATGGGCAGCACCTTCGACCTCAAGGAAAACTGAGGTCTTCAGGCCACTGAATTTGCCTTGGCCAGGAATGTTCAGTGGGGCAGACTCAGGGATGACTTCAAACTGCACTTTCTGCTTGAGGCGGTAGCCAGGGACATACGCATGCACTGCGGCGACCATTTCTTCAATGGAGGCCTCAACCTGAGCCTGGTCCGCAGCTTCAGACAATACGTAGACGGTGTCGCGCATCATCAGAGGAGGCTCAGCCGGGTTCATGATGATGATGGCTTTACCTTTGGCTGCTCCGCCGATCACCTCGATGGCTTTCGATGTGGTTTCGGTGAACTCGTCGATGTTGGCTCGGGTGCCTGGGCCTGCCGATTTGGAGGCAATCGATGCGACAATCTCTGCGTAATGTACTTTGGCTACACGCGATACCGCAGCGACCATTGGAATAGTTGCCTGCCCGCCGCACGTAACCATGTTCAGGTTCTGCGCGTTGACGTGCTCTTCGAGGTTAACCACAGGCACGCAATAAGGGCCGATAGCTGCCGGAGTAAGGTCAATTACTCGGATGCCCGGCTTGCACTCACGCAGCATGGCGTCGTTTTTGACATGAGCACCGGCACTGGTTGCATCGAAGACGAAATCGATTTCAGCAAATTCTGGCATTTTGACCAGGCCCGCGACACCTTCGTGGGTAGTAGCGACGCCCATTCGACCTGCGCGGGCAAGGCCGTCAGAAGCAGGGTCGATACCAACCATCACAGCCATTTCCAGGTGCTTTGAATTGCGCAGGATCTTGATCATCAAGTCGGTGCCGATGTTTCCGGAGCCGACGATGGCGACTTTGCGTTTTGTTGTCATTTCTAGATCTCCATCACTCGACACTGAACGACACGCCGACGCGGCCAAGGCCTTCAATTTCGGCTTCAAAATGATCACCTGGACTTACGCCAACCATTGGCCCCAGGGCGCCAGTGAGGATGATGTCGCCTGCTCTGAGAGGCTCACCAAACTCAGCCATTGTGCGGGCGAGCCAAACGGCCGCATTCAGCGGGTTGCCCAGGCACTCAGCACCACTTCCGGAACTCACGACCTCACCATTTTTGGAGAGGCGCATCGTTGCACCGCGAAGGTCCAGGCCATCAATGCGCTGCGCAGGGCCACCGAGTACAAAGCACCCGCTTGATGCGTTGTCAGCTACGGTGTCGGCGAACTTGATGTTCCAGCCTTCGATGCGACTGCCGACAATTTCGAGCGCCGGGAGAACCCAGCCAGTTGCGGCGATGACGTCTGCAAAGGTTGTAGAAGCGCTAGGCAGGTCGCGCTCCAGAACCAGTGCAATTTCCGCCTCGATCTTGGGCTGAAGAACACGCTCGAACGGAACCACTTCGTTGTCGCCGTACGCCATGTCGGCAAACAGGCAACCGAAGTCAGGTTGGTCTACGCCCAGCTGCGCTTGGACCTTAGGGTTGGTCAAGCCGATTTTGCGGCCCACCAGGCGTTGCCCATTGGCGATGGCGTAGGCTTGGTTCAGGCGTTGAATCGCATAGGCACTTTCCACATTCGTGGCGCCGATGACGTCACGCAGTGGTCCAACAGGCTCGCCCTTTCCTTCAGCTCTGCGCAGATCAGCCGCCAAGCGCTCAAGGGTCTCTTGTGTGATGTTCATGCTGACCTCGATCAGTGGGTGAGGAAGTCGAGAACCATGCGGTTGAACTTGTCCGCGTGTTCCCATTGGGCCCAGTGGCCGCATTTGTTGAAGACATGCAGTTGAGAATTGGGAATGCCAGCAACCAGCCGCAGGCCGGTATCCATAGGGACGAAGCGGTCGTTGCGACCCCAAACTACGAGGGTTTCGGCCTGAATCTCACCGAGACGATGACCGAAGTCGGGGAATTGCTTGAGGTTCGCAGCGAGGCTTGCGGTGAAGTTTTCGAGATGATCTTTACGAGCCAGCATGTTGTCGAGGCGTGCTTGGAACAGCTCCTCCGTGAGATCGCTGGTGTCGTAGACGAAGATGTTCATCATCTTCTTGAGGTTCTCGATCGTTGGTTCGCGGTACAGTCCGTTCAGCAGCTTGATACCTTCAGTTGGCATCGACACGAATGGGCTGACCCCACCGGTGCCACCGCCCATAAGCACGAGCTTGCCTACGCGCTCAGGCCAGGTCAGCGTGAACGCCACGGCAGTGTGGCCACCCATGGAGTTGCCGAGCAGGTGTACTTTGTCCAGATCCAGCTTATCGACCAACCCTTTCAGAACGCGGGCATTAAGATCGGAGCGAGAGCCGGTGCTTACGATCGAATCACTTTTGCTCCAGCCAGGGCAGTCCATGAGAATGACCCGGAAACCGGCTTCTACCAGGGGCTCGATGTTGCGATTGAAATTGGCCCAGCCGCTAGCACCAGGGCCGGAACCATGCAGCATGACAACCGTTTCTTTGCCTTCACCGCAGTCGTTGTAATGAATATTCAGATCCAGCTCGCCGTCTTGGATGCGAACGAATTTGCTGGTGCCTTTTTCAGTAATTGCAGTCACGATTGATTCTCCGTGAAGGTGTGTTAGCGCTGAGAGTGCGCACTGATAGAGCCGAAGCCTGCGATCCACTCCGGGATCTCTCGGTAATAACGATCTGTCGCGGTATATGCGCCGTGAGCAGCGAGTGCTGAGAACGCAGCGACCCAGGCCTTGACCTCATGCGTGGATTTACCGGCCAATTCGGAAAGATGTGCATTGGGGAGTTGATCGAGGTCGCTAAACAGATCCTGCTCAACAACGTCGAGGAAGTACTGATCCCACTCAGGGTTCAGCGGATGCAGGGTGGTCTGGTCTTCGACAAACCGCTCAGCTGCAATGACCACTCGTTGAGTGCGAGCTGTACGTTCGTCTTCTGGCAGATTGCGGCCACTTCCCATGAGCCGATCAGCCATCCGGGCATCGACTTTGGCTAACTCTGGAACTGGCGGTTGGTGTGAAAGGCCTCCCGACCCAAGGAACAGCACCCGCTTGTTCAGAGTGCGGGTGAATCGACCGACCGCATCACCCATCAATCTGACTCGTTCGAAGGTAGGCAGGGGCGGGGCCACGCAGTTCACGAAGATCGGCAAGACCGGATACTTGTCCAAGCCACCCAGGAGGAATTCGAGCGGTTGAGCGAAGCCGTGGTCGACCTGCATGCGATATGAAACAGGCATGTCGATGCCATTGCTCAGCAAAGATTCAGCGCAGGCTTCAGCGATGGATTTGGGCACAGAGAGGGTGCCGGCGAGCGAGCCAAAATCGCCGATGGCTTCAGCAGCCATGCCCAAGCAGAACGGGGGCATGACATCGTAGAAGAAGCCGTTGTAATGGTCGGGAGCGAAAAGCACCACGAGCTCAGGGTCGAAAGCGGCAATGCGTGCACGGGCAGCGCGGACCACCTCATCCACTTCATCGAGCACGTTCTTGGGCGGATCGAAATGCCCAATGAGGGGCGTGTGTGATAGGCAATGCAGGTAAGCGTTCATCGATACGAAACCTTCACGTCGTGCCCCAGTGCAGGCCGCCTCGCACTGGGACGGCATGAGCGTCTCCTCAACTCCCAAAAGGGGCAGAGGGGGAACGCCATGCAGGTAGATTTGTTTTTGTCTGCCTAATCATCATGCACGCTAGAATGCTAGCATGCAAGCTTGACGATGCCCGCTCATCGTCGGGTGGATCCTCCCCGTGGCAATGGGTCGCGACGTATGACGAAGCGATGGGTGCAAAAATCTGGTTTACTATCCGAAATGCTAGTATGCAAGCCAGTTAGCGAAATGTTGAACCGTGCACTCAGTCCTAGGAAAACCATACCGATGCAAGTGGCAAACAAGAAGACCGCTATCTATCAGCACATTTTGGAACGCCTACTGAGTCGTAGATATGCGTTCGGTGAAAAAATCCTGGTCAAGGAAATTGGCGAAGAAACTGGAGTCAGTCGTCAGCCGATCATGACCGCGCTGAACAGCCTTCAGGAGAGGGGCTTTGTTGTGATCACAGCCCAGGTTGGATGTGAGGTTGTGCACCCTACACGTTTGGAAGTTGATGACTTCTATCAGATGTTTGCGAACAACGAAGCGCTAATCGCAGGGCTTGCTGCTGAACGTGGGTCCCCTGATGATGTGCTGCGTATGTCTGAGATTAACGACAAAATTAGAAGCATCAACCCAGCGCACAGCGATGCCGCCGACAGCTATCGAACATTGAACGTCGAATTCCATCGCCTGCTGCACGCAATGGCAAAATCGCCAATACTCTCGGCGCGCCAAGTGGCAAATTTTGAGCTGTCCGACTTTTTCATCGTTCAGACCTGTGGCTTCCAAGTGCATTTGGATGCTGCTACTGATGAGCACGATGAGATTCTTGCAGCGCTGAAGACCAGAAACAAAATGGCCGCAGCCAATGCGGCTGCGAGCCATATTCACAGTGTGGCGAAGGATGTCGTATCTAAAATGCCTGAGGATGCGAAGCTAGCCTCATAGAGGGAAGGCGAACTCAAGCCATACCGAGTCGCCTTTAGGGCCGTTTTTGACCGCGGTCTCACGCATCCATTTGAGGACGACTCCGGACTTCTGATCGAACGCATAGAAGATCTGGGGGCCAACGGCAAATTTACTCAGCCGATTTCCATCATCGAGGTCACCATGGTCGTAGCGATCGTCGGTGACCTGTTTGGTGTAATAACCCACTAAGCCCAACTGGACCTTGGGATTCGACTGCAGCCTGTAGCCGAGCAGGTAGTCAACGTTGAATACGTTGCCCGAGCGATAGTCGGTGTCGTCGTTCTTCGCATTGATGGTGAAGGTGGGAGCAATCGAGACCTCCCAGTTAGGGTGGGGGAACCAGGTTAAGTCGAATTCCTGGGTATAGCTCGCATTGCCTGTCGGACTATTCGCTAGCTTATTGCCGTCATAGTTACCCAATGGGACGAAGGCGCTAAATCCCGTTAGCAAATGCAAATTTTCCGAAGGCGAGTAGCCGACATACAGAGGGGTCAGGTACAGTTGCCTGAATCCGGAGTCTGTATCGCTATTTCCGAACGCCTCAACCTTGATCTTGTTTGCTGATCCGATGATACCGCTGCTGAGTGTAACGCCGCTATCAAATTTCACATCCCATGTGTGCACCACCCGAATAGCCTGTACAAAGTTCTCCAAGCTAAATCCGGGTACGGAAGATTTTCCGCTGTTGTCTTTAAAGCTATCCGCTTTGTAGTAGGCGGTGTAACTGTACAAAGAGGTTTCACCTGGGGGAGGCAATATTGCTGGAAGAACAGTTTGTACGCCTAGCGGCCAAACGGTATCCCCATTTTCAGTACCGTAACATAGCGAAGAAACGAGCAAAGAGCAGCCGAGCGCGCTGGAAACGCCAGCGCGAGTTACATAATTTTTCATTGTTCTTATCCTATGTAATTTTTACCGCTGAGAGTGGGCACCAATCAGAACGAATGTAACCAGTGCAGGTTCGGTCCCTGGATTTCGCCAAGCATGAATGTTGCCCTGCTGCACTACGATGTCTCCGCTCGCGAGCTCCCTGATCTGGCCGTCGTCCAGTTCGAGGACGAGAGGACCTTTGACGACAATGCCGTAGTCGACTGTCGGAGAAGCGTGCATACCTGGTTGCTCAGGGTCGAAGCATTCATAAAGCCCGAGCAGGTGACGTTGCTGCTCTGAATGAGCTTCATCGGGATTGAAATCCGAGGACTGGAAGATTGTGTCAGGCGGGAAGCTCACCGCCAGGCATTTAGTTTCTCCGGGCTGAGGCAGCAGTGAAGAGGTGGGTTGAACTGGGTCGTCATATGCTTCAGGAAGGGTGGGAGGCGCCTCCGTTTGCCAGATTAAAGAGGTAGCGAATCCTGGAATCGCTTTGTATTCATAGGTCTGAGGCGCCAAATCGTCGGAAAGGAACACAGCTTTACCATTCTGCGTACCCGCAACCACTCGTCTCACTTTCATGTTTGGTCTCCGATTGAGCGCCGCTCGATCGAGCGGCGCTACTGTTCAGGCCAGGCTGGGATTGATTACAACGTTGGTGAAACCGCCTTTGCGGTCTGCTATTGCATCCATTGCCTCGTTGACCTGTTCGATGGCGAAGACCTCTTGGTCGAATACCGAAAGATCCAAGGTGCCGGCAGCAGCCATTTCGGCCATGTCCTGACCTTCTGCCACAGTGAACCAGAGAGAGCCGATCACGCTGATCTGGAAGCACATGAGTTTGAACATCGGTACCGGCAGATCCTCAGACATACCGCCGATATCCACCATGCGGCCGCCGCGGCGAAGCGCACCAATCGCCTCGACGGTAAGTTCATGAGGAGCGCCCGGGCCAACCGCATCAATGAAGACGTCAGCACCGAGCTCATCGGTGTGCTTCCGAACCCAATCACCCAGTGGCTCATCGCCGACGGAAATCGTGAAAATGCGATCTGGGGCGAGTGCGCGTACGCGCTCCAGCAATTGGCGGTTTCGGGCCATCGCGAAGATTTTTGTAGCACCCATGGCTAGGGCAAGCAGGACGGCCCCAAGGCCTAGCGTTCCGGTGGCGCCACTGATCAGCACAGACTGACCAGAACACACGCCTGCTTTTCGAAGGGCCGAATAGGCGGTGCCGAGATAGCCAAACCGACATCCTTGCTCGAAGGATATCGCTTCAGGGAGCTTGACCAAGCCCGACGCTGGCGCGGTCATGTATTGGCACAATCCGCCGTAGGGGTAGTCTTCGAAGATTTCTTGAGAGCCTGGGCCAAACCCGAAGTAGCCCTGGAAGGTGAATGCGGTGCAGTTGATGTGTTGACCGCGCAGACAGGCATGACAGGAGCCGCAGCTACGGCCGGGGTTCACGTACACGCGGTCTCCGACTTTGATGCCGTGCACGCCTTCTCCCACTTCTTTGACGATGCCGGCAGCATCCAAACCGTAAACCGCCGGCAGCTTCGGAAGCGGGAGGTAGGGGAACCAGGTGGAGTAGCTCTCGATGACATTGCGAAGGTTAGGTACCAGGTTGCAAGCCTTCACCTCTACCACCACGTCATGTGCACGGGGTCTAGGGACCTCGATCGAGTCGAGTTGGAAGGTCGGACCAACCTTATGAAGGCGGGCAGCTTTCATCATGCTCATTTCTATTTTCCTTATTTTCATTGGGCCAGAGGCCGTGGGCACTGAACAGAAGGGAACCCCTCTAGCTCGCGGGAGCGAAAGGATTTATCTGCTTGGGAAAAGGGGTAGAGAGGCTGGCCTCGATGGCAGCCATCGGAGGATCTCGTCACGTGCCAGCGTGACGAAACGGGCGATGAGTCTTTGCACGCAATGCTGACCATGATGTGCACCGCTTGTTTGTAGTTATGAGTCCATCATGCACCACTGAAATGCTAGCATGCAAGATGTCTTTCGATAGACGGAGGTAGTCTTGGCTGCAGCAGGTCGGCGCGGATATTCTGGGTATACGGATTTAATGGTTGATGGGGCACCTTCACCCCATCAATCTGATACCACCCTCAGATGGTTGATAGATCGACTCCGTAGTTGAGTTCCTCTGCGAAGTCCGGCAGTCCGTAACCGATGGTTTTCTTGTAGAAAGGAGAGACCTTCGCAGTCGGTGCCTTCTTCTTGTGCTTCGTGGTGTAGAGCATTCGTGCCCGCATCACCTCGAAGGAGTAACCGCGCCCTTCACGGTTCTTGTCCTTGGCCAGTCGGTTGATGGACTCCGTGTAAGCGTTGGTGACGGGCATGTCCGTCTCGAAGTAGGTCATGGTCTCTTCGCGCCAGTTTCCCACTGCCCTGACCAGATCGCTCCAGACTTCCTTTTGGCCCTTCGGGATGGTGGCTATCCACTCGTCCAGGGCGGCTTCTGCCTGGAGCCGTGTGGTGGCGTCCCAGATGCCGTAGAAGCGCTCCTTGTGCTCGTAGGCGGCCAGCAGTTGCGGGAACGCGCCTGTCCAGGTCTCCATGATGAGGCGCTCCCGGTCTGAGACTTCGTGAGCGCGTTTCAGCAGGATTTTCCGGTCTCCCTTGAGAGTCCGGCTCTGGGACGGTTTCAGCTCCTTTCTGAGGCCCTTGCGCACTCTCTCTAGGGCATCGTTGGCCATGCGCACCACATGGAACTTATCGACCACGATACGGGCCTGGGGCAGCACAGCCTTGACCGCTGCCCGGTAGGGGTTCCACATGTCCATGCTGACGATCTCGACCTTCTGCCGGTCTTTCAGCTTCATCAGGTAGTTGGTCACCACGTCCTGGCGGCGGGTGGCCAGCAGGTCGAGCAGGGTTCGCTCCTCAATGTTGGTCAGAATGCAGCGGTAGCGCTTGTTCAGGTATAGCTCGTCAATGCCCAGGATGCGGGGCGTCTCGAAGCGGTGCCAGCGCCCCAGGAACTCGGCGCGGGCGTTGAAGATGTCGCGCACCGTCTTCTCGTCCAGGCCGGTCTGTGCCGCCACAAAGGTGTAGGGGTGGTTGAAGGATTCCTTCTCCACGTACTCATGCAGCCGCAGTGTCATACGGAATCCGTCCACCATCTCCGGTAGCTGGGGCCTGAATGTTGTCTTGCAGGCCCGGCAGGTGTATCGGCGGCGGACCACCCAGAGAGTGACCCGCTTGCCGTGGATGGGCAGATCACGATAGGGAACGTCACGCTTGCCGAACCGTACGAACTCACCCTGCACGCCGCATTCCTCGCAGGCGATGGGATCGGGCACGTCCACCTGGAAGTGCATTTCGTCGTCGGTTGATTTGCAGCCCAGTACTTGGTATTGCGGCAGGTGAAGGATGTTGTCGGGAAGTTCGGTCATGGTGTTGTATAGGCGTAGGTGTCAGTCAGATCCATCCGACTCGGCATTGGTGTTTGCTTTTTTACCCAACAAGCTGCTGGAAACGAAAAGTAAGGCACCGAGGACAATTGCAATATCAGCCAGGTTGAAGGCCGGCCAATGCCAGTCTCGCCAATAGAAATCAAAGGAATCCACAACATAGCCGCGAAAGACCCGGTCAATCAGGTTGCCCATGGCGCCACCGAGGATAAGACTGTAAGCGATGGCTTCTCCTTTATGACGATTTTCAAGGATCAGCTTGATCAGAAAAATCGAGACCACTACCGCGATTCCGATAAAAAAGTAGCGCTGCCAGCCTCCACCATTCGCAAAAAGACTGAATGCGGCACCGGTGTTCCATAGGTGCACCCAGTTAAAGAACGGGGTCACCGAAACATACTCGCCATAGGCCATTGATTGCTGCACCAGCCACTTTACAGCCTGATCAGACGCTGCCAGCAGGCCCGATATGGACAATAGGGCATACGGCGAGAGCTTTTTGCCAATAATGAGCATTATTTAACCCTTCAACGCCAAAATGCGTCTGGCACCGTTAAGTACAATGCCCCCCGCGATGGTGCCGATAATCAGATCCGGATAATTGGAACCGGTCCACGCGACCAGGGCGCCGGCGGTGATGACCCCCAGGTTGATCACCACGTCGTTGGCCGAGAATATCCAGCTTGCCTTCATGTGCGCCCCGCCTTCCCGATGTTTGGATATGAGCAGCAGACAACTGGTATTGGCAATCAATGCGACGAATGCGATAGCCATCATCACCAGCGATTCAGGCTCACTACCGAATACAAAGCGTCTCACCACCTCTACGAGCACGCCCACAGCCAAGATCAGTTGCAGTACACCAGCAAGATGCGCGGCACGTACCTGCATTTTCACGCTATGTCCAACCGCATAAAGGGCAAGCCCGTACACCGCCGCATCGGCAAAATTGTCCAGGGATTCTCCAATCAGGCCGGTGGACCGGGCGATCAGACCGGCAGTCATTTCCACCACGAACAGAAGTGCATTGATGCCGAGCAACCAGCGCAGGGTCCCGGATTCTTGCTTAGCAGAAGCTGCCGAAAACTCGGCGGCCTTGATGGTCTCCGGATTTGCAGCGACGGTTTCCTGAAGCGAGGCGCCTAGCCCCAAGGTCTTCAGTTTCGAGGTGACGGGCTCGACCTCGCCGTCATGCACGACCTTCAGCCGGCGGTTCGACAAGTCGAAGGACAGCGCCCGAATCTCCTCAAAGCCGTTCAGGGCTAGGCGAATCATTCGTTCTTCTGATGGACAGTCCATCTTCGGCACGGCATAAACACTGACCCATCTCCCTGGCGCCTCGGAGGAGGCCTGTATATCGGTATCCGCTGCGGACGTTGCATCACCGCCACAGGCGCCACCACAGGATTTGCTCATGATACGACTCCACTTGAACAATGTTGTGGTACCATTTAAAACTATAAAGCTACTATAAGGTCAATAGAGTAAAGAATCCGTTGGGGAGGAGGCTGATGCGCATTGGTCAGTTGGCGCAGTTGGTAGGGGTCGAAACACAGACGATCCGCTTCTATGAACAGCAGGGCTTGTTGCCGCCGCCTGATCGGCAGGACAACGGTTACCGTGTCTATACCGAGAAACACGTTGAGCGGCTGGCCTTTATTCGTCGCTGCCGCATCCTGGATCTGTCACTGGCAGAAATTCACGAACTAAAGCGCTATCAGGACGACCCTCATCAGCCTTGTACTGCCGTCAACGCCTTGCTCGATGATCACATCTCTCATGTGCGGTCGCAGATAACCGCTCTGCAAGCGCTTGAGAAACAACTCGTTTCACTGAGAGCGAGTTGCAACGATGACCGGGAAGTTGAGGCGTGTGGGGTTCTTGCTGGAATTAGCGAAGGAAACATGCACCAGCAGTAGGTGAAGCATCAACCAGATAATCCGATGAGATGCCGGTCTGTCTCACTCTCATGCAAAGGTAAGATCAACCATTTAATCCGCTTACCCGATATTCTTAGCGTGAGGGAGAGTGAGCTGCCTCGATGCATTTTACTGAGGCGGATCGGGACAATATCGAGTGCCGCCCTTTCGATCGAGGGTCGGCTAATTCCAAAGCAGGGCTTGCTTGCCTAATGGGGCCCGACGGGGGTGGTGCCGACACTGAGCGCTCGGCTGAGTGCCTCTGAGGCAAAAATTATGGTAATGCTTTCTCTCGTTGTGCTCGATAAAGCGGCTTCCAAAACTGAACCTCTACTGATCAGGTCCAGGACGTTGGAGCGCTCAAGAACAAGCAGAGGTACAAAACGTTCTGTCTATTGAAAGTAGCGAAGGCACGAAGGAAAGTTTCCAACCTCAGGACTTCTAAAGAAAGGCGCAGTAATGTGCGCCTTTCTGTCATGCGGTCAGGGGCGCGGTTACCAAGCCGTGACCAAAGTCGCTCGAGTCGAAACCTAAGGTGAAGCAATCTCGACGCGCTTGTGCCGTAAGATGAGCAGAGACAGCTTGAGCGAGCTGGGGGGCTCGAGCTTCGCGAAGCCGTTCCCACCATAGAGCAGCAACTCCGGCTACGTGAGGGCAAGCCATGCTCGTACCACCAATTGAATGAAGCGTTCCCCCAGGCCAGGCAGAAAGCACATCGACGCCTGGAGCGATGACATGAGGAAAGCTGTTTGAGAAATCTGCGACATCATACAAAGGACCAGAAACTCCAGCCGCTCCTACGGAAATCACTCCGTCAGCCGCAGCTGGCAGCGACGCTGCAATTTTGTAATCACGATTTACAGAGCGGCGACTTTCGTTGCCCGCTGCTGCGATGACCAAGGGAGCAGTATTGAAGGCTGCCTGAGCCTTGAACATGGCCATGAGTGAGTCGAGAAGGCGGAGGTTTCCGCGGTAGATTTCCAGAGCTTGTGAGGTCGCCAGGTCTACGGGCCAACCGGCTTGAACCTTCCGTTCAACCTCGCCAGGAAAGTCGAAACCGAGTGACATGGAAATGATGTTCGCGCGCTCTTGGGCGGCCCACTGCAGGCCGCGGAACAGGATGTCGGAGTTCGCATTGCGCTGGCCTATCACCTTACCGATCAAGGCTTGGCTAACGCCTCTAGCTACGCCGATTCTTCGACCATTTACGTCTTGGCCAAAAATGGTTCCAGCGCAATGAGTGCCATGACCGTCCAAGTCACCGTTACCTTCTCCGGTAAAATCACTTTCTATGACATTCATCCCTGCGAACGCCGGATGCGAACGATCAATACCTGTATCCAGCACCGCCACTGTGACGCCCGCACCTGTGTAAGGTGATTGATCAGCCTGGACCGATTCAATCCCCCAAGCGTCACCACTTGACGGAGTCGGTGCTGAGCTTGGAACTGGACGGACTAAGGCGGTAGCCATCGGTTGGGTCACAGCTAAAACTTCGGGATCCCGCCCCAGGTCCGCCACTGCGTGGACAGGCAGGCGCTCCACGGTAAGCATGCTGCCGCTTAAGGGAGTTGCTGCCCGCTTTAGGGAGTTTGTCGAGCTTTGGGGACGTCTCAAGACAATGTAGTTTTCCATTCGCATATCCTTAAGCAAAAATCGAAAGCTGATAGCCTTCGCCCGGGTCTTTTGGCCCGGGCGAGACAGCTGTCAGAGACGTACAGGCAGGGTAACTTGCGGTTGGATCTCTACAAGAGCTGAGTACGCCTCAAGAATGTCAGTGAACAGATCTGGGTGCTTCGGTGCGTGAACAGTCACAATCAGTGCGTACCGAATCTTCTCAGCTTTGTCGGCTGTACCGCCCTTGGCCCTGGCGTTGTAATGGATGTCGAAAGCCGCATCCTTCAAGCTAGACCCGTACATATTTTTTGAGTCATGGAGGACGGTTTCCCACTTCCCGGCGTCGGAACGAAGCTCATCTTCAGTGGCGAATTTCTTCTTCTCGAAAAATGACTTCGTCTTGGCGTTCGCTTTACCTTCTTTTACCTTGTCTTTGTTCGGTCTGAAGGTAACCTCGAGCCCCGCACGGGTGTAGGATGCAGAGTCCTGAGGGTCCGTAGTTGAAGCGAAAGAAAACGTAGCCGTCACCTTCACCTTTCCTGTCAATTGTGAGTCAGGTAGTGGGATGGGGGCACGGATGTACTTGCCGGGCTTGAGCTCACCTTGGTAAACGATGCGGGCTACACCAGATGGGCACGTGATTACCTCAATGAGATCTTCTGGGATCTTTCCCCAACCCACATCTACCGATTCATGGCCGTTCTGATCTGCTGAGTGAATAAGCAAAGCTTTGATAGCTAGTGGAGATAGCTCCTGACCTAGAACGGCGCGTATACCCACTGCAGAGCGCAGCATGTTTGGAGCTGCGAAGCTGGTCCCCAGTAGCGGAGCTAGCGTCGGCTTTTTGCCAGGAGTCAATGCATGGAAGTACTGCTTGCCACCTCCAAATGCCATTAGGTCAGGTTTGATCACGCCAGGACTTCGGCCAGGTCCGCGAGCACTATAGGAGGCACGCGCCCAGGCCTCACTTGTGCAGTTAGCTGCGCCAACGGTCACAGCGTTGACACAGTCCGATGGAACCTGCACGCGATCCAATTGAACGATCGAATCCCTTGCGCCGTTGTTGCCGGCGGCGATCGTCATGAAGGTGTTTCCATCACTGAGCAGATTGTCGATCACTGACGTCCATGCATGTACGTCATCATCCTCTATGGCCACGTCCGGACCTACGCTGAGGTTGATGAATTCATACTGGCGGGACAGCAGGACCTCTTCAATATGACCGAGCGTTCGGTAGAGCTCTAGAGGGTTTTCCAAGCTTGCGCCTTCATCTAGAACCCGAAGGTGATCGACAAACGAGTAAGGGCGAGCCGCTTGCCCCTCTGGCTCAATCGGGCCGAACAGAAAAGCCGAAGTAGCGGCCAAGCCGTGCTCTGGGCCTTCAGGGTCATCGCTAGCGTTCTCATCTAGCACCCGGTAACTACGCAGCCATTTTCCTATTGTGTGCTCTGCTGGGAGGCCGGCGTCGAGAATTGCTACTCGCGGATCTGATGAGAGCGGTGGTTGCGTTGGCAAGGTACATCCAACGGACGGCCCGCTCCGCTTGGTAGTCGGTAAGAGACCACGCATTTTGGGTACGGGCCGGATGACGCGAACAAAAACAAACTCCGAAAGCGCTAGCGCGGCTTGCTGCTCCCCTTCTACGGGTACGAACCAAAGGTTACCGACCTCAAAGCCTAGCTCGGTATGGACGGTAAGCTCTCGTGCTTTCGCAAAATCTACGAAAGCATTCTGGATGAAGCTGCTGTCTTGATCGGGGAGCATGTGGATGCCGCACTCGAAGTACCTATCATGCTCTGTGCCAGGGTTGACCACTCGCTCGCTTGGCTCGAATGCAGAGATATTTTCGATGCGCGTCAGTTCAGTTGCTTCCTCCGAGTCAACTTCAACGCTATTCATCCAATCGCTGAATGCCCTAAACGCTTTTCGCTTGCCTGCGACGAAGATTTCTGTAGTCGGAGTTTCTCTAGGAGCTACCTTGCGGGTCCAGCTCTCCGGAGTAACGCGTACCTTACGGCTCCCAATCGACTCTAGCCCAACTGAACGCAGCATGTTGGCAGGGAAGAAAGACTTCGCGATGTAGCTGGGATTCAAAACGAGACGAGCCACCCCGAAATCCTGAGGACACGCGGAGGAAGAGAGGCTATCCAGCGAAAGAGATGCGCTGTCTGCCTGCTCGGTTAGGCGCTCGCGCGCTTGCTCGAAGGTGTAGGCATCGGCCTTCTCTATCTTCCTACCAACACCTTTGATGCTCTGTGTTAAAAGCTCGCCCCGACCGATCAGAAAATTCGTTTGGCTCATGCAGTAGTACTCGTCCGTGTTGATCGCTTAACAGCGTTTGGTGCTGCATTTCTGTGCTTGCGAATCGTGTCCCGGCTCACACCGGTAATATCGTGAATAGCTCGCTGAGACAGCGAGGTATCGCTATCCAGCATTACCGCGAACTCGATCTGTTCAGCCCGCTCCAGGTGAGGGGTCCTTTGACGTATGAGGTCCTCGATCAACTTCTCAGAACCGGCGGTGCCCAGTGCGAGCGCTCGACGGAAGCGCTGCATCTCTCTCTCAATATCGCTGAAAGACTGATTCTGTAGTGCATACGAAAGGATTCCGGTCCACTTCTCGAACGTAGGGAAATCTGAGCCGAGGAAGCGCTTGATAGCGATGCCTACTGCTTCTGCGTCAGGTGCTTTGAACTCAACCATGAGGTCAAAGCGTCTCCAAAGCGCAGGGTCGATGAGCTCTGGATGGTTGGTCGCAGCCAACAGCAGTCCAGTTGCAGGCCAATCATCTACCTCTTGGAGAATGACGGTGACCAAGCGCTTCAGTTCGCCTACGTCACTGTCGTCACTACGGCGTTTAGCTATTGCATCGATCTCATCGAGGAACAGCACCGACGGTACGCGCTTGGCATAGTCGAGTGCAGCCCTCAGGTTGGCGCCACTCTTACCTAGCAGGCTACTCATCACAGCCGTCAGATCTAGCACGAAGAGAGGTACTCCCAACTGCGCAGCGATCCACCGAGCTGTGATTGTTTTTCCTACACCAGGAGCGCCCACGAACACTGAGGATTTGGTTGGCTGTAACCCAAGCGCCGTCAGCTTCTTGGTCTGTTTTCGTTCTTTGATCAGTTGAGCGAGAGAGTGCTTGACCAAGTCATCCAGCAACGGAGCGGGATAGTCTGGTCCGTCATCGAAAACCTTTAGAAGAGACAGCCGAGACTCTTTGTCGATCGGGAGGGTGGCCTCTTCAATTTTGGTTGGAGCCTCTCTGCGCATATAGGGAGCAGCTCCGCCAGGAGCGATGGTCCTCAGGTACTTGTCGAGCTGCTCCGCCAGCTCGGGTTGCGCGCCTCGATATTGCCTAACGAGGCGCGCAACAAAGAGCCGGACGTCCTCTGTTTTCTCACTGAGGGCCAATCTGGCGACCTGGACTAAATCTGATTTTACTTTGCTGAATTCGTCCATTGTCATGTAAACGCTATGATTCTAAAGGGCTATAGCACATTGTGCTGTGGACTAGATCATAGCATGATGTTTTCAATTCGTCCGCTCTGAGGTGGGCAGGGTCCGAGCCTAGGCGACCTAGCCGACCGGCGGCGTCAGAGGGGCGTTGGGGTGGCCAAACGCAACGCAGGATCAGGTACAAGCCACCTTTGGTGGCCTGCATCAACGACAGAAGCATCCGCGACGGACGGCTCTCTACCCATAGAGGTCAATGAATGTTTGACGGCCGCTATCAAAGCGCTAACCGATGCCAGCTCAACGGTCGTATTTAGACCTACGGTGCCCATTCGCACGCATAGATCGGATCAGGCTCACAATTCTCGTAACCCGACCACTGCTGTGATCCGCGACGCTATCCACGTTTGTCCGCAAATCCGTACCACGCCGCTTTCAGCACAAAAACTGAGGACAAAGATCCAGCGTCCAGTTACTGATGCGAAAAAGGGCCACGCTACTCGGGATCCTGAAATGCAAGGTGGTGTTTCAGGTGACTGCTGCTCTTAGAAACAGCTTTCAACGGCGGCGTAACGGTATTCACTCGGTGAAAATCGACCTGCCCGACCGAATAACAGCAGGGCTGTAATGCACTCCGTGTACGCTAGAGCTTCCTTCTGGACGAAGCGCTCGTACAGGGCGCGTTGAGATTGAGGCACTTTAGCGCGATTTTCTAAGCACTGTTTAACAAGTGGACTAAGCATGGACCCACGAACATCGTACCGGGCGTCAACCGCCTTTAGCACTGTTGTCCAGCATGAATAGAAGATTGGAGGCAGATGGCCAGAAGGCAGTAAGCCTATTTTATCGATCATACCTATTTTATGCTTAGATGTTAAAGAAAACGAGATTGCTTTGATTTGATACCATGATATTTACTCTACAGTCAGCAATAAACTCCATGATCGATCCGGTACAAGAAATCTACCAAATGTAAGAAACCATCGGTGGTCGACGCAACGCAGCGAGGCACACGACGTCCAAGCCCCCAGGCTTCTTGAGCAAGCCACAGATGAGCGAGATTTGAGTTTCCTAGAACGAGCCCGGCAAGATGGCTTACGCAAGAAACTCTTAGCATGAAACAACGTTGCTCCTGGCTCAAACAGCCATGAAGCCGGGGCTTATCCATCCTCAGATAAGTTAGCCTAATCACATGAATTTACCACCCCGGACTACATGCGAAAAATATGTAGGTGCGTACTTGATCATCCGTTAGTAGATGGACAGAATTTCTGTTCGGAACCCCGTGGAAAGTTCCATTCGGAACATGCTTTCTTCTGACAGTGCCCCCTGAATCACTTCATCTGAAGCTGCGGAGGTCTTGAGCACCTGAATATCAAGCGGGCAATTGACTGGCTGCTCCACAGAATCCTCATGGACAGTGGAACCCGCGGCATCAAACCGGAGAAGCTGCGCATAGTCCAATACAGCCAGGTCATCCGGTAAGTCTTCAGCCACTCGCTGTGAGAACTGGACTAAAGAAGGCTCCGCAAGAACGTAGAGCCACGCCTCGTTATCCTTGCTTCCTGTTCGCCTCAGCACTCTGCCCAGAACTTGGCGATAATGAAGTTCGGTTCGAATGCGGCTCAGGTAGCAGCACACCTGCAAGCGAGGAATATCTGTGCCTTCGCTGATCATACCGACCGCGACAATCCACTTACCTTTCCCACTTCTAAAGTCATCTATTAGCTCATGTGCTCCCGGAGTGCGCGTAGTGACTACTACGCAATCCTCGCCGCGTGATTTAAGTACCCGGGCGACCTGGTTGGCATGCCTAATGTTTGTGGAGACTACCAGGCCACCCGCATCGGGAATCCTGCAACGCACCTCATCCAATCGGCTACGCCCAAGATCAATGACCTTCTCGACCATGTCGCTATGGGTGAGCAAGTCCTCAAATGATACTGGGGACTCATTCAGTAGTTGAGCGATGCTTGGATAAACTGTCACGATCGGCGAGTCGTCAACTAGCTCGGTGAGTTTCACCGCGCCATTATCGATGACCACTATTCTTGGAGATCGGCAGACGTTGTCTGCGACTGCTTCCTTCAGACCGTATCGAAAATCACAAACGAGGCGACCTTCAGGGTCGGAATATCGAGCCATAGCAATCGCTTTGTCATCAGAGCGCCAAGGAGTTCCGGAGAGGGCGAGAGTGAAAGCCGCCTGGTCCTGCAACCGTTGAAGGATGATCTGGCCCCAAGAATTGCTTAAAAGCGGATCGTGCCCAGCGCAATGGTGGATCTCGTCGAATACTGCAAAAACACGATAGTCATCGAGCAACTGCCAAAAAGAGGCTGACTGATGACCCATTGCTTGATAGGTATTTGCGACCCCCACCGACCCCAAGCGGCCGTCAAACGGTCGACCCATTACGTGAGCGAATGTCTGCTCCAATCCTGCAACCACTTGGCAAGATGGGGCAAAGCAAAGAACAAGATCAATAGCCTCGGCTTCCAATAACCGCTTCGCGACTTCTGCAGCCATCCGGCTTTTGCCAGAGCCAGGTGTAGCTTGACAAAAAAAATGTGATGAATGCCGATACCGCTCCAGCGCTGCAGCAACGCAAGCGCTTTGCCATACACGCAGATCCTTCATACGGTGACCAGCAGCTTCAACGTTTTTTCGATTGCACGAAGGTGTCCCAAAAGCTTCGAACTGCGATCTCGCGCGTCAATGTAGTCATCTTCAACTCGGACCTTTAGTGCCGGCATCTCAGTAAAAAGCTGTTTATAGCGCTCGGCCTCGCCTAGAGCTGTGAGCATGTCCAGGCGGATTTCCTTCGCCAGTGACTCAAGCCTTTGCGTAGGGCAATCGTTGTGCCGCTGGTGTAACTGCGTTTTGGGGGGGATCACGCTTGGGGTGTCACTCTGTTCATTTGGGAAACGATGATCAACCAGTAAGAGGGTGATGGTTTCAGGCATCTCCATCACATGAAAAATCTGGTCGCGCTTACGCCTGATCGGATCGTGCTTGACCCATCCCACGCGTTTGAGGCGTTGGACTTGGTCGTAGATATATCGCCACAGCTCAACGTCGTTAATCTGGACGTCCAAGAGGCTGGCATAGCCAAGCCTCATCGAGCGGATCGAAAATTGCTCGAAATCGCCATCCTTGAGCAGCTTGAAGACATGCCTGTCTAGCTTAAATGTCGCAGGTTTCATGCAGGCACCCATAAAGCCGAATCGGGCGAAATGCGGATTATAATCCGTCGCTTGCTGTCAGGTAAACGACCGATAGTGCCGCCTTGGTCAATCGAGGCGGTTATGCAAGGGCTGGCAAAGGATCTCGGACAGAAAATCCGTGAGAGGAGGATATTGATCGGGTTGTCTCAGGACGCTCTCGCATTCGCGTGTGCGATAGATCGTAGCTACATGGGAAGGATCGAGAGAGGTGAGGTCAACCTCACCGTTGAAAAGCTTTACAAAATAGCCGTCCAACTCAAGTGCCAACCTCATACTCTAATGCCGCGTCTGCCCCGCTAAGCAGCTGACTGATTGATGTCACGACTCAGTTCTAGGATCGCTGAGTTAAGTACACATTCACAATGCTGAGCCGGCTTTTTGACCCGCAACGCCAGGAGCCTCCTTTCATGCTTTGGCAACTCGCTGTCTAAAAGCTTTGGAGGCGAGTAGTATGCTCTGTTAAGCTTCCAACGTCATACGACTGTTAATCCTGTAGCTTCAATGTCGAAACCGATTGAAAGTTCTTCAACTGTTCTTTGACTGATTGCAACTCAAAGGTTAGCTCAATCACTCTCCGTTGTGCACTAATCAGCTGTGAATGGGCAACGTCTCGCTGCGCTATCACTTCTTCCAGGCGCTTCTTCATATCGGCCCGCAGGCCTCGTTGCCGGAGAAGCTCTTTCCTCTTGGAAGGGCGATCCTGCATGTTGATTTCAATGTAAGCCTGAATTTCTCGGATTAAGGACGGAAACCTGGACTTTCGCAGTGCGCTAGGATCGCATTCAGCCTCCCGGGCTACATTGTTCTGCGATACAATGCTACCAGGATTTAAAACATTAGGTTTATTGGCCTTCAGGCGTTCAAACGCTAGTCGAAAGCGTTGTTCGGCGGTTAGGCATTCAGCTTCTGACGACATTCAGATAATTCTCCAAGCCTTTGCGCTCAGCCAATAGCGCCCTATGACGGGGGCTATTGATGGCAACAATTGCCAGTTCTTGATCGATTAACCGCAACTCCGCTTCGATGTTTTGAACCTTGTCGCGGTCGTAAAGTACGTCAGCACACGGTGCGTTTCCGTCGCCGCCAGTGCAACGTGAAATCGATTCGATTCCCCCATAAGGGCAAGTGCCTCGGTGGGTGCAAGCACCGACGCGCATTTCTCGGAAAAAAATTTGACCACGACGCCCAGCAGCGGCTAGCGCACTGGCATCTTTGTCGCTGACCAAATTGACCAAGACCATCTGCTTTCGCTCATTTCCAATCGGAGACACAAACCGATCTCCAACAGCAACTAGTATTTTATTTGCCATAGCCTCATACATAGCTCCAACGATCATGGCCTCAACCTCTTCGTTGAGCAGTAGCTTTGTGTAGCCGCGACCGTAATACAATGGCATCAGTCTTGATGCGTGCTTCATCTGAAACTGCAGGCTCGAATCAGAGAGCAAGCCACTGGCGAACATATTCACCGCACCAGTACGTCGTAACTGGTGCCAAGCTAAAGGCCATGCGCGTCCTACAGAAAATATCTCGCTTAGGTTTGGTGTCAGCATCTTAGCGATTCGTAAGTCTGCTTCAGTTATGCGAAGTTGGTTCTCGTCGAACAGCCGCTCGAAACGCTTATGAAGTGCACTAAATGAAACGACGTGTATTCGTACAGAGTATGGTTTGGATTTGCTATTGCTGCTAGACGTACTCCACGGTTCGGTTGCTTTGCCAAAGAGATAGGGGTTCTTAATGTCCGCGTCTGTTGGGCGTGAGTATGGATCAGCCGCTGTACATCTCATTCGAAGGTGAGCGACGGAGCTCATTGCTTTCACTGCTACTTCAACGCTTGGGGTTGTAGGCCACCTAGCATCGCTGTCCACATCTGTTTTAGTAGTTTCGCCGCAAATTATTGGTATTCGACCAAGTTTCTCGTCCAGCTCCCAAGTCAAGCAGTCTGCACGTAAAGATGACGCTTCGGTAGTACGCTGAAGGGTGAAAGTTGTAATGTAGGCAAGTCCAGCATTCTGGACCAGAGACATATAGGCGGATAAGTTTCTAATTTCCATGCCAGTAGAGGGGATGGAAACCCATTTCTCAATTAGCTCTGCAATTCCGAATCGCTCGGCAGTTAAAGAAAAGCGGCCATGATACACGTATCCCGCCTTAGAGCCTCTCCCAGGGCGCTCTGGTGACCAAAACGGCAAAGTATTGCTTCTGCGCTCCGTAAAAGCGGCTTCCAGAGAGCCCGAATTTTTAGCATAGGCGTCAACACAGAAGTGGAAACAATCTTCGATTTTTTTCTGATGAGCAAGATAATCGTCTAGACATGCTTTCAGCCGTTCAACCTGATAAGTCCAAATGCGGGGTGGAATATATGCTGTTTGCTCGGTTTCGAATTTTGGACTCGTAGCCGCGAGCCGCTTAATCCCTTCTGGGTCTACGAGGTAAAAACCCAGGTGTTCGCGAGCGTCCCACAGCCGATGAAGTTCTAGTATGGTTGATTTATGCTCGCTGGGTGGAATGATACCGGGAAACTGGTCGAACACCTTAGGAAAGCGCATTAACTCAGTCGCTACGATGCGATTGTCACTACATAGCGAGATTAAGCGACGTATTGCTAGGAACACTCCCTTCAGTCCGTTTGCTGAGCGGCAGGACTTCACTCCCCACATGCGCCACGTGGTTATCACACGAAGCAAGTCCGCGTTAGCTACGTCTAATTTCTTGGCTCTACGATTTTTGAGGTCGTCGCCAAAATCAAGAATCATCGATTTCCCAGCCCACGGAGATATATCCCAAACGGAATCACCCCAACGTGAAAGAATTTTCCCGTCGCGATCTTCGCTGACAACCCACTCCCGTGGTGGTGGCCAGCTAGGAGGGCGAAAAGACTGATTATTCGGAGTCAGCCAGTCGCAGCTGGATCCGAAAATTTCGAGCGAGACTTTCAAAAGATGTCCTCCACAACCATAATTCTTCTTTTCCACTCTGGATGATAAAATCCTTCTTCGACGCGAGCTAATACTTCTTCTAGCCAAGCCTTGCGCTTTTTGTTGGATTCGCCGAGCCAGCGAAGCTTTTCCGATATTCGGTCAATAACAAGTTGTGCAGGATGAACTTCTTTTTCGTGCCGCGGAGGTGTCCATTTTGAGACCTCTATGATTTTCAGATGTCGAAAACAGGCTAATGACCAAAGATAGTCGATCGTATCGATGTCGCGGTGATGTTCACACCACATGCAACCTGACGGTCTGATGCAATCTGGTGTTGGAGCATCTTTTGGCGCGGACTCCAACTGAACTGATATACCGTCGCACAGACCGGGGCCAGCAGGCGTTGTGCAAATAACTGTTGGATCGTGCTCAGACCAAAACCGAATGATTTCGCCCATTGCTCGTTGCTGACTAGGGCGTTCGTAGGTGGTAAGTAGAGTTTCTTTATGGTGTTGCGCCATTGATGCTGTCAGGTCTGCATCACCAGAGCGGCGAAGAAGCCAATTTACGCGAGTATTTCGTAAACTCTGAGGCGGGACGAAGTTGAGACCAATTTTTTTGCAGGCGGCTCTGAGATAAAATTGCGGGTGCTTATGGAGGGCTCGGCCACCACTTCGAATGAAGGGAAAAATGGAATCTGAGCCAGGAAATAGCAGCCGACGCCAATCGAGGTACCTTTCAAAATGAGGCTTGTACTCTTTAAAGACTTCGAAAAGTACTTCGCCATGTCGTCGTGCCTTTCTGTCTCTTACTTGATAGCCATCGAGATGGCTAGAGTAAGTGAATTGGCGTAGCTTTAATTTGTGCGCCTGGGTGAAGTTTATGCCGGTCTGCGCAATGAACATCAGCAGCTCTGCTTCAATTCTTCGATTGGCTATTGGGTAGCGAGTACGAAGAGTACCATCCGCTTCCCAGGCCCGAAAATACTTAAGAGCAATTTCTCGGTCGGGAGTGGGTGGGCCATAATTGTAAGCCTCCAAATGCCGTTCAGCGAATGCTGGGTGGTTAAAGCCCGACCATTCAACCAACTCTTTTCCGTAGCGGAGGGGTATGCGAATGGGAAGAGGAGATTTCAAAACTACTTCAACCGATAGCGCATCGCAGATGTCCTGCAGAAACTGCCCAAACGCAAAGGTATCTTCGAGGTTCTGCTTTTCGGCATTGACACCCAATGCTGTTTTTCGCTGTTTTGGCAGGCGTAAGCGGCTCATTGAAAATAGCGGTATCTTTCGATCTAAGACAGCGTCAAGTACATTGCCCGCACCTACGCCTATTGTGTAGGCGGAGACTTGACTCATATCCTTGATTATCTGGTGCCTATGTACCAGTGAGTCTGTCCAATCTAAATAGATTTGCTGAATCGACTCAATTACGAGTGAGTGTCCTTTGTCCTCGGCCCAAATGAACATATTCCTAATATAACGAATTTCGTTCTGCGCAGTATATGCACTTCCACCGGCTATCAGTTTGGCATTGATTACCTCGTGTATCTTTTCTACGAGATCAAACCGTTCGCGTAGAGGCTGCCCAAGTGCTCCATTTGCTATCATGCGGGTTACTTGCCAGGTCGTGGCTTTTGCCCCGCCGTAGTACAGCAGATAAGTGAGGTCCCATGGGGTTTCGCGAGTGCCTATAATGACGTCCGGAAACGACAAATTTGGTAATTGAATAGTTTCATGCATTGAAGTCGTCCCAGCTTCGTCTCCGGAGACCAGTAAACGCTTCGTGGAAAGCTTGTGCTACCTCTTCTTTGCCCTTTGTACTTTCAAGAAACTTTACATACTTGAAAGTCGTCGATTCGTGTTTGTGAAGCATCGCGCTCTTAACAAACTCAATTGCAGCCGCAGTCGTTGTAACACTGAGGGCCAATTTCATCAGCCATGTTCCGTAGGTGGCTCGGGTCTGATGGAACTTGAAGCGAGCTATAAACTGCAAATTTGCACGCCGGGCCTTATTTCGCAAGCCCGTCATTAATGTGCCTATTGTACTATTGCTATACGGTTTTCCCCGTGAAGTAAGGAAGAGCACCGACCGGTAAGGACTAGCGGCTTTCGCTTCTCTCTTAAGCCGCGCTGTTGAATATGCGTAGCGCTTCAGCTCATCGAGAAGGATCTTTGGGAAAGTAAGATAACCCTCTACATTGAACTTGGTAGAAACTTGTGTCCCGGGCCCAACCCTGATCAAGAAAAGGCCATCAATGAAAGGGTCGGGCTGGGCCTGCTCCAAATTTTCAATTCGCAGCGTGGAGATAGTACGAAGACGTGCGCCGGTAAAGCAGCCGATGGTAAGCATCAGATGGAGCTCTTCGGTCTCCTCATTTGCTGTGAACTCAAGGAGCTCCGTCATATGCGTATCGCTTAGGGGGAGCAGACCATCTTCTAGGCGGTCCCCTGGCGCTCGGCGATTTGGGATAGCGAGATCCGTCGACATGCGGGTGAGCGCACGTCTGAAACCGTGTGTGTCGTGGTAACGAATTAAGATGGGGCGTTCACGCCACATCGGCGTGTTCGTACTGATAAAATCGTGTTCAGCCGCGAATCGATAAAACTGTACGACCGCATTCATGCGTGCTCGCGCAGTGCTTGACGCCAAGGTCCCTGTTTCAATTTGGTGGATTAAATGGCCACGGAAGCGAACAACAGCGCGTTCAGACCTGCGAAGGGGAAAGTGCCGCCAATCAAGCTCGTTTTTCTCAAGGAAGCACGCATATGACCGCAAGTGCTTCATCAAGCTTTTCACGGTCTCAATGTCGCGGTTGTGATTGGTAAGCGTCTCTAGCGCCCAAAGGTTCACTTCGGCCCAGCTTGGTCCGCTCTCCCAAAAGATTTGCGGTAGACGCGGGATGCTTCGCGCGAGCCTATCGTGCTCCCACTCAAGCTCATCACCTACGTGGGCTTCGCGCCAAGGCTTGAAGTCCACGTGCTCTAGGTATGCCATTGACACCCCCATTTCGCGGTTGAGCAAAGGCAATTGCAGCCCTAGCCCTGCGCGAGCAAATCACAACCTCAATGCATGTCCATAGGCTGGCACACAAAGGGTGGATGTCAATGGGGTCGTACTAGACGTTAAAGCGGAAGTGCATCACATCGCCGTCTTTAACGATGTAGTCCTTGCCTTCCAGGCGCCATTTACCGGCTTCCTTGGCTCCGCCTTCACCCTTGAACTGGATGAAGTCGTCATAGGCCACCACTTCAGCGCGGATGAAGCCTTTTTCGAAGTCAGTGTGGATCACGCCCGCTGCCTGCGGGGCAGTGGCACCGACACGCACGGTCCAGGCACGTACTTCCTGCACGCCGGCAGTGAAGTAGGTTTGCAGGTTCAGCAGTTCGTAACCGGCGCGGATCACGCGGTTCAGGCCAGGTTCTTCCAGGCCCAGGGCCTCGAGGAACATGTCCTTCTCTTCACCGTCGTCCAGTTCGGCGATCTCTGCTTCGATCTTGTTGCACACCGGCACCACGACCGCGCCTTCTTCTTCGGCGATGGCCTTGACCACGTCAAGGTGCGGGTTGTTGTCGAAGCCATCTTCAGCCACGTTGGCGATGTACATCACCGGCTTGCTGGTCAGCAGGTGGAAGCCACGGATGACGGCTTTCTCGTCGTCGGCCATGTTCTTCATCAGGCTGCGGGCCGGCTTGCCTTCGGTGAAGTGCGGGATCAGCTTTTCCAGGATTGCCTTTTGCGCCAGGGCTTCCTTGTCGCCGCCCTTGGCATTGCGGGTGACCTTCTGCAGTTGCTTCTCGCAGCTGTCCAGGTCGGCGAAGATCAGCTCGAGGTCAATGATCTCGATGTCGCGCTTGGGGTCGACGCTGTTGGAAACGTGGATCACGTTTTCGTCTTCGAAGCAGCGCACCACGTGGGCGATGGCGTCGGTCTCGCGGATGTTGGCGAGGAACTTGTTGCCCAGGCCTTCACCTTTCGAGGCACCGGCCACCAGGCCGGCGATATCGACGAACTCCATGGTCGTCGGCAGGATGCGATTAGGCTTGACGATTTCCGCCAGCGCAGCCAAGCGCGCATCTGGCATCGGCACGATGCCGCTGTTCGGCTCGATGGTGCAGAAGGGGAAGTTCTCCGCCGCGATGCCAGACTTGGTCAGGGCGTTGAACAGGGTGGACTTGCCGACGTTGGGCAGGCCGACGATGCCGCAATTGAAACCCATGGGTATTCCCCTCTCTAGGAAATCAGGCCTTCTGGCTGTGCAGCTCGCGCATTGCCTTGGCGAAATCGCCGGCAAGCACGTCAGGCAACACGCCGAGGGCAAAATCGATGCTGGCGTCGAGCTTCTCCTGCTCGGCGCGCGGCGCGCGGCCCAGGACGAAGTTGGAGACCAGTTTGGCGTCACCCGGGTGGCCGATGCCAAGCCGCAGGCGGTGGAAGTCGTTCTGGTTGCCGAGCTGCGCGATGATGTCGCGCAGGCCGTTATGCCCGCCATGGCCGCCGCCGCGCTTGAGCTTGGCGACGCCCGGAGGCAGGTCGAGTTCGTCATGCGCCACCAGGATCGCTTCCGGCTTGATGCGGAAGAAATTGGCCAACGCCGCCACGGACTGGCCGCTACGGTTCATGTAGGTGGTGGGGATGAGCAGACGAACGTCGTTGCCCTGATGGCTGAATTTAGCCGTCAGGCCGAAATACTTGCGGTCAGCGGTCAAGGAGACGCGCTGGGCGCTGGCAATGCGTTCAACGAAAAGAGCCCCTGCGTTATGCCGGGTCTGTTCGTATTCGGGGCCGGGGTTACCCAGGCCGACGATCAACTGGATGGCGGTCACGTAGGGGCTCTTCCTTGGAGTTGGTGGGTTACGGTGCGCGGCACTGTAACCCGATCAACACCGGCGCGCGAGTGGATTACTCAGCGGCGCCTTCTTCAGCTTCTGGAGCAACGCGTGGCGCGTGAACGTTGGCAACAGCTTTGTCATCACCGTGGGCCAGAGCAACGAACTCTACGCCTTTCGGAGCTTTCAGGTCCGACAGGTGGATGATGGTGCCGATTTCAGCATTGCCCAGGTCGACTTCGATGAACTCAGGCAGGTCTTTGGCTTCGCAGGAAACTTCGATCTGCGATTCAACGTGCGAGATCTCGCCGCCTTTCTTGACCGGTGCTTCTTCGTTGATGAAGTGCACTGGAACAACAGCGGTCAGCTTCTGGCCAGCAACGACGCGAACGAAGTCGGCGTGCATGATGAAGCCTTTGGCCGGGTGGCGCTGCATGGCCTTGACTACGACGTTCTGCTTGGCGCCGTCGACGTTCAGCTCGATAACGTGGCTGAAGGCAGCTTCGTTTTCGAACAGCTTGGCGATTTCCTTGGCCACGATGGTCAGGGATTGAGCGTCTTTATCGCCACCGTATACAACGGCTGGGATGCTGGCGGTGTGACGCAGGCGGCGGCTCGCACCTTTCCCCAGGTCACTACGCACTTGGGCGTTCAGAGTGAAATCAGTCATTTTGTTTCTCCAAAATAGCCCCCCGAGGGCGTTTGCGACCAGCGCCAACGGGGATGGCAAAAAAGCCCCGCCCCAACACATGCTGGGGCGGGGCGCTTCATATCAGTACCTGTTCCGCTTAGCGGAACATCGCACTGATCGATTCTTCATTGCTGATACGGCGGACCGCTTCAGCGACAACCGGTGCGATATCCAGCTGGCGGATACGGTCACAGGCTTGAGCAGCGGCGGACAGCGGAACGGTGTTGGTCACCACCAGCTCGTCCAATACCGACTTCTCGATGTTCTCGATCGCACGGCCCGAGAGGACAGGGTGCGTGCAATAGGCATAAACCTTGGCCGCGCCGTGTTCTTTCAGTGCCTTGGCCGCATGGCACAGGGTGCCGGCGGTATCGACCATGTCGTCTACCAGGATGCAAGTGCGCCCTTCGACGTCGCCGATGATGTGCATGACTTCGGAGTGGTTGGCCTTTTCACGGCGTTTGTCGATGATACCCAGGTCGACACCCAGGGACTTGGCGACGGCACGTGCGCGCACGACACCACCGATGTCCGGGGAGACGATCATCAGGTTCTCGAAACGCTGGTCTTCGATATCGTCGACCAGTACGGGCGAGCCGTAGATGTTGTCGACCGGGATATCGAAGAAACCCTGGATCTGGTCAGCGTGCAGGTCGACGGTGAGAACACGGTCGATACCCACGACAGTGAGCATGTCAGCGACGACTTTGGCGCTGATGGCTACACGTGCCGAACGCGGACGGCGGTCCTGGCGGGCGTATCCGAAGTAAGGAATCACGGCGGTGATTCGGGATGCTGAGGAGCGGCGGAAGGCGTCGGCCATCACTACCAGTTCCATCAGGTTATCGTTGGTCGGGGCACAGGTCGGCTGAATAATGAAGACGTCTTTACCGCGGACATTTTCATTGATCTCAGTGCTGATCTCACCGTCGGAGAATTTACCGACAGAGACGTCACCGAGAGGGATATGCAGCTGACGTACGACACGCCGAGCCAGATCGGGGTTAGCGTTCCCCGTAAAGACCATCATCTTGGACACGCGCAGTACCTGGAGGCTGAGGGTATACCTGGATGAGTATAAGGAAAATGGCAGGGGCGGCTGGATTCGAACCAACGCATGGCAGGATCAAAACCTGCTGCCTTACCGCTTGGCGACGCCCCTGTATCTGTTGCTGCGAGCGCTATGCACTCGACTTCTTGACCAGACTTTGCAGCTTGCGATGCAACATCGAAACATTGCTTCCTTTCGCCACAAACCCTGTTTGGGTCGCTGAAAGAAGGGCCAGAACTTTATCAGCTTCGGCTTTGCTTGGGAAGGCCCCAAACACGCAACTTCCAGTGCCGGTTAATCGAGCTTCAGTAAATTTACCCAGTAAATTCAACGCGTTGCGAACTTCCGGGTAACTTTGCTCTACCACCGGTTGGCAGTCATTTCGACTGTTTCCCTCGGGAACGGGGCGCATCTTAAGGGGGAGGGAATCACGTGTCAACTGTGGATGTGAAAAAATTTCTACTGTGCTGACAGACACTTGCGGCACCAGCACGACGTACCAGGGTTCTGCCGGGTCGACCGGGGTCAGTTGCTCACCCACACCTTGGGCGAATGCAGCATGGCCACGCACGAACACCGGGACGTCGGCGCCCAGTGTCAGGCCCAGGGCAGCCAGGCGATCTTCGTCCCAATCCAGTTGCCACAGGTGCGCCAGCGCCAGCAATGTGGTCGCGGCATCCGAGCTTCCGCCGCCGATACCGCCGCCCATGGGCAGCACCTTGGTCAGCCAGATATCGGCGCCAAGCCCGGTGCCGGACTGTTCCTGCAGCGTGCGCGCGGCGCGCACGATCAGGTTGCAGTCGTGGGGCACCGCTTCGATTTCGGTGTGCAGGCGGATCGCGCCGTCTTCACGCAGGGCGAAGGTCAGTTCGTCGCCGTGCTCGAGAAACTGAAAGACAGTCTCCAGTTCGTGGTAACCGTCCGGACGGCGGCCGATGATGTGCAGCCACAGGTTGAGCTTGGCCGGGGCGGGCAGGGTGAGCCTGTGCATCGGTCAGTGCCCCAGCTGGCGCGGCTGCCAGTCCTTGACCACCAGGGTCACGTCGAGGTCCTTGCCGTGCAGTTTCAGGCGCTCGGGCAGCCAGTAGCCGTTCTGCTCGGTGTAGCTCAGGTACTGCACCTGCCAGCCGTCCTGGTCCAGGCTGGCCAAGCGGCTGTCGCCATCGAGGGTCAGCTTGCTCTTGCTGTCGGGGGCGGGCAGGCCGCGCACCCACCAGACCAGGTGCGACACCGGCAACTGCCAGCCCAGCTGTTCTTCCAGCAACGCTTCGGGGCTGGCGGCTTCGTAGCGGCCTTGGTTGGCCACTTCCAGTACCACACCGCCGGGGCGGCCGGTCAGGCGTGCTGCGCCTCGGCCCAGCGGGCCGGCCAGACGGATGTCGTAATAGTCCTGGCGCTGCAACCAGAACAGCGTGCCACTGCCGGAGTCGCGCGGCGCGCGTATGCCGACCTTGCCGTTGATCTGCCAGCCATCGAGGCTGCTCAATTGCGCTTTATGGGTGCGCCACTGCTGTGGGTCGCCGTGGCCTTGAAGGGCCTCGCGGCTACCGAAGCCGGCACAGCCAGCCAGCAGGGCGATCAGGGTGAAGGTGATGCAATGGCGCAAAAACATGGCGTTAAAGGGTCTCGGATCCGGTCAGGCGCAAGACGGTCTTGCGCAGGATGGGGCTGTCGGGCTGGGCCTCGAAGGCCTTGGCCCAGACCTGGCGAGCTTCACGGCGCTTGCCGTTGGCCCACAGAACCTCGCCCAGGTGAGCAGCCACTTCATGGTCGGGGAAGCGCTCCAGGGCCTGGCGCAGGTAACGCTCGGCCTCCTCGAGGTCACCCAGGCGGTAGGCGACCCAGCCCTTGCTGTCGAGGATTGCCGGGTCGTCCGGGGATAGCTCATAGGCCTTGTCGATCAGGGCCTTGGCTTCAGTGTAACGGGTTGTGCGGTCGGCCAAGGTATAACCCAGGGCGTTCAGCGCCATGGCGTTTTCTGGTTCGCGAGCGATGATGGCGCGCAGGTCTTTTTCCATCTGCGGCAGGTCGTCACGCTTTTCGGCGAGCATGGCGCGGGTGTAAAGCAGGTTGAGGTCGTCCGGGTAGCGCTGGATGGCCTGTTGCAGCACCTGGTTGGCCTGGGCGTCCTTGTTGTTGTTGCTGTAGCTTTCCGACTCGATCAGGTAAAGCTGGATGGCGAGCTCCGGCTGCGCCTCGCGGGCCTGGGCCAGTTGGCGGGACGCCTCGGTGCCACGGCCGTTGGCGATCAGGATATCGGCCTGGCGCAATTGTGCCGGCAGGTAATCCGGGCCCGGGCCGACCAGCGCGTATTCGCTCAGGGCTCCGGCGGGGTCGTGGCGTTCTTCGGCAATACGGCCCAGGTTCAGGTGGGCGGCGTCGACGTTGCTGTCACGCTCGATCAGCTCGCGCAGGTAGCTCTCGGCCTCATCCCAGTCCTTGTTCTCCAGGCATACCAGCGCCAGCGAGTAACGCAGCTCGTCATCATCGGGGTATTGCTGGACCAGGCTGATGAACTCGGCCTTGGCATCGGCGATGCGGTCCTGTTCGACCAGGGTGCGCGCATAGGTCAGCCGCAGGCGCTTGTCGTCTGGGTTATCGCGAATCGCCCCGCGCAGCAGTGGCAGCGCTTCCGGGCCGCGGTCCAGGGCCTGGAGCAGGCGGGCGCGCAGCAGGGTCGAAGCGATCTCGCCATTTTGCGCCGGGTGCGACTCAAGCAGCTCGAGGGCTTCTTCAGCCTTGCCATCCTGATTCAGCAGCAGGGCCTTGCCGAACACCAGCTGGTTGTTGTCGGGGTACTTGACCAGCAGGCGGTCGAAACTCTGCATCAGGCCGTCGCGGGTGCTCTGGTCGGTTTCGGCGGCCGACAGGGCGAGGAAATCGAAGTGCGTGTCGCCCTGGCCTTGCAGCACCTTCTCCATATAGGTCATGGAGTCGTCATAGCGGCCTGCCCGCGCCAGCTGGATGGCAGCGGCGCGCTGGGCGTCGAGGTTTTGTGGGTCGTTGCGGGCCCAGATCAGTGCGCTGTCCAAGGCCGGCTCGTCGGCGCCGAGGTACTCGGCGATGCGGTAGGCGCGCTCGGACACGCCCGGGTCCTGGGTTTTCTCGGCCTGGTCGGTGTAGTTGGCCAGGGCGATATCGAACCGGTTGCGCTGGCCGGCGAGTTCGGCCACCAGCAGGCTATAGAGCGTGTCCTGCTTGAACGACCCATACACCACGGGCTTGTCGGCCTCTGCCTTGCCGGCTTCGGCAACGGGAGGCTCGGCCTTGTGTGGGGCCAGGCTCTGGCAGCCCTGGAGCAGGGCGAAGGCAAGCAGCAGTGCGTAGGGTCTGTTCATATGAAGAGGCTTAGAAGGACTTACCGGCGGTCGGAGCATGATGACACAAGCGCGGGGGCAAACCCACCTGCGAAGGTCGTGCTTTACAGCGTTGCTGGTGATTAGGTGGGACAGCGGGGTAGGTGGGATGTTCACTGCCCTGTGGCTTGTCGCCGCCGGCTCGGCAACGCGCCAGTCTGACTGCTTTCAAGTGTTGGCCAAGGGCTTGAGCCTGGATATCGTCAATTTTTATAGGCGATAAAGGGCATGTTTCCCGCTCCCTGGCCCTTTTTTTGACATGGGTTTCGGGACCCAGGGGCAATGGCCCCTGGCGAGGGGTTGGCAAGGTTTCGCGGCCTGCGCGCCTCACCCTCACGACAATAGCGAACGGTGGTTGTTCTAAAACCTGCGAAAGAGGACAATTATCGGCTTCTCGTCACAACCAGCGACCTTGCATGGCCTTTCTTGCACTTGGTATCAACCATAAGACTGCCTCGGTAGACGTACGCGAGCGCGTGGCGTTTACCCCAGAGCAGCTGGTCGACGCCCTGCAGCAGCTTTGTCGGCTGACCGCCAGCCGTGAAGCGGCGATCCTGTCGACCTGCAACCGCAGCGAGCTCTATATAGAACAGGATCAGTTGTCCGCCGAGGCGGTCCTGCAGTGGCTGGCCGATTATCACCGCCTTAGCCTGGATGAGCTGCGCGCCAGTGCCTACATCCATGAAGAGCATGATGCCGTCCGGCACATGATGCGGGTTGCCTCGGGCCTCGACTCGCTGGTACTTGGCGAACCGCAGATCCTGGGCCAGATGAAGTCGGCCTATGCCGTGGCGCGCGAGGCTGGCACCGTGGGCCCGCTCCTCGGGCGCCTGTTCCAGGCCACCTTCAGCGCAGCCAAACAGGTGCGTACCGACACCGCGATCGGCGAGAACCCGGTGTCGGTGGCGTTCGCTGCGGTCAGCCTGGCGCGGCAGATCTTCAGTGACCTGGGGCGCAGCCAGGCGCTGCTGATCGGCGCCGGTGAAACCATCACCCTGGTTGCTCGCCACCTGCATGAGCAGGGCGTGCGCCGTATCGTCGTGGCCAACCGTACACTGGAGCGGGCCAGCCTGCTGGCCGAGCAGTTCGGGGCTCACGCCGTGTTGCTGGCCGATATCCCACAAGAGCTGGCGCACAGCGACATCGTCATCAGCTCGACCGCCAGCCAACTGCCCATCCTGGGCAAGGGCGCGGTGGAAAGCGCGCTGAAGCAGCGCCGGCACAAGCCGATCTTCATGGTCGACATCGCCGTGCCGCGCGACATCGAGCCGGAGGTGGGTGAGCTCGACGACGTGTACCTGTATACCGTCGATGACCTGCACGAAGTGGTCGCGGAAAACCTCAAAAGCCGCCAGGGCGCGGCCCAGGCGGCCGAAGAGCTGGTCTCGGTGGGCGCCGAAGACTTCATGGTGCGTCTGCGCGAACTGGCTGCGGTCGATGTGTTGCGCGCCTATCGCCAGCAAAGCGAGCGCCTGCGCGACGAAGAACTGCAAAAGGCCCAGCGTCTGCTGGCCAACGGTGGCAACCCCGAGGAGGTACTGGCGCAACTGGCCCGGGGGCTGACCAACAAACTCCTGCATGCGCCCAGCGTGCAGTTGAAAAAGCTCTCGGCCGAGGGCCGCCTCGATGCGCTGGCCATGGCCCAGGAACTCTTTGCCCTCAACGAGGGCTCGACGGACAAATCCTTGCAATGAAAGCGTCGCTGCTGAACAAACTGGACACGCTCCAGGACCGCTTCGAGGAACTCACCGCCTTGCTGGGTGATGCCGAAGTCATTTCCGACCAGGCGCGCTTTCGCGCCTATTCTCGCGAATACGCCGAAGTGGAGCCGGTGATCGGCGCCTATAAAGAGTGGCGCAAGGTGCAGGACGACCTCGAAGGTGCCCAGGCGCTGCTCAAGGACGCCGACCCCGATATGCGCGAAATGGCTGTGGAAGAAGTACGCGAAGCCAAGGAGCAACTGCTGGGGCTGGAGTCGCAGCTGCAACGCATGCTGTTGCCTAAAGACCCCAATGACGGGCGCAACGTGTTCCTCGAAATTCGCGCAGGCACCGGTGGCGACGAGGCGGCCATCTTCTCGGGCGATCTGTTCCGCATGTATTCGCGCTATGCCGAACGGCGCGGCTGGCGCCTTGAAATTCTCTCCGAGAACGAAGGCGAGCACGGCGGCTATAAAGAGATCATCGCCCGCGTCGAAGGCGACAGCGTTTACGGCAAGCTCAAGTTCGAGTCTGGCGCGCACCGCGTGCAGCGCGTGCCTGAAACCGAATCGCAAGGCCGTATCCACACCTCGGCGTGTACTGTCGCGGTGCTGCCCGAGCCGGATGAACAAGTGGCTATCGAGATCAACCCGGCCGATTTGCGCGTGGACACCTACCGCGCATCCGGCGCCGGTGGCCAGCACGTCAACAAAACAGACTCGGCCATTCGCATCACCCACTTGCCTACTGGCATCGTGGTGGAGTGCCAGGAGGAGCGTTCGCAGCACAAGAACCGCGCCCGAGCCATGTCCTGGCTGTCGGCCAAGCTCAATGACATGCAGACCAGCGCGGCGCAGAACGCCATCGCCAGTGAACGTAAACTGCTGGTCGGTTCGGGCGACCGCTCAGAGCGTATCCGTACCTACAATTATCCACAGGGGCGGGTGACCGATCACCGTATCAACCTGACCTTGTATTCCCTCGACGATATCCTTGCCGGGGGCGTGGACGCGGTGATCGAACCGTTGCTGGCTGAATACCAGGCTGATCAGCTGGCGGCACTGGGGGATTGATGACCATCATCGCCAGCCTGCTGCGCACTGCGCAATTGCCGGATTCGCCCACCGCACGCCTGGACGCCGAACTGCTGCTGGCAGCGGCCATCGGCAAGTCTCGCAGCTACCTGCATACATGGCCTGAGCGCATCGTCAGCAGCGAGGATGCGCAGACCTACGCGGGCTACCTCGAGCGTCGCCGGGGTGGCGAGCCCGTTGCCTACATTCTGGGCCAACAGGGCTTCTGGAAACTCGACCTGGAAGTGGCACCACACACGTTGATTCCGCGCCCTGATACCGAGCTTCTGGTCGAGACGGCGCTTGAGCTGCAGCCTGCAACGCCCGCCAAGGTGCTCGACCTGGGCACCGGCACTGGCGCGATAGCGCTGGCCTTGGCCAGCGAGCGCCCGGCCTGGCAGGTCACGGCACTGGACCGGGTCGAGGAAGCGGTAGCACTGGCTGAGCGTAATCGTCAACGCTTGGGCCTGGGTAACGTGAAGGTGCTCGCCAGCCACTGGTTCAGTGCCTTGAGCGGGGAGCGTTTCGACCTGATCCTCAGCAACCCGCCGTACATCGCTGCCCAAGACCCGCACCTGGCTGCCGGTGATGTGCGCTTCGAGCCCAGCAGTGCACTGGTGGCCGGGGACGATGGCCTGGACGACCTGCGGCTGATCGTTGGCCAGGCACCGGCGCATCTGCTGCCCGGTGGCTGGCTGCTGCTGGAACACGGTTACGACCAGGCACAGGCGGTGCGCGCGCTGCTGGCCGGGCAAGGTTTCATCGAGGTGGCCAGCCGCAAGGACCTGGGCGGTCACGAACGTATTTCCCTGGGGCGCCTGCCATGCTGACCGATCAGGAATTGTTGCGTTACAGCCGGCAGATCCTGCTGGCACAGGTGGACATCGAAGGCCAGTTGCGCCTCAAGCAAAGCAAGGCGCTGATCATCGGCTTGGGTGGTCTGGGCTCACCGGTGGCGCTCTACTTGGCTGCCGCGGGTGTGGGTGAGCTGCACCTGGCGGACTTCGATACCGTCGACCTGACCAACCTGCAGCGTCAGGTCATCCATGACAGTGGCAGCGTTGGCATGAGCAAGGTGGACTCGGCGCTGCAGCGGCTTGCGGCCATCAACCCTGAAATCACCTTGGTCGCCCACCGTCAGGCGCTGGACGAAGATTCCCTGGCTGCTGCGGTAGCAGCCGTCGACCTGGTGCTGGACTGTTCCGACAACTTCGGTACCCGTGAGGCCGTCAATGCAGCGTGCTTCGCCCACGGTAAGCCGCTGGTCAGTGGGGCAGCCATCCGCCTCGAAGGGCAGCTGTCGGTGTTCGACCCTCGGCGCGATTACAGCCCTTGCTACCATTGCCTGTATGGCCATGGCAGCGAAGACGAGCTGACCTGCAGCGAAGCCGGCGTGATCGGCCCGCTGGTGGGGCTGGTCGGCAGCCTGCAGGCGCTGGAAGCCATGAAACTGCTGGCGTGTTTTGGCGAGCCGCTGGTGGGCCGCTTGCTGCTGATCGACGCCATGGGCACGCGCCTGCGTGAGTTGCGGGTCAAGCGCGACCCGGCTTGTGCGGTGTGTGGCAAACGCGATGGCTGAGCGCTCGGCAGCGGTTGGCGTGATGGACTCCGGGGTCGGCGGTTTGTCCGTGCTGGCTGAGATCCAGCGCTTGCTGCCCAGCGAGTCGCTGCTCTATGTGGCCGATTGCGGGCATGTGCCGTATGGCGAGAAAACCCCCGACTACATCCGCCAGCGTTGCCGGCGCATTGCCGAGTTTTTCCAGGCGCAGGGTGCCAAGGCGATGGTCCTGGCCTGCAACACGGCAACCGTGGCAGCGGTTGCCGACCTGCGTGAGCTTTACCCCGACTGGCCGCTGGTAGGCATGGAGCCGGCCGTGAAGCCTGCTGCTGCCGCCACCCGTTCTGGCGTGGTCGGTGTGCTGGCCACTACCGGCACCTTGCAGAGCGCTAAGTTCGCCGCCTTGCTCGACCGCTTCGCCAGCGACGTACGCGTGGTCACCCAGCCTTGCCCTGGGCTGGTCGAGCTGATCGAGACGGGTGACCTGGGTAGCCCGCAATTGCGCCAGCTGTTGCTTGGGTACTTGCAGCCCTTGCTTGCGGCAGGGTGCGATACGTTGATTCTCGGGTGTACCCATTACCCATTCCTGCGCCCATTGCTGGCCGGGATGGTGCCCGCCGACGTCGCTATCATCGATACCGGGGCGGCGGTGGCGCGCCAACTGCAACGGTTACTCGCCGCGCGCGGGCTGCTGGCCGAAGGGCCGGCACGCGAAGCGGCATTCTGGACCAGCGCCGAGCCGCGGTCATTGGAAACCATCCTTCCTGTGCTGTGGAATACGTCGGGTAGTGTGAAAAAGTTCGAGTTGTAAAAAAAACGTGAAAACAGCTGAACTATCGTCCCACTCCTGATTTCTATGTTTTGCCTGCCATGAGGCAAACACTTACAACAGCATTGGAAAGAAGGATGTTTCTCATGAGGAAACTGCTCGGCTTGGCGGCGGCTGCCGCCATTACTTTGGGACAAGTCGCGGCAGTGCAAGCTGCCGATGTTTCGTTATCGGTGGGGCAGACGGGGGACTCCACGCAAGTTTACCGCCTGGGTCTGCAGTCAAACTGGGATGCCAGCTGGTGGCAGACGAGCGTCGGTCGGCTGACGGGTTATTGGGACGGTGCTTACACCTATTGGGACGGCGACGAGACGGCGAGCAACCATAGCCTGTCTTTCGCACCTGTATTCGTCTACGAGTTCGCCGGTGAGTCGGTGAAGCCCTACATCGAAGCAGGGATCGGTGTGGCTGCATTTTCCAGCACCGAACTTGAAAGCAACGAGTTGGGCTCGTCATTCCAGTTCGAAGACCGCATCGGTTTCGGGCTGCGTTTTGCAGGTGGGCATGAGATTGGCGTGCGGGCAATCCACTATTCCAATGCCGGCATCAAACAGCCCAATGATGGGGTCGAGAGCTACAGCCTGCATTACCGCATGGCACTTTGAAGTTGTCTTGCCATCCACTTCGCGGGGCCGCGAAGGGGATGGCAAACCCCCATCACTTAGCGTGACAACGGCCACAAGCTGCTGGGGTTCGTGACCTCCAGCACGAGCTCCGGCTCGCGCAGTGGCAAGCGTCGCAGCAGCTCTTGTGCCGCGCTCTGTGGCGTCCACTCTTCTGGGTAGGCCATCGCTGACGTGACTGGCGTCTTCAGCGATTGCGGCGCCACCACTGTCAGGTCAATACCTTCATTTTTCAGCGACTGGCGCGCCTCGCGAAACCACTGCGGTGTGTTGTTCCAGCCTGCTGTGACTTGCGTGGGCGCGTACAACTGCAGGGCTGAATAACGGTTGAAGATCGCCATTACCTGCGGCTTGTCGCCTTTGATCAGCAACGGTAATACCTTGCCCATACAGTGCTCGGCCGCCAGCTGATTACTGCTGACGATCGTCTCGAACACGTCTGTGGCCGATACCGTATCCGGCAGGTAATCGCTGGTCCCGGCATTGATGATCAGGCTGTCCAGCGAGCCCCAGGTATGACAAAGCTGAAGGCAGGCATCGGCTGCCTGGTCTTCGTCATGCAACTGCCAGGGCAGGCGCAAGATACGGCTGCCATGGTGCGCTGCCAAGCTATCGAGCGCTTGGCAGTCCTTGCCACTTGCCGCTACCCGGTGCCCTTGCCCAAGCAGCTGTTCCACTAAAGCCAGTCCCAGGCCGCTGCCGGCCCCCGTAACCCAGAAAAATCGCGGATGATTCAATACACGGACCCCTCACCCTAACTACGCGACAACCCCTTGAAGGCCTCCAGTGCACGCTGGCGACTACTACTTAGGTCAACTATAGGACGATGGTACGAATTATCGGCGAAAAGATCCTTATTTTGCGTAGGCTGATGGATACTTTTTTCATCCAGCCCGCGCAGCTCGGGTACCCAGTGGCGAATGAAGTGCCCTTGTGGGTCGAACCGTTGCGACTGCGAAATGGGGTTGAAGATACGGAAATAAGGTACCGAGTCCGTGCCCGTGGAGGCGCTCCACTGCCAGCCACCATTGTTGGCGGCAAGATCACCGTCTATCAGGTGGCGCATGAAATGCCGTTCGCCCTTGCGCCAATCGATCAGCAAGTTCTTGCTGAGGAACATGGCGACGATCATGCGCAGGCGATTGTGCATCCATCCGGTGTGCAGCAACTGGCGCATGGCCGCGTCGATGATCGGGAACCCGGTGCGTCCCTGTTCCCAGGCCTCAAGGTCGGCAGGGGCATCGCGCCAGGGCAATGCCTCAGTGTGTGTGCGGAATGCTCGGTGCCGTGACACCTGTGGATAACCGGTCAGGATATGTTTGTAGAACTCGCGCCAGAGTAATTCGTTGATCCAGGTCTGGGTGCCAGTACTACCACTGTCGAACTCGCCGCGGTTGCTCGCCAGTGCGGCGTGCAGGCACTGGCGGGGTGAGACCACCCCGGCCGCCAGGTAAGCCGAAAGTTGGCTGGTACCCGGTTTAGCCGGCAGGTCGCGCAGGTGATGGTAATCCTCGATGGTTTCATCCACGAAGCGTGACAGCCGGGCGTGCGCTTCGTCCTCGCCAGCAGGCCAGTGTTCGCTCAGGGCACGCGGTGGTTTGTCGAAGCCTTCGATGTGTTGTGGGATGGGGTCGCTGGCGACGTCCACCGGGGCCTGCCTTTTTACCCGAGGCGCTTGCGACGGCAGGCTTCGGTGCAGGTGTTCCAGGCAAACTTTCTTGAACTGGCTGAAGACCTGGAAGTAATCCCCACTGCGGGTCAGCACGGTGCCGGGGCGGAACAGCAGCTGGTCGAGGTAGCTGTGGGCCTGAACGCCGGAAGCTTCCAGTAGCGCCCGGGTCGCCTGGTCGCGGCTGTTCTCGTTGATGCCGTACTCATCGTTCCAGTGCACCGCTTCGATCTTGTGCTGGCGGCATACGTCAAGCAGCGTTTGCGCCGCCTGATCCCAGGTGTCGATCCTGCGGACCAGCAGCGGGATATTGAGGCCCTCGAGTGACTTTCGCAGGTCGCGCAGGTTACGCAGCCAGAAGTCGACCTTGCAGGCAGCGTCGTCGTGCGCCTGCCATTGGCCTGGGCTGGCCAGCCACAAGGCCACGGTAGGGCCGCGTTCACAGGCGGCGCTCAGGGCAGTGTTGTCGTTGACGCGCAGGTCGCTGCGCAGCCAGATCAATTGCATGGGGTATCTACTCTACAGGCGGGCGGTCATTGCCTTGCAGCGTTCGCAATGCCGCCTGCGGGGTATCGAACAGGAAAAGCTCGGGCAGACCGAAGGCTTGCAGTTGAGCTTGATGGAGGGAAATCGTGGCACCGCCCAGCAGCTTCGTGCCTGCTATGCCCTGCAGGGTGCGCAGCAGGGCCCTGCCTTCGATGCGCGGGCCCAGGTGCAGCAGCAGGGCGCGAGGTTGCAGAGCGGTGACGGCGCGCTGCAACTCCACCCCGCTCACGGGGTATTCCAGCACTTCGACGGGGATGCCACTGCTGCTCAGCAACCAGGCAGAAAGCCAAAAGCTGGGGTCGAAGGCGTGCTCGCTGTCTTGGGCCAGCAGCACGGCCGGGCCGTGCAGTGATTGATTGTCGTGGTAGACCCGCGCCCCCAACTTGCTGCGCAGCCACGTGTGGAAGAACACCTGCTCAAGCCTGGCATTGAAGTAATTGCACCAACGCTGCGCCAGGCTATCGAGCAACGGCAGTAGCAATTTCTCGCACAGGGTGACTGCAGGGTACAGCGCCATGGCTTGGTTCAGCTGCTGGTCGAGGCTGCGCTGGGACAGGTTGGCGATGGCCTCGATCAACTGTTGCTGGCGAGTTTGCCAGTCGCCTTGCGGGGCAGCGCCGGGTGGTTTGTCGAGCAACTCACGCACCTGGCCGACCGATGCGCCCCGTTCCAGCCACGCCAGGATCGCTTGGACTCGTTCGACCTGATCGCGCCCATACAAGCGGTGGCCTTTGGCGGTCCGTTGTGGCTTCAGCAGGCCATAGCGCCGCTCCCAGGCGCGCAGGGTGACTGGGTTCACGCCGGTGCGGCGGGCCAGTTCACCGATGGGCATGGGCGTTTCAGACTGCATTACGTAGCCCCAGGCTGTCGGGGTGTGGCTGCAGGTAGGCCTGCTGCAGCAGGTACGGGTCTGGGTGCTTGCGCAAATGGTGTTTGAGCAAGGTCAGCGGCACCACCAGCGGCACGACCCCTTGCTGGTACTGGTCGATGATGTGTTTCAGCTCGGCCTTGTCCTGCTGCGTCAATGCGTCTTTGAAATAGCCACTGAGGTGCTGCAGAACGTTGCCATGGGTGCCGCGGCTGGCGCAGCGACGCAGCGCCTGCATCAACTGGCTGAAATAGCGGGGCCCGATGACCTCAGGGTCGTCGTCCCGGCTCATGCTGCCAAGCAGGCGCCCAAGCTGCCGGTAAGCCTGCGGGTTGTTGGCCATGAGCAGGTACTTGTAGCGCGAATGGAAGCGCACCAGTGCGCCACGGCTCAAACCCTCGGCCAGCAGATGCTGCCAGTCCGCATAGGCGTAGACGCGGCTGATGAAGTTTTCGCGCAATACCGGGTCGTGCAGGCGGCCCTCTTCCTCCACCGGCAGGTCCGGGCGACGGGCGCAGAAGGCCGCTGCATAGGCGCCCCTGCCGCCCTGTACTGCCGGGTGACCGTTATCCTGGTAGACCTTGACCCGTTCCAGCCCGCAGGACGGCGACTTCTGCATGAAAATGTAGCCACAGATATCAGCCAGCTCATCGGCCATCTGTTCGCCGTAGCTGGCGAGTGGGCCAGTGAAGTCCTCGCCAGGGTTGCGTGTCCCGACCACGACGGGGTGTTCGGGGTCACCGACCAGGCGGATCGGGTCGCGGGGCACGCCCAGGCCGATAGCGACTTCTGGGCAGACCGGCCGCCAATCGAAATGTTCTTCCAGCTGGGTACGGCACAGATCGGACGATTTGTGCCCGCCGTTGTAGCGCACACTGTGGCCTGTCAGGCATGAGCTGATGGCAATGCGGGGCTTACGCTGGGCGGATGGATCGTGCATGGCTGCCTCCGAAAACTTGTACATGGAATCGCGCGTGTACAAGGTTATTCCAGCACAGCCACAAACTTATGCAAACTAGTATTTTTGTATAGTTTTGCAGTTTTGCTTATTCGAGATGCTCCAGCAGGCGTCGGGCCGCCTCCTGACCGCTGAGCCAGGCGCCTTCCACGCGGCCAGACAAGCACCAGTCGCCGCAGGCATAGAGCCCTTGGTCGGCATCGGCCAGCGCGCCCCATTCGTGACTGCCGGCCGGCCGCGCATACAGCCAGCGATGCGCCACGGAGAAGGACGGTGCGGGCACCACGCAGCCGACCAGTTCGGCGAATTCGCCCCAAAGCTGTTCGATCACTTCTTCCTTGGCCAGGTCGATGTGCTGCTTGCTCCACGTGGAGGTGGCATGCAGTACCCAGGTATCGAGCTGCTCATCGCGGCCTGGCTTGCTACGGTTGCGGGCCAACCAGTCGAGCGGGTTGTCCTGTACGAAGCAGCCCTGCATCGGGGTGTCCAGCGGTGTCTGAAAAGCCAGGGCAACGGCCCATGTGGGCTCCATTACCACGCCCGCTGCCACAGCGGCCAGTTTGGGGGTCGCGGCCAGCAGCGGCGTGGCTTGCGGCGCGGGGACGGCAATCACAACGCGGCTGAACGGGCCATGGCTGCAGCCTTCGGTGTCCTGAAGGTGCCAGTACTGCTTGCCGCGGAACACTTCGGCGATGCGGCAGCCGAAGTTGACCGTGACGTCCTTGAGCATGCCGCGGGTGATCGCGCTCATGCGCGGCACGCCGACCCAGCGCGTCTGTTCGTCGGGGGAGGGAGTCAGTTCACCGTCACGGTAGTTGTACAGCTGCGGCTTCCACTGTTCGGCCCAGCCGGCGGCCACCCATTGCTGCACCTGCTCGACGAAGCGCCGGTCGCGCGCAGTGAAGTACTGGGCGCCCAGATCGAGCGCTCCGGCCTCGCTGCGTTTGCTGGCCATGCGCCCGCCACTGCCGTGGCCTTTGTCGAACAGGTGAACGGATTGCCCGGCCTTCTGCAGGGCCTGGGCAGCGGAAAGGCCGGCGATACCGGCACCGATGATGGCAATAGGTACTGTCATGATGGCCTCTTCGAACCTTGCTGTAAGCAGACTACGCTGTCAGGCAAACCTGTACAATGCTTAAAATCTGTATAAGGTTATACCGCTTCTTAGGGCAGGTTGGCCTATGTTTATCTGAGAGCGTTGGGTTAAAAAAGTGCCTTGCTGTAAAAATAGACCATCGCCGCACTCTGTGAGGACACAGCCATGCATATATTGCTGACAGGCGGCACTGGCTTGATCGGCCAGCATCTTTGCCCGTTCTGGCTCGCCCAAGGTCATCGCCTGACCGTGTGGAGCCGGCGCCCCGACCAGGTTGCGCGCCTGTGTGGCAGCGGGGTGCGAGGGGTTGCCCGGCTGGAAGAACTGGCCGCAGACGAGCCCGTGGACGCCGTGATCAACCTGGCCGGCGCACCGATTGCCGACCGGCCCTGGACTGCGTCACGGCGCAATGTGCTATGGGCCAGCCGTATCAGCCTTACCGAGCAATTGCTGGCCTGGCTCGAGACCCGCGAGCAACGTCCCGAAGTGCTGATTTCGGGGTCGGCGGTGGGCTGGTATGGCGATGGCGGTGAGCGTGAATTGACCGAGGCTTCGCCGCCGGTACGCGAGGATTTCGCCAGCCAACTGTGCATCGCGTGGGAAGAAACCGCGCAGCGTGCGCAGGCCCTTGGGCTGCGCGTGGTGTTGGTGCGCACGGGGCTGGTGCTGGCCAGCGATGGGGGCTTCCTGTCGCGCCTGCGCCTGCCGTTCAAGCTGGGGCTGGGCGGCCCATTGGGCAATGGCCGGCAGTGGATGCCTTGGGTGCATATAGACGACCAGGTTGCCCTGATAGATTTTCTGTTACGGCACAAGGACACCAGCGGTCCTTATAATGCCTGCGCGCCAGAGCCTGTGCGTAACCGCGAATTCGCCCGGCGCCTGGGCCGGGCGCTGCACCGGCCGGCGCTACTGCCGGTACCCGGCCTGCTGCTGAAGGCGGGCCTGGGCGAGCTGTCGACGCTGTTGCTTGGTGGCCAGCGGGCACGGCCTGTGCGTTTGCTGGCCGCAGGCTTCACCTTCCGTTTCAACGATCTGCAATCGGCCTTGGACAACCTGTCCAAGCGCCTCTGACATAGGACGCTGCATGACCGATCACGCGCTGTTGCTGGTCAACCTGGGTTCTCCGGCTTCCACATCGGTAGCCGATGTGCGCCGCTACCTCAATCAGTTCCTGATGGACCCCTACGTAGTCGACCTGCCATGGCCGTTGCGGCGCTTGCTGGTGTCGCTGATCCTGATCAAGCGCCCGGAGCAGTCTGCCCACGCCTATGCTTCGATCTGGTGGGACGAGGGCTCGCCCCTGGTGGTGTTGACGCGTCGGCTGCAGGCCGCGATGGTCGAGCACTGGCCCCACGGCCCGGTGGAAATCGCCATGCGTTATGGCGAGCCGGCGCTGCCACAGGTGCTCGAGCGCCTTGCCGCTCAAGGTGTGCGTACGGTGACGCTGGCGCCGCTTTACCCACAATTCGCTGACAGTACGGTGACTACGGTGGTGGCGCAGGCCAACCAGACTGTCGCCGAACGCGCCTTGCCGTTGCAATTGCGTGTGCTGCAACCGTTCTACGACCACCCTGAATACATCGATGCCCTGGTGGCCAGCGCCCGGCCTTACCTTGAACAGGACTATGACCACCTGTTGCTGAGTTTCCATGGTTTGCCGGAGCGGCACCTGAAGAAGCTCATGCCTGGCAGCAAGCATGATCTGCGGGCAGCGGACTGCTGCAAGGACGCCAGCGCCGAAGTGCGCGCGGTGTGCTACCGCGGGCAATGCCTGGCGTCGGCGAAGGCGTTCGCCACCAGGATGGGCATCCCGGACGGCAAGTGGTCTGTCTCGTTCCAGTCGCGGTTAGGGCGGGACAAGTGGATCGAACCCTATACCGAGACGCGTCTGGATGAGCTGGCCAAGGCTGGTGCCAAAAAGCTGCTGGTGATGTGCCCTGCGTTCGTGGCCGACTGCATCGAGACGCTGGAGGAAATTGGCGATCGCGGCAAGGAGCAGTTCATCGAGGCGGGGGGCGAAGAGTTGGTCCTGGTGCCGTGCCTGAATGATCACCCGGAGTGGGTGAGGGTGCTGGCGCAGATGTGTGAAAAGGCGTGAATAAAAAGGGCCGCTTAGCGGCCCTTTAGCGACGCGAGGCCGCTTCTACACATCCAGCTTCTCTTTCTTCCAGCCATCGTTGCCCGGCAGGATCAGGTTCAGGGCAATGGCCACGATAGCGCACAGGGCGATGCCCTTCAGGCCCCAATCATCTGGGCCGTCGCCGCTGCCTATCAGCACGCCGCCGATACCGAATACCAGGGTCACCGACACGATCACCAGGTTGCGTGCTTCGCCCAGGTCGATCTTGTGGCGGATCATGGTGTTCATGCCCACCGCTGCGATCGAGCCGAACAGCAGGCAGAGGATGCCGCCCATCACCGGCACCGGGATGCTTTGCAACAACGCGCCGAACTTGCCGATGAAGGCCAGGGTGATGGCAAAGATCGCCGCCCAGGTCATGATCTTCGGGTTGTAGTTCTTGGTCAGCATCACGGCGCCGGTCACTTCGGCATACGTGGTATTGGGTGGGCCGCCGAACAGGCCTGCTGCCGTGGTGGCCAGGCCGTCACCGAGCAGAGTGCGGTGCAGGCCAGGCTTCTTCAGGTAGTCGCGGCCGGTCACGCTGCCGACTGCGATCACGCCGCCGATGTGCTCGATCGCCGGGGCCAGGGCTACCGGTACGATGAACAGGATGGCCTGCCAGTTGAACGCTGGTGCGGTGAAGTTGGGGATCTCAAGCCAAGGCGCGGCGGCAATCTTGGCGGTGTCGACCACGCCAAAGGCGAACGCCAAAGCAAACCCTACCAGTACCCCGGAGATGATCGGCACCAGGCGGAAGATGCCTTTGCCGAACACCGCGACGATCAGGGTGGTGAGCAACGCCGGCATTGAAATCAGCATGGCGGTCTTGTACGGCATGAGTACCGCGCCGTCACCGCCCTTGCCCATTGCCATGTTGGCCGCGATCGGTGCCATGGCCAGGCCGATGGAGATGATCACCGGGCCGATCACCACGGGTGGCAGCATGCGGTCAATGAAACCGGTGCCCTTGATCTTCACCATCAGGCCCATGAAGGTGTACACGAAACCTGCGGCCATCACGCCGCCCATGGTCTCGGCCAGGCCGAACTGGCCTTTGGCAAGGATGATGGGCGTGATGAAGGCAAAGCTCGAGGCCAGGAACACCGGGACCTGGCGGCCGGTGACCAGCTGGAACAGCAGGGTGCCGATACCCGCGGTGAACAGCGCGACGTTAGGGTCCAGGCCGGTGATCAGCGGCATCAGCACCAGCGCGCCAAATGCCACGAAGAGCATCTGCGCGCCCGAAACGACCTGGCGCCAGAGCGGGTCGTTGAAGCCGTCCTGCATGGTCAGGCGTCCTTCTGCTTGGTGCCGAAGATCTTGTCACCGGCGTCGCCCAGGCCCGGCACGATGTAGCCGTGTTCGTTGAGGCGCTGGTCGATCGAGGCGGTGTAGATCTGCACATCCGGGTGGGCTTTTTCCACCACTTCGATACCTTCTGGGGCTGCGACCAGCACCATGGCGCGGATTTCCTTGCAGCCGGCTTTCTTCAGCAGGTCGATGGTGGCGACCATCGAACCACCGGTGGCGAGCATCGGGTCGATGATCAGCGCCAGGCGCTGGTTGATGTCCGGCGCCAGCTTTTCCAGGTAGGTGTGCGCTTCGAGGGTCTCCTCGTTGCGGGCGACACCCACGGCACTGACCTTGGCGCCCGGGATCAGGCTGAGCACGCCATCAAGCATGCCGATGCCGGCGCGCAGGATCGGTACCACGGTGATCTTCTTGCCGGCGATTTTTTCAACTTGCACCTTGCCACACCAGCCATCGATCTCGTAGGTTTCCAGTGGCAGGTCCTGAGTGGCTTCGTAGGTCAGTAGCGCGCCGACTTCCTGGGCGAGTTCGCGAAAGTTCTTGGTGCTGATGTCGGCACGGCGCATCAGGCCGAGCTTATGGCGGATCAGCGGGTGGCGGATCTCACGAGTGGGCATAGGGGGGGCTCCGAAAGGCGGGCAAAAAAACCGCGCTAGATTAATCTATTCAGCCTTTGCTGTCGTGCAGTCCTTTTGCACGTTAGTCCATAAATGCTTGATCTGTGACGAGCGGATGCGTACCTTTGCCCGCTTTTCCAAAATCCCCCTGGAGAGCGCAATGTCCGCTGATCTCGAGCACATCCGTCAAGTCATGCGCGAGGCAGACTGCCTGTACAACGAAGCCGAAGTCGAAGCGGCCATTGCCAAGGTTGGCGAGCAGATCTGCAAGGACCTGCACGACAAGAACCCGGTGGTGTTCTGTGTCATGAACGGAGGCCTGATCTTCGCTGGCAAGCTGCTGACCCACCTGCAGTTCCCGCTGGAGGCCTCGTACCTGCATGCCACGCGTTATCGCAACCAGACCAGTGGCGGTGAGCTGTTCTGGAAGGCTAAGCCTGAGGTGTCGTTCATCGATCGTGACGTGTTGATCGTCGACGATATCCTCGACGAGGGTCACACCCTCAGTGCCATCATCGAGTTCTGCAAGCATGCTGGCGCCCGCTCGGTGCACACTGCGGTGCTGATCGACAAAGACCACGACCGCAAGGCCAGCCCGGATCTGAAGGCCAGCTATGTGGGCCTGCCGTGCATCGATCGCTACATCTTCGGTTATGGCATGGACTATAAAGGTTACTGGCGTAACGCGAACGGCATCTTCGCCGTCAAGGGACTGTGATCATGAGCCAGCCTGCTTTCATCGACCAAGCGTTGTTTGCCGGGCTGGCGCAAAAAGCCGCCGACGCACCGCGTGGTCGCTACCATCACAACTTCCATGACATGCAGGACCCCTGTCACCGTTTGGCAGTGGGCTTGCAGCCGTCCACTTACATCGCGCCTCACCGGCACCTGAGCGAGGACAAGGCCGAGACCTTGTTGGCGCTCAAAGGCCGCTTGGGGCTGCTGATGTTCGATGAGCAGGGTGCCGTCATCGACAAGCGCGTGCTCGAGGCCGGTGGCGACTGCCTTGGCGTGGACCTGCGCCCGGGCATCTTCCATTCTTTGGTGGTGCTTGAGGCAGACAGCATCCTGTTCGAATGCAAGGCGGGCCCGTACCGGCCTTTGGCCGACGGCGAGCATGCACCTTGGGCGCCGCGTGAAGGCGAAGAGGGTGTTGCCCAGTATCACGCCTGGATGCTCGCGCAGTTCGATTGACAGCCCCTGTCGTTGCGCGTGCTAGAGTGCGCCTTCATGCCAAGGAGCCTCACATGCGTGCGATCGTTCCCCTGTTGCTGGCGGTCAGCCTGCCTCTTGCCGCCGCACCGCTGCACAGCCAGTTTCTCCCGCCCGATGACCAGGCCCTGCGCCAGGAAGCGCCGACCGGCCAGCAACTGTTGCAGGTCACCGACTACTCGGTAGTGGTTGGGGCGCAGCGCCAATCTGATCAACAGCCCATTCCGATCACAGCCTCCTTGCAGATGCGCCTCAAAGGCAAGCCGCTGAGTAAAGGTGCGACCATCAGCCAGGTGTTGCTCACCTTCGAGGGCGAGGCCGGCAAGAGCCTGAAAAAGCCGGTGTATGACGACAAGACCCGTACGTTGAGCCTGAATTATCCGGTCAGCGACTACCGAGTGGTGATGGACCTGCTGCGCAACGAGACGGTGTATGTACAGTTTCTGACCTACCCCAACGGCCATGTCTGGGCCGACTTGCACACGGGTACCGTACGTACGCGTTGAGACGTGCTGCGTGTGGGGGGTAAACTGCCGGCCTTCGAAATCCGTGATGGTCCAGTTGGAGCCGGCAATGCGCAAAGACAAGAAGCAGGTGATTGGTGACGAAATCAGCGACGACTATATCAAGTCGTTCCTTCAGTTTGAGCCTGCGGATGGTGTGACCTCACCTTCTCAGCACAAGCTGATCAAGGCTTACCGCGGTTTGCGTGTCGACGATTTCGAGCGTTTCGTAGGGTTCTTCGTCGAAGCCGGGTTGGACCTGGATGGCAAAGACGAACAGGGCAAGACCTTCGTCGAAGTGATCGCCGATCAGCGCAATGCGGCTGAGTACATCGAGATCATCGAAAAAGCCCGGGGCTGACTGATCCCCAGGCACAAAAAACGCCCCAGCGGCGATGCCATACAGTTAGTGTGATCAGGGCCGCAAAGCGGCCCTGGATCACCTAACTGACAGGCATAACCCCAAGGGGCGTTTTCGTCTCAGCCGGTTCAGGCGTAATGCTTGGCCGGGCTGTTCTCTACCAGGTCCAGCGCCTCATCATTCTCGGCACTGATCTTGTGGTACAGAGCTGCATCGGTGGCCAAGGTCTTCTCGCGAGCCGGGAAGATTTCCTTGAGCTTGGCGGCCCAGGCGCCCTTGGTCTGCTCGGGGAAGCAGCGTTCGATCAGTTCAAGCATGATCGACACCGTCACCGATGCGCCAGGGGACGCGCCGAGCAGCGCTGCCAGGCTGCCGTCCTGTGCCGACACCAACTCGGTACCGAACTGCAGGATGCCGCCTTTTTTCGGATCCTTCTTGATGATCTGCACGCGCTGGCCAGCCACTTCCAGGCGCCAGTCTTCGGCCTTCGCCTGCGGGTAGAAGCGGCGCAGTGACTCGAGGCGCTGTTCCATCGACTGCATCACTTCGCTGACCAGGTACTTGGTCAGGTCCATGTTGTCGCGGGCAACGGCCAGCATCGGGCCAATGTTGCCCATGCGCACCGACAGCGGCAGGTCCATCAACGAGCCGTGCTTGAGGAACTTGGTAGTGAAGCCGGCGTAGGGGCCGAACAGCAGCGATGTGTTGCCGTCCACCACGCGGGTGTCCAGGTGCGGCACCGACATCGGCGGCGCGCCGACGGCGGCCTGGCTGTAGACCTTGGCCTGGTGCTGCTTGACGATTTCCGGGTTGTCGCAACGCAGCCACTGGCCGCTGACCGGGAAGCCGCCGAAGCCTTTGCCTTCCGGGATGCCCGACAGTTGCAGTAGCGGCAGTGCCGCGCCGCCGGCGCCGAGGAACACGAAGCGGGCGTCCACTTCACGGCTGCCGCCGCTGTTGACGTCCTTGATGCTGACGGTCCAGCCCGCGCCATTACGGCGCAGGCCAACGACCTTCTTGCTGTACTTGACCTGCGCATTCTGCGAGTCGCCCAGCAGCTTGAGCAGCTTGTTGGTCAGTGCGCCGAAGTTGACGTCGGTACCCTTGGTCACGCGGGTGGCGGCAATATGCTGGTCGGCCGGGCGGCCTGGCATCATCAACGGCATCCATTCATTCATCACCGCCTTGTCTTCGGTGTATTCCATCTCGGCGAAGGCGTGGTGCTGCTTGAGCAGCTCGAAACGCTTCTTGAGGAAGGCAACACCTTTGTCACCTTCGACGTAGCTCAGGTGCGGGACAGGGTTGATGAAGGCACGGGCCGGGCCGAAATTGCCTTTTTTGCTCAGGTAAGCCCAGAACTGGCGCGATACCTCGAACTGGGTGTTGATGTGCACGGCCTTCTTGATGTCGATGCTGCCATCGGCGGCCTGGGGCGTGTAGTTCAGCTCGCACAGGCCGGCATGGCCGGTGCCTGCGTTGTTCCAGGGGTTGGAGCTTTCCGCGGCCCCGGAGTCCATCGCCTCGACGACCTCAAGCTTCAGGGTCGGGTCGAGCTCCTTGAGCAGTACGGCCAGGGTGGCACTCATGATGCCCGCGCCTACCAGTACTACATCAACCGATTCGTTCTGCGCCATTTAACGCGTCTCCACAATCTACAGCTACCTAATTGACAGCATAGGACCCCAGGGGTGCCAGGATCGCCATGTCCGACTTTTCGCAGTTCTTGCAACTTCCGCGGACACCGCCAAATCAGTCTTCGGGTTCGTCTATTGAACGCCGTTTGCCCCAGGTGCGGCAATTCGACTTATGGTCAAGGTGTCGTGCGTGCGTTATGGAACGGATTCAGACACCCATGTGAAATGAGCGTATCAGCCGCCTGTTCAGGGCCGTTCGGGACACCTCTGTCGCTATTGCACATGCCAGACTGTTCATTTGCTCGCCACACTCTCGTGAAGTTGTGAAAACCGTTTTTTTCACGCTCTTTTGGAGACGTGAACCTCAAAAGGGGACTGCGCGATGGCAACCCACAGGTTCATGCAGTGCGAAGGGCCGGAAACGCAGGCACGACAGCCGATGCAAGACCTGAGTGGAAGGCTCTCTGTGGGCGAAGCGGTGAAGGTGCCGGGGTCAAACGGCAAATGCGGGGCCCGATCAGGAGACGTCCTTATAATCGGGGGGAGATTATAACGATGTCGCGGGCAGAAAGGTCGTTATTCGTGCTTTTTATTGCAGCGTTTGTCAGGCGGGCAGGGTGCGCCGCTGCCAATGGCGGCTTGCATGGGCGCAAACCCGGGCGCTGGCGGGCAGTGGGTGGCCCAGCCAGGCAAGCTGGATTTCCGTGACCTGCACCCAGCCGCTGTTGCCGGGTGGCTGGCTGCATTGCTTGAACCCCAGGCAGATGCCGTCGCCATTGAGGCGGGCATAGGTGGTGTGGCGCGAGCGTTGCAAGAGCAGGGTCCAGAGCGAGGCCATGGTGTTGAGTCCTGTGTGTTAGGGCTTGTGGCGAGGATAACCGCCGGACCATGAACCGCGTGTGACAGACTCCCCTGGTATCAAGCGGCAAGCCACAACAAGGCGCCCGCGGGCTTTTACTTCTAGCTTGCCGCTTGTAGCTTGCCGCTAGGTATACTGTGAGCCTTCGCCGCATTTTCTGGAGAAACACGCATGTTGCAACGTCTGTTGTTCGGTTTGCTTGCCGTGGCCAGCCTGAGCCTGGTGGGGTGTGCCCACAGCCCGCAACAACTCAGCCCGCAACCCAAGCTCAACGCCCAGCTCGCTCCGGTCGGCCACGGCCAGCCGGTGGTGGTCAAGGTAGTGGACGGCCGGGCTTCGCAGTCCCTGGGTACTCGTGGTGGCATGTACCCCGAGACCAGCACTATCAGTGTCAGTGGCAATGACATCGTGCCCAAAGTGCAGGCCCAGGCCGAGGCAGCCGTACGCCTGTTGGGCTTCACCCCCACGGCCAACGCCGGCAATGCGCCGCAGCTGACCGTGACCCTGGCCGAGTTGAAGTACCAGTCGCCCAAGGACAACCTGTACGTGACCGAAGCCACCATCGGCGCCACCTTCCGCGCCGATGTGTCGAACGCCAACCGCCGTTACAGCGGCCGCTATGGCGCCTCGTTGGACCAGCGCTTCGGCATGGCGCCCAACCAGGAAACCAACACCAAGCTGGTGAGTGACGTGCTGAGCGATGCGTTGACCCGCCTGTTCAAGGACCCGACCATCGGTCAGGTGCTGGGCGAATAAGCTTTCGCTGTAGCGAGAAAAAACCGCTGCCTGTTTGCCAGGCAGCGGTTTTTTTTGCTCGTGCACAGGCCTCAGGCCGCGTCGAAATGAAAGTCCAGCACGCTCACGCCCGTCAGCCGGTCCACCTCTGGCAAATGCTCATGCGCATGCCCGCCCAGCGCGCAATACACCAGCCACTGGCGGTCCTGGACATTGATGGCGAAACCATCGATCAACGCCTGCTGTTCATCGCTCTGGGCAACGAGATAGAGGCGATCCTGGTTTTCGGCGTGCAGCATGAACAGGCTCCGGCTTGGGAAAAGGCCGACAGGGTGGCCTGCCCTTATGACGAGCGTGTGACAGATGAAATTTAGTGACACTTTGTCGCCAATGTCGGGCGTCGGCGCCGGCCTTCGGTAGAATGCCGGCCTTCGCTGACGTTCTGACCGAGGTTGCGTGATGTCCTTGCAAGTGCTCTGGGGGGTTCTGGCCGCCCATCCGACCAAGCTGATCAATCTGCTGGCACTGTTGATGACCTGCCCGGGCGGGTTGCTGCTGCACAGTGCACGGCGTCGCCAGGCCATCACCCGCGAGAGCCTGGCAGCGGATGAAGGCCTGGTGGATGCGTTCGACCAGCGGGTGCCGCGCTATTACTATATTCTCGGCTTTGCCTGCCTGGCGATGGCCTTGCTGCTGTCCTGGTTCAGTACCTGGATCTGAACCCTGCGGGGCCGCCAGGCGGCCCCTGTAATCAGGCAACCGGTGCCTGTTGCCTGACCTGATACTGGTTGCGCACCGGGGTGGCGTATTGCAGCACCAGGTATGGCCGCTGCTCCTGCGGGCAGGCGTCCAGGCGGCGTTGCCATTCTTCCTTGGCTTTTGCCAGCTCCTCTGCGGGGAACACCTTCTCGGCGCTCGGCACCTGCAGTGCCTCATCCTTTTCGTCCCACATTGCATAGGCCAGGTAGTGCACCGGGAACAACCGGTAGCCACCCAGGATCTGCCGGTCGATCTCCTGCGCCAGCTGTTTGGTGTCCTCGTAGAACGCGGTTACCGGCGGGGCGAAGTTGATATGGACACGGCCCTTGTAGCCGGTGATGCCTTTGGCAATGCTGTTGTCGTCTTCACCTGGCGCTTTCTGGTAGGTACCGGTGGTCGCACGGATATACAGCTCGCGCGCCTTGGCCTGATCGCAAGGGTCGTACTCGTAGCTGATGGACACCGGGGTGAGGTTGAGGCCCTGGATCACTGCACCGAAAGGCTCGTCCTTGCGGCTCATGTGGAACATCTTGAGGATGGCCGAGTCGGTACGGTCATCACCATCCTTGGCACGGCCTTCGGCCTGGGCGATCCAGATCGAGGTACCGTCGTTGCGGATCGAATGGTTGATGTAGGCCGAGAGCAGCTGGTAGGCCGCGAGCTTTTCACGCCGGCCGCTGAGCGAGCGGTGGACGATGAAGCTCTTGTTCAGGCGCATCATGTCGCTGACGAATGGCTTTTGCAGCAGGTTGTCGCCAATGGCGATGCGTGGCGTCGGCAGGCCGGCGTGGTACACCGCGTAGTTGACGAAGGCCGGATCCATGACGATGTCACGGTGGTTGGCCAGGAACAGATAGGCGGTACCGGACTTGAGTTGCTCGACGCCTGTGTACGTGACCCCGTCGGTAGCGCGCTCGATGGTGTGGTCGACGTAGTATTCGACCTTGTCCTGCAACGTGGACACGCAGGTGACCCCGGCGAACTCCTTGCGCAGGCGGCGGGCGATCAGCGGCTTGAGCAGCCAGCCGAATGCCCCGGCTGCGCGCGGGAAGCGGAAGTGGGTGAGGATATCGAGGAATGCCGGGTCGCTGAGCAGGCGTGCCAGCACGGCAGGGACCTCAGCATCGTCGTACGGTCGGATGGCATCGAATTCGCCCATCATGCTCTCTTGTTGGAAACGGCTAGGGTAATAAGGTAGGGGTGGGGCCCGAAAAACGGCTCGGACACACGCAGGCCCTGTAAACAGACCGGCAATTATACGCATAAGTCACTGCGGAGGCCGCGATGCTGGAAACCGACTTCTACGATTGCCCTTATTGCGGCGAGCGCGTGGAAACCACCGTGGACATCTCCGGTGGCGACCAGATGTACACCGAAGACTGCCAGGTATGTTGTCAGCCGGTGGTTTTCATCCTGCAGGTGCACGGCGACGAATGGATGCTTGAAGTCAGACGCGAGGACGATGCCTGATGCGGCGGATCTACGAACCAGAAACGTTGCTGGAAGCAGAAATGCTCGCTGGCATGCTGGCCAGCGAGGGTATCGAGGTGCACCTGATCGGCCGTGACCTGATGGGCGGTGTTGGCGAGTTGCCGATGCAAGGCTTGCTCGGGCTTGCGGTGGCCGATGAGCAGGCCGGGTACGCACGGCAGCTGATCGATGCGTACAATGGTGCCCAGCCGCTTGTCGGCGACGAACCGGAGAGCTATCCCGGTACCTTGATCTGCTAGGTTCTGAATTCGCCCATGTGTGGACGCTATGCCCTGTTTCGCTGGCCCCAGGCGCTTGCCAGCCTGCCAGGCTTTCCTGCTGGCCAGCCGGCGCAATGGAATATCTCGCCCGGCGCTTCGGTGCTGATCCAGCGCCAGGTCGACGGCCAGATGCAAGTGGCCAAGGCACGCTGGGGCCTGACCCCGGCCTGGCTCACTGACCTCTCACGCACCCCCGCGCATGCCCGGGCCGAAACCTTGGCCGAGCAGCCCATGTTCCGCGAAGCGTTGCGTCTGCGGCGCTGCCTGATGCCCGCCAACGGCTTTTACGAATGGCGCGGCACGGCGCGCAAGCGCCCTTACTGGCTGACGCCGGGGGAGGGCGCGTCGTTGTGGTTCGCGGCCATATGGGAGGCTTATCCGGTCCAGGACCAGGTGTGGTTGAGCTGTGCGGTAGTGACCCAGGCGGCGATGAACCAGCGTCGGCCGCTGATCCTGGATGAGGCGGGGCAGGCTGCTTGGCTGGACCCTGACACGCCGCTGGCGCGTTTGCATGAGCTGCTCGCCAGCCCACCAGCCACGCTACGTGAACGTGCGTTGGCCAATTTCGTCAATGACCCGAAGCTGGATGCGCCCGAGTGCCTGACGCCGGCCTGATGGGGCCCTCACAGGCAAATAAAATCTTCCCTGCGGCTCTGGTAGCGCATGGGCGACTCGGCCTAGGATATCCCGCATGTAAAAAGGGAGTGTTTTCATGCGTAAGTCTTTTGTCGTCAGCCTGTTGAGTGCTGGCATCCTGCTGGCTGGCTGCCAGGCGGTCAATACCACCAGCGGGGGTGCTGTGGGCGTTGAGCGCAAGCAGTACATGTTCAGCATGCTCTCGACCGATGAGGTCAACCAGATGTACGCCCAGTCGTACCAGCAGACCCTCGGGGAAGCGTCGAGCAAGGGCGTGCTGGACAAGTCCAGCGCCGATGCCAAGCGCGTGCAGGTGATTGCCGACCGGCTGATCGCTCAGGCGCCGAAATTCCGCCCTGATGCCGCGCAGTGGCAGTGGGAGGTCAATGTGATCAAGAGCGATGAGCTCAACGCCAACTGCGGCCCTGGCGGCAAGATCATCGTCTACACCGGTCTGATCGACCAGCTCAAGCTCACCGATGCCGAGATTGCCGCCGTGGTTGGCCATGAAATCGCGCATGCCTTGCGTGAGCACAGCCGCGAGGCGATGTCCAAGGCTTATGGTGTGGAAATGGCCCGCCAGGGTGCAGGTGCGTTGTTTGGCCTTGGCCAGAACAGTATTGCGCTGGCAGACCAGGTGGTGAACTACGCGATGACCCTGCCCAACAGCCGTGCCAATGAAAACGAAGCCGACCTGATCGGCTTGGAGCTGTCGGCACGTGCCGGCTACGACCCGAATGCCGCGATCACCTTGTGGAACAAGATGAGCAAGGCGTCCGAAGGCGCACCGCCTGAGTTCATGAGCACTCACCCGGCGTCCGAGAGCCGGATCGCCTCGTTACAGGCGGCGATTCCCAAAGTCATGCCTCTGTACCAGGCCGCCAAGAAGTAACAGCAGCTTCAAGCTTCAAGCTTCAAGCTGCAAGCAAGAGCAAGAGCAGTACGCGTATGTCTGCCTCTCTCGTACAGCTTGCAGCTTGCAGCTTGCAGCTTGCAGCTTAACCCCCCACCCAGCCGCTGGCTTTCATGGCCGAGTAGACAGCGACGATTGCCAGCACGATGAAGGCTGTTGCGGCGAGGCGGCGAATCAGCGTCAGCGGCAGCTTTTCTGCGGCAAAATTGCCCGCCAGGACTACCGGTACATTCGCAATCAGCATGCCCAGCGTAGTACCGATGATGACCATGATCAGGTGCGGGTACTGAGCTGCCAGCATCACCGTCGCAACCTGGGTCTTGTCACCGATCTCGGCCAGGAAGAATGCGATCAGCGTGGTCAGGAACGGGCCGAAACGTCGCGCAGGGTTTTCATCGTCATCCATCTTGTCCGGCACCAGGGTCCACAGGGCCGTCGCAGTGAAGCTCGCAGCCAGTATCCAGTGCAGCGCTGTCTCGCTGAAGAACCCGCTGACCCAGGCACCCACTGCACCTGCTGCGGCATGATTGGCCAAGGTGGCGGCGATGATGCCGGCGATGATCGGCCACGGCTTGCGGAAGCGGGCAGCGAGAATGAGCGCGAGCAGCTGCGTCTTGTCGCCAATTTCGGCTAACGCGACGATCGCGGTGGGTACGAGAAGAGATTCCAGCATCAGGATTCCTATGGGGGCGGGTCGACACGGCTATGACACGTACAGCCTCCCCGCCCCGGGTAAGGTGTGCGTGTCATAGGTCTTGTCAAACCCCGGATCCGTCTGCGCAGATCGTGGGTCGCACGCGCCATGGCCTGTGGGCCAAGTGTGTTGACGCGTGCCGGGCAAGCAGGTTGCTTGCGGGAGACTACTCCCCTAGGACGGTGCGGATTCTGCCTAGGCGAAACGGTTTGGGCAAGCCCTGTTTTTGTCAGCGTGTTGCCTGATAGATGCGAAAGCCGTCTGCCTCGGCGCAGGTCCGGCAGTTGCCCAGAGCGCCTTCGATCAGCGGCTGATAACGCAGGAAGCTATTGGCAACCAAGCGCATTTCGCCGCCTTTTCGCAGATGTTGCCCTGATTTTTTCAGCAGGTTTTCCGAAGCCTGATAGTTGGTATGCACCCCGGTATGGAACGGTGGGTTGCTCAGGATCAGGCTCAAGTCGCCGGGCGCAGCATCGATACCGTCGCCACTGATGACTTCACCTTCCAGCTGATTGGCCGCCAGTGTCAGGCGGCTGGCGGCCACGGCGAAGGCGTCCACGTCCAGCATCGTGACCCGGCTCTGGGGGTAACGGCGTTTGACCGTGGCGCCGAGTACGCCGGCACCACAACCGAAGTCCAGTACATGGCCCACGGGCAGGTTATCCAAGTGTTTGAGCAGCAACGCCGTGCCGCGGTCCAGACGGCCGTGGCTGAACACCCCAGGCAGGCTGACCACTTGCAGTGGGCCGTCCTCCAGCTCGAGCGTGAAGCGTTCGGCCAGGCTTTCCAGTGGCTTGGCTTCGGGCGTGTTGTCCACGGTGACCTGCCACAGTTGGCAATGCCGGGCACTGTCGAGCTTGCGTGGTTTGCCCAAGGCTTGCAGATGCTTGGCCGCACCTTCGATGCCGCCGCGTTTTTCGCCCACCAGATAGAGCTCGCCACCACCCAGGCGTGACGCCAGTGCGTTAACCAAGTAGGCCGCCAGTTCGCGCGACTTGGGCAGGTACAGCACTGCCGCCTCGAAGGGGACCGGCGGCACGTCGACGCCGTAATGGCTGCGCCCGGCAAAGCGGGCGTCGAGCATGGCCTGATCGCCCGCATGCCACGTCCAGGCCTGAGCCTGCGGCAACTGGCCGAGCAGGTCATCGGCGGGGGCGCCGGCAATCAGCAGCCGACCCTGGAACAGGTCCGCCTGGCGGAGCAAAACTTCACTGCGCGGGTCCATGGACGACGCCTCCTGAAAAAAGTGGCGCAGTGTAGCAGAGCCTGCCCTTGCCCTCAGCTGACCACGCGGCGTGGTTGGCCGGCAAAGAATGCCTGGGTGTTCTCGCTGAGCTGGCCGACGATGCGCTGGCGCGACTCCACCGCGCCCCAGGCGCTATGCGGTGTGATCAGCAGGCGCGGGATGTCGCTGGCCAGCAGCGGGTTGCCGTTGACCGGTGGCTCGACGCTCAGTACATCGGTGGCAGCGCCGCCCAGATGGCCGCGACGCAGGGTTTCAGCCAGGGCGTGCTCGTCGATCAGGCCGCCGCGGGCAGTATTGACCACCAGCGCGCCGGGCTTGAGCAAGGCCAGCTCACGTGCACCGATCATATGCCGGGTGTGTTCGTTGAGAGGGCAGTGCAGGGTCAGGGCATCGACTTGCGGCAGCAATTCGTCCAGCGGCAGGCGATCGTCGCGCGCCGGGCGCCCGGGGATCTGCCCGCTCAACACGCGCATGCCAAAGGCTTGCGCCAGCCGCGCGACGGCGCCACCGAGTTCACCATGGCCGAGCAGGCCCAGTGTTTTGCCTTCCAGTTCCACGATCGGGAAGTCCAGCAGGCAGAACTGGCTGGCCTTGGCCCATTGCCCCTCGGCCACCGCCCGGTTGTAGTCGCACAGGCGCGTGGCCAACGCCAGCAGCAGGGCCAGGGTGTGTTGTGCCACCGAGGGTGTGCCGTAGCCCTGGCAGTTGCAGACCGTGATGCCCTGGGCGCGGGCGGCAGCCAGGTCGACGTTGTTGGTGCCGGTGGCGGCGACCAGGATCAGCTTGAGCTGTGGGTTGGCAGCCAGGGCGTTGGCGTCGAGCATGACCTTGTTGCTGATCACCGCAACAGCGCCCTGCAGGCGCTCGGCTACCTGATCCGGGCGGGTGGCGTCGTACAGTTCGAAGGCGTCGAACTGGCTCTGCAGCGGTGATAGGTCGAGGTCACCAAGGTCCAGGGATTTATGGTCGAGAAACACGGCGCGACGCGGGCTGGGCATAGGTACGGCTCCAGTGGCAGGGCAAGGGTTGGTCCATCGACCGCACAATGCCACTCATACCTCGCGCAGCCAAATCATTCCTTCGGCTGATTTGACCGTCACATTGACGAACTACAGTAGGTAACAGACTTGTCCGGCCAGCTTTTCAAGAAGGGATAACCATGCTGCAGACCCGCATCATCAAGCCCGCCGAGGGCGCCTACAGCTTTCCTCTGCTGATCAAACGCCTGCTGATGTCCGGCAGCCGCTATGAAAAGACCCGCGAAATCGTCTATCGCGACCAGTTGCGGCTGACTTATCCACAGCTCAACGAACGTATCGCCCGCCTGGCCAACGTGCTGACCGAAGCCGGGGTCAAGGCCGGTGACACCGTGGCGGTGATGGATTGGGACAGCCACCGTTATCTGGAATGCATGTTCGCCATCCCGATGATCGGCGCGGTGGTGCACACCATCAACGTGCGCCTGTCGCCTGAGCAGATTCTCTACACCATGAACCACGCCGAGGACCGCTTCGTGCTGGTCAACAGCGATTTTGTCGGCCTTTACCAGTCCATTGCCGGGCAGTTGACCACGGTCGACAAGACCCTGCTGCTGACCGATGGCCCGGACAAGACCGCCGAGTTGCCGAACCTGGTGGGCGAGTACGAGCAGTTGCTCGCTGCGGCCAGCGCGCAGTACGACTTCCCGGACTTCGACGAGAACTCGGTCGCCACCACGTTCTACACCACCGGCACCACAGGTAACCCCAAGGGCGTTTACTTCACCCATCGCCAGTTGGTGCTGCACACCTTGGCCGAGGCTTCGGTGACCGGCAGTATCGACAGCGTCCGCCTGCTTGGCAGCAATGATGTGTACATGCCCATCACCCCCATGTTTCACGTGCATGCCTGGGGCATCCCGTATGCGGCCACCATGCTCGGCATGAAGCAGGTGTACCCGGGCCGCTACGAGCCCGACATGCTGATCAAGCTGTGGCGGGACGAAAAGGTCACCTTCTCGCACTGCGTGCCCACCATCCTGCAGATGTTGCTCAATTGCCCGAGCTCCCAGGGCCAGCACTTCGGCGGCTGGAAGATCATCATCGGTGGCAGTGCGCTCAACCGCTCGCTTTATCAGGCGGCGCTGGCCCGGGGTATTCAGCTGACTGCAGCCTATGGCATGTCCGAGACCTGCCCGCTGATTTCTGCCGCGCACCTGAACGATGAGCTGCAGGCCGGCAGCGAAGACGAACGCGTGACCTACCGCATCAAGGCAGGTGTGCCGGTGCCACTGGTGGAGGCAGCGATCGTCGATGGCGATGGCAATTTCCTCCCGGCAGATGGCGAGACTCAAGGCGAGCTGGTGTTGCGTGCCCCTTGGTTGACCATGGGCTACTTCAAGGAACCGCAAAAAAGCGAGGAGCTGTGGCAGGGTGGCTGGCTGCACACCGGTGACGTCGCCACGCTCGACGGCATGGGTTACATAGACATCCGCGACCGCATCAAAGACGTTATCAAGACCGGGGGCGAATGGATCTCCTCTCTGGACCTCGAGGACCTGATCAGCCGCCATCCTGATGTGCGTGAGGTTGCCGTGGTTGGGGTCGCCGACCCGCAGTGGGGTGAGCGCCCGTTTGCCCTGCTGGTGGTGCGTGACGGCCAGATGGTCGATGCCAAGGCGTTGAAGGAGCACCTCAAGCCGTTTGTGGAACAAGGTCACATCAACAAGTGGGCGATTCCCTGCCAGATCGCCGTTGTTACAGAAATTCCCAAGACCAGTGTCGGGAAACTCGACAAGAAGCGCATCCGCCAGGACATCGTCCAGTGGCAGGCAAGTAACAGCGCCTTCCTTTCCACCCTGTAACCGCATGGCGGGTCGTGTGCCCCGCAACACGACCCGCAGGCCAGAGCGGCTGGCACCTTGCCATTCAGTAAAAATCGGCCATGCTTGAGCACTGCCGGTGCGCAACCTGGTTACACGCCAGGGCGAATTGGCCAAGGGAATGCAAATCACACTTTAGAGGGATCAAGCACCTTGGTCGGCTGGCTATAGTCGGGGCCAGGGGATTTTCAGGAATGGGGGAGGGCGACACGCGCAACACGTGTCGTCACGGGCGCAAGCCTGAACACCGGTCGCACGGGCCGTTCTTGAAAGGACTCACTGCCATAACAAAAAAGTACATGGAGTAGCGTCGATGACATCTGCATACCCGTTCTGGCGTCGGGCCAAGCTGCCTTTGGCCGTCAGCCTTGCTTCCACGCTCGCAAGCCCTGCTTTCGCGGTCAGTTTCAACATCGGGGAAATCGAAGGCCAGTTCGACTCGTCGCTCTCTGTCGGGGCCAGCTGGTCGACCGCCAACCCGAACAGCAACCTGATCGGGGTCAATAACGGCGGCAAGGGTCTTTCGCAAACTTCGGACGATGGTCACCTCAACTTCAAGAAAGGTGAAACCTTCTCGAAGATCTTCAAAGGCATCCATGACCTTGAACTGAAGTACGGGGACACCGGGATCTTCGTGCGGGGCAAGTACTGGTACGACTTTGAACTCAAGGACGAAAACCGCGAGTTCAAGGACATCAGTGACTCCAACCGCAAGGAGGGCGCCAAGTCCTCCGGTTCCCAGCTGCTCGATGCCTTTGTCTACCACAACTACTCGATCGGTGATCAGCCCGGCTCGGTGCGTCTGGGCAAGCAGGTGGTGAGCTGGGGTGAAAGCACGTTCATCGGCGGTGGTATCAACTCGATCAACCCGATCGACGTGTCCGCCTTCCGCCGCCCTGGTGCGGAGATCAAGGAAGGCCTGATCCCGGTCAACATGTTCTACATCTCGCAGAGCCTGACCGACAACCTTTCGGCCGAAGCCTTCTACCAGATCGAGTGGGACCAGACCGTCGTAGATAACTGCGGTACCTTCTTCTCGCAGCCCGACATCATTGCTGATGGCTGCACCGACAACCTGCGCGTGCTCAACAGCAGCCGCACAGTGCCTGCAGCCGCCCGGCAGTTTCTTGCCACCCGTGGCGTGAACATCAACGAGGAAGGGGTGATGGTGGCCCGTGGCGCCGACCGCGACGCCCGCGACAGCGGCCAGTTCGGTGTCGCCCTACGCTACATGTTCGATCCGCTGGACACCGAGTTCGGTGCCTACTTCATGAACTATCACAGTCGGGCGCCCATTTTCAGTGCAACCGGTGCATCGCCATCGGTGTTCGCAGGCCTGAGCGCGCTGCCAGCGCAGCTGCGTGCCCTGGCACCGCTGATCGTGGCGGGTAACTCCCAGTATTTCGTCGAGTACCCTGAAGACATCCGCCTGTATGGCCTGAGCTTCTCCACCACGCTGCCCACCGGTACCGCATGGAGTGGTGAGATCAGCTACCGCCCGAATGCGCCAGTGCAGTTGAACACTACCGATATCCTGTTCGCTGGGGTGCGTCCAATAGGTGGCGCGTTGAGCAACGCCTCGCTGCTCACTGGCACGCCAGGGCAAGACCTGAACGGTTACCGCCGCAAAGAAATCACTCAGTTCCAGACCACCCTGACGCACTTCTTTGACCAGGTGATGGGTGCCAGCCGAATGACTGTGGTCGGCGAACTGGGGGTCACCCATGTCGGTGGCCTGGAAAACGCGCGCGAAACCCGCTACGGCCGTGATCCTGTGTTCGGCCCTGGTCCACTGCCAGCCACGGGTGGCGCCGACACCTGCCAGGCGCTCAATGCTAGCACCATCGCTGGCGCCGGTGCTGGTGCCTCGACCGCCAACCTGAACCGCAAGTGCGAAAACGACGGCTATACCACCAGCACTTCTTGGGGTTACCGCGCCCGGGTCATCTGGGATTACAACGACGTGTTTGCCGGGGTCAACCTCAAGCCCAACGTGGCCTGGTCGCATGACGTATCCGGTTATTCACCCGGCCCTGGTGGCAACTTCGAGGAAGGTCGCAAGGCCGTCAGCCTGGGCCTGGATGCCGAATACCAGAACACCTACACCGCGAGCCTGTCGTACACCAATTTCTTCGACGGCAAGTACAGCACCGTGGATGATCGCGACTTCGTCGCCCTCAGCTTCGGCGTGAACTTCTAAGCACACAGATCCAGGACGACACGACATGAACAAGACCAGAAGTCTGCTGCAAGCCGGTGTACTGGGCCTGTCCCTGCTGGCAACCAGCGTCATGGCTGCGGTTTCCGCCGATGAAGCGGCAAAGCTGGGCAGCACCCTGACCCCGATGGGCGCGGAAAAGGCCGGTAACGCCGACGGTTCCATCGGCCCGTGGCAGCCGCTGTCAAAGACTGCAGGCAGCGTCGATGCCAAGGGTTTCCTTTCCGACCCCTATGCCAGCGACAAGCCACTGTTCACCATCACCGCGCAGAACGTTGACCAGTACAAGGACAAGCTGTCGCCAGGCCAGGTGGCAATGTTCAAGCGCTACCCGGAAACCTTCAAGATCCCGGTGTACAAGACCCACCGCGGTTCCACGGTACCTGACGATGTGTTCGCCGCCATCAAGAAGAATGCCACTGCGACCACGCTGGTCGAAGGCGGCAACGGCCTGAACAACTTCCAGACCGCCGTGCCATTCCCGATTCCCAAGACTGGCATCGAGGTTATCTGGAACCACATCACCCGCTACCGTGGCGGCAGCGTCAGCCGTTTGGTAACCCAGGCCACGCCGCAGCAGAACGGCTCCTACAGCCTGGTGTACTTCGCCGACCAGTTCGTCTTTCGCGACAAGATGAAGGACTTCGATCCGAACAACCCGGGCAACGTCCTCTTCTACTTCAAGCAGGAGGTGACCGCACCGGCACGCCTGGCCGGTACCGTGCTGCTGGTGCACGAAACCCTCGACCAGGTGAAAGAGCCACGCAAGGCCTGGATCTACAACGCCGGCCAGCGTCGCGTGCGCCAGGCACCGCAGGTGTCGTATGACGGGCCAGGTACCGCAGCCGACGGCCTGCGTACCTCGGACAACCTGGACATGTACAACGGTGCGCCAGACCGCTACGACTGGAAGCTTGAAGGCAAGAAGGAGATGTACATCGCCTCCAACGCTTACAAGCTCGACGATCCTAAGCTCAAGTACTCCGACATCCTCAAGGCCGGTCACATCAATCAGGACCTGACCCGTTACGAGCTGCGCCGGGTCTGGCATGTGGTCGCGACGCTCAAGCCGGGCCAGCGCCACATCTATGCCAAGCGCGACTTCTATATCGACGAGGATACCTGGCAGGCAGCGGTGATCGACCAGTATGACGGCCGCGGCCAGCTGTGGCGGGTTTCCGAGGCGCACGCCCAGGATTACTACAATGTGCAGGTACCTTGGTACACCCTGGAGGCCATCTACGACCTGCAATCGGGCCGTTACCTGGCCTTGGGCATGAAGAACGAGGAGAAGCGCGCCTACGACTTCGGCTTCAGTGCCAGCAAGGCAGATTTCCAGCCAGCTGCGCTGCGCCAGTCGGGTATTCGCTGACCCGCTAGTGTTTCACCCCTTGTGATACTCCCAGAACGCCCCGGCTTGCCGGGGCGTTTCTGTTACGGCCCCTCCATTGAGTCGCCGGCGCAGTCATAAAGCGGGTGAATATCTCGCTAAACCCTGCGCCAGCCCTCTGTCAATCAGCTCCGTCTTTTTTTGTCGTAGTCTTTTACGGGCCATTTGCGCCCATCATCTTCAAATGCTCCGCATTACCCGCTAGTCTCGGAACAATCCGTACTGCCGTAGTCTTCCAATCAGAACGAGCCGGCCATGACTGATTTGTCCCGTACGCATGGAGTCGCCAGCCAGGCCGTGGGCCTGCTGGACGGGCGTTTCTTCCGGCCGCCGCTGCCGCACGGCCACGTGCCGCGTGCGCGCCTGTGCCAGCGCTTGCAGGCTGGCCTCGGCGGCCGTTTGTTGTTGGTCAATGCACCGGCAGGCTTTGGCAAGAGCTCCTTGGCCATGGAGTTCTGCGAGGCGCTGCCCGACCATTGGCGCAGCCTCTGGCTGGGGCTGAGCCAGCGCGATGCCGACCCGGGCCGTTTTCTCGAGCGCTTGCTAGAGGGCCTGCAGCAGTACTGCCCGGCGTTGGGCGGCCAGGCCATGGGCCTGCTGAAAATGCGCCAGCGCCACCAACCCTTCGCCTTCGAGGAATGGATCGACAGCCTGCTCGACGAGTTGGTGATGTACCTGCACGCCGATACACCGTTGCTGCTGGTACTGGACGACTATCACCTGGCCCAGGGGCCGGTGCTCGATCGCTGCCTGCAGTTTTTTCTCAACCACTTGCCGGCCGGCTTGGTGTTGCTGGTCACCAGCCGCCAGCGGCCAGATTGGCACCTGGCGCGGCTGCGGCTCTCGCGGCAATTGGTCGAGATCAACGAGCAGGAGCTGCGCCTGACGCCCGACGAGGCCCTGGCCGTTATCGGACGCCAGCCTACAGGCCTGCGCGGCCAGGCCTTGGACAACCTGATCCAGCGCAGCGACGGCTGGGTTGCCGGATTGCGGTTCTGGCAACTGGCAGCTAGCGAGTCCGGCGACGAGCATGCGCTGCCCCAGGCTCTGCATGGCGGTGAAGGGCTGATCCGCGATTATCTGCTGGAAGAAGTCATCGAAATCCTGCCGGAAGACGTGCAGGCGTTTCTGTTCGACACGGCGTGCCAGGAGCGCTTCTGCGCGGCGTTGTGCGATGCCCTGCGCGAGCGCGACGACAGCGCGGCCATCCTGCATTACCTGCAGGCGCACCAGGTGTTTCTGGTGCCGCTGGACGAGCATGGCCACTGGTATCGCTACCATCACCTGTTCTCCGACCTGTTACGCAGCCGCCAGTCCAACGAACCGCAGGCGCACCTGCACCTGCGTGCCTGCCGTTGGTTCCAGGCTCAGGGGCTGCTTGACGAAGCGGTGGAGCAAGCCCTGCGGGCTGGCCATCTGGACGTTGCCGCTGACCTGGTGCAGAGCCTGTCGGAGGAGCAGCTGTTGGCCGAGCAGAACGTCGGCATGCTGCTGCGCTGGAAGATGGACTTGCCCGACAGCCTGCTGATCAGTACGCCCCGGCTGATCGTGCTGTACAGCTGGGCGCTGGGCCTGGCGTGCCAGTTGGACGCCGCCGAAGAGCTGGCAAGCTACCTCAGCCGCTTTTTGCCAGCGCCTTCAGCCACCGCGCAACGCTCCATGCTGGCCCAGTGGCTGGCCTTGAGCGGGGTAATTGCACGTGGCCGCGGTGATCGCGAACGCACCCTGGCCTATTGTGGTGAGGCGCTGCAAAGCCTGCCTTGCAAACGTTACGGGCAGCGTCTGGTGTGCCTGTCGACGCTGTCCAACCTGGCGATTGCCGATGGCGACTTCTGGCGAGCGCGTGGTTGGAACCGCGAGGCGCTGGAGCTGGCCCAGCGGGTTGGCAACCCTTTGTTCGAAGCCTTGGCGCACTACGACCGTGCCCGGGTGCTGCATGCCAGGGGCGAGGCACTGCGCGCGCTGGATGAAGTACGCCAAGGGCTGCAACGCCTTCAGGGCCTCTCGGCGCAGCGGCTGTATGCGGTGCGCGCGCGGCTGACGTTGTACGAGGGTTACCTGCTGGTGACGCGCCTGCAACCTGCGCAAGGGCGTGCGCGCTTGCGTGCGGGGCTGGGCGAAGCGCGCGCCTGCCGCGACATCAGCGTGCTGATAGGTCACTGCGTGATCGCAACCCTCGATGGCCGTGAAGGGCGCTACGCCGACGCCTTCGCCGAGTTGGCCGAAGCCGAGAGGCTGATGCATATCTGGGATGTGCCGCCGATCTTCTACCTGGCCATGATCACGCTGGTGAAGTGCGAGTTGTGGCTGGCGCAGGGGCGTATCGACCTGGCCGAGTCCTGGCTGCTGCGCCTGGGCCAGACGTACGGTGGCGAACAGCCGGCGGCGGCGCCGGAGTTCCACCCGTTGTTACCGCTGCACATCGAGCTGCAGCAGGCCTTGCTCGAACGCATCCAAGGCCGCAGTGAGGATGCCGCTGGGCGCCTGCGCGGCCTGGTCGAGCGCGGGCAGGTAAGCGGCGGCATGATGCTGACCCTCAGCGCGCTGTGCCAATGGATGGCCTTGTCTTTGGAGCAGGGTGCCGAGGCGCAGGCTGCCGAGCGTTTGCCCGTGGCCCTGGCAGCAGCCCAAGGCGGGGTGATGCAGCCGTTTCAGTGGTTGATCGAGCAGCACCCGCTGTGGCTTCGCGAGCAGCTGCTCGCACGGCCCGCCTGCAAGGTTCAGGTGGAGCTGCTGGCTCGTCTGCCCGAGCTGGCGGCGCCGAGTAGCGGCACGTGCGAGGCGCTGAGTGGTCGTGAGCTGGCAGTGCTGGAGTTGATCGCCCAAGGCTGCTCGAACCAGCAGATCAGCGAGCGCCTGTTCATCTCCTTGCACACGGTCAAGACCCACGCCAGCCATATCAACAGCAAACTCGGGGTAGAGCGGCGTACCCAGGCGGTGGCACGGGCCAAGTCGTTGGGCCTGCTGGCCTGATGCCGGCCGTTGACAGCCTGGCTGGATAAACGACCGCCCAGGCCAGCCTCTGGCTGCTGCACGGCCTGCCCTCATCTTTTGCGCCTGCCTGCCGATACACGTTTCGGCGGTATGCATCGCCGCACGCCACCCTCCCATCATCCAATACAGGTCGTGTTGATGCTGCAGTACGGGCAAAAGAGCTTTCTGATCGTCGATGACTTCACCGACTTTCGCACGTCGACGCGCTCCATGCTGCGCGAGCTGGGCGTGCGTGACGTCGACACTGCCGACAGCGGTGAGCAGGCCCTGCGTATGTGCGGGCAAAAGCGCTATGACTACATTCTTCAGGATTTCCACCTTGGGGATGGCAAGAAGAACGGCCAGCAAGTGCTGGAGGACATGATCCTCGACAAGCTGATCAGCCATGAGTGCGTGTTCATCATGGTGACCGCCGAGAGTAGCCAGGCCATCGTGCTCAGCGCCCTGGAGCACGAGCCCGATGCCTACCTGACCAAACCGTTCAACCGGGTAGGCCTGGCTCAGCGCCTGGACAAGCTGACGCAGCGCAAGACCTTGCTCAAGCCGATCCTGCAGGCACTGGACCGTGGCCGCCCGGCCGAAGTGCTGGCAGCGTGCGCCGAGTTGTGCAAGAAGGACCCGCGTTTCGCGCCCCTGTGCCTGCGTTACCGGGCTGATGCTTTACGCGATCTGAACCGCTTCGACGAGCTGGAAAAGTTCCTCAAGGGCATTCTCGCCAGCCGTCCGCAGCCATGGGTGTATGCGGCATTGGGCAGCCTGATGCACAAGCGTGGCCAGCATGCCCAGGCCCAGGGCGTTTATGAGCAGGCGCTCAAGGCCTTCCCGATCATGCCCGGGCTTTACGACGGCATGGCGGATGTTCTGGTGGCCCAAGGCGAGACCAAGCGCGCGCAGAACATGCTTGAAGAGGCCGTGCGCCTGTCGCCCCTGGCAGTACGCCGCCAGGCGGCGCTGGGCAAACTGGCGCTGGACAACGAAGACTTCGAAAGCGCCTCGAAGGCGTTTCGCCACGCGGTGAACCAAGGCCAGAGCTCGCGCTACAAGGATGCAGAAAGCAACCTTGGGCTGGTGCAGGCATTGATGAACAAGAACGCCGGCTTCGGCCTGGATGCACGTACCCGGGTCGAGATCAACACCGTGCTCAGCGAGGTGGCCAAGGACAACGTCGAGGATCAGGGCCTGCAAGTGCGTGCGCGCTTGATGAAGGCTGCCAGCCTGCAGCAGGCCGGTGATGCAGAGACCGCCGCCAAGCTGACCGAGCAGGCCCTGCAGCGGCTGGACAAGATGGACCAGTTCTTCTCGGTCGAAGCCGCCCTGACCGTGGCCAAACAGCTGCAGGCCCTGGGCCAGGAAGACGCCGGCGGTACGATCCTCAAGGGCTGTGTGGAAACCTACGGCGATGATCCCAAGGTCATGCAGAGTGTGGCCAAGCTGACGGATGACCCCACTGTACTCGGGGCGGTTACCGAAGCGGTGGACCTCAACCGCCAGGGTGTGCGCAGCTATCAGGCCGGGCAGCTCAATGAAGCCCTGCAGATGTTCCGCAAGGCCCTGTCATTGCAACCGAAGAACATCAGCATCGCCCTGAACACTGCCCAGGCGCTGTTGCGCATCGGTGGCGAAGCCACACCGCCGGCAATCATGCAGGAGTGTCGCAATTGCCTGACCAGCGTCGCGGGTATCCCTGCCAGCGACAGCCGGTATGACCGTTACCGCAAACTGCACATCAAGGTGTTCGGCGCATGAGCCAGGACAATCAGGGGCTGGATTTTTCCACGGTGATCGCCTCCACCGTGCACGACCTGAAAAACTCGTTGTCTGCGCTGATCCAGTCCCACGACCAGTGGCTGGCGCGCCTGCCCGAGGCGCTGCGCGGGGGAACCGAGCAGGGCGTGATCGAGCACGAATTCCGCCACCTCAATGGCATGCTGGTACAAATGCTGGGCTTGTACAAACTGGGCGTGAACCAGCTGCCGGTGTGCCCGGACTATCACGAGCTGGACGACTTCATCGAAGCGCAGCTGGCGGCTCATCAGCAAGTGCTGGAGCACAACGATATCCTCGCCACCTGGCGCATCGACAGCGAAAATCCGCTGGGTTTCTTCGACCGGGAACTGGTCGCTTCGGTGATTGCCAATGTGATCACCAATGCCACCCGCTATGCCGGCCATGCGCTATTGATCAGCATTGCGGAGGAAAACGAGCAATTGGTGATCAGCGTCAACGATGACGGCCCTGGCTACCCGGCCCGCATGCTTGAGCGGCAGCAGGATTATGTACAGGGCATCGATGCTCAGAGCGGCAGCACCGGGCTAGGCCTTTATTTCGCCGCGCGCATCGCTGCGCTGCATGAGCGCGATGGCGTGCGGGGGCGGATCGAGATCGCCAATGGTGGCGCGCTTGGCGGAGGCTTGTTCAGGTTGTATCTGCCTTAGGCGCGATTTCACAGGCCCTGAAGATTTCCAGGCAGGCGTTCGATCCTCGACAACACCGCATAATTGCCTCCCTGGGGCGGGCAACGATAACATCCAGGCAGTCGTCAGGAGCCCCCATGAACACTGCCCCAACCACCCTCATCCGCGAAACCTTCCCCGTCGGGCCTTTGCAGTGCAATTGCACCCTGATCGGCGATCCGCTGACCAAAAAGGCCATCGTCGTCGACCCCGGCGGTGACCCGGAGAAGATCCTCGCCCGCCTGCAGGCCCACGGCCTGACCCTGGTGAGCATCATCCACACCCATGCGCACTTCGATCATTTCCTCGCCTCGGGCAAGCTCAAGGAGCTGACTGGTGCCACCTTGCACCTGCACAAGGACGACCAAGTGCTGTGGGATAACCTGGAGATGCAGTGCCAGATGTTCGGTGTCCCTTATACCCCGGTGCCCTCGCCAGACCGCTGGCTGGGTGACGATGAAGCGCTGGCCTGCGGCTGTGGCGTGGCGTTGCACACGCCCGGGCATACGCCGGGCTCGATGAGTTTCTGGTTCGCTGACGCCAAGCTGTTGGTGGCCGGGGACACCCTGTTCCGGCGTGGCATCGGCCGTACCGATTTGTGGGGCGGCGATCAGCGGGCTATCGTTCGCTCGATCAAGGAGCGGCTGTATCGCCTGGATGAAGATGCGATCGTGGTCACCGGCCACGGCCCTGATACCCGGCTGGGTGACGAGATGCGTGAGAACCCGTTCGTGCGGGCCTGAGCCAGCATGAACAGTTCGTCATGGAATTTTTTTGTCTAAGCGCGATCCAAGGCTGGCATAGATGCATTCATGATGTGCCGCACACACGAATTATTGTAGGAGCTTGTCCATGTTCACCATGCGTCGCCTGATTATCGTCGCAACCGCTGCAGCCCTGATGACCGGCTGTGCCGGCCAGAACCCCTACGACAGCCAAGGTCAGGCGCAAGGTGGTTCGACCGGGATGAGCAAGACCGCCAAGTACGGCGGCCTGGGCGCGCTGGCCGGCGCCATCGCCGGTGCCGCCATCGACCATGACAACCGTGGCAAGGGCGCGCTGATTGGCGCCGCTGCGGTAGGTGCTGCCGCTGCGGGTTACGGTTACTACGCTGACAAGCAAGAAGCCGAACTGCGTGCGCAGATGGCCAACACCGGCGTCGAAGTGCAGCGCCAGGGCGATCAGATCAAGCTGATCATGCCGGGCAACATCACGTTCGCCACCGATTCGGCGAACATCGCACCAAGCTTCTACTCCCCGCTGAACAACCTGGCCACCTCGTTCAAGCAGTTCAACCAGAACACCATCGAAGTGGTTGGTTTCACTGACAGCACCGGCAGCCGCCAGCACAACATGGACCTGTCGCAGCGCCGAGCCCAGGCAGTGAGCACCTACCTGACCTCGCAAGGCGTGGACGCATCGCGCGTGTCGGTGCGTGGCATGGGCCCGGACCAGCCGATCGCGAGCAACGCCGATGCCAATGGCCGTGCGCAGAACCGCCGCGTCGAGGTCAACCTCAAGCCTATCCCTGGCCAACAGTACGATCAGCAGGGGCAGGTGCAGCAGTACCCTTGAACCAGCAGGGCCGCTGTGCGGCCCAATCGCCGGCAAGCCGGCTCCCACTGGGACTTGTGTGAGCCGGCTTGCCGACGATTGGGCTGCAAAGCAGCCCCCGGTTTCAACGCACCACGCTGGCCTGAATGGCTGTCAGCGCGATCGTGTGCACGATATCGTCCACCTGAGCGCCCCGCGGCAGGTCGTTCACCGGTTTGCGCAGCCCTTGCAGCATTGGCCCCAGGCTAACGCCATCGGTACTGCGTTGCACCGCCTTGTGGGTGGTGTTACCAGTGTTCAGGTCTGGGAACACGAACACGGTGGCGCGCCCTGCCACTTGGCTGTTTGGCGCCAACTGGCGGGCGATGGTCGGGTTAGCAGCAGCGTCGTACTGCAGCGGGCCGTCGATCACAAGGCCCCGCTCGGCCTCTTGTGCCAGGCGCGTTGCTTCGCGCACCTTCTCGACTTCTTCGTCGCTCGCCGAGTCACTTGAATAGCTGATCATCGCCACCCGTGGCGCAATGCCGAAGGCTTGCGCCGATTCAGCGCTCTGCCGCGCGATTTCAGCCAGCTCGCCGGCGCTGGGGTGCGGGTTCATCACGCAGTCGCCGTACACCAGTACCTGCTCGGGGAACAGCATGAAAAAGACCGAAGACACCAGGCTGGCCCCGGGTGCGGTCTTGATCAGCTGCAGGGCAGGGCGGATGGTGTTGGCGGTGGAATGCACCAGGCCGGACACCAGGCCGTCGACCTCGTCCAGCGCAAGCATCATGGTGCCGATCACCACCGGGTCTTCCAGCTGTTGCTCAGCCATCGGCGCATTGAGGTTCTTGCTTTTGCGCAGGTCGACCATCGGCTCGACATAGCGTCCGCGAATCAACTCAGGGTCAAGGATTTCCAGGTCCGCGGGCAGTGTAATCCCCTGCGCACGGGCCACCGCTTCGACGTCCTCGGGCTTGGCCAGCAGCACGCAGCGGGCGATGCCCCGCGCCTGGCAGATCGCAGCGGCCTGTACCAGCAATGGTTCGGCGCCTTCGGGCAGGACAATACGTTTGTTGGCCTGCTGCGCCCGCTGTATCAGCTGGTAGCGGAACACTGCAGGTGACAGGCGCAGCTCACGTGGAGTACCACAGCGCTGGTGCAGCCAGGCAGCGTCGAGGTGGCTGGCGACGAAATCGGTGATGAACTCGGCGCGCTCACGGTCGTCCACCGGGATCTCGCGGTTGAGCGAGTTGAGCTGGTTGGCCGTGTCGTACGAACCGGTGCTGACCGAGAGGATCGGCAAGCCAGCCTGCAGGGCGCCGCGGCACAGGCCGAGGATGCGTGCATCGGGCTTGCTGTCGCTGGTCAGCAGCAGGCCGGCCAGGGGCACGCCGTTGATCGCGGCCAGGCTCACCGCCAGAATGATGTCGTCGCGGTCGCCCGGGGTCACCACCAGGGTGCCTGGCGTAAGCAACGGCACGGTATTGGCCACGGTGCGTGCACAGATGATGATCTTGTTCATGCGCCGTTGCTCGTAGTCACCGGCATTGATCACCTGGGCGCCAAGCAGGTCGGCCACATCACGGGTGCGCGGGGCGTTGAGTTCGGGTTGGTAGGGGATGCAGCCGAGCAGCCTGAAATCGTTGCCGCGCAGCAGCGGCGAGTGCTCGCGCAGGCGTGCGGCGAACTCGGCCATGCTTTCGTCGGTGCGGACCTTGTTGAGGATCACCCCGAGCACTTTCGGGTCGCGCGGGCCACCGAACAGTTGGGCCTGCAACTCGACCCGCCCGGACAGTTCGCTGAGCACTTCGTTTTCTGGCGCCGACACCAGGATCACTTCGGCATCCAGGCTCTTGGCAAGGTGCAGGTTGACCCGTGCTGCGTAGCTGGCGTGGCGGGTCGGCACCATGCCTTCGACCACCACCACGTCGTTGCCCACGCAAGCCTGCTGGTAGAGGCGGATGATTTCTTCGAGCAGTTCGTCGAGCTGGCCATCGCCGAGCATACGCTCGACCTGAGCGAGGCTCAGCGGCATTGGCGGCTTGATACCGTGGGTGCGTGCGACCAGTTCGCTGGAGCGTTCCGGGCCGGTATCCCCAGGGTGGGGCTGGGCGATCGGCTTGAAAAAACCGACCTTGAGCCCGGCGCGTTCCAACGTGCGCACCAGGCCGAGGCTGATGGATGTCAGGCCGACACCGAAGTCGGTCGGCGCAATGAAAAATGTCTGCATGCGTGCTTCTCGGAATAAGCGTTGCAAGGAATCAACGGCCAAGGGTATCGCTATCGGCCTCTTGTGCACACCAGCCACAGGCGAAAGCCTGGCCAATGCGCAGTGCACGCTGCTGGGGGTCGAGCACCCACGGGCGTGCCTGCCACGGCGGCTGATGGCGCAGGTGCTGGGTGTGGCCGCAGGACAGCTCGACCACCCAGTGGCCTTCGTGGTCCTGGTGAAAGCCCATGATCCGACTGATGGATCTCCCAGCCGCCGCGCTGCGTTCGCAATCGGGCGATGCGTTGGTTACACTTGTGCGCTCTACATTCTTTTGCAAAAGGTCTTGCCCCATGCTGATCGCCGCCAACAAGGCAGTCTCCATCGACTATACCCTGACCAACGACGCCGGGGAGACCATCGACAGCTCCGCCGGTGGCGCGCCGCTGGTCTACCTGCACGGCCACGCCAACATCATCCCGGGCCTGGAAAAAGCCCTGGAAGGCAAACAGGCTGGCGATGAACTGAACGTCAGCGTCGAGCCTGAAGAGGCTTACGGCGAATACCTGGCCGAACTGGTCAGCACCCTGAACCGCAGCATGTTCGAAGGTGTCGACCAAGTGGAAGTGGGCATGCAGTTCCATGCCTCGGCACCGGATGGCCAGATGCAGATCGTCACCATCCGTGACGTGGACGGCGACGACGTGACTGTCGACGGCAACCACCCGCTGGCCGGCCAGCGTCTGAACTTCCAGGTCAAGGTCGTCAACGTGCGTGATGCCAGCGAAGAAGAAATCGCTCACCGTCACGTCCACGGTGAAGGTGGCCATCACCACTGATTTTCTGCGCTAAGCTCAGAAAGTCGCCAGGCGCTCGGACAAGCCGACATACCTCCCCGCGAGGTGCACGGCTTGGATGAGCGCCTTTTTAGTGGGCGCTGTTCGCCCCAGCGGCAACCGGGAACCTGAGAGGGGATTCATCATGAGTGCATTTCACGACCTGACGTTAAAGGCGCTTAACGGCCAGGACCTGCCTTTGGCACCGTTCAAGGGCCAGGTAGTGCTGGTGGTCAATGTCGCCTCCAAGTGTGGCCTGACGCCGCAATACGCTTCGCTGGAAAAGCTGCAGCAGCAGTTCAAGGGTAAGGGCTTCAACGTGCTTGGCTTGCCCTGTAACCAGTTCGCGGGCCAGGAGCCGGGCAGCGAGAAGGAAATCCAGGAGTTCTGCAGCCTCAACTATGGCGTGAGCTTCCCGTTGGGGGCCAAGCTCGAGGTCAACGGGCCGCAGCGTCATTCGCTGTACCGCCTGCTGGCGGGTGAGGGCGCCGAGTTTCCTGGCGATATCAGCTGGAACTTCGAAAAGTTTCTGGTGGGCAAGGACGGGCGGGTGTTGGCGCGTTTCGCACCGCGTACGGCGCCGGATGATCCAAGCGTGGTGCAAGCCATCGAGAAAGCGTTGGGCTGACGATCGCTGGGGCCGCTTCGCGCCCCCAGCGATACCGCTGAATCACCCCGATCAATAATGCTGGGCCATCCCTTCCACTGGCCCTAACCTCAGGCGTATTTCCTCACCCAGACGGAAGCGCCCAATGTCCACCCACCCCCTGTTCCAGCCATTCACCCTCGGCGCGCTCCAGTTGCCGACCCGTGTCGTGATGGCGCCGATGACCCGTACCTTCTGCCCAGGCGGCGTACCGCACGACGGTGTGATCGAGTACTACCGCCGCCGCGCCGCCGCAGGCGTGGGCCTGATCATCACTGAGGGCACCACGGTCGAACACAAGGCTGCCAACGGTTATGCCCATGTCCCGCGTTTTCATGGGGAAGATGCCTTGGCCGGTTGGGCGCGCGTAGTCGATGCTGTCCATGCCGAAGGTGGGCGTATCGTGCCGCAGTTGTGGCATGTGGGTGCGGTTCGCCGCCTGGGCACCGAGCCGGACCCGGAAGTGCCGGGCTATGGGCCAAGCGAAAAGGCCAAGGATGGCCAGGTGCTGGTGCATGGCATGACACACGATGATATCCGTGAGGTGATTGCCGCGTTCGCCACTGCAGCACGCGATGCCCAGGCCATCGGCATGGACGGCGTGGAAATCCATGGCGCCCACGGCTATCTGATCGACCAGTTCTTCTGGGCAGCCAGCAACCGCCGCGAGGATGAGTACGGCGGCGACCTGGCCGGCCGCTCGCGCTTTGCCATTGAGCTGATCCAGGCCGTGCGGGCGGCCGTGGGCCCTGACTTCCCGATCATCTTCCGCTTCTCGCAATGGAAGCAGCAGGATTACAACGCCCGCCTGGTTGAAACACCTGAGGCACTGGCCGCTTTCCTCAAGCCCCTGTCCGATGCGGGTGTGGATATCTTTCATTGTTCGACGCGACGGTTCTGGGAACCGGAGTTCGAAGGTTCCGAGCTGAACCTCGCCGGTTGGACGCGCAAGCTGACTGGCAAACCGACCATTACCGTGGGTAGCGTCGGGCTCGACGGCGAGTTCCTGCAGTTCATGGTCGATACCGACAAGGTGGCCAAGCCTGCCAGCCTCGAAGGTTTGCTGCGCCGCCTGGGTGATGAGGAATTTGACCTGGTGGCCGTAGGCCGGGCTTTGCTGGTGGATGCCGAATGGGCGCAGAAGGTTCGCGAAGGCCGCGAAGCACAGGTGCTGCCGTTCAGCCGCGAGGCGCTGGCGACCCTGGCTTGACCGCCAGGGCGGTGCCTGCGGGCTCGCTACCCGCGCGCGCTAGCAGGCAAGCGTTGTACAGGTGCGTCTCGAATTGCTCGACGATCGCCGGCCAGCCTTGGCGGCTGGCGTGCTGGCGGGCATTCAGACGCACCCGGCGCAGGGTTTCGCTTTCTTCGAGCAGCCAGCAGGCGGCATCGATGAACGCCACCTGATCACCGGGCATGGCCAGGGCGCCACTGTGCCCCTGGCGGATATGCTGGGCGGCGGCGGCTTCATCATAGGCCACCACCGCCAGCCCCGAGGCCATGGCTTCGAGCACTACATTGCCAAAAGTCTCGGTCAGGCTGGGGAACAGAAACAGGTCGCCGCTGGCATAGTGCTCGGCCAGTGACTCACCTCGCTGGGCGCCACAGAACACGGCATCGCGCAACTGCTGTTCGAGCGCAGCGCGCTGCGGGCCGTCACCGACCACGATCAGGCGCAGCCGCTTGTGTGGATAAGTCTTCTTCAGGGCGTCCATACAGGGGCGTAGCAGCCCCAGATTCTTTTCTGCCGCCAGGCGCCCAACGTGCAGTACGGCGATGTCTTCAGGGCCCAACCCCCAGGTATCACGCATCGGCTGACTGCGCCTGGTCGGGTTGAACAGGCAGGCGTCCACCCCACGGGCCATCAACGCAAGGCGTTCGAAGCCACGCCGCTCCAGTTCCAGCGTCTGGCTGGCGCTGGGTACCAAGGTGGCGGCGGTGCGTCGGTGGAACCAACGCAAGTAATGAGTGAGCAGCCGCGCCAGCAGGCCAAGGCCATACCGGCCGCAATACTGCGGGAAATTGGTATGGAAACCGCTGACCACCGGGACGCCCAAGCGCCGGGCCGCCCGTAATGCGCTGAGCCCCAGAGGCCCTTGCGTGGCAATGTACAGCACATCCGGGCGCTGCCGGCGCCAGCGTCGCAATAGCGTGTGCATCGACACTTCGCCCCATTGCAGCCCCGGGTATCCCGGCAGGCCCCAGCCGCGGCACAGCAACAGGTGCTGATCGTCGCCTGCAGGCAATTCGCCGGCCTGGCGTGGCCGTACGATCTCGACCTGGTGGCCACGCTGTCGCAGGCCATCGCCAAGTTGGCCAAGTGTATTGGCCACGCCGTTGATTTCGGGTGGGAAGGTTTCGCTGACGAGGGTGATGCGCAGGGCTGGTGTGTTCATGAAAAAAGTTTCCGCTCGCCGCATTGCGCCCATGTGACAGCCTTGTGACGCGCCCGTGACGCCTGATCGCCGGCCGTTTCAGTGGGATGAATATTTCCTTGAGCAGCACTCAAGAGCCCTGATAGGCAGCCGATGAAGATGCATCTGATCAGGTGACGCGCTCCGGGAGCGGTGATGTTCAACAGCAAGCTCAAAAAAGAAATCCAGCAACTGCGCGAGGAGCTTCATTCCATCGAGCAGATCAAGAACAGCCTGGACAGCGAAATGCTGGTGCTACAGCTCGACCCCCAAGGGCGTATCGAGCTGGTCAACGGCAACTTCGAGAAAGAGATGCTGTACCGTAGCGAGCAACTGATCGGGCGCAGTATCGAAGAAATCGTGCCGGAACATGTGAAGAAGCTCGACTTCTACCAGCGCATGAAAAGCGCCATCCACCGCGGCGAACACCTCAATGGTGCCTTCCGCTTGCTGCGTGGCAACGGCGAAGAGGCCTGGCTGCGCTCGATCCTGCAACCAGTCAAGGGCAGTGATGGGCTCATCAGGCATTTCTCCATGCACTCCAGCGACCTGACCCGCACCATCGAGACCTCGCGCGAACACGAAAGCCTTATCAAGGCCTTGATGCGCTCCACTGCGGTGATCGAATTCAATCTTGACGGCCTGGTGCTGACTGCCAATGACCGCTTTCTGCAAACGCTGGGCTACAGCCTGGAGCAGGTTCGCGGCAAGCATCACCGCATGTTCTGCGAGCCAGAAGAAGCCAACTCGGCGGGCTATCAGGCGTTCTGGGACAAGCTGCGCCGTGGTGAGTACGTGGCCGACCGCTTCAAGCGGATCGATGCCCATGGCCGTACCGTGTGGCTGGAGGCTTCCTACAACCCGATCATCGATGCCCATGATGTGCTGTACAAGGTAGTGAAGTTCGCCACCGTGATCACCGACCAGGTCAATCAGGAGCAAGCCGTGGCGCAGGCAGCGGACATCGCCTACACCACCTCGCTCGAAACCGACAGCAGCGCGCGCAAGGCTACCGATGTGGTGACCCAGACCGTCGAGGTGATGCGCGGCTTGGAGGGCTCGATGCAGGACGCCGCGGAAGGTATCCAGGCGTTGGACAAGCAGTCCAAGGTGATCGGCGCGATCATCAAGACCATCAGCGATATTGCCGGCCAGACCAACCTGCTGGCGCTCAACGCCGCCATCGAGGCCGCGCGTGCCGGGGAGCAGGGGCGTGGCTTTGCGGTGGTCGCCGACGAAGTGCGCCAGTTGGCTTCACGTACGAGTACCGCTACTGAAGAGATCGCCAAGGTCGTGCAGCAGAATGAGCAATTGGCCCAGGCGGCGGTGGACATCATCGATACCAGCAAGCGCCAGGCCGAACAGGGGCTTGCGCTGGCGGCGGATACCGGAGGCGTGATCGTCGAAATTCAGGAGGGGGCGAAGAAAGTGGTGGATGCGGTGGGGCAGTTTTCCAGCCAGCTGAGCCATTGAGACGGTTGCCGCATGACAACGCCAAATACCCGGAGCAGATAGGCGCCGGGTACGCAGTCATGGGTCAGGCAGTCAGTTGCTCGTAGACGTCACTGGCAATGGCAGCGAAGGTTTCGATACTGGCGTATTTGCCATCGATGCGGTGCTCGTCAGCGAACGAATGCGCGACACCGAAGACGCCGCTGGTCTCACCCCTGATGACCGGATGCTCATTGTTTTGCACAGCCTCGACCAGCAGGATTACCAGCGAGGCGCTGTGAGTCACCAACTGCTCACTTGGGTCATTGACGCTGTTGACGAACAGCGCGGAGGCCGGAAAATCGATGCCTTGGGCCTGCAACGCTTCATCCAGCCGCCAGTTGGCCTTGTGCTTGAGAATCTCGAAGCCTTGTAGGTGCTCAGGAATGCCAGACAGGTCCAAATAGTCTTTATCATCGTTCATAGTGTTCAACTCCTGATTATCGGGCTGCGAAGGTGCGGCCCGATAATCAGTAGACAACGGCGGGTAATGCGGCTAGCAGTACATATGTCTCGCTAGCGCTCTCTCACCCAGAACAGCGTCGCCCCGGCCACCGCAGCCGGCATCATCAGCACGTTTACGCCTGGGATAAGCAACGCCAGGTACGTGATGCCACCGAAGCCCATCGACTGCCAGCGCTTCTCGCGCAACCAGGCCAGCATGTCCTGCCAGCTCATCTTGTTGTTGTCCGCCGGGTAGTCGATGTACTGGATGGCCATCATCCACACACCGAAGATCAGCCACAGCGGCGCGGCGATCACGTTGACCACCGGGATGAACGAGAGGATGAACAGCGCGATGGCTCGTGGCAGAAAGTAACCGAGCTTGCGCATTTCGCGGCCGAAGGTGCGTGGCACCATCGCCACCAGTTCGCCCCAGCTGAAGGCTGGGAAGTTATCCTCGCCACGCACCACCACCTCGACCTTTTCGGCCAGAAAGCCATTGAAAGGCGCGGCGATGATGTTGGCCACCAGGGTGAAGGTGAAGAACACCATCAGCACCAGCAAGGCGACGAAAAGCGGCCAGAGGATGTAGCTGAGAAAGCTCAGCCAGTCGGGCAGGGTTGGCAACAGGGCATCGAGCCAAAGGCCGAACTGGTGGCCGGCGAAGTAGATCATGCCGCCGAACAGCAGCAAGTTGATCGCCAACGGCAGCAGCACGAACAACCGCAGATTGGGGCTGAGCACCAGTTTCAGGCCTTCGCGCAGGTACTGGGGGCCGGAGAGGACAGGGGCTTGCATCGAGACGCTCCGCAGAGAAGGGAAAACGCGCTGACCTTACCGGCTTTGCCGCGCCGACGAAAGGCGGGCAGCGTGCGGGAAACTGCCTGTAACAAAAGCGCCAGGGCCTTTTTCGTAGGTGAAATTGACGTATAGAGGGTGCCTATGAGGTGGATTGTCGAAGGATATTTCCTTAATCTCTGCCACCTCGCTACAGTGCGCTCAACTTTCAGGTTTCGGACCTGCGCGTTGTAGCCTTCCCCAAGTGCTGCGTGGGTCCTTTTTAATTTCCAGCTGGCGCAGCCGGTATACCGATGCCGGCCCCTGAGGCCCGCTCGACAGGAGTTCGACATGTCTGAAGTACGTCATTCGCGCGTCATCATCCTCGGTTCCGGCCCTGCCGGTTACAGTGCGGCGGTGTACGCCGCCCGCGCCAACCTCAAGCCGCTGCTGATCACCGGCATGCAGGCTGGCGGCCAACTGACCACCACTACCGAAGTCGACAACTGGCCAGGCGACCCCCATGGCCTGACCGGCCCGGCGCTGATGCAGCGCATGCAGGAACACGCCGAGCGTTTCGAGACCGAGATCGTCTTCGACCACATCAACGCCGTGGACCTGGCCAACAAGCCCTTCACCCTGCAGGGTGACAGCGGCAAGTACACTTGCGACGCGCTGATCATCGCCACGGGTGCCAGCGCGCGCTACCTGGGCCTGCCGTCGGAAGAAACCTTCATGGGCAAGGGTGTGTCGGCTTGCGCTACCTGCGACGGCTTCTTCTATCGCAACAAGCCGGTGGCAGTGGTTGGCGGTGGTAACACTGCCGTGGAAGAGGCGTTGTACCTGGCCAACATCGCCAGTAAGGTAACCCTTGTGCACCGCCGCGAAACGTTCCGCGCCGAAAAGATCCTGGTCGACAAGCTCAACGCCCGCGTCGCCGAAGGCAAGATCGAGCTCAAGCTCAACGCTACCTTGGATGAAGTGCTGGGTGACAACATGGGCGTGACCGGTGCGCGCTTGAAGAACAACGATGGCAGCAGCGACGAAATCAAGGTCGACGGCGTGTTCATCGCTATCGGTCACACGCCGAACACCTCGCTGTTCGAAGGCCAGCTCACCCTGAAGGACGGCTACCTGGTGGTCAATGGCGGCCGTGAAGGCAACGCGACCGCCACCAATGTCGAAGGTGTGTTTGCCGCAGGCGACGTGGCTGACCACGTTTACCGCCAGGCGATCACCTCTGCTGGTGCCGGCTGCATGGCGGCGCTGGACGTCGAGCGTTACCTGGACGGCCTGGCCAACGCCTCGTTCTGATCTGTTGCCGGTTTTTAGCGTTTCAGGGCCGCACAGCGGCCCCAAATCCGAAGACACCGCGCCATCTGGCCGGTGTTTTCTTTAGTCCCGCTACAGCCCACTTCAGAGGCTCAGGCGCATCGACAGGTCGACAGCCTTCACATCCTTGGTCATCGCACCAATGGAGATGTAGTCCACCCCAGTCTCGGCAATCACCCGCAGGGTGCTTTCAGTCACCCCGCCACTGGCCTCCAGCTTGGCTTTGCCAGCGGTAATGCGTACCGCTTCGCCCATTTCCTCCAGGCTCAGCTCATCGAGCATGATGATGTCAGCACCGGCGCTCAACGCCTGGCGCAGTTCATCCAGGCTTTCCACCTCGATTTCCACCGGCTTGCCCGGCGCAATGCGGTGGGCTGCCGCTACTGCTTCGGGCACACCGCCGCTGGCGGCAATATGGTTTTCCTTGATCAGGAACGCATCGAACAGGCCGATGCGGTGGTTGTGGCAGCCGCCGCAGGTCACCGCATATTTTTGCGCCAGGCGCAGGCCGGGCAGGGTCTTGCGGGTGTCGAGCAGTTGCACCTGGGTGCCTTCGACCAGGTCGGCGAGCGCACGGGCCCGCGTGGCCACGCCCGACAGCAGCTGCAGGAAGTTCAGCGCACTTCGCTCGCCGCTGAGCAGTGAACGTGCCGGGCCTTCGAGGTGGAACAGCGCCTGGTTGGCCGTGGCACGGTCACCATCGGCCACCTGCCAGTGCACCGCAACACGCGGATCGAGTTGACGGAACACGGCATCGACCCAGGCGGTGCCGGCAATCACGCAATCTTCGCGGGTGATGATGGTGGCCTTGGCCAGGCGCTCGGCCGGAATCAGCTGCGCGGTGATGTCGCCGCTGCCGATGTCCTCCAGCAGCGCGCGGCGCACGTTGGCTTCGATCTCGGCGGTCAGGTCGGCAAGGCGTAGGTTCGGCATGGTCGGCTCCACAAGCAAGTTGCCGGCGATTATAGGGCAGGGGGCCGCTGTTTACAGCCGCCTTGCAGCGGACCTTTGGTCAGGCCAAGTGAGCATTTGGCAAAAAATACAGTCATTTACCGGCGAGTGAAGCGGCGCTGGCAGGGATCGGCTTTTTTACCGATAATAGCGCCCAGTATTTGGCGTCATAGCTTTGACGATTTTCATATTTATCGAACACGTCGCCCAGCAAGGAGTTCGGGATGCATAAAGAAGGCAAGGTGGTGCCCTTGGCGGCCGCCATCGATCGAGGTGCGCGCACGCCCTTGCCTTGTCTGCCGATGCTGTTGCTGCAGGTGCGCGACAAGGCGGCGCTGCAATTGCGCCAAGGCTTGCAGGCCTTGTTCGACAACGCTGACGATACCCTCTTTGAAATGGCCGAGAAGGCTGCCGACCGTTTCGATCAGAACCTCTATTTCGAAGCCATGCGCGACCTGCGCCTCAAGCGCAAGAGCATCGAGCGCGGCTTTCTCGACACCTTCTACGAGACTTTCGCCCGCCTCGGGCAGCCCGAGCCGCTGGGTTTTGCAGCCGTTGCCGATCACCCGCGGAACAAGGCTCAGCAGGAGCGGGCTGCGACCATCGACAACATGGTCGCGCAGGTGCTGTCGCGTGACGGGCTTGCCCTGGATCAGTTGAGCCTGCGTTTGCAGGCCCTGCTCGAATGTACCCTGGACGCGCAAAAGAACCCGCTCGCACCTGGCGCATTATGTGGCTACTTCCTCGAAGCCGGGCGTAATCTGGGTGTTGGCCTGCGGGTCAAACTGGTCTTGCTGAAGCTGTTCGAACGCTATGTGCTGCGTGATACCGACGTGCTCTACGGCGAAGCCAACCAGTTGTTGGCCGCTGCCGGCGTGCTGGCTGAGCTGCCGCCTGCGCCGCGCCGGCGTGCCGAGGACCGTCGCCTGAGCTCGCGGCGCGCGCCTGCCAGCCTCAGGCCTGACGGGGCCATCGGCGCAGACAGTGCCGGGCAGGCTTTCTTCACCTCCTTGCAGGGGCTGCTGGCACCGGCACGCGGGAGGATCGCGCCACGCTTGCAATCGATTGCCACGGCTCAGCCGATAAACACTGCCGACCTGCTGCGCCTGCTCACGCATTTGCAGCACTACGTGCCGGCCACCTTCGACGAAGACGATTTCGACCTTGGCCAGCAGCTCGAACAGTTGCTGTTGCGGGTGAGTGTGCGCAGTGGCACCCGCAGGCGCATTGCCACGGCCGACATAGACATGATCAACCTGGTCGGCCTGCTGTTCGATTACATCCAGGCCGATGACAACCTGCCGCACAGCCTGCGGGCGCTGATTGCACGCCTGCATATCCCGATGCTCAAGGTGGCACTGCTCGACAAAGGGCTGTTCAGCCGCGCCAGCCACCCTGCCCGGCGCTTGCTCAATGAGATCGCTGCCGCCTCGATCGGCTGGGAGACCGGCAGCGAAGGCCTGCGTGACAGCCTGCACCTGCGGGTAGAGCGCATCGTCCAGCGTCTGCTCAACGACTTCACCGAGGACGCGGCGGTGTTCGCCGAACTGCTGGAGGACTTCATGGCCTTCAGCCAGGATGAACGGCGGCGCAACGAACTGCTCGAGCAGCGCACCCGCGATGCCGAAGAAGGGCGTGCGCGGGCGGTGCAGGCTCGCCAGCAGGTGCAACAGGTACTCAATCAGCGCTTGCGCGGTAAGGTGCTGCCTCAAGCGGTGGTGCAGATGCTGGTACAAGCCTGGAGCCAGGTGCTGCTGCTGGCATGGCTCAAACAGGGTGAGGGCTCCTCGGCGTGGATCAACGCCCTTGCGACCATGGACACCTTGCTCGCCAGCATCCTCCCCCGGCGTGATCCGCAGGCCCTGCTGCAGCAAGTGCCCGGCCTGCTCAAGGCATTGCGCGAGGGGTTGGCCGGCGTGGCGCTGGACTCGCAGTCGACCCGCGACTTTTTCCAGCAGCTCGAGCAACTGCACCTGCGTGCCTGCGCCGGGGCCGAACTGCCGCCTGCCCCAGACGATCAGGCCCTGGCCGCAGTGCTGGTGGCTGAGGACATCGTGCTGGCAATGGCCGAAGAGCCCGCTTGTACGCCGCTGCACCCGCACGACGAGCACACCGCGCAGCTGCGTGCGGTGCAACGCCTGCGCATCGGCGCGTGGATAGAAGTGCTCGACGATGACGAGCCGTTGCGCTGCAAACTGGTGGCGCGTATCGACAGCAGTGACCGCCTGGTATTCGCCAACCGCACCGGCATGAAGGTACGCGAGTGGAACCTGCTGGGCCTCGCTCAAGCACTGCGCCTTGGTGAGGTGCGGCTACTGGACGACGGCCTGCTGTTCGAGCGGGCACTGGAGAGCGTGCTGGAAAGCTTGCGCCAGCAGCAGGTTCATTGACCTGCTGCTGCAGATTCACATGCAAAGCGCGATACTGGCAGGGCATACTGCGCCTCTGTACCTAGCGTTCTTCAGGAACTGCCCCATGCAATTGGACCGTGCCACCGGCTGGTTCCACGGAAACGGAATCACCCACTGCCCTTCGCCGAACTTCAACGCGCGACCCGAGGGCGAATCGATTTCCCTGCTGGTGATCCACAACATCAGCCTGCCGCCGGCCTGCTTCGGCAGCGGCAAAGTCCAACAGTTCTTCCAGAACCGCCTGGACCCCGACGAACATCCCTACTTTGCCAGCATCAGCCACCTGACCGTATCGGCGCACCTGTTCGTGGAACGCGACGGTGCGGTGACCCAATTCGTGTCGTTGCTGGACCGTGCCTGGCATGCGGGTGTGTCGTGTTTTGACGGCCGAGAAGGCTGTAACGACTTTTCCATCGGTATCGAGCTGGAAGGTACCGACGACCTGCCTTACAGCGATGCCCAGTACCGTGCGCTGGAGCAACTCACCCGGCAGATTCAGGCGGCTTGGCCAGCTATCGACCTGGGCCGGATCCGTGGCCATAGCGACATTGCCCCGCAGCGCAAGACCGATCCCGGCCCGGCATTCGACTGGCAGCGTTACCGTGCCGCCGTGCAGCACAACGAGGACAAGGCATGAGTTTTCTGGTGTTGATACTGGCGTTGTGGGTCGAGAAGTTCTCGGCGCTGCGCCATCAGGTACAGCGCGATGGCTTCTTCCTGGGCGAGCTGGTGCGCCTGGAGCGCAGCGGGCGGGTGCATCCCTGGTGGAGCTTGGCCATCCTGGTGCTTGCACCCGTGGCGGTGCTGGTGCTGCTGCTGCACGTGCTCGACCCGGTGGCCTATGGGTTGCTGGCGCTGCCAGTGCACCTGCTGGTGCTGATCTACAGCCTGGGCCGCGGCGATGCCAAGGCTGCCTTGGGCCCGCTTCGCGATGCCTGGCGGCGCGGCGACGACCAGGCCGCGCTGCATGTGGCCGAGCGCGACCTGGGCCTGGAGGCTGATGAAGCCCAGGTGTTGCTGGTGCGCGTGCAAGGCTACTTGTTGTGGCAGGCCTATCAGAGTTTCTTCGCTGTGATCTTCTGGTACTTCGTGCTCGGCCCCGGGGCGGCGTTGGCCTATCGCTTGCTGGCGCTGACAGGCGATAACAGTAACCAACCTGCGCTGAAGGCCCGTGCCGAGCAGCTGCGGCACATCATGGACTGGCTTCCAGTGCGCGTGCTGGCCCTGAGTTTTGCCCTGGTTGGCAATTTCGTCGCAGTGACCCGCGTGATGCTGCACGAACTGCTCAACTGGCATATCAGCGCCGGGCACCTGGTGGCCAGGGTCGGGCGGGTTGCCGATGACATTCCCGAGCAAGAGGACAGCCAGCCTGGTGTGGCCCGGCTCGATAGCCTGTGGGAGCTGCTGCTGCGCTGTGCGGTGCTGTGGTACGCGGGCTTTGCGCTGTGGACGGTGCTGGTCTGAGCGCCGGTTAACCTTAAGTTACAAACCTCCGGTTCGATCTGCGTTATACAGGTGGCCTAGTGCTACCCCTCGCAGAACAACAAGAATTCAAGGAGGTGCCCCGTGAAGCGTCTGCTCTACCCGGCAATCGCACTGATGAACCGGCTGAGCTTCGGCCAGAAGTTCAGCCTCATCAGCGCCCTGTTCTTCCTGCCCATGCTCGCCACCAGCAGCTACCTGGTGCGCGACGCCTATCAGCAGTTCCAGGCAACCCGTGCTCAATTGCAGGGCATCACCCCATTGAGTGGCAGCCTGGTATTGCGCGCCGACATGGAAACCCTCGGCAACCTCATGCAGATCAATGCCGTGCTCGGGCAGTCGGGCCAGGCCGGCGACCTGGAGTCGCGCATCGCTGCCTTGCAGGACAAGGTCCAGGCACAGGTGCAGGCCCTGCAAGGCCATGAGTCGGTTCCTCAGGCAAAGCTCGACGAGCTGGCCGGCGCTTTTGCCAGTGCCCAGGCCGAAACCTCTTTGCAGGCCAAGGTCGCCCTCTTCGACAAGTTGCTGGGCCAAGTACAGGTGCTGAGCAAACTGGTGGCCAGCCAGTCCGGCCTGAGCCAGGACAGCCAGGTTTCGGTGCGCCAGTTGAGCGAATTGCTCGGCACCGCCACCGCACAGGTGACTTTGGCCCTGGGCGAGGGCAGGGCGATGGGCGCCATTGCACTTGGCCGAGGGTTCATCGACTCGTCCGGCAGCGTGCGCTTCGAAGACCTGCTGCAGCGTCTGGAGCGTTTGGCGGCGGACTATGGCATGCGGGTGGATGAAGCCCTGGCCAGTGACCCCAGCGTCCCCGCGGCCATGAGCGCCGCTGCGCAGGCCAGCAAAGCTTCCGTCAAACAAGCCGCCGCGTTGTTCGAAGAGCGTGTGGTGGTCGCTGAAACCCTGGATGCGCCATGGCTCCCCTTCTATCAACAGGTGAGTGAGCTGATGGCTCACACCTACCAACTGAACGATCAAGTCCTTGGGCATCTGCAACTGCAGTTGCAGGAGCGTCTTGGCCAGCAGCGCCTGCGCATGGTCGCCCTGGTGGCGGTGCTGGCGGGCGTCTTCGCGCTGATCCTCTACCTCTACGGCGGCTTTTATGTGTCGACCCGCACGACGCTGCGCAAGCTGGGTGGCGCGATGGACAAGGTGGCGGCCGGTGACATGACGGTCAGTTTCAACGCCCACAGCCGCGATGAACTGGGCGAACTGGCGCAGGGCTTCAGCGAAACCGTGCGCCGGATCCGTTGCCTGATCGAGCAGGTTGGCCACACCGTTGTGGCGGTCGAAGCGCAGGCCGGGCAGGTATTGGCCGTATCGGCACGCAGCAGCCAGTCCGTGAGCGGCCAGCGTGAACAGATCGAGCAGGTGGCCACGGCGATGAACCAGATGAGCGCCACTGCGCAGGAGGTGGCGCGCAGTGCTGCCTTGGCCGCCGATGGTGCGCAGCAGGTCAATCACGAAAGTGCCAATGGCCGCACCTTGGTGCAAGAGCAGCAAGGCAGCATTGGCCGGCTGGCTGCCGAAATCGACCAGACCGTGTTGGCGATCAATCAGCTGGCTGACGACAGCCAGGCGATCAGCCAGGTCCTTGAAGTGATCCGCAGTATCGCTGAGCAGACCAACCTGTTGGCGCTCAACGCTGCTATCGAGGCGGCCCGGGCCGGTGAGCAAGGGCGGGGGTTTGCCGTGGTCGCTGATGAAGTGCGTACCTTGGCCAAACGTACCCAGGACTCCACTGCGCAGATTGCGCAGATGATCCAGCGTTTGCAGGACGGTGTCGGGGCAGCGGTTCGCGCCATGGGCAGCAGCCATCAGATGGCTGCGGGCACGGTCGAGGAGGCACGCCAGGTGCAACAGGCGCTTGGCAACATCCTTGGCGCGGTAGGCGGCATCGTCGAGCAGAACCAGCAGATAGCGGCGGCGGTAGAGCAGCAGACGGCGGTGGCCCATGACATTGACCAGAACATCGTGGCGATCAACCAGGCGGCGCAGGACACCTCGTTGGGCGCTTGCCAGACCGAGGATGCCAGCCGGGCATTGTCGGAGCAGGTGGTGGAGTTGAAACGCTTGATTGGCGCGTTCAGGGTTTAGCCAGTGCCGGCCTGTGCACGGGCCGAGCCTGTGCCAGGACTACCAGCCAAACAACTCACAGGCATTTGTGCTGCTGGCTTCGGCCAGCAACTGCACATCAATGCCGATCACCTCGGCCAATGCCTGGGCGATCTCTGGCAGATGCTCCGGGCTGTTTCGCTCACCGGCAAACATCGCCGGGGCCATGTCCGGGGCGTCGGTCTCCAGCACGATGCTCTCCAGCGGCAGGCGCGGCAGGGTCTTGCGCAAGCGCACAGCCTGCGGCCAGGTTGCGGCGCCACCCAGCCCCAGGCGGAAACCCAGCTTGATGTATTCGCGCGCTTCTTCGTAACTGCCGGCGAAGGCGTGGATGATCCCTGCCCGCGCCGGCTTGTAGCGCTTGAGCGTGGCGATTACCTGAGCATGGCTGCGGCGCACGTGGAGCAGGGCGGGCAGTTCGAAGTCACAGGCCATCTGCAATTGGGCTTCGAACAGCGCTTGCTGGCGCGCCTTGTCCAGCGTTTCGATGTAGTAGTCCAGGCCGAATTCGCCCACGGCGCATAGCCGCGGATCGCCATCCAGACGTTCAAGCCATTGACGCAACTGCACCAGGTGCTCGGGGCGATGCTGCTCCAGGTAGACCGGATGCAACCCAAGCGCTGCGCGCACGCGCTCATCGCTGCAGGCCAGGTCCCACACCCGCTGGAAATTGGCCTGATCAACCCCCAGCACGACCATGCGCTCCACCCCACGCCCCTGCGCACTGGCCAGCAGGCGCGTGCGGTCGGCATCGAAGTCGGGGAAGTCAAGGTGGGTGTGCGTGTCGATCAGGCGCATGTTCAGGCCACAGTGATACGTTGCTTGAAGGTTCTGGCGACGGCATGCACGCCGGGTTCGTAGCGTTTGTCCTCGATGGCCGCCAAGGCAAGCTCCAGGGCGGTGGCGGCGATCAGGCCGTGTTGCTGGGCCATGGCATTGACCGGCAGCGGCAGGAAATCGAGCAACTGGTTGTCACCGAAGGTGCCCAGGTGCAGCAGGCGCGAATCGGCCGGGCGCGCCTGCAGGGTGTCGAACACGCCTTGCAGCAGCACGTAGGACGTCGTGACCAAGGCATCCGGCAGGCCGCCCAGCTCGTCGATCAGCTGCTGCATCAAGCGCTGGCCGCATTCGCGGCTGAATGCCTCGCCCTGATAACGGCGCACGTCCCCGCTAAAACCCTGCATCGCTTCGTCGAAGCCGCCCGCACGGGCCTGGCTGACCGACAGCTCCGGGCGCGCGCCGATCAGCGCGATGCTGCGCGGTGCCGTGGCCAGCAGGCTATCGGCCAACTGGCGGCTGGCATCGCGATCATCGCTGATGACCGAACAGAAGTGTGCCGGGTTCAGGCGCCGGTCGATGGCGATCACCGGCAGGCCCTTGTCCTGCAGTTCACGGTAGCTGTCATCTTCCGGGGGCAGGCAACTGGCGACGAACAAGGCATCGCAACGCCGGGCACGGAACAGTTGCTGCAGTTGGCGCTCACTGTCGGGCCGGTCATCGCTGCTGGCGATCAGCAGTTGATAGCCACGGGCGCGGGCGCCTTGCTCCAGCTGCTTGGCAATGCGAGCGTAGCTGGGGTTTTCCAGGTCCGGCAGAATGAAGCCCAAGGTACGGGTGTGCCGGCTGCGCAGGCCCGCAGCCTGGGGGTTGGGCGTGAAGCCGTGGGCCTCGACCACCGCACGCACCCGCTCGACGGTGCTGTTGCTGATGCGCTGCTGTTCGGCCTTGCCATTGATGACGTAGCTGGCAGTGGTCACGGACACACCAGCCAGACGGGCGATATCGCTGAGTTTCACCGAATTTTCCTTGTTATTACCGGGGCGGGCTATACCACCAGACCGGGCAGTTTGACCCGGGCTGGTTGCCACGCGCAGACGACCATTGTCGCAATTGTCCGACAGGATGGGGCTTTTTCCCCGGAAGATTATCGAGTAACGTGGCCGCTTGGTCAGATTAAACGTTTCAGCTATTAATTTTTCTGCCTTGCCTGCCGCTCGTGCAAGGCCTTTGACTGGCTGAATACGTGAATTTCACAACAATACCTCAGTACCCGGTGCAAAAGTGCACGCAGGGGCTGCAAAAGGAGAAGGTCATGCTCGAGCTCGCCAAAGAGCAGATAGCCATGGGCCAGACGGCTACCGACAAAGGCCAGGCCCTGCGCCTGCTGGCGGATCGACTGGTCGCTGACGGCCTGGTCGCCGAAGGGTATTTGCAGGGCCTGCAGGCGCGCGAAGCGCAAGGCTCCACATTCCTGGGCCAAGGTATCGCCATCCCCCACGGCACGCCGCAGACCCGCGACCTGGTGTATGCCACTGGCGTGCGCGTGCTGCAGTTTCCTGAAGGCGTGGACTGGGGGGACGGGCAGATCGTCTACCTGGCCATCGGCATTGCCGCACGCTCCGACGAGCACCTGCGTTTGCTGCAATTGCTGACCCGCGCCCTGGGCGAAACCGACCTGGCCGAAGCCCTGCGCCGTGCCAGTTCCGCCGAAGCGCTGCTCAAGCTGCTGCAGGGCGCACCCCAGGCGCTGGCGCTGGATGCGCAACTGGTCAGCCTGAACCTGCCCGCCGAAGACTTCGACGAGTTGGCCTGGCGCGGTGCCCGCCTCTTGCAACGTGCCGGGTGTGTCGACAATGGTTTTGCGGCCGTGCTGCAGCAGGCCGAGCCTCTGCCCCTGGGCGAGGGGCTCTGGTGGCTGCACAGCGAGCGGCAGGTCCGTCAGCCTGGCTTGGCCTTCGTCACTCCCCAGCAGCCGCTGCGCTACCGCGACCAGCCACTGAATGGCCTGTTTTGCCTGGCCAGCCTCGGTGCAGCCCACCAGGCGCTGCTCGAGCGCCTGTGCGAGGTGCTGATCGAGGGGCGTGGGCAAACGCTTTACCAGGCCACCAGCAGCCGCGCGGTACTGGAGGTGCTCGGTGGCGAGACCGCGCCCGACTGGCCCAGCGCTCGTATCGTGCTGGCCAATCCACATGGCCTGCACGCCCGCCCGGCAAAAATCCTCGCGCAGTTGGCCAAGGGTTTCGAGGGCGAAATCCGCCTGCGAGTGCTGGACAGCGCGCAACCTGCGGTGTCGGTCAAGAGCCTGAGCAAGCTGCTCAGCCTCGGCGCACGGCGTGGCCAGGAACTGGAGCTGCTGGCCGAGCCGTCCATTGCCGCTGATGCTTTGCCAGCACTGCTGGCGGCAATCGAGCAGGGCTTGGGTGAGGACGTCGAGCCTTTGCCGAAAACCACGGCTGCGGTGAGCCCGGAGCCTGTCGAGGTGTTGCAGGCGCCGGCTGCCGGTAGCCGTATCCAGGCGGTGGCTGCGGCCCCGGGCATTGCCAGTGGGCCCGCCCACGTCTGCGTCGAGCGCGACATCGATTACCCCCTGCGTGGCGAATCGCCGGCGCAGGAGCGGGCCAAGCTGCGCCGGGCACTGGAGACAGTGAACGCCGAGTTGCAGGCCTTGGTGCAGCGCAGCGACAAGGCCGTTGGCGAGATCTTCGTCACCCATCAGGAAATGCTCGCCGACCCTGCACTGGCCGACGATGTCGAGCTGCGTCTGGCCCAGGGTGAGAGCGCCGCCGCCGCGTGGATGGCCGTTATCGAAGCGGCGGCCCGCGAACAGGAGGCGCTGCATGATGCGCTGCTCGCCGAGCGTGCCGCCGACCTGCGAGACATCGGCCGCCGGGTGTTGGCGCAGTTGTGCGGTGTGCAGACGCAGGCCGAGCCTGATCAACCCTATGTGCTGGTGATGGGCGAGGTCGGCCCCTCGGATGTTGCCCGCCTGGACCCGGCGCGGGTTGCCGGTATCGTCACCGCCCATGGCGGCGCAACCGCACACAGCGCGATCGTCGCGCGGGCCCTGGGCATCCCGGCGGTGGTCGGCGCGGGGGCGGCGCTGCTGCTGCTCGAAGCCGGTACGCCGCTGTTGCTCGATGGCCAGCGCGGCGTGGTCAGCGTCGCCCCGCCAGCCGATGAGCTGCAACGTGCGCTGGCCGAGCGCGACCTGCGCGAACAGCGCCTGCAAGCAGCCTGGGCCAACCGTCATGAGCCCGCGGTAACCCGTGATGGCCATGCCGTCGAGGTATTCGCCAATATCGGCCAGAGCGGCGGCATCGACAAGGTGGTGGAGCAGGGCGCCGAAGGTATCGGCCTACTGCGCACCGAGCTGATCTTCATGGCCCACTCGCAGGCGCCGGATGTCGCCACCCAGGAAGCCGAGTACCGCCGTGTGCTGGATGGGCTGGGCGGGCGACCCCTGGTCGTGCGCACCCTCGATGTGGGCGGGGACAAACCGTTGCCCTATTGGCCGATCGCTGCCGAGGAAAACCCGTTTCTCGGTGTGCGCGGCGTGCGCCTGACCTTGCAGCGCCCGCAGATCATGGAAGACCAGCTCAGAGCCCTGCTGCGCGCCGCTGATCAGCGCCCGTTGCGCATCATGTTCCCGATGGTCGGCCAAGTGCACGAATGGCGGGAGGCGAGGGCCATGGTCGAGCGCCTGCGTGAAGAAATACCGGTAGCCGACCTGCAACTGGGCATCATGGTCGAAGTGCCGTCCGCCGCGTTGCTGGCGCCACAACTGGCCCGCGAAGTGGACTTTTTCAGTATTGGCACCAACGACCTGACCCAATACACCTTGGCCATCGACCGTGGCCACCCCAGCCTGTCGGCCCAGGCCGACGGCCTGCACCCGGCGGTGCTGAGCCTGATCGACATGACCGTGCGCGCCGCCCATGCCGAGGGCAAGTGGGTAGGCGTGTGCGGTGAACTGGCCGCCGACCCGCAGGCGGTGGCGGTGCTGCTGGGCCTGGACGTGGACGAACTGAGCGTGGCCGCGCGCAGCGTTGCCGAAGTCAAGGCACTGGTTCGCCAGGCCGATCACCAGACGGCCCGCGCCCTGGCGCGCGAGGCCCTGCAACAGGACAGCGCCGCAGCGGTTCGCGCGCTGGTGGAGCGTTACTGAATGGCCAAGATCCTTACCCTGACCCTGAACCCGGCGCTGGACATCACCGTAAGCCTCGATGCGCTGCGCCCCGGGCACGTCAACCGCGCCCAGGACCAGCACAGCCATGCCGCGGGTAAAGGGTTGAACGTGGCCCAGGTACTGGCCGACCTCGGGCACAGCGTGACCGTCGCTGGTTTCCTGGGCCAGGACAACCTGCAACCGTTCGAGGCGTTGATCCAATGGCGCGGCTTTGCCGATTGCTTCGTGCGTGTGCCGGGCGAGACACGCAGCAACCTCAAACTGGTCGAAGCCGATGGCCGTGTGACCGATATCAATGGCCAAGGCCCGCAGGTCGATGAGGCTGCTTGCGAGGCCCTGCTGCGCCTGCTTGAGCAGGTGGCTCCCCAACATGACGCCGTGGTGGTGGCGGGGAGCCTGCCACGCGGTATCAGCCCTGATTGGTTCGCCCGGTTGCTCGAACAGCTCAAGGGCCAAGGCCTGAAGGTTGCCCTCGACAGCAGCGGTGCGGCCCTGCGCGCCGGCCTGGACAGCGCCCCTTGGCTGGTCAAACCCAACACCGAAGAACTGGGCGAAGTGCTTGGCCTTGACGTGCACAGCGCTGCCGAACAGCAGGCTGCCGCCCAACGGCTGCTGGCCACGGGTGTCGAGCATGTGGTGGTGTCGGCAGGGGAGCAGGGCGTCAGCTGGTTCACGGCTGGCCGCACACTGCACGCCCAGCCACCGCAAGTGCGTGTTGCCAGCACGGTCGGCGCGGGCGACTCGCTGGTAGCCGGCATGGTTCACGGCTTGCTGCTGGCTGAGGCGCCTGGGCATACCCTGCGCCGCGCCACGGCCATCGCCGCCCAGGCCGTGACCCAGGTCGGCTTCGGTATCCGTGACCGCGAGCAACTGGCGCGCCTGGAGGCCGCCGTGCAACTGACAGAACAACAAGAGGCTCGCCGATGAACATTGCCATTGTCACCGCCTGCCCGAACGGCCAGGTATCCAGCGTGCTGAGTGCGCGCCTGCTGGCCGCTGCTGCCCAGCGCCGCGGTTGGAAAACCTGCGTGGAAGTGCAGGATGCCGAACATCCCGACCGCCAACTGAGCGCCGCGCAGATCGCGGATGCCGACTGGGTGCTGGTTGTCAGCACCGGGCCGGTCGACCTGGCCCGCTTCGCCGGCAAGCGTTTGTTCCAGAGCACACCGGCGCAAGCGCTGGCCGACCGTGAAGGTTTCCTCGACGAGGCGGCGGCGAAGGCCCAGGTACAGGCCGTTACTCATCAGGCCGAACAGCCGATGGCCACTGCTGGGGCCAAGGTCGTTGCGGTCACTGCCTGCCCGACTGGCGTGGCGCATACGTTCATGGCAGCCGAAGCGTTGCAGCAGGCAGCGCAACAGCTTGGCTATCAACTCACCGTAGAAACCCAAGGTTCGGTCGGTGCGCGTAACCCGCTGTCGGCCCAGGCCATCGCCGAAGCCGACGTGGTGCTGCTGGCTGCCGATATCGAAGTGCCCACCGCGCGTTTTGCCGGTAAGCGTATCTACCGTTGCGGAACCGGCATCGCCCTCAAGCAGGCCCGTGCCACGCTGGACAAGGCCCTGGCCGAAGCCAAGGTGGAAAGCGCAGCTGACACTGCAGCCGCTGCAAGTGCCGGCAAGGGCGAGAAAACCGGTGTTTATAAACACTTGCTGACAGGTGTTTCGTTCATGCTGCCGATGGTGGTGGCAGGCGGCTTGCTGATCGCTCTGTCGTTCGTCTTCGGTATCGAGGCCTACAAGGAGCCGGGCACCCTGCCGGCGGCATTGATGCAGATCGGCGGCGAGGCTGCATTCAAGCTGATGGTGCCGTTGCTGGCGGGGTACATCGCCTGGTCCATCGCCGACCGCCCGGGCCTTGCGCCCGGCATGATCGGCGGGCTGCTGGCCAGCACCCTGGGGGCCGGTTTCATCGGCGGTATCGTCGCGGGTTTTCTCGCCGGTTACAGCGCCAAAGCCATTGCCCGCTGGGCACGCCTGCCGAGCAGCCTCGATGCACTCAAACCGATCCTGATCATTCCGCTGTTGGCGAGCCTGTTCACAGGCCTGGTGATGATCTATGTGGTCGGCCAGCCGGTGGCCGCCATGCTCGAAGGCCTGACGCAGTTTCTCGACAGCATGGGCACCACCAACGCCATCCTCCTGGGGCTGCTGCTTGGCGGGATGATGTGCATCGACCTGGGCGGGCCGATCAACAAAGCGGCCTATGCCTTTTCGGTAGGGCTGCTGGCATCCTCGAGCTACGCGCCGATGGCGGCGACCATGGCGGCGGGCATGGTGCCGCCGATCGGCCTGGGCATCGCCACGTTCCTGGCCCGGCGTAAGTTCGCCCAAACCGAGCGCGAGGCCGGCAAGGCCGCTCTGGTGCTGGGTTTGTGCTTCATTTCCGAAGGCGCCATCCCGTTCGCTGCCAAAGACCCGCTGCGGGTCATCCCGGCAAGTATCGCCGGCGGCGCGTTGACCGGCGCGCTGTCGATGTACTTCGGTTGCAAGCTGATGGCGCCCCATGGCGGGCTGTTCGTGCTGCTGATTCCCAACGCGATCAACCATGCGCTGCTGTACCTGCTGGCCATCGTCGCGGGTAGCCTGCTGACAGCGGTGGTGTATGCGCTGATCAAAAAGAGCGAGCGGGTGGAAATGGTCGTGGCGCCGGCCAAGGGCTAGGTGGTTCGACCATCACTGGCCTCAGCGCGGGTACGCCGGCCCGCCAGGTACACCAGTCCTCTTCAGGGCAAGGGTTGGATCGGTGGCCAGCTTCTTGGGGGCAGTCCAATCGCGCCAGCTTTTAGACGTTGAGCAAGCCAGTTGCTTGCACAGGTACAACGCAGGTCTAAGGAGCTGCGCGGTCGGGGTGGGAGCCGGCTTGCCGGCGATGGGCTGCGCAGCAGCCCCCATAGCCCAGATGTAGCTCGACGGGACCCACGCGCATCTGGGTGCGCAACAGGCTCAGCGCCGGTGCTTTTGCCGCAGCGGCACCAGCAGATCCCCCAGGCCGTTGTGATCGACCTCGTGCATCAACGCCAGCAACCCGCCCAGCTCACCCGCCGGAAACCCCTTGCGCGCAAACCATGCCAGGTAGTCACCCGGCAAGTCGGCGATGATCCGGCCTTGGTATTTGCCAAAGGGCATGGTGCGGATTACCAGCAGTTCGAGGGTTTCCGGTTTCATCGGTAATACCTGGCAGTAGACGTGCGCCGACCATACTGCAATCTGCACGAGCACCCAAGCGGCAATCATGCATAACGCCATTTTCCATGGTTTCCACTCTTCAAGCAACTTATTGTTTTTTAAGCTTTTTTATTTATTCGTCGGTTTGGCACGAAGGCTGCTCCTGTTTACATGACTATTACCTGCCAAGGAGTTTCAGCCATGAGCGATCTCAACAAAGACGTAATCCACGTGCTTAACGACCTGATCGAGTACAGCAAGGACGGCGAGAAAGGGTTCAGAACTTCGGCTGACGATGTGAAGAACCCGGAGCTGAAATCCTTCTTCGCCCAACGCGCTGGCGAGTGCGGCAATGCAGCGAGCGAACTGCAGAGTGAAGTGCGTCGCCTGGGCGGCGACCCGGAAACCTCCACCAGCATCAGCGGCGACCTGCACCGCGGCTGGGTGAACCTGAAGTCGATGGTTACCGGTAAGGATGACGAGGCCGTGCTCAACGAAGTCGAACGCGGCGAAGACCATGCCCTCAAAGCCTACAAGGAAGCCCGTGAGAAACTGGTCAAGCTGGGCCGTTCTGCCACCGACCAGAGCTATATGCTCGTTGAAAAGCAACTGCAGGGCGTACAGCGTAACCACGACCAGGTGAAGGCACTGCGCAACGCCGCACGCGCCCGCTCCTAAACCTCAGGGCCCTCTACCCGGTTTCGGCCCTTGGCTTTGGCCCGGTAGAGCGCCTCATCCGCGGCCCCCAGCATGGTCGCCAGATCTTGCTGGGTGCCGGGGGTGTGGACGCTGATGCCGATGCTCACCGTCACCGCGTGGGCATCATCGGCAAAGGGGGCCAGTGCCGCGACATGGGTACGGATCCTTTCCGCCAGCAGACGGGCACCGGACAGTTCGGTTTCCGGCAAAACCACTTGAAATTCCTCCCCCCCGTATCGCGCCGCCAAGTCTGCCGGGCGTCGTATGCACTGTTCGATCGTCTTGGCCACTTCACGTAACGCATGATCGCCCCCGGCGTGCCCGTGGCGCTGGTTGAATGCCTTGAAGTGATCCACATCCACCATCAGCACGGCCAACGGTTTACGGTTGCGCTGGGCGCGCGCCCATTCCTGGCGCAACACCTGATCCAGACGGCGGCGGTTGGCCAGGCCGGTCAGGCTATCGGTTGCCGCCAATGTGGCCAGGCCCTGTTCAGCCTCATGCCTGCGGCGCAATTCGCGACCCAGCAGCAGGGTAAGCCAGAGAATACCGATGCACAGCACGCCGGTGGCGATACTGACCACCACCGCCGTGCGGCGCCATGACTGGAACACCTCATCGCTTGAGTGCACCACCAGTACGATCAACGGCAGGTCGGCGACCCGGGCGAAGGTGTACATGCGCTGGGTGCCATAGAAACTGGAGCGGGCTGTAAAGCTGCCGCTGCGCTCGCCGAGGATGCGCTTGAAGTTGGGCCGGTCGGCGACGCTGGTGCCGATCAACGGGTCTTGGTCGCGTTGTGGCTGGCGGGCGAGCAGTTGGCCATCGACGTTGAGCAGGTTGATGCTGCTTTCATGGCCGATATCAAGGCGCTGGAACAGTTCGTTGAAATAGGAGAGGCGCAGGGCGCCGGCGGCCAGCCCGGCAAAGCTGCCATCGGCTGCGGGGATGCGCCGGCTGAAACTGATGCACCAGTCAAGGTCGCCGAGCCGCGCCTTGAATGGCGGGCTGATCAACAACCCCAGGTCAGGGTTGCGGCGATGGGCCCGGAAGTCGAAGGTATCGGCGAAATTGGCTTGGCGTGGGGTCACGCTGGTGGAGTCGGCCACGACGTCGCCATTGGCATTGAGCCAGAGAATATCGCCGCGCACCGGGGCCGCGAAGGTCTGGTTGAAAAGGATCTGCTGGCGCAGGCTGGGCGTGACCTGCAGCAGTTCGGGGTGCTGCACGGCCCAGATCAGCCCGCGCAGGGATTGGTCATAAAGTTCGACGTTGCGCAGAATGTCGCTTTCGATCAGTTGGACGATATTGCCGGAGGAGCGCATGGCCGATTGCTCGACACTCTCGCGCTCACGCCCCAGCAGGTAACCGACGATGCCCACGATGGCGAGCACGGCGATGCAACTGCCCAGATTGAGGATCAGTTCGGGGTGCGACCTGTAGAGGGCGAGACGCGGTAATCGAGTGGGCATTCGCGCTACTGCTGAGGCAGGGCCGGTTGCGGCGGGCAATATTCTAGGGAAGTGGTGATTGTCGGACAAGATTTGTCCGACGGAATCGAGCAGGGGGCTGCTGCGCAGCCCATCGCCGGCAAGCCGGCTCCCACCGCGACCGCGCAGCTCTTCAGGTTACGCTTTGCCAATTTCCAGAAGTAGACGCCCGTCCTGTGGTAGGAACTGCCATGCTCACCTTCTAAAAGCTGGCGCGGTCCCTGGACTGCCCCCAAGAAGTTGGACACCAATCCAACCCTTGGGGGATCTATGGGTAAGTACACCGAGCAATTCAAGCTCACAGCGATTACAGCCTACCTGGATGGCAGCAACGGTTTCCGAAAGGTG
>NZ_JAETZZ010000014.1 GCF_022627325.1 Pseudomonas putida
ATCGGCGCTTTGGTGGAAGGGGTGGGGCGATGTCTCCCACAGTCTGTACTGCGTCAACAGTCAGAATCCGGCATTTAGTCCCACCACCCCTTCAAGTCTAACCATACAAGCCGGCTTGCCGGCGATGAGGCCGGCATTGGTGTGCACCTATTTCCTGGCTTCCAGTATCAGGTTGAACGGCGTCTGTGTCGCCCGCCGGAACTCGGTGAACCCCGCCTCTTCGAACACCGCCCGCAAGCGCGCCTCGCCCGCCTGTGCGCCCAGCCCCAAGCCCACCTCCTGGGACAGTGAATTCGGTGTGCAGATGAACGTCGACGCGGCATAGAACAAGCGCCCGACCGGCGTCAGGTTGCCATCGAGCGTATCCTCGGCATAGGGTTCCACCAGCATCACCGTACCGTCGGGCTTCAACGCCTGGTAGGCATGCCGTGCAGCCCCGACCGGGTCGCCCATGTCGTGCAGGCAATCGAAGAAGCACACCAGGTCATGATCGTTGCCCGGGTAATCCTTGGCCGACGCCTGCTGGAAACTCACCTGCGGGGTCAACCCGGCCTCACCGGCGCGTTCGCGGGCCGTGGCGATGGAGGGCGCATGGTAGTCATAGCCGATGAAGGTCGATGCTGGAAACGCCTGGGCCATGACCAGCGTCGAAGCGCCATGCCCACACCCCACATCCGCAACCTTGGCGCCGGCCTGCAGCTTGGCCACCACACCGTCGAGCGCCGGCAGCCAGTCGGCCACCAGGAAGGTGCGATAGCCAGGCCGGAAGAAACGCTCGGTACCGCTGAACATGCAGGGGTGATGGTCGCCCCAGGCCAACCCCCCGTCACCGCGCATCGCAGCCACCAGCTTGTCCTTGTCGTGAAACAGCGCCGCCACCACCGCCGCGCCGCCCGCCATGTAGACCGGTGAATCCTCCTGGGCCAGTGCCATGGCCTGTTCCTCGGGCAGCACGAAACTGCCCTGCTCATGGACCATATAGCCAGCCGCCGCCTGGGCGTTGAGCCATTCACGCACCAGCCGTGGATGGCAGCCGGTCCGTGCCGCCAGCACTTGGGGGGTGACCGGCTGGCTATCGGCCATGGCCCGGTACAACCCCAGTTCGTCGCCGAGTATCACATTGGCCAGGGTCGCCGCAGCGCCCATGTCACCCACCAGCTTGCCCATGAAATCGTGGAGCCTTGCCTCGTCCATGACCTGCCCTCCTCTGCAAGAAGGCCACCGTCAGCGAGGGATGTCCGGTCCGGGGTCGCGGTGGTCGGGTTAGGTGTTGAGGCTCGCCGTGGTGGGAACCGCGGCGGGCTGTTTGTAAGTTTAGATGCCATGCCTGAGCGGCACGACCGTCTGACACCACTTGCATTCCATCAATTCTCAAAATACTGTATGAATATTCAGTATCGCGAGACACCCTCATGCAGCTCATTGCCAAGCTTGGCATCCTTGCCGATGCCGCCAAGTACGATGCGTCCTGTGCCAGCAGCGGCGCGCCCAAACGCAGCTCGCGCGGCAGCAACGGCCTGGGCGCGACCAACGGCATGGGGATCTGCCACAGCTATACACCGGACGGGCGCTGCGTTTCGCTGCTCAAGGTGCTGTTGACCAACTTCTGCCTGTACGACTGCCAATACTGCGTCAATCGCCGCTCCAGCAACGTGCCGCGGGCGCGTTTCACCCCCGAGGAAGTGGTGCGCCTGACCCTGGACTTCTACCGGCGCAACTGCATCAGCGGCCTGTTCCTCAGCTCCGGCATCATTCGTTCGGCCGACTACACCATGGAACAGTTGATCCGCGTGGCGCGCCTGCTGCGTGAGGAACACAACTTCCGGGGTTACATCCACCTCAAGACCATACCTGACGCCGACCCACTGCTGATCGAGGAAGCCGGGCGCCTGGCCGACCGCCTCAGCGTCAATATCGAACTGCCCACCGATGCCAGCCTCAAGCGCCTGGCCCCGGAAAAGCACGCCCATACCATTCGCCAAGCCATGGGCGTCATCCACCAGGGCCAGCAAGCCGTGGCGGGCGAGCCCAAAGCACCGCGCTTCACCCCGGCCGGGCAAAGCACCCAGGTCATCGTCGGCGCCGATGCCACTGACGACAGCACGCTGCTGCGCAACGCCGAGTCGCTGTACCAAGGTTACGGCCTCAAGCGCGTGTATTACTCAGCCTTCAGCCCGATACCCGACAGCCCGGGCAGCGTGCCGCTGGCAGCCCCACCGCTGCTGCGCGAGCACCGCCTGTACCAGGCTGATTTCCTGTTGCGCGGCTATGGCTACAAAGCGGGTGAGTTGCTCGGCCAGGCGGGTAACCTGGCCCTGGACATCGACCCCAAGCTTGCCTGGGCACTGGCCAACCGTGAGGTGTTCCCGCTGGATGTGAACCGTGCCGAGCCGGCGCTGCTGGCACGCATCCCCGGCATTGGCCTGCGCAGTGTTCAGCGGCTGGTGGCGCTGCGCCGTGAACGGCGGGTGCGCTATGACGACCTGATCCAGCTGCGCTGCGTGCTCGACAAGGCCCGGCCATTCATCATCACCAGCGACTACCGCCCAGGCCAGGCCGAGCTGCGCAGCGGCCTGCTGCGCGAGCGCCTGCGTGAGCCACAGGCACCCGTGCAGATGGGGTTGTGGGGGTGATCGCGCTCGATTGTGACGGCTGCTTCAGCACCTGGCGCGCCCAGGCCCGCACGCTGCTCGGGCACGGTATCGACCCGGCGCAAGTGACCTGGTCGCAAGGGCCGATCGATGACCTGCTGGCGGTGCCTGCTGCGCTGCCAGAAGGGCCCGGCCCCTTTCACGCCAAGGTACCGGCGGCGCTGTTGGGCCTCCTGGAACAGGCATCGCGATACCGGGGCGAGCAACGCTGGGCGCTGCTGTACGAAGTGCTCTGGCGCGTGGCCCACGGTGACCGCACGGCAATGCTCGCCGGCGACCGCCTGGGCAGTGAATTGCACCGGCGTATCAAGCAAGTCAGCCGTGAAGCACATCACTTGCATGCGTTCGTGCGTTTCGTGCCCTTGCCGCCAGTGCTTGCCGAGCAACTGCAACTGGACCTGGTGGCCTATCACGAGCCGGCCCATGACATTCTGCACAGTGCCAGCGCGCACTTCGCCGACCGCCTGGGGCGCCAGCGCTGGTTGATCGCCACGCCGGCGGACGGTATTCGCTTCGACGGCCAGGGTTTCAATTATCAGCGGCACTGCCCGGACGCTTGGCGGCAGTGGGCGCGCAATGCCGATGACCCGGGTGCCGAGCTGTGGCGCACCTACTACCGCCACACCTTCAACCCTGCCCGCCTCAACCCGGATGCCTTGCGCCTGCACATGCCGGGGCGTTTCTGGCGGCATTTGCCCGAAGGCATGCTGATCCCGCAACTCGAAGGGCTGGCGCGCCAAGGCAAGCAACGTGATGGCCAGGCTGCGGAAGTGGCCGAGCAGCGGGGCAAGGCGATAAACCGCGCTGAACCCTGATCGCTCTGCACGGCGCCGTCTAGACAGCGCTACAAATGTGAAAAAAAGGTAAAAAATCCTACATCCCAATCTTTCACGGGCGGACAAATCCTGACAAACTTATTGTTAATCGTTCTCATACACGCTTTCAATAACGTTTAACAATGCACAGGAACCCGCCCCTCATGCCGTCGCCACTCGCGCCCACGCGCAATCTCCCTGCCCGCAACCTGCTCGCCATGGCCATCTGCATGGCCATCGTCACACCGGCCCTGGCCGAAGGCGATCAGCCCACCGCGCTGGTACTGGGCGCCACCGAGATCAGCTCCGACAGGCTGGGCAGCACCACGGAGGGTTCGCAGTCCTACACCACAGGTTCCATGTCCACCGCCACCAAGCTGCCATTGAGCCTGCGTGAAACGCCGCAAGCGGTGACCGTGATCACCCGCCAGCGCATGGACGACCAGGCGATGACCAGCATCAACGACGTGGTCAAGGCCACGCCAGGGCTGTTCCTCGACTACTCCGGCGGCCCAGGTCGGCAAAACTACTCGTCACGTGGCTTTGACATCGACAACCTGATGTACGACGGCATTCCGAGCGGTTACAAGCCGTATACCGTGGGCTCCCAGCCTAACCTGGCCATGTTCGACCGCGTCGAGATCGTGCGCGGCGCGACCGGCCTGATCACCGGCTCCGGCAACCCTTCGGCGGCCATCAACCTGGTGCGCAAGCGTCCGCTGGCCGAACAGAAGGTCACCCTGACCGGCGCCGCTGGCAGCTGGGACGACTACCGCGGCGAAGTCGATGCCTCCAGCCCGCTCAACGACAGCGGCACACTGCGCGGCCGCGTGGTGACGTCCTACCGGGGTGCCAACAGCTACATCGACGACGTCGAAGAAGACCACGGCCTGTTCTATGCGATCACCGAGGCGGACCTGTCCGAAGACACCACCCTGACCCTCGGTTTCTCTCACCAGAAAGACCAGACCAACAACTTCTGGGGCGCCATGCCAACCGCCCTGAACGGCCACCACGTGGGTTACTCGCGCTCCTACAACCCAGGCAGTGACTGGGAAAACAAGGACCAGGAGATCAACACCGTATTCGCCGAAGTGCAGCAGCGCCTGGCCAATGACTGGAAGCTGCAGGTCAACGCCAACTATTCCCAACAGGACGGCACCTTCACCGGCTCCTACCAGTCGCGTTGGGCAGGGCTCGACAAGCCACTGTCCCGTACGGCCTACCAGTCCAAGCACCAGGAAAACCAGGCTGGCGTGGACGGCTTCGTCAGCGGCCCGTTCCAGGCGTTTGGCCGCACCCACGAGCTGGTGGTGGGCGCCAGCAAGCGCATCTATGACATGGACACGCGCAACTACAGCCCGTATGACACCAACTGGCCGCTCAATGGTGGCAAGCCGAATTTCGTGCACACCAATAACGTACGCGAAGTCGCTACCCAGGAAGGCGTGTACATGACCACGCGCCTGAGCCTGGCCGACCCGCTGAAGCTGATCCTGGGCGGCCGCCTGGACTGGTACGACTACGACAACAAGGAAAGCTCCAGCGCCGATTACAAGGTCACGCGCAATGTCACCCGCTATGCCGGCCTGATCTACGACCTGGACGATCATCACTCGGTGTATGTCAGCTACAGCGACATCTTCAACCCACAGGATTACAAGGACGCTTCCGGTAGCCCGCTCAAGCCGGTGGACGGTAAGAACTATGAAATCGGCCTCAAGGGCGAGTACTTCGATGGCGCCCTCAATGCCAGCGTGGCGCTGTTCCGTATCGACCAGGAAAACCGTGCCGTTTCGCAGACCGACCTGACTGGCTGCAACGACCCTACCAACTGCTACGTCGCCTCGGGCGAGGTACGCAGCCAAGGTATCGACATGGAGCTGCAGGGTGCGCTGACCCGCAACTGGCAGGTCGGTGCAGGCTACACCTATGCCCGCGTCCACACCCTCAAAGACGCCGCCAACCCGGGCAACGTCAACCAGCGCTTCGACACCGATACCCCGGAGCACCTGTTCAAGCTGACCACCACCTACCGCTTCGAAGGCCCGCTGGAGAAGCTGCGCATCGGTGGCAACATCTCCTGGCAGAGCCGCATCTACAACGACTTCACCGTTGCCGATGGCAGCGAGTACCGTCTGGTCCAGGGTTCGTACGCGGTCACCGACCTGATGGCTGGCTACCAGGTCAACAAGCACCTCGACCTGCAGCTCAACGCCAACAACGTCTTCGACCGCAAGTACTACTCGGCCGTGGCCACCTCGGTCAACTATGCCGGCGACACCTGGGGCGCACCGCGCAACATGATGCTGACCGCCAAGTACAGCTTCTGACCTGAGGCTAGCCCGCCTGTACCGGACGCTTCGCAGCAACCCGCGAAGACGCCGGTACAGGCTGCGCACCAATCAGCTGAACAGCTTGCTCAGATACGCCAGCCTTTTCTTGTAGGACCGCCGCGCCTCAAGCGCCGCTTCCATGCTCACCGGCAAGAACCGCGCCTGCTGGTTCGGCTGCATCTGCCCGATCAGGTCCAGGTCGGCGCTGATCACCGTGCCGATCATGGCGTACCCACCACCCGACACCGCATCGCGGTGCAGAATGATCGGCTCCAGCCCGGCGGGTACTTGTATCGAGCCGATCGGGTAGCAACTGTCGACGATATTGGACGGGTCCGAGCCTGCGCCGAATGGCTGCTCACGCGGCTGGAAACTCAGTGCGTTGCCACCCTTGTAGCGGTAGCCGATACGGTCAGCCTCGGAGCCCACCGTCCAGGCATCGGTGAAAAAGCTTTTCGCCGCAGCATCAGACAGGCGGTGGAAGTACAACCCCGGCACCACGCGCAACACCACTTCGCCACCCAGCGCCTGGCGCAGTGCCATTGGCAAACTGGCACCGGCACGGGCCTTGGCACTGGGCACACCGACCGGCAGTACATCACCTGCCTGCAGCTTGCGACCCTGAAAACCGCCCAGCGCGCCCAGTGCGTAGGTGGACCGGCTGCCCAGCACTTCGGGTACATCAATGCCGCCCGCGACCGCCAGATAGGCACGCGCCCCGGCTGTGGGGAAGGCAAAGCGCAGCACCTGGCCTGCCCTGACTGCAAACGAGGTGTCCGGACGCTGTTCACGGCCATCGAGCAGCACCGGCATCTGTGCGCCACACACCGCCACCAGGGCATCTTGCAGAAACTCCAGCTCCGGCCCCACCAGTGCACATTCGAGGCCGGCAGTGCCCGCCGGGTTGCCGACCAGCTGGTTGGCGGCGCGCAACGCATATTGATCAAGCGCCCCTGACGGCGGGATGCCCAAGTGGTAATAGCCTTCACGGCCCAAGTCCTGCACCGAGGTTGCCAGGCCAGGTTTGAGTACCTTGATCATGCCAGCACCTCCTGCAACGACTTGGGATAGCCGACCGGGTCGGCCAGGAAAGCATCCAGCGAGAACTCAACCGGGCGAATGCGTAGGTCGAAACGGCCGTCCTCGACATCCGCCACCGCCTGGTCATAGGCCTGACGGTCGATGGGTTTGAACTGCACGATGTCCCCCGGGCGGAAGAACACCATGTGCTCCTTCAGATAGTTCAGGCCCTGCTGCGGGTCGTAGATCGGCGCCGGGGTAACGCCGAACATCTGGTAGCCCCCTGCCCCGCGCACCGAATAGATGCAACCGAAACAGCCGCCGTGGCCCAGGGTCAGCTTCGGCGTGTCGGTGCGCGGGCGCAGGTACTTGGGCACCTGCAACTGGCGCTCGCGCTCGACCATCTGGAACATGAACGGCAGGCCTGCGACAAAGCCGACCATCGACACGAACCAAGGCGCACCACTGTGTGCGGCGATGAACGCATCGACATCGGCCAGGCCATTGATACGCGCCGCGTATTCCAGGTCGGTGCTGCCCGGGTCCTGGTGGCGGTCGCGAAAGCGCATGAGGGTTTCATGGGTCCAGGGGTCGTTGTACAGCACTGGGATCTCGATGATCCGGGTGTGCAATGTGCGCTCGGCAACCGCCTCGGCCTCTGCACCGCGCACCGCTGCAAGCAGCACGTCGGGGGCGATGCGGTCGGGGTCGAAGCGGATCTGGAACGAGGCGTTGGCCAGGCAAATGTCCAGCACGCCCTCCAGCGCCAGGCGCTCCACCGCCCGGGTAACGGCCATGCCCTTGAAGAATGCCTCGAGCGACATGCTGTCGCTGACTTCGGCAAACAGGTGCTCGTCGGCACCAAAGCTGTAGCGGATCGGGGTACTGGCAAGCGGCTCGGCCATGTCTGCTCCTTTTTTGGAATCTTTATCGTAAGGCAGGCAAAAACAATGCTGTGCAGCGCACCGGTGTCTGAGCACCGTGTGCTTTGAACCTCAACGGGGCGTGCGCACCTCGATGCCGGCGGCGTCCAGCGCTGCACGGGTGGCTTCGACCAGGTCGAGCGCCCCGGGGGTATCGCTGTGCAGGCAGATCGAGTCGAATTCGATGGCCAGGTCCTGGCCTTCGACCGTGCGTACAACGCCCTCGCGGCAGGCCCGCAGCACGCGCTCGGCGACCGCCTGCGGCTGATAGCCACGCACCGCGCGGGTGAACACGATCGAGCCGCTCTGGTCGTACTCGCGGTCAGCGTAGAACTCACGCACCACCGGCTGGCCCAGAGCCTGGGCAACCCGGCAGATCACCGAGCCAGGCATGCAGTACAGCAACAGTTGCGGCTCGATCACCTGCAGGTTCTGCACCAGCAACCGGGCGGCTTCTTCATCACGGGCCAGGTGCATGTACAGCGCACCATGGGGCTTGATGTGTTGCAGCTTCACGCCCTGCGCCCGGGCGATTTCACGCAGCGCACCCAACTGGTACAGCATGTCGTCGACCAGCTCCTGAGCCGGCGCGTTGATGTGCCGGCGGCCGAACCCGACCAGGTCACGAAAACCCGGGTGAGCGCCCACGGCCACGCCCAGCGCCTTGGCCCGCTCGACGGTGCGCCGCATGGTGCCTGGGTCGCCGGCATGAAAGCCGGTGGCGATGTTGGCCGAACTGATGAAGGCCATTAGCTCGTTGTCGATACCATCGCCGATGGTCCAGGGGCCGAAACCCTCACCCATGTCCGAATTGAAGTCTACTGCCTGCATGCCTACGCTCCCGGTGCTTGTGACGGTGTGAAGGTCACGTTAGATTCTCTACCGCCCCCTTGGGAAGATCTATAAACAGATAGGGTGTCTTCTGAAAAACAGATACCCAGGAGCCTCCCGTGTCACTGACCTTGCGCCAGGTGCGCTACTTCGTCGCCACCGCCGAGATCGGCCAGATCTCCCAGGCCGCCCTCCACCTCAACATTTCCCAATCGGCGGTGACCACCGCGATCAAGGAGCTCGAGGCGATGCTCGGGGTCTTGCTGTTCCAGCGCTCGGCGCAAGGCATGAGCCTGACCGATGCGGGCCGGCATTTTCTCAACCGCGCCTATGTGATCCTGCGCAGTGTCGATGACGCACTCAACAGCCCGCTGCCGGACGTGCGCGCCAGTGGCCTGCTGCGCCTGGCGGCCAGCTACACGGTGATCGGCTATTTCCTGCCGCACCACTTGCAACGCCTGGAACACTGGCACCCGGGCGTAACCCTGCAGGTCCACGAGCAGGAGCGCAGCGCCATCGAGCAAGGGCTGCTGGAAGGCCGCTTCGACATGGCCGTGGTGCTCACCGCCAACCTCACCCACCCCGATATCGTCTCTGAAACCCTGTTCAACTCCGAGCGCCGGCTGTGGCTGCCCAGCCACCATCCACTGTGCGAGCGCTCTACGGTGAGCCTGGCCGACGTTGCCCGTGAGCCGTTCATCCTGCTGACCGTGGACGAAGCCGAGCAGAGCGCCATGCGTTACTGGGAGCTGGCCGGGCAACGGCCCAGCGTGCGGGTGCGCACCAGTTCGGTGGAGGCGGTGCGCAGCATGGTGGCCAATGGCAGCGGTGTGGCTATCCTGTCTGACTTGGTGCACCGGCCCTGGTCGCTCGAAGGCAAGCGCATCGAGACCGTCACCATCAGCGACCCGGTCACGCCCATGAGCGTGGGCCTGGCCTGGCACCGCGAGCGGGCATTCAGCCCGGCGATGCAGGCCTTGCGCGACTACTTCCATGGTGCGTTCCTGGCGCCGCAGCAATTATCGGCGCGGCGCTGAATGGCCAGGGCGTGATACCTCAGCCGAACGTTCCGGCGCCGCCGCCGTCATAACTTGGCCGGTGCCGCCACGCAGAGAGGACGCGAAATGACCCAACCCGACCCGTCATACGTCAAATGGCTCGAAGAGCGCTCCATGCTCAAGGCCTCCCAGGAGCGGGCCCGGCTGTATTCCGGCCAGTCTCGTCTGTGGATGAACCCCTACGCCGAAACGCAGCCACGCCGCGCCACCGACATCGCGTCGGTTTGGCTGACCGTCTACCCCGATGCGATCATCGCCCCTGAAGGCTGCTCGGTGCTTGGCGCGCTGGGCCACGAAGCCTTGTGGAAGCGCCTGTCGGAAATTGGCGTACAGGGCATTCACACCGGCCCCATCAAGCAGTCCGGGGGTGTCAGGGGGCGCGACTTCACCCCCAGCGTGGACGGCAACTTCGACCGTATCAGTTTCGATATCGACCCGCTCTACGGCACCGAGCAGGAGCTGGTGCAGATGAGCCGCATGGCAGCGGCGCACAACGCCGTGACCATCGATGACCTGATCCCCTCGCACACGGGCAAGGGCGCCGATTTCCGCCTGGCCGAGCTGGCCCACGGCGCCTATCCCGGGCTGTACCACATGGTCGAGGTGCGCGAGGAAGACTGGCCGCTGCTGCCAGACGTGCCCCCTGGCCGCGATTCGGTCAACCTGCTGCCTGCGCAGTGCGATGAGCTCAAGGCACACCACTACATCGTCGGCCAACTGCAACGGGTGATCTTCTTCGAGCCCGGCGTGAAGGAGACCGACTGGAGCGCAACACCACCGATCACCGGTGTCGATGGCAAGACGCGGCGCTGGGTCTACCTGCATTACTTCAAGGATGGCCAACCGTCGCTCAATTGGCTGGACCCAAGCTTTGCCGCGCAGCAGATGATCATCGGCGATGCCCTGCATGCGCTGGACTGCCTGGGCGCGCGCGGCCTGCGCCTGGATGCCAACGGTTTTCTCGGGGTCGAGACCTGCGCCAGTGGCACCGCCTGGTCGGAAAGCCACCCGCTGTCGATCGTCGGTAACCAACTGATCGGCGGCATGATCCGCAAGGCCGGCGGGTTCAGCTTCCAGGAGCTTAACCTGACGCTGGACGACATCGCGCAGATGTCCAAGGGCGGCGCCGACCTGTCCTATGACTTCATCACCCGCCCGGCGTACCAGCATGCACTGCTGACCGGCGATACCGAGTTCCTGCGCCTGATGCTCAAGGAAATGCACAGCTTCGGCATCGACCCGGCGTCGTTGATCCACGCCCTGCAGAACCACGACGAGCTCACCGTCGAGCTGGTGCACTTCTGGACCCTGCACGCCCATGACATGTACCTGTACCGGGGCCAGACCCTGCCCGGCAACATCCTGCGCGAACATATCCGCGAGGAAATCTACGAACGCCTCTCGGGCGAACATGCGCCCTACAATTTGCGCTTTGTCACCAACGGCATCTCCTGCACCACCGCCAGCCTGATCACTGCAGCGCTGGGCATCCGTGACCTGGACCAGATTGGCCCAGCTGATATCGAGCTGATCCAGAAGGTGCACCTGTTGCTGGTGATGTACAACGCCATGCAGCCCGGCGTGGTCGCGCTGTCGGGCTGGGACCTGGTCGGCGCCCTGCCGTTGCCGGCCGAAGCGGTGGCACAGAGGATGGCCGATGGCGATACCCGCTGGATACACCGTGGCGGCTACGACCTGGCCGGGCTCGATGAAGAGGCGCAAACGTCGGTGCGTGGCATGCCGCGCGCACGCGCACTGTACGGCAGCCTCGACCAGCAGTTGGAAAGCAGCGATTCGTTTGCCAGCAAGGTCAAGAAACTGCTCGCCGTGCGCCAGGCCTATGGTATTGCCAGCAGCCGCCAGGTACTGGTGCCCGAGGTGAGCAGCCCGGGGTTGCTGGTGATGGTGCACGAACTGCCGGCCGGGCGTGGCATCCAGATCAGCGCGCTGAATTTCGGCCACGAGGTGATTGCCGAAGAGCTGCTATTGACCGGCTTCACGCCCGGGACTGTGGTGGACATGATCAATGAGACGGTCGAGGGCGACCTGACCGAGGATGGGCGGTTGATGATCAACCTGGACCCGTACGAAGCCTTGTGCCTGAGAATAGTGAACAGCAGCGGGCATCTGTGAGACCCTAGTGGACTGCGCGGGCCAACGTGTGAACGTGCCCGCCCAGTCAGCTTGCCTCTACAGCGCCAAGGAGCACCTCCATGTACACCGGCATCGTCCAGGCCGTCCGCCCCCTGCTTGCGGTGACCACCTACCCGGGCCACAACCAGTTCACCATCGACCTCACCCCCGAACTGCTCGAGGACCTGAAGATCGGCGCCAGCGTCAGTGTCGAGGGCACCTGCCTGTCGGTCACCGAAATTGACGGCACCCAGGTGAAGTTCGACGCCATGACTGCCACCCTCGAGCGCACCAACCTGCGCTGCTTCAAGGCAGGCCAGGGCGTGAACATCGAGCGCTCGGCAAAAATGAACGCTGAAGTCGGCGGCCACCTGATGGCCGGCCATGTCGCTACCACCGCCGAGATCGTCGAGCTGTCGATCGAGGAAACCGGCGCCTTCATCACCTTCCGCATGCCGCCGCAGTGGGCCAAATACGTGTTCCCACGCGGGTTTCTCGGCGTCAACGGCTGCAGCCTGACCGTCGCCGACGTGGACGACACCTTGGTCACCATCAACCTGATTCCGGAAACCCTGCGCCAGACCACCTTCGCCCACTACAAGGCCGGTGAACTGATCAACATCGAGGTGGACCACCAGACCATGGTCCTGGTCGATGTGGTGGAGCGCACACTCAAAGCCACCCTGGCCCGCGCCTGATCAGATGCTGCGGGTAATGCCGCCATCGACCCTGATGTTCTGCCCGGTGATGTACGCCGCGCCATCGCTGGCCAGGAAGGCCACGGTGGCGGCGATTTCCTCGCTGCTGCCATAGCGCTTGAGCGGCACGCTGTCACGGCGCTGCTCAGTGGCCGGCAGGCTGTCGATCCAGCCCGGCAGTACGTTGTTGATGCGGATGTTGTCCGCAGCATAGGTGTCGGCGAAGATTTTGCTGAACGCCGCCAGGCCCGCACGGAACACTGCCGAGGTGGGGAACAGGTCACTTGGCTCGAAGGCCCAGGCGGTGGAAATGTTGATCACCACCCCGCCCTGCTGGCGCTGCATGATTGGCGTGACCAGCCGCGTTGGGCGGATGACATTGAGCAGGTAGGTCTCCATGCCCTGGTGCCAGTCTTCGTCGCTGATTTCAAGGATCGGCGCACGCGGGCCGTGGCCGGCACTGTTGACCAGCACATCGATACGGCCCCATTCGGCGAGTACGGCATCGACCAGGCGCTGGATGTCGCCGTTGCACTGGTTGCTGCCGGTCACGCCAATCCCACCCAGCGTCTCGGCCAGTGCCTGGCCTTTGCCAGAGGACGACAGGATACCGACCTTGAAGCCGTCGGCGGCCAGGCGCCTGGCTGCTGCGGCGCCCATACCGCTGCCGCCGGCGATCACGATTGCTACTTTTTGGTTGGACATGAAGCCTCCGGGTCAACCCTGCGATGTGCATGCGAGAGGGGCCCAGACTAGCACCCGGCCTGCACAGCCAGAGAGCCAGCAACGCTTCGTTCAGACGATAGATTTTCTACTGTGTTAGCGCCCTCGCCTGCGCTAACAGCCAGGCCCGCACCATTGCCAGCGCCTGGGGTTGGTGGGCATTGCGCGGCCACACCAGGTAAAACGCCTGCCGCAACGCCAGCACCTGGTCGAAGGCAAGGGCCAGGCGCCCGGCGTGCAGGTCGCTGTGCACGAAAAACTCGCTGGCCAGCGCCAGGCCCTGCCCTGCAACCGCGGCATCGATGGCGAGTGAGGTCTGATTGAACCGCATATGCTTGGCCCCGGGCGGTAACGGCCGGTGGAATACCTCGGTGATGAAGTCCGGCCAGACGTTGTGGGCATCGTGCAGCAACGGGTAACGCTGCAACTGCTCCAGATCCACGGGCTTACCCAGTTGCGCGAGCAGCGCCGGGCTGGCGACGGCCACCACGCGTTGCGCGAGCAACGGCTCGGTGTGCAGGCCCGGGCCGAACGGTGGCACACCGTAACGCACGGCGATATCCACGCCCTCTGGGCGGAACTGAGAAAGCCGGTCGGTGGCCAGCACCTGCAGGTCGATGTCCGGGTGCGCCTGCGCGAACGACGACAATCTGGGGATCAGCCATTTCGCCGCGAAGGTCGGTGTAACGCTCACCGTCAGGTGCGATGCATCCGGGCGCAGCGCCTGGGTGGCGCTGCCGATCAGGGCAAAGGCGCTGCGGATATCGACACTGTAGCGCTGGCCGGCGCCTGTCAGGCTCAGGCCCCTGGGCAAGCGCTCGAACAGCTTGATCCCCAGGTTCGCTTCAAGTCCGCGTATCTGCTGCGCCACGGCAGCCTGGGTTACCCCGAGTTCGTCTGCGGCCAGGCGAAAGTTGAGGTGGCGCGCCACAACCTCGAAAACACGTAGGCCATTTAGCGGCGGCAGCGCGCAGAACCCTTCGGCCATACACTTTATCTACTGAGTGAACAGGCCTGTAGCTTAATCGATACGCGGGTGTTGCTGTACCAGCAACTTGCGTTTGGCCTCAAGCTCGGCAATCTGCTCATCGATGTCTTCGATCTTGTGCTCGATATTGTCGTGGTGCTCCTGCAGCAGCTCTCGCGCCTCATCGATATCCGACGCCGCCGGGGCAGCGCCACGCAGTGGCTTGTTGGCGGTTTCTTTCATGGTCAGGCCGGTGATCAGGCCAATGGTGGCAATCACCATCAGGTAGTACGCCGGCATGTACAGGTCGCCGGTGGTCTCTACCAGCCAGGCCGCCAGGGTCGGGGTCAGGCCGGCGATCAGCACCGAAATGTTGAAGGCACTGGCCAGGGCGCTGTAGCGAATGTGGGTGGGGAACATCGCCGGCAGGGTCGAAGCCATCACGCCGATGAAGAAGTTGAGCAACACGGCGATGATCAGCAAGCCGGCGAAGATCACCCCGAGCACACCACTGTTGATGAGCATGAAGGCCGGGATGGCCAGGGCCAACAGGCCGACACTGCCGACGATGATGAATGGGCGGCGGCCCCACTTGTCGCTGAGCAGGCCGATGACCGGCTGCACGAACAGCATGCCGACCATGATCGCGATGATGATCAGTACACCGTGGTCTTCGCTGTAGTGCAGGTTGTGCGACAGGTAGCTGGGCATGTAGGTGAGCAGCATGTAGTAGGTCACGTTGGTGGCGATCACCACGCCAATGCACGTCACCAGGCTGCGCCAGTGCTTTGTGGCAACTTCCTTGAACGACACCTTGGGCCCCGAAGCCAGGCCCTCGCGGTCGCCCTGCTCAAGTTTATCGACATGCTGCTGGAACGCCGGGGTCTCCTCCAGCGCATGGCGCAGGTAGAGGCCGATGATGCCCAACGGCAAGGCAAGGAAGAACGGCAGGCGCCAGCCCCATTCGAGAAACTTTTCCTCGCCCAGGTAGGTGGAGATCAGCACCACGACCCCGGCGCCGAGGACAAAGCCGGCGATCGAGCCAAAATCCAGCCAGCTGCCGAGGAAGCCGCGCTTGCGGTCGGGTGCGTATTCGGCGACGAAGATCGAGGCGCCGGTGTATTCACCACCCACCGAGAAGCCTTGGGCCATTTTTGCCAGCAACAGCAAGATCGGCGCCCAGATGCCGATGGTGTCATAGGACGGTATCAGGCCGATGGCGAAGGTGCTGAGCGACATGATCACGATGGTCGCGGCAAGAATTTTCTGCCGGCCGAACTTGTCGCCCAGGGCACCGAAGAACAGCCCGCCCAGCGGGCGGATCAGGAACGGAACCGAGAAGGTGGCCAAAGCCGCGATCATCTGCACGCTGGGGTCGGCGTTGGGGAAGAACACCTTGCCCAGGGCATAGGCGACGAAGCCGTAAACGCCGAAGTCGAACCACTCCATGGCGTTGCCCAGCGCAGCGGCAGTGATCGCCTTGCGCATTTTCGCGTCGTCGACGATGGTGATGTCTTTCAAACCGATCGGCTTGACAGCTTTTTTGCGTGATTTCATCCATGTGTCCCTGTTACTGAGGCTCTTTGGCATCAGATACACCGGGACACAAAATAATTCCACGCTCAGCGATTTCTCGCGTGCAGTGGCCTCAGATGCCTTCGCGGGCCAGGTCCATGGCGAAATAGGTCAGGATCAGGTCAGCACCGGCACGCTTGATCGCACCGATACTCTCACGCACCACTCGCCCCTCGTCGATGGCACCGGCCTGGCCGCCGAACTTGATCATCGCGTACTCACCACTGACCTGGTAAGCCGCCAGCGGCAGGCGCGATGCGGCGCGAATGTCGGCGATCACGTCCAGGTAGGCCCCGGCCGGTTTGACCATCAGTACATCGGCACCTTCCTGCTCGTCGAGCAGCGACTCGCGCACCGCTTCGCGGCGGTTCATCGGGTTCATCTGGTAGCTCTTGCGGTCGCCCTTGAGCGCTGTGCCGCCCGCTTCACGGAATGGACCATAGAGCGACGAGGCGAACTTGGTGGAATAGGCCATGATCGCGGTGTCGTGGAAGCCCGCGGCATCCAGTGCACCACGGATCGCCTGGACCTGCCCGTCCATCGCCGCCGACGGCGCGATGAAGTCGGCCCCAGCCGCTGCAGCCACCACGGCCTGCCTGCCCAGGTTGGCCAGGGTGGCGTCGTTGTCCACGCCATGGTCGTGCAGCACGCCGCAATGGCCGTGGCTGGTGTACTCACAGAAGCAGGTGTCGGACATCACCACCATTTCCGGCACGCTGTCCTTGCAGATGCGGGCCATGCGCGCCACCAGGCCGTTCTCGTTCCAGGTATCGCTACCGGTGGCATCGAGGTTGTGCGAAACGCCGAAGGTCATCACCGACTTGATGCCGGCGCGGGCGTAGCGTTCGATTTCCTGGGCCAGCCGTTTTTCAGGAATACGGTTGACCCCCGGCATGCTGGTGATCGGCACGAAGTCGTCGATGCCCTCCTCGACGAAGATCGGCAGGATCAGGTCTTCGAGGCGGAATTCCGTCTCCTGAAAGAGCGTGCGCAGCGACTCGTTCTGGCGCAGGCGGCGGGGGCGGACGGAAGGGAAATGGTTGGCCATGACAGCTCCAGGGAATATGGACGGCGTACACCATATGCCTGTTGAGCTTCAGTGAAAAGGCTCAATGGCGAGATTGTGCCTTGCATCAGAGGCAATAACCGGGGCGACCAGCCCCGGCATAGCGGCTCAGCGCAACAGGTCCTGGATCTGCTGGTGCAAGGTATCCAGGTCAAACGGTTTGGCCAGGATCGGCGCCTTGCGGGCGATGGGGCTGCCCGACTCGAGAATCTCCGCCGGGTAGCCACTGATGAAGATTACCTTGAGGTCCGGTCGCAGCTTCACCGCAGGCTCGGCGATCTCGACCCCGGAAATGCCGCCAGGCAAGCGAAAGTCGGTGACCATCAGGTCCAGGTGCGGCTTGCTCGCCAGGATGGCGAACGCCTGTTCACCGTCCTCGGCTACCAATACGTGGTAGCCCTCACCTGCCAGGTAGTCACGCAGGATCATCCGGATTGCCGGTTCATCCTCGACCACCAACACCACATCTTGTGCATCTTCACTCATGACAACAACGCCTTGAAATTACAGTTGGCCATCTGACCCCAGGCTCAGGCAGAGGTTGCCCGCTCCTGATCGTTTTGTTCGGTCTGCCGCGTCAGCGGCAATTGCAGGGTGAACGTGGCGCCCTTGCCTTCCTCGCTCTGCACCTGGATCTGCCCGCCATGGGCGCTGACGATCTGCTCCGAGATATACAGCCCCAACCCCAGCCCGGCACTGGCCTGCTGAGTGGCAACGCGCTCGAACTGCTGGAAAATCCGTTGCTGGTTCACGCCACTGATGCCGATGCCGTGATCCTGCACCTGCACCCAGGCCATGCCCGCCTGCTCGAATACCCGCACCTCGACCGGCTGGCGTTCGCCATAACGCAACGCATTGGACAACAGGTTGGCCAGTACTTGTTCAATCCGGAATTCATCCCACTCACCCTGCAGGCCATCGCAGCGCTGCAGATCGATGTGCGTGCCCAGCGCGGTGGCCTGGGCGGTGAAGTTTTCCACCAGGCCACGCACCAGCTGGCCCAGGTCGAACAACTTGGGCCGTAGCGACAGCTTGCCGGTGCGGATGCGCGACACATCGAGCATGTCTTCGATCAGGCGGATCAGGCTATTGATCTGCCGTTCGTCGCGCTCGACCATGGCTTGCAGCTTGTCAGGGCTGAACGCCTCGAGGCTGCCGCGGGCCAAGTGCATCTTGCGCAGCTGGGTCTCGAGGATAAGGCCGTTGAGCGGTGTACGCACCTCGTGGGCCACGATCGACATGAAGTCGTCGCGCATGCGCACGGCATGCTCCAGCTCACTGCGCGCCACCTGCAACTGCGTGAGCAGCAGCTCCTGCTCCTGGCGGCTGCGCTCAAGCGCCTGCAACTGGCTGTCGAGCCCCTTGCGCTGGCGATAAAGATCGACGAATACCGTGACCTTGTTTTTCACCGCCAGGGTATCGAGCGGCTTATAGAGGAAGTCTACCGCGCCGCTTTCGTAGCCCTTGAAGGCGTAGTTCATCTCGCGCCCGGCAGCGGTGACGAAGACGATCGGGATATTGCGGGTCTTTTCCGTGCCGCGCATCAGTTCGGCCAGTTCAAAGCCATTCATGCCCGGCATCTGCACGTCGAGAATGGCCAGGGCGAATTCGTGCTCCAGCAACAACGACAATGCGGCTTCCGCAGATTGGGCCTTGTGCACCTCGCGGTCTTGGCCCTGAATCAGGGCGTCGAGGGCCAGGAGGTTTTCCGGCAGATCATCGACGATCAGCAGTTTGGCGGTGATGTGGCTTAGCATGCACTGGATTCCAGGTTGGCGAGCAATTGCCCGATACCGCTCAAAGAAAGAATCAGGTCGGGCTGGTGGAGCGCCAAAGCGGCCTCCGGCATCAGCGCTACCTGGGCGTCGCGGGGGTCCTGGACCACAGTCCGGCCGCCGCTGTTCTTGATGTAGGCAAGGCCTTTGGCGCCGTCCTCGTTGGCGCCTGTGAGCAATACACCCAGCAGGCCCGCGCCATAGGCATCGGCTGCCGAGATGAACAGGAAGTCGATGGCCGGGCGCGAGAAATGCACCGGCTCCTCCTGGCTCAGCGACAGGCTCAGATCCTGCTCGACCGACAGGTGATAACCGGGCGGCGCCACGTAGATCTGGCCAGGGGCGATGGCCTCTTTGTCCCGCGCCTCGTGCACCGGCCTGTGCAGGCGCCGCTGCAGCACGTCGGCGAGATGGCTGTGACGGCCATCGGGCAGGTGCAGCACGCACAGCACCGGCGTCGCGAATGCCGGCGGCAAGCCGCCGAGCACCTGAAACAGTGCCTGCACGCCGCCCGCCGAAGCCCCGATCACCACCGCGCTTATGCCCTTCATGATTTGCGGTAGATCCGTTCGGGCTTGACCAGCGGCTCGAAACGGTCGCTATAAGCGGAAAAATCCACCGATTCCTTGCTGCCCAGCACCAGAAAGCCACGGTGGCACAAGGACTCATGGAACAGCCCCAGGGCGCGGTCCTGCAGCTCTTTGTTGAAGTAGATCAGCACGTTGCGGCACGACACCAGCTGGGTTTCGGAGAACACGCTGTCGGTGGCCAGGCTGTGGTCGGCGAAGGTCACGTTGTCGCGCAGGCTGCTGTCCATGATGGCGTTGCCATAGGCGCTGGTGTAGTACTCGGCAAAGTCGCGCCGCCCGCCGGCCAGGCGGTAGTTTTCTTCATACTCGCGCATGCTCTGCATCGAGTAGATGCCCTGCTTGGCCCTGTCCAGGGAGCGCGGGTTGATATCGGTGGCATACAGGATGGTGCGCTCCAGCAGGCCTTCCTCGCGCAAAAGGATGGCCATCGAATACACCTCTTCGCCGGTGCTGCAGCCCGCGATCCAGATCTTGATCGACGGCCAGGTGCGCAACAGCGGCACCACCTCGTTGCGCAGGGCAAGAAAGTGGCTCGGGTCGCGGAACATCTCGCTGACCGGGATCGTCAGGAACTGCAGCAACTGCATGAACATGCCCGGGTCGTGCAGCACCCGTTCCTGCAGGGACGACACCGTAGCGCAATCGAACTGGCGCAGGGCATGGAGTATCCGGCGCTTGATCGACGCGCCGGAGTAGTTGCGAAAATCGTAGCTGTACTTGAGGTAGATCGCCTCGATCAGCAGCCTGATCTCGATGTCGGTGTTGCGCTCGCTAATCAAATTCGCTCCAGTTGCGGCAACCACACACGGATCAACGAGAACAGGCGGTCCAGGTCGATCGGTTTGGCCAGGTAATCATTGGCGCCGGCCTGCAGGCAGCGCTGCTGGTCATCCTTCATCGCCTTGGCGGTCACGGCGATGATCGGCAACTTGCGCCAGCGCGGCTGCTGGCGGATCAGGCGGGTAGCCTCGAAGCCATCCATTTCCGGCATCATCACATCCATCAGCACCAGGTCGATGTCATCATGCTGCTCCAGCCGCTCGATGGCCTCACGCCCGTTGCGGCCGATCTCGACGATGGCGCCCTTGTGCTCCAGGGCACTGGTGAGGGCGAAGATATTACGCACATCGTCGTCCACCAGCAGCACCTTGCGCCCTTCGAAGACCTTGTCACGGCTGCGCGCGGTCTTGAGCATGCGCTGGCGCTCATGGGACAGCTGCGATTCGACTTTGTGCAGGAACAACGTCACCTCGTCGAGCAGACGCTCTGGCGAGCGTGCGCCCTTGATGATGATCGAACGCGAATACTTGAGCAGTTCGGCCTCTTCCTCACGGGTGAGGTTGCGCCCGGTATAGACGATCACCGGTGGGAATGACCGGATATCTTCTGCAGTCATGCGCTTGAGCAGCTCGTTGCCGAGCATGTCGGGCAGCTTGAGGTCGATGATCATACAGTCGTAGATGTTCTCGCGCAGCAACGCCAGGGCGTCCTGTGCCAGGGCGACGGCGGTGATCTCGACATCGTCGTCGCCGATCAGGCGGGCGATGCTCTCGCGCTGCAGGTCGTCATCCTCCACCAGCAGGATGTGCTTGAGCTTCTGCGTGAGCTTGGCTTCCAGGCGCGCGAACACTTCCTTGAGCTCTTCGCGGCTGGTCGGCTTGACCGCGTAGCCCACCGCCCCCATGTGCATGGCCGCCTCGACGCGGTCTTCCACGGAGATGATGTGCACCGGGATATGGCGGGTGCCAGCCAACTCTTTGAGGCGCTGCAACACGGTGAGGCCGGAGTGGTCGGGCAGGCGCATGTCCAGCAGGATCGCATCGGGAATGTACTGGGCGGCCAGTGCGAAGCCCTCGTCGGCGGCCTGGGCCACCAGGCAGCTGTAGCCCAGTTCGTGCGCCAGGTCGAAGAGGATACGGGCGAAGTTCGGCTCGTCCTCGATCACCAGGATGCAGCGGTTGCCGAACGGGGCGTGCTCGCGGTCATCGGCGAAGGTCGGTGCGGGCAGTTTCGGCAACGCTGCCGTGGCGACCTGGGGCGCCGGCGGCAAGGTGTCGACTGCCGGTCGCAGGCTGTGGGCCTCGATTTCCTCGGCCTCGGCTTCGTAGCGTTCGGGCATCGTCAGGCTGAACACACTGCCCTGGCCAGGGCTGCTGTCGACGCTGATCTGCCCACCGAGCAAATGCGCCAGGTCGCGGGAGATCGACAGGCCCAGCCCGGTGCCGCCATAGCGGCGGTTGCTGCTGCCATCCACCTGGTGGAAGGCGCCGAAGATCGCCTGCTGCTGGTCGGGGGCGATACCGATGCCCGAGTCGCGCACGGCAAACACGATGCCCGCGCCTGCCTGGTGGCTGATGGTCAGGCTGACCTGACCGTGGTCGGTGAATTTGATGGCATTGGACAGCAGGTTCTTGAGAATCTGCTCCAGGCGCTGGCGGTCGGTGAACAGTGTCGCCGGTACAGGGGGCTCGACCTTGACCTGGAAAGCCAGGCCCTTGTGCTCGGCCAGCGGCAGGAACATGCCGCGCAGGCCTTCGACCAGGCGCTCCAGCTGAGTGGTCTCGGGGCGCACTTCAAGCTTGCCTGCCTCGACTTTGGCGATGTCGAGAATGTCGTTGATCAGGTTGAGCAGGTCATTGCCGGCCGAATAGATGGACTCGGCGAACTTGACCTGCTCTGCGCTGAGGTTGCCCTCGCCGTTCTCCGCCAGCAGCTTGGCCAGGATCAGCGAGCTGTTGAGCGGCGTGCGCAGCTCGTGGGACATGTTGGCGAGGAACTCGGACTTGTACTTGCTCGAGCGCTGCAGGTCGTCGGCGCGGGCCTGCAGTTCTTGCTGGGCCTGAAGCAGCTCGTCGTTCTTGCGATCCAGGGCATCGGTGCGCTCGGACAGTTGCTCGTTGGTCTGCTCGAGCTCGGCCTGCTGGGTCTCAAGGTGAGCCTGGGACTCCTTGAGCACGCGGGACTGCTCTTCCAGCTCCTCGTTCGCAGTCTTGAGTTCTTCCTGCTGCACCTGCAGCTCTTCGTTGAGCTGCTGAGTCTCGGCCAGCACTTCCTGGAGGCGCTGGCGGTAGCGGGCGCTTTCGATGGACATGCCGAGGTTGCCAGCCACACGCTCCATCAGCTCGTCGTCACGCTCCTGCAACGGCCGCAGGAAGCCCAGCTCGATCACGCCGTTGATCTGGCCATCGTCGATGGCCGGCATCAGCAAGGCACTGCGCGGCAAGCCGCTACCCAGGCCGGAGCTGAGACGGTAGTAGTCTTCGGGCAGGTCATCCAGGCGCAGCAGGCGGCCTTCGCGTACCGCCTGCGACAGCAGGCCATCGTGGGCCGCCAGCACCTGTTCGCGGCCCTGCTCCTCAGCGTCCAGGCCATAGCTGGCCACGCGCACCAGGCGGCCGTGGCCGTCACGCACGTACAGCGCGCCGACCACGCTACCCAGGTAGCTGGCGAAGAAGCGCAGGATGTTTTCGCCAAGCATCGGCAGGGTCAGCTGCCCCAGCACCTGTTCGGCCAGCTGGGTCTGACCGTTGCGCAACCAGGCCTGCTGTTCCAGGCGCTCGGCCGAGTGCTGCTGGGCCTTGAGGTTGTCATCGTAGCTGGTAGACAGCGCCATCAGGTCGCGGCGCCCCAGGTAGGCCAGCAAGGCGCTCAGGCCAACGATCAACAGCACGAACGCCGAGATGGCGGTCAACGTGACGTTGCTGACCTTCTCGTTGCGGGCCATGCGCAGCTGCTGCTCAGTGTCGACCAGGTCATCGAATTCCTTGCGGATCTCGTCGGTGATGCGTTTACCGCGGCCGTTGACGACCGACTGGCGATAATCTCCGCCATCGCGGCGCTGGGCGATCATCTCGCCACCGAAGTCATTCCAGGCGTCCTGCAGGGCGATCAGGCGGTCGATGCGGTCGACCTGCTGAGGGTTGTCCTCGACCATGCCGCGCAGGCTGGTGAGGCTGCCCTTGATCTTGGGTTTGGCAACCTCGTAGGGGTCCAGGAAGCGCTCGTCACCGGTGATGAGAAACCCGCGCATGCCGGTTTCCATGTCGATCGACAACTTGATCGCTTCATTGGCATTGCCGATCACCCGATCGGTATGCTCGACCCACTGCATGGCCGACAACAGGTAGTTGATGACCGCAACGAAAGCTACGGCACCGAGCAGGCCCACCCCAAGGGGCAGGCCGATGTTGCGGCTCAACAGCTTGCGGAAGCTTTGCTGGTCCATCGAGGCTGCTTGAATCATTTGAAGACGCCCGAGCGAAAAAGTCCATTGAACGGTGTGGCGGATAAAGCCTGTTCTTAGTATGCCGCCGCGCTCACCGGTTTATAGCGAGTCTAACCAGCTTTGCTGGCCGTGGCAGGGCATTTAGCCAGTATTTGAAGGTTACCTTCAGCAATCGTTCCATCCAATCGTAACGATCGGTATCCTCATGGAACTTCTGACGCTGGCCGGCGCACAGAATAAAGACATTCTTCTGGTACAGGATCACAAAATGCACCTCTTGGTAGTCGAAGATGACGACATCGTCCGTATGTTGATGGTCGATGTGCTCGACGAACTGGGCTACGAAACCCTCGAGGCGAACTGCGCCCACGCCGCGCTGACGATCCTTGAAGACCCAGACCAGTCGCTGGCCCTGCTGATGACCGATGTCGGCCTGCCGGACATGCGCGGTGAAGAACTGGCAGCAAGGGCCCGTGCTCTGCGGCCCACCCTGCCTGTGCTGTTTGCCAGCGGCTACGCCGAAAGCCTCGATGTGCCCGAGGGCATGCACATGATTGGCAAGCCGTTCAGCATCGATCAGTTGCGCGATAAAGTGTCCGCAATTTTGGATCAGCGTTGACCTCGGTAGCGCCTCTTCGCGGTTTACCGTGAAGAGGCCGCCTCAAGCCCATGCCTCGCGCCGTAACAAATACGTGTCCATGATCCACCCCTTGCGCGCCCTCGCCTCTTCGCGCACCTGCAGAATCTGCGCTTTCACTGCCTGCAAAGGCCCGGCGATCAGCACTTCGTCCTGCGTACCCAGGTAAGCCCCCCAATAGATCACCAGCCCAGGGTCGTCGATGTGGGTAAAAGCGCATTGCCCGTCGAGCATCACCACCACATTGTCGATCTGCCCCTGTCGCGCCAGACGCCGCCCCGGTAAAACCACCACCGGTTCGCCTATACGGTTGAGCGCCACCTGATGCCGCGCCGCCAGCGCCTGCACACTGCTGATGCCCGGGATAACCTGCAGGCGCAATGCCACCCCACGTTCGCGAACCAACTGCAGAACGCGCAGGGTGCTGTCATACAAGCCCGGCTCGCCCCATAGCAAAAAGGCGCCGACATCCTCACTGCGCATTTCATCGGTTATCAGCCGGGCGTACAGGGCTGCGCGCTGGTGGTGCCAGTCCTGGACCGCAGTCACATAATCGTGCGCCTCAGCATCCCGCTGGGGGTCCGCTACTTGTACCCAGCGGTAGCCGCCCTGCGGCCTGTAACGATCGACGATGGCCTTGCGCAGGCTAACCAGATCGTCTTTGTCCGAACCCTTGTCGAGCACGAAGAAGACGGTAGCGCGACCCAACGCCTCGACGGCCTCAAAGGTCACCTGGCGTGGGTCGCCCGGGCCGATACCAATCAACAACAGGTCTTTCATGCCTTCGCCCTGAACATGCACCAGCAGCCATTGTCGGCCGGTAGCGAGTGTTTGGCAAAGTGCACTCAAAAGATCGAGAAGCTATAGCTGACGATGACCCGTGTTTCGTCCATGTCACGCGCCCACTTTTCGTAGTTGCTGCGGTAAGTGGAATTGCGCAGGCGCACGCTGACGTCTTTGAAAGTACCGCTCTGTACCTGGTACTTGAACTCGGTGTCGCGCTCCCACTCTTTGCCCTGGACATTACTGCCCGGGACCTTGATGTGGTTGCCATTGATGTAACGGGTGAAAAACGTCAGCCCCGGCACACCCAGGGCCTTGAAGTCATAGTCGTAACGCAACTGCCATGAGCGCTCCTGCGCGGCGGCGAAGTCGTTGACCTGTGCATAGTTGACCAAGTACGGGTTGCTGCCATCGAGGTACGGCATAGCATTTTCGCCATACATGCGCTGCCAGCCCGCACTGACCTTGTGGCCGCCCAGGCTGTACCCGAGCATCCCGCTGAAGGCGCGGTGATCGATCTGGCCTGCCCGGGCATTCCCGATATCATCGCTCTTGATCAGGCGCAGGTCGGCCGACAGGCTGCCCACCGTAAGCGGCTGGCTGGCGCCCAGGCCAAGAAAGTGCTGGCGGTAGATGTTTTCCAGCTTGGCTACTTGGTAGTGAGCACTGACCCGCTCATTGAAGCGGTAATCCAGCCCTGCCAGGTCGAAGTGGCCGGCTTCGATATCACAGGCATAGCGCTTGTTCTTGCAATGCACGCGAATGTCCTGGCGGTCGGTTGAATCGCGGGCGGTGTACTTGCTCAGGCGGGCCAGCGTGAACTTCATGTCGCGCACTTCTTCGGAAGTGAGCATGGCGCCGTGGAACATCGTCGGCAACAGGCGACCATCGTTGTATTTCAACAGGGGAACATCGGGCATCAGCGAACCGTATTTGAGCACGGTAGCGGACACCTTGACCTTGGCGGCCAGGCCGAGCTTCGCGTATTGGTCAGCCGCGTGCCTTGGGTGATGACCCGAAGAAGGCAACAAACCGCTGTTACTGTCCGCCGGGCTGGAATCGAGCTTGATACCCAACAGGCCCACTGCATCCACACCGACGCCTACCGGGCCTTGGGTATAACCCGACTGCACATTGAGCATGAAGCCTTGCGCCGACTCTTCCCGCTTGGACGCGCCCTGGCTGGAAGTACTGTGGCCGTCACGAAAATCCCGGTTGAAATAAACGGTGCGGGCTTCGACCTTGGCCCGGGTGTCTTCAACAAATCCGGCGGCCTGGGCGTGCGCACCGGCACACATCAGCAACAGGCCGGCAACTCGGCGCCCAGAGGCGGGAGAAAAAGGGGCAAACATGCGAGGGAACATCCAGAGAAAGGCAGAAAACAATGCACGGCGAAGGCGCGCGGCGCAGACAAGACCCGGCCGAACAATGCCCGACCCTCATGGCAAATGATTGCGTGAAGGCGCTGGCCCGCACCATTGGACCATGGTCTAGAAACGCTGCACTGGCAGCCTCCCGCACATCGCAATTACCGCACGAAACACTTGTAAAGTTCCCTGGTTAATTGGAAAAGTTTGCGGTTTACCCAATTGCCACAAGTGTCTACACTCGTTATCAGCGAACAGTTAAAACCCACCGCGTGGCCGGCGTTATTTCTCTTCAATGTTCGTCACGCCCTGCCACAGATGCCGTACAGGAGTGATTACAGTGTCCAGACTTGCAGAGTTTCGTGCTGCCGAAAAAGCGCTCCAGGAACAGATGGCTCAACTGGAGGCGCTGAAAAAGGATGCCGGCCTAAAACGTGAAATCGAATTCGAGCAGAAACTAGTCGGCCTGATGAAAAGCTATGACAAAAGTCTGCGCGACATCATCGCCATCCTCGATCCCAAGGCCGTCACCCGGGGCGCCGCACCCAGTGCGCCAAAGCAACAACGCCGCCCGCGCGTGGTGAAAGTGTATGAAAACCCGCACACCGGCGAGCTGATCGAAACCAAAGGTGGTAACCACCGCGGGTTGAAGGCGTGGAAAGAACAGTACGGGGCCGGCACGGTGGAAAGTTGGCTGCGCTGATGAAACGTCAACGCGTGCTTCACACTTTTTTCACAAGGGCAGGCTCAATATCGAGACAGCTAAAGGACTAGCGACCCCATCACGCGCCCGCACACGCGGGCCTCTAATTCCAGCGCCCTGCACTCGTGCAGGGCGCTTTCATTTGCGCAATCGGTTCACTGCCGTATCATGGCTCTCCTGTCTGTTCCGCTGGCCCCGCTGCCAGCCCCGTTCCTGGAGTACCCATGAGCCTGCACGATCTGCAAAACCTGCCTGGCGTCACCGCACAGCCCGACAACGCCACTGCTCAATTCGTCTTCAACCACACCATGCTGCGGGTCAAGGACATCGAGAAGTCGCTGGACTTCTACACCCGTGTCCTGGGCTTCCGCCTGGTCGACAAACGCGACTTCCCGGAAGCGGCTTTCAGCCTGTATTTCCTGGCCCTGGTCGACCCAGCGCAGATTCCGGCCGACGACGCCGAGCGCCATCAGTGGATGAAGTCGATCCCCGGCGTGCTCGAACTGACCCACAACCACGGTACTGAAAACGACCCGGCGTTCGCCTATCACAACGGCAACACCGACCCACGTGGCTTCGGCCATATCTGCATTTCGGTACCGGACGTTCGCACGGCCTGCGCCCGCTTCGAAGCGCTGAACGTACCGTTCCAGAAACGCCTGGAAGACGGCCGCATGAACCACCTGGCCTTCGTCAAGGACCCGGACGGTTACTGGGTCGAGGTGATTCAGCCCTCTGAACTCAAGGGCTGATCCAAACCTGTGAGCTTCGTCGGCTCGCGCTCGTCAGGCCGGGAACTCCCGGCCCCTCGCTGTGGTATATGAAGGTAACAGCTTCACTAGCCACAGCGAGGTAAGGACGATGCAATCTCTTCACTGTGAATACCGCAACCACACCATCACCGCCAGTGTGATGCCTCATCCCGACTCCCCTCTGCCCTACTCTGCGGGCTGCCTGATCACCGATCCGCAAGGCCACACCAGCAAGCGCCTGTCCATGCCGATGAAATTCTTCTCAGACCTTGAGAATGCTCAGCATGTGTCGCTGGCCCATGGCCGGGCCCTGGTGGACCAGCAGTTGGACAAGGGCCACAAGGCGTTCTGAATGTGGGTATGGATGGCCTCCTCACGGCTATGCCCGCGAGGAGGCCGCAAAAGCGGCGCTAGGCGCCCCGGGCGTAGGCCACTGCAGCCTCGACCTGCTCCCGTGTAGGTCGCACGCCGGTATACAGCACGAATTGCTCCAGGGCCTGCAACGCGATTACTTCCAAACCGGTGATCACCGGCTTGCCCAGGGCCTGGGCGTGCTGGATCAAGGGCGTTTGCGCCGGCATCGCCACCACATCGAAGACCCGCTGCGCGGCGGCGATGGCGTTCTCGCTGAACGCCAACTGGTGGGCCTCTTGCCCGCCTGCCATGCCGATCGGCGTCACATTCACCAGCATCGGCGGGCACCGGTCACCCAGCTCGGCGACCCAACGGTAGCCACATACATCAGCCAGCTGCCGCCCCGCCTGCTCATTGCGGGCGACGATGACGCCCTCTTTGAACCCCGCATCGCGCAGCGCACTGGCCACCGCCTTGGCCATGCCACCACTGCCGCGCAGGGCAAAGGCTGTGGACGGGTCGACACGATGCTGTTCGAGCAACTGCCGCACTGCCAGGTAGTCGGTGTTGTAGGCTTTCAGATGACCTGCCGTGTTGACCACCGTGTTCACCGACTCGATGGCTGCCGCCGACGGGTCAACCTCATCGACCAAGGCCATGCAGGCCTCCTTGTACGGCATGGAAACACCACAGCCGCGGATGCCCAGCGCGCGGATACCTGCCACAGCGGCCGGCAAGTCATGGGTGCTCATCGCCTTGTAGTAGTAATCCAGGCCCAGTTGCCGGTACAGGTGGTTATGAAAGCGAACGCCAAAGTGGCCTGGCCGGCCCGCCAGGGAAATGCACAGCACGGTGTCTCTGCTGGGAGTTGACGTCATCAATCGCTCCTTGTTCGTAGCTGAAACGTTTGTTCAGCGTAACAGACCTGCCCGTTTATCGTCCTTACACAACCTTTACCGTTTCCCTGCGCTCAGCTGACAGTGCTACGGGCGATAGTACGGCAGCGTCGAGAACAGTTGATAAAGCTGATGAACACTATTGAGCGAGTCGATTTCAAACCTCGCTGGCCACTGCGTAAGGTAGCGGCATGTTTACAGGAGGTCCCTATGGCCACTATTCAGATCATGTCCGTCGTCGGCAGTGCCGTCCCCTCGACTCTGCGTGAGCAGGGGCTGCTGGCATGCTGGTACCTGGTGCGCAACGGTGAAGCGGTCAGCGGACCGTTGGCAACCCGTGCATCCGCCCAGGCCCTTGCCGATCGACTGAAGGACGACTGCCTGCTCGCTTGAAATGAATGTGTTGTGCGTTGCTCTCTGCCCTGTTCTGGCCCGCCTTCGGCGGGTCTTTTTTTGCCGGCGTGAAACCGACGAACGGATGGAGCATAACCGTTACAGCATGAAGGTTTTTTCATTTCAGCCAAGTGGCTCGACGAGTATTCGACAGCACTTGAGCCATACTCCACAATGCAGCGGTTTTTGGGGAAAACCCTTGCACAGCCAACGACATACCAACTTTTAGTGAGCCTGAACGTGAAAACAACCCTGTCCATCCTCAGCCTGCTGCTGTTGCTCACAGGTACCGCGACCCTACCGTCGACCGCTGCTGCACAACCCCCAGCCCAGATTCAACGCGACCCCTCAAAGCTGCATCTGGCTTCCGGCAGCGCCCTGCTGATCGACCTCAATACCAACAAAGAACTGTATTCGAGCCACGCCGACCGAGTGGTACCGATTGCCTCGGTGACCAAACTGATGACCGCGATGGTGGTGCTGGACGCCAAGCTGCCCATGGATGAGATGCTCACCATGACCATCGCCAACAACCCGGACATGAAAGGCGTGTACTCGCGCGTGCGCCTGGGCAGCCAGCTCAACCGCCGCGAAACCCTGCTCATCACCCTGATGTCGTCGGAAAACCGCGCCGCCACGTCCCTGGCCAACCACTACCCAGGGGGCTACCCGGCTTTCATCAAGGCCATGAACGCCAAAGCCCGCAGCCTGGGCATGGCCCACACCCGCTATGTCGAGCCAACCGGCCTGTCGACGCACAACGTCTCCAGCGCCCGCGACCTGGCCAAACTGCTGATGGCGTCACGCAAATACCCGATGCTCAGCGAGCTGTCGACCACCCGCGAAAAAACCGTGGCCTTCCGCAAGCCCAACTACACCTTGGGCTTTCGCAACACCGACCACCTGGTCAACAAGAGCAACTGGGACATCAAGCTGACCAAGACTGGCTTCACCAACGAGGCCGGGCATTGCCTGGTGCTGCTCACGCGCATGGACAACCGCCCGGTGGCCATGGTGATCCTCGATGCCTTCGGCAAGTACACCCACTTTGCCGATGCCAGCCGCATGCGCCAGTGGCTTGAGACTGGCACCGCCAAACCCGCACCGGCCGTCGCGATGCAGTACAAGTCGGACCGCCAGAACAAGAGCCGGCTGGCTTCAGAGTAAGGGTTCAGCTCGGCTGGCCCGCTTGCGGCGCTGTCCGCAGGCGGGCCGGCTTACCTGCACTCAGGCCTGAGTGCTGACGACCGTACCCGCCGTGCTGCCACCAGTCTGCTGCAACGCTTCGAGCAGTTGCGCCGTGGCCGTCATGATCTGGCCCGTGATCGTGGCAATGCTCGACTGCCTGGCACTCACGGCAGCGGTTTTGGCCGTCTCCTCCATGTTCTGCGCCATCAGGTTGGCCAGTTGCTTCTGCTCTTCGGCCAACTGCTTCTGCAGCTGCTTGATCATCTCGCGCAATTGCTTGATGTGCGCAGGCTCCGAGCTCTCATCGCTTTGCTGCGCACCTTGCGCACCGCCGCCACCCTGAGCCTTGGGCGTTTCTGCCGACGCGGCGGGCGCTGCACTTTTCTGTGCGTCTTCGCTTTTTACCGTTTCAGTGCTGCCGGTGGCCTGCGCCGAGACGTTGTTGAGGGTGATTGCCGCGATACCTGTCATGTTCCGGTCCCTGCCTTGAAATAGGTCCTTGCGTTGACCTGCCTATCGGCCGCGCAGCGCAGTTCTTTAGCCCGCCGACAAGCCGTGGGCGATGCCGTCAGTAAATTCCCCGGTGCATGGCTCGTTCCAACCAATGTACTCACGCAGGCGCCGGAGCCCCGGCGGGCGCACACATTCGACCATTATGGGATCGCAGCCATGAGCCAGTCTTCAAACCCAGAAACCATCAAGGATCTGATCGGCGTGGGCTTTGGCCCTTCCAACCTGGCCTTGGCCATCGCCCTGGAGGAACTCGCCCAGACCCAGGGCCGTGCCCTCGACGCGCTGTTCATCGACAAGCAGGAGCAATACCGCTGGCATGGTGAAACGCTGGCGACCCAGAGCGAGCTGCAGATATCCTTCCTCAAGGACCTGGTGTCGCTGCGCAACCCCACCAGCCCCTACAGTTTCGTCAACTACTTGCACCAGAAGCAGCGCCTGGCCGACTTCATCAACCTGGGCACCTTCTACCCCTGCCGCCTGGAGTACAACGACTACCTGCGCTGGGCCGCCGAACATTTCGCCACTCAAGCCGTCTATGGCGAGCACGTGCTGCGCATCGAGCCAGAGGTGAAGGCTGGCCGGGTCGAGCATTTGCGCCTGGTTTCGCAAGATGCGCAGGGGCGTGAATACAGCCGCCGTACCCGTTCGGTCGTGGTCGGCACCGGCGGCACGCCGAAAATCCCGGAAAAATTCGGCGCCTTCAAGGACGACCCGCGGGTCTTCCACCACTCCCAGTACCTGAGCAGCCTGAACAAGTTGCCCTGCGCCGAAGGCAAACCCATGCGCATCGCGGTAATCGGCTCTGGCCAGAGCGCCGCCGAAGCCTTCATCGACCTCAACGACAGCTATCCGTCGGTCAAGGTCGACATGATCCTGCGCGGTTCGGCGCTCAAGCCCGCAGACGACAGCCCATTCGTCAACGAGATCTTCTCGCCCGACTACACCGACCTTGTGTACAACGAGCCGGCCGAGCAGCGTGCCAAGCTGCTGGGTGAATACCACAACACCAACTACTCCGTGGTCGATCTGGACCTGATCGAGCGCATCTACGGCATCCTCTACCGCCAGAAGGTTTCGCACAAGGTGCGCCACAACGTGCTGTGCCGCCGCCAGGTGGAAGCGGTTGTCGCCACCCGCCACGGCATCGAACTCACCCTGCGCGACCTGGCCACCGACCAGCATCAGACCCACCGTTACGATGCGGTCATTCTGGCAACCGGCTACGAGCGCCGCTCGCATCGCGACCTGCTGGCGCCGCTGGCCGGTTACCTCGAGGACTTCAACGTCGATCGCAACTACCGGGTACTGTCCAGCCCGGACCTTGAAGCTTCGGTGTACCTGCAAGGTTTCTGCGAGGGCAGCCATGGCCTGAGCGACACCCTGCTGTCGGTACTGCCGTCGCGCGCCGCCGAAATCGGCCAGGCGCTGTACCAGGACCTCGCGCGCCGACATGACAGAGCGCAACCGTCGGTCGCCCTCACCAGCGCCTGATCCTTCAAGGCCCGCAAGCCGACACGGCGCCCCGCGCCCTGTCGGCTTTTGCTTTTCTGAAACATTTGCTTGCATTTAAATAGGCAGGATTTCCATTCTCATTCGTCTTTATAGATGCAGCCCTTGTGGTTGGGCTTATGCTCGACCCTCATTTTCAGAAGACCGACCCATGGCCAAATCAAGCAAAAAATCCAAGTCCAAGCTGTGGTTCCTGGTCCACAGCTGGCTCGCCCTACCGATCTGGTTCTTCGTGCTGATCGTCTGCTTCACCGGCATGCTTGCCGTGGTCAGCCAGGAAATCGTCTGGCTGGCCAACCCCGATGTGCGCGCCAGCAAGCCTGACGACAGCGCCGAACGCCTGAGTTTCCAGCAGGTGCTGGACGCCCTGCACAAGGCCGAACCGGATATGGTGGTGCGCACACTGAGGCAGCCAGACGGTTCGCACTTTGCCCTTAACGCCGGGGTGACCCTGCCCGACGGCAGCAGCCCGACGCTGTACGTCAACCCCTACACCGGGGCCATCCAGGGCAAGGTCCCTGACTTCAACTTCGAAGCGTTCACCCGTGCCCTGCACGGCTGGTGGCTGGTGCCCTTCACCAATGGTTTCAGCTGGGGCTGGTACCTGGTTTCGCTGCTGGGCCTGCCGATGCTCGCGTCGCTGGTGACTGGCCTGGTGGTGTACAAGAAATTCTGGAGAGGCTTCTTCAAGCCCGTGCGCACCGGCCATGGCTCGCGCATCTTCTGGGGCGACCTGCATCGCCTGGCCGGGGTCTGGTCGATCTGGTTCATCGCGGTCATTGCCATCACCGGCACCTGGTTCCTGATCCAGGCGATCCTGTTCGACAACCACATCACAATCTCCAGCCAACCGATCACCCCGGTGATCGCCCGGGAAGATGTACCGCAAACCGCCGATGGCAGCCCTGCACCGCGGATCGACCTGGACGAAGCGGCGCGCATCGCCGGCCTGGCCATCCCTGGCCTGGAAATCAACGCCATCTCGCTGCCCGCCACGGCCTACAGCCATATCATCCTCAATGGCCCGGGCTGGTACCCGCTGATGTTCCAGACTGCCAACGTCAACCCCTACACGCGCAAGGTCGACAGCCAGTTCCTGATCAGCGACCGCTCCGCCCTGGAGTTCGTCACCGAATCCATGCGCCCACTGCACACCGGCGACTTCGGCGGCCTGCCGGTCAAGCTGATCTGGTTCTTCTTCGGCCTGCTGCTGACCCTGATGGTATTCAGCGGCCTGCTGATCTGGACCAAGCGTACCGCCCAGGCGACCGCCGCCGCCCTCAAGCGCAGCGAGCGTGCGCCACGGCCCCGCGCCACCGCCAGCGACACCCCTGTGGAGATCCGCCCATGAGCCAGGCCCAGGCCCTGCCCACCCGCCCATTCAAGCAATGGTGGCTGAAGTGGCGCTTTCACTTGAACATTCTGCTGATCCTCATCCCGCTGGGCTTCATGCCCAAGTATTTCGCCGACGCCAAGCTGTTTCGCGGTGATGCCGGGCTGGGCGTGAACCAGGTCAGCGATATCCAGGTCGGCCCCTACACGCTGGACTTGGCCGAGCTGCGCAGCGAAGCCCCCCGCGCCGACGGCCCGGCGGGCTACTTCAAGAGCTTCAACGCCGCCCTTTGCAAAGCCTGCATCGACGACGTCAAAGCCGTGTACCTGCGCGTCGGCAAACCTCGCAGCCTGCGCGCCGCCGGCAGCATCTTCTTCGGCGCGCCCTACCGCATGGTGACCAACCTGCCGATCCCTGAGCGTACCAAGCCAGACGCGCAGATCTGGATCACCGTCGAAGGCTGGGACGGCAGCATGCACCAGGCATCGGTACCGCTGAGCAAGGCTTCGCCAGCCACCGTGGCCTGGCTCGAAAAACAAGGAGGCAAGAAATGAAGCGCATGATCCGCAGGCTCGCCCTGCCCCTGCTGGTGCTGGCCGCCGGCCCGGCCCTGGCACACAACCCGATGTGCGAATGCGAAGAGGTCGATGGCGGCCAGGTCAAGTGCACCGGTGGCTTCTCGGACGGCAGCGGCGCGCCGGGCGTGACCCTGGACGTGATCGGCTACGACGAGCAAGTACTGGTCGGCGGCAAGCTCGGCGACGACTCGACGCTGACCTTCAAGCGCCCCGACGGCGAGTTCTACGTGCTGTTCGATGCCGGCCCCGGCCACGTGGTTGAAGTCGACCACGCCGACATCGCGCAACCATGAGCGGCCCAACCCTGAGCCGCACCCACGTGGTGCGCCCTGCCGGCGCCGGGCACGAAACCCTCTACGTACTGCTGGTCAGCCTGCTGATCGTCATCGTCGCGGCCGGCGTGGTGCTGCTGCGCGGTGAACGCGAAGACGAGCAGGCCATCGCCAGCCACCAGATCGACGCCCGCCGCGACCTGACGCCCGCCGAGCAAGGCATCTACACCGACCTTCGCGTGGCCTACGACGAGATCCAGTTGCTGCGCGAAGAAACCGCCGCCCAACCGAGTGTGGCGTCGTTGGCCGAGGAAGGCTTGCCACCCTTCGTGGTAGATGCCGGCAGCCAGAGCCGTGGCAGCCACCAATGGCAGTGGCTGGAGGCTGGTGCCTACCTCGGTCGCAGCCAGGCCCCAGAGGTCGCCGGCAGTTTTTTGCTGATCGTGGCGCACGAGCACAGCGGCCAGCCTGACGTCTGGCTGCACCGCGACAGCACCACCGTGGTGCCACAAGACCTTGGCCAGGCAACCCTGACGGCCGCGGGCTGGCAGCAAGTGGTCAGCCATTACGACGCCGGGGTCACCCGCGAACACCGTCACTGAACCCAAGGAATTCCCCATGTTGCGCTCCGCCCTCACCCTGCTCCTGGCCCTCGCGTTACCGGCCCTGGCCCTGGCCGACGCCGGCAAGCCCCTGCGCATTGGCATCACCCTGCACCCTTACTACAGCTATGTGAGCAATATCGTCGGCGACAAGGCCGAGGTGGTACCGCTGATTCCGGCAGGCTTCAACCCACATGCCTACGAGCCGCGTGCCGAGGACATCAAGCGGATCGGCACGCTGGACGTGGTGGTGCTCAACGGCGTCGGCCATGACGATTTCGCCGACCGCATGATCGCCGCCAGTGAAAAGCCCGACATCAAGACCATAGAAGCCAACCAGAACGTGCCGCTGCTGGCGGCCACCGGCATCGCCGCCCGCGGCGCCGGCAAAGTGGTCAACCCGCACACCTTCCTCTCCATCAGCACCACCATTGCCCAGGTCAACAACATCGCCCGTGAACTGGGCAAGCTCGACCCGGACAACGCCAGGTTCTACACCCAGAACGCCCGCGCCTACGCCAAACGCCTGCGCGGTTTGCGCGCCGAAGCGCTGGCCAAGATCACCGAGGCGCCTGGCGCCAACTTCCGTGTGGCCACCATCCATGCCGCCTACGACTACCTGGTGCGCGACTTCGGCCTGGAGGTCACGGCAGTGGTCGAGCCAGCCCACGGCATCGAGCCGAGCCCGGCACAGCTGAAGAAAACCATCGACCAGCTCAAGGCGCTGGACGTCAAGGTGATCTTCTCGGAGATGGACTTCCCGTCGGCTTATGTCGAGACCATCCAGCGTGAGTCCGGGGTGCGCCTGTATCCGCTGACGCACATTTCCTATGGCGAATACACCAAGGACAAGTACGAAGTGGAAATGAAGCGCAACCTCGACACCGTAGTCCGCGCCATCGAGGAGAACCGCGCATGACTGCCGCCGCCAACCTGATAGTGCGCGGCGGGCCGGGCATCGAGTTCGCCGGCATCGACCTGACGCTCGGGCGTACGCGCATCCTTGAGCAGGTCGAGTTCAGCGTCGCCGCTGGCAGCGTGCATGCCATCGTCGGGCCCAACGGCGGTGGTAAAAGCTCGCTGATCAAGACACTGCTCGGGCAGATGCCCCACCAGGGCCAACTGACCCTGCACTGGCCGGGCGAGCGGCAGGTGATCGGGTACGTACCCCAGGCGCTGGAGTTCGACCGCGGCCTGCCGATGACCGTGGACGACTTCATGGCCGCGATGTGCCAGCGCCGCCCGGCCTTTCTCGGCCTTTCGCGCCGTGTGCAACCGGCCATCGACACAGCGCTGGCGCAGGTCGGCATGCTCGACAAACGCAAGCGGCGCATGGGCGCCTTGTCGGGTGGCGAACGCCAGCGCGTGCTGCTGGCCCAGGGCCTGATCCCCGAGCCTCAGTTGCTGGTGCTCGACGAACCCATGTCAGCGCTCGATGAAGCCGGCATCCAGGTGTTCGAGCAGTTGCTGCAGAGCTGGCGCCAGGCTGGCACCACCGTGCTGTGGATCGAACACGACCTGCAAGCGGTGCTGCGCCTGGCCGACCGGGTCACCGGGCTGAGCCGCCAGGTGCTGTTCGACGCGCCACCTGCTCAAGCCCTCACCCCGGAACGCCTGCTGAGCCTGTTCTCCGTCCACCCGCGCAGCGAGAGCCGCACCTGATGAGCTATGAAGCATTCCGCCAACTGGTCCAGGAATGGGCTGGCGCTGGCTACCTGCCCGAGGCACTGGCCTACGGTTTCGTGATCAACGCACTGCTCGCCGGCCTGATGATCGGCCCGGTACTGGGCGGCCTGGGCACCCTGGTGGTGGTCAAGCGCTTTGCCTTCTTCTCCGAAGCCGTCGGGCACGCGGCCCTGACCGGGGTGGCCATCGGCATCCTGCTCGGCGAACCCTACACTGGGCCTTACGGCAGCCTGTTCGGCTACTGCCTGCTGTTCGGCATCCTGCTCAACTTCCTGCGTAACCGCACCGGGCTGTCGCCGGACACGCTGATCGGTGTGTTCCTTTCGGTGTCGCTGGCACTGGGGGCAAGCCTGCTGCTGATGCTGGCCGGCAAGATCAACGTGCACATCCTCGAAAACGTGCTGTTCGGCTCGGTGCTGACGGTCAGCGCGCAGGACCTGGTGGTACTGGGCGTCGTCGCTGCCCTGGTGCTGGCGCTGGCCCTGCCACTGTACAACCGCATCATGCTGGCCAGCTTCAACCCACAGCTGGCCGCCGTACGCGGGGTGGCCGTGAAGACCCTGGACTACCTGTTCGTGGTGTTGGTGACGCTGGTAACGGTGGCGTCGGTGAAGGTGATCGGGGCGATCCTGGTCGGTGCCCTGCTGGTGATCCCCGCCGCTGCCGCGCGCCTGGTCAGCCAGTCGCTCAAAGGCTTTTTCTTCATCTCGGTACTGATCGCCACCCTGAGCACCCTGCTGGGCATCCTGTTGCCGATCGTCTTCGACCTGCCGGTACCATCGGGTGCCGCGATCATTCTGGTTGCCGGCATCTGCTTCGCCCTCGCGGCCCTGGCCCGCGCCCTCGTCCCACGCCTGCAAGGAAACCCGGCATGAACCTGAAACCGCTCACCCTGGCGCTGGCCCTCACCGGCCTGCCCTCGCTCGCCCTCGCCACCGAGGTGCTGACCACCCTGCCGGTGACCCACAGCCTGGCCGCTGCCTTGCTCGACGGCACCACCGTGCAGCTCAAACGCGCCGCGCCGGCCAACCTGCCAGCCAGCCGCCAGCCCTCGTACTTCAGCAGCCGTGGCGGCGCCAGCCTTGCCAAAGCCGCGCAACAGGCCGATGCGGTGATCGGCGTGCGCTCGATCTGGCGCGACGACCCGCTGTATCCAATGGCCCGGCGGAGCAATATCCGCATCGTCGAAATCGATGCTGCGCGCCCGGTGGACGGCGCCCTGCCGGGTATCGCGGTCACTGGCGACGACGCCTACAACGCCTACCCCTGGCTGAACCCGACCAACCTGGGGCGCATGGCCGACGTGCTGGCCAACGACCTGGAGCGCCTGGCGCCCGCCGACAAAGCGAAGATCCAGGGCAACCTGGCAGCGCTCAAGCGCCAGTTGCTGGAATTGACCGCCAGCAGCCAGACCAAGCTTGCCGAGCTCGACAACCTCAGCGTGGTCAGCCTGTCCGAGCGTTTGGGCTATCTGGCCAGCGGTATGAACCTGGATGTGGTGGAACAGCCACTGCCGGCCGACGGCAAGTGGGATGAAGCCACGCTCAAGGCACTGGGCGAGAACCTCAAGGGCCAGGACGTGGCACTGGTGCTCGATCATCGGCAGCCGGATGCGGCAGTGGCCGAGGTGATCAAGGCCTCGGGGGCCACCCTGCTGGTGGTCGAAAGTGACCCGCAAGACGCCGTGACCGGGCTCAAGACCAGCATCGATCAGGTGGTCGGAGCTTTGAGCAAAGGGTGATAAAGCCTGCGCCAAGGCCCAATCCCCGGCTTGCCGGCGATTGGGCCACGGCAGGCCGCCCTAGCGTTTCATGCACCGCTGGTAACGCTCATCCACCCTCCCCGCAAACCACGCCGTGGTCAGCTTGCGGGTGATCTTCGGGCTTTTCAGCTGGATCCCCGGCAACTTGGCGCGCGGCACCGGCTTGCCGGCGGCCGCGTCAGCCAGGGCGAACACCCCGCTGTACAGTTTGCTGTCTTCGAAGGCCAGGCTGTCGCCCAGCTCCAGCTGGCTGCGGATCTGCGGGTGACGCAGCCCCAGCTTCACACTCAGCTTGCGCGCTGCCTGCTCGGTATTGCCTGGCATGATCGCGCCGGGGGCGATCAGGTCGCCATCCAGGGCCAAGGGCACACCGGTCACCTTGCTCAGGGCTGCCTGAAACGCGGCATTGCGGCTGGCGTACCAGCCGGCGTTGAAGTCGGCGAAGCGATAGAGCTGGCGCTCGTAGTGCGCGGGGTAACCCAGCAGATGCCCGATACCAAAATACATGCCGCCACGACGGCTGAAGACTTCTTGGCGAATGGTGCCATCGTAGGTGTAGGGGTAGTCCTTGGCGTGCTGTTCGGCAAACTCGACGCTGACCTGCATCGGCCCGCCGGTGTGCACCGGGTTCAGCCCACCCAGCAAGGTCCGGCCCAGCGGCAAACCGCTGATGAACTCGTCGTACAGCGCACTCAATTGCTTCTCACTGCGCACGGCGAGCAGCCGCTGCTGATAAGTCTGGCCATTGCCCGAAGCCGTATTCAGTGCACCGTCCACCAGCAACCGTGGGATATGCAGGCTGGCGGCACGTCGGTCGACCTCGGCACGCGCAATGCGCCCAAGGTTGGGGACCTGCGGGTCGGCGTTGAACGTCGATTCCTGTTCGGTCACTGCCAGCACCGCACACAGGTTGCTCTTGCTCGGCGCGATGCGCTGGGCTTCGAACGCCACCTGGATATCCTTGGCCCAACCCTCGCGGTCCTTGGCCTGGGCCGGCAACAAGCGCAGCAGCTGGGCACGCACCTTGGCGGGGTCGGCCTCGGGCGCCTCCTCGCGACGCCCGGCGCAACCCTGCAGCAGCGCCAGGGCCATCAACCCGGCCGCCAGCAGCCGGCCGTTCAGGGTTGCTCCCCGACCAGGTAGGTCTTGCTGATGTGGCGAAACTGCGGGTGGCTGGCGTTGCCCATGAGTTCGAACAGCACCATTTCGCGGGTCACTACCTGCGCACCGGCCTGGCGCATCCGCGCCAGCCCTGCAGCCTTGTTGGCCAGGGTACGGCTGTCGCAGGCATCTTCGACCAGAAACACCTGCTTGCCCAAGGCCAGCAGGCCAAGCACGCTCTGCAGCACGCAGACGTGGGTTTCCATGCCGCACACGATCACTTGCTCTTGCGCCAACAGGCTGGCTGGCAGGCACTGGGCCGCAACGCAGGAAAAATGGGTCTTTTCCACGACTTCAGCCGCAGGGGCGGCTGCAAGAAGTTCGGGCAGGGTATGCCCCAGGCCTTTGGGGTACTGTTCGCTGATGACGATCGGCAGCGCAAGATCGGTGCAGGCTGCCAGCAGCCAGCGGGCCCGGGCGCGAGTGCCCTCGGCATCGCTCATGGCGCCGATGAGCTTTTCCTGGATGTCGACGACCAGCAGCGTGGCCTTGTGGGGATCGATCAGCATTGTCTGCCTCTTGCCTGGGAAAACACCTAGCCTCCCCCAGGCAAGCGGCAACGTCAATCAGGCGCAGAGCCGATGCGGCGCCAATGCTGCAGTCAGCGCCGTGAGCACCCGGTCCTCCTGCTCATGGATGAAGAAGTGGCTGCCCGCAAACATCTGCAAGGTGAACGCACCCTGGGTTTCCTGGCCCCAGGCGCGCAGCTGCGCTTCACTGGCGCGGTCGTCTTGCCCACCCAGCACATGCAGCGGGCACGCCAGCAGAGGCCTCGGGCGATAACGGTAGCGACCGCAGAGCAGAAAATCGGCACGCAGGATCGGTAACGTCAGGCTCATCAGCTCAGCGTTGGCCAGCACCTCCTCCGGCGTGCCATTGAGCGCCCGCAGTTCATTGCGCAGTTCGTCATCGCTCTTGGGGTCGCGCCAGTTCTTGCCGTCGTAGTCTTCACGCCGGGTCGGCGCCGCTGTACCGCAGGCGAACAGCGCCACCGGTGGCGGGCAGCCCAGCGCCTGCAGCTCGTGGGCCAGCTCGAAGGCCAGCAGCGCCCCCAGGCTATGGCCGAGCAACGCATAAGGTGCGGCAGCGGCCAGGCGCTGTTCGGCCGCCAACTGCCGGGCCAAGGCCTGCATGTCGGTGTGCAACGGCTCGCCCATGCGTGCGCCGCGCCCAGGTAATTCGACCGGGCGTACCTGCAGCCAGGCGGGCAACTTGCGCCGCCAACGGCTGAAGACCATGGCACTGGCCCCGGAATAAGGCAGGCACAGCAGGTTGAGCGCGGTCACTGTGCGGCAGCGTCAGCCATCTTCTGACGCAGGCTCAGCGGGCGCATATCGGTCCAGACTTCATCGATATAGGCCAGGCAGTCCTTTTTCAGCCCGCTCTTGCCCACAGCGCGCCAGCCGTTGGGGATCGCCTTGTAATCGGGCCAGATGGAATATTGCTCTTCGTGGTTGACCACTACCTGGAACTGGATATCGTCGCGGTCGAAAACGGAAGTCATTGCCTGTCTCCTTGAGTGATGGATGCCGCTACGCACTTGGCGTAGGGCGGCTCTCTGGTAGACGTAGGAAGCTTCCCGAAAATTAGCGATTGGGCATGACAACGTCTGGGCCTCAGGCATCCCTGAGCAAGTCATGGGTGTCCAGCAAGCGGTAAGCCACCTGCGGGTTGCGCTCCAACCCTCGCCGGATGGCAGCCGGAATCGACTGGCGGGTCTTGCGGCACAAGCCAGGCTGGTCATCGAGTTCGATGACGATTCCGCGCATGGTCCGCACCTCGTTGTAACCGGGAGCGATGTGAACCCGGATGCCCAGGTTCTCGTACATCCTGGCCTGCAAGCGCTGCAGGTCATCGAGGTCCTTGAGGTTTTCCAGCCGCTCGATCAGGCGCTTCTCCTCCTGGCGGGTGAGCAAGAGGATGCGCTGGGCCGCAGGCGGCTGCGCGGCCAGGTGCTCGCGGCCGCAGTCACAGGCGCCAGGTGGGCAAGGTTGGCGTAAGGCAGGTGCTGTGCTCATGGGCCAAGCATAGCGCGTCGCGGCGAGCGCATGAGCAGCAAAATGGGCGGCTGACCCCACAACGGCTAAAGCTGCGCCAGCCGCTCGCGCAAGAACTCGACGAACCCCTGCACCGGCCTGGCCACCTGCCGATGCTGCGGATACACCGCCGACAATTGCAACGCCGGCGGCGTCCAGTCTTCCAGCACCCTCACCAGGCGCCCGTCCGCCAACGCCTGCCCCACGATGAAGGTCGGCAGGTAAGTCACCCCCATCGCGGCAATCGCCGCGTCCCTGAGCAACTCACCGTTATTGGCGCGCATGCGGCCGGCCACTGCGATTGCCTGAGCCCTGCCCCCTTGGGTGAACTGCCATTGCACTTGCCGTGAATGGCCATAGGGCAGGCAGTCATGCTCGGCCAGCAGCTCGGGCCGCTGCGGCGCGCCCCGCGCCTGAAGATACGCAGGGCTGGCGCAATACACCCGCTCGACATCGGCAATGCGCCGCGCGATCAGGCTGGAATCCTCCAGTGCACCGATGCGCAAGGCCAAATCATAACCCTCGCCGATCAGGTCCACCGGCCGATCGCTCAGGTCCACCTCCACATTCACCTGTGGGTGCAAGCGCAGGAACTCGGTCAACAGGCACCCCAGGTGCGCCATGGCGAACGACAACGGCGCGCTCAAGCGCAGGGTGCCGCGCAAGGCCTGGGCCTGGCCGCTGATGTCGTGCTCCACCTGCTGCACCTCACCCAGCAAGCGCAAGGCCGACTGGTAGTAATGCTGGCCCAGCGGGGTGGCATCCAGGCGCCGGGTGGAGCGGTTGAGCAGGCGTACGCCCAGGCGCTCTTCGAGCTGCATCAGGCGCCGGCTGACCGACTGCTTGGACATGCCCAGGCGGTCGGCGGCGGCGGTAAAACTGCCGGCCTCCATGACCTGGGCAAAAATGCGCATGTCTTCGTAGGGGTTCATTGTCTCGCTCTTGGTGACAGTCAAACGCTTTATAGCGGCTTTTTCCCATCATTGCATCTGCCTACTCTACGCACAGGTCGCAGCGATGGCCGCCAAGGCCAGGCGATACGCCCACCCACAACCCGTGCCCAGAAAAGGATTCGCCCATGAACATTGTCCACAAAACCCTTAGTGCCGGCCTGCTGGCCTTATCCGCAACCAGTGCCCTGGCTGCAGGTAGCCCAGGGGTCGAGCAGCACACCCAGGCTTTCCTCGAAGCCTTGGAAAAAGGCGGTGGCAAGCCGCTCGAACAACTCAGCCCTAAAGATGCCCGCGCCGTGCTGACCGGTGCCCAGGCGTCGGTGAAGGTGGACCTGTCTGGCATCGAAGTGACAGCGCGTACCATCCAGGTCAACGGCGAGGCGATCAAGCTGCAGATCGTGCGCCCGGCCAACGTCAAAGGTGAGTTGCCGGTGTTCATGTTCTTCCATGGCGGCGGCTGGGTGCTGGGCGACTTCCCGACCCACCAGCGGCTGATTCGCGATCTGGTGGTGGGTTCTGGCGCAGTGGCCGTCTATGTGGATTACACCCCCTCCCCAGAGGCGCACTACCCCACTGCGATCAACCAGGCCTACGCCGCGACCCGCTGGGTGGCCGAGCATGGCAAAGCGCTGGGTGTGGACGGCAAGCGCCTGGCCGTGGCCGGCAACAGTGTCGGTGGCAACATGGCGGCGGTGGTCGCGCTCAAGGCCAAAGAGGCCGGCACGCCCCAGTTGCGCTTCCAGTTGCTGTTGTGGCCAGTGACCGATGCCAGCTTCGAGACGGCTTCCTATAAACAGTTTGCCGAAGGCCACTTCCTCACCACAGGGATGATGAAGTGGTTCTGGGACAACTACACCACCGACGCCAAGGCCCGCGAGCAGATCTACGCCTCGCCGCTACGGGCCAGCAGCGAGCAGCTCAAGGGGTTGCCGCCAGCGCTGGTGCAGACGGCACAGTTCGATGTGCTGCGTGATGAAGGTGAGGCGTATGCACGCAAACTGGATGCGGCCGGGGTGACGGTAACGTCGGTGCGCTACAACGGCATGATTCACGACTACGGGTTGCTGAACCCGCTGAGCCAGGTGCCTGCGGTGAAGGCAGCGATGCGCCAGGCGGCTGGGGAATTGAAGGTGCACTTGCAGTAAACCAAAGGCATGCCTTGATCGCTCTAGCACCCTCCAGATCGAGCACTGCCCAGGCAGCGCTCGATCTGAGGCGTTCGTGGCGTACAGCGCTTCATTGTTCGCCATACGCCGGGGGCTCCTGCCCGGGCCTCAATGCCCTGCCGACGCCGGCCCGGCCTTGGCAGCGAACGGTGGCTTGGCGAACCACACCAACAGGATCAGGCCGGCGAATACCCAGCCCATCAAGGTGAAGTAGTCCACCGTCGACATCATGTAGGCCTGCCCGTTGAGTATCTGCTCCAGCTGCGCATAGCTTTGCGGGCTTGCCCCGCCCAGCTGCTCCAGCGTGTGCCGCGTCGCCGGGTCGAACTGGCTGATGTTCTCGCTCAGGTAGGCATGATGCTGGTCCGCCCGGCGGATCCAGATCCAGGTGGTCAACGACGCCGCAAAGCTGCCGCCCAATGTACGCAGGAACGTCGCCAGGCCAGAGCCGTCGGCGATCTGGTGCGGCGGCAGGTCCGACAGCAGGATGCTCAAGGTCGGCATGAAGAACAGCGCTACACCGATCCCCATGAACAGTTGCACCAGGGCAATGTGCTGGAAATCCACCTCATTGGTGAAGCCTGCACGCATGAAACAGCTGGCGCCGATGGCCAAGAACGCCAACCCCGCCAGCACCCGCAAGTCGAACCGCTGCGCGTACTTGCCCACGAACGGCGACATGATCACCGGCAGCAGGCCGATCGGTGCCACCGCAAGGCCTGCCCAGGTGGCGGTGTAGCCCATCTGCGTCTGCAACCATTGCGGCAGGATCAGGTTGATGCCGAAAAAGCCTGCGTAGCCTCCCACCAGCACAATGGTACCGATACGGAAATTACGGTGTGCGAACAGCCGCAAGTTGACCACAGGATGGCGGTCGGTCAGCTCCCAGATGATGAAGATCGCCAGGAACACGACCGAGATCAGGCTGCCGATGATGATGAACGACGACTCGAACCAGTCCAGGTCATTGCCCTTGTCGAGCACCACCTGCAATGCGCCCACCCCCACGATCAAGGTCAGCAGGCCGATGTAGTCCATCGGCTGGCGGCTGGTGACCACCGGCCGTGCGCGCATCTGCTGACGCACCACTGCGGTAGCGAACAGGCCGATGGGCACGTTGATGAAGAAGATCCACGGCCAGCTGTAACTGTCAGTGATCCAGCCGCCCAGGATCGGCCCGGCAATCGGCGCCACCACCGTGACCATCGCCAGCAACGCCAGCGCCATCCCCCGCTTGGCCGGCGGGTAGACAGCGATCAGCAAGGTTTGGGTCATCGGGTAAAGCGGCCCGGCCACCACACCTTGCAGCACTCGAAAGCCCACCAGCTCTGGCATCGACTGCGAGATGCCGCACAGAAAGGACGCCAGTACGAACAGCAGCGTGGCCCAGATGAACAGTTTGACCTCACCGAAACGCCGGCTGAGCCAGCCGGTCAACGGCAACGCGATGGCATTGCTCACCGCGAACGAGGTGATCACCCAGGTGCCCTGCTCGGAACTCACCCCCAGGTTGCCGGAAATGGTCGGCAAGGCGACGTTGGCGATGGTGGTGTCGAGCACCTGCATGAACGTCGCCAGCGACAGGCCTATGGTGGTCAGCAGCAGGCTCGGCGGGGTGAACTGCGCCGCAGCGTTGTTGCTCATCGTTGCGCCGTCTTGCCAGGGGCACTGTTGTCGTGGATCAGCCGAGCGATCAGACGGTCAGCTTCGACCAACTGACGGTCGTACACCTGGGTGGTGTAGCTGGCCTGCTGCGGTGGCTGCTGGGCCAGGGCCGGGCCACTCTGGTCGTGCAGGTCGACCTCGACCACGGTGGACAGGCCGATGCGCAGCGGGTGGTCCTTGAGCTGATCCGGGCTGAGGTGGATGCGCACCGGCACGCGCTGGACGATCTTGATCCAGTTGCCGGTGGCGTTCTGTGCCGGCAGCAAGGCGAAGGCGCTGCCGGTACCGGCGCCCAGGCTGTCGACCGTGCCGCTGTACTTGACGTCGCTGCCGTACAGATCAGCGCTGATTTCCACGGGTTGGCCGATACGCATGTCGCGCAGCTGGGTTTCCTTGAAGTTGGCGTCGATCCACACCTCGTCCAGGGGGATGACTGCCATGGTCGCGGTGCCCGGCTGCAAACGCTGGCCGAGCTGCACGGTACGTTTGGCAACGTAACCGGTGACTGGCGCCACCAGCGTGGTGCGTGCGTGGTCCAGGTATGCCTGGCGCAGATCGGCGGCGGCGGCCATGACCTCGGGGTGCGAAGACACCACTGTGTCGTCCACCAGCGCCTTACTGGTATTGAGCTGCTGACGGGCGCTGTTGACGGCGGCCTGGGCCACGGTCAGGTCGTCCCGGGCGTGGGAGATTTCTTCTGCGGCAATCGCGCCGCTGTCGGCCAGCACCTTGCGTCGGTTGTAGTTCTGCTGGGCCTTCTGCAGTTCGGCCTGGCGGGTCTGCAGCTGGGCCTTGAGGGAATCGACGTTGCTGTACAGGCCACGGACCTCTCGCACCGTGCGGGCCAGCTTGGCTTCGGCAGACTGCAGGGCCACCTCGCTGTCGGCTGGATCGAACTGCAGCAGCACCTGGCCGGCGTGCACCAGGTCGCCGTCATCGGCGCCAATGCTGGTAACGGTGCCGGTGACCAGCGGGGTGATCTCCACGACGTTGCCGTTGACGTAGGCGTCGTCGGTACTTTCGTGCCAGCGCCCGATCAGGCTGTACCAGGCCCAGGCGCCAGCGCCGGCGAGCAGCACCACCAGCAACAGGCCAAGCAGCCAGACTTTGCGCTTGCGCGACGGTTCGGGTGCGGCGGAGGGAATTGAGTTGTCTGCGTTATTGGCCATGACAATACCTTGGAATATGAAACAGGGATCAACGATCGCCGAAGCGGCGGATCGTCAGAGGGTCGCCGGCACCGAGCAGGACCTTGGCCAGCAGGCCTTCAAGGGTCTTGAGTTCGTCAGGCTGCAGCACGCCGACCAGTTCGTTCATCGCCGCCGCGCCGATCTCTGGCAAGCGGTCGGCCAGGCGTTGGCCGTCGGCGGTCAGGGCCAGGCGTACCTGGCGACGGTCGTCGGCGCAGCGGTTACGCAAGATCAGGCCCTTGTGTACGAGGCGGTCGAGCATGCGGGTCATCGAGCCGCTGTCCAGGCCCAGATAGCGGCAGAGCTCGGCCGGCGTATCCACCTGGTACTGGGTGACGATGATCAACACCTTGAACTGCGCGGCGGTGACGCCTTCTGATTCGAGGTGCCAGTCGAGAATGCGGTCCTTCAGGATGGCCGCACGGCCCAGCAGCATGCCGATGGCGCAGGACTGGAAGTTTTGCGGGGTGAAATGGGACATCGGCAGCAACTCGGACAATTGTGTAAAAATATTACTGCCTAAGCAGCAAATGTCAAAGCTTTCATTAGGGGGCTATTGAAATAGCCTGGGTAACCCGCAGGTGACCGGGAAAGGTTCTCAAACGCTGAAAAACACGGGTGAACCCGATGAAAAACACACACAACTGATAGTCATTCGCCATTACCTCGGTTCTCGGGAGCCCCCTGGCAGGAGTAGAATGCGCAAAACCCGGAGCCGCAATGAACCAAGACCGCCTCAATCCCAGCCCTGACGATGCCATCACCGACGCCGCCGCGCAGTGGTGCATGCGCCTGCACGCCGACGATTGCACCCCGGCCGAGCGCGAGGCCTTCGCCCGCTGGTTGGCAGCGGACCCGCGCCACCACGACGAATACCAGGCGATGCTGGAGATCTGGTTCACCGCCGACCTTTTGCCGCGCAACGCCACGGTCGTCGACTTCAACCCGCCGCCGCGTCAGGTGGCGAGGCGGCGCCATCATTGGCGGCCAATGGCCTCGGCGGCAGCCGTCGCCCTGCTGGTTTTGCCCCTGGCGGGCTGGATCGGTTGGATGCAAGGCTGGCTACCCAACCACTACCAGCACATCGAAGCACGCAACCAGGCACGGACGGTCCAGCTGAGCGACGGCAGCACGGTGGAGCTCAACCTCAATACCGAACTGACCTACTTCAACTTCAGGGACCAGCGCCAGGTCACGCTCACGCGAGGCGAAGCGTTCTTCAAGGTGCAGCATGACAGCAGCCACCCGTTCATCGTCCGTGCCGGCCAAGGCCAGACCCGGGTCACCGGCACCCAATTCAACGTGTGGAAGTATCAGGACCAGGTCAAGGTCACCCTGGTGCAGGGGTCGGTGCTGGTCAGCAGCGACGGCAGCACCGGCGGCTACCGCCTGGGCCCCGGCATGCAGGCCAGCTATCGTACCGGCGACTTCGAGCCGCAACTGGCCCAGAGCGAAGACCACGGCAACAGCCTGGCCTGGCGCCGCGGCCAGCTGGTGCTCGACAACCTCAGCCTCGAACAGGCACTGCCGGTGATCAACCGCTACCTCGATGCGCCCCTGCTGCTGGCTGATGCCAGCACCGGCCGCATCCGCATCAGCGGCATCTACAACACCCGTGAAGTCGGGCGCCTGGTGGACAACCTGCCCAAGGTGCTGCCGGTGTACCTGACCCGCAGCAAGGACGGCAGCACCGTCCTCAACAGCATTTCCCCACCGCCCGACAAGGGCTGATGCCCTAGAGCGTCATCGCCGCCAACCAGCCAAACGCCAGCAGTGGCAGGTTATAGTGCAGGAAGGTCGGCACCACGGTGTCCCAGATGTGGTGATGCTGGCCATCGACGTTGAGCCCCGAGGTTGGCCCCAGGGTCGAGTCCGATGCCGGCGAGCCTGCATCGCCCAGCGCACCGGCGGTGCCGACGATGCACACGGTGGCCAAGGGGTCGAAGCCCAGCTGCACGCACAGCGGCACGAAGATCGCCGCTAGAATCGGCACCGTCGAGAACGACGAACCGATGCCCATGGTCACCAACAACCCCACCAGCAGCATCAGCAAGGCACCAACGCCCTTGCTGTGGTCGATCCATTGCGCTGAGGTTTCCACCAGGCCTTGGACCTCGCCAGTGGCTTTGAGCACCTCGGCGAAACCCGAAGCGGCGATCATGATGAACCCGATCATGGCCATCATCTTCATGCCTTCGGTGAACAGGCTGTCGGTGTCTTTCCAGCGCACGATGCCCGACAGTGAGAAGATCAGGAAGCCGACCATGGCACCGATGATCATCGAGTCCAGCCACAGCTGAACGATGAACGCCGCGGCGATCGCCAGCCCGGCCACCAGCAGGGTCAGCGGGTTGTACTGCACGCTGACCTGCTCGACCTGCTCGATGCGCGCCAGGTCATAATCACGCTTTTTGCGGTAGCTGAAGCACACCGCCAGCAGCAAGCCGGCCAGCATGCCCGCTGCCGGAATGGCCATGGCATGGGTGACGTTGACACCGCTCACATCGACGCCGGCGCGGGCAACGTTGGCCAGCAGGATTTCGTTGAGGAAGATATTGCCAAACCCCACCGGCAGGAACATGTAGGGCGTGATCAAGCCAAAGGTGATCACGCAGGCGATCAGCCGGCGGTCGATGCGCAGGCGGGTCAGTACATACAGCAGCGGCGGCACCAGCAGCGGGATGAAGGCGATGTGAATCGGCAGGATATTCTGCGACGACACCGCCACCACCAGCATCAGGCCGATCAGCAGCCACTTGACCTTGCCGCCGGTGGCCTGCCCCTGGCGGTCGATCATCGCCAGCGCACGGTCGGCCAGGGCGTGGGCGAGGCCGGACTTGGCGATGGCCACGGCAAAGGCGCCGAGCAAGGCATAGGACAACGCCACCGTAGCGCCCCCGCCCAGGCCGCCGTTGAAGGCCTTGAGCGTTCCCTCCATGCCCAGGCCGCCGACCAGGCCGCCGGCCAAGGCGCCGATGATCAAGGCGATGACCACGTGCACCCGTGACAGGCTGAGTATCAGCATGATGCCTACCGCGGCAATCACTGCATTCATGGTTTGGCTTTCCTCGTAGCTGCAGACAAAAAGCGCGCACTCTGCAGCACTGGGGCACAGATGTCAAAAGCGCCAGAGGGCGGCGTATTACGCGGGCCGGCAAATTTAAATTGAATGTTTGAATAAAGAAAAACCACAGTGCGCCGATATAACGCTGGGGCTGAGCCCCGACCGAGATCCAAAGCCAAACCCTTACCCTCAAAAAAGGGACGCCCCATGCCTTTGCGACAACTTTCCATCCAGTGGAAGATCACCCTGCTTGCCGGCCTGTGCCTGGCCAGCATCGTCACACTGCTCGTCGGCCTTTCGCTCTACCGCATGGACCACAGCTCGGACCTGGTCAAAGCCAGCAGCGAGAAGATGCTCAGTGAAGCGGCGCAGGCGCGCATCGAGTCGCAAGGCGAAGTTCAGGCCCTGAACATTCGTCGCCAGTTCATGGATGCCTACCAGTACGGTGCCGGGTTCGCCCGCCAGGTGCTGTTCCTGCGTGAGCAGGCGGAAAAGCGTTTCCTCGATGCCTATGACCTGCGTGAAGACATGACCCGCCAGGTTCGTGCAGCCTTGCAGGCCAACCCCGAGCTGCTGGGCCTGTCGCTGGTATTCGAACCCAATGCGCTGGACGGCAAGGACAGCCTGTTCACCGGCCAGCCCGAGCTTGGCAGCAACGAGACCGGGCGTTTCGCCCTGTACTGGTCGCAACCGCGGGCCGGCCAGCTGACCGCCATGGCCCTGCCCGAACACGACATGAGCAACACCGAGATCGGCCCCAGCGGCCAGCCCGCCAACACCTGGTGGGTGTGCCCGCGCAGCAGCGGCCAGGTGTGCGTGGTGGAACCCTATTTCTACGACATCGACGGCCAGCGCGTGCTGATGACCAGCATCGTCTTCCCGCTGGCGGTCAACGGCAAGGTGATCGCCACCCTGTCCATCGACATCAACCTCAACAGCCTGCAGGCCCTGAGCCAGGAAGCCAGCCGCAGCCTGTACGAAGGCCGCACCACGGTCGGCATCATCAGCCCCGTGGGCCTGCTGGCCGGCTACAGCGCCGACGCCAGCAAGCTGGCGCAGCGTTTCGACCAGGTCGACACCGGCAAAGGCGCCGAACTGGTACGTAAGCTGGCCGAGGGTAAATTGAGCGTCCATCACGACCAGCAACGCCTCAAGGTACTCGCGGCGTTCCAGCCGATCCCTGGCGCCCAGCCATGGGGTGTGCTGCTGGATGTGCCGGAAAACGCCCTGACCGGCCCGGCCGAAGCGCTGAAACAAGAGCTCGACGCCCTGAACACCAGCGGCACCCTGCTGGAACTGGGCCTCGGCCTGGGCGCTGCGATTGCCGGCCTGCTGCTGGTGTGGCTGATGGCCCGTGGCGTGACCCGGCCGATCCTCGGGGTGGCGGCCATGCTCAAGGACATCGCCAGTGGTGAAGGCGACCTCACCCGCCGCCTGACCTACGACAAGCACGACGAGCTCGGCGAACTGGCCGGTTGGTTCAACCGCTTCCTGGACAAACTGCAGCCGACCATCGCCGAGGTCAAACGCTCGGTGCAGGCAGCCCGCGGCACCGCCGATCAGTCCTCGGCAATTGCCACGCAAACCAGCGCCGGCATGGAGCAGCAATACCGCCAGGTCGACCAGGTGGCCACCGCCTCGCACGAAATGAGCGCCACGGCCCAGGACGTCGCTCGCAGCGCCGCCCAGGCTGCCCAGGCGGCGCGTGATGCCGACCAGGCCACCCGCGAAGGCCTGGCGGTGATCGACCGCACCACCCACAGCATCGACACACTGGCCGCCAACATGAGCCAGGCCATGAGCGAAGTCGAAGGCCTGGCGCAGAACAGTGAGAAAATCGGCTCGGTGCTGGAGGTGATCCGTTCGATCGCCGAACAAACCAACCTGCTAGCGCTCAACGCCGCCATCGAAGCCGCCCGTGCCGGCGAGGCCGGGCGTGGTTTCGCGGTGGTGGCCGATGAAGTGCGTAACCTGGCGCAGCGCACCCAGGAATCGGTGGAAGAAACCCGCCAGGTCATCGAGGCACTGCAAACCGGCACCCGCGAGGTGGTCGGCGCCATGGACAACAGCCACCGCCAGGCCCAGGGCGGCGTCGAGCAGGTCGGCCAGGCGGTTACCGCGCTGCAACGTATCGGCCAGGCCGTGACCGTGATCACCGACATGAACCTGCAGATCGCCTCGGCCGCCGAAGAACAAAGCGCGGTGGCCGAAGAGATCAACAGCAATGTCGCGACCATACGTGATGTCACCGAATCGCTGTCGGGGCAGGCCAACGAGTCGGCGCGGGTCAGCCAGTCGCTCAACAGCCTGGCCAACCAACAGCAGGCGTTGATGGATCAGTTCCGCGTCTGAGCCCTAAGACGCACATTCATCGCCGCAAAAACCATCGTCCGGCAGGTAAAAACTGCCGGCCTGCAAGATCCGGTCGAGCAGCATCAAGGCGCCCAGTACATTGGGTCGGGCGCCCATGGGCAACCTGACGGTATCGGCTGACGTGGCATCCTTGTAGCCCGACTGCATCACCAGCAGGTGCATCTGCCGGGCGTTCAGGTAAAGGTGGTGCTGTTCGATGGCGTATGACTGGATCAAGGCCAGGGCGCCGGTGACCAGGGGTGTGGCGCTCGAGGTGCCGCCATAGTTGCTGGTGTAGTCGCGGTCGTGTTCGTTCTTGTCCTGCAGTGCGCCGTAACCCAGCGTCGCGACACTGTCGCCCCAGGCATTGAGCATGCTGTAGCGGTAGTTGTAGTTGGAGTACTGGTGCGCCTTGCCATCCCAGGAATGGCAAGCCCCCACCAGTATCGCGTCGGCGTCACCATGGTCGTTGAAATAGCGCCACTCACCAAGGTCGACACCATAGCCCTGTGTGGTACCGGCCTTATCATCACTCTTGTAGGTGCCGTTGCACGCCGCATTGAGCACTACCGCACCGCGCTCGGTCAGCGCCTGGGTGACATCCCACCAGGTCTTTTCATGCAACGCAGGCAAGAACGTACCCAGCGCATTGGGGTTGGCCGTCTGCCGGTTGATAGCGACGATGTCGCCAGCTCTGGTGTAAGCCAGCAGGTTTTTCAGCGTTTGTGAGTAACCGCGCGCATCGATGGCCAGGTTGTCATACAGGTACAGCTCTGCCGCATGGCAAATACCGGTCATGCCGAGGCCGTTGTCACGCGCCGACAGCACACCGACCGATGCGGTGCCATGGTCTGCATCCCTGTTGATCGATGGCGGGATCACGTTCAACTTCGGGTTGCCCCGCAAGTCTTCATGGTTGGCATGCAGGCCACCATCGGAAAAGTGCACCCGTGCACCTCTGCCCTTCACGCCAGCCGCCCAGACTTTGCGAATGTTCAGGCCGCGGTACCTGGCATCGGGTGCATCCAGGTAACGCTGCAGGGCTTCGAAGTCCGGGGTGGGCTGGGCTTCTTCGTAGGCATCGGTGCCTGCGACATACGCCCCGCCAGTGATCAGTGTGGCAATCACAGCGGCCCCACCGAGCAACAGTAAGTTGCCGTGTTCGAGCTGAGGCGGCACGAATGCCGTGGCGTCGACGTAATCAAGGGCCTCCAGGGTCTGGATCAACGCGACGAACGTGTCGTTGAGCATGCTGTGGGGCTGCTCGATCCAGTAGTGATTGGCGAGCACTTTGAACCGCGCGTCCTCCCGTTCTTGATGGTCAAGAAACGGATGCACCTGGATCACTTGCTGCAGCCCCGGCCAGTACCTTGCCAGTACCGACCTGGCATCGGGCTGCAGGTCAGCCATGAGCCGGGCGTAGCCTCCTTCGGCGAACACCAGCACCAGCGCGGGGTAACGCTGGCCTTCGGGGCGATACGGGAATGCGCTCGCGGCCCGCACCGATCGCTTGCGCCGCGTGGAGGTGGACGATAACGGCACGCTGTCCAGAATGCCCCGGGTCAGTTCACCCGGGCTGATGTCGATGGCCAGCGGTGCTGGGCGCCAGGTGGCGTCCGCTTCGGCGGGCAGGTTCAGCGCGAGGATTTCGCTGTCCATCAGCGTCACCTGCGGCCTGATCCTGTAGCTGCCCGCCAGCGCCTCGCAGCTCAGCACGGCCGGGCAACCATGGTGGGCGACCTGCCCGCTACTGACCTGTGAAGCCACCGTAGCGCCATCCAGGTGGACCACACCTTCGCCTGCAATGCGCTCCAGCAGGTAGTGAATCGACTTGACCTTGTGCAGGTCGTCGCCGCTGCAACGCACATGGAAATGCCCATCGAAGGTGAAGTTGCGGTAGTACACGAAATCCAGATTCAAACGCATCTCGTCTTCCTTTCGTCTCGACTGGCCCGGCGATCGCGGGCGGGGGCGAAGCCTTGCAAGTGGTACCGTTCGAGCACAGACAGAAGCAGTTCCGGTGGTGCTGCCAAAGCGTGCGAAACGGTGGACTACACTTGCCCGGCACACGCAGTGACAACCGACGAGGTACTGATGAGGAAAATCCCAACGCTGCTGGCCGCCCTGCTGCTTACCGCGGGGCTGGCCAGCACCGACAGCGCGGCATCAGCTGAACAACGCACCCCTATCCGCTTTGGCGCCATCAACTGGGAAAGCGGCGCCCTGACCACCGCGATCCTGCGCCGGATCGTCGAGGACGGGTATGGCTACCCCACCGAGACCCTCCCCGGCAGCACCGTCGGCATGGAAATCTCATTGGCGCGCAATGACCTGCAGGTCATCGCCGAGGAATGGGCCGGCCGCAGCCCGGCGTGGGTCAAGGCCGAGCAGGCCGGCCAGGTGTTCGCCTTGGGCGACACGGTGAAAAACGCTGTAGAAGGCTGGTGGGTACCGGCCTACGTGATCAAAGGCGACCCGGATCGTGGCCTGGAGGCGCTGGCGCCAGACCTGCGCACGGTCGACGACCTCAAGCGCTACCCGCAGGTGTTCAGCGACCCCGAAGCGCCAGGCAAGGGCCGCTTCCTCAACAGCCCCAGCGGCTGGACGTCCGAGATCGTCAATAGCCAGAAGCTCAAGGCCTATGGCCTCGACAGTCTGTACAACAACTTTCGCAGTGGCACGGGGGCCGCACTGGATGCGGAAGTCGACTCGGCCATCCGCCGCAATAAGCCGGTACTGTTCTACTACTGGAGCCCAACACCGCTGATCGGCCGTCACGACCTGGTGCGCCTGCAGGAGCCGCCCTTCGATGCCCAAGCCTGGGCAACCCTCACCGACCCGAACAACCCGAACCCACGGGGCAGCGAGTCGCTGCCGGCGAAGCTGTCGATCGGTGTGTCCAAAGCGTTCAGGGAGAGCTACCCGGAGCTGGTTGCCGTGTTCGAAAAGGTCGAGCTGCCGATCGATCGCCTGAACAAGGCACTTGCTGAAATGAGCGAAAAACGCCTGGCGCCGGAAGAGGCGGCAAAGGCGTTCATGCGCACCTACCCAGACGTATGGAAGGCCTGGTTGCCCGCCGATGTGGCGGCCAAAGTCCAGGCGCAGTTGTGACCAACGCGGTACATTGTCGGCTCTTACCGGAAAAGGACGCACAGCATGCTACGGATATTGGGCAGGGATTCTTCCATCAACGTGCGCAAGGTCCTCTGGGCCTGCATCGAGTTCGATGTTCCCTTCGAGCGCGAAGACTGGGGCGCAGGCTTTCAGCCCACGGACACGCCCGCGTTCCTGGCCCTGAACCCCAACGCCATGGTCCCGGTGATTCAGGACGGCGACTTCACGCTGTGGGAATCCAACACCATCATCCGCTACCTGGCCACGCGCTATGGCGATGCGCCGGTGTACCCCACCGAAGCCACGGCCAGGGCCAGGGTCGATCAATGGATCGACTGGCAGGCCTCGGACCTGAACCGCTCGTGGAGCTATGCCTTCATGTCGCTGGTGCGCCACTCACCGGCGCACCAGGACGCCCAGGCGCTGGCCGCCGGCTGCGCAGACTGGTCGCGCCATATGCGAATCCTCGAGCAGCAGTTGGCCACGACCGGTGCTTATGTAGCCGGTGACCGCTTTACGCTGGCCGATATCCCCATCGGGCTTTCGGTCAATCGCTGGTTCGAAACACCCTTGGAGCACCCGCACCTGCCAGCGGTGCGTGATTACTATCAGCGCCTGAGCGAGCATCCAGGCTTCCTGGCCCATGGCCGCAACGGAATGGCGTAGCGGGGCCGTCGCGTGCGGGTGGGTGGGGTTGGCTGCAGCGCCGGCCCTAGAACCCAACCGTTGCCGACAGCAGCCAGGTACGCGGCGTAGACAGCGTCAGCCCTGGCTCGCTGTCATCTGACGCCCCGGCAGAGGCCCAGTAGCGCTCGTTCAGCACGTTCTCCACATTGGCGCGCAAGGTGACCTGGGTTGCGTCGACCCTGAAGGCATACCGCGCGCCAAGGTCCAGGCGCTCCCAGCCATCGATCTGCTTGCTGTTGTTCTGGTCCAGGTACTGGGAGCTCGAGTGGATGCCCCGTGCGGTGAAGGTCAGCCCGGCCAGCCCGGGCACATCCCATTCGGCGCCGAGGTTGACGTTGTACGCCGGGGTTGCCGGTGCGCGGTTGCCGTCGTAGGCGCCGCCAATAGTGTCAGTCAGCTCGCTGTCGATATACATCACTCCGCCCAGCAGGCGAACGCCCGTCAGCGGCTCGCCGAATACGCTGAGCTCGATGCCACGGTTGTCGCGCTTGCCATTGGGGCCGAACACGCGTGAACCGGCATTGGTCTCGTAGGCGGGCTGGCGAATGCGGAAGGCGCTGGCGGTAAAGGCGACATGGCCCAGGTCGTACTTGGCGCCGAGCTCCACTTGGCGGCTGGTGAACGGCGGGAAGATCTGGTCCTCGTTGACCGCAGTCGACGGTGCGATCTTGCCTTGGCTCAATCCCTCCATGTAGTTGGCGTAGAGCGAGAGCTGGTCGGTGACCTTGAGCAGCACACCGCCCGAGGGCGAGACCTTTTCCTCGTCGTAGGCGGTGTCGCCCTTGACGCCATCGCTCCAGTCATCGACCTGAACGCGCTGCCAGCGGGCCCCCAGCGTCAGCAGCAGGCGGTCGTCGAAAAAGCCGAGCGTATCGGCCAGCGCCAAGCCGGTGAAGCGGTTTTCGGTGTAGACCATGGCATCGATCCGCGTCGGCGTGGTTGGGCTGGGTGTCGCGACCGGGTCGTAGAGGTTGCTGGGCGCCGAGGCATAGCGCGCACCACCGTTTTCGAAGTCCATATAGAAGTAGGTGGCAGCCAGGTTCAGCTCATGGCTGACCGGCCCGGTATGGAACCAGTTGCGCAGGCCGGCCATGGCGGTGCGCACGGTTTCATCACGGGAGAAATCCCGTGGCTGAACGTTGAAATCACCCGCATCGTTGATGATCGAAACGTTGTGCCGCAGAAAGTCATGGTTGCTCTTGCGGGCACCGACCGCGCCGTAGGCCAACAACGCATCGCTGATATCGTACTCGGCATTGAGCGCACCAAAGGTATCGTTGGTGCGCGCCTGACTCCAGGCCTGGGCGTAGTTGTGGCGCACCTGGTCGGCGTTCGGCACCTTGGCATTGGCACCGATCAGTACCCGTTCCTGGGGGGCGTCGGTGTCACGCTCGGTATGGCCGAGGTCAGCCGAGAGGCGCAAGCGCTCACCCCGAAAGTCCAGGCCCAGCACGGCCATCTCGCGTTCCACACGCTGGTGGTCCCATTCGGTGTCGCCGGACTGCTTCACCCCGTTGAAGCGCAGGCCGAACGAGTCGCCCTCGCCAAAGCGCGCCCGATATCCACCGCACCACCCACCTGGCTATCGGAGGCGTAGCTGCCGGTGAACTCGGTGAGCGGTGTATCCCCCGCGCGCTTGGGCACCACATTGATACCGCCGCCCACGCTGCCCCGGGGCGATATGCCATTGATCAGCTGGCTGGGCCCTTTGATGATGTCGACCCGGTCGGCCATCTCCATGTCGATCGAGTAGGTCGGCAGGATGCCGTACAGGCCGTTATAGGCGACATCGCTGTTGAACAGGCTGAAACCGCGGATGGTGAATTGCTCGAAACGCCCACCCGCCGGGTTGGTTGCCCGCACCGATGGGTCGCTGGCGACCAGGTCGCCCAACGTCCGGGCCTGTTGGTTCTTGACCAGGTCGCTGGTGTAGGTGGTCATGCTGAACGGCGTGTCCATGAAATCGCGCGCGCCGAGCATGCCTTGCGCGCCCTGCCGGGCGACCTGGCCGCCGGCGTAAGGCTGGGCTTGGCTACCCGCTGCAGGGCCGCCAACGATGTTGGTCGGGGCGATCTCCATTGCCTTGGCGCTTTGCGCTGCAGGCACCAGGGTGAAGGCCCCCTCGCCCACTTGCTGCCATTGCAGGCCGCTGCCCTGGAGCAGCTGCATGAAACCTTCGGCTACGCTGTAGCGGCCGGACAACCCGGCACTTTGCCGGCCCTGGAGCAGTGCCGGGTCGAGCGAAAGGCTGACCCCAGCCTGCTCGGCGAACCGCGTCAGCGCCGCGCCCAGGCTGCCGGCAGGCACCTGATAGGCACGCCTGGCAACATCATCGGCAAAGGTGGGTGAACTCAACAACAGGCTCAGGGTGAAACCCAGGTGCATCCAGGGACGTGGGCGGCAAGGCTGTACTGCAGGCATTGAATGAAGCTCCCGTTATTTTTTCTACTGCTAATGACCGGCGAGTGGAAAAAAGGGGACAGCCTTACGCGCGTTTTTCTCGCGCCGTCAGCGTGACCCAATAACGGGTGCGCGCATGCACCTCCAGCGGCAGGCTGGCCGCCAGCAGTGACAGCGCGCGGTCCGTGTCGTCGAGGCGGAAGGTGCCGGTGACACGCAGCGTGTCCAGCGCCGCTGCCCAGCGCAAAACACCGGGGCGGTACCTGCGCAATTCACGCAACAAGTCGCCCAATGGCCGATCGTCCAGCTTCAGCACCCCGTCGCGCCAGCCCAGCAGCCAATCATCCAGTTCGCTTACCGCGCCGACGCTGGCGGCCTGCAGGCTGGCCTGCTGCCCCGCCTGCAACGCCACGGCCGTGCCGCGCAGTGGTTGCAGCGTGGCGGTGCCGTTGAGTACAGAAACCCGACACGACTGATCGAACAGACGAACACAGGCCTCGCCTGCGTTGACCGCTACCTGGCCAAACGGTACCTGCACGGCCATGCTCACGCCTTGGGGGGTTTTGATAGCCACCTCACCGCGGACCAGCGTCAGCCGTCGCGCTGCCAGGTCAATGTTGACGGCACTGTCGGTGTTCAGCTGCAAGACCGTGCCATCGCCCAGCACCCGTCGACTGCGCGCCCCCACAGCGGTATGCACATCGGCGGTCCACGCATCCAGGGGTACCTGCCGACCAAGCAGCCAGGCGGCGGGAACCAGCGCGGCCACCCCCAACGCTTGCTTGAGCAGGGCACGACGCTCTGCGTCCGGGCGGTCGAGCGTGGCCAGCGCCAGCTCTCCGGGCAGTTGGGCGAAGCGTTGGCGCAGCAGCTGCGCCTTCTGCCAGGCCTGCTCATGCAGGGTGTTGCTGGCGCGCCACTGCGCCAGGCGCTGCAGCTCACCTTCACTGGCCTTGCCTGACTCCAACAGTGCCAGCCAGCGCGCCGCCGTGCGTACGACTTCGCGGGCTTGGGCGGAAGGTTCGGCCATTACAGGTCCACCAGCAGGCAGTGCTCATAGGCCTGCGCCATGTAGCGTTTGACCGTGCGCTCGGATACCCCAAGGCGTTGCGCAATGTCGCTGTAGCCCAGGCCTTCCAGCTGGCTCCAGAGAAAGGCCTTGCGCACCGGCGCGTTGAGGCCGTCGAGCAGCTCATCCAGCGCTTGCAGGGTTTCGAGCAAGATCCAGCGTTGTTCCGGCGATGGCAGGCACTGCTCGGGCAATCGTGCCAGCGCGTCCAGGTAGGCTTGCTCCAGGCTGCGGCGCTTGTGGAAATTGCTCAACAGGCGCCTGCCGACGGTCAACAGGTAGGCGCGCGGTTCGCGGATTTCGGCCAGCGGCTGGGCACTGGCCAGCACTTTCAGAAAAGTGTCCTGGCTCAGGTCGGCCGCATCCCAGGCGTTGCTCAGGCGCCGGCGCAGCCAGGCTTCCAGCCAGCCACGGTGCTCGCGGTACAGGGCAGGCAAGCTGTGCTCCGGGGGCGTCGCGGCGTCAGTCATGGGGAAGGCCCTGCAGTGGCGTAAATAGAAGTGATTCTATTTTACGTTGCGGTGCAGATCCAAGGGGTTTGTGCGTACAGGACCGTAAGGACGCCGGTGAATGTGCTTTTCAGCGAATGGAAGTGCAATTGGACAGCTGCGAGTCATAGGGGCCTCAACCCCGCATGCCGGCAAGCAGCATGGCCATGAAAGCGCGCACTTGCGTGCGGTGCGCAGGCATGTCCGGCGTCTCACTGCTGCACAGGCGCAGCAGTTGCAAGTGCCCATAGTCGTTGATCAGAAACGCCGCATAGCCAACATCCAGGTCGGCCCGCAGCTTGCCACTGTCGCATAAGTCCTGCAGCAGGTGCTTGAGCTCCTCGACCAAGGCGTCGTTGACCCGCTTGTACGCGGCGGGCAAGGCTTGCTGGCCACCGCCCAGCAGCGGCAGCAAGGGCGGCAGGATCTCGCGCCACAGCGGCGCGGGCAGCACCGCGAAAGCGTAGTCGGTAAGGTGCTCCTCGTAACAGCACAAGGCATCCAGCGCATCGTCGAACTCAGGCAGACGGCGACGCGCCTGGGTAACGGCGCGGTGGTCCGCCTCGCGCAGTTTTTCCAGCAGGATCTCCTGTTTGCTGCCGAAATAGGCGAATACCGTGGGCACAGACACCGCCGCCAAGCGCGCGATCTGCTCCATGGTGGTGCTCTGATAGCCCTGCACCTCGAACAGGCCCAGCGCCGTACGGCTGATCGTCTCCCGGCGCATGGCCTTCTGCTGTTCGCGTAATCCGCTCACGTCACTACCTTCATCGAACCCGATTGGTCGGGAGGGCCAGCATACAACATTGCTGAACCGAGAAAATATTTTATTGACTAAATCTTTTTATCGACGCAAAACTAGCGCGGCATTTTGACCCAGGGAGTCGCCATGACCGCCGCTGCAGACCTCATCATCCATAACGCCCGTATCTACACCGTCGACCCGCACCAGCCCTGGGCCGATGCCGTAGCCATCCAGGGTGAACGCATCCTGCGCGTGGGCGACAAGGCCAGCGTCATGGCCCATGCCGGCCCATCCACCCGACTGCTGGATGCCGACGGCAAACTGGTACTGCCGGGCTTCGTCGAATCGCACTGGCACTTTTCCAGCACTGCATTCGCCTTCCAGGCCCTGATCAACCACGAAGACCCGCACCAGGTGCTGGCCCTGCTTGAGCAGTATGTCCAGGCCAACCCCGCAGAAAAGGCCATCACCGGCATGGGCTGGATACAGCCGCTGATGCCGCCCGCGATGCTGCGCCGTGAAGTGCTGGACGCCATCTGCCCGGACAAGCCGGTGTGCCTGTTGTCCACCGACTACCACACCATGTGGGTCAACAGCTTTGCCTTGCAAGCGGCGGGCATCGATCGCGACACCCCGGCGGTGGAGGAAGGTGCCAGCTGGTTCGAGAAAGACCCGGTCACCGGCGAACCCACTGGCATCATCATCGACTGCGCGGCTTACTCGCTGCTGATGCAACGCCTTAGCGAGGCCGGCTATCTGCCGACAGGGATCGACCTGTACCTGCGTTCGATCCCGTTCTGGCAGGAGAAGCTGGTGGCTGCCGGCATCACTACGGTGTTCGACGCAGGCTTTCTCGACCCCAGCGGCGACCAGGCGCTGCTGTACGAGACCCTGCAGCAACTGGAACGCGAGGCACGCCTGAAACTGCGTGTGGTGGGCAGCTACATCAACATGGGCACCGAGCCCGACCCGGTGGCCCAGCTACAGGCTCTGTGCCAGCGCTACGACTCGCCGCTGGTCAAGGCGCAGACCCTCAAGCTGATGCTCGACGGCACCGAGCTGAACCACACCGCATTTTTGCTCGAACCCTACTGCGACAAACCCCACAGCTGTGGCTCGACCACCATGCCGGAGGCGGTGTTCGAAGAGCATGTACGCAACGCTGACGCCAACGGTATCGACGTGATGGTGCACGCGGTGGGGGACGCAGCGGTGCGCATGGCCCTGGACGTGTTCGAACGCACCTTCGCCAGCAACCCACCACGCGACCGACGCCATGTGATCACCCACGCCTTCCTCACCCACCCCGACGACATCCCGCGCTTCCGCCGCATTGGCGTCATAGCCAACACCCAGCTGCAATGGGGTGTGGTCGATGCCTATGCCGAGGCGATACAACAGTCGTACGGGTTCGAGCGTTGGGCCTCGATGTACAAGTTCCGTACCTTCATCGACCAGGGTGTGACGGTGTCCATCGGCATGGACGGTTTGGTATGCCAGTGCCGCTGCCAGCACAAACCGGTGGAGCACATCGAGTCGGGCCACACCCGTCAGCTCAGTGGCGAGCCCGGTGCGCCAGTGATGCCCGATGCCAACGAGCGCCTGAGCATTCCCCAGCTGATCGCCGCCTACACCCTCAACGGTGCCTACCAGCTGGGCCTGGAAAAAGAGATTGGCTCGATTACGGTGGGCAAACGGGCAGACATCATCATCATGGAACAGGACCTGTTCGAGCTGGACCGCTACCAGATCGGCAAAACCGATGTCGCCCTGACCTTGATGAACGGCCGTATCACCCACGACGCAGGCACCCTCCAGCACGCCTGATCCGAGCGCTGCGGCCTGCGGGCCGCGCGACCTGCTCCACCCGGGAAACCCTCGATGCACAACAATAAAAATACCCTGCTTCTGCGTGCCGCCCTGATCTACATCGCCGCCACGGCGCTGATCATCATAGGCGTGCAACCGATCTTCATTGGCCTGGTGGGCGAACGCCTGCAGCTGGACCTCAGCCAGCAAGGCTGGGTGCTGTCTGTAGAAATGATCGGCACTTTACTCGGTAGCCTGCTGCTGCCCAGCCTGGGGCGGCGCTTTGGCGGCCGGCGCTTCTACTTGGCCTGCGCGCTGCTGGCCATGGCATTGAACCTGCTCAGTGGTGCAGTGGATGCACTGTCGGCGCTGATCGTCTGCCGCCTGGCCTGTGGCGTGGCCACGGGCCTGCTGTATGCCGGTGCTATCAGCGGGCTAGGGCGCTTGCCTGGGCAGGACCGCTCGTATGGTCTGTCGCTGCTGATTCAGACTGCCGTGTTCGCCCTGTACGCCACCTGCATGCCGCAATTGGCTGAGATGTTTGGCAATCGATGGGCGATCGCGTCGATCGGCTTCTGGTTCGTATTGATCGCTCTGGCAGCGCTTGCCATCCCGCCCCGGATGCACCGTGAGCCGCCTCGACAACTGGCGCAGGGCGGGGATGGTTCGGCCATGCTGGGGCGCTATGCCTTGCTGGGGATGCTGTGCTTGCAGCTTGCCATTTATTGCATCTGGGGCTTTGTCGACCCGCTGTCGCGTGAGCGAGGGATCGCGCCGATGGACGTGGGCTGGGCGTTCGGCCTGGGGATCCTTGGCGGCCTGCCCGGCGGCGCCCTGCCCAGCGTGCTCGGCGCGCGAGTGCCGCGAGGGCCGATGATAGGCTTCGGTTCGCTACTGGTGTTGCTGTCGATCGTGCTATTGGCGCGTTACAGCCACGATGCACAACAGCTTTGCGTGGCATTGCTGCTGATGAACTTTGGCTGGGTGCTGGCGCTGACCTACTACATGGGCGCAATTGCCACCAATGACCCGAAGGGCACACTGACCCCATGGGTGAGTACTCTGCAGGTGGCGGCCGCGGCTGCGGCGCCGGCATTTGTCGCCGTGCAGCAACAGAGTGCGGGGCGGGAGATGATTTTCGTGAGTGCCGGGGCAGCCATCGTGCTGGGCTTTGCGCTCAAATGCGCGGCGGGGGTGGTTCATCGCAGGGCCGGGCTGGCGTGATGGCTGAGGCTCATCAGGCACCGGCTTTGCCGGTGATCGCCGGCAAGCCGGCCACAGGGATTTGCGCTGGCTTATAGAAATTGGGCAAGACGGTTGCTTGCCAGGTAAAGCACAGGCCTGATGAACTGCGCGGTCGCGGTGGGAGGCACCGGCTTTGCCGGTGATCGCCGGCAAGCCGGCACACACAGGGATCGCGCCGGCTTTTAGAAATTGGGCAAGACGGTTGCTTGCCAGGTAAAACACAGGCCTGATGAACTGCGCGGTGGCGGTGGAGCCGGCTTGCCGGCGATGGGCTGCGCAGCAGCCCCCATAGCGGTGCGGTAATAGCCCGAGCGCCCTCGACGGGACCAGTTCACGCCTGGCGAAGATCAACAAGGCTCGCCGGTTGCTGTGGAATGACGCACAGCGAAACGGCATGATCGGTGCCCCCCCTGAAAGGAACTCGACATGCAAGCATCCCCTCCCAATGACCTCCCCCGCTACCGGCTGATCACCGGCAAGGACGATGCTGCGTTCTGTCGCAGAATATCGGACATACTTGCCTTGGGGTATGAACTGCATGGTTCGCCAAGCCTTACCTATGACCCCCAGCAACAGTGCGTCATCGCAGGCCAGGCGGTGGTATGGCCGAGCGCCAAGGGCCAGCCTCAGCAGTGCTGACTACACCAGGCTGATGCCGGGCAGGGAACGTCTGCCCCGCTACGCCCTCCCACAGTAATGCAGGGCGAACGGCGCGCTGCCCATTCATGCTTGGAGAACTGGCTCAGATGAAAAAAATCCTGATGGTGCTGACATCCCACGATCAGTTGGGCGACACCGGCAAGAAAACCGGCTTCTGGCTGGAGGAGTTTGCCGCACCTTACTACGTGTTCATCGACGCCAACGCCGACGTCACCCTTGCCTCGCCCAAAGGCGGCCAGCCACCGCTGGACCCCAAAAGTGACGAGGACGATGCGCAAACCGACGCGACCCGGCGTTTTCGCAGTGACACCGAGGGGCAGATGGCACTGGCCGACACAGTACCGCTGAGCGAAATCGACCCTTATGACTTCGACGCCGTATTCTACCCCGGTGGCCATGGGCCGCTGTGGGACCTGGCCGAGGACACCGACTCCAAGACGCTGCTCGAAGCCTTCTATGCATCCAACAAGCCGATTGCCGCCGTGTGTCATGCACCGGGGGTGTTCAAGAATGTCAACGCGCCAGACGGCCACCCTGTGGTCAAGGGCAAGAAAGTGACCGGGTTCGCCAACAGCGAGGAAGATGCGGTCGGGCTGACTGATGTGGTGCCCTTTCTGGTCGAGGACATGCTCAAGCACAACGGCGGCGAGTACTCCAAAGGCCCCGACTGGGCAAGCCATGTGGTCGAGGACGGGCATCTGATCACTGGGCAGAACCCGGCATCGTCCGAAGCGGTGGCCAAGGCGCTGCTTAAGCGCCTGGCAGCCGAGTAGGCCCGCTGCACCATGAGGCTGAACGCACTCATCTGCGGCGCCAGCCAGGGCATCGGCCTGGCGCTTTGCGAACAGCTGCTGGCACGCGACGACGTGGCGCGGGTGTGGGCGGTGTCACGCCAGGCCAGGGGCAGCCAAGCCCTAGCCGCGCTCGCCGCTGCACATGGCGAGCGCCTGGTGCGTATCGATTGCGACGCCCGCAATGAGCAGGCCCTTGAAGCATTGGCCAGCGAGGTCAGCCGCATCTGCACGCACCTCGATCTGGTCATAAGTACCTTGGGCATTCTGCAGCGCGAAGGGGCCAAGGCGGAAAAGGCCCTGGCCCAACTCGACCTGGCGGGCCTGCAGGCCAGCTTCGCTACCAATGCGTTCGCACCGGTGCTGCTGCTCAAACACCTGCTGCCGCTGCTGCGCAAGCAGCCCTGCACCTTTGCCGCGCTTTCGGCCAGGGTCGGTTCCATCGGCGACAACCGCCTGGGCGGCTGGTACAGCTACCGCGCCAGCAAGGCCGCGTTGAACCAGCTGCTGCATACGGCCAGCATCGAACTCAAACGGCTCAACCCGGCCTCTACGGTGCTGGTGCTGCACCCCGGCACCACCGATACCCAGCTTTCCCAACCGTTTCAGGCGAATGTGCCCGCCGAACAATTGTTTGCACCTGCATTCGCTGCGCAGTGCATCCTGGAGCAGATTGGCCGGCTCGGGCCGGCGGACAGTGGCAGCTTCTGGGCGTGGGATGGTCAGCCGATCACCTGGTGACGTTGCCAAGGTGAAGCCGGGTGCATGGCGCAAGTGCTATGGCACTCGATCCAAGCAGTGCCGAAGACCCGCCCCATGCCCCTGACAGCGCACTGCTCAATCCGCGAAGTTGATCACCATGCGGCCCTTGATCTTGCCTTCCAGCATCTCTTCGAAAATAGCGTTGATGTCTTCGATCGGCCGCAACGTCACCTTCGGTACCACCTTGCCTTGCGCGGCAAACTCGAAGGCTTCAGCCAGGTCCTGGCGGGTACCGACCAATGAGCCGACCACTTCGATGCCATCGAGCACCAGGCGCGGAATGTCCAGGCTCATGGCCTCTGGCGGCAGCCCGACCGCCACCAGCCGGCCCCCGGCACGCAGCGCATCGACCGCAGAATTGAACGCGCTTTTCGACACCGCCGTCACCACCGCCGCCTGCGCGCCGCCGGTTTTCGCCTGGATGACTTTGGCTACATCCTCACTGCGCGCATTGACCACCAGGTCGGCGCCCATCTCACGGGCGAATGCCAGCTGTTCATCGTTCACGTCAATCGCTATGACCCGGGCGTTGAAGACATTCTTCGCATACTGCAGGGCCAGATTGCCCAGCCCGCCGAGGCCATAGACCGCAAGCCACTGCCCGGGGCGGATGTTGGACGATTTCACCGCCTTGTACGTGGTCACACCGGCGCAGGTGATGCTGCTGGCGGCAGCCGAGTCGAGCCCGTCAGGCACCTTCACCGCGTAGTCGGCCACCACGATGCACGCCTCGGCCATGCCGCCGTCGACGGTATAGCCCGAGTTCTTCACCTCACGGCACAACGTTTCGTTACCGCTGTTGCAGTACTCGCAGTGCCCACACCCTTGGAAGAACCACGCCACGCTGGCGCGGTCGCCCGGCTTGAGCGACGTGACGCCCGGGCCTACCTCCACCACCACGCCAATCCCTTCGTGGCCGAGGGTCACACCCGTCTTGTCACCGAAATCGCCATTCTTGACGTGCAGGTCGGTGTGGCACACGCCACAGCACTGCATCTTCAGCAACGCTTCACCGTGGGCAAGCGGGCGCAGGGTTTTCTCCACCACGTCCACGCGTTGCCCTTTGGCCACAACTGCAGCTTTCATGAATGCCTCCTTGATTACCTGAGTGAGCTTGAGTCGAAGCGTTCAGCATAGTGGTGGTTTGGCCGCAAAACTTGCTGCAGGTCAGGGTCTGTGACGATAGGTGGCCGGGTTTGCTAGGATTCGGCCTAGCCTGCTGACAAGGCGCCCCAGCTCCATCACCAGGAAGCCCGCCATGCCCTACCCCATCGAACAGAAACTCGTCGTCGGCGTCGCTTCCAGTGCACTGTTCGACCTGACCGTCTCGGACGATATCTATCAGGCAGATGGCGTGGAAGCCTACCGCCTGCACCAGGAGGCCAACCTTGACGTGCCCTTCCCCAAAGGTGTGGCATTCCCCTTTATCCGCCGCTTCCTGAGCATCAACAAAGCGTTCCCCGAGCAGTTGCCCGTAGAAGTGGTGCTGCTCTCGCGCAACTCACCCGAAACCGGCCTGCGGGTGTTCCGCTCCATCGCCCATTACGGCCTGGACATCACCCGCGCCGCGTTCATGTCCGGCCGCTCGCCCTACGAATACATCCCCGCCTTCAACGCCTCGCTGTTTCTAAGCGCCCACGAAGGGGACGTGCAGCGCGCCATCGACGCCGACTACCCCGCCGGCCTGGTGTTGCCGAGCAAGATCTACGATGACGAGATCGACACCGAATTACGGGTGGCTTTCGACTTCGACGGGGTGATCGCCGATGACGAAGCCGAAAGCGTGTACAAGCAGCGCCAGGATCTGACTGAGTTTCAGGCCCACGAGCACGCGCACAAGACGATTCCGCATCAGCCGGGGCCGTTGGCAGACCTGTATCGCAAACTTTCGCTGATCCGGACGCTGGAAGATCAGAAGTTGGTGCAGGACCCAACGTACAAACGCATTCTGCGCATCGCCATCGTCACCGCGCGCAATGCTCCGTCGCATGAACGTGTGGTGACTACCTTGAAAAACTGGGGCGTTTCGCCGGATGAATCGTTCTTTCTTGGGGGAATGGAGAAGAGTCGAGTGCTGTCGATTCTCAAACCGCACATGTTCTTTGATGACCAGCGCAGCCATCTGATGTCGGCGGCAGGGAATTTACCGATGGTCCATGTGCCGTTTGGGGTAGCCAACAAAAGGCTAGAGCGGCCCGCGAACGAGGCTGCCAAAACGACCACGGCACGCTTGAAGATGAGTTGAAAGCGCTCTTCAACCACTTCGATCGAACGCTCCGCTTACCACCTCGTGGATTCACCCCGGGTGGCAAGGCCAGCGCACCTGGCAGGCTCAGCACATGCCACCTACAACGTGGTAGGCATGCCGCGCCGGTCCAGCTCGAACACCTTGGTACGCTGCAGGCAATCGCGCAACCACAGGGCAGCCTTGCCCGGCCGGTGCTGCTGATGCCACAGCAGGTCCACGCCGACCAGCCAGTCGGTGTGCGGATAGGCCTGCAGTTGCAGCTCGATCAACTCCCCGGCGTCCAGCTCCCGCTGCACCAGCTGCCGTGGCAGGGTCGCCCACCCCAGGCCACCGCGCACCATCTCCACCAACGCCAGGTAGCTCTCGGCCTGCCAGAGCTGCGCAGTACGCAGGTATTCGCTGCTGGGCAGCTTTTGTGCGTGGGCGAAGAAGGCCAGCCGGCGGTGGGCGTGCAAGTCGGCGAAGGTGCAGGTTTGCAGTTGCGCCAGCGGGTGGGTGGCGTGGCAGACATGCGCCATGATCAATTTGCCCAGCTGCTGGAAGGCCAACGCAGGCGGGTAGCCCGGCTGGGAAAAGGCGATGCCCAGGTCTGCCTCACCTTTATGCACCATCTCGCTGACATCGCCGTGCACCGGGTGACGAATCAGCAAGTCGACGAAGGGAAAGGCCTGGTCGAACGCTTTGAACACCGGGATCAGTGACCCATACGGCACCTCGATGGCGAGCGTGAGCGCAGGCTCGGCCTGCTGGGCCAAGTTGTCGGCGCTGCCCTCCAGGGCGTAGCAACGCTCAAGGATGCCCTCGGCTCGCAGCAGCAGTTTATGCCCGGCGGCGGTCAGTGCCGGTATGCGGCTGCTACGGTCGAAAAGCGCCACGCCCAGGTCGGTTTCCAGGTTGGCGATTGCAGCGCTGACGGTGGACTGCGTACGCCCCAGGCGCCGCGCCGCTGCCGAAAACGAGCCCGCTTGTACCGCGGCAACGAACACCTGCAATTGCTCCAGCGAAAAACGCATCCTTACCCCCTGCCAACCCAGCGAACCATCGATGCTAACGATGGTTACTCATTTGTTCCATCGTTTGTTTCGCCGGATCATCAGCCTCAGCCACGCTTGCAGCTGCCCTGTTCAAACCCTGCGCAGCGTGTCACTCCAGGCGCCGATAACAACGAAAAGAGCCGCACCTTCAGGAGATTCACGCCATGAGCCCATGCAAGGTCCACGCTGTAGACGAAGTATTACCGCTGCGCCAACTGTTCACCTTTGGCCTGCAGCACGTACTGGTGATGTATGCCGGCGCGGTCGCGGTGCCGCTCATCCTCGGCAGCGCACTGGGCCTGACCCAGGCGCAGGTGGTGACGCTGATCAACGCCAACCTGTTCACCTCGGGTATCGCCACACTCATCCAGACCCTCGGTTTCTGGCGCTTCGGGGCGCGCCTGCCGTTGATCCAGGGCTGCTCGTTCATCGCGCTGGCACCGATGATCATGATCGGCAAGCAGTTCGGCCTGCAGGAGGTGTTTGGTGCGGTGATTGCCGCCGGCGCTATCACCATCGCCCTCGCGCCGCTGTTCAGCCGGCTGCTGCGCTTCTTCCCGCCGGTGGTGATCGGCAGCCTGATCACCATCATCGGTATTTCGCTGATGCCCGCAGCGGCCATCTGGCTGGGGGGCGGCGACCCGGGCGCGGCGGACTTCGGCGCCCCCGCCAACCTGTTGCTGGGCATCGCGACGGTGGCCATCACGCTGCTGATTCATGCACGCTTTTCAGGCTTTATCGGCAACCTCAGCGTGCTGCTCGGCCTGTTGGGCGGCAGCCTGTTGGCCGCAGCCTTCGGCATGACGCACTTCGGCAAAGTCAGCCAGGCCGCGTGGTTCGAGCTGAGCCCGCCCATGGCTTTCGGTGCGCCACAGTTCTCCACCACGCCAATCCTCATCATGGTGCTGGCCATGCTGGTGATCATGGCCGAAACCACCGGCAACTGCCTGGCCATCGGCAAACTGGTCGGCAAGCCCACAGACGCCACCACACTGGGCGACGCTTTCCGCGCAGACGGGCTATCGACGATGCTCGGCGGGCTGTTCAACAGTTTCCCGTACAACGCCTTCACCCAGAACACCGGGTTGATCGCGCTTTCCAACGTCAAGAGCCGCTTTGTGGTGGCCGCCGCCGGCGCAATCATGGTGCTGATGGGGCTGTTTCCGAAACTGGGCGCGCTGATCGCTGCCGTACCCACGCCGGTGCTGGGCGGCTGCGCCATCGTCATGTTCGGCATGACCACGGTGGCCGGGATCCAGGCGCTCTCCCGCGTACCGTTCGAAGGTACCCGCAACGGCATCATCGTTGCCGTTTCGATCAGCATCGGCGTATTGCCAATGTCCTTCCCCGGGCTGTTCCAGCACCTGAGCGGCCCGCTCAAGCTGGTGCTGGAGAGCGGTATTTTCCTCGGCGCGATCACGGCGATCACGCTCAATCTGCTGCTCAACAACACCAAGACCACTGACCCGGACCGCGCCGATGCCAGCGTGGCCAAGTGAGCCCTTTTACCCCTGCCGATCCCAGGAGCAACCATGACCACTCTCCACACACCTGCCGCCGCCGACCTGTCCGCCCTCGACCTGGACCTGCTACGCCAGTCGATGCGCCTGGCAGAGCAGGCCAAAGCACGCGGTCGTCACCCCTTTGCGGCCATTGTCGCCGATGCCCAAGGCCGGGTGATCGCCAGCGCTGGCAACAACTCCATGCCACCCGAAGGCGACCCCACCCAACACGCGGAACTGGTCGCCGCAGCCCTGGCTGCCAAAGCCCTGCCAGCCGAAGCACTGGCCAACTGCACGCTCTACACCAGCGCAGAACCCTGCTGCATGTGCGCCGGCGCCGTGTACTGGACCGGCATCGGCCGGGTGGTGTATGCGCTGTCGGAACATACGCTGCTCGAACTGACCGGGGACCACCCGGAAAACCCGACGTTTTCCTTGCCATGCCGCGAGGTGTTCGCCCGCGGCCAGCGTGAGATCGTCGTGCACGGCCCGCTGTTGGAGGACGAAGCCGCTGCGGCGCACAAAGGGTTCTGGAAATGAACATGGGCACTGACTGAGCCCAAGAAGCGCCAGGCAGGCTCATCGAGCTGCCTGGCAGCTTGAACCGGCTGCGGGCCGGCTCACTGCGGTTGGCGGTTACGCCTGGCCAGCAATGCGCGTGCCGCCACAGCAGCCACCACCAGCCCCGGTGAGGCTGCCAGCAGCAGCCCACCCACCCCCGTACCGGCGGCCAGAATCTGCCCCGCCGCCAACGGCCCGGCCATCGAACCCAAGCGCCCGATGGCTACCGAAGCCCCCACCCCCGTGGCCCGAACCTGAGTCGAATACAGGGTCGGCGCCAGTGCGTACAGCACCAGTTGGCCGCCGATGGCGCAATAGCCGGCAACGAAACCGGCCACCAGCATGAACGCAAAGCTCGTCGACAGGCCAAGCCCCGCCAGCGCTGCCAGCATGCCGATGTACGCGATGAACACTGCGCGCCGGGCATGCCCCTTGTCCATCATCCGCCCGGTCAGGAACGAGCCCGCCGCACCGCCGAGGTTGAACAGGATCTGTACCATGCCAGCCTGCGGGCGGCTGAAACCTTGCCCGATCAGCAACGACGGCAACCAGTTGAGCAGCATGTACAACACGGTAAGGGTAAAGAAGCACGCCACCCACAGCAGCAAGGTGCGGCTTGCATGCCCAGGCCCGAACAGCTGGGCCAGCATGCCTTGGCCGGCAATCCTTACACCGGTTTGCGCCCGAAACGCCTGGGACTCTTTCAGCCATACCACCAGCACCAGGGCGATGACGATCGGCGCGATACCGCCCACATAGAACACTACCCGCCAGTCTTCGCCCAGCGGCGCCATGCCGATGATCGAAGCGATGGCGCCGCCCAGGGGCACGCCACAATACGTGATGCTCACCGCGGTGCTGCGCAATTGCTCGGGCGCAGCCTCACTGGCCAGGGCAATGAGGATGGGCAACGCCGCCCCCAGCCCCAGCCCCGTCATCAGCCGTGCGACCAGCAGTGAGGCGTAGCTGTCGGCCAAGGCAGTACCGAGCGAAAAACCACCGAACAGCAGCACCGCGACAATCAGGATGTTCTTGCGGCCCAACCGGTCGGCGAGCCAACCACCGATGAAGGCGCCGGGCAACAACCCCAGCAGCCCTGCGCTGAACACCCAGCCAAGCATCGCCGGGGTCAGCGCGAACGCCTTGGCCATGTGCGGTGCGGCGATGCCGGTCGCCTGAAGGTCGAGGCCTTCGAGCAGTGCCACGAGAAAACACAGGCCGATGGTAAGCACCGGCTTGCTTGAGGACGAGGATGAATCACGCATGGGTAGGCCCTTTTGTTGTTATGCGTTGGGTTAGGATCAAAGCCTGAACGTGGCACGTAATGAGATGAACGAAGAATCTTCCCCACCGGCGTCCTTGATGGCGGAACTGACGTCGTAGTACTTCAGGTCGACGTCCAGGGTCAGATTGGGTGTCGCCAACCAACGGGTGTTGGCGCGGTAGATGGTGCCCACATGGCGCCCGGTGCCCCGGGTGTTGGCCAGCATGCTCATGCCAGGCATGTACACACCGTCTTCTGCACGCTGCTTCCACACCTCGAAGACGCCCGGCTCGAAGCGCAAGGTACGCCAGGGTGAAAAGCCCAACGTCGGCCCGACCACGATGAGGTTGCTCAAGGTGGTCAGGCTGGCCTCGCCATAAACGCCGTTGCGCGGGAACAGCGGGTCGAAGGTGTTGACCTTGCCATCGCCCAGTTCGCGGTCACCGCTGGCGGCGTCGATGCGCATGCCCAACCGCGGCTGCCAGGGGTGCGCGAAGGTGTAGCCGGTGTCGCTGGACAGTGCCCAGGCACGGATCGAGGCATTGCCCAGGTGGCCGGTCTGCCCGGCCAGGTTCCAGCTCCAGTCCAGGGCCTGCTGGCGGCCGAACAGCCGCGTGCCGAAGGTATAGCGCTGTTCATCGCCTGCTTCACCCGCCAGGCTGCGGTCATCGGTTTCCAGGCCGAAGGCGAACAGGTCGATGTTCCAGGCTGGCGTCAGCGGCAAGGTGCCGTACAGGCCATAGAACTTCACCGCATTGTTGCTGCCGTCGTCCCAGCTGTCCTCGCCGGTCTTGAGCGGCCGAAACGCGAAGGCATCGAGCTTGCGACCATCCTTGAGGTTGAGGCTGGCGCGCACGCCATCGAAGCTCAGGCGGATGTTGGGTGAGTCCCGGTAGGTGACCCACGCCTGGTCGCCAAGCCCCATCTCCTGGCGGCCAATGCGGGTGGTGTAGCGCCCTTGGGCAACGTCATGATTGAAGTCGACGAAGGCCTGGCGCACTTCATTGCGGCTTTCATCGTTGGGGGAGTACAGGTCCTTGCCGAAAGCCCGGGTGTTCTCCACCTGGACGAACGTGCGCACAGCATCATCGAACAGATGCAGGTCGGCGTGCGCCTGCAAGCGCTGCATCAGGTAGGAGTCGTCGTTCAACCCGCGCAAGCCGAAAAATGGCTTGTTGAATACATCGGCCCGGTAACGGGCTTCGGCCCCCAGCTGCAGCCAGGCCGACCCGGACAAGCGATGGTAGCGCACCCCATCGAATGGGTCGCTGGCCTTGGCCGGGGCATCCAGGAAGCGATAGTCCTCGACCCAGCGAGGCGCACCGGGCCGGCCTGGCCGGCTCTGTTCAAGCGGACTGGCCGCCTGCACGCATTGGCCTATGGAAAGCAGTACAACGGGCACCCACCACCGGTTCAACGGCCTGGTCATCAGAATTTCCCTTTACTTGTTTTTATGAAATTGGATAACTCTGTTAACGATTATTTTTGTTAACCATCTTGCCGTCAATAGGGGGATGCAAACTACCTGATATTGACCAAATCCAGCGTTCGTTTATCGAACGCTTTTTTCCAGGGCGCCTGCGCAGCCGCCGTTATGGCCGTTAACATGAGTGCTGCGGGCTCTCTACCTTGCGGGCACGCCGCCACGACCCCCAACAAAAAACAAAAAGAGCACTCTGATGAACTGCCTCAAATCCCTTGCCGCTCTCGGCCTGCTCATGCTTGGCACCAGCCAGGCCATGGCCACGCCAACCGTTAAACAACCAAACATTCTGCTGATTGTTGCCGATGACCTCGGCTTCTCTGACCTGTCGGCCCTGGGCAGCGAAATCCAGACGCCCAACCTGGACAAGTTGCTGACCGACGGCCGCCTGATGCTGGACTTCCACGCGGCGCCAAGCTGCTCCCCTACCCGCGCCATGCTGATGTCTGGCAACGACCCGCACCTGGCAGGGCTGGGCATGATGGCCGAAGCACGCAAGCGCTTGCCGGCCGGCGTTGCGGTGCGCGCCGGCTACGAAGGGGTACTGGGCAGCAACGTCGCGACCCTGGCAGAACTGCTGCACGATGCTGGCTACCGCACCTACATCTCCGGCAAATGGCACCTGGGCATGCAGCCTGCGCAGCAGCCCCAGAACCGGGGCTTCGACCAGGCCTACGTGCTGCTCGAAGGCGGCGCCGCGCATTTCAAGCAGGCCAACATGGCGCTGCAGCCGAACTACAGTTCGACCTTCCGCCACAATGGCGACCCCATCGAACTGCCTGACGACTTCTACTCCACCACCTGGTTCACCGACCGCCTCATCGCCGCCATCGACGATGGCAAGGCCAGCAACACACCTTTCTTTGCCTTTGCCGCCTACACCGCGCCGCACTGGCCCTTGCAGGCACCGGATAAATACCTGGCGCAATACCGCGGCCGCTACGACCAGGGCTATGAGGTGATTGCCCACGAGCGCCTGGCGCGCCAACGCAAGGCCGGGCTGGTGCCCGCAGACTTCCCCCTCGAGCCGCAACTGGAAGGTGTACCGGGCTGGGCCACGCTGAGCGAACAGCAACAACGGCAATCGGCGCGCACCATGGAGGTGTACGCGGCCATGGTGGCGGCCCTGGATGCCGAGGTCGGGCGCCTGGTCGATCACCTGCGCCAAACCGGCGAGCTGGACAACACACTGGTACTGTTCATGTCCGACAACGGGCCGGAAAATGCCACCCGCGTCGACCCCAACTGGATCAAGGAACACTTCGATAACCGCCTGGCCAACTACGGCCGGCGTGATTCGTTCCTGATGATCGGCTCGGCCTGGGCGCAAGTCAGTGCCCTGCCCAGCCGCCGCTACAAGATGACCACCTACCAGGGCGGCATCCGCGTGCCTGCCTTCGTTTACCACCCGGCCAGCATCAAGGCCGGACGCAGCGATGAGATGGCCAGTGTCAGGGACATCATGCCGACCCTGCTGCAACTGGCCGGCGCGCCGATGCCCGGCATCAGCTACCGCGACCGGGCCATCGTGCCGCCACAGGGCACCTCGGCGCTGGACTACCTGCAAGGCAAGGACACGCGGATCCACGCCCATGACGAAGCGCTGGGCTGGGAAATCAACGGCAGCGCCTCGCTGCGCAAGGGGCCGATGAAACTGCTGTGGGACGCCACCGACAGCACGCCGGCCTGGCACCTGTACGACCTGAGCAAAGACCCCGGCGAACACCATGACATCGCAGCTGCACACCCCCGGCAGGTGAGCGACCTGCTGCGCGACTGGAAGGCCTATGCCCAGCGCAGCAACATCGCCATCGACGCTGACGGGCGCCCCGCCAGCCCCGCCATGCCCCTGGCCAGCAAACCATGATGGCCCGGGTAGCCGGCTGCGCGCTGCTCGCCGCTGGCTTGCTCGCCGTGGCCTACGGCGCCTGGCCACACGCCCCGGCGCCGGTACTGCTGTGCGATGGCTATAGCGGCTTACCCGGCAGGCAAGATGGCATGGTGCACTTGCCGGGGGGCGCCTTCACCTTCGGCTCCGACCGTTTCTACGATGAAGAAGGCCCGCCACATGCGGCAAAGGTGTCGGGCTTCTGGGTCGACAGGCACCCGGTCACCAACGCCCAGTTCGCCCGGTTCGTGGCCGTTACCGGCTACCGTACCCAGGCCGAACGGGGCATCAGCACCGAGGCGGACCCCACCCTGCCCGACACGCTGCGCGTGCCGGGCGCTATGGTGTTCCAGCAAGGGCCGAAGGTGCTCGCTCCCGGCTGGCAGTTCGTGCCGGGGGCCAGCTGGCGACACCCGCAAGGCCCTGGCAGTGACCTGGCAGGGCTGGAAAACCACCCGGTGGTGCAAGTGACACTGGAAGATGCCCAGGCCTACGCGCGCTGGGCGGGCCGTGCACTGCCCAGCGAAGCGCAACTGGAATACGCCATGCGTGGCGGGCTGGACGATGCCGACTTCAGTTGGGGCAAGACTGAACTGCCCAAGGGCAAGCTGATGGCCAACACCTGGCAGGGCCAGTTCCCCTACAACAACACGGCCGCCGACGGCTTCAGCGGTACTTCACCGGTGGGCTGCTTCCCGGCCAACCGGTTTGGTGTGTTCGATGCAGGGGGCAATGTCTGGGAGCTGACCCGCACCGGCTACCGCCCGGGCCACGATGCGCGACGCGACGCGGCCCTCGACCCGCCCGGCCCCGCCTTGAGCGAAAGCTACGACCCGGCCGAACCCGGCGTACCGGTGGTGGTGATCAAAGGCGGATCGCACCTGTGTTCAGCGGACCTGTGCATGCGTTACCGGCCCTCGGCGCGCCAGCCCCAGCCGGTCTTTATCGCGACTTCGCACGTGGGGTTCAGAACGGTTCGGCAATGAAAGGCAATGGGCAGGCGGCCGCCTCGACAGCGGCCACTTGCCGGTCGAAGTCAGGCAGCAGGTAGCTGAAAAAGAAGGTGGCGCTTTCATGCTTCTCACGCCGTAGCGGCGCCTCGGCCGGCAACGTGTCGAGGCAGCGTACGGTGCGGGCCCAGGCAAAGGCCTGCAGCGCCGTGGCGCACACCTGCAGGAAGGCCCCCGCCGCGCGATAGGGGTATTCCACGTTGTGCGCCGCACTGCGCTCAAGCGTGGCAACCAGCCCTTGCAACCGGTCGCAGATCACGCCGAGTGCCTCGGCCGCCGCGCCCGGGGCAGCAACAGCCTCCGCGCGCAGCTCGCCCAGCAGCAGCGCGAAACCTTCACCGCCATCGCCCAGCACTTTGCGCAACAACAGATCGTTGGCCTGAATTTCGTTGGTGCCTTCGTAGATCATCGCAATCCGGCTGTCGCGCAGCACCTGCTCGATGGCGAACTCGCAGGTGTAGCCGTAACCGCCAAACACCTGCAGCGCTTTGCTCGACAGGCTGAAACCGTAATCAGTGAACGCTGCCTTGACGATGGGCGTCAGCAACGCCGCCAGCGTCGCCGCTTTGGCGCGCAGCGCAGGGTCGGCAGAGGCGTCGGCCACATCCAGCCAGTGCGCCGTCCAGTAGCCCAAAGTGCGCATGCCTTCGCTACGCACCCGCAACTCCAGCAGCGCAAGGCGCATGGCAGGGTGCAGGTGAATGGGGTCGGCAGCAGCCCCCGGCCAATGCCCGGGGGCGCGCATCTGGCGACGCTCCCGTGCGTAGTCACGGGCCAGTTGCCAGGCCGCTTCGGCGTGCCCCAACCCTTGCAGGCCAACCTGCAGCCTGGCCGAATTCATCATCACGAACATGGCCGCCAGGCCACCGTGGGCCTGCCCGACCAGCCAGCCTCTGGCACCCTCGAAGCGCAGCGCACAGGTGGCGCTACCGCGAATGCCCAGCTTGTGCTCCAGGCCATCGCACTGCACACCATTGCCCACACCACCTTCCAGGCCGTTGGGTACCAGCAGCAATGACAGCCCGCGGCTGCCTGCCGGGGCGTCGGGCAAACGCGCCAGCACCAGGTGCAGGATGTCGCGGGTCAGGTCGTGGTCGCCGCCGGAAATGAACAGCTTGTTGCCGGTAACGGCGTAGCTGCCATCGCCCAGCGGTTCGGCACGGCAGCGCAGCAAGGCAAGGTCACTGCCAGCCTGTGGCTCGGTCAGGCACATGGTCGGCAGGCTTGCGCCGCTGACGATTCCGGGCAGGTAACGCGCCTGCAATTGGGCGCTGCCATGAGCCTTCAGGCACAGGTAGGCGCCATGGGCGATGCCGGTGTACATGGCCCAGCCATGGTTGCTGGCAAAGAGCATTTCCTGAACGGCCGCATCCAGTACCAATGGCAAGCCCTGGCCGCCGAACCGGGGCTCGCAGGCCAGCGCCGGCCAGCCGCCGTCCACGTAGGCCCGATAGGCTGCGGCAAAGCCGTCCGGCGTGCGCACCCGGCCCTGCTCCAGGCGGCAGCCCTGGCGGTCGCCGGAAGCATTCAGCGGCGCCAGAACCTGTTCGCTGAAACGGGCGGCCTCCTGCAGCACCTGCAGGGCCAGTTCCAGATCGACGTCGGCGTAGGCCGGCAGGTGCTGCCAGGCCTGGTCGGCCCTGAGCCAATGCTCAAGCACGAATTGCATGTCTTGCAGGGGAGCCTTCCAGGCCATGGGCGTCCTCGGTTTCAAGCCGCGAAGTGGGGGTTTTCGATCAGCACCGCCATGCCCTGGCCGCCGCCGATGCAGGCCGCAGCGATGCCGTAACGCAGGTTGCCCTGGCGCAGTTGGCGGGCCAGGGTATGCACCAGGCGCAAGCCAGTGGCGGCCAAGGGGTGGCCCAGGGCGATGGCCCCGCCATGGACGTTGAGTTTTGCCTCATCCAGTTGCAGCGCCTGGGCCACCGCCAGCACCTGGGCGGCTTGCGCTTCGTTGATTTCAAAGCGGTCGACCTGCTCCAGGCGCAGGCCACTGCGTTCGAGCAGCAGGGCAATCGCCGGGGCCGGCCCGATGCCCATGGTGCTGGGGGGCACACCCACGGCGGTGGCCATCAGCAGGCGGGCCAACGGTGGCTGGGTGCACGTGGAAAAACGCCTCACCAACGCTGCCGCCGCGCCATCGACCACCGCACAACTGTTGCCCGCGGTTTGCACCCCACCGGCGTGCACCGCACGCAAGCGGGCCAGCGCTGGGGCATCGGTAGGCCGCGGGTGGCTGTCGTGGCTGACAGGGGCCACCCCGCGTGGCAGTTCGATGCCGCGCGGCAGGCAGCCGTCAGCGCTGAAGACCTCTGCCGTGACCTCGACGATTTCCTCATCGAACCAGCCCTGCTGCTGAGCCTGCAGCGCACGCTGATGGCTGCGCAGCGCCCAGGCATCCACCGCCTCGCGGCCAAGGCCATGCGCGCGTGCCAGGTTTTCTGCGGTACCGATCATGTCCACTCCGGCAGCCGGGTCGTACAGCGCCTCCCAGAGAAAGTCCTTGAACCCTACCGGCGCGCCGAGGCGAAAGCCGCCACGGTGCTCATAAGCCGCGATCGGGTTGCGCGACATCGACTCGGCGCCCACGCACAGTACCTGCTGCACGCCACTGCGCAACTGTTCCCCGGCCTGGCGCAACAGCTCCAGGCCGGTGCCGCAGATACGCTGCACTGCCAGTGCGGGTACGGCTTGCGGCACCCCGCAGTACAGCCCGATATGGCGCGGCAGCAGGTACGCATCGAAACTGGCCTGGGCCATGCTGCCGGCCAGCACGCTGTCCACCGCCTGTGGGGCGATACCGGCCCGTGCCAGCACCGCCCGCCCAGCCTTGATGCCCAGGTCGATCGGGGAAACCGCGGCGAGCGCACCGCCAAGGTCGACCCAGGGCGTCCGTACCATCTCCACGATGGCCACATCGTCGAACGCCGTGCACAGCCCGGCACTGCTCACGGGCGCACCTGCGCGGACAGCACGGTCGGGTCTTCGCCACGGTACAGCGCCGCTACCTTGTCAGCCCGGCGCTGCAACACCGCGCGCTGGTTGATCGAACCTTTGTCAGTGATCTCACCGGCGTCGATCGACGGCGGCTCTACCAGCAGTGACAACCATTCGATGCGGCTGGCGTTGCCCTGGGCGTCACGGTTCAGGCGCTGCAGCCAAGCGGCGAACCAGCTGCGCACCGCGTCGCTGCCGAGCACGTCGGCATCGCTGGCTTCGGCCGATAGCCCGGCCAGTTGGCGGCATTCGGGCAAACGCGGGAACACCAGGATGCCCAGGCATTCGCGGTCCGGCGCGGCCACCACGATGTCCTGCACATAGGGCGAGCCTTCGAGCACCGCACGGTTACGCAGCGGGCCGACGCTGACGAACACGCCGGACGACAACTTGAAGTCTTCGGCAATACGCCCATCGAACATCAGGCCCTGCTCGGGCTGCTGCGCATCGGCGAGCTTCAAGGCATCGCCCGAGCAGTAAAAGCCTTCATCATCGAACGCCTCGGCCGTTTGCTGCGGCGAGCGCCAATAGCCGGGCATGATGTGCGGGCCGCGAAAGCGCGCCTCCAGCTTGCCATCCAGCGGCACCAGCTTCACTTCGCAACCCGGGGCAGGCAAGCCCACGTAGCCGGCCAGGGACAAAGGCCCGGTAGTGAAGGTGCAGGACGGCGCCGCCTCGGTCATGCCCAGGCCAGCCATCATGCGGATGCGCTCGCCACAGTGCTGCTCGGCGATGCGGTCCAGGCGGTCCCACACGCTTTGCGAAAGCCCGGCGGCAGCGAAGAAAAACAGCTTCATGCGGGCAAAGAACACCTCGCGCAACTGCGCGTCCTGCTCCAGCGCCTTGACCAGCTCTTCCCAGCCCTTGGGCACGGTCAGATAGGCGGTGGGGGAAATGTCGCGCAGGTTGCGCAAGGTTTCGCCGAAGCCTTGCGGGGTGGGCTTGCCGGCATCCAGGTAGAAGCTGCCGCCGTTGTACAGCACGATGCCCAGGTTGTGGCTGCCGCCGAAGGTGTGGTTCCACGGCAGCCAGTCCACCAGCACCGGCGGCTCTTCGGCGAACACCGGGAAGGTCTGCAACAGCATCTGCTGGTTGGCGCACAGCATGCGTTGGGTGGTGACCACCGCCTTGGGCAGCTTGGTGGAGCCAGAGGTGAAGAGGAACTTGGCGATAGTGTCGGGCCCGGTGGCGGCAAACGCGGCGTCGGCGCGCGCAAGGTCGCACGGCTGCAGCAGGCTGTCGAAGCTCAGGTGCCGACGGCCCGGGGCCTGGCCATGCACGCTCACCACCGCCACCGAGGCATCCAGGACGGCATCGAAGGCCCGCTGGAACGGTTGGGTGTCGGTGGCGAACACCAGCCCTGGGGTCAGTACCTCACACACATGGCGCAACTTGGCGAAGTCCTGGGACAACAGTGCGTAGGCCGGCGACACCGGGCAATACGGGATGCCGGCATACATGGCGCCCAAGGCGATCTGCAGGTGCTCGATATCGTTGCCGGAAAAAAGCGCCAGCGGCCGCTCGGCGCTCAGGCCAAAGCCCAGCAGGTTGGCGGCGATGGTACGGACCTGCACGAGCATTTGCGCGTAGGTGATCGCGCGCCAGGCGCCATCGGGCTGCCGCGCGGCAATGAAGGTAGTGTCCGGGCGCTGTGCGGCCCAGTGCAGCAGCCGGTCGAGCAGGCGCGCCGGCAGCGGCGCCAGGGGCTCGACGGCTTGCATGCGCAATATGCCGTCGGCCTCGCTGAACTGCACCTGGGGATGCCCGATGGACACCTGCCGGTAGCGCGGGCTTTGGCCAGGGTCGCGCGACCCTGGGCGGGCTTGGTTATTCACGCAGGTTGCTCCTTGTTATTGTTGTACAGCCTGCCGCCGCCCGACGGTACGGACGACGGCCAATGATGCGCGTTGCCTAGATGGGGTAATGCCTGGGTCCGTGCTGGAGGGTGACCCAGCGCAGCTGGGTGAATTGATCGATGGCGGTGCGGCTGCCGAAGCTGCCGTAGCCGCTGGCCTTGACCCCACCGAAGGGCATCTGCGCTTCGTCATGCACGGTCGGGCCGTTGATATGGCAGATACCCGACTCCACACGCTGGGCCAAAGCCAACGCACGGCTGGTGTCGCGGCTGAAGATGGCTGACGACAGGCCGAATTCCGAGTCGTTGGCCAGCGTCAACAAGGCTTCATCGCCCCGCGCGCGCAGCACCACCGCGACCGGCCCGAAGGACTCTTCGTGATACAGGCGCATGCTTGCGTCGACGTTGTCCAACAAGGTGGGTTGCAGGATGCTGCCGTCCAGCTGGCCGCCGCATACCAGGCGAGCGCCCTTGGCCACGGCATCGTCGATCAGCGCCTTGATGCGCTCGCCGGCCGCACCGCTGACCAGCGAACCGAGCACCGAGGTGCTGGCCTGCGGGTCGCCAGCGCGCAGCCCGGCGACCTTGGCCGCCAGCTTGTCGACGAACGTGTCGGCGATGCGGTCGTCGACCACCAGGCGCTCGGTGGACATGCAGATCTGACCTTGGTTGAAGTACGCCCCGAACGCTGCGGCGGCTACGGCGGCGTCCAGGTCGGCATCGTCGAGCACCAGCAGCGGCGCCTTGCCGCCCAGTTCGAGCAAGGCAGGTTTCAGGTGCCGGGCAGCCAGCTCGCCGACGATACGCCCCACCTGGGTGGACCCGGTGAAATTGACGCGGCGCACCGCTGGGTTGGCGATCAGCCGCTCGACGATGGCAGGCGCATCGGCCGGGTCATTGCTGATCACATTGACCACACCCTCGCCCAAGCCGGCATCGTGGAGCACCTGGCCGATCAACCGGTGCACCGCCGGGCTGACCTCGGAGGCCTTGAGCACCACGGTGTTGCCACAGGCAAGCGGCATGGCGATGGCCCGCGTGGCGAGGATCACCGGGGCATTCCACGGCGCGATGCCCAGCACCACACCGCACGGTGCGCGCAAGGCCATGGCGAAGCTGCCGGGCACGTCCGAGGGGATGACCTCACCGGTAATCTGTGTGGTCATGGCCGCGGCTTCGCGCAGCATGTTGGCGGCCAGCTTCACGTTGAAGCCATACCAGTTGGCCATGGCCCCGGTTTCGCCGGCGGCGGCGATGAACTCGGCAGCCCGCGCCTGCAACAGGTCGGCGCCGGCCAGCAAGCGGCTGCGCCGTTCACCGGGCGCCAGCGCGGCCCAGGCCGGGAACGCTGCGCTGGCCGCTGCCACCGCCGCATCGGCATCGGCCAGGGAGGCGGCAGCGGCTTGCGACACCACCTCACCGGTGACCGGGTTGCAGCGCTGGAAGGTTCGTCCATCACTGGCGGGGCGCGACTGCCCGCCAATCAGCAAAGGCACCTGCAACATGCTCATTCCTCTTGTTGTGGTTATAGAGAAATATCCGCAGGCTGTGGCCAGGGGCGGCACAGCCCGCGCTGGCCCTCAGCGTTTGTAAGCCTGCAGGCCCGGCTTGATGGACTTGTCATCGAGGAACTGCTTCATGCCCTGCTCGCGACCGCCCTCGGTGTCCAGCAGCCGGGACTGGTCGAGCTTGGCGTAGAGGTAGTCTTCGTTCTGCTCCCAGGTCAGTTCGCGGCAGCGCTTGAAGCCATTCTTGGCGGCACGCAGCACCACCGGGTTTTTCTCCAGCAGGTTCAGCGCCAGCTCGCGGGTCGTCTCGCGCAGCTGGGCCAACGGCACGCTCTCGTTGACCAGGCCCATCTCGGCGGCTTTGGCACCGCCGAAGGTCTTGCCGGTCATGATGTAGTACAGCGACTGACGATGGCCAACGGTATCGGCCATCGCCTTGCTCACCAGGTTGCCAGGCGGGATACCCCAGTTGATTTCCGACAGGCCGAAGGTGGCCTCGTTGGCGCAGATCGCCAGGTCGCACGCCACCAGTGGGCTGAAACCGCCACCGAAGCACCAGCCGTTGACCATCGCGATGGTCGGCTTGGCGTACATGCGCAGCAGCTTCCACTGCCATTGCGAGGCTTCACGGCGGATTTTTTCCTGAAGGATTTCAGGGCCGGCGTCGACTTCGCGGAAGTATTCCTTGAGGTCCATGCCCGCCGTCCACGACTCACCTGCCCCGGTCAGCACCAGCACGCCGGCCTCGGCGTCCTGCTCCAAGGTTTCCAGCACGTCGACCATTTCCCGGTTCAGGGTGGGGCTCATGGCATTGCGCTTTTCCGGGCGGTTGAGGGTTACCCAGGCGATGCCCGACTCCAGTTCGACCTTCACGGTGGTCCAGCGGCCTTCGTATTTGCTCATGGTTCTGCACTCTTGTTGTTCGGGGTGGTGACCATCAAGCTAATCCGGCCAATTAGTTATGTCAATTAACTATTATGAAAATTATCTTTGCCTTCCAGCCGGTTGAGAGGCTTTTTGGCCTGAGCTCCCCTAGCCGGATCGTGCCGGCGCAGGCAAACTGGGTAACTTTCTTACTCATGACCCAGGAGCATGCAACCCGATGGCAAGGTCTGCCCGAACCGACGACACCGCTTCCCTGCCCACGCCGCCTGACGATACGGTCCTCGAAGACCTGCTCGGCTATGCGTTGCGCCGCGCCCAACTGAAGCTGTTCCAGCACCTGATCGGCCGGTTGTCGGCCTACGACCTGCGCCCGGCGCAGTTCTCTGCGCTGGCGATCATCGAGCAGAACCCAGGCTTGATGCAGGCGGACCTGGCGCGTGCCCTGGCGATCGAGCCGCCGCAAGTGGTGCCGCTGCTGAACAAACTGGAAGAGCGTGCGCTGGCCGTGCGAGTACGCTGCAAGCCAGACAAGCGCTCCTACGGGATCTTCTTGAGCAAGTCGGGTGAAGCGATGCTCAAGCAGCTCAAGCAGATCGCCAGCGACAGCGACCGGGAGGCTACTGCCAGCCTTGACGAGGATGAGCGCGCACAACTGCTGCGGCTGCTGACGAAAATCTACAAGGACTAGGTTAGTTCATCCGCAAACGGCTTAATGGATCCATTAACCGTACGATAATCGCACAACCTCCAATTTTTGTTGGGATTTGCCATTGACCAGCTTTTCAGCTCGGGTATTAATGGATCCATTAAATAACAACAATCGGAGGTCCTTCATGTACCCGAAAAACGCCTGGTATGTCGCCTGCACCCCTGACGAAATCGCCGAGAAGCCCTTGGGCCGGCAGATTTGCGGGGAAAAGATCGTGTTCTACCGCCCCAGCGAAAACCGCGTAGCGGCCGTCGAAGACTTTTGCCCCCACCGCGGCGCGCCGTTGTCGCTGGGTTTTGTCGAAAACGGCAACCTGGTGTGCGGCTATCACGGGCTGGTGATGGGCTGTGATGGCAAGACCGTCGACATGCCGGGCCAACGGGTGCGGGGCTTCCCCTGCAACAAGGCTTTTGCCGTGGTCGAGCGCCATGGCTTCATCTGGGTCTGGCCGGGTGACCAGGCCCAGGCTGACCCCGCCCTGATCCCGCAGCTGCCCTGGGCGGCCAGCGATGAGTGGGCCTATGGCGGCGGGTTGTTCCACATCGGCTGCGATTACCGCCTGATGATCGACAACCTGATGGACCTCACCCACGAAACCTATGTGCACGCCTCCAGCATCGGCCAGAAGGAAATCGACGAGGCGCCGCCGGTCACCACGGTGAGCGGCGACGAAGTGGTCACGGCCCGGCACATGGAAAACATCATGCCCCCGCCCTTCTGGCGCATGGCCCTGCGCGGCAATGGCCTGGCCGATGACGTGCCGGTGGACCGCTGGCAGATCTGCCGCTTCACACCGCCCAGCCATGTACTGATCGAAGTGGGTGTGGCGCATGCCGGCCACGGCGGCTACCACGCCCCGGTCGAGCACAAGGCGTCGAGCATCGTGGTCGATTTCATCACCCCCGAGAGCGACACGTCGATCTGGTACTTCTGGGGCATGGCGCGCAATTTTGCCGCCCACGATCAGGCCCTGACCGAGAGCATCCGAGAAGGCCAGGGCAAGATCTTCAGCGAAGACCTGGACATGCTCGAACGCCAGCAGCAGAACCTGCTCGCCTACCCCGAGCGCAACCTGCTCAAACTCAACATCGACGCCGGCGGCGTACAGGCACGCAAGGTGCTGGAGCGACTGATCGCCAAAGAGCACGCGCCGCAACCGCACATGATCGCCACCCACGCCTGAGGAGCCCGCGCCATGATCGATGCCGTAGTGGTATCCCGCAACAACGAAGCCCAAGGCATCTGCAGCTTCGAGCTGGCAGCCGCCGATGGCAGCCCATTGCCGCCCTTCAGCGCCGGCGCGCACATCGATGTGCACCTGCCGGATGGGCGGGTGCGCCAGTATTCGCTGTGCAACCACCCCGCCGAACGCCACCGCTACCTGATCGGTGTGCTCAACGACCCCGCCTCACGCGGCGGTTCACGCAGCCTTCACGAGCAGGTGCAGGCCGGCCACCGCCTGCGCATCAGCGCCCCGCGCAACCTGTTCCCGCTGGCCCAGGGCGCCCGGCGCAGCGTGCTGTTCGCCGGCGGCATTGGCATCACGCCGCTGCTGTGCATGGCTGAGCAGCTGGCCTGCAACGGCGACGATTTCGAGCTGCACTACTGCGCCCGCTCCAGCGAACGCGCGGCCTTCGTCGAGCGCCTGCGCGCCGCACCGTTCGCTGACCGCCTGTTCGTGCATTTTGACGAGCAGCCGGAGACCGCCCTGGACATCGCCCAGGTGCTGGGCACCGCGCAGGATGATGTGCACCTTTACGTGTGCGGCCCGGGCGGCTTCATGCAGCACGTGCTGGACACCGCCCAGCAGTTGGGCTGGCAGCAGGCCAACCTGCACCGCGAATACTTCGCCGCAGCACCGGTTGAAAACAGCGACGACGGCAGCTTCTCGGTGCAGCTAGGCAGCACCGGCCAGGTGTTCGAGGTGCCGGCCGACCAAAGTGTGGTGCAGGTGCTAGGACGCCACGGCATCGAGATCGCCGTTTCCTGTGAACAAGGCATTTGCGGCACCTGCCTGACCCGTGTGCTGCAGGGCACGCCAGAGCACCGCGACCTGTTCCTCACGGAACAGGAACAAGCCCTGAACGATCAGTTCACACCGTGCTGTTCGCGGGCGAAAACGCCCCTGCTGGTACTGGACCTGTAAACGGCTCAGGACGAGGGCAGGATCACTTTCATGCCCTCGTCCGCCGTGGCCCCGCCAAAGGTTTCGGCATAGCGCAGCGTGGCATTGGCATGCTCGCGCATGATCGCCTCGGCGCGGGCCCCCTGGCCGTGGATGAGCGCGTCGAACACCGCATGGTGCTGCATGTGCGCGAAGTTGAAGCGCCGGTATTCACGGGCAAGGTCGTGACGGTCCACCGCCAGCGCGGTGACCGAGGCGAACGGCAGGTGATCGTTGCGCGCCAGGGCATCGGCGATGGCCGGGTTGTGGCTGGCCTCGACGATCACCTGGTGAAAGCGCATGTTCAGGTCGTGATAGGCGTGCAAGTCCTCTTCGCTTACATACCCCTTGTCGAACAACAGGTCGCCTTCGACCAGGCAGCGCTGCAACGCCTCGCGCGCCGCTGGCAGCAGGCCACGCTCAGCCGCCTGGCGGGCCGCCAGGCCTTCGAGTACACCGCGCACCTCCACGGCACCGGCGATGTCCTCGGCGCTGACCGAACGCACCTGGAAGCCCCGGCCGCCGCAACGCACCAGCAGGCCCTCCTGCTCCAGGGTTCGGAATGCCATGCGTACGGGCATGCGTGAGACGCCGAACCGTTCGGCGGTGGGCACTTCTATCAGCCGCGCGCCAGCCGCCAGTTCGCCCGAAGCGATCATCTTGCGCAACGCGATCAGCACCATTTGACCGGGCTTGCTCATCCAGGGAGGTTCCAGAGACAGAAGTGCGCATCTTACCGCAAGCGCGGGCGCGCTTGGCGGCCTGTAACACCTGCCCTGTTCAGGCTACGATGCCCCTTCGTCCTCCGGAGCCCATCAGCGCCATGCCCAGAACGAGCAAAGTCACCGACCCGTCCTACGAGTTGATGGACGACCACGAGGGCGACTCACTGATCTACCGCCAGCATGGCTTCCCCAGCCCGCTGGTGCGCTGGCATTTCCACAAGGAATACGAACTGCACCTGATCGTGGCCAGCGCCGGCAAAGTGTTCATCGGCGACTACATCGGCAGCTTCGGGCCGAACACGTTGTTCCTCACAGGCCCCAACCTGCCGCACAACTGGATCAGCCAGGCCGGCCCCGACGAGGTGTTCAGCCAGCGCGACATGCTGGTCAATTTCACCGACGAGGTGCTGCACAGCGGCAGCCGGGTGTTTTCTGAACTGCACCAACTCAGCCCGTTGCTGGCCCGCGCGCACTACGGCATCGAGTTTCGTGACCCGGCGCTGATCGCCGAGAGCCGCAAGCTGTTGCAACGCATCGCGGACAGCCGGGGCATGACCCGCCTTGGATACTTTTTTATCCTCATGGAACAGCTCGCCGGCTGCGAGGACTACCAGTTATTGTCCACGGTCACCTCCTCGCACCTGGCTGACGAGCACAACGTCGAGCGCATCAACCGGGCGGTGGACTACATCTTCCAGCACTACGCTCAGGACTTGACCCAGAACGAAGTGGCCGAGCATCTGGGCATGACCCCCACCTACTTCTCACGCTTTTTCAAACAGGCGGCCGGGCGCGGTTTTGTCGAGTTCGTCAACCGCCTGCGGGTCAGCAAGGCCTGCGAATTACTGGCCAAAAGCGACCTGCCGGTGACCGAGGTGTGCTTCGAATCAGGCTTCAGCAACCTGTCCAATTTCAACCGGCGCTTTCAACAGCTCAAAGGCATGACCCCCTCCGACTACCGCTGCCTGGTGACCCAGCGGCTGACCGAGCAGAACCGTCACTGAGCGAACCACTGCAAAAAAGTATCAGCCGGCGTGCAGTCCACGCTTTGTCGCCAACGCCACACGGGGGTGTAATCAGCGCCAGCGACACAAAAATAATAATGTCTTCCGTGCCGTCAGCCGGCCCGGTAAGGGAGTTCATAGATGAACGACGCGATCAAGGCCTGCCTGGCCGCTGCCTGCCTCAGCCTGCCGCTATTGGCCCAGGGCGCCGAAACACTGACCATCGCCACGGTCAACAACAACGACATGATCCGCATGCAGCGCCTGGCCAAGGTGTTCGAAGAACAGCACCCGGACATCAGGCTCAAGTGGGTCGTGCTTGAAGAAAACGTGCTGCGCCAGCGCCTGACTACCGACATCGCCACCCAGGGCGGGCAGTTCGACGTACTGACCATCGGCATGTATGAAGCGGCGCTGTGGGGCGCCAAAGGCTGGCTGGAGCCGATGCAGGACCTGCCGGCCGATTACAACCTCGACGACGTGTTCCCGTCCGTGCGCAATGGCTTGTCGGCCAACGGTACGCTGTATGCCCTGCCCTTCTACGCCGAAGCCTCGATCACCTACTACCGCAAGGACCTGTTCCAGAACGCAGGGCTGAGCATGCCCGAGCAACCGACCTGGACCCAGCTGGGTGAGTTCGCCGCCAAACTCCACCACCCCGACCAGGGCCAGTACGGCATCTGCCTGCGCGGCAAGGCCGGCTGGGGCGAGAACATGGCGCTGATCGGCACCGTGGCCAATGCCTTTGGCGCACGTTGGTTCAACGAACAGTGGCAGCCGGAATTCACCGGCAGCGCGTGGAAGAACGCGCTGAACTTCTACGTCGATACCTTGAAGCAGTACGGCCCGCCTGGCGCGTCGAGCAACGGTTTCAACGAAAACCTGGCGCTGTTCAACAGCGGCAAGTGCGCGATGTGGGTCGATGCCAGCGTTGCCGGCTCGTTCGTCACCGACAAGACCCAGAGCAAGGTCGCCGACCAGGTCGGCTTCACCTTTGCGCCAAAGGAGGTCACCGACAAGGGCGCCTCGTGGCTGTATGCCTGGGCGCTGGCCATCCCAAGCAGCTCCAAGGCCAAGGACGCGGCGAAGGCCTTCAGCACCTGGGCCACGTCCGAAGCCTACGGCAAGCTGGTGGCCGACAAGGAAGGCGTGGCCAACGTGCCACCAGGCACCCGCGCCTCGACCTACAGCGACGCCTACCTGGCCGCTGCGCCGTTCGCCAAGGTGACGCTGGAGTCGCTCAAACGCGTCGACCCCAACCACCCCACGCTCAAGCCCGTGCCGTACGTGGGTATTCAGTTGGTGACCATCCCTGAGTTCCAGGCCATTGGTACGCAGGTCGGCAAGCTGTTCTCCGCCGCCCTGACCGGGCAGATGAAGGTCGACCAGGTGCTTGCCGCCGCACAGCAGTCCACCGAACGCGAGATGAAGCGCGCCGGTTATCCCAAGTAGCCCAGCCGTGGCCATCTGCGCGCCAACGCCTGGCGCGCGGAGGGCTGCCGTCCGCCCTTGTCGCTGCACACGGAGTCGCCATGGACACTTCGGCCCTCGATACCTCGACCCTCGCCACCCCACGCCCCGGCAAACGCCGCGTCGGGCCGAGCTGGTTCCTGGTCAGCCCTTCAGTGGCGCTGCTGCTGTTGTGGATGGTCGTCCCGTTGGGCATGACCCTGTATTTTTCCCTGATCCGCTACAACCTGCTGTACCCGGGCGAAAATGCGTACGTCGGCCTGGAGAACTTCGCGTACTTCGTCACCGACCCAGGCTTCATGCCCGGCGCCCTCAACACCCTGACCCTGGTCGGCAGCGTGCTGGCGATCAGCGTGGTGTTTGGCGTGCTCATCGCGGCGCTGCTGGAGGCCGGCGAGTTCTGGGGCCGCGGCGTGGTGCGGGTGCTGCTGATTTCACCGTTCTTCATCATGCCCACCGTCAGCGCGCTGCTGTGGAAGAACCTGATATTCCACCCGGTGTCGGGCATCCTCGCCGCCGTGTGGCGGCTGTTCGGCGCACAGCCGGTGGACTGGCTGGCGCACTACCCGCTGCTGTCGATCATCCTGATCGTCTCCTGGCAGTGGCTGCCGTTCGCCATCCTGATCCTGATGACCGCCATGCAGTCGCAGGACCAGGAACAGAAAGAAGCCGCACGCCTGGACGGCGCCGGGCCGCTGGCGATCTTCTGGCACCTGACCCTGCCGCATCTGGCCCGCCCGATTGCCGTGGTGGTGATGATCGAGACCATCTTCCTGCTGTCGGTGTTCGCCGAAATCTTCACCACCACCAGCGGCGGCCCGGGCTATGAGTCGACCAACCTCGCCTACCTGATCTACAACCAGGCGCTGCTGCAGTTCGACGTGGGCATGGCCTCGGCGGGCGGGCTGATCGCCGTGTTGATCGCCAACATCGCCGCCATCGTGCTGGTACGGATGATCGGCAAGAACCTGACCGAGCGCCGCTGAGGAGCCCGCCATGCTGTCACTCAAGCAAACCCGCCGCCTGCGCGACGCATTGATTGGCCTGCTGTGCTGGGGCATCGCCCTGACGATCTTCTTCCCGATCTTCTGGATGCTGCTGACCAGCTTCAAGACTGAGCTCGATGCCTTCGCCACCCCGCCGCAGTTCATCTTCGCGCCAACGCTGGAAAACTACCTGCACATCAACGACCGCAGCGATTATTTCGCCTATGCCTGGAATTCGGTGCTGATCGCTTTCTCGGCCACCGCGCTGTGCATGCTTATCGCAGTGCCGGCGGCCTACTCCATGGCCTTTTTCGAAACCCGCCACACCAAGCGCACGCTGCTGTGGATGCTGTCGACCAAGATGCTGCCGCCGGTGGGCGTGCTGATGCCTATCTACCTGCTGGCCAAGCAGTTCGGCCTGCTCGACTCGCGCCTGGCGCTGATCATCGTCTACACCCTGATCAACCTGCCGATCGTGGTGTGGATGGTGTACACCTACTTCAAGGACATCCCGGTGGACATCCTTGAAGCCGCGCGCCTGGACGGTGCCGGCACCTGGCAGGAAATCGTCCGCGTGCTGCTGCCGATCACCCGCGGCGGGCTTGCCTCGACCGTGCTGCTGTCGTTGATCCTGTGCTGGAACGAGGCGTTCTGGTCGCTCAACCTGACCTCTTCGGCGGCCGCGCCACTGACCGCGCTGGTGGCCTCCTACTCAAGCCCCGAGGGGCTGTTCTGGGCCAAGCTTTCGGCCGTCTCGACCCTGGCCTGCGCGCCCATCCTGATTTTCGGCTGGATCAGCCAAAAGCAGCTGGTGCGTGGCCTGTCGTTCGGGGCCGTCAAATGACCCAGCGCCCACGCGACACCTGCTCGATCAACCCCATTGCCGGCCGCCGCAGAGGACATTCGCCATGGCTGACCTGAAGATCCGCAACCTGCACAAAGGCTTCGATGGCCACGCCATCATCAAGGGCATCGACCTGGAGGTGCGCGACCGTGAGTTCGTGGTCTTCGTCGGCCCGTCCGGGTGTGGCAAGTCGACCCTGCTGCGGCTGATCGCCGGGCTTGAGGAGGTCAGCGGCGGCCATATCACCCTGGACGGCGTCGACATCACTGACACCGCCCCGGCCAAACGTGACCTGGCCATGGTGTTCCAGACCTACGCGCTTTACCCGCACATGACCGTTCGCAAGAACCTGTCGTTCGCCTTGGACCTGGCCGGCGTGGACAAGCGTGACGTGCAGGCCAAAGTCGACAACGCCGCGCGCATCCTCGAACTGCAACCGTTGCTCGAACGCAAGCCGCGGCAACTGTCGGGCGGCCAGCGCCAGCGGGTGGCGATCGGCCGGGCGATCGTGCGCAACCCGAAGATTTTCCTGTTCGACGAGCCGCTTTCGAACCTCGACGCCGCCCTGCGCGTGCAGATGCGGCTGGAGCTTGCGCGCCTGCACCAGGAGCTGGCCGCGACCATGATCTACGTGACCCACGACCAGGTCGAGGCTATGACCCTGGCCGACAAGGTGGTGGTGCTCAACGGCGGGCGCATCGAGCAGGTCGGCTCACCGCTGGAGCTGTACCACCACCCGGCCAACCTGTTCGTCGCAGGTTTTCTCGGCACCCCGAAAATGGGCTTTTTGCGCGGCCACCTGAGCCACAGCCAGGGCACACAGTGCGAGGTCACCCTTGAGTGCGGCGCCCGTGTCAGCCTGGCACTGAGCACAGACGCCCTGCCCGCTGGCAGCCCCGTGACGCTGGGCATCCGCCCCGAGCACCTGAACATCGCCAGCACCGGGCACGACACACCCGGCTCACTGCAGGTGACCGCCGACGTCAGTGAACGCCTGGGCAGCGACAGCTACTGCCATGTACGTGCCGGCTCCGGGGAAATGCTCACCGTACGGGTGCGCGGCGACTTTGCGCCGGCCTTCGGCGCGCCCTTGGACCTGACCTTCGACCCGGGCCACTGCCACCTGTTCGACAGCAACGGCCAAGCCCTGGACAAACGCCTGCAGCACGCGGCCTGAGGACACACGCGATGAAACTCGACCCGCACCACCTCGACCTGCTGGCGCCTACGGTCGCCCGCCCTTCCTACGCGCCCTCGCAACTGCGCCAGGGCATCGTGCACATTGGCGTAGGTGGGTTCCACCGTGCCCACCAGGCGGCCTACACCGACGCCCTGATGAACCGCGGCGAAGGGCTGGACTGGGCCATCTGCGGCGCCGGCCTGCGCAGCGAAGACCGCGCCATGCGCGACGCGCTGGCGGCGCAGGGCTACCTGTACACCCTGTTCGTGCTGGACGACCAACCTGACACCGAAGTGCGGGTGATCGGTGCCCTCAATGACATGCTTCTGGCCGAGGACGACGCCCAGGCGCTGCTGGCCAAACTGGCCGAGCCCGGCATCCGCATCGTCTCGCTGACCATCACCGAAGGCGGCTACTGCATCGACGACAGCACCGGCGAGTTTCGCGCCGAGCTGGCGCAGGTCCAGCACGACCTGGCCAACCCGCAGGCGCCGCAAGGCGTCTTCGGCTTCCTCTGCGAAGCCTTGCGGCGGCGCCGCGAGGCCGGCGTGGGGCCGTTCACGGTGATGTCCTGCGACAACCTTCCACACAATGGCGCGGTGGCGCGCAAGGCGCTGCTGGCCTTTGCCCAGTTGCTCGACCCGGACCTGGCCCGCTGGATAGGCGAGAACGTGAGCTTCCCCAATGCCATGGTCGACCGCATCACGCCAATGACCAGCAGCGACCACCGCCAACAACTGTTCGAGCGCCACGGCGTCGAGGATGCCTGGCCGGTGGTGTGCGAGCCGTTCCTGCAGTGGGTGGTGGAAGACACATTCGTCGCCGGGCGCCCGGCCTGGGAAAAGGTCGGCGTGCAGTTCACCGACGACGTCACCCCCTATGAAGAAATGAAGATCAAGCTGCTCAACGGCAGCCACCTGGCACTGACCTACCTGGGCTTCCTGCAGGGCTATCGCCTGGTCCACGAAACCCTTGCCGACCCACTGCTGCGCCGCTACATGCGCACGTTCATGGACCTGGACGTGACCCCGCAGCTTGCCCCGGCGCCCGGCATCGACCTGGAACGCTACAAGGACAGCCTCACCGAGCGCTTTGCCAACCGCGCCATCGCCGATCAACTGGAGCGGGTGTGCTCGGACGGCTCATCGAAGTTTCCCAAGTACATCGTCCCCACCGCCAACCAGCTGATTGCCCAGGGCCAGCCGCTGGACCGCGTGGCCCTGGTGGTGGCGGCCTGGGCCTTGTACCTGGGCGGGGTAGACGAACAGGGCAGCACCTATGCCATCCCCGACCCGCGCGCGGCCCAGTGCCAGGCACGGGTGGTGCAGCGTGACGGGCTGGCTGCCCGAGTGCTGGGCGACGAGACCATATTCGGCACGGTCATCCCCGCCTCCGGTGCCTTCGTCAGCGCCTTCGAGCGCCTGTATGACAGCCTGTGTGAGGTTGGCGTGAGCGAAACACTGCGCCACGTGCTTGGCGACTGACCCGGAGCGCGCGATGGACGGACTGTTTCTCGGCATCGATTGCGGTACCCAGGGCACCAAGGCGCTGGTGTTGGACGCCGGCAGCGGCCAGGTGCTGGGCCTTGGTAGTGCCGCGCACGCGCCTGCCCGGGGCCGAAACGGGCGCCGCGAGCAGGACCCGGCCGACTGGCTGGCCGCCCTGCACACGGCAGTCGCTGGCGCACTGCATGAGGCCGGCGTCGACGGCCAGGCCATCCGTGCGCTGGCGGTATCAGGCCAGCAGCATGGCCTGGTGATGCTGGACGCCCAAGGCCACGTGCTGCGCCCGGCCAAGCTCTGGTGCGACACCGAAACCACGGCAGAAAACCAGGCCCTGCTGGACGCGCTCGGCGGTCCGCAGGGCTCGCTCGACCGGCTGGGGCTGGTGATCGCCCCGGGCTATACCCTATCTAAGCTGCTGTGGAGCAAACGGCACTTCCCCGACCTGTTCGCCCGCCTGGCCCATGTGCTGCTGCCCCACGACTACCTCAATTACTGGCTGACAGGCCGCGCCTGCAGCGAGCCGGGCGATGCGTCGGGTACCGGTTACTACAACGTGCACCGCAACACCTGGGCAAACGATGTGCTGCAACTCATAGAGCCGGGCGAGCGCCTGTTGGCGGCACTGCCCGAGCTGCTCGCCCCTGGCGCCTGCGTCGGCCCGCTGCGCGAGCAGGCTGCTGCTGGCCTGGGGCTGAACCCTCACGCCTGGGTGGCCACCGGCGGCGGCGACAACATGCTCAGCGCCATCGGTACCGGCAATATCAGCCCCGGCATGATCACCCTCAGCCTGGGCACCTCGGGTACCCTGGCAGCTTACACCGAGCATGCCCAGCTCAACCCCAAGGGCGAGGTGGCGAACTTCTGCGCCTCCAGCGGTGGCTGGCTGCCCTTGATCTGCACGATGAACCTGACCAGCGCTTGTGCGCTGGTGCGTGACCTGCTGGAGCTTGACCTCACCCGCTTCACGGCCCTCGCCGCGCACGCGCCGGTTGGCGCCGACGGCCTGTTGATGCTGCCGTTTTTCGATGGCGAACGCGTACCCGCGCTGCCCACTGCCAGCGCCAGCCTGCATGGCATGACCAGCGCCAACCTGACCCGTGCCAACTTGTGCCGGGCCGTGCTCGAAGGCACCTGCTTCAGCCTGCGCTATGGCCTGGACCTGCTGCGCGCCAATGGCCTGCAGGGCAGCGAAATCCGCCTGGTAGGTGGGGCGGCAAAAAGCGAGTTGTGGCGCCAGGTCCTGGCCAATCTGCTGGGCCTGCCACTGGTGTGCCCGCGCCAGACCGAAGCCGCCGCACTGGGCGCGGCCATCCAGGCCGCCTGGAGCCTTGGCCGCGAACTGGGCAACGGCGACAGCCTCCAGGCCCTGTGCGAGCGCTGCGTCGAGCTGGACGAAAGCACCCGCACGCTGCCCAACCTGGCACAACAGGCCGCCTACGGCGTGGCCTACAGACGCTACCTGGATCACCTGCCTGTGCGCTGATCGCGGTACTGTCCTTACTTTTTTCTGTTTGGGAGAACTTCATGTATCTGGTATGTGGCGAGGCGTTGTTCGATGTCTTCAGCGTGGAAAACGGCCCGCGCAGCGCAGAACTGGGCTTAACCGCAATCGCTGGTGGCTCGCCGTTCAACGTCGCCGTCGGCCTGCGCAGGCTTGGCGTTGCTGCTGGGTTGTTCGGCGGATTGTCCAGCGACCCCCTCGGCGCGCGCCTGCGCCGGGTACTGGAGGAAGAAGGCGTCGATTGCCAGCACCTGGTCACCAGCGATGCCCCCACCACCCTGGCCATGGTCGGCCTGGATGCCAACGGCTCGGCGCAGTACCAGTTCCGCGGCGAAGGCTGCGCCGACCGGCAGGTGCGGCTTGAGCATCTGCCGATACTGGATGAGCACGTGCACGGGCTGCACGTAGGGTCGTACACACTGGTGGTGACACCCGTGGCCGACACGCTGCTGGCATTGGTGGAACGCGAACGCGACCAGCGGCTGATCAGCCTGGACCCGAACGTGCGCCTGAATCCACAGCCGGATGTGGCGCTGTGGCGCACACGCGTTGAAGCATTTGCCGCGCACGCACATTTGATCAAGGCCAGCGAGGAAGACCTGCAGGTGTTGTACCCGGGGCGCGACGTTGGCGAGGTAGCCCGTGGCTGGTTGAACGAGCGCTGCCGACTGGTGTTCGTGACCCACGGGGCTGAGGGGGCCAGCGTGCATTGTGCGCACGGGTCATGGCACAGGCCCGCGGACAGCTCACTGCCGGTTCGCGATACCGTGGGGGCTGGGGACACGTTCCAGGCAGCCGTGCTGGCCTGCCTGGCTCGACTGGGTGTGGACAGCCCGAGGGGTGTGGCGATGCTGGCGCGCGAGACGGTCGATGCGATACTGACCTACGCTATTGCGGCGGCGGCGGTGACCTGTTCCAGGGTCGGGCCGGACCTGCCGTTTGAACGTGAGGTTTCCCGCATGCCTCAGGCTGTCGATACCTCGGGCTGATTACCGATCAGGCGTTGTGCTGCTTCATCGTTTGCCGATGCAGGGCAATGAAGGGTGCCTCCGCCGGGTCGATGCGGTCCATTTTCGCCGCGATGCGGTGCCAGTACGGATACTGCGGCGCAATCTGCGTCACGCGCTCGATCTGCTCCAGGTCTTGGCTTGTCAGCACCAGTTCCACCGCCTGCAGGTTGTCGTGCAACTGCTCGGCCGTGCGCCCCGCGGTGATGACACTGGTGATGCCTGGCCGGTCCTTGAGCCAGGCCAGGCACACCCGTGCCGGGGAGCAGCCATGGCGCCGCCCCACCTCGATCAGCGCCTCGATGATGTCGTAGGCCCGCTCCTTGTCATGCACGTAGGGTTCCGGCCAATCATTGCCCTGGCGCGTGCCGGCGGGTGTCTGTTGCCCGCGGCGCACCTTGCCGGTCAACAAGCCCTCCCCCAGCGGCCCCCATACCAGCGTGGCAAGGCCCTGGTCGAGCGCCATCGGCAGCAGCTCGTACTCCGCTTCACGGGCTTCGGGGGTGTAGTAGATCTGCTGGGAAACCGGCTGCTGCCAGCCGTTGAGCCGGGCACTGCCGAGGGTTTTCATCATCTGCCAGGCGGTGTAGTTGGACGTGCCGAAGTAACGCACCTTGCCGCTTTGCACCAAGTGCTCCAGCGCGGCCAGGGTCTCTTCTACAGGGGTGATGCCGTCCCAGTTATGGATCTGGTAGAGGTCGATGTGGTCGGTGCCCAAGCGCTTGAGGCTGGCTTCGCAGGCACGGATCAGGTGATAGCGCGAGGCGCCGCTGTCGTTGGGGTTGTCGCCCATCGGGCTGCGCGCCTTGGTGGCGAGGATGATCGACTGGCGCCGTTCACCCAGCGCCTGGCCGACGATTTCTTCGGCCAGGCCGTGGGAGTAAAGGTCTGCCGTGTCGACCAGGTTGACCCCGGCGTCGAAGGCGATGTCGAACATGCGCCGGGCCAGTGCCACATCCACGCTGCCAGTTTTCTCGAATGCGCCACGCCCACCGAACGGGACCGTGCCGACTACCAGTTCAGAGACCAGCAGGCCAGTGTTGCCGAGTGTGCGGTACTTCATGGGGAGTGCCTCCAAATGCGAACGACTTGGAAGTACCGACGGGGTGAATTGCTGAAACGTTCAATCTGATTGGTTATGCCTAAGCGCTTTGGGGCTGCTGCGCAGCCCATCGCCGGCAAGCCGGCTCCCACCCGGGCCGCGCGGTTCTTGAGCTGCGCGCTCGACCTGTGTCAGCCGGCTTGCCGGCTCTTGCATGAACAGCGCAGTTCTTCAGCTGCACGCTGGACCTGTGGCCGGGCTTGCCGGCGATGGGCCGCAAAGCGGCCCCATCTTCAAGGTTTCACTCAGCGCCAGGCGGGATACCGTCCTTGTTCTTGTCCTTGAGCCTGGCTTTTTCCTCTTCCGTGGAATGGGCCGGAACCTGGCTTTGTTTCGGGTCTTCGTTGTGCTCAGTCATGGTGCTTGCCCTCAGGGTGATGTTCGTTGGGCTTCCTCGTGACGAGGCAGTTCAACTGGGATTACCAACATACCCATCAAAGCTTGCACACCTCAGGCTCTCCTACGCAGCACTCTGCTAAAGCATTTCCAGCCCGGCCGCCTGCTGGTCGCAGCAAGCCTGCTGACGATGTCCGTCCAGGCTGCCACCCTGCCCCGCGACAGCGGTGCCCCGGTTGGTGACAATCACCCACCTCACATGCCCTGTGGAAAGTGAACAAAAAACGGCATAATCACGAAATCTGAAGATTTTGTGAGCTGGATTAAAAAAAACACAGCGCTCACGCCCAAACTGAAGGAAAAGGTGCATGCGGGCAGCGGGAGATACTCCGGGCCCGCGATCAATCGCCGTAAACAGTACCTGTACAGGGTCCCTGAGGCGGTGTTCGACTCAAGCGCAACAGGCGGCAGAGCGACAGTCGGATGCATAGCGTTGAGTCAAAGAGCGTTTATTCATGGCACGAAAAGCAAGCCACGCAGCCCGCCCCGACTGGGTCATCCGCAGCGCTCACCCTGGCAGCGTAGAGCGGATAGAAGCGTGGTTCGGTAGCCATGGCTACGATCCTCACCGTCACGACACCTACTCGATCGGCCGCACCCTCGCGGGGGTGCAGAGCTTTCACTACAAAGGGGCGCTGTGCCACGGCCTGCCGGGTAACACGTTGGTCCTGCACCCTGACGAAGTGCACGACGGCATGGCCGGGACTGAAGCGGGCTTTCGCTACCGCATGGCCTACATCGACCCAGCACTGATCCAGAATGCGCTCGGCGGTGAACCTTTGCCCTTCATCGCGGGTGGGCTGTCCAGCGACCCGCGCCTGTACCGCGCCAGTGAAGCCTTCGTGCAGGCACTGGAGCACCCGCTGGAAACGCTGGAGGAACAGGACGCCGTGTATGACCTGGCGATGGCGTTGCGTGCGGTGGGCGGTAAGCCACGCGGCCGCAAACGCCTGGATTACCGGGCGGCCGAGCGCGCCAGGGCGTTCATCCTGGAGCACCTTCACCTGGGCATCACCCTGGAGATGCTGGAACAGGCCAGCGGCCGCGAACAATGGAGCCTGTCCCGCGACTTTCGCGCCCTCTACGGCACCAGCCCCTACCGCTTCGTGACCCTGCGGCGCCTGGACACTGTGCGCAGGCTGATGCTCGATGGTTTCACCTTGGTCGATGCGGCCCTGGCGGCAGGCTTTCACGATCAAAGCCACATGACACGGCACTTCACACGCAGCTATGGGGTGCCACCGCTGCGCTGGCTGGAGCGCTTGCGACCTGCGCGCTGACGTGCAGGATCGTACAAGAACGCCTTGTGGCGGTTCGATAGGCTGGCCACTTCAACCCATGAGGATCCGTCATGTCCAACCCCAGCCCGCAACGCCCGGCATCACCCGTAAACCTGGCCCAGAAAGCTGCACTGATCGAACAGCAGTGGAGCCCGAGAGTGGTCGCCGAGATGAACGACTACCAGTTCAAGGTTGTGCGAATAGAAGGTGAATTCATCTGGCATTCCCACCCGGAAACCGACGAAGCGTTTCTTGTGCTCGAAGGCACCTTGCGCATCGATTTACCGCAGGGCTGCGTTCATGTGAACCCAGGCGAGTTGTATGTGGTACCACGTGGGGTGGAGCACAGGACAGCGGCGCAGGGCGAAGCGAAACTGATGATGATCGAGCCCAGAGGCGTGTTGAATACCGGCCATGAAGGTGGAGAACGCACTGCCATGAACGACGTGTGGATATGAGGGGTAAACATCACTCATAGCGGACTGTTTGTGGTTTCAAAAGTCCATTGCTACCGCAAGTGCACTGAGCAGCAAACAGAAGCTTGCCACAGCTGTTAAATGGACCCGCATCGGCAGATACCACCCCGGCACAGCTTGCACCAGTTTGCGATCCTGCCAAAGGTGGCCGATAAAACCACAGGTCAGCACCAGACAACCCAATGGCACGGGTAGCAACGTGCCAACCCAACCGATCAGGGCCGGGATAACGCTCCACACGAGCCGCTCGCGACGCTGCTTCGCGAGCAAACCCTGTAACGTCATGGCGAAGCCCCAGTGCAGGGCGCCGACGAAGCTCAGTATCACAGCGCCGTAGCTGACCAACATGAACGAGGTGAAAGCTCGATACTCAGCGAAAAAAACGATGAGCAGGGTCAAACCAACGAAGGGCAGCAAGCCACCGTAACCCAGCATCGTGTAGCGGCTTGCAGGTAAAGCAGCAGTGACTGCATTCATTTGGACGCCCCTTCGCGACGGTTCAGCATCGCCTGTCAATTGTGCCGCCCAATGAGGTTAAGGAATTCGTGCCGAGTCGAAGCGGAGTCGCGAAACTCACCCAGCATCACGGAGGAAATCATCACGGAGTTCTGCTTCTCGACACCGCGCATCATCATGCACATGTGCTTCGCTTCAATCACGACCGCAACCCCTGCGGCATCCGTGACTTGCCCAATTGCATGCGCAATCTGCCGCGTCAGGTTTTCCTGTATCTGTAAGCGACGGGCATACATGTCCACCACGCGCGCGACCTTGGAAAGCCCCAATACCCGCCCTGTTGGCAAATACGCGACATGCGCCTTGCCGATGAACGGCAACATGTGGTGTTCGCACAACGAGTAGAGCTCAATGTCACGCACGACAATCATCTCGTCGTTCTGACTTTCGAACAGAGCACCGTTGACGACCTCGTCAAGACGCTGGGCATATCCGTTGCACAAGTACTGCATCGCTTTGGCCGCACGCTGGGGCGTGTCCACCAGCCCCTCGCGCTGCGGGTTTTCACCAACGCCAACAAGGATCTGATGGTAGTGCTCGGCTAACGAATGTGACATTTGGACTCCTCACCGCTACAGCGGTGCCCGGCATCGGGATGTGGTAGCCAGGCCAAGTGTGGCCGCAAACGACAGAACAACCGGTAAAAGACCGAAAACAGGGGGCGTAGCGGGCGCCAGGACAGTGGCGCGACCCACATACCCGCATCGGCAGCACGCCAGGCCCACAAGGTAGCGTCCAAGCCCTTGACCCATTGCCCGTTCGCGAACCGTCCATGCAGGCATGACCTCAGTTGCTCAACCGTCACGCTCAATGCCTCTGCTTCGAAATCATCATCACTGATATCAACCAGCATGAGCTTCGCCTGGGTCGATTTCCGGCGCAGAAAGGCTATCTCTCTAGCGCACAGGGGGCAGGCGCCATCGAAGTACAGCGTTAGGGGCCACTGACAATACATGTACAACCTCAAATATTTGTACAGGTTTTTGTATAAGTTAGCGGAAACCAGGGAATTCGCAATGGGCATGCGCTTGTGTGGGGGCTGATCTTGGCAGGGGGATTGGGCTGGGCCAACGATTCGAGTGGACTGGAGTGGTATTCGGTTTTTGTGTTGTTCTACCCAATACCTGGACTGACCGCAGTGATCATGCTGCTCGTCACTCGCCGAAGGGCGGCGTTACAGGCTGTTACATCGAACGGCTGAAAAAATCAGATTTAACCCCTTTCCTGTAGGGCATTTCCCAAAGATACTGCCGCCGCCTGTTTTTCGTTGCACATGCCCAACGTGGATTCTAGTCTCGGCCCGTCGCTGCCAATTCAGCGATCGGTTTTGACAGGCCGTCTTCGTTGTCCACATGTGCACACTTTTATGGTGGCTGTACGTGCGGGCACCTCTGGTGCGCCGAGTGCCAACGTCTCGGTCTGTCAACCCGCGTACAGCTGCCACCTCATTGTTTGACAGCAAGACCGTGGTAGCTCCACCCTTCGACGTTGGAGTTTCATCATGCTCAAGATCGTCCCCGATCCGCCTCACAATCCCCATTCCCTCGAAGACACGCTGATGATGGCTGCCGACTACGCGCTCTGCGCCGAGATCGTGGCCCAGCAGGCGATGTTGATGCAGCCGAAAGCCCCCGTATCCGTGATGATCATGACCTCGATGCACGAACTTGATGCCCTGCGCAAATTGCTCGAGTCAGCACTGGCACAAATACAAAAGCCAGCCGATCCACAAACGCTGCATTAATCCTCATCATGATCGGCCTGGCCTGGCTTCTTCACGGGCTAGCTTCCTTGCACAGCACCGCCGCTGAGGTCGTGGACGCCACTCAGGCGCCCGGTGAAACCTGTGGGGGTCAGCTCGCCGGCGATGGGCCGCAACGCGGACCCAAGGGCTGCTGCGCAGCCCATCGCCGGCAAGCCGGCTCCCACCACGATCGCGCAGTTCTTCAGGCTTGCGCTTTGCCTGTGGAAGCACAGGTCTTGCCCAATTTCTAAAAGTTGGCGCAATCCATGTGGGAGCCAGGCTCGCCGGCGATAGGGCCAGCCCAGGCAGTTACAACTTCAGGGAGATCACACCATGGCCACCGAACAAACCGCATTCACCGTGGGCAAAACCGTCTTCTACCAAGGCGAAAACCAGACCCACCCCCTCTTCCGCATCGAGCCCGGCATCCCCTGCCAAAGCGCCCGCGAACAAGCCTCGGAACTGATGGGCTACGCCCGCGACCTGACCCTCGACGGCCTGATGGAAGATAAACCTCAGCTGCTCTGGGCCTCGCACTACCTCTGCGCCCTGGCCAAAGCCCTGCTCGACGATGCCGAACTGGGCGCGATGAAAACCCCGTGACCCTACCCCTACCTGCAGACCTACGCCGCCCCTCGCCGGAGCGGCCTTGTGTCGCGAAAGGACCTTGCCCAAGAGGTAGTAAGCCTGGTGCAGTTCGACCACAATCAGACGCTGAGTCAAACTTGGGACGCACCGCATGCTCACCACCCTCGCCATCGGCAACTACCGCTCCATCAACCATCTTGTGTTGCCCTTGAGCCAACTCAACCTGGTGACCGGCGCAAACGGCAGCGGCAAATCCAATCTGTACAAAGCCCTGCGCCTGCTCGCCGAGACCGCTCAGGGTGGCGTGATCGAAGCGCTTGCCCGCGAAGGCGGGTTGGATTCGACCTGGTGGGCGGGGCCAGAGATGAGTGCGCGCATGAAACGCGGTGAAGTGCCCATCCAAGGCCAGCACCCGAGCGAAGCCAAACGTCTGCGCCTGGGGTTCGCCACCGAAGATTTCGGCTTTGCCATCTCGCTGGGCTTGCCGATACCCCTGCCCTATCCCACCGCCTTCATGCTCGACCCTGAGATCAAGACCGAAGCCATCTGGGGCGCTGGGGCTTATCGCCCATCGTCCTTGCTGGTCGAGCGCAAGAACGCCATGGTTCGTGCGCGGGAGGGCAATGGTTGGACGGTGCTCGATCAACATGCCGACAGCTGCGAGAGCTTCTTCAACATCGTGGGCCGGCCACGGCAGGCGCCGGAGATTGGTGAGCTGCGGGCGTTCATCAACAGCTGGCGCTTTTACGATCATTTCCGTATCGACCGCGACGCCCCTTGCCGCCAACCCCAGCTGGGGACCCGCTCGCCGGTGCTGCACCATGACGGCCGCAACCTTGCCTCGGCGTTGCAGACCATTATCGAGATTGGTGAGGTGGAGGACTTGGTAGCGGCATTGGATGACGCGTTTCCCGGTAGCCGCTTGGAGATTGATGCGCCGCCGGGCGGGCTGTTCAGCGTGCGGCTGCACCAGCATGGGCTGCTGCGCCCACTGGGCGGGGGCGAATTGTCGGATGGTACGTTGCGGTATCTGCTGTTGATGGCTGCGCTGCTGACGCCACGGCCGCCATCGCTGATGGTGCTGAACGAGCCGGAAACCAGCCTCCATGCCGACCTGCTGCCCGCGCTGGCGCGGTTGATCGTTCGTGCTTCGCGGCGGAGCCAGGTTTGGGTGGTGTCGCACAGTGCGCCGCTGATTGAGGCGCTGTCAGCCTGTGACGGGTGCAACTTACTGGAGCTGGAGAAGGTTCAGGGGCAGACACAGCTGCGCGGGGTGGGGTTGCTGGATGAACCGCTGTGGCGGTGGGTTGACTGACTGCGATGCACCAAAAGCCCAAATGCCGAGGCGTGCAACGTAGGAGCTGATCGCTCCTACGCGCGCCCTGACGCACTGGACGCTTTGCACGTCCTGCCCTCGAGCCAGAGCCAGCCCCGGCGTCAGCTCAGCGGGTCGCGGCTGTGCTGGCCGTCGACCAGGCGCTGCACGCCCAACGGGTTGGCGTTTTTCAGGGCGTCGGGTAACAGCGCGTCTGGGTAGTCCTGGTAGCACACCGGGCGCAGAAAGCGGTCGATGGCCAGGGTGCCGACGGAGGTACCACGGGCATCGGAGGTGGCCGGGTAAGGGCCGCCATGCACCATGGCATCACACACCTCGACGCCTGTCGGGTAGCCGTTGACCAACAGGCGGCCGGCCTTGCGCTGCAGCAGCGGGACCAGCGCGGCAAAGCGCTGGAAGTCTTCCGGCTCGGCAATCAGGGTGGCAGTCAGTTGCCCGTGCAGGGCTTGCAGCGCGCGGCGCAGTTCGGCTTCGTCGGCCACCTCGACCACCACCGTGGCAGGCCCGAAAACCTCTTCCTGCAACAGCTCGTCGCCGCTTAGCAGCACGCTCACATCAGCCTGGAACAGCTGTGCCTGGGCCTGGTCGCCGACCTGCTCGGCACCGGCCAGATGGCGCACGCCCGGGTGGCGCTGCAGGCGCTGTACGCCGCTGGTGTAGCTGCGCAAGGTACCGGCATTGAGCATGGTCTGCGCGGGCTGGTCGGCCATTTGCGCAGCCAGTGCCGTGACAAAGGTGTCGAACGCTGCGCCAGCGATGCCGATGACCAACCCGGGGTTGGTGCAGAACTGCCCGCAGCCCAGCACCACCGAGGCGGCCAGTTCCTTGGCCACCTGCTCGCCGCGGGCCTGCAGCGCCGCGGGCAACACCAGCACCGGGTTGATGCTGCTCATTTCGGCAAACACCGGGATAGGCTGCGGGCGCGCCGCCGCCAGATCGCACAGGGCACGGCCGCCCTTGAGCGAACCGGTGAAGCCGACCGCCTGGATCGCCGGGTGGCGCACCAGCGCTTCACCGACACCGGCGCCGTAGATCATGTTGAACACCCCGGCAGGCATGCCGGTGGCCACCACCGCACGCTCGATAGCTTCTGCTACCTGCTCTGCAGTGGCCATATGGCCGCTGTGTGCCTTGACCACCACCGGGCAGCCGGCAGCCAGCGCTGCGGCGGTGTCACCGCCTGCCGTGGAGAAGGCCAATGGGAAGTTGCTGGCGCCGAACACCGCCACCGGGCCAAGGCCGGTACGGTACTGGCGCAGGTCAGGGCGTGGCAGTGGCTGGCGCTGTGGCTGCGCACGGTCGATACGCGCCCCCAGGTAGTCGCCACGGCGCAGCACTTTGGCGAACAGGCGCATCTGGTTGCTGGTACGGCCACGCTCGCCCTGGATGCGCGCAGCCGGCAGCGCAGTCTCGCGGCACACTGTGGCGACGAAGGTATCGTCCAGCGCGTCCAGCTGGTCGGCGATGGCATCCAGAAACTGCGCGCGGCGCTCTGGTGCCAGCGCATTGTATTCGGCAAATGCCGCTTCGGCGGCCTGGGCGGCGGCGGCCACTTCCTCAGGGGTGACCTGGGTGAAGACCACCGGCAATGCTTCGCCGGTGCGTGCATCGAAGCTTCGCAGACGAACGCTGCCAGCAGCGCTGCGCTGGCCGCCAATGAAGTTGCTTGCAGACATGGTTGACTCCTGTAACAAAGAAAGAGGGCTCGGTGGCACATGGCGCCCAGCCCCTTTAGGTTTGCGCGGGCCCTGTGGGCGCTGGCTTGCCGGCGATGGACCGCACAGCGGTCCCGACTTCGTCGACTGGCCGGCAACACACTCAAAGGCTTTTCACTACCCCGGGGCGAACCTGCACGGACGCTGCGCCAATACCATTGCGCAGCGGCTGGCCAAAGGCGTCGAGGCTGACCTCGAAGGTATCGCCCGGGCGAGCCTGAACGCCGTCGGCAAACGACAGCGTGGCGGTGCCGAAATAGTGCACATGGATATCGCCAGCACGCAGGAACTGGTCGTACTTGAAGTGGTGGAACTCAAGGTTCTCGAAGCTGTGGCACATGTTCTGCTCACCCGACAGGAACGGCTTGCTCCACAGCACCTGGCCATCGCGCAGGATGCGGCTGGTGCCTTCAAGGTGAGCCGGCAATGCCCCCAGGCGCAGCTCCGGGCCGAAGCTGCAGGCGCGCAGCTTGGAATGCGCCAGGTACAGGTAGTTGCGCCGCTCCATCACATGGTCGGAAAACTCGTTGCCCAAGGCGTAGCCGAGGCGGTATGGCGTGGCGTCGGGTCCGATCAGGTACAGCCCGACCAGCTCCGGCTCTTCGCCAGCATCTTCGGCAAAAGCCGGCAGCGGCAGGTCGGCACCGGGGCGCACGACGATGCCGCCGTCGCCCTTGTAGAACCACTCAGGCTGCGCGCCCTCCTCGCCCGCTGCCGGCCGACCGCCCTCCAGGCCCCACTGGAACATGCGCATGCTGTCGGTGACGGCGCCTTCGGCTTGCTGCTGGTGCATCTTGTCGCGGGTGGCGGCGCTTCCCAGGTGGGTCAGGCCGGTGCCGGTCACCAGGCAGTGGGCCGGGTCCGGGTGGTCCAGCGGTGGCAGTACGCGGCCTTCGGCCAGCAGGGCCAGGTAGTCATGGCGCTCGCCCAGCCCGGCGGCCCGCACCTCGCTGGCCAGGTCACGGCCCGCAGCGATGGCCTGCAGAGCCAGCTCACGGGTGCTGCTGGCGCCCAGTACTTCAAGGGCGTACTCGCCTTCCACCACGCCCACGTGGCGCGCGCCGGCGGCGGTTTCGAATTGGATCAGTCGCATGCTTGTGCTCGCTTGTCGGTTGCTAAGGTTAGCGGGAGGCTTCGGCCGCCCGTGAGGAAGCCAGGCGCTGGCGGCGCTCCAGGCGGTTGTAGACCACGCCCGTGAGCAGCACCCCGCACAGCATCACCAGCGCCAGGAAGTACAGGCCCGACGACAGCTGCCCGGTGTACTCCTTCAGCGCGCCGATGCCGAACGGGCCCAGGTAGCCGCCGAGGTTGCCGATCGAGTTGATCAAGGCGATGCCCGCAGCAGCGCTGGCACCGGAGAAGAACCGCCCCGGCAGCGTCCAGAAGATGGCCGTGCAGGAGAACAGCGCGAACGCCACCAGGCACAGCGCGGCCAACTGCAGCACCGGCACCGTCAGCCAGGCGCTGAAGAACAGGCCGATTGCACCCAAGGCGTAAAGCAGGCCCAGATGGCCATAGCGGTCGTTCAGGCGGTCGGAGCTACGCGGCACGATCAGCAGCCCGATGATGCCGAACAGGTAGGGCACCGCCGAGACGAAACCGGTGACCAGGTCACTGCCGCCAAACTGGTGGATCAGCGTTGGCAGCCAAAGGCCCAGGCCATAGATGCTCAGGGTCATCGGCAGGTAGAACAGCGCCAGCAACAGGACCCGGCTGTCTTTCAGGGCATGCAGCGGGTTGCCATGGCGGGTCTGGCCGAACTCGCGCAGGTCGTTGGCCAACTGCTCTTGCAACCAGTTGCGTTGCTCGTCGCTGAGCCAGCGCACCTTGGCAGGGCCGTCCGGCAGCAGGCGTAAAGTGGGCCAGGCCAGCAGCATTGCCGGGGTGCCGATACAGATGAACAACCACTGCCAGCCATGCAGGCCATAACTGCCCTCAAGCCCCAGCAGCGCGCCCGAAAGCGGCCCGGTGATCAGCATGGCAAGCGGCTGCGAGAGAATGAAGAAACCGAGGATTTTGCCGCGATGGCGCACCGGGTACCACTGGGTGATGTAGTACAGCACCCCCGGGAAGAAGCCCGCCTCGGCGGCCCCCAGCAAGAAGCGCATCACGTAGAAACCGTTGGGCCCGGTGACGAACGCCATGCCTACGGTAATCGCGCCCCAGGTCACCAGGATGCGGGCGAACCAGCGACGCGCGCCGAAGCGGTCGAGCAACAGGTTGCTCGGCACTTCGAAAAGAAAATAACCGATGAAGAATAGCCCGGCGCCAAGGCCATAGGCCGCGTCACCCAGGCCAATGTCGGCGCCCATGTGCAGCTTGGCAAAGCCTACTGCCGAACGATCGACATAGGCCACCAGGTAAAGCAGAACCAGAAAAGGGATGAGTTTCAGTGTGATCAGGCGGACGAGCCGCTGCTCCTGAATCATGGCGATGTCTCCAATTGTTCTTGTAATGGGCACAGCACCTGGCCGGGGCTTTTTGGCAGACCGCTAACCTGGCAAATCGATCATATAGTATTACTATTTAAAACAACAACCCTTCACAGACGCCTTTTCAGCCGGTAGAGTCAGCACAACAACGACAAATAGTAATACTAATTAGGTGTTCCGCTTATGTCTGACAACAACCGCCCCCTGCGCTCCGCCCAATGGTTTGGTACCGCCGACAAAAACGGCTTCATGTACCGCAGCTGGATGAAGAACCAAGGCATCCCGGACCACGAATTCCAGGGCAAGCCGATCATCGGCATCTGCAACACCTGGTCGGAGCTGACCCCGTGCAACGCCCACTTCCGCAAGATTGCCGAGCACGTCAAAAAAGGCGTGCTGGAGGCGGGTGGCTTCCCGGTGGAGTTCCCGGTGTTTTCCAGCGGCGAGTCCAACCTGCGCCCCACCGCCATGCTGACGCGCAACCTGGCGAGCATGGATGTGGAAGAAGCGATCCGTGGCAACCCGGTGGACGCCGTGGTGCTACTGACCGGCTGCGACAAGACCACCCCGGCACTGCTGATGGGCGCCGCCAGCTGCGACGTGCCAGCGATCGTGGTCACCGGTGGGCCGATGCTCAACGGCAAGCACAAAGGCAAGGACATTGGCGCCGGCACCATCGTCTGGCAGATGCACGAGGCCTATAAGGCCGGCCAGATCGACCTCAACGAATTCCTCTCCGCCGAAGCCGGCATGTCGCGCTCAGCGGGCACCTGCAACACCATGGGCACCGCGTCGACCATGGCCTGCATGGCCGAAGCGCTGGGCACCTCGCTGCCGCACAACGCCGCCATCCCCGCGGTGGATGCCCGCCGCTACGTACTGGCCCACCTGTCGGGCATGCGCATTGTCGACATGGTCCGCGAAGACCTGCGTTTGTCGAAGATCCTCACCCGCGAAGCCTTCGAGAACGCCATCCGCGTCAACGCCGCCATCGGTGGTTCGACCAACGCCGTGATCCACCTCAAGGCCATTGCCGGGCGCATTGGCGTAGACCTGCAACTGGAAGACTGGACCCGCGTCGGCCGCGGCACACCGACCTTGGTCGACTTGCAACCCTCGGGCCGCTTCCTGATGGAAGAGTTCTACTACGCCGGCGGCCTGCCCGCAGTCATCCGCCGCCTGGGCGAGCACGGCCTGCTGCCCAACCCCACTGCATTGACCGCCAACGGCAAAAGCCTGTGGGACAACTGCCTGGCCGCGCCGCTGTATGACGAAGAAGTCATCCGCCCGCTCGATAAACCACTGGTAGCCGATGGCGGCATCTGCATCCTGCGCGGCAACCTGGCGCCCAAAGGCGCGGTGCTCAAGCCCTCAGCGGCCACCCCGGCGCTGATGCAGCACCGCGGCCGCGCCGTGGTGTTCGAGAACTTCGAGGACTACAAAGCACGCATCAACGACCCCGAGTTGGATGTGGACGCCAATTCGGTGCTGGTGATGAAGTACTGCGGGCCCAAGGGCTACCCGGGCATGGCCGAGGTGGGCAACATGGGCCTGCCGGCCAAGCTGCTGGCCCAGGGCGTGACCGACATGGTGCGCATTTCCGACGCCCGCATGAGTGGTACTGCCTACGGCACCGTGGTGCTGCACGTGGCACCCGAGGCTGCTGCGGGCGGGCCATTGGCAGCCGTACGCGAAGGTGACTGGATCGAGCTGGACTGCAAGGAAGGCCGGCTGCACCTGGACATCAGCGCCGAAGAACTGGCTGGCCGCCTGGCCGACCTGCAAGCGCCACCCCAGCTGATCAGTGGTGGTTATGCGAAGCTGTATCTGGACCATGTGATGCAGGCTGACGAAGGTTGCGATTTCGACTTCCTGGTTGGCTGCCGTGGCGCTGCGGTGCCCAAGCATTCGCACTGACCAACCCGCAACACCGCCGCGCAGTAGCGGCGGTGTACCGCTTGAGGGCGAAGCCCGCGCCCTTCACCGCACCACTTCCCGCTGACAGACAAATCACCCCGCCCAGCCCCGCCCCACAGGCCGCCCCTCGACCACTAATGCTATGATGCCCACCCCGCTCGAAGGACCTCCCGCGCCCCCCATGAACTATCGCCAGCCCACCACGCGCAAAAGCATGCACGCCACCCTGGTCCAGGACCTCGGCCTGCAAATCGTATCCGGCCAACTCGCACCCGGGCAAAAGCTGCCCTCCGAGGCCAGCCTGTGCGAAAGCTACGCGATCAGCCGGCCGGTATTCCGCGAAGCGATGCGCGCCCTGACCGCCAAGGGCCTGGTCGAAGCGCGTCCGCGAGTCGGCACGCTGGTGCGGCCCCGCCATGACTGGCACATGCTCGACCCCGATGTGCTGCACTGGCTGATGCAGGCCACCCCACAAAAGGACTTTTTCAATACCCTGTCCAGCGTGCGCTGGGTCATCGAACCGGCCGCCGCCGCGCTGGCCGCCACCAACGCCACCCCCGAGGATGTCGCGTCGATCGGCGAGGCCTACCAGCGCATGGAAGCGGCGCGCACCCATGAAGAGCGCCTGCAACCCGACCTGGACTTCCACGCCCGCATCGCCGACGCCACCCACAACGACCTGCTGGCCTACCTGTGCAACATGTTGTCGATGGCCCTGCGCGAATCGGTGCGCTATTCCAACCAGCGGCCAAACTTCGACCAACTCGCCCTGCCCCGGCACAAAGCGATTCTCACGGCTATCCAGAACGGCGACGCACTGGGTGCAAGGCATGCTTCGCTGGTGCAGCTTGAAGATGCGCGTGTGGCGTTGAGCAAGGTGTTGGGGCAAGACCCGACTAGCTGAGGCAAAGTCTTTCGGCTGCCTGCGCGTTATTTTTTTGAGCAGAACGAACTCGTAACGCAGTTCTCGCGTTACGTCATCAAGCTGACGCGGAAACAGGGCGCCGAATCTAGATCACGCGCCCGTGCAGCTCTGAAGCAGTCAAAAAAATTGAATCTCGTAGTTGCCTGCTGGGTCAGGAATTATGAACGCAGTAAATCTGACGAGGTAACAGCAATGACTATCGAAGCAGAGACACTCGCTCAACTTGCCGAAGCCCTTCAAGAGCGCGGCATGACTCTAGTAACAGACGTTGCATTTACCAGAGCGCCATACCGACTAAACCACCGCTGGATTTGCACCGTAGAGTAGTACTTCTTTTTGCCGGCGGCTCGGACTAAGACTCCACCGCCGGCCCCCTTTTGTAGCCCTTCTGCAACACCACACCTCCCTTCCCTTCACATCGACCGCACTGGTAGGCGCCAGGCCACCTTTCACGGTGGGTTTGGTCATCCGCGGCTGGCTCCTGGCCGATGCGGTCCTGAGGATCACCAAATGCATAACTGCACTGATACCCAGGCCGTGTGCCGGGGCTGCGGTCTCAAGCTGCGTGGTTCACCTTCTTGGAAAGGTGGTCTGGCCTATCACCCTGATCCGAAAGGCGAGGTGAATCGCTGCCGTTACGGGGGTTGGGTCTGCTCGCGGCGCTGTGACATCAAGGCCTGCGTCGAGCTGGAAGGAACCATGCCCGGCTGTGGCGGCGTGAACAGCTTCGAGCGCCTTACGCACTACGCCAAAGAGCATCACCCGCCATTGGCCGGAGGCAGCATGAGCGGCTGGATCAAATGCAGCGACAGGCTGCCAGAGGAGATCAAGGCAGACTATTTGATCGTCTGCGAGTCCGGCGAAGTCGCGCTTTCCGAGTACGTCTACGACGACACCGAAGGCTGGGGGTTCTGGTACGACCCGTACGCGACTCATTGGATGCCCCTACCTTCCCCACCAAGTAGCCCACCACCTGGAGGCGACCATGGCCACCCAGCACGACCTCTATGCCGACAGCGCCCAGGCCTTGGATCGTCGTCTCTCTGGTGAGCAGGAAGTTCACTGGGCGGAAGGCATTACGCCACAGCAGGCTGCGGCTAATAACCGGGCTTGGCTCGCCATGATCCGCAAACAAGACAAGAACCAGAAGGCAAGCAGCCGGACGGCGATCGCGTCAGCACTCGACAAGATGGAAGCCATGAGTGGCACAGGCGCCGCCCGGAGGACAGCATGAGCAAAGGCACACGCGACGAGGTGGTCGCCATTATCAACTCGCGCTTCGATGCTATCAACGCTTCGTTCAGCGATAGCTTGCGCGGCGAGCTGGCTATGGCCATCGATCTGGCCGGCCTTACAGGCGCCATCGGAATCGACACGCAGCGGGCCTACACAGAGCGGCTGAATCGGATCATTGAACGCGTTCACCAGCAGTGGATGGAAACGAACGGGAGAGTGGCATGAGCACCGCACCGGTCAAATCGCTGATGGACGAGCAGATCGAGGAAATCAGCGCGCACAACCTGCGCGAAGCCTATCGCCTGGCTGAGCAGCGCGGCTACTTCGGCGCCCCTATGGGGAATGCTTCGACCTGACCATCAACGAGTTTGACCCGAAGAAGAGCCTCTTCCTTGGCGCCACTTACGGTATCGAGGCTTTGCTGCTGAACCTATACACCGGAGGGGTGAAGCTCGACTTCGAGGAGATCGCTACCTACGAAGTGCGTTACAGCCAATCCGACTACTGACACCCCTGCGCTACCCGCCAGCGCCTCTCCCTCGAACGAAAACGCCGCCTGAGAAGGCGGCGCTGACTGACGAAGATCGGACGTTACCAGGTCTTCGGCTCTGACTTCTTGTAAGAGCCTCCCGTCATGCACTTCTCGACCAGGTCTTCGCGAGCCTTGTTGTCTGGAAGTGTTTTCAGGTAGTCGGGCTGGCAGTGCTCGGTCGTTGGCTCGTAGGCAGCAGTGTCGAGGGCGTCTTCTTTGCAGCCGGCCAAGCTCATAGCGAGTGCCGCAGCAAGGATTGGGGCAAAGCATGACTTCACGGCTTGAACCCCTCGTCCTGGCTTTCATCAGGCGGAGTGATGTTCCAGAGATTCTCGCTGGCTTCCTGCTGTGCCTGAGCCTTCTTCTCTTCCTCAGACTCCCAGCATCCGCTGAGGGAAATTGCAGCAATGGCAACGATGGCTGCGCCTACGATGGTGCGTTTCATGAGGTTCCTTCCTGTGAAATGGCCGGCTTTTATACCAAAGATCGCAACCCTTCGCAAAAACTGACACCGAGCGCTGCCCGCCAGCGCCTTCCCCTATTCAACGAAGGCCTTAGTTCATTGCGCGCGATTTCTCTGCTCACTTCGCTTGCGGATATACGAACGCATCATCCGGCGCTGAATCCAGCCGATAATAATGACCTGCAGTACAATGCAGAGCACCACGAATGCGGTCCTGGCATATTGGCTCAATGTAAGCTCAAAGGCCAAAACGCCCCATATGAGCATCAAGCTTCCTTGGAAGAACAGCCCCGTCACAGCAGACAGAAAGGAGTCAACCCAGAACCATCTGTCTGGGAGGAATTCCAAGGGGCCCATAGCAAAGAGGGCGATGCCGAAAGGCATACTTAAAACTGTGGGTAGCATGCCCAGGTCACCGTAGCGCAGCAGACTGCACCAAGCCACGAACCCTAATAAAGATCCGGTACGCCAGCGATTCGTCGTCAGACGTGAAAAAAGAGCCTTCAATCTGTTCCGTCGCACCATTACCACTGTCCCTGTTAGGTAAGCGGCGAAGCATACCAGCAAGAATCACTGCGCGGCGCTGCCCGCCAGAGCCTTCCCCTATTCAACGATAACGCCTCCCCGGCGAGGGCGGTGCCTGCAATGGGCACACTACCTTTTCATCCGGATCCGCTTCCGCTCAGCGCGCTCTTGAAATTGATCCCAGTCGAAGTTGATCATGGATGACAGCAGCTTCAGATCATCGTAAACCTTGAATGTCGCCTCCGTAGTTGGCGTCGTGGCCATGTATTTCTCAACTTCATAGTGCATTTTATAAAGTGAGCCCATCAAGCCGCTGTAGTACGTGAGGGACCAAAAAACGCACAGGCACAAAAAAGCCCGAAAAATCAGGGCTCTGATGAAAATTTGTGGCGGAAGCGTAGGGATTCGAACCTTCCAGCCGTTGCCCCCTCTCGGCTAATCGCCATTTCGCATGAGCTGATGCAAATGCCCAAGACTCTGTCGTTTCTGAATTCTTGACTAACGGTAATTGAAATTCGGTGGGGCAAAAAGTTGGGCAAAATTGCTAACCACGAAAAAGCGGACAGCCATAAAAAAATCCAGCCACCGCTAAGTGACTGGATTTTTTTGGAGTTTTTTGGTCGGGACGGAGTGATTCGAACACTCGACCCCTTGCACCCCATGCAAGTGCGCTACCGGGCTGCGCTACGCCCCGACTACATTCTCATAACCTCTGAGAACGATGAAGAATCTACCCTAACCTTTTGATAAATGGAAGCTTTTTTTCAAAAATTTCCATTCATCGGCCAAACTCACTTCTTCAACACCACCAGCACATCCTCCAACTCGACAATCATCTGCCGAATCAGCTGCTTGTACTGGCTTGACTCATCCTTCACCTCATCACTGGAGAGCCGCAACCGCGCCCCGCCAATGGTGAACCCCTGGTCATACAGCAGCGCGCGAATCTGGCGGATCATCAGCACGTCTTGGCGCTGGTAATACCGCCGGTTGCCCCGCCGCTTCACAGGGTTGAGCTGAGGGAACTCCTGCTCCCAATACCGCAGCACGTGTGGCTTTACGGCACACAACTCGCTGACTTCACCAATGGTGAAGTAGCGTTTGCCCGGTATGGGGGGCAGTTCGTCGTTATGGCTTGGTTCCAGCATAGGCCTCAACCCGGGCCTTCAACTTCTGCCCTGGACGAAAGGTGACGACGCGCCGTGCAGTGATCGGGATCTCTTCCCCTGTTTTGGGGTTGCGGCCCGGCCGCTGGCGTTTGTCGCGAAGGTCGAAGTTGCCGAAACCGGACAACTTGACCTGCTCGTTCTCTTCAAGTGCGTGCCGAATTTCTTCAAAAAACAGCTCGACCAACTCCTTGGCCTCACGCTTGTTAAGCCCCAGCTCCTCGTACAGCCTTTCGGCCATCTCAGCTTTCGTCAGAGCACCCATGCCGTTATTTCCTTAACGTGGTGTTCAACCTTTGTTCAAGCGAGGTGAGGATATTGTGCAGGGTAGTGTTCACCTCATCGTCGTTAAGAGTGCGCGATGGATGCTGCCAGGTCAAGCCGACGGCCAGGCTTTTTCTATCAGGATCAATACCTTTACCCTGGTAGACGTCAAACAGCCTGAGGTCTGTAAGCCATTCGCCTGCATTGTCACGAATTACTTCAAGCACGGCGCTGGCGGCGACATCACGGCCGGCGATCAGGGCCAGGTCGCGACGGGTTTCCGGGAACTTGGAGAGCTCGCTGAATTTCGGCAGGCGACCTTCGACCACATCACCCAACACCAGCTCGAAGACGAACACCGGGCGGTCCAGGCCCAGGGCCTTGGCGACTTCCGGGTGGAGGGCACCGAGGTAGCCGACTTCCTTGCCGTCGCGCTGGATGACAGCGGTCTGGCCTGGGTGCAGGGCGGGGTGTTTGCCGGCGGCGAAGGTGAAGTCGCTCAGGGCGCCCGAGTAGCCCAGCAAGGCTTCGACGTCTGCCTTTACATCGAAGAAGTCGATGCTGTCACGGCCGTTGGCCCAGCCTTCTGGCAGACGGCTGCCGGTGACGACGCCGGCGATCATCGGCTGCTGCTTCAGGTCACCCAGCTGGCCGACGAAGCGCAGGCCGCTTTCGAACAGGCGCACGCGGTCTTGCTGGCGGTTGAGGTTGTGCTGCATGGCTTTGACCAGGCCTGGCCACAGCGAGGCGCGCATGGCGGCCATGTCGCTGGAGATAGGGTTGGCCAGCAGCAGCGGCTCTACACCAGGGGTGAACAGCTCGAACAGCTTCGGGTCGATGAAGCTGTAGGTGATGGCTTCCTGGTAGCCGCGGGCGACCAGCAGGCGGCGCAGGTTGGGCAACTCACCGCGGGTTTCCGGGTTGGCCTTGGGCGCCAGGCGCGCTTGTGGGTAACGCACTGGCAGGCTGTTGTAGCCGTGCAGGCGGGCCAGCTCTTCGATCAGGTCGACTTCCAGGCTGATGTCGAACCGGTGGCTTGGCACCTTGACGGTCCACTCCCCTGCCCCGCTGGCCGTGGTGGTCAGCTCCAGGGCGTTGAGCATCTGCTCGACCTGGGCGGCCTGCAACTCCATGCCGAGCATCTGGGTGATGCGTTCGGCGCGCAGGGTCACCGGGGCGACCTGCGGCAGGTGCTGTTCACTCACGGCTTCGATGATGGGGCCGGCTTCGCCGCCGACAATCTCCAGCACCAGCGCGGTAGCGCGCTCCATGGCTTCGCGGGCCAGTTGCGAGTCGACGCCGCGCTCGTAGCGGTGCGAGGCGTCGGTGTGCAGGCCGTATGAACGGGCCTTGCCAGCAACGGCGATCGGCTCGAAGAAGGCGCTTTCGAGGAACAGGTCGCGGGTTTTTTCGGTGTTGACGCCGCTGTGCTCGCCACCCATCACGCCGGCAATGGCCAGGGCACGGGTATGGTCGGCGATGACCAGGGTGTCGGCGCGCAGGGCGACTTCCTGGCCGTCGAGCAGCACGAGCTTCTCGCCCTCTTCGGCCATGCGTACGCGGATGCCGCCATTGATTTCGGCAAGGTCGAAGGCGTGCATCGGCTGGCCAAGTTCGAGCATCACGTAGTTGGTGATGTCGACAGCGGCGTCGATGCTGCGCACGTCGCTGCGGCGCAGGCGTTCAACCATCCACAGCGGGGTGGGCTTGCTGAGGTCGACGTTGCGGATAACGCGGCCCAGGTAGCGTGGGCACACGGCTGGGGCACTGACCTCGACCGGGCGCACTTCATCGTGGGCAGCCGGTACGGCCGGCACCACAGGGCGGGTGACCGGTACGTTGTACAGGGCGCTGACGTCGCGGGCCAGGCCCGCCAGCGACAGGCAGTCACCGCGGTTGGGGGTCAGGCCGATTTCGATGCTGGCGTCGTCCAGGTTCAGGTACTGGCGAATGTCTTCGCCTACCGGGGCGTCGCCAGCCAGTTCGAGCAGACCGTCGTTTTCTTCGCTGATCTGCAGCTCTGCTGCCGAGCACAGCATGCCGAAAGATTCGACGCCGCGCAGCTTGGCCTTCTTGATCTTGAAGTCGCCCGGCAGTTCGGCACCGATCATGGCGAACGGGATCTTGATGCCGGCGCGCGCGTTGGGGGCGCCGCAGACGACCTGGAAGGTTTCCTGGCCGTTGCTGACCTGGCAGACGCGCAGTTTGTCGGCGTCGGGGTGTTGTTCGGTGGCGAGGATTTCGCCCACGACGATGCCGCTGAACTGGCCGGCAGCGGGGGTTACGCTGTCGACTTCAAGGCCGGCCATGGACAGGCGGGCGACCAGTTCATCACGGGAGACTTGCGGGTTTACCCAACCGCGCAGCCACTGTTCACTGAATTTCATGCTGTTCTCCTGAAAGTTGCGTCGATTGGGCCTAGCGGAATTGGGCTAAGAACCGCAGGTCGTTGTCGAAGAACAGACGCAAATCGTTGACGCCGTAGCGCAGCATGGCCAGGCGCTCGGCACCCATGCCGAAAGCGAAGCCCTGGAATTCTTCAGGGTCGATGCCGGACATGCGCAGCACGTTCGGGTGCACCATGCCGCAGCCCAGCACTTCCAGCCAGCCGGTTTGCTTGCACACGCGGCAGCCTTTGCCGGAACACATCACGCACTGGATGTCGACTTCGGCGGACGGCTCGGTGAAGGGGAAGAACGACGGGCGGAAGCGCACGGCCAGTTCTTTTTCAAAGAACACGCGCAGGAACTCTTCGATGGTGCCCTTGAGGTCGGCAAAGTTGATGTCGCGATCGATCAGCAGGCCTTCGACCTGGTGGAACATCGGCGAGTGGGTGATATCCGAGTCGCAGCGGTAAACGCGGCCCGGGCACACAATGCGGATGGGCGGCTGAGTGGACTCCATGGTCCGCACCTGCACCGGCGAGGTGTGGGTGCGCAGCAGCATGTTGGCATTGAAGTAGAAGGTGTCGTGCATCGCCCGGGCCGGGTGGTGGCCAGGGATGTTGAGCGCTTCGAAGTTGTGGTAGTCGTCTTCGACCTCGGGCCCTTCGGCGATGCCGTAGCCGATGTGGGTGAAGAACTGCTCGATGCGTTCGAGGGTACGGGTGATCGGGTGCAGGCCACCGGTGGCCTGGCCACGGCCTGGCAGGGTCACATCAATGCATTCGGCGGCCAAGCGAGCGCTGAGCTCGGCTTCTTCAAAGGCTGCCTTGCGTGCGTTGAGCACTTCGGTGACGCGCTCTTTGGCGTCATTGATCAGCGCGCCGACTTTCGGGCGCTCTTCGGCTGGCAGGTTGCCCAGGGTCTTCATCACCTGGGTCAGTTCGCCTTTCTTGCCCAGATACTGAACCCGGATCTGTTCCAGGGCATTGATGTCTTCAGCGCGCTCCACGGCCTCAAGGGCTTGGGAGACCAGCGCGTCCAGGTTTTCCATGTACAGACTCCAGATACGAAAATAGGGGAAGAGCTTTGAAGGCTCTTCCCCTATCGATGACGTTTTACACCCGACAGCACAGAGCGCTGCCGGATGATTGTCGTGGGTACTTAAGCCAGAACGGCTTTAGCTTTCTCGACAATTGCAGCAAACGCCGCTTTTTCGTTCACTGCCAGGTCAGCCAGAACCTTACGGTCGATTTCGATCGACGCCTTTTTCAGGCCAGCAATCAGACGGCTGTAAGACAGACCGTTGGTGCGGGCACCGGCGTTGATACGAGCGATCCACAGTGCGCGGAACTGACGCTTCTTCTGGCGACGGTCGCGGTAGGCGTATTGGCCTGCCTTGATGACTGCCTGCTTGGCTACGCGGAATACGCGCGAGCGTGCACCGTAGTAACCTTTAGCCAGTTTCAGAATTTTTTTGTGACGCTTACGAGCGATAACGCCGCGCTTTACACGAGCCATGAGTAACTTCCTCTATCTTTGACCAGAATTAACGAACGCGCAGCATGCGCGCGACTTTCGCGACGTCAGACGGGTGCAGCAAGCTGCTACCACGCAGTTGACGCTTACGCTTGGTCGACATTTTGGTCAGGATGTGGCTCTTGAAAGCGTGCTTGTGCTTGAAGCCGGTAGCGGTCTTCAGGAAGCGCTTTGCAGCACCGCTCTTGGTTTTCATTTTTGGCATGTTGGAACTCCGCATTCGATAAAATTACACATAATCATCAGGCCTGCCGTGCCCGGGAGATTACTTCTTTTTCTTGGGGGCGATGACCATCATAAGTTGGCGTCCTTCCATCTTCGGATGCTGTTCGACGGTGCCGTATTCGGCGAGGTCAGCTTCAACCCGCTTCAACAGCTCCATACCCAGCTCCTGGTGGGCCATCTCACGACCACGGAATCTCAGAGAGATCTTGGCCTTGTCCCCATCGGTAAGGAAACGTACCAGGTTGCGTAGTTTTACCTGGTAATCCCCATCCTCCGTCCCTGGACGAAACTTGATTTCTTTGATCTGGATCTGCTTCTGGTTTTTCTTGGCTTCGTTAGCCTGCTTCTTCTTTTCGAAGAGGTGCTTGCCGTAGTCCATGACCTTGCAGACAGGCGGTACCGCGTCTGCAGAGATTTCAACCAGGTCCAGCTTCGCTTCATCAGCGATACGCAGCGCTTCATCAATCGAGACGATGCCAACCTGCTCGCCGTCTGCGCCAATTAACCGAACCTCGCGGGCCGAGATATTCTCGTTGATCGGGGCCTTCGGTGCAGCACGTTTATCGTTTCTCATTTCACGCTTAATAGTCATTACTCCGATTCTTGGCGACCACGCCGGGAAACCGCATGTGTCAGAAGCTCAACGAACTGGGCGACGGGCATGGAGCCCAGGTCTGCACCTTCGCGAGTACGCACAGCGACGGTTTGCGTTTCGACTTCGCGGTCCCCTATAACCAAAAGGTACGGGACCTTGAGCAAAGTATGCTCGCGGATTTTAAAGCCGATCTTCTCATTTCTCAAGTCCGACTTGGCACGGAAACCGCTACCGTTCAGAGATTTCTCAACCTGAAGGGCGAAATCCGCCTGTTTGTCGGTGATGTTCATGATCACGGCCTGGGTCGGTGCCAGCCACGCCGGGAACACGCCGGCATAATGCTCGATGAGCATGCCGATGAACCGCTCGAACGAGCCGAGGATCGCGCGGTGCAGCATCACCGGGCGCTTGCGCGCGTTATCTTCGGCGATGTAGCTGGCATCCAGGCGCTCCGGCAGGTTCGGGTCGTACTGCAGGGTACCACACTGCCAGTTACGGCCCAGGCAGTCGCGCAGGGTGAATTCGATTTTCGGGCCGTAGAAGGCACCTTCACCTGGCTGGTATTCCCACTCCAGGCCGGATTCGTTCAGGGCGTCGGCCAGTGCACCTTCGGCACGGTCCCAAAGCTCTTCGGAGCCCACGCGCTTGGCGGGACGGGTGGAGAGCTTCATGGCGACGTCGGTGAAACCGAAGTCCTTGTACACGTCCAGGGTCAGCTTGATGAAGTCGGCGGCTTCTTTCTTCACCTGGTCTTCGGTGCAGAAGATGTGCGCGTCGTCCTGCACGAAGCCACGCACGCGCATGATGCCGTGCAACGCGCCGGACGGCTCGTTCCGGTGGCAGGCACCGAACTCGGCCAGGCGCAGCGGCAGGTCGCGGTACGACTTCAGGCCCTGGTTGAACACCTGCACGTGGCACGGGCAGTTCATCGGCTTGACCGCGTAATCACGGCTTTCCGACGACGTGGTGAACATGTTCTCGGCGTAGTTGGACCAGTGGCCGGAACGCTCCCAGAGGATGCGGTCGACAACCTGCGGGGTCTTGATTTCCGAATAGCCGTTTTCGCGCTGCACCTGACGCATGTACTGCTCGAGCACCTGGTAGACGGTCCAGCCGTTGGCGTGCCAGAACACCATGCCTGGCGCTTCTTCCTGCAGGTGGAACAGGTCCAGCTGCTTGCCGATCTTGCGGTGGTCGCGTTTTTCCGCTTCTTCGATGCGCTGGATGTAGGCAGCCAGCTGCTTCTTGTCAGCCCAGGCGGTACCGTACACACGCTGCAGTTGCTCGTTCCTGGCATCGCCACGCCAGTAGGCGCCGGACAGCTTGGTCAGCTTGAATGCCTTGAGGAAGCGGGTATTGGGCACGTGCGGGCCGCGGCACATGTCGACGTATTCTTCGTGGTAGTACAGGCCCATGGCCTGCTCGTCTGGCATGTCTTCGACCAGGCGCAGCTTGTAGTCCTCGCCACGGGCCTTGAACACGTCGATGACTTCGGCACGCGGGGTCATCTTCTTGATGACGTCGTAATCTTTTTCGATCAGCTGCTGCATGCGCTTTTCGATGGCGGCCAGGTCTTCAGGGGTGAAGGGGCGCTCGTAGGCGATGTCGTAATAGAAGCCTTCGTCGATGACCGGGCCGATGACCATCTTGGCGGTCGGGTACAGCTGTTTCACCGCGTGGCCGACCAGGTGGGCGCACGAGTGACGGATGATCTCCAGTCCCTCTTCATCTTTAGGGGTGATGATCTGCAGGGTGGCGTCGTGGGTGATCAGTTCGCAGGCATCGACCAGCTTGCCGTCGACTTTGCCGGCCACGGTGGCCTTGGCCAGGCCGGCACCGATCGAAGCGGCGACATCGGCTACGGATACCGCGTGATCAAACGCGCGTTGACTGCCATCGGGAAGAGTAATAGTGGGCATGGCGCCTCCTCTCCTAGTGGTGACCCCTACCAAAGGTCACGTGGGTTGGGATGAGCCAGTACAAGATCCGACCTGCCTTCCTTGAAGGAAGCCTGCCTCACAGCGGCAGAAGCCTTTCGGCTTGCCAGGGGGACCTGAGTGACTGGAAAGTAAAAGATAGTTGCACGCTGCACGTGTGTAGCTGCAAGCCGGGCATGCTAGCACGGGGGTTGCATGGCAGCGCAGAAATATTTGGAATTTACGCGGTAGCGGTGAACTTACACGGAAAATTTCCAATCAGACTTTGGGAAGCAACCTACTCTTGATGAGACCTTAACCCAAGGAGTGTCTGGTTATGCGAGTTCCGTCTCTTCTGGCCCTGGCGGCCGCTGGCGCCCTGCTGCTGCCCACGGCAGCCAACGCTGGCAACTTCCCTGCCGGCAAGGAGGGTGCCTACATGACGCAATGCAAGCAGGTGGCGCAAAGCCAAGGTGTCGACGCTGCAACTGCAGAGAAGCATTGCTCGTGCGGCGCGCAAGCCATCAAAGAAAATTTCACCGATAAGGAGATCGAAGACCTGGACAGTAAGGACGGCGTTGACGCCAAGCTGATGCAGAAGGCACAGACCATCGTGCAAGCGGCCTGCAAGCCGAAATGAGCCATGCGCGGAGGGCTTTCCGGGCTTTATTTGCCCTAGATCAGCATCCTGCGAAGGTAAAAGACGCTACAGGCGCAGAATTAGACTATTATGGTGTCCGTGCTCCGTAGCCTCGGCCACATTGCACCACTGAAAATTAAATGTTCTGGAGATTCACCCATGTCCAATCGCCAACAAGGCACCGTCAAATGGTTCAATGATGAGAAAGGCTACGGCTTCATCACCCCAGCAGGCGGCGGCGACGACCTGTTCGTTCACTTCAAAGCCATCGAATCCGACGGCTTCAAGAGCCTGAAAGAAGGCCAGACTGTTTCCTTCGTTGCCGAAAAAGGCCAGAAGGGTATGCAGGCTGCGCAGGTTCGTCCGGAGTAATTCGGATAGCTGTAAAAAAACCCGCCCTTGTGGCGGGTTTTTTTATGGGCTTTACCAAGGCAACGCACACCTGCCTGCGCAGGGGCGGCCTTGGGGGTGCATCAACCGCAGTTGACGCGGGTCACCTTGCCCTGCTCGTCCACATTCAGGTTCAGACGCTCGGAGCGGTACTCCAGGGTCACCACGTCATGCGGCTTGAGGATACGCGCCATCTGCGAACCACTGGCCTTGCGCGCCTGTTCAAGCAGGTCGGCACTGCCTTGCTTGCCAATGGCGAAATCGGCGCCGCTGGCCTCGCAGCGCCCATCGTTGCCTGCAGGTGCAGCCGGGGCGCTGCCGCCGTCAGAGTGGCCACCAGTGCTGCAACCAGCCAGCACCGCAGCGACCAGCAAGGTTGCCAGGGAAGCACGGGTACGGAACATGAATCCTCCTAAATAGATATGGGAACTGTCTGTTCCGACAGTTCCACCCTGAATTCGTTGCAAAACCGCCCAAGTCTGCCTGAACTCACCGCGTGTGGCGAAAGGCAATCGTGACCGGATTTTGCACCACGCAGTTGGTTTGCTTGGGCAGGCTTTTTATTCTTAAGTCGAAGAGCCATTGACGCAAAGTGATGATTTACTTTAAGAAGTGCAGGCACAGTGCCTGCTGCGAACGCCAGGGTCAGGTGTTCGCCCCTCCGCTACGGGCCCAAACGAGAGCCTTTCATGAGCCACCACAGCATCGACGCCGACATCAAGGTCAAATGGGCGGAGGGCCAGAGCGCCTACAGCCCCAGTACGCCAGAAGAGCTGGTATTGATCGCCCTGGACCTGCTGGTGCGTGACCTGGGCAGTGAGGCGGCGCGCAGCTTCATCGACCAGGTGTTCGAGCGCTATGCACCGCACGCCGCTATGGCAATCGAGCCAGGCGCGCGCTGAGCAGGTCGAAAAAGCCCTGGGCATCGCCCTCGCCCACCCACATTACATTGGCCGGCTGCTTGAGCACGCCGTACCAGTCGGCCACGGTCTGGCCGAAGCTCGGGCCCTCGCGACTGTCGACACTCATGTGGATGCGCCGCCCGCTGAACAGCTCAGGCTTGAGCAGATAAGCAATGACGCTGGCGTCATGCACCGGGCCGCCGGGCATGCCGTACAGGTCCATGTCGTGCTTGATGTACGCATTGAGGATGTCGACCACACGCTTGCTGGCCGGGTTGTTCACGGCTGACAGCTGCTTGAGTCGGGCGTCGCTGGTGAGCAGCTTGTGGGTGACGTCCAGCGGCAGGTAGGTCAGTGGCACGCCGCTGGCCAGCACCACCTCGGCGGCGTGCGGGTCGGCGTAGAGGTTGAATTCTGCCACCGGGGTGATGTTTCCGCCGTTGAAATGGGCGCCGCCCATTACCACCACTTCCTTTATGCCTTTGGCGATGTCCGGGCTCTGGATCAGTGCCAGGGCAAGATTGGTCTGCGGGCCGAGCATGGCCACGGTGATGCTGTGGGGTTCGGCAGCGCCGAGGGTGTCGACCAGGTACTGCACGGCATTGCCTGGGGCCAGGGGCTGTTTCGGTTCATGCACCGGGACACCGGTCAGGCCCTCTTCGCCATGTACCTGGGCAGCGTAGATCGGCGTGCGCAGCAACGGGCGCCCTGCCCCGGCGTACACCGGGATGTCTTCACGGCCGGCCCACTCGCGGGCCAGGCGGGCATTGCGCGAGGTTTTGTCGAGCCGCACGTTGCCAGCGACGGTGGTGATAGCGCGAATGTTGAGCTCGTCCGGCGAAGCCATGGCCAGGAACAGCGCGACCACATCGTCGGCGCCGGGGTCGGTGTCGATGATCAGGTCGCGAGGTGCGGCCTGGAGCGTGGTGGTGGCAGCTGCGGCCATGAGGGCGAGTCCTTGTAGCAGGGGTTTGAGCATGGGGCACTCCTGTTGCCTTGTGGTGAAACGGTTGGGGCCGCTTTGCGGCCCATCGCCGGCAAGCCGGCTTCCATCTGGTATTACGTCGGCTTTTAGAAATTGGGCAAGCCGGTGACTTGCACAGGTAAAGCGCAGGCCTGAAGAACTGCGCGGTCGCGGTGGGAGCTAGAAGGTTACCCCGGCTATAAGGGCGATATTGCTGTAGGGCTGGCACTCGCCGGTACGCACCACGGCGCGGGCGCTGCGCGACAACCCCTTGAATTGCTCATGGCTCAGCCACTCACGCTTGCCGAGCTTGCCGCGAAGGCGCTCGATCTCGACCAGGCCGGGCGGCACGACCTTCTGCATCTCTTCGGCCAGCACATGGCGCTCCACCTGCATCTCGCTGAGCACGGCGCGCAGCACGCTGGCGAAGTCGGGAATGCCCGGTGTCAAGGCCAGGTCGATCAGCTCGACCCCAGGCGGCACGGGCAACCCGGCATCGCCGATCACCAGGATGTCGCCATGGCCCAGCCCGGCTATGGTGCGTGACAGGGCAATATTGAGCAGCGCGGTCTTTTTCATGGGGCCAGCTCCGCCAGGGTCGGGATCGAGGGCTGCGCCCCGGCGCGAGTGACGGACAGCGCCGCAGCGCGCTGGCCAAGGGTGATCGCATCGTCCTCCCCCAGGCCACGCACCAGCGCGGCTGCAAAACCGCCGACAAAGGTGTCGCCCGCTGCCGTGGTGTCCAGCGCTTTGACCTGCGGCGCAGGGAAGTGCCGGCTGCCGTCACGGCTGACGAACAACGCGCCCTGCGCGCCGAGGGTGACGATGACCTTGCCGGCCCCCATCTGCAGCAGGCGTTCGCCGGCACGGAGGGCGCTGGCCAGGTCGTCCACTGGCGCGCCGGTCAGTGCCTCGGCCTCGCTTTCGTTGGGGATGAGGTAATCAATATGGGCCAGCCACTGGGCGGGCAACGGGCCGGTCGCCGGGGCCGGGTTGAGCATCACCGTCTTGCCCAGCTCACGCCCCCTGGCCAGGGCCCAGGCCACCGTGTCGGCAGGCACTTCGAGCTGGCAGATGATCACCTCGGCAGCCTGCAGCAGTGCGTCGAAACGCTGCACGCTTGCCGGCGTCAGCTGGCCGTTGCCGCCGGGGATGATGACGATGCAGTTCTGGCTGGCGGCATCCACGGTAATCAGCGCCACGCCACTGGAGACGCCCGGGCACGCGCTCACTGCCTGGCAGTCGATGCCTTCCACTTCCAGGGCCTGGCGCAACTGCTGGCCGTAGGCGTCATCGCCGACGTTACCGACCATCGCCACGCTCGCGCCCAGGCGGGCTGCGGCCACCGCCTGATTGGCGCCCTTGCCGCCCGGTACGGTGAAAAAGCTTTCGCCGGCCACTGTTTCGCCTGCACGTGGCAGCCGCTCGGCGCGGGCTACCAGGTCCATGTTGAGGCTACCGACCACCACTACCTTGGCACTCATGAGCATTCCTTAGCGGTAATCATTGAACAGGTCCGGGCGCGGCCCGGTGGACTCACGCAGCACGATGCGCGGGGCGACGATGCGCTGCTCTGCGCCTTCGCGCCGCGGTGCGGCGATACGCGACAGCAACAGCGCCGCTGCACTTTCACCGAGCTCACGGATCGACTGGCCGACGGTGGTCAGCGGCGGGTACACATAGCGACTGAGCTCGATGTCGTCGAAGCCGATCACCGACAGCTCGCCCGGCACGCTGATATTGCGCTCGGCAGCCGCACGCAGCACGCCAAAGCCGATCATGTCGTTGCCGGCGAAAATGGCGGTGGGCCGCTGACCATCGAGCAGTTGCGCGGCCGCCGCATGGCCACCGGGGCTGGTGAAGTCACACTGCAGGATGTGCGCACCGCGCACGGCCACCTGCGCCTCGGCCATGGCACGGTGGAAGCCGGCCAGGCGCAGTTGGCTGACGCCGGTCGCGGCCGGCCCGCCGATATAGGCGATGTCGCGGTGGCCAAGCTCCAGCAGGTGCTGGGTGGCCAGGTACGCGCCCTGCTCGTGGTCGATGCGCACCAGGTCGGCGTCGACGCCTTCCAGCGCGCGGTCGACGATGACCATCGGGGTACGCACGCAGGCCAGGCTCTGCAGCAGGTCACTGTCCTCGCCCACCGAAGCCACTACCAGGCCATCAATGCGCTTTTCCAGCAGCACGCGCAGGTAGCTGCGCTGCTTCTGTGGGTTGTCATCGGAGTTGCAAAGGATCACGCAATAGCCGTTGCGCTCGCAGGCATCTTCAATGCCGCGCGCCAGCTCGGCGAAATATGGGTTGACGCTGTTGGGCACCAGCAGCCCGATGGTGGCCGTGGTGCGCGCCTTGAGCGAGCGCGCCACGGCGCTGGGCACGTAGTCGAGCTCGACGATGGCCGCTTCGACCTTCAGCCGCACCTGTTCGCTGACCGGGCGGGTCTTGTTCAGTACATGGGACACCGTGGTGTAGGAAATACCCGCGAGTGCCGCGACGTCTTTGATGGTTGCCATGTTTTCAGTTCCGCCGGCCTGCTCGCCGGCTACGGTAGGTGTCGAGCACCACGGCGATGACGATGACCGCCCCGGTGATGATGCGTTTGGTGGGTTCTGAAGCGCCGATCTGTGCAAGGCCTGCGGCCAGCACCGAGATGATCAGCACGCCGAAGAACGTGCTGATGACCGAGCCGCGCCCGCCCATCAGGCTGGTGCCGCCGATCACGACAGCGGCGATCACCTGCAGCTCCAGGCCGGCGCCGGCATTGGGGTCGGCGGCCTCCAGGCGGGAAATCTGGAACAGCGCGGCCAGCCCGGCCAGCAGGCCCATCAGGGCGAACACCAGCACCTTGTAGGGGCGCGGGTCGATGCCGGCCAGGCGCACGGCCTCTTCGTTGGTGCCGATGCCGATCAGGTGGCGGCCGAATACGGTCCGGGTCAGCACCAGCTGGGCGAGGACGATCACCAGCAAGGCAATGATGAAGGCCGGCGAGATACCGTAGGCGATGGGGTTGGAGAACCAGGCGTAGGCATCGCCGATGTAGGCGGTGCGCGAGTCGGTGAACTGGTAGGCCAGGCCGCGGGCCATTTCCAGCACGCCGAGCGAGACGATGAACGAGGGTATGCGCCAGGCCACTGTGACCGCGCCGGTGACGCTGCCGACCAGCGCGGCGACGGCCATGCCGAGCAAGGCGGCCGGCAGCACGCTCCACCCCCAGCCGAGGATGGCCACGCTGACGGCCGATGCCGCCAGCGCCAACACCGAGCCCACAGACAGGTCGATACCGCCGATGATCAGCACGAAGGTCATGCCTACGGCCAGCACCATCAGGTCGGGGATCTGGTTGGCCAGGGTGCTGAAGGTGGCGTATGACCAGAAGTGGCTGCTGAGCAACGAGAACAGCACGATCATCGCCAGCAAGGCGCCCGCCAGGCCCAGGTAGGTGCCGAGGCCGAAGTAGGTGCCGCTGCGGCGCACGGGGGCGCCGGCCTGTGTGTCGAGAGGTGTGGTTTTCATACATCCATCCTGGGCGCTGCGTCGTGCAGCAGGGCGTCACGTTTCTGGTAGCCGGCGAAGGCGGCGGCAAGGAGCTGGTCCTGGCTCCAGTGGTCGCGCTCGAAGGTATCGATCAGGCGGCCGGCCGACAGCACCGCGATGCGGTCGCAGATCAGCATCAGCTCGCGCAGGTCGCTGGACACCACCACCAGGGCCTTGCCCTGGCGCGCCAGCTCGGCCAGCAAGCCATAGATATCGAACTTGGCGCCCACATCGATGCCGCGGGTAGGTTCATCGAACAGCAGCACCTGGCAGTCACGCTCCAGCCAGCGGCCGATCACCACCTTTTGCTGGTTGCCGCCGGACAGCTCGCCGACCGCCTGGGCGGCATTGGCGCTGCGGATGCGCATGGCGGTGATCTGGCGTTCGGCCAGGGCCTTTTCGGCGTCGCCGTCGACCACCCCGGCGCGGGACAGCGCAACGAGGTTGCCCAAAGCGATGTTGGCGCTGATCGATTGCGTCAGCAGCAGGCCTTCGCCTTTGCGGTCTTCAGTGATGAGCGCGATACCGGCCTCGACCGCTGCCTTGGGCGAATCGATGGTCACCGCCTTGAGTGGCTGGCCGATTTCGATGCTGCCGCTGTCGGCACGGTCGGCGCCGAAGATCAGCCGCAGCAACTCGGTGCGGCCGGCACCTATCAGCCCGGAGATGCCGAAGATCTCCCCTGCCCTGACCTGCAGCGACACGTCTCGCACCTTGTCGCCGCGGCACAGCCGGTCGACCTTGAGCAACGGCGCGCCGATCTGGCGGCGGCCCAGGTCGATGTGTTCGCCCAGCTCGCGGCCGACCATCAGGTTGACCAGCTCGGCACTGCTGTAGCGCTGGATCGGCTCGTCGCACACCAGCTTGCCGTCGCGCAGCACCACGATGCGCTGGGCCACGCGCTGGAGCTCCTCCAGGCGGTGCGAGATATAGACGATGGCCACGCCGCGCTGGCGCAGGCGCTCGATCTGGGTGAACAGCAGTTCCACCTCGCGGGCGGTGAGCATGGCGGTGGGTTCGTCGAAAATCAGCACATGGCAGTCGCCGATCAGGTTGCGTGCGATCTCCACCATCTGCTGGTGGCCGATGCCCAATTCGCCCACCGGGGTGTCCGGGTCGATAGCGTCCAGGCCGACCTGGGCCATGGCGGCCGTGGCCAACTGGCGCAGGCGCTTCTGGCTGATCCAGCCGAAGCGGCTGGGCAGGTTGTCGAGGAACAGGTTTTCGGCCACGGTCAGGGTCGGCAGCAGGTTGAGCTCTTGCATGACCATGCGCACGCCAAGGCGCTCGGCGGCGCTGCGGCTGCCAGGTGCATAGGGCTGACCGCGGAAGGTCATGTGCCCGGTGGTGGGTGTTTCCAGCCCGCTGATGAGCTTGGACAGGGTGCTCTTGCCCGCGCCGTTCTCGCCGGTAAGGGCCAGCACCTCGCCGGCGCGCAGGGCCAGGCTGACGTCGCCCAGCACCGGTTGCGTGTAGCGCTTGCCCAGGCCGCTGGCAGCGAGCAGCACTTCGTTGGCCGTTACAGGCATGGCCATGTCTCCTGGCCGTCAAGGCTTGGTGATGAGTTCGACCGGGGTCTGGATGACGTTGTCGACGTCCACGTTCGGCTTCTGGCCTTTGAGCATCTGCAATGCCGCCTGGATGCCGTACACCGCCTGCTGGCTGGCCGCCTGGTCGAGGGTGGCGAGTACGCGGCCGTCCTCGAGCATGGGCTTGATGGCGTTGATGTTGTCGTAGCCCACCACTTGCACCTTGCCGGCCTTGCCGGCCGCGCGCACGGCCGATACGGCGCCCAGGGCCATGCTGTCGTTACCGGCCAGCAGTGCTTTTAGGTCGGGATATTCGTTGAGCATCGCGGCGGCGACGTTGTTGCCTTTGTCGATTTCCCAGTTGCCCGATTGCACCGAGACGATCTTCATCTGCGCGGCTTCCATGGCGTCCTTGAAGCCGGCAGTGCGCTGCTGGGCATTGGTGGTGGTCGGCACGCCTTCGATGATGCCGACCTGGTCACCGGCCTTGAGCTTCTCCTTGGCCAGGTAATCACCTACCAGGCGTGCGCCCTTGCGGTTGTCGGGGCCAACGAAGGGTACGCTGAGGTTCTTGCTCTTGAGTACGTCAGGGTCCAGGCGGTTGTCGATGTTGACCACGGTGATGCCGGCGTCCATGGCTTTCTTGATCACAGGCACCAAGGCTTTGGAGTCGGCCGGTGCGATTACCAGTGCGTTGGCGCCGGTGGCGATCATTTGTTCGACGATGCGGATCTGGTTGCTGGTGTCGGTCTCGTCCTTGATGCCATTGGCCACCAGGTCGAATTCGTTGGCGTGTTCTTTCTGGTAGGCCTTGGCGCCATCTTCCATGGTGCGGAAGAATTCGTTGGCCAGGGACTTCATCACCAGAGCGACCTTGGGTTTGTCTTCAGCATGGGCAGCGCCGAGTGGCAGGGCAAGCGACAGCGAGGAAATGACGGCGAGCGCCAGCAGACGACCGGGGAACGGCAGTTTCATGGGAGATGACTCCGAATCTTGTGGTTTTTATCGGATCGCAAACGTTTGCGTTGGCTAACTATGGAAACAGGACGAGGTTTTGTCAAATCCGTTTCGCTGGCGATGGCAAGTTACTTATGCCGGAGATTATCTGGGATTTTTCCGATAAACCGAACAGCTTTTCTTATTTTTGTTCGGATTTCCGAACCAAGGGGCCCGCCTGCGGCGCCTTGGGGTTAATCCCAACCCACAGCCACCGCGGCGCGCAGAGAATTACCGCGCCCAGCCTAGGATGGTACGAAAACTGCCTTGCACCCTGTGCGACACAGCACAATCTCACTTAGGAAGAGAGAACAATAATTATGAATGCTGCACTGAAGTCCTTCGCACCCAGCGCCCTGGCGCTGCTGCTGATTCTGCCAACCACCGCTTCGGCCAAAGAAGCTCAAACCCAACAGCAACTGGCCAACGTAGTCATCCTCGCCACCGGCGGCACCATTGCCGGCGCCGGCGCCAGCGCTGCCAACAGCGCCACGTACCAGGCGGCCAAGCTGGGCATCGACAAGCTGATCGCCGGCGTGCCGGAGCTTGCCGACATTGCCAACGTGCGCGGCGAGCAAGTGATGCAGATCGCCTCCGAAAGCATCAGCAACGACGACCTGCTCAAGCTGGGCAAACGCGTCGCCGAACTTGCCGAAAGCAAGGACGTGGACGGCATCGTCATCACCCACGGCACCGACACCCTGGAAGAGACCGCCTACTTCCTCAACCTGGTAGAAAAGACCGACAAGCCGATCGTGGTGGTGGGCTCCATGCGCCCGGGCACGGCCATGTCGGCCGATGGCATGCTCAACCTGTACAACGCCGTAGCCGTGGCCAGCGACAAGCAGTCCCGAGGCAAGGGGGTACTGGTGACCATGAACGACGAGATCCAGTCCGGCCGCGATGTGAGCAAGGCGGTCAACATCAAGACCGAAGCCTTCAAGAGCGCCTGGGGCCCGATGGGCATGGTGGTGGAAGGCAAATCGTACTGGTTCCGCCTGCCGGCCAAGCGTCACACCGTCAACTCGGAATTCGACATCAAGCAGATCAGCAGCCTGCCGCAGGTCGACATCGCCTACGGCTACGGCAACGTGACCGACACGGCCTACAAGGCACTGGCGCAGAACGGCGCAAAAGCCCTGATTCATGCCGGAACCGGCAACGGCTCGGTGTCCTCGCGCGTGGTGCCGGCACTGCAGGAGCTACGCAAGGAGGGTGTGCAGATCATCCGCTCGTCGCACGTCAACCAGGGCGGTTTCGTGCTGCGCAACGCCGAGCAGCCGGACGACAAGAACGATTGGGTTGTAGCGCACGACCTTAACCCGCAGAAGGCGCGGATCCTGGCGATGGTGGCAATGACCAAGACTCAGGACAGCAAGGAGCTGCAGCGGATTTTCTGGGAATACTGATCGCGGTGTGACAGGGCCCGCGGGGCTGGCTTAGCCAGCCCTTCGACCGGCTTCATTCCCCATGTATCGGCCACCCGCGGTCCTCCGCTTTTTACCTTACACGCAGTTGCGAAATACCCTACAGTGAAATACTGTATGCGCATACAGCAAAACAAGGAAAAGCCCCGTGGCCAGTACCGCCCCTGCAACGCCGAGCAGTTATGAACTGATGGGTACGCGCATCCAGAAGATCATCAACAGCCCCATCGCTCAACGTAGCCGCGCCGCCCTGATCTTCCGCCTGGAGCAGGAGTCGCCCGACGATTGGGAAACCCTGCTTGAGGAGATCGCCGAGAACGACAACGTCACCCTCGCCCACCGCGATGATGGCGGCGTGCAGATTTTCTGGACGGTGCCCAAGGACGACTGACTCGCACGGGCCTGGGCGATGCGAATCTGGGCCTAGGCCAGCGCCTGCAGGTAAGCGCTGGCCTGCTGATAACGAGCCAGCCGCCTCAGGTCGGCCGGGCCTGGGCGGGCGATGCGTGAAAGGTCGCTGTTGTCGGCCAGGTCGGCCATTTTGACGGTACGCGCCAATGGGTCGCAGCCCAGGCGCACCACGAAGTCCTCGTAGCTTTCGCCATCACGCCGGCTCAAGGCCAGCAAAGCAGCCAGGATCTTGAGCGTGAAACCCTCGCGGGCCAGGTCGGAAAGCGTAAGCGGCGTGTCTTCGATCACATCGTGAAGCACAGCGACAATGCGCTGCTCGGGCGTGGACACCCGCATCATCACCCGCAAAGGGTGCAGGATATACGCCGCACCGCCTTTGTCGTATTGCCCTTCATGCGCCCTGGTGGCCACCAGGATGGCCCGCTCCAGTGTAGACATGAGGCCCTCCCCGCTTCAAACCGTCTCCCAAACAAGCATAGACCGGTAGGGTTACAGATGACAGGCGTCTGTTCCGGCGCTTTCACAGGCACTGACAAGGGGCGGCTCGCCCCGGTACAGGCCAGGCAACTCGATGCATGGCAGCGACTGACCCGGTGCTCGCCGGCGAGCCGGCAGCCACCGAGGCCATGCTAAAGGGCGCGGCACGCTGCTATCAGCGCTGCGCTCCGTGCTGAATGACAACCGAGTCCGTACCCAGCTTGGCCATGACCTCTGCCTTGCGAGCCTCGGCTTCCTCTTTGGTGGGGAACGGCCCCAGCAGCACCACTGGCTTGCCATTGCGGTATTCGACCGAGGATGGGATGCCCTTCTCGATCAGGCGGGCGGTCATGTCGCTCAATGCACCCATGTTGGCGCCCTGGATCACCTCGACATCCCAGCCTTGAGGGGCAGGCTGATCGGCAAGGGCCTCGGCGCGGCGCTGCAACTCAGCGCCCCCGCAGATTTCGCGAATACGCAGGTTGTTGCCATTGTCGTCGACGATAATGTCGTACTGGCCATCGTCACCCTTGATGGCGACGTAGCTACGGTAAGCTTCGTACTGCCCGGCATCGTCTTTGCCACGCACCTGGCCGCAAATGCTGCCCTTGGTGTCGATCCGCACGTTGCCGAACTTGGCGGTGCTGGGGTTGTGCAGGTGCTCGGCCACCTGTTTGTGCACACCTTCAACCTCATTCTCACAGCCCACCAGGGCCAGCACTGCCATTACCACTGCCAGTTTGCGCACGCGTGTATCTCCCGTTTCGAAGCGGCGAATTCTAGCATGGCGACCCCTGACCCGGACCGCGACCATACGTTACACCTTGCTACATACCGGCCATCTGCCAGAAACGCACAATACAAAAAGGGCGATCCTTTCGGATCGCCCTTTCTGATGTTTGGTAGGCACAATTGGACTCGAACCAACGACCCCCACCATGTCAAGGTGGTGCTCTAACCAACTGAGCTATGTGCCTGTCGTGTGGTGCGCATATTAGTCACCGAATGCGTACCTGTAAAGCGTTTTTTTCAAAAAAATCAAAAACTTTCAGCAGCCTGCCGGCCTGGGTGACGCGGCCGCCTATAAAAGCGAGACACAAAAAAGGCGACCCTTTCGGATCGCCTTTTCTGATGTTTGGTAGGCACAATTGGACTCGAACCAACGACCCCCACCATGTCAAGGTGGTGCTCTAACCAACTGAGCTATGTGCCTGTCGTGTGGTGCGCATTCTACGCATTCCAAAACCGCTGTCAACACTTTTTTTTGCGCTAACCTACTGAATCTAAACCTCTTTATAGAGAAGCGCCGACCAAGGAGCAGTTAAGGATTTTCAACGGACGACTAGCGGGTGTTTATTATTATTGATAGCATCGGTACATTCGTTAAAAATATAAAACACGAGGTTTCTCGAGCATGGCCAATACCCCCTACCCCCAGTCCTACTACGCCGCCTCGGCCAACCCGGTGCCGCCACGTCCGGCGCTGCAGGGTGAGGTGGAAACCGATGTGTGCATCATCGGTGCAGGCTATACCGGCCTGTCCAGCGCCCTGTTCCTGCTGGAGAACGGCTTCAAGGTGAGCATCGTCGAAGCGGCGAAAGTCGGCTTCGGTGCGTCGGGTCGCAACGGCGGCCAGATCGTCAACAGCTACAGCCGTGACATTGACGTCATCGAGCGCACGGTCGGCCCCAAGCAGGCGCAACTGCTGGGCCACATGGCCTTCGAAGGCGGGCGCATCATCCGTGAACGCGTAGCCAAGTACAACATCCAGTGCGACCTGAAGGACGGTGGCGTGTTCGCTGCGCTGACGTCCAAACAGATGGGCCACCTGGAATCGCAAAAGCGCCTGTGGGAACGCTTTGGCCACAATCAGCTGGAGCTGATGGACCAGAAGCGCATCCGTGAAGTGGTCGCCTGCGACAGCTATATCGGCGGCATGCTGGACATGAGCGGCGGCCACATCCACCCGCTGAACCTGGCCTTGGGCGAAGCGGCCGCAGTGGAGTCACTGGGCGGCATCATTTATGAGCAGACCCCGGCCATCCGCATCGAGCGTGGCGCCAACCCGGTCGTGCACACCCCACAGGGCAAAGTGCGCGCCAAGTTCATCATCGTCGCCGGCAACGCCTACCTGGGCAACCTGGTGCCAGAACTGGCGGCCAAATCAATGCCTTGCGGTACTCAAGTGATCACCACCGAGCCCTTGGGCGAGGAACTGGCCCGCACCCTGCTGCCGCAAGACTACTGCGTCGAGGACTGCAACTACCTGCTCGACTACTACCGCCTGACCAGCGACAAGCGCCTGATCTTCGGCGGTGGCGTGGTCTACGGTGCACGCGACCCGGCCAACATCGAAGCGATCATCCGCCCGAAGATGCTCAAGGCCTTCCCGCAGCTCAAGAACGTTAAGATCGACTACGCCTGGACCGGCAACTTCCTGCTGACCCTGTCGCGTCTGCCACAGGTTGGCCGTATCGGCGACAACATCTATTACTCGCAGGGTTGCTCGGGCCACGGCGTCACCTACACCCACCTGGCGGGCAAGGTGCTGGCCGAGGCACTGCGTGGCCAGGCCGAGCGCTTCGACGCGTTCGCCGGCCTGCCGCACTACCCGTTCCCGGGTGGCCAGATGCTGCGCGTACCGTTCAGCGCCCTGGGAGCCTGGTACTACAGCCTGCGCGACCGCCTGGGCTTCTGATGCTGCTGCCATCACTGGCCTGATCGCCGGCTTAGCGAGGTCAGGCCAGGGTTGGTGGCTTACCTTTGCAGGCTGGCCACGGCTTGCTTCGCCGCCAGTTCCTGGCCCGCGCGGGCCAGTTCATCGGCAGCCTGCAGCCAGCGCTGCCGGTCCACCTGGGCCGGCAGTTGCCGCGGCGGCTGAACCAGTATCGCCCAGCTCCCCTCTTGCGCCCACGCCGACTTGAAATCTTCAAAGGCCATCATCTGCCGCCGGTGCATCCCCGCACGCAGCAGCACCCGCTGCTTGTAACGGTCAAAGCCGATCAGCACCGCATAGCGCGGCTCGCTCCACCACGCCGAACCTTCCTGAAAACGCACCAGCACCGGGTTGCCTGCAGCCACTTGGGTCAACAGAGCGTCCAGCTGTTTGTCCAGCGGGTACACGACCCTGCCGTAATCGCGCGCCACGCGGGGGATGCCGGTGCCCAGTGACTCGGCGCCCTGGGGCAGGTTCAGCGGCTTGTCCAGCAGCCCCGGGGTGATCGGCGCGCCCTGCTGCGAGAGCAACGCCGCCAGCGCCATGGCCCCACTGTGGTTGGCGTTGCCTCGGTAGAACGGCACGCTGCTGATCTCGACCCGCTGCGCAACGCCCTTGACGGCGGTGGGTGGCGTGCCGGCACAACCTGAGAGGCTGGCGGCCAGCAGGCAGGCCACCATCACGCGGCGCGGCTCGAAAAACCGGGACTTGAAGGAAATTTGCACCATGGACACTCGCTTGTTCTGACGCCAGGCTGCCAACGCCCGGCCTTGGCCGACGATCATAGGATGCCAGTCGACGCGGGTATAGCCCGCTGCGGGCTTGGAACCAAACGAACCAAGCAATAGACCTTCGATAGATGGAACGTCACGCGGCGGGAGCTAGACTAAAGCAATATCTGGAGGGTGAGCCGAAAGCTGACCCAAGAGAAGGAGGTAGACATGAGCCTGACCATGGCAATCCTCATGCTGGTAGGTATGTGGCTTAGCGTCGCTGCCGCCATGCTCTGGGGTGTACTACGCATCGTGCGGCGTCATGCACAGCACCACCACCTGCCACCGCAGGTTCCGGCCAAGCAGCAGCCGATCAATCGGGCGCGCCGTCACGCACAGGCGCATTGATCTTCGCAATTACCCAGGCCCATCGCCGGCAAGCCGGCTTGTATGGACTGCCCCCGCAAGCTGGATACTGATCCAGCCTTGGGGGGCAGCCCAGGCTTTGCACTGGTTTCAACCGCAGCGCAGTACCTGTAGGAGCCGGCTTGCCGGCGATGGGCTGCGCGGCAGCCCTGGTCACGTTAACTGACGGCCATTGGTCTGCGGCCCTCTTAATTTGCTCGCAAGCCCCGCGGAACCCTCACGTCATGCCCCGCCCCTACACCACCTCTTCGAACGGCAACCCGACGTAGTTCTCAGCAATGTTCACCAGCCCCGCAGGCGAAGACAGGAAGTATTCACGGTCCGCCTCCTGCATCTTCTGCTCCCAGGCATCCTTGTGTTCACCAAAGTCATGCAGCAACTGGGTCATGAACCAGCTGAAGCGCTCGCCTTTCCACACGCGGCGCAGGGCCAAGGGCGAGTACTGCTGCAGCAGGTCGGTACGCCCTTCGCGATAGACCTTGACCAGGATACGGTAAAGATAATTCACGTCCGAAGCCGCCAGGTTGAGGCCCTTGGCCCCGGTGGGCGGGACGATATGGGCCGCGTCACCGACCAGGAACAGGTGCCCGTACTGCATCGGCTCGACCACTAGGCTGCGCAAGGGCGCAATGCTCTTTTCCAGCGCCGGGCCGGTGACCAGGCGCTCTGCCACGTCTTCGGGCAAGCGGGCCTTGAGTTCGGTCCAGAAACGCTCGTCGGACCAGTCCTCCACGCGTTCATCCAGCGGCACTTGCAGGTAGTAGCGGCTGCGGGTCTGCGAACGCTGACTGCACAGCGAAAAACCACGCGCGTGATGGGCGTAGATCAACTCGTGGTTCACGGGCGGCGTATCGGACAGCATCCCCAGCCAACCGAACGGATACACGCACTCATAGTGCTTGAGCACACCTTCGGGGATGCTCTGGCGCGACACACCGTGGAAGCCGTCGCAGCCGGCGATGTAATCGCAGTCCAGGCGGTGGGTCTGGCCGTCCTTCTCGTAGGTAACGTAGGGCCGTTCGCCCTTGAGTTCGTGGGGCCGCACATTGCTGGCCGAATAGATGATCGGCGCACCAGTGGCCTCGCGCGCCTGCATCAAGTCCCGCGTCACCTCGGTCTGGCCATAGACCATGACCGTCTTGCCTCCGGTCAGGCCCTTGAGGTCCAGCCGTTGCCGGCGGCCACCGACAAGCAACTCGACACCCTCGTGCACCAAACCTTCACGGTCCATGCGCTCGGCAACACCTGCCTCACGCAGCAGGTCGACAGTCCCTTGCTCGAGCACGCCGGCACGGATGCGGCCAAGTACATAGTCTGGTGTCTGTCGTTCCAGAATGACTGTGTCGATCCCAGCCTTGTACAGCAGTTGACCCAGCAGTAGGCCAGACGGACCTGCACCGATGATTGCAACCTGAGTTTTCATTGTTGTTCTCTCGTGTTATTAGATTTCTACTTGCATTTTTACGGGCTGCGCAGGCGGATTAGCTGTGCTATCCGATGGGAAAACTGCACTTTTGTAAAAAGCGTTCGATTAACGGACAGGTCAGTTCTTGATGAAATCGTCACTCCCCGGCGTCCCGCTGTTTCAGCTGTATGGCGAAAACCAGGCATGGCCCGGCACGGACCTGCTGCATTGCGAGTCGATCCCGGCCCGCAGCCGGCTGCACCATTGGGAAATCAAACCGCACCAGCACGCCGAGCTATTTCAGTTGCTGTATGTGCAACGTGGCCAGGCGCAGGTAGAGATCGAGGGCGTGCGCAGTGCCATTGGCGAAGCGGCAATTCAAGTGGTACCACCGCTGACCGTGCACGGGTTTCGCTTCAGTGCCGATATCCAGGGGCATGTACTGACCTTCGGCACCGCGCTGGTAGCCAACCTTGAGCAGCGCCTGGGCGCACCGCTGGGGGTGCTGGCCAAGCCTGCCTGTTACCCGCTGGGCAAGGACCGCGTGCGCCTGCGCGGCCTGATCGACACACTGCAGCAGGAGTACCAGGGCCATGCCCCGGCACGGGCGCCCATGCTCGAAGCCCTGGTGACCGCGCTGATGGTGTGGATCAGCCGTCGCCAGCAATTGGGCCAGGCGCCCCGCAACCGAGACGAACGTGACCGTCAGTTGCTGGGGCAATACCTGCGCCTGGTCGAAGCGCACTACCGTGAGCACCTTTCAGTGGAGGACTTCGCCGCGCGGTTGAAGATCCCGAGCCTGCAGCTCAACCAGCTGTGCCGGGCCTTGAGCGGGCAGACCGCACTGCAACTGGTGCATCAGCGGCTGCTGCTGGAGGCACAGCGCAACCTGATCTACACGCGGATGAGCATCGGGCAGTTGTCGGACAGCCTCGGGTTCAGTGACCCGACCTACTTTGCGCGGTTCTTCAAGCGCCTGAGTGGGCAGACACCCAATGGTTACCGTCGCTCGGTCCAGCCCGATTGACTGCAAATGCCTTTACTGGACGGCCAAGCGCGACGCCTGCGCAACAGCCTGCTTGACGTTTACGTCAACCTGCATTCAGGATACCGTCATACTCCACGCCGAGCCCACGCATGAGCACCCAGACCTACAGCATCTCCGACCTGTCCCGCGAGCTGGACATCACCACCCGCGCCATCCGTTTCTATGAGGAACAGGGCCTGCTCAGCCCGGAGCGTCGTGGCCTGGAGCGCATCTATTCGGCACGCGACAAAGTCAGCCTGAAGCTGATCCTGCGTGGCAAGCGCATCGGTTTTTCGCTGGCCGAATGCCGTGAACTGATCGAGCTCTACGACCCCAGCAGCGGCAACCTCAAGCAACTCAACAGCATGCTGGCCAAGATCACCGAGCGCCGCGCCCAGCTTGAGCAACAGATGCTGGATATTCACCAGATGCAACTGGAGCTGGACACTGCCCAGGAACGTTGCGAACAGGCCCTGGCCGCAACCCTGAACAATAACGACAACCGTTGACCCGCCACAGGAACCCCACCATGCCTTTGCCCGAAAAAGTCCGCCTGGTCGAAGTCGGCCCCCGCGACGGCCTGCAGAACGAAGCCCAGCCCATCAGCGTTGCTGACAAGGTGCGCCTGGTCGACGACCTTACCGACGCCGGGCTGGCCTACATTGAGGTCGGCAGTTTCGTTTCGCCCAAGTGGGTGCCGCAGATGGCCGGCTCCGCCGACGTGTTCGCCGCTATCAAGCAACGCGAGGGTGTTACCTATGCGGCGCTGGCGCCCAACTTGCGGGGTTTCGAGGACGCCCTGGCGGCCGGGGTGAAGGAAGTGGCGGTGTTCGCCGCTGCCTCCGAGGCGTTTTCCCAGCGCAACATCAATTGCTCGATCAGCGAAAGCCTCAAACGTTTCGAGCCGATCATGCTGGCGGCGCGCAGCCACGGTGTGCGGGTGCGCGGTTACGTTTCCTGCGTGCTCGGCTGCCCGTATGAAGGCAAGGTCAGTGCCGAACAGGTCGCCCCCGTGGCCAAGGCCCTGCATGAGATGGGCTGCTACGAAGTGTCCCTGGGTGACACCCTCGGCACTGGTACCGCAGGTGCTACCCGCAAACTGTTCGAAGTCGTCTCGGCGCACGTGCCGCGTGAGCAACTGGCCGGCCACTTCCACGATACCTACGGCCAGGCCCTGGCCAACGTGTATGCCAGCCTGCTCGAAGGTATCAGTGTGTTCGACAGCTCGGTGGCGGGCCTTGGGGGTTGCCCCTATGCCAAAGGTGCCACGGGCAATATCGCCAGCGAGGACGTAGTTTACCTGCTACAGGGGCTGGGGATTGAAACCGGCATTGACCTGGACCGCTTGATCGCTGCGGGGCAGCGGATCAGCGAGGTGCTGGGCCGGGCCAACGGCTCACGTGTGGCGCGAGCACGCAGCGCACAGTGATTCACACGGTCGTCACAAATGTGTGGGTGAGTGTTACCGCCCCCACAGGCCTCAGCAAAAAATCGGGTAACAGGGAAACAATTCGACAGAATTTCACGCCACCCGAATTGGGCGATTCAGCTCAACCCATTGATTTACAAAGCTTTTCAAAAGTTGGCACGGCGCCTGCTATATCTTTCGTACAACAACAACAAAAAATGCGACACCCAATAAAAACAACATGTACCGGCTCTGACATAACAAGAACAACACGGCAGAGGCGCAGCAAGCAGATTTTTTTGGAGTAGACACGCTTTTCAGGGGTTCGCCCCGCGGTCTGGCACAGAACAATAAAACTACCTCAAGGTAGCGGCAGCCAGCATCGGATCCTCAGGATGAAAGCAGGTCAGCGCTCAAAAAAATACGTTTGCTCTTGACCCCGGTTGGGGGTCACTCGCAGCACCAAGGCAAGCCTACAAAAACAATAAAAGGTCGGCCTTCAATAATAAGAAAAGAGCAGGCAACAACGCTTTGAGGGGAGCTTCGGCTCCCCTCAGTGCTTCCTGACATCCTCCTCCTGCTGCTTCTCCTCGTCCTGCCCCTCCACCTTCTCCACCATTATCGGCATCGTGGCCAGCACCAGCAGTGAAAGCACTGTGCTGATCAGCGCCGTCGCCTCACGCCCCATGCCTGCAGCGGTACCGATGGCAGCCGTCATCCACAGGCCGGCAGCCGTGGTCAGGCCTTTGACGTGGCTGGTGTCGCGACCATTACCTTTGAGGATGGTGCCCGCACCGAGAAACCCGATACCGGCGACGATACCCTGGATCACCCGGCTCAAGGCCTGCTCGTCGGCACCGGCCATGCTTGGCGCTAGCACGAATAACGCGGCGCCCATCGACACCAACATATGTGTACGCACCCCAGCGGACTTGCCTTTGTGCTCACGCTCGAAGCCCAGAATGGCCCCCAGACTGGCGGCCATCAACAGGCGCAGGATGATGCGGGTGACTTCACGCACTTGCGTGATATCGGCGAATTCGGCTTGTATGGTTTGCCAGATCACGTCCATGAAAAATTTCTCGCGGTCATGCTAGTGGCCGGCCCTGGCGCCGTTTCGCGGCTGAGTTCGCGCTCACAGCGCAGCCTTCAGAGCCGCGTACGGCAGGGCTCTTTGAGGGTGGACCGCCGCCGCCCCCACAAAGTGCCCCGCCCGGCGGTTTGATGCAGCAACCGTTGAGTGCCTGCGGTCACAGCTGTAACTGCAACCCGGAGGACTAGCCCATGCCCGTCGAAATCGAAGAAAGCACCCGCCGCTGCACCCTCATAGGCGAAGACCTGCGCATCGAAGGTGATGGCCCGGACATTGAGATCATTACCGATGAACAGTTGCGCATGTCCGTGGCGCTGTTGGCAGGCCAGCGTGTGCCGATCACCGAAGCCGAAGCCGACGCGCTGACCGTAGCCGGCGCCGTGGACAGCCGAAAACACTTGAAGGCGAGCGTTCCTGGCTCGGTAATCTAGAGTGGCTGAAGCACCGAGCAGCAACTGATCCGGTTTTTGGTGCATGGCCTGAGCCTGTACTGAAAACCGCTTCGGGCCCATAGTGGGGGTGACTTGCCTGTTCACCCTGCTGCCGAGCCTTCATGAAACGCTACGAACGATTCGCCGATGACATTGCCGAACTGATCCGCTCTGGCGTGCTCGGCCCCGGCCAACGCGTGCCATCGGTGCGCTACGCCAGCCAGACACACGGTGTCAGCCCGTCGACCGTGTTCCAGGCCTACTACCTGCTCGAACGCCGTGGGCTGATCCGCGCACGGCCGCGTTCAGGCTATTTCGTCACTGCCCATGCACCGCGTCACTTCTGCGAGCCACAGGCACTGGAGCCGCTGAGCGAATCGACTGACGTGGATGTCAGCGCCTTGGTGTTCTCGATACTCGAATCGATCAAGGACCCGAACACCGTGCCGTTCGGCTCAGCGTTCCCCAGCCCGGAACTGTTCCCGCTGCAGCGCCTGTCGCGCTCGCTGGCCAGCGCCAGCCGGGCCATGGACCCACGCATGGTGGTCACCGACCTGTCACCGGGCAACCCGCAACTGCGCCGGCAGATCGCCCTGCGCTACATGGTTGGCGGGATGATGCTGCCCATGGAGGAGTTGCTGATCACCAACGGCGCGCTGGAAGCACTGAACCTGTGCCTGCAGGCGGTCACCGAGCCGGGTGACCTGGTGGCGGTCGAGGCACCGGCCTTCTACGCCTGCCTACAGGTGCTGGAACGGCTCAAGCTCAAGGCAGTGGAAATACCCGTGCAGCCACGCGAGGGCATGGACCTGGCCGCCCTCGCCCAGACCTTGGAAAAGCACCCGGTCAAAGCCGTGTGGTGCATGACCAACTTCCAGAACCCGGTGGGCGCGAGCATGCCCGAGGCGAAGAAACAGGCGTTGGTAGCGTTGCTGGAGCGCCATCAGGTGCCGCTGATCGAGGACGATGTCTACGCCGAGCTGTATTACTCGCAACAGGCGCCCAAGCCTGCCAAGGCCTTCGACACTCAAGGCCTGGTCATGCACTGCGGCTCATTCGCCAAGAGCCTGGCGCCCGGTTACCGGATCGGCTGGGTAGCCGCAGGGCGCTTTGCCCAGAAGATCGAGCGGCTCAAGCTGATGACCTCACTGTGCGCCTCGATGCCGGCCCAGGCGGCCATTGCCGACTACCTGGAACACGGTGGGTATGACCGCCACTTGCGCAAACTGCGCTATGCCCTGGAAGGCCAGCAAGCCAACATGCTCGCCGCCATCTCGCGCTATTTTCCGGCGCAGACGCGAGTCAGCCAGCCTTCTGGCGGCTACTTTCTGTGGCTGGAACTGCCCGAACGGATAGACGCGCTGAAGCTGTTCCACATGGCCCTGGCCCAAGGCATCAGCATCGCGCCGGGGCCTATATTTTCGCCCACCCGCCGCTTTGGCAACTGCATCCGCCTGAACTATGGCACCCCGTGGAGCGACACCGCCGAGCGGGCCATGGGAACCCTAGGCCGCATCATCCGCTCGTTCTGACAGCAAAATGGGCATTCGGGCGTAACCTGGCAAAATTACGAGTAGGCGTAGCACAGCCGCAGCGTTAAAGTCTTAGCCACGCACTGCTGCCGGACGCTGCCATGCCTGTGAACGAGATGCTTGCCCTGCGCGAAGAAATCGCCACCTTGCGCCAACGTATCACGCAGCTTGAAGCCGAACTGCAGCAGCATTCGCCGCTAGGCCTGGATGTTTACCGCTTTCTGTTCGATACCATGGACGAAGGCTTCTGCATCATCGAATTCATTGACGGCCCCCATGGCCCGCTGAGTGATTTCGTGCACGTGCTCGTCAACCCCGCCTATACCAAGCACGCCGGCATCGCTGACGCGACCGGCCAGAAAATGCGCGACATATTGCCTGATGAAGCCGACGCGTGGGTTGCCCGTTACGGTCCCGTGCTGCACACCGGTGCCCCCCAGCAATTCGAACAGGAACTACGAGCCAGCGGCCGCGTTCTGTCAGTGAGCTCTTTTCGTATCGAGCCGCCGGAGCGCCGGCAGGTTGCGGTTCTGTTCAAGGATGTGACCGAGCGGTGCAACAGCGAGCAGGCCCTTGCGCAGCTCAATGCACACCTGGAGCAACGGGCAAGCGAAGCTATGGCACAGCGCAGCCTGTTCGCAGAGCTTATCGACCAGAGCGCAGCCAACGTGCACGTGCTCGACAACGGCATGCACTGGCTGGCCGTCAATCGCAAGGCCAGAGAGGACTTTCGGTTCCTGTATGGCCATACACCGGTAGTCGGCGCCTACATGCCGTCGCTGATGGGTGACAATGCCGCAGATCGCGAGACGATCCTGCCCTTATGGCGACGGGCACTGCAGGGCGAGCAGTTCACCGAGATCGGTGCATTCGGCCAGCAACCAGACCAGCGCCATTATGAACTGCGCTTCAATGCCCTGCGTGACGCTGCTGGGGCCCCGGTAGGCGCTTACCTGTTCGCCTATGACATCAGCGACCGCGTACAGGCGCAACAACGCCTTGCCAACGCAGAGCAGGCCCTGCGCCAGGCGCAAAAGATGGAGGCCGTCGGGCAGCTTAGCGGCGGCATCGCACATGACTTCAATAATTTGCTCGGCAGCATCCTCAATACCCAGGAACTGATCCAGCTGCGCCTGCAGCAACAGCGTTATACCGAGCTGGACAATTTACTCGACATGTCCAACAGCACGGCCAAACGCGCCTCATCCCTGGTGCAACGACTGCTGGCATTCTCGCGCCAACAAACCCTGCAACCACGCGCCACGGAGGTGGCAGAGCTGCTGGGCGGCATGCAGGAGCTGCTACGCCGAACGATCGGCCCCTCCATTTCCCTGCACAGCCGGTTCGCTCCTGAACTATGGCCCACCTTCATCGACCCGCCACAGTTGGAAAGCGCCCTGCTCAACTTGTGCATCAATGCACGTGACGCGCTGCCTGACGGGGGTGTCATCAGTATCCATGGTGACAACGTGGCGCTCGACAGTGATCAGGCACGCCCTTTGGGGTTGCCCAGCGGCGACTACGTGCGCCTTAGCGTTGTCGACAACGGCTGCGGGATGAGCGAGGAAGTGGTCGCACGTGCCTTCGACCCTTTTTTCTCAACCAAACCCATTGGCAAGGGCAGCGGCCTGGGGCTGTCGATGACCTATGGTTTCGTGCGCCAGTCCGGTGGGCAGTCACGCGTGCTTTCGCAACCCGGCATGGGCACACGTGTGGAATTGTACCTGCCGCGCCATCACCAGCAGCCCACGGCGCAGCCCCAGGCGCCCAAGGCCAGCGCTCTGGATCAACACCGTGCCAACGGGCAGCGCATCGTGCTGGTGGAAGACCAGCTAGCCCTGCGCGTGGTGATCAGCGAGGTACTGCAAGAGCAGGGTTACCGGGTCAGCGCCTTCGAGAATGGGCGGGGCGCCTTGGCACACCTGGAACACAGCGAACGGCCGGACCTGCTGATAAGCGACATCGGCCTGCCCGACGGCCCCAACGGTCGCCATGTGGCGGAGCACTACCGGCGGCAGCACCCCGACCTCAAAGTGCTGTTCATTACCGGCTATGACAACAGTGCGGCGCTGGGGGGCGGCCCGCTACTCCATGGCGCTCATGTGCTGGGCAAGCCGTTCGAGCTGGACGTGCTGGCCGAGTGCGTGCAGCAACTGCTGAGCGGTGCCGATTAGCGCCCGCCGCCAAGGTCGAGAAAGCTACCAGTGGAATAGGACGCCTTGTCCGACAGCAACCAGAGAATGGCCTCGGCCACTTCTTCCGGGCGACCGCCACGCCCCATGGGCAAGCCAGGTTCCAGCTTGGCGACACGGTCGGGGTCGCCGGACAGGGCGTGGAAGTCGGTATGAATGTAGCCTGGGCGCACGCCATTGACCCGCACACCCTCACCTGCCACTTCCTTGGCCAAGCCAAGGGTGAAGGTATCGAGGGCGCCTTTGGACGCGGCGTAGTCCACATACTCGTTGGGTGAGCCCAGGCGTGCAGCCCTTGATGACACATTGACGATGGCCCCACCTTGGCCACCGTGGCGGCGGGCCATGCGCAGCAAGGCGTGCTTGGCACAAAGCATCGGCCCGACGACATTGGTTTTCATCACCTTGAGCAGGCGGAACTCCGACATGTCTTCCACGCGGCTCTGCTGGCCGATGGTGCCCGCGTTGTTCACCAGTGCGGTGACGGCGCCGAGCGCTTCATCGACGCGGTGGAACAGCTGGATCACCTCGTCCTCGACACTGGCGTCTGCACGCACACAAATGGCCTGGGCGCCGAGTGCGCGGACCTGGGCAAGAATGGCGTGCGCGGCCTGGTCATCGGCGTGGTAGTTGATGCAGATGCGGTAACCCTCACGGGCAGCCTGCAGCGCGGTGGCGGCGCCGATGCCACGGCTGGCGCCGGTGATGACAATGACTTTCTCCATGGGCCTGCCAAATCACGTGGGAACATAGGTTCGACAATAGGGGAAAAGCCAGCCTCTTGGAATGACCCAGCACAACAGCTCAGCAATTTCGCCCCGCGCTCAGGGCTCGAACCCTTCGACGATGATCACCTCAGCCTTGGCCACGCCGTGACGATGGCTGCACGCTTGTTGGTACAGCTCGGATCGATAGCAGGCCAGCGCCTGTTCGTAGGTCTGGAACTCGATCACCACGGTCCGCTGGGGCGTCGACCGCCCTTCCATCGCCTCGCTGCGCCCGCCCCGGGCCAGGAACCGCCCGCCGAATGCGGCAAAGGCGGCGGGCGCACGTTGGGTGTACTGCTGATACTGCTCGGGGTCGGTCACGTCCACGTGGGCAATCCAATACGCTTTCATTCGCTACTCTCCTGATGCAAAACTATTTGTGTATGATGGTATACCATAATAATCACCCATTCACAGTGAGCGTTCAGCATGGCTTTCAACACGATCGAAGCACTCCTCGAGGACTACCGCCAAGGCAAGATGGTGCTGCTGGTGGACGACGAGGATCGGGAGAACGAGGGCGACCTGCTGATCGCCGCCGAGCGCTGTGACGCGCAGGCCATCAACTTCATGGCCCGCGAAGCGCGGGGCCTGATCTGCCTGACCCTGACCGATGAGCATTGTCAGCGCTTGGGGCTGGAGCAGATGGTACCGGCCAACGGCAGCGCGTTCAGCACCGCCTTCACCGTATCCATCGAGGCGGCCACGGGGGTGACCACGGGCATTTCTGCGGCTGACAGGGCGCGCACCGTGGCCGCAGCCATGGCCGCCGATGCCCGCCCGGCGGATCTGGTGCAGCCCGGCCACATCTTCCCACTGCGTGCCCGCGAAGGCGGTGTGCTGAACCGCGCCGGCCATACCGAAGCGGGTTGCGACTTGGCACGCCTGGCCGGTTTTGCCCCGGCTTCGGTGATCGTCGAGGTGCTCAACGATGACGGCACCATGGCCCGCCGACCGGACCTGGAAGTATTCGCCGCTCGGCACGGCATCAAGATCGGCACCATCGCCGACCTGATCCACTACCGCCTGAGCACCGAGCAGACCATCAAGCGCATCGGTGAGCGCGAGCTGCCGACCGTGCACGGCACCTTCCGCCTGGTGACCTATGAAGACCGTATCGAAGGCGGTGTGCACATGGCCATGGTGATGGGCGATATCCGCCGCGAGCAGCCGACGTTGGTGCGCGTGCACGTCATCGACCCGTTGCGCGACCTGGTCGGTGCCGAGTATGCCGGGCCGGCGAACTGGACCTTGTGGGCTGCGCTGCAGAAGGTCGCCGAGGAAGGTGCCGGGGTGGTGGTGATCCTGGCCAACCATGAATCATCCCAGGCACTGCTCGAACGCATCCCGCAACTGACTCAGCCGCTGCGTCCGTACCAGCGGGGCCAGTCGAAGGTGTACTCGGAAGTCGGCACTGGCGCGCAGATTCTCCAGGACCTGGGCGTCGGCAAGCTCCGCCACCTGGGCCCCCCGCTCAAATACGCAGGCCTGGCGGGCTATGAGCTGGAAGTGGTCCAAAGCATCCCCTTCCAAGCCCCCAGCTGAAAGCTCCAAGCTGCAAGCTGCAAGCTGCAAGCTGCAAGCAAAAGCAAAAGCAAAAGCAAAAGCCGATCTTCGGCACGACGCGAACCGCTTCTACTTGCAGCTTGCAGCTTGAAGCTTGCCGCTCAGAAGCCCGCTTCTACTTGCAGCTTGCAGCTTGAAGCTTGGAGCTCAAAGAAGAGTGATGGCCGGTAGCCTCTCCCTCTTGCCAAAATCTTGGAATACCATAATATGATATCCCGTAGACCTTGAAATCGCAGGCCGCTACCTACACTTACCCAACGGCCACCGACACTTTGTTTTAGCTGCTCCCCGAATACTGTTGGCGGGCGCACTACCAGCCCCGCCTCGAATAACAAAAAGCAACGAGGGCGTAACCATGCTGTTGAGCAAACGTGTAACCGCAGTGCTGTCCGCCAGCCTGCTGACCCTGGCATGTCAGGCGACCCAGGCCGCTGACAGCCTCAACTTCGTCAGCTGGGGCGGTACCACCCAGGACGCCCAGAAAGAAGCATGGGCCGTACCTTTCAGCAAATCGACCAACATCAAAGTGGTACAGGACGGCCCGACCGACTACGGCAAGCTCAAAGCCATGGTCGAGAGCGGCAACGTGCAGTGGGACGTGGTCGACGTGGAAGCCGACTTCGCCCTGCGTGCCGCCAGTGAGGGCCTGCTCGAACCCCTCGATTTCACCACCATCGCGCGCGACAAGATCGACCCACGCTTCGTCTCCGACCATGGCGTCGGTTCGTTCTTCTTCTCGTTCGTGCTCGGCTACAACGAAGGCAAGCTCGGCGCCAACAAACCGGTGGACTGGACCGCCCTGTTCGACACCAAGACCTACCCCGGCAAACGCGCCCTGTACAAGTGGCCGAGCCCCGGCGTGCTGGAACTGGCCCTGCTGGCTGACGGCGTGCCGGCTGACAAGCTCTACCCGCTGGACCTGGACCGCGCCTTCAAGAAGCTCGACACCATCAAGAAAGACATCGTCTGGTGGGGCGGTGGGGCCCAGTCGCAGCAATTGCTGGCCTCCGGCGAAGCCTCGCTTGGCCAGTTCTGGAACGGCCGCGTCTACGCCCTGCAGCAAGATGGAGCGCCCGTGGGCGTGAGCTGGAAGCAAAACCTGGTCATGGCCGATTTCCTGGTCATCCCCAAGGGCGCCAAGAACAAGGACGCGGCCATGAAGTTCCTGGCCCAGGCCAGCAGCGCCGAAGGCCAGGCCGATTTCGCCAACAAGACCGCCTACGCGCCGGTGAACCTGGACAGCGTGGCCAAGCTCGACAAAGACCTCGCGCAGAACCTGCCAACCGCCTACGCCCAGGACCAGGTAACCCTGGACTTCGCCTACTGGGCCAAGAACGGCCAGGCCATCGCCGCGCGCTGGAATGAGTGGTTGGTGAAATGAAAGTCGCCATCAACGCCCTGCACAACGCGCAAGGTGCCCCCACGGGCGCCGGCGCCCCCGGGACGGCCCCGCGCCGCATGAGCCTCGGCCAGCGCTGGAAAGGCAGCCGCAACCTGTTGCCTGCCCTGCTGTTCCTTGGCCTGTTCTTCTTCGCCCCGCTGATCGGCCTGTTGCTGCGCGGGGTGCTGGAGCCCGTGCCGGGGCTGGGCAACTACGAGCAGCTGTTCGCCAACTCGGCGTATGCGCGGGTCTTGTTCAACACCTTTTCGGTTGCCGGCGTCGTCACCCTGATCAGCGTGTTGCTGGGCTTCCCGCTGGCCTGGGCAATCACCCTGGTGCCCAACGGCTGGGGCCGCTGGTTGCTGAACATCGTGCTGTTGTCGATGTGGACCAGCCTTTTGGCGCGCACTTACTCGTGGCTGGTGCTGCTGCAGGGTTCGGGGGTGATCAACAAGGCGTTGATGGCGCTGGGCATCATCGATGCCCCGCTGGAAATGGTGCACAACCTGACCGGCGTGGTGATCGGCATGAGCTACATCATGATCCCGTTCATCGTGCTGCCACTGCAGGCGACCATGCACGCCATCGACCCGATGGTGCTGCAGGCCGGCTCCATCTGCGGCGCAAGCCCCTGGACCAACTTCTGGAAGGTGTTCCTGCCGCTGTGCCGCTCGGGGCTGTTCTCCGGTGCGCTGATGGTGTTCGTCATGTCGCTGGGCTACTACGTCACCCCGGCCCTGCTGGGTGGCGCGCAGAACATGATGCTGCCCGAATTCATCATCCAGCAGGTGCAATCGTTCCTCAATTGGGGCCTGGCCAGCGCCGCCGCCGCACTGCTGGTGGTCATCACCCTGGTGCTCTTCTACCTGTACCTGAAGCTGCAACCGGAGTCCCCGGTCGGCAACGCGAGGTAAACCGCCATGCTTCTGTCTCCCAATGCCATGGGGCGCCCGCTGCGCACGGGCCTGTACCTGACCACCGGCGTGATTGCGGCCTTCCTGCTGCTGCCGGTCGTTTTCATCATCCTGCTGTCGTTCGGCTCATCGCAATGGCTGGTATTCCCGCCACCAGGCTGGACCTTCAAATGGTATGCCCAGTTCTTCGCCAACCCTGAGTGGATGGACGCCGCCCTGGCCAGCTTCAAGGTCGCCGTGCTGACCACCATCGCCGCCGTGCTGCTGGGCCTGCCTACCGCATTCGCCCTGGTGCGTGGTCGCTTCCCTGGCCGCGAAATGCTCTATGGGCTGTTCACCATGCCGATGATCGTGCCGCTGGTGATCATTGCCGTGGCGGTGTATGCACTGTTCCTGAAGCTCGGCTACACCGGCACGCTGTTCGCCTTCGTGGTCAGCCATGTGATCGTTGCCCTGCCCTTCACCATCATTTCGATCATCAACTCGCTCAAGCTGTTCGACCAATCGATCGAGGACGCCGCGGTCATCTGCGGCGCCTCGCGCCTGCAGGCGATCTTCAAGGTGACCTTCCCGGCCATTCGCCCGGGGATGATCGCCGGCGGGCTGTTCGCCTTCCTGGTCTCGTGGGACGAGGTGGTACTGAGCGTGATGATGGCCAGCCCCGACCTGCAAACCTTGCCCGTCAAGATGTGGACCACCCTGCGCCAGGACCTGAGCCCGGTGATCGCCGTCGCCTCGACGCTGCTGATCGGCCTGTCGCTGTTGGTCATGGTCATTGCCGCCGCCTTGCGCCGGCGCACCGAAACGAACGCCTGAGCGCCCGGAGAAAACAACAATGAGTGCAGTGATCAAAGACAACGCGCACACCAAGACCCTGGTCAGCCTGCGCGGCCTGAACAAGCATTACGGTGACTTCACCGCCGTGGATAATCTGGACCTGGAAATCCAGGACGGCGAGTTCCTCACCTTCCTCGGCTCCAGCGGCTCGGGCAAGTCCACCACGCTGTCGATGCTGGCCGGGTTCGAGACGCCCAGCAGCGGCGAGATTCTGGTCGACGGGCAGTCGCTGGTGAATGTGCCACCACACAAGCGCGACATCGGCATGGTGTTCCAGCGCTACTCGCTGTTCCCGCACCTGAATGTGCGTGACAACATCGCTTTCCCCTTGGCCATCCGCAAGCTCAGCGCTGCTGAAACCCAGAAGCGGGTCGATGCCATGCTCAAGCTGGTGCAACTGGAGGCGTTCGCCCATCGCAAGCCTTCGCAGATGTCGGGCGGCCAGCAGCAGCGGGTGGCGATTGCCCGCGCCTTGGTATACGAACCTCGTATCCTGCTGATGGACGAGCCCCTTGGCGCACTGGACAAGAAACTGCGCGAAGACCTGCAGGATGAACTGCGCCAGCTGCACCGCCGGCTGGGCATCACCATCGTCTACGTCACCCACGACCAGGAAGAAGCCATGCGCCTGTCCCAGCGCATCGCCATCTTCAGCCACGGCAAGATCGTCGGCCTGGGCACCGGTTATGACCTCTACCAGAATCCACCCAACGCCTTTGTCGCGTCGTTCCTGGGCAATTCCAACTTCCTGCGCATCACGGCCACCAGCAACGGCGCTGGCAGCTTCGAAGGCCAGCCGGTGGCGATCCGCCTGACGCCTGGCCTGGCGGCGGGGCAAGATGCGTTGATCATGGTACGCCCGGAAAAGGCCCTGGCACTCACCACCGAGCAAGCGGCACGCCAACCGTTGCCAGCGGGCTGGAACGAAGTGATTGCCAAGGTCGGCGAAGTGCTGTTCCTCGGCGAAAGCCAGACCTGCCATGTGATGACCCCGGGCGGGACCGAACTGACCGTGAAAGCTCTCTCGGCTGCGGGAATGTCCATGCAGCCCGGGGATACCGTGAAGGTCCGCTGGGCGGTTGCAGATGCCTGCATCTACACCCAATGGGCGCAAAGCGACCTGAGCAAGTCGGCCGGCGCGCACTGAGGGTCAGCAGTAGATGGATGATTCACGCGCATCGTGACCAATCCTCGCATGCGCGTTCCAGGTGCCAGGCGCTGACCCGCGGCGTCCTTATCGCCGGCAAGCCGGCTTGTATGGTTAGACTTGAAGGGGTGGTGGGACTAAATGCCGGATTCTGACTGTTGACGCAGTACAGACTGTGGGAGACATCGCCCCACCCCTTCCACCAAAGCGCCGAT
>NZ_JAETZZ010000015.1 GCF_022627325.1 Pseudomonas putida
CCGAACTCAGTAGTGAAACGATGCATCGCCGATGGTAGTGTGGGGTTTCCCCATGTGAGAGTAGGTCATCGTCAAGATTCATTTCGCAAAACCCCTATCTGCGCGAGCAGGTAGGGGTTTTGTCTTTTCTGGCTGTCACAGATCCCGGACTCGGCGGTTAGCCGTGATATCGTTCCCCCTCAGCCCGAACTGCCTTCCAGAGAACCATCAATGGCCAACCCGACTTCACTCCACCCCGGCTTCATGATCGTGCACGGCAACCGCCTGGACGACTTGCGCAGCCTGGTGGTGAGCTGGATGCGGCGCTATCCGCTGGCCCCCCTGGAAAACGAAATTGCCCTGGTGCAGAGCAATGGCATCGCCCAGTGGCTCAAGCTGGCCTTGGCCGAGGACCCGCTCGAAGATGACCAAGGCGGCTGTGGGATCGCTGCTGCCATCGAAGTGCAGTTGCCAGGCAGCTTCATGTGGCAGTTGTACAGAAAAGTCCTCGGGCGTGACGAAATCCCGGAAGTTTCCCTGCTCGACAAGGCCCCGCTGACCTGGCGACTCATGCGTTTGCTACCCGCGTTGATCGAGCGCCCACATTTCGAGCCGTTGCGACGCTTCCTCACTGACGACGGCGATCTGCGCAAACGCTATCAGCTTGCAGAGCGCCTCGCTGACCTGTTCGACCAATACCAGGTCTATCGTGCCGACTGGCTGAAGGACTGGGCAGCCGGGCAGCACGTCCTCAATACGGCCCGTGGCGAACGCAAGCCTCTGGCGCCTGGCGACCGCTGGCAGGCAGAGCTGTGGCGGGCCCTGCTCGAGGATGTGGGTGAACAAGGCATGGCCCAAAGCCGGGCAGGGGTGCACCAGCGGTTCATCGAACGTATCAACAGCCTTGAGCAGCCCCCTGCGGGCCTGCCTTCACGGGTAATCGTATTCGGTATCTCATCCCTGCCTGCCCAAGCCTTGGAAGCGCTGGCAGGCCTTGCACGCTTCAGCCAGGTATTGCTGTGTGTGCACAACCCTTGTCGCCACCACTGGGCGGACATCGTCGCCGACAAGGATCTGCTGCGCCACCAGTACAAGCGCCAGCAACGCAAACAGGGCATGCCCGTGCAACTGGATGACGAGTCCTTGCACCAGCACGCCCACCCCTTGCTGGCCGCCTGGGGCAAACAGGGGCGGGACTACATCAACCTGCTCGACAGTTATGACGACCCAGGCAGCTACCAGGGCGCATTCAGCGACGGGCGCATCGACTTGTTCAGCGAAAGCGAGCCGACGACACTGCTCAAGCAGCTGCAGGACGATATCCTCGAACTGCGCCCGCTTACCGAAACCCGTGAGCTGTGGCCTGAGGTGGTTCTGGCAAAAGACCGCTCCATCCGCTTCCACATCGCCCACAGCCCACAGCGCGAAGTCGAGATCCTGCACGACCAGTTGTTGGCCCGCTTCAGTGCCGACCCCACCCTGCGCCCGCGTGACGTCATTGTCATGCTCCCGGCGATCGACACCTATGCACCGCATATCCGCGCCGTTTTCGGCCAGCTACAGCGTAACGACCCGCGTTACATCCCCTTTACCCTGACCGATCAGGGCCAGCGCGGGCGGGATCCCTTGCTGATTGCCCTGGAGCATCTGCTCAAGCTGCCAGACAGCCGTTTCGCCGTCAGCGAGGTGCTCGATCTGCTGGACGTACCGGCTGTGCGAGCCCGTTTCGGGATCCGCGAAAGCGACCTGCCCACGCTGCACCGCTGGATCGAAGGTGCCGGTATCCGCTGGGGGCTCAATGCCGAGCAGCGAGCGGCCCTGGGCCTGCCCGAAGGCCTTGAGCAGAACAGCTGGCGGTTTGGCCTGCGGCGTATGTTGTTGGGTTATGCCGTCGGTATGGGGGAAGGCTGCGACGGTATCGAACCCTACGACGAAATCGGCGGGCTGGATGCTGCGCTGATCGGCCCGTTGGTGGCGTTGCTCGACGCCCTGGATGTAGCCAACCATGCTCTCTCACAGCCAGCCACTGCTGCCCAATGGGGCGAGCGGCTGAACGCGTTGTTGCAAGTGTTCTTCCTGGCAGAAGGCGAACATGACGAGTTCCTGCTCATGCAACTGCAGGAGCTGCGCGATAGCTGGCTGGAGGTGTGCGAGACTGTCGGCTTGCAAGACGTGCTACCCCTCACCGTCATACGCGAGGCGTGGTTGTCGGGCCTGGATCAGGGCAAGCTGTCCCAGCGCTTTCTTGCCGGTTCGGTAAACTTTTGCACCCTCATGCCAATGCGTGCCATCCCGTTCCGGGTGGTCTGCCTGCTGGGCATGAATGATGGCGATTACCCGCGCGCCCAGCAGCCGCTGGACTTCGACCTGATGGCCAGTGATTACCGCCCCGGCGACCGCTCGCGCCGGGAGGATGACCGTTACCTGCTGCTCGAGGCGTTGTTGTCCGCGCGCGATCAGCTATACATCAGCTGGGTCGGCCGGAGCATCCGCGACAACAGCGAGCGTCCGGCGTCCGTGCTCATAGGCCAACTGCGCGATCACCTGGCTGCAGGTTGGCGGCTGGCCGGTGGCAGGGACAGCCAGCACGCGGGCGAGCAGTTGTTGCATGGGTTGACGCAAGAGCACCCGCTGCAGCCCTTCAGCCCGCGTTATTTCCAGAAAGGCAGCGCGTTGTTCAGTTACGCCCATGAATGGCAGCTGCTGCACCAGGTTAGCGATGAGGGCGAACAGGCAGACATTGGCCTGCCACCCTACGTGGGCGATGAAGCCCTGACGCTCACACAACTGCAGGATTTTCTGCGTAATCCGGTGCGGCACTTCTTCAGCCAGCGGCTGAAAGTGTTTTTCGAGGCGCTGGAGGCGCCGACGCCAGATGAGGAGCCGTTCGTCCTCGACGCCCTGCAGCGCTACAGCGCCAGCGAAAGCCTGCTCGGGGCGGCGCTGGCCGCCCCGGAAAACGCCGAGCATGCGCTGCAAGCCCAGGCGCGCCGGCTGCAGGCATGCGGCATGCTGCCGTTGGCCGGGTTCGGTGAGCTTTTGCAGGCAGAACTGATTCAGCCGCTGCCCGACCTGCTGCAACGCCATCGCCAATTGTTGAAGCGCTGGCCCGAGGTGGTGGAGGGCGCGCTGCCGATCAATTTCGAACAGGGCCGTCATCGCCTGGAGGGCTGGCTTGGCCGGGTCTACCAGGCCGCCGACCAAAGCCTGTTGAGCATCACCACGGTGCCCAACACCCTCAGCGCCGGGCGTAACAGTCTCAAGTGGCACCGGCTGATCGCCAGTTGGGTCATGCACCTGGCGGCGTGCGCCGAAGGCTATCCGCTGTATAGCGCCCTGTTGGCCAGCGACATCACCTTGCTGCTTGCGCCACTGTCACAACACCAAGCTGCTGAGCAGCTCGGCCATTTGCTGGTGTCACGCCAGGCCGCAATGAATGCGCCGCTGCCGGTTGCCGCCAAGACAGCGTTCGCCTGGCTGGCCCAGGACGATCCTGACAAAGCCCTCGCCGCAGCCGCGCGTGCTTACGAAGGTGATGGCCGCACCAGTTTCGGTGAGCGCAGCGAAAGCCTGGCCCTGGCCCGACAATTTCGTGACTTCGCCGCACTCAGTGCCGACGAAACCTTTGAAGGCTGGTGCGAAACCCTGTACCGCCCGTTATACAGCGCAGCCTGGCAGACGCTGGGCAACCCGGAGAGTGGCGCATGACCCAGGTCCGTCCCCTGGCACTGAGTTTCCCCCTGCATGGCAGCCAACTGATCGAAGCCAGTGCCGGTACCGGCAAGACGTTCACCATTTCAGCCCTTTACCTGCGGCTGATACTTGGCCATGGCGGCGAGCACGCTTTTGCCCGCGAACTGCTGCCACCGCAGATCCTCGTGGTGACCTTCACCGATGCAGCCACCAAGGAACTGCGCGAGCGGATTCGCGCGCGCCTGGCCGAAGCTGCACGCTTCTTTCGCGGCGAGCTGCCAGAAGCCGACCCGCTGTTGCACCAGCTACGTGACGATTATCCACAGGTGCACTGGCCTCGCTGCGCCAACCGCCTGGAGATCGCCGTACAGTGGATGGACGAAGCGGCAGTCTCGACCATTCATGGCTGGTGCCAGCGCATGCTTCGCGAACATGCCTTCGACAGCGGCAGCCTGTTCACCCAGAGCCTGGAAACCGACCACAGCGACCTGCTTGGCCAGGTCATGCGCGACTACTGGCGGCGTTTCTGCTACGGCATGCATGGCGCGGCGCTGGGCTGGGTGCGCAGCCATTGGGGCAGTCCCGATGCACTGTTGCCCCGGATCCGCCCATTGTTTGGTCGCGTGCGTGCCCAGCAGGATGAGCAAGAACCGCAAGCGCTGATCGATGCAGCGCTGCTGGAGCGCGCCGATCAGTTGTACCAACTCAAAGCCCCATGGGCGCAGTGGGCCGAGCAGTTGCAACAGATCTGCCGGGACGCCGTTGCCGCCAAGCAGGTCGACGGGCGCAAACTGCAGGCGCGCTTCTTCGAACCCTGGTTCGACAAGTTACGCGCCTGGGCTGCTGATGAGCAGATAGTGGAGCTTGACCTGGGGACTGGCTTTACGCGCCTGACCCCGGCTGGCATGGCCGAAGCCTGGAAAATCGGTGAGCCTCCAGATCACCCGGCCTTGCACGCCATGCACGATCTGCCACGACAGCTACAAGCCTTGGCCAGCCCCGATGCCCGCCTGCTCGAGCACGCCGCCGCCTGGGTTTCGGCGCGCTTCGAGGTGGAAAAGCGCCGCCGCGCCGAGATGGGCTTCGACGATATGCTGCTGCGCCTGCAACATGCGTTGGCCAGTGAAGCCGGCGAGAGGTTGGCAGGCCTGATTCGCGAACAGTTCCCGGTAGCCCTGATCGACGAATTCCAGGATACCGACCCTGTTCAGTACGGCATCTTCGAGCGCATCTACCGCATCAGCGAAAATCGTGAGGAAACCGGTTTGTTCATGATCGGCGACCCCAAGCAGGCCATCTATGCCTTCCGTGGCGCCGACATTTACACCTACCTGTCCGCGCGGCGCGCCACCGCCGGACGGCTGCACAGCCTGGACACCAATTACCGCTCCAGTGAAGCAATGGTGGCCGCTGTCAATCAGGTGTTCCTGCAGGCCGAAGCCCGTGAGCAAGGGCGGGGCGCCTTCCTGTTCCGCGAAGGCCATGACAACCCGTTGCCGTTCATCGAGGTACGCGCCAAGGGGCGCAGCGAACGCCTGTTGATCGACGGCCAGGCAATCCCGGCCCTGCAGTGCTGGCAATTGGCGAGCGAAGACCCCGTCTCCAGCACACTGTACCGGCAGCAACTGGCGGCCAGCTGCGCCAGCCACATCGTCGCCCTGCTCAACAGTGCCCAGCGCGGCCACAGCGGTTTCAGCAAGGCTGACGGCGAACTGCGCCCCTGCCTGCCCTCAGACATCGCCATTCTCGTACGTGACGGCCATGAGGCGCAGTTGGTGCGAGCCGAACTTGCCGCCCGTGACGTTCGCAGCGTGTACCTGTCCGACAAGGACTCGGTCTTCGCCGCCCAGGAAGCGCATGACCTGCTGGCCTGGCTCAAGGCTTGCGCCGAGCCGGACTCCGAGCGCCTGCTCAAGGCCGCCTTGGCCAGCCTGACCCTGGACCTGTCGCTGGCCGAGCTTGACCAGTTGAACCAGGACGAGCGGGTCTGGGAGGACTGGGTCATGCGTTTTCGCCGCTACCGCGACACCTGGCAGCGCCAGGGCGTACTACCGATGTTGCGGCACCTGCTGCACGATTTTCAGTTGCCGCGTACGCTCGTTGCCCGCAGCGACGGCGAGCGGGTGTTGACCAACCTGCTGCACCTGGCGGAGCTGCTGCAGCAAGCGGCGGGCGAACTGGATGGCGAGCAAGCGCTGATCCGTCATCTGGCCGAGCACTTGGCCAACGCCGGCCAGGCCAGTGAAGACCAGATCCTTCGCCTGGAGAGCGACGAACAGCTGGTCAAGGTGGTGACCATCCACAAATCCAAAGGCCTGGAATACCCCTTGGTCTACCTGCCGTTCATCTGCACCAGCAAACCGGTCGACGGTAGTCGCCTGCCGCTGGCCTGGCACGACAGCCAAGGGCAGGCGCAACTGACCCTGACCCCCGACCCGACGCAGATTGCCTTGGCCGATGATGAGCGCCTCGCGGAAGACCTGCGCCTGCTCTACGTGGCCCTCACCCGTGCCCAGCATGCATGCTGGCTGGGCGTTGCCGACCTCAAGCGCGGTAACCAGAAAAGCTCGCAGCTGCACCGCTCCGCTCTCGGCTATCTGCTTGGTGGCGGTGTACCGCTGCAGGGCTCGGCGCAACTGGCGGACTGGCTGCAGAGCTTGCTGGCCGGCTGCCCGCACATTGCCTGCCCCGGCCTGCCAGAGGCAGACGAACAGCGCTACCGCACGCCCCATGCCGAACGCGAGCTGCAGCCTGCACGCAAGCCTCGTCGCGCAGCAGCGGAGCATTGGTGGATCGCGTCCTACAGCGCCTTGCGGGTGGGTGAACAGACACTGGGTGCCGACAGCTCCCTGGCCCAGCAATTGCTCGACGATGAGGGGGGTGCTATTCAGCTGCCCCGCGAGGTGCCCGCCGACGGCGGCGACATCCACCGCTTCCCGCGCGGGCCGAACCCCGGCACCTTCCTCCATGGTTTGCTCGAGTGGGCCGGGCGCGAAGGCTTCGCCGAGGTCGCTGCCAACCCCACACTGGTCGAGCGCACCGTTGGCCAGCGCTGCAACCGGCGCGATTGGACCGGCTGGATCCCGACACTGAGCCAATGGTTGCAGCAACTGCTGAACGAGCCACTGCCTGCCCGTGATATGAGCCTGAGGTTGGCGCAGTTGCAGCACTATCAGATAGAAATGGAGTTCTGGTTCGCCAGCCATCAGGTCGATGCCCAGCAGCTTGACCAGTTGGTCGCCCGCCACACCCATCCAGGTGCAGCGCGCCCCGCAGCTCAGCCGACGCTGCTCAACGGCATGTTCAAAGGCTTCATCGACCTGGCGTTCGAGCTCGATGGCCGCTATTACGTGGCCGACTACAAGTCCAACTGGCTTGGCCCGGATACCCAGGCCTATGACACGCAGGCCATGGAAAAGGCGATCCTGGAGCACCGCTACGACTTGCAGTACGTGCTTTATCTGCTGGCCCTGCATCGCCAGTTGCGTGCCCGGCTGCCCGATTACGATTATGACCAGCATGTGGGCGGTGCGCTGTTCATCTTCTTGCGCGGCGCCAGCAGCAGCGGCCACGGCGTGTACTTCGCCAAGCCGCCACGTGAGTTGATCGAAGCACTCGATGCGCTGTTCCGTGGCGTGCATGCGCCTCAACAACAGGACCTGTTCGCCGGAGCTGCGCCATGAGTCGCACCCTTGATGACCTCTTGCCTACGCCACTGAACGCCGAGCACCTGCTGACGCTGGCGCCACAACGCAACAGCGCGGACCTGCTGCAACTGCTCGACCGCTGGGTTGAGCGCGGCTGGTTGCGGGCGCTGGACCGTGCATTCGTGTCCTTTCTGGAAGAGCGCGCCCCCGGCAGCGATCCGCTGTTGCTGCTGGCCGCTGCCTTGGCCAGCCATCAGCTGGGCCACGGGCATGTCTGCCTGGACCTGCAGCAAACCCTGGCCGAGCCGGATTTCGCCCTGTCGCTGCCGCCGGAAGGCGATGCCCTGGCAGGGCCGTTGCTGCTGCCGTCCCAGTTGCTCGCCAACCTCGACCTGCACACCTGGCGCAAGCGCATTGCCGCCAGCACCCTGGTGGCGGCTGGCGATACCCCGGGCCATGAGGCCCGGCCATTGGTGATCAGCGGTGAACGTCTCTACCTGCGCCGCTACTGGAGTTACGAGCGGCAGATCGACGAAACCCTGCGCCAGCGCCTGGGTCAAGACGAGGCCACCCCCGCAGACCTGCCTGCGCGCCTGGCGCAGTTGTTCGACGAGGGGGCTCTGGCCGGCCAGGTGGATTGGCAGAAACTGGCGTGTGCCCTGGCTACCCGCGCCGGCTTCAGCATCATCACCGGTGGGCCGGGCACCGGCAAAACCACCACGGTGGTGCGCCTGCTGGCCTTGCTGCAGGCGCCTGCAGTCGAGCAGGGCAGGCCACTGCGCATTCGCCTTGCCGCGCCCACCGGCAAGGCTGCAGCGCGCCTGACCGAGTCCATCGGTCAGCAGGTCGAGCGTTTGCAGGTCAGTGCCGATGTCCGCCGGCAGATTCCTACCGATGTCAGTACCGTGCACCGGCTGCTCGGCAGCCGCCCGGGCTCTCGCCACTTCCGTCACCATGCGGGCAACCCGTTGCCGCTGGATGTGCTGGTGGTGGATGAAGCCTCGATGATCGACCTCGAAATGATGGCCAACCTGCTCGATGCCTTGCCCCCCAAAGCCCGGTTGATCCTGTTGGGTGACAAGGACCAGCTGGCCTCGGTCGAGGCGGGTGCGGTGCTGGGCGACCTGTGCCGGGATGCGGAAGAGGGCTGCTATTCACCCGCGACCCAAGCATGGCTGGAGCAGATTGGCGGTCAGTCGCTGGCCGAGAGCGGGCTGAAGGCCGGCGACGCGCAACGCAACCCATTGGCCCAGCAAGTCGTGATGCTGCGTTTTTCCAGGCGCTTTGGCGAAGGCAGCGGCATCGGCCAGCTGGCGCGCCTGGTCAACCGCCAGCAAGCCCAGGCGGCCCGCGATCTGTTGACGATGCCGCCGGCCGATGTATTCGGCCTGGCCCTGCGCGGCGAGCACGACCGCGCCTTTGATCGGCTGATACTCGACGGCCTGAACCGCGGCGCCGATGGGCCACAAGGCTATCGCAGCTACCTGCGCACCATTGGCCGGCATCGTCCTGCGCCTGGCAGTGCTTTCGACGATCCGCTCTGGGAGCAGTGGGCTGGCAAGGTGCTGCGCAGCTTTGAGGACTTCCAGTTGCTGTGCGCGGTGCGCAGGGGCGCCTGGGGGGTGGAAGGGCTCAATGAGCGGGTGGCGCGAGTGCTGCACAGCGCCGGGCTGATCGACAGCCAGCAGCCTTGGTATGAAGGGCGCCCGGTACTGGTGACGCGTAACGACTACGGTCTGGGCCTGATGAACGGTGACATCGGCATCGCCCTGCGCTTGCCGGACGAGCAGGGCGAGCCGCTGCTGCGTGTGGCCTTCCCACGCAACGACGGCAGTGGCGGGGTGCGCTTCGTGCTGCCCAGCCGGCTTAACGAGGTGGAAACGGTGTTCGCCATGACCGTCCACAAGTCCCAGGGCTCTGAGTTCAGCCATACCGCGTTGGTACTGCCCGATGCGCTCAATCCGGTGCTGACCAAAGAGCTGGTATACACCGGTATTACCCGGGCCAAGCATTGCTTCAGCCTGGTCGAGCCACGGCAGGGCATCTTCGAAGAAGCGGTGGCGCGCAGGGTGCGGCGTATCTCCGGTTTGATGCTCGAGCAGGTGTGATGCATAGCTGTGGGCGCTGCCGTGCCCTGTGACAGGGCGCTTCCACAGCGATGACAGCGTTGTGCTATCGTTGCGCCACATCTGAAGGGATTTAAGAGATTTCCCACATGACAGTGGTTGGCAGACGTGTGACGGGCGGTGCGCTTTCGCGCTTGCTGACCCTCTTGGCGCTATTGGCCGGCCCTGTTCATGCGGATGATTCGGCCACTGCTGCGCAGGCCCAGCAGCGTGCCGAGGCCGTGACTCAGGTTGTATTGGGTATCTTGAGTTACGCACGCTGGCCGGTCGAACCGGTGCCGCTGCGGTTGTGCCTCGTCGGCCCCACCGAGTACACCGACGACCTGATCAAAGGCAACCTGCAGAACTCCGGTCAACCGCTGCAAGTGCGCCGTCTGCTTGCTGATGACCGGGAGATCGCCCACGCGTGTGACGCCGTGTACATCGGCAAGCTCGACCAAGGCCAGCGCGATCGGTTGTTCCAGGCCGTCAGTAACCACCCTGTATTGAGCATCAGTGAAGCCGACGACCCGTGTACGGTCGGTACCCTGTTCTGCCTGCGGGTCAGCGACCAGCAGGTTGCATTCGAGGTCAACCTCGACTCTGTGGCACGCTCGGGCGTGCGTATTCACCCCAGCGTGCTGCAGTTGTCGCGGCGCCGGGGGGTGCAACCATGAGGGCGAGCAGAAAAAGTGGCGTCCGCCCGACCCTGCGCTCGGTACTGAGCCGGGGTCACCTCAGCGTCGCCGTGTTGGCCGTCGGCCTTGCCGGTATCTCGCTGACAGTGCTGGGTGTGCTTGCCTTGCGTGTGTACGCCAACCACAACTTGCACTTGATCGCCCGCTCGATCAATTACACCGTCGAAGCCGCCGTGGTGTTCGACGACAGTGGCGCGGCCAACGAGGCCTTGGAGCTGATTGCCAGAACCGAAGAAGTGGCCGATGCCAAGGTGTTCAACAATGACGGTAAGCAGTTGGCGCATTGGCAGCGCAACGACAACGGCATGCTCGCGCCCTTGGAAGCGCAAGTGGCAAGGGCCTTGCTGAGTGAGCCCATCAACCTGCCGATCATGCATCAGCAACAAAAGGTCGGGCACATCGAGCTGGTCGGCCAAGGCCGCAGCCTGCTGCTGTTCCTGCTCAGCGGCTTGGGCGGCATCCTGTTCTGCACAGCCCTCAGCGCTTTTGTCGCCCAGTACCTGTCCCGGCGCATGCTCGGCGATATCGTCCGCCCTCTGCGTAGCCTGGCCAGCGTCGCCCACGCCGCCCGCCGCGAGCGCAGCTTCGACCGCCGTGTGCCGCAAGCGCCGATCGCGGAACTCAATGAACTGGGCAATGACTTCAACGCTTTGCTGGACGAACTGGAAATCTGGCATGGCCACCTGCAGAACGAAAACGCCACCTTGGCCCACCAGGCCAGCCACGACAGCCTCACCGGCCTGCACAACCGTGCGTTCTTCGAGGGCCGGCTCAACCGCAGCGTGCGCAATGCCGCCCGGCAGCAAGACCCTATGGCGCTGTTGTTCCTCGACAGTGACCACTTCAAACGGATCAATGACAACCTCGGCCACGCGGTCGGGGACCAGGTGCTGATCAACGTCGCCGACCGCGTGCGGGCGCAACTGCGTGAGCATGACCTGGTGGCGCGCCTTGGCGGGGATGAATTCGCCGTGCTGCTGACACCGCTGCAGTCGCGCACAGATGCTGAACGTATCGCTGACAAGATCATCAGCAGCATGGCGCTGCCGATTCAGCTCGACAGCGGGGGCAGCATCACCACCTCGCTCAGCGTCGGTATTGCCTATTACCCGGAGGATGGCGACGACCCCGCCAGCCTCCTCGATGCCGCAGATGCGGCGATGTACCAGGCCAAGCGCATGCGCCGTGGCCACTGGCACGCGGCGCAGACGGAACGGTCCGCCGCTGAAATCAAGAACAGGAGCTGAACCGTGATACAGCGTTTGCGTTTTCCCTTCATCGCCTTGCTGCTGGTTTTGCTGGCGCTCACGGGTTGCCAGAGCACACCCCGGAAAGGGCTGACGGCCGAACAGGTCGCTGTGCTCAAGCGCGAGGGGTTTGCCCCCACTGATGAGGGCTGGGCGTTCGATCTGTCGGGCAAGGTGCTGTTCGGCAGTGACGTGGATAGCCTCAATGGCCAGAGCCAGGCGATTGTCGAACGTATCGGCAAGGCGTTGCTGGGTGTTGGCATTCAGGGCGTGCGGGTCGACGGCCATACCGATGCGTCAGGCAAGGCGGCGTACAACCAGCAGCTGTCAGAGCGGCGGGCGCAGAGTGTGGCCAAGGTGTTGATCGGCATCGGCATGCCGAACCAGAACATTCAGACCCGAGGCCTGGGCAGCACTCAGCCGGTAGCGGATAACCGCACCAGCCTTGGGCGTACCGAGAACCGGCGGGTATCGATTGTGGTGGCGTCTTACTGATATCCGCGTTGCATTCATCGCCGGCAAGCCGGCTCCCACATGGATCTGCGCCAGCTTTGAGAAATTGGGCAAGACAGTTGCCTCCACAGGTAAAGCGCAGGCCGGAAGAACTGCGCGGTCGTGGTGGGAGCCGGCTTGCCGGCGATGGGCTGCAGAGCAGCCCCTTTACTGCTGAGCGAAACGCATCTCACGCGTTTGCCCCATCAACAATGGTGCATTCGCCTCCGTCACCCCACGAATGTAATCCCACAACAGGGTAATGCGCTTGAGCTTGCGCAAATCCTCCCGGCAATACATCCAGAACGACAAAGAGGGAAAGGGTTAACCCAGTGATTACAAGGGCTTAACCACCATGAATACCCTTCCACAGGAGCACCCTGTCACAAGTGCTGTCACAAATCGCACGCTACCTTTGAGGCCAGCTTGCCGGTTGGCGAGTCCGTACCATTACCGACGCCACGGCATTTACTACCTACGCCTTCGCGTGACGGGCAGCGTGAGTCGCACGGTGTCTATCTCCCTCAAGACCACTGATCGCAGATGGGCAATGCAAGCATCTGGTCACCTCACGTCATCATTTCAGGCATTCCACTTGGAACATCCCGACGCCTCATGGAACGAGCTGCGGGCGCATCTGCTGACGTTGGTGAATAGCACGCTTATGTCTTCTGATGACGGCCACCCACTACGTCACTGGGGAGACATGTACCGGAACGTGCCTGTTAACTCGATGCCGGAATTCGCACCGTATGGTGAGGTGATGAGTACGGCAACGAAGCCAGTTGCAGCCCCGATAACCTTCGAGGTGCTGGCGCAGCTTTACATGTCTTATCGTGGCGGGGACCAGAAGCCCACGACCTTGAAGGAGACGACCCTGTGTCACAAGGTGATTTCTGAGAATCTGGATGGGTTGGATTTGAGGAACCATACCAGGGCAGACCTTGTAGCGTTCAGGGAACGTCTGTCAGTAGGTCGGATGCCTTCGACTGTAAACAAACTCATCGTGAAACTTTCGGCTGTCTTTGCCTGGGCTGTTGAGAACGGACACCTAGCCAAGACCTATGACAAGAAGTTGAAGCTAACGAAGGGTGTTGAATCGACCCGTAAGGCGTTCTCCCAGCCACAGGTAGGCAAGCTGATGGCGTATGCCTCCAGTCTTCCAGAAACATCGTGGAAGCGATGGCTGCTTAGCCTGGGGATCATCACCGGTGGTCGGTTGAAGGAAATATGCCAACTCTCTACAAGTGACGTTGTGACAACGGAGTCTGGCCTTGTTGCCATCCACATCAACGAAGCCGGGGAAGGGAAGTCAATCAAGAACAAGCAGAGCGAGCGACTGGTACCACTCACTGATGGTGCTTATGGTTTCGACCTAGCAGCCTTCTCAAGGTACGTCGATGCAACACGCAGCAGTGGGAGCGAGGCGCTAGCCCAGATTGGTTACAGGCCATCAGGCGAGTGGGTCAACCAGCACGCCATTCCGGCTGCCCTAGGGGATGATTATGAACGTGGCTTGGTCTTCCATTCATTGCGGCATTCACTGGCTTCGCTGATGCAAGCCAAAGGAGTTCCGACGACTCACGCTCAGGCTGTGATGGGTCATGCTTCTGGCACGATTACTTTCGATACATACGGTTCTGGCGTTCCCGTTGAAACCATCGCAGATGTACTCAAGGGACTTCTTATCAGCAGCAATCACCTGCCCTGAATCAAAAATGGTTTGCACCCGTGAGGGGTTTCCCGCCCGTAGTCGCGCCCAGCTTCCCCCGTGCCGCCACCTGCGAATCACTGGCAATGCAAGGGGGTGCCCTTCTCCTGGCGATGGTAGGGGCCTGGGGTGCCTCTTGCTGTCCGCTGTCCGCCCTAGGTGGGGAGATGCCCAAGGGGAGGGGGGCATGCCGCCTGCTGTAACTGGCCTTGCCCTGGTGCTGTCACTGCCCGGCTATGTGGTGCCAACAATCATCCGGTTTATGTCACCTAAGAAACAGGGTGCCAAGTGGTGACATCAAAGTAGGGTTTGACACTTAATGTCACCGTGTATATTCTTGTCACCATTAGATGGCACCATGGAGTAACACAGCATGTCTCGCACCTTTGCTTACCTACGGGTATCCACCCAGGAACAAACCACGGATAACCAAGCCCAGGCTATCAAGTCCAGGGGCTACGACATCAGCCCTAAGCGCATCGTGGCAGAGACTATCAGCGGCGCAGTGCCAGCCATGGAACGCCCAGGCTTCACCAAACTGCTGGAGCGAATGGAGGAAGGCGACACCCTTGTAGTGCTCAAGCTAGACCGCCTGGGGCGTGACACCATCGACGTTACCAGTACGGTGCGCGACCTAGGCGCCCAGGGTATCCGGGTTATCTCTCTCGACCTGGGAGACATAGACCTCACCAGCACTACCGGCAAGGCGACTATGGGGATCATGGCTGTCATTGCAGAGATGGAACGTGACCGCATCAGGGAGCGCACCCAAGAAGGGCTGGCTAGGGCTAAGGCTCAAGGCGTGAAGCTGGGCCGACCAGTGGCCGACGATGTGACCGAGCAAGTACGGGAGGCAAGGGAAGCGGGGCGCAGTCAGCAGGAGGTAGCCGACCTGCTGGGGCTGTCACTACGCACGGTCAAGCGGCACTGCGCGAAGCTGGCAGGTGAATAAAGTCTGACCCGAAAGCACTGGAGGCCCTGGCATCGCGCTGGGGCCTTTTAGTTTCCGCCCTGGCCCAATGCACGCCCGCCCGCCGAATGCCGCGCCACGGGTCCGCCTGGGGCCTTCTCGCCTATATCCCGCCGATGCCTGCCCAGGCTCCCAGCCCAATACCGGCAAGTGTGACCAGAATTGCCGATCCGGTCATTAAGTCTCACACCGGGAGACTGTGAGACTGCTGTACAAATAATGACCAAAACCGCTGTAGGCCGCGTATTCCGTGGCCTGTAGCCCGATGGGTATTTAAGTTGCAGTATAGGAGAAGCCACAGGTAGCAAAGGAGTGTCCTAGTAGCCCTAGAGGTGGCTAGTAGCTCCTAGTAGCCTTAGTAGCTTCTAGAAGTGTCCAGTAGTTATTCTCCCTCTCTCCCTTCTAGGGAAGAGGGATTCCCTTATATAGAATGTAGGAGGTGCCCAATGGCCCAAGCTCCAAACATCATCGGTGACCAGAAGTCCCACAAAGACGTACAGAAGTACGGTGTCACCCTGCACAACATGCCGGTCTATCCGAGCACCGATGTAAGCAACGCAAAGCACCCTATCAACGAGGCCAGCAAGTCGGGTAAGCGCTACGGTGCTGTAATCATGGTCAGTGGCTATTCCAAGCCGGTCATGTATACCGCTGCTGGTAGCAAGCCTACCGATGCCTGGATCGCTGTAACCAACGACGGTGCTGACATCGTGCCAGCCGTCCCAGCATGAGGGCCTAGCCATGCTCCGACAAGTAGAGCTACTGCATGAAGGTATCACCGATCTGACCAGCAAGCCACGCCCTCGGGGCATCGGGGGGCCCATAGGCGTTACTGCAACGGGCCGTTTTGCCTCATCACCAGAGGCCATCCAGCCGACAGGAACCACCAGCACCAAAGGGCAGCTTGATATCTCCAAGATTCGCCGCAGTTACTGAGTAGCTACCGGCACTTGGAGCGAGATGAAAATTGCATGTCGTGAACGGTAACGAAATCTCGTTAGCGTCCTTATCTAGAACTTCCAATTTTGCATACCGCCTTTAAGTTGCAGTACAGGAGATAGCAGGCATGGCCCTGCTACAACTCCTTACTCCCCGCATGTAACTTCTAGATAGCGTACTCCCGCCCTGGTCTCTTTGGGTTTGGTCGCCTGGTTCTCCCAGGGTGCCGAGTGCGCTACCTAGAAGTTATCTGCACACATGAAATCTACAAAGAGATTGAAACCAATGACCACTACAAAGCACCTCCCTATCTCATTGCCCGATGGTAATGGGAATATGCACCTTTTCGTACCTGACACCCAAGGTATGTACAACCTGACTGATATGTGGCGAGTCCTGGGCCTCTCCAGGGCAAAGCAGCCTAGCCGATGGAATAACGAGACTAAGCGGCACCTGGAGCGAGAACGAAATTTCGTTAGCGTTAATGGTGATGCCGGTTTCACCCTTGCAACTGAGGCGGGAACTATCGCCTATGCAATGTGGGTATCTACCGAGTTCTACAGCATGGTTATCGCCACCTTCATAGCCGTCCGCAATGACGCTGTGTTGTCGTCCTTTGCCCTGGAACAACTGGCATCCCAGCACCGTAGCATGTTCGAGCACAACGCCCGCAAGCTGCGAGCTGCTGACCGCCTGGACAGGTGGCGCACCATGCCATGGCACCTTGCCTGTTACCTGTGTGGCATCGACCATCCTGATAAGGCCCGCGCTTACGTCTGGCAGCGCTTCGGGTTCTGGAGCATCCGGCACACCCCTCGTCGCACTGTGTACCAAGTAACGCACCTGGGCGAGCGTCACGGCTTCGAGTGTCGCAATCGTGGGAACTACGGCACTGAGCTGGCGCTAACCCGGACTGCACGGCACTGGCTGCTCGATAACGCTAACGAGATTAACGAGGCGACAGCATGAGTGGCTACCGGCGCACGTTCGACTACGGCGGCGAGCTGGCACTAGCTGATGAAGACGACACCGTAAATGGACGGGCGCCTTATTTGCTCGACACCGTAACAAGCGTCACCACCAACGCCGACCAGCGAGGTGTCCAGATGCTGAATCACCTGCACGACATACACACAGGCCAGCGCATCAAACAGCGCAACTCCTAACCTTACATCCCCCCCCCAACCATACACATCGGCACACGCGCTCATCTGGTGGCTCCCCGGAGCTGCTGGAGGCGTGCCCGTGTCCGCAATCCAAGCGAGGACTTAAGACCAAATGAACATTTCTGCCCAACTCATCAACGCAATCAAAGTACCACCAGCAACCGAACTGCTGAACGCCTACACCAAGGCCCAGGCACAGGCCGACATCCAACAGCAGGGCGTAGCGGCCACCGTAGACGCCGTGTGCCACCGGTTCCGAGAGAAGCGCTCTATGCTGATTCCAGGCCGCTCCCAGGATGACCAGAAGCTCAAGCAATTGGGGCTGGTACAGAATGAGGTACGCATCGCCCTGGAGCTGCTCGACCGAACTGGCCGACTCCCTGGCGAACTGCCTGCCAATCTGCCGCACCCTGACCAGTACAGCAACACCTTCGCATGGCTCGCCGCACACGCCCAGGCCATCAAGACCCAGGCAGCCGACAGTGCACTGCTCAAGAACCCGACCGGCCTGCATGGCTACGAGTACCCCGAGTGGCACAAGCACCTGACGCAGTACGCCCCGGACTTGCCCGAGCTGTTCATGCAACTGGCAGGCTCGATGACCCGTAGCGACTTCGGACGAGACACCACTATCACCCCGACTTACTACGATGCCTGGAAGCCTGTAGGCCCACTGGTGCATGAGTTGCTGTTTGCCAAGGGCCGTGGTGCTGCTCTGGGTGCCAAGCTGCTGGACTCCATGCCGCAACTGGTAAGCGCCCTGTACTGGCGCCAACCTGCCCGCGAGTGCTTCGAGGTGATGCAAGGTGCTCTGCTGTCCGCTACCGATGCCGATGCCCTGGTAGTAGCTGGCTGGACTGTCAAACACACCCAGGCGCTTGAGGCTGCATGCTCCATGTCTGGCCTTATCAGCCAAGCAAACGGGCGCCGACCTGCCACCGTGCGCATCGCTGCCTTTGAGTTGAACTGCGAACGCCTGGGCGCTGCCTTGAAGCGTCAAGCCGATGCTCTGGAGAAGGCCGAGGAAGGTAAGCGGGAACAAGCTCGACTGCTGGAGGAACGCTCCGAGCGTAAGGCTAAGGCCCAGCGCATTGCCGACCTGATGGCAAAGCTCGATGACGACACGATCACCCGCGAGGAACTGCAAGAACTGGACGGCCTACAGCGGGCACAGTACCAGCACTAACGCATGACGTTGGCCAACAAGAGGGAGGGGCAGTAACGCCCTTCCTGCTGGTGACACCAAGGCGGGATAGTTGACACCATGTACCAACACGGGGGCATCTGTCTTTTTCTGCTTGTGGCAGGTGTCACTACGGGGCCTCCTAGCTCGATGGATAGCACGCCACCGGAGAGCTACCAACGTGCAATCAATCCGGCACCTGGGCACAACCGAATCAATGCAGTAGTGCGAGCCTGCGGCTAGGCAGCACCTACCCCAGTGGGTGACCTCATGTGTCACAATTGCTGTCACAACCCCTGTCACAAGTCGTTGCCACGGCACCATCGGCCTAGGTAGGATTAGGCACCCTTACTCCTTGTCATCACCCCTCGGCAAAGCGCATCTCGCGGGTTTGCCCCATCAACAACGGCGCATTCGCCTCGGTCACCCCTCGGATGTAATCCCACAGCAGGGTAATGCGCTTCAACTTGCGCAAGTCCTCCCGGCAATACATCCAGAACTGTCGCGTCACCTCGATCTGCTCAGGTAACACCGTGACCAGGCGCGCATCCTGCGCCGCCAGAAAACACGGCAAGATCGCCAACCCTCGCCCCTGCAACGCCGCCGTGTACTGTGCGATCACACTGGTACTGCGCAGGTGCGCGCTGGCGTTGGGAATCAGATTGGCCAAGTACAGCAGCTCGGAGCTGAACGCCAGGTCATCCACATAGCTGATGAACGGATGGCCAACCAGGTCGCTGACCTGGTCGATCGGCGCATGGTTGTCCAGATAATCCTGGGTCGCATACAGCCGCAGCCGGTAGTCGCACAGCTTGCAGCACACATACGGCCCATGCTCGGGCCGCTCCAAAGCGATGACGATGTCCGCCTCGCGCTTGGACAGGCTGATGAAATGCGGCAGCGGCAGAATATCCACCGATATCGCCGGGTAGGCATCGACGAAATGGCTCAACTGCGGGGTGACGAAAAAGCTGCCGAAGCCTTCCGTACACCCCATGCGCACATGGCCCGACAACGCCACGCCTGAACCGGACACCTGTTCGCAGGCCATGTGCAGCGTGCTTTCGATCGACTCCGCATAACCGAGCAAGCGCTGCCCCTCGGCAGTCAGGACAAAGCCATTGGTCCGGGATTTCTCGAAAAGAAGTGTACCCAACGCACCTTCCAGCGAAGTGATGCGCCGCGACACCGTGGTGTAGTCGACGCTCAGGCGTTTGGCCGCGCTGCTGGCCTTGCGGGTGCGTGCCACTTCGAGGAAGAACTTCAAATCGTCCCAGTTCAGCGAACTGAGGGAGGTCAGGTCTTTTTGCATGTTGATCCGGTTTTTTTGTGCGTTCTTGTTGGATGTTTGCACATCTATACTCGAAAAAAGCCCCATGACGCCACCTCGCGTTTGCACGGCGCTGGCGATCTCGTCCTGACAATAATTCCAAGGAGAACGCAGATGAACGCACCCCAATCCCCCGACCAGACCAAGGTCGAGCAGGTCAAGCTGCTGATCGACGGCCAGTGGGTCGAGTCCAAGACCACCGAATGGCGCGACATCGTCAACCCGGCCACCCAGCAGGTGCTGGCGCGGGTGCCGTTCGCCACCGTCGAAGAAGTGGATGCCGCCGTGGCGGCTGCCGAGCGCGCCTTCAAGACCTGGCGCGACACCCCGATCGGCGCACGCATGCGCATCATGCTCAAGCTGCAGGCGTTGATCCGCGAACACAGCAAGCGCATTGCCCTGACCCTGAGCGCCGAGCAGGGCAAAACCATTGCCGATGCCGAAGGTGATATTTTCCGAGGCCTGGAAGTGGTCGAGCACGCCGCCTCCATCGGCACCTTACAAATGGGCGAGTTCGCCGAAAACGTCGCCGGCGGAGTCGACACCTACACGCTGCGCCAACCCATCGGCGTGTGCGCCGGCATCACCCCGTTCAACTTCCCGGCGATGATCCCCCTGTGGATGTTCCCCATGGCCATCGTCTGCGGTAACACCTTCGTGCTCAAACCGTCCGAGCAGGACCCGCTGTCGACCATGATGCTGGTCGAGCTGGCGCTGGAAGCCGGGGTGCCGGCCGGTGTGCTGAACGTGGTCCACGGCGGCAAGCAGGTAGTGGATGCGATCTGCACGCACAAGGATATCAAGGCGATCTCCTTCGTCGGGTCCACCGAAGTCGGCACCCATGTGTACAACCTGGGCAGCCAGCACGGCAAACGCGTGCAGTCGATGATGGGGGCCAAGAACCACGCCGTGGTCCTGCCCGATGCCAACCGTACCCAGACCATCAACGCCCTGGTCGGTGCCGCCTTCGGCGCCGCGGGCCAGCGCTGCATGGCCACCTCGGTGGCGGTGCTGGTGGGCAAGGCGCGTGAATGGCTGCCCGACATCAAGGACGCGGCCAGCAAGCTCAAGGTCAACGCCGGCAGCGAGCCGGGCACCGATGTCGGCCCGCTCGTCTCCAAGCGTGCCAAGGAGCGTGTGCTGGGCCTGATCGAAAGCGGTATCAAGGAAGGCGCCAAGCTGGAACTCGATGGCCGCGAAGTGACGGTCCCGGGTTACGAGCAAGGCAATTTCGTCGGCCCGACCCTGTTCTCCGGTGTGACAACCGATATGCAGGTCTACACCCAGGAAATCTTCGGCCCGGTTCTGGTGACCCTGGCAGTCGACACCCTCGACGAAGCCATCGCCCTGGTCAACGCCAACCCGTTCGGCAACGGCACAGGCCTGTTCACCCAGAGCGGCGCGGCGGCGCGCAAGTTCCAGAGCGAAATCGACATCGGCCAGGTCGGTATCAATATCCCGATCCCGGTACCCGTGCCGTTCTTCAGCTTCACCGGGTCGCGTGGCTCCAAGCTCGGCGACCTCGGCCCGTACGGCAAGCAGGTGGTGCAGTTCTACACGCAGACCAAGACCGTCACCGCCCGCTGGTTCGATGATGACAGCGTCAATGACGGTGTGAACACCACCATCAGCCTGCGCTAAGGAGATCGCCATGCGTATCGCATTCATCGGCCTGGGCAACATGGGCGCCCCCATGGCCCGCAACCTGATCAAGGCCGGGCACCAGTTGAACCTGTTCGACCTGAACAAGACCGTACTGGCCGAGCTCGCCGAACTGGGCGGGCAGGTCAGCGCTTCGCCCAAGGAAGCGGCAGCCAACAGCGAGCTGGTGATCACCATGCTGCCGGCTGCAACCCATGTGCGCAGTGTCTACCTGAACGAAGACGGCGTGCTGGCGGGCGTGCGCCCGGGCACACCGACCGTGGACTGCAGCACCATCGACCCGCAGACGGCGCGCGAGGTGTGCAAGGCCGCTGCGGCCAAGGGTGTGGACATGGGCGATGCGCCGGTTTCCGGCGGCACTGGCGGCGCGGCGGCAGGCACCTTGACGTTCATGGTCGGTGCCAGCGCAGCGCTTTTTGCCACGCTCAAGCCGGTGCTGGAACAGATGGGCCGCAACATCGTGCACTGCGGTGAGGTCGGCACCGGGCAGATTGCCAAGGTCTGCAACAACCTGCTGCTGGGCATCTCGATGATCGGCGTGGCCGAGGCCATGGCGCTGGGCAATGCGCTGGGGATCGACACCAAGGTACTGGCCGGCATCATCAACAGCTCGACCGGGCGTTGCTGGAGTTCCGATACCTACAACCCCTGGCCGGGCATCATCGAAACCGCCCCGGCCTCCCGCGGCTATACCGGTGGCTTTGGTGCCGAGCTGATGCTCAAGGACCTGGGGCTGGCGACCGAAGCCGCGCGCCAGGTGCACCAACCAGTCATTCTCGGAGCTGTGGCCCAGCAGCTGTATCAGGCGATGAGCCTGCGCGGCGAGGGTGGCAAAGATTTCTCGGCGATCGTCGAGGGCTACCGCAAGAAGGATTGACGAGCGAGGTGGACTTCATCGCGGGCCGGCCGGCCTTCCCTCTGTAACTGCGCACCAGAGGGGAGGTTGCCTGCCTCGCGATTTTTTTAACAGCTGGTTTGTCAAAAACTTAGGCGTAATCAGGCAAAGACGAAATATTTACGTACCGTCTCGACCACTTCCCAGGTCCCTTTCATGCCCGGTTCGATCACGAACACATCACCGGCCTTCAGGTGTTTGGGCGCTTCACCTTCCGGGGTGACGATGCAGTAACCCTCAAGAAAGTGGCAGAACTCCCACTTCTCGTAGTTGACCTCGAACTTGCCCGGCGTGCAGATCCAGGTGCCCATGATCTTGCTGCCGTCGGCCGACAGGTAAGCATTGAGGTTGACGGTGTGCGGATCGCCGCCGATGCGCTTCCACTTGGTAGCGTCCACGACCGGTGTCGGGCAAGTTTCGCGCAGGACGGTGATGAAATCGGACATGGCACAACTCCTGGTGACTGGCTGAATGACTCGACACCATAGGGCCATTGGCCGAGCCGCAGTTGCCTGGGCTCGACGTTCAGGTGCCTGACTGCGCTATGTGCATGCGCGTGGGTAAACGCGCTCAGGGCTTGGCCAGCCGCTCGACCAACCCGGCCGCATAGCCTGGCAACCCCGCAAAATCTCGTGCGCACAGCAGCAATCGGCGATTCGCCCAGTCCTCACGCAGCGCCACCCAGTGCAGCGGCAACACGCCTTCCCAGCGCTTCACTGCCGCCAATGGCACCACGCCAACCCCGGCGCCACCTGCAACCATGCGGATCACCCCGTCAAAGCCTTCGGCGCGCACCCGTACGTGCATGCGCCGCCCTTCGCGCAGGGCCTGCTCCTCCAGATACAACGCCAGGGCGCTGTTCGCACCGAGCCCGACATGCCCGTGGGCAAGGCTGCCGATGAAGCTTGGGGCAGGCTCCGAGCTGAGCGGGTGAGCAAGCGGGGTGATCAGTACCAGCGGGTCGTCGCGAAACGGCAGGGTTTGCAGGTGCGTGCTGGGCGCAGCGGTGGAGATGATGCCCACATCGGCCATGCCTTGGCTGATCGACTGCACGATCCTCAGGCTCGGCATTTCCTGCACGTCGACGCTCACACCAGGGTTTTCCGCCAGATACCCGGCCAACTGCTCCGGCAGGTATTCGGTCAGCGCCGCCGTGTTGCACAGCAGGCGCACCTGGCCCTGCTGCCCCTGAGCGTACTGGCCCAAATCGAACTGCAGGCGTTCGACCTGCTGGCCGATCAGCCGAGCATGCTGAAGCAGCGCCTGGCCCGCCGGGGTCGGCTGTACACCGCGGCGGTTGCGTTCCAGCAACGCAGTACCGAGCGAGGCTTCCATGGCACGGATTCGCGCACTGGCAGCTGGCAGCGACAGGTGACTGCAGCGGGCCCCGGCGGTGATGTTGCCGCACTCCAGGGTGTGCCGAAATAGCGTGAGATCAATCAGGTCGAAATGCATCAGCCTCTGTCCTGGCGAGAGTCAGGCTGAGTATATGGCAGATTTTCAGCCGCCCCGTTGCACGCCATGATGGTGGTCATGAATGACCTGATCGCTTTCTATCAACATATCGGGCCGGCTCTGTCCCTGCTGGTAATCATGACGTTCCTGCTGGCGGGCGCGGTGAAAGGGGTGATCGGCCTGGGCCTGCCGACCATCGCGATGGGGCTTTTGGGCCTGGCTATGCCTCCGGCGCAGGCTGCCGCGTTGCTGATCGTGCCATCGACTATCACCAACCTTTGGCAGCTGGCGGCGGGAGGCCACCTGCCGGCGTTGCTGCGGCGTCTCGGGCCGATGCTCGTCATGATCTTTATCGGTACGCTGCTTGGTAGTGCCTGGCTGGGGATCGACAGTGGCCCATGGGCGGCGCATGCGTTGGGCGCGGCGCTGCTGGTGTACGCCTTGTATGGCCTGATCGGGCCTGGCCTGCGGCTGGCGGCAGGCAGAGAAGGGTGGCTTGGGCCGTTGTGCGGGATGCTGACCGGCATCGTGAGCGCCGCCACGGGGGTGTTCGTGATACCCGCAGTGCCTTACCTGCAGAGCCTTGGCCTGAGCCGCGACGAAATGATCCAGGCATTGGGCCTGTCGTTCACCGTCTCGACCCTGGCGCTGGCCCTGGGCCTGGCTGGCCAAGACGCCTTGGGTGGCCAGGCAATGGGGGCTTCATTTTTGATGCTGGCACCGGCGCTCCTGGGCATGCTGGCTGGCCAATGGCTGCGCCAGCGCATCAGCGCCGTGCTGTTCAAACGGTGCTTCTTCATCGGCCTGGCCGCGCTGGGCGGCCACCTGCTGATCAACGGCTAGCGGAGGACGCGCTGAGCATTTCTATCAGCTGGATATCGAAGTCACGCTCAAGGTAGTCCATACGTTTTTCGAAGAACTCGACCATGTGCGGCAACGCCGAATGCACATCCAGCGCCGCTTTGTTGGCCCATACCTCGAAGAATACGAACAGGCTTGGGTCTTCCTTGTCGCGCAGCATGTGGTATTCGATGCAGCCAGGCTCATTGCGGCTCGGTTCAACGTAGGCGCGGAACAGGGTTTCGAATGCTTCGGCCATTTCCGGACGGGTCTTTGCCTTGAGAATGAAGGCGTACTGCTCGCTCATTGATCACAACTCATTTGATGATGGGATGAAGCGATTCTAAGGCAATAATGAGCTTTGGATTCGTGACTTATGGTCAATTGTATTTTGCCCCGCTCACCCTGTATCCCATGCCCCATGATCGCTAATCTGCCGGCCATTGATTCTTGACGCGAGGTCAGCATGAAAAAGATTCTCCTGCTCAATGGCGGTAAACAGTTCGCCCACTCTGAGGGTCGCCTCAACCAGACGCTGCACGAGGCCGCCCTCGCTCATCTCGACCGAGCCGGTTTTGACGTGCAGCAAACCTTCATCGACGCCGGCTACGACGTGCAGGCCGAAGTCGAGAAATTCCTCTGGGCCGATGTGGTGATCTACCAGATGCCGGGCTGGTGGATGGGCGCACCCTGGACCGTCAAGAAATACATCGACGAAGTCTTCACTGCAGGCCACGGCAGCCTCTACGCCAACGATGGCCGGACCCGCTCGGATGCTTCGCAGAAGTACGGTAGCGGTGGCCTGGTGCAGGGCAAGCAGTACATGCTGTCGCTGACCTGGAACGCACCGCAGCAGGCCTTCGACGACCCGAGCGATTTCTTCGAGGGCAAAGGGGTGGATGCGGTGTATTTCCCGTTCCACAAGGCCAATCAGTTCCTCGGCATGACCGGCCTGCCAACCTATCTGGCAGTCGATGTGATGAAGCGCCCGGATGTGCCGGCTGCGTTGGCAGCTTATGAGGCGCATCTGAATGCCGTGTTCGGCGTCGCTCAGTGAAATAGGGCCGCTTCGCGCATCAATCGCCGGCTTGCCGGCGATTGGGGCGCGAAGCGGCCCCTTGCACAGGGGCCGATCACCCGCTATCAATCACGGCATATTCATTGTGTGGTCAATCCTGTGAAAACCCGATCCGAAGAACTCCAGGTATTCGTCGCCGTCATCGACTGCGGTTCGATTTCCGCTGCCGCCGAGCAACTGGGCCAGACGCCTTCGGCGGTCAGCCGCACCTTGGCGCGCCTGGAGGCAAAGCTGGGCACTACGCTGGTCAATCGCACCACCCGGCGCATGGACCTGACCGAAGAAGGGCGCTTTTTCCTCGAGCGTTCTCGGCTGGTGCTCCAGCAAATGGACGACATGGAAGAGCGCCTGTCGATGAACCGCCAGACACCTTCCGGGCGCTTGCGCATCAATGCCGCAGCGCCGTTCATGCTGCATGCGATCCTGCCCTGGATCGGCGAATTTCGCAGCCAGTACCCCGATATCGAGCTGGAACTGAACACCGATGACCTGATCATCGACCTGTTGGAGCAGAGTACCGACGTCGCGATCCGCATCGGTGAGTTGGCCGACTCCAGCCTGCACGCCCGTTCGCTGGGCTGCAGCCCGGTGCAAATCCTTGCAAGTCCGGCTTACCTGGAGCGGCACGGTACACCGCAGCATGTCGAAGACCTGAACCATCACTGCCTGCTCGGTTTCAGCCAGCCCGAGTCACTCAACCAGTGGCCGCTGCGCCATGCCCAAGGCGACCGTTGGGCAATTCGCCCGGCGCTGCTCGCCTCCAGCGGCGAGACCCTGCGCCAGTTGGCGCTGGCCGGGGAGGGTATCGTCAGCCTCTCGCACTTCATGACCCACGAGGACATCCGCGCCGGCCGACTGCAGGTCATTCTGAGCGCTGCCAACAACGGCTACCGCCAGCCTATCCACGCTGTTTATTACCGCAACACGCAACTGGCCCTGCGCATCCAGTGCTTCCTCGACTTCATCCAGCGCAAACTGGCGATGTACGCCTGCTGAGTTGCCTGAACGCGACAAATCCTGTCCATGGGCGGCGAAACTTCCTACAGGTGATTGCACAGTGGACAGGCTTCGGCCTTACTGGGTGATCAACAAAAACAACACCAAGGAAGTGTCATGCGTATTGTCCTGTTCCAGTCCATGGCCCTCGGCGCGGCGATCTTGAGCTGTTCATCGGCCTATGCGCTAACCCTGGAGGGTGGCGCGGTGGCCGCCCCTGATCAATATGGCGCACAGGTGGCCGCCGACATCCTGAAAAAGGGCGGCAATGCGGTGGATGCGGCGGTAGCCACCGCCTTCACCCTGGCGGTGACCTACCCCGAGGCCGGCAACATCGGTGGCGGTGGTTTCATGACCCTGTTCGTCGATGGCAAGCCGTACTTCCTCGACTACCGAGAAGTGGCGCCCAAGGCCGCGACCCGCAACATGTACCTGGACGAAAAAGGCGAGGTCATCGAGAACCTCAGCTTGGTCGGCGCGCGCGCCGCCGGCGTGCCTGGCACGGTGATGGGCCTGTGGGAAGCGCACAAGAAATTCGGCAAGCTGCCCTGGAGCGAGCTGCTGACCCCCGCCATCGGCTATGCGAAAAACGGCTTCAAGATTGCCGAAAAGCAGTATCAGTACCGCAACGACGCCCAGGGCCTGTTCAAGACCGCGACCAACTTCAACGACTATTTCGGCACCATGAAGGTCGGCGAGCTGTTCAAACAGCCAGAAATGGCCCAGACCCTCGAACGTATTGCCGACAAAGGCGTGAGCGAGTTCTACCAAGGCAAGACCGCTGATCTGCTGGTGGCGCAGATGCAGGCCGACAAAGGCCTGATCACCAAAGAAGACCTCAAGGACTACAAGGCCGTCTGGCGTGAGCCCATGGCCCTGAGCTGGCGCGGCAACGTGGTTTACACCGCGCCACCGCCAAGCTCCGGCGGCGTCGCCCTGGCCCAGTTGCTGGGCATCAAGGAAGACCGTGCGGCCGACTTCAAAGGCGTGGCGCACAATTCGGCGCAATACATTCACCTGCTGGCTGAGATCGAGAAGCGTGTGTTTGCCGACCGCGCCGACTACCTGGGCGACCCGGCCTTCACCAAGGTGCCGGTCGACCAGCTGATCGCCAAGGATTATTTGGCCAAGCGCGCCGCGCAGGTCAACGCCAAGGCCATCTCCGCCACCGAGGATGTCAAACCGGGCCTAGAGCCGCACCAGACCACGCACTTCTCGATCGTCGACAAACAGGGCAACGCGGTCAGCAATACCTATACCCTCAACCTCGACTACGGCAGTGGTGTGGTGGTCAAGGGCGCGGGCTTCCTGCTCAACGACGAAATGGACGACTTCAGCGCCAAACCAGGCGCAGCCAATGCCTTCGGTGTGGTGGGCGGTGATGCCAACGCCATCGAGCCGGGCAAGCGCATGCTGTCGTCCATGAGCCCCAGCCTGATGACCCGCGATGGCAAGGTCGAACTGGTGATCGGTACACCGGGCGGCTCGCGGATCTTCACTTCGATCTTCCAGGTGATGAACAACCTGTACGACTACGGCATGCCCCTGGACAAGGCCGTCGCGGCGCAGCGGGTGCACCACCAGTTGCTGCCCAAGGACACCATCTACTTCGACAGCTATGCACCGCTTACCGGCCCGGTGGCCGATGAGCTGAAGAAGATGGGGTATGTGCTCGAGGATCAGGGCTGGGAGATGGGGGATATCCAGGCGATCCGCGTCAACGGGGCGAAGCTTGAGACGGCTTCGGATCCGCGTGGGCGCGGGGTGGGGATGGTCGTTAAATAACCGGCTGCCAGCTCTGCCAGCATCGCGGGCAAACCGGCTCCCATCGCTATCGAGGGGGCCGGTTTGGCGGCTGGGGGCCGCCAAGCCGGCCCCAACAGGCTAAGGTCAGACCCGGAACTGGCTGACCAGCGTCTGCAGGTGCCCACCCAGGCGTGCCAGTTCGACACTGGACGCCGCCGTCTCATCACTGGCCGCTGCGGTCTGCTCCGACACATCGCGCACATTCAGAATGCTGCGGCTGATCTCCTCAGCCACCGCGCTCTGCTGCTCGGCTGCCGCGGCAATCTGCTGGTTCATCGACTGGATGCTCGACACCGTGCTGGTGATGTTTTCCAGCGAAGTGCCGGCCTTGCGCGCTAGTTCGACACTGCTGTCGGTCAGGGTGCGGCTGCCTTGCATGGCGTTGGCCACTTGCTGGGTACCGTGTTGCAGGCCTGCCACTAATTCTTCGATCTCTTCGGTGGATTTCTGCGTGCGCTGGGCCAAACCACGCACTTCGTCGGCGACCACGGCGAAACCACGCCCTGCTTCACCGGCACGGGCGGCTTCGATGGCAGCGTTGAGCGCCAGCAGGTTGGTCTGTTCGGCTACCGACTTGATCACATCCATGACGCTGCCGATCTTCTGGCTTTCCTGCTGCAGCAGGTTCATGGCTTCGGTAGAGCGGTGCACTTCCTCGGCCAGGCGTTCGATCTGGCTGATCGCTTCGCCAACCACGCGATCACCTGCGCGTGCTTCGTCGTCGGCACCGGTGGCTGCGTGGGAAGCCTGTTCGGCATTGCGCGCGACTTCCTGAACGGTCGCGGCCATTTCGTGCATGGCGGTAGCGACCTGATCGGTTTCGACCTTCTGGCTGTTTGCGCCAGCGCTGGTCTGCTCGGTGACCGCCGACAGTTCCTCAGCGGCGCTGGCGATCTGCGTGACACCGTCGCGGATGCCGGTGATGAGCTCGCGCAGGGTGGTGCCCATGCGGGCGATGCCCTGTTGCAGCACGCCGATCTCGTCGCGGCGGGTAACCCGCAGGTCGTGGGTGAGGTCGCCACCGGCGATGCGCTCCACCGCTTGCAATGTGTCGTGCAGCGGGCGGGTGATCTGGCGGGTGATCAGCACCGCTGCCAGCACACCGACCAGCAAGGCCAGCAACGTGGCGATGGTCTGCAGACTGCGTGCCTGGGCGCTCTCGGCGTCGCGGCGGTCGATCTGGATCTTGTACAGCGCGTCGCTGCGCTTGACGATGTCGCCGCCTTGCACGGTCATCTCCGCACGGGCGGTGGTGATTTCGGCGACTGCAGCGCGGAACTGGCGCACGGCCTCACGGTAGGTCTGTATCGATTGCTCCAACTGCTGCACCCGCGTGGCTTCGGCGGGCAGCTGACGCTTCAGGGTGTCGATCTCGGCAAGGGCCAACTCCAGCTGGCGCAGGGCGGCTTGTTCGTTGGCCGCAGAGTTGTCGGCAATGTAACCGCGCACATCCACCCGCACTTGCAGCAGTTGCTGGCGCGCCTTGCTGATCAGTTGGTATTGAGCCAGGCGCACGCTATCGGCCTCGGGGCGGCCCATGACTTCCTCGCCCAGCAACGCCATGGCCTCGTCGGTCTTGGCAGCCGATACGTTCATCGCGTCACGTGCAGCCAGCGAGCCTTTGTAGCCTGCACGCATCTTGTTCAGCGAGACTTCGTACTCGCTGATGGTCTGGCCCAGCTCTTTGAGCAGCTTGACGTTTTCCGGGCTCTTGAAAGTACTGACCAGGTATTGCTGCTGTTTGCTGAAGGCATCCAGCTTGGCCTGGGTGTTCGCTGCTGCAGCATCGTCGCCATTGGCGATCATGTACTGCAGGCGCGCCACGCGCAGGTCGGTCAGGTCTTTGTTGAGCTTGCCGATGTCGCCCATCCAGTTGCTGCGGTCGATGAGGCTGCCCAGGCTGGTCCAGCCGGTGAGGGCCAGCAGGCCGGTGAGGACCAGCACCAGGCCGAAGCCCAGGCCGAGTTTGAGGTTGACGCTGATGTTGGCAAACCAGCTGTTCATGCACGCTCTCCAGAAATGATTTCGCTCACTTGATCAATTGTCGATCGCTAGGCGTTGTTGTTCTGGATGCCCGCTGAATCGTGCAGGGGTTATCGGCAAATGGCGAGGAAGCTGAAACGCTTTTTCGACTCAATTGCGACACCGCGCACGGCAGCTGGCGTGCCATGCGCAGGGGGCCTCGAAACGTCAAAGGTTGGGCGCACTGAACGTGTCGCAGCTGTTCACTTCGCCTTGGGCAAACCCGGCCTTGAACCACCGCACCCGCTGCGCCGAGGTCCCATGGGTAAAGGAGTCCGGGACCACGCGCCCTTGGCCTTTTTGCTGCAGCCGGTCATCACCGATGGCGTTGGCTGCATTCAGCGCTTCCTCGACGTCCCCCGGCTCAAGCCAGTTCAGCCGTTGCTGCGCCTGGTATGCCCATACCCCGGCCAGGCAGTCGGCCTGCAACTCCTGGCGCACCAGCAAGCCATTTTCACCCTCCAGGCGCTGGCCTGCGCGGCGCGCCGCATCGACCTTGGCCGACACGCCAAGCAACGTCTGCACGTGGTGGCCGATCTCGTGGGCGATCACGTAGGCCTGAGCGAAGTCGCCTGCAGCGGCGAAGCGGGTTTCCATTTCACGGAAGAACGACATGTCCAGGTACACCCTTTGGTCAGCAGGGCAGTAGAACGGCCCCACCGCCGCTGAAGCGAAGCCGCAGGCGGAATTGACCTGGCCGCTGAACAGTACCAGCTTGGGGTCGCGATACTGCTTGCCAGCCTGGGAGAACAACGCCTTCCAGGTGTCTTCGGTGTCGCCCAGGATCGACGCGACGAACTGGGCCTGCTCGTCGTTGGCCGCTGGGGCCTTGTTGCCCACGCTGCTTGGAGCCTGCTGCTGCTCCATTTGCCCGGTGAGCTGGCCGAGGATCTGCAGCGGGTCCTGGCCAGTGAGCCAGCCGATGCCGACGATCAGAAGGATGGCTCCGAGCCCGAGGCCCTTGCCACCGCCAAAGCGCATGCCACCACCGCCGCCACCTTGGCCACGGGCATCGACCACGTTGTCGCTACGACGGCCTTTTCGCCATTCCATGAAGTGCACTCCAGAGCGTGAAACATGAAGACATAGGTTAGTTCACGCCAGCCAAAGGTACTAATGCATAACCATTTGGTTAAGTAACGGTCGGCGGAATTCAATATTCATCTGCTTCGACCTATCCGAAACTGCAAGTCCGCCTGCGAACCACAGGTGTTTTGATAACTCCAAGAGAGGAAAACGGCATGCCCGCCCAGGACAACAGCCGCTTCGTGATCCGTGATCGCAACTGGCACCCCAAGGCCCTGACGCCCGACTACAAGACTTCTGTTGCCCGCTCGCCGCGCCAGGCATTGGTCAGCATTCCGCAGTCGATCAGCGAAACCACCGGCCCGGATTTCACCCACCTGGGCTTCGGCGCCCACGACCATGACCTGCTGCTCAACTTCAACAACGGTGGCCTGCCGATTGGTGAGCGCATCATCGTTGCCGGCCGCGTCGTCGACCAATACGGCAAGCCAGTGCCCAATACCTTGGTAGAAATGTGGCAAGCTAACGCCGGTGGCCGTTATCGCCACAAGAACGATCGCTACCTGGCCCCGCTGGACCCGAATTTCGGTGGCGTCGGCCGCTGCCTGACCGACAGTGATGGCTACTACAGCTTCCGCACCATCAAGCCCGGCCCCTACCCATGGCGCAACGGCCCGAACGACTGGCGCCCGGCGCACATCCACTTCGGTATCAGCGGCCCGTCGATCGCCACCAAGCTGATCACCCAGCTGTACTTCGAGGGCGACCCGCTGATCCCGATGTGCCCGATCGTCAAGTCGATCGCCAACCCTGAAGCGGTGCAGCAACTGATCGCCAAGCTCGACATGAGTAACGCCAACCCCATGGATTGCCTGGCGTACCGCTTCGACATCGTGCTGCGCGGCCAGCGCAAGACCCACTTCGAAAACTGCTGAGGACCCCGCCATGCCAATCGAACTGCTGCCGGAAACCCCCTCGCAGACCGCCGGCCCCTACGTACACATCGGCCTGGCCCTGGAAGCGGCCGGTAACCCCACCCGTGACCAGGAAATCTGGAACCGAATGGCCAAGCCAGAGGCGCCGGGTGAACACATCCTGTTGATCGGCCATGTGTACGACGGCAACGGCCACTTGATCCGCGATTCATTCCTTGAACTCTGGCAAGCCGATGCCAATGGCCAGTACCAGGATGACTGCAACCTGGAAAACGCCTTCAACAGCTTCGGTCGCACTGCCACCACTTTCGATGCCGGTGAGTGGACCGTCCAGACCGTCAAACCGGGGGTGGTGAACAACGCTGCCGGTGTGCCGATGGCCCCGCACATCAACATCAGCCTGTTTGCCCGCGGCATCAACATCCACTTGCACACGCGGCTGTACTTCGAGGATGAGGCCGAGGCGAACGCCAAGTGCCCGGTGCTCAACCTGATCGAGCAGCCGCAGCGCCGTGAAACCTTGATTGCCAAGCGTTGCGAGGTGGACGGCAAGACGGCGTATCGGTTCGATATCCGTGTTCAGGGGGAAGGGGAGACGGTCTTCTTCGACTTCTGATACAACTGGGGCCGCAAAGCGGCCCCAATTTCCGCCGATCAGCGTCGAACCAGCAATACCCCACTTTCCATGTGGTGGGTATACGGGAACTGGTCAAACAGCGCACAGCGTTCAATGCGATGCGTGTCCTGCAACTGCTCGATGTTGGCCGCCAGCGTTTCCGGGTTGCACGAGATGTACAGAATCCGTTCGAAGCGCCGCGTCAGCTCGCACGTATCCGGGTCCATCCCCGCACGTGGTGGGTCGACGAACACCGTACCGAAGGCATAACGCTTCAGGTCGATCCCTTCCAGCCGGCGGAACGGGCGAACCTCATTCAGCGCTTGAGTCAGCTCTTCTGCCGACAGGCGCACCAGGCGCACGTTATCCACAGCGTTCTCTTCGAGGTTGCTCAGGGCGGCATTGACCGAGGTCTTGCTGATCTCGGTGGCCAGCACCTGGCGTACCCGGGTAGCCAGCGGCAGGGTGAAGTTGCCGTTGCCGCAGTACAGCTCCAGCAGGTCGTCATCGCGCTCGCCGAGTGCGTCGTAAGCCCAGCTCAGCATCTTCTGGTTCACCGCGCCGTTGGGCTGGGTGAAGGCGCCTTCGGGCTGGCGATAGCTGAACACGCGGCCAGCCACGTCGAGTTGTTCCACGGCGTAATCACGGCCGATGACCAGCCGCTTGCCTTTGGAGCGGCCGATCAGGCTCACGCCCAGTTCTTCGGCTAGCTGCCGCGCTGCCACTTCCCAGGCCTCGTCCAGCGGGCGGTGGTAGCACAGGGTGATCATCGCATCGCCGGCAAGGGTGGTGAGGAACTCCACCTGGAACAGGCGATTGCTCAGTTCTTCACTGGCCTGCCAGGCCGCCTTGAGGCGTGGCATCAGTGCATTGATGCGCTCGCTGGCAATGGGGAAATCGTCGATCAGGATGGCCTTGTGCTTCTCGCCCGGGGCGAACATCGCATAGTGGCGCTGGCCGTCCTCGCGCCACAGGCGGAACTCGGCACGCAAGCGATAATGCTCGCGCGGCGAGTCGAACACAGCGGGCTGCGGCGCACCGAAGGGGGCCAGCAGCTCGCGCAGGCGGGTAACCTTGGCCTGCAGTTGCGCGTCGTAGGCGCTAGGGTCGAAGACAGCACTCATGCGTTGAACCAGCCCAGCTTGATGACGAACAGGATGGAAAGGATCACCAGTGCCGGGTTCAGCTCGTGGCGGCGGCCGGAGATCAGTTTGACCGCAGTCCAGCAGATGAAACCGAAGGCGATGCCGTTGGCGATCGAATAGGTCAGCGGCATGGCCAGGGCGGTGACCACTACCGGTGCGGCCTCGGTCACGTCGTCCCAGTTTATTTCCGCCAGGCCCGAAGCCATCAGCACGGCGACGAACAGCAATGCCGGTGCGGTGGCGAAGGCCGGTACGCTACCGGCCAGCGGGGCGAAGAACAGCGCCAGCAGGAACAGCACGGCCACCACGATGGCGGTCAGGCCGGTGCGGCCACCGGCGCTCACGCCTGCCGCCGACTCGATGTAGCTGGTGGTCGTCGAGGTGCCCAGCAGCGAACCGGCCATGGCCGCGGTGCTGTCGGCGATCAGGGCACGGCCCATCTTCGGCATGTGGCCGTCCTTGCCCATCAGGCCGGCGCGTTTGGCCACGGCGATCAGGGTGCCCGAGTTGTCGAACAGGTCGACGAACAGGAACGCAAAGATCACGCTGACCAGGCCCACGTCCAGGGCCCCGGCGATATCCAACTGCAGGAAGGTCGGTGCCAGCGACGGTGGCATCGACACGATACCGCCGAATGGTGTGACGCCCATCGCGATCGCCGCGACCGTCACTGCGAGAATGCCGATCAGCACTGCGCCGCGCACCTTGAGCGATTCAAGGCCCACAATCAGGAAGAAACCGAGCGTGGCAAGAATGACCGACGGCTGCTTGAGGTCACCCATGCCCACCAGGGTGGCCGGGTTATCGACGACGATGCCGGCGTTATGCAGGGCAATCAGCGCCAGAAACAGGCCAATGCCGGCAGCGATGGCCGAGCGCAGCGGCAGCGGGATGCTGTTCACGATCCACTCGCGTATGCGGAAGATCGACAGCAGGAAGAACATGACTGCCGAGAGGAACACCGCGCCCAGCGCCACCTGCCAGGTGTGGCCCATGTGCAGGACCACGGTGTAGGTGAAGAACGCGTTCAAGCCCATGCCTGGCGCCAAGGCGATCGGGTAGTTGGCAATCAGGCCCATGGTCGCCGAGCCGATGGCCGCAGCCAGGCAGGTGGCGACGAAGATCGCGCCCTTGTCCATGCCGGTTTCGCCGAGAATGCTCGGGTTGACGAACAGGATGTAGGCCATCGCCAGGAAGGTGGTGACGCCCGCAAGAATCTCGGTGCGCACGTTGGTGTTGTGTGCTTTTAGTTGAAACAGCCTTTCCAGCATGCCCGCTCCCCGAGGCGCCCCCGGCGCCGTGAATGTATCGACCCCATCAGCAAAGCACAGGCCGTAGCGGCTGCCGTGGTTTTGCGTGGGGAGGAAAAAAGCCGCGCATCATACCAGCATGGCTGGCAGGGGCCTATGGCCGTTCAGGCCGCCGTCAACCATTGTGCAATCGATCCCGCGTAGCCAGTGTCGGGAACAACTTTATCCACACGCCGGTCACCACCAAGGTGCCCACGCCCCCCAGCACCACCGCCGGCACCGTGCCGAACCAGTGCGCCGTGACCCCCGATTCGAACTCGCCGAGCTGGTTGGAGGCGCCGATGAACAGGCCGTTGACCGCGCTTACCCGGCCACGCATCTCGTCCGGTGTTTCCAGTTGCACGAACGCACCGCGTATCACCATGCTGATCATGTCTGCCGCACCCAGCACCACCAGTACCGCCAGCGAGAACCAGAATGAGGTCGACAGGCCAAAAGCGATGGTGGCCACGCCGAACACCCCGACGGCGGTGAACATGGTGCGGCCGACCTTGCGCTCTACCGGGAAGCGCGCCAGCCAGAACGACATCAGCAGCGCGCCCACCGCGGGCGCCGACCGCAACAACCCCAGGCCCCACGGCCCTGTGAGCAGGATGTCCTTGGCGAACACTGGCAGCAGCGCGGTGGCGCCTCCCAGCAGCACGGCGAACAGGTCAAGGGAAATCGCCCCGAGAATGTCTGGACGGCTACGGATGAAACGGATCCCGGCCAGCAACGACTCCAGGCTGGCGCGCCCTCGCTGCGGCACCTGCTGGCGCGAGTTCAGGCTCAGCATCAGCAGGCATGCAATGGCATACAGGACCACGGTAGGGCCGTACACCCAAATGCTGCCGAAGGCATAAAGAAACCCGCCCACGGCCGGGGCGACGATGGTCGCCGCCTGGGTGGCCGAGGCTGAGGCCGCGACCGCCCGAGGAAACAGCCCGGGCGGCACCACATTGGGCAGCAGCGCCTGGGTGGCGGGCATTTCGAACGAGCGGGTAGCGCCGAGCAGGAAGGCGAGGGCGAAGATCAGTTCGCGGCTGACGTTGTCGGTGGCGCTTCCCAACGCCAGCATCAGGGCGATCAGGCCCTGCAGGGTCTGGCACAGAGCCGCGACCTTGCGCCGGTCAAAGCGGTCAGCGACATGCCCGGTGTGCAGCATGAACAGCACCCGCGGGGCGAATTCGACGAGCCCGACCAGGCCCAGGTCGAGCACATTGCCAGTCAGCTGGTAGAGGTGCCAGCCAATGGCCACGGTGAGCATCTGGAAACCGCTGGCGGTGAACACACGGGCCAGCCAGAAGGCAATGAAAGGGCGGTGATGGCGCAACAACTGCGGTGCGGAATCGGACATCGGAAACCTGTGGCCTCGGCGCAGTAGACGGGGGCGGCAGATTATCATCTGTTTGTAACAAACGGTTACTGTTTGCCTGTGTCGGCACGCTTCCACCGGCTTTGGAAGCCCATGAGGCAACTGGTCACGCGGCAAACAACCGCACCGCCTGGCGGGCCATTCAGGACTATGCTTGGTACCAATCGTTGATCTGGATCAATCGTTCCAGAAGCAACGAATTGGCCTATGGGTCGAAATCCCTGCGATCGAACAGAACAATTCCAACGTGCCGCACTCGACACTAACGCGGGGGCTGTGGGCAACGGGCCACGAGCCCGAAGCCGGATTACCTGAAGAGGAAGCATCATGTTCGGAATAGAAGCCCTTGAGCTCGCCCGAATTCAGTTTGCCTTTACCGTGTCGTTCCACATCCTGTTTCCGGCCATCACCATTGGCCTGGCCAGTTACCTGGCGGTTCTCGAAGGCCTTTGGCTGAGGACCAACGAGCAGGTCTACCGTGACCTTTACCATTTCTGGTCGAAGATCTTCGCCGTGAACTTCGGCATGGGCGTGGTTTCGGGCCTGGTCATGGCCTATCAGTTCGGTACCAACTGGAGCCGTTTTTCAGATTTCGCCGGCGCTGTCACGGGCCCACTGCTCACCTATGAGGTGCTGACGGCCTTCTTCCTGGAGGCAGGCTTCCTCGGCGTCATGCTGTTTGGCTGGAACCGTGTGGGCCGGGGCCTGCACTTTTTCTCAACGGTGATGGTGGCCTTGGGGACGCTGGTATCGACTTTCTGGATCCTGGCGTCCAACAGCTGGATGCAGACCCCGCAAGGCCACGAGATCATCGATGGTCGGGTCGTGCCGGTGGACTGGCTGGCGATCATTTTCAACCCCTCGTTCCCCTACCGCCTGATGCACATGGCCACCGCCGCGTTCGTTGCCACTGCCTTCTTCGTTGGCGCCTCGGCGGCCTGGCACCTGCTGCGCGGGCGGGATAACCCGGCGGTGCGCAAGATGCTGTCGATGGCCATGTGGATGGCGCTGATCGTTGCCCCCATTCAAGCTGTGATCGGTGATTTCCACGGGCTCAACACCCTCAAGCATCAGCCGGTGAAAATTGCCGCAATCGAAGGCCACTGGGAAAACGTCCCTGGCGAGCCAACCCCGCTGATCCTGTTCGGCATCCCGGACATGGAAGCCGAAACCACCCGCTTCAAGGTCGAAATCCCGGCGCTCGGTAGCCTGATCCTTACCCACAGCCTGGATAAACAAGTGCCTGCGATGAAGGAGTTCCCGCGCGAGGACCGTCCCAACTCGACCATTGTCTTCTGGTCGTTCCGGGTCATGGTGGGGCTTGGTTTCCTGATGATCTTCGTTGGCCTGTGGAGCCTCTGGCTGCGCAAGCGCGGCACGCTCTACACGTCGCGCCCATTCCTGTACCTGACGCTGTGGATGGGGCCATCGGGGCTGATCGCCATTCTTGCCGGCTGGTTCACGACCGAGATCGGCCGCCAGCCGTGGGTGGTGTATGGGCTGATGCGCACGTCGGAGGGCGTGTCCAACCATAGCTACGCCCAGCTGGGCTTTACCCTGATCGCATTCGTGGTGGTGTACTTCGCGCTGTTCGGCACGGGCCTGGGCTACATGATGCGCCTGGTGCGCAAAGGGCCGAAAACCGGCGAGGGCGATGAGCACACCCCAGGTGGCCCAGGCCAGAAACGCACGCCGGCACGGCCGCTGTCCGCTGCCGATGAAGGCCACAAGGCCACTGCCCCCAGCCTGAGCAAGGAGAACTGAGCCATGGGTATCGATCTTCCGCTGATCTGGGCCGTGATCATCATTTTCGGCGTCATGATGTACGTGGTGATGGACGGTTTCGACTTAGGGATCGGCATGCTCTTCCCCTTCGTCGAGGCTGAGCGGGACCGTGACGTGATGATGAACACCGTCGCCCCCGTATGGGACGGTAACGAAACCTGGTTGATCCTGGGCGGCGCCGGGCTGTTCGGGGCCTTTCCGATGGCTTATTCGGTGGTGCTCGAAGCGCTTTATCTGCCGCTGATCCTCATGCTGATCGGCCTGATTTTCCGCGGAGTGGCGTTTGAGTTCCGCTTCAAGGCCAAGGACCACAAGCGTCACATCTGGGACAAAGCGTTCATCGGCGGTTCACTGGTGGCGACCTTCTTCCAGGGGGTGGCGCTTGGGGCGTTCATCGAGGGCTTCAAGGTCGTGGACCGGCACTACGCCGGTGGCACGCTCGACTGGCTGACCCCGTTCAGCCTGTTCAGTGGCCTGGGGCTGATCGTTGCCTACACCTTGCTTGGCTGCACCTGGCTGATCATGAAGACCGAGGGGCCGCTGCAAGCGCAGATGCACAAGCTCGGCCGGCCGCTGGCCCTGGTGTTGCTGGTGGTGATCGGCATCGTCAGCCTGTGGACGCCGATCGCTTACCCACAGATCGCCGATCGCTGGTTCAGCATGCCTAACCTGATCTGGTTCATGCCGGTACCGCTGCTGGTGCTGGTAACCTTCTACGGGTTGTTCAAGGCGGTGGCACGCAGTGCCAACTACACCCCGTTCCTGCTGACCCTGGTGCTGATCTTCCTGGGCTACAGCGGCCTGGGTATCAGCCTATGGCCGAACATCATTCCACCGTCGATCTCGATCTGGGAGGCAGCCGCGCCGCCGCAGAGCCAGGGCTTCATGCTGGTCGGCACGTTGTTCATCCTGCCATTCATCCTGGGGTACACCTTCTGGAGCTACTACGTGTTCCGAGGCAAGGTCACCCACGAAGACGGCTATCATTAGGAGGGCCCATCATGGCTGGCAAGCATGGCCTTGAAGAGAAGAAACCCCTGTGGCAACGCCTGGGCTGGCTGGTGCTGATCTGGGCCGCGAGCGTGGCCGCCCTGGGTGTGGCGGCCTATGTGATGCGGCTGTTCATGAGCGCGGCGGGGTTGACCACCCATTGATGATCCGGGGCCGCACTGCGCGGCCCCGCCTTCATTTGCGGGCTTTGAGGATCACGAACTTCGGTGTCGCGGCCACCTGTTCAACCCCCCGGAACAGGCGCGCCAATTTGCTGTGATAGCCCAAGTGGCGATTGCCGACGATGTACAACGCACCGCCAACCACCAAGGCCTCACGCGCCTGTTGGAACATGCGCCAGGCAAGGAAGTCGCCCACCACCTGCTGTTGGTGGAACGGCGGGTTGCACAGCACCACATCCAGCGATTGCTTTTCCAGCCCGGCCAGGCCATCGCCTGCCTGCACCGTCACCGCGCGATCGCCCAGCGCCGCCTGCCAGTTTTCCTGCGCCGACTGCACCGCCATGTACGATTCATCCACCAGTGTGTAGTGCGCCTGGGGGTTGGCCAGCGCGCTGGCGATGGCCAGCACACCGTTGCCGCAACCCAGGTCGGCGACACGGGCATTGCCCAGGCCCTGTGGCAGGTGGGGGAGGAAGGCCCGTGTGCCGATGTCCAGGCCGTCGCGGCAGAATACGTTGGCATGGTTGAGCAGTTCGAGCGCCGGTGACTCGAGGCGGTAGCGGGTCGGGTAGGGGGAGCGTGCGGCTGGGCGCTCGCTGAAGGTGGCCGTCAGCAATCGCGCTTTTTTTTGCGCCAGCGAAGCCTGGACCGGGCCGATGTACTTCTCCAGCAGTTCACCCGCAGCCCTAGGCAAGTGTTTGATCATGGCCGCAGCGATGACCTGGGCGCCGGGCGCCAGATGGCCTTGCAAGCGGATCAGTTGCTCTTCGAGCAGTGCAAGGGTTTTAGGCACACGGACCAGCACGCAATCGAAGTTCCCCTGCCAATGCTCGCTGGCGGGCACGAAAGGTACGCTGTCGAAAGCCTTGCCGTTGCGCGCGAGGTTTTTTTCCAGGGCCATGCGGGCCAGGTGCGAATCACCGCTGCTGACCACTGGCACGTGGTCGACCAGGCTGACGGCCAGCGCGCCGAAACTGTCATTGAGTACCAGCACGCTGCTCCCGGCAGCCAGTGGCTGAGCGTGCAGTTGCTCAAGCAGGTATTCATCGGCGGCGTCAAAGGCCTGCAACGGGTCGTTGGCCTGGTCCGGGTGGCGGATCAGGTCGAGTTCGGCATAGGGTGTGATCAACAGGGGCATGGCATCTGGCTCGGGCACGGATCTGCCCGAGACGGATCGTCACGAGCTTTGGTACGCGATTCTACAGGGCTTTGCGGCGGGTCGCAGGCTGGGCTACTGGTCGATCAGGCCCCGCATCATCGCAATGGCGACGGCGCCGGCCTTGTTGGAGGCGTTGGTCTTGGTGATCACGCTGCGGATATGGAAGTTCACCGTGCTGAGCGACAGGGACAGAATGCAGGCAACGTCGGCTGCAGTCTTGCCGGCGGCCGACCACTTCAGCACCTCGAGTTCGCGATCGCTCATCTTCAGTGGCGAACTCAATTTGCCCAGGTGGTGCTCGCAAATGGTGTCATGCAGCGTGTGGCAAAGCCATTGCACCTGGCCGGCCTTGTCGTACAGTTCGTGGATATCGATCTCGCCACAGGGCCTTGCCACACTGAGCTGTGTCTCGTTGTGCCGGAGGTCGTGCAGCGACTGAGTCCAGCCGTGGCGCAGGCCATGTTTGCACGCCTGCTCACGGAAGTCAGGGGCTTCACGATACAACTCATCGGTCCACAGTACCGGCCCGGTCGACGTGTGGCTCAGTGCTGCTGCCGGGTCCTGCTTGTAGAACTCATCGCGCTGATAGCGCTCGATCCAGGCCAGCGGGTAGTTGCTGTACAGGTACAGCCTGGGGGCCTGGGCCGCAAGTTGAATGCGCAGCTTGAGCCCCATGAACTCCATGCCCAGGTCCTGTGCCAGGTGTACTGCAAGGTCGAATACCTTCTGGGGCGTGCTTTCAGTGACCAGGCGATGTAAATGCTCGTGATTCCAGTGAGGCATTGGCCCCCTCCGTCGCGTCCTGAGGACTCAATCCGTTTGCATACCGGAACAATTGTAGGAAAAGACCGAGCGGCATGTTGGGTTTTTTTTGTTAAGGAGGTCTCATCTGCCCATGGAAACGGCTGAGTGGTCGTCTGTGCCCTTACAATCGAACGGTTTTTATCCTGGCCGCTTTGCGCGACACTGTGCGTACGCTATTCACGGAGCCCGTCATGACCGCCAGTGCCGAAAAGTTTACCCGCCAGACCCTGCTGGACGTCCAGCCACTGACGCCTGGCCTGTTCAGCCTGCGGGTGACTCGCGACCCGGGCTTTCGCTTCCGGGCCGGGCAATTCGCGCGGCTTGGCGTGACCAAGGCCGATGGCAGCGTGGTCTGGCGTGCCTATTCGATGGTCAGTGCGCCGCATGACGAGTATCTCGACTTCTTCTCCATCGTGGTGCCGGGCGGGGAGTTCACCAGCGAGCTCAGCCGCCTCGGCGAGGGTGATACCCTGCTGATCGACCGCCAGGCGTTTGGCTACCTGACCCTTGACCGTTTCGTCGGTGGCCGTGACCTGTGGCTGTTGGCGACCGGTACTGGCATTGCGCCGTTTATGTCGATCCTGCAGGACTTCGAGGCCTGGGAGCGTTTCGACAGCATCAAACTGGTGTATTCGGTACGCGAGGCCAAGGAGTTGGCCTATGTGGATGACATTGCCGGGCTTGAACAGCGTGATTACCTGGCGGAGTTTGCAGGCAAGCTGCAATTCATCCCGGTGGTTACCCGTGAGCAGCATCCGGGTGCGTTGAATGCGCGTATCACCACGTTGATCGAGAACGGCGAGCTGGAAAAAGCGGCGGGGCTCGAACTGTCGCCCGAGCACTCACGGGTCATGCTTTGCGGCAATCCGCAAATGATCGATGAGACCCGCAAGGTGCTCAAGGCGCGTGACTTGCAGTTGAGCTTGAGCAAGCGGCCTGGCCAGGTGGCCGTGGAGAATTACTGGTAGCTGCAAGCTACAAGCTACAAGCTACAAGCTACAAGCTACAAGCTACGAGCTACAAGCTGCGAGCGTTGCGCTGAGCGGCTTTTCTCTTGCCGCTTGCAGCTTGCCGCTTGCAGCTCCTCAGGGCAGGCGATTCTGGTTCTGGGATTTGAGCAAATCCCGGATCTCGGTCAGCAGCGTTTCCTGAGGGGTGGGTGTTGGTGGAGCGCTTGGCGTCACGGCCTCTTCGCGCTTCAAACGGTTGATCGCCTTCACACCCATGAAGATGGCGAATGCCACGATCACGAAGTCGATCACCGTCTGGATGAACTTGCCGTAGGCCAGCACCACGGCCGGTACGTCACCTTCAGCTGCCTTCAAGGTAATCGCCAGGTCACTGAAGTCCACGCCCCCGATCAGCAGCCCCAGCGGGGGCATGATGACGTCGCCGACGAAGGAGGAGACGATCTTGCCGAACGCCGCGCCGATAATGATACCGACCGCCATGTCGACGACATTTCCCTTGACCGCGAAGGCCTTGAACTCACTGATCATTCCCATGTTCGATATCCCTTATAACAAATGGTGGCGTCAACCCAGTGTAAACCAGCAAAACGCTTGATGCTTGCCGCTCAGGGGTAATGACTGCTCCGGGCAAGAATAGTTTTGTCGCATCCAGGCGCGATCAATACCGCTCTGCGTCGGCTATCATGGCCACTTTTTCCAGGAGACCCTGCCCATGGCCAAGGCCAAGCGCTTGTATGGCTGCACCGAGTGCGGCGCTACCTTTCCCAAATGGGCCGGCCAGTGTGGCGAATGCGGGGCCTGGAACACCCTGGTCGAAACCATGATCGAGAGCGGTGGCGCAGCGCCACCCAGCGGTCGCGCCGGCTGGACCGGGCAGCAGGCGCAGATCAAGACCCTGGCCGAAGTCAGCGTCGAGGAGATTCCACGCTTCACCACCAGCAGCACCGAACTCGATCGCGTGCTCGGTGGCGGCCTGGTCGATGGCTCGGTGGTGTTGATCGGTGGTGATCCGGGCATCGGCAAATCGACCATTCTGCTGCAGACCTTGTGCAACATTGCCGTTGGCATGCCGGCACTGTATGTCACCGGCGAAGAATCGCAGCAGCAGGTGGCCATGCGCTCACGCCGGCTGGGGCTGCCCCAGGACCAACTCAAGGTGATGACCGAGACGTGTATCGAAACGATCATCGCCACGGCTCGTCAGGAAAAGCCCCGGGTCATGGTCATCGATTCGATCCAGACCATCTTCACCGAGCAATTGCAATCCGCGCCCGGCGGTGTCGCCCAGGTGCGCGAAAGTGCGGCTTTATTGGTGCGCTACGCCAAACAGAGCGGTACGGCAATCTTCCTGGTCGGCCACGTCACCAAGGAAGGCTCCCTGGCGGGGCCGCGGGTGCTGGAGCACATGGTCGACACCGTGTTGTATTTCGAGGGTGAGTCCGATGGCCGCTTGCGCTTGCTGCGTGCGGTGAAGAATCGCTTCGGCGCGGTCAATGAACTGGGCGTCTTCGGCATGACCGACCGTGGGCTCAAAGAGGTGTCCAACCCATCGGCGATCTTCCTCAACCGGGCTCAGGAAGAAGTACCGGGTAGCGTGGTCATGGCCACCTGGGAAGGTACCCGGCCGATGCTGGTAGAGGTACAGGCGCTGGTCGATGACAGCCACCTGGCCAACCCGCGGCGTGTCACCCTGGGCCTGGACCAGAACCGCTTGGCCATGTTGCTGGCGGTGCTGCACCGCCATGGTGGTATCCCCACCCATGACCAGGACGTGTTTCTCAATGTCGTCGGCGGCGTGAAGGTCCTTGAAACCGCGTCGGATCTGGCCTTGTTGGCTGCGGTCATGTCCAGCCTGCGCAACCGGCCGTTGGCCCATGGGCTGCTGGTATTTGGCGAGATCGGTTTGTCGGGCGAGGTGCGGCCGGTTCCCAGTGGGCAGGAGCGCCTCAAAGAAGCGGCGAAACACGGCTTCAAGCGGGCCATCGTGCCCAAGGGCAACGCGCCGAAGGAATCACCGGCCGGCTTGCAAGTGATCGCCGTGACCCGGCTCGAGCAGGCCCTGGACGCCTTGTTCGAGTAACCCGCTTGCGGGGTTGGCCGTGGGCCGACGCAGGCAAACAAAAAGGGGGAGCCGACGATGCGCATCGGCTCCCCCTGCTTTACCGCTCAGTCAGCGATCAGTGCTCGGCTACCGGCGTTCGCCTGGGCGCCGTATTGCCATGCTCGTCCTGCTCCAGCACCGGCACCTCATTCCCCTCGGCGTCGAACAGCTTGCCTTCCTTGAAGTAGTCGCCATCGCGCAGCGCAGAGATGTCCGAGTACTGGATGGTGCGCTCGTAGCCTGCGGCGAATACTGACTGCTGGTCCGAATTGCCTGCCGTGAAATGGTTGAAGATCAGGTTCAGCACGATGGCCATGATCGCTGCCGAGCTGATGCCGGAGTGGAAGATGGTCTCGAACCAGTTCGGGAAGTGGTGGTAGAAGTTCGGCGCGGCAATCGGGATCATGCCAAAGCCCAGCGAAGCGGCGACGATGATCAGGTTGACGTTGTTCTTGTAGTTGACCTTGGACAGGGTGCGGATGCCGCTGGCAGCCACGGTGCCGAACAGCACGATGCCTGCGCCGCCCAGTACCGGCGTCGGCACTGCTGCAATCACCCGGCCCATCACCGGCAGCAGGCCCAGCACCACCAGGATCACGCCACCGGTGGCCACCACGTAGCGGCTCTTGACCCCGGTCACGGCCACCAGGCCTACGTTCTGGGCAAAGGCGCTCTGAGTGAACGAGCCGAACACCGGTGCCAGGATGCTCGAGGCCATGTCGGCGCGCAGGCCATTACCCAGGCGCTTGGAGTCGACCTTGGTATCGATGATTTCACCTACGGCCAGGATGTCGGCCGAGGTTTCCACCAGGGTCACCATGATCACGATGCACATCGACAGGATTGCCGCGATGTGGAAAGTCGGCATGCCGAAGTGGAAAGGGGTGGGGAAGGCGAACATCGGGCCTTCGGCGACTTTGCTGAAGTCGGTCATGCCCAGCGCCCAGGCAATCAGGGTGCCGCACACCATGGCCAACAGAATCGAAAGGCGCGAAATGGTCGCGTTGCCCAGTTTGCTCAGCAGCAGCACGATGGCGAAGGTCAGCGCTGCCAGGCCGATGTTGGCCATGCTGCCGAATTCCGGCGAAGCACTGTTGCCGCCCATCACCCAGCGTGCGGCCACCGGCATCAGCGTCAGGCCGATGGTGGTGATGACGATGCCGGTGACCAGCGGCGGGAAGAACTTGGTGATGCGCGAGAACACCGGGGTGATCAGAAAGCCGATCAGCGAAGCCGCCATGACTGCACCCAGCACGCCTGGCAAGCCGCCACCGTCCTGGCTGCTGAGAATCGCCCCCATGGTTGCCACGCCAGCGAACGATACGCCCTGTACCAACGGCAGCTGGCATCCAAAGAATGGCAGACCGAGCGTTTGCAGCAGCGTTGCCAGGCCCCCGGCAAACAGCGAGGCCGCGATAAGCATGCCTATCTCGGCACCGTTCAGGCCCGCAGCCTGCCCAAGGATCAGCGGTACTGCGACGATCCCTCCATACATGGTCAGCACATGCTGAAGGCCATAAGCCAAGTTGGCTCCAAGGCCGAGGTTTTCGTCCTCGGGGCGCTTGGCGGGAGACGTGCTAGGGGACGTAGTCATTGAGCAGGCTCACTGTTTATTGTTGTGCCGCTACTGTAGACACTTCCTACAAATGATTGCTACAAGAATTGTATACAATATTTTGATTGGAGCGCGAACAAGCAGGCTTGCAGGGTGTGCAAGAACGCAATGCAGATCGCGTACCAACTCGTTGAATACGATGTTAGAGGGGTGTGTACAACGTGGTGATACCCAGCTTGAAAGCTGTCTGGGTAGACAAGAAACACAAGGTGGGAAAGCTATTAGCTAGCTAAGAGATCCCATTATTCGATGAGTTGACGCAGCTCGCGCATCATTTCGGTGCTGTCAGCCACGTTCAATTCCACAAGACGGTGCAAATGGCTCATCGAATCGATGTCGATGTACAGGCAAATGAACCCCAACCGCTTCGCCTCTTCATGGCGCAGTTCCACTTGCATTTGCACATGGGTGTGGGGGTCCAGCTGGATGATCGCATCGAAATCCTGCGTGAGGTCGGCGTTCCACGGCTCAGGGCGCTCGATCAACAGGCCCTTGAGCGAAAGATCGAGCAGTTTGACCGGCCAGCGGCGATCGCCCTGGCGCAGCTCGGTGGGGGCGTCGAAATCAATGCGCTGGAAGCGCCGGCGATCGTCGGAAGGAGTGGTCATGGCGGGCCCTCGTCATTAGCACTGACTATAGACCAGCCACGGGCACTCCTGCCGGATGACGGGTGGCCCGGATGACATATGGCCGAGTCACCTGGCTACACCTTTATTCGGCAACGAAATCGAGGTCGAGCACCTGCACGATTTCAGCGTGTACAGATGCACCAATCGCGTGTCGTCCAAGGGCAATCGAGTTGCCTGATCATTGAAAGCCGATGCCCCTTTCCTGAACAACTGGCAAAAATGACAGGCCTGCCAGGGCGCGGCTTGCCTCCCAGGCATGAGGTTGTGCGGGTAGCTGCGTTCTAGAGCCTGTGCTCGCCGGTGGCTACATGCCAATTCGGGATGGTAAACCCTTCAAGCAAGCCCTAGACTCAAGGGGCTGTCTATTCCAACCACTTAGCTGGAAGCATGCCATGAACAACAATAACAGCCTGCTACGCCACATCCCGTGGCTGGCGCTGGCGGTCATCGGGGCTTGTGCGCTGGGTGTGGTCGCCCTGCGTCGAGGCGAGGCGATCAATGCCTTGTGGATCGTGGTCGCGGCAGTGGCCATCTACCTGGTCGCCTACCGTTACTACAGCCTGTTCATCGCCACCAAGGTGATGCAACTCGACCCACGCCGAGCGACCCCTGCGGTGCTCAACAACGACGGTCTGGACTACGTCCCGACCAACAAACACATTCTTTTCGGTCACCACTTCGCCGCCATCGCTGGCGCCGGCCCCCTGGTCGGTCCCGTGCTCGCTGCGCAAATGGGCTACCTGCCCGGCACGCTCTGGCTGATCGCCGGTGTGGTGCTGGCCGGTGCGGTGCAGGACTTCATGGTCCTGTTCCTGTCCACTCGCCGCAACGGCCGCTCGCTGGGCGACATGGTGCGCGAGGAGATGGGCCGCATCCCTGGCACCATCGCCCTTTTCGGCTGCTTCCTGATCATGATCATCATCCTCGCGGTGCTGGCGCTGATCGTGGTCAAGGCCCTGGCTGAAAGCCCATGGGGCATGTTCACGGTGATGGCGACCATCCCGATCGCGATGTTCATGGGCATCTACATGCGCTACATCCGCCCGGGGCGTATCGGCGAGATTTCGGTCGTCGGCGTGGTCCTGCTGCTGGCGTCGATCTGGCTGGGGGGCCAGATTGCCGCGGATCCGGTCTGGGGCCCGGCGTTCACCTTCACCGGCGTGCAGATCACCTGGATGCTGGTGGGTTACGGCTTCGTCGCCGCCGTGCTGCCTGTGTGGCTGGTGCTGGCGCCGCGTGACTACCTGTCGACCTTCCTCAAGATCGGCACCATCCTCGGCCTTGCCATCGGTATCCTGATCATCGCGCCAGAGCTGAAAATGCCTGCGCTGACCCAGTTCACCGACGGCACTGGCCCGGTGTGGAAGGGCACACTGTTCCCGTTCCTGTTCATCACCATCGCCTGTGGTGCGGTGTCCGGCTTCCACGCGCTGATTTCCTCGGGGACCACGCCGAAGCTGCTGGACAACGAAACCAACGCCCGCTACATCGGCTACGGCGGCATGCTGATGGAGTCGTTCGTCGCCATCATGGCCATGGTCGCTGCCTCGGTCATCGAGCCAGGCGTTTATTTCGCCATGAACAGCCCGGCCGCAGTGGTCGGTACCGACGTCGTGTCGGTGGCCCAGACGGTCAGCAGTTGGGGGTTCCTCATCACCCCCGAGCAGCTTGAGGCCGTAGCCCGCGACATCGGCGAGCACACCGTCCTGGCCCGTGCCGGTGGTGCGCCGACACTGGCGGTGGGTATTGCGCAGATCCTGCACCAGGTGCTGCCGGGTGAAAACACCATGGCCTTCTGGTACCACTTCGCGATCCTGTTCGAAGCACTGTTCATCCTGACCGCAGTTGACGCCGGTACCCGTGCCGGCCGCTTCATGCTGCAGGACCTTCTGGGCAGCTTCGTACCGGCGCTCAAACGTACCGAGTCGTGGACCGCCAACCTGATCGGCACGGCCGGCTGTGTGGCGCTTTGGGGTTACCTGCTGTATCAGGGCGTGATCGACCCGCTGGGTGGCATCAACACCCTGTGGCCACTGTTCGGCATCTCCAACCAGATGTTGGCCGGTATCGCCCTGATGCTCGGCACCGTGGTGTTGATCAAGATGAAGCGCCAGCACTACATGTGGGTCACCTTGCTGCCAGCGGTGTGGCTGCTGATCTGCACAACCACTGCAGGGCTGATCAAACTGTTCGACCCGAACCCTGCGGTTGGCTTCCTGGCCCTGGCCGAGAAGTACAGCACCGCCCTGGATGCCGGTCAGGTGCTGGCCCCAGCCAAGGACATCGGGCAGATGCAGCATGTGATCTACAACGCCTACACCAACGCCGGGCTCACCGTGTTGTTCCTGGTTGTGGTGTTCAGTGTGCTGTTCTTTGCGGTCAAGGTCGGTTACGCCGCCCTCGGTCGCAAGGAACGCACCGACAAGGAAACCCCGTTCCAGGCACTGCCTGACGCTTGAGAGGAATGCTGCGATGTTCAACGACCTGGGTCGACTGGGTAAATACCTGGGGCAGGCTGCCCGCCTGATGGTCGGCATGCCCGACTACGACAACTATGTCGAGCACATGCAGACCAAGCACCCGGACAAGCCGGTGATGAGCTACGAGGCGTTCTTCCGGGAACGCCAGGAAGCCCGCTACGGTGGCAAGTCTGGCCCGAAGTGCTGCTGATCCGGCACACTGCGTGAACCTGTGGGAGCCTGTGGGCTCCCACAGTCATTTTCAGCTTCAGGAGATTTCTGCGTGCAGACGCCCATTCCCGTAACCGTGCTCACCGGTTTTCTCGGTGCCGGCAAGACCACGTTGCTCAAGCACATGCTAAAAGCCGAGCACGGCCTGAAAATCGCTGTGATCGAGAACGAGTTCAGCGAGGCAGGCATCGACAGCCAGCTGCTGGGTGACGAGCCGGTGCAGGTCATGACCCTGGCCAACGGCTGTGTTTGTTGCAGCATTCACGGCGACCTGACCCGTGCCCTGTTCCTGCTGCTCGAGCGCCTGGACGCCGGGGAGATCGCTTTCGATCGCCTGGTGATCGAATGCACCGGCCTGGCCGATCCCGCGCCGGTGGCGCAGACCTTCTTCGTCGAAGAGGAGCTGCGCGACCGCTATCTCCTCGATGGCATCATTACCCTGGTCGATGCGGCTCATGCCGACTTGCACCTGACCCAGACCATCGCGCAGGCCCAGGTGGGCTTCGCCGACCGCCTGTTGCTGAGCAAGACCGACCTGGTCGAGCCTGCGGTGGTGGAGGCGCTGCGCGAACGCCTGGCACGTATCAATGGCCGTGCAGCGATGCGCGTGGTCGAGCATGGCCGTATCGACCTGGCCGAACTGCTCGATGTGCGCGGGTTCAACCTCAACCCTGACCTGGGCGCCAACCTCAGGCCAACCCTGCGCCCAGTGTTCAGACCCGCCACACCTGACCGCATCTCGACCCTGGTGCTGCGTACCGAGGTCCCTCTGGACATCGACCGCCTCAGCGACTTCATGAACGAGTTGCTCGAGACGCACGGCAAGCAACTGCTGCGCTATAAGGGTGTGCTCAACATTGCCGGAGAAGACCGTCGCCTGGTATTCCAGGGCGTGCTCAAACTCTACGGTTTCGATTGGGACGCCGAGTGGGCCGAAGGCGAAACGCGCGAAAGCGTGATGGTATTCATTGCCGATGAGCTGCCTGAGGCGAAGATTCGGGCGGGTTTCGAAGCTTTGGCCGCGGGCTGAGCCGGCCAGGCGCCTGGGGGGCGAACCACTGCGGCCATGAACTGCGGTGACGCGTGTGTACCTCGATGCAGGGGATCAGCCGCTCGGCGAGCACCTCGGTCTGCTGCACGGCTTTGGCAATGCGATATTTGACGCTGTGGATGCACTCGCGGTCGCCGAACTCGCAGCGGTTCAGCGCAGTACCGCCACAGGGGCCATTGGCCAGGCCCTTGGGGCAGGTTTCAGGGCAGACGTACAACGTGTCTTCCAGGCGGCACCGGCCACAGGTGTCGCAGCCCAGCAACGGGCGCTTCACGCTGCGTTCCAGGCTGTGCAGCCAACGGGCGCCGTTGTCGCTGGCCCACAGCGGCCGGCGCACGGCCCAGCCAAAGGCCTTGCTCAGCCAGTTGTTACGGCTGAACAACAGGGCATGAAACCCATGCAACAGGTGATAACGCAGTTTCTCCCTGGCCGTTGCGCTGACCTGCGACTGGCCTTGGCGCCAGGCTGCTTGTGGTGGGTGGAAGGTCACCGCCGGCAGGCCTGGCATCTGCCAGCTCTCGGCCCAGGCCGTTGCCCACTGTGCCTGTGAATGGATACGCGCTTGCCAGTCCTGGATACGCGCCTCAAGGGCGAGCAGTTGCTCGAGCTCATGCACCCCGGAAAGGTGCACCCCGGCATACCCCATCGACTTTACGCCAATGATCTGCAGGGCCAGGCGATCGACGCTGCGTGCCTGGGCATAGGCTTTGGAGACGGCCGCTTCGGCCTCGAGCATGTCGCGCATCGACGGCGAGACGGTAACGCCGGCGACATGCTCGAGCATCGCGGCACGGCCATGGCTCAGGCTCATCAGGCAGGCCAGCAGAGGCTTGGGGTCGGCCTGACGGCCCATCCACTGCATGGCCTCCAGATGCTTGCTGGCATCGAAACCCAATTGCAGGGTGAGGAAGTCGGCGCCCGCAGCGAGCTTCTTCTGCGCCTTGAGGTACTGCGCACCGCCTTCTTCCTCACGGTATTTGAAGGGGTTGAGTGCAGCCCCCAGCAGCCAGTGGGGGCAGGCCTCGCGTGCAATTTGTAGTGCCGCGACCGACTCCAGATAGCGCACTGGGCGCTCGCCTGGCTGGTGGCCGGGCAGGCGATCGCCGGTCAGTAGCAGCAGTTGGTCGAGACCGGCGGCGTCCATGTTTTTCAGTTGCGCCAGCAGGTCATGGCGTTCACGGTCCTTGCCAGAAAAGTGCGGCAGGGCAGGGACCGGTTTACTGAAGCTGGACAGGGCGTCCAATGGCGAGAGGTCCAGCGGGCTACCGACACGGTCGCCGATGGCCACGGTCATTGGCCAGCCGCACAAGTGCCCACGGGCCATGATCGCCTCCATCGCAGCGAAGCGTTCGGCCGACGGCTTGGGCACGAATTCCATGACGCAGACGAAGGTTTTATCGCGCAGCGCCGATCTAAGCAGGCTCATGGCAGTGGGGCACCTGGATTTGTCAGGGAAGCATTGTGCGACGCGTCTCAGGTGCGGGCATGTCTGGAAGCGTACGAGGTTGCTCTGAACGAGACGTGCTCGTGGCCTTCCATCATCAGCCAATAGGCCAATAAATGGCATTGAACCCTATGAGCGGGTCAGAAGTGGGTGGCCACCGATTTCGGCGGCCTGGAACAACCTCGGGCCTTGACCCAGGCTCAACGCTCGATCGCTAAAGCGACCCCCTGGCCGCCACCGATGCACAGCGTGGCCAAACCCTTCCTGGCGTCGCGCTTGATCATTTCATGCAGCAAGGTCACCAGCACCCGGCACCCCGAAGCACCGATCGGATGGCCAAGGGCAATCGCCCCGCCGTTGACGTTGACCCGCTCGGCATCCCACTCCAGCGCCTTGCCCACCGCCAGCGCCTGGGCAGCGAAGGCTTCGTTGGCCTCGATCAGGTCAAGCTCGCCCAATTGCCACCCAGCCTTGTCCAGGCAGCGCTGGGTCGCTGACACAGGGCCAATACCCATGATCGCCGGGTCGACCCCGGCACTGGCGTAGCCGGCAATCCTGGCCAATACCGGCAGGCCAAGGGCGTTGGCCTTGCCTGCACTCATCAGCAGCACCGCAGCAGCGCCGTCGTTGAGGCTGGAAGCGTTGCCAGCGGTGACGCTGCCGTCTTTCTTGAAGGCCGGGCGCAGCTTGGCCAAGGAATCGGCGGTGGTGTCAGGGCGTGGCTGCTCGTCACGGTCGAAGACCTTGGGGTCACCTTTTTTCTGCGGCATCACAATGGGTGTGATCTCGTCCTTGAAGCGGCCGGCATCGATGGCAGCCACCGCCTTGCGCTGCGACTGGGCAGCGAACGCATCCTGCTGTTCACGGCTGATACCGTACTTTTCCACCAGGTTCTCGGCCGTAATGCCCATGTGGTAATCGTTGAAGGCATCCCACAGCCCGTCACTGATCATGCTGTCGACCAACTGGCCGTGGCCCATGCGCTGGCCGGTACGCGCCGACGGCATCACGTAGGGGGCCAGGCTCATGTTTTCCTGGCCTCCGGCGATCACTACCTCGGCGTCACCGCACCGGATGGCCTGGGCTGCCAGGTGCAAGGCCTTCAGGCCCGAGCCGCAGACTTTGTTCAGGGTCAGCGCCGGCACGCTGAAGGGCAGGCCGGCCTTGATCGCGGCTTGGCGGGCGGGGTTCTGCCCGGCGCCGGCGGTGAGTACCTGGCCGAGGATCACCTCATCGACCTGAGCCGGGTCCAGGCCGGTCTGCTCCAGCAGGCGCTTGATCACGGCAGCGCCCAGGTCTACTGCAGGCACGTTGGCCAGAGCCCCCTGGAAGCTGCCGATGGCGGTACGGGTTGCGGCGACGATGACCACATCGTTCATCTTGTTGTTCTCCGTGTGCAGGTGGTCGCCCAGCGGGCGCAGAGCCACCAGCTTCGGCGGGTTTGGCTCATTTGTTAAGTTTGTTTTTCTTTGCCATTGATGTGAAAACCCAATGAATGGCACCGGGACGGGTGTCCGGTTCTGGGTAGTTGCCACCGGTTCTTGCCAGCGCATGAGGGCTTGCCGGGGGCGCATCGTTTTGCATCCCTCCGATCACCCCGTAATATGTGTCGGATAACCTGTGGGGGTAGTCTCACCCTCTGATCAATCGGAATCGCCCGAGGCGGCGCTTCCCCGGCATAAACCTGACGAGGTACAGACATTGGCCATCATTCATCCTAAGGTTCGCGGTTTCATCTGCACCACGACCCACCCCAAGGGCTGCGAGCTGAACGTCCGTGACCAGATCGAAGCCACCCGCAAGCTGGGCGTGCGCGAGGATGGCCCGAAGAAGGTCCTGGTCATTGGTGCATCCAGCGGCTACGGCCTGGCGGCACGCATTACCGCAGCCTTCGGCTTCAAGGCCGATACGCTGGGCGTATTCTTCGAGAAGCCAGGCACCGAGACCAAGGCTGGCACTGCCGGCTGGTACAACGCTGCTGCCTTCGACAAGTTCGCCAAGGCCGAGGGCCTGTACAGCAAGTCGATCAACGGTGACGCTTTTTCCGATGAAGCACGCGCCAAGGTCATCGAGCTGATCAAGAACGAAATGGGCGGTCAGGTCGACCTGGTCATCTACTCCCTGGCCTCGCCCGTGCGCAAGCTGCCGCAGACCGGCGAAGTGATCCGCTCCGCCCTCAAGCCGATCGGCCAGCCGTACAAGTCGACCGCCATCGACACCAACAAAGACACCATCATCGAGGCCAGCATCGAGCCGGCCACCGAGCAGGAAATCGCAGACACCGTCACCGTCATGGGCGGCCAGGACTGGGAGCTGTGGATCGATGCCCTGAACGCCGCTGGCGTGCTGGCGCCACAGGCTCGCACCGTAGCCTTCAGCTACATCGGTAGCGACATCACCTGGCCGATCTACTGGCATGGCGCCCTGGGCAAGGCCAAGCAGGACCTGGACGAAACCGCCCAGCGCCTGGCCGGCAAGGTCGGTGGCAGCGCCAACGTGGCGGTGCTCAAGTCGGTGGTCACCCAGGCCAGTTCGGCCATTCCGGTGATGCCGCTGTACCTGTCGATGGTCTTCAAGATCATGCAGGAGAAGGGCGTTCACGAGGGCACCCAGGACCAGCTGGACCGCATGTTCCGTGACCGTATGTACCGTGCTGACGGCGCCGCGGCGGAGCTGGACGAGAAGGGCCGCCTGCGCCTGGACGACTGGGAACTGCGCGAAGACGTGCAGGGCGCCTGCAAGGCCCTGTGGCCGCAAGTGACCACCGAGAACCTGTTCGAACTGACCGACTACGCCGGTTACAAGAAGCAGTTCCTGAACCTGTTCGGTTTCGAGCGCGCTGACGTCAACTACGACGAAGATGTGGCCACTGAGGTGAAGTTCGACTGCGTCGAGCTGTAAGCCCCTTGGCTTGTACCGGCCCCGCGAAAGGGCCGGTACAGCCCCCGAATTTTTTGCTAGCGTTGGCGCACGACAACAGGAAGCGCGCCATGAGCAGCCTCACCCAGCCGGCCACGCCTTTTCGCCAGACCACAGCCGACGGCTACAGCCTTGGTGGTTTCTGCTGGCGCCACGCCCAAGCCAATCCCCAGCGCCCGCTGGTGATCATCAACGCCGCCACGTCCGTGCGCTGCCGCTACTACACCCGCTTTGCCGATTACCTGTTCGCCCAAGGCTGCGATGTGTTGACCTACGACTACCGCGGCATCGGCGAATCCCGGCCGCCTTCCTTGCGTGGTTTCCAGGCCTCCTGGAGCGACTGGGGCAGGCTGGATTTCGAAGCGATGCTGGTACACGCCAGCCAGGCATTTCCCTGCCAGCCGGTGGATGTCGTGGGGCACAGCTTCGGTGGTTGCGCCGTGGGGCTGGCGCCGTCTGCCGGGCGGATCAGGCGGGTGCTGATGGTTGGGGCGCAGTTCGCCTACTGGCGCGACTACGCAGCCGATCAGCGATGGCGGCTGTATGGCAAGTGGCACGTGGCGATGCCCTTGCTGACCCGCGTGTTCGGTTACTTCCCCGGCAAGCGCCTGGGCTGGATGGAAGACACGCCCGCAGGTGTGGTGCAGGACTGGACTACCGCTACTGCACGTTACGAGCAAAGGCCCAGCGGGCGCCAGTTGCAGCATGTGCCGTTTGCTCAGGTGCGGGCTGCAACCTTGGCGATCAGCCTGACCGATGACCCGTTCGGCACGGTGGCCGCTACGCAGCGATTGCTAGGTTATCTGCAGGGCGCAGAGCGTCGGCATCTGCGGATCGCCCCTGCGGATATCGCGGTCGAGGAGATTGGTCACTTCGCGTTCTTCCATGACCGGTTCCGCGAGAGCCTGTGGCCGATTGCGCTGGCGTGGGTGCAGCGCGGCGGGTTGCCGGCCGGTGGGCCGGGGCAGGTGATCAGCTGATGCGGCCTGCCCGGCCCGGCAGTATCAGGCGTTGCGCGAAAGCGGCTGCGCGGTGAATTTCACCCCCGCCAGGCCATGCGAGATCAGCGCACGGATGTTGCCATGGTCGGTGCCTTGGGGCGTGGCCACCACGTCGCGGTAGTGTTCGCCGAAGGCCAGCAACGCCTCCTGGTCGCTCAGCCCCTCCAGCAGGGCCAGGCCCAGCGTCTTGCACGAGCCTTCGTTCTGCCCGGCGGCGTTTTCCACGCCACCGTTGGTGAAGGCCTGTGGTTGGTAGCTGTAGTTGGCGGCGATGAACGCCAGGGTGTCGGCAAAGGCGTGTTCGCCGCTGGCCAGGCTGGCGCGCAGGGTGTTCAGATCAGTCACGAGGTTTTCCTTTTTCAAACGCCGCTTGCTGGTCGGCGCTGGCTTCTTTCTGGTACTGGCTTTTCCATTCGGCGTAGGGCATGCCATACACCGCTTCACGGGCGTCATCCAGGCTGATGTCGACCTGGCGTTCGTCGGCCGCGGCCTTGTACCACTTGGACAGGCAGTTGCGGCAGAAACCGGAAAGGTTCATCAGGTCGATGTTCTGCACGTCGGTGCGGTTCTGCAGGTGTGCGACCAGGCGCCGGAAGGCGGCGGCCTCGAGTTCGAGTTGTTCTTGCGCTGTCATGGGGTTCTCTCAAATCATGCGATTCTTCAGGTGGCGGCCACCGTTGATGACCACCTGGCTGCCGGTGCTGTATTGGCTGTCGAGCAGGTATTTGACCGTCTCGATCAGCGGGCCTGGGCCGGGTTCGAATTCCAGCAGGGCCTTTTTCAGGGTCTGCTGGCGATAGGCTTCGTCGCCCCCTTCCTTGAGGATCAGCAGCCCGGGCAGGATACCGTTGACGTGCACCGTGGGCGCATATTTTTCGGCAAACGACAGCACCATGTTCTGCAGCGCTGCCTTGGTGGCGGCATAGCCGATATGGCTCTTGCTGCCACGCGAGGACGTTTCGTCGCAGATGTGGATGATATCGGCCTTGTCGACCTTGTTCAGCAAATCACCCAGCGCCAGGTTCAGGTGGTAGGGCGCCTCGACGTGGAGGCGGAACATGGTCTGCAGGTTGTCCAGGCCATCGTCGAGCCACAAGGAGGCATTGTGGATGATCGCGCGCAGGCCATCGTAGTGCTGCTGCAGGTAGTCGATCAGCGCCTGGCGTTCGGCCGCCAGGCAAAGGTCGGCCTGGAACTGCACGATGTTCGGGTGCGCAGGCTGGGGCTGCACGCTGCGGCTGGCACTGACCACGGTATGGCCGGCCTCTGCCAGCTCGAGGGCCAAGGCCAGCCCGACGCGCTGGCTGGCTCCGGTAACGAGAATTGGGCTGTTCATGTGCGGGCGGTCAACTTGTCTTTCCTGTCGTTGCCGCCCAGCATACCCGAACTGTTTCCCTCGTGTGCGGCCTCGCCTCAGCGGCTGCGCAGAGCGGCGCCTGAGGCAGGCGAAGCATGCAGCCAGCTGGCCAGCAGGCGGGTGGAGAGCGGGATGAACAGGTACACCATCAGTGGCGTCAGTGCCACGGTGCTGAGCATCACACGCGGCAGCAGTTCCAGTGCGTTCAGCCAGTGGCCGAACAGCACGTTGAACAACAGCGACACGGGAAAGAATGCCAACCAGATCGCTACCGCCTGTTTCCAACGGGGTGGTTTTTGCACTGTATTGCTGCCAAACCAGTCATCGATGCCGCTGACGCGCCTCTCTTTGGGGCGCTCGAACAGGCCGTTGCCGCGCTGCAGCCAGGCGCGGCGTGACGCCGAATGCTCCCAGGCGTGCAGGGTGGGCTCGTCGCTGAAGCGGAAAATGATCTGGAATTCATCGCTGTCGTGGGGCGGCGCGAGGATGCCCGAGCCGAGGTAGCCGGGGAAGTCGGTGGCCAGCTGCTCGCCTTCGTGCAGCCAGGCCAGCAGGTCCTGGTAGCGGCCGTGGGCGGCGCGGCGCGACACCATCAGGGTGACGGGTGGGGTAGACATCGTGTATCTCCTGGCGACGGGGCTGGCGGGTAGCCGGCCCCTTGGCTGTGTGGCCCGGGGTGGTGGGCGACACAAGCGTCTATGCAAGAATCGGGCGCGGATTATGGCTGATTGAACGTCATTGGCAACTGCCTGCCGCTGTGGCTGGGTAACCTGCGACCTTTCCTCCCGTAGTAGACTGCACCTCCAATTTATTGCGCACAGGTCATTCAGTGCAGATCGACAATCAGGGACTTACAGCGGAAGTCGAAGCAGGCCTGCAGCATCAGGACCTGTTCCCCATACGTGAGGTTTCCCGGCTCACCGGGGTCAATGTCGTGACCCTGCGTGCCTGGGAGCGGCGCTATGGGCTGATCCAGCCAACCCGCACCGACAGCGGCCACCGCCTGTATTCGCTGGCGGACATCGACGATATCCGGCGCATCCTCGGGTGGCTCGAGCGCGGCGTGGCGGTCAGCAAGGTAGGCAGTATTCTGGCGCGTGATCAGGCGAGCGCGGGTGACGCGTTTGCCGCCGATTCTGCCCTGCGCTGGCAGGCGCAAGTGCGCGAGGCAGTGCAACGCTTCGATGCCGCAAGCCTTGATCGGTTGTTCGACCAGGTGTTTGCCTGCATCAGCCAGGACCAGGTTTTCGCTGATGTATTCATGCCCGTCTGGCACGACCTGGCGGCGGGGCAAGGTGCGTTCGGCCAGGCCAGCGAGTGGCTGTTCCTCGATCAGTTTTTGCGTGCCCGAGTGTTCTCGCGCCTGCAACTCACGCGTCGGCAGCACAGCCGCTGCGTGCTTCTGGCGCCGCTATCGGCGCAGTGCCTGGAGCTGGAGCTGCTGGTCACCGGCCTGCTGTTGTGCAGCGATGATATCGGCGTGACGCTGTTGGCGCCTGGGCAGCCGCTGGATGAGTTGGCGGTCGTCTCTGCAAAGCTCAGGCCTGACGCTTTGGTGCTGTTCTCCAACCAGGCGCCCACCGCAGAGCTCAGCAAGCGCTTGAGCCGGATGGCTGTTGGGCTCGAGTGTCCATTGTTACTGGCGGGGGAAGCTGCCGAATTGGCCCAGGAAAGCCTGGCGGGCAGCCCGGTGGCGTGCTTGGGAGCAGAGGTGAGCGTGATGCGGCGGCGCCTGCGGCAATACCTGGCCGGTCAGCTCGACAGCTGAGCGTGCAGCTCCGGGTGGGCCTGACGATGGGCCTGCAGAATGTATTCACGCAAGCGCTCGGTTTCTTGCGCCAGGCTGCGGCTGAGGTCGTAGGCAGCGAGATCCGAGCCGATACGCCGGCGTAGCCTGCCGTGCAGTGTGATAGCCGGGATGCCCGCTGGCGCGAAGCGCAGGTCGAAGCGTGAAGGCGCTTCAGGCAGGCCGCGAATTTCCAGCAGCGCCCCTTTGAACGATATCTCGCGCACGAACAGCCCGCTGACCTTGCCCTGCCCATCCAGCAGCGCAGTGGGCTGGTCCATCGACAGGCGCCAAGGGCGCAGCATCGGGCCGTCTTCGTAGATTTCCGGCGAACCGATCTGCAGATGCACGGCGTGGAACTCGTCCTCCACCAGTTGCAGGGGGAAATTGATCTGCTGGTTGTTGAACTGGGCCTGCAGGGTCACTTGCTCGTTGGCTACCAGGCGAGCCAGCAACGATTGAATGCGCCGGTCGCCATTGACCAGCAGGCTCGACATCGGGTCGGTCTGGTTCAATTGCGGGGAATGCTGCATGTCCTGGATGAAATCCAGTTCGTCCTGGGTCAAAAGCGCATTGGCGTGCATGATCGAGCTCGGAGTTGGCGACTTCTTCAACGGGATTGACCCTGCCTTAGGCGCTTGGTTCCGGGCGCTCGTCGAAATCCCGACGAACGTGCATCTGCGCCAGTTCACGCTCCAGTTCGACCTGGCGGCTGACATCTTTCTGGATGCCGATGAAATACGTGCGGTTATCGGCATCGCATGTCACCGGCGTGATCGACAACTCGTTCCAGAAGGCGCTGCCGTCCTTGCGGTAGTTGCGCAGTACCTCGCGGCAGGGGCGGCCGTCGGCCAGCGCCTTGCGAATGCGTGCACGGGCAAGCTGGTCGCGGTCATCGGCCTGCAGAAAACGGCAATCCTGGTAAAGAATCTCGTCGCGGCTGTAGCCGGTCAGGCGCTCGAACGCCGGGTTGACGTAGATCAGAATGGTGTCATCGCCTTCCTGTTCGGCTACCACGATGCCGTCGTTGGACGCATCGACCATCGATTGCAGCAGTTGTGCGTTGATCATGTCCGGGCCAGTAGGCAAGAGGGCGTAGGGGTAGGCGGCCTTTTGCCACCGTCGGATGCTAGTATCCTACGTTTTCACTCAGTTTCGGAATCCATCTCCCGATGAAAATCGCCATTATTTCCGGCTCCGTGTACGGTACTGCCGAAGAAGTTGCCCGTCACGCCGAGTCGCTGCTCAAAGCTGCAGGCCATGACGCCTGGCACGCAGCCCGCGCCACCCAGCAGGATCTCGAAGGCTTTGCCCCAGAAGCCTTGCTGGCAGTGACCTCCACCACCGGCATGGGTGAGCTGCCGGACAACCTCATGCCGCTGTACAGCAGCATCCGCGACACCCTGCCCGCTGCCTGGCGTGGCCTGCCGGGGGCGGTCATCGCGCTGGGCGATTCCAGTTATGGCGATACTTACTGCGGCGGTGGTGAGCAGATGCGAGAGTTGTTCGCCGAACTGGGTGTGCGTGAAGTGCAGCCGATGCTCACGCTCGATGCCAGCGAGACAGTAACCCCGGAGACTGACGCCGAACCGTGGTTGGCGGCATTTGCTCAGGCCCTGGAGGCTTGAGGCTGTAGTGGCGACCCCCATGGGCCATGACCGTTCGTGCCACTGACTCGCTCGGTCATCAAGCTGGCTGTCAACGCAAGTTTCACCGAGTGGGTGGCTGACTAGACTCAGCCTCGACATAGAGAGCACATGTATGTGCCGAGGTGACATGCAATGAACGCAGCCTTGCCCTATAACCACCACAACCGTTGCATACCGGGACGAATCTGATGCCTTTGGCCGAGATACCATTGTGCGTCTGGCGTACCCGGAGTCAGACATTTTCATTCCGGGGCCAGAGCATAAGCTACTGGACCGCAGGGCAAGGAGAGCCTCTGCTGCTGTTGCATGGATTCCCGACCGCAAGTTGGGATTGGCATTACCTCTGGGCGCCGCTGGCCCAGCGCTTTCGCGTCATCGCCTGCGACATGCTCGGCTTTGGCGATTCGGCCAAGCCGCTCAACCATGGCTACAGCCTGATCGAGCAAGCCGACCTGCAGCAGGCGTTGCTTGCCCACCTCAAGGTCGACCAGCCCGTGCACCTGCTGGCACACGATTACGGCGGCAGTGTGGCCCAGGAGTTGCTGGCGCGGCACCATGAACAGCAGGGTGCGGACATCGCCAGTTGCGTGTTTCTCAACAGCGGTCTGTTTCCTGAAAGCTGCCGGGTACTGTTGATACAGAAACTGCTGCTCAGCCGCCTGGGTTGGCTGGTGGCGCGCTCGTTCGGGCGCGACGACCTGGTGCGCAACGTCAGCCAGGTCTACGGGCCGTGCACTCACCCCAGCGAAAGCGCACTGGATGATTTCTGGAGCCTGATCGCGGCCAACAGCGGCACTCGCATCCTGCACAAGCTGGTAGGTTTCGTGACCGAGCGCAGGCTGCATCGCGAGCGCTGGGTGGGGGCGCTGCAGCGTGACGGCGTGCCGCTGCGCTTGATCAACGGTGTGGTCGATCCGCTGAGCGGTGCGCAGATGGTCGAGCGTTACGGGCAACTGGTGCCCAACCCGGACATCGTGCAATTGCAAGGCATAGGCCATTACCCGCACACCGAAGCCCCTGTGCAGGTACTGCGCCATTATCTGGCCTTTCGCGAACAGCCGCTGCGCTACGTCCCGCAAAAAGTGGCCTGGTCCTGAGCGACTGACATCGTTGCGCGTTATCGCCTGGCATTCAGCCTGAGTGAGCTTGATTGTCCGCCGGCAGAAGCTGGTGGACACTCGAGGCCTTCAACCTATCTGGAGCCAGGAGCATGAGCGAGCCGGTACGTCTGCAAGACCGTGTGGTGATCGTCACCGGAGCCGGTGGTGGCTTGGGCCGCGCCCATGCCCTGCTGTTCGCCGCGCGTGGCGCCAAGGTGGTGGTCAACGATCTTGGTGGCTCTACCCATGGGGAAGGTTCCAGTGCTTCGGCGGCTGACCGGGTTGTCGAGCAGATCCGCGCCGCGGGAGGCATGGCCGTGGCCAACCACGACTCCGTGAGTGACGGCGCACGCATCGTCGAACAGGCGCTGGACAGCTTTGGTCGGGTCGATGTGCTGGTCAACAATGCCGGCATCCTGCGCGACAAGACCTTCCACAAGATGGACGACAGTGACTGGGATCAGGTCTACCGGGTCCATGTCGAGGGCGCCTATAAGGTTACCCGGGCTGCCTGGCCCCATTTACGCGAGCAGAACTGGGGGCGGGTGATCTTCACCGCTTCGACCTCTGGTATTTATGGCAACTTCGGCCAGGCCAATTACGGCATGGCCAAGCTTGGGTTGTATGGCTTGACCCGCACCCTGGCCATCGAGGGGCGCAAGCACGGCGTGCTGGTCAATGCCATCGCGCCCACCGGTGGCACGCGCATGACCGAAGGGCTGATCCCGGCCCAGGTGTTCGAGCGCCTCAAGCCTGAACTGGTCAGCCCCTTGGTGGTTTACCTGGGCAGCGAGCAGTGCCAGAGCAGCGGTGAGCTGTTCGAGGTGGGCGGAGGCTGGATAGGCAAGGTGCGCTGGGAGCGTAGCCTGGGTGTCGGCTTCGACCCGAGGGAAGGGTTCAGCCCTGAGCAGGTGGCCGACAGCTGGAACCAGATGGGTGATTTCGCTGACGCGGTACACCCGCAGGACAGCCTGCAGGCGTTGCAGCAGATGATGGCGAACCTGCAGCGCTATCCGCTGTAGCGTGCGTCCGCCACGCCCCAAACGCCCTATAAATAAAAAAAGGCCGCTGCAAGCGCAGCGGCCAATCGAGACGTCAGATCAAGGAGCTTCAAAATCAACGTCGGTGAACCTAGCAGGCCTGAAAGGCGGGGGGAGGGCCTTTCATGCCGGCCAGTGATCCCAGAATAAGCGCTTGATCAGGCAGGAAAAATAGCCCCTTGCGACATTCACCTTTACGTTCCAGGCAACAGTGCCATCGCCCCGCTCAGGCCTTCGGCGAGTAACCCATGCGCCAGCTGGTATTGCCCGCCGCTGCCAGCAGGCGCTGCGCCGCCGGCCCATGTTCATCGGCGTGAAAGATCGAGGTCGGCCCGACTACGGTCATCACCGCAGCGATCTGCCCCATGGCATTGAAAACGGGCGCCGAGAGCGCATCCACGCCCGGCATCAGCAAACCGTGCACATGGTGCAGGCCCCGTTCGCGAATGCCTGCCAGCAGCCGCTCGTAATCGCCCGCGCTCTGCTGCAGCACGGCAAGTTCCTTGTCGCGCAGCTCCAGGGTTTCGCGCTCAGGCAGATAGGCCGCAAACACCAGGCCGGTGGACGAGCTGAGCAGCGGCAGCACCGAACCGATCTGGGTCACCACCGTGACCGCCCGTACAGCAGGCTCGATGCTGACCACCGTGGCTCCCTGATTGCCCCACACGGCGATGAAGCAGCTTTCGTTGAGCTCGTCGCGCAACTGCGACAAGGGCAGCGCCGCCAGCTTCAGCACATCGATGCTACCCAACGCTGCCAACCCCACGCGCAATGCTTCGCGGCCCAGCCCGTAGTGGTTGGTGGCCGCATCCTGTTCGGCAAAGCCACTGGCAATGAGCGCTTGCAGGTAACGGTGCACTTTGCTCGCGGGCATCTGCACGTGCTCGGCCAACCGCGACAGGGAGGTAGACGGGGAGAGCTCGGCGAGGGCTTTGAGGATGTCGGTGCCGACTTCCGCCGAGCGGACCTTCTGCTTGCCGTTGTCGGTGGGGGGGCTGGCTTTGGCCATGGGTTACGGGTTTCCGGATTCGTCGAGTCGCGCCTTTATAGCTTGACGCATGACACGGAGCAAATTACGTTATTCGTAATCTGATTACGATAAATATAAAATCCGGAGGCATCGATGAACCGCGACACGTCGCCCGACCTTCAGTACCTGAGCGGCTTCGGCAATGAATTCGCCAGTGAAGCACTGCCTGGGGCCCTACCCATCGGGCAGAATTCTCCGCAGAAGGCCCCCTATGGCCTGTATGCCGAGCTGCTGTCGGGTACGGCGTTCACCATGGCGCGCAGCGAACTGCGCCGGACCTGGTTGTATCGCATCCGCCCCTCCGCCCTGCACCCGCGCTTCGAACGGCTGGCGCGTCAGCCACTGAACGGGCCGTTGGGCGCCGTCACCCCCAATCGCCTGCGTTGGAACCCTCAACCGTTCCCGGCTGAAGCAACCGACTTCATCGAAGGCTGGCTGCCGATGGTAGCCAATTCGGCTGCGGACAAACCGGCGGGGGTGAGTGTCTACATCTACTGCGCCAACCGCTCGATGGAGCGGGTGTTCTTCAATGCTGACGGTGAACTGCTGATCGTGCCGGAGCAGGGCCGCCTGCGCATCGTCACTGAGCTGGGGCTGCTGGAGGTCGAGCCGCAGGAGATCGCGGTGATACCGCGCGGCATGAAGTTTCGCGTCGAACTGCCTGATGGCCAGGCCCGTGGCTACATTGCCGAGAACCACGGCGCGCCATTGCGCCTGCCGGACCTGGGCCCGATCGGCAGCAATGGCCTGGCCAACCCTCGAGACTTCCTGGCCCCGGTCGCGCACTACGAGGCGGCTCAAGGCCCGGTGCAACTGGTGCAGAAGTTCCTGGGCGAACACTGGGCCTGCGAGCTGCAGCATTCGCCACTGGACGTGGTGGCCTGGCACGGCAGCAACGTGCCCTACAAGTACGACCTGCGCCGTTTCAACACCCTCGGCACGGTCAGCTTCGATCACCCCGACCCTTCGATCTTCACCGTATTGACCTCACCGACCAGCGTGCACGGTCTGGCCAACATGGACTTCGTGATTTTCCCACCGCGCTGGATGGTGGCCGAGAATACCTTCCGTCCACCGTGGTTCCACCGCAACCTGATGAACGAGTTCATGGGGCTGATCAGCGGTGCCTACGATGCCAAGGCCGAAGGTTTCCTGCCCGGCGGCGCGTCGCTGCACGGGGTGATGAGCGCCCACGGGCCCGATGCCGAGACCTGCGAGAAAGCCATCGCCGCTGACCTCGCGCCGCACAAGATCGACAACACCATGGCCTTCATGTTCGAGACCAGCCAGGTGCTGCGCCCGAGCCTGCAGGCCCTCGAATGCCCGCAGTTGCAGGCCGACTACGATAGTTGCTGGGCCACCTTGCCGAGCACCTTCAACCCGAACCGGAGATAACCCATGAACCAGTCCGCCATTGCCCGTAGTTGGGTAGAGCACGCCAACGGGCACAGCGACTTCCCGCTGCAGAACCTGCCGCTGGGCATCTTCAGCCGCCCAGGTGAAACGCCGCGCTGCGGCGTTGCCATCGGTGATGCGGTTCTCGACCTGGAGGCCGTACTGGCTGCCGGGCTGTTCGAGGGCCAGGCCAAGGCTGCGGTGGAGGCTACCCGTGGTGGTGCGCTGAACGCCTTTTTCGCCCTCGGCCGTGAGGCCCGCGTGGCGCTGCGCGAGCGATTGTTGGCGTTGTTGGGCGAACACAGCGAGCACCAGGCGGTGCTCAAAGGGGCGCTGCATCCTGCCAGCGATTGCCAATTGCACCTGCCAGCCAAGGTCGGCGACTACACCGATTTCTATGTCGGCATTCAGCACGCCACCAACGTCGGCAAGCTGTTCCGCCCCGATAACCCACTGCTGCCCAACTACAAGTACGTGCCGATCGGCTACCACGGCCGCGCCTCGACCCTGCGCCCGTCCGGCACCGATGTACGCCGCCCCAAGGGCCAGACGCTGCCCGCCGGGCACACCGAACCGACCTTCGGCCCGTGCGCGCGCCTGGATTACGAACTTGAGCTGGGTATCTGGATTGCCCAGGGGAACGAGATGGGGCAGGCGATTCCGATCGCGCAAGCCGATCAGCACCTGGCTGGCCTGTGCCTGCTCAACGATTGGTCGGCGCGTGATATCCAGGCCTGGGAATACCAGCCGCTGGGGCCGTTCCTGTCCAAGAGCTTCATCACCACGCTGTCGCCCTGGGTGGTCACCGCCGAGGCCCTGGAGCCTTTCCGTTGCGCCCAGCCGGCACGCCCGCAAGGTGATCCGCAACCGTTGCCCTACCTGCTCGACCCGCGTGACCAGGCCCACGGTGCCTTCGACATCGAACTGGAAGTGCTGCTGCTGACTGAGCGCATGCGTGAACAGGGCTTGCCGGCCCACCGCCTGGCGCTGAGCAACACCCTGAACATGTACTGGACCGTGGCACAGCTGATCGCCCATCACAGTGTCAACGGCTGCCAGTTGCAGCCAGGCGACCTGTTCGGTTCGGGCACGCTGTCCGGTGCTTCGCCCGATGCTTACGGCAGCCTGCTGGAGACCACCTTGGGTGGCAAGCAGCCGGTGGAGCTGGCCAGTGGCGAGCAGCGCAAGTTCCTCGAGGACGGCGATGAAATCATCCTGCGTGCCCGTTGCAAGCGGGATGGCGTGGCCAGCATCGGCTTTGGTGAGTGCCGCGGCAAGGTCATTGCCGCCAACTGAGGGAGCAGGGTAATGGAGCTGTACACCTACTACCGTTCCACCTCTTCCTACCGGGTGCGTATCGCGTTGGCGCTCAAGGGCCTGGATTACCAGGCCCTGCCGGTCAACCTGCTCAAGGGCGAGCAGCGCGGCACCGAGTATGCAGCGGTGAACCCGCAGGGCCGGGTACCGGCGCTGCGTACCGACGATGCCCAGCTGCTGGTGCAGTCGCCGGCGATCATCGAGTACCTGGAAGAGGTTTATCCACAGCCTGCGCTGTTGCCCAGTGGCGCTGCAGCGAGGGCCAAGGTGCGCGGTGTGGCGGCCATCATCGGTTGCGACATCCACCCGTTGCACAACGTCAGTGTGCTCAACCAGTTACGCCAGTTGGGCCATGACGAGGCCCAGGTCAACCAGTGGATCGCCCACTGGATTGGCCAAGGCCTGGCGGCTGTAGAGCAACTGATCGGCGACGATGGCTACTGCTTTGGTGAGGCGCCGGGGCTGGCGGATGTCTATCTGCTGCCGCAACTGTATGCGGCCGAGCGATTCAATGTCGACCTTGGCAGCTATCCGCGCATCCGCCGGGTCATGGCATTGGCCGCCAGGCATGCTGCATTCGCCATGGCGCACCCGTCCTGCCAGCCGGATACACCGGCTCAATGAATCGAACGCTTGGCCAGCGGTAACTGGCCGATACGTTCGGTCAGTTTCAGGCGCTGCACCGGATCCTCGGTGAGCAGCAAGGCATGCTCCAGGTCGAAGCGTTCGGCCTGGGGGCAATCGAGGTGCTGGTAGAGCGAGGCGCGGGTCATGTAGTCGCTCACTTGCACCGGGCCCAATTGCATGACCCGTTCGGCGTCGATCAGCGCGGCCAGGTGGTTGTCATTGCTGATATGCAACTGGCGCAAATTACGCGAAAGGCGCTGCAGCATCTGGGCCGGGGTAGCCGTTCGCAGGTGCTCGGCTGTCAGTGGCACGTGCGGGCCAAACTGGCGGGCCAGCAACTCGCGGCAATCATTGGGGTACAGGCGCCGGCCACCGCAAGGGTCGAGCAGGTGATCGGCACCGGGTACGCGCAGCAGAAAGTGCCCTGGGAATGCCACACCCTCCAGCGCTATGCACAGGCGCCGGGCCAGTTCCAGGGTGATGATGGCCAGCGCCAGCGGTTGGCCCCGGCGGCGTTGCAAAACCTTGTCCATCAGTGCTGCCTGCGGGCGCAGAGGGTGGTATTCATCCTGCTGGAAGCCCAGCGCATTGAGTTGGCGCAGCAGTGGCTGGGCCAGCTCGCACACCGGCAGCATCGGCAGGCTGGCACTGATTTCGGCTTGCAGGTGGTGCAGGCTGGCAAGGCTGGTGGCAGGCTCGACCTGGTGATCGTGCTCGGCGGCCATCCACAAGGCAGCCTCCAGCAAGGCGACCGGTTCGCGTTCCAGGCAGGCCAGGCAGGCTTGGCGTGGGTTCATCGGGGCATCTCCACATACCCTTGAGTAATAGCGCTGGCGGGGTGATTCGTCCAGTGGTCCGGTAGCAGCTTGGCCTGCATGCGGATGCCTATACTGCTAGGAGCACCTCGCAGGGGAGCCCGCCGATGTTCGCGCTGATGCAAAGCACCCGCACCCAGTCACTGCACCTGTTCAATGACCCCCAAACCGGCCTGAAGGCGGTTCTGGCCATTCATAACGAGATTCGCGGCCCGGCACTGGGTGGTTGCCGTTACCTGCCCTATGCAGACGACGAGAGTGCCATGGCCGATGCCATTCGGCTGGCGCAAGGCATGAGCTACAAGGCGGCGCTGGCCGGGCTGGCATTGGGGGGTGGCAAGGCGGTGGTCATGCGCAACCCGCACGTGGAAAACCGCGCGGCACTGTTCGAGGCGCTGGGGCACTGCATCGATACCCTGCAGGGGCGTTTCATCGTCGCTGTGGACAGCGGCACCTCCACGCTGGACATGGATTGCATCGCCCAGAGCACGCCCCATGTGACCAGCACAACGGCCTCGGGTGACCCCTCGCCGCATGCGGCGATGGGCGTGTTTGCCGGCATCCGTGCGACCTGCCTGGCCCGCCTGGGCAGCAGTGACCTCAAAGGCTTGCGCATTGCGGTGCAAGGCCTGGGCAACGTGGGTTATGCACTGGCCGAGCAATTGTACGCAGCAGGTGCCGAGTTGCTGGTGAGTGACCTGGACCCCGGTCGGGTGCGGCTGGCCGTGGAGCAGTTCAACGCCCATCCGGTGACCAACGACGCCTTGATCAGTACGCCCTGCGACATTTTTGCGCCGTGTGGCGTGGGCCCGGTACTCAATGGCCAGACGGTGATGCAACTGCGCTGTGCTGCGGTGGCCGGGGCGGCGAACAATCAGCTGACCACCTTGCAGGTGGCTGACCAGTTGGAGTCCCGCGGGATTCTTTATGCCCCGGACTACGTGATCAATGCCGGTGGTTTGATCTACGTGGCAATGAAGCACCGCGGCGAAGAATTGGCGACCATCACCGCGCACCTGGCGCGCATCCCGACGCGCCTGACCGAGGTGTTTGCCCACGCCCAGGCCGAGAAGCGCTCCCCAGCGCGCGTGGCGCAGATGCTGGCCGAGCGGTTGCTATACGGCTGACACTGCACGGCGGCCCTGCCGCCGTAGATCATTGGGCAGCGTCAGTGTCCAACAACTCACTCAAGGCGTCCGGCTGGCTCTTGAATGCCCGCGCGAACACGTCGCGGTTCTTCGCCATGTAAATGCCGGCTTCCTCGACCTGTTGCTCGGTCAGCGAAGGCACCGCCTTCTGCAGCACCTCGGCCAGGCGCTCGGCCAGTTCGAGCATCTTGTCGTGACGATCTGCTTCGGCCTTATCCATGAACAAGCGCTCCGGGTCGCGGCTGCTGCGGTACACCACTTCGACGGCCATTCATCACCTCTGTGCCTTTTTGCGGTTGGTTGATCGATTACTGTATGCGCATACAGTAATGGCAATCGTACCTCAGGTGCAACCCTTGCCGCAAAAAAGCGTAGCCCACAGGTGCCTTGCGGCAATTGGCCGCCTTCCAAAGCAGGGGCCTGGCCCTTTAACTGCATGGCACAAGCGTCACATGCGTGACGCACCATCCTTCATGTCGTATCGGGGAATCGCACATCGTGAACATCAAATGGGCAGAAAAGCTGCGCAAGGGCCTGCACGGCTCGGCCGACTCGCTGGGCAATCTGTGTGTAGAAGGGTTCCACTACCTTGCCCTGTTCGGCATCGGCGCCATTACCGCCTACGCGGCGGTGATGACGTTCCTGGACATGCTCGGCAAGGGTGGCATCAGCGTCGATGACATTCTGTTGCTGTTCATCTACCTGGAGCTCGGGGCGATGGTCGGGATCTATTTCAAGACCAACCACATGCCTATCCGCTTCCTGCTGTATGTGGCGATCACCGCGCTGACGCGCCTGCTGATCGGTGATGTGTCGCACCACAAGGCGCCGGATGAGGGGCTGCTGTACCTGTGCGGGGGCATCCTGCTGCTGGCGTTTTCGATCCTGGTGGTGCGCTACGCCTCTTACCGTTACCCCTCGACCAAGGTGCTGGACGCCAATGGCAAGGCAGTGGAGGACGGCAAGTAGCCGTCAGTTGGCGATGGCGTGACTTGGCTGCTGGCGCGGGTCGCGGGTGAGGGCGGCCAGCACCTGCAAAGGGTTCTGCCCCAGTTCGATGGCCAGGCCCAGGCGTATGCTGTCGATGACCCGCTGCAGGCGCACCGGGTCGTTGCGCTGGGCCTGGGTGATCAGGCGCTTGGCGACCACGCCGGCATCATCGGACAAGGTCAGCATGATGCTGCCGTCCAGGCGCTCGATGCTCAGGTTGACGCGGTACTCGGGGGCGAAGGCGGCGCTGATCTGCTCGAATGGATTGTTCATGGTCTGGGCCTGCAATAGGTGATTGCAGGAATTGACCGGGTAGGTGCCGGGTTGGTTCAGGGCATTTGATCGGTAGCCTGGCATCAACAGGGCAAGGCAATTAGCCACTAGTGTGGCTACACTCTTTTGACCAAAGCCGCGATGGCTGGCCTCTGGCCTGCAAAGGAGTGCCCGTGGTTCCCTCTTCCGCTGCCCGGCAGCGTGGCGCGATCGGCCTGATGGCGGTTACCACACTGGCGCTGGCCTTGTTGTTCATGCTGGTAGCGGTGGACAGCGGCCGTCTTTACCTTGAACAGCGCAAGTTGCAACGTATCGCCGACATGGCCGCGCTGGAGGCTGCTGGCCAGTCTGCCGTGTGCACCGGCAATGGCCCACAGGCCACGGCCATTGCCAGCATCGCCGCGGCCCGCAACGGCCACACGCCCGGCAGCCCGGTGGTGGCCAGCTGCGGTTACCTGCAGACCGGTGCCAACAGCCTGCGCACCTTCACCCATGACAACACCCGTAACGAAGCGATAAGGGTCGATGTCAGCAACACCGTCACCACCAGTTTCGCCGCCGGCATCTACCTGCTGACCCAAGGGGGGGAGGTGCCGCTGACCACGACCTTGCAGGCCCATGCTGTGGCATCGAAACCCTCGCCGCCACAGGCCATGCTGAGCATTCGCACTACGTTGGCTACGGTGAACTCGCAACAGTCGGTGTTGCTCGATGGCTTGCTCGGCGCCTTGGGTGGCAACGTGCAGCTTGGCCTGGCGGGCTGGAACGGCATCGCCGCAACCGACCTCAACCTGCTCGATTACCTCGACCAGTTGGCTGTCGACCTGCAATTGACCGTCGGCGACTACCAGCAGCTAGTCAATGCCGACGCCACCGCCACACAATTGCTGGAAGCGGCGGTCAAGGTGCTTGAGCAAAGCGGCGCCGCCGCCGATGTCGTCACCAACCTGGGCAAGGTCGCCCTGGGTGCCGGCAACAGCACCTTGCTGCAACTGGGCGAGATTCTCGATATTCAGAACGGTACTGCCCAAGCAGGACTGGACGCCAGCATCCAGCTGCTGCAGCTGGTGCAGGGGGTGATCCAGCTGGCGGCGAGCGAAAGCGCAGCCACTGCCGACTTGCCGCTCAGCGTGCTCGGCCTGGTCAACGGTCGGGTGCGGCTGAAGGTGATCGAGCCGCAACAGGTCTCGGCGGTCGGCGACCCGCGTACGGATGAACTGAGGGTTCACACCGCTCAGGTACGGGCGATGATTTCCCTCGACCTGCCGCTGCTCAGCGGGGTTTTCGGCTTGGCCAATGCGGTGCTCGACCTTGTCTCGCCGCTGACCAACGTGCTCAATAACCTGCTCAGCCTGAACCTGGCGTCGACACTGGAGTCGGTGCTGTGTCTGCTGGGTGTGCCGTGCACTGTCACCGACATCGTGCTCGTGCCAGACAGGCTTGAGCTGGACATTGGCCTTGAGGTCGCCGAAGCCACGGCGCGCCTCGACCCGCAGTCCCCTGACACGTTCAGGTGCTCGCCCAAGCGTTTGACCGTTCAGGCTCAGAGCGCTGCCGCCAAGCTGGCGGTGGGCCGCTTCGAATCCGCTGATGCGTTCTTCACCAGCGGCACGACCGTAGTCAAGGCCCTGCCATTGGTCGATATCGGCACCAAGCGCTGCACCAAGTTGCTGATACTCGGCACCTGCCAAAGCCGAATACCTTACGCCGGTGGTGGTCTTGGCCTGCGGGTCGACAGCAAACTGCTGGGCAGTGGCCCGGTAGAGCGCCCGTTGGTGTTCCAGGGGCCGGGCAGCGAACCGCCCAACATCGGCCAGCCCGCGGCCTACATGAACATGCGCCCCGCCAATGACAATGTGGTCGGCAGCCTCAGCGATACCTTGCTGGGCGTCCAGCTCCAGGCCTTCAAACCCAGTGCCAACAGTGGCCTTGGCGAGGTGTTGGTGATTGCCGGTAACGTGCTCGGTGTGGTCAAAGGCATCATCGAACCGTTGATAAGCGGGCTGCTCAGCCCGCTGCTCGACCCCTTGGTCAATGTGCTGTTGAAGGTGCTGGGAATCGACCTGGTCAATACCGACGTCGGTGCCAACCTCAGTTGCGCCACCGGCCGAGCTCAGTTGATGTTGTAGATGGGCAGCAATACCCGGAAGCAGGCGCCGTCAGCCCCATTGAGCGCTTCGAGCCTGCCACCCATGGCCTCGACGATGCCGAAGCTCACCGACAACCCCAGCCCGGTACCCACGCCAGCAGGCTTGGTGGTGAAGAACGGCTCGAAGATGCGCGCGATCAGACGCGGGTCGATACCCCCGGCGTTGTCGTCCACCTGCAGGCACAGTTGCCCTTGCTCGATACGCTGGCAGATGCCGATTCGGGGGCTGACCACCTGACGCTCGAGCAACGCATCCCGGGCGTTGACCATCAGGTTGATCAGCACCTGCTCGAGCTGGTCCTCATGCCCTTGCACCTCCGGGCAGAAGCCCGGCGCTTCGATCTGCAAGGCGACACCTTTGCCGCGCAACCCTTCACCCAGCAACGCTACTGCGCCATCCACCGCAGTCCACGCCGCAAACACCTGGTGCTCAAGCGCAGAGCGCCGCCCATAGGTGCGCATATGCTCCACCAGCCTGGCCACACGCCCCACCTGTGCATCGATGCGCTGCAGCTTGCCTTGCAGGTATTCGACGTCGAGCGCTCCGCTTTCCACGCGCTTGAGGGTATTGGCGATGGCCAGGCGCATCACGTTCAGCGGCTGGTTGATTTCATGCACCAGCCCTGTCGCCAACTCACCGAGCGTGGCCATCTTCGCGCCCTGCATCAGTTGTTGCTGGCTATGCCTGACCTGCGTGTTGTCGCGCCCCACTGCCTGCACTTCCAGCAGCCGGCCCTGCTCATCGAACAACCCACGCTCGGCCCACACCCACCAGGCATGCCTGTGCCCTGGCAGTTGCAGGCAGATCTCCGCGCTGCCCAGCGGCTGCTCGGGGGTCAGCGCGGCCAGGCGCTGCAGGAATGCAAGGCGCTGGGCTTCTGACATCCATTGGCCCAGGTTCATCTCGCGCAATTGCTCAGGGGCGCACTCCAGCTGGTCGGCGAGCGGCCGGTTGCCGAACAGCAATTGCAGGTCCGGGGTGTAGCGGCAGATCATCGCGGGAGAATCCTCCACCAGTACCCGGTAGCGTTCCTCACTCTGGCGCACACGCTCGGCAGCTTCGGTCGCTTCGCTGACATCGAGCCACAGGCCGACCACCTCGACCGGCTGGCCCAGGTCGTCACGCAACAGGCGGGCTTCGTCCAGCACCCAGTGGTAGCCACCCAGTTGATCGCGCAGGCGATAGCGGCTGCGTACCTGGCCATCGCGCAGCAGCGTACGTGTTCGTTCAAGCCACAGTGCCTGGTCGTGCGGGTGTACCGCCTGGCCTGGCTGGCGCGCCAGTTCGCTCTCTTTGGGCCAGCCCAGCATCGGCGTCAGGCTGGCGCTGAAAAATTCGCTGTGCAGCGCGCCCTCGCTACAGCGCTGGATATAGATCACCGCAGGCGAGCTGGCGATCAGGTTCTCCAGCCGGGCGCGCGCGGCGCTGGCCTGAAGTTCCTGGGCTTTCAGTGCGCTGATGTCGAGCACAAAGCCTTGCCCCTGCCCGCCGTGCAACTGCCCGACCCAGTGCAGCCAGCGCGGCGCGGCAGCACTGTCGGCTGCGAGCAGGCGCACGTTCAGGCTCAATGCAGCACCGTGGCGCAGTTGCTCCAGGGCCATTTGCGCAGCCTCCCGATCAGCCGGATGCAGGCGCGCCAGCCATTGCTCGAGGCTTACCGTAGCAGGCAGGTCAAGGCTGGCGGCCAGGGCCGGATCGAACTGCAGCAGCCCTTGACCGGGCCATTGCCACCAGCCTGCGCCCAGTTGCTGTTGCAACTCGTCCAGATGGCGCGAGCGCTGCTGCAACTGGTGTTGCCGCAGGCGCGCCAGCAGCGGTTCGAGCAAGGCTTGCAACAGCGCCTTGGCCGCCTCTGGCGCAGGTACCGACGGCGCGCCCGCACACAGCAACCAGGCCTGAACTTCATGGCCGTGGCTGTAAGGCACAAGGAACAGCGGTAACCCAGCGCACGTCGCTCGCCAGTGCGGCAAGTCCGGCGCGACCTGCTGAAAGTGGGCGGGAAGCGCCTGCAGCCACGGCTGCAGGCGTTGGTCATCGGGCCAAGGCCAGTCGTTTTCGCTGCAGGTATAGGCGCGCCAGCGCGCTTGGTCCGCCAACATCAGGCGTACCGAACCGGCGTGCCAGTGCTCGGCCAGGCGCAGCAGTTGCTCGGCGGTCGTCTGCGTCAGCCACGCTTCGCTGCAGTCACGCACGGCCTGGCCGACCTCTGCGGCCAGCTGGCGCTGGGTCAGCCACTGCTCCTGCTGAGCGCCTTGGCGCAGCAGGTCGCTGATATCGAACAGCTGCAGCATCCAGCCGATCGCCTGGTGTTGCAGCCAGCCGCGGGTCTGCAGGGCGTGGCCGTGCACGGTGTGAAAATCCAGGTCCAGCGCTTGCCATTGCCAATCGGCAGGCACACCTTCGAGGGCCAGCCAGCTGTGCCGATACAGGTAGTCGTGTATTCGCGCCTGGGCGTGGGCAGGTACGGCCAGCAGCGTGCGCAAGGGCCCGGCCAGGCGCAGCACGTGCCCGTGATCGTCCAGCCACACCTGCAGGCCCACCGCCTGCGGCATCTGCGCGGCAGGCTCTGCGGCTGGGCTGCCCAGCCAGCGATCGAACAGGCCGCTCACAGTTGCAGGCTCGCTTCGGCCCGCAAGCTCTCAGGCAAGCGGGGCACTTCGCCAATCAGCGGTATCACCAGCATCGGCAATACGTTGTGCAGTTTCCTTTTCGGATAATTGATCGTCACTTTCAGCAGCTTGTCATCATCCACGCTCACCTGTGCATCGGCCGGCTGGAAGTCCAGTGCCTCGGGCATCCAGGCCAACTGCTCGCGGATCACGGCGTGGGCAAGCGCCTGCACATCGTCGTCATAGCTTTCGCTGCTCGGGTCCAGGGCCACGCAGCGGCGTACGGCCTCGCTGCTGGCCTGGTTGAACGACTGCAGCATCAGCATTGGCAAGGTGTAGCTGACCAGGCCGTAGAACACGGTGAAAAAGATCATGAAGACGGCGACGAACTCGATGGCTGCTGCGCCTTTTTGCCGTGCTGGCGGGCCTGCTTGCATGATTGCGTCTACCCTGACGAGGAGTCCTGAGTTACAGCATAGAAGCCTTCGACGAACAGGGATGGCCAATTGCCAATATCCAGTATCGCCTTGCTGCTGTGGCTTGCCGTGTGCAGCGGGCAAGATGTCCGCGAACGGCAGATTTCCAACCTTCTGACCCTGGGGGTGGCAGCCTGTGCGCTGGTATGGCTGGTGGCTACCGGGCACAGCTGGATCGGCGCCCGGGCCAGTGATGCCGGCTGGGCACTGGCGAGCGTGTTGCTGCTCACATTGCCTGGCTACATGATGGGGCGTTTCGGTGCCGGTGACGTCAAGTTGCTCGGCGCGCTGGGGTTGGCCACCAGCCAGGCCTACGTGCTCGGTACGTTCATCGGTGCCGGGGGCTCCATGCTTATCTGGGCGCTGTTGCGACGCGGGACGCGGCGCAGGGCAGGGCAGGCGCCTGAAACGCAGCCATTTGCGCCCTTTGTGCTGGTGGGCTTTTTGCTGGCCTGCGTGTGCCTGCACTGAGCGTGCCCTGGCCTGGTCAGTTGTTGGACTCGGTCACCTTGGTCCAGCGATAGAAATCCGGAATGGCGTACTTGTAGGTTTCCAGCCAGCGCTGCTTGGACAGGTCGCGCTCGCGCGCCGTCTGCACCTGCAGGCGGTTGGACGCCTGTTCGCCACTGGACTGCACCCGCAGCAGCGCTTCGGTCGCCGTTTGCGCAGGCGGTTGCTGGCGTGGGTAATCCTCTGCCCAGGCCGTGGAGAAACCGGTGCAGCAGGCCAGCAGCATCACATACCTGATCATGACCTTCTCCTTCGCTCAGTTGACCATCACACGTTCGCCACCGGCCGAGGCTACCGGCCCGCGCCCGGTGGCTTTGATCTGGCTGGCGCGGGCCTGGGCCTGGGCGAACTGCGCCGGCTTGAGCCGCAGGCGGCCGACCAGGTCGGTGGCTTGCTGCCAGTTGTCTTGCAGCAGCGCCAAGGTCACCAGGTTGACGGCGGGCAGCGCGTTGCCCTCCTTGAGCTCGATGGCGGTCAGGAATTCGAAGCGTGCCTGTTCATACCTGCCCAGGTTCATCAGCACTACACCCAGGTCATTGCGAATGCGCTCATCGGTCGGTGCCAGCCGTGCCGCGCGCTGCAGGTTCTGCAAGGCCTGCACGTCATCGCCGCGGGCCGAGGCGAGCTGGCCCAGGCCATGCTCACCCTCGGCCGCGAGGCAGCCGCGGAGCAAGCTGCGGTACAGCGGTTCTGCTTCGCTGCGCCCCAGCAGGCGCGAGACCCTGGCCTTGCGCAAGCGTACCTGGTCAAGGGTGTTGGGCAACTGCTCCAGGTGCGCCAGGCTGGCGTGCGGGCGGCCATCGTTGAGCATCTCGTCCGCCAGGTTCAGTGCCAGTTGCTGGTCGGCGTCCGGCTTAGCGCAGCTTGAGGTGCCGAACCACTGCCCGAGCCCGCCAGGCTGCTGGCCGGCGCATCCCGTCAGCACTAGCAGGCCGGTGAACAACAGGGTCGCTTTCATCCGTTACTCCCTAGGGCCCCAAGGCCCGCGTCAAGGCGGAAAAACCCGGCCCGGCCAGGACGATGAGCAGTGCCGGGAAGAGAAATACCATCATCACCGCCGACATCTTTGCCGACATCTTCGAAACCCGCTCCTGCATGCGTGTCAGGCGCCGGTCGTCGAGCAGATCCTTGAGTGCGAGCAGCGACTTCATCGCGCCGCTGCCCTGTACCAGCAACTGCTGAAGGATTACGCAGGTATCGATGAATTCATCCACGGCCAACAGGCGGGCGGTCTTGTCCAGTTCCGGGCCGAGCGCCAGGCCCGAGTCCACCCGTTGCAGCACCAGGCGTAGCTCTTCGCTGATTTCCGGTAGCAGCGCCTGGCCTTCCTGGCTCAGCACCCGCAACGCCTGCTCTACGGCCAGGCCTGTCTCGAACAGAATACGCAGCAGCGGAATCATCAGGCTGACTTCCAGGGCGACCCGTTGCTGGCGCTGCCGGGCGGCCATCGCCAGCAAGCGTTTGGGCAACAGGTAGCTGGCACCCAAGGCAAACAGCGGCCAGACCAGCCAGTGTGTGCCCGCACCGCCCAGTGCGGCTTGCTGCAGGATCAAGGTCAGGACGACCGCCACCAGCGGCAGCCCCAGTTGCAGGGCAGCGAACAGCGCCCGCTGGCGGCTGCGGCGCCAGCCGACCCGGTCGAGCAAGGCCTGGGTTTCACCGTCGAGTTTCTGCAGGCGCTGCCCCAAGGGGCTGTTGCCCAGCCAGTGCAGCCAGTTCCCCAGGCGCTCCTCGCGCGCCAGCCGCCCCTGCAGCCTGCGCGTGACCAGGTAACGGGCACGCAGCTGACGGGCCGCCTGCAAGCCCAGCAAGCCGGCGGCGATGAACAGGCACACGGCACAAAGCAACAAGGCCATGGTCAAAGGCTCCTCATCATGCGCCACAGCACCAGGCAGCCGACCACCTGCAGGGCGAAGGCGAGCAGCAACATCATCTGGCCGCCGCTGTCTTGCCACAGGGTCAGCAGGTACTGCGGGTTGGCCATCAGGAAGTAGCCGACCATGCACAGCGGCAAGGCGCCGAGGATCATCGCTGTGATGCGGGTTTCGCCGGTCATCGCCTTGAGCTGGCGGCTGCCTTGTTCGCGCTCGCGGATCAGCTTGATCAGGTTCTCCATCAGCTCGCTGGTGTTGCCGCCGTAGCGCTGGTTGATGCGCAGCCCCATGGCGAACAGGCGCAACTCATCCTGGTTGTAGAGCCCGGCCATTTCGTTGACCGCATCGTCCAGCGGTACGCCCAGCTGCACGCTGCGCCGTATCCGGGTCATGGTCGAGCGCAGCGGCTCGCGCGAGCCGTCGATACCACCGAGTAGCGCATCATTGAGGGTTCGCCCGGCCTTGAGGCTGCGCACGCTGTAGTCCAGCAGTGCGGGCAGTTGCGCGACAAGCTGCTGCACACGCCGCCGGTATAGCCAGCTGAGGGTGAAATAGCCGAGCAGCGGCAGGCTCACCAGCACCATCAGCGCGGCCACCCACCCGGCGCCCAGCAGCGCCACCAGCGCCAGGCCCAGCCAGGCCAGCAGCCAGCGCTGCGGTTGCCAGTCGGTGGCGCCAAGCCCGGCCCGTTGCAAGAGCGGCTCGAGCCAGCCGCGCCGTGCGTTGGCGCTGCGGGCCAACTCAAAGGCCCGCCCCAGGCGCTGGAGAATGCGCTGTTCGCTGCGCTTGTACAGGCCCAGGCGAAACAGCATCAGGGAGACGCCCAGCAACAGGGGCGCCAGCGCCAGCAGCAGGGGGCCGGTCATTGCACACCTTCATGGCGCAGTTTGCTCCCCGCGGGGTTCGGCGCCTCCCGTAGAAACACGTCGCCACCGCGGCGGTCGAGGCGGAACAGTGTGCTGGTCACGTACACGTCATCACGCACGCCGACCACTTCCAGGATTTCACTGACGCAGCGGCGCCCGTCGGGCAGGCGCGCCAGCTGGATCACCACGTCCAGTGCCGCGCAGATCATCTGCCGCAAGGTCTTCTCGGCGATTTGCCGCCCGCTCAGGCCAACCAGGGTTTCCAGGCGCAGCAAGGCGTCCTGCGCGGTGTTGGCGTGCACCGTACTCATCGAGCCATCGTGGCCGGTGTTCATCGCCGTGAGTACATCCAGCACCTCGGTACCGCGGATTTCACCGAGGATGATACGGTCCGGGCGCATGCGCAGGGCATTGCGGATCAGCTCGCTGGCCTTGATCTCGCCATGCCCCTCGGCATTTGGCGGGCGGGTTTCCAGGCGTACCACGTGGGGATGGTGCAGTTGCAGTTCGGCGACGTCTTCGATGGTCACCAGGCGCTCGCGTGGGGCGATCATCTGGCTGAGGATGTTCAGCAGGGTGGTCTTGCCGGTGCCGGTGCCGCCGCTGACCAGGATGTTGCAGCGCCGGCCCACGGCGCGTTCGAGGAAGTCGAAGATAGGTTGGTCGATGGCACGGGTGGCGAGCAGGTCGGCGCTTTTGAGCATGTCCTGGCGGAATTTGCGGATCGACAGGCAGGGGCCGTCCAAGGCCACCGGTGGAATGATCGCATTGACCCGGCTGCCGTCGGGCAGGCGCGCGTCGACCATCGGCGACGATTCATCCAGGCGCCTTCCGAGCGGTGCGAGGATGCGCTGCATGACGCGCTCGACGTGGTGGGCATCGATGAAACGCAGGTCAGTCTGTTGCAGTTGTCCGCCGCGCTCGACGAACACCCTGTGCGGTCCGTTGACCAGGATTTCGGTGACACTGGCATCACGCAGCAGCACCTCCAGCGGCCCGAACCCGGTCAGCTCATCGACCAGTTCTTCGGCCAGGCGCTCCATTTCATAGCGTGACATCGCCAGGCGCAGGCGGGCTACGTAATCGCTCACCTGCTCCAGGACAAATTGCGTCAGTGCCGGGCGCGCGCCTTCGAGCAGGTTGCGGCCGCTGTCTTCGATGGCATCGATGGCAAAACGGTGCAGTGCACGCTTGAGCGCATAAGGGTCGCCCGAGGCATGGTGAGGGCCGCCGAAGGGTTGGTCGCCGTTCATTTGCTACCCCATAGCCGGCGCAGCCAGGTAAAGGCCGGTGGCGCAAGGTTCTCCGAGCGCTGCGCCAAGCGCTCACCCAGGCCGCGCAGGGCCTGGGTCAGGTTTTCCCGCGGTGCCAGCTCGAACAGGCTCAGGCCCTGGTTTTTCACGTTCAGCCGTACTTCGGGGCTGTCAGGCATGACTTTGAGCAGGGGCAGGCCGTAGCGCTTGGCCAAGCTCTCGGCATCCGGCGCGACATTGCTCAGGTAGCGGTCGACCAGCAGGCTGGCATGCTCCAGCTTGATGCCATGATCGCGCCACAGCTCCAGCACTTCGAGGTTGCGCCGGCAGTCGAGGATGTTCTGGTCGGTATAGATGATGAGCTTGTCGCAATGGCTGATGATGGTGCGCAGGGCCTCGCTGTCGGCATGCCCGGTCAGGTTCACGACGATGTGCTGAAAGTGCTGGCGCAGTGCGCTGAGCAGCATGTACAGCTCGGCGGCACTGGTCTTGCGCAGAGGTTCGTCATCTTCGGCGAAGGTCAGCAGGCGCAGGCCTTTCTTGTCGCGGGTGAAAGCGCTGTCGATCAGGGTGGTGTCGAGCCGGCGCAGGTGGCGCAGGGCATCGCCGAAGTAAAACGACGCCTCCAGCCCCAGTAGCGCCAGGCTGTCGCCACGTGGCATGCCCAGGTCCAGCAGCAGGGTCTGCTGGCCGCTTTCCTGGACCACCCGCGCCAGATGCGTGGTCAGCAGCGCACCGTCGGCACCGGTCTGCACGCCGTACAGCACGGTCAGGCCGCCCAGGCTGGGGTTGTTGGTGACGGTGGGCATGCGTTTGCCCAGGCGCCTGACCAGCCCGGCCACTTCACTGGCCCGCGATCCATAGGCGACGAAATCGCGGGCGCCGGCACGCATGGCGTGCAGCACCAGCTGATTGTCCATGCCATCACCCAGGGCGACGATCGCAAGCAGCGGCTTGGCCTCGAGCACGCCTTCGATCAGTGCGCACTGGTTGACCAGTTGCTCACGGTCCAGGCCGATGAACACCAAGGTGCTGAACGTCGCATTGATCAGCGCCAGCAGCTCGTCGAGGCTGCCGCCACTGGCACCGATCACCTGGCCTTGGGGGGCCAGCGCGCTCTGCAGCCACTGCAGGTCTTCTTCGTTGCGGGTGATGCCCAGAAAGGTCTGGTTGAGGCTCTCGTTCATCGTGATAACCCGCTTTGGCCATCGAAGTTGCCGTTTTCCATGAAGAACAGCCGGCCCCAGCTGGGGTCGTAGGTGCGCAACCCTTCACCGGGCAGTTCCGGCAGGCGGGCATTGGCCGCCAGCGGTTGAACCAGATGCGGGGTGACGATCATCAGTAACTCGGTTTCCTCACGTTCCAGGGTCGATTGCCGGAAGAACGCGCCAAGGATCGGCAGGTCGCCCAGTCCGGGGAGTTTGTTCACGGCCGAACGGGTGTTGTTGCCGACCAGGCCGCTGATGATGAAACTCTCGCCATCGGCCAGGGAAATGCTGGTATCGGTGCGCCGTATGCTCAGCCCCGGTACGCTCGTGCCGGCAATGGTCACCGCGTTGGTGTAATCCAGCTCGCTGACCTCAGGCGCTACCTTCAGGGTGATGCGGTCGCGGCTGATCACGGTCGGCGTCAGGGCCAGGCGCACACCGAACTCCTTGTACTCGATCGAGACGTTGTCGCTGCCGGCGCTGGGTACCGGGATCGGTATCTCGCCACCGGCCAGAAAGCTTGCCGTCAGGCCGCTGAGCACGGTGAGGCTGGGGCGCGCCAGGGTGTAGGCGAAGCCGCTGTTCTCCAGTGCATTGATGGCTGCCAGGAAACGGCTGCTGCCGCCGCCCCAGACAATGTTGAACACGCCGTCGTCGAGCGGGATCTGCGGCGAGGTGACAGGCACGGCGCCCGGCGTCACCGATGTGCCTGGCACGGTGCCCGGCGACCCGATCAGGCTGTTGTTCGAGCCGCTGAAGAACAGGCGGGCGCCGGCTTCCTTGTACTTGGTGCGGCGCACCTCGACGAAGCGGATATCGGCCTGCACCTGGCTCGGCAACGCCGGATCCAGCGACGGTGGCAGGCCCGTTTCGGCCATGGCGGCGCTGGCCTGGCCGTTGACGAACAGCATGGCCCGGTGTGGCGCGGGGGCGCAGGCCGTCCACAGCATGAGCGTGGTATTGCCCTGGCCCACGGCGGTCACCAGTACGGCGCGGTCACCGCTGGGTTGCACATCGGCAACGTTGGGGTCGCCGACGGCAGCCCGGGTGATTGCCAGCGGCAAGCGCAATTCTTGCTGCAGGCCTTGATCGATTTCGATCACTGAAGGCAGTTGGGCAAAGGCTTCGCAGCCTTTGCTGGCGCCATCGGCGTGCGGCAACAGCGCCATCATGAGCAAGGCCAGGCATGTGTGGCTGGCGAACCGTTTTGCACTGCAACGCTCGGAACTGCGCATACTGCATCCTTGCCTTGTCAGGGGGTCTTGTTGGCGTCCGCGGCCTGTGCGCCACGGATGATCTGCATGCTCGCAACGGCTGCAGCGGTTGAGGCGGTTTTGGCCAACGGGGCCTGGGAAAGCTGGCTGAACCGAAAGAGTTCGCGGTTGATGGTTTCTACCTGAGGCTTGCTATCCGCTTCGGCCCAGTAGCGGGCCAGCCGCTGCTCGGCGGCACTGCGCACGGCCAGGCGCAGGGTGCCGACCTGGGCTGCCAGCATCAGGCGGCTGGCCAAGGCTTCAGGAACGGCCAGCACCACGGTGTGGGTGCTGGCCGGGTTGCTTGGGCGCGCCTGTTCGCGTCGGGCCTTGAGTTCCTCGGCGGTCAGTGCCGGGCGGCCGTCATTGGTAACGCCCATCTGTTCGCCGACGCTCAGCACGCGCAGGGCCGGCAACACCACCTGGGCAGAGGATTGTGGGTTGTTGGCCTCTTCGCGCAGGTACAGCAGCACGTCGACAAAATCACCTGGGTACAGTTGCCCGGCTGCGCCGACCACTTCGTCCACGCCGACCGCCACGGCCCGTTCGTGGGCGCGGATCATCCGTGCCAGCGGTCCGCCAGGCTGGAAGCTCGATTCGTCCAGCCAGCTACCTGCCGCCAGTGGCCTGGCGCTGCTGCGTCCGATCACCTGGTCTACGTGCTGGAAGGCCCCGTCAGGCACCACCTGCAAGCGCTCGAGCAGCACGTCGTCTGCAGTCAGAGGCGTATTGGCCGGCAGCGCCTTGCGCAGCACGACGATAGGGAAGCGCTGGGGCTCGGGCGGTTTTGGGGTGGGCGCGGCAACCACGGCTGCCGGCTGTTCGGCGACAGGGGCTACTGGCTGGGGTGGTGCAGCAGGGCGGCTGAGCACCACGCCCCAATAGCCTGCCAGCAGTGCGCCGATCAGGAAAACTGCAGCCAGAATCATGGTCAAGCGACTGCTCATGTCTGGCCTCCGTGCACATGGTCGGGTGGTGGCAAAAAGTTACTATTTCGCTATTGCACGGTAGCCCACCCATCGCCATTCGCCATTAGACGCAGGCGTTTTTTTCACGCCCGAATGTAAAATCAATTAAAACAATCAGTTGATGAAATCGACGGCTTTAATGCTTTTGGATTATCACCTGTTGACTAATGCTTTTTTATATTTGCGGACGGCGCCAGCTTGGCAATCCTTTGATGGCAAACAGGCGTCACTTTGACACCATTGTCGCCGGCGATGTCGCCGCAAGGAGCTGGTCATGTTGCTGAAACAGGTCATCCTTCACTGCAAACAATTCTTGCGTCGCAAAGACGGCGCTTCGGGCATCGAGTACGCGGTCATCGCGGCAATGGTGGCGGTGGTGCTGGCGGGTTTCGTCACGCCCATCTCGACCCAGATCACGGCGATGTTCACCGCGATCCAGGGGGCTCTTTAATCCCTAACCCTACGATGTTCAACGCCTCACCGGGCCAGGTGTCCAGGAGCCGCACATGCAGAACTCGCCCTCGCGTCAGCAGATTCTTCTGGTCGATGACGAGCAAGAGCATCTACTTGAGTTGGCCGAACTTCTCGAGAGCGAGGGGTACTACTGCCATACGGCAGGCTCGGTGAAAGCTGCACTGCAACTGCTCACCCGGTATCCGGACGTTGCCTTGGTCATCACTGATCTGCGCATGCCGGAGGAAAGCGGCATCGATTTGATCCAGCGCTTGCGCGACCATACGGCCCGCCAGCATTTGCCGGTGATCGTCATGTCGGGCCACGCCGGTGCAGACGACCTCAGCGACCTGCTGCGCCTGCAGGTGCTGGACTTCTTCCGCAAGCCCATCTATTACGCACGGTTGCTGGAGACACTGGACAACCTGTTCCCGCAACCGTTGTTGCAGGTTGCCAAGTACTGACTCCACGCAGCGAAAGCAGAAACGAAAACGCCCGGCACATGGCCGGGCGTTCTGGTTACTGGCAAGGATCAGGCGTCTGGGTCATTGAGCTCCAGTACACCGCGCTTGCTGCGCAGCTTGCCGTAGAAATGATCCAGCGCATTGTTCAGCTTGCTGGCTGCCCCATCCACAGCCTGGTCCAGCGAAGCGGCGGTATGGGTCACGGAAATCGGTTGATGGCCTTTGGGGCGAGCCTCCATCTGGCAGCGTTTGTCATGCGGTCCGGGCTTGGCGCCGTTCTCGTCGCGCAGGTGCACCTCGATGCGGGTGAGGTCCTCCTCGTAACGTTCGAGCGTGGTTTGCAGCGTACTGCGGACCCACTCGTTGAGACGGATGTTGCCTTCGATATGGTTGCTGCTGTTGACCTGGATTTGCATGATTCAATCCTTATTCAGCTTGCTCGCATGGAGGCGTGCCTAGGCCCTTGAGGCCCTTGGTAATGCTTCGCCTCTTGACTCTAAGGTCAGGCAACCGAAGCCTGAATTCAAGCCCTTCGTGAAAATAAATGTTCTGTTGCAATTGGCATCGCAAAGGCTACTGGGCTGCCCTTGACGAGCGAAGGCCTGCTCAAAACCCTGTGGCCTTTCAGACTTTGCTTATGCGAATTGAAATCATTACTATTGCAATCCCAACGTTTCCCGGACCACCGCCATGAAGCGCAATGCCGCCGGACTGCCCCTGAGCTACCGCCTGGCCGTGACCTCACGCTGCCTGGCTGCGGTGCTGGGCGGATACCTGCTGGCGTCCATGGCCAGCGTCTGCATCACCCTGCTGGCGCCGTTGCCGCAAGTCGACGCGGCCATGACCGGCATGATGTTGTCGTTCGTCTTCTACCTGCTGGCCTTCATCTGGTGTTTCGCCTGTCGCAGCGCCGCGCTTGCCTGGCTGGGCGTGTTGCTGCCGAGCCTGCTGCTGGCGCTGATCAGCGGGTTCGCCTATTGGCTGAGAAACCCATGAAGGATGGTTTCCGCCAGGCGATGGCCTGGTTGCACACTTGGACCGGGCTTATTTTCGGATGGCTGCTATTCGCTATCTTCCTGACCGGCACGCTGTCGTATTTCAAGGAAGAGATCAGCCACTGGACACAGCCTGAAGTCCGCCGCCACGCACTCGACCCGGTGGCGAGCCTGGGCCTGGCTCAGCGCTACCTGGAGGCCAACGCGGCACATTCCGGCAACTGGATGATCCGCTTGCCCAGCGAGCGCAAAGCCGCGTTGAGCGTCGGTTGGCGTGACCCAGATGGCGGGCGCCGTGGCTTTGTCAGCAAGCAACTCGACGCCCAGACCGGGCAGCCCGTAGAGGCCCGCGACAGCCGCGGCGGCGAATTCTTCTACCGCTTCCACTTCCAGCTGCAGATGCCCTATCCCTGGGGGCGCTGGCTGGCGACCTTCTGCGCCTTCATCATGTTGCTCGGCCTCGTCACCGGGATCATCACCCACAAGAAGATCTTCAAAGAGTTCTTCACCTTCCGCCCCGGCAAGGGTCAGCGCTCGTGGCTGGACGGGCATAACGCCATCGGTGTGCTGGTGTTGCCGTTCCACCTGATGATCAGTTACAGCAGCCTGGTGATCTTCATGTACATGGTGATGCCGGCCAGCATCATGGCCAGCTATGGGGGCAATACCAACGGCTATTTCAACGACCTGTTCGGCCGTGAGGACGTGCCCAAGGTGGCCAACGTCGCTGCGCCACTGGTGCCGTTGGCCAGCTTGTATGCCAAGGTTCAGTCGCAGGCCCCCGGAGCCCGCATGGGATACATCCAGGTCCACAACCTGGGCGACCGCAACGCTCGCGTGAGCTTCGCCCAGGCTTCGGCCGACAGCATCGCCTACAAGCGCAGCGCCAACTGGATGTTCGACGGCAGCACGGGCGAACTGCTGAGCCAAGGGGCACCGGAAAGCGCTGCAATGATGACCTCGTTCAGTTTCGTCGGCCTGCACATGGGCAACTTCGCCGGGCCCTGGTTGCGCTGGCTGTACTTCGTGTTCGGGGTGGCCGGTACTGCGGTGATCGGCACGGGCCTGGTGATGTGGTTTGGCAAGCGCCAGCTCAAGCATGCCAAGCGCGAACGCATGCCCGCCGAGCTGCGCCTGGTCGAGGTGCTCAACATTGCCAGCATCAGTGGCCTGCTGCTCGCGGTGGCCGGCTTTTTCTGGGCCAACCGCTTGCTGCCTGCCGCGCTGCAAGGCCGGGCGGACTGGGAGGTGAACACGTTCTTCGTGGTCTGGCTGTTGTCGCTGGTACATGCCGTGCTGCGTCCCGGGCGTCGCGCCTGGGTCGAGCAGTTGGGGCTTGGGGCGCTGGCCTTTGCCCTGCTGCCGTTGCTCAATGCACTGACCACCGGCCAGGGCCTGAACCACAGCCTGGCCGCCGGCGACTGGGCCATGGCCGGGCTGGACCTCACGGCACTGGGCACCGGTCTGTTCCTGGCCTGGGCCGCAGGCAAGATGCTGCGTGCCCCGAAGGCTGTGGCCAAGCGTGAGCCCCGGGTGGCCAGGGCAACGGCTGAAACGGTCGAGGTGAACGGATGCTGAGCGTCGCCCTGATCGGTTTCGCCGGCTTCGCTGCCTTGTGCCTGGCGATGGAAAGGCACTTCAACGACCTGCTCGGGCGCAAGCCTGCCGCTGGCCAGTTGCGTAGCCTGCGCGTGGCGGGTTGGTCGTTGCTGCTGGCATCGCTGGCGCTGTCGGTGCACCTGCGTGGGTGGGCGCATGGCGTGGTGGAGTGGGTCGCTGTGTCGATGGCCGGGGTGACCCTGTGGGTCTTCGCCTTGCCTTACCAGCCGCGCGTGCTGCTGGGGCTGGCGGCGATCAGCCTGATAGTGGGCCCGCTATTGATCCTGTCTGGCGGATGATGCCTTGATCGAGCCTGACAGCGACGGCACTCGCGCGCGTTTCGTGCAGGTCTTCATGGCCCAGCGCGCACGCATGGAAGCCTTGGTCAGCCGTCGAGTGGGCTGCCGCGCCACGGCATCGGACCTGGTCCAGGAGCTGTTCTTGCGCTTTTGGCGTCGCCCCGAGGTCAAGGTAGAGGCGCTGGACACCTACCTGCTGCGCTGCGCCGGGAATCTGGCCATCGACCACCTGCGCAGTGAAGGCAGCCGCGAGCGTATCGCCGAAGCGTCGCTGCCCCTGGGTGAATGCCTGGCCCAGGCACCGGAGCAGGCGCTGGAGGTCAACCATGACCTGCAGCGCATTGAAGCAGCGCTGCGCGCCTTGCCTGAGCGCACCCGGCAGATCTTTTTGCTCAACCGCATACACGGCTGCACGTATGGCGAGATCGCAAAGGCCATGCAGCTGTCCCAGAGTGCCGTGGAAAAGCATATGATGCGCGCCCTCCAAGCGTGCAAGGCCAGTGTTGCCGAGCCCGCGACCCCGATGGCCAGGCCAGGGAGCGCCCGTCGATGAGCCGTTCAGACTTGACCACTGCTGACCCGTCGCAAGCAGCGCTGCGTTGGCTGGCCACGATCAACGAGCAGCCTGAGGTTGCGCAGAGTGGGGCGTTCAAGCGCTGGTTGCTGGCCGACCCCAGGCACCGTGAAACCTATGCCCAGGCCCAGGCGCTGTGGCACCAGACTGCGGCGCCGGCGGCTCGCCTGGCCGAGGAAGAACACGCAGACCTGCAGCGATACCTGGATGCCATGCCCAAGGCGCCTGTCCCGGCCCGCTGGCGCCGCGCCCGCGCCCTGGCTGTGGCGGCATGCCTGGTGCTGGCCGTGGGTGTTGCGGGGGGCTGGCACCCGGGGTACTGGCTGCAGGACCTGCAAGCCGATTTCAGCAGCACGGACGCCATCCGTCAGGTGACGCTGGCTGACCAGTCGCAGGTGACGCTGGACGCGGGCAGTGCCATTGCTGTCGATTTCCAGCACGGGCAGCGCCAGGTGCGGCTGTTGCATGGCGCTGCATTCTTCAAGGTCACGCACACCGGTGAGCCCTTCGTGGTACAGGCGGCGGGGGGCCAGGTGCGGGTGCTGGGCACGGAGTTCGAAGTGCGGGAGCAGGCCGAGGGTGCACAGGTCACGGTGCGCAACGGTCGAGTGGCGGTCACGCCGGCTCAGGGGCAAGCCGCCCGTGAGCTGACGGCCAACCAGCAACTGGCCTATGCCCGAGGCCTGGCGGGTGAGACTGCGCGTGTGGACAGCGACAGCCGTCTGGCTTGGCGCCAAGGCTGGGTCAACTACTACCAGGCGCCCTTGGCGCAGGTGATCGAAGACCTGGGGCGCTATTACCCGGGGCGCATCGTGCTGGTCGACAACGAGTTGGGGCAGCGCAAGGTCAGCGGCAGTTTCCCGGTGCGCGAGCCACTGGTGGCGCTGGACTCGCTGGGCAAGGTGATGAGGTTCTCGCGGCAGACGCTTCTCGGCCGGTTGACGGTCATCCGGCAAGTGTCGGTCGCGGGAAAATAATGTTCAAAAGCGGGTGAGGTAACAGGACGTGACATCCGTGTAATGAGTGGAAGTGCGATTCATTCGCAGTCATCACCCTCTCACAGGTCAGCGTCCATGAAGTTCACCCACCGTTGCGTCCCCCTCTGGCTTGGTCTTTCTGCGCTTTCTGCCCTGGCTGCTGCCCCTGGTATCTTCGCCGCCGAACAGCTCGAACTGTACAGGTTCGCCCAGCCGAGCCAGCCCTTGCCCCTGGCGCTCAGTGCCTTCAGCCGCGCCACCGGCCAGAGCGTGGTCTACACCTTGGAACTGCCTGCCGTGCAGGCTCCGGCCCTGCAGGGTACGTTCAGCGCCGAACAGGCGCTGCAGCAGTTGCTGGGCAATGCTGGCCTGACGTGGCGCCGGGTCGACGCCCGCACGCTGACGCTCGAACCTGTGGACACCTCCGGTGCGCTCAACCTGCAGGCCACCACGGTGACCTCGCAGATGGACACCTACAGCTACCAACCGCCGGCCAGCGCCTCGATCATGCGTGGCCAGGGCCCGTCCCAGGATATCCCCCAAGCCATCAACGTGGTCCCGGCCCAGGTCATTCGCGACCAGGCCCCGCGCAACCTGGATGATGCCCTGACCAACGTCAGCGGCATCACCCAGGGCAACAATTTCGGTGGCACCTCCGACACGGTGATGAAGCGCGGCTTCGGCGACAACCGCGACGGCTCGATCATGCGCGACGGCATGCCCGTGGTGCAGGGCCGTAGCCTCAATGCGAGCACCGAACGGGTCGAGGTACTCAAGGGGCCAGCTTCGCTGCTTTATGGCATCCAGGACCCGGGCGGGGTGATCAACGTGGTCAGCAAGCGCCCGCAATTGCAGCAGTACAACGCCCTGAACGTGCGCGGCTCGACCTACGGCAGCGGCAAGAATGGCAGCGGCGGCGGTTTCGACAGCACCGGGGCACTGGGCGACAGCCACTTCGCCTACCGCTTGATCGTCGACCATGAAGACGAGGATTACTGGCGTAACTATGGCGTGCACCGCGAATCGCTGGTGGCGCCGTCGCTGGCCTGGCTTGGCGAGGACACCCAGGTGGTGCTGGCCTACGAGCACCGTGAATTTCTCTACCCGTTCGACCGGGGCACCGCCTTCGGCAGCAACGGCCACCCGCTGGACATTCCGGCCACGCGCCGCCTGGATGAACCCTTCAACGACATGGAAGGCCGCTCCGACCTGTATCGCCTGGAGGTCGATCACCAGTTGGCCGACGATTGGAAGCTGCACGTTGGCTACAGCTTCAACCGCGAGACTTACGACGCCAGCCAGGTGCGCGTGACCGGTGTCAACGAAACCAAGGGCACGCTCACACGCAGCATCGATGGCACCCACAACGCCATGAGTCGCGACCAGTTCGCCACCCTCAGCCTCACTGGCAATCTGGAGCTGGCCGGTATGCAGCATGACCTGCTGATGGGCATCGATCACGAAGACCGCAAGGTCTTTCGCGGCGACCTGATTCGGCAGAGCGCGCAATCCTCCTTCAGCTATGTGAACCCGGTCTACGGCCAGGAAGTGGAGGGGAGCACGGTGCGCGCCAGCGACAGTGACCAGACCGACAAGCTGCGCACCGACGCGCTGTTCCTGCAGGACGCAGTGCACCTGGATGAGCACTGGATACTGGTGGCCGGCGCACGCTTTCAGCAGTACGACCAATACGCTGGCCGCGGCCGGCCGTTCAAGGCCAATACCGACACCCGTGGCCAGGCCTGGGTACCGCATGCCGGCATCGTCTACAAGGTCGATGAACAGTTGTCGTTCTATGGCAGTTACAGCGAGTCGTTCAAGCCCAACTCCAGCATTGCCCCGCTGACCGGCGGCGTGGTGCTGGATTCGTCGATTGCGCCCGAAGAGGGCAAATCGTGGGAGCTGGGGGCCAAGCTCGACATGCCCGGCAGCCTGACCGGCACCCTGGCGCTGTTCGACATCACCAAACGCAACGTGCTGGTCGCCAACTTCGACAGCGGTACCGGCGATACGGTCTACAGCAATGCGGGCGAGGTCAGTTCCAGAGGCGTGGAGCTCGACCTCACCGGGCAGCTCAGTGAGCGTTGGAGCCTGATCGGCAGTTATGCCTACTCCGACGCCAAGGTGACCAAGGACCCGGACCTCGAGGGTAACCGCCTGCAGAACGTGGCCAGGCACAGTGGCTCGTTGTCGGCGGTGTACGACTTCGGCAGCCTGTTCGGCGGCGACCGTTTGCGTTTCGGTGCCGGAGCCCGTTATGTCGGCGAGCGCCCGGGCAACTCGACCAATACCTTCGACTTGCCCAGCTACACCGTGGCCGATGCCTTCGCCACCTATGAGACCAAGCTGGACGAGCACAACGTGCGCCTGCAGTTGAACGTGAAGAACCTGTTCGACAAGGTGTACTACAGCTCGGCGGTCAACCAGTACTTCGTCGCCATAGGTGATGCACGCCAGGTGAGCCTGTCGAGTACGTTTGAGTTCTAGTGGCTGAAGGCGGCGCGATAATCGCCAGGTGTCGCGCCGACTGCCTGGCGAAAGCGATTGCTGAAATGGCTGGCACTGGCAAACCCGCACAGCAACGCAACGTCTCCCAACGGCAGCTGCCCCAGGCGCAGCAGCTGGCAGGCCCGATACAAGCGGCGGGCCAGCAGATACTGGTGCGGTGGCACGCCGAAGCTGGTGCGGAACATGCGTGCGAAGTGATACTCGGAGAGGTTGCAACGCACGGCCAACTCACCGAGGGTGATGGGCTGATCCAGGTGTGCCTCGATGTAGTCCACCAGTTGCCGGCGCAGGTTCGGTGCCAACCCGCCTTTGAGGCGTAACCCCTGGCGCGGCCCCACCTGGCTGAGCACGGCGTGATCGACGATCTCGTGTGCCAGGCTGCTGGCCAGCAAGCGCTCGCCTGGCTCCTCCCAGGCCAGGCTGATCAACTGGCGAAAACGCATCGACTGCCGTGGGTCGTCGAGAAACGTCGCTTCCTGCAGTTGCATCTCCCGCGGTTCCCGGTCGAGCAGGCGCACGCAGCCCAGGGCGAACTGCACCTCGCTGATGTACAGGTGCGCCAGGCGCAGCTGCCCATTGACCACCCAGTTGGACTCGTGGCCGGCCGGCATGATGCACAGTTTGCCCGGCGCCCCTTTGTCGGCGGGGCGTTGGCGGCGAAAGGTGCCCGTGCCGTGGGCGATGTAGCACGACAGCGTGTGGTGACTGGGCGCCTGGTAGTCGCGGGCGTCGTCACGGTTGCTCCACAGTGCCGCAGCCAGCCCATCGCCCAGGTGCGCGCTCAGTTCCAGCCTGGCGTGGGGCGAGGCATGCATGGCGTTGAATACGTGCAGCTGGTTCAGTGGGGTCATGGGCGATTCCTCTGTTGCCATCGTACTGCCGATGCGCCGGGGTGGCAGCTCCCTGGGCGTTGAAAAGCGCAAGTTTGTGCAAGCGCACAGCACTGGCCGAAGCGAACACTGATGGCTCTGGCGAGGGCTGCGCCCTCGATCGCCGGCAAGCCAGCGCCCACCAGTGCCGCTTCCAAGCACGGCGGCGAACCTGTGAAGGACAACTTGTCGGCGATGGGCCGCATGGTGCCCCGCAATGCAAGGTCGTATGCCTAAGGAACCCCCCATGAACCTTTCCCTGTACCTGCTCACCGTCCTGATCTGGGGTACCACCTGGATCGCTCTGAAACTGCAATTGGGCGAAGTCGCCATCCCGGTGTCGATCGTCTACCGCTTTGCCTTGGCTGGCCTGATCCTGTTCGCCATCCTGCTGCTTACCCGCCGCCTGCAGCCAATGAATCGGCGCGGTCACCTGTTGTGTCTGGCGCAGGGGCTGTGCCTGTTCTGCGTCAATTTCATGTGTTTCCTCACCGCCAGCCAGTGGATCGCCAGTGGCCTGATCGCCGTGGTGTTCTCCACTGCCACATTGTGGAATGCGCTGAACGCACGGATCTTCTTCGGGCAGAGGGTCGCCAGCAACGTACTCGCTGGCGGCGCGCTTGGCCTTTTGGGGTTGGGCCTGCTGTTCTGGCCGGAGTTGTCGCACCATGCGGCAAGCCGCGAAACGCTTTATGGCCTCGGCCTGGCCTTGCTCGGTACGCTGTGCTTCTCGGCAGGCAACATGCTGTCGAGCATGCAGCAGAAAGCCGGCCTCAAGCCCATGACCACCAATGCGTGGGGGATGGTCTATGGGGCCGCTTTGTTGTCCGTGTATTGCCTGATCAGCGGTATTCCCTTTGCGATGGAGTGGAACACGCGCTATGTCGGCTCGCTGCTGTACCTGGTGATACCGGGCTCGGTGATCGGCTTCACCGCCTACCTGACGTTGGTCGGGCGCATGGGCGCGGAGCGCGCTGCATACTGCACGGTGCTGTTCCCGCTGGTGGCGCTGAATGTGTCGGCGTTTGCCGAAGGCTATCAATGGACAGCCCCTGCGTTGCTCGGGATGGTCGCGGTGATGGCGGGTAATGTGCTGGTGTTTCGCAAGCCGAAGCCCGTGGCTGCTGGTGTGTTGCATGTTGGAGGGGGCATTGGCAACTGTCAGAAATGACAGGTGCGCGTATTTGCAGCATGGCTAAGACTAGGCCGCAAATCGCTGGGGAAACCAATGCCGTCCTCCTTCAGAACACTGTCCTCTACACAGCTTTGGCTAACGTGTTCAGCAGCGTTGCTGTTGCATATCGTCCCGCTGCTGATGGCCGACATGTCAGTCCTGGACGACTACGCGCGCCAATACCTGGCACGCAATGACTGGGTGCAAGACGGTCGGCCGCTGGCCGCCTTGCTCAATGCCGTACTGAGTTTCGGCCCCGCTGCTGTGAACCTTTACCCATTGCCGTTGCTGCTTGCCGTGCTGATTACCGCACACGCGCTGGCCAACCTGGTGCAGCACTGGTTCACGCTACCGACGGTGAGTGCCGTGCTGGTGGTGTTGCCGTTGTGGATGCAGCCCTTCTTCCTGCAGAACCTTTCCTATCAATATGATGGGGCATCGATGGCCTTGTCGCTGGCGTGTAGCCTGTGGGCGATCACCCTTGGCTGCCAATGGTCGAAATCATGGCTCGGCGGCACGTTACTGGTGGCCGCCAGCGCTGCGCTGTACCAACCCGGCCTGAACGTATTCGCGGGTTTGTGTTGCCTGGAAATCATGCGCTTGGTCATGAACGGCAGCCGGTTTGCAATGGTTTGCAAGGTTGCAGCGGTGCGCTTGGGGCAGTTGCTGGTTGGCGTGGGGCTTTTCTATGTGTCCTGCGCCTGGATGGTGCGCAGTGAGCGTACGGCGCTGCTTGCTTTCGACGGGCTGTGGCTGACTGAAATGTCCCAGCGCCTTGCGGCCACGGTGGACGTTGTCAGCGTGTTGGTCACACCCTGGGTTTTCTGGGGGGCCCTTGGTTTGTGCCTGTTGGCGGCATTCTCATTGGGCCGCAAGCTGCAAGCACTGTGGCGTCGTCCCTACGCCTTGAGCGAGCGGCTGGGGTTGGTCGCGGCGTTGCTGTTACCGGTTGCGCTGATACTGCTATGCATTCCAGGCCTCATTCTGTTCCTGGAGCACTTCGACCCCACCGCGCGGGTACTGATGGGCCTGGGTGCCGCGCTGACCATGTTGCTTTACGTGGTGCACGACGCCTTGGCAGCGGTGCCCCGTGTGCGCCTGGTCGTTCTGGCCACCTCGATCGTGTTCATGCTCTCCATGGCCTTTGCGTACGGCCGGGTGCTGATGCTGCAGAAGGCCTTGCACCAAGCAGTCGCCCAGTCCGTTGCCCATGACCTCTCGTCCCAGCCGGAGCTGGCCGCAGCCAGGCATTACTACCTGCTCGGCTATTGGCAGTCCAGGCTTTGGGTGCCTGCTGCCAAAGGTACCTTGGCGCATATGCCAGCGATCGAAGTCATCGATGCGAACCGGTATGTGATGCTGCCAGAAATGCTCCCGCGGGTGGGTATCGACGACCCTCGCACGTTCTACCAGTCGCCGCCGCTGACCCGTCGGGAGGTACTGGCCCGCAGTCCCTCGCCACGGGTCGTGAGCAGGTTCTATGACATCCATTTGGTGGGTGATGCCGCTTATGTGCTGATCAAGCTGCCGCAGGCAACCGGACAGGAGCACTGATCATGGTTCGTTTCGCTCGCTATGGCCTGGTTGGCATCGGTAACACCGCCTTGCACGGTTTGGTGTTCTGGGGGGCGCTGGCGCTGGGGTTGAATCAGGGGCAGAGCAACCTGCTGGCCTTCGCCGTGGCGGCAACCGTGTCCTATCACATCAATGCCCGCTTTACCTTTGCCGTCAGGCCAACGGGGTCGCACTACCTGGTGTTCATGGCCGGCATGGGTGGCATCAGCCTAGTGCTCGGGGCCATCGCCGATTGGGCGCAGTTGTCGCCCTGGTTGACCGTGCTTACGTTTTCAGCCACCAGCCTGATCGTCGGCTACAGCTACTCGCACGCGGTGGTTTTCAAGCGGAGGGAGGCATGAACATTACCCTGGTCGCGCCCCTGTACAACGAGCAGGACACCCTTGAACGCTTTTATCATGCGGTACGCAGCGAGCCGACGCTGCAGGGGGTGACGGTCGAGATCCTGCTGGTCAACGATGGCAGCAGCGATGCCAGCGAGCAGATTTGCACCGAGTTGGCGGCGCGCGATGAATGGGTCACGGTGGTCAACTTCTCGCGCAATTTCGGCAAGGAGTCCGCCCTGTTCGCGGGCCTCGAATACGCCAATGGCGATGCCGTGGTGCCGATCGACGTCGACCTGCAGGACCCTGTAGAGCTGATCGCACAGATGATCGAGCTGTGGCAGCAGGGGGCCGACGTTGTGCTGGCCAAGCGCCGTAGCCGTGCGACCGACACCCGGCTCAAGCGTTGGACTGCACGCCTGTATTACCGCTTGCACAACCGCATCGCCTCGACCCGGATCGAGGAAAACGTCGGTGATTTTCGCCTGTTGGACCGCAAGGTGGTGGCCGCCATCCGCCAGTTGCCGGAGCAGCAGTTGTTCATGAAAGGTGTGTTGTCCTGGGTGGGTTTTCGTACCGAAATCGTCGAGTACGACCGGCCCAAACGTACGGCGGGCAACAGCAAATTCAGCTTCTGGCGGCTATGGAACCTGGCCCTGGATGGCATCACCTCGTTCAGCACGGTGCCTTTGCGGCTATGGAGTTACGTGGGTGGAGGGGTATCGCTGTCGGCGTTCGTGTTTGCGATGTACATGGTGATCGACAAAATGCTGTTCGGAAACGATGTGCCGGGCTACCCGTCGTTGATGACCGCAGTGCTGTTCCTGGGCGGGGTGCAGTTGATCGGCATCGGAATATTGGGCGAATACATAGGGCGGATCTACCAGGAGACCAAGCATCGGCCCCGGTACGTGGTGCGCAAGGTACTGAGGCGGCACAGGCAACCCATGTGAAGGTTGCCTGTGCTGGCCTCTTCGCGGCGAATACGCGTTATCAGCCCTTCCACACCTGTGGGTTCACCAGATCCCGCGGCCGCTCGCCCAGCAGCGCAGCGCGCAGGTTGTCCATTGCCCGGTTGGCCATGGCCTCACGGGTTTCGGCGGTGGCCGAACCGATGTGCGGCAGCGTCAGGGCATTGGGCAGTTTGAACAGCGGCGACTCGCTCAGCGGCTCCTTTTCGTAGACATCCAGGCCCGCGCCGCGAATGGTGCCGTTTTGCAGCGCCTCGACCAGCGCTGCTTCGTCGACCACCGGGCCACGGGCGATGTTGATCAGGAAGGCGCTCGGCTTCATCAGCTTCAGCTCGCGAGCGCCGATCAGCTTGCGGGTGGCGTCGGACAGCGGCACCACGATGCAGACGAAATCGGATTCTGCCAGCAGTTGCTCAAGGCTGCGGTATTGGGCCCCGAGCTCCTGCTCCAGTGCTGGTTTGCGGCTGTTGCCGGCATACAGCACCGGCATGTTGAAACCGAAGCGGCCACGGCGGGCGACGGCCGCGCCGATGTTGCCCAGGCCGACGATGCCCAGCGTCTTGCCGTGCACGTCGCTGCCGAAGTGCGCTGGGCCGACGGTGGCCTGCCATTGGCCGGCCTTGGTCCAGGCGTCCAGTTCGGCCGTGCGCCGTGCGCAGCCCATGATCAGCGAGAAGCCCAGGTCGGCGGTGCTTTCGGTCAGCACGTCAGGCGTGTTGGTCAGGGCGATGCCGCGCTCGTTGAAGTAGTCGACGTCGTAGTTGTCGTAGCCCACCGAGACGCTGGACACCACTTCCAGCTTGGCGGCCCCTTCGAGTTGCGCGCGGCCGAGCTTGCGACCGGCGCCGATCAGGCCGTGGGCTTCGGGCAAGGCTTCATTGAACTGGGCACTGATGTCGCCGAGCTTGGGGTTGGGCACGATCACGTTGAAATCTTGCTGCAGGCGCTCGGCCATGGCCGGGGTTATGCGGCTGAAGGCCAGGACGGTCTTTTTCATCGGGCTACTTCCGGGCAAAAGGTAGAAGCTACAAGTTGCAAGCTACAAGCTGCAAGAGAAAGCAGCGCGTGCACGGCTCTGCTGTTGCTTGCAGCTTGCAGCTTGCAGCTTGCAGCTGCTTCAGTTCGCGATGAGCAACTCGTGGGTTTTCAGGTCCGCTTCGTGGGCTGCGAGAATCTCAGGCAGGGAATTGCGCAGGTACTCCACCCAGGTCTTGATCTTCGCATCCAGATACTGGCGCGACGGGTAGATCGCATACAGGTTCAGCTCCTGCAGCCTGTAGTCCGGCATCACCCGCACCAGGCTGCCATCCCGCAAACCCTCGATGGCCGAGTAGATCGGCAGCACGCCCATGCCCATGCCGCTGCGAATCGCGGTTTTCATCGCGTCGGCAGAATTGACCTGGAACGGCGAACTGGTGATGTTGACCAGCTCCTGGCCCTCCGGGCCGTCGAACAACCACTTTTCCAGCGGGATCACCGGGCTGACCATGCGCAGGCAGGCATGCTGCAGCAGGTCGACCGGCTTGTGCGCGAAGCCGTGCCTGGCCACATAGTCGGGCGAGGCGCAGACGATGCTGTAGGTAATGCCCAGACGCTGCGACACGAAGCCCGAGTCCGGCAGCTCGGTGGCCAGCACGATGGACACGTCATAGCCTTCGTCGAGCAGGTCGGGCACGCGGTTGGCCATGGTCAGGTCGAACGTCACGTCCGGGTGCGACTCGCGGTAGCGGGCGATGGCATCGACCACGAAGTGCTGGCCGACCCCGGTCATCGAGTGCACCTTCAATTGCCCGGCAGGGCGGGCATGCGCATCGCTCGCCTCGGCTTCGGCCTCTTCGACGTAGGTCAGGATCTGTTCACAGCGCATCAGGTAACGCTTGCCCGCCTCGGTCAGGGCGATGCGCCGCGTGGTTCGGTTCAGCAGCCGGGTTTGCAGATGGGCTTCCAGGTTGGAGACCGCCCGCGACACGTTCGCGGTGGTCGTATCCAGTTGCGCCGCAGCAGCAGTGAAACTGCCAAGCTGGGCTACGCAACTGAAAGCACGCATGTTTTGCAGGGTGTCCATGGGTCACTCTCAAGGTAGAGGGCAAATTGTGTCACGAAGTAAGTTGCATGTGCCTTCGACCAAAGCCGGATTATCGCTGTTTTGGTAACAAAGATTCGCAGGAATCCACGCTTATCGCCAGTGCGGCCGCCCCCTAGAATTGCCCAGCCCTCCACCTCTTCCTCGGGAAATCGCAGCTGTGCCGCGTCGCATCATCAGAACGCTTCAGGCGTTCAGTGCCTGTGCCATTAGCCTCACCTTGAGCGGCTGTATCGGAACCTGGGGCATTGCCCCACAAAGCAAGACCCTCCAAGCCAATACCTTGACCACCGACGCAGCCATCCGTGCAGCCGCCAGCGATGCCCACTGGCCCGACCAGCAGTGGTGGCGTGCCTACCATGACCCGCAACTGAACCATTGGCTGGACCTGGCCGTGGCGGGTAGCCCGAGCCTGGCCATGGCCACAGCGCGGGTGCGCGCGGCCAAGGCCATGGCCGGCGTGGTCGAGTCGGCAGAACAGCTGCAGGCCAACGGCCAGGCGTCGCTCAAGCGCCACAACTGGCCTGAAGACTCGTTCTATGGCCCTGGCGCACTGTCGGGTGCCAACACCTGGGACAACAACGCCGCCATCGGCTTCAGCTATGCCCTGGACCTTTGGGGGCGCGAACGCAACGCCAGCGAACAGGCCGTGGACCAGGCACACATGAGCGTGGCCGAGGCCCGCCAGGCGCAACTGGAACTGCAGAACAACGTGGTGCGTGCCTACATTCAGCTGAGCCTGCACTTCGCCCAGCGTGACATCGTCCAGGCCGAGCTCAAGCAGCAGGAGCAGATTCTGGCTTTGGCCAAGCGCCGCCTGGACGGCGGTATCGGTACCCATCTGGAGGTCAGCCAGGCCGAAGCCCCGCTGCCCGAAACCCATCGCCAACTGGACAGCCTCGACGAAGAAATCGCGCTTACCCGCAACCAGCTGGCTGCGCTGGCGGGCAAGGGGCCAGGGGAGGGCGCGCAGATCCAGCGCCCCAGCCTGACCCTTGCCGCCCCTGTGCAGCTGCCGTCTGCGCTGCCGGCCGAGCTGGTCGGCCAGCGCCCCGACGTGGTTGCCAGCCGCTGGCAGGTGGCCGCCCAGGCGCGTGGCATCGACGTCGCTCACGCTGGCTTCTTCCCTAACGTCGACCTGGTCGGCAGCCTGGGCTTCATGGCCACCGGTGGCGGGCCGCTGGAATTTCTCAGCGGGCGCAAGTTCAACTACAACGTCGGGCCGGCCATCAGCCTGCCCATCTTCGACGGCGGCCGCTTGCGCTCGCAGCTGGGGGTGGCTGCGGCGGGCTATGACGTGGCCGTGGCGCGCTACAACCAGACGGTCATTGGCGCGTTGAGGCACATTTCCGACCAGTTGATCCGCCGTGAGTCGATGCAGGAACAGGCGCATTTCGCCGCTGAATCCGTGGCCGCTGCACAGAAGACCTACGACATCGCCATGATCGCCTTCCAGCGGGGCCTGACCGACTACCTCAACGTGCTCAATGCCCAGACCTTGCTGCTGCGCCAGCAGAACGTGCAGCAGCAGGTGCAGGCCGCGCGCCTGATCGCCCATGCCGAGCTGGTGACCGCCCTGGGCGGTGGCCTGCAGGCCGGCAAGGACGTGCCTGAGCAGGAGCGCCAGGCAGCGCCGACCACCCCAGCCAGCCTGGCTGTTTTCGACCGCAAACCGGACCACGCCGAATGAGTGCATCGAGCCTGCCCCTGCGCTGGCTGCACAGCCTGGAATGGCGCCGGGGTTTCTTTGCCTGGGCGCGTACCGACGGGGTGACGTGGGTCTACATCTGCAAGGTGCTGGCCGCTGCGTTCATCACCCTGTGGCTGGCCATGCGCCTGGAGCTGCCACAGCCGCGCACGGCGATGATCACCGTGTTCATCGTCATGCAGCCGCAGAGCGGCCATGTCTTCGCCAAGAGTTTCTACCGGGTGCTCGGCACCCTGGCCGGCTCGGCGATGATGGTGGCGCTGATTGCCCTGTTCGCGCAGAACACTGAGCTGTTCCTGCCCAGCCTGGCGCTGTGGGTGGGCCTGTGTTCGGCGGGCGCCATGCGCTACCGCACCTTTCGCGCCTATGGTTTCGTGCTGGCCGGCTACACCGCGGCCATGACCGGCCTGCCGGTGCTGGAACACCCAGACCAAGCGTTCATGGCGGCCGTGTGGCGGGTGCTGGAGATTGGCTTGGGCATCCTCGTTTCGACCTTCGTCAGCGCCGCGGTCCTGCCGCAGTCGGCCAGCGCCGCCATGCGCAATGCGTTGTACCAGCGTTTTGGCGTGTTCGCCGGGGTCGTGGTCGAGGCCTTGCGTGGTGACAGCCAGCGAGACCGTTTCGAAACCAGCAACGTCAGGTTCGTCGCCGAGGCGGTCGGCCTGGAAAGCCTGCGCAACGTCACCGCCTTCGAAGACCCGCACATGCGCAGGCGCTCTGGCCGCCTGGTGCGCATGAACAGCGAGTTCATGGCCATCACCACGCGCTTCAACGCCCTGCGCCGGTTGCTTGAGCGCCTGCGCGCCCGTGGGCCGCTCACCATCGTCGGGGCCATCGAGCCGGGCCTGAACACCTTGGTCGAGCTGCTTGAGCCCTATGTCGGGCGCGCGCTGACCGATGCCGATGCGCTGCGCCTGACGCTGGAGCTGGCGGCCTACAAAGAGGGCCTGCAGGCTCAGGTACGTGGCCTGCGCGCCGAATACCTGCTGACCGACCCCAGCGAGTCCGACCAGCTCGATTTCCATACCGCTTTCGAGCTGCTCTATCGCTTGGTCGACGAGATGTACAGCTACGCCGAAACCCACGCCTCCCTGGCCGCGCACACGCATGAGCGCGAGCAGTGGGATGAGCCTTACGTGGCTCAGACCAGCTGGCTGGTGTCGCTGGCCGCCGGCCTGCGCGCCTCGGCGGTGCTGTTGCTGCTGGGCAGCTACTGGCTGCTCAGCGACTGGCCAAGTGGGGGCATGATGACCTTGATCGCCACCGTCACCGTAGGCCTGTCGGCGGCTTCGCCGAACCCCAAACGCATGTCGTTCCAAATGGCCTGCGGCACGGCGATCGGGGCGTTCATCGGCTTCTTCGAAACCTTCTTCGTGTTCCCTTGGATCGACGGCTTCGCGCTGCTGTGCATGGTGCTGGCGCCGGTGTTCACGCTGGGTGCCTTCCTGTCTTCGCGGCCTGCCTACGCGGGTTACGGCATAGGCCTGCTGGTGTTCTTCGCCATCGGCTCAGTGCCTAACAACCTGACCGTGTACGACCCTTACACCTTCATCAACGACTACATCGGCATGGTCATCGGTATGTTCGTCTGCGCTGCGGCGGGGGCGATCATCCTGCCGCCCAACAGCCGCTGGTTGTGGAGCCGCCTGGAGCAGGAACTGCGCGAGCAGGTGCTGTTCGCCATCAGCGGTCGCCTGCGCGGCCTGGGCTCGGCGTTCGAAAGCCGCACCCGTGACCTGTTGCACCAGGCCTATGGCCTGGCCGCCGGCAAGCCGCAGGTACAAAGCGAGCTGATGGGCTGGATGTTGACGGTGCTGGAAATCGGCCATGCGGTCATCGAGCTGCGCAAGGAGCAGGCCCGCGCACCCGTCCACCCGGCGTATGCCGAGTCGCAGCCTTGGCGCCAGGCAATTCGTGTCATGGGCCGGGCGCTGGCGCGGCTGTTCCTGCAGCCCAGCGCCAGCAACCACGAGCGCGCGCTGGTGGCCGTCGACCACGCCATCAGCCGTGTGCAGGCCACCGACGAACCCTTCGCCCGGCACTTCGACACCTCGGTGTTGCGCCGCGTGCAGAGCTACCTGCACTTCATCCGTTCCTCCCTGCTCGACCCACAGTCGCCGTTGGCTACGGCGAAAGGATTGCACGATGCTCCGTGAACTCATGCCCCGTGAGATCGCCTTCCATGGCGTGTACATGCCCACCATGACCTTGATGTTCCTGTTCGCCCTGGGCCTGGCCTGGGGCTTGGACCGCTTCATCGCCAGCCATGATGGCTACCGCTTCTTCTGGCACCCGGCGCTGTTGCGCCTGAGCCTGTTCGTCTGCCTGTTCGGCGCCCTGGCGCTGTCGCTCTACCGGTGAGAATCCTTCGATGAAAAAGTTCTTCAGCCTGATTGCCACCTTGCTGGTGCTGACTGCTGCCGTGGTGATCGGTCGCCAGTTGTGGCTGCACTACATGACGACGCCCTGGACCCGCGACGGGCGCGTGCGGGCCGACATCATCAATGTCGCCGCCGACGTGCCCGGTTATGTGGTGGATGTACCGGTCAAGGATAACCAGCGGGTGAAGAAGGGCGACCTGCTGATCCGGATCGACCCCGAGCACTACCAGTTGGCCGTCGACCAAGCCAAGGCGCTGGTCGCCTCGCGCAAGGCCACCTGGGAGATGCGCAAGGTCAACGCCCGGCGCCGTGCCGACATGGACAACCTGGTGATCTCCAAGGAAAACCGCGACGACGCCAGCAACATCGCCAACGCCGCGCTGGCCGACTATCAACAGGCCCAGGCAGCCCTGGCAGCGGCCGAGTTGAACCTCACACGCACCCGCATCGTTGCCACGGTCGATGGCTACGTGACCAACCTGAATATCCACAAAGGTGACTATGCGCGTACCGGTGAGGCGGTGATGGCGGTGGTCGATGAACACTCGTTCTGGGTTTACGGCTTCTTTGAGGAAACCAAGCTGCCGCACGTGAAGGTGGGTGACCAGGCTGAGCTGCAGATGATGAGCGGCGAACGGCTCAAGGGCCATGTGCAGAGCATCGCCCGTGGCATCTACGACCGCGATAACCCGCAGAGCCGCGAGCTGATCGCCGACGTGAACCCGACCTTCAACTGGGTGCGCCTGGCCCAGCGGGTGCCGGTGCGGATACACATCGATGAAGTGCCGGACGGGTTTCTGCTGGCGGCAGGGACGACGTGCACCGTGGTGGTGACGCCGAGCGATGGATGAACGCAGGCCTGTGCGATGTCTAGACTGCCGCCCCGACCAAGACGGGCACTGTGACCCGGTCAATCACCTTCGCACTGACTGACGGGTCCAGCATCCGCCCCAGGCGCGACAGGTGGCGGTGGCCCATGATGATCAGCTCGCACTTGATTTCCTGCGCCTTGGCGACGATGGCCTCGACCGGTTGCCCTGCGACCATGCAGCCTTGGCTGCTGAAGCCGGCCTGCTTGAGCGATGCCACGGCTTCGGCCACGGCACGGTCGCCCAGGCGTTGTTCCTCACAGGCGGCAGGGTATTGTTCCACTTCCTCGGCGGTGTACGGCGCAGGCTTGTCGTGCACGGCGAACGTCGAGTCGATGGCCAGCAATACGTGCAGTTCGTGTTCGTCGGGCCGGCAGTAGCGGCGGGCGAGGGTGAGCAGGGCGGTCGAGGCAGGGGAGGCGTCGATGGCGATCAGGACGGGGCTGGGCATAAGGATCCTCGCTGAAACTGGCTGGTCGGTTGCCTGTACTGGCCCCATCGCCGGCAAGCCGGCGCCCACAAGTTTGGCCTGCCCCCGGGTAGTTGGACACCCATCCAATGTCCCGGGGCAGTCCCCACCCCTGTGGGAGCCGGCTTGCCGGCGATAGGGCCGGTACAGTCACAGCCTTACTTGTGGCTCATCAGGCCATGGAAATAAATGCGCTACCACGCACGAGCGCATTGCGTCTGGTGCAATCGTGCGACCTGCTAACATCGCGTTCCCACAACCGCCACGGAAATCGGCCATGCCACTCCCGGACATGAACCTGCTCGTCGCCCTCGACGCCCTGCTCGATGAAGGCAGTGTGGTCGGCGCGGCGCAGCGCATGAACCTCAGCCCGGCGGCAATGAGCCGGACCCTCGGGCGTATCCGCGATGCCTTGGGCGATCCGATCCTGGTGCGCGCCGGCCGTGGCCTGGTACCGACACCTCGGGCGCTGGCCCTGCGCGAGCAGGTGGCGGCGCTGGTGGAGCAGGCCGGTGAGGTGTTCCGCAGTGCTGCAGAGGTGGATCTACCCAAGCTCGACCGAGCCTTCAACATCCGCACCAATGACCTGTTCATCGCCCTGTATGGTGCCCTGCTGTTGCGCCGCATGCACGAGCAGGCCCCGCGCACGGTACTGCGCTTCGTGCCGGAGAGCCCCGGTGGTGATGACGACAGCATCCTGCGCGATGGGCGCACCGACCTGATCATCAGCTCGACCGTCGACCTGGGCCCGGAAATCAAGGTGCAGAGCCTGTTCCAGACCTACTACGTGGGGTTGGCGCGGCGCGACCATCCGATCTTCGACCAGCCGATCACCGCGCAGAGTTTTGCCGGTTATCCACAGATCAGCGTGTCCCGGCGTGGCCGCGCTAACGGGCCGATCGATGTCGAGCTGGCCAACTTCAAGGTGCAACGGCGGGTGGCGCTGATTACGCCGAGCTTCCACTCGGCGTTGTTCTCGCTGCCCGATTCGGACCTGATCCTGCCGATGCCCGCCAATATTCTCAACAGTGTGCACAAGCTCGGCTTGCCGTTGCGCTCGTTCGAGATTCCGGTGCCGCTGGAACGGGTGACCGTGCTGCAGGCCTGGCACCCGCGTTATCACAACGATCCGGCGCACCGCTGGTTGCGGCAGATCTTGAAAGCCTGTTGCAGTGTCGATCCGTAAACCCGCAGCGTTTTGTGGCGCTTCGCGTGGATTGCGTCACACGCAATATAGAACTGCCGATAAGTCAGTTTTCGTAAGCATTCGACTTTCTTAGACTTGCTCCAGCCATAAAATTGTTGCTGGAGTTGTCTACCCATGAGTTCCCTGTCCGCCCCTGCCACCGCGATCGCCGCCGCCCCCGCGCCGGCAGCGCCCGTGCAGTCGGCGTTCGGCCTGCGCGTGGTGGTCGGGCTGTTCGGCGTGTTGCTGGCGGTGCTGTGCGCCGGCCTCAACGAATCGGTGACCAAGATCTCCCTGGCTGATATCCGCGGGGCCATGGGCATCGGCGCCGACGAGGGCGCCTGGCTGCTGGCGGTTTACAGCGCCGCCTCGGTCTCGGCCATGGCCTTCGCGCCCTGGCTGGCCACTACCTTCTCCTTGCGCCGCTTCACCCTGAGCGCGGTTGGGATGTTCGCGCTGCTTGGATTGCTGCAGCCCTTCGCCCCCAACCTGCACAGCCTCATGCTGCTGCGCATCCTCCAGGGCTTTGCATCGGGCGCCTTGCCACCGATGCTCATGAGCGTGGCGCTGCGTTTCCTGCCGCCGGGCATCAAGGTGTACGGGTTGGCCTGCTATGCCCTGACCGCCACCTTCGGCCCGAACCTTGGCACGCCGTTGGCCGGGCTGTGGACCGAATATGTCGGTTGGCAGTGGGCGTTCTGGCAGATCATCTTGCCCTCGGCACTGGCCATGTTCTGTGTCGGCTGGGGCTTGCCCCAGGACCCGCTGCGCCTTGAGCGCTTCAAGCAGTTCGATTGGCGCGGGGTGCTGCTGGGGCTGCCGGCCATCAGCTGCATGGTCCTGGGCCTGTCGCTTGGGGACCGCTGGGGCTGGTTCGATTCGCCGCTGATCTGCTGGCTGCTGGGCGGGGGTGCGCTGTTGCTGGTGCTGTTCCTGTACAACGAATGGTCCGAGCCGTTGCCGTTCTTCCAGTTGCGCATGCTGTCGCGGCGCAACCTGAGCTTTGCGCTGGTCACCTTGGCCGGCGTGCTGGTGGTGCTTTCCGGCGTGGGCAGCATCCCCTCCGCGTACCTTGCACAAATCCAAGGGTATCGCCCGGCGCAAACCAGCCCGCTGATGATGCTGGTGGCCATGCCGCAACTGATTGCCCTGCCGCTCACGGCGGCACTGTGCAACCTGCGCGCAGTGGACTGCCGCTGGGTGCTGGCCACGGGGCTGGCGCTGCTGGCGCTGTCGTGCATCGGTAGCAGCCTGCTGACTGGCCAATGGATACGCGGTGATTTCTACCCGTTCTACCTGCTTCAGGTGTTCGGCCAACCGATGGCGGTCCTGCCGCTGCTGATGCTCTCCACCAACGGCATGAGCCCGCAGGAAGGCCCATTCGCTTCCGCCTGGTTCAACACCGTCAAAGGGCTCGCCGCAGTGATCGCCGGTGGCCTGCTCGATGCCCTTGGCACGCTGCGCCGGCACTTTCATTCCAACCACCTGGTGGACAGTCTGGGCAACGCCCCGCTGATCGATGACAACGCTGCGGGCCTTGCCAAGCGTATTCATGACCAGGCGCTGGTGCTGACTTCGGCCGACCTTTACCTGGTCATGGCCGGTATCGCCGTGGCGCTGATCTGCCTGATTCCTTTCGTGCCTACCCGGGTCTACCCACCGCGCGCGGTGGCCTGAGCCCGGATGAATTCGAGATCGCTGAAAATGACCAACAAGCGCAAGACAATCGTGATCGGCTCGGTACTCGCCGTGGCCGTGCTGGCGGGTATCGTCGGCCCCTGGGTGCTCGGCAGTGACCACCGGCAACGTACCAACGACGCCTACGTGATCGCCGATTACACCGTGGTGGCACCCAAGGTGGCCGGCTTCGTCAAGCAGGTGCTGGTCGAAGACAACCAGCAGGTGCAGGCCGGCCAGTTGCTGGCGACCATCGATGCACGGGACTACCAGGCCGCACTGGATGCCGCGCAGGCCCAGCTGCTGGTGGCCAAGGCGCAAAGTGCCGATGCGCGTGCCACCTTGGAACGCCAGGCGGCATTGATTGCCCAGGCTGAGGCGGCGGTGAAGGCGGCGCAGGCCGAAGCATCGTTCGCCGACCACGAGGTCAAACGCTACAGCCGCCTCGCCGAGCAGGGCGCCGGCACCGTGCAGAATGCCCAGCAGGCGCGCAGCCGGGTCGACCAGGCCCGCGCACGGCTGGCCAATACCCAGGCTGCATTGGTCGCCGCGCGCAAGCAGGTGGACATCCTCAGCGCTCAGGTCGCCAGCGCCGATGGGCAGTTGAAGCGTGCCGAAGCGGGCCTTGAAAAAGCTCAGCTGGACCTGTCCTACACCCGCATTACCGCGCCGGTGGATGGCATGGTCGGTGAGCGTGCCCTGCGCGTGGGTGCCTTCGTCAACCCGGGCGCGCGCCTGCTGTCGGTGGTGCCCTTGCAGCAGGCCTATGTGGTGGGCAACTTCCAGGAAACCCAGTTGACCCATGTGCAGCCGGGGCAGCCGGTCAGTATCAGCGTCGATACCTTTGCCGGTGAAACCCTCAAGGGCCATGTGCAAAGCATTGCCCCCGCCACTGGCGTGACCTTCGCGGCAGTGAAACCCGACAACGCCACCGGCAACTTCACCAAGGTGGTGCAGCGTATCCCGGTGAAAATCGTCTTCGATGACGGCCAGCCGTTACTCGCGCGCTTGCGTGTGGGCATGTCGGTGGAAGCGACCATCGACACCCGTGGTGACAGGCTCAGTGGCAACGAGGTAAGTGCACGATGAAATCGGCATTACGCTTGAGCCCTTTGCTGCTGGCCGTGCTGATGGCTGGCTGCACCCTTGGCCCGGACTTCGAGCGCCCGGACAGCCAGGCCCCTCAACAATGGCCATCGCTGCAGGGCCAGGCGGCACCCAGCCAGGCGCAGGCAGAACCGCTTGAACTTCGTTGGTGGGAAACCTTCCACGATGCACGCCTGAGTGCGCTGATCCAGCAGGTGGCCGAGCGTAACCTGGACCTGCAGATCGCCAGTGCGCGACTGCTGCAAAGCCGCGCCTTGCGCAGCACGGTGGCTGCCGACCAGGCGCCGTCGGTCGATGTGGATGCCGGCTACAGCCGCGCCCGTAACAGTGCCGAAGGCCTCAACGACCCGTCTGGCAATGCCGGCAAGTCGGCGTTCAACCTGTGGCAGGGCGACCTGGTCGCCGGTTGGGAACTGGACCTCTGGGGCCGGGTGCGCCGGCAGGTGGAGGCTGCCGACGCCACGGTGCAAGTGGCCGAGAACGACCGGCGCGGTGTGCTCCTGGCGCTGTTGTCGGAAACCGCGGGCAACTACATCCAGTTGCGTGCCGTGCAGCACACGCTCGATGTCACCCGTGACAACCTGAAGGTCGCCCAGCACAGCCTGAAGCTGTCCCAGGACCGCCAGGCCGAGGGTGTCGCCACCCGGCTCGACGTGGCCCAGGCCAGCGCCCAGGTAGCCTCGATCGAGGCCCGTCTGCCCAGCCTCGAGGCCCGGCGCGATGACCTGATCAACGCGCTGAGCCTGCTGGCGGCCGAACCGCCACGCAGTTTGCAGGCACAGTTGCTTGAGGGTGGAGAGCTGCCTGCGCCGCAGCAGCAATTCGCGATCGGTTTGCCGTCCGAGCTGGCCGAGCGCCGTCCAGACATCCGTCAGGCCGAGGCCCGGCTGCATGCGGCCACTGCCAGCATTGGCGTGGCCAAGGCGGATTTCTACCCCAGCATCCGGCTGTCCGGCAGCGTCGGCTTCCAGGCCATGCAACTGTCGGACTTCGGCGCCTGGGACTCGCGCCGCTTTGCCTTCGGCCCGCAGCTGTCGTTGCCGATCTTCGAGGGTGGCCGGCTCAAGGGCACCCTGGCGCTGCGTGAGGCGCAGCAGCAGGAGGCGGCGCTCAACTACCGCAAGGTGGTGCTCGGTGCCTGGCATGAGATCGACGATGTGCTGCGCCTGTACAACGCCAGCCAACTGCGCCGTGATCACTTGGCCGAAGCGGTGCGGCAGAACCGCATCGCCCTGGAAACCGCCCAGCGCCAGTACGTGGAAGGCGCGGTGGACTTTCTCAATGTGCTGACGGTGCAGAGTGCGTTGCTTGCCAGTGAAGAGCAGTGGATCGACAGTTCGGCGGCGGTATCGCAGGCGTTGGTCGGGCTGTACAAGGCTTTGGGTGGTGGCTGGCAGGCGTTCGACGGGCAGCCGACGAACAAGGTGTGATCAAGCGGAGGCAGCCATGCACCTCTCCCTCAATGGCAAGCGCGCACTCATCAGTGGTTCCATGGCCGGGCAGGGCGTGTCTACCGCCATCGACCTTGCCGCCGCCGGCGCCGAGGTCGTGCTCAACGACCGCACCCAGGCGCTGGTCGACGCTGCGCTCAAAGCGGTGCGCGAGCGCTTGCCCAAGGCGCGGATCATTGGCGTTGCCGCTGACCTGGGCACCGAACAGGGTGTGCAGACCTTGCTCCAGCAGGTGCCGCACACCGATATCCTGGTCAATAACGGCACGCAGGACGTTGCCCTGCGGCTACAGCGGCATTACGCCCGCGGCATGGCCGAGCGCAAGTGGGGGCAGGTGATCCACCTGGGCAGTGGATCAGAGCGGTCGCAGCAGCCCGAAGCGTTTACGCAGTACCCAGTCCAGTAAACGTCGTGGCAGCCAGCGGGCCACTAGCGGCATCGCCGTACTGCCATTGCCCAGCCGTACCACCGCTGGCACAGGCGATTTGCGCGTGGCAGCCAGCAGCCCCTGGGCAAATTGCGCGGCGCAGGTGGGCCGGTCTTGCGAGGCGCGGGCCCGCGCCTGGATATGCTCGCGCAGCGGCCACCATGGCGACTGCGCTGCCACCACCTGATCGGCCTGGCGCTGGGCATTGCTGGCGAATTGTGAGGCGATCGCTCCCGGTTGCACTTCCATGACCTGAATGCCGAAAGGCGCCAGCTCCAGGCGCAGGGCGTCGCTCAAGGCATGCACAGCAGCCTTTGAGGCGCAGTAGGCGCCGGCGAACGGCGTGACCAGTATGCCCGATACACTGCCGATGTTGACCACCAGGCCACGCGCACGGCGCAGCAGCGGGAACAGTGCGCGGGTGGCGCCGATCACGGCGAACACATTGGTTTCGAACTGCTGGCGCATGGCCTCCACACCGCCATCGAGCAGGGGGCCCATGGCACCGTAGCCAGCGTTGTTGACCAGGATGTCGAGCCGGCCGTGGCTTGTTTCCAGCTCGTCGGCGAGGCGCATCAGGGCCTCGGCGTCGTTGACATCAAGCTGCCGGGCGGTGAAGCCGGCTGCGGCCAGGTGTTCGACGTCTTCGGTTTTACGGGCGGTGGCCCATACGTCGTGGCCAGCATCGCGAAAGGCTTCGGCCAGGGCGCGGCCGATGCCGCTGGAACAACCGGTGATCAGGACGGTGGGCATTGGGCAGGCCTGTGCTCAGAGTAAGTTATGTAGAGGTCGGACCGGCCCCATCGCCGGCAAGCCGGCTCCCACAAATGGACCGCGCAGGGCTTGAGCTCTGTGCTGTACCTGGACTGCCTCAAGGCATTGGATTGGCGTCCAATTTCCTGGGGCCAGCCCAAATCCATAGCTGCCAACGGGTACAGGGTGCGCCGACGCCAGGCGGTACTGGGTGCTTTTGGGAGCCGGCTTGCCGGCGATGGGGCCCGTTCAGGCACCGTATCAGTTGGCGAATGTACCCTGTAGATGTTCGGCGCGAAACTCCAGTGTCTGCGGCCGGTACCCCGCGCGCAGTGGCGGCAGTGGCAGGCAATCGGTCCATTCGGCCCCAGGCTGCAGTTCGCCCGGCCCACGATAGCGCGGTGCGCTGTAGGTATTTTCGGCCAGGTTGATGGTATCGCCCGGGGCATAGGCAGCGACCCGCCAGCGCAGCTCGGTCAGCGGAGCCTTGTTGCCGTTTTTCATATGTACCTTCAAGGCACGGTCGGCAGGGCATTGATCCGGTGCGTAGGTCAGGCGCAGGTCAAGCCGCGCCAGTTGCGAAGCTTCGCGTGTGTCCTGCCAGACGACGAACAGTGCGACCAGCCCCAGGCCGCAGACGGCGGCCAGCGAGATCGGCAGGGCCTTGCCCGGGTAACGCAGGAGCAGTACCAGCCAGGTGAGGATGAGGAAGGCGCCGATGATCATGTGGTCCGAATCCCGTTCGAGTCTCCGGACATCTTGGAGCGGCTAGCTGGAAGCTTCAAGCTCCAAGCTGCAAGCTGCAAGAGAAAAGCGGGCCGGCGGCGCCCCCACATCAGTAGGAACACCACCGCCCCGCTTTTTCTTGCCGCTTGCAGCTCGAAGCTTGCAGCTTACTGCGCGATGGTCTTCACCGACACGCCCCGGTCGACGGGCGTGGAGGTGCGCCCATACACATCCTCGAAGCGCTCGATATCATCCTCGCCCAGGTAACTACCGGACTGCACTTCGATGATCTCCAGCGGGATCTTGCCCGGGTTGCGCAAGCGGTGGACCGAGGCGATCGGGATGTAGGTCGACTGGTTTTCGGTCAGCAGGAACACATTTTCATCGCACGTCACCTCAGCAGTGCCCGAGACCACGATCCAGTGCTCGGCACGGTGGTGGTGCATCTGCAGCGACAGGCTGGCGCCCGGCTTGACGGTGATGTGCTTGACCTGGAAGCGGCCGCCCATGTCCACCGAATCGTAAGAGCCCCATGGGCGATACACTTCGAGGTGGTTCTGGGTTTCGCTGCGGCCTTGCTCGTCGAGGGTCTTGACCATCTGCTTGACGCCCTGGACCTTGTCCTTGTGGGCGATCATCATCGCGTCCTTGGTCTCGACCACGACGATGTTTTCCAGGCCGATCACCGACACCAGCTTGCCGTTGCCATGGATCATGCAGTTGTGGCTGTCCTGCACCACCACATCACCCTTGGTGACGTTGCCATTGGCGTCCTTGTCATGCACTTCCCACAGCGACGACCAGCAGCCAACGTCGCTCCAGCCAGCCGACATCGGCACCACGCAGGCGCGCTGGGTCTTTTCCATCACCGCATAGTCGATGGAGTTGTCCGGGCAGCAGGCGAAGGTCGCTTCGTCGATGCTCAGCACATCATCTGTTTCGTCGCTGCGCTCCAGGGCCAGCACGCAGGTGTCATAGATGTCAGGGTCGTGCTTTTTCAGCTCTTCCAGGAAGCGGCTGGCGCGGAACAGGAACATGCCGCTGTTCCAGAAGTAGCCACCGGACTGGACGAACTCGGTAGCGCGCTTCTCGTCGGGTTTTTCGACGAACTGCGCCACGCGGGCCACCCCTTCGGGCAGCAGGGCGTCCTGGCTGGAGCGGATGTAGCCATAACCGGTCTCGGGCTTGGTCGCCGGGACACCGAACAGCACCATTTCGCCACGCTCGGCAGCTACGGTGGCCAGGGCCAAGGCCCGCTGCAGGGCTTTCTGGTCGTCGATCACGTGGTCGGCCGGCAGCACCAGCATCAAGTCATCGCGCCCCTCGCTGGTCAGCTTCATCGCGGCCATCGCCACCGCAGGGGCGGTGTTGCGGCCGAAGGGTTCCATGAGGATGCCCTGGGTTTGCAGTTTCAGCGCCGCGAGCTGTTCCTGAACGATGAACTTGTGGTCCTTGTTGCAGACCACGATCGGCGCGTCCATGCCTTCGAACACCAGGCGCTCGAGGGTTTGCTGGAACAGCGTGTGCTCACCGGTCAGGGCGAGGAACTGCTTGGGGAACTGCTTGCGCGACAAAGGCCACAGACGCGAACCGCTACCACCAGAAAGAATTACCGGGATCATGTTGTTTCTCCAATAAGGTCGTTAAAGAGGCAGAGGATCAGTTGGTGGACACTGGGCGGGTGACCCAGACCGGCGACAGGCTGCTGCCCGAGCCAGTGACGTACAGCACGGCGGCTTCACCGCGCTCCAGGGCGACGGGTTTGACGTCGCTGACTTTCTTGTCTCCTGCAAACAGGGCCAGGTTGACCTTGACCGGGTTGATCTCACGCTCGCCACGGCCTTTGGCAGCCACTGGCTTGACCACCTCGGTCTTGCCGTCGGCGGTCTTCAGGGCCAGCGGCTGGTCGCTCAGGTTCTGTACACGTACCAGGGCTTTCTGCTTGTTCTTGAACGGTGGTTCTTCGATCAGCTGCGGGTTGCCGCTGCCGTTGTTGACCAGGGTGTAGTACTTGTCAGCGGCCAGCTTGACCGGGACGCTCTTGCCAGCGACCTGCGCGGTGTAGTCACCGCCCGGGAGGAAGCTGAAGTCGCTGCTGGCCTGGGCACCGACCTGTTTGATCTGGGTGTTGCCAACGCTCGCGGCAGCGGGTGCAGGGGCGGCGTTGAACAGGCGCACGAAGGTCGAGCCTTTCGGTGCGGTAGGGCCATACAAGGCAGCATCGGCGCCGGCGAATGCCTGCATCGAAGCCAACGACAGGCCTGCTGCGAGGGTGAGGGCTTTGGCAATGGAAGTCTTGGTAGTCATGTGCGTGTTCCTCTCTATCTATCAGTGGTCCGTCCGGTTGGACGACAGGGCCAGGTTTTCTTCGGATTTACGGGTGTTCTTCAGTTGCGCGATCCACTGCGGATCGAAGCTGCTGAGGTCGTTTTTCATTGGCAGATAACGTTCGGGGAATTCCCACACCACAACCTGTGGCGCGGCGTTCTTGAAGGCATCGCTTTGCAGGTACTTGAGCATTGGCAGCAGTGGGCCGTGACCGTCTTCGGCATAGTTGGCGACATCGCTATGCAAGGCCTGCTGCAGCGCACCGAGGAAGTTCCAGTGCGGGTTGGCGCTGTAGCTGGTGCCGACCAGCGCGACCGGGATCTGGCTGTCGGCGAACAGGGCATCGCCGCTGTCACCTGGGGCCTCGACGGGGTGGGTGCTGCGTTGCTGCAGGGTGTCCGGGCTGGGCAGCAGATTGCTGAACAGCGGGTCCAGTGGCAGGAAGTTGGTCAGGTCGCCTTTGTACGGGGCGGTGTTGCCAGCCTCGGTGATGAACGCCTGTGGGTCGCCATTGAGCAGGCTCTGGCGATTGACCGCCTCGGCCACCGCCTGGGCGGCGACTTCAGCGCCCATTGGCGTCCAGTGGGTATCGGTACGCAGGAATACCTGGCCGCGGGCCTTGGCCTGTTCCATCGGGGCCATCAGGTCAGGGGCGAAGACGTTGGCCTGACGGACCTGGGCATGGAACTGGTTGTACAGGTCCTCATGCAGGCTGGCAGGCGCCTCCTTGCCTACATACTCCGAATAGACCCGCGCCTTGGCCGGCACGATCGCCAGCACCAGCTGGCTACCGTGCTGTTGCAGGGTGTCGCGCACACCGCGGATCAGCGCCAGGTTTTCCTGCATGAGCTGGTCGGCACCGGCAGTCGGCTTGAATTCTTCATCGCTGAACAGCCACTGGTCACGGCCCAGCACCACGCCTGGGCGGCCCTCGTTGAACAGCTTGTAATCCAGGGCTGCCCAAAGGTTGGTGCCCAGGCGCTTGATCGGGAACTCATCGTCGTAGTGCGTTTCGGCGGCCTTGGCCAGCTTGCCGTTGAGCAGGGTCATCTGCTCGGTGCGCTGGAAGCTTTGCAGGCCGCCGGTGGACCAGGCGCCCATGCCCACCAGCAGGCCGAGGAACGACAGGGAATAGGTGATGCGTAATGTCCGGGTCATGGTCATCAACCTCAGAACTGGAAGTAAAGGAACGGCGAGTAGCTCTGCGCCGAAAGCTTGAGGATCGAGGCCACGAACAGCAGCAGGATCAGGGCACGGGTCATCACCCGGGTCCAGTCCAGGCCAAGCGAACCGTCGGCATTGACCTGCGCCGGCGTGCGGATTGCTGCCGGCGGGGTGGCATTGCGGTAGAAGTCGCGCAGGCCGAAGAACGCCAGGGTGACGTAGGCAATGACCAAGGTCGCAACCTGCAGCCCGGTGAGCTGGGCGCGGTTGAGTTCGGACAGCTGCCACTCGCCGAAGCTGAACATGGCGCCGTACATGCGGCCGGCCACTTCCAGGTTTTCAGCGCGGAAGATCACCCAGCCGACCACCACCAGCAGGAAGGTGAACGCCCACTTGACCGGGTTGAAGCGCTGCGGGTTGGTGTCCAGGCCCAGTGCGCGTTCGATTGCCAGCCACATGCCGTGCCAGGCACCCCAGATGATGTAAGTGAAGTTGGCGCCGTGCCACAGGCCGCCCAGCAGCATGGTCAGGAACAGGTTGCGGTAGGTGTTGAAGGTGCCTTTACGGTTGCCGCCCAGGGTGATGTACAGGTAGTCGCGCAGCCAGGTCGACAGGCTGATGTGCCAGCGGCGCCAGAACTCGGTGATCGACTGGCTGATGTACGGCTGCTTGAAGTTCTCCATGAAGCGGAAGCCCATCATCAGCCCCAGGCCGATGGCCATGTCGCTGTAGCCGGAGAAGTCGAAGTACAGCTGTGCGGTGTAGGCCAGCGCACCGAGCCAGGCGTCACCGGTGGTTGGGTTCTGCAGGGCGAAGCAATGGTCGGCGACCACCGCCAGGGTGTCGGCGATGAACACTTTCTTGATGAAGCCCTGCATGAAGCGGGTGCAGCCTTCGGAGAACTTGTCCAGGGTGTGGGTGCGGTTGTTGAACTGGTCGACCAGGTCCTTGAAGCGCAGCACGGGGCCGGCGATCAGGTGCGGGAAGATCGCCACGAACGCCGCGAAGTCGATCAGGTTGCGAGTAGCCGGGGTGTCGCCGCGGTACACGTCGATGATGTAGCTGATCGATTCGAAGATGTAGAACGAGATACCGATCGGCAGCAGCACGTGGGTGAGGATGAAGGGCTCAAGGCCGAACGAGCTGATGATCGCGTTGAGGCTGTCGACGCCGAAGTTGGCGTACTTGAAATAGCCGAGGATCGCCAGGTCTACGCCTACGCCCAGCAGCAGCCAACGCTGTGCAGGCTTGGTGCGTACGCCGGCGGCACCCACTTTGAGGCCGATCCAGTAGTTCCACAGGGTGACACCGGCGAACAGGGCGAGGAAGTCCACCCGCCACCAGGCGTAGAAGATGTAGCTGGCGACCAGCAGCAGCAGGTTGCGATAGCGTTGCCCGCTCAGGTAGTACAGGCCGAGGAATATCGGCAAGAACAGGAACAGGAACACGTTGGACGAGAAGACCATCCCGGTTCTCCTAAATGGTTCACAGCATCCAGGGCAAAGCGCCCCCCTAACCCCCCAGCCCAAAAACCGGAAGGCACCTCGTATTCCTGTGGCAACTGGCTTGGCGACAAGCCGGCTCCACAGGGTTTCGCGTTATTTCTTCGAAGCCGCGCTCGGGTCATAGACCCGGGACAGGTTGCCGCCAAGGCGGAAGCTGTCGAACGGCTGCATCTCGTGTTTGCGCTCAAGGGTGTCGCCCACGCACTGGTACAGCGCGCACCAAGGCTCAAGCCAGGCGTACTTGCCGTCGACCTTGAGGTCCTTCATGTCCTGTTTCTCACCCGCACGCTCGGCGAAGTGGCGCGGGTCGCGGGCGCCGTAGAGCACGCCTTCGCCCAGGCGCTGCAGGGCAAAGTTGTTTTCGCTGCGTAGGTCCACGCCGTTGGCCTTGGCAAAGCTTGCGATCATCGCCAGTGGCGGCAGGGCGTAGTTGTGGTACGCCAGGGCACGCTGCTTGCGCTTGATTTCGTTGGGCAGGAAGCCCTGGTCGTCGATCTGGTTGGCGCCGACCTTGTATTCCTTCACCGCCCAGTCGAACAGGTCACGGCGGTCGGTGGCCACGGCGGTGGCCATCACCGACCAGGCCGCCCAATAGCTATGGTTGTTGATCTTCTCCAGCGGCAGGTTGCTCCAGTCGCGCACGGTCTGCTCGGCCAGGCGGGCGAACCACTTCTCGATCAGCTCGGCCTCGGCCTGGTGTGCGGCCAGGGGCTGCGAGTTGGAGAATTTCAGGCGCAGCCACGAGCCACTCATGCTGCCCAGCGCCCATTTGCGCATGGACTTGCCGGTGTGGTTGTAGTTGGTGGACATCAGCGCATCGGCGCGCGCCCAGGTGCCCAGCCATGTCAGCGTGCAGTCCAGTTGTGCCGGACGGCCGTCACGCATGTACTGGTTGACCATCTTGGCGACACCACGCTCCAGGGTGGTGATGTCTTTGGTGGAGTCGCGGAAGGCTTGTTCCGACTCCTTGTTCAGGGTCGCCCGAGCCTTGTCAGAGCCTTCGTACTTGCTGCGAAACTGCAGCGCGCCGGTGTAGGGTTTGGGCGCAGATTCGCAGCGGAAGTTGCCGTCACTGGTCTTGAGCTTTTCAACCCCCTCGTAATAACCCTGAGGGGGTACCAGCGCGGCATGCGCGGCACCGCCGGTCAGGGCCAGCACGAGCAGGGCGGGGCTGAAGAGTCGCTTGAATGCAGTCATGGTCGCCTCACTGGCCGGCCTGCGCGGTTTGCGCGGGCATGGCGTAGTTGTTGCGTTTGCAGAGCTTGGCCTCGACTTTCTGAGTACCGTTTTCCGGCCCCTGGACCTCGAGTGCCAACAGGTTCTGGCTGGCCCAGTCCTCGTCTTCACGCATCTGGAAGACGAAGCGGCCATTGGTGTCGGAGGTTTCCGGCTTCTCGATCTTGATGTCCTCGTGGCGCCCGTTGAGGTACCAGAGGGTGGCTTGCAGCACCTTCACCGAAGGGTCTTCGAACTTGATGTCCATCTGCAGGTTGCGGTTGATCAGGTCCTTGATCACGCCGCCCTTGCCGTTGACCATCAGCTCGTTCTTGCCGGGCTTGAGGGTGCTGCTGGCGCTCATCAGTGCCGGACGCGCGTCACAGCCATCGTCGAGCAGCGCGAGGATCTGCCGCCAGATGGTTTCCTGGTCCAGGCGATACAGGGGCGAGAATTCCCAGATGAGGATCTTCGGTGGATTGTTCTGGAATTCCTCACTGCCCAGGTACTCGATCATCGAGCCTTCCAGGCCGCCACCAGGGAAGGCGACGTTGAGCACGTCGGCACCGATGTACTGCTCCAGGAAACCGGAGAAGTTGTAGTTCTTGCCGCTGTGGCTGGTGCCGACCAGGGTGATCTGGGCGTTACCGCTGTCACCGAACAGATCGTCGCCGCCGCTGGCACCTTTCGGTTCGGTGGCGAACTGGTCCATGTACTGCACGGCATAGCTGGTGCCGCACAGTTGCCCGGCAACGTTGTGCAGGGTGCCGGTCTTGCCCATGCGCCCGGACTTGTGGGTTTCGAATTCCTTGCGTGGGATACCTTCGAAGGCCGGCATCTTGTGGACGGTGTCGGCCACGATCCTGGCTGCACGCTCAGCGCCGTAAGGCGTCCAGTGCTGGTCACCACGGAAGTAGAAGTCCTTGCCCTGGTCGGCGGCCGCCAACTGTTCGTTGGTCAGCGGCGACAGGTCCGGCACGTTGTAGCCCATGCTGGCGAAGCGCTTGAGCATGGCCTGGTAGTTGCCAAGGGCCTTCTGGTAATCGAAGGCGGCTTTCTCGGCCGGGTTGAGCATGTTGCGGTTCACCAGGCCTCGGGTGGGCTGGTACACCATCACCAGTTCAACGCCGCGCTTCTTGAACGCGTCGTGCACTTGCTGCAGGCGTTTGTAGCCTGCCGGTGTGGTGTTGAACTCGGTACGCAGGTCTTCGCGGGTACGGAACAACCAGTCGCCCTTGGCCTGTACCAGCGTGGTGAAGTTCTGCTGGTAGCGGGTGGTGTAGCGACTGGCGTCGTGTGCTTCGGGGCACAGCTGGCAGCAAGGCTCGGCAGTGAAGGTCGGCGCCTTGACCTCGTCGGCGCGCACGCCCTGGCTGATGGCCAGGAGGGCGGCGGACAGGCCCAGCAATTTCATCAAGTGTGGGGTCATGGTCTGGGCTTCCTTAATCGATCATTTCGGTCTGGCGTTCGACCGGGTCGATCAGCACGGCCTTCTGCTGGCGCACCAGCAGGTCGAGGATTTCGTCCTGGCGCTCACCGAGGATGCCGTTGAGGCTGATGCCGCTGGCCTTGCGCGGGGCGAGCATGGAGACTTTGTACAGCTCCACCGAGAGCGGTGAGTCGATCGAAAGAGGCCCAGAACCATTGGCCGCCAGCTCACCGCCGACCACGATCAGGGACACCTTGGTGTCGAACGGGTCGAGGGCGATGTCACGGTCGGTATCGGACAAGTCCTTGATGTGCCCGTAGACACCCACCAGGCCGTTGGCCACGGCGACGTTTTCATACAGGCGGATGTTCACGCTGTTGCGCACGCGGATGCCGTGGCGACGGTTGTTGATCAGCTTGTTGCCCCAGATCAGGTTGTCGCCGCTCTCGTACAACGTGATGCCGTCGGTGTGGTTGCGGTAGATCTCGTTGTAGGCGATCAGGTTGTTGACGCTGTTACGGTCGATCACCACGCCCGAGAGCTTGTTGTCGTAGCTCTTGTTGTTGATGATCCAGCTGTCGTTGACCTCACGCGATACGATGATCCCGTGCTTTTTCTTGGTGCCATACACCGTGTTGCCGGCGATGATCAGGCGGTGCGAACGGTCGTGCGGGTCGATGCCGTAGACGATGTTGTCGCGGTAGGTGCTGTCCTTGACCACGAAGTCCTGGGTCTCGTAGCAGTAGAACCCGTACCACATGTCGCTGAATTCCGAGCCGATGATCCAGCCGGTGGGCTCCGGGCGGCCCATGCGCTTGGCCATGTTCGGGGTGTACTGCGAGATGCTCACACCGTACGACTTGGACTTGGCATAGCCAAAGCTGGCCATCTTGGTGTTGACGATGTACGTCTCGGTACCGCCCCACGACAGCAGGAACGGGCGGAATTCCTTGGGCGAGCGGAAGGTCGCCGGACCGTTGTCCTTCTCGCGCCAGCCAGTGACCTGGGTGTCGCTGACAAACAGTTTGCCGTCATTGACCAGGAACGCGCCGCCCTCCTGGGACAGGCGCAGTTGCTTGACCTTGCCGTCGATCTCGAGAATGCCCTTGTGCCCCACCACGATCGGTAGGCGCGCCAGGTAAACCCCTGGCTCGACTTCGCTGAGGTACTGTTTGGGCACCTTCTTGCTCAGCTCGACCAGGTCGACATGGCCATCATCGACAAAGATCGCCTGGGGGATGCCGTGCTGGCGTTGTACCCACTCGGCAGCCTTGTTGTCGCCGCCGATGAATTCCTTGAGCGATTCCTCTTGCAGCATGCGGCGCACGCTGACCTTGCCCTTGTGGCTGCGGTCGATCTTTTTCTGCACGGCGGCGGCGGTGTAACCGCTCAGATCGGGCAGCTTGGGCGGGTCCATGTGCAGCGGCTCGGTCGGGGCGCTGGACACGGTGTAGGTCTTGGCCTGCTGCAGTTCCTTGGCAATCACCGCAGGTTCTGCGGCGACGGCCAGGCCTGTGGCCAGCAGCAAAGCGCTGGCCAGAAGGCTGTGACGTATGTGCGGGTGAAGGTTCATTGCAGGTCCTCTACCGGCCTCAGAAGCGCCAGATCACGTCGACGAAGGCGCGGTGCATGTAAGAATCCGCTTCCTTGCCATAGGCATCGCCGGGTTTGAACACACCGGCACGCAGGCGCACCAGCGCGGACGGCTCGTCGATCGCCTGGCTCATCGAAGCGGGCAGCAGGCCCTGCTTGAAGTACTTGGTGACGACCACGTCCATTTCCTGGCCCAGGTCTTTCTCGCCGTTGACCAGCTGGCGGTTCACGCCGTTGTCGTTGACCGCGGCGTTGATGCCGCTGGAGCCGATGTTCTGCGAGCCATCGACACGCCAGAACTTGTGGTAGATGAAGCTGGCGTCGTAGTCCTCGCGCAGTTGCCAGGAGGCGAACAGCGTGGCCGCCTGCAGGTTGCCCAGCTCGCCACGGAAGGCCTCGCCGAAGCGGTGTACGCGCGAGCGGGTACCGGTGAAGTTGGAGCGGTTGCTCTCAAGGCCGGTCTGCTCGAAGTTGTTCGAACCGTCGTCGCCACCGCCGCCGCTGCCGCGGGCATAGGCCGCGCCGACCTGCCAGTTCGGGTCCAGACGCAGGCGGATGCCCAGGTCGGTGGCCCAGGCGTTGACGTCGCCGCTCTGCTTGCCGGTGACGACCTGATCGTCACCGACCAGCTGGCTGTTGAGCTTGTCGCGATCACCGGTCAGCCAGGTCAGGCTGCCCCAGTAGTTGACGGTGTGGTCGTTGCGCCAGTTGTAGGCGTCGCTGTTGGCTTCCAGGCCCAGCCAGGTGAGGTCACCGGTGCGGGTCTTGTCCAGTGCGTCGATGGTTTCGCCCGGGCTTTTCAGGCTGCCACTGTCATGGGTGTGATGGGCGCGCAGGCCGACCCAGTGGCCCGGTGTCCACTGCGTGGCGATGTTACCGTAGAGGTGCGTACGGTCTTCGTCTTCCGGGGCCAGCTCGGTCAGGTCGGTGCGGTACTCGCTGAAGCGCTGGGCCACACCCAGGTCCGCCTTGAGCAAGGTGGTGTCGAAGGTCCAGTTCAACGCTTCGATGTTGGTGTCGCGCCACATCCCGTCGTCGCTGCGCAGGCGTTGGCGACCCAGGCGCAGCTGCTCGCCGGGGTACGCGGTGAGGCCACTGTAGCCAACCCAGAACTCGCGCATGGCCAGGTAGCTCTTGTCGGGTTGACGGCTGTCGTCACCGGTGTCGGTGGTGGTGCCGTCGTCGTTCTGGCGCAAGGTGTCGGTTTCGATGGTGTCGGTGGCGGCGACGGCCTGGCCCATGGCATACGCACTCCAGTTGCCACGCTCGCCGTACACCCAAGGGCGCAGGTCCAGGCCCAGGCCGTTGACGTCACCGCCGGAGCGGGTGCCCAGGTCGCGATCGTCTTCCGACTGGCCGGTGATTTTCACATCCAGGCCGAAGTTCTTCTGGGCAGTCATGTCGGCCAGGGTCGGGCAGGACCACAGCAGGGCGAAGCTCAGGCCGATACCGGCTTTCACGAAGGGATTGAGCGTCATAGCGAGTCCTCACCGTCTACTTCTTTTTCGTCGTCTTGCAGGGCCTCGAGGGCCAGGGTGCTGGCGCCGCCTTGGGCCATGCTGCCGCGAGCCTGCCTTTCCTGCGCCAGCAGGCTCTGCGCCTGGCTGCGCTGGTCAGGCGTGAGTTGTTGGTCGAGTTGCTGCAGCAGTTCGGTGGCCTGCGGCGTCGGGTTGGCCTGCGCAAGCTGGGCGAATACCCAGGCGTCGCCCGGTTGCGGGCGAATGCCATGGCCTTCGCTGAACAGCTGGGCAAGGGCGTAGTCGGCACTGTTCTGGCCACCGCGGGCGGCGCTGAGCAGATGGTCGACGGCCTTTTGCGGCTCGACGTTGCCCAGGTAGCCACGGCGATACAGCTGGCCAAGGTAGTAGTGGGCGCTGACTTCGCCGGCCTCGGCAGCGGCCTGCAGGTGGCGTTCGGCCTTTTCGGCATCCGCGGGCAAGGTCTTGCCTTCGTAGTACAGGCGGCCCAGCAGCAGTTCGGCGCGCGGCTGTTCGGCTTCGCGGCCTTTGTCGATGTAGGCCATCAACTGGTCGGTGTCGCCCAGTTCCGGGAAGTCGTAGACCAGTTGCGCCAGGCTCACCCAAGACGCCGGATTGGCCTCAGCGACCTGTTCCAGCAGCGCCTTGGCGGTTTTCTCGTCGGTCTGGCCCAGGCTGCGGTCGGCCAGTACACGGGCAACGCTGTCGACCCGAGAGGCAGGCACCGACCCGCGGGCATAGGCGGATTTGAGCTGGCCGATCAGGGCCGCCTGCTGGTCGGCCTGGCCGCGTTTCTGGTACACGGTGGCCAGTTCCACATAGCAGATGTCGTTGGTGTTCAGCGCAGCCTTGCAGATGTCCTCGACCTCAGCCAGGTGCTGGTCGTAGGTCCCCTGGGTGCGATACAGCAGCACCTGGGCCAGGCCCGCTTCCGGGTTGCCGGCCGCGCGCCACTGGTCGATTTGCTGCTGGGCATTGATGTCGGGGAAGCTCTGCGGGTAGGTCAGGTAGAGCATCGCCAGCGGGATCAGGGTGTTGCCCTGGCCCTGCTTGGCGGCGAGCTTGAGCAGGGTCTGGGCTTCTTCGCGTTCTGCCTGGGTGCTGTCGGGCTTGGCCACCAGCAGGCGGCCGAGGCGTGCCTGGGCGCGTGGCGAAGTGGCCGCCGCAGCGCGATAAGTGGCCTCGGCTTCCTTGAGTTGATCGGGGTCACGGGTAGCGACCTTGATGTCGGCCAGGCCGACTTGTGCCTCGCTGTAGCCCAGGTCCGCCAGCGCCTTGTAGTTGCGCTCGGCCAGCGCGGTGTCACCGCGCTTGAGGGCTTCGTTGGCCAGGCGCTGGTCGGGCAGGCCGGCACAGCCTGCCAGGGCGATGGCCGCGGCCAGGGCGCAGAGGCCCAGGCTTGCGCTCTTCTTGTGGGGCATCATGCGTTGATCCTCTTACAGCCCACGGGCCGCGGCTTTGTCGATCAGCCAGTTGAGCGAAGGGCCACGGTCACTGCTGACCGATGCCGGGCGCCCGGCCAGCTCGGCAGGCAGGCCGCCGTCTGGTTTGATCTGCACGCGGATGTCGGAGGCCAGGTTTTCGCTGTTGAGGCTGGTGCTGCTGACGATCTGCCCGGTGCGCACTTCGTTTTCGCCAGCCACCTGGAAGTTGACGCGGGTACCTGGCTTGACTTCATCGAACTGGCGGTAGCTGAAGCGTGCTTCGACCATCGGGTTGCTGGTCCGCGGGATCAGCTGGAAGATCGGCTGGCCTTTGGCGGCGTACTGGCCGTCGTCCACCAGTTGGCGGGCGACCACGCAATCGCAGGGGCTGGTGAGGGTGCCGGAGAGTTGCTTGCCGAACAGTTCTTCGACCTTGGCCGGCTCCAGCTGCGAGTCGTCCAGGTGGCCCTTGAGCATGTCCAGCATGCTGGTACTGAAACTTGCCAGCGGCGCGCCTTTGACCACCATGCCGCCGGGCTCGACCAGGCTGTTGACGGTGCCGTCGCGCGGCATGGTGATGCTGGTGGTCGGCACCGCGACCACGCCGGCTTCGGCGTGGCTGACGAAGTACATGCCGTACAGCGATTTGGCGACGAAGCCGAAGGCGGCAACACCGACCACAAACACGCCCAGGGTGACGGTCACTGCCTTGAGCCGGCCGAAAGCGGACAGGCCAGAGCCGCCGTCCTTCTGTTTGCGCGCCTTGGTGAAGTTGTCGCGCTGCAGGGTGCTGAGCACGTCGCCGACGCTGATCAGCTCACCTGAAAGGTGGCTGGTGATGATGTGGCGCAGGGTGGCGATGTCGCGCGGTTCGAGGTTCTGGAACTGTGCACCGGTGCGGCCGTCGCTCGGGTTGCAGGAGCGCACCTGAAACTCGATGTCCATCGACAGGCCCAGGTTGTCGACCACGAACTGCAAGCGCCCGCGCAGTACCTGGCCGACCTGCAGCGGCTGCTTGGCGAAGAAGCTCAAGCCGCCAGCGGACAGGTCTTCGACCTTGACCTCATGGGTCTGGCGTTCGCCATCGAGGTAGCGCAGCTTGGCTGGGATGCGCACCCGGGCGTGCTGGCGCTGGGCTTCGGACTCATGCACGACATTGACGTTCACGGCGGTATTCATGGTGATTTGTTCCTGTTAGTTCCGATCCGGGTTTGGCTCACACGACCATGAACAGCACAGCGACGAAGATGCTGGCAGCCGAGAAGGTCATGGTCCGCGAGGACCAGGTGTTGAACCATTGTTGAAAACTGGCGAGGTCGCGTTTCAGGGCAGTCGGTTGGCGGGTCCAGGACTGCTTGTCGAGGCGGAAGAACACGTAGATCTTCATCATTGCCCCGACGATCTGGTTGTAATAGAGGATCAGCGGATAGGCCGGGCCGACGTTGTGCCCCGAGCACAGCAGCATGATGGTGAGGATCAGGCGGGTGATGCCGATCCACAGCAGATACACCAGCAGGAAGCCCAGGCCGAACTTGAGGCTGGCGATCACGGCCACGGTCAGCCCCAGGAGGCTGGTCCACATCGACACACGCTGGTCGAACAGCACGATGCTGGTGAACAGCCCCAGGCGGCGCAGGCCCAAGCCCAGCGCGCGGGAGTTCTGGCGCAGGTTGTTGCCGTACCAGCGGTACATCAGTTTGCGGCTGGCCTTGAGGAAGCTTTTCTCCGGCGGGTGTTCGACCGTGTTGATGGCGGCGTCCGGCACGTAGAAGGTGTCGTAGCCAAGGCGCATCAGGCTGAACCAGCTGGACTTGTCGTCACCGGTGAGGAACTTGAAGCGGCCCAGGCGCCAGTGCATCAGCGAGTCGCTTTCGACGTCGGCGATGAACTCGGGGTTGGTCACCACGCTGGCACGGAACATCGACATGCGCCCGGTCATGGTCAGCACGCGCTTGCTCAGTGCCATCGAGCACATGTTGATATGGCGCTGGGCGAAGCGCAGCTTGTGCCACTCGCTCATGATGTAGCCACCGCGCACTTCGCAGAACTCGTTGGTGGTCAGGCCACCCACGTTCGGGTACAGCTTGAACCACGGTACGGTCTTGCGAACCACGCCTTCGGCCAGCACGGTATCGCCGTCGATCACCGCGACAACGGCGTTTTCATCCGGCAGCATGCGCGAGATGGCGCGGAAACCGTACGCCAGGCCATCACGCTTGCCGGTCCCGGCGATGCGCACGATGTCCAGCTTCACGTGGGCGGGCGGGTTGTATTTGGCCCACAGGCTCTTTACCAGCAGTTCATCGGACATTTCCACCAGCGAACAGACCACGGTGGTGGGGAAGCCACAATCGATCGCTTCACGGATCACCGAGCTGTACACCTGCGCGGTGGTCAACGCTTCGATGCGGAAACTGGTGACCATCAGGTACACGTGCGACGGGTCGGCTTCAGCGCCCATCTTCTGCACCTTGCGGCGCAGGTAGGGGTACACGCCGTAGAGGAAGATCATGCCGCGGATGAAATGGGTGGCGCCCATGGAGTAGCGCCAGATGCCGACTGCGCCGACCAGGAAGATGAAGTGCTTGGACTGCGAGTCGAAGATGTCGGCCGGCAAGGCCAGGGCGATCAACATGAGCAGGCTCATGTAGAGCAGCCAACCGGCGCACTGCAACAGCACTGTCTGAAGCCTTTGCATGTTCAGCATCCGTTGAGAATTCTGGGAAAAGGGCAGCGCAGGAGGCCTGCGCTGCCGGGCCGCTGGCTTACCAGCAGATGCCTTCGGTGCCGCGGGTAGTGCAGGTTGGCTTGCTCATGAAACCGACCAGGTCGATCACTTGCTTGCCAGCCGGTGCCTGGTCGGCAAGGGCGCGGAACTGCTCGTCACGGTTGCCCAGAACGATGATCTCGGCGTTGTCGATGACCTTCTGGAAGTCGGCGTTGAGCAGCGACGAGACGTGGGGGATCTTCGACTCGATGTACTCCTTGTTCGCACCGTGAACCCGGGCGTACTCGACGTTCTCGTCGTAGATGTCCAGCTGGTAGCCTTTGCCGATCAGGCGCTCGGCCAACTCCACCAGCGGGCTTTCACGCAGGTCGTCGGTACCGGCCTTGAAGCTCAGGCCCAGCAAGGCGACCTTGCGCTTGTCGTGGGCTTCGATCAGTTCAAAGGCGTTCTGCACCTGGGATTCGTTGCTGCGCATCAGCGAGTCGAGCAGCGGGGCCCGGACGTCGAGGCTGGCGGCACGGTAGGTGAGGGCGCGCACGTCCTTGGGCAGGCACGAGCCGCCGAAGGCGAAGCCAGGGCGCATGTAGTACTGCGACAGGTTCAACACCTTGTCCTGGCAGACCACGTCCATCACGTCGCGGCCATCGACGCCGACGGCCTTGGCGATGTTGCCGATTTCGTTGGCGAAGGTGACCTTGGTGGCGTGCCAGACGTTGCAGGTGTACTTGATCATCTCGGCGACTTCGATCGGCTTGCGGATGACCGGCGCATCGAGTTCTTCATACAGGCTTTGCAGGACGTCGCCGCTGGCGCTGTCCAGTTCACCGATGACAGTCATCGGTGGGTGGTCGTAGTCCTTGATCGCGGTGCTTTCACGCAGGAACTCAGGGTTGACCGCAACGCCGAAGTCGACGCCGGCCTTCTTGCCCGAGCAGTCTTCGAGAATCGGGATGACCACGTTCTTCACAGTGCCTGGCAGCACGGTGCTGCGCACCACGATGGTGTGGCGGCGGGTGGTGTCACGCAGCACGTAACCGATTTCGCGGCAGACCGACTCGATGTATTCCAGGCCCAGGTCGCCATTTTTCTTGCTTGGGGTACCGACGCAGATCATCGACACGTCGCTGGCGCGGATGGCCTCGGCGAAGTCGGTGGTGCCACGCAGGCGGCCATTGGCGATGCCCTGTTGCAGCAGTGCCTCCAGGCCAGGTTCGACGATGGGCGACTTGCCCTGGTTGATCAGGTCGATCTTGGTGCTGGACACGTCCACACCAATCACGTCATGGCCTCGCGCCGTCAGGCAGCCTGCACAGACCGCACCCACATAACCCAAACCAAAGATGCTGATACGCATCGCTATCACCTCATGTGTTTATCACGCCAGCTCCTCCGGGAAGAGCCGGACCGGGTTGATTAACAACAGTTTTAGGGCGCACGGATCCCATGGCGAATGCACACTTCACCGAGCGCAGGCATGAACAAATCCGGAGCGCACAAAGTTATGCACTCAAAGTTGGCAGTCAAAGGCCAGTAATTAATAGGCGTGCCCTGAAATGCAGCCGTCTTTATTGCAATGCGCTACTTGGCGCGTTGCTGTGCTTGCTCTTTCAATTGGAAAAATCCTTTGAAATCAACCACTAGGACGATTTTAAGGGGCGCGTCTCTCCTGCTGGGCAGGGCCTACGGGAGTACCCGTGGCGTTTGTTAAAAGTTTCAGCGCCGCTATTGTTTCGCGGCTGCTTGTCCTCTGTAAGTCATCTCTCACACCGCACAGGCATGAAATTCGTTACGGCACTATGAGCTATGCGTCGCAGAAGAAGTTCCTGGGTGGGTTTCGCCCCGATGAAAGATTTCTAAATAATTCTTCAGTAGCGAATAGTTTCAAACTGATAGCACGCTTCGGAAGCACCCCTGTATATAAAGGGCGAAAACCGGGTGCGATACTTTTGTGCCAGCATGGGAAATTTTTTTTCAAAATTCGTCAAAAAAGTACGAACGGGCTTATGACGGTTGGCGATAATGGTTCATTCGTCCGTTTTTTGACGCTGGTTTGTTGGCGTGACGGCTCTGTGATTCATGCCTCAGGGTGGTGCGGGATCACATTCAGAAATACTCAAAGCCATGCAAAAGCTAAGGTTTTGTCCCAGCGGGTCGTTAACACCCTTGGACGCACCTTTCAGGCGCTGTCCATGTACGACGGAGCGTCTTGGGCAGCCTGAGGCCACTGGCCATCAGGGGCGTCTCATCCTTAATCACATGGAAGAGACGAGATCACGTTTATGAAAAAGACATCGCAGATTGTGCTTGCCACCGTTTCGCTGCTTGCTGCCGGCCTGGTGCAGGCGGGGCCGCCCGTAGAAGTGACCATCAAAAACCTCGGTGCTCAGCCCGCGGTCATGAAACTGGTGACCTCAAATGAGACCAGTACCTATCAGATCGCCAACCCTAAACCCTCCAATACGATTTTAGCCTCATCTTCCACCTTCATGCGCGTGCAGCGGTTGGTAAGCCCGGACGTAAATGGTGCGATGGTGCGCTACACCATCGGCAGCAAGACGTGCGCTTTTGGCACCACTTTTCAGATGCGCATGCTACCGGGTGGAATAAAACAGCCCCAGTGGACCAAAACCGCAACGCCAAGTGGCGGGGCAACGTGCACGGCGAATATTACGAGTACATCCGCTGACTTCTCATGGAAAGTCGAATTCACGATGAGGTGAGTGGCGTTCCAGTCTGCCTCTCAAAGTCTGCACTTTGCCGGTATGCGCCGGCGAAGTGTAGTTGGAGTATTTGTGCGAAAGGCGGGTGCTGCATCAGCACCAGGAGTTATGTATATGGATGGCGTCAGTGGTCGTGGGGTATATAAAAGCCAAGTTGGCACGGCTCTAACTGTCAGGCGTGTAGAGGAATCTGGCCTTGTAGACGCGCAGAAAATAGACAGCGAAACGGGCAATGGCGAAGAAAAAATCTCGAGCCTGGCTAAACAGTTGAGTGCTGCTGCCGAGCGTGCGGCGTTGCGTGATAGCCAGCTCTCCCGTAGTGAGCTGGCAGACCTTGCAGCCAGCATTCTTGATAGGTTGGCAGGGCTGTCATATTCTTTGGCAAAAGACTTTTATGATTCACAGCTACCGGATTCGGATAATGATGAGTTGCTGGCGCGTGCGCGCCAAGCCAATGATTTTGCAAGTGGCAAAGGTAGCAACCCATTCAAGGGTTTTAGTCGCGAGCAGCTAAGCCTGATCATTTACGATGAAAGCGGGGCTTTCACGGTGAGTGAGCGACGCGCTGCAATGTTCGAAAAAACAGACCAGCATAACCAGTGGGCGCAATCAATAAGCGGCAAGATGAATGCTGAGTATCAGCGAACGGGCCGAATTGATGAAGGGTTGCATGAGATTCTGGACTTTTATAATGCTCTACCGCCCATTGAAGTTGCCGAATATGGAAACTATGAGGCCGATATCATGATGCAGTTGTCGCAGCATGAAGTGCCGCAGCCGGAGTTTGATACTTCGTTGATCGACATGTTGGCAAAGGAGTGGAAATCTGCACGAAGCGATCAAGCGAAAGCACTCGACCCGCAGAGCGACGCTGCTTTTCAGGGTGAGAATGGGGGGGCCAAGGCATGAACCCGATAGTCTGCGTGAACGGTATCGCGCGCATTCTGGGCTGCCAACCAGTGCTGCAAGATGTCTCTTTGTCTATCCCCCGCGGCCAGACCTGCGCCATCATCGGCCCTTCCGGCTCGGGCAAAAGTACCTTGCTCAACCTGATCGGCCTGCTCGACCAGCCTTGCCGTGGCCAGATAGTGCTGGCTGGCCGGGACATGACTGCAGCCACCGCCGACCAGCGGGCAATCATGCGTAATCGCCTGCTGGGCTTCATCTTCCAGAGCTTCAACCTGCTGCCGCGCCTGACTGCGCTGGACAACGTAGCTTTGCCATTGAGTTACCGGGGCATCGGGCGGGTAGCGGCACGCCAGGCTGCGCAGCAGCAACTGGAGGCAGTCGGGCTAGGTCAGCGGGCGCAGCTTCTGCCAGCCGACTTGTCCGGTGGCCAGCGGCAACGGGTCGCCATCGCCCGGGCGCTGGTGACAGAGCCTGCGTTGCTGCTGGCCGATGAGCCGACTGGCAACCTCGATGGCACCGCGGCCCAGGACATTGCAGCGCTGTTGCTGGCGCTCAATCGCGAGCGCGGTGTGACCTTGCTGATGGTCACCCACGACCCTGCCATGGCGCAGCGCATGGAGCGTTGCATCGAGGTGCGCCATGGCGGGGCCTTTGATGCCTGAGGCCTATGGCCCTTCATGGCCACAGCGCTTGAGCGAGGCGTTGGCCAGCTTGCGGCAGGCAGGCCCCCGCGCCTGGCTGACGCTTATCGGCATCGCGGTGGGCTGCGCGGCGCTGGTGGCCTTGCTCAATATCGGCCACAGCGCCACGCAACATGCTCGGCAGCTGTATCGAGGCATGGGCAGTGATCTGCTGGTCGCCAACCTACAACGCCCTGCTGAAGTTGTTGCGCCGGTGGCCCTGGACCTGTCTGTATTGCCAGCGTCCATTCGCGCGGCTGCGCCTTTGCTGGTTTCTGTGGCCACAATGCAATTGGCAAGCAAGCGCCATGAGACGCTGGTCGCTGCAAGCACGCTGCAACTGGCGCAAGTACTGGACTTGCAAGCCAGTCAGGGTCGCTTGTTGTCCGCCTACGACGATGACACCACTCACGTGTTGCTGGGGGCCACGCTGGCCCGGCAACTGGGTGCACGCGTGGGCGACCGACTGCAGTCGGGCCGCTACCTGTTCGAGGTGGTTGGCGTGCTTGCGCATCGGGGCTACAACCCGATGCTGCCAATACAGGTCGACGACGCGCTGTTGATGCCATTGCCGGGTATGCGTCGCCTGGGCGCTGTGCCGGAGGTGGGGACGGTGCTTGCACGCGGCCATGCTGTCGCCGTGTTGCCGGACACGGCACAAACGCTGACTGATTATCTGGCTGCGCGACTACCTGGGTACGAGGTCGATGTGCAACTGCCACAGCAGTTGCTCGAAGGGATGGCCAACCAGTCACGGATGCTCACGTGGATGCTCGCCGGCTTTGCAGGTATTGCATTGCTGTTGGGTGGGGTCGGGGTGATGAATGTGATGCTGATGAGCGTAGCGCAGCGCCGTCGGGAAATCGGCGTGCGCATGGCGCTGGGGGCACGCACCCGCGATATTGCCTGGTTGTTCCTGCTCGAAGCGCTGTTGCTGGCAGGGGGCGGAGCGTTGCTCGGCACGCTGGTGGGACTGGCCGCCAGTTGGGGCTTTGCCTTGCTATCAGGCTGGCGCTATGCGCTGGATGCGTCATCGATAGGGCTGGGCATGGGCAGCGCGTTGTCGCTCGGCCTGTTCTTTGGCTTGCAACCGGCGCTGGCTGCGGCACACCTGCAACCTGTATTGGCATTGCGCGATGACTAGGTGGCCTGTGTTTCTGTGCCTGGCGCTGCTGGGCGGAGCCGTACTGGCGGCAGATGCCCTGCAGCCGTCTCGTGCGGGCCAGGCCTTTGCGGTGTCGGCCACTGCATGGGCGGCCAGCGGGGAGGCCGAGGTATCGCTGGAGCTAGCCGATGCGGTTGCCTTGGCCCTGCGGGACAACCGCGCCATCCGCAGTGCTTACCTTGAGCGCATCGCGCAGAAATTCGACCTGCGCGTGGCGCGTGATCACTATGCCCCACAGCTCTCGTTCAAGGCGCGTACCTTTGGCAATCGCAACAGTGATGACCATTACCGCGAGGTCCAGCTCGCCCCGGCGGCAAGCCTGCTGACGCCCTACGGCACACGGCTGAGCCTGGATTGGGCGTATGCCCAGACACGCACCGACAGGGCTGGCGCGCGCTACCTCGATGGCGCCAACCTGATGGTGATACAGCCGCTGCTGCGCGGTGCCGGGCGCGAGGTGGCCAGTGCACCGCTACGCCAGGCGTTACTCGCCGAGCAATTGAACCGCTTGGTGCTCAAAGACCGCGTGGCCGAAGTGATCACGCGTACCATCTTGCAGTATCGCGAACTGCTTCAAGCCCAGGAGCAGTTGCACATTGCCCAGCAGGGGCTGGCTCGGGCCCGGCAACTGGTGAAGGTGAACCACGCGCTGATCGCGGCGGGGCGCATGGCTGCATTCGACAAGGTTCAGGCCGAAGCCGAGGTGGCTGGGCAGGAGTTGGCCCTCGAAAGCAGCCGTAATCAGCTCCACGCAAGTCGGCTGGCGTTGGCTCAGGTCTTGGCAGTGGACCTTGCCACCCCTTTGCGGGCAGTGGAAAAAGGCCACGTCCAGCGCTTGCAGGTCGATACTGCGCAGGCTCTGACCCGGGCCGAATCGCTGCAACCTGCGTATCTGATGCAAGTGATCACGGGTGAGCAGGCGTTGATCGATCTGCAGGTGGCGCGCAATGAGCAGTTGTGGGACGTGTCGCTGGTCGGCGGGGCCAGCCAGACGCGCCAGCGCCCCGGTAACCAGGTTAGCTGGGAGCACTATGTGGGGCTGGAGCTGCAAATACCGCTTGGAGACCTGAGCCGGCGTCAGGCCGAAGTGCGTGCCCGCGTGGCTGTGGAACGTCAGCAGGTCAGCCTGGCAGAGGCGCACCAGCAGCTCCAGCGCGAGGTGTTGACCGCCGTGCGCGATACCCAGGTGCGCTGGCGCCAGCTGGAAATTGCCGCACGGGCGCTGTCGCTATCGCAGCGCAAACTGGAGATAGAGCAGGAAAAGCTCGCCGTCGGGCGCTCGAGCAATTTCCAGGTGCTCAGCTTCGAGAGCGATTTGCGCAATGCACAGAGCGTCGAACTGGATGCCAGAATTGCCTACCTCAATGGCCAGGCTGAACTCGACCGGATATTGGGTACCACGCTGCAAAGCTGGGCGGTGGCGCTCAATGATTAGCTGGCGGTTGCTGTTGTGGCTGCTGGCGTGCCTGGCAGCGTTGCTCCTGTGGCAAGCCTGGCCTGCCAGCCAGGGGCAGGTTATCGAGGCGCGATGGCTGTGGGTTGAGCCACAGTGCCTGGAAAGCCGACTGGGCCTGGTCGGCAGGGTGCAGGCGGTCCACCAGCAGATCCAGGCTGCGCCATTCGACGGCGTGATCGCCGAAGTACAGGTGGAGCCGGGCCAACGGGTGGCTCCAGGCCAGCCACTGTTCAGGCTCGATACCGCCCAACTGGATATCCAGATACGCCAGGCAGAGGCCGAGTGGCTCAAGGCGCGGACCAGCGTGCGGCTGCTGCAGGGTTGGGAAAGCGGGCCGCAGGTGGCCCGAGCGCGCCGCGCGATGTTTGGCGCCCGGGCGGCTCTGGTAGCCAGCGAGGCTGCGCTGGCAGACACCCGGCGCCTGTTCGAGCGGGGGATTGTCGCCCGAGTCGAGGTCGACAGCCTGGCGCAGCAGGTAGCCGCTCAGCGCGAGGCACTGCAAGATGCCGAACAGGAGCTGGGCCTGGTGCGCGAACGCGGGCAAGGCGATGAACTGCGTATTGCACAGATGGAGCTGGCTAACACCCACACCCGCTGGCAGGCCTTGCTGGCACAGCGTGAGCGTAGGGTGGTCAGGGCGCCTTTCGCGGCCTTGGTGGTGCGTGCCGACCACCAAGGTGGCGGTGCCTCACGGCACCTGCAACCGGGCCAGCGAGTGAGCCAGGGCGCGCCATTGCTGACGCTGGTTGACCTTGACCTGCTGCAGGTGCTGGCCGCAGTCCAGGAGCATGACCTGAACAGGCTGCGCGAAGGGCTGCAGGTCGAGGTCATCATCGCCGGTCAGCCACTTGCCGGGCAGGTGCAACGGATTGCCCTGCAGGCCAGGAACGATGAAGGGCAGGGGGCCTGGTACGACGTGCAGGTGGCCTTGCAGACGCCGAGGGACGCGTCGACACCGTTGTTGCGCCTGGGGATGACAGCGCAGTTGACCGTGATCGCCCATAGATCGGAGCAGAGCATTGCGGTACCGGCAGAGGCGCTGCAGGTGGACGAGGCGGGGCAGGCTTACGTGGTTTACCGGGCTGGGGGTGATCGGCAGGGGCGCAAGGTGCCGGTTACCGCTGGTAGGGCGGTAGCGCAGGGGGTCGAGGTGCTGGGGCTGTCGGCGGGTTATGTGCGCATGCCGTAAAAGGGCCGCTGTGCGGCCCCTTCATCGGTCACTGCTTCAGGGCTCAGGTGCCTGGCGGTGGTGCAGGCACTCACTCGGCCGGATGGTCGCGCAAGAACACCAGGTGATCAGGCTTGGACTGTTCGGCGCTGTAGTAGTAGCCCTGTACGTCGAACTGCTTGAGCTGCTGGGGGTCGTTGACCCGCTCTTGGATCACGAAGCGGCTCATCATGCCACGGGCTTTTTTGGCGTAGAAACTGATGATCTTGTACTGGCCGTTCTTCAGGTCCTTGAAGTCGACGTTGATTACCCGGCCTTGGAGGGCGCTGCGTTTCACCGCGCTGAAATACTCGTTGCTGGCCAGGTTCAACAGCAGGTCATCACCCTGCTCGGTCAGCGCCTGGTTCAGCCATTGGCTGATACGCGTGCCCCAGAAGGCATACAGGTCCTTGCCACGGGCATTGGCCAGCTTGGTACCCATTTCCAGGCGGTAAGGCTGCATCAGGTCGAGCGGACGCAGCAGGCCGTACAGGCCGGAGAGCATGCGCAGGTGCTGCTGGGCGTAGGTGAAGTCGTCTTCGCTCAGGGTTTCGGCGTCCAGCCCGGTATACACATCGCCCTTGAAAGCCAGCAGGGCCTGCTTGGCGTTTTCCGGCGTGAAGTCTGGCGTCCAGCTGCCAAAGCGAGCGGCGTTGAGGCCGGCGAGTTTGTCCGACAGGTGCATCAGCTCGCTGATCTGTGCCGGTGACAGCTCACGCAGTTGCACAATCAGCGCCTGGGAATCGTCCAAGTACTGGGGCAGGGTAAAACGCTCGGTCACCGCAGGGGTGTCGTAATCGAGGGTCTTGGCGGGGGAAATCACCGTCAGCATCGGGTCGGCTCCTGGAATCGTTGCCGGGATTCTACGGATTGAAGCAGGGGAACGCCAAACTATGGCGACAATAGTCACAGACCATCGGATGAGCAGGCGCTATAGTGCGCCTTTCGCTGTGACGGAGAGATCGATCGTGCGCATTGCCGGTGTCTTGCTGGCCTCACTCTTGAGCCTGGCCGCCCACGCCGCCCCTATTCCCCCCGCCAGCCTGGACCGCAGCCTGTGGCCCGAACAGTTGGACACGCCAGCGTTGTTCGATGTCGCCTCGCGCGCCGAGATCCTGTCGTTTGCCCAAGTGCTGCACGAAAGTGAGCTGCTCGACGACCAGGCGCTGGCCGCGCGTCTGGGTTTGCGGCAGATCAACCTGCAGAAGGTGCGGGCGCTGCGGGCGCGCCTGTGGCAGCGGCTGTGGCAGGGCTACCAGCAAGCCCAACGCAGCTGCGAGCAGGATGCCTCGTTCTGCTACCTGGTGGAGTCCATGGCCGATTTGCGCACGAAGGCTGCGACCTTCGCCGCCGATGTCGGCACCTTCTATACCGGCTGGGTCGAACCGAGCCACCAGTTCCATGTGCGCTACCTGGATGAGCAACTGCGCAAGGCGGCGCTGTTGCCGCAGATCACCAGCGAGGTCGAACGCCTGTCCAACCGTGAGCGCAGCGGCGATGAGCTTAACGACCGCATGTTCCTGCTGACCTTCGTGGGTGGGCCCGGCCCCCAGGGCAGCACGACCGACACGCTGACCGATTACCTGCGCAAACAGAAGATGCAGGGCACCTTCTTTGTGTTGGGCAACCGCCTGCAGCAGCGGCGTGACGCTGGAGCGGCCAATGCGCTGGGGCAGCTCTATGATGGCCAGTGCGTGGGGCTTCAGGGGTGGGAGTATCGCTCGCATGCCCAGTGGAACGGCTGGCAGGATTCGCTCAGGCGCAGCCAGGCGCGGATCCAGGCCGACCTGCCTGAGCAGTACGTGCCGTTGTTCCGCCCGCCCTATGGTCAGCGCCGGGCCGATGGCGAGGCATTCATGGCCAGCCTGCAGTTGCGGGTGTCGCTGTGGGATATCGACGCACAGGATGACGGCCCGTTGACAGCCCAAGCCTCGGCCCAGCGGGTGGTGACCTTGATGCTGCTGTGGCGCAAGGGGGTGATCCAGTTCCATGACAGCCTGCCCAAGGCGCAGCCGGCGGTGCAATGGTTACTGGAACATACCGCGCAAAGCGGCATTGGCTGGGAGGATTGCCGTGAATACGGCGATCAGGAATAACGGGTCTGACTTCTGACTGTAGTCCCGTATGGGGCCATCGCCAAGTCCTGTTCGTCATTCGGAAAAATAAACTTCACCAACGCGTAAAAATGCTTTTTTTAGTCATGCTTTTTGCGGTATGAAGAAACCAGACAGCCGATTCCTGCAGCACAGGTGGCGTCATCCAAGCCCACCTTGCCAGGTTCACTTCCCGCCCGTAGCGACGCGGATACGGGAAGAACGGCAGTCACTCTGCGGCGCAGCAGACCGCGCCGTGTGGCTTCGACATAAGGTGACCGAGTATGGATGACCAAGGACGCAACCCTTCCTCCAGCAAGCCAATCCTCTATGTGCTCGATACCAACGTCCTGATTCACGACCCCAACGCACTTCTCAACTTCGAGGAGCACCACGTCGCCCTGCCGATGACGGTGCTGGAGGAACTCGACAAGCTCAAGACCGGGAAACACACCATCGCCGCCGAATGTCGCCAGGCCATCCGCCTGATCGACCAGACCCTCGGTGACGCATCGCCCAACGATGTCGAGCAGGGCGTGCCGATCCAACGTGGCAAGGGCGGGCCAAAGGGCTTTCTATCGATCCTGATGAGCCCCCGCAGCGAACCCAACCGGCTGCTGCCGGAGAACCTCAACGACAACATCATCATCAACCAGTTGCTGGAGCTTCGGGCCAAACGTGCCGACCTGGACGTGGTGCTGGTCACCAAAGACATCAACATGCGCCTCAAGGCGCGGGCCTGTGGCATCGCGGCCGAAGACTACAGTACCGACCAGCTGGTCGATGACGTTTCGCTACTTTCCAAGGGCTACCACTCGGTCACCGGTTCGTTCTGGGACCGTGTCAGCAAGGTCGATACCCGTCAGGAGCGGGGACGAACCTGGCATCGTGTGCAACTGATCGACAACCTGCCGGCGGTGCATGTCAACGAGTTCATCATCGATGAGCAGGGGTTCGTGGGTTGGATCAAGGGCATCCGCAACGATGAGCTGCTGCTGCTCGACTTGCACCAGGAGCCACTGTTGCACCAGGAGGCCTGGGGCCTCAAACCGCGGGATATCCATCAAAGCCTGGCGCTGTTCGCGCTGCTCGACCCGGATATCCACCTGGTCAACCTGACCGGCGCCGCCGGCTCTGGCAAAACCATCCTGGCGTTGGCGGCGGCCATCGAGCAGACCATGGTCAGCAAACGTTACCGCCGGATCATCGCCACCCGCAGCGTGCAGGGGCTGGACCAGGAAATCGGCTTTTTGCCGGGCACCGAAGCCGAGAAGATGGAGCCTTGGCTGGGCGCGATCACCGACAACCTCGAAGCGTTGCACATGGATGATGAAAGCACCCACGGCAGTGTCGAATACATCCTCGAGCGGGTCCCCCTGCAGTTCAAATCACTGAACTACATCCGGGGTCGCAGCTTCCAGCAGAGCCTGATCCTGATCGACGAGTGCCAGAACCTGACGCCGCACCAGATGAAAACCATCATCACCCGTGCCGGTTCCGGTTCCAAGGTGGTCTGCCTGGGCAACCTGGCGCAGATCGACACCCCCTACCTGTCCGCGACCAGTTCGGGCCTGACCTACCTGACCGAGCGTTTCAAGGACTTCCCCCACGGTGTGCACATCACCCTGCAAGGTGTACCGCGCTCGGTGCTGGCCGAGTACGCCGAGTCGCATCTGTAGCCTCTCGAACCGGGCGGTGCGCCGCCCGGTTTTTTCCACTGCTCAAACCTGACCCACAGGTTTACACTCTGTGTTCCCTTCACAGGAGCAGAGCAGTGCTGACACATCTTGATTCCCAGGGGCGGGCCAACATGGTCGACGTCACTGAAAAGGCCGTGACCGAGCGCGAGGCCACCGCTGAGGCGCGCGTGCGCATGTTGCCGCAGACCTTGCAGATGATCGTCGAGGGTGAGCATCCCAAGGGCGATGTGTTCGCCGTGGCGCGTATCGCCGGCATTCAGGCAGCGAAGAAGACCAGCGACCTGATCCCGCTGTGCCACCCGCTGATGCTCACCAGCGTCAAGGTCGAGCTGAGCGCCGAGGGCGTGGATGCGGTGCGTATCCTCGCACGCTGCAAGCTGGCCGGGCAGACCGGCGTGGAAATGGAAGCGCTGACCGCGGCCAGCGTTGCCGCACTGACGATCTACGATATGTGCAAGGCGGTGGACAAGGGCATGGTGATCGAGCAGGTGCGCTTGCTGGAGAAGCTCGGCGGAAAGAGCGGCCACTACAAGGCGGATGCGTGATGAACATCAAAGTGATGTATTTCGCCCGTTACCGCGAATTGCTCGGGGTGGATGCCGAGCGCCTGGAAGGTGACTTCAAGGTGCTCGACGATGTACGCCAAGCCTTGGTGGCCAAGGGTGGGCAGTACCAGGTCCTGGCCGAGCAAAACCTGATGTGCGCGCGCAACGAAGAGCTGTGCAAGCTCGATGAGCCGCTGGAAGCGGGCGATGAGGTGGCGTTCTTCCCACCGGTAACCGGAGGCTGAGCATGGCTGTGCGAGTGCAGGACGGTGCGTTCGACCCCGGGGCTGAGGTCAATGCCATGCATGCCGCCAATGTCGGCGTGGGCGCGGTGGTCGGGTTCGTCGGTTACGTGCGCGATTTCAATGATGGCCGGGACGTGGCTGGGATGTTCCTGGAGCATTACCCTGGCATGACCGAGAAGGCGTTGGCGAAGATCGTGGTCGAGGCCGAGCAGCGCTGGCCGTTGCTGAAGGTTGAAGTGCTGCATCGCATTGGTGCGCTGGAGCCTGGGGAGCCGATCGTGTTCGTCGGTGTGGCCAGTGCCCATCGGCAGGCGGCCTTCGATGCCTGCAATTTCATCATGGATTACCTGAAGACCCGTGCGCCGTTCTGGAAGAAGGAAAATACCCAGGAGGGGCCGCGGTGGGTCGAAGGCCGGCAGAGTGATCAGGATGCGGCGGGGCGCTGGTAAGGCCTGATCGATTGGCCGGGGCTTTGCCCCGGATCGCCGGCAAGCCGGCCCACAGGGATCTCGCCAGCTTTTAGAAGTTGAGCAAGACCATTGCCTCCACAGGTAAAGCGCAGGCCTGAAGAACTGCGCGGTCGTGGTGGGAGCCGGCTTGCCGGCGATGGGCTGCGCAGCAGCCCCATAGCAGACCTGTAATAGCCCGAGCGCGCGCGACGGGGCCAGCGGGCATCTGGGTCCGCTTTGCGGCCCAGCGCCGGCAAGCCGGCTTTGTCCCCACCCCTCAATGATGCTTGCGCGGCACCGGCTTGAGCAGCTCGTCCGGCGGCATCTCGCACTTGATCTTGCGCCCCAGCAGCGTCTCGATCGCAGGCAACTGATATGAATCATCCTCACCGGCAAAGCTGATCGACACACCATTGGTGCCGGCACGGCCCGTACGGCCGATACGGTGCACGTAGTCATCCGGGTCTTCCGGCAGGGTGAAGTTGATCACATGGCTGATGCCGTCGATGTGAATGCCTCGCCCCGCCACGTCGGTGGCCACCAGCACGGTGATCCGGCCTTCGCGGAAACTTTCCAGGGTACGTATGCGCTTGTGCTGCGGCACGTCGCCCGACAGCTGGGCGGCATTGATACCGTCGCGTACCAGTTTCTCCTCGATACGCCGCACTTCGTCCTTGCGGTTGGCGAACACCATCACCCGCTCCCACTTGTTCTGGGTCACCAGGTTGTACAACAGCTTGTACTTGTCGCTGCCCGCCACCGCGTAGACGTGCTGTTCGACGGTTTCGCTGGCGACATTCTCCGGCTCGATCTCGACGATCGCAGGGTTGGTGGTCCACTGCTTGGCCAGGTTCATCACGTCGTCGGTGAAGGTGGCAGAGAACAGCAGGGTCTGGCGCTCGCTCTTGGGTGGGGTCTGACGGATGATCTGCCGCACCTGTGGGATGAAACCCATGTCGAGCATACGGTCGGCTTCGTCCAGCACCATCACCTCGACCATGTCCAGATGCACATCGCCGCGCTGGTTGAAGTCCAGCAGGCGGCCAGGGGTGGCCACCAGGATGTCGCAGTGGCGTGCTTCCAGCGCCTTGAGCTGCTTGTCGAAGTCCATGCCGCCGACGAAAGTCATGACGTTCAGGCCGGTGTATTTGGTCAGCGCGGCGGCGTCCTTGGCGATCTGTACCACCAGCTCGCGGGTAGGCGCGATGATAAGCGCACGCGGCTCGCCCATGTAGCGCTCTTTGGGCGGCGGCGTCTGCTGCAGCTGAGAGATGATCGAGATGAGGAACGCGGCGGTCTTGCCGGTGCCGGTCTGCGCGCGGCCAATGGCGTCCTGCCCGCGCAGGGTGTAACCCAATACCTGGGCCTGGATCGGCGTGCAGTAAGGAAAGCCCAGGTCATGGATGGCGTGCATGAGCTCGTTGGAGAGCTTGAAATCGTGGAAGCGGGTCTTGCCTTCCTGTGGTTCGACCACGAAGTCTTCAGGCTTCCAGAGGCTGGCCTGGGGTTTGGGCTTGCGTTCGCGACGGGGCTTGTCCTTGGCCGGCGGCTCGGCTTTGGCCGCGGCGACAGGCAATGGAGCCTTGGCGGCGGCTTCGGTGCGCGGCGTGGAGGGCTGCGGCTCGGGCTGAGCTACGTGCGCCGCAGGCGGCGTGATGCTGGCAGCAGGAGCGACGGCCTGAGGTGCCGCGTCTCCCTTGCCGAATATTTTCTTGAGTGCCTTGAGCACGATCGTCTCATCAACTGATTAAGGAATGTACGCCGGGCAGTGTAATGCAAGATCTGGGCGCGGCGTAGCGGAATGCGCCCACAACTACAAGAGAGCCTGACTATTGCAGTTGCGTGCTCAGCCAGTCGTGGATATCGCTCAGCTCTGCCACCACCACCTCGTGCTCCATTGGGTATTCCTGCCAGCGTGCGGCCACGCCCCAGGTGTTCAGGTACTCGAAAGCGGTGCGGCCCATGGACGGGATCACCACCGGGTCGTGCACCCCATGCAGGCACAGGGCCGGGGTGCGTTGCTGACAGGCGCTCAGCTGATGGGTGTCGTTGAAGGTCGGTGCATAGGTCGACAGTGCGATCACACCGCCCAGCGCTTCTTGCCACTTTATATAAGCGGTGTGCAGCACGACCGCGCCCCCTTGGGAGAAACCGGCCAGGATGATCCGCGTCAGGTCGATGCCTTTGGCCCGTTCGGCTTCGATAAGGGCAATGATCTGGTCGGCCGATTCTTCCAGCTGCGCTTCGTCGATGGCGCGGGCCGGGGTCATGGCCTTGATGTCGTACCAGCTGGGCATGGCATAGCCGCCGTTGATGGTGACTGGCCGGGTCGGCGCCTGGGGCATGACGAACCGCGTGCTCAGCAGACGTTCCTGCATGAATTCGGCAACCGGTAGGAAGTCGTAACGGTCGGCGCCCAGGCCGTGCAACCAGATCACACAGGCATCTGCGGTTTTCTGGGGTTCGAGAATCAACGGGTGGGTCATGACTGCTCCGAAAGTGTGCGAATCGTATGAAGGCATGCGCAAAAAGAAGGCGCTGGAAATGATTGTCGGAAAAAGAATGTCGCAACGATACAACTTTCCCTACTTGACGAGCGCTTAAACGCTTTAGCCGCCAACTATGGTACGCCCCTTGCTATGAAACCTGTGATGCAAGGGTCGGGCCGGTACGGTAACACCCTTGACACGCGAAGGCTGTCATAGAACAGCCCATTGCGCCATTGACCCAATAACAAGCCAACCAGGGTCGGATGCGCCTCATAAGGGTGCGGTGCAATTCCGGCTCGTACAACAAGAGCGATTTGGAGGTTGTGAATGAAGATGTTGAAAACCACCCTGGCAGTCCTCACCGCTGCTGCCGCGCTGGGCGCCGTGAGCAATGCCCAGGCCGGCGCCACCCTCGACGCGGTCAAGAAGAAGGGCTTCGTCCAGTGTGGCGTGAGCGACGGTCTTCCAGGCTTCTCGGTTCCTGATGCGCAGGGCAAGATCATCGGTATCGACGCCGATGTCTGCCGCGCCGTGGCCGCCGCCGTGTTCGGCGATGCCACCAAGGTCAAGTTCAGCCAGCTCAACGCCAAGGAACGCTTCACTGCGCTGCAGTCCGGCGAAGTCGACGTGCTGTCGCGCAACACCACCTGGACCAGCTCGCGCGATGCCGGCATGGGCCTGGTGTTCACGGGCGTCACCTACTATGACGGCGTTGGCTTTCTGGTCAACAAGAAGCTGGGTGTTTCCAGTGCCAAGGAGCTCGATGGCGCGACCATCTGCATCCAGGCCGGTACCACCACTGAGCTGAACGTCTCCGACTACTTCCGCGCCAACGGCCTGAAGTACACCCCGATCACCTTCGATACCTCCGACGAAAGTGCCAAATCGCTGGAGTCTGGCCGTTGCGACGTGCTGACCTCGGACAAGTCGCAGCTGTTCGCCCAGCGTTCCAAGCTGGCCGGCCCGACCGACTACGTGGTGCTGCCGGAAACCATCTCCAAGGAGCCGCTGGGCCCGGTGGTACGCAAGGGCGACGAGGAGTGGTTCAGCATCGTCAAGTGGACCCTGTTCGCCATGCTCAACGCCGAAGAGGCTGGCGTCACCTCGAAGAATGTCGAGGCTGAAGCCAAAGGCACCAAAAATCCTGACGTCGCCCGCCTGCTGGGTGCCGATGGTGAGTACGGCAAAGACCTCAAGCTGCCCAAAGACTGGGTAGTACAGATCGTCAAGCAAGTGGGTAACTATGGCGAGGTGTTCGAGAAGAACCTGGGCCAGAGCACTGACTTGAAGATCGACCGTGGCATGAACGCCCTGTGGAACAACGGCGGCATCCAGTACGCGCCACCTGTGCGCTGATGGCTGCACCCTGCGGCGGCATTCCGCCGCCGCAGGCTGTTCGAATCCCTACTGTCCGGGGCACTTCATGCAAAATCAAATCGGCGCACAAAAGGGGCTGACCCTGAGCGATCCACGTGTGCGCGCGTGGTTGTTCCAGATCCTCACGATCATCTTCGTGGTGGGTCTGGGCTGGTACCTGTTCCACAACACGCAGACCAACCTGCAACACCGGGGCATCACGTCCGGTTTCGACTTCCTCGACCGCAGTGCCGGCTTTGGCATCGCCCAGCATCTGATTCCCTACGTGGAGTCCGACAGCTATGCACGCGTGTTCGTGATCGGCTTGCTCAATACCCTGCTGGTTACCTTCATCGGCGTCATCCTGGCAACGATCCTGGGGTTCATCATCGGTGTGGCTCGCCTGTCACCGAACTGGATGATCAATAAGCTGGCGACGGTGTACGTCGAGACATTCCGCAACATCCCGCCGCTGCTGCAGATCCTGTTCTGGTATTTCGCCGTGTTTCTGACCCTGCCGGGGCCACGGGGCAGCATCAGCTTCGACGATGCCTTCTTCATCAGCAACCGTGGCCTGAACATGCCCGGCGCTACCATGGCCGAAGGCTTCTGGCCATTCGTCGCCGCCCTGGTGCTGGCGATCGTGGCAATCATGGCGATGGTGCGTTACGCCAACAAACGCTTCAACGAAACCGGCGAACCGTTCCACAAGTTCTGGGCAGGGCTTGCCCTGTTCCTGGTGATCCCAGGCCTGTGTGCGGTGCTGTTCGGCAGCCCTGTGCATTGGGAAAACCCGCAGCTCAAAGGTTTCAACTTCGTTGGCGGGTGGGTCCTGATTCCGGAACTGCTTGCGCTGACCTTGGCACTGACCATCTACACCGCCGCGTTCATCGCCGAAATCGTGCGCTCGGGCATCCGTTCGGTCAGCCATGGCCAGACCGAAGCCGCCCGTTCGCTCGGGCTGCGCGAAGGCCCGACGCTGCGCAAGGTGATCATCCCCCAGGCACTGCGGGTGATCATTCCGCCGCTGACCAGCCAGTACCTGAACCTGGCGAAGAACTCGTCGCTGGCGGCCGGCATCGGCTACCCAGAGATGGTCTCGCTGTTCGCCGGTACCGTACTCAACCAGACCGGCCAGGCCATCGAGGTGATCGCCATCACCATGAGTGTCTATCTCGCCATCAGCATCAGCATTTCGCTGCTGATGAACTGGTACAACAAGCGCATTGCGCTGATCGAGCGGTGAGGATACGCCCGTGAATGCCCATGTTTTCAAACCTGACATGCCGCCACCGGTCAAGACCGTCGGCGTGCTCGCATGGATGCGGGCAAACCTTTTCTCCAGCTGGATCAACACCCTGCTGACCCTGTTCGCCGTGTACCTGATATGGCTGATCGTGCCGCCGCTGCTGCAGTGGGCGTTGATCGACGCCAACTGGGTCGGCACCACGCGCGCCGACTGCACCAAGGAGGGCGCCTGCTGGGTGTTCATCCAGCAGCGCTTTGGCCAGTTCATGTACGGCTACTATCCGGTGGAGTTGCGCTGGCGCGTGGACCTGACCGTATGGCTTGCCGTGCTGGGCGCCGCGCCGCTGTTCATCAAGCGTTTCCCGCGCAAGGCCGTCTACGGCCTGGGCTTTCTGGTGGTGTATCCGATCCTGGCCTACACGCTGCTACATGGCGGATACCTTGGCCTGGCAAGCGTGCCGACCAGCCAGTGGGGCGGGCTGATGCTGACCCTGGTCATCGCCACGGTGGGTATCGTGGGCGCCTTGCCGCTGGGCATCCTGCTGGCCTTGGGGCGGCGTTCACGGATGCCGGCGGTGAAGGTGGTCTGCGTGACCTTCATCGAGTTCTGGCGTGGGGTGCCGTTGATCACCGTGCTGTTCATGTCGTCGGTGATGCTGCCGTTGTTCCTGCCCGAAGGCATGAGTTTCGACAAGCTGCTGCGGGCCATGATCGGCGTGATCCTGTTCCAGTCGGCGTACATCGCCGAGGTGGTGCGCGGTGGCCTGCAGGCCATCCCCAAGGGGCAATATGAGGCCGCTGCCGCGATGGGCCTGGGCTACTGGCGTTCGATGGGCCTGGTGATCCTGCCGCAGGCGTTGAAGCTGGTGATCCCTGGCATCGTCAATACCTTCATCGCCCTGTTCAAGGACACCAGCCTGGTCATCATCATCGGCCTGTTCGACCTGCTCAATAGCGTCAAGCAGGCTGCCGCCGACCCGGCGTGGCTGGGCATGGCCACCGAGGGCTATGTGTTCGCAGCCCTGGTGTTCTGGATCTTCTGTTTCGGTATGTCCCGCTACTCCATGCACCTGGAGCGCAAGCTGGACACTGGCCACAAGCGTTAGGAGTTTCGAAATGAGTGAAGCGATCAAGCAGCCTGCCGGCCCAGAAGGCATCATCCAGATGCAGGGCGTCAACAAGTGGTACGGCCAGTTCCATGTGCTGAAGGACATCAACCTGAACGTGCGCCAGGGTGAGCGTATCGTGCTGTGCGGGCCGTCCGGCTCGGGCAAGTCCACCACCATCCGCTGCCTCAACCGCCTGGAAGAACACCAGCAGGGGCGCATCGTGGTCGATGGTGTGGAGCTGACCAACGACCTCAAGCAGATCGAGGCGATCCGCCGTGAGGTGGGCATGGTGTTCCAGCACTTCAACCTGTTCCCGCACCTGACCATCCTGGAAAACTGCACCCTGGCGCCCATGTGGGTGCGCAAGATGCCGCGGCGCAAGGCCGAGGAAATCGCCATGCACTATCTGGAGCGGGTACGCATCCCGGAGCAGGCGCACAAGTTCCCGGGGCAGTTGTCCGGTGGCCAGCAGCAGCGCGTGGCGATTGCCCGGGCGCTGTGCATGAAGCCGAAGATCATGCTGTTCGACGAGCCGACCTCGGCGCTCGACCCGGAAATGGTCAAGGAAGTGCTCGACACCATGGTTGGCCTGGCCGAGGACGGCATGACCATGCTCTGCGTGACTCACGAAATGGGCTTTGCCCGCACCGTGGCGAACCGGGTGATCTTCATGGATAAGGGGGAGATCGTGGAGCAGGCTGCGCCTGATGATTTCTTCGACCGGCCGCGCAGTGACCGTACCAAGCTGTTCCTCAGCCAGATCCTGCATTGAGGCAATTGGGGCCGCGCTGCGGCCCATCGCCGGCCAGCCGGCCCACAGGTACGGCGCCGCGCGCAGGATAGGCGCAGCACTTGTGGCAGCCGGCTGGCCGGCGATGGGCTGCAGAGCAGCCCTTCTGTTATTTCGCTTCTTCTGGGGCAGCTGCCGGAGCAGGTGGCGGCCGCAGGCCCACCTCGGCGATCAGCTTCAGCTGCTGACCGTTACGCATCACCTCGATGGTGATTTTCTCGTTCGGCTTGATCCGCGCCACCTGGTTCATCGACTTGCGCCCGTCACCGGCCGGCTCGCCATTGATGCTCAGGATCACGTCACCGAGTTGCAACCCGGCCTTCTGCGCCGGGCCATCGCGGAAAATGCCCGCGACAACGATACCGGGGCGGCCCTGCATGCCATACGATTCGGCCAGTTCCTGGCTCAGCGGCTGAACTTCGATACCCAGCCAGCCACGAATCACCTGGCCATGCTCGACGATCGACTTCATCACCTCCAGTGCCAGTTTGACCGGGATGGCGAAGCCGATGCCCTGTGAACCGCCAGATTTGGAGAAGATCGCCGTATTGATGCCGACCAGGTTGCCGTTGGCATCGACCAGTGCGCCGCCGGAGTTGCCCGGGTTGATCGCTGCGTCAGTCTGGATGAAGTCTTCGTAGTTGTTCAGCCCCAGCTGGTTGCGGCCAGTGGCGCTGATGATGCCCATGGTAACGGTCTGGCCGACGCCGAAGGGGTTGCCGATGGCCAAGGTGACGTCACCGATGTGGATGGTGTCGGAGCGGCCGATGGTGATTGCCGGCAGGCTCTTGAGGTCGATCTTCAAGACTGCCAGATCGGTTTCGGGGTCGCTGCCGATCACCCGTGCCAGGGTTTCGCGGCCGTCTTTGAGGGCCACGACGATCTGGTCGGCGCCGCTGGTGACGTGGTTGTTGGTCAGCAGATAGCCTTCGGGGCTCATGATCACCGCCGAGCCCAGGCTCGACTCCCAGCGCCGCTGCTTGGGCAGGTTGTCGCCGAAGAAGCGGCGGAACTGCGGGTCTTCGAACAGCGGGTGGGCGCTCTTGTTCACCACCTTGGTGGTGTACAGGTTGACCACGGCGGGGGCGGCGAGGGTGACGGCGTCGGCATAGGACACCGGGCCTTGCATGATCTGCGTGGTCTGTGGCGCTTGTTGCAGGTTTACATCCTGGCTGGGCAGGCCGACCCACTGCGGGAAGCGCTGAATGATCAGTATGGCGATCAGTATGCCGGTGAGCAGGGGCCAGCCAAAATAACGCAAAGCCTTGAACATGAACGAATCCTGGGAGTGGGCGAGGGCCATGGTGGCGCGGCGGAGCGCGAACGCGCGCGATCATACACCGGTTTCCCCAACGCCGGCGACGGCCCATAATGGCGGCCATTATACGGGCGTTGTTCCCGTTGAACGTGCAGATTTCGAGGAGATTTTCCATGGCCGTCGCCCTTGACACCCTGGTTGAAGAAGCCGAGCGTTACCTGGGTAGCGCGAAAATCCAGGATTACTGCCCCAATGGCCTGCAAGTCGAAGGCCGTCCGCAGGTCAGCCGCATCGTCAGCGGCGTCACCGCCAGCCAGGCACTGCTCGATGCCGCAGTCGAGGCACAGGCCGACCTGGTACTGGTGCACCACGGTTATTTCTGGAAGGGCGAGAACCCGTGCATCACGGGGATCAAGCAGCGCCGCTTGAAAACCCTGCTCAAGCACGACATCAGCCTGTTGGCCTTCCATCTGCCGCTGGATGTGCACCCTGAAGTCGGCAACAACGTGCAACTGGCCCGCCAACTGGATATCACTGTCGAAGGGCCGCTGGACCCGAATAACCCCAAGGTGGTCGGGCTGGTAGGTTCGCTGGCCGAGCCTGTGACGGCGCGCGATTTCGCCCGCCGTGTGCAGGAGGTCACGGGGCGTGAGCCGCTGCTGGTCGAGGGTGACCAGGTGATCCGTCGCGTCGGCTGGTGTACCGGCGGAGGGCAGGGCTATATCGATACGGCGATCGCGGCGGGGGTGGACGTGTTCATCAGTGGTGAGGCGTCCGAACAGACCTACCACAGTGCCCGCGAAAATGGCGTGAGCTTCATTGCCGCCGGGCACCATGCCACCGAGCGTTACGGCGTGCAGGCGCTGGGCGACTACCTGGCCCGGCGCTTTGCCCTGGAGCACCTGTTCATCGATTGCCCGAACCCGATCTGAGGCCATCTTCGGCCCAATCGCGGGCAAGCGGGCCTCCAGTGCATGGGCGTCGGTTTGCCGGCGAAAGGGGCCGCAGAGCGGCCCTTCGATAGCCAAACCCCCAGTCATATCGTTAGACCTTTTCGATCTAGTCAGGCGCCTAAATAGAATCAGCCGCTGTGATAAAGTGGCTCGCTCGAACACGGCCCGAAGGCCGTCCATAAGATCGTTTTACGTGAGTAGCCATGGTCGACAAACTGACGCACTTGAAACAGCTGGAGGCGGAAAGCATCCACATCATCCGCGAGGTGGCCGCCGAGTTCGACAACCCGGTGATGCTCTACTCGATCGGCAAGGATTCCGCCGTGATGCTGCACCTGGCACGCAAAGCCTTCTTCCCAGGCAAGCTGCCGTTCCCGGTGATGCACGTCGACACCCAGTGGAAATTCCAGGAGATGTACCGCTTCCGCGACAAGATGGTCGAGGAAATGGGCCTGGAGCTGATCACCCACGTCAACCCTGAAGGTGTGGCGCAGGGCATCAACCCGTTCACCCATGGCAGCTCCAAGCACACCGACATCATGAAAACGCAAGGCCTCAAGCAGGCTTTGGACAAGCATGGTTTCGACGCCGCTTTCGGTGGTGCCCGCCGCGACGAAGAAAAATCGCGTGCCAAAGAGCGTGTCTACTCGTTCCGTGACAGCAAGCACCGCTGGGACCCGAAGAACCAGCGCCCAGAGCTGTGGAACGTCTACAACGGCAAGGTCAACAAAGGCGAGTCGATCCGCGTGTTCCCGCTGTCGAACTGGACCGAGCTGGACATCTGGCAGTACATCTACCTCGAAGGCATCCCGATCGTGCCGCTGTACTTCGCTGCCGAGCGTGAAGTCATCGAGAAGAACGGCACCCTGATCATGATCGACGACGACCGCATCCTCGAGCACCTCTCCGAGGAAGAGAAAGCGCGCATCGTCAAGAAGAAGGTGCGTTTCCGTACCCTCGGTTGCTACCCGCTCACGGGTGCTGTCGAGTCGGAAGCCGAAACGCTCACCGACATCATTCAGGAAATGCTCCTGACGCGCACTTCCGAGCGCCAGGGCCGAGTCATTGACCACGATGGCGCTGGCTCCATGGAAGACAAGAAACGTCAGGGCTACTTCTAAGCTTCAAGTTACAAGCGGCAAGCTGCAAGAAAGAAGCGAAACGCGTTAGCTTCTGAAATTTGCGGACTGCCGCCTGCTCTGCGGCGCAAAGGGAGTGCTCGCAGTGGATTTTGAGAAGTTACTGGTTTGGCAGAGAAGCAAGTGCTTAGCGGTCGAGATATATCGGGCTTTTGCCGAATGCCGAGATTTTGGGTTCCGATCTCAGATCACACGCTCAGCTGTTTCAATACCCTCCAATATTGCTGAGGGGATGGAGCGTAGAGGATGGCGAGAGAAGGTCTGGTTTCTCAGCGTAGCGAAAGCCTCCAGCGCGGAGCTGCGTACGCAACTGATCATCGCCGGTGAAATAGGTTACCTGCCCGCTGAATTGGCTAACGACTGGATTAACGAAACCCGCGAGCTCTCCAAAATGCTTGCAGGGTTGATCAACAAAATTTCTAACTAGCTGTATGCCGACAAGCTTGCTGCTTGAAGCTTACAGCTTGGAGCTTGAATGCAATGAGTCACCAATCCGATCTGATCAGCGAGGACATCCTCGCCTACCTGGCTCAGCACGAGCGTAAAGAACTGCTGCGTTTCCTCACCTGCGGCAACGTGGATGACGGCAAGAGCACCCTGATCGGGCGCTTGCTGCACGATTCGAAGATGATCTACGAGGACCACCTCGAGGCCATCACCCGTGATTCGAAGAAGTCCGGCACCACCGGCGAAGAAGTCGACCTGGCGCTGCTGGTCGATGGCCTGCAGGCCGAGCGTGAGCAAGGCATCACCATCGATGTCGCCTACCGCTATTTCTCCACCGCCAAGCGCAAGTTCATCATCGCCGACACCCCAGGCCACGAGCAGTACACCCGCAACATGGCCACCGGCGCGTCCACCTGTGACCTGGCGATCATTCTGGTCGATGCCCGCTACGGCGTGCAGACCCAGACCCGCCGGCACAGCTACATCGCTTCGTTGCTGGGCATCAAGCACATCGTCGTCGCGGTCAACAAGATGGACCTCAAAGGCTTCGATGAAGGCGTCTTCGAGGCAATCAAGGCCGACTACCTGAAGTTCGCCGATGCCATCAACCTGACCCCGAGCAGCCTGCACTTCGTGCCGATGTCTGCGCTCAAGGGCGACAACGTGGTCAACCGCAGCGAGCGTTCGCCGTGGTACACCGGCCCTGCGCTGATGGAAATCCTCGAAACCGTCGAGGTCGCGGCCGACCGCAACTTCACCGACCTGCGTTTCCCGGTGCAGTACGTCAACCGCCCGAACCTGAACTTCCGCGGCTTCGCCGGCACCCTCGCCAGCGGCGTGGTACACAAGGGCGACGAAATCGTCGTGCTGCCCTCGGGCAAGAGCAGCCGGGTCAAGTCCATCGTCACCTACGAAGGTGAACTGGAGAACGCCGGCCCAGGCCAGGCCGTGACCCTGACCATGGAAGACGAGATCGACATCTCCCGTGGCGACCTGCTGGTACATGCCGACAACGTCCCACCGGTGACCGACCAGTTCGACGCCATGCTGGTATGGATGGCCGAAGAACCGATGCTGCCGGGCAAGAAATACGACATCAAGCGCGCCACCAGCTACGTGCCGGGCTCGATTGCCAGCATCACCCACAAGGTGGATGTGAACACCCTCGAAAAAGATGCAGCCAGCGCGCTGCAGCTGAACGAGATCGGTCGCGTCAAGGTGTCGCTGGACAGCGCCATCGCCCTGGACGGCTATGACAGCAACCGCACCACCGGTGCGTTCATCGTCATCGACCGCCTGACCAACGGCACCGTCGGCGCCGGCATGATCATCGCCCCGCCTGTTCTGCCGCACGGCAGCACCGGCCAGCATGGCAAGCAGGCCCACGTATCTACCGAAGAGCGCGCCCTGCGTTTTGGCCAGCAGCCAGCCACCGTGCTGTTCAGCGGCCTGTCCGGCGCCGGCAAGAGCACCCTGGCCTATGCCGTGGAGCGTAAGCTGTTCGACATGGGCCGTGCGGTGTACGTGCTCGATGGCCAGAACCTGCGCCACGACCTGAACAAGGGCCTGCCGCAAGACCGCGCCGGTCGTACCGAAAACTGGCGCCGCGCCGCCCATGTGGCGCGCCAGTTCAACGAAGCCGGCCTGCTGACCCTGGCTGCGTTCGTGGCCCCGGATGCCGAAGGCCGCGAACAGGCCAAGGCCCTGATCGGCAAAGAGCGCCTGGTGACCGTTTACGTTCAGGCCTCGCCGTTGGCCTGCCGTGAGCGCGACCCGCAGGGCCTGTACGCTGCCGGTGGCGACAACATCCCGGGTGAGAGCTTCCCGTTCGATGTGCCGCTGGATGCCGACCTGGTGATCGATACCCAGAACACCAGTGTTGAAGAAGGCGTGAAGCAGGTGCTGGATGTGCTGCGCCAGCGTGGCGCTATCTAAGCATTGCTGCTTGTGAAAAACCCCGCTTCGGCGGGGTTTTTTGTTGTGCGCCAGGCATGGCGCGTTGCGCGTCAGCGCAACCCGCTTGGCTGTGGTGGCCGAGTGGGTGACTTGGAGGTGAAAGTCCTCTACACACCCGGCAAGGGGAAGTGTTAGCCAGAGGC
>NZ_JAETZZ010000016.1 GCF_022627325.1 Pseudomonas putida
CCTCTGGCTAACACTTCCCCTTGCCGGGTGTGTAGAGGACTTTCACCTCCAAGTCACCCACTCGGCCACCACAGCCAAGCGGGTTGCGCTGACGCGCAACGCGCCATGCCTGGCGCACAACAAAAAAGCCCACAACACGTGTTGTGGGCTTCTCTTTAGCGGAGGCTGTTAGCTAACCACTTCGGCCTCGTCGCCGTCTTCATCCTTGCGGTGTGCCCAGTGATACAGGGCAGGCAGTACCAGCAAGGTCAGTGCGGTGGAGGACAGGATCCCGCCAATCACCACCGTCGCCAATGGCCGCTGAACTTCGGCACCGGTGCCGGTGGCCAAAGCCATCGGGATGAAGCCCAGGGACGCTACCAAGGCTGTCATCAGAACAGGTCGCAGACGGGTCAATGCACCTTCATCGACTGCCTGTCTGAGCGTTCGTCCCTCCTCCCTTAGCCCGCGGATGAAGGCAATCATCACCAGGCCGTTCAGTACTGCAACGCCGGACAGTGCAATGAAGCCGACACCTGCCGAGATCGACAGTGGGATGTCCCGCAGCCACAACGCCACAACACCACCGGTGAGTGCGAATGGAATACCGGTGAAGACCAGCATGCCGTCCTTCAGGTTGTTGAACATCAGGAACAACAAGGTCATGACCAGCAGCAAGGCGACTGGAACAACGATCTGCAGGCGTTTGGCAGCCGACTGCAGCTGCTCGAACTGGCCCCCCCAAGTCGTCCAGTAGCCCGCAGGGATTTGCACCTTCTTGTCCAGCGATGCGGTCGCCTCCTCAACGAAGGACCCCAGATCGCGGCCTCGAACGTTGGCGCTGACGATAACCAGACGTTTGCCGTTCTCGCGGCTGATTTGGTTCGGGCCCAGTTGCAGGTCCAGATTGGCGACCTGGGACAGCGGGATGAAGCCGATCTGATTGGCACCCTGTGCCGCATTGGCAGGTACCGGGATCAGCAAGCTGGACATACCCGCTACGTCGGTGCGAACGGTCTCTGGTAGGCGTACTACCATGTCGAACCGACGGTCGCCCTCATACAGCGTGCCGGCCTGACGGCCACCCACGGCGATAGCGATCGAGTTCTGAACATCCGCGATGTTCAGGCCGTAGCGTGCTGCTTTTTCGCGGTCAATGTTGATGGTCAGCACCGGCAGGCCGGATGTCTGCTCAACTTTCACTTCCGATGAGCCCGGGACCGCTTTGAGCGCTGCCGCGATCTTGTTGGCGGTGTTGTTGAGCACGTCCATGTCATCGCCGAAGACTTTCACAGCGACGTCACTACGCACGCCCGAAATCAGCTCGTTGAAACGCAGTTGGATTGGCTGCGACAACTCGTAGTTGCTTCCTGGAACACCCGCTGCGGCCTTCTGCACTTCAGCAATCAGCTCATCACGAGGCTTCTTCGGGTTAGGCCACTGATCCTGAGGCTTGAGCATGATGTAGGCGTCAGAGGCGTTCGGCGGCATCGGGTCAGATGCAATTTCTGCGGTACCCGAGCGTGCGAACATCCGCTCAACTTCAGGCACCTGCGCAATCACCGCTTTCTCCAGACGCTGCTGCATCTCGACAGATTGAGTGAGGCTCGTTCCAGGCACACGCATGGCCTGCATCGCAAAGTCACCCTCACTGAGGCTTGGGATGAACTCGCTACCCATACGACTTGCCAGCAAACCACTGAGCACGACCAAGGCTACTGCGGCCGAGAAAGCGATGTTCCGATGTCCCAGCACCCATTGCAGAACCGGTTCATAGCGCAGTCGAGCTGTGCGCATGACCACGCCTTCCTCTTCCTTCACCTTGCCAGTGACGAACATGGCAATAGCTGCAGGAACAAAGGTAACGGACAGGACCATTGCACCCAGCAGCGCCATCACAACGGTGAAGGCCATCGGGTGGAACATTTTGCCTTCGACGCCGGTGAGGGCGAAGATCGGCAGGTACACCACCATGATGATCAGCTGACCGAAGATCAGCGGCCGGCGAGCTTCTCGCGCCGCGGCAAAGACCTCGTGGAAGCGTTCGGTTTTGGTGAGCATGCGGCCATGCTTATGTTGCGCATGAGCCAGTCGACGGATCGCGTTTTCTACAATAACCACGGCACCGTCGACGATGATGCCGAAGTCGAGTGCCCCCAAACTCATTAAGTTGGCACTGACCTTGTTGTTGAACATGCCTGTGAAGGTGAACAGCATGGACAGCGGAATCACCATCGCGGTGATCAGAGCCGCACGGATGTTGCCGAGGAACAGGAACAGAATGGCGATAACCAGGATCGCGCCTTCCACCAGGTTCTTCTTCACCGTCGCGATGGCTTTTTCAACCAGGTTGGTACGGTCGTAAACAGTCACAGCCACCACGCCCTTTGGCAGGGTGCGGTTGATGTCCGCCAATTTGGCGGCGACAGCTTGAGATACGGTGCGGCTGTTTTCACCAATCAGCATGAACACGGTACCGAGCACGACTTCGCGGCCGTTCTCAGTAGCAGCACCTGTACGGAGCTCTTTACCGATGCTGACGTCAGCAACGCTGCTGATGCGAATCGGTGCACCATCCACACTGGTGATCACGATGTTGGCGATGTCTTCGATATTGCCTACCTGACCCGGTGCACGGATGAGCAACTGTTCACCATTACGCTCGATGTAGCCGGCACCGACGTTGGCGTTGTTACTTTCCAACGCTGCGACCAGGTCATTGAGTGTCAGCTTGTAGGTAGCCAGGCGCTTTGGATCCGGCGCAACCAGGAACTGCTTGGCATAACCGCCGATGGTATTGATCTCGGCCACACCCGGGACGTTACGCAGCTGAGGCTTGATGATCCAGTCCTGGATCACGCGCAGGTCGGTCGGGGTGTACGGCGTACCGTCCTCTTTGACCGCGCCATCTTCGGCTTCAACAGTCCACAGGAAGATCTCGCCGAGGCCGGTAGATACCGGACCCATGACGGCCTCTACACCTTCTGGCAGCTGTTCCTTCGCAACCTGCAGCCGCTCGTTGATCAACTGGCGGGCAAAGAAGATGTCAGTGCCATCCTTGAAGATCACGGTGACCTGAGACAGGCCAGAGCGAGACAGGGAACGGGTCTGCTGAAGGCCCGGGAGACCGGCCATGGCCGTTTCAACTGGAAACGTGATCCGTTGTTCGGTTTCCAAGGGCGAGTAACCAGGCGCTGCAGTGTTGATCTGCACCTGGACGTTGGTGATATCGGGTACCGCATCGATGGGCAGCTTTTGATAGCTGTAGATACCGATACCCGCCATGATCAGAACGGCGATCATTACTACGATGCGCTGCTCGATGGCGAATCTGATGATACGTTCAAACATGAGAAATCATCCTGTCAGTTCGCATCAGTGACCGTGTTCGGCAGAAGCTTTGCCGAGCTCGGACTTGAGTGTGAAGCTGCCACTGGTTGCTACCTGGGCGCCGGCTTCAATACCGTCGATGATTTCCACGTACCCATTGTCGCGGCGACCCAGTTTTACCGGGCGGGTGTCAAAGCCATCTGGGGTGCGTACGAATACCGAAGGTTTGTCTTCAACGGTCTGCACAGCGTGCTCAGGGACCGCTACGGCAACTCGATCGGTCTGGGAGGTGACCGCAATGTTTACGAACAGGCCTGGACGCCAGGCGCCGTTGGGGTTGGTCAAGGTGACGCGGACAGTAGCTGCACGGTTTTGCTCGCCCAGCAGGCTGCCGACATAACCCACCTTCCCTTCGACCTCGACGTTCATGTCAGGCGAAGAGACTTTCACTGCACGGCCAGTCGTGACCTTGCCCAGATCTGTCGGCGGAACTGCGAAGGTCGCCCAGACCTGATTCAGGTCGGAAAGGATGAAGGCGTTGGTCGCCTCGCTGACGACTTCGCCGACGGTCAGGTGTTTCTCCACTACCACGGCGTCGAAGGGAGCGCGGAGCTCGTAACGATTACCGCCAACGGAGTTAACCGAGGCACCGATTGCGCCGACCTTCTGCTTGGCGTTGGCCAAGGAGATCTCCGCTTCTTGCAGCGCTTGGCGTGCTTGGAGGTAGTCTTGCTCTGCAGAGATCTTGTCCTGCCACAGTTGCTTCTCACGTTCGAAGGTCACACGCGCCAGTTCGACGCGACGCTGTGCGGCCTGTTGTTCGCTGCGCAGGTCAGAGATCTGCTGGCTGGCGATTACCGCGAGGACTTGCCCTTTCTTGACCGTCTCGCCCAGGTTGGCCTGGACAGCCTCAACAACGCCAGGAACACGAGGAACCACGTGGGCAGTACGATCTTCGTCGAAGCGAATTTCGCCAGGGAAGCTCACGACGGTACCGAGGTCACGAGGCGCTGCAGCTTCCAGGGCAACACCAGCGGCCTTGATCTGTTCAGCGCTGAGCGTCAGCTTGCCCTCTTCTTCACCGCCCTCTTCGCTGTGGCCTTCTTCACCATGGCCCTCATCACCTTCCTCTTTGGCGGCAGATGCGGCTTTCTTTTCGTCGCCATGGCCATCGTTAGCGCCATGCTCGGCAGTACTGGCGGCCTGCTGTCCGGAACTGTTGTTCCAGGCAAGGCTGCCAAATCCGAGGGCTGCCACAGCGGCTACCGCGAGGGCGATCTTGCGTTTGTTATCCATTGCTACTCCTGCTGATCGTAGGCACCGGCTTGTTCAAGGCTGTGTGCCGAAGAAAATGTTTGGCCCGTTCAGCGAGTGCCGGCGGTTGAGCCGACTTCGCCATAAACCCTTTCCACCTGCGCACGCGCATTGGTCGCCGCTGCCAACGATTCGAGGTATTGGCCACGAGCGACGATCAAGGTGCGCTGGGCATCCAGCACTTCGATGAAACCGAATTTGCCCATCTCGAAGCCGCGGGTTGCGGTCTCTACGGCTTGTTGGGCTGAAGGCAGAATGGTCTTGTCGTAGGACTCGACCTCCTGCATGGCGGTGGACCATTGGTTCAACGCGGTTTGGGTTTCGGTGCGCAGGCGCAGCTCAACAGCATTGCGCTGGTCCCGGGCCTGATCTGCACGACGAGAAGCGGAAAGAATGTTGCCCTGGTTACGATCGAACAGCGGCAAAGGCATAGACAGGCCCACAGTGTTGACCCGCTCGCGCACAGAGCGGTCGTACTGGCTACCTACACTGACAGTAAGGTTCGGGATACGCTGAGCTTTCTCTGAGCCGAGCGAGGCATCGCTCTTGTCTATCTGCACCACGGCCTGACGCATTTCTGCTGTTTGGTCGAGCTTAGCCAGCAGATCTTCAGTGCGAGGTGGCAAGCCCGGGGAGAGGGTTGGCGATTCGAGTCGATCAAACACGGTGACTGAGCTCCCGGTAATTTGAGCGAGCTGTTGGTAAGCGGTCGCTTTTTCCGTTTCTGCACGTCGAACTTGCAGCTGGGCTTCGGCCAGTTGCACTTGAGCGCGGGTCGCCTCCACTGGGGACGACTTACCTGCGCGAACACGGCCATCGACGATGCGAAGACCGCGCTCAGTCAGTTCGAGAGATTGCTTGGCCAGGTCGAGACCTGTCTGGGCCCGCAACGCGGCGTAAAAGGCTTGGACGACATCTGCACGCAGGCCGTTAACGCGACGGTCTAACTCAAGCTGTGCGGCGGTCTGCCCGTATGTGGCGACGTCAACACGAGCCCCCCGCTTACCGCCCAGCTCAAGGGTCTGGCTGAGAGAGACAGTCGTCTGGCTGGTGTTACGACGGGTGTCTTCCACGTCATACGAGATTGTGGGGTTGGGGATAAGCCCGGCCTGCTTGCGAGCACCATCAGCGATCCCAATTTCTTGCCTGGCCGCGGCCAGGTCTGGGTTGGCATCCATGGCCGTCGAAAGCGCCTGGGGCAAGCTGATGCTTTGGGCAAGGGCTGCAGGCGCCATCAACCCAGAGATGACTGCACAGAGTGCAGCGATCTTCCAGGGCGAGACGGGGGTCTTGGGTAAGACATTGCGGTTATACCGGGGCACTTTGATGGTCCTCGTGCACAAACTTCGATAAAGCTTGGCGAGAACGCCGAAACAGCTGCCAAGCCCCACTTGATTAGGTGATGGCACTCTAATGAGCGGTAGCTATCAGAGGGGTGGCTAGAAAATTACAATTCCGTAAGAATGTCCTGTAATGCCCGAAAATACTGGGAAACCAAACCCGACACGATGATTTCGTTACAAGCAACGGAGATGGCAAACACGCGGTGCGAAGGCCCGAACAACAGGTAGATGACGAAATTGTAATTTTCCTATCACCCCCCCGTTATCTTCGGCCTGCAAATATGAGCTCGCGCTACGCTAGGCGCGCCGCCTGGTCAGAACAATTAACGACACCCGCGCCGGTAAACATAATAAAAACTGCCGTGAATCAAAGGAGCATCGGATGAAAATCAAAGTACCACTGTATTTGGCGGCAGTTTCTGCGCTGTCTGGAAGCTATGCTATTTCGGCACAGGCAGAAGACAAGCCAGAAGGCTTCATTGAAGGCAGCAGCCTTACAGTGCTGAACCGTAACTTCTACTTCAACCGTGATAACCGCGACAGCACTGCCCCCACTTATAACAGTGGCAAGGGCAACACCAACGGCTACTCCGAAGCCTGGGCGCACGCGATCATCAGCAAATTCAACTCTGGGTTTACCCAGGGAACCGTTGGCTTTGGCGTTGATGCCTTCGCCATGATCGGCCTCAAGCTCGACACCGGTGATGGGCGCAACGGCGGCCGTAGCTCCTTCGACGTGCTACCCGTTGATAACAAGGGCGAAGCTCGCGACGAATACACCAAGGTCGGCGGCGCAGCCAAAGTCCGCTTGTTCGATACCATCGTGAAAGTAGGTGATGTTTTCCCATCGACTCCGGTCGTTGCATCCGGCGACTCTCGCCTGCTGCCAGAAAGCTTCCGCGGCGTGACCGTTGAGAACACCAGCATCCAAGGCCTCACCCTGCAGGGTGGTCGTCTGCATGCGATGAGCCAGCCGGTCTCAAGCAACCTGAACGACAACTTCGTGACGTTCTACGGCGGCCCGGTCAACTCGCCATGGATCGGTTACGGTGGCGGTGACTACTCGATCAACGACAACTGGACTGTGAGCGTCTACGCCAGCCAGCTGAAAGACGTCTGGAATCAGTACTACGCCGGCACCAGCGTGGTTTACCCGCTGAGCGACGATCTGGCGCTGATCGGTGGCTTCAACTACTACAAAGCCGTAGATGAAGGTAAGAAGCGCCTGGGTGAATTCGACAACAACATCTGGAGTGCCAAGGTCGGCGTGCGTTACGGTGCCCATACCCTAGCCCTGTCGCACCAGCGCAACAACGGCGACGACGATTTTGACTACCTGCGTCAGTCGGACTCGATTTTCGTCGACAACTCCATCCAGTACAGCGACTTCAACTCGCCGAAAGAGCGTTCCTGGATGCTGCGCTATGACCTGAACTTCACCAGCTACGGCATTCCAGGCCTGACGTTCATGACCCGCTACGCCAGAGGCTCGGGCGCGGATTACTCGAACGCTAACCAGTTCTACATGCGCACTGATGACAACGGCAACCCGCTCGACAATCAGAAGCGTTGGGAGCGTGACGTCGAAGTCAAATACGTTGTCCAAACCGGTCCAGCAAAAGATCTGTCCTTCCGGTTGCGCCAGGCAACCACACGTGCCACTGCATTCGAATCGGATCTGGATGAAACCCGTGTGATCATTGAGTACCCGCTTTCGATTCTGTAATTCGCTAACTGGACCAGTTATTCATTAACTGGTCCTATTAGTAAAACGAGCATTACGAATTCACCTTGAGTGGCTTAAGTGCTCCTTTGGTAAAAGGTGGATATTTGGCGCCCATTGGGCGCCTTTTTTTGCCTAAAATTCAAGTAGGCGTTCGATTGTACGCATCGCATGCCGGTGAAGTTCATGACTACACCAATGACCAGTCTCTTCAATGTGAGCGACCTCGCCGTCATCTGAGCGGAACGAAGCCAGCACAAAGAAGAAAATAACCCAATACTTCATAAGGTCAAATCACCTGCTGGAGAGAGGGCCCGCAACTGTCAAACCCAAACCGCGACAAGATATACCGCCAGACTATCAACTGTATTACCTAGAAATTACAAATCCGTCATTTGAGCCCCGGCACGCTCATTTTGATTTACCATCCCTTTCAATAATGCCGGCGCGCGTGCGCGGTTAATTGCTCAGTGATATCGAGACAAAATCCCATGCGAATTCTGGTAATTGAGGATGAAGTAAAAACTGCGGAGTATGTGCGTCAAGGTCTGACGGAATGTGGCTATGTCGTAGATTGCGTCCACACCGGGTCAGATGGATTATTCTTGGCTAAGCAGCACGAATATGAGCTGATTATCCTGGATATAAATCTGCCAGAGATGGACGGTTGGCAGGTCCTTGAGTTGTTGCGTCGTAAAAACTGCCCTTCCCGTATCATGATGCTGACGGCGAGAAGCCGGCTGGCGGATAAGGTCCGGGGGCTGGAGAACGGAGCAGATGACTACCTGATCAAGCCATTTGAGTTCCCTGAGCTGCTGGCCCGGGTTCGCGCCTTGATGCGCAGGTCAGATCACCCTGCATCCGTAGAGGTCATTCGCGTCGCTGACCTGGAGCTTGATCAGAGCCGGCACAGGGCATTCAGGGACGGTCAGCGCATTGACCTGACCACGAAAGAATTCGCGTTACTGCATTACCTGATGCGTAATACCGGTGTGGTGCTGAGCCGCACCCAAATTATTTCGCAGGTTTGGGATATGAATTTTGACTGCGACACAAACGTTGTAGAGGTGTCGATTCGAAGACTCAGAGCCAAGATAGATGACCCTTTCGAGACCAAACTGATACATACGCTTCGGGGCGTAGGGTATGTGCTTGAAAAACGATAGTTGCCAAGCTCTCTAGTACCGAAAATCCGCTACATGCTCCCGTCGCTTGCGAACTTGAGGTTTCTGTTTACGATCCGCGGCGCTGATTCCTCACTCAACAAATGAGGTAGGCTGTACATGAGGTATAGCATTGATTATCAGCAGGTTTCGCAAGGACAATCCGATGCCAGCATTGATGCCTGTCCAGCTGACATTGTCTTCAACAGCGACCATGGCCTAGCTCTTATCCCGTGCGTTGGCGATGTTATCAACCTCCCCTCTACGGCGGTCAAAGAAGGGGTTTGCGGCATCGTTAGATCAAGGATTTTCAATTATCTCAGAGGTCCTGAAGAGCTGTACTGTCACGTCAATATTCTCGTTGAGGAGGCGGACATCAATTTCGAAAGTCTCATCTCGGAATACATGCGCAATCAGTCACGTGCTCGCTCGCCTTCTTCATAAAGTCGAAGGCGGGCCAGTCCATTAATGGTTGTGTATGGGTGAGGGTTCAGCAGAGCGAGCGCCTACTGAGCACCAGAGATGAATAGTCACAGCCTAGTGGTTTAACGCGGTACTGCTGGTGTACGCAGGGCCGGACTCATTGTTTTTTGAATGGCGCATTGCAGCACATAGAAATATAAAACCCCGGAAGCAAATACGATTGCGGACAGATAAGCAAACTCAGAGTCTAAAACCCCGGAAACCATATACAATTTAATCGTGATAGAACCCATAATAATTCCGGTACAGTACATGACGCCTGTGAACTGATTGCCCAAAAAACTCAGTATGCCGCTGAAGGCATTGTTCGCACTCAACAGCATTGCTTTCAGTATCGTCCAGCCGAGAACTGGCAGAAAAGCCTTGATCATGAAGGCGAATAACATCGACGATGCAAACAGTTTTATCGGGGTTTCTGCCCACGGCTTGATGGTGCCGTCTACTTCAACGCCGGTATACAAGATGATATTCAGAATAATCGCCATAAGGGTGCATATGCCGAGGCGTATCATTTCCCGCTTAAGCGGGGCCATCATTATCACTGCGTGAATCTTGTTTCCAAAGTATCGTTTTAGTCCTTGGATCGACATTTTTCTTCCTATGCTCTCGGGTATGACGCTGTTGTAGCGTTGTATGACGGTCATGCTTTTACCCGAAGAGAGGTGACGCTTCAACGGTCCTGAATTGCGCAGGGGATCTCATGTCCTTCCCCTGGCTGGGTAGCTTGCTGAGAAATTCTCATCTACCTGCGTGGCAACGATGCGGCCACCCCGCCGCCGTCAGAGCTCTGGAGGACTGGCTGCTGTCAGCAACTCATCGAGTGACGGAACCTTAGCGTTTGCACTGAGGACGAGTGTTCTGGATCGGAGTATGGATACATCAAAGAAAGATTCGCACTCGACTCTTCCGTTTACTTCTCTCCAGTGGGTGACTTCTGGTATCAACTCATTAGGCACCGGGTATAGTGCCATAGGGTTATGGAATACCTCCACTTCAGCAGACCACGGCTCGTAGCCATATTGCGGCCAGAGCTGACCGTAGTCGCTGGACGCTACATCCAACAGAAATGGGATACCTCGTGATGCTCCCGGAGAACGGTCGAAAAACTCACCAAACCGCAAGTATCGGTACCCGTCTAGATGAGCTCCACCTGAGATCGGCACTCGGCTGAGCTTTGGCACTGTGCAGGCATTGGTGAAAATGACCGCTGAAAGATGGGCATTTTCCATTAGCGTAAATAGGCCGTTGGGGCGCCCTGATAGCAGAGATGTCTCTTCCTCCACAGTTATCAGGTGCGTACCACGATGCGCAGATGAGTGAACTGCAAAGCCATAGAGATAGCTGATGAGCGACTCCCTGCTCCACAGCATTGAACTGGGCGCATGGAAATCGGCTAAGGCCAGAATGAGCGGCTTACCCTCCACGTGCGGTAGGGATTCGTAACGCTTGTCCAATTTGTTTTGGATGGTCCTCGCAAACCTTTCTGCAGCCGCTCCTAAGAAACGCTCATGTCGGTCAGCGGGTGGGGGGACCGGCGAGGCGCCAAAATGCTCATACCGCTCTTCCGGGTTGGCTGTCACTGCTTCAACCCAGGCCTCATCTCCCAGCCTATTCTCGATGTGAAAATCGGGTGATTCTTTAGGCTGGGTGACCAAGAGTCCCTGTTCACGAAAAATCGCTAATAGGTGGGCTTCCCAGAGGCGGGTGTGAAAATTCTCAGTCTGGCAATCGGGAACCCAATTTCTGTCTGGGGATGGCAGTGCGAGATACAGTTGATTCAGCGCCCACGCCCCAATACGGCGGCTTGGATCAAATAGTGATTTGAACACCACGCTTGGTGTGCGCTTACCCATTCTGCTTAGAGGAGCACGTCGTCGTTCACCTGAAGGGAGTGGAAGCGGATGGGCTTGGGTATAGAGAAAATGGCTGATTGAGGCGCGGGCTTCAGACTCGCCAGTGGTGCGCTCACTATGGCTGAGGAGCACCCACACGCTATCGACACGACGCCGCAAGGTGACAATTCCGAAGCTGCCGGCATGGATATTTCGGGTTAGAGCGGCACAAGAAATTCCGTCCTCACTAAGCCATGCCCCTACTGGCGGGCTGTCCCCAAACCCCAACCCTCGTGGAAGCGACAAAGCGATTAGATCGAACATCGGCGCAGCAATTTCTTTCATTCGCTGATCTCGGCAGCCGTCAAAATGCATTCCATCAATGCCTCGGAGCGTGCCCGCCGGCGATGGCATCGGTGGAGGTACCTATTGAAGAAGGGGGCCTTGTTCCACCAGGACATCTCGGTTGGTGAAGATGGTCTCAATGGTTGCAGCCTCGGCAGCCACATGAGTCTTTCGCGTGATCTCTTCAAGGGCCAGTTCGAGCCGGTAGTCTTGGAAATACTCGTACAGCTTTTCAGAGCTCTCGGATATCTCCTCCCCACCATTCTTCGCGAACAAGATGTGGATGATCGCTGCGAGTGGGAGAGAGATGTCGAGATCCTTCTCTTCTGCATCTGAATCCGAGTTCAAACCGTCGAAATACCTCTCCAGATGACTCTGGAGCTCCTCAAGCCAGAACTGAGATAGGTTGCTTGGAAGGGAGCTTTCAGGCCCGGTCAGAAGGACTTCATCTCTGAATAGAGCCAGCAGATTGGGGTTTGCCATGGAGGACCTCACGATTAGATTTGAGAGCAACTGGTCAGCATAGTCCACCTCAAGATGACCACCTCCTTGACGCCCATCCTGGTGCTCCTGAGCATCAGACGAGTGAATCGCCCCGAAACCTGTAGATACAAAATGACCGCTTCTCGCCGTTAGCTGCCTTTCTTGAAGGACAGCTTTGGGTCGATAGCGGCCTTCGTGGAGGTTGGTGTCTACGGGGTCGGTTTAGTCAATCTGAATCTCCGGTTTCACCTCCGTGAGGCCGGCCATCGTCATGCATCAGATCTTGATTGACACGCGTGCCGCTTTGGATAGCCTTGCAATTGAGGGCTGCAACTGCGCATTTGTCGGGCCTGGGTACCAGCATGAGCCCCCCGCAATTTTGGCAGCAGAGGAAGCTGGTTCCTCTGAAGTAGTGACGGCGGGCATTGCCAGTCGGATTCTGAACCCAAGGTCGCCAGACTAGGAGCTAAAGGATCGCTGCGACTACTCCTCATCCCTTACCGAAAAGTCACGCGTCGGTCGTAAACGGCCCTTTCCAGGCCAATCAACTTTTGTGATTGGTGAGTAGGGATTTCTCGGCTTTTCTGTGAAAAGCACCCCTTCATTTCACAAAAAAAATGGCGAAGATTCCAATTTCACGGGGTCTGGCCTATCACCTATTTTGTGAACCTACATCAGGTTGTTCTCAACAAAAAGCCCGCGTAAGCGGGCTTTTTGCTTTGGGCGTGTTCAATCAAGCTTCCTGAGTTTCAGGTGAACCGCCCTCAGCTGATCTTTTTCATGCGCGAGTGTGAGTGAAGCATCTGCACGCATCACAAGCTGGTCGCCATGCCTGATGCAACTCTGCCCGAAAAGCGCGGGGTTTATCTGAGCCAGGCTGACCAGGGCCTTGAGCAATCGAAGGTCGACTTCTAACAGAGCGGCGCCGTCTCTGCTGATAGGGGCAAAGAAATCGTCGAACAGATCATCCACCGTCAATGCTCGCAGGTGAACCCACTCGCAGCTTGTTCCCTGCTCCGGCTCGTAAACGTGGGCCTTCCCCCAGTGCGTCAATGTCCTCAGGCCCCGGCCAATCACATCGATAGCGGTGCCCGGATCATTGACCGCCGGCGACAGCGCGCGGGACGCGATCTCCGATAGCACGCATAGCCCAAACCTCGGGTCATGCTCAAAGGTCCTTCGGGTGCCTATGGTCAGCGTCGCCAGCAGGTCGTTGAGGCTTTGCTCATCAGGGTGTTCGCCACTCAATGGTACAACGCGAGCCACCGGCATACCGACGTGCACAAAACTCCCTGGGAGGACTTCCATATAAATCCGCACCTGGAGCGCTTTGGAAATGGCACCCAAGGCTTGCACATCGATATGTTGGATGTAGCCCGTCTGGTTGCTGCCAACTGTTTGCGCGGACAGCGGAAGTACAAGATCCATCGGGTACGCTGAGCCACCCAGATAGGGCCAGCGTGCGCGATGTGCTATGGCATCCATCGCTGCTTTTTCCACACGGTCAATGGTTTCTCCGACCCGTCCCAGTTTGGAAAGGTGATCGATCCAGCGCAGCAGTGTGTAAATGATCAGCGTCACGACAGCTAGCGTCACCGCAAAAAGCACGACACGACCCTGGCTGCCATAGAGGCCGGTACTCAGTGCGATGATGCCAACCAGGCTGAAGAGAAACGATCCGATGAATGTGGCCAGGGCGTTCTGGGTAGTGGTGTCCTCCATGACAAGGGTCGTGGCCCGGGGTGTCACTCCGCTACTGGCGGCCCCGTAAGCGGTGACCATCGTGCTCAATGAGAAGGTGGTGACAGCCAGCATGCTGGAGGCAATGATCCCGAGAATCTTGTCCACAGCATCTGCGCCGATGCGTGTTGGCAAGGTGTGCGGGATGAAATCTCTGAACACGATGGCAAGCAACGCAGTCGCTACACCCAGAAGGGAGAACAGCGTGGCTCTGAACCAGAGTCGCTTGGTAAGTTGTCCCGCTACCCAACGCCAACGCGCAATCATGTGCAGTACCTTCAAAAGACTGGTCGAATAGTTATCAGACTAGAGGTTTCAATCCAGAATCCGGCAAAAAAACCGCGCAAGCGGGTTTTTATGGTGGGCTGTTGGTTTCTACGCCTTAGTATCCGCTGAGGATGCTAACGATCACCCCGGAAGCAATGGCCACCAATACGTAGTCGCCGTTGACGTACAGCCAACGGTGATCGCGTGGCGGTGGGGATAGATGCCGGGCTCGCCAGTCGGTCACCCAGTAGCGGTCGTTGCGATAGTGCGGGTCTACCACATGGCCACGTTTCCATTGCTGGTGAGGTATCGGCATCCCCGGTTGTGGATGGAAGTCTGGATTACGGTAGGAGTGAGCCTGGCCGTTGCCGGGTTTGCCATGTTGTTGCGGGTGGCCCTGAGGCGAGCGGTCGCCATCGTGCCCCTGAGGCGGGCCGGGTTGGGCGAAGCTGGCCAGTGGTGCGCTGAACATCAAGGCAGCGCAGAGCACGGATAGGGTTTTTTTCATCGTATCTCGATCCTTTGCATGTAGACGTCCGGCGTGCTTCAACGAGACGCCGATTACGGTTAATGCTTCAGACCGTCGTTCGAGATGAGTAATCCCTGGCCAGAGGTAAAGGTCCGGTAAAGTATCGCTGGGCCCTAAGCCGGGTTCAGCCCCAGCGCTTTCAAGCGCCGATACAGCGTACGTTCACTCATGCCCAGGTGGCGCGCCAGTTCGCTGCGGGGGCCCGGAAACTGTTCCAGCGCCTGCGCCAGATCACCCAGGTCGCTGCGAGCGCGCCTCTTTTTCTCACCGGATGCGATTGGCGGGCCGACATCTTCCGGCAGATGTTCAGGCCGTATCAGCCCGTCATCGGCAAACAGGCGCGCCCTTTCCAGGATATTGCGCAGCTCGCGGATATTGCCTGGGAACCTATGCAGGGCCAATTGCTGAAGCGCAGCGTCACTAAGACGGGTGGCAGGTTGGCCTGCCATGCGTTGCAGCAGGCTCTGCGCAAGCAGGGGCAGATCCTCTACGCGTTCGCGCAAGGCGGGCAGGCGGATCGGAAAGCCACTGATGCGGTAATACAGGTCTTCGCGGAACGTACCCTCTGCAACCATCTGCTTGAGCGGTTTGTGTGTTGCAGACACCAGGCGGAAATCCGCGTGCACGGTACGCAGGCTACCGACGGGGCGGAAACTGCCGGATTCGATCAGGCGCAGCAATTTGACCTGCATCGCCAGTGGCACCTCGCCAATCTCATCGAGGAACAGCGTGCCGCCATGGGCCGCTTCAGCCAGGCCGATCTTGCGCTGGTTGGCACCGGTAAAGGCTCCCTTCTCATAGCCGAACAGTTCGCTTTCAAACAGTGACTCGGTCAAACCGGTGCAGTCGACCACCACCAACGGGCCATTGGCCCGTGGGCTGCCCATATGGATCGCCCGGGCGAAAAGCTCTTTGCCTGTTCCGGATTCACCCTGCAGCAACACCGGGATCTGCGCGGGTGCCGCACGTTGCAGGCTGGCCAGCGCCGTTTTGAACGCTGGCGCCCGCCCGACCAAGCCCTGTTGTTGAGGTTGCGCCGAGGCCAGCGTGACCGTGGTCAGCCGTTCCACGAAGGCGACCACCCTGCCCTGCTCATCGAGGATCGGCCGCAGTTCCACATCCACATGCTCAGGCCCGCGCGGGGTGTGATGAATGTGCAGTACCCGTTCCGGCAGCTTGCTGTCCCAGGCCTTGCGCATGGGGCAATGCTCACCGGCCTGGTCGCAAGGCACGGCATAGTGATGGGAAACCCGGTGGCACTTCTCACCCAGTGGCGCACGGTCGTCACGGCCGAACTGGCGGCGATAGGCGGCATTGGCTGCGAGGATGTTGTAGTCGGTGTCCAGCACGATGGTAGGCAACGCATCGTGTTCGAGGTAGGAAACCAGAGCTAGGATGAGGGGATGGGATTCAGGCATGACGGCACCGATGGGCTAAGCCGTTGAGGGTAACAAGGACTGCCAAACACTGCCATTGGCTGACAGTCGACTGCCAGCGCAGCTGACAGACCGGCCTGCCTCGCGCCATCAGGGTTCGCTTTTACGGGCGTTGGCATGGCCTGAACCCCTGGCATGCATCTTGATAAACCACCCGTAACTGCCTACGCCTCTAAATGGCGGGGTGGATTATTTGGAGACCGTGATGATCATCGGCAATAACCTTCAGGTGGACGCTTTTTTCGACGACGCCACCTCGACCATCAGCTACCTGGTGCTGGACCGTGAGACCAACCAGTGTGCGGTGATTGACAGCGTACTGGACTATGACCCCAAGTCAGGCCGTACCTGCACCGCCTCTGCTGACCGCCTGATTGATCGGGTTCACAGCCTTGGTGCCAAGGTGCAGTGGATTCTGGAAACCCATGTACACGCCGACCACCTTTCAGCCGCGGCGTATCTCAAGGAAAAACTCGGCGGCCACACTGCCATTGGCGCGCAGATCACCAAGGTACAGAAAGTCTTCGGTGACTTGTTCAACGCCGAGCCCGGCTTTGCCCGTGATGGCAGCCAGTTCGATGTGTTGCTCATGGACGAGGAAGGCTTTCGCATAGGCAACCTGCACGCCCGCTCGCTGCATACGCCTGGGCATACCCCCGCTTGCATGAGTTACCTGGTAGAGGATGCCGGCGAAAAAGCGCTGTTCGTGGGCGACACCCTGTTCATGCCTGACTACGGTACCGCGCGCTGTGATTTCCCTGGCGCTGACGCTCGCACCCTGTACCAATCCATCCGCCGCCTGTTGGCTTTCCCTGACCAGACCCTGCTGTTCATGTGCCATGACTACCTGCCGGGCGGGCGCGACATGCGCTATGTCACCACCGTGGCTGAGCAGCGCGCCAGCAACATTCATGTCCACCAGGGCATTGATGAGGACAGCTTTGTCGCCATGCGTGAGGCGCGTGACAAGACCCTCGAAATGCCCGTGCTGATCCTGCCGTCGGTGCAGGTCAACATGCGCAGTGGCCATTTCCCACAACCGGAATCCAACGGCGTGAGCTACCTGAAGATCCCGTTGAACAAGCTCTGACAGCCTCACCCATCATTGGATTTTCCAGGATTTACGCCATGCCTGCCTTGTTGTCCCCTACTGATTCTTACCACCACAAGGTGGTCATCGTCGGTGCCGGCGCTGCCGGAATCGCCACTGCTTCCAGCCTCATCAGCCGCGACCCGTCACTGGATATCGCGGTGGTCGACCCTGCCGACATTCATTACTACCAGCCCGGCTGGACCATGGTCGGTGCCGGTGTGTTCAAGGCGCCGAGCACCGCACGTACCATGGCCTCGACCATTCCCCGTGGCGTGCGCTGGATCAGGGCGCGCGTGCAGGGGTTCGACCCGCAGGCCCAGCTGGTCATGCTCGAAGAGGGTCGCACCATCAGCTATGAACAGTTGGTGGTCTGCCCGGGCCTCAAGCTCGATTGGGCTGCCATTGACGGGCTCAGTGAGACCCTGGGGCGCAACGGCGTTACCTCCAACTACCGCTACGACCTGGCACCCTACACCTGGGAGCTTGTGCAGAACCTGAAGCAAGGCCGTGCCCTCTTCACTCAGCCACCGATGCCGATCAAGTGCGCCGGTGCGCCGCAAAAAGCGCTGTACCTGTCCTGCGACCACTGGCTGCGCCAGGGGCGGCTGGGCGATGTCAAAGCCTGCTTCTTCAATGCCGGTGCTGTGCTGTTCGGTGTGCCCGATTACGTACCGGCCCTGATGGCCTACATCGACAAGTACGGTGTAGACCTCAATTACAGCCACCGTCTGGTGGCAGTGGATGGCCCCAACAAGTGCGCCACCTTTGTCCGCACCTTGGCCGATGGCAGCGCTGAAACCCGCACTGAAGCCTTCGATATGCTGCATGTGGTGCCGCCGCAGGTTGCCCCGGACTTCATTCGTCAAAGCCCATTGGCCGATGCCGCTGGCTGGGTCGATGTGGACCCGCATACCCTGCGTCATCGCCAGTTTGCCAACGTCCATGCACTGGGCGATGTGGCCGGCACCAGCAACGCCAAGACCGCAGCCGCTGCGCGCAAGCAGGCGCCGGTGGTTGCCAACAACGTGCTGGTGGCGTTAGGCAGGCTGGCTGACCTTGCTCAGTACGATGGCTATGGCTCCTGCCCGTTGACGGTCGAGCGCGGCAAGATCGTGCTTGCCGAGTTCACCTATGGCGGCAAGGTCGCGCCGAGCTTCCCGCGCTGGCTGCTGGATGGACGCCAGCCGACGCGCCTGGCTTGGCTGCTCAAGGCGCGAGTGCTGCCGCCGCTGTACTGGCAAGGCATGCTCAAGGGGCGGGAGTGGTTGGCGCGGCCCAAGCCGCTGGCTGCCGAGGCAGCCCAGTGATCGAGCATCAACTGTTCGGTGCCGGGCTGGGCGCGATCATTGGCGCAGTGCTGGCGTTGACTGGGGCGGGGGGCGGCATCCTGGCGGTGCCGCTGCTGGTGTTCGGTCTTGGCCTGTCTATGGCCGAAGCTGCGCCGATTGGCCTTCTTGCTGTAGGTCTTGCCGCTGGCGTAGGGGCGATCCTCGGCTTGCGCCAAGGGCTGGTGCGTTACCGCGCCGCGCTGTTCATCGCCCTGATCGGCATCGTCGCTGCACCGCTCGGGCTGATGCTCGCTCATCGTCTGCCCGATACCCCCTTGGCCCTGGTGTTCGCCGGCGTGCTGGTTTACGCGTGCCTGCGCATCTGGCGCAAGGCTGCCAGTGAGCTGCGTGGCGAGACCAACGGTGCGCACCGTTTCATCGAGCCGTGCGTGCTCAACCCGCTGCAGGGCCGTTTGCGCTGGACACTGCCCTGCGCGCGGGCGCTGGCCATCACCGGAGCACTCTCTGGATTGTTGTCCGGCTTGTTGGGGGTGGGGGGTGGCTTCGTGATCATCCCTGCCTTGAACCGCTACACCAACCTGCGCATGAAGAGCATCGTTTCGACCTCGCTGGCGGTGATCGCCCTGGTGTCCACAGGTAGCGTGGTCAGCGCCAGCCTGGCTGGGGTGATGCACTGGCAGGTCGGCGCACCTTTTGCCGTGGGGGCGGTGCTTGGCCTGCTGCTGGCTCGGCCACTGGCAACCCGGCTGGCCGGGCCTCGCCTGCAGCAGCTGTTCTCGGTGGTCGGCTTCGGGGCTGCCCTGCTGCTGGCCGGCAAGGCGCTACTCGGCTAGCAGCTCGGCCTGCTCCTGCGCGCACAGCGCCAGCAGGTAATCCCAGACCACCCGCAGGCGTACCGACTTGTGCAACTCACGCCGGGTGCATATCCAGTAGCTGCGCTGGATGGTTTCGCTGGGTAGTACGCGTACCAGTGTCGGGTCGTGGCGAGCCATGTAATTGGGCAGCACTGCGATGCCCAGGCCGGCGCGCGCAGCGGCTTGCTGGGCGATCACGCTGGTGCTGCGAAAGGCCACATTGGGCATCCGGCAGAAGCTGTTGAGAAACAGCAGCTCCTGGCTGAACAGCAGGTCGTCGACATAGCCGATCCAGCTGTGCCGGGCCAGGTCTTCACGGTTGCGTAAAGGCGGGGCGCGGTCCAGGTAAGCCTGGCTGGCATACAAGGCTAGGCGGTAGTCTGTGAGTTTGCGGGTGATCAGCAGGTCGGCACTGGGGCGCTCCAGGTGAATGCTGATTTCCGCTTCGCGGTTGAGGATGCTGACGAAGCGAGGCACGGCCACAAGCTCCACTTCCAGGCCCGGATACCGTTCGAACAGCGCGTTCATGCGTGGGGTGAAGAACATGATGCCGATGCCTTCAGTGACCCCAAGGCGAATCTTGCCCAGCGGCGTGATCGCCTGGGTGATTTCTTCCTGCGCCAGCAACGCGACATTCTCCATGGCCTCTGCGTGCTTGAGCAACGCCTGGCCGGAGGGGGTCAATTCGTACCCCTGCGCGTGTTGCACGAACAGCGGCGTGCCCAGGCATTTCTCGATGCTTTCGATATGCCGAGCAACCGTGCTATGGGTCGTGTTGAGACGCTTGGCAGCGCTGAGCAGGCGGCCACTGCGCTGCAACTCGAGGAAAAACCGCAGATCATTCCAGTCGAACATGCATCCTTTCCCTGTTGGTCGCTGTGCTAAAACGCACAACGGCTGCGCGAAATCTCGTGTTTCCTCAGCGAAATTAATCAATAAGATGTACGACGACAAGAATAAAAATCAGGCGCGAGGTTGCACATGCCATCAGCCGATTCTGTCTTCGACTACGTCATCGTAGGCGCCGGCCCTGCCGGTTGTCTGCTGGCCAATCGTTTGTCCGCCGACCCGTCCTGCCGCGTGTTGCTGCTGGAGGCTGGGGGCCGCGACAATTACGCCTGGATTCACATCCCCGTCGGTTATCTTTACTGCATCGGCAACCCCCGCACTGACTGGTGCTTCAAGACCGAAGCGCAGACCGGCCTGGATGGTCGCAGCCTGGGTTATCCCCGGGGCAAGGTGCTGGGGGGCTGCTCATCCATCAACGGCATGATCTACATGCGTGGCCAGGCTGCGGACTATGATCATTGGGCCGAACAGGGCAATGACGGCTGGGCCTGGAAGGACGTGCTGCCGCTGTTCAAGGCCAGCGAGAATCACTTTGCAGGCAGCAGTGATCACCATGGCGCCACGGGGGAATGGCGGGTGGAGCGCCAGCGCTACAGCTGGCCGATCCTCGATGCATTCCGAGACGCTGCCGAACAGAGCGGTATCGCCAAGGTCGATGATTTCAATACCGGCGACAACCAAGGCTGTGGATACTTTCAGGTCAACCAGCGCAGCGGTGTGCGCTGGAACGCATCGAAGGCGTTCTTACGGCCTGTGCATAACCGTTCCAACCTCACCGTGCTGACCAGCGTCCAGGTTGACCAAGTGCTGCTGAACAATACCCGCGCCCGTGCAGTGAAAGCATTGTGGCGCGGCGCCTGGCACGAGTTCGCTGCGCGCCGGGAGATCATCCTGTGTGCAGGGGCGGTGGGTTCGCCCGGCATTCTGCAGCGCTCCGGCATTGGCCCGCGCAGGTTGCTGGAAACGCTAGGCATCGGTGTACGGCACGACATGCCCGGTGTCGGTGGCAACCTGCAGGACCACCTGCAATTGCGCCTGATCTATCAGATCCGCAATACCAGAACGCTCAACCAGATGGCCAACAGCCTGTGGGGCAAGATGGGCATGGGCCTGCGCTATCTCTACGACCGCAGTGGGCCGCTGGCCATGGCGCCGAGCCAGCTCGGGGCGTTCGTACGCTCCAGCCCCGAGCAGCGCACCGCCAACCTGCAATACCACATACAACCGCTGTCGCTGGAACGCTTCGGCGAGCCGCTGCACCGCTTCCCTGCCTTCACCGCTTCGGTTTGCAACCTGCGCCCGGTTAGCCGTGGGCGCATCGACATCCGTAGCTCGGACATGAACAGCGCGCCACTGATCGACCCCAACTACCTCAATGACCCTCAAGACCTGCGCGTTGCCGCCGAGGCCATCCGTATCACACGCCGCATCGTCCAGGCCCCTGCCCTCGCCGCTTTCGATCCGCAGGAATACCTGCCAGGCCCTGCCCTGCAGACCGAGGAGCAGCTGTTCGAAGCGGCAGGCAAGATCGGCACCACCATCTTCCACCCAGTCGGGACCTGCCGTATGGGCAACGGCCCCCTGGACGTTGTGGATAACCAGCTGCGGGTACACGGCATCCCCGGCCTGCGCGTCGCGGATGCTTCCATCATGCCGCAGATCATCTCCGGCAATACCTGTTCACCCACCCTGATGATCGCCGAAAAGGCGGCCCAACTCATTCTCAAGGGAGCTGCGACTCAAACCTGCCTGAACGAAGACGCGTTACCGACGCCCTGACCCGGGTGCGTGCAGTACCGGCAGCTTGCGGTCAGAAGCTGCCGACAGTGGAACAACAAGAATAATCACTGTGGCCTGCGGGCCGAGGACAGCAACGATGTCGGATTACATCCAAGAACAGGGGGCGACGGCGAGCAGCCCAAGCCGTCGTGAAGAACGCAAGATCATTTTCGCGTCATCCCTCGGGACGGTTTTCGAGTGGTATGACTTTTTTCTCTACGGTGCGCTGGCGGCGGTGATCAGCAAGCAGTTCTTCGCTGGCGTCAACGACACCACCGCTTTCATCTTTGCCCTGATGGCATTCGCCGCCGGTTTCCTGGTACGGCCCTTCGGCGCGCTGGTGTTTGGCCGGCTGGGTGACATGATCGGGCGAAAATACACCTTCCTGATCACCATCGTGCTGATGGGGCTATCCACGTTTGCCGTTGGCTTGCTGCCCACCTATGCAAGCATCGGCATTGCCGCGCCGATCATTCTGGTGGTGTTGCGCATGCTGCAGGGGCTGGCGCTGGGGGGCGAGTATGGTGGCGCGGCGACCTATGTGGCCGAACACGCACCGCCAGGCAAGCGAGGCTTGCACACGGGCTTCATCCAGTCCACTGCCACCCTCGGGCTGCTGTTGTCATTGCTGGTGGTGCTGGGCAGCCGCTACATCAGCGGCGATCAGTTCGAGACCTGGGGCTGGCGCTTGCCGTTCCTGCTGTCGATCGTGCTGCTGGGCATTTCCACCTGGATCCGCATGAGCATGCACGAGTCGCCGGCCTTCGTGAAAATGAAGGCCCAGGGCAAGGTCAGCAAGTCGCCAATCCGCGAGTCGTTCACCTCCTGGCCAAACCTCAAAGTGGTGCTTACCGCACTGTTCAGCATCAACGCCGGCCAGGCCGTGACGTTCTACACGGCGCAGTTCTATGTGCTGTTCTTCATGACCCAGATGCTCAAGATGGATCCTTCCCAGGCCAACACCTTGCTCATCATCAGTGTGGTGATCGGTGCGCCGTTCTTTGTGTTCTTTGGCTGGCTGTCCGACCGCATCGGCCGCAAGCCTATCCTGATGCTCGGCCTGTTGCTGGCCACGGTGTTGTACTTCCCGCTGTTCAAGGCGCTGAGCCACTACGCCAACCCGCAGATCGACGCCGCGAGCCGTCAGGCGCCGATCGTGGTCACCGCTGACCCGCAAGGTTGTACCTTCCAGTTCGACCCAGTCGGCAAGGCGCGTTTCGACAGCCCGTGCGACAAGGTCAAGACCTTCCTGGTCAAACAGGGCCTGCCTTACAGCTCGGTGAATGTCGCGGGCAGCCAAGTGGTCGTGAACATTGGCGACAAGACCATCAACGGTTTTGACGAATCAGCCATGCGCAACGCCATCGAGCAAGCAGGCTACCCAGCCAAGGCAGACCCCTCGCAGGTCAACCAGGTGATGGTAGTGGTGCTGATCGTTGCGATGATCCTGATCGCAACCATGACCTATGGGCCGCTGGCGGCAGTCATGGTGGAGCTGTTCCCGACGCGCATCCGCTATACCTCGATGTCGCTGCCCTATCACATTGGCAATGGCTGGTTCGGCGGTTTCTTGCCCACGGTTTCGTTCGCGCTGGTGGTGTATACCGGGGATATCTTCTACGGCTTGTGGTACCCGGTGCTGGTCACCGGGATCAGCTTGGTGGTGGGCATCTTCTGCCTGAAAGAAACCAGAGACGTGGATATCGACAAGGTCTGATGATGTCTTGAAGCCATAAAAAAACCGGCTGTAAAAGCCGGTTTTCTTATGCCTCAAAAAAACTTATGCACGATTTTCAGGAAAATGTCATACACAAAAATATATATATAATTCAGAGGCTTAGCTATCGAGTGAGGCATTTCGTCCAAAAATTGCTAACAAGTTATCCACAGATCGTCAGGCGATCTGCTCGTGCGGTTTTTCATCCACCGGTGGCAATGAACCCAAGCGCCGCTGAGTCGCTTCGTTCCACGCTGCGGCACGGTCATTGAGCTCTGCAATGGCACGCGGGCCGGTGCCATTGGCATACATCGGCTCCCCGATCACCACCTCGATGGTGCCGGAGCGCTTGCCCCACCCTGACTTGGGCCAGTACTTGCCGGCGTTATGCGCGATCGGCAGCACTGGCAGCCCGGCATTTACCGCCAGCGCGGTACCGCCACGGGAGAACTTGCCCACGGTGCCAAAGGGTACCCGAGTACCTTCCGGGAAGATCAGCACCCAGACCTTCTGCTTGAGCAACTCGTCACCCTTGCTCGCCACCTGGCGCAACGCTTCCTTGGGGTTGTCGCGGTTGATCGCGATCGGCCGCAGCATGGCCATGGCCCAGCCAAAGAACGGCACGTACAGCAGTTCACGCTTGAGCACCTGGCTCAATGGCGAGAAATAGGCTGACAGGAAGAACGTTTCCCAGGTGCTCTGGTGGTTGGACAGGATCACACAGGGTTCCTTGGGCACATTCTCGGCACCCGTGACCTTGTAGTGGATACCCAGGATCACCCGCGCCAGCAGCACGGCAAAACGGCACCAGTAGACGTTGATGAAGCGGTAGCGCTTATGAAACGGCAAAAATGGCGCGATAAAAAAGCTCAGCGAGCACCACAGCAGCGAGCTGGTGCCCAGCAGCAGGTAAAAAAGAAAGATTCTGATCGCCTGCAGGATCGACATAGTGGCATGTACCGTTGCGGGCTTGCCCGCCTGATAAAAATGCGCCCTCAGGCGCATTGTTTAGATTAGTTCTCTGGCGATAGCTGCCAGATCGTCGAAAATCAGTGTGGTTTGCGCGACGCCCTTTTCTAGCGTGCGCTCACCTTTGCCGGTTTTCACCAGCACCGGTTGTGCACCGACGGCCAGGGCGGCCTCCAGGTCACCTTTACTGTCGCCGACGAACCATACGCCGCGCAGGTCGGCCTGATAATGTTCGGCGATAGCCCGCAACATGCCGGGCTTGGGCTTGCGGCATTCACAACCCTCGTCCGGCCCATGTGGGCAATACACGATGTGGCCGATTTCGCCGCCTTGCTCTGCCACCAGCGTGCGCAGACGTGCATGCATGGCTTCGAGGGTTGCCAGCGAATAGTAGCCACGGGCAATGCCGGACTGGTTGGTGGCCACGGCCACCGTCCAGCCCGCTTTGCTCAACTGCGCGATGGCCTCGATCGAGCCGGGGATCGGGATCCACTCCTCCAGCGACTTGATGTAGGCGTCGGAGTCCTGGTTGATCACCCCGTCACGATCGAGAATCAGCAGTTTCAAGGCTTACCCCAGCAGCGAAATATCGGCAACGCCCAGGAACAGGCCGCGCAGGCGGCTGAGCAGGGCATAACGGTTGGCGCGAACCTTGGCGTCCTCGGCGTTGACCATCACGGCCTCGAAGAAGGCGTCGACCGGATCACGCAGGGCCGCAAGGCGGGCCAGCGATTCGCTGTACTGACGTGCAGCGGCCATCGGTTGCACAGCCTGGTCGGCTTGCTGGATCGCCGAGTACAGCGAGAACTCGTTGGCGTTGTCGAAGTACTTCGGCTCGACCTGTTCGGCAATGGCGCCTTCGGCTTTGCCCAGCAGGTTCGACACGCGCTTGTTCACCGCGGCCAGCGCCTCGGCTTCGGGCAGCTTGCGGAAGGCCTGCACGGCCTGCACACGCTGGTCGAAGTCCAAAGCCGAACCCGGCTTCAGGGCACGAACCGACAGGTAGGTGGCAACGTCGATGCCTTCGTCTTCGTAACGCGCACGCAGGCGGTCGAAGATGAACTCCAGCACCTGCTCGGCCAGGCCGGCGGCCTTGACCTGGGCACCGAACTGCTTGACCGCGAATTCGACCGCAGTGGTCAGGTCCAGGTCCAGTTGCTTCTCGATCAGGATACGCAGCACGCCCAGGGCGGCGCGGCGCAAGGCATACGGGTCTTTGCTGCCGGTGGGCAGCATGCCGATGCCGAAGATGCCGACCAGAGTGTCGAGCTTGTCGGCGATGGCCACCGCAGCACCGGTCAGGGTCTGCGGCAGCTCGGCGCCAGCACCACGCGGCATGTACTGCTCGTTCAGCGCCAAGGCGACGTCTTGCGGTTCACCGTCGTTGAGCGCGTAGTAGTAACCGGCAACGCCCTGCATTTCTGGGAATTCGCCGACCATCTCGGTGGCCAGGTCGCACTTGGACAGCAGCCCGGCACGGCCAGCGCGCTGGGCGTCACCGCCGATCAGCGGAGCAATGTACGCGGCAAGCCGGGATACACGCTCGGCCTTGTCGTAGACGGTGCCCAACTGCGCCTGGAAGACGACGTTCTTCAGGCGCTCGTTGAAGGTTTCGAGCGGCTGCTTCTTGTCCTGCTTGAAGAAGAACTCGGCGTCGGTCAGGCGCGGGCGCACTACCTTCTCGTTACCCGAGACGATCTGCTTGGGGTCACGGCTTTCGACGTTGGCCACGGTGATGAAGCGCGGCAGCAGTTTGCCTTCGCTGTCCAGCAGGCAGAAGTACTTCTGGTTGTCCTGCATGGTGGTGATCAAGGCTTCCTGCGGCACCTCGAGGAAGCGCTCCTCGAACGAGCACACCAGCGGTACCGGCCACTCCACCAGCGCAGTTACCTCATCCAGCAGGGCCGGCGGCACGATGGCAGTGCCTTCCTGCTGCATGGCCAGTTCGCTGGTGCGCTTGGCAATCAGCTCGCGGCGTTCGGCGAAGTCGGCCAGCACGTAGGCTTTGCGCAGGTCTTCGGCGTAGTTGGCCGGGGTGGTGATGACCACGTTCTGCGGATGGTGGAAGCGGTGGCCACGGGACTCACGGCCGGCTTGCTGCGAAAGGATGGTGCAGTCAACCACCTGATCGCCCAGCAGCATCACCAGCCATTGGGTCGGGCGCACGAACTCTTCACGGCTAGCGGCCCAGCGCATGCGCTTGGGGATCGGCAGGTCGTTGAGCGAATCTTCGACGATGGTCGGCAGCAGGCTGGCGGTGGCTTTGCCCGGGATGTGTTGGGAGAAGCGCAGCTTGGCGCCGCTCTGGTCGATTTCCGACAGCTCTACCCCGCACTTCTTGGCAAAGCCCAAGGCAGCCTGGGTCGGCTCGCCGTCTTTGAAGGCAGCCTGCAGGGGTGGGCCGTCGATATTGATGCTACGGTCAGGCTGCTGTACATCCAGCTGGCGAATCAGCACGGCCAGACGACGCGGCGCGGCGTACACCTGCTTGCCCGTGTAGTTCAGGCCAGCGGCCTGCAGGCCTTTTTCGATGCCGGCCAGGAAAGCGTCACCGAGGGTGGCCAGGGCTTTGGGAGGCAGCTCTTCGGTGCCCAGTTCTACCAGGAAATCTTGAGCACTCATTGTGCAGCCTCCAGCTTCGCCAACACTTCGTCACGCAGTTCAGGGGTGGCCATCGGGAAGCCCAGGCGTGCGCGGGCTTGCAGATAGCTTTGCGCCACGTCCCGGGCCAGGGTACGCACACGCAGGATGTAACGCTGGCGTTCGGTCACCGAGATGGCGCGACGGGCGTCGAGCAGGTTGAAGGTGTGCGAGGCCTTGAGCACCATTTCATAGGTCGGCAGCGGCAGGTCCAGCTTGATCAGGCGGTTGGCTTCGCTTTCGTAGAAGTCGAACAGCTCGAACAGTTTCTCGACGTTGGCGTGCTCGAAGTTGTAGGTCGACTGCTCCACTTCGTTCTGGTGGAACACGTCGCCATAGGTGACCTTGCCGAACGGGCCGTCGGCCCATACCAGGTCGTACACCGAGTCGACACCCTGGATGTACATGGCCAGGCGCTCCAGGCCGTAGGTGATTTCACCGGTGACCGGGTAGCACTCGATGCCGCCTACTTGCTGGAAGTAGGTGAACTGGGTCACTTCCATGCCGTTGAGCCAGATTTCCCAGCCCAGGCCCCAGGCGCCCAGGGTCGGCGATTCCCAGTTGTCTTCGACGAAACGGATATCGTGGACCAGCGGATCCAGGCCGATGGCTTTCAGCGAGCCGAGGTACAGCTCCTGGAAGTTGGCCGGGTTGGGCTTGAGCACCACCTGGAACTGGTAGTAGTGCTGCAGGCGGTTGGGGTTTTCGCCATACCGCCCGTCGGCAGGGCGACGGCTGGGCTGCACGTAGGCGGCGTTCCAGGTTTCTGGGCCGACGGCGCGCAGGAATGTAGCGGTATGGAAAGTGCCGGCGCCTACTTCCATATCGTAGGGCTGAAGCACCACACAACCTTGAGCTGCCCAGTAGTTCTGCAGGGCGAGGATCAGGTCTTGGAAGGTACGCACGGCTGGCGTAGGCTGGCTCACGAAATTCACCTGTATCTGGGGATGCGGATGTAAAGAGCGGGAGTATAACCTGATTCGCCTCGCCCTCTACTCATTGGAGCCTTATGCCACGCTGCTTTTGGTGTACCGACGATCCGTTGTACCAGGCCTACCACGACCAGGAATGGGGAACACCGCAGCGTGATCCGGCGTTGCTGTTCGAGATGCTTTTGCTCGAAGGGTTCCAGGCGGGGCTTTCATGGATCACCGTCTTGCGTAAACGCGAGCGCTATCGTGAGGTGCTGCACGGCTTCGACCCGGTGAAGCTTTCGCAGATGAGCGATGAGCGCATCGAAGAGCTGATGCTCGATGCCGGCATCATCCGCAACCGCCTCAAGCTCAAGGCTGTGCGGCGCAACGCCCAGGCCTGGCTGGCTGTGGATAACCCGGCCGAATGGCTGTGGTCGTTCGTCGGCGGCGAGCCGAAGATCAACCATTTCACTGCCCGTAGCGAAGTGCCGGCGGTCACCGACGAGGCCAAGGCGATGAGCAAGGCATTGCTCAAAGCCGGCTTTACCTTCGTCGGCCCGACCATCTGCTACGCCTTCATGCAGGCTACCGGCATGGTCATGGATCACACCACCGATTGTGATCGTTACGCCGCCTTGCTGCGCTGAAGGGTTACAATGCGCGCCTTGCTGAAATAAGGAACTGGCCTGTGGAAAAGTTCAAAGGCGCCCTGATGGTCGGGGTGCTGCGTCTGTTTGCCAAGCTGCCCTGGGGCGCAGTGCAACGCGTCGGCGCCGGGATCGGCTGGCTGATGTGGAAAGTCCCCAACGGTTCGCGCAATGTCGTGCGCATCAACCTCGCCAAGTGCTTCCCTGAGATGGACCCGGTCGAGCGCGAGCAACTGGTCGGCCGTGCCCTGAGAGACATCGGCAAATCCTTTGTCGAAAGTGCCTGTGCCTGGATCTGGCCGCCCCAGCGTTCGCTTGATCTGGTCAAGGAAGTGCACGGCCTGGAAGTGCTGGAGCAGGCGTTGGCCTCAGGCAAGGGTGTGGTCGGCATCACCAGCCACCTGGGTAACTGGGAAGTGCTCAACCACTTCTACTGCAACCAGTGCAAACCGATCATCTTCTACCGCCCGCCGAAGCTCAAGGCTGTGGATGACCTGCTACGTGAACAGCGGGTACAGATGGGCAACCGTGTGGCGCCTTCGACCAAGGAAGGCATCCTCAGCGTGATCAAGGAAGTGCGCCGCGGTGGGCAGGTGGGGATTCCCGCCGACCCGGAGCCTGCGGAATCGGCCGGCGTGTTCGTGCCATTCCTGGGCACCCAGGCGCTGACCAGCAAGTTCGTGCCGAACATGCTGGCCGGTGGCAAGGCGGTGGGGGTGTTCCTGCATGCCCTGCGCTTGCCGGATGGCTCGGGCTTCAAGGTGTTTCTGGAAGCTGCGCCAGAAGAGATGTACAGCACGGATGTGAACGTGTCGGCGGCGGCCATGAGCAAGGTGGTCGAGCGCTATGTGCGCCAATACCCGAGCCAGTACATGTGGAGCATGAAGCGCTTCAAGAAGCGCCCGGCGGGCGAGCCGCGCTGGTATTGAGGTTGTTGGGGGCGCCTTCGTCCTGGGTTTTCAATCAGGGCGGATGGCACGCTTGCGAGCTTTCTCGCGAGGATTAGCTTTGCGGGGGCTTGCTTGAGTCTTGCATCGAGTTTACCGGCCCTATCGCCGGCAAGCCGGCTCCCACAAAAACCCGCTGCTTCCACAGGTACCTCGCTGCTTCCACAGATACCCTGCTCTCCCACAGGTACTGCGCTGTTCTCAAGCACAGCGCAAACCCGGTGGGAGCCGGCTTGCCGGCGATGGGCTGCACAGCAGCCCCGGCACTTCAGACCTTGTTCAGCTTCTTGAGAAACACCGCCATTTCCTTCTCGGCCTGCTTGTCCCCATGGGCCTGCGCCGCCACCACCCCGTCCTCCCAGGCCTTGCGCGCCGCCGTCAGGTCACCCTGCAATTGGTACGCCTTGCCAAGCAGCTTCCACGCTGCCGAATACTTTGGGTCCTGTTCCACGCAACGGGCCAGATGCACCGCCGCTTCGGCGCCATTGCCCTCGTCCAGCCAGGCCTTGCCCAGGCCAAACCGCAGCAGCGGGTTATCCACACCCTTGGCCAGCATCTTCTCCAGCGATTCGCGCATGCCCGCCTCCTCTAGAAGAAACTCAAGCCGACATGGAAAAGCTTCTCCACGTCGCGAATGTGCTTTTTATCCACAACGAACAGGATCACGTGGTCACCCGACTCGATCACTGTATCGTCGTGGGCGATCAGCACCTGCTCGTCGCGAATGATCGCGCCGATCGTGGTGCCCGGCGGCAGGGTGATGTCTTCGATAGCCTTGCCGATCACCTTGCTCGACTTCGAATCGCCATGTGCCACCGCCTCGATGGCCTCGGCCGCACCTCGGCGCAGGGAGTGCACACTGACGATATCACCACGGCGCACGTGCGCCAGCAAGGTACCGATGGTAGCCAGCTGGGGGCTGATGGCGATATCGATTTCGCCGCCTTGTACGAGGTCTACATAGGCCGGGTTGTTGATGATCGTCATCACCTTGCCCGCGCCCAGGCGCTTGGCCAGCAGTGACGACATGATGTTCGCCTCGTCATCGTTGGTCAGGGCCAGGAAGATGTCGGCATCGGCAATGTTCTCTTCGAGCATCAGGTCCTTGTCCGAGGCGCTGCCCTGCAGCACCACGGTGCTTTCCAGGGTGTCGGAGAGGTGCCGGCAACGGGCTGCGCTCATCTCGATGATCTTCACCTGATAGCGGCTTTCGATGGCCTCGGCCAAGCGCTCACCGATCTGCCCGCCCCCGGCGATGACCACACGTTTGTTGGTCTCGTCGATGCGGCGTAGCTCGCCCATCACGGCGCGGATGTCTTTCTTCGCGGCGATGAAGAACACCTCGTCATCGGCCTCGATCACCGTGTCGCCCCGTGGGGTGATCGGCCGGTCACGGCGGAAGATCGCTGCCACACGGGTATCGACGTTAGGCATGTGCGCGCGGATCTGGCGCAGTTGCTGGCCCACCAATGGGCCGCCGTAATAGGCCTTGACCGCCACCAGCTGCGCCTTGCCCTCGGCAAAGTCGATCACCTGCAGCGAACCTGGATGTTCTATCAGCCGCTTGATGTAGTTGGTCACGACCTGCTCGGGGCTGATCAGCACGTCCACCGGGATATGGTCGTTGTCGAACAGTTCTTCGCGGGTCAGGTAGGCCGATTCACGCACGCGGGCGATCTTGGTGGGCGTGTGGAACAGCGAATAGGCGACCTGGCAGGCGACCATGTTGGTTTCATCGCTGTTGGTCACCGCAACCAGCATGTCTGCGTCATCGGCGCCGGCCTGGCGCAGGACCGTCGGGAGCGAGCCGCGGCCTTGCACGGTACGGATATCCAGGCGGTCGCCCAGGTCACGCAGGCGGTCGCCGTCGGTATCGACCACAGTTATGTCGTTGGCTTCGCTGGCCAGATGCTCTGCCAGCGTACCGCCTACCTGGCCTGCGCCAAGGATGATGATCTTCATCCGCTACTCCCTAACCCTTTTTTCTTAACCGCGCGAGGCGGCGATCTTGATCAGCTTGGCATAGTAGAAGCCGTCATGGCCGCCTTCCTGGGCCAGCAGCTGGCGGCCATGGGGCTGGCGGATACCCGCTTCGGTGGCCAGGTCCAGCTCACGGGCGCCCGGAGTGCGGGCAAGGAAGGCCTCGATCACTTCGGTGTTCTCGGTCGGCAGGCTGGAGCAGGTGGCGTACAGCAGCATGCCCCCCACCTCCAGGGTCGGCCACAGGGCATCGAGCAACTCCCCCTGCAGCGCGGCCAGCGCCGGAATGTCATCAGCCTGACGGGTCAGCTTGATGTCCGGGTGGCGGCGAATGACCCCGGTAGCTGAGCAGGGCGCATCGAGCAGGATGCGCTGAAACGGCTTGCCGTCCCACCAACTGGCGGTGTCACGGGCGTCGCAGGCGATCAGCTCGGCGTCCAACTGCAGGCGGTCGAGGTTCTCGCGCACCCGGGTCAGGCGCTTGGCTTCCAGGTCGATGGCCACCAGATGAGCCAGGCCCGCTTCTGCCTCAAGCAGGTGGCACGTCTTGCCACCCGGGGCGCAGCAGGCATCGAGCACGCGCTGGCCGGGGGCCAGTTCAAGCAGGTCGGCCGACAGCTGCGCAGCCTCGTCCTGCACGCTCACCCAGCCGTCGGCAAAGCCCGGCAGGCTGCGCACATCGCAGGCTTCGGTCAGCACAATGCCGTCACGGCTAAAGCGACAGGCGCTGGCGCCAACGCCGGCTTCGCTCAGCAGGGCAAGGTAGTCATCGCGGCTGTGGTAGCGGCGGTTGACCCGCAGGATCATGGGCGGGTGGGCGTTGTTGGCCGCGCAAATGGCTTCCCACTGCTCGGGCCAGAACGCCTTGAGCGCCTTCTGCAGCCAGCGTGGGTGGGCGGTGCGTACGACCGGATCGCGTTCCATGCCAGCGAGCAGTGCCTCGCCCTCACGTTGGGCGCGCCGCAGCACGGCGTTGAGCAGGCCCTTGGCCCACGGTTTTTTCAGTTTGTCGGCGCAACCGACCGTCTCGCCAATGGCGGCGTGGGCCGGGATGCGCGTGTAGAACAACTGGTACAGGCCTACCAGCAGCAGTGCCTGCACATCGGCATCAGCGGTCTTGAATGGCTTCTGCAGCAGTTGCGCGGCGAGCAGGTCCAGGCGCGGCTGCCAGCGGGCGGTACCGAACGCCAGGTCCTGGGTCAGGCCGCGGTCGCGTTCCTCGACCTTGTCCAGTTGCGCAGGCAGCGAGCTGTTCAGCGAGGCCTTGCCACTGAGCACTGCGGCCAAGGCACGGGCGGCGGCGAGGCGTGGGTTCATTGGCCAAGCACCTTGCCGGCGGTGAACTTCTCGCGGCGGCTGTTGAACAGGTCGCTGAAGGCCAGGGCCTTGCCGCCAGGCAATTGCAGGCGGGTAAGGCTCAAGGCCTGGTCACCGCAGGCGACCACGAGGCCGTCTTTGCTGGCGGACAGGATCTCGCCAGGGGTGCCTTCCCCTGTGGACAATCTTGCGGCCAGCACTTTCACGCTTTCGCCATCCAGGGTGCTGTGGCACACCGGCCAGGGGTTGAAGGCGCGGATCAGGCGCTCGAGCTCCACGGCCGGGCGGTTCCAGTCGATGCGCGCCTCGTCTTTGTTCAGCTTGTGCGCGTACGTGGCCAGGGCGTCGTCCTGCACCTCGCCGTGCAGGCTGCCATCAGCCAGGCCGTCAATGGCTTGCACGACGGCTGGCGGGCCCATTGTGGCGAGGCGATCGTGCAGGCTGCCACCAGTGTCTTCTGCACTGATTGGCGTGACCACCTTGAGCAGCATCGGGCCAGTGTCCAGGCCTGCTTCCATGCGCATCACGGTAACGCCGCTCTCGGCGTCGCCCGCTTCCACGGCGCGCTGGATCGGCGCCGCGCCGCGCCAGCGTGGCAACAGGGAAGCGTGGCTGTTGATGCAGCCCAGGCGCGGGATATCCAGCACCACCTGGGGCAGGATCAAGCCATAGGCGACCACTACCATCAAATCCGGCTTGAGCGCCGCGAGTTCTGCCTGGGCATCCTCATTGCGCAGGGTTGGCGGCTGGAACACAGGGATGCCATGGGCCACCGCCAACGCTTTGACCGCGCTTGGCATCAGCTTCTGGCCGCGGCCTGCCGGGCGGTCGGGCTGGGTGTAGACGGCCACGATCTCGTAGGGGCTGTCGAGCAGGGCCTTGAGGTGTTCGGCGGCAAACTCTGGAGTGCCTGCAAAGACGATGCGCATGGAGTTCTCGCTTCAAAAAAGAAAAAGGCTTGCCGGAGCAAGCCTTCTGGAAGGTGGGGATCAGGCTTGCTGGCGGTGCTGCTTTTCCAACTTCTTCTTGATCCGGTCGCGCTTGAGCTGGGACAGGTAGTCGACGAAGAGCTTGCCGTTAAGGTGATCGAACTCGTGCTGCACGCAGACTGCCAGCAGGCCTTCGGCTTCAAGCTCGAAAGGCTTGCCGTCACGGTCCTGCGCCTTGACGCGCACACGCAGCGGGCGGTCGACGTTTTCGTAGAAGCCCGGCACCGACAGGCAGCCTTCCTGGTACTGGCCCATGTCGTGGGTCAGCTCTTCGACCGACGGGTTGATGAAAACCCGTGGCTCGCTGCGGTCTTCGCTCAGGTCCATGACCACAACCTGTTTGTGGACGTTGACCTGTGTGGCAGCCAGGCCGATGCCAGGCGCTTCGTACATGGTTTCAAACATGTCGTCGATCAGCTGGCGCAGGGCGTCGTCGAACTCCGTCACCGGTTTGGCGATGGTGCGCAGGCGCGGGTCTGGGAATTCGAGAATGTTCAAAATGGCCATAGGGTCAGGCAATCACTGTGCGTTCGGTTGAAAACTGAGCACACATAATAAAGGGAATCGAAGATTTCGGCACCTGGCAAGCTCGTCTAGGGTGTCTATGGGCTTGATAGCGTCCATTTAATAGACAGCTTTTCAAAGTGTTACCCACAAACTTATCCACAGGTTGTGCCACGTACATGGCCCTGTTTCGATCAAGGATGATCTCCATGCCGTTCCACCATTCGTCGCTTTGCCCGCCTGCCGAACTGGAAGCGCGGCTACGTCTACACCGCCTCCCCGAGACGGGATTACGTCGTTTTCACACCTTGTTGCAAGCCTTTGGCAGCGCTTCTTCTGCACTCAGTGCACCGGCTGGCGCCTGGCGTGCCCTGGGGGTCGCGCAGGCCACCATCGACGCCCGGCGCAGTGCCGAAGTACGCGATGGGGCATTGGCTGCAATGGCCTGGATAGAGCATCCGGGCCAGCATTTGCTGATGTGGGACAGCCCTGGCTACCCCGCGCTGCTGGGTGAAATCGATGATGCCCCGCCGCTGCTCTTCGTCGCTGGCGACCCGGCTTTGCTCGAACGGCCACAGCTGGCGATAGTGGGCAGCAGGCGTGCTTCACCCCCAGCGCTCGACACCGCCAAGGCATTTTCCCGTTGCCTCTCGCAGGCCGGGTTCATCATCACCAGTGGCCTTGCTTTGGGAATCGACGGTGCCGCTCATCGGGCCGCGTTGCAGGCCGGGGGCGCCACGATCGGTGTGTTGGGCACCGGGCTGCAAAAACTTTATCCACAGCGCCACCGCGACTTGGCCAAAGCGATGATCGACAGCGGTAGCGCGCTGGTTTCCGAGTACCCGCTCGACGCCGGGCCGCTGCCAGGCAACTTCCCGCGACGCAATCGCATCATCAGTGGCCTGTCGCTCGGCGTGCTGGTGGTAGAGGCGAGCCTGGCCAGCGGTTCGTTGATCACCGCACGTCTGGCTGCCGAGCAAGGCCGTGAGGTTTATGCCGTTCCCGGCTCGATCCACCACCCCGGCGCCAAGGGCTGCCACCAGTTGATTCGCGACGGCGCACTGCTGGTTGAAAGCGTGGGTCAGATCCTGGAAAGCTTGCAGGGCTGGAAGAACCTGCCGCCAGCCGTTGTGGATAAACCCTCGCATCCCCTACTCGCCTTGCTGCATGCTGCGCCCCAGACCAGCGAAGCACTCGCGGCTTGCAGTGAGCTGCCTTTGGCGCAAGTACTGGCGCAACTGACCGAGCTGGAGCTCGATGGCCGGGTGACCAATGAAGCCGGGCGTTGGTTTGCCCGCGCTGGCTAAGTAAACTGCGGCATGGCTTAAATGCGGAGAGACACAAATGGTGAGCAGTTGGCGTGTGCAACAAGCCGCGCGTGAGATTCGGGCCGGTGCGGTGATCGCCTACCCGACAGAAGCGGTCTGGGGCCTGGGCTGCGACCCATGGAACGAGGACGCGGTGTATCGCTTGCTGGCCCTCAAGTCGCGGCCTGTGGATAAAGGGCTGATCCTGGTCGCCGACAACATCCGGCAGTTCGACTTTTTGTTCGAGGACTTCCCGGAAGACTGGATCGACCGCATGGGCAGCACCTGGCCTGGGCCCAACACCTGGCTGGTGCCGCACCAGGACCTGTTGCCCGAGTGGGTGACCGGGCAGCATGACACGGTGGCGCTGCGCGTCAGCGATCACCCAGTGGTGCGTGATCTGTGTTCACTGGTAGGGCCGCTGATTTCCACCTCGTGCAACCCCGGCGGGCGCCCGGCGGCGAAGACCCGGTTGCGGGTGGAGCAGTACTTCCACGGCCAGCTGGACCTGGTGCTTGGCGGGGCGCTGGGGGGGCGGAAGAACCCGAGTGTGATTCGCAATCTGGCAACCGGCGAGGTTGTGCGCCCAGGCTGATACCGCTGCCGAGGGCTTCGCCCTCGATCGCCGGCACGCCAGCGCCTACAGGTTCTGCACAGGGCTTGAAGCCGGTGTGGTTGGTGGGGGAGCTGGCTTGCCGGCGATTGGGCCGCAAACCCCTGCAGATTTTTCTGATTTTGTCTTGAATGGTTGTCCGGTTTGAGGATTGGGAAATATCCTTCGAGCCGCGTCCCCTGCCATCACCTGTTCAGTAGGAACCAGTGTCTCTAGGCTCTACCCGTCGCCGAATAACTTGGCGATCGGGTGTGGTAGCCCCTATGCATTTTTTCCATGACAGTCCATGGCGGCTGTGCGTGGGAGGCTTTCGAGCCTGCCTGGATTGGAAAATGCCCGGGTCTACCACCTCGCGTACAGTCGCCACCCCTACCCTGCACCACCACCCGCCCCTTTGGCCACTGCGACGCCGGCCATGACCCGCTCTTCAGCGTCAACCCAAACATTTCCGCCGAGGACGCTCGATCTACGTAACACCACAAAAACCAGGGCAAGCACCATTTCCTACGGTTTCTGTCGAAAGCAATCACCTGCCCATCAGAAGACATCCAATTTATGCTTTGCATTCTCAAGTTTCCCGACCATGGGATATTGAGGTGTGTGCCTAGGTTTGTACTTTTTTTGAGCAGGTCTCTGCCAGATCCATTAGCAGAAGCCATCAAGCCTATTGCCTGTTCAGCAGCGTTGCCTGGGCCGAAAAAAACCTGATCCAGGCCTGCCTGGGAAGGGTCTGACGAAGTGCATGTACTGACTTTTAGCCAGGCTCGCGCCGATCTGAAGCAGACGATGGATGATGTATGTCGTGATCACGAACCTGCGATCGTTACGCGCCAGCGCGGCGAGCCGGTGGTTATGATTCCACTTGAGGATAACAACGGTATGCAGGAGACCATGTACCTGTTGGGCTCATCAGCCAATGCCAAGCGCTTGCGCGCATCCATTGATCAGCTGCGGTCGGGTAGAGCTGCTACCCATGCGTTTGGTTGTAGATGGCAACCAGTCGAGTCCGCAGCCTCAGAAGAAGGTGTGAGCGCTGACAGGTGCCTGAGGGTGTTCAGTGCCTGTGAGATCGAGCGCCACGCGGGCGGCGCTCGATCTCACAGGTACTGAACACCTCTAGGCAAGCACCTGGTCGCCCTGGTGCAATCCCCTGTCCTTCTCAAGGCAACAAAACGGTAGACCCAACAGTCCTGCGCGCCGACAGCTCAGCTTGCGCCTTCGCCGCCTCACTCAGCGGATACCTTTGCTGGATATCCACAACCAGTTTGCCACTGCCAATCATCGCAAACAGGTCGTCGGCCATGGCCTGGGTGTTCTCGGCATTATTGGCATAGGTCGCCAAGGTCGGGCGAGTGACGTACAGCGATCCTTTCTGCGCCAGGATCCCAAGGTTCACCCCGCTCACGGCCCCCGAGGCATTGCCAAAGCTCACCATCAAGCCGCGCGGTTGCAGGCAGTCCAGCGAGGTAAGCCAGGTGTCGGCACCCACGCCGTCATACACCACCGGGCATTTCTTGCCATCGGTCAGCTCCAGCACCCGCTTGGCCACGTCTTCGTGGCTGTAATCGATGGTTTCCCAAGCGCCCAGCGCCTTGGCCCGTTCGGCCTTCTCGGCAGAACTCACGGTGCCGATGAGCTTGGCTCCCAGCGCCTTGGCCCACTGGCAGGCCAGCGAGCCCACGCCACCGGCGGCAGCGTGGAACAGGATCACATCGCCGGGCTGCACGGCGTAGGTCTGCTTGAGCAGGTACTGCACGGTCAGGCCCTTGAGCATTACCGCTGCCGCCTGCTCGAAGCTGATGTTGTCGGGCAGCTTGACCAGGTTGGCTTCCGGCAGTGTGTGCACCTCGCTGTAGGCACCCAGCGGGCCGCCGCCATAGGCCACGCGGTCACCCACTTTCAGGCGGGTGACGCCCTCGCCCACTGCATCGACCACGCCGGCGCCCTCGGTGCCCAGGCCCGACGGCAGCGCAGGCGGGGCATACAACCCGTTGCGGAAATAGGTGTCGATGAAGTTCAAGCCGATCGCGTGGTTACGTACGCGCACTTGCTGCGGCCCCGGCGGTGCCGGGTCGAACTCTACAAGCTGCAGCACTTCGGGGCCGCCATGCTGGCTGAACTGGATACGCTTGGCCATCTCGCACTCCTGTTGTCGGGATCGGAAAAGGCCTTCTATCGGACGCCTTTGCTTGATCGCCGTCAACTGCGGCGCTCAGGTTTGCGGTGGTATGCTACGCGGCGAATTCTTCCCTGCCCGTTTCTGGTGACCCGATGACTAGCCGCACCGAGGCCGTGAAAGCCTACCTGCTCGACCTGCAAGACCGCATCTGCTCTGCCCTCGAAACCGAGGACGGCGGCGCCCGCTTCGTCGAGGATGCCTGGGTGCGCGAAGCCGGTGGCGGGGGCCGTACGCGAGTGATTGGCGACGGCAAGGTGATCGAAAAAGGCGGGGTCAACTTCTCTCATGTGTTCGGCTCTGGCCTGCCACCTTCGGCCAGTGCACACCGGCCCGAGCTGGCGGGCCGAGGTTTCGAGGCTTTGGGCGTATCGCTGGTGATCCACCCGCACAACCCGCACGTGCCGACGTCCCACGCCAACGTGCGCTTCTTCATTGCCGAGAAAGAAGGCGAAGAGGCGGTGTGGTGGTTCGGCGGTGGCTTCGACCTGACCCCGTACTACGGCAACGAAGAAGACTGCATTCACTGGCACCGCGTGGCCGAGCAGGCCTGTGCGCCCTTCGGCGCAGACGTATACCCCCGCTACAAAGCCTGGTGCGACCGCTATTTCCACATCAAGCACCGTGGTGAACCACGAGGCATTGGCGGGCTGTTCTTCGATGATTTGAACGAGTGGGATTTCGATACCTGCTTCGCGTTCATTCGCGCCATCGGCGATGCTTTCGTCGACGCCTACCTGCCGATCATCCAGCGTCGCAAGGCCACGCCTTACACCGCCGAGCAGCGCGAATTCCAGGAGTTCCGCCGCGGCCGCTATGTGGAGTTCAACCTGGTCTACGACCGGGGCACCCTGTTCGGGCTGCAGTCCGGCGGCCGCACCGAGTCGATCCTGATGTCGCTGCCACCGCAAGTGCGCTGGGGTTACGATTGGAAGGCAGCGCCCGGCAGCGAAGAAGCCCGCCTGACCGAGTACTACTTGCAGGACCGCGACTGGCTCGGCCAGTAAGCCTGTGGATAACCGAGGAGCCCCCATGGACCAGTACGTCGTGTTTGGTAACCCCATCGGCCACAGCAAGTCGCCGTTGATTCACCGGCTGTTCGCCGAACAGACCGGACAGGACCTGGAATACAGCACGCTGCTTGCGCCGCTGGACGAATTCAGCGACTGCGCCCGCGGCTTCTTCAAGCAAGGCAGCGGCGCCAACGTGACCGTGCCCTTCAAGGAAGAGGCCTATCGCCTGTGTGACAGCCTCACTCCGCGTGCCCAACGGGCCGGCGCGGTGAACACCTTGAGCAAGCTGGCCGATGGCTCGCTGCGGGGCGATAACACTGATGGCGCCGGCCTGGTGCGTGACCTCACCGTGAATGCCGGGGTTGAACTGGCTGGCAAACGTATTCTGATCCTTGGCGCTGGGGGCGCGGTGCGTGGCGTGCTGGAGCCGATCCTGGCGCATGAGCCCCAATCCTTGGTAATTGCCAACCGCACACTGGAAAAGGCCGAGCAGCTGGCACGCGAGTTCGATGAGATGGGGCCGGTGATGGCCAGCGGTTTCGCCTGGCTGCAGGAGCCGGTGGACGTGATCATCAACGCCACGTCGGCGAGCCTGTCCGGCGAGCTGCCGCCGATTGCCGACAGCTTGGTCGAGGCCGGGCGGACCGTGTGCTACGACATGATGTATGGCAAGGAGCCCACGCCGTTCTGCCAGTGGGCCAGCAAGCTGGGTGCAGCAAAGGTGCTGGATGGGCTGGGCATGCTGGCTGAGCAGGCGGCTGAAGCGTTCTTCATCTGGCGTGGGGTGCGGCCGGATACGGCGCCGGTGTTGGCTGAGTTGCGACGGCAGCTGGCGCGGGCCTGAGATTGCGGGGGCCGCAAAGCGGCCCCAATGATCATTCCGCAAATTGAATTGGGCAAAGCGCCTCCCCTTCCAGCTTCTGCAATTCCTCGACCACCTGCGGCCTGGCGCGCAGCAAGGTCAAACTCCCGCCCGCCCGGCGCAACCGCCGCGCCTCGCGGTGCAACATATCCACACCCGAGTAATCGATGAAATTCACCTGCCGTGCATCGATCACCACATGCGGCCCCTGGCAACGCTGCAGGCGCACCTGCAGGTAGTGCGCCGCACCGAAGAAGATCGACCCACCCACCCGCAGTACATCGGCCTGACCTTCGCGGCTCTGCTGAATCCGAGGCCGTGAAGTGCGTTTGAGGTAGAAGAACAGCGAAGCCAGCACACCGGCGTAAATCGCTGTCTGCAACTCCAGCAGCAAGGTTGCGGCAGCGGTCAGGGCCATGACCAGGAACTCGGAGCGGCTGACCCGGAACAGCGCGCGTATTGCGCGGTGGTCCACCAGGCCCCAGCAGATCAGCAGGATACTACCGGCCATGGCCGGTATCGGCAGGTGTGCGATCAACCCTGCACCCGTGACGGCGAACAGCGCTACCCACAGCGCCGAGAACACCCCGGCCATGGGGGAACGGGCGCCAGCGTCGTAGCTGAGCCCAGAGCGGGTGAAGGATCCAGAAGACAGGTAGCCGGAAAAGAATGCCCCGACGATGTTCGACATGCCTTGGGCGCGGATTTCCTGGTCGGCGTCGATCAGCTGCTCGGAGCGTGCCGACAGCGAACGGGCGATCGACAGGCTGGTCACCAGGCCCAGCATGCCCACCGCCACGGCACTGGGCAGCAGGCGCAGCATCAGCTCCACATCCACTAACGGCAGTGGGCTGAGTGGGGGCAGCTGGCCGGAAAATGCTGGCACGCGCGGTACATGGCCAAAGAAACCGGGCAGCGACCAGGCCACCAGGCTGATCACGATCAGGCTTATCAACAGGCTCGGCCAGCGTGGCCGCCAGAGTTTGAAGGCCGCACCGACAAGCACGGTACTCAAGCCCAGGATCAGGGAGGGCAAGTCGACCTCGCCAGCATGGCTTGCCAGGTCTTGTACCGTTTTCAATGCCGTGGCCTGGCTCGGCAAATCCATCCCCAGCAGGTTGGGCAATTGGCCGAGGGCAATGACGATGGCGGCGCCCAGAGTGAAGCCAAGCACCACCGAATGGGAGACGAAGTTGACCACCGCGCCGAAGCGTAGCAGCCCGAGCAGCAGTTGGAAGATGCCAGCGAGGAAGGTCAGCAGCAGCACGAGGGTCACGTAATCGGCGCTACCGGCCACTGCCAAGGGGCTGATGCTGGCGTAAAGGACAATTGAGATGGCGGCGGTCGGTCCGCAAATCAGGTACCAGGACGAACCCCACAGGCAGGCGACCAGTACTGGCACGATGGCCGCATAAAGACCATATTCGGCAGGCAAGCCGGCGATCAGGGCATAGGCGATGGATTGCGGCAGGGCAAGGATGGCGCCGCTGAGTCCGACCAGCAGGTCCTCGCGCAGGCTACGGCCCGATTGACGGGGCAGCCAGGTCAAGAAGGGCAGCAGGTGGGTCAACTGAATCATCATCCCTCTCGTATTCGGATCTTGTGTTGGTTTGGCTGGCCTCATCGCCGGCAAGCCGGCCCCGCAGGGGGATCACAGAGGGCGAGCCTACGGCTCTAGCTGAGCCGGCGCCCCGGCGATGAGGTCGGTCCAGCCTCTACAACTCAGCTTTTACAGCCTCTTTGGCATCGCCGCCGTCTTTGGTTGTGACGCCCGCCAACCAGCCTTCCAGCCATTGCGGATGTGCCTTGACCCACGCCTTGGCCGCGTCATCGAAACTCATCTTCTTATCCACAACCTCAGCCATGATGCTGTTTTCCATGTCCAGGGTGAATTTCAGGTTACCCAACAATTTTGCAGGGTTGGGGCAGGCCTGTGGATAACCTTTGCGGGTCAGGGTGTAGACCTCCCCCTTGCTGCCAAACCACTTCTCCCCGCCCGTCAGGTAATGCATCTTCAGTTTTACGTTCATCGGGTGCGGGGTCCAGCCCAGGAAAGTGATGTACTGGTTTTTCTTAACGGCGCGGTCCACCTGCGCCAGCATCGCTTGTTCACTCGATTCAACCAGCTTCCATTGGCCGAGGTTGAATTCATTCTTGTCGATGATCTCCTTCAACGACAGGTTGGCTGGCGCGCCCGAGCCGATTCCGTACAGCTTCTTGTCGAACTTATCGGCATGCTTTTGCAGGTCGGCGAAGCTTTTCACGCCAGCATTCCACACGTAATCGGGCACTGCCAGGGTGAACTCGGTGCCTTCGAGGTTGCGCGACAGCTGCTGCACGTCGCCATTGGCGATGAACTTGTCATGAAAGCCCTGCTGGGCCGGCATCCAACTGCCCAGAAAAGCATCGACCTTACCGTCCTTGAGGCCGCCGTAGATGATCGGCACCGCCAGGCTGTCGATCTTCACCTGGTAACCCAGGCTTTGCAGAAGCAAGCGGGCGATGGCATTGGTGGAGGCGATGTCGCTCCAGCCGGGGTCGGCCAACCTCACGGTGCTGCATTGGGCATCTTCGGCGTGAGCCGTAGCGGTGCCCAGGCTCATGGCCAGGGCGAACACGATGGTGGAAAACTTCTGCATGGCGGCTTCTCTTCTCAATCCAGGGGTGCGGGCTGTGGATAACGTGCCTTGCGCTCGAGGTCGTCGAGATCGATGTGGTTGCGCATGTACTGTTGGCTGGCGTCCACCCGTGGTTGGTGATCCCAGCTTTTCAGTGTGCCGATTGCCAGCGCTTCGGCCACCAGGCGGCGGCGCCGCTGGCTGGCCAGCACTTGCTGGCGCAGGCTGGGGATATCCCAGCGCTGGTGTGCTTCATCGACAAATGCCTGCAGCAGCGCCTGATGGTCCGGGCTGCCGGAGAGGTTCTCCCGCTCGTGCGGGTCGCGGCTCAGGTCATAGAGTAAACACGGGTCGTCTTCGCTGTACACGAACTTGTACGGGCCGCGGCGGATCATCATCAGGGGGCCGACGGTACCCTCGGCCATGTATTCGCCGATCACCTGGTCGTGGCCACCCTGCCCTTGCAAGTGGCCGAGCAGTGATTGCCCATCCAGATGCAGGCTTTTATCCACAGTACCGCCGGCAAGCTCGACCAGCGTCGGCAGCAGGTCGCAGGTCGATACCGAAGCACTGACCCGGGCGGGGGCGAAGCGCTTGGGTGCGTAGACCAGCAGCGGCACCCGCGCCGACATCTCGAACCAGTGCATCTTGTACCAGAGCCCGCGCTCGCCAAGCATGTCGCCGTGATCGCCAGAGAAAACGACCAAGGTGTCGTCCGCCAGGTTGCACTCCTCCAGTGTCTGCAGAAGCTGGCCGATGTTGTCGTCGATGTAGCTGCAGGCGCCGAAGTAGGCGCGACGTGCATCGCGGATCTTTTCCACAGGCAGGGGCTTGTTCCACAGGTCATACACCTTGAGCAGGCGCTGTGAGTGGGGATCGAGCTCGCTTTGGCCAAACTCGGCGCGTGGCATGGGGATATCCACACCCTCGTAGCGATCCCAGTAGCGCTTGGGGATGGTGTACGGGTCGTGGGGGTGAGTCATGGACACGGTCAGGCAGAACGGCCGACCATCGTTCTCGCGCACATGGTCGTAAAGGTATTGACGGGCCTTGAACACCACCTCTTCATCGAAATCCAGCTGGTTGGTACGCACGCAGGGGCCGGCCTGCAATACCGAAGACATGTTGTGATACCAGCTTGGCCGCGCGTCCGGCGCGTCCCAGTTTACTGCCCAGCCATAGTCGGCAGGGTAGATGTCGCTGGTCAAGCGCTCTTCGTAGCCGTGCAACTGGTCCGGGCCGCAGAAATGCATCTTGCCCGACAGAGCGGTGCGGTAGCCAAGCCGGCGCAGGTAGTGGGCGTAGGTCGGGATATCGGCTGGGAAGTCGGCGGCGTTGTCATAGGCGCCAATGCGGCTGGGCAGTTGGCCACTTACCAGGGTGAAGCGCGAGGGGGCGCACAGCGGGCTGTTGCAGTAGGCCGAATCGAACACCACCGCCTGATCGGCGAGCCGGCTCAGGTGGGGCATCTGGATCGGTGAGGGGCCATATATCGGCAAGATGGGGGCGGCCATCTGGTCGGCCATGATGAACAGGATATTCGGTCGCGTCATGGTTCGATTCCATCGTTGAAGGTTATGCGAACTGCTTGCCTATCAAGATGCGACTGTGGATAACATGGGTAAAGCCCATGGCGGGCAATGACTGGGATTAGCTGCGCTTATGTTTGACCACCTCGCCGACCTGTCACTCGACGCGCTGCGCGTATTCGAGGCCGCTGCCCGCTTGCGTGGTTTCACGGCGGCGGCTTTGGAGCTGGGCACTACCCAACCGGCGGTAAGCCAGCAGGTCAAACGACTGGAGGCTCAGCTGGGCACGCGGCTGTTTGACCGTATCTACCGCGGCATCGCGCTGACTGACGCCGGGCAGGTATTGTTCGAGCAGGTGCATCAAGCCCTGCAGGCCATGGACGACGGCGTTGCCCAAGCCAGCGGACGGGATCAGCGCGAAGTGTTGCAGGTGGCCACCGACTTCGCCTTCGCAGCGTTCTGGCTGATGCCCCGATTGCAGCGGTTCCACGAAGCTTATCCACAGGTGGACGTGAGCCTGGTGACCGGTGAGCGCAGCCAGGGGATGTTACGGCCGGACATCGATGTGGCGGTGTTGTTTGGTGATGGTCGGTTCCACCAGGGCGAAAGCCGATGGCTGTTCGATGAAGAAGTATTCCCGGTCTGCAGCCCTCGGCTGACTCATGGCAAACCCTTGTCAGCTGTGGCTTTGCAACGACTGCCACTGCTTCATCTGCGTGGCGAGCAGGCCAGCCGCTGGTTCGACTGGGCGGGTGTGTTTCGTGGCTTTGGCGTTCAAAGCCCGCCGCCTCCAGGGCAGTTACGGTTCGATAACTACACGCTGTTGGTCCAGGCGGCCATTGCCGGACAAGGCGTGGCTATCGGCTGGCGGCATCTGGTCGATGGGCTGGTCGAGCAAGGGTTGTTGTGCCGGCCGCTAGAGGGTAGCTTGCGTTCGGCGCGGGGGTATTACGTGGTGCTGCCGCCGCGCAAGCGGCGTGGGGCGCTGATTGAGCGGTTTGTGGATTGGCTGGAAAGTGAGCGGACTCGGTGAATCGGGCTGCTGCGCAGCCCACCGCCGGCAAGCCAGCGCCTACAGGCCCATGGCTTGGCTTGAGCTAGTGCGTTACCTGTAGGCCCCTGGCGGCTTACGTCACGAAGTTCAGATGCTCGCCCCGATGCAGGTCCAGCTCAAGCATGTCGGCCATCCCTGCCGCCATTCGCTCCAGGTCCATCAGTGGCTGTGGCGCATTGATCAACGTCCAGTGCAAAGGGCTGCGTTGCAGTGCATCTACAACCTGGTCCACACACTCACGTTCTTCTTCGGTGTACTTGCCCGGCGCGTCCAGCACATCGAAATCGCCCACCAGCAGCACCCGGCGTATAGTCGTGCGAGAAAGGCCGGCGACCAACGCTTCGCTCATCCGCCCTTGCGCGGCAAGGTCACCGGATGCCAGCGCCGACAGCAGGGCAATCACCGCCGAACCCCCCGCTGCGCCCTGTTCCGCCTGGTTGGCATCACCCAGCCCGCCTATCTTGAAATGCAGGCCCGGGCGCGGAGCATGGCGGTTGAGGTCATCGACCACGGCAGTGACTTCATGCTGACGTGACAGCAACTCGACCATCAGGGCACTGCCCAGGCGGCTTTCAGCCCCGAACAGCACCAGCTTGAACACTGGGGTTTCGGCATTTTTCACTGCATCGCTCCCTTCGCAGGTGGGTGATGGTTTGACCGCAATCAGGAGACATCGTGCAGAGGATCAAGGGCTATCACGCCCACGTTTATTACGACGCATCGACTATCGAGCAGGCTCGTGCGCTGTGCGAGGAGGCGGCGCGGCTGTTTCCCGTGACCATGGGGCGCATGCACGAGAAGCCGGTAGGGCCGCACCCGGACTGGAGCTGCCAGCTGGCGTTCGAGCCGCAGGTGTTGGGGGTGGTGTTGCCGTGGTTGGCGCTGTATCGCAAGGGGTTGGTGGTGTTTCTGCATCCGCTGACCGGGGATGAGCTGGCAGATCACCGTGATCATGCGATCTGGATGGGGGCTTTGCGACCTTTGAAGTTATCGGTTTTTGGCGGTTAGCGATGTGTCGGCTTCTTCGCGGACAGACCCGCGAAGAAGCCACTGGGATCAGTGTCGGGCGCCGCGCACACCTTCAGCCAGCGCAGAGCACAGGCTCAGCACATCGGCAACAGCCTGATCGGCATCTTTGGCCTGGGCGATCTTGTCGACCAGCGCCGACCCTACCACCACACCATCAGCCAGGCGCGCGATCGCTGCGGCCTGCTCTGGTGTACGAATGCCGAAGCCAACGCTGATCGGCAGGTCAGTGTGCCGACGCAGACGGGCGATGGCTTCGGTCACGTGCTCGGTGGTTGCCGAGCCGGCGCCGGTCACACCGGCCACCGATACGTAATAGACGAACCCGGAGCTGCGCTCCAGCACCCGTGGCAGGCGCGCATCGTCGGTGGTCGGGGTGGTCAGGCGAATGAAGTCGATGCCAGCGGCCTGGGCCGGGGTCGCGAGCTCGGCATCGTGCTCCGGCGGCAGGTCGACGATGATCAGGCCATCGACACCTGCTTCTTTGGCTTGTGCAACGAACTGCTCTACACCAAAGCGGTGGATCGGGTTGTAGTACCCCATCAGCACGATCGGTGTGGCCTGGTTGTCGACGCGGAATTCACGCACCATGTTCAGGGTCTTGGCCAGGTTCTGGCCTGCTTCCAGCGCACGCAGCGTGGCCAGCTGAATGGCGACGCCATCGGCCATCGGGTCGGTGAACGGCATGCCCAGTTCGATCACGTCGGCGCCGGCCGCCGGCAGACCCTTGAGGATCTGCAGCGAGGCATCGTAGCCAGGGTCGCCGGCGGTGACGAAGGTGACCAGTGCAGAGCGGCCTTCGGCTTTCAGCTCGGCAAAGCGTTGTTCAAGACGGCTCATGCCTGTTTCTCCTGGGCGGCCATGTGGTTCATCACGGTTTGCATGTCTTTGTCGCCACGGCCTGACAGGCAGATGACCATCAGGTGATCCTTGGGCAGGCTCGGCGCGCGCTTGATCGCTTCGGCCAGGGCGTGCGAGCTTTCCAGGGCCGGGATGATGCCTTCCAGGCGGCAGGTCGCGTGGAACGCGTCGAGGGCCTCATCGTCAGTGATGCTGACGTACTCCACACGCTTCACTTCATGCAGGTAGGCATGTTCCGGGCCGATGCCCGGGTAGTCGAGGCCGGCCGAGATCGAGTGCGCGTCAGTGATCTGGCCGTCATCGTCCTGCAGCAGGTAGGTACGGTTGCCGTGCAGCACGCCGGGTACGCCGCCGTTGAGGCTGGCCGCATGCTTGTCGGTATCCACGCCATGGCCGCCGGCTTCCACGCCAATGATCTTGACGCTCTGTTCTTCGAGGAATTCGTGGAACAGGCCCATGGCATTGGAGCCACCGCCAACACAGGCAATCAGGCTGTCGGGCAGGCGGCCTTCCTTCTCTTGCAACTGGGCGCGGGTCTCTTTGCCGATGATCGACTGGAAATCGCGGACCATTGCCGGGTACGGGTGTGGGCCGGCCACGGTACCGATCAGGTAGAAGGTGTCGTCGACGTTGGTGACCCAGTCGCGCAGGGCTTCGTTCATGGCGTCTTTGAGTGTGCCAGTGCCCGCTGTAACCGGGACGATCTCGGCGCCCAGCAGCTTCATGCGGAACACGTTGGCCTGCTGGCGCTCGATGTCGGTGGCGCCCATGTAGATTACGCAAGGCAGCCCGAAGCGTGCAGCGACGGTGGCAGTGGCCACGCCGTGCATGCCGGCGCCGGTTTCAGCGATCAGGCGTTTTTTGCCCATGCGCTTGGCCAGCAGCACTTGGCCGATGCAGTTGTTTACCTTGTGCGCGCCGGTGTGGTTGAGCTCTTCACGTTTGAAGAAAATCTTTGCGCCGCCGCAATGCTCGGTCAGGCGCTCGGCGAAATACAGCGGGTTGGGGCGGCCGATGTAGTCGCGCTGGAAGTAGGCCAGTTCTTCGAGGAACTTCGGGTCGGCCTTGGCGGCTTCATACTCGCGGGCCAGATCCAGCACCAGCGGCATCAGGGTTTCGGCCACGTAGCGGCCACCGAACGAGCCGAACAGGCCGTTGGCGTCGGGGCCGGGGCGGTATTGGGACTGGGTCATGGGGCGCTCCAGGGCGTAATGAATGAGTGATGGGCTTTACTTTAACCACGGCAAGGCCGGCTGAAAACCGATAAGATTGCGTAAACCTGTCAGGAAAACTCACACGTCAAATGGCCCACGACCTCCCTCCCCTCAACGCCCTGCGGGCCTTCGAATGCACCGCCAGGCTCAATAGCGTCAGCCAGGCTGCCGAGGCACTGCATGTCACTCATGGTGCTGTGAGCCGGCAGATCAAGGTGCTGGAGGAGCACTTGGGGGTGGCCTTGTTCGTCAAGGACGGCCGCGGCATCAAACTCACAGATGCCGGCGTCAGGCTGCGTGATGCCAGTGGCGAAGCGTTCGACAGGCTGCGCAGCGTATGCGGCGAACTCAGCCGGGATGTCAGCGAGGCACCGTTCGTGCTGGGGTGCTCGGGAAGCCTGCTGGCGCGATGGTTCATTCCCCGGCTTGGGCGCCTGAAGGCGGACCTGCCAGAGTTGCGCCTGCACTTATCAGCGGGCGAAGGCGACCTTGACCCACGCCGGCCGGGGCTCGATGCGCTGCTGGTGTATGCCGAACCCCCTTGGCCTGTGGATATGCAGGTACATGTCCTGGCCGAGGAGCGTATCGGGCCGGTGCTGAGCCCACTCTTTACCGGTTTCGAGCGGTTACGCAGTGCACCCGCTGTAGCGCTGCTGGACGAAGCCTTGCTGCATACCACCTCACGCCCGCAGGCGTGGCCGACCTGGGCCGAACAACAGGGGTTGGATCGGGCTGCGTTGCAGTATGGGCAGGCCTTCGAGCACTTGTATTACCTGCTGGAAGCGGCTGTGGCAGGGCTTGGCGTGGCTATCGCACCGCAGCCGTTAGTGGCGGATGACTTGCGTGCAGGGCGGCTCAGTGCACCGTGGGGCTTTTCCCCTACAGCAGCGGCACTGGCGCTGTGGGTGCCGCGGCGCGCCGCAGACGGGCGCGCCGAGCAACTGGCGCAGTGGCTGCGCCGTGAACTGGAGCGGCAGGCAGGTTAGTTGCGGCGGTACAGCAGGTAGGCCGCGAGCAGGCCGAGCGCGCCGATGGCTACACCGGCAGTGGTCACCGGGTGCTCCTGAGCGTAGTCACGAGTGGCGATACCGGTCTGGCGGGTGCGGGTCTTCACTTCCTCGTAAGCATCGCTAAGCAGGCTGCGCGAGTGCTTCAGTGCGCTTTCGGCGTTGCTGCGGATTGCCTTCACGGACTTCTGTGACTCCTCCGAGGCATCATGCTTGAGGCTCTCCAGACTCTTCAGGAGGCTTTCGATTTCCGCTTCCATGCTTTCCAGGGATGTTTTACGCAGCGAATTGCGGTGCATGGTGACTCTCCTTTGCAGTATGGACTGTATGGATTGCGACTGCGCCCCGCAGCGAAAGTGCGATCGAACTTTCGCCAAGGCTGACGGCTCGCAGGTAAACCAGGCCTGCGCTGCTAGGCTCAATTCACTGTCACCCACGGAGAGCGCTCATGACCGATCATCACACTTACAAGAAGATCGAGCTGGTAGGTTCATCGACCACCAGCATCGAAGACGCCATCAACAATGCGTTGGCCGAAGCGGCCAAGAGCATCAAGCATCTGGAATGGTTCGAAGTGATCGACACCCGCGGCCACATCGAAGGCAACAAGGTGGCGCACTTTCAGGTCACGCTCAAAGTGGGCTTCCGCATCGCCAATAGTTGAAACAGTGGCGGGCTGGCTAAGGCCGGCGTGATGGCGTTATACAGACAAGGGCGCCTTTGCCGGCGCCCTTTGCCATTTTCATCTGCACAAGGAAAGCGAGTGATGAAGAAACTGATTCTGGCGGTGGGCCTGATGACGCTGGCGGGTAGCGCGTTGGCGGCGGGCAAGCCTTGCGAGGAGCTCAAGGCCGAGATTGCCGCGAAGCTGGATGCCAAAGGTGTGAAAGGCTACACACTGGAGATCGTCAGCAAGGGCGACCCTGCTGGCAAGGTGGTGGGGAGCTGTGAGGGTAGCACCAAGGAAATTGTCTACCGGCGTGGTTGAACGCTGGCCTAGCCGCCAGCAAGCCGGCCCCACAGCGTTGCCAACACCTCGCGGCTTTGGCGTGTGCTGTGGGCGCCGGTTAGCCGGCGATTTGGGATTACTCAGACCTCAAGGCTTGCGCCAACAATTCATACGACCTGATCCGGTCCTCATGCTCGTACAGGTCGCAGGTAAAGATCAGCTCATCCGCCCCGGTCTGCTCCAGTAGCACCTCGACCTTGGCCCTTACTTTCTGCGGGCTGCCGATCATCGCCAAGCCCAGGAAGCTACCCACCGCATCCCGCTCGTGCGGTAACCACAAGCCATCCATGCTCGGCACTGGCTTGCGCTGCATCAGGCTCTGGCCGCGTATCAAGGCAAGAATACGCTGGTACACCGAGGTGGCCAGGAATTCGGCCTTGTCGTCGGTTTCGGCCACCACCATCGGAATGCCCAACATGACGTAGGGCTTGTCCAGCGTGGTAGACGGCTTGAAATGGTCGCGGTAGATACGGATCGCCTCATGCATGTAGCGCGGCGCGAAGTGCGAGGCGAAGGCGTAGGGCATGCCGCGCATGCCGGCCAGCTGTGCGCTGAACAGGCTGGAGCCGAGCAGCCACATCGGCACCTCGGTGTCGTGCCCAGGGACGGCGATCACTTTTTGATCATCTGTGCGCGGGCCAAGGTAGCGCGACAATTCTTCGACATCGTCCGGGAAATCATCGGCGCTGCCCGAACGCTCGCGACGCAGGGCGCGTGCGGTCATCTGGTCGGCGCCCGGCGCACGGCCCAGCCCAAGGTCGATACGCCCTGGATAAAGGCTGGCCAACGTGCCGAACTGTTCGGCGATGACCAAGGGGGCATGGTTGGGCAGCATGACGCCACCGGAGCCGACACGGATGGTTGAAGTACCCCCCGCCAGGTAGCCGATCAGTACGGAGGTCGCGGAGCTGGCGATGCCGTCCATGTTGTGGTGTTCAGCGACCCAGAAACGGTTATAGCCGAACCGCTCGACGTGCTGCGCCAGGTCCAGCGAATTACGCAACGCTTGCGCAGGGCCCGAGTCGGCCCGCACAGGCACCAGGTCGAGGGTGGAAATTTTCAGGTCACGCAGCTGCGTCATTCGAGCCTCCGCAAAAGTGATTGGCCGAAGGCCTTTCTAACTCTGTATGGGCACATTCGGAAGATTCAATGCTTGCGGTGCGATTGATCTGAACTTGCCGAAGGTGGGTGACCTCTGAACCCATAGATACGTAACCGAGTGACCAGGAGGCATCATGAAAAAGACTGCATCGGCGATCTGGCAAGGTGGCCTGAAGGACGGCAAAGGCGTTATTTCGACTGAAAGCGGCGCCCTGAAGCAGAACCCTTATGGTTTCAACACCCGCTTCGAGGGCTCGCCCGGCACCAACCCAGAGGAGTTGATCGGCGCGGCTCATGCTGGCTGCTTCTCGATGGCGCTGTCGATGATGCTTGGCGAGGCGGGCCTGACCCCAGACCGTATCGATACGATCGCTGAGGTGACCTTGGACAAACAGCCCGACGGCTTTGCCATCACTGCTGTGCACCTGGTCCTCAAGGCCAAGGTGCCTGGTGCGAGCGAAGCCCAGTTCCTTGAGATTGCCAACAAGGCCAAAGCGGGCTGCCCGGTGTCCAAGGTGCTGAACGCGAAGATCAGCCTGGACGCCAGCTTGGTGGGCTAAGCGGCGCAACCGCTTCGGTTTGCTGTAGTCTAAACAGCATCGGCAGCGCAGCTGCCTAACCAGGAGCAGTGCCATGAAACGCGTCGTAATCGCCGTGTTGGCGTCTCTGCTAGCCACTTCTGCCTCGGCGGCGGTCAAGCCGTGCGAGGAACTGAAGGCCGAGATCGAAGCCAAGATCCAGGCTCAGGGTGTGCCGTCGTACACGCTGGAGATCGTGCCCAACGCTGACGTCAAGGATCAGAACATGATCGTCGGCAGCTGTGATGGCGGGACCAAAAAGATCATTTATCAGAAGAACGGATGATCACCGATGGAAACCGGGGCTGGACAGCAGCCCCGGGTTTCAGGGAATGCAGAACACATTGCTGGGCTCGTTGACCACCACGGTGCGGCTGGCGTCATACAAGAGCACTTGCGGTTCCATTACCGGTGCCCGCGCCTCCAGACGGTAACGTTCGCCTGCCTTGAAATCGTCGAAGCGCACGGTCAGGTAACACGTCCGATCCCTGGGCTGGCTCATCATGCCGCCCCCGTAAATTTCATAATCGAAGCGCACCACCAGTTCGTGCTTGCCAGGTGTGACCTGGAAGTAACGGCCGTCCTCAAGGCGCTTGCCATCGAGCTTGTCCGCCATGATGACTCGGCCGGGCGTGATGGTGTAGAGGTCGACCCAGGCTTGCTTAGGGTCTACGGGGGGCAAGGGGCTGGCGCATGCCCCCAATGCACTGAGGGCCATCAGCATCATGGGCTGGCGCATGGTGAAACTCCCACTTGCGATTCACAAGTTACAAGCATAGCGCCGTTTGTAGGCTTCAGGTGCGTTGGCAGCCCGCCGGCAGGCCTTGGCCGACCAGTTTTTGCTGGTGGTCATAGAGCTTGATCCAGGGCCGGAAGCCTATGCTGCCTGCCTGCAGGCTATAACGCTGGCCGGCGCTGAAGTCCTTGAAGGTCAAGTTGAGCTGGCAGTCGCGCCACAACGGTGCCTCGACGGGGCCGATATTGCTGGGTGTGACCGGGAACTGGTAGCGCACGGTCAGCTCGTGGCTACCGGGCTGGACCTCGAAATAACGGGTGTCAGCCCAATCGCGCTCATCCACCTGCACCGCGTGCAGCGAACTCTGGTCATGTGGGGTGAGGTCGATCCACGCTTGGTTCGGGTCCGGGTCTGGCAGGGTCGAACAGGCAGACGTCAGCAACAATGAGCCGGCGACGAACAGTGCACGCATGGCGAAACTCCCCCTTGGCGAGATAGTCTTGGAGTGCATCGGCCGTGAGCGAATGGATAGTCCAAGATGGTCTGGTTTTTTCTTTTGAAGCGCTCAGGCCCTGGGCCACTCGACCGCGTTTTCAGCACTTTGGTTCCAGTGCTGGGCGCCTTTCTGCTGAGTGGTTGCAGCAGCCTTGCCTATTACGGGCAGTTGGCCGATGGTCAATGGCAACTGTTGCGTGCACGTCAGCCGGTGGAGCAGGTACTCGCCGACCCGGCCAGCAGCCCGCAGTTGCGGGCCCGCCTGCAACACGCCGAGCAGGCGCGGCTGTTCGCCAGCAAGCAACTGGGCCTGCCGGACAATGGTAGCTACCGGGTGTATGCCGACCTCGGGCGGTCCTATGTGGTGTGGAATGTGTTCGCTACGCCTGAGCTCTCGCTGCAGCCGGTGACGCACTGTTTCCCTGTGGCCGGTTGCGTCGCCTACCGCGGCTATTACCAACAGGGTGCAGCCCGCGGCGCGGCGGCGGTGATGCGCCAGGCGGGCATGGATGTCTATGTGGCCGGTGTCGAAGCCTATTCGACGCTTGGCTGGTTCGACGACCCGATCCTGTCATCGATGGTCGGCTGGGGCGATGAGCGCCTGGCCGCGTTGATCTTCCACGAACTGGCGCATCAGCGCGTGTACGTGCAGGGCGACACGGCGTTCAACGAGTCCTTCGCCACGTTCGTCGAGCACGAAGGATCGCGGCAATGGCGCGCCGCCCGTGGGCTTGAAGCGAATCAGGGTGAGCAGAGCCTGCAGCGTGACCAGTTCATACGGCTGATTCTGGCCAGTCGCGAGCGGCTGCAGGCGATCTATGCCGGGCCGCTGGATGACACCCACAAACGTGCGGCCAAGCAGGCAGAGTTCGAGCGCTTGAGGCGTGAGTATCGCCAGGTACGAGATAGCCAGTGGGCTGGGGACAAGCGCTATGACGCCTGGATGTATGGGCCGATGAGCAATGCCAAGCTGTTGCCGTTCGGGCTGTATGACCAATGGGTGCCGGCGTTTGCGGCGGTGTTCCGTGAGGTTGGGGGGGATTGGGCCCGGTTTTACGAGAAGGTAGAAGCGCTGGGACGGTTGCCGGGCGAACAGCGCAAGGCGAGGTTGGCTCGATTGGTGGCGGGTCAGTGAACGCTGGGGGCCGCTATGCGGCCCATCGCCGGCAAGCCGGCTAGCTACACGCGCGCTCAGGCCTTGATGAACGCCTGATGCATCTCAGCCAAGGTGGCGTAGTGGAAATCAGGCGTGTGGGCCTTCAATTCTTCGTCGCTGCCGAACCCGTACCCCACTGCCACTGCCTGCACCCCATTGCTGCGCGCCCCGATCAGGTCGTGCTTGCGATCGCCGATCATCAGGGTCTGCGCCGGGTCCAGTCCTTCCTCGTCCAGCAGGTGGCGAATCAGCTCGACCTTGTTGGTGCGGGTGCCGTCCAGTTCGCTGCCGTAAATCACCTTGAAGTGATGATCGAAGGCAAAGTGCCTGGCGATCTCACGGGCGAACTCCCAAGGCTTGGACGTTGCGATGTACAGCGTACGGCCCTGACGGTTCAGGTCCTGGAGCAGTTCCGGCACGCCTTCGAAGACCAGGTTTTCGTAGAGGCCGGTGACCCGGAAGCGCTCCCGGTAAAAATTCACCGCCTCCCACGCCTTGGCTTCATCGAAGCTGTAGAACTGCATGAAGGCCTGCAGCAGGGGTGGGCCAATGAAGTGCTCGAGCCGCGCCAGGTCTGGCTCGTCGATGCCCAGTTTGGCCAGGGCGTACTGGATCGAACGGGTAATGCCCAGGCGCGGGTCGGTCAGGGTGCCGTCAAGGTCGAAAAGGATATTCTGCTGGTGCATGGTGGTCTCGGTGGTCAGGTTCATTCCGGGCGGTCGTAGCCTTCGGCCAGGTGCTGGTCCTTGAGCTTCACGTAGTTACCGGCGCTATAAGGGAAAAAGGCACGTTCCTTGTCGGTCAGTGGCCGTGCCTGCTTTACCGGGCTACCCACGTACAGGTAGCCGCTCTCCAGACGCTTGCCCGGCGGCACCAGGCTTCCGGCGCCGATGATCACCTCGTCTTCGACGATGGCGCCATCCATGATCGTGCTGCCCATACCGACCAGAATGCGGTTGCCCAGGGTACAGCCATGCAGCATGACTTTGTGGCCGATGGTCACTTCGTCGCCGATGATCAGCGGGAAGCCGTCCGGGTTGAACGGGCCGGCGTGGGTAATGTGCAGCACACTGGCGTCCTGCACGCTGGTCCTTGCACCGATGCGGATGCGGTGCATGTCGCCGCGAATCACCGTCAACGGCCAAACAGAGCTGTCTTCACCGATTTCCACATCGCCCAGCACTACCGCCGAGCGGTCGACGAAGGCCCGTGGCCCAACTTTCGGAGTGTGTTGCTGGAAGCTACGAATGGCCATGATAGGGTCTCTCATCTGTGCCGATAGGCAGGCTGCCTGCTGCGGTCGGCGTCGATTGTAATTAAGATGGGGCAGTGTTTCTTCTGCCAAGGTAGCCAAACCGTGAGTGCGAACAACCCGCTTCTGCAGTCTTATGATCTGCCGCCCTTCTCGGCGATCCGTGCCGAACACGTGCTGCCGGCGATCGAAGAGATCCTGGCCGATAACCGTAAAGCCATTGCCCAGATCCTCGAAAAGCAAGGCAAGAACCCCACCTGGGCCGGCCTGGTGCTGGCCATGGACGAGCTCAACGACCGCCTGGGCGCTGCCTGGAGCCCGGTCAGCCACCTCAATGCGGTGTGCAACAGCAAAGAGCTGCGTGAGGCCTACGAGTCCTGCCTGCCGGCGCTCAGTGCCTACTCTACCGAACTGGGCCAGAACCGCGCGCTGTTCGAGGCCTATGAGGCTCTGGTCAACAGCCCTGAGGCCGCAGGTTTCGATGTGGCGCAAAAAACCATCCTCGAGCATGCACTGCGCGACTTCCGTCTGTCGGGCATCGACCTGCCACCTGCCCAGCAGCAGCGTTACGCCGAAGTGCAGAGCAAGCTCAGCGAATTGGGCAGCCGCTTCTCCAACCAATTGCTCGACGCCACCCAGGCCTGGACCAAGCACGTTACCGACGAAGCCGCGCTTGCCGGCCTGACCGATTCGGCCAAGGCGCAGATGGCGGCTGCCGCCCAGGCCAAAGGCCTCGATGGCTGGCTGATCACTCTGGAATTCCCCAGCTACTATGCGGTGATGACCTACGCCAGTGACCGCGCCCTGCGTGAAGAGCTGTACGCCGCCTACTGCACGCGCGCCTCTGACCAGGGCCCGAATGCCGGCCAGTTCGACAACGGCCCGGTGATGCGCGAGATCCTCGACCTGCGCCAGGAACTGGCCGGGCTGCTGGGCTACAAGAACTACGCCGAGCTGAGCCTGGCCACCAAGATGGCTGAGTCCAGCGACCAGGTGCTGAGCTTCCTGCGCGACCTGGCCAAGCGTTCCAAGCCGTTCGCCGTGCAGGACCTGGAGCAGCTCAAGGCCTATGCTGCCGAGCAAGGTTGCCCCGAGCTGGCCAGTTGGGACGCCGGCTACTTCGGTGAAAAGCTGCGCGAGCAGCGCTACAGCGTGTCCCAGGAAACCTTGCGCGCCTACTTCCCGATCGACAAGGTACTGTCCGGCCTGTTCAGCATCGTCCAGCGCCTGTACGGCATCGAAATCGCCGAGCTCAAAGGCTTTGATACCTGGCACCCGGACGTACGCCTGTTCGAGATCAAGGAAAACGGCCAGCACGTCGGCCGCTTCTTCTTCGACCTCTATGCCCGCGCCAACAAGCGTGGCGGTGCCTGGATGGATGGTGCCCGCGACCGCCGCCGTACCGCGGGTGGTGAGCTGCAAAGCCCGGTGGCCAACCTGGTGTGCAACTTCACGCCCGCTGCGCCTGGCAAGCCTGCGTTGCTGACCCACGATGAAGTGACAACCCTGTTCCACGAATTTGGCCACGGCCTGCACCACCTGCTGACCCGTATCGAGCATGCTGGCGTGTCGGGCATCAATGGCGTGGCTTGGGATGCAGTCGAGTTGCCGAGCCAGTTCATGGAAAACTGGTGCTGGGAGCCGGAAGGCCTTGCACTGATTTCCGGCCATTACGAAACGGGGGCTGCCCTGCCCCAGGACCTGCTGGACAAGATGCTGGCGGCGAAGAACTTCCAGTCCGGCATGATGATGGTGCGCCAGCTGGAGTTCTCGTTGTTCGACTTCGAGCTGCACGCCAGCCACGGCGATGGCCGCAGTGTGCTGCAGGTGCTTGAAGGCGTGCGCGACGAGGTGACGGTCATGCGCCCACCGGCGTACAACCGCTTCCCGAACAGCTTTGCGCACATCTTCGCGGGCGGTTACGCGGCGGGCTACTACAGCTACAAATGGGCCGAAGTACTGTCGGCTGATGCCTTCTCACGGTTCGAGGAAGAAGGCGTGCTCAACGCCGAGACAGGCCGCGCCTTCCGCGAGGCCATTCTGGCCCGAGGCGGCTCGCGCGAGCCGATGGTGCTGTTCGTCGACTTCCGTGGCCGTGAGCCTTCCATTGATGCATTGCTGCGCCACTGCGGGCTGAGCGAGGACGCGGCGGCATGAGCGAGGTAGCTGTGAACAAGACCAAGAAGCGCTTCATCGCTGGGGCGGTCTGCCCGGCGTGCAGCGAGCCGGACAAGTTGATGATGTGGAGCGAAGACGACGTGCCGCACCGAGAGTGCGTGGCCTGCGGCTTCACCGACACCTTGAATGAACAGGGGCTGTCGGTACCCAAGGAGCTGGGGACGCGGGTCAACCACTTGGCGCCCAAGGCGGCGCCGGCCAAGGTACAGACGGTGCAGTTCTTCCCCAATCCCAAGCTGAAGAAACCGGCTGACTAAGGCTCGCCCGCCTGTGTCGGGGTGGTAGAAGATCAAGGCTCTACCGCTCCGCCAGGCAGGCATGCTCGCCCGCTCGCCCATGAGGCAGGCAATATTGGCCGCACCCCAAGCCATGCCACCTACCTGAGTTGGCACGGGCTGGCCTGACCAGAGGTGCTGGCAAGTTGAGCCTTGCCCCTATACTGTTCATCTATACAGTATAGGGTTTGGCGATGAATCTTCCAGCACCACCCAAAGGCCGTGGGACGGCGCACAATCCACACAACCGCTTCGCGCCGAGCCATTCGGTGGCGGAGGATGACGGCTGGTACCTTGAGGTTCCACTTACCCAAGGCACCGAGGTGCGGGTTGAGACGGCCAAGACGATCATCAGCCGCAACACGTCACCCGACCTGCCCTTCGATCGCTCCATCAATCCCTACCGAGGCTGCGAGCATGGTTGCATCTACTGCTATGCCAGGCCCTCGCACGCCTACTGGGACTTGTCCCCAGGGTTGGATTTCGAAACCAAACTGATCGCCAAGACCAACGCTGCCGAGGTACTTGCCGAGCAACTGAGCAAGCCTGGCTATGTGTGCGCCCCCATCAACCTGGGTGCCAACACAGACCCCTACCAGCCGATCGAACGTGAGCACCAATTGACCCGGCGCGTGCTGGAAGTGCTGTTACGTTTTCGCCACCCGGTGACCATCGTCACCAAAGGTTCGCTGATAGTGCGTGACCTCGATTTGCTGGCCGAAATGGCCAGCCAGCGGTTGGTGCGGGTGATGATCAGCCTGACCACGCTGGACGATGGCCTCAAGCGGGTGCTCGAACCGCGTGCGGCCTCGCCCAAGGCCAGGCTGCGGGCAATCCGAGTACTGCGCGAGGCGGGTGTACCGGTGGGCGTGTTGTGTTCGCCGATGATTCCCATGATCAACGACAGCGAACTGGAGCACCTTTTGCAAGCCGCCAAGGAGGCTGGCGCGCAGAGCGCAGCCTACATGATGCTGCGCCTGCCCCTGGAAGTGGCACCGCTGTTCGAGCAATGGCTGCAGGACCACTACCCGCAGCGCGCCAGCCATGTGTTGAGCCTGATTCGCCAGAGCCGGGGTGGCGAGTTGTATGACAGCCGCTTTGGCGCGCGCATGCGTGGTGAGGGCGTTTTCGCAGAGCTGCTGGCGCAACGCTTTGCCAAGGCCATGCGCAAGTTGGATTTGGAGGGGCGGCAGGGGCAAATGCTGGATTGCTCGGCGTTCTGTCCGCCCGGTGGGCAAATGGCATTGTTTTGACCCTTAATGGGACTAATCCAAGCACATAATCTTATTCGGAGGTCTTGGCATTTGATGTGTTTTTGCTATTATCCAATTCCCGCCTTATCTATCTGGAACGCCCGTTCTAGAGCCTCCGAATTAAGTTTCAGTTAAGTTTTCCCCGCTAGCGTAGGAAACCAGTCCACGAAGACTGTGATCTATGGCCTGTGCGTGTCATCTAATTCCTCGCATAGCCAGAATCTTTCACCGGTAAAATGGATTTACCAACTCACCGTCAAGAGGATGAATCATGCCCGTCAAGGACCCATCCAAGGTCGTTCCGCAGGCCCCCGCGGAGAGCGCCGATGCCGCCCTCAAGCACATCGTCGACGGCTTCCTGCGTTTCCACCATGACGTCTTCCCTGAGCAGCAAGAGCTGTTCAAGAAGCTCGCCACCGCGCAAACGCCGCGCGCCATGTTCATCACCTGTGCCGACTCGCGCATCGTCCCTGAGCTGATCACCCAGAGCTCGCCAGGCGACCTGTTCGTTACCCGTAACGTCGGCAACGTGGTTCCGCCGTATGGCCAGATGAACGGTGGTGTTTCCAGCGCCATCGAGTACGCCGTGTCGGCGCTGGGCGTGCACCACATCATCATCTGTGGCCACTCCGACTGCGGCGCGATGCGAGCGGTACTCAACCCGCAATCGCTGACCAAGATGCCGACCGTTTCCGCCTGGCTGCGGCATGCCGAAGTGGCGCGTACCGTGGTCGAGAACAACTGCGCCTGCGGCAGCGAGCACGAAACCATGCAGGTGCTGACGCGGGAAAACGTCATTGCCCAGTTGCACCACCTGCGCACCCACCCGTCGGTGGCCTCGCGCCTTGCGGCTGGCGAGCTGTACATCCATGGTTGGGTCTATGACATCGAGACCAGCCGGATCGAAGCCTACGATGCCGCCAGCGACAGCTTCATGCCCCTGGCCGCCGGTGAGCCGGTGCCCTGCGCGACTCCGAGAGGCCGCTACTAAGCGACCCATCCAACGCTAGAACCTTGATAGCCGGCTGCACCCCGCAGGGGTGTGGCGCGGCCTTCGGCTGCCTTGAATTCCCTGACTGCCCTGCCGGCATGCTCGCTGGCGGCCCGCGCCTGCGCGTTTGTCAGGGGCCAAATGTGCCCATGGCCAGAGGAAAGGCCATGTGACAGAGAAAGGAGAAACACGGTGAACATTACACAGTTGAAAGCGGCCTTGCCGCGAGAGTTGCTGGCGTCGGTTGTGGTCTTCCTGGTAGCCCTGCCCTTGTGCATGGGCATTGCGATCGCTTCGGGCATGCCACCGGCCAAAGGCCTGATAACCGGCATCATCGGCGGTATCGTGGTGGGCTTTCTAGCCGGTTCGCCACTGCAGGTCAGTGGCCCTGCCGCCGGCTTGGCCGTACTGGTGTTCGAGTTGGTGCGCCAGCACGGCGTGGCGATGCTCGGGCCGATCCTGCTGCTGGCGGGGTTGTTGCAATTGCTGGCCGGGCGCTTGCGCCTGGGCTGCTGGTTCCGCGTCACTGCCCCGGCGGTGGTGTATGGCATGCTGGCTGGTATCGGTGTACTGATCGTGCTGTCACAGGTGCATGTGATGTTCGACACGGCGCCACAGCCTTCGGGCTTGCAGAACCTGATCGGCTTCCCCGCCACGGTGGCTAGCGCCCTGCCCTTTGAAAGTGCCGGCAGCGGCTGGCAGGCCGGCCTGCTCGGTTTGGGCACCATCGCCGTGATGTGGGGCTGGGAGCGTTTTCGGCCACAGCGGCTGCGGTTTTTACCTGGCGCCTTGCTCGGTGTGGGGGGGATGACGCTGCTCAGCCTGTGGCTGGCACTGCCAGTCAATCGTGTGCAGGTGCCGGCCGACTTGTCCGAGGCCATCGACTGGCTGCGCCCCGAAGATCTGCTGCAATTGGCTGATCCGACCTTGCTGGTGGCCGCCTTCGCGCTGGCGTTCATCGCCAGTGCCGAAACCCTGTTGTCTGCCGCAGCGGTGGACCGCATGCACAGCGGCCAGCGCTCGGACTTTGACCGGGAACTCTCCGCGCAGGGTATCGGCAACATGCTGTGCGGTGTATTGGGCGCCCTGCCCATGACCGGCGTGATCGTGCGCAGTTCGGCCAATGTGCAGGCCGGCGCGCAAACCCGCGCATCGGCGATCTTCCATGGCTTGTGGTTGTTGGCGTTCGTGGTGGCCTTGAGCAGTGTGCTGCAGCAGATCCCGGTGGCGAGCCTGGCGGGGGTGCTGGTGTACACCGGTATCAAGTTGGTGGACTTCAAAGCCTTTCGCGGGCTTGGCCGCTACGGTCGCATGCCGATGTTCACCTACGCAGCAACAGCGCTGGCGATCATCTTCACTGACCTGCTGACCGGTGTGCTGCTGGGCTTTGCCCTGACGCTGCTGAAGTTGGCACTCAAAGCGGCCCGCCTGAAGATCAACCTGCTCAGCCTGGACCGGCCGGGGCACATGGAGCTTAGGCTCACCGGCGCCGCCACCTTCCTCAAGGTGCCGGCACTGACCCAGGTGCTGGAAACGGTGCCCGCTGGCACACAGTTGCACGTACCGCTGGCCAACCTGAGTTACATCGACCATTCGGTGCTGGAGTTACTGGAAGACTGGGGGCGTACGCAGCGCAGCGCCGGTTCACGCCTGCTCATCGAGCCGCGTGGGCTCAAGCGGCGTATTGAGGGGGGCTTGCGCACTGCGGCAGAGTGTTGAGCTCAGTCTTCCTCGACGACACGCACGGAGGGCGAGCCGGGCCACGTACCATACAGGTTGATGGTCCGGCTGCCGCCAACCCACTGGCTGAGGGGCGTTGTCCAGTGCCGCGTCAACGTTTGATTGGCGCCTACGTTGACGAATTCGGCACTGAAGTCGAGATTTCTGGCGCCCAGCGGAAGGGTGAAGTTATGCGACAGGCCACCGGAAATGGTCATCGGGCCAACCGTGGTGCGGCGCTCGCCTGGAAGATCATAGGCAATCGATACCTTGGTGATGTAGGTGGTGGCCGAGGTGGCCTTGCTGTCGACATGCAGTTGCAAGCTGCCAATTTTGCGCACCCAGATCGGAATGATCATCCTGTCCGGGCCAAAGGAGGCAAAGCTGTAAGCTACAGGCAGTGGGAGGGTGGCAACCTGGCCATCTTGCGCAGGTAGGGTATGCGATTCCACCGACGCGGTATCGCGGGTGGAAATGAACGTTGCTCCGCCTTTGCCTGAAATACCGTTTTCGCCCAGCAAGGTGTTCAGGCCGCTGGCCGAACCCGAAAGGGAGAATTTGGCATTCTTGCTCTTGGCGCCGGCATTCACGCCGCTATCGGCCAGAATGACGCTCGTTACCACGCCAAAGCCCTCTGCAATCCGGCCGTCGCTGGCCATGCCGACCTTCTGTGCCTGCGCGTACAGCCAATCGTATTGGTCGTGGATCAGGGCAAGGTCATTCAGACGTTGCTCTCCATGGAGGGCAAACTCCGAAGCGATCGACTCCTCTTTACCGAAGTTCCACTCCAGCGTCAGGTCTGGCTTGACCTGAGCCCCGGTGGCTGGGTCGATCACGGTCCCTGAAACATTGGCCTTGGTCTCCCTGCGGGAGACGTCCTTGGAGCTGATGGCCCAGCGGCGCCCTTGCTCGACATTGGAAATCTGTACGGTGGGCAACGCTTCGTTGACCAGGGTGAAATCGCCGGACGCCGGGTCGATGATACCCACCGCTCCGGGTTTGATGACTGGGTTGAGGGCCCAGTTGCCCCAAAGGGTGGAGCGGCTGCCACGTAACAGGTCCGTGTAAAGCCTGTTCCATTTGATGCTCATGGTTTCTTCCTCGCCTTGTTAGGTCAGTGCCTACCCCGTAAGGAGGCGGGAAGAATCTATCCGTGCGCGGTACAGCCGATCAGTTGGAGCCTGTTCCCATTGGGCTGCAGACAGCGGTCAGGCGGGTTGGCCCAGTTCGACCCCCAGCTGGCGCGACAGGCATGGCCAGCGTTTCCAGGCCTCGCCAGTCTTCGGGCTGCTCAAGGTGTCCCGGTAGGCTTCCACGGATTCGGTAGCGAAGCTTTCCTCGTCCAGCATTTCATCCACCGAGTGGTGCACCACCTCATCGAGCTGGTTGGCGAAGGTCTCTCCGATCAGTTGATGGGCAATCAGGTTGGCCATGGTGGTATCGAAGGGGATCAGGGGTTGCTGGAAGTGGCGGATATAAAGATCGTTCACCTCCTCCACCAAACGGTGCGCCAGGTAGGCTTCATCCAGCAGGCAGTCCAGGCCCACGTGCCCCTGCATAACGCTCGGCGGCTGCAGGAAATAGGCCTCAGCGATCTTCAGCACGGGTTTGATCTGCGACTCGATACCGGCCTCCAGCGCCACCGCGTGGGCAGCTTCGAGCAACTCGGGCACCTGGTCGATATAGGCGCTGACGAAGCGCGCCAACGTACCCTGGGCATCCTGCTCAGGCAGCTGGATCGAGGGGTGCAGATGGGGCAGTTGCAGCTCGAGACGCTCTTTCAGTTGGCCGGTCTGGCGTTCGTGATCGTTGGCTTGGCTTATTTGCTCGCGTACAGCAGCGATGTTCATGACAACTCCAGGGACAATACGTTTCAAACGGAAGACAGTAAATTAGCTCGGTATACAGAATACCTAAGACGCATTTGTTATAAACCACGCAAACGTGTGCGCTGTTGGGTATATGCGAGCGCCATCATTATGCCACTTAGCGTCTAGGGCAGGCTTTACAGGCGTTTTCACGATTTCGTGAAGATCATTTCACCTGCGCCGTTGCGTGCCATTGGTCGCTGTCTATACTCGGGTTGAACGTGATTCGCTGATGAGGCCCGACTGCTTATCGCAGGGGCTCGGTCGTCGAAGCCAGGCAGTCTTGACCGCCGTTCCCTCTTGCCGCAGGCCATGCCTCCGGGACAACAAGAATTAGAAGGGGAACCCGCAATGATGCGACATCCACCCGTCTGGATGGGCCTCCTGTTGTGGACGGTTTTCGGTCAGGCGAACGCCGCCTGGACCGTAAACATGGCGCCGGGGGCGACGGAAGTCTCCAACGCCGTGTTCGACCTGCACATGACCATCTTCTGGATCTGCGTGATCATCGGCGTCGTGGTGTTCGGCGCGATGTTCTGGTCCATGGTCATCCACCGCCGTTCCACCGGCCAGCAAGCTGCGCATTTCCACGAGCACACCTGGGTAGAAATCCTGTGGACCGTGGTCCCCTTGCTGATCCTGGTGGCCATGGCCATCCCCGCCACCAAGACGCTGATTGACATCTACGACGCCAGCGAATCGGACATTGATATCCAGGTTACGGGCTATCAGTGGAAATGGCACTACAAATACCTGGGCCAGGATGTGGAGTTCTTCAGCAACCTGGCCACCCCTGCCGACCAGATCCAGAACAAGGCGCCCAAGGACGAGCACTACCTGCTTGAGGTGGACCAGCCGCTCGTGCTGCCGGTGGGCGCGAAAGTGCGCTTTCTGGTGACCGCCGCCGACGTGATCCATTCCTGGTGGGTACCGGCTTTCGCGGTCAAGCGCGACGCCATCCCTGGCTTCGTCAATGAAGCCTGGACCCGGGTCGAGAAGCCCGGCATCTACCGCGGCCAATGCACCGAGCTGTGTGGCAAGGACCACGGTTTCATGCCGGTGGTGGTGGAGGTCAAGTCCAAGGCCGACTACGACACCTGGCTCGGCGAGCGCAAGGCCGAGGCGGCCAAACTCAAAGAGCTGACCAGCAAGGAATGGACCCTTGAAGAGTTGGTCGCCCGTGGCGACAAGGTTTACCACACCACCTGCGTGGCCTGTCACCAGGCCGAGGGCCAGGGCTTGCCGCCGATGTTCCCGGCACTCAAGGGCTCGAAGATCGCCACCGGCCCCAAGGATGCCCACCTGGACATCGTCTTCCACGGCAAGCCGGGTACCGCCATGGCGGCCTTCGGCAAGCAGCTGTCTGAAGTCGATATCGCCGCCGTGGTCACCTACGAGCGCAACGCCTGGGGCAATGACACAGGCGACATGGTGACACCGAAGGACGTGCTGGCGCTCAAGCAGGCACAAGCGCAATGAACCGGGTTACTCGCGGCAGTCAGTGGGCTGCAGGAGACAGGACATGAGTGCAGTGATCGACGACCACGCCCACGGCCATGAGCATGCCCACGGCCCGGCCAAGGGCCTGATGCGCTGGGTGCTGACCACCAACCACAAGGACATCGGCACGATGTACCTGTGGTTCAGCTTCATCATGTTCCTGCTTGGCGGTTCGTTCGCCATGGTGATACGCGCCGAACTGTTCCAGCCCGGGCTGCAGATCGTCGAGCCGGCATTTTTCAACCAGATGACCACCATGCACGGCCTGATCATGGTGTTCGGCGCGGTGATGCCGGCCTTCGTCGGTTTGGCCAACTGGATGATCCCACTGATGATCGGCGCGCCGGACATGGCCCTGCCGCGGATGAACAACTTCAGTTTCTGGCTGCTGCCGGCAGCGTTCCTGATGCTGGTATCGACCCTGTTCAGCCCCGGTGGCGGGCCGAATTTCGGCTGGACGTTCTACGCTCCGCTTTCCACCACCTATGCCCCCGCCAGCGTGACGTTCTTCATATTCGCCATCCACTTGATGGGTATCAGCTCGATCATGGGGGCCATCAACGTCATAGCCACCATTCTCAACCTGCGCGCACCGGGCATGACCCTGATGAAAATGCCGCTGTTCGTCTGGACCTGGCTGATCACGGCCTTCCTGCTGATCGCGGTGATGCCGGTGCTGGCCGGCGTGGTCACCATGATGCTGATGGATATCCACTTTGGCACCAGCTTCTTCAGTGCCGCCGGTGGCGGTGACCCGGTGCTGTTCCAGCATGTGTTCTGGTTCTTCGGCCACCCCGAGGTGTACATCATGATCCTGCCGGCCTTCGGCGCGGTCAGCTCGATCATCCCGGCGTTCTCGCGCAAGCCACTGTTCGGCTACACCTCGATGGTCTACGCCACGGGTGCCATCGCCTTCCTGTCGTTCATCGTCTGGGCGCACCACATGTTCGTGGTCGGCATCCCGGTGGTGGGCGAGTTGTTCTTCATGTACGCGACCATGCTCATTGCCGTGCCCACCGGGGTGAAGGTGTTCAACTGGGTCAGCACCATGTGGGAAGGCTCACTGACCTTCGAGACGCCGATGCTGTTCGCCATCGCCTTCGTCATCCTGTTCACCATCGGTGGGTTCTCGGGGTTGATGCTGGCTATCGCGCCGGCAGACTTCCAGTACCACGATACCTACTTCGTGGTGGCGCACTTCCACTACGTGCTGGTGCCCGGGGCGATCTTCGGCATCTTCGCCTCGGCCTATTACTGGCTGCCGAAGTGGACCGGCCACATGTACGACGAAACCCTCGGCAAGCTGCATTTCTGGCTGTCGTTCATCGGTATGAACCTGGCCTTCTTCCCCATGCACTTCGTTGGCCTGGCCGGCATGCCGCGGCGCATTCCTGACTACAACCTGCAGTTCGCCGACTTCAACATGGTGTCATCGGTCGGGGCATTCATGTTCGGTGCCACGCAGATCTTCTTCCTGTTCATCGTCATCAAGTGCATTCGCGGCGGCGCGCCGGCCCCGGCCAAACCCTGGGACGGTGCCGAGGGGCTTGAGTGGTCGGTGCCTTCGCCGGCGCCGTATCACACCTTCCAGACGCCACCGGATGTGAAATAGGTAACCGCCCATGACCGGCCAACCGCTCAAACGCCTGGTGCTGCGCCTGTTGATGCTGACGGTGGTGATGTTCGCCTTCGGCTTTGCCCTGGTGCCGATCTACGACGTCATGTGCAGGGCCTTCGGCATCAATGGCAAGACGGGCGGGCAGTACGAAGGGAGCCAGGTCAGCGATCCGACGCGTTCGGTGCGGGTGCAGTTCATGTCGACCAATGCCGGTGACATGGTCTGGGATTTCTATGCCACTGCCGACCAGCTCGCGGTCAACCCGGGGGCCGTCAACCAGATGATCTTCGTGGCTCACAACACCACTGACCGGCCGATGACCGCCCAGGCCGTACCCAGCATCACACCGGCCGAGGCCGCGGCGTATTTCCACAAGACCGAGTGCTTCTGCTTTACCCAGCAGGTGCTGCAGCCCGGCGAACGTATCGAGATGCCCGTGCGCTTCATCGTCGACCGGGACCTGCCGGCCACTGTGAAGCACCTGACACTGGCCTACACCTTGTTCGACATCACCGCTCGCCACCCGCCGGTCGCGCATGTCGCGCCCCAGGACGTTCAGGGCGCCCGTTAAGGGAAGGAGAACAGCAATGGCAAGTCATGAACACTACTACGTCCCTGCGCAGAGCAAGTGGCCGATCATTGCCACCATCGGAATGTTCATCACGGTGTTCGGCCTTGGCACGTGGTTCAACGACCTCAAGGCTGGCCGCCCCGATTCCCACGGGCCGCTGATTTTCTTCGTCGGTGCGCTGTTGCTGGCCTACATGCTGTTCGGCTGGTTCGGTGCGGTGGTCAAGGAAAGCCGCGCCGGCCTCTACAGCGCGCAGCTGGACCGCTCGTTCCGTTGGGGCATGAGCTGGTTCATCTTCTCCGAGGTGATGTTCTTCCTGGCGTTTTTTGGCGCACTTTTCTATGTACGGGTACTGGCCGGACCCTGGCTCGGCGGAGAAGGCGCCAAAGGTGTCGCACACATGCTGTGGCCCAGTTTCGAGTTCGCCTGGCCCCTGCTCAACACCCCGGACCCCAAGTTGTTCCCGCCGCCCAAGGACGTCATCGACCCTTGGCACCTGCCTTTGATCAACACCATTTTGCTGGTCAGTTCGAGCGTGACCATCACCATCGCCCACCATGCGCTGCGACGTGGCCACCGTGGGCCGCTGAAGCTGTGGATGGCCATCACCATCCTGTTGGGGCTGAGCTTTATCGCACTGCAGGCCTACGAATACTTCGAGGCCTACACCCAGTTGGGCCTGACCCTGGGCTCGGGGATCTACGGCGCGACCTTCTTCATGCTCACAGGCTTCCACGGTGCCCACGTGACCTTGGGCACGATCATTTTGATCGTCATGTTCGTGCGCATCCTGCGGGGGCACTTCAACCCGGACAAACACTTCGGCTTCGAGGCGGCCAGCTGGTACTGGCACTTCGTCGATGTGGTGTGGGTTGGGCTGTTCATCTTTGTGTATGTGCTGTGAAGAGCGACACAGCCCTTTCGCGCCGCAAGGCCGCCCCTACAGGTGGCGGCTGACGGCCTAGAAGGGCGCGTGGGAGACGAGTTGGCCAGAGATGAAGCCATATGCCACCAGGGCGATGGTCACGCAGGCCAAGGTGACACGCACGGTCAGTGCCTTGAGCAGGCGGGTGGAGTTCTCATCGTCCTTGACCAGAAACACCAGGCCGCTGAACAGGCTGGCGATGGTGGCCAACAGCATCATGACAATCGCGGCCTTGAGCATGGCGTTTCTCCAGGGGGATGCGGTGATGTGGATAAGTATAGCGAGGCGCCCGTGAGGCTGTTTCGCCCGGGCTGGGTACCCACCCTGGTAGTGCTTGCGCTACTGCCGGGCTTGATCGCCCTTGGCTGCTGGCAATTGGGCCGAGCCGCCGAAAAGCGCGCATTGCTGGCCAGCCATGCCGAGCGTAGCGTCGACGCGCCGCTTTCCGCCGCCCAGTTGCAGCTGAGCGACGACCCCGCCTTCCGCCGTGTACACCTCTACGGCCGCTTCGATGCCGAGCACAGCGTGCTGCTGGACAACCGCATGCGCGACGGCCAGGCCGGCGTCGAGTTGCTGCAGCCGTTTCTCGACCAGCCCAGCGGCCTGTGGCTGTGGGTCAACCGCGGGTGGCTGCCCTGGCCCGACCGCCGTGTGCCGGTGCCCTTCGACACCCCTGCACAGGCTCTGGCCCTGGATGCCTCGGTATACGTAGCGCCGGGCAGCACCTTTCAATTGCACCCCGACCCCGTGGGCGGCCAGTGGCCGCACCTGCTGACGGCGGTGAACCCCGTGCAACTGTGGCAACAGCTGCGGCGCGCCGGCTTCGCCCATGAACTGCGCCTGCAGCCTGGCCCGGCGGCGTACCGCCTGGACTGGCCAGTGGTGGCCATGGGGCCGGAAAAACACCTGGGCTATGCCGTGCAATGGTTCGCCCTGGCGACCGCGCTGGTGCTGCTCTACCTCTACTTTGGCTGGCACAACAAAAAGGAGAACCGCCATGGCCGCCACCACCACTCCACTGGACATGCCTGAACGTCGCAAACCCAGAGCCCGCGGGCGTTTGCAGCTGATCCTGATTCTGCTGGTGGTGCTCGGCCCGATGATCCTGGCCACCAGCATGTACAAGCTCAAGTTCTGGGTGCCGGAAGGCCGAAGCTATCACGGCACGATGATCGGCAATGGCCAGAGCCGCGGCGATATCGGCATCGCTGGCGAGGACGCCCGTTGGCAACTGCTGGTCAGCGCCCCGGAAAACTGTGCTGAAGACTGCCAGCGTCTGGTTTACCTGGCGCGGCAGATCCAGATTGGCCTTGGCCGGGACGCCAGCCGTGCCAGCCATGCCTTGGCCGCTGCCCAACCGTTGAGCGCCGGCTACCAGGCCTTGCTGGCGCGCGAGTACCCACAATTGCAGCGTTATCCACTCGATACCCAGCGCTACCTGCAGAAGGTAGGAGACCCCGCGCCGCATCTGTGGATCGTCGACCCGCACGGCAATCTGGTGCTGCGCTATGACGGCAAGGTCAGCGGCAAGCATGTAATGGATGACCTGCGCCACCTGCTCAAGCTGTCCAACATCGGCTAGGAGCCTTGCCATGGCCAGACCTGGATTCCGCCTCGCTGTGTTCGCCACCCTGCTGGCACTGCTGGTCGTACTGCTCGGTGCGTATACCCGTCTGACTCATGCTGGCCTCGGCTGCCCCGACTGGCCTGGCTGCTATGGCTTCATCAGTGTGCCGAAAACCGATGCGCAGCTGGCCCATGCCGAACTGCACTTCCCCGAGCACCCGGTGGAGGTCGCCAAAGGCTGGGCCGAGATGGTCCATCGTTACTTTGCCGGCACGCTTGCCGTGGTGATCGCCCTGCTCGCCTTCCAAGCCGTGCGCCGGCATTCACGCGACGGCCAGCCCTACCGCCTGCCGGTGCTGCTGCTGGGCGTAGTGCTGGCCCAGGCGGCATTCGGCATGTGGACCGTAACCCTCAAGCTGTGGCCGCAGGTCGTCACCGCACATCTGCTGGGTGGCTTCACTACCCTGGCCTTGCTGTTCCTGCTATCGCTGCGTCTATCTCGGGCCTTTGCGCCATTACCGAAACTACCGCTGAGCTTGCGACGGATCGCTGCCTTGGCGCTGCTGGTAGTGATCGGGCAGATTGCCCTGGGCGGCTGGGTCAGTTCCAACTATGCGGCCGTTGCCTGCATAGACCTGCCGACCTGCCATGGCCAGTGGTGGCCGGCAGCGGACTTCAGCAACGGCTTCCACCTGACCCAGCACGTGGGCCCCAACTACTTGGGCGGGCAACTGGACAGCGATGCGCGCACGGCCATCCATATCAGCCATCGGCTGGGCGCCCTTCTGGTCACTGGTGTTTTGCTGATGCTCAGCTGGAAGCTGCACCGCTGTGGCTTGTCTGGGTTGGGGCGCCTGGTACTGCTGGTGCTGGCGCTGCAGGTAGGCCTGGGCATCAGCAACGTGCTGTTGCACCTGCCGCTGGCGGTGGCGGTGGCGCATAACGCAGGCGGCGCACTGTTGCTGCTGAGCATGGTGCTGGTCAACTACCGTATCCGTGTCGTCGACAAGGTGCGTGTGGGCCAAGGCTGGCGCCTCACGCCGGTGACAGGCGTGGGCGCGCCCCATCACTTGAGGAACGCTTCGTGGCGACGCTTTTAAGTGCCCAACGTGCGGGCTGGCGCGACTATCTGGAGCTGACCAAGCCCAAGGTGGTGGTGCTGATGCTGATCACTTCGCTGGTAGGCATGTTCCTGGCGACCCGTGCCGGGGTGCCTTGGCGTGTGCTGCTGTTCGGCAATCTGGGGATTGCCCTGTGCGCGGGGGCCGCGGCGACGGTCAACCATGTGCTGGACCGGCGCATCGATGCGCTGATGGCCCGCACCCACAAGCGGCCGCTGGCCGAGGGGCGGGTCGCGCCGGTGCCGGCGCTGTTGTTCGCCCTCGCCCTGGCGCTGCTGGGTATGGCCCTGTTGCTGGTGTTCACCAACGCCCTCGCCGCCTGGCTGACGCTTGCCTCTCTGCTCGGCTATGCGGTGCTCTACACCGGCTTTCTCAAGCGTGCGACCCCGCAGAACATCGTGATCGGAGGCCTGGCAGGCGCGGCCCCGCCGCTGCTTGGCTGGGTGGCAGTAAGTGGCCATGTCAGTGCCGAGCCCTTGTTGCTGATGCTGATCATCTTCGCCTGGACGCCACCACACTTCTGGGCCCTGGCCATTCACCGCAAGCAGGAGTACGCCAAGGCCGATATCCCGATGCTGCCGGTGACCCACGGCGAGCGCTACACCAAGCTGCACATCTTGCTCTACACCCTGATCCTGCTGGCGGTGACCCTGCTGCCCTACGCCATCCACATGAGCGGCCCGTTGTATCTGGCCTGCGCCCTCGCCCTTGGTCTGCGCTTCCTGCAATGGGCCTGGGTGTTGTACCGTGGCAGCCGGCCGCACGCGGCGATCGGCACCTTCAAGTACTCTATCGGGTACCTGTTCGCGCTGTTCATCGCGTTGCTTGTTGACCACTACCTGTTGCTGAACCTATGACCCGAACCCAGAAAACCGTCTTCATCCTCGTTGCCCTGGTCGCGTTGATCATGGGCCTGACCGTCAACAAGGTGCTCAATGGCAGTGACCAGCCAAACCCCACGCAGTTGATCGATGCCGGCATCATCCTCCTGCCGCAGAGCCGCACGGTCGCCGACGTGACCATGACCAACCAGGACGGCCAGCCGGTGCAGCTGGACGCGCTCAAGGGCAAATGGTCGCTGCTGTTCTTTGGCTACACCTATTGCCCGGATATCTGCCCTACTACCCTGGCCCAGTTGCGGCAGGTGAAGAGCGAGCTGCCCAAGGAAGCGGTCGACCGCCTGCAGGTGGTACTGGTGAGTGTCGATCCGAACCGCGACACGCCGAACCAGCTCAAGCAGTACCTGGGCTATTTCGACAAGGATTTCGTCGGCGTGGCGGGGTCGATCGAAGATACCCAGAAGCTGGCCAATGCCTTGAGCATTCCGTTCATCCCGGCCGATACCAGCAAGCCCGGTTATACCGTGGATCACAGCGGAAACCTGGCGATTGTCGGGCCGGACGGTCGTCAGCGTGGGTTTATCCGCGCGCCGTTCAACAACCAGAAGCTGGTGGCGCAGTTGCCGGGGCTTGTGAAGCGCGATTGAAACTCCCGGCCTGCTTAGGCCAGCGCGGCACAAGGCCGCTCGACAAGGCACCGCACGCGCCTTCAGGCGCGCGCGGTCTTGCTTACACAAGGCGGTATCAAGTCCCGGACTTGATCCTGGTCCAGGCCCGCGTCCGCGCCCGCTCTGCCTCACGCGTCAAAGGCTTGAGCGTGTACAGCTTGGCCATCGCCTCAGGGGTCGGATACAGGTTGGGATTATTGCGAATCGCTGGGCTGACCTGATCCGTCGCATCCTTGTTCGGGTTCGGGTAGCCGACAAAGTCGCTGATCGGCGCAATCACCTCTGGGCGCAGCAGGTAGTTGATGAACGTATGCGCGTCCTCCGGGTTGGCGGCGCCTTTCGGAATCGCCAGCATGTCGAACCAGATCGGCGCGCCCTCTTTGGGCAGGCGCATGTCCACCACCACACCGTTCTTCGCATCCCGGGCGCGGTTTGCGGCCTGGGAGAAACTGCCGGAATAACCAACGGCAACGCAGATATCGCCGTTGGCGATGTCCGCCATGTACTTGGAAGAGTGGAAGTAGGTGATATAGGGGCGGATCTTCAGCAGCAGGGCTTGGGCTTGCTTGTAGTCACCCGGCTTGCTGCTGTTGGGGTCCAGCCCGAGGTAGTGCAACGCCAGAGGCAGGATCTCTGATGGCGAGTCGAGCAGCGCTACACCGCACTGCTTGAGCTTGGCGATGTTCTCTTCCTTGAAGAGCAGGTCCCAGCTGTCCACCGGAGCCTTGTCGCCCAGTACTGCCTTGACCTTGTCTGGGTTGAAACCGATCAGCACCGTGCCGTACATGTAAGGCACGGCGAACTTGTTGCCCGGGTCGTTGGCCTCGATCAGCTTCATCAATGCCGGGTCCAGGTGTTGCCAGTTCGGCAGCTTGCTGCGGTCCAGTGGCTGGAACACCCCCGCCTCGATCTGCTTGGCGAGGAACACGTTGGACGGCACTACCACGTCGTAGCCGGAGTTACCCGTTAACAGCTTCGCCTCCAGGGCTTCGTTGGTGTCGAAAATGTCGTAGACCAGCTTGACGCCGCTGTCCTTCTGGAAGCTGGTCAAGGTTTGCGGGGTGATGTAATCGAACCAGTTGTACACGCGCAAGGTGCGCTGTTCGGCTTGCGCCTGAAGGGCGCCGGCGCACAGGGTGGCCGCGATGAGTGGGGCGAGCAGGCGCTTGAGTCTGGCCATTATCGGGCTCCTGGCTGGGCGAGCTGGAAACCTTCCAGCACATTGACTGCGTTGATACCGATTTCTTCCACTGCGTAGCCGCCTTCCATCACGAACAAGGTCGGCTTGCCGAGCTGGGCGATACGCTTGCCCATTTCCAGGTAGTCCGGGCTGTCCAGCTTGAACTGAGAGATAGGGTCATCCTTGAAGGTATCCACCCCCAGTGAGATGACAAGCACGTCAGCGTCGTAGCCGGCGATGCGCGTGCAGGCATCCTCCAGCGCAGCGCTCCAGGCGGCCCAGTCACTGCCCGCTGGCAGCGGATAGTTGATGTTGCAGCCAGCGCCCGCACCTGCGCCGGTTTCGTCCGCGTAGCCCAAAAAGAACGGGAACTCGTCTTGCGGGTCGCCGTGGATCGAGGCGAAGAACACGTCTTCGCGGTGGTAGAAGATGTCCTGGGTGCCATTGCCATGGTGGTAGTCGACGTCGAGGATAGCCACCTTGGCCCTGCCTTGGTCGAGGAAGGCTTGGGCTGCGATCGCGGCGTTGTTCAGGTAGCAGTAACCTCCCATCACCTCAGCGGCGGCGTGATGCCCTGGTGGGCGGCACAGGGCGAAGGCCGCATGGGCGCCTTGCTCAATTGCAGCCTGGGCGGTGAGGGCAACCTGTGCTGCGCTGTAGGCGGCTTGCCAGGTACCCGCGGTGATGGGCGCGCCGGCATCGAAACTGTAGTAACCCAGTTCGCCATGCAGGCCGGTGGGTTTGACCTGGCGCAAGGTGCGGGCTGGCCAGGTGAAGGGCAGCAGGTCGCCTTCCTGACCCAACGCGGCCCAACGCGCCCAGGCACCTTCGAAGAAGTCGAGATAGTCGGCGCTGTGGATGCGCTGCAGCGGTGCACGGCCGAAATCGGTCGGGGCCTGGACAGCACCGAGGTTGCGCTTTTTTACCTGCTCGAGCACATGGTCAGCGCGCGACGGCATTTCGAAGCAGGGCATCAGTTTGCCGTCGATCAGCTCGCAGCGGCCGTGGTGCAGGCGGTGGTCATCGGAATAGATCGTCAGCATTGTTGTTCTCCGGTGGTACTGGCGTTGGCCCATTTTCACGGGCTGCCGGGTGTGGGAGAACGACGCAAACGGCCAAAAGGGGATCGATGTGGCCAAGCTCGCAGGCCCCGCTCAACCTCGGAAATGGCTGGGCGCAACGCCGCTCCACCGCTGGAACGCATGCCGGAAGCTCGCCGTCTCACTGAACCCCAGGCGCTCGGCAATCCGGTAGATCGGCATCTTGTCATCGGCGAGCAATTGCTTGGCTCGCTCGAATCGAAGCTCATCGAGCAGCTGTTGATAACTGCTGCCGAGCGCCTGCAAGTGCCGGCGCAAGGTGCGAGACGAACAGTTCATCTGCCGCGCCAAGCCCTCAAGGCCGGGGGCAGCGTCCAGTTGCTGCAGCAGCAACTGGCGAATCCGCCCCAGCCAGGCCTGGCGCCCTGTGAATTCAAGGTTCAGGCGCCGGCAGCGTTCGCTCATGGCTTTGTGCGTGATCGGGTCGGCAAGCGGCAGCGGCGTGTCCAACCAGTGTCGATCGAACGCAAAGGCGTTGTCCTTCGCGTCGAAGCCCAGAGGGCAGGAAAAGACACCGTTATAGCGCTGATGGTAGTCAGGCTGGGCATGCGCGAAACGGGCGCCGAGCAGGGGCAGTGGCCGGCCCAGCAGGTCGTCACAGATGACTTTGAGCGACACCAGGCAGAACTCGGCATTGAAAGCGGCCAGCGCCGGGAGGTCGCGATATTCGTCGGCGCTAAGCCAGATGCGCTGGCCGTCGTCTATCAGGCGTAAGCGAAAGACTGTTCCCAGCAGTGCCGGATACTGCAAAGCCAGGCGCAAGGCGTCACCCAAAGTGGCACTGGAGAGCAGCGCGTAACCCAGCATGCCGTAGCACGACACATGCATGCGCTGGCCCAGTTCCAGGCCAATGTCCTCACGCCGTGCCACGGCATTGGCGCATACCTGCAGCTCTTGCTGGGTGGTGATGCGCGCATCGGCATGGCCAAGGTCTGCCAGGCCTATACCGCTGCCAGCCAGCAGCGCCGTAGCCTCGCACCCTTGCTCCTGGAACAGGTTGAGGATCAGCGAAACCGCGTTGAGGGTGGTCATGTGGCTGTGCAGCATGCTCGGTATTTCCGTGGGCTGGGAAACATTACAGAGCAAGTTGTGTGCCGGGATCGCGCGGGCGAAAAAAAGGGCCCGTAGCGTGCGCTCGGGCCCTTGAAAGGTCGAGAGGTGTCTAGTCCCTCAAACCTGGTGAGACTGTTTGCAGCAGCCGGGTTACGCCTTCAGCGGAACCAGACGTGGAGCGATCATGTTTTCCGGGCGCAGGATGTCGTTGAGCATCGCTTCGTCCAGCAGCTGTTCTTCGCGTACCAGTTCCAGCACGCCGCGGCCGGTTTCCAGGGCTACGCGGGCAATACGGGTGGCGTTTTCGTAGCCGATGTAAGGGTTCAGGGCGGTGACCAGGCCGATCGAGTGCTCCACCAGTTCACGGCAGCGCTGTTCGTTGGCGGTGATGCCGACGATGCAGTGCTCGCGCAGCATGTCCATGGCACGCTGGAGCAGGCGGATCGAGTCGAAGATCTTGTAGGCGATCAGCGGCTCCATCACGTTCAACTGCAGCTGGCCACCTTCAGCGGCGACGGTCAGGGCCAGGTCGTTGCCCATGATGGCGAAGGCAACCTGGTTGACGGCCTCCGGGATGACCGGGTTGACCTTGCCTGGCATGATCGAGCTGCCTGGCTGGCGCGCTGGCAGGTTGATTTCGTTGATGCCGGTACGTGGGCCGCTGGACAGCAGGCGCAGGTCGTTGCAGATCTTCGACAGCTTGACCGCAGTGCGCTTGAGCATGCCGGAGAACAGCACGAAGGCGCCCATGTCCGAGGTGGCTTCGATCAGGTCGGCAGCCGGTACCAGCGGCTGGCCGCTGATGGTCGCCAAACGCTGTACGGCCAGGGCCTGGTAGCCAGGGTCGGCGTTGATGCCGGTGCCGATGGCGGTACCGCCCAGGTTGATTTCGGTCAGCAGTTCCGGGGCCAGCGAGCGCAGACGCTGCAGGTCTTCGGTCATGGTGGTGGCGAAGGCGCGGAACTCCTGGCCCAGGGTCATCGGCACGGCGTCCTGCAGCTGGGTGCGGCCCATCTTCAGTACGTGGTCGAACTCTTTACCTTTGGCAGCGAAGGCCTGGATCAGGCTGTCGAGGCTGGCCAGCAGCGCGTCGTGGCCCAGCAGCAGGCCCAGACGGATGGCGGTCGGGTAAGCATCGTTGGTCGACTGCGCCATGTTCACATCGTTGTTCGGGTGCAGGTACTGGTACTCACCCTTCTGGTGGCCCATGGCCTCCAGCGCGACGTTGGCGATGACCTCGTTGGCGTTCATGTTGGTGGAAGTACCAGCGCCACCTTGAATCATGTCCACAACGAACTGGTCGTGGAAGTCACCGCGGATCAGGCGGGCGCAGGCCTCGCTGATGGCGGCGTGCTTGGCATCGCTCAGGTGCCCCAGCTCACGGTTGGCATCGGCAGCAGCCTGCTTGACCATGGCAAGTGCCACGACCAGTTTCGGGTAGTGCGACAGCGGAACACCGGAGAGATGGAAGTTGTTGGCAGCGCGCAGAGTCTGGATGCCGTAGTAGGCATCGGCAGGGACTTCAAGGGTACCAAGCAGATCTTTTTCGACGCGGAACGATGCAGCGGAGGACATGATGGATATCATCTCGATTTTGACCCGGCACCTGCCGGAATGGCGCTAATGCTAGGCCTTAAGGGGATTTTGCGGCCAATGCTGTTGCACGCTAACCTATGCACAAACGGCATAGTGTTTGATGTGACGCCGATTGACATTCGAGCGTGTTCCATTTTGGTGCATGCCGGGAGATTCGTTTAGTGAACCTAGAAAGCAAATGGCTGGAAGACTTCAGTGCGCTGGCCGCCACCCGCAGTTTTTCCCAGGCAGCGGAGCGCCGTTTCGTCACCCAACCGGCCTTCAGCCGACGTATTCGCAGCCTGGAGGCGGCGCTCGGCCTGACGCTGGTGAATCGTTCCCGCACGCCCATCGAACTGACGGCGGCGGGTCAGCTATTTCTCGTAACGGCGCGTACCGTTGTCGACCAGTTGAGTGAAGTTCTACGCCATTTGCATCATCTTGAAGGTGGCCAGGGCGAGGTGATCCAGGTGGCGGCGGCGCACTCGCTGGCGTCTGGCTTTTTCCCGCGCTGGGTTGCGCAACTGCGTAACGATGGTTTGAACATCGCCACGCGGCTGGTGGCCACCAACGTCGGTGATGCTGTGCATGCGTTGCGCGAAGGTGGCTGCGATCTGATGCTGGCTTTCTATGACCCGGATGCAGCGCTGCAGATGGACGCCGAAATCTTTCCCTCGCTGCACATGGGCACCACCGAAATGCTTCCCGTGTGCGCCGTAGGGGCAGATGGAAAGCCCATGTTCGACCTTGAGGGCGACGCCAGCGTGCCGTTGCTTGCATACAGTGCGGGCGCCTTCCTTGGCCGTTCCGTGAGCCTGCTGCTGCGCCAGCGCAATTTGCGCTATACCACGGTGTACGAGACAGCCATGGCCGACAGTTTGAAGAGCATGGCCTTGGAAGGCATGGGCGTTGCCTGGGTGCCCCGGCTTTCGATGCGTGGCGAACTGGAGCGAGGGGAGCTGGTCATCTGCGCAGGGGCCCAGTGGCATGTGCCACTGGAAATCCGCTTGTATCGCTGTGCTCTGGTGCGCAAGGCCAACGTGCGCCTGCTATGGCGCAAGCTCGAGTCCGCGGGTGCGCAAGGCGAAGGCTCAGTGTGAGTTGTACTTGAGATAGTCGGCGATATTCGCCCGGTTCTTGTCGCTATACCGGTAGCAGTTCGATCGCGCCGGGATTCGCCGGTGCGTATAGGTTTCGCAGACCCAGCCGTTGAACTTCAGTTCGGCGTCTTCATGCGTGGCGGAAAGCAGATGGCCGATTTCATGGGCGGCGCTGCTGTACGCGGCCATTGAGGCGATGGCGGTGTTCTGTTTGAAGTAGGCCAGGCCCGCATTGTAGTTCAGCCCGCTGTGGTCATAGCTGTTTTGCGTCATCAGCAGGTGCTTGTGCATGAAAGAGAAGCGTTGGTCCGAGGTCAGTTCCTGCACGCCTTGGGTGAATGCCTCAAGAATCTCGTTGGATGGCTTGCCTTGATAATCCATATCGGTGATGCCCGGAACGTTGCGTCGCAGGATCAGTTCCGTGGGGTGGGCGGTGAAACTGCGCATCTCATCGATCCAGTGCTGAAAGTAATCCTTGTGCACTTGCTCGTCGCTGATGCTGGCCAGCTCGTCGTGAAGATAAACGGTCACGACCAGCGACTTGGCCGCTACGGCGCAAGGCAACTGCAGGGACAGCAGGAGGCTGAAAAGGAGGGTGAGGGTCTTGGGCATTACGGTTCTCCAGGTAGATCGAGTGGGTGGCCGCGATCGTCACCACCTGGCAGGCCGCTCGGCAGTCGGAAAAAGTTGTCCCACGAGACAGCTTGCCCTTTGATCCGACATGTGCTTGTGGGGGTGGGCGGGCCGACTTGAAATACGCTACAATCCCGCGCCTTCGGCCAGCCTGGTCGATTCAGAATCCGTATGACAAGCCACGCCGGTCCACCTGCGTGGCTTGTTGCTTTTAGCGCGCCAGAAGGCGCTTGCAGGAGAGGCTCGACGATGAGTGCACTGGTTGGCGTGATCATGGGCTCCAAGTCCGATTGGTCCACCCTTAGCCACACCGCCGATATGCTGGAAAAACTCGGCATTCCCTACGAAGTGAAGGTGGTTTCCGCCCACCGCACCCCGGATCTGCTGTTCCAGTACGCCGAAGAGGCCGAAGGGCGTGGCATCGAGGTGATCATCGCTGGCGCGGGTGGCGCAGCGCACCTGCCAGGCATGTGCGCCGCCAAGACCCACCTGCCGGTGCTGGGTGTGCCGGTACAGTCGTCGATGCTGTCGGGTGTCGACTCGCTGCTGTCGATCGTCCAGATGCCTGCCGGTGTACCCGTTGCCACCCTGGCCATCGGCCGTGCCGGTGCGGTCAACGCCGCGCTGCTGTCGGCGAGCATCCTCGGCGCCAAATACCCGCACTATCACGCGGCGCTCAAGCAGTTCCGCACCGAGCAGACCGACACTGTGCTGGACAATCCAGACCCACGTCAGGCTTGAGGCTGAACCCATGAAGATCGGTGTTATCGGTGGCGGCCAGCTGGGCCGCATGCTGGCTCTGGCGGGCACCCCGCTGGGCATGAACTTCGCCTTCCTCGACCCGGCGCCGGACGCCTGCGCTGCGGCTCTTGGCGAGCATCTGCGTGCCGACTACGGCGACCAGGACCACCTGCGCCAGCTGGCGGACGAAGTCGACCTGGTGACCTTCGAGTTCGAAAGCGTCCCGGCCGAGACCGTCGCCTTCCTCTCGCAGTTCGTCCCGGTGTACCCGAGCGCCGAAGCGCTGCGCATTGCCCGCGACCGACTGTTCGAAAAGAGCATGTTCCGCGACTTGGGCATTCCCACCCCGGCCTTCGCCGATATTCTTTCCCAGGCCGACCTTGATGCAGCGGTGGCCAGCATCGGCCTGCCGGCCGTGCTCAAGACCCGGACCCTGGGCTACGACGGCAAGGGCCAGAAGGTTCTGCGCACCCCTGAGGATGTGCTAGGTACCTTTGCTGAGTTGGGCAGCGTGCCGTGCCTGCTGGAAGGCTTCGTGCCGTTCACCGGCGAAGTGTCCCTGGTGGCCGTGCGAGCACGCGATGGCGAAACCCGCTTCTACCCGTTGGTGCATAACACCCACGAGAGCGGCATCCTGCGCCTGTCCGTGGCAAGCCAGGCACACCCGCTGCAGGCGCTGGCCGAAGACTACGTCGGCCGTGTGCTCAAGCAGCTGGACTATGTGGGTGTGATGGCCTTCGAGTTCTTCGAAGTCGACGGTGGCCTCAAGGCCAACGAGATTGCCCCGCGTGTGCACAACTCCGGGCACTGGACCATCGAAGGGGCCGAGTGCAGCCAGTTCGAAAACCACCTGCGCGCCGTCGCCGGCCTGCCGCTGGGTTCGACTGCCAAGGTAGGCGAGAGCGCCATGCTCAACTTCATCGGTGAGGTGCCGGCAGTGGACAAGGTCATCGCCATCGATGACTGCCACCTGCATCACTATGGCAAGGCCTTCAAGGCCGGGCGCAAGGTCGGCCACGCCACCCTGCGTTGCCAGGATATGGCCACCCTCGAGCGCAAGATTGCCGAGGTAGAGGCCTTGATCAGCAACTGACAGGCCATCTGATCGAACTTCTGCAAGTGGTTCGCCCTCTGAAATGGCAACAAGCCAAAGCGCTGTCTAGGCTTTGGCTTGCTCCATCTTCACTGCAGAGGGATTGCCATGGGCATCATTGGAACTATCTTCATCGGCCTGATCGTTGGCCTGCTGGCGCGCTTCATCAAGCCCGGCGACGACAGCATGGGCTGGATCATGACCATCCTGCTGGGTATTGCCGGCTCCTTGATCGCCACCTATGGCGGCCAGGCCCTGGGGATTTATCAGGCTGGGCAGGCAGCGGGCTTCTTCGGCGCGCTGGTCGGTGCCGTCATCCTTCTGGTTATCTTCGGCTTCATCAAGAAGCGCTGAATACTGGTTAGAATGCTCGGCAATTCATCCGATTTGCCGAGCATATTCATGCGTGCCTTTTTTCTCATCCCCATGCTTCTGGCCAGCGCCCTGGCCCATGCCGAGCTGCCTGAAACCGACTGGCTCGAACTGATGCCCAAGTCGGACCAGAAAGCCCTCGAGCAAATGCCAGAGATTGACCATAACTCGCCCGAGGCGATGGGTACCTTCACCGACAAGGGCGGCCTGAAGCAAAGCAAGGGCCTGCCAGCGGTGATGTATTCGACCAAGACCGTGGCCGCGATGAACGGCAAGGAAATTCGTCTCGGCGGTTACCCGGTGCCGCTTGAAAGCGATGCCAAGGGTAATAACACGCTGTTCTTCCTGGTGCCTTACCCGGGCGCCTGCATCCATGTACCGCCGCCGCCGCCCAACCAGCTGGTGCTGGTGCGCTATCCGAAGGGGTTGAAGATCGATGACATCTACACGCCGTTGTGGGTGAGCGGTACGTTGAAGGTTGAAAAGGTCAGCAACGACATGGCCGATGCGGCGTATGCGCTGGACGCCGCGAAGGTGAGGGTGGTGCAGGACGCTGACCTGTGAAGGGGCTGCTTCGCAGCCCATCGTGAAACAAGGCCGCTCAGGCGTGTGCGGCCTGCGTAGCAGGAGCTTCGTATCGCGAAAGGACCGCAAAACGGTCCCGGCAGTGGAATCAAAGCCCTTCGCTGCCAATCGCCACGTGCAGGGCATGAACCGCCCCAGGCTTCAACTCCACCACATCGTCCCAGACATTCGCCGTTTCGATGCACAGCATTCGCTGCCAGCCATCATCGGCCATGTCAGGCAATGCCTGGGCTCTGTCGGTCCAAGGGTTCCAGATCACCGCTGAACGTGAACCACGGCTGTTCAGGGTAATGCGCCGATTCCAGTGCGGATCAACAATGCTCAGTTGCCCAGGCGTATTCAGGTAGATGCGATCGGTCTCACCGGCAAACGTCAGCGCACCCTGTTGCTGGCGCTGCTCCCAGTCAGCCAGGGTCTCGATGTAGTCCAGCCCTTCGACACCCTCGACCCGCGCCTCACGCACATCGCTGACGGCAAAGTAGCTGTGCAGGGCCTGGCTGATGGTGACTGAGCTGTTGCCCCTGTTACGGCTGGTCAGGGTCAGCTCAAGCGCATCACCCATGACGATCAGCAGTTTCAGCTCGACGTCATGCGGCCAGTGCGGCAGATCGCCCTGGGCTTCTGGCAGTTCGAATTCGATGCGCAGCGCGCTGGCCGCCTCTTCGATGGCCAACAGTTTCCAGTCACGCGTGCGGGCCAGGCCATGGGCCGGCGCCTGCGTGCCATGGAACATGCCTTGAACAGCTTCGGGGTTGCGCTGCAGGTTGCCGAACCACGGCCAGCACACCGGCACACCTGCGCGCACCGACTTGCCCTGGCGGAATATGGCCTGGTCACTCAGCCACAGCAGCGGCGGCTCGCCAACGTGCTGGTAGCTGAGGATCTGCGCACCCTGTTGGGCGATCAGTAGTTCGGCACGGTCGCTGGTGATACGCCAGCAGTTGAGTTCGCCGTGTTGCTCGTTTACGACCTGGTAGGTAGCCATTGCGCTTGTCTCATTGATTGCCTGTGGGCCTTCGACCCGCTGCCTTGCAATGAGTTTACCGCTCGCGTGGCTTAGCGACGAGGCACTGAACGGGTGCGGCCGCTGCCATCGATGGCGACGAAGACGAACACTGCTTCCGTGACTTTGCGCCATTCGCTCGACAGCGGGTCGTCGCTCCACACTTCGACCATCATCTGGATCGAGCTGCGGCCGATTTCCAGCGTCTGGGTATAGAACGACAGTTGTGCGCCCACGGCCACTGGCACCAGGAAGGCCATACGGTCAATGGCGACCGTTGCCACCCGGCCACCCGCGACGCGGCTCGCCATGGCAGTGCCTGCCAGGTCCATCTGGGCGACCAGCCAGCCGCCAAAGATATCGCCAAAACCGTTGGTTTCGCGGGGCAACGCAGTGATTTGCAGGGCCAGGTCGCCTTGCGGGATAGGATCTTCTTGTTCGAGCTCAATCATGCGGTGGGGCCTCTGACCCGTGACGCTTTCGTTGGTGTGGCGCAAAGGCCGAGTAAACGATTCAGCTTGAAACATACTACGCCGATTTCGTTTCGCTGGACGGCCGTAGGGAAACTCTGCGAAACCGCCTGACATAAAGACCGGCGTTTTCGCACAACATCCCATCGTGGCGGCAACGTTTTCCTACGAACGGGCAGTATATATAGCCAAACGCTCAGCGACGACCGTGCAGTCATGAATATCTGTATGGATTTTGTATCGCTTTCAGCAGGCCCCGGCAATTTGCTATCTTCGCCTGTCACCGCCAGAAGCCGCGTGCCAAGCGGCCTGCATGCCCTACAAGAGAAGAACAAGCAATGACCTCCGTGCCGAGCAGTATCGAGCAGCCCTCGCGGCCGCTGACCCGCAGTGACTACAAGACCCTCTCACTGTCCGCGCTAGGCGGAGCCCTAGAGTTCTACGACTTCATCATTTTCGTGTTTTTCGCCACTGTGGTCGGCAAGCTGTTCTTTCCGGCCGACATGCCCGAGTGGCTGCGCCTGATGCAGACCTTCGGCATTTTCGCCGCCGGCTACCTGGCCAGGCCCCTGGGCGGCATCATCATGGCCCACTTCGGCGACCTGCTTGGGCGCAAGAAGATGTTCACCCTGAGCATTTTCATGATGGCCCTGCCAACGCTGATCATGGGCCTGCTGCCCACCTATGCCCAGATTGGCCTGTGGGCACCGATCCTGCTGCTGCTGATGCGCGTGATACAGGGGGCAGCGATCGGGGGTGAAGTGCCTGGCGCCTGGGTGTTCGTGTCCGAGCATGTGCCTGCACGCAACACCGGCTATGCCTGCGGCACCCTGACCGCCGGCCTGACCGCTGGCATTCTGCTTGGCTCGCTGGTGGCAACGCTGATCAACACGGTTTACAGCGTTGAAGAAGTCGCCGACTACGCCTGGCGTATCCCTTTCCTGCTTGGCGGCGTATTCGGCCTGTTTTCGGTGTACCTGCGCCGCTGGCTGCATGAAACCCCGGTATTCGCTGAGATGCAGCAACGCAAGGCACTGGCCGAAGAGCTGCCGCTGCGCGCGGTGCTGCGTGATCACCGTGGCCCGATCATCCTGTCGATGCTGCTGACCTGGATGCTTTCTGCCGGCATCGTAGTGGTCATCCTGATGACACCGGCGCTGTTGCAGAGCATCTACCACATCAGCCCCACCGACTCGCTCAAGGCCAACAGCCTGGCGATCGTGCTGCTCAGCCTTGGCTGCATCGGCTCCGGCAGCCTGGCCGACCGCTTTGGTGCAGGCCGCGTGTTCGTCATCGGCAGCCTGCTGCTGCTGGTGACGTCCTGGACCTTCTACCACAGCCTGCCGACCCACCCGCAGCTGCTGTTCCCACTGTATGCCATCACCGGCCTGTGCGTGGGGGTGATCGGCGCGGTGCCCTATGTGATGGTCAAGGCGTTCCCGGCGGCGGTGCGCTTCAGTGGCCTCTCGTTCTCCTACAACGTGGCCTACGCCATCTTTGGCGGCTTGACGCCGATGGTGGTGACCGCACTGCTCAAGGTGAGCCCAATGGCGCCTGCCTATTATGTAGCGGGTCTGTGTGCAGTTGGTCTGATCGTGGGCATTTACCTGGTCGCTAACAGGCGCTGATCGGCTGGCCCTCACCGGCTTTATCGTCGGCAAGGTGACTCCCACATGTACAGCACAGTTTCAGTAACGGTGCTGTACATGTGGGCGTCACAGCCTTATTCAAAATCTAAAAGCTTTACCCAGCCCGCCATGCAGGCCTCAGTGGCGCTTGCCCTTGCCAGGGCGTTCAGCGCGCCCTGTAAATAGGCCTCTTGTATCATTGCTTCCTTCAAATTATGCGGGATGTTTCCTATCGGCAAAAATTTAAGCCAAGGCGTCTTTGTACCATTCTGCAAATTGGAAACTTCCGCCCGTAGAGAGATATGTAGTGCAGTTGCCCGACATCAAATGGGCAACTTGAGCCATGCAGATAAGGAGACTCTGTATGGCTCAAAACACACTGAACGATAATTCAACGGGTGATGTTGTCATCACTCCCGGCTCGTGCCGAGGCATTGGCGCTTGCGCATCACCAGCGGGTTGGTACGTACAGCCAGGCACATGAAGGTCGACGTGCGCAGCTTGATGCTCACTTCGCAAAACAGTCGAGAGGCCTGGCACAGGCGCTTCAGGATGAGCTCGTGTAGCCTTGGCGTTCGACGCCGCGATTGTGGAAGGCCAGCCCCCGCGCACCTGGACGCCACTGGTGGCACCTGGATCGGAGATACTGGGACCGACGCCTTTGCCCGAGGCTCCGTTACTGCCGGGCATTCTTCCGGGGACGTCGACTGTTCCAGTGGGGCCAAGTCTTGAAATACTTCCAGGCGAGAATCCTGGAGAGACAGGGGCCATAATTCCTGGGTTCGGTGGAGAGGACGATCTACCAGCGCCGGGCCTGGTTAATAACGAGCCAGCAGAAGAGACTGAAACTGGAGCGTATGGTGATTTGGAGCGCAGAAGTATAAGAGACGATATGGATGTTGATCATATACCTGCTCAAGGCGCGATAAAACTTTGGCTTGAGAATAATGTTCCGTATTTGTCACCCTATCAAGTCAGAGCGCTTACCAGGCGAGCCCCTGCTGTCGTTATCCCTACACATGTGCATAGGCGGTACAGTGAGACATAGGGTGGACGGAACACCAAAGCGAAGCAAAAGCTAGACGCTGCTGACCTGTTTGAGGCTGTGCGTAGCAACGTCGATGCGCTAAGGCCAGGTCTTCCGACTGAGCGAGTTGAAGGAATCAAGGCGGAGCTTACTTATTTGCTTAAAAAATTTATTGAAATGGTGTGATCATGACAAGAATTGTAGAAGTCGAGCATTGGTTGAAGTCCCTAGGTGAAACTCATGCCACGTTGCTTGGTCTTGGGCTTGATCCAGATCTCCCTTTCATAAAACTCTATTCTGGTGCAACAGAGCTGTACCTTGAGCCAGAGCCTGGGGTTAGCTATAGACTTGATACGGAAACTAAAGTATTGCAAGCGGTGATTGTTACAATTATCAGGCGCGTTGAGCTTGAGCCAGAGTTTAAGGATCTTCTTTCGCAACCCTATGGTTGTCGGGATAAGGATGCTGTTCGGGCGACATGGGGAAATCCCATTAGTTCACGAGGTCCTATGGCGATGCCGCAACCCATAGGCAAAACGGGTGGATGGGATATTTATGAGCTTTCCTCCCAGGGGTTTGCGAGTGTCGAATTAACATATAATTATACTACGGATTTTAAAGTTTCCGGGGTTGTCTTGAGGGCTAAGGAAGATGAAGCTTGAGAAACGATTGCAAGACTACGATGAGCATTCGTTCTTATTGCTCGTCAAAAATATCTGGGATGTCGAAGGCAAGAGGTCTGAACATAACTCATTCATCGCCCATTTCGACCAGATAATCGGCCACCCCGCCGGCAGCGACCTCCTGTTCTACTCAACCGTTGACGAAACCGGCAGCATCAACTCCCCTGACCACATTGTTGCAACGATAAAATCCTGGCATCAGCAAAAAGGCCGCGCAGCCTTCAAAGGCCAGACCTTGCAACCACCACCGGTTCGCCAAACGCTGACCCCCGCGCAGCGAGCCAGCCAGTCTTCCACCCGCAACCTGGAAAAAGTGCGCAAACTGGTAGCTGAGATCCAGGCAGCCGAGCAGCAGGGCAAACTGAAGCTGACCGCGTTGGAACAGCAATTGGCTCGCAGCCCAGGCGTCGGCGCGCCTGCGCAGCAACTGGCTGCCAGCCTCGCCGCGCTGCGTGCCCTGGAACTGGCCCAGCATCAAGCCAAGGCCGCCGTCGACCAGCTCAAGCGCTTGCAGATGTCAGTCAAGTTTGCACTCGATGGCGCAAAGCGCGACGCCTCCAGCCCGTTTCTAAACGCTGCAATCCAGGCCGTCGTGCTGCGTGAAATCACCGCAGGTAGCCAGCGTCATGCCGCGGCGTTGGCTACGGCCCAGGCGCGTCATCCCGCCTTGTACGGCCGTGGCGTGAAGCTGATCGAAAGCCTGGAAGCACGTATCGCCCAGTTGGCCAAGGCCACGGCGACCAGCCCGGGGCATGGGCCTTTGACGTTAAAGGCCGCGGCCCATGCAGCAAGCCTGCATCCTGCATTGCTGACAGCGCAAGGCTTGAGCCGTGAAGTAGCCCAACAGCAGCATCATCTGATCAAGACCTTTCGTTCCGCTGTAGCGGAACTGGATTGGCAGGCAACGTCGCTGCAGGGCGATCACCCCGGCACGTATGCGGATGTTGTCGAGTTCGTGTTGAGTACCCCCAGCGACGATCCGCGCTTTGCCGTAACGGTGCCGCTGGTTGAAATGCTCGACAGCGAGCGGATGGACTGGGCAGCTTTAGGGTAGCCCCTACTTTCCTGCAACATCTTGCAAAGGCCATCCTGGGTATCCAGTGATGGCCTTTCATCCAATTGTCATATTGAAGTCATATCGTCTTCATGCGGCCTGCTGATACTTGGGCCCGATCCATCCAACACCCCAAATATTCCTGCTAGGAGCAAGGCATGAAACTTAAGCGTTTGATGGCGGCCCTCACCTTTGCCGCCGCTGGCGTTGCAACCGCCAACGCGGTAGCCGCCGTCGACCCTGCGATCCCGACCTACACCAAGACCACCGGTGTTTCGGGCAACCTCTCCAGCGTCGGTTCCGACACCCTCGCGAACCTCATGACCCTGTGGGCCGAGGCCTACAAGAAGGAATATCCGAACGTCAACATCCAGATCCAGGCTGCCGGCTCCTCCACCGCGCCACCCGCGCTGACCGAAGGGACCGCCAACCTTGGCCCGATGAGCCGCAAGATGAAGGACGTCGAGCTGCAGGCCTTCGAGCAGAAGTACGGCTACAAGCCGACCGCCATTCCGGTCGCTGTCGACGCCCTGGCCGTATTCGTACACAAGGACAACCCGATCAAGGGCCTGACCATGGCTCAGGTCGACGCGATCTTCTCTTCCACTCGCCTGTGCGGTGCCAAGGCCGACGTCAAGACCTGGGGCGACCTGGGCGTGACTGGCGACCTGGCCAACAAGCCAGTGCAGCTGTTCGGTCGTAACTCGGTATCGGGTACCTACGGCTACTTCAAGGAAGAGGCCCTGTGCAAAGGTGACTTCAAGCCTAACGTCAACGAACAGCCAGGCTCGGCGTCGGTCGTGCAGTCGATCAGCTCCTCGTTGAACGGCATCGGCTACTCGGGTATCGGCTACAAGACTGCCAGCGTCAAGACCGTAGCCCTGGCCAAGAAAGAAGGCGGCGAGTTCATCGAAGACAACGAGGCCAATGCCCTGAACGGCACCTACCCGCTGTCGCGCTTCCTGTACGTCTACGTCAACAAGGCCCCGAACAAGCCTCTGGCCCCGCTGGAAGCTGAGTTCGTCAAACTGGTGCTGTCGCAGGCCGGGCAGCAGGTCGTGGTGAAGGACGGCTACATTCCGTTGCCATCGAAAGTGGTCGACAAGACCCTCGCTGACCTGGGTCTGTCCCACGCCGGTAACGTTGCAAAGAAGTAAGTAACTGAGGAAAAGGCCGGCAATTGAGCCGGCCTTTTCCACGAATTCTCGGTCCGAAGCCAGGGCTCCTGAGCGGCGGGCTTTTTTGCGTCAACGCACTGTCATGTTTTTGTCATACGGGACCGCTAGGGTGTGCGCATGAATGATCTGGCCAACTCCACCATGACCCAAAAATCCCCTCCCGAGCGGATTGATTTCAATACGCCCGAGTTGCAACGCAAGCGCCGCATGCGCGCGCTCAAGGACCGCCTGACCCGCTGGTATGTACTGGTAGGCGGGCTTGCTGTGCTGGCAGCCATCACGCTGATCTTCTTCTATCTGGCCTATGTGGTGCTGCCGCTGTTCCAGGGCGCCGAGCTGACCAGCAAGAAGGCCCTGGAGCCGACCTGGCTGCAGCAGGATGCCGGCAAGCCGCTGATGATCGCGCTCGAAGAGCAGAACCTGGTCGGCATGCGTGTTTCGGACAAGGGGCAGGCACTGTTCTTCGATACCAAGACCGGTAACGAGCTCAACCGCGTCGACCTGCCGCTGCCGGCAGGCACCCAGGTCAGCTCGATCAGCACCGACCAGCCGGGTAGCCCACTGGTGGTGCTGGGCTTGTCCAATGGGCAGGCGCTGGTGTTCCACCACACCTACAAGATCACCTACCCAGACAACAAAAAGACCATTACCCCCGGCATCGACTATCCATATGGCCAAGAGCCGTACGTGCTGGATGACCAGGGCCGCGCGCTGGAGCACGTCAGCGTCAACGTCAACGGCGACACCCTGATGCTTGCCGGTTCCACTGGCGCGCACCTGCAGGTGATCGAGCTGACGCGCACCGAAAACCTGATGACCGAAGAGGTCACCACCGAGCAGAACCGCATCGAGCTGCCGCAAATGACCGAGGCGGTGAAGAACATCTTCATCGACCCGCGCCAGCAGTGGCTGTACGTGATCAACGGCCGAGCCACCGCGGATGTCTTCAGCCTGCGCGACAAGAGCCTCAATGGCCGCTACAAGCTGTCTGAGAGCGCTGATACCGAGATTACCGCTACTGCGCAACTGGTCGGCGGCATTTCGCTGATCTTCGGTGACTCCAAAGGCGGCCTGGCGCAATGGTTCATGGCGCGTGACGCGGATGGCGAATTGCGCTTCAAGCAGATCCGTACCTTCCAGATGGGCAAGGCGCCGATCGTCCAGATCGATGCCGAAGAGCGCCGCAAGGGCTTCATCGCCCTGGACGCCGAGGGCAAGCTGGGCGTCTTCCACAGCACCGCGCACCGCACCCTGCTGGTCGAGCCTGCTGCCGAAGGCCCAGGTATCATGGCCCTGTCACCGCGTGCCAACCGCATCTTCATCGAAGAGGGCGGCAAGCTGCTGCCACTGAGGCTGAAGAACCCGCACCCGGAAATTTCCTTCAGCGCGCTGTGGGGCAAGGTCTGGTACGAGAACTACGACGAGCCCAAGTACGTCTGGCAGTCGACGGCTTCGAACACCGACTTCGAGCCTAAGCTGAGCCTGTCGCCGCTGACCTTCGGTACCCTCAAGGCCGCGTTCTACGCGATGATCCTGGCGGCCCCGCTGGCCATCGCCGCCGCTATCTACACCGCTTACTTCATGGCCCCGGGTATGCGCCGCAAGGTCAAGCCGGTGATCGAACTGATGGAGGCGATGCCGACGGTGATCCTCGGCTTCTTCGCTGGCCTGTTCCTCGCGCCGTACCTGGAAGGGCACCTGCCAGGTGTGTTCAGCCTGTTCCTGCTGATGCCGTTCGGCATTCTGCTGGCAGGTTTCACCTGGAGCCGGCTGCCTGAGTCGGTTCGCCTGCGCGTTCCGGATGGTTGGGAGGCCGCGATCCTGATCCCGGTGATCCTGTTCACCGGCTGGTTCGCCCTGACCATGAGCCCGTACCTGGAAACCTGGTTCTTCGGTGGCGATATGCGCCTGTGGATAACCAATGATCTGGGTATCACCTATGACCAGCGCAACGCCTTGGTAGTCGGTATCGCCATGGGCTTTGCGGTCATCCCGAACATCTACTCGATCGCCGAAGACGCCGTGTTCAGCGTGCCGCGCAGCCTGACCCTGGGCTCCCTGGCCCTGGGTGCGACGCCGTGGCAGACCTTGACTCGCGTGGTCATCCTCACTGCCAGCCCGGGTATCTTCTCGGCGTTGATGATCGGCATGGGCCGAGCGGTGGGCGAGACCATGATCGTGCTCATGGCCACCGGCAACACTCCGGTGATGGAGCTGAACCTGTTCGAAGGCATGCGTACCTTGGCCGCCAACGTGGCGGTGGAGATGCCCGAATCCGAAGTCGGTGGCAGCCATTACCGTGTGCTGTTCCTCGCCGCTCTCGTGCTGCTGATGTTCACCTTCATCATGAACACCTTGGCCGAGCTGATTCGCCAGCGTCTGCGCAAGAAATACTCGTCGCTTTGATAGAAAGGTAGAGATCCGTGAAAAAGGATTCCCTCAAAGGCTGGTTCAAGAGCGGCGCCCCAGGCGTCTGGATCAGCGGTGGCGCGGTTGCCATGGCGGTCATCATGACCGTCGGCCTGCTGGCCGTGATCGCCGTACGCGGCCTGGGTCACTTCTGGCCCGCCGACCTGGTCCAGGCCACCTACAAGGTGCCGGGCCAGGGTGACCACGTCATCGTCGGTGAAGTGGTTCAGAAAGAAGAAGTACCTCGCGCCCGCCTCAAGGGTGCCGGCTTGCCGGTGCCTGACGAAGGCCCCGAGTTCATGACCCGTGAGCTGATCAAGGTGGGTAACCGTGACCTCAACGGCAGTGATTTCACCTGGGTGGTCGGTGAATGGTTGGTCGACGAGCAGCGTCCGGTCGACCTGATCGCCCTGGAGCGCCGCGAATGGGGCAACTTCTACGGCTATCTGGTGAGCGTCAAGGAACAAGGCCGCGTGGTCGCCGAAGGCGCTGGCGCCTGGAATGAGCTGCAGGCACGTCTCAAACGCGCCAACCAGCTCAACAGCGAGCTGCAGCAGCTTGAGAAAAAAGACATCGGTGCCATCAACCATGGCTTGGAGCGGCTGCGCCTGCAAGGCCGCAAGCTGGAGCTGGAAGGCAAGCTGGACGCTACCGCCCAGGCCGACATGGATGCCGAACGTGCCGAGTTGAACAGCCGCTACAAGGCCATCGAAGACCGCCTCACCAGCCTGCATCAGGCCTTCGCCCGCGACAGCCTGGTCGCTCGCGACGGCAACGGCCGCGAAGTGGAGATCAACCTGAGCAAGGTGGTGCACGCCATCCAGCCCAACGCCATGTCCGGCTTTACCAAGATGGGCACCTATTTCACCAAGGTCTGGGAGTTCCTCAGCGACGATCCTCGTGAAGCCAACACCGAAGGCGGTATCTTCCCGGCCATTTTCGGTACCGTGATGATGACCCTGATCATGGCCGTGATCGTCACCCCGTTCGGCGTGCTGGCGGCGGTCTACCTGCGCGAATACGCCAAGCAAGGCCCGGTCACGCGCCTGATCCGCATCGCCGTGAACAACCTGGCGGGCGTTCCGGCCATCGTCTACGGCGTGTTCGGCCTGGGCTTCTTCGTCTACGTGCTGGGTGGTTCGATCGACCGTCTGTTCTTCCCCGAATCGCTGCCGGCACCGACCCTGGGCACGCCAGGCCTGCTGTGGGCATCGCTGACCCTGGCGCTGCTGGCCGTACCGGTGGTGATCGTGGCTACCGAGGAAGGCCTGGCGCGTATTCCACGCACCGTGCGTGAGGGCTCGCTGGCGCTTGGCGCGACCAAGGCCGAGACCTTGTGGAAAATCGTGCTGCCAATGGCCAGCCCGGCAATGATGACCGGCATGATCCTCGCCGTGGCCCGAGCCGCGGGTGAAGTAGCGCCGCTGATGCTGGTGGGTGTGGTCAAGCTGGCGCCGTCGTTGCCGCTGGACGGCAACTATCCGTACCTGCACCTGGACCAGAAGATCATGCACCTGGGCTTCCACATCTACGACGTCGGCTTCCAGAGCCCCAACGTCGAGGCGGCGCGGCCGCTGGTGTACGCCACTGCGCTGCTGCTGGTGATGGTGATCGCCACCCTCAACCTCTCGGCGGTGTGGATCCGTAACCACCTGCGCGAGAAGTACAAGGCCCTCGACCACTGATTGAAGCTTTAAGCCACAAGCGGCAAGCCCCAAGAGGATTGCCGCTTTGCCCTAACTTGCAGCTTGCAGCTCAACGCATGCAGCTACAAACGGAGTGAGACCATGCAGCAAGAATCCCACACCCACGGCATCGACATGGCTGCCCTGGGCCGCGACAAGCAGAGCCTGCGCCTGGCCGAAGAGACCGTGGCCATCGAAGTACCCGGCTTGAGCCTGTACTACGGCGACAAGCAGGCGTTGTTCGACGTCAGCATGAACATCCCCAAGCAACGCGTGACGGCTTTCATCGGCCCTTCGGGCTGCGGCAAGTCGACCCTGCTGCGCACCTTCAACCGCATGAACGACCTGGTGGACGGTTGCCGTGTCGAAGGTGCCATCAACCTGTACGGCAACAACATCTACCGCAAGGGCGAGGACGTGGCCGAGCTGCGCCGCCGTGTGGGCATGGTGTTCCAGAAGCCAAACCCGTTCCCCAAGACCATCTACGAGAACGTGGTATATGGCCTGCGTATCCAGGGCATCAACAAGAAGCGTGTGCTGGACGAGGCGGTCGAGTGGGCGCTCAAGGGCGCCGCACTGTGGGATGAGGTGAAAGACCGTTTGCACGACTCGGCGCTGGGCTTGTCCGGCGGCCAGCAGCAGCGTCTGGTGATCGCCCGTACCATCGCCGTCGAGCCTGAAGTACTGCTGCTCGATGAGCCTTGCTCGGCACTGGACCCGATCTCGACGCTGAAGGTCGAAGAGCTGATCTACGAACTGAAATCCAAGTACACCATCGTTATCGTGACCCACAACATGCAACAGGCGGCCCGTGTTTCGGACTACACCGCGTTCATGTACATGGGCAAACTGGTCGAATTCGGTGATACCGACACCCTGTTCACCAACCCGGCGAAGAAGCAGACCGAAGACTACATCACCGGTCGCTACGGCTAACGGCGCCTTGAGCGGCGAGCTGCGAGCTGCGAGCTGCGAGCTTCAAGCTTCAAGCTTCAAGCTTCAAGCAGAAGCAAGAGCAGTTAGCGCGGGGCCAGGAACGATACGAACTACTTGAAGCTTGCAGCTTGCAGCTTGCAGCTGCCGCAGCTTCCCGGAGCGAAACGATGATCAACAAAGAAAGCCTGACGCACCACATTTCCCAGCAGTTCAACGCCGAACTCGAAGAGGTGCGCAGCCACCTCCTGGCCATGGGCGGGCTGGTCGAGAAACAGGTCAATGACGCGGTTACCGCGCTGATCGAGGCCGACTCCGGCCTTGCCCAGCAGGTGCGTGAAGTCGACGAGCAGATCAACCAGATGGAACGCAACATCGACGAGGAGTGCGTGCGCATCCTCGCCCGTCGCCAGCCCGCGGCCTCTGACCTGCGCCTGATCATCAGCATTTCCAAGTCGGTGATCGACCTGGAGCGCATTGGTGACGAATCGACCAAGATCGCCCGCCGCGCCATCCAGTTGTGCGAAGAAGGCGAGTCGCCGCGTGGCTACGTCGAAGTGCGCCACATTGGCGACCAGGTACGCAACATGGTGCGCGACGCACTGGATGCCTTCGCCCGCTTCGATGCCGACCTGGCCCTGTCGGTGGCCCAGTACGACAAGACCATCGACCGCGAGTACAAGACCGCCCTGCGTGAACTGGTGACCTACATGATGGAAGACCCGCGCTCGATCTCGCGGGTATTGAGCGTCATCTGGGCCCTGCGTTCGCTGGAGCGCATCGGCGACCACGCGCGCAACATCTCGGAACTGGTGATCTACCTGGTGCGCGGTACCGACGTCCGCCACCTGGGCCTCAAGCGCATGAAAGCCGAAGTTCAGGGAACGGCGGGTGATGAGGCCGAAATTGCTAATGTTCCGGCTCAACCTGACGATAAATAAGATTGCTCCCGAGCATCGACGCCCGGCTTTTGCCGGGCGTTTTCGTTTGCGCTTGAGCAGTCAGCAGGCACCCGCGAACGATGCAAAGAAGTCCCGGCGTGATCCAGGTGTTGGCAAATGGCCACCAATCGGCGGTAGGCTAGTCGGGATTCAAGAGGAGTATCGATGAGTAAAGTCAATGTGCTGGTCGTGGATGACGCCCCGTTCATCCGTGATCTGGTGAGGAAGTGCCTGCGTAATGCCTTCCCGGGCATGGTCATCGAAGATGCGGTGAACGGCCGCAAGGCCATGGCCATGCTGGCCAAGGAAACCTTCGACCTGGTGCTGTGCGACTGGGAAATGCCCGAGATGTCCGGCCTTGAGCTGCTGACCTGGTGCCGCCAGCAGCCAGAGATGAAGAGCCTGCAGTTCATCATGGTGACCAGCCGCGGCGACAAGGAAAACGTCATCCAGGCCATCCAGGCGGGCGTCTCCGATTTTGTCGGTAAGCCGTTCACCAACGAACAGCTGCTGACCAAAGTGAAGAAGGCCCTGACCAAGATCGGCAAGCTTGAAAGCTTGGTAGCCGGTGGTCAGGCGCGGGTGAATTCGGCGTTCGCCAACGATTCGTTGAGCGCGCTGACCGGGGGCAAACCTGAAGCGGTCAAGGCCACGCCTGCTGCCGCTGCTGCCGCTGCGCCGGCCAAGCCATTGATCAATGCACCCAAACCGCAGACGGCTGCTGCGGCCGCCGCGCAGACCGGGCGTGGTCAAGGCCAGCTGCGCCTTTCCAGTGGTACTCAGCCTTGTGTGATCAAGGCGTTGAGCCTCAAAGAGGCGCTGCTGGTGGTGCGTCGCAGTGCCGTGCTGCCACAGGTGCTCGAAGGCGCTGTGCTGGACCTGGAGCAGGGCGAGAGCGCTGAAGTCGCTCGCCTGAACGGTTACCTGCATGCCATTGCAGCATTGGAGCCGAAACCTGAGAGCGACTGGCTGCAACTGACCTTCAAGTTCGTCGACCAGGATGCGCAGAAGCTCGACTACCTGTCGCGGCTGATTGCCCGCGGCACCGCGCAGAAGCACTTCACTCCCGGCGCTTAGTGCCTCGTACAACGCCCTGGGCCGCTGCGCGGCCCTTTCGCGGCGCATGGCCGTCATTACAGAACTGCGGCGGTCATCCGACCAACTGTCATACCGCTCCCAGATCCGGCTGCTAGGCTTCGACAGACGGTAACTGTCAAAAAGCCACTATCATGCCTGCTGCCCGCTTGCTGCTGCTCTGTACCTTGCTCACGGCCTCGGCGTCGAGCCTGGGCATGACCATCTACAAGACCACCGACAATTTCGGCGTGGCGTCCTACTCCGAGCGGCCCAGCCCAGGTGCCAAGGCGCTGGAGCTGGGCGAGCCGATGTTCGAGCAGGTGGAGGGTCGGGTACGCCTGCAAACCGAGCCATTCCCCGGCGGCGTTCGCTTCCTGGTGCGTAATGAGCTGTATGTGCCCATGCAGGTTGAATTGCGTATCGACCAGTTGGCTAATGCCTTTGGCGGTAACGGACCGCGGATCGTGCGGGCCGTAGTCGGGCCACGCTCGACTAAGGTGCTCAGTTCTGTATTGGCGGCACCCGGCGGGCCGCTAAGGTACGCCAGCAAATTTCAGTACGCCATGGGTGATCCCGGCCAGCGTACGCAGGCTTACCGCTACCCGTTCCCTTGGAAGGGCGGCCCTTTCCGCCTGACTCAAGGCCCCAATGGGCGCTTCAGCCATTACGGCCCCAAGGGCCGTTTTGCCATGGACATCGCCATGCCGGAGGGCACCCCGATCATCGCGGCCAGGGGTGGGAAGGTAGTGAAGATCGAGAACAGCCAGAGCGGGCGGGGGCCCAACCCCTCGGGCAATTTCGTGCGCATTCTTCACCCGGACGGCACGATGGGAGTGTATCTGCACCTGATGCGCGGTTCAGTGGTCGTGGCTGAGGGGCAGCAGGTGGCGTTGGGGCAGGCGTTGGCCAAGTCGGGCAATACCGGCAACAGCACGGGCCCGCACCTGCATTTCGTGGTGCAGCGCAATGTCGGCTTGGCGCTGGAGTCGATCCCTTTCCAGTTCGACCGGCCGATTGGCGGTTTGCCGAACTTTACTGCAGGCAATCCATGAAAGTGTCGGGGCCGCAAAGCGGCCCCGACAGGCTCAATCGAGCTTGATCACCTTGGCCAGCACGATCTTGGGCCCTTTCATCTTCTTGATGATGATGCGCAGGCCTTCGACTTCCAGCACTTCCTCTTCCTCAGGCACACGCTTGAGCGTTTCATAGACAAGCCCGGCCAGGGTTTCCGCTTCGATGTGGTCAAGGTCGATACCCAGCAGACGCTCCACCTTGAACAGCGGCGTATCGCCACGCACCAGCAGCTTGCCTGGCTGGTAGGCCAGGATGCCGCGCTCGGTCTTGCGGTGTTCGTCCTGAATGTCGCCCACCAGCACTTCCAGCACGTCCTCCATGGTCAGGTAGCCGATCACCTTGCCATCGGCTTCCTCGACCAGCACGAAGTGCGCGCCGCCCTTGCGGAACTGCTCCAGCAACTGAGACAACGGCATGTGCCGCGATACACGCTCCAGCGGGCGCGCCAAGTCTTCGAGGTCCACGGTTTCGGGCAGGTGCTCGAGTTCGGCCAGTTCCAGCAGCAGGTCCTTGATGTGCAAAAGCCCGGTGAACTCCTCACGTTCGGCATCGTACAGTGGATAACGGCTGAACTTGTGGCGGCGCACCAGGGCCAGGATTTCCTTGAGTGGCGCATGGGCGTCGATGCTGATCATGTCTTCGCGCGAGTTGGCCCAGTCGACCACTTCCAGCTCGCCCATCTCCACGGCCGAGGCCAGCACACGCATGCCTTGGTCGCTCGGGTCCTGGCCACGGCTGGAGTGCAGGATCAGCTTGAGCTCTTCACGGCTGTAATGGTGCTCGTGGTGCGGGCCAGGCTCGCCCTGGCCGGCAAAGCGCAGGATGGTGTTGGCACTGGCATTGAGCAGGTAGATGGCCGGGTACATCAACCAGTAGAACAGGTAAAGCGGTACCGCAGTCCACAGCGACAGCAGTTCGGGCTTGCGGATCGCCCAGGATTTGGGCGCAAGCTCACCGACCACGATGTGCAGGTACGAAATGACGAAGAAGGCGACGAAGAACGAAACACCCTTGATCAACTCGGGCGTGTCCACGCCCAGGTACGCCAGCAACGGCTCGAGCAGGTGGGCGAATGCCGGCTCACCGACCCAGCCAAGGCCCAGGGAGGCGAGGGTGATACCCAGCTGGCAGGCCGACAGGTAGGCGTCGAGCTGGTTGTGTACCTTGCGCAGGATGCTGCCACGCCAGCCGTGCTGCTCGGCAATGGATTCGACACGGGTGGAGCGCAGCTTGACCATGGCGAACTCGGCGGCTACGAAGAAGCCGTTGAGCAGCACCAGGAACAGGGCGAAGAGAATCATGCCGAAATCGGCGAATAACGAGGTGAGGCTGATACCAGGGGAAGGGTCCATGATGGATTTTTTACGGGGTCCGTCTTTGGGAAAGGTTAGAAAAAAAGTGCCAGCTTTTGCTGGCACAGGGGGCTCAATGTAGCGGCTGGGGCAGCAAAAGCAAAGTGGCCCTTGGAATCACGCGTGAGCGTCAGCCAGTTGTGCAGGGGCGAAGTGGCAGGTGAAGGTGCTGCCATGGCCCGGTACGCTGCTGATCTCAAGGCGCCCGCGATGGCGCATGAGCACATGCTTGACGATCGCCAGCCCCAGGCCCGTGCCTCCTGTGGTGGAGGCGCGGCTGGAGTCGACGCGATAAAAACGTTCGGTCAGGCGCGGCAGGTGCTTGGCGTCTATTCCGACACCCGAGTCCTGCACCGTCAGGTGAGCGCCCTCGGCGTCGGCCCACCAACGGATACGAATCTTGCCTTCGTCCTGGGTGTACTTCACCGCGTTGAACACCAGGTTGGAGAAAGCGCTGCGCAACTCCGACTCGCTGCCTTTGAGGCGCAGGCCCGGCGTGGCCTCCAGGGTAATGTGCTGGTTGCGTGGCCCGGACAGCGCCTGGGCGTCGCTCATGATCGCACCGAGCAGTGCGTCGACTGCCACCGGCTGGTTGTCCGATGGATAATCGGTGGCTTCCAGCTTGGCCAGCAGCAGCAGGTCGTTGAGCAGGGCCTGCATGCGCGAGCCTTGCTGGCTCATCTGCTGCAGCGCCCGGTTCCAGCGCGGGTTCACGTCTTCGACGTTATCCAGCAGGGTTTCCAGGTACCCTGCAATCACCGTCAGGGGTGTACGCAACTCGTGCGATACGTTGGCCACGAAGTCTTTGCGCATCTGTTCGAGTTGATGGATGCGGGTAACGTCGCGCACCAGCATCAGGTGCTCATTGTTGCCGTAGCGTGTGAGGTGCAGCTGCACGCGCATGCGGTCATTGATGGGGGAGGGAATTTCCAGCGGTTCGGCGAAGTTATGCGACTCGAAGTATTCCTTGAAGCGTGGGTGGCGTACGAGGTTGGTGACCGGTTGGCCGCCATCTTGCGGGGTCTTGAAGCCCAGCAGGGTTTCTGCGGCGCGGTTCCACCATTCCAGGTTGCCGTCGCTGTCGAGCATGATCACCGCGTCGCGCAGGGCGGCCGTTGACTCCTGCACCCGGTCGATCACTGCCTGCAAGCGGCCGCGTACGCGCTGGTCGCGGCGTTGCAGGTGATAGATGCTGTCGAACACTTCGCCCCACAGGCCGTAGCCGTCGGGGGGCGCTTCGTCGGGCTGATGGTTGCGCAGCCAGTCGTGCAGGCGCAGCAACTGTTTGAGGGTCCAGCCCAGGTAAAGGCCCAGGCCAATGGCCAGGCTCCAGCCGTAATAACCACTGACCAGGCCGCCTATCAGGCAGACAGTGATCATCAGCAGCAGGTGGCGAATCAGGGTTGCGTGCCAGTTCTGGTTCAATTGACAGATCCTTCGGATCCAGCTGCAAGCTGCAAGCTACAAGCTGCAAGAAGAAGCGGATCGGTGATGCTGATAGTCCTTTTCTAGCCTGGAAGCTGCTCGCTTTTGCTTGCAGCTTGCAGCTTGCAGCTAGCTCTTGGTCGAGAAGCGGTAGCCAGTGCCCCGGACGGTTTGTACCAGATTTTCGTAGGCTTCACCCAGTGCCTTGCGCAGGCGGCGGATGTGCACATCCACGGTGCGTTCCTCGACATAGACGTTGCCGCCCCAGACCTGGTCGAGCAACTGGCCCCGGGTGTAGGCGCGTTCCTGGTGGGTCATGAAGAACTGCAGCAGGCGGTATTCGGTGGGGCCCATCTCGGCCGGCTTGCCGTCGATGGTCACGCGGTGGCTGATCGGGTCCAGCAGCAGGCCGCCGACTTCGATAGGGGCCTCGCTGTCGCTCGGGCCGGCACGACGCAGCACGGCTTTCAGGCGTGCTACCAGCTCGCGAGGCGAAAAAGGTTTGGTGATGTAGTCGTCGGCGCCGACTTCCAGGCCCTGGATCTTGTTGTCCTCTTCGCCTTTGGCGGTGAGCATGATGATCGGAATATCGCCGGTGAGTTCATCGCGCTTGAGGCGGCGCGCCAACTCGATGCCGGAAGTGCCCGGGAGCATCCAGTCGAGCAGGATCAGGTCCGGTTTACGGTCGACGATGATTGCGTGGGCCTGTTGCGAGTTCTCGGCTTCCAGGCAGTCATAGCCGGCCATTTCCAATGCAACGGCGATCATCTCGCGAATGGGCGCTTCGTCGTCGACGATCAGAATGTTTCTGCCAACCATGCTTTGAACCTCTCCTGGAATTTCGGGGCTGGCCCGCATTAGATAACGGAATTATTGCAGCTGTGTGACAGGGCGTTGGCCATTCTGGCGACTTCGCATGACTGGACTAGGCTTGCAGAGGCCGCTGCGGCGGCTGTGCGAACTCATTCCACCCCCCGAATACAAGGTGATTCCAATGACACGACACACGCTGAGCTGGATGGCCCTCTGCGCTGCGCTGGCACTGCCCGGAGTAGCGTCGGCCCACCATGCCATGGAAAAGGACGGCATGTGGGTCGATCACGCGGGCATGACGCTGTACACCTTCGACAAGGATGCTGGCGGCAAGTCGATGTGCAATGGCGAGTGCGCTAGCAACTGGCCGCCGCTGCTGGTCAAGGCCGACGACGAGCCTGCCAAGGGCAAGTGGTCGGTGGTGATGCGCGACGATGGCAAGAAGCAGTGGGCGTATGACGGCAAGCCCCTGTATACCTTCGTCAAGGACAAGAAGGCTGGAGACATGACCGGTGATGGTTTGAAAGACGTCTGGCACGTCGCCAAGCCTTGAGACCGCCAGGGCCGCGTTGCGGCCCAATCGTCGGCAAGCCGGCTCGCACAGGGTGGCTTGCCGGGGTTGTGGTCAGCGCAGGGCGTAATCGAGCACCACGCCCATGAACACCAGCAGCCCCGCCCAGTGGTTGTGCAGAAACGCCTTAAAGCACGACTCCCTGTCCAGCTTGCGCGTCGACCAGTATTCCCAGGCAAAGCACAGTGCGGCCCCCAGCAGCCCGAGGTGGAACCAGCCACCTAGCTCGAAGCGGCTCCCCGCCAGTAACAGGCAGCCCAGCGACAGCATCTGCAGGGTCAGAATGATCACCCGGTCGGATTCGCCGAACAGGATCGCAGTCGATTTCACCCCGATTTTCAGGTCATCGTCCCGGTCGACCATGGCGTAGTAGGTATCGTAGCCCACCGTCCACAGCAGGTTGGCGATGTACAGCAGCCAGGCGCTGGCCGGCAACTCGCCGCCGGCGGCGGTGAAGGCCATGGGGATGCCCCAGGAATACGCGGCCCCCAGCACCACCTGCGGGTAATAGGTGTAGCGCTTCATGAACGGGTAACAGGACGCCAACGCCACTGCACCGAATGACAGCCACACGGTCCTGCTGTTGGTGCAAAGCACCAGCAGGAAGCTCACTGCCACCAGGATCGCAAACAGCGCCAGGGCTTCGCGTGGCGTGACCCGGCCACTGGCCAGTGGCCTGTCGGCGGTACGTTTGACGTGGCCATCGACCTTGCGGTCAGCGAAGTCATTGATGCAGCAGCCAGCGGCACGCATCAGTACGACGCCCAGGCCGAAGATAAGTACGTTGGCCAAGGTTGGCGAACCCAGCCCTGCGATCCACACCGCCGTCAGGGTAGGCCACAGCAGCAGGTAGATGCCGATCGGCCGGTCCATGCGGCTGAGCTGGATGAAGTCCCACGCGCGCGGGTGCACGCGGTTGAGCGACTTGAGCAGTTGCAGGTACATCAGCGGTTTTCCTCCTTGGCTGCTTGCCACAGTGCCGGCAGGAATACTTCGGCCACCAGCAGGTCGAGGCCGTCGCGTTCAAAGCGCGAACGTCGCCCCCACAGGCCGTCATGGGCAACCTCGGCGGGCAGCCAGGCCTGTGGATAACTACCCACTTCGATAGGATGGCGGATGAACGCCTGGTCGCAGAACAGCAATTCCCCCAGCGACCGGCTGCCGAGGGTTTCCAGGTCCAGGCCGCCGCGCTCTAGCGCCTGACGGCTGGCCACGCTGCGGGCGAACACCCAAGGCAGGCCATGGCCGCGCAGGTACACCTCGCGTACCCAGCCTTCGGCGCCTGGGGCGATGCCCAGTGCCAGGCACTCGTCATCGCGCAGTGGCTGCCAGCCTTCGAACAGGGGGGTAACGCTGAATTGGCCGCTGGACAGGCGGGTCAGGCGGCGAGTCAGAGAACCTTCATCGAACAGCCAGTCGTGGGTGTGCTGGTCGATATCGGTCGCCAGCTGTGAAGACGCCAGCCACGCGACAGCGGCTGCTTGCGGGGATTCGTACGACACGTCGGTATGCTTGATTACAGCCAGAGAGGCGGCGAGCTTAGCATGATTGCCCCAACTGCTTGCATAATGCCCGCGTAAGGGCCCTGAGCCCGAATGACAAAGCCTGAGCCTGCAGCGAGGAACGACAAATCATGAAGAAGTGGCAGTGTATTGTCTGTGGCCTGATCTACGACGAGGCCCAAGGGTGGCCGGATGACGGCATCGCGCCGGGTACGCGCTGGGAGGATGTGCCACAAGATTGGCTGTGCCCCGATTGCGGCGTTGGCAAAAGCGACTTTGAAATGATCGCCATCGGCTGATCGCAATGCTGTTCAACCAAGAGGAAAGCACGACATGACGTCCCCCGTGGTCATCATCGGAACCGGCCTGGCCGGTTACAACCTGGCCCGTGAGTTTCGCAAGCTCGATGGCGAGACGCCGCTGCTGCTGATTACGGCCGACGACGGTCGCTCCTATTCCAAGCCCATGCTTTCCACCGGCTTCGCCAAGCAAAAGGACGCCGATGGCCTGTGCATGGCCGAGCCGGGGGCCATGGCCGAGCAACTCAAGGCGGTGATCCGCACCCACACGCGCATCAGCGGTATCGACCCTGGCCACAAGCGCCTGTGGATTGGCGAAGAAGCGGTGGAGTACCGCGACCTGGTGCTGGCTTGGGGCGCGCAGACGGTGCAGGTGCCGGTCGAGGGTGACGGGGCTGATCATGTGTTCCCGATCAATGATCTGGAAGACTACGCACGTTTTCGTGCTGCTGCGGCTGGCAAGCAGCGTGTCTTGATCCTCGGCGCCGGCCTGATCGGCTGTGAGTTCGCCAATGACATGCGCCTGGGTGGTTTTGAGGTCGATGTGGTGGCGCCCTGCGAGCAGGTCATGCCGACCCTGTTGCATCCTGCCGCTGCCGCTGCTGTTCAAGGTGGCTTGCAAGGGCTGGGCGTGCGCTTTCACCTGGGCCCCATACTCACTCGCCTGCAGCAGGTGAGCGAAGGCCTTGAGGCGCATCTGTCCGATGGCAGCGTGATCGCCTGCGACCTGGTGGTGTCGGCCATCGGCCTGCGCCCGCGCACCGACCTGGCTGCGGCAGCCGGCCTGCAGACCAACCGCGGTGTAGTCGTGGACCGCCAGCTGCGCACCTCCCACGGCAACATTTTCGCCCTGGGCGACTGTGCTGAAGTCGAAGGTATCAACCTGCTCTATGTGATGCCCCTGATGGCCTGTGCGCGAGCCCTGGCCCAGACGTTGACAGGCAACCCGGCGCAGGTCAGTTACGGGCCGATGCCCATCACCGTGAAAACACCGGCCTGCCCATTGGTGGTTTCGCCGCCGCCGCCTGGCTGTGAGGGAAGCTGGCAGGTGCAAGGGCAGGGCAGTGACCTGAAAGTGCTCTGTCACGCCGCTGACGGCCAGTTGCTCGGCTATGCCCTGACGGGCAGCGCTGTGACGGAAAAACTGGCGTTGAACCGGCAGCTGCCCGCGCTGATGGCATAAACAGCGGGCGTTCTGTCGGATTTATCCTGTAGTTGACCGCACAATGGCCGCCCAGATACTGGCGCGGCCCCGGTCGGCGTGCCATTCTCACTTCCGTCTGCCGCAGATTAGAGCCTGCGGTGCCTTGAACGCTGCTTCACGGGCAGCACGGCAATAACAACAAGAATTCCCGTCAAAGAGGCTTCATTATGCGTAAACCAGAACTCGCCGCCGTCATCGCCGAAAAGGCCGATCTGACCAAGGAAAAGGCCAACCAGGTGCTCAACGCCATTCTCGACAGCATCACCGGTGCGCTGGACAAAGACACCGTGACGCTCGTGGGCTTCGGTACGTTTGAAAAACGCCATCGCGGCGCCCGTACCGGCAAGAACCCTCAGACGGGTGAGCCGGTGAAAATCAAGGCCAGCAATACAGTGGCCTTCAAGCCTGGTAAAAACCTGCGTGACAGCGTCAATGTGTCTGCCAAGCCAGGCAAGAAAGCCAAATGATCGACGTTTGACGTGCAGCCTCTGTTCAAACGGGCGCCTCAGTGCGCCCGTTGCGCTTTCTGAACGCATGACGCTGCGAATTTGCGTAAATTGTCCAGGAAACGGATAAACTGCGAGCTTCGGTCACATTATATTCGAGGCGCGTTGATGAAGTTCCGCTTTCTGCTCTGGGCCATGGGGCTGTTGATGGCCAGGGCCAGCCGTAACAACCCGGCATTTCAGCAGCAACTCGTGGGCAAGGACCTGGTGTTCCAGATGCAGACGCTCGATGGCAAGGTTGCCCGGCACTTCATCGTCAGTGGCGAACGCATCAGCAGCAAAGGTGGCGCTCATGCACAGCCAGCCTTTGCCATTGCGTTCAAGGACGCCGCCTACGGCTTCGCCACGATGCAGGCGAGCAACAAGCAGCTGGCGTTCATGCAGGGCATCCAGGACAAAAGCATCCAGATCAAGGGCAATCCGGCGCTGGTGATGTGGTTCCAGGGTTTGATGAAATACCTGAAACCGAAGAAGAAAAAAGGCTGAATGGCTGGGGCTGCCGAACAGCCCCAACGTATTCAGTGCGGTGCGTTGAACTGCGACGCCAGTTCGCGCAGCAAGCTCTCGGCCTCGAGCACCTTGTTCACCACGTCCTCCGCCTTCTCCCGGCTGACGCCCAGGCGCTCCAGCAACTCGTCAGGGATCGCCTCCTGCGGCCCCGAGCCGATGCCGCGGCAGCGCAGCAGGCGGGTCGCCAGGCACACCAGGTTGGGGTACGCCGAGTATTCGCCGTCATAGGCAGGATCGTGCTGGAACCGCAGCGCGGTCGACAGCTCTTCGGGCATGTCCCACAGCTTCATCAGCCAGGCGCCGATCTGCTCCCGGCTGATACCCAGCAGGTGCTGCTCCACATAGGTGTGGCAGAGGTGCGGGTTGACCTCCAGATGACGGCAGATCAGCGAGAAGTGCGGCGGGAACACATGGGCCAGCAGTAAGTAGCCGAAGTTGTGCAGCAGCCCGGCCAGGTAAGTCAGGCCGGCCTCAGGGCGTTCGGCCCGGGGCATGGCCCGGGTCAGGCCTTCGATGATCGCCGCGGTGTAGATCGACTGCTGCCAGTACGGCGTCGCCTGTTGCGGGTGGTCCTTGGGCAGGCTCAAGGTCTTGCCCAATGCCAGGCCCAGGGCCAGGTTGATCACCAGATCGAAGCCCAGGACGCGGACGATGGCATCTTCCACCGAGCGGATCTTGCCTGGAGAGGCGTAATAGGGCGAGGCTGCCCAGCTGACGACTTGGGCGGCCAGGGCCGGGTCGGTTTCGACCACGCCGGTGATGTCATCGATGCTGGCGTTGGGGTCGACCCGCAGCTTGATGATTTTCTGCGCCGTATCGGCCAGTGGCGGAATCTCGATGGTTTCTTCCAGGCGCTTCTGGATGCGGCGGGCGGTGAAGGCCTGCACTGCCAGGGTAATCTCCCTGGAGTCATCATCCGGGCGGTCGAGATTGGGGCGGATTTCCCTGACGGGTTGGCCGAAAGTGCCAGCGCTGGCCTTGTGCATCATGCGCTTGAAGTCATCACGCTGGATTTCCAGCAGCAGCCCGGCTTCACCAGACTGGATCAGCAGGCGGTCGGCATCGAGCAACTTGCCCTCATAGAGGCAGGGCGAACTGGTCAAGGCCGGAATCGCAGGCAAGGCCTTGAGATGATGCTTGTCGAGCATCTGCTTCAGGCGCTGTAACGGCACGGCCTTGAGCTTGCGCCCCGTCAGCTCTTCCAGACGATTGAGGTCCAGCAGCTTGCTATGCGGGAACAGCACCATCAATGCGCCGATCTCGTCATCGAGCAGGATCGCCTGTACCCGTGAAGCAGCCGGCAGTTGCGTATGCTCAGGCACCTCGCGATAGGCAATGCCCAGTTTTTCGAGCAACAGCCGGATGACAGAGGGTGCGTGTGGGGTTGCGGTGTCCAGGGCAGCTTCAGTCATGGTCCGTATCCACTGATTCTTTTAAACGCGAAGTATAACCAGTCTGGTCGCAAAGCTGGATCCATTCTGGTACTGGCGTCACACTTGGCCATATTGCTGGCCGTGGCGCAGCCAGCGGTCGAGCAGGGGACTCACGTGCTCGGGCCAGCGTGCGATGAGGGCCTGTGCGGCATCGCGCACGGCGGGTAACAGGTCGGCATCACGCATCAGGTCGGCGACCTTGAATTGTAACAAGCCGGTCTGACGCGTCCCGAGCATCTCGCCCGGGCCGCGCAGTTCCAGGTCCTTCTCGGCAATCACGAAGCCATCATTGGTTTCGCGCATGATCCCCAGGCGTTCGCGGCCAATCTGCGACAGCGGCGGGTGATACAGCAGCACGCAGTGGCTCACCGCGCTGCCCCGGCCCACCCTGCCGCGCAACTGGTGCAATTGAGCAAGGCCCAGGCGTTCAGGGTTCTCGATGATCATCAGGCTGGCATTGGGCACGTCCACACCCACCTCGATCACCGTGGTCGCGACCAGCAGTTGCAGGTCGCCTTGCTTGAATTCGGCCATCACCGCGGCTTTTTCCGCAGGCTTCATGCGCCCGTGAATCAGGCCTACGCGCAGTTCGCCCAAGGCGCTGCCCAGTTCCTCGAAGGTGCTCTCGGCTGCCTGGCAGGTCAGTTCTTCGGATTCTTCGATCAGCGTGCAGACCCAATAGGCCTGGCGCCCTTCGGCACAAGCGGCGCGTACCCGCTCCACCACTTCGAAACGCCGGCTATCGGCGACCAGCACGGTGTTCACCGGTGTGCGACCTGGCGGCAGCTCGTCGAGCACCGAGGTGTCGAGGTCGGCGTAGGCGCTCATCGCCAGCGTGCGCGGGATCGGGGTGGCAGTCATGATCAGCTGGTGCGGGCACAGTTCGCCTGCAACACCCTTCTTGCGCAGGGCCAGACGTTGTTGCACCCCAAAACGGTGTTGTTCGTCGATGATCGCCAGGGCCAGGTGCTTGAAGTGCACTTCTTCCTGGAACAACGCGTGGGTCCCCACCACCATCGGTGCACCGTTGGCGATCTGTTCCAGGGCGCTGGCGCGGGCCTTGCCCTTGAGCTTGCCCGCCAGCCAGGCGACTTCCAGGCCCAGCGGCTCCAGCCAGCGCTTGAAGGTGATGTAGTGCTGCTCGGCGAGAATCTCGGTGGGCGCCATCAGCGCCACCTGGTAGCCCGCCTCCAGTGCTTGCAGCGCCGCCAGTGCGGCAACCACCGTCTTGCCGGCGCCGACATCGCCCTGTACCAGGCGCATCATCGGCTCGGCCTGGCTCAGGTCGTAGGCGATTTCATCGGCTACCCGCTGCTGTGCGCCGGTCGGCGTGAAGCCCAGGTTGGCCAGGTATTGCACCTGCAGGCGCTTGGCCTTGGGCAGAACGGGGGCGCGCAAGCTGCGCAGGCTTTCCCGCAGCCGTTGTTGCGACAGTTGGTGGGTAAGCAGCTCTTCGAAGGCAAGGCGGTGCTGGGCCCAGTGCTGGCCTTCGGCGAGTTCATCAAGGTCGGCATCAGCCGGCGGGTTGTGCAGGTAGCGGATGGCATCATCCAGCGGTGCCAGGTGGTAGTCCCGGGCCAGTTCGTCCGGTAGCCAGTCCGGTAGGCTGCGCGGGCCGAGCATACCCAGGCTTTGCTGGCAGAGCAGGCGCAGGCGCTGCTGGGTGAGGCCTTCGGTGGACGGGTAGATCGGCGTCAGGGTCTGCTCGACCGGCGGTGGCGGCTCGTCGCCATTGAGTGCGCGGTACTCCGGGTGGTAGATCTCCAGGCCCGAGGCGCCGGGGCGGGCCTCGCCATAGCAGCGCAGGTGCGTCCCGCGCTTGAGGCCTTCCTTCTGCGCATTGCTGAAGTGATAGAAGCGCAGGCTGAGCACGCCGCTGCCATCACCCAGGCGCACGACCAGGCTGCGGCGCTTGCCCATGGTCACATCGGCGCCACTGACCACGCCTTCGATCACTGCGTCCTGGCCGGGGCGCAAGGCGCCGATAGGCACCACACGGGTGCGGTCCTGATAGCGCAGCGGCAGGTGGAACAACACGTCTTGCAGGTTTTCCAGGCCGACCTTGGCGAGCTTCTGCGCCATGGCTTCGCCTACGCCCTTGAGCGCGGTGACCGAGACCTTCGACAACTCAGTCATGACTCAGGCCGGTTGTTCCACAGCGGGCTTGGCTACCGAGCAGAGGCGAATCGAGTCAGCAAGGATCTCGATGGCCTTGGGCCGCGGGAAGCTTGCGCGCCAGGCGATGGCTACGGTGCGGAAGGGTGTCGGCGCGGTAAGCGGGCGCACTTCGATGACCCCCGGTGCGTAATGGTGGCTGTGCACCGCCGAAAGCGGCAGGATCGACACGCCCAGGCCCGAAGCGACCATGTGGCGGATGGTTTCCAGCGAGCTGGACTCCACCGTGGTGTGCTTGGCGCCTTCACCGCCTTTGTTCAGCGTCGGGCAGGCTTCCAGAACCTGGTCGCGGAAGCAGTGGCCCTCGCCGAGCAGCAGCAGGCTCTTGTCGTTGAGCATGGCGGTGTCGATGGTCTTTTTCGCGGTCCAGGGATGGTCGGCGGGCATCAGGGCGCAGAATGGCTCATCGTACAGTGGCAGGGTCAGCACGTCGGCTTCGTTGAACGGCAGGGCGATGATCACCGCGTCGAGTTCACCGTTGCGCAGTTTTTCGCGCAGCACGTGGGTGAAGTTCTCTTCGATGTACAGCGGCATCTGCGGGGCCACGCGGTGCAGCTGCGGGATCAGGTGCGGGAAGAGGTAAGGGCCGACGGTATAGATCGCACCGACCTTCAGCGGGGCGGTGAGCTGGTTCTTGCCGGCTTGGGCCAGCTCGCGGATGCCCTGCGCCTGCTCCAGTACCTTCTGCGCCTGGGCGACGATGCTTTCACCGACTGGCGTCAGGCGCACCGCGCTCTTGCTGCGCTCGAAGATCAGCACGCCAAGCTCGTCCTCAAGTTTTTTAACACCGACGGACAGGGTGGGCTGGCTGACATGGCAACGCTCGGCGGCGTGGCCGAAGTGCTGCTCCTGGGCGAGCGTGACGATGTAGCGTAATTCTGTGAGGGTCATAACGTGCGTCCATGAAGTTGCGAGCCCAGCATAGCGGCTGCAATCGATAGACGCACGTTATCAGACTTGCCGATGTGTGACAGAAACAAAAGTCTCAGCGACGGTCCAGCGAGTAGACGAACGGCGCTACGACTTCAATCGTGCCATTGTTCAGCAATTCCGCTGGCGGCTTGGGCACCTTGCCAGCCCTGCGGATCATTTCCATGGTTGCCCGGTCCAGCGCTGCGCTGCCCGAACCCCCTGCCATCGAGTACGAGAGCACCTTGCCGTCTGCATCGACCACGAAGCGCAGGCGGTTGATGCCCTGAAGGCCCCGGCGGCGAGCATCTTCCGGGTAGCGCTTGTACTTCGCCAGGTGGCGCAGCAGGTCGCTCTGCCACGTCGGCAGCGCCTTGCTGTTCGCGGCAATGCTTGGTGCCGGTGCCGCCGACTTCTGCGGTGGCGTATTGGTTGGCGGCGTGTCCACGACCTGTTCTTTGGTCGGTGGCTCATCCTTCGGCGGCTCAGGCTTTTTCACAGGCTTCGGAGGTTGAGGCTTGGGTTTGGGCTTGGGCGGCTTGGCGATGGCGATCTTTGGTTTGGGCGCTTCAGCCACCTTGGGCAACGGCGGTTCTTCGACCGGTGCCGGCGGCTGTGGAGCGGCCTTCGGTGGTGGTGGCGGTGCCGGCTCGGGCAGCGGTGCCAGCTCGACCATCATGGCTGCCGGGGGCAGCTCGACGGCCTGGGGCACCGACCAGTTGAGCGTGAGCAGCACAGCGACGGCATGGACACCCAGCACAAGTACCAGGCTGCCGCTGTAACGCGCCAGATTGTGCCGCGTCTTCGTCATTTCTTGGCTGCCGTCTCGAGACCTACCAGACCGACTTTGAGGTAGCCGGCCGCGCGCATGTTGTTCATCACTTCCATCAGGTCACCGTAATCCACACCTTTGTCGGCCTGGAAGAAGATGGTGGTTTCCTTGTCGCCCTTGGTCTTGGCGTCGAGCATCGGGCCAAGCTGGTTGGGTGCAGGCACCTGATCGTCACCGACATACAGCTTCTGGTCGGCCTTGACGCTGACGAACACGGGTTTCTCCGGCCTCGGTGCCGGCTTGGCGGTCGAGGCCGGCAGGTCGACCTTGATGTCGACCGTGGCCAGCGGCGCGGCCACCATGAAGATGATCAGCAGTACCAGCATCACGTCGATGAACGGCGTGACGTTGATTTCGTGGTTTTCGGCGAGGTCGTCGCCACCTTCGTTGAGATGCAGGCCCATGGCTTACCCCACTTTCACCATGTGCGGGGCGACGCGCTCGCCACCCTGGTGGTCCAGGTCACGGCTGACCAGCAGCAGGACCTGCGCCGAAGCATCGGAAACCTGGGCTTTGTAGCCGGCGATGGAGCGGGCGAAGACGTTGTAGATGACTACGGCCGGAATCGCGGCGACCAGGCCCAGGGCGGTGGCCAGCAGGGCTTCGGCGATACCGGGGGCAACGACGGCCAGGTTGGTGGTCTGGGTTTTGGCAATGCCGATGAAGCTGTTCATGATGCCCCACACGGTACCGAACAGGCCGACGAAAGGCGCAGTGGAACCGATGGTGGCGAGCACGCCGGTGCCGCTGCTCATGTTGCGGCCGCTGGCATGCACCAGGCGCTCCAGGCGGAAGCTGACGCGTTCCTTGATGCCCTCTTTTTCGCGGGCGTTGGCCGACAGGCGCATTTCTTCCAGGGCATCGTGGACCAGCGTGTGGGCCAGAGTACCTTCCTTGTTGGAGACGTCGCTGGCTTCCTTGAGGCTGGCAGACTTCTTCAGCTGGGCGATTTCGCCGCGCAGACGACGCTTGGCGCCCATCAACTCGAAGCCCTTGGCGATCCAGATGGTCCAGGTGATGATCGAGGCGATGGCCAGGCCGATCATGACCGCTTTCACCACCACGTCGGCGTTCTTGTACATGCCCCACGGCGACAGGTCATGGGCCATGCCCAGCGAAGTGTCCTCAACCACCGCTTCGGTGCTCGGGGCTGCCGCTGCCGGCGCATCGACCGGTGTAGCGACCTGAGCGTCGCCAGCAGGGGCCTGGCCTTCGCTGGCAGGGGTGGCTGGCGCGCTTGCCGCTGCAGGGGTGCTGACGTTGGTATTGGGCTCATCGGCCATAGCCACTGGGGCCAGGACCAGGCTGAACATCAGCGCAGCGATGGCGCGCCAGGCGCGCGACGGGGTTGGCGAAGCGGAAGGTTGAGTACGTGTCATGCTGGCCGGACCTGATGAAGAAGAAGTGTGCGTTCTCCAAGGCCTCGATACAGGCCGAGAACAGATAGGGGCGCTATTATTGCAAGTAATTCTTGTTAACAAAAGTAATATTGTAGCTTTTTTCGCCCATGGTCTAGCCGCCCATCGTGTAATCCGGCTAGCCTGATTCTTTGGTCTAGGAGTTAAGTGATGTCAGACCGTTCCGTATTGATCGTGGGTTGTGGTGACGTAGGCGGCCGGCTGGCTCGCCAATTGCTCGCCCGTGGCTGGCAGGTAAGCGGCCTGCGTCGCTCGGTCGAACACCTGCCACAGGGTGTTGTACCGATCGCTGCCGACCTGTCCGATCCGGGCATGCCCCAGGCTTGGCCGCAGCGTTCCCCGGATTATCTGGTGTACTGCGTAGCCGCCAGCCAGCACGATGAAGCGGGTTACCAAAGCGCCTACGTCGAAGGCTTGCGTCACGTGCTGGGGTGGTTGGCCGAGCGTGGGCAACGTCCGCGCCGCCTGCTGTTCGTCTCCAGCAGCAGCGTGTTTGCACAAAAGGATGGGGAGTGGATCGATGAGACCGCACCTACCGAACCGCAAGGCTATTCGGGGCGCGTGATGCTGGAGGCGGAGCGGCTGGCGCTGAGCAGCGGCCTGCCGGCAAGCATCGTGCGCCTGACCGGGATCTATGGCCCCGGGCGTGAGTGGCTCCTGAGCCAGGTGCGTCAGGGCTATCGGGTGGCCACCGAGCCGCCGCTGTTTGGCAACCGTATTCATGCCGAGGATGCCGGGAGCCTGCTGGCGTTCCTGCTGCAGGCCGATGCCGAGGGTGTGGCGTTGGATGATTGCTATATCGGCGTTGATGACGACCCTGCGCCACTGGCCGATGTGGTTGGCTGGTTGCGAGCGTACATGGGCGTTACCGAATGGTCTGATGAGCAGCGGGTGCGCCGCACTGGCAGCAAGCGCTGCAGCAATGCCCGGGTGCGGGCATTGGGGTGGGTACCGCAGTATCCGAGTTACAAGGAAGGGTACGCGGCGATCCTGAAAGGCCAAGGCTGAGGCCTGCTGGCCCTATCGCCGGCAAGCCGGCCCCACGCTGGGCAGTGTCAGGTCGCAGGCCTGCACCGTAACTGTGGGGCCCGACTTGCCGGCGATCAGGCCAGTGAAGCCAGGCGGGGCTTGAGTCAGTCCTTCTCCAGCACCCACTGGCGATTACCGGCGGCCAGTTGCGGGATTTCATCAGGCTGTGCACGGTTGAGCGCCTGGAAGATCTCCAGCTTGTCGCCATCGCGCTTGAAGATGAATGGCGCGCCACGCTGGTTGCGCTCCAGCCACAGGCTGTCGTTGCTGCCACCCATGCTGGCGCAATCGCCGGCCAGGCACAGAGCGTAGCGGTCCGGGCCGGGCAGGCCGGTTACGCCGCCGTTGTCGGCGAAGTGGACGACGCTACCTTTGCCCTGGCCTTCGACGATCTTCCAGTCCCCACCCAGGTACGCCTGGTACAGTGCTTTTTCGAAGCTGCTACCCAGGCTCACATTGCCGGGTTGTTTGGCGCGGACGAAGCTGCGTTCGGCGCCGGTTGTGTCTGTGGCCTTCAGCTCGTCGCCATCGAGCGCCAGCTGTTCGGTCTGGCCGCCCGGGAAGCTGGCCTGCCACTGCTTGTCAGTGGCACTCAATTGGCCGTCAGCGGCCTCGAAACCATTGCTGTAGCTGGCCCGCTGGCTGGCCACATCGAGTTTCCACTCGAAGATGGGGCCGTGCTCATCGAGGGCCTGACGCAGGCTGCCACCTTTGACGGCGGCGTCGATGGCGTCCTGGTTGATCCAGGTGCCGTTGAAGTCTTCGGGTTTGTGGCTGGCGCAGCCGCTCAGAAGCAGGGCTGCCAGCGCGAAGGGCAGTGCTTGACGCATGGTAGGTTGACCTTGAACTGAAAGGTGACGGGCAGGGTGCCCGTCACCTGCGGCATCAATCGATGACCAGGATGGCGTCCATTTCTACCTGGGCGCCTTTTGGCAGCGCGGCAACACCAATGGCAGCACGGGCTGGGTATGGCTGCTCGAAATAGCGGCCCATGACTTCGTTGACCTTGGCGAAGTGGCTCAGGTCGGTGAGGAAGATGTTCAGCTTGACGATGTCCTTGAACGAACCGCCGGCAGCTTCAGCAACGGCCTTGAGGTTCTCGAAGACCTGTACGGTCTGGGCTTCGAAGCCCTCAACCAGTTCCATGGTGTTCGGGTCCAGCGGGATCTGGCCCGACATGTAAACGGTGTTGCCGGCTTTGATCGCTTGCGAGTAGGTACCGATGGCGGCAGGGGCCTTGTCGCTGTTGATGACGGTCTTGCTCATGATGACTCCTTGCGGTTGGCGGACTACGCACGCATGCGGGTGATGCGGACCACGCCGGTCAGCGTACGCAGCTTCTTGATCACACGAGCCAGGTGCACGCGGTCGTGCACGCTGACCACCAGTTGGACAACGCTGATGCGGCCGTCGCGTTCGTCCATGCTGATCTTCTCGATGTTGCCGTCGGCGGCATTGACGCTGCTGGCCAGCAGGGCGATCAGGCCGCGCTGGTGCTCCAGCTCGACACGCAACTCGACATTGAATTCGCCGGTGATGTCCTTGGCCCAGGAAAGCTGTACGCACTTCTCCGGGTTATGCCGGATTTCACTGATGTTGCGGCAGTTCTCCAGGTGCACGACCATGCCCTTGCCTGCCGACAGGTGGCCGACGATCGGGTCGCCCGGGATGGGCGTACAGCACTTGGCGTAGCTCAATACCAGGCCTTCGGTGCCGCGGATCGCCAACGGGCCTTCCGGCGCCGGCAGCTGCTCGCCTTCGGCTGACAGCAGGCGGCGGGCCACCACATAGGCCATGCGGTTGCCCAGGCCGATGTCTTCGAGCAGGTCCTCGATCAGTTCCAGGCGGTACTCGGCGAGAATCGCGTTGATACGCTCCTGAGGGATTTGCTCGAGGCTGCTGTCGAAACCGGTCAGCACCTTGTTCAGCAGGCGCTCGCCCAGGTTGATCGACTCGGAACGTCGCTGCTGCTTGAGTGCGTGGCGGATGTGCGTACGGGCCTTGCCGGTGACCACGAAATTGAGCCAGGCCGGGTTGGGCCGCGCGCCCGGGGCGCTGACGATCTCAACCGTCGAACCGCTCTGCAGCGGCTCGGACAGGGGTGCCAGGCGCCGGTTGATGCGGCAGGCGATGCAGCTGTTGCCCACATCGGTATGCACCGCATAGGCGAAATCCACGGCGGTGGAGCCTTTGGGCAGCTCCATGATCCTGCCTTTGGGCGTGAAGACATAGACCTCGTCAGGGAACAGGTCGATCTTCACGCTCTCGATGAATTCCAGCGAGTTGCCGGCACGCTGCTGCAGCTCGAGGATGCCCTTGACCCACTGGCGGGCGCGCGCATGGTTGCCTTTGGGCTGCTCGTCGTTGGACTTGTACAGCCAGTGCGCGGCGATGCCGTTGTTGGCCATCTCTTCCATTTCGCGGGTACGGATCTGGATTTCGATGGGCACGCCGTGCATGCCGAACAGCGTGGTGTGCAACGACTGATAGCCGTTGGCCTTGGGGATCGCGATGTAGTCCTTGAAGCGCCCGGGCAGCGGCTTGTACAGGTTGTGCACGGCACCGAGCACGCGGTAGCAGGTGTCGACCTTGTCGACGATGATGCGGAAGGCGTACACGTCCATGATCTCAGTGAAGGCGCGGCGCTTGCCGCGCATCTTCTTGTAGATGCCATAGAGGTGTTTCTGCCGGCCGCTGACCTCGCCTTGAATACCGTCGGCAGCCAGGCAGTTGGCCAGCGAGTGCTCGATCTTGGCGACGATCTCTTTGCGGTTGCCGCGTGCGCTCTTGACCGCCCGATGGATCAGTGACGACCGCATGGGGTGCATGGCCTTGAAGCCAAGGTCTTCGAACTCTACGCGCACGGTGTGCATGCCCAGCCGGTTGGCGATGGGGGCGTAGATTTCCAGGGTTTCCTTGGCGATGCGTCGGCGTTTTTCGCCAGACAGCACTTCCAGGGTGCGCATGTTGTGCAGGCGGTCGGCGAGCTTGACCAGGATCACGCGGATATCGCGGGCCATGGCCATGGCCATCTTCTGGAAGTTTTCAGCCTGCGCTTCGGCCTTGGTCTCGAAGTTCATCTGGGTCAGTTTGCTGACCCCATCGACCAGCTCGGCAACCGTTTCGCCAAACTGCTGGCTGAGCGCTTCCTTGGCGATGCCGGTGTCTTCGATCACGTCGTGCAACATGGCCGCCATCAGGCTCTGATGGTCCATATGCATGTCGGCGAGGATGCTGGCTACCGCCAGCGGATGGGTCACGTAGGGCTCGCCGCTGCGGCGGCGTTGCCCATCGTGTGCCTGTTCGGCGTAGAAATAGGCGCGCCGAACCAGGTTGACCTGTTCGGGCCCCAGGTAGGTCGACAGCCGTTCGGCTAAGGCTTCTATGCCCGGCATGATTTCACCTCTTGCCGAGGAAGAGGGCCTTGTGCCGCGCGACGTCGACCAGGCATGGATCAGACAGCCTCGTTGGACTCGTCCTCGAAGGCGGCGAAGACCGGATCCTCGGTAACGATCTCTTCAGCAGCAATGAATTCGTTGGTGACGATGCCTTCTGCGATTTCACGCAGGGCAACGACGGTTGGCTTGTCGTTTTCCCACGCTACGCGCGGCTCTTTGCCGCCGGTAGCCAGCTGACGGGCGCGCTTGGTCGAGAGCATGACCAGCTCAAAACGGTTATCCACGTGTTCCAGGCAGTCTTCAACAGTTACGCGGGCCATGGTCTTCCTCAGTAGCAAATGCGATGGGCGTGCAGCCCAATATGGGCAGGCGGACTCGATAGTTTAAAAAATCACCAGCCAATAGGGAAGCGCTGTTTTGCCGGATACCCAATCAGGCCTGCATCCTTCACCCTGCGCACGCGGCCTTGCCGAGGCGCCGAACCACCGCGAAAGGGCCGTAACAGACACACTCATCTTGTATCTCACAACATCGCGCCGCGCAACCTCGGGGTCAGCTCTTCGAACAATGTCTGCACCGAGCGCAAAGCCCGGCAATCGGGCCGGGTCAGCAACCACAGTTGGGTGTCGCAACCGGCCAGCGGTCCGCTCAGCGCCTCGACGCCAGGCAGCGCGTGGACCATGTAGTCGGGCAGCGCCGCAACGCCCAGCCCCGTGCTCACCAGCTGTGCAATGGTCGACATGCTGCTGCACTGGTAGCGCGGGCTCAGCCCGGGGTACTGCTGGTTGCGCCAGACCACGGTGGGGTGGTCCTGCATGGAGTCGTCCGGGGCAATCCATGGCACGTTGTGGTGAGACTCGCTCAGGCGTTCGCGCCATTGCGCCTGGCCACAGATCACATAGGACGTCGAACCCAGGCAACGGCCGACCAGGTGCTCAGGCGGCGTATTGGTCAGGCGCAGGGCAATGTCGGCATCGCGCCTGCTGAGGTTGGCGAAGGTATTGGACGTGCCCATCTCCAGCGACAGTGCCGGGTAATTGGGCATGAACTCGGCCAGGGCCGGCAGCAGCAAGCTGTGCATGACCGCCTCGGTGCACGTCAGGCGCACGGTACCGCTGACCACCTGCTCGCCACTGGTCATGGCGATGCGCGCGGCATCCAGTGCCTGCTCGGCGCGTTCGGCCTGCTCGGCCAGGGCCTGGGCCGTGTCGGTCGGCAGGTATCCCTTGCGGCTCTTGACGAACAGTGCGGTGCCCAGTGCCGACTCGAGCCGGCGAATCGAACGGAACACGGTCGATACATCGACCTTGAGCAGTTCGGCGGCCTTGGCCAGTGAGCGCCCGCGCTCCAGGGCCAGGACCAGGGAGAGGTCGGCGTGGGTGATCTGATATTGCATTGGTGCACGCTCTACTTGCCGAAATGCCAATGTCTGTTGCATTGAGGCCATTTTATAGTGGAACTGCCCCCGGGAATCAATGCGCTCGGTCGGGTAACCAATCCCCACGATGGGAAAGTTAAAAAAACAACAGCTGCAACCATCGTCGCCCGTGAGGCGCCAGCCGTATCCCCCTATCGCCGCAGCCCTTCAAAGGATGTACACCATGACGTCGGTCACCCCGTGCGCCAGTTCTTCCAGCGAGATGAAAGACTTCCTCCAGGCCCATCCGGAAACCCAGTACGTCGATCTGCTGATCTCCGACATGAATGGCGTGGTACGTGGCAAGCGCATCGAGCGGGCCAGCCTGCACAAGGTGTACGAAAAGGGGATCAACCTGCCGGCATCGCTGTTCGCCCTCGATATAAATGGCTCGACCGTTGAAAGCACAGGGCTTGGGTTGGACATCGGCGATGCCGACCGGATCTGCTACCCGATCCCCGGGACGCTGTGCAACGAGCCCTGGCAAAAGCGCCCGACCGCCCAGTTGCTGATGACCATGCACGAGTTGGAAGGCGAACCGTTCTTCGCTGACCCACGCGAAGTGTTGCGCCAGGTGGTGAGCAAGTTCGATGACCTGGGCCTGGACATCTGCGCCGCGTTCGAGCTGGAGTTCTACCTGATCGACCAGGACAACCTCAACGGTCGCCCGCAGCCACCGCGCTCACCCACTTCAGGCAAGCGTCCGCAGTCGACCCAGGTCTACCTCATCGACGACCTCGACGAATATGTCGACTGCCTGCAGGACATGCTGGAAGCCGCCAAGGAGCAGGGCCTGCCGGCCGATGCCATCGTCAAGGAAAGCGCCCCCGCGCAGTTCGAAGTCAACCTGCACCACGTTGCCGACCCGCTGAAGGCGTGCGACTACGCGATCCTGCTCAAGCGCCTGGTCAAGAACGTCGCCTACGACCATGAAATGGACACCACGTTCATGGCCAAGCCGTACCCGGGCCAGGCGGGCAACGGCCTGCACGTGCACATTTCGCTGCTCGACAAGAAGACCGGCAAGAACATCTTTGCCCATGAAGACCCGCTGCAGAGCGACGCGCTGCGCCATGCCATTGGTGGCGTGCTGGAGACCATGCCGGCGTCGATGGCGTTCCTGTGCCCGAACGTCAATTCCTACCGCCGGTTCGGCGCGCAGTTCTACGTGCCGAACGCGCCGAGCTGGGGCCTGGACAACCGTACCGTGGCTGTCCGCGTACCGACTGACAGCAGCGAAAACGTACGCATCGAACACCGCGTGGCGGGCGCCGATGCCAACCCTTACCTGATGCTCGCCGCGGTCCTCGCCGGTATCCACCACGGCTTGACCAGCAAGGTCGAACCTGGCGCGCCGATCGAGGGCAATTCGTACGAGCAGCTGGAGCAAAGCCTGCCGAACAACCTGCGCGATGCGCTGCGCGCGCTGGATGACAGCGAAGTCCTCAACCAATACATAAGCCCGGACTACATCGATATCTTCGTGGCCTGCAAGGAAAGTGAGCTGGCCGAGTTCGAAGTATCGATCTCCGACCTCGAGTACAACTGGTACCTGCACACGGTGTAAGCCCATGAGCGCATTTGCGGTCCCCTTGATCGGTGTCAGCGCCTGCCGTCAGCAGGTAGGGAAAAACTCGTCGCACACGGTGGGTGACAAATATGTCGAGGCGGCCGGCTTTGCCGGGCTCCCGCTGATCCTGCCGGCCCGCGACGGCGGCAGCGACACGCAGGCTTTGCTGGCACGGCTCGATGGCATTCTTTTTACCGGCTCGCCTTCAAATGTCGAGCCGCATCATTACAATGGCGCCCCCAGCGCGGAAGGTACCCGGCACGATCTTGCACGTGACCGCCTGACCTTGCCGCTGCTGCAGGCGGCCATCGCCGCCGGCGTGCCGGTGTTCTGTATCTGTCGTGGTTTCCAGGAATTGAACGTGGCCCTCGGCGGCAGCTTGTACCAGCGCGTGCACGAGCTGCCGGGTTACCTGGACCACCGTGAACCTGAGGACGCACCCCTGGAGGTGCAATACGGCCCTCGTCATCCTGTCGGCATTGTGCCTGGCGGGGCGTTCGAGCGCCTGGGCCTGGCTGCGCAGTTCGAGGTCAACTCGCTGCACAGCCAGGGTATCGACCGCTTGGCCCCGGGCCTGCGTGTCGAGGCGCGGGCCCCGGATGGCCTGATCGAAGCGGTGTCGATGCCTGATGCGCCTGGCTTTGTGCTCGGCGTGCAGTGGCACCCGGAGTGGCGTTTTGCCGAAAACCCGGTCTCCAAGCGCCTGTTCCAGGCGTTTCGCGAGGCCTGCATTGCCCATGCTGCACGGTAGGGTCGTTACCCGAAGGTCTTGGATGACTGATACCGATACGCAAGCTTTCAATGAGTGAAAGCGCCTTGTTCGCAGGGCCTGTGACAACAATTCCAATAGTTACGGCAAATACTCATGAGCAATTACACAGAAGCTGGCCGCCCACCCGATGTGGCCGATTCAGGCAGCACTCAGCGCAGCAAAGGCCTGGCAAAAGGGCGTCTTGGCCTGTTGGCCAGCGTGGTGCTGGGCATCTCCACAATCGCCCCGGTCTACACCCTGACTGGGGCCCTTGGCCCCACCGTGCGGGAGGTCGGCCAGCACCTTCCGGCCGTCTTCATCGTTGGCTTCCTGCCTATGCTGCTGGTTGCCCTGGGCTACCGTGAGCTGAACGCGGCGGAGCCGGACAGCGGTACTTCCTTTACCTGGTCGGCCCGTGCCTTCGGCCCGATGATCGGCTGGATCGGTGGCTGGGGGCTGGTCGTTGCCACCACCATTGTGTTGTCCAACCTGGCCGGCGTGGCCGTTGATTTCTTCTACCTGTTCCTGGGGCAGATCACCGGTCACCAGGGGTTGGCTGCCTTGGCGGATAACCTGCTGATCAACATCACCACCTGTTGCGTGTTCATCGCCATGGCCGTGTGGATCTGTTGTCGCGGCATGGCCACCACCATGACCGTGCAATATGGGTTGGTGGCCTTGCAGCTGCTGGTGCTGATCGGCTTCGCCTTCGCCGCGTTCGGTGAGACCACCGCGCCTGCCCCGCTGGAGTTCGACCTGGCCTGGTTCAACCCCTTCGGTGTGGAGTCGTTCTCGGCCTTTGCCGCCGGCCTGTCCTTGTCGATCTTCATCTTCTGGGGGTGGGACGTGTGCCTGACCGTCAGTGAAGAATCGATCGGCAGCGACGAGGTACCGGGCAAGGCGGCGACCTGGACCGTGCTGCTGATTCTGGGTCTGTATCTGCTCACTGCCATCGCTACCCTGCAATTCGCCGGGATCAGCGAGCATGGGCTGGGCTTGAACAATCCGCGTATCCAGGAGAACGTCTTTGCCCACCTGGCCGGGCCCGTCATGGGGCCGCTGGCGATCCTGATGTCCATCGCCGTGCTGGCGAGCACCGCCGCTTCGCTGCAATCGACCTTCGTCTCGCCAGCGCGCACGCTGCTCGCCATGGGTTACTACGGTGCGGTGCCTGAGCGTTTTGCCAAGGTTTGCCCGCGTTCGCAGACGCCACGTTACGCAACCATCTGTGCCGGCGTCGCCGCAGGCCTGTTCTACGTGACCATGCGTACCCTGAGCGAAAACGTGCTGGCGGACACCATCACCGCCCTGGGCATGATGATCTGCTTCTACTATTCGCTGACCGCGTTCGCCTGCGTGTGGTATTTCCGCCACAGCCTGTTCGACAGCCTGCGCCACTTCTGCATGCGCGGCCTGTGCCCGTTGTTGGGTGGGGTGATCCTTTCGGTGATCTTCGTGCGCACCGCCATCGACAGCGCGTCGCCGGACTTTGGCAGTGGCTCGCATGTGGCTGGCGTTGGGCTGGTGTTCGTGATTGCGGCGATCATCTCGGCACTGGGGATAGTGCTGATGATGCTGTCGCGGATGCGTGCGCCGGCTTACTTCCTGGGCGCTACCCTGCGACAGCAGGCGACCCTGCAGCTGCAGGACTGATGCTTTGGGGCGCGCTGTGCGCCCCGTTCGCGACATACCTCAGCGCGAAAGGGCCGCAAGGCGGCCCAGCTCTCTTCAGCCGATCAACTGCTTGAGCAATGCCCCGTGCCGCTCCTGCTGCTTGTTCAGCAGCAGACGGTTGGAGCGGAACACCGCCTTCAATTCCTCCAGCGCGGCATCGAAGTCATCGTTGATGATGACGTACTCGTACTCGTCGTAGTGCTGCATCTCGCTGACGGCCTCTTTCATGCGGCCGGCAATGATCTCATCGCTGTCCTGTCCGCGCCCGTCCAGGCGCTGGCGCAGCGCCTCAAGGTTCGGCGGCAGGATGAAGATCGAGCGGGCTTCAGGCATCAGCTCACGCACCTGGCGGGCACCTTGCCAGTCGATTTCCAGAATCAGGTCATCGCCCCGGTCCAGCACTTGCTGCAGCGTGCTACGCGAGGTGCCGTAGAAGTTGCCGAACACTTCGGCGTGTTCAAGGAAATCGTTCTTGTCGATCAGCGCCTTGAATTCGTCATGACTGACGAAGTGGTAGTTGACGCCATGCTCCTCGCCCGGGCGCTTGCCGCGTGTGGTGTGCGAGACGGAAACGCTGATGCGTTCGTCTTCCTTGATCAGGGCGTTGACCAGGCTGGTCTTGCCGGCACCTGACGGGGCCGAGACGATATAGAGGGTGCCGCTGCTGTGGTTCATGGTAGGGGTGGCCTTACTCGATGTTCTGTACTTGTTCACGCATTTGTTCGATCAGTACCTTCAAGTTGACCGCCGCTTGCGTGCTACGCGGGTCGAAGGCCTTGGAGCCCAGGGTATTGGCCTCGCGGTTGAGCTCCTGCATGAGGAAGTCCAGGCGCCGGCCAGCGGCCCCTCCGGACTTGAGCACCCGACGCACTTCATTGACATGGGTGCTGAGGCGGTCCAGCTCCTCTGCGACGTCGCTCTTTTGTGCCAGCAGCACCATCTCCTGCTCCAGCCTTTGCGGGTCGAGCTCGGCCTTGAGGTCGCCGAAGCGGTCGATGATCTTCTGCCGTTGTGCGGCCAGCATCTGCGGTACCAGGGCACGCAGTGTGGTGACCTCGCTCGCCATGCTGTCCAGCCGCTCGTTGATCAGGCGGGCCAGCTCTTGGCCTTCGCGCAGGCGCCCGGCTTTCAATTCGGCCAGGGCCTCGTCGAACAGTGCCACTGCTTCGGCATTGAGCGCCTGCGGGTCGCTGGCGTCGGCCACCAGCACGCCCGGCCAGGACAATACCTCCAGCGGGTTGAGCGGCGCCGGCTGCTTGATCAGGCCGGCCACTTCTTCGGCGGCGGCAACCAGTTGCGCGGCACGCGCGTGGTCGACCTTCAGGGGTTTGCCGTTGCTGTCTTCGTGCAGGCGCAAGGTGCATTCAACCTTGCCGCGCGACAGGCCTTGGCGCAGCCCCTCACGCACCGCCCCTTCCAGGTCGCGCAGGGCGTCGGGCAGGCGCAGATGAGGTTCAAGATAGCGGTGGTTGACCGAGCGCAGTTCCCAGACCAGGGTGCCTTGGCTGCCTGCGCGCTCGACACGAGCAAAAGCGGTCATGCTGTGCACCATGGTGAGTACCTCGCGTAGATGATGTGAACGGGAAAGCCTTTCGGCTGCAAGGCGCAGGATTGTAGCGCAGTGTGCCCTTGGCGCCCAATCCGCCCATGTTACAGAGCCCTCGTCTGCCGGTGGGAAAAGGCGACAGGCTGTGCGCGGCGCGACGATAAGCATGTCCTCACCGGGCTACGGGCTTTATAATGCCCGGCAGATTCAAAGTCCCAGTACAGGTATCCCAGATGAAACGTCCAAGTGGTCGCGCCGCCGATCAGCTCCGCTCGATCCGCATCACCCGCAACTACACCAAGCACGCCGAAGGGTCGGTACTGGTCGAGTTCGGTGACACCAAGGTCATCTGCACGGTCAGCGTTGAAAACGGTGTGCCGCGCTTCCTCAAAGGCCAGGGCCAAGGCTGGCTGACCGCCGAGTACGGCATGCTGCCGCGCTCCACCGGTGAGCGTAACCAGCGCGAAGCCAGCCGTGGCAAGCAGGGTGGTCGCACCCTGGAAATCCAGCGCCTGATCGGCCGCTCGCTGCGCGCCGCGCTGGACATGAGCAAGCTGGGTGACATCACCTTGTACGTCGACTGCGATGTGATCCAGGCCGATGGCGGCACCCGCACGGCCTCGATCACCGGCGCCATGGTCGCCTTGGTCGATGCCCTGGCAGTGATCAAGAAGCGTGGTGGCCTGAAGGCCGGCAACCCGCTCAAGCACATGATCGCCGCCGTATCGGTGGGCATGTATCAGGGTGAAGCCGTACTCGACCTGGACTATCTGGAAGACTCCGCTGCCGAGACCGACCTGAACGTGGTCATGACCAGTGCCGGTGGTTTCATCGAAGTGCAGGGTACTGCAGAGGGTGCGCCGTTCCAGCCCGAAGACTTCAACGCCATGTTGGCGCTGGCGCAAAAGGGCATGAACGAGATCTTCGAACTGCAGCAGGTCGCTCTGGCCGACTGATGGAGCCTGCAGGTACAAAAAAGCCGACATTGATGTCGGCTTTTTTTGCCTGAGCAGTACTCAGATGGTCAACGTCCAGTCATAGTCGACGATCAGCGGCGCGTGCTGCGAGAAGCGCGGCTGTCGCGGCAGGCGCGCATTGCGCACGAAGCGCCGCAGGCCTGGGGTGAGGATCTGATAGTCGAACCGGTAGCCCAGGTTGAGCATCTCGGCCTGCTCGTTGTCTGGCCACCAGCTGTACTGGTCACCCTCACGGCTGACTTCGCGCAGGGCATCCACATAGCCCATGTCGCCCGTGATCGCATCCATCCAGGCACGTTCAGGCGGCAGGAAGCCGGGCGACTGCTGGCTGTCACGCCAGTTCTTGATGTCGAGCTTCTGCTGCGCCACGTAGAACGAGCCGCAATAGATGTACTCACGACGCTTGCGCCGCTGCTTGTCCAGGTACTTGGCGAAGTCGTCCATCAACTTGAACTTCTGGTTCAAGTCGTCGTCGCCGTTCATGCCCGAAGGCAATAGCAGGCTGGCAATACTGACTTTGTCGAAATCTGCTTGCAGATAACGCCCGTAGCGATCGGCTGTCTCGAAGCCCAGGCCGGTGATGACTGCCTTGGGCTGCATGCGCGAGTAAAGTGCCACGCCACCTTGGGCGGGTACCTCCGCGTCGCAGGCATAAAGGAAATAGCCATCGAGCTGGAAAGCTGGGTCGTCGAGTTCAAAGGCCGAGGCGCGGGTATCCTGAAGGCAGATGACGTCGGCATTCTGGGCTTGCAGCCAACTGAGCAATCCACGCTCGGCTGCAGCCTGAATGCCATTTACGTTCACACTGATGATCCGCATAAATGGCCCCAAAAATCTCGTGCGTGTATGATACCCGAGCTCAACCCATTTAGCTAAATCCGTGGTGTCCGGGACTTTCCATGCAGCCGTATCAGCGCGACTTCATCCGTTTTGCCATCGATCGCGGCGTTCTGCGCTTCGGTGAATTCACTCTGAAATCGGGGCGTACCAGCCCGTATTTCTTCAATGCCGGCCTGTTCAACACAGGTTCTGCCCTGGCTCAGTTGGGGCGTTGCTATGCGGCGGCCATCGTCGACAGCAAGATCCCGTTCGACGTACTGTTCGGCCCGGCCTACAAGGGTATCCCGCTGGCTGCGGCCACCGCCGTGGCCCTGGCCGAGCAACATCAACTGGACGTACCGTGGTGCTTCAACCGCAAGGAAGCCAAGGATCACGGCGAAGGCGGCAGCCTGGTCGGCGCGCCATTGGCCGGTGATGTCCTGATCATCGACGACGTGATCACCGCCGGTACCGCCATCCGCGAGGTCATGCAGATCATCAATGCCCAGCAGGCCAAGGCCGCTGGCGTGCTGATCGCGCTCAACCGCGAAGAGCGCGGCAATGGCGAATTGTCGGCGATCCAGGAAGTGGAGCGTGACTTCGGTATCCCGGTAGTCAGCATCGTTTCGCTGACCCAGGTGCTGGAGTTTCTGGCCGATGATCCGCAGCTCAAGCAGCATCTGCCGGCGGTCGAGGCCTATCGGGCGCAGTACGGGATCTGACTGCGGCTCGGAAATGAAAAAGGCGACCTTCGCGGGTCGCCTTTTTTATGCGTTGCCTATACGGGCGCTATCGCCGGCAAGCCGGCACACATGGATTGCGCCGGATTTTGGACGTTGGGCAAGCCGGTTGATCCCACAGTAAAGCGCAGGCCTGAAGAGCTACGCGGTCGTGGTGGGAGCCGGCTTGCCGGCGATGGGCTGCGCAGCAGCCCCCATAGCGGAGCCGCAATAGCCCGAGCGCGATCGATCGGGCCAGCGAGCATCTGGAGCCACTTCCGGCGATCAGTGACGCTTGCGGTTGCTGATCAGGGTGCCCACGCCACTGTCTGTGAAGATCTCCAGCAGCACCGCATTCGGTACGCGGCCGTCGATGATGTGCGAGGTCGTCACGCCGCCCTGAACCGCATCCAGCGCGCACTTGATCTTTGGCAGCATGCCGCCGTAGATGGTGCCGTCGGCGATCAGTTCGTTCACCTGCTCGGTGGTCAGGCCGGTCAGGACCTGGCCTTGCTTGTCCATCAGGCCGGCGATGTTGGTCAGCAGCATCAGCTTCTCGGCCTTCAGTGCTTCGGCCACCTTGCCTGCCACCAGGTCGGCGTTGATGTTGTACGACTCACCGTTGGCGCCCACGCCGATAGGCGCGATCACCGGGATGAAGTCGCCTTTGACCAGCATGTTCAGCAGGTCGGTGTTGACGCTGACCACTTCGCCGACGTGGCCGATGTCGATGATTTCCGGCTGGGTCATCTCCGGCGTCTGGCGGCTCACGGTGAGCTTCTTGGCGCGGATCAGCTCCGCGTCCTTGCCGGTCAGGCCGATGGCGCTGCCACCGTGACGGTTGATCAGGTTGACGATGTCCTTGTTGACCTGGCCCCCCAGCACCATTTCAACCACATCCATGGTTGCCGCGTCGGTGACACGCATGCCGTCGATGAAGTGGCTTTCGATCGACAGGCGCTTGAGCAGGTCGCCGATCTGAGGGCCGCCACCGTGCACGACCACCGGGTTGATGCCCACGGCCTTCATCAGCACGATGTCACGGGCGAACCCGGTCTTGAGCTCTTCGCTCTCCATCGCGTTGCCGCCGTACTTGATCACCAGGGTCTTGCCGACAAAACGGCGGATGTAAGGCAGCGCTTCGGACAAAACCTCGGCTACATGGGAAGCGGCATCGCGATCGAGGGTCATGCAGGGCTCCTGTAAGGAACAGATAGTCGGTCAGAACGGCAGTTGCAGCTCAGGGGCAACCCGCAGCAACTGGGCGCGGAAAACATCCTTGATACGTTGCAACTCGGCGTCGGTTTCGGCCTCGAAGCGCAGCACCAGCACCGGTGTGGTGTTGGAGGCGCGAACCAGGCCCCAGCCTTGGGCATAGTCGACCCGCACACCGTCGATGGTGGTCAGGCTGGCGTGGCCCCAGTCGGCGTCGCGTTGCAGTGCATCAATGATGCTGAATTTACCCTCGTCGGTCACATCAATATTGATTTCCGGCGTCGAAATATCGTTCGGGAATGCGGCAAACAGGCTTTCGGCGTCCTGCTCGGCCTTGCTGAGGATCTCCAACAGGCGTGCGGCGCTGTAGATGCCGTCGTCGAAACCGTACCAGCGCTCCTTGATGAAGATGTGCCCGCTCATCTCGCCGGCCAGCAACGAACCACTCTGCTTCATCTTCTTCTTGATCAAAGAGTGACCAGTCTTCCACATCAAGGCGCGGCCGCCGTGTTGCTCGATCAGCGGTGTCAGGCGGCGGGTGCATTTGACGTCGAAGATGATCTCGGCCCCCGGGTTGCGCGCCAGCACGTCCTGAGCGAACAGCATCAGCAGGCGGTCGGGGTAAACGATGCTGCCGGTGTTGGTCACTACACCGACGCGGTCACCGTCGCCGTCGAAGGCCAGGCCGATATCGGCACCGCTTTGCTTGACCTTGGCGATCAAGTCTTCAAGGTTTTCAGGCTTGCCCGGGTCCGGGTGGTGGTTGGGGAAGTTGCCATCCACCTCGCAGAACAGCGGGATGACTTCGCAGCCCAACGCTTCGATCAGCTGCGGCGCGATGACGCCGGCAGCGCCGTTGCCGCAGTCCACCACCACCTTGAGCTTTTTCGCCAGCTTCACGTCAGCGACGATCTGCTGGAAGTAGCGCTCGAGGATCTCGACCTTCTCCACGCTGCCTTCGCCACGGGTCAGGTCATTGGTTTTCAGGCGAGTCAGCAGGGCCTGGATCTGTTCGTTGGCCAAGGTATCGCCGGCGATGACGATCTTGAAACCGTTGTAATCCGAAGGGTTGTGGCTGCCGGTCAGCATCACGCCGGACTTGCCGGCCAGGACGTTGGCAGCAAAATACAGTGCCGGGGTCGGCACCAGGCCAACATCGCTGACCTGGCAACCGGCATCGGCCAGGCCTTTGATCAGCTGTTCGACCAGCAGCGGGCCGGACAGGCGGCCATCGCGGCCAACGGAAATCTGTGGCTCGCCTTGGGCGAGCGTCTGCGCGCCAATGGCGCGGCCGATCCAGTAAGCGGTGTCGGCGTGCAGGGTCTTGCCGACCACGCCACGGATGTCATAGGCGCGGAAAATACTGTCGGGCAGTGCGGGGACCCGTTGGGCCATGTCGTTCATCTCTGGAAGCTCCATTAGTCAAAGGCTGTCTGGGCAGGCGCAAACTGAACGCTTGGACGGTGGTTTCATCAGAGAGTTCGCCATCCATGGCCTGAACGGTCGCCGGTCGGCTCAGTGGCTGCCGGAATGGCCGAAACCGCCGGTGCCGCGCTGGCTTTCGTCGAAGGCCTCGACGACTTCAAAGTGCGCTTGTACCACCGGTACCAGCACCAGCTGGGCGATGCGCTCGCCAACGGCGATGGTGAAAGGCGTGTTGCCACGGTTCCAGCACGACACCATCAGCTCACCCTGGTAGTCCGAGTCGATCAGGCCGACCAGGTTACCCAGCACGATGCCATGCTTATGGCCCAGGCCCGAGCGGGGCAGGATCATCGCGGCCAGGCCCGGGTCGCCGATATAGATCGACAGGCCGGTAGGAATCAGCAGGGTCTGGCCCGGCTCCAGGACGGTGTCTTCCTTGAGCAGGGCGCGCAGGTCCAGGCCGGCGGAGCCAGGGGTGGCATATTGCGGCAGCGGAAATTCACTGCCCAGGCGTGGGTCGAGGATCTTGGCTTGAAGAGCGTGCATGTAACTTATTGAACCTGGTTGAGCCGTTCGGCGATGAAGGCGACCAGTTGCCGGGCAATCTTGCCTTTGCTGGTCTGCGCGAAGAGGGTTTGATGCTGCTGGCGGTCGATCACGGTCAGGGCATTTTCCTCGCTGTTGAAGCCGATGCTGGGGTTGGCCACATCATTGGCGACGATCAGGTCGAGGTTCTTGTCCTTGAGCTTGCGCGTGGCGTAATCGAGCAGATGTTCGGTCTCGGCAGCGAAGCCGACACTGAACGGGCGGTCGTCGCGGCCAGCAATGGTGGCAAGGATATCGGGATTGCGCACCATCTGCAGCAGCATGCCGTCGCCTGTCGTGGGATCTTTCTTGAGCTTTTGTGTGGCAACGACCTCCGGGCGGTAGTCCGCGACCGCTGCCGAGGCGATGAACAGGTCGCACGGCATGGCCGCCTCGCAGGCTGCAAGCATGTCCCGCGCGCTGACCACGTCGATCCGGTTGACCCGGTCCGGGGTCTGCAGATGCACAGGGCCGGTGACGAGGGTCACCCGAGCACCGGCTTCTGCGGCCGCCTCGGCCAGCGCGAAACCCATCTTCCCGGAGCTATGATTGGTGATGTAACGCACCGGGTCGATGTTTTCCTGGGTGGGCCCGGCGGTGATCAGCACGTGTTTGCCGGTGAGCGCCTGGCGCTTGAAGCTCTCGGCGGCGCACCAGGCCAGGTCGGTGGCTTCAAGCATGCGACCCAGGCCTACGTCGCCGCAGGCCTGGCTGCCGGAGGCCGGGCCGAACACCTGGATGCCACGGGTCTTGAGCAGCTCCAGGTTGGCCTGGGTCGCCGGGTCGCGCCACATGGCCTGGTTCATGGCCGGCGCCACGGCCACGGTGGCGTCGGTGGCCAGTACCAGGGTGGTCAGCAAGTCGTCGGCCATGCCTTGTGCCATGCGCGCCATGAGGTCGGCGGTGGCGGGGGCGATCAGTACGAGGTCGGCCCATTTGGCCAGCTCGATATGGCCCATGGCCGCTTCGGCGGCAGGGTCGAGCAGATCCATGTGTACCGGGTGGCCGGACAGCGCCTGCAGGGTCAGCGGGGTGATGAATTCAGCACCACCACGGGTCATGACGACGCGCACTTGCGCGCCGTGCTCCAGGAGTCGGCGAATCAGCTCGGCGCTCTTGTAGGCGGCAATGCCGCCCCCCACGCCGAGAACGATGCGCTTGCGATACAGCCGCTGCATAGGCTTGCCTTTTTCCAGAGAGAGCGGGCAGCGACGAACAGGATTGCCTGCGGCAGAACGTCGCATGTACGAGGCGAAATAGATTAACACAGGGCCTAAACGTGTCGCAGCAGGGCGCAGAGGAGATGCAATGAAGATAAGGGAGTGGCCAGCCGAGGAGCGGCCCAGGGAAAAGCTGATGCAGCGAGGGGTGGGCAGCCTTTCGGATGCCGAATTGCTGGCTGTGTTTCTCGGCTCTGGCGTGAGAGGCCGCAACGTGGTGGAGCTGGCGCGAGGGTTGCTCGCCAGGTTCGGCGGCTTGCGCCAGTTGCTCGAAGCTGACAGGGAAGCATTCGTGGGGGAGCTCGGGCTTGGGCCGGTGCGGTATGGGCAGCTGCAGGCACTGCTGGAGATCGGCCGGCGCAACCTTGCCACAGCGATCGAGCGCGACTGCGCCCTGGAGAGCCCTTCGGCGGTGCGCAGGTACCTGAAAGCCATGCTGCGTCATGAGCCCAGCGAAGTATTTGGCTGCCTGTTCCTGGATAGCAAACACCGGCCGTTGGCGTTCGAAATCCTGTTCAGAGGGACGATCGACCGGGCCAGCATCTATCCGCGGGAGGTGGTGCGCCGTTCGTTGATGCATAACGCTGCGGCATTGATTCTGACGGGTTATGGTGTCAAACGACTTGTTGCAATTGGCTGCGACACGCGTTTTAGGCGTCTTGGCGGCGGTTCTCTGGAGAGATGGATGTTAAATTTTCGATGTTGCAGATCCATCCCGCTGCCTTCAGGCCCGTCATCACTCTGCTGCTACTGAAGCTGAGCGACCATCAATTCGAGGCCCTGAACGAAACAGGTCAAAGGTGGCTTTGGTATCTCACCGAAGTAGATCTGCTGGACGAGATCATCACAAAAACGAATGAACAGTCGATCCGCTGAGTCGTGTTGACGATGTCAGGCTCATCTGTATATGGACGGTCTGTGACCCCTCACGGGCTAAATGGGGTCGATAGGTCCGAAAGGCTCAAGCTGATCAGAGCGTTGTAAACCTCTTTTTTCACTGTAAACCACTGTGGTTTACAGTGAAAAAAAGAGGTTTACATGAGCGGGACACGATCCATCCCGGGCGAAGAAAATGCTGGGCTGGCCGCATGTAGTTAGTGAGACGTTCCAGCGTGTGCTGCTCAGCTCGCCCATTACCAAATGCCACGCTCCAGCGCTCAGATTCTACGCCTGAAGACTCCTAGTAGGTAGAATGCCATCATGTATATCGGCTACGAGCGAAAGGACTTCAAGGTGCAGAAGAAAGGATCGAATTGGAAATTTTTTGTGGGTGCTGCTGCTGGAGCATTCGTGGCGTATAGGTCTTTGACGAATTCAAAATCGTCGGTGGGGCTTGTGAAGCCAGCAGTTGAAACCCCAGTCGTGCCTGAGATTTTGGGTAATCCAAAGCAAGCAAAGGAAACCGCTGTAGACTTAACCCCTAACGCGTCAAAAATCCCTGAAAATAAAGTTGAGTATTATTTTGGGCATTTGCCAGTCCAGAATTTCGTTACTGCCCTAATAGTTGCTGTGATTTTTGAATGGCTTGGCTTGGGTATGACGCTGAGTTTTCTCAACGATAACGCTTCTATCGACAACGTTTTTGTTGGTGGTGCCGTAATTTCATGGTCCTTAATAATCTATGCGTTCAGTCTTCTTTTTAGTAGGTCTTTGTCCTGCGTGCGCCTGTTTCAAAGCATGTTGACAACGAATATCAAATTCTTCTTTGATGTTGCACTGTTTGCTTCGGCTTTTTTGGTTGTTAAGCTGCTGGAAGAGAAAAACTTTTCCTGTAACTCCACGATGTCTTTCGCATTTCTTTTGTTGTCAATTGTCGGCATGAATCATGTTTTTTTGATGCTTCAAGGAAAGGCTCTTTCAACGGTAGCTGCTGCCAATTGGCTCGACAAAGAAAATCCATTCTTCAAAAAAATCAATGTCAAATTCACTGCTCTATTAATCCTAGCTTTGATTGGTATCCTCGCAGTCATTTTTTATGCCGTTTTTTCTTTTGTACGTGCGCCGTTTACCTTCTGCTAAAAAGTCAGAACGGCTCATCAGTTCTGGGATCAGACAGGTTTGGTCGATTTCGCTTCCCAAGTGCCGAGCAGGTAAAGAGCAAGCGAGCCAGCCAGATTCACAGCCAGTTCTGCATGCCGTGGAGCAGGTTTTACACCTGCCCTGCCTGTGCCGTGGGAATCGCTTAGACGGTTCCTCAATGCCCCCAGTCCTTCAACCACTGACGTGCAGCCGCCAAGGATCTGCTTGAAAACCTTCTCTGTGTGTTGAGAGGGTGCAAGGTTGAGCAATTCAGCCGTCTGGCGGTAAAGCTTGTTGAGGTCTGGGCTATCGTCGTACTCAACCCCAGCTTCTTCTAGGATGTGCTTGCAGACGGATTCCAGAAGGGTACGCGCCATAGTGATTGCGCCTTCTGGGTCCGTGGTGCGTCGCTCCAAGGATTTCGTCCAAGCAATTCTCACATGCTCGGAATCAAACCGCTCGATTGCACCAGTCACTACCTGATCCGCTGGTGATGAACCACCTTTCTCTACATAGTCCAGCAGTGGACGGAATTCGTCCCATAGGTAAGTCCGGCGTTCGGCATAGGTGGCGTACTTGTTCTTGATGAACTGCCAGAACTGACTGAGGCTGCGGCATGTGTTCACGCACCGTGGGACCATCGTGGCAAGGGTGGGATCGTCGAGGATGGTGCGTCTTAGCATCAGGTACGCCGTGTCGTCTTCACTACCGCCCGTAGCCTGCGAGACCAGCATGTGCTGTAGAGCTTCTGCTTCTTCTGCCAGTGGATGCATAAAAATGCCCTAAATCGTTGGGTATGTCATATGGCCATCTTAAGGCGTGAACCCTACGGTTCCAAGCGCGTCGCGTACCATGTGAGGCTTGTTGGCGATGCCTATGAAGCCAGTCCCCGCTTGCCTTGGCGGGGATCATGGTGTCAAATCACCGGCTGCCTTGGGAGGCAGGTTTTTGCTTCATTTTTCGAGGACAAGGCTAGCACCATGCCTACATTGCACTGGGTGGGGAAGGATCAAGTCCGAAACCATCATCGGGATGTAACCTATCGCGTTCTGCGCGAGCAATTCACCTTTTCTGCTCAACAGAGCCTGCCGAAGAACAGTTTCGATAACAAGATTATCCACGGCGATAATCTGGAAGCTCTCAAAAGCCTGCTGCCTGAATATGAGGGGAAAGTGAAATGTGTTTACATCGATCCGCCCTATAACACCGGCAATGAAAACTGGGTCTACAACGACAACGTTAATGACCCACGAATTATGAAATGGCTTGGAAAAGTAGTCGGTAAAGAAAACGAGGATATGAGCCGGCAAGACAAATGGCTCTGCATGATGTATCCACGTCTAAAGCTTCTGCATCGACTGCTTTCCGACGACGGGTCTATTTGGGTTTCGATTGATGACAACGCGGTTGGTATTCTTCGTCCGGTTCTGGATGAGATATTCGGCGTTGGAAATTTCGTGACCTGCGTGATTTGGGAAAAAGCGGATTCGCCTCGGAATTCTGCAAGCCAATTCTCTACAGACCATGACTACATTCTGGTCTACTCGAAACGTCCCAATTGGGTTCCTGCTCGGCTGGCTCGTACTGCTGAATCGGATTCCATTTATGACAATCCAGATGACGACCCCAACGGTCCTTGGATTGCGGGTGATCCTTTTGCCAACAAGCCCTATTCCAAGGGACTGTTCACCATCACAGGTCCAACTGGACGTGATTTCTCTCCGCCTCCGGGGCGCTTCTGGCGTGTCTCTGAGGAAAAGCTGCGTGCTCTCGACGCAGAGGGTCGTGTCTGGTGGGGTCCAACCGGCGATGCCCGTCCCAGCATCAAGCGGTATCTCAACGAGGTGGGTGACTTGGTGCCCCGCACGTTGTGGAAAAAGGACGTGGGCAGCAATCGTAGCTCCAAGAACGAAATGCGGGCTATTTTCTCCGGCTCTTCGTCTTTCGATACGCCAAAGCCTAGTAGCCTAATTGGTCGAATTTTGGACATCGCTGCTGATAGCGATTCCATCATCCTCGATTCCTATGCCGGGTCTGGTACGACCGGACACGCCGTTTTGAAGGCGAACGCCCAGGATGAAGGCACTCGACGTTTCATCCTGATTGAGATGATGGATTACGCCGAATCGCTCACCGCCGAACGCATCAAGCGGGTTGCCAATGGCTACGGCGAAGAGAGCAAGGCAGTGGCGGGGCTGGGTGGTGGTTTCACCTATTACGCATTGGGCGAGCCGCTGTTTGTGGAATACGGCAACCTGAACCCTGCTGCCGGAATCGACGCGATCCGTAATTATGTCGCATGGCAGGAAGGGATCGTTGAAGGCACTGGTTCGTCATCTGCTGAAAGCCAGCACCGTTACTGGCTTGGCGAAGCAAATGGTCTGCGAGTCTTCTTCGCCTATGAAGAACATTCCGTAACCACGCTCGACCTTGAGCTTCTGGCTGAACTGGTGAAGGTCGCTGGACCTGTACTGGTTTACGCTGACCAGTTGGCTCTTGGTGAGGACTTCATGCGTCGGCACGGCATTGGCTTCAAGAAAATCCCACGCGACATTGCTCGACTCTGAGGATCTAGAAAATGCAATTGAACACCTATCAGAGTCAGGTCATTGAGGATCTTGAGCTGTTCCTTCGTCGCTGGACCGCTTGTGATGACCCTCAGTTAGCTTATCGCGCTCACTGGGATGCACTGGGCGCGACAAAGATGCCCGGTTATCAGCCAGCTCCGCATGGCGCTCCACAAGTGTGTGCGAAGGTGCCGACTGCCGGTGGTAAAACCTTCATCGGACTCCATGCCGTTTCGAGCATTTTCAGTGCGCTGCAGAAGCGTCAAGGCGATGCTCGTTTGTGCTTGTGGCTTGTTCCGTCGCTGTCCATTCTAGATCAGGTTCTGAGGGCGCTGCGTAATCCAACACATCCTTACCGGCAGGCTTTGAACCGTTTGTTCGAAGGTCGTGTGAGCATCATGGATAAGCGCGATTTGCTGTCTGGTTTCCTTTCTCGGGATGAGGTGGAAGACGGTCTTGTCGTTGCTGTGCTGACCTATGACAGCTTGAAAGCGCGCAACAAGGATGATCGCAAGCTTTACCAAGAGAATAGTGCGCTGGATGACTTGGCGTCCACGGCTGTGGCGGTAGGTGAGGGCGTTGACCCTTACTCTCTGGTCGCCTCGATGGCTGGTTTGAAACCAGTCATCATCGTTGATGAAAGCCACAACGTGACCAGTAGCCTGTCCCAAGACATGCTTCGCAACCTCAGTCCAAGCTTTGTGTTTGAGTTGACCGCCACACCGCGAACTGGGGCGAATATCATCAGCTTTGTAGATGCTCTGGTGATGCGTGACCAACACATGGTCAAACTTCCAGTCATCGTGAGAAACCTCCCAAGCCGAACTTCTGTCATTGCTCATGCCATTGATTTGAGGGCGCGTCTCGAGTCTGAGGCGAAAGCAGAAGAGCAGACTGGTGGTGCATACATCCGACCTATCGTATTGCTGCAGGCTGAAAGCAAAACCAAGGCAGATGCAAAAACCTTCGAGCTGGTGAAGGCTGAGCTGCTAGAGCATGGGATTGCCGAAGATTGGATCAAGATCAAGACTGCGGACAAAGATGAGCTGAGCGGTTTGGACCTCATGTCTACGTCCTGCCCGGTTCGATTCATCATTACCGTGAACGCCTTGAAGGAAGGGTGGGACTGCCCGTTTGCCTACATCCTCGCGACCTTGGCTGATAGGTCATCTGCGGTGGATGTGGAGCAGATTCTTGGTCGAATTTTGCGACAGCCATACGTTCGCGCTCATGGTCATGAACCACTGAACATGAGCTATGTGCTGACGGCTTCCAGCGTCTTCAGTCAGACGTTGGAAAGGATCGTTGTCGGTCTGAACAGAGCTGGTTTCAGCCGTGCAGATTTCAGGACTCCTGATCTCGTTTCGAGCGATTCCAAGTCTGATAGCCAGACCACAAAAGCAGTCACGCCTGAGCCAACAAAACCTCAACCGGGGCTGTTCGTCACGAATACTTCTGCGGGTGATCCAGAACCTTTCGAGTTGGCATCGAGCGGCGGCAGTGAACTGGGTAGTGGTAGTGAGACGACCAGCGACGACTTCCTTGAATCGACATTGGAGGCTGCGCGCCAAGCCAATGCAGAGCTGGTAGCTGCTGCGGCTACCAACGGCGGAAAGCACATCCCCAATGACGTGAGAGGTGCAATGGAACTGTTCTCCCTCCGACCTGAATTCGTTGACGAGATCAAGGAACTCAAACTACCCCAGTTCTACCGGAAAGCGCCCGCTGGGTTGATTTTTGCTGACGAAGACGGCGGCGTGCTTCTCGACAAATCTCAGTTGCTCGACCAAGAGTTTCGTCTAGCAGATTGCGACGTGAACGACTTTACCGTTGCTCCTGTGAGCGGCGATTTGGTGAAGCTCGATCTGCTTCGTGTGGGTAGCGCGCAGGGTGACTACGAGCCTACGAAAATTCAGTTGAAGGACAACGAGATTCGCAAGCTGAAGGACTACCTGTCCAGCTTGGATTCCGAGGGTAAGCGGCGTCAGCTTACAGGATTGGTGGGTAACTGGCTGGGCAAGATGCCGCCTTTGGCTGAGGCTGATTTGCAGGCATACATCCGCAAGATTCTGGCAAGGTTGAGTGCTGGTCAGTTGGATGAGGTGCTTGAACAGCAACATGCCTATGTTGAGAGCATCAAGCAGCGCGTTCGAAGCGAAATGCTGGGCTTCTCGCGCAGGCGCTTCAAGCAGTGGATCGACCTGAACAAGGTGGACACACGACCCTCCTACCAACTACCAATGGAGATTGCTCCAAGGCAGAAAGCCCCTCTCGCGGCAGAGAATTCTTTGTACGTTCGTGAAGAGAAGGGCAATGGTCTCGAAGAGCGCATGTCCGAATTCCTGTCGGACTGTGAAAACGTCCGGTGGTGGCATAGGAACTCAAGCAGTCGTGGGTTCGCCCTGAACGGTCCGATCAACCACTACCCTGATTTCGTCCTGAAATTGCGCTCAGGTCTCATCATACTGTTGGAGACAAAGGGCAGTGACCGGGATAACTCGGACTCCAGTGCGAAAATCGAGCTTGGGAAGTATTGGGAAAGGTGTGCAGGTCGGGATTACCGCTACCTGATGGTCTTCGAGCATAGCCCCTTGGAAGGTGCGTATTCCTGGGCAGATGCCTGTGAATTGCTGAAAAACCTATAGCCATCAAAGCACTTGAGAAGAAAAACGTCCTGTTGAAATTTGGCTATTTCCTCGGCTACCTGGGGCGCGAACGAGTGTGTGCACTGAAGCGTGGCCAGGTTGAGATTCCCAGCGACTTTGCTGGCGTAGTGTGGACGTCGATGAACGACGACGGTTGGAACCAAGCCTTGAGTCGTGAGCTTCAAGACGGCGGCTACGAAATTGACTGAAACAAGGTGATGCGCGGCTAGCAGGGTTTTGCCTATGTCATTGCCAATAGTCGATGGCACAGGCCGTTGCTCTGAGACTTTGTTGGCCATGGCCTCCGCTCGGAGACACTTGATAGCCCGCCTCACATGGTGGGCTTTTCTATTTTTACTGAAATGCTAAGTGAACAGTACCCAGCTTACCGTTCACGGGGGCGCCATTGTGAATGGTGGGTTCCGCCTCATGAAAACGTACACGATGCGTAATCATCACATGTCAGGATAATTGGCTTCCTCTCAACTGTGAACACGCCCGGCGTGTAATCCAGTTTCTCGCTGACGTCTTCGCCCCGTTGAACCATCCATACCAAATGCTGCATGCCGGTAGTACGTATGGGTGAGAAGCAAAAAACTGATTGAATACCTAATGGGTGAGGCTATGCAGAGCGACGACTCAGGCGCCATCACCTTTTTATCCACGGCGATCGCTCAGCCTCGCGATAGCCGATTTAGGCAAGTGGGATCAAGATAGTTAGCAAGCTCTCTTTCGTGATTGCTAAAATAGCCGAACCCATTTTGGAGAATCCTATGTCCCGTCTCGCTGAATTTCGCCTGCTCGAACAACAACTCACTGCCCAACTTGCCGCGTTGGAAGCCCTGAAAAATGACTCATCCCTGAAGCAGGAAATGGAATTCGAAACGAAGCTTCGCTCCCTACTAAACGAGTATGGCTACGGCTTGCGCCAAGTGGTGCTGATCCTTGATCCGCAAGCGGTGGCTTCCGCTTCGATTACCCCGACGGCTCTTCGGAAAGCACGTGCGGTGAAGGCCTACAAGAATCCACACAGCGGTGAGATCGTTGAAACCAAAGGTGGTAATCAGCGCACACTCAAGGCCTGGAAGAACGAGTATGGTGCCGACGTGGTCGAGTCCTGGCTCGCTAGCTAATAGGGGTCGAGTGCTTCTGGCACGAGATAAAAAGTGATGCGCCAGAATGACAATTCCCATTTTGGGGCGTGACGAAATTTTTTTGGGGTGGTGGTGACACACTGTTTATGCGCATTAAATAGAGGTCCACTTCAAAAAATGGACGCTCCAAAATGCGTAACGCTCTCATCGCGATATCTGTGAACACCATCGCAAGCCTCCTGACCGCCCTGGTGCTTCACTGGCTCACTCCTCCCCCTCCCGACGCAACCATCCAGCCAATCGCGGCCTCAAGCGCAGTATTGAGAAGCGCAACGTAGCTTCGAAATCTGGGCTGCCGCTGGGAGCCGGCCCAACTGATCAGATCCAGTTTTGATCTCGGTCGAGTGTCATCGGTGGCTCACGGTTGGAAATGTCGGACAAGCTTTACCAACCAATTGATCCTTCACGAACCAGATGGGAATGTCGCTCCAAAAATAGTCCCCACGCCTCGGGCAGGTCTTAGACCGGTACTGCGCACCAGGGGGCTAGTTGTTTCTGGGGGCACCCAGCTCGATCAGAGTATGTTTTAGCTGGGCCTCGAACGGGCGGATGACCGCCACAAGGGTCAGTTAGGCCTACTGCTGCCTACCCTCACTCGTTACCATCCAGAATCCCTCTATTAAAACGGTTTCTGCAAAAATGGATGTTTATAAGCTTCGCATTGAAGACACAGAGAGCAAAATCATCAACAAGGATCGCTTCGAGCAAGATACCCTCCGCAGAGAGCCGTGGTACCAGCCCGGCAGTGCAGACAAGCTAACTCGGTTTGCTGTGTGCCCAGCATGCGACAACCCCATCCAGCTCGTTGGCCTTTATGAGCTACCGTCCAACGTGAAAAACCCATTCGGAAAGCATGCAACGAAGACCATTCGATCGTGTCCCGGGAAGTGGTGTAACTGAACCAGCCGAAGGCGCCCTGCGGGCGAAAGAGGATGGTCATCGTGGTTCTTGGCTAACGTTGAGTTTGCGAAGACCAAACACTCACCAGAGAAACCAC
>NZ_JAETZZ010000017.1 GCF_022627325.1 Pseudomonas putida
TCAACCGCTATCGATCAGATGACCGAAGCACCTCCAGCACTACCTGGATTAAGCAACTCATTGAATTTCAAGGAGTTTCTCGTTCCGACTACGCTGGAAGTGGGGCGCATTATAAGGGGATTCGAGAACGCGTCAAGGCTTAAATCCAATTAACTTCACCTTCGCTGAAAAGCCAAGCGGGGAGGCCTGTCGGCCTCCCCGCTTTTCATCACCTATATATAGCCTCAGACCACACCGGCACTGCGCAAACGCCCCAGCGCATCGCCATCCAACCCCAGCACATCCCCAAGAACCGCCTCCGTATGCTCACCCAACAACGGCGGCGCACGACGATACTCAACAGGCGTTTCCGATAACCTGATAGGGCTGGCCACCTGCGGCACACTCCCAGCCAAGGCATGCGGCATGCTCACTGCCAGGCCGCGAGCAAGCACCTGCGGATCCTGGAACATCTGCGCCAGATCATTGATCGGCCCACAGGGTACGCCCGCGGCCTCCAACTGGCTCACCCACTCCGCCGTTGTCTTGAACACTGTGGCCTGGCGAATCAAGGGAATCAGCTGCGACCGATTGGCCACCCGCAGTTTGTTGGTTGCGAAGCGTGGGTCATCAGCCCATTGAGGCTGACCAGCCACCTCGGCGAACTTGCGGAACTGGCCATCGTTGCCCACGGTAAGAATGAAGTCGCCATCTGCGGTCGGGAAATCCTGATAAGGCACAATATTAGGATGTGCATTGCCCAGCCGGCGAGGTGCGTTGCCGGTAGTGAGGTAGTTCATCGCCTGGTTGGCCAGGCATGCTACCTGCACATCCAGCAAGGCCATATCGATGTGCTGCCCAACCCCAGTCTGGTCGCGATGGGCAAGGGCCGCCAGTATGGCCACGGTCGAATACAGCCCAGTCAGAATATCGGTAAGCGCTACCCCCACCTTCACAGGCCCGGCACCTTCCTCACCATCCGCGCGCCCGGTCAGGCTCATCAGCCCGCCCAGCCCCTGGATCATGAAGTCATAGCCAGCGCGCTTCGCGTAGGGCCCGGTCTGACCGAAGCCAGTGATCGAGCAATAGATAAGCTTGGGATTCACTGACTTCAGGCTCGTGTAATCCAGCCCATAGGCAGCCAACCCGCCAACCTTGAAGTTTTCAATGACGATGTCCGACTTCGCAGCCAGCTCACGCACCAGGCGCTGCCCCTCCGGCTGCGTAAAGTCGATAGTCACCGAACGCTTGTTGCGGTTGGCCGACAAGTAGTAAGCCGCCTCGCTGGTGTTCTCGCCTTGTGCATCCTTGAGGAAGGGCGGCCCCCAGGCGCGGGTATCGTCGCCGCAGCCTGGGCGCTCGACCTTGATCACATCGGCGCCCAGGTCAGCCAGAATCTGACCGGACCAAGGCCCAGCCAGCACACGGGAGAGATCCAGCACCCGCAGATGAGATAGCGCGCCCATGGCCCGGCTCCTTATCAATAGAAGGCCTGGATGCCGGTTTGCGCGCGCCCCAGAATCAGCGCGTGTACGTCATGGGTTCCCTCGTAGGTGTTGACCACCTCAAGATTGACCAGATGACGCGCAACACCGAACTCGTCGGAAATACCATTACCACCCAGCATGTCACGGGCCATACGCGCAATCTCCAGCGACTTGCCGCACGAGTTGCGCTTCATGATCGAAGTGATTTCCACCGCAGCGGTGCCCTCGTCCTTCATCCGTCCCAAACGCAGGCAGCCTTGCAGGCCCAAGGTGATTTCGGTCTGCATGTCGGCCAATTTCTTCTGGATGAGCTGGTTGGCAGCCAACGGGCGACCGAACTGCTGACGGTCCAGGGTGTACTGGCGAGCGGTGTGCCAGCAGGCTTCAGCCGCCCCCAGAGCCCCCCAGGAAATACCATAACGGGCAGAGTTCAAGCAGGTGAACGGACCTTTGAGGCCACGCACCTCGGGGAAGATGTTTTCCTCTGGCACGAACACATTGTCCATCACGATTTCGCCGGTGATCGACGCGCGCAGGCCGACCTTGCCGTGGATTGCCGGCGCACTGAGGCCCTGCCAACCCTTTTCAAGGACAAAGCCTCGGATATCCCCCGCGTCATCCTTGGCCCAGACCACGAACACATCGGCGATCGGGCTGTTGGTGATCCACATCTTGCTGCCGCTCAGGCGATAGCCACCGTCCACTTTCTTCGCACGAGTGATCATCGAGCCCGGGTCGGAGCCATGGTTAGGTTCGGTCAAGCCAAAGCAACCGATCCACTCGCCGCTGGCGAGCTTGGGCAGGTACTTCTGTTTTTGCGCCTCGGTACCGAATTCGTTGATCGGCACCATCACCAGTGAAGACTGCACACTCATCATCGAGCGATAGCCGGAGTCGATACGTTCCACTTCCCGGGCAATCAGCCCGTAGCACACGTAGTTGAGGCCACTCCCGCCATATTGCTCGGGAATGGTTGCGCCCAGCAGTCCGACCTCACCCATTTCGCGAAAGATAGCGGGATCGGTCTGCTCATGGCGGAACGCCTCCAGCACCCGCGGTGCCAGCTTGTCCTGGGCGAACTGATAGGCGCTGTCACGAACCATGCGCTCTTCTTCAGTGAGCTGCTGGTCCAGCAGCAGCGGGTCGATCCAGTTGAAGCTTGCTTTACCGGCCATGAACGAAATCCTCGAAATAGGGGAGCAGATTCTTGTGCCTTTGATCCTAGGCCTGATCTACAACGAGGACAAACGAGGATTGCGCACGCATTAGTGATAATTTGTCACTCCGAAACGCTAAAAACCCAGTCTCGCAAACACTATGAGTGAGGTTGCCGTACATGCGCCGCAAGATCCCCAGTACCACCGCACTGGTCTGCTTCGAAGCGGCAGCGCGCCACGAGAGCTTTACCAAGGCTGCTCAGGAGCTTGCGCTGACCCAGGGCGCCGTCTGTCGCCAGATCGGCGGCCTTGAAGCGTTTCTCAACGTAGAGCTATTCCGGCGTTCGCGGCGCGGCGTCAAGCTGACCGAGGCGGGACTGTCCTATAGCCGCCAGGTTGCCGCCCAGCTGGATGCAGTAGAGCGCGACACCTTGTCGGTAATGCGCCAGCAAGGTGCCAACGTGATCGAACTGGCCGTGGTGCCGACCTTCGGCACCCAATGGCTGCTGCCTCGGCTCAAGGACTTCCAGCAGCGACACCCGGACGTCACCGTCAACCTGACCAACCGCACACGGCCATTCCTGTTTGCCGACACGGCGTTCGATGCCGCTATCTATTTTGGCGATGGCGACTGGTCAGGCACGCACGCCCACCGCCTGATGGGCGAAAACCCGGTACCTGTGTGCAGCCCGGCCTTGCTGGACGGCCACGGCATGCTCGACGCGACGCGTATCGCCAACCTACCGCTGCTGCAGCAGACCACCCGGCCTTATGCCTGGCGCCAGTGGTTCAACGGTTTGGGCATGAACGTTTCCGGCGATATGACAGGCCCGCGCTATGAACTGTTCTCCATGCTGGCCCAGGCTGCAATCCACCAGATGGGCATCGCGCTGATACCACCATTCTTGATTCAGCGGGAGCTGGAGGAAGGCAGGCTGGTGGTCGCTAACAGATACGCCCTGTCCAGCGACAAGGCCTATTATCTGATGATTCCCGAACGCAAGGCCGAGTCGGCATCGCTACGGGCATTCCGTGATTGGCTTCTGGCGCAGGCACAGCACTACATCGCCCCTTCCCTACCTTTGTAGTCAATTATTTTAAACACCTACAGATGTATGTTTTTGTCGCATATAAGCAAACTGTTCAGGTGAATCGAAAAACCTCAACAAAACCTTTAAACACGCGGCTTTCAGAGGGTTTTACGACCTTCGCGAGTCCATCTGCGAAATCAATGCAAAAAAATTCAAAAAACCCCCTAATCTGCCAATAGCCCATGCTTGACGGGCTGCGGCCCACTCGTTGCGACATACGGTCACAGGGTGACTTGTAGTTTTAACTTCGTTTCGCTCCAGAACCGGTTGAAGGGCCTTGGGTTCGTCTGCAAAATGCTCCGCCCGCCCTGGATTCGGCGGGCTGGCGCCCAATAGCCAAACCCGCGCACCACCCGAAGTGCGCTGGCTTCATAAAGACAAAAAGGTCACCGCAGGAGAAATAGTCGTGCACATTGGTGTTCCTCTCGAGACGCAGACCGGTGAGACAAGGGTCGCTGCGACCCCGGAAACCATCAAGAAACTGATTGGCCAGGGCCATCAGGTCACCGTCCAACGGGGGGCAGGGCTCAATGCCAGCATTCCGGACAGTGCCTATGAGGCTGTGGGTGCTTCCCTGGGAAGCGCAGCCGATGCTTACGGCGCCCAACTGGTTCTCAAGGTGGTCGGCCCCAACGACCAAGAGCTGGCCCTGATCAACAGCGGCAGCCTTCTGGTGGGCATGCTCAACCCCTTCAACAACGAGCTGATCGGCAAGATGGCAGAGCGCGGTATCACTGCCTTCGCCCTGGAAGCCGCGCCGCGTACATCGCGGGCCCAGAGCCTGGACGTGCTGTCGTCCCAGGCCAACATCGCCGGTTACAAGGCCGTGCTACTGGCTGCCCATCACTACCCGCGCTTCATGCCCATGCTGATGACCGCCGCCGGCACTGTGAAAGCCGCGCGCGTGCTGATCCTGGGTGCTGGCGTCGCCGGCCTGCAAGCCATTGCCACCGCCAAGCGCCTGGGCGCAGTCATCGAGGCGTCCGACGTACGCCCGGCGGTCAAGGAGCAGATCGAGTCGCTGGGCGCCAAGTTCATCGACGTGCCCTACGAGACCGATGAGGAACGCGAGTGCGCAGAAGGCGTCGGCGGCTATGCCCGGCCGATGCCGGCCAGCTGGATGCAGCGTCAGGCCCAGGCCGTGCATGAGCGGGCCAAACAGGCCGACATCGTCATCACTACGGCGCTCATCCCTGGCCGCAAGGCTCCGACGCTGCTCAGCGCCGAAACCGTGGCGCAGATGAAGCCAGGCTCGGTGGTCATCGACCTGGCCGCTGCCCAAGGCGGCAACTGCCCGCTGACCGTCGCCGACCAGGTCGTGATGGAAAACGGCGTGACCATCGTCGGCCCGACCAACCTGCCGGCCCAGGTGGCGGCAGATGCCTCGGCACTGTATGCACGCAACCTGCTGGATTTCATGAAGCTGCTGTTCGACAAGGACGGTGCGCTGGTCATCAACCTCGAAGACGACATCGTCGCCGCGTGCCTCATGTGCCGCGACGGCCAGGTCGTGCGCAAGAACGGCTAAGGAGCACGACAATGGAAGACATGCTGATTTCCCACGGCATCTACAACCTGATCATCTTCGTGCTGGCCATCTACATCGGCTATCACGTGGTCTGGAACGTGACCCCGGCACTGCACACGCCCCTGATGGCGGTCACCAACGCCATCTCGGCCATCGTCATCGTCGGCGCCATGCTGGCTGCCGCGCTGACCGTGACCCCGGCCGGCAAACTGATGGGCACCCTCGCGGTGGCCCTGGCTGCAGTCAACGTGTTCGGTGGCTTCCTGGTCACCCGTCGCATGCTTGAGATGTTCAAGAAGAAAACCAAGAACGAGGCGCAGAAGTAAGCATGAGCATGAATCTGGTAACGCTCCTCTATCTCGTCGCCTCGGTCTGTTTCATTCAGGCACTCAAGGGCCTGTCGCACCCGACCACGTCGCGGCGCGGCAACCTGTTCGGCATGATCGGCATGGGGATTGCGATCCTCACCACGGTTGGCCTCATCTATAAGCTTGGGGCAGAGCTGGCAACTGCCGGTATCGGTTACGTCATCGTCGGCCTGCTGGTCGGCGGTACTGCCGGTTCGATCATGGCCAAGCGCGTGGAGATGACCAAGATGCCGGAGCTGGTCGCCTTCATGCACAGCATGATCGGCCTGGCGGCGGTATTCATTGCCATCGCAGCAGTACTCGAACCGCAGTCGATGGGCATTGTCGCTAGCATCAGCGACCCGATCCCCACCGGTAACCGCCTGGAGCTGTTCCTCGGCGCTGCCATCGGTGCAATCACCTTCTCAGGCTCCGTGATCGCGTTCGGCAAGCTGTCGGGCAAGTACAAGTTCCGTCTTTTCCAAGGCGCACCGGTACAGTTCGCCGGCCAGCACAAGCTGAACCTGATTCTCGGCCTGACCACGATTGCCCTGGGCCTGCTGTTCACCTTCACCGGCCACTACAGCGCCTTCACCCTGATGCTGGTCCTGGCCTTCATCATGGGTGTGCTGATCATTATCCCGATCGGCGGTGCAGACATGCCGGTGGTGGTGTCGATGCTCAACAGCTATTCGGGTTGGGCGGCAGCCGGTATCGGCTTCTCGCTGAACAACTCGATGCTGATCATCGCCGGCTCCCTGGTGGGCTCCAGCGGTGCGATCCTCTCGTACATCATGTGCAAAGCGATGAATCGCTCGTTCTTCAACGTCATCCTTGGCGGCTTCGGCGGGGATGTCGATGCCGGCGCGGCGCAAGGCTCGAAAGAGCAACGCCCAGTGAAGTCTGGCTCGGCAGATGACGCGACCTTCCTGCTGAGTAACGCCGACACGGTGATCATCGTACCCGGCTACGGCCTGGCGGTAGCCCGTGCCCAGCACGCGCTCAAGGAACTGACCGAGAAGCTGACCCACAACGGGGTGACCGTGAAGTACGCCATCCACCCAGTGGCAGGGCGCATGCCCGGGCATATGAACGTACTGCTGGCCGAGGCCGAAGTGCCTTACGACCAAGTGTTCGAGATGGAAGACATCAACGCCGAGTTCGGCCAGGCCGACGTCGTGTTGGTGCTTGGCGCCAACGACGTGGTCAACCCGGCGGCGAAGAACGATCCAAAGTCGCCGATTGCGGGCATGCCGATCCTGGAGGCGTACAAAGCCAAGACTGTCATCGTCAACAAACGCTCCATGGCCAGCGGCTACGCCGGCCTGGACAACGAACTGTTCTACCTGGACAAGACCATGATGGTATTCGGTGACGCGAAGAAGGTCATCGAGGATATGGTCAAAGCCGTCGAGTAACCCCGCTTCCACCCACCAGTGGAACATGAAGAAGCCCCGGCGAGTCCCCTCCCGGGGCTTCTGCATTTTGCTGATCCAGATCAATGGCTCTATTCCCGGGCGCCTCATACGACCATGGTCGTGGGACGGCGCCGGGGTAAATCTCTAGACTGCCCGGCAGTAGCTTCAGTAGCCCGAGATAACAATCCATGTACCGTGATCGTATCCGCTTGTCCTCCCTGCACAGCAAGGTAATGAGTGCGGCTGATGCCGCTGGCCTGATCGAGGACGGCATGACCGTCGGCATGAGCGGTTTCACCCGCGCCGGCGAAGCCAAGGCCGTACCGCATGCCTTGGCCGAACGCGCCAAGCTGTCGCCTCTGAAAATCAGCCTGATGACCGGCGCCAGCCTGGGCAATGACCTGGACAAGCAGTTGACCGAGGCCGGCGTGCTGGCGCGCCGCATGCCATTCCAGGTCGACAGCACCCTGCGCAAAGCCATCAACGACGGTCAGGTGATGTTCATCGACCAGCACCTGTCGGAAACCGTAGAGCAGCTGCGCAATCAGCAGCTCAAATTGCCGGACATCGCGGTAATCGAAGCGGTGGCCATCACCGAACAAGGCCACATCGTGCCGACCACCTCGGTGGGCAACTCGGCGAGCTTCGCGATCTTCGCCAAGCAGGTGATTGTCGAGATCAACCTGTCGCACAACGCCAACCTCGAAGGCCTGCACGACATCTATATCCCGACCTATCGCCCGACCCGCACGCCGATCCCGCTGGTGAAAGTGGATGATCGCATCGGCAGCACCGCGATCCCGATCGACCCCGCCAAGATCGTCGGCATCGTCATCAGCGACCAGCCAGATTCGCCGTCCACGGTGCTGCCGCCGGACGACGAAACCCAGGCCATCGCCGACCACCTGATCAACTTCCTCAAAAAAGAAGTGGATGCAGGCCGCATGACCAACAGGCTCGGCCCACTGCAGGCCGGCATCGGCAGCATCGCCAACGCGGTGATGTGTGGCCTGATCGAGTCGCCGTTCGAAGACCTGACCATGTACTCCGAAGTGCTTCAGGACTCGACCTTCGACCTGATCGACGCTGGCAAGCTGAGTTTTGCCTCAGGCAGCTCCATCACCCTGTCGGGCCGTCGCAATGCCGACGTATTCGGCAACCTGGAGCGCTACAAGGACAAACTGGTCCTGCGCCCGCAGGAGATCTCCAACCACCCTGAGGTCGTGCGCCGCCTGGGCATCATCGGCATCAACACCGCGCTGGAGTTCGACATCTACGGCAACGTCAACTCCACGCACGTCTGTGGCACCCGGATGATGAACGGTATCGGTGGCTCCGGCGATTTCGCCCGTAATGCGCACCTGGCCGTATTCGTCACCAAGTCGATCGCCAAAGGCGGCGCGATCTCCAGCGTTGTACCTATGGTGAGCCATGTCGACCACACCGAACACGATGTGGACATCCTGGTGACTGAGCAGGGGCTGGCAGACCTGAGGGGCCTCGCGCCGCGGGAGCGGGCACGGGCGATCATCGATAACTGTGTCCACCCGGATTACCGCGCAGCGCTGAACGACTATTTCGATCGCGCTTGCCTGCGGGGCGGCCATACCCCGCATATCCTGCGTGAAGCGCTGAGCTGGCACGAAAACCTGGAAGAAAGTGGGCGCATGCTCGCCAGCTGATCTGTAGCAGCGGCCAGCCTCTGCCATTGGCCGCCACGCGTTTCTCATCCCCAGCGATACTGTGAGGGCTGCTCTGCAGCCCTTTCGCGCCTAGTCGATTCAGCAAGGCATCCACCAAGCTACAAAACTGTACTACTGTACCGGTAATTCCTCTCCGCTCCGCCTGAGCAAACCCATCCAAATCTCAAAAAAGCACCAAAATAGTGCTGACCAGTACAGTTGCGCCTGTTTCGAGTGCAACAGTAGGGTTACACAGTTAACTGAACCATCGTTATGCAGCGGAACTGTATCTACTGTTATGGACAGCAAAGGAGGATCATTGGCATCAGTTAAACCACTCCCTAGTCCCGCCATAAGCGGAAGGATGAAACATCATGGAACGTACCCTCAGTTCCGGTCTCGTTTTTGAAAACAACGCCCAGCAAACCCACGCTTCCCTGCCGCTGCGCGCGCTCTCTACCCTGCTGCTGTGGCAGCGCCGCATGGCCAGCCGTCGTCAACTGGCTCGCCTGGATGCCCGCCTGCTGGCAGATGCCGGTATCAGCGAGTCGCAGCGTTACGAAGAGCTGAGCAAGCCGTTCTGGCGCTAAGCCCCCGGCTCGTCGGCTGCGGCCGGCACCGCGAATTTCCAAACCCGTTGCAGGAAACTGCAGCGGGTTTTTTTATGAGTTTGCCCGGTGGTTCAACCAAGGCGCTGCCGTCAGCAACAAGTACAGTTTTATGGCTTCAAAAAACAACCATAACAGTTTGCTTGTGCGCCGTTCATTAACATCCATTCATTCCGGCGCGTGATACGCTTGACTGGGCGGTCTGATAAAAACCAGATGCTCAAAGCCACCGTGACGGACGACCCGTGTGAGCGTCTCAAGCAGATCTACCCGAACCTTCCCCAGGAGTGCACGACCATGACCCGTAAATACCTGATTGGCGCAGCCCTGCTGCTCGGCCTGGCCGGCACTGCCCACGCCACCAGCTTCATTGTCACTACTGACGCAGTCGTTGGCGCGGTTGCCGCCTCCACCGACGCCACCTCCGATGTGTCTTCGTCGTTCCGCGATGACAAGATCGTGCAGGCCGCTCGCGACGATGCGGCCAGCTACGTGGGCAGCCAGGGCGCCATTCGCGGCGCCAAGCTCGAAAGCGCTTTGCTGCACATCCGCTCGAACATGCCAGCCCTGCAGGCCAGCGATGCGCAGCTGGCTCAGGCTATCCTGGCGCTCTGATCTGCTACAGCCCACAAGCGCTGGCCCTGGCCGGTACTTGTGGGCTAGCCTTCGACGTTCCTGTTCCTGTCGTAAGAAAGCCAATGCGTTATCTGTTGCCGCTACTGTTCTGTGTAGTCACCATGGGCAGTGCCCATGCCATGGACACCACCACGCAAGGCCTGGTCATCACAGGCTACGTCACCAGCCAGGTCACGACTGCCCCATTCGATCGCAAGCTGGTCAGGCAGGCTCGCGATGATGCCGCAGCCTTCGTCGCCAGCGACGGCCTGATTCACGGAGCACGCCTGGAAGCAGCGTTCAAGTCGCTGCGACATGACGACATTCGTCAATCTGTCGGCGACCTTGAACTGGCAGAAGCAATTCTCGTCCAATCATTAAATCTGACTCCCTGTATTTCCGGAGATGCTCCATGCGTAAACCGCTGATCGCCGCTACCCTCGGCATGTTGCTGCTGGCCGACCTGGCCCAGGCACAAACTCTGGTGGCCACCAGCAACATCATCGTGCAGGCCTTCGGCCGCTCGATCGACTTCACCTCTGACACCACCACCTCGATCCGCGACTCCAAAGTCGTGCGTGAAGCCCATGACGACGCCGCAAGCTTCGTCGCCAGCAACGGTGATATTCGTGGCGCCCAGCTTGAGGCCGCTTTCAACACCCTGCGCGAACGCGTGCCTGAAGCGCGCGACGCCAGCGACCAGGTGCTGGCCGAAGCCATCCTGGCGCTGTGAACCGCGTACGTGCCTGGTTGCTCGGCTGCGCCCTGACGCTGCTGGGCACGCCCGCCCTGGCTGACCTGCAGCTCGAGCTGCAGGCAGCCGGCTTGACCCCACAGCAGGCTCAAGCCACCCACACCCTGCTTGATGAGGCTTTGGCCAAGCTCCCTCCCCGCTTCAAGCAACAGCTCAACCGGCGCGTCGAGGTCAGCTGGAGCGACAACATGCCAGCTGACGCCTACGGCCAGGCCTCCTTGGTCTCGACCCTGCAGCTCAACCGGCGCCTGCTGCCCAGCCTGGCGGATGGCAGTGCCGCCAAAGAGCGTACCAACCGCCCGCATGGCACGGTGCGTGAGGAGTTGCTGGCTACAGTCCTGCACGAGCTTACCCACATATACGACCGAGCCCGGCTCTGGCCCAGTGCTGAACACTCGCTGATCGCCCGCTGCAAACGCCAGCAAGGCACCGTGGGTAAGGTCGGCCTTCCCGAGCAGTGTCGCGGCCAGGCCGAGCGCCGCTTTACCCTGAGCGATGACCCACGCCTGCTCGACCTGGCCGGCTGGCCGCAATACGTTGGCCGCCGCGGTGAGCGCGAACAGCACAATGGCCAGTTCCTGCGCAGCCCCGACAGCTATGAGCTGAGCAGCCCCAAGGAATACATCGCGGTCAACATGGAGTACTTCCTCCTGGACCCGAGCTATGGCTGCCGTCGGCCAGCGCTCAATCAGTACCTGACTGATCATTTCGGCTGGGCGCCCAAGCAGACAACGTGCGCCAAGGGATTGCCATTCCTCAACGCCGGCAGCGACTTCGCCCGCCAGCCGTTGGGCGAAATCGACCCAGAGCGGGTCTACGAGGTGGACTTTCTCCTGGCCGAGGCCAACCAGAACCTGGTAAGCCGCTGGGGCCACAGCATGTTGCGCCTGGTGATCTGCAAACCCGGCCGCCCAAGGGGGCCAGACTGCCGCCTGGACCTGGACCAGCACCTGGTGCTCTCCTACCGGGCCTTCGTCAACGACGTTCAACTGTCCAGCTGGGATGGCCTGGTTGGAGCCTATCCGTCAAGGCTGTTCGTGCTGCCGCTGGCCCAGGTGATCGACGAATACACCAAGACCGAACTGCGCAGCCTGGCGTCGGTGCCGTTGAAGCTCAACCGCGACGAAGTAGAAAACCTGGTACGCCAGGCCGCAGAGATGCACTGGAGTTATGACGGCAACTACTGGTTCCTGTCCAACAACTGTGCGGTAGAGTCCTTGAAACTGTTGCGCAGCGGCACCGCCAACCCGCGCCTGAACGACCTGGACAGCATCATGCCCAACGGTTTGCTCGCCGTATTGAAAGGTCGCGGACTGGCCGATACCAGCGTGCTCGACGACCCGCGCGAAGCCTTGCGCCTGGGCTACCGTTTCGACTCCTATCGCGACCGCTATCAGGCGATGTTCGATGTGCTGAAGAAACAGCTGCCAGTCAAGCAGGACAAGGTCGAGGACTGGCTGGCCCAGGACGCCGAACAACGCCGCGGCTGGTTCTCGCAAGCCGACCTGCGCACCAGCGCCGCCTTGCTGCTGCTGGAACAGGCCAGCCTGCGCCGCCAACTGCTGCTGGCTCAGGATGAAGTGAAGCAGCGCTATCTGAATGCGGCCGCGCTGAAAGACGGCAGTGTCAACAAAGCCGACCGGACACTCAAACAGATGCTCGCCAACAGTGGCTTCCTCAGCCGCCCGGCCGAACTGCTGGATACCAAGGGATACGGGCTGCCGCAGCCGGATGAGCGCGAGCATCTGGAGAAAGTCAGTAGTGAACGGCAGTCGCAGTTGCTGCGTTTGAGCACTGACCTCGACAGAGAAGTCAGGGCACTGCTGGAGCCTTCGCGGGCCAAGGAAATTGCAGCGGTCGAGGCCAATGTGAAGCAGATCGGTGAACACCTGAGGGCGCTGCACAAGGCAGCAGGCGGCCTGCAACTACCTTGATCGCCCTTCTGGCCCTATCGCCGGCAAGGCGGCTCCCCCAGCGTGCACCCTGGGTCATGTATGCGGGCCAATTGCCGGCGACAGGGTAGTAATGCGTCCATACGCTAGGGGTTTTCCTCTTGCTCCTCAGGCAAACCTTCATCCACATGCAGCCAGGGCAACCGGCTCCCGGTCCAGATGTGCCGCGTGGGCCGCACCCGTTCCGGGTGGTCCAGCGTCGCTACCGTCACATCGATGCTGCCCGGGCTATGCGACGTCACCAATGCCACATGTGCACCACAATCACCACAGAAGTAGCGCTTGCAACTGGCCGGTGCCACATAGCACTGCGGCCTGCCCGCCACCCATTGGAAACCGGAGCGCGGCACGGTGAGCCAGGTCACCAGCAGGCCCCCGCTGACCCGCCGGCAGATCGAACAATGGCAATGGGCGATATCGGTCACCTCACCCTTCAAGCAATAGCGCAAGGCGCCGCAATGGCAGCCACCTTCAGTTACATCAGACATCTCCTACCTCCCGTCGCCCTTTTCCTGGCGAAAGCTGGCTGAAAGCTTGCACCCATAGGATAGCCACCACTACCGGCACAAGACCGGTCAGCCAGGGCACCCGGACTATTCCGCGCCCGGCCCAATCAACAACAACAATGGTGATTCTGATGTATTCCTGTGCCCGCCCTTTCGCAGTACCCCTCCGCTTGCTCCCCGTGCAGCGCTTGACGCGCTGATTCGCCCCGATCGACTTTCCTTTCGCCGCGCCACGCCTGGAGTATTGCCATGCTGACCTTCCTCGGCTTTGCCATGGTCATCACCTTCATGTACCTGATCATGACCAAGCGCCTGTCGGCCTTGATCGCACTGATCCTGGTACCGATCCTGTTCGCCCTGTTCGGTGGTTTTTCCGCCAAGATCGGCCCGATGATGCTCGAAGGCATCAGCAAGCTCGCGCCCACAGGCGTCATGCTGATGTTCGCCATCCTTTACTTCGCCCTGATGATCGACTCCGGCCTGTTCGACCCGGCGGTGCGCAAGATCCTCAAGCTGGTCAAGGGCGACCCGCTGAAAGTCTCGGTCGGCACCGCTGTCCTGGCCCTGGTGGTCTCGCTGGACGGTGACGGCGCCACCACCTACATGATCTGCTGCGCCGCCATGCTGCCCCTGTATAGCCGCCTGGGCATGAGCCCGAGGATCATGGCCGGCCTGATCATACTTGCAGGCGGGGTCATGAACATGACCCCATGGGGCGGCCCCACTGCCCGCGCAGCCAGTGCCCTGCACGTAGACCCGTCGGACATTTTCGTACCGATGATCCCGGCCATGGTCTTCGGCGTGCTGGCGATCCTCGCCATCGCCTACATGTACGGCAAGCGTGAGCGTGCCCGCCTGGGTGAACTGCACCTGCCTACCGACGACATCGATCACAGCGAAATCACCGTGTCGCAGTTCCCCGACGCACGCCGGCCCAAGCTTCTGTGGTTCAACGGTGCGCTCACCGCCGCGCTGATGGCTGCACTGATCGCAGGCCTGCTACCACTGCCGGTGCTGTTCATGATCGCCTTCAGCATCGCCATGATTGTCAACTACCCTTGCCTTCAGCAGCAGAAGGACCGTATCGCCGCCCACGCTGGCAGCGTGCTCGCCGTAACCGGGCTGATCTTCGCTGCAGGTATCTTCACCGGCATCCTGTCGGGCACCGGCATGGTCGAGGCCATGTCCAAAAGCTTGTTGGCGGTCATTCCCGAGGCGCTGGGCCCTTACCTGGCGGTGATCACCGCGATCGTGAGCATGCCGTTCACCTTCTTCATGTCCAATGACGCCTTCTATTACGGGGTGCTGCCGGTGCTGGCGGAAGCGGCCAGCCACTACGGTATCAGCCCGGTGGAAATGGCCCGCGCGTCGATCGTCGGTCAACCGGTACACCTGCTGAGCCCGCTGGTACCCTCGACCTACCTGCTGGTGGCGCTGGCAGGCATCGAATTCGGTGATCATCAGCGCTTCACACTCAAATGGGCAGTACTGGTGTGCATGTGCATAATGCTCGCCGCACTGCTGATGGGCATTTTCCCGCTGTTCAGCAGTCTTTAAATAAACGCCTGTCACCGCAACGCGAAGTGCCCTGTGCAAGGGCGCTTCGCCACTATCGCTCGAAGGAATACACATGGAATGGCTGACCAGCCCGGAAATCTGGGTTGCCTTTTTCACCCTCACTGCGCTTGAGATCGTTCTCGGTATCGACAACATCATCATGATCTCGATTCTGGTCAGCCGCATGCCCAAGCACATGCAGGCGCGCACCCGAATCTTCGGCCTGGCCCTGGCCATGGTCACCCGCATTTTGCTGTTGCTATCGATCACCTGGGTCATGCGCCTGACTGCCGACCTTTTCGTGGTATTCGGCCAAGGCATCTCGGGCCGCGACCTGATTCTGTTCTGTGGCGGCCTGTTCCTGCTGTGGAAAAGCTCCCAGGAGATCTACCACGGCCTGGAAGGTGAGGACGAAAGCGGTGAGGAGCCCAAGGGCAAGGGCGGCACGTTCCTCTTCACAATCATTCAGATCGCCATCATCGACATCGTGTTCTCCCTGGACTCGGTGATCACCGCTGTCGGCATGGTTTCGCATGTGCCGGTGATGGTCGCGGCAATCATCGTTGCAGTACTGGTGATGATGCTGTGCGCCGGTGCCATCAGCAATTTCATCGACAAGCACCCTTCGCTGAAGATGCTCGCACTTTCGTTCCTGATCGTTGTGGGTACTGTGCTGATCGCCGAATCTTTCGATGTACATGTGCCCAAGGGCTATGTCTACTTCGCCATGGCGTTCTCCCTTGGGGTGGAGGCCATCAACATCCGCATGCGCACCGCCATGGCGCGCAAGCGCGGCAAGGAGCAGGACGCAGTGAAATTGCGCAAGGACATTCCGGGCCAGTAAGCACCGCGAACGCCGTAGTCGAGGGCCCTCATCAGGGCCCTTTTTCATGCCTTGGATTTCATGACAGGCAGGTTTCAAATGCTGGCCGCGCATGCCAAGCTGGCGACAGGTCCGCAAAACAACTAAAGCTAGAGTAAGCACTGGATAAAAACACCCACCCCCGGGCCAGGCTTACCGCTTCACCCATTGGCTCCGCCTTTGGAGCCCGGATAAGAGGGGGGCTACACCATGCTGACCCTGCTCAACCTGCTTTCCGCCGTCGCGTTGCTGGTATGGGGCACGCATATCGTGCGAACCGGCATCCTGAGAGTGTTCGGCTCCAACCTGCGCCGGGTTCTGAGCCAGAACATGGACCGGCGGCCATTGGCGTTCATCGCCGGCATCCTGGTCACGGCCGTGGTGCAAAGCAGCAACGCCACCGCCATGCTAGTGACGTCATTCGTCGGCCAGGGCTTGATGGCCATGACCCCCGCCTTGGCCATCATGCTCGGTGCAGACGTCGGCACCGCACTGATGGCCAGGGTGCTTACCCTGGACCTTTCCTGGCTCTCGCCACTGCTGGTGTTCCTGGGCGTGATCTTTTTCCTGTCGCGCAAGCAGACGCGTGCAGGCCAACTGGGCCGGGTAGGCATCGGCCTGGGCCTGATCATTCTGGCGCTGCAGCTGATCGTTCAGGCGGCCACCCCGATCACCCAGGCTCAGGGTGTGAAGGTGCTGTTCGCCTCACTGACCGGGGACATCCTGCTCGATGCTTTGGTTGGCGCGGTGTTCGCCATGGTGTCGTACTCCAGCCTGGCGGCAGTGCTGCTGACCGCCACCCTGGCCGGCGCTGAGCTGATCAGCCTGCCAGTGGCCATCGGCCTGGTGGTCGGCGCCAACATCGGCAGCGGGCTGCTGGCGTTTCTCAGCACCAGCATGCAGAACGCCGCGGGCCGGCGGGTGGCCTTGGGCAGCCTTTTGTACAAGCTGATCGGGCTGGTACTGATCATACCGGTGCTGCACCCACTGGTGGCGTGGATGGACTCGCTCAGCTTCAGCCCCCAGGAGCTGGTGATCGGCTTCCACCTGCTCTACAACACACTGCGTTGTCTGATCCTGCTGCCCACCGTCAAGCCCATGGGGCGCCTGTGCAACGCCTTGTTGCCAGAGCGCGAGAACGGTAACGGCCAAGTGCGTCCACGCCATCTGGACGCCTCGGCGCTCACAACGCCGAGCCTGGCCCTGGCCAACGCTGCCCGCGAGACCTTGCGCCTGGGCGATATCGTCGACAGCCTGCTCGAAGCCATGCTCAACGCCCTGCGCGGCACCCAGGCCGCCCTGCCACAGCAGGTCCGCGCCCTGGGCGAAGACGCCGAAGCGTTGTACAGCGCCATAAAACTGTACCTGGCCCAAATGCCTCGGGAAGACCTCAGCGATCAGGACAACAGGCGCTGGGCCGAAATCATCGAACTGGCGATCAACCTCAAGCTGGCCAGTGACCTGGTCGAGCGCATGCTGCGCAAGGTCCAACAGCAGAAGACCAGCCAACGCCGGGAGTTTTCCCAGGTCGGCCTGCAGGAGCTCACCGGCCTGCAAGAGCAATTGCTGACCAACCTGCGCTTGGGCCTTTCGGTATTTCTCAGCGCGGACCCAGAGAGCGCGCGCTTGCTGTTGCGGGAAAAACGCCGCTTCCGTGCCCAGGAAAGGCGCCTGGCCCATGCCCATGTCAGCCGTTTGCAACGCAAGGTGGTGCAAAGTATCGAGACCAGTTCGCTACACTTGGAGCTGATCGCGGACATGAAGCGGTTGAACTCTTTGTTCTGCAGCAGTGCCTATGTGGTACTGGGTGGCTCGGACACTGGCGGGCTATTGCTCGACAGCGTGCCGGACGAAGCCCGCCTACCCTGATCTCGCCTACCTGGAGACCCAAGCTCGCCCATGCGTTGCCTGACCTTCGTTTGCCTGTTGATCTGTAGCCTGCATTCATTCGCCCTCGATCGCTCGCGTGTCGAGGGCTACCTGCTGCCCAACGGCCTGCAGGTTATCCTTAAATCCGGCTACGAACGCGATCATGTGGCGATCCGCCTGGTGGTAGGTGTGGGCCTGGACGACTTCGACTGCGAGCAGAAAGAGTTGCCGCACCTGCTCGAGCACTTGCTGTTCAGCGGCATCGACGAGACCGGAGAGGGCGGCCTGGAAGAGCGCCTGCAGGCGTTGGGTGGCGAATGGAATGCCTTCACCAGCAGCGCCGACACCACCTTCGTCATCGAGGCCCCGGCGCGCAACCAGCGCAAGGTGCTGGACCTGCTCCTGGCGGTAGTGCGTGACACCCGCATCGACGCCAAGGCCCTGGCCACGGCCAAGCGCATCATCGAACGTGAAGACGGCGGCCACTATGGCCACCTGCAACGCTGGCTCGACCGCCAGGACATCGGCCATCCAGCCAGCGATCAGTTGGCGACCGAGCTGGGCCTCAAATGCCCGGAACGCTCAAACCTCGATGACATGACACTGGAGCAGGTACAAGCACTGCGTGATCGCTGGTACGCCGCCAACAACATGACCCTGATCATGGTGGGCGGCCTCGATCGGCTGCTGCCGGCCTACCTGGAGCGCACCTACGGCGAACTGCCGGCCACCGAGCCGCAGGAGCGGCGCAACCTGGATAGCATCAGCCAGCAGGCCGAACAGCGGCGCGACCTGACCCGGGGCTTTCTGGGCGACAGCGTCAAACTGCACTGGCTATTCATCGAGCCGGTACTGGACAACGACCACCAGTCGACACTCGACCTGCTCTCACGCTATCTGGACTGGGCCCTGTACGACCAAATGCGCCTGCGTCACGGCCTTTCCTACGGGCCTTCGGTACAGCGGGAAAGCTTTGGTGACAGCGGCCTGCTCAGCTTGAACGCTGACCTTGAGCGCGACGACGTCGACGAGGCGGTCAAGGTGATGCAGAAACTGTTCGACCACTTGCGGGAGGACGGCCTCGACCCGGATATATTCGCCCGCGTCAAGGAGGCCGCCGTCGCCAAGGAAAGCTGGAGTACCCAAGGCAACAGCGCGCTGGCCGATTACTACTGGGGGGCACTCAACGCCTACAGCAACGGGCGCTTTGCCGACCCGGCCCGGCAGCTGCGACAGGTCAGCCTGAACCAGGCCAATGAAGCGTTGAAGGCATTGCTCAAGGACGAGGGTTACCTGCGCATCGAGAAACCGTTGCTTGGGTATGACGAGCTGTACGGGCTGATTGCGTTGGGGCTTGGTGTGATCCTGGCCGCCGGGCTACTGCGTCGCCGGCGTACTTCACCGCAACCACCGAGCGGTGCTACACGGCAGCGGTGATTCGGCGGTATCCTTTCGACAGTACCGGCCGCTTCGCGGGTTTACCCGCGACGGGGCGGCACAGTCACCCTATCACTCTGTTGTATACCCATGCCCCCTATTCCCCATATCGTTCAGCGCGTCATCGAACTGCTAAAACGCTACCCCGGCATCATCGCGCTCGGCGGTTTTCTCTCCGGTATCGGCAGCTTCATTCTGGTCGACCGCCAGGCCAGCCTGGCCAGCTGGATCGCCATTCTCATGCTGGTCAGCTGGATCTGGCTGATGCTGGAAAACACCCTGACAGGCCTGTTCGCCCGCACCTTCAACCGGGAAATTCCTCAGCCGCTGCTGCGCTACGCGACGCAGATGATCCACCAGGAAAGCCTGTTCTTCGTACTGCCGTTCTTTTTCATCACCACCACCTGGAACAGTGGCCAACTGGTGTTCACCGGCCTGCTCGGTGCAGCCGGGCTGGTTTCGATCGTCGACCCGCTGTACTACAAGTGGCTGGCACCGCGGCGCTGGCTGTTCATGGCGCTGCACACCCTCACCCTGTTCGCCGCACTGCTGACGGCCCTGCCGATCATCCTGCACCTGACCACTGCACAAAGCTTCAAGCTGGCACTGGTCGCCGCCATGGTGCTGTCGTTCCCAAGCCTGGCCAGCAGTTTCCCGATCAACACCTGGCGCCGTGGCGTGGCGCTGGTGATGATGACCCTGGCGGTGGGCGGCGGCGGTTGGTTACTGCGCTCGTGGGTACCACCCGCCACCCTGTGGATGACCGAAGTGGCGGTCAGCACCGAGGTATCGAACCGCCAGCCCGGTGAATCGCTGGATGAAGTAGCCGCCAGCCGCATTCGCAGCAGCGGCCTTTATGCCTATACCGCCATCAACGCACCGCGTGGCCTTAACGAGCGCATTTACCATGTGTGGCAGAAGGATGGCAAAGAAGTGGACCGTATCGCCCTGGATATCCATGGCGGGCGCAAGGAGGGCTACCGCGCGTGGACCCACAAGCAGAACTTCCCGCCCAACCCTGCGGGTAAATGGCAAGTCCGCGTGCTGACCGAAGATGGCCAAGTAATCGGTGTGCTGCGTTTCAAGGTGGTAAACGACGCGCCGGCGAGGCAATGAGCGCTGCTGGGTGAGCCGACTTGCCAGCGATGGGCCGCAACGCGGCCCCACAACACTCAGCACATTCTCAACAAACCTCGCCATGCCTGCTGCGCTATGATCAGTCTCTACGCCTGTCAGATGCATGGAGCTTATGACCACCCCCAGCGCCACCCTGGATACCAGTAGCCAACCGGCCTGCCTGCGCATTGTCGGTGACTGGACCCTGGCTCACTACGCCAGCCTCAAGCGTGACAGCGAACGCCTGCGCACCCAATACGGTGCCGACGCCGTAGCCGACCTCAGCCAACTGGGCCAGCTCGATACCGCCGGTGCCTCGCTACTGGCTGAGCTGCTGGGCTCTGAGCGCCTGTCGCGCTGCACTCAAGGGCTGCCCGATGCCAGCCGCGCCCTGCTCAAGAACGTCTACTGCTCGGTTCAGGACTACTGCATCCCGGTTAAGGAACCTGAGCGCCATGTACTGCTTCTGCTACTGGAGCGCATCGGCCGCGCGGTCAGTACCTTGTGGCAAGACACCCTGCAGCTGCTCGGCTTCATCGGCCTGATCCTCGAAACCCTGCTGCGCCGGGCCCTGCAACCGCATCGTTGGCGGCTCACCCCGGTTGTCTCGCATATCGAGCAGACCGGCCTGGACGCCGCGCCCATCGTCGCGTTGCTGACGTTTCTGGTAGGCGCGGTGGTCGCCTTCCTCGGGGCGACCGTGCTGGCCGATTTCGGCGCAACCGTATTCACTGTCGACCTGGTGGCGTTCTCGTTCCTGCGCGAATTCGCCGTGTTGCTCACGGCCATCCTGATGGCCGGCCGCACAGCCAGTGCCTTTACTGCGCAGATCGGCTCGATGAAGGCCAACGAGGAAATCGACGCCATCCGCACCCTGGGCCTGAACCCGATCGAACTGCTGGTCGTCCCCCGGGTGTTGGCGCTGCTGGTCTCGCTGCCGCTGCTGACCTTCGTCGCGATGATCTGCGGCATCGTCGGGGGGGCTGTCGTCTGCGCGCTTTCACTGGATATCTCGCCGGCCATGTTCCTCTCGCTGCTGCAAAGTGACATCGGTGTGCAGCACTTTCTCGTCGGCCTGGCCAAGGCACCCTTCTTTGCGTTCCTGATCGCGGCCATTGGCTGCCTGGAAGGCTTCAAGGTCAGTGGCAGCGCTGAGTCGGTAGGCGCCCACACCACCTCCAGCGTGGTTCAGTCGATCTTCGTGGTCATCGTACTGGATGCCGTGGCCGCATTGTTCTGCATGGAGATGGGCTGGTGAGTGAGCAGAAGGCAGTGATCCAGGCGCGGGGCATCTGCAACCGCTTCGGCAGCCAGAGCGTGCACGAGAACCTCGACCTGGACCTTTACCGCGGTGAAATCCTGGCCGTGGTTGGCGGTTCGGGCAGCGGCAAGTCGGTGCTGCTACGCAGCATCATAGGGTTAAGGCTACCGAATGAAGGCCAGATCAAGGTGTTTGACCAAGACCTGGCCGGCCTGCATGAAGAGCAACGCTCATTGGTCGAACGACGCTTTGGCGTGCTGTTCCAGAAGGGAGCGCTGTTTTCCTCGCTGACCGTCACCGAGAACGTCGCGTTACCACTGATTGAGCATGCAGGCCTGTCGCGCGCCGATGCAGAACATCTGGCCGGGGTGAAGTTGGCCTTGGCCGGCCTGCCGATTTCCGCCGCAGACAAATACCCCTCTTCACTGTCTGGCGGCATGATCAAGCGCGCCGCACTGGCCCGTGCACTGGCCCTGGACCCGGACATCCTGTTCCTTGACGAACCCACTGCCGGCCTCGACCCAATCGGCGCTGCCGCCTTCGACCAGCTGATCCTCACGCTGCGCGATGCCCTGGGCCTGAGCGTGTTCCTCATTACCCACGATCTGGACACGCTCTACACCATCACTGACCGCATTGCGGTGCTGTCGCAGAAGAAAGTGCTGGTTGCAGGCCCGCTGGCCCAAGTCGAACAGACCGACGACCCGTGGATTCACGATTACTTTCACGGCCCACGCGGGCGGGCGGCTGAACAGGCCGCCAGCCGTGCCGGGCAGGAGCGCTGAACGATGGAAACCCGAGCTCATCACGTCCTCATCGGCCTGGTCACCGTGCTGGTGGTGGCCGGTGCCATGCTGTTTGGCCTGTGGCTGACCAAGTCCAGCGTCGACGACGCCTTCAAGGACTACGAAGTGATCTTCAACGAAGCCGTTTCAGGGTTGTCCCGCGGCAGCCCCGTGCAATACAACGGCATCAAGGTCGGTGACGTGACCAGCCTGCGCCTGGACCCCAAGGACCCGCGCCGGGTGCTGGCCCGGGTTCGCCTGAGCGGCGATACGCCGGTCAAGGAAGACACCCAGGCGAAACTTACCCTCGCCGGCGTCACCGGCAACTCATTCATCCAGCTCAGCGGCGGCACACCGAAAAGCCCCGAGCTCAAGGGAGAGAACGGCAAGTTGCCGGTGATCATCGCCTCGCCCTCGCCCATCTCGCAATTGCTCAATGACAGCAGCGACCTGGTGACCAACATCAACCTGCTGCTGCACAACGCCAACCAGATGTTTTCGGAAACCAATATCGACCGCCTGAGCAACACCCTGGCCAATCTGGAACAGACCACCCGTGCGTTCGCCAACCAAAAAGGTGGCATTTCCCAGGTCATGGATCAGCTGGCGCAGGTCGGCAAACAGGCCAACGCCACGCTGGCCGAAACCCAAGCGCTGATGCGCAATGCCAACACCTTGCTCGGCACCCAGGGCAAGCAGGCCATCGGCAGCGCCGAGCAGGCCATGCAATCGCTGGCCGCCAGCACTGCGACCATCAACAGCCTGCTCAATGACAACCGTGAGTCCATCGACGACGGCGCGCAAGGCCTCAACCAGCTGACACCGGCCATTCGCGAACTGCGTGAAACCCTCAACTCACTCAAGGGCATTTCCCGGCGCCTGGAAGCTGACCCCAGCGGCTACCTGCTTGGCCGCGACAACAACAAGGAGTTCCAGCCATGAAGCTGTCGCTGCGCCTGCTGGCCCTGACGGCCGCGCTGAGCCTGTCTGCCGCCTGCTCGATACTGCCGCAGCAGGCGCCTGTGGATATCTACCGGCTTGCGGTCGACCAGCCCAGCCACAGTGCGACACCGGTGCCCTGGTCGTTACGCTTGAACAAGCCGCTGGCAAGCGAAGTGCTGGCCGGGCCACGTATCGCGGTGATCCCCGAGGGCAACGTGGTCAGCAGCTACAAAGGCGCCCGCTGGAGCGACCCGGTGCCGTTGCTCGTCCGCAACCGCCTGCTCGATGGCTTCCAGCGTGACGGGCGTGTGCAGCGCCTGAGCGCCGACGACAGCAACCTGCAGGCCGATTACGAACTGGCCGGTGAGCTGCAGGCGTTTCAGAGCGAGTACCAACCCAACGGTACGGTGGAGGTCGTGATCCGCTATGACGCGCGTCTGGTTCAGGGGCGCAGCCAGCGAATCCTAGCCAGCAAGCGCTTCGAGGTGCGTCAGCCGCTGGCAGATCCACAGATTTCGGCCGTGGTGGCCGGCTTCGGCGCGGCCAACGATCAACTGGTCGCGCAGGTGGTGAACTGGACCGTTGCGCAAAGCGCTCAGGCTCAGGCAAAGAACCAGTAGCAGACCAGGATGGCAGCAATGACACCGGACAGTTCGGCCAACAAGGCGCAACCGACTGCATGGCGTACGCGCTGGATGCCGACAGCGCCGAAATACACCGCCAGCACGTAGAACGTGGTTTCAGTGCTGCCCTGAACGGTGGCGGCTACCAGTGCCGGGAAGCTGTCCACGCCATGGGTCTGCATGGTCTCGATCAGCATCGCCCGCGCCGCACTGCCGGAGAACGGCTTGACCAATGCGGTTGGCAAGCCTTCGACGAAGCGGGTGTCCATGCCCATCCAGTTCACCAGATGGCGAATGCCATCCAATGCCAGCTCCAGGGCACCGGAGGCGCGCAGCACACCAACGGCGACCAGCATGGCCACCAGGTAGGGCAACAGGCTCTTGGCCACGTCGAACCCTTCCTTGGCGCCTTCGACGAAAGCTTCATACACCTTCACCCGCTTCAGCGCGCCGATCACCAGGAACAGCATGATCACACCAAACAGTGTGAGATTGCCGAGTACGGATGAGAGGCTGGCCAGCGCCGCAGCCGACAGGGTACCGAGGAAGGCCATGAAGCCGCCCAGCAACAGCGCACCCGGGATCATGTAGGCGAGCACCACCGGGTCCCACAGGCGCAAGCGCTGCATGACCGCTACCGACAACAGCCCGACCAGGGACGAAACGCTGGTCGCCAGCAGGATCGGCAGGAACACCAGGGTCGGGTCCGTAGCGCCCTGCTGGGCGCGGTACATGAAAATGGTCACCGGCAGCAGGGTCAGCGATGAGGCATTGAGCACCAGAAACAGGATCTGTGCATTGCTCGCGGTGGTGCTGCTGGGGTTGAGCGCCTGCAGGGCGCGCATGGCTTTCAGGCCGATAGGCGTAGCAGCGTTGTCCAGGCCCAGGCCGTTGGCAGCAAAGTTCATGGTGATCAGGCCCAGTGCCGGGTGCCCGGGCGGTACTTCTGGCATCAGCCGGGCGAATAGCGGGCCAAGCACTTTGGCCAGCCATTCCACGATACCCGCCTGTTCTGCGATCTTGAGGAAACCCAGCCAGAGGGTAAGGGTGCCGAACAGCAGGACCATGACTTCAACCGACAGCTTGGCCATGGCGAAGATGCTTTCGACCATCGCCGCGAAAATGCCGGCATTGCCGGCCACCAGCCATTGGGCCAGGGCCGATACGGCCGCCACCAGGAAAAAGCCAAGCCAAAGGCCGTTCAGCATCCGTGTGTTCCCCCTGAAAAGTGCCTGAATGATAACGCACCGACGGCTGCTTTAGCCTGCGCTGGCCATATTGCCGGTTCGCTGACGATATGGACCAGACAGACAGCAAAAAGCCCCGAATAAATCGGGGCTCATTGTGCGACGCGTCAGGTTCAGCGCTTGGCGGTCTCGCCAACCAGCGCCGCTTCCTTCTTGTCGGCGATCAGCGAGGCGTAGTACTGCTCGCCCTTGGCGGCGTCGTACATGCCTTCCCAACGCGCGATCACCAGTGCAGCCAAGGCATTGCCAACCACGTTCAGCGCGGTACGCGCCATGTCCATGATGCGGTCGACACCTGCGATGAAGGCCAGGCCTTCCAGCGGGATGCCCACGCTGCCCAGGGTCGCCAACAAGACCACGAACGATACGCCCGGCACACCGGCAATACCCTTGGAGGTCACCATCAGGGTCAGCACCAGCAGCAATTGCTGGCTCCAGGACAGGTCAATGCCGTACAGCTGGGCGATGAAGATCGCCGCGATGCTCTGGTACAGGGTAGAGCCGTCGAGGTTGAACGAGTAACCGGTCGGTACCACGAACGAGCAGATCGACTTCGGTGCACCGTACTTTTCCATCTTCTCGATGACGCGTGGCAGCACGGTCTCGGAGCTGGACGTGGAGTAGGCCAGGATCAGCTCATCTTTCATGATGCGCATGATCTTGATTACCGAGAAGCCGAACAGGCGGGCTACAAGGCCCAGCACCATGAAGGCGAAGAAGGCGATGGCGAAGTACACCAGCAGCACCAGTTTGGCCAGCGGCAGCAGCGAGCTGAAACCGAAGTTGGCCACCGTCACGGCGATCAGGGCGAATACGCCGATCGGGGCGTAGTTCATGATCATGTGGGTGACCTTGAACATGGTCTCCGACACGCCCTGGAAGGTACGCACCAGTGGCTCGCGCAGGTCTGCCTGGAGGCTGGAAAGGCCCAGGCCGAACAGCACCGAGAAGAAGATGATCGGCAGCATCTCGCCACGCATCAGCGCCGCGAAGATGTTCGACGGAATCAGGTTCAGCAGGGTTTCGATGAACGCATGCTCATGCTGCACCTCGGCGGCGGTCGCCTGGTACTTGGAGATGTCCACGGTGCCCAAGGTGCTCATGTCGATGCCGGCGCCCGGGTGGAACAGGTTTGCCAGGACCAGGCCGACAACGATGGCGATCGTCGTGACCACCTCGAAGTAGATGATGGTCTTCAGGCCGATGCTGCCCAGTTTCTTCGCATCGCCAACCCCGGCGATGCCCACGATCAGCGAAGAAATCACGATCGGGACGACGATCATCTTGATCAGGCGAATGAAGATGTCACCGGCGGGCTGGAGAACGTTGCTGATCCACCATGCCTTTTCCGCACTGAAATGGTTCAGTAGCGCGCCGATTGCAACGCCCAGGACCAGACCGATGACGATCTGCCAGGCGAGGCTCAGTTTTGCCTTCTTCATGTCTTTACCCTTTGTTCTAGTGGTCACGGGCACCGACCGGAAAAGCACGTAACAGAGCCGTTGGCAACGTCACGGGCATCGTACAGCTTCCGTCCGGAGGCCTCATGTAAGGACACCGCAAGCGAGCGACAAGGCGCTCGGGCCAGCGAAAAGGCGGCAACTATTGCGATGGCCACGGACGAAATCTAATGCCGGAAGCGCATACCCTATGCCGGTTCGGCATAGTGAAATGCGACAAAATGGGGCATTCGCAAGTCATTGATATATAACGTTCGGAAACCCGAACAAGACTAAACCGCCAGATCTAGGCTGATTTGGCAGTGTGTAGAGGAGTGCATTGATGGCCTGTTCGACAATCCGAATGGCCGAAATGACACTTGGCCATGACCGGCCTGGACGGAAAAAAAATGATGTGCGGTCAAGACAAAATGTGTCTCAACAGGAAAAAGCTGAAAGGTAGGCCTTGTAACGAGGATGGCATCTCGGAAGCCAGGCCAGGTTTGAGTGGGAAAACTCTGTCCTGGCCTGAACCTCCGATTTTGCCTTGCCTGACCCGGCCCATTACTGGAGGTACTCCCTGTACCCCTAGGCCACTCCGATCCTGCAACAATCAGAACAGCCCGGCCCCTTGGTCATGTGCAACCCCTCCTCGGGGCGGCGCATCATAGAAGCGAGAACTATAGAAAGGTTCCGCTTCTATTACGTGACAGTGCGCGACCTATCGTCCCTGACACTCAGTACCAGTTCGGGTCACGCTTGAGCTGCTCCTTCAGCATCGCCTGCATGCCTTCGTCCGGCTCACCCAGCCAACGATACTGCGCATGCCGGGTGGGAGACTTGTCGCTCGGCAGGCCTTCGGGCACCTCTACCAGCATTCCGTAGGCGTCATCCTTGTCCCAGCTGAATGCTACGATCAGGCGTTTGTAGGTGCAGTTGTCTTTGGATTCACACAGCGGGCCGACGAGGTATTTATCGCCATCCTCGGTCACTGCAGACATCTGCTCCTGCGCGCTGCCCGTCAGGTTGATCACCCAGTCGGGCAGGCGTTCCTCGCCTTCGATCGCGTCCTGCCAGGTTTCCCGGTATTCAGGGTCAGAACCAAGCAGCTGGTCGACCCTGACCTGGCCATCATTGGCCGCCATCGCCATTGCGCTGCTACCCAACAGCAGGGCCGCAGCTATGGCATTGCAGAGCTTCCTGCTCATCGTCAACCTCGACCACGTCCAAAGAAGAAGGAGGCTACGAACAGGACCAGGAAGACAATGAACAGGATCTTCGCGATACCCGTGGCAGCGCCGGCGATACCACCGAAGCCCAGGACAGCAGCGATGATGGCGATGATGAGGAAAGTGATAGCCCAACTCAGCATGATGCTTCTCCTTTCTTTTTTGAAATCGATCCGGCCGGTGTCAAAACTGCAGCGCCTTAAAATACCCAGCGTTGCTGAGGCACTACTTTTTCAACAGTGGCTGGCGAGGTATTGGCAGAAGGCAGCGTTTGGGCTGCCCTCACCAAAGTGTTGGCACGTGTTGCCTGGATCTGCGCTATCAGCGCAGTCTGCGCCGCAACCTGCTCAGTCAGTCGCGCGGTCTGCCAGCTGTAGTAAAAAAGGCCTGCGGCCAAAGTCAGCAGCAACGCCAACCCGAGGAACAGGAATTGGCGCAGGGGCAGTGCGGCGATCTGTGAACGGTTGACGGATTGGCGGTTCATGCCGGCTTCTCCTGCTGTAATTTTTCTATTCAAACCTGAACAGGTAATTGCAGCCTGCATGCCAGCCTTTCGGTTTCAAATAAATCCTTATAAATCAGCAACTTATACTCACGTCGACTTGGGCTTGAGGACGTATCCTGCACGATGCCCGCCGTGGGGTCGTGCGTATTGCACGATTCATCCTTCAACCTTGGTGGCCACCTTCAGCAGATCGGCGTCCACCCCCCGCACTCCAATGATCTGGCGCGCGATCTCGACAGCGATGGTTTTCTGCTCGCTGCTGACCACCTCACCGGACAGCCGCACCATGCCTTGATCACTGGCTACCCGGATGTTCAGCCCATCAAGATTGCGGCTGAAGCGCAAGCTGGTCTGGATCTTGTCGATCACCCAACTGTCCGTTGGCTGCGGCGCAGTGGACACGCCCACAGGCGTTTCGCGAGCCTGGGCCATGGCAGCCGAATCCAGACTGACCAGGTTGTTGACCAGGTACACACCGTCCGTGGTACGCGCTATCACACCGGCCAGGTCCTTGGCCTCAGCGCTGTCGACCTTGCCGCGCAGGGTAATCACACCCTCACTGCTCTGCACCTCGATAGGCGCCTTCTCTGTCGTACGGCTCCACAACAGCCGCGCACGGATGACGGCAGCCAATGTGGCATCCTCAAGACGCTGAGCGTAAGCCCGCAATTCGAGCGGGCGCTCTACCAGGCCGGGGTTGACCTGCAACTGGTTGTCTATCTGTTCGATGCCCCGGGTGGCCTGCGCGACGTGTTCGGCCAGCTGACGCTCGACCTCATTCTCGACCTCCCCCGTCAGGCGTGCCCGCTTTCCATCCACCTCGACTTCGATGCGAAACGGGTTGAGCATGCGGTTGAGCGCCAGCGCCGTCTGCAGCGAGCCCTCCAGGCGCGCATCCTGAAGCGGGTCAGCGAACGCTGGGCTGCAAATGGATAACAGGCTGGCTGCCAACACAGCCGTTCGAGTGGTAAAGGACATGACCGCACTCCTTCTGTAGGCTAAATCCACAAATCATCGCAACCAATGTGCCACCTCAATGCTCTAAGGCAATCATTGAGATACGCGGGTTCACGGCATTCTTCGGCCATTGGCTAGCATGCATAGGACAGAATCCTTCAGAATTGACCATGCAACTTGCCCGATTTTTCCCACACTAAATGAAGATCTTTCCCAAAGGAGCGCTGGAAATGGAATCAGCCCAGGACAACCAAGGCCGTATTCTGCTCGTGGATGACGAATCCGCGATCCTGCGTACCTTCCGCTACTGCCTCGAAGATGAGGGCTACAGCGTGGCCACGGCCAACAGTGCCGCGCAGGCCGAAGCCTTGCTCCAGCGCCAGGTGTTCGACCTGTGCTTCCTCGACCTGCGCCTGGGTGAAGACAACGGCCTGGATGTCCTGGCACAGATGCGCATTCAGGCACCGTGGATGCGCGTGGTGATCGTCACGGCGCATTCGGCCATCGACACTGCGGTCGATGCGATCCAGGCCGGTGCCGCCGACTACCTGGTAAAACCCTGCAGCCCCGACCAGTTGCGCCTGGCCACTGCCAAGCAGCTGGAAGTCCGCCAGTTGTCGGCACGCCTGGAGGCGCTCGAAGGTGAAATACGAAAGCCCAAGGACGGCCTGGACTCGCACAGCCCGGCAATGATGGCCGTGCTGGAGACCGCACGCCAGGTGGCAACCACCGATGCCAACATCCTCATCCTGGGCGAATCAGGCACCGGCAAGGGCGAACTGGCCCGCGCCATTCACAGCTGGAGCAAGCGGACACGCAAGGCTTGCGTGACCATCAACTGCCCGTCGCTGAACGCCGAGCTGATGGAGAGCGAACTGTTCGGCCACACCCGCGGCGCGTTCACGGGCGCCAGTGAAAGCACGCTGGGCCGCGTCAACCAGGCCGATGGTGGCACGCTGTTCCTCGACGAGATCGGCGATTTCCCTCTGACATTGCAGCCCAAATTGCTGCGCTTCATCCAGGATAAAGAGTATGAGCGGGTGGGCGACCCCGTCACCCGGCGCGCCGATGTGCGCATCCTCGCGGCGACCAACCTGAACCTGGAAGAGATGGTCCGCGAAGGCCGCTTCCGTGAGGACTTGCTCTACCGCCTGAACGTCATCACCTTGCACCTGCCGCCCCTGCGCGAGCGCAGTGAGGACATCCTTACCCTGGCCGATCGCTTCCTCGCCCGGTTCGTCAAGGATTACGCGCGCCCTGCCCGCGGCTTCAGCGACGAAGCCCGCGCCGCACTGCTCAATTACCGCTGGCCGGGCAATATTCGCGAACTGCGCAACGTGGTCGAACGCGCCAGCATCATCTGCCCCCAGGAGCGCGTGGAAATCGTCCACTTGGGTATGGGCGAGCAACCGGCAAGCAACGCGCCCCGTGTAGGTGCGGCGCTGAGCCTGGATGAACTGGAGCGTGCCCACATAGGCGCCGTGCTGGCAGCCAGTGACACACTGGACCAGGCCGCCAAGACCTTGGGTATCGATGCCTCGACCCTGTACCGCAAGCGTAAGCAGTACAACCTATGAGATGGCCGATGAAGCTGCGTACGCGGCTCTTCCTCAGCATTTCAGCACTGATCACAGTCGCCCTGCTGGGCCTGATGCTGGGTTTGGTCAGCGTCTTGCAAATGACCGCCGCCCAGCAAGCGTCGGTGCACAATACCACCCATGTTCTGGAAATAGGCTTGAAGCTACGGCAGAACCTGGGCGAGCAGTTGATGCTGATCCTCGATGCGCAAACTTCGCCCCAACGCCTGCGAGCTTTGCAAGACAATTTCCAGGACCTGCTTGACGAAGGGCTCGCACAAGGTGGTGAACGTACCGGCTTCAGCAAGGCCAGCAGCAACTACCAGGCCTTCCTGAGTGCCTATCGTCAAAGCCCTGCCCCGGCAAACAGCATGGGTGCCGACCAGCCACTGGGCGCCGCGTTCAACCAAGTGCGCACCGACCTGATCGATTCGCACAAACTTGCCATCGATTACATCACCCGCAGCGAACAGATGTCTCGCGACCGCGCTCTGCTGGTCAGTGGTGTACTTGGCCTGACGGGCTTGGTTGTGCTGATGCTCGGCTTCGTTACCGCACACAACATCGCCCGTCGCTTTGGGCAACCCATCGAAGCCCTGGCCAAGGCCGCAGATCAACTTGGCCAAGGTAACTTCGATGTCACCTTACCCGTCAGCCAAGCCATAGAAATCAACCAGCTCACCCGCCGCTTCGGCCTGATGGCAGAGGCGTTGCGCAAGCACCAGGAGACCAATGTCGATGAGCTGCTGGCTGGCCAACAACGCTTGCAGGCTGTGCTCGACAGCATCGACGATGGCTTGCTGATCATAGACCGCCAAGGCGACCTGGAGCATATCAACCCAGTCGCCCAGCGCCAGCTCGGCTGGAGCAAGAACCGCCTGGGCAGCCCTTTGGCAGAAGCACTGCAGCGCCCAGAGCTGGAGCAACAGCTGCGTCAGGTGCTGCGCGGCGGCAGCCTGGACCGCCCGCCTGAGGACCTGAGCATAGAGGTCGATGACGAGTCACGCTTGCTGTCCTACAGCCTGACCCCTGTCAGCCACCCGCAAGGGCCGATCCTCGGCGCCGTGATGGTGCTGCACGATGTGACCGAGCAGCGCGCGTTCGAACGTGTGCGTAGCGAATTCGTGCTGCGCGCCTCACATGAACTGCGTACGCCGGTCACCGGCATGCACATGGCCTTCGGCTTGCTGCGAGAACGCGTGAAGTTTCCACCGCAGGCGCGTGAGAATGACCTGATGGAGACCATCAGCGAGGAAATGCAACGCCTGACCCAGCTGATCAACGACCTGTTGAATTTCTCTCGCTACCAGAGCGGCCTGCAAAAACTCGAACTCGCCCCCTGCGCCATCGACGAACTGCTCGAACGTGCCCAGGCACGGTTCAGCGAGCAGGCATCGGTCAAGCAGATCGAGCTGATCAAGGCGCTGGAGCCACCGCTGCCTCGTATTCAGGCCGACATCGCCCAACTGGACCGTGTGCTCGACAACCTGCTGCACAACGCCATTCGGCATACCGGCAGCGGCGGGCGAATCCGTCTCCATGCGCGACGCCACGCGGAACGCGTCATCATCAGCGTGGAGGACAATGGCGAAGGCATTGCCTACGGACAGCAGGGGCGCATTTTCGAACCCTTTGTGCAGGTTGGGCGCAAGAAGGGCGGGGCCGGGCTGGGGCTGGCATTGTGCAAGGAAATCGTGCAATTGCACGGCGGCCGCATGGGCGTCTTCTCCCGGCCTGGGCAGGGGACGCAGTTCTACATGGCTCTTCCGGTCTGATTTTCCAGCTGAAGGTCGTTGGGGGCAACGCCTTGCCGGCCCTTGCACGTTCGCTCAAGGTTCATCGTCCAGCCGCGGCCTTCGGACCTGCCGCCCTCGCGTCACCAGCTCGACGAACTGCCGGGCATTGAGCGGATGGGCGAACAGCCAGCCCTGGCCATAGTTGACACCTTCACTGTTGAGCAGCACCGCCTGGGCCTCGCACTCTATGCCTTCGGCTATCACCCGCAGATGCAGGTCATGGGCCATGCGAATGATATGAGGCGCCACACCACTGCTGGCAGCATCATGCCCAAGCGCGTCGATGAAAGCCTTGTCGATCTTCAGGCAGTCCACCGGTAAGGTCTGCAGATAGGCCAGGCTGCAGTAGCCCGTGCCGAAGTCATCGATCAACACCTGATGCCCCACCGCACGAAGCGCTTGCAGGTTGTCACGGGCCACCACCACATCGATCAGCCCCCGTTCGGTAACCTCGAAGGCGATCTGGCTGGCAGCCACCCGGTGCAGTGCCAGCAACCGCGCCGCCACCCGGCCAATGCGCGGGACCATCACATCACAGGCGGCCAGGTTCACCGAGATGTAAAGATTGCGGTGCGAACGCAGCAACTGGCCAAGTTGCTCCAGTACCCGCTGCAGCACGAAATCGGTGATCTGGCGAATCTGCCCGGTATTTTCGGCCAGCGGAATGAACAGGTCCGGGCTGGTCAGGGTCCCGTCCGGGCGCCGCCAGCGCACCAGCGCCTCAGCGCCAACGCAGCGCCGGCTGTCGAGTTCGATGATCGGCTGATAAAGCACCTGCAGTTCACCACGGCGCAGCGCGTTCTGCAGCTCGGAACTCATGGAGCGCCGCTGCAGGATCAGTTGCAGCACCAGCCAGCCGATACAACAGGCAGCCAGAACACTACCGGGGAACAGCAACCAGAGCATGCCGTTCATCCTCAGTGGCAGGCTGGCACGCGGTGCGATCAGCACAAGCTGGTAATCGGGCGATTTGGTCAGCATGCGATAGACAAGGCGGTCGTGCAGTTCGAACAACGAATTGCCGCTGGGTGGCGGCCAATGCTCAGCGGGCGGCCAGACTTGTGGCGGGCCCAGTACGGGTATCGCTCTGGTGCCATTGTCCAGCACCACCAACAGGCTACCGCCGGGCGGCAGGTCAACCACGTCGGTCAAGTGCCCGCGCGAGGTAGAGACCAGGAAATTGCCGCGTGCCAGCATCAACGCGGCAAGGTTCTCGTTGGGTTCGGTAGTGGTGTTGAGCCAATAGCTATAAGTCGGGCCCTGGATGTCCGGGGCCCGCGTGGGCACGAAAGCGCGTGCCCCGCCGCGGTTGGAGCAGGCGACGTTGACGTCTACATACGCCGCCTCATAAATGAAACGCGAGCCCAGCCCAACCTGCTGCAACAACGCCAACATCGCCGGGTTGCATCCGCGCAATGGCTGCGCCTGCAGGTCATCGACCCCCTCACGCAATTGGCCGAAAACCTGCTCGAGGCGGTCAAGAAAACGCTCGCCCTGAGCATTCATCTGCGCACTCTCGCTCTGCTTCATCTGCTGCAGCGCAATACCGATACTGGCAGTCAGCAACACAGCGGCGCTGGCCAACGCGGCCAAAGAGGCCAGCATCCAGGGACGGTAAAAAAATTGGCGCAACGCAGTTATCAGAGCCGACATGGGCAGCATCCAGTTGATATACAGGGTATAGCAACTGAATGGCGTATTGGCTTGGCCGTTTGGCGGAGCCCAGGGCGCGAAGGTTCAGCGCTTGCGGTTGAGCACGTGAAGCATGGCGGCTGTCTGCGCATCGGGCAGGCCGTCGAAGCGCTGTGGCCGGAAACGCATCTGGAACGCCGCAATGACATGGCGGGTAGCGACATCGAGCTGCCCGGTCTGTTCGATGGCGTAGCCGAAGCGTGCCAGCTCTTGCTGGTACCAACCTATGCTCGGCGGATTGACGTTGAAGTACGCCTGCTGGCGCGCCACGGCGCCAGGCTCTGGCCATACCCCAAGCCCCGCATCGGCCAGACGCTTCCAGGGGAACAGCGGCCCCGGGTCCAGTTTGCGCAAGGGTGCGATATCACTGTGGCCAACGATATGGCTAGGGTCAATGTTGTTACGTTTGACGATGTCCTTGAGCAGCGCGATCAGAGACTGAATTTGCGCTTCGCTGTAGGGGTACCAGACTCGCCCGTTGGGCGTGGTGTCGAAGCCTGGGTTGACGATCTCGATACCGATCGAGCTCGAATTCAGCCAGGTTCGCCCCTGCCATTGGCTGTCCCCGGCATGCCAGGCACGACGGCTTTCATCAACCAGTTGATACACCGTGGCCGGGCCATCTCCGATCAGGTAGTGGCTGCTGACCTCGCCGTGGGTCAGCAGCGCCAGCGAGCGCTCCAGCGAGGCGTTGGTGTAATGCAGCACGACGAACTGGATGCGGTTGTCCTGGTTGGCCGAGGGGTGGCTGCGGTCGATACGCAGGCCGGTCGAACAACCGGCCAGAACGATTAGCAAAAATGCAGTGAACAACGCTTTCATGGAAGAAGCCAGGGTGGTTAGTCAGTGACGCTCTAGCATAACGTATGCGCCCCCGGCTCACCCGCTCAGCTTTGTTCCACCCGATTACGGCCCAGGTCCTTGGCCCGGTACAGCGCCGCATCCGCACGCTTGAGCACCTGATCACCGCGCTCACCCGAGCGGAATGCGCTCAAACCGATGGAGGCGGTGATCACCACCCGTTCGCCCTTGAAATGGAACGGACACGCTTCGATCGCGGCACGCAGCACCTCGGCCACTTGGGCAGCGACGGTGGGTGAGGTCTGCGCCAGTAACAGTACGAACTCCTCGCCGCCGAACCGGGCGATGAAATCGCGCGGACGCAGGCGCTTGCGCAACTGGTCAGCGACGATCTTCAGCACCTTGTCACCCGCCAGATGGCCATAGCTGTCATTGATGCGCTTGAAGTGGTCCAAGTCCAGGATCGCCATCGCCAAATGGCCGCCGTTCTCCTGCCAGGCCTGCATTTCGCGCTCTACCTGCTCGCTCCAGGCCGCACGATTGGGCAGCCCGGTCAGCGGGTCGATCAATGCCTTCTGCCGCTGTTCCTCAAGGTGTTCGCGGTAGCCGAGGGCCTCTTGCTCCATGTTGGCGACGCGCTCGGCCAAGCCCTGTAGTCGCCCGGCGAGCTCCTGTTCGCGACGGTCACGCTCATGCTGATGCTCATCCATCGTGCCCAGCAGCCCTTCCAGGCGGTTCTCGAGAATGTGCTTGAGGCTGTCCACATCGACTGCCCCTTGCACGCTGCTTTGCAGGCCATCGACCTGCTCACGCAGCTGGCTGTCCAGTTCGCGAGCAGCAGAACTGTTGTCGGCATGACCGGCACTGGCTTCATGAAGGTGGCTCTGGAAGCTTTCCAGGCGCTCATTGAGCTGCTGCAGGTACGTCTCGAATTCGTGCTGCCCGCTGTCGGTGATCGCCAGCATGAGCACGGCCAGGTCATCGAGCACCGGGATCAGCTCGTACCAGTTCAGCCCCCGCGCCACGCGCTCGCGCATTTGCAGTGCCTGGGCTTTGTGGCGTTCCGGCAGGCTGAGATCATCGAGCAGGCCGATCAGGGTTTGCTCGATATGCGCGGCAACCTGGCTGTAGGGCGGCTCGACTGCGTCAGGGAGCGAATAGGGCCCGTCTTCGCCGAAGGTTTCTTCCAGGGGTTTCAGCGCGTGTGGCTCATCGGCCTGCAGTGGCAGCTCGGCCCGAACGCCGTCGGGGCGCTGCGGCTCCTCAGCGCAGTCGGGTTCGACAGCGTCCCGTGCTGGCGCCGGTGCCGGCGGCTCAGGTTCGCTTGGGGCGGGCGGCGCGGCATCAGGCGTTGCAGGCACCACAGGTTCGGGGTTATCAACCTCGGGCGCTGCCAGCGGCTGCAGCTCGTCGATATCCCGGGGTGGCAGATCCACCAGGACTGGCCCGTCCGGCAATGGCTGCAGCTCAGGCTCAGCGATCACAGAAGGGGCCGCCGGCTCCACAGCGCTGCCACTCCCCGGTTCGCTTTCGCGGTTGCCGAACAAACGTTGCAAAAAGCCCGGCCTGGCCTCCTCGTCCGGCCTGTCCAAAGAGGACAGCGCCCTCCCCTGCAAACCGCTCAGCTCTGCGAGCAGCGGCGGCAACTCGCGCGACTGGCTGACGCCGCCGTCGAGTTTCTTCGCCAGTTTCTTGAGCGACCGCGTCACGTCACCCGACAACGGCAGGCCTTGCAGCTGCGTCACAAGCGCAGTCAGGGCATCGCTGACCTGGTTCATGCGGGTTTCGCGGCGCTGCTCGGAGTCGAGCACGGCCTTTTCAAGACGCGGGATCAACCCGGCAAGGCCGGCATCCATGTCGTCGCGGCGAATGACCTCACGCATTTCCTTCATGCACTGGTCCACTGCCTTGTCGCTGCCTTCAGCGGCCAAGCTACTGCGCACCAGGCCTCGACGCAGCAGGTCAAGCCGCGCGGCCCATCGCCGCTCCAGCTTCTCCTGCTGTTCGATGCTTTTAAGGTATTTTTCTTTCCAGCGCTCGGCTTCTTCGGTCATGCCTGGATCCGCAACGGGTGATGCATCGGTGGGCTGTGGTTACACGCTGTCGGCGCACGGCGGGAACTCTTGAATGCTCCATGGCCTTTTGCTGATCTAGCTCAGGACCGGAAGCGTATCCACAGTCAATGCATCAGGCAATCGGATCTCTACGGCGACCGGGAGATGGTCGGAAATAGGCTGGGCCAGTACCTCGACCCGCTCCAGGGTCAGGCTCGGGCTGAGCAGGATGTGGTCCAGGCAACGCTGCGGGCGCCAGCTGGGAAAGGTCGCTTCGACCTGCGGGGCGATCAGGCCCAGATCACGCAGCGGGGAATGGTCGAGCAAGTCATTGGCATGGGTGTTCATGTCGCCCATCAGAACCTGGTGGCGGTATCCACCGATCAGTTCACGGATGTAAGCGAGTTGGCGAGCGCGGGTCTTGGCACCCAGCGCAAGATGCATCATGACCACGATCAGGGCGTCCTCGCCTTCACCGAAGCGCACCAGGATCGCACCGCGGCCGGAGGGGCCGGGCAGAGGATGATCTTCCAACAGGTGCGGCTTGAGGCGGCTGAGTACGCCATTGCTGTGCTGGGCGAAATGCCCAAGGTTACGGTTGAGCTGTTGGTACCAGTAAGGGAAGCCCCCCAACTGGGCCAGGTGCTCCACCTGGTTGACGTAACCGGACCGAAGGCTGCCGCCATCGACCTCCTGCAAAGCCACCAGGTCGAAATCGTTGAGCAGGTCGCCGATTTTCTGCAGATTGCCGGCGCGCCCGGTGTGCGGCAGCAGGTGCTGCCAGCTACGGGTCAGGTAATGCCGATAGCGCTCGGTACTGATGCCGACCTGGATATTGAAGCTGAGCAGCCGCAGGCGACCATCTTCCGGCAGGCCATTGGCCTGCAGATGATGCTCGTTGACCTGCGGCTGGTGCAGGCCAACACCACGCGCGGTTCTGAACCGGGGCATGGGTTCGCCGCTTACTTAGCGGCGCGCTCCTTGTCGATCAGCTGGTCGGCGACATTCAGCACGCCTTCCGGGCCTTTAGCGGTGCCGAGGTCAAAACGGTACTTGCCGTTTACCACCATGCTAGGTACGCCAGTGATTTCGTACTTTTTCGCCAGTTCCTTGGCCTGTTTGACCTGGCCCTTGATGGCGAACGAGTTGAAGGTGGCGAGGAATTTATCCTTGTCGACGCCTTGGGTGGCGAGGAAGTCAGCCATGTCGTCGGGATCGGTCAGGCGCTTGTGCTGGTTCTGGATGGCATCGAACACCGCAGCGTGAACCTTGTGCTCCACGCCCATGGCTTCGAGGGTCAGGAACATCTGGCCGTGGGCATCCCATGGCCCGCCGAACATCGCCGGCACGCGTTTGAAGTTAACGTCCTTCGGCAGTTTTTCAACCCAAGGGTTGATCACCGGCTCGAAGTGGTAGCAATGAGGGCAACCGTACCAGAACAGCTCGACCACTTCGATCTTGCCGGGAACGGACACCGGAACAGGGTTGCTCAGCTCGAGGTATTCCTTGCCGGCTGTGGCAGGCTCCGCAGCCTGAACGGCAGACATACCGAATACGCTGGCGGCGACCAGCGCAGCGCTGAGAATCAGTTTACGCATGCTTTACTCCTGAGCAGTCTTTGGTCGCCTCTACACGACCTGTATTGAGACAGGTCGGGACGGGCCCGAGTTCTGTAGTGTACCGGCTGCGGACCGAAAAAAGGGCGGTCCGCGCCGCCCTTTCATCTTTAGCGTTGCAGCATTAACCGAATGTTAATGCGCAGCTATCTCAGTGGAGGCCCTGGATATAACTGGCCAACGCTTCGATATCATGGTTGCTCAGCTTGCCGGCTATGGTCCGCATGGTCATGGCATCACCATCATTGGTGCGATTGCCCTCGCGGAAGTCGGTGAGCTGCTTGGTCACGTACTGCGAATGCTGGCCACTCAGGTGCGGGAAGCCGGCCAGCGCGATGCCTGCGCCATTGGGAGAGTGGCAACCGGTGCAGGCAGGCATGCCTTTTTCCAGGTCGCCGCCATTGAACAGCGCCCGGCCACGCTCGACCAATTTGGGGTCGGCGGCGCCGACGCTGCCTTTCTGGCTGGCGAAGTAGGCGGCGATGTCGGCCAGGTCCTGATCGTTGAAGTTGGCCAGCATGCCGGTCATCTCCAGCACGGTACGCTTGCCGGACTTTATGTCATGCAACTGTTTTTCGAGATAGCGCTGGCCCTGGCCAGCCAGTTTGGGAAAGTTGGGCGCCAGGCTATTGCCGTCGGGGTTGTGGCAGGCACCACAGATGGCGGTCTTGGCCTGGCCGGCGGCGGCATCGCCTTTGATAGGTTCTGCAGCAGTGGCCGCACCTGCGACACCCATGGTCAACAGCAGACTCACGACTAGTTTGTTCATCAGCTAATCCAACACGGCTAAGGGTGAAATGTTATGTATCGGGACTGCCGCTCATCCAAAGGATGACCAAACGGTAGTCCTCGGCACTGCAGTCCATGCACAATCCACGCGGCGGCATAGCCTTGAAACCCTGAGTCACATGAGCCGTGAGCACCTCCATGCCTTGCGCCAGCCTTGGCTCCCAAGCTGCCCGGTCACCCTTCCTGGGCGCCTGTGGCAACTGCCCGGCGTGACAGGCCGCACACGTGCGGTTGTACAACGCCTCGGGATCCTGTGTAGCCTGTGCGCTGAAAAACGGCAGGAACATACCGACAGCTAGCAGCCATTTCGCCATGCGAAACGACCTGACAGGGTTGGGGGACGCGCTGCGTTCTGATGCGCGAGCTATTGTTCGACACCCCATGCCCGTTCTCCTTCGCTGGGAGAATGAGCACACAAATACTGGGGCATTATATACTTCCGCCATCCAAACGGAAACGACACCGCTTGCCGGCCTAGGCTTTGGCAACACCCACATCGGATATCCCATGCAAGTCAAGAACCCCATCCTCGGCCTCTGCCAGAAAGCCACCTTCGCCCTCAGCGCTGCCAAGGTCGAACAATGCCCGGACGACCAGGGTTACGAGGTGGCTTTCGCCGGCCGCTCCAACGCCGGCAAATCCAGCGCCCTCAATACCCTGACTCATGCCAGCCTGGCGCGAACCTCGAAAACCCCAGGGCGCACCCAGCTGTTGAATTTCTTCAGTCTGGACGATGAACGGCGTTTGGTCGACCTGCCCGGTTACGGATATGCAAAAGTCCCGATCCCACTCAAGCAGCATTGGCAGCGTCACCTGGAGGCCTACCTGGGCAGCCGCGAATGCCTGCGCGGCGTCATCCTGATGATGGATGTGCGCCACCCGATGACCGACTTCGACAAGATGATGCTCGACTGGGCCCGGGCAAGCGGCATGCCGATGCACATCCTGCTGACCAAGGCCGACAAGCTGACCCACGGCGCAGGCAAGAACACACTGCTCAAGGTGCAGTCGGAGATCCGCAAAGGTTGGGGGGATGGCGTGACCATCCAACTGTTCTCGGCACCCAAGCGCCTGGGGCTGGAAGAGGCCTACAAAGTGCTGGCGGGCTGGATGGAGCTGGAAGACAAACCGGTAGCCTGAGGCGACTTCATCGCCGGCAGGCCGGCTTGCCCACCCTGTGGGCGCCGGCTTCCTGGCGAGGGCCGGCATCGCCAGGGCAAATTCCGGGCAAAAAAAACCCCGGACTTCGTATGGGGAGGGGGAAGTTCGGGGTTCAAGTCTGGACCGCTAGGGCGGGGTCCAGGTATCTGCCAACACTTAACACAACATAGGAGCATCGAAGGGCTTCACCAGCCATTCAGTTACTCTGAGTCCCGCTTCACCGGTTTAGTTCCAAAGCCCTCAAAACTATTTGCGATAGTTTCATGAAACCGTGGCACTAGTGGCATCGAGCCATGCCAGGATCCGCGTCACTGCAACCCGGATCCTACACAGGTTTCTCTGCTCAATCAGTGAGCTTCGTCCCAATTCGAACCAACGCCAACCTCGACCAGCAGCGGTACATCCAGTTGCGCGGCCTTGCTCATGTGCCCGCGAATTTCATCTTTCACCTGCTCGACCAGATCCTCGCGCACTTCAAGCACCAGTTCGTCGTGGACCTGCAGGATCACCCGCGCATCGAGGCCGCTTTCGCTGAGCCAGTTGTCCACGTTGACCATTGCCCGCTTGATGATGTCGGCGGCGGTACCCTGCATCGGTGCGTTGATCGCCGTGCGCTCGGCGCCCTTGCGCAGGGCCGGGTTCTTGGCGTTGATGTCCGGCAGGTAAAGCCTGCGGCCGAACAAGGTCTCGACGAAGCCTTGCTCGGCAGCCTGGGCCCGGGTGCGTTCCATGTAGGCCAGGACGCCCGGGTAGCGGGCGAAATAGCGGTCGATGTAATCCTGCGACTGCTTGCGGTCTACGCCGATCTGCTTGGCCAGGCCGAAGGCGCTCATACCGTAGATCAGGCCGAAGTTGATGGCTTTCGCGCTACGACGCTGATCGGTGGTCACCGCTTCCAGGGCCACGCCAAAAACTTCCGCCGCCGTGGCACGGTGCACATCCAGATTGTTGCGGAAGGCATGCAGCAGGCCTTCGTCCTTGGCCAGATGGGCCATGATGCGCAGTTCGATCTGCGAATAGTCCGCGGCCAGCAACTTGTAGCCCGGGCTGGCGATGAACGCCTGGCGGATACGCCGGCCTTCGGCGGTACGGATAGGGATATTCTGCAGGTTAGGGTCGCTGGACGACAGGCGCCCGGTGGCGGCCACGGCCTGCTGGTAAGACGTATGGATACGCCCCGTTCGCGGGTTGATCTGGCCCGGCAACTTGTCGGTGTAAGTGCTCTTGAGCTTGCTCAGGCTGCGGTACTGCATCAGTACCTCCGGCAACGGGTAGCCTTGCTCGGCCAACTCGTCCAGTACCGCTTCGGCCGTGGATGGCTGGCCCTTGGCGGTCTTGCTCAACACCGGCATGCCGAGCTTGTCATAGAGGATCGAGCCGAGCTGTTTGGGCGAACCGAGGTTGAATGCCTCACCCGCCAACTCATAGGCCCGACGCTCGAGGTCGGCCATTTTGACGCCCAACTCCCCGCTCTGAATCTGTAACAGGGCAGCATCAACCAGCGCGCCCTGGCGCTCGATCTTGGCCAGTACCGGCACAAGCGGCATCTCGATATCCATCAGCACCGGCTGCACGCTAGGGGTCTGCGCAAGGCGGGCCTGCAGCGCCTGATGCAGGCGCAGGGTAATGTCGGCGTCTTCGGCAGCGTAAGGGCCGGCCTTGTCCAGGTGGATCTGGTTGAAGGTCAGCTGTTTGGCGCCTTTGCCGGCGATGTCTTCGAAAGCGATGGTGGCGTGGTCGAGGTACTTCTGCGCCAGGCTGTCCATATCATGACGGGTCGCAGTGGAGTTGAGCACATACGATTCAAGCATGGTGTCATAGGCCACGCCCTGCATGTGGATCGCCGGCGAGCCATTGGCAAGGATGTTGATATCGTACTTGGCGTTCTGCCCTACCTTTGCCTTGGCCGGGTCTTGCAGAAGCGGCTGCAACGCCAGCAACACGGCTTCGCGATCCAGTTGCAGCGGCGCGCCTTCGTAGTCGTGAGCCAACGGTACGTAAGCCGCTTCATGGGGTTCGACAGCGAAGGACAGGCCGACAAGCTGTGCCTTTTGCGCATCGAGGCTGGTGGTCTCGGTGTCGAAGGCGAACAGCGGTGCCTGACGCAGCTTCTCCAACCAGGCGTCGAAGCGAGCCTGATCGAGGATGGTTTCGTAGTTGGGCTCGACCTTGGCCGCAGGCGCCTGCACGGGTGCAACTTCATCGCCGGCCCTGGCCGCGTCCCGCTGCACGTCGGCGATCCAGCTCTTGAATTCCATCTCGGTATAAAGCGCCAGCAGTGCTTCACGGTCCGGCTCGCCGCACACTAGCGCATCTACCTCGATATCCAGCGGCACGTCGACTTTGATGGTCGCCAGTTCGTAGGACAGGAACGCCGCATCACGGTGCTCTTCGAGCTTGGCCGGCAGGGTCTTGGCGCCACGGATCGCCAGCGCCGGCACCTTGTCCAGGTTGGCGTACAGGTCGCTGAGGCCGCCACCGATGCCGGTCAGCAGCCCAACGGCGGTTTTTTCACCGACCCCAGGTACGCCCGGGATGTTGTCGACCTTGTCGCCCATCAGGGCGAGGAAGTCGATGATGTGCTCCGGGCCGACGCCAAACTTCTCATGCACGCCAGCTACATCCAGCACACTGCCGGTCATGGTGTTGACCAGGGTAACGTGGCCGTCTACCAGCTGCGCCATGTCCTTGTCACCGGTCGAGATGATCACTGGGCGCCCCTTTGCCGCACTGCTGCGCGCCAGCGTGCCGATCACGTCGTCGGCCTCGACCCCCTCGACGCACAGCAGCGGGTAACCCAAAGCCTTGACGCTGGCATGCAGCGGCTCCACCTGTACCCGCAGGTCGTCTGGCATGCTGGGGCGGTTGGCCTTGTACTCGGCGAACATAGCATCGCGGAAAGTACCGCCCTTGGCATCGAACACCACGGCGAACAGGCTGTCGGGGTATTGCTTGCGCAGGCTCTTGAGCATGTTCAGCACCCCCTTGACCGCGCCGGTGGGCATGCCCTTGGAAGTGGTCAACGGCGGCAGCGCGTGGAAGGCGCGGTAAAGGTAGGAGGAACCGTCCACCAGGACGAGGGGCGCTTGGCTCATGAGCAGAATCAACCTTTTCGGCGGGTCCGGAGCTAGAATAGCCGGATCAATGACGACAAAGGGACAAGGTTATCATGCGTACACTCAATCGCCTGTTACTGCTCGGCCTGTTGGCAACCATGCCTGTCGTCACCCTGGCAGCGGATGACGCTCCCTCGGCAGATCCCGAGGTAACCATTCGCACCGAAGGCGATAAAACCATCCAGGAATACCGGCAAAACGGCTTCCTGTATGCGATCAAGATCACGCCGAAAAACGGCAAGCCTTATTTTCTGGTACGCGCCGATGGCTCTGATGGCAATTTCATTCGTTCCGACCAACCGGACATGCTGATCCCGTCCTGGAAGATCTTCGAGTGGTAATCTGACGCGTATCGTTCACATCAACCTGGCACTTCCCGGCGGAAGTGCCCGTATGGGCATTCTTTCATCATGTCAGTCTTCACCCCCGTGACCCGGCCTGAGCTGGAAACCTTTCTGGCGCCGTATCAGCTGGGCCGTCTGCTCGACTTCCAGGGCATTGCCGCCGGCACCGAAAACAGCAATTTCTTCGTCAGCCTCGAACAGGGGGAGTTCGTCCTGACGCTGATCGAGCGCGGCCCCAGCGAGGACATGCCGTTCTTCATCGAGCTGCTCGACACGCTGCACGCCGCCGATATGCCGGTGCCTTACGCCCTACGTGACCGTGACGGCAATGGCCTGCGCGAGCTGTGCGGCAAGCCGGCACTGCTGCAGCCGAGGCTGTCGGGCAAGCACATCAAGGCGCCGAACAACCAGCACTGCGCCCAGGTAGGTGAGCTGCTGGCGCACATCCACCTGGCCACCCGCGAGCACGTCATCGAGCGCAAGACCGATCGCGGCCTGGACTGGATGCTCGCCAACGGTGCCGAGCTGATGCCACGGCTCTCGGCAGACCAGGTTGCCTTGCTGCAGCCAGCGCTGGACGAAATCATCGCGCACAAAGCGCAGATCCTGGCATTGCCCCGGGCCAACCTGCATGCCGACCTGTTCCGCGACAACGTGATGTTCGAAGGCACCCACCTGACCGGCGTCATCGACTTCTACAATGCCTGCTCAGGGCCGATGCTGTACGACATCGCCATCACCGTGAATGACTGGTGCCTGGATGAAACCGGTGCGATCGATATGCCGCGTGCCCAGGCCCTGCTGGCGGCCTATGCCGCGCTACGGCCGTTCACGGCAGCCGAGGCCGAGCTCTGGCCGCAGATGTTGCGGGTAGGGTGCGTACGTTTCTGGCTGTCGCGTTTGATCGCGGCCGAGTCGTTTGCCGGGATGGATGTGATGATCCATGACCCTGCCGAGTTCGAGGTGCGTCTGGCGCAGCGCCAGCAAGTGGCCTTGCACCTGCCGTTCGCCCTCTGATCTCAGTGCCCTGACGCTGGCAAGCCAGCCCCACAGGTGCCGCACAGCGCTTGAATGCCATGCGGTCGAAGTGGGGCTGGCTTGCCGACGACAGGCCAGTACAGGCGCTAGAGCTGCTCCAGGCACCCTGCCAGGTCACCGCCCAGCTTTTCCAGCAAACGCTCGTAGCCCTGGGCATCCACTGGGTCATTCCCGCCCAATGCATCCAGTTCCGCCAAGCGCACCGGCAGCCCGGCCGTCAGCGTTTCAGCCAAGCGCGGCCGCAGCGGCGGCTCACTGAACACGCAGGTTTTGCCCACTTCCTGCAGACGCTTGCGCATGGCCGCGACATGCTGCGCGCCAGGCTGCACCTCGGCGGCCACACTGAACACACCCGTGTGCTTGAGCCCATAAGCAGACTCGAAGTAGTCAAAGGCTTCGTGGAACACGAAGTAGGGCTTGTCGGCAACACCCGCCACCCGCGCCTTGATGCGTGCATCCAGGCTATCGAGGCGCCCGGTGAAGGCTTTCAGGTTGCTCTGGTAGCGCGCAGCATTGGCAGGGTCCGCTGACGCCAGGTCCGCTGCCATCTTCGCCGCAATCACCCTGGCGTTGACTGACGACAACCACAGATGCGCGTCCAGGCTGCCCGGACGATGATCATGGTCATGATCGTCATGCGCTGCTTCATCGTGTGAATGGCTGTCCTCGCCAAAGTGACGCAGGTGCATACCCGGTAACGACTGAACAGCCACGACAGGCTTGCTGCGGCTGCCCAGCACTCGCGGCAGGAAGCCTTCCATGTCGGGGCCGATCCAGTACAGCAGATCGGCATCGCCGACGCGGCGCACGTCGGATGGGCGCAGGGCGTAGTGGTGTGGCGAAGCACCCGGGGGCAGCAGCACTTCGGGAGTGCCGACTCCGTCCTGCACAGCCGCGGCAATCTGCTGCAACGGTTTGATACTGGTCAGCACACGGACGTCGGCTTGCGCCGAGCAGGCGATAAAAGCGACAAAAAGCACAAGCAATCGGGACACTGTGAATACTCGACTCGATAGAAACGGGTAACATAATAACGTCTCTGTCCAGAACCGTCGCTGCCCATGTCCATCACGCCGCTGGCCCACCGCCCCCACGATCACTCTCACTGCGTGCACAGCGCCCTGACCGAGGCTGAGGTGCTGTGCACGCGCCAGGGCCTGCGCCTGACCGCCTTGCGCCGGCGTGTGCTGGAGCTGGTGTGGCAGAGCCACAAGCCGCTGGGCGCCTACGACATCCTCGCCGTGCTCAGCGAACAGGATGGCCGGCGTGCTGCGCCACCTACCGTTTATCGGGCGCTGGATTTCCTGCTGGAAAACGGCCTGGTACACCGCATCGCCTCACTCAATGCCTTCATCGGTTGCAGCCACCCAGAGCACGTGCACCAAGGCCAGTTCCTGATCTGCCGCGAATGCCACATCGCCATCGAACTGGAGCAGGACAGCATCAGCGATGCGATCCTCGCCAGCGCCAAGGGCGTGGGCTTCAGCGTAGAAACGCAGACGGTGGAAATTGTCGGCCTGTGCGGCAATTGCCGGGGCGCGGCATGAGTGACGCGCTGATCCGCCTGGAGCAGGTTGGCGTCACGTTCGGTGGCGAGGCCGTGCTCGACAGCATCGACCTGTCGGTGGCGCCCGGCCAGATCGTTACACTGATCGGGCCCAATGGCGCAGGCAAGACCACCCTGGTACGCGCTGTGCTCGGGCTGCTCAAGCCGCATCGCGGCACCGTCTGGCGCAAGCCGAAGCTGCGTATCGGCTACATGCCGCAAAAAATCCAGGTGGACGCGACCCTGCCGTTGTCAGTGCTGCGCTTTCTGCGCCTGGTACCCGGTGTTGGCCGGCAGGCCGCGTTGTCGGCACTGCAGGAAGTGGGCGCCGAACAGGTCATCGACAGCCCGATCCAGACCATCTCCGGCGGCGAGATGCAGCGTGTGCTGCTGGCCAGGGCGCTGTTGCGCGAGCCCCAACTGCTGGTACTGGATGAGCCGGTACAAGGCGTGGACGTGGTCGGCCAGACCGAGTTGTACAACCTCATCACCCGCCTGCGCGACCGCCATGGTTGCGGCGTATTGATGGTCTCGCACGACTTGCACCTGGTCATGAGCGCCACCGACCAGGTGGTCTGCCTCAACCGCCATGTCTGCTGTTCCGGCCACCCAGAGCAGGTGAGCAACGACCCAGCCTTCGTCGAACTGTTCGGCCAGAACGCACCGAGCCTGGCCGTCTATCACCACCACCATGATCACAGCCACGACCTGCATGGCTCGGTGGTCGCCCCTGGCCCACATGTACACGGAGACCACTGCAAGCATGGCTGATTTTCTTCTTTACGCCCTGCTCGCGGGTCTTTCCCTGGCGCTGGTGGCGGGCCCGCTGGGCTCTTTCGTGGTATGGCGGCGCATGGCCTACTTCGGCGATACCTTGTCCCACGCAGCGCTGCTGGGCGTGGCCATGGGCTTCGTGCTGGACGTCAGCCCGGCGCTGGCGGTAACGGTGGGGTGCCTGTTGCTGGCGATCCTTCTGGTGACCCTACAGCAACGCCAACCATTGGCCTCTGACACGCTGCTCGGCATTCTCGCCCCCAGTACGTTGTCGCTGGGCCTGGTGGTGCTGAGCTTCATGCACGATGTACGCATCGACCTGATGGCCTACCTGTTCGGCGACTTGCTGGCCATCAGTACCACTGACCTGGCCTGGATCCTGGCCGGCAGCGCGCTGGTGCTGGTGCTGCTGGCAGTCCTTTGGCGACCGTTGCTGGCGGTTACCGTTCACGAAGAGCTGGCCATGGTCGAAGGCCTGCCAGTCGCAGGCCTGCGCCTGGCGCTGATGCTGCTGATTGCCGTCGTCATCGCCGTCGCCATGAAGATCGTCGGCGTGCTGTTGATCACCTCTTTGCTGATCATCCCTGCCGCTGCGGCGCAGCGCCATGCGCGCTCGCCAGAGCAGATGGCATTGGGGGCCAGCCTGCTGGGCGTCACGGCCGTCTGCGGTGGCCTGGCCATGTCCTGGTTCAAGGACACACCGGCCGGCCCGTCGATCGTGGTCTGCGCGGCAGTGCTATTCTTGCTGAGCCTGGCCCTGCCCAAACGTTGAACTCCAGGGTGCGCCATGGCACACCCTGCAACCTTTTCGCGGGTAAAGGGTCTGTAAGACTTGTTTTCGAGCGTGCGCACCTGGGTGTAAACTTGCTCGCTTTTTGCGCAAATAGAGAGTCGCAGGAATGAAGCCGTTCGCATCCCGTTATCTGCTTGTTGCCGCGTTTTCCCTGTTCCTGGCCGCTTGTTCGAGCGCGCCGGTCGAGCAGACAGGTGCACCTGCCCAAGCCGATGCCTGGCAGCAGCTGCAGCAAAGCATCAACAGCAATGAATTGGCCACAGCCGAAGATCAGCTTGCCTCGCTGCAGGCTCAATCGCCAGACGATGCCCGCCTGGAACACTACCAGCGGCAACTGGCTGAGGCTTACCTCAAACGCAGCCAGATCGTCCTTCAGAAGGGTGACGTAAACGCTGCCGCAACCGCCCTGGCACGCGCCCGCGCCCTGATGCCACAGGCCCCTGCCGTGACTGGCGGGGACGCGGTCTCGCAGGCACGCAAGGCTGAGCTGGAAAAAGCCGAGGCTGCCTTGAAAGCTGCCGAGGCCAGGCCCAAGGCGCGGGTGATTGACCCGGCTGCGCCCAGCACGGTCATTGCGCTGAATACCACGGACATCCGTGCCATGCGCCGACAGCTCGATGAGATTGCCATCGATGTGGTGAATTATCAGTGCGAAGTGGTGTTCCAGGTACCTCGCACCGAAGATGCACCTTGGTTGAAGACCTTGCTGGAAAAGCGGGTTCGCAAGATCGACAGCGGGTTCGAACTCCAGCAAAAGCACGAGATTCAGCGCACGTTGCCCGCTCAGGTGGTTTTGGTACCGCATCAGCGTTGATAGTTCAGGGCCCCATCGCCGGCAACCGGCGATGGGTATCGATGCGGCGCCCTACGCAGGAATCGCTTCTGCAGCAGCCTCCCGCTCCCAGACCCGATGCCCTTCCACGGCTTTGACGAAGGCATCCACTGTCTTCTGATCATCCCCTAGCAGCAGGCCCTTGTCCTCTTTCAGGCCCAAGCTGCCGACCAACGCTTTGGCCTCTTTGGCCAACACCATCGCCTTCAGATGCTTGTAACCCTCGAGCAGGAAGTGCTTGGCGACGCCACTGCCGCTCAAGGCATCGATTGAAGCCTTACCTCCCGGTACCACTATCGCGTCGAACATGACCGACGGCATACCCTCGATCGAAGCGTCCACCGGCAGTGGCTTGCCATCGGCGCTCTTCACTGGGGCCGAAGATGGCCCCAGGAGCATGGGCCGCGCGCTTTGGGCTTCGAGCGCTTTGACCAGTTTGTCGACGCTCGCGGAGTCCACGCCATCGGCGACCACAAGGGCAATCTTGCGTCCCTTGATGCCCACATCTCCAGGGTGGTTCATCTGGCTCAAGGCCTTGGACTGCGCAAGCTTGCTTGCTTTGACCTGAACCGTACCCTGCTTGGGCGCCGGCAAACCGAGGTTGGCCGCCACTGCCGCTGCCAGCTTCAGGTCGATATTGGCCAGAATCTCATTGACCTCACGCGCGCGGATTGCTTCGCGCTCCACCTTGCCCAATTCGAAGCTGTAAGCCTTGATGATGTGCTGCTGCTCGGTCGGGCTCATGCTCTGGAAGAACAGCCGCGCCTGCGAAAAATGATCGCCGAACGACTCGCTGCGCTGGCGGATCTTGTGTGCCTCGATGCGCTCCTGATAGCTCTCGAAGCCACCATCTTGCGCCGCCGGCGGCGTTTCCCGCGGCCAGCCGCCATCGATCGAGTTGGGCTCGTAGGAAGCACGGCCCTTGTCGATGGTCATGCGATGCATCGCATCACGCTGGCCACTGTGGTTCGGCGCTACCGGCCGGTTGATCGGGATCTCGTGGAAGTTAGGCCCGCCAAGGCGGCTGATCTGGGTGTCGGTATAGGAGAACAGGCGGCCCTGCAGCAGCGGGTCGTTGCTGAAGTCGATGCCCGGCACGATATGGCCAGGGCAGAACGCCACCTGCTCGGTCTCGGCGAAGAAGTTGTCCGGGTTGCGGTTGAGCACCATCTTGCCAAGCGGCGTCACCGGCACAAGCTCCTCGGGGATCAGCTTGGTCGGATCCAGCAGGTCGAAATCGAACTTGTGCTCATCAGCTTCCGGAACGATCTGCACACCCAGTTCCCACTCGGGGTAATCGCCCGTCTCGATCGCTTCCCACAGGTCGCGGCGATGGTAGTCAGTGTCCTTGCCTGCCAGCTTCTGGGCTTCGTCCCACAGTACCGAATGCACGCCCTGGCGTGGCTTCCAGTGGAACTTGACGAAGCTGGCCACGCCTTGGGCATTGATCAGGCGGAAGGTATGCACGCCAAAGCCCTCCATCATCCGCAGGCTGCGCGGGATGGCGCGGTCGGACATGGCCCAGATGACCATGTGCGCCGACTCTGGTACCAGCGAGACAAAATCCCAGAACGTGTCGTGGGCCGAGCCGCCGGTGGGAATTTCGTTGTGCGGTTCAGGTTTGACCGCGTGTACGAAGTCGGGAAACTTGATGGCATCCTGAATGAAAAATACCGGCATGTTGTTGCCAACGAGGTCGAAATTGCCCTCATCGGTGTAAAACTTGACGGCGAAACCACGCACGTCGCGTACGGTGTCACCCGAGCCACGTGGCCCCTGCACGGTAGAAAACCGCACGAAGACCGGGGTGATCTTTTCCGGGTCCTGGAGGAAACCGGCCTTGGTCAGTTCGCTATGGTTGCCGTAGCTCTGGAAGTAACCGTGGGCACCGGTACCCCGGGCGTGGACGATACGCTCGGGAATGCGCTCGTGGTCGAAGTGGGTGATCTTCTCGCGCATGATGAAGTCTTCGAGCAGCGAGGGCCCGCGAGCACCAGCTTTCAGGCTGTTCTGGTTGTCGGCTACCTTCACACCCTGGTTGGTTCGCAAGGCCTGGCCAGTGGCATCGCTGCGAAACGACTCCAGGCTCTGCAGCTTGGCGTTGGTATTGGCGCGGTCGGGGGTCTGCGTGCCGGCGGCCTCACTGTGCTTGGGCGCGTCCGTTTTCTTGCTGGTCATGGTCGGCTTTCCTCATCAGTCTTCAGGCTTGCCCTGTTCGGGCTGGTTCAAGTAGTGACTAGAGGGCTTTGACGAGCGTTCAATCGGGATTACCAGTTGTCGCGTTATGCCTGATGGATTGGTCCATTACGAAATAAATGCTAAGAACACCTATTGGAAAAGGCTAAAATGCGCCACCCCAGCCAACCGCTGACCCAAATTCCATGCGCCCCACAAGGTTCGCTACGTGATCGAGTTCCAACATGTACACAAGACCTACCGCGTCGCCGGTAGGGAAATCCCCGCTCTGAACCCAACCACCCTGACCATCGAAGACGGCCAGGTGTTCGGCCTGATCGGCCACTCCGGGGCAGGCAAAAGCACCATGCTGCGCCTGATCAACCGGCTGGAAGAGCCCTCGGGCGGGAAGATCATCGTCGACGGTGAAGACGTCACCGCCTTCAACGCCACCCAGTTGCGCGGCTTCCGCCAGCAGGTCGGGATGATCTTCCAGCACTTCAACCTGCTGGCCTCCAAGACCGTCGCCGACAATGTCGCCCTGCCGCTGACGCTGGCGGGCGAGCTGTCGCGGGCCGAAATCGATAAGCGCGTCACGCAGCTGCTGGCTCGCGTGGGCCTGTCGGATCACGCCAAAAAGTACCCGGCACAGCTCTCCGGCGGGCAGAAGCAGCGCGTCGGCATCGCCCGCGCCCTGTCGACCAACCCGAAGATTCTGCTGTGCGACGAAGCCACCAGCGCCCTCGACCCGCAGACCACCGCATCGGTGCTGCAGTTGCTGGCCGAGATCAACCGTGAGCTGAAGCTGACCATCGTGCTGATCACCCACGAGATGGACGTGATCCGCCGGGTCTGCGACCGCGTCGCGGTGATGGATGCCGGCCACATAGTCGAGCAAGGCTCGGTGGCCGACGTGTTCCTGCACCCGCAGCACCCCACCACCAAACGCTTTGTCCAGGAAGACGAGCAGGTCGATGAAGGCGAGCAGCGTGACGATTTTGCCCACGTCCCGGGCCGTATCGTGCGCCTGACCTTCCAGGGCGACGCCACCTACGCGCCGCTGCTGGGTACCGTGGCCCGCGAAACCGGCGTGGACTACAGCATCCTCGCCGGGCGTATCGACCGCATCAAGGATGTGCCCTATGGGCAGCTGACCCTGGCCGTCACCGGCGGCGACATGCAAGCCGCGTTCGACCGCTTCTCGGCAGCTGACGTACATATGGAGGTACTGCGTTGATGGACGCCCTGAATTTCTTCGCCAACGTCGACTGGGCCGAAATCTGGCTGGCCACCATCGACACCATGATCATGCTGTTCGGTTCGCTGTTCTTCACCGTGCTGCTGGGCCTGCCACTGGGCGTGCTGCTGTTCCTCTGCGGGCCGAAGCAGATGTTCGAACAGCGGGGTGTGTATGCGCTGCTGTCGCTGGTGGTCAACATTCTGCGCTCGCTGCCGTTCATCATCCTGCTGATCGTGATGATCCCGATCACCGTGCTGATCACCGGCACCTCGCTGGGCGTTGCCGGCGCCATTCCCCCGCTGGTGGTGGGTGCCACGCCGTTCTTCGCCCGCCTGGTGGAAACCGCCCTGCGTGAAGTGGACCGCGGCATCATCGAGGCCACCCAGTCGATGGGCGCCACCACCCGCCAGATCATCACCAGTGCGTTGTTGCCAGAGGCCCGCCCGGGCATCTTCGCGGCCATTACCGTCACTGCCATCACCTTGGTGTCGTACACCGCCATGGCCGGCGTGGTCGGCGCTGGCGGCCTTGGCGACCTGGCCATCCGCTTCGGCTACCAGCGTTTCCAGACCGACGTAATGGTAGTCACCGTGGTACTGCTGCTGGTTCTGGTTCAAGTACTGCAGAGCGTGGGCGACAAACTGGTCGTGCATTTTTCCCGTAAGTAACCCCAATGGGGTCGGCCTGGCCGACCCGTTCGGGGGCCGTCGCGGCCCTCACAAGGAGTGATTCATGAAGAAGCTGCTTGCTGTCGCTGCCGCTGTCGCGGCGTTTTCGGCCCACGCCGGTGACTTGACCGTCGCCGCTACCCCGGTGCCGCACGCCGAAATTCTCAACTTCGTCAAACCACAGCTGGAGAAAGAGGGTGTAAACCTGAAGGTGAAAGAATTCACCGACTACATCCAGCCAAACGTACAAGTCGCCGAAAAGCGCCTGGATGCTAACTTCTTCCAGCACCAGCCGTACCTGGATGAGTTCAACAAGGCCAAGGGTACCGACCTGGTCAGCGTTGCCGGCGTGCACATCGAGCCGCTGGGCGTCTACTCGACCAAGATCAAGAAGCTCGACGAACTGCCTACCGGCGCCACCGTGGTCATCCCCAACGACGCCACCAATGGCGGCCGTGCCTTGCTGCTGCTGGACAAGGCCGGGGTCATCAAGCTCAAGGACAACAGCAATATCCTGTCGACCGTGAAAGACGTTGTCGGTAACCCGAAGAACGTGAAGTTCCGTGAGCTCGAAGCGGCCACCATCCCGCGTGTACTGACCCAGGTCGATGCTGCCCTGATCAACACCAACTACGCGCTGGAAGCCAAACTGAACCCGGAAAAAGACGCTCTGGCCATCGAAGGCAGCGACTCACCGTACGTGAACATCCTCGTTGCCCGCCCGGACAACAAGGATTCGCAAGACATGAAGAAACTGGCGGCTGCACTGCACTCGCCTGAGGTGAAGCAGTTCATCACCGAGAAATACAAAGGCGCTGTGGTTCCGGCGTTCTGATCAGCCCCCGGGCCGCTTTGCGGCCCGACGCCGTGAGCAGCATGCAACACTGCGAGGCCCGCTTTGCGGGCCGTTCGCGATTCAAGGCGGGGTTTATCTCCAAGCCTTACGCAAGCGCATCAACGCCTCGGCAATCACGCCTTCTGGTACTGCCGCAAACCCAAGCACCAGCCCCGCCCGTTTATCCACAGGCACCTCACTGTCCTCGAGCCAGTAACTGCTAAGTGGATTCACCTCCACGCCCACAGCCTCGGCCTTGGCCACCAGCTCTTGCTCGCGCGCAAAGTTATCCACATCGACCTTCACATGCAGCCCCGCTGCAACGTCCGGCATCGCCGCCAGCCCCGACACATCACCAGGCCACCCGGCCTTCAGCACGTTGCGCCGGCTCAGCGCCGCACGGCGCATGCGGCGTACGTGCCGCTGAAAATGCCCCTGAGCCATGAACTCAGCCATCACACACTGGGTTCCCACTTCGGAATGGCGCACTGCCAGCGCCCTACCCTGGCTGAAAGCCTGCACCAACCGCTCCGGCAATACCAAGTAGCCAAGGCGCAGCGCTGGGAAAGCGATCTTGCCGAAGGTACCGACATACAGCACCCGCCCTTGCCGGTCCAAAGCCGCCAACGGGGCCAGCGGTGCTCCGTTGTAACGGTATTCACCGTCGTAGTCATCTTCGATGATCCAGCCATCCTGGCGCTCGGCCCAGGCCAGCAACGCCAAGCGGCGGGCCAGGCTCATGGTTACCCCTGTCGGATACTGGTGCGCCGGGGTGACGTAAACCAAGCGACAGTTGCCAGCGTGGGCAAGCCTGGCGCAGTCCAGGCCCTCTTCATCTACCGGCACGCCTCTCACCCGCCCGCCCGCCACGGCAAAGGCATGCCCGGCGGCACGATACCCGGGGTTTTCCACAGCCACCTCATCCCCCGGTTGCATCAACAGCTGTGCACAAAGGCTTATGGCCTCCTGCGCGCCATTGGTGATCACAATTTGTCCAGCCGTGCACGACATGCCCCGTGACCGACGTAGATACGCAGCGATCAACTCACGCAACAATGGCTCGCCCGCCGGGTCGCCATAACCAAGCTGCGCTGGATCTGGATTTCGCCAGAAGCCCGCTTGCAGCTTGGCCCAGACGTTGAAAGGGAACAGGTCGAACGCTGGAACACCTACTCGAAATGCCCGTGACGGGCCGGCTTTTGGGGATGGCAGATGGTTATTTTTCAGACGCTCCAGGCGCTCGCTGGAGCGTTCACACCTGGATAAATCCTCAGTGCTTTCCGGGCATTTTGTGGATAACCCTGTTGATAAGCCATGGGATAACCCTGTGGACAGTTGTGTGGATAGTTTTGGCAGATGACAAACGTAGGTGCCGTCTCCTACCCGGCTTTCTATGTAGCCCTCGGCGTAAAGCTGGTCATAGGCCCGTACCACGCTGTTGCGCGAGAGCGAGAGCATGCTTGCCAGGTCTCGTGTCGCCGGCAGGCGCGTGCCGCTGCTCAAGCGTCCATCCAGCACGCGAGCACGCAGCGCTTTATACAGCTGCTGACTCAACCCTCGGCGCTGGTCGAGGACGATCCCGGCAGGGTCGAATGGCAATACCAAAGGGCGCTCGCTCATCGCATTGGACCTATCAAAATCATCGTCAATGGCTCTTAACCTGAACCAATAGCCTGCCTACGATGGAGCCAATCGACAAGGATCGGCTCATGTACAACAGCAAACCGCACCAGGAACACAACCTTGAGCGCCTGCATCAACAGATGCGCGAAACCCGCCTGGCCCTGCTCGTCACCCACGGCGAACACGGCCTGCTGGCCAGTCACATACCCGTGTTGATCGATGCCAGCGAAGGTGAGTTGGGCACCGTTTACGGCCATCTGGCCCGTGCCAACCCTCAGTGGCAGGCCTTGGAGCAAGGTGTAGAAGCCTTGTTGGTATTCACCGGCCCAGACGCTTATGTCAGCCCCAGCTACTACCCGAGCAAGCTCGACAACCCCAAGGTGGTACCTACCTGGAACTACCTGGCGGTGCATGCCTACGGCGCCGCTGAGGTGGTGCAAGGCGGCCCCGGCCTGCTGGATATCGTCAGCCGCCTGACCGACCTGCACGAACAAGGGCGCAGCGCCCCATGGAAAGTCACCGATGCACCCAGCGATTACATCGAAGGCATGCTCCGCGCCATCGTCGGCTTCCGTCTGCCCATCGCGCGGCTGCAGGGTGCACGCAAACTCAGCCAGAACCGCTCGGCGCAGGACATGGAAGGTGTGCGCCAAGGCTTGGCCAGCAGTACCGACCCGCTCAACAATCAACTGGCAGCGCAGATGCGTACGCCCTGAAGGAACATCCCCATGCCGAACATCATCCTGCGCCCCGTCAGCGCCAACGACCATGCTGCATGGCTGCACCTGTGGCAGGCCTACCTGCGCTTTTATCAAACCGAACTGGCCGATGAAGTCAGCGCCGTGACATGGCAACGCATCCTCGACCCACAGGAGCCGACCCACTCGGCCCTGGCCTGGCTCGATGGCAAGGCGGTAGGCATGGTCAACTGGATCTATCATCGAACCAACTGGAGCATTGGTAACGCCTGCTACCTGCAGGACCTGTACGTTGACAGCGAGCAGCGCGGCCTGGGCGTTGGCCGTCAACTGATCGAACGGGTCAACGCCAGTGCCAAAGCGGCCGGCTGCTGCAAGGTGCACTGGCTGACGCATGAAACCAACACGACCGCCATCGGCTTGTACGAGCAGGTCGCAGAGCGACCCGGCTTCATCCAATTTCGCCAAACGCTGTGAGACGGGAGCAACGCATGAGTCAACCAAGTCACTGGCAACCTGCAGCCCTGCCCCAGGCCGAGCCGCTTGAAGGGCGTTTCATCCGTCTGGAGAAGCTCGACCCGGCGCGGCATGCCGACGATCTCTGGGAGGCGCTGCAAGGTCCGCACTGCGATCCCGCACTGTGGGACTACCTGCCCTATGGCCCGTTCGCCGAGCGTGGTCCGTTCGATCAATGGCTTGCAGACAATGCCGCCAGCCGCGATCCGCTTTTTTACAGCGTCATCGACCGCAGCAGCGGCCAGGTACAAGGCATGCTCAGCCTGATGTCGATCGTGCCTGCCCATGGCCGCATCGAGATCGGGCATATCGCCTTCGGTGCAGCCATGCAACGCTCCCCCAAAGGCACCGAGGCGGTATACCTGCTGGGCAAGCTAGGGTTTGAACTGGGTAATCGCCGGCTGGAATGGAAGTGCAACAACGCCAATGCCCGCTCCAAGCGCGCAGCAGAGCGCTTTGGCTTCACCTACGAGGGTGTGTTCCGCAATCACATGGTGATCAAGGGCCAGAACCGCGACACGGCCTGGTACTCGATTATCGATGAGGAGTGGCCGGCCGTGGCGGCGGCTTTCGAGCGCTGGCTGAGTGCCGACAACCAGCGCCCCGAAGGTCAGTCGAAAACGCTGGAAGCCTGTCGCGAGCAGGGCTGAAGTTCAGCTCAGGTTACGCTTGAGCTCAGCGATGTGCTCTGGGCCGATGCCACAGCATCCGCCAAGCAGGCTGGCACCACGCTGGCGCCAGTCCTGGGCCCAGCTCAGGTAACCCGGCGGGTCGAGGTCTTCGCGCAACTCATCCAGGCCATCGTTGGCGGTGGCGTCCTTGGGTTGCGGCGGGAACGCGTTGGCATAGGCGCCGATGGCGATATCCACACCTTGGCGCTCGAACACTTCGCGTGCAGCGTCGATGGCAGCACCGATCACTTCCGGCTGGCTGCAGTTGAACAGCATGGCTTTGACGCCCAGCGTTACCACCGCTTCGGCAGCTGCGCTCACAGTTTCACCAGAGCGCAGCATCGGTACGTCGCCGACCTCTTCATCCTGCAAGGTGAACGACACCCACAGCGGCTTGCCGTCTGCAGGCAGCTGGGCGGCAATTGCCTGCACTTCTGCGATCGCACTCTGGGTCTCGGCCAGCCACAGATCCACATACGGTGCCAAGCCCACCACCAATGGGAGCAGGACCTCAGCCACGCGCTGCGGCTCGAACAGGTCAGGGCGGTAGGAGCCGAACAGCGGTGGCAATGAACCAGCGACGCGCACTGGCCGTGGGCTGGCATCCGCCGCCGTACGCGCCAGCTGACCAGCGGTGGCGGCCAGGGCGAAGCCTTCATCGGCGAAGCGGTCTTCACCAATGTGGAATGGCACCACTGCATAACTGTTGCTGGTGATCACCCCGGCACCGGCATCGATATAAGCGGCATGCACCGCCACTACGGCGTCCGGCGCTTCGCTCAGTGCAAGTGCCGACCACTCCGGCTGGCGGAACGGCGCGCCTCGGCGCTGCAGCTCCCGACCCATACCGCCATCAAGAATGTCCAACGTCCGGTCGCCCATATAACTTCCGCTTATATTGATATGAATAATATTCACTGGTGGCTTTAAGCTTATAACTATTAAATATCGAAATCTGTTTTTTTAACAACTTTTTCAGGTGTCTTAATGCGTTTGCCCTCCTTGCTTTGCGCAGGCCTTCTGGCCCTCAGCGCCACCTCTGCAGCCTTTGCCGGTGCCACACTGGACCGCGTCGAGTCGCGCAAGGAAGTCGTCAACGTATTGATGGAGAGCTACCCACCGTTCTCCTTCCTCAATGACCAGAACCAGCTCGATGGTTTTGACGTCGACGTCGCCAAGGCGGTCGCGGCCAAGCTCGGCGTAAAGCTGCGGCTGGAAACACCCTCCTGGGATGTCATTGCTGCGGGCCGCTGGAGTGGTCGCTACGACCTGTGCATCTGTTCGATGACGCCAAGCAAGGCGCGCGCCCAGGTGTTCGACTTCCCGGTCGAGTACTACGCTTCGCCTGCGGTGATCGTGGTCAATGCCAAGGATGAGCGGATTCACTCGGCCAAGGACCTCAACGGCCTCAAGGTCGGCCTGACCAGTGCCTCCAGCTACGAGAGCTACCTGAACAAGAACCTGGTGATCGAAGGCGCGGAAGACAAGAAAATCGAGTACCCCTTCGATTTTGTCCAGATTGCCCCCTATGACACCGACAACGTCGCCTTCCAGGACCTCGGCCTGGGAGCAGGCGTGCGCCTGGATGCGATCCTGACCAACCTGGTGACCGCGCAACCACGCCTGGACCAGGACAAGCGCTTCAAACTGGCAGGCGAGCCACTGTACGAAGAGCCCAACGCGGTCGCCATCGAGAAAGGCGACCCGGAGTGGGACGCCAAGCTGCGCCAGGTGTTCGCCGAGCTGAAGGCCGATGGCACGCTGGCCAAGCTGTCGCAGAAGTGGATCGGCGCCGACATCAGTAAATGAGCGCCCATCAACCTGCCCCCAAACCCGTCGCCGCCTCGACGGGTTCAAGCCTTTTCGGCTTTCGCACCCGTCTGTACCTGACGTGGCTGGTGTTGCTGCTGCTGTTCGTGGGCTTCTTTCTCAGTTTTGATCTGAAATTCTCGATCATCGTCGAGAAATTCCCCAACCTGGCAGGCTTCAAGCTAGGGCCCAACGGGTTCCTCCAGGGCGCTGCGCTGACCCTGTTCCTGTGCTTGTGCTCCATGGTGATATCGGTGCTGCTGGGCTTTGCCGCCGCCCTGGCGCGGTTGTCAAACAGCGCGCTACTGTTCGGCGTGGCGAGCTTCTACACCTCGTTCTTCCGCGGCACGCCACTGCTGATCCAGATCCTGTTGATCTACCTCGGCTTGCCCCAAGTGGGCCTGGTGCCAGGTGCAATCGCAGCGGGCATCATCGCCCTGTCGCTCAACTATGGTGCTTACCTGAGCGAAATCTTCCGGGCCGGCATCATTGGCGTTGCCGTGGGCCAGCGCCAGGCAGCGCTCGCCCTGGGCATGCGCCCGGTGGCGATCTTCTGGCACATCACCCTGCCGCAGGCCATGCGCACCATCATCCCGCCGACCGCCAACCAGTTCATCTCGATGCTCAAGGACTCGTCGCTGATTTCGGTGATGGGTGTCTGGGAAGTGATGTTCCTGGCCCAGTCGTATGGCCGCTCAAGCTATCGCTACCTGGAGATGCTGACGACAGCTGCGGTGATCTATTGGGTGTTGTCGATCCTGCTCGAACTGGCCCAGGCCAGGCTGGAGCGGCATTTTGGCAAGGGCTATCAGCGCTAGGCCCAGCTGCGCCGAGTGATACGTGAGCTGGCCTTCAGATCGAGCGCCGCGCGCTTCGCCAAGGGCCTGACAGCCACGCAAAAAAAGGGGAGCATCCGCTCCCCAGAGGTTAACCGCTTGTAGATGAGGGCTTATGTCAGCCCTCGATCTCGATCAGGATCTCGCCCGGCGTCACGCGATCGCCCTTGGCCACATGGATGGCTACGACCTTGCCGGCGATGGCCGCCTGCACTTCGGTTTCCATCTTCATCGCTTCGGTGATCAGCACCGCCTGGCCGGCCTTGACGGTGTCGCCTTCCTTGACCAGCACATCGACGATGTTGCCCGGCATGGTCGTGCTGACGTGGCCTGGCGCGCTGGCCTGCTTGCGCTTGCTGCTGCCGCCGCCGACAAATTCGTTGAGGGGCTCGAACACCACTTCTTCCGGCATGCCGTCGATCGACAGGTAGAAGTGGCGTTTGCCTTCTGCCTTGACGCCAACGCCAGTGATGTCGACGCGGTAGGTTTCACCGTGCACGTCGATGACGAACTCGGTCGGCACGCCTTCCCCACCCGGGGCGGCGACTGCACCGGCTTCCGGGATCGGCAGCAGCGCTTCGGGCGTCAGGGTGCCGGCTTCACGCTCCTCGAGGAACTTACGGCCGATATCCGGGAACATGGCGAAGGTAAGCACATCTTCCTCGCTGCGCGCCAAGGCGCCGATATCGGCACGCAGTTTGGTCATTTCCGGCTTGAGAAGATCGGCCGGGCGCACATCGATCACGTCTTCGCTGCCGATCGCCTGGCGGCGCAGTTGCTCGTTGACCACACCCGGCGCTTTGCCATAACCGCCCTGCAGGTACAGCTTCACTTCGTTGGTGATGGTCTTGTAGCGTTCGCCGGCCAGTACGTTGAAGAACGCCTGGGTACCGACGATCTGCGAGGTCGGGGTCACCAGCGGTGGGAAGCCCAGGTCTTCTCGCACCCGTGGGATTTCGGCCAGCACTTCGTTCATGCGGTTGAGTGCGCCCTGCTCCTTGAGCTGGTTGGCAAGGTTGGAAATCATCCCCCCTGGCACCTGGTTGACCTGCACGCGGGTGTCCACCGCAGTGAACTCGCTTTCGAACTGGTGGTACTTCTTGCGCACGGCATAGAAGTACAGGCCGATTTCCTGCAGCAGTTCCAGGTCCAGACCGGTATCGAACTCGCTGCCCTTGAGCGCGGCGACCATCGATTCGGTACCCGGGTGGCTGGTGCCCCAGGCGAAGCTCGAAATGGCGGTGTCGATATGGTCTGCACCGTTTTCCACAGCCTTGAGCTGGCACATGGCGGCCAGGCCTGCAGTATCGTGGGAATGGATGAACACCGGCAGCGACTGCTCGGCCTTCAGCGCCTTGACCAGCTCGCCGGTGGCATACGGGGTCAGAAGGCCAGCCATGTCCTTGATCGCTACCGAGTCGCAACCCATGGCTTCCATCTGCTTGGCCTGGTTCACGAAGGCTTCGATGGTGTGCACGGGGCTGGTGGTGTAAGCGATGGTACCTTGGGCGTGCTTACCAGCAGCCTTGACCGCCTCGATGGCCACGCGCAGGTTGCGCACGTCGTTCATGGCATCGAAGATGCGGAACACATCGATACCGTTGACCGCTGCTTTGGCGACGAACGCCTTGACCACGTCATCGCTGTAGTGGCGGTAGCCCAGCAGGTTCTGCCCGCGCAGCAGCATCTGCAAGCGGGTGTTGGGCAGCGCATTGCGCAGTTTGCGCAGGCGCTCCCACGGGTCTTCCTTGAGGAAACGCACGCAGGCATCGAACGTGGCGCCGCCCCAGACTTCCAGCGACCAGTAGCCGACCTTGTCGAGCTTGTCGCAGATCGGCAGCATGTCTTCGGTACGCATGCGGGTAGCCAGCAGGGACTGGTGGGCGTCACGCAGGATTGTGTCGGTAACAAAGATCTTCTTGGACATTCTTATCTCCTCATGGCGGCAAGCTTCAAGCTACAGGCCGCAAGATAAAGCCGATTCGCTTCAACTTGCAGCGGGTCGCTCACAGCTTGCAGCTGCATTCATAGGCCTGCGTGGGCGGCGATGGCGGCGGCGATGGCCAGGGCCAGCTCTTCGGGTTTGCGCTTGATCGAGTAGTTGGTCAGTTCAGGGTGGCTTTCGACGAAGCTGGTGTTGAACTGGCCGCTACGGAATTCCGGATTGCGCAGGATTTCCTGGTAGTACGCGGCGGTGGTCTTCACCCCTTGCACGCGCATGTCGTCAAGGGCCCGCAGACCGCGATCCATGGCTTCTTCCCAGGTCAACGCCCATACCACCAGTTTCAGGCACATGGAGTCATAGAACGGTGGGATGGTGTAACCGGTGTAGATCGCTGTATCGGTGCGCACACCCGGGCCGCCTGGGGCGTAGTAGCGGGTGATCTTGCCGAAGCTGGGCAGAAAATTGTTCTTCGGATCTTCAGCGTTGATGCGGAACTGCAACGCGTAGCCGCGGTGCTGAATGTCTTCCTGCTTGACCGACAGCGGCAGGCCCGAGGCGATACGGATCTGCTCGCGAACCACATCGATACCGGTAATTTCTTCGGTAATGGTGTGCTCGACCTGCACGCGAGTGTTCATTTCCATGAAGTACACCTCGCCATCGGCGAGCAGGAACTCCACAGTACCGGCGTTCTCGTAGTTCACAGCCTTGGCTGCACGGACCGCCAGGTCACCGATGTAGGCACGCTGTTCGGGCGTGAGTTGAGGGCTTGGGGCAATTTCGATGAGCTTCTGGTTGCGGCGCTGGATCGAGCAATCACGCTCGAACAGGTGCACCACATTGCCGAAGCTGTCGCCCAGGATCTGCGCCTCGATGTGCTTGGGGTTGACGATGCACTTTTCCAGAAACACTTCCGCTGAACCAAAGGCCTTGGTAGCTTCGGAGATGACGCGTGGGAAGTTCTGCTCCAGCTCTTCACGGCTATTGCAACGGCGAATGCCCCGGCCGCCACCGCCGGAGGTGGCCTTGAGCATCACCGGGTAACCGATACGCTCGCCTTCGCTCAGCGCTTCGTGAATGTCGGCGACGTTGCCTTCGGTGCCTGGGGTCACGGGCACGCCGGCCTGAATCATGGTGCGGCGCGCTTCTGTCTTGTCGCCCATCCGGCGAATGACTTCAGCGGCAGGGCCGATGAACTTGATACCGCGCTCGGCGCAGATCTCTGCCAGCTCCGCGTTTTCCGACAGGAAACCGTAGCCCGGGTGCAGGGCATCACAGCCGGTTTCCACAGCGAGGTTCACCAGCTTGCGCGGGTTCAGGTAGCCCGCCAGCGGCTCGGCACCAATGCTGTAGGCCTCGTCAGCGCGCTTGACGTGCAAAGCGTGACGGTCGGCGTCGGAATAGATCGCGACAGAGCGAATGCCCATCTCAGCGCAGGCACGCACGATGCGAACTGCGATTTCACCCCGGTTGGCGATCAGGATTTTTTTTATCACTGGAGTCTTCCCAAAGCCGTAGGAACAATCGAGCCGGTTCTACCGGTCGGCGCGTGACCAAGTGTCGTTGGCCAGTCGCATATTCACCCTAGCGCTGTAGGTCGATAAACAAAAATCAATATTTGTTAGGGGCTGTATTAGCAAAAGCTTATAGTTAGGTAACAAGGTTTTACCGGAGCCCATAATAAAAATGCGTAAGTCCTTGATGCGTATGACATTGCGTCAGCTACAGGTCTTCAATGAGGTGTGCGATTTGCGCTCGTACAGCCGCGCCGCCGAAGAAATGGCGCTGACGCAACCCGCCGTTAGTCTGCAAATTCGTCAGCTGGAAGAGCTGGTGGGCCAGCCGCTTTTCGAATACGTCGGCAAGAAGCTTTACCTGACCGAAGCCGCCGAGGCGCTGCAGCGCGCCAGTCGGGATATTTTCGGGCGCCTGGAAAGCCTCGACATGCAGCTTTCGGACATGCAGGGCTCACTGCAAGGGCAACTGAAACTGGCGATCGAATCCAGCGCCAAATACTTCGTTCCTCACCTGTTCGCCGCCTTCAAGCAACGTCACCCTGAGGTCAACCTGACCCTTACCGTCGTCAACCGCGCCCAAGCGATCCGGCGCCTTTCCGATAACCGTGACGACCTGATCATCATGTCTATGGTGCCGCAGGACATGGGCCTGGAGTTTCTGCCGTTTCTCAACAACCCGATCATCGCCGTGGCGCCGCCGGACCATGCGTTGTGCAAACTCGAGCACTTGCGCCTGCAGGACCTGGAGCCTCATACCCTGCTGGTCCGTGAACAGGGCTCAGGCACCCGCAAAGCCTGTGAAGAGTACTTCAAGGACAAGCGTGTGCACTTCACCCAGACGCTGGAGGTCGCCTCGGCCGATGCCCAGCGCGAATGCGTCATCGCCGGCCTAGGCATTGCCTTGCTGACCCGCCATGCCGTGAACATGGAACTGGCCATGGGCGTGCTGAAAGAGTTGCCGGTGGAGGAACTGCCGCTGTACCGCAGCTGGTGTGTGGTGCAGGCAAAGGCCAAGCGGCAGTCACCGGTAGCCTTGGCCTTTCTGGCATTCATCCGCAGCGAACGTGCGCTGATCAGCGCGCTTGTTGAACGCTTTTCGGGGAATTTGCCGCTGAAGTCTGCCACACCGTGAGGGCCTGCAACTCCGGGTAATCCGCGAGGTCGCGCAGCAGTTGTCGTTGGTCGCAGTAGCTTTCGATCGCACGGCGGTACTCCATGCGGCGCTGATCTTTTTCCTGCTGTTTGCGAGCCTTGGCGCTAGGTAGGTAAGCGCCATCGAAATCACGAGCCATGTCTGTCTCCCTGATCGAGTGCGGGGAGTTCAGACTCGCTTGAATGCTTTACCGTTCTGCTGAGGATTGGTGACAAATCGATGAAATTTGCAGCACCTTGCGCAAGGGTCGATCAGTCATCCATCGCCTTGATCGACTTGGGTGACAAACGCAGGCTGCGCAAGCTGCGCTTCACACTCTTGAGGTGATTGACCAGGCTTGGCCCACGGGCCATGGCCACGCCCATGGCGAGCACATCGATCACTACCAGGTGGGCGATACGCGAGGTCAGCGGGGTGTAGATTTCCGTGTCTTCGTGCACATCGATCGCCAGGTTGACGGTCGAAAGCTCGGCCAGCGGGGTCTGGCTGGGGCACAGGGTGATCAGGTTGGCGCCGCTCTCACGCACGAGGTTGGCGGTGATCAAAAGGTCTTTGGAACGCCCGGACTGGGAAATGCACACCGCCACGTCACCCGGCTTGAGGGTCACCGCCGACATGGCCTGCATGTGCGGGTCGGAGTAGGCGGCGGCACTGAGCAACAGGCGGAAAAACTTGTGCTGCGCGTCGGCAGCAACCGCGCCGGATGCACCAAAACCATAGAACTCCACACGTTGCGCCTGCGCCATGGCACTCACTGCCTGCTGCAACGCGTGCGGGTCGAGGTGCTCTCGCACTTCCATCAGGGTGTGCAAGGTCGTGTCGAAAATCTTCAGGCTGTAATCGGCAACCGAGTCGTCTTCATGGATGGCGAACTGCCCGAAGCTGGCGCCGGCAGCCAGGCTCTGCGCCAGCTTGAGCTTGAGGTCCTGAAAACCTGAACAGCCGATCGCCCGGCAGAACCGCACGATGGTCGGCTCGCTGATACCCACGCTGTGTGCAAGGTCCGCCATCGAACTGTGCATGACGGCGGCCGGGTCCAGCAGCACGTGGTCGGCCACTTTCAGTTCCGATTTGCGCAGCAGGTGGCGCGATTGGGCGATATGTTGCAACAGATTCACGGGCTGGACTCGGTTATGATCGGCTGGCCGGGATGTAGCTTTCTTGTAGTTATACTACATGGACGCCAACCCGCCCAGTTAAACGAACGTGGAGAGTGGTGGTTTGACTATTCCTTGCGACATTCTGGTATTCGGTGGCACTGGCGATCTGGCCCTGCACAAACTGCTACCGGCGCTCTATCACCTGTATCGCGAGGCACGTCTGAACATTGCCGTGCGCATCATTGCCCTGGCCCGTCGCAACCTGTCGCGCAACGACTATTTGAAGCTCGCCGAACGCCATTGCCGGGCGCAGATCGCCCGGAGTGAGTTCGACGAAGAGGTGTGGCAACGCTTTTGCGCACGCCTTGACTACTTTCCCATGGACGCCGCGCAAAGCGCCGACTTCGGGCGCCTGGCGCGCTACCTCGGCGAGCCCGGCGGGCTGACCCGCATCTATTACCTGGCCACCGCGCCCAATCTGTTCGTGCCGATTGCCAACCACCTGCGGGTGGCGGGGCTGGCCGACCACGAGGCACGCATCGTGCTGGAGAAGCCGATCGGCCATTCGCTTGAGTCAGCCACCGCCATCAACGAAGCGATCGGTGCGGTGTTCGAGGAATCGCAGGTGTTTCGCATCGATCACTACCTGGGCAAGGAGACCGTGCAGAACCTCATGGCCCTGCGGTTCGCCAACGCGTTGCTGGAGCCGGTATGGCGCAACGGTCAGGTCGATCATGTGCAGATCAGTGTGTGTGAAACCCTCGGTGTAGAAAACAGAGGCGGCTACTACGACCGGGCAGGTGCCACCCGCGACATGCTGCAGAACCACCTGTTGCAGCTGCTGTGCCTGGTCGCCATGGAGCCGCCCGCGCAGTTCGAGGCCGAGGCGGTCCGCGACGAGAAGGTCAAGATTCTGCGCGCCCTCAAGCCGATCACCGGCCAGGACGTTCAGGACAAGACCGTGCGCGGTCAGTACGGTGCCGGGCACATCGGCGGCCAGGAGGTGCCCGCCTACTACTTCGAGAAGGACGTGGACAATGACAGCGACACTGAAACATTCGTCGCCGTCCACGCCCACATCGACAATTGGCGCTGGGCTGGCGTGCCTTTCTATCTGCGCACCGGCAAACGCATGGCACGGCGCTCGTCGCAGATCGTCATCCAGTTCAAGCCCGTGCCGCATGAGCTGTTCAGCGGTGGCCAGGTCAACCAGCTACTGATCCAGTTGCAGCCAGACGAGCGCATCAGCCTGCGCATGATGACCAAGAGCCCGGGCAAGGGCATGCGCCTGGAGCCGGTCGACCTCGACCTGAACCTGGCGCAGGTGTTCGGCCAGACCCGTCGCTGGGAGGCCTACGAGCGCTTGCTGCTGGATGTACTTGAGGGGGACTCTACCCTGTTCATGCGGCGCGACGAAGTTGAAGCGGCATGGGCCTGGATAGACCCGATCATCCAGGGCTGGGAGGATCATTTTCAAGCACCCCGCCACTATGCCGCAGGTAGCACAGGCCCGGATCAAGCCAACAGCCTGCTGGCACACCAGGGCAGAACCTGGCACAGCTGAAGCCATTGCCGACTTCACCCAAGCATGAAGGTGGCGGCAAACGTTGGCACAGAAGAACGCCGTCCCCGTTCAAATGCTCCCTTGCAGTGGAGAAAGTTGCATTGCGCTATTGAGCGCAAACTCAACTGACAAGGATCCATCATGAGCAAAATCGAAAACCTGCAAGCGTACAACATTGAAGCGCCAGGCCGCCCAGCCTGCTTTGAAGTTCGGGGAACGGTGACCGTTGGCCACCCGGGTATTGTGCCTGTGCTGATAGAACCCAGGGTACGTCACCGAGGTGGCTGGGAAGTGCTTGAGCTGCATCTGGTGGACAACGGGGAGATCAACCTGCAGGTCCTTACCCAGAAACCAGTATTTTACCGGCGCGAACGTGCGAGCTCGTGGACAAGGCTGGAAATCATCAAGGACGACGGTCCGCAAATGTTCGAGATCGGGCACCGTGTAGTCAACGACTGAGCCTGACAGTGCCAGACCGCTGCGAGCGGTTTGGCATTGTGCTGTAGCCAGAACCCGATGAGCGACAGCCCTCCAAGGTGAACATTTATACAGTAGGCGTTTGCCCCGTACCCGGCCTGCCCCTAGAATGGCCGGATGCACACAGATGACCTCTCCCTCCTGCTGAACTCCCTCAACGATGCCCAACGCCAGGCCGTCGCGGCCTCGCTCGGGCGTCAGCTGGTGCTTGCTGGCGCCGGTTCCGGTAAAACCCGCGTGCTGGTGCATCGCATCGCCTGGCTGATCCAGGTCGAGCAGGCCTCACCGCACTCGATCCTGTCGGTGACCTTCACCAACAAGGCCGCCGCTGAAATGCGCCAGCGCATCGAGCAATTGCTGGGCATCAACCCGGCCGGCATGTGGGTGGGCACCTTCCACGGCCTGGCGCACCGCTTGTTGCGCGCCCATTGGCAGGAAGCGCGCCTGGTACAGAACTTCCAGATCCTCGACAGTGACGACCAGCAGCGCCTGGTCAAGCGGGTGATCCGCGAGCTGGGTCTGGACGAGCAGCGCTGGCCCGCGCGCCAGGCACAGTGGTTCATCAACGGGCAGAAGGACGAAGGCCTGCGGCCGCAGCATATCCAGGCCGGCGGCGATCTGTTCCTGGGGACCATGCGTAGCATCTATGAAGCCTACGAACAGGCCTGCGAACGCGCCGGGGTGATCGACTTCTCCGAACTGCTGCTGCGTGCCCTGGACTTGTGGCGCGACCACCCGAGCCTGCTCGAACACTACCAGCGGCGCTTCCGCCACCTGCTGGTGGACGAGTTCCAGGACACCAACGCCGTGCAGTACGCCTGGCTACGACTGCTGGCTGGCAAGGACGGCGGCAGCTTGATGGCGGTGGGCGACGACGACCAGTCGATTTACGGCTGGCGCGGCGCCAAGATTGAAAACATCCATCAGTACACGGCTGACTTCCCTGACGCCGAGATGATCCGCCTGGAGCAGAACTACCGCTCCACAGGGGGCATTCTCAAAGCTGCCAACGCGCTGATCGCCAACAACAGCGGCCGCTTGGGCAAAGAGTTGTGGACCGACCTGGGCGAGGGAGAGCCTCTGACCCTCTATGCGGCTTACAACGAGCATGACGAAGCGCGCTACGTGGTCGAGACCATCGAGAGCCTGATCAAGCAAGGCCATTCGCGTAGCGAAATCGCCATCCTGTATCGCTCCAACGCCCAGTCGCGGGTGCTGGAAGAAGCCCTGTTGCGCGAGCGCATCCCCTACCGCATCTATGGTGGCCAGCGCTTCTTCGAGCGCGCCGAGATCAAGAACGCCATGGCCTACCTGCGCTTGATAGAAGGCCGTGGCAACGACGCCGCCCTCGAAAGGGTCATCAATGTGCCACCGCGTGGCATCGGCGAGAAAACTGTCGAGGCCATTCGTGAACAGGCTCGCCACAGTCAACTGTCGATGTGGGGAGCCATGTGCCAACTGCTCGCCGCCAAGGCCCTCAAAGGCCGGGCGGCCAGTGCGCTGGGCGCGTTCATCGAGCTGATTGAAAGCCTGGCTGGCAAAGTCGCGGACATGCCCCTGCATACCATGACGCAGACAGTCGTCGAGCAGTCCGGTCTGATCATCTATCACCAGGAAGAAAAGGGTGAAAAGGGCCAGGCACGGGTAGAAAACCTTGAGGAGCTGGTAAGCGCCGCTCGCAACTTCGAAGCCACTGACGATGACGCCGACCTTTCGCCTCTGTCGGCCTTCCTCGGTCATGCTTCGCTTGAAGCCGGCGAGGCCCAGGCTGACGAGCACGAAGACAGCATTCAGCTGATGACATTGCACAGCGCCAAAGGCCTGGAGTTCCCCTACGTGTTCCTGGTGGGCATGGAAGAAGGCTTGTTCCCGCACAAGATGAGCCTGGAAGAGCCAGGCCGCCTGGAAGAGGAACGCCGCCTGGCGTACGTGGGCATTACCCGTGCCATGCGCCAGCTCTTCATGACCTATGCCGAAACGCGTCGGCTGTATGGCAGTGAGACCTACAACAAGGTGTCACGATTCGTCCGGGAGATTCCACCAGGCCTGGTTCAGGAAGTGCGTCTCTCGAACAGCGTCAGCCGCCCGTTCGGCGGCGCCAAGAGCACCAGCGCCAGCAGCATGTTCGCCAATGCCAACATTCCACAGACCGCTTTCAATCTAGGCCAGCGGGTACAGCATTCGGTCTTTGGTGAAGGCGTTATCCTCAACTTCGAGGGTTCCGGCGCCCAGGCCCGTGTGCAGGTGAACTTTGCCGAAGGCAGCAAGTGGCTGATGCTCGGCTATGCCAAGCTCGAAGCTATCTGAGGCCTTCAGGGCGCGCTGAACTATTTAGGCAAAAGCTGGAAACATTATGTCGCTGGTCATGTGCACAGGAACCTGTGCAACATGACGCGCGTGCAATCCACAACAGGGGAAATCCCATTTATGCAACGTTTTCTTAGCATCGCACTGGCGCTTTGCGTCGGCCTGACGCTGAGCCTGGACGCCAACGCCAAGCGCTTCGGCGGCGGCAAGAGCTCGGGCTCCGCGCCAATCCACCAGACCCGCCAGGCTACGCCAACCACGCCTGCCGCCGCACCGACCGCTCCTGGCCGTGCCCCGGCCGCCGCCAGCGGTGCTTCGCGCTGGCTGGGCCCATTGGCCGGCCTCGCCGCCGGTGGCCTGCTGGCCTCCATGTTCATGGGTGACGGCTTCGAGGGCCTGCAGATCATGGACTTCCTGATCGTCGCCCTGATCGCGTTCCTGGTGTTCCGCTTCATCGCCGCACGGCGCCGCCAGCAGCAGCCGCAAATGGCCGCTCCGGGCCATGCGCCGTTCCAGCGTGAAGCCCATGGCCAGCCTGCCCAGCCGTCGATCTTCGGTGGCTCGGCTGCTCCTGCAGCGCCAGCCGCACCGGCCATCAATGCCCCGGCCTGGTTCAACGAGCAGAGCTTCCTGGCTGCAGCCCGTAGCCACTTCCAGGCGCTGCAGCAGCACTGGGATGCCAACGAGATGGACAAGATCGCCGAGTTCGTCACGCCGCAGATGCTGGAGTTCCTCAAGCGTGAGCGTGCTGACCTGGGTGATGGTTTCCAGGCGACCTACATCGATAACCTCGATGTGCAACTGGACGGTGTCGACGATCGCGCCGACCGTACCGACGCCACCCTGACCTTCCGTGGCGTGTCGAAGACCTCGCGCTTCGACCAGGGCGAACCGTTCAGCGAAAGCTGGCACATGGTTCGTGCCCAGGGCGAGAACCAGCCTTGGCTGGTCGCCGGTATCCGCCAAAACGGTTAACCGTCGCACGTTGCACAAAAAACCCCGGGCTAGCCCCGGGGTTTTTGCTTTTGCCAGACCGCCCTACTAGGGTATAACGCGCAGCGATGACATCAAGGTTGGAGGAAATGAACCGTGGAAGAAGTGATCGAACAACTCCGTGAAGCCAATGAACCGGTGCCGGTACCCTTGGAGCTTCCCGACGAGGACCAACTGGTCGAGATCGAGGAACAACTGTTCATCAACATTCCGTTCGTGTTCAAAGAGTTCCTCTTGACCGTCAGTGACGTGGTGTATGGCTCTCTGGAGCCGGTGACCGTCACCGATCCCCAGTCCCATACCTACCTGCCCGATGTGGCGGCCAATGCCTGGGACGCCGGCGTACCGCGGGACCTGATCCCGCTATGCCAGGACGGTGACAACTTTTACTGCGTCGAGGAAGACGGCACGGTAGTGCTGTGGGATGGCGACGAGGAAGGGGTTGGCGAAGACAGCTGGGAATCGGTCTGGCATTGGGCACGGGACGTCTGGCTGGAAAGCTGATCAGTCACACAGTCGCCAGGCTTCCTGGCCTGGCGACATCGTTACCGCTCCTTTGCGCACGTTGCCGCAATCCCGCGCACAGCGCCCTCAGTGCGTATGTTCCCGGCTGTTTTCCAGCGTCTCCAGCAAGGCGATCTGCATCCGCGAATGCACACGGATGAACCATCGCCACAGCACCGCCACTACCATCGCGGCCACCACGGCGATGATCAGCAGTAATTCACTGGTCGGCAGGATGCTCGCCGACAACGCCGACAGCAGCAAGAAGATGACCAGCAGTGACAGCAGCGGGATCACTTCGGCCACTACACGGCGAACGCGCTGGGTGTGGCGCCCTGCCATTTCCGGCTTGACGCCCATCTCCGCCAACAACATCGACAACGCCTTGAGCTTGCGATAGGCCGCGATAAGGAAGGGCAGCGACAATAACAGCGCGGCCCCCCAGATTAGCGCCTTTTGCTGGCTGACATCACTGACCCACTCATTGAGCCAGGCACCGATGCGTACGGCGAAATACCCGCCGCTGAAGAAAATCGCGATCACCAGTGCCAGGTTGACACCAACCTGCAGCAGGATGCGCCGGATCATCGCAGCCAGCATCGCGCTCTCACCTTGCGGCTGGATACTGCGCAGCCACTCGCCATACAGTGAAAGCACGCGTGACAGCCGGCTGGGCATGACGTTGCCAAGCTTCAGCGACAACGGGTCGGCCGCGCGGATCAGATACGGTGTAAGCAGCGTGGTGATGGCCGAAACCGCCACCGCAACCGGATAAAGGAAGTCGCTGGTAACTTGCAGCGTCATACCCAAGGCCGCAATGATGAAAGAGAACTCGCCGATCTGGGATAGCCCCATGCCCACCCGCAGCGAGGTACGGCCATCGTTGCCGGCAATGAACGCACCCATACCGCAAGACAGCATCTTGCCCAGCACCACGGCAACGGTGATGACCATGATCGGCCAGGCATAGTCGAGCAGCACGTTCGGGTCGATCATCAGGCCGATGGCGACGAAGAAAATGGCGCTGAACAAATCACGCACCGGCTCTATCAGCCGTTCGATCTTCAGCAACTGGCGGGACTCGGCCATGATCGCACCGATCAGGAACGCCCCCAGCACCATGCTGTACTCGAGTTTGACCACCAGCAGGCAGAAGCCGAAACACAGGCCCAGCACGGTGATCAGCAACATCTCGTTGCTCTCGAATTTCGCAACGTAGGCCAGCAATCGCGGCACCAGCAAAATGCCGATAACCAGCGCCACGATCATGAACAGCGAAAGCTTGCCGACGGTGGAAAAGACTTCCCCGGAACTGACCGTACCGCTGACCGCAATGCCAGACAGCAGGGCGATGATGCCGATGCCGAGAATATCCTCGACGATCAGCACGCCAAAGATGAGTTGGGCGAAACGCTCGTTTTTCATCTTCAGGTCATTGAGTGCCTTGACGATGATGGTGGTCGAGGAAATCGCCAGGATCGCGCCGAGGAACAGCGAATCCATGGTGCTCCACCCAAACCAGCGGCCGATCTCGAAACCGATCCAGATCATCAGGACGATTTCCAGGAACGCTGCAATGAACGCCGTGGCCCCCACCTTGAACAGCTTGCGCAGGCTGAACTCAAGGCCCAGGCAGAACATCAGGAAGATAACGCCCAGTTCGGCGAGGGTCTTGATGGTGTCTTCATCGTGAATCAGGCCGAACGGCGGGGTGTGTGGGCCGATGATGAAACCGGCGACGATGTAGCCCAGCACCACTGGCTGTTTGAAACGATGAAAGAGAATCGTCACTACCCCGGCGACCAGCATGATCACTGCCAGATCCTGGATGAAGCTGATGGCATGCATGGCGCGATACTCCTTTTCGATGCCCGGGCAAACCGCCCCTCTGCCAAGGCATGCCCGAGCGAGCGGCAAGTACACGCTGTATTGGATGCAGCAATGCCCATGTTGCATGGGCGTACTCAGGTTAACATCGCACCCCGCCGCATATTGCTGATGCAATATGTAGAAACAGATCGGCCGGTCAACGGCCGCTGATGGCATGATCGGCGTGACGACGGAGCGTCAGTCAACGTCCCGTATCAGGAAGGCAAACTTCAAGAGGGGAAACAGAAAGTGTCAGCAGATACCCGCCCCGATTCAGCGCAACCTCACCGTGAGCACACTATGGAACCTGGAAACGCCCAGCTGAGCATGACCGTACTGATGACCCCGGACATGGCCAACTTTTCGGGCAACGTACATGGCGGCACCTTGCTCAAGTATCTCGATGAAGTGGCCTACGCCTGCGCTAGCCGCTATGCCGGCAGCTATGTGGTCACCCTGTCGGTCGATCAGGTGATTTTCCGCGAGCCGGTGCACGTGGGCGAACTCGTCACGTTCCTGGCATCGGTGAACTACACCGGCACTACCTCCATGGAGGTGGGCATCAAGGTCGTCACCGAGAACATTCGCGAACGCTCGGTGCGTCATTCCAACAGCTGTTTTTTCACCATGGTCGCGGTCGACGACAACCGCCGCCCGGTCCCGGTCCCTGCGCGTCAGCCGCAGTCCAGTGAAGAAAAGCGCCGCTTCCTCCAGGGCCAGCAACGCCGGCAGATCCGTCAGGAACTGGAAAAGCGTTATCAGGATTTGAAGACCGACGCCCTTTAAAGCGCCAGGCGCTGCGCCTCGAAGCGCACACGCGGGTGAGCGATGCGGTCCTGGGCCCGCACCAGCTGCAGTTCGTAACTGGCGCAGGCCTGGGTTTCCAGCAGCACCTCATGCACAGCTGCCGCTGTGTACTCAAAGGCTTGTACCCAGCTGTCGCCCAACAGCACTCGGGCCAGGAACAGCCCTGAGGTCAAGTCCCCCACCCCGACCGGCTGGCGAGGGAAAGCCAGCAGCGGGCGGCGCAAGTGCCAGCTGTGATCACCGGTGACCAACAACATTTCGAACGTGTCTGGGCAACGCCCCGGGTAGGCCAGGTGCTTGACCAGCACAGCCTGCGGGCCGCGCTCAAGAAGGCCGCGTGCCATGTGCACGCAATCTTCCAGGCTTTGCGCGCGCCGGCCACAAAAACTGTCCAGTTCCAGCTGGTTGGGGCACAGAATGTCAGCCTGGGCAACCGCATCGTCCAGCAGGAACTCGCTCACCTCCTGTGGGACGATGCACCCTTTCTCCGGATGCCCCATGACCGGGTCGCACAGATACAGCGCCTTTGGGTTGACGGCCTTGATCCGCTCGACACCCGCCAGTATCGCCCGCCCCTGCTCGGCGCTACCCAGATAGCCCGAGAGGACGGCATCGCAATGCCCCAGTTCACCGATGTTGGAAATGCCTTCCACCAACGCAGGAATTTGCGCTGGAGCAAGCACTTCGCCCGCCCACTGGCCATACTGAGTGTGGTTGGAGAACTGCACGGTATTGAGCGGCCAGACATTGACCCCGATACGCTGCATTGGAAACACCGCGGCGCTGTTGCCGGCGTGGCCGAACACCACGTGGGACTGAATGGCGAGCAGGTGCGGGGTACGTTTCATGCGGGCGTTTTCCAAAGCTGTTTCAGGGATTGTGCGTCGCGCAGTATGAACTCGATTGCCACCTGTACGACAGACCAGGGACGCAGTTAAGCTGGATCGACCTGTTTGGAGCATACGCAAATGTTGACCCTGGAGAATCTCTTCGTCCTGATGCTGGTGGCCACGGCAGGCGCTTGGTTATGGCACAACCACGGGCTACGCGAGAAAGCCTTGGAACGGGTCAAACAGCATTGTGCAAAGCTGGATCTGGAGCTGCTCGACGACGCCGTCGCGCTCAAGCGCATTGCATTTTTGCGCGATGCCAAGGGCAGAAAGCGCCTGGCCCGTGTGTATGCCTTCGAGTTCACAGTCACCGGCGAACAGCGCCACCCAGGCACGGTGACTCAGTTTGGCGCTCATAGCGTGCAGATCGAACTGGCGCCCTACCCATTCGAGATCAATACGCCGCCACGGGCCGACAACGTGATCGAAATGAAGCAATGGCGCCAGGAACATAATCGCTGGCACAACTGATCACCTGACCCGACAGCCCTCCAGCGCGGTCTGCAGCGCTGGCAGGTCTTGGGGCTGGTCGAAAATCAGTTCGATGCGCGTATCCTTGCGCCACTCACTCGGCTGCCAAGCCGGCAGGTTGCCGTCAAGGCCGTTGAAAGACTGCCAACCCTCCGGGCTGTGGATAACACCCTTGGCCCGGCGCCATGAATAAGCGTCGAGCATGCCACGCAAGGCTTGTGGATCGAATTGCTGGCTGGGGTGCCAACGCCAGCCGACACTCCAGCCACCTTCGCCTTGCTGTGCATGACAGATGGGTTGACGAGGGTCTATCCACAGGGTGCCGAGGGCCGGTTGGCGATTATCCACAACGGCTTTATCCACAGAATCACCACCCACTGCATCTATGGAGGAACGAGGAAGGCTGGATACAGCCAACAGCCCCTGCTCTGTCCAAACGCCCTGTTTCGCTGATATTTCCTTACTTATCAACAACCTGCGATTTCCATCCACAGCCGCGCTCTTGTTGAAAATCACCAGTCCGGCCGCTTGCAGAGCCTGCAATTGAGCATCGGGTAACGGCTCACCTCGCGCCAGCGCTTGAGCATCCAAGACCATCACCATTGGCTGCAGCGCCAGAACCCCAACCCAAGGTGCCTGATTCAATTGGGTCATCAGCTGCAGGGGGTGACCAAGCCCAGAGGGTTCAATGAACAACCGGTCGGGTTGGGCCTTGCGCAACAGACGCCCCAGCCCGACCTGGAACGGTGTGCCATTGACGCAGCACAGGCACCCACCCGCCACTTCGGCAATGGCAACACCATCTTCATCACAGCTGAGCAGCGCTGCATCCAGGCCGACTTGGCCAAACTCGTTGACCAGCACCGCCCAACGCTCGTCGGCAGGGCGCTGAGCCATCAGCTGGCGGATGAGGCTGGTCTTGCCTGCACCCAAGGGGCCAGCGATAACGTGAGTGGGAATATTCTGCAGCATGCGCTTACTTCAGGTCGGAATTCACCCCACTATGCCCCGTCACGCCAACCAGTCAAGGCTGAGCAACAGGCGCGGGCCAGGGCCAGCGGGCGAGCGATGGATCAGGCCTGCTCCTTCGTTGCCAGACCATTTTTCGCCCTTCAGCAGCGCGACATCACCCGCTTGCAACCGTTGGATGTTATCCACAGGTGCCGGTGCGAGCTGCAACCCCGCTCGTTCGATGGCACCTTCGGGCAGCCATTCGCTGCCGCAGCCCACATAGGTGGTGAGCAGGCGCAAAGGCACGTTATCCACATGGAAGCGCGGGCACATCGCATTGTGCAGCACCCGCAGGCGCAGACCGACGCGCCGGGCACCCACCAGACATGTATACGCCGAAACCAGCCAGCACACATCTGCAACGAAACTCTCATAGCCCTGCAGATCGGCCGCTTCCCGCAACAGATCTGGTAGCACTGGCGGCTCATCCTCATTCACATCGACGACCCGCTGGTCCGCGAACGGTTGGCCGAGGCTGACTACCAATGCCGCGAAGTCTTCAACCTGGGCAGGCAAGTGTCGCTCCCAGACTGCCAGGTTGACACCGTCTTGCAGAATGTCGGTGAGCACCCGAGGCGATTCACCATGGACTTGGCGGATATCCACACGCTGAGCCGCGGGCGTCATGCTGCCTCCTCGGCGTGCCAGGGCCCGAAGGGATCCGGCAAGTCCCGCCAGGCCGCCTGGCCCATTTCCATTTCATCATCGGTCAACAAACAGGCATCCAGGTCTGTGGATAACTGGACGAAGTCGATGTTCTGCCCAATGAACACCAGTTCCTGGCGGCAGTCGCCACTCTCAGGCACCCAGTGTTTGAGAATTTCTGCAGAGCTCTGTTCGTCCTGCGGCCAATGTTCCTTTGGCACGAATCGCCACCACCGGCCGGCCAAGCCATAGCGCATCATGCCGCCAGCCTGCGACCAGCTGCCGGCCTCCTGAAACCTGCTGGCCAGCCAGAAAAAGCCTTTGGAGCGCAGTAACCGGCCATTGGTCCATTGCTTGTGGATGAAATCAAAAAAGCGTTGCGGGTGCAGCGGCCTGCGAGCTTGCCAGGTGGTAGCGGCAATGCCGTATTCCTCGGTTTCTGGCACATGCTCCCCGCGCAATTCCTGAAGCCATCCAGGTGCCTGTGCAGCCAGTTCAAAATCGAAAAGGCCGGTATCCAGGATCTGTACCAGCGGCACTTGGCCCATGACCATCGGCAAAATCTTCGCTCGGGCATTGAGGCTGCGCAAAATCGCGATGAGCTCCTCGCGCTCATGCTGGCTGATCAGGTCGATCTTGCTCAGCAGCAGCACATCCGCGAACTCCACCTGTTCGATCAACAGGTCGCTGATGGAACGCTCATCGTCATCGCCCAAGGTTTCACCACGGCTGGCCAGGCTATCGGCGGCCTGGTAATCGCGCAGGAAGTTCAAGCCGTCGACAACCGTCACCATGGTGTCCAACCGTGCCATGTCGCTAAGGCTACGGCCCTGCTCATCGCGGAAGGTGAACGTCTCTGCGACGGGCAGCGGCTCGGAGATGCCCGTCGACTCGATCAGCAGATAATCGAACCGGCCTTCATCCGCCAACCGTGCGACTTCCTCCAACAGGTCCTCGCGCAGGGTGCAGCAGATGCAGCCGTTGCTCATCTCAACCAGCTTTTCTTCCGCCCGGTTTAGGCTGACATTACGCTGGACCTCACTGGCATCAATGTTGATTTCGCTCATGTCATTGACGATGACGGCGACACGCAGGTTGTCGCGATTACGCAGCACATGGTTGAGCAAGGTGCTTTTACCGGCACCCAAAAAGCCGGAAAGTACAGTGACAGGAAGTCGATTGGTCATGGCGGATCCTCTACAGGCGGACGCATTCGAAACGATGCATTGCACAACGTTATAAAGTAACAATACAATTTCGCCAAGCCGTTCTCGTCGGACGGTTACCCGGGAAGGAAAATGAACCTGTCACCCGCAGTACTGTTATTGCTGCTCGCTGCGCCAACACCGTTGCTTGCGATACCTCAGCAGAACGCGCAGGCGTCATGCACGAGGAGCGCGACGCTGGTGGCCTGTAAAGACGCCACTGGCAGTTACTACAGCGTGCGTACCGAGGGCAGCCACATCTACCTACGCGGTTTCGATAGTGCGACGCACCGCGTGTGGGCGCAAACCAACAGCCGCTATGGAGCGCTGACTTTCTTCACTGGCCTGGCCAGCGATGGTGAAGCCTGGGTTGGCTATAGCCGCCGAGCTGGTTGGACCTCCCTGACCCGCGTTTCCAGCTCCAACGGCGAACGTTTCAGTCTGCGTTGCAGCCTGGTCGGTGGCTGCCAGTGATCGTTCGTTTGCCTGACATTGACGCTGATCTAGCCCGACGCCAGCGATTTCCGCGCAGATACCCAGCGCGCCACTGGCCTGGGTGGGCATCATCGGTCTCTTATAGAGAAGGCAGGCGCTCCTCAGCCCACCATTCGCGGCATGGAGGGGTAAGCGATAAGCGTGGCTGCCAGAATTGGAATGGAATGTTCCACGTGGAACTATCAGTTCGCTTGGCTTATAGGCGACCTGCTAGTGCTGAGGGCAATTCACCGAACCCAGCCGGTATCGAACTGCGCGTGGTACATGCAGAAGCCTGCATGCCCACGACGCAGTAGCCGACAACGATCGGCAAGAGGGAGCGCGTCAGGTGCGGGGCTTTACTGTTCCACAGTCATTGCCCAACCATACCGCCCGGGTATTCATACTGCCGCGCTGTTGCACACCCGACGCATTGAATGTCCCGTTGACTTGGGTAGTGAACTCCTTGTCACTAAGGAAGGTTGCCTGGCCGGCACCTTGGGCTTTGGGGCAACTGAACTGAAACTTCCAGACATTGCCGGTCCGCTCGGTAATCTTTTGCGTGCAGCCTGACTGAGGGTCCTGCAAGGGAATATCGTTGGTTTTCACCTGCTCCGGCGTCAGGCATGAACGCACGCCATTGCCTGCTACCGCGATGCCCTGCTTGGCCAGTGCCCCTTCCATCATGGCCCTCTGCTCGGGCGGCAGGTTCTTCAGTTGGCCGAGCATGAACTGCATGTCCGGCAATGGCTTACCGTCGACCTGCATGTTGCTGGTGGTGAGCTCCCACAGACCAGGCTGCAACATCTGCGCATGCACAAGTGGGCTGGCCAGGCCAAAAGCCAGGGCCAGCAGTGGCAGACGAATCTTCATGGACGAACGCTCCTCAAAATAACCGACTCGATGGCCGGGTACAGGCTTAGACGGCAAATCCGCTTTCAGGTTGCAAGGCGGGCCTGGAAGTGTTCTGTTATCTGCTGTGTATTTGCCAAGCAGGATGCGTATGGATTACCACAGCCCCTACTTCTTCGGCTATGTGCTCGGGCTCGTTCACTTGCTTGGCATTATCGCCGCGCTGCATGCGGTGTTTACCGTGCGTACGGCCCAAGGGGCAATTGCCTGGGCCATGTCGCTGTTCTTCATTCCCTACTTCACACTCATTCCTTACCTGGTGTTCGGTGCCCGCTCCTTCAACGCCTACATCAAGGCTCGGCGCCAGGCCAACCAGGAAATGCACGTGGCGATGGCCAACCTCAACTGGCGGCCTTGGGTAGAGGAAGCGCTCACAGCTCGGGAGTCGCAGAGCTACGCCGCCTTGCGTGCCATGCCAAAACTTGGGCGAATGCCGTGCTTGGCCAATAACCAAGTAAAGCTGCTGATCGATGGCCAAGCCACCTTCGACGCCATCTTCGCTGCTATCGAACAAGCACGAGAAGTGGTGTTGGTACAGTTCTTCATCATCCACAACGACACCATCGGCAAAGCGCTGCAGCAACTGTTGCTGCGCAAAGCGGCCGAGGGCGTGAAGGTGTTCGTGCTGTATGACAGGGTTGGCAGCCATGCCTTGCCCGCCAGCTATAGCCAGAGCCTCAGAGACGGCGGGGTGCAGATCCACGCCTTCGCCACCCGCCGCGGCTGGTTCAATCGCTTCCAGGTGAACTTCCGTAACCACCGCAAGATTGTCGTGGTCGATGGGGTTACCGGCTTCATCGGCGGGCACAACGTCGGTGATGAATACCTGGGCGGCAACCCTCACCTCTCGCCCTGGCGTGATACCCATGTGCAGATCGGCGGCCCGGTGCTGGCTTGCCTACAGGAGTCCTTCGCCGAAGACTGGTACTGGGCAACGCGCCAGCTACCGCCACTGATCCTGCCCGACACCTATCCGGACAACGGTGTGCTTTGCCAGGCGCTGGCCAGCGGGCCGGCAGATCCGCAAGAGACCTGCGCGCTGTTTTTCATCGAAGCCATCCATTCCGCGACTCGCCGCGTGTGGATCACAAGCCCCTACTTCATTCCCGACGAGGCCGTGTTCGCCGCGCTGCGCCTGGCCGTGCTGCGCGGTGTGGATGTGCGCATCCTGATCCCAGCTCGCCCCGACCATCGGGTCGTTTACGCCGCCTCCAGCCTGTTCGCCTTCGAGGCGGTGCGGGCGGGGGTACGCATGTACCGTTATCAGCCAGGGTTCCTTCATCAGAAGGTGGTGTTGGTGGACGATGAGGTCAGTGCTATCGGTAGTGCCAACCTGGACAACCGCTCATTCCGGCTGAACTTCGAAATCACCCTACTGACAGTGGATCGGGATTTCGCCGATCAGGTAGAGAAGATGTTGACCACTGACTTCGAGCAGGCCAGGGAAATTACGCCTGAGGACAGCAGCAAAACCCACCGTCTTCAACAGCTGGGGATGCGTGTAGCGCGGTTGATCTCACCGATCCTCTGATGGGTGACCGGGGCCGCCTGAAGCGTGCCCCAGGTCAATCAGCGATACAGGTCTTCACGTGTCCAGGGCAGGTCATGATGCCCATCGGCGTAAGGCTTGACGGCAAGGATCTGGTGCAGGTTTATCCAGCCCTTCTGGAATGCATAGGCGCAGCCAGCGAGATACAGGCGCCAAATGCGCAGGGTTTTTTCCGGTACCAGTGCAGCAGCCTTGTGCAGCTGGTTCTCCAGGTTATCGCTCCAATGGTGCAGGGTCTTGGCGTAATGCATGCGCAAGCTCTCGACATCGACGACCTCCAGCCCCGCAGCACACAGGCTCGCGCTGATCATCGACAGGTGCGGCAGCTCACCGTTGGGGAACACATAATGGTCGATGAATTCACCCGCCCCTCGCCCCACCGGACGACCATCGACGTGCTTGGCGGTGATGCCATGGTTCATCACCAGGCCACCCTCGCGCACAGCGCCGAACAGCTTCTGGCTGTACAGCGCCAGGTTGGCGTGCCCGACATGCTCGAACATGCCGACGCTGACGACCTTGTCGAAGCGGCCATCCTGAGGGAGGTCGCGGTAGTCGAGGATCTGCAGCTCGACCTTGTCAGCCAGGCCTTCAGCCTTGACGCGCTGCCGCGCCAGCTTGAGCTGTTCCTTGCTTAAGGTGATGCCGAACACCTTGGCACCGTACTCGCGCGCGGCGAAGCGTGACAGCCCACCCCAACCGCAGCCGACATCCAGCAGGTAGTCATCGGCCTGCAGCCGCAGCTTGCGGCATAGATGGTCAAACTTGTCCTGCTGTGCCTGATCGAGGGTATTGTCCGGCTCACGGAAGTAGGCACACGAATACGCCATGTCCTGATCGAGCCAGAGTTGATAGAACGCGTTGGAGACGTCGTAGTGGTAGGAGATGGACTCGGCGTCTGTGCGCTTGTCGTGAGCTACACGTTGTGGCGGTGCCTCATCTTCCTCCATCAGCAAGGCTTCGCTCAGCTCATCGCACACCCGAATGGCTTCACCGATGTCGCCCTCCAACTCCAGCTTGCCTTCCACGAACGCAGCACCCAGCTGGTGCATGCTTGGATGGGTCAGCTGGGCGATCAGCTGAGGTTCCTTGACCAGGATAGTCACCTGCGGACTGGGCCCCAGATCGAACTGGTTGCCGTCCCACAGCTTCAGACGAAGTGGCAAGTGCAGGCTCTGCAGCGCCGGCGGAAGTTGCGCAAGCATGAACGACCCTCCTTCTGGGCTCGATACATGAAATTTCGAACACCACCGAAACAGGGTAGTTCAAACGTGCGAAATTTCCGCTGAACGAGACCAAGGTCTACAACTAACTGATCTATGAACACCTCAGATTGTATACAACTTGCTGTTCTCAGCTTAACCTTGTGTCCCTCTCGCGCTTCCTCATCTGGAGTAGAAACCCATGAAATCCTATGACGTGGTGATCATCGGCGGTGGCCCCGGCGGCTACAACGCGGCGATTCGTGCTGGGCAACTGGGCTTGAGTGTCGCCTGTGTGGAAGGCCGCTCGACCCTTGGCGGCACCTGCCTGAATGTCGGCTGCATGCCGTCCAAGGCATTGCTGCATGCCTCCGAATTGTATGAGGCCGCCAGCGGTGACGAGTTTGCCCACCTGGGCATCGAGGTGAAGCCAACCCTGAACCTCGCCCAGATGATGAAACAGAAGGACGAGAGCGTGACTGGCCTGACCAAGGGCATCGAGTACCTGTTTCGCAAGAACAAGGTCGAGTGGATCAAAGGCTGGGGCCGCCTGGATGGCGCCGGCAAGGTTATCGTCAAAGCCGAGGACGGCAGCGAGACCGCGTTGCAGGCCAAGGACATCGTCATCGCTACCGGCTCCGAGCCCACTCCCCTGCCCGGCGTGACTATCGATAACCAACGCATCATCGACTCCACGGGCGCCCTGGCCCTCCCCGAGGTGCCCAAGCACCTGATCGTGATCGGCGCTGGTGTGATCGGCCTGGAGCTGGGTTCGGTGTGGCGCCGCCTGGGCAGCCAGGTCACCGTCATCGAATACCTGGACCGCATCTGCCCCGGTACTGATGAGGAAACGGCAAAGACCCTGCAAAAGGCACTGGCCAAGCAAGGCATGGCCTTCAAGCTCGGCAGCAAGGTGACCCAAGCGACGGCCTCACCCGACGGCGTGAGCCTGACGCTGGAGCCGGCCGCAGGCGGTACTGCAGAAACGCTGCAAGCCGACTACGTGCTGGTTGCCATCGGCCGTCGTCCTTATACCCAAGGCCTGAATCTGGAAAGCGTCGGGCTGCAAACCGATAAACGCGGCATGCTCACCAACGAGCACCATCGCACCTCGGTGCCGGGGGTGTGGGTGATTGGCGACGTCACCTCCGGCCCGATGCTGGCGCACAAGGCCGAAGACGAAGCCGTCGCCTGCATCGAGCGCATCGCCGGCAAACCCCACGAGGTCAATTACAACCTGATCCCCGGGGTGATCTATACCCGCCCCGAGTTGGCCAGCGTCGGCAAGACCGAAGAGCAGCTCAAGGCAGAAGGCCGCGCCTACAAAGTGGGCAAGTTCCCCTTCACCGCCAACAGCCGCGCGAAGATCAACCATGAAACCGAAGGCTTCGCCAAAGTCATCGCCGATGCCAACACCGATGAAGTACTGGGCGTGCATCTGGTCGGCCCAAGCGTCAGCGAGATGATCGGCGAATTCTGCGTGGCAATGGAGTTCTCCGCCTCTGCTGAAGACATCGCCCTCACCTGCCACCCGCACCCCACCCGCTCCGAGGCCTTGCGCCAGGCGGCGATGAACGTGGATGGGATGGCGATGCAGATTTGAGGTTCGACACTCCGCAACAACCGCCTCCCCACTGGGGTTGTCACTGTGAATTCAGTGAACTGAAGAGTGTTTGCGGGAATTGGTGTAAATCATCAGGGGGCTGCCTAATACAGCATGACTGAGAATACTCATCAGGCTGAATCAGGAGCGTGACGCTGAGGGCGGGTGAACCGCCGGTAGAGGGAAGTGTGCCCTTCCCTCTACCGGATCGGCCAACCAGCCCGCGACTACGAGGAACGATTTGCCCAGGCGTTGAAGCGCAGCAAAAGCTGGGGCTTGGCACCCTCAGGTTTCAGGCGCACCGACCAGCGCTTTGTCAGCGAGCACAACCTCCAAATCTTTCAGCAAGTGGCGGCAGCGCATCTATCCAATTTCCATGCTGAAGATGTTTCTCAGCTGTGCTTTGCCGTAACCGCAATGCTGAAGTTTACGGTGATATGCACGTCAGCGCGGATCTCACCCGGGAACAGCAAAAAGCCCTTGGTTTGCCCATGAGCTTTTGCATGTAGGGTTTACTCGCCAACCAGCTCGCCTTCGGCGTCTGGAATGGCCTCGCCTGCATATTCGGCTGGGATCTCGGCGGTCTTCTGGTGCTCGAGTCCGCTGCTGTCCAGTAGAACCTCTGCGAGGCGTGCCGAGAAAAACTTGTCGAACGGCTCCAGCTCTTGGTACTCATCCGGCGCTACCATCAGGGCAATCAGGCGCCCGAGAAGGCCGCAGATCCAGTCCGCTGCCTGGATCGTCTGGAACAGGTGGCTTTCTGCCTGGATGGGCGGCTCGATCAGCGTCCGGCACTTCTCGGAGGCGTCCTCAAACATGGCCAGCGTGCAGACCTCGACGTTTTTCTCCCGCCACTCGTTGCCGGCGCGCTGCTCATCGAGCATAAGCATGAAAGTGGAGTCGGACTGGGCACAGAAACGGTCGATTTTGCGCACCGACTGCAGGAGCTGCCGCTTGAACGTCTCGGTTGAGTTGTGTGCATCAGGATCGGTGACCTTGTGCACGCCCGTGTAGAAGACGTAGCCGCCGACCTTCTTGATGTGGTTCAGGATCCGGAACGTAGCCCGGCGCAGCTCCGGGTATTTGACAACGTTGCGCAGGGCGTAGAGCTGGGACCCCTTCTTTTCCCACTGGTACGCCGGCAGGCCTCGGGGGTTGTCGTTTTCGAGGTCGAACTTCAGAAGCTGGCATTTCAGCTTGAAGAAAAAAATAGCGAACTCGCGGATTTCGGTGGCCGGGAGTATCAAGCCAGCGAACCCAAAGGCGGGGTGTGTTTTGTACTGCGGGTGGTTGCGCGAGACGTATTGGCCGACGTGCCCGAATTCGTCCAGGTACGCGACGTAATGCGTCATATCTACCGGATTCCTTGCCCCAGATACACGAAAACCCGCTGCTTTCGCTAGGCGGGTCTCGGAAGGTAGGCACGAGAGTCGCCCCTCATGCGTTGAGAGAAAATATATGGATAGATGACACGTATGTCAATCAAATTTGATTAACCGCCGTGATCTGGCGTGACCTTTCCTGATGCAGCGTGAGCTCTCTCCAGGCCGCGTACCTCTACGTAGCCTCATGAAGGCTTGACCTGCGGCTCGGCCCCCATCAAGCAGCGGCGTTCAATGGTCTCGGAGCTCGTTGCAGCGGCCTGAATCGCCCCACCTGGTTTCCTAGACATGCTCCAAGCTCAGGAAATAGCGTCTCCCATAGTCGACTGACAGCTGCATGCCACCTCCTGTTAGGGCCTCATCAGGAGGGTAGGAGGTGCCTACAAGACTAGGGGCAATTCAGGCCGCTTCCCATTCGGTGAACCGCTCGCCCTCGGAGATATACTTGCCCGAGTTAGAGTGGTCCCAATCACCTTTAAAGACTGCACCCCGCCAACCCGGATTGGTCCCCGACTAGGGTTACCTGCGACAGATTTAATTCCCTAAATCGAACCATGGCCGGTCGCTGCCGCCCTCATTCCACCGTCACCGACTTAGCCAGGTTACGCGGTTGGTCGACATCCGTACCCTTGAGCACCGCCACGTAATACGACAGCAACTGCAGCGGGATGGTGTACAGGATCGGTGCCAGTGCGTCAGCGATGTGCGGCACCTTGATCACATGAGTACCTTCGCCGTTGCTCATACCAGCGTGCTCATCGGCGAACACCACCAGCTCACCACCCCGGGCGCGGACTTCCTGCAGGTTCGATTTGAGTTTCTCCAGCAGCTCGTTGTTCGGCGCCACAGTCACCACCGGCATGTCGTTATCCACAAGCGCCAGCGGGCCATGCTTGAGCTCACCTGCCGGGTACGCTTCGGCGTGGATGTAGGAAATCTCTTTGAGCTTGAGCGCACCCTCCATCGCTACCGGGTACTGCGCACCCCGGCCCAGGAACAGCGTGTGGTGCTTGTCGGCAAACAGCTCGGCGATCTTTTCGACGGTGTGGTCCATGGCCAGGGCTTCGCCCAGGCGTGCCGGCAGGCGACGCAGCTCTTCGACCAGCTCCGCTTCCACACCAGCCTCGAGGGTGCCACGCACCTGGCCCAAGGCCAGGGTCAGCAGCATCAGCGATACCAGCTGGGTCGTGAACGCCTTGGTCGATGCCACGCCGATTTCCGGGCCGGCCAGTGTCAGCAGGGTCAGGTCGGATTCGCGTACCAGCGAGCTGATACCCACGTTGCAGATGGCCAGGCTGCCGAGGAAGCCCAGTTCCTTGGCATTACGCAGGGCCGCGAGGGTGTCGGCAGTTTCGCCAGATTGGGAAATCGAAACGAACAGGGTGTCCGGCTGGACCACCACCTTGCGGTAGCGGAACTCACTGGCGACTTCGACCTGGCAAGGGATACCGGCCAGGCTTTCCAGCCAATAACGGGCAACCATACCGGCGTGGTAGCTGGTACCACAGGCTACGATCTGCACGTTGCGCACCTTGGCGAACAGCTCCGCGGCCTGTGGGCCAAAAGCCTGGACCAGCACATGGTCCTTGCCCAGGCGGCCTTCCAGCGTACGCTGAACCACGCTTGGCTGCTCGTGAATCTCCTTGAGCATGAAGTGGCGGTATGCGCCCTTGTCGGCGGCTTCGGCGCCTTCGTGATATTGCACGGTTTCGCGCTGTACCGCGTTGCCGGCCTGGTCCCAGACCTTCACCTGGTCACGGCGGATTTCGGCGATGTCGCCCTCTTCCAGGTACATGAAGCGGTCAGTGACCTGGCGCAGCGCCAACTGGTCGGAAGCCAGGAAATTCTCACCATGGCCGAGGCCAATTACCAAGGGGCTGCCACTGCGCGCAGCAACCAGGCGATCAGGTTGTTTCACGCTGATCAGTGCCAGGCCATAGGCCCCATGCAGGCGCTTGACCGCAGACTTCAGTGCATCCGCCAGGTCCGGGATGGCCTTGAGGGTGTGGTGGATCAGGTGGACGATGACCTCGGTATCGGTTTGCGAATTGAACACATAACCCAGGCCTTTGAGCTCCTCGCGCAGCTCTTCATGGTTCTCGATGATACCGTTGTGTACAACCGCCACTTCTTCACCCGAGAAATGCGGGTGGGCATTGCCCTCGGTCGGCGCGCCATGGGTGGCCCAACGGGTGTGTGCAATGCCCAACTGGCCGATCAACGGCTCGGCAGTGTTGGCAGCTTCCAGTTCAGCCACTTTGCCGATGCGGCGTCGGCGCTGCAGTTCACCCTGCTGGGTATAAACAGCAAGGCCGGCGCTATCGTACCCGCGGTACTCAAGCCGCTTCAGGCCCTCGATGAGAATGGCGGTGATGTTGCGTTCGGCGACGGCGCCAACGATTCCACACATGATTATTTCTCCTGGCTGATCGCGGCGCAGATCAGGTTGACGCCGCGGGCTTGAATCTGTTCGCGTGCCACAGCTGGCAGGCGTTCGTCTGTAATGAGGGTGCTGACACTGCCCCAGGGCAGTTCAAGATTAGGGATCTTGCGCCCGACCTTGTCCGATTCGACCATCACGATCACCTCGCGGGCCACCTCGGCCATGACTCGGCTCAGGCCCAGCAGCTCATTGAACGTCGTGGTACCGCGGTTGAGGTCGATGCCATCGGCGCCGATGAACAACTGGTCGAAATCGTATGAGCGCAGGACCTGCTCGGCGACCTGGCCCTGGAAAGACTCGGAATGCGGGTCCCAAGTGCCGCCGGTCATCAGCAGCACCGGTTCATGCTCAAGCTCGCTGATGGCGCGGGCCACGTTCAACGAGTTGGTCATCACCACCAGGCCTGGCTGGCGACCGAGCTCAGGGATCATCGCGGCGGTGGTACTGCCACTGTCGATGATGATCCGAGCGTGTTCACGAATACGGCCGACGGCAGCGCGGGCGATGGCTTTCTTATAAGCCGACACCGGCTGCGCAGTTTCACCAAGCATTTCCTGCGGAACCGGTACCGCGCCGCCATAGCGACGCAGCAGCAAGCCATTGGCCTCAAGGGCAGCGAGGTCCTTGCGAATAGTGACTTCCGAGGTTTCAAAGCGCTTGGCCAATGCGTCCACACTAACCTCGCCTTGCTCACTGAGCATGGCCAGGATGTTGTGACGGCGCTGGGGGGTGTTTCGTTTCGACATGGGCGCTTAAGTTTCGATTCGAAAGATAATGATTGCAATCAAAACCTATCGAAGAGGATTCGTCAAGGCTGCCAATCCGAAAAAATACTGGCTTGTGGATAAATGATTGCGGCCTTGGTTTTCGAGCGCGGACCAACGCTTCCCGGCATGCTCCTCTGATGTCATTTATGCAGCCAAAAAAAAACCGACTTATCCACATAAGTCGGCTTTCGATCGAAAGAGCTGTGGATAATCAGCTCATCTTGATCTTCTCCGGCCGCTTCCAGCCATCGATATTGCGTTGACGCGCACGTCCCACGGCAAGTTGGCCAGCCTCGACGGTCTGGGTAATCGTCGAACCCGCCGCGGTCGTGGCCCCCGCCTTGATATCCACAGGCGCAACCAACGAGTTGTTCGAGCCGATGAATACATCCTCGCCCATCACGGTCTTGAACTTGTTGGCGCCATCGTAGTTGCACGTGATGGTGCCGGCTCCGATATTGGTACGTGCACCGATCTCGGCATCACCCAGATAGCTCAAATGACCCGCCTTGGCGCCTTCACCCAGGTGGGCATTCTTCAGCTCGACAAAGTTACCCACATGGGCCTTGGCATCCAGCACGCTGCCCGGGCGCAGACGCGCGAACGGACCGGCATCGCTACCCTCGCCCATCACAGCGCCTTCGATATGGCTGTTGGCCTTGACCACCACGCCTTTGCGCAGGGTGCTGTCCTTGATCACGCAGTTAGGGCCAATCTGAACATCGTCCTCGATCACGACCTTGCCTTCGAGGATGACGTTGATGTCGATCAGCACATCGCGGCCAACGCTCACTTCACCACGCACGTCGAAGCGAGCCGGGTCACGCAGGGTCACTCCCTGGGCCATCAGTCGACGGCCTTCGCGCAATTGATAGTGGCGCTCGAGTTCGGACAGCTGGCGTCGGTCGTTGGCACCTTGCACTTCCATGGGGTCGTGCGGTTGCTCGGTAGCCACCACGAGGCCATCAGCGACCGCCATGGCGATGACGTCGGTCAGGTAGTATTCGCCTTGGGCGTTGTTGTTCGACAACCGTCCCATCCAGTCGGCAAGACGAGCGGCTGGCAGGGCCAGAATACCGGTATTGCCTTCTTTGATCGCTTTCTGCGCATCGCTGGCGTCCTTGTGCTCGACGATCGCAGTCACCTTGCCTTGGGCATCACGCACAATGCGCCCGTAACCGGTCGGGTCTTGCAGGTTAACGGTGAGCAAGCCCAGCTGCTGGTCTGTGGCCTTGGCCAGCAGGCGTTGCAGGGTTTCCACTTCAATCAGCGGTACGTCCCCATACAACACCAGTACCGTGTCGGCTGTGATCGCCGGCAGGGCTTGGGCAACGGCATGCCCGGTACCCAGTTGCTTGTCCTGCATAACGAAATTCAGATCGTCGGCTGCCAGGCGCTCACGCACCTGCTCCGCACCATGGCCAATCACTACGTGAATGCCTTGAGGCTCAAGCTGCCGTGCGCTGTGGATAACATGACCGAGCATGGAGTTGCCGGCCACCGGATGCAGCACCTTGGGCAGCGCCGAGCGCATGCGGGTACCTTGGCCGGCGGCGAGAATAACGATATCGAGTGACATTGACTGGCTACCAATCCTGGGCGGTCAGAAAAATGACCGAGAGGGGAATTCGGAAAAAGAAAAAGGGTAGCCGAGGCTACCCTTTTACTCAATCGCAACAGCAGTGATCAGCCGGGGCCGATTACTTGCCTTTGCGCATTTGCTGGACGGTACGCAGCTGAGCTGCGGCCTCGGCCAGACGTGCGGCGGCGGCGCCGTAATCGAAGTCCGCGCCTTTCAGACTCAGGGCATTCTCGGCAGCCTTGAGGGCTTCCTGTGCCTGAGCTTCATCCAGGTCTGTAGCACGTTGCACGGTATCGGCAAGCACCTTGACCATGTTCGGCTGAACCTCGAGGAAACCACCAGAGATGTAATACACCTCTTGGGCGCCACCCTGCTTGGTCAGCGTGATCGGACCTGGCTTCAGATTGGTGATCAGCGGCGCGTGGCCTGGAGCGATACCAAGATCACCCAGGTTACCGTGCGCAACCACCATCTCGACCAGACCGGAGAAAATCTCTCCTTCCGCGCTGACGATATCGCAATGGACTGTCATAGCCATCTGCTTGCCTCAACCTGATTAGCGCCCCTCTCGGGGCGCCGGGATTACAGTTTCTTGGCTTTCTCGACGGCTTCTTCGATGCTGCCGACCATGTAGAACGCTTGTTCTGGCAGGTGGTCGTAGTCACCTTTGAGGATGCCGCTGAAGCCAGCAATGGTGTCTTTCAGGGAAACGTATTTACCTGGGGAACCAGTGAAGACTTCTGCCACGAAGAACGGCTGGGACAGGAAGCGCTGAATCTTACGAGCGCGGGATACCAGCTGCTTGTCGGATTCGGACAGTTCGTCCATACCCAGGATGGCAATGATGTCCTTCAGCTCTTTGTAACGCTGCAGCACGTACTGAACACCGCGAGCGGTTTCGTAGTGCTCGTTGCCGATGACGTTCGGGTCCAGCTGGCGCGAAGTCGAGTCCAGTGGGTCGACCGCTGGGTAGATACCCAGGGAGGCGATGTCACGGGACAGAACGACGGTGGCGTCCAAGTGGGCGAAGGTGGTCGCTGGCGACGGGTCGGTCAAGTCGTCCGCAGGTACGTATACGGCCTGGATCGAGGTGATCGAACCTTCCTTGGTGGAGGTGATGCGCTCTTGCAGAACGCCCATCTCTTCAGCCAGGGTCGGCTGGTAACCTACTGCCGAAGGCATACGGCCCAGCAGTGCGGATACTTCGGTACCGGCCAGGGTGTAACGATAGATGTTGTCGACGAACAGCAGAACGTCGTTACCTTCGTCACGGAACTTCTCAGCCATGGTCAGGCCGGTCAGCGCTACGCGCAGACGGTTTCCTGGTGGCTCGTTCATCTGACCGTAGACCAAGGCTACTTTGTCGAGAACGTTGGAGTCCTTCATCTCGTGGTAGAAGTCGTTACCCTCACGAGTACGCTCACCCACACCAGCGAACACGGAATAACCGCTGTGCTCGATGGCGATGTTACGGATCAGTTCCATCATGTTTACGGTCTTGCCGACGCCGGCACCACCGAACAGACCCACCTTACCACCCTTGGCGAACGGGCAAACCAGGTCGATAACCTTGATGCCGGTTTCCAGCAGGTCGTTGCCGCCTGCCTGGTCAGCGAAGGAAGGTGCGTCGCGGTGAATGCCCCAACGCTCTTCTTCGCCGATCGGGCCAGCTTCGTCGATCGGGTTGCCGAGCACGTCCATGATACGGCCCAGGGTCGCTTTACCGACCGGGACGGAAATGGCCGCGCCGCTGTCGATGACGTTCAGACCGCGCTTCAAGCCTTCGGTCGAGCCCATCGCAATAGTACGAACCACGCCGTCGCCCAGCTGCTGCTGAACTTCCAGAGTGGTTTCCGCGCCTTCCACTTTCAGCGCGTTGTAAACACTCGGTACGCCGTCACGTGGGAATTCCACGTCGATGACGGCGCCGATGATTTGCACGATACGTCCGCTACTCATAGCTGGATCCTCTGAATATTTGAACCGTTAAACCGCGGCAGCGCCGCCGACGATTTCCGAGATCTCCTGGGTGATCGCAGCCTGACGCGCCTTGTTGTAGATCAGCTGGAGTTCGCTGATCAGGTCACCGGCGTTGTCTGTGGCGTTCTTCATGGCGATCATCCGGGCTGCTTGTTCAGCAGCGTTGTTCTCGACCACCGCCTGGTACACCTGCGACTCCACGTAACGCACCATCAAGCCGTCCAGCAGCTCTTTGGCGTCGGGTTCGTACAGGTAATCCCAGTGGTGCTTGAGTTCCTGATCCGGGGTTGCCACCAACGGTACCAACTGCTCGACCGTCGGAGTTTGGGTCATGGTATTGACGAACTTGTTCGACACCACGGAGAGGCGATCGATACGGCCGTCCAGGTAGGCGTCCAGCATCACTTTGACGGAGCCGATCAGATCATTGATCGATGGCTCTTCGCCCAGGTGGCTGATCGCTGCTACGACGTTGCCGCCAAAGATGCGGAAGAAAGTCGCACCTTTGCTGCCGATCACGCACAGGTCGATTTCCACGCCCTGTTCGCGGTTGACGTTCATGTCCTTGACCAAGGCCTTGAACAGGTTGGTGTTCAAGCCACCGCACAGACCACGGTCACTGCTCACCACGATATAACCGGCACGCTTTACAGGGCGCTCGATCATGAAGGGGTGGCGGTACTCCGGGTTGGCGTTGGCCAGATGACCGATCACCTGGCGGATACGCTCCGCATAAGGACGGCTAGCAGCCATGCGCATTTGAGCCTTGCGCATTTTGCTGACCGCCACTTTTTCCATGGCGCTGGTAATCTTTTGCGTGCTTTTGATGCTCGCAATCTTACTGCGAATCTCTTTTGCGCCTGCCATGTATCACCTATCAGGTTAGCAAGCGGGGGCCAAAGCCCCCGCCGCGGCTTACCAGGTTTGGGTGGCCTTGAACTTCTCGATACCGGCTTTGATACCAGCGTCGATTTCGTCGTTGAAGTCACCCTTCACATTGATCTTGGCCATCAGTTCGGCGTGATCACGGTTGAAGTAGGCAATCAGCGCTTGTTCGAAGCTACCGATCTTGGCGATTTCAATGTCGGTCAGGAACCCACGCTCAGCGGCATACAGCGACAGCGCCATGTCCGCGATGGACATCGGAGCGTATTGCTTCTGCTTCATCAGCTCGGTAACACGTTGACCGTGCTCGAGCTGCTTACGGGTGGCTTCGTCCAGGTCAGAAGCGAACTGGGCGAATGCCGCCAGTTCACGGTACTGAGCCAGAGCGGTACGGATACCACCGGAGAGCTTCTTGATGATCTTGGTCTGAGCGGCACCACCTACGCGGGATACCGAAACACCGGCGTTCACTGCAGGGCGGATGCCCGAGTTGAACATGGCCGATTCCAGAAAGATCTGACCGTCGGTGATGGAAATCACGTTGGTCGGAACGAACGCGGAAACGTCGCCAGCCTGGGTTTCGATGATCGGCAGCGCGGTCAGGGAACCGGTTTTGCCAGTTACAGCACCGTTGGTGAACTTCTCGACGTACTCTTCCGAAACGCGCGATGCACGCTCCAGCAGACGGGAGTGGAGATAGAACACGTCGCCTGGGTACGCTTCACGTCCTGGTGGACGGCGCAGCAGCAGGGAGATCTGACGGTAGGCAACAGCCTGCTTGGACAGGTCATCGTAAACGATCAGTGCGTCTTCGCCGCGGTCACGGAAGAACTCGCCCATGGTGCAACCGGCGTATGGCGCCAGGAATTGCAGTGCGGCGGATTCCGAAGCACTGGCAACCACCACGATGGTGTTGGCCAGGGCGCCGTTTTCTTCCAGCTTGCGAACGATGTTGGCAACGGTGGAACGCTTCTGGCCGACAGCCACATAAACGCAGAAAATACCGGAGTCTTTCTGGTTGATGATGGCGTCGATGGCCATGGCGGTCTTACCGATCTGACGGTCACCGATGATCAGCTCACGCTGGCCACGGCCGACCGGGATCATGGCGTCGACGGACTTGTAGCCAGTCTGTACAGGCTGGTCTACCGACTTACGCCAGATCACGCCTGGAGCCACTTTCTCGACCGCGTCGGTCTCGGTGTTGCCCAGAGGACCTTTGCCGTCGATCGGGTTGCCCAGTGCGTCGACGACGCGACCCAGCAGTTCCTTACCAACCGGAACTTCCAGGATGCGGCCGGTGCACTTGGCGCTCATGCCTTCGGCGAGGGTGTCATAGGCACCCAGGACCACTGCACCTACGGAGTCTTGCTCCAGGTTCAGGGCCATACCGTAGACGCCGCCAGGGAACTCGATCATTTCGCCGTACATGACGTCGGCCAGACCGTGGATCCGCACGATACCGTCGGAAACCGAAACGACGGTACCTTCGTTACGGGCTTGGGAGCTCACATCGAGGTTGTCGATGCGGCCCTTGATGATTTCACTAATTTCGGAAGGATTGAGTTGCTGCATTGCTCTGCTGCCCCTTCAAACTCAAGATTTCAAGGCTTCGGCCAGTTTCGCGATTTTGCCGCGAACAGAGCCATCGATTACCAGGTCACCAGCGCGGATGACGACGCCACCAATCAGGCTGGCATCCTCCGACGCGTGCAGGCGCACTTCCTGGCCTAACCGTGCACTGAGAACCTTGGCGAGTTTGTCTTGCTGTTCTTGGTTCAACGCAAAAGCACTGGTGACTTCCACGTCCACGGATTTCTCTTGCTCGGCCTTGTACAGGTCGAACAGAGCTGCAATCTCCGGCAGAAGCAGGAGACGGTCGTTTTCCGCGGCAACACGAATGAAATTCTGTGCCTGTGCATTGAACTTGTCACCGCACACGTCAATGAACGTGGCGGCCTTTTCTGCGCTCGTCAGTCGCGGGGCCTTGAGCAGGCGCTGCATGGTGTCGTCTTGCGACACCGCAGCAGCCAGGCCGAGCATGGCTGACCAATTGGCCAGTTGCTGATGGGCCTGGGCATGCTCGAAGGCAGCCTTAGCGTAAGGTCGGGCCAACGTGGTCAGTTCTGCCATGATCGCCCTCGCTTAAATTTCAGCGGCCAGTTTGTTAACCAGCTCCGCATGCGCGTTTTGATCGATTGTGGCGCCAAGGATCTTTTCAGCACCGCCAACGGCCAGGGCACCCACTTGGGCACGCAGGGCGTCTTTGGCACTGTTCAGTTCCTGCTCGATCTCGGCCAGAGCCTGAGCCTTCACACGGTCAGCTTCGACGCGGGCCTGGTCACGGGCTTCCTCGACAAGCTGAGCAGCGCGTTTCTTGCTTTGCTCAATGATTTCGGCTGCCTGTGCTTTAGCTTCACGCAGTTGCTGACCCGCTTTCTCTTGGGCCAGCTCCAGGTCGCGAGCTGCGCGGTTGGCAGCGTCCAAGCCGTCGGCAATCTTCTTTTGACGCTCTTGCAGAGCAGTGATGACCGGAGGCCATACATACTTCATGCAGAAGAGTACAAAAATCAGGAAAGCAACGGATTGGCCAATCAGGGTTGCATTAATGTTCACGCCAACACCTCGCTCGGTCTTAATTCATACAGCCATCAACTCGTGAATACGAGTGATTAGCCGGCGATCTGACCAACGAACGGATTCGCGAAGGTGAAGAACAGAGCGATACCAACACCGATCATGGTTACGGCGTCGAGCAGACCGGCAACGATGAACATTTTGACCTGCAGCATCGGAACCATCTCAGGCTGACGAGCAGCACCTTCCAGGAATTTGCCGCCCAGCAGGCCGAAACCAATGGCGGTACCCAGAGCACCCAGGCCGATCAGCAGAGCAACAGCGATAGCGGTCAGACCAACTACAGTTTCCATCTTTCCTCCCGACTTTTACGTCGTATTGGTTAGGTTTTTAGTTTGAAGCGGTAAAACAAATCGTTTGGAACAGCTGCCCTTGCGGACTTTTAAAGCCCTCCCCCCAAACGAGCGGGGAAGGCTATCAGACACGCCAGGCGGTCTTAATGGTTATCTTCGTGAGCCATCGACAGGTAGACGATGGTGAGCATCATGAAGATGAAAGCTTGCAGGGTGATGATCAGGATGTGGAACACAGCCCACGCCCACTGCAGCACCACACCCAGGCCGCTCAGCCACAGCAGGCCGGAGCCGAACATCACGGCGATCAGGATGAACACCAGCTCACCGGCGTACATGTTGCCGAACAGTCGCAGCGCCAGCGAGATCGGCTTGGCGATCAGGGTGACGAATTCGAGCAGGAAGTTGACCGGAATCAGCAGGATCTGCACGAAGATGTTCTTGCTGCCGAACGGGTGCAGGGTCAGCTCACCGATGAAGCCGCCCAGGCCCTTGACCTTGATGCTGTAGAAGATGATCAGGGCGAACACGCAGAAGGCCATGGCCAGCGTCGCGTTCGGGTCGGTGGTCGACACGGCGCGGAACGGAATGTGCGGATCACCGGAGATCATGATGGCCAGCTGAGGAATCCAGTCGACCGGTACCAGGTCGACGGCGTTCATCAGGAATACCCAGACGAAGATGGTCAGTGCCAGCGGCGCAATCACCGGGCTACGGCCGTGGAAGGAGTCCTTCACGCTGCCGTTGACGAAATCGACCATCACTTCGACGAAGTTCTGCAGGCCGCCAGGCTGGCCGGAGGTCGCCTTCTTCGCCGCCATGCGGAAGATGAACAGGAAGATCAGACCCAGCGCGACGGACCAACCCAGGGTGTCCAGGTGGAACGCCCAGAAGCCCATTGCCTTGGCTTCTGCAGCCGAATGGGCGAAGCCCCAGCTGCCGTCTGGTAGTTGACCGTAGGTCAGGTTCTGCAAGTGGTGCTGGATATAGCCCGAAGCGGTTTCTGCTGCCATGGTTGCCTCAAACGCCCTAAGGTCTCGAAAGTCTTTTATTCATCAGCAGGGGCGCAAACCAGCTGACCAAAAGGGTCAACACGAAGACGCCGAAGACTGCTAACGGCGCCAGTGGCTTCACTCCTGCGAAGGTCAGTGCGAATAGCACTGCCGTCAAAATCATCTTGCCGGCCTCGCCTGCGTAAAACGACTTGACGATGGCCTGCGCCGCCCGGGCTCCGCTAAAGCGAAAAGCCTTCCAGGCGAAATACATATTGGGTAGCCAGGCAATCAAACCTCCGCAGAGACCTGAATATCCACTGACTGCCCCTTTCCACTGCCACAACACCAATGTCGCCAGCAGAAGCACTACACATTGAGCCAGCAGTACCGGAAAAACCGCCCAGCGATGGAAAGGCAGGCGGTTTGGCGTGCGTATTTCCATCACAACTGCTCCTCGAAGTCGACCAACAAGTCAGTAACGACTTGGCATAAATTGTGCCGACAAAATGCGCGCAGAGTATAGGGGTGGATTAACCCCTATTCAACTCTTGGGTAGTGATTTCCGACTGCGCGCTACAACTGGAATTGTTTCAGCGGATGTGAGCAAGGACGCCCTGCAACTCGTCAAGCGAGTTATAGCGAATAACCAACTGGCCTTTTCCCTTGTTTCCGTGACGAATCTGCACCGGGGAGCCCAGGCGCTCTGCAAGCCGCTGTTCAAGGCGCTCGATATCCGGATCAGGTTTGCTCGGCTCTACCGGGTCAGGTTTGCCGTTGAGCCACTGGCGCACCAGTGCCTCAGTTTGGCGCACAGTGAGCCCGCGTGCGACAACATGACGCGCCCCCTCTTCCTGGCGATCTTGCTCAAGACCGAGCAGCGCACGTGCGTGCCCCATCTCCAGATCACCATGGGCAAGCATGGTCTTGATCGCTTCAGGCAGCGAGATCAGGCGCAGCAGGTTGGCCACGGTCACCCGCGACTTGCCGACGGCATCGGCCACCTGCTGCTGGGTCAGCTCGAACTCCTGTTGCAGGCGTTGCAGGGCCAGGGCCTCTTCCAACGGGTTGAGGTCCTCTCGCTGGATGTTCTCGATGAGGGCCATGGCGATGGCAGCTTCATCAGGCACTTCGCGCACCATCGCCGGGATGGTGTCCAGGCCGGCCTGCTGCGTGGCGCGCCAGCGGCGCTCACCCGCGATGATCTCGTAGCGGTTGCCCTCGATCGGGCGCACCACGATGGGCTGCATCACGCCGTGCGTGCGAATCGAGTGCGCCAGTTCTTCCAGCGCCTGCGGATCCATGTCACGACGCGGCTGGTATTTACCGCGCTGGATCAACTCGACCGGCAGGTGTTGCAGTTCTTTCTGGTCGATCTTGACAGCCTGCTCTTCGAGCGCGCTGACGGAAGGACCACTGAGCAGTGCATCCAACCCACGTCCGAGACCTCGTTTCTTAACGGCCATGCGGATTCCTTAAGTTGTTTGTGCAGTGCGTGATTGACGGCGTTGACGGCGAACCAGTTCACCGGCCAGGGCCAGATAGGCCAGTGCGCCACGCGATTGCTTGTCGTAGGCCAGCGCCGGCATGCCAAAACTCGGTGCCTCGGCCAAGCGGATGTTGCGCGGAATGACGGTATCGTAGAGCTGCTCGCCGAAGTGCTCCTTGAGCTGCGCCGATACATCGTTGTTCAGGCTCAGACGCGGGTCGTACATGGTACGCAGCAACCCTTCGATCTTCAGCTCGGGGTTCAGACGGGCAGCGATACGCTTGATGTTATCCACAAGATCGCTGAGGCCTTCCAGTGCGTAATACTCACACTGCATGGGGATGATCACGCCATCGGAGGCGACCAAGGCATTGAGCGTCAGCATCGACAGCGACGGGGGGCAATCGATGAGGATGAAGTCGTAATTCTCGCGGATCGGCGCCAAGGCATTGCGCAGGCGGCTCTCCTTGACCTGCATTTCCAGCAGCACCACTTCCGCGGCAGTCAGGTCGCGGTTGGCCGGCAGCAATTGGAAGCCACCATGCTCGGAGTAGTGCATGGCCTGGGCAAGGTCGCATTCCCCGATCAGCAGGTCGTAGACCGAGTGTTCGAGTTCGTGTTTGTCCACACCGCTGCCCATGGTGGCGTTGCCCTGCGGATCGAGGTCGATCAGCAGCACACGACGCTTGGTCGCAGCCAGCGATGCGGCGAGATTGATACAGGTGGTGGTTTTACCCACTCCACCTTTCTGGTTCGCGATTGCGAATACCTTAGCCATTGTTGCGTGTGTTCCCAGTCATGCCTTGCGGCGCAGTATCAGCAGATGGCGCTGGCCCTGGCAACCTGGAACGGTCAGGGCCTGCTCGCTTTCCACTGTGAAGTCTGCGGGCAATGCTACCAGTTCATCGGCAGGATGCAGCCCCTTCATTGCAAGCCATTGCGTCCCGGTGTCGCCCAAGTGGCGGGTCCAGTTGGTGAAGTTCTCCATGCTGCTGAAGGCGCGAGAGATGATACCGCTGAACGGCTGTGCTGGCTGGAAGGCCTCGACCCGGCTGTGGATAACCGTCAGGTTGTCCAGTTTCAGCTCCATCTTCACCTGGGTGAGGAAGCGGGTTTTCTTGCCATTGGCGTCCAGCACCGTTACGCGTTTGTGCGGATGCAGGATAGCCAATGGAATCCCTGGCATGCCACCGCCGCTGCCGACATCAAGCCAGGTATCGCGATCACTGTGGATAAAACCCATGACGCTGAGGCTGTCCAGCAGATGCCGCGAAACCATCTCGTCCGGGTCGCGCACGGCGGTCAGGTTGTAGGCCTTGTTCCATTTGATCAACAGGGCCAGGTAGCCAAGCAGCCGTTCGTGCTGTTCGGCGCTCAGTTCGACACCAAGCTGGCGTGCACCTGTGGACAACTCTTCAGCGTGTTGCGGGGTGACCAGGGAACTCAAGCGCTTTGCTCCAATTCGCGGCCAGCGCCGCGTTTTTTCAGATGAATCAACAACAGGGAAATGGCCGCTGGTGTCACGCCAGGGATGCGCGAAGCCTGGCCGAGCGTCTGCGGGCGAGTCTGGCCGAGCTTGCCCTGGATTTCCTTGGACAGCCCGGAAATCGAGGTGTAGTCGATATCCACAGGCAGGCGGGTGTCCTCGCTGGCGCGCAGGCGAGCGATCTCGTCCTGTTGGCGATCGATGTAACCGGCGTATTTGGTCTTGATTTCGACCTGTTCGGCAACTTGTGGATCGATTTGTTCGCCGCCGGTCGCTTCGATCAGCCCAGCGTAATCCACCTCTGGCCGCGCAAGCAGGTTGAGCAGGCTGTATTCGTGGCTCAGCGGAGTACCGAACTTATCCACAACGGCCTGGCCCTGTGGGGTATTCGGACGGACCCAGGTCGTTTTCAAGCGCTGTTCCTCACGCTCGATGCCATCACGCTTGGCACAGAACGCAGCCCAGCGCTCGTCGTCGATCAAGCCAAGCTCACGGCCTTTCTCGGTCAGGCGCAGGTCGGCGTTGTCTTCTCGCAGAATCAGGCGATATTCGGCCCGCGAGGTAAACATGCGGTACGGCTCTTGGGTACCCAGGGTAATCAGGTCGTCGACCAGCACCCCGATGTAGGCCTCGTCACGGCGCGGGCACCAGCTTTCGCGGCCCTGCGCGCGCAGCGCGGCATTGGTACCGGCCAGCAGGCCCTGGGCGCCGGCTTCTTCGTAACCAGTGGTGCCGTTGATCTGGCCAGCGAAGAACAGGCCGCCGATCACCTTGGTTTCGAGGCTGTACTTGAGATCACGCGGGTCGAAGTAGTCGTACTCGATGGCGTAGCCCGGGCGCACGATGTGCGCGTTTTCCATGCCGCGAATCGAGCGCACCAGCTCCAGCTGCACGTCGAACGGCAGAGAAGTGGAGATACCGTTGGGGTAAAGCTCGTGGGTGTTCAGCCCTTCCGGCTCGATGAACACCTGATGGCTTTCCTTGTCGGCAAAGCGATGGATCTTGTCCTCGATCGACGGGCAGTAACGTGGGCCGACACCTTCGATGACACCCGAGTACATCGGCGAACGGTCGAGGTTCGAAGCGATGATTTCGTGGGTCCGCGCATTGGTATGGGTAATCCAGCAGCTGACCTGACGTGGGTGCATCGCGGCATTGCCCATGAACGACATGACCGGGATTGGTGTGTCACCCGGCTGCTCGGTCATCACCGAAAAGTCCACCGAACGACCATCGATGCGCGGAGGCGTGCCGGTTTTCAGTCGACCGACGCGCAGCGGTAGTTCACGCATGCGGTGGGCCAAGGCGATCGAAGGTGGATCACCAGCGCGGCCGCCGGAATGATTCTGCAGGCCGATGTGGATAAGGCCACCCAGAAAAGTACCGGTAGTGAGCACCACGGAATCGGCGAAGAACCGCACGCCCATTTGCGTAACCACGCCTTTGACCTGGTCTTGCTCGACGATCAGGTCGTCACAGGACTGCTGGAATATCCACAGATTCGGCTGGTTTTCCAGGATTTCGCGAACCACAGCCTTGTAGATGGCGCGGTCGGCCTGTGCACGCGTGGCGCGAACAGCCGGGCCCTTGCGGTTGTTCAACACGCGGAACTGAATGCCGCTCTTGTCAGTGGCCAGTGCCATGGCACCGCCGAGCGCATCGATCTCTTTGACCAGATGGCTTTTGCCAATGCCACCGATGGCTGGGTTGCAGCTCATGTGACCGAGGGTTTCCACGTTATGGGTCAGCAGCAGGGTTTTTACACCCATGCGTGCAGACGCAAGCGCAGCCTCGGTACCGGCATGGCCGCCGCCGATGACGATCACTTCAAAACGGGAAGGGAAATCCACCACGCACCTCGTGCCTGTTTTTGCGAATAGAGAAGGTAAGCGGACAAGTATAGGGACTTCACCCCCCCTAAAGAAACCTTTTGCGCAAATTTTGACCAGGCTGTGGATGAATGGCTGATAACAGAAACTAGAGAGAAAAAATTTAAAAAAGCTTTGTTTTTATGTTTATTCTTATGCACGCACCTATCTGTGGATAACGTTATGCAGGCCCCTAGTTTCGCTGTGTAGAGCAAAATTGAACCCTGTGGCTGAAGTACCATGAGGGCTATGGATAAGCCGATTTAGCCTGTGGATGAAATGCCTATTTACCCACAGGGCAGATTGTCCTCAGAAAAAAAGCAGGGTTATCAACGGAGCTGAAGACGACTTTTCCACAGGGCTCATGCGTGTGTTTATCAGGCTGTTGATTAAAAATCTGCATCTCCCATCCGTGTCCCTAAGGCCCGGTGATCAAATCTCGGGCAAAAAAAAGCCGCTCCAAGGAGAGCGGCCTCATGAAGGTGTGGTTGAAAAGCTACTTACCGATGCAGAAACTCGAGAAGATCCGCCCCAGCAGGTCATCCGAACTGAACGCGCCCGTGATCTCACCCAGTGCATGCTGTGCCTGGCGCAGGTCCTCAGCCAACAACTCACCGGCCCCGGCCAAGGTCAACTGCGCACGACCGTGCTCCAGGTGAGCACTGGCCTGGCGCAGGGCATCGAGGTGGCGCCGGCGTGCGCTGAAGCCGCTCTCTGCAGTCTGTTCATAACCCATGCAGGCTTTCAGGTGGTCGCGTAGCAGCTGCAGGCCGTGATCGGAACCTTTGGCGCTCAGCGTGATGGTTACATGACCGTCATCGCACTGCTCCAGCCCTACAGGTTCGCCACTGAGATCGGCTTTGTTACGAATCAGTGTGACCTTGCCCGGATCAGGCCGTTGATCAAGAAACTCCGGCCACAAGGCGAACGGATCACTGGCCTCAGGGGCGGTGGAGTCGACCACCAGCAACACCCTATCGGCCTCCCCTATGGCCTTGAGCGCGCGCTCGACGCCAATCTTTTCCACATGGTCGTCGGTAGTGCGCAAACCGGCCGTATCGACGACGTGCAGCGGCATGCCATCGATGTGGATATGTTCACGCAGGATATCCCGCGTGGTACCCGCGATGTCGGTGACGATTGCCGCTTCACGACCGGCCAGTTGATTCAACAGGCTCGATTTACCTGCATTGGGCCTGCCGGCGATCACCACCGTCATGCCGTCACGAAGCAGCGCACCCTGCCCCGCCTCACGCTGCACTGTGGACAACACGCCGCGCACTGCGTCGAGCATCGACAGGACGTGGCCATCGGCAAGGAAGTCGATCTCTTCCTCCGGGAAGTCGATCGCTGCCTCGACATAGATCCGCAGCGCGATCAGTGCTTCAGTCAAGCTATGCACACGTTTGGAGAATTCGCCTTGCAGCGATCGCAGGGCGTTGCGTGCTGCCTGGCTGGAACTGGCTTCGATCAGGTCGGCAATCGCTTCGGCCTGTGCCAGGTCGAGCTTGTCGTTGAGGAACGCCCGCTCACTGAACTCACCCGGCCGGGCCAAGCGGCAACCCGCCTGCACACAGCGTTGCAAGAGCATGTCCAGAACCACCGGGCCACCATGCCCCTGCAACTCGAGTACGTCCTCACCGGTGAACGAGTGGGGGCCGGGGAAGAACAGCGCAATGCCTTCATCCAGTACCAGCCCTTCCTGGTCGCGGAATGGCCCGTAGTGGGCATGGCGCGGCGTCAGTGTGCGGCCGGTGATGAGCTGGCCAGCCTTGGCCGCCAGTGGGCCGGACAGCCTGACGATGCCCACCCCTCCGCGTCCTTGTGCGGTTGCGATGGCAGCGATGGTTTCACGCACAGTGTTCATGCTCGAAAGCCTCTACGACAAAAACGACAGATAGCAAAAACGCCCCCGAGGGGGCGTTTTTATTCACAGGCTAGCGCAGTAGCCCGTCAAGCAGCAGCTTTTTTGGTGGCTGCTTCAATACGGCGGGTGATGTACCACTGCTGCGAAATCGACAGGCAGTTGTTCACAACCCAGTACAGCACCAGGCCAGCTGGGAACCACAGGAAGAAGAAGGTGAAGATGATCGGCATCATTTTCATCACCTTGGCCTGCATTGGATCCGGCGGCGTCGGGTTCAGGCGCTGCTGGATGAACATGGTCGCGCCCATGATGATCGGCAGGATGAAGAACGGGTCCTTGATCGACAGGTCAGTGATCCACAGCATCCATGGCGCCTGGCGCATCTCGACGCTTTCCAGCAACACCCAGTACAGGGCCAGGAACACCGGCATCTGTACCAGGATCGGCAAGCATCCGCCCAGCGGGTTGATCTTCTCTTTCTTGTACAGCTCCATCATTGCCTGGGACATCTTCTGGCGATCGTCACCGAAGCGTTCCTTCAGTGCGGCAAGCTTCGGCGCCACGGCACGCATGCGCGCCATCGAGCGGTAGCTGGCGGCCGACAGTGGGAAGAACAAGCCTTTGATGAGCATGGTCAGCACAATGATCGACCAGCCCCAGTTACCCAGCAGGCTGTGGATATGTTGCAGCAACCAGAAGATCGGCTGGGCGATGAACCACAGGAAGCCGTAATCGACAGTCAGTTCCAGGCCTGGGGACAGTTCCTTGAGCTTGGACTGGATCTTCGGGCCGGCGTACAGCATGGCGCTGGTTTCGACCTTGCCGCCAGCAGGTACGCTGATGGCCGGGCCGGTATAACCGATGATGTAGTTGCCCTGGCTGTCTTTGCGGGTCTGGACGACGTTGTTGTCCGACTTGGCAGGGATCCAGGCAGTCACGAAGTAGTGCTGCAGCCAGGCAACCCAGCCACCAGACACATTTTCTTTCAAACTACCTTTGTCGATGTCCTTCATCGACACTTTCTTGTACGGCTCGCCAGCTGTCCACAGGGCAGCACCCAGGTAGGTGGCGGTACCGGTGGCGGTGCTCGAGGACGGATCACCACTGGCGTCACGCTTGAGCTGGGCAAACATGTTGCCGCTCCAGGCCTGGCCGCTCTGGTTGTCGATCAGGTAGCTGACGGTCAGGTCGTACTCACCACGTTTGAAGCTGAAGCGCTTGATGTAGTTCACACCGTTGTCGCTGAACTTCAGGTCGACTACCAATTGTTGCTGGCCATCAGCCAGTTGGTAGGCCTTCTGCTCGGCGGCGTACAGTGGACGGCCGGTGCTGCGGGCATCCGGACCATTGGTACCGGTCAAGCCGCTTTGGGCCAGGTACAGGCGCTCACCGCCGTTGTCGAACAGCTGGAACGGAATGTCCGGATGGTCCTGGCGGCGTGGGTACTTCGGCAGGTTCAGCTGGACGATGTCACCGCCGACTGGATCGATAGCCAGTTCCAGGACATCGGTCTTGACCCGGATCAGATCCTTGCTGAGTGCAACGGGTGCCAGTTCGGCAGCGTTCGACTCGGCGTTGGCGCTCGGTACATCGGCGCTGGCGCCGTTGTTAGCGGCCGGTACGCCATCGGGCAGGCCCGGAGCAACGGTGCTGGCAGCAGTATTCTGAGTCGGCAAGGCAGCCTGGCCGTAGTCATCGTTCCACTTCAGGACCATGACGTAGGACACGATTGCCAGGGCGGCGATCAGGATCGTGCGTTTAATATCCATGATTACTCGGCTATCGAAGAAGTTCGGGAGGAAGGAGCGGGGGGAACGGGATCGAAACCGCCGTCGTTCCACGGATGACAACGCCCCAGGCGACGAACGGTCAGCCACCCGCCACGCAAGACGCCATGGGTTTCAATGGCTTCTAACGCATAACAGGAGCAACTGGGGTAAAAACGACAGTGGCTGGCCATCAGAGGACTGATGGCATAACGGTAAAACTGGATCGGAACGAGTACCAGTTTACGCATCTTGACTGTCTACCCCTGCGGAATCGGCGTTAGCCGCTGGAGTGGGCCGGCTGCGCGCCAGGCGTTTCCAGAGCTTGCCAAAGTGTTGGTGCAATTCCGGGTTTTCTATCTCACCCAATCCCTTGCGCGCGACGATCACTATGTCCAGGCCAGCGAGCATTTGCTGGTGCAGACGAAAGGAATCGCGCATCAAGCGCTTGAGGCGATTGCGTTGAACGGCAAGCTTGACGCTCTTCTTGCCGATCACCAAGCCAAGGCGTGGATGATCGAGACCGTTCTCGCGAGCAAGGATCAGCAGGTTTTTCCCTGGAACCTTGCCGGTTGGGGAGTCGAAGACCGCTTTGAAATGCCGGGGTGTAAGCAGTCGCTTTTCCCGACTGAAGTCCTGACTCACCACCTTTGCCGAAAGATCAAATGGCCAGACGCTTACGGCCTTTGGCACGACGACGCGACAGAACAGCACGGCCGTTCTTGGTAGCCATACGGGCACGGAAGCCGTGGGTGCGAGCGCGCTTGATGGTGCTTGGTTGGAAAGTACGTTTCATGGCGTGTTACCTGGTTTGTCGACAACGGGCCGGAATGGCCCCCTTTTTAAGAGATCGGCGATTCTAGAGAAAGCAAGCCAATAGGTCAATTTCCAACCAGCCTTTCCTTATGGAAGGTGCTTTGAGCGATCGGGTGGGCGGTGCCGGGTCGGTAAGCCAAACGGATGACAAAAGTAAAAAAAAGAAGAGACATATAAAAAGCTTTTCTGAATAACTTATAGATCTTAGGTGGATAAAGATCTGTGGATAACCTTCTGGAGGCCCATGATCACGCGTCATCCAGCGTCCTGAAACGTTGTCCACAACCCGTGCTGCGCTTGTGTCGCGCCTGAGTACAGCCTGTGGATGAAAAGCTATGTTATGCACAGGCGACTTATCAACAGATTTCAGGCCAGGATTGTGCATAGCCCTCAGGGTGGGTTATCCACAGAGCTTATTCACAGTCCGTGCGTGGCTTTTTGGTCGCTAAATGGCTGTTTTGCCATGGATCATAATGTTTCCACATGTGGATAACTGATCGCTTGACCGGTACAATGGCCGTTTGTTTTAGCCTCATCCGGCTTTCAAACTCAGGGGATATCCGTGTCAGTGGAACTTTGGCAGCAGTGCGTGGAGCTTCTGCGCGATGAACTGCCTGCCCAGCAATTCAACACCTGGATCCGTCCGCTACAGGTCGAAGCCGAAGGCGACGAGTTGCGCGTGTATGCGCCAAACCGTTTCGTTCTCGATTGGGTGAATGAAAAGTACCTCGGCCGTCTGCTCGAACTGTTGGGTGAAAACGGTAGCGGCATCGCGCCTGCCCTTTCCTTATTAATAGGCAGCCGTCGCAGCTCCGCACCGCGGGCCGCGCCTAACGCCCCGGTCAGCGCTGCAGTGGCTGCATCCCTTGCGCAGACCCACGCGCAGCCAGCAGCCGCGCCAGTCATGGCTGTTGCTGACCCGGTCTCGGTGCCTTCGGCGGAGCCTGCGCAGGCCTCGGATATGGCCGAGGCGCCTTCGCGAGACAGCTATGATTCGATGGCCGACAGCGCTCCGGCACCTGTCGCACCAGGTCGTACCGAACAGCGCAACGTTCAGGTGGAGGGTGCGCTCAAGCACACCAGCTATCTGAACCGTACGTTCACCTTCGAAACCTTTGTAGAGGGTAAGTCCAACCAATTGGCCCGGGCCGCCGCCTGGCAGGTTGCCGACAACCCGAAGCATGGCTACAACCCACTGTTCCTTTACGGTGGTGTGGGCTTGGGTAAAACCCACTTGATGCATGCTGTGGGTAACCACCTGCTGAAAAAGAACCCGAATGCCAAGGTGGTGTATCTGCATTCCGAGCGCTTCGTCGCGGACATGGTCAAGGCGTTGCAGCTCAACGCGATCAATGAATTCAAGCGCTTCTACCGTTCGGTCGATGCGTTGCTGATCGACGATATCCAGTTCTTTGCCCGTAAGGAGCGTTCTCAGGAGGAGTTTTTCCACACCTTCAACGCCTTGCTGGAGGGTGGTCAGCAGGTGATTCTCACCAGTGACCGCTATCCGAAGGAAATCGAAGGTCTGGAGGAGCGATTGAAGTCGCGTTTCGGCTGGGGCCTCACAGTGGCTGTCGAGCCGCCGGAGCTCGAGACCCGTGTGGCGATCCTGATGAAAAAGGCCGACCAGGCCAAGGTCGAGCTGCCGCACGATGCCGCGTTCTTCATCGCTCAGCGTATTCGCTCCAACGTGCGTGAGCTCGAGGGGGCACTGAAGCGTGTCATCGCTCACTCGCACTTCATGGGCCGCGACATCACCATCGAGCTGATTCGCGAGTCGCTGAAGGACCTGCTGGCGCTGCAAGACAAACTGGTGAGTGTGGATAACATTCAGCGCACCGTGGCCGAGTACTACAAGATCAAGATCTCCGATCTGTTGTCCAAGCGCCGTTCGCGCTCGGTAGCGCGCCCGCGTCAGGTGGCCATGGCGTTGTCCAAAGAGCTGACCAACCACAGTCTGCCAGAGATCGGCGACATGTTTGGCGGTCGTGACCACACTACGGTGCTGCACGCTTGCCGCAAGATCAACGAACTGAAGGAATCCGACGCGGACATCCGCGAGGACTACAAGAACCTCCTGCGCACGCTCACCACCTGATGGCCGCCAGCGCAGCTAATTGAAGGCAAGGGACTAGACCATGCATTTCACCATTCAACGCGAAGCCCTGTTGAAACCCCTGCAACTGGTCGCCGGTGTCGTCGAGCGCCGTCAGACCTTGCCGGTCCTGTCCAACGTACTGCTGGTCGTGCAAGGCCAGCAACTGTCGTTGACGGGTACCGATCTGGAAGTCGAACTGGTAGGCCGTGTACAACTGGAAGAGCCGGCTGAGCCAGGCGAAATCACTGTCCCGGCGCGCAAGCTGATGGACATCTGCAAAAGCCTGCCGAACGACGTGCTGATCGATATCAAGGTCGATGAACAGAAGTTGTTGGTCAAGGCCGGCCGTAGCCGTTTCACCCTGTCGACCCTGCCTGCCAACGACTTCCCCACCGTGGAAGAAGGCCCAGGTTCGCTGACCTGCAACCTTGAGCAGAGCAAACTGCGTCGCTTGATCGAGCGCACCAGCTTTGCCATGGCTCAGCAGGATGTACGTTACTACCTCAACGGTATGCTGCTTGAAGTGTCGCGCAATACCCTGCGTGCCGTGTCTACCGATGGCCACCGCCTTGCACTGTGCTCCATGAGCGCAGCCATCGAGCAGGATGAGCGGCATCAGGTCATCGTGCCTCGTAAAGGTATCCTCGAACTGGCGCGCCTGCTCACCGACCCCGAAGGCATGGTCAGCATTGTCCTGGGCCAGCACCACATCCGTGCGAACACAGGCGAGTTCACCTTCACTTCCAAGCTGGTCGATGGCAAGTTCCCGGACTATGAGCGTGTACTGCCCAAGGGTGGTGACAAGCTGGTCATTGGCGATCGACAGGCCTTGCGCGAAGCGTTCAGCCGTACGGCGATTCTTTCCAACGAGAAGTACCGTGGTATTCGTCTGCAGTTGGCTGCCGGCCAGTTGAAAATCCAGGCGAACAACCCGGAACAGGAAGAGGCGGAAGAAGAGATCAGCGTCGACTATGACGGGGCATCGCTGGAGATCGGCTTCAACGTCAGTTACCTGCTGGACGTCTTGGGTGTGATGACAACCGAACAGGTTCGCCTGATTCTCTCCGATTCCAATAGCAGTGCTCTGCTGCAAGAAGCAGGCAATGACGACTCGTCTTATGTTGTCATGCCAATGCGCCTGTAACCTGTAGCAGGCCAGATGTCCCTTCGACGTATCATGGTCACCGCGGTGCGCAACCTGCACCCGGTGACCCTCTCACCCTCCCCCCGCATCAATATCCTCTACGGCGCAAACGGCAGCGGCAAGACCAGTGTGCTTGAAGCGGTGCATTTGCTCGGCTTGGCCAGGTCGTTCCGCAGTACTCGACTGAACCCGGTCATCCAGTACGAGCAGGCAGCGTGTACGGTTTTTGGCGAAGTGCAGTCAGGCCAAGGCGGCATCAGCAACCTGGGTGTGTCGCGCGAGCGCGGGGGCGATTTCACTATCCGTATTGATGGGCAGAATGCCAAGAGCGCTGCGCAGCTCGCAGAATTGCTGCCCCTGCAGCTCATCAACCCAGACAGTTTCAGGTTGCTTGAAGGCGCACCGAAGATCCGCCGCCAGTTTCTCGATTGGGGAGTGTTCCACGTGGAACCTCGCTTCATGCCAGCGTGGCAGCGTCTGCAGAAGGCGTTGCGGCAGCGGAACTCATGGTTGCGGCATGGTACACTTGACCCAGCTTCGCAAGCCGCCTGGGACCGGGAATTGTGCCTGGCCAGCGCGGAAATAGATGAATACCGTCGCAACTACATGAAGGCCTTGAAGCCCGTCTTCGAGCAAACCCTGAGCGAACTGGTCGAGCTGGACGGGTTGACCCTTAGCTACTACCGAGGCTGGGACAAGGACCGGGAACTCAACGAAGTACTCGCCTCTTCTCTCCTTCGCGATCAGCAGATGGGCCATACCCAGGCCGGCCCGCAGCGTGCTGATCTGCGCCTTCGTCTGGCTGCCAATAATGCAGCCGACATCCTGTCGCGTGGTCAGCAAAAGTTGGTGGTCTGTGCTCTGCGCATTGCTCAAGGCCATCTCGTTAGCCAGGCTCGCCGCGGCCACTGTATTTATCTCGTGGATGACTTGCCGTCCGAGTTGGACGACCAGCATCGCCGTGCACTGTGCCGCTTGCTAGAAGAATTACGCTGCCAGGTGTTCATCACCTGTGTAGATCAAGAATTACTGAGGGAAGGCTGGCAGACGGAAACGCCAGTCGCTTTGTTCCACGTGGAACAAGGCCGTATCACCCAGACCCACGACCATCGGGAGTGAAGGCATGAGCGAAAATCAAACGTACGACTCCTCAAGCATCAAGGTGCTGAAAGGTTTGGATGCCGTGCGCAAGCGTCCCGGCATGTACATTGGCGACACCGATGACGGTAGCGGCCTGCACCACATGGTCTTCGAAGTGGTCGACAACTCGATCGACGAAGCCCTCGCCGGGCACTGCGATGACATTACCGTCATTATCCACCCGGACGAATCGATTAGTGTGCGCGACAACGGTCGCGGCATTCCGGTCGACGTGCATAAAGAAGAAGGCGTCTCCGCAGCCGAGGTCATCATGACCGTGCTGCACGCCGGCGGTAAATTTGATGATAACTCCTACAAGGTTTCCGGCGGTCTGCACGGCGTAGGTGTTTCGGTCGTAAACGCCCTGTCTGAAAAACTGGTGCTAACCGTTCGCCGTAGCGGCAAGATCTGGGAACAGACCTACGTTCACGGCGTTCCACAGGCGCCGATGGCCGTTGTGGGCGAAAGCGAAACTACCGGCACCCACATTCATTTCAAGCCTTCGGCTGAGACCTTCAAGAACATTCACTTCAGCTGGGATATCCTGGCCAAGCGTATTCGTGAGTTGTCGTTCCTGAACTCGGGTGTTGGCATCCTGCTGAAAGACGAGCGCTCGGGCAAAGAAGAGTTCTTCAAATATGAAGGCGGCCTGCGTGCATTCGTTGAATACCTGAACACCAACAAGACGCCGGTCAACTCCCAGGTGTTCCATTTCAACGTTCAACGTGACGATGGCGTAGGTGTTGAAGTCGCCCTGCAGTGGAACGACAGCTTCAACGAAAACCTGCTGTGCTTCACCAACAACATTCCACAGCGCGATGGCGGTACCCATCTGGTTGGTTTCCGCTCCTCGCTGACCCGTAGCCTTAACAACTACATCGAGCAGGAAGGCCTGGCCAAGAAGAACAAGGTTTCCACCACCGGTGACGACGCTCGGGAAGGCCTGACTGCGATCATTTCGGTCAAGGTGCCGGATCCGAAGTTCAGCTCCCAGACCAAGGACAAGCTGGTCTCCTCGGAGGTGAAAACCGCCGTGGAACAGGAAATGAACAAGTACTTCGCCGACTTCCTGTTGGAGAACCCCAACGAAGCCAAGGCGGTCGTCGGCAAGATGATCGATGCTGCCCGTGCCCGTGAAGCGGCGCGCAAAGCGCGTGAAATGACTCGCCGTAAGGGCGCGCTGGATATCGCCGGCTTGCCGGGCAAACTGGCGGACTGCCAAGAGAAGGACCCTGCCCTTTCCGAACTGTACCTGGTGGAGGGTGACTCCGCAGGTGGCTCGGCCAAACAAGGTCGTAACCGTCGTACCCAGGCGATCCTGCCGCTCAAGGGCAAGATTCTCAACGTCGAGAAAGCACGTTTCGACAAGATGATCTCCTCCCAGGAAGTGGGCACACTGATCACCGCGCTGGGCTGTGGCATCGGCCGTGAAGAGTACAACATCGACAAGCTGCGCTATCACAACATCATCATCATGACCGATGCTGACGTTGACGGTTCGCACATCCGTACCCTGCTGCTGACCTTCTTCTTCCGTCAGCTGCCAGAGCTGGTCGAGCGTGGCTACATCTACATTGCCCAGCCACCGCTGTACAAGGTGAAGAGAGGCAAGCAGGAGCAGTACATCAAGGACGACGAGGCCATGGAAGAATACATGACCCAGTCGGCCCTCGAAGATGCCAGCCTGCACCTGGATGAATCTGCGCCAGCCGTTTCCGGTGTTCAGCTGGAGGTTTTGGTCAACGAGTTCCGCAGTGTAATGAAGACCCTCAAGCGTTTGTCTCGCTTGTACCCGGAAGAGTTGACCGAGCACTTCATCTACCTGCCGGAAGTTACCCTTGAGCAATTGGGCGACCATGCCGTCATGGAGAACTGGTTGGCCAAACTGCAGGAGCGCCTGAGCAATAGCCAGAAGTCTGGCCTGGTATACAAGGCCACCCTGCGCGAGGACAAGGAGCGCAATGTGTGGCTGCCAGAAGTGGAAATCACCTCGCACGGCCTGGCCAGCTACATCACCTTCAACCGCGATTTCTTCGGCAGCAACGACTACCGCACGGTGGTCAACATAGGTTCCAAGTTGTCGAGCCTGCTGGGTGAAGGTGCTTATGTACAGCGTGGTGAGCGTCGCAAGGCGATCGTCGAGTTCAAGGAAGGCCTGGATTGGCTGATGAACGAGACCACCAAGCGACACACCATCCAGCGATACAAAGGGCTGGGTGAGATGAACCCGGATCAGTTGTGGGAAACCACCATGGACCCAACTGTACGGCGCATGCTCAAGGTCACCATCGAAGACGCGATTGCCGCCGATCAGATCTTCAACACCTTGATGGGCGATGCGGTTGAGCCTCGCCGTGACTTCATCGAAAGCAACGCGCTGTCGGTTTCGAACCTGGACTTCTGATCAGGTGTAGGTTCACAGAAAAGCTGCACGCTTTCACAAATAGATGACCGGCCGGGCTTCAACCATGGCCCCTGTCGGTCACCATCAAGCCCGCCTTCGCGGGCTTTTTTTTGCCTGGAATTCCTGCCGGGGCGCCCTACTCCGCTCATTGGAAAATGATGCAGATGGGGGGATTTGAGGAAGTGATTTGATGGGGCGCTGGAAGTGCTGAGAGGGTCGGCGGGCGGATCTGAGCAGCAGAGAGATTGAGAGGACTTTAAAACTAATATTTGAACACCTTAATAGTTAATTAAGCGTACGTGTTAAGTATTAATTTGAACAATTTAGTATGGAAATGGAATTTGGTGGAAGTTGCCATTTTGGATTTTTTGTAGATTTCGAAGGGATGTTGGAATAAGATCTATGACCAACTTTTCCGCTTTGCACTGAAGATTTTCAGCCAAATCAGCTGTTTGAAGCGAGAGCTTCAGACCTGATCCAAATTGCTCCAGCGATCACGAAGTGGCCGTTTAGAAATAAAGAGAGCAAGCCGATTGCTTTAGATTCTGATCAGTCATGAGAGTCATGACCAATGAGAGAAAAGGAGACCTGAAAATGTAGAAAAACGCGATCAATCCCGAGAGGACTGACCGCGCTTAGCGAAGCAGACTTGCGTCCTCAGAACCCGCAATGTCTGCTTTTTCGAAGCGACTGTCAATCCTCTCCCATTTTTTCGACCTTAGCGAGGTTACTCGACGGCACAGTGTTGCCTGTCGAAAGGCCTCACTTCGCCCGCCCTGCGCCTTGATTTTTTGGCGCAGCGTCGGCGCTCGTTTCGAGATTTTCGGAGGTGTTTCATGACAGTACGAAAGGTGGTCACGCGGCGGTCCAACCATTACCGCGGCTACTTCCCATCGCTCAAAAATAAAAAGCCTGTGCCCTGGGAGTCCCAGCTCGAAGGCGCTCTTTTTCGGCTTCTTGAGCTGTCTCCTGCGGTCATCGGCTACGTCCCGCAGCCCAGTGAGGAACGTGTTCCATCGCTCCAGGGCTACTTCAAATATTACCCAGACGTACAGGTTTTCCTCGCGGATGGGCGCGAGTGGTGGTTTGAAGTGAAGCCTCACGACCGACTGAAGATTGCCAGCGTCAGGCAGCGACTGGATGCCGCTGAGCGCTACTTCAACGCCACTGCCCGTAACTTTTCGGTGATCACTGAAAAGTTAATTGAAGCTGAACCCCTGGCTACCAATCTTAGAAGGCTGATGTATCACCGGCGCGGTCCAGAGCTTTCGCATCAGGCGTTGGAGGAGGTAATGGCGACCTTCAACGAATGGCCGCCTATGACCGTTGCAGATCTGCTCTACGTGGTTGGTGAGGGGAAAGCCTGGCGCTTGTTAGGCCTTGGGGTGGTGGGCATTGACCTTGATAGGTCAATTGACACTGACTCCCCGGTCTTCCTGCAAGGGGGGCACCGTCATGCAAACCTTTTCCCTTAGGGTGAAATTGGTCGTCATCGTTCGTGGCGTACTGATGGTGCTTGAGAAGAGGCTTATTGACCGGAAGCTGCTCTTTTTCGATGAGCTTGGTGAGCCCACGAAGCTATCCGAGAAGGAGTTCTATGAGGCCTACGAGAAGCGCGAGATCGAGATCTCCGCTGATCAGCCATACCTTGGGAGGGTTCCGTATGTGCGGAACGTCCCTCCAGATATTTCATGCTTCCCCAAAAAACATGGAGATGAGGCATTGCGTCGACGCAAGTATCTGGACGACCTAACTAAGCGCGGTAAATACAAGCTACCGGGTGACGAAGACATGATCAAGAAGCTTAGAGATATCGCCAAAAAGATTGGGGATGCGTGCGCACCCTCGGTTTCCACTATTCGACGTTGGGCAGCCAAATACATTGGCCAGAACGTAGTAAAGCTTATCCCTCAGCATGCCAAAAAGGGTCGGGCTGCCGCGATACAGGGAGAGCTCGAAGTTATTCTTGAAGGGGTGATTAATAAAACCTACCTGCAGGATACGATTCCAGCGGTCAGCGTGGTCGTTTCAGAATTCGAGGATCAGATAAAAGAGAGGAACAAAAGTCGTTTGCCTTCGGATCAGCTCAAGATCCCAAGCGGAATGACTGTCCGAAGGTACATCGCCAAGCTGGATCCGTACCTTGTGGATAAGGAGAGGCTCGGAAAACACGCAGCAGACAAGAAGCACCGTGTTGCGGCGGGTGTCCTACGTGTCCATGAGATTTTGGAACGTTGGGAAATTGATCACACCTTGTTGGACGTCCAGCTTGTGGATGAAACCTCGGGGCTGTGCATTGGGCGCCCCTATCTGACGATCGTCCTCGACCGCTTCTCTCGAATGGTGATGGGATATTTGCTCCACCTGTCGGCGCCAAATACGGAAACCGTGCTTCGTGTGATCGAACGCTCAATCCGTCCAAAAGCCGAATTGCTGAAGCGCTTTCCGAAAGTGAGAAATGAATGGTGGGCACGTGGGCTGCCGGCTCGAATAGTCCCAGACAACGCAGCGGAATTTCACGCGGGCGATCTCATCATGGGATTCAACGAGTTGGGTATCGAGATCATGTATCCCGCTTCAAGGGCCCCTCAAAGGAAAGGTGCCGTCGAACGCTTTTTCAGCACACAGAACCTGGGGCTTATCCACAACCTCCCGGGTACCACCTTCTCGAATATCCAGCAGCGTGGCGATTACGACTCGGAGAAGAATGCATGTTTCACGCTCCCTCAATTGGAGGCGGTGGTAGTGAAATGGATCGTCGATGGTTACCACCAGACTCCTCATCGGGGGCTGGACAACAGAACACCGGCTCAAGTCTGGGGGACTAGCGAGGCGAACCATGTCATCAGCCTTCCCGTCGACCTGGACTCGTTGGAGTGCATTCTGGCCAAGCGGGCCTCGGTGAAGGTTCACCATTACGGCATCGAGGTTGCCAAAGTGGGCTACCACTCTACGGAACTTGCTGAGCTCCGTATGCGTTTGGCAGACGGAGAAAAGGTAAACGTCCGCTATCGAGACGAAGCCGGGCACGTTTGGGTTCACGACCGCTTCAGAAACTTGTTCTTCAAAGTGCCCGCCAAAGATGAGCGAATGGCCGGTAAGAGCAGGGAGGTGTGGAAGGCTGCCGAGAAAGCGCTGCGAGAAAAATATAATGAGCAGCCTAGCTTCGAGGCTACGCACAGGTGCTACCAGGAAATTATGGAAGATGCAGACGAGGCCCGCCGTTCGCAGACGCTCAGAAAACGACGCGCAGCTGCCATAGCGAAAATCGACAAGGAGGGTCGAGTGACCGAAAGCACGCCTCCACCCAAGGTACTCGCTGAAGTGGAATGGACCGGTGACTCTATTCCTAACATTCCGCCAGCAGCCTTCAAGGTCTCGGTTCGTCGCCCTGCTGGGAGTTCTAAGCCATGAACGCCATCAATCTGTACGAATGCTACGAGCATGGTGAATACAGCTTTACGCTCCGCGATCGTTTTATTCACAGCCCTCAAGTCGAGCGAGCGTTGACGCGACTAGGCGATATCCACGGCGATAGTCGGCGTACCAGAGCAAGTAAAGGGTTGCTGATCCAAGGTCCAAGCGGAGTGGGCAAGAGCACATTGGTCAAGGAGTACATTCGGTCATTGGAGGAATTGGAGAGCCATGACCCACAGAAGCGGACAGTTCTGTTCGTCGAGATGCCTTCGTCTCCAACCAAAAAGAACCTGGCAGCAGCCATTTTGGCAGAGCTGAAGGATCCCTTCGCAGAGGCACGAGGACATTCGGCAGAGGTTAAATTTGCGCGAGTAGTCCTGCTGCTGAAGAACCTTGGCGTGGAGATGTTGGTCCTCGATGAGGCGCAGCACCTGGTCGATTATCGTCGTAATGGTGCGTATGAGGCAGCAGACTGGATCAAGAGTCTGATGAATGAAACCAGTATCGCGTTTGTTCTGATTGGGCTGAAGCGCACCGAAAATCTCCTGCTAGCAAACGAGCAACTGCGACGCAGGTTTTCGGCCACGGTGGCATACGATCGCTTCACCTTCTCCGCTAATACGTCTCTTCATTTCGTGATGTTGTTGCAGGCAATCGAGGGCGAACTGCCTGTTCAAACCATCAGTTTTGTAGAGCCAGCGATGATTAAACGCTTCTACCTGGCTTCCTATGGATTGATCGACTACCTCATCAAGATTGTGGACAGGGCTGTTTGGCTGGTTCAAGTCCAGGACCTTGTCGGGATTGAACTTCCTGTGCTGGCCCAGGCTTTTGAAGACGAGGTTTGGAGCTACGCCACCGAGGATCGAAACCCCTTCAGTGCGAGCTTCAATTTCCAGCCTCTGTTCGGGAAGCGGGAGCCGTTTGAGACGTTCGAAGAGAGCAGTACCTGACGGCCAAGGGCCGGGCTTATCGGCCCGGCTCTACTCCCCTGATTTTTATGTCTTCGATTTCATGGATGTGTAGGAATGTTTGGTCTTTTAATCAACCCACGACCACACCAAGACGAAAGTCTTTTGGGGTACCTGCAGCGCCTGGCGAAAGCCAACGGATTACCCAGAAAGGAACTGCTCACCGCCTTTGCACGAGCCGACGAGACCGATGTTGCGGACTGGCTGCAGATGATGGAAGGACCACTGAGCTGGCCTGCGGTATCTGCTGAGTTTCGTGATCCAAGGCCCAAGGGGGTCAAGTTATGGACGACTCATCACGCTCGTTACTGTCCGATCTGTTTGGGCGAAGCCGGTTATTGGAGAGAAAGCTGGGGCTTGACCCTGGTTACGACGTGTTCTGTCCACGGCACTGAACTCCACGGGCGGTGCCCCAACTGTCTGAAGGAAACCGATCCAAGCGCAATGAGTGCGAATAGTTGCCAAGCGTGTGGCACCTCATTGAGTGGGACCAATTTTGAGATCGCGCCGGCGAGTGATACGGCCGCCTGGCTCACCTCTGGCTTTGAAGATAGGTTTTACGCCGACTCGTTGCCAGCTGACGCGGGATTGGCGATCGTGTCCCGGGAAGTGGTGTAACTGAACCAGCCGAAGGCGCCCTGCGGGCGAAAGAGGATGGTCATCGTGGTTCTTGGCTAACGTTGAGTTTGCGAAGACCAAACACTCACCAGAGAAACCAC
>NZ_JAETZZ010000018.1 GCF_022627325.1 Pseudomonas putida
CCCAGGCGTTGGTAATTCTGGCCAGGAAGCTCGCACGAGTGGCATTCGCCCTGATGAGAAATCAGGACGAATACGTTACCAAAGGCGGGAAAATGGCTTGCTGAGAACCATAGAATCTCCCACAGGGACCGCGCAGTGCTTGAGCTCTGTGCTGTACCTGGACTGCCCCATGGCATTGGATTGGTGTCCAGCTTCCTGAAGGCAGCCCAGGTCCGCGCAGTGCTTGAGCTCTGCGCTGTACCTGGACTGCCCAGGGCATTGGATTGGTGTCCAGATTCCTGAAGGCAGCCCAGATCCCTGTGGGAGCCGGCTTGCCGGCGATGAGGCCAGTGAAAACAGTGCAAACAGTTGCCCCAAAGCGGCGTTTGCAGCTATGCCTACTGTTGCCCCCCAAACAAGGTCCCAAGCTAATGTTGGTCGTCGAAAACCTGCGCAAGTCATTCGCCACCGCCCAAGGCCCCTTGGAGGTGCTGCGCGGGGTGGACCTGTCGCTGGACCGTGGCAGCAGCCTGGCCCTGATGGGCGAGTCGGGCAGCGGCAAGAGCACCTTGCTGCACCTGCTGGCAGGCCTGGACCGCGCCGACAGCGGGCGCATCCTGATCGATGGCCAGCCATTGGACAACCGCGGCGAAGCTGCCTTGGCACGCTGGCGGCGCGAGAGCATCGGCCTGGTGTTCCAGCAGTACAACCTCATCAGCAGCCTGGACGTGGCGGCCAACCTGGCCTTCCAAGCGCGCCTGGCGGGGCGCCATGACCCGGCCTGGGTGACCCACTTGGCCAGCCGGTTGGGGCTGGCCCCATTGCTGCAACGTTACCCGGAGCAACTGTCTGGCGGGCAGCAGCAGCGTGTTGCCATCGGCCGCGCGCTAGCCAGCCGGCCGTTACTGCTGCTGGCTGACGAGCCCACCGGCAGCCTTGACGAGGCCAGCAGCGACGAGGTGTTGGCGCTGCTGCTGCAACTGGTGCACGAGGCGGGTAGCAGCGTGCTGATGGTGACCCACAGCCAGCGCCTGGCCGCCAGGCTGCAGCGCCGCTGCATGCTGCAGATGGGCCGGGTGCAGGGGTGATGAACAGTTTGCGGATCCCCTTGCAGGCCCTGTGCAGCCATTGGTGGCGCCACCGGCTGCAGTGCATCAGCATCTTCACCGGGCTGTGGCTGGCCACGGCGCTGTGGAGCGGCGTTCAGGCGCTCAACACCCAGGCCCGTAACGATTACGCACAAGCCAGTGCAGTGCTCGCCGGGCCTGCCCGCCCACAACTGGTGGCACGCTCGGGGCAGCGGTTCGACCAGGCGTTGTATGTGCAATTGCGCAGGCTGGGCTGGCCGGTGACGCCCGTGCTGGAAGGGCGCCTGCGCCTGGCGGGGCAGCAGCAGGTCGCGTTGCGGCTGATCGGCATCGAGCCGCTTGGCCTGTTGCCGGGCATGGCCGTGGCCGGTGCCGATGTGCGGAATTTTGACGTGCAGGCGTTCGTGGGCACGCCGGGGCAAGCGTGGGTAGGCCCGGACACGCTGCGCCAGCTGGGCCGCCAGCCTGGCGAGCAGGTCAGCACGGTGGACGGGCAGGTACTGCCGCCGCTTACCTTGCACGCGCAGCTGGCACCGGGTGTAGTGGTGGTCGACATCGGCCAGGCGCAGGCCTTGCTCGATGCCCCCGGGCAATTGTCGTGGCTGCTCAGCGACAGTGATCGGCCACTGCCGAGTGACATCGCGGCCAGCCTGAAACTGCAGCCGCCCGGCGACGATGCCGACCTGCAGCGGCTGACCGCCAGCTTTCACCTGAACCTCACCGCCCTCGGCCTGCTGGCCTTCGTGGTGGGGTTATTCATTGCCCATGCTGCCATCGGCCTGGCGCTGGAGCAGCGCCGCGGGTTGATCCGCACCTTGCGCGCATGCGGTGTGAGCCTGAAGGTGCTGTTGACAGCGCTCGCCTTGGAGTTGGGGTTGTTTGCCCTGTTGGGTGGTGTGGCGGGCGTGGCTGCAGGCTACCTGCTGGCCGCGCTGATGCTGCCTGATTTCGCCTCCAGCCTGCGCGGGCTTTATGGGGCCCAGGTCGCAGGGCAATTGCACTTGCCGGCCCACTGGTGGCTGGCAGGCATTGCCGTCAGCTTGTTCGGCGCACTGCTGGCGGGGCTCGACAGCCTGCTGCGTGCGGCGCGCCTGCCATTGCTGGCCTTGGCCCAGCCCCAGGCCTGGCGCCTGGCGCAAGTGCCTTGGTTGCGGCGCCAGGGTGGCGCTGGCGCCGTGCTGCTGATGGTGGCGGCGGGCTGCGGCTACCTGGGTCAGGGGCTGCCCAGTGCGTTCGGCATGCTGGCCGCTTTGCTGCTGGCGGCGGCGCTGTTGTTGCCGGGGTTGCTGGCGCTTTTGCTCGGCGGCCTGGCGCGGGTGTGCAAGCGCCCGCTGGCGCAGTGGTTCGTTGCCGACAGCCGCCAGCAACTGCCGGCCTTGAGCCTGGCATTGATGGCGCTGTTGCTGGCCTTGGCCGCCAGTGTCGGGGTCGGCGGCATGACCGAAGGCTTTCGCCGCACCTTCATCGGCTGGCTGGACCAGCGCCTGGCTGCCGATGTGTACGTCACGCCCCGCGACAGCGCGCAGGCGCAGCAGATCTACGCGCGCTTGCGGGCAGACCGTACCGTCAGCGCGGTGCTGCCCAGCTGGCGGGTGGACTGGCGCCTGCAGCAGTGGCCGGTGCAGGTACAGGGGGTGGATGATCACCGCTTCTACCGTCAGCACTGGCCATTGCTGCAGCAGGCGCCGGGCGCCTGGCAGGCGCTGGCCGACGGCCGTGGTGCGATGCTCAGCGAGCAGCTGGCCCGTCGCCTTGGCCTGGCTGTAGGGCAGGCCCTGCAGTTGCCTAGCGAGCCACCGCAGGCCATGGCCGTGGTGGGTATTTATGCCGACTATGGCAACCCCAAGGGCCATGTGCTGGTCAACGCTGACTGGTTGCGCAGGCATGCACCAGCGGCCAGCCTGGCCGGCTTGAGCCTGCTGGTACCGCCTGAACGGGTAGCTGCGCTGAAGGATGAACTGCAACGACGCTATGCCCTGGATGACAATCAGGTGGTGGAGCAGGCCCGCCTCAAGGCCTGGTCGAGCGAGGTGTTCAGCCGCACCTTCGCGGTCACCGCGGCATTGAACAGCCTGACGCTAGGGGTTGCCGGCGTTGCGTTGTTCATCAGCCAGCTGACCTTGAGCCAGCGCCGCCTGGGGCAGTTGGCGCCGTTGTGGGCGTTGGGTGTACCACGGCGCTGGCTGGCCTGGCTGAGCCTGGGGCAAACGCTGATGCTCAGTTGCTTCACCGTCCTGCTGGCGATACCCCTGGGCCTGCTGTTGGCCTGGTGCCTGGTGGCGGTGGTGAACGTGCAGGCGTTCGGTTGGCGGCTGCCTTGGCATGTATTTACCGGGCAGCTGGTGCAACTGGCCGTATTAGGTCTGTTGACCAGCCTGCTGGCCAGCGCCTGGCCGTTATGGCAGCTGGCACGCAGCCAGCCAAGCGCACTGTTGAGGCAATTTGCCGATGAAAACTGAAACGTGGCTGTTGATGGCATGCCTGCTGCTGGCCGGCTGCGACCCGCCTGCGCCAGCACCCAAGAGCTTTGCGGGCCTGGGTGAGGATGCGGCGGCGTTCACCCAGGTGGTACCGGGGCATGCGCTGGCATTCCCCCGTGACCATGGCGCGCACGAGGGCTTTCGTATCGAATGGTGGTACGTCACCGCCAACCTGCGCGATGCCCAGGGCCGTGACTGGGGCGTGCAATGGACGTTGTTCCGCTCGGCCTTGCGGCCCGGGCCTGAGACCTGGAACTGGAACAGCCCCAACCTGTGGATGGGCCACGCCGCGCTGACCGGCCCGGGCGGCCATCAGGTCAGTGAAACCCTGGCGCGCGGTGGCATCGGCCAGGCTGGCGTCGAGGCGCAACCGTTCCGGGCGTGGATCAACGACTGGTCGCTGCTGGGCAAGCCCGGTGTCGAGCGCCTGCAGATGCGTGCCAGCGGGGAGGGGTTTGGCTATGACCTGGCCCTCACCAGCGATCAGCCGCTGCTGCTGCACGGGGTGCAGGGCTACAGCGAAAAATCCGGCAAGGGCCAGGCGTCGTACTACTACAGTCAGCCGTTCTACAGGGTCAGTGGAGAGGTCGAGCGAGCGGGGCAGCGTGTCGCCGTCACAGGGCAGGCCTGGCTTGACCGGGAATGGAGCAGCCAGCCTTTGGCCGCCGGGCAAAGTGGCTGGGACTGGTTTTCCCTGCACCTGGATACGGGCGCCAAGCTGATGCTGTTCCAGGTACGCGAGGATCAAGGGCCGCCTTACCGCGCGGGCACCTGGGTCGATGCCCAGGGGCAGGTACGGGCGCTGCAGGGCGGGCAGATCGAATTGGCACCGCTGGCCTGGACGCGGCAAGACAATGGCAAACAGGTGCCCACCCGCTGGCGGGTGAAAGTGCCAGCGGTGCAGGTGGATGTCGAGGTGGATGCGCTAGAGCCCAAGGCCTGGATGGGCACACGCTTCCCTTATTGGGAGGGCCCGGTACGTGTGGGTGAGAAGGGCCGTGGGTATCTGGAGATGACGGGTTACTGAGGCCCGCACAGGCAGCGCAGTGCTGTGCGGGCATCGGTTTGCCACGGGTGGGACTTCACAGGGCTACTTGAAGCCCGTCACCGCATGTGGCACGTACGGGGCTTGCAGGCGCTCCACTTCCTCAGCGCTGAGCTCGAACTGCAGCGCGCCAATCGCATCGTCGAGGTGCGCCACCTTCGATGCCCCTACGATCGGCGCCGAAACCCCTCGCTTGCCCAGGACCCAGGCCAGCGCCACCTGCGCCATGGGCACGCCACGTTCGCCGGCGATCTGTTCGACCACATCGATCACCCGACCGTCTTCCACTTCAGTTCTTTCATAGAACGACTGGCCGGAAATGTCGGTACGGGTACGCTCGGTCTGCTGGCCATGCGGGCGGGTCAGGCGGCCGCGGGCCATCGGGCTCCAGGGCATCAGGCCCACGCCCTGGTCCAGGCACAGCGGGATCATTTCGCGTTCCTCCTCGCGGTAGATCAGGTTGAGGTAGTTCTGCATCGACACGAAGCGGCTCCAGCCGTTGCTGGCTGCCACCTGCTGGGCTTTGGCGAACTGCCAGGCATACATCGAGGAGGCGCCGATGTAGCGCGCCTTACCGGCTTTGACCACATCGTGCAGCGCTTCCATGGTCTCCTCGATGGGCGTGTGGTAGTCCCAGCGGTGGATCTGGTAGAGGTCTACATAGTCGGTGCCAAGGCGGGTGAGGCTGGCGTCGATATTGGCCATGATCGCCTTGCGGGACAGGCCTTGTTCGTTGGGCCGGGTGCTGCCTTCCCACATGTTGGCCGGGAAGAACACCTTGGTGGCGATCACGGTTTCTTCGCGGCGGGTGAACGCCTTCAGCAGCTTGCCCAGGATCAGCTCCGAGGTGCCGGCCGAGTAGCTGTTGGCGGTGTCGAAGAAGTTGATGCCTTGCTCCACGGCGTGGCGGATGATCGGGCGGCTGTCGTCTTCGCCGAGGGTCCAGGGGTGGGTGCCGGCGCCCGGCTCGCCGAAGGTCATGCAGCCCAGGCACAGTTTCGAAACATCCAGGCCGGTGTTGCCCAACTTGACGTACTGCATCCGCTTCTCCTCGTGGTCGTTTGCGATGGGTGAAGCTTAGCGGGGCTATGGCCCTGCGGAAATCCCGTATCGCTGCAGGCGAGCTCTGCAGAAATTCACAAGCGCAGCAGTGGCTTGACCTGTTGCTGCAAAAAGTCGGTGACGGCCTTGATGCGTGGTGTATTGCGCACGTCCTCATGCACGGCCAGCCATATTTCGATGCTCATGGTTTGTGTTTCTTCCCCGATGGCCTGCAGGCCATGCTCCTGGGCCATGAACGCCGGCAGGCAGGCGATGCCGATGCCGCCGGCCGCCGCCTGGGCCTGGATACGCAGGTCGTTGCTTTGCAAGACCAAGGTTTGATGGTGGGTTTGCGCGAGCAACCACTGCTGCTGCGGCGACTTGGCCTGGGACTGGTCGTAGCCGATGTAGCGTGGCGCGCTGGTGCTGCGCAGGTAGCCGGGGGCGGCATACAGGCGGTAATCCAGGTGGCCGAGCAGGCTGGCCACCAGCGTCGGTTCGCTCGGCCTGGCCAAGGTGATGCTGATATCAGCCTCGCGCCGTGCCAGCGAGGCCCGGGACTTGCTGCCGACCAGCTTGAGGCGCAGCTGCGGATAGCGGCTGCACAACTCGCCCAGGCGGCGGGCGATGATGCTGCCCAGCAGCGCGGGCGGGGCGGCCAGCACCACGTCGCCCGCAACCTGTTGCTGGTCCGCCGTGGCGAAGTGTTCGAGGGCGAAAGACGACTGGGTCATTTGCTCGGCATATTCGCCCACGCGGCGGCCCTGCTCGGTCAGCACATAGGCCCTGGGGCGGCGGTCGACCAGTTTTAGATTGAGCGCAGCTTCCAGCGCGGCGATGCGCCGGGCCACGGTGGCGTGGTCGACGCCCAATTGCTTGGCCGCAGCCGAGAGCGAGCCTTCGCTGATGAAGGCAGAGAAATGGCGCAGATCTTCCCAATCGAACATGGCGGGCCTCAGGTAAGGGGGCCCCATGATAAAGCCGTCAGGTCATTCTGTGGGCACGCGTTCACCCGCCAGACGCCTGCGCGAGGGGGCCTGCGCGGGTGGCCAAGGCCCATGCAAGTGGCATGAAACCGGTTTCAAAATGTTTCCGAACCCGCTAGATTAGGCGGTTTATCAGGGCCTCTCCCTGACCGAAACCCAGACGGCGCAACCCAAGGCCGCCCAATGCTGATGAGGACTCGCAATGCCTGAGCATGCCCCCGACAACCCGCGCCGGGACTTCCTGCGCAAAACGTTGACCCTGATTCCCGTGGTCACCGTGGCGACCAGCACCGGCCTGGGTGCCGGCCAACTGCTGGCCCAGCCGGCCCGCGAACCGAAGGTGCCCGCGACACCACCCGCTGGCCATTACCAGCCGACGTTCTTCACCGCTGAGGAATGGGCCTTCGTGCAGGCGGCGGTGTCGCGCATCATCCCCGCTGACGAACTGGGCCCCGGCGCACTCGAAGCAGGCGCCGCCGAATTTATCGACCGCCAGATGAACACCCCCTATGCCACAGGTGCCCAGTGGTACATGCAAGGCCCGTTCAAGGCCGACGCCGCGCCGGAGCTTGGCTATCAGCTGCAACTGAGCCCACAGCAAATCTACCGCCTGGGCATCGCCGCTGCGGACGCCTGGTGCAAAAATGCCAGCGGCAAAACCTTCGCCGAGCAAGACAGCGCTACCCGAGACAAGGTTCTTGGCAAGATCGAAGCCGGTGAGATCGTTTTCGACCAATTGCCGGCAAAGGTTTTTTTCAGCCTGCTGGTGCAGAACACCCGCGAGGGGTTTTTCTGTGACCCGATTCACGGTGGCAACAAGGGCATGGTCGGCTGGACGCAAATCGGCTTCCCAGGTGCCCGCGCAGACTTCATGGATTGGGCCGAGCGCAACGAGCCTTACCCCTTCCCGGCAGTATCGATTCGTGGCGAGAGGGCGTAAGGCATGGCCAATGCAATGAAGAAGGTCGATGCGGTGATCGTCGGTTTCGGCTGGGCGGGCGCCATCATGGCCAAGGAACTCACCGAGGCCGGGCTGCAGGTGGTCGCGCTGGAGCGCGGGCCGATGCAGGACACCTACCCCGAGGGCAGCTACCCCCAGGTCATCGATGAGCTGACTTACAGCGTACGCAAAAAGCTGTTCGTGGATGTCTCCAAGGAAACCGTCACCATCCGCCACAGCGTCCACGATGTCGCGCTGCCCAACCGCCAGCTCGGTGCCTTCCTGCCCGGCAAGGGCGTGGGCGGCGCAGGCTTGCACTGGTCCGGCGTGCATTTTCGGGTAGACCCGATGGAACTGCGCATGCGCAGCCACTACGAAGAGCGCTACGGCAAACGCTTCATCCCTGAAGACATGACCATCCAGGACTTTGGCGTGAGCTACGAGGAGCTCGAACCTTGCTTCGACTTCGCCGAGAAGGTCTTCGGCACCTCTGGCCAGGCCTGGACCGTGAACGGCAAGGTGGTCGGCGAAGGCAAGGGCGGCAACCCCTATGCACCGGACCGCTCAAACCCCTTCCCGCTGGTGTCGCAGAAGAACGTGGTGTCGGCGCAGCTGTTCCAGAAGGCCGCCGCCAGCCTGGGCTACAAGCCCTACAACCTGCCTTCGGCCAACACCTCGGGCCCCTACACCAACCCGTATGGCGCACAGATGGGGCCGTGCAACTTCTGCGGCTTCTGCAGCGGGTACGTGTGCTACATGTACTCCAAGGCCTCGCCCAACGTGAACATCCTGCCGGCGCTGCGCCAGGTGCCCCATTTCGAGCTGCGGGCCAACGCCCACGTGCTGCGGGTGAACCTGGACGACAGCAAGCGCAAGGCTACCGGCGTGACCTACATCGATGCCCAGGGGCGGGAAGTGGAGCAGCCGGCGGACATCGTCATCCTGGCCGCGTTCCAGTTCAACAACGTGCGCCTGATGCTGCTGTCGGGCATCGGCAAACCCTATGACCCGATCAAGAACGAAGGGGTCGTGGGGCGCAACTTCGCCTACCAGAACATGGGCACGGTGAAAGCGTTCTTCGACAAGGACACCTACACCAACAACTTCATCGGCGCCGGTGGCAACGGTGTGGCGATCGACGACTTCAACGCCGACAACTTCGACCATGGGCCGCACGGTTTCGTCGGCGGCTCGCCGATGTGGGTCAACCAGGCCGGCAGCCGGCCGATTGCCGGTGTTGCCAACCCACCGGGCACGCCCGCGTGGGGCAGTGCCTGGAAGAAGGCCACGGCCGATTACTACACCCACCAGGTGTCGATGGACGCCCACGGCGCGCACCAGTCTTACCGTGGCAACTACCTGGACCTCGACCCGACCTACCGTGACGCCTACGGCCAGCCGCTGCTGCGCATGACCTTCGACTGGCAGGAAAACGACATCAAGATGAACCAGTTCATGGTCGACAAGCTAAGCAAGATCGCCCAGGCGATGAACCCGAAAACGATCGCTGTGCTCGGCAAGAAGGTCCAGGAGCACTTCAATACCGCCAACTATCAGACCACCCACCTCAACGGCGGCGCGATCATGGGCACCGATCCCAAAACCAGTGCCCTGAACCGCTACCTGCAAAGCTGGGACGTACACAACGTGTTCGTCCCGGGGGCTTCGGCGTTCCCCCAAGGGCTGGGTTACAACCCCACTGGCCTGGTGGCTGCACTGACCTACTGGTCGGCGCGGGCCATCCGCGAGCAGTACCTGAAAAACCCCGGCCCGCTGGTTCAGGCGTGAGGAGCGATGGCATGAAACGACTGTTGATCGCGACCCTGCTGTTGGGCACGGGCCTGGCTGCCCAGGCTGAGGAAGCCACCGATGCACTGGTGAAGAAGGGCGAGTACCTGGCCCGTGCCGGTGACTGTGTGGCCTGCCATACCGCCAAGGGCGGCAAGCCTTTTGCCGGTGGGCTGCCGATGCAAACCCCTATCGGCACCGTGTACTCCACCAACATCACCCCGGATGCCACCGGCATCGGCCAGTACAGTTTCGAGGAGTTCGACCTGGCCGTGCGCAAGGGCGTGGCCAAGGACGGCAGCACGCTGTACCCGGCCATGCCGTACCCGTCCTATGCGCGGGTCAAGGACGAGGACATGCGCGCGCTGTACGCCTACTTCATGCAAGGCGTGCAACCGGTGGCGCAGCCGAACAAGGCCACCGACATCCCTTGGCCCTTGAGCATGCGTTGGCCGCTGGCGATCTGGCGGGGCATGTTCGCGCCAGAAGTGAAAGCCTGGCAAGCGCCGGCCGGCGCAGACCCGGTGGTCAGCCGCGGAGCCTACCTGGTGGAGGGCCTGGGCCATTGCGGCGCGTGCCATACCCCGCGTGCCCTGACCATGCAGGAAAAGGCCCTGAGCCCCGCCGATGGCGAGCAGTTCCTTGCCGGCAGCGCGCCGCTGGAGGGCTGGATCGCCAAGAACTTGCGCGGTGACCACAAGGATGGCCTGGGCAGTTGGAGCGAGGAGCAACTGGTGCAGTTTCTGAAAACCGGCCGCAGTGACCGCAGTGCCGTTTTCGGCGGCATGAGCGATGTGGTCGAACACAGCATGCAGCACTTGAGCGATGGCGACCTGACGGCCATTGCCCGCTACCTCAAGACGCTGCCGGCAAGCGACCCGGACGACCAGCCGCATGTGTATGACAAGCAAGTGGCACAGGCTTTGTGGAATGGCGATGACAGCAAGCCGGGTGCGGCGGTGTACATCGACAACTGCGCCGCCTGCCACCGCACCGATGGCCAGGGGTATACCCGGGTGTTCCCGGCGCTGGCCGGCAACCCGGTGGTACAGACGGCCGATGCCACCTCGCTGATTCATGTGGTGCTCGAAGGCGGCACGGTGCCGGCGACCCATACCGCGCCGTCGAACCTCACCATGCCAGCGTTCGGCTGGCGCTTGAGCGATCAGGAAGTGGCTGAGGTGGTGAACTTCATCCGCACCAGTTGGGGTAACCAGGGCAGCGCTGTTTCGGCCAGTGATGTGAAGGCCATTCGATAGGGCTGGCGCTATCCCTTTTGTGGGCGTCGGCTTGCCGGTGACCGCCGGCAAGCCATTAGCGACAGAGAGTGATTTCAGATCTGGAAATTGAATTACTCGGTGCCCCGTAAAAGGGGCACCCCTGTAAAATCCCGACGAACGGTAGGTGACGAAAGCGCGCGGTTTTGATGTATTGAAACCGGTTTCATTCACCGTCACCGACAATAATCACAAGGGACCGAAATGACCGATTTGCCTGCCCATTCCCGTGAGCGCGTGACCATCAGCGAGGTCGCACGCGTTGCCGGCGTCTCCAAGGCCACCGTGTCGCGCTACATCGGCGGCGATCGCCAACTGCTGGCAGAAGCTACCGCCAAGCGCCTTGAAGAAGTCATCGAACGCCTGGGCTACCGGCCCAACCAGATGGCCCGCGGCCTCAAGCGTGGCCAGACGCGTTTGATCGGCATGCTGGTCGCAGACATCCTCAACCCCTATTCAGTGGCGGTGATGCACGGCGTTGAAACCGCCTGCCGCCAGCACGGCTACAGCCTCGTGGTGTGCAACACCAACCGCGACGACGAGCAAGAGCGCCATCACCTGGCGGCCCTGCAGTCTTACAACGTCGAGGGCCTGATCGTGAATACCCTCGGCCATCACCCTGGCGAACTGCTAAACCTGCAGCGTGACATGCCCATGGTCCTGGTAGACCGGCAACTGCCAGAACTGAACGTCGACCTGGTAGGGTTGGATAACGCCCACGCCATCGGCCAGGCCCTGGACCATTTGCAGGCGCGCGGCTACCGCGACATCCTGGCGGTCACCGAACCGCTGGACGGCACCAGCTCCCGGCTGGAACGCACCCAGGCATTCACCGCGTCGATCAGCCGCCGCGCCGGCATGCGCCAACAACTGGTGGAAATCGACAACGCGTTGCCCGCCCGGCTTGACGCCTTCCTCGCCAGCAAGGGCCATGGCCCGCAGGCGATCTTCACCTTCAACGGCGTGGCCACCCTGGCGGTGACACGTGTACTGCACGACGCTGGTTGCAACCTGTTCCAGGACGTAGGCCTGATTGCGCTGGACGAACTGGACTGGTACCCGCTGGTTGGCAGCGGCATCACCGCGCTCGCCCAACCCACCCAACGCATCGGCGTGGCCGCCTTCGACTGCCTGCTCGACCGCCTGCGCGGGGAGAGCGGGGCGCCCCGGCGCCTGGACTTCGAAGCAGAGTTGATCATCCGAGGTTCCACGCAATCACGCGACTGAAGCAACGGCCGGCAACGACGCTGGTCATTGCTGCAGCCTATAAATGAAACCGGTTTCATAAGGATAAGAACAATGCACGCGAACCCCGTTTCCATCAGCCTTTCCAGCTACGGTGCCAGCCTGGTCCGGGAGCGTGGCCAGGAGAGCTTCCTTGAAATGCTGGCCGCTGCCGGCGTGACCTGTGTCGAACTGCGCGAAGAGCTGTTCGACGAGGCGCCGGACGCCACCGCGCTGTCGGCGGCAATCACCGCGCTGCAGTTGCAGTGCCTGTATTCCTCGCCACTGGAGCTGTGGACGCCTGATGGCCAGCTGGACGCGCGCTTGCCCGCCAAGCTGGCGCTGGCCCGCGCACTCGGCGCTGTGGCGCTGAAGGTGTCGTTGGGGCATTACCCTGGCGCAGGCGACCTGGCGGGCTTGCAAGCGCACCTGCGCCCGGGTGACCCGCTGTTGCTGGTGGAGAACGACCAGACCGTGCAGGGCGGGCGCATCGCCCCGCTGCTGCAGTTTTTTCAGCGCTGCGAGGAACAGGGGCTGGCGCTGGGCATGACCTTCGATATCGGCAACTGGCAATGGCAGGGTGAATCCGCCGCGCAGGCAGCCCAGTCGCTTGGCCGCTGGGTGCGCTATGTGCATTGCAAGGCTGTGCAGCGCGAAGCCAGCGGGCGCCTGGTAGCCGTTGTGCCCCAGGCACGCGACCTGATGGCCTGGGAGGCAATGTTCGCCGAGTTCACCCCTGGGCTGATGCGCGCCGTGGAGTATCCGCTGGCCGGCGCTGACTTGCTGGCGTTGACCCGCGCCCAGGTCAGCAACCTGGCCCGCATCGCCATGAGCGAGGAGGTGAGCCATGCCTACGCATGACGTTCTGTGTTTTGGCGAAACCATGGCCATGTTCGTTGCCGAGCAGGTCGGTGACCTGGCGGCTGTAGGGGCATTTACCAAGCGCATTGCCGGCGCCGACAGCAATGTGGCCATCGGCCTTGCCCGCCTGGGTTTTCGGGTGCGTTGGCTGAGCCGGGTGGGCAACGACTCGCTCGGGCGCTTCGTGCTCGACACCCTGCAGCAGGAGGGGCTGGATTGCAGCCACGTGGAGGTCGATGACCAGCACCCGACCGGCTTTCAGCTCAAGGGCCGTTGCGATGACGGCAGCGACCCGGTGGTGGAGTATTTTCGCCGCAACTCCGCGGCCAGCCACCTGTCGCTGGCGCAGCTCAGCCCGGCGTTGCTGCAGGCCCGCCACCTTCACGCTACCGGTATTCCACTGGCGCTGTCGGCCGGCTGCAGGGCGCTGGCCCATGAGCTGGTCGAACGCATGCGCAGCGAAGGGCGCAGCATCTCCTTCGACCCCAACCTGCGCCCGTCGCTGTGGCCCGACAGCGCGAGCATGGTCCGTGAGGTCAACGCGCTGGCGGTGAAGGCGCATTGGCTGCTGCCAGGGCTGGAGGAAGGGCGCCTGCTGACCGGTTTGCAAAACCCGGCAGACATCGCTGCGTTCTACCTGGACCGTGGTGTCGAGCATGTGGTGATCAAGCTGGGCGGCGAGGGTGCCTACTACCGCAATGCCCAAGGCCAAGGGCAGGTCGCCCCTGTACCCGTGGCCAGGGTGGTGGACACCGTCGGCGCCGGCGACGCCTTTGCCGTTGGCGTGGTCAGCGGCCTACTCGAAGGCCGCCCGCTGGCCGAGGCGGTCGCTCGCGGCAACTGGTGCGGCAGCCGCGCCGTGCAATCGCGCGGCGACATGGAAGGCCTGCCCCTGCGCCGGGAGCTGGAAGCGTACGCGTTACTCAAGAGTGCCTGAAACTTTGATCGCCGGTACGCCGGCCGGTTGCTACAAAAACAACAAGCTCAGGAGCCGCATCATGCAATCGACAAGCCTCGCCCCACGCCGTTGGTGGTACATCATCCCGATCGTCTTCGTCACTTACAGCCTGGCGTACCTGGACCGCGCCAACTACGGCTTCGCCGCCGCCTCAGGCATGGCCGATGACCTGAAAATCACCCCGGCGCTGTCTTCCCTGCTGGGGGCGCTGTTCTTCCTCGGCTACTTCTTCTTCCAGGTGCCTGGCGCCATCTACGCGCAAAAACGCAGCGTCAAAAAGCTGATTTTCGTCAGCCTGATCCTCTGGGGTAGCCTGGCGACCCTGACCGGCATGGTCAGCAACGTCTACCTGCTGATCGGCATCCGCTTCCTGCTCGGGGTGGTCGAGGCCGCGGTGATGCCGGCGATGCTGGTGTACCTGTGCCATTGGTTCACCCGCGCCGAACGCTCGCGCGCCAATACCTTCCTGATGCTGGGCAACCCGGTGACCATCCTGTGGATGTCGGTGGTCTCGGGGTACCTGATCAAGCATTTCGACTGGCGCTGGATGTTCATCATCGAGGGCCTGCCGGCGGTGCTCTGGGCGTTCATCTGGTGGCGCCTGGTGGATGATCGGCCAGCCCAGGTGGGCTGGTTGAGCGAGCAGGAAAAAGCTTCGCTCGAACAGGCCCTGGCCGCTGAGCAGCAAGGCATCAAGCCGGTGAAGAACTACCGCGAAGCGTTTCGCTCGGCGCAGGTCATCGTGCTGTCACTGCAGTACTTCTGCTGGAGCATCGGGGTGTACGGCTTCGTGCTGTGGCTGCCTTCGATCCTCAAGCAAGCAGCGAACGTCGACATCGTCGAGGCCGGCTGGCTGGCCTCGGTGCCCTACCTGGCGGCGGTGCTGGCCATGGTCGGGGTGTCGTGGGCCTCTGACAAACTGCAAAAGCGCAAGCGCTTCGTCTGGCCGCCCTTGCTGATCGCCGCGCTGGCGTTCTATGGCTCCTACGCGTTGGGCACCGAGCATTTCTGGGCGTCCTATGCATTGCTGGTGATTGCCGGGGCTTGCATGTACGCCCCCTACGGCCCGTTCTTCGCCATCGTGCCGGAGATCCTGCCCAGCAATGTGGCCGGTGGGGCCATGGCCCTGATCAACAGCATGGGCGCGCTGGGCTCGTTCGGCGGCTCGTGGCTGGTCGGCTACCTCAACGGCGCCACCGGTGGCCCTGGCGCTTCTTACCTGTTCATGTGCGGTGCGCTGCTGACAGCAGTGGCGCTCACGGCTGCACTGAAAACACCGCAAACCTCCGGCCAGGCCAAGCCCCGCGGCCAGCGCCTGGCCATGAGCCAATAGGAAACAGCCATGAAAAAGCGAATCGTCCTTTACAAGCGCCTGCCCGAGGCCCTGCTGGCGCGCCTGCAACAGCAGGTCGAGGTGACCTGGGTGGATACCACGGGCAGTGACGGCCTGGCCCGGCTGCGCGATGCCTTGCCCGGCGCCCACGGCCTACTGGGCGCCAGTGTGCGGCTGGACAGCAGCCTGCTGGACCTGGCGCCCCAGCTTGAAGTGGTGGCCAGTGTCTCGGTCGGCGTCGACAACTACGACATTGCCGAACTCACCCGCCGTGGCGTGATGCTGACCAATACCCCTGATGTCTTGACCGAGACCACCGCCGACACCGGCTTTGCCTTGATCCTGGCTACTGCCCGACGGGTCGTGGAGCTGGCCGGCTGGGTACGTGACGGCCACTGGCAGGCCAACATTGGGCCGGCGCACTTTGGCAGTGACGTGCATGGCAAGACCTTGGGCATCGTTGGCATGGGGCGCATTGGCGAGGCCTTGGCAAGGCGTGGCGCCGCCGGGTTCGGCATGCGCGTGCTGTACCACAGTTCGCGGGCCAAACCAGAGGTGGAGGCCCGCTATGGTGCCCGCTATCGCACCCTGGACGCGCTGCTGAGCGAGGCGGACTTTGTCTGTTTGACGGTGCCTTTGAGCGCCAGCACCGAAGGCTTGATCGGTGCACGGGAGCTTGCGCTGATGAAGCCCGAGGCCATCCTGGTGAACATTGCCCGCGGACGTGTGGTGGATGAGCAGGCACTGCTAGCGGCGTTGCAGGCCAAGCGCATACGCGGCGCCGGGCTGGATGTGTTCGTGCAGGAGCCGTTGCCGGCACATTCGCCCCTGTTGCACCTGGACAATGTGGTGGCAACCCCGCATATCGGCTCGGCAACCCATGAAACCCGCGAGGCCATGGCGCGCTGTGCGGTGGAGAACCTGTTGAGCGCGTTGGCGGGGCACAGGCCGGCGAATCTGGTGAATGAGGTCTGAACGCGAGCGCCGCACGTGCGGCGCTCACTGGAAGGCAGCCTGCTACTGGCCACCCTTCATGCGCCGCGCCACCGCGTATATCCCCAAGCCCACCAGCGCCGCAGCGGCGCCGATATAGCCGGTGCTGGTCCAGCCCAGCCCGGCACTGATGGCCATGCCGCCAAACCAAGGCCCCAAGGCATTGGCCAGGTTGAAGGCCGCATGGTTGGAAGCCGCTGCCAGGCTCGGCGCTTCGTGGGCAATGTCCATCAGGCGGATCTGCAAGGGCGCGGCCAGTGCGATCATGGTGCCGACCAGGCCGATGCCCAACAACAGTGTCCACAGCGAATGGGCAGCGAAGGTGAAAAACACCAGCACGGCGGTCGACCACACCAGGACGATGCCCACGGCGCGGAACTGCAGCCGGTCGAATAGCTTGCCGCCGGCAATGTTGCCGATGATGCCGCCAAGACCGAAGGCTGCCAGGCCAAAGGGAATCCACTGGGGCGCTACTTGAGTCACTTCCAGCATGGTCGGCGCCAGATAGCTGAACACACAGAACATGCCGGCAAAACCGATCGAGGCGATGCCCAGCGCCATCCACACCTGCGGCAGGGTGAAGGCTTTCAGTTCCTTGCGTGGGTCGCTGCGTACTTCATCGCTGCGTTGCGGCACGTAGTGCCAGACCAGGGCGATGGTGCACAGGGCGATCAGGCCCACCAGCAAAAACGCCGAGCGCCAGCCAAAGTGCTGCCCCAGGAATGTCGCCACGGGGTTACCCAGCAACATGGCCAGTGTGAGGCCCATCATTACCCGGGCTACGGCGCCGGCGCGCTGGTTGCTCGGTACCATGCTCGAGGCAACCACCGCAGCGATGCCAAAGTACGCACCATGGGGCAGGCCGCTGATGAAGCGGAAGGCCACCAACCCTGCAAACGACGGGGCGAAGGCGGTGGCCAGGTTGCCGATGGCATACAGCGCCATCAACAAAAGCAGCATGTGCTTGCGCAGCAGCTTGGCACCGAGAATGGCCAGTGCCGGCGCACCTACCACCACACCCAGCGCGTAGGCGCTGATCGCATGGCCTACCTGGGGCTCGCTCAGGTGCAGGTTGCCGGCGATGTCCGGCATCAGCCCCATGATCGCGAATTCGCCGGTGCCAATGGCAAAACTGCCCAAGGCCATGGCGGCTTCCATCTTGCCGACTTCGCCTTTGGAAAGGGCGACTGGCGGTACTTCATGAACTGACATTAGGGTCCCTATTGAAACATGCTGAAACGTTCAACGCGGGATCATAGTCAATTCGTCCACTGAGCGTCGAGGACGACGGGCAGTGGATCAGTCCATCATCTGCAGCTCGGGCAGCTTCACCCGAAAGGCGCGGGTCAGCCCCAGCAGGCAGACGAAACCTGCCGCCATCCAGCACAGGCCGATGGTGAACGACATGCTCGACAGGCTGCTCCACAGCCACAGTGTGCTCAAGAAACCCAGCGCCGGCAGGGCGCCATACAGCAGGCAGTTGCGTGTGCCACGCAGCTTTTGGTCGACGAGGTAATGCTTGACCACCGCTAGGTTGACGGCCGAAAAAGCGAACAGTGCGCCGAAGCTGATCATGTTGGCGACGGTGTCCAGGGTGATGAACAGGGCGACCAGCGACAGGGTGCTGACCAGCATGATCGCCGTGGCCGGCACGCGCTTTCGCGTCACCAGGCGGCCAAACGCCCGCGGCAATGCGCCGTCGCGGCCCATGGCGAACAGCACGCGGGACACGCTGGCCTGGGACACCATGGCCGAGGCGAAGCAGCCGGCCACGTAGGTGGCGGTAAAGCCGGTCACCAGCAGCTCGCCACCGACATGGCGCATCACATCCACCGAGGCGGAGTCCGGGTCAGCGAACGAGGCCCAGTCGGGGAAGACCATCTGGGCGCAGTAAGACACCAGCAAAAACAGCAGGCCACCGATCACCGAAACTGCCAGGATCGCCTGCGGGATACGCCGGGTCGGGTCGCTGGTTTCCTCGGCCATGGTCGACACCGCATCGAAGCCCAGAAACGACAGGCACAGCACCGCAGCGCCGGTCATGATCAGCGGAACACTGAAGCCCTCGTGGTGGAACGGTGCCAGCAATGACACCGGTGCGCTCTGCTCGCTGAGGTTGTGCACCGACAGCGCGACGAAAACGATGATGAACACCAGTTGCGCCACCACCAGTATCCAGTTGACCCGGGTGATCGACTCGATGCCGATCAGGTTGAGGAAGGTGACCAGGGCGATCGAGCCCTGCACCCACACCCAGGCGGGCACCGCCGGGAAGTACTCGGACATGTAGATGCCGATCAAAAGGTAGCTGAGCAAGGGCAGGAAGATGTAGTCGAGCAGCAGGGTCCAGCCGGCGATGAAACCGAAGTGGCTGCCGAAGGCCTTGCGGGTGTAGGTGTAGACCGAGCCGGAGTAGGGGTGGGCCTGGACCATGCGGCCGTAGCTGTAGGCGGTGAGCAACATGGCGGCGAGGGTCAGCAGGTAGGCGGTGGGCAGATGCCCTTTGGTCATCTGGGTGACCAGCCCGTAGGTGGTGAACACGGCCAGGGGCACCATGTAGGCGAGGCCGAACAGCACCAGTGCGGTCATGCCCATGGATTTTCTGAAGCGGCCTGAAGCGGTGGGGTGCGACGCAGAGTGGGGCGGGTGGGCTGTATTTGTTGTTGTATGCATTGCTGACTCCTGGTTCTGGATGCAGGACGCCGCAATATGCGAGCAGGCTCGATACTGTTGATGGCGTTGGATCAGGGGCAGAGCTTGAGGTGGGACGTGGGAATGCTCCCACACTCGCGGCGCACCCGAAATCACCCTTTGGGGGGAGCCTGTACAGGGGCCGCACCCTGGCCCCTGCACGCAGTGGCGCGCTAGGCCAGCAGGTTTTCCAGGTTGTGCAGGATCGAGGCTGCGTCGTAGGGCTTGCGCACCACCGGCACATGTTTCAAATGCTCGGGGATGTTCATGCTGTCGCCGTAGCCGGTGGCGAACAGGAAGGGGATATTCAGGTTTGTCAGCGCTTCGGCCACGGCAATGGAGGTGCCGGTGCCCAGGTTGATGTCCAGCACGGCGACATCCGGGGTGTGGCTGGCAAGCAACTTCAGGGCTTCGGCTTCAGAGCTGGCGGTGAGCACTTCCTGCACCTGCGCGTCGGCCAGGATCTGCTCAAGGCCAACCGCGATCACCAGCTGGTCTTCGAGTATCAGCACGCGCGCCTTGGCCAGGCTGCTGCAGTCTAGCTGTGGCTGCTGTTGTGTAACGGCCGGGGTCTCGCTGGCGAGCTCTTCGACCAGCGTCAGGTGCTTCGCCGGAATCCGGAAGAAGCCCTGCAGGCCCTCTGGCCTGTATTCAAGGGTGCTGCTGCCACCCAGGTCGAACGGGATGCTCCGTTCGATAAGAACAGAACCGAAGCCGCTGCGGGTCGGTGCCCGTACGGTTGGCCCGCCGCTCTCGCGCCAGGTGATGTCACAGGCCCCGCCCGTGTCGACCACCCAGTTGACGGCCAGCTTACCGCCCGCCCTGGACAAGGCCCCGTACTTGGCCGCATTGGTCGCCAGTTCGTGAAGCACCAGGGCCATCACCGAATAGGCGCGGGCATCGAGCAGCAGCGCGGGGCCGTTGAGCGCCAGTGCATCGGCGCTGGTGCGGTAAGGCGACAGTTCGGCCTCCAGCAAGTTGCCAAAACGGCCGCCACCGTCACCGCGTACCACCTGATCATGTGCCAGGGACAATGCCTGGATCCGCCCTTTGAGCGTCGCCATATAGCCACTGAGCGTCTGGTTTTCCGAGGTGGGGTGGGCCACCAGCGCACCGATGAGCGAAAGAATGTTCTTCACCCGGTGGTTGAGCTCCTCGTTGAGCATCCGCTGGCGAACAGCCGCCCTGGAACGCTCATCGGCCAGCAGTTCGCTGTTATGCAGCGCCACCTCGACCACCGCCGCACGGATGGCTTCGCCAAACTGGCGGTCCTGCTCGGACCAGGGCAAGCAGTGGTGGTGGACTGTCTCTTTCCACACGGCGAAGCTCTTGCGGGGGGTGAGGCGGTCGCCCAGAGGGCCGCTTTCGTACGTCTTGTTGGGGTCGCCCGCCCAGTTCAGGGTTTCGACCACCTCCTTGCGAAACAGCATGAGGTAGTCACGTGGGTGCTGCGACATCGGGATGATCAGCACCCCCGCGACAGACATGGCATAGTCCATGGCTGCAGGGTGCGCCAGCGACAGGCAGTTCGATGCCCAGGTGCGGCCTTCGGCGACGCCTTCGGCAAAGCTGAGCAAGCCGGGTACCGCCTGCCTTGGCGGCGTCAGCCCGGCCACGGTCCATTGGCCTTGCAGCGACATGCCAATACCGTCGCAGGGGATCAGGCCCTGAAAGTCGGGCAAGCGCGCGCGCAGCAGTTCGTCGATGTCCGTTGTGCGGTGCGCATCGTGCAGCAGGTTGTCGAGCACCTGCCGGGCGTGGGCGGCGGCCTCCAGCGTTTGCCGGGCGTTGAGGGTCTGGAGGTGCAGGGAAAAGAACTCGCCGAACATCTCAGCAGCGACCCGCTGGCCCATACTCAGCGTGCGTGGCGCGTAATGGTGGCAGGCAATCAGCCCCCAAAGAGCACCGTCGACGATCACTGAAATGGACATGGATGCGCCCACGCCCATGTTGTTCAGGTATTCGCAGTGAATCGGCGAAACGCTGCGCAGGTGGGCATAGGAGAGGTCGAGGGGCTCGCCAGACAAATCCAGTACCGGGTCGAGCGGCACGGCCTTGAAGTTGGCGTCGGAAATGACCCTCACAGGGTTACGCAGGTACAGTGCACGGGCCTGCTGCGGAATGTCCGAGCCTGGGAAGTATTGCCCCAGGAAGCTCTCAAGCCCGCTACGCCTGGCTTCGGCCACGACCTTGCCAGCGCCGTCGGCGCCCAGCTGGTAGATCATCACGCGGTCGTAACCGAGCAGGGCGCGAACCCGCTTGGCGGTATCGGCCACGAGCCTGTCGGAGCGGTCGATCTCGCGCAATTGGGCGATGACCGTGCGCACCAGTTCGATTGGTTCGGCGATGCTTTGGCTGGCAGGCTCGAACTCAAGGATGACAGTGCCCTTGAACAGGTGGGCAGACACGTCGAATGCTTTGCCGCAGGCCAGCGCCACGCCGAACGACAGCGCTGGCCGGGAAGCTTCCCTCACACGCGCCAGTGAGTTGCGAACCGTGTGGGCTGCCTCGACGCCGATGATTGCCTCCAGCCGTTGACCATTGACGCCGCCTGCCACCCCGAGCATGGGCGCGGTATTTGCCGAGTGGCGCAGGACCAGGCTGGCTGAGGCGTCGCAGGCGAGCAGGCAGCCGTGTGGCTGGATGCTGCCCGGTATCTGGATCGGCTCGCGATCGCAATTGGTCAAGTTGACGTGAGGTTGCAAGGTCATGGTTTTCCGCCGGCAGTGCTAAGACCGGCTGCCTGTGTGACCGCCGAGCATGTTCAAGCAAACGCAGTGTTCACAGTTGTATTAACTGGCGAGTCTAGCCTGCGCCTATGGCTTAGTCACCTTGGCGTTGCAGAGGTTTCGGCGGCTATCGCCCAAATTGCCATCAACGGGTGCCGGCGCAATGGCGTGGGTGTGCAGGCTTGGGCCAAGGGCGCCGGGGCGGGTTGACCTACGCCTGGAAGTCCGATGGGTTGGGCGCATCATTGAGTGCATCCTGGCGGATGTCGAGATATACGGCCGCTCCACATACGCCGAGCAGGCCTACCGAGGCGATCACGATGTCGCCCAGCAGCATGCCCGCGAGCAGGGTCAACAAACTCAGCCTACAGAACAGCGCCATGGCCACCTCCTTGGCAATTGGGATGCGCGATGCCCCGTACCCTATCGCCTGAGGCCCAGGGATGCAGCCTTGCCTGCTGGTTGTGGCAATCCTGGCGCCTGCTTTGGCAGAACGAGCGCCTTCGGGGCGCGAACGGTGGTTCACCTGCCTGATCTGGTGTCCGTTTTGCCCTGCGCGCGCAGGTGGACCAACAGGTTCGCCAGTTGCACTGCACCGATCAGGATGAAGCCGGCCACGATCCCTTCCAGGCGGATCAGCCCAGGTGCAGGGCTGGCATCGGCATAGGCGTCCGGCACCATCACCACCAGGTACACCAGCGCGAACTGAGTGCCGGCATAGGCGAAGGAGCGGTTGCTGTTCTCGATATGCCGGCCCAACAGCACCCCGATGCACATCATCAAGGTCATGGCCAGCCAGTTCGAACCCATCAACCCCAGTGCCAGCCAAGCGCACGCGGCGCCGGCAGCACAGCCGATCAGGCGATGGATATTGCGCAGGGTCACTGCCTTGCTGCCAGGCACCAGCGCGGCTGGCGGCACCATCATCACCGCCATGATGGTAATGGCTGCCTGGCTCAGCCCCTCGACGGCGAGCCACTGGCCCAGCAGTGGAATCAGTGCCAGCGCAACGCCGGCCTGCAGGGCGTGCACCCGCATGCTGCGGGTAACCTTGGCGGGCAAGGCTGCCTTGGCAAGCGGGGCGTGCGCTGTGACGACAGGCAACGCGCGCCTCACTGTGTGGCCAGAGAGCATCGCCACGAACCAGCAGGCCAGGGTACCGCAGGCCACTTCTTCGATCCGGGTTCTGGCGAAGTACAGCACGGCATCGGTGTCGTCGGCCTGCAGGCTCGCGATAGACACCATGGCGAAGGTAAGCCCGGTGAACAACCACGCATAACCATGGGCATAGCGGATGGCACACAGCAACGTGGCCGCACCGACCAGGCCGATGACCAGGCCAAGCCAGTGCCCGGGCAGCCCCGTGCGCGTCGCGAGTACGGCAGCGGCCATGGCGCCGGCCGCGGTGCCGATGATTCTCAGCCCGCCCCGATAGACAGTGTCGTGCAGGCTGGAGCGCATGACCATGTACCCACTGAACGCTGCCCAGCCGACATTGGCAACGCCCAGGTAGTGCGCCATGGCAATGGCCAACAGCACTGAAAGCAGGGTTTCCGCCTCGTCGACCAGGCGCTGGGGCAGGCGCTGTGGGGTGACGAACTCCGAACGTATGCCTTGGCAAAATTTCGCCAGGCCGTGCCAAGGTGAGTGTTGATCGGACATTGCAGTACCGTGACCATGTTCGACGGCGTGGCGCGACCTGCCACTGGCCCCTGAGCACAGGATAGGCCAGCAGCGGGCAGTGGTCGGTTTACCTAACCCCCCTGGGGTACTGCACTGTTGCCATGAACCTCTGCTTCAAAAGCCTTCCAGCACGATCTTGCCGCGGGCTTTGCCGCTTTCGAGCAGGGCATGGGCGCGCCGCAGGTTGTCAGCGTTGATGGCGCCGTAGTGCTCGCCCACGGTGGTCTTGAGCACACCCTCGTCGACCAGGGCCGACACGCGCTCGAGCAACTGATGCTGTTTGATCATGTCTTCGGTCGTGTACAGCGAACGGGTGAACATCAGCTCCCAGTGCAGCGACAATGACTTGCGTTTGAGCGGCACGACGTCCAGTTGGGCGGGGTCATCGATCAGCGCAAGCTTGCCTTGCGGCCGAAGCACTTCCACCAGTTGCGCCAGGTAAGTGTCGGTGTGCGTCAGGCTGATCACGTAATCGACGGGCTCCAGGGCGTGTTCTGCCAGTTGCTGGGGAATCGAAACGGTGTGATCGATCACATGGTGGGCACCCAGTTCGCTGACCCATTGCTGGGTTTGTGGGCGCGATGCCGTGCCGATCACGGTCAGTTGCGTGAGCTGCCTGGCCAGCTGCACCAGGATCGACCCAACGCCGCCACCGGCGCCAATGATCAGCAGGCTTTGCCCCTTGCCACCGTGCTGCTCAACGCCCAGGCGGTCGAACAGCAGTTCCCAGGCGGTGATGGACGTCAGCGGCAAGGCTGCGGCACTGGCATCGTCCAGGCTGCGGGGTTTACGCCCGACGATGCGCTCATCCACCAGGTGGTACTCGCTGTAGCTGCCAGGGCGGTCGATGGCACCGGCATAGAACACCTCGTCACCGGGCTGGAACAGTGTCACCGCGTTGCCGACCTCGCGCACGATACCGACCGCATCCCAGCCCAGCACCTGGGGTTGGTCGGCGCTGCGTGAGGCCCTTACCTTGGTGTCCACCGGGTTGACCGCAATGGCCTTGACCTCGACCAGCAGATCGCGGGCACCTGGGGTGGGCTTGGGCAGATCGGCCTCGTACAGCGATTGTGGGTCTTCAATCGGCAAACCGGGGTGGGTGAAAACAATGGCCTTCATTGCCATGACCTCGTTAGGGAAAGGAGTGCTGCTCAGGCTATCGGGATTGTGTTGAGTCAAAAACAGGGGCAATCGGATAAGACTTTCACTTTTACGGTGAAAATCAGCCGCGCCGCGCCTGTTTCGGTCGGCGTGGCTCAAAGCCTCTGCAGCGCCGGGGCTGGCTCGTGACACAGCGACAGCACCCCGCGTTCCGGCGAGTTGAACATCGACTTGAGATTGCTTTCGATATTGCGGCAAAAGTCTTCGGTACGGATGCGGTGCTGGCTGTTGCCGAAAGGCGCCTGAAGGTCCGTGCCGATGCGTTCCATGGCCAGCAGCATGCAGCCCACGACCGTGGATACGACCGGCGTGAACCAGCCTAAGGTTGGAACCAGGCTCAGCGGCATGATGATGCAGAACAGCGTGCCAAACAGCCTGGGGAAATACACATAAGGGTAGGGCAGCGGTTATTTGGCGATACGCTCCATACCGCCTTGCCAGTTCGACAGGTCTACCAGGGTCGACTCGATGCGCGCCAGCCTGATGCTGTCCAGGCGGCCTTCGTTGAACTCGTGCGTGATCAGTTCTGCCGAACCGCTGAGAATGTCGTTGGGCAAGTTGCTGGACCCGGCCAGGCGGGCCCGTTCACTTTCAGTGAGCAAAGCGCCCAGCGCTTCGGGGTTTCTGTCGCCGCCCAGGTGCATGCGCAGGGCGTGCAGATAAGCCACGTGCCGGCGCATGAGCTGGGCTTTGACCGGGTTCAGGCCCTGGGTGTCTTCGATGAGGGTAAGCACCTGCCGGCCCAGGCTGCGCGAGCTGTTGACCATCGAGCCCCACAGCGTCCTGGCCTCCCACCAGCGATTGTACGCACTGGAGTTGCGAAAGCTGATGAGCACCACCAGCGCGGAGCACAACAGCGTCAGGGGCATCAGCGGGAGCTCGAACCCGTAGCCTGTGACCAGCATGGCATCGAGGGTAACGGCCACGTCCCACAGCAGTAGCCACAGCAGCGACCACCCGACGTATGTGACCGTCCTGGCCAGGCATTTCCATTTCATATCCAGTGCGTGGGTCATGGCACAACTCCTTGTAAGCCCTTTGAAGACGGGCGAAAGCGCCTTTGCTGGGGACAGGTTAAGGTGCCAGACTTAAGCGCAGCTTAATCTTGAGCTTGAGCATGGTGGAGCCTTCCGGCGCTTGGCGCAGGTGTGCGACCATGGCCGACGGTTGCCACTGAGAGACAGGTTATGGATCGCGAAAGTCCTGGCATTTACAGCCCTACTGGCGCGTCTGCAGCGCAGAACCAGGAACATGCGTTTCCAACCAATACTGCAGAGCGATTGCAGTTGGCGCTCGATGCAGGTGCGATCATCGGCACCTGGTTATGGGATATCCCCAACAACCAGGTCACAGCCGATGAGCGCTTCTCCCGATCCTTCGGGCTGCCGGCAGACAGGTGCATGGCGGGCATACCGATCGAAGAAGCGTTCGCCTCCATTCACCCGCACGACCGTGAGCGAGTCTGGGCAGACATCCAGCAAGCGATGGACCGTGGTGGGGCATTCAGGTGCGAGTACCGGGTACGTCACGACGATGGCGGCTACAGATGGGTCGAGGCCAATGGCCGCGCAGAGCTCGACCTGCACGGTGTGGCTGTGCGCTTCCCTGGCATACTCATGGATATCGAGTCGCGGCGCTCAGCAGAGGCTGAACGCGACAGGATGTCGGCCCTTTTGCGAACATTCACGGCAGCGGTGCCCGGGGTTGTCTATGCCAAGGACCTGGCGGGGCGCATGCTGGTGGCCAACCATGGTGCCACGCAACTGATCGGCAAGCCGCCGGAGTTCTACCTGGGCAAGACCGATGTCGAGTTCCTGGAGGACAAAGCCCAGGCTCGCCAGGTGATGGAGACAGATCAGCGCATCATGCACGGCGGTGTGGCCGAGCAGATCGAGGAGCGGGTCGACATGCCCGATGGCTCGGCGACCTACTGGCTGTCCATCAAGGCCCCGCTACTGAGCGACACCGGCGAAATCATAGGCCTGATCGGGTCCTCCATCGATGTCACTGCCCGCAAAAATGCTGAAGCCAAGTTGCGTGAGCTCAACCGTACGCTGGAAGCACGCATCGAGGAAGCCGTGGCCGAGCGCGAAGCGGCCCAGGCGGCGCTGCGTCAGTCGCAGAAGATGGAAGCGGTCGGCCAACTGACCGGGGGGATTGCCCACGACTTCAACAACCTGCTGGCAGGCATCACTGGCAGCCTGGACCTGATCAAGCTGCGTTTGAACCAGGGGCGGGTCGCGGACGTGGAGCGTTACTTGTCGGTAGCGCAGGGGGCTGCCCAGCGTGCTGCCTCACTGACACACCGCCTGCTGGCATTCTCGCGCCGCCAGACGTTGCTGCCTGAGCATACCGACGTGAATACCTTGATCAGCGATATGGAAGAGCTGATTCGCCGAACGGTCGGCCCCTCGATCAACCTGCGGGTGCAGCTCAATGCGCAGGCCAGCACGTGCCTGGTCGACCCGGCGCAAGTCGAAAATGCGTTGCTCAATCTCTGTATCAATAGCCGTGACGCCGGCGGCGGTGAGATATCCATCAGTACATTCGACCAGGTGCTGCAGCCAGGGCCGGACCTCGATCCGGAGCTGTCCTCCGGAACGTATCTGACAGTTTGCGTGGCAGACAACGGCATCGGTATGAATGCCGAGACACTCAGCCGCGCATTCGAGCCCTTTTTCACGACAAAGCCGGTCGGTGCGGGCACCGGGCTGGGCTTGTCGATGATCTATGGGTTCGCCAAACAGTCAGGGGGGCAGGTGAAGATCGAATCGCAGGAGGGCGCAGGCACCCGCGTGTACCTGCAGTTACCCAGCCAAGCCGCCCGTGCAGGCCAGGATGCGTCTGTACGAGCGCCAGTCAAGGCGCCGCCGGTGCTATCCGGAGCCACGGTACTGGTGGTCGACGATGAGCCCTCGGTGCGGATGTTCGTCAGCGAAGCCCTGGGCAGCTGTGGCTATGTCGTGATTGAAGCGGCTGACAGCCTGGCGGGCTTGCAACTGCTGCGCTCGGATACGCGTATCGACCTGTTGGTGACGGACATAGGCCTGCCTGGTGGCATCGACGGCCGGCAGATGGCGCAGACGGGCCGCCTTTGCAGGCCTGGGCTGCCGGTGCTGTTCATGACCGGGTATGCGCAACCGCATGTACTGGACCAGGCCCCGATGGAAGCGCACACGGCAGTGCTGACAAAGCCGTTTGCACTCGAAGCGCTGTCGCTGAACGTCAATACGCTGCTTGGACATTCAAGCCGATAACGGCTGGACGCTGCTGTTGCACCTCACGGTTCAGCGCATGCAGTACTTTTGCAACGGCGATGATCAGCGCTCGACAGGGCAAGTGCTGTTCGTCGACGAAGCCGCTTGACTGATCAGCGCCACCAGGCGCTTGACGTTGGCTTGCTGAGCGATCACAACGTCATCGATGCTATCGCCGGCCGCCGTCTGCAAGGTGCTGCGGCACGTCAGCTGGGCATCGGCGCCGCGTGCTCGCAAGCGCCAGCGTGCGTCCAGCAGGGCATACTGCCCGGGCACCGAATCGAACCGTTGCACATCCACCCGCAGTGACAGCTTGCGCGCAGGGCGGGTGTTGCTCAATTGGTCGATCAAGGCGCTGCGCAGCTCATCCACCAGGGTGGCGCCCCACCACTGCGTCTCGAGGATGGCCAGGCTGCTATTACCTTGACGGATCACCAGTTGGGGCCGGTCGACCTGGGGCGGCACGCTGACACTTTCAAGCAGGATTTCGTCCGTGGCGGCGTGGGAGGACGGCGCGGGCATCGCCGGCGTGAGGGTATGGAACTGGATAGGGTCACTGCGGCAGGCGCCCAATGTCATTAGCGCGACCAGCAGGGTAATCCTTGGCAACGGGGTCATGCTCAACACTCCTGTGGTCAATTGCGTGGCGGCCCTTGCAGGTCCATCGGCGCGGCGTTGTCCGGGCGGCCACGCAGCAGGGACTCAGGGTTGCGGCCCAGGTAATCGGCGAGCTCGCGCAGCGAGCGCGACATACGGCTGAGCTCGTCCAGGGTCTGCGTCAGTTGTTCCCGCTGGGGCGAATCGTCTGCCAGCGTCGCGTTGGCAGATTTCAGCGTGCTGCTGACTTCGGCCAAAGTGCCTTGTACGCCCGGCAAGGTCTTGGCGTTGAACTGTTTCAGGCTCTTGCGCAGCTCGACCAGGTTGGCGTCCAGGTTGCTGGCAATACGTTCCAGCGGCAGCCGGTTGACCTTGTCTACCATGGTCTGCAACTGCTCTTGCAGCAGCTCTAGGCTGCCAGGAATGGTCGGGATCATCACCGGTCGGGCAGTAGGGTCGAATGCCACCTTCGGCGCTTTGGGGAAGAAATCCAGGGCAATGTACAGCTGGCCCGTGAGCAGGTTGCCACTGCGTGCCTGGGCTCGCAGGCCGTTGTCGATGAACGTCCCCATCAGTTTGGCGGCGGACGCTTCGTCATTAGGATCGTGCTGCAGGGCCTTGAGCATCTTCTCGTGCGCGCGCCCCAAGCGCTGGGGGTAGATCACGATGCCGACGTTGACCGGGAAGCTGCGCTGTTTCTCATCGAAGTCAAGGTTCACCGAGACCACGCGGCCAATCTCCACGCCCAGAAACTCTACCGGTGCCCCCACCTTCAACCCGCGCATCGCCTGGTCGAAGCGCAGTGCCAGGTACTGCGCCTTGCCGGCGGGCGGTGCCAGCGCGCTGGTCTGGTCGGCGAACAGCTCGAAGCGCTGGTCTTCGCTGGCGGCGCTGTCATTGGGGTTGTAGTCCGGTGCACGGAAGGCGATGCCCCCGACCAGAATGGAAGACAGCGATTCGGTCTTTAGCGCGAAGCCATTGGCGCCGACGTCTATGTCAATGCCACTGGCGTTCCAGAAGCGGGTGTTGGCGGTCACGAAGGCATCGTTGGGCGCGTGGACGAAGATCTCTACATCAACCCCTCTGCCATCCTTGTCCAGGGCGTAGGCGACCACCTGGCCGACCGGGATCTTGCGGAAATACACCGGGGAGCCGATGTCCAGCGAGCCCAGGTCCTGGGTGTGCAGGGTGAAATGCTTGCCGGGCTCGCCGTAGGTGATGGCGGGTGGGTTTTCGAGGCCGGTGAAATGTTTGACGCGGGTGTTGGACTGGCCGATGTCGGCGCCGATGTAATCGCCCGAGAGCAGGGTGTCTATGCCCGACACGCCGCCGGCACCGATCCGTGGGCGGACCACCCAGAATTTCGAGTCCTCACGGGTGAAGCCTTCGGCCTGCTTGTCGAGCTTGACGGTGGCGTTGACGTTCTTCTGGTCGTTGCTGAGTGCAACCTCGGTCACGTGGCCGATCACGACGTTGCGATAGCGCACTTCGGTCTTGTTGGCTGCAAGCCCGGCACCGGTCTTGAAGGTGAGGGTGATGGTCGGGCCTTCCTGCATGAGGTTGTGCACCACCAGCGAGAGGCCCACAAGCACTGCCACGATCGGCACGATCCACACCAGTGAAAAGCTGAACCGACGGGTCTTGACCGGTGCCTTGCCCGGCACGGCTGGGCTGTCATTGCTGGATGGGTTCATCCATGAGCTCCTTGTCAGGTGGCGTGTCCCAGATCAGACGGGGGTCGAAACTCATCGCAGAAAGCATGGTGAACACCACCACCAGGCCAAAGAACAGAATGCCGGGGCGCGGCTCGATATCGCCCAGCGCCTGGAACTTCACCAGCGCCGCAACCAGGGCAACGACCAGCACATCGAGCATCGACCAATAGCCGATCAGTTCAACGAACCGGTAGAGCTTGGAGCGCTGCTGTTGCGCCCAATGGCTGCCACGCTGGACCGTGATCAACAACATCGACAATGCCATGAACTTCACGCCTGGCACGGCGATGCTGGCAATGAAGATGATCAGCGCGATATCCCAGGCGCCGTGCTCCCAGAACTCGATCACGCCGCTCATGATGGTGCTGTCGGCACCGCTGCCGAGCATGGTGGTGTTCATCACCGGCAGCACGTTGGCCGGTATGTAGAAGGCAAGCGCCGCGAGAAGGTAGGCCCAGGTACGGCCCAGGGAATTGGTCTTGCGCCGATGCAAGGGGGCGTCGCAACGGGGGCACCGATGCGGTTCGTCGCGCATGTCGCAGGCGAGCCCACAACTGTGGCACAGGCACAGGTTGAGTTCGCTGGCGGTTGGCGGCCTGTTCATGGCATATCCCACAGGTCGCGGATGTCCCGGCCGGCAATGCGGATCATCAGCAGGCTCAGGGCGGCCAGTGCGAGCAGGCCGATGCCCGGCAGCACATCGAGCATCCCGGCGAGTTTGAACACCGCCACCATCGCGCCGAGCAGGCACACTTCCAGCATGCTCCAGGGGCGCAGTGTCTCCAGCCAGCGCATGCACAGCTTGAATGCTGGTGAGCGGCGGGCGGCAAGGGCGTAACCCAGGACCCAGATGAGCAGAAGCAGTTGGAATGCCGGGGCGATGATGATCGAGATGGCCGCGACCATGGCCATGAACGTGATCGGCCCCTGGCTCAGTGCCAATACCGAATCCCACAACGTGGCGCTGTTCTTCAGGCCCTTCAGGCTGATGCTCATCACTGGGTAGAAGTTGGCGAACAACCACAGCACGGCGGCCGTGAGCGTGAGCGCCAGGCGTTGCTCCACCGTCAGGCCATTGTGCCGCTGGAGCACACCGCCACAGCGGGCGCACAAGGTCTTCTGATGCTTGGCGAGCAGTGCTTTCTCGTACACGCAGTCGCAGTGCTCGCAGATGATCAATCGCTCTGTCGGGGGCATCATGACGCTCTGGTCAACTGAGGGCAGGCCTTTGTGAATATAGAAGCGCTGCTGTATTAGGCAAATGTTGTGCGAAGAATCTGTAAATCCGTGGGCCAGCGCATTCAGCCGGGTTTGTCGCTAACTTTGCCCGATAGCACCGCTGGCGGCCTGTGGGCCGGTAAGCATTGCCCTGATGCTCAACTGACCGGGCCTTGTTCAGGGGGTTGGGGGCTGGCCGGGGCGGTATGCCACTGCTCTTTGGGTACCCATTTGGCCTGCTCGGGGTCAGCCAGGTAGTGCGGGGACATGATCTGCACCCCATATTCGTTGAACACGTCCTGAATGTTGGCGTGCAACAGGCTCAGCAGCAGCGCGCGCGGCCTGGGCTCAGCGGGAACGGCCTGCGCGACCAGGCGGTATTCGGGGTAGAAATCCGAGAGGGCCGTCTGGAACACCTGTGGCCTGGGGTCCTGGAGTACGCCGTCGGTGCGCCGTGCCGCTTCCAGCAACATCGCCTCCACCTGTCGCCAAGGCGTGTCGTAGCCGATGGTCACAACCGTGTCCACGACATAGCCTTGCCCTTGCACGATACGCGAGTAGTTCTTGGTCACCGCCCCTGTAATCATTGAGTTGGGCAGCGTCAGGACTTCGCCGAGCCCGGTTCTGATCGTCGTGGTGAACATTCCCACTTCGGTCACTGTGCCTTCGTATTCGCCCACCCGGACGAACTCGCCGGCCCGAAGGGTACGGGTATAGGTAAGGATCAAACCGGCTGCGCCCTGGCCGATGACGCTGGTCGCCCCCAGTGAAATCATCAAACCGATCAACACCGACAGCCCTTTGAAGGCATCGGTGCCTGAACCTGGCAGATACGGGTAGGCCATCACCAGCGCGAACAGCCAGATGGCCAGCGAGGTCAGGCGCATGGTGGGTTGCAGGGTTTCGGCGGTGAGCCAGGTCAATGTGCCCGGGCGGGCCATGCGCCGCAGCACACGCTTGGAAAAGGCGCTGATGCCACGGGCGATGAAGAAGATCGAGATGGCCACGGCAAGGCCCGGCATGGCACGCAGAATGCCGCTGACCAGGTACCTGAACAGCTCCATCAAGTGGATATTCAGGCTTTCGCCCCAGGAGCGGGTATAGGGGAACTGCGACAGCACGAACCCCAGCCACTGGTAACAGAGCAGCAGCACGATCAACCAGTACAACAGCCACAGTGAGCGGTCTATCAGGTAGTAGAGGTTCTGCAGATCGAACAGCGGCGTGTGCCCGACCTTGAAGCGCTCGGAGTGTTTGCCCATCAGGCGGGGCAACAGGCCCAGCAGCTTGCCGCGACCCAAACCTGCAGCCTTGAGCAACAGGACGAACACCAAGGTGGCGGCCGCCGAGTAGCCCACGGCCGTCAACAGGAACTTCAGGCTGCGTGCCTGGCGGGTTTCCTCGACCACCAGGCGCAGGTTGTCGGCAGCACGTTCGGCAGCCTCGTTTGGCGTGATGGCGTCGGCTGCGGCATCGAGCGGTGTAACGATGAAGGCGCGACGGCCCCCCAGCAACACCAGATAACTGTTCAGGATAGGGTCGGTTCTGACTTGCAGGTCGTTGTCTTCCTGCAGGGTTTCTTCGATCAGGCTCTTTGCGCGCTGGGCGCGCGCCTTGGGCGTTTCGCCCAGCAAGGTAGAACGAAAGACGAAAACCGTGCGGTTGATGACCGTGAGCGCGGCTGGCTCGGCAATGACGCCCTCGACACCTGGGGCGGGCTGCTCGCCGTCGGCGTTAACGGGGGGAGAGACCATCATGTACAACCCCAGAATCAGCCAAGCCACTCGCCCAGACCAACGCTTGATCCCCATGCTTCACTCTCCGGCGCCTGCGTGCGAATTGTTTCCAGCATAGCCGGCTTCAGGCAACCCTCCGTGGCGTGCAGAAATCGGCTTCATCAAGCGGTGCAGGGACGTCACCACGCTGTAGAATGCTCACCTCTGCCTTCGCCAAGGAATCAAGATGCCGTTGCACCCTATGCCCACCGCAAGCGCCGCTTCATGAGCCGTTCGCTGTTCGTCTCCATGGACGGGCCCAAGGGCACCGGCAAAACCACATTGTTGGAGTCAGTCACCCAGGCACTGCGGGCTGACGGGCTGAAAGTCATCCGCATCTGCGAGCGAAAGAGCGACCCCTACAGGGCTGAAACCATGGCACTGGTCAACCAGTTCGTCAGACACCCCAGCCCGGACCTTGAGCTGGCGATCTGTGAGCGCTTTGCCCAGAGCCGTGCGTGGATTTCCCGGCACGTGCTGGCCAGGCAGCCGCCGGACAGCATCATCCTGATCGACCGCTGGTACCCGTCGGACGCTGCATTTCGCCGGCTGATCCCGTTCCCTGGGATTCTGCGCCTGAACACCGCTTGTGATGTGCGCATACCCGACCTGCATGTGGGGGTGGTCACCGCCCCGGCTATTTCATGGGCGAGGGCGACGGCACGCACGCGCGGGTTGAGCAGCACGGTGATGCACAGGTTCGAAGAGCATGTGGCTTGTACCCAGGCCTTCGAGCGAGCGGTTGCAGACAACGGCTGGCTGATGTGCCGCAATGAAGGGACGATCGAAGACGCTACGCTGCAGGTGGTCTCAGCGATTCAGCGCGTGCTTCGACGCCCTTAGCGCGTGCCTCATTCAGGCATCGAGCACCAGGCGCGACGAGCGCGCCCCTGAGACACACGGCGTGATCCATTCCCCGCTGCTGCGTTGAGCTTCGGTCAGGCACTCGTCACGGTGCTCTGGCGTGCCCTCGATGACCCGGCACATGCACGCGCCGCAAATGCCCATGCCGCACGAGATGGGCAGGTCCACCCCGACCCGCGCAGCGGCTTGCAACAGGCTTTCGCCCGCTTGTACCTGCACCTCATGCCCGCTGCGCTGCAACACCAGTGTGCAGCTGGAATGGGTTGCGGCTGTGGGCTCGGGGGGCTTGAAGTGCTCGCGGTACAGGGCCGATGCTGGCCAGCCCTGGTTGAGGGCGGCGTGCTCCACACTGTCCATGAACCCTGCGGGCCCGCAGCAATACACGCTGGCGTGGGGCTGCCAAACGGGCAACAGCTCGCTCAAGGCTTGCTTGATCTGCGCAGCGCGCAAGCCACTGAATACTTCGATGGGCAGGCCCTGGCGCTGGACCAGCGGCAGCGGGTGCGCATCACGGGTGAAGTACAGCAGGCGCACCGCGCGCCCTTGGGCCAGGCATTGGCGGTACATCGGCAGCAGGGGCGTGATGCCGATGCCGGCCGCCAGCAATACCACTGAGCCTGTCCCCGGTTGCAGGGCAAACTGGTTGCGCGGGGTGCCGACCTCGATCCGTGCACCCAGGCGCAGGTGCTCGTGCAGCCACTGTGAACCGCCGCGTGACGCAGGCTCACGCTTGATGCCCAGGTACAGATGGCCCTCTTCGGGCAGGCTGACCACCGAATACTGGCGGACCATGCCGTTGCCCAGGCGCAGGTCGACATGGGCGCCGGCCGCCCAGCTCAGCGGCAGCGGTGCGCCGCCCGGCGTGCCGAGCTCGACACCCAGCACGTCGTCAGCTTCCAGGCGCAAGGCGCGTACTTGCAATGAGGTCCAGCTCATGCGCGTACCCCCGCAGCGCGCTGCAGGCGCAGCACGGCCTCACGGGCCTGGCTACCGAGTTCGGCGAGGTCCAGGCCAGGGATCGTGTCGTTGTCCACGCTCAGGCGCCCACCTACCAACAAGGCCCGCAAGGTCGGCCGGCCACCCCCCACCACGGGCGCAATGCCCAGGTCATGCAAGCCGAAGTACCGCGGCTGGTCCAGGCGGTAGACCGCCAGGTCCGCGGCCATGCCAACCTGCAGCGTGCCAAGGGCGTTCAGCCCCAGCACCTGAGCCCCACCGGCGGTGCCCCAACGCACCACGTCTTCCACGCTGGCGGCATGGGCGCCGCCTTCGAGCTCGCCGCCTGCATAGTCGGGCAACGCCCGCTCACCGGCCTTGGCCCGTTGCATCAACCAGGCGGCGTGGGTTTCGCTGATCATGTCGCAGGCTTCGTTGGAGGCTGCGCCGTCGACACCAATCGAGATCGGCATGCCGGCCGCTTCCATCGCCAGGATATCGGCGATGCCGCTGCCCAAACGCCCGTTGCTTTGCGGGCAGTGGGCAATGCCGGTACCGGTGGCGCCCAGCAGGCGGATTTCCTCGCGGCTGAGCTTGACCAGATGGGCGAACCACACGTCTGCGCCGAGCCACTCGTGCTCTGCGCAAAACGCCACCGGAGACAGGTTGTAGCGGCGCTGCACCTCGTTCTGGTACTCCACCGTTTCGCTCAGGTGGCTGTGCAGGCGGATGCCCAGCTGGCGTGCAGCGCGGGCGGTTTCGCGCAGGTGCTCTGGCGGCATCGAGTAAGGCGGGCTGGTGGGCGCCATCACCACCCGGCGCCAGGCGTCGGGGGCAGGGTCGTGGTAGGTGCGCACCAGCCGGCCGACGTCATCAAGGTACTGTTCGAGGGTTTCCGGGCCGGCACTGGCGGCGCCTTCGGCCTGGCGCACCTGGGTTGCGCCGCCTCGGCACAGCACGAAACGCAGGCCTAGCCGCTCTGCCTCCTCGAACAGAATCTGCGCGCTATCAAAGGCCATGCCTGGCAGGTACAGGTAATGATGATCAGCGACCGTGCTGCAGCCGGAGCGGGCAAGCTCGACCAGGCCGATACGCGCGGCCAGGCGGAAGCTGTGCTCATCGAACAGGCCGCGGTAGCGATAGGGTACCGCGGCCAACCACGCCCCCAGGCTGTGATCGATGCCAGCCGGGATCCCTTTGAGCAGTGACTGGAACAGATGATGATGGGTATTCACCCAACCTGGGTAAACCACGCAGTCGGTGGCGTCGAGCACCTGCTCTGCCGCCAGCGGTTGCAAAGCGCCGAGGGCAGCGATGCGCCCTTGGCTGATACGGATGTCCGGCCCGGCGTGGCGGGCGGCTGCGCCGGGCAGGCCGGTGAGGATGGCGCTGGCGTTGCGGATCAGCCAGCTGTCGGTAGGGTTCATGAGCGGCTCCAAGGGCTTAACCCAGTTCACTTTCGTGCCAGTGGCGCAGGCTCAAACGTGCCAGCAGGGCCATCAGGCTGAACAATGCGACGCCGGTCAGGGCGATCAGCACCAGGGCGGCGAACAGCCGCGGAATATTGAGCTGAAAGCCCGCTTGCAGGATCTGGTACGCCAGCCCGGCGCCGGTGCCCCCGGTGCCGGCCACGAATTCGGCCACCACCGCGCCGATCAATGCCAGGCCACTGGCAATGCGCAGGCCGGCGAAGAAGCACGGCAGGGCACTGGGAATACGCAGGCGCAGCAGCACCTGCCAGCGGCTTGCGCGATTGAGGCGGAACAGGTTGAGCAGCCCCGGGTTGACGCTGCGCAGGCCCAGCACAGTGTTGGCGATGATCGGAAATACCGCCACCAGGGTGGCGCAGATCACCAGCGCCAGGGTGGTGTCGCTGCACCAGATGATGATCAGCGGTGCAATCGCCACCACTGGCGTCACCTGCAGCAATATCGCGTAGGGGAACAGGCTGGCTTCCACCAGCCGGCTCTGTACGAACACGAATGCGGCCAGGGTACCGATGACCACTGCGAGGGCGAACGAGAGGAAGGTGATCTTCAGGGTCATCCACAGCGCACCGACCAACATGGGCCCGTCGCTGATCAGCGTGCGGCCGATGTCGGCGGGTGATGGCACCAGGTAGACCGGTACTTGCCAGGCAATGCATGCCAGCTGCCAGAGGCCCAGCAGCACAGCGCCGACCAGCAGCGGCGAAGCGATGCGCAGCACCGTGGGGTTGTGTAGCCAGGGAGTAGAGTGTCGACTCATGTCAGGGCTCTCAAGTTGTGCTCTGAAGTTATGCGCTCAAGCAGGCTCGCCGTTGGCCTGGGCCAGCAGCCGGGACAGGTGGGCGCACTGCGCGATGAAGGCGGGGGAGGTGCGGTAGGCCTCATCCCGCTGCAGCGGGCCGTCGATGGGCACATCGGCGATCACCCGCCCGGGCCGGGCACCCATCACCACCACCCGCGATGACAGGTACACCGCCTCGAAGATGCTGTGGGTGACGAACACCACGGTCAGGTCGCGCTGGGCCCAGAGCTGGCGCAGGTCGCTGTCGAGCTTGTTACGGGTGAACTCGTCCAGGGCGCCGAACGGCTCGTCCATCAACAGCAGGTTGGGTTCGGTGGCCAACGCCCGAGCGATCGATGCGCGCATCTGCATGCCGCCCGACAACTCGCGGGGGTAGGCCTGGCCGAACGTGCCCAGGCCTACCAGCTCCAGCGCCGCCTGTACCTTGGGCTGGCTGTGGGCTTTGGGCATGCCGGCGAGGTCAAGCGGCAGGCGTACGTTGTCCTGCACCTTGGCCCAGGGCATCAAGGTCGCCTCCTGGAACACCATCGCCAGGCTGCGCCCCGCACCGGTGCCCAGTGGCTCGCTGGCTGGGGCATCCTTGCCCCACCAGCGCACGTGGCCTGCCGAGGGTTGTTCAAGGCCGGCGAACATTTTCAACAAGGTGCTTTTGCCGCAGCCTGACGGGCCCAGCAACGACACGAACTCGCCGCGCTGGATTGCCAGCTTGACGCGGTGCAGGGCGACGGTGCCGTTGCTGTAGGTCTTCTCGACCTGGTTGGCGAACAGCGGCGTATCGCCACCCAAGGCGTCGGCGTTGGGTGGCGCCTGCAGCTGGGCGCGGGTTTCGGATAGGGTCTGCATCAACATGGCGCTCTCCCATAAGGTCATGAGCGGTTGCATATGCCCCGGCACACCGGGGCGCCGAACAGGCGGTCAGTGGCTGGCGAACACTTCGCTTTCGCCGTGGGCTTCGAGCAGGCCCAGCAGTTGCCGGCGGATCACCAGGCCTGGCTTGTCCGAGGGCATGTGCAGCTCCACACGCCGCCGGGTATCGACGCAGGCGTCCGGGTCGGTGGCCTCAAGGATGTCACGGTCTTCGGCGGTGATCGCCGCGTCCCAGTCGATCAGCGCCTGGGTCGGGCAGTCGGTCTCGCTGTCATTGCGATAGAGCCACTGCACCAGCATCAGCCGGCCGTCATCGATCGGTGTGGCGCAGTTGTAGATGATGTGGTGGATGCCGCTGTCCGGGTACATGCAGCCAAAGCGGCGGGAGAACGGCAGGTAGTAGCGGTTGACCAGGTGGCGCTCGGTGATCGGCGCACGGGTGCCGGTAATGGCGAAGCTTTCTTCAGGGTTGCGGATGGGCACGCGGGTCTCGGCTTCAAAGCCGTAGTCGGTTTCGCGAAAGTCATAGCTGGCCGGTTGGGGCTGGTCGAACAGGCCGAAGTTGGCCTTGTGCACGAAGGAAAAATGCGAATTGTCGAACGAGTTCTCCATTACCCGCAGTGGGCTGGTTTTCCACTCTTCATAGAACTGGAAGATACGCCGGTAACCGGGGGCGCCGTCTTCGGGGAAGTCGGGGATCGGCTGCAGCGGATCGTCCAGCGCGACCCAGGCATAGCCATACTTTTCCTGGCAATGGTAGGCCTTGACGGCTGCGCCCGGTGGTATCGCCCCCGTGGGGTTCTGCGGGATCTTCACGCAGGCGCCGCTGCAGTCATACTCCCAGCCGTGGTAGCCGCAGGCGATATTGCCGTCTTCGCTGACAAAGCCCTTGGATAGTTTGGCGGTGCGGTGGCAGCAACGGTCGCGCATCGCTACCGGGGTGCCGTCGGGCCGCTTCCAGAGGACGAGGGCTTCACCGAGCAAAGTGAAGGGTTTTGGCCCGTCGTCCAGCGCCGTCATGGGCAGCAGGGCGTACCAGAAGCGTCGCAATACAGGTTGTTTGGTGACCAGCATGATCCAGTTTCCTCACGGTATCGGTTGTTGTTACAAGGCTCAGCGGCTGGCCGCCTGGACGGTGTCGGGCTGCACATTCAGGCCTTGCACGAAGCGAGTGGTGTAGGCTTTCTGCCAAGGGGCCGCGGCGCCGAGCAGGCCGGCCTGGACCATGAAGTCGCGGGTGGCTTGCCAGCGGGCGTCATTCATCGTGCCGATGCCGTGGCTGGCCGCATCGCCCCCGGTGACCAGCTGATATTGCTTGAGCGTCGAGACGCCCCAGGCCAGTAGTTCATCGCTCATGTTGGGGTTGTCGCGCTTGATCAGCGCATTGCCCGCCGCGGGGTTGGCCAGGTAGCGTTTCCAGCCTTCGAGCGAGGCGCGGACAAAACCGGCGACCCGCTCGGGATGCTGGTCGATGACGTCCTGGCGGGTGACCACGGTGGAGCCGTAGGGCGGGTAACCGGCATCGGCGAACAGGAAGAAGTTGGGTTTCTGGCCGGCCTTGATGGCCTGGAACAGTTCCGAGCTGGCGTAGGCCTGCTGGGTGGTGTCGGCGCCGGCGAGGAAGGGCTGCAGGTTGAAGGTGTAGGGCCGTGCCTGGTTGTCCTCGAGCTGGTACTTGCCCTTGAGCCAGGGCCACCAGGTTTGCTGGCCGGACGTAGAGACCAGCACCTGCTTGTTTTTCAGGCCGTCCAGGCCGTTGACATCGGCGTGCGTCATCAAGCCCTGCGGGTCACCCTGGAACGGTGCAGCCACCGCGACCACCGGCAGCCCTTGCTCCACGCTCTTGAGGATCTGCAGGTCGTAGTTGACGATGAAGTCGGCTTGCTTGCTGACCAGCAACTGCATGCCGTTGACCTGTGGGCCGCCCATGCGGATGGACACATCCAGGCCTTCTTTTTCGTACAAGCCATCGGCCACGGCCTGGTAAAAGCCGCCCTGTTCAGCCTGGGCGTACCAAGAGGTGAGCAACACGACTTTGTCGTTGGCCATGGCCAGGGAGGCGCTGCTGAACACTGCTGCGCCAAGCAGCGAGCGAAGCGGGTAAGTCAAAGCAAAGCGGTTTTTCATGATTGTTCTCCACCTCGATTCGAAATGCGCCAGGTGTTCGGGAACACGCCAGCGAGGACCGAGCGGAGAGAGAACGCAGCAAGAGGAGGGGTGCACAGCATGCAGCAGCCACGGCTGACACTTCTCTACTTGCCCAGGGCCGGCAGGCCTCGTGCAAATCATCCGCTCGGATGTACGCCCTATCCAAGGCGCAAGAGCAATGCCCCATGCCATGTCTGGCACTGACCGCTTCTACTCGAAGGCAGCTCAAGCCAGAAGCGTGCCAATGTGCGGCGACCGCCAAAAACGGGCTGTTCAGGTGCAGGTAGGTGTTGCGAGGGCAGGACAGTGATCCGGGAAGGTGCAGGGCAGGACTGCCGGGCGCCATTAGAGTGCGCAATCCTTGGGTGGCCTGGTACTCAGTAATCCACGAAATTGGCCACAATCACCGAACTAGACTGTATTCGATCAGTTGGCACGCGCCCTGCTATGGCACAGTCGAGTAGAAGCGGTCAGTGCCAGACATGGCATGGGACATTGCTCTGGCGGCAGCACGCCGCACACCCGGCAAGGGTGGCGCCACGGTTTGCAACGTGGCCAGAGGAGAGGTCCGTCCGCTGAATCCCTTGCTGGTGAACCTCACCGACCTCGACCCAAGGGATGCCCATGAAACTCACCCCTCTTGCCTGCCTTAGCTACTGCTTCCTGCCCCTCTGTGCCCTGGCCAGTTCCGGCGCCCAGGCCGGCCCGCTGATGTGGTACGACAATAGCCTGAGCTACCTCTACGGCCACAATTACAAAGTCGACGGCACCGGCAACGACATCCAGCAGACCGTCACCTTCGAACACGCCAGCGGTTGGAGCTGGGGGGATGTGTTTCTGTTCGTCGACAACAAATGGTCCAACGGGTTGTCGGGCAATGACGGCCATACCTACTACGGTGAATTCTCTCCGCGGTTATCGCTGGGTAAGGTCAGCGGACAGAACCTGCGCTTTGGCATCGTCAAGGATGTACTGATCGCCGCCACCTACGAGCGTGGCGAGGGGCGTAATCGCAAGTACCTGCTGGGGCCTGCCGTGGACTTGACTATCCCGGGGTTCGATCGCTTTTCGCTCAATACCTATTACCGCAAGCCCGACGGGATTACCGGCAAGGCGTCAGGGCAATGGCAGATCAACCCGACCTGGGCGATGACCCTACCGCTGGGGCGGTCGGACATTCTGTTCGATGGTTACCTGGAGTGGTATGTGAATGACGTGGGCAGCAAGGGTACGTCGGATTACGTGGCCAAAAGCTTCCACTTCAATCCGCAGGTCAAATACGACGTCGGCAAGGCCCTCGGGCACACGCCGAAGCGGTTGTATGCGGGGCTCGAATGGGATTACTGGTCGGACAAGTATGGGATTGAGGACAGCCACGGGTTCCCGACGGATCAGAATGCGGTGAGTGTACTGGTCAAAGCGCATTTCTGAGAAAACATATTAGGATAGTGGCGTATCCTGTTGTTTTCAAATGAGTATTGCATCGAGCGCAGCACGGGCTGCGCTCGATGCTCACGAACGCCAAACCGATAATGTTCGATTATCGGGCGCTAACGCCCTTCATGCACTCAACCTTCTGATTAACATGCCGAACGTAATGGGTAGTACATCCCACTGCCATCCGGATACGTCCCCATGCGCCTGCGCCATATCAACATCGCTACTCGCTCTTACCTGAGTTTCAGCCTGATCGCTGCACTGGTCGCAGTGCTCGGGCTGTTTTCCATCAACAAGATCTCCAGCATGCACGAAGCGGTGGTGTATACCGAGCAGGTGACCAACGTCGGCACCCGCTACCTGGGCGAAGTGCGCAGCCACATGCTGGGCCTGCGCATCATCACCATGCGCATGGCCATCGCCCGTGAGCCCGCCCAGCTGGCACCGACCCTGGCGCGCCTGGAGGTGCTCAAAGGCCTGCTCGACAAGGGTGTAGAGGGCTACGGTGCAGTATTGCCAGCGGCGGGCAAACCGGCCTTTACCGAGATGCAGCACCTGATCGACGAATACCGTGTGCTGCTCGACCAGTACAAGGCGTTGTCCGAGCAAAACCAGGTAGCCCAGATGCAGGCGATGCTCAGTGGCGCCATGCAGGACATTTCCAACCGTATCGGTGAGCTTTACGACAACCTGGTCAAGTTCAGCAGCGACACCGCCGAACAGCACACCGCCCACGCCCGCGCTGAGTACCAGAGTGCCCTGTACCTGACCTTCGGTGTGCTTGGCCTGGTGCTGGTGCTGACCATTGGCCTTGCCTGGTTGCTGACCCGCAGTATCGTCAGCCCGCTGCGTGAAGCCATCGACGTGGCACAGAACATTGCCCAGGGCGACCTCTCCCACACCGTGCATGCCACTGGCCGCGACGAGGCGACCCAGTTGATGCATGCCCTGGCGGCGATGCAGGCCAGCCTGAAGGACGCCCTGCGGCTGATCGGCGATTCCTCCCATCAGCTGGCTGCGGCCAGTGAACAGATGTCGGCAATTACCCAGCAAACCTCCCGCGACCTCAACCGGCAGAACGACGAGATCCAGCAAGCGGCGACTGCCGTGACGCAGATGAGCGTGGCGGTGGAAGAGGTGGCGCGTAATACCGTGAGCACCTCTGAAATCTCCCGTCAGTCCGAAGACGCGGCGCGGCGCGGTCGTCAGCGGGTGGGCGAGGCGATCAGTTCGATCGGCAAGATGAGCCAGGATGTACATGAGGCGTCGCGGCAGATCGAAGCGCTGGCGGTGCAGTCGCAGGAAGTGGGCAAGGTACTCGATGTGATCGGCGCCATTGCCGGGCAGACCAACTTGCTGGCGCTCAACGCCGCGATCGAGGCGGCGAGGGCGGGTGAAGCGGGGCGCGGCTTTGCCGTGGTGGCAGATGAAGTCCGCGCGCTGGCAGCGCGTACCCAGACCTCGACACTGGAGATCGAGGAAATGATCAACGCCATTCGCAGCGGCACGGCGCGCGTGGTGGAGTCGATGCACAGCAACAGCCAGCAGGTGGGGCATACCCTGCAGGTGGCTGAGTTGGCCGGGCAGGCACTGGATGAGATCACCGATGGCGCGACCACCATCCATGAGCGCAATATGGTGGTGGCCAGTGCCACTGAAGAACAGGCACAAGTGGCTCGAGAAGTCGATCGTAACCTGTTGAATATTCGGGAACTTGCCGTGCAGACCTCTGAGGGCGCGGACCAGATCAGCACGGCGAGCCAGGAGCTGGCCAGCTTGTCGATCGGCTTGAACGGGATGATGAAGCGCTTTCAGCTCTGACAACCGAGGGATGATGGTCGACATGAGTCGAACCATATGCTGACCCGCTGGTCAGGATATTTACCTATCCAGCACTAGAGAGGTCAGCATGCACACGTACAACCTGACGTACCTGTTCAAGGGCGAACCGCGTGATCACCGTTTCGAGCTCAAGCAGCACGGGCTTTCGCTTCATGAAGCCGCGTTGCATTTGATTGTGTTGCATTACGGGGATGGCGAAAACAGCCTGGTGATGCCAGCTGCAGATGCCTCCCCGACGGAGATTCTGCAGCAGGCCAAATCGCTTGAGATAACCCAAGTCGAAGTACATCCAGGCGAGTAAGCGTGGTCGGCGGGTTGCGCGCGTGCAGGCTGCTCAGCCTGCCTTCAAGCCGGCCAACTGCTGCTGAAGCTCGGCCAGCAATCGCCGACCCGCTGCTTCCACCAGGTCCCCGTACTGAGCGATGGCATTACACTCCCGGCAGGTGACAATCGATTTTCTGTGGAGCCTGCCGGGCTTTACCAAATCTTGCCCACCGCACTTGAGGCATTTCAGGGTGACACTCATGATCTTCCTCTCCATGGAACACGCGCAGGATCCTTCACTGCGTTTTTGTCGCGGCTGGCAATGATGATGCGTTACATGGAGTGGTCAAGTGGGTAAAACGTTCATTCCGAAAGCAATTTAAGCAGAGGCGGGCCCTTCAAAAGTTGCCAGGGAACGTTTTGCGCGTCACCAAGCCCCCAACAGAACCGGAGATCGCGACGTGATTGACCATCTGGACCACCTGGTACTGACCACCGTCGATGTCGATGCATGCAAAGACTTCTATGGCCGCGTGCTCGGCATGCGCCTGGAAACCTTCGGCCAAGGACGCTTGGCGTTCTGCTACGGCAATCAGAAGATCAATGTACATGTGCGGGGGCATGAGTTCGAGCCCAAAGCTCATCTGCCTGTTCCGGGCGCATTGGACCTGTGCTTCATCGCCAGTGTCAGCCTGGAAGCGGTCATCGCGCAGCTGGAACGTCAGCGTTGGCCGATCATCGAGGGGCCGATTCAGCGAACCGGTGCGAGCGGGCCTATCCGTTCCGTGTACGTGCGCGACCCGGATCTCAACCTGATCGAGATTTCCGAGCAGTTGTGACAAAAGCTGGCAATGGGCGTTACAGGCGTCACCAAGCGTGACAAGAGGCGCGCCCGGCAAGCGGGCGCAGAAGGCTGAAAAGGCGGGCTGGTATATCGCAGTACGACGGCGCCACGGCGGCAATGGGGTTCTCGGCCCCTTCGCCGCCAGGCAGATACAGGCAGCAGCTTACTTGATCAGCGGCACGCCACTGAGCTTCTGCAACTCGTCGAAGTCGATGTCAGCGCAGATCTCTACCACTTTCAGGCCGTCGGACGTCACTTCCAGCACGGCCAGGTCGGTGTAGATGCGGCTGACGCAGCCGATACCGGTCAGCGGGTACGTGCACTCAGGCACGATCTTGCTTTCGCCCGTCTTGGTCAGGTGGTCCATCATCACGAACACCTGGCGCGCGCCGGTGGCCAGGTCCATCGCGCCGCCTACGGCCGGGATCGAACCCTCAGCGCCGGTGTGCCAGTTGGCCAGGTCACCTTTGACCGACACCTGGAAGGCGCCCAGAACGGCGATGTCCAGGTGGCCGCCACGCATCATCGAGAAGGAGTCGGCGTGGTGGAAGAACGCCCCCCCGGTGAGCAGGGTCACGTGCTGCTTGCCGGCGTTGATCAGGTCATCGTCTTCCTCGCCCGGCGCGGGGCTCGGGCCCATGCCCAGCAAGCCGTTTTCGCTGTGCAGAAACACTTCCTTGTCGCCCAGGTAATTGGCCACCAGCGTTGGCGCGCCGATGCCCAGATTCACATACGCGCCTTCCTGGATGTCTGCGGCCACGCGCTGGGCCATCTGGGTGCGGGAAAGTTTTGTGGTAATGGTCATGGCAGGCCTCAGACAGCGTTGGCGATCGAAGAAGCAGCAGCGCCGGTAACGGCGACCACGCGCTGCACGAAGATGCCCGGGGTGATGATGTGTTCCGGGTCCAGTTCACCGAGTTCGACGATCTGGTCGACCTGAGCGATGGCGGTCTTGGCCGCCATGGCCATGATCGGGCCGAAGTTACGCGCCGCCTTGCGGTAGATCAGGTTGCCCCAACGGTCACCCTTGTACGCCTTGATCAGCGCGAAGTCGGCGTGCAACGGCATTTCCAGCACGTACTGGCGACCATCGATCTCGCGGGTTTCCTTGCCTTCGGACAGCAGCGTGCCGTAGCCGGTCGGCGAGAAGAATGCACCGATGCCCGAGCCTGCTGCACGGATACGTTCGGCCAGGTTGCCTTGCGGCACCACTTCCAGCTCGATCTTGCCGGCCCGATACAGTTCGTCGAAGACGTAGGAGTCGGACTGGCGTGGGAAGGAGCAGACCACCTTGCGCACGCTGCCGGCCTTGAGCAGGGCGGCCAGGCCAATCTCGCCATTGCCGGCGTTGTTGCTGATGATGGTCAGGTCGCGAGTACCGGTATCGATCAGCGCATCGATCAGCTCGGACGGCATGCCGGCAGTGCCAAAACCACCGACCATGATGGTCGACCCGTCTGTGATGCCTTCCACCGCGCTGGCGATGGACTCATATGTTTTATTGATCAAAGCGAGCTCCTGGTTGTTCCTGGAGTATGGGTTGTGGGCCTGCCTGGCGCGCCCTTTGAAGAGGGGGCCAGTCAGCGCTTGGGACATGTTTGCTGCATGTGCTAAGCGTGCCGCAAGATCGGGCACAAGTAGAGAGGGGGTAAGCGGATGGTGTGCGATTATCGAACCATTGTGCGATCTGCGGGCGGGTCTGTTACCGATGTGGGCCATGCCACGGCGCCGCTGATCAACGGTGCGGGCTGGGCTATGAGGGTTCTCCCGGGAGCACGCCCGATGCGCTGGGCTATGGAACGAACCCGTGAGGCGATGCCCCCGGTATAACCGCTGATCAAGCCGGCGGCGAATGGGCCCCTTGCGATCTGTGTGACGCTACCTTGTTCTTCCACCAGCCTCTGAGGTTCATGAGGCAGAGCACGACCTGCAATACGATCAAAGCCCACGCCTGGGCATGCAAGCCCCAGATCGACCACAGCAGGTTGCTGGCGATGAAACAGCAGAATCCCACTTTACGCCGCCCGGGGCGGCGCGAGCCGATACACCAGGCCGCCACCACCGTGACGGCCATGGCAGGCCATTCCAACAAACCGATCCAGTCTTCCATCGCGCCGAACCCAAATCGTTCAACCAAGGCCATCAGCCTGCCAATGCTTTGATCAATTGCTCATTGAAGGCAGGAATATCGTCCGGCTGGCGGCTGCTGATCAGGTTGCCATCGACCACCACCTGCTCATCTACCCACGTGCCGCCGGCGTTGCGGATATCATCCTGCAAGGTCTTGTAGCTGGTCATCCGCTTGCCGTTGACCAACCCGCTCGATATCAGCAACCAGCCACCGTGGCAGATGACCGCCAGGGGTCTGCCGGCAGCGTCATGGCTTTTGACCAGCTGTTGCGCGCCAGGGATCAAGCGAATGGTGTCGGAGTTCTGAACGCCGCCGGGCAGCACCAGGGCATCGTAAAGATCGACCTGGGCATTGTCGAAAGTCGTATCCACGGTGAATTCGTCGGCGGGCTTGTCATGGTTCCAGCCTCGGACCGTACCGACTTTTTCACCCAGGATGTCGACCACCGCGCCGCTCTTTTCCAAAGCCTCACGGGGGCCGGTCAGTTCCACCTGCTCGAAGCCGTCAGTGACCAGAAAGGCCACACGCTTACCGCTCAGTTGTGCATTCATCATTCATCTCCTTTACCAATAAACCTTCAATAGGGGCCCGCCATGGCGAGCAAAGTTCCTGCTCGATGCTCAGCGGCGTGCTTAGCGGCGCCTGCGTGGCGAGCGGGTGGCGGCGAGCCCGGCGATGACACCGACGGCTGCCGCAACCACCCACAGGGTCATGTTGCCGTTGCTGGATTTCCAGCCGCCCTCCACGCTGCGCCGGTCATTGGTTGGCTCGAACAGGTTGCCGGAGGTGATCTGTGCACTGGGGCTGCGGTTCAACGCCCTGCGTGTCAGCCACCCTGTGACCAGCGCCAGGCGCGGCACGAGGTAGCTCGCCAGGTGGGCAAGGCGGGCGGCAGTGCCAACGGTGGTGTGGGCGCGAGGGGAAATAGCGCTGGCCACCATGGCCTTGGCTACCTGCTGCGGGTCGTAGATCGGCCCGGGCGGTGTGAGCGCATGGCCGGTGTAATTGCCGCCATCCCTGAAGCCCGGGGTGTCCATGACCGCTGGATAAATGTCGCAGACGTGGATGTCCGGGAACTCGGTCAATTCGCCGCGCAGCGCCTCGGTCAGCCCGCGCAGGCCGAACTTGCTCGCCGAATAGGCCGCCGCGTAGGGTTGGGCGATCCAGCTTCCCAGTGACAGGGTGTTGATCAGAATGCCGCTGCGTTGGGCCTTGAAATAGGGCAGGGCCACGTAGGCGCCACGCAGGTAACCGATCAGGTCGGTCTGAATGACCTGTTCGTGTGCTTGCAGCGGTGTTTGCTCAAAGTTGCCCACCGCGCCAACGCCGGCGTTATTGACCCAGATATCGATCCGTCCGTGGCCAAATTCGGCAGCCTGTGTGGCCAGCGCCTGCACCTGGTCGCTGCGGGTAACGTCGGTGACGATCGCCACGGCGTCTGTGCCACAGTCGGTGCACTCATCCAGCACATCGAACAAGGCTTGCTCATCGCGTGCAGCGAGCACCAACCGCGCGCCGGTGCAAGCGAATGCATGCGCCGCGGCCCTGCCTATCCCACTGGAAGCGCCGGTGATGACCACGACCTTGCCGCGCAACGGGCCCTTTGACGGGGTAGGGGCTGCAGGCTGGGCAGGTTCTGGGGCCTGCTCGAGGTTGTCCGCGGTCGGTGCGAGGGTGGCGCTGGCGGGTATCTTCGAGAGCTGCAGGGCCGTGCCGTCGATCAGCACCAGCTTCATGCCCTCGATGGTGCCCGCCACCCGGTCTGGGAAAACGGGTTCACCCTGCGCATCCAGGCTGTCATAGAGGAATTTCGTCCCTTCGAGCCAGCCTACTGCCGTGAGCAGCTCGGGGCCTAGGTAATACTTACCGTCCTGAAAAAACCCAGGGAACTGATGAGCGCGCTCGACGTTCTCCACGCAGTAGCGTTCGCCTGGTTTCATGCCTGTCGCTTGATCGATCATGGTTCGAACCCCTTCGGTCAAAGGCCAGCAATCGCTTGGCGTTTGCTGTGTTCGTCGGACTCTGCGAGGCACGAGCCCCAATGTGGAGTGACTAAGCAACTGAAGCCGGCAGAGGCAGCAAAGTTCAGAGCAAGCGGCAGGCGGCGTTACCAAGGCAATAGCGCGAATGTGGATGGCTTGAACTTGCCGGATCTTCAGGCGGTCCACCGTCAGTCAAGAATGGAAAAGGGAGTGAGGATGTCGACACCTGGCAAGCTCCGGACGCGTGCAACAGTGCTCTGCTTTCGCAGTGGCCGACTGCTGTTGGTGCGCCGTAAATCGCGTGGGTGGAATTTCCCAGGTGGCAGCGTCAAGCCGCATGAGTGTCCCCTCAGTGCTGCCGTTCGTGAACTGCAGGAAGAAACGGGTATTCGCCGGCAGCGCCTGGTACAGCTGTGTACTGTCCGTGCCGGTCGCATTGTCCATCACATCTTTACCTTGCAGATCGATGAACGAGACCGGCCGGTGCCGCAGAACGAAATCGTGGCGTGCAAGTGGGTACAGCGCCGCAAGCTGGGACCGTCCCGGCTAGGGCCCGCAGCTGCTGAACTGCTGGCGCGCAAGCTTCCGGCCTTGGTCGCTTGATTGGAGAAGGTAGCGCTGTAGCTAGGCAAATGATGCCCGAGGGTTTGGGCACTAAGCCGGTGAATCCCCTTGTTTCAGGTGCGCCACGTTACAGACAAGCCACTCGAACCGGCCTGATTGTGCAAGTGCCCGGCGCGTGCAAACTCAACGGTTCATATCCTGACAAAGCCATTACTTCAAGGTGGCAGTTGACCTGAACCGGTTTTGATGGTCATCTGCGCGCCTGTTTCAGGTGCCCCCTGCCGCCGTGCATGGGGTGAAACGGGAAGCCGGTTCGTCATCCTCGCGATGATCAGTCCGGCGCTGCCCCCGCAACGGTATGCGAGCGAAGTATTCGACACACCACTGTGCCTCGGCATGGGAAGGTGAATGCTTCATGACCCTCGCGAGCCCGGAGACCGGCCTGAAGCACAGTTTGGCAAACCCGCGGTGGGCGGGCGCAGGCCGGTTTCCGTGGGCGTGCGCGCCTGCGCGTTCCCCATGCGTTGTTCCCTCCGGGATTCTTTCATTCCTGCTGCAAGTGGAAAGACATGTCCCGTTTCTCGCTTTTCAGTTCTCTGCCAGGCACGTTGATGCGTGCAAGCCTGGTGCCTTGTGTTTTCATCACCGTCCCGGCGTACGGCGCCGAAGCTGACCAGGCACTGGCGTTACCGGCTACCGCCATTACAGGCACCCTCGGGCAGGACACCCCACCGGATCTGCATACCCCCAGCACCAGTGGTTCGCGCCTGAACCTCACACCCCTGGAAACGCCTGCGAGCGTCACCAGTATCAGCGCCGAGCAGATTCAAGCCCGCAACAACAACACCGTCCAGGATGCAGTGACGCGCTCGCCCGGCATCACCTTCATCGGTACCCCCGGCAACGGCGGCACGGCGCTCTCGGCCCGAGGGTTTACCGGGCACAGTTCCACCATGCAGCTGTACGACGGCACCCGGCTGTACGTGGGCGCCGGCACCGTCACCTTTCCTGTGGACACCTGGTCGGTCGAGCGCATCGATGTGCTGCGCGGCCCGGCATCGGTGCTCTATGGTGAGGGTGCCACGGGCGCGGTCATCAACGTGGTGCCGAAAAAGCCCTTCGAGGGGGAAGTGCGCAACCATGTACGCCTGGGCTACGGCTCCAATGATCGCCGGCAGGTGGCGCTGGACAGCGGCGGCTCGCTGACCGATACGCTGAGCTACCGACTGAACCTCAACAAGCTTGCCAGTAACGGCTGGGTCGACCGCGGTGAATCAGAAAGCATCGCCGTCAGCGGCGCGTTGCACTGGCAACCGAATGACGACCTCAGCGTCACCCTCAGCCACGATTACGGTGATCAGGACCCACAGCAGTACTTCGGTACACCGCTGGTCAACGGGCATTACCAGGAGTCGATACGCGACCACAATTACAACGTCGATAACGCCGAGGTCCACTACAACGACCAGTCCACGCGGCTGGTCACTGACTGGGTGATCAGCGACAACCTCACCGCCAGCAACCAGTTGTACTTCCTCAAGGCTCAACGCCGCTGGCGCAACGCCGAGAGCTATACCTGGCTGCCGGGTGGTCAGGTGCAGCGCAGCAACTTCATCAGCATCAAGCAGGTCCAGGAGCAGATCGGCGATCGCCAGTCGTTTACCTTGCAGCATTCGCTGTTCGGCCTGGACAGCCAGACGGTGGTCGGCGCCGACTACAACTCGATCCGGTTCGTGCGCAAGCATGACTTCGGCAACACCCACACCGATACCGTGCCGCTGTCCGGTTCGGGTGGCGGCGACTACATCAGCACTGACCCCTACCGCTCGCGCGAAGCCAACCAGGCCAAGCAGTTCTCGTTGTTCGCCGAAAACCGCACGCAGCTTACCGAGCGGTTGTCGTTGATTACCGGGGTGCGGCGTGACCAGGTGCACCTGGACCGTGAAGATCTGGATACCGATACCCGGTCGGATCGCAGCCTGAGTGGCGACAACTGGCGAGCGGGCCTGGTGTTCGCGCTTAGCCAGGACCTCTCGGTCTACGGCCAGTACGCCACCAGCACCGAGGGCGTCAGCAACCTGCTGACGCTCAGCGCCGCGCAACAAAGCTGGGACCTGAGCACCGCCAAACAGACCGAGGTGGGCATCAAGCAGATGCTGCCTGAGGGCCGTGGCGAGTGGACCCTGGCGGCCTACCACATCGTCAAGAAGAAGCTGCTCAGCACCGATCCGCTCAACCCGACGGTGCAACAACAGATCGGCCAGCAGTCTTCGGACGGCATCGAAGCCACGCTGGCGCTACGCCTGCCCTACGATATGCAGCTTTCAGCCAACGCCGCCTGGGTGCGTGCCGAGTACGACGAGTTTGCCAGCGGCAGCAACGACTACAGTGGCAACCGGCCCGTCAACGTACCGCGGCGTTCGGCCAACCTGTGGTTGAGCAAGGACTTCGGTCAGCGCTTCAGCGCCGGGGCAGGGGCGCGTTATGTCGACAGCCGCTATGGCGATAACGCCAACACCGTGCAGGTGCCGAGCTACACCGTGGTCGATGCCAACGTCGACTGGCATGTCCAACCTGATCTCACGCTGGGCCTGCAATTGAACAATCTGTTCGACCGCCAGTACGCCACCACCACTGACAACAACGGCCTGCAGTGGTACCTGGGCGAGCCGCGTTCGTTCTTCGTGACGGCTGACTACAGCTTCTGACGGGTCCGCCACCGGCCTTCGGGCCGGTGCTTGCTGGAGTGGGTTCAATGATGCATCTGAAAATCGACGGCCTGCATTGGTCTGTGCCTGAGCGAGGCGGCAGGCAACGTCCGTTGCTGCACGCCGTGGATCTGTGTGTCGGCAAGGGAGAGTTCGTTGGGCTGATTGGCCCCAACGGCAGCGGCAAGACCAGCTTGCTGCGCTGCGCCTACCGGGCTACGCAGCCCACCGCAGGCCAGGTCAGCTTGAACGGCGTCGAGTTGTGGCAGCGCAACCCGCGCTGGTGCGCCCAACGCATTGCCGTGGTTCTGCAGGAGTTTCCAGAGGAGTTCGGGTTGAGTGTCGGCGAAGTGGTCGCCATGGGCCGCTCGCCGCACAAATCGCTGTTTGAAGGGGACACAGCCGACGATCTGCAACTGGTCGCTGAGGTGCTCGAACGGGTAGGGCTGAGCGGCTACCGCGAACGGACCTTCGCCACGTTGTCGGGAGGTGAAAAGCAGCGAGTGCTGCTGGCCCGTGCGCTGGTACAGCGCCCTGAAATGCTCATTCTCGATGAACCGACCAACCATCTCGACCCCCGCTATCAACTCGGGTTGCTGCAGCATTTGCGAGGGCTGGGCCTGAGCACCCTGGCCAGTTTTCACGACCTCAACCTGGCAGCGGCGTTTTGCGACCGCTTGTACGTCATCGACGGCGGGCGAATCATTGCCAGCGGCGCGCCGCAGCAGGTGTTGACCGTCGAGCTGCTGAGGCAGGTCTTCGGCCTGCAAGCGCTGATCGACACGCACCCGCTGCATCCTTACCCACGCATTACCTGGATAACCCGGCCATGAACATTCACGCCTTGATCGGCCTGTTGTCGCTGCTGATGGCATTGCCCATCGCGGCCAGTGAATACCCATTGAACATCCGCAGTTGTGAGCGTTCGGTGAGTTTCAGCAAAGCGCCGCAGCGGGTTGTGGTGCACGATGTGAACATGACCGCCATGCTGTTGCACCTGGGCCTGCGCGAGCGCATCGTCGGTTACACCGGCTTTACCCGCCACAAACACCGCGACCCATGGATCGATGACGCGCTGGAGGGCGTGCCGCAACTGGCCAGTCGTTACCCCTCCATCGAAACCTTGCTGGCGGTGGACGCCGACTTGTTCTTCGCTGGCTGGAACTACGGCATGCACGTGGGGGGGCCGGTCACGCCCGCAACGCTGGCAGCGTTTGAGATCCCGGTCTATGAACTGAGCGAGTCGTGCTCCTGGATCATGCCCCAGCGACGCGCCAGCTTCGATGATGTCTACCGCGACCTGGGCAATCTGGGCCGCATCTTCAGTGTCGAGCCGCAAGCCGAAGCCCTCACGGCGCAGATGCGCCAGCAGGTTGCCGAGGTGCGCAGGCGGGTAGCTCAGGCGCAGCATCGGCCACGGGTATTCCTTTACGACAGCGGTGAAGACCGGCCGACCACGTCGGGGCGCCTGGGCATGCCCCAGGCCTTGGTCGATGCTGCCGGTGGCGTGAATGTGATGCAGGACGTGGCGGCCAGCTGGACGCAGGTGAACTGGGAGAGCGTGGTGGAGCGCGACCCTGAAGTGATTTTGATCGTCGATTACGGCCCTAGCACCTGGCAGCAGAAGCGCGACTTCCTGTTGCGCCAACCTGCGTTGAAGGATGTGCGGGCCATACGCGAGCAGCGCTTTGTCCCCTTGACGTACCTGCAAGTCACCCCTTCGGTGGAAAACGCCGAGGCCGTCGCGAAGATCGCGCGGGCGTTGCATCCGGCGTTGTTCAAGGAGGCAGCACCATGACCTGGGGGCGCAGCCCGGGGAGTTATCGCTGGCTGATCGTGATCCTGGTTGCACTGTTGGTGTTTTCTTCAGTGATCGCTTTGGCATTCGGCCCGGCCTCGGTCCCGCTGGGCCATGTGTTCGGGATCGTTGCCCAGCAGTTGGGCGTCGATCTGCCGGGAGCGTGGAGCAACAGCCAGGCGCAGATCGTCTGGATGATCCGCGCACCGCGTGTGTTGTTAGGGGTAGTGGTCGGCGCGGGGCTGGCATTGGTGGGTACCGCCCTGCAGGCCGTCACGCGCAATCCGCTGGCCGACCCGCACCTGCTGGGCGTGAGCTCTGGCGCCGCGCTGGGCGCGGTGCTGGTCATGCTGTACCTCGGCGAATTCATCGGCGTGTTCAGCCTGCCCCTGGCAGCTTTTGTGGGGGCAGCGGCGAGCATGCTGTTGGTTATCGCCGTGGCCAGGCGTGGAGGGCGCATGGAGAGTGACCGCCTGCTTTTGGCGGGGGTCGCGGTGTCATTCGTCCTGATGGCCTTGGTCAACCTGTTGCTGTACACCGCTGACCAGCATGCTGCAGCCTCGGTGGTGTTCTGGATGTTGGGTGGGCTGGGCGCGGCGCGCTGGAGCGTTATCGGCTTGCCGGCAGTGTGTGTGTTGCTTGGGTTGCTTGCGCTACAGGTGATGGGGCGTGGCCTGAATGCGCTCATGAGCGGAGAGCAGACCGCGATCAGCCTGGGGTTCAGCGGCCGCCGCCTGCGTCTTCATGTCTTCATCTGCACGTCGTTGCTGACAGGCGTGCTGGTATCGCTTTCGGGCGCCATAGGCTTCGTGGGGCTGATGGTGCCGCACGTGGCGCGTGCGCTGGTGGGGGCGGAAAACCGGCGGTTGATGCCGGTCAGCGCGCTGCTCGGCGGGCTGTTCATCGTTTGGGTGGATGTGGCTGCGCGCACGCTGATCGCGCCGGAGGACCTGCCGATCGGCATTGCCACTGCAGCCTTGGGTGGGCTGTTCTTCATCGTGCTGCTCAAGCGTTGAGAGCACGGCAAGCGACGGCCTGGTCGCTTGCCGTGCCTTGCTTCAGAAGTCGACGGTGAGCCCCGCATACAGGGCGCGACCGTCGCCGGGGGAGTGCAGCGATGCATCGGCACCGTCCGGGTCGTACCAGACGTATTCGTAGTAGCGATCGGTCAGGTTCTTCAGTTGCAGGTCGACGCTCAGCGTTTCGCTGAGCTTGTAGGTGGCGCCGAGGTTCATCAGCACGTAGCCGCCATACGTGCCTTGGGTGTTCTCCCGCTCCAGGTAGTAGTTGGTCTGCCCGTTCGCCCAGGCAGTCAGCTGCAGCTTCGGGGTAGCCTGATAGCTGATGCCGGTGTTCCACAGATGGTGGGGCACGTGATCGATTTCCTGGCCTTTGCTGCCTGGTAAGGCGCTGCTGGGCTCAAGGATCTTGGAGTATTGCCAGGAGTAGGACATCCACACCTCAGTGCGTTCGTCCGGGTGCAGGTTGACCTGCAGGTCATAGCCCCAGCGGCGTGTTTCACCAACGTTGTCCGACTCCCCGCTGGGGTCGTTCAGGCGACGGCTCACCTCGCCAGAGGCGTCCTGACGCCAATAAGCCACGCGGCCATCGATCCAGCTGGCCGGGGTGAACTTGACGCCGGTTTCCCAGCCTTCGTTGATCGATGGGTCCAGGTCCTCGTTGCGCGGCGGCACCTTGTAGGCTGCGGCGCCCGTGCCGACCTGGAAGGTCCGGCCCCAGTTGGCGTAAACGCTGGCGAACTTCCACGGCGAATAGACAATGCTGAGCTTGGGCTGCTTGATCAGCCCGTAGTCGTTCATGTCCGAGTCCAGCCCGGTCATCTTGTTGGTGAAGTCACCGCTGAGCTTGTCGACGCGATAGGCCGGCACGATCTTCAGCGACTCCACTGGCTCGATTTCAGCCTGCACATAGGCCCCGACCGTGTTGAAGTCGAAGTCCTGGTCACGGGTCTGCGCCTGCCGCACGCGATTGAGCGTGCGGTATCGCTCGCTGCGGTTCTGCTGTTTCTGCACATCGCTTCCGCCTTCAAGGGCGAACGCATGCAGCCAGTCCACCTGTGGCCGCCAGGTCAGCGAGGTAATGGCACCGTACTGATCCTCGTAAGTGTCGCGCTCCTGTTGTGAACTGGTGCGCCAGTACTGCGTCCAGCGACGGTCGTCATAGGTGTTGAGGTAGGTCTTGGCCGACCAGGACAGCGTTTCGGCCAGGTCGGTGTCGAAGTGCACGCTGACCTGGTTCATTCGCCGCGTACCTTTGTCCGTGGCGTTGTAGTCATTGCTCATGCGCGGATGATGGCGGGCGTCATCCTCGGTCAGGTAGCCGGCCTCCTGGGCTTCGGACTCGTAGTGGCGGGCGATCAGGCCAAGGCGATAGCTGCCATCGTCAGGGGTATAGAACCACTTGCCGCCGAAGCTGTAGCGTTCGGTGTCGGCATGGTCGCGGTAACCGTCGACCTGCTGGCGGGCGAAGAAGTAGTTCTGCGTCCAGTTGCTGGTCTCGATGCCCTTGGCCAGTTGCACCTCGCGGGTGTTGAAGCTGCCGTAGCGCAGGCGCGCCTTGTTGTAGTTGCCGCCGGTGCGGGTGTTGATATTGACGTTGCCGGCGATGTTGTTCAGGCCATAGCGCGGGTCGCTGGTGCCGCGCACCACCTCGATGCTGTCGATGTCCATGGGGAACACCGAGTCGATGAAGGGCATGTTGCCGTCATTGGTGTTGCTGGGGATGCCATCGATCAGCAACTTCACCGCGTTCACTTCGCCTTCGCCATTGAAGCCGCGGAACGACAATTTGCCTGAGGTGGTGCCCTGGTTGAACTCGGTGAGCATCACCCCTGGCGCGCGGCTGAACAGCTCCCAGCTGTAGGCCACGGGCATTTTTTCGAGGATGTCACCGCCCAGAATGTCCACCGAACTGAGCACGCTGCTGGTGGCCAGCGGGCCGCTTTCGGTACTGGTCACGTTGACCGCGCCAAGGGTGAGGGTGGAGTTTTCAGCAGGCAGAGTTTCGGCAACGGCCAGCGACAGGGGGCTGAGGCTGAACAAAGCGAGCACGGGCAGGACAGCGCGTGCGGTGCAACGGAGCGCAGGCATGGAAGGTTTCCTGGTCAGACAGTCGGGCAGGGCTGCGCACCGAAGGTCACGGGGCAGCCGTGGGCAAGCAACGACAGGTCAGGCCAGGGGAGAGGCGCGCGGGTTGAGCTTTGGCCACTGCTCGCGCGGCAGCAACAGCGTGTGGCTGGCGCCGAGCAGCAGCGCGTCCGGCCAGTAGCGGGGAAAGAGGTGGCGATAATGGTCACTGGCCAACATGGCATGGCCGGCATGACCACAGCAGCAGTCACCTGCCGGGTGTTTCGTCTCGGACTGATCGCCGAGTTGCGGCAGTTCGGCTTTGAGCTGGGCCAGCAACGATTTGGGTAGGCTCTGCGCACCGTGCAGGCTGCAGAAGCTGCCGAGAATCAGCGATTGGCTGTCGATGCGGGGTGTTTGCAAGGCACGGTCGAGTGGCATCGCCAGCAGGTTGAACAGCATGGCGAGGCAGGCGAGGAGGCAAAAATGTGCGCGAGCACGTACGGTCATGAAACCCCCGGACGGGTGAGGCGTGCATTAAGCCGCATCTGTTGCGGGCTGTAAAAGTTCAGCGGTGCGCCATTTTGTCGCAGACGCATCGCACCGAAGGCTCAATGACTGCGCATGCCGGCGGCCACCATGAACAGTCGGATCAGCCAAGCGAACAGTCCCAGCGCCGCCACGCTGCCTGCCCAGATCAGCACCAGCCAGGCCAGCCGACGCCATATCGGTTGCTTCACACTGGGTGTCATCAGGTAGTACTCCTAGTGATAGCCGTCTTCATGTGTCACCTTGCCGCGGAACACGTAATAGCTCCAGAACGTGTAGCCGAGGATGATGGGCAGGATGAACAGCGTGCCTACCAACATGAAGCCTTGGCTCTGCGGCGGTGCTGCGGCCTCCCAGATGCTGATCGACGGTGGGATGATGTTTGGCCACAGGCTGATGCCAAGGCCGCTGTAGCCCAGGAAGACCAGGGCCAGGGTCAGCAAGAACGGCGTGTAGTGCGCGTTGCGCGCCACGGCACGTAGCAGCCCGTAGAACGTCACCAGCACCAGGATCGGCACCGGCATGAACCAGAGCAGGTTGGGCATGCTGAACCAGCGCGCAGCGATTTGCGGGTAGGCCAGCGGTGTCCACAGGCTGACCACGGCGATCACCACCAGCAGTACCAGCGCCAGAGGCCTGGCAACATCGTGCATGCGTTGCTGCAGCGGTCCTTCGGTTTTCATCACCAGCCAGGTGCAACCGAGCAGGGTGTAAGCGATCACCAGGCCCAGCCCGCAGAACAGGCTGAACGGAGTGAGCCAGTCGAGTGCACCTCCAGCGTATTTGCGCTCGACCACCTTGATGCCTTCGATGAAGGCGCCCAGGGCAACCCCTTGGGCGAATGTCGCGACCAGCGAGCCCCAGATGAAGGCCTTGTCCCAGAGGTGACGCTTGGCGGGTTTGGCCTTGAAGCGGAACTCGAAGGCTACGCCCCGGAAGATCAGGCCGATCAGCATCAGGATCAGCGGCAGGTAAAGCGCCTCCAGCACCACCGCGTAGGCCAGCGGAAAGGCGCCGAACAGGGCTGCACCGCCTAGGATCAGCCAGGTTTCGTTGCCGTCCCATACCGGGGCGACGGTGTTCATCATCACATCCCGGTCACGTGCGTCCTTGACGAAAGGGAAGAGCATGCCGATCCCCAGGTCGAAGCCGTCCATTACCACATACATCATCACACCGAAGATGATGATCACCGCCCAGATCAGTGGAAGGTCGATGCCCATGTCAGTTCACCTCTGCCTGATAATCGTCGGCGGCGGACAACGGCCGTGCCGGTGTATGTTGCTGGCCTGGGCCGCCTGGGGTGTGTTGGTCGCCCTCGCCAGGTTTTGGTCCTTTGCGCACGAGGCGCATCATGTAGCCGAGGCCGGTGCCGAACAGGGCGAAGTACACCACCACGAATGTCACCAAGGTGATGCTGAGCTGTGTGGCGTCATGGTTCGACACGCCATCGGCGGTGCGCTGCAAGCCGTACACCACCCATGGCTGACGGCCTATCTCGGTGGTGAACCAGCCGGCAAGTATCGCCACCAACCCGGACGGGCCCATCCACAGTGCCAGGTACAGGAACGGCCGCGAGGTGTAGAGCGTGCCGCGCTTGCGCAGCCACAGGCTCCACAGGCCGACGAAGATCATCAGGAATCCGAGCCCAACCATGACCCGGAACGACCAGAAGACGATGGTCGAGTTGGGCCGGTCCTCAGGCGGGAACTCCTTCATCGCCGGTACCTGCTTGTCCAGGCTGTGGGTCAGTATCAGGCTGCCGAGGGCAGGGATCTCGATCTTGAAGCGGGTGGTTTCGGCTTTCATGTCGGGGATGCCGAACAGGATCAGCGGGGTCGGTTCACCCGGCTTGTTCTCCCAGTGGCCTTCGATCGCCGCGATTTTCACCGGCTGGTGCTTGAGGGTGTTAAGCCCATGGAAATCGCCGATGACCGCCTGCACCGGCGCCACGACCAGGGCCATCCACATGGCCATCGACAGCATCTTGCGGATGGCCGGGTTGTCCCGGCCGCGTAGCAGGTGCCAGGCCGCCGAAGCGCCGACGAAGAATGCCGTGGCCACGAATGCGGCAGTGGCCATGTGCATCAGCCGGTAGGGGAAGGAGGGGTTGAAAATGACGGCCAGCCAGTCCACTGGAATCACCCGGCCATCGACAATTTCATAGCCTTGCGGCGTCTGCATCCAGCTGTTGGAGGCCAGAATCCAGAAGGTCGAGACCAGTGTGCCAAGCGCCACCATCACCGTGGAGAAGAAGTGCAGGCCACGACCGACACGGTTCCAGCCAAACAGCATGACGCCCAGGAAGCCTGCTTCCAGGAAGAACGCGGTGAGCACTTCATAGGTCAGCAACGGGCCGGTAATGGCACCGGCGAAATCTGAGAACCGGCTCCAGTTGGTGCCGAACTGGTAGGCCATGACCAGACCGGACACCACGCCCATGCCGAAGTTGACGGCGAAGATCTTCGACCAGAAGTGGTAGAGGTCGCGGTAGACCTGCTGGTTCGTTCGCAGCCACAGCCCTTCGAGCACTGCCAGGTAACTGGCAAGGCCGATGGTGATGGCGGGGAACAGGATGTGGATGGAAACGGTGAAGGCGAACTGAATTCGAGCCAGGTCTAGCGCATCGAGCACGCTCATTATGATGGGGCCTCACGGGGTAGCGCGCGACGGCGCCGGTTTCGGGAAGCAGAGCCCGGGTCCTGGCCGGCTCTGCGCTGGTGTCTGCGTGGGGTTGCACGGAGCCATTGCGATGGCGGCGCCACTGTAAGGAGCATGGTGGGTCTGACCAACTGCGACAATCTGTCCCTGGGGGGCGCCCGCTCTGGCGAATGGAGGCCAAGTGCGCCAGGTGTGACGGCTTGTCGCAGACGGGGCAGGCTGCAGGTGAAGCTTCTACGAGGCCGGTTTCGATGCTAAAGTCGCCGCCCATGAACCGTCTGCCTTCAAACCGACCCCTCATTGCCTGGGCACTGTACTTCTGTGTCCTGTTCAATGTACTTGGCTGTGGCCTGGCCCACGGGCAGGCAGTGGGGCTGGCGCTGAATGGATTCGGCGGCGCGTTCTGCAGCTTAGGTGGCGATACCGCCCCTCTGAAGGCCAAGCAGGACGGCGCCCTGGCGAACGACTTGAGCATTCCGTTCAGTTGCCCGATGGGCTCGGCGGCTTTTCTTACCCTGGTCTTTCTCATCGCTGTCGGCTGGCTGCTGGCCAGCAGCGAGCGCCGGCCAATCCTGCGTGAAATACGCAGCCATGCCCCGCCGCGTTATTGCTGGCCCGCATCCAACCCTCGCGCTTCACCTCTCTGACGCTACCTGCGCCTAGGCGCCGTGGCGGGCCAGTGCCTGCCATTAACACGCCGGATCTACGGTGCATGCTCAGGCATGCACCTGCCGGTTGGTTTGGCCGTCGTTGGAGGTAAGCCCTCATGACCTGTCGAATCTCCACGCCCGCGCTACCTGGCGAGGCATGAACATGCGCCATTGCGGCCTGCGCGCACGCACCTGGGATAGCCTCTGGGTCGCCGCGTTGCTTGCCATGCTGCTCAAGGTATTGGCATTGCCCATGGCCAGTACCCTGGGCGACCTGAGCCTGGCGCAGTTGCTGGCGGGCAGTTATTGCTCGTCGGGCGGCGTTCAGCCGGCCATGCCGGACAAGGACGGCAACCTCAGCGCGAAGACGTCCGCCCCGGGGCATTGCTGTTGCGCCCAGGGCGGCCCTGCACCTCTGCCTGCCTCGTTGATCCTGGCCGGCTTCGTGCTGCCCGTGCTGCCGGTCGACCAGCAGCCCGCCGTTCTGGTGCATTCACCGCGGCACTGCTGGCCGTCGATCAACCCCCGTGCCTCCCCGACGTCGATCGCCTGACCCGCAAGGACCCAGGCCGCACCCGCTGGAAGCGGGGCGCCGGCCTGCCGATGGCTAGCCGTACCCAGGAGCACACGATGTCTCGCACCCTGACCGCTTCAGCGTTGCTGGAGCCCTCCATTCGCCCGTCGCGCGCGGGCGACTTCCTGTTGCCGTTTCCCGATTACCCCTGCAACGCCCGCAGTTTCGTCAACCTCGATGCGCGCCTGCTGCCTTACTGGCACACGCTATTCGATGTCTGCCCAAGCTTGCTGAAGCTCGACCCGCCTGAGGGGCTTGAGTTGTTCCGACGCTTCATGACGTGGGCCTACCGGCACCATCCGGCGCTGGATTGGACGTATTACATCAGCGTTTGCCGCTGGTTGCTGAGCTCCCCCTACCAGGCGCGTGTGACTGAGGAGCACATTGAGGCCTTCATGGTGGCCGCGGCCGCCTTGTGGGTGGCGACTGATGTGTCTCAGGCCCGTGGCTTGGTGCTGGCCTGGCAGCCTATGGGCGAACGGGTCGTGGAGTGGAAAACCGGCGTACGGCCGGCGCTGCCAGCCTCCCAGGCGGACGAAGACTTGCCGTCACCCCCTTGGGAGTTTTCCTGGAGCCCACTCAGCGCCAAAGGCCAGAGCAGCTTCCGGCGCTGGTTGCCGGTACCTGGCTAAGGCAGGGCGGCACAGGGGCGGCCTTGCGCCGCCCGTTTTCCTATTCATTGAATGCTTAGCGAGAGACCGTCGATGGACATACTCCAAGCCATGCGCGCGTTCAGTTGCGTGGTTCAGGCCGGCAGCCTGACCGGCGCGGCCGAACGCCTCGACACCACCACCGCCAGCGTTTCCCGGATGCTCTCCAGCCTGGAGGCGCATCTGCATATTCGCTTGTTGAACCGCACGACCCGCCGCATCGCCCTGACCGAAGCCGGCAACCGTTACTTGAAGCGCTGCCGGGTTATCCTCGAACTGGTGGATACCGCAGAGAACGAGATACACCGCCACACACTGGACTTGCCCACGAACGGGCAGGCCAACACCCGAACGGGCGCAGCACTCCAACTGGGCGCTTGTTAATCGGGTAAGCCGTCTTCGCCGCTGGCCAACGGGCGCACCGACCTTGACCGAGGGACGGGGGCCTGAGAACCCCCGGGTTATTCATCAGTGATTGCCGTGGGCAGCGTCCTTGTCGACCTTGACCACGCCTTGGAACAGCGCGAACTGCCTGACCCGCTCGGCGGGTTGAGCACTTTCGGCCTGGCGCACTGCCTGGCTCAGTTGGGCCGCGTCCTGTTCACTGAGCCCGGCGCTGTGCAGGGTTGCCGGGTCGAGCAGTGAATCGCCGGCGCACAGCACCACGCGCCAGCCGTGAGGCCCTTTACGCAACAAGGCACGGCCGCCGCGCTGGTCTTGCAACCAGCCGGCTACCGCATGCTCGCCCTGGATGGTAACCGGGCCAACGTCCAGTGGCGCATCCGGGCGTTCGAAGTTGTGTCGCATCAGGTGCTGAATGCTCTGCTGCTCGCTGGCGGTATCGGCCACGGCCAGCAGCGGGCTGCAGGCCAGCAGCAGCGCAAGGATCGGTGCTTTCATGTGCTTGTTCCTTGTAAGGCTGCCGACTGCTGTCGGCAGCTTCCGGTGGCGGGCTCAGAAGCCCATCTTCACACCCAGTTGCGCCGAAGTACCGGGCATCGGGTAGTTGGTACGGTAGGCGTAGTCACGGTCGAACAGGTTCTCCACGGCGACGAACACTTCGCCCACCTTGCCCAGTGCGGGTACGGCGTAACCGACGCGCATGTTGACCACGGTGAAGCTATCGACTTTGGAGAAGTTGCTGGCGCCGGCGGTGCGTTCCTCGGCCAGCACGTACATGTCTTTCTGGTACTGCGCATCAGCCGACAGGCGCCAAGGCCCGGTCTCGTAGGTGGTGCCCAGCGACAGCGATTTCTGCGGCGCGTAGGGCAGGGTCTTGAGGGACGGATCGAGCCAGGTGAAGCCGACGAAGCTGCTCCAATTGCTGGTCCAGCGCTGCTGCCAGGTGGCTTCGGCACCCTTGATGTCGTAGTCACCCAGGTTGATGTAGGAGGGGCTCGACACGGCCGGCGGGAAGGCGAACAGATAGCGGTCCTGCAGCTTGTCCTTGAACACCGCGAGGTCCAGGGTGGCGCTGTCGATGGGGTTGAAGCGCACGCCCAGTTCCTGGTGGTCGACTTTCTCGGGCTTCAGGTCCTTCCAGGTTTCACCCAGCGCCGGGATCAGGCTCGACATCACCGAGGCTTCCAGGCCGGGGTAGTTGATGCCGCGCGAGGCGTTGGCACGGAACTCGACATTGCTCGATGACAGCAACAGGCCGGCGTGCGGGGCGGTGGCGTTGTCGAACACATTGTGCTCATACGTGCGTACGCCGACCGAGGGGGTCAGGGTCCAGGTGTCGTTGAGGGCAAAGGCATGGCTGACGGCGAGGTGCGGCGATGTCACGCGCAGGGTGGGCGCATCGAACTTCGCTTGTGGCGCCGGGGCGATGCGCTTGAAGTGGACCTCGCCCTTGCTCTCGTCGATGTCCAGGCCCAAGGCCACTTCGCCGCCTTGCCAGGGGCGCAGCTGTTCTTCCCAGCGGATGCCTTGGAGCGTGAAGTCACTGATGGTGTCGCCGTCCAAGCCGGTCTGGTCAAGGGCCGAACCTCGGCCTTCGTTGTGGTAGACCTTGAGGCTGCCATCGCCCCATTCGTGATTGTGCGCCAAGGACAGCGAAGCGAGTGTGCCGCGGGTATTGAACTCACCATTCTTGGTTTCCGGCAGGCCTTTCTGCCCGGGGTCTGAGACCTGGTTGTTGGCATGCAGCAGCAGCAACCCGGTACTCCAGTTCTCATTCAGCCGGTAACCCAAGCGCGCCATGCCATTGTTCAGCCGGCCATCACCGTCACTGCGGTCACCGTCGGAGTGGGCCGCTCCCTGGGCCAGCAGGTAATCAAAATCGCCTTCCCGGCCAATCAGGCTGGCTTGTTCGGTGGCTGTGCGGAAGCTGCCGCCGGTGAGTTGCAGCTCCCCATGGTGGTTGTCGCCCTGCTCGGCAACCTTGGGCGTCAGGTCGATGGCCGCGAAGGTGTTGCCGAACTTCTGCGGCTGCGGGCCTTTGTACACGCTGATGCTCTGCATCGCGTTGATCGGCAGCAAGTCGAGCAACGGGTGGCCCCAGACGCCCATGTAGAACGGAACGCCGTCGATGTAGGTCTTGATCTCGCTGCCCGGGCGGCTGGCACCCATGCCGCGGATGTACACCGCACCGCCTTCGGCACCGCCGAACGAGCCTACCGGGTTGAAGCGCGACACCACTACGCCGGGTGTACGACGCAGGGCCGAGGACAGGTCGAGGGCGTTGAGGTCGCGGATTTGCTCCTGGCCTACCACGGTGGTCAAGCTGCCGAAGCTGTCAACGTTGTTCTGGTCGATGACCGAGGTCCCGACCACCGAGGTTTCGGCCAACTCCACCGTGTTGGTCTGGGCCAGCGTGGCACCACTTGATAACGCGAGTGCAGCAGCGCAGCAGATTGTCTTGTTCTTCATGCTCTGGGTATTCCTGAATGCAAAAGTGGCAAGGCGAGCCGTAGTCCACGCGCCAGGCGACATCCCCATGTGTATAGAGCCAGGGGCGTGGTGAGGCTACTGGGTTGATTCAGGGCAGGGCGGGTGAGGCGCGGGGGTTGACTGCAGGCCAAAGGCGACGAGGCCAGGCTGCAGGGGAGGCGGGCAGGGAACTGTCAGGTGTCACCCGGACGACCGGAAGGTCGCGCAGCAGGGGCATCAATGCCAGGCCGGTGTGGCTGCACAAGGGGCAATCGAGCGTAGCGCCTGCGGCCAAGGTGTCACCCAGCCTTGGCGCGAAGCCAAGCGGACCGGGCGGGGCCCCGGCGTGGCCGCAGAAGGCGCTACCTGCGCCATTGAGCGTCAGGCCGCTGGTCTGGCCGTGGCCGAGCCCGCAGTGCAGCACGGCAAACAGCACGCTGGCGTAAAGGAGCCAGGCGTAGGCGTGACGACGTCCTGCTGATCGGTGCATATCCCTTGCTCGATGACTGCGGCGGTTGTAATGGGGCGGTGCGCGAGTCTAGCAACGCTTGCTGTTCACGCAGGGTGCGACAGCCTGCCGCACCTGAATTTGGCTTGCGAGATACCGCCGCACTGACCCTGTGTAGGCGGTTACCAAGGGCGAGCCTTGCTTAAGGCGGCCCTGGTACGCCAATCACTTGGACATGTAGTCGATCACGGCCTTGTAGTCGTCTGCGGTGCAATCCATGCACAGGCCGCGCGGCGGCATGGCGTTGAAGCCTTCGGTGACGTGCTTGACCAGTACATCGTTGCCTTGGGCCAGCCGTGGCTTCCAGGCCTCGTGGTCACCTTTTTTCGGTGCCGTGGGCAGTTGGCCGTTGTGGCACATCTGGCACGCGCGGTTGAACACTGCCTCCGGGTCCTGGGCCGCTTGAGCCAGGCTGGCGGTTGCCAGGCAAGCAAGCATTGCCAGTGTTTTTTTCATGACCGACCTCTCAGGTTTTTTATTGGAAGGCAGAGTCTATGGGAGTACGCATGCCTGTCAGGTGCGACACCCTGCCGCACTACGGGCTGCCAAGGCTTACCTGCCTGGTTGATGCATGGGGTGCGGCAGGATGTCGCAGGGCGGCGTTGAGCCGAGGCCGTGCTACGTTGAAGTCGATCCGGTGTTTGACTCTTGGCAGGGTTTTCATCGGGTCAAACAAAAGCCGGGGCGTATCAACGCCCCGGCTTTTGTCTTTTCAGGTGCTCAGTTGAAATTTCGGGCCGCGAGCACCTTGACGCTGGCCAAGTGGGCGGCTATCTGATCACCGCTGCCAAAGCCGTTCAACCGCGGGCTCGAACTGTGGAGCGACGTAGCCTGCGCCAGCCTAAGATGATTCCACTTAGCGAGATCACCAGGCCGCCGATGCTCAAGGCGATGATCAGGCTTTCGCGTAACGCCGGCCTTTGCAGCAGGGGTTGCAGGTCCCAGCTGTGCAAGAGATTGAACAGCCAGCGGCCGGTGCGTTGCCTGGTATCGTGGCTGGCCACCATTTCCCCGCTGGCCGGATCAAGGTAGACCCAAGTGCTGGCGGCGTCGTCGAATCGCAGGCGCAGCACCGGCAACGGGCGGCGCTGGGAGCCATACATGCTCTGGGCGTCGCGGGCGAAGTAGTAGGCGTCGTAGTGGCGCTGCCAATGGGTATGCACCGGGATGCCTGCCGCCATCGCCTGGGCAGCGTTGAGCAGGCGTTGCTCGGACAACTGCCGTACGGGTGCCGCGTCGGCCTCCAGAATCCGACTATCGCCCACGGCATCGCGGGCCACCAGAAAGGTGTCAGCGCCAAGGCGTTGCCACTGCAGTTCCACAGGGTCGAACCCAGGTATCTTGTGCAGGCGGGCCAAGGCTTGAGCCACTGGCTGGCCGATGTCCACCGCACGTAGCGGCCCTCGATGCAGAGCCTGGGTGGCCAGTTGCGAGCGACTGTCGGTGAGGCCCCAAGGGCGCATCGACATGAATCCGCTGAATATCCACAGCACCAACATCCCACCGAACAGTAACCCACCTATATGGTGCCAGCGCAGCCAACCGCCGGGATAAGGGCTGCACGAGCCACTGCGATAGCGCTTGCGCAGCCGCAGGCGCAAGATGCCGACAGCCATGCCCAGCAGCGCCATGATCGTTGCGGCCAGAGACAGCCCGATTACCAGGGTGCGCCAGCCGTTGCTGAACCCAAACCCGCCGCGTAGCGGGTAGAGCCAATGCAGCCAGGCCCCGACCCAGTTCCAGGCGCGCTCCCGGGCTGTGACGTCACGCACCACTTCTGCAGTACGTCCGGACAGGTACAGCCAGGTACCGGCTGCATCGACGACTTGCACCCGGTGCAAGGGGCGGTCGCTGTCCAAGGCGGTGGAGTGGGTCCACATGTCCTCGTCCACTGTGCCCCGGTACGCCAACCCGACCTCGCCTGCATACTGCCGGGCGCTTTCCAGTGCCCAGCCGGCGCCGACCTGCGCCAGGGGCTGGCCGCTGGCAGCGTCGAGCGCGACGCGGCGGCCATCGGCCAATTCCAACAGGTAATACGGCCGCCCACCCAGGCTGGTCAGGCGCAGCGCTTTCAGAGGCTGCTGCGCCCACTGCTCGGGTAACTCGGCGCAGCAACCCGCAGGCAACGCCGGCAGGTGGGCAAGGCGTTCGGCCGGTGTCAGCTTGGGGTAGCCGACATACAGCATGACCACCCCAGAGACGAACCACAGCGCCATGAACACGCAGGCGACGATTCCCAGCCAGCGGTGCCACAGGTAGAGCTGGCGCTTTACGCTCATCAGTAGCGCCACTGCACGGCGACTTCCAGGCTGCGCGGCTCACCCAGGTAGTACTGGGTATTGGTCTGGTGGATGAACCGGGCGTAGACCTCGTCGGTCAGGTTTCGCAACCGCGCGCTGACTTGCACGTGCTTGTCCAGGTCGTGGGTCATGGAAAGCCCGTAAACGGTGTAGGACGGTACCCACGAGGTATTGGCGGTGTTGGCGTACACCGACGACACATAACGGGCGTCGGCGCCGACCTGCCAGCCCGGGGCGAGGTCGTAGGTCAGCCAGAGATTGGCCACCCGATCAGGGATGTTCACCGGGTTCTTGCCTTTGCGCGAATACACCACACCGCTGATGGTCTCGTTGAATTCGTCGTATTCGGCGTTCACCCAGCTGAAGTTACCTGCCGCCAGCAGCTTGGGCGTGACTTTGAACGAAGCGGCCAGTTCGATACCGGTAGAGGTCTGCTGGCCTGCCTGCTCGGTGGTGTTTGGCACGGTCGAGGAGGGCACCGAGATGTTCTTGCGCACGATCCGGTAGGCCGCTGCAGTGGCCGTACCACGGCCATCGAGGAAGTCGAACTTGCTGCCCACTTCGACCTGGCGCCCGGTACTCAGGTCGAAGTCGCCCACTTGGCTGATCGAGGCACTGGTCAGGGTGCCTCCCGGCGGCTCGGCCGAGGTGCTGTATTGGGTATAGAGGCTGACATTCGGGGTCAGGTCGTAGACCAGGCCCAGGCGACCGGTCACAGCGTCCCAGCGCCGGTCCAGCTTGGCCCGCGCAACGTGGTCGATGACGTCGAAATCGATGTGGTCGTAGCGCAAGGCGGTTATCACTGACAGCTGATCCGTCAGACGGGTACGGTTCTCGACGAAGGCCGAGGTGGTGTCGGTGGTGGTGGTGCGTCCCTTGGCCATAGGCGCGTCCATACCGGGGATATCGAGGAAGTGCCCTGGCTCGAAGCCATTGGGGTCAACCGTGTCGAACGCGCCCTTGGACAGCGGGTAGTTGGTTTGCTGGTTGCTGTTGTAATCCATGCCGAACGCCCAGTCACTGGCCAGGCCGAACAGCTCACCCTGATGGGTCAGCTCGACCCTGTCGCCGTTCACCTCCTGGTCGTGACGCTGGCGGTAGCCGCCCGAGCGAGCGATGGCGCTGTTGTCGGCGTTGTAGCGATACACCTCGAGGTTGCGGTAATCGCGCTGGCCGTTGTAGTGATAGAAGGTATTGCGCAGTTGGGTATTGTCGTCGAAGCGGTAGTCGGTGATCGAGCGTAGCCAGCGAGTGCGCTGTTCGTAGCGACCGTCTTCAACGTTGTAGTTGTTGAAACGGTTGTGCTTGTCGATGTGTAGGGTGCCGACCAGTGGCTGCAATACCGGAGTGCCCCAGTAGGGGCTGTCTTCTTTCTCTTCCAGGTATTCGATGGCCAGCGTGTGCGAGAGCTGGTCGTTGATGTCGCTGAGCAGCGAAAAGGCCAGGTTGCCGGCCCCATTCTCCTGGCGATCGATGTAGCCGTTGGTGCTGGTGCGGCTGTAGTCGAGACGGGCGTAATGGCGCGGGCCGTCGCCTGTGTTGAGCGCCTTGTTGAAACCGACCGAGGTTTCAGTAGTGTCGAAGCGGCCATAACTGACGCGCCCTTCAAACGTGTCTTCGTCTCGGCTTGCCAGCCGGGTGATGAAGTTCAGGCTGCCACCGACAGCACCGCTGCCGTTGAGGAAGGAGGACGGCCCGCCGAGCAATTCGATGCGGTCGTAGATCCAGGCGCCCACCGGGCGCGCTGCGCCGCCATACTGCAAATTGATGCCATTGAACAACTGGCTGATCTGCGCGCCATTGAAACCCCGGTACGACACATAGCCGCCCCAGCCTGGCGGCGCCGAGGCGTTCACACCAGGCAGTGCGTTGGCGGCGTCCTGGAAGTTGCGCGCGCCGATACGCTCCATGGTCTTGCGGTCGGCCACACTGACCGAAGCGGGGTTCTCACGGGCGCTGAGGTTAAGGCGCGAGCCGCTTTCGATGGGGCGGTCGAGGTCCAGGCGCGTGGCCTCGGTGGGTTGGTCAGCGGTGGCGGTAATGGTGCTGGATGGCAATGTAAGGGTTTCATCCTGCGCCCAGGCGCAGTTTGCGCTGCCAACGAGCAGCGCCAAAGTGGTCATGCGGAGCATGCGAGGCTTCCTGGTTGAAATCGATGAACGCACCGCCGATGCCGGTCGGGTGGCTCGGGGGCGATGTCAGAACGCGGGAAGCGAAGCAGGAGAGGCGCGGGGGTTCACCCGTGGCCAGCGCAGCTTGGGCAGGCGTGGCGTGGGTTGGCTGGGTAAGGGGCTGGCCGGCTGTTCGGCGAGCAGGGTCAGCAGGCCGAAAAATACAGCCAGCAGCGTGGCGCTGAACAGGCTGGCGATCACGCAGTCACCGCCGGCAGGCAGCATGGGGTCGGCAGTGTCTTGCTCAGCTTTGAACGCGCCGCTGGCGTCGGCGGAGCACCAGGCGGCGTCATCCAAACCGGCAAGGCGCAACCCGGCCATCTGCCCATGGCCCATGGCGCACAGCAACGAGCCGAACAGAATGCTGAAATACAGCACCCAGGCGACATGCGATCGTGTGTGGCGGGCCGGTTTCATGGCAGTACTCTGGATGGCACTGAGTTGTCAGGTTAGATGTGGCGGCGCGATTCTACATCTTCTGAAACATCTGAACAGGGTGTTTTTTAAGGTGTGAGCATTCAACCGAATGATGCAGTTCGCTGCCCGAGCACAACGGATGTCGAGTAAAAGTGCTTTGTTGGTATGCGGTAATCACACGCTTTTCTACCTCTAGCGGCGGCCCGGGCCGACTCAGTTGCAATCGTTTGAAAGGCTGTGACTAGAAAGAAAGGCGTTGCTTTCGACGTGTTATAACATATCATTAATCGGGTGAGGCCAGCGTTTTCCGGCCGCGTCATTCCTTTCGTTTTGGAACTCACCCGTGATTCTGTGCCAAGACCTCTTGTGGGGGGCTGCCAAAAGCCCGTTGACCCCGCACCTGAACATCACGCTGCCAGCGGGTAGTTTGACTGCAGTGGTGGGGGCCAATGGTGCTGGCAAAAGCAGCCTCTTGAAGGTGCTTGCCGGCTTGCAGAAGCCTCTGTCCGGGCGCCTTCGCATCAGTGCCGAAGGCACGAAAATTGGCTATCTGGTCCAGCGCTCTGCCATTGACCGGCAGTTCCCCATCAGCCTGGGCGAGCTGGTCAGTGGCGGCTTCTGGGGGCAACGCCTGCACCGTCGGGAGCGCAGCGAGCGGTTGCGCCAGGCATTGCAAGCCTGGGAAATCGAAAAGCTCGCAGCCCACCCGCTCGAAGCGCTTTCCGGCGGCGAACTGCAGCGTGCGCTGCTGGCACGCTTGAGCCTGACCGACGCCAACCTGCTGCTGCTCGACGAGCCGGACTCGGCGCTGGACAAGCCGGGGCAGGCGTTGCTCTGGCGGCATATCGACGCTTGGCACAAAGCTGGCCAGACAGTGGTGGTGGTCAGTCATGACCTGCCGCGCGTGCAAGCGATGGCCGACTATTGCCTGCTGATCGACCGCGAGGGGTGCCAATACGGACCCAGTCAATCTGTGATCGGGCGTGCCGCACTGGGGCAGGTGCAGTGATGCTGGATATGGCATGGGCACCTTTCGTCGAGTTCGCCTTCATGCGCCGTGCGCTGTTCGGCGGGCTCACCCTTGCGCTGAGTGTCGCGCCGTTGGGGGTATTCCTGGTGGTACGGCGCATGAGCCTGATCGGTGACGCCATTTCCCATGGCATTTTACCGGGCGCTGCTTTGGGCTTTTGGCTGGCAGGGCTGTCCGTGGTTGCCATGACACTGGGCGGCCTGGTGGCGGGCTTGATGGTGGCAGGCTTTTCAGCCCTGGTGAGCCGGCACACCGGTTTGCGTGAGGACGCAAGCCTGGCGGCGGTTTACCCGATTTCACTGGCTTCGGGCGTTCTGCTGCTCGGGCTGGCGGGCAAGCGCCTGGACTTGCTGGGGTTGCTGTTCGGCTCGGCCCTGGCGGTCGATCAGGCGACCTTGCAAACCATGGTGTGGGTAGCCGTAGGCAGTCTCTTGGCTTTTGCCCTGATTTACCGGCCTTTGCTGCTCGACAGCCTGGACCCCCTGTTCCTGCGCAGCGTCAGTCGCTTTGGGCCAATCGCCCATGGCGTGTTCCTGGGCCTGGTGGTCATCAACCTGGTGGTTGGCTTCCAGGCCATCGGCGCCTTGATGGTGGTTGGCCTGATGATGCTGCCAGCCATCGCCGCACGTTTCTGGAGCCAGCGCCTGCCCTGGCTGATAGCCATTTCGGCGCTGATCGGCATGGGCTCGGTCTGGCTGGGGTTGCTGTTGTCCTACTACGCCTCACTGCCCTGTGGCCCGGCGATCGTCGTCGTGGCCGGCTGTGCCTACCTGCTGTCGGTGATGGTGGGGCCGGTCCGCGGGCTGCTGCGTCGTCACTACACCCCTGTCACTCACTGAGGAGCCGCTATGCGCCCGTTGATCGTTGTGCTCATGTTGTTGCTGTCACCGTTACTGTCTGCCGCCGAACGCATCAAGGTAGTGACCAGCTTCAGTATTCTGGCCGATATCACCCGACAGCTCGGTGGCGATCAGGTAAAGGTCATCAATATCGTCGGGCCCGACAGCGATGCGCATGTCTACGAAACCACGCCGGATGATGCCAGGCACGTGTTGCAGGCGCGCCTGGTGGTGGAGAACGGCCTGAACTTCGAGCCCTGGCTGGACCGCCTGATCAAGACCACCGGCACCCAGGCTCAGGTCGTCCGGGCTAGCCAGGGGATCCTTCCGCGTACCTTGGACGAGGAGGGCCAGACCATCCCCGACCCTCATGCCTGGAACAGCCTGGCCAACGCCAAGATCTACGCGGCCAATATTGCCAAGGCGCTGGAAGCGGTTGACCCCGGCAATGCGCAGGCCTATCGCAGCCACCTGGCTGCCTACCAGCAGCAGATCGACGCCTTGCTGGCCGAGGTGAAGAAAAGCTTCGCGGCCTTACCAACAAACAACCGGCGTATCGTTACCTCGCATGATGCCTTCGGTTACCTGGGCCAGGCTTACGGCATCGAGTTCCTGGCACCCCAAGGCCTTTCCACCGACCAGGAGCCTACTGCCAAGGATGTCGCCAGCATCATTTCGATGATCAAGCGCGACAAGATCAAGGCCGTGTTCATCGAGAACATCAAGGATTCCCGGCTGATGCAGCAGATTGCCGACGATACCGGAGCGAAGATAGGTGGGACGCTGTATTCCGATGCACTTGCCGCCCAAGGCCCTGCCAGTACCTACCTGGGCATGTATCGGCAGAATGTGCAAACCCTCACCCAGGCGCTGGCAGGCCAGTGAGGCCAGCGCCTCCAGCCCTTGCCGGCTGGAGGCGGGCAACGGTCATTTGACCACGGTCACCGGGCCGTGGTCGTCGCAGTGATCGCCGTGCGGGTGGTGGAGGTGGCCATCGACCAGGTAATCGACATGATCACCATGGGGGATCGCCTCATGCCCGCAGCCCGGGCCGTGGGTATGGTCGGCAGCATGGCCGCCACATTGGTGGCCGGGGGTGCAACGGTCGGGATTCTGGCCGTTGGCTTCCAGTGTGTGTTCATCGACATGGTCGCCATGTACGTGATGCAAGTGCCCGTCGTGCAGGTAATCGATATGCCCATCGTGCTCGATTGCAGTGTGGCCGCAGCCGGGTTTGTGCTGATGGTCATGGTGGGGATGCTGGTTGCAGGTACCCATTTCGAACGCCTTTAACGAGTGCTGAGGCATTCAGCGTAGTTGGCGGGCGCAGCTTCTTCCAACCCGCTGGGAGACCGTCGGTCCTTTGGGCTGACATCCCTGCCGTACCTCGGCCGAGATGGCCGAGGTACGCTACTTTCGTCACTCGTGGTGCGGTTCACCCAGGAACGTCAGCGAACTGAAGAAGCTCTGCTGGGCAACGGGGCTGCCTTCGGCCATCGGCAGGGTAGCCTGAGCCGCGATGATGTTGAGCCCTTCATTGCGAACGGTGACACGTGCGCGGCCTTGCTGGTCGGTGGTGGCGCTGACCTGGTGAGGGGCGCCCCGGTAATCGCCCAGCAGCGGGATATCCGCAGCCGGTTTGCCATCGAGCAGCACCTGCACTTCCAGCATCTTGCCCGGGCCGACCTGCAGAGGATCGCTCAGGGGAACGATCGCCAAACGCAGCATGTCCAGTTTCGGCAGCCGAGCACCGCTCTGGTAGATCGCCAGGCTGTACTTGAAGCTGTGGGTGGAGGCGATCGCATCCTTGATGTGGGTGCGATCCTGATTGACCCACTGCTTGTCCGGGCGCTGCGACCAAGGCCCGTTGTCCAGCAGCACGGCCAGTGCCGCAGGCGGCGTGAGCGGCTGCAGAACAGCATGGTCCGCCAGGCGCTCGACGGTGACCGGGACCATGTCCCCGGTCGCGTCGAACGCCCAGGCGCGCTTGATCTTCTGCGCCTTGTAGGCGTTATCCTCGGCGCCGTGGCCGTACACGACCTCGATATTGCCGCGTCGCTCCTCGGTCCACAGGCCGTGGGCGCCTGCGTTGACGCTGACCATCAGGGTCAGCAGTGAGGCGACTTTCAACGATGGATGCATGATGATTCCTCGGTTCAAAGGCTCAGGGTCAGGCTGACACTGAAGTTGCGCGGCTCACCGGGCAGCACCCAAGAACTGTTGTACGACCGTTCGTAGTACTTGCGGTCGAACAGGTTGTTGAGGTTGAGGCCGACGGTGACCTGTTCGCTGGCCTTGTAATGCGCCAACAGGTCGACGGTGGTATAGGCGTCCAGGGCGAAGTCGCTGCCGGCCTGACCGGAACGTTCGCCGACGTAATTCACCGCCGCCCCAACGTCCGAACCGCGCAGGGCACCTTCCTGGAATTCGTACACACCCATCACGCTGCCGCTGTTGCGAGCGATGCCCAGCAGGTCGCTGCCTTTTGGCAGGGCCGCGTCGCCCTTGGTGACCTCCGCGTCGATATAGGCGTAGGCACCGATCACCCGCAAGGCGTCGGTCAGCTGACCGCTGAACTGCAGGTCCAGGCCTTGGCTGCGGGCCTCGCCAGCCGCCACGCTCTCGCCAAGGGCGTCAGTGGTGATGACGTTCTCCTTGTCGATATGGAACAGGGCGATGGTCGCGCCCAGGCGGCTGTCGAGCAGGTCGAGCTTGACCCCGGTCTCGTAACCCAAGCCCTTTTCAGGCTTGTAGACCTGACCCTGGGTGCCGATGGTGTTGGGTTTGAACGAGGTGGATGCGTTGGCGAACACGCCGACTTGCGGGGTCAGTTGATACAAGACCCCGATGCGCGGAGTCGCGACGTCCTTTTCCTGGCTGTCGCTGGCACCGGTGGTGCGGTTCTGCGATGTCTGCTCGAAGCGCTCCAGGCGTACACCCAGCAGTCCGCGCAAGCGGTCGGTGAAGGCGATCTGGTCTTGCAGGTTGATCGCGTAGCTTTCAGTGTGCTCGAAGAAGTCGTTGGCACGGGTGATGGCCGGCTTGGGCTTGCCGTATACCGGGTTGTAGATATCCAGGCCATACCCTGCAGAGGTGGCGCTTTGCGGGTACTTCTGGCTGTTGCGGTAGTTTTCGTACTCCAGCCCGACCAGGGTCTGATGCTGCCAGCCACCCAACTCGAACTGCCCGTGCAACTCGGCCTGGGTGATGTTGTCGTTCCATTCGAAGTCGCGTTCGCGATAGAAGCGCGTGATGGTGGTGCCCACCAGGGCCTGGGGCTCGGAGCTGTTGCCCTTGAGCGTGCCTTGGGTGTAGTGGTTGGCCAGGCGCAGCTTCCAGTTGTCGTTGAGCACGTGTTCCAGTGCGACGTCGAGGGTCTGGTTGTCGTTGCGGATCTTGCCGTCATTCGGCTCGCCGAGGAAGGTCGAGCGCTTGACCGAACCCATTTCGCCGTTGACCGCCGGAATGCCACGGTCGAACACCGACTCGCTACGGGAAAACTCGGTGTCGATCATCAGCCGGGTGTCGGGCGACAGCTGCCAGCTCAGGGAGGGGCTGACGATACGGCGCTCGCTGCCGACATGATCGCGGAAGCTATCGTTGTCCTCGATGGCGAGGTTGATCCGGCCCAACAGGTTCCCTTCGCTGTCCAGCGGCGAGTTGGCGTCCAGGGCGGTGCGGTAGCGGTCCCAGCTGCCGGCACTGAGGGTGAGGTTGCTGAACGCTTCGGCCTGGGGACGCTTGGTGACGATGTTGACCAGGCCTCCAGGGTCGCCACGGCCGTACAGGCTGGCAGCCGGGCCTTTGAGCACTTCGATGCGCTCGATGCTGGACGTGTCCGGTGCGCTGTAGCTGCCGCGGTTGATGGCGAAACCGTTCTTGTACAGCTCGCCAGTGGTGAAGCCGCGCACGCTGTAGTTGAGGAACGTCAGGCCGCCGAAATTGTTCTGCCGCGACACGCCGCCAGCAAAGTCTAGGGCGCGGTCGATGCGGGTGGTGTTGAGGTCCTTGATGACCTGCGCGGGCACGACATCGATACTCTGCGGTGTGTCGCGGATGTCGGTATCGGTGCGGGTGGCCGTGGCTGAGCGGGTGGCACGATAACCTTGCACCGGCCCGTCGGCGCGCTCCTGGAGGTAAACGTCGGTGATGGCGGTTTCGTCCAGCACCAAAGGTTCTGCCGCTAGAATCGGCTGGCCGAACAAACCCAGCGTCAGGCCGGCCAGAAGGGGTGTACGAGGGTTCACGAAAAGTCTCCGTTTGTCACGCCATAACGCTGCATTTTTTAGTTGTCCTGGCTTGGGTACTGCCCGCGAGTTGATAAGGGATTACAAGGGACACACGTCAGGTGCCACGGCGCAGGCCTGACGAATGAATCTTGATGAGGAAGCGTTCATCTTGGGGCGCGCATTTTAGAAGATGTAATAACGTAACGCCAGAGCTTAATGATCATTTCCAGTTGCAAGTGATTCGTATTGGTCGTGTAATGTTATCTAGTAACGTTAAGGAGTTATTCATGAAACCTGGCATCCATCCCAACTATCGTCCCGTGCTGTTCCACGACACCTCAGCGAACATCTTCTTCCTCATCGGCTCTACGGCCGAATCCGACCGCACCTACCAGCACACCGACGGCAAGACTTATCCCTACGTGCAACTGGACGTTTCCAGCGCCTCGCATCCGGTGTACACCGGCCAGCAACGTCAAGCCACGACTGAAGGGCGCATCGCCAACTTCAAGAAACGCTTTTCCGGGTTTGGCGGCAAGCCGTAAGCAGCAGGCTGGGCCAGAAGGCGAACCGTGTCAGCGCATTCTGGAGGGTCGCATGCAATGCTGCCCTCCAGAGGCGTGGGTTCAAGGCGGGGTCAGGCAGTCGCTGAGCGATTGGCAGGCGAGACGCCCGCCCACAGGCGCTCCATCTCCAGTCGCCGCTCAGCCGCATCCGGCGCTTGGCACTGCTGCAACAGCAGGTCGATGGCCGAACGCAGTTCGAAGCTGCCCACGTCTTGTCCGTCGCGGTTGCGAATGGCGATGGTGCCTTCTGCCTGTTCCTTGGCACCGGCAATCAACAGGAACGGAACACGTTGCAAGGTCTGCTCGCGCACCTTGTAGCCGATCTTTTCATTGCGCGTATCGGCCTCGACACGCAAGCCGGCGCCGCGCAACAGCTTCGCCACATCCTGGGCATAACCTGCGGACTGCTGAGTGATCGAGGACACCGCCACCTGTACCGGCGACAGCCAGGCTGGCAGCTTACCGGCATGGTGTTCGAGCAGGATGCCAGTGAAGCGCTCCAGCGAGCCGAACAGTGCACTATGCAGCATCACCGGTCGCTGGCGCTGGCCTTCCTCGTCGACATACTCCAGGCCGAAACGTGCTGGCAGGTTCATATCCACCTGCAGGGTGCCGCATTGCCAGTCCCGGCCAATGGCGTCGCGCAGAACGAACTCAAGCTTCGGCCCATAGAACGCGCCTTCGCCGGGGTTCACCTGATAGGCCAGGTGCATAGCGTTGAGCGCGGTGATCAGCGAGCCTTCCAGCAGGTCCCATGTGGCATCGTCGCCCATACGGTTGTTCGGGCGTGTGGAAAGCTTGATACGCACATCCACGAAGCCAAACTGGCGATAGATGTCGAGCACCATGGCCACCACCGACTGGCATTCCTGACCCATCTGCTGTGGCGTGCAGAAGATGTGCGCATCGTCCTGGGTGAAGTGGCGCACCCGTAGCAGCCCGTGCAGCGCACCCGAGGGTTCGTAGCGGTGCACCTTGCCGAATTCGCCCATGCGAATTGGCAGGTCCCGATAGCTTTTCAGGCCGTGCTTGTAAAGCAGCGAGCCGCCGGGGCAGTTCATGGGCTTGAGCGCCAGTGCACGGCCATCTTCGGTTTCGGTGGTGAACATGTTGTCGCGGTAGTTGTGCCAGTGGCCGGAAATTTCCCACAGGCTGCGGTCCATCACATCCGGCGTGTTGACCTCGATGTAGTCTGCGTCGTCCCGGCGACGACGCATGTAGGCGATCAGCGACTGGAACACAGCCCAGCCCCGTGGATGCCAGAACACCGCGCCAGGCGCATCGTCTTCGAAATGAAACAGGTCGAGCTCGCGGCCCAATTTGCGATGATCGCGCTTTTCTGCCTCTTCGATACCGCGCAGGTGCTCCGCCAGCTGTCTGGCATCGGCCCAGGCAGTGCCATAGATGCGCTGCAGTTGTTCGTTGCGCGCATCACCGCGCCAGTAGGCGCCGGCCAGCTTGGTGAGCTTGAATGCTTTCAGCAGGCGGGTGTTCGGCACATGCGGACCGCGGCACATGTCGACGTATTCCTGATGGAAGTACAAGCCGAGGTGCGTGGCCATCGGTAGATCGTCGATCAAGCGAAGCTTGTAGGTTTCGTTGCGGGCGCTGAACACGTCGATGGCTTCTGCGCGGCTGAGCATGCGCTTGATCACGTCGTAGTCCTGGGCGATCAGTTCGCGCATGCGGGCCTCGATAGCCTCCAGGTCGGCCGGGGTGAACGGCCTTTCATAGGCGACATCGTAGTAGAAGCCATCGCGAATCACTGGCCCGATCACCATCTGCGCGGTGGGGAACAACTGTTTCAAGGCGTGCCCAAGCAGGTGGGCGCAGGAGTGTCGGATGATTTCCAGGCCTTCGTCATCCTTGGGCGTGATGATCTGCAAGCTCACATCGTGGGCGATAACCTCGCAGGCATCGACCAACTGCCCGTCGAGCTTGCCGGCAACGGTGCTACGAGCAAGGCCGGGGCCAATCGATCGTGCGACGTCGAGCACGGTGACGGGGCTGTCGAAGTGACGCTGCGACCCGTCGGGCAAGGTCACGGAGAAGGCGGGGGGTTGGGCGTTTTCTGGCATTTTTTCAGGCTCGGCGTTCAATAGTGTGGCAGCGGGTCGGTCAACCCAGCCCTTGCTCGGTCTGCAGCATGGCGGAGTGGGATTTGAGGTGCTCGAACACGCCAGGGTTTGCCCAGGCTTGGCAGATGGCGGGCGAAAATTCGATGGCGTGCAGGTCGATCAGGCCCATTCGCGGGTTCTGCGCGTCTGCCCGGAAGCACTGGGCGTAGCCGGTCTCGGTTTCATGCACGATGACCGAATGCAAGCGTACATCCGCCTCGCCATTGCGCATTTCGGCCTGCGACAACGCTGCGTCGACCAGGCAGAAGAACAGGCGCGAGAATTGTTCGGCGCTGGGCGAAACCGGCACCAGCACCCAGCGTTCCGAATGCCGGCGGACCGACGCCAGGTAGTCGGGATCATCACCGGACCACAGCGCGACGCTATGGTCAAAGGCGTCGATCAAGTCCCTGATGTCGCCCTTGAGCAGGCCGAAATCGTAGACCATCTGGCCATTGTCCAGCGCGTCGGCGTGCAGGATCAGCTCGACCTTGTAGGAGTGCCCATGAATAGAGTGGGAACAGCGCCGGGTGCTGCAGCCCCGCACGATGTGGGCGTTCTCGAATTTGAACAGTTTGCGAATCAGCATGGGTTACCTGCATTGTCGCGGCCGCGGGTGGGCTGCTGGAGGCGGCGCAGTCTTGGCCCTTGAGCGGTATCCTCGGCGGTGTAGCCAGCCTCTTCCAGCTCGCTGCGCAGCCGGTCGGCAGTGGCAAAATCGCGGGCGTTGCGCGCGGCCTCGCGGGCCTCGAGCAAACGGAGTAACGCGGCTTGCGGTGGCGGCTCGTCCCTGTGTGGCTGCAGGGCCCGCAGTGCTGCCAGCGGCGCCTGCTGCAACAGGCCGAGTAGCGCGGCCGACTTGAGCAGCCGGGCCTTGGCCTGGGCACGGGATGCACCGTCACTGGCATTGTCGAGCGCCTTGCGCAGCACATGCAGGCGGGCCAGGGCTTCAGCGACGCCCAGGTCGTTCCTGAGGGCGGCAAGCAATTGCGCGTCGGCTGGCACATCGTCGGCGCCGGGCACGTCGTCGCAGCGAGCCAGGCTAGCGTAGAAGCGGATGAGGCTCTGCACGGCCGCGCTCAGGCGCTCGGCGTTCCAGTCCATCGGGCGACGGTAGTGGGTGGACAGCAACGCCAGCCGAATCGCTTCGCCAGGGGCCTGGCCCAGCAGGTCGCGCACCAGTAGCACGTTGCCCAGTGACTTGGACATCTTCTGCCCATCCACGGTGACGAAGCTGTTGTGCACCCAGGTGCGGCAGTACAACGTACCGTGGGCGCAGGTGCCTTGGGCAATCTCGTTCTCATGGTGAGGGAAGATCAGGTCCTGGCCACCCCCGTGGATGTCGATGGTATGCCCAAGGTGTTGCCCGATCATCGCCGAGCACTCCACATGCCAGCCCGGCCGGCCTCTGCCCCAGGGGCTGCTCCAGCCGGGTTGGTCGGCCGTGGACGGCTTCCACAGCACGAAGTCCAGCGCGTCGCGCTTGTAAGGCGCGACCTCCACGCGGGCGCCCGCCAGCATGTCCTTGGTGTTACGGCCGGAAAGCTCGCCGTAGGCTGGGTAGGCGGGCACGTGGAACAGGACATGGCCTTGCGCCACATAGGCATGGCTACGCGCGATGAGGGTCTCGACCAACTCGATGATCTGCGGGATGTGCGCGGTGACCCGGGACTCGAGGTCGGGTGACGCCACCCCGAGTGCCGTCATGTCCTGATGGTACGCATCGATGAAGCGGTCAGTGATATCGGCGATGGGCACGCCTGCCGCTGCCGCGGCGGCATTGATCTTGTCGTCTACGTCGGTGAAGTTGCGGGCATACACCAGCTCGGCGTAGTCGTGGCGCAGCAGCCTGGCCAACAGGTCGAAGACCACCGCAGGGCGGGCATTGCCGATGTGCGCATAGTTGTAGACCGTGGGGCCGCAGACGTACATCGTCACTCGGTCGGGGCTTGCGGTTCGCAGCACTTCCTTACGCCGGGTAAGCGTGTTGTGCAGGTAGATCGGTTCAGTCATGTGCAGCGGCCTGCGGGGCGGACCAAGCCGAGGCGTCATGCGGGTGCAGGCTTTCCAGGTGGCGAACATGCACTTGGCTATCGCGGTAACCGTGCAGGCTGAACTGAATACGCCGGGCAGCGTCCTCGACGAACATCAGGTTCTGCCCGTTGAGGGCTGCGAACGCCTGTTCGTCAGCCCGCTTCACGGCGGTCTGAACCGGGGTGCGCAGGGCGCCTTCGACTTGGTCGATGAGGGCCAGCAACCCCAGATCAGGGGCGTCGGCAGGCACCGCGACGCGCACCCGGGCTTCGCTGCGTTGGCTGTGCGGCGTGGCCAGCGATGCGTTGCTGCGCAGCCACTGCGCGACGGCGCTGGCTTCGAGCAGTGGCTGGTCTTTGAAAGCTCGCACAAAGCCATCCTCGATCAATTGCCGGGACAAAGCGGCCGAGCAGGGGCACGTCGAGGAGTAGCCGATCCTGACCTCGATGCTCAGGTTCGGCACCCCACCGACCTTCGTGGCGAGCACGTGAACCGGGTACGACTTCCAGCCTGAGAGGCCCTCGGTCACCAGTGCAGGGCGGCGAACCAGAAGGTTGAAATCCAGGCGCAACCTGGCATTGCGGCTTTCGCAGTCCTGATGGCTATCGATCATGTCCTGCAACAGCGCAAACAGGCTTGCAGGCGACAGCGCTGCAGCCTCCCCCCAGGCGTCCAGCAGGCGGTACAGCCTGGACATGTGAATGCCTTTGACGTGCGGTGCTGGCAGGTCGACCTGGACATCCGCCCGGGCGTGCAGCTCGCGCTTGTAGGCCGGTTCTTCGATCCTTAACGGCAGGTCGATACCTTGCATCCCGACCCATTGCAGCGGGCTGAGGGTAGGGGCGAGGTCGGTGACGCAAACGTCGGGTAATGCTGAGCTCATCATGTATATCCAGTGGTGGGAGCCTTGCACGTTGCAGCAAGGCGTATGAATCAGGTCCCGCGGGTGAACGGGTTGGGCAGCTTCATCCAGCCTTGCGGTCGCTGGGCCATTGCCTCATTGGTCAGCAGGCAGGCATCGAAGCGCGGGCGCAGCGCGGCCTCGTTGCTATCGGGGATGGGGGTGCTCATCGGGACGCCTCGTGATAAAGGGTGGTGCGCATGCGTGCGGCTCTGCTCAGTCCTCGCCTGCATCACGGCGAGTGCAGAGGGCACATTTACCGTGCAACTCGATGACCGAGCTGCACAGCGAAAACACGTTCTGTTTCATCCAGAGCCCCAAGGCCTGGCTCAGGTGCGGCACGTTGAACTCATCGACATGGCCGCAGCTATCGCAGATGGCGAACGCTCTGAAACCTGCTTCGCACTGGCCTGGGCAGGTGCAACTGACATAAGCGTTCAAAGACTCTAGCCGGTGAATCAAGCCTTGCTCGGCCAGGTGGCCCAGCGCGCGGTAGATCTGCGTCGGCGCCCTGACACCTTCATTGCGCAGGCTGTCCAGGATGGCGTAGGCACTGAGCGGCTTGTCGGCTTGCCGAAGCGCCGTCAGGACACGTTGCTGATTGCTGGTCAGTTGCATGCTGGCCTCCTTGCGTTTGGCAGGCAGTCTTCATTTTCATCTGAATATCGAATGTTATAAAGTAACATTTAGAGAATGGCCAGCTAAATTGCCGGGGGGCCGCTGGTTCGCAGGTCAACAGGAGTACGTATGGATCGACGCAGAGTGCTGAAATTAGTGCTTGCCTGCCTGGCATTGCCGCTGCCTCTGGCGGCGCAAGCCGGGCAGGCGGTGAAACGGGTCCGGGTGAGCCGGGCGGGCAGCGTGACCAAGGTGTCGCTGGAGTTGACCGGGCCGGTAGCCGCGAAGCATTTCAGCCTCACAGCGCCTGCGCGATTGGTGCTTGATCTTCCTCATGCCACGCTCGAGGCGTCACTGAACGAGCTCGCCCTGGACGGCACTGCGGTCACGGCCGTGCGCAGTGGCATTACCGCCACGGGTGACTTGCGTATCGTGCTCGACTTGGCCGACTCGGCGGTGCGCAGCGAAGTGCGCTCGCTCAACACAGCGAGCCATGGCCTGGAGTTGCTGCTCACTCAGCCAGTGGTGGCCGTTGTGCCAGCGGTTGCCAAGCCCTCGCGCCGTCAGCGCGACCTGTTGATCGTGGTCGATGCCGGGCATGGCGGTAAAGATCCTGGCGCGCTGGGCGCCAAGGGGGAGCAGGAAAAACGCGTCGCGCTACAGATCGCCAGTTTGCTGGCCAAGCGCATCGATGCACAGCAGGGCTACAAGGCGCGCTTGGTACGTCGTGACGATGTATTCATTCCGCTGCGCAAGCGTGCCGAACTCGCTCAGCGGCTGAACGCGGACTTGTTCGTTTCGGTACACGCCGATGCTGCACCGCGGCTCACGGCGTCGGGGGCATCGGTGTTCGCCTTGTCGCAAGGCGGCGCTACGTCGACGATGGCACACTGGATGGCGCAGCGCGAAAACGGTGCCGACAGGGTCGGCGGGGGATTACCGATCAAGCTGCGCGAGCACGACCCTATGGTCGCGGGCGTGCTGCTGGACATGTCGATGAACTCGACGATCGCCACCAGCCTGGATCTCGGTCATCAAGTGCTCGCCGAGCTTGGGCAGGTGTCGGGCCTGCATCAAACGCGGGTGGAGCAGGCGGGCTTCGCCGTGCTCAAGTCAGCGGCGGTACCCTCGATCCTGGTCGAGACCGGTTTCATTTCCAATGCTGGAGATTGCCGGCGGCTGCATGATGTGCGCCATCAACGCAAGGTGGCGCAGGCGATATTCGACGGGCTGGACAGCTACTTCCGCCAGAAACCCCCGGCTGGCAGCCTGATCGCGGCAAGGGGGCAGGCGTGATCCTTCATTGGCTCAGACGTCATTGAGCGCGGGATTGCTTCCTATAGCGCCGAGGGGTCAGCTTGAGGTTGCGCTGGAACACCCGGCGCATCTGTTCTTCGGAGCCGAAACCGCACTGGTCGGCAATGCGCTTGAGTGCAGTGTCCTCGTCCACCAGTAACCGCCTTGCCTTCTCCATCCGCGCCCGCTCGATGAATACCAAGGGTGAGCAGCCCGATTCCCTGTGGAACAACCGGCGCAAGTTCCGACTGCTCATGTTCGCGCGCTCGGCGAGCAACTCCAGGCTCAGCGGCCGATCAAGGTTCTGCAGGATCCACAACCGTAGGCGCCTGATCGCGGAGTGCGGGGTCATCTGGCTGTCCAGGTGCTGGCTGAACTGCGATTGGCCACCCGGGCGCTTGAGGAATACCACCAGTTCGCGGGCAATTTGCAGGGCCATTTCCTGACCGAGGTCTTGTTCGACCAGCGCCAGGCTCAGGTCGATGGCAGCTGAAACGCCAGCACACGTCCATATGCGCCCCTGCTCGATGAAGATGGCATCGGAGTCGACATTGACCAAGGGGAAATCACTGGCCAGCTTACTGGCGACGCTCCAGTGGGTAGTGACATTCAGGCCGTCTACGACTCCCGCTTGGGCAAGAAAAAAGGCCCCCGAGCAGACGCCAACCAGCCGCTCGATGCGAGAGGCGGCCTGCCTGCACCAGTCGACGATCAACCGCTGCTCGACTATCGCCGTGCCAATGTCACGTGCGCCGACAACCAGTGCGGTGTGCGGGCGTGGGCTGCTACGAAGGTCGTCGGCTTGCAGGGTGACCAAGGTGTCCGAACCTACAAGCCCCGGTTGTGGTGCCACCAGATGCAGGCTGTAGGCCGCAGGTAACCCTTCGGCCGCCTGACGTTTGTTGGCGTAGTCGAAGACGGTCAGGGCACCTACAGCCTCGATTGATTTGAAACCGGGGTAGATGACTATGTGCACCCTGCGTTCAGAAGAGGCTTGGTCAGACATTCGCGATCGAACTCCATGGGCGCTTGCGGACAGATTTCGTACGGATCCGGCCACTTTTGGCCGGGTGATCTGGCGCACGGAATCACGCAGGTTAATGTTCTCATCCGTTATAACATTACATGGAGAACGACATGAAAACACGTGCAGCTATCGCCTGGGGGCCCAATCAACCGCTTGAGTTCGAAGAGGTCGACTTGCAGGGGCCCAAAGAGGGCGAGGTGCTGGTTCGCATCGTCACCACGAGCCTTTGCCACACCGATGTATTCACCCTGTCCGGTCGTGACCCGGAAGGGAAGTTCCCCTGCATCCTCGGCCATGAAGGCGTCGGTATCGTCGAGGACGTGGGGCGGGGGGTGACCACGGTCAAGCCGGGCGATCACGTGATCCCGCTCTATACACCGGAAGATCCGAACTGCCCGTTCATCAAGTCCGGCAAGACCAACCTTTGCCAGACCATTCGCAAAACCCAGGGGGAGGGGCTGATGCCCGATGGCACCAGCCGCTTCTCCTACAAGGGGCGCACGATCTTTCATTACATGGGCACGTCCACATTCAGCGAGTACACGGTCCTGCCGGAAATCGCCGTGGCCAAGATCGACCCTGCGGCACCGTTGGCCAAGGCCTCGATCATGGGCTGTGCGATTCCTACCGGGATCGGTGCCGTGCGCAATACCGCCAAGGTACGCCCCGGTGACACGGTTGCGGTATTCGGCCTGGGCGCCGTCGGCATGGCGGTCATTCAGGGGGCGGTGTTACAAGGGGCGGGGCGGATCATCGGGATCGACGTCAACCCGAATAAGTTTCCGTTGGCCCTTTCCCTGGGGGCGACCGAATGCGTCAACCCAAGGGATTTTCGCGAGCCGCTGCAAAACGTGATCATCGATATGACCAACGGCGGCGTGGATTTTTCGTTCGAATGCGTCGGTAATGTGGAATTGATGCGTGCAGCCCTTGAGTGCTGCCACAAAGGGTGGGGCGAAAGCATCATCATCGGCGTGGCAGGGGGCGGGGAGGAGATCGCCACGCGGCCGTTCCAGCTGGTTACCGGCCGCGTCTGGAAGGGCAGCGCGTTCGGCGGGGTGCTGGGGCGTTCCGAGTTGCCGGGGATGGTGGACGAGTGGTTGCGTGGGGAAATAAATGTCGACCCCTACATCACGCATAACATGGACCACGAAACGCTGAATCACGCGTTCGATCTCCTCAAGCGCGGTGAAGCGATTCGCTCGGTCATTCATTATCGGGAGCATGAGACCCTGAGCCACGATTTGCCTGGGGTGATCCTTGACCGCGACGGGCGCGTGATTGCCAAACCAGCGCCCGGCCGCTCGGTTCCCCCCCCTTTGACATGAAGCGCTGAACGGACGCATTCACATCACCAATGTGAATGCGTCTATCAAGGCCGTCACCCCCGCCGCAGTCGCGTGGCGGCCTCCAGGGCGAAGTAAGTCAAAATGCCGTTGCACCCTGCACGTTTGAACGCCATCAATGCCTCGAGAATGACCGTGTCCGGATCCAGCCAGCCCTGGTTGATCGCGGCCTTGAGCATCGAATACTCGCCGCTGACCTGGTAGGCGAATGTTGGCACGGCAAAGGTTGCCTTGACCCTTTGAATGATGTCCAGGTAGGGCATGCCGGGCTTGACCATCACCATGTCGGCGCCTTCTTGAAGGTCCAGCGCGACTTCACGCAGGGCTTCGTCGCTGTTGGCCGGGTCCATCTGGTACGAGCGCTTGTCGCCTTTGAGCATGGCCGCCGAGCCCAGCGCATCGCGGAACGGGCCGTAGAAGCCGGAAGCGTACTTGGCGGCATAGGACATCAGCCGCACCTCGTTGAACCCGGCCAGGTCCAGCGCGGACCTGAGCGCGCCGATGCGCCCGTCCATCATGTCCGAGGGTGCCAAGGTGTCGATGCCGGCCTGGGCCTGGACCACGGCTTGAGCCGCCAGCACCTGCAGGGTCTCGTCGTTGGCCACGCGGCCTTGGCGCAGCACCCCGTCGTGGCCATGGTCGGTGTAGGGGTCCAGGGCGACGTCGCCGATCAGGCCAAGGTTGGGGAATGTGGCCTTGAGCAACCGGGCGGCGCGGCAGATCAGGTTGTCCGCGTCGAGGGCGTGGCTACCCTCACTGTCCTTGCGCTGCGCCGGGGTAGCGGGAAACAGGGCAATGGCCGGAATGCCCAGCTCGACCGCCCGGCCTACATGATCCGGTAGTTCGGCCAGGCTCACCCGTACCTGGCCCGGCATGGCGCTGATCGCCTCGCGTGTACCTGAGCCTTCCTTGAGAAAGACCGGCCAGACCAGGTCATCGCAAGACAGGCGGTTTTCAGCGACCAGACGACGCGTCCATTCGTCAGCGCGGTTACGGCGCATGCGCGTAGCGGGGAAAGCGCCCGTTGAGTGCGGGAAGTGGGCCACGGCCTTCATGCCTCGATGGAGGAATGGTGGCCGGTGATCAGCCACTGCTGCTCGATTCGTTCGAAGGTGAACAAAAAGCGCGCTGGCACTACCCGTTGCTCGCCGTCTTCACGGTAGACGAAGGTGTACTGGCCGCCGACCACCACGGTGCCCAGCTTGCGGCTGACGCGCTTTTTGAACAACTGGATGTCACAGACCAGCCCGTCGTTGGCGAGGAAATTTTCAAAATAGTTGCGACGGCTGTCGTCGCAGTCACGCACTTGGTTGGACAGGGTCGGCACCAGGATCGCATCCGGTGCGTACAGTGCCAGTACCTGATCAACATCACGGGTAGCCACGGTAGCGGCCCAATGGTAGAGCGCTGCTTTGGCACCTGCCAGGCAGGCCAGTTCGGTGTCGGCGTAGGTTTCGGTGCAAGGGTTGGTGCGTGTTTCGGTCATGGCGTTTTACCTGCGCGAGTCGAAAAGATGAACCGTAGGGGCGTTATCTGCTACGTTATAAGTGTTATAACATAACATTTACGGCAGGTCGCAAATCATGTTCCTTACCCTTGAGCAGGCAGCAGCGGATAGCCGCTTTGCCTTGACCGATGTGCTTCGCCACATTCCCTGGAGCCCCCAGGGGCTGATTCCCGCCATCACTCAGCAGCATGACAGCGGCGAGGTGCTGATGCTGGCCTGGATGAATGAAGAGGCGTTGCTGGAAACCCTCGAGACCCGGCGGGCCTGCTATTGGTCGCGTAGCCGCGGACGCTTGTGGCGCAAAGGCGAAACCTCGGGGCATGTGCAGCATGTCCATGACGTGCGGCTGGACTGCGATGGCGACGCGCTGTTGGTGTTGGTAGACCAGAAAGGGGCCGCTTGTCACACGGGGCGCCGTAGCTGTTTCTACAACGCGATCCAGGGTGATCAGGTAGTGGTGACGGGCAACCCGGCGCAGGTGGGCGCATGAGCCGGATCATCATTCGCAACGCCCGCCTGGTCAATGAAGGGGCCATACAGGAGGCCGATGTCCTGGTCGCCCATGGCCGTATCGAAAAAATCGCCCGCAGCATCACGGGCGTCAATGCGCCGATCGAAATCGACGCCCGTGGCCAATGGCTGCTCCCCGGCATGATCGACGACCAGGTGCATTTTCGTGAGCCTGGCGCTACGCACAAGGGCAGCATGGCCAGCGAGTCGCGCGCCGCCGTGGCGGGCGGTATCACCAGTTTCATGGACATGCCCAATACCAACCCAGCCACGCTGGGTCTTGCCGCCCTGCAGGACAAGAAAGCCCGCGCCGCCGCCACCTCGGTTGCCAATTACGGTTTTCATTTCGGCGTGAGCAAGGACAACCTCGATACCGTAGCAGCCCTCGACCCACGTGAGGTCGCGGGGGTGAAGGTGTTCATGGGCGCCTCCACCGGTGACATGCTGGTGGATGACCCAAGGGTGCTGGAACGGCTGTTCGCCAGCGTGCCGACTATCCTCCTGGCGCACTGTGAGCACACCCCGTCGATCCTCGCCAACGAAGCGCGCATGCGTGAGCGCTACGGCGATTTCATCCCGCCGGCCATGCACCCGATCATTCGTGATGCCGATGCCTGCCTGCGCTCTTCGAGCCTGGCCGTGCAGCTTGCCAAGCAGTTCGGCACACGGCTGCACGTGCTGCACCTGACCACCGCCCAGGAGCTGAAGTTGTTCCAGCCAGGGCCTTTGCAGGGCAAGCAGATCACCGCTGAAGTGTGCGCACATCACCTGCTTTTCGATGACCGCGACTATGCCAGGTTAGGCCACCTGATCAAATGCAACCCTGCCATCAAAAGCAGGGAAGACCGGGACGCCCTGCGTCAGGCGCTGCTGTGCGACCGCATCGATGTCATCGGTACCGATCACGCCCCCCACACCTTGGCAGAGAAACAACGCCCGTATGCCTCGGCGCCTTCAGGTTTGCCGTTGGTACAGCATGCACTTGTGGCGCTCCTCGAGCTGGTGGAGGAGGGCGTGCTGACCGTTGCCCAACTGGTGCGCAAGACCAGCCACGCCGTCGCGGACCTGTTCGCCATCGCAGAACGCGGTTACCTGCGTGAGGGCTACTGGGCGGACATGACGCTGATCGAGCGTTTGCCCGAACCCCGCGCTGTCAGCCTCGATCCAGTCCTGGCGCACTGCCAGTGGACGCCGTTCGAGCACCATCGTTTCCATTATCGAGTAGCCACGACTTTGGTCTCCGGGCAACTGGCCTGGCATGAAGGCCGGCTAGTCGAGGGCTGCCAAGGCTTGCCTCTGGCCTTCAACGCACGACGCGGCTGAGCCCCATTTCTTTTTATTGACTTGAGAACACCTGCAATGACCGAACAAGAGCTGCTATCCCAACCTGCAGACGCTTACATGGACGCTGCGCAGCAACGTTTCTTCCGTGAGCTGCTGCATGCCCAGCGCAAGGAGCTTCAGCAACGCATCGCTGAAGAGTTCGAAGTGATCCGCGACTTCGAACCCACCAGCGATCCTTCCGATATCGGCACGGCGGAGGAGCATCGTCAATGGCAATTGAGGCTGCTGGAGCGGGAGAAAAAACTGCTGGACAAGATCGACGAAGCGCTGGAGCGCATCGCCCGTGGCGAGTATGGCTGGTGCAAGGAAACCGGCGAACCGATCGGCCTGCAGCGTTTGCTGCTCAGGCCAACCGCCACCCTGTGCGTGGAGGCCAAGGAGCGCCAGGAGCGCAATGAGCGTCACATGCGCGACGATTGAGGGGGCCACTGCTGCTAAAGCACCTCGACCGGCTTCACTCAGAAGTTTACGAAAGGGTGTTCAGCACCCTTTATTGCTCGAATGGGCGGGTGGAGAGCCTGGTTGGCTTCGATGAGCTGAGGGGCGCTGTAGCACCCAGTGCACAGCATCCTCATTTGCCTTGCGGGCACGCGCTTCTGCCGGAGCCCGTGCACCTTGATGATTTCTCGGTTTCAGTACAGCCCCCACACCAAGTGAACCCCGAGATCAGCGCGGGGGTCGGAACGGTAACTGTCACGAAAAAGGAAGGTAGCATGAAAGCGATGACTCGAGTGTTCACAGGCCTCGCCATGGTTGGCGCACTGGCAAGCTCTGCAGCATGGGCTGACCAGCCCGGCGCTGATTGGAAGGTGACCAAGGATCAGGCTGAAGCCACGTTGAAGGGCGCCGGCTACACGCAGATCACCAAGATCGAGGCCGATGACGGTCATTGGGAAGGTGAGGGCATGAAAGCTGACGGCAAGCAGTATGAGTTCCAGGTTGACCCGCATGACGGCAAGATCATCAAAGACGCGCTGGATAACTGATCACTCGGTATATGGAGAAGCCCGCGCTATATGGCGGGCTTTTCCAATCTTGGAAAGATATCTCAGATCTCGAACGAAGCCATTGCTGGGTAGATCCACAGTCCTTAGCTAGCTGCTGGCTCCCCCTGCGGGAGGGGGCGGCGTCGTGAGACTTAGTTATCCCTGGTGTTCGGCTCCAGCATCAAACTTACATTTTCAGCGAGCGCCTGTAGCGTGAAGGGTTTGGTCAGTAACCTCATGCAGGGGCCTAGAAACGCCTCTCTGTCAGATGCAGCCTGGGCATAACCTGTCAGGAAGAGCACTGGGAGGTTGGGATACCTCTGCTGCACGGTCTCCGCCAATTGCCTACCGTTCATGCCTGGGAGCCCCACGTCGGTGACCAAAATGTCGACGCTCTCCAGGGTCTTGAGCACGTGCAATGCCTCTTCGCCATCGCTGGCCACGAAAATCTCATAGCCCAACTCGGTGAGCACCTCCTGATTCAGCATCCGCACTGACTGATCATCTTCAACCAGCAGCACTATCTGTCCGGTTCCGTGATTCGCTGCATGGGGTATTTCAACAGGCTGATGAAGCTGGCCGTCAGCGGTTGGGAGGTACAAGGAGATCGTGGTTCCCTTATCTGGAATACTCGATATCTCCATTTTCCCCCGGCTTTGCTTGGCAAAGCCATACACCATCGAAAGCCCCAGACCCGTACCCTGGCCGATAGGCTTAGTGGTGAAGAACGGTTCAATCACTTTTGGCAGGAGATCAGCGCTGATCCCCGTCCCGGTATCCTCTACATCAATCCGGATATACTGCCCGGCTGCGAGCTCATCGGCTTCTGAGGACGCCTGCGCGACGATCACTTCGCGTGTCGATACTGTGATCGTTCCCCCATCCGGCATAGCATCGCGGGCATTGATGACTAGATTGAGTATCGCGTTTTCCAGTTGGTTGGCATCCGCCATGGCGTAGGGGAGGTGGTCGCCGAGTTTCATCAATACCCTGATCTGCTCGGTCGCCGAGCGCTTCAGGAGATCGTACAGGCTGACGATGAGGTCATTGGCTGAGAGCGGTCTTGTATCCAACGATTGCCTGCGGGAGAACGCGAGTAAGCGTTCCGTGAGGGACGCTGCGCGTTTTGCAGAGGTTTGAGCCGCATCGATATAGCGGTCCAGTGCGTCTAGGTTGCCCTTTTTGAGCCTCAATCGAAGCAGGTCGAGAGCGCTTATAATCCCCGTCAGCATGTTGTTGAAGTCATGGGCAATTCCGCCAGTGAGCTGTCCAACGGCCTCCATTTTCAGGGATTGTCGCAGTTGATCTTCAGCTCGCTCCCGCTCTGTGCTTTCCCGGTGGAGTTGCTCGACAGCTAGGGCAAGCGCTTGGGTGCGGCCAGCTACCTGCTCTTCCAATGCTTCATTAAACCCACGAAGCGTCAGCTCTGACTGCTTCTGGTCAGTGACGTCAACAATCACAATGGCTGCCCCCATGATCGTGCCATGGGCTCCCCAAAGCGGAACAGCGCTAACCCGGATCCAGGACTCGTTTTGACCGGCAGGCTTGTGGTGGAACACCATGCCGTCGACAACTTCGCCTTTCAAGGCGCGTGCACCGGGGAATGATTCTGGCGTGACTGGCTGGCCATCAGCGCTTATCGAGACCCATTGCTCCCGGCCATTGATAGCCTTGGAGGGAATAACTCGATCCGGGACATATTGGTTATAAAGCGGGTTGCTGATCAGCGACACACCAAAAGCGTCGACGAAGCTGATGCCAACAGGCACATTCTCCAGCAGGATACGAAGCCGTTCTCGCTCAACTCCCAATTCCGCAACACGATCGCGCATGTCGAATTGGCGTGCTCGAGATCGCCATGCCGCAGCAATGGCGCTCATCAAGGCAGAGGAGCTCATCGGGCGTTCCAGTACCACTACGTTGGAGGCACTGGAGGGAAGACGCCTGCGAACTTCATCATTGTCCTTCCCAGCGCGGTTTCGATTGGAGGTCAGCAGCAAAATCGGAATGTCGGACCAGGAAGACTGATTCGCTAAAGCCTTTCCAAGGTCTGCGATGTCTCCGCTCAAGGCCTCTTCGGTGATCAGGATGATGCCTGTCTCATCACCAATGTTTTTTGCCAGAGCGGTCAAGTCACAATATGCCTGTACTCGGTAAAGTGTGCCCGCAACACGCTGGAGCACAGCCGCATCGCCTCGGAATGGCGCGACCACCAGCAACGACCGTTCTAGAGGTCGGCGGCTAACGTCCAAAGGGGCGGCCTTCCAGCAAGGGGTCTTGGCTACCAAAATATTCAGGAGTACCCGTCAGCACGCCCTTGAACTTGGTCAGGGGCTCACCAACACGGACGCCGTAGCTATCTATATTCAGTTCGCGAATAGCATCTTCGTGGGCGCCACCACGGTTTTTCAGGACAGAGATCGCTTTGCGCAGACGGCCTTGAGCCTCAAAAAACCTTATGAGGATGACCGTGTCTGCGACGTAAGAAATATTGAGGGTGGTTGTCATCGTGCCGATCAGTCCGCTTTGGGCGTTGATCAGGAACGTTGCCACACCATGCTGGGCGAGATAGGACAGCATTTCGTGCATCTGAAGTATCAGCTGTTGCTCCTGTGGCATCGCCGCCAAGTAGCCGTTTAGGCTATCGATCACGATCACCCGGGCATTCCTGGCCTCTACCTGAGTACGGACTCGCCATGAGAATTCGCCTGGCGAAATCTCGGCAGGGTTGATTTGCTCCACATTCAATAGACCGCTGGCGATGTATTTCTGAAGCGCGAAGCCCATAGCCTCGGCTCTTCTCAACAGCGTGCCGACCCGCTCATCGAATTCATAGACGGTGCAGCACTCACCACGCTCACATGCCGCAGCCACATAGGCGAATGCCACCGTGGTCTTGCCCGACCCCGCAGGCCCGGTGATCAGCGTGCTTGTGCCTCTGAGAGGGCCTCCAGCAAGCAAACGGTCAAGCGCTGCCACGCCACTGGCCACAGGTTCAAGCTGGAAGGCTGAATGTTGTCCTCCCGCCATCATCCGCGGGAAGACATGCAATCCTCCCTTTACGATCACGAAGTCGTGATAGCCGGCAACGAAGTCGACACCCCTCAGCTTCTGAACCTGCAACCGCCGTCGAGCCGCGCCGAAATCAAGCGTTAGTCGCTCCAGCGTGATCACCCCATGGCAGATGCTATGGAGATGGTTGTCATGCTCACCATGGGATGTAGTCAGGTCGTCCACCAGCAAGACTGTGATGTTTCGTCCCGCAAAATACTGTTTCAGTGCCAGGACCTGACGGCGGTATCGAAGGGGGTCTTGTGCCAGCAGCCTCATCTCAGAAAGGCTATCGAACACTACCCGACTGGGCTTGGACTGCTCCACGCGCTGCTGGATAAGCTTGATAGTGTTTCCCAGCTCAGCCTCCCACGGATGCAGAATGGTCTGCTCTGCGGCCTCGCCGAAAATCTCGTCCGTCTGGGACAGCTCGAACACCTCGATGCCGTCCAGGCTCCATCCATGCGACCTGGCAACACTCTCAAGTTCATCCGCAGTCTCGGAGAGGGTGACGTACAGCACCGGCTCCTGGTTGGTCACACCACTCAATAGGAACTGAAGCCCCAATGTCGTCTTGCCAGCTCCTGGCGTGCCCTCTACCAAGTAGAGCCTATGCACCGGCAGCCCGTCTTTGAGGATTAGATCCAATCCTTCGTTGCCAACAGATAGCGTTGCGGATGTCTTATGGGGCATTCATTTTCATTCCTGAACTGGATGGCCATGCTTGGGGCAGTGGGCGCCAAGACCGCCGGCGTATTAGCTGAATCTAGCAAACGCGCCTTCACTGCATAAGGTATTGGCGCTGCAGATTCGCGCGGTACTCCGCAGTGATATTGATGATTGATCGCAGGGTGCCACCAAAGGTTCATTAGGCGTGGGTTGCTTGAATCGGATGGCCATCGTAGCTCTTGACTAATTTGCCGATGAAAGAAACAGTCAGGCGCGCTCGCCTCGCAGCCATCGCTGGTGATAATGGGAGAGTCGGGTGAGTCCAAAAAGTGCGCCCTGACGCATCACGTCGGCACGTTCACCAAAGAAGCGCTGAGTTCGTGTAAACACGGCTACCGGCTCGCCGGCGAATGCCCAAGCGAAGCACACGGTGCCTGGTGGTACGCTAGATTAGGGAGTTGGCCCAGCCACGCCGGTGGTGGCGATCACCACATTGGCATCGCTGTCTCTCAATGCGCCCAAGGCCATTTCCCACGCGACTGCTTCGCTGGTGAGGCCATAGCGCTCGATAGTTTCGGCGCTTACGCCGAGCAAGCGCTGCTTCGCACTGGGTGAGTAAACGACATAACCACTCTCCACGACCTCCCCGGCACCGGGTACCCCTGCTAGGAGGGCCACCATGCAACCTGCCGTGCACGACTCCGCAGTCGTCAGGACTAACTGATTGTCTTTGAGATAGCCGAGGGCGGCCAGTACAGCGTCGGTTGCCATTGAAGAATCGACTCGCTTGTTCTTTTGCGGTGGACGCAACCCATCAGGTTTTGGTTCATCGCAGTTTACGTCCGACGTGTCCCACGTCAGTGGCTGGAGCCTTAACGGTTGCGTACGGTACCAAGGGCAGGTGACCAGACGTTATGACCGCAGCGTTCACACACGACTGAGTCCAGTGGTTCGTGGAAGGTCGTGAAGCCGCAACTCACGCAACAGTGTAGGCCGGCGTTCGGCGGCGCCTGGTACTCTGGACGATGTTCGACTGGCAGCACTGACAGCCCTGGCCGGGTGTCATCAGGCCCGTAGAAATACAGACTGAGATCGCCATCGGTTTCCAATAAACCGAGTCGAACCTGGCCGAGGTGCTCCACACCTTGTTGTCGCAGTTCCATGAACAATTCGTTGGACGAGATGTTCAAATTCCGCAGCGAATGTATTTCGTACATCCCGTCCTTTACTACCGTGATGGGTAGCCCATCGATCCAGGCTTCGCATGTTCTGCTGCGCCTCATCAAGTAGACGGTTCCGCGATAGAGCATCAGGAGCGTCAGGAACACCAATCCGACGGGGAGTAAAGGTACATCTTCGTAAAAAGTGACATCACCTGCGGCTGAGCCCAGGGTCAGGATCACGACAAGCTCGAATCGAGACAGTTGCCTGATTCCACGTCGACCACTGAATTTCAAAAAGAAGAACACGGCCAAGAAAGCCGCTGAAACGCGCAGGGCGACCTCCAAAAGAAAGGTCAGCGGGAGTTCGCCAATGAGCATCCTGTGCAGATCAAACGAAACCATTGGGTTTGTCCCACATGTCGCAATCGCCGGTTAAAGATGGACCGGCTAAATTCGACGCTAGTTCACGAGGTGACGCCATATGGCGACATGGCCTGAGAGGATGATCATTGGAAAAGCAGGATGCTCCCGCCATAGGGATTTGGCTAACTCGAGACCACCGATGCCCCTCAGCTTGGAAAAACCGCTTCCATGCTTGAGGCGTAATCCCTTCGGATCTCATAAACGTCCGGCAGAAACGCGGCTGGTTCTAGAAGCCGCACTTCAGGGCAATCCTGTGGGTCGGAGTGCTGGCGCTTCCTCCCATTCGCGCCTACCGGTGGGATGTTACTGAGCAGCGGTGCTTTCAGGTTAGCCCGCGTTAACGCGGGCTTTTATTCGAGCAATGATCAGAAACCTTCCAGGACAACTTTGCCCCTGGCTTTACCACTTTCAATCAACGCGTGGGCTCGCTTGAGATTTTCGGCACAAATGCTTCCGAAATGCTCTCCGACAGTCGTCTTCAGTGTGCCCTCGTCAACCAGCTGGGAAACACGCTCGAGCAGTTGGTGCTGTTTGATCATGTCCGCGGTCTTGTACAGCGAGCGGGTGAACATGAGTTCCCAGTGTAGTGACAGCGATTTGCGCTTGAGCGGCATGACATCCAGCTGTGCCGGATCATCAATCAGTGCGAGCTTGCCTTGGGGGCGAAGCACTTCCACCAATTGCGGCAGGTAAGTGTCGGTGTGGGTCAGGCTGATCACGTAATCAATGGGATCGAGCTTGAGCTTTGCCAGCTGAAGCGGGATCGACTCAGAGTGATCAATGACATGATGAGCTCCCAGTTCGTTGACCCAGGCTTGAGTCTCAGGTCTTGAGGCAGTGCCTATGACTGTCAGCTGCGTCAGCTTCCTTGCCAGCTGAACCAGGATCGAGCCCACTCCGCCTGCTGCCCCGACCACCAAAAGACGTTGACCTTTGCCGCTATTTTCTTCGACGGCCAAACGGTCGAACAGCAACTCCCACGCGGTGATCGACGTCAGCGGCAGGGCGGCGGCACTGGCGTCGTCCAAGTTCTTAGGCTTGTGCCCGACGATTCGCTCGTCCACCACATGAAACTCGCTATAGCTGCCTGGTCGATCTAGGGCACCGGCGTAGAACACTTCATCCCCTGGCCTGAAGAACGTTACCTCTGGGCCAGTCTCGCGGACGACACCGACAGCATCCCAGCCGAGAACGTATGGTTGCTCTGCACCACGGCTGGCGCGAACCTTGGTATCGACGGGATTGACGGCAATCGCCCTGACCTCGACGAGCAGGTCACGTGCGCCGGGTTTTGGCTTCGTGAGCTCCGTGTCATACAGAGACTGAGCGTCGTGAATAGGTAATCCGGGTTGCGTGTAAACGACAGCCTTCATCGCGCTACCTCTAATAAGAATCAAAAGTTGGCACAGGGTATTGTCTTTGGTTAACTCGAAAATCAGCCTCAAAGCAGCAAGGCGTTCTCGCGCGTAATGAAACTAGCGGGAGGCGCTGGCAACCGGTGCCTGGACGCCTCGCGCAGTTCATTGGTTGTCGGTAGGTGGGAAGTCGATGTCCGTCATGGCCACATTGTTGAGGTAGTTGGTCAGCGTCAGGAGGGAGACTTGGGCGATGATATCCACGATTTTCGTATCATCCAGCCCTGCTTCCCGTGCTGCTGCCAGTTGCACCTCGCTGACCTGGCCTCGGCTTAGCGTCACCGCTCTGGCGAACGCAGCAACGCCATCGAGAGTGCCGGCACGAGCAGCCAGCAGCGCACCAGCATCCAAACCTGCTTTTTCGCCGAAGAAACTGTGGGCGGCGATGCAGTAGTCACAGCCATTCACCGCTGATGCTGCCAGCGCCGCTACTTCACGCTCGGCAGGGCTGAGGCTGTTCTTGTTAAGGGCTTGCGAGAGCGCCAGATAGCCAGCGAGGGCTGCCGGCGAATGGGCGAGGGTGGCGAACGCGTTCGGGATAAAGCCCAAGCCTTTCTCCACACCCTGCAGGGCACTACGCGCTGCTGCAGGCGCCTGGTCGAGGGTCAGCGCATTGATTCGAGTCATGATTCAGCTTCCTGTGCTGATGGTCACTTGGCGTTGTAACGCGGCGCGAGCTGGTTACTCGACAACTGGCTGAACAACGCCTGCCGGCTGGCTTCGTAGTGTTGGAAAGCGTGCAAGTCATGCAGCGAAGGGATGGAGATCAGCACGTCGTTGTCGAAATCCTGCAGAGCACCGTCGACCAGATCATGAGCGGACATGACGATGCCGGGGTCGAGGTTCTCGACAGGCAGGCCGCCGATCTGCCAGAAGTCGGTCGCAGTGGCTCCTGGCAGCACCGCCTGGATCTTGATGCCTTTGTCTGCAAGCTCCTTGTACAGGGATTGGCTGAAGGCGGTCACGTAGGCCTTGCTGCCACCGTAGACACCGTTGAGCAGCTCTGGCGCAAGGCCTGCGATGGACGAGATGTTGATGACGGCGCCTTGCTGGCGGGCGATGAAACCTGGAACGGCAGCGTAGGTCAGGCGGGTCAAGGCGGTGACGTTGAGGCTGATCATTTCGGCCATGCGTTCGACATCACTCTCCATCAGGCTTGTGTGAGTGCCGATTCCCGCATTGTTTACCAGCAGGCTTATGCTGGCGTCCTCACGAAGTTGGCGTTCAACGTTAACCAGGTCAGCGGCGTTGGAAAGGTCTGCCGGAATAACCTCCACGTTTCGCTGGGTCTCGCTGGTAATACGGCTGGCCAGGGCGTTGAGACGTTCCCGGTTGCGGGCCACCAGTACGAGGTCGTAGCCACGGCGGGCCAAACGCTCTGCGTAGATCGAGCCGATTCCGGTGGAAGCGCCGGTGATGAGCGCGGTGCCTTTGGATTGCTGCGTCATGGTCATGCTCCATTGTTTGGTGTGAAGCCATGATGCAGAAGGTCGCTTTCGTCTTGAATGACACATAAGATACGTTTTTAGGACATCGCGTAGGGAGTCATTCGATGCACCGGGTCGGCTATCTGATAACCGAAGGTTTCCAGGTCATGTCTTTGGCCACGCAATCTGTCTTCGAGTTTGCCAATATCGTTGCCGGCGAAACGGCTTACAAGATCCAGAATTTTTCCATAAAGGGCGGAACGGTGCGCTCCTCGCTGGGGATGTACATGGATACGCTTCCCTTGGGTGCGCCTGGCTTGGCCGACACCTGGATGATTACCGGGACGTTTACGCCACTGACGCCGCCGAGTGAAGAGGTACTTGCCAGTGTGCGAGGTTTTGTGGACGGTGCGCGGCGCACTGCAGGCCTGTGTACGGGCTGCTTCGTGTTGGCGCAGGCAGGTGTCCTGGACAATCGGCGGGCAACCACACATTGGGCCTATGCCAATAAGCTTCGTGAGCTGTACCCGAAAATCAAGGTCGAAGAAGACCGGATTTTCATCGTGGATGGGCCGATATGGACATCTGCGGGCATGACTGCCGCTCTGGACATGGCATTGGGGATGGTCGAAAAGGATCACGGCACTGAGCTGGCCCGGTCGGTGGCGCGGAAACTGGTCATGCATCAGCGCCGCTCCGGTGGGCAATCCCAGCATTCCGAACTGCTGACGCTTTCCCCTAAGTCTGACCGCATCCAGAGCGCCTTGGATTACGCACGCAAGCATCTTGGCCGGCCACTCAGCGTTGAGGAGCTTGCTGAAGTAGCGCATTTGAGCCCCAGGCAGTTCACCCGGGTCTTTACCGCAGAAACCGGACAATCACCGGCCAAAGCCGTAGAAAGCCTGCGCCTGGAAGCTGCCCGGTTGATGATCGAGCAGAGCCGGCACAGCTTGGATGTAGTGGCCAGAGAAACGGGGTTCAGGGATCGCCGACATATGCGGGAAGTGTTCATTCGTGGGCTTGGCGCTCCGCCTCAGGCAGTACGTAGGGATGCCAGGCGAGTGGTAACCGGATGAGGGAGGAGGGGCCGCCGGGGGCCCTCAGGTAGCCCAGGCCGAGATGCACACTGCGATGTGACTGGTCGCCGCCTCAGGCTGCTGCATATAAGCCCCGTGGCCAGCGCGAGGGAAGCTCACCAGCATCAGCGTCGGAGGCCGATAGGGTGCCAAGCGGATGGCACTGGGGCGGGCGACTTTTCTAAGCCCGCCAAGCCACCATCACGCTCCAGTTTCTCTATTTGCAAGCGAAGATCATCGATAAGCTCCGCTGAGGATCGACCAGATTCCAAGCTCAAGGTCAGTGTCAGTAGCGTCAGTGAGCTCACCCCCAGCCGCTGACTGACCTGCTCGAGTTTATCTAGCGTCAGGCTGGCTTTGCCCCCCTCCAGCTTAGAAAGAAACGTCCGACTGGTGTCACCAAAGTCACGCTGCGTGATTTTGCGCTGACTGCGTAGCGCCCGGAGGACAAGGGCGAAAGACGATTTCAGTGACATATGCGACCTCTCCGCTTGAGCGTGTCTTCGGTGAAATCCATATGGGATTTCTGCCTAACCTCGAAGCCCGTTGGCTTGCCTGGCCTTGCGGTCAGGAGGAGCTACCGCTCCAGTGAGACACTGTAGATGCATCCAGTATATCTCGCTAAGCGCGTGAGGAGAACATTTGTACTACTCGCGGTGATGGGCGAGGAACTGACGGCCTCTCGCGAAAAGATCGCCATGTTGGTATCGATGTGGACGGACGTCCAAGCTGAGCTGCAGCAAGCGGAGTCAGAATTGACACCGGCGAGGTAGGCGCTTCAGGTCAGCAGCGTGGCTTCTTGAGCATTCAGCAGCCCACCTTGTTCGTTGGGGTAGCACCGCCACGCTCTGACTTGTGAAAAAAAGGAGGGCTGTGTTGCCCTCCTTTGAGTCGTCAGATCCAGCTTTTGATCTGAGCGCAAACCGCCTCGGTAGAGATGCCGTACCGATCATGCAACGTCGGCAGTGCTCCTGCATCCAGGAAAGCATCCGGCAGGGCAATTTGACGGAAGGTGGGTGCCACTCCGTTGCGCAGCAGCAAGCCTGCGACCGCTTCGCCAAGGCCGCCAATGATCGAGTGGTTCTCGGCGGTAATCACCAAGCGCCCGGATTTACGGGCCTCGCTGAGAATTGCTTGTTCATCCAAAGGTTTGATGGTCGGTACATGTAGCACGGCCACGTCAATCCCGTCCTTTTGCAACTGTGCTGCCGCTTCCAGCGAGCGCATGGTCATTAGACCCGTTGAGATAATCAGCACGTCCCTGCCAGTGCGCAGCGTCTTGGCTTTGCCTATCTCGAACTTGTATCCGTATTCGTCTAGCACCAGCGGCACATTGCCGCGCAGCAAGCGCATGTACACGGGGCCCTGGTGTTCTGCAATGGCTGGCACTGCTTGTTCGATTTCCAAGGCATCACAGGGATCGACAATCATCAGGACTTTGTGTTTTGAAGTCGCGCTACCAGTCGACGCGGAGTACGGCTTCGCCTGGAGGCTTACCCTCTGTATCAAACCGTTAGCGGCTACCAGTTCTACCAGGCCGGCCCCCTTGAGCAGTCGGTTTACTGATAGATGGCTTGGATGGAAGGAGGTTGGCTTGTGATGCATATTCAAGCATCCTGCATAGCCATCCTCATCAAGCTCGACGATATCCCATGAGCAACTCTGTGTTCCCCCAGCCCTTTTCAGCGATGGGCTGCTCCCAGTGCCGTGACCTGGCCAGGCTGGATTTCGAAATTACTATGGCGTTCCAGCCAATAATCCATGTTCCTTCAGGCAGGCCGTTCGCTTATGAGGCGCTGGTTCGCGGTCTGGCCGGTGAAAGCGCTGCGGAAATTTTGGCCAAGGTATCTCCCAGCAATCTTTACCGCTTTGATCAGGCCTGTCGCGTCAAGGCCATTGAACAAGCGGCTGCACTCGGCTTGGGGCGGCAGACAGAGTGCAAATTGAGCATCAATTTCCTGCCCAATGCGGTCTACAGTGCCAGCACCTGCATCCGGGCTACCCTAGAGGCCACTCGAACATTCGACTTCCCCGCCAATCGGCTCATGTTCGAGGTGACCGAGGGCGAGCGGATCGAAGACACCGAGCACTTGAAATCCATCTTCAAGGAGTACGAGCGACAGGGCTTTACCACTGCAATAGATGATTTTGGCTCGGGGTACTCAGGGCTGAATCTACTGGCAGAATTTCAGCCGGCTGTGCTCAAACTGGACATGGCACTCACGCGGGGAATCTGCAAGGATTCAGTTCGCCAAGCCATTGTCGCCGGTATCGTTCTGGTGGCCGAGCGGTTGGGCATTACGCTTATCGCCGAAGGGATTGAGACTGACGAAGAGTGCCAAGCGTTGGCGACGCTGGGGATTGAGTTGATGCAAGGGTATCTGTTCGCCCGACCGCAGGTGAATGGATTGCCGTTGATTGAGCGGCTTTCTTGATGTTGCTCTAATAGAGTCCCTTCTTGCCAAAAGCGGCATCAAGCCGTATTCGAAAGAGAACTAACTAGAGCGAGTGCGATCCATGAACCCCACCTTCTAAAAGATAGGGCCTCAGCTTACTGTGGTATCTCTGGCGAGCAGTTCCATGGCAGCAAGGCTTCGTAGTCTGAGACCGACGACGCATACGGCAGGCGCTCAAGTACGTGGCGCAGCCACGGATTGGCAAATGGCCCGCTTCGACATACCGTTCCAGGCGGCTCCAGTTGTTTGCCAGGTAATGCACCGCCTTGCCCAATACGCTTTGCGGCGTCACCTGGGCGTACGTCTTGTCCAGCCAGCTTTTCAGCTGACCGAGGATCGGTAAGCTTCTTTCCTGGCGACCGATGAACCGCTGTTCGTCGCTGACCTCCTTGAGGTCGCGCTCGATGTCATACAGCTTATTGATCATCGTCAGCGCCACATCGGCTCGTCCGGTCTTACCCTTGGGCTGCACCTTTTGTGCTTCGACGAACTTGCGGCGCGCGTGAACCATGCATGCCAGTCGCTCGATACCGGGCTGCAACGCCAAAGCGTTGTAACCCGCATAATCGTCGGTCATCACATAGCCGCGATAGCCTTGCAGCAGACGCAATGGTACTTCCTGCGCACGGCTGGTGGTGTAGTCGAACAGCACAACTTGTCGATCGGGCGGACCACTGGCTTGCACCCACATCCAGGATTGGCTGGTCGGGTCTCGATCCGGTTCTTTCAACACCTGGACGCGGGTCTTTTCGCAATGAATCACCGGGCTTTCCAGCAGCCGATCACGCATCAGGTTCAACAGCGGCTGGAAGTATTTACTGCACTGGATCACCCAACGCGCCAGGGTTTGTCGTGGAACCTCGATGCCGTGGCGGGACAGCACACGTTCAAACCTGTGTAGCGGCAAGCCATCGACGTACTTGGTCGTCAGCAGCATGGCCAGCACGCTTGGGCTGGCCATGCTTTTTTCGATTAACTGGGCGGGCTTGTCAGCAGTGACAGGAGCAGTCTCGCAACCACGGCAGCCATAGATCTTGCGCACGTGTTTGAGTACGCGGATCTGCATCGGCACGATATCGAGCTGCTCGCTGGTTTCTTCGCCGATGACATGCTTGCGGCAACCGCAGGCGCAGGTCAGTTCGTGTTCGGGCAACTCATGGATAACTTCGATACGTGGCAGATTAGCCGCCAGTGACTTGCGCTTGCCACGGCGCTTGACCGGGACAACGACTTCTTCATCGGCATCATCGACTACAGCCAGCAGAGGGTCATTTTCCGCTTCATCGAACATGGCCAGTTGCGGCGTTTTGGGATCGACGGTTTGCTCGGACTTGCGGCCAAAGAAACGGTCACGCCATAACTTGATTTGCTCTTTCAGATCGTCAATTTGGACGATGTGGGCCTGATTGACTTCCTGCTCGCGCAAACGAGCAGCATAGCTCTCAAGCAATAATTGCTTGAGCAGGGCAGGATCGTCTGGGAGATTGTCGGGCACGGAAATCATGCCGCGGATTATACCGGGTCAGGCGACGTAGCGCGGAGTCAAAACCTGATGGGGACGGTTGCGCCAAAGGTCGAAACCGTCGAGCAGCCAATTGAGTTCTTGGACGGTCAGGACAATCGCTTCGTCGCTGGGCTCAGGCGACATTTTGAAGCGCTCGGCTTCCAGGCGCTTGAGCCAGAGGCAGAAGCCGTTGCGCTCCCAGTACAACACTTTGATCCGATTACGCACCTTGTTGAGGAAGACGAAGAGCACGGGGTCGAACACGGCGACTTTGATATCCAGTTCTACCAAGGCAGTAAGGCCGTCGATGGACTTTCGAAAGTCCACAGGCTTGGGGTAGAGGTAGACTTTTTCGACTTTGCTGTCGGGGCGCATCATGCAGGGCTGGCTCCAGAAGGAAATCGGGAGCACAGCATCGGGCATCAGGTAAGCGCTTTGAATGTGGGGTTCATGGAGCACTTACGTTCAGGCAGCACAGCGGCTTGCAATTGCTTCCCGGCCGGATGCTCGAACGACAAGTCGCCGCGCACGGTGCAGTCCTCGACAATGCTTCCTGCGTCCAGCACCACAACCCGCTGGCAGAAGTAGTGCACCAGGCTCAGATCGTGGGTGATCAGCACGAAGGCGGTCCCCTTGTCGCGACGCAGCGCTTGGAGCCGTTGTAACAGTTGCAGTTGCAGTTGCAGTTGCAGTTGCAGCACACGATCCAGATTCGAAAGCGCTTCGTCGAGTACCACCAGCTTTGGCGAGATCGCCAGTGCTCGGGCGATGTTGGCACGTTGCAACTGACCACCGCTGAGCTGTTGCGGCATGCTCGGCGCCCAGCCCATCTGCTTCAGCAGCTCCACTACCCGTGCGTGGCGGGCTGTCTCATTAAAGGCGCTCAGGTGACGCAGGGGCTTGGCGATACTCCAGCCGATGCTGCGCTGCGGGTTGAATGCGCCCGGCGCGTCCTGGAACACCAACTGCACGGTACGCTGGAAGGCCCGTGCCTGTTCGCCGCGCAGCTGATTGACGGGCTGTCCGGCGAAGGTCACCAGCCCTTGGCTAGGGGTTTCCAGCCCGAGCAGCAGGCGGGCGAGGGTACTTTTGCCACTGCCGCTACTGACCAGCAAAGCAAGCGATTCGCCCGCATGCAGCTGCAGGTCGATGCTGTCGAGTACTTGGAGCCAGCCGCGTTTGTGCAGCAGCCCGCCGGTGTGGTAGCGATGACTCAGATCGTGGGCGTGCAGACCAACCTAGTGAAAATCAGGGCCTGCCTGGTGGCAGGCCGTTACCGGCCCGAACACAAAAATACCGACAGTCCCTACCCTCGCCGGGAACAATTCACCTAGCCTCCAAATTCTCGATTCAACTCCGTCTGGAGCCAGACTATGAACCACTTGGCATCCTCGGAAAGCTCGTCATATGGCGTCAGTACCCTGTAACTCTCGAGCCTCACTTCAGTATTCACCGCCTTTACCAGCCTGCCTGCATCAAGCTCGTTTCTCACCAATATTTCGTTAGCCAGCGCAATACCCTGACCGCTCTCAGCCACTGCTAATGCGTGGTCATTGTTGACGTAGAGAATATCCGAGTCGAGGTGAAACTCTAAACCGTGAGCGCCAAACCAGAGATTCCACCACTCACCGTTATCGACGTGGATAAGATTATGTTTCACAAGGTCCGCGGGCGATGAAATAGTGCCGACTCTGGCGAGATAGGCCGGGGTGCAGATTGGGAAAACCTTCGGGCGGACTAGGGTGGCGCGGCACTCTGCATACTCGTCCTCCATGCCATAGACAATCCCAAGGTCGGTCGTCTTTTTGTCCACCTCGGTGAATGTCGAATTGGGTTCAATTGCGAACTTCAAACCAGGTCGCAACTGACGCATGCTTTCAATACGAGGCATCAGCCAGCGCTTGGCAAACCCCGGTACCACCATGATCCGCAGCCAGCGTTCGGCCTCTTTTGGTTGCGCTTCCCTGCCGGCCTCCATGATCAGCTGCAGGGCGGCGGCGATCTTGCGGTGGTACTTCTCTCCAGCAGGGGTAAGGTTGACCCCGCGAGAGGTACGCTCAAACAGTTGAATGCCTAGCCAGTCTTCCAGCAACTTTACGTGTCGGCCAATCGCCGGCTGGGTCACGTGCAGGGCTTTGGAGGCCTCGACATAACTGCCTAGACGGGCGGCTGCATCAAATGCACGCACCGCATTAAGCGGCGGCAAACGGTGGTCGGACATGTTGTTGGTACCTTTGGCTATTAAATTAACTAACACCCTCCATGTTTAAATTGAAGTATCGCCCTGCGCAAGCCCTGGCTGATAATCGAGCCACAGAGAACAAAAAAGCTGGTTTCACCACGTTCGCATTTTCGATCCTGCCAAAAAAATAACATCCATGGCCCGACTGATTGCCTGATCCGCAGCGCAACCGTAGGCGATGGGGGAATCGGAGGTTACGCATGAATGCCCTGCATTCGCTGCAAACGCTGGCGGTGTCGATCCGCTCGGTCCGCAAGGTCTACGGTGATCCAAACACCGGCCCGGTGGCATTGAAAAACATCGACTTGGACATTCACGATAACGAATTCTTTACCCTGCTCGGCCCTTCTGGCTGCGGCAAAACCACCCTGCTGCGGATGATCGCTGGCTTCGAGTTCCCTACCGAAGGCCAGATCATGCTTTACGGCGAGAACATCGCCGATCGTCCGCCGTTTAAGCGCCCGGTCAACACAGTGTTCCAGCATTACGCACTGTTCCCGCACATGACCATCGCCGAGAACCTGGCGTTCGGCCTTGAATCACACCCCATGGGCAAAATGTTCAACAAAGCACAGATCGCCGATCGGGTTGACGAGATGCTCGCGCTGGTTCAGATGCAACGCTTTGCCAATCGCAAGCCTGCTCAGTTGTCTGGCGGTCAGCAACAGCGTGTGGCGCTGGCCCGTGCATTGGCACCGCATCCGAAAGTTCTGCTGCTGGATGAGCCGCTGTCGGCACTCGACCTCAAGCTGCGCCAAGCCATGCGCGAAGAGCTTAAAAGCATTCAGGCCAAGACCGGTATCACCTTCATCTTCGTCACGCACGACCAAGAGGAGGCGCTGACCATGTCCGACCGTATCGCCGTACTGTCCGAAGGCGAAGTCCAGCAGGTCGGCCGACCGGAGGACATCTACGAGCGGCCGTGCAATCGCTTTGTCGCCGACTTCATTGGTGAAACCAACTTCATCGAAGGCACCGTCACCCATGCACAGGCGGGCCAAGCATGGTTTACCGGCCCAGCCGGTTATCCGTTACCGGCGCAACCGTGCGCAGACGTAACCGTCGGGGCCCGTGTGACCCTCTCGGTGCGCCCTGAGCGGCTGCACCTGGTACCTGCCGAGACTGAAGCGGCACTGCCGTGCCGGATCGAAGCTCAGATTTATCTGGGTACCGACCTGCAATATCAGGTCAGCCTCAGCGACGGGGCGCGCCTCACCGTACGCACCCCCAACAGCGTCGACCAGAGCCTGCGCTTTGTCGTCGGCAGTCTGGCCGGTCTGCTGTTCGACCGGGGAAGCGCCAGCGTCCTGCACGACTGAGCCCGAGGAGTTGTCATGCACGCCTTACCCATAACCAACTCGCTTGAACGCCGACGGGCATTGCAGAGCTTCCTCGGTGTCAGTCCGGCGCTGATCGCCATCGCTCTGTTTCTGGTAGTACCGATCCTGATCGTCATCGGTTATTCGCTGATGGAAGCCAACCCCTACGGCGGGGTGAACAAGGTATTCAGCGTCGATGCTTACATTTCGCTGCTGTTTGAACGGCAAATGGACGACAGTCTAGTCTTCGCCGACTCTTACCTGATCATTGCCCTGCGCTCGGTCGGCATCGCCGGCCTGACCACGGTCATCACGCTATTGATCGGTTTTCCGGTGGCGGTGTGGCTGGCTATGCAGCCGGCCCATCGGCGTGGCCTGCTGATCTTCCTGATCACCGTACCGTTCTGGGCCAACCTGTTGATTCGCACGTATGCGTGGATTCTGCTGCTGCGAAATACCGGGGTGATCAATAACAGTTTGATGGGCATGGGCGTGATCCATGAGCCGTTGCAGTTGCTGTACACCGACGGCGCCGTGTTGCTGGGGCTGGTCTACACCTATGCACCGTTCGTGGTGTTGCCAATCTACGCGACGCTGGAAAAGATGGATGTTCGCTTGCTCGAAGCTGCTCAGGACCTGTACGCAGGGCGCGTACGCACCCTGCGCAAAGTGGTTTTGCCGATCGCCAAACCAGGCATTCTCGCCGGGGCCATCCTTACTTTCGTGCCTTGCCTAGGTGCGATGATCGCCCCGGAACTGCTTGGCGGTGGTACGCGGATGATGCTCGGCAACCTGATTTTCCGGCAATTCAGCGATGCGCGTAACTGGCCGTTTGGCGCCGCACTGTCGCTGGTGTTGATGGCCGCCGTGATGCTGGTGCTGACGATTTATGCCCTGCGCGCCGAGCGCCAGCGCATCGCCAAAGGAGGTGCGTAATGCTTGCTCTGTTCAATCGCCAAGGGTTGGGCATACGAGACTTTCCCGGGTTCGGTGGCTTCAGTTTCCTGTTCTACCTGTACCTTTATGCACCGATCGTGGTGCTGGTGGTGTTCTCGTTCAACGCTAATCAGTCGGCGACTGTCTGGACCGGTTTCAGCCTTGACTGGTATCGCGCTGCTTTCGCCAACCAGGCCTTGCGCCAGGCTGCCGGCAACAGTCTGCTGATCGCCGTATGCGCCAGCATGATCGCCACAGCGCTTGCCACCCTTGCCGCCCTTGGTACTTCGCGAGGTGCCAAGTTCAAGGGGCTGCAACTGTCGATGGGTGCGATCATGCTGCCCTTGGTACTGCCGGAAATCGTCGTTGGAGTGGCGACGCTGGCGCTGTTTTCCACCATCGGCCTTTCGCTCGGTTACGGCAATTTGATCATCGCTCATACGGTGTTCTGCATTCCTTTCGCCTACCTGCCCATTCGTGCGCGGCTCAACGACATGGACCTGTCGCTGGAACAGGCCGCAGGGGACCTCTATGCCGGGCCGTGGCGAACCTTCCGTAAGGTCACCTTGCCGCTGCTGATGCCGGGGATTTTCTCTGGGCTGATGCTGGCCTTTATCGTCTCGCTGGATAACTTCGTGATCTCGATGATGGTTTCGCAGGCGGGCACGACCACCTTGCCGATCTTCATTTTCGGCCTGCTGCGCATGGGTGTGACACCCGACGTCAATGCCGTGTCGACCCTGATCCTGGGTGTGTCGGTGCTGTTTGTCAGTCTCTCTTACCTGCTGGGCAAAAAGAACATCTGAACTTTCCAGGAATCATGAGGAAATAGCATGAACAAGTGGATGAAAAACGTTGGCACTTCTTTGTTCCTTACTGTGCCGATGGTCATGGCCGGCACTGTGCAGGCCGTCGAAAAACTCAACGTGGTCAGCTGGAGCGGTTACTTCTCGCCAGAGATCCTCGCCAAATTCCAGAAGCAGACCGGGATTGAGGTCACGGTTGATTCCTACGACTCCAACGAAACCCTGCTGGCAAAGTTGAAGCAAGGTGGTGCCGGGTATGACGTGGCGATTCCGTCGCACCAGTTCATCCCGATCCTGATCAAGGAAAACCTGCTGGAGCGCTTCGATCCGGTGAAACAGCCCTATTACGCCAGCGTAGTGGATAACCTGAAAAATCCGAGTTGGGACCCGGACGGCGCGTATTCGATGCCGTTTATCTGGGGCACTACCAGCATCGTGCTCGACACCGCACGTTATAAAGGCCCTGCAGACAGCTATAAAGTTTTATATGAGCCGCCCGCCGAGTTGCAGGGGCGGATCAACATGTTCGATTCGGTCAGTGACATGGTCGACATGGCCAGCCTGTACCTGAACATTCCGTTGTGCAGCGAAGACCCGAAACAGATGCAGCAGGTTCTGAGCTTGCTCAAGGCACAAAAGCCGTTCGTGAAGACATACAGTTCAAAGGCGGGGTCGATTCGTGAAAACCTTGCCTCGGGTGAAATAGATATGTCGATGTTCTGGGGGGGGTCATCCATGCGTGCGCGGGAGATGAAGCCGACGCTGAAGTATCTCTACCCGAAAGAAGGCGTACTGGCATGGGTCGACAATATGGTCATCCCCGCCGGTGCCAAGCACCCGGAGAATGCCAAGGCATTCATCGCCTTCCTCAGCCAGCCGGAAAACTCGGCGATGACGCAGCGTTTCCTCAAGCACCAAAGCCCGATCAAAGGCGTCGAACCGTTTCTCGATGCATCGCTCAAGGAAGCGCCGGAATTGCACATTCCCGAGGGCACCCACGTGGTGTTCAGCAAGACCTGTGGCGAGGGCGCGATCCGTCTGGCCGATCGTCTCTGGACCAACTTGATGCGTTGATCCCTGCCGCCCCGGCACAAAGCCGGGGCGTTTCTCCAGCAGTCTGAAAGGCGCCGTAGTCATGAATTCCAATCACATTAGCGAACTGGTCCTGCTGCAGGCCCATGAGCTCGCCGAACGTATTCGCCTGCGCCAGGTGTCTTGCCGAGAAGTCATGCAGACTTATCTCGCCCATATCGAACGTTTCAACCCATTGGTGAATGCGCTGATCAGCCTGCAATCACCTGAAAGCCTGTTGGCTCAAGCCGATGCGCGCGACGCCGAACTGGCCCGTGGCGCATACCGCGGCTGGATGCATGGCCTGCCTCATGCGATCAAGGACTTGTCACTGACGCAAGGGATCCGCACCACCTTCGGTTCACCGTTGTTCAAGGATTACATGCCCGACCGCGACGGCATCATGGTCGAGCGGATCAAGGCTGCTGGCGCGATAATAATTGGCAAAACCAACACCCCTGAGTTCGGGCTTGGTTCGCAAAGCTATAACCCGTTGTTCGGCCCTACCGCTTGCGCGTATGACTTGAGCAAAACGGCGGGTGGCAGCAGCGGCGGCGCGGCGGCTGCACTGGCGATGCATCTAGTACCCGTGGCCGATGGCAGCGACATGATGGGTTCGCTGCGTAACCCGGCGGCGTTCAATAACATCTTCGGGTTTCGACCGTCCCAGGGGCGGGTGCCGTTCGATGACAGCGCGGATCTGTTTTTCGACCAGCTCGGTTACGAAGGCCCGATGGCGCGCAGTGTTAAGGATGCGGCGTTGCTTCTATCGGTGCAGGCCGGTGGGGATGCGCGAGCACCGTTGTCGATCGGCGAATCCGGTACAGCCTTTGCCATGCCTCTAGAGAGAGAATTCAAAGGTACACGCATTGGCTGGCTTGGCGACTTCAACGGTTACCTGCCGATGGAACGGGGTATTCTTGAGCTGTGCGAGAAAACCTTTGCTGACTTTGAAGGTGTAGGCTGCCATATCGAAGCCGTACAACCAGACTTCGCCCCCCAGAAGCTTTGGGGCAGTTGGCGCACGTTGCGCCACTGGATGGTGGCTGGGTCGTTGGGGGCGGCCTATGCCGATCCGCAAAAGCGCGCTCAGCTCAAGCCGGAAGCCTGCTGGGAGATAGAAAATGGTCTGAAACTTTCAGCCAGTGAAGTATTCGCCGCGTCGGTAACGCGCAGCGACTGGTATCGGGCCATCTCGCGGCTTTTCGAGCAGTACGACTACCTGCTATTACCCAGTGCCCAGGTTTTCCCGTTTGACAAAACGCTGCCATGGCCGACGGCTATCAAGGACGTGAGCATGGACACCTATCACCGCTGGATGGAGGTCGTCATCCCAGGCACCTTGTCTGGCTGCCCGGTAGCGAATGTACAAGCAGGTTTTAGTGAAAGCGGGCTTCCAATGGGCCTGCAGATCATAGGTCGGTATCAGGCCGATCTTGCGGTCCTGCAACTCGCACACGCCTATGAGCTGGCAAGCGATTGGTACAAGCGTCATCCTTCTCCATTACTCAAGGATGTTCAGCTTTAATACAGAAGGATTCGAGTAGGGGCTGTACGAATTGCAGCGCACGGGTGGTAGTGGGGAGTTGATTGAATGAGTACGGGCGTGCTCTGCTTAACCATGGGTCGGGAGAAAAAATCTCCACAGGCCTGTCCACGAATGCCCATTTGACGGTACTGAAGCTAGGGACATTGAAACCATCGGTCGGTGCCTTGACCGCCTTGCTGATGTACTAAAGTTTTAAGTTGATTCGAAATTGACGAGCTGTACGGTTAGGGGGATACCCTCTAATATGATTATATTTTGCCAGCCACGACGGAGTAAGCTATGAGTAATTCACAAGCTGAAGATAAGCGCCCAGCCGAGGATCCCGCAGAGGACAATGCTTTTTTCCCCTCGCCTTATTCGCTAAGCCAATTTACTTCGAAAAAATCTGATCTCAGAGATGCCGATTACCCTGATCCCTATAAAGGTGGTCGGTGGAAAATTTTGGTCATTGGTGCTGACGAGCGTTATTTATTGACTGATAATGGCACCATGTTTTCTACAGGCAATCACCCTGTAGAGACGTTATTGCCAATGTACCATTTGGATAAAGCAGGTTTCGAATTTGAAGTTGCGACCCTGTCAGGGAATCCGGTGAAGTTCGAGTTCTGGGCAATGCCGTCTGAAGATGTCGAGGTGAAGGGGCTATACTCTAGGTTTCGTGAAGATTTCAAGCAGCCTAAAAAACTTGCTGAAATTATCGACCAAGTAACAGGTGACGATTCTGATTACATCGGGGTGTTCATTCCCGGTGGCCATGGCGCTCTTATTGGGTTGCCAGAAAGTTTCGATGTGAAACGGGTGCTTGAGTGGGCGCTTGAGAAAGAAAAGTTTGTGATCTCGTTGTGCCATGGGCCGGCTGCGTTAATCTCTGCAGGCTTGGGGGAGAGCCCAGATAGCTATATTTTGAACGGATACAAAATTTGTGCATTCCCTGACGATCTGGATGCGAAAACGCCGGATATTGGATACATGCCGGGGCACTTGACCTGGAAGTTTGGTGAAAAACTAAAAGCCTTAGGCGTCGAGATAATCAACAAGGATATTTCTGGAGCAGTTCATAAGGACCGTAAGCTGCTGACCGGTGACAGTCCATTGGCTGGTAATGCTTTAGGTAAGCTGGCGGCAACTGAATTGTTGAAAGAGGTCGCAGGGCAATGATATCCGGTCTAGCCGATGTTGCTGTGCAAGCAGCCTTTGAATTGGAGCAAGCATCGTTGCTTCCGTTGATCAAGGATCCTGTTCATGCTTTCGCCAAGCGCTTCGGCTAAAACCGTTTTTATCGCTCTATCCTGACCGGCATCAGCCAGGCCGCTCATCTCAATCACGGTCCCAGTAGGGGGCGCATCCCAGTCGACCACCACGGAGCGTCCAATTCCTGGTAAGCGCTCCATAAACCCCACCGAACTCAATATGGGTGGCGCTCAGCTAGGCGATGCAAGTGAGCAGCTCCACGGCAGCAAGGCTTCGTAATCTTCGATCGATGTCGCCGTTGGCAGACGTTCGAGTGCGTGGCGCAGCCACGCATAAGGCTCTTGGCCGTTGGCTTTGGCGGTCTCAACCAGGCTGTAAAGTTGTGCACTGGCCGTTGCGCCCTTGGGCGTGTCGCTAAAAAGCCAGTTCTTTCTTCCGATCACGAAGGGGCGGATCGCGCGTTCGGCGGCGTTGTTGTCGAGCGGCAGGTAGCCTTCCTCGACATATCGCTCCAGCTTGCTCCAGTTACTTGCGAGATAACAGATGGCTTTGCGAGCGAACCATAGACGGCAACTGTAGTGGTCTAATGATTCCGGACACCCATTTAGGCGAGAATGCTCGCCACAGAGAGGTGTCTGATGACCAAGCAACGCCGTACCTTTACCCCTGAGTTCAAACGCGAAGCTGCCTGCCTGGTGC
>NZ_JAETZZ010000019.1 GCF_022627325.1 Pseudomonas putida
CAAACTCTTCAGTTCAATACTGCTTGGGTTTTTAAGAAACCCTAAACTTGGCTCAGCAATCTCAAATGACTATGTGATTTCTCGCATGGTCACTTGTGATGCTGATAATCTTTTTGACTATCAGTCCATACTCACAAGCACCCACACGAATTGCTTGATTCGATTTGTTAAAGAGCGTTTGGTTAAGAGCGCTTCGTCTCAACCGAGGCGCGCATTCTACGCTTTCCTCAGAGCCTGTCAAGCGTTTATTTTGAAGTTTTTGCGAGAAACTCGTTTAGCTTCAAACACTTGGCTCGCTTCGACCTCTCGTAGCGGGAGGCGAATAATACAGCGTTTAGAAGCGCTGTCAACCACCATTTCAACCGCTATCGATCAGATGACCGAAGCACCTCTAGCACTACCTGGATTAAGCAACTCTTGAATTTCAAGGAGTTTCTCGTTCCGACCACGCTGGAAGTGGGGCGCATTATAAGGGGATTCGGGAAGGCGTCAAGGAGTTATTTCAAATCACACCCATTTTGCCAAATAAGTGTTTTTCAGGGCACCTTGCACCACCCCCTTGCATTTGCGCACTATATTGCACACCTAGCCCTCATCTGAAGGAATGCCGAGCACAAATGAACACCCAGCCCCGCAGCCTGGCCCCTACGCTTTTTCCTATAGGCCTGCTGCTTATCGCCATGGCATCGATTCAGTCCGGTGCATCTCTGGCCAAAAGCATGTTCCCCATCATTGGCGCACAAGGCACCACAACACTGCGCCTGATATTCGCCAGCATCATCATGCTGCTGATTCTGCGCCCCTGGCGCGTACGGATGACCACACAGACACTCCGTAATGTGATCATCTATGGCATGGCCTTGGGCGGGATGAATTTCCTCTTCTATATGGCACTGCAGACAACACCACTGGGCATCGCTGTAGCCCTGGAGTTCACCGGCCCATTGGCCGTGGCGCTTTTCGCATCGCGGCGCGCCGTTGATTTCCTGTGGATTGCGCTGGCAGTCAGCGGCCTGCTGCTGCTGATCCCAGTCGGCCATGGCGGCCAGCCCCTCGACCTCACGGGCGCCGTCTATGCACTGGGTGCCGGCGTGTGCTGGGCCCTGTACATTCTGTTTGGCCAACGCGCCGGAGCAGAACATGGGATTCAGAGTGCAGCACTGGGTGTAGTGGTCGCAGCGATATTCGTTGCCCCGATCGGCATCGCTCATGCAGGCACCGCACTGTTGACACCTGCCCTCATCCCGCTGGCCCTAGGCGTTGCAATACTCTCGACTGCCCTCCCCTATAGCCTGGAAATGGTCGCCCTGACCCGCATGCCGGCACGCACTTTCGGCACGCTGATGAGCATAGAACCCGCCATTGGCGCCCTTTCCGGCTTATTGTTCCTCGGTGAGCTGCTGAGCTTGACCCAGTGGCTGGCCATTCTCGCCATCATTGCCGCGTCAGTGGGCGCCACGCTGTCCATGCGCCGCGACGCCAAGCCCCCGGTAGCGGCCGATTAGTTGAGAAATATTTTCATTGGCCCGGAATTGACCATTGTAGCGAGCAGCCCTGCTGATTAAGCTGTCACAGAACCATAATCTCTACGCTATCTACTTGCATGAACACGGATGCCAAAGACTATTCAGGAAGAACCGAAGCGATAACGACAGGGTCAGACAACTGATCAACCCTGCATTTAAGGACAGGAATGAAACGTATTTTGCTCATCCTGGCCGTCTTGGCCATTGCCGGATGTGCCGCGACGGCCAAGACCGAGGTCAAAAGAGGGAAGAAGGGCCTGCACATAAACTGCTCCGGCCTCTCCTCGTCCTGGGACAAGTGCTATAGCAAGGCCGCCACGGCTTGCAGCACACGCGGTTACAAGGTCATCGCCCGCTCTGGAGACACCGACGAGGAGCCGGGTGATTACCTCTTCGGCATCAACCCCGCCGGTTATACCAGCCGCAGCATGATCGTTATCTGCAAGTGAACAGAAAGGGCAGCTCGTGAGCTGCCCTTCTTCTATTCACTGCCCAAATCGGCTGCTTACAAAGCCGCTGTTCGCGCCTCAAGCCAAGCCAACCCATCGCCTGACAGCAGCGGAGCAAGGCGCTCGCGGACCGTCGCGTGGTAGCCGTTGAGCCAGGCAAGTTCATCCTGGGTGAGGGACTCGGTGAGCAGGCAACGCGTATCGATAGGGCATAACGTCAGGGTCTCGAAATTGAGGAAATCCCCGAACGCGCTTTTGCCCGATGCACGGTTGACCACCAGGTTCTCGATGCGCACACCCCAAGCCCCAGGGCGATAGGTCCCAGGCTCGATGGAGCTGATCATCCCCTCCTGCATGGCGGTCTGCGGTGTGGTTGCAGCCTGATACGCAATGACCTGCGGCCCTTCATGCACATTCATGAAATAGCCGACACCGTGGCCAGTGCCATGGCCATAGTCGACCTGATCCGCCCAAATCGGTGCCCTCGCGATCGCATCGAGCAGTGGCGACAGAATACCGCGCGGGAACGTGGCGCGTGACAGAGCGATCATGCCCTTGAGCACCCGGGTGCAATCTTGTTTCTGCTCAATGCTTGGCGTGCCGACCGGCATCATCCGCGTGATGTCGGTGGTGCCCCCCAGGTACTGACCTCCCGAGTCGATCAGCAGCAAACCGTTACCTTCAATGACCGCGTGAGACTGCTCCGTGGCACGGTAATGGGGCATTGCACCATTGGCGTTGAAGGCAGCAATGGTAGAGAAGCTCAGCGAGACAAAATCGGGGCGCCGTGCACGGGCAGCACTCAATTTCTCATCGATGGTCAGTTCGGTGATGGCCTCCTTTCCCTGACTCGCTTCAAACCAAGCGAAGAACTCGCACAAAGCTGCGCCATCCTGCTCCATGACGCGGCGGATGTGCACCAGTTCCTCTTCACCCTTGCGTGATTTGCTCAACGTCGTCGGGTTCAACCCCTCAATCAGCGACACCTGCGGGCCCAGGTTCTTGAGCAGGCCACACGTCACGCGCGCAGGGTCGACCCAAAGCCGGCCGCCGGCAGGTATCGCTGACAGCGCCTCGCCAACCTGCGAATAATCACGCACCTCGATACCATCGGCTTCCAGTACTTGGCGCAAATGCTCATCAACCTTTCCAGCACCGACGAACAAAGTGGCCTGCTGTTGGCTGATCAATGCGAAGGAAACGAATACCGGGTTGTAGGAGACATCACTACCACGCAAATTGAACAACCAGGCGATGTCATCCAGGGTCGCGATGAAGTGCCAGTCTGCGCCCTTCTCTTCCATGGTGCGGCGCAACTGGGCAAGTTTTTGCGACCGACTGACAGTGGCGTGAGGCGGCAGGTGCTGATACACCGGGTTACCAGGCAGCGCAGGGCGCCCTTCCCAAACTTCGGCCAGCAAATCCTGATGGGTTACCAAGCGAATGTCCCTGCCCTTGAGACGCTCCTCGAGCTGACGCGCAGACGCCAGGGCCATGACCGCCCCGTCCACGGCCACTGCGCCTTCGGCCCGGACATTGTCGCCCAGCCACTCCAAAGCACCCGGCTTACCCGGCAGCAGCTTCATGAGTTCGATGCCGCTACCTGCCAGCTCCTTGAGGGCTTGTTCCCAGTAACGGCTATCGGCCCACACGCCGGCGAAATCCGCAGTGACAACCAACGTACCCACCGAGCCATCGAAGCCCGACAGCCACCGCCGCCCCTGCCAGTAGCCCGGTAGGTACTCAGAAAGGTGCGGGTCGGCAGAGGGCACCAGCAGGGCATCAATCCCATCCCTGGCCATTACCTCGCGCACGCGCATCAGGCGCTCGGACACACTCTGCTCACGGGTGGTTTGAACGTTCATTCGCACTCCTGCGGTATCTCGATTGATCCAGAGGCACGATAATGGAACAGCCAACCTCACCCTGCAATCTCGACGACCGACTCCCGGCCTGCAAGCCATCCCTGCGCGCGCAAGAATGAAAGCAATAGGAGCCTTCACGAACCACCGATCGCTTCCACATGAACTTCCCCTAACCCCGGGCTTCACAAGCAGTACATTCATTGCAGACAGGCTGATGCCCATGCCCAGCACCTGCGAATCAAAAGCGGGGGTCGTCCTCCTCGATACTCGCGAGCACACTCCAGAGCACGAACACACAGTGCACCTGAAGCTGGCTGAGGGCCTGGCCGAGCTTCTCGGATGCACGCGAGTGCCCCCAGACAAGCCCCCCAAAGCGGCCGACCGCTATTACTACCTCCCCACAGAAACCCTCATCGACCCGCAACGCTATGCCCACCTGGGCATCCACACTGAACATGACCTGTTCGGTGGCTTGGTCAGCCACCCTTACATGGCAACCAAGGCGATCTCCCATCCTTTGCCTGCCAATGCCACCTTCCCCATAGGCTGGACTGACGACTTCGGCCGCCAGGCCAGCGATGCGCTGCTGTGCGGTTACACCGTATTCAGCAAAGCCGATGCCCGACGAGCCGCGCAGCTACTACTGCGTGATCGCGCAGTGCGGCTCAAACCTGTGCTGGCTCGCGCGGGGCGCGGCCAACAGGTGATCGTTGAACTGGATGAACTGGAGCCTTTACTGGCCAACATCGACGATCAGGACCTGGCACTGTGGGGGCTTGTGCTGGAGGAGGACCTCAGTGAAGTCGAAACCTTCAGCGTCGGCCAAGTGCGTGTCGCCGGCCTGAGCTGCAGCTACTTCGGCACCCAGCAACTGACCCTGGACCACCAAGGCACGGAGGTTTACGGAGGTTCCGATCTGGTGGTGGTGCGCGGCGACTACCATGCCTTGTTGCAACTGCCGCTGGAGGACCACCTGCGCCTTGCCGTCAACCAGGCCCTGACCTATGAGCATGCAGCCGAGCAGCACTTTCCAGGCTTCATCGCCTCCCGGCGCAACTACGACATCGCCCGCGGCAAAAACCATGAGGGCCATATGCGCAGTGGCGTGCTCGAACAATCCTGGCGCCTGGGCGGCGCCAGCAGCGCAGAGCTACTGGCCCTACAAGCCTTTGCCGATGACCCGGCACTGCAACGGGTGCGTGCCTCCACCCACGAAATATTCGGCACGCCCAACCTTCCCACTGACGCCACCCTCTTCTATCAAGGAAACGACAGTGAACTCGGACAATTCTGCAAATACGCGCGGATTCGCGAGCATGGCCATTCAGAGTGAAACCATCGAGCTGCAGGTCGAGGATGAAAGCATTAGCGGCACTCTGGTCAGCCCCGGCAGCAAAATGCCCGGCATCCTTTTCGTACATGGTTGGGGCGGCAGCCAGCAACGCGACCTTGCTCGGGCCCGGCATATCACCGGCTTGGGTTGTGTCTGCATGACCTTTGACCTGCGCGGTCACGAAAAAACCGAAAGCCAGCGCCTCACCGTAACCCGCGAACAGAATCTCAAAGACTTGCTGGCAGCTTACGATCGCCTGGTCAGCCATCCCGCCGTAGACAGCAGCGCCATAGCCGTCATTGGCAGCAGCTACGGTGGTTATCTGGCCCCCCTGCTGACACTGCAACGGCCAGTGAAATGGCTGGCCCTACGCGTACCGGCATTGTACTGGGACGAGGAATGGGACACGCCCAAACAAACGCTGGACCGTCAACGCCTGAATGCCTACCGCCAACGCCTGCTTGGCCCCAGTGACAATCGTGCACTGGCCGCTTGCGCACAGTTCGCGGGTGACGTGCTGCTGGTGGAATCTGAACAGGATGACTATGTGCCGCACACCACGCTGATGAGCTATCGCTCGGCCTTCATCAGCGCCCATTCACTGACCCACCGCATAGTCGATGGTGCCGACCACGCACTATCGAGTGAAGAAAGCCAAAAAGCCTACAGCTCGATCCTCGCTTCGTGGGTCAGCGAGATGGTGACGGGTGCACGCCTGGACCGTTATCCCCACTACGCCCCCTGGTATGCCTGAGGATGGCCTTGTGAAAAACTGACCGTTCAAATCACCACATTGCGTACGAAACGCGTCGGCACGTCACCATCGTTGCGGTAGGCATAGAGGCAGTTACTGGGAAACACATGAAACTGCCCCACGTGCAGGCAGTGTTCGGTCTGCTCAATGATCAGGGTCAGTTGCCCTTCGGCCACGTAAATCTGTTCGCTCCAGCCCTCGGCATCGGCCTCGCTGGTGTAGCACTCACCGGGTGCCAGAGTCCACTCCCAGATCTCCACCTCTCGCCGCGCGGCGCTGCTGGCCAGGAGCACCGCTTTGCTCTGGGGATGCTCACCGGCCCAGGCCAGCTCGTCGATGCGGCTGGTATCGCGCTGGTCGGGCGCCTGGATCAGCCGACTGAAGGCGACCCCCAACGCTTCGGCTATCAGGTCGAGCGTAGTCAGGCTGACATTCTTTTCACCGGCCTCGATCGCCACCAGCATGCGCCGGCTGACACCTGAGCGTTCGGCCAAGGCACTCTGGCTCATCCCCGCTGTATTGCGCAGGCCACGAACGTTGAGGCTCACATGCTGCAGCACCGAAGCACGGTGCGCGGAATCTCTGTGCACTATATTGCTCACTTTAACCGGTTGCGCAGTATACTGCCCACTTTGCGGCGATTGTGCGCTGCCCCTTCAGAGTAAGCAAGACCATGAGCCAACCGATCATCCCTCAGCAAACCACCGTCTCCTTGCGCCTGAGCAAAGCTGAGGTGGTACTGGTGTTCATCACCATGCTGTGGGGCGGCACCTTCTTGCTGGTGCACAACGTCATGACCGTGAGTGGCCCGATGTTCTTCGTCGGCCTGAGGTTTGCTGCAGCGGCCTTGTTCGTGGGGCTCGTCTCGGTACGCGCGCTGCCTGGGCTGACATTCACCGAAATAAAGGCTGGCGTGCTGATCGGGGCGACCATCATGCTGGGTTATGGTTTGCAAACCATGGGCCTGCAGACCATCAGCAGCAGCCAGTCGGCCTTTATTACTGCGCTGTATGTTCCCTTCGTACCGCTGTTGCAATGGCTAGTGCTTGGCCGCCGTCCAGGGCTGATGCCAAGCCTGGGTATCTGCCTGGCGTTCCTCGGCCTGATGCTGCTCGCTGGCCCCGAGGGCGGGTCCCTGCATTTCAGCGAGGGTGAAGTGGTGACATTGGTGAGTGCCGTGGCCATCGCCGCCGAGATCATTCTGATCAGCCGGTATGCCGGACAGGTCGATGTGCGCCGCGTCACCGTTGTGCAACTGGCCACCGCCTCGCTGCTCTCGTTCCTGATGATCGTACCGACGCAGGAGCCCATCCCCGACTTTTCCTGGCTGTTGCTGCTCAGCGCACTGGGCCTGGGCGCCATGAGTGCCGTGATCCAGGTGGCGATGAACTGGGCGCAAAAATCAGTATCGCCTACCCGCGCTACCCTGATCTACGCCGGCGAGCCGGTGTGGGCCGGGATCGTCGGCCGCCTCGCCGGCGAGCGCCTGCCCGGGGTGGCCTTGCTGGGCGGGCTGCTGATCGTCATCGCCGTGGTGGTGAGCGAACTCAACGTTCGACGCCATCGCCCAGCCAGCGAAGCGCTCGAGCTGGAGGGCGAACGCGAAGGCGGCCTGTAAAACAGCGAACAACAGCTATGCTCTGTAAGAAACTGTTATAAAAAAACCGCCTGTCACACCTTGTTTGTATGATTCTGCGACAGCTTGCGTGTTGGTGATCAACCGCTCGGCACGTATGATCCTTGACAAACCTTTCCAGAATAGAACGCTATGTCCTTGATAGTGCTACTGCTTCTGCCGTTCGTGGGCAGTTGCCTGGCAGCTGTGCTGCCGCACAACGCACGTAACGCCGAATCCATCCTGGCTGGGCTGGTGGCCCTGGTCGGTACCGTTCAGGTAGCACTGCTATACCCCCAGGTTGCCCACGGCGGTGTGATCCGCGAGGAGTTCCTCTGGTTGCCAAGCCTGGGCCTGAACCTGGTCCTGCGCATGGATGGCTTTGCCTGGCTGTTCTCGTTGCTGGTGTTGGGCATAGGCACCCTGGTGTCGCTGTATGCGCGCTACTACATGTCGCCACAAGACCCGGTACCACGCTTTTTTGCCTTCTTTCTGGCGTTCATGGGCGCCATGCTCGGCCTGGTAATCTCGGGCAACCTGATCCAGCTGGTGTTTTTCTGGGAACTGACCAGCCTGTTCTCGTTCCTGCTGATCGGCTACTGGCACCACCGCGCCGACGCCCGACGCGGCGCTTATATGGCGTTGATGGTGACCGGTGCCGGCGGCCTGTGCCTGTTGGTCGGCGCCTTGTTGCTGGGCCATGTGGTGGGCAGCTATGACCTGGACAAAGTGCTGGCTGCTGGTGAGACCATTCGCCAGCACGCGCTGTATCCAGTGCTGCTGCCGCTGATCCTGGTCGGCGCATTGAGCAAGAGCGCGCAGTTCCCCTTCCAGTTCTGGCTACCTCATGCCATGGCCGCACCCACCCCGGTTTCAGCTTATCTGCACTCAGCGACCATGGTGAAGGCCGGGGTGTTCTTGCTGGCACGGCTGTGGCCGGTGCTTTCGGGCACCGAAGAGTGGTTCTGGATCGTCGGTGGCGCGGGGGCCATAACCTTGCTGCTGGGTGCTTTCGCAGCGATGTTTCAGAATGATCTCAAGGGCCTGCTGGCGTATTCGACCATCAGCCACCTGGGCCTGATCACGCTGCTATTGGGCTTGAACAGCCCACTCGCGGCAGTGGCCGCCGTGTTTCACATACTCAACCATGCCACGTTCAAGGCTTCGCTGTTCATGGCCGCCGGGATCATCGACCACGAAAGCGGCACCCGCGACATCCGCCGCCTCAGCGGGCTGATCCGGCTGGTGCCGTACACCGCGACCCTGGCGATGGTGGCCAGCGCCTCGATGGCCGGCGTGCCATTGATGAACGGCTTCCTGTCCAAGGAAATGTTCTTCGCCGAAACTGTGTTCATCAGCTCCACGGCCTGGGTCGAGGCCACGCTGCCAGTGATAGCGACCCTGGCCGGCACCTTCAGCGTGGCCTACGCCTTGCGCTTCACCGTCGACGTATTCTTTGGCCCTGCCGCCCAAGACCTGCCTCACACACCTCACGAACCGCCTCGCTGGATGCGCGCACCCGTCGAACTGCTGGTTCTCACCTGCCTGGTGGTGGGCATTTTCCCTGCCCAGTCGGTCGGCCCCTTGCTGGCCGCTGCAGCCCTTCCGGTGGTGGGTGGTACGCTGCCCGAGTACAGCCTGGCCATCTGGCACGGCTGGAATGCCCCGCTGATCATGAGCCTGGTGGCCATGAGCGGCGGTATCGTGCTGTACCTGCTGTTGCGCAAGCAGTTGCGCCGTGGGCGCTTCCCGTATCCACCCCTGATCGAGCGGTTCAATGGCAAGCGCCTGTTCGAGCACGGCCAGGTGCACCTGATGTTACTCGCCAGGCGCATCGAGGGGCTGCTGACCACTCGCCGCCTGCAAGCGCAGCTGTTCATGCTGGTGCTCGCCGCCTTCCTCGCGGGGCTCACACCCATGCTGTACAGCGGCCTGAGTTGGGGTGACCGCCCGAAAATCCCGGGGTCAGGTGTGTTCGTCGCCCTCTGGGTGATCGCTATCGCATGCGCCATCGGCGCTGCCTACCAAGCCAAGTATCACCGCTTGGCGGCCTTGATCATGGTCGGCGTCTGCGGCCTCATGACCTGCATCACCTTCGTCTGGTTCTCCGCACCTGACCTGGCACTGACCCAACTGGTCGTCGAGGTGGTCACCACGGTACTGATCCTGCTTGGCCTGCGCTGGTTGCCGCGGCGTATCGAAGGTGTCTCGCCGCTGCCCGGGAGCCTCGACCGCGCCCGCATGCGCCGCCTGCGCGACCTGCTGCTGGCGATCCTGGTCGGCGGTGGCATGGCGCTGCTGTCCTACGCCATGCTGACACGACCCACGCCGAACGACATTTCTTCGTTCTATCTGAGCCGGGCCTTGCCACAAGGTGGCGGTACCAATGTGGTCAACGTGATGCTGGTTGACTTCCGCGGCTTCGACACACTGGGCGAGATCACCGTGCTGGTGGCCGTCGCCCTGACCGTATTCGCCCTGCTGCGCCGCTTCCGCCCACCCAAGGAGAGCATGCAGTTGCCAGCTCAGCAGCGCCAGCTTGCACCTGACGTGGTCACCGACCTGATCAACCCGCGCCATGCCACCGACACAGCTTTGGGCTTCATGATGGTGCCTGCAGTGCTGGTACGGCTGCTGCTGCCGATCGCCCTGCTGATCTCGATGTACCTGTTCATGCGCGGCCACAACCAGCCTGGCGGCGGCTTTGTCGCGGGCCTGGTGATGTCGGTGGCATTCATCCTCCAGTACATGGTCGCAGGCACCCAATGGGTCGAAGCCCAGATGAGCCTGCGCCCACTGCGCTGGATGGGCACCGGGCTACTCTGTGCGACCCTGACCGGGGGCGGCGCCATGCTGCTGGGCTACCCGTTCCTGACCACCCATACCGCCCACCTGCACCTGCCAGTGCTCGGCGATGTGCACGTGGCCAGCGCGCTGTTCTTCGACGTCGGCGTGTACACCGTGGTGGTCGGTTCGACCCTGCTGATCCTCACTGCCCTGGCCCACCAGTCGGTGCGAGCCTACCGCCCGGGTAATCCGTCGAAACCCAGCCAAGCAGGAGCCGCCTGATGGAAGAAGTCATTGCAGTCGCCATCGGCGTACTGGCCGCATCGGGCGTGTGGCTTATCCTGCGCCCTCGGACCTACCAGGTGATCATGGGCCTGTGCCTGCTATCGTATGGCGTCAACCTGTTCATCTTCAGCATGGGCAGCCTGTTCATCGGCAAGGAGCCGATCATCAAGGAAGGCGTGACCCAGGACCTGCTGCACTACACCGACCCGCTGCCCCAGGCACTGGTTCTGACGGCCATCGTCATCAGCTTTGCCATGACCGCCCTGTTCCTGGTGGTGCTGCTGGCCTCTCGCGGCCTGACCGGCACCGACCACGTGGATGGCCGGGAGCGTGAAGAATGAGCGAGATGAGCCGACTGATCGTCGCCCCCATCCTGCTGCCGCTGCTGACCGCCGCAGTAATGCTGATACTGGGCGAAAAGCACCGCCTGCTCAAGGCGCGCCTCAACCTGCTGTCGACCTTCACCGGGCTGGTCATCGCCGTCAGCTTGCTGTTGTGGGTGCGCGTCCAGGGCCAGGCGGAATCGATTGGCGTGTACCTGCCGGGCAACTGGCCCGCGCCTTTTGGCATCGTGCTGGTGGTTGATCACCTTTCGGCGCTGATGCTGACGTTGACCGGGGTCATCGGCATCAGCGCCCTGCTGTTCGCTCGCGCCCGCTGGGACAGCGCCGGCGCCAGCTTCCACGCACTGTTCCAGATCCAGTTGATGGGCCTGTATGGCGCCTTCCTGACTGCCGACCTGTTCAACCTGTTCGTCTTTTTCGAAGTGCTGCTAGCGGCCTCGTATGGCCTGCTGCTGCACGGTTCGGGAAGAGCGCGGGTGCGCGCCGGCCTGCATTACATCGCCATTAACCTGTTCGCTTCTTCGCTGTTTCTGATTGGCGCCGCGATGCTTTACGGTGTGACCGGCACCCTGAACATGGCCGACCTCGCGCTGAAAGTACCGTTGGTGCCCGAGGCCGACCGTGGTTTGCTGCACGCGGGCGCGGCAATCCTGGCCGTAGCCTTCCTGGCGAAGGCCGGCATCTGGCCGCTGAATTTCTGGCTGGTACCGGCGTATGCCTCGGCCAGCGCACCCGTCGCCGCATTGTTCGCCATCATGACCAAGGTTGGCTTGTACGCTGTATTGCGGCTCTGGTCCCTGTTGTTCTCGGGCCAGGCCGGTGCATCGGCGCATTTCGGTGGGCAATGGCTGATCTACGGGGGCTTGGTCACCCTTGCCATCGCAGCCGTATCGATCCTTGCCGCACAGCGACTGGAGCGCATGGCGGCACTGAGCATACTGGTTTCGGCAGGCACCCTGCTGGGCGCGATCGGCTTCGCCCAGCCGGCCCTGACGGGTGCAGCCCTGTTCTATCTGGTCAACTCGACGTTGGCACTGTGTGCCCTGTTCCTGCTCGCCGAACTGGTGGAACGCTCTCGCTCGGCCAACGAGCCGCCGCTGGAGGACGAAGAAGGCAGCATGCCCTCGCCACTGGAATCACTGCACCCGCCCAAAGGGATCAACCTCGACGATGAGCAGAAGGCAGTGATCGGCCAGATCATTCCCTGGACCATGGCGTTCCTGGGCCTGAGCTTCATTGCCTGTGCGTTGCTGATCATCGGCATGCCACCGCTGTCTGGCTTCGTCGGCAAACTCAACTTGATCAGTGCGCTGTTCAACCCACTGGGGTTGGGAATGCCGAGCGAACGCCCGCTGTCTGCGGCCGGCTGGGTGCTGGTAGTCCTGCTCGTCCTGTCTGGCATGGCCTCGCTGATCGCTTTCGGCCGCGTGGGCATCCAGCGTTTCTGGAAGCCTGAAGAGCGCCCCTCTCCAGTACTGCGGCACTATGAATGCCTGCCGATCGTCATTTTGCTGGGCCTGTGCATCATGCTCAGTTTCCGGGCCGAGCCGCTGCTACGATACACCCAGGACACGGCTGCCAGCCTGCAGGCCCCTGACACCTACATCAAGGCCGTGATGGCCGCGCAGCCGATACCCGGCCCGACCACGCTCGACGCACAGGTGCAGCCATGAGCCGACTTTTCCCCGCACCGCTGCTGTCTGTCGCGCTGTTCGTACTGTGGCTGCTGCTGAATCTGTCGGTAAGCCCGGGCAACCTGCTGCTCGCCGCCGTGCTTGGCATTCTGGCGCCGCTGCTGATGGCGCCACTGCGCCCCCAGCACGCCCGCGTGCGCAGGCCGCTGATGGTCGTAAAACTGCTGGGCCGGGTGGGTATCGACGTCATCCAGTCCAACCTGCAAGTCGCCCTCAGCGTTTTGCGCGCCGGGCAACACCCGCCTCGCTCAGCCTTTGTCCATATCCCACTGGACCTGCGCGATGCCCACGGCCTGGCAGCACTGTCGATGATCACCACCGTGGTGCCCGGTACCGTCTGGTCAGAGCTGGCACTGGACCGCAGCGTCCTGCTGCTGCACGTGTTCGACCTCAAGGATGAAAACGCCTTCATCGAGCACTTCAAACACGCCTACGAACGACCGCTGATGGAGATTTTCCAATGACAGGCCTGCTAGCCTACGCAGTGCTCGCCAGCTTGTTCATCTTTGCCCTGGCCATGGGCCTGACGCTGATCCGGCTGTTTCGCGGCCCCTCCGCCCAGGACCGGGTACTGGCACTGGACTACCTGTACATCCTGGGCATGCTCATGATGCTGGTACTGGGGATCCGCTATGCCAGCGATACCTACTTTGAAGGTGCACTATTGATTGCACTGTTCGGCTTTGTCGGCTCGTTTGCCTTAGCCAAGTTCCTGCTGCGTGGCGAGGTAATAGAATGACCGAGGTTCTTGAACTACCGCTCTGGCTCGAGCTCATTACCGCCGCCCTGCTGCTGCTCGGCAGCCTGTTCGCGCTGATCGGGGCCATTGGCCTGCTGCGCCTCAAGGATTATTTCCAGCGCATGCACCCGCCAGCCCTGGCCTCGACCATCGGAGCCTGGTGCGTTGCCTTGGCTTCGATCATCTACTTTTCATGGCTCAAGCAAGGCCCGGTACTGCACGCCTGGTTGATCCCTGTTCTACTGTCGATCACCGTACCGGTCACTACCCTGTTACTGGCCAGGGCGGCGCTGTTTCGCAAACGCATGGCCGGGGAAGCGGTACCCGAAGAAGTCAGTAATAGCCAGGAGGGTGGCAATTGATGTGCGGCAGGCTCATTGCTGGGTGATCCGCTGCAACGCTCGCCGCACCATCGCGACGTAGGGAGGTGGGCCTAATTGATAGAGCTGGGCCGCCACCCAGGTCAACCAGGCCCCCTTCATCTCATCGCGTCGCGCCAGCAAACGTTCTGCCTGTGCCAAGGCCATGGCCTGATGTTGTCGATGGAACGCGGCACGGCCGCCATCCGCCTCTTGCGCCTCGTTCATTCACTCGCCTTGAACGTGGTCAATTCACCCTTGCGCCATTTCGCGACCTTACCGGTAACGGCCTTGAGCAGCTTGCCCAAGCCCTCCTGGACTTGCTGTTGAGCCGCGAACACCAGCATTACGCCTTGGCCTTCACGAAACACGATACCTTCACCTTGCGGCACCGAGACAAAGGCATAGTCGCCGACGCCATAGACGTTCAGTTTGATCTCGCGAAAGCGCATTTCCAACTTGCCGCCCTCACGACTGGGCAATACGGCAGCACGAAAGTGATCCCCCACCTTCAATTCCAAACGCTGCTTGTCATCGACTACCAACGCACTCTCGGTGTCGATTTCGGCCATATACAGGCCTTCGGGACTTTGCTCGGTGACATAAACGAAACGGCCCTGAAACAGCTTGGCCAACTTACCGCGCAAATCGCCAAGGGCGAACAAAGCGTGGGTATCCAGAGTACTGACTGCCAATGAAGTAATCCTCAAATCGGTAACATCCGCCCCCACTCACCATCGGTGAGGCACGGCCCTTTCATTTCGATAGGCGAAAAGAGTAATGAAGCGATGTGCATAACGTCTGTGCCTTCTGGCTATACAGCATGGAGGAATCTTTACTCCTGCTTGCCAGACTTCGCCCAAAGGACGGGTTTAGGCACATTCCCCAACCGGGAAGCGTAATGTCTTACAACTATTCCGTCAGAAAAGATGCGATAGATAACGCCAGGCCCTTCGGCAGAACGGGCTCTGCAATCCATCAGCGCATTACTGGGAAGGAAATATGCACGAAAACACAGAAACACGTCGAGAGGCAAAGCGCATTTATTCTCGCCTCACACCGCGTTACGTCGTGATACCTGCCGGCATCGAGTTCTTCCACATCACCGAAAGCGCTACCGGTAGAGTAAAGGGCTTTCGGCGTCGCCACCATGATGCCTGCGAGCTGGCCCGCAGCCTCGAAAACTGAACCACAGTCAGGCGGCTCGGCCTTTCTCCAGCTGCTCCAGCCAGGCCACCTGACACGCCCGCGCCTCATCACGTGTCGCAAACGCAGGGCCCCGACGTTCGCCGTCCACCAGTACCACCCAGCAGACTCGGCGGCCCAACACCTGCAAGGCAGCGGGCACACCTGAGCCAATCATCACGGCTATATCGACTCGGCTATTCATCATCCCCTCCGGAACTTACTTAGCAACCTAACGATAAAGCCATGATACGGCCGACACCCGGCCGAAAAAAGCCAACATTGGTATAGCAGTATTGCGTCAGCAGCAACGAATCAGCCCGCACCCGCCAGCAAACGCAAAAAGCCCCAAGGATTGCTCCGTGGGGCCTGGCACACAACGCTCGGTCAGATCTGGCGCTGATGGCGATCGAGCTGCTCGTGGCGCTCCTGGGCTTCGATGCAGTACTTGGTGGTCGGGCTGATCAGCAGACGCTGCAGGCCGATCGGTTCACCACTGTCATCGCACCAGCCGAAGCTTTCGTCAGCGATACGGCCCAAGGCCATTTCCAGCTGCGGCAGCAAACGCTGATCACGTTCGATGGCATTTACCAACCAGTGACGCTCTTCTTCGACCGAGGCCACGTCGGCAGGATCCGACGGGGTATCCAGGCTTTCGATGGTGGCACGGCTCAGCTCGATGCGTTCATGGGTTTCTACTTTCATCGCCTGCAGCAGGCCAGTGAAGAAGGCCAGCTGATCAGCGTTCATGTAGTCATCGGCCGACATGGCCAGCAACTGTTCCTTGGTCATCGATTTCTCTATGAAAAATGTGCATTTGGGCGATTCGGGTGTCGCCAACGCCTCGGCATTGGCAACGGAATTCTTCAAGCGCCAATCGGCACTCTTTTGCAGGGGGCGGCAGTCTAAGGCCCCACGTCGCGAGGGGCAACACCAATCAGGGGGTAATTGACCGAAATGACATGGTTTACGCCTGACGGCAGCAAGTTGCCGTGCGGACGATGTCACTGGCAGTACATCTTTAAAGCCAAGGCAGATAACCCGGGCGGTTTCATGGGCCCCCGCCCCTAGACAGACGCCACCCAGGCCCCAGCCATGACATCATCCATCAGACTCCCGCGTGCCACCACCCCGTCCTGTTCCGTTGCCAAGCGGTTTGCCAGCCGCCCCACCCTGTTCGAAGTTGCCGCACAGCTTTTGATCAGGCACTGGCCCGATTATGGGCTCGATACCCAGCTCGATCCCCTTTCACTGCGGCTCGCCAGCTTCGGCCCGATCAGGGGGGTTGCCTATGTGCGCCCGCTGTATCAGGTCTTGGTGGAGCGATATTGCCAGCGGCGTACACTGAACCTGACCGCTAATCAGGATGTGATTTGTAGCACTCCGGTCATAGACCCCGACAATCCTGTTGCGGTTGACCTGCATGCATTTGAAACGTTGGTAAATGACTGCGGGCCAATGCTGCTGCACGCCTATCGCACAGCCATGGTCAACTTCTGGTGCGAGGCCGACAGCCACGGTGAAACGCCGTGGAAGTGGTTTGCCGACCACCTGCAGGCACTGCTGCGCAGCGCCGCCGAGCAAGCACACGCCGACGGCAAGCTGGTGGCTGCCGCGGCCACGCTCAAGGCATTGTCTGACAGCGCGGCCAAAGCGGATGACCTGCCAACCCTGACCAGCGACCATGGCGTTTCCATACACACCTTGGCCTGCGATTATTCAACTGCCTGGCAGATCGACCCTTATCTTGCCAGTGCGCTACTCATCGAACGGCCTGAATCCCCAGGCCAGCCGCCCTTCACCTTGTTATTCACGCCAACCGGCCGATTGCTGTCATTTGCGTCGCGCCAACAGCTGCAGGAAAGCATTGCCAGGCACTGGCCCTCCTCCGTCGCTATGTCGCCACCCAGCGTGCGCCTGGGCATTCCCCAACAGCCGCCATTTCAGGCCCAAGCGGCCAACTTGCTGCAGCAACAACTGGAATGCCTGGAGCTGGCCGCCTTGGAGTTCCAAGGCGCAAGCAGCGCCCAACAGCTCGCCGACACACTGGATCGGCTCACGTCCATGGCGCATCTGTGTGACAGGAGTGACGTGGCCAGCCAGCGAACACTGGTCGATCGGTTGCCGGACTGGATGCGTGCAGGCAAGCCCCAAGCCTTGATCGTCTACAGTTCGATGCTGACGGACGTCGCCCGCAGCATCTCTGAAAGCGAAGGGCAAACCTGGCTGGACGGTGTGCCTAACGCTCATGACTTTGCCTGCGAACGCCTCACCGAGCTGATCCGGCGTGACCACCCCGAATCCACGCTGAACCCGGCGGCCATGCGGGTGATCAATTATCAAACCGTCGAAACAGCGATACCACTGCCAGGCGAAGTCATCAATGGCGGGACCACAAAACCCTTGAGATTCAGCTTGGCTCAACTGGCCATCGCCAATCTGGGGCTGCTCAAACCCGGCCGCGTAGTAGTGGAAAGCGTCGATGGTCAAGCGATACCGGCGTGGTTGGACACGCTGGCACTGCGTGCGCTCGTCACCGAAGCGGACATCGGGTCGACCTATCCTGCGCGCTTACGCGCGTTGCTGCTCAATGATGCCCAGGCACGCGCGCACCGCGAGCACCTGTTCGCCAAACAGCTGAGTACCCAGTTGCCGACCAAAGTGATGGGGAGTTTTCTTGCCCGGGGCCGGCCATCGCCAGCGGCAATCGCGGCCATAGAGCAGGTGCTCGCGCCCTTGCCCAATGAGCACGGCAGTTGGGTCGTGCGCCCTCTAGGCCTGCTGCGAACAATGGATGCGACCGCCGATCATCCGCTCAATACCTGGCTGATCGAGGACGACGCCTGCAAAAGCGCCCGGTGCCTGTTGTACCGGCCCCTGCACCGCGAACCGGTGGTCGAATATGCAGACCGCATGGCGCTGCTGGTGGCGCTCTCAGAGCCTGGCGATCTGCAAAACGACGTGCTTCAACGTCTGGCCCCGGAGGACCGCCGCATCTATGCCCATGGTGGGTTCAAGGAGCCGCACCTGTTCTACCCGCTGGAGGATGACTGGGCAGTGCCACTGGGCAGGCCTGCGCCCATCACATTGTCACGAGAAGCCGCCCTGCTCAGCCCTGCCCGGGCCATTTACGAAGGATGCGTGCTGGAAACGTTGAGCAATTTCAAGGCGCAATCGGCAAGCAGCGCCGAAACCCGCTGGCAGCGCTGGCAAGCGCTGGGCTGGTTATTGCTCGACACCGTATTGCCCTTTGTCGAAGGCCCGCTCGCAGAGGCCACGTGGCTGGTGGAGATGGAAAGCACCTTTGTCCGCCTGGTCGGTGCAGAGGGTCAGGCCAGTGCAGAGGAGCGTACAGGCCAATGGATCGAACTGCTGGTCAATGTCGCATTCCTGATTTTCAACCATGCCATGAGACGGCTGGAGCAGGAGCATCCGCTGGCCACCGTCCTCGGCCCTGGTCAACAGCACGAGCGGATGCCTGCCCCAATGGTGTTGACCCACCCCGCTCAGACACAACTCGATTTCGCTTGGGCCCAACCAACACTCAGGCTCGACAGCGGCCAGGCCAAGGCGCTTGCCGCGCTGCAGGCAGATGTATCGACGATAACGCTCGGCCCACCCATCCCCACAGGGCCGATGCGCGGTTTGTATGTGCAGGCTGATCACTTACTGGTGCAGGTGCAGGGCATGCTGTTCAAGGCGCAGTTGGACCCGGTTCTGGATCAGATGCGAATTGTCGGCGGCGCAAACGACACATCCCCAGGCCCTTTGCTCAGGCGCGATGAGGCAGGCCGGTGGCAGCTGGACCTGCGCCTTCGGCTGCGCGGTGGCACCCCACCCTCCAAGCGCATCGCCAGTCTTCAAGCGCAACGCAAGCACAATACCCGGCAGAAGATCGAACGGGTGGTAAACGATTCGAAAAGCATCACCGAGCAGTTGCCGTACATGAAAAAGCTGCGCGAACTCGCCAGCCGGTCGGACGACCAGCGCGTATTACGTAACTGCCTCGAAAAGCTGCAGACGTTCGAGGCGTTCGTTGCCGAGCATATCCAGCGCCTGCAGGAGCTCAATGAGCTGACGCCAGTGACGGACTACAAAGTCAAACGGGCGGGGACGCTCTACCAGCACCTCAATTGCCATTTGCAGATCCGTGAAGTGTTGATGCGCCTGTACAAACCTGAACGTGCCCATTTGCTGGACATGATCGAGCACCAAGCCCAATTGACGCCCGCCGATCAAGGGATTCTTGCTACAAGGTTGGCCAACCTGACGTCGCTGATCGATAACCTGTTCGACAACGCCACGGCCTTCGACCAAGGGCTTGAGAACCTGCGCCAGCTGGCCAGCCCTTCGCTGCACGGCACCCTGACCATGGTGCAGGGGCTTCAAGAGCAGCGAGGCCGTTGGTCACCCTTGCACTGGCGCGTCATACGCATCGAAAACTGTATCAACCGCATCGCGCTCGAACCGCTGAGCGACGCCGGAACCTTCTGGCTCGAGCGGACGGGGGACAGCATCGAACTGGCCGTAGGGCAACGGGTTCAGTTGAACAAGCGGGTCAATGCCAGCGACGAGGCCAAGCACCGCTTGCTGGAAAATATCAGGCAGCATCTGGAGACTGCTAAACGACGGGCCGGCATCCTGCAAAGCCAGTTCGAAGAGGCCGCAGTACCCACGGCGTTGACACAACTGCTCAGCGATGTCGGCGACATGACCGCAGAGGTGCTTGGCCAACTCGCCGAATACCCCGACTGGCCCCAATCCACCTCCGTGAAGCAGCTCAGCCAGCAATTGCCGGGCCTGATCGAAACCCGTGACGATGGTTTGCTGCTGGGCCAGCCGCGGGCGGACGATGAGAGCATCGTCGACATCCCTGGCAGCGAGCAAGGTTCAGTCACGCGCAGCTACAAGCGTGACAACGAGCAGTGGGTACCGGTACGCGCTGCACCCAATAATACTGACACACAGGCGCCAGCCAAGCTAAAGGCGCTACTCAGGGAAAGCGAAAGGCGGCTGGCCAGCGCAAGAAGCAGCCTGGCCCTGATGCAAGGCACCAGGGCCAATACTTATCTGCCCGTGGAGATCGAGGAGATACTACTGCTGCACCGCGAAGGCCTTGACCACCACCGCGCAGCCATCGAACTGCGCTTGACCCGTGCCAACCAGACTGACGAGAGCGTCCACGATGCCGATGCGGCACTGAGCATCAAGGCAATCGAAGACCTGTCGGCAACGCTGACAACGCAGGCGGTGGAACAGAGAACGCGGGTAGCGCTGCGGCAAAAGCCTCGAATGAGCGAACTGGCCTTTCTGCTGGAGCATAAGCAGGTGCAGGTTCGTACGACCGGGCCAAGGCGGGAACTGGCCAAGCTTGCCGGCAGGGCCGATGACTACCTGGAGGAATACGCCATCAGCCATCAGGGCGACGACCTCTGGTATGCACACTTCCACTATTCGGCCAGAGATGACGAGCAAACCGCCTATACTGCCGGCCACCTGAAAACGGCTGAGCAGCGCTACGCACGGGGCCGTGTCGTCAAGGACGCAGGCGGGCATGAGACCGAAGTGCATCGCAGCCCGATCGACCTGGCTGCGGCAAAGCGGTACTTCTTCAACCATCAGGCCTGATCATAGGCAGGGGCAGTTTCGCTGCCCCTGCCGGTGCAGCTCAGCAATCCTTGAACTGAGCCTCACGCTTGGCAATGAACGCCGCCATCCCTTCCTTCTGGTCTTCAGTGGCAAATGCGGCATGAAACACACGGCGCTCGAAACGCACACCTTCGCTCAGCGTGACTTCAAAGGCCCGGTTGACGCTTTCCTTGACCATCATGCTCACCGGTATCGACTTGCCAGCAATGGTTGCAGCCACCTTCAATGCCTCCTCGACCAGTTCGGCCTGTGGCACCACGCGCGCAACCAGGCCTGCCCGCTCCGCCTCCTCAGCCCCCATCAGGCGCCCCGTCAGGCACAGCTCCATGGCCTTGGCCTTGCCCACGGCACGGGTCAGGCGCTGGGTACCGCCCATGCCCGGCAGTACGCCCAGGTTGATTTCCGGCTGCCCGAACTTTGCATTGTCGCCAGCCAGGATGAAGTCGCACATCATCGCCAGCTCACAACCACCGCCCAACGCAAAACCCGACACCGCAGCGATAATCGGCTTGCGGCGGTTGGCAATGCGGTCGGCATCGCTGAACAGGTCATCGACGTAGATCTGCGGGTATTTGAGCTCGGCCATTTCCTTGATATCGGCGCCGGCGGCAAAGGCTTTGGCCGAACCCGTCAGCACCACGCAGCCGATATTCGGGTCACGTTCGAGCTGGTCCAGGGCCTGGTTGATCTCACTGACGATCTGCGCGTTGAGCGCATTGAGCGCCTGGGGCCGGTTAAGGGTAATCAGGCCGACTTTACCGTGAATATCCAACAGGATGGTTTCAAATGCCATGCAGACTGCTCCTTCAAAGATTGCGCGCAATGACCATGCGCTGAATGTCGCTGGTGCCTTCGTAGATCTGGCAAACCCGCACATCGCGGTAGATCCGCTCCAGCGGGAAGTCACTCAGATAGCCATAACCGCCCAGGGTCTGCAAGGCATCCGAACAGACCTTTTCGGCCATTTCCGAGGCAAACAGCTTGGCCATCGACGCTTCCACCAGCGCCGGGCGCCCGGCATCACGTAGCGCGGCGGCGTGCAGCACCATCTGCCGCGCCACGGCAATTTTCGTCGCCATGTCGGCCAGGCGGAAGGCCACGGCCTGGTGCTCGATCAGCGCCTTGCCGAAGCTTTGCCGCTCCTTGGCGTAGTCACGCGCCACTTCGAACGCTGCACGGGCCATGCCCACGGCCTGCGAGGCAATACCGATGCGCCCGCCTTCAAGGTTGGCCAGAGCGATCTTGTAGCCCTCGCCCTCAGCGCCCAGGCGGTTGGCCACCGGCACGTGCACGTTGTCGAAGACGATCTGGCAGGTGTCGGAGGCGTGCTGGCCGAGCTTGTCCTCGACCCGCGCTACCTGATAGCCCGGTGAATCGGTGGGCACGATGAAGGCGCTGATCCCGCGCTTGCCGGCCTCTGGGTCAGTCACGGCAAACACGATCACCACCCCGGCGTTCTGCCCGGAGGTGATGAACTGCTTGCTGCCATTGAGCACATAATGGTCACCCTCCAGGCGCGCACGGGCCTTCAGGCTGCTCGCATCGGAGCCAGCCTGAGGCTCGGTGAGGGCAAAGGCACCCAGCATCGCGCCAGTTGCCAGGGGGGTGAGAAACTGCGCCTTCTGCTGCTCGCTGCCAAAACGCAGGATCGGTACACACCCGACCGAGTTGTGCACGCTCATGATGGTCGAGCAGGCACCATCACCCGCGGCGATTTCTTCCAAGGCCATGGCGTAGGCCACGTAACCGGTGTCACTGCCACCCCATTGCTCCGGGACCAGCATGCCGAACAGGCCCAGCTCGGCCATCTCCTCGATGGCCTCCTTGGGGAAGCGGTGTTCCTGGTCCCACTGCGCGGCAAAGGGTTTCAGCCGCTGCTGGGCAAAAGCGCGTACTGCATCGGCGATCTGTTGTTGCTCGTCAGTTACCAGCATGGTTCACCTCAGTACAGGCATTCGACGGCCATGGCCGTGGCCTCGCCGCCGCCAATGCAGATGGCCGCCACGCCGCGGCGCAGGTTGTTCTGGCGAAGGGCCGACAGCAAGGTCACCAGGATGCGTGCGCCGGAAGCACCGATCGGGTGGCCAAGGGCGCAGGCGCCGCCGTGGATGTTGACCTTGTCGTGCGGCAGGTCAAGGTGTTTCATGGCCGCCAGCGTGACCACAGCGAAGGCCTCGTTGATCTCGAACAGGTCGACGTCGGCCAGGTTCCAACCGGTGCGTTTCATCAACCTGTCGATGGCCCCGATCGGCGCAGTCGGGAATAGCGCCGGGGTGTCTGCGAAGGCGGCGTGGCCGTGGATGACTGCCAGGGCTTTGAGGCCGCGCTTGTCGGCTTCGGAGCGGCGCATCAGGACCAGGGCCGCAGCACCATCGGAGATCGAACTGGCGTTGGCGGCGGTCACCGTCCCCCCTTCACGGAAGGCAGGCTTGAGCTGCGGGATCTTGTCCAGGCGCGCCTTGGGCGGCTGCTCGTCGTCCTTGATGACGCGCTTTTCCTTGCCCTCGCTGACTTCCACCGGGACGATCTCGGCGGTAAAGCGGCCGCTGCGGATCGCGTCCTGGGCACGGGTAAGCGAGGCAATGGCGAACTGGTCCTGGGCTTCACGGCTCAAGCCAGTGGCCTGGGCGCAGTCTTCGGCGAAGGTGCCCATCAGGCGGCCCTTGTCATAGGCGTCTTCCAGGCCGTCCATGAACATGTGGTCGATGATCCTGCCGTGGCCCATGCGGTAGCCGCCACGGGCTTTGTCCAGCAGATACGGGGCGTTGCTCATGCTCTCCATGCCGCCCGCCACCACCACGTCCGCGGTCCCGGCCAACAGCAGGTCATGGGCCATGATCGCGGCCTGCATGCCCGAGCCGCACATTTTGTTGAGGGTGGTGCAGGTGGTGTGCTTGTCCAGCCCGGCACCCAGTGCAGCCTGGCGCGCAGGGGCCTGGCCCAGGCCGGCCGGCAGTACGCAGCCAAACAGCACTTGCTCGACACTGGCGGCATCGATGCCGGCACGTTCCACGGCACCACGAATGGCCGCGCTGCCCAGCTGGGGCGCGGTCAGGCTTTTCAGATCGCCCTGCAGGCCGCCCATGGGCGTGCGCACGGCGCTGACGATAACGATCGGATCATTGGCGAGGGTCATGTTCACGCTCCTTACTTGGCAGCCATGCGCAGTGCACCGTCGAGGCGGATCACCTCGCCGTTGAGCATGCTGTTCTCGATGATGTGACGGGCCAGCGCCGCGTATTCCTGCGGGCGGCCCAGGCGCGGTGGGAACGGCACACCGGCAGCCAGCGAAGCACGTACCTCTTCGGTCATGCCAGCCATCATCGGCGTTTCGAAGATGCCCGGGGCGATGGTCATCACACGGATGCCAAAGCGTGCCAGTTCGCGAGCGGCCGGCAAGGTGAGGCTGGCAATGGCGCCCTTGGAGGCAGCGTAGGCAGCCTGACCGATCTGGCCGTCGTAGGCAGCGATGGAGGCGGTGTTGATGATCACCCCACGCTCGCCCGCCTCATCGGCGACCCCTTCGGCCATGGCTGCAGCGGCCAGGCGCAGCAAATTGAAGCTGCCGATCAGGTTGACGTTGATGACCTTGGCGAAGCTGGCAAGGCCATGCGGGCCCTGTTTGCCCAGCACCTTCTCGGCGCCGACGATGCCGGCGCAATTGACCAGGCCATGCAAGCTGCCAAAGGCACTGACGGCTGCATCGACGGCCGCCTGGGCAGCCTGCTCGTCGCTGATGTCGGCCACGGCGAAGCGGGCGTTGTCACCCAGTTCACGGGCCTTGGCCTCGACGGCCTGAGCGTTGAGGTCGACCAGCATGACCTTGGCGCCGGCCTCGACCAGCATCTGCGCAGTGGCAGCACCCAGCCCGGAGGCGGCGCCGCTGACAATGAAGTGTTTAGTGGCTATCTGCATGATCGGTTTCCTTTCAGGCGCTGGCAGGGGTGGCCTGTTGCGCGTGTTGTTTGGCGACTTCCTGGTTGCGCAGGATGAAGCGTTGCAGCTTGCCGCTCGGGGTCTTGGGCAGCTCGCTGACGAATTCGATTTCGCGGGGGTAGGCATGGGCATACAGGCGCTGGCGCACATGCTGACGCAGCGCTTCTTCCAGTTCGGCGCAACCGACGACGCCCTGGGCCAGCACCACGAAAGCCTTGATCAGCTCGGTCCGTTCCGGGTCCGGCTTGCCGATGACGGCGGCCTCGACCACCGCGGGGTGCTCGATCAACGCGCTTTCGACGTCGAACGGCCCGACGCGATAGCCGGAGGTGGTAATCACATCATCGCTGCGGCCAACGAAGCTGATGCTGCCATCCGCGTTGAGCTCGACGGTGTCACCACTGAGGTAGTACTTGCCGATGAACGCTTTGGTCGGCAGCCCGTGGTAGCCACCGAACCAGCAAAGTGGCGATTGCTCGCGGTCGACGGCAAGGATGCCCGGCTGGCCGACCGGCAGTTCTTCACCCTGCTCGTCCAGCACCACAATGCGATGGCCGGGGACGGCGAAGCCGGCAGACCCCAGGTGCACGGGGTGTGAAAGGCCGTGGTGGTTGCACAGCACCATGCCCAGTTCGGTCTGGCCGTAATGGTCGTGGATGGTCACGCCCAGCTCATTGGCGAACCAGCGGATCACTTCGGGGTTGAGCGGCTCACCGGCACTGCTGACTGCGCGCAGGCGGCCCTTGACGGGCGCCGAGAAAGCACTGCCGGCCGCAATCAGCATGCGGTACGCAGTGGGCGAGCCTGCCAGATTGGTGATACCGAGCTTGTCGATCACCCGCGCGCAGCTTTCGACGCTGAACGGGCCATCGTAGAACGTGGTGGCATGGCCCAGCGACAACGGGCCGGTAACCGCGTAATACAGGCCATAGGCCCAACCCGGGTCGGCCAGGTTCCAGAAGTTGTCTTCGCTGCGCAGGTCGATGGCGTCGCGCATGTAGCCCTGAAACGCGACAATGGCACGCAGCGGCACCTCCAGCGGTTTCGCCGGGCCGGTGGTGCCTGAGGTGAACATCAGCAAGAACGGATCGTTACCTGAGCGCATTACCGGTTCGCAGTCGCTCGGGGCGCCTGCCAGACACTGCTGGTAGTCCAGCTCGCCGGCGCGGGCATTGACCGTGATGATGGTCGGGCAGGCCTGCACCTCGTCCAGCTTGCCACGGTTGAGGCTGTCGGTAACGACTACGCGGGCATGCGACTGCTCAAGGCGGTGCTCGATAGCCTTGGGGCCGAACGCAGTGAACAGAGGCTGGTACACAGCGCCAAGGCGCCAGGTGGCGAGGATGGTGACAAGAAGCTCGGGAGTACGTGGCATCAGCCCAGCCACCCGGTCACCGGGGCCCACGCCGTGGGTTCTGAGCACATTGGCAAAACGCGCAGACTGCGCCTTGAGCTGGTCGAAACTGAACCGCGCCGTGTTGCCATCGCGGTCTTCGTGAATCAGCGCCAGCTTGCCATTACCGGCATGGCGGTCACAGCATTCGACACAGGCATTGAGGGCTTGGAGGTCGCCATGCAGCGCCGCGGCAGCAGCCTGGCCATGGTCGAACGCACGAGCAGCCTCGATGTAATCGCGCATCGTCGGACTCCTGGTTTCTTGTTTTTGGTGTTAACCATCGGTCCGACGATGTTCGCGCCGCTCAAGCAAGGCGGCAATGGCCAAAGCTGTCAATCTGGATGACTGGTTTGGCCGCCTTGGACGTCAGCCGTCTCCACGGCCCAGCCCATGCAAGTAAGACTCGGTCAAGCCTGCCAGCAGCCGTTCTGAATCGCGCTGTTCTTGGTCGTCCAGATCAGCGAGCTGCAAACGCAGCTGATCGGCCGGGATGGGTGGCCGGACAACACGCCAGTTTGCCCTGCGCTGCAGATAGTCGGCATTGAGCGCTTCGAACAGGGGCCGGTGCTGTTCACGAAGGCAGGTTTGCCAGAACAGTCGGCTCAACAGGCTTTGGCTCAGCGCCTCGATCGTTTCACTGGCGAGCACAGCGGCAAGCACGTCATTGACTTGCTCATCGCTCACCCCGGCGGAGTCCGGGTAGCGCATCGCGCGTGGTTGGCCCGGCAAATCAAGGCGCTCGCGCAAACGCACCCGGTATGCCAACGACACGGCTGAACGCCCCACGTGTTCACCCTCGGCGCCCAGGCGCATGATCGCCCGGCTGGCCTGCTGCCATACCAGGTCAAGCCGAAATAGTTGCCGGCCGAATGCCATCAATCGTCCCCGCTGCGTCGGGTCTCGCGCATCGGTCTCAGCCTGGGCCAGCAAGACCCTCACATGAATATCACTGAAAATGTCACGGACCATATCCGTGCACGAAACCGGTTGGCTGGCCACTTCAAAAACGCGTATGCGCAACGCCGGGTTGCTCTCGACCGCCTGCAACGCGGCCCATACATCCCGCGCAAGCGCATCCCGGCCGCCATCAGCAATGGCCGGGGCATAATCAGCCGTATGCTCCAGCCATGCCAGAATACGGAAGAAGCTCGCGCTGCCCGGTTCGGCCGCAAGGCCGTCCCACAGCAACCCGCGCGCTGCTCGATCGTTGTCGGCGACATGCCCCAGCCACAAGGCTCGGGCACGGGGCAAGTCGACCCTTGCCATCGACTCTGGCAAATGGCCGTGTTCCTCGATGGGGTCCAGCACGTACAGCCGTTGCAATTGCGCCCGCCTTAGCGGGTTCCGGTCGACGACCAGCCCCCGGCGCCAGGCATGAGGCATTGCCAGCAACGCCTCCGGCGGTTCGCGCAACTGGTTGTCGCTCAGGTCGCAGTGCACCAACTGGCCGCACAGCTCGAGCCGGGTCGGCCAGGCTCCCAGCCGGCAGTGGCGCAGGTTCAGATGAGTCATTGCCGAGAAATGGTTGAAGTCCAGATAAAGGTGCTCCAGCCGGTTGTAGCTCAGGTCAAGATGGGACAAGGCAGTCATTGCCTGCAGCACACCGACGGTCTGCGCGTTGAAGCGGATCTGGTTATGCGCCAGGCGCAAGCGCTGTAGTTGCGGCAGGTAAGCGATGCCGAGCGGGATGTTGCGCAGCCGGTTGAAACTCATGTCAAGCTCGGTCAGCGCAGTAAATGGGCGCAAGAAGTCCACTGGCACCAGATCGACCGCCGAGTTTTGCAGACTCAGGCGGGTTACACGGTGGAAATCGATGACACCCGGTAGGTCCGGCAAACTGTTGAGCAACATGCCGCTCAGGGACAAGTTCTGGCCTGTTGCTGTACCCGCATCGTCGTAAATCCAGTCCCCCTGCAAACGCCAAGCCCGCAGAATGGCGTCGGCCACTCGCCGCCGGAGTACCCGTCGCCGTGCGTCCAGTTGAGCACTGCTCCATCGGTTGAGGTGGCGAACCAACTGATCATGGTCATCCTCAAGCTCGACGAGGCGTTCATAGGCCGGCCGCTGCCCGCTTGCAAGAAGCGCTTGCTCCTGATCCAGTTGCGCCTCATCCAGCCCGGGGTAAAGCTGACGCAAACGCTCTCGAATGCGCGCTGGGAACGAACGGCTGTCGCCCTCGGCCCGGCCACTGAGCGGATAGCCAACACGCCCGTCCGGCAAGCGTCGTCCTGGGTTGAACCACTGAGCCTGAGCCGGCCATTGCAAGAGCTCAGCCACCTCGCGGTGCGTGGCAGGAAGCCTGGCCAGCAGTCGCTGGCGTAGCTGTGGACCGGCGTCGGCCTGGGCCATACCCAAGGCCGCGCGATGCTCAGGCGCCAACACCGCGGCAAGCATTTCATACAGGCTCGCCGAGTTGCCAGGGCCGAACGGCAACCCGCGCCCCAAGCCATCGTAAAGGTGGAACTGCCCGTCTTTACGCACCACGATCCTGCGCACGAAAGGGTCAACAGCGGTGCCAACGGCCTTTAGCAGCCGCCCGTGCGGGCCGGTATCACGCAACTCGATGCTCAGCGCCTCGCAACTCACGCCTGCGTTGTTTTCCATCTCGCCCTGAAGCAGGGTGAGCGCCAGTTGGCCAGTGTCGTTGCAATAGCTGGCGGGCAGGTAAAGCCCCTCGAGCGTACGATTCAACCTGGCCAAGCGCAGAAGGGAGCGGGCTTTGTTCGCCAGCCCCAGCGTCACGTGCCCAGCTGACGTCGCCATGAAGCGTTCACCCTCGCTGGCCTGGGTGGCCAGTGCCTGCGCATAGGCTTGCGGCAAACCGGCGAAGTCACGCTTTATCAAGGGCAGCAGGGCGTCGTCGACAGCCGGTGGCGTGCTCAGTTGTTCGAGAAGAGGCCCCTGCAGCGCAGCGCGCTGACGCAACAGGACATCGATGTCGGTACTGGCGGAACGGGCCTGGCACCACTCCAGCAATGCATTGTCCTGTGTGGCCAGCGAGTAGCTGGCCAGGCGCGTGAAGAACGACTCGATACGTGCATGGGCCTCGAAGCGCCGCAACGTCTCACGCAGGTTTACAGGCGCCGGCCGGTTTTCGACCAGCACGCCCCGCAACTCCTCGGCATCCATACCGGCAACCCGCAGCACTTGCGCCGCCTGCTGTGCATCAATGACCGGATGCTGCGGCCACAGGGTATCGAGCATCCAGCGCACGTCGCTCCAGCATTGCGGCTGGTCGCGCAGCAGTCGCCAGCCGCGCTCGCCGTTGTGCAGCACCGTTGGCCCGTACGCCTTGTCCACGCCAGGATGACGCAAGCGGTATGGGGCTTCAGGCTCACTGCGCTGTACTTCATAGTAACGCTGGCCCCTGCGCATCCAGCGCCTGTTGCCATCGCCATAGAGGCCATCGTCACGCAGGGCAATGGTGCCGGGGTTGGACGCGTAGGCGGTGATGTCATCGGAACACAACAGGCCACGCCGCCCCCCCACGTTCACAGGCTGCAAGCCATCGACAAAGCTGCTGCGCAGAAAACTCACGGCGGCGGCGGTCACCCCTGTGGCAGCCACTGTCTCGGCGACCCCCAGCATGTGTTCCAGAGCCTCGTGCTGATGCCCCCGGACCCAGTCCTCGACGCCCTCGAAGACTTCGCCAAGCGTCTGCGCCACCAGTTGGCCCAGCAGCAGCGCGCCGACGACAGGGATGAACAGCCCAGCCAGGTTGAACAAGTCAAGGCCGGCAGCATGCCAGGCCGCATGGCGAGCGCGGGCGGCAGCCGTATCAGCGTCTGCTGTGGGTACCAGTAACAGCCTGGCATCGTCCTTGACTCGCTGCAGCTGTTGCGCGGCCAGCGCGGCGAACAGGTCGCCAGGCGCAGTAGCGCCCTTGAGCGCCAGATCGGGCCTTGCATCCCTGAGGCGTCCGCTGAGCACACCTGCGACGCTTGCCCGATGCCGCAAGCTGATGAGCTGAAGGAAATAGTCCCGGTAGGCCTTCTCTTGCAAGGCTGCAACCATCGCAGTGTTCATCGCCTCGGTGGAATCGAAGCGGCGAAGGGCCTGCACCGGATCACTGGGCAGGTAAACGACCACACCCCGATCATTGCCCACACCGTCGCGCAAGCGAATGAACAGCCCGTCAGCCACGCGTTGGCCCAACATCTCCAGCAAGCCGGGGTAACCGTGCAGACCCGTGTCGGGATGGGCACCACCCCCCTCAACCATCTTGCGCAAGGCTTGCTGCACCTGCTCGTCGATATCACCCTTGAGCGTCGCGACCTGCGCAGCCAGTGCCAGGCCCGAACGTTTGTCCTGGGCAAGAATGTCTTGGGTGGTGGCACTGAAAATACGCTGCAGCTCGGTCTGGTAGAGCTGGCCCACATCCAGCGCACGGCACGTCTCAACCAGTTGCTCGGGCGTGCCGGTCAACAGAGTGTCCCGCCCAGGGGGTACGAGCCCGGTACCCTGAAAAAACGATTCGTCAGGGCCGAAGTTGCTCATCAGCCTGAGCAATCCATTCTGCCGAGCCGCCGAGTAACGGTAAGTCTGCTGGAATGTTCCGGGCAATGTGCCGATGCGCGGCGATACCTGCAGCCACTCCAGCCCTGCCAGGGTCATGCCTGCAGGCAGCGGCTTGATCAGCACTGCGGACAGGTGTTTTTCGGCGAACTGCTGCAGAGGCTCGAGGGTCAACGTGAGCCCGCGCAGACGGGCCTGGCTGGCGTGGTGGGCGTTGAGGCTGGCGCGCAGGGCGGCGATCTGAGGCTGGCTGGCCCGTTTGAGCCAGCCGGGTAGCCTGGCAGCGATGAAGGCATCGGTTGCTTGTTCATGGCGGGTAACAGGGTTCGAGGCGATGGAAGTCATGGGTGTGCCGGGAGCGAAAGATGGGGCTGGCATGCTCGCCAACCGGCACTGGGCAAGGCATGAGGAAATACCACCGTAGCCACCGCCTGAGGTCGCAGTGGCGCCCTTTCAGCCTGCCGCGCCCCGAGCCAGGATCAGCGCACGGTAATGCCCGGGATTGCACCCGAACCACTTGCGAAACGCCTTGTAGAACGAACTGCCGTCGGCAAACCCAAGGCGCTCGGCGATTTCCCCCATGGGCGCTTCGGCCTGGCTCAACCAGGCGATGGCCAGCTCACGCCGGACGCTGTCCTTGAGTACCTGGTAGCTCTGCCCCTCCTCCGCCAGTCGACGGCGCAAGGTTGACGGCGACAGGCACAAATCTCGTGCCAGGCCGTCGGCATCCGGCCAATGGGACGGGTCCAGTTGCAGCAGGTCGCTGCGGATGCGCCACGCCAGGCTGGCCGGATCACGGTACTTGACCAGGATGTTGCCAGGCGCTTCGGCCAGAAAGCGCTGCAGGTCCTCGGGGCTGCGGCGCAGTGGCACGTCAAGGCAATCGGCACTGATGATCATGCGGGTGCGCGGCCGCTCGAACTGCAGGTTCTGCGAGAACATCACCCGGTAATCGTCGCAGTACGGCGGCTCGGCACAGCGCAGCTCGATGGCCAGGATGGCAATGCGTCGCCCGGCCAGCCAGCAGGCCACGCCATGCACGATCATCCAGAAGGTGAAATAGGTGAACGCCCGCCGTGGGAGGTCGCGCGGCTCATTGATGACAATCTCGGCCAGGCCCTGCTGACGCACCAGGCTCGGCTGCAGGTCCTCGAGCATCAGCGAAAGAAACGCCAGCGCGGTTTCCAGCCCCTCGCCCAAGGTTGGCTGGGCCATGCTCGCCCGGCACAGGAACGCCAGGCTGCCGCTGCGCAGGCCGCGCGGGTCCATGGCAAAGAATTCATCGTTGCAGCGCCGCGCCAGCAACCGCCAGAGCCGGGCATAGGCCTGGGCACTGACCCGTGCATCCGGGGCCTGCAACTGCCCGGCGTCGATACCGGCACGGGCCAGCAGCGCCGCATCCGGCTCACCCGCCGGGCAGGTCTGCAACAAGGCCTCACGCACCAGTTGCATGGAAATGGTGTCTTTCTCGCTCATCTGCAGTCCATCAGGTTATGCCGGCATCTGGGCCCGGCTCAAAGGCTGGCCGCCAGGCCCAGGAATGCCTGGATCAAGCGTAACTCACGGCGCCGCTCCAGGCAGCCAACCATGTGCTGGTTGACCAGGCCCTGCCCGCCTAACGGTCGCGCCACCACCCGGGGGTCGTTGGCCACTTCGGTAGACGACACCACGCCGATGCCCAGTTGCGATGCCACTGCCTCGGTGACCGCCTCACGGCTGTCCAGCTCCAGCTGCACCCGGGGCTGCACGCCAGCTGTAGCGCAGGCCTTGTCGAAGGTGCGCCGGGTAGTGGAGCTGGGTTCGCGCAGCACCATGATCTGCTGGTGCAGCTCGGCCAAGGCCAGGTCACCCTCGCCCCCAGCCCAGGCATGCCCTGCTGGCAGCAACGCACACAACCGGGATTGGCACAGGCTCTGAAGATACAGGCCCTTGCGTGGCTCGATCTCTGTCAGCACCGCCACATCGGCATGCTCGGACAACAGGGCAGCCAGCGTCTCCTGAGCGTTACCCAGGCGCAGATTGACCGTGATGCCGGGGTAGCGCTCGCGTAACTGCGCCAGCATGGGCATGACCCGGTGCGGGCCATCGGCAGCCACCTCCAGGCGCCCGGTCAGCAGTTGCCGGTTGGCTTCGAGCATGGCCTGTGCCTCTTCAGCCAGGCCGAACATGGCCCGGGTGATGGCCGCCAGCCGCGTGCCCTCCTCGGTCAACTCCACGCGTCGCGCCGTGCGCCGCAGCAAGGTGATCTGGTAGTGCTCCTCCAGAGCCTTGACGTGCCCGGTCACTGCCGGCTGGCTGATGAACAGGCGCTCGGCAGCACGGGTAAAGCTGCCCTCACGGGCCACTGCATCGAAGGCACGCAGCTGAAACAGGTTCATATTTATCGGCCTGACTTATAGCTGGGATAACAACAAACAATTTGATTGATGGAAGCGCGAATTGCAACCTAGGCCTCGTAGTTTCAGCCCACCGCTTGCGAGGAATAACGGAATGAGCAACGCCCCTATTCTGCTGACCCCAGGTCCCCTGACCACATCACTGCGCACCCGCCAAGCGATGCTGGTGGACTGGGGCTCCTGGGACCGCGACTTCAATCAGCTGACTGCCAGCGTCTGCGAGCAACTGCTGGCAATCATCGACGGCGCCGCCAGCCACCACTGCGTGCCCCTGCAAGGCAGTGGCACCTTTGCCGTGGAAGCGGCGATCGGCACCCTGGTGCCACGTGATGGCAAGGTCCTGGTGCTGATCAATGGGGCTTATGGCCAGCGCCTGGCGAAGATCTGCAACGTGCTGGGCCGCACCTACAGCACCTTCGAGACCGCCGAAGACCAACCGACCACCGCCGCCGATGTCGACCGCCTGCTGGCTGCCGACCCCGCCGTGACCCATGTGGCATTGATCCATTGCGAAACCAGCACCGGTATCCTCAACCCGCTGCCCGAGATCGCCCAGGTGATCCAACGCCACGGCAAGCGCCTGATCATCGATGCCATGAGCTCGTTCGGCGCGCTGCCCATCGATGCCCGCGAAATCCCTTTCGAAGCGCTGATCGCCGCCTCCGGCAAGTGCCTGGAAGGCGTACCTGGCATGGGCTTCGTCTTCGCCGAAAAAGCCGCCCTGGCCGCTGCCGAGGGCAATGCCCATTCGCTGGCCATGGACCTGCACGACCAGCACGCCTACATGGCCAAGACCGGCCAATGGCGGTTTACCCCGCCCACTCATGTGGTCGCGGCCCTCCACGAAGCCCTGCAGCAATACAACGAGGAAGGCGGCCTGCCGGCGCGCCACCGACGCTACGCCGACAACTGCAAGACCCTGCTCGACGGCATGGCTGCCATCGGCCTGCGCAGCTTCCTGCCCGCCGACATCCAGGCGCCGATCATCGTCACGTTCCACGCACCGAACGATGCCCGCTACCAGTTCAAGGACTTCTACGAGCGGGTCAAAGCCAAGGGCTTCATCCTCTACCCGGGCAAGCTGACCCAGGTCGAAACCTTCCGCGTCGGCTGCATCGGCGTGGTCGGTGCCGATGGCATGCAGGCCGCCGTGAATGCCGTGGCCGACGTGCTGCGGGAAATGGAAGTGCTGGACATCTGACCCTTTGCCCACCCCAATTCAGGAATTAGCGCACATGAACTACAACAACCCCACCCAGCTGCAAGCCGCGATCCTCGACTGGGCCGGCACCGTGGTCGATTTCGGCTCGTTCGCCCCCACACAGATCTTTGTCGAAGCCTTTGCCGAGTTCGACGTGCAGGTGTCCATCGAGGAAGCGCGCGGCCCCATGGGCATGGGCAAGTGGGACCACATTCGCACGCTGTGTGACGTGCCGGAAATTGCCGAGCGCTATCGCAACGTGTTCGGCCGCACGCCGACCGACGATGACGTCACCGCCATCTATAACCGCTTCATGCCGCTGCAGATCGAGAAGATCGCCGTGCATTCGGCGCTGATCCCCGGCGCTCTGGACACCCTCACCGGCCTGCGCCAGGACGGCTTGAAAATCGGCTCCTGCTCGGGCTACCCGAAAGTGGTGATGGACAAGGTCGTCGAACTGGCGGCACGCAACGGTTATGTCGCCGACCATGTGGTGGCCACCGACGAAACCCCCAATGGCCGCCCCTGGCCGGCACAGGCACTGGCCAATGTGATTGCCTTGGGCATTGATGATGTGGCGGCCTGCGTCAAGGTCGACGACACCGTACCGGGCATCCTCGAAGGCCGCCGTGCCGGCATGTGGACCGTGGCACTGGTGTGCTCGGGCAACGCGCTTGGGCTGACCTGGGAAGGGTACCAGGCGCTGAGCGCCGAGAAGCTGGAAAGTGAACGCAAGCGAATTCATGCGCTGTTCGCAGCGTCACGCCCGCACTACCTGATCGATACCATCAATGACCTGCCCGAGGTGGTCGCCGATATCAACCGGCGGTTGGCCAAGGGGGAGATGCCGCAGACGTTCTGACCGGTGTTCGTTGCTGCTTTCGTCGGCGCCCCGGCTCCCATGACGGCCCCGCTGTTTCATCAACGATGGGGTATCTGTGAGAGCCGGCGTGCTGGCGACAGGGCCGGCTCAGACTGCCCTGTTCACCTTCACCCAAGAGGCAAACTTGTCGATGAAGCCCTGCAGGAAGGGTCGGGTCTTGTCATTGAGCTTGCCACTGTCCTCGAAGAGGCTGGCCGCCCCACCGATATAAGCTTCGGGCATCTGCATGCAGGGCATGTCGAGAAACACCAGCGACTGCCGCACGGCATGGTTGGCGCCGAACCCACCAATAGCCCCGGGCGACACGCTCACCACTGCCGCAGGTTTGCCACTCCAGGCGCTTTGCCCATAGGGACGCGAACCCACATCGATGGCGTTTTTCAGGCAGCCCGGTACGGAGCGGTTGTACTCCGGAGTGACGAACAGCACCGCGTCGCTGTGCCGGATCTCATCGCGAAAGCGCTTCCACGGCTCAGGCACACCCGCAGCCTCGACATCTTCGTTGTACATGGGCAGATCGCCGATTTCGACGATTTTCAGGGCGAGACTGGACGGTGCCAGCTCTGAAAGGGCACGGGCCACCTTGCGGTTGTACGATTCCTTGCGCAAGCTGCCGACGACGACCGCTACCGAATACACCTGGCTCATGGCGATTTTCAACCTTTGCTGGGGTAAGAGACGTTGTAGTTATAGATGACCATCGCTTGGCGCTAAGGTTTTTTTCCTCCGGCAGAAAACTTCCAGGTACCATCCACGGTCTATTCCTGCAGACATTTCCCACGTAATTCAGAGGTTTTCACCTAAATGGCAGCAGTAATGGTCGGCCAATTCCACGCCCGTGACGCCGAAGGCCGTATCTACCCCGTGCACGAGTTCCAAGAGTCCACCCTGCAGGCCGACGGCAGCGCACTGGGCGCGCCGGTTACCACCTATCGCCTGGCCATCGGCGATCGCGTCAACCACTTGGGTGAAGACCGCTTTGAACTGGTCCAGACGGGCGTCGAGATCATTCGCATTCCTTGACGCAATCGACCGTATAACTTCCGGACTCATTCTGCAGGCCGTGAACATCGGCGACGAAACCGGGAAAATCGCTGTTGAAGGCCCGGGCAAACGCCAGGTAGTCGAGGATCGGGCGGGTCGCTTCGGTGAACCGTTCCCCCGGCATGATCAGGGGTATGCCTGGAGGGTATGGCACCAGCATGACTGCCGAAACGCGGCCGAGCAATGCCTCGATCGGCACCGCTTCCACCTCACCGCGCACCATATGGTCGTAGGCTTGGGCCGGGCTGAGGGCGACTTCCGGCAAGCGTCCGAACAAGCCTTTGAGCTGCTTGGCCGTGGCATTGACCCGATAGCATTCATGCAGCTGGTGGCACAGGTCGCGCAGCCCGAGGCCGTGGTAGCGTGCCGTGTCGACTGCAACGATGCTCGGCAGGCACTGGCTTAGCGGGGTATTGCCATCGTGATGGCGTTTGAACTCCAGCAACTCGGTCAGCAGTGTGCTCCACTTGCCCTTGGTGATGCCCATCGAGAACAGCACCAGGAAGCTGTAAAGGCCGGTTTTCTCCACCACCAACCCGCGTTCCCATAGAAACTTGCTGACCACTGCCGCCGGGATGCCCTGCTCGTCCAACACACCGTCGGCTCGCAACCCCGGCATCACCAAGGTGACCTTCAGCGGGTCGAGCAGCACATAATCGCCCGCCAGTTCGCCAAAGCCATGCCACTGCGCGCCGGGTTGCAGCAGCCAGTCCTGCGCCGCGAGCTGGTCGATACCCTCAGCCCCCGGCGGCTGCCAGATGCTGAACCACCAATCGGGGGCAGGCATATGTGCATGCAAGTTGGCCAGGGCGCGACGAAAGCTCAGTGCCTCGTCAAACATCTCTTGCAGCAGCGAGCGCCCTGCAGGCCCCTCCATCATGGTCGAAGCCACATCCAGAGAAGCGAGGATGCTGTATTGCGGTGAGGTGGAGATATGCATCATGAAGGCTTCATTGAAGCGATCACGGTCCAGCTGGCGCTGGGCGCCGTCCTGCACATGGATCATCGACGCCTGGCTGAAGGCAGCCAGCAGTTTGTGCGTGGAGTGCGTGCTGAACACCAACGGGCTGCCCTCGGTGCAGGCCGTACCCATCGCATAGCGCCCGGTGAAGAACTCATGGAACGCGGCGTAGGCGAACCAGGCTTCATCGAAGTGCAGCACCTCGGCGTTGCTACCCAGAGCCTGCTTGATCAGCCCGGCGTGGTAGCACAGCCCGTCATAGGTTGAATTGGTCACCACCGCCAGTTTGATGCGTGGTTTGCGCCCTTTGGCCAAAGGGTTGGCGCGCACCTTGGCCTGGATCGACTCAGCGCTGAATTCGCTGAGCGGGATCGGCCCGATGATGCCAAGCTCATTGCGCTCCGGGGACAGGTAAATGGGAATGGCGCCCGTCATGATGATGGCGTGGACCACCGACTTGTGGCAGTTACGGTCGACCAGCACCAGGTCATCACGGCCGACCATGGCATGCCAGACGATCTTGTTGGCAGTGGAGGTGCCATTGATCACGAAGAAGGTATGGTCGGCGCGAAAATTGCGCGCCGCCCTGGCTTCGGCCGCTGCCAAAGGCCCCGTGTGATCGAGCAGGGAGCCCAGTTCCGGCACCGAGACAGACAAGTCCGAACGCAGGGTATTTTCGCCGAAGAATTGATGGAAGGCTTGGCCCACCGGGCTTTTGCGATAGGCCACGCCACCGCCATGGCCGGGCGTGTGCCAGGAATAATTGGACTGCGCAGTGTGCTGTACCAGGGCCTTGAAGAACGGCGGCAGCAAGCCGTCGAGGTAGTTGTGGGCAGCACGTGCTACCTGGCGGGCGAGGAACGGCACGGTGTCCTCGAACAGGTAAAGAATGCCGCGCAGCTGGTTGAGCTCGCTCATCGCTTCAGCGGGAGCGTTCTCCAAGGTGACCTGTTCGCCCAGGGCGAAGATTGGCAGGTCAGGCGCACGCTGGCGGGCCAGGCGGATCAATTCGGCCATGTTCTGCAGCAGGTGGGTATTTTCACCAACGCCTTCGGCGGCGATCAGCATGCAGGCCAACCCATGATGAGTGGCAGCGACCAGGCGCGCTTCGGCATTGTCTGCGGCGGCAAGAATGGCGAAGCCGTCCTGGCGCAGTTCCTCGGCAATCCCCCGCACGCGCTCGCCGGCAACGCTGTCGGCCTTGATGGCGCGGTGGACGATGAGGATGGGGAACTTGAGGTCCTTGTACATCAGGCTGCTACCTCCGAAGGACAGAGCGTCTTTCACAGGGTAGTAGAGCCTGGTGTTGTCAGTGCGTCCTGTCGCGGGCACGCCGTTTCCTGTACGGGCCTGCAGTTCAGTAAAGAGCCTGTGGGCTTACCGGCGACAAGGCCATGGCAGGCCGAGCATCAACCGGCAGGCGTTTCGGTCAATGCCTGCCACATCGACGGCCCGCCCGCCGATTTGGCGATCGCCGCCAACCGCTCTGCATGCGCCTCCAACTCCTCGGCACTGGCCATGATCACCCGCCCAGGCGCACGCCCGGTGATCCGGCGGATCTCGCTGCCACCACTGCCCTGCCCTTCAGCGTCACCGTCAGCCCCATTGCCAGCCAGCGAAAGGCTGGTCTGGCCCCCGGTCATCGCCAGGTAGACGTCAGCCAACAACTCCGAGTCAAGCAACGCGCCGTGCAGTTCACGGCCGGAGTTGTCGATGTCGTAACGCTTGCACAGCGCGTCAAGGCTGTTGCGCTGCCCCGGGTGCCGGGCCCGGGCCAGCAACAGGGTGTCGAGGATGGTGCAATGCTGCGAGATGTCGGCACGGTCACGCTGGCCGAGCAGGGCGAACTCGTTATTGATGAAACCGACGTCGAACGCGGCGTTATGGATGACCAGCGTGGCACCCTGAATGAATTCGAAGAACTCCTCGGCTACATCGCCGAAGCGCGGCTTGCCGACCAAAAAAGCGTCGGTGATGCCGTGGACATTGATCGCGCCCTCGTCACTCTCGCGATCCGGTTGCAGATAGACGTGGAAGTGGCGACCGGTCAGGCGCCGGCCAATGACCTCGACGCAGCCGATCTCGATGATCCGGTGGCCTTCACTGACCGGCATGCCGGTGGTTTCGGTATCGAGAATGACCAGGCGTTTATCTTGCTGCTGCTCCACGCGGGGCGCTCCAACTTGCATCAGTTACAAAGCCGAGGATTGTACCCCAGCTCAACGTTTGGCGCGCACCTCGTCGACGCCACGGTTGGCCAACTGGTCAGCGCGCTCGTTGCCGGGGTGGCCGATGTGCCCGCGCACCCACTTCCAGGTGACCTTGTGGCGGTTGACCTGCTCGTCGAGCTGCTGCCACAGGTCGGCGTTCTTCACGGGCTCTTTCGCGGCCGTCTTCCAGCCGCGCTTCTTCCAGTTGACCATCCACTCGTTGATGCCCTTCATCACGTACTGCGAGTCGGTGGTCAACACCACCTCGCATTCGCGCTTGAGCGCCATCAAGCCCTGGATCGCGGCCATCAGTTCCATGCGGTTGTTGGTGGTTTCGCGCTCGCCGCCCCACAGCTCCTTTTCGACGCCCTTGTAGATCAACAGGACGCCCCAGCCACCAGGGCCAGGGTTGCCCTTGCAGGCACCATCGGTATACAACTCGACGCTATCGCTCATGTACCACTCATGTTCAGTGCTTTTCGGTATCCGGGCTGACCGCGGTGCGGTTGACCTTGGCCAGGGGCAAAGGCAGCAGCTTGCCCATCGGCTCGCGGCGCTCCTGGCGCAGCGGCCTCAGGCCGACCACCATCTTGCGCGCTACCAGCAGGTAAACCCCGCCACCGGAGCTCTGCCAACCGCCCGCCACCCGTTCCCAGCCCGCCAGGCGTTGTTGCCAAGCCGGTGAGGCAAGCGGCGGACGATAGCACCCGAAGCGGCGTTTCTCCAGCGCGAAGCCCAGCAGGTTGAGCCAGTCACCCACCCGTGACGGCGAGATGCAGCGGGCCTTGCGCAGCGCGCCATGGCTGAAGAAGTGGCGTATGCCCCAGCTGCTCCAGGGGTTGATGCCGACGATCAGCAGATGCCCACCGGGGCGTACGGCACTGGCGGCCTCGCGCAGCAAACCATGGGGCGACAGGCAGAAGTCCAGGCCGTGTTGCAGCACCACCACGTCGGCGGCGTGCTCGCTCAAGGGCCAGGCCTGCTCTTCACAGACGATCTCCACCCCCGGCAACGGCGCGCCCAGGCGCACGTTGCGCTGGACCTGAGGGGCGCTGGGCGGGGCCTCGGCGCAGGGGCCATAATGCACCAGGTAACCACCGAAGAAGCGCCCGAGCTCTTCCTCCAGCAATTTTTCCTCTTCTTTGAGCATCAGCTGGCCGAGCGGGCCGTGGAACCAGTCACGGGCCAGGCTGATCAGCTCGACCCAGGCCGGGTCGGCCTGGGCAAAGGGTTGGTCGGTCATTTGCGCTCTCCCTCGAAGGTTCTCGCACCGCGCCATCGCGGCTAAGATGCCCTCATGTGCCACGCTTGGCGATACGGATCCACACCATGATACAGATCGATGCGCTCCCCGCTTTCTCCGACAACTACATCTGGTTGTTACAGGATACTGCCAAACGCCGCTGCGCGGTGGTCGATCCTGGCGATGCCGGACCGGTGCAGGCCTGGCTGGCCGCCCATCCTGACTGGCTGCTGGAGGATATCCTGGTCACCCACCACCACAATGACCACGTCGGCGGAGTCGAGCAGCTGAAAGCGCTGACCGGAGCGCGCGTCTGCGGCCCCGCCAACGAGCGCATCCCGTGCCGCGACCTTGCATTGGACGAGGGTGACAAGGTGACCGTGCTGGGCGTGACCTTCCAGGTCCTGGCAGTGCCGGGGCATACGCTGGGCCATATTGCCTTCTTCAGCGACCAGCCCGCGACGCCGGTGCTGTTCAGCGGCGACACGCTGTTCGCCGCCGGCTGCGGGCGGATGTTCGAGGGCACGCCGGAGCAGATGCAGCCCGCCCTCGCCAGGTTGGCCGCGCTGCCGGAGCGTACCGAGGTGTACTGCGCCCACGAGTACACCCTGAGCAACTTGCGCTTCGCCAAGGCTGTCGAGCCGCAAAATCCGCACGTTCTGCAGCGTTTCGATGATGTTACCCGGCTGCGGGCCGACAATCGCATCACATTGCCATCAACCATCGGCCTGGAACGGCTGACCAACCCGTTTTTACGTACCGCTGAAACATTAGTTAAACAAAAAGCTGACGAATGGAAGGGACATTCAAACACCACGCATGTCGCTGTTTTTGCTGCCTTGAGGTCTTGGAAGGACACCTTCTGATAACCTGAAGATATATCGCAACATGCGCTGCAAGGTTGACCCGGCGGGATGCGGTTTCTAGAATCGCCGAAATTTTTTGCCCGGATACCCGTCCCCGCCGATGTCTTCCCCAAGCCGCAGAACCGCTCATTCAGTCGCCCTGACGCGCCTGGCCCAAATCAGTGCGCTGGCGCTGGCCGCCACCCTGGTGGGCTGCCAGAGCACCCGTCAGCTCGACGAATCCGATAGCGTTCGCGCGCACAGCTACCAGGCGCGGATCAAACACAAACCCGCTCCCCTCGCGGTCAAACCGGCCGAGCAGGCGCCCCAGGATGTGTGGGAGCGCATGCGCCAGGGCTTCGCCCTGCAAGACACCATCGACGTCAACCCGCGCATCGAGCAGCAGCGGCTGTGGTTTGCCAGCAACCCTTCGTTCCTGGAAAACGCCGGTGAGCGTGGCAGCCTGTACCTGCACTACATCGTCGAGCGCCTGGAAGAACGCGACATGCCGCTGGAGCTGGCCCTGTTGCCGGCGATCGAAAGCGCCTACAACCCCATGGCCTACTCGCGCGCCCATGCCGCAGGCATGTGGCAGTTCATCCCCTCCACCGGGCGCCACTTCAACCTGCGCCAGACCAATTTCTACGATGGTCGCCGCGACATCACCGCATCGACCAATGCCGCGCTGGACTACCTGAGCCGCCTGCACGACATGTTCAACGGCGACTGGCTGTTGGCGCTGGCCGCCTACAATGCCGGCGAAGGCACCGTCAGCCGGGCGATCGAGCGCAACGAGAAACTCGGCCTGCCAACCGATTACTGGAACCTGCCCCTGCCGCAGGAAACACGCGACTACGTGCCCAAACTGCTGGCCCTGTCGCAGGTGGTGCTGACCCCCGAAGCGTACGGGGTGAATCTCAACCCGATCGCCAACGAGCCCTACTTCGAAGCCGTCGCCATCAAGGACCGCCTGGACCTGTCGCGGGTTGCCGCCTTCGCCAACATAGACGAAGACGAACTGATCCAGCTCAACCCGGCCTTCAAGAAGCGCATGACCGTGGATGGGCCCAAGCAATTGCTGGTGCCGACGGCCAAGGCGCAACTGCTCTCCGACAGCCTGTCCAACCTCAAGCCTGAACAACTGATCAGCCTGCAGCCGAACAAGGCCGTGTTCGCTCGCGCCGTGGCTGAAGCCAAGGCACCTGCCAGCGCCCGCAGCTACCGCGTGAAGCGCGGCGACAGCCTGAGCACCATCGCAAGGGCCAACCGGGTTTCGGTCAAGGATATCCAGCGCTGGAACAAGCTCTCGGGTAGCCGGGTAAAGGCCGGCCAGGTGCTGGCGTTGCGTGGCGGTAGTGCGGCGGGCAACCGGGTGGCGGCATCCTCCAAGCGCTCGACTAAGTACAAGGTCCGCAAGGGCGACTCACTGTATCTGGTGGCGAAACGTTTCAACGTCGAGATGAAGCACCTCAAGCGCTGGAATCCGCGCAGCGGGCATGCCCTCAAGCCAGGCCAGACCTTGACCGTCTACCTGGGGCATTGATCTGAATCGGGGCTGCTTGGCAGCCCCTCGATCTCCTTCCAGCCACACCCTTTTTCCAGCCCCGCCAAGCTGTTACTGTAGCCCGACCAAAGCCCAACGCCTCTGGATCGGATGCCGACTTGATACGTCCCCTCCTGCTGTCACTCAGCCTGGCCTTGAGCTTTCCCGCAGCCGCGATGGTGAGCGAAAGCCACGGATACGCGCAGTTCGGCACGCTCAAGTACCCAGCGACATTCACCCATTTCGACTGGGTCAACCCGCAAGCGCCCAAGGGCGGCACCTTGCGCGCTATGGCATTGGGTACGTTCGATACGCTCAACGCCTATACCTTCAAGGGTTCAAGCCCAGTCACAACGCCGAACTTCCTGCAGTACGGGGTCAACGAGCTCAACGAAACGCTGATGGTCGGCACCGGCATGTACGACCCTTCCGGCGACGAACCCACGTCCAGTTACGGCCTCATCGCCCGCTCGGTGGAGTACAGCGAGGACCGTAGCTGGGTGGTGTTCAACCTGCGCCCGCAAGCGCGCTGGCATGACGGCAAACCGATCACCTCGGCCGACGTCGCCTTCTCTTATTACACGCTGCTAAAAGGCGGCCACCCGATCTACCGCACCAATCTGCAGGAAGTGCAGCGCGTGGATATCCTTGGCCCGTTGCGCATCCGCTTCGTGTTCAAGCGCGCTGGCAACCCGCTGCTGATCCTGCGCCTGGGCGAAATGCCGGTGCTGCCCAAACACTACTGGCAAGGCCGCGATTTCAAGGCCACCACCTTCGAGCCGCCTCTGGGCAGTGGCCCCTACCGCATCACCCAGGTGCAGCCCGGCAGGCGCCTGGTGTTCGAGCGGGTGAAGAATTACTGGGGCAAGGACCTTGCGGTGAACCGCGGCAAGTACAACTTCAACCGCGTCGAATACGAGTTCTATCGGGACGCCACAGTCGCGTTCGAAGCCTTCAAGGCCGGCGAATTCGACATCTATATCGAGCATCAGGCAAAGAACTGGGCCAACGGCTACAACTTCCCGGCACTGCGCCGTGGCGAGGTGATAAAGGCCCAGATCCCGCACCGCATCCCGACCCAGACCCAGGGGTTGTTCATGAACACCCGCCGGCCCACCTTCAGCGACGCCAGGGTACGCCAGGCGCTGGGCCTGATGCTCGACTTCCAGTGGACCAACCGCGCCCTTTTCAGCAGCGCCTACCGCCGCTCGACCAGCTACTACCCCAATAGCGAGTTTGCCGCCAGCGGCCTGCCCACGGGCAAGGAGTGGCTGCTGCTGGCGCCGTTCCGTGACCAATTGCCGCAAAAGCTGTTCACCCAACCCTATCAGGTCAGCCACACCGAGGGCCGCGGCATCAACCGCCAGACCCTGCGCCAGGCGCTGAGCCTGCTCGGCGATGCCGGCTGGAAGCTCGACGGCCAGCGCCTGGTCGACGCGCACGGCCAGCAGCTGCGCATGGAACTGCTGCTGGTGAACCCCAACCTCGAACGCATCTTGCAGCCCTATGTCGAAAACCTGGCGAGCATCGGTATCGATGCGCGCTTGCGCACCGTGGACCGTGCCCAGTACAAACAACGCCTGGACCAGTTCGACTTCGACATGATTCTGATGACCCTGAGCCAGACCTTGAGCCCCGGCCTGGAACAGTGGCTGTACTTCCATTCCAGCCAGGCTGCGACCAAGGGCAGCAAGAATTACGCGGGGGTCAGGGATCCTGTGGTCGACCACCTGCTCGATACCCTGCTCGCCGCACGCACCCGCGATGACCAGGTCGCCGCCGCCCGCGCCCTGGACCGCGTGCTTTCCTGGCAGTACTACATGATCCCCAACTGGTATCTCGACAATCACCGCCTGGCCTACCGCAACCGGTTCGGTTTCGTCACCACACCGCCCTATACCCTCGGGCTGAATACCTGGTGGCTAAAGACTTCGGAGAAAGCCCAATGATGCCAACGTACCGCCTGCGCCAACTGGCAGGCAGCCTGCTGCTCGCCTGCCTGAGCCTACCGGCTCTGGCCGCGCCGCAACACGCACTGACCCTTTATGATGAGGCGCCGAAATACCCGGCCGACTTCAAGCACTTCGACTACGTCAACCCCGACGCGCCCAAGGGCGGCACCTTCCGCCAGTCCAGCTTCGGTGGTTTCGACAGCCTCAACCCCTTCATCAACAAAGGCGTGGCCGCCGAAAACGTCGGTGCCATCTACGACACTTTGATGCGCCAGAGCCTGGACGAGCCCTTTACCGAGTACGGCCTGGTTGCCGGCAAGATCGAAAAGGCCCCGGACAACAGCTGGGTACGCTTCTACCTGCGCCCCGAGGCACGCTTCCACGACGGCCACCCGATGCGCGCCGAAGACGTGGTATTCACCTTCAACGCCCTGATCAAGGACGGCGCACCGCTGTACCGCCAGTACTATGGCGATGTCGCCCAAGTCGTCGCCGAAGACCCGCTGCGTGTGCTGTTCAGGTTCAAGCACAAGAACAACCGCGAGTTGCCGCTGATCCTCGGCCAGTTACCGGTACTGCCCAAGCACTGGTACGAAGGCCGCGAATTCAACCGCGGCAACCTGGAAATCCCGCTCGGCAGCGGCCCGTACAAGATCACCGAGGTCAAGCCCGGCCGCTCGATCCGCTACGAGCGGGTCAAGGACTACTGGGCCAAGGACCTGCCGCTCAACCGCGGCCAGTTCAACTTCGACGCCATGACCTTCGACGCCTACCGCGACAACACCGTCGCACTGGAAGCACTCAAGGCCGGCCAGTTCGACTATGGCCTGGAAACCAGCGCGAAAAACTGGGCCACCGCCTATAACGTTCCCGCTGTACGCGATGGCCGCCTGATCAAGGAAGAGCTGCCCAACGGCAACCCCACCGGCATGCAGGGGTTCATTTTCAACCTGCGTAAACCGCTGTTCCAGGACATCCGCGTGCGCCAGGCGCTGAGCCTGCTGCTGGACTTCGAGTGGACCAACAAGCAGTTGTTCAACGGCGCCTACACCCGCACCGGCAGCTACTTCGAAAACTCCGAAATGGCCGCCCGAGGCCTGCCCTCGCCTGCCGAGCTGAAGATACTCGAGCCGCTGCGCGGCAAGATTCCCGAACAGGTGTTCAGCGAGGTCTTCCACAACCCGGTCACCGACGGCAGCGGCATGATCCGCGAACAGCAACGCCAGGCTTACAAATTGCTGATGGACGCTGGCTGGAAGATCGTCGACGACAAGATGGTCGACAAGAACGGCAAACCAGTGTCCATCGAGTTCATGCTGGCCCAGACCGAGTTCGAGCGCATCCTGCTGCCGTTCAAACGCAACCTGGCCGACCTTGGCATCGACTTGAACATCCGCCGCGTCGACGTCTCGCAATACATCACCCGCCTGCGCTCACGTGACTTCGACATGATCGTCAGTGGCTTTGCGCAGTCCAACTCCCCAGGCAACGAGCAGCGCGAGTTCTGGTCCAGTGCGGCGGCTGACAACCCCGGCAGCCGCAACTTCATCGGCCTGCGTGACCCGGCCATCGACCAGCTGGTCGAAGCACTGATCAACGCCGATTCGCGGCAAAGCCTGATCAACCACTCCCGTGCCCTGGACAGGGTGCTGCTATGGGGCTACTACGTGATCCCCAACTGGCACATCAAGACCTGGCGCGTGGCCTACTGGAACCACATCGGCCACCCCGATGTTTCGCCCAAGTACGACATCGGCATCGACACCTGGTGGATCAAGCCTGACGTGACGCCAGCCGTGTCCGAAACGCCCGCTCAAGAGGCCAACTGACATGCTGGCCTACATCCTGCGTCGTCTGCTGCTGATCATCCCGACCCTGTTCGGCATCCTGGTCATCAACTTCATCATCGTCCAAGCCGCCCCCGGCGGCCCGGTCGAACAGATGATCGCCAAGCTCGAAGGCTTCGAGGGCGCCACCAGCCGGATCGCCGGCGGTGGCGCCGAGGTCTCCGTGGCCGGCTCCAACTACCGCGGCGCCCAGGGCCTCGACCCGGCGCTGATCGCGGAAATCGAGCGCATGTACGGCTTCGACAAGTCGCCCCCCGAGCGCTTATGGATAATGGTCAAGAACTACGCCCAACTGGACTTCGGCGAGAGCTTCTTTCGTGACGCCAAGGTCATCGACCTGATCGCCGAGAAGATGCCGGTGTCGATTTCGCTCGGGCTGTGGAGCACCTTGATCATGTACCTGGTGTCGATCCCCCTGGGCATTGCCAAGGCGGTGCGCCACGGTAGCCACTTCGACGTCTGGACCAGCTCGGCGATCATCGTCGGCTATGCCATCCCGGCGTTCCTGTTCGCCATCCTGCTGATCGTGCTGTTCGCCGGCGGCAGCTACTTCGACTGGTTCCCGCTGCGCGGCCTGACCTCGAACAACTTCGACGAGCTGTCCACGACCGGCAAGGTGCTCGACTACTTCTGGCACCTGGTGCTACCGATCACCGCCTTGGTGATCGGCAACTTCGCCACCATGACCCTGCTGACCAAGAACAGCTTCCTCGACGAGATCAACAAGCAGTACGTGGTCACCGCCAAAGCCAAAGGCCTGAGCCGCTCACGGGTGCTCTACGGCCACGTGTTCCGCAATGCCATGCTGCTGGTGATCGCAGGCTTCCCTTCGGCGTTCATCGGCATCTTCTTCACCGGTTCCCTGCTGATCGAGGTGATCTTCTCCCTCGACGGCCTGGGCCTGATGAGTTTCGAGGCGGCCATCAACCGCGACTACCCGGTGGTGTTCGGCACCCTGTTCATCTTCACCCTGCTCGGGCTGGTGGTGAAACTGATCGGCGACCTCACCTACACCCTGGTCGATCCGCGCATCGACTTCGCCAGCCGGGAGCACTGACATGGCCTTGTCCCCTCTCAACCGTCGGCGCTTCGAGCGCTTCAAGGCCAACCGACGCGGCTGGTGGTCGCTGTGGCTGTTCCTCATCCTGTTCGGCCTGAGCCTGGGTGCCGAACTGATCGCCAACGACAAACCGATTGCCGTGCGCTACGACGGCGAGTGGTTTTTCCCGGCCTTCAAACGCTACCCGGAAACCACCTTCGGCGGCGAGTTCCCCCTGGAGGCCAACTACAAGAGCCCGTATATCCGGGAGCTACTGGCCAAGAAAGACAGCTTCGTGCTGTGGGCCCCGATCCCCTACAGCTACCAGAGCATCAATTACGACCTGCGCGTACCCGCCCCTGCGCCGCCCTCGGCGGACAACTGGCTGGGCACCGACGATCAGGGCCGCGATGTGCTGGCGCGGGTGATCTACGGCTTCCGCATTTCGGTACTGTTCGCCCTCACCCTGACCATCCTCAGCTCCATCATCGGCGTCATCGCCGGTGCCCTGCAGGGTTTCTACGGTGGCTGGGTAGACCTTGCCGGCCAGCGCTTTCTGGAGATCTGGTCCGGCTTGCCGGTGCTGTACCTGCTGATCATCCTTGCCAGCTTCGTACAGCCCAACTTCTGGTGGTTGCTGGGCATCATGTTGCTGTTCTCATGGATGAGCCTGGTTGACGTGGTGCGCGCCGAGTTCCTGCGCGGGCGCAATCTCGAGTACGTGCGTGCCGCCCGTGCCCTGGGTATGCGCAATGGCGCGATCATGTATCGGCACATCCTGCCCAACGCCATGATCTCGACCATGACGTTCATGCCCTTCATCCTCACCGGTGCCATCGGCACCCTCACCGCCCTGGACTTCCTCGGTTTCGGCCTGCCACCGGGCGCGCCGTCGCTGGGCGAACTGGTAGCCCAAGGCAAGTCCAACCTGCAGGCGCCATGGCTGGGCATCAGCGCCTTTGCCGTACTGGCGATCATGCTGAGCCTGCTGGTATTCATCGGCGAATCCGCCCGCGATGCCTTCGACCCGAGGAAGTGAGATGAGTGAACAGAACCTGATCGAAGTGCGCGACCTGGCGGTAGAGTTCGTTACCGGCGAACAGGTCAACCGTGTGGTCGATGGCATCAGCTTCGACATCCGCAAGGGCGAGACCCTGGCGCTGGTCGGCGAGAGCGGTTCGGGCAAGTCCGTTACCGCCCACTCGATTCTGCGCCTGCTGCCCTACCCGCTGGCACGCCACCCCAGTGGCAGCATTGGCTACAAAGGCAAGGACCTGCTGCAGCAAGGTGAGAAGGCCATGCAGAAGATTCGCGGCAACCGCATCGCGATGATCTTCCAGGAGCCGATGACCTCGCTGAACCCGCTGCACTGCATCGAGAAGCAGATCAACGAAATCCTGCTGCTGCACAAGGGCCTCACCGGCAAGCAAGCCACTGCGCGCACGCTGGAGCTGCTTGAACTGGTGGGCATTCCCGAGCCACGCAAACGCCTGAAGGCCCTGCCCCACGAGCTGTCCGGTGGCCAGCGGCAGCGGGTGATGATTGCCATGGCCCTGGCCAATGAGCCGGAGCTGCTGATTGCCGATGAACCCACCACCGCACTCGACGTGACCGTGCAGTTGAAGATTCTGGAACTGCTCAAGGAACTACAGGCGCGGTTGGGCATGGCATTGCTGTTGATCAGCCATGACCTGAACCTGGTCAGGCGCATTGCCCACCGTGTTTGCGTGATGCAGCGCGGACAGATTGTCGAGCAGGCCGATTGCGCAACGCTGTTCAGCGCGCCGCAGCACCACTACACGCAGATGCTGATCAATGCAGAACCCAGCGGGTTGCCGGCGCAAACCGCAGTGGGTACGCCACTGCTGGAAGTGAACGACCTGAGGGTATGGTTCCCGATCAAGAAAGGCTTGCTGCGCAAGACGGTCGACCACGTGAAGGCCGTGGACGGGATCAACTTCAGCCTGCCCCAGGGGCAGACCCTGGGGATCGTGGGTGAGTCCGGATCGGGCAAGTCGACGCTTGGGCTGGCGATCTTGCGCTTGATTTCCAGCCAAGGGGGCATCCGCTTCCACGGCCAGGCACTGGAAGGCTTGAACCAGCAGCAGGTGCGGCCACTGCGACGCGAGATGCAAGTGGTGTTTCAGGACCCCTTTGGTAGCCTGAGCCCACGTATGTGTGTGGCGGACATCGTCGGCGAGGGGCTGCGGATTCACAAGATTGGTACAGCCGCGGAACAGGAAGCGGCGATTATCGCGGTGCTGGAAGAAGTCGGCCTGGACCCTCGCACCCGCCATCGCTACCCGCATGAGTTTTCGGGCGGGCAACGTCAACGTATCGCCATCGCCCGGGCGCTGGTGCTCAAGCCGGCGTTGATTCTGCTGGACGAACCGACCTCTGCGCTGGACCGTACGGTGCAGCGGCAGGTGGTGGAACTGCTGCGCAACCTGCAGCAGAAGTACAACCTCACCTACCTGTTCATCAGCCATGACCTTGCCGTGGTCAAAGCGTTGAGCCACCAACTGATGGTGATCAAGCATGGCCATGTTGTGGAACAGGGCGAGGCCCGGCAGATCTTCCATTCACCCCAGCACGCTTATACGCAGCAACTGTTGGAGGCAGCGTTTTTGCGCCATGACAGCTGAGGGTGACTGCCTTCAAGCGCCAGCGCGTGCGTCGCGACGCGTGCGGCGCTGTCAGCACTGCCCTGGTTGCAGATGCTGACAGCGCCACGCAGGGTGCACCGGGCCTGAAGTGTTGGCCTGAGAAGGCCCAGCGCCAACGAACCCCTCATCGCGAGACGAGCCCCTCCAGCAGCTACGCAAGCGCAGCGCTGGAGCTAGGCAGCCCGTACAGTGGTGCAAGCGCTCCGGATCAGAAATCAATCGTGCCCGAGAACTTCACCAACCGCGGATCGCCCTGGGTCATGTAGCCACCATTGGCTGAAGCCCAGTAGTTCTTGTCGGTGAGGTTTTCCACGTTCACCCGCAGGGTCAGGTCCTTCTCGGCGACTTTCAGCTTGTAGCGTGCACCGGCATCGAAACGATTCCAGGTCGGCAGGCTGAGGTCGTTGGCGGCATCGACGTATTGGCCGCCGGTGCGCAGCATCCGGGCATTGAGTGCCAACCCTGGCACCCCCGGCACATCCCAGTCGACACTGGCGTTCAGCTGGAAAGTCGGCACGCCGATGGCGTGGTTGCCGTCGTTGGTACCATTGGCAGTCTTTTTCTGCTCCGACGCCATGCGGGTACCGCCGGCCATCAGGCGCAAACCTTCGATCGGTTCGCCGTAGACACTCAGCTCCAGGCCTTTGTTGACCTGCTCGCCATCGCGAATGTAGGTAGTGCCCTCGGTATAGCCATCGGACGGTTTTTCAATGCGGAACACAGCCAGGTTCGCGCCGTAGGTCTGCTTATCGAGCTTGATACCTGCCTCAAGCTGTTTGGTTCGGCCAGGCGGGAACATCTGCCCGGCATTGACAGTGTTCGCCGGGGCCGTCGGGCCCTGGGCCAAGCCTTCGATGCGGTTGGCGTAAACCGAGATACTGTCGGTGGCCTTGTACACGATCCCATAGACAGGCGTAGTCACGCCCTTTTCATAAGCAGGACCGTTACGGCTTCCGTCATTGGCCGGGTTGGCGACGCCATTGAAAGTGGTACCGTCATAGAAATAGTTTTCGATGCGCAGTTGCTGACGACGCACCCCGTAAGTGAGCAACAGACGGTCATCGAACATGCCCACCGTGTCGGAAATAGCGATGCTGCGGTTACGGGTCTTGCCGGTCACACCGGGGTCACCCATCTCACCACCGGTGAGGTAGCCGTCGGTTGGCTTGGGCAGCGTGACCTTGTCGTAGATATTGGTGTTGCCAGGGACTGGGCGATAAAAGGTGTAGGCGTTTTCCGCCTGCGTCCACAGGGTATTGGCGCCCACGGCAATCTGGTGGCTGAACGGCCCGGTCTGCAGGCGGCCATTGAGGCCGGCGCTGAAGCTGGTGTTGTCTTCGCCGTGGACGATATCCGAACCGGAGAGCGTAGCCGTGCCGCTATTGCCCACCAGCACCGGCGTGCCATAGGTGCCATGCTCGCGGGTATGGCGCGCACCACCCGCCAGATAGGCGGCCCAGCTCTCGTTCAGGTCCCATTCGCCACGAATCATGCCGAAGGTATCTTCCGACTCGCTGTAGCTCCACGCCTGGCCGTAGTTGTGGCTGGCATCCGGTGCGGTTGGCACCTGGGTGGCGGTGCCTGGGCGCACTGAGTTGCGCAGGTGGTTGATACGCTGCTTCTGGTAACCGAAGTCGGTGGAGATGCGCACCGTGTCGCCGCGGTAGTCCAGGCCGGCAACGAATAGCTTGGTCCGCTGGTCCTGATCGTCAACAGCGGTTTCACCTTCACGCTGGCTGAGGTTCAGCCGCGCGCCAAAACGGTTGTCTTCGCCGAAGCGCTGGCCGATGTCCAGATGCTCGCCGATGCGCCCATCGGCACTGATGTCCTGGGTGTAACGGCGGGTAGGAACATCGCCAGCACGCTTGGGTTGCAAGTTGACGTTACCACCAAGGCCAGTGCCGGTCGGGCTCACACCATTGAGAAACGCATTGGGCCCTTTGAATACCTCAACACGCTCCACACCGTCGGTGGACATGATCTGGCGCGGCAGAATGCCGTAGAGGCCGTTGAAAGAGATGTCATCCCCTGCCAGCGGCAGCCCGCGTATCACGAAGACCTTCGACTGGTTGCCGAAGCCGAACGACTCGCGCACGGACGGGTCGTTGGCCAGCACGTCACCGATGTCCTCCGCCTGCTGGTCTTCGATCAGCTTGGAGGTGTAGCTGGTCAGGGTGAACGGGACGTCCATGTTGTCCTGATTGCCCAGCACGCCCATGCTGCCGCCGCGGGCGACCTGGCCACCGGCGAACGCCTCGGGCAGCGCGCCGGGTGTGGGCTTGACGGCGTCGGCGTTGACGTCAGTGGCGTCGAGCTGAATAGGCTCGGCCGCTTGCGCCATCAGCGTTACGGAACAGCAGAGCGCCAGCATGGCTGGGCGCGATGGGAAGCGAGACGCCATCGAACAAATCCTGACAAAGAATTGTGAGTTAGAGTGATGGCGTAAATGATAATGCTTCCTATGTATGAACATCAACCTGAAACAAGGCCAAATGCCATCCGTAGGACCAGTGGCATTTCGAGCCGTCACAGGGCGAGCAAGCCACCGATGCCTAGGGTTGGATTGCAGCGCCCGCGCAGACCGCTTTTCAGCTAAAAATACTCAGGCCTGAACAGCCCGGCCCACCGCGGCTTCGCTGTCAGCCACCATCCCCTCCCGCATCCGCTGCGCATCGCGACTGAAACACCGCGACGCGGCCAGCAGAAACACCATGGTCAACATCAGCGCCACCGGTATCAGGTACATCGCGTCGTGCAACCCCTGGGCCTTGAACGCCTCGCTCATCGTTACCTCACCCGCTGCGTCCATGGCGGCGACGGCGAAATGGTCCGACAGCCCACCGACCACCACCGGCCCCAGGCCACCGCCCAGCAGATAGAGGCCGGCGAAATACAGCGCCATGGCCGTGGCGCGCAAGCGGGGCTGCACCACGTCCTGGATGGCCGTGTACACGCAGGTGTAGAAGTTGTACGAAAACAGCCAGCCCACGCCGAACAGCGCCACGAATAGGCCCAGCTCGATCCGCCCGGCATGCAGCGCCCAGGCGGTGGCCAGCGTGGCGACCAGCATGCTCGACACAGCGAACATCAGCCGGCCGTTGGCAAAGCGCTGATGCACCTTGTCGGCCACCCAGCCACCCAGGGTGAGGCCTAACAGACCGGTCACACCGACGATGACCCCGGTGGCCACTGCGGCTTGTTGCAGTTGCAGCTCGAAGTACCGCTGCAGCATGGGCACCATGAACGAGTTGCAGGCGTACGACGCAAAATTGAACGTAAGGCCCGCGAGCACCAGCCAGGCGAAGGTGGGCACGCTGAGTACGCGGCGCAGGGGCCGGTCCAGCGGCGCCTGGGAGACGGCTACGGTTTCGGCCGCACCGCGTGCGGGTTCGCGGATCAGGAACAGGAACAACGCCAGCACCACACCCGGCACAGCGGCGATGAAGAACGGTGCGCGCCAGCTGCCGAAGGCCTGCACCATGGCGCCAATGGTGAAGAAGGCCAGCAACAGGCCCAGCGGCAGGCCGAGCATGAAGATACCCATCACCCGTGCCCGCCGCTCGGCAGGGAACAGGTCGCCGATCAGCGAATTGGCGGCAGGCCCATAGCTGGCTTCGCCGATGCCCACCCCCATGCGCACCAGCAGGAAGCTCCAGAAGCTGCCGACCATGCCGTTGACTGCCGTCAGCCCGCTCCACGCCATCAGGCCCCAGCCCATCAGCCGGCTGCGCGAGCCGGTGTCGGCCAGCCGTGCCAGTGGCAGGCCGGCGATGGCATAGACCAGGGTAAAGGCGGTGCCGATCAGGCCGATCTGGAAGTCGCTAAGGTGCCACTCCAGGCGAATCGGTTCGATGATGATGGCGGGTATGGTGCGATCGAAGAAATTGAACAGGTTGGCCAGAAACAGCAGCAACAGGATGCGCCAGGCGTTGTTCGCTTGGATGGCGGTCGGCATTGTCAGGTCCCTCTTTATTGTTGTTCGGGGCTTCCAGCACGCCACACGAATCTAGAGGGCCAACAGGTGTGCGTCTGCCACCATTGACCGCGCTGATACCGAGCGATGCCCGCTGAACGGTACGCCGGCCCGGCTCAACGCAAATCCTGACTCACTCGCTCTACAGCGTTCACCACACCCGTCGCGCCCTGCAGGATCACGCCAATCGCCTGACCTGCCTGCGAGGCGAGTTGCAGGCTCTGCGTGGCATGACTGCGGCTGGTTTCTATTTCGCCCACGGCCTGGCTGGCGAGGGTCTGGTTATGCGCCACCACCGAGACGATCTCATCGGTAGCGGTGCTGGTGCGCGCCGCCAGCTTTCGCACTTCGTCGGCTACCACGGCAAAGCCCCTGCCCTGCTCGCCGGCGCGGGCCGCTTCGATGGCTGCATTGAGCGCGAGCAGGTTGGTCTGCGCCGCGATGCCGCCGATGGTCTGCACGATCGAGCTGATCAATACCGATTGCTCACCCAGTGCAGTGATCGTCGTGCCGGCCGATTGCAGTTGTTGGGTCATGCCCTGCATGGTCTGCTCCACTTGCTGCACCACCGCCGCGCCCTCGGACGCTCCGCCCACGGTGTCGCGCGACACCTCCAGCGCCATCTGCGCAGCCTGCCTGATGGCCTCTTCACGCTGGACCTGTGCGGTCACCACCGAGGCGAATTTCACCACCCGCACCCGTTTTCCCTGGGCGTCGTTCACCGGGTTGTAACTGGCTTCCAGCCACACTTCCTGCCCGTGCCGGTCCAGCCGGCGGAAGCGGCCAGTGACGTAGCGGCCGGTGTTGAGCGTTCGCCAGAATTCTGCATAAGCCGGGCTGGCGGTGTCTTCTGCGCAGCAAAACATCCGGTGATGCTTACCCACCACTTCATCGAGGCGGTAGCCCATGCCCGCCAGGAACGTGTCATTGGCGGCCAGCACATTGCCTGCCAGGTCGAACTGGATGACCGCGCTGGAGCGTAACAGCGCGTCGAGCAGCGCCTGGTTTTCCCGGGCCAGCCCGACCTCTTGCGACACGTCGCGCCCGAATGCCCGTATTTCGCATACCCGCCCTTGTGCATCCAACCGCGGATACCAGCCCAAGCGCCACCACGCCGACTTGCCATTGGCCGCGCTCAGGCTCATGTCATCGTGCACCGGCGCACCCTTGGCAAGCGCGCTGGCCAACCCGCCCAAGGCCTGGGCGGGAAGCCATTGCTTCAAGGAGGTGCCGGCCAAGGCGTCCACCGTCACGCCGAACGCAGCCGCACTGACGAGGTTGCAGTCGAGGATCCGCCAATCGCCGTCGAGCCGCAGAAAAAAACCGGCCTGCTCTATCTGCTCCAGGCACTGCCGAAGGCTTTCCAGTTCGCGTTCACGCTCGGCGAGCGTGGTTTTCAATTGCCGGTTGAACATGCTGGCTACCTGCTGAGGATAAGCGACGAATAAGTCAAATCAGGACTGCGACCAGCGAAGCCGGTTGTTGCAGTACCACGTCTGGAAGGCGGCCAGTGGCATGGGCCTTGCCAGGTAATAGCCTTGCGCCTGGGCACAACCCCAGGCCTTGGCACAGGTGAGCTGTTCAGCGGTTTCGATGCCTTCGGCCACCACCTGGTAACCGAGCTGGTTAGCCAGCCCCACCAGCGACTGCACCAGCAGGAGGTCCTTGGCACTGTGCGTGGCCTTCTGGATCAACGAACGGTCCAGTTTCACCAGCGTGGCAGGAATGCGGCTGAGGTAGGCCCAGTTGCTATAGCCGGTACCAAAGTCATCGATGGCGACGTCGATCCCCGCCTGACGGGCGCGCAGCAATTGTCGCCGCACTTCTTCGGGTTGCTCGATCAGCACGCTTTCCGTGAACTCCAGCTGCAGGCGCCCCGGCGCGATGGCCCTGCGCTGGAGCTCGGCGAGCAAGGCATCCATGAATGCTGCGCTCTCCAGGTCGCGCGCGGTGACATTCATACTGATGCGTAAGTCTGGCGCCTGAGCGTGTTGCAGGATGTTCAACACCGCGTGCATCACCCACAGGCTGATCGACGCTATCAGCGCGGTTTTCTCGGCCAGGGCGATGAACTCGGCAGGGGAAATATCCCCCAATTGCGGGTGGCGCCAGCGCAACAGCGCTTCAGCGCTGTTGCACGTATGGCCTTGCAGTTCGACGCGCGGCTGCAGGTGCAGGCTAAGCTCGTCATCGCGCTGCAGCGCCGCCCCCAGTGAGGTCAGCAGGGAGAAGGCCCTGCGCTGTGCGGCGTCCACCTCCGGCTGATAGTGCGCGCAGCGGCCAGGGTTGCCACGGGCCGCGTCGGCGGCGCCGACCGCACGGCGCAACCAGTCAAGGCTGCCATCGTCGTCGCAGCGGCTGACCGGTGAAATACCGACCGAGGCATCCAGCAGGACAGGAATCTGATGACACAGCACAGGATCGCTCAGCACACCGATGACCCGCGCGCACATTGCCAGCGGGTGCTGGTGCACGATGACGGCAAACCGGGTGGGGCTGATCTTGTACAACGCCAGATCGGAGTCAAGCTGGCTGACGATCAGGTCTTTCACCTGAAGGGTAAGGTCGTGGGCGAAGTTGTAGCCCAACACCTTGATCATGTGCGTCAGCACCTGCGCCGGCATGATGTCGAACACCACCACGGTCAGGGCATCATGGCGTTCAAGGCGCGTCTGCACGTCGCATTCAAGTTTTACCCGGTTGAACAGCCCGGTCGGCTGGTCGTAGAAATTTCGACGACGTATGCCGGCAATGATCTGCACTGCCATGTCGGCGAACGCCTGCAACATCCCGCGCTGGGCATCATCCAAGGCCGCACGCGGGGCTGTATCGATGATGCAGAAACTGCCAATCGCGACCTGCTTGTCTACCAGCAGCGGAGCGCCGCAATAGTAGCGAATGCCGGGTGCACCGGTGACCAGTGGGTTGTCGGCAAAGCGCGGGTCCAGCGTCGCATCCAGTACTTCCAGCGGCTGCGCCTGAAGAATGGTGTGGGCACAGAACGCGACATCCCGCGGCGTGCTGTCGGCCTCCAATGCAGTCTTGGCCATGAACCACTGCTGGCACTCACTTACGATCGAGATCAGGCATATCGGCGCACTGAAGTACCGTCCGGCCCATTCGACCAGCGTGCGCAGCTCGGTGCTGCAGTCCTGGTGCGCAACACACCACTCGGCGACCGCAGCCAGGCGCTGCTCTTCGTTGTACGGCACTGGGGCGACATTCATGTTCATTTCACCTGCCCCGATCGGAATGGCAACTAGGTTATGGCAATAGGCTATTACTGAGACTCGATCACTCCCTTGAACGTTCCGCGCTCCTGCGAGGAATTCAACAGTACCGACAAAACCTGTACAAATCCAGATGGATGTACAATTTTTTGATGGCAGGAAAGACCTATCCGCCGTGAATTCGGCAAATTCAGCGCTGCATACCTGTACAAAATTAAATTAGCGTACAAAGGAATGAACGGTCGCGCCCCAGGCTGCGCCTGGGCAAAAAGCGCGAATGGAGGCGCTGTCGCTGCAACTGGCGGGTTGCTGCGACTATTCAGAAAAGGGGAGTAATGGAGGGGGGGTGTTTCGGTTTGCGCGTCAACTGACGTTCAGCTTGCCTGGCAATGGCCCTAGGAGGAAGGCGCAACCAGCCTGTATCCCACCCCGGCCTCGGTGATGATGAACCGCGGTGCTGTTGGATCATCGCCCAGTTTCTGGCGCAAATGCCCCACGACAATCCGCAGATAATGGGTGTTCTCCACGTGTGTCGGGCCCCAGATATCCTTGAGCAACTGCTGCTGGGTAATGACTCGCCCCGGATGCCCGGCAAGTTGCGCCAACAACGCGTATTCCTTGCGGGTCAGTGCCACCTCTGCGCCCTCAAGCGTCACCTTGCGAAAGGCGAAGTCCACGGTCAACGGCCCAAAGCTCGCGGTCACCTCGCCCCCACCCGCTTGCGGTACCTGGCGCAACAGCGCACGGACCCTGGCCAAAAACTCCTGGATGCCGAACGGCTTGGTCACATAGTCATTGGCCCCGCCATCCAGCGCATCGACCTTTTGCAGTTCGCTGGCACGCACCGACAGCACCAGCACCGGCACCGCACTCCACTCGCGCAACTCGCGCAGCACATGCTGCCCGTCCATGTCAGGCAAGCCGAGGTCGAGCACCACCAGGTCAGGCTTGGCCAAGGCAGCCTGAGCAAGCCCTTCGCTACCGGTGGCCGCCTCGATTACCTTGTAGCCTTGTGAGGCCAGGCTGATGCGCAGGAACTTGCGGATCTGCGGTTCATCGTCAATGACCAGGAGGGTGGCGGACTGGCTCATGGGGTTTCGCTTTCGGCTTCGGGTTGTTGGGGCAAGGGCAAGCATAGAGTGATGCAGGTGCCATGGCCATCGATGCCTTCGCTGACCAGGATCTGCCCACCATGGGCACCGATCATGCCCTGGCAGATCGCCAGGCCCAGGCCGGTGCCCTGCCCGCCACGGTCGCCGCGGGCTGCGGTGTAGAACATATCGAAGATTTTCTCGCGCTCGGCCACGGGGATACCAGGCCCTTGATCGCTGACCGCGAAGCGCAATTGCTCCTCGTGCACCGACACCTGCAGTTCGAGGCGGCCTTGGGCAGGTGAGAAGCGGGCCGCGTTCTCCAGCACGTTGATCAGCGCCTGTTCGATCAGCGCGGCGTGCACGAACAGCAACGGCAACTCGGCGGGCACCTCGGTGTGCACGCGCAGCGGCGCGAGCACCACGCGAAGGCGGTTCAGGGCACTGCCGACGATATCGGCCGGGGCGACCCAGTCGCGGGCCAGCTTCAGGCCGCCGTGGCCCAGGCGGGTCATGTCAAGCAGGTTCTGGATATAGCGGTCAAGGCGCTCGGCTTCGTTGCGGGTGCCTTCCAACAGTTCGCGGCGGTCTTCGGTGGGGATGGCCTCGCCCAGCGCCAGCAGGCTGTCGATACTGCCACGCATGGCGGTCAGCGGTGTGCGAAGGTCGTGGGACACCGAGGCCAGCAGTGCACTGCGCAACTGCTCGGTCTCGCCGTGCAGACGTGCGGCTTCCAGTTGCTCGGCCAGGCGGGCTCGGGCCAGCGCCTGGGCCAGCGGTTGACCAAGCGCCATGAGCAGCCGGCGGCGCTGGGCACTGAGAGGGTCGCCGGACTGGGGGCGCACACCGAGCAGGGCCAGGGGATGATCGTCGACGATCAATGGCCACCACCACCATCGGCCGTTAGGCAGGGTGTCGCTGCCATGGCCAGCGGCCTGCCCATGCTGCCAGGCCCATTCGGCGGCGGCGCGCTCGTTGTCGCTCAGGGCCTGAGCCTGGCCGCTGGCCACTTGCAACTGCCCTTCAGGGTTGCGTTCGAGCAGGCACACGTGCACGTCCTGCCAGCCATTGAGGTGCTGGCCGGCGGCGTTGAACACGGCTTGCCGGTCGGTGGCGACCGTCAGCCGTCGCGACAGGTCGAGCAACTGGTTGGTCTGCGCCTGGGTTTCGCGAAGGGCCTGCAACTGCCGGCGCTGACGCGCAGCGAGGTTGCCGGTAAGCGCAGCCATCAACAGGAAGAACACCAGCGTCAGCACGTCTTCTTCGCGCTGAATGCTGAAGGAAAAATTCGGCGGGATGAACAGGAAGTCATAGGTCAGGAACGACAAGGCAGCACAGGCCAAGGCCGGGCCCAGGCTGCTGCGCACCGCAACCAGCAATACGGCGGCAAGGAACACCAGCGAAATATTGGGCAGCGCCAACACGCTCGACACCGCCCAGGACAACCCCGTTGCCAGCGCGGTGGCAGCCAGTGCCAACAGATAGTGGCGCCATACCCACACCCGTCGCACGGTCGAACGTGCCGGGGCCGGCTGAACATCGCGGTCGAGCACGTTGATTTCAAGCCCGTGGCTTTCGCGCAGCAACCGGGCAGCCACCCCTGCGCCGAACAATCGACGACGCAGGCGGTCCCGAGACTGGCCTACCAGCACCAGGCTGGCTCGACGCTCGACGGCATGCTGGATCAGCGTACGTGCCACCTCGCCTGCGCGCAGCACCACCACCTCCCCACCCAGGCGTTCAGCCAGTTGTTGCGCCGCCTGCAAACGCTGGCGTGCGGTTTCGTCGCGCAGCCGCCCGTTGTCCACATGCACCAGGCTCCAGGGCAAATGCCGACGCTGCGCAACCCGGCTGGCATGGCGCACCAGGCGTTCGGCCTGGTCGTCACCCTCGACACCTACCAGCAGACGCCCGCGCAGTGCCGGCGCTTCTTGGCCACGCTGGCGGTAGCCGTGGGCCAGGTCGGCATCGACCTGTGCGGCGGCGGCCTGCATGGCCAGCTCACGCAACGCGGTGAGGTTGGTCTGGGAAAAATAGGCATCGATCGCAGCCCGAGCCTGCTCGGGCACATAGACTTTGCCCTCACGCAGACGTTCGAGCAGCTCGCGCGGCGGCAGGTCGATCAGCACCAGTTCGAAGGACTCCTGCAGCACCCAGTCCGGCAGGGTTTCACGCACGTGCACGCCGGTAATGTCGCGCACCTTGTCGTTGAGGCTCTCCAGGTGCTGGACGTTGACCGTGGTGTACACGTCGATCCCGGCGGCTAGCAGTTCCTGAACGTCTTGCCAGCGTTTGGCGTGGCGGCTGCCCGGGGCGTTGCTGTGGGCCAGTTCGTCGACCAGGGCCAGATCCGGGGCGGCCTTGAGCAGGCCGTCCAGATCCATTTCTTCCAGGGTGACACCACGGTATTCGCTGCGCAGCAGAGGTTGCTGGACCAGGCCAGAGAGCAGTGATTCGGTTTCGGCGCGGCCGTGGGTTTCGACTACGCCTGCCAGTACCTGCACGCCTTGGCGCTGTTGGGCGTGGGCCGCCTGGAGCATGGCGTAGGTCTTGCCCACCCCGGGTGCTGCACCGAGAAATACCTTGAGCCTGCCACGCCCTTCGCGCGGCAGGTTGGCCAACAGCGCGTCTGCGCGGGCTGCGTCACTCATGCTTCATCCTTCAATAGCGCCACGATCGGTTTTTCTGGGCCTGCATCGCCGACAAGCCGACCCCCACAGGCGGTTCACAGCTTCGGAAAGTTGTGCACGACCTGTGTGAGCCGGCTTGCCGGCGATTGGGCCGCAAAGCGGCCCCACATTCATGACCCCAATTTGCTCAACGCTTGGTTAAGGGCCAGCACATTGACCACAGGCGGCCCGATCAATGGGTGGAGGGTGGCCTCTTCCAGCAGGGCTTGCAAGCGCTCTACCGGTATCTGGCGCGCCGCCGCCACCCGCGCAATCTGGTAGGCCACGGCCTGCGGTGGCAAATGCGGGTCCAGGCCACTGCCCGAGGTGGTCAGCAAGGCCTGCGGCACCGGCCCCTGCCCAGCCTGGTACAGCTTCGCGGCATCGCCCGTGACCCGTTCGGCCAGCGCCGGGTTGCTTGGCGACAGGTTGCTCGCGCTGCTGGCCACGGTGGCATAAGCCCCCGCCGAAGGCCGCGAATGGAACCAGCCATCGCCTTGGAAATCCTGGGCGATCAGTGCCGAGCCGCGCACCTTGCCCTGCTCATCGCGCACCAGGCTGCCATTGGCCTGCTCCGGAAAAACCACTTGCGCAACCCCGGTCACCGCCAGTGGATACAGCGCACCGGTGACCACTGCCAGCGACAGGATCAGGCTCAGCGCCGGGCGTACATAGGTGTTCATGGTGGCCTCCTCAGACCAAGTGCAAAGCGTTGAGCAGCAGGTCGATCAGCTTGATCCCGACAAATGGCACGATGATGCCGCCCAGGCCGTAGATCAGCAGGTTGCGTCGCAGCAGATGAGCAGCACTGGCCGCCTGTACCCGCACACCGCGCAGCGCCAGCGGGATCAGTACGATGATGATCAGCGCGTTGAACACGATGGCCGAAAGGATCGCACTCTGCGGGCTGGCCAGGTGCATCAGGTTGAGCACGCCCAGTTGCGGGTAGATGGCGGCGAACAACGCCGGCAGGATGGCGAAGTACTTGGCCACGTCGTTGGCGATGGAAAAGGTGGTCAGCGCGCCACGGGTCACCAGCAACTCCTTGCCCACCTGGACCACGTCCAGCAGCTTGGTCGGGTCGCTGTCCAGGTCGACCATGTTAGCGGCCTCGCGCGCAGCCTGGGTACCGTCGTTCATGGCCATGCCCACGTCAGCCTGGGCCAGGGCCGGGGCGTCGTTGGCACCGTCGCCGCACATGGCCACCAGGCGGCCGTCGTTCTGCTCCTGGCGGATGCGCGCCAGCTTCTTCTCCGGCGTGGCTTCGGCCAGCACGTCGTCAACACCGGCTTCGGCGGCGATGGCCGCGGCAGTCAGCGGGTTGTCGCCGGTCACCATTACCGTGCGAATACCCAGCTTGCGCAACTCGGCGAAGCGTTCGCGGATGCCAGGCTTGACCACGTCCTTGAGGTGGATCACACCGAGCAGGCGCTTGTCCACGCACACCAGCAGCGGCGTACCACCACTCTGGGCGATGCGTTCAACTTCACGCGTCAGCGCCAGCGGCATTTCCAGGCGCTGCATGCCGACGAAGGCGAGCACGGCATCAACGGCGCCCTTGCGGTAGCAATGCTGCTGGAAATCGATGCCCGACAGGCGTGTCTCGGCACTGAAGGCGACGGTGTTGAACTGCCCCGCGCCCGGCTCGACGAAGTCATGCAACTGGCGCAGGTACTCGACGATCGACTTGCCTTCGGCTGTGTCATCGGCCAGCGAAGCGAGCAAGGCACCTTCGCCCAGTTCCTTGGCAGTCACCCCGGTGGCGGCATGCAGGGCGCTGCAGCGGCGGTTGCCAAAGGTGATGGTACCGGTCTTGTCGAGCATCAGTGTGTGCACGTCACCGGCCGCCTCCACGGCACGGCCCGAGCGGGCGATCACGTTAAGGCGCACCAGGCGATCCATGCCGGCGATACCGATGGCCGACAGCAGGCCGCCAATGGTGGTCGGGATCAGCGTCACCAGCAGTGCAGCGAGGAAAATCAGTGGCAGGCTGCCGCCGGCGAAGTGGGCGAATGGCTGCAGCGTCACCACGACGATCAGGAAGATCAACGTCAGGCCGATCAGCAGAATGTCCAGCGCGATCTCGTTGGGCGTCTTCTGCCGCTTGGCGCCTTCGACCAGGGCGATCATGCGGTCCAGGGTCGACTCGCCAGGGTTGCTGGTGATGCGAATGAGCAACCAGTCGGAAACCAGCCGGGTATTGCCCGTGACAGCCGAGCGGTCACCACCGGATTCGCGAATCACCGGCGCCGACTCACCGGTGATGGCCGCCTCGTTGACCGCGGCGATGCCTTCGAGCACCTCGCCGTCACCTGGGATCATCTCGCCGGCCACGACACGGACTACGTCGTCCTTGCGTAACTGCGCAGCGGCAACGGTCTCGAACGTGCCGTCGCGCGTCCGGCGCTCTGCGGTCAGCCCCTGGCTGCCGGCCTTGAGGCTATCGGCGCGGGCCTTGCCCCGGCCCTCTGCCAGCGCTTCGGCAAAGTTGGCGAACAGCACGGTAAACCACAGCCACAACGCGATCTGCACGGCAACGCCGGTGCTCACGTCACTGCCGGGCGCAAAGCACAGCACGGTGGTCAAGACGGCGGTCAAAGCCACCACCAGCATGACCGGCGAGCGCTTGAGCTGACGCGGGTCAAGCTTGACGAATGCCTGCACCAGCGCCGGGCGCCACAGCGCGGCGAAGCGGGTCTGGTCCTTGGCGCTGTGCCGGGCGTTCACTTCAGGAATGGGCATATTCATGGTCGGTTCCTCAGAAACCCAGGCTCAGGTGTTCAGCGATTGGCCCAAGGGCCAGGGCTGGCAGGAAGGTCAGGCCGCCCACCAGCAGGATGGTCACCAGCAGCAGGCCGGTGAACAGCGGGCCATGGGTCGGGAAGCTGTTGAGCCCTTGGGGCGCGCTTTTCTTCGCTGCCAGGCTGCCAGCCAAGGCCAGGATCGGCAGGATGTAGCCAAAGCGGCCGATGAGCATGGCCAGGCCGATCATCACGTTGTGGAACACTGTGTTGGCGCCGAAACCTGCGAACGCCGAGCCGTTGTTGGCGGCGCCGGAGGTGTAGGCGTAGAGCAACTGGCTGAAGCCATGGGCACCCGGGTTGCTGACCGCGCCGGCAGGGCCTGGCAGGCTGGCGGCGATAGCGCCAAGCACCAGCACGCCGACCGGCATCACCAGGAGGGTTGCCACCAACAGCTGCACTTCCCGAGCCTGCAGTTTCTTGCCGAGGTATTCCGGGGTCCGGCCGATCATCAAGCCGGCCAGGAACACGGCGATCAACACGAACAGCAACATGCCGTAGAGCCCCGCGCCAACACCGCCGAAGATCACCTCGCCGACCATCATGTTGACCATGGCGACCATGCCGGTGAGTGGGTTGAGGCTGTCGTGCATGGTGTTGACCGACCCGTTGGACGCTGCGGTGGTGGTCACCGCCCACAGCACCGAGCCGGTCGTGCCGAAGCGGCTTTCCTTGCCCTCCAGGGGTGCGCTCTGTTGAACCTGCGCGCTGTCAAGCGCCGGGTTGGGCTGGTGCTCCGACCACAGCGCGGTCGCGCCGCCAAGCAGAAACAGGCCGAGCATGCAGGCAAGAATCGCCCGGCTCTGGCGCAGGTCCTTGACGTAATGGCCGAAGGTGAAGACCAGGGCGGCCGGGATCAGGATGATCGAAGCCACCTCGAACAGGTTGCTCCAGGCCGTGGGGTTCTCGAACGGGTGCGCCGAGTTGACACCGAAGAAGCCGCCACCGTTGGTCCCCAATTGCTTGATCGCGATCTGGCTGGCGGCAGGGCCGAGCGGAATCGTCTGGTCAGCGCCTTGCAGGGTCACCGCGTGGGCGTAGTCAGCGAAAGTCTGCGGCACACCCTGCCAGACCAGCAGCAGCGCGAGCACCAGGCAGAACGGCAACAGGCCGTACAGGGTGGCACGGGTTATGTCGACCCAGAAGTTGCCAATACTGCTGGTCGAGCGGCGGGCGATGCCGCGGCACAAGGCGACCAGTACGGCCAGCCCGGTAGCGGCGCTGACAAAGTTCTGTACGGTCATGCCAAGCATCTGGCTCAGGTAACTGACCGAAGCTTCACCGCTGTAAGCCTGCCAGTTGGTGTTGGTGACGAAACTCACCGCGGTGTTGAAAGCCAACGACCATTCCAGGCCGGGCAAGCGTTGCGGGTTGAGCGGCAGGTACCCTTGCAGCAAAAGCACGCTGAAGAGCAGCACGAAGCCGGCCAGGTTGAACGCCATCAGCGCCAGGGCGTACTGCTTCCAGTTCTGTTCCTGATCGGCGCGCACGCCGGCCAGCCGGTAGCAGCCCCGCTCCACCGGCCCAAGCAGCGGCGTCAGCCAAGTCCGCTGGCCTTCCATGACGTGGAAGAAGAACCGCCCGAGCCAGGGTGCCGATAGCAGCACGATAGCGAAAAACGCCAACAGCAACGCGTAGTCATAACTGTGCATGGCCGCTCCCTAGCTGCGATCGGCGCGCAGCAGCGCCATCAGCAGGTAAACCGCCAATGCCACTGCCAGTAGCAGTGACAGCCCGTCGAGCATGTTCATGTGTGGATCTCCCCTGGTTACGGCTTGGGCCGCTTTGGGGGAATTGTCCGAGGGGAAGGCGTAAAGGGGCGAGATCGAGGCGCGGGGCTGGGGATAAAGAATGCGTAAAGATCAGGACGGGCCGTTGCCTGCACCGGCCCATCGGCGGGCAAGCCCGCCAGGGGTCAGGCAGGCTAAGGTTGGGGGGTTGGCTGCCCGGCGTTGCGGCTCCAGTCCAGCAGCAGGCTATACCCCACCGCCAGCAGGGTCGGCCCGATGAACAGGCCAATGAAGCCAAAGGCAATCAAACCGCCAAACACCCCGAGCAGCACGATGACCAGCGGCAGGTTGCCGCCCCTGCTGATCAGGTAAGGCTTGAGCACGTTGTCCACACCACTGATGACGAAGGTGCCCCAGATACCCAGGAACACCGCCATGCCGTACTCACCCTTCCATACCAGCCAGGCCGTCGCGGGTATCCACGCCAGTGGTGGCCCCATGGGGATCAGGCTGAGCATGAAGGTGACCAGGCCCAGCACGATGGCCCCCGGCACACCGGCAATCAGGAAGCCGATCAAGGCCAGCAGTGCCTGTGCCGCCGCAGTACCGATCACCCCGTTCACCACCCGTTGCACGGTGCCCGCTACCAGGTCCAGGTAATACTCGGCACGCTCACCTACAAGGCGGTTCAGCAAGCGCAGGACGAACGCCGCCAGGCGCGGCCCATCGCGGTAGAAAAAGAATACGAACACCAGGCTCAGCGTCAGCTCCAGCACACCGCTGCCGATTTGCGCACTGCGCGCCAGCAACCAGTTGCCGACCTGCCCCAGGTGAGGTTTGACCGACGCGATCAGCGCAGCACCCTGCTGGTCCAGGGATTGCCAGCCGCTGACCAGCCGCTCACCTACCAGCGGAATGCCACCCAGCCATGCCGGGGCATCAGGCAAACCATCGACCTGCACGTCGCGCACGAAGGCAGTGGCGTCCCGAACGTGGTCGGCGAGGTTGAAGCCCAACAACACCAGCGGCAAGGCCACGATCAGGATCCAGGCCGAGGTCAGCAGGCCTGCTGCCAATGTTTCACGCCCACCCAGTGCGCGCGTCAGCAGGCGCATCAGCGGCCAACTGGCAAATGCCAGGATTGCCCCCCACAACAACGCGGAGATGAACGGCGCCATCACCCACAACGTGGCGCCGAGCAAGGTCAGCAGGATAATCTGGATCAGCAGGCGATCATTGTTGGCCATGGTGGCGCTCATTCAACGGATCAGTTCCAGGTGCAGGCCATCGGTGGGGGTATCGCCGACTTCGAGCCGGTTGCTGCGTACGCCGGCCTTGATCAGTTGCTGACGCCAGGCTTCGGCCTGGGCACCGCTGAGGCTGGCGCGCAACGTGATATCCAGCTTCAGGCTGCGCCCCAACAGCGCCACCCACGCAGGCTCAGGTGCCCCCAGGTCGGGGTAGTCGAGCTTGCCAGTGTCGCGCATTTCAAGCAGCACCGTGGCGGGTGTCGGCAGCAATTCACCCAGCGGGCTGCTGGCGACGAACTCTTCCACATGCAGGTAGGCGCGACGGTTGCCGCGGGTTACGGCGTAAAGCGCCACCAGGGTATCTGCCTCTTCGGCGGAGCGGCGCAGAAGGATGAACGCCTGCTGCTCGTCACCGCCATTGAGCCGCGCGCTGCCGAATACCTCGTTGCCCCACAGGCTGGCTTCGCCGCAATCACGGCCCAGACACCAGAACAACGGATAGCCGCCATCGCGCTGCAGTGCTTCACGGGCGCTGGCAAAAGCCTCGCGCGCCGTGCGCTCTTCCGGCAGCTCGTAGGTGATGGAGCTGACCTGGCCCCGGCTCTCGACCTTGTCGTCCACGCGCAGACGGCCGCTGATCTTGCGCAGTGGGCCCATTGGGTAGATGCGTTCCTGCTCGACTGCCGGGCGTTGTTCGACCACTTTGGCATCCACAGGCACCGGCAGGGCGTCGGCCCACAGCAACGGGCTGACGAGCGCCAGGCAGGCGCCGGCAGTACGAATCATGACGGGCACGCTCATCGGCGACCCGCGCGGCGGCGAGCGCCGTGATGAAGCTCCAGGATGTCTGGCAGTTGCATGGTTGTCTCCCTGTTCAACCCGCCAAGCCTCGACACTTGTCCGGCTCAAGTCAAGCAAAGCCAAAGAAGCGATTGATACAGTCTGCGACAAGGGCCGCACCGTGGTCATCGTTCAGGTGCAGATGATGGCCACCGGGCAGCACCGTCTGTTCAAAGGTTAGCTGCTGCAGCAGCTCAGCGTGGCGCGCCAGCATGCCATCGGCCGCCACCACCAGGCAGGCCGGGCAGTTCACCCGGCGCACGTAGGCCATGGCCTGGGCATGGCTCAAGCGCACCGGCGACGGTAACGTCAGGCGGCTGTCACTGCGCCAGCTGTAACCGCCAGGCACCGGCATCAGTCCGCGCTGGGCGAGCAACTCGGCAGCGTCCCGGCTGACCGCGACCATGCCCTTCATGCGCGCCTGCACGCCCTCCTCCAGGGTCTTGTAGACCGACTTGCGTTTGCCATCCAGGCGCAATTGGGCCTGCAGCGCCAACCCCAGGCGCTCGCCGGCATCCTCCTCGGCCCCGGTCGGCGGGATGACGCCATCGATCAGCGCCAGGTGGCTGACCCGCTCTGGCAGGGCGGCGGCCAGTTGCACCGAAATGATCGCCCCCAGCGAATGCCCCAACAGGGCAAACCGTTGCCAGCCCAGTTGTTCGGCAACCCGCAGTACATCATGGGCGTAGTCGGCCAGCGCATAGCCGGCGCCTGGCGGGCGGTGCTGCGAGTAGCCGTGCCCGGCAAGGTCCAGGGCGAGGATACGCAGGCCTTTCAATTGCGGTGCGAGGCGGGCAAAACTGTTGGCGTTGTCCAGCCAGCCATGCAGGGCGATCACCGGCAGGCCATCTTCGGGGCCGAACAGGTGAGCAGCCAGTTCGATATGGCCGAGGCTGAGGCGGATTTCCTCGACATGGGCACTCATGCCTGGCCCCAGCGGTCGAACAGGCCTTTGATCAGGCTGGCAGTGTCTGTCGGCCGCTCCAGCGGGAACATGTGCCCACCGGGCACGCTGTGGTATTCGCCCTTGGGCATGCCGCGCACCGCCAACGTGTGGTGGCGACGAATCACATTGCTGCGCTCCCCCCGCACCATCGCCAGGGGTACCTGAAGCTGCCGTGCAGGGGCCGGGCTGGCGTGAGGAATGCTGCGGTAGATGCTGATCTCGGTAGCCGGATCGAAGCGCAGGCGTACCCCCTGCTCCACGTCTTCCAGGCCATGCTCGAGGTAGGCTTCCAGGCAGTCGGGGTCAAAATGCCGGAACAGCTTCTTGCTGGCGAAATAATCCCGTGCGCTGGCGCGGTCGCTGAACGCTTCTCGCCGGCCCAGGGTGCGGCCAGCAGGGGTAATGCGGTCGATGAAGCCAAAGCGCTTGGCGGTGCGCAGCAACCACTGATCGGCGCGGGTCAGCACCGGTGAGTCAAGCATGACCACACCGCGGTAGTAAGCCGGGCAGCGCAGGGCTGCATGCAGGTGCAGCACGCCACCGAGCGAGTGCCCTACCCCCCACACCGGCTGATCCTGCCTGGCCAGGTGGTGTAAAAGTTCGTCCACCAGGCTCTGCCAGTTCTCGTTCACCGGAAAGCGGGGGTCATGAGCATGCTGGGGCAAATGCTGCACCTGGTAATCCGGCGCCAGGGCAGCGAACAGCTTGCCATAGGTGGCCGACGGGAATCCGTTGGCATGGGCGAAGAAGATCTGCTGCGACATGGCACCTGGTCCGGTACGGGGATGATGGCCCATTGTCGGCATCCGGCTCGCGCTCGGCAACGCCTGTAAAGGTCATCGGCGAGGGCGATCAGGTCACCGAGGGCTCACCAGGCGGGTATGCGAGCAATCGGCAGAGGGCACGGCAACAGGCACAAAGGCCCGTTGCCGATCACTCAAGGGGCGTGATGCAGGGCCTGCAGGGTCATCAGCCCCGCCAGCGGCCAGTCGCCTTCAAGCTGCGCCAGGCTGGCGGTGCTCAGCGGCGCAGGCTGTTGCGCGTGGCCATGCTCCAGCATGCCCACCAGCGCGCCCACCAACGGCTGGTGGCTGACCAGCAATACCTGCTCAAGCCCCAGGCGTTCGAGTTCGGCGATCACCTCTTGCACGTTGCTTTCCGGCGTCAGCCAGGGCACGGTGCGCACCGGCTCGGCGAAGCCCAGGGTGTCATGCACCAGGGCGGCGGTTTGCTGAGCACGCACGTAGGGGCTGGCAAGGATGGCCTGCAGCGGCTGGCCAAGCAGGTGCGCAGCACTGTGCAGCACCTGCTCGCGGCCGTGGGCAGTCAGGCGTCGTTCGGCGTCGGTGTTGGCCCTGGGCTCAGCCTCACCGTGGCGCAATACCCACAGTTTCACAGTTTGGGCTCCTCGTCGCGTACCGGATGGGGTGCTGGAGCAACGGCATGGGGCGCTTCGCCTTCCGGCGCACGCGGCGTGGGCCAGTCAGCGAAAGGCCACGGTTTGCTGTCGGTATGGAAGGTGCCAAAGCGACCGATCTGCGCCAGATACTGGCTCAGGCTGTCGCCGAAGTTCATCAGGCTGGCGCTCGGCGCGCCGTAGATCAGGCGGTAGATGAGCTGCACCAGCACCAGGCCGCCGAGCAGCAGCTCGGCCAATTGCCACACCACCAGAAACACCAGCATCCACAACACGCGCAGGATGATCGACTCGCGCTGGGCGCGCTCAGGGGTATCGTTCATGTGTCGCTCCTTGTTCTGTCCAAAGCCGCTGAAGGCTCATTTGAAGCCGCTGAAGGCTCAGTTGAAACCGCTGATGGAAATGAAGTCGACGTCGGTCTTGGGCTCGGCACGCATCAGGCGCTCGATCACCTGGTTCAGCGTGCGGCCTTCGAAGAGGATGGCGTGCAGCCCGGCCACCAGCGGCATGTAGACCTGGACCTCCTCAGCCTTGGCCTTGAGTACCTTGAGGGTATTGACCCCTTCGGCCACTTCGCCCAGGCGAGTGACTGCCTGCTCCAGCGTCAGGCCCTGGCCCAGGGCGTGACCGACCTGGTAGTTGCGGCTCTTGGGCGAAGAACAGGTGACGATCAGGTCGCCGACCCCGGCAAGGCCGAGGAAGGTCATGGGGTTGGCACCTTGGCTCACGGCGAAACGGGTCATTTCTGCCAGCGCCCGGGTAATCAGCATGCTCTTGGTGTTTTCGCCCATCCCCAATGCCACGGCCATGCCAGCGATGATCGCATAGACGTTCTTCAGGGCACCGCCCAGCTCGACACCGAAGCGGTCGCTGCTGGCGTAGACACGGAAGGTACGCCCGTGCAATACCGCCTGCACGCGCTGGCAGAGGTCTTCATCTTCGCTGGCGACCACGGTAGCGGTCAGCGCATGCTCAGCGATCTCGCGGGCCAGGTTTGGCCCGGACAACACACCGATTCGTGCATCGGGTGCGATTTCTTCGAGGATCTGGCTCATCAGCTTGAAGCTCTGTGCTTCGATGCCTTTGGTCAGGCTGACCAGGCATTTGCCGCGCAACAGCCCGGCATGCGGGGCCAGGACGCTGCGCAAGGCGCTGGAAGGCAGCGCAACGAAGATCAGGTCGCTGCTGTGCAACGTGGCCAGCAGGTCGTTGACCGGCTCGACGCCGTCATGCAGGCGGATGCCTTTGAGGTAGCGCGGGTTCTCGCGATTGATGCGCATGGCCTCGGCCTGCTCAGGGTCACGCATCCATTGGCGCACCGGCACGCCGTTCTGCGCCAGCAGGTTCGCCACTGCGGTGCCGAAGCTGCCGCCTCCCAGAACTGCAACAGGTTGCTGTTCAGTCATATTCAATCCGTTAAAGCCATTAGTTAATTGGCGACGGGGGCCATTATACGACCATCCCAGGGGGTGCGAGCTACAAGCTGCAAGCTGCAAGCTGCAAGCCGCAAGCTTCAAGCTTCAAGCCATAAGAAAACCTTGTGGCCAGTGAGGTCGCTGTTTCTTGCAGCTTGTAGCTTGTAGCTCGTAGCTTGCAGCCCGCAGCCCTCCGTTTGGCTGGCAAAAGCTCCCTGGTCAGTTAACATGCCTGTTTCAACTCTGATACAAGGCCGTATCGTGTTCCCTGGCACGCCTCCCTACCCTCGCCTGTTGCTGCTGACAGCATTGCTCGGCAGCCCGGCCGTGGCCGACGACCTGTTCATCGACAACGCCGACCTGCCACAGGTTCTGACCGCCACGCGGCTGAAACAGTCCCCGGCCGCCGTGCCGGGCAGCATGACCGTGCTCGACAGCGAACTGATCCGAGCCAGCGGCGCCCGCGACATTCCCGAACTGCTGCGCCTGGTGCCGGGGATGATGATCGGCTACGGCGCCGGCAACCAGCCGACCGTCAACTACCACGGCACCAACGTCAACGAAGCCCGACGCATGCAGGTGCTCATCGACGGCCGCTCGGTGTACCGCGCCGGCCTGGCCACGGTGGACTGGAGCGACATCCCGGTGGCGCTGGAGGACATCGAACGCATCGAGGTGTTCCGCGGCCCCAACACCGTCAGCTACGGCGCCAACGCACTGATGGCGGTGGTCAACATTCTCACCCGCAATCCCGCCGACAGCCACGGCACGCGCATGAAGCTGACCCGCGGCCAGGATGGCATCGATGACTACTACCTCAGCCACGGCTTCGGCTGGGACGGCGGTGACCTGCGCCTGTCGGTGTCGGGCCAGAAAGATGAGGGCTTCGATGAAAACCAGTTCGGCCAGGATTACCGCGACAGCCGCCGCCTGAACCGCTTCAACCTCAGCGTCAGCCACAACCTGGCGACAAACCAGACACTGGAATGGCAACTGGCAGCCAAAGAAGGCAGCAACCAGCGGCCCTATACCTACCAGCCCGTATTCCCCTTCGTCACCGAAAGCGGCAACAATGCCGACGTCAACGCCAAGGACTACGCAGGCTCCGTGCGCTGGAACATCGACTTCAACCCTGACCACAGCCTGTACGTGCAGGGCTCGGCTCAGCACTTCGACCGCCAGCAGGTCTGGCGCGCCTGCGACGCAGCGCTGTCGTTCAGCCCGGAACTGACCCGGCTGTGGCAGCTCAACCCGAATTTCGCCGAGCAGGTCGCCCGCGGCGCCAACAACCCGCCCAACAGCAGCAACCCCGAAGAGCAGGCGCTGGTCGATGCCATCAAGGACCAGTGGAACAACCAGGGCGGCAGCAACGTGGTGTGCGGCGATGTCGACCAGAGCACCCGGGAAACCCGCTACGACCTGGAAATCCAGGACACCCTGAGCCTGACCGAAAACCTGCGCCTGCTCAGCGGCATGAACTACCGTTATGACCGCGCCGACTCGCAGACGTATTTCGACGGCGGCCTGGACGATCAGACCTGGCGCCTCTTTGGCCAGTTGGAGTGGCGCGCGGACGAGCATTGGATCGTGCAGGGCGGCGCGATGTTCGAAGATTCGCAACTGTCCGGCAGCTCGCTGTCACCGCGCATGGCGGTCAACTACCTGATCACCCCGCGCCACGGCTTGCGTGCGGTGTACTCCGAGGCAGTGCGCTCCCCGGACATGTTCGAGAACAACGTCAACTGGAGCTACACGGTCACGAACCTGACCCCTACTGCGTTCGGCCAGCAGAACGGCGAGTATTTCGTCAAGACCCGCGGGCCGGGCGACCTCGACCAGGAACGCATGCGCTCACGTGAGCTGGGCTACAACGGCCAGTTCACCGATATCGACCTGAACATGGATGTGAAGCTGTTCTACGACGAGATCACCGGAATGATCAGCGAGCCACTGCGCAACAACCAGTACATCGCCAGTAACGCCAACAAGGCCCGATTCAGCGGCAGCGAGGCACAGCTGGACTGGCGACCCACCCGGCGCGACCGCCTGCGGCTCACTTATGCCTATGTCGATGCCTGGGCCAGCAACCCCGCCGACAGCGCCAACACTGCCCGCAACAGTGGCTCGGCGGGGTGGATGCGCGAATGGGGTGATGGCTGGTCCAGTGCGCTGTTCTACTACGGGGACGATGCACTCAACCAGTACCGCTACGAGCGCCTCGACCTGCGTCTGGCCAAACGCTTTCGTATCCAGGGCAGCACCCTCGAACTGGCCGCGTTATGGCAGCAGCGCCTGGACGACGAACCGAGCACCACCGTGCAGAACCGCTATGACAGCCGTCACCGCCTGAGCGTCAGCGCGGAGCTGGAGTTCTGATGGCCCGCCTGCTGCGCCTGCTGGTGTTCTGCCTTTGGCCAATGGGTTCGCTGTCCGCCAGCGAAATCCTGTTGGTCGGTGGCGAGGAACAGCCCGGCATCCGCAGCTTTGTCGCAGCGCTCGAAAGCCGCCGCAACCAGGATCAGGTAAGGTTTCAGACCGTCGACCAACTGCCGCGTCCAGGCAAGCTGCCGGCCGACCTGCGCCTGTTGCTGATTGACAGCGCCGCACTGGAGTGGCGCCTGGCCGAGAGCAAAGGCCCGCCGGCCTTGGCCATGCGCATCAGCCGCGTAGAGGCCGAGCAGCGCCTGGGAAAGTCGCGACCGGCGTACTTGACCCTGCTGTGGAGTGATCCGCCCCTGGCCCGCCAGCTGCGCCTGGCCCGCTACCTGTTGCCGCAAGCCCAACGCATCGGCGTGCTGTACGCAGAACACAGCCATTTTCTGCTTGACGAGCTGCGCCAGGCAGCCCGGCCTCTGGGGCTGGAAATCGTCGCCCAGCAATGGCCGGACCAGCGCGACAGCCGGCCGCTGCTGAATCTGTTGGGCAACAGCGACGTGCTGCTGGGCCTGGAAGACCCCGACCTCTACAACTCCAAGACCGCCAAGAACCTGCTGCTCAGCAGCTACGGCCGGCAGATGGCGTTGATCGGCCCGAACGCCGGTTTTGTCCGCGCCGGTGCTCTGGCCAGTACCTACAGCGACCAGGAAGACTGGCTGGCGGTGCTCGACCAACTGCTCGACCGCCCGCCAGCGCAATGGCCGCGCAGCCTGTACCCCGACCGCTTCGGGGTCAGTGGCAACCAGCAGGTGGCTCGCGCCCTGGGCCTGGAACCGATCGATCCAAACGCCACTGCCAAGGTTTTGGCCGAAGGAGAACCCACCCCATGAGCAAACGCCTGAGCTGGGATATCCACACCCGCACCCAGATCATCAGCCTGGGCCCTGCGCTGCTGCTGACGTTGCTGCTGATCAGCTTCTTCACCTTCGTGCGTATTCAGGACCTGCGTCAGGAGCTCAACCATACCGGCCAACTGATCGCCAACCAATTGGCCCCGGCATCCGAATATGGGGTGATTTCAGGCAACAACGAAGTACTCGAGGGGTTGATGCGCGCCACCCTGAGCATTCCACATGTGCGCTTTCTGGAAGTGCAGGACAGCCGCAACCATATCCTCGTCTACGTCGAGCAGGCCGACGAAAGCACCAACCGGGCGCAGCGGGTAGAGGTATTCCAGGCTCCGATCCGCCTTCAACAGATCCGCCTGGACAGTGACTTCCTGCAGCAGGGCAAGGCGCCATCGCCGGCGATCGGAGACGATTATCTGGGGCGGGTGATCGTCGGCATGTCGGACGACGCCTTCAGCCAGCGCCAACAGGAGATCGTCATCAAGGCCGGCATCCTGGCACTGTTCGCCCTGCTGTTCACCTTCCTGCTCGCACGCCGGCTGGCCATGAGCCTCGCAAAGCCGATCAGCGACATGGGCCATGCGGTCAAGGCCATCCAGCAAGGTGACTACAACACCCCGCTGCCAGTGGTCGACGACAGCGAACTGGGGCACCTGGCGCGCCACATCAACAACCTGGCCAGCGCCCTGGAACAGGCCAGCGCCGAACAGAAGCAAGCCATTGCCCAGTTGATCCAGGCCCGCGAGGAGGCCGAGCAGGCCAACGGCGCCAAGTCGGAATTCCTGGCGATGATGAGCCACGAGTTGCGTACCCCCATGAATGGCGTGCTGGGCATGCTGCAACTGCTCGAAACCACCCAGCTGACCAGCGAGCAGGCCGAGTACACCGCTGTGGCCAGCGAGTCCACCGGGCACTTGCTCAAGGTGATCAACGACATTCTCGATTTCTCCCGGATCGAACGCACCACCCTGCAACTGGAGCATATCGACTTCAACCTCGCCGACCTGATCGCCAGCAGCGTGCAGTCCTTCCAGCACAGCGCACAGCAACGGGGCCTGGACCTGCAACTGCAATTACCGCCCCAGAGCCAGCAGCTGCAGGTGGTCGGCGACCCCACGCGCATCCGCCAGATCCTCCTCAACCTGGTCGGCAATGCCTTGAAGTTCACTGAACGGGGCCAGGTGCAGGTCGAGGCTCGTTGGCAGGCGCTCGATCGTCAGACGCTCTGGTTCACCTGCAGCGTGCGCGACACCGGTATCGGCATCGACAGCGAACGCCTGGAAATGATGTTCGTCGCCTTCCAGCAGGCCGACAGCTCGATTTCACGGCGCTATGGCGGTACCGGCCTGGGGCTGTCCATCGCTCGTACCCTCGCTGAACGCATGGGCGGCACGCTGCGCGGGGAGAGCCACGAAGGGCTGGGCTCGACCTTCACCCTGGAAATGCCGCTCGCTCTGGCCAGCTCTGCTGCTGCGGCATTGCCCGGCGCGCTGGCGGCTCACACCCCGCTCGCCCAAGGCGAACGGATCCTGCTGGTGGAGGACAACCCGGTCAATCAGAGCGTTATCGAAGCCATGTTGCGCAGCCTGGGCCTGGAGGTCAGCGTGGCCCAGGACGGCATCCAGGCCGTGGAAAAGGTCAGCCAGCAGCGCTTTGCGGCCATCCTGATGGACTGCCGCCTGCCACAGCTCGATGGTTATGAAGCCACCCGACGCATACGCCTGCTGCCCAACGGCGGCCAGCTACCGATCATCGCCCTGACCGCCAACGCCCTGCAGGGTGACCGGGAGCGCTGCATGGCCGCCGGCATGGACGATTACCTGAGCAAACCGTTGCGTCGCACTGACCTGCAGCAGGTGTTGCAACGCTGGCTGCCTGGCCGGACAGTCGCGACTGGCGATAAATGCTAAAGTGCGGCAGTCTTAAGGACTGGACAGGACCGTCATCGGCCCTGAAAATAGACGTTTCAGTGCACACCTGTACTTCTTTCGCCAGGTGCGCTGTGACTTTCACTACAACGCAATAGTCTACCTGTAGGCTGCCGCCCGGACTGATGCCGGGTTGGCCGGGAAGATTCATCCCCTGCCACAGGGGGTTATTGAGGAGCTCGCATGACCAAACAACACGCCTTTACTCGGGAAGACCTGCTGCGCTGCAGTCGCGGTGAGCTGTTCGGCCCAGGTAATGCGCAACTGCCCGCGCCGAACATGCTGATGGTCGATCGCATCACCCATATCAGCGAAGAAGGCGGCAAGTACGGCAAAGGTGAATTGGTCGCCGAGCTGGATATCACCCCGGACCTGTGGTTCTTCGCCTGCCATTTCGAAGGCGACCCGGTAATGCCTGGCTGCCTGGGCCTGGATGCCATGTGGCAGCTGGTTGGTTTCTTCCTGGGCTGGCAGGGCCTGCCCGGCCGTGGCCGCGCCCTGGGTTCGGGTGAAGTGAAATTCTTTGGTCAGGTGTTGCCCACCGCCAAGAAAGTCACCTACAACATTCACATCAAGCGCGTCCTGAAGGGCAAGCTGAACATGGCCATCGCCGATGGCTCGGTCAGCGTTGACGGCCGCGAGATCTACACTGCCGACGCCCTGCGGGTCGGCGTGTTCACCTCCACTGACAATTTCTAAGGGTTATTCGCATGCGCCGCGTCGTTATAACTGGTCTGGGCATCGTATCGTGCCTGGGCAATGACAAAGCTACCGTCACCGAAAACCTGCGCAACAGCCGTCCGGGTATCCGTTACAACCCGGAATACAAGGAACAGGGGCTGCGTAGCCAGGTTTCCGGCTCCATCGACCTCAACCTCGAAGAACTGATCGACCGCAAGGTCTACCGCTTCGTTGGCCACGCTGCGGCGTACGCCTACCTGGCGATGCAGGACGCGATCAAGGACGCCGGCCTGACCGAAGAGCAGGTTTCCAACCCGCGTACCGGCCTGGTGGCTGGCTCCGGCGGGGCCTCGACCCTGAACCAGATGGAAGCGCTGGACACCCTGCGTGAGAAAGGCGTCAAGCGTGTCGGCCCCTACCGCGTCACCCGCACCATGGGCAGCACCGTCTCGGCGTGCCTGGCCACCCCGTTCAAGATCAAGGGCCTGAACTACTCGATCTCGTCGGCCTGCGCCACCTCGGCACACTGCATCGGCACCGCCCTGGAGCAGATCCAGTGGGGCAAGCAGGACATCGTCTTCGCCGGTGGCGGTGAAGAAGAGCACTGGAGCCAGTCGTTCCTGTTCGATGCCATGGGTGCCTTGTCGACCAAGCGCAACGATACGCCAGAACTGGCTTCGCGCGCTTACGATGCCGACCGTGATGGCTTCGTCATCGCTGGCGGCGGCGGTATGGTCGTGGTCGAGGAACTGGAACACGCCCTCGCCCGTGGCGCCAAGATCTACGCCGAAATCGTCGGCTACGGCGCGACCTCCGACGGCTACGACATGGTTGCCCCAAGCGGCGAAGGTGCCATTCGCTGCATGCAACAGGCACTGGCCACGGTCGACACCCCGATCGACTACCTGAACACCCACGGCACCTCGACGCCGGTCGGCGACGTTGCCGAAATCAAAGGTGTTCGCGAAGTGTTCGGCGACAAGGCGCCCAAGATCAGCTCGACCAAGAGCCTCTCGGGCCACTCGCTGGGTGCTGCTGGCGTGCATGAGGCGATCTACTGCCTGCTGATGATGGAGAACAACTTCATCGCCGGTTCCGCCAACATCGACGAACTGGATCCGGAAGTCGCTGACCTGCCGATCCTGCGCAAAACCGAAGAAAACGCCAAGATCGACACGGTCATGAGCAACAGCTTCGGCTTTGGCGGCACCAACGCCACCCTCGTGCTCAAGCGCTGGACTGGCAAGTGATGCTTTGACGCTGTAAATGAAAACGCCCCGACTGGTTCGGGGCGTTTTCTTTTGTGTATGCCTGTGCCGCGCAGCGCTGCGGGCAGAGCGTCAGCGAGCCTTGGGCAAGACCGCCAGGAAGTTGTCCCGCGCCACCTGCTTCGCCACCTCCTGCGGCAAAGCATCCAGAAACGGCTCGAAGCCGTGCATCTGCTCCCCCACGCTGCCAAACTTGCCGACCACGTCAGACCCGAGCATGAAGCGCTCAGGGAAACGCTCGACCAGCGCCAGCCACGCCTTGCGCGGCACCCCCTTGTCATCGAGCAGGTACGGCTTGAGCACAGTCCAGGACAAGTCGATATACAGGTTGGGGTAGTCCTGGAGCAGACGCGTCAGCACTGGCAATAAAAAATCCATCTGCGTCTGATGCCGATGAATCTCCATGCTCGTGCCCGCGTGCGCCCAGATGAACCGAGTATGCGGATGATTACGCAACGGTTCTTCGATCTCGGCCAGGTAAAGCGGGTTGCGCTCACGCTTTGAGGTGATGTTCGAATGCAGCAGCACCGGCATGTCGCGTTCGGCTGCCAGGTGATAGATACGCGTCATGGCCTCGTTGTTGGCGCGGGGCGTGTCCCCGCTGGTGAGCGCAGTGAGGTCGTCGTGCCGGGTGAAGACTTCACCTATGCCCTGCCAGAGCCCCGGGTAGAGATCGAGCATGCGCTCGATATGGCTGACCGCATTCTTGTCTACCGGATTGAAACCGGTCAGGAAAGGGTGAAAGCGCTTGCGCTGCTCCGCCGGCAGCTTCTGCAGCGCCGCCGCCACGTAGGTGTCGGTTGCGCTGTACCAGTAGGCATCGGCGTCGTCACCGGCGTAGTAGCGCGGCCGCTTGGGCTCATCCTCGTGCCATTTCTTGGCCACCGGAATACCGGAAATCATCGAGTGATCGACACCGGCTTCATCCATGGCCTTGATCAGTGCAGACATGCCCTCAGTCTCCTGAAAGAAGTCCACATAGTGCAGGTGGGCGTCACTGTAGCGATAATCACGTGCCTGTGCCGCCTGGCACCACGTTACGCACAACAACAGGCAGGCCAGCACTCTGGCAATCATGGGGCAGCATCCTTCTCTGGGTATGAGCAGAATAGACCTGACGGGCTAGCCAGCGGTTCAGCCGTGCACGGCAAACCGCTATGCTGGTGCTATTTCCCACCGCCTGGAGCACAGCATGAGCAGCCCATTGGTCATTCGCCCGCGCGCCGAATCGGTCGAGGGCCAACCGATCCTGCGCCCACTGCCGTCGGCGCAGTGCCGCAGCGTCGGCCCGTTCGTGTTCTTCGACCACATGCTCGAAACCGACTATGCGCCGGGCCATGGTATGGATATCCGCCAACACCCACATATCGGCCTGTCGACCCTGACCTACCTGTTCGAAGGCGCAATCCTGCACAAAGACAGCCTGGGCACCGAGCAGCGCGTTCTGCCTGGCGATGTCAGCTGGATGACTGCCGGCAGCGGTGTGGCGCATGTCGAGCGCACGCCTGCCGACGCGCTGGCGCACGGCTCACGCCTGCACGGGCTGCAGGTGTGGCTGGCATCGCCGCGTGAGCTGGAACAAAGCCCGCCGAGCTACAGCCATCACCCCGCCGCCAGTTTGCCCGTGAGCGATAACCTTGGGGTACGCATTTGTATGATTGCCGGCAGCGGGTTTTGCCTGGAATCACCGGTGCCCGTGCTCTCCCCCACCCTTTATGCGCACGTACAGATGCAGCCGGCAACGACGCTGCTGATACCGCCTGACCACGTGCAGCGGGCGCTTTACCTGCTCGATGGCGAGTTGGTGCTGGGCGATGAGGATGTGGAGCCTTGCAGCCTGGTGGTGCTGCCGGAGGGCGAGGATGTGACGCTGTATGCGCAGGGCGAGTGCCAGCTGGTGCTGATTGGCGGGGCGCCGCTGGACGGGCCGCGGCGGATGAACTGGAATTTCGTGGCCAGTGACCCGGAACTGATCGAGCAAGCCAGAGCCCGCTGGGCTGCGGGAGATTGGCCGCAGGTGCCTGGGGAAACCTCGAGGATCGAGTTGCCCCGGTAATGTTGGGGGCTGCCCTGCAGCCCATCGCCGGCAAGCCACACACATGGACTTGCGCCGGCTTTTAGAAACTGGGCAAGACGGTTGCTTGCGCAGGTAAAGCGCAGGCCTGAAGAACGGCGCTGTCGGGGTGGGAGCCGGCTTGCCGGCGATGGGGCGCGAAGCGCCCCCGCTATGTCAGCGCTGGAACACTTCTGTCAGCAGGTTGTGCATCGAGCGGAAGGCCCGCTCCGACGTGCGACGGTCATACTGCATCTTGCCCGGTACATTGGCACCCGGGTCAGTGAACGAGTGCACCGCGCCACCGTAGCTCAGCAGCTGCCAATCCACCTTGGCCGCGTTCATCTCCTCCTCGAACGCCGGCAGCTGCTCCTTCGGCACCAGCGGGTCGGAGGCACCGTGCAGCACCAGTACCGAGCCCTGGATACGTTTGGCATCTTCCGGGTTGGGGGTATCCAGCGTGCCGTGGAATGACACAGCAGCCCTCAGGTCAGCGCCATCGCGGGCCAACTCAAGGGCACAGCAGCCGCCAAAGCAGAAGCCGAACGTGGCGACCTTGCCGGGGGTCAGCAGTGCCTTGGATTGGGCCAGCAGCTGCGACAGTGCTTCGCGCATGCGCTTGCGCAGCTCAGCACGGTCGTCCTTCAAAGGCGTCATGGCCGCGCCCGCCTCTTCAGCATTGGCAGGGCGTACCGATTGCCCATACAAGTCGGCAATCAGCACCACGTAGCCCTTCTCGGCCACTTCCTTGGCAATGCGCTCGGCACCTTCGCCAATACCCATCCAGTTCGGCGCCATTACAAGCCCCGGGCGCCCCAGCGCACCGGGCTCATACACCAGGCGGCTTTCATACGTCTTGCCGGACAGGTGATAAACCAGCGATTCGACGATTACCTTGCTCATCAAGCACTCCTTGGGCATTCACCATTAAAAAAGCCCGCCGAAGCGGGCTTATCGATGCATCAACTCAAGCAGACAGCTCGACCAACAGCTTGTTCAGGCGACGAACGTAAGCCGCCGGGTCCTTCAAGCTGTCACCGGCCGCCAGCGCCGCCTGATCGAACAGGATGTGCGACAACTCGGCGAAGCGGTCTTCGCTCTGCTCGTTATCCAGCTTTTCGATCAGTGGATGAGTCGGGTTGAATTCGAAGATCGGCTTGGAATCTGGCACCTTCTGCCCGCTGGCTTCGAGGATCTGGCGCATCTGCAGGCCCAGGTCCTGCTCACCGATGGCCAGGATTGCCGGCGAATCGGTCAGGCGGTGCGACACACGCACTTCGGCAACGCTCTCACCCAGCGCAGATTTCAAGCGCTCGACCAGGCCTTCTTTTTCCTTGGCGACTTCTTCCTGGGCCTTCTTGTCCTCTTCGGAGTCCAGCTTGCCCAGGTCCAGGTCGCCACGCGCGACATCGACGAAGGCCTTGCCGTCGAACTCGTTGAGGTAGCTCATCAGCCACTCGTCGATGCGATCGGTCAGCAGCAGCACCTCGATGCCCTTCTTACGGAAGACTTCCAGGTGTGGGCTGTTCTTGACCTGCGCGTACGACTCGCCGGTGAGGTAGTAGACCTTGTCCTGGCCTTCCTTGGCGCGCGCCAGGTAGTCGGCCAGGGAGACGCTCTGCTCGCCGCTCTCGTCATGGGTAGAGGCGAAGCGCAGCAAACCGGCGATCTTCTCTTTGTTGGCGAAGTCTTCGGCCGGGCCTTCCTTGAGTACCTGGCCAAAGTTCTTCCAGAAGCCCTTGTACTGCTCGGGCTCGTTCTTCGCCAGCTTCTCCAGCATGTCCAGCACGCGCTTGGTCAGCGCGGTTTTCATCGAATCGATGATCGGATCCTTCTGCAGGATCTCGCGGGAGACGTTCAGAGACAGGTCATTGGAGTCGACCACACCCTTGATGAAGCGCAGGTACAGCGGCAGGAACGACTCGGCCTGGTCCATGATGAACACGCGCTGCACATACAGCTTCAGGCCGCGGGGCGCTTCACGCTGGTACAGATCGAACGGCGCGCGGGCCGGCACGTACAGCAGCGAGTTGTACTCGAGCTTGCCTTCGACCTTGTTGTGGCTCCAGGCCAGCGGGTTTTCGAAGTCATGGCCGATGTGCTTGTAGAACTCCTGGTATTCCTCGTCCTTGATTTCGGTACGCGGGCGGGTCCACAGGGCACTGGCGCGGTTGACGGTTTCCCACTCTTCGGCCGGCTGCTCTTCACCTTCGGCAGCTGCCTGTTCCTTGGGCAGCTGGATCGGCAGGGCAATGTGATCGGAGTACTTCTTGACCACGTTACGCAGGCGCCAGCCATCGGCGAATTCCTGCTCGTCTTTCTTCAGGTGCAGGACGATACGGGTGCCGCGCTGTGGTTTTTCGACGGTGGAAACTTCGAACTCACCCTCGCCTTTGGACGACCAGTGCACACCCTCGGCAGCCGGCTGGCCAGCGCGGCGGCTGAACACGTCGACCTTGTCGGCGACGATGAAGGCAGAATAGAAGCCCACACCGAACTGGCCGATCAGGTGCGAGTCCTTTTTCTGGTCACCGGTGAGGTTCTTCATGAAGTCGGCCGTGCCAGACTTGGCGATGGTGCCCAGGTGAGTGATCACGTCTTCGCGGCTCATGCCGATGCCGTTGTCCTCGAGGGTCACGGTACCGGCGTCCTTGTCGAAACTCAGGCGAATTTTCAGGTCGGCATCGTTTTCGAACAGTTCTGGCTTGGCCAGGGCTTCGAAGCGCAGCTTGTCGGCGGCGTCGGAGGCGTTGGAAATCAGCTCACGCAGGAAGATTTCCTTGTTCGAGTACAGCGAGTGAATCATGAGGTGCAGCAGCTGCTTCACCTCGGTCTGGAAGCCCAGGGTTTCCTTTTGTGTTTCCACACTCATGGTCTTCAAAACTCCGATCTGATGGCAGTGGGCGCCTGCAGCCGAGTCGGCATGCATTAACGGCGGATGTCATGCAGATGGGGGCAGCCCTGACGATTTCAAGGGCTTTTCCGGCTCAATCTTGAAATGCGCGCGGGCAGTGGCGATCGGGGCTTGTCGATCGCCCTGCCAGGCCGTGATCGCCACATTGGTCACCCGCCGACCTTGGCGCCACAACTGGCACTGCGCATAGGTGTCGCGAAAATGCCCCGCGCGCAGGTAGTCGATGGAGAAATCGATGATCTTGGGAATGCTGGCGCTCTCGCTGTAGATCAGCAGATACAAGGCGGCAGAAAGCTCCATGAAGCCAGCGATCACACCCCCATGGATGGCCGGCAGCAAAGGGTTGCCGATGTTGTCGGGGTTGGCCGGCAGGCGGAACAGCAAATCATCGTCCTGGCGCTCGCAGGTGATGCCGATCAGGCCGGCATAAGGTATCAACGCCAGCAATGGCTGGTAATCGCCCACGGCATGGGCCGCGTTGAGCTGGCGACGTACGTCTTGGGGAATCATGCCCTGTCCTCCTTCAGTGCCTTGCCGAAGCGGATGCCACCTTTGACCTCCTGCCCCAGGCGCATGAAGGTGCCGACAACCTGGCATATCGGCTGGGCGGGGTCGTCCTGATAAGCCATGCCTCGGGTGAAGATCACGTCCCGGGTGACCCGATAGCACTGGGCATGACCATAGATGGGCTTGCCTGCCTCTGCCGGATGCATGTAGTCGATGCGAAGGTCCAGGGTTGGACATACCTCAAAGCTTGGCAGCACGCAAAGCGTGGCCATCCCGCAGGTGGTGTCCATCAGCGTGGTCAGGGCGCCACCATGCACTGCGCCGGTCTGCGGGTTACCGACGATGGCCGGTGACCAGGGCAAGATCAGCGTCATGCCATCGGTGTCCGCCTGTTCCACGCGTATGTGTAACATTTGGCAATGTTTCAGTGCCGACAAGAATCGCTCGGCCATGGCCATCAAGCTTGAATCGGTCATCGGTACACTCCACTTCACTTCACGGCCGCTGGCGCCAGCTACATCTGCATAAGTGTGATAAAAAGTCTATGCGCACTGCAGTGTTATATATCTGTAAACGATACGGAACTATTGCCGCACGGCCGAACTCGAAGGAACAAGTCACTTATTCCACCAAGGAGAAACACCCAATGCGTAAACCATTTGCTTTTGCTCTGATGCTGGCTGCTGCCATGGGCCTGGCTGCTTGCGATAAAGCGAGCGAAGACAAAGCCCAAGACGCACAGGAACATGCCGAGCAGGCCCAGGAAAAAATGGGCGAAGCTCAGGATAAAATGAACGACGCCGCCAAGGAAAACGCCGAAGCTGCCAAAGATCAGGCTGAAGCCGAGCAGAAAGCTGCTGAAGAGGCCGCGCCGGCCACTCCGGCTACCGCACCCGCTGAGCCTGCCAAGCAGTAATAGCGACGCACAAAAAAACCCGACAATGTCGGGTTTTTTTGTGCCTGTCATGTAGGGATTAAACGTTTCAGGCGTTTGTGTTGACGCCTTCTTTGCTGGTCTCGGTAGGCGCACTTTCCGTCGGTGTGAAAACCATCACTTCCAGCACATCGGAGTGGAACTCCCGGCGATAAAGGATCACTACCACCCCAACACTCACGACCATGAACAACCCGGGGCTGATGAACCAAGTGAGCATGGCCATGCCGAAGTAATAAGCGCGCAAGCCAAAGTTGAACTGGTTGGCCGCCAGCGACAACACCCTCGCCGCCCGCGAAGCGAAAGCCTTGCGCTCAAGCTCACTGACCAGCCGCTCGCCTATCATGGGCGCAGACCCCACCAGCACTGCGGCAAAGTTGTATTGGCGCATGCACCAGCTGAACGTGAAAAACGCATAGACGAACACCATCGCCAGGCAAAGCAGCTTGATTTCCGACATGCCTTGCGAGGCCTGTTGTACGAGTGGCAGGTCGGCCAGCAGCGACAGAGCGCGGTCAGTAGCCCCCAGAACGGTCAGGATACCGGCCAGAATGATCAGGGTGCTGGAGGCGAAGAACGACGCGTTGCGCTCCAGATTGCCGATGACACTGGCATCGGCGATGCGGTTGTCGCGCAGCAGCATGCGGCGCATCCAGTCTTCCCGATACAAATGCAGGACACTGGCCAGGCAGGCGGTGTCGCGGCCCTTCCAGATGGCATAGCGGGTATAGCCGCCCCAGCAAAGCGCGAACCAGCACAGGGCCAACACGTTGTGAAGATTGCTTTGGATGAAATTCATGCAGTTTTCCTGAAGGCCAGGGCACAAGGATAGGCACCGCTGTTCGACGCCTGCGAGCACGCAAAGACACATCCGCGCAATAAAAAACCCCGCATCCTCGGGGATGCGGGGTTCGGTGTACAGCCAGCGCGGGCACCCTACGGCTTGTGGCCGGTGCCAACGGCAGGCATCAACCTGTCAGGCCAGCGCTTCACGCGGCTTGCCAAGCATGCGGTCGCACGCCACGGCAGCAACCAGTGTCACCACCGACGGCACGAGCCAGGCCAGCCCCTGATCGCTCAGCGGCAGGTGCGCCATGAAGTCCGGCAACACGTGGGCAATGCTGCTGCCCTTGATCGCGTCGACCATGCCGAACAACAGCGACACCAGCATGACTGGCGCCAGGATGCGCGTAGGCGAATTCCACAGGTCATTGACGAAGCTCAGCCCCACCACCACGATGCACGGCGGGTAGATGGCGGTCAGCACCGGGATCGAGAACATGATCAGCTTGGTCAGGCCCAGGTTGGAGATCAGCAGCGAGAAGCCCGCCAGGATCACCACCAGCGTACGGTACGACAGCGGCAGGATCTGGCTGAAGTACTCGGCGCATGCGCAGGTCAGGCCTACCGCAGTCACCAGGCAGGCCAGCGCGATCAGCACCGCCAGGAAGCCGCTGCCCAGCGAACCGAAGGTGTGCTGTACGTAGGCGTGCAATACCGCTGCACCGTTGGTGGCGCCAGCCGCGATGTCATGGCTGCTGGCCCCCAGGCGGAACAGGCTGATGTACACCAGCGCCAGGCCTACACCGGCAATCAGGCCGGCGATGATGGCATAGCGGGTGATCAGCTTCGGCGATTCGACGCCCCGCGAACGGATGGCATTGACGATCACGATGCCGAAGACCAGCGCACCCAAGGTGTCCATGGTCAGGTAGCCATCGGAGAAGCCTTTGGAGAAGGCCGCGGCTGCATAGGCGGGCTGCGCTTCACCAATGGTGCCAGCCGGCAGCGCGAACGCAGCGATGCCAAGGACCGCCAGGGCGATGATCTTCAGTGGCGCGAGGAAACGGCCCACGGTATCGAGCAACTTGCCCGGGTACATGGACACCGCCAGTACCACGATGAAGTACACCAGGCTGTAGATGAACAACGCCAGCGGGCTTTCGCCGGTGAGCGGTGCCACCCCCACTTCGAACGACACGGTCGCCGTGCGCGGGGTGGCGAACAGCGGGCCGACCGACAGGTAGCACACCGCCGCCAACAAACCACCGAAGAACTTGCCGATCGGGCTGCTGAGTGCATCCATGCCACCACCGACCTTGGCCAGTGCGACCACGGTGATGACCGGCAGGCCCACCGCCGTTACCAGAAAGCCCAGGGCGGCCATCCAGACATGCGGCCCGGACTGCAGGCCAACGATGGGCGGGAAGATGATATTGCCAGCGCCCACAAAAAGGGCAAACGTCATAAAGCCAAGCGCCAGGATATCCTGGCCTTTTAAAACTTTCATTTAGGGTAGTACCACACTGCTGAAATCGGGATTCGAGAAGGGATTTCCCCATGGGTGAGGGAAATGCTGCCCGGCTTGATGGGCCAGACCCGTTTAGCGTGTCGTTCCCTTTTGGGGTACGGGCACAGAGTGAACGCGTAGATTAACCGTTTTACCCGGCAAACGCACTGGAACAGTGCTGCCTGTCCGATGTGCGTACATGTTTGTCGTCTGGTTGACCGTGTTCAACGACAATTTATTGCTGATTCGAGCGAATGTCTGGTTGAAAAACCTGATGAGCTAGGTCGAATTTTCCGAACCTTTGGGTGGCGTTAACCGACCACAAAACGACAAAGGCCACCCGAAGGTGGCCTTTGTGCGCGTGGGGGGTACTACGTAAAGCGGGTGCTACTTACTTCTTGGCTTCCCAGCCAGTCAGCTCGGCCAGGGCCTTGCCGATGTCAGCCAGGGAACGCACGGTCTTCACACCAGCGTCCTGCAGGGCAGCGAACTTCTCGTCCGCAGTACCCTTGCCGCCGGAAATGATGGCGCCAGCGTGGCCCATACGCTTGCCCGCAGGTGCAGTAACACCAGCGATGTAGGAAACGACAGGCTTGGTGACATTGGCCTTGATGTAAGCCGCGGCCTCTTCTTCAGCCGAACCGCCGATCTCACCGATCATGACGATCGCTTCGGTCTTCGGGTCTTCCTGGAACAGCTTCAGGATGTCGATGAAGTTCGAGCCTGGGATCGGGTCGCCGCCGATACCCACGCAGGTCGACTGGCCGAAACCGGCGTCGGTGGTCTGCTTGACCGCTTCGTAGGTCAGGGTGCCGGAACGCGACACGATACCGACCTTGCCTGGCAGGTGGATGTGGCCTGGCATGATGCCGATCTTGCACTCGCCCGGGGTGATGACACCTGGGCAGTTAGGGCCGATCAGGGTAACGCCCAGCTCGTCGCACTTGACCTTGGCATCGAGCATGTCCAGGGTAGGAATGCCTTCGGTGATGCAGACGATCAGCTTGATACCGCCGAAAGCTGCTTCCAGGATCGAGTCCTTGCAGAACGGAGCCGGAACGTAGATCACCGAAGCGTCAGCGCCGGTAGCTTCCACGGCTTCCTTGACGGTGTTGAACACCGGCAGGCCCAGGTGGGTGGTGCCACCCTTGCCCGGGGTAACGCCGCCGACCATCTTGGTGCCATAGGCGATGGCTTGTTCGGAGTGGAAAGTACCCTGCGAGCCAGTGAAGCCCTGGCAGATGACTTTGGTGTCTTTATTGATCAGGACGCTCATTACTTGCCCTCCGCAGCTTTGACAACTTGTTGAGCAGCGTCGGTCAGGCTGGTTGCCGCAATGATGTTCAAACCGCTTTCTGCCAGTACTTTTGCGCCCAGTTCGGCGTTGTTGCCTTCAAGGCGAACGACGACCGGAACCTTAACGCCAACTTCTTTCACTGCACCGATGATGCCTTCGGCAATCATGTCGCAGCGAACGATGCCGCCGAAGATGTTGACCAGAACGGCCGCGACATTGCTGTCGGACAGAATGATCTTGAACGCTTCGGTAACGCGCTCTTTGGTAGCACCGCCACCAACGTCGAGGAAGTTGGCTGGCTTGCCGCCGTGCAGGTTGACGATGTCCATGGTACCCATGGCCAGGCCGGCACCGTTGACCATGCAGCCGATGTTGCCTTCCAGGGCAACGTAGTTCAGTTCGAACTTGGCAGCGTGGGCTTCACGGGCGTCGTCCTGCGACGGGTCGTGGAAGGTCTTCAGCTTAGGCTGACGGTACATGGCGTTGGCGTCGATGTTGATCTTGGCATCGAGGCAGTGCAGGTCGCCATCGGCCTTGATCACCAGCGGGTTCACTTCCAGCAGGGCCAGATCGTGATCCTTGAACAGCTTGGCCAGGCCAACGAAGATCTTGGCGAACTGTTGAACCTGCTTGCCTTCCAGGCCCAGCTGGAATGCCAGTTCACGCCCTTGGAACGGCTGAGCGCCGACCAGCGGGTCGATGGTAGCCTTGAGGATCTTCTCAGGCGTTTCGTGAGCGACTTTCTCGATGTCCACGCCACCTTCGGTGGAGGCCATGAACACGATACGGCGGCTCGAACGATCCACTACAGCGCCCAGGTACAGCTCTTTGGCGATGTCAGTGCAGGATTCGACCAGAATCTTGGAGACGGGTTGACCGTTGGCATCGGTCTGGTAGGTAACCAGATTCTTGCCCAACCACTGTGCAGCGAACGCCTTGGCGTCTTCCTTGCTGCGAACCAGCTTGACGCCGCCCGCCTTACCGCGACCACCAGCGTGGACCTGGGCTTTGACAACCCACTCGGAACCGCCGATCTTGTCGCAGGCTTCTGCAGCTTGCTCAGGGGTATCGACCGCGAAACCCTTGGAAACTGGCAGGCCGTACTCAGCGAACAGCTGCTTACCCTGATACTCGTGAAGATTCATGCTTTTTACCGTCTTCGTTAGGTACTGCGCTTCGGCGCTGCGCCATTACTGGCGCCGCACCACCTGTGACCGTTGACCCCGGGTTTTCCCGTGTGATCCGGTCCGGCGGACGTTCCGCGGTGAGTCATGCACGCAAGACTCACGACGGGCAGCCCGCCGTGGTTTCTTATAATTAACGCTTCTTACGGTTGGCCACGTGAATGGCGCCGCCATTCACTGCCAGCGCTGCTTCATGCAACGCTTCGGACAGGGTTGGATGGCTGAAGACCATCATGCCCAGATCCTCGGCACTGGTGCCGAATTCCATTGCGATTGCGCCCTGCTGAACCAGTTCGGCAGCCGACGGGCCAATCACGTGTACACCCAGAACGCGGTCGGTCTTGGCATCAGCGATGACCTTGACGAAACCACCGGTGTCGTTGGCCGCCATCGCACGGCCGCTGGCCGCGAACGGGAAGGTGCCTACGTTAACCTCAACACCCTCGGCCTTCAAGGCTTGTTCGGTCTTGCCGACCCACGCGATTTCCGGGTGGGTGTAGATAACCGAAGGGATCAGGTCGTAGTTCATCTGGGCCTTGTGGCCCTTGATGCGCTCGACGACCATGATGCCCTCTTCCGAGGCCTTGTGCGCCAGCATCATGCCGCGAACCACGTCGCCGATGGCGTAGACGCCCGGCACGCTGGTCGCGCAGTGATCGTCCACGAAGATGTAGCCACGCTCGTCGATGTTGACACCGCTGTCGGAGGCCAGCAGGTCGGTGGTCACCGGGCGACGGCCAACCGCGACGATCAGCTTGTCGAAGGTGATCTTCTGCTCGCCATCGGCATTGGTGTAGGTCACTTCGACTTCGTCGCCATTGACTTTCGAGCCGGTGACGCGAGCGCCCAGCTTGATGTCCAGGCCTTGCTTGGTCAGGGTCTTCTGGGCTTCTTTCGACACTGCGGTGTCGGCAGCCATCAGGAAGGTGTCCAGGGCTTCCAGGACGGTGACTTCAGCACCCAGGCGAGCCCATACCGAACCCAGCTCCAGGCCGATCACGCCAGCACCGATCACGCCCAGGCGCTTGGGAACCGACTGGAATTCCAGGGCGCCGGTGGAGTCGACGATGACGTTCTGGTCGACCGGAGCCGGCGGAATGTCGATCGGACGCGAGCCGGAGGCCAGGATCACGTTTTCGGCTTCGATGATTTCGGTAGTGCCGTCAGCCTTGGTGACTTCGACTTTCTTGCCAGCCAGCAGTTTGCCGTGGCCCTGGATCGAAGTGACGCCGTTGGCCTTGAACAGGGTGGCAACGCCACCGGTCAGGTTCTTGACGATGCCAGCCTTGCGGCCAACCATCGCGGCGACGTCCATCTTCACTTCGCCCGTGGAGATACCGTGGACGTTGAAGCTCTCTTTGGCTTCCTTGTACTTCCAGGAGCTGTCCAGCAGCGCCTTGGAGGGGATGCAGCCTACGTTCAGGCAAGTGCCGCCCAGGGCCAGCTTGCCCTCGGCGTCGGTGTACTTCTCGATACAGGCAGTCTTCAGACCAAGTTGGGCAGCCTTGATAGCAGCCACATAGCCGCCAGGACCTGCACCAATCACCACTACGTCGAATTTCTGGGTCATAAAAGATTCCTTTTTAGCTTCAAGCGGCAAGCTGCAAGCCGCAAGACCAGCAGGCTTCGGCTTGAAGCGTGCGGCTTGCAGCTTACAGCTGCGCGATTAGATGTCCAGCAGCAGGCGGGACGGATCTTCCAGCAGGTTCTTGATGGTGACCAGGAAGGTTACCGCTTCCTTGCCGTCGATCAGGCGGTGATCGTACGACAGCGCCAGGTACATCATCGGGCGGATAACCACTTGGCCGTTGATGGCCATCGGGCGCTGGATGATGTTGTGCATGCCGAGAATGGCGGCCTGCGGTGGGTTGACGATCGGGGTCGACATCATCGAGCCGAAGGTACCACCGTTGGTGATGGTGAAGGTGCCGCCGGTCATTTCTTCGATCGACAGTTTGCCGTCACGGGCTTTCTTGCCGAAGGTGGCGATGCCGTTCTCGATTTCAGCCAGGCTCATCGATTCGGCGTTGCGCAGTACCGGTACTACCAGGCCACGGTCGCTGGAGACGGCAACGCCGACGTCGGCAAAGCCGTGGTAGACGATGTCGTTGCCGTCGATCGAGGCATTGACCGCCGGGAAACGCTTCAGCGCTTCGGTGGCAGCCTTGACGAAGAACGACATGAAGCCCAGGCGCACGCCGTTATGGGTCTTCTCGAACAGGTCCTTGTACTTCGAACGCAGGGCCATGACTTCGGTCATGTCGACTTCGTTGAAGGTGGTCAGCATCGCCATGTTGGACTGGGCTTCGACCAGACGCTCGGCGATCTTGGCACGCAGGCGGGTCATCGGCACACGCTTCTCGGTGCGATCGCCAGCAGCGGTCACCACCGGAGCGGCAGCGGCAGGCTTGGCAGCAGGAGCAGCGGCAGGCGCGGACTTCTTGTTGGCAACTGCGGCAACCACATCTTCCTTGGTGATGCGGCCACCCTTGCCGGTACCGGCAACGGTCGCCAGGTCGATGCCGTTCTCTTCAGCCAGCTTGCGCGCGGCTGGAGCAGCGACCGGGTCATCTTCGCCGGCATCGGCGGCAGTGGCAGCGGCAGCCGGAGCAGCAGCGGCCGGAGCGGCTGCAGGTGCGGCGGCGGCGGCACCACCTTCCACGATCGAACCCAGCACTTCGTCGGACAGGACGGTATCGCCCTCGCCCTTGACGATGTCGCCCATCACGCCATCGGCGGTAGCCAGGACTTCCAGGACGACCTTGTCAGTCTCGATGTCGACGATCAGCTCGTCACGCTTGACGGCTTCGCCCGGCTTCTTGTGCCAGGTGGCAACGGTGCCATCGGCAACCGATTCCGGGAAGGTTGGGGCTTTGATCTCGATAGCCATTAGCAGTGTTTCCTTAAATTCGGTTTCAAGTGCGCGAAGGCGTTAGACAGTGAAGGCGTCTTGCAGCAGTTTTTCCTGCTGTTCGGCGTGCTTCGAAGCGTAACCACAAGCTGGCGCGGCGGAAGCGTCGCGGCCTGCGTATTCCAGGACCAGCGCCTTGTTGTGGCGGCCCAGGATACGGCGCATGTGGTGCTGGCTGCTGTACCAGGCGCCCTGGTTCATCGGCTCTTCCTGACACCAGACGGCATGCTTGAGGTTGGTGTACGGCGCCAGGATGTCGACCAGGTCGTCTTCCGGGAACGGGTACAGCTGCTCGATACGCACGATCGCGATGTCTTCGCGGCCTTCGGCACGGCGTTTTTCCAGCAGGTCGTAGTAGACCTTGCCACCACACAGCACCAGGCGTTCGACCTTGGCAGGATCCAGGGTGTCGATTTCCGGGATCACGGTCTGGAACGAACCTTCTGCAAGGTCCTCCAGGGTCGACACGGCCAGCTTGTGGCGCAGCAGCGACTTGGGCGTCAGCACGATCAGCGGCTTGCGCAGCGGACGGATGACCTGACGACGCAGCAGGTGGTAGATCTGTGCCGGAGTCGTCGGTACGCAGACCTGAATGTTGTGCTCGGCGCACAGCTGCAGGTAACGCTCCAGGCGCGCGGAGGAGTGCTCCGGGCCCTGCCCTTCATAGCCGTGCGGCAGCAGCATGGTCAGACCGCACAGGCGGCCCCACTTGTGCTCACCGCTGGTGATGAACTGGTCGATCACCACCTGCGCACCGTTGGCGAAGTCGCCGAACTGGGCTTCCCAGATCACCAGCGCATTCGGCGTGGTGGTCGAGTAGCCGTATTCGAAGGCCAGCACCGCTTCTTCCGACAGGAAGGAGTCGTACAGGTCGAAGCGCGGCTGGCCTGGGAACAGGTTCTGCAGCGGCACGTAAGTGCTGGCGTCCTTCTGGTTGTGCAACACCGCGTGGCGGTGCGAGAAGGTGCCACGGCCGATGTCCTGGCCGGTCATGCGGATCGGGTGACCTTCGAACTGCAGGGTGGCGTACGCCATGGTCTCTGCATAACCCCAGTTGATCGGCAAGCCACCGGCCTGCATCTTCTGACGGTCTTCGTAGATCTTCGACACCTGACGCTGGACAACGAAGCCTTCCGGCAGCTCGAGCAGCTTGGCCGACAGGTCCTGCAGGGTCTTGAGGTCGAAACGGGTGTCGTGACGCGCAGTCCAGGCGTGGCCCAGGTATGGACGCCAGTCGACGAACAGCTCGCGGTTCGGCTCCTTGACCAGGCTCTTGACCACGTGCAGGCCGTTGTCCAGCGCGTTGCGGTACTCGTCGATCTTGGCCTGGGCGCGCTCGGCATCGATGCGACCGGCCTGGATCAGCGCCTCGGCGTACAGCTCACGGGTGGTGCGCTGCTTGCTGATCTGCTGATACATCAGCGGCTGGGTACCGTTGGGCTCGTCGGCCTCGTTGTGGCCGCGACGGCGGTAGCAGACCAGGTCGATGACCACATCACGCTTGAACTGCATGCGGTAATCGATGGCCAGCTGGGTGACGAACACCACCGCTTCCGGGTCATCGCCGTTCACGTGCAGGATCGGCGCCTGGATCATCTTGGCAACGTCGGTGGCGTACTCGGTGGAGCGCGCGTCCAGCGGGTTGCTGATGGTGAAACCAACCTGGTTGTTGATCACGATGTGCACAGTACCGCCGGTCTTGAAACCGCGGGTCTGCGACATCTGGAAGGTTTCCATGACCACGCCCTGGCCTGCGAATGCAGCGTCACCGTGGATCGAGATCGGCAGCACCTTGTCGCCGGCGGTGTCGTTGCGGCGGTCCTGACGGGCGCGCACCGAACCTTCGACCACCGGAGAGACGATTTCCAGGTGGGACGGGTTGAACGCCATGGCCAGGTGAACTTCGCCACCGGTGGTCATCACGTTCGAGGAGAAGCCCTGGTGATACTTCACGTCACCGGAGCCCAGCTCGTTCATCTTCTTGCCTTCGAACTCGTCGAACAGCTCGCGCGGGTTCTTGCCGAAGGTGTTGACCAGCACGTTCAGACGACCACGGTGGGCCATGCCGATCACGACTTCCTTGGTGCCGTAGGAGCCGGAACGCTGGATCATTTCGTCCAGCATCGGGATCAGGCTTTCGCCACCCTCAAGGCCGAAGCGCTTGGTGCCCGGGTACTTGGTGCCCAGGTACTTTTCGAGGCCTTCACCGGCCGTCACGCGCTCGAGCAGGTGAGCCTGCACGTCGGCGGAAAAGTCCGGGCGGCCGCGCACGCTTTCCAGGCGCTGCTGGAACCAGCTGCGCTGCTCGGAATCGACGATATGGGTGAACTCGGCGCCAATGGTGCGACAATATGTCTTCTGGAGCGCCTCGATGATCTCGCGTAGGCTCGCCTCCTCTTTGCCGATGTACAGGTCGCCGGCACGGAAGGTCGTATCAAGATCGGCATTGGTCAAGCCGTAGTGATTGATCGACAGGTCTACGGGCGCAGGGCGCTGCCACAACCCCAAGGGGTCGAGCTTGGCAGCCTGATGGCCGCGCATACGATAGGCCTGGATCAGTCGCAGAACTTCAACCTGCTTCTTCTCGTGTTCACTGCTCACGCTCCCGGCAGATACCGGTTGGGCGCGGCGCTGGTTCTTTGCCAGCAGTACGAAATGGTCGCGGATTGTCGAGTGCGATACATCAGTAGCGGTGCTGCCGTCGGCGGGCAACTTCTGGAAGTAAGTGCGCCACTCTTCTGGCACAGCGTTAGGGTCGTGCAGGTAGAGCTCGTAGAGCTCTTCCACATATGCAGCGTTACCACCTGAAAGGTGGGCGCTTTCCCACATGCGCTGCATCACGCTTTCTTGCATGCTTGGTCACCCTCGGTTAGGGGACTGATCGGCGAGAGCCACAGCAAACCTGGAAAAGTCCGAACACAGCGACTGAACCACGCCACTTGGATCCTGCTGATTTTCCGGGTACCAGCCCGGAAAGCCCCTGCTGGTCTCATATCTTCATAGGTATCGAGCGCGGGCTTTGTGGGCCCTTGCTCAGGTTTTACCTCAGTGCGGGTTCACCACCCGCACCTCGGCTTACTGCAGTTACAACGCTTTGAATCAGGTGCCGCTTTGCAGCAGCATGTTACGTACGTGGCCGATTGCCTTGGTCGGGTTCAGACCCTTCGGGCAAACGTTGACGCAGTTCATGATCCCGCGGCAGCGGAAGACGCTGAACGGGTCATCCAGGGACGCCAGGCGCTCCTGAGTCTTGGTGTCACGGCTGTCAGCCAGGAAGCGATAGGCCTGCAGCAAGGCAGCGGGGCCCAGGAACTTGTCCGGGTTCCACCAGAAGGACGGGCAGGAAGTCGAGCAGCAAGCGCACAGGATGCACTCGTACAGCCCGTCCAGCTTGTCGCGATCTTCCGGCGACTGCAGACGCTCGATGGCCGGGGCCGGCGTGTCGTTCTGCAGGAACGGTTTCACCTTCTCGTACTGCTTGTAGAAGATGCTCATATCGACGACCAGGTCACGAATGACCGGAAGGCCAGGCAACGGACGCAGAACCAGCTTGTTACCCTTGACCACGCCGGACAGCGGCGTGATGCAGGCCAGGCCGTTCTTGCCGTTCATGTTCATGCCATCGGAACCGCAAACGCCTTCACGGCAGGAGCGACGGTACGAGAAGCCCTCGTCCTTCTCCTTGATCAGCGCCAGCACGTCCAGCACCATCAGGTCCTTACCGCCGGTATCGACGTCGAACGACTCCATCTTGGGTGCCGAGTCGGTATCCGGGTTGTAGCGATAAACTTCGACTTTCAACATAGCAGTCACCCTCAATAAGTCCGGACTTTTGGTTCGAAGGCTGGAACAGTCTTCGGCGCAAAGTTGACGCCACGCTTGGCCACGCGCTTCTCACCCGGGTAGTACAGGGTGTGGCACAGCCAGTTTTCGTCGTCACGGTCTTCGAAGTCTTCACGGGCGTGAGCGCCGCGGGACTCTTTACGGGCTTCGGCCGCGATGGCGGTAGCTTCGGCGACTTCCAACAGGTTCTGCAGCTCCAGCGCTTCGATACGCGCGGTGTTGAAGGCCTGGGACTTGTCGTTGATCTTGACGTTGGCGATACGCTCACGCAGGCCGGCCAGCTGCTCGATACCCTTGAGCATGTATTCACCGGTACGGAACACACCGAAGTAGTTCTGCATGCAGCTCTGCAGCTCGCGCTTGAGGCTGGCAACGTCTTCGCCAGTGGAGCGCTCGTTGAGCTTGTTCAGGCGGTTCAGCGCAACATCGATGTCGGTGTCGCTGGCGTCGAGGTGCTCGATGCCGTCGCTCAACGCCTTCTCCAGGTGCAGGCCGGCAGCACGGCCGAACACCACCAGGTCGAGCAGCGAGTTGCCGCCCAGGCGGTTGGCACCGTGGACCGATACGCACGCCACTTCACCTACGGCGAACAGGCCAGGAATGATGTGATCCTTGCCTTCTTCGTCCATGGTGATGGCCTGGCCATGAATGTTGGTGGCAACGCCACCCATCATGTAATGGCAGGTTGGAACGACCGGCACCGGCGCGACGACAGGGTCGACGTGGGCGAAGGTCTTGGACAGTTCGCAGATACCTGGCAGGCGGCTGTGCAGCACTTCCTCGCCCAGGTGATCCAGCTTCAGCAGAACGTGGTCCTTGTTCGGGCCCACGCCGTTGCCGGCGATGATCTCTTTGACCATGGAACGGGCCACCACGTCGCGGCCGGCCAGGTCTTTCGCGTTCGGCGCGTAACGCTCCATGAAGCGCTCGCCGTGGGCGTTGATCAGGTAGCCACCCTCACCGCGGCAACCCTCGGTGACCAGTACACCGGCGCCGGCGATGCCGGTCGGGTGGAACTGCCACATTTCGATGTCCTGCACCGGCACACCGGCACGCAGGGCCATGCCGATACCGTCACCGGTATTGATCAGGGCGTTGGTGGTGGAGGCGTAGATACGGCCCGCACCGCCAGTGGCCAGCACGGTGGCCTTGGACTTGATGTACATGGTTTCGCCGGTTTCGATGCAGATCGCGATCACACCGACGAAGGCGCCTTCCTGGTTTTTCACCAGATCAACGGCGTAGTACTCGTTGAGGAAGGTGGTACCGGCTTTCAGGTTGCCCTGGTACAGGGTGTGCAGCAGCGCGTGACCGGTACGGTCGGAGGCTGCGCAAGTACGAGCAGCCTGGCCGCCCTTGCCGAAGTCCTTGGACTGGCCACCGAACGGACGCTGGTAGATACGGCCGGTTTCGGTACGCGAGAACGGCAGGCCCATGTGGTCCAGCTCGAAGACCGCAGCCGGGCCTTCCTGGCACATGTATTCGATAGCGTCCTGGTCACCGATGTAGTCGGAACCCTTGACGGTATCGTACATGTGCCAGCGCCAGTCGTCGTTCGGGTCGGCCGAAGCGATGGCGCAGGTGATGCCGCCCTGGGCGGATACAGTGTGCGAACGGGTCGGGAAGACCTTGGTGACCACGGCAGTCTTGTGACCGCCCTGGGCCAGCTGCAGCGCTGCGCGCATGCCGGCGCCGCCGCCACCGATGATGATGGCGTCGAAGGAAATGGTTGGAATGCTAGCCATGGATCAGATACCCCAGAGAATCTGCACACCCCAGACGAAGTAAGCGAACATCGCAACGCCGCATACCGCCTGGAACAGGAAACGAATCGCAGTTGCCGACTTGCCGAACGACATTGGCGTCAGGTAGTCGGTTGCAATGGTCCACATGCCGACCCAGGCGTGAGCGCCTAGGGCAACGAGGGCCAGCAGACTGAAGATCCGCATCGCGTTGTTGGAGAACAGACCATGCCACTGGGTGTAGTCGATGCCTGGGTGGGCGACCACGTAGCCGATCAGGAAGAGAAAGTAAGCCGCGAGAACGACCGCCGAGACGCGCTGCGCCATCCAGTCATAGAGGCCCGAACGCGACAGGTTCGTGACATTGGTTACCATACCCAAACTCCCACCAGAACGATCAGCACCACGGAGATGACGATCACGATTTTCGAGCCCAGCTTGCCGCCTTCCAGCGTCTCACCGATGCCCATGTCCATGATCAGGTGACGCACACCTGCCACGAGGTGATAAAGCAGGGCGGATAGCAGGCCCCAGGTCACGAATTTGGCCAGCGGGCTGGTCAGACACGCCTTCACCTCACCGAAGCCTTCCTCGGAACCCAGCGATTTGCCCAGTGCATAAAGCATGATGGCAAGGCCGAGGAACAGGATGACGCCGGAGATACGGTGCAGAATGGACGTGTACGCTGTGACGGGGAGCTTGATGGTCCTTAGGTCTAGGTTTACAGGTCGTTGGCTTTTCACGGCTTTTTTCACACTGAAGAGCCCCTAGCGAATCAGGGCAAAGTTGTTGGTAAGTGTACTGGTCAGGTACCCACCACCCAGGGAACGGCGACCCCCAGCAGTTCGGGCTTGCAAGCCCCTGGCGGTCGGGTGCCGAGTATAGACAGTTAGGCTGCTTATGACAACGTGACGGGGTAGCCCAAATAGCGCATTGCCTTTAGCGAGCAAAAGGCGTAAATGGGCGAGAATTTCGCGAAAAATCAGGCCCCAGAGCGGGTTTCAACCAGCCTTTAGGCAAATTGACATTCGAATTTACTTCTCTATAGTGGTGCGGGCCCTGCGTGGGGGGTCTGTCTGATGATTTCAAGCATTAATAGGAGGCCACATGGCTGACAAAAAAGCGCAGTTGGTCATCGAGGGCGCTGCCCCCGTCGAGCTGCCCATTTTAACCGGCACCGTTGGTCCTGATGTAATCGACGTCCGCGGGTTGGGGGCCACTGGTCACTTCACCTTCGACCCTGGTTTCATGGCGACCGCTTCGTGCGAGTCGAAGATCACCTATATCGACGGCGACAAGGGCGTGCTGCTGCACCGCGGCTACCCCATCGAACAGCTCGCCGAGCAATCGGACTACCTGGAAACCTGCTACCTGCTGCTCAACGGCGAACTGCCCAATGCCGAGCAGAAGGCCCAGTTCGTCAGCACCGTCAAGAACCACACCATGGTTCATGAGCAGCTGAAGTCCTTCTTCAACGGTTTCCGCCGCGACGCCCACCCGATGGCCGTGATGTGCGGCGTGGTCGGCGCCCTGTCGGCGTTCTACCACGACTCCCTGGACATCAATAACCCGCAACACCGCGAAATTTCCGCGGTGCGCCTGGTCGCCAAGATGCCGACCCTGGCCGCGATGGTTTACAAGTACTCCATGGGCCAGCCGATGATGTACCCGCGCAACGACCTGTCGTACGCGGAAAACTTCCTGCACATGATGTTCAACACCCCGTGCGAGATCAAACCGATCAGCCCGGTGCTGGCCAAGGCCATGGACAAGATCTTCATCCTCCATGCCGATCACGAGCAGAACGCCTCCACCTCCACCGTCCGCCTGGCTGGCTCTTCGGGTGCCAACCCGTTCGCCTGTATCGCCGCCGGTATCGCCGCACTGTGGGGCCCTGCCCACGGCGGTGCGAACGAAGCCGTGCTGACCATGCTCGATGAAATTGGCGATGTCTCGAACATCGACAAGTACATCGCCAAGGCCAAGGACAAGAACGACCCGTTCAAGCTGATGGGCTTCGGTCACCGCGTTTACAAGAACCGCGACCCGCGCGCCACCGTGATGAAGAAAACCTGCGACGAAGTCCTGGGCGAACTCGGCATCAAGAACGACCCGCAGCTGGAATTGGCGATGCGCCTGGAAGAGATCGCCCTGACCGATCCGTACTTCATCGAGCGCTCGCTGTACCCGAACGTGGACTTCTACTCGGGCATCATCCTGAAGGCGATCGGCATTCCAACCAGCATGTTCACCGTGATCTTCGCCCTGGCACGTACCGTGGGCTGGATCTCGCACTGGAAAGAAATGCTCTCCAGCCCGTACAAGATTGGCCGCCCGCGCCAGTTGTACACCGGCGAGCAGCAGCGTGACATCGTTGAGCTGAAAGACCGCAAGTAAGCCAAGGTTTTGGGGCCGCCTTGCGGCCCATCGCCGGCAAGCCGGCTCCCACAGGGATTGCGCCAGCTTTTAAAAGTTGGGCAAGACAGTTGTTCCCGCAGGGGGCATTTGGCTGTACCTGTGGGAGATTCTATGGTTCTCAGCAAGCCATTTTCCCGCCTTTGGTAACGTATTCGTCCTGATTTCTCATCAGGGCGAATGCCACTCGTGCGAGCTTCCTGGCCAGAATTACCAACGCCTGGGT
>NZ_JAETZZ010000002.1 GCF_022627325.1 Pseudomonas putida
GAGACATTAGCCAGTACCTGATGGGCCACTACAACTGGATCCGACCCCATCACTTCAACGATGGACTGGCTCCGGCGAAAGCTGAAGAAAAACTCAAAACCGTGTCCGGGATGAGTTGACCACTACATAGGGAGGGAAAATCGGGAATGGGATGAACGGCCGAGTCATGACAGAACCAGGGGGCTAGAATGAGTGATGGCTCCTTTAACCTGTAGCAGGAAGCTGCAGCATTGCCATGGTGGATGTCATGTTCGAATGGGGTTGAGGGTCGGGTGGGGTCAACCGGAGGTTAGTGAAGGGCCATGCGCAGAGATAGGATTATGAATGGAACCCAAGCTTTTGAATTTCTGGGAAACGGGGGTTTGTGGGGATTTGACCGGAGGTATGTGGGATTAGACAGAACCGCCGGATAGGCATGGGCAATCACTATTTAACATAATATGCATTATGCGCATCATCATATGAAGCTACCGGGGCCGTGGGTGGGCAGATTTGGAGCCAGGCGCTGGCCTTCATCACACGCGGTGCAGTTCGGGCCTGGACCTCAGCGATGTAATTCACCACAAATTGATCCTGCGAGCCTCGTTGCTTGCAATCGCCAACCACGTTCGCCGACGTCCACCGCAGCAACCTCATCAGCGCCGGATTGGAAACTTTCAGCTAGTCCACTCGCACCGATACCGGCTGTTGGTGACACATCCCAATAACGTTCGAACGAACCTTACTTGCTATCCAGGGCCAAGGTCTTGCAAATCGCTGCGGGCATGACATAAAAAACGTCAACAAGTCGTGAGTGTCACGTCTTGTTTGGGTGGATTGTTGCCGATTGACTGCAGGTGCTGGTGAGCCGCTTTGAGTGCTAACACGTCGAGCTTCTGGGTTTCGCCGGACGTAACTCGGTGCTGATCAGGCACGGAAATAAAGCTTTTCAGCAGGATTTCCATACCGATCGCTGCAGTTACCATAGCCACATCAGGACGTTTCGGACGTCCACAAGCTCAGTGCTTGACCTATTTATGGGCGCTTTCAAGCGTCCAGCCTGGAAAGTGAGTCATTGAATGCGCTTCTTAATGGTGACCGCCGCCGAAGGTAGCCCACCAAATGAGCTACCCGGCTCACTTTTGAACGCTATCGTGAAAACGTAAGCGTTAGCGATCAAACATGAGCTACCCCTAGCTCAGCAGATCAGCTACCCTGCCCTTATGATATAAATTCAAGGAATAACTACACTAAATATTCATTTAGTTTAGTTATATTAGGTTGACCATGATCTACCAGCCCTAGCTACATGCTAACGGTGGTACCGCCTTGATTAAAATTACTTAGATCAAGGCGATTTCCCCCTCTATGTCAAACGACTCGTAAGCCTCTCGGGGAGCGCCAACGCCCCCTGCCCGGCTATCAACTTCAACTCACAATCGAATCCCTTTGGGCAATTACCAAACCTGGATCTTCGGCCAAAGACCGACACCCCGCTCTGCTTCAAACCTGCAGCGCCCGCGGCCTCAAGCTCCGTTGTTCTTCACCCGTCTCAACCGCAGGCTGCAGTTGGAAGTCAAAGCACAATTCGGCAAAACGCCCTTCCACGCCTCGTTTGGCCGCCAAGCCAGCGTCTTCGATGAACTTCACTTCGCCGACGAGCCCTTCGCGTGTGGCATAGGCAAAGTCATCCCACAGGTACTTATCCCCTGACAGGTTGATTTGCGTCGTCAGATGGCGGTACCCCGGTGCCGAGATGAAGTAGTGGATGTGCGCGGGTCGCTGCCCATGACGCCCGAGCAAGTCAAGGCACTCCTGAGTCGGCCCCTGCGGGTCACACCCATACCCCGAGGGCACGATACTGCGGGCACGGTAACGGCCTTCGGCATCGGTCACGATGCGGCGGCGAAGATTGAACGCCGACTGCGACTTGTCGAAGTACGAGTAGTTACCTTTGGTATTGGCTTGCCAGAGGTCAACGATTGCCCCGGCAATCGGCTTGCCTTGCAGGTCGATGACCTGGCCCTCGATGAACAACGTGGTGGCAACGCCGTCCTCCGAACCATCATCCATGCGTGCCTCGCCCTCGCACAGCGGGGCGCCGGCGACGTACAACGGCCCCTCGATGGTACGCGGGGTGCCGCCGGTGTGGCCGACCTGTGCGTCCCGGGCGTCGTTGAGCAAGTCCAGGAAATGCTCGAGGCCCAAGCCGGCGATCAGCAGCGCGGCCTCTCCACGGCCACCCAGGCGGTTGAGGTAATCGATGGCGCGCCAGAATTCGTCATCGGTGATCTCGAGGTCTTCGATCAGGCGTGCGCTGTCCTGCAGGATGCGCAGCAGGATCTGCTTGACCCGAGGGCTACCCTGATCGTTATCCAACCCGGCAGCTTGTTTGAAGAACGCCTGCAGGTCGGCGGTTTGGGAAATTTTGACAGTCATGATGGGATCCTCATCTTGTTCTTATGATTCACAACAGCGAGCGTGGCGACGCTTAGCGATCATCTTCATGAATCGACGAAGGATGGCGGCACAGGCCGGTCATTTCGATGTCCATGTAGGGGAACAAAGGCAGTTGCATGAGGGTGTCGTGCAGCGCTTCGACACTGTCCACATCGAACACACTGAAATTGGCGTAGTGGCCGGCGATGCGCCACAGATGACGCCATTTCCCCTCACGCTGCAGGCGCTGGGCTAGTTCCTTTTCATCAGCTTTCAAGCGGGCGGCCACTTGCGGGTCCATGTCCACTGGCAGCTTTACAGTCATCTTTACGTGAAACAGCATTTGCCCAATCTCCTATAAAGGTTTCAAGTACGGCGGAATCTGGCCAGGCGCTCTTCATCGAGCGTCAGCCCCAGGCCCGGCGTGGCAGGAACGTGTAGCTGGAAGTCGCGGTACACCGGCGCTTGGGTCACGATTTCTTCGGTGAGCAGCAGCGGGCCGAAAAGCTCCGTGTGCCATTGCAGCTGATCCAGGGTGATGAACGCGTGTGCCGATGCCAGGGTGCCCACAGCCCCTTCCAGCATGGTCCCGCCATACAGCGCAATGCCGGCTGCCTGGGCGATCTGGGCCGTGCGCAGCACCGCGCGAGGGCCGCCATTCTTGGCGATCTTCAGCGCGAAGATGCTGGCAGCACCATCGGCCGCCAGGCTGAAAGCGTCCTCGACACTTTCGATAGATTCGTCCGCCATGATGGGCGCAGGGCTGCGCTGATTCAGGCGCACCTGCCCTCCCCGGTTGATCCGCGAAATCGGCTGTTCGATCAAGTCGATACCGTTTTCACCCAGCACCTGGCAGCCCTTGATGGCCTGCGACTCGCTCCAGTATTGGTTGACGTCGACACGGACGCTGGCGCGGTCGCCCAAGGCTTTCTTGATGGCCACCACATGGGCAAGGTCATGCTCCAGGGCGTTGGCACCAATTTTGAGTTTGAAGATGCGGTGGCGACGTTGCTCGAGCATACGCTCGGCTTCGTCGATGTCCTTGCCGGTGTCACCACTGGCCAGGGTCCAGGCCACTTCCAGCGCGTCACGCACCCGGCCGCCCAGCAACTCGCTGACCGGTAGCCCCAGGCGCTTGCCTTGGGCATCGAGCAACGCCGTTTCCACTGCAGAACGGGCGAATGTGTTGCCCTTGATGGCTTTGTCCAGGCGCTGCATTGCCGCGTTGATGTTCTCCGCGTCCTGGCCGATCAGCAAAGGCGCGAAGTAGCTGTCCAGGTTGCTTTTGATGCTTTCCGGGCTTTCGTTGCCATAGGCGAGCCCACCAATGGTGGTGGCCTCCCCGATACCCTCGATGCCATCGCTGCACAGCAAGCGAAGAATGACCAAGGTTTGGCCGCGCATGGTGTGCATCGCCAATTTGTGTGGCCGAATGGTCGGCAGGTCGACAATGATCGTCTCAAGGCGCTCGATCCGGGCTGCTGTCATTTCAGGTTCCATCTCGCAAGGTAGAGGTAAGGATCGCCAACAAGGCTTCAATACCCATAGGATCTTGTTTCGTGTACCTTAGGATCGAGCCAGGACATTCGTTGAGTCCAATATTGTTTCCATCTCTCACCATACCTGGGAGGTATTGTGGAGCTCAGGCATATTCGTTATTTCCAGGCCGTTGCGCAGACCCTGAATTTCACCCGCGCAGCAGAGCGCCTGCATATCGCCCAGCCGCCCCTGAGTCGGCAGATTCAACAATTGGAAGAGCATTTGGGCACCGCATTGCTGGAGCGCAGTCGACCGTTGCAGTTGACCGAAGCCGGCCGCTTTTTTTATGAGCAGAGCGGCACCTTGCTCAAGCAGCTTGAGCAACTGTGTGAAAACACCCGGCGCATAGGCCAAGGTCAACGCCAATGGCTGGGCATAGGATTCGCCCCGTCAACCCTGTATGCCGTGCTGCCGGAACTGATTCGAGAACTTCGGCGCGATGCAGACCTGGAACTGGGGCTGCAAGAGATGACTACGTTGCAGCAGATCGAGGCGCTCAAGAGCGGCCGCATCGATATAGGGTTTGGCCGGATTCATTTCGACGACCCGGCTATCCATCAGGAGGTGTTGCGTGAAGACCCACTGGTCGCGGTGTTACCCGTTGGGCACCACTTGATAGGCCAACCGATAACGCTGGAGCGTCTGTCGAAGGAACGCTTCGTACTCTACCCAGCCAACCCTCGGCCCAGTTACGCCGACCATGTAGTGGCGCTATTTGCCAACCATGGCATGGGCATCCAGGTATCCCAATGGGCTAACGAGTTGCAGACCGCCCTGGGTTTGGTGGCGGCAGGGCTTGGCATTACCCTTGTCCCCGCCTCGGTCCAGCAGCAGCACCGCGCCGACTTGACCTACGCAGGGCTGGAAGAAAGCGAAGCCGTCTCTCCAATTATCCTCAGTCGTCGCGCCAGTGACATCAGCCCGATCGTTCAGCGTTGCCTGGCAATCATCTCGACCATCAATTAATGACACCCTGCCCCACCTGGTAATGCTGGCAAAGTCGGCCGATAAAAACCGTGCTGCGGTCGTGATCCATCTGTCGGTTTTCCCATTACGCCGGCTGATCATCTGTCGCTCGATCGCACTCCAAACTGCATCTGACGCCAAGGAGAACCGAGATGAACCCACTAATGAAAGCGGGCGGCGGTAATGCCCAAGATGACTGGCCTGAACTGGATCCGGGCCAGTCTGGCGACCGCGTGGACGACCCAGATGCTGACCCGAATGTCACCGACGATGAAGAGCAGCATCCAGGCGTACCAGCAAGCGACCCCGAATCAGGCGCCTGACGCTAGGGAGCGGGCGAGAACCCGCTCCATTTCCCTCAACTGCTAATTGCAGAGTCACTGACCGGCTGGTTGGGTTTACCCCCAGACAGCCGCCAACTCACTGCGGTAATGCCATAGCGTTCAGCCATGGGTTTACTGACTTTCTTGATTTTTTCGCGGCCGAACTTAGGAATGATGCCAATACCCGCATCACAACTGGCCCAATGCCAGGCTTCGGTGTTATCCATCCGCTCCATGCGGATGATGAAACTGCGTGGCTGGCCATGCAGTTGGTAGTCAATGATATACAGCTGGGGATTAGGCATCACGGGGCCCTCCTCTTCTCCATGGATGACTCATTCATTGAGTGATGCCCATCGCGAAAGATTCAAAATAATTGTCCAACAATTTCTACCTGCCCCATCTCGCAAAGCAGCGGGTTAGGTGCATCGCCAAGTAGCAGGATTCCCTTGCGGCAGCGCCCCGCTGGTCATCGAAGCCTAGGCCGATGCGCGGATGCTTGAGTATCCCTGCGCGGGTGTGAGGCCGAGGCCGCTGGGAGTACCGACAGGCCTCGACGACGGCGACCCTTCAATTCGGCTGGCGCCCCCCGCCATGGCTGTTCTGCCCGCCCTTGCGGCCAGCTTGCGAGGCGCGCTCTCTATCATTGGCAAAGTTGCCACCCGACGCCTGCCCGCCCTTCTGGCCTGCACGGGAAGCCCGTTCACGGTCATTGGCAAAGTTGCCCGGGTTGGTTTCCTTGGTGCCGCCACGTTGTCCAGTGCGCTCTTGATCACGAGCCATGCCGTTTCTCCTTGCGATGGGATGGTGGGACGCATGAATCTCTGCCATGCCCTTTTTCCGAACCGCCGACGCACAGGAATGCTCAATTCGATCGTGGACAGCTGACCGGTGGCACGAAACACCGTCCGGGAAAATGTTTGCGTACCAGCCTATTTGCCCGTCCTCCGGGTGTCAGGCATGCACACTCCACTGGGTCACCTGCGAATCGATCGGCATTTCATCGACGGCATGAATCAGGCCGCTATCGAGTGCCTCCTGAGGGTCCAGTATCCGCGGGTAAGCCATCAGGTAGCGCTGAACGTCCAGCGTTTCGGCACTGCCTGCGGTTCTTTCGGCAACGATCTGGGCATATAGCCGCAAATCGTAATCCAGGCTCATCGCATATTCGGCCATACGCGCATGGTCGACCGCACCGTGTAATGTCCAGTGAAACGGGTGAAACAGGAACTTGCTCATCGCACAGGCGGTGCGGCGCTCGCCCGCCAGAAACAGGATGTTGCCCATCGATTCCACGGTGCCGAGATTGTGCGTGTGCACGGGTACCGGCAGGGCGCGCAGGAAGTTGTACAAGGTAAACCCATAGCTGCATTCGCCGCCCATCGTAGCGATGTTCAACTGAAGCACATCGCCCCCCTGGTGCATCACTTTGGAGCAGGTGCTGATCAGGTTGCCACAGGTGGACGAGTTGATCGGGCCGGTGAAGTGAATGATGTGTCGGGCCATGCTTACCTCCAATGTGGGGGTCATTCCCGTAGGGTGAACAGGCCTCCCTTTGCGCCAGCGCAAGGTGTTATTCAGGCCTGGTTTGCGGTGGAAACGTGAGCGGGTGCAAAGTTCCCTGGCGCGGGCCAGATCGCCACTGGTCAACCATCCTGAACCGTTTGAGGTCGCTGCGTGTCGCTAATAATGGGACAGCAATGAGGACCACAGTGTGAGCGAGATCCGCATCGGCATATCCGGATGGCGCTATGGCCCCTGGCGCAAGGACTTCTACCCCAATGGCCTGCGGCAGGATGATGAATTGGCTTTTGCCTCGCGCGCCGTTAACAGCATAGAGATCAACGGATCGTTCTATAGCCTGCAGACCCCGGAACGTTATGAGCGCTGGCGGGATGATACGCCGGACGACTTCGTCTTTTCAGTCAAAGGGCCCCGCTATATCACCCACGGGCGGCGCCTGAAGGACATCGAACAGCCCATGGCCAACTTCTTTGCATCTGGCCTTCTCTCGCTGGGCGAAAAGCTTGGGCCGATTTTGTGGCAGTTCCCCCCGAACATGAAATTCGACGCGGACCGCTTCGAGCGTTTCCTGGCGCTGTTGCCTCACGACCACCAGGCGGCGAACGCCTTCGCCCGTAACGGTGCAGAACGTTTACAGCACAGTGGCGGCAGCGCCATCGACGGCAATACCCGCTTGCGTCACGCGGTGGAAATTCGAAATGAGAGCTTTCTGTGCCAGACGTTCGTGCAGTTGCTGCGCAAGTACCGGGTGGCGCTCGTAGTCGCCGACAGCGCGGGCAAGTGGCCCTATGTCGAAGACCTGACCGCCGACTTCGTGTACCTGCGCCTGCATGGCGATGTCGAGCTATACAGCAGCGGCTACACCGCCCGCGCCTTGCGCCGTTGGAAGCAGCGTATCGAATGCTGGAGCCGCGGCGAGCAGCCGGACGATGCCCACCTGATCGTCGATCAGCCGCCACCCCGGCGTGCTTCACGGGATGTCTACTGCTACTTCGACAACGACCAGAAGGTACATGCCCCTTACGATGCACGCCGTCTTCTGGACAAGATGGATCTCAATGGCCACTTGGTGACAGAACCGGGTGTCACACCGCAGGTGGAACTGTGAACAAGACATTGCCTACACCTACCAGCGTCATCGACCGGATCACCACGGTGCATCGTCTCAATGTACTGACGATCAACGTGCACAAAGGCTTCACGGCGCTGAACCGGCGCTTCATCCTGCCTGAATTGCGCGAGGCGGTGCGCGCCACCGATGCCGATCTTGTGTTCCTGCAGGAAGTCCACGGCAGCCATGAGCACCATGCTCTGCGCCATGCCGAGTGGCCCGACACCCCGCAGTACGAATTTCTCGCAGACAGCATGTGGCCGCAGTTCGCCTACGGCCGCAACGCCGTTTACCCGCATGGTGACCATGGCAACGCGCTGCTGTCCAAATTCCCAATCGCCGAGCACCACAACCTCGATGTATCGATCCATGGCAACGAACAGCGCGGCCTGCTGCACTGCCGCCTGGACGTGCCAGGCCACGATTCGGTTCATGCCGTGTGCGTGCATCTGGGGTTGCGTGAAGCCCACCGCCAGCGCCAGGTCAGCCTGCTGCTCGACTTGCTCGACAGCTTGCCTGCCGACGCACCTGTGATTGTCGCCGGGGACTTCAACGACTGGCGCCTCAAGGCCGATGCCGTGCTCTCGCAACGCCTCGTGGAAGCGTTCGGAGAGCACTTCGGTAGCCCTGCCCGCAGCTTTCCGGCGCGCTTGCCGCTGCTGCGGCTGGACCGTATCTACTTGCGCAATGCCAAACCAAGCAAGGCGCAAGTGCTGTCTCATTATCCCTGGTCACACTTGTCTGACCATGCACCGTTGGCTGCGGAGATCGATCTGTGAACAAACCTTGGGTAGACGGCAACAGCGTCGAGCTGTTGATCAATGGGGAAGGCTATTACCCGCGTGTGTTCGAGGCGATGGCCCAGGCGCGCGAAGAGATTCTGCTGGAAACGTTCATCATCTTCGACGACAAGGTCGGCCAACAGCTGCAGCGGGTGCTGATCGAGGCGGCGCGCCGCGGCGTACGGGTGGAGCTGGCGGTGGACGGTTACGGCACAGCCGACCTGCCGGATGCGTTCATTGCGGCCATGACAGAAGCAGGTGTGCGGTTTCACGCATTCGACCCGCAACCGCGGGTGGCCGGCATGCGGACCAACTTGTTCCGGCGCCTGCACCGCAAGATCGTCGTTATCGATGGCGAGCTGGCGTTCATTGGCGGGATCAACTACAGCGCCGATCACCTTGGCGATTATGGGCCGATGGCCAAGCAGGATTATGCGGTGCAAGTGCGCGGGCCGGTGGTGGCGCAGCTGCACGCCTCCAGCCGCCAGCTGATGGCCCCGGTGCTTGAACCGCGTAGCCAGGTGCGCCCGCTTACCCAGCCCGCTGGCCAAATCAGCGCTGTGCTGGTCGAACGGGACAACACGCGCCACCGCAGCGATATCGAGGCCTGCTACCTGCAAGCCGTGCGCGCGGCACGTCAACGCATCGTGGTTGCCAATGCCTACTTCTTTCCCGGTTACCGCCTGTTGCGTGAATTGCGCAATGCGGCGCGCCGCGGTGTACAGGTCACTCTGATCCTTCAGGGCCAGCCGGACATGCGCTGGGTCCGCGCGCTGTCGCGGCTGCTGTACAACTACCTGCTGCGTGACGGCGTACGCATACACGAGTACTGCCAGCGCCCCCTCCACGGCAAAGTCGCGTTGGTGGACGATGAATGGTCGACGGTAGGCTCCAGCAACCTTGATCCGTTGAGCCTTTCGTTCAACCTCGAAGCCAACCTGCTGATACGTGATCGGGCATTCAACCAGCACCTTTACCAACACCTGACCTCGCTCGCCAGCGACCACTGCAAGGCGGTGACGCTGGAGCGCATGATCCGTGGCTACTGGTGGCGGGCGCCGCTGATCTTCATCGGCTTCCACCTCACCCGCTACTTCCCGCGCATTGCCGGCTGGTTCCCGGCGCACCGGCAACGCCTGAAATCTGTCCAGCCTGAAGTTCAGGCCCAGGGCGACCTGCACGAGGGCAATACCTGATGAAGCACAAAGACTGGCATATCTGGGGCAAGCGCCTGCTGACCCTGTTGTTCATCGTGCTGATTCCGGCGCTGCTGTACATGCTGGCGCGCAACCTTGACTGGAACGAGGTTCGCCAGTCACTGGTCGACTACAAGCCAAGCACCTTGATTATCGGCTTGGGTCTGGCGGTGTGCAGTTACCTCACATTCGCCAGCTACGACCTGCTGGCACGCGCCTATACCGGCCACCACCTGCCGGCGCGGCAGGTGCTGCCGGTGGCCTTCGTCTGCTATGCCTTCAACCTCAACTTCACGACCTGGGTCGGCGGCGTTGCCTTGCGTTATCGGCTATATGGGCGGTTGGGCCTGGACACCGGCACCATCACCAAAATCCTGACCCTGGGGCTGCTGACCAACTGGATGGGCTACATGCTGTTGGCCGGTACGGTGTTCGCCTTGCGCCTGGTCAAGTTGCCGGAAAGCTGGGCGGTGGGTGTGACCGGGCTGCAGTTGATCGGTTTTCTGCTGCTGGCTGTGGCGCTGGCCTATCTATTGGCTTGCGGTTTTGCCAAGCGTCGTACCTGGCGTGTGCGCGACCATGAAATCACCCTGCCCTCGATGCGCCTGGCGCTGTGCCAGGTGGCGCTGGGTGCCAGCAACTGGGCATTGATGGCCGCACTGATTTACTGGCTGCTGCCCGGTGACCTGTTCTATCCCTCGATACTCGGCATCTTGTTGATCAGCTGCGTGGCTGGCGTTGTCGCCCATATACCCGCCGGGCTGGGTGTGCTCGAAGCCGTGTTCCTGGCGCTGCTGCACGGCCAACTGGGCCAGGGCAGCCTGGTGGCAGCATTGCTGGGCTACCGTACCCTCTACTACCTGATCCCGCTGCTGCTGGCGGTGATTACCTACCTGGTACTGGAAAAACGCGCCCGCGCCATGCGCCAACGCGGTGAAGCGACCCTACGCAAGACTTGACCACGGGCCCTGAGCCCGGGAGGTGGCAAATGCGTTTATCCCTGCTGGTGGTGGTGCTGGGCGGCCTGGCCAGCACAGAGGTGCTGGCTGAAGCGTGCGAAGTGATCACGCGGTCCTCCAGCGAAGCGGTCAAGGCCGTTGAGGGACGGACCTGCTACAGCTTCAGCGACATGCCGGCTGAAGCGATCAATTGGTCGTGCAGCAATGAAAGTAAAGCGATGCTCAGCACCGAGAAGCGCAAGGTGCCGCGCTGCGCCGATGGCAGTGTGGGTAGCTGCATCGCACCGTTGACCCAGGAAACCCTCGCCAACCCGAAATCGGCAGGGCGTGACGAGCCCTCCACAAGCCCGGCGCTGCCCAAGGAAGCCCGGGTGATGACGTACTACTACGACACCCCAAGCCTTGGGCAGGCCCGTGCCGATTGCGAGCGTAATAACGGTATCTGGCAGACCCACTGAACGCCAGGCACAGCCGCGCCCCAGAAGCCAGTATGGCAAGCTCCTGGAGCGTGTGCTGCAGCAGAGGTCGAGCTATTCAAGCGGTCACGGGGAAATCGGGTCGCTAGCCGGGAAAGTTTCATCCAAGGCATTGTCAACCTTGTTCTCATTGGGCTGGGCCGCTTCACCGCACTTGCAATCACTCATGCGGCACGGCTCACCATTGCGGTGCCCGGATGCACAGGCCTCACAGCAATAGGCCTTGTCATTCTGCATGCGGGCATTCTCGTCCACCGTGCACGAACAGTTCGCACAGGCGCATCGTCGCTCATTCATCATCATTTCCTCGGCTCGTTATCAACCACTTCATCAGTCCAGGGTTCGCCGTCCAGCGGCGCCGACCGTGCCAGCTCGGCTTCGTCCAAGCCAATGCCACCTCCGATCTCCTGCTCATCGACTTCACGCAGGCTCTGATCCGCCGGGCCTTCGTCATCACCAGGCTCGTAGGGGTCGCGCGCGCCGGTCTCATCCAGCAGGGTGCCAGGGCTCAGGTCGTCGTCGGTGACGTTGTCTTCATGCACGCTGTCGGTCAGTGTCTCACCGCCGGTCATGCCGCTTTCTGCGACGCGACGCGCCGGGAAGTCCTTCGCCACTTCAGCGGCTGGGCGTTGATCCCCTATACGCCCCTCCGGGCGGTCACTGAAGTCCAGCTCGTGCACGCTGCCCATGCGGTCCTCGGTGTCATCGATTTCGCTGGGGGTGTAAGGCTGACGATCATCGGGTCGGCTCATTTGGGCTCTCCATCACAGGTGTGTTCGGTCGACTGTGAGTGGGCCTGGAAAATTCAGAGTTTTTTGCCCGCCCGCGGGCAATCGATTTTTTGAACTCCCGCCCTGCCCGCTGCCTCCCAAATGAGAGACAGCCACCCCTGGGAGCCTTAGATGAAGGCCAAGCCCCTGCAGGAATATGAGCGCAAGCGCGACTTCAATGCCTCGCCCGAACCCAGTGGCAAGCGCGGCCGTGCGAAACGTAACCATGCCCTGCAGTTCTGCATTCAGAAGCACGACGCCAGCCACCTGCACTACGACTTCCGGCTCGAACTGAACGGTACGCTGAAAAGCTGGGCCATCCCCAAAGGGCCCTCCCTGGACCCCAAGGTGCGGCGCCTGGCGGTGCATGTAGAGGATCACCCGCTCGATTACGCCGATTTCGAAGGCAATATCCCCCAGGGGCACTATGGCGCCGGCGATGTGATCGTCTGGGACCGTGGCATTTGGGAGCCAGAAGGCGACGCGGACCAAGCCTACAGCAAGGGCAAGCTGCGCTTTCGCTTGAAGGGTGAAAAGCTCAATGGCGTGTGGAACCTGTTCCGCACCCGTCTTTCAGGCAAGAAAGAGCAGTGGATGCTGGTCAAGTCCGCCGATGCACAGGCACGCAGCGAGGCCGACTACAGCATCGTCGAGGCGCAGCCTGACAGCGTGATCAGCGATCGTACGCTCGTGCCGCGGCAAAGTCCCAGCGCCAAACCTGCCAAGGTGCCCAAGCGCAAATCAAGCGGCGCTGGCAAGAAAACAGCCTTGCCCGGGCAACTGCAACCGCAGCTGGCGACCCTGGTCGACTCACCTCCCGCTGGCGACTGGCGCTATGAGGTCAAGTTCGACGGCTATCGTGTGCTCGCCCGTATCGATGGCGAAGACGTGCGCCTGTTCACCCGTAACGGCCACGACTGGAGCCACAAAATGCCCCGGCAGGTGGCTGCGCTGCGTGCTTTGGGCCTGGACAGCGCTTGGCTGGACGGCGAGATGGTGGTCAACGGCGAGAACGGCGTGGCCGACTTCCAGGCATTGCAGAATGCCTTCGATACCGAGCGCGACGAGCAGATCGTCTACTACCTGTTCGACCTGCCCTTCCTGGGTGGCCAGGACCTGCGCGCGTTGCCTCTGGAAGACCGGCGCAAAGCTTTGAGCGAACTGCTTGAGCATGATCAGTCCGATGTTCTGCAATTTTCCGCCGACTTCGAGCAGCCGGTCGAGTCGCTCCTCGACAGCGCCTGCCGCCTTGAACTCGAAGGGTTGATCGGCAAGCGCGCCGGCAGCCCCTACACAGGGCGGCGCAGCGCGGACTGGATCAAGCTCAAGTGCAAGCAGCGCCAGGAGTTCGTCATCGTTGGGTTCACGGATCCGAAGGGGAGCCGCAGTGGCTTCGGTGCCCTGTTGCTCGCCCTTCATGACCCAGACAGCGGCGAGCTCCGTTATGCCGGAAAAGTCGGTACCGGCTTCAGCGCTACCACGCTTGAAAGTATTCATGCTCGCCTCAAGCCTTTGGAGATCCGCAAGCCAGCCCTGCCCCGGCCACCCACCGGGGCGGAAGCTCGGGGTGTTCACTGGCTCCAGCCAGAACTGATGGCCGAGGTCGCGTACGCGCAAATGACACGCGACGGCGTAGTACGCCATTCGGTTTTCCACGGGCTGCGCGACGACAAACCTGCCAGCGCCATCGACCTGGAGCGCGCCATGCCAGCCAAGACCCTGCCCAAAACCAGGCGTAGCAAAGCGCCAGAAGACCTGGGCGACCTGCGCCTGACGCATCCGGACCGGATCATCGACGCCAGCATTGGCGCAACCAAGCGCCAGATTGCCGAATACTATGCCGGCGTCAGCCAGTGGATCCTGCCGCAGCTCAAGGGCAGGCCGGTCGCGCTGGTACGGGCGCCGGAGGGCCTCAACGGCGAACTGTTCTTCCAGAAAAACGCCGACCAGCTGCATATCGCCAATGTGCTCAGCTACGACAAAGCCGAGGCCGGCCAGGCGGCGATGGTCATCAACCGCGCTGACACGCTACTGGGTGCCGTGCAGATGAACATGCTCGAGTTGCACACCTGGAATGCCACCGATAAGGACTTCGACAAGCCCGACCGCTTCGTGCTCGACCTCGACCCGGACCCGGCACTGCCCTGGAAGGCCATGATCGAAGCCACTCAGCTGGCCCTCACCCTGCTCGACGAACTGGGCCTGAAGGTGTTCCTCAAGACCAGCGGCGGCAAAGGCATGCACCTTGTAGTGCCGTTGACCCGCCGTGCGGGCTGGGACGAGGTGAAAGACTTCAGCCATGCCATCGTCAGTTACCTGGCCAAGCTGTTCCCCGACCGGCTGAGCGCAGTGTCCGGGCCGAAGAACCGGGTCGGGCGGATCTTCATCGATTACCTGCGCAACGGTAAAGGCGCCACCACAGCCTGCGCCTACTCCCTGCGGGCCCGGGAAGGCTTACCGGTGTCTGTGCCGATCTGGCGCGAGGAACTTGCCCAGCTCAAAGGCGCCAACCAGTGGCATATCGGCAACCTGCACGAACGCTTGGCCGAGGTCGATGACCCTTGGGCGGACATGGGCAAGACCCGACAGTCGATCACAGCGCGCATGCGCAAACAGATGGGGATGACATGAGCATCACTCAGGATGTTGACCTGAACACCCTCGATAGCCTGCTGCGTACGTTCAGCGAACGCGCGCAGCCTTTGAACCTGGACAACAAGCTGTCGCAACTGATGCAGGCGCTGAAGGCGGACCATCTCGACCAACTGCCGCTGCCGGGCCAAGGGCATACCTTGCAGCGCTGGCAGACGCTGGCGCGTATTGCCGGTTGCGACCTGGCGCTGGCCAAAGTGTACGAAGGCCATACCGACGCACTGGCGATCCTTGCCGAATGCGGCGCCGCACACCTGGCGGGCAACGCAATATGGGGCGTGTGGGCCGCCGAGCCCCCTGATGCGCGGGCTCGGATCATCGGTCGTGATGGCGACCAGGTGCGCCTTGCCGGCAGCAAGGCCTGGTGCTCAGGTGCCTTGCAGATCGACCGCGCGCTGATCACGGCCTGGGCCGAGGATGACGACCAGCCGCAGTTGGTAGCGATCGAACTGGCCCATCCCAGCCAGGGGGTGCAGGTCGATCATTGGCAAGCGGTGGGCATGGCGACGACCGCCAGCATTGAAATCACCTTCGAGGATGCGCCCGGGACCGCCGTAGGCCAACCCGGGCAGTACCTGTCGCGCCCCGGTTTCTGGCACGGCGGTGCGGGGATCGCTGCCTGCTGGTACGGCGCAGCGCAGGCGCTGGCCGATTACCTGCGTGAGCGTTGCTGCAAGCCAAACTCGGATCCCCACGCCCAGGCACACCTGGGGGCAGTGGATGCCGCGTTGTACGGTGCCCGTGCGGCACTGCGCGAATGCGCCACATGGATAGACCGCCAGCCCAACGCCGACGCCAGCTTCGAGGTACGCCGCGTGCGTGCCCAGGTAGAGCAGGCTGTAGAGCAGGTGATCCACCATGTGGGGCGTGCGCTGGGCGCAACGCCGTTCTGCCGCAGTAGCCACTTTGCACGGCTGAGCGCCGACCTCCCGGTCTTTCTGCGCCAAAGCCATGCAGAACGTGACCTGGCCGCACTTGGCCAACAGCTGGCCTTGGTGCCGGCAGGAGCCTGGCAACTATGAGTGAGAACCTGATCAAGGCCAGTGAAGGCAGGCCGTGGGCCGAGTGGCAGCAGTCTGCACACCTGGCGCGGGCGAGCTGGATCACGCCGGACCAGTTGCTACCCGCAGGCCGGCGCTTGGTACTGCTGGCGCCCCACCCCGATGACGAGATCCTCATGGCCGGTGGACTGTTGGCCGGGCTGCACGGCCGCGAACAGGACGTGCTGCTGATCTCCGTCACCGATGGTGAAGGAAGCCACCCAGAATCGGCGACCTGGACCGAGCACCGCCTGCGCCGTCAACGGCCACTTGAAAGCCGGCACGCCCTGCAGCAGCTGGACCTGGACCTCAACCGGCTGGACTGGCGGCGCCTGCACCTCAAGGACGGGGCGCTGTCACGTGACGAAGCGTTCCTGGTCAATCACCTTAACCAACTGCTCAAGCCCGATGATGTGCTGATGACTACCTGGCGCGGCGACGGCCACTGCGACCACGAAGCGCTTGGCCGGGCGGCAGCGCAGGCTGCCCTGGCGCGCCAGGTGCAACTGGTGGAGGTGCCTGTGTGGGCCTGGCATTGGGCACAGCCTGACGACCCGCGCCTACCCTGGCAACGGGCACATCGCATCGAGCTGGACGAAACACGGGTTGCGCGCAAGCGTCAGGCCTTGGCGGCGTATCACAGCCAGCTGGAGCCCGACCAAGGGCGGGCGCCGGTGCTGCCTGCCGACCTGCTCGATTGCATGCTGCAACCCTTCGAACTGGTATTCCTGTGAAGGAGTTGTCATGAGTATCGATGCGCAATATTTCGCCGACCTGTATTCCAGCAATGACGACCCCTGGGCGTTTCGCACACGCTGGTACGAACGTCGCAAGCGTGACCTGCTGATGGCCAGCCTGCCGCGCCAGTGCTACCAACGGGTCTTCGAACCCGCCTGTGCCAATGGCGAGCTGAGCGCAGCGCTGGCCGATCGCTGTGCCGAGCTGCTGTGCCAGGACCTTGACCCTACTGCAGTTGCCCTGGCCCGTCAGCGCCTGGCGGGGTTGCCCAATGCTTCGGTCGTCGCTGGCCGCTTGCCGGCGGACTGGCCGGGCGGCAGCTTCGACCTGATCGTACTAAGCGAAGTGGGTTACTACCTGAACCCTACCGACTGGTTGCAGGTGATCGAGCAGTCGGTTGCGAGCCTGACCTATGACGGTGGCCTGCTGGCCTGTCACTGGCGCCATCCGATCGCAGGCTGCCCCCAGAATGGGCGTGAGGTGCACCAGCTGTTGGCCAAGCATGTACCGTTGTACCCGGTGTTTCGCCATGAAGAGGCGGACTTTTTGCTGGAATACTGGTCAGCCGAGCCCAGCGTGGTCGACCTGGACGAGACATGCTCATGATTGCCGTCGTCATTCCTGCCCATAACGAGGCGCGACGGCTGGGGCGCTGCCTCAAGGCCATGGCAGCGGCGGTAGCCTTGGCCGAGCATGCAGGGCATCAGGTTGAAGTGTTGGTGGTGCTGGACCGTTGCCGTGATGCCAGTGCGGCGGTGGCCGCGCGCTTCGGTGTACGCACGCTGGCGGTGGAAGCTGGCAGTGTCGGCATGGCCCGCCGGCTTGGCGCGGCGCTGATGCTGGAGCGCGGCGCCCAGTGGCTGGCCTGTACCGATGCCGATAGCCAAGTGCCCTCGCACTGGCTCCTGTGGCAACTGGCGTGCACTGCCGAGGTGGTCTGCGGCACAGTACATATCGAACACTGGCAGCCGTGGCAGCGTGCGGCGCTGCGCAAGCTCTACCGCAGCGGGTATCAGGCCTGTGAAGGCCACCGGCATATTCATGGGGCCAACCTGGGGGTCTGTGCCCGCGCTTATGAACGTGTGGGCGGCTTTCAACCGCTGGCGGCGCACGAGGACGTCCAGCTGGTCCGCGACCTGGAGGCCAGCGGCGCGCAGATCGTCTGGACAGCCAAGCACAGTGTTGCGACCAGCAGCCGAAGGGACAGCCGGGCGCGTGAAGGGTTTGGGGATTTTCTGGCAGGGCTGCAGGTGCGTTTGGGCGGTTGATCAGCTGGACCACGCTCTTCGGAATTCTTCAGATAGAGCGCCGCGTGGATGGCGCTCTATCTGAATGATGCTGTGCTAACAAGGCAGGCAACCCGCCCAAGCCTTCATGAAGCTTTACGCGTACGCTTGGCAGGTTTCTTTTCGGCAGGTGCTTTTTTCGCAGCTTTGCCGCCGAGGCTGCGCTTGAGCAGTTCGGTAAGGTCGATGATATCGGCGCTTTTTTCGGCTTCGCCCCCCTCGCCCTTGTCCACCACACTGATCTTGCCTTTGCTGGCCTTCTCTTCCACCAGGTCCATGATGGTCTGGCGGAACGCATCATGGTAGTCGTCCGGAGCCCACGAACCGCTCATGTCCTCGACCAGGCGCTTGGCCATGGCCAGTTCGCGCTTGTCGAGCTTGGTGTCGGTCACGCTTTTGTCCAGCTCCAGCGTATCCAGCCCCCGTACCTCCTCCGGCCAGCGCAACGTGATCATCACCAACGCATCGTCCAGCGGCCGCAGCAATGCCAGGTGTTGACGTGTGTGCAACACCACGGTGGCAAGCGCCACCTTGCCAGTGCTCTGCAGTGTTTCGCGCAGCAAGGCGTAGACGTTGCCGCCGCGGCGGTCCGGGCTCAGGTAGTACGGCGTATCGAACTGCTGCAGCGGTATTTCGCTGGCAGCCACGAACGAAAAGATATCGATCGTCTGGGTCGCTTCTGGGCGCGCCTTGCGGATCTCTTCTTCGCTGATCACGACATAGCGGCCTTTCTCGTACTCCACGCCCTTGACGATGTTGTCCTTGTCGATTTCCTTGCCGGTTACCTTATTGATCCGTTTGTAGCCGACCGGCTCCATGCTGCGCTTGTCCAGCCAGTCGAAGTCCACGCGCTCGGTGCGCACCGCCGTGTTCAGTGATACCGGGATATGCACCAGGCCGAAACTGATCGCACCTTTCCAGATTGCCCTGGCCATGACGTGCCTCCTAGGGTTGCAGGGGATGACCGGGCTGGCAGTAGCGCAGCGCGCCACAACGCTCGCAAAGCTGGCACTGCAGCCCGGGCACTTCGGGTTTGACCATGGCACGCCAATGGCAGCCACGCAGTAGGCAGACAAAGGTCATCAGCCACCTCCTCGGCCCGCAAATGTCGGGCACTTACCTGAAATGACTGCGCGGCGGGCGGAAGGTTTAGCCCAAGTGCCCTACGGTTTTGCTGCCGACACTGGCTTGGCCGGCATGCCTGATCAGGTTTCGCTGTTGAACAGCACACGCTTGAACGCCGCGGCGGCCAGATGCACCTGCACGGACCAGTCCTGGGCCGCATCGCTGCCGGCATCATCGGAAATGTATTTCAGGCACACGAACGGAATGCCTTCATTACGGGCGATCAACGCTAAAACGTAGGCTTCCATGTCGACGATGTCGTAGGGCGCATCTCCGTGGCTGACCTCAAAGCTGTCGCCACTGCCGCAAGTGCCCAGTGGCAGCCCCTCTATCGCGTGGCCATGTTCGAGCAGCACCGGAACGTCCGACAGCGGCGTCTGGTAGCGGGCGAAGCCCAGCGCGGTCACATCCATGTCGCGTTGCACGAAGCGCGTGCAGCACACCACCTCCCCCTTGCCGTACCGCTGGCTGCCTGCCGACCCAAGGTTGACGATCAGTTTGGGCCGCTGGCGCTCAATCGCCTTGGTCAGGGCGATGGCAGCATTGACTTTGCCGATGCCGGTGAACACGGTATGGACGTCAGCGAATACGCTGCCGGCTTCCGCCTCAAGGGCAAATACGAACAGGGTGTCGGCCAAGGTAATGGCGGGAAATTGCTGGGTCAGCATCATGGCGCAGGGCGTTCCGAATGGCTTGCTAAGGGCGCTGCCATTGTCGGTGAACGCTAACTGATTGCAAGCCCCGCAGTGGTAGCAAGGCGCACTAGCGCGTCACGCACTGCGGTTGACCGTCAGCGCCACGGCAGCGATGCGCTCGACATGCTCATAACCTGGCTGGAGCAATTGTTCGCCGAATACGTCCGGGTCGACCTCACGGTACACCCAGGCCCATTCAGGCCCCGCCAGGCGCAGGCGAATAGCCTCTAGCAGAGGATCACGGCCTTCGACCATCGCCACGCCGGTGTACAGCAGCAGTGACCCGCCAGGGCTCAGACGCTCGCACGCCTGCTCGATGATGCGCAACGACAGGTCGGCGCCCAGAGACCCGCCACCGTGGCGATACGTACGCTGGCCGTCATCGAGCATGTAGGGTGGGTTGGCCACGATCAGGTCGAAATGGCCACTGATGCCCGCAAGCAGGTCACTGTGGGCAATGGATACATTGCTCACCCCCGCCAGCGCCGCATTGATCGCGGTGTACCGCAGTGCCAGGGGGTTGATGTCCACAGCGTTGACCTGGGCATGTTGCGCCGCGCGCGCGATCAGCAAGGCACCGATGCCGCTGCCGCAGCCAATGTCCACCGCGTGTTCGACCCGTACCGGGCTGCGTTGTAAATGGTCATGGATGACCTGGGCGAAGCGATAGCTGTCGGGGCCGAAGAACACCGCATCAGCCGCCTCGGTCGGGTAGGCGGAATGCACCAGTAGCAGATCATCCAGGCTGGACCAACGTACCCGGCTGCGCAGCAGGTCACCGTCCTCGTACAGCACGTGCGCGGTGCTGAGCTGGTCCAGCTCGTCGGCACTGATCAATGAGGCTGGGAATGGGCGGCTCCAACCAAACACGTCGCGCAGGTTGGCGGCCCGCTCTGCGCCGGCGCGGGCATTGTTGTAGGCATGGGTGGCAGGCGTTACGCAGGTGAACCGGTAACCGTCAGCGCGCAGGCGCCGGCCGAGTTGAAGCAGGGCTTCGTCGGCCCGGATTTGTTGCGGGTCAAGCGTCATCAGTGCGGTCCCTCCTCGCCAAGGCCTGTAGCACGCAGGTACGCCCGAGTGGCGGCAAGCCCCTGCGGCAAGGCGTGCTGGTTGCCTGCCATGCGCTCGACCAAGGTCTCGATATCAATCACTTCGTGGCGTTGTTCGCCATTGGGCTGCTGGTGCAAGGCAGCTTCCCAACTGCCCGGCGGCACACGGCGCACCGCGCTTTGCCAGTCGCCGGCAATCCAGTCGTGCCACAACTGCTTTTCGTAGGCATTGAACACCCCGAACATCGGCGCGCCCGGGCCATCGATCAGCGACCACCAGCGGCTGTCGGCTGGGTTCTGCCCGCGTTTGATCCAGCCCTGCGCCACCAGCGCTTGCAAGAATCCCGGTAGCGCCGAGGGTTCACTAAGCCATTGGTTGACCGTGCGCTGCTGCAGTCGGCAACGGTCAGCGTGCATGAACTGCCCGAACACGCGCTTGCGCTCCAACGCAGCCAGTAATTGGGCTTCAAGGTCGAAGGTGCTGATCAGCGTCGGCGTGTCAGTGCCTAGATCATTCAGGCGGTAGCCGTGCCTGACTCGGCGGTAGAACACCTCGGCATCCTGTGCCGGGCACAGTTGCTGAACCGCCTGAATGGCCTTGCTGGAATGGCCACTGGCAGCATTGTCGATCGTGACGTGGAGCTGGAAATAATGGCCGTCGATGCCCAGCTCAGCCAGTTCGTGGGTGGTGATCAGCAAATGTAGAGGCGGTTGCTCATAACCCAGGTTGTACCCAATGATTTCGGGCAGAAACCATTCCACACAGCTGCCCAGCGCCAGTTGTACGGCCCCTTGCAAATAGCGCTCGTCCTCCAGGGGCAAGCCCTCCAGGCAGCCGAGCCTGCCCAGCAACCGCTGGTAGATCAACACATGATTGCAATGCGGATCGCCGTCGCCCAGCTCCTCGAGGTAGGTGCGGATCAAGCCGTGGTAGCGCGGGTCTTGCCAGTGGCGCAGGGCCCCATGAAGCCAGGCGCCGTCGACGACCTTGGTCGGTGCGACCTGTTGCAGGAACCACAATGCTTGGGCGCGGTTGGCAAAATACCGTCGAGGCGCGCCTTCACGGCGCTGGGCCAGGTAGGCGGCGTGTTCGGCTGCAACCTGTGCGGCGTGACGCGCGCTCCATGCCTGCAACTGATCAGGCGTGTCCGGCAGGTCATCGGCCATGGCGTTCGCCGTCGCAAACTGCTCGGCGAGCCACTGGCGGGCAGTGGTGTAATCACCGGATAAAAACGCATGGTAGCGGCTGCTCAGCGGCTGTGCGGGTGGCGCCGGCGTCTTGGCGGGGTTGCTGCGCGTCAGAACCGTCATGCCTCGCTCCTTTGTCGACTATTGGCTCTGGCCTTCGCGTGGCATCGGCTCAGGGCCAGGTGCAGGTTGTGGCGCAGGCTTGTCATCGGGCTGCTGCATTTGCAGCGAAGGTTTGCTGTGGTCGGCATCCTCCGCCGCGTGATCGGGGTCACGATCGAAACAACCGCCGAGCAGCGTCAGGCTGCTCAAGGCAATGATGATGGCTGTGGTGCGCATGGGACGTCCTCTTTCTAACTGAACGCGGTGCCGAAGCGTCCGGCACCGCGCTCTGGTCACTTACGAGCGGCCGCCTTTCTGGCCCGACTCGCGGTCTTTGTGCATATCGGCATCCTTGCGGCCCGACTCACGGTCGTGGGCCATGCCGGAGCCTGAGGACTGCCCGCCCTTGCGGCCAGCTTCGGAGGCTTTTTGCCGGTCGTTGGCGAAGTTGCCGGGGTTCTTGGTGCCACCCTGGCCGCCCTGGCTGCCGGTGCGGCTGTTGTCTTTATTTGCCATGGTCTGAAACCTCATGTGACTTCTGGAAGCACGGCAAGCGCCGTACATAGGTTCGGAGTTTGGCGATAGCGAGGGATTCGTTTTATTGCCGGGCGTTCGGACCGGTGGCGTTAAATAACCGGTGGCGGTGTATTTTGCGCGCCGGCCGGTTGGGTGCCGTGGGCATCCAGCGTGCGCTGCCGCCGCCCCAGCCACCCACCGGTGAGGCCCCAGCCCAGGGCAATGGCTGCCCCAATCATCATGGCCAGTTGCGGATGGTCGCCCAGCACATCCAGTGCACGTTTGACCCACCCACTCATAGCATCGCCCCCTCGGTAAACCACGGTGTCGATGAAGTTCTTGGCCTTGTATTTGTCCTCGGCGGGCAACACCGTGAACAGCATCTCCCGCCCCGGCCGGACCAGGGCGTATTCGCCTGCGCGACGAACCACCATCACCACCACGAACACCGCAAATGCCGGTGCCAGGGCCAGCCAGACGAAGCCTGCCGCCATCACCAGCGGCACTGCCACCAGCAACACCCCTACCCCCAGGCGTTTGGCCAGCCGACCGGTGATGAATACTTGGGTGAGGATGGCCAGGGCTTGGACCACTGTGTCGATCAGGCCGAACACTTGCGTCTGGCGTGTACGGTTGGTGAAGGTTTCGCTGACGATGCGCGCCTGCTCGAAATACAAGAAAGTACTGACACTGGCCAACAGCACCACGAACAGGGCGATGCCCAAAAGGTACGGCGAACGCAGTACAGCCGTCGCACCGGCAAATGGGTTACCGCCCAGTGGCCGCGACGCGGGTTGTTGGTTCTGCACAGGCAGTGGTTGGCGATCGCGCCAGCGTTGCAGATAGACGGCGGCGGCGATGCTGCCCAGCAAGAACAAAGCGGCCAGCAACACCAGCCCGGCATGCCCCAGCGGGGCAACCAGCAGCGTACCCAGTATCGGCCCGCTCAGCCCGCCCAGGCTGGCCCCCGCTGCCAGCAGCCCGAACAGACGCTTGCTCTGCTCTGTGGAAAACAGATCGGTCAGCACGCTCCAGGCCAGTGAGATTGTCAGCAGGTTGAATACCGATAGCCAGATGTAAAAGGCCCGTGCGGTCCACAGGTCGTCCGGCTGGCGAGCAAACAACATGGCAAACAGCAACAGGTTGGCCGTGAAGAAGCCGTAGGTCCAAGGCAGGATGTGCCGTCTGCGTACCCGGGAGGCCAGCCAGCCGAACAGCGGCAGGCAGGTCAGCGTAGCGATGAAGGTGCCGGTGAACAGCCATTGCAGGTTGTCGACACCTCCCGCCACGCCCATGGTCTCGCGCACCGGCCGCAGCATGAAATAACCGGTGAACAGCAGGTAGAACAGGGCCAGACCGCCGACCACAGCCGGGCCTTCGCCAGGCTGGATGTTCAGCCCGTGGTCCAGACGTCTGCGCCAGCCGGTCATGTTCTCAGGCAAACTGTTCGATCAGCGCTTTTTGCTGCGCAGCGGTGAACAACGGCTCATGGCCGGCCTTGAGCTGGTCGAGCTGGCGATCGGGGCGGCCGGTTGCCGGGATGACCGTGGTCACCGCGGGGTGGCTGAAGGCGAACTTGAGGAAAATCTGTGCCCAGCTGCTCACCCCCGCTTCTGCAGCCCAGGCAGGCAGTGGCTGGCCCTTGACCTTAGCAAACAGGCGACCGTCATCGAACGCCCGGTTGATAAGCACTGCCACGCCCTTGTCCTGGCACAGCGGTAACAGTTCGTCTGCTGCGTTGGGCGCATTGACCGAATAGTTGATCTGGATGAAGTCCAGTGGTTCGGAGCGCACGATGCTGGCGACTTCGTCATGGCCGCTGTTCAGGTAATGCGTAATGCCTACGTAGCGGGTCTTGCCCTGCTGCTTGAGCTGGCGGGCATAGGGCAGCTGGGTCTTCCAGTCGCGCAGGTTGTGGATCTGCAGCAGGTCAACCTTGTCTGTGCGCAGGCTTTTGAGGGTGCCCGCCCATTGCACTTCGGCGTCGGGGCGGCTGTCGGCGGCGATTTTGGTGGCGATGAAGCACTGCCGGTGCCAGCCGCCCTCCTCCAGCAACTGGCCAAGAATACGGTCTGCCCCGCCATAGTTCGGCGATGTGTCTATGACTTTGCCGCCGCCTTCGAAAAACGCTTTCAGTACGGCCTTCAGTCGCTGGTAATCGGCGGAGCCGGCCTCGACCTCGAAACTGCCAGAGGTCCCCGCGCCAATGACCGGCAAGGCCTCGCCGGTGGACGGCACCTTGCGGGTCAGCAGCCCGGAGCGGGACTCAGCGCGTAGCCAAGGGCTGGCAGCCAGCAGCCCCAAAGTCGCGCCGGCGCGTAGGACATCGCGACGTGCATACATGGCAAAGCTCCCGTCATAAGTCGGAAACTTCCAAGACTAGCCGCTCTACCCCGGCCTCGCAGATGATTCTGTTTCTGGATATTTGCTCAAGCCTTCAGCAGCAGGCTCAGATCCAGATGTGCGTCGGTGATCGGCGGGCACCAGTAGTAACCCCCCGTCAGCGGGCGGCTGAAGCGGTACAGGCCGTCGATGATGCCATCTTCCAGCCCGCTCATGCGCCGCAGTTGCACTTCGAACGCATCGAAGCTTCGGCCCAGCGCGACAAAGGCCAGGCCCGCGCCACGGTGGTCGGCCCAGGAAACCGAGCGCCGCACCATGAAGGCTTCAGGTGCGAAGCTTTCCTGGGCCGTGCGCTTGACGTGTGCCGACTCCGGCGCATCGTCCAGCTCCTCGTTATCACTCAGCCGCCGGCCGATGATGTTGTCCTGGTCCGCCTGGGGCAGCGACTTGAAGTACTCCAGATCATGCTTCCACAACTGGAAAACCGCAAAACTGGAGCCTGCCAGGCCCGGCTGCTCGCCCGCGACGATGGCCGCGTCGACTGCGTCCTGGTCAACCGGGTTTTCGGTACCGTCCGCATAACCGGTCAGGTCGTGGCCGCCACGGTGCAGGAAGCCGTCGATGCTGTCGGCCAGGCGCAGAGCCGGTGCCAAGGCCTGTTCCAGCGCGTGAGCCTGCAGCAGCAGGTCACCCCGTTCTTCGCCGCGCAGCCACAGCCACAAGGCGTGCTGGGTGCTTGGGTTCTCCACCGCTGCATCCAATTGGGGGAACGCGCGCAGCCCAGGCACTTCACGGCCCAAGGCCTTCGCCAAGGGGGCGCCTACGCCCATGATCAGGCGTTCGCCATCCACATGCGGCAGCAGCGCATCCAGTGCTGCAGGCAAACCCTCGGGGGCTTGCAGGGTGAAGAACAAGTGACGGGCCTGGGTAGGCACCGGGGTGGCAAGCAGCCCTTGCTGGAACGGCATGACAGGCGAATCCTTGGTAAAAGCGCGAATGCTACTGCGCGCAGCGGCCGGTCGCAACGAGAGGTGCAGTCCCTTTGCCATCAGCCAACCGGGCGCTTCAGTAACAAAAGGTTACCAAGTGCTGGCCCATTGCAATTAGCTATCGATCAGGCCCGGCCTAGACTGGCTTGATCCCTTGCCCGAGTAGCCATCATGACCGCTTCGCCCTTGCTTACCGCCTTCCTGCCTTTGGCCTTGGGCATCATCATGCTAGGCCTTGGTTTGTCGCTGACAGTGGCCGACTTTGCGCGCGTGGTGAAATACCCCAAACCCGTGGTCATCGGCCTGGCCTGCCAGATTCTTCTGCTGCCGCTGGCCTGTTTCCTGATTGCCAACGGTTTCGGGCTGGAAGCGGCCCTGGCCGTGGGCCTGATGCTGCTGGCCGCCTCCCCAGGAGGCACCACCGCCAATCTGTTCAGCCACCTGGCTCATGGTGACGTGGCCCTGAACATCACCCTTACGGCGGTCAACTCGCTGATCGCCATCCTGACCATGCCGTTACTGGTCAACCTGTCACTGATGTGGTTCATGGCGTCGGACCAGGCCATCCCGCTGCAATTTGCCAAGGTCATGCAGGTATTTGCCATCGTTCTGCTGCCAGTCGCCTTGGGCATGATGATCCGCCGCTGGGCGCCAGGCTTTGCCGCTCGCATGGAAAAGCCCATGAAACTGGTGGCGGCGCTGTTCCTGGTCTTCACCATTGCGCTGGCCCTGGCCAAGGATTGGCAGACCGTGGTTGCCTACGCCCCCGTGGTCGGCCTGGCGGCACTGCTGTTCAACGTGATCAGCCTCGCCGTGGGCTACTGGGTACCGCGCCTGTTGAGCATTCCCAAGCGCCAGGCCATAGCCATCGGCATGGAGATCGGTATCCATAACGGCACCCTGGCGATCGCCGTCGCCTTGAGCCCATCGCTGCTCAACAACGCCACCATGGCGGTGCCGGCGGCGCTCTATAGCTTGATCATGTTCTTCACGGCGGCGGGGTTTGGCTGGTGGGTGAGCCGTGGGCACCGCACGGGGGAGGCCCAAGGCAAGGGCGAAACGGTGAATTGACGCCTCAGTCGCGCCGGCGTCGGGCCTGTAACTGGCGTTTGAGTACCTTGAGGGGAGGTGCGTAGAAAAAGCCGAACGACACACTGCCTGTACGCCCCTTTACCGCATGGTGCAGGCGATGGGCACGATCCAGGCGCTTGAGGTAGCGGTTGATCGGTCGCGGCTTGCGAGGCCAGTGCCGGTGGAAGAAGCCGTCGTGGGCCAGCACGTACAGTATTCCGTAACCCGCCACGCCGCCGCCCACCCACTGCAAGGGCGCATGGCCGGCCTTGCCCAGGGCCATCAAGACCGCTGCGATGATGCCCAGGGCCAGCAGATAAAAGTCGTTGGTCTCCAGCATGCCCAAGTGGGGCTCATGGTGCGAACGGTGCAGCCACCAGCCCCAGCCATGCATGATGTACTTGTGGGCCAGCGTGCCGACACCTTCCATGGCCACCAGCGTGCCGATCAGCACAACAAAATTGAGCAGCATGTAACGGTCCGGGGGATGACAAAGAATGGCGCAAGGGTAACGAGTAACGGCGGGTTTTTCCATTCGGCCGTGGCTTGCTGTAGGGCATTTCCTTATGAAGCCATTGTCATGTTATCGCCCTTGACCCTACACACACTGCGGCGTATGTTCGCCCCGCAATTTCGCATCCCTGAACAGGAGTCCTGCATTGGACAGTAGCCCCAGTCGCTTGCGACAGGCCCACACGGCGAGCTAGTCCGGCAGCTTCCTGCCACTGTCTCGCTATTGGCCAGACGGTGGATTTCTCAGCCTCTGCGGCTTGAGCCCTCCTCTTTCCTCCTCTCGTGGTCCTGCGCATTCCTGGTTTTTCAACCACGCCATTTGCGATGGCGTTAGAGCGGGCATGTGCCCGCGCAAGAGGTTCGCTATGGATTGGAAAGTATTTTTGCTGCGTGTCAGCATCGCCCTGCTGCTCGGTGCCCTGATCGGTGCCGAGCGCCAGCTGCGCCAGCGCCTGACCGGGCTGCGCACCAATGCGCTGGTCAGCACGGGTGCCTGCCTCTTCGTGCTGATGACCCAGGCGGTGCCGGGCATGGCCCCTACCGATGCGTCTCGGGTTGCCGCCTATGTGGTCTCGGGCATTGGCTTTCTGGGGGGCGGCGTGATCATGCGCGACGGTTTCACGGTGCGCGGGCTGAACACTGCCGCCACCCTGTGGTGCACGGCAGCTGTCGGCGTGCTGTGCAGCCTCGGCCTGCTGCTGGAGGCGGCCCTGGGTAGCCTGGTGGTGCTGTGTGCCAACATACTGCTGCGCGACATCGCCCAACGTCTGGACGGCCAAGGCGTGGTGGCGGCCAGCGAGGCCGAACACCGTTTCGAGGTGCGAGTGGTGTGCCGTGCCGAAGATGAAATTCAGGTACGCAGCCTGATGCTGCAAAGCCTGAGCGACCCGCAACTGCGCCTGCAGTCGCTGCACAGCGAAGACTTGCCCACCCCCGCACGGCTGGAGGTGCGCGCAGAGTTGCTCGGTAACCCACAAGCACCGGCGCAGCTGGAGCGCCTGGTCAGCCGGGTAAGCCTGGAGAAAGGTGTCAGTTCGGTATGCTGGCAGCTACAGGCCTAATGACCGGCATTCATCGCCATGCCGCCAGCAACGACATAGCCATCGCGCCCTTGGCGTTTGGCCTGATACAACGCCCCGTCAGCCGCAGACATCAGGCTTTCGGGGCTGCTTGCATCCACTGCCGGGTGCCCCACAGCGATCCCGGCACTGGCAGAGACGCGGCCTAGCGGGCTGCCGGCATGCTCGATCATCAAGCGGCGCAACAGTTGCAGGATGTCATCGACGACCTGTTCTGCGCCCTGTACATCGGTGTCAGGGAGCAAAAGCGTGAACTCCTCCCCGCCATAGCGCACCGCCAAGTCCGCCGGGCGCTTCAACACCTGCTGCAGCAAGTCGGCAAAGCGGCGCAAGCATTGATCGCCCGCAGGGTGGCCATAGCGGTCGTTGTACAGTTTGAAAAAATCCAGATCGACCATCACCAGCGCCACGGCCTGCCCCAGTCGCCGCGCCCGGCGGATTTCCGCATCAAGCACCGCGTCCAGCCTGCGGCGGTTGCCCAGGCCCGTCAGGCTGTCGGTCAGGGCTAGCGACCTGAGGGTCTGGTGGGCCCGGTACAGCGCCCTTTCGATAGCGATTCGCTCACGCAACTGGCGCAATACCACCCAGCCGAAGCCACTCAACCCAACCAGCAACAGCAGCAGGATCACGGCTGACTTGATGACGTCTTGCCGCCAGGGCGCAATGATCGACTCGCGCGACAAACCCGCCTCTACCACCAACGGGTATCGCGCCAAGGCGCGATAGGCGTACAGACGGGGCGTACCGTCAACCACCGCCACCGCTTCTACCAGCCCTTCGCTCGCATGAGGCAGGTGGTGGCGAAAGACTTCGCTGTTTGCCAGGCTACGGCCGACGACGTCCTCCACGAAGGGCCGGCGTACCAGGATCGTGCCGTCCCGCTTGGCCAGCACCAGAGCGCCCCGCTTGTCGATCTTGAAATCACCGTAGTAGCGCACGAACCAGTCCACCTTGATCGTGCCCAGCAGCACCCCGGCAAAGCTGCCATCGCGATTCTCCAGCCTGCGCGAGATTGGAATGATCAGGTCACCGGTGGAACGGCTACGTACCACCGAGCCTATATGCACGGCACGGTCGGTGTGGGTCTGGTGGTAAGCGAAGTAGTCACGGTCGGCATTGTTGGCCTTTGCCGGGATGGAAGCCTGGTCAGTCACGATCCACGTGCCATCGGGGCCGTACACGAACAAACCGTGCAGTTGCGGCATGATGGTTTTCTGTTGTGCCAACAGCGCGTGCAAGCGTGGGCGATCGAGATGATCGAAGCCATCCCCTTCAAGCCGCTCTGCCAGCACAGCGGTAATCGCGTCCACCTGGCGAATGGCGTCCTCGGCGTGCTGCGCCGTGGCCCTGGCCAGGTTGCTGACAGTGTTTTCGGCATTGACGAAAGCTTGCTTGTAATCGCGCCAGATCCGCCACCCTTCGATCGACACGAAGGTCAACATCACAACCGCCATGAACGACAGAACCAGGCGAAACAGCGCCACCGCACGCACCTCGCTGGGTACGCTCAAGAGCCCGTCTTCGTCCTGTGTTCCGCCCGCCCTCATGGAAGTCCTTGTCTTGACGCGTTTGCCGTCTGTCACTATAGATCACTGCCGCTTGCGCGTACCCAGCTCGATCCATGCCGGCGCATGGTCGCTGGGCTTGGGCTCGTTGCGCACCCACGCATCTACGCCGCCGGCCTTGAGGTGCGAGGCGATGTCCGGGCTGAGCAACAGGTGATCGATACGCAAGCCAGCGTTGCGCGCCCAGTGGTTACGGAAGTAGTCCCAGAAGGTGTAGATGCGCTCGTCGGGGTACAGATAACGAATGGCATCGGTCCAGCCCTGCTCAAGCAACGCCTGGTAGCAATTGCGCGACTCGGGTTGGAGCAGGGCATCCTTGAGCCAGGATTTGGGGTTGTAGATATCGAAGTCGGTCGGCACCACGTTGAAATCACCGGCCAGAACAGTCGGGTGGCCACTCCCAAGCAAGTCCCGCGCATGCTCGACCAGGCGTTGGAACCAGCGCAGTTTGTAATCGAACTTCGGCCCCGGTTGCGGGTTGCCATTTGGCAGGTACAGGCAACCTATCAACACACCCTGTACCGCGGCTTCCAGGTAGCGGCTCTGGTCGTCATTCTCCATGCCTGGCAGGCCGCGCCGGACTTCCAACGGCTGGCTGTCGCGCGCCAGGATGGCCACCCCGTTCCACGAAGGCTGCCCCATGTACAGGCAGCCATAACCTGCAGCTTCCAGGGCCTCGCGGGGAAACTTCGCGTCAGCTGCCTTGAGCTCCTGAAGGCACGCGACATCGGGTTTTTCCCGCTCCAGCCATGCCAGCAGCGCCGGTAGCCGGCTGCCGATGCCGTTGATATTGAAGGTGGCGATGCGCAAGGGCTTCATGTGCCAGGGTCATCCACGTGGCTCTGCACCGCCGCCTGCAGCGCACCCACATGGGCCTCGTCTGCCAAGGCCTTGAGGGCCAACCAGTCATCCCAGTCGATGGCACCGTCATCACGCAGCGCTTCGGCGGTGCGCAGTAATTCGTGATGGTAGGCATCCGGGGATTCGCGACGGTAACTGTCATCATCGTATTGCGCGTACCAAGCCTCAAGTTCGGGAATGCTGCGCTCTATGCTCATGCCCTGCTCCTTCGCGGCAACCTTTGAATGTGTGAGCGCTAGCGCTGCGTATCGTTCAACCGTGGCGCCGCGGTGCTGGCTCGCCCGGACAAAAACCTGAAAAAAATTTAAACCTATGCCCACTTCCCCGGCTCAACCGTACGCGACACTGAGGTCGCGCCACCGATAGCAAGGAGTGAAACATGGGCAATCTGTTCATCAAGCGCGCAGGTTTGTCGCTGGTGCTGGGCATGGCGTCGCTGCAGGCACTGGCGGCTTCCTCCGATGACTTCGTCGATGCCGCTACCGAAGCTGGTATCGCCGAGGTGGTCACCGGCAATCTGGCTCTGGAAAAGAGCCAGAACCCTGACATCAAGACCTTCGCCCAGCATGTGGTCACCGATCACACCAAGGCCAACCAGAAGCTCGGCGACATCGCCCGCAAGCTGGACATCAGCGTGCCCGATGAGGCGGCGCTGACCGACAAAGTGAAGAAAATGATCCTTGAATGGCGCGAGGAGTCGTTCGACAAGTCCTACGTCAACAACCAGGTCGATGCCCACGAAAAAACCGTGGAGCTGTTCAAGAAAGAAGCCGCTTCGTCTGACAAACCAGAGCTGAAGGCTTTCGCCAGCGAAACCCTGCCAACGCTCGAGAAACACCTGGAAGAGGCCAAGGCTCTGCAGGCCAAACATGGCAAGTGATCGGAGGACACACATGAGTAACGATACATTGCGCAGCGAAATCCTGACGCGCCTGCTGCACGCCCACCCACAGGGCTTGGGCAAGGAAGTGCTGGATAATTACCGTGGTGAAAATGCCGTTGCCGATGCGCTCAAGACGCTGCAGGAGCATGGGCTGATTCACGATGGCAGTGTAACGGTCGACAGCAATCAACAGTTCAGCGTCAGCTATCCGATCAAGCTCTCAGCAGCGGGTGTCGAGGCTGCGAAGCGGGTGGAAGGCTAAGTCACATTTACAGCCCATCAATGGTGCGCTGCGGGGCGCCGGCTTTCGGAACCCCGCAACGTGCCCGTCACGGCCTGGCGCCCTCGCACAGCGCCTTCAGCGCCTCGTCGCGCCTGAGCAGTTCAGCTTCCAGGAACTGCAACTGCCTGCCCTGCTCCGCACACTGCCCACGTTTTTCTTCCAGGGCTTGGCCCTGTGCCTGCAATTGCCTGCGCATCTCGTCACTGGCGCCCTGCGCTTGCGCCAGGATCGTGCGCAAGCCCTGAATCTGTGTATCACGCTGCTCCAGCAGTTCATCCAGCGCCTTGCGCTCGCTGCTGGCCTGGCGATGCTCGCCAAGCAGGCGCTCGTTGTCCCGGTGCAGGCGCGTCAGTTCATCCTGCTTGACGATCATGCCTTGTTGAAGCTGGCGCAGTTCGAGCTGCAACTGTTGCACCTGTGCCTCGTGGCGGCGCTGGTCCTGGTCACGCTGCTCGCGGCTGGCGCTGCGGTAATGCTCCAAGGCATCCCTGGCATGCTGGTGTTTTTCTTCCAGCGAGCGCACCTGTTCGTCCTTGTCGGTTAAACGCAGCTGCAGTTCACCTAGCGCCTGGTTCAGGCTGGCCCCACGCAACTGCTCGGCTTGCAGCGTGCTCTGGGTGGCGCTGAGCCGCTCCGACTCGGCGGCCAGTGCCGCCGCCTGGATCTGGTGTTGCTGATGCGCTGCGGCCAAGGCCTCCTGCGCCAGTTTTAGCTGCCCTTGCAACTGCTCCTTTTGCTCGTTGTGGGCCGCTTCGATCTGCTCGATCCGCCCTTCGGCCTCATCCTGCAGCTGCTCGGCCAACTGCGCCACCAGCTTGGCCAGCGTATCGCTCAGCGCTGGCGCGCCCTGAAGCGCCGCAGGTTTCTGGCCTTCCAGCTCTTTGAGATAACGGTGAATGGTGGTCTTCGAACCCGTGTTACCCAGTTCGATACGTACAGCATCGATGCTGGGGTACTCGCCCCGGGCAATCAGCACCTGCCTTGCCTGCTGCACTACCGCCTTGTTGATACCACCCCGGGCCATGTCTGCTCCTACGATTTCGTGTCATGGTACGTACCATGTATTTACGTAATAATTCTGTCGGTTTTGAGGCATCAACTCAAGCCATTTCTAAGGTGCAATAATCACGGCTTATCGCATGAGATGGCGGTATGGGCGGGATTCGAAGCGCCTGGCGTAGCACAAGCAGTACGAAAGGCCCTGAAAAGAGTTCCGGCCCATGCCTTGAAGTTGAATCGTGCTTGCGTCCACCATGGACAAAATGGCTACCCGCCCAATCAAGCACCTACCCCGGCTCAAGATGAACATCGAAAACTACAAGGCAATCGCCGATAGCATTGCGCTGCTGCTCTTTCCCCACGCCGAAGTGATCGTCCACGAGGTACAGAGTCAGACGGTCGTCCACATCGCCAACAACTTTTCCAGGCGCAAGGTTGGCGATGACTCGGCACTGGACCTGGAGTTGGGCGACTTCCGCAACGCGGCCAAGCTCGGCCCTTACGAGAAGCTCAACTGGGATGGTCAAAAGATCCGTTCCATTACCACCGTGCTGTACAACCAGGACGGTGAAGCCCAGTACCTGCTCTGCATCAACCTGAACTTCTCTGTGCTGGAACAGGCACGTGAAGCGCTGGATGCATTTTTCCAGGTCAGCCGCCTGGTGCCGCAGCCCGATGCGCTGTTCAAGGATGATTGGCAGGAACGGATCAATACCTTCCTGCACGCTTGGCTCAACGCACGCAATTTGTCCCTGCGTACGCTGAAGATGAAAGACAAGCGCACGTTGGTGGAGGCCCTGCATGCCGAAGGGGCATTCGAGGGGCGCAGCGGGGCGGACTATGTGGCCAATGTACTGAGCATGGGCCGGGCGACCGTTTACAAGTACCTCAAAGAACTGAGGGGCCAGGCCGCTGAATGAATGACTAGCGCTTGTCCATCATGGATATTGGGTCTATTGTGGACGGCCAGTCCATATACGAACGGTAGCCACAATGCCTGTCGATGCCCCCAACCTGTCTTCCCTGTATCAAGCGATCGCAGATGCACACCAGGCACTTCGCCCTGAAGTGAGTGTCACCCCGCTCAACTTCAGCGCCGGGCTTTCGGCGATGACCGAATGCAGCGTGTATCTGAAATGCGAGCACCTGCAACACACAGGCTCGTTCAAATTCCGCGGTGCCAGTAACAAGCTACGCCTGCTACCCGCCGAGCAGCGCGCACTGGGCGTCATCACGGCCTCCTCTGGCAACCATGGGCAAGCGCTCGCGCTTGCCGGCAAGGTGATGGGGGTGCCGGTCACCGTCTTCACCACCACTTCGGCGTCTGCTTACAAGCTGGGTGCAATCCGCGCGCTCGGTGCCGAAGTGGTCAGCCTGGATCTGGACCCTTTGGGCGTGGAGCTTGAAGCGGGGCGTCAAGCAGCCCTGCAGGGCAAGCCGTTTGTCTCGCCCTACAACGACCTTGAAGTGATCGCCGGCCAGGGCACCATCGCAATGGAGCTCTTTGAACAGGCACCGGACCTGGACGCCGTATTCGTCGCAGTCGGCGGCGGCGGGATGATTTCGGGTATCGGCGCAGCACTGCGGGCGCTGAACCCAAGCATCGACATCATTGGCTGCTGGCCAGCGAATGCCCCTACCCTGCAGCGCTCGCTGGAAGCCGGGGAAATCATCGACATGCAAGAGCAGCAGACGATCTCCGACGGTACGGCAGGCGGGGTCGAGCCAGGCTGCGTGACTTTCCCGCTCTGCCAGGCGCTGCTGTCGCGTACCGTGCTGGTGAGCGAGGAGGAGATAAAGGCGGCGATGCGTGATGTGGCCGCACATGAGCGCTGGATCATCGAGGGTGCTGCCGGTGTCGCGGTGGCAGGCATGCAGAAGCTGGCCAAGGCATACCGCGGCAAGCGCGTCGCGGTCGTCATTTGCGGCCGCAACATCGTGCTGGATAAATTCCTCGAGGCCGTTCGATGAACATTTTCAGCAAGCAACAGATCACCTCCCGGCTCGATGTGGAGCAGGCAGTGCAATGGCTGGAGCACGGTTTCATCGCCTTCTCCCAAGGCAAGGCCCAGGTGCCACCGGTACAGGCATTCACTTTTGCGCAGGCCAATGGCGACTGCTGCATCAAGGCTGCCTATATCGAGGGCAGCGACACGTTCACGGTCAAACTGTCGACTGGCTTTTACGACAATCCGTCAAAGGGCCTGCCAAGCAACGATGGCCTGATGCTGGTGGCCTCGGCCACTACCGGGCGGCCGCTTGCCTTGTTGCAGGATGAGGGCTGGCTGACCTGCATCCGCACCGCGCTGGCCGGGCGTATCGTCGCCCGCCTGTTGGCACCTGCAAATGTGAGAGCGATCGGTATTCTGGGGACCGGCACCCAGGCGCGCATGCAGTTGCAGCAACTGGGTGCAGTTACGTCCTGCCGCAGCGTAGTGGTGTGGGGGCGCAGTGATGGGGAACTGGCAGCCTACAAAACCTTTGCCGAAGCCCTGGGCTATGAAGTGCGGGTAACCCGTGACGCTGCAGAGGTTGCACACGCCGCCAACCTGATCGTCTGCACGACACCTTCCCGCGAGCCACTGCTGCAGCGTGAATGGGTGCAACCTGGCACCCATATCACCGCCGTTGGCGCCGATGCGCCGGGCAAGCAGGAACTCGATCCTGCGCTGGTGGCATGTGCCGACCGTATCATCGTCGACTCCCTCTACCAGTGCAGCCAGTATGGCGAAGTCTCCCATGCGCTGAAGGCCGGCCTGATCGGCGAACAGCAACTGGCCGAGCTTGGTGCCCTACTCGAGGGCCGCGCCACCGGCCGTGAGCATGACGCCCAGATCACGCTCGCCGACCTGACCGGGGTGGCCGTGCAGGACACCCAGATCGCAAGCTGCGTGTTGGCATCGCTCACCGCCGGTTGACGGGCGCAGCCGCGCCCGGTCGATCAAGGCTCTGTCACCCGGGCTTTGCCGGGGGCCGGTTTGAACGAGGGTTTCTTCTCCTGCACCACGATGTAGAACTCCTCGCCGTGCTTGACCGCGCCGTACAGCACCGCTTTTTCGATCAGCTCGCTGCCGCGCAGATGGCGCAGCATCATCGGGTCCTTGCGCAGGTCGCGGTACAACGCCAGGCACAACAGCACCATCACCACCACAAATGGCAACGCCACGACAATGGTCAGGTTCTGCAGGCCGGTAAGCGCCTCCCCGGGGTTACCCGGGTCGCCCAACGCAAGCATGATGGCCGCGACTGTGCCAGTCAGTGCCCCCCAGAAAATCACTGTCGCACGCGAGGGTTGCGTGGTGCCGTGTTCGGACAAGGTACCCATCACGAGCGACGCCGCATCTGCCCCGGAGACGAAGAAGATCGCCACCAGGAGCATGACCAGCACCGAAGTCGCCGAGGCCCATGGGTAGCTGTCGAGCAACTGATACAGGGCATGGTTGCTGTTCACCGCACCGTCGATAAGGACGAAGCTGCCTTCGCGCAGGGCATCGATGCCGGCGCCGCCAAAAATGCTGAACCACACCAGGCTGACCAGCCCCGGCACCAGCAACACGCCGCTGACGAACTGGCGGATGCTGCGGCCGCGGCTGATGCGGGCGATGAACATACCCACAAAAGGTGTCCAGGAAATCCACCAGGCCCAGTAGAACACGGTCCAGCCGGCCAGCCAGGCGTCCATCGCATCGCCCCCACTGGCGCTGGTGCGCGCCATCATCTCGGGCAACATCTTGATGTAGACACCGATCGACGTGGGCAACAGGTTGAGCATCAACAGCGTCGGCCCCACCAGGAAGACGAACAGCGCCAACGCCAATGCCAGCACCATATTGATATTGGACAGCCACTGGATCCCCTTACCGATGCCAGACACGGCCGAAGCAACGAAGGCAATGGTCAGCAAGGTGATGATGGCGATGTAGAACAGCTTGCCGGGGTGCTCGATCCAGCCGTTGTATTCCAACCCACCGGCAATCTGCAGGGCGCCGAGCCCCAGCGAGGCCGCTGAACCGAACAGGGTGGCGAAGATCGCCATCATGTCGATCATGCGGCCGACAGGGCCGTTGGCGTGCTTGCCGATCAGGGGCCGGAACGCGGTGGAAATCAACTGCGAACGGCCGCGGCGGAACGTGCCGTAGGCGATTGCCAGCCCGACGATGGCGTACATTGCCCAGGGGTGCAGCGACCAGTGAAACAGCGTGGTCGCCATCGCCACCTGCAGTGCTTCGTCGGATTGGCCTGCGGCAGTGCCCGGCGGTGGTGAAATGTAGTGCGACAGCGGCTCGGCGACCCCGAAGAACATCAGGCCGATGCCCATGCCCGCACTGAACATCATGGCAACCCAGGACACCGTGCGAAACTCCGGTGCTTCGCCATCGCGCCCCAGCGGGATTCTGCCGTAGCGGCTGGCGGCCAACCACAGCACGAAGATGACGAACACGGTGGAGGTCAGCACGAAGAACCAGCCAAAGTTGACGATGACCCAGGATTGCGCAGAGGTTGCGCTTGCAGCGAGGCTGGCCTGGTTGACGACACCCCAGGTGATGAAAGCGATTGCCAGCAGGCTGGTGAAGCCGAACACCGCCCAGTCGAGCTTGCCTTCAAGGTGGCGGTCCTGCCTGGCCTCGGCAGTCTTGGACGGGTCGGTGACGCCTAGCGGCGGTGTTTCAACGTGCTCTTGCGTTGCCATCGATGGGCCCTTTTCAGTTTTGCTGCAGGCTTTTGTTGTTGTAATTGCTAGCGATGCCTGCGCAAAAACCGGGGGCGGCCGCGCTGGAGGCCCCGCGATTATCCTGTGAGCGAAACAGCAGCCCCTATTCCAGGACCGTCCTGGCCCATCCTCTGAACGACCAACCGGTCACATCGTGCAAACCCCGATGTAACCGGCACAGAACCTGAACGGGCTCAGGCAGCCACATCCAACCCCATTTGCCAGAAGTCCGCCTCCAGCCTCGACGCCTGGCCAAAAATCGCCGCCAGCTCCACGAACCGCTGCTCGGTCATGCTGCGTGCGGCCAGCTCATCGAGGTGCTTGCGTGCCGCAGAGGCCACGCTCTGGTAGCCCTCCCCCGCGTATTCGGTAATCCACTCACGGTACGGGTGAGCACTGAGGTCACCGATGTGCGCCGCGAGGGTGCGGCCTATCTCGGCATAGCCGATCACGCACGGTGCCAAGGCCACATGCAGTTCGAGCAGGTCGCCGGCAGCGCCGCAGTCAAGCACGTAACGGGTGTAGGCGACCGTGGCCTGGTGCTCCGGCGCGGCCTGGATATCGGCCTGCGACAAGCCCCAACGGGCGCACAGGCGCACGTGCAGCTCGGTTTCGTCAAGGATTGCCGCCAGGCCAGCTTGTGCCGCGCGGATGTCGGCCGGCAGCCTGCTTTTATAAGCGGCAAGCGCCCAGGCACGGGCGAACTGGATGAGGAACAGGTAGTCCTGCACCAGGTAAGTCCGGAACGCTGCTTCGCTCAAGGTGCCCTCACCCATCTGCCGAACGAAATCGTGCTCCACATAGCTCGACCACTGGGGGGCGCTGGCCGCTTTCAGGCGCTCGAAGATATCCATGCTCAGCCCTCCTGATCGTAAATGGCGTCGAAGAAGGCCAGTTCCAGCGCCACGGTGCGCTGGTAGAAGTCACTCGCCAGTGCCGGCTCCTGCGGGCCTACGCGGTCCAGTTCGGCCTGCAGGAAGGCGACAAAGTCTTGGAATGCCGCGTTGTCATGCAGGGTGATCCACTCGGCATGGACGAAGTTTTCCGGCAAGGGTTTCGGTGCCTTGAGCGCCCAGTCCAGGTACAGGCCTTCGGCAACGTTGAGCACTGCCAGCGCCGCCGCATAGGAGCGGGTCGCGGCGGCTTCGCGCATGATGGCCTTGAAACCCTGGGTCGGCAGCGTGTCCTTGGGTTCGGTGCGTTGCTGCGGGCTCACGTCCAGCGCCTGGAAAGCGCGCAGGAAATAGGTGTTTTCATCGCTGCTGATCATCCCGGCAAAGCGGCCGAACCGCAGGCGCGCCTCGAAGGTGTCGGCTGTGGCGATGGCGGCGCCGAGCAAGGTCAGGAAACTGTCGAGAAAACGGTGGTCCTGCACCAGGTAGCGGACCATGATCGGGTCCGCCACGCTACCGTTGCACAGTTCAGTGACGAAGCGGTGGCCGACTGCAGCCGACCAGGTCGGTTCGTTCTGGCGGCGCAAGGCGTGGGTGAAAGGTTCGTTCATGGTGCTGCCCTCCCTAGGGTGACAGCGAGGCCTAGACGGTGGCGCATGGGGCGGCCTCGCAATGAGGCCGGCAAAAAGGCAGGTTGGCAGTCCCATCCCTTCGCCGGCATGATCCGGATCAGGTTCTAAGGGTCACCGCGCTGCAGTGCCAGCGGTTTCTCAGCCCGTTGCCGGGCTCCCCTTGGTGGCGTGAAGGTATACAGCACCTCCGGTGCCTTTGTCACGGAGCAGATCACCCCGAGCAGCCCGCGACAGCTGCACCTTCAAGGGCCTTGGCAGCAAGAGAGACAGCATAGAAGCAAATAGCCACCAGTCATTAGCCTGTCATCTTATTGTCGTATTTTCCGACCTTCACCCAGGGTCGGGAATACCAGCCGTGATACGCCGTTTTCTCTCGTCAGCAGGCCTGCTGCGCCTATTGATCCTGATGCTCTGTGCCGCCACCCTCACCTTCCTCTGGGGGGTCCACTTCAGCCAGAAGGCCGCCGCGCGCCAGGATGCGCTGATGGCCAAGGCAGCCGAGCACCAGAACCTCGCCCGCATCGTCGCTGAGAGCCTGCGTCAGCTGGTTGATCGTGCCCAGGCCGTGGGCCGCGTCACTCAGGACGACATGAAGGCGCTACCCCAAGGCAGCCTGAGCCTGGCGCGGCTGCTTGCCGAGGACCCGGTGTTCAAACGCATTGGCCTGTACGACCGTAATGGCAAGTTGTTGTCAGCCAGCCACGTCAACGAAGTGGCGGCGCTGCCGGACGGCTGGCTGCAGCAGTTGAAACTGCATGTCGCGCACTACGGTTTCAAACCCTTCATGCCGCGTGTGGAACCGGGCCTCAGCCCTTCGGCCCTGCCCACCTGGCGCTTGCCCTTCCTCTTGCCGCTGACCAGCCTGCCAGGCCGGGAGATCGACAAGATCCTGGTGGTGCAACTCGATATCGGCTACCTCGCGGTGCTGTTCCAGCACATTGACCTGGGTACTACCGGCCTCATGCGCCTGCTGCAGGACGACGGCCAGGAGCGCCTGCGTATCGATCCCCGCGGCGTGGTCGTGGCGGATGTCGATTTCGAACCCGGCTTGCCGACATCTGCCAGCGAGTCGGGGCTGCTGATCCAATATGCATCCGGCCAGCCCTACCAGAGCCTGTACCGGCGCATCGACGAGCGCGGTTTCAGCATCATCGTCAGCCAGCGCATCGACGAAATCCTCGCCCCCACCGCCCTGGCGTATTCACGTCAGTTCTGGTTGAACTGGAGCATGACGGTGATGATCCTTGCCAGCCTGGTCTGGACCTTGCGCCTGCTGCACAAGCGCCAGGAGGCTTTCAGCGCCCTTGAGCATGCGCAACAGGTCAACCAGCAACTGATCGGGCGCCTGGAAGATGCGCACCGGCGCAGCAGCCACGCAGCCGCCACCGACCACCTCAGCGGGCTGCACAACCGCCGCCAGTTCGTCGAGGTGGCGGGCCTTGCGCTGACCCGCCAACGCGGCAAGCGCCGGCTGATGGCGATCCTGTTCATCGACATGGACCGCTTCAAGTCGATCAATGATTCGCTCGGGCACAAGATCGGCGACTTGCTGCTGCAAGCCGTGGCCGGGCGCATTCAGCGCCTGCTTGAGCAAGGTGACGAAGCCTCGCGCTTCGGCGGTGATGAGTTCGTGGTACTGCTGGCCGGCGAACGCAGTGAAGAACAGATCGATACCTGGGTGCGCGAACTGGTGCAGAAACTCTCGGCCACTTACTCCCTCGACGGCCAGGAGGTCAATACCAGCCCCAGTGTCGGCATCAGCATCTGCCCACGCGACGGCCAGGACATCGACAGCCTGATCCGCTGCGCCGACGCAGCCATGTATTCGGCCAAGCAGGCCGGGCGTGCCCAGTACCGCTTCTTCGACCCCTCGCTGAATCTTTCCGACATCCACGCCTTCACCCTTGAACAAGCCTTTGGCAGTGCCCTGGCCGAACGTCAGTTCGTACTGCACTACCAACCGCAGATCCGCCTGGATACCCAACGCGTGCTGGGCTATGAAGCCTTGGTGCGCTGGGACCACCCAGAATTCGGCCTGCTCTACCCCGACCGCTTCATCGGCCTGGCCGAGCGTAGCGGTTTCATCATCGAGCTGGGCTGGGAAGTGCTGCGCCTGGCCTGCGAGGAGCTGGCACGTTGGGATCTGCAGGGCCGCGACAACCGCCTGGCGGTGAATGTATCGGCATTGCAGCTGCGCCAGGCCGACTTCAGCACCCGCCTGCTGGCCAAGTTGCAGCTGTACGGCATCAGCCCGCAGCGGCTGGAGCTGGAAATCACCGAAACCACCATTCTGGACCCGGAAGGCACGGCGGTTGAGCATCTGCACCGCCTACGCGCGGCCGGCCTGGGCATCAGCCTCGACGACTTCGGGCGTGGCTACGCCGGCTTCGCCCACTTGCAGTCACTGCCGTTGAGCAAGCTCAAGATCGACCGGTCGCTGATCGCACCGCTGTGCAACAGCCACGACGACAGCCCGATCGTCTCCTCGACCATCATCCTGGCCAAGCGCCTGGGGCTGGAGGTGGTGGCCGAAGGGGTCGAAACGCGCGAGCAGGTGGTGTGCCTGAAACTTGCCGGCTGCGATATTGCCCAGGGCTACCACTTCAGCCGCCCCTTGTCGCCGGCGCAACTGCGTGAATACCCGCCCTTCAACGGCATCGAGGAAAAGCCATGCGTGCTCTGAAGCCTTGGGCGGGCGCCCCCGTCAAAGAGCCGGGACAGACCAGACGTTAGGGTTTATTGTGGTGGCAACACACGCTGACACCACCCTCACATGACCGACATAGAGCGCTACGTCCGCGCCGCCACCCGTGACAACACCCGGCGCAGTTACCAGGCTGCCATCGAGCATTTCGAAGCCCACTGGGGCGGGTTCCTCCCGGCCACTGCCGACAGCATTGCCCGCTACCTGGCCGATCACGCCGGGCAGCATGCGGTCAGCACCCTGCGCCAGCGCCTTGCCGCCCTCAGCCAATGGCACATCAGCCAAGGCTTCCCCGACCCGACCAAGGCCCCGCTGGTGCGCCAGGTGCTGCGCGGCATCCGCACCTTGCACCCGACACCGCCGAAACAGGCCGCCCCACTGCTGTTGCAGCACCTGCAAACGGCTGTCGAGCGTTTTGAACAAGAGGCCAGGCTGGCCCGCGAGCAGCATGACCTGCCAGCACTGCGCCGCGCCCGGCGTGACACCGCACTGTTGCTGCTGGGCTTCTGGCGTGGGTTTCGCGGTGACGAACTGGCGCGCCTGCGGGTGGAGCACATCCAGGCCGAGGCCGGCGTGGGGATCAGCCTGTTCCTGCCACGCAGCAAAGGTGACCGTGAAGCGCTAGGCGTACAACACCGCACCCCGGCCCTGAAGGCGCTGTGCCCTGTTGCAGCCTACCTGCAGTGGCTCGAAGTGGCGGGCATCGCTCACGGCCCGGTGTTTCGCAAGCTCGACCGCTGGGGCAACCTGGGCGACACAGCGCTCAACAGCAACAGCCTGGTCGGCCTGTTGCGGCGCATGCTAGAACGGGCCGGCGTGCCGGCGGCGCTGTACACCGGCCATTCCCTGCGCCGTGGTTTTGCCACCTGGGCCACGGCCAACGGCTGGGAGCTGAAGTCGCTGATGAGTTACGTGGGCTGGAAGGATGCCAAATCGGCGTTGCGCTATATCGACTCGGGCCAGCGTTTTGGCGAACTGGCCGTGCTACCGGCCAGCCAGGGGCAAGCGCTCATTCCGTGAACGTGTAGCGGGCAACACCGCCCACTTCCGGGCGAATCGCATACAGGTCGCCAGCGTCCGGGTAATGCCGCAACTCGGTCGGCGACATGCCGACCCGTGCCGTGGTGATGTACAGCGTGCTCATGCCGTCGCCACCGAAACAGCAACTGGTCGGGCGCGGCACTGGCATCACCACCTGTTCGGTCAAATGGCCGTCGCGGTCATAGCGCAGCAGGCAGCTGCCATTAAACTGACACACCCATAACCCACCTTCACGATCCAGCGCGATGCCGTCAGGGCGCCCCAGTTCGGCAGGCGTCTCGGCAAACAGGCTGACCTGCTCCAGCCGCCCTTCAGGCAGATACTCGGCGCGGTAGATCGAGCGAGCAGCGGAGTCGACGAAGAAAACGGTATTGCCATCGGCGGACCAGGTAATGCCATTGGGCAACGCCATGCCGTCATGGATCACCACATCGTGCAGTTCCCCGTCAAAGCGCAGCAGCGCGCCGGTCTTGCCGCTCGGGCCCTCGTCCATCAGGCCGGTGACGAAGCGCCCTTGCGGGTCGCAGGCGCCGTCGTTGAAGCGGTAGCTCGGGCGGTGATGCACAGGCGCCGAGTACTGGCGCACCTTGCAAGACGACATATCCAGAATGGCAACGCTGGCATCTTCGGTGAATATCAGGTTGCCTTGGTCGGTCAGTGCCAAGGCACCGATACGGGCAGCGGATTCATAGAGGGTCTCGATTTCGCCATCCGTTAGCAGCCGGTGAATTCGCCCGCCGGTGATATCGACGAAATACAACGCGCCGGTGCGCGCATCCCACACAGGGCTCTCACCCAGGTCGGCCCGGGTGTTGGCGACCTTGGTCGGCACGTAGTGGCATTCCTTGATGAGGCTCCAGCGTTCGGCCACTTCGCCCAGGCTGGAAGCCTCGACGCGCGCCAGGTCACGTGGGTAGCTCACGCCGCTGTTCTCGCTGAAACGCGTGGCGGTGAACTGGCCATTGCTGGCCCGCAGAATGTACCCGGTATCCCGGCAAAGCGGGCTGGCCAGGTACAGAACGCCCGGTGTGACCCATTGCGGCTTGAGTTCTTCCGGTGGCTGGGTCACGCCCCACATCCTGGTTTTGGCCACCGGCGAGACCGCATTGACCAGGATGCCGTGTTCAAGCCCCTCCATGCTCAATGCGTTCATGATGCCCACCTGAGCCATCTTGCCCGCCGAGTAGGCGACCAGGCCTGGCTGGGCATAGCGCTGATACATGGCGCGGTCCGAGGTGGTGAGCACTATGCGCGGTGCCTCGGCTTGCTTGAGGTGCTTCCAGGCATGCTTGGCCAGCCATACCGGGGCGTGCACGCTGATGCCCAGTGCGCGGTCGAGAAACGCCTGCTCCTGGGTCTCGATGCCTTGGTAATCGACCCAACCGGCGTTGTGAATGAGGATATCCAGCGCGCCGAAATGCGCGATGGCCAGTTCCACCAGTTCGCGGCAATCGTCTTCGTTCTCCAGGTGGCCGACATGAGCGACCACCTCGAAACCCTGCCCCCGCAGCGTTTCGAGCGCGACGCTGACCGCCGCCGGGTTCTGCCCTTCACCTGAGCGGTCAGTGCCCAGGTCGCTGATGACTACCCGCGCTCCCCGCGCGGCCAGCGCCATGGCGTAATCCAGGCCCAGGCCCTGGGCGGCACCGGTGACGATGGCGACTTTATCTTTGAATGGGTCTGTGCTTGGCATTGTAGCGCCCTTCCGATTCTCCTTTTTTACGATAACAATAAAAAAATCAATGACTTAATATTAAAAGCATGCAACTTTGATATCTGCTGGATATCACCTGAGACCTGCCCTCTTCCGATACACCCCGACCTGCAACCTCAGGCCCCCGGATCAGCCGTTTGCAGCAGAGGCTTTGTCGCCGCGATGCCACGCACTATCATGGCCGCCTTGCAGGGTCGGCCGCCGGTGAACGATTTCCCGGCCCCCGTTCGACTCGATGAAGGAACGTAGAATGATCGAGACACGTTTGCTCAGGCAGTTCATTGCCGTGGCCGAGGAGCTGCACTTTCACAAGGCAGCCATCCGCCTGCACATGGCACAGCCGCCCCTGAGCCAGGCGATCAACCGACTCGAAGAGAAGCTGGGCTTCAGCCTGTTCCTGCGCAACAAGCGCGGGGTCAAGCTCACCGCCGCAGGCATGGCCTTCCTGGAAACCGCCTACCGTACCCTCAAGGAGCTGGAGCAAGGCATCGAATACGCCCGTAACGTTTCCGAGGGCATCTGCGGCAAGCTGACCATCACCGCCATCTCCATCGCTTACTACGAGTCGCTGCTCAATACCCTGAAGAAATTTCGCGAAACCTACCCGAACGTGCGGCTTACCATTCGCGAAATGCCGTCAGCCTCCCAGGCCAAGGCGTTGATGGCCGGTGAAGCGGACATCGGTTTCATGCGCAAGCTGCCGATGCCCCCAGACACCATCGAATCCAGATTGCTCCTCAATGAGCAGATCGTCATGGCGCTGCCCGCCAGCCACGCCAAGGTGCATCAGCCTGTGGTCGACCTGCGCGATTTTGCCGAAGAGGATTTCGTCTTCACCCCGCAAGCGCTTGGCAGCGGCTACCACAGCCAGCTGATCGCGCTGTGCGAATCGGCCGGTTTCTACCCTAAAGTGGTGCAGGAAGCGGCGCAGATCCACACCCTGATCGGGCTGGTGGCGTGCGGTTTCGGGGTTGCCCTGGTGCCTGAATCGATCGCCTACTCGACGCTGCGCGAGCGCGTGCAGTTTCGCCCGATCCGGCCGATCAAGGACCAGCCCACGCCGACCATGGGGCTGTACATGAACTGGAATATCCAGAACGCCTCCCCAGCCTTGGGCAGTTTCATATCGATGCTCGACCTGGGGGCCCCTCGCCGATTCGTCGACACCATCCAGCAACCGTTCATTCTGGATGGCAGCGACAAGCGCGAATCACACCGCTAAGCGGTATTCGCGCAACCAGGCATCCAGTGCCAGAGCGGTCTCAAGGTTGTTGCGGCGCAACTGCGTGTTGAAATAGCCCTCGGGCTGATCCAGCTCAGCACCCAGCCGACCACGGTCGATCACCTGGAACACCGGGCTGTCCGCCCGCCCAAGCAAGCGCCTGGCCCGCTCACGCAGGAACCGTTCGTAACCCAGGTTGGCCGAGGTCGGGTAAGGGCTCTTGCGCCGCTGCAGCACGGCCGGTGGCAGGATATCGACGCAGGCCTGCTTGAGCAGCCACTTCTCCACACCGTCCTTGCCTTTGATCGACCACGGTACGTTGTAAACGTACTCGACCAACTCATGGTCGGTGAACGGAACACGCACCTCCAGGCTGGCGGCCATGCTCAGGCGGTCCTTGCGGTCGAGCAGAATCGGCAGCCAACGTTGCAGGTGCATGTGGCAGATCTCACGCATGCGCCGCTCTTGCGGGCTGTCGCCGGGCAAGTGCTCGACGCTGTCCAGCGCCTGGTGATAGCACCCGTCCTGGTAACTGGCAAAGTCACACAGCCGGTTGAAGTCCGGGTTGATCAGCTCAGGCTGCAGCAGCTGCATGCGCGAAAGCCAAGGGAAGCGCTGCGCCGCCAGTGCCTGCGGATCGCGGAACCAGGCGTAGCCGCCAAACACTTCGTCTGCTGCCTCCCCGGAAATGGCCACTGTGGAATGGCGGCCGATGGCCTTGAACAGCAGGTACAACGAAGTGTCGACATCGCCAAAGGTGGCCGCCGAATCATTGGCCCGGTACACCGCGCTGCGCGCAGGCTCGGCCACCAGTTCGCCGTTGTCGATGAGGATGGTCTGGTGATGGCTGCCAATGTGTTCGGCCGCTGCCAGCGCATAGGGCTGATCGCGTTCCGGGCGAAAGCTGTCGCTCTGGAACTGCTCGGCCTGGCCAACGAAATCCACCGAGAACGAATTGACCCTGCCGCCCTGCGCTGCCGTCAGGCGCTGTTGCGCCATGGCCGTGAGGATGGTCGAGTCCAGCCCCCCGGAGAGCAGCGAACAGACCGGCACATCGGCATGCAACTGCTCGCCCAGCGCTTTGCCGAGCAGCGCGCGGGTGCGCGCCACGGTGCCGGGCAGGTCATCCTGGTGTTCGCGGCGCTGCAACTGCCAATAGCGGCTGAGTTTGGCGCGCCCGTTGGGCCGCCAGGACAAGCGATGCCCTGGCGGCAGTTCGCTGACCCCGCGCAAGGCCGTGCGCGCCGTGCCGCGAGAGAGGCTCAGCGCGTCCACCAGGCCGACCACATCGAGCGCACTGGCGAACGCTGGGTGCGCCAGGATTGCCTTGATTTCCGAACCGAACAGCAGCCCCTGCTGGTGGTGGGCGTAGTACAGCGGCTTGACCCCCAACCGGTCACGCACCAGCAAAAAGTGGCCGTCGCGCCCGTCGAACACAGCGAAGGCGAACATACCGCTCAGGTGCTCACAGCAGTGTTCGCCCCATTCCAGATAAGCGTGCAACACCACTTCGGTGTCGCTGCGCGTCTGGAACTGGTGGCCCGCCAGGCGCAGACGCTCACGCAGCGCGTCGTGGTTGTAGACCTCGCCGGTGTAGACCAGCGCGATTTCCTCGCCACTGGCGCAGCGGTAAGTCATCGGCTGCACGCCGCCGCTGAGGTCGATGATCGCCAGCCGCCGGTGGCCCAGCAGGGCGTTGCGATGCCGCCAGCTGCCACTGGCATCCGGCCCGCGCAGTGCCAGGGTATCGGTCATGGCGTCGATGATCTCGCCGGCCTGGCTCAGGTTGCGGGTGTAGTCCACCCAGCCTGTGATTCCGCACATGCTGTGCTCCTTACACGTGAAGACGACGGGTTGGCAGCAGGCCGGTCAGGGCCTGCAGGCGCTTGGCGATATCCAGCAACTGGCGCTCGCTGTCACGCCGGCCCATGATCTGCACGGCCAGCGGTGCCTTGCCGTCGGCACTCAGGCAGATCGGCACGGTAATGGCCGGCAGGCCGCTGAAACTGGCCAGCGGAGTGAAGCTGATTTTCTGCTCATAGCCTTCGTCCGCGGGCGAAGGGATGGTCGAATCGCCTGGCTGCGGGTTGCGCCGGTCGAAGGGTCGGTTTGGGTCCATGGGGAATACCACGAAGTCCACTTGGGCCTCGTCGAACCAGGCGTCGATACCGGCGCGGACGTTGTCCATGCGCTGGTGGATGCGCCGGTAGTCAGCATCGCTCACGCCCTCACCCACCTTCAGGGCGCTGAGCGTGGACCAGTGCAGCTCGCAGTCGAAGCGCCGTGCCCAGGCAGCCGAGGCCAGCCACGCATCGCGCGCGCACAGCTGCCAGGCGTCGCCACGGCAGGCCCACAGGTCCGGCATGGCAACCTCACCGGGCGTCATGCCCAGGTCTGCCAGCGCGTTGCGCGCCTGGCCCAGCATGTCGAGCATGGCCGCGCTGGTCAGCGCCGGGTCCAGCGCATGCTCCAGCATGGCGACCCGATAGCGCTCTTTGAGTGGCTGTTGCTCGCCGAGCAGCGGCTCCAGCCCCAGCAACGGGAACAGCAGGCCAAGATCGTCGGCGCTGCGGGCCACCCACCCCAACGCGTCCATACGCGGTGACAGCGGAAACACGCCGGCCAGGCTTTGCTGCTTCTGGGTCATGCGCAGGCCGACCATGCCGCAGTGCGAGGCCGGCCAGCGTACCGAGCCGAGCACATCGGTGCCCAACGAGATATCGCACAGCCCCGCTGCCACCGACACGGCCGAACCGGTGCTGGAGCCAGACGGATCGATGCTCGGGAAGCGCGGGTTTCGGCAGCCTGCGCCAAAGGCAATGTTCAGCTCGGTAGTGGCGACCTTGCAGGTCAGGGCGATGCGCGGATCGAGAAAAGCCAGCGCCTCGGCGCTGCGCTGGGGGTAGTGGCGGTAACTGCGCAGGCCCAGGCGGGTCGGCAAGCCTTGCACATCGACGGTGTCCTTCACGCCAAGGCGGTACCACGGTGCCTCGACCTCGCGGGTGCTGGTCAGGCAACGGTAGTGGCTGTCGGCATGCACGCTCCAGTGTGCGTACTGCTGCGCCCAGTCCGCGGCAAGCTCGGGGTTGCGCTGCAGCAATTCGTGGCGTTTGCGCAGGCTCAATCCCAGGTATTCGGGCTGCTCACGTCCGCGGGTGGCGTCGGCGCCGCAGTTGCTCAGGTAGTGGGCGATGGCGTCTTGGGTGTCAACGTGGTTCATGGGTGCATTCCTTGACTGAGGTAGAAGCCGCCCACGGCAGAGGCTTGCCGGTGGCGGACAAAGGCAGATCAGTGACACGGCGTACCGCAATCGGCCATGGATGGCCCGGCGGTAATTGGCGCAAAGCCTCCCGCACCGCGTGCTCGGTGAGGGTCTCGCCGCTGTACAGCACCTCGAACGCTTCGCCGCGCAACGCATCGGCCACGGCAACGCAGGCCAGCGTCGGGCAGTCCAGGCGCTGGGCGAGATCACTGGCCAAGCGGGCCAGATCGACGCGCAGGCCATTGACCTTGATCAGGCTGCTGGCCCGCCCCAACCATTGGAAGCGCTGTGCATCCAGCACCCGTACCAGGTCATCGCAACGGTGCGTCGCGGCAGCGCGTGCCTGGCCCGGTTGGCGGGCGATGCGCGGGCTGGCCACGTTCAGCGCACAGGGCTGGCCAGGGGGGCTGAGCAGTGTCACATCGTCCAGCAGCGTCCAGGGCTGCTCAGCGTCACTGTGCGCATCCAGCTCGCGGTAAGCCATGGCCCCGGTTTCGGTGGAACCGAGCAGTTCGATGAAACGTACCTGGGGCCCGGCATGGCGCTGCACCGTGGCCATGGCACCGGCGGGCAGCAGCGAGGCGCTGTGCACCACCAGTACCTGACGCCGGGTGCTCAGCCGGGCCAGCAGCGCCGGCAGCACGCGCCAGGTACTGGCAATGGCCAGAATCACGCACGGCCCGTCGCCCTCGAGCGCTGGCAGGCGCTGCTGCTCCAGCGAACAGGCGTGCAACCGCGCACGCAAAACCCGCGCACCGACCTCGCCAAGGATCATGCCGTAGCTGTGGCAGGCCGGCGCGAACGAGAAAATCTCCCGTGCATCAGGCGCCCAGCAGCCGAGGATCAGGGCCGCTTCGCACGCCATCTGCGCCTGGCTGCGCAGCCATTGCCGGGGCGTACCCGTTGAGCCGGAGGTGGTGAACAGATGCTCGGCGTTCACTTGGCGGCCTGCAGGGTCAGCTGATCTTCCAGTTTTTGCCCGACGAAGCGCTCCATCTTTTCCAGGGTTTCAAACCAGAAGCGCACATCGTCGCTGAGGTAGTCCACTTCGATGTCGAAGCAGCCTTCAATGGCGCTGATCACTTCAACAGCCATGAGGCTGTCGAAGCGGTCGCCAAGAAAGTCACGAAAGCTGTCGCGCTTGTCGATCGCGTCGACGTGCTCGCCAAGCAACTGGCCGAGGGTTTGGCGGATACGCTGTTCAATGCTGAGGTCGTTCACGAGCCGGTCTTTCCTTGTTGGTGGGCAGCGTTGGTCAATTCCGCTCCGGCACTGAAGAACACGTGCTCGGGCAGGATCGGATCGAAGTGCAGGTAAATGAAGGCTTTGGGGTACTGCGTGCGCAGGCAGCCGTGCAGCCCTTCAGCCAGCGCCTGGTGGGCGTGACGATCGCGGGCCTGCGACAGGGTGATGCGCACATGGAACTGCGCCGGTGCGCCGTCGCGGTCGGCAACCGGCATCGGCATGCCGGCGCTGAACACACTGGCCTCAGGTAGTGGGTTGAAGAACACCATGCAATGCGCAGTGTCAGCGCCCAGCTGCTTGAGCTGGCGGGTAAAGGCCAGTGCCAGGCGCTTGCGCTCCAAGGGTTGCAGCGGGGCACAGCTAACAGTGAGGGTGGGCATGGCGGCTCCTTACGACAACTGCAAGCTGGGCAGCTGTTGGCGCAGGCCTTGGGCAAAGGCGTCGAGCAGGCGGCCCAGGCAAATGGACAGCGCGTCCACCCCTTGCAGGAACAAGGGCGACCAGGCGTGGCCGGCGTCGCCGTGCACCTTGTCGAGGAAAAAGCGCAGGTGGGCAAGGTCCACCGGCAGGCCCAGTTCGGCAGCCAGGGCCACCGCCTGGTAGGTACTGAGCAGGTCGGGTATGCGCTGCCCCTGGTTGGCGAAGCCCCCCTGGCGCACTTTATGCTCAGCCAGTAACGCGGCGGCCGCCTCAGTGACGTCGTTGCCGGTGTGGGCCAGGCAGGCCAGGGCCTGCAACCCGGCGCGCAGTGACACTTCGCCCCGCGGGAACGATGCGTAGCCATGGGCTTGCCGGCAGCTGCCGACGAAGCGTTCGATGGCCGCGAGGTCCACGCCGTTGTCATCGCCCAACTGCCGCACGATCGACACGGCCGATGCGGTGGACACCATGTCCGAGCCGCGCCCCTCCCAGAACCCGAAGCCGCCGTCAGGGTTCTGCAGCGAGGCCAGCCAGCGGCCGATCGCCTGGCGAGGCCCGGGCTGGCCACCGAAGGCGCCCGCTGCAAGGCCCCAGTTGGTGCACCGCACCTCGGCACCACGGCCTGGCATGTACATGATCCCGGCTTCGTTGGGCATCTGGCAGCCTTCGATCCAGCGCAGGGCTGCATCGCGCTGCTGCGGGGCCAGGCGATCGCCCAGCACAGCCGCCGCAGTGGTCAGCACGTCGGCGGCGGTGTCGGCGCGGCGATACGAATAACCGCCTTGGGGCATGCACAACGTGGCGATGAATGCAGCCACGTCATCGGCCAGGTGCGCAACCGTCTCGCCCAGTGCCTTGAGTGAACCCACTGCGCAGAATGCCGCCCAGACGTCCTCACCGTCATAACCGGCCCAGCGTACGAACGCACCGGTCGGGCCGCGCAAGGCATCGATCCATTCGGCGCAGCGCTGACGGCCCAGCGGTTGCGCCTGCAATGCAGCAAGGCTAGCGGTGGCGCGATACGTCGCCCACAGGCACGGCACAGCCGCCGCTTCGCTGAAGCGAAAGCCGCCACACTCCAGCTGCTGCGCCTGCAGCCAGCCGATCAAGCGTGGCAGGTCCCATTGCGGCGCCGGCAAGCCCTGGCGCGCCAACGCTCGCGCAGCCATCACGCCGTAGAAACAGGCCCGGGTGTCGGCGAGGTTGCGTCGGGCGAAATCCGCCGACCAGCTCAGGCCACCATTGGCACACTGCAACCCTTCGAGCCATTCATACAGGGGCGCGGGGTCCGCTACCTGGCCCTGGCACACTTCGATCAGGGTGCGCAGCGCGTAGTGGCTGGCCCACACGTCCGCCGTCTGCCCCGGGCACATGGCATAGGCGTTTCCATCGAACAGGCTAGTGATCCAGGCGGCTGTCTCGTCGCTCTTTTCAACCGCAACGCCCAGGTCGTGCAGGGTTTCGGTGCAGTAAAACGTGGCCCAGGCATCGGACGGCATCCCCTTGCTCCAGGCAAAGCCGCCATCGCGGTTACGCCGAGACAGGATGTAGGCCTGCAATACCGGCGCATCGGCTTGCTCAAGGCGCTCGACCCAGGCCAAGCTGCGGATGGCCGCATAGGTGCACCACAAATCCGCCTGGCCGTTGCCCAGGCCCTGCCCCGCAGGGAAGCGTGGCGGCGTCATTGCTGGCCACCGACGTAGCGCAGGTTGGTTTTCTTCCAGCTCTTTTGCGACCCGCCACTCTTGTTCAGCGCCGACAGGTTGTTGACGAACAGTACACGGCTCCAGCGCAGCCCCATGTGCTGCTCGGAGCGCTCCAGCAGATGCGCTTGCAGGCGCGCTTCCTGGCTGGTGTCCCAGACCACGTCACGTTCGAGGATCAGCGCGGCGCTGTCAGCCTGGCGGTCCACTTCGATAACATACCCGGTGGCATCGCAACTGCCGTAGACCACCTCCTCGACCGCGCGGATTTCAAGGCCTACCCCCGCCACCCGGACGCTGTCGCTGTCACGCCCGTTGACCTGCAGTGTCGGGCTGATCCGGCCTGGCGCCCAAGGCGAGGTGATGGTCACGCTGTCACCGGTGTCCAGACGCAACAGCGGCCGTGCATAGAGGTTCAGCGGCGTAACCACGAGGCGGCCCGTGAGGCCCTCGGCCGGGGTCACCAGCTTGCCGTCGGGCAACAGCAGCTCGAAATGATTGCTCGCCGTGGCCAGGCGCATCTGCAGGTCTTCGCCCACTGCGGCCAGGGTGCCTGTTTCGGTACTGCCGTAGCTGGCATCGAACACATCGCATTGCCACCAACGCGCCAGGCGTTCACGGAACGGCTGGGTGTTGACCTCGCCAAGCAACATGATCGAGCGCACCGACCCGGCGAAGCTGTGCAGCAATTCGCGCTGTTTCAGGTAGCGGGTCAGTTGCACCAACACACCCGGCGCGATGAACAGCACCGTAGGCCGATAGGTGTCGAAGGTCTTGCACACACGCTCCCAGTCGGTAATACCGGTGGTGAAGGGATAGAGGCGCACGTGGGAAACGTCCAGGTACTCGCAGACATTGGCGATCAGGTCACCTACCGGCACGATGTCCGATGGCATCAGGTTGGCCACCCGAGCCCCCGGGCGCAGCACTGTCCGCCAATGGCTGGCGACGCTGACGGCGTTCCAGATGATGTCTTCTTTCACACGCGGGGTTGGTGTCGGCTCGCCAGTGGTGCCGGTGGTCGCGTAATACTTGGCCGCCTCACCGAGTTCTACGGTGCAGAACTTGAGCGGTTGGTCTTTGAGCAATGCCTTGGCGGTCACAGGCAACTGCTGGAAGGCCGTTGCACTGTAAGGACCTATGTTTGCGTAATGGGCGCTGTGTTGTGCTCGCGTCCAAACTGCTTGCAACTTGCGTTCATAAAATGCGGCGTCGGGCACCTGCCCCGCTTGCAGCTGAAGCTCGCGTTCCGCGGCCTGCAGCACGCCGTAATCCTGGTCGCTATGAACTAACATCGACTCGCCCTCTCGAATGAACAGCGCAGAGAATTGGCGAGCGTCCGGCTCAAGTAAAATACTTATTTGAAACCGTCGGTGATAGGTGCGGGGTATTATTCAGCAACTTCAGCAGGTAAAACCTGATCATTAAGTGCGCTTTTTCTGAACGCATTTCCCTCATCGCGCCGTGGATCCGGCGGGATATCAGATAAAGATGTTTTTGGTATTTCCCAAAGGGTGTCCGGCTGCAGCACTATCGCCACGCAGCCAGGCAGGCTGTCGAGCAGGTGAGGTATTTAGGGCATGCCACGGGCTTTATCAGCATCTTTGCGATCGTGCGCCGCCCACGCGGCGCATCGCCATGTTTGTCGCAGAGGCTTCAACGCCCTTGGGCGCACCGCCATACCCGCGCGATATCGTGTGCCCGGGCCTGCAACAAGTGCGCGGCGTCGGCGCACGCCTGCTCCAGGGTCATCGGCCCGCTGGCCAGGGCAAAGGCCGCATCGATGCCATGCGCATACAACTGCTGATAGCCGTCGCCCAACGTGCCCGCCAGCACCACCACGGGCACCCCGTGGCGCTTGGCGACCCGGGCCACGCCCATCGGGGTCTTGCCCCGCAGGGTCTGGGCATCGAAGCGGCCCTCACCTGTGATCACAAGGTCGGCGCCTTGTACCAGCGCATCGAGGCCGGCCAGCTCCGCGACCACTTCCACGCCAGGGCGGAACTGCGCCTGCATGAAGGCCTTGGCAGCGAAGCCCATGCCGCCGGCCGCGCCACACCCTGGCAGTGCTCTCACGTCTTGGCCCAGCAGCTGCGCACAATGGTCGGCAAAGTGGCTCAGCGCTTTGTCCAGGGCCTGGACCTGCTCGGGGCTGGCGCCCTTTTGTGGCCCGAAGATCGCCGAAGCACCATTGGGCCCGCACAGGGGGTTGTCGACGTCAGCCGCCACGTCGACCTGAACCTGCGCCAGGCGTGGGTCAAAGCCACTGGCATCGATGCGTGCCAGCCCGGCCAGGGCCAGGCCGCCGTCTGCCAGTGGCTGGCCGTCGGCGTCCAGCAAGCGCAGGCCCAAGGCCCGCAGCATGCCGCTGCCGCCATCGTTGGTCGCACTGCCACCAATCGCCAGGACGATGCGCTGTGCCCCTGCGCTGAGTGCAGCGTCGATCAGCTCGCCGGTACCCCAGGTGCAGCTGCGGCAGGCATCGCGCTGCGCACTCGGCAGCAGCTGGATACCACTGGCCTGGGCCATCTCGATGATTGCCGTGCGGCTGTCGGCCAGCCAGCCCCAGCTGGCCTGCACGCGCTGGCCCAGTGGCCCGCGAACGGTTTGCCGGCGCAGCTCGCCGTGGCTGGCAGCGACAATCGCCTGCATGGTGCCTTCGCCACCATCGGCCATGGGGCACTCGAGCAACTCGGCGGTGGGCAGCGCTTCGGCCAGGCCGGCGGCAATGGCACGGGCGACACCGGCAGCATCAAGGCTGTCCTTGAACGAGTCGGGGGCGATGACGATTTTCATGGGGATTCTCCTGTCCAGATAGCCGCATGCTGACAGTTGTCTGGCGTGCGGGCCTCGGTCGGATGCACAAATGGCCGGTAGCTTGTTTGGGCAAATGCCTTTTTTGCCCCGCTCAAGCCGCTGGCAACAGCTGCAACCCCAGGTACAGGCTCAACATGCCTTCCAGACGCAGCGGGTCGACCTCGCCCAGCTCGGCAATGCGTTCCAGGCGGTAGCGCAGGCTGTTGCGGTGGATGCCAAGGGCATCGGCGCAGGCTTGGCTCTGGCCATCATGCGCGCACCACGCGCGCAGGGTGGCGAGCAGTTGCCCGCTGGCATCCTTGGCGCCAATGCGGCGCAGCGGCTCAAGCAGCTCATCCAGCGCATCTTCATTGCGATGGCGCCACAACAAGGCCGGCAGACGGTAACGCGCAAGGCTCAACAGGCGCTCGCCTGGCAATACTTCGCGGCCATAGGCGAGCAGGTCACGGACCCGCCGGTAACCGCGGCGCAACTGTTCAAGGCTCTGCGCCGGGCTGCCCAGCGCCAGGCGCTCGATCTGCCAGCCGCTGCGCTGCACGCGCTCGAACAGGCGCTGATCGTCCAGCACGACACCGGCCGGGCGGCACCATAGCAAGGAATCACGCGCCGGGCTCACGCACCAACTGTCCGGGTAACGGCTCATCAACCAGGCGGCCAAGGCCTCGGCCGCCGGGCCGGCGCCCAGTTCGAACAAGCACGGCACCCGCGGCAATTGCGGTTTCAGGCCCAATTGCTGCGCTTCGTCCAGCAGCCGCGGCGAGTCGCCGGTGCCACCGAGCAGCAACGCCAGCAGGTCGTCACACCGCTGGCGCCGCCATTGCTGTTCAACCTGCAAGTGGCGCTGAGCCAAGAGCATTTCGGCGGTCATGCGCACCAGTTCGCCGTAGGTGCGCAGCTGCTGCGGCTCACCGGTCAACCCCAGCACCCCGATCAGCCGCCCATCGAGCATCAGCGGCAGGTTCACCCCCGGTTGAACACCTTTGAGGCACTTGGCGGCCTCGGCATCGAGCTCAACGATCCGGCCGTTGGCCAATACCAGTTGCGCGCCCTCGTGGCGGGTATTGATGCGCTCCGGTTCGCCACTGCCCAGGATCAGCCCCTGGCTGTCCATGACATTGACATTGCACGGCAGAATGGCCATTGCCCGATCGACAATATCCTGCGCCAGGTCATGGTCCAGTTCGAACATTCGGTGATCCTTGAGGGTGTTAGGCTTTGTTCGCGAGCACAGCGTCTTGCCCAGATGGCTGTGCAAAAGCACAAAGACAGCTGCGTCGCACTGCCCGAGACTCATCAGGGCAAGCGCCGGCACAGGCGACGCGGCGACAACCATAACAATAGAGAACCCGATCATGGCACACAGCCCTGCCCCTGACCAAGGCACAGACATCACCCGCAACGCGCTTTACCGGCGCATCACGCTGCGGCTGATTCCGTTCATTTTCATCTGCTACCTGTTCAACTACCTCGACCGCGTCAATGTCGGCTTCGCCAAGCTGCAAATGCTCGACGCGCTCAAATTCAGCGAAACCGTCTACGGCTTGGGTGCCGGAATCTTCTTCATCGGCTATGTGCTCTGTGGCCTGCCAAGCAACCTGGCGCTCAACCGCTTCGGCCCGCGGCGCTGGATTGCGGCCATGATGATCGCCTGGGGCAGTCTCTCGACCTGCCTGCTGTTCGTCACCACCCCGACCGAGTTCTACACCCTGCGCTTGCTGACCGGCGCTGCTGAAGCAGGCTTCTTTCCGGGTGTGGTGCTGTACCTCTCGCGCTGGTTCCCGGCAGACCGCCGTGGCCGGATCATGGCCTTGTTCATGTCGGCGATCCCTGTATCGGGCCTGCTCGGCGGGCCTTTCTCCGGCTGGATTCTCGAACACTTCGCCACGGGCCAGCATGGCCTGGCAGGCTGGCAGTGGATGTTCCTGATACAGGGCCTGCCAACCGTGGCGCTGGGTTTCCTGGCCATTGGCATGCTCAGCGATGGTTACCACAAAGCCGCCTGGCTGAGCCCCGCCGAACGCCAGCTGATCGAGACCGACTTGAAGGCAGATGCCGCCAGCAAACCCGTCGCTAATGGCGACGGTGTGCTCGCCGTGCTGACCAACCCATTGATCTGGACCTTCGGCTTCGTTTATTTCTGCATTCAGAGCGGTGTCTACGCGATCAACTTCTGGCTGCCGTCGATCATCAAGAACATGGGCTTCGACAACCCGCTGCTGATCGGCTGGCTGAGCGCCATTCCGTACCTGCTGGCGGGTGTGTTCATGATCCTCTGTGGCCGCTCGGCGGACCTGCGCAACGAACGGCGCTGGCACCTGGTGGTGCCGATGCTGATGGGCGCTGTCGGTTTGCTGATTGCGGTCAACTTTGCCGCCACACCGGCCATCGCCATCCTGGGCCTGTCGATCGCCACCATGGGGGCCCTCACCGGCCTGCCGATGTTCTGGCCAATGCCCACCGCACTGCTCAGCGCCAGTGCCGCGGTCGCGGGCCTGGCGATCATCAACTCGGTGGGGCAGATGGCCGGGTTCCTCAGCCCGTACTGGGTTGGCTTCATCAAGGACCAGACCGGTTCGACCGACGCCGCTTTGTATTCACTGGCAGCACTGATCGTGCTGGGGAGCCTCGTGGCGCTGCGGGTGACGCGCGCCAGTGCCCTGGCGGCTGCCCGGGCCCATTGAGTGCGTGGGGCCGCTCTGCGGCCCCGTTGACGGCAAGGCGGCTGCCACAGGGGCGTGTGTCACCGGGAAGCGACTCGGCGTTTCCGGTCGTCAGGTCAACGCATCACCCTCCCGTCCGAGGCGTCAAATGATCCCAAAGACCCCCTTTGGAGACTCCCATGACCGCCTACGCCGTGGCCCGCCTCGACCAGCTGGACCCCAACCGCCCCCTGCGGGTACAGGCCGGGAGCGAAGAAGTGATCCTGATCCGCAGCGCCGGGCAGGTCCGCGCCTACCAGGCCTACTGCCCGCACGCCGGCGCGCCGCTGGATGAAGGCGTGGTGTGCAACGGCCTGCTGGTCTGCCCCTGGCACAAGGCTGCTTTCGCCATCGACGAGGGTGTGGTCTGCGAGCCCCCGGCGTTGGCAGACCTGCGCCGCTACCGCGCCTGGGTCAAGGATGGCGAAGTCTGGGTCGATGACCAGCCTCTGCCGCAACCCGAGCCACCGCGCCACAGCGATGCACGATGCTTCGTCGTCATCGGCGCCGGTGCCGCAGGCTCAGCGGCAGTTGCCACGCTGCTGGCCCATGGGTTCGGCGGGCGCCTGGTGTGGCTCGACCAGGAACGGCAACCGGCGTATGACCGGACCGCGCTGAGCAAATTCGTGATTGCCGGCGAAATGCCGCCGGACGAGGTGCCGGCGCTGCTTGAAGCTGACCAGTTGCGCACCGGCCACCTGGAACGGCGCTCGGCCAAGGTGCGCCTGCTGGATGCCAAAAAACGCCAGATCATCCTCGCTGACGGCCAACGCATCGATTATGACGCAGCATTATTGGCCACCGGCGGCAAGCCAAAACGCCCAGACCTGCCCGGTGCAGGCCTGGCGGGCATCCTCACGCTGCGCTCGCGCGAAGATGCAGCGCGCCTGCTCGATGCCGCCGAACCCGGCCAGCCCATGGTGATCGTCGGTGACGGTTTCATCGGCCTGGAGGCCGCATCGGCACTGTGCGCATACGGCGCACAGGTCCACGTGGTCACCCGCCACGAGGTTCCGTTACGCACGCCGTTGGGGGAGCGCATTGGCCGCTCCATTCGCGCGCTGCATGAGGGCAAGGGCGTGGTGTTTCATGGCCCCACCGAGGTCGAACGCTTCGTCGGTACGCAGCACGTCGAAGCCGTGCAGCTGAGCAACGGTGAGACCCTCGACACGTCACTGGTCTTGCTCGGTACCGGCGTCACGCCGGCCACTGCCTTCGTGCAGGGCGTGCAATTGGGCGAAGACCGGTCCATTTCAACGGACGCCCACTTGCAGGCCGCCGACCGGCTATGGGTTGCCGGCGATATCGCGACCTTCCCCCTCACCGGCCGCCCGGTGCGCATCGAGCATTGGCGCCTGGCTCAGCAACACGGTGTCATCGCGGCTGCCAACATGCTGGGCGAGCAGCGCCGGTATGACGACGTGCCGTTCTTCTGGACCTATCAGCATGGGCTCACTTATGAAGTACTGGGGCATGCGCGCGACTGGGACCGCATCGAATTTGTCGGGCAGCCGGAACAAGGCGACTTCATTGCCTTGCAATGTGCAGGTGAGCAGGTGCAAGCGGTGATCGCCAGGGGCTATTCCGATGCCATGGCGCAGTTGTCGCAGCGCATGAAGCGGCCACTGAGCCTGGCGCAGGCGCTTGAGTTGATCGGTTGAACGCTTTCGCGCCGCGCCAGCCTGGCTGCCGAGCCTGCAAAAATCAGCTATGGTTTTCCCCACCTCCAATAACAAGAATTTCGTGGAGCGCCCATGGCCGCGCACACCGCCTCACCCCACGCCAGTGAGCTGGCTGCGTTCGTCGATTGCCATTTCGCCGAACGCGGCCTGATGCCGGAACCTGTTATCGCCGAGTCCTGGTACCGCAGCATCAACCAGCATCACCTGGACCCTGAACTGCGCCATGTCGACAACATGCTCAGTGCAACCGAAATCCGCCTGCACCAAGCCCAGCATGAGGCCTACCTGGCCATCGCCAGCCAAGGTGTCAGCGGCCTGGCGCGGCGGGTGGTGGATGCAGGCTTCGCCGTGCTGCTCAGCGACGCCGAGGGTATTACCCTCGATGCCCGCTTGCCGCCCGACCCGCAACGCTATACGCGCTCGGGGCTGATCGTCGGCGCGCGCTGGGACGAGTCGGTAGCCGGCACCAACGGCATCGGCACCGCGCTGGCGTGCGGCCAGGCCCTGACCATCCACCGTCAAGAGCACTTCCTGGCCGCCAACGCGCGCCTGAGCTGCTCGGTGTCGCCGATCTTCGATGCCCACAATCAATTGCTCGGTTGCCTCAATGCCACCTGCCTGTACAACGATGGCCCCAAGCAAGCACAGCACCTGACCTTGCAATTGGTGACCCTCTACGCCCGGCTGATCGAGAACAGCCATTTCCGCGAACGCTACCGCGACCGCCTGACTCTGGCCCTGAAACCGCGTGACGAGTTCTCGGACCTGGCGGCCGAGCAGTTGCTGGCGCTGGATGAGGGTGGCCGGGTGATCGGTGCCAATCGGGCAGCCTTCCTTGCGTATGGCGGCAAGTTACTAGGGGCGCCTGTCGAACAGCTGTTGCACGCCGATATCGACCAATTGCTTGACCTCACCCGGGGCGGCGCGCGCGGTACCCAGTTGCGCGGCCCGGCTCAACCGCTTTTACTGGACGTGGGCCTGCGCGTCCCGGCAGGCTACCGCCCGCTGCGGGCTGCACCGCCGATGCCAGCGCGGGCCGGCCACCCCGGCCTCGATCAGCTGGCCGGCCAGGACGCGCAACTGCAACAAGGCGTGCGCCGGCTGCGCAAGGTGCTGGACAAGGACATCGCCATCCTCCTTAACGGCGAAACCGGTACTGGCAAGGAGGCGTTCGCCCGCGCCCTGCACCAGGCCAGCCAGCGCCATGCCAAGCCGTTCGTGGCGCTCAATTGCGCCGCGATACCCGAGTCATTGATCGAAAGCGAACTGTTTGGCTACCGCGCTGGCAGTTTCACCGGTGCCAGCCGCAAAGGCATGAAAGGCAAGCTGGAGCACGCCAATGGCGGCACGCTGTTTCTCGATGAGATCGGTGACATGCCTGCACACCTGCAAACACGGTTGCTGCGAGTGCTTGCCGAACGTGAACTGGTACCGCTGGGGGCCGAAACGCCGGTGCCGCTGGATATCCAGGTGATATCGGCGACGCACCAGGACCTGCAGGCCATGATTGGCGAGAAGCGCTTTCGCGAGGACCTTTACTATCGCCTGTGCGGGATGCGCATGCGGTTGCCGGCCCTGCGTGAACGCAGCGACCGCCGCGAGCTGATCGATACACTGCTGTGTAGCCTGTCGGCCGGGTCGCGTTTGCGTTTGAGCGCAGAGGCGCATCGTTGCCTACTGGGCCATGCGTGGCCAGGAAATGTGCGCCAACTGCTCAACGCATTGCGCCAGGCGGTGGCGCTGGCCGAAGGCGGGGTGATCGAGCTGGCCGACTTGCCCCAGGAGTTGCTGGACAGCCCAGTGCTTGCGCAGCCTGGAGCGCTCGAGCAGCGGGTGGAAGACCTTCAGGTGCGGCACTTGTTGGAGGTTTTGAAGCGTGAGCGCTGGAACATGAGTGCAACGGCGCAGGCGTTGGGCATTTCGCGCTCGACGCTGTACCGGAAGATGAAGCGCTACGGGATCGTGCAGCCGAACCTGATGGTGTGACCGGTGCGGGCCAATCGCCGGCAAGCCGGCTCCCACCTGGATTGCGCCGAGTTCTAGAAATGGGTAAGACCGTTGCTTCCACAGGTAAAGCCCAGGTCTGAAGAACAGCGCGGTCGGGGTGGGCCGGCTTGCCGGCGATGGGCTGCGCAGCAGCCCCCATAGTCCAGCTGTGATAGCCCGGCCGCGCTCACTAAAACAGCGAGCTTCTGGGTCCGCTTTACGGCCCATCGCCAGCCCCCACTCAGCCGGCCGGCGACAGGGAGATGCTGTGATTACTCACCCCTGGATATACACCACCTGCGTACGCGTGTACTCATACAACCCGTGCTTGCCATCCGCCCCGCCGATGCCGGACTTGCGCGCACCGGCGTGGAAGCCCTGCATGGCTTCGAAGTTCTCACGGTTGATGTAGGTCTCGCCAAAGTCGATCTCGCGGCAGGCCTTCAGCGCGGCATTGAGGTCACGGGTATAGAGCGACGAAGTCAGCCCGTACTCGCTGTCATTGGCCAAGGCAATCGCCTCGTCCAGATCATCGACCACCTGGATCGGCAGTACCGGTCCGAAAATCTCCTTGCGCATGATCTCCATATCCGCCGTACACCCGGCCAACACGGTCGGCTGGTAATGGAACCCGGCGCCGAGGTCGGCCACCTGCCCCCCGGTCACCACCTGCGCGCCCTGCCCTACAGCCGTGCGCACCATCTGCGCCACCTTGTCGAGGCCGGCCTGGTTGATCAGCGGCCCCATGTCCAGGTCGGCCTGGCGCGAGGGGTCGCCATAACGGGTGGCCGCCATGGCTTGGCCTGCCTTGTCGACGAAGGCGTCGGCCACCTTGCGCTGCACATACACGCGTTCGGCACAGTTGCAGACCTGGCCAGTGTTGATCACGCGCGAGGCCACGATGGCTTTCACCGCCAGTTCCAGGTCGGCATCAGCCAGCACGATCGCCGGCGCCTTGCCGCCCAGTTCGAGGTTGAGCTTGGTAATGTTCGGTGCCGCCGCAGCCATGATCCGCGCGCCAGTCGCGACGCTTCCGGTGAAGCTCACCAGGTCGACACCGGCGTGGCTCGACAGGCTGTGACCAACGCTCGCCCCTTTGCCACCGACTACGTTGAATACCCCCGCAGGCAGGTCTGTCTCGGCCACCAACTGGGCGAACGCGTAGCAATTAATGGGCGTTTCCTCACTGGGCTTGACCACGATGGTATTGCCGGTGAGCAGCGCCGGCGCCATCTTGCGTGCGATGAGGAAGAACGGGAAATTCCATGGCAGAATCCCCGCCACCACGCCCAACGGCTTGCGCATCAGGAAGATGTGTTCGTGGGTGCGGTCGCTGCTCAGTACCTCGCCTTCCAGGCGCCGCGCCCATTCAGCCATGTAGTCCAGGTAGTCAGCGGTAAAGCTGACCTCGACCTGGGCCAACGCCGGCACCTTGCCGCCCTCTTGGGTAATGATCCGCGCCAGGCGGTCGGCATTGGCCCGCACCTTGTTGGCGATCTGGCGCAAGTAGCCTGCCCGTTCGATGGCTGTCTTCGCCGCCCAGCCCTTTTGCGCCTTGCGCGCCGCTGCAATGGCGCGCTCCACCTGTTCAGCCGGGGTTTCCGGCACCCGGCCGAGCAACTGAGCGTTGGCCGGGTTGTACACCTCGATCAGCGCCTCGCTGGGCACGAACGTGTTGTCGATGAAGTTCTGGTAGGTCGTGTCAGTCATGCTCGTGTCACTCCTGTGGTGTGTTGTCGGCCAGGGGCGGCTGGGCGACGGGCTTGGCACTGAAGCGCTGCCACGCATCGCCTTCGGCCTTCAAGTCATGGGCGCGCTTGATCAGGTACTGGTGCACCTGCTCGACCTGCTCGGGGTTGAGGTTGTCGGCGAACGAAGGCATGCCATCGGGTACCCGGCCGCCATAGAGGATGCCAAGGAACATCTGGTGCTTTTCGGCAGTGAGCTTGCGCAAGTCGGGCAGCACGCCGCCACTGACGGCGTGAATGCCGTGGCACTGCGAGCAGTTGCCGTCATACAGCGCTGCCCCGGCAGCGACCGTCTGCGCATCGGCGCTCAACGCGGGCGGCTCCGGTGCATCGGCCGGTGGCGCCGGCTCACGCAACTTGGCGTTACCGCCGATCTTGTAGGTCAGCACCTGGGCGAATGGCTGCACCCCGGCGCGCAGCGACAGCGCCCCGGCAAAGGTGGAGAACGCCCCGCCCCAGCCGGCCATGAACGTCACGTATTGCTCGCCGTCCACCGAATAGGTGATCGGCGCTGCCATCACGCCACTGGCGGCGGGCGACTCCCAGAGCTTTTTGCCTGAATCGGCGGCATAGGCGATCACCCGGCCATCGGCGCTGCCTTCGAACACCAGGTTGCCGCCAGTGCTCAGGGTGCCGCCGTTGAAGATGGTGATGTACGGTACTTCCCACGCCGGCGCTTGCTTGACCGGGTCCCAGGCGATCAGCTTGCCCGACCAGCTCTTGGCCATGTCCAACAGGCCTTCAGCGCCTTCGGGCATCATGCCGGTACGCAGCCCCAGCTGGTAAACGCTCTTGAACGGGTTGCGCTTGGGCGCCTCGGGGATGTGTTCGTAGTAGGCCGACATGATATGCGCCGGGATGTACACCAGGCCCGTATCGGGGTTGTAGGACATCGGGTGCCAATCGTGGGCGCCCCAGAACGCTGGGGTCACCAGCTTGCGCTTGCCGTCCTTCCAGTAGGCCGCTGCCTCATCGTCGAGGATCGGCCGCCCGGTTTTCATGTCGATACCCTTGGCCCAGTTCACCGGCACGATGTTCTTCGCCGACAGCAGCTCGCCGGTGGCACGGTCCAGGACGTAGAAAAAGCCGTTTTTCGGGGCCTGCATCAGCACTTTGCGTGGTTTGCCGTCAATCGGCAGCTCGGCCAGGATCATGTGCTGGGTGGCGGTGAAATCCCAGGCATCGCCTGGCGTGGTCTGGTAGTGCCAGGCGTATTCGCCGGTGTCAGCGTTGACCGCGACGATCGAGGACAGGAACAGGTTGTCGCCCTTGGCCTGGCTACGCCATTTCGGGTCCCACATCGAGCCATTGCCCACGCCGATATACAACAGGTTGAGTTCCGGGTCGTAGGCGAACGAGTCCCAGGCGGTACCGCCGCCGCCCCACTCGACATAAGCGTCGCCGTGCCAGGTCTTGCTGGCGATTGCCATGGCTTTGTTCTCGGGCGGCAGCTTGGGGTCGCCCGGTACGGTGAAGAAGCGCCAGGCCTGTTTGCCGCTTTCGGCGTCGTACGCCGTCACGTACCCGCGCACACCGAATTCGGCGCCGCCATTGCCAATGATCACCTTGCCATTGACCACCCGCGGTGCCCCGGTGATGGTGTAGCTGCGCTTGGTGTCATCGCGGGTGTCCACCGACCACACGCGCTTGCCGGTCTTGGCATCGATCGCCTCCAGGCGGCCATCGAGCACGCCAACGTAGACCTTGCCCTGCCACACCGCCACCCCGCGGTTGACCGCGTCACAGCAGGCTTCACCGGCGCGGTGGCGGTCGGACTGCGGGTCGTACTTCCACAGCAGCGCGCCATTGCGCGCGTCCAGGGCATATACCACCGAGAACGGCCCGGTGGTGTACATCACCCCGTCAACCACGATCGGTGTCGCTTCCACACCCCGGTCAAGGTCTAGCTTGTAACTCCAGGCAAGACCGAGCTGGTTGACATTGTCCTGGTTGATCGCCTTGAGCGGGCTGTAGCGCTGCTCGTCATAGGTTCGGCCGTGGCTCATCCAGTTGCCGGGTTCCTTGTCGGCGTCGATGATGCGCTGGCCGTCGACTTCGGCGGCCAAAGCAGGTGCGCTGCACGCCAGGCTCAAGGCCAGGCAGCTCAGCAAGTGCGGCAGAGGCCGACGGTGTGGGCCTGTTCGATTCATGCTCGGTTCTCCGTTCTTGTTATGGACACCGCATCAGGCGTCGGTAACACACAGAGCAACGGCTGTGCCACTGATAGCACGCGCTCGCCAAACCCCCATGCCAGAGCGGTTCGGCACTACCTTGCAGGGAACCACCAGGCCAGTGCCACTGGCGCAGCGATGAAACAATTGCTGCAGGCATGACACAGGTGTGCCAGCCGCTCGCTGGCCCAAAAGGTGCCGAGTTGCACGAATAAAAAGCATTGGGGAGCCCGCAGCCGGGGTGCCGGTCCCCCCATTCCCCAATGATCCCGGTATCGTGCGCGCCATTGGTTTTTCACCTTCGGAGCGGCAATGAAACTCTTCCAACCCTTGCAGATCGGCCCACTGACGTTGCCCAACCGCGTGTTCATGGCGCCCCTCACCCGCCTGCGCAGCCGGGAGCCCGGTGATGTACCCACGCAGATGATGGCCGAGTACTACGCCCAGCGTGCCAGTGCCGGCCTGATCATCACCGAGGCTACGCAAATCTCCTTCCAGGCCAAGGGTTACTCGGGCTCGCCAGGCATTCACAGCGCCGAGCAGATCGCCGCCTGGCGCCTGGTGAACGAAGGCATTCACGCTGCAGGCGGCCACAGCGCCGTGCAGGTCTGGCACACCGGCCGTGTTTCGCACACGTCCTTGCAGCCTGGTGGCCAGGCACCTGTAGCGCCCAGTGCCCTGGCTGCCAATGCCCGTACCACGTTGCGGGACGAACAAGGCAACCTGGTGCGCACCGAGACCTCTGCACCGCGTGCGCTGAGCGAGGAAGAAATCGCCGGCATCGTCGCCGATTTCGGCCAGGCCGCGGTCAATGCTCGCGAAGCCGACTTCGACTTCATCGAATTGCATGCCGCCCACGGCTACCTTTTGCATCAGTTCCTCACCCCCAGCGCCAACCAGCGCGAGGACCGTTATGGCGGCAGTGTCGAGAACCGCGCCCGTATCGTGCTCGAAGCGGTGGATGCCGCCATTGCCGGCTGGAGCGCCGAGCGCGTCGGTATCCGCATTTTCCCGTTGGGTGGCTTCAATGGCGTGGACAATGGCGAAGATCAAGAGGCCGCAGGGCTGTACCTGATCAAGGAACTGGCCAAGCGCAACCTGGCGTACCTGCACCTGTCCGAGCCGGACTGGGCGGGTGGCAAGCCGCTGCGCGATAGCTTCCGTGAGGCTATCCGGGCGGCTTACCCAGGCGTGATCATCGCCGCAGGCGCCTATACCGCCGAGAAAGGCGAAGACCTGATCGGGCGTGGGTTGATCGATGCCGTGGCGTTCGGCCGCAGCTTCATCGCCAACCCGGACCTGGTGGAACGCCTGCTGATCAAGGCGCCACTGAATGAACATCGGCCACAGTTCGACTATGCGAACGGACCGCAGGGGTATACGGATTACCCGTTCCTGCAACAGGCTTGATGGCATGACCGGCCGCGCATCTACGGATCAGACGCCGTAGATGCACCCGGGATGAACCCGGCTTCAGGGGCCTGACGTGCGCAATCATTGTTCCCAGGGCACGCCCTGCTCCCAGCTCGCCACCAGCAGATCGATGAACCCGCGTACTCGCGGCGACAGGTGGCGTTTGCTGGGGTACACCACCCGAATGGGATCCGCCGGCGGCCTGTAGGCGTGCAGCACTTCCACCAGGGTGCCGGCGCGAAGGTCCTCCCCGGTGATGTAGGTGGGCAGGTGAATCAGCCCGAACCCTGCCCGTGCACCATCGAGCATGGCTTCGGAACTGTCGATATTGAGCCGCCCCGGCTCCTCGCACAGGTGCAGGCCCTCCTGGGTGTGAAAGCGCCAGGGCATGGATTTTTCACCTGTCAGGAAGGCGATCTTGTCGTGCCCGTAAAGGTCTGCCGGCACCTGCGGCACCCCGTGCCGGCGCAGATAATCGGGCGAAGCGCAGGTGACGAACTGCTGCCAGGCCACAGTGCGTGTGAGCAGCTGTGAGTCTTCCTTGGGTGCACCGATCCGCACGGCCACGTCAATGCCCTCCTCGACCAGGTCGACGAACCGGTCGGTAAAGCGGATGTCGGCACGCAGTTCCGGCCACTGCTTGAGGTAAGCATCGAGCACCGGCAGCACATGGCGCTGGCCCAACGATAACGGCGCGGTCAGGCGCAGTGTGCCGCTGGGCTTGCCGCGCCGCTGGGCCATGGTGGTTTCCACTTCGTCCAGGTCATCCAGAATCTGCCGCCAGCGCTCATACGCCACCAAACCCTCATCGGTCAGGCTCAATTTGCGCGTGGTACGGTTGAGCAGGCGTACCGCCATGCGCGCCTCCAGCCGCGCGATGCTCTTGCCCACGGCTGAACGGGTCAGCCCCAGGCTCGCCGCTGCAGCGGTAAAGCTGCCCGCCTTCGCGGCGCTGACGAAGGCGGTGATGTCGCCGAAGCGGTTGGGTTCCATGTCCGGTACCTGCAGAGACTCAAGACCCGCTTAGATGGGTGCATATTGCAGTAATGCAAGGGCGTCGTTACAGCATCCACTGCAGGCCCTTGATAACCAGCAGGTGCACCGGGTAGAACAGGTACCCCCAACGCCCCACTGCAGGCACGGGCCAGTGGTCGTGGCGCAGCAGTACGCACCCGACGGGGATGGCCAGGGCCGCAGCGGCCATGGTCAGCAACGTGACCGGTGCCAGCAGGTGCTCGAACAACCAACTGTTGGTCAGGTTGCCCGCCACAGCCAACAGGCACGGCAGCAGCCAGGCCACGCCCCCTCGGCTGCGCGCCATCAGCCAGGCGCTAGGCAGCAGGACGCCGGGCAACCCATACATCAGCTGCGCGCTACACCACGTTGCGATCACCAAGGCGACAAGGCCAATCAGCCGCGCTGCCGCCGTTGGGTGGTGCACCGCCCACGCCACCAGCAGCCCCAAGGTCAGTGTGGGGATCACGCTGAAGGTCTGGGTGGTGGCGTCCAGCCAACGGTAAGGGCCTTCAGACAGAACCATGAACGTCAGCATCCAGCCCAGGTAGCGCAGGTTGGTGCGGGTGAACAGCCGACCCGCTGGGCTGCGCCCGACATTCACTGCGATCGCCAGGCAGAACAAGGGGAAGGCCAGGCGACCGACGATGAACAGCCCGTCCGCGGCTGGCCAGATGAAACGTAGATGGTCGGCGACCATGGTCACGATCGCCGTCCACTTGACCAGGTCCAGCCCTGCCGAACGCACGCCTCAGCGCCCGGGGCCGTCGGCCTGATGCAGGTACTGGGTGGTCCAGGCGGCCAACGGCAGCGGGGGTTGCTGGTCCAGGATGCGGCGCCAGATCAACGCCAGGTCGTGGCGGTTGAACATCGAGCCTGCTCCGCTGCCACGCCACGCGGTGGGCGTGTCGGCAACCCATTGCCCCTGAGCATCGCGGTGGCCCATGTTGAAGCGGAAGGTGTAATTGCCCGGGATCCCCATGCGCAGGTCGGTGACCACCAGCGCACCGCCCACCTCGTCGTAGCGCAGCCAGTCATCGGTGAACCAGCGCAGCCGCTGCAACAGGGGGTTGTCGGCCAATGCAGCGGCAAGCTGCAGGTTACGCGGCAGGCGCTGCATTTCCGGGGGCGCACGGTCGAACACACTGCTGATGCCCTCGTAATAGTCACCCTCCGGGGTCTTGGCCAGCACGCGCCAGACCAGGCTGTTGAACGCGATCGGCACCGCACGCACGTCGCTGGCGACAACCCCCTGCTGGTCGAGGGCCGCCTGGAAACGCTGCTCGGCAGCCATGCGCCCGGCCAGGCCGAAACCCAGGTAGGCCGTGCTGAACACCAGGGCCAGGCTCATCAGCCGCAGCGCCTGGGCGCTGACGCCCCTGACCGCGGCGTAGAGCACGGCCGCCAGCAGGGGCACGGTATAGACAGGGTCGATGATGAACACACTGGCCCAGCTTTGCGGGGTGAACTGCAATGGCCAGAACAGTTGCGTGCCGTACACCGTGAATGAATCGAGGATCGGGTGGGTGACCAGCACCAGCCAGAACGCCAGAAACAGCCTGGGCAAGGTATAGCCTTTGTCAGGCCAGCGCTTGCGCCCCAGCCAGTTGACCAGCCAGGCGAGCGCCAGGGCCAGGCCGGTCAGCACGAAGATCGAGTGGGAAAAGCCCCGGTGGTAGGTCATTTGCGACACCGGGTCGGCGTAGCGGATGACCACGTCCAGGTCCGGCACGGTGCCCAGTACGGCACCGTAGATCAACGAGCGGCGGCCCTGGATACGGCCGAGCACTGTGCCTTGCAGGGCGGCGCCGAGTACGGCTTGGGTAATGGAGTCCAAGGGAAGGTTTCCTGAGCGGGCAATACTGGAAACCTAACCCTGCGAACCCCGGTGATGCAATTGCTGCTGTGTGACAACGCGTGGCCGGTACGGCCTCAGAACAGCTGCCAGGTGTATACCAGGATCAACCGGTTCTCATCGATGTCGCTGCGGTAGTTGGACCGCGCCATGGCATTTCTCACCCGAATCCCCAGCCCTTTGAGCACACCGCTCTGCACCGCATACCCCAGATCGATGTCTCGTTCGCGATCCTTGCCCTCGTACCCTTGGCCAGTGTCGACGTTGTTACCGGTGAGGTAGCGCACCGTCGCCGTCAGCCCCGGGATGCCCATGGCCGCGAAGTTGTAGTCATAACGCAGCTGATAGGAGCGCTCATCGGTGTAGGCGAATTCATAGGTCGGCACCTCATTGCCCAGCGGGGAAATATTGGCGAATACCCTGGGGAACGGGCTGTCACCGTACATGGCCTGGTAGCCCGCGTGAACGCTGTGCCCCCCTCGCCTGGCTGTGAGCAGCGAAAAGAATGCCTGGTTGTCGATGCTGCCCAGCAAGGCGTCACCTTGCTCACGGGCGGTGAAATAGCCCAGGTTGGCACTGAGCACCCAGTCGCCGATCGGTTTGCTGTGCTTGAACCCGGCAAAGCCCTGGGCATAGATGTCCTGCAGTTGCCCGTACCAGAGGCTGGCACTGGTCTGGTTACCATTGAAGGCATAGTCGCCGCCCACATAGTTGAACGCGTCGCTCTCGACCTGGCGCTGGGGCACATGGCCGAGCATGGCGTTCATTTTGCCGTCGCCGCCTTCGTTACGCAGGTGCGAGCCGCTCAGGTGCCCGGCCTGCACCGTCAGGCCGTCCAGTTCGGATGAGCTGAGGCTGACGCCTTGGTAAGTGGGCGGCAACAGGCGGATATCGCTGAAGGTCAGCACCGGCAGGTTGGGCTGCAGTTCACCGACGCGCAACTCGGTTTTCGACACCTTGGCCTTGAACGTAGGTGCCAGGCGGCTGTACTCGTCGGCGGCTCTGCCATCACCGTGCACCGGGAGCAGCCCTGTATTGACCCGGTCGGGGCTGCTGTCGAGCTTGATGCCGAGCACGCCCAGCGCGTCGATCCCAACGCCTACGGTGCCTGGTGTGTAACCAGACTTGAAATCAAGAATGAAGCCCTGAGCCCACTCCTGGGCCTTGGACTGCTGATTGGCGCCGACGATGTCGGAAAAGTCACGGCTGAAGTAGTAGTTACGGGCGCTGAGGCTAGCTTTGGCATCCGTGAAGAAACCGCCTTCGGCGGCGAGTAACGGTTGGCTGAGCAGGGTCAGCCCGATGGCGACGCAAGGGGTTGGGTTCATTCCGAAGCTCTCTTGATCTTGTTGTTATGGGTAAAGCGTTGGCGGTACGGACTTCACAGTGAACGGCGCAGGGCCTCGCGGGCATGGGGGCGACGCAGCCTGAGCAGCGCGTGGGCCAGCAGGCCGAACAGCAGCCCCCAGAACGCGGCCGAAAGGCCAAGGAAAGACACCCCCGAAGCGGTGACCAGAAAGGTGAACAAGCCAGCGTCGCGCTCCTGCGGCTCAGCCAGGCTGCGGGCCAAGGCGTCGCTGATCGCGCCATACAACGCAAGCCCGGCCAGCGCGGCAATCAACGCAGCAGGAAAAGCGGCGAACAGCGACATCAGCGTCGCCCCGGCGATGCCCAGCAACAGGTACAGCGCACTGCCGGCGACTGCCGCCACATAGCGCCGGCGCGGGTTGTCATGGGCCTCGTGCCCCGTGCACAGGCTGGCGGTGACGGCAGCGAGGTTCAGCCCATGGCAACCGAACGGCGCCAACAAGGCTCCGCCGATGGCACTGGCGCTGATCAACGGGCTGGCAGGCGTTGCGTAGCCGGCGTTGCGCAGCACTGCCATGCCCGGCATGAATTGCCCGGTCAGCGCCACCAGCACCATTGGCAGCGCCAGGCTGAACAGCGCCGCCAGGCTGAACTGCGGGGTGATCCATTGCGGCGAGGCCAGTTGCACTACCAGCGCCTCGCTGCGCAGTGCGCCACTGGCAAAGGTGACAACGGCACCGACACCCAACACCGCAGCCACGGCGTAGCGCGGTTGCAGCCTGCGCATCAGCACATAAGTAACGAACATCGCCAGCACCAGGCCCGGCTGCAGCGGCAATGCCCGGAACACCTCGATGCCGAAGCTGAACAGAATGCCGGCCTGCATGCCGGCGGCGATCGAGCCCGGCAGGCGCGCGATGATGCGGTCGAAGGCCCCACTGATGCCGATCACCAGCAGGACCAGGTTGGCCATCAGATACGCCCCTACCGCTTGCTCCAGTCCTAGCTGGGGCAAGGCCGTGACCAACAGTGCCGAACCCGGGATGGACCAGGCGATCACCACCGGCACCCGGTAGTACAGGCTCAACACGCCGCCGAGTACCGCGCTGCCCATGGAGATGGCCCACACCCACGAAGACAGCAGGCCATGGGGCAAGCCGGCGGCTTCGGCGGCGTGGAAGATGATCACCAGGGGGCCGGCGTAGGAAATCATCGTCGCCAGGCAACCTGCGACGATGGCGGAAAGGGAGCAGTCCTTGATCAGGTTTTTCATGGGCCTCTCGCTGCAGTGGTGGGTTGCAAGGGCTATGCGCTCGATCGCCGGCAAGGCGGCTGCGACCCAGACGCCGCTGAGTCGAAGCCTGCGCTGTACCTGCAGACGACGTGCCCGCGATCGCGGCTTAGGCTTCCTGCAAGGCCCGAGGCCGCCCGCTGCGCTGCTCATCCGCGCCTTGCAGCGCCTTTTGCAACTGGAAGTCGAACGTCAGTTCGGCAAAACGGCCGTCGGCCCCCTCCCGGAACACCACCTCACCGACCAGCCCATCACGCGTGGCATAGGCGAAGTCATCCCACAGGTACTTGTCGCCAGACAGGTTGATCTGGGTGGTCAGGTGCCGATGCCCCGGCGCCGAGATGAAGAAGTGCACATGCGCCGGGCGCTGGCCGTGCCGGCCCAACAGGTCCAGACATTCCTGGGTCGGCCCCTGCGGGTCGCAGCCGTAACCCGAGGGCACGATGGAGCGCGCGCGGTAGCGGCCTTCGGCGTCGGTGACGATGCGCCGGCGCAGGTTGTAGTCGGACTGGCCAGGGTCGAAGAACGAGTAAGTGCCTCGGGTGTTGGCATGCCACAGGTCGACCACAGCGCCGGCCAGCGGCTGGCCCTGTGGGCCGAGCACCTGGCCTTCGAGGAACATGACCGTGGCCACACCCTCCTCGCTGCCGTCATCCATGCGCGCCTGGCCCTGGGCAATCGGCGCACCGGCAACGTACAGCGGGCCTTCGATGGTGCGCGGGGTGCCGCCGCTCAGGCCTGCCTCGGCATCCTTGGCATCCTGCAGCAGGTCGAGAAAGTGCTCGATGCCCAGCCCCGCTACCAGAAGCCCGGCCTCGCCCCGTGCGCCAAGGCGGTTGAGGTAGTCCACCGCCAGCCAGAACTCGTCCTCACTGATTTCCAGGTCTTCGATCAGGCGGGCGGTGTCTTGCAGCACACGCTGAACGATACGTTTGAGGCGTGGGCTGCCGTCGTCGTTGCCAAAGCCTGCTGCCTCCTCGAAAAACTTCTGGGCGTCGGCAGTGTGGGAAATTTTCACGGTCATGATGCTCATCTCATCTTGTTGTTGTGCCTAAGGCGTGTTGCAGCAGTCGTCGCCGTGGTTCGACGACGAGTGACGTCACAGGCCGTCGAGTTCGATAGCCCTGTCGAAGCAGGAAAGTCAGGCCGTCGCGGACAAGGCATGACGCCGGCTGCTGGCCAGGTGCACGGCCATGGCCAGGGCAGCGATTGCGCCGGGAATGGCAAAGGCGATGAAGTTGAGTTGCAGCGGCAGGTTGATGCCCATCAGCGCACCGCCCAGCAGTGGCCCGACAATGGCGCCGTTGCGGCCTATGCCCGAGGCCCAGCCCAGGCCGGTGGAGCGCACCGCCAGGCCGTAAAGCTGGGCAGCACCGGCGTACAGCAGGATCTGCGTGCCAATGGTGGTGGCGCCGGCGATGAAGATCAGCAGGTACAGCACCGGCATTGGGCTGTTGACCCCGAGCAGGCTGATCGATACGGCAGCGGCCAGGAAAAACGCGACTTTCACTTTCACCAGGTTGTAGCGGTCGCCCAGCCAGCCCCCAAGAATTGCCCCGGCCATGCCGCCGAAGTTCAGTGCCAGCAGGAAGGACAGGCTCGAGCCCAGGCTGTAACCGGCGTTGGCCATCAGTTTCGGCAGCCACGAGCTGAGCGCGTAGACCATCAACAAGCAGCAGAAAAACGCCAGCCACAGGGCCAGGGTGCGGGTTGCCAGGCCGTTACGGAACAGGTCCAGCACAGACCCACCCTTGGATTTACGGTCATTGGCCTGCAACTGGTCGTCAGCATGCACATCGCAGTCAGGGTCGAGGCGCTTGAGCAGCGTGCGCGCCTCGTCGGTACGGCCCTGGCGCACCAGAAAGCCGATCGATTCGGGCAGGTAATACAGGATCACCGGCAACAGCAGCAGCGGCACTGCGGCGGCAAAGAACATCGACTCCCAGCCAAAGCGCGGCAGCATGAAGATGCCCACGCCTGCCGAAAGCATGCCGCCCAGCGAATAGCCACTGAACATGATTGCCACCAGCGTGCTGCGCAGGCGCTTGGGCGCGTATTCATTCATCAACGCTACGGCATTGGGCATAAGGCCGCCGCAGCCAAGGCCGGCGATGAAGCGATAGATGCCGAACTCGCTGGGGCTGCTGGCGAAGCCGTTGAGGATGGTCGCCCCCGAGAACAGGGCGAAACAGATGGCAATCCCTTTCTTGCGCCCGATGCGGTCGGCCAGGCTGCCAAAGGCCAGGGCACCGAACATCATGCCGAACAGCGCATAGCTGCCCAGGGCGCCGGCCTGCAACGGGGTCAAGCCCCATTCTTTCATGATGACTGGCAGTACCACGCCGTAGATGAACAGGTCGTAGCCGTCGAAGACCAGCAGCAGGCCGCACCAGGCCATGACCATCCAGTGGAAGGCGGTGAAACGGGCGTTGTCGATGATCGGGTGAACGTCAAGGGTTCGCATGGCATGTGTCTCTGTTGTTTTTGTTGTGGAGTAAAACTGCCTTTGGGGTGCTGCTCAGCCGAGGTCGCCGCCCCCCACCGGCAGGGTCACGCCGGTGATGTAAGACGCTTCGTCGCTGGCCAGGAAAAGGATCGCGCCAACCTGTTCGTCAATGCTGCCGTAGCGGTGCATCAGGCTGCTGTCCAGGGTCTGGTCGACAATCTGCTGGTACCAGCGCTTGTCCTGGTCGCTCTGCGCGGCCTCATTGCGCGGCACCCGCCGAGGTGGCGCCTCAGTGCCGCCAGGGGCGGTGGCGTTGACCCGGATGCCGCGCCCGGCGGTCTCGAACGCAAGGCAGGCGGTGAGTGCGTTGACGCCGCCTTTGGCGGCGCCGTACGGCACACGGTTGACGCCGCGGGTGGCGATCGAGGAGACGTTGACGATGGCGCCACTGCCGCGTTCGAGCATGTAGGGGAGCGCCGCGTGGCAGCACCACAGGGTGGGGAACAGCGAGCGGCGAACTTCGGCTTCGATCTGCGCCACTTCATAGTGTTCGAACGGCTTGGCCCAGAGGGTGCCGCCGACGTTGTTGACCAGAATGTCGATGCGACCGAACGCCTCTACCGCCGAGGCCATGACGCGGGCGCAGTCGGGGTATTGCTCAAGGTCGGCGGTGAGTGTCAGCACGCCCTCCCCGGCCAGTTCGTGAACCAGTTCGGAGCGGTCCACAGCAACCACCTGCGCGCCCTCGGCCTTGAGCCGCCAGCACACGCCACGGCCGATGCCTTGGGCGGCGCCGGTGACCAGGGCTACTTTGTTATGGAATCGGTTGTTCATCTGCTACTTCCTTATCCTGTTTTCAGGCGCAACCTTGCCTTGCCTGCACTGGCCCGATCGCCGGCAAGCCGGCGTTCACAGGTACAGCGGTGCTATCAGGCCCAACTGCCGGCTTTGGAAGAAAAAAGGCCACCTTCACCCGCACGATGGGGTGGCCCCAAGGAAACTCAGGCTGCGGCTGCAGCGAACTTCTCGTAGTAGAAGTTGGCCGGTGTGATGCCCTGCTCGCGGATGTACTGGCTGACCGCCTCGACCATCGGTGGCGGGCCGCACAGGTACACATCGACATCGCCATCGTTGAGGTGGCATGGCGCGATGTGCTGGGTCACGTAGCCCTTTTGCGGGTACTGGCTTTCGGGGTTGGCCACGCAGGCGCTGAAGGTGAAGTTGGGGATGCGCGCAGCCAGGGCGTGCAAACGGTCCAACTCGACCAGGTCGAAATCATTGGTCACCCCATAGATCAGGTGCAGGGGATGCTTGCTGCCCTGTTCGGCGATCTTTTCCAGCATCGCCGTGAACGGTGCCAGGCCCGTGCCACCGGCCAGCAGCAGCAAGGGGCGCTGGATCGGGCGCAGGTAGAAGCTGCCCAGGGGCCCGGCCAGGCTCATGTTGTCGCCGGCCTTGGCCAGGCTGGTGAGGAAGCTGCTCATCAGCCCGCCCGGCACGTTGCGGATCAGGAAACTGACCTCACCGTCCTTCTGCAACGAACTGAAGGAATAGGCGCGGCTCTGGTCGCTGCCCGGCACCGTGAGGTTGACGTACTGCCCTGGCAGGAAAGCCAGCCTGTTGAGCGATTCACCCTTGATCGACAGGGCGATGGTACTGGCTGACAACTGGCGTACATCACTGATGGCGGCCTGGAAGCTCGCCTGTTCGGTCTTGCACAGTTGCGAAGACGCCGGGATGTGTACCACGCAGTCGCTTTCGGCGCGCATCTGGCAGGTCAGAACATAGCCTTCGGCGATTTCGTCTTCACTGAGGGCGTCTTCGATGAAGTTGTCGCCCAGGTCATAGCGGCCGGATTCGGCCTTGCACTTGCATGTACCGCAGGCGCCATCGCGGCAGTCCAGCGGAATATTGATGCCTTGGCGGTAAGCAGCGTCGGCCACGGTTTCATGGCCGCTGGCCTCGATGAAGCGGGTTACCCCGTCTTCGAAATTAAGCGCGATCTGGAAGCTCATGTTGCACCTCGCGGGCGAACCTGGCCACGGTGCGCCATGGGGCACACCGGGCCGTTCGCGTAACCTCGGTTCAGATGTGGTAGATGTCGATGACCTGGCGCACGTAGTCGTTCTTCAGCACCACCTTCTTGGCCTTGATCAGCGGCTGTTCGCCGCGCAGGTCCAAGGTGTAGAAGCTCGTACCGAAGTAGCTGTCGGTGGTCTTGTAGCGAAAGCTCAACGTGTGCCAGTTGAAGCGCACCAGGCAATGACCCTCGCCCTGCTCGACGATCTCGATGTTGCTGATGTTGTGCGAGGTGCGGGTGTCGGGCACGGTCGCGCTGGAACGCTCGGTCTTGATGCGGAACACGCGGTCCTCGAGGCCGCCACGGTTGCCGTACCAGATCAGCGAGATCTCGCTTTGCGGGTCGGTCGTCAGGCGGTCGTCGTCATCCCAGGCAGGCATCCAGAAGCTTGCGTCGCTGGCATACAATTCCAGCCACTGGTCCCACTGTGCATCGTCCAGGTAGCGCGCTTCGCGGTACAGGAAGTCGCGCACGGTCTCATGAAGGCTCATTGCACGGCCTCCACGGGGATCAGTGGCTGCTCGTCCTCGAGGGCCTTGAGCATGGTGTCCTGCCAGTACTTGTGCTGCAGAACGAACAGGCCCTCGTCCTCGGTACGCACGCCCGACAGCAGCGGGCTGAGCTCGATTTCGCGGGCGGCCTCGTCGGCGCCCTCGACCCAGTGTGCCGCGCCACGCGACATGTCGTTCCATCCGGTACCACCGCCGTAACCGGTCTGGCAGGAGCGGAATTCCTCGAGATCGTCCGGCGTGGCCATGCCACTGACGTTGAAGAAGTCTTCGTACTGCCGAATCCGGCTGGCCCGGGCTTCGGCACTCTCGCCTTTTGGCGCGATGCAGTAGATGGTGATTTCGGTCTTGTTCACCGAGATCGGCCGCGCGATGCGGATCTGCGAGCTGAACTGGTCCATCAGGTAGACGTTGGGGTACAGGCACAGGTTGCGCGAGTTCTCGATCATCCAGTCGGCACGCGCCTGGCCGAAGTCTGCGGCGAGTTGTTCGCGGCGCTCGAAAGCCGGGCGGTCTTCGGGATTGGCCCAGCGGGTCCACAGCAGCAGGTGGCCGTGGTCGAAGGAGTAGAAACCACCCCCCTGCTTGGCCCATGCACCCGCGCTCATGGTCTTGATCTCTTCGCCCGCTTCGCGCTGCTTGCGCTGGTTCTGGGTGGCGGCATAGTTCCAGTGCACGGAGCTCACATGGTAGCCATCGGCGCCGTTCTCGGCGGTCAGCTTCCAGTTGCCTTCGTAGATGTACGAACTGGCCCCGCGCAGCACCTCCAGGCCCTCGGGGGACTGGTCAACGATCATGTCGATGATCTTGGCCGACTCGCCCAGGTGTTCGGCCAGCGGTTTGACATCGGCATTGAGGCTGCCGAACAGGAAGCCACGGTAGGATTCGAACCGGGCAACCTTGGTCAGGTCATGGGAGCCGTCGCAGTTGAAACTGTCGGGGTAGCCGGCGTTGCTCGGGTCTTTGACCTTGAGCAGTTTGCCGCTGTTGTTGAAAGTCCAGCCATGGAACGGGCAGGTATAGCTTGCGCGGTTTCCGCGCTTGTGCCGGCAGAGCATGGCACCGCGGTGGCTGCAGGCATTGAGGAACGCATTGAGCTCACCGTCTTTGTTGCGCGCGATGAAGATCGGCTGGCGCCCCATGGACAGGGTTAGGAAGTCGTTTTTTTCGGGGATCTGGCTTTCGTGGGCCAGGTAGATCCAGTTGCCCTCGAAGATGTGTTTCATCTCCAGGTCGAACAGGCGTGGGTCGGTGAACATCTCGCGCTTGCAGCGGTAGATGCCCTTTTCACGGTCGTCCTCGAGCATGGCATTGAGGTAGTCGAATCCCAGGGACATGGCCAGGGTCTCCATTGTTATTGTTCAGACCGGGTCAGGTTAGGGCAGAGATTCGAGGGCGAATATCCAGATCGTGCACGTGGCTATCCAGTTCCTGCAGGCCTGTGGCCCGCTGGGTGCGGCGCCTTGGCCCGGCCAAGGCGAATGACGTTGGTGCGGCCATCGCAATTATCCATTGAACGCCCCGTGCCACCTGAAGTAAGCTCGGGCTCATCAACTGGAGAGCAACATGCCGAAACACCCCCGCAACCACGCCAACCACACCGGTCGCAACCTGCGCCCTGTGCTGGCCGTTGCCGGCTGCAAGGCGGTTGCCTGCTTTTATTTTGGGTATTGGTTTAGCCACTAGGCGCCGCTGATACCCACACGGCGCCCACTTTCGAGGGGCCGCCGAACATGAGAATACTCAAACCCCCGGTCGGCTCCCCGACCGGGGGTTTTGCTTTTCTGGCCTTTGAACATTACCGAATCACACTGAGGACACTTTCATGAACTACGCCACTTATTACTACGCAAGCACCTACGCTTGGCGATTTAGCCAATCCCGCTCGGGCCAGCCTGCCGCCTCCGACCGGTTCGTCCACGGTGGCAATGCTGCAGCCAATCAGAATTCAACGATCAGTCGAACATCTCGATAGGGGCCGACTGCGCGGGTCAGAACCCGCCGTCCGCCCAGGGAACCTACGCCATGCAAGCCTCGAACCTCGCTCTGCCCCTGACCCAGCCAAACGCTGCCAACACCACCGTCAGCCGTCGTCTGCCCAGCCCGCACCTGCTCAAGCAGCAGATGCCGCTTCCAATCGAACATGCCCAGCACGTCCAGGCCCAGCGCCAGGCCATTCGCGCCATCCTCGAAGGCCGCGACCCGCGCCTGCTGGTGGTCGTCGGCCCGTGCTCGCTCCACGACCCGCGCTCGGCCCTTGAATACGCCGACCGCCTGGCGGCCCTGAGCCGCGAAGTCGACGACAAGTTGCTGCTGGTGATGCGCGCCTATGTGGAGAAACCGCGCACCACGGTGGGCTGGAAAGGCCTGGCCTACGACCCGCACCTCGATGGCAGCGACGACATGCATGGCGGCATCGCCCTGTCCCGCGGCTTGATGCTGAACATGATCGAACGCGGCCTGCCGATCGCCACCGAGCTGCTGCAGCCGCTGGTGGCCGGTTACTTCGATGACCTGTTGGGCTGGGCGGCGATTGGCGCGCGGACCACCGAATCGCAGGTCCATCGTGAGATGGTCAGCGGCCTGGCGTTGCCGGTCGGCTTCAAGAACGGCACCGATGGCGGTGTCGCCATCGCGTGCGACGCGATGCGCAGCGCCGCCGCCGCCCACCGCCATTTCGGCATGGATGCGCAAGGGCACCCGGCAATCATCGAGACCCTGGGCAACCCGGACACCCACCTGGTACTGCGCGGCGGCCACAAAGGCCCGAATTACGACAGCACCAGCATTGCCCAAGCCCGCCAAGGGCTGGCCAAAGCGGGATTGCAGGCGCGGATCATGGTTGATTGCAGCCATGCCAACAGTGGCAAAGACCCCGCGCGTCAGCCGGCGGTGTTCGAGGAGGTGCTGGCCCAGCGCCTGGCCGGCGACACATCGATTGTCGGGGTGATGCTTGAAGGCCACCTTTTCGACGGGTGCCAGGCGCTGGGCAAAGGCCCGCTGAAGTACGGCGTGTCGATCACCGATGGCTGCCTGGGCTGGGAAGCGACACAAACCCTGCTGCGCGAGGCTGCGACACGTATGTAGGAGCCGTACAGCAAGCCTTGCGAGACTTTTCCCAAGCAAGTGCGCTAGGCTTGCCCTTTTCACCCAAGGAGTAGTACCCATGGCACGCGCCACTGCCCGTCACATCCTCGTCAGCAGCGAAGACAAGTGCAACGAACTGAAAGCCCAGATCGAAGCCGGTGCCGACTTCGCTGAAATCGCCAAAGCCAACTCCACCTGCCCGTCCAGCCGCCAGGGCGGTGACCTGGGCTCGTTCGGCCCAGGCCAGATGGTCAAGGAGTTCGATACCGTTGTGTTCAGCGCCCCGGTCAACACCGTGCAAGGCCCGGTCAAGACCCAGTTCGGCTACCACCTGCTGGAAGTGACCAGCCGCCAGGACTAAGTCCACGCTGACCATGACCACCTCTGGGGGAGCGGCGTTGCCCGCGAATGCGCCCGTGCAGGTAACACCGTTGCCTGGCCAGGCCTTTTCGCGGGCACGCCAGCTCCCCCAGGCGTTTCTGGGGCTCGTCCTGGCCTGCATGGGTTTTACTGCCCTAGCCGAACCGACCCACGCCCTCACCGTCTACGGTGAAGCCCCGCGCTACGCCCAGACGTTCCGCCACTTCGACTACGTCAACCCCAACGCCCCAAAGGGCGGCACCCTGCGCCGCTCAGCTACCGAAATCGGTCAGTTCGACCACATTCTGCCGTACATCGACAAAGGCATCGGCGTCAGTGAGGTCGATGGCTGGCTGTACGCGCCCTTGGCAGTGCGTTCGTTCGATGAGCCCTACACCGTCTATGGCCTGATCGCCCGGCGCATGGATCGCGGCCCCCGGGACGCCTGGCTGCGTTTCGATATCGACCCCAGGGCAACCTTCGCCGACGGCAAACCCGTGCGTGCCGAGGATGTGCGCTTCAGTTACGCCAAACTGATGAGCGAGGGCAGCCTCAAGTACCGGACCCAGTTCGCCGATGTGGCGGGTGTGACGGTCGAAGGCCCACACCGCGTGCGCTTCGACTTCAAGCAGCCCCACGGCCGCACCTTGCCCCTGGACCTTGCCAGTTTGCCGGTCCTGCCCGAACACGACTGGAAAAACCGCGACTTCGCCAACGGCGCCGGCTTTGACACCCCGGTCGGCAGCGGCCCGTACCGCATCGGGCGGATCGACAATGGCCGTAGCATCACCTTTGAGCGTGACCGGCACTGGTGGGCCAAGGACCTGCCCGTCAGCCGCGGTCGTTTCAATTTCGAGCGCATTCGCGTCGAGTACTTTGGCGATACCGAAGTGGCGCGCCAGGTGCTCAAGGGCGGTGGCTACGACTACAACCGCGAGTTCTCGGCCACGGCATTCACCCTGGGTTACAACGGTGCACAACTGGATGACGGCCGGCTGCAGCGCGCCCACCTGGGCCCGGCCAAGCCACAGACCGCCCAGGGCTTCGTGTTCAACCTGGACAGGCCGCAGTTCAAGGACCGCCGCGTGCGCCAGGCGCTGGCCATGCTATGGGACTTCGAGTGGAGCAACCGGCAGATGATGCGCAACCTGTACATCCGCCAGCAGAGTATCTTTTCCAACACCCCGCTGGCGGCGCGTGAACTGCCGGATGCCGGTGAACTGCAATTGCTTGAGCCGCTGCGCGGCAAGGTACCGGACGAAGTGTTCACCCAAGTCTTCACGGCACCGGTAACCGACGGTTCGGGGATCGTGCGCACGCAGCAGTTGCAGGCCCTGGCCCTGCTGCAACAAGCCGGCTGGCAGCCTGAGGGTGATCACCTGGTCAACGCCGAAGGCCAGCCACTGACATTCACCTTCCTCAATGGCCAGGCCGGCCTGGAGCGCCTGCTGCTGCCCTGGAAGCGTAACCTGGCGCAGATCGGGGTTACCCTGAACATCCGCAATGTCGACTCGGCCCAGTACGTCAATCGCCTGATGGCCCGTGACTACGACCTGATTGTCACCGGCTACCCGGTCACCCTCTCGCCGGGTGCCGAGCTCTACAACTATTTCGGGTCTGCGGCAGCCAACGACCCAGGCTCGAACAACCTGATGGTGCTCAAGGACCCTGCGGTGGACAGCCTGATCGACGGGCTGGTGCGCGCCGACACCCAGGCTGACATGCTGCATCACGCCCATGCGCTGGACCGTGTGCTGCAATGGAACTACTACTGGATTCCCAACTACTACCCGCCAGGCAGCTCGACCGTGTGGTGGAACCGCTTCGGCCTGCCCAAGGTCCAGCCTGCTTATGACGAAGGGCTGGACAGCTGGTGGGAAGTCAGCCCTACCGCCCTGACCAACGCACAGATGGCCGAGCGCCAGAAGGCTGCGCCATGACGTCCTACATTCTGCGCCGCCTGCTGCTGATCATTCCCACGCTGCTGGCGATCCTGCTGGTCAACTTCGCCATTGTCCAGGCTGCCCCTGGCGGGCCGGTGGAGCAGGCCGTGGCCAGGCTGCAAGGCATCGGCGGCGGGGCACCGGGCGCGCGGGCCGAGGTGGTTCAAGGCCAATCCCGCGCCACCCGTGGTTTGGACCCGAAACTGATCGAAGAGATCAAGCGCCAGTACGGCTTCGACAAATCGGCGCCTGAGCGTTTGTGGCTGATGCTCGGCCAATATGCGCGGCTGGATTTCGGCCAGAGCTTCTTCCGCGGTGCCAAGGTCACCGACCTGATCCTGGACAAACTGCCGGTGACCTTGTCACTGGGGTTCTGGGCCACGTTGATCACCTACCTGGTGTCGATCCCGCTGGGCATCCGCAAGGCGGTGCGCCACGGCAGCCGCTTCGACGCCTGGAGCAGTGCGCTGATCGTGATCGGTTACGCCCTGCCCTCCTTCCTGTTCGCCCTGTTGCTGATCGTGCTGTTCGCCGGTGGCACCTCGTTGAACTGGTTCCCGGTACGTGGCCTGGTTTCAGAGCACTTCGACCAGCTCAGCCTGCTGGGCAAAGTCGCCGACTACTTCTGGCACCTGGTGCTGCCGGTGGGGGCACTGGTGGTCGGCGGGTTCGCTACGCTGACCTTGCTGACCAAGAACGCCTTCCTCGACGAAATCTCCCGTCAGTACGTGGTCACAGCGCGGGCCAAAGGCCTGAGCGAGCGCCGGGTGCTGTACGGCCACGTACTGCGCAATGCCATGCTGGTGGTGCTGGCCGGCTTGCCGCAGGCGCTGATCACGGTGTTCTTTGCCGGGTCCCTGCTGATCGAGGTGATTTTCTCACTCGATGGCCTCGGCCGCATGAGCTACGAGGCAGCGGTCTCGCGTGATTACCCGGTAGTGTTCGGCACGCTGTTCATCTTCACCCTGGCCGGCCTGTTGATCCGCCTGATCGGTGATTTGTCGTACACCTTGCTCGATCCGCGCATCGACTTCGACGCGAGGGCGCACTGATGCTCTCGCCGGTTTCGCGTCGCCGACTGCAACGCTTTCGTCGCAACCGTCGTGGCTGGGTGTCGTTGTGGCTGTTCGCTGGCCTGCTGCTGCTCAGCCTCGGCGCAGAGCTCGTGGCCAACGACAAACCCTTGCTGCTGGGCTACAAGGGCGAGCTGTACATGCCTGCGCTCAAGCGCTACAGCGAGCAGCAGTTTGGTGGCCAACTGCCGTTCCAGCCGGACTACCGTAGCGCGTATGTACGCCAGTTGATCGAGGGCCAGGGTGGCTGGATGCTGTTCGCACCGATTCCGTTCAGTGCCGACACCCCTAACTATGACCTGCAGGTCCCCACACCAAGCCCACCGAGCAGCAGCAACTGGCTGGGTACCGACGACCAGGGCCGCGACGTGCTCGCGCGGGTGTTGTACGGCACCCGGGTATCGCTGCTGTTCGCTTTTGCCCTGACCGTGGTCAGCGTGCTGATCGGCGTCACCGCCGGGGCCCTGCAGGGCTATCACGGGGGTTGGGTGGACCTGCTCGGGCAACGCGTGCTGGAGGTGTGGTCAGGGTTGCCGGTACTGTACCTGCTGATCATCCTCAGCGGTTTCGTTGAGCCGGACTTCTGGTGGTTGCTGGGGATCATGGCGCTGTTCTCGTGGTTGACCCTGGTGGATGTGGTGCGTGCCGAGTTCCTGCGTGGGCGTAACCTGGAGTACGTCAAGGCCGCCCGCGCACTGGGCCTGCCGGACAGCCAGGTGATGCTGCGGCACATCCTGCCCAATGCGATGAATGCCACGCTGACCTATGTGCCGTTCATGCTCACCGGGGCCATCACCACACTGACCGCATTGGACTTCCTCGGCTTTGGCATGCCGGCCGGCAGTGCTTCGCTGGGCGAGTTGGTCACCCAGGGCAAACAGCACCTGGAGGCACCTTGGCTGGGCTTCACCGCGTTCTTTGCGCTGGCGCTGGTGCTGTCATTGCTGGTGTTTATCGGAGATGCCATGCGCGAGGCTTTCGACCCGCGCGTTTAGGCTGGCGCGGCCATCACAGTTTCAGGGAACTGCCATGCACGAAAGCAACACCCTCAAGGACTACCCTCAGGTACGGCAACTGGCGATCCGCTCGCTGTTCGAAATCATCGAGCAGTCCAGCGAAGGCACGGTGATCGTCGACCGCGACGCGCGAATCGTGTGGATGAACGAACGCTACGCCCGGCGTTTTGGCCTGGCCGATGCAGCCAGTGCCATCGGCCAGCCATGCGAAACGGTGATCCCGGGCAGCCTGATGCGCGAGGTGGTGAGTAACGGCCGGCCGATCCTGCTGGACATGCTCGACACCCCCAACGAGCCACTGGTGGTCATGCGCCTGCCTATCCACGATGCCCAAGGGGCGCTGATCGGTGCCATCGGCTTTGCCCTGTTCGACCAATTGCGCAGCCTGTCGCCACTGCTCAAGCGCTATTCGAGCATGCAGCAGGAACTGGCCACGACACGCTCGCAGTTGCGCGCGCGCCAGGCCAAATACAGTTTTGCCCAATTCGTCGGCAGCAGCGCCGCGAGCCTTGAGGCCAAACGCCGGGCCAGGCGTGGCGCGGCCAGCGAATCACCCGTGTTGCTGCTTGGCGAAACCGGCACCGGCAAAGAGCTGCTGGCCCACGCCATCCACGCAGCGTCGGCACGTGCGCACAAAGCCTTTGTCAGCATCAACAGCGCAGCGATTCCCGAGGCGCTGCTGGAGGCCGAGTTCTTCGGCACGGCACCAGGCGCCTTTACCGGCGCTGACCGCAAGGGGCGTAGCGGCAAGTTGCAGTTGGCCGAAGGCGGCACCTTGTTCCTCGACGAAATCGGCGACATGCCTTTGGCCCTGCAAAGCAAGCTGCTGCGAGTGCTGCAGGAGAAGGAATACGAACCGGTGGGCTCGAACCAGATGCTGCGCAGCGACGTGCGTATCATCGCTGCCACTTCGATCGATTTGCAGGCGGCCATCGCCCGCGGGGCGTTCCGTGCCGATCTGTATTACCGCCTGAATGTGCTGCCAATCCAGGCCCCGCCGCTGCGCGAGCGCCTCGAAGACCTGCCGGCATTGTGCGAGGCGATCCTCGCCGAGCTGGGCAGCCAGTTCGAGCTGGAGCCCGATGCGCTGCAATTGCTGGCACGCCATGCCTGGCCCGGGAACATCCGTGAGCTGCGCAACGTGCTGGAGCGGGCGACGCTGCTGGCGGACCAGCCGCGCCTTGCCGCCATGGACGTGCGCGAGGCACTCGGGCCGGTGACGCCCGTTGCTACGCCACCCCAGCGGCAAAGCTACCGCGATGCCTGTGCGCAATTCGAGCGCAAACTGATTGCCGATACCTTGGCCGAGCACGCCGGCAATGTGGTCGAAGCAGCGAAAGCATTGGGCTTGGGTCGTTCGACGTTCTACAAGAAAAGGCTGGCTTTGGGGGTGTAAGTCTCTTTTTGGAGACTGATGTTTCTAATCGGAGACAGCGCTTAACGCGCTGACAGGCGCAGCGTTTGGGTCGGATAATTGCCCAAGCCAGTCTCGAATGGGAGACACAGCCATCTTGTTTTCAGTAAAAAACCATACAAATCAATGACTTAAATATTGGCACGATTCCCGCTATCTCCCGGCTACCGATAACAACAAGACTTACCCAGGAGATCTACCCGATGACCGTGCTCATCGCTCTCGCCGCTTTGGCCCTGCTGATGCTGGCCGCCTACCGCGGTTACAGCGTGATCCTTTTCGCGCCCATCGCCGCCCTCGGCGCGGTGCTGCTGACCGACCCCGCCGCCGTAGCGCCCGCCTTCACCGGGGTGTTCATGGAAAAGATGGTCGGCTTCATCAAGCTGTACTTCCCGGTGTTCCTGCTGGGCGCAGTGTTCGGCAAGCTCATCGAACTGTCCGGTTTCTCGCGCTCGATCGTCGCCGCGGCGATCCGCCTGCTCGGCACGCGACAGGCCATGCTGGTGATCGTGCTGGTTTGCGCCTTGCTCACCTATGGCGGGGTATCACTGTTTGTGGTGGTGTTCGCGGTGTATCCGTTCGCTGCAGAAATGTTCCGTCAAAGCGATATACCCAAGCGCCTGATCCCGGCGACCATCGCCTTGGGCGCCTTCTCGTTCACCATGGACGCCCTGCCCGGCACCCCGCAGATCCAGAACATCATCCCCAGCACCTTCTTCAACACCACCGCCTGGGCCGCGCCCTGGCTGGGGCTGATCGGCACGATGTTCGTGTTCTGCAGCGGCATGCTTTACCTGCAACGCCAGCGCAACAAAGCCCAGCGCGCCGGCGAGGGCTATGGCAGCAACCTGCGCAACGAACCGGAGACTGCCGCCGACCTGACCTTGCCCAACCCTTGGCTGGCGCTTTCGCCGCTGGTGCTGGTGGGTGTGATGAACCTGCTGTTCACCCACTGGATCCCGCAGTGGTACGGCGCCAGCCATACCCTGCAGCTGCCGGGCATGAGTGCGCCGGTGAACAGCGACGTGGCCAAGCTCACGGCAATCTGGGCAGTGCAGGCCGCGCTTCTGGTGGGCATCCTGATGGTGCTGGTCTGCGCCTTCGGCGCCATCCGTGAGCGCCTGGCCGAAGGCACCAAAAGTGCTGTCGGTGGCGCCTTGCTGGCCGCCATGAACACAGCGTCAGAATACGGCTTTGGTGCAGTGATCGCTTCGCTGCCAGGCTTTCTGGTGCTGGCCGATGCCCTGCGCGGCATCCCCAACCCGTTGGTCAATGAAGCCATCACCGTGACGCTGCTGGCGGGTATCACCGGCTCCGCTTCGGGCGGCATGAGCATCGCCCTGGCGGCCATGGGCGACAGCTTCATCGCCGCGGCGAACGCCGCCAACATCCCGCTCGAGGTGCTACACCGGGTGGCCGCGATGGCCAGCGGCGGCATGGACACCCTGCCGCACAACGGTGCGGTGATCACCTTGCTGGCCGTCACCGGCTTGACCCACCGCGAGGCCTACAAGGACATTTTCGGTATTACCCTGATCAAGACCCTGGCGGTCTTCGTGGTCATCGCCACGTTCTACGCCACCGGCATCGTCTAAGGAGCGTTTGCATGACCCTCAAAGGCAAGACTGCACTCATCACCGGATCCACCAGCGGCATTGGCCTGGGCATCGCCCAGGTGCTGGCCCGCGCCGGCGCCAACATCCTGCTCAACGGTTTCGGCGACCCGGCAGCGGCGCTGGCCGAGGTTGCGCAACAGGGGGCGAAGGTTGCGCACCATCCGGCCGACCTTAGCGATGTCGCCCAGATAGAAGCCTTGTTCGCGTTTGCCGAACAGACCTTCGGCGGCGTCGACATCCTGGTCAACAACGCGGGCATCCAGCATGTGGCGCCGGTCGAGCAGTTTCCGCTGCAAAGCTGGGACAAGATCATCGCCCTGAACCTGTCGGCGGTATTCCATGGCACGCGCCTGGCCCTGCCCGGCATGCGTGCGCGCAACTGGGGGCGCATCGTCAACGTCGCTTCGGTGCACGGGTTGGTCGGCTCCACCGGCAAAGCAGCTTATGTGGCGGCCAAGCATGGCGTGGTCGGCCTGACCAAGGTCGTGGGGCTGGAAACCGCCACCGGCAATGTCACCTGCAACGCCATCTGCCCAGGCTGGGTGCTGACCCCGCTGGTGCAAAAGCAGATCGACGAACGTGCCGCCAAGGGTGTCACCCCGCAGCAGGCGCAAGAGGACTTGCTGGCCGAGAAGCAACCGTCATTGGCCTTCGTCACGCCTGAGCAGCTGGGCGAACTGGTACTATTCCTCTGCAGCGAGGCCGCAAGCCAGGTCCGCGGCGCCGCCTGGAATGTCGATGGTGGCTGGCTGGCCCAGTGATGGGTGGCCTCGGCCTGGCGCGGCGCTTGCCATCGTTCAACTGCAAGGAGGCCCTATGCGCCCGATTCCCCCATCCGCGATCCTGGCCCTGACCCTGGCGGCCACTGCCCCGGCGATGGCCGCCAGCCTGAAGGACGTCGCCCCTTACCCCGAGGCCGAAAAAGGCTTTACCCGGCAGGTCATCCACCTGCCCAAGCAAGCCGACGAGCAAGCCCACAAACTTGAAATCATCGCTGGCAAGACGCTACAGGTGGACTGCAACCGCCAGCGCCTGGCCGGCAGCCTGGAGGAACACACCCTTGAAGGCTGGGGCTACAGTTATTACCGCCTGGACAACGTCGGCGGGCCGGCCAGCACCCTGATGGCCTGCCCGGATGGCAAAAAGACCGAGGCATTCGTGCCAGTGGTCGGTGAAGGCTTCCTGCTGCGCTACAACAGCAAGTTGCCTGTGGTGGTGTATGTGCCCGAAGGCGTGCAGGTGCGTTACCGGGTGTGGTCGGCAGCGCAGGAGGTGCAAACGGCCAAGGTGGAGTAAATTCAAGCGTAGCGGTACCTGAGCGCCGGCAAGCCGGTGATCAGGTGCGTCATGGCACTGGGAGGTATGGCATGAATGATGTGCTTTGGAGTCCTGCTGCGGCACAAATCGAGGCCAGCACGATGGATGCCTTTCGCCGCTGGATCAACCGGCGCTACAACCTGCAGCTCAGCGATTACGCAGCCCTGCACCGCTGGAGCATCGAGCATCGCGCCGCGTTCTGGCAAGCCATTGCCGACTATTTCCAGGTGCGATGGCATACCCCGCCCAGCCAGGTGCTGAACGAGGGTGCGCACATGCCCGATGCGCGTTGGTTCGCCGACGCCACGCTCAATTTCGCCGAGCACCTGCTACGCCGGCGTGACGATCACACTGCGGTGACGGCCCTGCGCGAGGATGGCCAGCGCAGGTCACTGAGCCACGCGCAACTGGCCGCGGAAGTGGCCGGGCTGCAAACGGCCTTCAAGGATGCCGGCATCGAGCCAGGTGACCGGATTTGCGCGGTGATGCCCAACACCTGGGAAACCCTCGTGGCCATGCTGGCCTGCACCAGCCTCGGCGCCATCTGGTCGACGTCATCGCCGGAGTTTGGCCTGCACGGCATCATCGATCGCTTCGGCCAGATCGAGCCCAAGCTGCTGATCGTCTGTGCCGGTTACCAGTACGCCGGCAAGCAGATCGACCAGGTCGACAAGATCAACCAGGTCTGCGCGCAGTTGCCCGGGCTGCAGCAACTGATCGTGGTGCCCTACACGCGCGAGCAGACCCAAGCCGACGAATTCAGTACCCCTGCCAAGGTCAGCCTGTGGGGCGACTTCTACCAGGCAGGCGGTGAGCCAGGCTTCACCCCGCTACCGTTCGATCACCCGCTGTACATCCTCTATTCCAGCGGCACCACCGGCGTGCCCAAGTGCATCGTCCACAGCGCAGGCGGTGTGTTGCTGCAACACCTCAAGGAACACGGCCTGCACAATGACCTCAAGGCCGATGACGTGCTGTTCTACTATACCACCTGCGGCTGGATGATGTGGAACTGGCTGACCAGCGGCCTGGCAGTGGGGGCTACGTTGATACTGTACGACGGCTCCCCCTTCCACCCGAGCCCCGAGCGCCTGCTCGACCTGATCGACGCCGAAGGCATCCAGGCCTTCGGCACCAGCGCCAAGTACCTGGCCGCGCTCGAACAGGAGGGCCTGGCGCCGGCACGCAGTCATCGACTGGACAGCCTGCGCCTGATCCTCTCCACTGGCTCACCGCTGTCGCCGCACAGCTATGACTATGTTTACCGCAAGATAAAGGCCGAAGTGTGCCTGGCGTCCATGTCCGGGGGCACCGATATCGTGTCCTGCTTCGTGCTGGGCAACCCGACGCTGCCGGTACGCCGAGGCGAAATTGCCTGCAAGGGCCTGGGGATGGCTGTCGAAGTATGGGATGAGCAGGGTCGCCCGGTGACCGGTGAAAAAGGCGAGCTTGTGTGCACCCGCCACTTCCCGTCGATGCCCCTGGGCTTCTGGAACGACGACGATGGCAGCCGCTACCGCGAGGCGTACTTCAGTCAATTTCCCGGTGTCTGGGCGCAGGGCGACTACGCCGAGCAGCTCAGCACAGGCGGCATGGTGATCCATGGGCGTTCCGATGCCGTGCTCAACCCAGGGGGCGTGCGCATCGGCACGGCGGAAATCTATCGCCAAGTAGAAAAGGTCGGAGAGGTGCTGGAGAGCGTTGCCATCGGCCAGCAGTGCAAAGGCGATGTGCGTGTCGTGCTGTTCGTGCGCCTGCGTGATGGCCTCACGCTCGATGACGCTTTGCAACAGCGCATTCGCCAGGTGATCCGCCAGTACACCACGCCGCGCCATGTACCGGCGGTGATCGTACAGGTCGGTGATATTCCACGGACCATCAGCGGCAAGCTGGTGGAGCTGGCGGTGCGCAACGTGGTGCACGGGCTACCCGTGAAAAACACCGACGCGTTGGCCAACCCCGAAGCGCTCGAATACTTTCGTGACCGCACAGAGCTGCACGTTCAGGCATAATGGCGCCCTTTTTTCACCCAGAAGCACAGGTGTCTCATGAAAGCTCAAGCCCGCCACATCCTGGTCAAGACCGCTGAAGAGGCCGAAAAGCTCAAACAGCGCATCGCCAATGGCGAGGCCTTCGACGTGCTGGCCAAGAAGTTCTCCACCTGCCCTTCAGGCAAGCGCGGCGGCGACCTGGGCGAAGTGCGGCCAGGGCAGCTGGTCGGGGCGATCGACCAGGTGATTTTCAAGAAACCCCTGCGTGTGGTGCACGGGCCGATAAAAAGCAAGTTCGGCTACCACCTGGTGCAGACGTTCTACCGCGACTGAAACGCGCCATTAACGGCGCGCGGCCAGCAAGCCGAGGCCTGCGCAACCGAGCAGGCCGGCGCTGACCCGGTTGAACACCCGGCGCGGGCCCGGCTGGCTGAACCAGCGCTGCAGGTAGGCGCCAAGGCCGGCATAGAGGGCAATCGCCACCCATTCCAGCAGCAGGAACAGTACCCCCAACCAGAGAAACTGCTCACTGACCGGGGTGGTGCTGCCTACCGTGACGAACTGTGGCAGGAAAGCAGTAAAAATCAGGATCGCTTTCGGGTTGCCCGCGGCCACCCAGAACTCCTGCCGCGCCAGGCGCCAACTGCCACGCGGTTGCTCGCTGGCCACCAGCGCCTCGCCCACCGGAGCGCACCACAGCTGCCAGGCGATGTAGAACAGGTAGGCCGCACCCACTACCTTAATCACCAGGAACAGGTATTCGCTGGTGTGCAGCACCACCGCCAGGCCCATCGCCGCCAAGGCAATCATGCCGCTGAAGGCGATGATGCGGCCGCCACCTGCCACGCAGGCAGTACGCAGGCCATAGCGGCTGGCATTGTGCAACGACAATAGGTTGTTCGGCCCAGGTGCCATGTTCAGGGCGAAGCAGGCGGGGATGAATAACAGCAGGCTCGACAGGTCCATTTCGTTCTCCTGGAAATCTGCCGCCAATTTCGATGCTCAAGCGGTACCGGGTCAAGGTACAGCCACAGGCAAAAACTGTACGGCAGTGCGTTCGGCGCTGTTAAGCTGCCAGCCAGACCAAGGACTTCAGCATGCACCCTACCCGCTCCTCACTCTGGCGCGATCCGGCCCTGCCCTGGGTGGAAAGCCGCCGGGCCTGCCACAGCCGCGCCTGCTACAAGGCCCATAGTCACCCGACCTTCTCCATTGGAGCGGTGGACGCGGGGTACAGCCTCTTCACCGGCGCGGGTGATGGGCAACAGCGCCTGACCCCAGGCACGCTGGTGTTGGTGCCGGCGCAGCGGGTGCATGCCTGTAACCCCGAACCCGGTCAGGCCTGGAGCTACCAGATGCTGCATGTCGAGGCCCAGTGGCTTGCGCAGCTGCGGCTGGAGTCGGGGCTCGATGCGGCCGCGCCGGGGGCCCCGGCACGGATAAGCCGGCTGCCTGCGTTGTACCGAGAATTCTGTGCGTTGAATGAATTGCTGTTCTCGGCTGCAAGCAGCGGCGAAAAGGAAGCCGCCCTTATCGCCTTCATGGGTGATCATGATTTTGCCCAGCATCCGCACCTGGACGCTGCGCCAGCGCCCGTGTTAGGCCTGCCGGCCCTGGGTAGCCTGATTGAGTGTATCGAAGCCCAGGACCCTGCCCGGCTCAGCCTTGAAGTGCTTGCCCGGCAAGCAGGGCTTGGCCGCTATCAGTTGATCCGTGCGTTTCGCGCCGCCACCGGGCTGACGCCGCATGCCTACCTGATCAATGCCCGCATCAACCGTGGCCGCCGGCTGCTAAGCGACGGGCTGGCGCTGGCCGAGGTGGCCTATCGATTGGGTTTTGCCGATCAGAGCCATTTCCAGCGGGTATTCAAGGCGCATGTGGGCGTGACGCCGGGTCAGTATCGGCTGCGCCGGGGTTAGCCGCCTTGGGCAACCTGCAATAATCTTCAATACCTGCTCCTGACGCGCCTGCACACTGCGGCTCCACCCCTTGAGAAAGCCGCCCCATGGAGCAGTTTCTGATCGTCGCCCTCGCCCACTTCCTGGCCCTGCTGTCCCCTGGCCCGGATTTCTTCCTGGTCGCCCGCACCTCGATCAGCGCCGGTTGGCGCGTTGCCAGCGGCGCCTGCCTGGGCATCGCCCTGGCCAATGGCCTGTTCATCAGCCTGGCTTTCGCAGGCCTGGCGGTACTGCAGGAAGGCAGCCCGGTGTTCATCGCCCTGCAGTTGGCCGGCGCGCTTTACCTGCTTTACATAGGCGCGCTGTTCCTGCGCCACGCCGGACGATCCGGCCTGGCTGCGGTCGGTACCCGAGGGGCAGTGAGCGGCTGGTGGCGAGGGTTGGGCATGGGCTTCGTATCGGGCGGGCTCAACCCCAAGAACGGACTGTTCTACGCCAGCCTCGCCAGCATGGTCGCCAGCAGCAGTGTTGGCTGGAAATGGGCCTATGGTGTCTGGATGTTCAGCATCGTTCTGTTGTGGGACTTACTGGTAGCGGCAGCGATCGGCAACCCGCGCCTTCTGCGGCGCTTTGCTCATGCCCTGCCCTGGCTGGAGCGGGCCTCGGGGATGATGCTGATAATACTGGCAGGTGCATTGCTGTTCAGACTGGCGCGGGGTTGAGCAGTGCCAGGTCGGCCAAGCCCATCAGGCTGAAATGCCCGCTTGCCCACCCCCCGGTGTCCAGGTGCCAGACGTTGCCCAACCGCTTGGCCTGGAGCACCGGCGTATGCCCCACCAGCAGGGCACGCACGCCTTCCACGGCGCCGGTGTCCCCTTCTTTGAGCCGCCGCCGGGACCATTGGCACACTTCACGCACGCCCGGGTCATCATCTTCCAGCAGACTGGCGCGCAGTTCGGCCCAGTCTGTAAAGGGGCTGTCGGCATGCAGCACACCAATCAGCCCGGCCTCTGTCTGTACTTCCATGGCTATCGGCAGCTGCAGGAAGTGTTCGACGAACACCGCCTGCTCATCTTTTGGCAGGTCGAGAAACCAACCGCCGCCCGCTGCCCGATACATGTCCAGATCCAGCCGCCCCCCGTAATGACAGGTGATGGCCAACGATTCGTGGTTGCCCTGCACAGCGTAAAACCACGGCTTGGTCAGCCACGTCAGTGCCTCGAGACTATGAGGGCCGCGGTCGACCAGGTCGCCGACGCTGAACAGCCGGTCCACTGCTGGGTCGAACCCTACCGCCGCCAGGCATTGCTCAAGCCGCCGAAAATGCCCGTGAATATCGCCAACTGCCAGATCACGGCCGTGGCTGTTGGCGGCTACCCGCCGAAACCGGCTCATTGCATTCTTCCTCTGCTACTGCACGCTGGGGAGCGGACGATGGGTGCCGCGCTCGTCCATGACGTGCTCATGCCCCTGTCAAGCAACAGCATGGCACAAGTTTCGCCCCGCCTGCGGCCCGCTGAAATACCCTTCACTGGTACAGGCATCCGTGGCGGTAGTATGCTCGGCCTTCGACCTGTACCAGGGAAAGGGATTACCCATGAAGCTCTGTGCCGTACAGCTGGCATCCGTCAAAGGCGACCTGCAAGTCAATCTCGACCGTCACCTGCACTGCATAGAGCAGGCCGCAGGCCTGGGCGCCGAACTGGTGGTATTCCCCGAGCTGTCGCTGACCGGTTACGAACCTACCCTGGCACGGCAGGTGGCCTTGCCGATCACCTCCGCCCGGCTCGATCCGTTACAGCAACGCTGCGACCGCCTGGAAATCTGCGCCGCCGTGGGCCTGCCATTGCCCACGGCTGATGGTATTCAGATCGCAATGCCGATCCTGCGTCCCGGTCAGCCGCGGCTGGCCTACGCCAAACAACGGCTGCACGAGGACGAGTTGGCGTTTTTCTCCGCGGGCGATCAGCCCTTGGTGTTCGCCGCAGGGCAACTGCAGATAGCGCCCGCCATCTGTTACGAGTCGATGTTCCTCGCGCACGCAACACAAGCCCGCGACAGCGGCGCAGAACTGTATCTGGTGAGCGTGGCGAAAACGGCAAAGGGCGTCCGTGAAGGCCATGAGCACTACCCCCAAGTCGCTCGCACTTTGGGTATGCCGGTATTGATGGCCAACTGTGTGGGGCCGGCCGACAACTTCGTGGGTGCCGGCGGCTCGGCGGCCTGGGACAGCCAGGGCAACCTGCTGGCAGCGCTGGACGGCCGTCAGGAAGGCATCCTCTTGCTGGATACCACGAACGCCAGCGCCATCAGCGTATCGCTGAGCATGCCGTCGCCATGAAGTATCTGCTTTTGACAGTGGCCTGTTTTGCCAGCACCTACCATTTGGTTGGCCTGTTGATCGACAGCCATCTGAATGAGCTGGCCGAGGGGTTGCGCCATCGCCCGGATGCGCCACCGCCCGGCCAGTACCTGCGCGAAGTAAGGCCCCAGGCCCGCCGGGCGCATCGGCAGTACACGCTGATGGCAGGCTCGACGCTGGCAGTGGTGGTTTGCCTGATCGCGTACTGGGTCAGCTGAGTGGCCAGGTTCAGTCGCGCCCCTTCACCGCCAATACCTGGCTAAAAGTCCCAAGCCTGGCTCTGTTGGCCTTCCAGCGCCAGGAGGTACTGCTTGGCCGGTATTCCCCCGGCAAACCCGGTCAGGCTCCCGGATGCGCCGATCACCCGGTGGCACGGGGCAATGATCGAGATCGGATTACGGCCGTTGGCCGCACCGACCGCGCGTACGGCGCTGGGGTTACCGATCTGCCGGGCAATGTCGCTGTAGCTTCGGGTCTGGCCGAACGCAATGGTGAGCAACGCCGCCCACACCTGGCGCTGAAACGCGGTGCCGACAAAGTCCAGTGCCAACTCGAAACGTTGGCGCTGGCCAGCAAAGTACTCATCCAACTGACGAGCGGCTTCGCGCAGTATTGGCTTTTCGTCATCGCGATGCACCTCACCCAGGCGCACGCGGTTCTCCCGCTCCTGTTCCCACAGTACAGCGGCCAGGCACTCGCCGCGGGCCACCAGGGTCAAGGTGCCGACCGGGGACTGCATCAGGGTGAAGGCACTGGACATGGGTTTTTCTCGCTGCAAGGCTGGGTGCGGGCACTGTAGCGTCGGCCCTGGCACCGCGCATCCGTTTTCTTGCTCAGGCATCCACGCAGCTCGCGATGCGGCGGGCTTGGGCTAGGTCGATTTTCGGGATCAACGTCGCGGGAATGCGAGAAACCTCGGACAGGTTGTAAACCCGGAACCGCTCGCTGACAACCTGCTCGGCCATCAGCGTCAGCGACGGCAGTATGCGGCTCTCCCAGTGCTGATCGAGCCCACAGGGGGAATGCTGCCCCTCGGCCTTCTCGTAAAAGCGCCCGAGTGACTGGTCCAGGTCAACCCCGACCAGCAACACCTGCTCGAAACCCAGGTGATAGGCCAGTTGCAGCGCTACATAAACCACTGTCCGGGCATCGTAGTAGCCCCTTGAGAGGTCTTTGCTGAAGGCGATCGATCGCGCCCGTTTGCTCCACAACGCCCTGCTGCAGACATGGGTTGCGCCGTGCCCGCGCAACCCGTCGAGCATGCCGGGGTTGTCGGCTTTATGCAGTGGGTAACACGCGGTGCCGAGCGGGATATCCGCGCCGATGAACTGCTCTGGCCACAAAGCCAAGCGCTGGCTATCGCGCAACGCCAGGGCAAACAACGCTGGCTGCTGCGTGGGAAAGCTTTTGTCGGTGCAGAGGTAAAAGAACGGCTTCACACCACACGCATCGGTGAGGGAAACCGAACCATTCATGGCAATCACAGGGAGGTGTGCAAATTCAAGCAAGGGGAACTGTTTGGCAGAAGCGCCCGACGCAAGAATCACCACAGGCCCTTTCTGGGTATTTCGGCACGCCTCGAAACTTGAGAACGCGCCACGCTCGGCGTTGAGCCGTGAAGGAGATGTATTCATCGTGCCATCATCGGTTTGCAGTACTCAAAACACAATACCCCGGGGCACCTTACGATCATTTCTACAGAGCGCTCACACCTGGCCAATGTCTGGCCCTGCGTATCAAGCGCCGGCGTCATTTATTCATGAGTATCCTTGCTGGTTACCCCTGGCGGTACTAATACTTAACTCTCTGCCTGGGGAGGCACGAACCATGCAACCAAGATTCGTTATCGTTCCCGCAGTACCTATCGAAAAGGAATCATTCCGTGTCGCCGGCCGCTATTACGCAGCAACCGTCTGCGGCGGCTACGACATCTACGACAACCAAGCAAAGGAGCGTCTCAAGCCCAGTTACTCCAGCAAAGAGGATGCGCAGGTGCAATGCCGGCAGATGAACCTGAAGGCCTAGAAGGCATGGGAGTGCCAGGAGCCAGGCGTCACCTCAATCCAGGCACTCCCTGGCCGCCAGGCGCAGTTTGTTGCCCGAGAGAAAACTACCTTTGTAGAACGTCGCCCGGCTGCCCTCCCCGGACTCCACCACTTCAAGGACTTCGTCGGAAGTCACTGCGCTGGGTGCGGTCAGGCGGTAGCCGTGGGAAATGGATTTTTGCGTCGTCATTGGCGCCAGCGCTTGCCATTTGGGCAATACACAGGCGACATAGCCTTCTGGCGACTTGCGGGTCAGCTTGCTGGCTGTCGGCTTTCCGGGGTTTGCACAACCGGCCAGGCTCATCACCAGGACGGAGCAGAAAAAGATGCGAAAGTTAGGCATTTGCATTTGACTCAAGTGAACAGGGTGCATTTTAACCACGGTTTTGCATCAGCACTAATCCACCAAGGTAGGACTCGAACTCGTGCCGCATGCAATCAAGCCTGCTCAGGCGTGGGCGCTGAGAATGAAAAGCCCGCATTTGTGTGGTGCGGGCTTTTCATTCTCAGGGTTGCAGTTGGCGAATTAGGCCTTCGAACACATGAGCGCTGCGTCAAGCAGCCGCCCGTGGTCATACCAGGCATCACGCTGATAAGCCATGAACTGGTGACGCGTGCCGTAGCTACGCAACTCTACAAGGCCATTGGCTGTATTGGGGTCGGTACTGTCGACGAACAGGCGGACCGAGTCGCCACTCCCCACCTCATAGGTGGTAGCACTCCCATGCAACTCTTCCTTGACGCACCCCAGATAATCCGGCGGGCTCTTCTCAGTGATACCCGAGGTCTGATCATGCCCATCCCGAACATCGGGGTTGTGTGCACACCCGGCCAAAAACGTTGCAGCCAAGGCTGACATCAGTATTGCGCTTGCGAACGATCTAGAGTTTTTCACGCGACACGCTCCGGCGCCCCCGTCAACAACCCTCGAAAAACAGCTAATGAGAAACGCCCTGTTTTTATTTTGCCCTGCTCATATTAACCCTCACGATTAGCAGGGCAATATTCTTCTTCGCTATATGGCTGGCGACAGCGTACTAGCTGGTTTGCTGCTGACGGGCACTCGGCATGAGGAGTGCCAACCGCACCGCTCAATCTTGCTCGGTCAGTTCACAAACGCCATTTGCACCGCCCTTGCCCGTGTACGAAACGCCCACAGACTCATCCGGGTTGACCATGATGGAGACGGTAACCCCAGCGCCCTTGGCTTCGTAATACGCGTCACTGAATTTCTTCACCTTTGCCTCCTTGGCATTGATGTAGACAGGGCCGCCTTCATCCGCGTGCACTTCGATGTCGCCCGGGCATGTGGCATTCACCAATGGGATGCCTGCGTTGGCCATACCTGCAACAGCAATCAGACAAACGCCCAGCATTGGCCGCTTCATTCAAACCTCCTGATCCGGATACAACCTCAGTTATAGGCATAGACGAATGTGAGCGCGCGCGCCTGCAACCTGACAAGGCCGTCGAAGCTGCCCGCCAGGCGCCTCAGCCTCTAGAACGCTCGTAAGCGTCCACCTGCTGCTTCGGGATCAGCACGGTCCTTGAAGCAGGAAGCTTGCTGGCGACATCGGGGTCACGCGCCACTTCATGTGCGAAACAGACGAGCCAGGCACCGTCTGCCTGAACAGCCACGTGGGCCAGGTAACTGCCGACTTGGCCAATGGTCAGCCCGGAAGTTTCGGCTATCAGTTGATATTGGTCAGCAATGTCCATTCGACCTTCCAGGTGCCGGGCCCTTGCCGGCCATGCATGCGTTCGATCGAGTGACAGGCATCAGGCTCTGCCCGCCTGGCTCTGGACATACTGCTCAGCCATCACCTTGCCTTCGAGGATGGCCTCCGTGGAGGACGAAAATGCCCGACTCACTCGCAGCGTTCTCGAAACACTGCCTGGTCGGCCGACCTCTACCAGCATGCCGGTGGGTGATTCAGTGCACGATTCCCACAGAACGTAAATGGATGCCTGGTAACCCAGGTAAGAGTGCACATAAAGGTCATGATTGGTGGACTGAAGGTTCATCTGATTCTCCAACGGGCGCCCTGATTGCACCTCTACTGCAAATACGACTGGTGCGTTCACGCGTGCGTTCCGTTTTCCAGTGCGGTTACCTGGAAAGTCGCGAGCCTTTTCGCGGCAGCGGCTCTGGGGCGGGTGGCTGTGGCGCTGGAAACGTGCGGGCAACCCAGTCGCGAGCCCTGTCCAGCGCCCAGGCCATGGCTGCGGACAGCTTCTGTCCAGGGCAATCGGTAAAGCTCTCCTCGAGCAGGAGCACGCCTTTTTTCCCGTAGATGCCCAGAAACAACTGCGTGACGTTATCCCTTGAAAGCCGTGCCTGGATATTGATCAAGGTGCCGCAGGAGAGCCGCTCGTCGTAGTTGCGCACATGTAATTCTGGACTGGCCCAGTCCCAATAAATCTTGCCGCGATTGCGCATGGAGCGGACCTTCACCTTTGATATTCCTGACCGGGAAGACAGCATACACAGCTGCACCGGGGAAACCAGGCAGGAACGACAAGGTTACATTCTTTTACATTTGCAAGCGGCGTGCTCAAACCGCGATGGGTTCGGCGAGGTTGCAGTATTGTCCCTTGAAATACAGCAATGGCTGCGCATCACCGGCTTTGTGCAGGTTGAGCGCCTTCACTTCACCGATCACGATCAGATGGTCGCCGGCTTCGTGCTCTGCGTGCATTTCGCAATCGAGCCAATACAGACTGCCAGCAATGATCGGGTTGCCCAAAGGCGATTGCTGCCACTCGACCCCGTGCCACTTATCCGTCCCTCGCCGCGCGAACTGGTTGGAGATCCCGACCTGTTCACCGGACAAAATGTTGACCGCGAAGCGACCTGCCTGGCGAATCTTCGGATAGCTGGCCGAGTTGGCCATTCCGCTGAATGACACCAGCGGCGGGTTCATCGACACGCTGTAAAAGGACTGGCACGTGAAGCCAACCGGCTCGTCACCCATGTGGGTTGTGATCACCGTGATGCCGGAGGCGTAGTGCCCAAGCGCTTCGCGCAAGCGCGTCGGCTCGATAGCATTAGGGAATGACATAGTAGGTCCTGGGTATTGATTACCGCTCGAAGGTGCAGCAAAAGCCTAGTCAGCCCGAGCATTCGGGCTGAACCTTACCTGAGCCTTCGCTGAGCACCTTCGACTTGGGCTCAGCGTTTGTTCAGGAGCTCTTGACGGACGATTTCCGCGCCCGCGCTCAGCGCATTGAGCTTGCCTCTTGCCACCTCACGCGGCAGCGGCGCCATACCGCAGTTGGTGCAGGGGTAGAGCTTGTCGGCATCCACGAACTGCAGGGCCTTGCGCAGCGTGTTTGCCACCTCTTCCGGGGTTTCGATGGCGTGGTTTGCCACATCGATGGCGCCGACCATCACTTTCTTGCCACGGATCAGCTCGATCAATTCCATGGGCACGTGGGAGTTGTGGCACTCCAACGAGACGATATCGATGCTGGACTTCTGCAGCTTGGGGAAGGCCTCTTCGTATTGACGCCATTCCGAGCCCAAGGTCTTTTTCCAGTCGGTATTGGCCTTGATTCCATAGCCGTAGCAGATGTGCACGGCGGTTTCGCACTTGAGGCCTTCGATGGCGCGCTCCAGGGTGGCGACGCCCCACTCGTTCACCTCGTCGAAGAAGACGTTGAAGGCGGGCTCGTCGAACTGGATGATGTCGACACCGGCGGCTTCCAGTTCGCGCGCTTCCTGGTTGAGGATCTTGGCGAATTCCCAAGCCAGCTTTTCGCGGCTCTTGTAATGCGCGTCGTACAGCGTGTCGATCATGGTCATGGGGCCTGGTAGCGCCCATTTGATCGGTTGCGAGGTTTGCTGACGCAGGAACTTGGCGTCCTCGACGAAGACCGGCTTGCGCCGCGCAACGGCGCCCACCACCGTTGGCACGCTGGCATCGTAGCGATCGCGAATCCTGACGGTTTCACGTTGTTCGAAATCCACGCCATCGAGATGCTCGATAAAGGTCGTGACGAAATGCTGACGTGTTTGCTCGCCATCGCTGACGATGTCGATACCGGCATGTTGCTGTTCTTGCAACGACAAGCGCAGCGCGTCCTGCTTGCCTTCGATCAGTTGATCACCTTCCAACTTCCACGGGGACCAAAGTGTTTCAGGCTCTGCGAGCCAGGACGGTTTAGGCAAGCTGCCAGCCGTTGAAGTGGGGAGCAATTTTTTCACAATAAAAGACCTTGTACGTTAGACGATTCAAGCAGCGTCACTGGCAGACCACTGCTCAAGAATGGCGTAATAGGGTTTGATGAAGTGCTCTTCGGCAAACTTCCCCTGCTTGATAGCGAGCCGGCTGCGTTCTTCACGATCATAAACAATACGCGTCAGCGAATAATCCTGGTGCTGCAAGCTGGGCTGATAAGACTTCCCGGCTGCGGAGTTCGCGTTGTAGATTTCAGGCCGGTAAATTTTCTGGAACGTGTCCATCGTGCTGATGGTGCTGATCAACTCCAGATTGGTGTAGTCACCCAACAAGTCACCGGCAAAATAGAAGGCCAGCGGTGCAACACTGTTCGGCGGCATGAAGTAGCGAACCTTCAGGCCCATCTTGCTGAAATACTCATCGGTCAGGGAATACTCGTCCTGCCGGTACTCGACGCCGAGCACGGGGTGCTGATTCTCTGTGCGCTGGTAGGTCCTGGCGCTGGAGACGCTCAGGCAGATGACCGGCGGCTTGCTGAAATGCGCCTTATACGTGTCCGAGCTGACGAAGGACTTGAACAGCTTGCCGTGGAGGTCGCCAAACTTGTCGGGGGTGCTGAATTGCGCCTGGCCCTTGTTGTGGCTCAACAACAGCACGCTGAAGTCATAATCCCTGACGTACGAGGAGAAGTTATTCCCCACCATACCGGCGATACGCTCATTGGTGTGACGGTCAACGACCGTCGTTTTCAAGACCTCGATCAATGGCAAGGCAGGCGTGCTGCGTACAGCACCGATATTCATTTCAACGGAAATGATTTCAAGCTCGAGCGTATAACGATCAGCATTGGGGTTGTCCCAATGCGCCAAGGCATTGAAGCGATTGTCGATCATCTTCAGCGTATTGCGCAAATTCTCTTGACGACTCGCCCCTCTCGCCAAATTGGCGAAATTGGTCGTTGTGCGCGTATTGTCCGATGGCTGATAATGCTCATCGAAGCGAATGCTTTTGAGGGCAAATGCAAATTCATTGCTCATGTTGGCCTGACGTCCTGATCTCGTAATCCGTTCAGTGCACCGTATAGCTTTTTTGATCAGCTAATTAGTGGGTCACTGGCGCTAATTGAGGGGCAGTTTATAGAGCGCGGTTGAGCGGTGGCTAATGAATTGATTTCAAAGGATCGTTAGCGCTGCTCATGATCAGGCCAGGATCAGATGAATACCCTTCACTCAGCTGAGCTTTTAGGCCTTGGACGCTCGCGATTGCTGATCTTCACCCCACGCCCCGCCCTGACGCCCTGACGCCAGCAGTACTCACAATCGGCTGGGTGTTTGGGTGGTCAAAAAAAACGTGTAGGCAATACCGGAAGCCGGCGAACACAGGCAGGGTGAGCTAGAGTTTTGGTATGTCCACGCACCGTGAGATAACGATCATGCTAAAACAAGAAGCAGACGACGTGATTGAGCGTATCAGGGAAGATCTGAAAAGGCATGGCGTGTTGATTGGCTACGATCCAGAGTTCACCACACCTGATTTCGGTTGCGACCTGGACCACCACGTCGCTCAGGTCAGAGAGGATCCAGAAGCCCGCGTCCTGTGTATCGTGATACATGACGAAGGTTTGTGGGCTCAGCTCAAGCAGGGGTCCATTTACCGCTGCGTCGTCAGTGAGTGTAAAGGCAAGCTGTTCGGCCTGCCGGTCATCATCGACCCGCAAACCGATGCGTCGTACACCATTGAATACAAGCCCTGACGCGTCTGCAGGGTAGCCTGCCAGCGAGGGTCACCCTCTGCCTGCCAGGTAGAACATCCCTCCACCAAGCGCCGTCAAGACGATGCCGTCAAACACATCGCCAAAAGAGGCTTTACCTGAACACCATGCCTCGATCTGCGTGGCCAGGAAAAAGACCGCGATGAATAACACGGCGCCCGCGATGCGGCGCTGAACCTTGAACCTGGCCTTGTCGGTTCCGAACCACAGCATGCATGCCTCCTTTGGTGTTCACTGATGGACTCAGGATAACCCGACGCGCGCATCGATACTGACATGGCCTAGTTCGAAATCACCCTCTTGGCCCTGTGGGGCTAGTCCAAGCGTAGCTACAGTGGGCGCCAACGAACACCAACCCACTGCGAGTAACTCCCCATGAACAACCGCCTTGACTACTTCAAGCTGTCTCCCCAAGCGTCCAACAAACTGGTCGAGCTCACCCTGCAGCTGAGCAAGAAGCCGCCACTGGCCGAGCTTGCCCACCTGATCATGCTACGGGCTTCGCAGCTCAACGGCTGTGCGTTCTGCGTGGATATGCATGTGAAAGAGGCCAAGATCCATGGCGAGCGCGAGCTGCGTCTTCACCATGTCGCCGTCTGGCGTGAATCGCAGCTGTTCTCGCCAGTAGAGCGAGCGGCGCTGGAGTGGACTGAAGCCCTGACCCAGCTGCCGCCTCATGGTGTTTCCAACAGCCTGTATGCACGTGTGCGCGAGCAGTTTTCCGAGCAGGAGCTGTCGGACTTGACGTTCCTGATCGTTGCCATCAATGGCTGGAATCGCCTCAATGTGGCGTTCCAGGCGGTCCCGGGCTCGTCCGATGAGCTGTTCGGCCTGAACAAGGCCAACCTCAACTGAGGAGCTGGCTGATCAAAGTGCCAAGCTGCTCGCCCGGAGCAGCCGTGGCACAGTTGGTAAAACTCAGCAGCAGGCCTGACTGGCGCTGCGATGAGGCAGCCCAGCGCGACAACGCTTGTACCGACATGCCCTTGCCCAGCAGCTGCTCGGCCAGGGCTGCGTCGCTCACCTCCTCCGGCAAACGCAGTACCAGGTGCATGCCGCCTGGCGAGCGCTCCACCTGCATACCCCTGGGCAATGTTCGCTCCAGCGCTTCGAGGGTCACTGCCCGTCGCTCGTTGTACAGTCGGCGCATGCGTTGAATATGCCGAGCGAAGTGCCCCTCGGCAGCGAACTCCGCCACCAAGGCCTGGGTAATGGACGGTGATCCGGCCGCGAACAAGGCTCGGCCCACGCGCTCGAACGCTGCCACCTGAGCCTGCGGCACCACCAGGTAAGCCAGCCGAATGCCGGGGAACAGCACCTTGCTGAAGGTGCCGGCATACAACACGCGCCCATGGCGATCCAGGCTGGCCAGCGCAGGAAGTGGACGACTGACGTAGCGATACTCGCCATCGTAATCGTCCTCGACGATCCAGCCACCGGTGCGGGCAGCCCAATCCAGTAGCAACTGTCGGCGCGGCAGCGACAGCGCCATGGACAGCGGGCTCTGATGCCCCGGTGTCACCATGGCCACCTGAGCCGGCCGAGAAGCGGCGATGGCCTGCTCCACATTCATTCCATCGGCATCGACCGGCACCGCTTCGAGCGCCAAGCCGAACTGGCGAAGCACCTGGCGCGTAGTGGGATAGCCCGGGTCTTCCACCCAGGCGCGCTCGCCTGGCTGCAACAAGGTATGCGCGACCAACGACAGGCTATTGCGCCAACCGCTGGTGATGAACACCTGATGAGCACCGCAATCGATACCTCGGGACACCTGCAGATACGAGGCGATGGCGCTGCGCAACGCCGCCAGGCCGTGGGGGGCCGGATAGTCCAGGTCCCCCAGGCGCATCCCGCGCAGATACCGAGCACCGAGGCGCGCCCATATCTTGCGCGGAAATGCATCCAGCGCCGGCACCCCCATCTGGAACGGCAACAGTTGCGGCGGACGCCAGAGCGAATCAGCACAGTCTTCGATCACTGGGCTGCTGACCGGTAACGCGGTGGCCGTCGATACAGGCTTCTGCAGTTCGGGGTTGACCACGGTGCCTTTCTGCCCGAGCGCCAGAAGGTAACCCTCGCTGACCAGCAGCGAATAGGCCAGTTCGACGGTACCACGGGCCACCCCCAGGTCCTTGGCCATGGCGCGCGCCGACGGCAAGCGGTCACCAGGAGACAACGTGCCGGCGGCAACGGCAGCCAGCACGCGGTCGTAGAGTTGACGATACAGAGGCAAACCGGACGGCTCTTGCAAGGGCGCAAAAGGCGGCGTGGGGGGAGTCATCATGGCCTAGTTCATATCCCGTTTCTTGGCTCAGGCAAGTGGGTCATTGCACGTTCACTATAGCGCCATCAGCTACTGATGAGGCGAACTCCCATGACATTCACTTCGCACAACTTCGTACCCAGCGTGCTCGATCTGAACGACACCGCCCTGCGTCCCTTGGACAGCACCCAAGACCTGCGCAGCGCATTCCCGGTCATGCAGCAATTGCGCCCACACCTGACCAGCGAAGCCGACTTCATCAGCCGCATCGAGCGTATGCGCGTTGAAGGCTATCGCCTGATTGGCGCCTACGACTCAGGCGTTCTCGTGGCGCTGGCGGGTTACCGCCTCCAGGAAAACCTGGTCTACGGCGCATTCCTGTATGTCGATGACCTGGTAACCGCCGAGGCTCAGCGCGGTGGTCATTGGGGTTCGCGCTTATTGCAGGGCTTGGAACGACTGGCCCGTGCCAGCGGTTGTGCACGCCTGGTACTCGACACGGGTTTGGCTAACGCCCGCGCACAACGGTTCTACTTCCGCGAAGGCCTGTTGACCGGTGCTCTGCGCTTTCAAAAACAGTTCGTTACGCCATAACCCCCCCTACTCTTCCAAGGAGGCAACCAGCATGACAACGTCCCAGCAGCCACTTGCTCCTGTGCGTATTCTTCGCCTGATCGCCAGCCCCAATGCAGGCGCTTCTGAAAGTTTGAAACTGTCCCAGCAGATCCTGTTCGCCCTGGCCAACCAGTCCGGCAGAAGGGGCATCCAGTTGACCAATCTTGACCTCAACACCTTGGCCCCAGTCGATGCGCCATATGCCCAGGCGTTAGCCAATCAGGGCGTGGTCGTAGCGAGCGGCCAGGAAGGTACGTTGAGCCGTTCCGACGAATTGATCGACCAACTGCAGGCTTGCGACATACTGCTGATCGCCACGCCGATGCACAACTACAGCGTGCCCGCCTCGCTCAAGACGTGGATCGACCAAGTGGTGCGCGTGGGCAAAACGTTTCTCGGCACCGCCAAAGGCAAGGTGGGCACGCTGGCGGATCGGCCGGTTTACGTCGCCATAGCCAGCGGTGGCGCCATCAGCGGCCCAAATGCCCGGCAACCCGATTTTCTGCGCCCCTACCTGTCCGCCGTCCTCGCCACCATTGGGCTGAATCACGTGGACTACTTTACCGTTGAAGGTACGGCCAAAGGGGTGGAGTCACTGAATACTGGAAGAGAAACAGCGTACGGTGAAGTGCGGGCGTTCTTCAGTAAGAGTAGGCAAAGAGTGGATCAAGCCTATAGTCCGCGTTAAGACCAACCGGTCGGCGCGCCCGCACTGGCGGTGTAGATGGCCATGGGCAAATTCCTGGCCTGGTCGGCGTCCATGTTCGCTGGCCTGCGGCAGAGACTCGCATCGATCCTTGGGCGGTGTTGGCTCAGCCGTGATGTTCTGCCTGCACGCACTTGTAACGCTTGTAGCGGCGCCATTCGGCATAAGGCAATATTCGGGCGGTCAACATCGCATAAAAGGATTGCATGGATGCCGTTTTCACCGAAGGAACGTGCTGCACTATTAGCCCTTAAGGGCGTAGGCCCGACCGTCATCACCAGACTTGAACAGTTGGGTATCGAATCAATGTTCGAGCTGAGCAGGGCCAGCGTTACCGACATCTTGGCCCGGGCATCCGCTGCCGTAGGGTCGACATGCTGGAAAAATAGTCCTCAAGCAAAAGCAGCGGTGACCGCCGCCGTCGAGCTTGCGAAAGGCGCGTTAACGAATAGCTCATCCTGACTTGGCCACGCTTTTGGGCATTTCAGCGTGGGGATGATGAAGGCGTAGCCATGGCGCTGATGTCGCGGTGCAGGGCGTGTAACTGGCCATGGCAATCGTGAATGCCTGGAGGCTCCAGCCGTCGACGAACGCAGGGTAAGTGAAACAGACCGCCGGCCGCCATACTCAGTGGGTTTGTGTGCTGAATGAATTGGGGATCAGACGTCGCCCCCCATACAACTGCCGGCACACCTATGCGACAATATGCTCAATGTCCGGCCTCAACCCCCGCATTTATCGCCCAACAGCTGGGTCACAGCGTTCAGATGCTGCTGTCGACGCATGCCCGTTGGCTCAACTCAAGCTCCGACTGGAGCGAGCTGGCAAATCTCAAGATTGGTATCAAATCGGTATCAGCTGAAAGCCCAGCGTCGTAAGTTACTGATAGGTAAGCCCTTTGATCTCCACCGCTAACATCACCATGCAGTTCGGCTCCAAGCCGCTGTTCGAAAACGTCTCGGTCAAATTCAACAACGGCAACCGCTATGGCCTGATCGGTGCCAACGGTTGTGGCAAGTCGACCTTCATGAAGATCCTCGGCGGCGACCTGGAGCCTTCCGGTGGTCAGGTCATGCTCGAGCCGAACACCCGCCTGGGCAAGCTGCGTCAGGACCAGTTCGCCTACGAGGAATTCACCGTGATCGACACGGTGATCATGGGCCACGGCCAACTGTGGAAGGTCAAGGCCGAGCGCGACCGTATCTACTCGCTGCCGGAAATGACCGAGGAAGACGGCATGGCCGTCGCCGAGCTGGAAACCGAATTCGCCGAAATGGACGGCTACACCGCCGAATCGCGCGCCGGCGAGCTGCTGCTGGGCCTGGGTATTCCGCTGGAACAGCACTTTGGCCCGATGAGCGAAGTGGCCCCAGGCTGGAAGCTGCGGGTGCTGTTGGCCCAGGCGCTGTTCTCGGACCCGGACGTGCTGCTGCTCGACGAACCGACCAACCACTTGGACATCAATACCATCCGCTGGCTGGAAACGATTCTGACGGCGCGTAACAGCACCATGATCATCATTTCCCACGACCGGCACTTCCTGAACAGCGTGTGCACGCACATGGCCGACCTGGACTACGGTGAGCTGCGCCTGTTCCCAGGCAACTACGACGAGTACATGACCGCGGCCACCCAGTCGCGTGAGCAGCTGCTGTCGGACAACGCCAAGAAAAAAGCCCAGATCGCGGAACTGCAGACCTTCGTCAGCCGCTTCTCGGCCAACGCCTCCAAGGCCAAGCAGGCCACTTCGCGGGCCAAGCAGATCGACAAGATCCAGCTGGCCGAGGTCAAGCCTTCAAGCCGGGTCAGCCCGTTCATCCGCTTCGAGCAGACCAAGAAGCTTCACCGCCAGGCTGTGGTCGTGGAAAAAATGGCCAAAGCCTTCGACGACAAGGTGCTGTTCAAGAATTTCGACATCACGGTCGAAGCCGGCGAGCGCGTCGCGATCATCGGCCCCAACGGTATCGGCAAGACCACCCTGCTGCGCACCCTGGTCGGCGAAATGACGCCGGATGCGGGCTCGGTGAAATGGACCGACAGCGCCGAAGTGGGCTACTACGCCCAGGACCATGCGCACGATTTCGAAGAAGACATGACCCTGTTCGACTGGATGGGCCAATGGACCTCTGGTGAGCAGGTCATCCGTGGCACCTTGGGGCGCATGCTGTTCTCCAACGACGAGATCCTCAAGTCGGTCAAGGTGATTTCCGGTGGTGAACAGGGCCGCATGCTGTTTGGCAAGCTGATCCTGCAGAAGCCCAACGTGCTGGTGATGGACGAACCGACCAACCACCTGGACATGGAATCTATCGAGGCGCTGAACCTGGCCCTGGAAAACTACCCAGGCACCCTGCTGTTCGTGAGCCATGACCGTGAATTCGTGTCGTCGCTGGCGACCCGTATCATCGAGCTGTCGGCGGACGGTGTGGTGGACTTCAGCGGTACCTACGACGACTACCTGCGCAGCCAGGGTGTGCTGGTCTGAAATCGTTGAGCTGGCCTGGCCCTCTCAGGTGACCGGGCCGGTCTCTGTTGCGGTTAACCGCTTCCACAGGCACTGCGCAGTGCCTGTGGAGCGGTTGCCACTTGAATAGTTCGTTAGCCTGCTTTCATTTCCTTCGCGCAACGGCCATGATGGGGCCACGCCCACCGCCCGCCCGCGAACGAGCCCATGACCGCGCCACAGCCCGCCCCCGCCAGCAGCACCGCCTCCATCACCCTGCAAATTCTCTCGATCGTTTTCTACACTTTCATCGCGTTTCTCTGCATCGGCCTGCCGATCGCGGTGCTGCCCAGCTATGTCCATGACCAACTGGGCTTCGGCGCGGTAATCGCTGGGCTGACCATCGGCCTGCAGTACCTGGCCACCCTGCTCAGCCGGCCTTTCGCGGGCCGAGTGGCCGATACGCTGGGCGGCAAGCAGGCGATCCGCTACGGCTTGTTGGGCATCGCGGCCTGTGGAGTGTTGACGCTGGCCTCGGCCTGGACCTTGTCGGCGCCCTTGCTGAGCCTCGCGCTGCTGCTCGGTGGGCGCGTGCTGCTCGGCCTCGCACAAGGCCTGATCGGCGTTGCCACCCTGAGCTGGGGGATCAGCCAGGTGGGGCCTGAACATACGGCGAGGGTCATCTCCTGGAACGGCATCGCCTCATATGGAGCCATCGCCATTGGCGCCCCCGTTGGCGTGCTCGCCGTCGACAGCCTGAACTTCAGCGTGCTCGGCCCCGCCTTGGTGCTGCTCGCCGTGCTGGCCATGCTGGCGCTGCGCAAACGCCCGGATGTGGTAGTGGTGCGCGGTGAGCGCCTGCCGTTCTGGTCGGCGTTCAGCCGTGTTGCGCCTTGCGGCGTTGGCCTGACCCTGGCCTCGATCGGCTATGGCACCCTGACCACGTTCGTCACGCTTTATTACCTGGAACGTGGATGGGTAGGCGCCGCGTTGTGCCTGAGTGCCTTCGGTGTGTGTTTCATCATTTCGCGGTTGCTGTTCGTCAACGCCGTCAACCGCTTTGGCGGTTACAACGTGGCGGTAGCCTGCATGGCCACGGAAGTGCTCGGCCTGAGCCTGTTGTGGCTCGCGCCCTCCCCGCTGTGGGCACTGGTGGGGGCCGGCCTGACCGGTTTCGGCCTGTCGCTGGTGTACCCAGCCCTGGGCGTGGAGGCCATCAAGCAGGTGCCCAGCAGCAGCCGGGGTGCCGGCCTGGGGGCCTATGCAGTGTTCTTCGACATGGCGTTGGCCATCGCCGGCCCGGTCATGGGCGCCGTGGCGGCACACCTTGGTTACGCGTCGATATTCTGCGTTGCGGCCCTGCTGGCCTTGAGCGGGGTTGGCCTGACGTTGTTGCTGGCGCATCGCAGCCGTCGCGGCTGAGCGTCACCTATGAAAACGGCGGCCGCGCCAGCGACAGCCGTTTGTTTGATACAGGTTGCTCAAGCCGTGGCGAACAGCTCATTGGCAATCTGCGCCTGAGCCGCATCGATGGCCTTGCTGCGGTGTTCCGGGCCATAGGCCAGGCCGTGGGCGCGAACGATTTCCAGGTCGGTGATACCGATGAAGCCCAGGAACACCTTGAGGAAGTCTTCGTGGCCCGCGCCAGTCGGCTGGCCGGCATGCAGGCCGCCAGCAGTGGACACCAATACTACTTTCTTGTCACCGCACAGGCCTTCAGGGCCTGCCTCGGTGTAGCGGAAGGTCTTGCCGGCCACTGCCACGCGGTCGATCCATGCCTTGAGCTGGGTCGGCACGGTGAAGTTGTACATTGGTGCGCCAATCACTACGGCGTCGGCGGCAAGAAACTCGTCCAGTGTTTCGGCACTGAGCTTGGCTTCGAAAGCCAGGGCTGCGTCGCGAACATCTTCCGGAGTACCGGCTGCAACCAGGGTGGCTGCAGAGAAGTGGGCGATGGCATCGGCGGCGAGGTCACGGTAGACCACTTCGATGGCCGGGTCAGCGGCTTGCCAGGCCTGAACCACTTCACGGCTCAATTGGCGCGAGGCGGAATTGTCACCCAGGATGCTCGAATCAATGTGCAACAGTTTCATGGGACTCTCCTGTGAATGAAGACCGCAGCATTGGGCGATCAGGATGGAGAGAATCCTACCAGGCCGTCGAATAGCTGATAAGCCAGCAAAAATGCGTTAATTTGTCCCACTGATAGAACAGCGAGACAGCCTTCATGCAAGACCTCAACGATCTTTTCTATTTTGCTCGCGTAGTCGAAGCCGGTGGCTTCGCCGCCGCCGGACGCCAGCTGGGCATCCCCAAATCGCGTCTGTCGCGGCGTATCGCCGAACTGGAAGAGCGGTTGGGGACGCGGTTGCTGCAGCGCACCACGCGCCAACTGAAGCTCACCGCAGTGGGTGAACGCTATCTGCATCACTGCCAGGCCATGCTGCTGGAGGCCGAGGCCGCTGACGAGGTGGTAGCCAGCATGAGCAGCGAGCCGCGTGGGCGCTTGCGGGTGTCCTGCCCGGTAGCGTTGGCCCACGCGTTCCTGCCGGATGTGATCAGCCGTTTTCTGGATCTGTACCCCCAGGTGCAACTGGACATGGTGCTGCTCAACCGCCGTGTCGACCTGATTTCCGAGGGCATCGACGTCGCCCTGCGCGTGCGCGATCTGGGCGACGAAGACCCTGCGCTGGTTACACGCCGGCTGCGTCAGGCGCAGATGCAGCTAGTGGCCGCTCCTGGCTTTGCCGACCATGTCCGTGAGCCGTCCGAGCTGACCGCCCTGCCGGTACTGGGCGCTGCTGAAGCGGACCGGCTGGTGCATTTTCGTCTGCTCGGGCCCCATGGTCGCCAAGAGGAAATCGCCTTGGAGCCGCGATTGGCCATCGATGATTTTGTCGTACGCAATGCCGCCGTACGTGCCGGGCTAGGCTTTACTGCGTTGCCGAGCATGTTCTGCGAGCATGAACTCGAACGCGGCGAGCTGGTGCGGCTGCTGCCGGACTGGTCGCTACCGGGTGGCTATCTGCAAGCGGTTTACCCGCATCGGCGTGGTGTGCTGCCTGCAGTACGGGTGTGGATCGATCATTTGGCAGCATCGTTTGAAGCGTGTGGAGACCGTTATGTCTAGACAGACCATGACCGAGGATCAGGTGGCGGCGTTCTGCCTGGCGCTGCCCGGGGCGCAGGAAGACTACAAGTGGGGCGGCATCCGGGTATTTTCGGTGGCCGGTAACAAGATGTTCGCGGCACTCGACCTGGCAGGGGCTGGCTTGTCGTTCAAGGTGGCCGATGAGCTTTTTCTCGGCTATTGCGACAGGCCAGGTGTACGCCCGGCACCGTATCTGGCACGGGCGCGCTGGATCAGTATGGCGCCGCCCTACCCCATGGGCCGGGATGAGTTGAGTGACCTGCTGCAGCGCTCGCACCAGTTGGTAGTGCGGCGGCTGGCGAAGCGATTGCAGGTGGGCTTGCTGATGTGAGCGGCCCGCGAAAGGCAGTAGCAGACCATCAACCCAGCGACAGCACACGCCCGCCCAGAAGCAGGTGATCAACCCAAAACACCTGGTGCAGCAAGACGATTGCCCAAAACACCATCTGGTAAGAAGCCTTGCGGGTCTTGTGCCTGAAAAGCTGCTGGGCGATCAGCGCCCCTGGCCAGCCACCCAGCAGCTCACCGGCATGCAGCACCTTCTCTGGCGTGCGCCAGGCCTGGGTGCGGGCCTGCTGCTTATCCTGCCAATACAACAGCAGCGTAACCAGGCTTACAGCGGGATAAGTCGCCAGCGGCAGCCATGACTGCCCGCTCCAGGCCATCTGCGCCGCGCCCACCACCGGCAGCAGGCACAACACCCCGAGCATCAGCAGCTTCAGGCGCACATTGCGTACGCCCTGCTCCTTGCGCGCCGCGCGCCGCGGCTCCGTTTGGGCCCGAGGCATATCAGCCGTGCGCCGTCGACCAGTCGACCCAGCCGAACTGCCAGGTGGCCAGGATCAGCAAACCGAAGGCTATGCGGTACCAGGCGAAAGCGGCGTAGCTGTGGTTGGCAATGAACTTGAGCAGGCCGCGCACTGCGATCATGGCGAAGATGAACGACGTCACGAAGCCAATCGCGAATACCGGAAGATCGCTTGGCTGGAACAGGTCGCGGTATTTGTAGCCCGAGTACACTGCCGCACCGACCATGGTCGGCATGGCCAGGAAAAACGAAAACTCCGTGGCTGCCTTGCGCGACAGGCCGAACAGCAGGCCGCCGATGATGGTCGAGCCGGAGCGCGAGGTGCCTGGGATCATCGCCAGGCACTGCACGAACCCGATCTTCAAGGCATGCGACCAGCGCATGTCATCGACGTGGTCGACCGCCACGCTGTGGGTACGGCGCTCGGCCCAGAGCATGATCACACCACCGATCACCAGCGCTGTCGCCACGGTGATCGGGTTGAACAGATATTCATGGATCAGGTCGGCGAACAGCACGCCCAACACCACCGCAGGCATGAACGCCAGAAGCAGGTTGGCAGTGAACCGCCGCGCCGCCGGCTGGCTTTTCAGGCCGAACACCACATCGAGGATCTTGCGCCGAAACTCCCATACCACCGCCAGGATGGCCGCCAACTGAATGATGATGTTGAAGGCCATGGCCCGTTCGCCACCGAAGCCGATCAGGTCTGCCACGATGATCTGGTGACCGGTACTGGAGATCGGCAAAAATTCTGTCAGTCCTTCGACCACGCCCAAGATGATTGCCTGAAAGGCAGTCCAAAAATCCATCATTCCCCCGGTTGGAGCGCAGCTGCTTGCAGGCCCCTTGTTCTTGATTTGCTTGTGAGTGCCGCGTGCGGCGCGGCCTTTTTACAGCGTCAGTTGGGACCAATGCCAGTGGAAAAGTTCACGTGGGCTAAAGGTTTCATCTTGCGCGGCCGAAATCCTAGCAGAGCGGCTTTGCAAAGGCTTGCGCGGCATGCGGCAGTTCAGCCGTTAACTAGCACTTAGCCATTAGTCGGGTTTGGCCAAGTGCCGAAGCATGCTTGGATGCACCTTCATAAAAAGAACAATGCGGGAGTGCCGTTCATGAAGACCTTGAGGTCAATGTCGATCAGCCGCCGTTTGTGGCTGATACTGCTGGTTGCGGTGGCAATGCTGGTGATCCTCGGCTTGCTGATGCTGCGCCAGATCCATGGCGACCTGTACCATGCCAAGGCGGAGAAAACCCGCCATGTGGTGCAGACCGCTGCGGGCGTGCTGGCCTATTACCAAGGCCTGGAGGCGGCCGGCACGCTCAGCCGCGAGGCTGCCCAGCAGCAGGCCCTACAGGTGGTGCGCGCGCTGCGCTACGACCAGAACGACTACTTCTGGATCAACGATCTGGGGCCGAAAATGATCATGCACCCGGCCAACCCCAAGCTCGATGGCCAGGACCTTTCCGCCATTCGCGACCCTGACGGTTTCGCCGTGTTCAACGAAATGGCGGCCCTCGCCCGCAGCCAGGGCGCTGGCCCGGTCAATTACCGCTGGCCCAAGCCCGGTGCCAGCGAACCGGTGGCCAAGACGTCTTATATTCAGCTGTTCAAGCCATGGGGCTGGATCATCGGCTCTGGCGTGTACATCGATGATGTGCAGAACGAATTCGCCCGCCAATTGCGCCATGCCTCGCTGGTGGGCCTGGGTATCGCCCTGCTGATGGCTCTGGTGGTCATGCTCATCGCCCGCAGCATCGCCCGCCCGTTGCAGGAGGCGGTGCAGGCGATGGGCAATATCGCCAGCGGCGAAAGCGACCTCACCCGGCGCCTGGATACCCATGGCCGCGACGAGATTACCCACCTGGGCGAGCACTTCAACCGTTTCAACGGCAAGTTGCAGCGTGTGGTCGGCCAACTGCAGGGCGCGGCGCACTCATTGGCGCAGTCCGCCGGGCATGTCGGTGACAACGCCGGTGCCGCGCAACAACGCAGCGCACAGCAATCGATGCAGATGGACCAGGTGGCGACAGCGGTCAATGAGGTGACCTACGCGGTGCAGGACGTGGCCAAGACCGCGGAACAGGCTGCAGGCGAAATGCGCGCAGCGCAGCAGCAGGTGGAGCTCGGGCAGCAAGCGATCCATGGCAGCCTGCAGCAGATCGACCGGCTTTCGGCGACGATCGACCAGGCTGTGCAGGTGATCCGTGACCTGGCCGGGCACAGCACGAAAATCGGCGGGGTGCTGGAGGTGATACGCTCCATCGCCGAACAGACCAACCTGCTAGCCCTCAACGCAGCCATCGAAGCGGCCCGCGCCGGCGAGCAGGGCCGTGGCTTCGCGGTGGTGGCCGATGAAGTCCGGCTGCTGGCTCAACGCAGCGCCCAGTCGACGGCAGAGATACACACGATGATCGAGCACCTGCAAGGGCAATCGGACGCCGCGGTCAGGGCCATCGACACCAGCAGCGAAGCTTCGCGCCAGACAGTGGAGCAAGCCCGGGAGGCCGGCTCCAGCCTGGACGCCATCAGCCAGGCGCTGCACAACCTCACCGTGCTCAACGCCACCATTGCCAGCGCCACGTTGCAGCAGTCGCACGTGGTGGAGGAGATCAATCGGAACGTACTGGATACGGCCGGGTTATCGCAGCAGACCGCCGCTGCGGCGCGCCAATCCAGTGAGGCAGGCGTGGCATTGGGGCAATTGAGTGAAGAGCTGGAGCAATTGTTGCGTCAGTTCCGCGTTTAGCGCCGTCACGATCTTGCCAAGCCCCGCGCTAGAGCGGCTCAAGCGCCGACCTGACATTTTTGCCAGTAGACCGGTAACGGCCCGCTGAACACTGTGAAACCTCCATTGACCTGGAGGTTTCACTATGGATACCCGTTACCTTTGCGGTGTGCTGCTAGTCGCCATCTCCCCTGCCTGGGCGGACCCGCAACCCATCATCCAACTTGACCCGATGCAAACCCTGCAGCGTATCAACCGCAACTACAACAAGGTGACCGATGCCTGCCGTGAGCCAGATACGCTGGCACCGCGGGGGCACTACTACTGCAGCGGCGTAACCTTGCGCATGGTCGACGATGGCAATTTCAATCCTTGGGACTACAGCCCCTACGCCATCAAGACGGGCGCCACATCATTCAGCTGGATCCGCAGGGACTTGAGCACCAACCGCCTCATCCGCCCCGCCGGGTATATCCTGCGTACGCCCATGGACGCGCGGGAGCTGGGCCTGCCGGTCATGGAGAAAGGCTTCGTGTGCATCTATAGCTTCGACGGTTTCACCGGGCCCGAACGCAAATGGTACGGATGCGGCCGTTATGGCGCGCCGCTGCCGGCGAACCACCTGAAAAATTCGGCGACCTCCCCGCCTAATCGTAACGCAGCACTCGCCTACGGCAACTGTGATACGCGAGGTGTCCACAACGCGGAGCAATGGCGCAAAAACTACCGCTACGCACGTAACGACATGAATCGCATCCAGGTGACTCAATGCTCCTGGAATGCCGAGCAGCCGTCGGACTGGAGGGCGATGATCGCTGTTCACGAAAACCCCAAAACCATCGGCACGGACACATTTGCCCGCAAGGAATTGCTGAACGAGCTATTGCTGAGCAACGTGGAACCGGCGCTACAAAAATCACCCGACGATGGCAGTGCACGCCTGCCCTACATCGACGCGGTGGTCTGGGATGTCAACAGCACCCACGTCGGCAGCACACGGGGCGATGTCAAGAAGCCCAAACCCACCAAAGGGCTGGAACCTGCGCGCAGCTTCCAGCGCAAGCTCTATGCCCAGGGCTACGCGGTGCCGATCCTGCGCCTGGACTTCAGCAAGCCCCCTGCTCAACGGTTTGCTTTCGCTAAACAGGACCAGGTCGTACCCTTGGGGGCCAGCCAGGCCAGCCCGGATCGTTACATTCAGTCGGCGCAATGGCAACTGCGCCTGGACCCTGGCAGCGGTCGCCAGGAGTGGACGCTCAAGGTGGTGCCCACTTCAGCCGGCAAGCAGGCGCAAAACACACGCCAGCAGGCGGTTTACGACGAGCTGCAAACCCTGCGAGGCCAAGACCCACAATGGCGGGAAAATGAACGCAGCCCCGGCAGCATGCGCCAGCAACTCGAATGCCTGGTGAGCAATTACCCCGAGAAAACGCAATGGAACCTGGAACCTTTCCGCCCTACCGTGAGTGCCGCCGATGCAGCGAAGGCGCACTGTAATCCAGTGCTGCCTGTGACGTCCGAACTGATTCAACGGTCATCATGGAGCACCTTTACCGACAACAAGACCGGCAAGCTGCAGTGGGGACTGCAGGTCATTCCCACTCAGGCCGGCCGCTCGGCCCCAAACGAAGTGCTCTACCAGGAACTGCTGCGTCTGCGTGGCGACGATATCGAGTGGAAGGAACGTGCGCCAGGCAGCATGCGCGCGCAATTGGCCTGCCTGCAGAACAATTTCCGCAGCAAGGCACAGTGGCATCTGGAGCCCCACCGTCCGGCAGTCAGTGCTGAAAAAACCAAGGCCCAAGGGTGCAACCCAACATGATCTGCGACGATGGCTAGTTTCGCGCTGGGCTGCACCTGGCGAGTGTCACAGATAGGGAACTGCCGGATAAGGGTTGCAGCCCTGCGCCAATGACTGTTCGTGGCTCACGTCAGGCCTTGCCGGTTCCAGGTTATAGACCGGTTTGTAGCGCACAGCCTGGCCGTTGGCTACATGGGTCAGGTGACAGACCAATTGGCGCCGCATGCCGCCTCCATATTTGGCACCGCTCCAACGCGGGTTGTGGCCATACTTGCGCACCAGTTCGGCATACATGGCATCGGTCTCATCGCTTTTGATCTTGCGCCCACACGCTGTCGGCGTAACCGAAAGCGTCCACACGCCTTTACCCAATTTCGGGTCATCACGCTGGATCCACCTGGCGGCCTCAATATAGCGGTCGCACGATTTCGCCGAGGCTTGCACCGGCCTTGGCAGGTCCTTGTGCTGCGCTCCAGCCTCGCAGGCGAACCGGGCTTTGCTGTCGGCGTTCTTGGGGAAATCCATTTTCACGGTAGGCACCCATCTGCCGGTTTTCTGGTAGTAGTCGAACTGATTCTTCATGGCATCCTTCTTGCCGCGCGCCTCGCTGTAAAAGAATGCCGCCACCGGGGCTTCATCGGTCCCCCAGGCAACTACCCTCAACTCCGTCTGTACCTGCCGGCCTTCCGTTCGGCCCGCGATCGATTTGCGCGCTTTGATAAATTGCTCAAACGCATCCCGGCGTTCGGTGCGCGGCATGCTACCGCGCATGCTGAACGCACACTGCCGTTTATGGCGCTCTTGGCGGTTTGCACTACCGCCCAACCCCTCGTAGTGCTGTTTCCAGCCATTGAGGTCATTGATACCCAGTGCCTGGCAACTTTTTTCGACGTTTGATGTTTGCCTGTTATCACCACAGCCGCGCTCGGTGCGATCATCCGTCCAGGCATCGATGGGGTAAGCACAATAAACATCGAGTTTCGCCAGAGGCCGTTCGACAAACTGGCGCGGGGTGAAAATAATGCCGTTATTCGCTTTCATCCCAGGGTCTTCATAACCTATTCGATCACTGCGCATCCAGGACACCGAAACACCCCCAGAGGCCTGCGAGGCCGGGCTAGGGTTCCACACGTCATAACGGTTCGGCTGCCTTGCGCCCGCCTCATCCCACCGATGCGTCGCGCGCATCATCACGCCTGAGCAGTCCACCGCGGGGTCGTTACCGCAGCCGGACGGCGTGTCGTTGTATCAGCGGGTAACTTCCGACACGACAGACTCACAACTAGCAGCCTGCACTGACAGGGTGAACGTGATGAGCGGAATAAATAACACGGGCGCGACGTTGCCTGCCATTATATTCATGACATTGCCTCTGTTCAGTAGTGCAATTGATATAACTGCATGAATGAGGCTAAAGTTATGAAGTCATGGCGACAACTGACAAAACTAATAGTTTTTTGAAGTAGCGGCACTTAATGGCAACATTACCGCTGGCACTGGACGGCGTTCGCGGTACAATCGCGCCCCCCGATTGTTCCAAGGATCGCCGATGTCCGGCCTCGAACTCATCGCCGCCATCCTAGGCACTGCTGCCGTGTGGCTCACCGTCAAACAGAACGCCTGGTGCTGGCCGGTGGGCCTGGTCATGGTGCTTATTTATGGCTGGTTGTTCTTCGATGTGAAGCTGTACTCGGGGATGCTGCTGCAAGGCGCCTACGCGGTGTTGCAACTGTACGGCTGGTGGCAATGGAAACGCCCGGACCGCGCCGAGGATGCTCGTGTGGTGTCGCACCTGTCCAGGCGTGCGGTATTCACCGGGCTGGCGCTGGGCCTGGTGCTGAGCATTGCCCTGGGCGCAGCCATGGCCTATTGGACCGATGCCGTCCTGCCCTGGCTGGATGCCACGCTGACCGGCTTCAGCCTGGTCGCGCAAGTGTGGATGGCGCAGAAACGGGTGCAATGCTGGCCGCTCTGGGTGGTGGTCGATGTCGTCTACGTCGGGCAGTACCTGCACCAGCAGCTGTACTTCACGGCAGGCTTCTTCGCCTTGCTGACCCTCATCGCCGTGCGCGGCTGGCTGGAGTGGCGCCATGACCCGGCCCTGCGGGCAACCGGGGTGCAGCCATGAAGGTGGTGGTACTGTGCGGCCCCGAGTCCAGCGGCAAAAGCTGGCTAAGCGGCGAAATCCAGGCGCACTTTGGTGGCGTGGTGGTCAGCGAGTACGTGCGGCATTTCATCGACCAGCACTGCCGCGACACCTGCTATGCCGATATCACCCCCATCGCCCGCGGCCAGTTGGCCTGGGAGGACCAGGCCCGGGAGATGGCGCCGCCGTTGCTGATCCTCGATACCCACCTGCTCAGCAATATGCTCTGGAGCCAGGCGTTGTTCCAGGATTGCCCTCCCTGGTTGGAACAGGCTTTGCTTGCACGCCACTACGACCTGCATCTGCTGCTGAGCCCGCAAGGGGTTGGCTGGGTTGCCGATGGCCAGCGCAGCCAGCCCGACCTGGCTGACCGCCAGGCTTTCTTCGATGACAGCCTGCAATGGCTGCAACGGCATCAGCAAAGGCTGGAAATCATCGACGGCCACTGGCCCCAGCGTAGCGCTTCAGCATTGCGGGCTGTGCAGAACCTGCTGCAGGGCAGCGTGGCGCACTGCCCCACCGAGTGTTAACCCGGTGATACACCTGCCTGGGCCTTGACCCCCGTATTTGCGCACTTCCCCACCAATTTCGGGGGGAGTGTCAAGCGGATGAGACATTGTCGAAAAGCGCGCTGGGGGCAACGTGTATAGCGGGCAAAACGGCAACTGCCGGCAAATCTGTCTCAGCACTGATACAACAACTTCCGGGTTCTCCCAGCTCATTTCTGCAACCTACTGAATTCAAAGGGTTATCCAAAAGCGGCACGGCTCCTGCTCTCCTCCTCGCAACGCTGAACCACGCCAGCGCACAAAGAAGGAATCGCCGTCGTGAGCACACTGGATAAAGGCATTACCCGCCTCCTGTTGGTCAGTTGCGTGTTAGGGGCAAGCATGGCGCTGCCGATCCAGGCAGCCGACGGGATCATCGTGATCACCCGCGATGTGCAACCGCGCATGGCGATCCGTGCGCCACTGGCGCCCGACCCCAACCCAACCACCGCCAATGCCAACCCGTCCGCGTACGTGCTCAAGCAGAGCACAGAACTCAGTGACGGCGACTTCGCCAACATCACCAGCGGCACGGGCATCTCTTCGTTGATTACCCAGCAGACCGACAACCTGGGCGGCAACATCAGCAACCAGAACCAGCTGCCGAACCTGGCAGCTGGCCGTGGCACAGGCTCCGGCAACGGCATTTCAAACATGGTCAACTCGAGCGTCCAGCGTGGCCTTGCCCCCTTGCAGATCCTGACCGGAGGCAAATGAGATGAGGCAGACGTTGTCTATCCTGGCCACGTTGTTCAGCGTTTCGGCCCTCGCCCAGTCTCCCGTTCCCGTAGTCAACAATGCCACCATCGACAGCTCTGGCGCGCAATACCAAGGCAACTTCAGCGTGAACCAGGCCGCTGGCGACCGGCAGCAGCAGGCCAATGCCCGGGCTTTTGCGATTGGCCACGGGGCTGATGCAACCACGCAGATTCGCCAGCGCCAGCAGTCTGTGGTCGACCCCAATATGGGAGCCACCGCCAGCATCCAGGGCGGCGCCTTCAGCCATGGCAGCGGCGCTCTGGGGGTCAACCAGAGCGCAGGCGCCAGCACCCAGCAGGCCAATGCCCTGCGCATCAGCATCAGTACACAACCGCAAAGCATCGATGACAGCGTCCTGTTGCAGCAGAACGTGGCGCTGATCAACAGCTCCGATCCAACTGATACCTCACCCGGCTATCGCCAGGTCACCACCGGTGACCAGGCATTCACCGGTAGTCGCGGGGTCATCCAGCTGAATCAGAGCGCCGGGGTGGGCAACCAGACGGCAAACACCCTGAGCGTACGGGTCGCGAACTGACCCAAACAGGTGAGAACAACACTTAACCTAAAAGACGGAGAAACACCATGAAACCCTCGATGGCAATCAAGCCTCTGGTTTTCGCAATTGCTGCGGTCATGGCTGTTGCTGCACAAGCGGATCAGAATGATAGACGCGGTGGCCACGGCCACAATAACAACAACAATCACCAGCAAATGGACAGGGCGGTTTATACCAACGCCAGTGCCACAGCTACTGATTCCCAACGGAGCACGGGTAACTCCATCCGCAACGAAGGCACCATCAACGAAGCCGAAATGAGCAGCTCCGGCGCGGGTGCCAGTGGCAACGTCGGCGTCAACGTGGCGGCCGGTAACGGCAACCAGCAGGACAACGCCGCGGCCATTGCCAACACCTCGTCCGATAACGCCGACATCGACAACAGCTTCGTCTTCGGCACCGCCACCGCCTCCGCCGATGTGGTTCAGCGCAGCAACAACAACACTGTCAACAACTGGTCGACCCAAAGCTCGGCCGTCATGAGCGGCTCAGCTGATGGCAGCAGCGGCAACATTGGTATCAACGTGGCTGGCGGCGACCTGAACCAGCAGAAAAATACCATGGCAATCGCCAACAATGCCGCAGGTATCGGTAACTCGAGCGCCACCGCTTCGGCCGATCAGAGCGGCCCTGGTCTGGTAGTCAACAACCGCGCCGACCGTACCTATACCGTCGACACATTGACCTTCACCACCAGCAAGAGCGGTTCGTCCTCGCGTAGCGGCTCGTTCGATGCGAGCGTCGACAAGAGCTCCAGCTCGAGCTTCAGCATGGCTGGTTCCAACAGCAGCAGCGCCAGCGGTTCGAAGAGCAGCAGCTCTAGCGGCTCGAGCAGCATGAGCGCAAGCGGCTCCAACAGCAGCAGCGCCAGTGGCACCAACAGCATGGCTGCCAACGGCTCCAGCGGTTGGGATGCCAGTGGTTCGGCCAGCCGGGACCACAGCGCTTCGTCCAGCGCTTCGCTCAATGCATCGCTCGATGCAAGCGCCAACGGCAGCGCCTCCTCGTCTGAAACCTTTGGTCGCTTCGAGCGCTCTCGCAGCGCCGAGTTCGACGCCTCGCTCAATGCCTCGCTGGATGCATCGGTCGACACCTCGCACGAGTCGGCCAGCAACTCGGCGTTCGACAAGTCCTACAACTCGTCCTTCGACAAGGCGTATGACTCTTCGTATGACCGTACCCGTGACTCGTCCTATGACAAGTCTCGCGATACCGCCTACGAGAAGGCACATGACTCGGCATGGGAAAAAGCAAACGCTTCGGCCTACGAGAAAGCTGGCGAAAAAGCGTCGGAATCTTCGGACAGCATCTCGAAGAGCTTCAGCGAGTCTAGCGAGTTTGCATTGAGCAACACCGTGTCGTTCCAAGTGCTGACCCCGACCGGCTGGGCCAACCCTGTGACCAACACCGCTACCCTGAGTGGTTCGGTCAATGGTGGCAGCGGCAACCTGGGCGTCAACGTGGCAGCAGGTGTGGGCAACCAGCAAAGCAACTCGCTGGCCATCTCCAACACCTCGATGTAACAACTGCGGCCTGGAGGCCCCCTTCGGGGGGCCTCTTTCTAACAAGAAAAACAGGGGGCATCGAACATGCGCATGATCGCCTTGGCAATGTTGCTGAGCATGGCCGGTGTAAGCGAAGCAGCCCAGATGCCATTGTCCGTGCTACCGGGTGGCGCGGTGATCTACAAACCCATCCAGAGCATCCGTGAGCGCAAGTTCGCTGACCTGGTACAGCAGAAAACCGACTTCAGTTGCGGTGCAGCCTCACTGGCGACGATCCTGCGCCAGGCCTACTGGCTGGACGTCGACGAACAACACGTCATAGAAGGCATGCTGGCACACGCTGACCAGGACCTGGTCCGCACCCAAGGTTTCTCGATGCTCGACATGAAGCGCTACGTAGAAAGCCTGGGCATGCGTGCTCGCGGCTATCGGGTAGCCCCGGACACCTTGCACAGTATCCGCATTCCGGTGGTCGTGCTGATGGACATCCGCGGCTACAAGCACTTCGTAGTGATGCAGAAAGTCGACAAGGGCTGGGTCTACATCGGCGACCCGGTACTGGGGCACAAGCGGTTCAAGATCGATGACTTCATCAAAGGCTGGAACGGCATCATCTTCGCCGTCATCGGCCAAGGGTACGACAAGAGCAACATCTTGCTCGATCCGCCGCTGCCGCTGAGCGCCAAGAACCGTGTCAGCAACTTCACCCCGGTGCAAGACGCCGAGCTGATGGACTTCGGCTTCATTCAAAGCGACTTCTTCTAACGACAATGGGCAAGACGCTCCGGGAGCAACCCATGAAGACCTCAATCTGGCTGGCCGCCACTTGCATGGCCGCCAGCCTTGCGACACAGGCAGAAACGTTCAAACCGATCGAGTTGAAGGACCAGGAACTGGCCAACCTGCGCGGGCGCTACGTAATGCCGGGGCGCATCGTCAGCTTTGGCATCGTCATGACCAGCACCTGGCAGAACGCCAACGGTGAAGTGATCGGTGCAACTTCGGCGATGCAGATCCAGCAGTCGACCATCAAACCGCAGTTCTATGTATCGATGATCAATGAAAAAGGCCCAGGCAGGCCGCAATCGGGCAGCTCCGGTACCGGTACCGTCACCGGCGGTGCCGGCCTGAACACCACCGAAGGCGTGACCCAGGTCGTGCGTGCTGCCGGCGATTACAACACCGCCCATAACACTGTCGATATCAACGTCACCAAGGCCAACCAGGCGCCGACGACACAGCCCCAAGGGCAGGTCCTGGCTGCCGGCGCTACGCTGGTCGGCGCCAATGGCGCAGGGTCGCTGAGCGTTACCTCCAGTGGCCGCGGCGTGCAGCTGAGCATCATCGCCGGCAACAACCAGGGCAACACCCTGCAGCGCCTGGGGCAAGGCGGCCTCATGCAGAACACTACCCTGCTCGGAAGCAGCAACCGGGTCAGCAACCTGACGTCGCTCAATGTGGTGCTGCGTGACGCGCCCGCAGCCGGATCGATGGCCCCCAACCTTGATCAGCTTAAAGGCCTTCGTAATCTCGGATACTGATCTACGCTCAGTCTCATCGTATGTAGTCAGAAGGGACGGCTAACCCATGCACCGTTTGTTGACGTTCAGAGCTATCGTTTGTTTGACAACCTTGGCCCCGGCCACTCTGCTACAGGCGGCAACCGACCCACAGGTCGAAACCCTCAAACAGGAACTGATGGCGCTCAAAGAGCGCTACGAAGCCCAACAGAACGCACTGATGGTACTCGAGCAACGCCTGCGCCAGGTGGAGGAAGCGCCGCGAGCGCCAGCGCCCAAGCGCCTGACAAAGTCCCCGGCGGAGGGCGTCAAGGGTGGGCAAACCGTGGCATCGGGCGCACCCGGGACCACTGGCAGTTCCTATGGCCAATCGCTGCAGGACGATTCGGAACCTGCGCAAAGTGTCTCCAACCTGTATGACGAAGCCAGCGGGTTCTTTGGCGGCGGCAAGTTCAGTATCGAAACCGGCCTGACCTACACCCACTACGACACGCGCGCCTTGACCCTCAACGGTTTTCTCGCCCTCGATTCGATCTTCCTCGGCAACATCAACATCGACCGCATCAAGGCAGACAACTGGACGCTGGACCTGACGGCACGCTACAACGTCGATCAGCGTTGGCAGTTCGACATCAACGTTCCCATCGTCTACCGCGAATCCACCTACTCTTCCGGCGGCGCAGGTGGCGCTGCCGGTGTCAGCTCCGATGGTACCGTTACCCGCGACCCAGCCCTGGGCGACATCAACGTCGGCGTGGCCTACAAGTTCCTGGATGAGTCGGAGAACTGGCCCGACGCAGTGGCCACCTTGCGCATCAAGGCGCCCACAGGCGACGACCCCTACGGCATCAAACTCATCCCGGTTGCCGGCAATGACAACCTGGCTGTCCCGGAGGACCTGCCAACCGGCAATGGCGTCTGGGCGATCACGCCCGGCATCTCGCTGGTCAAGACCTTCGACCCGGCCGTGTTGTTCGCCAGCCTGTCCTACACCTACAACATGGAGGACTCGTTCAGCGACATCAGCCCCACGGTCAACACCAAGGTGCCTGGTGACGTGAAACTCGGGGATTCCTGGCAGATCGGCGGGGGCATCGCGTTCGCCTTGAACGAGAAGATGAGCATGTCGTTCTCGGTCACCGATCAGTTTTCCAGAAAAAGCAAGATCAAACCTGACGGCGGTGACTGGCAGTCGATCACCAACAGCGACTACAACGCGGCGAACTTCAACATCGGCATGACGTTCGCAGCCTCCAACAACCTGACCATCGTCCCGAACCTCGCCATCGGCCTGACCGATGACGCCCCGGACTTTTCCTTCAGCCTGAAATTCCCTTACTACTTCTGACGCCACTACTCACCGGGCTCCCTGCGGGCCCGGCTTTTGGTTACAAACCTCGTAATACGCCGCCTTGATGCCCCCGCCCTGCTATGATTGCTCACACATTTGTGACGCTTTAACGGCAATCAAGGAAAGTTTTCGTGAAAAACCTGCACGGCCATCCGCATACCCGGCTCGTAGCCCTCGCGACCCTGGTACTGGTGATCCCCTTGGCTGTGCGTACCCTGTTGGGGTGGTCCAACCCGCTGGGCTATCTTTCGGATCTTGCCTTGGGCAGCCTGCTGGTGCTGCTGTTGCACCGTAGGCCCTGGTGGCTGGCAGCACCGGTGCTGCTGGCGTGGGCTGCATCATGGATCGCTTCGGCGGAGCTGGTCAGCGCGGTGGGCCGGCTGCCAACAAGTGCCGACCTGAGCTACCTGTTCGATGCACAGTTCATGGAAAACTCCACCGCCGGTGGCCTTGCCCATGCCTGGCTACCCTGGGCCATGGGCGCCGGCCTGCTGCTTTGGGCGCGCACTGCCTGGCGCAACCGTGCAACGCCTGGCGCACCGCTGGGGCTCAAGGCGCTGGCCATCCCGTTGGCGCTGTTTGGTGTGCACTGGGGCGCTCAGCATCTGCTACCGTCCGACGCCGAGCAGTGGCGCCAGTACAACCTTCCCCACCAGCTCATGTCCGGTGGCGTCGGTACGCTGCAGCGCGAGGCACTGAGCTGGGCCGGGCAAACGCAACCAATTACCCCCCTGCCCAGTGCCGGCCTGACCCAGTCCGACCTGCACGGCCAGAAGCTGCCAAGCGGGCGTGCCCGCAACCTGCTGGTGATCACCCTCGAAGGCATTCCGGGGGCCTACCTGCAGCCCAACCGTCAGGCTCTGCACAGCCGTTTCAACGAAAACCTGATGCCCAACCTCAGCCGCTGGGCCGAGCGAGGGATGAACACGCCAGACTACGTATTGCATACCCACCAGACCATTCGTGGCCTGTATGCGATGCTTTGCGGCGATTACGACAAGCTGGCCAACGGTACCCCGAAGGGGATGGAACTGCTCACCCAGCACCAGCGTAATCAGGCTTGCCTGCCAGCCCAACTGCGCCAGGCCGGCTTCACCACGCATTACCTGCAAGGCGCTGGCCTGCGCTTCATGGCCAAAGACCGCATCATGCCGCACATCGGTTTCGACTCGGTGCACGGCCAGGAATGGTTCAGCAACGAGAACTACCTGCAATTCCCCTGGGGCAAGGACGACCGCGCGTTCTTCGAGGGCGCGCTGGACTACGTTGGCCAGCTCAGGCAACAAGACCGTCCCTGGATGCTCACCCTGCTGACCGTGGGTACCCACCAACCCTATTCGGCACCCGCTGAGTACCTGAAGCGCCATGACACAGCCAAGCAGGCCGCGGTGGCTTATCTGGATGACGCAGTCGGTGCCTTCCTCGACAACCTCGAACGCCAAGGCGTGCTCGAAGACACCCTGGTGGTAGTCACCTCGGACGAGTCCCACGGTATCGACGGGGTGCGGCTTGCCTCCGCTTGGGGCTTCAACCTGACATTGGCTCCGGAGCAGGCGCAGCTGCCTCACATCAAACAGGGCACCTATGGGCATATCGACCTGGCGACGTCCTTGCTCGATTATTTCGCCTTGCCAATTCCCGCCGCCCTGGGCGGCCGCTCGCTTTATCGCGATTACGATACTGGCCGCGAGATGATTTCCTACACCAACGCGATGTTGCGCTACCACGATGGCCAGGGCGTGTTCACCGAGTGCGACTTCCAGCAGCGCTGCCGCCGCTACGCCAGCGAGGGCTTCATCGCCGAAAAGGCCAAATACCTTGGCGCTGGCGACAGCCGACTCGGCGCTCAGCTCGGCGCCCTCGTCGGCGTACTCGATCAGTCCTTGCTGCAAACGCCGCTCAACCTGCGCTATCAGTTCGGTGGCCCCTCGCCCATCCAGCTGCAGGCGCGAATTCATGATGACTGGGCCGATAACCTGATTGGCGCCCAGTACCTGGAGATGCCGGGGGGGTCACGCACGCGGGTGAAGGTGAAGGTACGCGCACTCGACCCACGGCATGCGGCCTACATTCGGCTCAAGGCCAAGGAACGGGAACAAGATGTGCCACTGGGCCTGCCCGAGGAAATTCGCGTGACTGCCGCTGAACCGCTGGAGATGGAGTTCGGCTTCGACAACCCCACGCAGCGCAAGGCGTTCTCGTTTCACCTGTTGGGGTACGGCGCAGGGGAAGTCGAAGTCAGCGATTTCAGCGTGATCACCGCGCTGCCAGGGGAAGATGAAACGGTCGAAGAAGGTCCGGACGCGCATATCGCTCAGTCGAGCTGATTGGCTCTGGGTCGCAGCGGGCTCTGGCGTTAGGCGCCGCTGGGAAAGGTTCAGCGAATCTGATGCTTGTGCAACAGGCGGTAGAACGTAGGCCGCGATATCCCGAGCACCTTCGCGGCAAAGCTCAAGTTGTTGCTGTGCCTGTTGAGCACATCACACAACGCCTGACGTTCTGCCCGATGCTTGTAGTCTTCCAGGGTACCCAGCGGCAGGTCTTCCTGTTCCACCACATGCAGGCCCAGGTCTTGGGGCTCGATCTGGCGCCCTTCTGCCAGCACCAGCCCACGACGCACCCGGTTGGCCAGCTCCCGTACATTGCCCGGCCAATGATGGCGGCCCATCGCAGCCAACGCGTGATCACTGAATGTGCGGGGCCTGCGGCCTGTTTCCAGGCTGTAGAAATGAGAAAAATGGTTAGCCAGCATCGAAAGGTCACCATGCCGGTCTCGCAACGGCGCGGTCACCACCTGCAGGACATTGAGCCGGTAGTACAGGTCCTCGCGAAAGCGGCCTTGTTCGATGGCACGCTCCAGGTCCACGTGCGTGGCCGCGAGCACCCGCACATCGACCGGGATCGGCTGGCTTCCACCTACCCGTTCGATATGCTTTTCCTGCAGAAACCGCAGTAGATTGGCCTGTAACTCCAACGGCAAGTCACCAATTTCGTCGAGAAACAAGGTGCCACCATGGGCCGCTTCGATACGCCCGACCTTACGCTGATGGGCGCCTGTAAAAGCGCCTTTCTCATGCCCGAACAGCTCCGACTGGATCAGGTGCTCGGGTATCGCACCGCAATTGATGGCGATGAACGGCATGTCGCAGCGCTGCGACTGGCGATGCAGGGTGCGCGCGACCAGTTCCTTGCCGGTACCGCTTTCCCCGCGAATCAGCACGGGTGATTCGGTGGGTGCCAGCTTGCCCAGCAGTTTGCGCAATTCAAGAATCGGCCGGCTGTCGCCGAGCAACTCGTCCTTGAGGCCATCGATCGGCACCGCCCCCTTGCCGCGCAAGCGCGCCATGCCGAACGCGCGTCCCAAGGTCACCAGCACCCGTGAGACATCGAACGGCAAGGTATGGAAGTCGAAGAACCACTCGCAAACGAAGTCACCCACGTTCTGCATTCGCAGCTGGTCGGCGTCGAGTACCGCGATCCACTCGGTGTTGCTGCGCTTGATCATGTCCTTGACCGCATCGGGGTGTCGCAGATGCGAATCCTGCAAGCGCAACACGCCGATATCGCAACGGTGCTCCAGCGCCAGGTCAAGGCTACAACTGTGCACATCCCAGCCGGCGCTCTCAAGGCCTGGCAGCAAGCGGTGGCAAGCGTCGCAGGGGTCGACGATAAGCAAGCGACGAAGGGATGCGGTTTCGTGCATGACCGTTCCTTGGCGCCAGATTATGGTTTTTTACGAGAAAACAGTAAGTTGCGGCGCCCATTTAACAGTAGCAACGAACTTGACGCTGCCCACTACCGTCTGTCCGCCCATTTCCGACGGTTTTTGCGCGCTCGGGAATTTTTCATAATAAATGGCGTCACAGCCGGCGCAGGAAACAAAAAACGTGTGGGCCGTAAAAAATTTACAGCCACTGTGTGACTTCACCCCTAACTTGGAGCATCAGTACAAGTAACCCCGCGCTGCAAATCGCCACTACCTGAGCGATGGTGCAGTTAAGCGGACTTGAATTTCGATGTTTGGGACCATAGAGAGACCGAACCATGAATGCCCCGCTCCGTGTCAACGAAGCACTGCTGATCGCCGACCACGCCTTCGAACCCTTCCAGTGCGTCGCCTGGGATGCACCCAATGGTACTGGTGAGCTGAGCCTGGCAGTGATCGACCGGACCAGCACCCGTATCGGCAGCAAGCAAGTGTCTTCGCGAACCTATTCCGACCCGGCCCAGTGGGCCAGCCTCATCGAGGAAGTGCGCGCCGAACTGTCCCAGAAAGGGTATGCCCTGCAACCCTGGTCGATGCCGAAGTAATATCAGCGTTCGCCTGCAAGTGCGTGCTTGGCACGCACTTGGGCAACTTTTCCAATGCCACTCAGGCAACTTTTACAACTGCGACAAAGTGTCACTCCGCCCTCGCGCAGTTCATCACTGTTTGAGCCTGAAGTGCTCGATATGCTGATAGTCCGCTTGTAATTGCGTGGCTATCTGCCGTGCACGCCCCAGACGAACCGGCGCCATTTCCATGTCGACCAACAGCGTGGCGCAGGGCATCGGCTGTAGATCATTCGAGCGCTGCAGACGTCCATCGGTGAACACCAGGCAGCGCTGCTGCTCTTGCGGATGGGCTTTTTGCCGTGCGTGCAACCAGCGTCTGCCTTGCTCCAGGGCTGCAACCAACGGTGTACCGCCGCCAGCACCCAACGCGTTCAACCAAGGTTGCAGCGACGCTGAGGCTTTCAGGCCGTGGCGCTGCCACTGCGGTGCACCGCCACTGGCTGTGAGCAAGGCTAGCCGGGCGCGCTGGCGATAAGCCTGATCGAACAGCTCTGCCAGCAGCCCTTTACTCTGGGCCAGTGCCTGATGCCGGCGGGTCGAGGCCGACGCATCGACGATCACCAGCCACAGCTCGGCAGCACGGCCCTGGCGCTGTTGCCAGCAAAGGTCCTCGGGCAGGCGTGGGCGCCCCTTGAGCAACGTCGAAAGCCAGGCAACCCGGCCTTTTCCCCCAACCCGCACGCGACCACGGCTGGCACCCCTGCGTTTTCCGACCCGGGGCAAGGCATCCGCCACGTTGGTGCCTGACGGGCGGATGCTCAGGGCTTTTTTGCCCAGTTCGGTACCTCACGCCGGGCGCCGCTGGCCACGGGCTGCGCAGGCAGTGCGCCCCAGTCACCCTGCCCGCCTTGGCTATCTCCATCGCGCCCACCTGCCTGTGGGGGCGCGGAGGGAGGAGCAACCTCAGGCGGTACTTTGCGTCGATGGCGCAGCGCAAATTCTGCTACTGCTTGGATATCGATCTCTTCGATCGCCCCCGCGCCGCGCCAGGCACAGTGGGCGCGGGCGGCACGTAGCCACACCAAGTCGGCTCGCATGCCATCGACCCCCGCGGCGAAGCAACGCTCGGTAATCCAACCCAAGGCGCGGTCGTCCAGCGCGATCGCAGCAAGGCCTTGGCGCGCCACCTGGCAGCGCGCCCGCAATTGCGCCTGGGCAGCAGCCCACTGTTCACAGAACGCCAGCGGGTCGCTGTCGAATGCCAAGCGGCGACGAATGATCTGCTGGCGCGCTTGCGGCTCTGGCAGACCGTCCAGCACCACGTTCAGGCCAAAGCGGTCAAGCAACTGCGGACGCAACTCGCCCTCTTCGGGATTCATGGTGCCGATCAGAACGAAACGGGCACTGTGGCGGTGGGAAATACCGTCACGTTCTATACGGTTGGTGCCGCTGGCAGCCACATCGAGCAGAAGATCGACCAAGGTATCGGGTAGCAGGTTGACCTCATCGACGTACAGCACGCCGCCATCAGCCAGGGCCAGCACCCCGGGCGAAAATTGCGCCTTGCCCTGCCCCAGTGCCGCATCGAGGTCGAGCGTGCCGACCAGCCGTTCTTCGCTGGCGCCCAGTGGCAGGGTGACGAACGGCCCCTCACCGAGCAGGTCGGCCAAGCCGCGGGCCAGGGTACTTTTGGCCATGCCACGCGGGCCCTCGATCAGCACACCACCGATCTTCGGGTCGATTGCGGTCAGGCACAGCGCCAGCTTCAGGTCGTCTGCACCGACCACCGCCGCCAAGGGAAATTGTACGGGCTCATTCATTTCAAGCTTGTTCCTCGCCGTCGAGCAACTGCTCCTCGAGGGTTTCGCGGTAGTCACCAGGTGCTTCCCAGAGCCCGCGCTGCTGGGCCTCCAGCAAGCGCTCGGTGAGGTCTCGCAAAGCCTCGGGGTTATGCTCACGCATGAAGTCGCGGGTCGCCGGGTCGAGCACATAGGCATCGGCCAGCGACTGATAATGATGGTCATCGATCAGGTGCGTGGTGGCATCGAAGGCGAACAGGTTGTCGACCGTCGCCGCCAGCTCGAAGGCGCCCTTGTAGCCATGGCGCTTGGCCCCGTCGATCCATTTGGGGTTGAGGGCACGGGCGCGAATGACCCTGTTCAGTTCCTCTTTGAGGGTACGGATGCGCGGCCGGTCGAGCTGGCTATGGTCGCCGTGGTAACTGGCCACCCCCGCACCGGACAAGGTTTCCGACGCCGCCAGCATGCCACCTTGGAACTGGTAATAGTCGTTGGAATCGAGCAGGTCATGCTCATGGTTGTCCTGGTTCTGCAGCACCGCCTGGACCTGGCCCAGCCGCCTGGCGAACTGGGCACGCGCCGGGGTACCTTCGTCACTGCCACCGTACGCGTAGCCGCCATGGTTGAGGTACACCTCGGCCAGATCCTCCCGGCTATGCCAGAGGCGGCCATCGATTGCATTCTGCACCCCGGCCCCGTAGGCGCCGGGCTTGGCGCCGAATACCCGCCAACCGGCCTGGCGTGCAGCCTGTTCGGCCTCAACGCCCTCGGCCTGCAATGCCGCGCGCTCGGCACGCACCCGCGCCGCCAGGGGGTTGAGGTCTTGCGGTTCGTCCAGCGCGGCTACCGCCTGCACCGCCGCATCAAACAGGCGGATCAGGTTGCCGAAGGCGTCGCGGAAGAACCCCGAGACGCGCAAGGTCACATCCACCCGAGGGCGATCGAGCAGGCTCAACGGCAGGATCTCGAAATCATCGACACGCTGGCTACCGCTGGCCCACACCGGGCGCACGCCCATCAGCGCCATGGCCTGGGCAATGTCGTCACCGCCGGTGCGCATGGTTGCCGTACCCCATACCGAAAGCCCAAGCTGGCGCAGGTGGTCGCCGTGGTCCTGCAAATGCCGTTCGAGGATCAGATTCGCTGAGGCGAAACCCAGGCGCCAGGCAGTGGTGGTGGGTAGGTTGCGTATGTCCACGGTGTAGAAGTTACGCCCCGTGGGCAGCACATCCAGGCGGCCGCGGCTAGGGGCTCCGCTGGGGCCGGCGGGTACGAAGCGCCCCGCCAAGGCGGCGAGCAGGCCATTGATCTCGGCCGCCCCGCAGGCGTCCAAGTCTGGAGCTACCTGCCCCTGTAATGCCTGTACCACCTGATATACCGGCTGCCACTGCGCCTCGTCGGGCAATTGCAGCGTACCGCCCAAAGCGCGCTCGATCACCTGCAGTGCCAGCAGTTCAAGGCGTTCCCGGGTGTCGCCACAGGTACGCCAAAGCGCGTCGCTCACCCCCTGCAATAGCGCCGGACGCGGCCCTGCCCAGTTTTGCCCAAGGTCACAGTCCAACGGGTCGAAGCCCAGCGCCAAAGCCTTGGCGAGTGTACGCAGCAAACTGGCGTTACCACCCCGACCATCACCGCGCTCGACGCGCAGCAAAGCCAGCAGGGTGTCGATCCGCAGCCGTGCTTGCGGCGACTGGCCGAACACGTGCAAGCCATCACGGATCTGTGACTCCTTGAGGTCGCACAGGTAGGTATCCAGGCGTGGCAGCCACACGGCAGCGTCGTCCAGCTGCCCTTCCAGTTGCAGCTCGCGGTCGATGTGGTTGGCCTTGACCAACTCCAGAATATCGCGCTGCAGTTCACGGGCGCGGCGGGGGTCGAGCATCTGCGCTTCGTAGAATTCGTCTGCCAGCTGTTCAAGATGGCGCAACGGGCCGTAGGTTTCGGCTCGGGTCAACGGTGGCATCAGGTGGTCGATGATCACAGCCTGCGTGCGGCGCTTGGCCTGAGCGCCCTCGCCTGGGTCGTTGACGATAAACGGGTAGATGTTCGGCAGCGGGCCAAGCAGTGCATCCGGCCAGCACTGATCGGACAGGCCGACACCTTTGCCGGGCAGCCACTCCAGATTGCCATGTTTGCCCACATGGATGACCGCATCGGCGGCGAAGGCGTGGCGCAGCCAGAAATGGAATGCCAGGTAGCCATGCGGCGGAACCAGATCCGGGTCGTGGTATACGGCACTGGGGTCGACCTGGTAACCGCGGGCCGGCTGGATGCCAACGAACGTCAGGCCATAGCGCAGCCCGGCCACCATCAGGCGACCGCTGCGGTACATCGGGTCTTGCTCGGGCGCCCCCCAGCGTTCCAGCACGGCCTGGCGGTTGGCTTCGGGCAGGCGCTCGAAAGCAGCCTGATAATCCGCCAGGCTCAGGCTCTGGGTGCAGGGGCGCTGGTCGAGGTGATCGAGGTCATTGGTGACGCCGCCGAGCAGCTGGTGAATCAGTTGCGTGCCGCTGTCTGGCAGTTCGCCCAGCGGGTAGCCTTCAGCCTGCAGCGCCTTGAGAATGTTGAGCGCCGCTGCGGGGGTATCGAGGCCAACGCCATTTCCGATGCGCCCGTCTCGGGTCGGGTAGTTGGCCAGCACCAGCGCAACGCGCTTCTGCCCATTGGGCAGGCGCGCCAGTTCCACCCAGCGCCTGGCCAGCTCGGCGACAAAATCCATCCGCTCTGGATGGGCGCGGTAGCACACCACATCAGACTGGCTGCGCTCACTGCGCCAGGCCATGTCCTTGAAGCTCACCGGCCGCGTGATGATGCGCCCGTCCAGCTCGGGCAAGGCAATGTGCATGGCCAGGTCGCGAGCGCCCAGGCCCTGCTCGCTGGCTTCCCAACCGGGTTGGTTGTCCTGCGCGCAAATCGCCTGCAGCACCGCAATGTCACGGCGAAACGGCCGCAGGTTGGGACGCTCCGGGCTGGACATGGCAAAGCCCGTAGTATTGATCAGAACCTCGGCCCCCACTTCGTCCAGCCAGTTTTCGACCTGCTCCAGGCAGGCGCTTTCCTTGAGGCTGGCAACGGCGATCGGCAACGGATTGAGGCCCGCCGCCTGCAGGCGCTGGCAAAACACGTCGATGAACGCGGTATTGGCGGCCTGCAGGTGCGAGCGGTAGAACAGCAGTGGTGCTACCGGGTGCTCCGGGTGCCACTGGCCGAACCAGTCCTTGAGGGTCGCAGTGGGGGTGCCGGGGTGATACACCGACGTGCGTGGCAACGGTTGCGGTGCATCCCAGCTGTAATCGCGGCCCAGCCACTGGCTGGCCAGGTACTTGAACAGGTTGATGGCATTGGCCTTGCCCCCTTGGCGCAGGTAATGCCAAAGGTGTTCGGCTGGCTCCCCGGTGATGCTGCCCAGCCGGGTCAGCTCCGGGTCGGGGCGGTCGTCACCGGGCACCAGAATCAACTGCACCCCGCGCGAAGCCAGTTCGACCAGCTGTTGCACACCATAGCGCCAGTAGCCCACGCCGCCGTGCAGCGACACCAGGATCACCTTGGCGTGGCGCAGCACCTGGTCGACATAAAGGTCGACGGAGGCATGGTTCTGCACCTGCATGGGGTTGGCCAGGCGCAGGCTGGGGTAGTCGTCCGGCAGTTGCTCGGCGGTTTCAGCGAGCAAGGCCAAGTGCGAGTCGCCGCTGCAGAGAATCACCAGCTCGGCGGGTGTCTGGCCGAGGTCGGCGATGCTGTCGTCCGGCACGAAACCGCCGGGCTGGGTCCGCAGCAAGTGCATGGGTCAGGCGCCCAGTGCCTGGCGCAGACGTGCTTCCAGCTGTGCGGCGTCAAGGTCTTGGCCGATCAGCACCAGCCGGGTGACGCGCGGCTCATCGGCACGCCAGGCGCGGTCGAAGTGCTTGTCGAAACGGGTACCTACGCCCTGCACCAGCAGGCGCATGGGCTTGCCAGGAATGGCTGCGAAGCCTTTGGCACGGAGGATGCCGAATTCCACCACCAGTTGGGTCAGGGCGTCGAGCAGCAGCGCTTCGTCGGCCTCCGGCAAGTCGATGGAGATGGAGTCGAAGGCATCATGGTCGTGATCGTCGTGGTCTTCGCCGTCGTGATGCGAATCATGGTGGGTGCGGCGGCCATCGATGTGCGCTTCGGACTCTGCGCCGACGCCCAGCAGCACGTTCAGCGGCAGGCGGCCGCTGCTAGCCTCGACTACCTTGACCGCGGGCGGCAATTCTTCGGCCACTTCAGCGCGGACTTTCGCCAGGCCTTCGGCGTCGATCAGGTCGGCTTTGTTCAGTACCACCAGATCGGCACTGGCCAGTTGATCGGCGAACAGCTCGTGCAGCGGCGACTCGTGGTCCAGGTTGGGGTCGAGCTTGCGTTGGGCGTCGACCTGGTCTGGGTAGGCGGCGAAGGTACCGGCGGCGACAGCCGGGCTGTCGACCACGGTAATCACCGCGTCGACGGTGCAGGCGTTGCGGATTTCCGGCCACTGGAAGGCTTGCACAAGGGGCTTTGGCAGTGCCAGACCGCTGGTTTCGATGAGGATATGGTCGAGGTCGCCACGGCGCGCCACCAGTTCACGCATGACCGGGAAGAATTCTTCCTGAACGGTGCAGCAGAGGCAGCCGTTGGCCAGTTCGTAGACGCGGCCGCTGGCTTCTTCTTCGGTGCAGCCGATGCTGCATTGTTTGAGGATTTCGCCGTCGATGCCGAGTTCGCCGAACTCGTTGACGATGACTGCGATGCGGCGGCCTTGGGCGTTGTCGAGCATGTGCCGGAGCAAGGTGGTCTTGCCCGAGCCGAGGAAGCCGGTGACGATGGTGACGGGGAGCTTGGCCAGTGTTTTCATGTCGCGTTGCCCTTGGCAGGATGGCGCGGGCATGCGGGACGAAAGCCGCGGTCGGACCGGCCGGGCTCGTTCGCCACCGGATCACCCCGCCCGGTTGATAGTCGAAAACGTTGCGAGGCAGGTCTCCTGGCTTGCACCGTTGCGGCCCGTTCGATCAAGGGGCTGGCGGGATGACGCCTTCCCGCGCTTAGGCGCAGTGGCTGTGTCGATCCGTTACCGGTGCTTACAGTTGCGGGGGCAGCCGCGGCTTGTACCGCGTTCCCGTCTTAGCTTCGGCCTGGCCGAAGAACCTCGAAGCGGCAAGGCTACGCGGGGGGTGGCAGGTGGTCAACTGTTGACGCGCCCGTCCCCACCCCTACGCAATGAACCAAGCGCAAGCCCAAGCCCTGCCTGCCCCTGCTCTTGCTCTTGCTCTTGCTCTTGCTCTTGCTCTTGCTTTTCTAGCGCGCAAGTACAGGCACCGCAGATTGCGACTTCAGGAGGCCGAGCGCAGGCCTTGCGGAGGGAGGTGACGGGCATGGATGCCCGTCAAGCGCTTCGGCCCATGGATGGGCCGTGAGCGCGGTCCTCCCGGGAGCAAGGCCGGAGCGAGGGAACCCCGAAGCGCAGCGTAGGGGCCGGATGATAGGAGCCAGCCTTTTTTGGTTACTTTTTGGGGCGTTTGCCAAAAAGTGACCCGCCGTAAGGGCGGAAAGGTGAGTGAGCGTCGCCATAGCAAATGGATATGCCCAGATGAATCGAAACCCCAGCATGAGCTTGTGGCTTGTGGCTTGTGGCTTGCGGCTTGCGGCTTGCGGCTTGCGGCTTGCGGCTTGCGGCTAGCGTGAATATCCATTTGCCGGGGCGGCGCTGAATCACCTTTCCGCCCTTACGGCGGGTCCCTTTTTGTCTTGGCAAAAAGGAACCAAAAACCGCCCGCTCCCATCATCCGGCCCCTACGCTTCGCTCCGGGGTTCCCTCACTCCGGCCTTGCTCCCGGGAGGACCGCGCTCACGGCCCATCCATGGGCCGAAGCGCTTGACGGGCATCCATGCCCGTCACCTCCCTCCGCAAGACCTCCGTTCGGCCTCCTGAAGTCGCAATCTGCAGCGTCTGATCTACCGCGCACTGAAAAGCAAGAGCAAGAGCAAGAGCAAGAGCAAGACAACGGCAACGGCAACGGCAACGGCAACGGCAGGGAAATCGTGGCATGCGATAAGGGCTGCGATTGACGCAAACCCTGCCCCGTGCTCTCCTTGCACCTTACGTTCAGGTGCCCCCATTGGGGGTGAAACGGGAAACCGGTGCGTCGCAGGCCCTCGATCAGGGCCGGACAATCCCGGTGCTGCCCCCGCAACGGTAAGCGAGCGAAGCGTCTAGACCACTGTGCCACGCCATCCGGCATGGGAAGGTGACGCTTTACCAGGAGCCCTGCTCCTCCTCGCAAGCCCGGAGACCGGCCTGGCGTTCATGAACACCCCGCGGTGGGCGGGCGCTGTCGCATTTCTCTGGGCCACCCAAGCCCGGGGCTGCCGCGCTTGCCTGTTGCCCAATAAGCACAATGCCCCACAAAGCAGAGGAACGCGTCATGCCCGTCACCAGCGCCAAACACGGTATCGCCACCCCCGTCACCCTCAGCCAGCGCGTGGTCATCGCCACCGCTGCCAGCCTGTTGGGCCTGTGCCTGATCTACTTTGCCGGCTTCTCACACATCGAGGCGGTACACAACGCCGCCCACGACACCCGCCACAGCGCCGCATTCCCTTGCCACTGAGACCGCCCCATGATCAAGCGCATCGCCCGCACCGCAGGCTTCAGCGGCCTGCTCGCAGCCCTGTTGTTGACCCTGCTGCAAAGCTTCTGGGTCGCACCGCTCATTCTTGAGGCAGAAACCTATGAATCGGCAGCCCCCGCCGCCGAACACCACCACGATAGCCAGGCAACCGCCGGGCATGAACACGCCGCGGCGCACGAACACAGCGCAGAGGCGTGGTCACCAGAGGACGGCTGGCAACGCATCCTCTCCACCACCGGAGGCAACCTGGTCGTAGCCGTCGGCTTTGCCTTGATCCTTGCCGCGCTGTACAGCCTGCGCGAACCCAACCGCGTCACCACCGGCGCATTGTGGGGCTTGGCCGGCTTCGCCGTGTTCTGCCTGGCACCCACCTTGGGCCTGCCGCCAGAACTACCAGGCACCGCCGCGGCCGACCTCGGCCAGCGCCAGAGCTGGTGGATTGGCACCGCCGCCGCAACCGCATTGGGGCTTGCTTTGCTGGTGTTCGCGCGTCATTGGCTGCTCAAGGCCTGCGGCGCCGTGTTGCTGGTAATCCCGCACGTGATCGGCGCTCCGCAACCCGACGTTCACCAAAGCCTGGCCCCAGAAGCGCTGGAAACCCAATTCAAGATCGCGTCGTGGGTAACCAACGCTGCCTTCTGGTTGGCGCTGGGCCTGCTCAGCGCCTGGTTGTACCGCCGCTCCAGCCAGGCCTGATGGCAAGCCAATGCACACTGCCGGCGCTCTACGCCGGCTTTGGTTGCCGCCGGGGCTGCCCGGTGGAGGCCCTCGACGAACTGCTATACCAGGCACTGCACAGCCATGGGCTGACGCTGGCGGCGTTGCGAGGCATCGCCAGCATCACAGCGAAAGCGGACGAACCCGGCCTGCGACAACTCGCCGAACGTCACAACTTGCCCCTTTTGGTGTTCGCACCCTCGCAACTGCAGGCCTACGAGCCGCAACTGAGCCACCGCTCTGCGGTAGCATTCGCCCACAGCGGTTGCTGGGGCGTGGCGGAGAGCGCAGCCCTGGCCCTGGCCGATCATGAATGTGGCAACGCCGCGCTCGTGGTCACGCGGCAAACCCTTGGCGGCGCTACCCTCGCCCTCGCCAGCGGCGGATAATTGTTTCACCATTCTCCTGCAAGGATTTTCCATGACGGTCTACTTCATCGGCGCCGGCCCAGGCGACCCGGAATTGATCACGGTCAAAGGGCAGCGGCTGATCCGTCAGTGCCCAGTGATCATCTACGCCGGCTCGCTGGTGCCCGCTGCCGTGCTCGAAGGGCACCAGGCCCAGACCGTGATAAACAGTGCCGAACTGCACCTGGAGCAGATCGTTGCGGCCATGCACGCGGCCCATGAACAGGGCCAGGATGTCGCCCGTGTCCACAGTGGCGATCCCAGCTTGTATGGTGCCATCGGCGAACAGATCCGCCACCTGCGCGAACTGGGCATCGACTACCAGATCATTCCGGGTGTAACCGCTACCGCCGCCAGTGCCGCTTTGCTGGGCTGCGAACTGACCCTGCCAGAGGTGGCGCAGACGGTCATCCTGACCCGCTACGGTGACAGCTCGCCCATGCCGGCAGGCGAACAACTGGGCGACCTGGCACGTCATGGCTGCACCTTGGCGATCCACCTCGGCGTGAAACACCTGGCTCGAATCGTCGATGAGCTTGTTCCTTATTACGGCGCAGACTGCCCGGTGGCCGTGGTGCATCGGGCCACCTGGCCCGATCAGGACTGGGTACGGGGCACCCTCCACGATATCGTCGAGCAGGTAGCCGCGAAGGGTTTTCGTCGCACCGCGCTGATCCTCGTCGGGCATGTGCTGGGCGATGCGCCGTTCGCCGAATCCGCCCTGTACCGTGCCGGGCATGCGCACCTCTATCGCCAGGGCAGTTGAACATTGCCAAGCCGATCCCCGCCATAGCAGACTCCAGGCTCCATCCCGCGGACCGGAGTCGCCCCATGCTGGAACTACGTCCCAATTGCGAATGCTGCAACGCCGATCTGCCGGGCGACAGCCCTGACGCGCTGATCTGCTCGTTCGAATGCACATTCTGCAAGCGCTGTGCACAAACCCACTTCCAGGGCCGCTGCCCCAACTGCTCAGGACAATTGGTCGCACGCCCCACCCGGGTCGGCACCGCCTTGAGCAACAACCCGCCTGCCACAGTGCGCGTGCTCAAGCCCCACGCCCGCTGTGGCTGAGTAACCTGCAGCCCCAAGCATCGTCGAAACATACCCCGGCGATGCTTGTTCTCAGACGATCTTGTAGGACTTTTCAACAAAGTCGTGCCCCTTACTCAACACATCTATACTCGCCATTACCAAGGAACCGGAATGGACGTATCGTGCTGCGCTGCAGAAAGACCTTGCAGACGTATTCCTGATTAGCCTTAGGAAACGGACCACATTCCGACAGGAGTTAGCCTCATGACAACCGTGCTGATCGTTGACGATCACTCTACCGTTCGATTTGCGCTGCGCATGCTGCTTGAGCGTGAGCGCTTCAAAGTTGTGGGTGAAGTCGACAACGGTAGCGAAGTGGCGCAGGTAGCACGCAACCTGCGCCCCGATGTGGTAGTGCTGGACATCGGGCTTCCCGGCCTCGACGGTATGGAAGTCATCAAACGCCTGCAGCAGCTTGAACACGCGCCCAGGATCATGGTCCTGACCGGGCAGGCCTCGGAATTGTACGTACGCCGCTGCCTGGACGCCGGTATCGGCGCTTTCGTAACCAAAGATGAAGATCTCGATGCCGTCGTCTTTGCCATGAAAGCCCTGGTCAAAGGGTACTCGACCTTCCCGCAGATGTCGGTGAACAGCAACACGCTGGACAGCGAGCAAGGGCGCCTGAGCAGCCTGTCGAATCGGGAGATGGAAGTGCTGCGGCGCTTGGCCCGTGGCGAGAACAACAAGAACATAGGCCATTGCATGAACCTCAGCGCCAAGACCATCAGCACTTACCGTGGGCGCATCATGGACAAGCTCAAGACAGAATCATTGGTAGAAATGGTCGACCTGGCCAAACGCAACAACGTCAACTAGGCGCATGATCGGCATGAAGTGCGTACTGCTGGCACTTTTGCTGGCCATTGGCATGGGTGGCTCGGCGCTCGCCACACCGGCAGATGTGGAAACGCGGCAGTTGTTGGCGCGTTCGGTCAGCACCGCTTCACCACTGCAACTCGATAGCCAGGACCGCCACTGGTTGCAGCAGCGCAAAGTCCTGCTGCTGGGCAGCTCGCGTCCCGATTACGCACCGTTCGAGATCAATATCAGCCCGACCGACTATGAGGGCTTGAGCGCAGATTATGCCGGGCTCATCTCCGAACTTCTGGGAATACCGGTCGAGGTCAGGCGCTTTCCCAGCCGCCATGCCGCGATCGCAGCCTTGCGCGACGGCAAAATCGATTTGCTGGGCAGCTCCAACGGTTTCGAAGCGGCCGATGCCCAGTTGAGCCTGAGCCAGCCCTATGCAGACGATTTGCCAGTCATCGTGACCCGCGAAGGGCGCCCCCTTAAAAACGACATGGACCTGAAAGACCTGCGCCTGGGCATGGTCGATCACTACCTGCCGAGTGAAACGGTTCGTGCGCTCTACCCCAACGCACAGTTGAGCCTCTATCGCTCGACCCTGGCTGGGCTGGCGGCGGTGGAAACGGGCGAGGTGGACGCCTATCTCGGGGATGCCATCAGCACTGACTTTCTGATTGGCAAAAGTTACCAGGGTACGGTGAAGATCGACCATTTCTGCCGTGGGCCAGCGGGCACCTTTTCCTTCGCCCTCGCCGATGACAACCCGCGCCTGCGCCGGCTGATCGACATGGCACTGGCAAGAATCACAGAAAGCGAACGCTTGAACATCCTGCGCCGCTGGACCAGTGGCAACACCAGCCTGTTGCTCGAACGCCATCTGTCAGCACTTACCGCTGAGGAACAGGCGTGGATAGAGCAGAACCCCACCGTCAGCGTACTGGTCGACACCGCACTTGCGCCGCTGACCTTCAACGATGCCAAACAGCAGCCCAGCGGGATTACCATCGACCTGCTCAAGCAGATCACCCTGCGCACCGGGCTGACATTCAAGCTCATCGAGCGCAACGCCGTGCAGACCATGATCGAGCAAGTGGCACGGGGCGAGGCGCAAATGATCGGGGCGCTGGGCTATGGTGCGCAGCGCCAGACGCAACTGCGCTACACCCGCCCCTATCTGGTCAGCCCGAGGGTTCTGGTCACACGCAGCCAGGCGCCCTGGCCGCCACAGTCACGAACTCTGGAAGGCCAACGTATCGCCCTGCTGCGTGGCTCACCCCTGCGAGCAGAAGTGCAACGCCAGCACCCCAAGGCGGTAGTGGTGGAAGTGAACAACCCGCTAGGCTTGATGGAAGCCGTTGCCAACGGCGATGCTGACGTCGCCTACAGTAGCCATATCAACGCCAAGTACTACATTACCCATGTCTTCAAAGACCAGCTACGCATAGCCACTGTGCTGGGTGATGACCCGGCGACGGCGGCGTTCGCCGTCGCACCTGGCCAGCCGCAGTTGCAGGCCATTCTCGACAAAGCCCTGTTGAGCATCCCTCCCGAAGAACTCGATCAATTGATCAATCGCTGGCGTATCAGCACGGTGGTCAGCGACAGCCCGTGGCGCAACTACCGGACACTGGCATTGCAGGTGCTGGTGCTCTCTGCACTGCTGCTGGCCGGCGTGGTGTTCTGGAACAGTTACCTGCGCAAGCTGATAAATCAGCGTACTGAGGCACAACGCGCGTTACAGGCGCAATTGACCCTGAGCCGCGGCCTGCTCGAACAATTGCGCCAGGCCAAGGACGATGCCGAGCGGGCCAGCCATACCAAAAGCACGTTCCTGGCAACCATGAGCCACGAGATCCGCACCCCGATGAACGCAGTCATCGGCTTGCTCGAGCTGGCACTGGAAGATAGCCGCAAAGGCCACTGCGATGCTCAGGCGCTGCAGACCGCACACGATTCGGCCGTGGGCCTGCTGGGTTTGATTGGCGACATCCTGGATATTTCCCGCATCGAATCTGGCCACATGACCCTGCAGCCTGAGGCCACCGACCTGGTCGAACTGGTACGCAGCACCGTGAGGGTCTTTGACGGCAATGCGCGGGTCAAGGGGCTGAGCCTGCATTGCTTGCTACCAGAAGGGCCCGCCTGGGTGTTGGCAGACGCCCTGAGGATCAAGCAGATTTTCTCCAACCTGTTGAGCAATGCGATCAAGTTCACCGACCGCGGGGAGGTTCACGTAAGCCTGGCCCTCGAGCGGCTAACCGCCGGCAACAGCGCGCACATCCAGTTGTGCGTGCGCGACACCGGTATCGGCATTGGCTCGGCAGACCAGGCTCGCCTGTTCAGCGCCTTTGCCCAGGCTGATGGCCCGCGGGCGCGGCAGGGAGCCGGGTTGGGGCTGGTGATCAGCCGCACGCTTGCCAACCTGATGGGCGGTACCCTTGACCTGCAAAGCGTCGAAGGCGTAGGCACCAAGGTATCGGTCGAGCTGCAACTGCCAACGTGCGAAGCACCCGCACCGGTAGAGCCCGCCGCACCTGGTCAAGGCGCTGAAAGCGGCCCTCTGAACATTCTGGTGGTGGATGACTACCCGGCCAACCTGCTGCTGCTGGAGAAGCAGCTCAATACATTGGGCCATCGAGTGACGGTGGCCGAAAATGGCCAAGCGGCCCTGGCCCTCTGGCAGGCTGAACGCTTCGACCTGGTCATCACCGACTGCAGCATGCCGATCATGGACGGCCATCAATTGGCACGCAGCATTCGCGCGCAGGAGCACGAACGGGGCCTGCCTGCCTGCACCATCCTTGGGGTCACCGCCAACGCCCAGGCCCAAGAGCATGAACGTTGCCTGGCCAGCGGCATGGACGACTGCCTGTTCAAACCGGTCGGGCTCAGTGCCCTGAAAGCCCATTTGCCGCAAGGCCAGGCCACTACAACTGCACCACAGCCGAAGGCAAGCAGCCTTAACCTGGACGAGTTGCACCATCTGACCCAGAACGATGATCAGCTTGTCCGGCGCCTGCTTCAGCAGCTTACGCAAAGCGCCAGCGAAGACCTCGCCGCGCTGCGCGGCCTGGGTAGTGAAGCGGACGGTGATGCGGTGCGCGCTGTCGTACACCGTATCAAGGGCGGCGCCAAGATGGTCAAGGTGCGCGGCGTGGTCAAGGATTGCGAAGCGATCGAACAAGCCTTGGCGCAGGGCGTGCCCACCGAGGCGCTGTGCCTGCAACTGGAAACCAGCCTGCAAACCCTGCAGCGCGAACTGTCCGACGCGCTCAGTGCAATTGCAACGTCGAATTGATCTGGCTGATTGCATCGACCACGTGGCGCGACCCCTGCTGGATCTCCATGATCACGGTGCCTGCCTCGTTAGCCAGGGCAACCCCTCGTCCCGTGCGCGTCAGGCTCGATTGCATACTGGCCACAGCCGTGAGCGAAAGGTCATGGTTCTGCCGCACTACGTCGACGATCTCCAGAGTCGCCTTGCTGGTCCGGGCCGCCAGGCTGCGCACTTCGTCCGCCACCACGGCGAAACCCCGCCCATGTTCACCGGCACGGGCAGCCTCGATTGCAGCATTCAACGCCAGCAAGTTGGTCTGATCGGCAATGCCGCGAATGGTCAGCACAATCTGCCCGATGACGTCCGATTGCTTGCTGACGGCATCGATGCTGCGCGCCGCGTCGTTGAGCTCCGCAGAAATCTGCTCGATCACTTGCACGGTTTGCTGTACCACCTCGGTACCCTTGCGTGCACACGCGTCAGTCTGCACGGAACTGGCATGGGCCGCCTCAGCGGCGCTTTGCTGGGTGCTGACCTGCGCGGTGATGTCGCTGGCGAACTTGACCACCTTGTACAACCGCCCTTTGCTGTCGAAGATCGGGTTGTATGAGGCCTCCAGGTACACCGTCTGGCCCTGCTTGTTGACCCGCTCGAAACGATGGGAGTGATACTCACCACGGTTCAGCGACGCCCAGAAGTCGCGGTAGGCGGAGGATTCCCGTTCATGCGCCAGGCAGAACAGACCGTGATGGCGCCCCACCACCTCTTCCAGGCGGTAGCCCATCGTCGTCAGGAAATTCTCGTTAGCCTTGATCACCCGGCCCTGCGGCGTGAATTCCACCACCGCCATGGACCGACCGATGGCCTTGAGCAGGCTTTCGCTCTCGTGTTCATCCTTTATACGCTGGCTGATATCGGAAGCCACCTTGATCACACTGACCACCTGCTGACGCTCATCGAGCACCGGCATGTAGCTGGCCTCCAGCCAGACTTCACGGCCGGCCTTGTCGATACGCTCGAAGGTGCCGCTGATGGGCTTGCCCTCGCCCAACTCGCGCCACAGCTGCTGGTATTCGGCACTTTTGCTGTAGTCAGGGTCGCAGAACAAGCGGTGGTGCTTGCCGCGCAACTCATCGACGCTGTAACCCATTGCCAGGCAGAACTGGGCATTGGCATCGAGAATGGTGCCATCGGGGCCAAACTCGATCATCGCCATTGAGCGGCTGATCGCCGCGAGTTTTGCCTGAGCTTGTGCCAAAGCCTGGTGAGAGCGCTGAATCTCGAGCAAATCTGACTTGTGATGGAAATCGAACATGGCGCCGGGTTCCTTTATGCGCAGGGTTTTCTGAGCATAGATCGGCGTCCAACACGTGCAAGCAGACTGCTATCACTTAGTGATTAGTGTATTCGTTCAGCCCATGTACGAGCGTCGCTCGCCCGCTCAGGAACTTTCGCGCACCATCAGTTCAAAACCCAGGTCCTGTTGCTCGGTAGCTACCCGCTTACCATCGAGCAACGCCAGCAGTGCCTGTGCCGCGCCCCGACCAACGGCGGCGCGCGGTGTGCGAATGGAGGTCAGGCGCGGGACCATGTGCGCCGAGGCCGGCAGGTCATTGAACCCAACCATGGCGACGCTCCCTGGAACGTCGATACCCTGGCGCAAGGCCTGCAGCACAGCGCCTTGGGCGAGGTCGTCGTTGCAGAAGAAAATGCCATCCACATCCGGTGCCTGCGCCAGCAACTGGCTGAACAGTTCGCTGCCCAGCGCAATGGAGGAAGGCTGCGGCGACAGCACCTCCAGTTCCGTTGCGTGCACGCCGGCTTCAGTCAGCGCCTGGCGGAACCCTTCGGCACGCTGCATCACCCGTGGGTCAAGTTGCGCGGCGATGAATGCCAGGCGCCGCCGGCCCCGCTCTAGCAGGTGCCTGGCTGCAGCCCGGCCAGCCTGCTGCTGTGAGAACCCTACCGATAACATGCCTGGCGGCCCCCCCAGCTCCATCATGTGTACGCAAGGCACGCCGCTGGCAGCCAACATCTGCCGGGAAGCCTCGCTACGCTCGAAACCGGTGAGCAGGATGCCGCATGGCTGGTACGCCAGGTAATTGCGGATCAGGTTTTCTTCTTCGTCGATATCGTAGTGATAGTTGCCGATCAGCACCTCGAGCCCGCGAGGGCGCATCACTTCGTGAATGGCCTCCAGCGTGTCGATGAACAGCTGGTTGGACAGCGACGGAATGAGCACGACCACCGACTGGCTGCGTGCAGAGGCCAACGCCCGGGCAGCGGGGTTGGCGATGTAGCCCAGGCTCGCTGCCGCGGCCACCACTTTTTCCACCAAAGCCGGAGCCACGGTGCTGACACCGCGCAAGGCGCGGGAAGCTGTGATAGGGGAAACCCCGGAAAGCCTGGCCACTTCTGCCAGAGTGGGTCGACCGGTAGTGCGGGAGCCTGATCGCGACATGAGTGTTGTAATTTTACTACTTGCAAGGGAGGGGAACGGCCACTAAGGTAGCGCTGTCTCAGGACGCAGGCAATGTAATCTTTGGTGGTGGCCACTACACGCCTTCTGCCAAGCGTCCATACTGCGTAACGACAAGATCAACAACATCGGGGAGCTAGTGTTTCGTCATCAACGAGACAGCGCTATCTCACCCCGCAGGAGGTACTGATGAATTCTCCCCTGTCCGCCATCGTGGTGATGGGCGTGGCCGGTTGCGGCAAAAGCTGCGTCGGCGCTGCCATTGCCGCCAGAAGTGGCGGCCGCCTGATCGAAGGCGACGCGTTCCATCCTGCCGAAAACATCCGCAAGATGAGCGCGGGCACGCCATTGAACGACGACGACCGCGCCGGTTGGCTGGTGCGCCTGGGCCAAGAGTTGCAAGCCACGGTCCAGGCGGGCGAACGTCCGATCCTGACCTGCTCGGCACTCAAGCGCCGTTACCGCGACACCTTGCGCCAGGCCATGCCGGAGCTGGTCTTCGTGTTTCTTGAACTCACCCCTGCAGAAGCCGAGAAGCGCGTGCTCGCTCGCCCCGGCCATTTCATGCCGGCGAGCCTGATCGATAGCCAGTTCGCTGCCCTAGAGCCCCCCCATGGCGAGCCTCTGACCCTTCCCCTCGATGCCACGCAGCCAATCGATGCGCTGGCCGAGACGGTAGACACTTGGCTAAAGCCCTGCGGTGAGCGGGACCTGGCGCGGACCGCTTGAACCTGGCGGTTTTCCCGGCTCACCAAAGACAGCGCTGTCCCGACGCCTGAAAGCGTCGAGCGTTCAATTTCAAGCAACGCCAAAAACAACGATAAGACCGAGGCATTAAAACCATGTTCGGACTGGCTACAGATACCTTCCTGCTGCTCGACGCCCTGGTAACCATCGTCGGGCTGATCCTGCTGATCACCCATTTCAAAGTCCACCCCTTCGTCGCCCTGACTATCGCCGCCGGTTTCCTCGGCCTGACCTCCGGTATGCCGGTGGCCAAGGTCATGAAGTCGTTCCAGGACGGGTTCGGTGGCGTACTGGGCTTTGTCGGCATCGTCCTCGCCTTGGGCACCATGCTCGGCAAGCTGATGGCCGACTCCGGTGGCGCCGACCAGATCGCACAAACCCTCATTCGCGCCTTCGGCAAGAAGAACGTGCATTGGGCCATGATGTTTGCCGCATTCCTGGTCGGCATCCCGCTGTTCTTCGAAATCGGCTTCGTGCTACTGATTCCTTTGGTGTTCATCGTTGCCAGGCGCTCCGGTGTATCGCTGATCAAGATCGGCATCCCGTTGCTGGCCGGGCTTTCGGTGGTGCACGGCCTGGTGCCGCCGCACCCGGGCCCACTGTTGGCGATCGGCATTTTCAACGCCGACATCGGCAAGACCATCTTCTATGGCTTGTTGGTAGCACTGCCCACGGCGATCATCGCCGGCCCGCTGTACGGCAACTTCATCTCCCGCTACATCCCCGGCAATCCGTCACAGGAACTGATGGATCAGATCGCCAAGGAGTCGGACCAAGGTAACCTGCCGAGCTTCAGCGTCACCCTGATCACCGTGCTGCTGCCGGTTGTACTGATGCTGCTCAAGACGTTCGCTGACGTCGTGCTGCCGGCCGAGCACATCGTGCGCCAGTGGATGGACCTGATCGGTCACCCGATCACCGCCCTGCTCGCTGCGCTGCTGCTGGCCTTCTACACCTTCGGCTCGGCCCGCGGCTTCAACCGCCAGCAGATCATGAAGATGCTCGACCAGAGCCTGGCGCCCACAGCTGCCATCGTGCTGATCGTCGGTGCAGGCGGCGGTTTCAAGCAGATGCTGGTCGATACCGGTGTCGGCAACGTGATCGGCCAGATGGCGGTACAGGCAGAAATTTCCCCGATCATGCTGGCATGGCTGGTTGCTGCGGTCATCCGTATCGCCACCGGGTCGGCGACGGTCGCCACCATCACCGGCGCAGGCATCGTTGCCCCGGTCATCGACCTGGTGCCCGGCGTCAACCGTGAACTGCTGGTGCTGGCCACCGGTGCCGGTTCGCTCATTCTGTCCCATGTCAACGACGCAGGCTTCTGGCTGGTCAAACAGTACTTCAACATGACCGTGGCTGAGACCTTCAAGACCTGGAGCATGATGGAGACCATCCTGTCGGTGGTCGGCATCATCTTCATCATGATGCTTTCAACGGTGGTGTGACCGCTTATCGGGGCAATGGCACCTTGGCGTTTTGTGTAGGGCCCAACAGAAGTACGTGCCCTACCTTCGCAAAGGAGCCTGCCCATGATGCGCACTAGCCTGTTACTCGCTGCCCTGCTCGCCTCCCCCCTGGCCCTGGCGGTCGGCGCCGGGCCGACCCATCCTGATGATCCGCACACCCCGGCGCCCCAGCCGGGCGTGGACAGCACCCTTCACCCGATCGAGGCACCCGTGCCGCGCGATACCGATCCGCGAATACAGGGCAGCGACCCTGAAAGCCCGCCTGCCATGCAGAATGAAAACCGCGATTTGCCTGGTATGGAGGGCAGTGGGTCGGAAGGCACAGGTGGCCAAGGTAGCAATGGATCGGACGGCGGTCAGCGCTGATCAGTACCGCCCTCGTCGCGGGTTTCCCGCGACGAGGGCGGAATCGGCAACCCACGACCACCGCTCCAAATCCCCTACCACTGGCGCTTTTCAGGCCGTGTCAGCCCCAGTTTTTCGATCTTGTAACGCAGCATGTCCCGCGACAGCCCCAGCAACCGCGCCGATTTGGTCACGTTCCAATCGGTGCGGTCCAGCGTCCTGCACACCAAATCCCGTTCCATGTCCGGCAAGCTGGTTCCAGGCTCAGGCTCATGGCGCGGCATCTCGTATACCGTGGCCGTCGGCTGCGTGAGTGGCTCATCGACCAAGCTCAGGCACAGATTCAACTGGTGCGCCTGCACCACTTCATTAGGAGCCAACAACACCGTCTGCTCCAGCATGTTGCGCAGCTCGCGAACGTTGCCCGGCCAGCTGTAACCGAGCATCAAGTTCTCCGCCTCGGGGCTGAAGCGCAGATTGGGTTTGCCGTAACGACGGCCGTGATGGGCCAGGAAATGCCGTGCCAACAGCAGGATGTCCTGCCCCCGCGCGTGCAGCCGCGGTACTTTCAGGGCGATGATGCGCAGCCGGAAGAACAGGTCCCGGCGAAACTTGCCTTGCTGCACCATCTGTTCGAGGTTGCAGTTGGTGGCACTGATCACCCGCAGGTCAACCTTGCGTTCCTTGACCGCACCTATGCGGCGAATGCTGCGATCCTCCAGCAGTTTCAGCAGCTTGGCCTGTAGCACCAGGTCCATCTCGCCGATCTCATCGAGAAACAGCGTGCCGCCGTCTGCGGCCTCCACCAGCCCTACACGACGTTCCTTGGCGTCAGTGAAGGCGCCCTTCTCATGACCGAACAACTCCGCCTCAAGCAGGTTGGCCGGGATCGAGGCACAGTTGAATTCGATGAACGGCCCCTTGCTGCGTGAGCCATCGAAATGCAGGGCACGCGCCACCAGTTCCTTACCGGTACCGGTCTCGCCTTCGACCAGCACCGGCGGCAGGTCGTCATTAGCCATGCGCCGTTCCGCATCGAGCACCTGGCGCAGCGTATGCTTGAGGGTGAGCATCACCGGCGAGTCACCAATCAGCGCCTGCAGCCCGGACTTCTGCGCCTCGCGCTCCTGGTAGAACGACAGCGTGCGCTCCATGCGCTCGGTGGCCAAGGCCTTTTCCAGCGTCAGCTTGAGCTCGGCGAGCACCACAGGCTTGGTCAGGTAATGGAACGCCCCCTCTTTCATCGCCTGCACGGCGTCCTCGACGTTACCGTAGCCCGTCATCATGATGACCTTGAGCTCCGGCATCTGCGCCACCAGCGTGCGCAGCAGGTCATGCCCATTCATACCAGGCAGCGAGTTGTCGGTGAGTACCGCGTCGGGCTGAAACCGCTTGAGCTGCTCCAGCGCGAGCTCCGCACTGTTACACACCGTCACCTCGAAACCCTTCAGGTTCAGATAGGTGCGAATGTTGTTGGCAAGGATTTCATCATCCTCGACTACCAGGATGCTGTGCTCCATGTTCCCCTCCCGCTGCGATATTGAAAGTGAGGCTGACGCGGGTTCCTTCCTCTTCACGGCTGCTCAGGCTGACCGAGCCGCCAAAACGCTCCATGATGCGCTGAACCAGTGCCAGGCCTACACCGAGGCCGCCCTGCTTGGTGGTGAAAAACGGTTTGAAGACCATGCGTTGCTGCTGCTTGGTCATGCCCTTGCCCGTGTCACTGAGCAGCAACGCTGCGCGCCGCCCGTCCTGGGGGCTGACGCTGGCCCGCAACTCTCCGCCCATTGGCATGGCTTCGATGGCATTGGAAAACAAACTGTTGAGGATCTGCGTTAATTGCAGAGGCTGGCTGGCCACCCACTGTGCCTGGGGCCCGTCGAAGGAAAAGTGGATGCCGTTACGCTCGATCTGCTGGGCGAACGCCAGGCGGGTGTCCTTGATGGCGGCTACCAGGTCCACGGCCTCGGGCATATCGCTGGTCGGGCGCAATGACACCAGCAGCTCGCGCACCCAGCGCGACATGCGATCCACCTGGCTGATGATGTCGACGATGTTCTGCTGCGCCTGCGGATTGGCGATTTCCTGTGCCAGCTCGGCACTGGAACGGATATTGGCCAATGGGTTGCGCAGGCTGTGGGCCACCGCCGAGGACATTTCGCCAAGGGCGACATAGGTTTCACTCGCCACCAGCCGATCCTGTTGCTGATGCAGCATTGCGGCTGCGCGACGCACGATCCAGAACAGGCCAAAGTAGATCAACGCCCCGCCCACCAGGGTCGAGGCCCAGATCAGCACATAACCACGCTGAATCCGTCGAATCAGGTCCTGTGGCTCTTTGTAGATCTCGACCATAGACAGCACCTGCTGACCCTGGCTGTCGAACAAGGGGATGTAGTTTTCGATGAACAGGTAGTTGGGCTCACGCTCGAACTTCTGCTCCTCGCGATGCTCTTCGACTTTGTGGTAGCTGGCAGAGACCGCCTTGCGCGAGCGGAAGGCGTGGTCCAGGTCGCCATCAGCCTCGATGCGCTTGCCCACCAGTTCAGGGTTGGTGGACCAGACGATGGTGCGGTCACGGGCATAGACATTGGCCAGCAGCGTATCCGGAAGGTGCTCGACATGATCGAGGAACTCGACCCGGGTCGCCATGGCCAGCTGCGGGCTGACCTGCAGATGCTGCTGGTCCAGGCGCGGATCGAGCAGCTCACCCAGGGTGGTGCCGGGTGGCAATTGCGAATGGCGCACTTCGGCCTGGGCCATGGCCTGGATGAACTGGGCGGTGAGCATGGCATCTCGCTCCACGCTATCGCGGACCACGAAGCGGGTCGATACATAGCCCAGGCCAACTGCGACCGAGGTGATGATCAGCAAGCTGATCACGGAAAACCAGCGCAGCAGATTGAATTCTCGAAGCGGCGCACCCAGGCCACTGCCGGGCTGGGCGACGGTTTTGTCGGGAACATCGGTTTCCAGCGTCTGCATCGCGTCGTTCCCGAGCAAGGATTCCGTTCAGAAGGCTGTCACCAGCATCTCTACCGTGCGTAGCTAATTGATATCACTTCGCCACACCTGCTGCAGCCGCCATTTATCGCGTAGGTCTTGCTGCAAAAAATCAGCCACGCGCAAAAAATAAATATAGAACCTTTACTATCAGCCACTTAGGAACAGCATTTAATTTGTCTTCTAGACTGAGTCCCCACTTTTGGGTCACCTTACCCATAAAGACATAATTAGCTTACAGATCAAGGACTTACCTTCAGTTAATCATGTGATTTATTAGGTCTTGGCAAGCCGAAAATGAAGTGAAACCTGAGTGCCAAGGCCTTCGCGGCTAGTCAATCGAACCGACCCACCGAACCGCTCCATGATCCGTCTGACCAGTACCAACCCAACCCCGAGCCCGCCTTGTTTGGTTGAGAAGAAGGGCTTGAACGCCATGCGCTGCTGCTTATCATTCATGCCTTTTCCGGTGTCGGCCAGGCGCAGGGTAACGCTGCGCCTGTCCTGCTTCACCACCTCGATACGCAGCCGTCCGCCCTGCTCCATCGACTCCAGAGCATTGGCGATCAGGCTGTTGAAAATCTGCCCGAGCAATTCCGGCTGCCCCAGCACCTGTACTGCCGGAAGCGGCTTCAAGTCCAGGGTCACGCCACTGCGTGCCAGCGGTATGGCAAAGGTCTGCAAGCTGTCCTGCAAAACTTCCGGCAGGTCCACCGGTATGGCCTTGTCATCCAGCGGTCGCAGCGACTGCAGCAACTGGCGGATCCACTGGGACATGCGGTCGACCTGGCTGATGATCTCGTTGATGTTGCGCTGCGCCGGCCCCTCGTCGAACACCTGAGCCAGCTCGGCGCTGGAGCGGATGCTGGCCAGCGGGTTGCGAAGGCTGTGGGCCACGGCCGAGGACACCTCGCCAAGCGCAACGTAGGTTTCATTGCTGATCAGCCGTTTCTGCTGTACCGCCATCAACCGGGCGGCGCGGCGCATGATGCCGTACAGGCCGATGTAGACCACCCCGGCGCCCACCGTGATGGCCAGCCAAATGAGCACAAGGCCATGCTCAATGCGCACGATCAGGTCATGGGGTTCCTTGTATATCTCCACCATCGCCACCACGTGCTCGCCTTCTGCATCGAACAGCGGAATGTAGTTCTCGATGAACAACTGCTCAGGCGGGGTCACGAACTTTTGTTCGGAGCGGGCCTCATCGAAGCCGTGGTAACTGGCCGAAACCCGCATTTTATGCTCGAACGCCCGATCCAGGTCCTCATCGCCCTGAATCAGCTTGCCGGTCAGCGCCGGATTGCTCGACCAGATCACGGTGCGGTCCGGGGCGTAGATGTTGGCCAGCAGCATGTCTGGCAAGTGCGCGATGTGGTCGAGGAATTCACCGCGGGCCTTACGCCGCGCCACGGGGTCTACGCCTGGCAAAGGGTCCAGGTCTGTACGCGGGTCCAGCAGCTCACCCATGGTGCGCACATTGGGGATCGCCACATGGCGCACTTCAGCGTCAGCGATCGAGGTAATGAACTGTGCGGTGAGCAGCGCGTCACGCTCGACGCTTTCGTGGATGATGAAACGGCTGGAGATCAACCCCAGGCCTGCGGCCACCGAGAGGATGATGGCCAAGCTGACCCAGGCATACCAACGCAGAAGGTTGAACGGCTTGCGCGGCGTGCCGGCGTCAGGGCTGGCGGGTGACTCGAGTGGGTCGGAACGGGAGGCGATGTCCATGGCGGCTACCACTGCTGAGCACCTTTGAAAGGTTATAGCCCAGAGTTGGGGAATCCATGACATTGATTTTCGCAAGGCCGATGCAAGGCTGCCTGCCAGGGGGTGCCCATCACAACGGCGAATCCACTGCCAGCCCCTGTAACTTGCGGTATTCGCGCAGCACATTGGGCACATACCGCCGGGTTTCGGCGAAGGGCGGCACCGCTCCACGTCTGCGCACAGCATCCGGGCCAGCATTGTAGGCGGCGACGGCCAGGGTGATGTCGTTGTCGAACAGGTTCAGCATGCGTTTGAGGTAGCGGGCCCCACCCTGCACGTTGTCCTCCGGGTCAAGCACATCCTCAACCCCCATTTCCTTCGCCGTACCCGGCATCAACTGCATGAGCCCTACTGCCCCGGCCGCCGAGCGGGCCTTTGGGTTGTACCCAGACTCGGCCTTGATCAACGCATGCAGCAATGCCTGTGGAACGTTGTGCATGCGCGCCGCCGCCGCCACCAAGTCAGCGTAGGGGCGCCCGGTGATCAATTGCGCATTGGCCGGGCCAGCCTGAGCAACCGGTTCGCGAATCACCCGTTCATAGTTGCGCCCGGGCCGGTGGACGTTGGTCAGCACGTAACCGCCCTTGCCATCGATGGCAATGTACACATCAGCCTGTGCGCTGGCCCCTGCCAGCCAGATCAGTCCCAGGATAATCCCACGCATGTCGGTCGCCTCCCCGCCGTGCCCCCCGATATGGGGGAAATACCCCGGAAAACCCGGGCTTTTCTGCTACGACGCAAGCAATGTGCCGCTTGCCACGGCGCATGGCGCAAGGCCCCGAGGCAGACGTGCACGGCTGTTGCATGGCGCATGAAAACCTGAAAAGGCATGTCCCCATGCAGGAGGGCTTCACCATGCAGCGCAAACCCAATCGCCAATGTGGCTTCACCCTGCTCGAACTGCTGGTAGTGCTGGTGGTGCTCGGCTTGTTGGCCGGTATCGTCGCGCCCAAATACTTCAGCCAGTTGGGCCGTTCCGAGGCCAAGGTGGCACGGGCGCAGATCGAAGGGCTGGGCAAGGCCCTGGACCTGTATCGCCTGGAAGTCGGCCACTACCCCAACAGTGAGCAAGGCCTGCAGGCGCTGGTTGCCGCCCCCAGTGGCGAGGCCCGCTGGTCAGGCCCTTACCTGCAGAAAGCGATCCCACAGGACCCGTGGGGCCGTGCCTACATCTACCGCCAGCCAGGCGAAAACGGCGGCGAGTATGACTTGCTGTCCATGGGCAAGGATGGCCAGCCCGGTGGCGACGGTGAAAACGCCGAAATTACCAGTTGGCAATGAGGAGCAAGGCCATGCGCTATAGCCTGAAGGCCCTGGGTAGAGAGGGCGTGGTTCAATTGGACATCGATGCCGAGGATGCCGAACAGGCTCGGCGCAAGGTGCAAGACCAGGGGCTGCGGGTGGTCAGCGTGCGCAGCCAGGGTAGCGTACTGGGGCGCCTGCCATGGCGCCGCCAGGCCGCATTCGACCTGTTACTCTTCAGTCAGGAGCTGACCACGCTGCTACATGCCGGCCTGCCCTTGATCGATGCCCTGGAAAGCCTTGCGGAAAAAGCCCCCACCGCGGCAAGCCGTAAAGTGCTGGCGGCGCTGGTGGGCCAGCTGTACGAAGGCCGCTCGCTGTCCCAGGCTCTGGGCCAGCAGCCGCGGGTATTCCCGCCGTTGTACGTGGCGTTGGTCCAGTCCAGCGAGCGCACCGGGGCGCTGGGTGACGCCCTGCACCGTTATATCGGATACCGGCAGCGCCTGGATCTGGTCCGGCAAAAACTGGTTGGGGCTTCGGTCTACCCGCTGCTGCTGCTACTGGTGGGCGGTGGCGTGGTGCTGTTCCTGCTCGGCTATGTGGTGCCACGCTTCAGCCTGGTGTTCGAGGGCATGGGCAGCGAACTGCCCTGGCTCTCGCGCATGCTGATGCAGATCGGCCTGTTCCTGCATGCTCAGCAACTGCCCCTGGCCCTGGCCACAGCAAGTGGCATCGGCGCGCTGGTGCTGCTGCGCAATAACCCCCTGCTGCGGCGTTGGACGTCACGCCAGGTTCGGCGAATGCCAGCCCTGCATCAGCGCCTGATGATGTATGAATTGGCGCGCTTCTATCGCTCGCTGGGCATTCTGCTGCAAGGCGGCATACCCATCCTGACGGCCATGGGCATGGCCCGTGGGCTGTTGGGCAGCGCTGCAGCGCAAGGTTTGGAGCGGGCCTGCTGCGGGGTGGGTGAAGGGCTGCCGTTGTCGCAAGCGCTGGAAGCCGGGCAGTTGGTCACGCCTGTGTCGCTACGCCTGCTGCGAGCGGGCGAGCAATCCGGCAATCTGGGCGAGATGCTTGAACGCTGCGCAGATTTCCATGACCAGGAGATAGGCCGCTGGGTGGAGTGGTTCGTGAAGCTGTTCGAACCGCTGCTGATGACCTTCATCGGGTTGCTTATCGGGGTGATCGTTATTCTGATGTACATGCCAATCTTCGAGCTGGCGTCGAGCATCCACTAGCCGGCACCGCCTGCCACGACACCGGCTTGCCGACGCGCGAGGGCAAGGCCGGTGCCCTCTGGCACGGTGCGGGCCTGATGGGGTGGCCCGGGCGCTCAATAGTCGAACCGGTCCACCGCCCGCCGCCGCTCGTTGTCATCACGCCGGTCATAGCTGGCAGTGGTCTGGATGTTGGCGTGATGCGCCAGCTTCTGCGCAATCGACAGGTCGTGCTCTTCGATCACCCGGGTGATGAACGCCCGGCGAAAATCATGCGGCATGATCTTCACCCCCACCTGCGCCCCGCGCTGACGGGCAATGTAGTAGATCGCATGCTTGGTGATGCGCGCGCGGGTAATGTGGTTGCCACGGCGGATGCGATTGAACAGGAAGGGATCGTCCGACGCGCCCGCTGGCAGCGACTGCCGGCGCAGTTCAAGCCAGGCCTGCAATTTTGCGAAGGCCCAGGGCGGCGCATACTTGATCAGTTGCCGGTTGCCTTTGCCCAACACCTGCAGACTGCGTGCCTCGAAGTCCACTTGTTCCAGGTCGATATCCACCGACTCCGACTTGCGCATGCCGGTGCCATACAGCAGTGCAATGATCGCCGCATCACGAACGCCCTGCGGGCGCGGGTCGGCGTCGCACACCTCCATCAGCTCCCGGATCAGGCTACGGCGAAGGTTGCGCCCCGGCGGCAGGCGGCTACCGGTGGCCGGCTTGACCTCACGGATGCGCAGCAACTGCTCATGATCGATCAGGCCCTGGCGCCAGGCTTCATTCATCACGCCACGTATTGCATTGACATAAAGCGACGAACTATTGGGCGCATAGCCATCGGTGCGCAGCGCTGCGACCAGGCCGATCACGTGCCCTGGCTCAAGCTTGTGCCAGGGTATATCGACGAGGTTGCAGTCAGCGAAGCCCAGCCGGTCAGCAGCGTCCTGCAGGATGTAGCGCATGGTTTGCTGGCTGGAAGGCGCCAACCGGGCAAGGTACTGCAAGAGTGGATTTTGCGAGAGGTCGGACAAAACTTGAATCCTGTAGCGAAGCCCGGAGCGCCATCGAGCGCTCCAGGCGTAAAGCGGCCTGCGTCATTTCCTTGAAGTTCAGGGGCTTGGACACTGGCATGAGCTGAAATGGTATCCCATGGACTATCGTGGTAGCCATGACTCCCTGTCGATGAGGCACCATGGCACTGCACCGACTGACCCGTACCCACCCCCGCCTGAGCTTCGCTGCGCTGATCGGCATCCTTGGTGCGTGGCTGATTCCTGCCAACGACATCGTGCAACGCATCCTCGCTGGCTGGAACCTGGGGGTCTGGCTTTATTTGCTGCTGGTGCTTTGGCTGACCTGGCGAGCAACGCCCGAGAAGGTTCGCGAGGTGGCTCAGGTCGAGGACGAAAACGCAGGGGTGGTGCTGTTCACCGTGTGCATTGCCGCCATCGCCAGCCTTGCGGCGGTCACCCTGCAACTGGTCTCAAGCCGCGGTCTGCAGGGCAGTGACCAAGCCCTGCACTACCTCTACACCGGGTTGACCGTGGCGGGCTCCTGGCTGCTTATCGGGTGTATCTTCACGCTGCACTATGCCCGGCTGTTCTACAACAGCGCGCCGCAGGCACCCGCGTTGCGTTTCGCCGACGGTGAACGCAACCCCGACTACTGGGACTTCCACTACTTCTCGTTCACCATCAGCGTCGCCGTACAAACCTCCGACATCGGCGTAGCCAGCCGGGGTATGCGCAGGGTGGTGCTGGCACATTCACTGGTAGGCTTCGTGTTCAACACGGCAATCCTCGGCTTTACCATCAATATCGCTGCCGGCCTGCTCGGCTAGTATGCGCCGGGCGCAAGCGCCGATCCGGCCACACACCATGTGCAGTTGCTCGGCCGCCAGCACCAGCCCCATGCGCACATGCCCCGCCGCGCTGGGCCCGAAAGCATCGCCCGGCAGCAGTGAAACGCCCTCCTCTATCAAAAGCCGCTGGGCGAAGGCCTGGGCACTCAGCCCGGTTTCGCGGATATCAAGCATCACGAACATGCCCCCCGCTGGCCGGTGGGCACGCACCCCAGGGCAATCGGCCAAGGCCTTGCACACCAGGTCGCGCCGCTCGCGGTAGGCCTTGCGCATCTGTTGTACCGCGAGCAAGTCATGCTCCAACGCCACGCAAGCTCCCTGCATGACAAACTCTGGCAAGCCAAACAACAGGGTCATGGCCAGGTTGGTCAGGTGGGTGGTCAGCGCCGGGGGGCCGACCACCCATCCCACGCGCCAGCCGCTCATCGCGTGCGACTTGGACACGCTGTCAATGATCACGCAGCGCTCGCGCATGCCGGGCAGTTGCGCAGGGGCGACCGCTTCGCCGTCGTACAGCAGGCCACTGTAGACCTGATCGCACACCAGCCACAGATCATGGTCGCGACAAAGCTGCGCAAGCTGCAGCATGTCCTGCGGGGAGATGGCGCACCCGGTCGGATTGTGCGGGGTGTTCAGTAGCAGCCCGCGGGTACGCGGGGTTATCGCTTGCGCCACGGCGCGTGGGTCGAGCCGAAAGCCCTGCTCCGGGCTTACGGCCACCTGCACCGGCCGAGCCCCGCAAGCGCCGAATACACCGTGGTAGGTGACATACATGGGCTCAGCGACGATCACCTCGTCCCCTGGCCCGAACAGGCATTGGCAGACGGCATACAGGGCACATTGCGCACCAGCGAGCACCATCACTTGCTCGACACTGACCTCAGGGCCGGTGCGGCGGGCAATCGCCTGGCGCAGGGCCAGGCTGCCACGCACATCGCTGTAGTGAGTGTCGCCGCGGCGCAAGCTGCTGACCGCAGCGTCCACGATGGCCTTCGGCGTGTCGAAGTCAGGATCGCCCACCGACAGCAGGAAAATCTCGCGCCCTTCGCGACGCAGGGCCTGCGCCTGATAGTGGATGTCCCAGGCAGCAGCGGTTTCACCGGCGATGCGTTGAGTGAGCCTGGAATAGCGCATGACTGTCTCCTTGTCTGCCCAGCTCGCACCGCTCGTCCGAAAACGAAGTGCGCCGAATGGAGTTAAAAGTAGCAGAACCCTTAGCCACCTCTGACACCGCCTGCCAACGAAAACGTTTGCTTGGCTATTTGCCGCCAAACGGCGAACACCCGCTGTTTGTGACGAGGGTCAAGGGTGAGTGCATTTGGCGCACTTTCGGCAGAACAACGGGCCGTGGGGTGCTATCTTTAGTTTCCCGGCGGCCGCGCGCGGCTCCCCCATCACCCGCCCAGAAGGGCAAGGAGGCTGGCATGAACAAGATGACGTTCCCCAACGCCTGCCAGGTGATGCGCTGGCACTTCCACCCTCTGGGCTTCGAGGCCACCATGGATGCGCCACGCAGCATGATCGCGCGCCTGTTCGACCGTGCCACGGGCGAAACGTTGCTGGCGATCGCCGGCATCCCCTGCACGGCGATCATGGCGGCAGCCGACGTCGAACGCATCATTGAGGCTGTAGAAGCTGAAATGGATGCCTTCGTACCGGTTTTCGCCCTGCGTGACGCCGGCTAGGCGACCGCCTCCGGCGTTTGCTGCAATACCTGCAATGTCCCCATGAACTGCTCGGCCGGCACCGGCTGCCCCAGCAGGTAACCCTGCAGCGAATCACAGCCCAGGCGCGTCAGGAAATCCTGCTGGCCGCCGGTTTCCACCCCTTCGGCAACGATGCGCAAGCCCAGCGCCTGGCCCAACGCCACGATGGCCGAGACAATGGCTGCGTCGTCGCTATCCTGCTCAAGGTCGCGGACAAAGCCGCGGTCAATCTTCAGCTCGTTGGCGGGTAAGCGTTTGAGGTACATCAGGCTCGAGTAGCCGGTACCAAAGTCGTCGATGGACAGGTCCACCCCCATGTCGGACAGCCGCTGCAGCACCGCCAGGCTGGCATCGGCATCATGCATGGCAGTGGTTTCGGTGATCTCGAGGGTCAGGCTGTTGGCTGGCAGATCATTGTCGCGCAGGGCGCGGGCAACGCTGTCAACCAGGCCGGCATGACAAAACTGGATCGCGGACAGGTTGACCGCCATGCGCCAGTTTTCATGCCCTTGGTCAAGCCATTGGCGCATCTGGCGGCACGCCTCGTCCAGTACCCATTCGCCAATCGGGATGATCAGGCCGGTTTTTTCCGCCAGGCCAATGAAACGATCCGGCAGCAACAGACCGTGCTGCGGGTGCTGCCAGCGCAACAGGGCCTCTGCGCCGATCGCCTGGCAAGCCCGCGCAGCGAACTTAGGCTGGTAGTGCAGGCGGAACTGGCGTTGCTCCAAAGCCATGCGCAGGTCCTGCAGCAGTTGCAACTGCTGGCGGGCATTGCTGTTCATGGAAATGTCGAAGAAGCTGTAGCCATTCTTGCCGGCGCTCTTGGCGTGATACATGGCAGCATCCGCATTGCGCAGCAACTCCAGCTGGTCTTGGCCATTACCCGGATACAGGGCAATGCCCACGCTCGCCGTCAATTGCAAGTCATGCTCGGCCACGCGGAACGCCCGTGATATCAGGTTCACCTGTTTGACTGCCACATCCATGGCATCTGCAGGCTCCTGCAGTGCCACCAGCAGCACGAATTCATCGCCGCCAATGCGTGCCAGCGTATCCTGGCTGTGCAAGTGGCCGCGCAAGCGTGCGGCCACTGCCTTGAGCAGCAGGTCGCCCACATGATGACCAAATGCATCATTGACCGGCTTGAAGCCGTCCAGGTCGATGAACATGAGCGCAAAGCAACCGCCCTGCTCCGCCACCTTGCCGATCGCCTGCTCGATACGGTCGGAAAGCAGCGTGCGGTTGGGCAGGCCAGTCAGCGTGTCATGCAGCGCCAGCTGGGTCAGTTCCTGGTTGGCGAGGGTCAGCGACCGCGCAAGCTCTGCTGTGCGTGCCTCCAGGCGCGCATCGAGTACCGAGGTCAGCAACGCCACTGCGAGCACCGCCAAGGTAGTGATGAGCACCAGATAGACCAGTCCATCCCCTTGCAACCCGTCTGCCAGGGCGCCGCAGAAACTGCCGTTCTGGAAGTTGGCTGCGGCCATGCCGGTGTAATGCATGCCAACGATGGCAATGCCCATCAGCACAGCCGCCAGCCCTCGGATCTGGCGCACGTAAGGGGTATGCTGGCGCAGCCGGAAAGCGATCCACAGTGCTGCCGCCGATGCGCCCACAGCGATCGCCAGGGAGGCGCCGAACAGCGTCGGATCGTAGTCGATGCCGGGTAACATACGCAGCGCTGCCATGCCGGTGTAATGCATGCAACTGATGCCGGCGCCCATAATAAGCGCGCCAAACGCCAGTTGCAGCCACGGCAGGCTCGGTTGGCTCACCAGCCACAAGGCAAACCCCGAGGAGAGCACGGCGATCAACAATGAGAATGCTGTCAGGCCAACGTCATAGCCCAGATCGATCGGCAGGCTGAAGGCGAGCATGCCGATGAAGTGCATCGACCAGACGCCGATCCCCATCGCCAACGCCCCACCGCCCATCCAGATGAGCACCGCCCTGCCTCGAGCGGTAGCGATGCGGCCGGTAAGGTCCAGGGCGGTATAGGAGGCCAAGATGGCCACGCACAGTGAGATCAGCACCAGCGAAGAAGAGTAACTACCGGTCAGCATTGAGAGTTCCAGCGGCGGGACAAGGGGGGCCCGAAAAAGCTGACGATTGTACTCAAGCTTTGGCGAAACGCACGGGATTTCTAGACACGAAAATGGATCCAAAAATTACCCGAACAGGCCGTTAGGCCTGCCATAGAGCGCCTGGATCAGCGAATGACATTAAAATGCCACCTGTCGGCTTTCCACCCTCCACACGGCGCACATAAAAACAGACCAGAGGCGTGGCACAGGCCTGCCTTCACTCCTGCTCGGCAAACGCTTGCTCGGCATCCCAGCCACCGCCCAGCGCAGCGATCAGCTGCACGCTGGCCACCAGCCGCCCCTGCAACAGGTTCAACACGCTGCGCTCGTTGCTCAGTGCCGTAGTCTGGACATTGACGACATCCAGATAACCGATCAGCCCGGCCCTGTACTGGTTGTCGGTCAGGCGCAACGATTCACGCGCAGCATCCAGAGCTTCCTGGCGCACGACCGCCTCGTCGCCGTAAACCTTTAGCTGTACCAGGTAATTCTCGACTTCCTTGAAGCCGTCGAGCACGGTCTGGCGGTACTGCGCCACGGTCTGGTCGTATACCGCGACCGTGCGATCAACCTCCGCGCTGCGCTTGCCGGCATCAAAGAGTGTCAGTGCCAGTTGCGGCCCTACCGACCAGTAACGGTTGGGCAACTGTATCCAGTCATTGAAGGTACTGCTCGAATAGCCACCACTCATGCTCAGGCTCAAGTCCGGGAAATACGCCGCCCGTGCCACGCCGATGCTGGCGTTGGCAGCCATCACGTTGCGTTCGGCCGAAGCGATGTCCGGGCGACGTTCCAGCAGTTGCGACGGCAGGCTCACCGGAATCTGCGGCAACGCCGGGATGCTGTTGCTGTCGGCGAGGGCAAACTCCGCTGGGGCCTTGCCTAGCAACACGGCAATGGCGTTTTCGAACTGTGCACGTTGCCAGACCAGGTCTATCAGGTCAGCTTGGGTGGTCTTGAGCTGGGTGCGGGCCTGGGCCACGGCGTCAGGGCCGGAGACGCCTGCGCGGTACTGGTTTTCGGTCATGCGCAACGACCGCTCATACGTCGCGACGGTGGCTTCCAGGAGGCGCTTCTGCTCATCGATCACGCGCAACTGCAGGTAGTTCTGTACCAGTTCAGACTGCTGGCTTAGGCGGATTGCGGCAAGGTCGGCGAAGCTTGCTTGGGCACTGGCTTCGTTGGCGTTCATGGTCTCACGCAACTTGCCCCACAGGTCGATTTCCCAGCTCACGCCAAGCTGCGCGTTGTACGTGTTGCGAATACCGCTGCTGTTGTTGGACAGGCTGGAGCTCGAACTGCCGGTACCCTGGGCCGAGCGATTCTTGCTGGTCGTCAGGTTCAGGCTTGGGAACAACGACGCACGGCTGCTGCGCACCAGCGCTTGGGCCTGGCGGTACTGGGCTTCGGCCTGAGCCACACTCTGGTTGCTGCGGTTGAGCTCCTCGACCAAGGCGTTGAGCCCGGGGTCACCATAGATTTCCCACCAGGCGCCACGGGCGATGGCATCGGACGGGTTGGCCTGGGTCCAGCCCTCGGCCTGCTTGAACTGCGCCGGCGTGCTCAGCGCTGGGCGATGGTAGTCCGGGCTCAGGGTACAAGCGCTCAGCAGTGCTACGCACAAACCGGCACCGACCAGGCGCGAACCACGCCCGCAGGTCAGCAGTTGCAGGGCACGGTGGAGTGGAGAATGGGCAAAGTTCATAGCGGGGTATCCAGAGCGGCATCGGTGCGCACGCCGCGCCAATGGTTGAATCGGTGGCGCAGGCGGTCGAGGTACAGGTACACCACCGGCGTCGTATACAGGGTCAAGACTTGGCTGAAGACCAGGCCGCCGATGATCGTAAGCCCCAGCGGCTGGCGCATTTCCGCGCCCTCGGCGCGGCTGAGCAGCAAGGGCAAGGCGCCTAGCATGGCCGCCAGCGTGGTCATCAGGATCGGCCGCAGGCGCAGCAGGCAGGCACGGCGGATCGACTCTTCAGGCGTCAGGCCCTGTTGGCGTTCCAGTTGCAGCGCCAGGTCGATCATCAGAATGGCGTTCTTCTTCACCACGCCAATCAGCAGGAACAGCCCCAGCAGCGAGATCAGGCTGAACTCGCCCCCGGTGACGTAAAGCGCAAGCAAGGCCCCCACGCCAGCGGAGGGCAAGGTGGAGAGGATGGTCAGCGGGTGAATGTAGCTCTCATAGAGTATGCCCAGTACCAGATACACCAGCACCAATGCGCCAAGGATCATGAACGGCTGGCCTTGCTGGGTCCTGGCGAAGGCATCTGCGGTGCCACCCAGCTTGGCAATCACCTCTTCGGGCAGACCGAGCTTGGCCACCGCCCGCTCCACCGCGGCCATTGCCTGGCCGGGGCTGTAGCCTTCGGCAATGTCGAAGGCGATGTCTTCGGCAGCGAACTGGCCCTCATGGCTGACCCGGTCGTTCGCCAGGCTGTTCTCGTAATGGGCGATGGTCGACAACGGCACGCGCGCCCCGTCGCTGGTGATCACCTGCACCTGCTCCAGGCTGCTCGGGTCCCAGGCGTATTTCGGGTTGATCTCAAGCACCACCTGGTATTGGTTGAGGCTATCGTAGATGGTCGATATCTGCCGTTGACTGTAGGCGTTGTTCAGCACGGTGGTGACCATGTCCATGTCGATGCCCAGGCGCTTGGCCTGGTCGCGATCGACCACCAGGGTCACCTGCTGGGTACCAGAACCGTCGCGGGCGTCGATGGCGGTCAGCTCGGGCAGCGCGCGCATGGCTGCGACCACCTTGGGGAACCACTGGCGCAACGCTGCCAGGTCGCCGCTCTGCAAGGTGTACAGGTACTGCGACGAGGTCTGGTCACGGCCACCACCGCCCAGCTGCAGGTCCTGATCAGCCATCAGGAACAGCCGACCGCCAGGTACCTTGGGCATTTCCTTGCGCAAACGCTCGATGACCTGCTGCGCATCGATCTTGCGCTCGCTGATCGGTTTCAGGCGCACCAGGACCATGGCGTTGTTGGTACCACTGTTGCCGCCAATGAACCCGGCGACACTCTGCACGGCCGGGTCGGCCAGCAAGGCACGGCGGTAGATTTCCATCTTCGGCTGCATCACGGTGAACGACAGCCCGTCGTCACCGCGGATGAAGCCCATCAACTGCCCGGTATCCTGCTGCGGGATCAACGTTTTCGGCACCACCACATACAGCACGATGTTCAGGCCGATGGTCGCCAGCAGGCTGATCAAGGTCAGGCGCTTGTGGCGAAGGGCCCAACCCAGGCTGCGATCGTAGCCTTCGACCATGCGCTTGTGCAGGTTATCGCTCCAGCGCTGCAGACGCGACTGGTCAGCGCGGTGGGGCTTGAGCCAGCGGGCACAGAGCATCGGGGTCAGGGTCAGCGACACCACCAGCGAGACGATGATCGCCGCCGCCAGCGTAATCGAGAACTCCTGGAACAGGCTGCGCACGATGCCGCCCATGAACAGGATCGAAACGAACACCGCTACCAGCGAGACGTTCATCGACAGCAGGGTAAAGCCGACTTCCTTGGCGCCGAGGAACGCCGCACGCATCGGCGGCTGGCCGTCCTCGATATGCCGCGAAATGTTTTCCAGCACCACGATGGCATCGTCCACCACCAGGCCTGTGGCGAGGATCAACGCCATCAGCGACAGGTTGTTCAGCGAAAAACCGCACAGATACATCACCGCGAAGGTACCCACCAGCGATACCGGGACCGCCAGGCTGGGGATCAACGAGGCGCGCAGGCTGCCAAGGAACAGGTAGACCACGAGGATGACCAGCCCCACGGCGATCAGCAGCGTGTGTTCGGCTTCCTCGAGGGTGGCCTTGATGACCGGCGAACGGTCCATGGCCACGTTCAACTGCACGCTGGCCGGCAGCAGCGACTGCAGGGCCGGCAACTGCGCGTGGATCTGGTCGACGGTCTCGATGATGTTGGCGCCGATCTGACGGTTGATCACCAACAGCACGGCACTCTGATCGTTGAAAAAGCCGCTGTTGTAGCGGTTCTCGACGCCGTCGGTGATGGTCGCCACATCGGACAGGCGCAGTATCGTACCGTTCTCCTGCCGAATCACGACCGGTTCGTAATCCTTGGCTTTTTCCAGCTGATCATTGGCCCGTACTTGCCAGCTGCGCTCGCTGTCCTCGACATAACCCATCGGCCGGCGCTGGTTGGCGTTGGCTACCGCAGTGCGCACATCGTCCAGGGCCAGGCTGTACTGGTTGAGCAGTTGCGGCTCGACGGAAATGCGCACAGCGGGCAACGAACTGCCGCCGATCTGTACTTCCCCTACCCCACTGACCTGAGCCAGGCTCTGCGACAGTATGGTGTCAGCCAGATCGTACAGCTGGCCCTTCTGCAACACGTCCGAGGTGAGCGACAGCACCATGATCGGCGCCTGCGACGGGTTGAGTTTCTTGTAGGTCGGCATGCTGCGCATGCCGCTGGGTAGCAGGTTGCGCGTGGCGTTGATCGCCGCTTGAACCTCGCGCGCGGCACCGTCGATGTCCCGCCCTTGCTCGAAGCCGATGATCACCCGGGTCGAGCCCTGGTTGGAGCTACTGGTCAGGGTGGTGACACCGGCGATACTGCCAAGCTTGCGCTCCAGCGGCGTGGCGACGGTGGAGGCCATCACCTCAGGGCTGGCGCCAGGCAGGTTGGCCTGTACCACGATCACCGGGAAGTCGATCTGTGGCAACGGCGAAACCGGCAGCAGGCCGAAACTGACGCCACCGAGCAGCATGATCGCCAGGCTCAGCAGCATGGTTGCCACAGGCCGGCGAATGAACGGGCCGGACAGGTTCATGCTTCGGCCTGCTTCGCGTCAGTGGCCGGGCGCCAGCGGCGTGCCAGGCGGTCGAAGTACAGGTAGATGACCGGCGTTGTGAATAGGGTCAGCACCTGGCTGACCAGCAAGCCGCCGACCATGACCAGGCCCAGCGGCTGGCGCAGCTCGGCGCCCGAACCTGTGGCCAGCATCAGCGGTATTGCGCCGAACAGCGCGGCCAGGGTGGTCATCAGGATCGGCCTGAAGCGCAGCAGCGCAGCCTGGTAGATGGCGTCATGCGGGCTCATGCCTTGGTTGCGCTCGGCCTCGAGGGCGAAGTCGATCATCATGATCGCGTTCTTCTTGACGATGCCGATGAGCAGGATGATGCCAATGATGGCGATCATGCCCAGGTCGTTGCCGCTGAGGATCAACGCCAGCAAGGCGCCGACCGCCGCCGACGGCAAGGTCGAAAGGATGGTGATCGGGTGAATGTAGCTCTCGTACAGTACGCCGAGCACGATATACATGGTCACCACGGCGGCAAGGATCAGCAGCAAGGTGCTCGACAGCGACGCCTGGAAGGCCTCGGCAGCCCCCTGGAAGCGGGTCTGCACCCCGATAGGCATGCCGATTTCCTGCTGTACCTGCTCGATCACCTTGACCGCTTCGCCCAGAGAAGCGCCGTGGGCCAGGTTGAACGACATCATCACAGCCGGGAACTGGCCGATGTGTGAAATCGCCAGTTGCGCCTGGCGCTGCTCGATGCGCGCGAGGGCCGACAGGCGCACCTGCCCCCCGTCACTGGCTTTGACATGGATCGACTCCAACGCCTGCGGCCCGATGCTTGCTGCATCACGCGACTGCAGCACCACCCGGTACTGGCTGGCCTGGGTATAGATGGTCGAGATCTGCCGTTGACCGAAGGCGTCATACAGGGCGTTGGTGATTTGCGACACATCGATGCCCAGGCGGCTGGCCATGTCACGGTCGATCACCAGGTACACCTGCAGCCCCTTGTCCTGCAGGTCGCTGGCCACGTCCTGCAGTTCCGGGCGCTGTTGCAGCGCAGTCACCAGCTTGGCGCTCCACTGCGCGAGCAGGTCAGCATCGGGCGAAGACAAGCTGAACTGGTACTGGGTGCGGCTGACACGGTCCTCGATGCTCAGGTCTTGCACCGGCTGCATGAACAGGCGGATGCCGACCAGCTTGTCGAGCTGAGGCTGCAAGCGGCTGATCACCTCGCCGGCCGTCACGTCGCGTTCGCCATGGGGCTTGAGGTTGATCAGCATGCGCCCACTGTTGAGGGTGGCGTTGTCACCGTCCACACCGATGTAGGACGACAGGCTCTGCACGGCCGGGTCCCGCAGGATGATCGCGCTCAGCGACTGTTGGCGTTCACTCATGGCGGTGAACGAGGTGGACTGCGGCGCTTCGGAGATACCCTGGATCACCCCGGTGTCCTGCACCGGGAAGAAGCCCTTGGGCACCACCATGTACAGGAAAACGGTCAGCGCCAGGCTGGCGACCGCCACCAGCAAGGTCAGCGGCTGGTGCCGGAGCACCCATTGCAGGCCACGGCCATAGTGTTCGATCAGCCAGTCGATCCACGCACCACTGGCGCGGTAGAAACGGCCTTGCTCCTCTTCCTTAGGTTCACGCTTGAGCAGGCGTGCGCACATCATGGGTGTCAGGGTCAGCGAGACCACCAGGGAAATCAGGATAGCCACCGCCAGCGTGATGGCGAATTCGCGGAACAGCCGGCCCACTACATCGGCCATGAACAGCAGCGGGATGAGCACGGCAATCAGCGAAAAGGTCAGGGAGATCAGGGTGAAACCGATCTGCCGCGCGCCCTTGAGCGCAGCCTGCATGGGCGTCTCGCCCTCCTCGATGTGCCGCGAGATGTTCTCCAGCATGACGATGGCGTCATCGACCACGAAACCGGTGGCGATGGTCAAGGCCATCAGGGTCAGGTTGTTGATCGAGAAGCCGGCCAGGTACATCACGCCGAAGGTGCCGATCAATGACAGCGGCACGGCAATCGACGGGATGATGGTGGCACTGACGCGGCGCAGGAAGACAAACGTCACCATCACCACCAGGACGATGGCGATCAGCAGTTCGTGCTGCACATCCTTGACCGCGGCGCGGATGGTCTGGGTGCGGTCGGTCAGCACCGCCACCTCGAGGCCGGCTGGCAGGTTGTCGGTGATCGACGGCAGCAGGTCCTTGATGCGATCGACCACCTCGATGACATTCGCACCGGGCTGGCGCTGGATGTTCAGCAGTACCGCCTGGCTCTGGTTGGCCCATGCTGCGAGGCGTTCGTTCTCAGCCCCGTCGACGATTTCGGCGACGTCCTTGAGGCGCAGCGGCGCACCGTTGTTGTACGCCAGGATCAGGTTGGCGTACTCCTCGGGGGAGCGCAGCTGGTCATTGGCATCGAGCATCGACACCCGGGTCGGGCCATCGAAGTTGCCTTTGGGCTGATTGACGTTGGAGGCACCGACCAGGGTACGCACGTCTTCAAGGTTCAGGCCATTGGCGGCCAACGCATCGACGTTGACCTTGATGCGCACGGCCTGGCGCTGGCCACCGGCGATGCTGACCATGCCCACGCCGCTGATCTGCGCCAGCTTCTGCGCTACACGGGTATCGACCAGGTCGTTGAGCTTGGGCAACGGCATGGTCTTGCTGGAAATGGCCAGGGTCAACACCGGAGTATCGGCAGGGTTGACCTTGTTGTACACCGGAGGGGCCGGCAGGTCGCTGGGCAACAGGTTGCTGGCGGCGTTGATCGCAGCCTGTACCTGTTGCTCGGCGACGTCCATGTTCATGTCCAGGCTGAAGCGCAGGGTCAGCACCGAGGCACCGCCAGAACTGGTCGATGCCATCTGGGTCAGGCCCGGCATCTGGCCGAACTGGCGCTCGAGCGGCGCGGTGACGGCACTGGTCATCACCTGCGGGCTGGCGCCCGGATACAGGGTCATGACCCGGATGGTCGGGTAATCGACCTGCGGCAAGGCCGAAACCGGCAGCAGCGTGTACGCGATCAGGCCGGCCAGCACGATGGCCAGCATGCTCAGCGTGGTGGCGACCGGGCGAAGGATGAACAGGCGCGACAGGTTCATGCGCCCGCCTTGCCTGCCGCTTCGCTGGTCTGGGCCGAGCCTTTGCCGTCCTGCCCCTGCAGGTGCTGGCCGGGCGTGGCTGGTACCTGCGAGCTGTCCTCAACCACGTCGACCTTGGAGCCCTCGCGCAGACGGTCGGTGCCCTCGAGCACCAGGCGGTCACCCGCCTTCAGGCCTTCGAGGATGACACTGTTTTCACCGTCACTGGGGCCAACCTTGAGCTTGCGCACATTCACCGTGTTGTCGGCAGTGACGACATAGGCGAAGGTGCCGTCGTTGCCGAACTGGATGGCCGCCGCCGGGGCCATGACGACCTGCTTGAGGGTGTCGGCCAACAGGCGCACGTTGACGAACTGGTTGGGGAACAGCGCCATGTCCTTGTTCTCGAAGCGGCCTTTGAACTTCAGGGTACCGGTGGTGATGTCTATCTGGTTGTCGATGCTGGCCAGCACACCCGTGGACTGCAGTTTGCTGTCGCCACGGTCCCAGGCCTCGACCGGCAGGCTTGCACCGCTGCGATAGCGCTCCAGAACCGTGGTCAGCTCGGTTTCCGGCAAGGTGAACGCGACGCTGATCGGTTCGGTCTGGGTGATGACCACCAGTGCGGTGGTGTCATTGGCCGCCACCAGGTTGCCCAGGTCGAGCTGACGCAGCCCCACCCGGCCACTGATCGGCGCGCGGATCCGGGTGAATTCGAGGTTCAGGCGGGCATCGTTGACCTGAGCCTGGTTGGTTTTGACAAGCCCCTGGAACTGCGCCACCTGGGCTTGGGCCGTATCGAGTGTCTGCTTGGCGATGCTGTCCTCGGCATACAGGCCTTTATACCGCGCCAGGTCGACCTGGGCGTTCTTGAGCTGTGCCTGGTTTTGCGCCAGCGTACCTTCGGCCTGCTGCAGCGCGATGCGGTAGGAACGCGGGTCGATCTCGGCGAGCAAGTCGCCAGCCTTGACCTGCTGGCCCTCCTTGAAGTGGATTTTCACCAGCTCACCGGCAACGCGGCTACGTACGTTGACAGTGTTGGTGGCGGTGACCGTGCCAAGCGCCTTGTAGTAGAGCGGGAAGTCGCCCAGCCGTGCAGGTTCCACGCGCACGGGCACTGCCTCTGTGGAGCCCCCGAAACCGGGGCGCCCCATGCCGATGCCCATCCCTTTGCCCGGCCGCCCGCCGCCCGGTTCATGTTGGCCAGGCGTTGCAGCGGGCCACAACCACCAGGCCAGCAAGGCCACCAGCAGCAGGATCAGCAGGCCAACCAGCCAGCGACGAGGGGATCGGGAGACGGAAACTTGCATGGGTTGAACGAACCTTGTTCGGAATGACGACTGGGGAAGGTGAACGATAAGCACTGGCACTCTTTTAGCAAAGGCCCTTTACCAGAGGTTTACCTTTGCCTGACGTTGCCAAGAGTTTGAACTTTAAATGAAAACGGCCCGGAGTGTGTTCCGGGCCGTTACAGGGTGTTGCTTGGAGAGGCAAGGCGCTGGAGAGTTCCGCAGCCGGAGCCGGGAACATGGCCTGCCCCAGGCTCAATGCCAGGCAGCGATCTGGGTCCGCTTTGCGGCCCATCGCCGGCAAGCCGGCTGCCACCTTGACCTCTCCGTTCTCGAAGTCTGCGCCGTACTTGTGGGAGCTGCCTGGCCTGCGATGGGCTGCGTCAGCAGCCCTGACAAGCCCCGCTGACTGGCATCAGCCCTGCACCCTCCTTACTTCAATACCGCCAGGGCCGCGTCGTAGTTCGGCTCGTCAGCGATTTCGCCAACCAGCTCGCTGTGCAGCACCTTGTCGTTTTCGTCCAGCACCACCACGGCACGCGCAGCCAGGCCAGCCAGCGGGCCGTCAGCGATGGCCACACCGTAGTTTTCGAGGAACTCGCGACCACGCAGGGTCGACAGGTTCTTCACGTTCTCCAGGCCTTCAGCGCCGCAGAAGCGCGCTTGGGCGAACGGCAGGTCCGCGGAGATGCACAGCACCACGGTGTTGGCCACATCGTTGGCCTGGGCGTTGAACTTGCGCACCGAGGAGGCGCAGGTCGGGGTGTCGACGCTTGGGAAGATGTTCAGCACCTTGCGCTTGCCGGCGAAGTCCTTCAGCGACTTGTCGGCCAGGCCTTCACCTACCAAGGAAAAGGCGGGAGCCTGGGCGCCGGCCTGCGGCAGCTCGCCGTTGACCTGAACCGGGTTGCCTTTGAGAGTCACTTGAGCCATGGACGAAATCCTTATGCGGGGTTTGAAAAGGACACTGAGTTAAGCATGAAGGCGCCCGGGTGCCTATGGGGTTTAATGAAATTGTTCTATTGCCTGACAGTTTTTGTGGACAAAAAAATGTCCGGGTTGCACCAGGCAGCCCGGACATGGATCAGCGCGAAGGACGGGTCAGCCCAGCAGGCCGTACACCACAGACGTCAGCGCGACCAGGCCAACCACCACAACGAAGACGTTGGACAGCGCGCCACTGTACTTGCGCATCGAAGGCACGCGGCGGATCGCGTACATCGGCATCAGGAACAGCAACACGGCGATGATCGGGCCACCCAGCGACTCGATCATGCCCAGAATGCTCGGGTTCAGGGTGGCGACGATCCAGCACACCACCAGCATCAGCGCGGCGACCACCCGGTCCAGCGCCTTGGCGCCCGGGCGTGAGCCGGTCTTGGCGATGATACCCTTCAGGCCCTCGCTGGCACCGATGTAGTGCCCCAGGAACGACTTGGCGATGGCGACGAAGGCGATCAGCGGCGCGGCGAAAGCGATCGTCGGGTTACTGAAGTGGTTGGCCAGGTAAGACAGGATCGACAGGTTCTGCGCCTTGGCTTCAGCCAATTGAGCGCTGTCGAGGGTCAGTACGCAGCTGAACACGAAGAACAGCACCATGGCCACCATCAGCAGGTGTGCGCGGGCCAGGATCTGGCCGCTGCGCTCGTCAGCGTGGTCGCCATACCGGCGTTTCTGGTCCACGGCAAAGGCCGAGATGATCGGCGAGTGGTTGAACGAGAACACCATCACCGGGATCGCCAGCCACACGGTGTGCAGGAAAGCCGAGCCCGATGGCAACTGAGAAGCGCTGTCGAGGATCCCCCCGGTCCAGTGCGGAACCAGGTAAAGGCCCAGCAGCGCCAGGGCGACGATGAACGGGTACACCAGCAGGCTCATGACTTTCACCGTGGCCTGCTCACCGCAGCGTACGATGGCCAGAAGACCGAGGATCAGCACGAACGACAACAACGCCCGCGGCGGCGGGGTCATGTGCAACTGGTGCTCCATGAAGCTGGCGACGGTGTTGGTCAGCGCCACGCTGTAGATGAGCAGGATCGGGAAGATGGCGAAAAAGTACAGCACGGTGATCAATGCACCGGCCTTGATGCCGAAATGCTCTTGCACCACGTCCGTGATGTCACCGTCACCGCGCCCGGACAGTACGAACCGGGTCAGGCCGCGGTGGGCGAAATAGGTCATCGGGAAGGCCAGTGCGGCGAGAATCAGCAGCGGCCAGAAACCACCGAGGCCCGCATTGATCGGCAGGAACAAGGTGCCTGCGCCGATGGCGGTGCCAAACAGCCCCAGCATCCAGGTAGTGTCATGACGGGACCAGCTGCCAAGGGCAGCCGGGGTCGATTCGAAGCGTTGATCAACGCTTGGGGCCTGCTCGTTCATTCCGGGTGCAACTCCACTCGCAAGACTGCAACAGGGCTGGGAATGGCGAAACAGAGGCCTCGCACACCCCAACCAGAAAAGAGGGGCGCGATTGTGCACTGAAACCGTGCGGATGCGAAGCCCCGCCCGAGGGACGGTTGCACTTGTCTTTACAAGCGGGTTGCACTATGAGGTCACCTTGGGGCGCTGTCGCGCCACAAGGCCGCTCCTGCGGGCGCTCGCGAGGCCTTGCAGGAGCGGTATGGCGCAGTGTTACTGCTGAACGGCAGCGAACGCTTCGGCCACCCGTTGCAGGTTGGCAGGGCGCAGGCCGGACATGCACACCCGGCCGCTGTCGATCAGGTACACCCCGAACTCGTCCCGCAGGCGACGGACCTGCTCGACGCTGAAACCGGTGTAGCTGAACATGCCACGTTGGCGCAGGAAGAACTGGAAGTCCTGGCCTGGCAGCAGCACGGCCAGCGCATCGACCAGGGCCTGGCGCATATCGAGGATACGCTTGCGCATCACCTCGACTTCAGCGGCCCACTGCGCATTCAGCGCAGCATCGCCAAGCACGCCGGCCACCAGCTGAGCGCCGAAGTTGGGCGGGCTGGAGTAGTTGCGCCGTACAGTTGCTTTGAGCTGGCCAAGCACGCTTTGGGTGGTGTCTTCATCGTCGCAGACGACCGACAGGCCCCCTACCCGCTCACCGTACAGCGAGAAGATCTTCGAGAACGAGTTGCTGACCAGGCAAGGTACGCCGGCCCGGGCCATTTCGCGGATGGCGTACGCGTCTTCCACCAGCCCCTCGCCGAAGCCCTGGTAGGCGATGTCGAGGAACGGGATCAACTGGCGCGCCTTGACCACTTCCACCACTTGCTGCCACTGGTTCTGGGTAAGATCGGCACCGGTGGGGTTATGGCAGCACGGATGCAGCAGCACGACACTGTTGCCAGGCAATGTCTGCAAAGTCGCCAGCATGCCATCGAAGTCCACGCCACGGCTGGCCTGGTCGAAGTACGGATAGCTGTGCACCTTGAACCCTGCACCTTCGAAGATGGCGCGGTGGTTGTCCCAGGTCGGGTTGCTGACCCAGACTTCGGAGGCCGGGAAGTAACGCTTGAGGAAATCGGCGCCGACCTTGAGCGCGCCGGAGCCGCCGACAGTCTGCACGGTCGCCACGCGCTTGCCGGTCACGGCTGGGTGGTCGGCACCGAACAGCAGCGCCTGGATCGCCTGGCGGTAACTGGCCAGGCCTTCCATCGGCAGGTACAGCGAGGCCTCGTGGGCCACGCCGGCGATGCGTTTTTCAACGGCATCCACTGCTTCGAGCTGCGGCACCACGCCGGCCTCATCGTAATAAAGGCCGATACTCAGGTTGACCTTGTCGGCGCGCGGGTCGGCCTTGAAGGTTTCCATCAACGAGAGGATCGGGTCGCCGGCATAGGCATCGACATGTTTGAACACAGCGTGCAGCTCCTTGGATCAGGACAGTTCGGAAAGGCTCAGGTGAGGATACCCGGAGTCGGCGGGCAGGAACATCACCTATTGTGCAAGGTTGTCTATGCAAGATTGCACAGCGCTCATTTGCGGCATGTCAGCCCGCCAGCGTCTTGAGCGCCTGCAGCTCACGCTCAGTCACCGCCACCCCTTCACGCTGGGCAATTTCCCGCTCTCGGTAGCGCCGCTCGCCCGGCATGCGCGACACCCCCACGGCCTGCATCTGCTCGACCAACGCCCGGCTGCGTTGCGCAAACCGCTCGCCTTCGGCCTTGCTCGGGTCGATGACGATGATCAACTGCCCGGTCCACGGTGTTTTCGCCCCAGGGTGGCTCGCCCAGTCGAATTCCCAAGAGAAATGCCCCCCAGTCAGCGCCGCCGCCAGTAGCTCGACCATCATCGACAATGCAGAGCCCTTGTGCCCGCCGAAGGGCAGCAGCGCACCGCCTTGCAGAATGGCCGTGGGGTCGGTGGTCGGCTGGCCGTCGGCGTCCACGCCCATGCCCTCCGGCAACGGTTGGCCGGCCCGCGCAGCGATCTGCACGTCCCCGTGGGCCATGGCGCTGGTGGCCATGTCAAAGACGATAGGGTCATGCCCCGCGCACGGCGCGGCAAAGGCAATCGGGTTGGTGCCGAACAACGGCTTGTGGGCACCGTGTGGCACCACACAGGTCATGCTGTTGACCACGCTCAGTGCCACCAGCCCCTCATCGGCAAACGGCTCCACATCGGGCCACAACGCTGCGAAATGGTGTGAGTTGTGAATCGCCAGTACCGCGATACCGGCGCTGCGGGCCTTTTCGACCAGCAGTGCACGCGCCGCGGCCAGGGCCGGCTGGGCAAAGCCACCGCCAGCGTCGACCCGAACGAAACCGGCCGCGACGTCGACCACCTGGGGTATTGCACCGCCATTCACCCAACCGCTGGCCAGGGTCGAGACATAGCCAGGCACACGAAACACCCCATGACTGTGGGCACCATCGCGCTGTGCGCTGGCGCAATTGTGGGCGAGGACGTCGGCCACCGCCGCACTGCAGCCGTGACGCTGGAAGATCGCTTGCAACAACCCCTGCAGTTCGGCGAATGGCATGCGCACGGCGGGGTGGGTGGAAGGTGCAGACATCTGAAGCTCCTTTCTTGGAATTGGAATGGCGACAGCGTGGGCAGCGACAAAAACTTTCCGGCATGTGACAGCTATCTGTCAAATATTGACGGCGTGACAGAAAACATTCATCTTCTGCTCACGCCTCGCCGGGAGCAACAGCATGAGCCAACCGATCAGACAACGCCTGGAACACAGCCTGCAAGCCGCGACTGCTTCTGGCCACAAGATCGCCAGCTACATGCTCGCCAATCTCCATGAGCTGCCGTTCCAGACCTCGGCCAGCATTGCCGCCAAGCTCGGCGTCAGCGAATCCAGTGTCGGGCGTTTCTGCCGCTCCCTCGGTTATGCCCATCTCAAGGCGCTCAAGCAAGACCTTCAGAGCGACCTGGGTGACGGCCCATGGCTGGTGGGCGACCGCCTGCAGGAATACCGCCAGCAGCACGACGACAACACCCGCGCAGGCAGCCTTGAACTGGAAATTGCCGCGCTGGTACGGGTGCATGAATACAGCCGCAGCGAACCCTGGCACACAGCCGCGCAGCGCTTGGCAGACAGGCCGCGGGTATTCATTGCCGGTTTCCAGACCGAGCGTGGTGTGGCCCAGTGCATGGCCCACCTGCTGCACTACCTGCGCGACGGCGTTCAGGTGGTCGACGGCAGCGCCGGGCACTTTGGCGAGGTGCTGCTCGGGCGCCCGGAAAACAGCGCGTTGGTGGTGTTCGAGGCGCGCCGCTATTCCCGCCATGCCCTGTTGTTGTGCCAGAAGGCCCGCCAGGCGGGCATACCGGTCACGCTGGTGACCGACACCTTCTGCGACTGGGCCGACGCCAATGCCGACGAGGTCTTCCGCATCCCCACCGAATTCAACCTGTTCTGGGAGTCCACCTCGGCCATGCTGTCGTGGGTGCACCTCATGGTCAACGAGGTCTGCAAGAAGCTCGGGCCTGATGTTGAAAAACGCTTGGAAGCGACTGCCGCTCTACATAACGAATTCGTCGGCTACACGACGGGAAAACAACAATAGCAAGAGTGCAAGAGGTGCGAGATGAACAAGACCATGGCTATGGTGGGTGCATGTGCCCTGCTGCTGGCGGCTAACGCCAGCGCCGAAACCCTGCGCTTCGCCACCGAGGGGGCCTACCCGCCCTTCAACTATGTGGATGCCGACAACCAATTGCATGGTTTCGACATCGACATCACCCACGCCCTGTGCGAGCAGATGAAAGTCGAATGCACCCTGGTGGCTCAGGACTGGGAAGGCATCATTCCGGCCTTGATGGCACGCAAGTACGATGCGGTGGTGGCCTCGATGATCGATACCCAGGAGCGGCGCAAGAAAATCGCCTTCACCGACCACTACTACCGTACCCCGCTGACCGTTGCCGTGGCCAAGGACAGCAAGATCAGTGATGCGCAGACCACCTTCGAAGGCTACACCGTGGGCGCCCAGTCGTCCTCGACCCAGGCGATCTACGCCGAAGATGTGTATGGCAAGGCGGGGGCTGACGTGAAGCTCTACCCCACCCTGGACGAGGCCAATGCCGACCTCGCCGCCGGCCGTCTGGACGGGGTGATCGCCGACAAGTTTCCGCTGCATGAGTGGATGAACAAGAACGGTCAGGATTGCTGCAAGGTGTTGGGTGACGTAGCCGGGACCAAGGCCGATGCCGCCATCGCCGTGCGCAAGGACGATGAAGCACTGCGCCAGCGCCTGAATAAGGCATTGGCGCAAATCGTCGCCAACGGTACCTACCAGAAAATCGCCAGCAAGTACTTCGACTTCGATATCTACAACTGACTGTCAGGGCCCCATCGCCGGCAAGCCGGCTCCTACAGATTTCGAGGCTGTGGCCCATCAGTGGCGCCCGGCTTACCACCGTCCTCCAAGGCTGTCAGGTATCGGTGGGGCGGGCTTGCCACCGGCCTCAAGGGCGATGAGGTATCGGTGGGAGCCGGCTTGCCGGCGATGGGGCCTGGCCAGTCAACACAAGGGATATGCCATGCTCGAACAATTGTCCTTGCTGTCCTTCGCCAGTGGTGGCTGGGGCCAGGCGCTGCTGGCCGGCGCTCTGGTGACCGTGTCACTGGCCCTCGCCTGCCTGCCCATCGGCTTGCCTCTGGGGCTTGCCGTAGCCCTGGCGGCGCGCTCACCCAAGCGCCTGGTGCGCGCCTGGTCCACCACGTTCTCCACCGTGTTCCGCGGCCTGCCCGAACTGCTGACCCTGCTGATCATCTATTACGGTTGCCAGATCGCCGCCCAACAACTGCTGGCCGCCATGGGCTATCAAGGTGAGTTCCTGATCAATACCTTCCTGGCAGCGATGATCGCTTTCAGCCTGGTGTTCGCCGCCTTTTCCAGCGAAATCTGGCTGGCCGCTTTCAAGACCCTGCCCAAAGGCCAGCTTGAAGCCTGTGCGGCCCTGGGCCTGGGCAAGCGCACCGCATTCTTCAAGGTGGTACTGCCACAACTGACGCGTATCGCCCTGCCGGGGCTCTCCAACAACTGGCTGTCGTTGCTCAAGGACACCTCGCTGGTCTCGACCATCTCGCTGGTCGACCTGATGCGCCAGACCAACCTTGCGGTCAGCGTGACCAAAGAACCGATGTTCTTCTACGGGGTCGCCTGCCTGGGTTACCTGCTGTTCTCGGCGCTGTCGGGACGGGTATTCGCCTACATCGAACGGCGCAGCAACCGCCACCTGCAAGGAGCACGCGCATGAATACCGAACAATGGCTGAGCCTGGTACTGGACCCTGACCTGCTGGAGCGCTACGGCCCACGGTTCATCGACGGGCTGCTGGTAACGGCCAAACTGGTGGCGATTTCCTTTACCCTCGGCGCCGTGCTCGGCCTGCTGCTGGCCCTGGCCCGGATGTCGCGCAAACTGCTGCTGCAACGCCTGGCGGCCGGCTACATCTATTTCTTCCGTGGCTCCCCCCTGCTGGCCCAGCTGTTTCTGCTGTACTACGGGCTTGGTTCGCTGAAGGGCTTCTGGCAGGACCTTGGCCTCTGGTGGTTCTTCCGCGAAGCCTGGTTCTGCACCCTGCTGGCCTTCACCCTGAACACTGCCGCCTACCAGGCCGAAATCTTCCGCGGCAGCCTGATGGCAGTGGCCCCGGGGCAGTACGAAGCGGCCAGGGCTTTGAACCTCAAACGCTCCACCACCTTCTTCAAGGTCATCTTGCCGCAATCATTGCTGGTGGCCATCGGCCCGCTAGGCAACGAACTGATTCTGATGATCAAGGCCAGCGCCATCGCCTCGCTGGTGACTATCTACGACCTGATGGGCGTGACCAAATTGGCGTTTTCGCGCAGCTTCGACTTCCAGATCTACCTGTGGGCCGCCGTCCTCTATCTGGTGATCGTCGAACTGGTGCGGCGCCTGCTCAAACACCTGGAGGCCCGCCTGGGCCGCCACCTGAATTGACCGAAGGATACACTCATGCATTGCCAGACCCTTGTCTTGGGCGCCGGTATCGTCGGCGTCAGCACCGCGCTGCATCTGCAGGCCCGCGGGCGCCAGGTGATCCTGATCGACCGCGATGAACCCGGATGCGGCACCAGCCATGGCAACGCCGGGCTGATCGAACGCTCCAGCGTCATCCCCTATGCCTTCCCCCGCCAATTCGCAGCCCTGCTGCGCTATGGCCTGAACCGCCAGCCAGACGTGCGCTACAGCCTGCTGCACCTGCCCAAGGCCGCGCCCTGGTTGCTGCGCTATTGGCGGCAGTCGGCACCGGGGCGACTGGCCGAGGCCGCAGCCGACATGCTGCCGCTGGTCCAACGCTGCGTCGAAGAACATGACGCCCTGATTGCCGCCGCGGGGCTCGAAAGCCTGGTTCAGGCCAAGGGCTGGATCGAGGTGTACCGCGACCCGGCACTGTTTCAGCAGGCCAAGGCCGAGGTCAAGGGCCTTGCACGCTACGGCCTGCATTATGAACTGCTTGAACGTGATCAACTGCAGGCACGCGAGCACCAGCTCGACAGCGCCGTCGTTGGCGGCATCCATTGGCTCGACCCCAAGACCGTGAACAACCCCGGCGCCCTCACCCGTGGTTATGCTGCGCTATTCGTCCAGCGCGGCGGGCAGTTCCTGCATGGCGATGCGCGCAGCCTGCGCCAGGTCGGCAGCCAATGGCGGGTCGAAAGCCAGCGTGGGCCGGTCACGGCCGACGAAGTGGTGGCGTGCCTTGGGCCACAGTCGGCAGACCTTTATGAGCGCCTGGGCTATACGATCCCGCTGGGTATCAAGCGCGGCTACCACATGCACTACGGCACCCGTAACGGCGCGCAGTTGCAGCACGCGATCTGCGACACCCAGGGCGGCTACGTGCTGGCGCCGATGGCCGCCGGCATACGCCTGACCACCGGCATCGAGTTCGCTGCCAGCAGCGCCCCAGGAAACGAAATTCAGCTCAAGCGCTGCGAAGCGCTCGCGCGCGCGCTGTTCCCGGCACTGGGTGAGCGCCTGGATGACACCCCGTGGCTGGGCCGTCGGCCCTGCCTGCCGGACATGCGCCCGGTGATCGGCCCGGCGCCGCGGCACAAGGGCCTGTGGTTCAACTTCGGCCACGCCCACCACGGCCTGACGCTGGGACCTGTCACTGGCCGCTTGGTGGCTGAACTGCTCACCGGCGAGCGCCCTTTCACCGACCCTGCGCCTTACAGCGCGGCACGTTTCGACTGACACCACGCGGGAGAACAACAACATGACCGCCCCTTTGAGCGTTGCCAGCCTTGCCCCAGAACACGACCCACGCCCGGTGCTGATCCGCATAGAGGGCCTGAACAAGCACTATGGCGCGTTCCATGTGCTGCGCGACATCGACCTGCAGGTGCGCGAAGGTGAGCGCATCGTGCTGTGCGGCCCCTCCGGCTCCGGCAAGTCCACCTTGATCCGGTGCATCAACCGCCTGGAGATTGCCGAACAAGGCAGCATCCAGGTAGCCGGCACCGATCTGGCCGCCAACACGCGCCAGGCCGCCCAGGTACGCAGCGACATCGGCATGGTGTTCCAGCACTTCAACCTGTTTGCGCACATGAGCGTGCTCGACAACTGCCTGCTGGCCCCCACCAGCGTGCGCGGCCTGTCCCGCAAAGACGCCGAGGAGCGTGCACGGATGTATCTGCGCAAGGTCGGCATCGAAAACCAGGCACACAAATACCCCAGCCAACTGTCCGGCGGCCAGCAGCAACGAGTGGCCATCGCCCGCGCCTTGTGCATGAAACCGCGGATCATGCTGTTCGACGAGCCAACCTCGGCGCTGGACCCGGAAATGGTCGCTGAAGTGCTGGATGTGCTGGTACAACTGGCGGGTACCGGCATGACCATGCTCTGTGTCACCCATGAAATGGGCTTTGCCAGGCAGGTTGCCGAGCGGGTGCTGTTCCTTGAAGGGGGGCAGATCATCGAAGACAGCCCGCCGCAGGTGTTCTTCAATCAGCCGCGCACGGCACGGGCCAACAGTTTTCTGGCACAGATCCTTCATTGAGGCCACAGGCCCTTTCGCCGGCAAGCCGGCCCCCACTGTGGAAATGAGCGCTTTCAAGATCAGCGCCCTACCTGTTGGAGTCGGCTTGCCGGCGATAAGGCCAGCAAACACGGCACAAAGCCCCTTTATTGCACGGCTGCAATGACCCAACTGCGTCGTTAAATATAATTGACCTAACCCCCTGTCAAACCCTTGCCGCCTGAGGCTCGCAAGGCTTTCAGCCCCCGAATTCAGGCGCTTTAGCCCATTTCAGTCGTTTGACATATCGAACGGCTCTGGCAAGCTATCTACAAGCCCCGACCGGCATCGTCGCCTCTGACGAGCCGGCAGTGCTCGGGGCTTCAGGTAGCACACGAGGCCCCGCGCCGTGCACCTGCACAACAACGGCAGGTCGAACCTGTCATAAGGTGACATATGTCCAACAGCAACATTGGCAACAAGCAACCTTCCCTGCGCAAACCCGTCGTCCTGATGACCATGGGCAGCCAAGAGCGCAAAGGCCATGACTACCAGGTCATGACCCACAAATACATCACCCCGCTGGTCGATTTCGCCGATTGCGTCCCGGTGTTGGTGCCCACCTGCTGTGGCGTCGATGACCTGGAGACCTATCTGGACATGGCCGACGGCGTCTACCTGACCGGTGCCGGCAGCAACATCGAGCCGAGCCTGTATGGCCAGGAAAACCAGACCCCAGGCAAAGGCCAGGACGTCAACCGCGACCTGTTCGATATTCCGCTGGTCAAGGCAGCGCTCAAGCGTGGCCTGCCCATCTTCGGTATCTGCCGCGGCATGCAGGAAATCAACGTCGCCCTGGGCGGCGACATTTACCAGAAGGTTTACGCCGAACCCGGCTTCAACGACCACCGGGAAAACCCGGAAGACCCGGTCGAGGTGCAATACGCTCAGGTGCACGGTGTGAAGATCAAGGCTGGCAGCTGGCTGCACGACGCCCTTGGCACCGACGAGATCCGCGTCAACTCGCTGCACGGCCAAGGCCTGCGTAACCTGGGTACCGGCATCGAGCCGATCGCCCATGCCGAAGATGGCCTGGTCGAAGCGATTCACGGTCCGAGCATTTCGCCCTTCCTGTTTGCCGTCCAGTGGCACCCGGAGTGGCAAGCGGCGAAGAATCCTGATTCGATCAAGATCTTCCGCGCCTTCGGCGAGGCCTGCCGCGCACAGGTGCGCAAATCCCAGAACAAGCGCCAACAGGCCGCCTGACCCTCAGCTTCGTTAGTTTTGATCGCGGGGCGGCGCAAGGTCGCCCCCGCTTCCCCGGTCACCCTCTGCTGGTCCCAGAACACTTCCCGTGGCTGCGGGCGGCGGGCTTGCGCCTGTCTCCGCGATCCTTTTTACCCCGCCAACCTAGAGATACGATGACTGCTTAGAGAGTCGTCAGATGCTCTGCGCCCTCAGCTCCAGTGCAGCCCCCGTGGCGGGAGTCGCAAGGCGCCACACGGCCCTCAGTCGATCTATAACCCCCATCCATCCGGCCCCATGCTCGCAAAAATTTTCTTGAGAGGGACTAGTCATCGCAGAGGTTGTACGATAACTTACCTCCAACGCAAAACAACACCCTTCACCCAAGCGCCACAGGATGCCAATAACAATGACTCCACAAGAACTGAAATCCATCCTCTCCCACGGCCTGCTGTCTTTCCCGGTCACCGATTTCAATGCCCAGGGCGACTTCAACCAGGCGGGTTACATCAAGCGCCTGGAGTGGCTTGCCCCGTACGGCGCCAGTGCCCTGTTCGCCGCCGGTGGCACCGGTGAGTTCTTCTCCCTGGCCGCCAGCGAGTACAGCCAGGTGATCAAGACTGCCGTCGATACCTGCGCCACGTCTGTACCGATCCTCGCCGGCGTCGGTGGCTCCACTCGCCAGGCCATCGAGTATGCACAGGAAGCCGAGCGCTTGGGTGCCAAGGGCTTGCTGCTGCTGCCGCACTACCTGACCGAAGCCAGCCAGGACGGCGTCGCTGCCCACGTCGAAGCGGTGTGCAAGTCGGTCAACATCGGCGTGGTGGTGTACAACCGCAACGTCTGCCGCCTGAACGCCGACCTGCTGGAAAAGCTTGCCGAACGCTGCCCGAACCTGATCGGCTACAAGGACGGCCTGGGTGACATCGAACTGATGGTGTCGATCCGTCGTCGCCTGGGTGACCGTTTCAGCTACCTGGGTGGCCTGCCGACCGCCGAGGTGTATGCTGCCGCTTACAAAGCCCTGGGCGTGCCGGTGTACTCCTCGGCGGTGTTCAACTTCATCCCGAAGACCGCGATGGACTTCTACCACGCCATCGCCCGCGACGATCACGCCACCGTTGGCAAGCTGATCGACGACTTCTTCCTGCCGTACCTGGACATCCGCAACCGCAAGGCTGGCTATGCCGTGAGCATCGTCAAGGCAGGCGCGAAGATCGCCGGTTACGACGCAGGCCCGGTGCGCACGCCGCTGACCGACCTGACCGCTGAAGAATACGAAATGCTCGCAGCTCTGATGGACAAGATGGGTCCGCAATAAGCGCACCCCGCGGCCTGCCAATGCCGCACCCGGAGTGGGCTACCCCCACTCCGACTAAAACTTGTGAGCCCGCACAAAAATAACTAGTGGGAGTATTGCCAGCATGCAAGCGACTAAAAAGACGCATGTGCGCTACCTGATCCTGTTCATGCTGTTTCTGGTGACCACGATCAACTATGCCGACCGAGCCACCATCGCCATTGCAGGCTCCAGCCTGCAGAAAGACCTCGGCATTGACGCCGTAACCCTTGGTTATATCTTCTCCGCCTTCGGATGGGCTTACGTTGCCGGCCAGATTCCTGGTGGCTGGTTGCTGGACCGCTTTGGTTCCAAGAATGTCTATGCCTTCAGCATCTTCACCTGGTCACTGTTCACCCTGTTGCAGGGTTTTGTCGGTGGCCTGCCGGTCGCCTGGGCAGTGGTCACCCTCTTCACCCTGCGCTTTCTGGTCGGCTTCGCCGAAGCGCCGTCGTTCCCGGGCAACGCCCGTATCGTCGCCGCCTGGTTCCCCACCGCAGAACGCGGCACGGCTTCGGCGATCTTCAACTCAGCGCAATACTTCGCCACCGCGCTGTTCGCCCCGATCATGGGCTGGATCGTGTTCAGCTTCGGCTGGGAACACGTGTTCGTGGTGATGGGTGCACTGGGCATCGTGTTCTCCGCCGTTTGGCTGAAAACCATCTACAACCCCCGCCAACACCCGCGCATCAGCCCGCAAGAACTCGAGCACATCGAGCAGAACGGTGGCCTGGTGGACATGGACCAGAAGCGTGGCAACGACGGCCCGAAATGGGGCTACATCAAGCAATTGCTGACCAGCCGCATGCTGCTGGGTGTGTACCTGGGCCAGTACTGCATCAATGCCATCACCTACTTCTTCCTGACCTGGTTCCCGGTGTACCTGGTGCAGGAGCGTGGCATGACCATCCTCAAGGCGGGCATCATCGCCTCGCTGCCGGCAATCTGTGGCTTCATCGGCGGCGTGCTCGGTGGTGTGCTGTCTGACTGGCTGCTGCGCCGCGGCAACTCACTGACCTTCTCGCGCAAGCTGCCGATCGTCTGTGGCCTGCTGCTGTCGACCACCATGGTCTTCTGCAACTATGTCGAAGCGGAATGGATGGTGGTCGGCTTCATGACCCTGGCCTTCTTCGGCAAAGGCATCGGCGCACTGGGCTGGGCCGTGGTCGCCGATACCTCGCCCAAGCAGATCGCTGGGCTATCCGGCGGCCTGTTCAACACCTTCGGCAACATTGCGTCGATCACCACCCCGATCGTCATTGGCTACATCATCAGCGCCACCGGCTCGTTCAAGTGGGCGCTGGTGTATGTTGGCGCCAACGCCCTGGTAGCGATCTTCAGCTACCTGGTCATCGTCGGGCCGATCAAGCGTATCGAGTTGCGTGAAGGTGCAAAGCCAGACGCTGAGCCTGCCGCCCCGGGCGAACTGGCTGACGCACGTCACTGAGTGAGCACGCCCGCGCCCGGCAATGCCGGTGCGGGCGGATGTACAAAGCCTGAGAACATCACGAACAGGGCCCGAACATGCAGTTGATCGAACATTCCGACTCGCCCCGCTACGTCCGGCTGCACGACGACGATAACGTCGTGGTAGTGGTCAACGACGGTGGCTTGGGTGAAGGCGCGCGCTTCCCCGATGGCCTGACCCTTGTAGAAGCCGTCCCACAGAGCCACAAAGTGGCCACCGTCCTGATCGCCAAAGGCGAGCCAGTCAAGCGCTATGGGCAGATCATTGGTTACGCCCTGGAAGACCTGCGCCAAGGCAGTTGGGTGCAGGAAAGCCAACTGGCCATGCCGTCCGCCCCTGAACTGGACAGCCTGCCGCGCTGCGATGCATTACCGGCGCCTCTGCCTGCGCTGGATGGCTTCACCTTCGAAGGCTACCGCAACGCTGACGGCACCGTCGGCACCCGCAACATCCTGGGCATCACCACCACCGTGCAATGTGTGACCGGTGTGCTGGAGCATGCGGTCAAGCGCATCCGCAGTGAATTGCTGCCCAAATACCCCAATGTCGATGACGTGGTCGCCCTCACCCACAGCTATGGCTGCGGCGTGGCGATCAACGCCCGTGATGCCTACATCCCGATCCGCACCGTGCGCAACCTGGCACGCAACCCCAACCTGGGTGGCGAAGCGCTGGTCATCAGCCTGGGCTGCGAGAAGCTGCAGGCCGGTCAGGTGATGCACGACAACGACCCCTCAGTGGACCTCAGCGAGCCGTGGCTGTATCGCCTGCAGGACGCCAGCCTTGGCTTTAGCGAAATGATCGAACAGATCATGGGCCTGGCCGAGACGCGCTTGCAAAAGCTCGACAAGCGCCGCCGCCAGACCGTGCCAGCCAGTGAGCTGATCCTCGGCATGCAGTGCGGCGGCAGCGATGCATTCTCCGGCATCACCGCCAACCCGGCGCTGGGCTATGCCGCCGACCTGCTGGTGCGGGCCGGCGCCACCGTGCTGTTCTCGGAAGTTACCGAAGTGCGCGACGCCATCTACATGCTGACCTCCCGCGCTGAAAACCAGGCGGTCGCCGACGCACTGGTGCGCGAGATGGACTGGTACGACCGTTACCTGCAGCAAGGTGCTGCCGACCGCAGCGCCAACACGACGCCAGGCAACAAGAAAGGCGGCCTGTCCAATATCGTCGAAAAATCCCTGGGCTCGATCGTCAAGTCCGGCAGCGGCGCCATTCAGGGCGTGCTCGGCCCAGGCGAGCGGGTGAACCGCAAAGGCCTGATCTTCTGCGCAACGCCCGCCAGCGACTTCGTCTGCGGCACGCTCCAGTTGGCGGCCGGGATGAACCTGCACGTATTCACTACGGGTCGCGGTACCCCCTACGGCCTGGCCATGGCGCCGGTGGTCAAGGTGTGCACCCGCACCGAACTGGCCCAACGCTGGCCGGACCTGATCGACATTGACGCCGGGCGCATTGCCAGCGGCCGTTCAAGCATCGAGGAACTGGGCTGGGAGTTGTTCCACTACTACCTGGACGTGGCCAGTGGCCGCAAGCAGACCTGGGCAGAACAACACCGGCTGCACAACGACATCACCCTGTTCAACCCGGCGCCAATCACCTGATGGTTCGGCCTTGCCCGGTATGCAAATGGCACGCGCCCGCCTGGGGGAGCCGGCTTGCCGGCGACGCAGGCTGTACGGTGCAGGGCACGGGCTTGGCCAGTGATCACCGGCACGCCGGCTCGCACAGGTCAGGCGCCCTTTACTGATCAACCCTTCCAAACACAGGAGCACACCATGCCTGAGATTCTTGGCCACAACTTCATCGCCGGCCAGCGCAGCGCCGCTGGCGCGCAACGCCTGCAGAGCCTGGACGCCACCACGGGCGAGGCCCTGCCCTACAGCTTCGCCCAAGCCACCGAGGCCGAGGTGGACCAGGCGGCTCAAGCGGCGGCAGCGGCCTTTGCCGAATTCCGCCAGCTGGCCCCGGCACGTCGTGCCGAGTTCCTCGACGCCATCGCTGCTGAACTGGACGAGCTGGACGACGCATTCGTCGCCGTAGTCTGCCGTGAAACCGCCCTGCCCGCCGGGCGCATCCAAGGTGAGCGAGGCCGCACCAGCGGCCAGATGCGCCTGTTCGCCCAGGTGCTGCGCCGTGGCGACTACCTTGGTGCACGCATTGACCTGGCCCTGCCTGAACGCCAGCCGCTGCCCCGCGTGGACCTGCGCCAGATGCGCATCGGCGTCGGCCCGGTCGCCGTGTTCGGCGCCAGCAACTTCCCGCTGGCCTTCTCCACCGCAGGCGGTGATACCGCTGCAGCCTTCGCCGCCGGCTGCCCGGTGGTGTTCAAGGCACACAGCGGCCACATGGCCACTGCCGACCTGGTCGCGGCGGCCATCGTTCGCGCTGCCGAACGCACCGGCATGCCCAAGGGTGTATTCAACATGGTGTTTGGCGGTGGCGTGGGTGAGTGGCTGGTCAAGCACCCGGCCATCCAGGCGGTCGGCTTCACCGGTTCGCTCAAGGGCGGGGACGCACTGTGCCGCATGGCCGCAGAGCGCCCGCAACCCATCCCGGTATTCGCCGAAATGTCGAGCATCAACCCGGTGATCATCCTCCCGGGCGCGCTGGCCAAACGTGGCGACGCCATTGCCCGCGAGCTGGCCGGCTCCGTGTGCCTGGGTGCTGGCCAGTTCTGCACCAACCCGGGCCTGGTCATCGGCCTGCAGTCGCCACCGTTCAGCCAGTTGCTCACCGACCTCGGCCAGCACCTGGACCAGCAAGCCGGCCAGACCCTGCTCAATGCCGGTGGCTTGCGCAGCTACGTGAGCGGCCTGGAGCACCTGCAGGCCCACGCCGGCATCGAACACCTGGCAGGCCAGCCTCAGGAAGGCAGCCAGGCGCGTGCACAGCTGTTCAAGGCAGACGCCCGCTTGCTGGTAGACGCCGACCCGCTGCTGCAGGAAGAAGTGTTTGGCCCGACCACCGTTGCCGTTGAAGCCCAGGACACCGCGCAGTTGCGCGCCGCCCTGCTCGGCTTGCGTGGCCAGCTGACCGCTACGCTGATCGGTGAGCCTGAAGACTTCGACGCATTTGCCTGGCTGGTACCGCTGCTGGAAGAAAAGGTTGGCCGCATCCTGATCAATGGCTACCCAACGGGCGTGGAAGTGTGCGATGCCATGGTCCACGGCGGGCCGTACCCAGCCACCTCCGATGCCCGCGGTACGTCCGTCGGCACCCTGGCCATCGACCGCTTCCTGCGCCCGGTGTGCTACCAGAACTATCCGCAGTCGCTACTGCCCGAGGCACTGCGTGACAACAACCCACTGGGCCTGCGCCGCCTGGTGAATGGGCAATGGAGTGACGGCGCGCTCTGAGTGCCCTGATGCGAGAAAAAGCCCCGTACTTACGGGGCTTTCTTTTGACACTTGCATTGGATTTACCGGCCCTATCGCCGGCAAGCCGGCCCCACAGGTACCGCGCTGCCCTCAGGCCCCGCGCAAATTATATGGGAACCTGTCTTGCTCAACTGCTAAAAGCTGACGCAAATCTCTGTGGGAGCCGGCTTGCCGGCGATGGGGCCCGCACAGCCACCCGCGCTATCAAACCCCTTGCGCTTCAGCTTCCGCATGCGCCTGACGCAACCGCTCCCGGCTGTTGCTCAGGTGCATGCGCATGGCCATCTTGGCCCCTTCACTGTCGCTTCGGGCGATGGCTTCGTAGATCGCCTCGTGCTCGTGCATCAACCGGCTCATGTAGTGGGCCTGGTCATCATGCGCCAGACGCGCCGAGTTGAGCCGGGTACGCGGGATGATGCTGGTACCGAGGTGGTTGATGATGTCGGCGAAGTAATGGTTGCCGCTGGCCTGGGCGATACGCAGGTGGAACTGGAAGTCCGCCGACACCGCATCCGTGGCATGGGCGGCGCCCTCGTTGAGTTCGTCCAGCGCCGCGCGCATACCTGCCAGCTCTTCTTCGCTGCGCCGTTGCGCCGCCAGGCCTGCCGACTCGATCTCCAGGGCGATGCGCAGCTCCAGTACCGCCAGCACCTCACGCAGCGTGACCACGGTGGCCGGGTCGATGCGGAAGCCGCCCGTGGCAGGCGTATCCAGCACAAAGGTGCCGATGCCATGGCGGGTCTCGACCTGCCCGGCCGCCTGCAGCCGCGAGATCGCCTCACGCACCACGGTGCGGCTCACGCCCTCCTCGGCCATGATCTGCGACTCGGTCGGCAGCTTGTCGCCACGCTTGAGCTGGCCGCTACGAATACGCTCGGTCAGCACCGTGACCAGTTCCTGGGCCAGACTGCGCGGCTTGCGCCGGGTCTTTGCCTGTACCTGTTGCTCTGTCATGCCCTGTTTTTCACCTTGAAAGACAGCCGCCATGATAGCGCAAGCAGTTGTACGATCACATCCATCCGACGCGGTATTTATGGACGCAATGCCCCCTGCCCAAAGGGCGTCGGAATTTAGCAGCGCAGCAACGGACCTAACCGCGAAGGAGCCAGGACAGGCGGCAGACATCCCGGTACTCTATAGGCATCGATTGCTCACTCCATGGAAGGAAAACCTCTGATGAAAACCTTCGATCGCTGCCTGCTCTGCTGCGGGCTGATCATTCCGTCCTGGCTGCTGCTTGGCGTTTGCTTCACCGCCCAAGCCTACCCCGGCTACGACCATCTGCAGCAGGCCATGAGCCAGTTGGGCGCAGTGGGCGCCCCAACCCAACGCTGGTCACCCCTGCTCAACAACTTCCCCCTCGCGGTGCTGTTTACCCTGTTCGCCTGGGGCCTGGCGCGGCGCTGGCGTGGCTCGAAGCTCGCCCTGGCCAGCGCTGCACTGGTACTACTGCATGGGCTCGCTAGCGCCGGCACCGGTTGGTTTGCATGCGATCAGGGTTGTGCGCCTGCGCAACCTTCCCTGTCGCAGCAACTGCACAACCTCTTCGGCTTGATGATGTTTCTCTCGTTGACCCTGGCCAGTGCGCTGTGGGCATGGGCCGGGAAACGCGTGGCCGGCTCACCCGCGCTGGGGGTCTTTTCACTGGCTTGTGTGGTAACTGCGATCGCCACTGCCGCCCTGATGGCCAAAGCGGCGCAGGACGGGCAGTTGTTCGGCCTGTACCAAAGGCTGAACTACGGCGCCTCGGTGATCTGGGTCGCCGGGCTTGCGCTGTATAGCCTGCGCCCCACACTGGCAAATCGCCTGCGCATCGCCACCACTTGACCCTAAACGTACTGGCCCCCAGGCATCTGAAGCGAAGGCAAACTCCGTTCTTCTTCAGATGCTTAGGACAGCAACATGCGAGTATTTCTAGCAACGGTGGCCGGCTGCCTGCTGGTCACGACTGCCTTCGGCGCCCAGGCCAGAGCGCTGAGCCAGAACGACCGCCAAGTATGTAGCTGGGGCTCGCAGATCGCCGCCGAGGCCCAGCGGGCCAAGCTTTCCGGCGTGACCTTGTATGCCACGCGCAAGAAACTGCAGGTACGCCGGTTCGCCAAGCCGTGGATGCGCATGACCGCCTTTGGCATCACCGAACAGACCTACAACAGTCGCTCGCGGTTAAAGCCGGCAGCCATCAAGCAAACCTACTACGAACAATGTGTACATCACGCAGTTGCAAAACGTTAAAGGCTTATTAATCAGATAGTTGAACAATTAATCTCATAAATAACGTGAGATAGCTCAAGCTCAGGTCGCCCCACCTTGCACGCCCCTTGACTGCAGTGTTCCAACACGCTGAAGGTCGAACCAGACAGATCCCGGCCGCCAAATGCCGGCGACCAGGGCCATGCTGTTTTCAACAACCCGTCAGCGCCGCTGGCCGGCGCTCACCGGCAAAGAAGAACGGGCGCAGGCGCACGCCAATCATGTTCCCGGTGTAGGCCGCGACCAGCCACAGCCAGCCATGCACGCTACCCGAGGCGATGCCGCTGAAGTACGCGCCAATGTTGCAGCCGTAGGCCAGACGCGAACCGTAGCCGAGCAGCAGGCCACCGAGCACTGCGGCGATCAGCGAGCGCAGCGGGATGTTCAGGCTCGGCGCAAAACGCCCCGCCAGGCCAGCCGCCAGCAGCGCACCCAACACGATGCCAAGGTCCATGACGGTGGTCACGTCTTGCCACAGCGGCGCTGCCAGCGCCTTGGCGTTGGCCGGTGCCTGCCAGAACACCCAACTGCCGACGTCCACCCCAAGGCTGGAAAGGGTCTTGGCGCCCCACAAGGCAAAAGCGGAGGTAATGCCCCACGGGCGGCCTGCCAGGGCCAGGGTGGCGTAGTTCAGCAAGGCCAGGGCCACAGCCCCCCACAGCAACGGCCACGGGCCACGCAGGAAGCGGCGCAGGCCTTGGTGCTCACTGCTTACGGGTGCTTCGAGGGCGCCATGGCGGCGTTTTTCCAGTACCACCGTCGCCCAGGCAATCAGCGCGAATACCGCCACGCTGACCAGTAGCGCCGGCGCGACGCCCCAGGCCTGGACGATCGAGGTGGCCGGCAACGATGGCAAGGCGAACCACCAGTCGGCATGGTGCGTGGCCGTGACCGAGCCAATGATGAAGAACAGCAGCGTCACCAGCATTCTGGCGTTGCCGCCACCAACGGTGAACAGCGTGCCCGAGGCACACCCGCCGCCCAGTTGCATGCCGATACCGAAGATGAAAGCGCCAAACACCACAGACACCCCGGCTGGCGCCACCAGCCCGGTGACGGGGTTGCCAAACAGGCTGCCAGCCGACAATGCCGGGAAGAACAGCAGTACGGCCAGGGCCAACATGACCATCTGCGCACGCAGGCCGGCACCTCGTCGTTCGGTGATGAATACGCGCCAGGCCGACGTGAAGCCGAACGCTGCGTGGTAAAGCGTCAGCCCCAGGGCGGCGCCAAGGATCAGCAGCAAGACCTGCTTGAAACCGGCATTGAGATTGAGGAACCAGGCACCGGCCAGCAACAGGGCCAAGGCAATCAGGGGGGCGCGCAGACGGCGCGGTTCGGGTGTGGCGGTTGCGGAAAGACCCATTGGAATGCTCGGATTACTGTAAAACGGGCGGCGATTATAGCGCCGGAGATTGCTAGATGCTGCTTTGGCTGGCGTTTATCGCTGCCAGCGGGGCCTAACCTCTCCGCACTGTGCACATCTGTTAGGCTGATACCAAGCCCCCAAATACCCCACTGGCCATTCGCACCATGGATGAACTGCGCAAGATCGACCTTAACCTGCTGCTGGCCCTGCATGCGCTGCTGAGCGAGAAACATGTGACGCGCGCTGCCATCCGCCTGCACCGTAGCCAACCGGCAGTCAGCCATGCACTGGCACAACTGCGCGCACATTTCGACGACCCACTGCTGATCCGCCAGAACGGTCACATGGCCCTGACCGCACGCGCCCAGTCCCTTATCAAACCGTTGCAGGACGCGCTGGGCAGCCTCAACAGCCTGCTGGCCACACCTCGCTTCGACCCCGCTCAGGCCCAGCGCAGGTTCCGCCTGTCGTTGTCCGACTACGCCTCACGGCTCATCCTGCCGCCCCTGGTCCGCCACCTGCGTCAGGCGGCACCGGGCGTGGACCTGGCCATCAGCCAGGCCAGCCGCGAGGCGATGATGGCGCAGTTGCTCGATGGCGAACTCGACCTCGCCTTGGGTATCTTCCCCGAACTGCCCCAAGGCATTGCCGCGCAAACACTGTTCGAGGACAGCTTCGTCAGCATTGCCGACCGACAGGTATTGCCGGGCAAAGGCGGCCTAGCGCTGGAGGACTGGCTGGCACGGCCGCACGTGCTCATGGCCATGCGCCCGGACGCCCACGACGAGATCGAGCGCGCACTGGGTGAACGGGGCCTGCGCCGGCGCATCGCCTTGGCGCTGCCGCACTGGAGCGCCGCCGTCGACGTGCTCGCCGGCACTGACCTGATCCTCACCGTGGCCAAGCGCGCAGTGGGCCCGATGCGGCCACACAAGGCCCTGCGCCAGTTCGCACCCCCCTTGCCAATCCCGAACCTGGCCTATCAACAGGCCTGGCACACCCGAAAAGACAGCGATCCGGGGCATCGCTGGCTGCGGGAGACGGTCTGGGCCTGTTGCCAGCCCGGCCGCTGATCATCCTTCGGGCTGTTTGACGCTGGCCGCTGTGGCGGACGCAGGGCTGGCGGCCCAGGTGCTCTGCACCAGGAACACCCCAACGAGGATCAGCACCACCCCCGCAAGCCTAGGCAGGCTCACCGGTTTGCTGGCAACGCCCATCAGGCCGAAATGGTCGACGATCACCGACGTGAGGATCTGCCCGGCCACCACCAGCACCAGAAAGCCTGCGGCGCCGAGCTTGGGGGTCAAGGCGGCGGCAGCGGCTACGTACAGGGCGCCAAGCACGCCGCCGATCCACAGCCACCATGGGCCCTGCACTGCCTTGCCCAGCTCGGGCAGCGGTACCCGCAGGATCAGCAAGGCCGCGATGACCACCACCGAACTGACCGTCAATGACGTGAAGGCGCCCCAAAGCCAGTGCCCGAGCGCACGGCCGACGGCAGCGTTGCTGGCGGCCTGGTAGGGCAGCACGACCCCGGCGAGCAGCGCCAACAGCAAGGGAAGGAAAGCGATAAGCAGGGCCTTGTTAGGCATGGATGTACTCTTCTGAAGACAGGATTGGTACATCATCTGCAAATCGACCGGCGTAATGGAAATCGAAATCCTGCACTCAGGTTATTCGCCACATGGATGATGGATACCGATCAATGATGCCGGCCCGGTGCTAGGCTCACCCTGACCGGGCCGGCGATAGGTCAGCGGGATGTCTCGATGCGAAGTACTTCGGTGTAGATCGCATCGACCGTCTGGTCGACCTTGAGGTTTTTCATGCGTGCCTGCAGCTCAGGGTCTTCGACCTTGACCACCTGCAACTTGCCTTGCGGCGGTAGCAGGCTCACCTCATGGGTCTTGAGGTCGATCTTCTTGATCTGCGACGTCACCCGCACCTGGCGGAATGCCTCACCGCCCGGGTTGGGGTTGGCCAGGGTGGCGCGGATGGTTCCCGACTCATCACTGGCTTTGGGCGCCCCGCCCACCTCAGTGTTCAGCACATAGGCCACTGCACGGGTCACGTAGATATCGACCTGGTCACCGACTTTGAGGTTGGGCAGCGCCTTGGCGTTTTCGCTGAGCTGGAACGTCACGTCCTTGTCGTCCGGGCCTTTGACGGTCACCTGCCGGTTGGCCTGGTCTATGGCCGTGACCTGTGTGGTCACATGGCTTTCCAGTGCTTCACTGGCGATCGGTATGTCGGCAGCCTGCACCGTTAAACTGGCGGTACCCACGAGCGTGGCAAGCGCAACGGCGCGAGCGAGTATGCAAAGAGCATTCATAGGCCTGCTTCCTTGTAATCGACACAAGATTGGCGCGTGAACGCTTCACGCGCCGCTCCTACACCATAGCTGGACTTACCGATTGCGCGTGACCCGCCAGACGGTATTGGCCAGGTCGTCCGCGATGATCAGCGCACCCCGTGGATCGACCGTCACCCCGACCGGCCGGCCGCGGGTCTTGCCGTCCTCGGCCCGGAAGCCGGTGGCGAAGTCGATCGGTTCGCCGGCAGGCTTGCCATTGCTGAACGGGACGAAGATCACTTTGTAGCCCACAGGGTTTGGCCGGTTCCAACTGCCGTGCTCGCCCACGAACACCCCGTCGGCAAAGCGCTCGCCCATGGCCGGTATGGAAAAGTCCACGCCCAGCGCGGCCACATGCGAACCGAGGCTGTAATCGGGCTTGATCGCGGCGGCCACCTTGTCCGGATTCTGCGGTTTGACCCGCTCATCGACATTCTGCCCCCAGTAGCTGTAGGGCCAGCCATAGAAGCCACCTTCACGCACCGAGGTGAGATAGTCCGGCACCAGGTCCGGGCCGAGTTCATCGCGCTCGTTGACCACGGTCCACAGCTGCCCGCTGCCAGGCTGGATGGCCAGCGCCGTTGGGTTGCGCAAGCCGGTGGCGTAGGGTTTGTGGGCGCCGGTGGCTGCATCGACCTGCCAGACCATGGCGCGGTCGATCTCCGCTTCCATGCCCCGCTCGGTGATATTGCTGTTCGACCCGATACCCACATACAGATAACGGCCATCGGGGCTGATGGTCAGCGCCTTGGTCCAGTGGTGATTGATCTCGGCCGGCAGGTCGGTGACCTTGGTCGGCGGGTTGGCGGCCTTGGTCTGGCCGTCCTGGTAGTCGAAACGCACCAGCGCATCCTGGTTGGCCACGTACAGCTTGCCATCGGCAAACGCCAGGCCATACGGCGCGTTGAGGTTTTCGGCAAATACCGTCTGCACCTCGTAGGTGCCATCGCCGTCGGCGTCCCGCAGCAGTGTCAGGCGGTTGCCACCCTTGACCTGCGTATTGCCCTTGGCCTTGATCTGGCTGGCGATGACGTCCTTGGGCTTGAGCTTGGCTGCACTGCCGCCGCGGCCTTCGGCCACCAGGATGTCGCCGTTGGGCAGGACCAGGCTCTGGCGCGGGATTTTCAGGTCAGTGGCGATGGCGGTGATGCTGTAACCCTCAGGCACGGTCGGCTTCTGCTCGCCCCAGTGTGCCGGCTCGGCGATCTTCATGTTCGGCAGCAGGCCACGCTCGGGGGCCGGCAGTTTCGGGTCGGGGCCCAGGGCCTGGGTCGCCTCGCCGTCCCCACCGCAGGCGCTCAACAGCAGCGCTACACTCAAAACAGGCAATGCATGCAAAGGTTTCATGCCGCACCTCCCGAACGCAGGTTGCTCATGCCCAGCCAGGCCGCCACGCAGGCCAGCACGGTGACGATCAGAGACAACACCAGGCCTGCAGGCATCACTGCCCAGGCATCCTTGGCGTGCTCGAACGCATTGATCAGGCCCAGTACCCAAGTCACCAGCAACAGCAGAAAGTACAGTGTCGGCCGCCCGCCCTTGCGCTCGGCGCGGACCAGGTTGGCCAGCGCGAACAGCAACGTCAGGCCACAGAACAGCAGGCCGCCGGCAATCAACCAGGAGGCGAAGTTACTCCACTGGATCTGGTAGCTCTTGAAATAGGCTATGTCACTCAGCAATGCGCCAAGAAACAACGGCACCGTGCCGGCCAGCAGGATTGCATGCAGCGGGCTGGGCGTGCATCGGTAGAGGGTTTGCTCGGTAGCGGTCACGGCGCCTCCTTACTCAGTCAGTGACCAGGGCTGGCGGACAGGCGCGAGTGCTCGGTCCGTCAGGCGTGCGCGGGGTGCGCTTAGCAAAGGATCACCTTGACGTCCGGTTAGTTCACCGCTTGGCTTGATAGAAACATCCTGAAAGATTTCACCTCTTACCACATGAGGCAAATGGCATGAGCGCTGATACAGCACGACCGTATGCGTTGTGGGCCGCACATGCCCTGCTGGGCCTGAGCCTTACGCTGGCGGGCGGATGTTCGAACAAACAGAGCCAGGCTCGCTACCAGATAGCGGCCTTGGGCTCGAACTGTTTCGCCAAGGCGGTGCCCACCCTGGGAGAAGGCGGCCTGGCGTGGGGCGATACCTTGAGCATGGCCCGACACAAGTCGATGAACAATTGCATCCGCTACGCCGGCCGGTCCGGCGGAACGCCCAAGACCTGCCAGGTGGTCATGGCCAAGTGCAAGAACTAGCACAGGCGCAACGCGGCAGGTCGCGCGCCTAGAGCCTTGTCACACCGCCTTGGCCCGGGCGGCATGCAGTTTCTTGTAGCTCTCGATCAGGCGCAGATGGCGGTCCAGCCCTTCCAGCTTCATGCTGGTGGGGGTCAAACCGTGGAAGCGCACGCTACCGTCCACCGAACCCAGCACGGCATCCATGCGCGGGTTGCCGAACATCCGGCGGAAGTTGGCCTCGTAGTCCTCCATTTCCAGCTCGTCATCGAGCACCACTTCCAGCGCCACATTCAGTGCCTGGTAGAACAAACCGCGCTCGACAGTGTTGTCGTTGAACTGCAGGAACGCCTCGACCAGCTCCTTGGCGTCCTCGAAACGCTTCAACGCCAGGCAAATCAGCAGCTTCAACTCAAGGATGGTCAACTGCCCCCACACCGTGTTGTCGTCGAACTCGACCCCGATCAGCGTGGTGATGGTGGTGTAGTCGTCCACCTCACAGTTGTCCAGGCGCTTGAGCAGCGCGCGCAGTGCCCGGTTGTCCAGGCTATGCAGGTTGAGAATGTCGGCACGGAAACCCAGGGCACGGTTGGTGTTGTCCCAGATCAGGTCCTCGACCGGGTAGATCTCCGAGTAACCCGGTACCAGGATGCGGCAGGCGTTGGCGCCGAGGTTGTCGTACACCGCCATGTACACCTCTTTGCCCATGCCCTCGAGAATGCCGAACAGGGTCGCGGCTTCCTGGGCATTGGAATCTTCACCCTGGCCGGAGAAGTCCCACTCGACGAACTCGAAATCGGCCTTGGCGCTGAAGAAGCGCCACGACACCACGCCACTGGAGTCGATGAAGTGCTCGACGAAGTTGTTCGGCTCGGTCAGCGCGTGGCTTTCGAAGGTCGGCTGCGGCAAGTCGTTGAGCCCCTCGAAACTGCGGCCCTGCAGCAGTTCGGTAAGGCTGCGCTCCAACGCCACTTCCAGGCTTGGATGGGCACCGAACGAGGCGAACACGCCACCGGTACGCGGGTTCATCAAGGTCACGCACATGACCGGGAATTCACCGCCCAGCGACGCGTCCTTGACCAACACCGGGAAGCCCTGCTCTTCAAGCCCCTGGATGCCTGCGACGATCCCTGGGTACTTGGCCAGCACCGCCTGCGGCACATCCGGCAGGCACAGCTCGCCCTCGAGGATTTCACGCTTCACCGCCCGCTCGAAGATTTCCGACAGGCACTGCACCTGGGCTTCGGCCAGGGTGTTGCCGGCGCTCATGCCGTTGCTGAGGAACAGGTTCTCGATCAGGTTGGACGGGAAGTACACCACCTGGCCGTCGGACTGGCGCACGAACGGCAGCGAACAGATGCCACGCTCGGTGTTGCCCGAGTTGGTGTCATACAGGTGCGAACCACGCAGCTCGCCGTCCGGGTTGTAGATCTGCAGGCAGTATGGGTCGAGGATCTCGCCTGGCAGCGCGTCCTTGGCGCCGGGTTTGAACCACTGCTCGTTGGGATAATGCACGAACGGCGCGTTGGCGATGTCCTCGCCCCAGAACTGGTCGTTATAGAAGAAGTTGCAGTTCAAACGCTCGATGAACTCACCCAGCGCCGAGGCCAGGGCGGCCTCTTTGGTCGAGCCCTTGCCGTTGGTGAAGCACATTGGCGACTGCGCATCGCGCACGTGCAGCGACCACACGTTGGGCACGATGTTGCGCCAGGAGGCGATCTCGATCTTCATGCCCAGCCCGGCGAGCAGGCCCGACATGTTGGCGATGGTCTGCTCCAGCGGCAGGTCCTTGCCGGCGATGTAGGTGGTGGTGTCGGCGACCGGCATGAGCAGGCCCTGGGCGTCGGCATCGAGGTTGTCGACCTGCTCGATGATGAACTCAGGGCCGGTCTGCACCACTTTCTTGACCGTGCAGCGGTCGATGGAACGCAGAATGCCCTGGCGGTCCTTCTCGGAGATGTCTTCCGGCAACTCGACCTGGATCTTGAAGATCTGGTTGTAGCGGTTCTCAGGGTCGACGATGTTGTTCTGCGACAGGCGGATGTTTTCGGTAGGGATGTCCCGGGTCTGGCAGTACAGCTTGACGAAATAGGCGGCGCACAGGGCCGATGAGGCAAGGAAATAGTCGAACGGCCCCGGGGCCGAGCCATCGCCTTTGTAGCGAATCGGCTGGTCGGCGATCACCGTGAAGTCGTCGAATTTGGCTTCAAGACGAAGGTTGTCGAGAAAGTTGACCTTGATTTCCATGCGGGAACACCGTGATTTGAACGTGCAAAACGAAATTGGCCGGCATTATCCGGTTTTTTCGGCTGGAAGTCCTGTTTGTCTGCGCACCTGACCGCTACCGCACACGATTGCGCATTTCAACGGATTGCTTGCCTGATTCTCTGAACCTTCGGTAAACGGCAGGCCGCCGCACCCCCTCCTGTGCTAGCGTTTGCGGATTGGGGAGCAACGTATTCCCTGCACGACAACACAATGACAACCGATGATCAGCAGGTGAGCCATGGAACTTCGAATCAACCAGAAGACCTACCAGGTCGAGGCTGACGCCGACACGCCGTTGCTGTGGGTGATCCGCGACGACCTCGGCCTGACCGGCACCAAGTATGGCTGCGGCCTGGCACAGTGCGGCGCCTGCTCGGTGCTGGTGGACGGCAATGTGGTACGCGCCTGTGTCACGCCGGTGGCCGGCGTGGTCGGGCGTGAAGTGACCACCATCGAAGCCATCGAGGCCGATGCGGTGGGCAAGCGCGTAGTGGCGGCATGGGTCGAGCACCAGGTGGCCCAATGCGGTTACTGCCAGTCCGGGCAAGTGATGGCGGCCACCGCGCTGCTCAAGCACACCCCGAAACCGAGCGATGCGCAAATCGACGCGGCGATGGTCAACCTGTGCCGCTGCGGCACGTACAACGCCATCCATGCCGCCGTGCACGAACTTGCCCAAGGGGAGAAGGCCTGATGAATACGCCTGTCGATACCCCTGCAGCGCTGCTCGACCTACCGCCGGGGGCAACGGTCAACTTGTCGCGTCGGCGGTTTCTCGCCAGTACCGCCGTAGGTGCGCTGGTCCTGGGCTTCGGGCTGCCGCTGGGCACCAGCCGGGTCCAGGCGGCGACGACCGCCGCCCAGGAGCGCGGCACCCAGGTACCTGCATTCCTGGAAATCCGCCAGGACGGCACGGTACGCCTGCTCTGCCCGTTCATCGAAGGCGGCCAAGGCACCTATACCGCCATGGCGCAGATCGTCGGCGAAGAACTGGACGCGGACCCTGCCACATTCGTGGTCGACAGTGCCCCGCCGGGCGAAGCCTACGTCGTGATGGAAAACGGCATGCGGATCACCGGCGGCAGCATGTCGGTGCGCATGAGCTACCCGACCATGCGCCGCCTCGGCGCCCTCGCCCGGGCCATGCTGCTGCAGGCCGCAGCCGAACAATGGGGCGTACCGGTGAGCGAGCTGTCCACCGAGCCTGGCAAAGTGCTGCACGCTGCCTCGGGCCGTGCGCTGGGCTATGGCGAACTGGCTGAACGGGCCATGGACCTGCCGGTACCGGACCCGGCCGGCATCACGCTGCGCGACCCCAGCCAGTTCCGCTGGATCGGCAAGCCGGTGGCGCGCGTCGATGCCTACGACAAATCCACCGGCAAAGCGCTTTACACCATCGACATCAAGCTCGAGGGGATGCTCCACGCCGCTGTGCAGCATGCCCCGCGCCTGGGCATGACCGTGGGCCGCCTGCGCAACGAAGAGCAGGTCAAGGCCATGAAAGGCGTGCACTCGGTGCATCAGTTGCCAGGCGCCGTTGCCGTGGTGGCCGAACGCTGGTGGCACGCCAAGCGTGCGGTCGAAGCGGTCCAGGTGGACTGGCAGGAACCCGGCGCCGACAGCACGGTACGCGCCATGCCCGCCGACTTTTCCAGCGATGCCTGGCGCGAGCACCTGGCCGCCCAGACAGGCCCGGCCCGCGACGACGAAAGCGAGGGCGATCTGGCCGCGGCACTGGGCAACGCCAAGACCAAGGTCGAGGCCACCTACCACAACCAGTACCTCAACCACGCCCAGTTGGAGCCGCCGTCCGCACTGGCGCGCTACAACCCCGACGGTTCGCTGGAAGTCTGGCTGCCCAACCAGGCGCCGGACATGTTCCGTGACGACATCGCCAAACGCACCGGCCTGGACCCTGCAAAGATCACCTTGCACTCCCCGCTTCTGGGTGGGTTCTTCGGTCGCCACTTCCTGTATGACTCGGCCAACCCGTACCCGCAGGCCATCTTGCTGGCCAAGGCCGTCGGCCGCCCGGTGAAGCTGATCTGGAGCCGCGAGGAAGAATTCCTGCGCGATGTGCTGCGACCGGTGGCGGTGGTCAAGTTCCGCGCAGGGCTGGATGCCGATGGCCTGCCAGTGGCCATCGAAGCGGTGAGTGCCACAGAGGGCCCGACCGAGGCCCTGGCAGGCAAGCAAGGCGAGAAGATCGACCCAACGGCGCTCGAAGGGCTGTCGGGCAAATCCTACGCCATCGCCAACAAGCGTATCGCACAGATCTACGTCAAGGGCCCGGCCATGCTGGGTTACTGGCGCTCGGTGGGCAACTCGCTGAACGACTTCTTCTATGAGTCCTTCCTGGACGAACTGGCCGACAAAGGCGGCAAGGACCCCTTCGAGTTGCGCCTGCACCTGCTGCGCGACAACCCTCGCCTGACCAACCTGCTGCAAGCGGTGGGTGAATTGTCCGGTGGCTGGAAGCGCGGGCCGTTCACCGCTGAAGACGGCAGCAAGCGGGCACGAGGCGTGGCCATGGCCTCGCCGTTCGGCTCGGAGGCCGCCGTGATCGCTGAAGTGTCGATCGAAGATGGCCAGGTCAAGGTCCACGATATCTGGCAGGCGATCGACCCTGGCAGCATCGTCAACCCGGCGATCATCGAAGCCCAGGTCAACGGCGCCGTGGCACTCGGCCTGTCGCAGACGCTGGTCGAGGAAGCGGTGTTCATCGATGGCAAGCCGCGTGCGCGCAACTACGACCTGTATCCGATCCTGCCTGCCTCGCGCATGGCCCGGGTGCATGTGCGCATTGTCGAAAGCGGCGCGAAGATGGGGGGCATTGGCGAGCCGCCGTTGCCTGCGGTGGCGCCAGCAGTGGCCAACGCGGTGGCGCAGCTTACCGGCCAGCGCATCCGCAGCCTGCCCATGAGCCGCCATACCTTCAGCTGACCGGACAAGGAACGCCCCATGACCCACAGTCGATTCGCAAGAACCGCAGGCTGGCTGGCGCTGCCGTGCCTGGTCGCCGCCGGCCTGCTGGCCTGGTATGTCACCCGTGAGCCCGCTTCGCCCTTCGTCACCGAACAGAATGCCAGCTTCGACCCTGCCCTGGTCAGCCGTGGTGAGTACGTGGCCAGGCTCAGCGACTGCGTCGCCTGCCACAGCCTGCCCGACGGCAAGCCGTTTGCCGGTGGGCTGGAAATGGCCACACCACTGGGGGCGATACACGCCACCAACGTGACGCCCGACCCCGCGACGGGCATCGGCAATTACAGCCTTGCCGACTTCGACCGCGCCGTGCGTCACGGCGTCGCGCCGGGCGGCCGGCGGCTGTACCCGGCCATGCCCTACCCCTCGTATGCCAAGCTCAGTGATGATGATGTGCGGGCCCTGTATGCCTTCTTCATGAAAGGTGTGCAGCCGGCACAGCAGGCGAACATCCCCAGCGATATCCCGTGGCCGTTGAACATGCGCTGGCCGATCGCGCTGTGGAACGGCCTGTTCGCAGCAGACCAACCTTACGCGGTCAAACCGACGCAGGACGCGGTGTGGAACCGAGGTGCCTATATCGTTCAGGGGCCCGGCCACTGTGGCAGTTGCCATACCCCGCGGGGCCTGGCCTTCAACGAAAAAGCCCTGGATGAAGAGGGCAAGCCGTTCCTGGCCGGTGCGCTGCTCGATGGCTGGTACGCACCCAGCCTGCGTAACGACCACAACACTGGCCTGGGCCGCTGGAGCGAGGCGCAGATCGTGCAGTTCCTCAAACACGGGCGCAATCAGCATGCGGTGGTCTATGGCTCGATGACCGAGGCGTTCAACAATTCCACCCAGTTCATGAGCGATGACGACCTGGCAGCGATCGCCCGCTACCTCAAATCGTTGCCGGGCGACCCACAACGTGACGGCGCGCCGTGGCAATACCAGGCGGTGTCTGCCGGCGAGCGCCTGAACAGCCCGGGCGCCCACACCTACGTGACCCGCTGCGCCACCTGCCACGGCTTGGACGGCAAGGGCCAGGCAGAATGGATGCCGCCGCTGGCGGGGGCCACCTCGTCGCTGGCGAAGGAAGATGCGTCGGCGATCAACATCACCCTCAATGGCTCGCAACGCATCGTCGCCGCAGGGCTGCCGGATGCCTACCGCATGCCGGCGTTCCGCGAGCAATTGTCGGACCAGGAGATCGCCGATGTACTGAGCTTCGTCCGCGGTACCTGGGGCAACCACGGCGGTGCGGTCGATGCGCAGGCCGTCAGCAAGCTGCGCGGGGATACCGACCCGGCGAGCAGCAGCCCGATCATCTTGCACATGCGCTGAGGAATAACCGTCAATGGAAAGCATCGACCTGCTGGTCCTGCGCACCAGCTGTGACTGGCTCAAGGCAGGCGAACGGGTGCTGCTGGCAACCGTCGCCCGTACCTGGGGCTCATCGCCCAGGCCGGTGGGTTCGATGATGGCCCTGCGTGGCGATGGCAGGGTCATTGGCAGCGTCTCCGGTGGTTGCATCGAGGATGACCTGGTGCATCGCTACACCACCGCCTACAACGGCGAGGGCATGCCGGAAGGGCTGCCGCGCGTGGTGCGTTACGGCGTCAGTGCCGACGAGGCCCATCGCTTTGGCCTGCCCTGCGGCGGGACCCTGGAGCTGATACTCGAATTCAACCCTTCGTTGCCCAGCCTTGAGCAGCTTCTGGCGCAGCTGGACGCTGGCAACCTGGTCCGTCGCGAGCTGGACCTTGGCACCAGTGACACAAGCCTGACCGCCACGCATGCGCCAGAGCAGTTCAGCTTCGATGGCCAGCGGATGGTCAATACCCTGGGCCCCGGCGACCGCATGCTGTTGATCGGTGCCGGGGCACTGGCCGAATACCTGGCGACCATGGCGCTGTTCAATGGCTTCAAGGTGGCCGTCTGTGACCCTCGCCATGAATACATGGATGGCTGGAATGTCGCGGGCGTGGAGAAGCTGGTCGGCATGCCGGACGACATGGTCAGGGCCTTTGCCCCGGACCTGCGCAGTTGCATCATTGGCCTTAGCCATGACCCCAAGCTGGACGACCTGGCCCTGCTCGAAGCCTTGCACAGCCCAGCCTTCTACATCGGTGTGATCGGCTCGCGGCGTAACAGCCAGCTGCGCCGCGAACGCCTGGTCGAGCATTTCGGCCAGACCCAGGCCTCACTCAAACGCCTGCATGGCCCAATCGGCATCTACATCGGTAGCAAGACCCCTGCGGAGATCGCGGTCAGCGTCATGGCCGAGGTGCTGGCCATCAAGAACGGCGTGGCCTTGCCCAGCGCGGCCAATGTGACCACGGCCAAGCGGGCTCGGGAAGCCAGTGCATGACATCAACGTGCGCCCATCACTGAACACCGCCGCCGCGCCCACGCCGCCTCAGTGCGGCCCGCCCGCTTGCTGCTGTTTCCAACGCTCGAGGTTCTTCGCCAGTAGCTGCCCAGGCAGCGGGCCAGCGACAATTTCCTTCATTTTCTGCGCCAGGCGCTCACGCAGCCTGGGCTGGTTGCACGGCGAGGCCTGGGACAGCGCCAGGTACAAACCCTCACTGGAAACCGGCGGGTCGAGCACCTTCAACTGCGCCTCCATACCCAGCGTCCGCGCCATCGCCATACCGGGGTACTGCTCATAGATCAGGTAGTCGTTACGCTTGTGCAGCAGCTTCTCGAACGCCTGCCTGGCGCTGGGAACCGCTTCGAGGGTGAGGTTGGCCCTGGCATAGTCATCGAACGCCTGGCCATGACTGTTGCTGACCAGGGTGCCGCCCTTGCGCCCCTTCAAGTCTGGCCAGCCACGGTAAGCAAAGGCCGCGTCCTGGCGCACCCAGACAACACTTGGGGTATGCAGGAATGGCGGGCTGATGAAGTCTACCTCCTGCTGACGCGCCTGGGTCAGGAAGTAACCGGCCATCAAATCGATACGGCCTTTGCGCACCTCTTCCTGGGCCCGCGACCAGGGCCCACCGTAGACCACCTGCATTTCCAGCCCGAGCGCCCGGCCCAGGTGATCAAGCAGGTCGGCGTTGGCCCCGATCAGTCGTTGGGGGTTGGTCGGGTCGCGCCACAGGTAAGGGGGGTATTCCGGATTGCCGGTGGCGGTCAGTTGCCGACACGCATCCTCCGCTGCCCAGGCCTGAGGCAGCAGAAAAAAGAAAAGCCAAAGCAGCAAAGACCGACCGGACCACCGCTCGACCATCTACAACCCTCGGTGCTTGGGGCCTTAGGCGGCCAGCCGTGGTCGCGAAAGGCTGCCACATCCTGCGCACGTCTGCTGTACTGCTGCCCGCATGCTTTAAAGATTCTGGACGAGAATCAGCTGGCTGCCAGAAATTTATCCGGGCATGCGCGCCAAAGACCGCTTGGCCGCCGCCTGGAACACGCCGCGCAGTGCCCTGACTTGCTCTTCGGTGAGCGTTTGCGCGCAGGTCAGCCCCTGCAGGAAGCCTATGCCCCAGTTTTTCGTCTGGTCCAGTTGCTGACGGTTTTCGGCTTCGGCGATATCGCCCAGATGGAGCGCGGCGTGGTGCTCGTAGCGGTCACCCAGTGCCAACTTGCGCAGTTCACCCAGAGCGACCTTGAATTCAGCGGCGGCTACATCGTCCAGGCCCAGGTGCTCATACTGAAGCAGGCTCAGACGGTCGGTGGCGGTCATCTTCGAATCTCCGTTTCTCTATAAAAGGAGCAGTTGCAGGAAAGTCACCGACCAACCCAGAACGCTTCCAGGCGCCAGGTGATGGTGGTGTGGTGTTAAGGGTTGTATACCATAGGTGAGGGCCATCGCCCTAGCGGTGTGCGCCGTCCGGTTGGTTGTAGCCGTCGGGGGCGACTGCCGGCCCCTTTCCAACCCCTGCCCGAAATACAGTCGGCGAGGTCCGGGCCACCGGGTGGGTGGCAACAGCCTATGGCTTGCACCCGCAGCGCTAGCTACCCACCACCGGCCTCCCTGCAACCGGTGAAGAACCGAATGCACGCCTTCAACAGGCCTCACTGCAGGCCAGCACTGCTCAACCAACCGTGCGTCGCTGCATGCACCTGCTGCAAGCGGTTTTCACCGCCAAGCATCATCGAAGGCGTTTCCACGCTCACGTGCACATCCACCGGCAACGCGCCCAGCAGTGCTGCCAGTGGCAACTGCCCCTGCCCCGGCAACAACCGCCCTTCACGCGCCTCCTGGATAATCAGTGCCTCAGCGGGCGCCGAGCGCGGCGCATCGCACAGTTGCACCGCCCGCAGGTAGCGCGGGTCGACGTCGGCAAGTGCCGCTACCTCCCCGCCCGAACGGAACAGATGCAGCGCATCCACCAGTACCGCGCTGTTGTCCTGCCCAGCCATGTGCACCACAGCCAACGCCTGCTGCAGGGTGGCCACCGGCCTCCAGCGCATGAACTCCAGATCCACACGCAAGCCATACGCCTTGGCCATTTCACACAGCGCCGCGAAGTTGTGCGCAAGCCGCACTCGGTCTTCGTCATCCCCGGATACCGTAAGGCTGGTGGCGCCCAGTTCAGCACCTGCGGCCAGCAAGGCTGAACAATCGCCAACCTGCAGTTGCGGCGTCAGCGGGACGAACTCGATGTCGGCAACACTCACACCCTCACCTGCCATCACGGCCTTCACCTCTCGCAACGCCTGCCCCCCCGCCGCCAGCGGGTAAGCCTGCGCCCCCGGCATCACCGGGTGCAGCCGCAAGCCCACGGCGTTGAAACCGGCACTGCCAGCCTCACGCACCAACGCCTGCGGCGCAAGGTCCAGCGCGGTGAGATGGGCAACCGCAAGGGGCCTCAATAGGTCGCCCTCCCACCACTGAGGTCGAACACGAAGCCTGTGGTGAAGCTGCATTCCGGCCCGGCGATCCAGGCCACCATGTTGGCAATTTCCTCAGCCTTGAGAAAACGCCCCATCGGTATCTTGGCCTTGCTCGCCGCGATATGCTCCTGCGTCATCTCAGCCATCAGCGGCGTTTCGACCATCGCCGGGGCGATGCAGTTGAGCGACACACCCTCCTGCGCCAGTTCCTTGGCTGCGGCCTTGGTGAAGGCGATGACCCCGGCCTTGGCAGCCGAGTAGCCGCTGATGTATTGCACGCCATCCTTGCCCGCCATCGATGCCACGTTGACGATCCGCCCATAACCGCGCTCGCGCATATGCGGGATGGCCGTTCGGCAGCAGTAGAAGACGCCGTTCAGGTCGATGGCGATGACCTTGTCCCAGGCCTGCGGCGGGTACTCCCAGGACGGTACCACCGGCCCGTTGATGCCAGCGTTGTTGATCAGGATTTCGACCGGCCCCACGCGCGCCAGCACCTCAGCGAATGCCGCCTCGACCGTGGCCAATGAGGCGACATCCACAGCCTGGCGCAGCACTGGCTCGAAACCGTTGACGACACTGTCCCAGCCATCCACTTCGAGGTCCCAGATCACCACCTGGGCACCGGCGCAGTGCAGCCGTTGGGCGATGGCCAGGCCGATGCCACGCATGCCACCGGTCACGATCGCAGTTTGCCCTTGCAGGGGTTGGCTCATTGTTCAGCTCCTTTTTCAACACAGGGAATATCCGGCAGGCGACGCAGGTCACGCACCATGAACAGGTAACACAGCGCGCCAAGGGCGGTGATCGAGGAGACGAAGACCAAGGCCCAGACGAAGGACCCGGTGGCCGTCACGATCAGGCCGATGGTCAGCGGGGTAACGATGCCGGCGGCGTTGGCGAACAGGTTGAACAGCCCACCACTGAGGCCCAGCAAGCCCTTGGGCGCGATGTCGGAAACGATCATCCAGGCCAAGGCGGACATGCCCTGGGCGAAATAGGCGATACACAGGATGGCAATGACCAGCACGTCCGACTCGACATAGTTGGCCAGGACAATCACCGAGGCGGTCAGCAGGCCGGCGATGACCGGCAGCTTGCGTGCCACATTCAGCGAGTAGCCGCGGCGCAGCAAGGCATCGGAGAGCCAGCCGCCGACCAGCGTGCCCAGCGAAGCGGCGATGAACGGCAGCACCGCTACCCAACCGACTTTAAGCCAAGGCATGTGCCGTTCAGTGACCAGATAGGTCGGGAACCAGGTCAGGAAGAACACATTGGTCGAGTTGCAGGCGAACTGCCCAAGGCAGATACCGAGCATGTTGCGGTGCTTGAGCAGCGCCGGGATCTGCGACCACGCAAAGACAGTGGCTTTCTGGCCACCATCGACCACCCCACCGCCGGCAGCGATATGATCGAGCTCGGCCTGGCTGGCCGTGGTCGACTGGTGTGGCTCGTGGTATTTACGCCACCAGACCAATCCGTAGAGCACGCCCAGTAACCCGACCGCCATCAGCAGAAAGCGCCAGCCGTAGGCGTGCAACACCCAAAACAGCAAGGGTGTCAGGAACGCAAGGCCGGTGTACTCGGCAAAGGTATAGATACCGGTCGCCCTGGCCCGCTCGCTTTGCGGGAACCAGGTCGCCACCACGCGGCTGTTGGTAGGGAAGCACGGTGCTTCTGTGACACCGACCAGAAAGCGCATGCCCAGCAAGGACAGAAACCCTTGGGCCAGGCCCTGCAGGCCGGTGAACAGCGACCACAGCGTCAGCGCCAGCCAGTAGGTGAGCTTGGTGCCCAGCCGGTCGATCAGTATGCCGCCAGGGATCTGCGCCGCCGCGTAGGTCCAGGAGAACGCTGAGAAGATCACCCCCATCATCGCCGCGTTAAGGCCCAGATCGGCACTCATGCTCGGCGCGGCGATGCCCATCACGCTGCGGTCCAGGTAGTTGATCATGGTGCCGCCTGAGATCAGCGCCAGGATCATGAAGCGGGTTCGGGTACGTTGCTGCTGGCGCGCGGGGGTGTGGAACACCTTGGCACCGATAGGCTGATCAGCATTCATGGCATTTGCTCTCTTGTTCTTGGAATGGCAAAGGTGCAGGCGTCAGGCAAACCCGAACAGGCGCCTTGGGGTCTCCCACATGATGGTGCGCCGCAGGTGCGGGTCTGGCATCAAGCGCTCGGCCAACTTCAACAAGGGGCCGTAATCCACCCGGGTGTGCTGGCGGATGAACGGCCAGTCCGACCCCCACACACAGGCATGCGGGCCAAAGGCGTTGATCAACTCGTGTACGTACACGCTGCTTTGCTCATGCAGGGCAGCAGCGCTGGCGAATTTCTGCATGCCCGAAAGCTTCACGCAGGCCCGGCCCTGTCGAGCCAGCCGGAGCAATGCCTGAAAGCCGGCCTGTCGGATACCGCCGGCCGCATCCGGCCGCCCGCAATGGTCGATCAATACCCGCACCGCGCTGGCCTGGATCAGGCCGAGCAGTTCGACGAGCTGGTCGTCGCACACCTGGATCTGGGCGAACAGGCCAAGTTCGGCAAGCTTGCCGAACAACGGTCCGGCGTCGTTCAGGCTCTGCACGCCATACATTGCCGGGTTGAACGCCACACCGACCACGCCCTGCTCACGCAGTGCGGCCAGCTGCTCGAGGCTGATGTGGCGCTCGACCACCGCTATGCCCTTGAAACGGCCCTGAGCGCTCGCCAAGGCATGCAGCAGGCAGCGGTTGTCAGTGTGGTAGCCACTGTTGGGCCCTACCAACAAGGCATGGCGCACGCCATAGGCCTCCATCACCTGGTTGAACTGCTCCAGCGGCGCGATCTCCTGGCCGGACGGTGCGTACGGCGCATCGGGGTGATAGGCGAAGCGTGCAGGGTCAAACAAATGGTTATGGCAATCGATCTTCGGTTCATCAAAGATGTTCAAAGGCGGCTCCTTCAAGCGCCACTGCGCTTGCCTGCAGATCTTGTTATTGTTCGCCACCACGGGCGTTTGGCCTGGGCCCACGATACTGCGGGCGTCGCCGAGGCGCTCATACACAGATGGCGAAGACCATAACCTAAGGTAATACTCATGCTCCCCGGCAAAGAAGGCAGCGAAGCCAGTGCACTGGTATTCAAACTGCGGCACATGGAGGTGTTTCGGGCGGTCATGCTGACCGGCTCGATCAGCGCTGCCGCGAAGATGCTGTATGTCTCGCAGCCGGCGGTGAGCAAGCTCATCGGCTACATCGAAGGGCGCTTGGCCTACCGCCTGTTCGAGCGCATCAACAACCGCCTGGTGCCCACCGCCGAGGCGCAGATCCTGTTCCGTGAGGTCGAACGGGTGTATCAGGCAGCACTGCAAGTCAATGAATGCGCGCTGGCGCTGGCCACCGGCGCCCATCGCAAGCTGCGGATCTCCTGCAGCGCCTCGTTGTCGACGGTGGTAATCCCCACCGCCCTGGCCCAGCTCAAGCGTGAGGCGCCTGCACTGCAGATCGAATGGCAGACCTCGCTGATGGGCGAGATGCCCAACCAGATCCTGTCGAAGAAGGTCGACCTCTCTATCGCCGCCCTGCCGGTGGTGCACGACCACCTGCATTCACAGGCATTCATGCGTGGGCGCATGGTCGCTGTAATGCCCGTCGATCACCCCCTGGCACAGCAGCCAAGCCTGAGCTTGCAGCAGCTGGAAGGCCATGCGCTGCTGCTGTTTCGCCCGGACATGCCGTTCGGCAAGTTGCTGGCCGAGGAAATAGCCCGCCGTGGCCTGCACCTGGACTCGCTGTTGTCGTTCACCAATGCCAACGAGGCCGTGGCGCTGGTCAAGCAAGGCATGGGTATCAGCGTGATCGATGAATTCGTGGCACAGGACAGCGGCCTGGCCGTGGTGCCCTTGGCCGACGAGATTCACTTCGATATCAGCTTCGTCCATTCGCGTTTTGAACCGCCGTCACAGGCGGCCCTGCACCTGATGCGCGTGCTGCATGGCCAGGCGCGCAAGCTGGGGCGGCAGATCCCTGGGTTCGAGTTGCCCGACAGGTAAAGCGAGTGGCCCTGGAGATGCCGTGAATGCCGGATTGGATCCGCAGGCTGAGAAACGCTACCCTTGCACCGCCGCGCAGCGCTTGCCGGTGCGCAGGCCTACCCATGCACTCAGGAGATTCACCGACATGAACGTCCCATTCAAGCCCCGCTGGCTGCTCGCCCTCGCCCTGCCCCTGGTACTGGCCGCCTGTGGCGACAGCGAACCCAAGCAACGGGCCGCCTTCAGCGAATTCCTGCAGACCCGTATCGTCGACAAGCCAGGCGTGCACGTGCCCAAGCTGAGCGCAGACGAGTCCAAGGCATTTGGCCCCTACAGCGATCACTACGCCGTCATCACCCAGTTCAACGGCGCGATGGATGCCGCAGTACAGCCTTTGGGCAACCTGCTGCAAAAAGGCGCGGTTCGCTCGCTCAATGATGTCACTGCCCGCCGTGACGACATCAAGGCCGTGCAGACCGGCCTGAACGACATGGGCAACCAGCTGCAAGAGCAAAAGGCCAAGGCGGACACCGCCCATGCCCAGCTCAAGCAGCCGGAAGACCTCAAGGTGGTGTACGACAAGGCCTATGCGCGCACCGTCAGCGTCCCGGCCGACACCTTCCTGGACGTGCTGCCGCAGATCAACGGCACCCTGGACAGCAGCCTGAAGGTGGCCGACTACGTGGATGCGCACAAGGAAAAGATAGAAATCAACGGGGCCATCGTGAAGGTGTCCGACCCAACCGTTCAGGCTGAGTTGAATGCCTTGCTGGCGGACCTGAACAACCAGGCCAAGACCGTGCAGCAGGCGCAGGCAAGGCTGCAAACGGTCATGCTCGGGCGCTAGTCGGCTGCGAATCAGGCGGCGGGTGGGGGTTCGCTCACACCCGCTTCGGCAGCTGGATATTCACCCGCACCCCCCCTCCCTCGCCCGCTTGGGCGCTGATCGAGCCCTGATGCAGCGCGATTGCCCGGCGGGCGATCACCCTTCGGCCAGCACCTGAGCCCGGGTGATGACGTTACCGAAGTGATGCTTCCACAACGCGATGCCCATTTTCCCTGAGCGATCCAGGGAAGACCCCACGGTCAGGTCGGTGATCAACGTCGGCATGAGCCCCGCGTCGAACAGCGCGAAGCCGGCGGCAAGCACACACGTCTCGGTCTGCAACCCGCAGACCAATACCCGTTCCACGCCTAGCGCCCTGATGTACTCGATGGTCTCGGCAGTCTGCCTGTAACCATGCTTGATAAAGACCTTGTCGGCCTCCACCAGGCTCTCGTCTTCTGCTGCCGGGTGCCAGCCCAGTTGCCGCTCGAACGGCGTGACCTGTTCATCGTGCAACTGCACCGAGGCAATGGTCGGGATCATCGCAGACAGCGCACGCACACCATCGACCAGCCACTCGGGCGGGCTGAAGGTGGACTGTACGTCGATGATGAGTAAAACCTGCCGCATGGCTGTCTCCGGGGCGCTGGCAAAGGTACGGAGTATACCGTTGCTGGCGGCCGATGACGCCCTTGGACGAGCACACGGCGTTGCAATCCAGATGACTAAGTTACGGTTTTCCAGAACTTTTTTTTGATTACGGGTCTATGTGAACAGGCAGATGAACGTCGCTGGCTGCCCCTGGGTTTGCCCGCGACGCCATGGCCCAACGTCCCGATGTCTATCAGAGGTTGTCTTCGCTCATGAAATTCCAAGTCCCTCGAACAGTGCTGCTGGGCCTGTTCGCGTTCGCGGCAATGGGCTCGGCCTGCGCAACACCGGCGAAAGCACCCGCGCCGCGCCTTGCCACCGAAGCCACCCCTGTTCAGGCGTACAACGAGGCCGCCAACAACCCTTGGCCGAGCCTGGCGAGCGTGACGGCCGCCCAACCCGCTGCGCTGCTGGCCCATGATGACCGTTACCGGCGCGACGGCCACTGGCACGACCGCAGAGACGACTGGCGTCGTGACCAATGGCGCCGCGACCAGTGGCGCCGTGAGCAGGCGCGCCGTGAAGCCGAACGCCGCCGCGAGTGGCAGCGCCGCCATGAGCGGGCCATGCACCACCGCTACGAAGCCAATCACCACTACTATCGCCGCTGATTTTCGTTGCAATCGAGGCCTCAGGGCTATTCGCGCTGCGTGGCCCCAGCACTACGCCCTGAGGTTTCTCAAAAGCCCAAGCCCCCAGTTTTCAACGGTGGCCGGTTCGATGCCGGCACGCGCTGCGAACCCTGACAGGTATCAGGCCAGCGCCCACATTTCCCCCATCATCGAGTGCCTCTATCAAGCCATCCAGTCTATCGATTTGACTGCGTCAAATTGCCTCAGATAACGTGCCCCGCTCCACGAAGTCGATCGAGTTTGTCTGTGTTGCCCTTCTGCTGAATACCTCGCTGACTGCCCTGCGCCCTCTGTTAACCCCCGACCGCGAACATGCCTCATGGCGTGACCGCCGTCCTTGCGTTCGAGTTACTGAAATGTCCGTCAATACCCCCTCCCGCATCACCGAGCTGGTCATCGAAGCCGGCACCCGCAAAGCCCACATGCCCGCCCGCGCCACCCTCATCCTGGGCTTTCTGGCCGGGGCCTTCATCTCAATGGGCTTTCTGCTGGACATCCATGTCAGCGCCATGATCCCTGCGCCCTGGGCCTCGTTGGGCAACTTGCTGGGCGCCGCGGTATTCCCGATCGGGCTGATCCTGGTCATCCTGGCCGGCGGCGAGTTGCTCACCGGCAACATGATGAGCCTGCCCCTGGCGATGTTCGCCCGGCGCATCCGCCTGGTGGACGTCGCGCGCAACTGGGGTCTGGTGACCGTGGCAAACCTGCTGGGCGCGCTGTTCGTGGCCTACTGCTTTGGCCACTTGCTTGGGCTCACTGAAGGTGCCTACCTGAGCAAGACGCTGGCCGCGGCAACCAGCAAGGCCAGCGCCGATTTCCTCCATGCCTTCGTTTCCGGCATCGGCTGCAACTGGCTGGTGTGCCTGGCAGTCTGGCTGGCCTACGCCAGCCGTGAGATGAGCGGCAAGGTGCTTGGTATCTGGTTCCCGATCATGGCCTTCGTCGCCATCGGCTTCCAGCACGTGGTGGCCAACATGTTCCTGATCCCGGCAGCGATCTTCGCCGGTTACCTGAGCTGGGGGCAGCTGGTGCACAACCTGGCGGCAGTCTTCCTGGGCAACGCAGTGGGTGGCGCGATCTTCGTGGGGTTGGCGTACTACCTGTCCTTCGGCGCCTCGGCAGAAGAACAAGCCGTCGCCCGTTGAGCCCAGCGTTTGCCATGGATGGCATAGCCTGCCGGCACGGCGCATGACCGCAAGCCCCGAATAAAACCTGAACGTTTGGTAAAACCCTCCAGTCGCAGGGAATAGACGCACTTGATTGCGCGAATGCATTCCTGACCGTGAGGTTTTCCCATGAGCACCAACTCCCAACAGGGTGTCGATGGGCATCCCATCAGCCTGACACTCAATGGCAAACGCACGTCGCTGCACGTCCACCCCTGGACCACCCTGCTCGATCTGCTGCGTGAGCAACTCGACCTGATCGGCAGCAAGAAAGGCTGTGACCATGGCCAGTGCGGCGCCTGCACGGTGCTGCGCGACGGCAAGCGGGTCAACGCCTGCCTGACCCTTGCCGTGATGTGCGACGGCGCCGACCTGGTCACGGTCGAGGGGCTGGCCCAAGGCGAGCAACTGCACCCCATGCAGCGCGCCTTCATTACCCATGACGCCTTCCAGTGCGGCTATTGCACACCCGGTCAGATCTGTTCTGCCGTCGGGCTGGCCCACGAAGGCCGCGCCGTCACCCGTGAAGACATCCGCGAACACATGAGCGGCAATCTCTGCCGCTGCGGCGCCTACAGCAATATCATCGCGGCGGTCGAAGAGGCATTGCCGCTGATGCAGGCTGCCGCCGAGCCGCAAGGAGGGCCGAAGCCATGACCCCTTTCAGCTACCACAGGCCATCTTCGGTCAGCGAAGCGGTGAACCTGGCGGACGGCGCCAGCCGTTTCATTGCCGGCGGCACCAACCTGGTCGATCTGATGAAGGAAAACGTGGTCCGCCCGGCGCGCCTGATCGACATCACTGCCCTGGACTTGAAAGGTATCGAGCCCACTGCGAACGGCGGCGTGCTGATCGGCGCGTTGGTCAGCAACGCCGACCTGGCCTGGAATGCCTTGATCGAGCAGCACTACCCGTTGCTGTCCCAGGCGATCCTTGCCGGCGCATCGCCGCAGTTGCGCAACATGGCGACCACCGGGGGCAACTTGCTGCAGCGCACCCGCTGCTATTACTTCTATGACACCGGCACCCCCTGCAACAAACGTGAGCCGGGCAGCGGGTGCCCTGCACGGTCGGGCCTCAATCGCAGCCACGCCATCCTGGGCGCCAGCGATGCCTGCGTCGCCACCCACCCTTCGGACATGTGTGTGGCACTGGCAGCACTCGATGCGGTGGTCCACGTGCAAGGCCGGGCGGGAACGCGGCAGATACCCTTTGCCGACTTTCACCGTTTGCCGGGCGACACACCGCAACACGACAACCACCTCTCAGCCGATGAGCTGATCACCGCGATCGAGTTGCCGCCCCCTGAATTTGCGCAGCACGCCCGCTACCTGAAGATTCGTGACCGTGCCTCCTACGCATTTGCCCTGGTGTCCGTCGCTGCCGCACTGAAGCTTGATGGCGAAGTGATCCAGGACGCCCGAGTGGCCCTGGGAGGCGTGGCGCACAAGCCTTGGCGAGACCGGGCCGTGGAAATGACCCTGCAAGGGCAAAAGGTTTCCGAGGCGCTCTTCGACCGCGCGGCCCAAGCGTGGCTACAAGCGGCTCAACCGCTGAGCCACAACGCATTCAAAGTGGAACTCGCCAAACGCGCGATCGTCCGTGCGCTCAATGAAGCCGCCGATGGCGCCAGCATTCAGAGGACAACGCCATGACCCAGACGACCAACGTGGTGGGCAAACCCCTGGACCGAGTGGATGGCGTGGCCAAGGTGACTGGCACAGCGCGGTATGCCGGTGAGCACCCCGAGCCGGGGCTGCTCCACGCCAGTGTGGTATCGAGCACCATCGCCCGCGGCCGGGTGCGCGCCATCGACACGACCCAGGCAATGCAGTTACCCGGGGTGGTCGCCGTGCTGCACCACGCCAATCGCCCACGCATTTCCAGCTATGACGACGATTACAGTGATGCCGACTCGGCCGAAGGCTCCCCGTTCCGGCCGCTGTTCAACGACCGTGTGCTGTACAGCGGGCAACCGCTGGCACTGGTGGTCGCCGAGAGCCTTGAACTGGCACGCCATGCCGGCGCCCTGGTGCGCATCGACTACAGCGAAGAGCCGCACCAGACCGACCTGGGCGCGGTGCTCGACCAGACGCACCCGGCACCCGCAGAGACGCCAGAGCCCCGCGGTGATTTCGCTGGGTATTACGCTCAAGCCGCAGTGCGTATCGATGCCACCTACGACACGCCCATCGAGCATCACAACCCGATGGAGCCCCACGCGTCGACCGTTTTCTACAAAGCGGGAGACACCCTGGAAATTCACGACAAGACCCAGGGCACGCAGAACTGTCAGGACTACCTGCACAAGGTGTTCGGCCTGCCCAAACAGAACATCAGGGTGCTCGCCGCTTTTGTCGGCGGTGCCTTCGGCTCCGGGCTGCGGCCGCAATACCAGTTGCCGCTGGCCGTGATGGCAGCCCTGCACCTGAAACGTTCGGTGCGCCTTACCCTCACACGCCAACAGATGTTCACCTTCGGCTACCGCCCCCGTACCCAGCAACGGCTGCGCCTGGGTGCGGCGGCCGATGGCAAGCTGCTGGCGATTGCCCACGACGCGCTCGGCCAGACCTCGCGCTTCGAAGACTTCACCGAACATCTGGTGGAATGGAGCGGCATGCTCTACCACTGCGACAACGTTGCGCTCAGTTATCGCCTTGCGCCGCTGGACGTCTACACCCCGCTGGACATGCGTGCGCCGGGTGCCGCGTCCGGGGTGCTGGCGTTGGAGTGCGCGATGGATGAGTTGGCATGTGCCGCGAACCTTGACCCCCTCGAACTGCGTCGCCGCAACTTCGCCAGCCACAATGGCAACGACGGCAAACCCTATTCCAGCAAAGAGCTGTTGGCCTGTTATGACCAGGGCGCCGCGCGCTTCGGCTGGGGCAAACGCACTTCAAAGCCACGCAGCATGCGCCGGGGCCAGCAGTTGATCGGCTGGGGCGTGGCGGGTGGGGTCTGGGAAGCGTTGCAGATGAAGGCCAGCGCCCGGGCCTGCTTCGACAGCCGCGGGCATTTGACCGTCAGTAGCGCTACCACCGACATAGGCACCGGCACCTATACCGTGATGACCCAGATTGCTGCGGACGCTGCCGGGGTCTTGCCACAGGATGTGACTTTCCTGCTGGGCGACTCCTCACTGCCAACCGCGCCGTTGCAGGGTGGTTCGTTCACGGTGTCCTCAGTGGGTTCGGCGGTGCAGCAGGCCTGCCAGACCCTGCGCACCAAGGTGCTGGAACTCGCACGGCAGAATTTCCCCGAAATAGCTGCAATACCGGTAGAGAATGTGGCCTTCGCGCAAGGCTACCTGCAAGCGGGGGAACACCGTATCGCCATCGCCAGCATCGCCGCAACGGCCAGGGACGGCGAGCTGCAGGTGCAGATCGACGCCGAGCCTGGTGCCGGACGCACGCCGTTCTCCACCGCTACCCATTCGGCCGTCTTCGTAGAGGTACAGGTGGACGAGGCCCTGGGTACGATCAAAGTCACCCGGGTGGTCAGCGCAGTGGCCGCCGGGCGTGTGGTCAACCCGAAAACCGCCCGTAGCCAGATCCTCGGGGGCGTGGTCTGGGGCTTGGGCATGGCGTTGCAGGAAGCGACCCAAACCGATCATCAGCTCGGGCGCATCCTCAACCACAACCTGGCCGAATACCACATCCCGGTGCACGCCGATATCGCTGATATCGAGGTGATGTTCGTTGACGAGGATGACGACATCGTCAATGAGCTTGGCTCCAAGGGGGTGGGCGAGATCGGTATCGTGGGGGTCGCGGCGGCGGTTGCCAATGCCGTTTACCATGCCACCGGCAAGCGCGTCAGAGCGTTTCCGATAACGCTGGACAAAGTGCTGTAGCAGCGGGCGGGGCTCAGGGGATCGGGCGCCGCCCAGGCGGCGCTCGATTCACGGGTCTCAGTGCATTCCAGGCATAACGCCGGGCGCGCTTGGCTGTCAAAGTTTGAAGCGAACGTGGATGGTGCTTTTGCCTTTGTAGGCATCGATCGAGATCGCCGAGCTTCCATAGCCTGAGTAACTTCTGACAAGCCGCATTCCAAGGCCCGTCCCGCTCGGTTTGGGATAAGTAGCAGGAAAACCATCACCCTCGTCGGTCACGGTGATCAAGGCGTGGTCACCGGCATCGCGCACACTGACTTCGATGATGCCTTTGCCGTATTTCAGGGCGTTGGTGATCAGTTCTGAAATGACCAGCCCCAGCGGTGCCATCCTTTCCGGCAGCAGGGTGAACGGGTCAGCGTCAAGGACGATCTTGCGGTCGGCCAGCGCCCTTCCCAGGTCACCGAGCAAGGCGCTGAGGTAGTCGCAGGCAAGTACCTCCTGGTCGGCCGTTTGATAGAGCCGTTCGTGCACGCTGGCAATGGTCAAGACCCGCCCCGCTGCCGTCTCCAGTTGCAGCTTTACCGCGGCATCCGGCGTCAGGTTCGCTTGCAACAGCAGCAGCGTATTGACCAGGTGCAGGCTGTTCTTGACGCGGTGATGGATTTCTTCGAGATGCAGGTCGGTCTTGTTGAGCCTGGAATTCTGAGACTCGATCAGCGACAGCAACTGCGCCTCGTAATAGTGCCGTTCGGTGATGTCTCTGGATACGGCAATGATCTTTTCCAGCTGGCCATCGGCGCCCAGGACCGGGGCGACCGTGACGTCCCACCATTTGAGCACTTGCTGGCCAGTAGGGCAGACCCCTTCGAAGCGGGTCGACTCGCCTCTGGCGACCTTTTCCAAAGCCTCCTGCACCGCCGGGCGCGAATCGTCAAGCCAAAGCTGCAACCATGGCTGGCCTTTGACCTGCGCCAGGTCGTCGATGTGCATCAACGCCAGCCCGGCCTCGTTCATGAACTCGATGTCACCGCTGCTGGACAGCACGTTCACACAGTCCGGGCTGGCGTTGAGCATGCTTTCCGAATAGGGGTCGACCAACTGAGCGTCAGCCCCTGCGGTCAGCCGCTCTACCGCCATGGAGATGACGTTGGAGATGCCTTCAAGGAAGACCAGATCGCTTTCAATGAAGTCTTCACCATCGCTACTGTCCGCCTCAAGTACCCCAAAAGGCAGCAATGCGCCCCTGATAGGCACGTTGATGGCACGCTCGATACCGTACTTTTTCAGCAAATCCGGCGTTCTGAAGCGCTGCTCCTGGCCCAGATGATTGGAAATCACAGGCCGGTAGGTCTGGATGGCAAACCCGGCAGGGCTGGCCTCGTCGGCGCCCACGGTGGCGTGGCCGATATCGGCTTCATCCCACCCTACCCCATGCGTCAGCAGGAACCGGTCAGTATCGGGAATGGGCATGAGGATCTTGGCGAATCGGGTTTGCATGCCTTTTGCGACCAATGCGCAAGCCTGGTCCAGCAACTCATCCAGGTTGGTGGATTTAAGCGACATGACCGCGTACTCGACCACCAGCTCATGCTGCCTTTGCAGCCGGGCTTGGGATCTCCTGAGGGCGGCACGAATGGTCTCATCAGGGGGCAGCTGCTGCATCAATAATCTTCCAGGGCGCTGAAAAATGCCGTTCTAAGGTTAGCCCCTGCAGAAGCGGCTGTAGGCTACATCGGATCTGGTGTACCACCGCTTATCGCTTTGGTGCAACTCCCAGCAGTGAATCTGATCATGCCAGCTGGATATAAATCGAGTAACTGCCCAGTAACAGCCAGAAACCGAGAAAAAGCCAAGGCGTACGCAGCGAAAAGAGCAGTGACTTGCGGTGCCCTGCACGGGAGGTTTCCGCCTCGCAGAACAGCGGCGATTCATCGTAGGCCAAGCCCATCATGGGCTCACTGAGCAGCAGGTTGCTTTGCTTGACCTGCCAGTGATCGATGATGCGATATGCCGCGCGAATGCCTGGCCAGGCATTGAGCGTACTCATCACGCCCAGCAAGGCCAGAAAGGCAGGCACCAGGAGGGTGAACATCTCCCCCCAGCTCTGGTTCAGGTTGCCCATGGACGACACGAAAGCGATGACCAGGAATGACTGAGCGGCCAGGTAGGCATCGGTGCGGTTGGCCAGGATGGTGGTTTCGTACTGGATTTCCCTGCGGTAGAAGTCCAGCCGCTCCTTCGGCGAACCAAACATCCTCGCATTGTGTGCATCGATCTCGTGTTCAGGGGTGGTAGGGGTGATGATTCGCGGCACGTGGCGACTCCTGGCACTGGCTGAGCCATACCCCGGATGGCGGTAGGCGCTTGAGCGGTAGAACCGGGTGGGCAATGAAAATTCAGTCACGATGCCGACCCAACCGCTCGTCGGTCTAATGCGCGATCGCGCTCAACAAACCCTTGGGGCATCTTTCGAACAGGTATGCGCTTTCCAACTGCAGGAGCTTGCACCATGCGTGACTACCCCACCCCTCCGTTTCCCTCACAACCGCAAAGCGTTCCGGGTTCACAGCGCAAGATGGAGCCCACCCCGGACTGCGGAGAGCACACCTACACCGGCAGCGGTCGGCTCACCGGCAAGATAGCGCTGATCACCGGCGCCGACAGCGGGATCGGCCGTGCAGTCGCCATCGCCTACGCCCGCGAAGGCGCGGACATTGCCCTCGCTTATCTCGATGAGCACGACGATGCGCAAGAAACCGCCCAGTGGGTCCAGGCTGCTGGCCGGCGCTGCCTCCTGCTGCCTGGGGACCTGGCCCATAAACAGCACTGCTACGACATCGTTGACAAGACCGTGGAGCAGTTCGGCCGTATCGACATCCTGGTCAATAACGCCGCGTTTCAGATGGCGCACGAAAGCCTCGATGAAATCGACGATGACGAATGGGTCATGACGTTCGACGTGAACATCACGGCCATATTCCGCATTTGCCAGCGGGCGCTCCCGTCGATGCCCAAAGGCAGCTCGATCATCAACACCAGTTCGGTCAATTCCGATGACCCGTCACCCCAGTTGCTGGCCTATGCCACTACCAAAGGTGCCATCGCCAACTTCACCGCCGGGCTGGCCCAGTTGCTGGGAGACAAAGGCGTGCGGGTCAACAGTGTGGCACCAGGCCCGATCTGGACCCCACTGATCCCTGCCACCATGCCCGATGAGGCGGTGAAGAACTTCGGGTCAGCCTATCCGATGGGCCGGCCGGGCCAACCGGTCGAGGTGGCCCCGGTTTACGTCCTGCTGGGCTCCGATGAGGCCAGCTACATCTCCGGCGCGCGCTATGCCGTGACTGGCGGCAAACCCATTCTTTGATCCCAAGGCCTTGATTCCCAAACCGCGATGAGGTGCAACATGAACGCTATCGACCTGCTGATCCAGGACCACAAGCTGGTTAAGAAGCTGCTGGACGAACTGTCTTCTACCACCGAACGCGCCGTGAAAAAGCGTGCCGAACTCCTGCACCGGATCGAACAGGAGTTGCAGATCCATACCGCACTGGAAGAAGAGATCCTTTACCCAGCCATCAAACAGGCCGGAGGCAAGGAAGAAGCGAAAATGTATTACGAGGCGAAAGAGGAACACCGCACCGTCGACGCGCTGGTGTTACCCGACCTGCTGCACACCGAAACCGGCACGCTCGAATTCGCTGGCCGGGTCAAAGTGATGAAAGAGTTGCTCGAGCACCATATCGAAGAAGAGGAAGACGAGTTGTTTCCCACTGCGAAAAAGCTGTTGAGCAAAGACCTGCTGGAAGAAATGGGCCAAGCCATGCAAGCGCATAAAAAGATGCTCAAGGGTGAGCAGCGCGCCGCGTGAAGCAAAAGCTGCAAAGCAGAAAGCCTGAAATGCGCTGGCAGATGCTGCGGGGCCTGTGGGCAGGGCTTTGAAACCCTACGCCTGCCCTCCCCTCAGCGTTTGCCGAGCATTTTCGCCAGCACGAACGTTGCCACCACGGCCAGCACGACTGCACCCGTAATGGACGGTACCGTACCCAACGGCTCGATCGAGCTTTTCACCGCCAGGTAGAAGCCCAGCACCCCTACAGCGCCGATGGCATTGCCACGCACGATCGCCCCCAGTTCCTGATGGCCGCCCTGAACATGGGCGAACACCGCCAGCGGCCAGGCGATCACCGGGATGGGTGCCAGCAGGCCGCTGGCTACCGGCCCCAGCCATTGGGCACTGGCAGTGATCGCCAGCAACAGCAGGGTTGCCGTGAGCATGCGCATGGGAATCACCCAGCGCGGCAATGGCACAACCTTGGCGGCGCCGGTCTGCGTGTTGTTCGAGCTGAGGATGATGATCAGCGTAAGCAGGACCAATGTCACCCCGACGGACAATGCCACCCCACCCAAGCGGCTCATCACAAAGGCGGTACAGGCGTAAACCGCCAGGGCCGTGATGCAACCGGTGAAGGCGGACACACGCCGTGTCACCAGGAAGTAGAACAGATAGGTTGCTTGTACCGCAGCCACCCCTGCCAATGCGCCAGGCACCGCCTGCAAGGCAAAACCCGGGCCCTGTTCAAGGCTGAGGAACAACATGACCAATGCCGAGGTGACTGGCAACCCGGAGAGCAGCCCGCCGATCTGCGTGCCCCAGCGCCTGGCCGCCAGCGAGATGGCCAGCATGAGGGTCGGGGTGATCAGGAACTTGAGGTAGAAGGCAGTCATTGAGGGCAGCGTCGGTTTCAAAAGACAAGGGTGGGCTCATCGTGCCTGCAAGGCAGCAGACAAGCGCCCAATGCTAATGGAACCGCAGCAGCTTTACTCCGATTTTTAGCGCCCGCTGAAGAAGTAGAACGTCGCAAGGCCTGCTGCAGTCATCAACAAAGAACCCGTGACATGCACAGCGATGGAGCCCAGGGCCCATGAAATACGCCCCTCCTGAATAAGCGACACGACCTCTGCGGAAAAGGTCGAGAACGTGGTCAAGCCGCCACAAAACCCAGTGATCAGCAGCAGGCGCCATTCGGGGCTGAGCGACGGCGATGCAGAGAAGAAGGCGATGGACAAGCCAATGATGTAGCCACCCATGAGGTTGGCCAGCAGCGTACCGGGCGGCACGGCGGGGAAAAGTGCATTGAGCTTGACGCCCAGCCCCCAGCGCAACCAGGCACCGACCATGGCACCGACGCCAATGGCCAATAGCGACTTCAACATACGGCATCACGCTCCGGGCAAAGAGTTGGCGGGCACTCGGTAGCGGCTTCAGCTGCCAGCTTCAACCGATCGGCCTTGCAAATGTATTTAGGCTTGCTGCGCGGTGCCAGTTTGGCGGCGGCTTTTTTCTGGTGTGCTTGCAGCAACTGTTTGATTTTCTTGCGACGGTTCATGGTGCCACTCGGTACAAAGGGTTGATCAGGCAGGCAACATCTTAAGGGATGTATTCAGGCCCTGGGCGGTCCGGTGAATCACTCGTTGCCCTGGCGCTTGGCGTTTTTCTTGACGATGGCCTTCATCCGCGTCGCAGCGCGCTGCACGGTGGCCATCTTCTCCGGGCGTTTCATGCCGCGCCACTTGCGGATTTCATCACGGGTTCGGCCACAGCTCACGCACAGCTCGCTGTTGAGCTGGCAAAGCGAGACGCAAGGGTTATCGATGTCTTTGGCCATGGGCTGCTCCGGTCATGGCCGCGGATGATAACGTAAGGCGGCCAGATGCGGTGAAACCGGAGCGTCCCAGTGGCCCTCAAGCCGCCGCGGCCGGCCTGGTGTCGCTGCTGACCTCGAACTGCCCGACCAGCTTCTGCAGCTTGCTGGCATTGGCCTTCACCGTCTCAGCGCTGCTTTGCAGGACCACCGCCGTCTGGCGCATTTCGCTGGAAGACTGGTTGACCTGCTCAATGGTCTTGCCATAAGCCAGGCTGCGCTGGTTGAGCTGCTGGATGATCAGGAACATGCTCTCTACCGCCTGGTGCAGCTGGACGTTCTCCGATGAAGCGTCCTCGGCCAGGCGCAGGCTGTCATCGACGTTCTGTACGCCCTGCTCCATGAAGCTGACGGCTTGCCCGGTTTCGCTCTGCAGCCCGGTGACCATGTGCCGGATGTCGTCGGCCGCACGCGCCGTGCGCGCCGCCAGGCTGCGCACTTCATCGGCCACCACCGCGAAACCTCGGCCATGCTCGCCCGCGCGGGCGGCCTCGATGGCGGCATTGAGGGCCAGCAGGTTGGTCTGGTTGGTGATGTCGCTGATCAGCCCGCTGATGTTGCTGATCTGCGCCATCCGGCTGTCGAGCAGTTGCACACTGGAAGACGAGCGCGCTACCACATCCCGAATCGACTGGGTGCCCGCCTGTACCGCCAGATACTGCTCGCGGGCACGGCTGACCACCTCGTCCATGGCCTGCTTCATCTGTTCTGCGCTGACCGAGGCCTGCTGCAGCTCGCCCAGTTGCTCCTCCATGATGATCATCATCTGGTGCACCGCCTCGGCCACCTCGGTGGAGGTGACGCTCGCTTCGTGGCTGCGGCCCAGCATCATCTGGTTGGTGGCGCCCACCGTGCGGCTGGCCTTGACCACCTGGCCTACCACCGAGTCCAAGCGGTCGATGAAACTGTTGATCCAGCGCGCCATGTCGCCACTTTCGTCATTGGCCATGGTCGTGGTATCCAGCCGTTGGCGCAGGTTGCCCTCACCCTCGGCGATGGTACGCAGCACATCGGTCATGCCATTGAACCTGGCAGCCAGCCGCCTTGGCCCCACTGCACTGAACAGCAGCGTGGCAGCCAGCATGGCCAGCGCCAGCAACGCATCGGCGATGCCTTGCCCGAAGCCCGCGTAGTGTTGCACCAGAAAGTTGCAACCAAACACGCCCGCCATGATGGCGATGTAGGGCTTCATCAACCCGTAGCTGAGCGAGCGGCGCCGATAGACTTCCTCCAGATCGGCTTCGCACATCATGCCCCACCGGTCCGGCGACCCCGGCAACTGGAATGTGACGCCTTTGCCCACCACGGGCACATGGCGATAGTCCGAATAGCCAGGGTAAGTCACGAACAGGTTGGCGCCCTGACGGATGGTTTCCCGAACACCGGGATGAAGCTCGCCGGTGGCAGGGTCGGTAAACCGCAGTTCGAGCTCGGTGTGGCGCTGGACCTGAACGGTGCTCCACGCCGTATGCACCCCACTCTTGAGGTTCTCCCCGTGGGTGAAGGTGCCATCCTCGAAACGTGAGCGCGACAGGGCGGTGCCCGGTGCGATAGCAGGGTCGAAATGCGATTGCGCCATGAACAGGTAATTGTCACCGGACTCGGCATAGATATGCCCGGCTTCGCGCTGGATCAGGTCGCCCACCACATCGTTGGGCACCCGGCCGCAGAGGCAACCGTAAACCTTCCCTTGGGCTTTGAGCGGTTGGTAGAACATCAACGTGACTTCATCGTGAAACCGCGATGAAGAAGGGCCGACCTGCAAGGTCAGCGGATCGACATACGGGCCGTGCAGGAATGGCGCTTTCAGCCCTTGGGCCAACGCGCCACGCTGTGCGATGGGTTGGCCGTTGCTTCGTTGCGCCCAACTCGATAGCACAACCCTGCCATCGGTATCGACGATGAAGAGTTCCGAGAAATCGTTCGCCTGGGCCAGCTTGTCCAGCAAAGCAGTGCGGTCGGCGTGAGCCACTGACGGGGCAAGGTTCTCAGCGAGTTCGGCCAGGTGCTCCCACTGTTCACGCGCCCAGCTTTGCAACAATTGCATGCGCGTCTGGGCCATGGCTTCGAAAGTCTGTTCGATGACCGGATACATCGCTCGGTTGAGCCCGCACGACCAGCCCATGCTGAGCTTGCCGGTTTTTCCGAACCACGGCAGCCAACGCTGCTCACCCGATGACAACTGCATGGAACCACTTGAAAGCGACATTATCTTCACCATACGCGACACCACAATGGCAAAGTGATAGCAAGTACTGCGCCAACTCGTATGCAAGCTAATGATTAGGTAGGTAGCCATGCCCTCTGTACGCCAAATTTGCACCAATGACGGGCAAAAATTGGCACATGCGCCAATAGGGGTCGGTGTTTACTGCCACCTTTTCCGCGAGAGCACCGGATCTGATTCAACGCCAGTAATGGGTGTCATCGACAATCTGTTCATGCCCCGCAAACAGCGCCGGCAGCTGCTCCTTGAGATAGTCGATCCAGGTCCGCACCTTGGCATCCAGGTAGTGCCGCGAAGGGTACATGGCATACAGCGCACACTCGCGCAGACGGTAAGGCGCCAGCAGCCGCCGCAAGCGCCCCTGCTCGATCGCCTGGCTGGCGGTGTAGAACGGCAATAGCCCGATGCCCATGCCCAGTTCACTGGCCACCAGCATCGCGTCGGCGACGTTGGTCATGAAGCCGTCGCGCGGCGAGATAACGCAATGGTCCAACCCCTCCGGGAATACCCAGTCGCCTTCATACATCGGGTACGCCATGCGCAGGCACCGGTGTTCATGCAGGTCTTCGGGCCGCTCGGGAACGCCATGGGCATCCAGGTAACTGGGCGCAGCGCAAGGGATACTGAACACGGTGCCCAGCGGCACAGCGATCAGCTGCGAGTCGGGCAGCGCCTCGTTCAGGGTGATCACCACGTCGTGGCCTTCGACCAGCGGGTCGGGGTTGCGCTGGGACAGGGTCAGCTCCACCACCACCTCCGGGCATAGGGCGTTGTAGCCGGCCACCAGCGGCATCAGCAACAGGCCAAGGCCGTGCGGGCAATGCAGGCGCAGCCTGCCACGGGGGGTCAGGTGCGCGCCACGCGCTTCGCCCACCGCCTCCTCGGTCAACAGCATGATCTGCCGCGAGCGTTCCAGAAACCGCTCGCCGGCCTCACTCATGCGCAGGCGCCGGGTGGTGCGGTGCAGCAGACGAGTCTGCAGCTGGTTTTCCAGCTCGGCGACGATCCGCGACACCTGGGCGGCAGAAATGTCCAGGGCGTTGGCCGCGGCGGCGAAGCTGCCGCACTCCACTACCCGGGTGAAGGTACGCATGGCGTGCAGCATGTCCATGGGGCTGGTCTCCTTGGTTCGTGCTTATTCGTACATTCAAGGCAGGAATCTATCACGACCTAGCCCATTTATTGTGCACAGCAAAACAATACATCATTGGTTAAACATTGATGAAGGAGCTTTCCATGAACATCAAAAACTCGATCGCGTTGCTTGCGTGCTCTGCCGCCTTTGCTTCGTTCGGTGCCTTGGCCGCCCCGGCCGCCGCCCAACCGGTCGCCAGCGACAGCGCCAACTACGAATACGGCATGCCGCTGGATGTCGCCAAAGTCGTCTCGATCTCCCCGGCCAGCAACATTGCCGATTGCCAGGTGGGCACCGCGCACATGGTCTACGTCGACCATCAGGGCCAGACCCACGAGGTCAACTACCGGGAAATGGGTAACTGCTCGCAGCAATGACTCAGGCCAGCACCTGGGTGATCCAGCCAACCTGCCTGGCAAAGTCCTGCAGCTTGTGTTGCGCGATCGCATCCCGGGCGCGTTCGAAGTTGGCCAGGGTCTGCTGCTTCTGACGCAGCATGCGTTGCCACTTGGTGACGAACGCAGGGCTTTTCTCACGCATCAGCACCGGCCCGAAATACAACTCTTCGGCACTGTAGACCACCGCTGCGCCCGGCTCGGCAACGATGATCTCGTAATCGAAGCGGTTTTCACGCAACACCTCTTCACAGACGATCCGATACCCGTTGGCCATCAGCCAGGCCCGTAGCTCGCGCTCACCGCCGTTGGGCTGCAGGATCAAACGCTCGCCGCCGCTCAGGCGTGCCTTGCCCCGCTCCAGTATTTCGCACATAGTGTCGCCACCCATGCCGCAGATACTGACCGCCGAGATGCGGTCCTGCGCCTGGATCGCCTCCAGGCCATCGGCCAGGCGAATGGTGATGCGTTGCTCAAGGCCGTTGCGGCGCACATTGCGCTGGGCCGACGCATAAGGCGTATGCGCCACTTCCCCGGCCACGGCCGCTTCGATCGTGCCACGCAGCGCCAAGGCCACCGGCAGGTAGCCGTGGTCCGAGCCGATATCGGCCAGGCGCGCGCCTTGCGGCACATGCGCCGCCACGCGTTCCAGGCGCATGGACAATGTCTGTTCGTTCAACTCAAGCCCCTTGCTCAACAATCGGCGCGATTCTGACCGCCGTGGCGCGGTATTACAATGCGCGTGGGCTAAGCGGCGCCTGTGGCTCGACCCCTGCGCCGTGCTCGCGTAGGCTTGCGGCTTTCCTTCCGTCGCAAGGCAAACACTTCATGACCGACATCATCTTCACCCCCGACTCCGATGCCGAATCCATTTCTTCCGACGTCGCCGAGTTCAACGGCGTGCTGGTCACCACCCAGATTCCTGCTGATCTGGACGGCGATATCGTGCAGCAGAGCGAAAGCACCCTGCAGGCACTCAAAGAAGCCCTGGAAAAGGCCGGCAGCGGCATGGACCGGGTCATGCACCTGACCATCTACCTCACCGACATGGCCGACCGCGCCGCCTTCAACGAGGTGTACCAGCGGTTCTTCAGCAAGCCGTGGCCGGTGCGTGCTGCCGTGGGCGTGGCGGCGCTGGCGTACCCGCAAATGCGTGTGGAAGTGACCGCCATGGCCGCCAAGGGCTGACACAGCCGGTACCACCGCCAGGGGCTGCAAAGCGGCCCCAACCCAAGCAGCACGCAGTACCGGCCAAGCACCTCCGGGCAGGCAGAGCATGCCACTGGCCCATTTCCCCGCTACAATGCCGCCCTACCGTGACAGCCCGAACCTATAACGACATGTCCCTTCCAAAGAATCACCTGGAACTGCTCAGCCCTGCCCGTGACGTGGCCATCGCCCGTGAGGCGATCCTGCACGGCGCTGACGCCATCTACATCGGTGGCCCGAGCTTTGGCGCGCGCCACAACGCCTGCAACGAAGTCGGCGAAATCGCCGAGCTGGTGACGTTCGCCCGGCGTTACCACGCCCGCGTGTTCACCACCATCAACACCATCCTGCACGACAACGAGCTGGAACCGGCGCGCAAGCTTATCCATCAGCTGTACGATGCCGGCGTCGATGCACTGATCGTGCAGGACCTGGGGGTGATGGAACTGGACATCCCGCCGATCGAGCTGCATGCCAGCACCCAGACCGACATCCGCACCCTGGAGCGGGCCAAGTTCCTCGACCAGGCCGGCTTCTCCCAGCTGGTACTGGCCCGTGAACTGAACCTGCAGCAGATCCGCGCCATCGCCGCCGAGACCGATGCAGCCATCGAGTTCTTCATTCACGGCGCGCTGTGCGTGGCCTTCTCCGGCCAGTGCAACATTTCCCACGCCCAGACCGGCCGCAGCGCCAACCGTGGCGACTGCTCGCAGGCCTGCCGCCTGCCCTACACCCTCAAGGACGACCAGGGCCGCGTGGTGGCGTTCGAGAAGCACCTGCTGTCGATGAAGGACAACAACCAGACCGCCAACCTGCGCGACCTGGTCGATGCCGGGGTGCGCTCGTTCAAGATCGAGGGCCGCTACAAGGACATGGGCTATGTGAAGAACATCACCGCCCACTACCGCAAAGAACTCGACGCCATTCTCGAAGACCGCCCGGACCTGGCCCGTGCCTCCAGCGGCCGCACCGAGCACTTCTTCGTCCCCGATCCCGACAAGACCTTCCACCGCGGCAGCACCGACTACTTCGTCACCGACCGCAAGGTGGACATCGGCGCCTTCGACTCACCCACCTTCACCGGCCTGCCGGTAGGTGTGGTGGAAAAAGTCGGCAAGCGCGACCTGCAGGTGGTCACCGAAGTGCCGCTGACCAACGGCGATGGCCTCAACGTGCTGGTCAAGCGTGAAGTGGTGGGCTTCCGAGCCAACATCGCTGAGCCGCGTGGCGAGTTCGAAGAAGACGGCCACAAGCGCTATCGCTACCGGGTCGAACCCAACGAGATGCCTGAAGGCCTGCATCAGTTGCGGCCCAATCACCCGCTGTCGCGCAACCTGGACCACAACTGGCAGCAGGCCCTGCAGCGCACCTCGGCCGAGCGCCGTGTCGGTGTGGAGTGGCACGCCGTGCTCACCGAGCAGCGCCTGATGCTGGGTGTTTGCAGTGAGGAAGGCGTCAGTGTGCAGGTCGCTCTGGATGGCCCGTTCGGCGTAGCCAACAAGCCCCAGCAGGCCCTGGACCAGTTGCACGACCTGCTCGGCCAGTTGGGTACCACGATGTACCACGCCAACGCCATCGTGCTGGACGCACCGCAGGCTTACTTCATCCCCAACTCGCAGCTCAAGGCCCTGCGCCGCGAAGCCATCGAGGCGCTGACCGAAGCGCGCATCAAGGCCCACCCGCGTGGCGGGCGCAAGTCCGAGACCACGCCGCCGCCGGTTTACCCGGAGTCGCACCTGTCGTTTTTGGCCAACGTGTACAACCAAAAGGCCCGCGACTTCTACCACCGCCACGGCGTGCAATTGATCGATGCGGCGTACGAAGCGCACGAGGAGCATGGTGAAGTGCCGGTGATGATCACCAAGCACTGCCTGCGTTTCTCGTTCAACCTGTGCCCCAAACAAGCCAAGGGTGTGACCGGCGTGCGCACCAAGGTGGCGCCGATGCAGCTGATCCAGGGTGATGAAGTGCTGACCCTGAAGTTCGACTGCAAGCCATGCGAAATGCATGTGGTTGGCAAGATGAAGAGCCACATCATCGACCTGCCGACACCCGGCAGTGCCGTGGCACAGGTCGTCGGGCACATCAGTCCGGAAGACCTGCTCAAGACCATCCCCCGGGCACCGCACTGAGGGTGGGCCTGTAAAGGCCCATCGCCGGCAAGCCGGCTCCCACCACGACCGCGCAGTTCTTCAGGCCTGCGCTTTACCTGTGCAAGCACCGGTCTTGCCCATTTCCAAAAGCCGGCGCGATCCAGGTGGGAGCCGGCTTGCCGGCGATGGCTCGCAACGCGAGCCCTCCTGGGAACCTTACAAAATCCCCAAGCCCCGCGCCGTCCGGTCCACGGCCATGCGCGTCTTGTCCACCAGCTCATCGAGCTCGCCATGCGTGGCCACCAGCGCCGGCGCCATGATCATCCGCCCCAGGGTCGAACGAATGATCACACCTTCCTCGAACCCGTAGGTGCGGCACTGCCAGGCCAGGTCATTCTCATTGGCGTAACGCTTGCGGCTGCCCTTGTCCTCGGCGAACTGCAACGCCGCCACCAGCCCCGCGCCCTGCACCTGGCCAATTAACGGATGGTTGGCAAATACCTCACGCAGGATGCGCTGCAGGTACGGGCCAGTATCGTCCTTGACCTGTTTGACGATGCCTTCGTCGCGCAGCGCCTTGAGGTTGGCGATGGCCACTGCGGCTGCCACCGGGTGGCCGGAATACGTCAGGCCGTGGGCAAATACCCCGCCCCGCTCCACCAGAGCCTCGGCAATGCGCTTGCTCAGCACCAGGCCACCCATGGGCACATAACCCGACGTCAGGCCTTTGGCGATGGACAGGGTGTCAGGCTCGAAACCGAAGTACTCATGGGCGAACCATTCACCGGTACGGCCAAAGCCACCGATCACCTCGTCCGCGCACAGCAACACATCGTACTGGCGGCAGATACGCTGGATTTCCGGCCAGTAGCTTTGCGGCGGGAAGATCATCCCGCCCGCGCCCTGGAACGGCTCGGCGATGAAACCGGCAACGTTCTCTGCACCCAGTTCAAGGATCTTTTCCTCCAGTTGCAAAGCACAACGACGACCGAACTCGGCCGGGCTCAGCTCGCCGCCTTCGGCGTACCAGTACGGCTCATCGATGTGCGCCACATCCGGAATAAGCCCACCCATTTCATGCATGAACTTCATGCCGCCCAACGCTGTGGCGGCCAGGGTCGAGCCGTGGTAGCCGTTCCAGCGGCCGATCATGACCTTCTTGTTCGGTTGCCCGACCACCTGCCAGTAACGGCGCACGGTGCGGATCAGCACCTCGTTGGCCTCGGAGCCGGAGTTGGTGTAGATCGCGTGGCTGTAGTGCCCGGGCAGCAGGCTGAACAACAGTTCGGACAGCTCGATCACCGCCGGGTGGGTGGTGTGGAAGAACATGTTGTAGTACGCCAGCTGGTCCATCTGCGCGGCGGCGGCGGCAGTCAGGTCCTTGCGGCCGTAGCCCAGCTGGGTGCACCACAGGCCAGACATGCCGTCCAGGTAGCGCCTGCCGTCGTTGTCCCACAGGTACAGGCGCTCGCCGCGGGTGATCACCCGCGGGCCTTCGGCGTTGAGCGCCTTCTGGTCAAGGAAGGCGTGGATGTGGTGGGCCGCGTCACTGGCCTGGTAGTCGCGGGTGTCGCGTTGCGGCTGGAAGGGGGCGTTCATTGTTGTTCTCCGTGAGTGAGGGTCAGCGCAGCTGGAACCAGGTGGTCTTGAGCTGGGTGTACTTGTCGAAGGCGTGCAGCGACAGGTCGCGGCCAAAGCCCGACTGGCGGCCGCCACCAAAGGGCACCGCCACATCGAGGGCATCGACCGTGTTGACCGAGACAGTGCCCGCCTTCAACTGCCGGGCCACACGATGGGCGCGGTTGAGGTCGTCGCTCCACAGCGAGGCGGCCAGGCCGTAAACGCTGTCGTTGGCCAGGCGTACGGCCTGCGCTTCGTCGTCAAAGGCGGTGATCGCCAGCACGGGGCCGAATACTTCTTCGCGGGCCAGGGCCGAATCCGGGCGCACGTCGGCGAACACGGTCGGCGCGATGAAGTTGTTCGAGCCGTTGAAGCTCAGCCGCTGGCCACCGCACAACAGGCGGGCGCCGTCGCCCTGGGCCTGCTCGATGGCCGCCATGACGCGTGCGCTCTGCGCGTCGTCGACGATGGCGCCGGCACGGCTGGCCGGGTCCAGGGGATCGCCGGGCAGCCACTGGCGGGCCTTGGCCAGCAGGCGCTCGACGAATTCGTCGTGGACCGAGCGCTGCACATAAAGGCGCGAATTGGCAGAGCACACCTCGCCCTGGTTGAAGAAGATGCCGAAGGCCGCTTTTTCTGCTGCCAGGTCCAGGTCCTGGCAGTCGTCGAACACCAGGTTCGGGCTCTTGCCACCACACTCCAGCCACACCTGCTTGAGGTTTGATTGCGCCGAGTACTGCATGAAGTACTTGCCCACCTGCGTCGATCCGGTGAACACCAGGCAATCCACATCCGGGTGCAGGCCAAGGGCACGGCCAGCGCTTTCACCCAGGCCCGGCACCACGTTCAGCACCCCTTCGGGCACCCCTGCCTCCAGCGCCAGCTCGGCCAGGCGCAGGGCAGAGAACGGCGACTGCTCGGCGGGCTTGAGCACCACACTGTTGCCGGCGGCCAGTGCCGGGGCGACCTTCCAGGCAGCCATGTCCAGCGGGAAATTCCATGGCACCACGGCGCCGACCACACCCAGCGCTTCACGCGTGACCGTGGCCAGGGCATTGCCAGCCGTTGGCGCGACCTGGTCGTAAACCTTGTCCAGCGCCTCACCGTACCAGGCGAATACGTTGGCCGCGCCTGGCACGTCGATGGTGTAGGCGTCCATCACGGGCTTGCCCATGTTCAGCGAGTCGAGCAGCGCCAGCTCCTCGCGGTGGGCCATCATCAGTTCGGCCAGGCGCAGCAACACGCCCTTGCGTGCCGCAGGTGCCATGCGCGCCCAGGGGCCTTGCTCGAAGGCGCGCCGCGCGGCACGCACTGCCTGGTCGATTTCGGCATCGCCGCACGCGGCGACCTGGGCCAGCAACTGCCGGTTGGCCGGGTTGATGGCATCGAAGGTCTCCCCGGACTGCGGGGCCAGCGGGCGGCCGTCGATCAGCGCCGTGGTGATGAAGCTTTGCCGTGCAGCGCGCTGCTGCCAATCGCTTTTCGTATGCACGCAGGTCTCCCTTTCGGCCGCGCGTGCGGCCGGTTGCAGGTGTTGTAGAGGTGGGTGGACGTGGCGCCGTCAGCGCCTTCGCAGGTAACTTTCCAGCGGGTCCTTGCTCAGGCCTTCCTGGGCCTGGGCCAGCGAATCGATGAACAGCGAAAACAGCTCGGACTGCTTGGCGATGTCCAGCTTGGTGTAGAGATTCTTGCGGTGGGTCTTGACCGTGTCTTCACTGATGCCCAGGCGCTCGGCCAGCGAGCGTGTCGAGTGGCCGCGCAGCAGGTACTGGGCGATACGGCACTCGCGCTCCGTGAGCAGTGAAGAGCCGAAGTTGTTCAGCGCGGCGTTGATCTGCCGGCCCAGGGCACTTTCGAAGCGCCCGCCCACGGCGTCGACATCCAGGTGGCTCCACTGGCGACGCACCACGGCCACCACCCAGGGCGCCACACACTTGAGGTCACTGACCTGCTGACGGTCCAAGCGGCGGGTACTGGCCAGGGCCACGGCGATGGTCAGGTGTTCATCCAGAGGGACGATGAAGTTCAGTTCGTCCTCAAGGTGTGCGTGCTGGTAGAACGACAGGTAGTACTCGCTGCGCTTGAAATGGTCCGGGGCAACGTCGCTGAGGCGAAAGCAGCCGGCCGCCACACCGTCCATGCAGGCACGGTAGAACGGGCACAGCAGGTAGTAGCCTTCCAGGTAGCGCTGCACGTTGCCTTCCGGCAGCCAAGGGCCCTCCTCGTCCTTGACGAACAGCGCCGAGGGCAGGCCCTTGCGTGGGTAAAGAAACACTGTGATGGCCTGGCACGGCGCCAGCAACTTGAGCGCGGCGAACAACGCCTCGACGAAACCCGGCGTGCCTTGGGCGTCGATGACACGGCCCATCTGCGCATACCAGTCGGGCGATTTCAGCCGGTCTTTGCTCATTGTCGTTGTCCCATGCCGGGGTGGTCATGGTTGGGATTCTTGCATGGGATGCCGGGGCCGGCCATCACCCTTCGGGGTGAGGTTGTGGCATGCTCTGCAGCTCTTTCATTTCAGGGCCTGAACATGCTGATCGACGAAGAACTGACCCTGAAAAAGCTCGAGACCTTCCTCGCGTTCATGCGCAGCGGCAACCTCGGCCGCGCCGCCGCCGAGCTGTCCACCAGCGCGGTCAGCGTGCACCGGGCCATTCATTCGCTGGAAAGCGCCCTGCGCTGCCCGCTGTTCAAGCACGAAGGTCGTCAGCTGATTCCGCTCGAAAGCGCCTATGTGCTGGAGAAGAAGGCCCGCCAGTTGATCCAGGACGCTGAGCAGATGGTGCGCCAGACCCGCGAGGCGGCCGGCTTCTACGCCGAACGCTTCCGCCTCGGGGCGCTGTACTCGCTGACCGTCAAGACCGTGCCCAAACTGGTGATGGGCCTGAAGCTGCGGCGCAGTGCACTGAACATCGACCTGACCCTGGGCTCGAACGTCGACCTGCTGCAGCGGCTGAAAAATCATGAACTCGAAGCGGTGCTGGTGTCGCTGGATGAAAGCGTGGCCGACCCTGCCTGCGAGCAGTTGCCGCTGTTCTCCGACGATATCTACCTCGCCGTGCCCACCGATTCGCCGTTTGCCGAGCAGCAGGAAGTGGACCTGGCGGACCTGGCCGAGTCCACCTTCATCACCCTGACCCAAGGCTTTGCCACCCACCGTGATGGCGCACGGGTGTTCCAGCAGGCCGGGTTCGAGCCGAAGGTGGCGATGCAGGTGAACGACATCTTCACCCTCCTGAGCATGGTCAGTTCGGGGGTGGGCTTTGCGCTGTTGCCCGGTCGCATTGCCGCGGTGTACGAAAACCGTGTGAAGCTGATTGCGCTGCAGCCGCGTTACCGGCTGCAGCAGCATATCGGTGTGGTGTTCCTCAAGGCCCGGGAGCGCGAGCCCAACCTGCTGGCACTGCTGGCGGAGTGCCGAATGTACAGCCGGGAAAACTGAGCGCCGCGCACCGCGGCGGTTCGGCAGAACCACCACGGCAAGGCTCGGCTAGGCCATCAGGCCACGCATGCAGAAGTACAGCAGCGAAGGGCCCAGCAGGCAGCCCAGGGCGGTGTAGAACGCTGCGGTCAAGCAGCCATAGGGGACCAGCTTGGGGTCGGTCGCCGCCAGGCCGCCCGCCACGCCACTGGAGGTGCCCATCAAGCCACCGAAGATCACCGCAGTGCGCGGGTTGTTCAAACCGATCATCGGGGCCACGAAGGGCGTCACCACCATGACCAGAATGGCTTTGACCAGCCCCGCGGCAATCGACAGCGCCATCACCTCGGAGCTTGCACCAATCGCAGCGCCCGTCACCGGCCCGACGATATAGGTCACTGCCCCGGCGCCGATGGTGGTCAGGCTGACCGCATCGGTATAACCAAAGGCCATGGCCACCCCTACCCCTGCGACGAACGAGGTGCCGATACCGAAGAACAGTGCGATCACCCCGGACAGCCCGGCGCGCTTGAGTTCTTCGATGTTGACGCCAAAAGCCGTAGCGACGATGGCGAAGTCGCGCAACATGGCCCCACCCAGCAGGCCGATGCCAGACAGCAGCGGAATGTCCACCAAGCCTTTCTGCCCCCCGGTCATCACCCCACCGACGTAAGACAATGCCAGGCCGAGGAAAATCGCGATGGCAGAGCCATGCAAACGCCCGCGGGTCAGCTTGTCGGACATCCAGTAGGACAGCCACATGGTTACGCCGATCACTGCGAAACCACTGACCAGGCCATACCCGTTGATCACTTTCATCATCGATTCGTACATGGCGGTCACCGTTGCGCAGCAGTCAGGGGTTTGTCGGTGCCCGCCTCAGGCTTCTTTTGCCCGATGCGGTCCAGCAGCGGCACCATGGCGAAGCTTGCGATCACCGCCACGACGCCGGCCGTTATCGCCATCGGCCCGCCGGACAGCGCACCCAGTACGTTCTGCTGGGCGGCCATGGCGACCACGATGGGAATGTAGATGGCGCTCCAGAATTCCACGCCCTGTTCGGACTTGGCCTTGATCAGGCCACGCGTGTTGAGGTAACTGCCGATGAAGATCAGCAGCAGCATGGCGATGCCGACACCGCCGACGTTGGCCGGGACACCCAGGAGCTTGCCCAGGAGTTCGCCGATGAACAGGCCTACAAGGGTACACAGGGCCAGAAAGGCCACACCGTAAATGATCATTGTTGTTGTCCTCGCGTTGGGTCGAAGTTGCTTGTTGTTGTCCTTCGAAAAACACGGCATTTATGGGCGCTGGCTGACCTCCTGACGCAGCAGGGCGTCCACTGTATCGAATCGGGTTTGCTCCAGGGCAAGTACACGCCCCTGCTCGAACACCGGGCGGGCCAGGCCGGTCAGCACGCTGCCGGGCGGTAGCTCCAGGTGCAGGCGCACGCCGCGCTCATAGGCGTTGCGCAACGTAGCACGCCAATCGACGAGCCGGGCCATGTTGCCGGCCAGGTCGTCACGCAGGCGTTGCGGATCGAACAGCGGCCGCGCGCTGCTGCCACTGAGGTAGGTGATGTGCGGGCGGTTTATCTGCACACCGGCAAATGCCTGTGCCAGCTCGGCCGCCGGGCCGTCGAGCAAGCGGCAATGAGACGGCACGCTGACCGCCAGGCGCCGGGCCACGCCCTGGCCACGGCTGCGCGCCTTGGCGGCGACCTCGGCCATGGCCTTGTCGCTGCCGGCGATGACGATCTGGTTGTCGCTGTTGAGGTTGGCCAGGTACACCTCGCCGCCCACCTGGGCCAGCAAGCGCTCGACACTGGCCAGGTCCAGGCCACTGAGGGCCGTCATGCCGTAGCCTTGAGGGTAGGCCCGTTGCATCAGCTCACCGCGCAGGGCCACAAGGCGTACGGCATCGGCAAACGCCAGGGCGCCCGCCGTGACGGCGGCAGGGTAGGCGCCGATCGACAGCCCTGCCACATACTCAGGCGCCGGGCTGCGCTGCAACAACGTGCGCGCCCAGGCCACCCCGGCCAACAGCAGGCACAGCTGCACGGCGCGGGTGGTTTGCAATGCCTGCGGGCTGTCCAGGGCCAGCACCTGTTCCCCGAGGGCGTCACTGGCCTCCTCCAACAACGCTGCCGAGCCTTCGGGAAGGCGGTGAAGCATCCCCGCCTGCTGGGCGCCCTGCCCAGGGAACGCGAACAGGCTGCTCACGCTGCGCACTCCAGCAGGTTCCACGGGTCGGCCACCAGCCGTGCGCCAAGCGCCGACTTGAGCAGCACACGCGGTGCCGCCCCGGCCCATTCACGCAGGGCGATGCCACCTGCGGGCGTTTGCAGTTGCACATCGATACGGCAAGGGCCGCAGTCGAGGCTATCGAGCAACTCACGGGCTGCGGCCCGGCTCATGGGCCGCGGTGTGCGTAGCAGCAGGTCAAGGTCGCTGGCCGCGTGCAGCACCTCGACCCCGGTAGCCAGCTGGTAACCCGCCCCGCCTGTCGGCCCCCAGGCCAGCCCGCTGGCGTCAAGCAGCGGGGCCACGCTGGCCAGCGCCTGTAGCGCTGGCCAGGGGCTCGCGCCCTGCCCGCGCAAGGCTTCCGGGCGCAGATGCCGGCGAATGTCCGCCAGACGCATCTGCACACCCAGGCGCTGGGCGCGCCCCTCCCCGCGCAACCCCACCGCCACCCACCCTGCCGCGCAGAACGCTCGGCGCACCACCACCGGTTGCCCGGCTGCCAGTACCTGCGTGGCCCAGGCAGGGGCATCGGCAGGGAGCGCGGCCGGGGGCATCCCCCAGAGCAGGTCATGTGGCTGCGGCGCGGTCATCTCAGGCCTCCTGCCACTGGCTGCGCAAGCGTGCACGCACTTCGCGCGAAGCGCTGCGGTGCTCGCCGGCCAAACGTGACGTCAGCTCGGTGCTGTTGCCGATATCGCGCAGCGCTTCGGCCAGGCAGGCACGTACCTGGGTCAGGTCGCTTGCACTTGGGGTATCCGCGTTATCCACGCGCAGGCGCCGCCACAAAAGGCCCAGCGAGGCATAGCTGGCCAGGTCGTAGGCCATCGGCGGAATCTCGGCGGCCAAGGCCTCCAGTTCGTCGACGCTGCGCAAGGTGATCCGCGCCGCCGCCGCTTTGCCCATGGCGTGCACCATCACCCCGCTGTCATCCAGTGCAATCAGCCGCTGGGCCTGGTAGCCGTGGGCCAGAAACGCGCCAGACATGGCCTTGCCCACCAGCAGGCCGATGACCGGGTGGCCGGCCAGGCGTGCCTGGGCATAGGCCTGCACCGCAGCGGCCAGCGCCTGGTGGATGCCCAAGGCTTCCTCGCGGCGGCCGTAGGCCTGGCTGGGCACATCGATGACCGCGACGATGGCGCGCTTCTCGCCATCGCGGTCCAGTTCGATCGCTTCGCTCACTGCCTTGGCCAGCGCCCAGCCTTCGAGCAGGCCGACCTCACCGTTGCGCGCCCGGGGGAACGGGTTGTGCGCATCCGGCACCACGGCGATGAAGCGCGCCGGGCGGTTGTCCAGTTCGCCGTCGATGACCCGCAGCGAGGCGGGATAACCCGACAGTGCTTCGCCGCCGGCCAAGCCTGGCAGCCAGTTCAGGGCACGGTTCATGGGGCATCTCCTTGATAAAGGGCGCGTACGGCAGCGGCATCCAGTTGCGGGCAGGCGTTGCCCAGGCTTGCGAGCCGTTCGAGGTACCAGGCATGGCGACCTGCGCGGTCGGCACTGGGGGCGTCGAGCAATTGCAGCAGTTGCTGGCGAATGCTGTCGACGTCATCGGCCACATAACCATCCACCAGGCCGCTGGCATACCGCTGCTCGCCACCGGTCAGGCTCCAGATGAAGGGACGGTCCTTGGCGTCGTACTCGGCGATACCGGCTTCCTGCTCGATCACCTGCGGGCCGTTGAGGCCCAGGCGCGCCTCTCGGGTCACCAGCAGGTGGCTACACAGCCCCGCAGCGATGGACATGCCGCCAAAACAGCCCACCGAGCCTGCGACCAGGCCCACCACCGGCTGATAGCGGCGCAGCTCGACGATGGCTGCCTGGATCTCGGCAATCGCCGCCAGGCCAAGGTTGGCCTCCTGCAGGCGCACCCCGCCGGTTTCCAGCAGCAGCACGGCGCAGGTCGGGATACCGTTGCGGTTGTCTTCGATGGCCAGCTCCAGGGCACCGGCAATCTTGGCCCCGCCCACTTCGCCCATGCTGCCCCCCTGGAAGGCGCCTTCGATGGCGGCGATGACCGAGTTGCGGCCACCCAGCAAGCCCTTGGCGATGACCACGCCATCGTCGGCCTGGGGCACGATGCCCTGGCGCGGCAACCACGGCGACATCAGCCGCTCGAACGGGCCGAGCAGCTCGCGAAAACTGCCCGGGTCGAGCAAGGTGCGGGCACGCTGGCGCGCCCCCAGTTCGACGAAGCTGCGGCTTTGCAGCAGGCGTTCGGTGTCAGTCATGGGCGATCTCCTCGAAACCTTGCTCAAGGCGCAGGCGTACCACCCCAGGCGTGGCGCCAAAGTCATGGATGTCGATGTTTACCGCCGGCCATGTGCGTTCTTGGAACAGGCGCTGGAACAGTTGCTCCCAGCGGGCGCCGCTGCCGTTGACCGAGGTCACCACCTGAATGTTCAGGCTGCCGGCGGTGCCGGGTTCCATCAGGACTTCCAGGTCGCCCGAGCTGACGCAACCCACCAGGGTGCGGCCACGGCCAGGCTCGGTGGCAGGGAATTGAAAGGTCAGGGTTTCCATGTCACAGGCTCCCGGCTTTGTCGAGAAACAGGCAGGCGGCCAGCAGGTCGGCGGCACCGCCCGGTGAGGCGTTCAGTTGCAGCAGTTGGGTGTCCAGCAGACGCAAGAGGCGGCGGCCGTCAAGGGTGGCACTGCCACCGGCTGCGAGCACACGGCGGGCGCCCTGCTGCAGCGTTTGCAGGCCCTGCGGGCCGGCGCGCCAGAGCACGCAGGTATCACTCAGCGCGGCCATGATCGCCAGCAAGGCATCGAGGCGTGCGTGGTTTTCGCTGGCACCGTTGGCGCGGCTGCGGCGCAGTTGCGGCAGGCCGTGGCCGATGACGGCAGGAAAGCCCTGTTGCGCCTGTTCGCGGGCACCGCCGGCGCCGTAACGGCGGCGTACCTGGGTGCCGTGGCTGTCGTGGGTGGCGGCGGCTGGGTCCTCGATCAGGGCGATGCGCCCGGCACGGGCTGCGACGGTACTCGCGTCGGCCTTGGCATCCAGGGCCTGGGCGGCCACCAGCAGGCCAAGGGCCCAGATCGCGCCGCGGTGGGTGTTGACGCCGCAGGTGGTGGCCAGCATCGCGGCCTCCCCTTCACGGCCGATACGGCCCAGCTCGATGCGCAGCGCCGGGCCAACCTCGCCATGGGCCTGGGCGGCGCCGGCCATTTGCCGCAAGCAAGGCCAAAGGGCAAGCGCCGAGGCATGCATCATGGCCAGCGTCATGTCGCTGTGCGCGCCGCTGCTGCGCCGGTCCACAAGGCCAGGCTTGGGTGACAGGTCGGCCTCGTCGATCAGCGCTTCCACCGCCAGGTCGGCCAGGTGGTCGGCAAGGGGAATTGCGCTTTCAGCGGCCGGCGTGATCACAGGCAAGCCGGCTGCCAAAGGGATCGGGCAGTGTTCAAGCGGGCGCGCGGCCCGGTGAAACGGAGCATAGGGTTGCAGATTGAATAGTTGCATCACCAGCTCCTGAACCGTGCAGGTGGGTTGTACAGGCCACCGGACCACTCCACCAGGTCTGCGATGCTGCGTGCCGCGAGCAGTTCGCGGTTGGCATCGGTGCGGCGGATGCCGAGGTCTTCGGGCAAGGCGACCAGGCCTTGCTGGCGCAGACGTAAAGTGTCCTTGGGGTCGTGGCGCAAGCCAATGGCGGTGACCCCGGCCACGGCGGCAATCATCTGCTGGCGCTCTTGCAGGCTGCGCGCCTTGTACAGGTAGGCGATCCCCTCTTCGGTCAGCAGGTGGGTGACGTCATCGCCGTAGATCATCACCGGTGCCAGCGGCATGCCGGCCTTCTTCGCCACGTCCACGGCGTCCAGGGTTTCGACGAAGGTCGGTTTGCCGCCTTCCTGGTAGGTTTCGACCATCTGCACCACCAGTTTGCGGCCGCGTTCGAGCAAGGTGTCGGGCACCGTCATGTCGAGCCAGGCCGCAGTGGCGTGGCGCCGGCCGCGGGGGTCGTGGCCCATGTTCGGCGCGCCGCCGAAGCCGGCCAGGCGGCCCCGGGTCACGGTCGAGGAATGGCCATCACCATCGACCTGCAAGGTGGCGCCGATGAACAGGTCGACCGCGTACTGCCCTGCCAGTTGGCACATCATGCGGTTGGAGCGCAGCGAGCCATCGCGGCCGGTGAAAAACACGTCCGGGCGTTGCGCGATGTAGTCCTCCATCCCCAGTTCAGTGCCAAAGCAATGCACGCTTTCGACCCAGCCGGTCTCGATGGCCGGGATCAGCGTGGGGTGCGGGTTGAGCGTCCAGTTGCGGCAGATCTTGCCTTTGAGGCCCAGCGACTCGCCGTAGGTCGGCAAGATCAGCTCGATGGCGGCCGTGTTGAACCCAATGCCGTGGTTGAGCGACTGCACCTTGTGCTTTTCGTAGATGCCACGGATGGCCATCATCGCCATCAGCACGTGCACCGGTTTTATGTGCCGCGGGTCGCGGGTGAACAGCGGCTCGATGTAGAACGGCTGGTCAGCGACCACCACGAAGTCTACCCAGGAGGCCGGAATGTCCACCCGTGGCAGGTCGTCGACGCGCTCGACCAGCTGGTTGACCTGAGCGATCACCAGGCCATCGCTGAAGGCTGCCGGCTCCACCAGGGCCGGGGTGTCCTCGGTACTGGGGCCGGTGTACAGGTTGCCGTCACGGTCGGCCATGAACCCGGCGACCAGCGTGACATTGGGGATCAGGTCGACCAGCAGGCGCGAGTACAACTCGATGTAGGTATGAATGGCGCCGACTTCGAGCAGGCCGTCTTCGAGCAGTTGGCCGATGCGCAGGCTCTGGGGCCCTGCGAACGAAAAGTCGAGCTTACGGGCGATGCCCCGTTCGAACAGGTCCAGGTGCTCGGCGCGGCTGACGCTGGGCATGATCATGTGCAGGTCGTGCAGCTGCTCGGGGTTGGCCTTGGCCAGCGAACGGGAGAGGAAGTCGGCCTGCTTCTGGTTGTTGCCTTCGAGCACCACCCGGTCACCTGGGGCGATCAACAGCTCCAGTGCCTCGACGATGCGTTCGGTCGGCAGCACCACACCGTCGGCCAGGTGACGGACCCGCTCCAGGCGGCGCTGCTTCTCGGCGCGCCGCCTGGACCACTGCGGCGGTGGATTCTTCGTTATGGTCATGGGTGACTCCACGGTTCGCTGTCGTAGAGGCACAGTAGGACTGGGCGGTTGAGTGATCAATCAAGCTGGCGGCGTGATCGTTACGCTCAGGGTAATGATTGCACTTGGCTTGCCTGCGGTGCACTAGCCTGAAAGACTCAACGCCGGAGCCCTGGCAAAAACGCACGCCTCACCTGCAGATATATCCATTGTGCAGGGCAATTTTGCATGACAGGATCCATCGATCCTCCAGCGCACTCCAGACTTCACTTGGAAAATCAATAACAAAGCAGGGAGAACGCGATGACCGCGCACGCTCATACCTCGGCAACGGCCCATGTTCTGGCCGAGGTCCGCAACCAGATTGGCCACCTCACCCTCAACCGCCCCAGTGGCCTCAATGCCCTGACCCTCGACATGGTGCGCAGCCTGCGCCAGCACTTGGACCGCTGGGCCGATGACCCGCACGTGCAAGCCGTGGTGCTGCGCGGCGAAGGCCCCAAAGGCTTTTGCGCCGGCGGCGACATCCGCTCGCTGCATGACAGCTACAAGGCCGGCGACACGCTGCACGAAGACTTCTTCGTCGAGGAATACGCCTTGGACCTGGTGATCCACCGCTACCGCAAACCGGTACTGGTGCTGATGGACGGCTTCACCCTCGGTGGCGCCATGGGCCTGGCACAGGGCTGCGACCTGCGTATCGTCACCGAGCGCAGCCGGCTGGGGATGCCCGAGGTCGGCATCGGCTATTTCCCGGACGTTGGCGGCAGCTACTTCCTCTCACGCATCCCGGGCGAGCTGGGCACCTATCTGGGCGTCAGTGGCGCGCAGATCCAGGCGGCCGACGCGCTGTACTGCGGGCTGGCCGACTGGTACCTGCCAAGCGAAAAACTTGCTGAACTCGATGAAGGCCTCGACCGCCTGGACCTCGGCGCCCATCCGCTCAAGGCCCTGCAGGGGCTGCTGGCCAGGCTGGGCAAGCAGGTGCTGGACGACGCACCACTGGAAAGCCTGCGCCCGGTCATCGACCACTACTTCGCTCAGCCTGATGTGGCAGCGATCATCGAGCAATTGCGGGCAGTCAGCATCGGCGACAGCCACCAATGGGCACTGGCCACTGCCGACCAGCTGGAAAGCCGCTCGCCACTGGCCATGGCGGTTACCCTGGAGATGCTGCGCCGCGGCCGTCACCTGCCGCTGGAAGCCTGCTTCGCCATGGAGCTGCACCTGGACCGCCAATGGTTCCGCCACGGCGACATCATCGAAGGCGTGCGCGCCCTGATCATCGACAAGGACAAACAGCCACGCTGGAACCCGCCGACCCTGGCGGGGCTGCAACGCCAGCGCGTCGACCAATTCTTCGAAGGCCTGTGAGCCGGGGAGTACTCAGATGCAAGACGTAGAACTGAGCGAAGAGCAGATCATGATCCGCGACATGGCCCGGGACTTCGCCCGCGGCGAAATCGCCCCGCACGCCCAGGCCTGGGAAAAGGCCGGCTGGATCGATGACGGCGTGGTGCGCAAGATGGGTGAACTGGGGCTCCTGGGCATGGTGGTGCCGGAAGACTTCGGGGGCAGCTACACCGACTACGTGGCCTACGCCCTGGCCGTGGAGGAAATTTCCGCAGGCTGCGGCGCCACCGGGGCGATGATGAGCATCCACAATTCGGTGGGCTGCGGCCCGCTGCTGGCCTACGGCACCCCCGAGCAGCAGCAAGCCTGGCTGCCGCGCCTGGCCAGCGGCGAAGTGATTGGCTGCTTCTGCCTGACCGAGCCGCAGGCCGGTTCTGAAGCGCACAACCTGCGCACCCGCGCCGAATTGATCGACGGCCAATGGGTGATCAATGGCGCCAAGCAGTTCGTCAGCAACGCCCGCCGCGCGGGCCTGGCCATCGTCTTCGCCGTGACTGGCCCAGCGCTGGGCAAGAAAGGCCTCTCGGCATTCCTGGTGCCCACCGACAACCCGGGGTTCAAGGTCGACCGCAGCGAGCACAAGATGGGTATCCGCGCCTCCGACACCTGCGCCGTCACCTTCGATCATTGCCGCATCCCCGCCGCCAACCTGTTGGGTGAGCGTGGCAAGGGCCTGGCCATTGCCTTGTCCAACCTTGAAGGCGGGCGTATCGGCATCGCGGCCCAGGCCTTGGGTATCGCCCGCGCCGCGTTCGAGGCGGCGCTGGCCTATTCCCGCGACCGGGTGCAGTTCGGCAAGCCGATCAACGAGCACCAGAGCATCGCCAACCTGCTGGCCGACATGCAGGTGCAGGTCAATGCCGCACGCTTGCTGATCCTGCATGCCGCACGCCTGCGCAGCGCGGGCAAACCCTGCCTGTCGGAGGCGTCGCAGGCCAAGCTGTTCGCATCGGAGATGGCCGAGCGGGTGTGTTCGATGGCGATCCAGGTGCATGGCGGCTATGGCTACCTGGAAGACTACCCGGTCGAGCGCTATTACCGTGACGCGCGCATCACACAGATCTATGAAGGGTCGAGCGAAATCCAGCGGATGTTGATTGCCAGGGAGTTGAAGCACTATCCGTTGTGATGGTTCTCACCGGGCCCCAGGTCAAGCCCTGCCCGCCAGGCCGGCAGGGCTTTGTTCGAAGTGGCTGGCTTGCCAGCGATTGCCCCCGTCAACTCAGCGCCGTTGCTTGAAGGTCTGCGAAGGCAACTGCCCAAAACGCTCACGGTAGGTGTCGGCAAACCGCCCCAGGTGCAGGAAGCCGTAATCCATCGCCAGTTCCGTCACACTGCGCACCGCGCAACTGCTATCGCTCAGGCACGCATGCACCCGCTCCAGCTTGCGTTGCCGTACGTACTGTTTGGGTGTGGTGCCCAGGTGGCGATCGAACAACGCATAAAGTGAGCGCACACTCATGCAGGCCTGTTCGGCCAGGGTCTCGGCTGCCAGCTCCAGTTTGAGGTTGCGCTCGATGTAGTCGAGGATCCGCTCCAGGCTGGCCCCCGGCGTGCCCAGGCTTTCCCGGCGGATGTTGGTGCTCATCAGCGTCAACAGCTTGCTGGCGACGATCTGGCTGTAGTGCCCCTGCACCCGCGGCAGCGCATCACTCACCTCGGCCTCATGGCAGACCATGGCCAGCAGGTTGACGAAACCGTCCAGCTCTTCGAGCCGGTAGTGGTTGCGCAAAAAACGCACCCCGCCCTCAGGCCGCTGCCAGCGCTGCTCCTCGCAGATCGAGTCGAGCATGTGCGTCGGTACCTTGAGGATGAACTTCTCGCAGTCTTCGGAATAGGTAAGGTCCACCGGGTCGTCGGGGTTGATCAGCAGCAGCTCGCCTGGCACCAGGTGATGTTCGCGCTGTGGTCCGCGCCACAGGCAGTTGCCATGGAGCAGCACCTGCAGGTGATAGATGGTTTCCAGGGCCGGTGACGTGACCCGCACGCTGCCACCGTAGCTGATACGGCACAGGTCGAGTTCGGCGAACTTGCGGTGGCTGAGGCTGGACTGCGGGTGGGTGCTGCGCGACAGGCCGATGCAGTGCTGGCCGACGTGGCGGTTGACGTAATCGGACACCGCATAGGGGTCGGCGTGATGGAACACGCTACTGCGCTCGCTCAGCAGGCGGCTTTCCATAGGCAAGGCACTCGGTATCGTTATTGTTCTGGGCGCCGCGTCCTACTGGCCCGGGGCCTGTGGTTGCGGTCAACGGTCATTCTACCGGGCCGGGGTCGGATTTCAGGGGGCAGCTGACCGCCGGTGGCTTGCTGACACACTAAGCAAATGAGCGGAGCTGGGCAATGCGATGTTCGGATTGGGTGGGCGGCTATCGGATAGGCGAAAGCAGCGTTTGGGCGGTTATCGCACGAAACAGTTTGCAACCAAGCTGCACGTCCACCCGGTAACTTTTCCGACATCCTAACCTGCGTATCTGTTAAAAAACCGCATGCCCATTTCCTTACGCACCCACCTGCGCCGTCGCTGGTTCACCTGGCTGTGCGCCACCTTCCTGGTTGTCGGCCTGCCAGCCGGCTGCGCCGTGTTGCAGCACAAGGAACGTGAACTGGTGTTCCGCATCGAGCCGGGCCAGGCAAGCTGGTTCCGTGGCCTGCCCAGTGGCGTGCAGGAACTGGACCTGCGCCCGCGCAGCTTCGCCGCCAACCAGAGCCTGCACGCCTGGTGGTGGCCGGCCCGCCGCGCCGATGCGCCGGCCATCCTCTACCTGCACGGCGTACGCTGGAACCTCACCGGCCAGCTGTTTCGCATCGAACAGCTGCATGCCATGGGGTATTCGGTGCTGGCCGTGGATTACCGAGGTTTCGGCCAAAGCCGCGGCGGCCTGCCCTCCGAGGCGACCGTCTATGAAGACGCACGCATTGCCTGGGAGCGTTTTGCCCAGCTGCAGCCGGATGCGGGCAAACGCCTGATCTTTGGCCATTCGCTGGGCGGCGCGGTAGCGGTGGAGCTGGCTGCCGACCTGACGCGCCAGGCGCAGAAAGAAGGCGGGGCAGTGCCCGCACGGGGGCTGATCCTGGAGTCGACCTTCACGTCACTGGGCGATGTCGCCGCTGCCGTGGCCGATACCACCCTGCCGGTGCGTTGGCTGCTGTCGCAGAAATTCGATTCGCTGGACAAGATCAAGGACGTCGGCCTGCCGCTGCTGCTGGTGCACGGCCTGGACGACCGTTTCGTGCCGCCGCGTTTCAGCCAGCAGTTGTTCGAGGCAGCGCAGCAGCCCAAGACCTTGTTGCTGGTACCGGGGGCCAGCCACAACAACAGCATGAGCCGCGCCGGCCAACGCTATCGAAATGCGATTCAGGCGTTGCTGTGACGGCGTTCACTGCACCGGCAGGAAGTTCATCAGCAACAGGCTTTGCGCGTAGTTGAGCCCGATCCGCCGGTAGCGCTCGTCCAACATTTGCGCCAGCAAATCCAGGCGCGCCACGATCTTGCCGAACTCCACCGCGAAACTCAGGTTGCTGCCCTCCTCCGAGATCTCGTTGGAAAACAACAGCAATACCCCATTGGCATCCTGGCGCTGGCTGAGCATCCAGGTAGCCTTTTCGATGTTGCGGGCGGCGTTGTTGACGAACAAAGGGTCGATGGTATCCGTCATGAAGAACTCCGTTCGCCCGCCGTGCGCGGTAATCAGCATGCTGCCGATGGCGTAGATGAACGCCCCGACACGATCGCCGCGAAACGCCGGGCTAAGGGCGTAACTCAAGGCAGCCAGGTCACGACGGTTGCCCAACTGCGCCAAGGGTTGCCGCTGTTCGATGGCGATGCGGATCTGCCGCTCGGCAGTGGTGGCGTCGAGGTAACCGGACATTTTCCACTGGCTGGGGTTGCGCAGGTACAGCTTGTTCATCAGCAGAAACAGGCTTTGCAGGTTGTCGCGCATGGCCAGCGTCGCCATGCGGTCGACACTGGTCTGGAACAGCTCGCTGGGTTTGCCATTGCCGAACTGGCTGACGATGTCCTGGCCTTGCTGCTGGGTGCAGGCGCCCAGGCAGGCCAGCGCGCCTGCCAGCAGCAGGCGTGGGAAGATTACGGGTTTGCTTGCAACCATCGGCACCGGGTCGAAATCGGCGGCCGCGCCGGGGATCGGCGCGGCCTGGCCAAGCATAGAGCCCGCAAAGCGGAAAAAGTGCGATGGTGCGGTGACCGAATGTCAGTGCGCCTGCTCGCCCGTTTGCTCACGCCTGCGTGGCGGGTGGCCATGAACCCTTGCCAGCAAGGCTCACATGGCGTGGCGCAGCATCTGCACCATTTGGGCGTGCAGTACCGGGTCACCGCAGGCCACCACACAGCCGCCATGCTGCGCCGAACTGCCATCCCACGCGGTGATCACCCCGCCCGCCCCTTCGATGATCGGCATCAGCGCCTGCACGTCATACGGCTGCAGGCTCGCTTCGACGATCACATCGACAAACCCCGAGGCCAGCATGCAGTAGGCGTAGCAATCGCCGCCGTAGCGCATCAGCCGCGCCTGGTCAGCCACGGCCTGGAACGCAGCCTTGCGCGCCGGCGTGTCGAACATGTCTGGCGTTGTGCACATCAAGGTTGCCGCGGCAAGGTCTGTGCAGGTGCGGGTCTTCAATGGCGTGCCGCTACGCCACGCGCCATCAGCGGTGCCGACGAAACGCTCACCGGTGAAAGGTTGGTTCATCACCCCCAGCACCGGGCGGCTGCCATCGTTCAGGGCGATCAGCGTCCCCCACAGTGGCAGGCCGGTGATGAAGGCGCGGGTGCCATCGATGGGGTCGAGCACCCAGGTCAAGGGGCTGCTGCCGATTGCCACACCCTGCTCTTCGCCAAGGATGCCGTGTTCCGGGTAACGCGCCTGGATCAGCGCACGCATGGCATCTTCGGCCGCCTTGTCGGCCACCGTCACCGGGTCGTACAGGCGCCCGCCCTTGTCCTCGACGTCCAGGCTGGCACGGAAGTACGGCTGGATCGCGGCGGCAGCGGCATCGGCCAACTGCTCGGCGAAGGCGCGGAATTCGCCGGTCTGTTCAGCACTCAGGGACATGGCACGGGCCTCGTGAAAATGATGGGGTGGCATCATACCCGACAAACACTGTGCCGGTAGACGCTTGGGCATTCGCGGGCAAGCCCGCTCCCGCCTAGACTGAACAGACCAGATCGACAGGCATGAACCGGGGGGCTGCCCACACGTGGAGGTGTGCGATGAGCCAGTTCAAGCGTTTGTTAGTGATGCTCGGCCCGCAGATGCGTTATACGCCCGCGCTGCAGCGCGCGGCGGCATTGGCTGAATCCAGTGATGCCCTGCTGGATATCAATGTCTTCGTCGACGATGTCGACACCTTTGGCCTGATGAGCGACGGCCGTGAACGCGAGCGACTGCTTGCCGACAACCGCCAATGGCTGGCCGACGCCACCGAGCAATTGCGCGATGCCGGTTTGGATGTGTCCACCGAGCTGCTGCTCACCCGCGACCCTTTGGGCAGCGTGATCGAGCGCATCGAGCAGTTGGGCTGTGACCTGCTGATCAAGGATGTACAGCACGAACCGGTGCTCAAGCGCCTGCTGGTCACACCGCTGGACTGGCAACTGCTCAAGGACAGCCCGGTGGCCGTGCACCTGGTCAGCGACATTCGCCTGCCGCTGCCCCGGCAAATCGCCGTCGCCGTCGACCTCAACAGCCACGGTGCCGGCGAACACCTGGACGAGCAGGTGATCCACTGTGCCCACGCCCTGGCGCTGCAGTGCAACGCCGAGATGCACCTGCTGCATGTGTGCGATGCGGCCAGAACCCACCTCGCCGACTTCGGCGCCGGCACGGTGACCATGCCTGGCTTCGAGGGCAACGTGCGCACAGCGCAACGGGCAGCGTTCAATCGCCTTGGCGACCATCACCAGATCCCGCTGGAACGCCGGCACTTTCTGGAAGGTGCGGCGGTTCGGGCGATTGCCCAGTTCGTCAGCCACAGCCGGGTCGATGTGATCGTGATGGGCAACCACCGCCATGACGCCCTGCAGGCGTTCCTGGGCGGGACCACGGCGCATGTGCTGGAGCATCCGCTGTGCAATGTGCTGGCGGTCAAAGGCGTGCGTTGACGCATCGGCTGATATTTTTGCAGTGGTCAGATCGAGCGCCGGCTGCGCTGCGCTCGATCTGACAGCGGAAATCGAATGCACGAGCGGCACGCAACTGGCACTCCCGCTCCACTTAAAAACAATGCATTTGATAATGATTCGTAGTACCTTTGTGCCGTTTCATTCCTCTTCCTCGCGCCCTACTTCAGGATCGTACCGTCGATGCGTCGCACGTTCGTTTCGCTTTGTGTACTACATGCTGTCTCCCCGTTGGCTTTCGCCGAGCCCGAATCACTCGGTGACCCCGCCCAGATCGAACTTCAGGCCCTGAACATCAGCGGTATCGCCGACAGTGAACGCGCCGATGGGCCGGTAGACGGCTACAAAGCCAATCGTTCGGCCAGCGCCACGCGTACAGACACCGTGCTGCACGAAATACCGCAGTCGATCAGCGTCGTGCCCAAGGGTGTACTCGAAGACACCGGCGCCACGCGGCTGCAGGACGGCCTGGACTACGCCGGCGGCGTGGGTCGCGCCAACAACTTTGGCGGCCAGGGCCTGACCACGTTCACGGTACGCGGTTTCACCACGGGCGAGTTCTACCGCAATGGCTTCCCGATCAACCGTGGCTACCCGAATGCCCCCGATGCCAACAGTGTCGAGCGGCTGGAAGTGATCCGCGGCCCGGCCACCAGCCTGTATGGCCGTGGCGATCCAGGCGGGACCTTCAACGTGGTCAGCAAGCAGCCACTGGCCGAACCCAAGGTGACCCTGGGCAGCCAGCTCGACGATCAAGGCATGCACCGGGCAACGCTCGATGCCACTGGGCCGCTCAACGCAGATGGCTCGCTCGCCTACCGCCTGAACGTGCTGGGCGAAGGGGGTGACAGCTTCCGCGATGATGTCAAAAGTGAACGCTACGACATTGCGCCCGTGCTCAGCTGGCAGGTCAACGACGCCACGAAGATCGTCTTCGAGGGCGACTTCATGCGCAACAATCACCCGCTCGACCGCGGCCTCACCCGCCTGCCCGGCCAGCGCGGCAGCGCCTCGCGTGACACCAATATCTGGGAAAAAGGCAGCGACAACCTGCTGCACAACGACAACAACATGGCGCAGTTGCGCTTCGAGCACGCGCTCAGCGATGACTGGACCTTGGGCGGCGGCATGCAGTGGCTGGATGGCTCACTCAAGGGCAACGCCGTGGAGGCCAATGCGTTGCAGGCCGATGGCCGCACCCTGGGGCGCAACTTCAACTACCGCAAGCTCGAATGGACCGACCGTGACTACCAGCTCAACCTGACCGGCCACTTCGACACGGGTGGTTTTGCCCACACCCTGCTGACCGGTATCGAATACGAAGATTACGACTACAGCTCGATCATTCAACGCTCGGCCGCCGGTGCCGGCGCCTATCCGATCGATATTTTCGACCCGGTGCTGGGCCAGCCCCGCCCTGCCCTGACCCGCACGACTACCCACGACAAGGAAAACCTCAAGACTTGGGCGGCCTTCATTCAGGACCAGGTCGCCCTGACCGAGCGCCTGAAAGCCCTCGCCGGGGTGCGTTTCGAGCGCTACGAGCATGATTACGACAACAAGCTGAACAACGCTGGCGACTTCAGCAAGGGTGAAAACGGCGTCACCCCCCGTTTCGGCCTGCTGTATGACCTCACCGACACGCTTGCCGTTTACGCCAATACCGCGCGCTCGTTCAAGCCCAACAGTGGCGCCAGCCTGCAAGGCAGTGGTTTCGACCCTGAGAAAGGCAAGTCGTATGAGCTGGGTATGAAGTGGGAAGCGCCGGATCGCCCGCTAAGCATCGACGCGGCCGTCTACCACATCGTCAAGGAAAACGTGCTGACCCGCGACCCCAACGACCCGTCCGGCACCTACAGCATCGCCGCCGGTGAGGTGCGCAGCCGCGGGCTGGACATCAACATTGCCGGCAACCTCACCCCCGAGTGGCGTGTGATCGGTGGCTATGCCTACGTCGACGCCGAGGTGACCCAGGACAACACCGTGCCCAGCGGCACGCGCCTGGCGAACATCCCGCGCAACAGCTTCAGCCTGCTGAACACCTACGAGTTTCAGGACGGCCTGGCCAAGGGCCTGGGGCTGGGGGTCGGGGTCAAGTACATCGATGAGCGTGCCGGGCAGACCGCCGCCACGACCTACACCATGGCGAGCTACAGCGTGGTGGACCTGCACAGCTTCTACAAGGTCAACGAGCATGTGCGGCTGAACCTGGATGTGAACAACGTGTTCAACAAAGGCTACGACGAGGGGGCGTTCAACACTTACGTGTACCCAGGTGCACCGCGTACGGTGCAAGCCGGGGTATCGTACACCTTCTGAAATGGCCGGGGCCGCTGGCGCGGCCCGCAGTCTCAGAACGCCGTGCTGTAGAACAGCGAGTAGGATTCGATGCCGTCGTTGGGCTGTTTGATACCGGCGTTGGAGTAGTGAATGGCACGGATGCCGACTTTCTGCTCGCCCGGCAGCTTCAGGCCGAAGCCGATGCGGTCCTCGAAGTTGACCGAGGAACCCAGGCGTTGATCACCAACATCAGTCTTGGAAAATGCTGCCAGGCCGATACCTGCCTCGACATACGGGGTGTAGGTGAAGCCACTGAATTCGTAGGTGAACACCGGGCTGAACGACAGCGAGTGGGCACCGCTTGCCTCACCACCTTCCCAGTAGGTGTAGGCCGCGTCCCAGTAACCGGACACGAAGCCGGTGCTGCTTTGCAGCCATTTCTTGTCCCAGTCGAAGGCCAGGCCGATACGGTAGGTCATGTCGCCCTGGCTGGTGGCGCCCACGGCGCCAGACACCTGCGCGGCCTGGGCCAGATTGGCCCCGGAAAAAGCCAATGCGGCGGCCGCCAGCATAGTGGCGAAACGGGTTTTCATCGATGACATCTCCTGATGGTCAACACGGGCAAGCGGGGGCTTTTAGCCCCTCGTTTTTGCGGTGACCGGTGCATCCAACCGGTCACACGAGGTAATACTTTTCTGATTATCGTCCAAGTAATCAGGAAGTTGGAAGTAAATTGCCACTAATGGCTAATGTGCAGTGCCGCCTCAGCCAGCGCGCCGCTCCTCGAGCAGCTTGACGAACATGCTCAAGCTGCGCGAGACGGTACCCCGGCGCCACACCAGCCAGGTCTTGAGGTAGCGGAAATCCTCCGACATCGGCCAGGCGCAGACCGTGCTGCAACCCGGCATGTTGTCGAGCATGCTGCGCGGCAACATGGCCAGGCCGGCACCGGCGCTGACGCAGGCGAGCATGCCGTGGTAGGACTCCATCTCGTGGATCTTGCCCGGTACTGCCTGGTCCTGGACGAACCAGTTCTCGAAATGATGGCGGTACGAGCAGTTGGCACGGAAGGCATAGATACTCGCACCGTTGACATCCTGCGCTCGGGTTACCGGCGCGTGGTTGAGTGGCGAGATGATCACCATCTCTTCCTCGAATACCGGCATGCCTTCAAGCGTGGGGTGCAGCAACGGGCCATCGACGAATGCGGCCACCAGGCGCCCGGACAGCACGCCTTCAAGCATGGTCCCCGACGGCCCGGTGGAGAGGTCCAGATCGACTTTCGGGTAGCGCTGGTTATAGGCGGCCAGCAATGCCGGTATGCGCACCGCTGCGGTGCTCTCCAGCGAGCCCAGGGCGAAGGTGCCTTGCGGGTCTTCGCCCGCCACCGTCAACCGAGCCTCATGCACCAGGTCGAGGATGCGCCGGGTGTACTCGAGGAAGTTCCAGCCAGCCGGCGACAGGCGCAGTCGGCTTTTTTCCCGGATGAACAGCTCGACACCCAGGTCTTCCTCCAACTGCTTGATACGCGTGGTCAGGTTGGACGGCACCCGATGAATGTGCTGGGCGGCGGCGCTGATGCTGCCCTGCTCGGCCACGGCCTTGAAGATCTCCAGTTGCACCAGGTCCACAGTCATTCTCCAAACGTGAATGTTTCGCTCATTATTATTCAGTTTTCATTAAAGCCCTAGCCCACTAGTCTGGCTTCACCGATGAACAACAATGAGTGTCCAACCATGAGCGAGATCAGCAGCCTGACCCACGCCATCTCCATCGACCCGCACAGCGGCGAGCAGATCGGCACCTACCCTTTCGACACCGACGCCGCACTGGATGCGGCGCTGCAACGTGCCAAGGCTGGTTACCGCCAGTGGCGCCAGGTGTCGCTGGGTCAGCGCAGCGAGTACCTGCTTGCCCTGGCCGACACCCTTGAGGCCAAAGCCGAAACCTTCGCGCAGATGATCAGCCGCGAAATCGGCAAGCCGATCAGCCAGTCCCGGGGTGAAGTGAGCAAGTGCGTCGGCCTGTGCCGGTGGTATGCCGAGCACGGCCCGGCGATGCTTGCGGCTGAGCCGACCCAGGTGGAAAAAGCGCGTATCGAATACCGTCCGCTGGGCCCGATCCTGGCGGTGATGCCGTGGAACTTCCCGATCTGGCAGGTGCTGCGTGGCGCCGTACCGGCGATCCTGGCCGGCAACACCTATGTGCTCAAGCATGCGCCGAACGTCATGGGCAGTGCCTACCTGCTGGGCGAGCTGTTCAAAGATGCTGGCTTGCCCGAAGGCGTGTTCGAGGTGCTCAACGTGACCCCGGCCGGTGTCACCCGCGCCATCAACGACCCGCGCATCGCTGCCGTGACGTTGACCGGCAGCGTGCGTGCCGGCATGGCCATCGGCGCCCAGGCTGGTGCTGCGCTGAAGAAGTGCGTGCTCGAGCTCGGTGGCTCGGACCCGTTCATTGTGCTGGCCGACGCTGACCTGGACGCTGCGGTTAAAGCCGCCGTGGTCGGCCGTTACCAGAACACCGGGCAGGTGTGCGCCGCAGCCAAGCGCCTGATCGTGGAAGAGCGCATCGTCGAGGCATTCACCCGCAAGTTCGTCGAGGCAACGCGCCAGTTGAAGGTCGGTAACCCGCTGGAAGATGACACCTACATCGGCCCGATGGCGCGCTACGACCTGCGCGACGAGCTCGATGAACAGGTCCAGGCGACCCTTGCCGAAGGCGCCACCCTGCTGTTGGGCGGCAACAAGGTCGAGGGGGTGGGCAACTTCTATGCTCCGACCGTGTTCGCCGACGTCACCCCGGCCATGACCGCGTTCAAGCAGGAGCTGTTCGGCCCGGTGGCCGCGATCATCACTGCCCGCGATGCCGAACATGCAGTGGAGCTGGCCAACGACAGCGAATTCGGCCTGGCATCGACCATCTACACCGCAGACTATGCCCTGGCCGAGCGCATGACGGCAGCGTTGGACACCGGTGGGGTGTTCATCAATGGTTATTGCGCTTCTGACCCCCGCGTGGCTTTCGGTGGGGTGAAGAAGAGTGGTTTCGGCCGTGAGCTGTCGCATTTCGGCGTACGCGAGTTCACCAACGCCCAAACCGTGTGGCTGGACCGCAACTGATGTGCTGAACCGGGGCTGCTTTGCAGCCCAATCGCCGGCAAGCCGGCTCCCACTGGAGACCGCGTAGTTCTTCAGGCCTGCGCTTTACCTGTGGAAGCAACGGTCTTACCCATTTCTAAAACTCGGCGCAATCCAGGTGGGAGCCGGCTTGCCGGCGATTGGGCTGCGCAGCGGCCCCGGCCACTCAATCGCGGACCTGGTCCTTGACCCAGTCCAGCATCCCCCCCGGCACGATCAGCTCATGCCGCGCCCGCGAACACGCGGTGTACAGCCCCGCCAGCATCCGGGCCCGCTCGTTGCGATTACCGGCCGTTACCGGCGCAACCATCAGCTCCGGCGAGACCATCACCCGGGCGAACTCCATGTTCTTCACATCGCGCACGCGGCCAAGGAACAGCTTGGGCGCCTTGTCCCAGCGGTAGCGGCTCTTGGCCTTGGCGAAGTGCTCCGGGGTGTAACCCTTGCGCAACATGTTGGCCACGGCAACGAACGCCTTGTCCTCACCCTTGTCTTGCTCGAGGGCCTGCCAGCTCGGGTACCGAAACAGCATCGGGTGACGCGGCCGCGTGCCGTAGCGGTGCAACTCGATGCAATCCTCGACGAACAGCTCGAAATCCTTGCGTGCGCTTTGCAGCAGCACGAATGGCACGCCCTGGTGGGTAAGGCGCTGGAACCAACCGAACAATCCCCACTCGTCATCGACGATCAACGCCGTGGGCTGCGCCGGCACCGTCACCGTGTCGAAGAAACTGACCCGCGTGTAATGCTCGGCACTGCCGCTGAAGGCTGCCTGGATGGCCGCCGGGTGGGCCTGGATCAACGGGTTGAGCACGCTGTCCATGGCAGGCCCTGCGCGCAAGGAATGGTCGATGTAACGCTGGCGGATGAAGCCGCCATGGTGCGGGCTCAGGCCATTGAGGTTCTGCAACTCATCGCCCAGGGCAATGACCGACTGCGGGCTGCGATCGAGCACGGCGACCATGGGTGCAGACAACTCGTGGGCTTCATCGACGATCACATGGGTATAGCGGCTGTCGATCTGTTCGGCCGTCAGCGACAACAGTTTGACCCGATGATAATCGCGCACCGGCAACTGGATCTCGCGCGACGATGGGCGAATCAGTTCCTGCCAGTACAGCCTGGCCTTTTCCAGCAGCACTTCCTGATCCAACGGCGAGGTTCCCGGGCCCGCCCAGGGCAGGTGATGCAGCTGCATCTGGCTATCGCCGCTACGGCAAAAGCTGCGCACGGCCTTGATGCAAAGGGCGACCACGTCCCGGGCGGCCAAGGGGCCGATATCAGGGATGGCCAGCCATTTCACCACCTGCGCCTCCTGCGGGCGCCAGGACAACTTGGTCCGGTAAGGGTCCCGCAGGCGCCAACCGTTGCTGGTGAGGTCGCGGTTGAGAATCTCGTCGGCCAGTTGGCCAAAGGTCATCGCCGTGTACGCCTCCGCGTCCTTGACCCGTGCCCGCAGTGCCCTGAGCTGGCCTTCGGTGAGCGCCAGCAGCAACGTGCGTTGCGGGTCGAGCAGGCGCGCGAACTGGTGAATCAGGAAGGTTTTGCCAGTCCCGGCAAAGCCCTGCACCGCCACCGACTCGTCCACCCCGGACAAAAACTCGCGCAGCAGGCGGTTCTGCTGATCGCTGAGCATGAGGTCGCTGGCCAACGACGGCAGGTACACCGGGTGCAACGGCGTGACCCGTTGCCGGTAGCTGTCAGCGAACTGGAAGTTCCACTGGCCTTCGTCGTCCTGAAAGTCGTCTGCAGCGTAGTCGACCTCGGGTGATACCAGCGCGACGCCGTTCTCGCCCAGCATGCCAAGGCCCATGGCAAACGCTTCGCGGTCGAAATGCTGCGCTACCTGCCCCTGAAAACGGCCCGGTGCTGCCACTTCGACCTCATTGGCGATGCGCACGATTTCAGCGAAGCGGCGTTCCTGTGCGTCCGCTGAAAGGCTGGCAGGCTGGCGCGGCAGGTTCTGCACGAACAGCACGGCGGCCGCCTGCAGCACGCTGGCGTCAGGGAAAAAGTCGGTGACAGGGGGCGCGCTGGCGAGGCGCTCGGCCTGATCGCTGGGCAAAGGCAGGTAGAACATCGGGACCTCGGGTGGAAACTGGCGGGCACGATAGCAACTTTGGCGAAGCAATGCTGGGTTTAACCGCGAACCGGTCGCCCCCGCTTGAGCGTCTCGCTGGGCAACTCCCGGAACAACTGCCGGTAGCTTTCGGAAAAGCGCCCCAAATGCCAGAACGACCAGCGCATGGCCACCTCGGCCACCGTCACCCCGCCCCCGCGCAACAGGTCACGCCGAGCCCCGTTGAGCCGGCGAAGCCGCAGCCAATGGGCCGGCGGCATACCGGTAAAGGCCTTGAATGCCTGCTGCAACTGGCGCAGGGAAACGCCGGCAACGTCCGCCAACTCCACCAGGTTGAGAGTTTCTTCCGGGCAGTCGGCCGCCCACTCGCTGACCCGCTGCATGATCGCCCGCTCCTCCCCCCGCCGCCCCAGCGCCCCGCCCTGCAGGCGCTGGCAGGCATTATCCAGGATGAACAGGCAGTCTTCGAGCAACTGCTCGGCCAACGCTTGCCCCGCCAGCGGGCAATCCGCTTCCCCCAGCCGGGTCAGGGTAGCGCTGAGCCAACTGCCGAACAGCGCATTCTGGCCGCTGCCCAGCGGCACCATGAACAAGCCGTCAAGGCGCTGCGGGTCGAGGCCGTGGCTGGCCAGGAAGACCTGGTCGAAGACCACCGCGACTTCCTGGTAGTTCTCCGGTGTGATCCAGATATTCCGGCTTTGTTCGTTGAGCAGGTACAGGCTGTTTTCGCTGCGATCGAAGCAGAACGCCAACGCGCCGCTGGGGGCACGGAAAAACTGCTCGACCCGCGTGTTCAGGCGCTCTTCGTACACCTGCACGCCATCCAGGCCCAGGCAACGCAGCTGGCCGCTGAAGTTGCCGGGTGACATCTGCCGGTACTGCTGCTGCCAACCGGGGGTGGCGCGCACCTGCTCGGTGACATCGGTGGTGTGGAAAGCCTGGACCTGCAAGGCATTGGGCGTTGTCACGCTGCGTCCTAATTGCACTCTTTTGGTGCATTCATTACCGAAGAAAGTGGATAGATTGCCCATGGGGGCTGCGCCCAAGATAGCCCTCAGCACGGCATGTGGGAAGGCTCCTGCACACCAGTGCCACAAAAACCCAACCAAGAGGTCTGTATGAACGCCCCCTTCGATCAGCTTTCCACCTGGCTGAAAGAACACCGGATCACCGAAGTCGAATGCGTGATCAGCGACCTGACCGGCATCGCCCGCGGCAAGATCGCGCCGACCGCCAAGTTTCTCCATGAGCGAGGCATGCGCCTGCCCGAGAGCGTGCTGCTGCAGACCGTCACCGGCGACTACGTAGACGATGACATCTACTACAGCCTGCTCGATGCCGCTGACATCGACATGGTCTGCCGCCCTGACCCGACTGCGGTGTACCAGATTCCCTGGGCCATCGAACCGACCGCCATCGTGATCCACGACACCTTCGACAAACAGGGCAACCCGATCGAACTGTCGCCGCGCAACGTGCTGAAGAAGGTGCTCAAGCTCTACGCCGACAAGGGCTGGCGGCCGATCGTCGCTCCGGAGATGGAGTTCTACCTGACCAAGCGTTGCGAAGACCCGGACTTGCCACTGCAAGTGCCACTGGGCCGCTCCGGCCGCGCCGAAAGCGGGCGCCAGTCGTTCTCCATCGACGCCGCCAATGAATTCGACCCACTGTTCGAAGACGTCTATGACTGGTGCGAACTGCAAGGCCTGGACCTGGACACGCTGATCCACGAAGACGGTCCGGCGCAGATGGAGATCAATTTCCGCCATGGCGATGCGCTGGACCTGGCCGACCAGATCACCGTGTTCAAGCGCACCATGCGCGAGGCAGCGCTCAAGCACAACGTTACGGCCACCTTCATGGCCAAGCCGATCACCGATGAACCGGGCAGTGCCATGCACCTGCACCAGAGCGTGGTCGATATCGCCAGCGGCAAACCCGTGTTCGCCAATGACGATGGCAGCATGAGCGAGCTGTTCCTGCACCATATCGGCGGCCTGCAGAAGTACATCCCCAAGCTGCTGCCGATGTTTGCGCCGAACGTCAACTCGTTCCGCCGCTTCCTGCCGGACACCTCGGCGCCGGTCAACGTCGAATGGGGCGAGGAAAACCGCACCGCTGGCCTGCGCGTGCCGACCTCCAGCCCCGACGCCATGCGCGTGGAAAACCGCCTGCCGGGCGCCGACGCCAACCCCTACCTGGCGATCGCCGCGAGCCTGCTGTGCGGCTACCTGGGCATGGTCGAAAAGGTCGAGCCCAGTGCGCCAGTACAGGGCCGCGCCTACGAGCGGCGCAACCTGCGCCTGCCGATCACCATCGAGGACGCGCTGCAGCACATGGAGGACTGCCAGACCGTACAGCGCTACCTGGGCAAGCAGTTCGTCCAGGGCTACGTGGCGGTCAAACGTGCCGAGCATGAAAACTTCAAACGTGTGATCAGTTCGTGGGAGCGTGAATTCCTGCTGCTCAGCGTCTGATCTTCGGGGCTGCTGTGCAGCCCCTACCACCCAACGCAAAGAACAAGACCAACGAGGTGTCGACATGCGTCATCTGCAAGCCCTGATTCCCGCAGCATTCACCCTGCTGTTCGGTGCAGCCGCCCAGGCTGAGCCCACGGTCAGCGTTTACAACTGGACCGACTACATTGGTGATACCACCCTGGCCGACTTCCAGGCCAAGACCGGGATCAAGGTGGTCTATGACGTATTCGACTCCAACGAAACCCTGGAGGGCAAACTGCTTGCCGGGCGCACCGGCTACGATGTGGTCGTGCCGTCCAACCACTTCCTCGCCCGCCAGGCGCAGGCCGGCGCCTTCTTGCCACTGGACCGCAGCAAGCTGCCGAACTGGAAGCACCTGGACCCCAAACTGCTCAAGCAACTCGAACAGAACGACCCCGGCAACCAGTACGCGGTGCCCTACCTGTGGGGCACCAACGGCATCGGCTACAACGTCGAAAAGGTCAAAGCTGCACTGGGCATCGAGCGTATCGATTCCTGGGCGGTGCTGTTCGAGCCCGAGAACCTCAAGAAACTCAAACAGTGCGGGGTGGCCTTCATGGACTCGCCCGACGAACTGTTCCCGGCCATGCTCAATTACCTGGGCATGGACCCGCGCAGCGAAAAGCCGGCTGACTACGCCAAGGCCGAAGCGCACCTGCTTGCACTGCGCCCTTACATCACCTACTTCCACTCGTCCAAATATGTCTCGGACCTGGCCAACGGCGACATCTGTATTGCGTTCGGCTATTCCGGCGATGTGTTCCAGGCCGCCCACCGCGCAGTCGAGGCGAAAAACGGCGTGAAGATCGCCTACAGCATCCCCAAGGAAGGCAGCAACCTGTGGTTCGACCTGCTGGCCATTCCCAAGGACGCCAGCAACCCCGAGCAGGCGCTGGCCTTCATCAACTACCTGCTCGAACCGCAGGTGATCGCCAAGGTCAGCGCCACGGTCGGCTATGCCAATGCCAACCCCGACGCCAAGGCCTACATGGATGAATCGCTGGTCAACAACCCCGAGATCTACCCGCCCCAGGAGGTGCTGGACAAACTGTACATTTCCAGCACGCCGAGCCCGAAGATCATGCGTGTCATGACCCGTTCCTGGAGCAAGATCAAGTCCAACCGCTGAGCCGAGAGCGCGCCATGCCATTCGATACCCAACACACTGCGTCTTACTACGCCGCCACCGCGCGCGATACTGCGCCCTACCCTAGCCTGGACGGCGAACTGACCGCGGATGTGTGCGTGGTCGGTGGAGGGCTGACCGGGGTCAATACCGCGCTGGAGCTGGCCGAGCGTGGCCTGTCGGTGATCCTGCTCGAAGGCCGGCGCGTCGGCTGGGGCGCCAGCGGGCGCAACGGTGGCCAGCTGATCCGCGGCATCGGCCATGACGTCAGCGGTTTTGCCCGCTACGTCGGCCAGGATGGCGTGCGCTACCTGAAACAGGCTGGCATCGACTCGGTGGCCCTGGTGGCCAGGCGCATCGAGCAGTACGGCATTGCCTGCGACCTGCGCTGGGGCTTCTGCGAGCTGGCCAATACACCTGCCCAGTTCGCGGCGTTCAAGGACGAGCAACGCGACCTGGCGGAGCTTGGCTATCGCCATGAAACGCGCCTGGTCGAGCGTGAGCGGCTGCACGAAATCGTTGCCAGCGACCAGTACGCCGGCGGGCTGGTGGACATGGGGTCGGGCCATCTGCACCCGCTCGACCTGGTCCAGGGTGAAGCGCGCGCGGCTCACGCCCTGGGGGTACGCATTTTCGAGCAGAGCCCGGTGCTGCGCATCGAGCACGGCGCCACGGTCACCCTGCACACCGCTCGGGGCAAGGTCAGGGCACACAGCCTGGTGCTCGGTTGCAATGCCCACCTCGACGAACTGGAGCCACGCCTGAGCGGTAAAGTGCTGCCTGCCGGCAGCTACGTGGTGGCCACCGAGCCACTGCCCGAGGCCGTGGCCAAGGCGCTGATACCGCAGAACATGGCGATGTGCGACCAGAAGGTCGGCCTGGATTACTACCGCCTCACCGCAGACCGTCGGCTGCTGTTCGGCGGGGCCTGCCATTATTCAGGGCGCGACCCGAAGGACATCGCCGCTTACATGCGGCCCAAGGTGCTCAAGGTGTTCCCGCAACTGGCCGAGGTACGCATCGATTACCAGTGGGGCGGGATGATCGGCATCACCGCCAACCGCTTCCCACAGGTCGGGCGGCTGAGCCAGTACCCGAATGTCTACTACGCCCAGGGCTACTCTGGGCATGGCCTGAACGTGACGCACTGGACGGCCAGGCTGCTGGCTGAAGGGATCGCGGTGGGGCACAGCCAGGGGCTGGATGTCTTCAGCGCCGTGCCCCACCTCACGTTCCCGGGCGGCAAGGCGTTGCGCTCGCCGCTGCTGGCATTGGGGATGCTGTGGTATCGGGTGCGCGAGGTGCTGGGCTGACTCAGCACTCGACGAACGCCACCGCCAGGCCACCGCGCGAGGTTTCCTTGTAGTTGGCATGCATGTCGGCGCCGGTATCACGCATTGTGCGAATCACCCGATCCAGCGAGATGAAGTGCTCGCCATCACCGCGCAAGGCCATCTGCACAGCATTGATCGCCTTGACCGCGGCGATTGCATTGCGCTCGATGCACGGCACCTGGACCAGCCCGCCGACCGGGTCACAGGTCAAGCCCAGGTTGTGTTCCAGGGCGATCTCGGCGGCGTTTTCCAATTGCCCGGGTGTAGCGCCCAGCACTTGGGCAAGGCCGGCGGCGGCCATCGAACACGCCGAACCCACCTCGCCCTGGCATCCTACTTCGGCGCCGGAGATCGATGCATTCTTCTTGCACAGAATGCCGACAGCGGCAGCGGCCAGCAGGAACGCCACCACATCGTCGTCGCTGGCGGCGGGATTGAACTTCATGTAGTAGTGCAACACCGCAGGGATGATACCCGCCGCGCCGTTGGTTGGCGCGGTGACCATGCGCCCGCCGGCGGCGTTCTCTTCATTGACCGCCAGGGCGAACAGGTTGACCCACTCCATCGCGCTCAAAGTCGAGCCGATCACATTGGGTTTGCCCAGTTCCTGCAGGCTGCGATGCAAGCGTGCAGCGCGGCGCTTGACGCCAAGCCCGCCAGGCAGAATGCCCTCGTTGCGCAGGCCGTTGTCGACGCACTCACGCATTGCGGCCCATATCCGCAGCAGCCCTTCGCGTACCTCGGCTTCGCTGCGCCACGCGCATTCATTGGCCAGCATCAACTGGGCAACGCTCAGCTGATGGGCCTTGCACAGCGCCAGCAACTGGGCCGCACTGGAGAATTCGTAGGGCAGCGTCACAGCAGCCGCTTGGTTGTGCGGCGCGTCGATTTCACCCTGCTCGACAATGAAGCCGCCGCCAACGGAATAGTAGGTTTGGCTGAGCAGGCTGCCCTGCTCGCCCATGGCCTCCAGGGTCATGGCATTGGGGTGATAGGGCAAGTTCTCGTCCAACAGCAGCATGTCGCGTGCATACATGAAGGTCAGCGGGTGGCTGGCGTCGAGCATCAGGCAGTGCTCCTGCATCACCTGAGCGATACGTGAGTCGATCGTGGCCGGGTCGATGCGGTCCGGCCACTGCCCCATCAGGCCGAGCAGGCAGGCGCGGTCTGTGGCATGGCCCACGCCCGTAGCGGAAAGCGACCCATACAGGCGCACTTCGATACGCCGCACCTGGCCCAGCAAGCCATGGGTGCGCAGTGCCTGGGCAAAGGTGGCGGCTGCCCGCATGGGGCCGACGGTGTGGGAACTGGACGGGCCGATGCCGATTTTGAAAAGGTCGAAAATACTGATAGCCATGCTAATGCCTGACCGCGCCGGGCTGAAACACCGTTACGCGGCTGTCTGGATAAATTGAACGCTACTGCGAAGTTGCGCGATACTGCCGCGCTCACCTGTTGATGACCAACGAAACTTTCTAAGCAAGCCTTTAGCAGAGCTAAACGATGCGACGACAAATGAACGGCCAGATGTTCGTCTGGCTGCATGTTTTTTCCTGTGCAGCCCGGCACCTCTCCTTCACCCGCTGCGCCGAGGAATTGCACATCACCCCCGGCGCGGTCAGCCAGCAGATGCGCCAACTGGAAGAGCGCCTTGGTTACCGCCTGTTCCTGCGGCGTGCGCGCGGGGTTGAGCTGAGCGCCGAGGGGCAGCGCCTGGCGCAGACCGTGGCCGAGGCCTACGGCAGCATCGAAGCCGAACTGCTGCGCCTGGATGCCGGCGAAATCCGCGGCACCTTGCGCGTACGCTCGATTCCCTCGTTCCTGGCCAAGTGGCTGACACCGCGCCTGCCGCGCTTTCAGCAGCGGTATCCGGATATCGAGTTGCGTCTGGTGGCCGAAGACAGCGCGCAGGCGCTGAACCCAGGCGACTTCGACCTGGCCATTGACCTGAATGATGGTAGCTACCCGGGCATGCTCTCGACGCCGCTGCTGGATGAACAGGTCTTCCCCGTCTGCTCGCCAGCCTTGCTGCGCGGCCGCCCGCCCTTGCACGGGCCTGCGGACCTTGCCCACTATCCCCTGCTGCACGACATCACCGCCTGGCGCGGCAGTTCGGATTTTGCCGAATGGGAGTTCTACCTGGAGGGCATCGGTGCGCCAGGGCTGGACGTGCGACGCGGGCATACTTTCAACCGCAATCACTTGACGATCGAAGCGGCGATCGCCGGGATCGGCGTGGCCATAGCCCGCCGCACCTTGCTCAATGATGAGCTTGAACGGGGCGCATTGATCGTGCCGTTCGGTGTGCCGATCGCCAACCACAAGCGCTATGTGGTGCATTACCCGCCAGGTGGGCTGAACCAGCCGGGCGCTCGTGCGGTGCACGACTGGCTGGTGGAAGAGGCCAACAGCTTTCGCATGCAGCACCCTGTTCAAGCACGTGACGTGACCACCCGCACACCCGCGTGATCATTCCACTGCAACGCGCTTCACATCGAAATCAAACGAGGGCACGTACTCACCGGCCAGCACATGTGGGCATTTGGACGGGACGAAGTTGTCGCTCAACAGGTCTTGGGCGCTGTCATAACCCGGCATGGAAATGCCCGTGATGTTCAACAACGTATGGGCAAGGGAGGAAATGCTGACGGTCTGCCCTTCCCGCTGTTTGAGTTTGTCCAGCACGTGCGCCTGCCGCTGCAGCAGGCTGCCGGAAGCCCAGATGAACGCTGCCACCGAAAGGTCATACTCATTGCCCATGCCATGGCCCAACAGACCGCGGTTGTCATCCAGCAAATTCTCGCCATGGTCAGACGAATAGACCAACAACGCCTTGCGCTGGCTGCTTTTGAGTTGATCGATGATCCGCCCCAACAGCCAGTCGGTGTACAGGATCGAGTTATCGTAATCTGCGGTGATCCGGTCCTTCGCGCTGTCGCTCGCCGGCTTGAACTTGCCGAACTCGCGTGGGTAGCGGCGGGCATAATCGAAATGGCTGCCCTTGATATGAATGAAGATGGCCTGTTTCTGCCTGCCGCCCTGCCGGATGATGTCTTCGTAGGCTTGCATCAAGGCGCCGTCGTAGCTGCGTTCAAAGTATTGGCGGGTCTGCGCCTCAGCGGCAATCTGCGGAATGATCCCGCCAAAACTGTCGACTTCCTGGGAAGACAGCCAGTACGTCTTGTAGCCAGCAGCGCGGTAGATGCCAACCAGCGATTTGGTCGAGGCGATCAGGTCCCAGTGCTTGATCGGCGCCAGGCTGAGCAATGAAGGCACGGCGACCGACGTATACGGCGCCGTAGTGCACATGCTGTCGAACTTGAACACCCCCGCCTCTTTGTCGAGGTTCGGCGTGGTGGGTTGGTGGTAACCATACAGCGACCAGTTGTGTGGCCGTGAGGACTCGCCGATGACGAACACGAGGGTCTCGACATCAGCGGCGTCCGACACTGCAGTTATCTTCACCTCGGACTCCAGGCGCTGTTTGATATAGCGCTTGGACTCGGCATACAACGTGACCGTCAAGCCGATTTGCGACAAATAACCTACCGGGGTACTTTGATCCTTGGCTGCCAGGTCCAGGACTGCACTCTTACCCAGCGAATTGAGTTTGACGGTTTTGTAGAAATAGGCGCCATACCCGACCAACAAGGCACTTATCGTCAAGCCAAAAATCGCCTTGTTCGTGTAAAACGTGCGCCGGTACAGGCCAGCCAAGCCAACGCCATAACACAGCACGAATACCAGCAGCACCGCACTGATCGAATGCCAGTAGGTACTGAGAAAATCAGACGCCTCTTTGTAATTGGTCAGCCCGATAAAAAGATAGGCTGCCGTCAAGCGCGAACCAAAATTCAGAACCAGGAACAGATCGACACTGGCCGCCAGATAAAATGGCAACAACAGCAGATGCACCTTGAATTGATTGGCTGAAACGAACCGCGTGGCCAGCAGCCATAACACTGAAATGGCCAGTGTGTAGATGACCAACAAATCCATTTTCGAGCAATTGCACTCGACCAACAGCTTGACGAACAACGGCGAGAGCAGAAACGCCCATAACAGAAAAATCGGCCACTCGGCCTTCGCTACCCTCGACACAACCCCGCCCAGCCAAGACAACCTGTTCATGGATCCCTGCCCCTTTGGATGGCACGTGGTCGAGTAGCGGCTTCAGTAGGCCTGCTTGCCGGTAAAGGCATTGAGCGTTCGAACCAGAATCACGAAGTCGAGCCAGAGCGACCAGTTATTGATGTACTCGATGTCCGAGTTCACCCGCTGGATCATCTGTTCGATGTCCTTGGTTTCCCCCCGGTAGCCACGCACCTGTGCCAGACCTGTCATGCCGGGCTTGATGTTGTGGCGGGCGAAGTAGTCGACGATGTCCTGGGAGTACAACGTATCGTGTTGCAGCGCATGCGGGCGTGGGCCCACCAGCGACATCTCGCCTGTCAATACATTGAACAGCTGCGGCAACTCATCCAGGCTGGTGCGCCGGATGAAGGCGCCGACCCGGGTGAGCCTTGGGTCATTCTTCTGCGCCTGCTGGACCACGCCAGCGTCGGGTTGGTGGACGCGCATGCTGCGAAACTTCCAGATGCGAAACGACTCCCCCGTCCACCCGGTACGTTCCTGGCGGAAAAACACCGGCCCCGGGCTGTCGAACTTGATGATCGCGGCCACCACCAACAGTACCGGCGAGGCACACAGCAGAATGAACGCCGCCAGCACGCGGTCTTCCAGGTTCTTCAGGAACAGGCTCATGCCGGTGAGCGGGGTTTCCGACAACGTCAATACCGGGATGCCGGCAATTTCACGGACGCTGTGGTTGATCAGGCGCAGCGAGAAGATATCGGGCACCCAGTTGACCGCAATGCACTTGTCCAAGAGTTTCAGGTAGACATCGTTGATCAGCTCAGAGCCGCCCAGCGGCGTCACCAGATAGACCGTGCGGATCGCGTGCTTGGCGATGAGCTCGTCCAGGTCGGTAATACGGCCCAATACAGGCAGGCGCAACTTTGCATCGGCCATGTCCTGCCCATCGAGTTGCTCATCGATCAGCACACAACCGACCACCCGCTCACCAAACCAAGGGTTGTTGCTGATTTTCTGGTAGAGGAAATTCGCCAGGTCGCCCCCGCCGATAATCAACGCGTTGTCCTGGCGAGCATGGGCAGTAAAGCGCTTTTGCAGTTCGCGCACCACAATATGCAGGAGCAACTGGGCAATGTAACCAAACACAAACAACTGCACCACCAACAGCCGCGAATAGGTTTCACTCTGTTTGGTGAGAAACGCGATAACCACTAAAAAGCAAAACGTGGCAGACCACGCCTTAAACAACCGGAAGGCTTTGACGGACAGGCCAACGTTACTACGATAAATGGCATAGTGATCATAAATGACGGCCAGCGCACCTATCAGCAGCAACAGCATGATCACGTAGTCTGAAGTAATATACCCAAACTGGTCATAGATCAGATACCACGCGACACTGGTGACGGCGATGCCATCGAGGCCGGCTTGAATGGCGTTACTCACACTACTTCTTCGCTGCAGCAAAGAACGGCTGCTTCTAGGCTCGAATACCATTATGAGGCCTCTTTTTATGTGCGTGACCCACCTGTTGCCATGACACCCGTGCGATACAACCAACCTTAGATCCAACACCAGATCAGTCAAAAAGCTGCCACGACCCCCCTCGCCGCTTGATATCACTGTAGCAGTACCCAGCAGGGAGTGCGGGGATCAATCCGCCTCGCTCACGGCCCTGTCAGGGTCGCTTTGCTGAACAGCAACGCCCGCAGCAGGAACAGCGGATTGCCGACCACATAGCGCACGAACAGCCGCTTGGGCTCCCTGCTCAGCCTGTACACCCATTCGCCGCCCAAGCGGCGTAACCAGTCCGGCGCCCGGGTGACCTTGCCGCCCATGAAATCCAGGATCGCTCCGCCACAGACGATCAGGCAGGGCCTGCCCAATTCAGCCAGGCGCGCTGCGACGTTTTCCTGCTTGGGCATGCCCATGCCCAGCACGATCAGTTCCGGCTGCTGCTGCTGCGCCAGGTCGATGTAGGTGTCGATACTGGCAAAGCCGTCATGCAGCGACACGACGTTTACCCCGTAAAGCGCTTCGGCCTGGTCGGCGGCCCGGCTCAGGTACGGCTCCTGGGTGCCCCAGAACGCTACCCGCCTGCCGTTGAACGCAGCGAGCAACTCGGGAATGAAATCGGTGCCGTTCATGTTCAGCCCGGGCGCCAGCCCCAGGCGCCGATACAGTATCGCGATGCCCGACCCGTCGCGCAGCAGCACGTCCGCTGCCGCCAGCGCTGTGCAGTAGTCGGCGTTGGCAGCCACCAGGTTCATGGCATGGGCATTGACGAAGCCCAACACCGTTGCCGTGCGCGGCGCGCTCAGTGCCTGCAGCACCTGCTGCTCATCAGCGGCGTCATCGACCACGCGTAGCTTGTCGATGATCGTCTTCCAGCGTCGCACCCAGGGCCATGCGTCCATTCAGCTGTCATCCCGTTTCGAGCGCACCCATTCAACCTGGCGCTTGAGCAGAAAACCGAGGTAAAGGGGAATCTTCTTCGCCGCGTAGAACGGCGCATACAGCAATACGGAAAACGGGATCACCTCACGCGAGAAGCGCCACCAGGCCAACACCACCGCGGCCAGCAACAGCGCAAGGTTGATGGTGGCAAGCACTGCCGGCAGTACAATGCCGAGGACCGCAAATGCCAGCCATGCCACGCTGAACACCACCACCATGGCCAAGGCCAGCAGCGCCAAGGGCGGTACCAGCAGGTCCACGGCCATGGCCAGCAAAGGCCAGTTACCCTGCGCCAGCGAGCGGCGGATCAACCCGGGGCCCTCCGTCAGCAGCAACCCCAGATGGCCATGCTCCCAGCGGGTGCGTTGGCTGTTCAGGCCTTCCTGGCTGGTCGGGAACTGGCTGGTGACAGTGGCCGCCGGGCAGAACAGCGGGGGTTTGCCATCGCGGCACAGCTCCAGGCCCAGCTTGATGTCTTCGACCAGGTGGCCGGTCGCCAGGTTGGCCGCTGTCACGTCCTGCCAACTGAACGCCATGCCCGCCCCCATCAACTGGCACGGCAAGCCTGCCCGAGCCCAGCCACGCGGGCGCACCAGATTCTTCACGCGCCAGGCGAATTCGGCGACCTGCACTTTCAGCCCGGCGCCTGCAGGTGCATGCATCAGGTACAAAGACTGCACCGGCCGGCCAGACTCGACGCAACTGTGCGCCAGGCGCTCGACGGCACCGGCGCTCACCTGGCAATCGGCGTCGATGATCAGCACCACCTGCGGCGGGTTGTGCGCCAGATGCCGTACGCCGTAGTCCAGCGCATAGCCCTTGCCACGCAGGTACGGGTCCTGACGCTCGATCACCTGCGCGCCGGCAGCCCGCGCCAATGCGGCGGTATCGTCGCTGCAGTTGTCCGCCACCACCAGCAACTGGTCGCCCTCGCGCAATTGCCCGGCGATGCTCGCCAGTGCAGACGCGATGACCAGCGCCTCGTTGTGCGCCGGTACCAACACCGCCACCCGTGGCCGTGCGCCCTTGAGCTGTGGCACCGGCCGCGCCGGCAGGCACGCCAACAGCACCTGGACCAACAGCACCAGCACCGGCAGCAGCACAAGCAATGCCACGATGCCTAACAGCCAACTCAATAAAGTAATCATGCAATTGCCTTGAAATAGCGAACCAGCCTGGCCGCTTCGGAATCGATATCGTGACGCTGGAGCACGCGCTCGTAGGCAGCCTGGCCCATCTGCTGCAGGACTTGGGCAGGCTGCGCCAGGCAATCCGCCATGGCCTCGGCCAACGCTTGCACTTCGCCTGCCGGGAACAGCCAACCGTTTTCCCCTTGTCGAACCAGCTCGGGGATGCCAGCGACAAAGGTCGTCAATACCGGACGACGCAAGGCCATGGCCTCCATGAGGACCACAGGCAGCCCTTCGGCGAAACTCGGCAGCACCAGCGCGCGGGCAGCAAGGATTTCTTCCCGGACCTGGGCGCTGCTGATCCAGCCAGTGACGCGCACCTGGCCCTGCAAACCATGGCAGGCGATCAACGCGTCGATCTGCTCACGCATTTCACCGTCGCCGGCCAGCACCAGTTCGAACGCTACCCCGTCGGCCAACAGGCGCCGGGCGGCTTCAAGCAGCAGCAGCTGGCCCTTCTGCTCGCACAGGCGCCCTACGCATACCAGCCGCGGCGCTGCCGGGGGCGCGATGGCCGGGCCTTCATGGAAACTGCGCTCCAGGCCGCAATGCACCACCTTCACCTTGACCCAGTGCTCATGGGCCACCCAGCGAAACAACTGGCTGCGCCCGTACGAACTCACCGCAGCGACGAACGCGGCGCGGCGCACCTTCTCTGCCATGTGCAGGAATTGCGGCTTGTCGAACTCCTCCGGCCCGTGCACGGTGAAGCTGTAGCGGGGGCCACCGAGGGTGTTGGCCAGCATGACCACCTCGGTGGAATTGGTGCCGAAATGGGCGTGCACGTGCTCAGCAGCAGCGTTTTTCAGCCACTGCACGACACGGCACGCTTCAGCCAGATAGACCAGGTGATAAGGCCAGGCTCGATCGGCGCGCAACCCCATGCTCAACGCCAGGCGCAGCGCTGAAAGGAAACGCCGCGGCTCGGCGCGCGCTACCTGCAGCATCGGTTTGAGCAGGCTTTTGAGGCCCCCTTGCAGCACGTAGCGGGTCTTGCCCCGCTCGGCGATATCTTCATCGTCCTGCAACTCGGCGTCCCACCCCCGCAGGGCGATGCGTTGAACCTCCATGCCTTGACGTTCGAGCGCCAGAATTTCGCGACGAATGAAGCTGTGACTGACCTTGGGATACTGATTGATGAAATAAGCAATGCGCATACGCCCCCAAATCGAAATCCGTTTACTGATAGGGTCGGGCCGCTTCGGCGACGCCCTGACCTTTACCTCATGCTGTGGCTCACTGACTACAGGCTAGCTGAGGATGCAACGGCAGCGCTGTTTGCGTGGTGGTGCCGGGCAGTGCTGCTTCTATCTTGGCGAAAACGTCGTCCAGTAGCGCGTTGCGGCGTCTGTACATGGCGCGTTTCTTCGGCGCGATGTCCTCCAGATTACGCTTGGCAGGCGCCAGGGGGAGCTCGAAGAAGTCCTCACGCAGCGACGCCTCGGCACCGCTCTCCTGCCATATCACATCATAGTTGGCTGCCAGGTCCTGAGCCTTATCAACCCCGAAATAGGGGTGGCGGTGGTGCCGGCACTGATCACCGACAGCATGGATGCGCGCGACCCCGACCGTTCTGGCCAGGCACTTGAGGGCTTCGAGCAGAAAGCTTCGGGGACGCAACCCTTCGAAATCCTTGGTCAGGTCGCGGTAGATGTTCAGGGAGGTTTCGCTGTCGATGCCTTTATGAATACCTTGCACGGCGCCAATGAACAGGCACAACTCGCCCTCTGTGCGGCACAGGGTGAACGCCAACGACGCCACGCGCAGGTCAGCCTGGAACAGGTTGATCACCAATTCCCCCTCACGCTTGAACCAGATCGGCCGATCCAGCACCAGAGCGCAATCCTTGGAGTAGGCCGACAGGTCACAGACCACTCGGCGCTCCTCGCGCCCCAACAGCAACAGTGCCGGCAACTGGCTGACGACCACCTCATAGTGCGAGGCCACCACATCGAGCCGCTCACGGGCATCCCAGCATTTGCTGATGTATGGCCACTGCACCACCCCGATGCAGTCCACGCCTAGCCGGGCAAAGCGCTCGTTGCCCAGCGCAGCGGACATGCGCTGCATGAAGCTGCGCAAGTCCGGCCACTGCCTGATCATGGCTGCGCCCAGCTTGTACTTGTTGTTGAGCGCCCGCAGCGAGTAGCCCGGTTGCAAGGTGAGGACGCTTTTGGCTAACGATCCGAGCATGTTAGGCATCTCATTTGTACTCGATCAACGCCGGGTTGCCGGCCGTGTACCTGTTCAGCACGAACCTCATCTGGCCCAGCATTTCCGGGAATTTGCCCAGCACCAGAAAGGCCGCCTGCACTGCGTTTTCCCGCGCCGACCTGCCGCCACGGCGCGCCAGGCGCAGCATCTGCAAGGGGTAGACCAGCAGCAACCACAGTGCCCACGGGCCCGCCCAGACGCTTGCCAGTGCAACCAGCAGTGGAATGCCCAGGCCCCACAACCAGGCACGGCGTGACTCTCGCAGCCAATGCCGTTCCGGCGGCGCCCCATGCAGGCAGGCACCTTCGGCATAGGCGTAGCCTGCGCGTACGCTGCGCCGCCACCACTGGCCGAAGCGTGTCATGGCGGCATCGTGCAACGTCATTTCAGCAGCCAGGCGCCAGACCTTCCACCCCGCCGCCCTGAGCCGCACGCACAGCTCGGGCTCCTCCCCGGCGATCAGCGCCGAGCGATAGCCAGCGACGGCCACGAAGGCATCCACACGCATCAGCGCATCACCGCCACAGGCCTTGGTTTCACCCACCGGGGTGTCCCACTCCAGGTCACACAGCCAGTTGTAGACCGAGTGCTGGGGAAAGCGCTCGCGGCGCCGCCCACACACCACCGCCACCTGCGGGTGGGCGTCGAGAAAGGCTCGCGCCGTGGCGAGCCAGCCGGCATCCACTTCGCAATCGCCATCGACGAACTGCACGAGGCGCACGGCAGGCAGGGCCCTTTGCAGGCAGGCGAAGCCCTCGTTGCGTGCACGCGCGGCCGTGAAAGGTCTGCTCATGTCCAACGTCAGCACCTCGACACCCAGGGCCGATGCCCGTTGCACGGAACCATCCGTGGAGCCTGAGTCGACGTACACCACCTTGTCCGCACGACCTGCCAACGACGCCAGGCAGCGCTCCAGACGAAGGCCTTCGTTACGGCCGATAACCACTACGCCAATGCCTGTCACCCTGGACCTCACTCGCAACGCTTGATGAAACCACCCCGTGTACGGTCAGCCATTGCCTGGTTCATGTGAACTCCATCGCTTCGCTGGGTTTTCTCGCCTTGATGGTCGCGGGTACGCCCACGGCCAGTGAGTTGTCCGGCACATCGATCAGCACCACAGCGTTGGAGCCGATCGCGACGTTGTTGCCGATGCGGATGTTGCCCAGCACCTTGGCCCCGGCGCCGATATCGACGTTGTTGCCAAAGATGGGTGCGATCGGTTCATTGACGTTCTTCAGGCCGACCACCACACCGTTGCGGATCCGGCAGTCATCGCCGAATCGCGCATAGCCGCTGATGACGATGCCGCCGAAATGATCGATGACGAAATTGCGGCCGATCACCACTTCACACGGCAATTCGACGCCGGTGATGATCTGCACGAATTTGAACAGCACCTTGTAGACAAACGACAGCAGCTTGCGCAGAAGCGCCGGCCGCACCCCGTAGCGCCAACGGCCAAAGCGATAGACCACCAGGACCCAGAAGCCCTGGGCACCCCAATCTCCACCGTGTGCACGCAAGTCCGCGCGGATGTTCTGGAACATGGCTTCACCTACCGTGTGGGTTGGCTGGCAAACTGGGTCCTGAGCAACAGCGACCAGGTGGCGCGCGTGTGCAGCCAACAGGCCTTTATCGCGCCCCAGCCTCGCCCCTTGAGCAGTGCCTTGAGCGCCAGCACCAGGTCACCCAGGCTCACCAGCACCATGTGCAGGATCAGGCCCGGCACGCCATGGTGCTTGCGAAAGTACAGCAGCTCGCTCTCGATCTGGTAGCTGGAGATCTGCCGGCTCGCAGCCTCCAGCTCGGCGACCGACTTGGAGCTCTCCCCGCCGATGTGCACGACGGTGGTATGCGGGTAGAACACCACCTTCCAACCGGCATCCTTGACCCGCTTGCAATGGTCGACTTCCTCGTAATAAAGGAAGTAGCGCGGGTCGAACAGGCCCACCTGATCGAGCACTTCACGACGCACCAGGTAGAAACAGCCCGGCAACCAGTCGCATTCACGCACCGAGGCATGGTCCCAGGTCATCTCGTCGACCATCTTCACCCCGGGGAAAAAGCGCCCCAGCCCGGTACGCGCGACAAATACATTCAAGGGCGTGGGGAAGTACCTGCAACTGGGCTGCAGATCACCGTCGCGCCCCACCAGGCGCACGCCCAGCACGCCGCAGTCCGGGTGCGCGTCCATGTAATCGATGGTTTTCTGCAGGCTGTCGGCAGCGACGAAAGCGTCGGTGTTGAGCAGCAGCGCGTACTTGCCCTGCAGGTGCGCCAGCAACTGGTTGTTGGCGCGGCCAAAACCGACATTGTGCGTGTTGCTCAGCAGCACAGCTTCGGGGCAGACCTCGGCCAGGCGCTGCACCGAATCGTCGACGGATGCGTTGTCCACTACCAGATAGCTGGCCAACCGTTCACTGCCGGCTTGGCGCAGCGCATCGAACATCGGCTGCAACAACGATGCGGTATTGAAATTGACGACCATCACATCGACGGGTTTTCTATCCATTGCTGCCGTCTCCGAAGAAGTACTCGCTGCGTTGGCGCGCCAGCGCAGGTTCTACCGTCGGGTCGTAAGCGCCTTTGCGCTGCTTGACCGTTTCGATCCAGGGGTAGGCATTGCAGCGCGCTTCGACCCGGGTGATCAGCTCTTCAGTGGTGCAGATGACTTTGGCCGGGTTACCGCCGACCACCGTGCCAGGCGGTACATCCTTGGTGACGACTGCCCCGGCGGCAACCACCGAGTCAGGCCCGATGGTCACGCGCGGCATGACGATCGCGCCATGCCCGACGAAGCAGTTGTCCTTGATGTCAATGTAGCCGACCGAATCCAGGTGCTTGCCGTAACAGATCTCGATCAGCGCCACCACACCATCGTGGCCGATCAAGGTACAGTCCGACAGGCCCACGTTGCTGCCGATACGCACCAGCGTGGGGTCGGTTACATTGCAGCCGCAGTTGATATAGACATTGCTGCCCACCGAGTGGAATTTGCCCCACCGTGCCAGGTAGGTGCCCCACTCCAAAGGAGTTGGGTTGCAGAATTTCTTGTAAGCCGAACCTCCCCGTCCTGTTGAGTAGACATACTGCGTCATGGCATTGCGAATCCATCCAATCATTCTGCTACCCTCGCACTTCAAGCGGTCCTGGACTGTCCCTGAGGCGAACCGGTCTCATTCTTGTTCATGCTGACCCTTTCGCACTCAACCCTTCCCCTCATTGCTCATCCGTTCAAGCCATCGCGCCACTGGCCGCCCTCATTTTCGCATCGAGGTGGTCGGCCAATCTGAGGGCGAATTGCAACAGCGGCATCGTCGGGTTCGAGGCGCCGCCCGTAGCAAAAATGCTGCTGCCCGCTACATAGAGGTTTTCACTGCCGAACACCTTGCAGTCGGCGTCGACCACGCCGAACTCGGGGGATGCCGCCATGCGTGTCGTGCCCATGTGATGGGCATGGGGCGACAGTTTCAAGGGCAGTTCGGTGTCATAGACGTAATCGTTGAGCTTGATGAAGCCCAGTCCCGCCTGAGCGAACTGCTTGGCCAGTTCAGTGCCGATGCACTTGATGGTATGCCTGTCGGTGGCACTGAGCACCCAATTGACATTGACCTTGGCAACGCCCAGCTCATCTTTTTCGTCGAGCAGCGATAGGCGGCTTTGCGCATCCGGGAACTGCTCGATCATCGTGGTCAGCACGCCATCGCCGGGGCAGCTGAACTTGGCGACGAACTCGATCTTGCTGGCCAGCCCCATCTGACACGCCAGGTTTTCCAGAAAGTATTTGACCTCAGCCGTTCTACCGTAGGTCTGCACATCGGCCAGTACCGTAGCAGAGACATTGCCCTTGCCGGCCTGGTACTCAGCGACGAATGCATCGGTGGTGTAATACTGGCGTTGCTCGGTGCCCACGCCATCTTTGAGAATGAAGGTGCCCAGGTCGATGTTCAGGTGTTCCATCAGGCAACGTCCGGTCAGGCCTTCTTTTTTCACCACGCCCGCCTTCACAAGCGAAGCGCTGTTGAGCAATTGCCTGGCGTTCTCGATCGCCCCCATCGCCAGAACGAACTGATTGGCCACGACACGCTCGCGCTGTTTTTCGTAATCGCACACAACCGCTGCCTGCAACTGCCCTGAGGCCTGATCGAATTCGAGGTCGACACAGTTGCAGTTGATGAACACTTCCAGCCCAGGCGTTTCAGTGAGCGCCGACGCATACTTTTGCGCGAACCGTGTTGGCGGGCTCAGCAGAAAACAGTCAGCGTCGAATTCGCCCCCGTTCAGGCCGGTGTTCTCGGGTTTGAAATCAGCCCCGTGCGGCAAGTCGACGATCGCCATGGCCGCCGGCAGGTAGCGCTCGATCTGCGCATAATCGATCGGCCAGCCCGGAAGGCCCACCGGCGGTGCTACGGCAAAGTCCGAAGGCGTGAACGGGCGGCAACGGCCTGCCCAATGATTGGAGGTGCCGCCCAGGTAACGCAGGCGCGTCTGTTCGGCATAAAGCTCAAGGCCGGTCGAGCTGCAGGCGTAGAGGTTCTGCGAGCGTGGTTCATACTCATGCCCTCCCCCTTCGAGCAGCGCCACGCTCCACCCCGCCTGCGCCAGTTGCAGGGCCAGGGTGATGCCGGCCGGGCCGGCACCGATGATGCACACGTCGTAGGCCTTGCGCAGGGTCTTCTCAGCCTGGAAGTCCTTGATCATGCTCGACTGTCCTTGAAGTATTCGCTAGGCAAGACCCACCCGTTGATCACGACGAACCCGCCCTTTTGCGCAGGTTCGCGCGCAACCCGGGCGCCGATACCGAAAACGGCCACGCCGGCCCCCAGCAATACCCCATTGCGAAGAAAGCCGCGACGACCCAATTGCCGATCAAGAAACTGTAGCTTCCCCATGATCACAAGACCTATGCCGTTGGTTTTATCTAGCCCGGTTTCTTATTGAGCAGCCTGCCGGGAAGGCTTCAGAGCCATTCGAAAAAGCGCGTGATCAGCAACCCACACGCTGCACCGACCGCCAACATCGGTAGCACTACCAGTTCACGCTTGAAACTCCAGATATTCAGCTTGGCATTGACATAGACAATCAGTACCAGCGTCGGGAAGGTATGCAGTGCGGCACCCCAGATGGCGTACTTCACTCCGCCCATGAACAGCAACAACGGTATCAGTGTCCACAACGAGACGAGCCGGATGATGTTGTCCATGGCCTGGTACTTGGTATGGCCCAAGGCAATCCACAACTGATGTGCCAAGGTATAGCGCAAGGTGAAGAACGACAGCGACAGAATAGCCAGCATTGGGCCTGCGCCGGCATAGCGATCATCGTACATCCAGCCGATCAGCAGTGGGCTGGCGGTCAGGAAGCCGCCACACAGGAACAGCATGACCAGATCGACCAGCAGCCTGAAGTGGAAGTAGAGTTTTTTCAGCCGCGCATGGTCACCTTCCCTGGCCGCCTCGCTGAAGGCCGGAAGCGCCACTGACGCAACCAGTTTGAGCAAGCCGGTCTGGATCGACCCCAGAATCAGCACGGCAATGGAATACACCCCAAGCTGCGCCACCGTCATCGTGCCGCCGAACCAGATGCGGTCGCCATACATGGCCAGCACCCCGACCATCGAAGACAGCAGTATCCAGCGGCCGAACACGATCAGTTCGGTCAGCGCTGCACGGTCCCATTGCAGCCGGTTGTGCGGGCCTTGCAAGGCGAAGTGGCCCAGCAGCGTGCCAACCAGTGCCGAGGCCAGCCCGGCGATCACCAACGACCAGATGGACCGTGTGAAATACCCGATGACCAGCATCGTGATCAACCCGACGACCTGCGAGGCGAGTTCTATCAGCACCACGCGCTTTTGCTGGAAGGCGCGTACCGCGACGTCTATCTTGGTGGACTGGAACCCCCAGATGATCGCTGAAATGCCGGTCACCGCCAGCACCAGCGGTAGCTCTGGGGCAGCATAGGTGGAATGCGCCGGCCACAGATCGGCCAATTGCGCCCACCAGGCGCCGAGGGCCAACAGCAGCGTCAGCGTGAACAGCGTGAAGCCGCGCACGATCTGCACCGTCCAGGCCGTGTTGAGGAACAAGGGGTCGTCGCCGCGGTGGCTTTGAATGATGTTCTGCCGCAGGCCGACATCGGACAGCAGGTGCAACAGCACAGAAACGGTCGTGGCGATGACCATGACCCCGAACATTTCCGGCAGCAGTATCCGCGCCATGATCAGGTTGCCGCCCAGGCGCAGCACCTGCGAGGCCACCAGCGAGACCAGGTTCCATGCGCCTGCGCCCATGGCACGCTTGCGCAGACTGGCAGGTGCTTGCACATCAATCGACGGCATGACTTGAATCTCTGACTGAATGGCTAGAAGTCACTATAGTTTCAATTAGCCATGATGCTAGTGCCCATCCACCCAGGGACAGGTGAACGCTCCCATGCCCGAACATTTACGTGCGCTGATCGTCATTTTATTCCTGGCTTGCGTGGTGTTCTTTCTCGCGCGCAGCCCGGCGACGGACCTGATTGCCGAGGGCGATTTCAAGCGCCGCCGCAACCTGTGGTTCGCCTTGACACTGGTGGCCTTTTTCGCGCACAGCTACTGGATCTACACCGCCGTTGCCGCCGTCATCCTGCTCACGGCCAGGCGCCGGGAGCGCAACCCCATGGCGCTGTTCTTCCTGTTGCTGTTCGTCATCCCGCCCGCTTCGAAAGAAGTGCCCGGGTTTGGCGTGGTCAACTACCTGATCGAGCTGAACCATCAACGCATCCTGACCTTGTGCGTGTTGCTTCCCGCCGCACTGGTGCTGAGCAAGCAGAGCGGCACGCTGCGTTTCGGCCGCCTGTGGGCCGACAAGCTGCTGGCCGCCAGCCTGTTGCTGATGGGGCTGCTGTACCTGCGCGAGACCACGATCACCGATACCCTGCGCCAGGCGGTGTACCTGTATGTCGACGTGTTCCTGCCCTACTACGTCGCCAGCCGCGGGCTGAGAGAGCTCAGTGACTTCAAGGACGCGATGCTGGCCTTCGTCATTGCGGCAATGGTCCTGTCGCTGCTGGCGGTGGCTGAGTACGCCCGCCACTGGCTGCTGTACAACGCCCTGCTCGACGCCTTGGGTGTGGAATGGAGCATGAAAGGCTACCTGAGCCGGGGCGGTTCCTTGCGTGCCAGCGTCACCGCCGGCCAGGCCATTGCCCTGGGCTATGTGATTACGGTTGCGATTGGCCTGTTCCTGTTCGTGCAGGGCTTTGTGCGCAGCCAGCTGCAACGCAACCTTGGGGCCTTGCTGCTGGCCGCTGGCCTGTTTGCCCCCCTGTCTCGCGGCCCCTGGGTGGGCGCGGCAGTGATGATTGTCGTGTTCATCGCCATGGGCAAGCGTGCGGCCACCCGCTTGTCCCTGCTCGCCCTGGCAGGGGTGCTGAGCATTCCGCTGCTGAGCGTCGTGCCTGGCGGCGACAAGATCCTCGACCTGCTGCCGTTCATCGGCAGCGTGGACAATGAGAACATCACCTACCGCGAGCGTTTGCTCGACAATTCGTGGATCGTCATTCAGCGCTACCCGTTGTTCGGTTCGTTCGATTTCCGCAACACGCCGGAAATGCAATCGATGATCCAGGGCGAAGGCATCATCGACATCGTCAACACCTACATCGGCCTGGCACTGCGGATCGGCCTGGTGGGGCTGGGGCTGTTCGTAGGGTTCTTCGCCTGCGTGCTGATGGGCATCAACAAGAGCATGCGCACCTTCCCCGACAGGAATGATCCTTACCGTCAGCTCGGCCGGGTGCTGCTGGCGACATTGCTGGGCATTCTGGTAACCATTTTCACGGTCAGCAGCATCACGGTCATCCCGGTGGTGTACTGGTCGATTGCCGGGCTCGGCATCGCCTACATCCAGATGGTACGCAGGCACGCTTTTGCCGATGCCGAACACCCAGCCAACGCCACCCTGCAACCGAGGTAGTTCAATGACCGGCACTTCATTCTGCCCCTTGGCCCGGGCAACGGCACTGGTTGGCCTGCTGATGCTGCCGCTGGCCGGCATGGCGTCGGACTGGGTTGTCAGTGTCGACGAACAGAACGGCCTGCCCACCCTGACGCGCGGCGGCGGCCCGGCCTTTGTCTCAAGCTTCGACTTCTGGGGGCCAGACTGGAGCTGGACGGGCTTCTACCCCACACTCAAGGTTCAGGGACCTTACCGCTACACCCTGACGGGGCGGAACAAGGACCTTGATTTCGACCTCAAGGCCGATATCCAGAAGGACCAGGAGCAAACCTTGACCTGGCACTTCGACCTGCAGGCACAGAGCAAGCAAGACGATGTCATGGGCGGTGGCATCGTCTGGCGCTTCGACCCCGCGCTGATCGCCGGGGAAATGGGCGATCCGGTGCTGTTGCCCGGCAACCGTGGCTGGGCCTGGGGCAAGAACAGCGAAGGCCCGCACGTGGAAATGCGCTTCGATCCCCCGTTGGCCAAGGTCTATTTCGAGCGCGGCGACACCAGCCAGGTGCGAACCTTTTTCTACACCGACCCGATTCTGCCTGGCCGCCAACAGATCGAGGCGGCGCTGACCGTGAGCGGGGACGTCGCCATCGGCCCCACGCCCAGCGAACGCTTCGGCCTGGCCGACCCCACGCAATGGCCGGACGACCAGCTGGACTGGCGCACGTCACCGGTGGACCTTTCGTTTCTCAACGCCGGGGAAAAACCAGCCGGCAAGCGTGGTTTCGTCAAAGCTTCGGGTGAACGACTGGTGTTTGCCGACAACACTCCGGCGCGTTTCTGGGGCACCAACCTGTCGGCCTATGCGCTGTTCAAGACACCGGACGATGAAATCAAGGCGCAGGCCAAGCGGCTGTCGGCACTGGGCTTCAACCTGGTACGGCTGCACCACCATGACTCCCCGTGGGTGAGCCCGAACATCTTCGGCGACCTCACGCAGATCAACAACACCGAGCAACTGGACGCCGAATCGCTGAGGAAGATCGACTGGTGGATCAAATGCCTCAAGGACGAAGGCGTGTATGTCTGGCTCGACATGAACGTCTCGCGCATCCTGACCGCCAACGACAACATCTACGCCTTCGATGAGCTGCCCAAAGAGCAAGGCGTCGCTGGCGTGAAGGGCTATGCCTACGTCAACGTCACCATTGCCCAGGCCATGAAGCGCTTCGCCGAACGCTACATGACCCACGTCAACCGCTATACCGGGCTTGCCTACAAGGACGACCCGGCCATCGCGGCCATTTTGCTCACCAACGAAAACGACATCACCCAGCACTTTGGCAACGCGCTGTTGCCGGACAAAGGCGTGCCCCGCCACAGCCGGCTGTACATGGACCAAGCCAAGGCGTTCGCCAGCCGCCAGAACCTGCCGGCGGACAAGACCTGGCGCGCCTGGGAGCACGGGCCCTCTAAGCTGTTCCTCAACGACCTGGAACACCGGGTCTTCGCCGACATGATCACTGACCTGCGCCACATCGGGGTCAAGGTCCCCATCTCCACCACCAGCACCTGGGGCGGCAACGGCTTGTCCTCGCTGCCGTCGCTGACCACCGGTGACGTGATCGATGCCCATAGCTATGGCGGCATCGGGCAGCTGGAGAAAAACCCGTTGACCAGCGATGGCTTGATCAACTGGCTCGGCGCCGCTCAGGTGGTGGGCCTGCCGATGACGGTCACTGAGTGGAACGCCGAACCCTTCCCGCTGCCTGACCGCCACTCGTTGCCGCTGTATGTGGCTGCCACGGCCAGCCACCAGGGCTGGGACGCCATCATGCAGTACGCCTACAGCCAGCAGGCCTTTTTCAGCCAGTGGCGCCGCGCAGACAACTGGAATGCCTACAACGACCCGGCGCTGATGGCTACCCTGCCTGCCGCCGCCCTGCTCTACCGCCGCGAGGACGTGCAGCTGGCGACAACCCGCTACGTCTTCGCACCCACTGCAGAGACCTTGTTCAACAGGGCGATCACACCCACTACCTCGGTGCTGCTGCGCACCGCCATGGAAAAGGGCCAACTGCAGATCGCCATGCCCCAGACGGCGCAACTGCCGTGGCTGCAGGCCAGTACCATTCCCGCCGATGCGCAGGTACTGCACGACCCGGACCAGTCACTGCTCGATGCCAACGCCCGCGAGTCGGTCACCGACACCGGGCAACTGCGGCGCAACTGGCAACGGGGCGTGTACACCATCGACACGCCCTCGACCCAGGCCGCGACCGGCTGGCTGGGTGGCCAGGCCATGGACCTTGGCGACATCCAGCTGCAGCTGAAAACCGCGTATGCCAGCGTGGTGGTACAAAGCCTCGATACCAAGCCGTTGAACCAGTCGCGCAGCCTGCTGATTTCACTGGGTACCCGTGCCGTGCCCCGGCCCGACGACATGACCCCGTTTCACGTCGAGCCGCTCGGAGGCACCTTGAGCGTCAAGGCGCCAGCAGGCTTGAAACTCTACGGCCGCACGCCCGACGGCCAGGAGCAGGTGCTGGCGTCGAGCTACGAACAAGGGCGTTACATCATCCGTTTCAATGGCCGCAGCATGGCCAACTGGCTTTTCTTGAAATAGGGCATATCGCCATCTAGAGTCAATTCAGACCTGTATTCCAGGCATTCGACGCTGCTTCTGTTCCAGGAGGATTGGATGAAGTACTTGGTTGTCGGGGGTTCAGGCTACATCGGCTCACACATGGTCAAGCACCTGTTGGCCGCCGGGCATGAAGTGGTGGTAGCGGATACCGTGGCCACCGGCCCCGCTATCGAATGGGTCGAGCTGGATATCGCAGATACGCACGCGCTCGATGCCCTGTTCGACGACTGCCACTTCGATGCGGTTTTCCATTTTGCCTCGTTCATCCAGGTGGCCGAGTCGGTCAGCGACCCGTGCAAGTATTACCAGAACAACGTCGCTGCCACGCTGACCCTGCTCGATGCCATGGTGCGAGCGGGGATCGAGCACCTGGTGTTCTCCTCTACGGCAGCCGTTTACGGCGACCCACAGTACATCCCCATCGATGAGCAGCACCCCAAGGTGCCGATCAACCCCTACGGGCGCAGCAAGTGGATGGTGGAGCAGATCCTTCAGGACTTCGACCGCGCCTACGGGTTGCGCTCGGTGTGCCTGCGTTACTTCAATGCGGCGGGCGCCGACCCGGAAGGTTTGCTGGGCGAATGCCACGAACCGGAAACCCACCTGATCCCGTTGATCCTGCAGGCGGCCTCTGGCCGGCGCGATGCGATCACGGTGTTCGGCCATGATTACGACACCCCCGACGGCAGCTGTATCCGTGATTACGTGCATGTGGCCGACCTGGCGTCGGCACACGCGCTGGCGGTGGATTACCTGTTGGCCGGTGGCGCAAGCACGGCGTTCAACCTGGGCAATGGCCTTGGGTTTTCCGTGCAGGAGGTGATCGACACCGCCCGGGTCGTGACCGGGCGGCAGATCAACGTGGTCGAGGCAGCCCGCCGCGATGGCGACCCGGCCAGGCTGGTGGCGGACGCTGCACGGGCCAGGGGGGTGCTGGGATGGCAACCACGCTTCGATTCACTGGAGCAGATCGTGCGGCACGCCTGGGAATGGGAGCTTCAATACCCCTGGCAATGAGGTGAGCGCAACAGCAAGCGCAAGCAAGGAGCAAGCCTGGTCAGCCAGCTCCTTGCTTCAGCAATCAAAGGCTCAGTAGTAAGGCCGCGGTTGCTCATCCGCCTTGTTCAATACCGCCCCGATCAGGTTCGCTGTCGCCAGATGATGCAGGCAATCCTCGATGTCCTTCTTGCTGTTCACCCCATTGGCCACCACCAGCAGCACACAGTCGAACTTCGGCAAGACGGTCAATGCATCGTCGGAACTCAACAGCGGTGGCAGATCGAAAATGCAGATGCGCGAGTCGTAGCGGTCGCGCAGGTCGCTGATCAGGCTGTTGACCTTGGGCGATGACAACATCTCGGTGGACATCGGTATCGGTTCGCGCGTCGGCAACACCACGAACCGCGGCAAGGTCGGGTTGACCAGAACCTCTTCCAGCCAGGCCTCGCCTTTGAGGAGCTCGTTCAGCGCTTTGTCCATGGGCAGGCCAAGGCTACTGCCAACCCTGGGTCGGCGCAGGTCGAAGTCCACCAGCAATGCGGTCTTGGTGGTGTGGTGGGCGATGCTCATGGCCAGGTTGACAGCCAGTACCGTCTTGCCCGCCTCGGGTGTCGGCGACGTGATCGCCAACGTCCGCCAGCCGTTTTCTTCCATGGCCTGCAACACTTGCGTGCGCAGCAGGTCGATGGCCCCGCTCATGTTCGAGTTCTTGTTGTAGGAGACGATCCGGTTGCGTTCCAGGTGCTCCGCCCGCAGCGGCACCACCTTGGTCTGCACGTAGTCGAATTGCCCCAAGGCTTCGGGCTGCTGCGGCACGAGCGGCGCCTTTGGCGTTTCAGCGGGAGAGGGAGAAACCTGATGAATGTTCTTTCCGATAGCCGGCGTAATTCTGTCCATCGCTGCGCTTCCCTATTCAAACCGAGCCATAGCTTTAAACAGCAAGAGGTCCAGTGGCATGTAGAACACATGGACGACCACCATCAGCATAGCAATCAGTAACAACCCGGCGCTGGCCAGCAGCACCCGCCACTTGCGGCGCCTGGCTACATCGGCCTGGGTGGAAATGTACGGCACGGCCACCAGCACGCGCTTGCCCAGCACGCTTTCCAGGGCACCGACACCGCGGATACGCTGGTTGAGCATTTCCAACAGCATCACCAGCCCGCCACCCACTGCCGGCGCCAACACCAGGCCCAATGCGACAATTTTCTTGCGGTTGGGCTTGACCGGTTTTTCCGGCATCAAAGGCGGCTCCAGCAGCACGAAGCGCTCGGCCTTGTTTTCCTGCTCCAGGCTTTCGGTGATCTTCGCGCCCATTTCCTTGTTGCGGATTTCCTCATACTTCTTGCGCGCGTTGTCATGGTCACGCATCAGCGTGACCAAGCCGCGCTCCACCTGCGGAGCCTCGAGAATATCGGCCTCATAGCCTTCCATCTTGGCCGTCAGCTGCCGTTTCTGTTCAGCAAGCGATGCGATGCGCGACTGAGTAGCCGCCATTTTGGTGCGTACCCTGGCAGCATCGAGATTCATGGCCGCCGCAGCGGCGATCCCCTTCTCGCCCGACGCCTTGAGCAGGTCGATCTTGCGTTTGACGGCCACCACATCGGGGTGCGCCGGGGTGTACCTGGTCAACAGCCGGGCATACTCAGCCTTGAGGCTGGCCAGGTCCTGGGGTTGGTCCGCCGCGGCAGGCCTGCCGCCAGCCGCCTGCGCGGGCACCCCCGCATTGGCGGCCGCCAGTTCCAGCTCCAGGTAACGCAGCTCTTCCTGGGCGGCCTTGTAGTCACGATCGACCTCGCGGAACTCCAGCTCCGAGCGCGACAACATGCTCATGCGCAACTGCTGGTTCTCAGGCAAGGCATTGGCGTGCGCCTGCTTGAAATCCGCCAGCTTGTTCTCGAGTGCAGCCAACTCGGCGCCCAGCTTGTTCGCCTCTTGGGTAAGGAATTCGGTGGTCTCGGTTGCCCGTTCGGTGCGCTGCTTCATGTTTTCGTTGAGAAACAGCGTCACCAGTTCGTCGGCCACCTCCTTGGCAACTTCAGGGCGCTTGTCCTCGTACGAAACCGTGAACGCGACCGTCGCCTCGCCACGGCCTTTGACATAGGTACTGAGCGTGGCCACGGCGATCGCGCTGCGCATCTGCTCGATCTTGTCGGTTTCACTGAAGCGCCTGCCCTTGTCGGCGAACAGGTTGTACTTGTCGATGATCTTCAGCAGGTTCTCGCGGGTCATGACGCGCTGACGAATGACCTCGATGCGCTCATCGGCAAAACTGTTGTTGTTGGCCGAGACCAGCTCCGGGGAAATCTGCTGCGACTCCACCAGGATGGTGCCGGTCGACTGGTAAAGGGGCGGCACCGTGACGGCCACCCCGATGGTTGCCGCAATCACGACCACGATGCTCACCCCCAGCAACAAGGCGCGGTCCTTGATGATGGCGATGTAATCTTTAAGGGAAAGCTCGTAGTCCGATTTCATGGTGGCCACCCGTGCGAGAGTCAGATGTCGGGATATCTGTACGTCAACGTCAATCCGGCAATGGTCGCGTCAGCATCGGGCAAGCCGTCTTGCTGGCGCTGCTTGTACATCAACGAGAAACGCAGGTCCCAGGCCGGTGAGAATGCGCGGCTGGCCCACACGCCATAGGTTTGCAAGGTGTTTGGCGACACCCCTTTGCTGTCCTGCCAGGAGGCATCCACACCTACGCGGTCGAGCTCGGTGACCAGGTAGCTCCAGCTGCCGCGCACCATGTCGAGCTCGGCAAAGCCGCCCTCGGCGTTGGCTACGGTGCTGCGCTCAGCGCTGAAGCTGGCGTCGGCACGTTCACCCCGGTAGAACAGCGACATGCCACCTTCACCGCGGCGCCCGCCGCCAGACCCCGTGGTCTTGTTGACGCCGACATGCACCTCGCCTTCGAACCGTTCGGAAAAACGGTGCCTGACGCCGATGTTCGGGCTGTAGCTGTTGGAAGACACTGCGGTGGTATCGTCCTGCGGCTCATAACGCCTGGCGTCGAAACCGGTGATGATGTCGGTGCGCTCACTCCAGGCGTAGGTCCACGTCGATGTGTTGTACAACTCGTCGTAACCGGTCAGCGAACTGATGTCATAACGGGCATGCGAATAGGTAAGGACGTTGGCCAGCGTACTGCGCTCGGTCACCGCACTGCTCCAGTTGCCCTCGAGCGTGGACATCTTCTGGGTGCCGTCGGTGGTGACCACACCGGTGTCCTGCACCGCACCGGACAGCGTGGAGCTTTCCTCGTAACGCGCCAGCAAACCGAAGCCTCCGGTCTGGGTTTCGCGCTGCCACCCCAGGCTCAACTTGGGGTCTTCTCGGTCATCGACGATCGACCGATCGGATGAGCGCAGCACGTTGACACCCAGGCCCAGACGCAACTGGTCGCGGTCGAACTGACCGATCAGGCTGTAGTCGGGCGCAATGATGGTACGCGTCACACCTTCCTCCTCGGACGTCAGGAGCAACGGGTTGCTGTCGTACTCGACAGACGTGGGCACCACGACTGAAGACTGCCAAATGGCGGCGTGAACCACCCCAGACAACGGCAACATCATCATTGCCGTTGCAATATGCGTTGGTCTAAAAATAGGCACTAGAGATTCTTATATATTGGAAGGGTCAAGGTACGACCAGCGTATCGCCAGCCTGAAGTTGGAAGTTGGTGGACATGTCGCGCCCAGAAACCAGATCCTTGTAGCGCACCGGCAATACCTTTTGTGAGGGGCCGCTGCCGCGGATGACCTTGATGGCACTTTCGTCGGCGAATTTGTCCATTCCACCCGACATGCTCAGCGCCTGAAGCACCGCCGTAGGGCCTGCCATGGGCACCGGCCCTGGCTTGATGACTTTGCCTTGCACATACACAAGGTTGCCCGCCGTGCCAGTGACGACGACGCTTACGTTGGGATCGGCCAGGTAGGGTTTCAGGCCGGCGGTGACCTTGGCGGCAACCGCCGTGACGTCCAGGCCTGCCACATCGATACGGCCTGCCAGAGGGAAGGTGATGCTGCCATCGGGCAGTACGACGGTTTCCTGGCGAAGGGTGTCCTCCTGCCAGACCGAAATCAGCACCCTGTCACCGGGGCTGAGCAGATACGCCGAATTGCCTTGATCAGCAACACTGCTGCCGGACCAAGCCACCAATACGCAGAAGATGGAAATCAGCAAACGCGCCATCAGGGATCCCTCCGGCCTTGCGGCCCAGGTTCAAGAGCACTGAATGAGAACGACACAAAACCTCTCGCTCCACTTCGCAGCCGTTATCGCGCTGCGACGGCCTCAAGCATCCAGGAGGCCCTGTTACCGCAATGCCGCTTCGCCTGCCACTGCCAATTTGCGCCTGGGGCGACAGCTACTGGAATATAGCAACAGCTGTAAAATTGACAAGCGACTGATCCCGTCTTTGACCTAAACATCCGTTATCTAGCGTCAATTCACTGGCACCACGGATAAGTACTTCGTATTTGTAATAACAACGTCCTCAAATTTTCTTTCTGTTGGCAACTGCGACAAACCCGATTACTGCAAAGGCGAACACCCAGCCAGCCGTCGACAGGGGAACAATGTTTGTCTGGCTCATATAAGAGTCAGCCGCCCGTGCCGCCCCACTCAATAACACCAACAAAAAGATGGATTTGATGAACAGTGTTGAGCGCATGGTCCCCTCCTACGAAGAGGAAAATTTATTATGGTTTTTTGGCGGAGGAATGAATCGCTGTTGATTTGAGCTTATGGGCACGATGCCATTACGTCAACGTTCCGACACCATAATAAATCTCAATCGACCACCCCCTGATTAGTCAAATTTTCGACACGCAGAAGATGCAGGCTCTTTTCAGGGTGGCTAACCTGTAGCAACTCATTGATATGGCGGAAAAAAGGGTTTTTCATCTGGGCTCCCAATGGCTCGCCTGCGGATAGACACACCCAGGCGCGGCTTGAACGATGTGTTTCAAAGACGAGAAACAGTGCGAATCATTGCGCTTCGCGTCACGCTTATGACGGGAAAAGATCGAGGGTACGTTCGACCTCATCGATAGCGATCGTGAAGCCATCGCCCTGCGGCATACCGACCACAAAGCCGAAATGCTGATGGTCACGGTCCGTCAGGTACTTGTAGTAGCTGACGAAGCGGTTGGGCGGCTGCAGCGTCAGCAGCGAGCCACCTGAGCGCAGTACGTTGACGCCGTGAACCAGCTGGCTGCCTTCCACGCCGATCACCGTCCTGGCCCCCGCGCACGCCGCAACGATGGTCGGCACATCGCATTTGAGTGGGTCGATGACACGAAAGCCACGGTGCCTGCGCAGGTGTTCGGCGACCTCCAGTTCATTGCGCATGAACCGCAATTCCCCTTCACAGCCGCGCAGAATGAACACGCCGGGGTGCGTCACAGGGTCCACATGCGACAGCAACTTGTCGCCCATGGCGCGGTAGCGCCGATGCCGGCTGCTGTTGTTGCTCACGTCATCGAACAGCACCAGTTCCTTGAAAAATGCGCTACGCAAGCGCAAGGGCTCCATGTCCAGCCACGCCTCGTAACCCGGGGCTTGAGTGAACAGTGGAAACCTGGCTGACGGTGCCGTGGTAACAGGGATGCCCTCGTTGCGCGCCAGTGCGTAGGTCGGGCAATTTTCCATCAACCAGGTACCGAACCACGTGTTGCCGTTTTGCGTGCAATACACGGCACCGCGCTCGATTTCGTAGTCCACCGTTACCCGCGGAAAGGTGCTGGGCTTCAACGACAGCCAGTGGGTGGCATCGTCTTTGTACAAAGCCCCGTCAATCAGCCACACATCCTTCAGCAGGTAGCCCCGTGTCGGGCCTTGCTGCGCACGGATACCGCCTTGCATGGTGCTGGCGGGGTGAACATGAGGGAAGAAACGCTTGGCCTCCCAGCCGGTCACACGCTCCAACTGGTTGGGCAGGAAAAACGCCGCTGGAGAGACGGTGGTCTCAGCGGGTGCAATGTCCCAGGTTTTAACCGCGCGAGTCTTTATGTCGATATCGGCTTTACGGGCAAGCCGCTTTCTCGCGATGTGTTTGTAGGCGGCCAGTGTCCAGGCAGTTTCGCTGGAGATCAGCGTCGAACTGAACTTAGAAATATCGCTACCCATGGAAAGCCCCTTTATAAGAGCGCCATAAAAGCTTGCAAGCGACGGCCTTATCCAGGCCGGCCTTGACGCTAAGTTAGTTGGACAACACCCTTTCCATCGTGGGCGGTGATTTCAAGTTCGCATAGCGTTGACGCAAGTTCTCGAAGAACAATTCCCCCGAACTTTTAGCCCCATACAGGTATATCTTGTGCAAGCCGCCAAACACCATTTCGTGGTAGCGGCTGGCGAGCGCTTCATCACTGGACCCTTCCGGCAAACCGAGGTGCAGCGTCAACTTGTCGCCTTCGACCGCAAACAGCGGCGTGTCCCAAAGAAAACGCGCCACGCCCGTCTTGGGTAGCCGGATGAACATGTAAGCGTGGTTGCCCAGTGAGTCGATATCCCCCCCGCGCCGGCGTTTCCACTTCAATAACCCATCGTCCGGGCGCGCCAGACAAAGGCCGATGTCGTAGTAGTCGAAGCCATTGGCCAAGGCCCACTCCAATGCCATGTAGGTGGTGATGGAGTTGACCTCACGCAGTTTCTTGGCATCGGAAAACACGGCTTCGCAGTAACCGAAACGTAATGTGCTCCAGTAGCGCTTGCCCGCCCGGGTTATCTCACAGCCAAGGTGGCAGGCAACCACCTCGCCGTTCAACGTGATCAAGTCCAGGCGGCCAACACCCTTGGCCAGGCGGAACACTTCCTCTGTGGGAAACTGCGCCGCATGGATGCCTTGCCGTGCGCTGGCATACGGCCGCAGCAGATCACGGTCGGCCATGGCGATTTCGTCATCAGCCAGCGTTTGCCTCATCTCATAGAGCGGTCGGTTCTTGCGGATACTGCGGCGCAATTCACTGTCATAGCGCGCGGTGATATCGTCCAGCGAGCGCCCCAGCGGTACAACGGCACTCAGGTAGTGGGGAACGGACAGCGCACCGAGGGTGGGTAACTCACTGACGACTACGCGGCTGGGCAAGCTGCCCGCCGAGCCCTCGGGTTGTGGTGCCTGCTGCTGCGCCTTGCCGCCTATCAACAGCTTGGCCATCTCGCGCTGTTGCTTTCGGCCGATGTACAGAATCTCGTAGGGGCTTTCCTGCTGCAGCCTGAACCGGGCGACCTCCCAATGCCAGAAGCACGCACGCCCCAGCATGTCGCGTAACACGTTTGAGACGGTTCTGATCTCGTAACGCAGCGAAGGCGAGATGAGTTTTCGAGCTACGGCCATCATGTGCGCTTTCATTTCTTCTTCGACGTCCTTTGAATTCCAACGGCCTTATCGGAAGAGAAGCGGGTTATTGCTCAAGACAGTGACGTAAGCGACTGATATTCCGACAACATTGCCCCTTGCCGGCCTAACATTCAGTAACAATTTAAGATGCAAGCCCGCGCATTAGCAAGCGGCGTCTTGCAATCACCTGCCTTCATTTCATGACGTCAATTTTCTTTCCTGCACGGTTCTAGTCATTAATTACTGCAATGGGTAGTTAACTACCTCACCGCTGCGCTGCAAACGGTGCCTGCTACCGGCTCTTTCCCTCATGCAGGTACCGACGATGACTGATCTCGACCATCACAACCCTCATCAGCAACTGATCCAGGCACAGCTACCGGCATGGGCCAGAACCCTGCACCCTGAACACTGGCAGCGCTTGCGCGAGAGCGTGCTGCCCGCACAAGGCCTGGATGAACAACTGCCATGGTTCGCCAATGCTGCACCTGATCTGCGCGAAGCAGTGCTTGCCAGCCAGCGCCGGCTAGACAACTCGAACTACCAGCTGGCGCGCGCCACGGCTGGGTTGCGGAACGTTGCCGAATTTGCCGAAGACTTGCTCGGACAACGACTCAAAACCGAGCACCAACTGTCGGTGCCGCTGCGCAGTACCCAACTCATCCATATTCAACGCATGTTCACGTTCGGCACCTACGTCACTGGCCACACAGCCACCAGCCTGCTCGAAGCCGCCCTGCACAACTTTGAACAGCAGCCTACGTTCAGCCAGGACAGTGCCCTGGTACTGGCCGGTGATGCACAGTTCGAAGCAACCACGGTCGTCGGCCAGACCACCCTGGGCGACAGCGATACGTTGGTGGACATCGACCTGCCGTCCGAGTCATATCGCATCAAGCCGCTGCCGCTTTCCCCCAGCAGCTTCGCCAGCAGTTGCCGCGACCTGGACATTGGGCAGCGGTATCAGGAACACCTGCATTCGATCTTCGAAACCCCCTCGAGCCCGGTACGCGCAGCTTTCATGAACACCCTGCGCGATCGCCTGCGGCTTGCCGCCGACATGGCCTTGCTGCGCCACACCATCACCGGCACCGGCCGTGACGTCATCGAGGCGCTCCTGGGCGATGCACCTCTGCCCTGCTGGCAGCCATCGCTGTTCGGCATCGCGCTGCACGAAGTCCTGATCATCGACGCTGGCAAGGCGGGGTTGCTGTTGTACCTGCCGGGTGATGAGCAGGGCCTGCTGCAGTTCCCTAGCCTTGCAGGGGTGCACGAGCATCTGGCCACCCACTTGCTGCAAGCGGGGTACCGACGCGCGTTCCAGCGCTACGTGTCATCCGTGCAGTGCTACCGCTTCTTCGACCTGCTGCAGCAGAACCTCGACGCCGCAGGTACCAGTGCCTTGGATCAACAGTGGTCGATGCGCGAGGGCGCCGACCTGCACCTGACCCTTGTCCCCATCGAGGCGCCCCTGCTGACGTTTCTCTACGACGACCATGTGGCACGCCTCAAGGCCGAGGCCGCAGCCCTGGCAGTGCCTAGCGCAGCGCTCGACCGGCAGGCGCACCAGCGGCGCATGGCCCAGTGGCAAAGCATCGGCCTGAACGCCCTGATGATTGCAGGTTTCTTCATACCCGGGGTCGGCACCCTGATGACAGGGGTAGTCGCCTGCCAGTTGCTTGGCGAGGTGTTCGAGGGTTACCAGGCGTGGAGCATCGGCGACCGCCACCTGGCCTTGCAGCACATCGAGGCGGTCGGTTTGAACCTCGCTGTGATCGGCGGGTTGCATGCAGCAGGCAAGGTGCTGCCGAAGCTGTTCAACAGCGCGCTGATGGAAAGCCTCGAACCGGTGAAGCTGCAGGACGGCAGCAAGCGACTCTGGCGAGCGGACCTGACAGGCTACGCGCGTACCGAGCCGGTACCTGCAGAACCTGAAGCCGACCCGCAAGGGCTGCAAGCCTATCAGGGCAGGCAGTTCATCCGCATGGAGGGACAACAGTATGAAGTAGCCCAGCGTGGTACCGACCCGCGCTGGAGGGTAGTCCACCCGACTGACCCCAAGGCCTACCAACCGTTGCTGGAACACAACGGCGAGGGCGCCTGGCGGGGGGAGCACGAGGTGCCCCAGGGCTGGTCCGACAGCCAGTGCATACGGCGCCTCGGCTTGCCCGTCGATACCCTGGACGATGTGCAATTGCAGCAGGCCATGGTCATCAGTGGCGTGGACCGGGCACAGTTGCTGGCAGTCCACCTGGCCGGTGAGGCCACGCCTGCACTGCTCGCCGATAGTTTGGAGCGCCTTACGCTGGCCGAGCAGATGCCCGAGCTGGGCGGCGCGGCACTGACGCGCATTTACCAGCGTACGGCAAGCGCCGCCGAACAGCGGCTGTGCCAGGCCTATGCGCCGTTGACACCACCGCTGGCCAGGCGCCTGCTGGCGCGCCTCTCGCCAGAGGCATTGGCCGCTTGGCACTCGCAAGGTGCGCTCCCCGCCTGGCTGCAGCAGCAAGCCCAGCAGATCACCCGCGATCTACCCCTGGCCCGGGCCTTGGAGGGCCTGTACCAGCCACGCCTGGCCGACAGCGACAGCGAACGCTTGCTACTGGCCTGCATTGAACGGCATTCCGGCTGGCCACACCCCGTGCGCCTGGAAATCCGCCAAACCCATCCCGAGGGCCGCCTACTAGCGGCCATCGGCGCGCAACAGGCCAGCGAGCGTTGCGTGTTGCTCAGGTCTGACCTGGGGTACGAAGTGTTCAAGGGCGAGCGCCCGGTGGCCGGGCCCGTGTACCGCGACGCCTACCAAGCGCTGTACAGCGCAGCGCCAGCGAAACTGAAAGCGGCCTGGGGCAGCGCACAAGCCTTGGCTGAGCATACGCAACACCTGGCCGCTGCCGAGCGGGAGAAATGGCCACTGCGCCTCTGGGGCCCCCAGGCCAAGCGCCCTGCCCTGCGTCACCGGTTGCGCGGTGGCGCACCGCTCTCCCCACAGGTACCCAGTTCACCGTTCTTCGATCGGAGCGTGCCGGCGCGCTTACGCAGGCTTTACCCCAGCATCACCCAGGAGCAGGTCGAACGCTTACAGGCAGACTGGCGTAACACGATGCGCTCTGCTCAAACGGAACTGCAAATTCGCGAAGACGCCTTGAGGCAGGTACGCATCGACCTTGATCGATGGGCGGCGGCCGTTCCCCGGCGCCGGCCCGCCGTGCGGAAGATTCTCAACGCCTGGCAGCAGAATTCGATCCGTGTGCTGTCCACCGGCCAACGCATCCACGCCCTCGACCTGAAAAACTTCGAGCTTGAAAACAGCGACTTGGCGTCCCTCACACTGCCAACGGGTTTGAGCCACATCGCCGACCTTGACCTCAGCGGTAACAACGCCCTGAGCGAGTTGCCCGCACACTGGCTGCAAAGCCTGCCCCAACTGCAGCGCCTGACCTTGAGCCGTTGCCGCTTCGACGCGGTTCCCGAGCTTCGGGTACCCGGCAACCTGCAATGGCTTGACCTTGAACATAACCGCATCAGCTGGGACGCCCGCGCACAGGCAGCGCTGGAGCGACTGACCGGGTTGAGGGTGCTGGACCTGTCTCAGAACCCCTTGCTCCAGGCGCCGAACCTGCAGCACCTGCCGGGGCTTGGCTCGGTGTTCCTGGTCAATTGCGGCCTGACCGAACTCCCCCAAGGCCTTGAGCGCCTGGAGTCGGCGTTGATCATCGACCTGTCCGAGAACCAGTTCCAGCGCCTGGCGCCGGGCTTCACCCTGCCCGTTGACACCGCCAATGCCCTGACCCTGGAAAGCCCGGCGCTTGGGCCGCACATTCGCGAGCAGATTGAAGAGTATTACCAGTTGCAGGGTGCGGACCTGCTGGTGTCGGATATCGACTACCAGCCACTGCTGGCCGACGCCAGTGCAAGGCGGCTGCAGCTGTGGACGCGGGTGCCATTGCACTACCGACGCGCGCTGCGCCAACTGATCGACGACGCGGCCGATTACGATGACACCCTGACGGGCCTGGAATCACTGTGGCGTCGCCTGGAGCGGATGGATACAGACCCCGCCTTCCGCGAGCTGGCGCTGGACTCGCCAGCCAGCCTGCTGTTGGATCTCTGAGGCGGGTCAGGCGCTGCCCTGGCGGCCCCGCTCGGTACGGGTCGCCAGCCAGCGCGCAAGGTCCGCCGCCGGCATTGGCCGGGCCAGCAGATAGCCCTGCCCCTGGTCGCATCCGGCGTTGCGCAAGAAGTCATACTGCTCCTGGGTTTCAATGCCCTCGGCAGTGATCCGGAAGCCCAGCGCGTGGCCCAGGTCGATGATGGCCCGGGCCACGGCCACTGCATCGTCATCGTCCGGCAAGTCCTTGATGAACGCACGATCGATCTTCAGGTGATCGATCGGCAGCGCTCGCAAATACGCCAAGGAAGAATAGCCCGTGCCGAAGTCGTCCACGGCCGTGGTCACGCCCATGGCCTGCAATTGGGCCAGTACCTCACAGGCCTGTTGCTGGCTTTCCATCAGCAGACTTTCGGTGATTTCCACTTCCAGCAGGCTCGGCGCCAGGCCGTGACACTCCAGCGCCTGGGCCAGGCTGGAGACATAGTCGCTGCGCTCGATCTGCAGCGCCGCCACGTTGATCGCCATGGGCCCGGGTACGCGGTCTTCGTCACGCCAGGTGGCCATCTGAGCGCAGGCAAGCGCCAACACCCGCTCACCTAGCGGGATGATCAAGCCCGTACGCTCGGCCAACGGAATGAATTCGGCAGGTGACACCAGGCCATGGACCGGGTCGCGCCAGCGCAGCAATGCCTCGACACCCTGCACGCAGCCGCTGAACAGGTCGACCTTGGGTTGATACCACAGCTCGAACTCGTTCGCCTGCAAGGCACGGCGCAGGTTGCGCTCAAGCTCCAGGCGCTGCTGCAGGCGGGCTGTCATATCCGTGTGGTAAGGGCGCCAGGCGTTGCGCCCACTTTCTTTGGCTGCATACATCGCCGTATCGGCGTGACGCAGCAGGCTGCCGACATCCTCGCCATGCTGCGGGCACCTGGCCAGCCCGATACTGCCGGTCACCAGGGCGGTGCTGCCGTTGAGGTCGAACGGCCGCTGCAGGCAACGCAGCAGATGGCCAACCTGATGGCTGACCTGGCCTTGGGTGCCGCGCAGCATGAAAACGAACTCGTCGCCGCCCAGGCGACATACCCGGTCAGCCGCGTCCAGCTCCTGCAAAAAGCGTGCGGTGGCTTGCTGCAGCAACAGGTCACCCATGGCATGACCGAGGCTGTCGTTCACCTGTTTGAAGCCATCGATGTCCAGCATCAGCACAGCCAGGCCATCGCCCTTGAGAATGGCATCGGCCAGCTGTTGCTGGAACAGCACGCGGTTGGGCAAGCCAGTGATGGTGTCGTAATGGGCCAGCCGCTCAAGCTGCGCCTGGGAGCTACGCAGTTCTCGGTTGCGTTGCTGCAGCTGGCGTTGCTTGCGGTTGATCAAGGCCAGGAACAGGCTGGTCAAACCCGTACAGGCCAGGGCGAACCAGAGCAGCGGCGAGACCAGAGGGCTGGTCAACAGGCCGCCAGGCTGGCGTTGCACGTCCAGGTTGCCCAGCAGCACCGACAGGGCGATGCCGACCAGGGCAAAGCCTACCGGCATCAGGCTGCCAAGGGAGCGGCGCGGCAGGCCGGTGGGCGGCGGCTCATCAGGTAGTGGGGTATTGGACGGAGTCATAGGCCTTGGTATGCGCTCGATTAATTCTGTATCGGCGCACTGCGGGCAATATTGAGCCAGACTGGTATTTTTCTTTCGGCGGGTGCATCCTCGAAGCTGAAGCGATTCACCTACCCAGACTTGTGAGGTGCAGCACACATGGACCATCTGCTCGATTCGCTGTTTCCTGCTGCCGGGGATGTCCCTACCCCCTGGCAGCTGGATGCCCCCCTGGAGCAACGCGATTACCTGGTCAATGGCGAACTGAGGCGCTGGGACGGCCCGCTGGCCACCGTGCGCAGCCCGGTATGGCTGAAGGAAGGCGGCGGCGAGCGCCAGGTGATCCTCGGCAGCGCCCCGCTGCTCGATGCCGATACGGCCCTGACGGCACTGGACGCCGCGGTACAGGCCTATGACAAAGGCCGCGGCGCGTGGCCGAACATGCGTGTGGCCGAACGCATCCAGCATGTGGAAACCTTCCTGGCGCGCATGCGCGAACAGCGCCAGGCCGTGGTCAAGCTGCTGATGTGGGAGATCGGCAAGAACCTCAAGGACTCCGAGAAGGAGTTCGATCGCACCTGCGACTATATCGTCGACACCATCAACGCCCTGAAAGACCTCGACCGCCGGTCCAGCCGCTTCGAACTCGAACAGGGCACGCTCGGCCAGATCCGCCGCGCGCCACTGGGCGTGGCCTTGTGCATGGGGCCTTACAACTACCCGCTCAATGAAACCTTCACCACGTTGATTCCCGCGCTGATCATGGGCAACACAGTGGTGTTCAAACCGGCCAAATTCGGCGTGCTGCTGATTCGCCCGCTCCTCGAAGCGTTCCGTGACAGCTTTCCGCCGGGGGTGATCAACGTCATTTATGGCCGCGGGCGCGAAACGGTCAGTGCCTTGATGGCCAGCGGCAAGGTCGACGTGTTCGCCTTCATCGGCACGCACAAGGCCGCCAGCGATCTGAAAAAGCTCCACCCGCGCCCGCACCGCCTGCGCGCCGCCCTGGGGCTCGATGCCAAGAACCCCGGCATCGTGCTGCCCCAGGTAGACCTGGACAATGCAGTCGAAGAAGCGGTCACCGGCGCGTTGTCGTTCAATGGCCAGCGTTGCACCGCACTGAAGATCCTGTTCGTCCATGAGGACGTGGTCGAACCGTTTCTGGACAAATTCCAGCGCAAGCTCGCTGCGCTCAAGCCAGGCATGCCCTGGGAGCCAGGGGTGGCCCTGACGCCGCTGCCGGAGCCGGGCAAGGTCGATTACCTCGACGCCCTGGTGGCAGATGCCACGGCCAAAGGCGCGCGGGTGGTCAACGAGGGGGGTGGGCACAGCCGCGGGTCGTTCTTCTACCCTGCCCTGCTCTACCCGGTAACCTGCGACATGCGGGTGTACCACGAAGAGCAATTCGGGCCCGTGGTACCGGTGGTGCCCTATCGCGACTTGCAGACGGTGATCGACTACGTGCTCGATTCCGACTTCGGCCAGCAGTTGAGCCTGTTCGGCAACGACCCGAAGACCATCGGCAGCCTGGTCGATATCTTTGCCAACCAGGTCGGCCGTATCAACCTCAATGCCCAGTGCCAGCGCGGCCCCGACACCTACCCCTTCAATGGTCGCAAGAACAGCGCCGAGGGTACCTTGTCGGTGCATGACGCCTTGCGCGTGTTCTCTATCCGTACCTTGGTCGCGACCCGCTTCCAGGAAGCCAACAAGGAACTGATCAGCGAAATCATCCGCAACCGGCAATCGACCTTCCTCACCACCGATTACATCTTCTGACCCGGCCATGCTTATAGACAAACGATCTAGCGAACCTGTCGATCTTCGAGCGGCCTGACCGACTCTATGCAAAAGGGGCGCAACCCGCCCCTTTCGCATTCATCTCAGAGGAGTGTCGAACATGGCAGCCAGCCCGATTCCACAAGGCCAACACAGCATTACCCCGTACCTGGGCATCAAGGATGCCGCCAAGGCCATCGACTTCTACAAGCAAGCCTTCGGCGCGGTCGAAATGTTCCGTCTAGAGGGCCCGGACGGCCGTGTAGGCCACGCCGAGCTGAAGATCGGCGATTCTTCGCTGATGCTCGCCGACCCATGCGACATGGCCGGAGGGCTGGCGCCCAGCCAGTCACTCAACGGTGTCGCCGTTGGCCTGCACCTGTACGTGGAGGACTGCGACAAGGTCTACGCCCAGGCCATCGCAGCAGGAGCAAGCCCCCTGCATGAGGTAAAGGACCAGTTCTACGGCGACCGCAGCGGCACGTTGAAAGACCCGTTCGGCAACCTGTGGTTCGTCTCCACCCATAAAGAAGACCTCAGCCCCGACGAAATTCGCGCCCGCGCGGCAACACTGTTCGCCGGCAACTGAGCGATTGGTTGAAAGCGGCGCAACTTTGCCTGAAGCTTGTGGCTCGTAGCTTGGAGCTGCTTCATGCGAATCATCGACAAAACCGCCGCGCAGGTACGTAGCCTGACCCCGGCCGAAGAGGCACTGCTGCAGGCATTCGCCACCGGCACCCTCACAGGCCCCGGCCTGTTACAGGCCAACCAGTTGCTGATGAAGGTGCGCAGCGCCAACCAGTGGCTGGCATGCGATTGCCGCAAGGACGCCCTGCCGGTGCTCAATGTCACCCTCAATGGCAGCACCGGCACGCTGTTTCTCAAGAACAACCCCGGCACCGCCGAGCATGCACCCGGCTGCCCGTTCAGCAAAGACGAGCGTGAGGGCGCCGACCATGAGCAAGACCCTGCCCCGCCCGCCGCCTGGCTGGCGCCAGACACACCATTGCGCCTGCTCGGCGACTTCCGCAAGGCCAGCGACGGCACGGGCGGCGCCGGCGATGGCAATGAACGCCGCGATCAACAGCGCCTGCTCTCACTGCTGCTGACCTGGATCGAAACCAGCGGCTTGAACCTCTACGCCACGCACCTGAAGAAAGACCTGACCAGCCAGTTCGCCGAACTGCGCAGCGTCGCCAGCCGTTACCCGCTGCTCGAACGCGTGCCCGCCAGCAACTACCTGGAAACCCGGCTGGACATGAAGCACATGATGATGCTCAAGGCCCGCCTGCGCGAAGCCACGGTGTTCGGCAGCCACCGCCGCCACGGTTTGCTGCTGGACTGCGTCGACCAGATCAAGGGCCGCAAGCTGTTCAACAACCGCAGCGAAGACGGTTTCGACTTCCAGGGGCACCATCTGTACTGGGGCGGCAGTCGGGCATCCGGGCCGCTGCTGGCGCTGACCCTGTACTCGCCCACCAGCGCAGGCAGTCACTTCTATGAACTGATCCACGTGGCCAGCGTGCCGGTGCTGTCGCGCGCTCACCTGTTCCCGGTTTACCGCGACGAGGAACGTGAGCCGCTCAAGGCCTTGGTGTCGTTGATTGACTGGATGGCCAGCAAGGGGGTGAAAGTGCAGATGCGCAGGCCGGTGATCGGTGGACAGGTGATGGATGAACTGGTGCTGACCTCCGACCAGGACCGCGTGCTGTCGGTGTCGCTGCTGGAGCAGCCGGTGGGGCCGGAACCGGACGCCGAGAACTTCAAGCGCTACGCCGACTTCAAGAGCCTGGAGACATTCCGCAAGTTCGTGGCCGGGTTCTTCATGCGCGAGCGCTGAGCCGGCCATTGTGGCGTGCCGGCCCATGGTCTGGGTGTTGCGGGGCTGTTCAGATCGAGCGCCCCGTGCGCGGCCTTCGATCTCAACAGCGCCCGATCATCCAAGAAACAGCTTGTAAGCCGGGTTGTCGGTTTCATCCCAATACCGATAGCCCATCTCATCCAGCGCCAGCGGCAGCCCTGCCTGCTCATCCTTTGGCACCTCCAGGGCGGCAAACACCCGCGCTTCGGCCGCGCCATGGTTGCGGTAATGGAACAGGCTGATGTTCCAGCGCTTGCCCAGCCGCTCCAGGAAGCCCAACAACGCGCCCGGCCGTTCCGGGAACTCGAAGCGCAGCACCCGCTCATCGGCCCCCGGCGCCGCATGGCCACCCACGGTATGGCGCACATGCAGCTTGGCCAACTCGTTGTCGGTCAGGTCGAGCACGCTGTAACCCTGCTCGGTCAGCTGTGCCAGCAGGTTCTCCCGCGGGTCGTGCAGCGGGTGCGTCTGCACGCCGACAAAAAGCCGCGCTTGCTTGCCGGGGTAGTAGCGATAGTTGAACTCGGTGATCTGGCGCTTGCCCAGTGCCTGGCAAAAGGCGCGGAAACTGCCGGGCTGCTCGGGGATGGTCACGGCGATGATCGCCTCGCGCTGCTCACCCAGCTCGGCGCGTTCGGCAACGTGGCGCAAGCGGTCGAAGTTGACGTTGGCACCGGAATCGATCGCTACCAGCGTCTGCCCCTGCGCGCCTTCGCGGGCCACGTACTTCTTGATGCCTGCAACAGCCAGAGCGCCAGACGGCTCGGTGATGGAACGGGTGTCGTCGTAGATGTCCTTGATTGCCGCACACAGCTCATCACTGCTGACGGTCACCACCTCATCGACAAAATGCCGGCACAGTTCGAAGCAGTGCGCGCCGACCTGGGCGACCGCCACACCATCAGCGAAGGTGCCAACCTGCGGCAGGATCACCCGCTCCCCGGCAGCCATGGCGGCCTGCAGGCAATTGGAGTCCTCCGGCTCGACGCCGATCACCTTGACCTCAGGGCGCAAGTACTTCACGTACGCGGCGATGCCTGCCACCAGGCCCCCGCCACCGACCGGTACGAAGATGGCATCCAGCGCGCCGGGCTGCTGGCGAAGGATTTCCATGCCCACCGTGCCCTGCCCGGCGATCACGTCCGGGTCATCGTATGGGGGGACGAAGGTGGCGCCTTCGCTGTCAGCCAGGGTCAGTGCATGGGCCAGCGCATGGGGGAAGCTTTCACCGTGCAGCACCACATGCCCACCCCGTGAACGCACACCCTCGACCTTCAGCGATGGCGTGGTGGTCGGCATCACGATGGTCGCCTTGATGCCCAGATGCGAGGCCGCCAGCGCTACACCCTGGGCGTGGTTGCCTGCCGAAGCGGTGATCACACCGCGCTCGCGCTGGGCGGTGGTCAGACGCGCCAGCCGGGTGTAGGCACCACGGATCTTGAACGAGAACGTGGGCTGCAGGTCTTCGCGCTTGAGCAACACCTGGTTGCCCAGGCGTGCAGACAACGCCGGCGCCGCTTGCAGAGGGGTCTCGATGGCCAGGTCGTACACCGGCGCGGACAAAATGCGCCGCACCTGCTCCGACAGCAGCTGCTGAGGGCTAAGCGGGGTACGGGGGCTGACGTTGAGGCTGGTCATCGGGCGCAACTCCTTGGCTGTTTTCACGTTGCCCAGGAGTCGAAGAGTGGAAACCCGCCTCCAGGGCGGGTTCGGTGCACGTACGCGCTAGCCCGCCAAACTGATAATGGCGGTAATAATAATGGCGTTCACGTGCGAGAAAGTGTTCATGGGGTGGGAACTTATCCCGCTGTACGTCGGCGTGTCAACACTTGGCTTGCTGTGCCGAGAGCGGCACATCGAAGACCTTGTCGAACCCCCACTGGAACACGAAAGCATAAACGAAGAAGAACACGAACAACGCCATGTTGGTGAGCAACGCTGCCCATAGGCTGACATCCAGCCAGTACGCCACCAGCGGCAGCAGGATCACCACCAGCCCACCTTCGAAGCCCAGTGCGTGCAGCACCCTGCGCAAGAACGTGCGCTCGCGTTTGGGCTGGCGTGCTTCCCAGCGCTCGAATACCCAGTTGAAGCCCATGTTCCAGCTCATGGCGATGCCCGACATCAGGATCGACAGCACGGTCGATTGCGCCATGCCGGCCCCGAATGCCAGCTCCAGCGCCGGGGCCACGCAGGCCACGGCAATGGCCTCGTAGAGAATGGCCTGGACGATCTTGCGTGCCTTGCCTTGCATGTTCAGATCCCTCTAGAAAAGGCCTCCCAAGTTACAAGAAGCCGCCAGCAAGAAAAAGTCAGAAATACTTTTTGACTGACCATCCAGTCAAGAAAAACTAGCATGACCGTTTCCGCACCACCCCATCCCCCCCTGGAACTCGGCCGCCTGGCGGCGTGAATCGACCTCGCCTTGATGTGCTCAACGCAGGCCGTTGGCTGCGAACGCGCGTGCATTGGACAACCCGGCACCTGCCTGCTTGTATCTACCCATTGCAGGCGGCGCAAGGTCGTACACCTTCGTCCAGGGAATCGTACAAGGAACAACACGATGGCCAACACCGTCATGATGGTATTCGGTACTCGCCCAGAAGCGATCAAGATGGCCCCGCTGGCCAGGGCTCTGCGTGAGTGGCCCGACATCGATCTGCACATCTGCTCGACCGGCCAACACCGGGAGATGCTTGAACAAGTGCTGACCGCCTTTGGCCTGAGCGTCGATCAGGACCTGAAGGTGATGACCCAGAACCAGACCCTCAATGGCCTTGCCCGCGACCTGCTGGGCTCGATCGACACGGCCTATGAACAGGTCAAGCCAGCGATCGTGCTGGTCCACGGCGATACCACCACCAGCTTCATCGCCGGCCTTGCCGCCTTCCACCGGCATATCCCCATCGGCCACGTCGAGGCCGGGCTGCGTACCGGCAACCTGCAGCAACCCTGGCCCGAGGAAGCCAACCGGCGCCTGACCGGGGTGATCGCCGACCTGCACTTCGCGCCCACCACCAAGGCCCGCGACAACCTGCTGCGCGAAGGCGTACCGCTGGAACATATCGAAGTCACCGGCAACACCGTCATCGACGCCTTGCTGTGGATGCGTGAATACCTGAAGGAAACCGCATGGCACCCCGCCGCCGACTCGCCCTTGCACAACCTGCAGGACGATCAGCGCATGGTGCTGATCACTGGCCATCGTCGGGAAAACTTCGGCGCCGGTTTCGAACGTATCTGCCTGGCACTGGCCGAACTGGCCCTGCGATACCCCGATGTGCAGTTCGTTTACCCCGTACACCTCAACCCGCAAGTGCAGAAAGCGGTCTACGGCCTGCTCTCGGGGCGTGACAACATCCACTTGATAGCGCCACAGGACTATCAGCACTTCGTATGGCTGATGAACCGCGCCCACATCATCCTCACCGACTCCGGTGGCATCCAGGAAGAAGCCCCGGCCCTGGGCAAGCCAGTGCTGGTGCTGCGCAAGGTCACCGAACGGCCCTCAGTGCTCGAAGGCGGAACGGTGAAGCTGGTCGGCACGCAGACCGAGCGCATCGTCAAGGAAACCAGCCAATTGCTGGACGATGACCAGGCCTACGCGCGCATGGCGCGCGTATTCACCCCATTCGGTGACGGCCACGCCAGCGAAATCATCGCCGAGCGCCTGAGCCGCTGGTTCGAGGAAAGCCTGAGCAAACGGGATGACGCATGAGCCTGGCTTTCATCGATTTTCTCACCTACGTACTGTTTGGCCTCAAGATCCTGGCGATCATCCTCGCCGCACTGATGTTCCTGCTCGGGCTGGACGACCTGTTCATCGACCTGTGCTACTGGTGCCGCAAGCTGTTCCGCCATTTGCGTATCTATGACAAGTACGCCAGGGCCGACGAGAAGCGCCTGTTCGAGGTGCCGGAAAAGCCCCTGGCGATCATGGTCCCGGCCTGGAACGAAGTGGGCGTGGTGGGTGAAATGGCGCGCCTGGCGGCCTCGACCATCGACTACGAGAACTACCAGATCTTTGTCGGCACCTACCCCAACGACCCACAAACCCAGGCCGACGTCGATGCCGTGTGCCTGCACTACCCCAACGTCCACAAGGTGGTCTGCGCCCGCCCCGGCCCCACCAGCAAGGCTGACTGCCTGAACAACATCATCGATGCCATCCTGCGTTTCCAGAACGACGCGCGGATCGAGTTCGCAGGCTTCATCCTGCATGACGCCGAGGACGTGATCTCGCCCATGGAGCTGCGGCTGTTCAACTACCTGCTGCCCGCCAAGGACATGATCCAGATCCCGGTGTACCCGTACGCGCCGCAATGGCGCGGCTTCACCGCCGGGCATTACGTGGACGAGTTCGCCGAAAACCACGGCAAGGACGTGATCGTCCGCGAGGCACTTACCGGCCAGGTGCCCAGTGCCGGGGTGGGTACCTGCTTCAGCCGCCGTGCCATCAGCGCCCTGCTCGAGGACGGTGACGGCATCGCCTTCGACGTGCAGAGCCTGACCGAGGATTACGACATCGGCTTTCGCCTGAAGCATAAAGGCATGAAGTGCATCTTTGCCCGCTACTCGGTCACCGACCCAGCACTGGCCCTCAAGCAGCAATGGCGCCCCGGCATGAGCCGCGAGTTCGCCCAGGTGATCTGCGTGCGCGAGCACTTCCCGCGCGACTGGCAGCATGCCATTCGGCAAAAATCCCGCTGGATCGTCGGCATCGTGTTTCAGGGCACCAGCAACCTGGGCTGGAGCCGAACAGGCGCGCTCAACTACTTCCTCTGGCGCGACCGCCGAGGCTTGTTCGCCTACCTGCTGAGCTTTCTGGTCAACCTGTTGCTGCTGGTGCTGCTGGCGATGTGGCTGGTGACGGTGATTGCTCCGCAATCCTGGCGCTTCATGTCGATCCTCAGCGACAGCCAACTGCTGACCACGCTGCTCTGGCTCAACGGCCTGCTGCTGATCAACCGCCTGATCCAGCGTGGCTGGTTCGTCACCCGCTATTACGGCATCGGTGAGGGGCTGCTGTCGGCCCCACGGATGATGTGGAGCAACTTCGTCAACTTCTTCGCCAACCTGCGCGCCCTGCGGCAAGTGATGGAGATGGGCGATTCGCGCCGGGTGGCCTGGGACAAGACCACCCACGAATTCCCCGCCATCGCCTCACCGGCCCGTACCCCGCTGGGGCACCGCCTGGTCGCCAAGGGCTATATCAGCGAAGCGCAGCTCGAACAGGCCATCACCAGCCCGGTACGGCGGCGTCTGGGCCGCGAACTGCTGCTGCGTGGCTGGCTGACCAGTGAACAGCTGGTGCAGACCCTCGCCGAACAACTCGACCTGCCCTGGGCCCCCCTGAACCCGTTCAAGCTCGATCGGCAACTGATCGCGCTACTGCCACGCCGCCTGGCGACGCACTATGGCGTACTGCCGGTAGCCGAAGAGGGCGACACCCTGGTGCTGGCCAGCGAAAGCCCGGTCAGCCAGGTCTCGCTGGGAGTCATCAGCCGCCAGCTCAAGCGCCCGGTCAACTACCGGCTGGCGCCACAGGGACGGGTAACGCTGGGCCTGCGCTATCACTACCCCAGCCCCTGGCAGCATGCTGAGACCCAGCAGATGCTGGAAGTGCTGGAAAAGCACCAGGACAACGCCGAACTGATCGAGCAGGTCAGCACTCACCAGGTCATGCTCGGTGCCTTGCTGCAGGTGCGCGGCATGGTGCCGGTGACGCTGTTCAACCAGGCGCTGATCGATTTCGACCCCGAGCAGCAAAGCCTCGGCGAGCACTTGATCGCACGCGGCATCATCACCGAGACCGTGCTGGAGCAGGCGCTCGCCGAACAGGCCAGCGAGCAGCAGGCTGCTTTCGACCTGATCAGGGAGGTGGCATGAAGCCGCGTTTGACCCTCACGTTCACCAGCCTGCTGCTGTGCTCCTGCGCCCTGCCTGCCTTGGCGGCGCCGATGACCGATTTTCAGCGCTTTACCAGCTATCCGTTCATGGAGCGCAGTTACCGCGAAGCCAAGAAGGACAACTGGGCCGAAGTCGAGCGCCTGACCCGCCATGTATTGGGCCGGGTGCCGAATAATGACGAGGCCCGCGCACTGCTGGTCGAGGCACTGGCTCACCAACGCCGCTACAAGGACGCCCAAGCCCTGGCCGAGCAACTCGGTGGCAGCCCCGAATACGCCAATGCCCTGCTGGAACTGCGCCTGACCTGGATCGAACAGGACCCACCGCCCGCCAGCCAGGTGGAAAGCTGGCTAGCCACGGCCGACAGCATGCAGCGGGTCCGCCTGTGGCAGGCCTACAGTCTGAGCCTGGCCAAGTTCGGAGGCGCCGGCCGGGCCCTGGACTGGCTCAACCAGCTGCCGCCGCGCGACGACGGCAAAGTGCTGCGCCTTGCCCGGGCCAACTTCGCCGAGCAACTGCGCAACTGGAAGCAGACCATCGAACAGCTGCAACCCTTGGCCGACCAAGGCCAGTTGCCGGCAGAGGACTGGCAGCGGCTGGCCAATGCGTACGTTCAACAACTCGATGAAAAGGGCCTGGGCAAGCTCCTGCAAAGCGCTCCCTCGCCCGAGATCGCCGACCGCACCCGGCTGGCGATGGCCAACCGGGCCATCGCCGTGGGCCATAACGAGCAGGCCCAGCGCTGGTTGCAAAGCCTGCCCGCCGAGCAATTGCAGGACCCGGCACTGCGCCAGCAGCTTTGGGAGTTGGCCCGTGAAGGCGACGATGCGCCCTTGGTCCGGCGCTTGAGCAACGAACTGCAGCGCCCGTGCCTGGACACCGTCGATTGGCTGTCACGCCACGACCCGGATGTCGCCCGCGCGCAGTTCAAGGGCTGCCAGATCAGCGCGGATCCCCGCGCCTATGCGGTGCTCAAGCAGCGCCTCTATGGCGACCCTGCGCCAGCGCCGCAACCACGTACTGCAGCCGAATGGGAACAGCGTTACCGTCAAAGCGGTGACCTGGCGGCACTCGAACAGGCCACGTTCCTGCTGTTGCAGCAAGGCCATGGCGACCGTGCCCGAGGCCTGCTGGAGCAGGCCTACGACCGCCGGCAAGGCCGTCTGACGCCTTCGCTGCTGCAGCGCCTGGGCAATCTGTATGCACGCAACGACGGCCCGCTGGACACCCGGCGCATGCTCAGCCTGATGCCCAGGGTCGATGCCAGCACCCGCGCCCAGTTGCTCGGCCGCCTGGCCGAGGCCGGCCAGTGCGACACCGTGCGCCAGGCCATTACGGCCACCCCCACCGAAGCCGGGCAGTACCGCGCCCTGGGTCGCTGCGCGATGCCTGAGCAACCCGGTGAAGCAGTGGTCTATTACCAGGCTGCCGAACGCTTGGGCGACAGGGGTAGTCGCCTACCGCTGGCCTACGCCCTGGAAGCTGCTGGCGACTCCGAAGCCGCCCTGCCCATCTGGCGCAGCCTGCCGGACAGCGCCTGGACTGACAACGCCCGCCTGACCGCCGCCGCCGGGGCCTTGAACGCCGGCGACATCCAGGCTGCCCGCCGTTACTGGGATGGCGCTGCACACGACAGCGTCGACAGCTGGGCGCTCGGCGCCGCGATCGCCCAACGCCAGGGCGACCCACAGACGGCGTTGGGTTTCCAGCGCCAAGCGCTGGCGCACAACCCACGCGCGGAGCACTTCTACGCGGCTGCCAGCACCGCGCAGCTGGTAGGCGACCCCGCCCAGAGCAGCGCCTGGCTTGCCGAAGCGGTGCGCCTGGCCCCCGACCAGCCACGCTACCGCGCGGACTACGGCATGCGCCTGGCCAGTTCCCCCGACAAAACCCTGCGGCGCCAGTCGATCCCGTACCTGGAGCAGGCTACCCACGACTTTCCTGAGGATTACCGCATTGGCGAAACCCTCGCCCTGCGTTATGACGAAGCCCAAGACAGCGCCTCGGCCCGCCGCGAACTGCGCCGGATCCTCGATGTTGAGCAGCATCTGGTCGATGCCGACGATGAGTTCGGCAGCCTCGAAGCGCGCAAATACCGCCAGCGTCGCGCCCACGAAACCTTGTCGCGCCGTGACAGTGTCTCCCTGGCCAGCACCTGGTCGCCCGCCGGCACCTCGACCAACGACAAATTCCTCGAAAACGGCGAGCGCAGCGGCACTTCCCGCCGGGCGCAATCGCAGAATGTGCAAATGGCCATGTGGGACCACGCCCTGGGCGAAGAACCCAGCCGCGACGGCAGCACCTTGTCGGTGTACGGCCGGGTGCTGTTCGGTGGCCAAAGCCGCACCGATTACGCGCAAAGCATGGGCACCGGGGTTGGCCTGCGCTACAAACCGCTCGGCCAGGCCAACCTCAACCTGTATGCCGAGCTGTACCACCAGCGGCAGATCGACACCGAGCACTACAGCGGCCTGAGCCTGGGCGAGCTGCTGAGCCCGAGCAAGGTCGGCGGCAACTGGAGCGACTTGCGCAACCATGCCGAGTCGAGCAATGACCTGCTATTGCGCGCGACGGCGTCGTTCCTCGACCAGGGCACCTGGCGCAACGACTGGCGGGTCGACGAAGACGACTGGAACGAACGTTTCCTCTACCTGGACGCTGCCTGGTGGACCCGTGCCGGCGACCATGCCTGGCTATCGCGCTACCAACAGGGCCATGCCTGGAAGCTGCCTGGCAGCTCGCCGCAGACCTTGATGCCATACGGATTCGTCGAATTTTCCAGCCAGGACCCGAGCAACGACTGGCGCCAGGATGCCCGCGCCGGTGTCGGCCTGCGCTGGCAGTGGTGGTTCGACGACGATCGCTACAACGCTTACCGCGGCACGCTGAAAGTGCGTGCCGAATATCAGCAGTCGCTGGGAGGCAACCTCTACCAGCGGGCTGACGGTGTGCTGGTTGGCGCGGAGATGACCTTCTGATGCGTACCTTCCTGGCAATCTGCATGCTCGCCCTGTGCCTGCCGGCGCTGGCAGACCAACGCCTGTTCTATCAGCCGCTGAACCGCGATGCCGAGATCAGCCCGGCCCAGTGGCAGCGACTGTGGCAGGCCACGGCGGCGCAGGGTGGCAAGACCCTGATCGTGCAATGGAGCGCCTATGGCGACAGTGATTTTGGCGGCGCCCAGGGCTGGCTGGCCAACAGCCTGCGCGAGGCCCGCGCCCAAGGCCTTGAGCTGGTGCTCGGGCTTTACATGGACCCGGATTATTACAAGCGCATCGAGCAGTCCGACAGCGAGGGGCTGAGCAGCTACTGGAAGGCTCAGTTGGGACGCTCCTTGAGTCACTATCAGCAGCTACGCCAGGCCTGGAACCTCGATGTGGTGGGGTGGTACCTGCCGATGGAACTGGACGACCTGCACTTTCGCGACGCCCAGCGCCGTGAGGCGCTGTACAGCCAGCTGCAGGCATTCAACCGGCAGCTGGACAAACCGCTGCACCTCAGTGCCTTCAGTGCCGGCAGGCTGGCGCCGCGGGTCAACGCCGCATGGCTGGATCAACTGGCGCAGCTGGGCTTGACTGTGTGGTGGCAGGACGGCGCCGGCACCGGGCGGCTGCCGCCCCTGGTGCGCCAGGGGTACGAGCAGGCCTTGCCGTGCCGCGTGGGTGTGGTGCGTGAGGCGTTTCGCCAGGTGAGTGGCCCGGGGCAGGCTTTTCGGGCGCAGGCGGCTGAGCCTGTGCTGACCGGCGGATGCCATGCCGAAGCGGTATTTGCGCTGCGTTATCGGCCTTGGGCTCGCGGTGTTCTGTCATTGGAGTGAGTGGCCGTTTGAGCAGGAACTCAGGCATGTTCAAGACCATCGAGGACCACGTTCGCCAGCAGGTCGCGCCCGCTGCACTGCGCGCCGAGTTCCGCCAGCATGAATTCGACAACTCGCGGCGCTTCTGCCAGCTGATTTTCTGCGTCAGCATCGCCGTCTGGCTAGTCTTCGACCTGATTGTCAGCTACTTGGGCAACCAGGGCTTCACCTGGCGTTCCGGCCTGTTCATGGCATTGCTGTGCAGCCTCACGGTAGTCCTGGGCTTCACCCGCCGGAGCCACCATTTCGACGTACTCAACCTGCTGTTCATCACCGTCATCACCCTGGGCATGCGCCTGGTCATCGAAGGCCTGCCTATCGCCCTGCGCCCGGTCTGGCTGGTGCTGGGCACATCCACCGTGCTGTACAGCGTCTCGGTCCTGCCAGTCCGGCGCTGGTCGTTCTTCTGCGCCATGGTCATCACCTGGGCCATGCTCAACCCGTTCTACGGCACCAACATCGACCTCGACGAACTTGAAGCCGCGATGCTGCTCAGCTATGCGGTGTTCTTGAGCGGCCTGGTGATCTACAGCTACCTGCGCATCCGCCAGGCCAAGCTGCACAACTTCTACATGTCCAGGTTGCTGCTCGAACAGGCTTATGTAGATGTGCTCACCGAAATCCCCAACCGCCGCTCGTTCATGGTCAAGGCCGAGCGGCAATTGCACCAGGCGCCGCCGGGGCAATACCTGGCGATGATCGATATCGACAATTTCAAGAAGGTCAACGACCGCTTTGGTCATGACGTCGGCGATGAAGTGCTCAAGCGCGTGGCCGCGCACATCAAGACCACGATGCAGGGATATGAATTTGCCCGGCTGGGCGGTGAAGAGTTCGTCATTTTATTCGCCGGGCTCGACCAGCAAGACGCCGAGCGGCGCGTCGCGATGTTGTGCCAACGGGTGCGCAAGGACGTGGACGCACAACCGGTGACGATCAGCATTGGCCTGACCCGAATCGTCGCCGGGGACACCTTGAGCAAGGCGTTGATGCATGCCGACCAAGCCCTTTACCAGGCCAAGCATGCCGGTAAGGACCGCTACGTACTCTGGCAGCAGGAGGCCGACAGGCAAGCGCTCGACCCGCAAGGCAAGGGCTGATCAGCCCCTGCCTGTATCGCGTCAAACGAAGTAGCACACCAGGTAGGCCTTGCTGTTCTCACCCGGCACGTTCGCAGTGCCGCCCAGGATCAGGCGCTGATCGTCCGGGCTCAACGCACAGTGTGCAACGTCTGCGCCCGCTTCGATGTTGGTGCGCTTCAGGCCGGTACCGTTGCCGAAGCCCGGGTCCAGTTGCCCATCTGCCAACAGGCGCCCTACCAGAAACTCGGTCTCGCGCTCGTTGTAAGGAATACCGGTCAAGCCAGCACAGACCGTGACTCGGCCGTCACGCTGCAGGCTGCGGACCCAACGGGAGCCAAAGCTGCTGGCGGCGGTTACCAGCACATCACCGTTGTTGAAGGACGGATCCAACTGTCCCGTGGACGTGACTCGCCCGACCACTGCCAGATAAGGCCGGCTGTCGGTGGCACCGGCAACCCCCAGGTCGCCGCCCTCACCCTCGACCACGTCATAGAACTCGATGCTCGCCCGCTGAGTACCACGCGGCGCGGTGAGACGCACGCAGCCACTCTCGCCAAAGCCAGCGTCGGGCAGGTCATCCAGGCCCAGGCGCAGCAACAACCCCGCCGCATCGGTCGAGCCCCAGACCACTACCCGGCCATCCTGTTGCTGCAAGGCCCCCTCGAACCACAGGTTGGACGCATCGTTCAAGGCAAAGACAAACACGCCGTTGTCATGGAACGAGGCGTCAAGGCTGCCATCGGCCAGCAAACGCACCAGCAGGCCCACGCTGTTCGCCTCATGGTCGAAGCGGGTGATGGCGACCAGCAGCCGCCCATCGGCCAGTTCGGTCAGGCCAAAGGGTTCATCGTTGGCTAGCAGCCCTGGCAGCTTGAGCGTTACCACACCCGCCTCGCCGAAGCTGCGATCCGGCTCGCCATTGGGCTTGTAGCGCCCCAGGATGGGGAAGCCAGCCGACTGCGAACGGTCTTCAGCCAGCACCACGAAGTCACCACCGGCACTGGCGATGACCTCGATCGGCTTGGCCGCATGGTCTTTACCGAACGGCGCCATGACAAAACCCTGCTGGCCGAAGCTTGGGTCCACCTGGCCCTGCTCGGTCAAACCGGCAAAGGCGACCTGGCCCGCAAAGCCGTGGCTGACCCGGGCCACCACGAACAGGCGGCCGTTATTCAACGCCATACCGTGCACGCCGCTGGCGACGTTACCGGGGAAGACAATCTCAACTGTTCCGCTTTGACCGAAAGCCGCATCCGGGATACAGCTCTTGCAGGATAATTCAGACATCTATGGACCTCTCAATCCGTCATTAAGGAAGGCACATAAATCTCATCATCCATTGGAAAAAACTAACCCTGTGAATGATTCTAAAAATTTCGGTCGAGCATTTACGGGGGGTGAGAAAAAGTTCGGTTATTACTTCAGAAAAGTTACCTTCGCTATTACATCCGCGAAGAAATTATTCGCTATTGAAAGTGTAAGTTTACCAAGCTGCTGGCAGACGAATCCTGAACTGCGCCCCACCCAGCGCCGACTGCGCCACGGTCAATGTCCCACCCTGCCCCTCGATGGCCCGCCGGCTGATCGCCAGCCCCAGGCCGAAGCCGCCGGTATTTCGATCCCGGCTGCGGTCCAGGCGGTAGAACGGCTGGAAGATCCGTTCGCGCTCTTCGGCCGGGATGCCGATACCGTCGTCCTCGACCGTCAACAGGCTAGCACCGTCCTCTTCCAGGCGCAGGCACAGCAGCAGGCTCTGATCGCAATAGCGCATGCCATTGCGCACCAGGTTCTGCACGGCCCGGGCCGTCAGACGCGGGTCAAGCACAAAACGGGGCAAACCATCATCGGCGCGCACTTCCCAGCGGATGCCCCGGCTATCGAGTTCTTCGGCAAAGCCACCAAGCACACTGTCGACCAATTCCAGCAACGACACCTCGACCCGCTCACGGGCCTGGTCGGCGTTGTACAGCCGGCTGTAGGACAGCAGTTCGAGTACCAGCTCATCCAGCTCGCGTACGTGACCGACCAGCTCCAGCAGGCGCTTGCGACTGGTGGGCGGCACTTCGTCAAACAACAGCACCAGGCCGAAGTCCAGGCGGGTAAGCGGCGTGCGCAGCTCATGGGACACGGCGTTGAGCAGCTCACGCTGCTGATTGACGTGGCGCTCCAAATCGCTGGCCATGGTGTCGAACACACCGGCCAGCTCACCGATGTTCGAATGCGGGGAAATATGCGTGCGCTCGGCCATCTGCCCCTGGCCCAGGCGCCTGGCCGTTTCCTTGAGGCGCTCGAGGTCGCGCCAGTGAGGCCACAGCCACAGCAGCAGGCAGCCGAGCAGTGCGGCGCCGATCAGCACGGTCACGCCCCAGGACAGCACGTTGATGTCCAGTGGGTCCGGTGGCGAGTGCAGGCTTACCAGCCAGCCCTCCTCCAGCGGCGCCAGCACCGTTTGGTAGTAACCCCAGTCGCCGATGCGCACCGCATACAAGCCCTGCGCCAGACGCGCCTGCTCTGGCGCGCTCAAGTTGGCCTGATCGGTACGCAACAGGCTCACCTGCAGCGGCGCGAACGCCTCGGCCAGGTCCTGTTCGACCGCCGGCCATTGCTCGCGCGGGGCCTGGCGGAACTGGCGCACGATCAGTGACTGCACGCCTTTGGCCTGGTCCAGGTTGTAGGCCATGAACCGGTCATGGAACAGGCCGACGATGGCGTCTGGAATCAACAACAGAGCACCGGCATAGGCGACGATGATCACCAGGTACAGGCGCACCAGAATCTTCAGCATGTTGCTTCAGCACTCCCATTCGACGCGACTGAACAGGTAACCCTTGCCCCACACGGTCTTGATCTTGCGCGCTTCGCCGGCACTGTCGTCGAACTTGCGCCGCAACTTGGAAATGGCCACGTCCACCGAACGGTCAGTGCCGTTGAACTCGATGCCGCGCAGTTGCTGAAGGATCCGGTCACGGCTGAGCACCTCCCCGGCATTGCGCGCCAGTACCACCAGCAGGTTGTATTCACCGCTGGACAGTTCCACCTCTTCGCCGCGCCAACTGACCAGGCGCTCGGCCAGGTCGATGCGCAAGCCACCGACCAGGATCTGCTCGCTGTCCAGCCGTGGCTCATGGACGCTGCTGCGCCGTAACAAGGTGCGCACCCGTGCCAGCAGCACCCGCGGCTCACACGGTTTGGTCACGTAGTCGTCGGCGCCCATCTCCAGCCCCAAGACCTGGTCGTGGCTGTCGTCGCGGGCCGTCAGCATCAGGATCGGCAGGCTTTGCGATTCGTGGCGCAGCAGGCGGCACACCTGCAGGCCGTCGATACCTGGGAGCATCAGGTCAAGGATGACCAGGTCGGGTTTATCTTGCCGCAGCGCGTCCAGCACATGGTCGCCCCGGGCGATCACCCGCACATGGAAGTCGTTGCGTTGCAGGTAGCTGGCGATCAATTCAGACAGGGCGCTGTCGTCTTCGACCAGAAGAATGTTTGGCATAGGGCTTGGTACGGGCTGAAGGAGGCCAATGAGGCATGTGCGGCAAGAATATAGAATCCCCAGGAGTGCAGGATTTTTCTTCACACTTTTTCACACACGTCCTACAGGTATTAACAGGCACCCGCGCCCCGCCTGCCTTAGCATACAGCCGGTCATCATCGGAAGATCCGTATGCCTATCATTCTTGTCCATCGCCTGCGCCCCGTGGCGCTCGCGGCGCTTCTGGCCCTGCTCCTAGCCGGCTGCAACGATACCGAACAGCAGGCTACCCAGCCCCCGGTACCCCAGGTGCGGGTGGAAACCTTGCAGCTTGAACCTTTGGCCATCAGCACGGAGCTCAGTGGGCGCATGCTTGCCCCGCGTACCGCCGAAGTGCGCGCACGCGTGGCGGGCGTGGTGCTCAAGCGGGTCTACCGCGAAGGCAGCGACGTCAAGCAGGGCGACGTGCTGTTTCTGATCGACCCGGCACCGTTCAAGGCCGACCACGATAGCGCCCGCGCCGCACTGGCCAGGGCCCAGGCCAACCTGTACCAGGCCCGCCTGCAGGAGCAGCGCTACCGCGAACTGGTCGACGACAAGGCCGTCAGCCGCCAGGAGTACGACAACGCCCGCGCGGCCTTCCTTCAGGCCGACGCCGAAGTGGCCGCAGCCAAGGCTGCGCTGGAACGGGCGCGCCTGAACCTGGGTTACGCCACGGTTACCGCACCGATCTCCGGGCGCATCGGCCGCGCCTTGGTCACCGAAGGCGCACTGGTGGGGCAGAACGAGGCCACGCCCCTGGCGACCATCCAGCAGCTGGACCCGATCCACGCCGACGTCACCCAGTCGACCCGCGAGCTCAACGCCCTGCGCCGCGCGCTGCGCGCAGGCGAGTTGCAGCAGGCAGGCAAGGGAGAAGCAAGCGCCACGTTGATCCAGGATGACGGTACTGCCTACCCGCTGCCCGGCAAGCTGCTGTTCTCGGACATCAGCGTCGACCCAAGCACCAACCAGATCACCCTGCGCAGCGAGTTCCCCAACCCAAATCTGGAGCTGCTGCCCGGCAGCTACGTGCGCGTGCGCCTGGAGCAGGCCGTGCAGCCCAAAGGCATCAGCGTGCCGCAGCGCGCCATCCTGCGCGATAGCGCGGGTGTGCCGAAAGTGCTGGTGGTCGACGCGCAGGCGCGCATCAGCGAACGCCAAGTGGTACTGGGCAACGCCCAAGGCGACCGCTGGATCATCAATGAAGGCCTGGCCGCCGGCGAACGTGTGGTGGTCGAGGGCCTGCAACATGTCAAGGCCGGTGACCAGGTCCAGGTCGACACGGCCCAGGGCAGCCAACCCATCGCCCAGCACAACGGCCAGTGAGGGCCTGACCCATGCCGCAATTCTTCATCGACCGCCCGGTGTTTGCCTGGGTGGTCGCGCTGTTCATCCTGCTGGCTGGCGCCTTGGCCATCCCGCAACTGCCGGTGGCCCAATACCCCAACGTGGCCCCGCCGCAGGTGGAAATCTATGCCGTGTACCCGGGGGCGTCCGCCGCCACCCTGGACGAGAGCGTGGTCAGCCTGATCGAGCAGGAGCTCAACGGCGCCGACAACCTGTTGTACTTCGAGTCGCAGAGCAGCCTGGGCAGCGCCACCATTACCGCCACCTTCGAGCCTGGGACCAACCCTGACCTGGCCCAGGTCGACGTGCAAAACCGCCTCAAGGTCGTAGAGTCTCGCTTGCCGCGCCCGGTGACCCAGCAAGGCCTGCAGGTGGAGAAAGTGTCCACCGGCTTTCTGCTGCTCGGCACCCTGACCTCTGAAGACGGCAGCCTCGATGAAACCGCCCTGTCGGACATCCTTGCGCGCAACGTGATGAACGAAGTTCGCCGCCTCAAGGGCGTCGGCAAAGCCCAGCTGTACGGCTCCGAGCGTGCCATGCGGATCTGGATCGACCCGGGCAAGCTGATCGGTTTCAGCCTCACGCCCAACGATGTGGCCAACGCCATCGCCGCCCAGAACGCCCAGGTGGCGCCCGGCAGCATTGGCGACCTGCCTGCCCGCAGCACCCAGGAGATCACCGCCAATGTGGTGGTCAAAGGCCAGCTGAGCACGCCGGAGGAGTTTGCCGCCATTGTGCTACGCGCCAACCCCGACGGCTCGACGGTGACCATCGGCGATGTGGCGCGGGTCGAGATCGGCGCCCAGGAATACCAGTACGGCACACGCCTGAACGGCAAGCCGGCCAGCGCCTTCAGCGTGCAGCTGGCGCCGGGCGCCAACGCCATGCAAACCGCCACCCTGGTGCGGGCGAAGATGCAGGAGCTGTCGGTGTATTTCCCGGAGGGGGTCAGGTACGACATCCCGTATGACACATCGCCGTTCGTCAAAGTCTCCATCCAGCAGGTCATCAGCACCCTGTTCGAAGCCATGCTGCTGGTGTTCGCCGTGATGTTCCTGTTCCTGCAGAACCTGCGCTGCACGCTGATCCCGACCCTGGTGGTGCCGGTGGCGCTGATGGGGACCTTCGCCGTGATGCTGGCGCTGGGCTTCTCGGTCAACGTGCTGACGCTGTTCGGCATGGTCCTGGCCATTGGCATCCTGGTCGACGATGCCATCGTGGTGGTGGAGAACGTGGAACGGATCAAGGCCGAGGAAGGCCTGCCGCCGAAGGCCGCGACGCGCAAGGCGATGGGCCAGATCAGCGGCGCCATCATCGGCATCACCCTGGTGCTGGTGGCGGTGTTCCTGCCCATGGCCTTCATGAAAGGCTCTGTCGGGGTGATCTACCAGCAGTTCTCGCTGTCGATGGCGGTGTCGATCCTGTTCTCGGCGTTTCTGGCCCTGAGCCTGACCCCCGCCCTGTGCGCCACACTGCTCAAACCGGTGGCCAAGGGCGGCCACCATCAACGCAAGGGCTTCTTCGGCTGGTTCAACCGCAGTTTCGACCGCATGAGCGACGGCTACCAGCGCTGGGTGGTGCACGCCCTCAAGCGCAGCGGCCGCTACCTGTTGGTGTATGGCCTGCTGCTGGCGGTGCTCGGTTACGGCTTCAGCCAGTTGCCCACGGCGTTTTTGCCCACTGAAGACCAGGGCTACACCATCACCGACATCCAGCTGCCACCAGGCGCCAGCCGCATGCGTACCGAGCAGGTAGCCGCGCAGATCGAGGCGCACAACGCCCAGGAGCCGGGCGTGGGCAACACCACGGTGATTCTCGGTTTCAGCTTCTCCGGCAGCGGGCAGAACGCGGCGCTGACCTTCACCACCCTGAAGGACTGGGCAGAACGCGGCGCCGACGACAGTGCCCAGGCGATTGCCGACCGCGCCAGCGCTGCATTTTCCCGGATCCGCGACGCGGTCGCTTTCTCCGTGCTGCCGCCGCCTATCGACGGGCTGGGTGAGTCCACCGGTTTCGAGTTCCGCCTGCAGGACCGTGGGGGCATGGGCCATGCCGCACTCATGGCGGCACGTGACGAACTGCTGGCCGGCGCCGCGAGCAGCAAGATACTGGTGAACGTACGCGAGGCTTCGCTGGCCGAAAGCCCGCAGGTACAGCTGGAAATCGACCGCCGCCAGGCCAATGCATTGGGCATATCGTTCGCCGACATTGGCGCGGTGCTGGACACCGCCGTGGGCTCCAACTACGTCAACGACTTCCCTAACCAGGGCCGCATGCAGCGGGTGGTGGTGCAGGCCGAAGGCGACCAGCGCAGCCAGGTCGAGGACCTGCTGAAGATCCACGTACGCAACAGCAGCGGCAAGATGGTGCCCTTAGGCGCCTTCGTCCAGGCCAAATGGGTCAGTGGCCCGGTGCAGCTGACCCGTTACAACGGCTACCCGGCGGTGTCGATTTCCGGTGAGCCGGCAGCCGGCTATAGCTCGGGCGAGGCCATGGCCGAAGTCGAGCGCCTGGTCGCGCAGTTGCCGGCCGGTGCCGGCCTGGAATGGACCGGCCTGTCCTTGCAGGAGCGCCTGTCCGGTAGCCAGGCACCGCTGCTGATGGCGCTGTCACTGCTGGTGGTGTTCCTGTGCCTGGCGGCGCTGTACGAAAGTTGGTCGATCCCTACCGCCGTGCTGCTGGTGGTACCGCTCGGCGTGCTCGGCGCAGTCCTGGCGGTGACCCTGCGCGGCATGCCCAACGATGTGTTCTTCAAGGTCGGTTTGATCACCCTGATCGGCTTGTCGGCGAAGAATGCCATCCTCATCATCGAGTTCGCCAAAGGCCTGGTGGACCAAGGCGTGGAACCCTTTGACGCCGCTGTGCAGGCCGCGCGCCTGCGCCTGCGGCCGATCGTGATGACCTCGCTGGCGTTCATCCTCGGCGTGGTGCCACTGGCCATCGCCACTGGCGCCAGCTCGGCGAGCCAGCAGGCGATTGGCACCGGGGTGATCGGCGGGATGCTCAGCGCCACATTGGCCGTGGTGTTCGTGCCGGTGTTCTTCGTGGTGGTGATGCGCCTGGCTCGCACCCGTCATGAAACGCCCGGGGCTAAAGTGGCAAGTGGCGACAATACGTGAGACCAGTGGGGCTGCATCGCCAGCCCCCTTGGCCACCGCTCCACTGGGCGGCGCAAGCAGCTATTGACGGTTCGGATCCTGTTCCGCCACGGCGTCTTTCAACTTTTTACCAGCCTTGAATTTGACAACGGGGGCTGCCTTGATGTCGATCTCTTGACCCGTCCTAGGGTCACGCCCCTTGCGCCCTGCACGTATATCGCGTTTGAAAGTGCCAAACCCAATCAGCTTGATCTCCCCTTCTTTTTTCAATGACTTATTAAACGCTTCGATCATGGCGTGGACAACTTTGCCAGCTTGGGCCTTGGTAAGGTCAGTTTTATCTGCTACTTGGGCAATCAATTCAGTTTTATTCATGTCCTTGTTCCTTGGCGTAACGGAATGGGCCTGTGCATTGCCTGCCACTCACTACCATTGAATGAACATCGCCCTGTCAGCACAACTGGCAAATATGCCAGGTGGCGCTTACCTGTCAGCCTGGACAATTGCACTGCAGCGTGGGAGGGTGCGCTGGCCTATCTTCAGGAACCAGACCAATGACCGAACCCCTGCCGCCCTTCACCACGTTGATCCTTGCCGGTGGCCGTGGCCAGCGCATGGGTGGCCGTGACAAGGGGCTGGTACTCTGGCGTGGCGAGCCGCTGGTGGCGCATGTGCAGCGGGTGGTGCGCCCCCTTAGTGACGATGTGGTGATCTCCTGCAATCGCAACCACAACCTTTATCGCCCGTTCGCCGACCAGTTGGTGTGCGATGCACAAGCAGACTTCCCCGGCCCGTTGGCCGGGGTGATTGCCGGCCTGACGGCGGCCAGGCATGCGTGGGTGGTGGTGCTGGCGTGCGATGCACCGCTGATCGACCGCCGCCTGATCGAAGACCTGGTGCAGTTGGCAATGGCCAATGACAGTGCGGCCATGGTGCGTCAGGGCGGGTATTGGCAACCGATGTTCAGCGTGCTGCCGCGCAGCGTGCTGCCGCTGCTGGAGCAGGCCTGGGCGGCGGGTGAGCGGAGTTTGCAGAAGGCCCTGTTGCTGGCGCCGCTGCAGGCCCTGGAATGCCCCGAGGGCGACCCGCGCTTGAACAATTTCAACAGCCCTGACCTGTTGCAGGGGTGAGCCATTGGCCGACCGCACCAGCCCTGGCGCTGGCAACCCGGCGAGTCCAGGCCCCTTGATCCGGGCGTCGTTTACTTTGATGGCGCCGCCCTGCAAATGATCATCCCCAATCCCCCAACCCTGGGGAACACAACCCACCGAAAACACCTCACCAAACCGCCAAACCCAAGCTGGAAGCCAGAGAATACGTGGCCTTGAGCTTGTTTCAAACTTTTGGCACGGCTGTTGCCGATCTCCTGTCAGACGCCCCAAGTCCATGGGCCCGTTTGCAGGAGAAAATGACTCATGCACCGACCGATACCCACTCCGCTGGCAGTGGCGATTTTCGCCAGCATGCTCCAGCTCCCGGCTCAAGCAGCGCTGTACGCTGTCGACCCCGGGCCCTATGACCCCGCCAATGGCAATTTCGCCGCCTGGTACCAGGATACCCACGGGCGAACCCTTGACCTGTGCCTGACCAAGACCGTCAGCTCACGTGTCGCCGGCGCCCCTGGTGCACCGGCATACATGTGTACGCTGCTGCCGACCCCGGGTGTATTCGACGACACCCAGCCCATCGTGTTTCCCAGCAACTTCCCCGACGAAGCCTTCTGGTTCACCGCCGACGCCGCCATCGTCGATGCCGCCCGCGGCATCGACCTGAGTTACGGCACGGCAATCGAAGCGGCGTTCGCCGCCGAGGAGCCGGTCGAAGGCGACCAGGTCAGCTTCGCCCGGGTCCGTATCCGCGTCGATGTGCCGACCGCCGGCACCTACATCGTCACGCACCCCTACGGCGTGGACGTGTTCGACGTGCCCGCCGCCGGCGATCGGGCGATCAATATGACCCGCGATATCGGCATCGCCGGTGCTGGTGATTTCAGCGGCGCGCTCAAAGGTGACGTGGGGCCGTTCCTGCGCAGCGTCAACGGCCCCTACACCGAAGGCAGCGAGCGCTTCATCGGCGACCCGAACCTGGAGGAGCCCGTCACCGGCAGCCCGTACAACACCAACTACGTACGTATCGAGGGCCCCGGCGGCATCGACCTGCGCACCGAGCTGTTCTCGATCTCCGGCAAGCTCTCCGACGTTGCCCGGCCAACCCCGGTGATGCCACTGCGCAGTACCTACTCGCGGCATACCGAGGATGGCGACCTGCGTGCCCAGCAGGATGTGTTCGTCATGGCCCCGCCGCCACCGGCCACCGTCACCCTGACCAGCCAGACGCCAAACCTGAGCCTGACCGAAGCCAACAGTACCGGCGCCTGGTATGCCCAGTCCGTCCTCAACCCGCTGTTGCCGACTTCGCTGACTCTGACCGCTGACAACAGTGTGGCGATCCCCACCAGCAGCCTGGCCACCGTCAATCTGCCGCTGACCGATCTGGTGACCATCACCCGTGCCGAGTTCAGCCTGGCCAGCGGCCAGCTGACCCTGGTGGCCAGCTCCAGTGACGAGACCAGCCCCCCAGTCCTCACCGCCCACACCGGCAACGGCGCGCTGATCGGCGACCTGGCGGGCAGTGGTGCAGTGAAAACGCTGAGCACCTCGCTCTCCCCCATCCCTCCGGCCACGGTGCAGGTCACCAGTGCCAACGGCGGTAGCGACAGCGAAGACGTGGTGCTGGTGCCATGAACAGACAAAGGCTCCGCCTTCAAGGAGGCAGCATGAACACTTGGCAACGCCGTGCGCTGTTGGCCGCCGGTTTCTCCCTCACTGTGACCAGCGCGGCGTGGGCCGCACTGTCGGAGGTAGACCCGGGCCCCTACACCTTTGCCACCGGTGGTTACCCGATGTGGTACAAGGACGCCGACAACCTGTCCCTGGAGCTGTGCCAGTCGCGCGCTACCAGCACGCGGGCCCCGGGTGCGCCGGGCGCACCCGCGTACATGTGTACCCTGTTGCCTGAACCGGGTGTCTACGACGACGCGTTGCCCCTGGTGTTCCCCGACAACTGGCCCCCAGAGATGTTCTGGTTCCTGGCTGAAACCTCGATCCCGCAGGTTGGCAACAGTGGCTATGAGCTGGAAGTCTACGTAGCAGGCCTGGAAGCCGCTTTCGCGGCGGAAAACCCGGTAGACGGTGACCAGCAAAGCTTTGCCCGTATCCGCATCCGCGCCTCGGTCCCGACTACCGGCACCTATGTCATCACCCACCCATACGGTGTAGAAACGGTCAATGTGACCGCAGCCGGTCGGCGGGCGATCAACATTACCCGCGACATCGGCATCGGCGCCCAGGGCGACTTCAGCGGAGCACTCAACGGCAACCTCGGGCCGTGGTTACGCGGTGTCGGCGGCCCTTACACCGAAGTCAACCCGGACACCGGTGCCAGTGAAACTTTCATCGGCGACCCCAACCTCACCGAAGCGGTGACCGGCAGCCCGTTCAATACCAACTTCGTACGCATCGAAGGGCCAGCCGGGGCGATCCAGACCAATGTGTTCACCGTATCGGGCAAGGTACTTGACCAGCGTGCGCAAACGCCGGTCACCCTGGAGCGCGCCACCTACTCGCGCAACGGTGCCGGCACCCGGATCGAAGTCTTCGCCAAGGCGCCGAACGACGCTGATGTGTGCATGCGCAATGGCCTGGCCTTGGTCGGAACGCCGCCCTCGCCCTGCCAGTTCAGCCTGCTTGCGGATAACAACGGGCTGTTCTTCACCCAGCAGTTGAGCCAGATCGCGCCGCCGCCAGTGGTGGTGGTGACCGGCAGCACGGCTACCGGTGGCACACGCCCCACTTCGTTGTCGAGCAAGCTGACAGACGTGGTGAAAGTGGACACTGCGCGCTACGACTGGACCAACAAGCGCCTGGTGATCGAAGCACGCTCCAGCGACGAGGTGGTAGTCCCGGATCTGGTTGCACATGGCTATGGCCGCCTGTCCAAATCCGGCACCCTGCAGAGCCTGACCGTCAACGACCTCAGCCAGCCGCCAGCCACTGTCACCATCAAGTCCGCCCATGGCGGCAGCGATGTGGAACCGGTGATCGTGGTCGGCAATGCGCCCGTCGAAGCCGAAAACCAGGCACCGCTGGCCCAGGCCGATACCGGCAGTACCAGCGTCGGTGTGCCGCTGACCCTCAACCTGTTGCAGAACGACAGCGACCCGGACGGTGACGTGCCACTGACCATCGCCGACCTGACCCAACCAGGTACCGGCCTTGGCGGTGTCGTGCTCAACGGCACCACGTCGGTCACCTACACCCCACCGGCCGGCGCCACGCAACCCCTGGTCGCCACCTTCAGCTATCAGGCGATGGATGCCAAGGGCCTGAAGTCCACCCCGGCCACCGTGACCGTGAACGTGGCGCCGAACCAGCCGCCAACCGTGGCCGCCCAGACCGTCGCGACACTGGGCGTGCCCCTGAGCATCGACGTACTGGCAGGCGCCGCCGACCCGGAAGGCAACACGCCACTGGTCGTGGACAACGTCACGCAACCCGCTGCCGGCCGCGGAACGGTCAGTACCGACGGCAGCACGGTGACCTACACGCCACCGGCGACGGTCACCGCGGCGTTCACCACCAGCTTCACCTACCAGGTGCGTGACTCGCTCGGTGCGCTGTCCAACCCCGGCACCGTCACCGTCAACGTGTCGCCACGCCCGGCCGCTGAAACCTTCGCGGTCACCGCGGCAACGGTCACGGCGCGCTCCAATAACCGCTTCAACTGGGACATCAGCGGTACCTCGTCGGTGACCACCGGCAACACCGTCACCGTGCGCGTGAGCACCACCACGGGTGAGCAGGTCCTCGGCACCGTCACGGTACCGGTGACCGGCCGCTGGCGCCTGGCAGTGGGCAACAGCACCACGGCGATCCCGACTGCCGCGCCTACGGCAACCGTAACCAGCAGCCAAGGCACCACACGCACAGTCAACGTCGTTGTGCGCTAAGGCCAGGAGAACGTCATGAAACGCGTGCACCCACTGCTGCTGTGCCTCGCCCTCGCCGGCCAGGTTCAGGCCGATGATCTGATGGACAACGCCGACCTCGCTGCCGGCAGCGACCTCGGTGACCCGGTGATCATCCGCCTGTTACCGGCAGGTGCCGGGCAAATGGCAGTGATCGAGCAGCTGGGTTCGGGCAACCGCGCCGCCCTCGACCAGAACGGCCAGGCCCTGCTGGGCCGCATCGTCCAGGCCGGGGGCGCACAGGAAGCCTACATCCTGCAAGAAGGTAGTGACCTGATGGCCAGCATCAGCCAACAGGGAAATGGCAACAGCGCGTCGATCCGCCAGAGCGGCACCAGCAACAACGCCAGCATCGAGCAGATCGGTAACGACAACAGCGCCAGCATCGTACAAGCCGGCTCGGGGCTGAGCAGTTCCGTGACCCAGGCCGGCAATGGCCAGCATGTTCAGATCACTCAATACCGATAGACCTGGAGGCACCACCATGTTCAAGCTTGCTCCCCTAAGTGCCGCTATCCTCCTGGCCGTGGCCGGCCAGGTCATGGCGGATGACAGCACCTCGACCCAGTCGCAGACCGGCAACCAGAACATCGCCGAAGTCAGCCAGACCGTCGCGCCTTTCGCCGCAGCCACCCAGACCCAGACCGGCAAAGGCCACAACCACCTGGCGGTGCAGGACACCAGCACCAGCTACATCGACCAGACCGCCAGTGGCTCGTACAACGCCGCCTACGGCGAGCAGTTGTTCGAAAATGGCAGCCAGATCACCCAGCAAGCCGAGGGCACCTACAACGACGCCTTCGCCAGCCAGTCGTTGGGTGAAAACAACCAGGCGCTGCAGATGCAACAAGGCGCCGAGAACCGCTCGACCGTGTGGCAGGACACCCAGTTGGGCAGCCAGGGAACCACCCAGCAAAGCGGCCAACGCAACGAAGCCTACGTCGAACAGCTGTTCGGCGGCAGCAACAACAAAAGCCTGGTGAACCAGGACGGCCAGGACAACTATGCCGCTGCCGAACACCTGACGCACAACGACGGCAATATCCAGATCTACCAGCAAGGCAAGCAGAACTGGGCCTATGGCGACCAGCGCGACGGCACTGGCGGCTTCATCGGCATCGATCAGAACGGCACGGGCAACTCGGTGGAAGTCTGGCAGGACACTCAGGTCGGCAGCCAGGCCACCGTCAACCAGAATGGCCAGCTCAACGAAGGCTATATCGACCAGAGCCTGGGCCAGGACAACACTGCCAGCCTCTATCAACAAGGCAAGTCCAACGCCAGCTGGTCCGATCAGTTCGAGACCACCAACTCGACCACCAGCATTTCCCAGTCCGGCACCAGCAACCTGCACTACACCTACCAGACCGGCGACAACCAGAGCCTGACCGTGACCACTCAAGGCACCGGCAACAAGGTCATGGCCAGCAACTGGAAAGGCGAGAAACTGGGTGGGCAGTTCGGCAGCGACCAGACCGCCGTGATCAACCAGAAAGGCACGGAAAACACCGTCAACCTGACCCAGAACGGTAGCCTGCAACTGGCCACCCTCGGCCAGAAAGGTACCAACAATTCGATGGAAACCAAGCAGGCCGACAGTAACAACGAGCTGTACTTCGAGCAGAACGGCACCGACAACATCCTGATCGCTGACCAGCGCGGTATGGACAACTATGCCACCGGCGACACCACCGGCACCGGCAACACCATCAACCTGGACCAGTCCGGCTACGCCAACCAGAGCTTCACCACCCAGCTCTACGGCAGTGGCAACAGCGCAACCATCAAGCAGGCCGACACCGCCAACGTCGCCTACGTGACACAGGGCGGCGCCGGCAACACGGCGTTGGTCGATCAAAGCGGCGCCAACCAAGCCGCCACCATCACCCAGATGGGCAACGGCAACATGGCCACCGCCACCCAGCGCTAAACAGCTCCCCCTTGAACCGCAGCGCTTCTCTCCCTGGCGTTGCGGTTCCTTTTTTTGTGCTGCACAACCCAGTCGGAGCGCCAGGCACTCGCGCGGCAGATAATTTTGGATGCCGATTAGCTGAACCTTTTAGGCACTTTTCACTACCTGATCTAGACTTTTCGCAACAACCGAGCAAGTTCAAGCCTGCGACAATCAGACTCAGAACATAATGTACCAACTTGTTAATTAGCTTGCTAAGGGCTTAAACTGCGCACATTCCACCTGCTGAGATCCCTGGCATGAACGAAACACCGCGCGCCTCTGGCGTCACAAACATCATCCTGGTCGGCTTGGGCGTGATCATCGCCCTGCTCGGCCTCCTCCTGGCTGCCGGCGGCGTCAAGCTCGCGGGCCTTGGCGGCTCCTGGTACTTCCTGATCGGCGGCCTGGCCATGGCCATCGCCGGTGTACTCATTGCCCGGCGCAAGAAAGCCGGTGCCTGGCTGTACGCTGTCTTCCTGGTCGGCACCGCACTGTGGGCGCTGATCGATGCCGGCCTGGTGTTCTGGCCGCTGTTCTCGCGCCTGTTCATGTTCGGTGCGATCGGCCTGGTGGTGGCGCTCGTCTACCCACAGCTGGTACGTGCCAATGGCGGTAGCACCGGCCGTGGTGCCTACGGCATCGCCGGCGTGCTGGCCGTGGTGCTGGTGATCGCTGTGGGCAACATGTTCGTTGCCCATCCAAGCGTCGCACCCACCGGCAAAGGCCCGGGCATGACCCCGGTCGAAGCCGGCAAGGAGCAAAAGGACTGGGCCCACTATGGCAATACCGAAGGTGGCAGCCGCTTCGCGGCACTGGACCAGATCAACCGCGACAACGTCGACAAGCTCAAGGTCGCCTGGACCTACCACACCGGTGACGTCGCCGTGAGCGACGGCAACGGTGCCGAAGACCAGCTGACCCCCTTGCAGGTTGGCAACAAGGTGTTCATCTGCACCCCCCACAACAACCTGATCGCCCTGGATGCCGACACCGGCAAAGAGCTGTGGAAAAACGAGATCAACGCCCAGTCCAAGGTCTGGCAACGTTGCCGTGGCCTGGCCTACTTCGACGCCACCGCGCCGCTCGCCCAGCCGACCCAGCCAAACAGCTCGCCGATCACCGTCGGTAGCGTCCCGGCTGGCGCCAACTGCCAGCGCCGCCTGCTGACCAACACCATCGACGGCCGACTGATCGCGGTCGACGCCGACACCGGTGAGTTCTGCCAAGGCTTCGGCAACAACGGCCAGGTCAACCTCATGGCTGGCCTGGGTGAAGTGCCGGACTCCTACTACCAGCTGTCGTCCGCTCCGCTGATGGCCGGTACCACCGTGGTGGTAGGCGGCCGTGTCGCCGACAACGTCCAGACCGACATGCCAGGTGGCGTGATCCGTGGTTTCGACGTGTTCACCGGCGCCATGCGCTGGGCGTTCGACCCGGGCAACCCGCAAGACCGCAACGCGCCGGCTGACGGCAGCACCTATGTGCGCAGCACGCCGAACAGTTGGGCACCGATGTCCTACGACCCGGCGATGAACACCGTGTTCCTGCCGATGGGTTCGTCGTCCACCGACATCTACGGTGTCGAGCGCAGCAAGCTGGACCACACCTACGGCGCTTCGGTGCTGGCCCTGGACGCCACCACCGGTAACGAGAAGTGGGTGTTCCAGACCGTGCACAACGACCTGTGGGACTTCGACCTGCCGATGCAACCCAGCCTGATCGACTTCACCAAGGACGACGGCAAGTCGGTGCCGGCGGTGGTGATCGGCACCAAGGCCGGCCAGATCTACGTGCTCGACCGCGCCACCGGCAAGCCGCTGACCCAGGTTGATGAAGTTCCGGTCAAGCCGAGCAACATCCCGAACGAGCCTTACTCCCCAACCCAGCCAAAATCGGTTGGCATGCCGCAGATCGGCGCGCAGACCCTGACCGAGTCGGACATGTGGGGTGCGACGCCTTATGACCAGCTGCTGTGCCGCATCGACTTCAAGAAGATGCGTTATGACGGCCTGTACACCGCGCCGGGCACCGACCTGTCGCTGAGCTTCCCCGGTTCGCTGGGTGGCATGAACTGGGGCAGCATTTCCACCGATCCGGTCCATGGTTTCATCTTCGTCAACGACATGCGCCTGGGCCTGTGGATCCAGATGATCCCGTCGCAGAACAAAGGCGCGGCCGCTGGCGGTGGTGAAGCGCTGAACACCGGCATGGGCGCCGTACCGCTCAAGGGCACTCCTTATGCGGTGAACAAGAACCGCTTCCTGTCGGTTGCCGGTATCCCTTGCCAGGCGCCACCGTTCGGCACCCTGACCGCCATCGACATGAAGACCCGCCAGGTGGCCTGGCAGGTACCGGTAGGCACCGTTGAAGATACCGGCCCGCTGGGTATCCGCATGCACCTGCCGATCAAGATCGGCCTGCCGACCCTGGGCGGCACCCTGTCGACCCAAGGCGGCCTGGTATTCATCGCCGGCACCCAGGACTTCTACCTGCGCGCCTACGACAGCAGCAACGGTAACGAGATCTGGAAGGCCCGCCTGCCAGTCGGCAGCCAGGGTGGCCCGATGACCTATGTCTCGCCCAAGACTGGTAAGCAGTACGTGGTGGTCACTGCCGGTGGCGCCCGTCAGTCGACTGACCGTGGCGACTACGTGATTTCTTACGCCCTGCCGTAAACCGCGTCGCCTTCATCGCCGGCAAGCCGGCTGCCCCAGGTTCGGCGCAAGCGCCTGGGCCAGCCGGCTTGCCGGTGATGAGCCCCTGAAAGATCAATTCGAGACCCAGCAATGCCATCCGCTATTCGCATCACCACCCCCCTTCTGCTGGCCCTGGCCAGCACCGCCGCCCTGGCCGACGGCGACCTGCTGACCCGCAGCACCATGACCGGAGACTGGGGCGGCCTGCGCCACCAGCTTGAAGAAGACGGCATCAAGGTCACTGGCGACTACAGCGGTGAGACCGCCTACAACGCCCACGGTGGCCTGCACCGCTCGGCGCGCTATTCGCAGAACCTCAAGTTCGGCGTGCAGTTCGACCTGTCGAAACTGTATGGCCTGGACAACGGCGGCAAGGTCCAGCTGACCATCAACGACCGTCGCGGCAACAGCGCCTCGGAAGACCTGGTGGGCAACCGTCTGCCGATCCAGGAAAACTACGGTGGCCTGTACACCCGCCTGACCGAGCTGAGCTACGAGCGCACCCTGTTCACCCCGGCGCTCAACGTCAAGCTCGGCTACATGGCCATGGGCAACGACCTCGGCGGCCTGGACAGCGGCATCCTGTGCAACTTCATGAACGCCGGCTTCTGCGGCCACCCGCTGAACATGTCCGGTGGCAGCGGCTGGGCCAACTACCCCAACGCCCACCTGGGCGTGCGTGTGAAGTACGACCTGTCGCCGGCGTGGCAGTTGCGCGTGGCGGCGTTCAACGTCGACCCCGAAAGCAATGGCAACTCCAGCCGCGCCTGGCACCTGGGGCCCAAGCACACCACAGGCACCGTGGTGCCGGTCGAGCTGATCTACAAGCTGCAGGGTGAACTGCCGGGTGAATACAAGCTGGGCTACTACTACGACAGCTCTGACGTCAAACGCATTGGCAGCGACGACGAGGTGTCCGGCCGTGGCGGCCATTACCTGCTGATTGACCAGGCAGTGTGGAACGATGCCGGTTTGCCGGGCCGCAGCCTGCATGCCTTCGGCCAGTACTCGGCGTCGAGCAAGGCAGCCTCGCCATTCACCAAGTGGTATGGCGCCGGTGTGGTGCTGTACAAGCCGTTCGAGGGCCGCCCGCGTGACACCGTGGCGCTGGGTTATGGCCGCGCCGTGCCGAACCCGCGCAGCCGTGACGTACTGGAAGATGCCGCCTTCGATGCCGGGCAACAGTTCCCCGACATCGACAGCGCCGAGCAGTTGATCGAACTGAGCTATGGCTACCAGGCGACGCCGTGGCTGAACCTGCGTCCGGATGTGCAATACATCATCGAACCGGGTGCTTTCTCCGGGCAGGACATCGACAACGCGCTGGTGGTGGGCCTGCAGGTCAAAGCGACCTTCTGACCGCCCGGGGGCCGCTGTGCGGCCCCTTTTTCAATTCTGCCTGAGGTAATCCACCAGCCTCGACAGCATCGCATCACACCCCTGCAACTGTTCGACACTGACGAACTCGTCCGGTTTGTGCCCCTGGTCCATGCTCCCCGGGCCACACACCACGGTGGGGATGCCTGCTTTATCGAACAACCCGCCTTCGGTACCGAACGCCACCGTGCCGAACTCATCCGAGCCACTGAGCAAGGCGACCAACCGCGCCGCCTCACTGTCGGCAGGCGTAGCCAGCCCCGGGTACGCACTCAACGGCTCCAGGCGAATGGCACTGGCGGCGCTCACGGTGCGCATGCGTGGCAACAGTTCGGCCTCGGCATAGGCCTGCAACTGATCGGCCACCGTCTGCGCTTCGAAGCCTGGCAAGGCGCGCACCTCGAAGTCGAAGGCACATTCCTCGGGCACGATATTCAGCGCCCTACCGCCCTTGATGGTGCCTGTCTGTACCGTCGAGAACGGCGGGTCAAAGCGCTTGTCGTGCTGTTCGGGCAGCGCCAGCGCGTCACCGATCTCGCCCAGTTTGCCGATCAACCTGGCGGCATACTCGATGGCATTCACCCCATAGGGTGCATAGGCCGAATGGCACGCCGCGCCGTGCACCTGGCAGCGCATGGCCAGCTTGCCTTTGTGGCCGAGCACCGGTTTCAGCTCGGTCGGCTCGCCAATCAGGCAAAGCCGCGGCTTGTCAGGCCGCTGTTCGAGCGCCGCGAGCATCGAGCGCACCCCCAGGCAACCCACTTCCTCGTCATAGGAAAATGCCAGGTGCACCGGCATGCGCAGCGGCTTTGCAACGAAGGCGGGCACCGCCGCCAACACCGAGGCAATGAAACCCTTCATGTCCGCGGTACCACGGCCATACAGGCGCCCATCGCGTTCACTCAAGGCAAACGGTTCGACCGTCCAGGCCTGGCCATCCACCGGCACGACGTCGGTATGCCCGGACAGCACCACGCCGCCAACAGCAGCCGGGCCGATGGTGGCGAACAGGTTGGCCTTGGTGCCTTCAGGGTTATGGAACAGTTCGCTGGCCACGCCCTGTTCGGCCAGGTAATCGCGGATGAAACCGATCAACTGCAGGTTGGAATCGCGGCTGACCGTGGCATAGCCGATCAGCCGGGCCAACAGCGCGCGGCTGCTGAACTCACTCATCACCCGGCACCCCATAGCTCGGTGCAGTGGTGGGGTTCAGCGCGCGGGTAACGTAGTCCTGCATCTGCGGGCGGTACGCCTGCCACAAACCCTCGAGCACGCCGATCGGGTCTTCATCGGCCCAGTCCACGCGCAGGTCCACCAGCGGCCAGGTCAGCTCGCCGGCGATCTTCAGCGCCGCCGAGTGCACCGGGCCTGCCTCGCCCCCTGCCGCCATTGCCGCATGCATGGCCGCCAGCAGGCGATCGGCCAAGTGCCCGCCGGCCTGTTCGAAGGCTTGCACCATGGCTTCGATCACCTGTACCGACGACAACAGGTTGCCAGCTGCCGCGCATTGCTCACCGGCCACCGCATTGTGCACACCCAACGCCTGCTTGCCGGTAAACAGCGCCACCTGGCCATTACTGTCGATCACCGTGACCTGGCGGTACTCGCTCCAGCCATTGGCGCTGAGCACCCGGTCCAGCGCTGCAGCAGGCGGCAGCTGGCCCTGCTCCAAGGCATCGAGGATCTGCGGACCAAGCGCCGGCAAGGTGATGTTCTGGGTAGCAACGGCACCGACGCCTGCACGTACCCAAGGGCAACGCGCCCCTACGGCGATGCTCGACGAACTGATGGCGATACCGACCTGGCCGGTTTCCTGGCAGCGTCCGATGATGGAGAAGGTCATGAAGTGGCTCCTGTTGTTCTGGGCGATTGCAGGCATTCTGGGCAGAACCTTTTAGTGAGCGAAACCACCTTTTTCCTGTGCCTTGAGCAGGAAAAAACTAAGGCCGTGCACAGCCCTGCACACCCGCCTGAAAACCCTCGCCAACTCCGCTGTAGCCCTTGCGCATCAAGGCCTTCGCCGTTTTATCGGCAAGTACTCGTTAAATACTAATTTCGCGATTTTCCGTGCATCCCTAGTCTGGCCCCAGGTAACGGCGGTCCTCCAAACCGACCTGACAAAAACCGCCTGAACAAGGGCTCGGACATGACAATGAACACAATCGAAATCGACACCCTCGTCGTCGGCGCTGGCCAGGCCGGCGTGGCCATGAGCGAACATTTGAGCAAGCTCGGCGTGCCGCACCTGGTGCTGGAGCGCAAGCGTATCGCCGAGGCCTGGCGCACTGGCCGCTGGGATTCGCTGGTCGCCAATGGCCCGGTCTGGCACGACCGCTTCCCTGGCCTTGAATTCAACCTGGACCCCGACGCCTTCGCCGGCAAGGACCAGGTTGCCGACTACTTCGAGCAATACGTGCGCAAGTACAACCTGCCGGTGCGCACCGGCATCGAAGTGAAGAAGGTGGTGCGCAATGCCGACCGCCCAGGCTTCACCGTCGAGACCAATGAGGGGGTGATTCACGCCAACCGTGTGGTAGCCGCCACCGGCCCGTTCCAGCGCCCGGTCATCCCGGCCATCGCGCCCAAGGACGAGCACCTGCACCAGATCCACTCCGCCGCCTATTTCAACCCAGAGCAACTGCCTGAAGGCGCCGTGCTGGTGGTAGGAGCCGGCTCTTCCGGCGTGCAGATCGCCGAAGAGCTGATGCGCGCCGGGCGCCAGGTGTACCTGTCGGTCGGCGCCCACGATCGCCCGCCACGGGCGTATCGCAACCGTGACTTCTGCTGGTGGCTGGGCGTGCTGGGCGAATGGGATGCCGAAATCGCCAAACCGGGCCGCGAGCACGTGACCATCGCCGTCAGCGGCGCCCGGGGCGGCCACACCGTAGACTTCCGCGCCCTCGCACATCAGGGCATGACCCTGGTCGGCCTGACCCAATCGTTCGACAACGGTGTGGCACGCTTCCAGGAAAACCTGGCCGACAACATCCGCCGAGGCGACGAAAACTACCTGGCCCTGCTGGACGCTGCCGATGCCTACATCGAACGCAACGGCCTGGACCTGCCGCCAGAGCCTGAAGCACGCAAGCGCCTGCCGGACCCGGATTGCATCAGCAACCCGCTGCTGGCGTTGGACCTGGCCAAAGCCAATGTCACCAGCATCATCTGGGCCACCGGCTACGGCGTGGACTTCAGCTGGCTGCAGGTCGACACCTTCGACGCCAACGGCAAGCCCCAGCACCAGCGCGGCGTGTCCCGTGAACCGGGCGTGTACTTCCTTGGCCTGCCGTGGCTGTCGCGCCGTGGTTCCTCGTTCATCTGGGGCGTCTGGCACGATGCCAAGCACGTCGCCGGGCACATCGCCACCCAGCGTACTTACCTGGCCTACCGCGACCGCGAACAGCGTGAAGCGGATGAGCAGCAACCTACCTCGATCAGCAACGTCAGCACCTTCGGAGCCCACTGATGCCTACCCATACCCGCATCCGCATGTTCAACACCAAGGCCACTTACCCTAACCAGACCCTGGACAACGACTTGTGCCAAGCCGTGCGCGCCGGCAACACCATCTATGTGCGCGGCCAGGTCGGTACCGATTTCGAGGGCCGCCTGGTAGGCCTGGGCGACCCTCGGGCGCAGGCTGAACAAGCGATGAAAAACGTCAAGCAACTGCTTGAAGAAGCAGGCTCCGACCTGTCGCACATCGTCAAGACCACCACCTACATCACCGACCCGCGCTTCCGTGAGCCGGTGTACAAAGAAGTGGGCAAGTGGCTCAAGGGCGTGTTCCCGATTTCCACCGGGCTGGTCGTGGCGGGCTTGGCGCAGCCTGAATGGCTGATGGAAATCGATGTGATCGCGGTAGTGCCGGATCAGGCTTGATCGAGTGAGGTGGCTGGGGCGCGCTGCGCCCCGGTCAGCTACATCCTGCCCAGTTCCTCGCGGCAAAACTCCACGAACAATTGCGCCGGTTTGGTCAGCTGCACCCGCTTCAACCGCGCCGCTGCCAGCCCCGACAGCGCCACCGGCTCGACGATGTCCACCGTCACCAGCTTCTGCCCGTCATAGGTGCATTCAGAATGCGGCCGGGTCACCAGCAGCGAAAACCCGAACCCCTGCCCCACCATTCCCCGCACCATCTCGATCGACGGCGAACTGAAGACAATGTTCGGCGTCAGGCCCATCTCGTTGAACAGGCTGACGAAGTAGGTTCGGCTCGGCGCCACATCCAGCAGGATCATCGGCTCCGGGCACAAGTCACGCAGTGACACCTGCGACTGGCCGGCAAAGCGGTGTTTTTCCGGCAGTAGCACGTAGGGCTTCTGAGGGGGCATCAGCGGCTCAGCCTCGATGGTGCCATCCAGGTCATGATCGTAGAGGAACGCCAGGTCGAAGGTACCCGCCGTCAGGCCTTGGATCAGTTCCTGCTGCTCGCCGTCGCGCAGGCGGATATCGACCCCCGGGTAGCGTTCGCGAAACCCGGCGATCAGGCGTGGCAGGTACAGCGGGGCCACGGTTTCGAAGCAGCCGATGTCGATCTGCCCGGCCACCGTATCGTTGTCGGCCAGCGCGTTCTGCTCGAACTCATGGGCCATCTGCAGCAATGATTTGGTCTTGGCGTAGAAGCGTTTGCCACTGGGGGTGAGCGAAACGCCCTGGGCGTGGTGGCGGATGAACAGCTGTACACCAAAGCTTTCCTCCAGGCTCTTGATCGCTGTGGAGATGGACGGCTGGGCGATGTACAGCTGACGCGAGGCCTCGGCGACGCTGCCGGCCTCGACAGTGGTGACGAAATATTTGAGTTGTCGCAGGGTATAGGAAGCCACAGGCACCTCTCTGGCGCCGGTGGGGGCGCCTTTGGAATTATCCTGCCACTTTACCGCGCCGCCGCAGCCAAGGGCGCCCCGAGGGTGAAGGATTTGCCTATGGCTTGAACATATTCTCGCTCTGCCACGCCTGGCTGCAAAACGTCTTTACTGAAGGGTGAACAGCCACAGGAACGGTGTGAGCCTATGAAAATCGTTGTCACCAGCATCCTCGTCGACGACCAGGCCAAGGCATTGGCGTTCTACCATTACGTACTGGGGTTCGAGCCCAAGGACGACATCCCCATGGGCCAGCACCGCTGGCTCACCCTCACTTCACCCAACGAGCCCAACGGTGTTCAGCTGCTCCTGGAACCCGATGCCCACCCTGCGGCCAAGTCCTACAAGGCCGCGCTGCGCCAGGACGGTATTCCGGCAGCCTCGTTCGGCGTGCGCGACATTCAGGCCGAGTACACGCGCCTGTGCAAGGCCGGGGTGAGGTTCACCAAACAACCCACCGACCTGGGCCCGGTCACCGTCGCGGTGTTCGACGATACCTGCGGCAACCTGATCCAGATCGCTCAAAAGCATTGACCGCGGGCAATGGCAGGCCAAGCTGCCATTGGCTACAGTTGCCGCTATTCCCGGTGCGCCAGAACAAGGAAAACCAATGCGCCACGAATTCAGCGAAGTACTCAACGACCTGGTCGATTATTTCCTGGTCGGGGACATTCAGTTGCTTGACCGCTTCAAGCATGACAACGACCTGCCTGATGACCTGGCCAGCGAATTCACCCACACCGACAGCGGCGACAGGGCGGTGAGCGAAGGCATCGTCATCCCCATGGCCGGGATCGACAACCTGCCCTACCACATCATCTTCACCCTGGAGGGTGATACCCCCGCCTTGCTCGAGCCCGGCAGCCGACTGAAACACCGGCGTGGCGGTTATGTGCTGCAGGTCGAAAACCGTGCGGTGATGGTGTACACCTGGCGCATCCTCCAGCACTTCACCAACAAGACGCTCGGCGACCTGCTGGCCCGCTACCAAGTGCCGGGGCGGCCGATCATCGAGCTGGACAATGGCTGGTACGACGTCGAGGTGCTGGGCGGCGCCGTGGTGCGCGACGGGCTGTACGAACCGGCATTCGAGTTCGTGCTGAGCAAACGCTTGAGCCGTGGCCAGGCCCAGAACGTGGATCTGGGCTATGCCTTCAGCCTGCGTGGGTATTTCGACTGATTGTGTTCAGTGACCACCCCATCACCGGCCAGGCGGCGATGGGGCTTGAAAGCGCTGCATCAGGTTCACGTGATATCCCGGTCCTTGGTCTCTGGCAGGAAGAAAATCCCCAGCACCGCTGTCATCACCGCGATCACGATCGGGTACCACAGCCCGTAGTAGATATCCCCGGTGGCTGCCACCATGGCGAATGCCACGGTAGGAAGGAACCCACCGAACCAGCCGTTGCCGATGTGGTACGGCAGCGACATCGAGGTGTAGCGGATACGCGCCGGGAACAGCTCCACCAGCCATGCCGCGATCGGCCCATAGACCATGGTCACGTAAATCACCAGAATGGTCAGGAGCAACAGCACCATCGGGTAGTGGATCTTCGCAGGGTCGGCCTTCTCGGGGTAACCCGCCTGCTTCAAGGCGCCCGTCAGGGTTGCGGTAAACGCGTCGCTTTGGGCCTTCAGGTCAGCCGCCGCCAGGCTGCTGCCATCGAAGCTCGGGATCACCCGCTCACCGATACGGATCTGCGCCACGCTGCCCGGCTCGGCCGCTTCGTTCGTGTACGGGATCGCTCGCTTGGCCAGCAGGCTCTTGGCAATGTCGCAGGAGCTGGTGAATTTGGCCTTGCCCACCGGATCGAACTGGAACGCGCATTGATTCGGGTCGGCCATGACGACCACGGGGTTCTGCTCTTGGGCGACGAAGACGTCAGGGTTGCCGTATTCGGTCAACGCTTTGAAGATCGGGAAGTAGGTCAAGGCGGCAATGATGCAGCCTGCCATGATGATCTTCTTGCGCCCGATGCGGTCGGACAGGCTGCCGAAGAAAATGAAAAACGGCGTACCGATCAGCAACGAGCCTGCGATCAGCAGGTTGGCGGTCTGCGGGTCGATCTTCAGCGTCTGCAGAAGGAAGAACAACGCATAGAACTGCCCCGTGTACCACACCACGGCCTGGCCGGCAGTGCCGCCGAGCAGTGACATGAGCACCACCTTGAGGTTGTCCCAGCGGGCGAAGGATTCGGTCAGCGGCGCTTTCGAAGCTTTGCCTTCGGCCTTCATCTTCATGAACACCGGCGACTCATTGAGCTGCATGCGGATATAGACCGAAATCGCCAGCAGCAGGATCGACAGCAAAAACGGGATGCGCCAGCCCCAGGCTTCGAAGGCCTCAGTGCCCATGGCCGTGCGGCAGGCCAGGATCACCAGCAACGACAGGAACAGGCCCAGCGTCGCAGTGGTCTGGATCCACGAGGTGAAGAAGCCACGCCGGCCTTTGGGCGCGTGCTCGGCCACATACGTGGCCGCCCCACCGTACTCGCCACCCAACGCCAGGCCCTGCAACAAGCGCAGGGCGATCAGAATGATCGGCGCTGCCACTCCGATCGTGGCGTAGCTGGGCAGCAGCCCGACGATCGCAGTGGACAGGCCCATGATGACGATGGTGATCAGGAACGTGTGCTTGCGCCCGATCATGTCGCCCAGGCGGCCGAACACAATGGCACCGAACGGACGCACCGCAAAGCCGGCGGCAAAGGCAAGCAAGGCGAAAATGAAGGAGGTGGTTTCATTGACCCCGGCAAAGAAGTGCTTGGCGATGATCGCCGCCAGTGAGCCATAGAGGTAGAAGTCGTACCATTCGAACACGGTACCCAAGGAGGACGCGAAGATGACCTTGCGCTCTTCCTTGGTGATGCCGCGTTGGGGCGCGCTACTGCCCGTGGATGCGCTGTCGAGAACCGCCATGGGTTGCCTCCGGATTGTGGTTGTCGCAGGCCGGAGTACCTCACACCCATTTCACCGTCGCACCCAGGCCTCAGGGGCTTGCTTTGGTTGCGAAGCACGACGAGGCTGACCGCCTCGGATCGCAGCAAGGTATTTCAAGCATAATCGGCTTTGCCGGGATATCCACTTTGCCAGTATTGGCGAATTCCGTTTACTTCAAACCCGACCCGGCACCGGGCCTTTGAGCTCGACCTGGTTGCCATCGGGATCGTAGCAATACAGCGATAACCCTTCGCCTTCGGCGCCATAGCGCACCTGGGCAGGCTCCACTGCAACGCCTGCCGCGTGCAGGTAAGCGGTCAACGCTTTTTCATCGAATGGCGCTATACGCAAGCAGAAATGGTGCAGGTTACGCCCTTCTGCTCCCGGTGCAGCGCCACCAGGGCGGCCAAGCGGGCCATCGAGGGTGACCAGATCGATCATGGCCGTACCGGTTGCCAAATGGACCATCCCCAGGTCTTCGCGCTCCCGGCTGACCGTGCAGCCCAACAGGTCACGGTAGAAGGCCACGCTACGCTGCAGGTCGCTGACGCGCAGCACCAGGTGGTCGATGTGCTGGATGGCGAAGGGTCTCATGCCGGCGCTCCTTGAGGCGATTGCACAGAGGTCCCGGCCACCATAGCCCAGCAAGGCCCGCCCCGCTACTCGTTCACCAGGCGCTGAAGCAGGCCGGCATCATGCCGGGCCAAGGTCCGTAGCAGCTGCTCGACCACCGTTCGGTCCGGCGCGTCCAAGTGGAAGTGATGCCCACCGGGGTGCCATGACACCCTGGCTTGGCTGGGCAATGCTGCCTGGCGCTGCGCGAAAGCACCGCCCGCAAATGCCCCCTGCCTGCCCAGCATCAGGTACAGCGGGCAGCGGATCTCCCTGAGCAGGTCGCACGCCTCGCGCTCGGTCAGTGGCATCGGTTCGGGCAGCACCAGCCGGGGGTCATGACGCCAGCAGTAGCCATCGGCCAACTGCAGCAGGTCACGCATGGCCAGCAACCGTGCGGCGTCCTCGGCCAGTTCGGCATCGATGCGCTTGCGCCGCTGCTGCAGGGCGGTTTCCAGATCGTCGAAACGGTTCCCGGCGCTGTCGGCAAAGCCGTGCAACCGGCTGCGTTGCACCATGCGCTTGAGCCGATAGGCACGGGCCAGGTGCTGCACGCGATCATCCTCGGCAACCGTGAACGGCGCCCCCATGCCGTCGAGGAAGGTCATGCTGGCGATGCCACTGGTCATGGCGGCCAGCAGCGAGGCGATGCCGGTACCCATACCGTGGGCAAGCACATGAAACCGCGCCAGCCCCAGGCTGTCGGCCACCGCCAGCATATCCTCGGCATGCTCCCACACGTAGTAACCGCTGTCGTGGCGCCGGTGATCGGAGCGGCCGTGACCGACCAGGTCAGGGGCGACCACGAAGCAACCCTCGAGCAACGGGCCCAGTCGCTCGAACGAGGCGGCATTGTCCAACCAGCCGTGCAACGCCAGCACCGGTATCCCGTCTTCGGCGCCCCACGTGCGTACCGCTATTTCGATACCGTCGAGGTCAAGCAGGTGATCCTTGGGACTGCATAGCGAACGCATCGCACTCTCCTTCGCTGAACACTGGCGCCATGCCTTCACCCCACCATCTCGCAGCGTGGCCTGCCTTGCTGGCCTCTTACCGACCCATGCATGCACGAGACCGACCCTTGCGGGCAACTATCTACCGCACGGCCGTTTCGCCAGCGGTGTCGACTACCGCCTCCACAGATACGAGGCTCATGCCATGCCCAACACGATTGCCCTGCACCACGACCTGATCACCGAGGCCCTGCCCCCATGGGCCCGCACCCTGCATCCCACACATGCCAGAGGCATCGTGCAACGCGCACGCGCGCCCTACATGGACGAGAATAGCGCGCCTTACAGCTGGTATGCGACCGCGCTGCCAGCGCATCGTGAGCAGTTGCGCACGCTTATCAGGCACCGTGACACCTGCATTACCCAACTGAGCAACGCACTTGTCGGTTTCAAGGACATCACTGCGTTCTGCAGCCCACTGCTGAGCCGCCGGCTGGGGCTCAACGTGGCCGTGGACAAGGCCCAGTACAACTTTCAGCCCTTCGAGACGGTCATCAATTACGGGCCGGGCCCCGGCAGCCTGGACGTACCCTGGGATGGGCAACTGCAGGAAGAGGCCTTCGTCACCCGCCCCGTAGGCCCTCGCCAACCCCGCAGCTTGCTCGAAGCCGCCCTGCACAACTTCGAAAGCGCCGAACAAGTCGGGCCTTACAGCGATCTGACCTGCGCGCCCGATGACGACACGCCGCTGGCCGGTTTGTCCGCGGTGCAATTCGCGGGGCACTGCCGGGATCTTAACCTTGGGCAGCAATACCAGGACCACCTGCAGGCTATCTATGAGGGCCCGTTCAAGGGGCAGATCAGTCAGCTGTCGATGCGGGCCAGCCAGGAAGAACTGCGCGTGCAGGCCTACATTGCCTGGCTCAAAGGCCTGCTGAGCTCAGAAGGCCTTGCCGCGATCAGCGAGCTGTGCAATGGCGTACCTCACCCCGTTTACGACGGCCATCCCCTGCACAGTTGGCGTTTGAGCCTGCTCGACGTTCCGTTGCACGAGATGCTGTTCATCGGCGCCGATACGCCAGGTGCAATCACCCCCTGCATCGTCTACCTCCCAGGCGACAGCGAGCACCCAGTGCGCGAATACCCCTCCCGTCAGGCTGCTGCCAAGTATTTCCGACAGCGCCTGGTGCACAGCACCTTCCGCCAAACCGTGATCGGGCTCGCCTATAGGCGCGATCAGCCCAGGCTGGCGGGCAGGCTACGGGACGCACTGTTCGAGACCGATGAGCAAGGCAGGCAACGGCCACGCACCTCGCCCAACTTCCACGTCGTGCCATCGCAAACACGAGCCGAGTTGTGGCCCACCCTTTACCGTGCCCACCTCGACCGCCTCAAGGCCGACGCCAGAGTCCTGGCGGTCCCCACAGCCGATGTCGACGCCGAGGTTCATCAGAGACACCTGCGGTACTGGCTGGAGATAGGCATGAACGTGCTGAACATCGCCGCGTTCTTCGTGCCCGGCCTGAACGCGGTAATGACCGGCGTGTTCGCTTATCAACTGATGGATTCGGTATTCACCGGTTTTGAGGCCTGGGAAGAAGGTGACACCGCGCAAGCACTGGCCCAGGTTGAATCGTTGGTCATCAATGCTGCCGCGATCGCAGGTTTTGCCGGCGCAGCCAAGGCCATCAAAGCGTCAGGTTTCGTCGATGCCATGCAAGCGGTATGGCATGAAGACCGTCTGCAACTGTGGCACCCGGACATGGGCCCCTATGCCAGTCCGGTCACGCTGCCAACAGAAGGCCAGCCCGATGCGATCGGGCATTACGAGCTCGAGGGCAAACGCTACGTCGTGCTGGAAGGCACGGCCTACGAGACGTTCCAGGGCCCTGACCAGCAATGGCGCATCCGCCACCCCAGCGCCCCAACCGCCTACGCGCCACTGCTACACCACCAGGGTGACGGGCGCTGGCTACTGGCCCACGAGCAGCCTGTGCAATGGGATGACACGCAGGTGCTGCAGCGCCTTGGCCTCACGAGCCGGGGGCTCGACAGCGGCGAGCTGATCACGGCGATGCGCAGTACCGGTGCAGACGCCAGTGTGCTGCGCCGCATGCATGCCAAAGGGCTGCGCCCCCCGGCCTTGCTGGAAGACATGCTGCTGCGCCTACGCCTGGACAATGAGGTGCAGAGCCTGATCCACCGTGTGCGCAACGGCCTTTCAATGGCTGCCCACAAGAACTTCGCGCTGCCGGAACTGCTGCGCTTGCCAGGTTGGCCGCAAGATCACGTGCTGAAGGTATTCACCGGCCCCGAACCTTGGGGCGATGTGGTGCGCTATGGCGCGCCCGACACCCCTGGCCAGGTGGAAATCAGCTTGACCCGCACGGACCTGGAGAATGGTCAATTGGGCCACGCCGTGGTCGCACAGCTGGACGAGCGACACGTGCGTGCCATGCTCGGCGACCTGCCCTTGCAGCAGTGGGCCGCGGCCCTGAACGCCAGGCTGGGCGACCAGCTGCAAAGCCAGCGCGAGGCGATTTACCACAGTATGCTGAACTACCATGCCCAGCCGGCCAGTGAAGCGGCACAACCATTGCGCAAGCAATTCCCCGGTGTGCCACCCAGTGCCCTGGAAGAGATCGTCCAGGCGGCCAGCCATACCGAACGTGCACGCCTGGCAACCGGACGTGTGCCGTTACGCTTAGCCGAAGAAGCGCGGCAGTTGCAAGCCCGCACCCGGCTGGACCGCGCCATCATCGGTCTGTACCGCCCGCACCTGGCCAACAGCGATAGCCAGCGGTTGATCGAAGGCCTGCGTAGCCAGCATCCGCAGGCAAGCGCCGCGCAACTGCTTGAACTTGCCTTCGCCAACCGCGAACACTGCGCTGCGCTGATTGGCCAGCAGCCAATCAAGCCTGGCTATCGTTCACCTTTGCGCCTTGCGGCCGGCCGTATTGGCTACCCGCTCAGTGGCCGCGGCGCCGGGCGCGCAGTGCAACGCCTGGGCGCGCTCTTTCCTGAGCTCGACCAAAGAGCGCTCAGGGCGCTGCAGTCCGAACTGGCAGAGGCGGGCAACCTGGGTACACAGATCAGCCGGCTGGAAGCCGAGCAACGGACCTTGCGCCAGGACCTGAACAGATGGGTCGGCGACGCGTCTGGCCTGGACGATCGCTTCGACCGTTCCCACTTCGCCGAGAAGCTGCTCGCCGCCTGGAGCCGCGAAGGTGGCGCCAGCCGGGACACCTTGAGGCTGGACCGCATGCGGTTGCGCACCCTGCCAGCACTGGTGGCACGACTGCCCCATGTCCGCACCCTGGTGCTGGATGGGCTGGAGCTCGAGCGCCTGGAAGGCGGCTTCCTGTCTTGCTTCCCTGGCCTGCGCGCACTGGAGGTGAGCGGCAACCCGGACATAGACGCCGAGGGATTGTTCCAGGCGCTGAAGTCGGCCCCTGGGCTAGAAACGCTCCAGCTCACCGGCAATGCTTTGCCAGCCCTCTCGCCACGGGCCCATGAGGCGTTGGCCGCCATGCCCGGCCTGCGCGAGCTCAACCTGCGCAGGAACCGTCTGCAACTGGACGCTGCCAGCATCGCCTTGCTGGCTGGCCTTCGCCTGGATGTGCTGGAGCTTGGCAGTAATGCCATTACCCTCGACCAAACCCTGGCCTCGGCTTTCCAGGCCATGGTTCATCCCCAGCAACTGATGCTGGATTTCAACACCCTGGGTCTCGCCCCCGACGTCAGCTACATGGCCCGCCTGCGCACCCTGAGCCTGAACAATTGCGGCTTGCAGCAATGGCCCGAGGGGTTGACCCAGCTGATGAGCCAGCATCAGTACCAACTGCGTCACCTGGACCTGTCCATGAACCGCATTCGCACCCTGCCCAACCTCGCAGACATTCTACGCACCCCATTCGCCCGGGATGTCGCTGCGCAATTACCCGAACGGCGCTGGCACCTCAATTACAACAGGCTTGAAGCGCAAACCCGTGCGCAACTGCGTGCCAGCGGCGTCCGGGTTTTCGAGCACGCACCCGACATGCCTGAATGGCAAACCCTGTGGCGCAGTACCGCCTCCACGCATCAGGACCAGCTTTGGAGCGATCTGTTTGACCAAGGGGAAAACGGTGAGCTGCTGGGGATTCTCGAACGCCTGGTACAGTCAGCCGAAGCGCGGCACGAGCCAGATCACCTACACCGCAGGCTCTGGGCCCTGCTGGAGAAAGCCGGCCGGGACACGGCGCTGCGCGAACGCCTTGCCGACGTAGCCCGTGCGTACCCGCCGACCTGCGGTGATGCCGGTGCCGATGCCTTCAGTGCACTGGAGATCGAAGTGCTGGCCCACGAGGCCGCAGGCCACAGCAGTGAGCAGGCCAAGACCTTGCTCGCGCTCTACCGCAAGCTTTACCGCCGGGAGCTGGTCAATGAACTGGCCGACCGCATCAGCCTGAGAAGGACATTACGCAAGCAGGCGCTGCAAAATGGTGTGTTCGATACGGATCTGCCCCGCTACGATTCACTGGATGATCCGGCGGCCTTTCCTGACGTCGACCTGGAACGGGGGCTGGTCGACGATATCGAAGTCCGCCTTGCTTTGCGCCAATCCCTCGCAACGCGGCTGGGCTTCCCTGAACCCAGCCGCGGCATGCTCTACCGGGACACGGCCAGGATCAACAGCACCATCATCGACAGGGTGCACAGCGCAGTGCTTGCCCAGGACGCCGTAACCGACAGGCGCCTGGTATGGATAGTCGGGCAGGCAGGCTGGGTGCACTACCTCAAGCGTCACAATGGCGAAGCCTTCAGCCTGCTCACCGATTTCTGGAGGGTGGGCCATGACTACCTGTTCCATTGCCTGGACGACAGCTATGAGCCAGTCACCCGTCTGGACGCCTCGGTGCTGCAAGCCCTGGTGCCTGTGCTGCCGCACAACCCGCTGGATGAAAACGGCCTGCTGCGGCGTGTACCGCTCAATGACGGCCAATTCGACCGAGCCATGCGCGCCTTGAACGAGGAGCAGCAAAAGGTCGAGCATGGCCTTCTGCTCAGCCTCACCCGCCAGGCCGAAACCCTCGCCGGCTAAGCCGTGCTCATTGGCCGCGCAGGTCTTCGAAGAACGCCTGCCGGCCATCCACCTGGCTCGAAGCCCGTGGCGCCGCGGCCGCTTCGCCGCTGGCCGCCTCGACGTGCCAATAGCAGTGCTTGGCGGCACGCGTGACCGCCACATAGGCCAAGCGCTGTACCTCTTCCTTTTGCGCGGTGTCGAACGGTTGGGCATCACCGGCACGGCCAAGGCCAGCCTGGCGATACACCTGGTTCTTGTATGGCGAGCTGGTCAGGTACTGGCAATCGCCGAGCATGAACACGGCATCGGCCTGCAGCCCCTTGGCGCTGTGGTAGGTCAGCTGGCGAAGACGCCGCTGTTCGGGCGGCAATGCCGCTTCGTCTTGCAGCACGCCGGCCAGGTGCTCGCTCATCAAGGCTTTGTCGGCGCCCTTGCGGTACAGCATCATCACCGATTCGCCACGCTGGTAATGTTCGATCAGCGTCTGGCCAAGCACCGCTTCGTCACGTTCGCACACCTTCACCGGCGATACCGGCAACTCGGCGGCAGGGCCCGCGGCCCGGGCCTTCTTGCCGGTGATCGATGGCGCGCCCTTGACCAGATGCTCGGCAGCCTCGATGACCAGTTGCTGAGAGCGATAATTGTCGACCAGCATCACCCGCGTGTTGGCCGGCGACGGGAAGGCCTTGGTGAACTCCATGAAGTACTTTGGCGAACTGCCACGCCAGCCATAGATGGACTGCCAATCGTCACCCACGCATAGCAGAGAAGAAGACTGGGCGTTGCGCCCCGTGTGCATGGCCGGTCCGCGGCGGCGGATCTCCGCCAGGCTGGCACGCAGCCAGCTGACGATCTGCGGCGAAACGTCCTGGAACTCGTCGATCATCAGATGCGCCAAGGGCCTGAGCAACGGGTCGGGCAACAGGTGCAGGTTTTCCGGATTGTTCTCACCGAACAGGGCGAACATGCGGTTGTAGCTCATCACCGGCGGCGACTGGTCGAGCAGGTGCGACTCGAGGGCCTTCCAGTACAGTGCCAGCGCCTCGAAGAACAATGCGTCGCTGTCACCGGAGGGGAAACGCATCGCCGCCACCGCAGTGCTGACCTCAAGGCCGAGGTTTTCGATGAAGTTGGCAGCACCGACGAAGGCATCGAGCAATGGCGCCGGGGCCAGTTCGCCCTTGACCTTGTACTCGAACCCGGGGCCCGCGACCGCGTCGCCTGCCAGCGAGGCGGCCAGGCGCCGGGCCATCGCATAGTTGTCCAGCCAGATCAGCGGCCGGTCGCAGAACGCCTGCAGCAACGTGCGCTTGACCGCCCATTCGGCACGTACGCCAAGCTTGGCACCCGGGCGCTGGTACTGTGCGCTTTCCGACGGGTCGAACCCAAGCACCACCCAGGCATCCAGGCCTTCCAGGCGGCCATGCACATGGAACCGGCTGCCCCGGATGTCGACCGTTTCACGGCACGGCTCGATACCCTTGATCGGCCACACGCCCGCCGCGAACCACAGGTCCTCGATCACGTCGCACAGCTCTTCGTCACGCTGGGCAGCCAGCTGCGTCACCTGCACGCGTTTCTGCACGTCGGGGTGGTCCGGGTCCAGCGGTTTGAGCTGCAGGGCTTCACGCCGCAGGGTCGCGATGATTTCTGCAAAGCGCGGGCTTTCGGTGAGCAGGTCGCGATAGCACAGATTGAGCTGCTGGCGCTGGGCGTCGTTCAGGCGCAGGTCGAACAGGTTGCTCTCGGCCTCCGCCTCACGCCCCGCTGGCATGTCGTTGCCCAGGGTCTCGAATGCACGCACCTGACCAAAGCCCGGCAGGCTGCGGACCAGCGGCAGGATACGGGAGTGGAAGGTGCGTACCAGCTCGCGGGCACGCGCCGGCGGCAGGTCCAGCTGCCACAGCGAGAACACCTGCACCAGGCGCTTGATGAAGTCCTTGCGAGACTCACGGGTGAAGGTGACGACCGTCATCGCGTCCAGCTCGTAGCCCAGGTAATGGCGCAGCAGCAGGATGCGCAACACCAGCGACGTGGACTTGCCGGCCCCTGCCCCAGCCACCACGCAGGTGGAGGGCGTGTCGCTGAATATCAGCTTCCACTGGGCGGCACTGGGCTGCGCCTGAGCGGGCAACCGCTGGGCTACATCGGCCTTGAAGCGCTTTTTCAGCTCGGTGGTCAGCGGCAGGCGCCAGTCGTCGAACAACAGGTCATCCCGGCCAGGTACTGCGGCGCTCTCAGGGCGCGAATCGCGAATCACCAGGACCTGGCGACCCGCCTCATAACCTTCCACCCGCCCACGCTCGAAACCTTCGCGTACGCCATCAGCGTGGCCGCTGCGCTGGCCGGTGGCATGGCCCAGAAACCAGGAGTCACGGTGTTGCGCCTGCAAGCGGCTCAGGCCACGGCCCAAAAGCCGTGCCGCCAGGCGGCGCAGCCAAGGCAATTGTGCGGGCGGGGTCAGGTCGGCAGGGGCCTGGGGTTGCTCGTGGGCCACGGTCACTCCGTTGAAAATCGAAACAGCGTGCATGTTCGCCGCATCGGCAAGAAATCGCCAGCGAATGCTTGCAGATCAGTGGATTAGGCGATGAACCGCACAAATCACATCGGCCAAATCTATCCAATTAAACGATCATAATTAGCCGATAATTACGCTTATTTTCGATCTTTCTTTCAAGCATCATGGCCCCATTCCACCCATTCAAGGAGCACGATCATGCTGCAACTGCGACCTTTCGAAGGCCTTGGCCATGCCAACCACGGCTGGCTCGATGCCCGTCACCACTTCTCGTTCGCCGAGTACCACGACCCGGCGCGCATGCACTGGGGCAACCTGCGAGTCTGGAACGATGACCTGATCGCCGCCGGCAGCGGGTTCCCACCGCACCCACACCGCGACATGGAAATCATCACCTATGTGCGTGAAGGCGCCATCACTCACCAGGACAGCCTGGGCAACAAAGGCCGCACCGAAGCCGGCGATGTCCAGGTCATGAGCGCCGGTACAGGCATCGTGCACAGCGAGTACAACCTGGAAGACATCGATACCCGTATTTTCCAGATCTGGATCGTGCCGGAACGCGTCGGCGACGCGCCGTCCTGGGGCACTCGGCCATTCCCCAAAGGCGAGCGCGCAGAAGGCTTCGTGACCCTGGCCAGCGGCCGTGCGGGCGATGAGGAAAGCCTGCAAATCCGCACCGATGCGCGCCTGGTGGCGGCAACCCTGCGGGCAGGCGAAACGGCCGAGTATCGCTTTGACACCGGGCGCAGAGGGTATCTGGTGCCGGCCAAAGGCCTGGTCGAGGTCAATGGGCTGCGGGCCAAGGGCCGCGATGGGGTTGCGATCGAGCAGGAAGAAGTGCTGCGAGTGACCGCCATCGAGGACAGTGAGATCGTGCTGGTCGATGTGGCTTGAACAAGCAGGGCCGCGCTGCGGCCCTGCTTCACAGCTCAATCAGGCGATCGCGGCATCAACCAGTTGCTGCGCCTCGGCCACCAGGCGTTGCAGGTGCGCCTGATCGATGAAGCTCTCGGCGTAGATCTTGTAGATGTCCTCGGTGCCGGATGGCCGCGCGGCAAACCAGCCGTTGGCGGTCATCACCTTCAGGCCACCGATGGCCTGGCCATTGCCTGGCGCGTGGCTGAGGATCTGCTCGATGGGTTCCCCGGCCAGTTCGGTCGACTTGACCTGCTCCGGCGCCAACTTGCTCAGCAACGCCTTCTGCCGAGCGTCGGCCTTGGCTTCCACGCGGGTAGCGAACGGGGTGCCCAGCGCCGCCGTGAGGTCGGCATAGGCCTGGCTCGGGTTACGCCCGGTACGTGCAGTCATCTCGGCGGCCAACAGCGCCGGAATCAAGCCATCCTTGTCGGTAGCCCAGACCGTGCCGTCCATGCGCAGGAAGGAAGCGCCGGCGCTTTCTTCGCCACCAAAGCCCAACGAGCCGTCGAACAGCCCCTGGGCAAAGTACTTGAAGCCCACCGGCACTTCATACAACTCACGGCCCAGGCGCGCGGTAACGCGGTCGATCAGGCCGCTGGACACGACCGTCTTGCCCACGGCTGCATCGTTGCGCCACTGCGGGCGGTGGCGGTACAGGTAGTCGATGGCCACGGCCAGGTAGTTGTTCGGCTGCAGCAGGCCATCGGCGGTGACGATGCCATGGCGGTCGTGGTCCGGGTCGCAGGCAAAGGCCACATCGAAGCGCTCGCGCAGGCCGATCAGCCCTTGCATGGCGTGCGGCGAGGAAGGGTCCATGCGGATCTGCCCGTCCCAGTCCACGGTCATGAAGCGGAAGGTCGGATCGACCTCGGTATTGACCACTTCCAGGTTGAGCTTGTAGTGCTCGGCGATCGCCGACCAGTAGCGCACCCCTGCCCCACCCAGCGGGTCAACGCCCAGGCGTAGATTGGCGCTGCGGATGACGTCGAAGTCGATGACGTTCGCCAGGTCGGCCACGTAATGGCTGACATAGTCGTGGCGCTGGGTGGTCGGGGCCTGAAGGGCCTGCCCATGGTCCATGCGCTTGACGCCGGCCAGGCCTGCGGCCAGCAATTCGTTGGCCTTGGCCTCGACCCACTTGGTCACATCGCTGTCAGCCGGGCCACCGTTGGGCGGGTTGTATTTGAAGCCGCCGCTTTGCGGGGGGTTGTGCGAGGGGGTGATGACGATACCATCGGCCAGCCCGCCATCGCGGCCGCGGTTGTAGCACAGGATGGCGTGGGACACCGCTGGCGTCGGGGTGTATTCATCGTCCTTGGACAGCATCACCTGCACGCCGTTGGCGGCCAGCACTTGCAGGGCACTGGCGGCTGCCGGCGCGGACAATGCGTGGGTATCGGCACCGATGAACAATGGGCCGTCGATGCCCTTTTCCTGGCGGTACAGGCAGATGGCCTGGGTGATGGCCAGGACGTGGTCTTCGTTGAAGCTCAGGTCGAACGAGCTACCCCGGTGGCCCGAGGTGCCGAAGGCCACGCGCTGGGCCGCTACGGCAGCGTCGGGGCGGCCGGTGTAATAAGCGGTGAGCAGGCGGGGGATATCGACCAGCACGCTGGCCGGAGCCGGCTTGCCTGCCAAAGGACTGAGCGTCATGCAGAAACCTCGAGTTCAACGGATGTTGGGGTTGGAACACGCAGTGTACTGGGAGTTGCAACGAGGTGCGAAGGCCTTGCCGAGGATTATTCGCGGGTTATCTGCCACCAGCCAGGGAACATGTGCTGCACGCGCGGCTCGACGAAGCGCTGGTCGATCAACACCAGTACACCGCGGTCCTGATCGCCGCGAATGACCCGGCCCGCAGCCTGGATCACCTTGCGCACCCCGGGGTACAGGTAGACGTAGTCGAAGCCAGCGCCGAACTGACGCCCCAGACGCTGCTTGAACTGTTCGTTGATCGGGTTGACCTGGGGTAAACCGAGGGTGGCGACGAAGGCACCGATCAGCCGGCTACCCGGCAGGTCGACACCTTCGCCAAAGGCACCGCCCAGCACGGCAAAGCCGACACCCTGGCCGTCTGCGGCAAAGCGCGCGAGGAAGTCCTGGCGTGCGGCTTCGTCCATGCCTGGTGCCTGAGCCCAGGCCGAAATCGCCGGGTGTCGCTCGGCCAGCAGCGCATGCACCTGCTGCAGGTATTCGAAACTGCTGAAGAACGCCAGGTAGTTGCCGGGCTGGCGCTGGTACTGCTCGGCGATCAGCGCAACGATCGGTGCCAGCGAGGCCTGACGTTCGTGATAACGGGTAGAGACCTGACTGGCGATGCGCACTTCGAGCTGCTCGGCGCGAAACGGTGCGGCCACTTCAAGCCATGCTGTATCCGCTGGCATGCCGAGCAGGTCAGTGTAGAAATGCCGCGGGCTGAGCGTGGCCGAGAACAACGTCACACTGCGCGCAGCCTGCATGCGCGGGCCGAGCAGTTTGGCGGGCGTTACGTTGCGCAGGCACAAGGTGGCCAGGCGTCGCTGGCGCGGGCCAGCGCGCAGACTCACGTCGAACAGAAAATGCTCATCGAACAGCTCGGCGACCCGGCTGAACTGCAGCGCCTGGAAATAGAACTGCAGGATGTGTGCATCCACGTCCACGGGCGACTCGTTCAACCGCTCCTGGATCAGCCCGATGCACTGCTGCAGCGCACGCACAAAGGCGTCCGGCAACTGCTCGGTGGCCAGATAAGGCGCTCGCTGCGCCTTGTACATGGCATTCCATTGGCGGTTCAAGCGGTCCAGCGCGCTGACCAGCCCTGGCGGTTTGCGCTGACGCAACGCCAGCAACTGCCCCTGGTCGAGGCTGGCGCTGTACATGCCACGGCCACGCTCCACCAGGTTATGCGCCTCGTCGACCAGCACCGCTACGCGCCATTGGTTGGCCTGGGTCAGGCCAAACAACAGGGCGTGAGCGTCGAAATAATAGTTGTAGTCGGCCACCAGGACATCGACCCAGCGCGCCATTTCCTGCCCCAGATAGTAAGGGCAAACCTGATGTTCCAGGGCCACTTCGCGCAGGTTTGCGCGGTCCAGCAACGGCAACCGGGCTGCAGCCTCCCGCGCCGCCGGCAGGCGGTCGTAGAAGCCTCTGGCCAATGGGCAGGCCTCGCCATGGCAGGCCTTGTCGGGGTGCTCGCAGGCCTTGTCCCGGGCGATCAGCTCCAGTGTACGCAGCGCAGGCTGCGGCGTAGCCTGGGTGATCTGTTGCAGGGCATCCAGCGCCAGGGCGCGGCCAGGGGTCTTGGCGGTGAGGAAAAACACTTTGTCGAGTTGTTGCGGCACCATGGCCTTGAGCAACGGGAACAGCGTGCCGAGGGTCTTGCCGATACCGGTGCTGGCCTGGGCCATCAGGCAGCGCCCGGTGCTGACCGCCTTGTACAGGGTTTCGGCCAGTTGCCGCTGGCCTTGGCGAAACTGCGGGTAAGGAAAGCCCAGGCTCTGCAGGCCGCGGTCACGCTCGGCCAGGCGCTGCGTTTGCGCCTGGGCCCAGGCCAGAAAGCACTGGCATTGGGTTTCGAAAAAAGCGTGCAGCTCGGCGGCGCGGTAATGCTCGCTGATCAAGGTCTGGCCGTCGTTGTCCACGTTCAGGTAAACCAGCGCCACCTCGATGGCGGGCAGCTGCCGTGCCTGGCACAGCAACCAGGCATAGACCTTGGCCTGGGCCCAGTGCAGTTGGCGATGATTGGCCGGTTGCCGGGCCAGGTCACCACGGTAGGTCTTGATCTCTTCAAGCCGGTTTGCGGCGGGGTCATAACCGTCGGCGCGGCCGCGCACCTGCAAGCCTTGATACGCACCTTCGAGTGCGACCTCCGCCTCATAGCCGGCGGCCCGCCTGGCCACGACCCGGCGATGGCCCTCCATGCCCTCCTGGGCAGTGGGCGACGGTGTGAAGCGCAGGTCGAGATCACCGGCCTTGGCAGTGAACTCACACAAAGCCCGCACCGCCACGCGGTAGTTCATGGCTCTTCGCTCCAGCGCACATGGCAGACCGCGACCGGCAGGCCGTGTTCGGCGCAGAATTCCAGCCAGCGCAACTGGTTGTCCTGCAGGCGGTCGCCAGGCCCTTTGACCTCGACCATGCGGTAACGCCCCTGCTCCGGCCAGAACTGGATCAGGTCAGGCATGCCGGTACGGTTGTTGCGGATGTCCTGCAGCAAGCGCAGGAAACACTGCTTGAGGTGCTCCGCCGGGAGGCAAGCCAATGCCTGTACGAGCAAAGCATGGCTGAGCATCTGCCAGAACACGAACGGCGATTGCAGCCCTTGCTTGGCGGCATAGCAGTCGAGGATGGCCTGCTGATGCGAGCCGTCGTCGAGCCGGCCCAGGCACGCATCGAACTGAGCGGCGCGGCGCAGTTGGAAGTCGCAGTCATGCAGGTCTTGCGGTGCAGCCTGAAAGGGGTTGAAGAACGCGCCGGGAATCGGGGCAAAGATCGCATCCCAGCACAACAACCCGAACAGGCTGGTGAGCAGCGTGTTCTCGACGTAGTGAACCTGCCCGCCTGCTTGCGCCAGGTGCTGGCGAACCGCCTCCTCGACACCCAACGCAGCCTGTTCGCGCGGCAGTTCGAGCTCGATCACCGGCGCGGGTGTAACACGTCGACGGCGCTGCGCCGGCCCGCCCAGCTTGCGCACCAGGCGCGGCACCATGCGCTGTAGCGCCTGCACTTCCAGGGCATTGGCAGGCGCTTGAGCCAGCTGCAATGCCAGGGCATGCGCGTCTTGCCAGCGCTCGCTGCGCTCCAGCACGCGCACCTGGCGGATGCGCGCTTGGGCATGGCTGCTCTGGGCATACACCGTCAGTGCCAGCTCCCAGTCGCCAAGGCGCTCGCACTGCTGGCCCAGGGCAAACAGCAAGCGCGCGTGACGCCGGGCCAGCCACGGGTTGTCGCTGCCCCAGCCCACCAATGCCTCAAGGATCGACGCAGGCGCCTCACCCAGCTCCAAGCGCTCGGCGCACTGGTGCAAGGCCATGGCCAGGTCGACGTCGCTGCGCTGCTGCAAGGCCCGCGAGCCGGGGCTGAATGGCACGTGCTCGAAACGCAGCACGCCCAGGTCGGCCAGGACAAAATCAGACCAGTCCTGGTACAGGTTGCCGAAGAACAGCAGACGCATGCGATCGCACAGCGGCTGCAGGCACCACTGGACGATGCGCACCGGTGCACTGTCGAACCAGTCGGACAGTGGCCTGGGCGCCAGCGCCAAGGCTTGCAGTTGCGCCAGCAGATCGCTTTTTGCCGCACGCGGTCGGCTCAGCAGGCCGGCAAAACCGCTGGCCAGCTCTTCCTTGCGCAGCAAGGCGAACAATTGCTCCAGGCTCAACTGTTCGGGTTCGCGCACCCAGCCCAGCGCCTGCAGGGGCTGCAAGGCCACAGACGAATCGCCGATTTCGGCATAATCCAGCCGGTCGCTGCGAAACAGCTCGCCCTTGCGCATCACCATGCGCACAAGCAGGGCCTGGGCTGGCTCCTCGAGCCTGGCAAAAGCCTGGATGAACGCCAGCTCCTGGGTATCGAGCAGGTCGGCATAACGGTGTTCGACCCACAGCAGTACCTGGCGGAAGTTATGCAGGTAGTAGAGCGGGTCGTCGACGGAATGAGCGATCACAGGGCGGGTCGGGCAGCAGGAACGGACACTGTTTATACATACAGATAACGCTTGCTGGCAAGCCCCGTGGGTCAGGTCGGCCAGCGCCCGACGAATGGTGCGTGGGCCACCTCAGAGCGTCATGACCATCTCATGCCAGGCCATGCCGCCGTGGTCCGAGGGCGATGGCTTCACATAGTGATACCCCATCTTGCGGTACAGCTCGACATGTTGCTGCTTGCACATCAGGTGGATGGTGCGCTTGTGCAGCGCGGTCATTTGCTGCACGAAGGTGTCCATCAGCAGCTTCGCGTAGCCTTTGCCCTGATGAGCCGGATCCACCACAACGGACATGATCACCACGTTGGCGGCCGCCGGGTCGTGGCCTACCAGCTCCTTGAAGGCCTCATCGGACATCACCACGTCGTGGGCGCAGCCGCTGTTGATGAAGCCAACGACAAGGCCGTCGACCTCAAGCAGGAGAAAACCCTCTGGGTACTGCGCGATGCGGGTGCGGATCTTTTCGAGGGTCGCGGCCTCATCGCCCTCGTACGCGCCGATTTCGATCTCGTAGCAGCGTTCGGCATCCTGTGGAACAGGTTGACGGAAATGTGGGGTGCCCATGCAGATGCTCCTGAGTGTGAACGAACAGGGCGCCATGATACGTGACCTGCCAGGGCAGGCGATCAGCTTTTGCTGTCAGCCTGGCGCCCGCGACGCGGTAGCAACAGCTGCTTCAACCGGCGAAGCTCCTCGCTAAGCGCTTCTGGCCGGTCGCCTGCCCAGGTGAAAGCCAGGTAGTGCTGATAACGCCCCTGCAAACTGAACCGCCCACCTGCCAGGACTTGCAAGGCCGGGCCAGACAATGCTGCCGCGATGCGCTCGAGGGCGATTGGCTCAAGCATGCGCACCCACAGGACATATCCTCCGTCAGGCATGTCGAAGGCCACTTGCCCGCCCAGGCAAACAGTGAGTTGATGGCATAAATGCTCCATACGCTTGCGCAGCTCCAGCCGACGCCGGCTCAACTGTCCGTCGACCTCGCCATTGCCGAGCATCTGCGCCAATGCCTGCTGACGCACAGGCGGCAGCTGGAACGCCCGCCGGGAAAACCGTTCGGCAAGGGTGCCATGCCGGCCCAGCACATACGCATAGGGCGCCTCGGCACCGACCAACGCCTGCAGCGACCCCAGTACCAACAGCCAACGTTGGTCGACCCAGTCACGCAAACGTGCCACAGGCGGTGCATCGAAACAGTACTCGCTGTCCAGATCGTTCTCCAGCAGCCACACGGGATGCGCGGCCAGCAAGTGGGCAATCTGCCGCTGGACCTGCTGTGACATCAACCGCCCTGTGGGCATGCCAAGGCAAGACGGTATGACCATCATGCGTACCGACTCACGCCCCAGCAGGCGCGCCAGGCTGCCGAGGTCGGGGCTGCCGTGGTTGTCCACGGGCATCTCCAGCACGTGCAGACCAAAGCGCTGCAACACCCTCAGCAAACGCCAGCAACACGGCGATGCGACCAGCACCGTGCTGCCATGCAACGCCAATGCTTCCAACAGCGTTTCCAGCAAAGCCTGCACGTCGGGCCCCAGGTGCACATCCTCAGCACGCCAGGATTGCCGGGACGCTCGGGTATAACGTTCGGCCAGTATGTGCCGCAGGCGTACTTCTCCCGAACTCTGGGCGGCGGAGGATGAACAGGCCCGCTGTCGCGCCAGCCGTCGTTCGTGAGCGAACAAGACACGCTCCATCGCCGGATGCGCCAGCACGGCCTGGTCCGACTCGGCAGTGGCCGCTACGCCAGTAATGACTCCCGCGGGCACGAAGTACCCGGACTTAGGTACCGACAGCACCCGCCCTTCATGTTCCAGCAACCCGTAGGCCGTTTGCACAGTGGCCAATGAAACGCGCAGGTGCCGCGAAAGGGCGCGCAGTGAGGGCAAACGGCGCTGCCCTCCCCGCGCGGCCTCATCGATCAGCGCTTCCAGATATCGATACACCGTCTGGTAGGCGAATTCACGCCCCATCAGGTAAGCCCCCGCAGACAATCGAAGCAGCAGCGGGCCGGCAGGCCAGTAGCCCCAGATGCACATCACGTCGCGCCAGGTTGGCCAGCAAGGCCCAGGTGCTTTGATTCAAACGCCCTTCGTAAATGGCCCGCAGTTGGGCGAGGGACAAACCACTGGTGTTCACCAACCAATCCTTGACAGGGTCGGGACACGGCTTGCCCTGCATGACGCGGTGCAGATAAGGCAGAGCCACCAACATATCGGCGTGGCAGCATTGCAGAAAGCGCTCCAGCCCGCGCCCCTTGTTGGCGAACGGGCTGTGCAGCATGCAAACCAGCTGAGTTCGCTCAAGGCCATAGGCCTTGGCAAAACGACTGTGCTGCGATGCTGGCGCCCTATCGCATTGCAGACGCTGCGCCAGGCCCGCCTGCACAGGCGCATTGCAGCGCGACAGCAATTCATGCAACTGGGCCAAGGCCAGCGGGTCAAGAAAACTCGCCAGGGGCATGGCCTTGTGCACCGCTTCGAAGCGGCATTCCATCATCGAGTCCAGCTCATCGCCACTCAGCAGCTGGGGCATCAGGTCGTCGATGGTAATCAACCTGATCGGAAACTCCGAGCAGCGCCCGGTGCCCGGCTTTTCGGGCTCGCCAAGTGAGGTGCCGGCAGTGTTGTGCAACTGGCTCAACCGCTCGGCAAGCGTCGCCATGCATTGATGCAGGTTTGCCGTCTCCCCGTCACCCGACTGGCGCAGGCCCCTGCGCGCCCATGCCAGGTAACGCAGCCGCTGCCGCGCAGGCATGGCGGTTACCATTGCATCGACTGCCGGCTGGCCTTCAAGCGCCAGCCACAGCGCTGCGCCGAGCTCCAGGTGCGTGCGGCTGCCCAAAAGTGCTTCAGGCCGGGCATCGACAAGATGGCCGAACACAAGCAGGGCATCGCGCGCCAGCGCCCAGGGTGCGACCTCCAGATAGGGCCTTCGGGTGAACGACACCAACTGCCCGGCTTCGAGCATCTGCAGCTGCACACGAGGATCGTCATGCAGAAACAAGGCACTGAACACACGCTCATGTTGCTCAAGAAGCGCGCCGCTGGCCGCAGGCAGGCATACAGCCACCACCTGCAACTGAAAGGTGACAGGTGCACGCTGGGCGATGCTCAACTGGGCCGCACGCAAGACCGCCAGCAGCCGGGCGCTATGGCAGTCTGCGCCTAGCAGCACGAGCAACTTGAAGGTACCGATGTATTCCGGGCCACCTGCGGCTACCAGCAGGCGCTGAATGAACAGCTGTAAAGAGGCGCGCTGGACCTGGGACATATGGCCCAGCACGCGATCCAGCACCTGCTGGTAGATATGGTGCATCGCTTGATCGTGGATATTGCTCACATGTCACCTCACTACTTCATTCTTTTCACCGCCAACGATGCACTTTTGCATGAATGAATAAGCGGCGAATCAAGCCTGAAGAAACTTCCTACAAGTCTTTAAGAGAAACTGAAGTGACGAATTACTGTCGCCATGACATTGATAAAAATGAAACCCCGCGTGAGCCCGGCGCTGCGCCAGAATACCAATAGCCAGGGGTGTTCTTCTCCATTGCACGCTCCTTGCGTAAAGCATCATTACGCCATTATCAAGCGTTGCTCAACGATTAAAAGATACAGATGCCGGTAAAAAAACCATTCAGCCGAATGACAAGTCACTGTGCGCCAGAGGCCGGGGAATTTCAAAGACAAAGAATGTTCAAGGGTCGTGCGGGCGCACGAAGTGGGAACAGCAGTTTATGTAGGATGGGAACTAGTTAGTTGTAGGAATAATCCCAAACAATAGGCTATTCACGGATAGCCGGAGGTAAGGTACTTGAACTACACGCCCTGGGTTTAATGGCGTTGCGGTCAAGGCATTCGCCCGGTCGCATCATGAACGAGCGGTGAACCTGCAAAAAAAAACCCGAGCCAAGCCCGGGTTTTCTTGTACATCCAACGCCTGTCACGCCACGCCCAGGTCCAGCACCACTCTGCCGCCACAAGGGCACTCATCCATGTACCGGTGCGCTTCAACCACCTGATCAAACGGATACACCTTGATGATCTGCGGTGTCAGCAACTGGTCAGCCGTGAACTGGTTGATATCACGCAGGGCGCGCTGCAACGCAACCTGGTCCTGGCTAATGCCCAATTCCGGCTTGCCGGTGAAGTTACCGATACAGTGAACGTAGAACTGAATGTTCTTCTGGAACGCCGCACAGGCCGGGAACGGTGTCTGGTTACCCCCCTGCAGGCCATACAGCACCAGGCTGCCGCGTGGCGCGAGCACGTCGCCCAGGAGCGACATCTGTGGGCCGCCCATGCCATCAAGGACCATATCCACACCGCGCCCATCGGTGTACTTGCCCACTTGCATGAGCAAGTCCTGCTCTTCGGTGACGATCACCTTGTCAGCCCCCAGGCCCAGCAGGTACTCGCGCTGCTCCGGCTCCTTGGTGGCAGCGAACACCTTGAGGCCCAGGGCCTTGCCCAACTGCACGAAGGCGGGCCCTGCGCAGTGGCTGGCATCGGTGACCAGCGCGGTCTGCCCGGCCTTGGCCCTGGCCAGGTCGACGTAGGCGAAGTAGGCGATCAGCAGCGGCGTGTAATGCACGCTGGCCTCGATCGGTGTGAGGATATCCGGGTAACGGGTAATCGCCGTGCGCGGCAGGACGATCACATCCCCATACACCGGGTGGTCATTGGCGCTGGTCGCCGGGAAGCTGGCCACCCGGTCGCCCACTGCAATGTCATCGACACCTTCACCCACCGCAGTCACCACGCCGGCCATTTCATGGCCGATCCCCGCAGGCAGACGGGCCTGGGATGGCGCCAGGTTCTGCCGCCAGAGCACGTCGTACCAGCTCACGCCAATGGCCTCGACGCGGATCTGCACCTCGCCGACAGCAGCTGACGGTTCGGCCTGCTCCTCGCAGCGGAGCACTTCGGCAGCGCCGAACTTGTGGAACCGGATCATGCGGGACATCGCATACCTCGCCTTTGTGAATCTCGTATTACCACGGACTTTATCCGGGCTTTTGCCGTTAGACCATCAGTGGCTATTAATAGTCGACATGCCTGTCATCGATTGGGCACCTCACATTTCTGTGCATGGCCCCCCACAAATCGGTGCAGGTTAACAGCCTTTGGCCTTAAGATTCACCCCTGCCCCACTTTAGGCGAAGCGCACCGATGAATCGAAACGACCTGCGTCGTGTAGACCTCAACCTGCTGATCGTGTTCGAAACGCTGATGCACGAGCGTAGCGTGACCCGTGCCGCCGAGAAGCTGTTCCTCGGCCAGCCGGCGATCAGCGCGGCGCTGTCGCGCCTGCGCAACCTGTTCGACGATCCGCTGTTCGTGCGCACCGGCCGCAGCATGGAGCCTTCAGCACGGGCACATGAAATCTTTGCCCTGCTGTCGCCGGCGCTGGATTCCATCTCCACCGCCGTCAGCCGCGCCGCCGAATTCGACCCGGCCACCAGCAACGCGGTGTTCCGCATCGGCCTGTCGGACGACGCCGAATTCGCCCTGCTGCCGCAGTTGCTCAAGCGCATCCGCGCCGAAGCGCCCGGTATCGTGCTGGTGGTGCGCCGGGTCAATTACCTGCTCATGCCTACCCTGCTGGCCTCCGGTGAAATCTCGGTGGGGGTGAGCTACACCAGCGAACTGCCCGCCAACGCCAAGCGCAAGGTGCTGCGCCGCAGCATGCCCAAGCTGCTGCGCGCCGACAGCGTACCCGGCAGCATCACCCTCGATGACTTCTGCGCACGGCCCCATGCACTGGTGTCGTTCGCAGGCGACCTGTCCGGTTTCATCGACGAAGCGCTGGAAGAGATCGGCCGCAAGCGCCATGTGGTCCTGGCCGTGCCGCAATTCAACGGCCTGGGCAGCCTGCTGGCCGGGACCGATATCGTTGCCACGGTGCCCGATTACACCGCTGATGCACTCACGGCTGCGGGCGGCTTGCGGGCTGAAGACCTGCCGATAACGGTGCGCAGCTTCGAGCTGCACATGGCTTGGCGAGGGGCGCAGGACAATGACCCGGCGGAGCGCTGGTTGAGGTCGCGGATTCAGATGTTCTTTGGGGATCCGGATAGTCTTTAGGGGTCTTGGGGAGGCTGATTATCTGATCATTTCTGCCTTTTCCTGAGCCACGGAGTGCCATTGGCTTCCAGTGGATTGGCCTATTGCGGGCAAATTCTAGAGCATGGTTTGAGAAGGCTGCCTTCAGGCTGAGGCTAAGCGGCTACTGAAATGGATGGTTAGACTCACTGAGATATGAGCCTTCAGCCCAAGCCCGCAATCGAAGGCCGAGTCGTAGTGAGCGCCCCCCCACCACGCTGATCAAATGTGTGCAAATGTAAAAAATTTTGATGGCATAATGCCTCTGCAACTTGCAAAATCCACACGTTCCCAACGGACTTGAAGGAGCGGTTCCGATGACATGGCCTGTCACGCTGAAACTCGACAGCGCAGCCTACCCGCTCAGCGTTGTGCAACGCGCCGCTTATTCCCTGGCCGACACTGTCGCGATCCAGGTCGGTATTGAAACCAATCAGATGAGCCTCACGGCCCACCCCACCGAAGCAACGCTAACGCTTTCCCCAGAGCAGGCTCAGTCGCTGATCCTCCAGCATCTAAACGACTTCGCCCTACGCGACCATATCAACCGCGAAACAGCAGGGTTGCGTGAAGTCCTGGCCCGAGCCGCGCTCGCTGGCTGTGGGGTTTCGCAGTGACACTGATTGCGACAGACGCCAAGCACTATCGCTTGCTGCCTTTTCGATTCATGCGCATGAACATGGGACATGACCGTGACATCCTACTCACCTCCGATACCGGTGAGTATATGCACGTGAACGAGGCTCAATTACGAGCCCTCAGTTACTTTGACGTTCAAGCAGGTACGCCTTATTACAAGGACCTGCTGGCCCGCCACTTCATTTACGAACCAGGCCGCCATGACCCGTTGCCGGAAATGGCCGCGCAGTATCGCAGCCGCAAGGACTTCCTCTTCCAGGGCCCTGCACTGCATTTGTTCGTGGTCACATTGCGCTGTAACCACACTTGCCAGTACTGCCAGGTGTCGCGGGCCCCTTTGGGAGGATCCGGCCACGACATGTCGGAAGCGGATGCACGGGCCGCGGTCGATCGGCTGTTCGAATCGAACGCTCCCGCCCTGACTGTCGAGTTTCAGGGTGGCGAGCCGCTTCTGGCCTTCGAGCGCGTCCGCCAGATCGTCGAATGGGTCGTTGAACGGAATGTGGTCGAACAACGGGATATCCAGTTCGTCATCACTACCACGCTGCACCACCTGACGGAGGAAATACTCGACTTCGCAGAACAAAATCGCATCCAGTTTTCGACCTCGCTCGATGGGCCGGCGCCCTTGCACAATGCCAACCGCCCTACCCCGTCACGAGACTCCTACGAACGCACTGCAAAAGGCATCCAGTGGGTCCGTGAGCGCCTTGGTCATGATGCAGTTTCCGCGTTGACCACGCTGACTTCAAGAAGCCTCGAACAACCTGAGGCGATCATCGATGAGTATGTTAACCAGGGCTTCTCCAGCATTTCGCTTCGGCCTCTGAGCCCTTATGGGTTTGCCACCAAGAGTGCCCATCGACTTGATTATCCTATTGAGCGATACCTGGCCTTCTACAAGAAGGCACTGGCCTATTTACTGCATATCAACCAACAGGGCGTATACCTCTCAGAGAGTTATACGAGCCTGTTGCTGAAGAATATCCTGACACCCTTCTCCTCCGGCTATGTAGACCTGCGCTCCCCTGCTGGCGCAGGCACTGCGGCGCTGGTTTACAACTATGACGGTTACGTCTATCCCTCGGACGAAGCTCGAATGTTGCTGGAGATGGGTGAAGACGGCTTGAAGCTCGGCACCGTGCAGCAACCCTTGTCTGAATTACTCGCATCGCCCGTTATGAATGCGCTGCTCGCCAGTGGTGTAGCAGAAGCGCTGCCGGGCTGCTCCGACTGCGCACTTGTCCCGTACTGTGGTGCTGACCCCATCGAACACTATGCCCGCCAAGCTGACCCAATCGGACACCGAGTGTTCAGCCGCTTCTGCAAGAAGAACATGGGGCTGCTGAAGCATCTTTTCGGCCTGCTTTACACTGGCGATGACAACGTGCAAAGGGTGCTGCTGTCTTGGTTGAACAGGCGCTCTTACAACGATGTCCGGTTCCCGGGTTACAGGGGCTGATGGCGATGCTGCGCAAAGATACCCACTTCGAAATTCATCACCTGAATGAGCCGAAACTGCTAAAGGTCATCACTCTGGATGAGTTCATCGAACAAGGCCTGGCTGTTTGTGCCGGAAGCGCTGAGTTCGATGACCTGCTGCTTTGGCTGCCAAACGAAGAACGGCTACAGAGCCCGCATCTGCTCTCATTACCAGTCGGTGGTTTCCTGATCCCGGAGCCATTGCTCGGCGACTTCGGCAGCGCGCGGCCACACCTGCACACCCCCAAAGATGCAGGGGTCGTGCAGCCCGGCGATGTCATTGCCATTACACCAGGCAACGCTTTGGTGCGAGTGCTCTATCGACGAGGCTCAGACAGCAACTTGCTGTTCATGACCGATCGTTGCAACAGCCTCTGTCTGATGTGCTCGCAGCCGCCCAAAGATATCGATGATCGTTGGCACATCGAGGAGAACCTACGGCTGATCGACCTGATGGACCCGGGCGAGGAAAATCTGGGAATCAGCGGCGGAGAACCAACGCTTTATCGCGACGGCCTGCTCGAAATCCTGGCCAAGTGCAAAGCCGTTTTGCCGCGGAAATCCATTCATGTGCTCAGCAACGGGCGTCTGTTCCAGGACCCGAGCTGGATCGCAGCGCTCTCTGCCATCGGCCACCCTCAGTTGAGCTGGGGCATCCCGCTGTATGCCGACAATGCCGAAGACCATGACCATGTGGTGCAGGCTCCAGGCGCGTTCAGCGAAACCCTGCAAGGTCTCTACAACCTGGCGCGCGCCCACCAGATCATCGAAATTCGCGTTGTGCTCAATCGTCTGACCACACCACGCTTGCCAGAGCTCGCCCACTATGTATTCAGAAACCTGCCCTTCGTGCGGCATGTTGCGCTGATGGGTATCGAAAGTACCGGCTTGGCCAGGAAGAACTACGAAGAACTGTGGATTGACCCGCTGGACTATCAGGAGTCGTTGAGCCAGGCCGTGTATTTCCTGTTCAACCGCGCAGTGCCGGTGTCGATCTACAACTTGCCCCTGTGCCTGATCCCCGCCCACCTCTCGCGTTTCGCCCGCCAGAGCATCTCGGACTGGAAAAACCTGTTCATCGATACCTGCCAGCAATGCGCTGCCGTCAAACATTGCTCTGGCTTCTTCAAATCCCACACCGACCGCTGGCAGAGCCGCGGCGTACAACTACTATCGACCGAGGCCTTTAGCGCCTATGCAAGGAGTGCACAGTGAAACTGCTCGACCGCTGGAAAGTCCTGATCAGTGGGATCAGCTTGCTGCCAATGGCAGGTACCACCCTGGCACAGGCCGGCCATCTGTCGCTCGCCGATGCGAACTGGCAACCCAACGACAAGCTACAGCCCCCAGTATTTGCCGATACGCTCAATGCGCCAGACACCGTCAACATCTATGCGGCACATCGCTCGCACAGTTCACACCGGTCCCACAGCTCGCACAGTTCTCACTACAGCGGCTCGAGTGGCTATAGCGCACCTCGCTACTACAGCCCACCCGCTAACAATACCCGAAGCTACAGCGCGCCGAGTGCTTCGAGCAGCACCTCAAGCAGCAACAGCCTTTATCAGTCGTCTGGCACTACCAGCGGGACAAGTTCGAGCACTTCAAAGAGTCGCGCGACCAATGAGCAGAAAAGCAACCTGGTCACCCGTGTGCAGACCGCGCTGATGGTGCGCCAGTATTATCAAGGCACCATTGATGGGGTAATGGGCAAGGCGACACGTGGTGCGTTGATGGCCTTTCAGATGGACAGTGGGCTGACCGTGAATGGCCGGATGGATACGCCATCGCTGAATGCGTTGGGTATCAAGATTCCATGAGTCGATTCAGGTTAAAGCTAGCGTCCGTTCAGCAACGAAGGAATTATCCCAGGCAGCAAATCATTCCAGTCGACGACACGCTCTGGGCATTGATCAGCCGCCTGCAAGGCAAGGAACTGCAAACACCGTCGCGTAGCGCCCGTTTCCGTATCACGACCGTTGATGCAAATCGCGTTGTGATTGAGACCGGATCGGAAGACTCGCAGTTGGCGCTGACTCGAGCAGCTTTCCAGCAAACGTTGGACTACCTCGCCGGTAACAATCATTTCGGCCAAGCACAAGCTGTGGAAATCAGCTCCAACCATACGTACGAAAAAGCCGGCCCACTTTGCCAGGCAGCTCGTTACAGAGCAGAAGGCAAGCCGGGCCGTACCAACATCACCTACATTCTGCCGATTCTGGAGCAGTGCCAGGCAGTCGGCATCCGCTCAACCATCCCAAACAGCACTTGGCTGCTGCCCTGAACCACTCCTGATATCTTATATGGACGCCAACATGTACGCCAAAATGGACACCTTCCGCCCCAGCAGTGCCGCATCGTTCGATCAACCCTGCAAGGTTACTATCGACAATGGTTTTATTACCGTCTCCTATGACGACGCGGGCCAGACCTGGCAATACCGAGGCCAGGCAAAAGGCCCAGGGCATTACGAACTGCAAGCAGAAGGCTTCGACGGCAGAGCAACGCTACACCGCTTCGAGGGCTCGAATGTGCTGGAAGGCACTTGGGTCGAAGAAGGCGTACGCGGGATGTGGCGAATTGTCTGCCAGCCGATTGACTCGTCATTCGTGCCCACATAAATAAGCTGAACTCATGGGGGGTTGATGGGCCGCCATGGGGTCATCCACCTCAACTGGCAGAACAAGACGTACATCAAGGCGGCCAAGCATTGCTATTCGCATGGATTTTAGAAGCACTGAATGCTGAACAGTCGCCGCCCCCCACGCTCTCCACTCCAGCACTGCCCCTGAGGTTGCACACGCCCCTCAGGCCCCCGGTGAACCTGTGGGAGCCCGGCTTGCCGGCGATCGGGCCAGCCCAGTCACCCGGACTTTCAAGGCGACAACACACCCTTAAAGACGTCACTACCCTACTATTTTGGCGCTCCGCCCAAGCCCCTGCTCCCAGCGCCCCAATTTGGCACCTTGGCGCCCCAAAACCACACATACCGCTGCTAGACCACTCACCAAGCGTGCGCCCTTCCCGCCCTGCAGCCCCTCTAACACAAGCCCTTGAACAATAATCTGACCAATTGGCCATGTTTTTGCTGTGCAACTGCTCATCACCCTGACCCCGAGCAGTCCCATGTCCACATCCCCCTCGCAATTGCGCCTCGAGCTGCGTGCCATTACCAAGCGATACCCGGGCACCTTGGCCAACGACCGCATCGACCTGCGCATCGCGCCCGGTGAAATCCATGCCCTGCTCGGCGAGAACGGCGCGGGCAAGAGCACCCTGATGAAGATCATCTACGGCGTCACGGCGCCGGATGCCGGCCAGCTGCTATGGGAGGGGCAGCCCGTGCACATGCGCGACCCTGCCCGCGCCCGCGCGTTGGGCATCGGCATGGTGTTCCAGCACTTTTCCCTGTTCGAAACCCTGAGCGTCGCGCAAAACATTGCCTTGGCGCTTGGCCGCGATGCCGGTACGCCAAAGCAATTGGCGCCGCGCATCCGCGAAGTGTCCCAACGCTACGGCATGGGCCTGGAACCTGAGCGCCTGGTGCACAGCCTGTCGATCGGTGAACGCCAGCGCGTGGAAATCGTGCGTTGCCTGATGCAGCCGATCAAGCTGCTGATCCTCGACGAACCCACTTCGGTACTTACCCCGCAAGAGGTCGACGAACTGTTCGTCACCCTGCGCACACTCGCCGCAGAGGGCTGCAGCATCCTGTTCATCAGCCACAAGCTCAACGAAGTGCGTGCCCTGTGCCATGGCGCCACCGTGTTGCGCGGTGGGCGGGTCTCCGGCGCTTGCGACCCGGCGCAATGCAGCGATCTGCAACTGGCGCGAATGATGGTGGGCGATGCCGAAGGGCTGGAGGCAAGCTACCCGAAAAGCGCCGGGGGCTTGCCACGCTTGCGGGTGGACGACCTGACCTGGCGCAACAAAGACCCATTCGGCACGTCCTTCGAACACCTGCGCCTGGAAGTACGCAGCGGCGAGATCGTAGGCATCGCGGGGGTCGCCGGCAACGGCCAGGACGAACTGCTGGCCCTGCTCAGTGGTGAAACACGCCTGCCCGCCAGCGACCGCGAACGCATCACCCTCGACAACCGGCCGATGGCCCACCTCTACCCCGACGCCCGCCGCGCCCTGGGGATGGCCTTCGTACCGGCCGAACGCCTTGGGCATGGCGCGGTGCCGGACATGAGCCTGGCCGACAACGCCCTGCTCACCGCTTTCCAGCAGGGCCTGGTCAACCGCGGCCTGATCCGTTCAGGCAAGGTGTTCGCGCTGGCCGAGCAGATCATCCAGCGCTTCGCGGTCAAAGCGCCGGATGCCCGGGCCACGGCACGTAGCCTGTCCGGGGGCAACCTGCAGAAGTTCATCCTCGGCCGCGAGATCCTGCAGGCTCCCAAGCTGCTGATCGCTGCCCACCCGACCTGGGGGGTGGATGTCGGAGCTGCCGCAGCGATTCACCGTGCGCTGATTGCCTTGCGCGACGCCGGCGCAGCAATCCTGGTGATTTCCGAAGACCTGGAGGAGTTGTTCCAGATCAGCGACCGCATCGGCGCGCTGTGCAGTGGCCGCCTGTCGCCGCTCAAGACCACCGCGCAGGCCCATACCGTGGAGGTCGGCGGTTGGATGGCCGGCCAGTTCGATGCCCCGCAAGACGCCGCCTGACGAGACCCCCTCATGTTGCTATCCCTCGAACCCCGTACCCAGCAGTCCCGTGCCATGCTCGTTGTGTCACCCCTGCTTGCCGCCCTGTTGACCCTGCTCAGCGGGGCGATCCTGTTCAGCGCCCAGGGGCATGCCCCCTTGCAGACCTTTCACACGTTGCTGATCGAACCCATCAGCGACCTTTACGGCCTCTCGGAACTGCTGCTCAAAGCCTTGCCGATCCTGCTCTGCGCCCTCGGCCTGGCTGTGGCCTACCAAGCCCGCATCTGGAACATTGGCGCCGAAGGCCAGCTGCTGATCGGCGCCCTGGCCGGCAGTGCCGTGGCGATCCACCTCATCGAGTGGGAAAGCCGCTGGGCGCTGGTCTGGGTGTTGCTCGCCGGCACGCTGGCCGGTGCGCTATGGGGGGCACTCGCGGCCTGGCTGCGCACGCACTTCAATGCCAACGAAATCCTCACCACCATCATGCTCAATTACATCGCCTTGAACCTGCTCTTGTACTTCGTTCACGGGCCACTGAAGGATCCCGAAGGGTTCAGTTTCCCGCAGTCGGCAATGTTCGGCGATGCCAGCCGCCTGCCGGCGCTGTTCGAGGATGGCCGGCTGCATATCGGGCTGTACTTCGTGCTGATGGCACTGGTGGCGGTGTGGGTGCTGCTGCACAAGAGCTTCCTGGGTTTCCAGATCAAGGTGCTCGGGCAGGACCTGCGCGCCGCTGGGTTTGTCGGCTTTCGCCACAAGCGCCTGGTCTGGCTGGCGCTGCTGATCAGCGGCGGCCTGGCAGGCCTGGCCGGGGTCAGCGAAGTCAGCGGGCCGATCGGCCAACTGGTGCCGCAGGTATCACCCGGCTACGGCTACGCGGCGATTACCGTCGCGTTTCTCGGGCGCCTCAACCCCTTTGGCATTCTGGTGGCCGGGTTGTTGATGGCCCTGCTGTACCTGGGCGGCGAAAACGCGCAGATGAGCCTGAACCTGCCGCAATCGCTGACCGGGCTGTTCCAGGGAATGATGCTGTTCTACCTGCTGGCCTGCGACGTGCTGATCCTCTACCGGCTACGCCTGAAGCTGAACTGGCGCCGGCGCGCGCCGCTGGCAAAACCTGCCAGTGCCTGAATTCCCATGACCTTTTCGTTTACCTGCCGCCCACCGCGTGCAGGCTGAGGCTTCGACTATGGATCTCGATCTGCTTGGCAACATTCTCTACGCCATGGTGCGCTGCGGTACCCCACTGCTACTGGTCGCCCTGGGCGAACTGGTGTGCGAAAAGAGCGGCGTGCTCAACCTCGGCCAGGAAGGCATGATGCTCTTCGGCGCGGTGGTAGGGTTCATCGCCGCCTACGCCACCGGCAGCCTCTGGCTTGGCGTGCTGATGGCGTGCCTGGCCGGCATGCTGCTGGCTTCGCTGTTTGCACTCGTAGCACTCGGCTGCCAGGCCAACCAGGTGGCGACCGGGCTGGCGCTGACCATCTTCGGTGTCGGCCTGTCTTCTTTCGTCGGCACCGCCTGGGTCGGCAAGCCCCTGAGCGGCTTCGAGCCGGTGGCCATACCGCTGCTGGCGGACATCCCGGTCATCGGCCATATGCTGTTCAACCAGGATGTACTGGTTTACCTGTCCTTCGGCCTGTTCGTGCTGATCGCCTGGACGCTGCTCAAAAGCCGCACCGGGCTGATCCTTCAGGCCGTTGGTGAAAACCCCGACGCCGCCAGCGCCATGGGCTTGCCCGTGCTGCGCGTGCGCACCTTGGCGGTGCTGTTCGGCGGTGCCATGGCCGGGCTGGCCGGGGGTTACCTGTCGCTGGCCTACACCCCGATGTGGGCGGAAAACATGACCGCAGGGCGCGGCTGGATCGCCCTGGCGCTGGTGGTATTCGCCAGTTGGCGGGTGTTGCGGGTGCTGCTCGGTGCCTACCTGTTTGGCCTGGCGAGCATCCTGCACCTGGTGGCCCAAGGTATCGGCGTGAGCTTCCCTGCCAACCTGCTGGCCATGTTGCCCTATGTGGCCACGATTCTGGTGCTGGTGGTGCTGTCGCGCGATGCCATCAAAACCCGCCTGTACGCCCCGGTTTCACTGGGTCAGCCGTGGAAGACCGGGCGCTGAGGCCTCGCGCCTGGGCTACACCGTGCACCGCTATCGATGCCCCCTCTGCTCTGTTTTCTTGCATTACCAACGCGCCTTACACAGCCAATATGAAGACCTACAGGAGCCACACCTTGAAACCTCACAATAAAAGCAAACACCTGCTGCGCGCCCTGGCAGCCGCCATTGGCCTGAGCACCGCCCTGACCGCCGTCGCCGCCGATCCACTGAAGGTTGGCTTCGTCTATATCGGCCCGATCGGCGACCATGGCTGGACCTATCAGCATGAGCAGGGCCGCCAGGCCCTGATCAAGCAATTCGGCGACAAGGTCGACAGCAGCTTCGTCGAGAACGTGCCCGAAGGCGCCGATGCCGAGCGGGTCATCCGCAACATGGCCAAGGGCGGCTATGACCTGGTGTTCGCCACCTCGTTCGGCTACATGAACCCCACCGCCAAAGTCGCCAAGCAGTTCCCGAAGGTCACCTTCGAACATGCCACCGGCTACAAGCAGGACAAGAACCTTGGCACTTACCTGGCCACTTCCTACGAAGGCCGTTACGTTGGCGGCTACCTGGCCGCGAAGATGACCAAGAGCAAGAAGATCGGCTATGTGGCCTCCTTCCCCATTCCCGAAGTGCTGCGCGATATCAACGCCATCCAGTTGGCGCTGGACAAATACAACCCCGGTAGCGAAATCAAGGTGGTGTGGGTCAACTCATGGTTCGACCCGGGCAAAGAGGCCGATGCCGCCAACGCCCTGATCGACCAGGGCGTTGACGTGCTGTTCCAACACACCGACAGCCCGGCACCGATCCAGGCCGCCGAACGGCGTGGCATCTACGCCGTCGGCTACGCCTCGGACATGGCCCACTTCGGGCCCAAGGCAGTGCTGACCTCCATCGTCAACAATTGGGGGCCGCACTACATAAAAAGCACTCAGGCGGTCATGGACGGCACCTGGAAACCCCAGGATTACTGGGGCGGTCTTGCCGATGGCACTGTCCAGCTGCCCATCAGTGACCTGGTACCCGCCGACGTCAAAAGCGGCGCCGAACAGATCATCGCCAGCATCAAGGACGGCACGTTCCACCCCTTCACCGGCCCGATCCTGGACCAGGCGGGTGCGGTCAAGATCCCCGCAGGCGCCGTGGCCAGCAACGCCGAACTGGCAGGCATGAACTACTACGTCAAAGGCATCACGGCGCAACTGCCCAAGTAAACACGGGTGGGAGCGCCAGCCGCTCCCGCTTGCACCGCCCTTTCACGGAGCCATTCATGAACACCCTGCCGATCATCGATATCAGCCCGCTGTACCAGCAAGATCCCACCGCCCGCCTGGCCGTAGCCCGGCAGATCGACGCCGCCTGCAGGCAGTGGGGCTTCTACTACATCAAGGGGCACCCCATCCCGGCCAGCCGCATTGGCGCACTGAAAGCGGCCGCCGAACAGTTCTTCGCCTGCCCTCCCGAGGAAAAGCTGCGCATCGACATCACCCAGAGCGAGCACCATCGCGGCTACGGCGCCATCGCCACCGAACAGCTGGACCCGACCCGGCCAAGCGACCTGAAAGAAACCTTCGACATGGGCTTTCACATGGCCCCGGATCATCCCGACGTACTCGCGAAAAAGCCACTGCGTGGGCCCAATCGGCACCCCGCCATCCCCGGTTGGGAGGCGCTGCTGCAAGCGCATTACCAAGACATGCACGCCCTCTCACTCACCCTGCTACGGGCGATGGCGCAGGCGTTGGGCATCGAGCAGGATTTTTTCGACCAGCGCTTCGCCAACCCCATCAGCGTTTTTCGCATGATCCACTACCCGCCGCGCCTGGCCGCCAGCAGCACCGACCAACAAGGCGCCGGCGCGCACACCGACTACGGGTGCGTCACCTTGCTGTATCAGGACAGCACGGGCGGCCTGCAGGTGCAGAGCGTGGATGGCCAGTGGATCGATGCGCCGCCGATCGAGGGCACCTATGTGGTCAATATCGGCGACATGATGGCGCGCTGGAGCAACGACAGGTACACCTCAACGCCCCACCGGGTCGTCAGCCCGCAGGGCGCGCACCGCTACTCGATGCCGTTCTTTGCCGAACCGCATCCGGACACGATGATCAGTTGCCTGCCCAACTGCTCCAGCCCCGACAACCCACCCAAGTACCCGCCGGTTTCGTGCAGTGCCTACATGCTGTCGCGCTTCGCCGAAACCTATGCCTATCGCCGTGAGCAGGCTACGGAGCCTGCGCCACATCAGCTCAGGTAGTCTTCAACCCACTTCACCCAGCAATCGGAGCCGATCTTCACCAGTGCGTCGTTGAAGTCATAGTGTGGGTTATGGACCGAGCAACCGTGGAACTCCCCTGTGCCGTTGCCCAGCATGAAGTAGCACCCCGGCCGCGCCTGGAGCATGTAGGCGAAATCTTCGGTTCCCATCACCTTCTTGGGCATCCGCGCCAGCATCTGCCCTTCGGCAAACAGCGGGCGCAGGCTCTCACGCAGCTGTGCGCTTTGCGCCTCGCTGTTGCTCAGCGCAGGCGCCAGCTGGGTAAAGTCCAGCGCGATCTCCACCCCAAAGCTCTCGGCATGCCCCTTGACCAGCGCCTCGATGCGCTGGTTGATCTTCGACTGGGTTTGGGGCGTATCGGTGCGCACGCTGAGCAACATGCTCGCTTCATCGGGAATGATGTTGTAGACCGTGCCCGCCTGGATCATGCCGATGCTGATCACCGCATACTCTTCAACGCTCAGGTTGCGCGACTTGATGGTCTGGATGCCACTGATCAGGCTATTCAAGGCCGAGATGGGGTCCACCGCAAGCTCCGGCATGGCGCCGTGCCCGCCTTTGCCGCTGATGCGAATGCTCACCCGCTGGGAAGACGCCATGGTCGGCCCGCTCTGCACCACGCAAGTGCCCACCGGCATGCCTGGCATGTTGTGCAGCGCGTACACAGAATCACACGGGAAACGCTCGAACAGGCCATCATCGATCATGGCCTTGGCGCCGGCCAGGCCTTCTTCGTCGGGCTGGAAGATCAGGTTCAAGGTACCGTTGAAGTTGCGCGTGGCAGCCAATCGCGAAGCCGCCGCCAGCAGGATCGCGGTATGCCCGTCATGGCCACAGGCATGCATGCGCCCAGGGATCTTGCTGGCATGCGCGAAGGGGTTCTTCTCACTCATGGGCAGCGCGTCCATGTCTGCCCGTAGCCCGATGCTGCGGGGGCTGTCGCCCACTTTAAGCACCCCTACCAGGCCGTGCCCGCCCACATTACGGTGTACCTCATAGCCCCAGGCTTGCAGCTTCTCAGCCACCAGGGCAGCAGTGTCAGGCGTGTCGCCGCCGAGCTCCGGCGCGGCATGGATCTGGCGGCGGATCTTGATGAACGCGTCCAGGTCTTCGGCCAGCTGCGGCGCTTGATTTCGTTCGAAGGTACCCATGTCATTCGCATCCTTTGTTTTCAGGGAAGTAGTTGAGGCAGACCAGGCTTACCGCACCACCCACCAGCAGGTAGTAGGCCGGTGCCAATGGCGTGCCCATTGCGGCAATCAGCCAGGTAGCGATCAGTGGCGAAAACCCACCGAAAAGCGTGACCCCCAGGCTGTAGCTGACCGAGGTGCCAAAGGCACGCTGTGCCTTGGGGAAGCCCTCCATGATCAACGCGAAGTACGCGCCGGCGCCTATGCAGGTCGGCAGAATCAACGCCGCGACACACATCATTGCCAGGCCCATGTGCTGCACGTGCCCAAGCACGTAGAACACCGGCAGCGTCAGCACCACGGGCGCAAGAATGGTCCAGACCAGCAGGCGTTTCCTGAGCTGGTACTTGTCGGCGAACTTGCCGGCCAGCGGGCATATGATCGCCATGCAGCCGCTGCTGATGCCGGCGATCGCCATGGCACTGCTTTGCGGGTAGTGCATGGCGGTCGTCAGGTAGGTGGGCATGTAGAACACGAACAGGTACATGCCGATGGTGGAACTGGCCATCAGGCCGATGCCCAGGCCGATGCGTTTGAGCAGCTCCGGGTCCAGCGGCTGCCTGCCCTCGTGCGCCGCCGCGGCCTCATGGGTTTCGGGTAGGCGGTTGCGGATGTACAAGCCTACCGGGCCGATCAGCAGGCCGAAAATGAATGGAATGCGCCAGCCCCAGCTCTCGAGGCTGGCCGGGTCCAGCAACTGGCTCAGGGTGAACCCGAACCCCGCCCCGACCAGCGCGGCATACCCCTGGCTGGCCGCCTGCCAGCTCACGCTCTGGCAGCGCTTGGCGGCAGTACTGGACTCCATCAGGTAAACGGATGCGGTACCGACCTCGCCACCTGCCGACACCCCTTGAATAAGCCGCCCGGCGACCAGCATGAACGTTGCAAAGATGCCCACTTGCGAATAGGTCGGCGCGAAGGCGATCAAGGCAGTGCCCAATGTCATCAAACCGATCGTCAGGCTCAAGGCGGCTTTGCGGCCATGCTTGTCCGCGTACCGGCCGATGATGATGCCCCCGACAGGGCGCATCAAAAAGCCCACACCAAAGGTTGCCAGCGACATCAGCAGCGAGGCCAGTGCCGACTCCGACGGGAAGAAGTGCCGGCCGATCAGTACTGCGAAGAAGCTGTAGATCGTGAAGTCGTACATCTCCAGCGCGTTGCCCAGTGAGCACGCTATCAGGGTTCTGCGTGAGGATGATGCCTGCGCATGATGCTTTGGCCCGGCCTCCAGGATCGTAGGTGCAGGTAGCGGTCTGTTCATTGTTATCTCCGATGGCGAATCACGGCATGCAGTGACTATCAGCCAATCGCGCTGCCAACACACTTGCGGTTTTGGCAATGAGCTAACCAATGGTTAATTGACCTGGCGCTGATGTGGCCGCTTTGCCTTGGCATGGCGCACAGATGCCCTGGCATCGTCCTTGTGCCCCTATAAGGGTCACCGAAATCGGCCACGCACTGGGCTGGGAACAGGGATCGCGCACTGCCAGGCAGACGCTTCGTGGCCATCGTTTCCCGGCCCTGCCAAGTCCAACCCACCTTATTAACCAACAGGCATACGTTGGCCAAACAAGCAATCACGCTGCAACCTGATGTTCATCGAATCTAGCGCGACCGTATCCTGTGCCTGGAGTCGTGAATGAATACTTGCATCACTCGCACCGTGTCGTTGCTGTTGATGAGCCAAGGGATTTGTCTTGCCACGCAGGCTGAGGCCGAGGGCTTCCCTACCCTCAACCGGTTGGCTTCCGGGTTCGGTTACTACGGGGTAGATCAAGGTTTCGATGACAAGCTGAAGGTCTACGGTACCGTGGATGCATTCGCCAGCTACCACGACGCCGAGCACCACTCAGGTTTCCAACTGGCAGGCGGCGGCGCCTGGACCAACAAGCTCGGGTTGTATGCCCGCAAAGCTGTTGCCCCCGATACGGTGCTGGAACTGGACGTCGAAGAAGGCTTCAATCTGAACGGCAAGGCCATGGAGGGCACCTGGGACACTATCGGCACGCTGCGCCTGGCAACGGTCGCCCTGCGTTCGCGCAGCCTGGGCAGGCTTGAGTTCGGCAAAACCTACGGGGTGAGCACCCCGACCTACGCCGACCCGTTTCTGGCGGCATACGGCTCACCGTATACGTTTCTGTCCATACCTGCTGCCGGCAGAGGCGCCTACTATCTCGACCTGCGGCCCAAGCACACCCTGGCCTACACCAGCCCGAGCATGAACGGCTTCAGCGTCGCAACGGCCGTGAGCTTCGGCTTCGATGATGTCGGCAGCCAGGGGCGTACGGTGCGTGGTGGGGGTGCGAAGCTGCAGTACCGGAACAGCCGTGTGATGCTGCTGGGGTCTTACAACCTGTATTACAGCGACCCGTGGGACGATGGTGGCAACTCGCGACAGACTGCCAACCACTTCACAAGCCTGTCGGCGTTCTATGATTTCGGCCCGCTGTCCACCAGCCTGACCTGGCAACGCCAGGATGTAGACCAAGCCGGCACACCCAGTACCACCGTTTACACCTTCGGCCTGATGGCCCCGGTGGGCAAGCTTGACGTGCTCAGGCTGGCGGTGGTCCAGCGGTCGGTGTCGGCCCGCGACAAAGACGCGCTGGGCGTGATGCTGGGCTACGACCATTTCTTCAACCGGCGCTGGGCCGCCTATGCGCGGGTGGGCATGATCGCCAACCAGAGCGCGTCATCGGTGACCTACGCAGGCACCCCTGTCGATCAGGTGGGCGATGACCCAAGCAATGTTTCACTAGGCATGTACTACCACTTCTGAAACGTCACGTGGCAGCGTCTTGAGGACTCTTGCGCGCAAGCTGTGGAAGAGTTCTTGAGCCGGAGCCGTGAGGCTATCGCGGTCGATGCAGACCAGGTTGATCGGATAGTCGGGGACCAACTCCTGCACCGCCACTTGAATGAACTCTGGCCGGATGGCAAAGGTGGTGGCGTCGTTCACGGCCAGTTCACTGATGGTCATCAGCGACTCGGTGTTTTTCAAAAGCTTGAGGGCCATCATTATCGACGTGCACTCCACTGCGTTCGGCGGCACCCGAAGGCCGTTGACCTCGAACAACTGGTGGAACTGCGATGCCTGATCGCTCAACTCGTCCAGGCTGATCCAGTTGGCGTACTGCAGCGAACGCAGCGACTGGGAAAACTTCTGTTGGTTGGACGCATGGCAGATCACCTTGCCCTTGATGCTGCCCACCGCCTCCCAATCCAGATTCAGACGGCTCAAGGGTTGCTGGGAGGTGATGGCAAAGTCCAGGCTACCGTCGCGCAGGCGTTGCAGGATCTGGCTGGGACGCAGGTCGGTGATGGTGATTTTCACCCGCGGGTACTTGCGCCGAAAAGCCAGGATGCTTTCATCCACGCCGTCAAGCATCGCCGTCAGCGAGGTGACGCCGATCGACACCGCCCCCAATGCGGCATCCTGAATGCTGGCCGCCTCGATCTGCAAACGGCGGATACTCTCCACCACCAGGTTGGCATGGCGGATGATGCGCTTGCCCTCATCGGTCAACGCCATGCCCTTGTACGACCGCTGCAGGAGGGTGAACCCAAGCTCCCGCTCCAGTTCCTTGATCGAACGGCTCAGGGCAGGTTGGGTGATGTGCAGGATCTTGGAGGCCTCGAGAATGCTCCCCCCCTGGTGAATGGCGACAAGCGCCTTGAGCTGATGAAGTTTCAAGCGTGAACACCTTATCGAGAGCGGCGGGTTTCAGGTTGCAGCTCACCTTGAACTGCAAAAAGAAGGCCCGGAATCGGTTCATGATCAGCCCCAGCCTGGCGCTGAACGCCCTGCTGCCGGGCTTGGCATCCAGAACCTGCGAGCACTGCGCCGAGCGGTTGATCTGCGAGCATCACAAATGTGCATGATGGCTGCGCAGCGGTAGCTGCAGATCATGGAAAAGTGGTCGCTTATCGAACGGTTATTTCACAGGCTCTGGCCATTGTCGAGGCGGGCCAACAAGGCTTCGCCCCGCGCCCACACACCTTCACGCCTGGCCACCGACATGCGCTCAAGGCTGCGATAGACCAAGGCCAGGCGGGGATTGCCGGCCAACAGGTCACGATGGCGGATGATGAAGTGCCAGTACAGCGCATTGAATGGGCAGGCATCCTCCTCTACCGCATGTTCGACCTTGTAGCTGCAAGCCTTGCAATGGTCGGACATGCGCTGGATGTAACGGCCACTGGCGCAATAGGGTTTGGACCCCAGGTAGCCGCCGTCGGCGTGCATCACCATGCCGAGCGTGTTCGGCAACTCGACCCAATCGAAGGCATCCATGTACACCGCCAGGTACCACTCGCATATCGCGCTGGGCACAATGCCGGCGAGCAGTGCGAAGTTGCCCGTGACCATCAGCCGCTGGATGTGATGCGCATAGCCCAGTTGCAGCGTCTGGCCGATGGCTTGCGCCATGCAGCGCATGCGGGTACGCCCGGTCCAGTAGAATTCCGGCAACGCACGGTCGTTGCCAAGGTAGTTGAGCGCGGCATACTCCGGCATGCGTAGCCAATAGATGCCGCGCACATACTCGCGCCAGCCGATCAGCTGGCGGATGAACCCTTCAGCAGCGTTGAGCGGTATGCGCGCCTCACGCCAGGCAGTGTCCACGTCGTCGCACAACTGCCGCACATCCAGCAGCCCGATGTTCAGGGCCGCACTGATTCGCGCATGGAACAGGAACGGCTCGCCTTCGGCCATGGCGTCTTGATAGTCGCCGAACGCGGCCAGGCCGAACTCGAGAAAATGTTGCCAGAGCTGCTGGGCCTGTTCATGGGTCACGGGATAGTCGAACCCTTCGACCGCGCCGTAGTGGTCATTGAAGCATTCGCCGACCAGCGCCACGACCGCCGTGGTGATTTCGTCATGCTCAAAGCGCGCCGGGAATGGCCCACGTAGCCCCCGTGGCAAGGGTTTGCGATTGTCACCGTCCAGGTTCCAGGTCCCACCCACAGGGCTGCCATCGAGCTCCAGCAGAAGGCCGCAGCGCTTGCGCATGCCGCGGTAGAAATGCTCCATACGCAATTGGCGACGGTCTCTCGCCCAACGTGCGAACGCCTCGCGCGAGCACAGAAAGCGTGTATCGCGATGCCATACCAGCGGTAAGCCGGCATCGTTCAACGCCTGCTCCAGGCGCCACTCACCACACTCGGTCAGGTGGATGTGCGTCGCCCCCAGCGCCTGCTGCCACCGGCGCAACTCACCGACGATGCTGCCGCTGTTGCCGGGTGCGTTCAGCTCCACATATTCCACCCGCCAGCCGCGATCACGCAGCGCCTGGGCAAAATGGCGCATGGCGCTGAAGATGAGCACGATCTTTTGCGGATGGTGGGGCACATAGCGCGCCTCGCCCTGCACTTCGGCCATCAGGATAACGTCGTGTGCAGGGTCCAGCGTGGCCAGGCTCGCCAGGTCGAACGACAGCTGATCCCCCAGCACAAGGCCCAGGCGCATCGTATGGTCTACCACTGGCTGGCCAGCGTCACCGGCACGCGCAGGGGCTCGACAGGGCCGTTGCGCTGGCCGCACATCTCGTCATGCACCACCTGTTGCACCAGCATGCAAGGCACCGGCGGCAGATCGGCCAACAGTTGGCGCAGCTCGGTCGTCGAGCGCAAGCGCAGTGCCTGGCCGTTCGCATCGCTGAGGGTGAGCGGCCCTTCTTCGGTCAGCGCGCGCAGGATGTAAAAGCCGCCTTCCAGCGATAGCAGCTCAAGTTCTCGAACGTTACCGGCTGCGGCCAGCTCCGTCAGGTTGTGCAGGTTCATGGCGTGTACTCCATCAGGCAGGCTTCAGCTGCGCAGGGCGGCATTTGCAAGTGTCAGACTCAGTAAATCCTATACAATAATAGACTGATGTATAGGTTTTGGCTTTTACTGTATAGATTTCTGCTCATATTTAGCGATCGCCCCTGGGCCGCTGCAACCGGCGCCAGAGCCGGCAGGCAAAGGTGCGTCGAGAGACGGTGGTCGACCGGCCTCATAACCCGCAGAATAGGTGGCTTCGGCCCTGTGAAGGAATTGCTCATGCTGTACGTAGTCATGCTCGGTGGCCGCCACCCACGGGCCAGTATCGAGGTGCACGACGTGCTGTTCGCGCAGGCGGACTCACTGCAGCAGGCCTACCCGCAACTGCGCGAAGGCTGGTTCGGCAGCCGTGCAGGCCTGCATATCGACTCGTGGCTGGAAGTCGACGGTATCGACCGCTACCGTGTCGCCTTCAGCCCCCTGGCGCCAGGCCCGGACGACATGCGGCTGTTCTTCATCAACCTGGGTGGCTACGAGCCACAGGTGTTCGGTGAGGCGCATCGCTACCTGCTGGTAGTGGCCAGGGACAAGGCCCAGGCCAAGCAACTGGGCAAGCAACGCATGCAGGCAGGCTGGCTCAAGCCGCATACCGATGCAGTGCTTGAGGTCGACGACTGCCTGCCAGTCGACCTGGTGGGCGGGCGCTATGTGCACTTGATAGAAGGTGCGCATGGCGGGCTGCGGCAATACAGCGACTATATCCTGCTCTGAGGCCCCGGCTGCCTGGCATCGGCGCTGGGGCAGCGATCCCGTTCCTCAGCGCACCTTGGCCTGACCCGGCGCCGGCATCACCTGCACCTGGCCATGCTCCACCCCACGCTCGACCATCAATTGCCGAGACAACTCGCCAATGCGGCCACTTTCGCCCTGCAGCACCGAGACCTCCAGGCAATGGCCGGCGTCCAGGTGCACGTGCAAGGTGGACCGGGTCAGGTCGTGGTGGGCATGCAGGGTCTGGTTGAGCCGCCTGGGCAGTTCGCGGGTGCTGTGGTCGTACAGGTAGCTGACCACGGCCACGCAGGCGGCATCGTCCGGCAACGTTTCAGACTCGCGCATGCCTGCACGCAACAGGTCGCGAATGGCCTCCGAGCGGCCCTGATAGCCTTGGCTCGCCACCCGCCGGTCGATGACGTCGAGCAGTTCCTCATCCAGCGTGATGGTGATTCGTTGCATTTGGTAACTTCCGGTAAGATGATTTTACATAGACATCATACCCACTGCGCTTTAGCCTACGGCCTCCGTGAAAGTGGGGAACGCAGTGTGAAGCAGCAGCCAGGTAAACGAAAGCCCGCCCTCCTGGGCCTCCTTTTTCTCGCTGCGTGCACGGTTGCACCGGCCAGCAGCGCCGCCGAGCAAGGGCCACGGCTGGTGTACTCGTGGCCTGTGAATGCCGGGCCGCTCGACCCGCGTGGCTACTCCCCGAACCAGATGTACGCCCAGGCCATGGTCTATGAACCCCTGGTGCGCTATACCGCGGCCGGTACGCTGGAGCCTTGGCTGGCTGAGGCCTGGCAGGTGTCGAATGACGGCAAGACCTACACGTTCACGCTGCGTGACGGTGTGCGCTTCAGTGATGGCACGCCCTTCGATGCGCCTGCAGCCAAAGCCAACTTCGACGCAGTGCTGGCCAACACTCAGCGCCACCGCTGGATGGAGCTGGTGACCACCCTGGACCACGTTGAAGCACCTGAGCGCCTGACCCTGCGCCTGGTACTCAAGCACCCCTACTACCCGACGCTGATGGAACTGGCCCAGGTTCGCCCCTTACGCTTTGCCTCGCCTCAGGCCAAACCTGGCCAGCCCGCCGGGACCGGCCCGTGGATGCGCGCCGAATCGCGCCTGGGCGAATACGACCGCTTCGTGCGCAACCCCCATTACTGGGGGCCAAAGCCGGCCTATGCCGAGGTCATGGTAAAGGTCATCCCAGACCCCAACAGCCGCGCACTGGCGCTGCAGGCCGGCGAAATCGAGCTGATCCAGGGCGCCGCTGGCGAGATCACGGCCGGCACATTCGTGCGCCTGCGACAGCAAGGCTTCGCCACCGCACTGTCGGCGCCGCTGGCCACCCGCACGCTGGCGATGAACACCGGCCGTGGCGCCACCCGCGACCTGGCGGTACGCCAGGCGATCAACGAGGCGGTGGACAAGCAAGCCATCATCGACAAGATCCTCTATGGCCTTGAGCCACGGGCAGACACCCTGTTCGCCAGCAACATGCCGTACGCCGATATCGGCCTCAAGCCCTACCCTTATGACCCTGCCCTGGCCGCACGTGCGCTCGACGCTGCCGGGTGGGCCCTGGCGCCAGGCGCTTCAGTGCGTAGCAAAGGCGGCGAAGCGTTATCCATCGAGCTGGTGTTCCTCGGCACCAGTGCCTTGCAGAAGAGCCTGGCCGAAGTGCTGCAGGGGGAGTTGGCGAAAATCGGCATCCACATCGATCTGCGTGCGGTCGAAGAAGGGGCGCTGGTGCGGCGCCAACGCGACGGCGACTTCGGCATGATCTTCGCCGACACCTGGGGTGCCCCCTACGACCCGCACTCGTTCGTCAGCTCCATGCGCTACGCCGGCCATGCCGACTACATGGCCCAGCGTGGGTTGGCCATCAAGGACGAACTGGACAAGCGCATAGGCCAAGTGCTGGCCAGCACCGATGAGCAGCAGCGTGCCGAGCAGTACCGCTTCATCCTCACCACCTTGCACGAACAGGCCGTCTACCTGCCCATCTCGCACCTCACGGCCATCAGCGTGCGCCGTGACTCGGTGGCCAAGGTCCAGTTCGGCAGCACCTTGTTCGACGTGCCGTTCGAAACCATGACACCGAAACAGGAAGACTGACATGTTGCGCTACATCCTGCTGCGCCTGGCGCTGCTCGTGCCGGTCATGCTTGGCGTTTCGTTGCTGGTGTTCGTACTGCTGCACCTGGGCAGCACCGACCCGGCGCTGGACTACCTTCGGCTTTCGCACATTCCACCGACCGACGCAGCCATCGCCGAAGTTCGCCATACCCTGGGGCTGGATCGCCCCTTGTATGCGCAATACCTGAGTTGGCTGTGGAACGCCGTGCACCTGGACTTCGGCATCTCCTACATCACCGGCCGGCCAGTGCTCGATGACCTGCTCTACTACCTGCCCGCCACCCTGCAACTCGGCGGCCTGGCGTTGGCCTGCACGCTGCTGCTGTCGATCCCGCTGGGGCTGTTGGCGGCCCGTTGGCAAGGGCGCTGGCCCGACCACGCCGTGCGGGCAGTGACCTTCCTGGGGGTGTCCATGCCCAATTTCTGGCTGGCATTTCTGCTGATCGCGCTGTTTTCCCTATGGCTGGGCTGGCTGCCACCGCTGGGCCGCGGGGGGGCCGGGCACCTGGTCATGCCAGTGCTGGCGATCGCCCTGATGTCGATGTCGATCAACGCCCGTCTGCTGCGTGCCAGCCTGCTGGAAGCCGGCGGGCAACGCCACGTCACCTATGCCCGTGCCCGCGGCCTGCCTGAGCGGCACGTCTGGCGCGACCATATCCTGCGCAATGCCTGGTTGCCGCTGGTAACGGCCACCGGCATGCACATCGGCGAACTGATCGGTGGCGCACTGGTGATCGAGACCATCTTCGCCTGGCCCGGCGTTGGCCGTTTTGCGGTGTCAGCAGTGCTTAACCGCGACTTCCCGGTGATGCAGTGCTTCACCCTGCTGCTGACCGGCCTGCTGATGATCTGCAACCTGGTCGTCGATGTCTGCTACGCCTGGCTTGACCCTCGCAGCCGGCTGGAAGGGGTGAACGCATGAGTACGCTGTCTGCCCTGCGTCAGCCCTGGCTGCTGCGCCGCCCCAGCCTGACGATCGGCCTGGTCCTGGTCGGCCTGCTGGCAATGCTGGCGCTGTTCGGCCAGTGGATCGCCCCGCATGACCCCGACCTGGTCGACCTTGGCCGGCGCTTGCAGGCGCCCGACGCCAACCACTGGCTGGGCACCGACCACCTCGGGCGCGACCTGCTTTCACGACTGATCGTCGGCACGCGGCTGTCCTTGGGCAGCGTGATGCTGACCCTGGGGCTGGTGCTGGCGCTTGGCCTCGCGGTCGGCGGCGTGGCCGGGTTCGTCGGCGGGCGCACCGACCTGCTGGTGATGCGCGTGTGCGACATGTTCATGACCTTCCCCACCCTGGTACTGGCATTCTTCTTCGTCACCTTGCTGGGCACAGGCCTTAGCAACGTGATCATCGCCATCGCACTGTCCCACTGGGCCTGGTATTCGCGCATGGTGCGTGGCCTGGTGATTGCCCAGCGCGGTCGCGAGTACGTCTTGGTTGCACGCCTGGCCGGCGCCTCACGCTGGACGCGGCTGCGCCAGCATGTGCTGCCCAACATCGCCGGCCCCCTGCTGGTGCTGGCGACCATGGACATCGGCCACATGATGCTGCACGTCTCCGGCCTGTCGTTCCTCGGCCTTGGGGTGGCGCCGCCCACCGCCGAATGGGGCGTGATGATCAACGACGCCAAGGAGTTCATCTGGACGCAGCCGCAACTGCTGCTGTTGCCAGGGCTGATGATCTTCTTCTCGGTGATGGCCTTCAACCTGTTGGGCGATGCGCTGCGCGACCGCCTGGACCCTGCACAGGAGCGCCATTGAATGAACCCGTCGGTCCTTGAAATCCGCGGCCTGCGCATAGAGGCTCAGGCCGGCGTGCTGGTGCACGGCGTCGACTTGCAACTGCGCCGCGGCGAAGTCTGCACATTGGTCGGTGCCAGTGGCTCGGGCAAATCCCTCAGTTGCCTTGGTGCGCTCGACCTGCTGCCACCAGGCCTGTCCCGCACCCAAGGGCAGTTGCTGCTCGACGGCCAGCCGCTGGCTGCCAGCAGTGCCCGTGGCCGCCTGGCCAGCCTGGTATTGCAAAACCCGCGCAGCGCCTTCAACCCAGTACGCAACATGGCCAGCCACGGCCTGGAGACGCTCCGGCAGCGCGGAGTCACCGGTACGCAAGCCCGTGCGCGGATGGCCCAGTGCCTGGATGCGGTGGGCCTGGCAGACCGTGAACGGGTGCTGCAATCGTTCGCCTTTCAGCTCAGCGGGGGCATGCTGCAACGCATGATGATCGCCCTGGCGCTCATGGCCGAAACCCCGTTCCTCCTGGCCGATGAACCCACAAGTGACCTCGATGCCCTGAGCCAGGCGCGTTTTCTCGACCTGTTGATGGGACTGGTGCAGGTCCATGGGCTGGGGGTATTGCTGGTCACTCACGACATGGGCGTGGTGGCGCGCTGCGCAGACCAGGTGGCGGTGATGGAAGCCGGCCGCGTCGTCGAGTACCAGCCGGTGCATGCGCTTTTCCAGCGCCCTGCCAGCGCCACTGCCCGTACCCTCCTTCACGCCCACCAGATACTTTGCGGGAGCCAGCCATGAGCCTGCTGCACGTCCACCACCTGAGCCATCGCTATCGCACCGGGGGGCTGTTGCGCAAACGGGGCTGGCTGCAGGTGCTCGACGGTATCGAGCTGCAACTGCATGCCGGTGAGTCGGTCGGCCTGCTGGGCAGCAGTGGCAGCGGCAAAAGTACGCTGGCGCGGCTGCTGCTCGGGCTGGAAAAACCGACCCAGGGCCAGGTGAGTTTTGCCGGGCAGGATGTCAGCCAGCTACGGGGGGAGCAGGCGCGCGACTTCCAGCGCACCGTGCAACTGGTGTTCCAGGACGCCCCCGGTGCCTTCAACCCGCAGCGCAGCATCGGCTGGAGCATCGCCGAACCGTTGCGCCACCTCACCGGCATGGATGAAGCCCAGCGGCAAGCGCGCACGCTCGAACTGCTGCAGGCCATGGGCCTGCGCGCCGAGCATGCGCAACGGCTGCCGCAGCAGTTGAGTGGCGGCCAGTTGCAGCGTGCCAACATCGCCCGGGCGCTGGCTGCCTCGCCGCAGCTGGTGGTGCTCGACGAAGCGTTGTCGAACCTGGACCGGGTATTGCAGTTGCAAACGCTGCAGCAGCTTGAGGCGTTACGCCAGCGCAGCGGCACCGCCTTCGTGCTGATCAGCCATGACCTGAGCCTGGTGCAGTACTTCTGCCAGCGGATCGTGCTGCTGGACGCTGGTCGCATCGTCGAGGACCGGCCCGTCGAGCACGGCACTGTTTTCGAGCATCCCGTTGGAAAGCAGCTACAGTCTGCCATGTTGCCCGTACGGCCCGACAAGAGGCAGGCAAGACAAGCGCTGCCACTCGGCACGCACTGACACCAACATGAGGGTGCATCCGGCGTGAACGCCAGAACGCTTTTCCAGTGCGCAGGCAAAGTGCCACAATGCGCCACCGATCACGAATTGCGGCCGATGCCATGACAGAGCTCAATCCAGGCGATGAGATAGCGCACTGCGTTAGGACGGATCGCCTGCACCAGCTGTTCGTCCAGTCGGCACCCGCTGTGCTTGGCAGTTTCCTGGCGGCGGCAATGCTGTGCTGGTTGGGCTGGGAGCGTTTCGACCAGCAAACGGTAGCCGTCTGGATGTCAGTGCTGAGCCTGTCGACGGCCCTGCGCACCGCGATGTTCGTCGCCTACCTGCGAGCACCCGCCAGCCAACGCACGGCCGAACGCTGGGAGTGGCGCTACTGGGCCACCCTGGCGTTGTCCGCGGCAGTCTGGGGCTTGGGCGCACTGGCGGTGATGCCTGCCGACGACCTGTTGGGGCAGGCATTGATCATGCTGTTTGCCGTGGGCATGTCCGTCAGCGCAGTCTCGTGTTACTCCTCGTACCGCAACATGACCCTGGTCTCGATCGCCTTGGTACTGCTGCCTTGCACCGGCTGGCTGCTGCTGCAGCCATCCGCGCTGCAACAGGGCATCGCCCTGGCGGTGCTGGTGTTCGCCTCGTTCGTGGTCAATGCAACGAACAGCCTGTCTTCAGCGCTGGTCACCGCCTGGCGCCTCAGGCATGAAATGGAGCGCGCACACCGCCTTGCCATCGTGGCCTCATGCACGGACGAGTTGACCGGCTTGAACAACCGGCGTGCCTTCTTTGACTGCGCCCTGGCGCAGCACACCCTGTGCCAGGAGGCGCAGACGTACGTAGCCGTGCTGATGCTGGACGTCGACCATTTCAAACAGATCAACGACACCGCCGGGCATGCGACGGGCGACCAGGTGTTGCAACGGATCGGTGCAGCCATCAGCGCCAGCCTGCGTGCTGACGATATCGCCGGCAGGCTGGGCGGCGAAGAATTCGCCATCCTGCTACCCGACACGCCTCTGGCCACTGCCAGCGAGATCGCCGAGCGCCTGCGGACCTTGATCGCAAAGCTGAGCGTCAACAGCGAACACGCCGTTACCGCCAGCATAGGCCTGGCCTTCGCCAAAGCCCCCGCCAGTGAACTCGATACCTTGCTCAGCAGTGCTGACAAGGCCATGTACCGTTCCAAGGCATCGGGCCGCAACCGGGTGACGGTTGTCGACCACAGGCATGCAACCGCCTGAGGGTACGGCTGGCCAGGGCCTGACGCCTGACCGCTTGCCCTGATTTGGTTCGACTTTTCCAGCAAACCAGGGCGCGCACCCATTTGATGCAGCAACCTGGGGCCGGCGGCGCGCCCTGCCCACGCCAACCTCCGCCAAATCGCCTGATATTGTCGCGATATTGATAGCAACAAGCGCACTCACGCTGTTCCAGAGCCATTTTTGTTCCTGACGCTTGCGCCCTGCCCGTTCCGGCATCGTCATTGCAACGCCCTCTCCCGATCGCTTGGCAAGCGAGAAACGAAACTGCCGACGAGTCGTGGCAAGGAGTGGGTATGTCCCGGGCTTTTTTCAATGAAATGTATGAGGCAAACGGAAGTTGCCGCCCGCACTATCAGGAGTTCGCCCGCTGGCTGGCGAACACACCGCTGGAACTGTTGGAACAACGGCGGCATGAGGCCGACCTGCTGTTCCACCGGGCCGGTATCACCTTCACCCTCTACGGTGACCAGCAGGACACCGAGCGGTTGATCCCCTTCGACATCATCCCGCGCAGCATCCGCGCCAGCGAATGGCGCATCGTTGAACGCGGGTGTATCCAGCGGGTTCAGGCGCTGAACCTGTTCCTCCAGGACATCTACCACGATCAGCGCATCCTCAAGGCCGGCATCATTGCGCCAGAGCAAGTGCTGGCCAACGAGGGTTATCAGGTCGCCATGCAGGGCCTGAACCTGCACCGCGGGCTGTACGCCCATATCGCCGGCGTCGATTTGGTACGCGACAGCGATGGTACGTATTACGTACTGGAAGATAACCTGCGCACCCCCAGCGGCGTCAGCTACATGCTCGAAGACCGCAAGATGATGATGCGCCTGTTCCCTGAACTGTTCGCCGCCCAACGCATCGCACCGATCGACCACTACCCCAACCTGCTGCTCGACACACTCAAGAGTGCCAGCCCGCTGGACAATCCGACCGCCGTGGTGCTCACCCCCGGGCGCTTCAACAGTGCCTACTTCGAGCACGCCTTCCTGGCGCGGGAGATGGGCATCGAGCTGGTCGAAGGCGCCGACCTGTTCGTGCGCAACGACCACCTCTACATGCGCACCACCGCAGGCCCGCAGCAAGTGGACGTGATCTACCGCCGCCTGGACGACGAATACCTCGACCCCCTGTCGTTCAACCCTGATTCGATGCTGGGCGTACCGGGGCTGATCTCGGTGTACCGGGCAGGCAACGTCGTGCTGGCCAACGCGGTGGGCACCGGCGTTGCCGACGACAAGTCGATCTACCCCTACGTCGACGAGATGATCCGCTTCTACCTGAGCGAGGAGCCGATCCTGAAGAACGTGCCCACCTGGCAATGCCGCAAGCCACAGGACCTGTCCCACGTTCTGGCCCACCTGCCCGAGCTGGTGGTCAAGGAAACCCAAGGCTCCGGCGGCTATGGCATGTTGGTCGGCCCCGCTGCAACGGCGGCGCAAATCGAGGACTTCCGTGCCCGCATCAAGGCGCGCCCGCACGCCTACATCGCTCAGCCCACCCTGTGCCTGTCCACCTGCCCGACGTTCGTCGAAAGCGGTATCGCGCCGCGCCACATCGACCTGCGTCCGTTCGTGCTGTCAGGCAGCGAAACACGCCTGGTGCCCGGCGGCCTGACCCGCGTGGCACTGCAGGAAGGCTCGCTGGTGGTCAACTCGTCGCAGGGCGGCGGCACCAAAGACACCTGGGTGGTGGAGGACTGAGCCATGCTTTCGAGAACCGCTTCCGACCTGTACTGGATGTCCCGCTACCTGGAGCGCGCCGAAAACCTCGCGCGCATGCTCGAGGTCAGCTACTCGCTGTCGCTGATGCCGCAAGCCGGCCGTTCGGATGGCCACACAGAGCTGGCCATGTCGCTGCTGGCATCCGGCACGCTGGACGATTACATCCGCAAGCACGCCGAGCTGGACACCGAGCGCATGCTGCACTTCTTTGCGCTGGACGCGAACAACCCCAGCAGCATCTATTGCTGCTTGCAGGCAGCGCGCACCAACGCCCATGCGGTGCGTGGGCGCATAACCGCCGACATGTGGGAAAACATCAACGCCACCTGGATCGAAATGCGCAACATCGCCAGCAATGGCCTTGGACGCTATGGCATCAGCCAGTTCTGCGACTGGGTCAAGGAACGCTCCCACCTGTTCCGCGGCGCAACCGCTGGCACCATCATGCGCAACGATGCCTACAGCTTCATTCGCCTGGGCACCTTCCTGGAGCGGGCGGACAATACCCTGCGCCTGCTCGATGCCCGCTACGAAATGTTCGGCGAAACTTCCGAGGAGGTCAGCGACGACTCGGCAAGGGGTTACTACCAGTGGAGCGCCTTGTTGCGCGCCCTGACGTCCTACGAAGCCTTCAACGAAATCTACCGCAACGCGCCCAGCGCACGGCCGGTGTCGGAGCTGTTACTGCTGCGCGTTGACGTGCCACGGTCATTGCATGCCTGCATCGAAGAGCTCGACCAGATCCTCGCCGCGCTGCCTGGCACTACCGGCCGCGCTGCACAACGGATGGCCGCCGAACTCAACGCGCGGCTGCGCTACACCGCCATCGATGAGATTCTCGAAGCCGGGCTGCACGTGTGGCTGACCGACTTCATCGGCCGCATCCACCAACTGGGCCAGACCGTCCACAATTCCTACCTGGAGGTCGTATGAAACTGTCCATTCGCCACGACACCACCTACAGCTACGCCAGTGACGTGTGCAACAGCATCCAGTTCCTGCGCCTGACACCACGCAGCAGCGAGCGCCAGCGCATCCTCGAGTGGCAACTGGACCTGCCCTGCAAGGTGAACAGCCAGATCGACCCGTACGGCAATATCCTGCACGTACTGACCCTGGACAAACCCCATGGCCACCTGGCCCTTACCGCCAGTGGCCAGGTGGAAATCGACCCGGGCTGTGAACATGAGGCCGGCGGCCAGTCGCCCCTGCCTTTTCTGCGCAGCAGCCACCTCACCCAGGCCAGTGACGCACTCAAGGCCTTTGCCACCCAGCAGTGCGGCGAGCGCCGCGACCGGGGCGCGCTGACCGCCCTGATGCAAGGGCTGGCCGACCATATGCCCTACAGCCCGGGGGCTACCTCGGTGGGCACCACCGCCAGCGAGTCATTTGCCGGCGCCGCCGGGGTGTGCCAGGACCATACCCACGCCTTCCTGGCCTGCGCCCGTAGCCTGGGCGTCCCGGCGCGCTACGTGTCCGGCTACCTGTGTACCGAAGACGAAACCCACCTGGCCAGCCACGCCTGGGCCGAAGCCTGGATCGATGATGCCTGGTACAGCTTCGACGTCACCAACCGCCTCACCCGGCCCGAACGGCACCTGAAACTGGCGGTCGGCCTGGATTACCTCGACGCCTGCCCGGTCCGGGGCGTGCGCCGCGGTGGCGGCGTCGAATCCATGCAGGCCAGCGTCCACGTGCACCGCCAGTAAGCGCCTGGCGCACCGCTAGCGGCCCCGTCGAGCCCTGCGCGGCGGGGCCGCTCCATTCCAAGAACAAGGTAGAAAGCATGACCTACTGCGTCGCTATGCATTTGGCGGACGGGCTGGTATTCATCTGCGACTCCCGCACCAATGCCGGGATCGACCAGATATCCACGTTTCGCAAACTGTCCGTTTTCAGCGTGCCGGGGGACCGGCTGATCGTCCTGCAGACCGCCGGCAACCTTGCCACCTCGCAATCGGTGGTCAACCTGCTTGAGCAACGTAGCCGAGGTACCGGCAGCCACCTGCTGAACGTCGGCACGCTCTACGACGCGGCGGCACTGGTGGCCGAAACCCTTCGCGAAGTCATCACCCGTGACCGCAGCAAGCTGACGGCGCAGATCGACCTGAGCGCCTCGTTCATGGTGGGCGGCCAGATCGCGGGCAGCGCCATGGGCATCTACAACGTCTACGCCCAAGGCAACTTCTTCCAGGCAACGCCGGACACGCCGTTCCTGCAATTGGGCGAGAGCAAGTACGGCAGACCGATTCTCGACCGCAACCTGAGCTACGACACGCCCTTGGACGAAGCGCTGCGCTGCGGCTTGATCTCATTCGACTCGACCATTCGCAGCAACCTGTCGGTCGGCATGCCGCTGGACCTTTTGGTGTATGGCAAGGACAGCCTCACGGCCAGGGAGCCGGTGCGCATCCAGCAAGACGACCCCTACTACAGCCATATCCGCAAACAATGGGGGGATGGTTTGAAAAGCCTGCTGGGCGAGCTTACCCCGCCACCGCCGGGCTTCATGGCCAAATGAGCCGGGGCCAACCCTCGGTCACGCCAGTAGCGTTATCACCAGATCCGCAATGTTGACAGGCACGAATACCACGGTCAGCAGCGAATAGGCCCTCCGGGAGCGGGCTGCGAACACGCACAGGGGGATCACGATCATCACCACGTCAACGGCGCCCCAAAGCGCCAGCGGCGAGACGCCGAACAGCAAAATGTTGACGATGAGCCCAAGCAGGTAATAGCCCGACAGGAACAACAGCGCGTACCGGCCATCCTGCTCGAAGTACAGGCGCAGCCCCTCCACTTCGTCCTCGCTTCGGCTGGGCAACATCAGCGCCGAGGAAACGAACAGCGAAAGCGCCAACAGCACCAGCAGCAGAAATTCCTGGAACGAGAAGGTCGCCCTTACTTGTGGCAGTGCATTGACCGCCCACCAGAAATCCATCTGTGTGGTGAAGAGCATGACCGCCCAGACCAGGGCCACCCAATCAGCGGCAGCGCTGCGCCGAATACGAAAGACCGTCAGCGCGCCCAGCAGCAGGCGGGTGACCGACAGCCCCAAGATCATCGAGAGGACGGTAGCAACGATAGGGAAATTGCTCATGGTGCTTCCTGCCAGCCACTGTTCTGGACAGCGTAGGCGGCGCACAGCAAACTTTGAAAAAATGAGTCGGTAGTTTGGCCGTGTCGTGGGATTTTCAGTGCCTGTGACCCCGAACGCCACCCTGCGCCCGAGGCAGGCGGTTGCGCCCCAGGAAAACAGCGGCGACATCAATCCAAGGAGCCTGCATGTCAGAACGCAGCAACAGCGAGGTGAAGTCTTGCGACTCTGCCTGGTCGGTCTTTCTGATTTTCCTGCGCCTGGGGCTGACTTCTTTCGGTGGCCCGATTGCCCACCTGGGCTACTTTCGCGAAGCGTTGGTATCGCGCCGCCAATGGCTCAGTGAACGCAGTTACGCCGAACTGGTCGCCCTGTGCCAGGTGCTTCCCGGCCCGGCGAGCAGCCAGGTCGGGATAGGCCTTGGCCTCTCACGCGCAGGTTTTGCGGGCGCGGTGGCAGCCTGGGCAGGCTTCACATTGCCATCGGCCATCATGCTGATCCTGTTGGCCCAGGGCATCTCGGCATGGGGCGGCGGCGTCCCTGGTGGTTTGCTGCACGGCCTGAAGATCGTTGCAGTCGCGGTTGTCGCCCAGGCGGTGTGGGGCATGGCACGCAGCCTTTGCACCGATGTTGCGCGTGTGACCATCGCCTTGTGCGCCACCTGCGCGGCGCTTGTGTGGCCCACTGCGATAGGGCAGATCGGCGTGATTATGTGTTCTGCCTTGGCAGGCTGGGTGCTGTTCAAGTCCACGCCACCTCCGGCAGCGGAAAAACTACCGTTTGCAGTCAGCCGCAAAACCGGCCTGATCGCGCTGACAGTGTTCTTCGCTCTGTTGCTCGGGCTACCGCTGCTGGCCCAGGTCTGGCCGTCGCAGGTCCTGGCGATGGTGAACGCCTTCTACAGCGCAGGCTCACTCGTCTTCGGTGGCGGGCATGTGGTGCTGCCGCTGCTGCAGTCGGCGACAGTGCCCAATGGCTGGGTCAGCAACGACACCTTCCTGGCGGGTTATGGCCTGGCACAGGCGGTACCGGGGCCCCTCTTCACCTTTGCGGCATTTCTGGGGGCATCCATGACCGTGCAGCCCTCCGGCTGGGTGGGCGCTACGGTCTGCATTCTGGCCATTTTCACTCCCTCCTTCCTGCTGGTGGTCGGCGCCTTGCCCTTCTGGCAAACACTGCGGCACAGCGCGCGTAGCCAGGCCGCGCTGGGTGGTGTGAACGCAAGCGTGGTAGGGCTGCTGTTAGCCGCCCTGTACCACCCGGTCTGGACGAGCGCCATTGCCAGGCCATCGGACTTCGCTTTTGCGCTCACAGCCCTCGTGGCCCTGATGTTCTGGAAGATGCCACCCTGGCTGGTGGTCCTGGGCTGCGGCCTGTGTGGCTGGCTGCTTACTGCAATGCAAACGCCAGGGTAGCTGCCAGCCCGCCGCTGGCCCTGTTCTCAAGGCGCACCTGCCCGCCCAGGCGCTCGGTGATGGTAGCCACGATCGAGAGCCCAAGCCCTGCCCCATTGGGGCTATTGCGGCTGTAGAAGCGCTCGAACACCCGCCCGAGGTTGGCCTCGTCGATACCCGGCCCTTCATCTTCGACAACCAGTTCGAGGCGATTGGCCAGGCGCTTGAGTGATACGGTGATGCGCCCACCGGGCGGTGAATGCTCCACTGCATTGGACACCAGGTTCTGCAGGGCGATGGCCAACGCACCAGCATCGATCAGCAGACCGTGGTCACCCTCGCTGATATCCAACGAGGGCTCCAGGCCGCGATCCAGTATCCAGGGTGTGAGATCCGCCAGCACATCGGTGACCACTTCACTCAGGTCGACAAGGGCGGTGGGACGCTGACCGAGGCGCGGCTCGACACGGGCCAAGGTCAGCAACTGGTTGACTACCCGGGTCAGCCGGTCCACACCGCCAATCAGAAAGCCCAAGGCTTTCTGGCGCTCGGCATCGGTAGTGGCGGCTTGTGCGTTTTGCGCATGCAAGCGCAGGATCGCCAGCGGGGTGCGCATCTCATGGGCGGCGTCTGCGATGAACCGATGCTCGCGCCGCAACAGGTCCTCGATCTGCGCCAGCAGGCGGTTGATGGCAGCCTGCATGGGTTCCAGTTCGGTCGGCAACGGCACCAGTTGCAAAGGCTCCAGGGAGTCGGCATGGCGCGCACGAATCACATCGGCCATGTTCTGCAACGGCCGCAATCCCCAGCCGATGGCTGCCCAGACCAGCACTACCAGGCCCAGGCTGCCGAGCAGAAACGGTAACAGGGTATGGCGCACGATGCGGTCGATCAGGTCGTAGCGTACATCGTCGCGCTCACCCACCCAGATCACCCACTGCTTCTCGGGCACCGGTAGAACAAAGCCACGCCATTGCTCGCCACCGCTGGCGAAATCATAAAAGCCAGGGGCCGTGGGCGGTGCGTCGAGCGTCGGCGCACTGGGCGTGTGCACCAGCAGCCGTCCTCCCTCACCCCATACCTGGAACGCCAGCTTGCTTTCATAGGGGTGGCCCACGCGATGGCGCCCGGCCTTGCCCAGCGCTTCGTTGAACGCCCGATACAGTTTTTCGCGATTGCCATCCTGCACCGGCAGGTTCATGACACCCTGCAGCAGCCGGGCATTCTGAGCCATGTGGGCATCGTAGACTTCGTTGATCTCGCGCCGGCTGTCGTGATAGTTGTACAGCGCCAACAAACCGGTGCCGAGCAGCATCAGCGCCATCACCCGCCACAGCGTACGCTGGCGCAGCGAGCTCATACCTTGCCCTCGACCAGATACCCGATACCGCGCACCGTGCGGATCAGGCCGTTGAACAGCTTCTTGCGCAGGTGATAGATGTTCACTTCCAGCGTGTTGCTCTCAGGCTCCTCGTCCCAGCCGTACAGCAGCTGGGTCAGCCGCTCACGGGTGAACACCTTGCCCGGTTGCGCCAGCAGCTCGTGCAGCAGCCGATACTCCTTGGGCGTCAATACCACAGGTACGCCGTTGTAGTGCACCTGCTGAGTGGCAGGGTCAAGGCTTACGCCTGCGTGCTCGATGAGCACCGTGGCCCGGCCGGCACTGCGCCTGAGCAGGGCGCGCAGCCGAGCCTTGAGCTCATTGAGGTCGAAGGGCTTGACCAGGTAGTCGTCGGCACCGGCATCCAGGCCGATGATGCGATCCTCGGTGGCATCGCGCGCGGTAAGGATCAGAACCGGCAGGCTGTCGCCCCCCGCCCTGACCCGTCGCAGCAACTCGATGCCACCCAGGCGCGGCAGGCCGAGGTCGAGGATCACCAGGTCGAACATTTCGTTTTGCAGGGCATGCAGCCCGCTCAGGCCATCGCGCAACCAGTCGAGGGTATAACCCTCCTGGCGCAACCCGTCGCAGATCCCCTCACCCAGGGCGGTATCATCCTCAACCAGCAGCAGCCGCATGTTCAGTCCTGTTTGTCCTTGATGGCCTTGAGTAAAGCATCGATATCACTGCGCCGGCCTTGGTCGGCCAACTCGCGCCCCGGGCGTGGCGGCGCCTGCCGGGCTTTTTCCAGGGCGGCAGTGGCCTGCGCATAGCGCTTTTGCCGGAACAGATGATCGGCCCAGAAGTAGTTGCTGTCGATACCATTGGGGTTGATCTGCAGCGCCTTGCGCAACAAGGTGTCGGCCTTGTCGCTGTCACCAAAACCGATAGGCCAGCCGGGCACCTGGTCATACAAGGTACCCAGGCTGGTATACGCCGAGCCCTGCAGGGCACGGGGGTCGAGTTTGATCGCCTCTTCCAGGCTGGCCTTGGCCGACTTGACCTTGCCCAACGCCCCCAGCCCGCCAATGGCACCTGCCCAACTGCTGTTGATGATGCCCTCCCAGATCAAGGGTTCGGCCGAGCCAGGGTGCTGATGAACCAGCGTGGAGGCGTCGCTTGCCAATCTCTCGAACGCCTCGGCGCGCTTGCCTTCAGGCATCTGGTACTGAATCTGCGCCCAGCGCTGTTGCAAGTCAGCCAGTTGTTGGCTGCCAGCCTGGTCCAGCGCCCAGGTGAGCGGTGCGAAGGCCAGCAGGCCAGCGATGAACAGACCTTTCATTTGAGCGACTCCTTGGAATGACTGGCGATGTATCGATGGATCACCGGCAGTTGCTTGCGCAGCGCACGGTCGACCACACCGGGCAACATGCCGTTGATGCGCACGAAGAGCTTTTCCGGCCACCCCAGGTACAGCTCGTTGCGTTCAGACTGCACGGCCTTGAGCACCGCGCGGGCCACATCCGCAGGGTCGTCCATGCCGACCTTCAGCGCCTGGTTGAGCGCCGTGGCGGCAGTGCTGTTCATCGCGGTGCGGGTTGCCCGGGGTGCGGCGTACATGACATTCACCGAGGTATCGGCCAGCTCCCGGCGCAGCGCCTCGGAGAAACCGCGCAGGGCGAATTTGCTGGCGCAGTAGGTGGCGTAACCTGGGTAACCGATCGAGCCGTAGGTGGAGCCGACGTTGACCACCATCGCCCGGGGTTGTTCGCGCAGCAGCGGCAGGCACACACGGGTCAGTTGCACCGCGGCTTTGAGGTTGATGTCCAGCAGTTCGTCCAGCGCCTGCTCGTCTAGTTGGTCAAGCAGGGCAAAGCGGTTCACGCCTGCGGCATTGATCAGGACGTTGACGCCCCCCATCGCCCGGGCGCGGGCAAGCACCTGTTCACGCCCCTGATGGCTGCGCAGGTCGGCCGACTGCCACAGCAGCCTGTCGTGGTAACGGTTCATCAGGCCGGCGAGTTTGCCCATCTGCCGGCTCACCGCCAGCACCCGGGCACCGGCTGCGCACAACTGTTCGGCCAACTCCAGGCCGATGCCTCCGCTGGCGCCGGTGAGTATCACTACGCACTCAGGCAAGCGCATGACGCACCTCATGCAGGCCCGCACGCGGCAGCCCCAGGAACATGTCGGTATACAGGCGGTAAACCACTTTGGCCGCATGGATCACAGCGCGCTGGTCATCAGCGTCATCAAGGCGGTCCATCAGGCGCTTGTAAGTGACCATATGGTCCTGGTCCAGCGCACCGTGGGAGCTGAGGTAACTGAAGGCCCGGTCCGGCAACGCCAACGTGCTCTGGATCGTGCCGGCAGCCTGGGTGGCCAAAGCAACGCTGGTGCCTTCGAGCACGTTGACCATGCCAAACAGCCCGACCGGGTTGCCACGGGCGATCAGGTCGTAAAGGTACGCGACCATCAGCTCGATCGGCAGTGCTGGCCGAGCGTCACGCACCGCTTCCCAGTCACCGCCACAGGCATTGATGTCATTGAGGATCCACTGCTCGTGGCCATACTCCTCCTCGATGTATTCGCACACAGCGCCGCGCAGCCATTCCAGGCGCGAAGGCAGGCGCGCCCCGCACGCCATCATCAGCGGCACGGTGTGGCGTACATGGTGGTATGCCTGGGTCAGGAAGGCCACATAGCTGTCGAGGCTGACGTGGCCCGCCAACGCATCGCGTATGACCGGCACGGCGAACAGGGCCTGGCGCTCCTGGGTGGTTTGCAGTTGCAGCGTGTCGAAAAAAGACATGGCAGCCCTCACAACGGGATATCGGATAACAGGGAGTGGTAACGCCGCAGGATGGCCTCGCGTCGCGGGCGGCCGTTGGCGGTCAGGGTGTCGTCGGTACTGGACAGCGGGCACGGCAGGCGACGCCAGGCATGTACCTGGGCATAGTCCGGCAGCAAGGCATTGCACTGCTGTACGGCCTGGTCGATGAGCGTGTCGGGGGTGGCAGGGTCCAGCGGCCAGAGCAATGCCAGGTTCTTTGGCAGGGCCTCGCCATGCACGAACGCCTGGGCGATCACACCGCCCTGGGTCAGTTCGGCCTCGACCCATTCCGGGTTGACGTTGCGCCCGAAGCTGGTGATGAACTGGTGTTTCTTGCGGCCATCGAGGTACAGGTAGCCCTCATCGTCGAGGTGGCCGAGGTCGCCTGTAGCCCACCAGGTATCGCAGACGGGTGGTTCCTCCAGGTAGCCGAGCAACACTGAGCCCGCCACCAGCACCTCCCCGTCCTCGGCGATACGCACCTGCACATGGGGCAGCGGTTTGCCGACACTGCCCCGGCGGGTTGCGCCTGGCCGGTTCAAGGCCACCACCGAAGCGCACTCGGACAAGCCATAGCCTTCGAACACCGGCAGGCCGATCGCTTCGGCGCGGGCCAACAGGCTGGGCGCCACCCGGGCACCGCCGACCGCAACGAAGCGCAGCGCCCCCACCGGCATCAGCCCGCGCTCGATGGCAGTGATCAACCCCATCAGTAGCTGCGGCACCAGGATCAGGCTTTGCGCGCCGCTCAGGGCGATTGCCCCCAGCAAGCGCTTGAAATCGACCTGGCTGGCTCCCTCCATACCCAGTTGTGCCTGGGGATACAGCAATACACTCGCACCAGCCATCAGTGCGGCATAAACACCCAGGTTTTCCAGCAGCACACCCAGCGGCAGCACCACCAGGTAACGCTGAGGTTCACTGGGACGGCTGGCCACTTCCAGTTCGCGAGCTACGCGCAACAGGGCTTCGGCAGACAGGCACACGCCTTTGGGCTTGCCCGTGCTGCCAGAGGTGTAGGTGATCTTGGCGGTACCGGGCGGCAGCGCCGCAGTGGCGTCTGCCTCGCGAACCCAAAACCCATCCTGTTGGGCGAACCCAAGCTCAGCGAGCGGCGCGCACCATTGCGGGCCGCACAGCACATGGCTGGGGCCGCTCTGCGCGATGCAGTGGCTGAATTGGGCAACACTGAAGAACGGGGGCACGACCACGCAGGGGCGCTGGGTAAAAAGCGCCGCCAGATCCCAGAAGAGCAACTGCGGGCCATTATCCAGGGCCAGTACCAGCGTGCCTGGCGAACGCGTGCGCAAATCCTGGATGCGCAAACCCACTTCTGCCAGTAGTTGCCTGAACGTGAAGCGCTCTGTCGAATCTTGTACGGCGATTGCGTCACCGTGGTCGCGGGCATACGAGACCAACAGCTGATGAAAACGCTCCAGCTCATGCGGCATGGCCAGTTTCCTCAACAACCATTGGCAAGCCCAGGCGCTGGAACACCCCTGCCCTGCTCAAGGCATCGAAGCCACTACCGATATTGCCGGCAAAGACTTTCGGGTGCTGAGCGTAGTAGGTCCCCCACTGGTCCACCTGCCCGTTCAACCGGGCTGGGTCGGCCGACGCCAGTACCGATGGCACCAGCCCCAAGCGCTGAAAGCTGTTGATCAATGTCGTCGCGCCGGTGAACGCCACCCACCTCAAGCCGCGCAGGGCCAGCAACCAGGTCACCGCGATGATCATGATCCGCGCGCTACCGGCACTGAGCGCGGCCAGGTTGCCGACTTCGACCATGCATGCGCGCTCAAGGGTGCAGCCCGCCACGCGTGAAACTGCAGCTTCCAGCGGTTCATCCAGGTAGTGCTCCAGAAACAGCGGCCCGCTGCTGGCCGGGCGCATGCCTGCGGCAGCGACCAACCGCCCCTGGCTGTCATGCAACGCCAGCAGTTCGGGCAGGTAATGGTGCACATCAGCGTGATGCACGTTGGCAAAACACTGATGGATGAAATGCTCGAGCTCATCACGCCCCGGGTCCTTGTGCAGATGAAGCGACAAGTGAGCCTGGTGGTCGACGTGGCTGCCGATAGGCAATGGGAGCAGGCTGCTCCACTGAGACTGGGTCATGAGACTCCCCCCGTTTGGGCTTGATGGGGTGAGTATCTGTGGTCAATCTGAAGGTAATCTGAAGTTACGGAGATGACCTGCGTTGTTGGGCTGCTCCCCCACCATCGCCATCGGCGGCAAGCCAGCGCCTAATTGGCAGGTGGGTGATCTTTATCAATCCCCTGCTGATTTTCAGTTGTAGAACCGACACGATGGCCATTACCGGCCACACTTCTCTCAAAGCCGCAGGGGAGCCGTCGATGCTGACCGTCACGCTGATCAACGCGCTGGTCGTGGTGCTGGTGGTGGTGATCCATTACGAATGCCTGCTGCGCCTGAACGACTGGCTACCGCGGCTCAAGCTCTGGAGCCGGTTCCGCATCGTCATCGGTGTGCTCGGCGCGCTGGTGGCCCATGCACTGGAAGTCTGGTGCTTTGCCCTGGCCTATTACCTGATGGCCAGTACCGAAGGCTGGGGCACGCTGAGTGGCAACTTCGACGGCACGTTCATGGACTGCGTGTATTTCTCGTTCACCACCTATACCACCATCGGTTTCGGCGACATCACGCCCAGCGGCGAGCTCAAATACCTCACAGGCCTGCAGGCACTCACGGGGCTGGTGATGATCACCTGGACGGCCTCCTTTCTGTTTCTGGAAATGCAGAAATACTGGAAGGCCAAGTAGCGAGGCGTGGGCCTATCAACCCGGCAATTGACAACGATCAAGCGCGCCAAAGGCAACGCGTTGAAACTGAACCTCCTTTGAACACCCGCAAACTGTAAGGAGGCTTGCCATGGCATCCGCCGAAACACCCCGCCCACAAGCAGCACCGGCATTTCCTGCGACCACCGGCGAACACTGGATCGAAGCACTCGACAATGGCACCCATGTGCTGATCAGGCCCTTGCAGCCCAAGGATCGTGAACGCGAAAAGCACTTCATCGAACGCTTGTCTCCTCAGTCGCGCCACTTCCGTTTTCTGTCCCAGCTCAAGGAGCCTGGGGAAGCCCTGCTGGACCAACTGATGGTGGTCGATCAGGACCAGCATATGGCCTATGTGGCCCTCGCGCATGTCGACGGTGAGCTGCAGGAAGTCGGTATCTCCCGCTACGCCACCGGTGCGGATAACCAAGCATGCGAATGCGCCGTTACCGTGCTCGACAGTTGGCAGCGTCACGGCCTGGGTACATTGCTGCTCCGGCACCTGATCGACCACGCACGGGCCAAGGGCCTGCGCCAGATGTATTCGATCGACGCCGCGGCCAATCTGGCGATGCGCGACCTGGCCCAGGCGGCTGGGTTTACCACTGCCAGAGACCCGGACGACCCAAGCCAGGTGATTCACCGGCTATCGCTGGCCTGAGGCGGCGCTGCGGCGGTAGCCTCGGGCAGCAGATCCAGTTGCTCCAGGCACCGCCGCTCATCAGCCTCGGTCAGCCCTTTGAAAGCGCTGACCTCCAGCAACGGCGTATTGAACAGCGCCAGCCGAAGGACACCATTGCGCTCCAGAAACGTCTGCGCCAGGCACTGACAGACGGGCTTGGCGATCAACGCGGCGAGCGCTTGGTCCTCTGGCAGATCGACCTGTGCCTGCAGGTTGGTCTCGCATCCGCTGACGATGCCTTGCACGGAGCGGCTGGCGAGCCCTAGTGTGCCGACGCCCAGCATCGCCAGCAGTAGCAACATGCCCAGCAGAATGTTCGACTCTCTGGCCACATCCCGGACAATGGCAAGCCTTGCCTGCCAACCGGTGGCCTGCCCGGAAAAAATAGTGGTGCCCACTGTTTTCTTGAAAACCCGGTGCACGCCCAACCCGACCGCCGCGCTCAGCGTCAGCAGCGTCAGCGCAATGGCCGGCTCATGCATCGGCAGGCGCCAGGCTGGGCCCAGTACCTGGTAAACCGAGGCGGCAATGACCAATGTGGCGATGGCCGCGATCCACCCAATGCTGCCCTTGGGCCGTCTTGCCCAGGCGCTTAGCCTGACCCTGGTTTGCATGTTCATGAAAGCCTCCAGCCCCGGGTCAACGCACAGGGTCTATGGCAACGGTTTCCATGTGCTCGGGCACGCACACCTGCCAGCCGAGCTCAAGGCTTATCCGCCGACGCAAGGTGTCCGCAGCATGCGGTTCGCCATGAATGACGTAGGTTTGCCGCGGTGGCCGGGTGAAACCGCGCAACCACTCCATGATTTCGTCCGCGTCGGCATGGGCCGACAGATTGTCCATGGCGAAGACGTGCGCGCGAATCGGCACGTCTTCGCCATGCAGGCGCACGCTGCGCGCCCCGGCAACGATATCGGCGCCCCGGGTCCCACCCGCCTGAAAACCAGAGAACAGGATGCTGTTGTGCGCATTGGGCGCCAGCGCTTTGAGGTGATGCAACACCCGCCCCCCCGTGGCCATGCCGCTGGCGGCAATGATCACCGCAGGTTCGCGCAACTGGTCCAGGCGCCTGGACTCATCGACCGTGCGGATGATCTGCGTACCCTTGCACATCTGTGCGCATTCCAGCGCCGTCAGGCGGTGCTCACGCCTGAACTGCTGGTACAGGGCGGTGGCATCCGTCGCCATCGGGCTGTTCAGGTACACAGGGATGTCGGGTATCAGCCCGTCACGCTTGAGCCTGTACAGGTAGTACAGCAACAGTTGCGCACGGCCCACCGCAAATGACGGCACCAGCGTGATGCCATGGCGCAGCAGGGTCTGGTTGATCACGTCGGCCAGGTAGCGTTCCGGGGCTTGGGCGGGGTGTGAGCGGTCACCGTAGGTCGACTCCACCAGCAGCACATCGGCCGCACCGATCAGCTCGGGTGCACGCATCACGGGATCGTTGGGCCGCCCCAGGTCACCTGATGACACCAGCGTCTGACCATCCACCGTCAGTTGCACGGTCGCCGCGCCCAGAATGTGCCCGGCCGTGCGCAACAACAGTTCGACACCCGGTGCGATCGGGGTACGCTGGTGCAACTCGACGGGCCTGAACAGCTGCAGCGCACGTTTGGCATCCTGATCGGTGTACAAGGGCCGGGCCGGCGAATGCTTGGAATAGCCATGACGATTGGCATGGTCGGCCTGTTCCTCCTGCAATCGGGCGCTGTCGAGCAACAGGATTTCAGCAAGGGCACAGGTTGCCGGGGTGGCATACACAGGCCCGCTGAAGCCCTCGCGCGCCAGCACCGGCAGGTAGCCGCTGTGGTCCAGGTGGGCATGTGTGAGCACTACCGCATCGACCGCCCGCAGCGCCGCCGGCAGTGGCTCCCAATTACGCAGGCGCAGTTGCTTGTAACCCTGGAAGAGCCCGCAGTCGATCAGCACCCGTGTCGAATCACGCGTCAGCAGGAACTTGCTGCCCGTCACTGTGCCCGTACCGCCGAAGAAGGTCAGTTGCATGGTGGCGGCTCCCAGGTGTCGATCACGCAGGGGTGAACGGACAGCACGCTGCACGGTGGGTCGCTCACAATGCGCTCGGTGGTGTCGCCCAGCAGCTTGCTCAACCCCCTGGGCTGCACAACCCCCACAACCACCACGTCGATGTCCAGGGCCGCCACTTGCTCGCGAATCACTTGTACTGCCCCTCCTTCCTTGAAGTGCCGGCAATCGTGGGGCACACCTTCGGCATCGGCTAATGCATCGAACGACACCTGCAAGGCATCTCGCATCTCCTCGACCCAGGTCTGCGTCACCAGCATTTCTGGGGCGAACACACCCGCCAGGTCATATGCACCCAGCAGATGCAACTGCGCATCGCATTGCAACGCCAGGGCATCGGCTGCACGGATGAGGGCGCGATTGAACAACATCTGGTCATGGGGTTCATCGTGCAGGGCGGTGTCCACGGCGACCAGTATGCGTTTTGGCAAGGACGCGGCTGCCCGAGGTACGTAATGCAGCAAGCACTGGCACGCTCGCAGCAGCGCGCAGTCCAGTGGCGTGGCGAAAAACCGGGCCAGTGCCGGTGTTTTTTCGGTGTCCTTGATGACCATATCGGGCTTGAGCTCGCGGATGTAATCGGCGGCCTGCTCGCGCAGGTCTTCTGCCTTGACGGTATCGAACGTCAGGCAGGCATCGCTGGGCCGGTGACGCTCGACCAATGCCTCGAGCTGCTCGCGATAGCGCCCGTATTGGCGCTGCATCTCGGCTTCGTTCAGCTGTTCCTGGCGTAACGCATGGTCCGCGTGTGGCGCGAACAGCCCAACGATATGCACCGCTGCGCCGCTGACATGCGCCAGGGCAAGCGCCCGGCGCAAAGCCGCCGAGTGCGGGTCGATGTCGGTAAGCAGCACCAGCAGTTGTCGATACTGACCCATGGGAAACCTCCGGCCGCACGCGGCGATGGCAAGTAACATCGATATTCGAACCCCCTGCCATAGCGCGTTTGATGCAGATCAGAAAGTCACCACTGGCGCACCAAGTTGATCAATGTCAGAACCCTGACGCCGTCTCACGGTACAACCGGTACAGCCCACGTTGGTCGAGCCCTCTGGAGGCCCTATGAACAAGCCGTTGCTGGAAACCGAAGATTCAAGCGAGCACTGGGTCGACACCCTTGCTGACGGCACAGCCGTGCTGATTCGGCCGCTGCGTGATGATGATCACGAACGGGACCGGCGCTTTGTGAGCACGATCAGCCATGAGGCCCGCCGTTTTCGTTTTCTCGCCGGGCTCAGCGGTGGCTTGCCCGGCCTGGACGCGCAGCTGATGCCGGTCGACGGTCACCAGCACATGGCCTACGTAGCGCTGGCCCATGACAATGGCCAGCTGCATCAGCTTGGCGTCAGCCGCTATGCCGCAATACCGGGCAGCCACAATTGCGAATGCGCCGTGGCTGTCGACGAGCGCTGGCAGCGCAAGGGGCTGGGCAAGCTGTTGCTGCAGCACCTGATCGCGGCGGCACGGCGCAATGGATACCAGTGCATGGTGTCCAGGGACCTCTCGAACAACTACGCCATGCACCGGCTGACCAAGGCGCTGGGGTTCACCTCGCGCTACCTGGGCGGCGATGTCAGCGAAATCCTTCATGAACTTGACCTGCGCAGGTGAAACAAGGCCCTTGCGGGCCTTGCCCCTCTAACCTTGCGAATGTTCGGGTGATAACACCAGCACACTGGTGCTGAGCCGGTGCAGGATCCGCTCGGCCGTACTGCCGATGAACCAGCCGATGCCGTGATGGTGGTAGCTGCCCATCACCAGCACATCGATGTCGTTGTTGTCCATGAACAGCGCCAGCACCTTGGCCGGGTCCCCAACCCGCATGTGGCGGTGCTCGAAGGCGATCCCGTTGCGCTCGGCCAAAGCCTGGAAGGCATCGGCCTGGGCCTCGTGAAGTGTCCGTGAACGGTTCGAATCGAACAGGAACGAGTGCTCCCGAGAGCCTTCGGCGTTCAGGTACATCGCGCCCATATCGTAGGCATACAGCAGTTCGATCTGGGCGTTGCATTGCAGGGCCAGCTTGAGCGCTTCGCTGATGATCAGGTCGTTGAAGCCTTCGAACTGATCCTCCGGGCGCGACAGGTCGACCGCTGCCAGTATCCGGCGCGGCAAGGCATTACTGGCGTTGTGCACCAGGTGCAGCGCAATCCGGGTGTCACGCAGCAGCTGCACGTCCAGCGAGGTGAACATGGCCCGTATCCACCAAGGCTCATGTTCGAGCCCCTTGATCAGCATGGCGAACGGCTGTTCACGTAGATGCACCTGGATCTCGTCCAATGGGTGCTGTACCCACAACACCTCGGTAGTGACCGTCACACCATTGCGGCGCATCGACGATGCCTGGGTTTCCAGCCATTGACGATGTTGCTGCACATACCCCTCGCGCATGACCGCCAAGGCCTGGTCGTTGACCAGGCCGGCAGTGGCCAGCCCCTCGAGGTAGTCGAACGCGACGATGTGCAATGGCATGCCCTTGGCTTTGGCCAGCGCCGCCGCTCGATCAAAGACCGGCGTGCGGCGCATCAAGGGCGAAGCGATGAAAAGAAGTCTTTGCGAGTGGGTCATGGCACACCTCTGCGGGCTCGATGAGTACCTCGATGCTCTGCTGCCGGCGGCTGCCCGGTTTGATGTATGTCAACAGTGCAAGCGAGCAGACCAACGGCTGTTGCCGCTTACCGGGCAATTGACACGGATCAAGACTTATTGGTTTTTTCGGCGCACGCTGCACCTAGCCTCGCTGCTGACAAGGACGCCATTGCGCCTCGAATCAATCGCTATTGCTGGCCCATGCAGGCACTGGAGGTTCCGATGAACGTCTACGTCGAGAAAAGCGCCAATGACAACCGCTGGTGGGTCCACATGGACGAATGGCGGGTGAGTTTCAGACCCCCCATAGAAGCCGAACAGTTCGTCGGCGTGCTGACCGCTCGGCTTAACGCGCCCCATTCACTGAGCAAGATCGCCACCGTCGCTTCCCACACCGGCGAGGGAGGCCTGAGATGTCGGGCCTGATCGACGTTCAGTCGCTCGGCGAGCCGGTACAGCTGCGCCCGCCCCCACCCATCCACCTGCAACCACTGGCATCGCGCTGCAATGGGTGCCGGGTCAACGGGTTGTGCCTGCCCACGGGTTTGCCGCTGCGCGACAACAGCAGCCTGGGCACATTGATCGGCCCGCGCATCCGCATCAGGAAGGGTGCTGCGCTCTTCAATGCCAATATGCCCCTGAGCGCTTTGTACGCCGTGTATTCAGGCAGTTTCAAGACCAACCTGAACAATGCCGAAGGCCAGGGTGTGGTTATCAACTTCTGGATGCCGGGCGACGTACTGGGGCTCGACGCCATCGCCACCGAGCACCATGTCTGTGACGCCATTGCCCTGGAAGACAGCGAAGTCTGCCCCGTCCCATACCATCGGCTGCAGGCCCTGGCGCGTGCTTTTCCCACGCTGCAGCAGAGTTTGAACCGCCTGATGAGCAGGGAAATCATCCGCGAGCATGAGCGCGTGCTGATGCTGTGCAACCTCTCTGCCGAGCAGCGGCTGGCCAGTTTTCTGCTGGGCTTGTCCCGACGCTTCGTCAGCCGCGGCTATTCATCCCACGGCTTCATGCTACGCATGTCGCGCGAGGACATGGCCTCCTACCTGGGGCTGCGCCTGGAAACCATCTGCCGCTCGGTCGCCCACTTGCGCGCCCTGGGTATCGTCAACCTGCACGGCCGGCTGGTGGAAATTCTGGACATGCCTGCACTGATGGCACTGGAACTGGGTTACCCAAACAGCCCGCCTCACTGAACTGCCAGTTGCCTGCGTGCACCTGGCTTGCAGCGCATCGCCTCGCAACAGCTGAAGGTATCGGACATGGCAAATTTTCATCTGGCTTACATGCCGTTGGTCACCTATCCGGATGTGCTCCCCGATGACGCTGTGGCAGCCGGTGTACACCTGGCCGTCGCGCTGGGGTATGACCTGCATGTCATGACCTTTGCGGTAAGGATCCCCTACCTTTCGCCGTCCATTGGCAGCACCCTGCTGAATATCCCCGACATGATTCAAACCACCGAAAGCAACAGTCGCATGCAGTGCAAAGCGCTGCAGGCCATGGTGGGCGGCCTGGAACACGGCCAGAGCAGTGTGGAGTTCTCCACCAGAGAGGTAGTGCCCGGCCTGACGGGTACCGCAGCGGCAGAGGCGTCAAGGTATTTCGACCTGACCTTCCTGCCGTGGGCAGTCGACAAGCCCGTCATCCAAGAGCTGGCAGAGTCGGTGATTTTTGGCGCTGGCAGGCCATGCGTCCTCGTTCCCCCTTTGCCCAGCAAGCCCATCAGGCACATGGCGTTGGCCTGGGACGGCAGCCGCGTCGCGGCGCGAGCACTCGCTGACGCGTCACACCTGATGGCTGCCGACATGCTCATCACGGTCCTGACCGTGCAGGGCGAAAAGCCACTCGAGCACGCCGACATCGCGCAGGACATGGCCCATGCCTTACAGCACCGAGGCCTGAACGCTCGGCCGCTGAGCGTGAAGCTGGCCGGGCGACCGATCGCTGAGTGCCTGCAGCAAGAAGCCCTCACCGTCGGCGCCGATCTGTTGGTCATGGGCGGGTTCGGTCATTCGCGCTTGAAAGCATTCGTTCTGGGCGGCGCTACCCGGGGGGTTCTGCAAGCCCTTCGAATGCCCATACTGCTGTCGCACTGAACCCCGGCGATCAGTGCCTTCGTCACAACATGCGATACAGGGAAAATCGTGTAGCCCAGAAAGTGATGCTTTGCCTGGGCTGACAGATCATTGCAGCCAAGGCGGCGGCGGTTCTTCGCCCTTGACCGGCCCATGCTCGGCTTCGGTCCGTGCAGCTCGGCGGCGGGCATCGTCCAAGCGGGCAGCGTCGATTTCGCGCATCACGCCCCCCACGTCCGCGACATGCTCATCGTCCTCGAATTCGCCCGTCAACGGGCTGTCCGCACGCAGTTCACCGGCCTCGTACAGCGCCCACATTTCCTGGGCAAAGCGGGTGTCTTTCAATTCCGGGGCAAAGCGCCCGAAATAGTGAGCCATGTTCGCCACGTCACGCTGCAGCATGCTGAATGCATGGTTGTTGCCGGCTGCATCCACCGCCTGTGGCAGGTCGATGATCACCGGGCCGTCCGGGCCCAGCAGCACATTGAATTCGGAGAGGTCGCCATGCACTAGGCCGGCACACAGCATCAGCACGATCTGGCGGATGACGAAGGTGTGGTACTCACGCGCCTCATCAGCCTCCAGGTGCACGTCGTTCAGGCGCGGGGCCGCATCGCCATCGGCGTCGGTCACCAGCTCCATCAGCAGTACGCCATCCTGGAAATCATAGGGTTTGGGCACCCGCACTCCGGCATTGGCCAGGCGGAACAACGCCGCCACTTCAGCGTTCTGCCAGGCGTCCTCGGCTTCCTTGCGGCCGTACTTGCTGCCCTTGGCCATCGCCCGGGCCTGGCGGCTGTTGCGTACCTTGCGGCCTTCCTGGTATTCGGCGGCCTGGCGGAAACTGCGCTTGTTGGCCTCTTTGTAGACCTTGGCGCACCGTACCTGGGCGCCGCAACGCACCACGTAGACGGCTGCTTCCTTGCCGCTCATCAAGGGTCGCAGTACTTCGTCGACCAGTCCGTCTTCAATCAGCGGTTCGATTCGTTTTGGCGTCTTCATCAGGCTTGTGTTCGGGGTCCTGTCTGGCCTTATGGCTTGGTTGGCGAACATCCTCTCACAGGCTGATGCGTCTTGCTCGTTTGTCTGCTCAGGCGGCGGCCCAGCGCTGCGTTATCCAGTACCGAGCCACATGTGTAACCGGGGCCGCTTCGCGGCCCATCGCCGGCAAGCGCGGCTCCCACAGGTATACGACATGCTTGAAGGCTGGTGGCATTCCTGGACTGCCCACAAGGATCGGATGGGGTCCAAGGTCTTGGATGCGGTCCATTTTGTAGGAGCCGGCTTGCCGGCGATGAGGCCGGTACTGACTCATCAGGGCGTGAGGCGGACGCTCGTGGTAAATGGCTAGCGGCCAATGGAGGCCTTCAATTGAAGATGGTTTGCGAGCAGGTAAGCATCTTGGCCTTTGCAGCAATCGTGCTTCTTGGCATATGGCCTGAGCGGCATATCGACAGGAATCATGGACGTCCTTGTAATTCCTAATGCAGACCACGCAAAATCAACCAGCTCGCACTGATGCACCACGTCCGGCCCTGGAAGTCAGATGTGTGCTGCCAGGGCGCCCTGATTGAGCCTCATCGCCACGGACGACCACTAAATCTACAAGGGAATGTATGCCGGCAAAAATTCTGTTGCTTTTAACCGTGTTATCGCTAGGCGGCTGCTTCAGCACGATTGGCCACATGAGTGGAGAACGTTGCGTATATCACGGTACCCGCGCATCCTGGGCCTGGGCAAATCACCCAAACACGTTGAGCAGTTGGCCATTTCTAATCGATACGCCGTTTTCATTTGCGTTGGACACCCTGTTGCTGCCCTATGACCTGACGGCCTTTTTACCCGACAGCCTGGGTGGCGACCGAAGCGAATGCGTGATCAAGGGCGGGTTGAACGTCATCATGTAATCCGCCCCTTTACCCACGAACACGGGTAAAGCCCGTGCCGTCGTCCGAGTTACCTGCTTCGCCGTGAACCAACACAGGAGTGACGATGAAAGAACACAAGTACGCTGTAACCATCAATTGGATAGGCAACACAGGTGAGGGTACTGCCAGCTATTGGTAGCCAATCAGATAAAGAGCTTGCAATGCGCTTGCATGACGATGCTCACCACGAGTGTTTCATTGCCAACTCGGTCAACTTCCCAATCAAATGCAGGCCTGTTATCAACTATCGAAGCTAACGAAAGTCTGGGGCTACGGGGATGGTACAAATCTCTGCGTAGCCCCTCTGGAATCCACCATGAGTCACCTGCGATGACATCGTCGATAACAGCGACTCTTGCGACTTGGCTTTCCTTTAGAAAATGCCAACCTTGAAAAGCATTGATGGAAGGTAGGCGGTGGCAGCTTTTGATCAAATGATCATATCGCTGCGACCTACTCACACCTCTTCGCGAGACGGTGCCTTATAGAAGCTGGGAGCGAATCGCCGAGCTTCTGCCGAATCAGTGGAACCCGCTCAGAAATCGTCCCTCCCGATGGCTATCGACGCGCCGTGCAGTGCATTTCCGGAGCCTGATAGCCCCATACTACGGTGGCCTCGCCATGGTGCTCCCATAAACTCTCATTTTGCCCCTTGTAGCGCGCGCCGCTGGCGCTCTGTTCTATGTACATCAGCGAACTGCGGTCACCGAACTCGACGATAGCCGTGGGCGGCTCGGTGCGGAAGAAGCTGGCAACCACTTCCTTGGCCGGGTTGCCGTCACACTGGTAGGACACCGGACCGGTGGCCTCGACCAGCCGATAGCGGGCCTGCAGTTCGGCGATGCGCAGGCGGTAGCTGTCGGCGATGCAAGTGGGCTGGTCCGCGCTTTTCCAGCAATCGTTGCGACCCTTGATCCAGCCCCGTTGCTCGGCCTGGAGCACCGGCGGATGTTCATTGCCGGCCTTGTGCTGTGCGGCTGTGTAGACCTCGGCCATTTGCCGGTCCAGTGCCGAGAGCGACTCGCTCTGGCAGATCTGTTGTTCGATGCTGCCGGCCTCGACCTGAGTGCAGTTGAAGGCAGGTCCCGCAGCCTGGGTGTGCGACAGAGGCAAGGTGAGCAGCAGGGGAAGCCAGTGCTTCATGGGAGCCACCATTAGCGATTTAGAATACTGGGCTCAGTCTAGCGCTGTGCTCAATTGCGTGGAGGATGCCCCAGTTTTTTTCGGCGGCTAATGACTGCTAATGGCCATAGCTCCCTCCATGAAGGGCAGCTATGGGCCGTTGGCAGTCATCCACCGCCACCCGCGATAGCACGCTGCACATTCGACAGTGGTTGGGCGTCGCTGATGTCGCTGCCTGACCGTTCGAACGAGGAAACCGACGATGTGCCATTGGTCGCAACGCCGAAGCGCTCGGGCTATTCAATAGAATCCGAAGAATAGTCGGCATCCAATTGTCACTACAGTCATTAGTGCAGTATCCATTTGCATGGAAACAGCCGCTGCTTAATCAGTGGAAGATAAATGGCTTTTAGCCATATTTCACTAATCGCCAATGATTCTAAATCGGCGATAGCCATTTTTTCAAGCGTGACTAAGCTCGTAAGCGCGCAACGGATATTAGGGATGTACGCGCGCTTACCATGACGGATCTATTAAAGGAGTATGAAAATGGAAAGCTTCGCTATCGCCGCATCACAAATCAACTGGAATGGTGGCCAACGGATTACGTTGGGCCCCGGTGATACCGCCACCTGCACGACGTTACGTCCGGGCCAGATATACGGGATTTTCCTGTATAACTCGGCGGGGGGTGACAATAATGCCACCGTCAGTGTGGTATGGAGCAATAGCCAGCCTCCGGCACGGATTACCGTGCCAGGTACCACGGCTAATGCAGGTTTGGCCTCATTGGGCTTCGTTTCGGGCACCGACACCCAGACCATTTCGGTCTCCTTACCAAGCAATAGTGGCATAGCCCAGGTCGAACTGTGGTTGGGCAGTACCAGCATGCCGACCAACACCAGCGGGATTAACAATAGCCCCTTGCAGGCCAATGGCGAGCAATACCCTTTCAACAAATACAGTCGCTATTATGCGGTGCCGCCATCAAAATGGATGAATCTGACCATCGCCAGCAAGATCACCCAGTTTATCTCGTGCCAGTTCCGCGAAGCCGCTGCGACGGTGTTTGTTGTGAATGAAACGTCCAACGGCTTACTGGCTGGGCAAGTTACCAATATTGGGCCTACCGCTTCGGAGCCCGGAGCGGTTAGCATTGTGGCGACACAGATTCAAAGTGTCAGCACTAACTTGCAAGGTGACGGTACGCAGTGGGTCTGGATGGACGCTGATAGCCCACAAGACTCTACCAGCGCCAGTATTTCCCTGCAGTCGCTGTAAAAGCGCAGCCCGCTGAAATAAAAGAGTCACGCCCAGCGTGGCTCTTTTGTTGTGCGTCAGTGGCCTCATAGTGCCTTGTCAACACTAAGCTCCAGCCGGTTATTTGCACCTTCACCGAAAGTACTGCACGAATTTTTTATGGCGTGCGGCTCTCGACTTTATTCTGGTCACGCTGTGAAGGTGAATATGCCGGCTGGATATCCATAGCGCTAGGAACGCTTGATACCTCCCCACGTGCCGACGCATCAAAGACATGCGCACGTCGACTCCGCTTCGCCCTGGTAGACACAGGCCAGCATTCGGTCTCGGCTCGGCTGACCGATATAGGTCGATACTCGCTATCAACAGCAGTTGCCGATTTGCAACGAACGCCCAGAACATAAGTGTGCTTGCGGTTGACCTCCTCGCCCATTGCCGTAAAATCCCGCGCCCGAAATTCAGCAGGCATGGCGAGAGGGAGCTTCAATGCAACGGGTGATGATCATTGGTCAGCCAGGGTCTGGGAAAAGTACCCTGGCGCGCAAGCTCGGTGAACGTACAGGCTTGCCGGTCGTGCATATCGACACGATTCATTGGCAGCCAGGGTGGGTCGAGCGGAGCCGGGACGAGAAGACGCGTCTTTGTCATGAGGTCGAGGCCCGTGAGCGCTGGATCTTCGAAGGCGGGCATTCGGCCACATGGAACAACCGGTTGGCCCGGGCTGACATGTTGATTTGGATTGATCGCTCGGCACCGCTTCGATTCTGGCGCGTGTTCCTCAGAGCGATGTGGAACCGCGGTCGCACCCGACCCGACTTGCCGGACAACTGTCCGGATTTGCTGGCCAACCTGCCGGAGTTTTTCAGGTTCATGTGGCGGACGAAAACCTCGTCGCGGGAGGCGATGAAGCGATTGGTGCTAACAGCCCCGTCGAGCTGTCGCGTGGTCTGCCTGCGGAGTAATCGAGATACCGATGTTTTTCTCGCGAGTGTGGGCACACAGCCTGGTCAGGTTACCCCAGGTCATTAGATGCTAAATCGCGAGTGAAGCGCTGCTGCGTGACCGCCAAGAATTTTTGGTGGATCGCTAATGAAAGCGTAAGGAAGACACCGAGTAGCTATATGCTCGTGTGAAACAGCGATCAGTCTGAAGCCGTGTCCGGAATGTCTGCAATGTATCGATAGCAGCCAGCGACTCAACGCTCTGTGGTCAGTTCCGGCCTCATCGCCGGCAAGCCGGCTCCCACAAAATGTCAGCAACCTTCAGGCATGCGGTATACCTTGTGGGAGCCGCGCTTGCCGGCTATGGGCAGCGAAGCGGCCCCGGTTACAAATGTCTGCTTTGGGTCCAGGCTGTGTAAAAGCGTTCGTGCGATCCGGCTGTTAGAAACATGATTTCTGCAGTGAGGGCCAGCTCTGGGTCGAAAGTCGTCAGTCGCCAAGGGCTGCAATCGACCCTAGCGCCGTTCGCGGAAAGTAGTAAACGGCCGCCAGCGGACGTTCGCGTGGAAAGCTCGCATCAAAAGACATCAGATTGAAGGGTTGCGCGGTAATAAAGCATGCTCTCGTCCCACTCTCCAGACTCACCTGTCATTCACGACTGAGTAGCCGATGCTGATTTCTACCCTTATCAACGGCCGATTGAAAACTCCACCGTTGCAGGACGACCCCCTCGTGCCCTGGTGGAGTTTCACGAAAACGGTATTAGCCGCGACAGCCCTGACATTAGTCCGCGACGGCAGGCTTGACCTGGATGCTTCGCTTCCCGAGGGTGTATTCACTCTGCGCCAACTTCTGCGTCACGAGGCTGGGCTCGCGGACTATGGCGAACTTCCCGAGTACCACGCCGCCGTAGCCAATCATGAGTCTGCATGGCCCGTAGGCGAAATGATGCAGCGCCTGGATGGGCACCGACTCCGATACAGCCCAGGAGCGGGTTGGCGTTACTCGAATGTTGGTTTCATGCTGGTAGCCCAAATCATCGAGCGTGCTGCCGACCTGTCGATTGCAGACACTGTCAGACAGCAAGTCCTGAGGCCGCTCGACCTATCGACGGTTCGTTTTGCAACTGAGCGCGCTGAACTGAATGGGAATCACCTGGACAGGTCGTTGAGTTACGACCCCGGCTGGGTCTATCACGGACTGCTGATTGGCCCTGTTTCACAAGCTGCCCGGCTCTTGGATGGTGTGCTTGCTGGAGATGTCCTACCTGACAATCTGATTCGGGAAATGCAGGCCACACGAGTACTGGGTGGCCCAATGGCAGGTCGGCCTTGGTTGACGCCTGGTTACGCGCTCGGCCTGATGCGAGGCGCAATCGAGGGAGACCAGATATTGGCTGGGCATACCGGATCGGGGCCAGGCAGCGTTATTGCGGTTTATCGGTGTGATGTTGGTGACTGCGCCGTATGCTGTGCAGTTCACTCGGTGGGGGCGCAAGAGGCAGGTATTGAAAAGCTGGTAGTTCAAGAAATACGAGAGGCGCTAGCAGTGACACGCTGAAGTTATGCGTGCCACTCGGGGCGGCCTCTTCTCGCAACGCCTGCCTTGGGTCGAACGCAGCCAATCCCGGCCGGCAGATCTCGATCCGAAGCGGCCACGGGCGAGTTCGAGCGCGAGAGGAACAAAAAACTAGGCTGGAAGTCGCGTTCCTGGGCGAAATCCAGATCGGCTGACGTGCCCACAAATTTGAGCTTTCATGTAAAAGCGCACACTCTAGGTCTGGCAAAGCGTTTTTATACGCTCCGGGTCGAATGCGGCCGGTCGTGACTGACCGCAATCGACCTAAAGCGACCCTTGGTGGAAGGCAGCAAACGGTTGCATGGCTTCCAGGCCGAGACCCGCAAGGTGCCGCACCTGCTCATCGGTATCCTGGGTTGCCAGGCGTAGCGCCTCGATGGCTCGAAGCGCGTCGTCGGGCAGCAGGCCACGGTTATTCAGCCCACCCACGGCGTGACGACGAATGGCTACGTGGGGTGAAGCCAAACCACGCAAGGCTTCGTTGACATCGGCGGTGGTGGTGTCGATCTGACCGTAGACGTCTTCAAGGGCCTCTTCAACAGCAGCCGCGAGCTCAGGACGCTGATCAAGCAGACGCTCAACAGGTGTGTAGTCCAGCACCGGTGGCTCCACGCCCCGCCAGCGGAAACCGTCAAAGTTGGCGCAGACCCCCGCCACAGCGACGTCGAACGCTTGCTGCATGAGCCAGTCGAAATCCTCGAGGTAACCCAAGGCCTTTGCGCACCAGTTGCGGGTCGGTTGTTCACAGGCCTCTATAGCCTGCCGGCGCACGGCCTGAATGACGGGCTCATCAGCCATGCCAGCCAGCCCGAGAATGCGCGCGGCAGCGGTAGGCTCTTTATGCCCGTTGAGCTGTTCGATAAGCGCTGCCTGTGCCGGACGGCCGTTGGCAATCAGCCAGCGCTCTGCGTCCTCCCCCGAAATGCCATCCGAACAATGCAAGCGGCTGGCGTAGAACGCGGCCTGCTCGGCGAGCGGCAAGGCAGCGACTGCGCGCTGGGTGTTTTCAATGCCCAGTTCAACCGGGAAATTTTCCTCGAACTGCTGGCGGGTCATGCTGCGCTTGGCCAAGGCCATATAGCCAGGAAAGTCATGAAAGATCACCACGAAACCAGGCGTCACACCAGGATGCTGAGCGAAATGGCGGCCCAGCGCCCTGGCGGCACGGCTAGCGGTGACCAGCAAGCGTTGCTCAGCCGCTTGCCATTGGCGGGGGCCAAGCCGGTTGGCGTGGGCTTGCAGCTCATCATCAAGCCGCGTAAACGACTCACCCGCGCAAATCTCCCAATCCCAGCGCCAGTCCGCCGGGTTCCACTTCACCGAACTGAAGCTTTCATCTTCCTCGTCGGGGTAGTCTTCGCTGAGTGCTTGCAGGCTGTTTGCGGCAAAGCTGGGCAGCGACAAAACCGCCCCTTCTTCTCGGTAGCTGGCATGAAAGGCTGCGGCGTACAAAGGGCTGCACCCCTCATCGAGCAGCGTTTGCAATGCCTGCCTGGCGGCGTCGAACAGCGCCAGTTCCAGCGCTTTCCAATTCATCATTCAGGTCCTTGCCGACAAGTAGAGTTCAGCCGAGCAGATCGAGCATCCCCTCAAGGGTGCTTTCCAGACGGGCTAATTCAATGTGCGTACCATCGCCATATTCAGCGGTACGCAGCGCACACTCAATGATCACCGTGAGCCCCCGAGGGGCTCGATGGCCGGGGTATTTGCGCAGCTTGAGTTCGACCCGGGTCGGGCTCAACCAGGTGCTGAGGTCTGCTGACCATAGAGGATCCTGAAAGCCAAACACCACGTTTGCGTTTTGGGTATCGATGATTTGCGGCGGGAACACCCAGTGCGTGTTGCCTGCTTCCCACGGGGTCGCCTGGACTTGGTAGCGACCGTCTGGAGACAAGGACAGTATTTCAATTTCACTCATGAGTGTGCGTTCGCAAAGGGTGGGCCAGCGAAGGCGCCTACTTGGAACGGGTCGAAGATGTATTTGACATGGCAGGTAATCATGAAATCAGTCCTTGATTCGGGAGCCCATCATATGGGGTAACGGCTGCCGGTCAAGACTGACTGCTTTCGACCCAAAGCGGCCCCCTGTGTAGAGGGCGAAAGCCCCCACCTGGGGCAGCGAAGCCAAGCGGCATATCGCCGTAATGCCGCTATGCATGAGCCGGATATCGCCAGTGTCCAGTGCCATAGCCTAGAGCGCGTCTCCGCTGGCATCCTCAATGGAAAGCACTGATCTCAGGCAGAGACCATCCATTTCGCAGCTCACCTTCAGCGCTCAGCTATCCGATCACACAGCCATGTACTTTCCCCGCCCCCAGGATGGATGGATCACTAGGGTCTGTGTGATAAGTCTTGAGACGAAGGTCAGGCAGGCAAAAACAGCCGAGAAAGCGGAGTTTACGGGTTGTAAATGATTAAGGTGATGGTGCCTACGTGTTTTTAAGTAGACACAATCGTCTTTAACTTGTAACGGAATAAAGTGAGCTTATCGGGGAACTGCAAAAAACAGCGCTACAACACCCAGCTCGTGACAAGCTATCACCCTATCAACAATCACTCGACGACTCTATATGCAACAAAAGACACTTCCCATCCCGCTTAACAATGAGACTAATGAGCTTCGCTGCTTGCCCCTCATCAAAAGACATTTGCACTTTAAGGTGTTGGTCGCCAAACGTCTTAAGGTTAGCGATAAGCTCCGCCACTGTCTTGCCTCGATTCTCCCAGTCTACTCTACTGCTCATTCAATCACCGATATGATTCAAATTCTTATCAAAAGTACCGTCACGTATTGTATTGCTTTCCAAGGCTTTTACTGAACTGGCCATTTTCCATGCACATCCGTTGTGCCCAACCAGATCTCGGGTGATTTAGGATTTGCTCTTACAGGCAGGCTGTAGTCACTGCAGAAGCTCAGCAGGCGGCATGGGGGGGGGGCATAGCCAGGACTCTATTCGTAAGCATGCGTATGTGGATCGGAATGATATTAACGATCTGGGCGATGGTACACATGTGCTTTAAGTACACACTATCGTCCTTAGGCTCTTGGTGAAAAAACCATGACACTCATTGAAACTGCTCTGCAAGCAACCCCAAGAATACTCATTTATAACCCGTAAATTCCGCATCCTTAGAAAAAAATGGACGAAAAAAGAGGACCCAAAAATGGGACAGACTTATATATTGGCCCGGATCGCTGGCAGCCGAAAATAAATATATCCCCTTTCCCGTCGGCAACTTACGAATGTCGACAACGCTTTCAGGAGTGATCTTGGTACCCGCAGGCAAGCCAAAAATAACTCGCCCCTCGTCAAAGTCGAATCCTGAACTCCTTTTATACCACCTTTTGCACTAACTAATCAGCAATAACGACTTCTACCTCTCCCCCTCTAACGACAACCCGCCCCCAGTCGCCTGATAGGGCATGCCAGCCATCACCACCAGTAAAGCTGTCTATATTTCCATAATCAGACTCACCGGATGAGTCAAAAAAAACTAAAAATTTCCTATCGAACCACTCAAGAGAGTCAATATTCAGAAAGCGTAACGAACCCCTTCGATAGCAATACTGCTCTCCATCTCGGGGCTTTTCATATTTTGAGTGCTTTTCAGTAAGAACAGCTTCTAACTCAAAGATTAGAAAATCAATTCCCTCGCAAATGGCCAGCACATAGCTATCTTCGAGATATAGGTTGGACAGCGAAGGGATTTCATAATAATTCATGTAATTCCTCACAAATCAAAGTCAATTGAGGTGTGATTACCCGGGCTTTTTCTAGTTACCGGATTTCCAAAAGCATCTGTTCTCTGGCCAGTTGCGTCTTTTAACTCAACATGCGGGTCAGCGCTGCCAGGAGCACGTGAGCTACCTTGCTTGATTGTCACACGAGGAATGCCATTTTGGTCAACGTATTTGAGAGGTCCTCCATCAGTCTGAGAGGGTTTCCAGCCTTGAGCTTCCGCATACTGCTTCAGTTCACTAGCTTTAGGTGTTCGACCAGCCTCAAAAAGCTTATCAAATCCTTTTGCAACAGTTACTTTTACAGTCCCCAAATACTCCACAGCCTTCTGAACCTGCGCAAGCCCTTCGCGCTCTGGCACACCTGCAGGCCTTGAACTTCCCTGCTTGCCTGCAGCTGCACTACCGATGAGCCCCAAACGATCCAACGTCGGCGCCCATTCGTTCAGGACCTTGCTGAGGTGCTCATAGCTCTCGATCGAGCGCTCCAGCAGCGCCGTCTTGTACGATTCACAGGTTGTCGTCGCACACTGAACGGACATCAATGTGCCTATGCTGTCGGCGATTTGAAGGCTCTTCTCCTTGGCGCGTTGAGGGCCATAGGTGTTCTGAGCCTCGTCGACGTTGGTCAGGCTTTCGGCGTTATACTTCTCTTTCTCCCACTTTTCCTTCTGGCAGTCTTCGTCTTTGCCGCAGCCTTTCATGTCATCAGCAAAAGACAAGACATCCGAGTGCTCCAGGTAGTTGTACTGCGTCGCACTCCCTGCGATCCAGGCACCTGTCTGTAAGCTGCCGGAGGCGCCTTGAACTCGGTAACGTCGGTTACCCACTTCTGGTTCGGCCGTTGCGCGACAAAATTGCGCTCCAGCACATTCGCTGCCACTTTGCCGACAGCGCCTCGATAGGAGCGGTATTTCTTCGGGCGCAC
>NZ_JAETZZ010000020.1 GCF_022627325.1 Pseudomonas putida
TAGAGGTAGACTTTTTCGACTTTGCTGTCGGGGCGCATCATGCAGGGCTGGCTCCAGAAGGAAATCGGGAGCACAGCATCGGGCATCAGGTAAGCGCTTTGAATGTGGGGTTCATGGAGCACTTACGATCATTCTATAACGACCAATAGGAGTGGATATGCGACGTGAGCTAACAATCTGGGAGAACAACTTCGTGCTTATTTTCACCGATGCTGTGATGCTGTATGAGGCTGCCGCCGCCTGTAATAACTCGGATCTGAACAGTGCGATGGCTAAGGCGTCGATCTTGTCAGTGAACTGTGCGATTGAGGCAGCGGCCAACTCGTTTTTACAATCGGTTGAAGTTAACGAAAAGCTGTCGAAAGAGTTTGATAAGCTGAAGACGCTGGATAAGTTTGATTTTGTATTGCAGTGGCACACAGATAAAGAACTGCCTCGTGGTGATACTCATGTCCAGACCATTGCCAAGATGATCAGTAATAGAAACAATGTGTTTCATCCTAAGGTAAATTCTAGGAAGGCGATAGTTGAAGCAAAAGCTGGGCCTGATAGCATAACTCATACAGAAATAAAGCTGCCGCCAAAAAAAGGGCAGGATACGAAGCATAAGCTGCTTGCTGAGGACTTTGAACTTTATACTCACGAAGATGCAAAGGCAGCGCTCATTGCTATGACAACGTTCCTCAATGCGTTCGTAGAGTACTGGGGGGTTGGGTATGAGGAGTCAGAGGAATTCTTGTTTCAGGTGTGGGACGGCTCAATCAATGCTCGGCCCGTCATGTTCAGAACAAATCAGATCGCTACGCTTATAAAAAATGACCACTTCTTGAATATCCAATTTATGGGCATCCACGGGATGTTCAAGAGTGGGTGAGTAGTGTGTAAAGCGAAAGGGAGGGTAAATCTGTCTCTCCTCCCAGCGGTCGTATTTATGAAGGTTGTGATATTCATGCGCTGACCTACGAACAGTCCGCCTTCAGTTCTTTAGTGTTACGTCTGTAGCGCCGCTTGTCTTAAGTGCGATTTGTCTGCCCTTCTTTCGGAGTGCTATCCTTTTGCCAATAGCTACGGCCAAAGAAATTATTAGTAATATACTGAATGCGATAGTAGTCCACCCTACATAAGCCGCGCTCGCAGACTCGGCTTTAGCTTCCTGAACATAGGAAATAAAAAAGCCAATGACAAAATTTGATATTATTGAGGCAATAAAAACCCATATTTCATAGTCGCCAAGAGCGCTTGCGTCAACCATGCGAATCTGAATGTTGTCTGGAATTGAGACTACTACATTGAAAGCGTCAGAGGTGTTCGGGTTCTGAGTTGGTGCTGATGGGGCGATCGTACTGGGCTCGGCATGAATTGAGGGTGGGCTACCATCTGGCCTCTGCATAAATGTCGTCATACTTAATTCGTCCGTAAATTTATCTCATTCCACATATTTTCAGGCAGCCAACCGTTGTAAGAACCTCCAGTCATGACAGGTGTGCACAGAAATTGAACGTCACTCGGATGCTGTCTAGCGACATTGGTCATTGCTTCAATGATCGCGTCTCGATCTTGAACTGACCAAACTTTTACTACAAATAGGGTGTTAAGAGGTTTCACCCAAGAGTGTGAAGCAATGCAAGCTTTAAGCTTTTCATTGATTTCATTCCAGTGATGCTGGCCATGGATATCCCATGAAATTACAACGTGCATTTTTGTCTCCTTACGTTTGTGTCAACTTGCCCCATGCAGTCCTTTCAGCACTCTCCCCGCAACGCCCGTGATGCTGAACTGAGCACGTGCGGATGGAGCGGCGTTGGGCCTGGTAGACATGCTCTCGATCCCTGGGTATTGCACCTACAGGCGTATGACGTTCGCGCCCCACGATCTAGGGCTAAGGCACGAAAACGGGGAAGAAACGGGGGAAAAATGTCGATTTACATCACTGTGGCCTACCCTGAATTGGCGTAAACCACTGATTTTATTGGTGGGCCCACACGGACTCGAACCGTGGACCAAAGGATTATGAGTCCTCTGCTCTAACCAACTGAGCTATAGGCCCTCAGTAAGTGCCCGCATTATAACGAGGGTTTCGAAAGCGTGCCATCCGAAAGATCGGTTAGTGCTATGCGAAGAAACGTCGCTGCGAAATCATCGGGTGGCAGCGGCAGGCTGACGATATAGCCTTGGATCTGTTCACAGCCCTCTGCGGCCAGGAATCGTTGCTGCGCCTGGTTCTCCACCCCTTCCGCGATGATGGTCAACTGCATGCTGCGCCCCAGTGCGATGATGGCGCGCGCGATGGCTGCATCGTGCGGGTCGTCCGGCAAACCGCGGATGAACGATTTGTCGATCTTGAGGATGTCGAGTGGCAGGCGCTTGAGGTAGCTCAGGGATGAATAACCGGTGCCGAAATCATCGATTGCCAGTTGCACACCCAGCTGCTTTAGCTGGTGGAGCACGGCCAGGGCTTCTTCGGCCTGGCTCATGATGAAGTTCTCGGTAATTTCCAGCTGCAGGTCGCCCGCCTTCAGTTGGTAGGTCTTGAGCAACTGCTCGATGCGCTTGGCCAGGCCATGGTGGCGCAGCTGTGCACCTGCGAGGTTGATCGACAGCGGGCCAAAGGCTTGGTAGTGCTTCTTCCACTGGTGCATCTGCCGGCAGGCCTGCTCCAGCACCCAGTCGCCGAGCTGCAGGATGGTGCCGTTCTCTTCGGCGAGGTGGATGAAGTGCTCTGGCGGCACTTCGCCGAAGGTGGGGTGGCTCCAGCGGATCAACGCTTCTGCGCCCACCAAGGTCTGGGTCTTGAGGCTGAACTTGGGCTGGTAGCACAGGCTCATTTCGTTACGCTCTATGGCCCGGCGCAGCTCGTGCTCCAGGGCAATACGTTCGCTGGCCTGGGCTGTGAGGTCGCGGGTGTAGGCTTCGACACGGTTGCGGCCTTTGGCTTTGGAGCGGTACATGGCGGCGTCGGCATTGCGGATCAGCGTGGCGACGTCGGTGCCGTCCTGAGGGTAGAGGCTGATGCCGATACTGGCACTGGTGAAAAACTCGTGTTCGCCGGCCTGGAAGGGCGCGCTGAAGCAGGACAGCAGTTTGTTGGCGATGGCGCTGGCATCACTGGGTTTGTGCAGGCCCGGCAGCAGGATGATGAATTCGTCGCCACCCAGGCGCGCCACGGTATCGACGTCGCGCACTTGCTCTTTGAGACGCTGGGCGATGCCCTTGAGCAGCAGGTCGCCGACCGGATGGCCAAGGCTGTCGTTGATGTGCTTGAAGCGATCAAGGTCAAGGAACAGCACCGCGCCCTGGCGGTTGGATGCTTGCGCGCAGGTAAGCACGGCCTGCAGGCGGTTCTCGAACAGCGCGCGGTTGGGCAGGCCGGTAAGTGGGTCGTGGTGGGCCTGGTAATCGAGTTTGGCCTGAGCATGCTTGAGGCTGGAGATATCGGCGAACACGGCGACGAAGTGTGTGATATCGCTGTCGCTGTTGCGCACGGCGCTGATGGTCAGCCAGCCCGGGTAAAGCTCGCCATTTTTGCGTTTGTTGTAGATCTCGCCCTGCCAATGGCCTTCTGCTGTGAGCTGATGCCACATGGCCGCGTAAAAGGCGCTGTCGTGCTGGCCGGAGGCGAGCAGGCGCGGGGTCTGGCCCAGGGCTTCCGTCTCGTTGTAGCCGGTGATTTCGCTGAACGCACGGTTTACCGCGCTGATGCGCTGGTCGATATCGGTGATCAGAACGCCTTCGGCGGTATTTTCGAAGACGGTGGCGGCAAGTTGCAGTTTTTCCTGCATCAAATGGCGCTCGGTGATATCGCGGGCAATGGTCAGCATGCAATCGACGCCGGCAATCGGCAGTGGCCGTGCGGACAGTTCGCACAGGCGGATCTGCCCGTCGCTGCGGCGGATATGGCAGCTGAAATCGCGCACGAAACCATCACGGGTGAGTTGAGTGATCAGGCGTTTGCGTTCGTTGAGGTCGACCCAGATGCCCAGGTCAAAGGACGTCTGGTCAAGGGCAGGGTCCAGGTCGTAGCCGGTCAGCCGACAGAAACCCTCGTTGACCTCCATCAGCAGGCCATCGCTCTGGCGCGACAGCAGCAAGCCATCCGGGGAGGCGTGGAAGGCTTTGGCAAATTTCTCTTCGGAGGTTTGCAGTTGCTGCTGGGTTTCCTTCAGCTGGCTGATGTCGCGCACCGCGACGACGAAGGCCAGGGTGCCATCGAGCTCGAAGGTTTCGGCAGAGGTCAGGCCTGTGAACAATTGGCCGTTGCTGCGGCGGAAGCTCATTTCCAGGTTACGGATGCCGCCTTGGTGCAGGCGTTCGAGCAGCAGTGGCCCGGCACCTTGCGTACCCCACAAGTTCAGCTCTGTGGCGGTGCGGCCAACGACTTGGCCTGGGGTCAGGCCGATCTGCTCTTCGAAAGCTTCGTTGACCTCCAGCAGGCACCCATCACTGTGGCGTGCAATCAACAGGATGTCGGGGCATTGCTGGAAGACCGAAGCGAACTTCTGTTCTGAAAGGCGCAGGGCGTCTTCGGTGCGCTTGGTTTCACTGATGTCGATCATCAGCCCGCGCATCACAGGCCGGTGGCCATGCTCGATCATGCTGACGATATTGCGCACCCAGAGGGAATGGCCATCGGCACGCATCACCCTGTAATCGAGGCTGTGGTCGCGCCCGGCTGCGGTTTCACTTTCGCAGTAGGCCTGGGCCCAGAGTGCATCCTCTGGGTGCAGGATGCTGCGCCAGAAGCCCGGTTTGAGCCATTCGTGCAAGGGGTAGCCAAGCAGGTCTTCGGCATGGGGTGAGACATACCTATAGGTGAAGTCATTGGCGTCAGCTTCCCAGGCGATAGCTGAGAGGCTTTCGATCAGCCCACGGTAATGGTACTCGCTGCTGCGCAGTTCCTGTTCCAGGGCGATGCGCCTGGATATTTCCGAGCTGAGGCGGCGGTTGATGCGGATCACCACGGCCAGAATGGCGATCAGCAAAAGCACGGCGGGCAGGCCGTACATGAGCATGTCGTGCCAGAACGTGCGTTGATCGACCACATTGCCGACCCAGCGTTGCTGAATCTGCCTGATCTCGTCACTCGACATGTCGGCCATGACCTTGTCGAGGATGCCGATCAAGACCTTCTTGTCACGCGGTGCGGCCATGGCCAACTGATAGCGGTAGGGCGTTTCGCCGCTGACATAAAGGCCGTCCAGCTTAAGCTGGCGCAGGCTCCAGATGCTCGAGGCAAGGTCGCCGACCACGGCATCCACCTCATCGGTGGCCAGGGCCTGCAAGGTCGAGCTTACATTGGGCATGGCGACCAGGTTGAGATCGGGATGGTGGGTACGCAGCAGCTCATGTGGAGCGTAATTTTCCACCACGGCGATTTTCAGGCCGTAAAGGTCTTTCAGTGTGCGGGGTTGCTGGCCGCCTTCATGGGCCAGGATGACGATGGGAAAATCCAGATAAGGGCGGGTGAAGGCCAGATAGCCCTGGCGTTCGGGAGTTGACATGACGCCGGGTAAAAGGTCGATGCGGCTTTCGCGCGCCTGTTGAAGCACCTCGGTCCAGGTGCTGGGTTCGACCGGTTTGAATGCCACGCCCAGGCGTTCCTGAAGCATGGCGATGTAATCGGCGGCCAATCCCTGGTACCGGCCTTCCTGGTCACGAAATTCGAACGGTGGCCAGGAGGCGTCGACGCCTAGCTTCAACTGCGGGTGGGCAGTGAGCCAGGTTTTTTCCTCGTCTGTCAGGGTCAGGGCGCCGGCCGTTGTGTTCCACAGGATCAGGAGCAGCAACAGAATGGCCGGCATTGGCGGCATGGCAGCCTCGTATTCAGGTGGTCTGAATTCGAGTGTAGACGGGCATTCACCCCGAAGGGTAGCTACTTGCCACGACCTTTTGTCACATAAGAAAAACCCCGGCCTGGGCCGGGGTTCGTCATCACTCGTCGAGGAAGGATCGCAGGTGCTCGCTGCGCGTAGGGTGGCGCAATTTGCGCAACGCTTTCGCTTCGATCTGACGGATCCGTTCACGGGTCACGTCGAACTGCTTACCCACTTCTTCGAGGGTGTGGTCGGTGTTCATGTCGATACCGAAACGCATGCGCAGCACCTTGGCTTCGCGTGCGGTCAGGCCCGAAAGCACGTCACGGGTCGCTTCCTTGAGGCTTTCGACCGTGGCCACGTCGATCGGGGACTGCATGGTCGAGTCCTCGATGAAGTCGCCCAGGTGCGAATCTTCATCGTCACCGATCGGGGTTTCCATGGAGATCGGCTCTTTGGCGATCTTCAGGACCTTGCGGATCTTGTCCTCAGGCATCTCCATGCGCTCACCGAGCTCTTCCGGGGTCGGTTCGCGACCCATTTCCTGCAGCATCTGCCGGGAAATACGGTTGAGCTTGTTGATCGTCTCGATCATGTGCACCGGGATACGGATGGTGCGTGCCTGGTCAGCGATCGAGCGGGTAATCGCCTGACGAATCCACCAGGTGGCGTAGGTCGAGAACTTGTAACCGCGACGGTATTCGAACTTGTCCACCGCTTTCATCAGGCCGATGTTGCCTTCCTGAATCAGGTCGAGGAACTGCAGGCCGCGGTTGGTGTACTTCTTGGCGATGGAGATCACCAGACGCAGGTTCGCCTCGACCATTTCTTTCTTGGCGCGGCGGGCCTTGGCCTCACCGATGGACATGCGGCGGTTGATGTCCTTGATCTCGGCAACGGTCAGGCCGGTCTCGGTCTCAAGGTCGATCAACTTTTGCTGGCAGGCAACGATGGCGGCGTCCTTTTCACCCAGGGCAGCAGCCCATTTGGTGTTGCGCTTGGCCAGGTCACCGCTCCAGGTCTGGTCGGTCTCGTTGCTCGGGAACAGGCGCAGGAAGTCGGCACGCGGCATGCGCGCATCACGTACGCACAGTTGCATGATGGCACGCTCTTGCTGACGCAGACGGGCCAGGGCATCACGAACGCGCTCGACCAGTACGTCGAACTGCTTGGGCACCAGCTTGATCGGCATGAACAGATCGGCCAGGGCCTGCATTGCGCCAATGCTCTCGGCGTGGCTGCGGCCATGCTTTTTCAGCACCTTGAGGGTGATGGCGAGCTGATCCGATACCGCGCCGAAACGCTGGGCGGCAACGACGGGGTCCGGACCGCTTTCGGTCTCTTCCTCATCGTCACTGCTGTCGTCGCTTTCTTCCTCGTCGTCGGCCTCTTCCTTCGCGGCTGCGGCCTTGGCGCCAGGGATCGGCACTTCTTCGGTCGGCGCGGCGATATTGTCGTCAGGGTCGATGTAACCGCTGAGAACGTCGGACAGACGGCCACCTTCGGTGGTCACGCGATCGTATTCACTGAGGATGTAGTCAACAGTGCCCGGGAAGTGGGCGATAGCGCCCATCACTTCACGGATGCCTTCCTCGATACGCTTGGCGATTTCGATTTCGCCTTCGCGGGTCAGGAGCTCGACGGTACCCATTTCGCGCATATACATGCGCACAGGGTCGGTCGTGCGGCCGATATCGGTTTCAACGGCCGCCAACGCAGCAGCGGCTTCTTCGGCCGCGGCTTCATCGGTGTCGGCTTCCGCCAACAGAAGGGCATCCGCATCCGGAGCACTCTCGAATACGTTGATCCCCATGTCGTTGATCATGCGGATGATGTCTTCCACCTGTTCAGGATCTGAAATATCCTCAGGCAGGTGGTCGTTGACCTCCGCGTAAGTCAGGTAGCCCTGCTCACGACCGCGGGTGATCAACTCTTTGATACGAGACTGCTGTTGCGCTTTTCCGGACATAACACCCTATCCACTGAAGGTCTTGGCGGGCAAAAAACAAGCCGAGGATTATACCCGAGCATGGGCCTCACGCGCCAGATGAGGTCGGCGTTTGTGCGGGAACATTCCGGCTCAGCAGGGCGAGAAGCTGAGATTTTTCCTCGCTGCTCAACTCGCTTTGACGTGCTTTCCTGAGCAGATGTTCCAGGCTGCGCTCGCGTTGGCGGGCGGACAAGCTAGTTATAGTGTCGAAAAACTGTTGTTCAAGGTTGTCGGCTACGATCAGCCATTCCTTTTCCGCCAAGGCTCGCAGCAAGCGGCCCTGTTCGGTGCCGTGCCAGCGTGCGATCAGCTGCATTGAGCTTAGCCCAGGATTTTTTTGCGCGGCCTCGATCAGCGCCACCAGCAGTTGGCTGTAGAGGTGCTCTTCGTCGGCAAAGTGGCTGGCGTCCTCGACTTTGCCGGCCAGCAGCGGGTGGTGCAGCAGTGTGCGCAAGGCCGCAAGGGTCGGGGGCTCCACCGGTGCTGGCGTGCGTGGCGGGGCGTCATCACGCTGCTGCCACGGCTTGCCTCCTTTGCGGTTCTTGTCCCAGGGCTTGTCACTCCACGGCTTCTTGCCGCCCCCCTTGTTTGGCTTCCACTGCTGTTCCTGCTGCGCCGGGGCGTAGTCGTGCTGCGGCATGTCGCCATAGTCGGGGGTGTAGCTGGCCATGGCATCGTAGTCGTAGCCCGGGTCGTAGTCCGGCACGCTGTTGCTGGCAGGCGCCTGCTGGGCCAACTGCTCGACCTGTTGAGGGTCGAGGCCGGTGATTTCCTTCAGGCGGTTGCGCATCAACTGACGCAGGTTGGCGCCGGGGATTTTTTCGATCAACGGTGCAGCGAGGGTGGCCATGTGCGCCTTGCCCTCAAGCGAGCGCGGATCGGCCTCGATGCTCAGTTGCTCGAAGAAATAGTCGGCCAGCGGCTGGGCGTGCTGGTTGATGCGTGCCATGAAGGCATCAGTGCCTTCTGCGCGCACCAGGCTGTCCGGGTCTTCGCCTTCGGGCAGGAACAGGAAGCGCGCGCGGCGCCCGTCCTGCAGTGCCGAGAGGGTCGACTCCAGGGCACGCCAGGCGGCCTTGCGCCCGGCCTGGTCGCCGTCGAAGCAGAACAGCACGCTGGGCACCACGCGAAACAGGCGCTTGAGGTGTTCTTCACTGGTGGCGGTGCCGAGTGTGGCTACGGCGTTGCGCAGGCCTTGCTGGGCCAGGGCGATGACATCCATGTAGCCCTCGACGACGATGATCTCGTCCAGGTTGCGGTTGTGCTTGCGCGCCTCATACAGCCCGTAAAGTTCCTGGCCCTTATGGAATACCGGGGTCTCCGGGGAGTTGAGATACTTGGGCTTGTCGTCGCCCAGAACGCGGCCGCCAAAGGCGATGATGCGCCCGCGGCTGTCGCGTATCGGGAACATCACCCGGTCGCGGAAGCGGTCGTAGCGTTTGCCGCTTTCGGCGTTTTCGATCAGCAGGCCGGCGTCGATCATCACCTTCTGTTGCAGGGTGTCTGCGCCCAGGTGCTTGAGCAGGTTGTCCCAGCCAGGTGGCGCGAACCCCAGGCCGAAGTCGCGGGCGATTTCCCCCGACAGGCCGCGACCCTTGAGGTAATCCACTGCTGCCTTGCGGGTGGGGTGGCTGCGCAGGGCCTGGCGATAGAATTCCGAGGCGGCATCCAGCAGCGGGTAGAGCGGGGAGTCTGTTGGCTGTCGCGGCTTTTGACCTCGCCGGCCTTCCTCGCGGGGTACTTCCATGCCTGCGGCGCGGGCCAGCTCCTCGACCGCCTGGGGGAAGTCCAGGTTGTCGTGGTCCATGACGAAACCCAGGGCGTTGCCACCTGCGCCGCAACCGAAGCAGTAGTAGAACTGCTTGTCCGGGCTCACCGTGAAGGAGGGGGTTTTCTCTTTGTGGAACGGGCAGCAGGCGGAGTAGTTCTTGCCGGTCTTTTTCAGCTGGACACGCGAACTTACCACGTCGACGATGTCGAGGCGGTTGATCAGGTCGTCTATGAAGCTTTGGGGAATCAGCCCGGCCATGGCAGTCTCGTCATCTGGCAACTGGCAAGTCTAATCGCTAGCGCGCCGTTAGGGGCAAGAGCTGCTAGGGGATGTGCGAGGGAATGTGTGCTCGTCGGTAGCCTCCAGGTTAACCAGGGGCTCGTCAGTGAGGACGTGCACGACTGGTCGGAACCAGCTCTGACGTTGTGATGCACTTTGCCCATTGCAAGTTGCGATGGACGCCTTGAGCTAGCTGCTCAAGGTTGAAACAAACCGCTGCCATCGGCCCGGCGGTGAGCCGGGCAGGGCAGAAGCTTTGCGTAGAACGGCTGTGCTGTATTAGTACAGACGAACGGCGCGGCGCTGTTCGCGCTGAACTTTCTTGGCGTGACGCTTAACAGCAGCAGCTGCTTTACGCTTACGCTCGGCGGTCGGCTTCTCGTAAAACTCGCGGCTACGAACTTCAGCCAGTACACCGGCTTTTTCGCAGGAGCGCTTGAAACGACGCAGAGCTACGTCGAAGGGTTCGTTCTCTTTAACTTTGACGGCTGGCATCCAGGGCTACCTTAATTCATTACCGGGGTAGACGTGCTCCTGGCAAAACAAAGGTGTGCTGGAGAACGTCGGTTTTCAAGGGTTGCGGATGTTAACCCTTAGCAAGCCGGAATGCAAAGCCTCTGATCGAAAACCGCTGGTCGGCACCCGGCACGGGGACTATCATGCGCGGCTTCGAAATCAGCCCCCACAAGGGACGAGCCCATGCTAGTACTGGGATTGGAAACATCCTGCGACGAAACCGGCGTCGCATTATACGACAGCGAGCGCGGTTTGTTGGCCGATGCGCTGTTCAGCCAGATCGACCTGCACCGCGTGTTTGGTGGGGTGGTACCCGAGCTTGCCTCGCGGGACCACGTCAAGCGCATGCTGCCCCTGATCCGCCAGGTGCTGGACGAGGCGGGCTGCGTGGCTACCGAGATCGACGCCATCGCCTACACCGCAGGCCCTGGCCTGGTCGGAGCGCTGCTGGTGGGGGCCTCCTGTGCCCAGGCGCTGGCGTTCGCATGGGATATCCCGGCGATCGGCGTGCACCATATGGAAGGCCATCTGTTGGCGCCCATGCTTGAGGAGAACCCTCCGCAGTTTCCGTTCGTCGCTTTGTTGGTGTCCGGGGGGCATACCCAGCTGGTTCGGGTCGATGGCATCGGCCAATACGAGTTGCTGGGCGAGAGCCTGGATGACGCTGCTGGCGAAGCATTCGACAAGACTGCCAAGCTGATCGGCCTCAATTACCCAGGCGGCCCGGAAATCGCTCGCCTGGCCGAGCGCGGCGTGGCGGGGCGTTTTGTGTTCCCGCGGCCGATGACTGACCGTCCGGGCCTGGCCTTCAGTTTCAGTGGCCTCAAGACGTTCGCCCTGAACACCTGGCAGCAGTGCCGCGATGCTGGCGACGACAACGAGCAAACCCGTTGCGACGTGTCCCTGGCGTTCCAGCAGGCTGTGGTGGAGACTCTGACCATCAAGTGCAAGCGCGCACTCAAGCAGACCGGCCTCAAGCGCCTGGTGATCGCCGGTGGCGTGAGCGCCAACAAGGCATTGCGTGCGTCCCTGGAGGACATGCTCGGCAGTATCAAAGGCAACGTGTACTACGCCCGTCCCCAGTTCTGTACCGACAACGGCGCAATGATCGCCTATGCCGGTTGCCAGCGGTTGCTGGCCGGGCAGCAGCAGGACTTGGCGATCAGCGTGCAGGCGCGCTGGCCGATGGAGCAGTTGCCGCCGTTGTAAACCGCTTGCGCGTGCGTCAGAAGTGGCGTTCGCGCCCGGCTAACAGGTCGCGCAGGTTATTGCGGTGGCGCCAGACGATCATCACGGTCAGTACGCTGATCGGCAGCAGGGCCGCTGGCTCGCGCCAGGCCAGCAGTGGCAGGGTCAGTGGTGTGGCGATCAGCGCAGCCAGCGAGCTGGTGCGGGTGAGGTAGAACGTCAGCAGCCAGGCGGCGATGGCCAGTAGTGCGGCGGGGAAATACAGGCCCATGAGCATGCCGGCCGCCGTGGCCACGCCCTTGCCACCCTGGAAGCGGAAGTACACTGGGAACAGGTGGCCGAGCACCGCGCAGACGCCTACCCAGGCCTGCTCTTGCAGGTCGAGCCCGGCCAGGCGTGCCAGCATGACGGGCAGCAAGCCCTTGCACAGGTCGCCAAGCAGGGTCAGGATCGCCATTTTGCGGCCCGCCAGGCGTAGCATGTTGGTGGCGCCGGCATTGCCAGAGCCGCAGGAGCGCGGGTCCGGGCTGCCCGTGAGGCGGCTTAGGACGATGGCGAAGGACAGCGAGCCGAGCAGGTAGGCGAGCAGCGCCAGTAACCAAAACATGCTAACTATTCCGGGCGAGGACGCCCTGATTCTAACGGCGCCAGTCGCCCTTGTCGTGCTGTGGAGAGAAGTGCTTGGACAGAGTGTTCATCGAAGGCCTGGAAGTCGATACCGTCATCGGTGCGTATGACTGGGAACGGGATATTCGCCAGTGCCTGCGCCTGGACCTGAGTTTCGCCTGGGACAACCGCCCGGCAGCGGCTGGCGATGATCTGAACCTGGCGCTGGACTATGCCAGTGTTTCGGCGCGTATCCAGGCGTTTGCCGAGCAGGCGCGTTTCGAGCTCGTCGAGACGTTCGCCGAGCGGCTGGTCGCGGTCCTGATGGCAGAGTTCCACATCCCTTGGGTGCGGCTCAAGCTGACCAAGCCGGGCGCGGTGCCTGCGGCCCGTGGCGGTGTTGGTGTGGAGATCGAGCGCGGATGTCTCTGAGCACGGTTTACCTGGGCCTGGGCAGCAACATCGACCGCCATGCGCACCTGTGCGCCGGGCTCGATGCATTGGCGGCGATCCTCTGCGACCTGCGTTGTTCTCCGGCGTTCGAAAGCCAGCCGGTGGGGATCAAGAGCGGTCCATTCATCAATTTCGTGGTGACGGGCAAGACAGACCTTGGGTTGATGGAGCTGGACCGCCGGCTCAAGTTCATCGAGGCTGACAATGGCCGCTACGCGCCCGACCGCAAGGGCCTGCCGCTGGATATCGACGTGCTGATGTATGACGATCTGCATGGCACGTTCGATGGGCTGGTGTTGCCCAGGGCCGAGATTCTCAAGAACGCTTTCGTGCTATGGCCATTGGCGCTGCTGGCGCCCGAGCTGGTGCACCCGGGAGAGGGTAAAAGCATGGCACGGTTGTGGCAGGAAGCGAATATCGACCAGGTGCTGGCGCCGGTTGCCTTTGAATGGCGCGGTTTGCAGCTGACCAGCGCCTGAGCCCGGGTGCTTCGCGGCTCGTACTGACCCTACGCGGGTAAGTGCGAGCCAGTGAGCGATCAGTTTACAGCTGTGGTCTTGTAGGCTTTCAGTGCCTCCAGGCGCTTGTGCCTCAGCGCCTCTCCCAATGCCTGCCCGGTCAGCCCTGCTTCTACCAGCGGCTTCGCTTCTACCGCTCTGGCCGCCGCTGCCGCGGCGCGCAGGTAATCCGCCTGTGGATAAGCCTCTGCGTTTGCCTGTGCAACCATCTGGCACACGGCAATGAAATCCTCGAAGCGCTGTGGCCGCCGATACACGTCGAACTTCTGAAGTAGCGCCAACATCGCTTCAGGCTCGAGCTCCAAGGCCTTGTGGCCGAGACCGGCGCATTCGCTCACCAGCATGGCCATCTCCTGGCATTCACGCGGCGCCTTGAAGCGTTGGTTCAGTGCCTTGATTGCAGCTGGGCTCAGGTCATGCAGCAGGCAGGCCCAGCGAATATGCAGTGGCTGATGGTGTTTGGCTGCTTGCGTCAAGGCAGCCAGCGAAGCCGCATCTCCCTCAAGCTCAGGCATCAGTTGTTCAAGGGCTGTGCAGTCTCGCAGCACGTTGATGAACACCTGTGGCTCGTCTTCCATCAGCGCGCGCTCGATCTCTTTCCAGCTGCGTTCAGCCGTGAGCGCCTGCAGTTCGCCAGAACTCGCGATCTGCTTCATCAGCTCCAGTGTTTCATCGGCGACCCTGAACCCCAACGGCGCATAGCGTGCGGCGAAGCGGGCAACACGCAGCACGCGCAAGGGGTCTTCGGCGAATGCCGGAGAGACGTGGCGTAAAATGCGCTGCTCAAGATCGGCTTGGCCGTTAAAGGGGTCCAGCACCTGTCCCTGATCATCCTCGGCCATGGCGTTGATGGTGAGGTCACGCCGGATCAGGTCCTCCTCAAGGGTCACCTCGGGGCTGGCATGGAAGGTAAAACCGCCATAGCCGCGCCCGCTCTTGCGCTCGGTGCGCGCCAAGGCATATTCCTCGCCCGTCTTGGGGTGCAGGAAAACCGGGAAGTCAGCGCCTACTGGGCGAAAGCCCTTGGCGTGCATGTCTTCGACACTGGTACCCACGACCAGCCAATCGATGTCACTGACGGGGAGCCCGAGCAGGCGGTCGCGCACGGCGCCGCCGACTTTGTAGATTTGCATGTGCAGCCTCCATTACTGCCCACAGGATAACCTGTCGGCAGCAAGGGTGGGGTGCAGGCTAGAGATGGTGGATGACGGCCAGGTCCATTCGGCCATAGTCGCCGGCTTCGCCGTGCTCGCCACGCGGTGGCATGTGGTGGGTCTTGACCACCTGATCGCCTTGCACGGTTTCCAGGTGGATATCGAAGCCCCAGAGGCGGTGCAGGTGCTTGAGCACCTCATCGGTGGAATCACCCAGCGGTTTGCGGTTGTGCTGCTGGTGGCGCAAGGTCAGGGACCGGTCGCCACGACGGTCGATGCTCCAGATCTGTACGTTGGGTTCGCGGTTGCCCAGGTTGTACTGGGCTGCGAGTTGCTCGCGTATGGCCCGGTAGCCGGCTTCGTCATGGATCGCCGGCACCAGCAGGTCGTCGCGCTGGTCGTCATCCAGGATGCTGAACAGCTTGAGGTCGCGGATCACCTTGGGAGACAGGTACTGCAGGATGAAACTCTCGTCCTTGAAACTGCTCATGGCGAACTTGATGGTCGACAACCAGTCACTGCCGGCAATGTCAGGGAACCAGCGGCGATCTTCCTCGGTAGGGTTTTCGCACATGCGGCGGATGTCGGTGTACATGGCGAAGCCCAGGGCATAAGGGTTTATGCCGCTGTAGTAGGGGCTGTCGAAGCCGGGCTGGAACACCACGCTGGTGTGCGACTGAAGAAATTCCATGATGAAACCGTCGGTGACCAGGCCTTCGTCGTACAGGTCGTTCATCAGGGTGTAGTGCCAGAAGGTCGCCCAGCCTTCGTTCATGACCTGTGTCTGGCGTTGCGGGTAGAAGTACTGCGCGATCTTGCGCACGATACGCACCACTTCGCGCTGCCAGGGCTCGAGCAAGGGTGCGTGTTTTTCGATGAAATAAAGGATGTTTTCCTGGGGTTCGGCGGGGAAGCGTGCATCATCACGCTCGCCGCCTTTTTCCGCGCCTTTGGGGATGGTGCGCCACAGGTCGTTGATCTGGCGTTGCAGGTGCTCCTCGCGCTCCTTCTGGCGGCGCCGCTCCTCTTCGGCGGAGATCGGGTAGGGGCGTTTGTAGCGGTCCACGCCGTAGTTCATCAAGGCGTGGCAGGAGTCGATCAGGTCCTCGACAGCATCGATGCCGTGGCGCTCTTCGCATTGGGCGATGTACTGCTTGGCGAACACCAGGTAGTCGATGATCGAACTGGCATCGGTCCATGTGCGGAACAGGTAGTTGCCTTTGAAGAAGCTGTTATGGCCATAGCAGGCGTGGGCAATCACCAGTGCCTGCATGCACATGGTGTTTTCTTCCATCAGGTAGGCGATGCACGGGTCGGAGTTGATCACGATTTCGTATGCCAGGCCCATCTGGCCACGGCTGTAGGACTTCTCGGTGCTGAGAAACTGTTTACCGTAGGACCAGTGGTGATAGCCCAGCGGCATGCCGACGGATGCATACGCATCCATCATCTGCTCGGCCGTGATCACTTCGATCTGATTGGGGTAGGTGTCCAGGGCATAACGTTCGGCCAGACGGCTAATTTCCCGATCGTAGGTCTGGATCAGCTCGAACGTCCACTCGGACCCGGTGGAAATGGGTTGGCGTCTCTGTGCTCTGGCGGTCATGTGGCTAACCTGCGCTGGAAGAGTTCACGGAAGACCGGGTAAATGTCACCGGCCGAAACCAACTGCTGCTGGGCGAACGTGTCGGGGAAAGCTTCGCCGATACGCTCGTATTCGTACCACAGCGCCTGATGCTCGCGGGGGGTGATCTCCACGTAAGTGTAGTACTGCACATGCGGCATGATCTGTTTGGAGAGGATCTCACGGCAGATGGGCGAGTCGTCGTTCCAGTTGTCGCCGTCGGACGCCTGGGCGGCATAGATGTTCCAGTCGCTGGCCGGGTAACGCTCGGCCATGATCTCCTGCATCATCTTCAGTGCACTGGAAACGATGGTGCCGCCGGTCTCGCGGGAATAGAAGAACTCTTCTTCGTCCACTTCGCGGGCACTGGTGTGGTGGCGGATGAACACCACCTCGATGCGGTCATAGTTGCGCTTGAGGAACAGGTACAACAGGATGAAGAACCGCTTGGCGATGTCCTTGGTGGCCTGGGTCATCGAGCCGGACACGTCCATCAGGCAGAACATCACGGCCTTGGAGCTGGGGTTGGGCTGCTTGACCAGCAGGTTGTACTTGAGGTCGAAGGTGTCGAGGAACGGCAGGCGGTTGATGCGGGCTTTGAGCCGCTCGATCTCTTGCTCGACCTCCTGGATATCGGTGAAGTTGTCCGGCTCCTCGACCTTCAAACGGGCCAGTTCCTTCTGCGCCTCGCGAAGCAGTGCACGGCTGCTGCCGGTCAAGGCGATACGCCGTGCGTGGGCCGAGCGCAGGGTGCGCACGATGTTGATGCGTGACGGGTTGCCTTCGTTGGCGATACCGGCGCGCACGGTCTTGAAGGTGTCGGCACCTGTCAGGTGACGTTTGACCAGGTTGGGCAGTTCGAGGTCTTCGAACATGAATTCGAGGAACTCTTCCTGGGTGATCTGGAATACGAAGTCATCCATGCCCTCGCCGGAGTTGCCTGCCTTGCCGCGGCCACCACCACCGCCCCCGCCCTGAGGCCGGGCGATATGTTCGCCAGCGGTGAATTCCTTGTTGCCCGGATGCACGATGGTCTGCTTGCCGCCGCGGCCATGGTGCAGCACCGGTTCGTCGATGTCGCGTCCCGGGATGCTGATCTGCTCGCCGTGTTCCATGTCCATGATGGAGCGACGGCTTACGGCCTCTTCGACGGCTTTCTTGATATGTTCACGGTAACGCCGCAAGAAACGCTGGCGATTGACCGTGCTTTTGTTCTTGCCGTTCAGGCGTCGGTCGATAACGTAGCTCATGGTCCCTCCGGTGACTGGATGCAGCTGCAACTGCAAGCCACAAGCTTCAAGCCACAAGCTTCAAGAAAGAGCAGCCAGCGTGGCTGCAAGCTGTGGCGTCGGGGTTCAACCGAGCGCCGGACAGCTCGCAGCGTGCCGCTGGCGGCTTGGAGCTTGCTGCAGGGGCAGCTTGCCGCTTTATTGCGATTTCCTGACCCGCAGGTACCATTCCGACAGCAGGCGCACCTGTTTGTCGGTGTAGCCACGCTCCACCATCCGCGTGACGAAGTCGTTGTGTTTCTGTTGATCTTCTTTGCTGGCCTTGGCGTTGAAACTGATGACCGGCAGCAGGTCTTCGGTGTTGGAGAACATTTTCTTCTCGATCACCACCCGCAGCTTCTCGTAGCTGAGCCAGCTAGGATTCTTGCCGTTGTTATTGGCACGGGCACGCAGTACGAAGTTGACGATTTCGTTGCGGAAATCCTTCGGATTGCTGATGCCGGCCGGTTTTTCGATCTTTTCCAGCTCTTCGTTCAGGGCAATGCGGTTGAGGATCTCGCCAGTTTCCGGGTCGCGGTATTCCTGATCCTGGATCCAGAAATCGGCGTACAGCACGTAGCGGTCGAAGATGTTCTGACCGTATTCACTGTAGGACTCCAGGTAGGCGGTCTGGATTTCTTTGCCGATGAACTCGATGTAGCGGGGCGCCAGGTATTCCTTCAGGTAGCGCAGATAGCGTTCGCGCACTTCAGCTGGGAACTGCTCCTGTTCGATCTGCTGTTCCAGCACATAGAGCAGGTGCACGGGGTTGGCCGCCACTTCGTGCGGGTCGAAGTTGAACACCTTGGAGAGGATCTTGAAGGCGAAACGGGTGGACAGGCCGTTCATGCCTTCATCGACACCCGCAGAATCGCGGTACTCCTGGATCGACTTGGCTTTGGGGTCGGTATCCTTGAGGTTTTCGCCATCGTAGACCCGCATCTTGGAGTAGATGTTGGAGTTCTCCGGCTCTTTGAGGCGTGAGAGTACGGTGAACTGAGCGAGCATCTTGAGCGTGTCGGGTGCGCAATGGGCCTTGGCCAGCGAACTGTTGACCAGCAGCTTGTCGTAGATCTTGATCTCGTCGCTCACGCGCAGGCAGTACGGCACCTTGACGATGTAGATCCGGTCGATGAACGCCTCATTGTTCTTGTTGTTGCGGAAGGTATGCCACTCCGATTCGTTGGAGTGGGCCAGCAGGATCCCTGAATAAGGGATCGCGCCCAGGCCTTCGGTACTGTTGTAGTTGCCTTCCTGGGTGGCGGTCAGCAGCGGGTGCAGGACTTTGATGGGCGCCTTGAACATCTCGACGAATTCCATCAGGCCCTGGTTGGCCCGGCACAACGCACCCGAGTAGCTGTAGGCGTCGGCATCGTTCTGCGGGAATTCCTCGAGCTTGCGGATATCCACCTTGCCGACCAGCGCCGAGATGTCCTGGTTGTTTTCGTCGCCGGGTTCGGTCTTGGCGATCGCGATCTGGTTGAGTATCGAGGGGTAGAGCTTGACCACCCGGAACTTGCTGATATCGCCACCGAACTCCTGCAGGCGCTTGGTGGCCCATGGCGACATGATGGTGTTCAGGTAGCGCCGCGAGATGCCGTATTCTTCTTCGAGAATGGCGCCATCTTCAGTGGCGTTGAACAAGCCCAGCGGCGACTCGAAAACGGGCGAGTCCTTGATCGCGTAGAAAGGGACTTTTTCCATCAGCTGCTTGAGTTTTTCGGCCAGCGACGATTTACCGCCACCTACCGGGCCCAGCAGATAGAGGATCTGTTTCTTCTCTTCCAGGCCTTGAGCGGCGTGGCGGAAGTAGGAAACGATCTGGTCGATGCACTCTTCCATGCCGTGGAAGTCGGCAAAGGCCGGATACCGGCGGATCACCTTGTTGGAGAAGATTCGCGACAGTCTGGAGTTGCTTGAGGTGTCGATCAGTTCCGGCTCGCCGATGGCCAGCAACAGCCGTTCAGCCGCCGATGCGTAGGCACTGCGATCCTCTTTGCACAGCTCGAGGTACTCCTGCAGCGAGAGTTCTTCCTGGCGCGTAGACTCGAAACGTTGTTGGAAGTGGCTAAAAATACTCATGACGTCACCTCGCTCGATACGTGGAGACGACGCCGGATCAGTCAGCCGATGCTGGCATGCAACCGGGCTTGCCGATTGCTGTATACCCCCCAGAACACCCTGTAACGCTACCGATGACCCGCACGCCGGTGTACCGGCTCTCCCCTTTTTTGGATGGCCTGCGCTTAAGAATAGTTGGTTATCCGCAAGGTCAAGGGCAAGCGGCGCAGAAGTTGTCGGCGACCGTTCGTCAGGTGAGGCGCAAGCCCGCGTGGGGCGCGGGCTGGAGTGAAATTAAAAAATTATTCAGGGGTGCCTTGCGCGGTGTGGTCGGGGTAGGTGGCGCGCCACAGCTCGAAGCCGCCATCGATGCTGTAGACGTCGGAAAACCCTTGCCCGACCAGGTACGCGGCCGCGCTCTGGCTGGAGTTGCCGTGGTAGCAGACCACCAGGGTCGGGGCATCCAGGTCGGCATTGCGGATGAAGTCGGCAACCGAATGGTTGTCCAGGTGCCGGGCCCCGGCGATGTGGCCGGCGGCATAGGCCTGCGGGTCGCGAATGTCGACGACGACCGCACCTTGTGCGCGCAAGGCCAGGGCCTGCTCGGGAGGGATGCGTTTGAATTCGCTCATGGGTAAGGCTTTCCTTCAGGGCTGGTCGTTAAGTTTAGTCGGTTGTGCCGGCTGGCGCAGGTTGCCGTCGTCGGCGCAGTCGCAGCGCAGGTATTCACCGCTGTCGACATTGTAGAGGGTCATGGTGCCACCCCAGACGCAGCCGGTATCGAGGGCAATGATGCCGGGCTCGTCGACACGCCCTTCGAGCGCGGCCCAGTGGCCAAAGATGATCTTCACATGCCGTGAGCGGCGGTCCTTGTGCGCGAACCAGGGCTTGTAACCCTTCGGTGCTGCGCCTAGCCCTTCCTTGCTCTTGAGGTCGAGTTTGCCTGTGCCCGTGCAGAAGCGCATGCGCGTCAGGTAGTTGGTGATCACCCGAAGGCGCTCTACGCCGCTGAGGTTCTTGCTCCACTTGTTCGGTTCGTTGCCGTACATGCCATCGAGGTACAGCTTCATGCGCTCGTCGTCGCGCAGCACCTCTTCGACTTCGCCCGCCAGTTCCAGGGCTTTGCCCAGTGTCCACTGGGGCGGGATGCCGGCGTGCACCAAGGCAATGCCGCGCGGCTCGTCGTAGTGGAGCAGCTTCTGTTGGCGCAGCCAGTCGAGCAGTTGGTCGGCGTCGGGTGCTTCGATGATTTCGCGCAGGGTATCGCTTTTCTTCAGGCGTTCGACATTTTGCCATGCCGCCAGCAGGTGCAGGTCATGGTTACCCAGCACGCAGGTCAGCGACTGGCGGATCGAGTAGAGGTAGCGCAGGGTCTGGAGCGATTCAGGCCCGCGGTTGACCAGGTCACCGACCAGCCACAGGCGATCGACGGCCGGGTCGAACTTGACGCGCTCCAGCAGGCACTTGAGGGGTTGAAGGCAGCCTTGCAGGTCACCGACGGCGTAGGTAGCCATCAGTGCAGGGCCCCAGGTACCGCCAGGCGGAAGGGGGCGATATCGGCCTCGAAGCGTTTACCGTCCTCGGCGAACATCTGGTAGCTGCCCTGCATGGTGCCCACGCGGGTGCTGATCACTGCGCCGCTGCTGTAGGTGTGGCTCTGGCCGGGTTCGATGGTCGGTTGTTGGCCGATCACACCTGCGCCGCGGACTTCCTCCACTTCGCCATCACCGTTGGTGATGAGCCAGTGTCGAGACATGAGCTTGGCTTTGATCGAGCCATTGTTCTGCACGGTAATGGTGTAGGCGAACGCAAAGCGATCGCTTTCGGGGTCGGATTGGTCTTTCAGGTAGCGGGTCACGACGCTGACGTCGATCTGGTAACGGGGATCGGACATGCATGGGCCTTGAGCAAACAAGCGAATACGGCGATACATGCAGTCTAGGCCATTGGCAGGGGGGAGGGCCAGTGGTGTCGGGGAGGGAGAGGGCTTCAAAATCTTGCGGTAAGGCGGCGTCTTCGCAAGTTGACCGCGAAGACGCCGTGCTGCGTTGTCAGGCTTGCTGGTCTGCCAACTGGTCTGCCAGGCGCACGAATGCAGCCAGGTCCAACTGCTCAGGGCGCAGGCTGCCATCCACGCCAGCGGCCTCGATAGCCTGGCTGTCGAGCAGGCCTTTGAGGGTATTGCGCAGCGTCTTGCGGCGCTGGTTGAACGCTTCGCGCACGACGCGTTCCAGCAGCAGGTGGTCCTTGGCCGGGTGCGGGAGCACCTCGTGCGGTACCAGGCGGACGATGGCCGAGTCCACTTTGGGCGGCGGGTTGAACGCACCTGGGCCTACGTTGAACAGGTGCTCGACCCGGCAGTGGTACTGCACCATGATCGATAGCCGACCCCAGTCCCCGCCGCCCGGGCCTGCGGCCATGCGCTCCACCACTTCCTTCTGCAGCATGAAGTGCATGTCGCGAATCAGCCCGGCATGGCTGAGCAGGTGGAAAATCAACGGGGTGGAGATGTTGTAGGGCAGGTTACCTACGACTTTGAGGCTGCGCTGCGGTACGCCCAGCTGGTTGAAATCGAACTTCAGGGCATCGCCCTGGTGCAGGCGGAAGTTGTCGCGCCCGGCAAACTTGTGCTGCAGGATCGGCACCAGGTCTTTGTCCAGCTCCACGACGTCCAGCTGTGCGCCGCTGCCCAGCAGGCCCTCGGTCAGGGCGCCCTGGCCCGGGCCGATCTCCAGCAGGTGTTCGCCGGCTTTGGCATTGATGGCGCGCAGGATGCGGTCGATGATGCCGGCGTCATGCAGGAAGTTCTGACCGAAACGCTTGCGCGCCCGGTGTTGGTAATGCTCGTTCATGGTCGGTTCTCGGCCATCTGATAGGCGGTTTCCAGGGCGACGCGCAGGCTGCCGGTGTCGACCTTGCCGGTACCGGCAAGGTCCAGGGCGGTGCCGTGATCGACCGACGTGCGGATGATCGGCAGGCCCAGGGTCACGTTGACTGCAGCGCCGAAACCTTTGTACTTGAGTACAGGCAGGCCTTGGTCGTGGTACATCGCCAGCACCGCGTCGCAGTGCTCCAGATATTTGGGGGTAAACAGGGTATCGGCCGGCAGCGGGCCGCGCAGGTCCATGCCTTCGGCGCGCAGGCGGGCCAGTGCCGGTTCGATGATGTCGATTTCTTCGCGGCCCAGGTGGCCGCCTTCGCCGGCATGCGGGTTGAGCCCGCAGACCAGGATGCGTGGGTTGGCAATGCCGAACTTGTCGCGCATGTCGGCGTGCAGGATGCGGGTAACCCGCTCCAGGCGCTCAGGGGTGATGGCGTCCGCGATGTCGCGCAGTGGCAGGTGCGTGGTGACCAGCGCCACGCGCAGGCCACGGGTCGCCAGCATCATCACGACCTGGGCGGTGTGGGTCAGCTCTGCCAGGAATTCGGTATGGCCGGAAAAGGCGATGCCGCTTTCATTGATCACGCCCTTGTGTACAGGGGCCGTGATCATTCCGGCGAAATGCCCTTCAAGGCAGCCTTGCCCGGCTCGTGTCAGGGTCTGCAGGACAAACGCCGCATTGGCCTTGTCCAGCATGCCCGGTACCACGGGGGCGGCCAGGGGGGTGTCCCAGACGTAGAGGCTACCTGCCGGGGCCGGCTGGTCAGGCCATTGGCCCGGCCCCACTGCCAGCAGGTTGACGGCCAGCCCCAGCCGCGTGGCCCGCTCGGCGAGCAGGTCACGGCTGGTGATGGCGATCAGGGGGTGAGGCTGGGGCTCGGCGGCGAGCAGCAGGCACAGGTCTGGGCCTATGCCGGCCGGTTCGCCGGGAGTGACGGCGAAGCGCAGGGGCTTCACTGTGCGGCCTGGTCAGCGCCAGGCAGCTTGATTTCAACGTAGGCTTCGTCGCGGATCTGGCGCAGCCAGGTCTGCAGCTCTTCATCGTACTTGCGGTTACGCAGTACGTTCATTGCCTGCTGCTCGCGTGCCTGTTCGGTGCTGTCGGTGGCACGACGGCCCAGCACTTCCAGGACATGCCAGCCGTACTGAGTCTTGAACGGTTTGGTCACGACACCCTGCTGGGCGTTGGCCATCTGCTCGCGGAACTCCGGTACCAGGCTGTTCGGGTCTACCCAGTTGAGGTCGCCGCCGTTGAGCGCTGAACCCGGGTCTTCCGAGAAGCTTTTCGCCAGCTCTGCGAAGTCTTCGCCGTTCTTGATGCGCTCGTACAGGCGCTCAGCCAGCTGCTCGGTGGCGGCTTCGCTGCGGATTTCGCTCGGTTTGATCAGGATGTGGCGTACATGCACTTCGTCACGCAGTACGTTTTCGCTGCCGCCGCGCTTCTCTTCGAGCTTGATGATGAGAAAGCCGCTAGGGATGCGCAGTGGCTGGGTGATGTCGCCAGTGGCCATGCCGCTGAGCAGCTTGGCAAATTCAGGTGGCAACTGGCCGGCTTTACGCCAGCCCATCTCGCCACCTTCAAGGGCGTTCTCGCTGCCCGAGTTGGCAATCGCCATCTGGCCGAAGTCCGCACCCTGGCGCAGTTGCTGGTACACGTCGCCGACCTTGCGCGCAGCCTTCTGGATGTCGTCCGAGTTGGCGCCTTCCGGGGTTGGGATGAGGATGTTGGCCAGGCGGTACTCTTCCGACATCTGCATCTTGCCCAGGTCCGAGGCGAGGAAGTTCTTCACTTCCTGTTCGGATACCTGGATGCGCTCGGCCACACGGCGCTGGCGCACGCGGCTGATGATCATCTCGCGTTTGACCTGCTCACGGGCGTCGTCGAACGACAGGCCGTCGCGGGCCAGCGCGGCGCGGAACTGGTCCAGCGACATGCCATTGCGCTGGGCAATGGTGCCGATGGCCTGGTTCAGCTCCTCGTCGGTGATGCGGATGCCCGAGCGTTCACCGATCTGCAACTGCAGGTTCTCGACGATCAGGCGCTCCAGTACCTGCTGTTGCAGGGCGCTGGTCGGCGGCACGCCGCCGCCGCGCTTGGCGATGGTTTGCTGAACCTCCTGGACGCGCTGGTCCAGCTGGCTTTGCATGACCACGTCGTTGTCGACGATGGCCACCACACGATCCAGGGGTTGCACCGCGGCATGAACCGCGCCACTCAGCAATACAGCGCCCAGCAACACTGGGCGCAGACGATCAATAAGCTTGGTCTTCACGTTCACGGTAACCTTCAATGCCTTGGTCGAGGAAAGATTCGACCTTGTTGCCAACCACGCCACCGAGGCCTTTCAGCACGATTTGCAGGAAGATGCCATGATCGCCTTTTTCGTTCTGCGGGGCGGCCTGGCTGAAATCGTCGTAGTCGATCCAGTAACGGTTGATCAGGCGCAGTTTCCAGCAGCAGTTGTCATATTCGAAACCGCCCATGGCTTCCAGGGTGCGGTTGCGGTTGTAATCGTGCTGCCAGCGGGCGATCACGTTCCATTGCGGCACGATCGGCCAGATCACCGAGAAGTCGTGCTGCTGGATTTTGTAATAGTCCTTGATGTAGTTCGGGTCGCCTGGGTTGCCATAGTCACCGCCACCCACTTTCCAGGTACCCGTCGTGGAATCGTAAGCGATGGTGTCGTTGCGGTAGCGATAGCCGAGGTTGACCACCTTGTTCGGGTTGTCTTCAGGCTGGTAGTGGAACATCGCGCTGCCAGAACGGGTGGTGCGGCTGTCCGGGTCCCAGTTGAAGTCCGAATTGAAGCGCCAGTCGCGGTTGAAGTAGTAGTTGTACACCAATGCGTATGGCGAGACGTCAGACTGCGCGTCACTGCGATCGCGGTAGTTGATGCCTGGCAGTTGGGCCTTGCGATCCTTGAAGTACAATGCTTGACCGATGCTGAAGTTCTGACGTTCGAAGCCGTCGTCCTGGATCCAACGGGTGGTCACGCCCAGCGACAGCTTGTTCTCGTCACCGATACGGTCGGTGCCGCTGAAGCGGTTGTCACGGAACAGCGAATCGAAGTTGAACAGCGTTTCGCTGGTATCGAACAGCGGAATGTCCGTCTGGTCCTTGTAAGGAACGTAGAGGTAGAACATGCGCGGTTCGAGTGTCTGGCGATAGTTGGTGCCGAACATCGAGGTGTTGCGGTCGAAGTACAAGCCGCTGTCAACACTGAAGATAGGAACGTCACGGCTGATGGAGCTGCTGTAACTGCCGTATCCTGGTTGCGACGCTTGCGCCAGCGCTTCTTGCTTGCCTTGACCATCAAGGTCAAGGTCATAGTTGGTGTAAACATACTTCAGCTTTGGCGTAACGTAACCGTAGCTGGCTTGCATGGGCAGGCTGATTGCCGGGGCAAAATTCAGGCGGTTGCCGTTGGCGCGCGCGATGCCGCTGACGTTTTGATCGAGACGTCGACCTGCTGCGCCGGCGGTGAAGTCCGGGTTGCCATCTTCGTCAGTGACAAAGTCATCCTTCAGATCACGATCGAAGCGCACGGCCTCGGTCTGGTAGCCGAAATCAAAGCCACCCGGGTGATACGGCAGCATCCCGTCAATTGTGATCTGTGGCAGCTTGTTGTACGGGGTGATCTGCGACAGGGTCGCCATCTCGTACGCTTGCGCATTCAGTCGAGCGGTATAGCTGTCGCCACGCCAGGTCAGTGCACCTTGCTGATTGACCACATCATTGCTTTGGACGCCAATCTGATCGGTTTCCAGGTCCTGGAAGTAGAACGGATCGCTGATGTCGGTGTAATCGACTTCAGTCATCAGGCGCTCGTCCAGGCCACCTTTGTGCTGCCAGTTGACCATCCAGCGCTGATCTTCGTAATCAGTCTGCTCTTTGCGGTCGTCGTTCTTGTCGTTCAGGTACGCGCCGCCGACCTGGCCTTCGCTGGACTTGGTCAGGTAGCGGAATTCGCCTTCCATCAGCAAGCCACGCTTGGTCATGTAGCGCGGGTACAACGTGGCGTCGTAGTTGGGCGCCAGGTTGAAGTAGTACGGCGTGACCAGCATGAAGCCGGTGTCGCTGGTGCTGCTGAACGACGGTGGCAGGAAGCCGGATTGGCGACGGTCGTCGATCGGGAAGTAGATGTACGGTGTGTAGAACACCGGGAAATCTTTGACCCGCAGGGTGACGTTGGTCGCGGTACCGAAGCCGGTGGCCGGGTTCAGGGTGATGTTGTTGCCCTTGAGCTGCCAGGCGTTGCTGCCTGGTTCACACGTGGTGTAGGTACCATCCTTGAGGCGGATGATCGCGTTCTCGCTACGCTTGGCGTACAGGGCGTTGCCGCGGATGTGCGACTTGTGCATCACGTATTCGGCGTTGTCGACCTGGGCTTCGCCCGTGTCGAGCTGGATCTGTGCCTCGTCGCCCACGACCAGCGAGCCGTTGTCGCGAATCCTGACGTTGCCCTTGAGCTCGCCACGGTTCTCGGCCTGGTAGAGGTTGGCCTCATCGGCTTCGGCCTGCATGCTGCCTTGGCGCATGACCACGTCACCGGCAAGGGTAGCGATCTGCTGCTCCTGCTGGTACTTGGAGACCTTGGCGTTGATGTAGGTCGGCGATTCGTCCTTGGGCGTGGTGTCGGCCATGCCAGGGCGAGTCGGCTCGATGTACGCGCCACCGCAGTACGGACCGGTTTCGGCCAGCTGGGCAGCGGTGAGCTTTTCGCGCGGGACCCAATCGAGATGGCTGTAATCCTCGCTGCGCGACTTCAGGCCACGGCCTTTGCTCTCGGTGACCAGCACCGGCTTGTCAGCACTTTCGGCCTCGGCCGATGGGGCCTCGGTGCCGGAAGTGAGCGCAGCGCCGTCATGCACCGGGCGCGGTGGCAAGTTGTTGACTGGGCTCTTGGGCTTGCAGTCCCAACCACCGGAGGCGGACACTTGGCAGTCGAACTGCTCGGCTGCGACCACGTACGAGGTGGCAAAAGGTTGCAGGGCCAGCAGACCGCCGGTGACCAGCAACGGAAACTTTCTACGAAACGCGGGGGATTTCAATGCCATCTTATTAGTCCGGGCTTCCTGCGTGCCATCTGCCCGCGTGTGGGGCCGCACGCCTCTCGATGGTCTGAAAAAGATGCTGGATAATAAAGCATGACCCGCTTGACGGCTAGGGCCGTCGGAGACCCTTGTAATGCCTGAACACGATGTACGCCTGCAACAACTGACTGTCTGGCTCGCCGAGCAGCTCAATGTTCTTTTCCGCAACAACGCCTGGGGCGAGGTGCCCGAGGGCAGCCTGACCGCCGCCAGCAGCGATGCGAGCTTCCGCCGTTACTTCCGCTGGCAGGGCGCCGGCCACAGTTTTGTGGTCATGGATGCGCCGCCACCCCAGGAAAACTGTAGGCCGTTCGTTGCCATCGACCACCTGCTGGCCAGCGCGGGCGTGCACGTACCGGTGATTCATGCCGAAGATCTGGATCGTGGTTTCCTGTTGTTGGGGGATCTGGGCCATCAGACATACCTCGACATCATTGAACCGGATAACGCCGATGCATTGTTTGCCGACGCCATCGACGCCCTGCTGGCGTTCCAGCGCCTGCCGATGGACGCGCCGTTGCCCAGCTATGACGACGCCTTGCTGCGCCGCGAGGTCGAACTGTTCCCCGAGTGGTATGTCGGGCGTGAGCTCGGCCTGACGTTCAACGACGCGCAGCAGGCCAGTTGGCAGCGCATCAGCCAGTTGCTGATCGACAGCGCCCTTGCCCAGCCGAAGGTGTTGGTGCACCGCGATTACATGCCACGCAACCTGATGCAGAGCGAGCCTAACCCCGGCGTGCTCGACTTCCAGGACGCGGTGTACGGCCCGGTGACCTATGACATAACCTGCCTGTTCAAGGACGCCTTCCTCAGTTGGCCACAAGCGCGAGTCGAAGGCTGGTTGCGCAACTACTGGGACAAAGCGCAGGCCGCCGCAATCCCGGTTCAGCCGTCGTTCGAAGATTTCCAGCGCGCCAGCGACCTGATGGGTGTACAGCGCCATCTGAAGGTGATCGGCATCTTCGCGCGTATCTGCCACCGTGACGGCAAGCCGCGCTACCTGGCTGATGTGCCGCGGTTCTTCGCCTATATAGACGAAGTGATCGGCCGTCGCCCTGAACTGGCCGAACTCGGCCAGCTGATCGCCGAACTCAAGGCCGGAGTGCGCGCATGAAAGCGATGATCCTCGCCGCTGGCAAGGGCGAGCGCATGCGCCCGCTGACCCTGCACACGCCAAAGCCGTTGCTGCCCGTGGCCGGCCAGCCGTTGATCGAGTACCACCTGCGTGCGCTGGCGACAGCCGGGTTCACCGAAGTGGTGATCAACCATGCCTGGCTTGGCCAGCAGATAGAGGATCACCTTGGCGATGGCAGCCGCTTCGGCCTGAGCATTCGCTATTCCCCTGAGGGCGAGCCGCTGGAGACGGGGGGCGGGATATTCCAGGCGTTGCCTTTGCTGGGCAACGAGCCGTTCCTGTTGGTCAACGGTGATGTCTGGACCGATTACCCGTTCGCGCACTTGCGGGCACCGCTGCAGGGCCTGGCGCACCTGGTGCTGGTCGATAACCCTGGCCATCACGGGCGGGGCGACTTCCGCCTGCAAGGTGAGCAGGTGGTGGACGGTGACGACGGCCCTGGCACCCTGACCTTCAGCGGCCTCTCAGTACTGCATCCAGCCTTGTTCGCAGGTTGCCAGGCGGGAGCCTTCAAACTGGCCCCGCTGCTGCGCCAGGCCATGGCGGCAGGCAAGGTGACCGGTGAGCACTACCGTGGCGACTGGGTCGATGTCGGCACCCAGGAGCGCCTGGCCGAGGCCGAGCGCCTTATACGCGAGCGTGCCTGAGATGTGGTGGCCAGGCACGGTGATCGGGCTAGGCGCGGGTTTCGCTGTCGCCAGCATCCCAGGCGCGCTGCTGGGGGCATTGCTTGGCCAGGCCATGGATCGGCGCTTGCGCGTGCAAGGCTGGGACGACATGCGCGAACGCTTGGGAGGCCGCCCGGCCCTGCGCGATGAGGAGTTGTTGTTCGTCCTGTTGGGGCGGCTGGCCAAAAGCGATGGGCGAGTGGCCGAACAGCATATTCAGCAGGCGCGCCAGGAGATGGTCCGGCTGAACCTGGCCGAGGCCGCGAGGATGCGGGCCATTGCCGCCTTCAACCGCGGTAAGGCGGGCAAGGACCGCTTGGCCCACCCTCTACGTCGCATTCGCCTGCAGCCACACGCGGCCGAGGGCACGTTGCGGGCGTGCTGGCGTATGGCCTGGGCTGACGGCAAGGCCGGGGCCCATGAGCGGGAACTGTTGCTGGACTGGGGGCAGAAACTGGGGCTTAGCCGGCGGCAGGTGCAGGCCATGTCGCTGGAATATGAGCCACGCAAAGTGAGCACGGCTAGTGGCACCATGACCTATGCGGCTGCGCTGCGCTTGCTGGGGGTAGATGCCGACACGGAAGGTGACCGGGTCAAGCACGCCTATCGCCGGCTGGTCAGCCGGCACCATCCGGACAAGCTGGCCGGGAGCGGGGCCAGTGAAGCGCAGGTCAGGGAGGCGACCGAACGCACGCGAGAGCTGCACCAGGCTTATGCGCTGATCCGCAAACGGCGCGGGCTCTAAGGCTTCTGCCACCGGCAAGCCGCGCAGTCCTGGTGCCAGGCAGCCTGCCGGTGCAACGGCCAAAGCCGGCCGGTCACTTCATTCCTGCGGGCTCATCCAGCCCCTGGCCCGGCGGAACAACTGCTCCTGTTCCGCGCCCTTGTTCCCTGGCATCGCAATCAGTGACAGCTGTTTGTACTGGCTGTCCTTCTGACGCTTGCTGGCCTGCAGGCGTTGCATGGCGGCATTGCGGTCGCCGGTGCGGGTTGCATAGTAGATATCGGCAGTCGGCACTTTGAGCGTCGGTGCCAGGCTTTCCAGGTCGTGCTCTACCCGTGCCGGGGTCTGTGCGGCGATCATCACCAGCTTCTGAACCTGCGGTGGTTGTTTGTCGCTCAGGTAGCGTGCTGCCCAGTAGGCGCCGCTGCCATGGCCGATCAGCACGATGCTGCGGGAGTTATGTTGTTGAGCATACGCCACCGCGGCATCCAGCCGCGCGAAGATGCGTTCGGCGTCAGCCTGATCATTCTGTTCGCTGGCCTGCTCGGCATCGGTGCTTTCTGCCGTGTCGGCATCCGCCGCGGTAGCCTGGGCTACATTGGCGTTGGCATCGGCGGGGGTTTGCTTGGCCGGTGCGCTCTCGCCCTGGTCTGGCTGCGGTGCGGCAGCTGGCGTGGCCTCCACCCGTGCTTGTGGGCTATCGGCGAGCAGGTCGGGCAGGCTCACGCTCAGGCTGTTCCAGCCGGCGTCAGGGAACTTGCGCCGCAACGGGCCGACCGCATTGGGCCAGTCGGCGGTTTCCCCGGCACCAGGGACGATGATCACCGTGCCTTGCGGATCGCTGTCGTTGGCTGGTTTCCACAAGGCCAGAAAGTGGTCGGAGCCGGCTTCCAGGGTTTGCTGCTCGGCTTTGGGCAACAGGCGTTCAAGGGCCTGCGCATCTTCCTGGCTACGCTCCAGCAGCGGTGGGCGCGGCGCAGGTGCGGCGGCAGCCTCTGGGGGAGCTGGTTGTTCGGCGTCGGCGGCCAGGGCGCCAAGTGGTAGGAGCGAGGCGAGGCAGCACATTGCCAGCGTCGTGCGATAAAGTGTGAACATGAATCAACCCAAGGCCAGAATGATACCGGCAGCCTAATAGTATTTGCCCGCGACGGCCATGCTGCATGGCCGCCCTTGCCAAGACGAGCGTGTAGATGAAGCGATTGCGTCGCCTGTTGGTTATCGGCTGCTTGTGGCTACCCTTGATTGCCTGGGCAAGGCCTGAGGCGGCGCCTGCGGTGCTGCTCGAACCTGCCCAGCAGCAATGGCTGGACGCCCATCGCAGCCTGCGGGTCGGCCTGGTGCTGCAGGCCCCCTATGCCCAGTTCGACCGCCGTCTGCAGCGACTCTACGGGGCCAATGTCGACCTGGTGAACTGGCTGGGGCAGGCCCTCAAGCTGGACCTCACCTGGCGCAACTTCACTGATCAGGCCAGCCTCGAACACGCCCTGCAGGCAGGTGAAATCGACTTTGCGCCGGGGCTTACGCAAACACCGGCCAGCTTGCGCCTGTGGTTGTTCAGCGACCCCTACATGCGCGTGCCGCAACTGGTGGTCGGGCTGCGCACCGGTGCGTTGGCCGTCGAGCTGGAAAAGCTTGAAGCCAACGCGCGCGTGGCGGTACGCATGCCAAGCGCGTTGGCCGATTACCTGCGAGGCAATTACGCCAACCTCAACCTGCAAGGTGTGCCCAACGAGCGCCAGGCCTTGCAGCTGGTGGTAGGGGGCCAGGCCAGTTACGCGGTGCTGGATGAAGCTCAGCTGAGCCGGCTGTCCCGGGAAAGCGAGTTCGGTGAGCTGGCGGTGCTCGGCGACATCGGCCTGCCGCAATTATTACGGGTGGGTTCGCGCCGTGACTGGCCGTTGCTGGCTGACGTGCTTGAACGGGGCCTGCAGGCCATGCCGGGCAAAGAGCTGGAGCAGCTGCATCAGCGTTGGTTGCAGCCGCAATACCCGCGCCTGAGCGAATCCACCGGTTTCTGGCAGAACCTTGCGCTGCTGTTCGGCATGTTGCTGCTGTGTGCCGGGGCCACGCTGGTGTGGCAGCGCCGCCAGCAGCGCCAGCTCGAGCGTAGCCTGCTGGCGGCGCGGGAGCACCTGGCGGAGCGGCAGATACGGGAGGAGGCGCTGCGCGTGAGCCAGTTCGCCATCGATCAGAGCACGGTGGGCATCCTCTGGGTCAACTGGGACAGTCATGTGCGTTACGCCAACCAAGCGGCGGGGCGCATGCTGGGTTATGCCGAGGCGGCATTGCTGGAGCGTCCGCTGAGCGACTTCGAGCCGAACCTCAGTATGGACCGCTGGCTGCAGTTGTGGCGGGCGGCCCGCACCGGGGAGGCTGGCGCTCGGCAGTTCGAGACCCAATGCCTGTGCGCCGATGGCAGCCTGTTGCCGGTGGAGTTGTCCTTGAGCTTCCTGCGTTTTCGCGATGCCGAGTACCTGGTGGTTTACCTTGCCGACGTCACCGAACGCCACCGTGCCCTGGCGGCGCTGCGTGAAAGCGAAGCACGGCTCAAGGGTATTGCTGGCAATGTGCCGGGGCTGGTGTTCCGCCTGGAGCCCGCGCCGGCGGAAGGGGCCCTGGAGTTTCCTTATATCAGCGAGGGCAGTGAGGCGTTGGTGGGCTATACGCCCGCGCAGATCCAGCACCCGAAGATGGGCTTGCGCAATCTGGTCCATCCGGATGACCGTGCGGACTACCATCAGGTGCAGGACCTGGCCATTGCCAACGATCAGGACTGGTCCTGGCAAGGGCGCATCCTCACCCGCGAAGGTGAGCAGCGATGGGCCGACATCAAGGCCAGTACCCGCCGCCTGGCCGACGGCCGGGTCGTCTGGGACGGTATCGTCTGGGACATTACCCAGAGCAAGCGCGCAGAGCTGGCGCTTGCGAAGTCCCAGGAGCAACTGCGCGAACTGTCGGCCCACCTGGAAAGCGTGCGCGAGGAAGAAAAGGCCCGCATCGCCCGCGAAGTGCACGATGAGCTGGGGCAGATGCTGACCGTGCTCAAGCTTGAAGTTTCGATGTGCGAATTGGCCTTTGCCGAGCTCGACCCTGCGCTGAACGAGCGTCTGGCCAGCATGAAGCGCCTGATCGCCCAGTTGTTCCAGCTGGTGCGCGATGTGGCAACGGCGTTGCGCCCGCCAATCCTGGACGCCGGTATCGCCTCGGCCATCGAATGGCAGGCACGGCGCTTCGAAGCGCGCACGCAGATCCCCTGCCTGGTACAGGTGCCGGATAATCTGCCAGCATTGAGCGATGCAAAAGCCGTCGGCTTGTTCCGTATCCTGCAGGAAGCGTTGACCAACGTCATGCGCCACGCCCAGGCCCACAGTGTGGAGATAGAGCTGGTGCGCGAGGGCGAAAAACTGCGTATGACAGTCAGTGATGACGGTAGCGGATTCTGCCTGGACCAGGCCCGGCCAAACTCGTTCGGCCTGGTCGGTGTGCGTGAGCGGGTACTCATGCTCGGTGGCAGCATGGCGTTGAACAGCGAGCCAGGTGAAGGTACCAGCCTGAGCGTGACCATAGCGTTGGATTAGGAGAACGATCGTGATTCGAGTGCTGGTGGCCGAAGACCACACCATTGTCCGCGAAGGCATCAAGCAGTTGATCGGCCTGGCCAAGGATATGCAGGTAGTGGGGGAGGCTGGCAATGGTGAACAGTTGCTGGAAACCTTGCGCCACACCCCCTGCGACGTGGTGTTGCTGGATATCTCGATGCCCGGGGTCAGTGGTTTGGAGGCGATTGCGCGGATCCGCGCGCTGCACAACCCGCCGGCAATCCTGATGCTGTCGATGCATGACGAAGCGCAGATGGCCGCGCGCGCGCTCAAGGCCGGCGCTGCCGGTTATGCCACCAAGGACAGTGACCCTGCCTTGCTGCTGACCGCAATCCGGCGGGTGGCAGGCGGCGGGCGCTACATCGACCCGGCGTTGGCCGACCGCATGGTCTTCGAGGTTGGCCTGACCGAGACCCGGCCGCTGCATACGCTGCTGTCGGAGCGCGAGTTCTCGGTGTTCGAACGCCTGGCCCAAGGCGCCAACGTCAACGATATCGCTCAGCAGTTGGCGCTCTCCAGCAAGACCATCAGCACCCACAAGGCGAGGCTGATGCAGAAACTCAAGGTCAATTCGCTGGCTGAGCTGGTGAAGTACGCCATGGAGCACAAGCTGGTCTGACTGTTCTGTTTGCGACAGAGGTTGCCCGCCGGGTACCGCTTTCCCTTTGGATGGCTGAAACCTGCATTCCAATAACGCCATCGGTGTAGGGCAATCCCTACACAAACGCTTCCAACTGGATGATGGCATTCTCTCAGTGCCCCCGATTTGCGGGCGCTTGCGTCTTCTTTAGTCTTTGCCTACGCAGTCATTCCAACAAGAAGGTGCAGGCATGAGCGAGGCGAATTCGAACGCGACCACCGGTGAGACGCTGGTCAGTTTCCGTGGTGTGCAGAAGAGCTACGACGGCGAATCGCTGATCGTCAAAGACCTCAACCTGGACATTCGCAAAGGTGAATTCCTCACCTTGCTCGGCCCGTCCGGCTCGGGCAAAACCACCAGCCTGATGATGCTGGCCGGTTTCGAGACCCCGACCGCCGGTGAAATCCAGTTGGCCGGGCGCTCCATCAACAACGTGCCGCCGCACAAACGTGACATCGGCATGGTGTTCCAGAACTACGCGCTATTCCCACACATGACCGTGGCGGAAAACCTCGCTTTTCCGCTGAGCGTGCGCAACCTGAGCAAGACCGACATCAGTGAACGGGTCAAGCGGGTACTCAACATGGTGCAGCTCGATGCCTTCGCCAAGCGCTACCCTGGCCAGCTTTCCGGTGGCCAGCAGCAGCGCGTGGCCTTGGCCAGGGCGTTGGTGTTCGAGCCGCAGCTGGTACTGATGGACGAGCCGCTCGGCGCGCTGGACAAGCAGCTGCGTGAACACATGCAGATGGAGATCAAGCACATTCACCAGCGCCTGGGTGTGACGGTGGTCTACGTAACCCACGACCAGGGCGAGGCGTTGACCATGTCCGACCGCGTGGCCGTGTTCCATGAAGGCGAGATCCAGCAGATCGCCGACCCGCGCACCCTTTATGAAGAGCCGCGCAACACCTTCGTCGCCAACTTCATCGGTGAGAACAACCGCATCAACGGCACGCTGCTGGCCAGTGACGGTCACCGTTGCCAGGTGCAGCTGGCCCGCGGCGAGCGGGTCGAGGCACTGGCGGTGAACGTCGGCCAGGCTGGCGAGCCGGTAACCCTGTCGGTACGCCCGGAGCGCGTGCGTCTCAATGGCCACAGCGAAAGCTGCGTCAATCGATTCTCCGGCCGCGTGGCCGAGTTCATTTACCTGGGCGACCATGTGCGGGTGCGTCTGGAAGTCTGTGGCAAGGCTGACTTTTTCGTGAAACAGCCGATTGCCGAGCTCGACCCGGCCCTTGCCGTGGGCGATGTGGTACCGCTGGGCTGGGAGGTGGAGCACGCGCGCGCGCTCGATCCGATTGCCGAAGCCCACTGATGGATTGCTTCACCAACCCTGTACTGTGGAGAGAATAATAATGCGCAAGCAGCTGAAACTGACCGCCCTGGCCCTTGGCCTGTTCGCCGCCGGCCAGGCCATGGCGGCAGACCTGACCGTGGTGTCCTTCGGTGGCGCCAACAAGGCGGCCCAGGTCAAGGCGTTCTACGAGCCATGGGAGAAGGCCGGCAAGGGCAAGATCGTCGCTGGCGAGTACAACGGCGAAATGGCCAAGATCAAAGCCATGGTCGATACCAACAGCGTGTCCTGGAACCTGGTGGAGGTGGAGTCGCCAGAATTGGCCCGTGGTTGCGACGAAGGCATGTTCGAGGAACTCGACCCGGCGTTGTTCGGCAACGAAAGCGATTATGTGAAAGGCGCCATCCAACCATGCGGCGTGGGCTTCTTCGTGTGGTCGACGGTGCTGGCCTACAACGCTGACAAGCTCAAGACAGCCCCGACCAGCTGGGCCGATTTCTGGGACACGAAGAAATTCCCGGGCAAGCGCGGCCTGCGCAAGGGCGCGAAGTACACCCTCGAGTTCGCCCTGATGGCCGACGGCGTTGCGCCCAAGGATGTGTACCAGGTGCTGGCCAGCAAGGAAGGCGTGGACCGCGCCTTCAAGAAACTCGACGAACTCAAGCCAAGCATCCAGTGGTGGGAAGCGGGCGCCCAGCCGCCGCAGTACCTGGCATCGGGTGATGTGGTCATGAGCTCGGCCTACAACGGGCGTATTGCCGCGGTGCAGAAAGAGAGCAACCTCAAGGTGGTATGGAACGGTGGTATCTACGATTTCGACGCTTGGGCCATCCCGAAGGGGGCCAAGAATGTTGAAGAAGCGAAGAAGTTCATCGCTTATACCGTTCAGCCCGAGCAGCAGAAGACCTACTCCGAGAACATCGCCTACGGCCCGGCCAACGCCAAGGCTGTACCGCTGCTGACGGACGCGGTGAAGAAGGACATGCCGACCACGCCTGAAAACATCGCCAACCAGGTGCAGATCGATGTGGCCTTCTGGGCCGACAACAGCGAGCAACTGGAGCAACGCTTCAACGCCTGGGCGGCGAAGAAGTAAGGCGCCTCGAAGGAGCGCCGGCCGCCTGGCTGGCGCTCCCTGTTCCCCTGTTTTTGCGGAGTTCGCCATGGCCATTGCAGTGCCCCTCAACGAAGGCGCAGGTCCAAGTCTCAAGCAGCGCCTCAAGCACGCCGAGCGGGTCAACCGCTGGAAGGCGCAGGCGCTCATTGCGCCGCTGGCGCTGTTTCTCCTGCTGGTGTTCCTGGTGCCCATCGCGGCGCTGCTGTTCAAGAGCGTCGACAACCCGGAAGTGGTCAACGGCCTGCCGCGCACGGTCCAGGCTGTGTCGCAGTGGGACGGCAAGAGCCTGCCCGGCGAGGCGGTTTACAAGGCCCTGAGCCAGGACCTGGCCGAATCGCGCAAGAACCAGACCTTGGGCGACCTGTCCAAACGCCTGAACATGGAGCTGGCCGGCTACCGCAGCCTGCTCTCCAAGACCGCTCGGGCGCTGCCGTTCAAGGCTGAACCTGCTTCTTATAAAGAGGCCTTGCAGGCCCTCGATGAACGTTGGGGCGACCCGGCGTACTGGCAGGCGATCCGCCGCAACACCAGTAGCGTCACGTCCTATTACCTGCTGGCATCGGTCGACCACCGTATCGATGACCTTGGCGAGTTGGCCAAGGCCACCCCCGACCAGGCCATCTACCTGGATATCTTTGCTCGCACCCTGTGGATGGGTGTGGTGATCACGGCCATCTGTCTGGTGCTGGCGTATCCGCTGGCCTACCTGCTGGCCAACCTGCCAACCCGCCAGGGCAACCTGCTGATGATCCTGGTATTGCTGCCATTCTGGACTTCGATACTGGTTCGGGTGGCGGCGTGGATCGTGCTGCTGCAATCAGGCGGCCTGATCAACAGTGCCCTGATGGCAATCGGCATCATCGATCAGCCGCTGGAGCTGGTGTTCAACCGTACCGGCGTGTACATCTCGATGGTTCACATCCTTCTGCCGTTCATGATCCTGCCGCTGTACAGCGTGATGAAGGGCATATCGCCAAGCTACATGCGTGCAGCGATCTCCCTGGGTTGCCACCCGTTCGCCAGCTTCTGGCGGGTGTACTTCCCGCAGACCTACGCGGGCGTGGGCGCCGGTTGCCTGTTGGTGTTCATCCTGGCCATCGGCTATTACATCACCCCGGCGCTGCTCGGCAGCCCGAACGACCAGATGGTCAGCTACTTCGTGGCCTTCTATACCAACACCAGCATCAACTGGGGCATGGCCACCGCGCTGGGTGGGCTGTTGCTGCTGGCGACCGTGCTGCTGTACCTGATCTATAGCTGGCTGGTCGGTGCCAGCCGCCTGCGCCTGAGCTGAGGAGCCTAGTGATGCTTAGCCCATACATGTCGCCCGTGGAGCGGGTGTGGTTCTACAGCCTGCGTATCCTTTGCGGCCTGATATTGCTGTTTCTGGTGTTGCCGGTACTGGTGATCGTGCCGCTGTCGTTCAACAGTGGCAGCTTCCTGGTGTATCCACTGCAAGGCTTCTCTCTGCAGTGGTACCACGATTTCTTCGCTTCGGCCGAGTGGATGCGCGCCCTGCGCAACAGCGTCATCGTCGCCCCGGCGGCCACGCTGCTGGCCATGGTGTTCGGCACGCTGGCAGCGATCGGGCTTACCCGCGCCGATTTTCCCGGCAAGTCGCTGGTCATGGCGCTGGTGATTTCGCCGATGGTGGTGCCGGTGGTGATCATTGGTGTAGCCAGCTACCTGTTCTTTGCCCCGCTGGGGATGGGTAACAGCTTCATTTCGCTGATCCTGGTGCACGCGGTGCTGGGTGTGCCGTTCGTCATCATCACCGTGTCGGCGACCTTGCAAGGCTTCAATTACAACCTGGTGCGTGCGGCTGCCAGCCTGGGGGCCTCACCGGTGGTTGCGTTTCGCAGGGTCACCTTGCCGCTGATCGCCCCCGGGGTCATCTCGGGGGCGCTGTTCGCCTTCGCTACCTCTTTCGATGAGGTGGTGGTGACGCTTTTCCTCGCCGGGCCAGAGCAGGCCACCCTGCCGCGGCAGATGTTCAGCGGCATTCGCGAGAACCTGAGCCCGACGATTGCAGCGGCGGCCACCTTGCTGATCGGTTTTTCGGTGGTGCTGTTGCTGACCCTGGAGTGGCTGCGCGGGCGCAGTGAAAAGCTGAGGACTCAGCAGCCCGCCTGAGCCATGTCGCCGGTACCGGCCCTTCACAGGCAAGCCCGCTAAGGGTCGGTAGCGGCGAGACGGCGACACCCGTCGCCACGCATTGATGCCAATCAGCCCCTATCCGGTTCCCTGAGTTACAATGCGCGCCACCTAGATTCTGCCAACAGGTGCGCCATGCAGCCCTACGCTATTGCCCCCTCCATTCTCTCCGCCGATTTCGCCCGCCTGGGCGAGGACGTCGACAAGGTGCTGGCCGCTGGTGCCGACATCGTCCACTTCGACGTGATGGATAACCACTACGTACCCAACCTGACCATCGGCCCGATGGTCTGCACTGCCTTGCGCAAATACGGTGTGAGCGCGCCGATCGATGTGCATCTGATGGTCAGCCCGGTAGACCGCATCATCGGTGACTTCATCGAAGCCGGTGCCACCTACATCACCTTCCACCCGGAAGCCTCGCAGCACATCGACCGCTCGCTGCAGCTGATCCGTGACGGTGGCTGCAAGGCCGGCCTGGTGTTCAACCCGGCAACCAGCCTGGACGCGCTGAAATACGTGATGGACAAGGTCGACATGGTGCTGCTGATGAGCGTCAACCCAGGCTTTGGCGGGCAGAAGTTCATCCCCGGCACCTTGGACAAGCTGCGTGAAGCACGGGCGCTGATCGACGCCAGTGGCCGTGATATCCGCCTGGAAATCGACGGTGGGGTCAACGTCAACAATATCCGCGAGATCGCTGCCGCAGGTGCTGATACCTTCGTTGCCGGCTCGGCGATCTTCAACGCGCCGGATTATCAGGAAGTGATCGCCAAGATGCGCGCCGAACTGGCTCAGGCCCGGCCATGAGCGGCTTCGAGCAGCTGTTCCCCGGGACGCTGCCCAGGCTGGTGATGTTCGATCTGGACGGTACCCTGATCGATTCAGTCCCCGACCTGGCCGCAGCCGTTGACCGCATGCTGCTCGAACTTGGCCGACCGGCCGCCGGCCTCGACGCCGTGCGGCACTGGGTAGGCAACGGCGCGCCCGTGCTGGTGCGCCGCGCCCTTGCCGGCGGCCTGGACCACGCCACGGTAGACGATGAGCTGGCCGAGCGTGGCCTTGCACTGTTCATGGAGGCGTATGCTGAAAGCCATGATCTGACGGTCGTCTACCCTGGTGTGCGCGAAACCCTGCGCTGGCTGCGCAAGCAGGGCGTGGAGATGGCGCTGATCACCAACAAGCCGGAACGCTTCGTCGCACCCCTGCTCGACCAGATGAAGATCGGCCGTTATTTCCGCTGGATCATCGGCGGCGATACCCTGCCACAGAAGAAGCCCGACCCTGCTGCGTTGCTGTTCGTCATGAAAATGGCCGGCGTCGAGCCTGGCCAGGCGCTGTTTGTGGGGGACTCGCGCAGTGATGTGCTGGCGGCCAAGGCTGCCGGTGTGCAGTGCGTTGGGCTCAGCTATGGCTACAACCACGGCCGGCCGATCGATGAAGAAGCGCCCAGCCTGGTCTTGGGCGATCTGCGCCTGCTGCTGCCTGGTTGCGTAGTCACCGACACTGGGATAACGTTGGCGGACCTTCAAGCCTCACAAGACAGAGAGCCCTCCGTGGTGGTTACCGGCAAATTCTGGATGAAAGTCATCAAGGCCCTGGCCCGTTGGCGTTGGCGCGCCTGACTTCTGCCTGCCGGCCTTAGCCGGCCCGTCCGTTTGCCCGACTCTCATTGTTGCTCCGAGGCTACTCATGACCCGCGAAGAATTCCTGCGCCTGGCCGCTGCTGGCTACAACCGCATTCCCTTGGCCTGTGAAACCCTGGCCGACTTCGATACCCCGCTTTCCATCTACCTGAAGCTGGCAGACCAGGCCAACTCGTACCTGCTCGAGTCGGTGCAGGGTGGAGAGAAGTGGGGGCGGTATTCGATGATCGGCCTGCCGTCGCGCACGGTGATGCGTGTGCATGGCTATCACGTGAGCATCCTGCACGATGGCGTGCAGGTCGAAAGCCATGATGTCGAAGACCCGCTGGCATTCGTCGAAACGTTCAAGGACCGCTACAAGGTCGCTGACATTGCCGGCCTGCCGCGTTTCAACGGTGGCCTGGTCGGCTACTTCGGCTATGACTGCGTACGCTATGTGGAAAAGCGCCTGGGCGCTTGCCCCAATCCTGACCCGCTGGGCGTGCCGGACATCCTGCTGATGGTTTCGGATGCCGTGGTGGTGTTCGACAACCTGGCCGGCAAGATGCATGCGATCGTACTGGTCGACCCGTCCGAAGAGCAGGCTTTCGAGCAAGGCCAGGCGCGCCTGCAAGGTCTGCTGGCCAAGCTGCGTGAACCCATCACGCCGCGACGCGGCCTGGACCTGAGCGGCCCCATGGCGGCAGAGCCGGCGTTCCGCTCCTCTTTTACCCAGGAGGATTACGAGCGCGCTGTGGACACCGTGAAGGAGTACATCCTGGCCGGTGACTGCATGCAAGTGGTGCCGTCCCAGCGCATGTCGATCGACTTCAAGGCAGCGCCCATCGATTTGTACCGTGCGCTGCGCTGCTTCAACCCGACGCCTTACATGTACTTCTTCAACTTCGGGGACTTCCACGTGGTCGGCAGTTCGCCGGAAGTGCTGGTGCGGGTTGAAGACAGCCTGGTCACCGTGCGACCGATTGCCGGTACCCGCCCACGGGGGGCCAACGAAGAGGCCGACCGAGCGCTGGAAGATGACCTGCTGTCGGACGACAAGGAAATCGCCGAGCACCTGATGCTCATCGACCTTGGCCGCAACGATGTGGGCCGTGTGTCTTCCACCGGTAGCGTGCGCCTGACCGAAAAGATGGTGATCGAGCGCTACTCCAATGTGATGCACATCGTGTCCAACGTCACCGGCCAGCTGGCCGAGGGCTTGACCGCCATGGATGCCCTGCGGGCGATTCTGCCGGCGGGTACATTGTCGGGTGCACCGAAGATTCGCGCGATGGAGATCATCGACGAACTGGAGCCGGTCAAACGGGGCGTCTACGGTGGTGCGGTGGGCTACTTTGCCTGGAACGGCAACATGGATACCGCCATTGCCATTCGCACGGCGGTGATCAAGGACGGCGAGCTGCATGTGCAGGCAGGTGGCGGCATCGTCGCCGACTCGGTGCCGGCGCTGGAATGGGAAGAAACCATCAACAAGCGCCGGGCGATGTTCCGTGCAGTAGCATTGGCTGAGCAGTCTCCTGCCGAGTAACGCTCAGGCGTGGGGCCGCATGGCGGCCCCAATGGGTTAAAAGTCGACGCTGACGCCCAGGCTTATTCCTTGCTGGGTCAACTCATCGCTCTTGGGCCAGTTGTAGTTCCCGCGCAGGTGTACCCCCGCCACCAGCTCATGGGTCAGCCCGAGGCTGGCGCGGGTCAGGTCGCTCTGCGGTGTGTACCCGGTCAGCGTGAAGTCATTGGCTGGCAGTGTGGTCAGGTGCATGGTCACGTCCTGCTGGTCATCTTCGAACTCATGCTCCTGCGCCACCTCGGCAAAAAGCCTGGTGTTGGCCAGTACCTGCACGCTGCCGAGCAACCCAACGCCCAAACGACGCGACGTGCGTTCCTGGTCATCGAAGCCCAGGGCCGTCGAGCGTCCGCTCTTCTCGTCATAACCGTCCACCTTCACCCGTGCATAGTCGGCGCTGATGAACGGCGCCAACTGCCATTGGCTGCTATCGGCTGCCAGGTTGTATCCCAGCCGGCCGGTCACAGCCCAGGCTTCGCCGTCGGTATCACCTTTTTCGCTTCGGTCATTCACGCCCAGGGCGAAGGTACGCTTGAGGTCCCGGTAATCCAGGTGCCCGGCGCTCAGCGCTGCGTCCGCCCACCAGCGGTCCTGACGAAACTGGGCGAAGGCACTGGCCAGGTAGCTGTCGAGCTTGTAGTCCGAGTCTTGTTCGCCTGCCTCCAGTTTCTGGCGGTAGATACCGCCGGCAAGCCCTAAGCGCCAAGCGTCGTTGAGCCGATAGCTGCCGCCCAACGTGAGGTTGTAGCCGCGCCCGTCAGCGTTGGCAGAACTGCGCTCGCTGTCGAAGTCCAGGTCTTGCGCACCCGTGGCAACAAAGGCCTGCCATTGGCCTGCCGCTTGCCAGGGTGTCTGCCATTGATTACGCAGTTCGTCCTGATGCGCGCGCAGGCTGGCGTGGGCCATTTCCGGTAGCAGTGTCAGCTCCCAGGGTGCGGAGAGGATCGAGTAGCCGTAGTCGGCAATCAGTTGCTGGCCTGCGATGGTTGGGTGCACCGAGTCGTTGAACAGGAGCTTGGTGGGGTCAGGGGTGGTGCCGTTGATGCCGTACAGCGGGTTTTCCACACAACTGTTGCCGCTGTAGCAGGTACCGACCAGGTTCTGCCCGCTGGCCAGCCCGAACTGCGTCGGGCTGGTCAGTGCTTCGTTCAGCAGTACGGGAATGTTCAGTGGAATGATTTCGGCATCTATCTGGCCCAGTTGGCTGACCAGTGACTGGTTGAACACGCTGGAAAGTTGCGACAGCGCGCCTTGCTGCGGCGTGCCGCTGAAGTTCGGCGTTTGCCCGAGGTCGGGTAGCAGCCAGACCATGATGTAGCGGGCGCCGCCTTGTTGCAGGGCCTGGGCGCTGGCGGCCAGGCGCGACCCCGCGGCGGCCGCGTCGGCAGGGCTGCTCACCAGGCCCTGCAGGAAGTCGTTACCGCCCCCGGTCAGGTAGTAGAGGGCGTTGGGGTCGGCGCGCAAGCCATTGGCCAGGTAACCGGCCTTCTCGCGTAGCACCAGGCCGGCAAAGTCTTGACCAGGCGGAATGATTGTCTGGGAAGTGTCGGTGACCGAATCCAGGATCTGCTGCGTGGTGTAGCCACCAACGGCCCAGTTGTTGCCGTCGGGGCGTATCCCGAGTGATGTGGACGGGTTCAACTCATCGGCATTCACACCCAGGCGGGCGCCGAGGATCATCGGCGAGACAGGTGCAAAGTTGCCATTCGCATCACGGTTGGTAAAGCGCATGCCGGCAGTGCCGCCGGTCAGGTCAGGGAATTGCCCGGCGTCGCTGAGGCTGTCCCCGAAGACGATCATTGTCGAGTAAGGCGAGGGCGCAGCGAAAGCTTGGCTGCAGGCGAGCGCCAAGGTAGCCAGGGTAAAACGTAGCAAGGGTGTTTTTCGCATGTGTGAACATCCTTTTCATTGTTTTTATGAGTACAGCCCGATCGACCATAGCAAATCGCGGGGCATGCCTTCCAAGTCCATTCGTTTCCCGTAATTACGGGCATATTGCGCCCGCCGCCCCGGTAGGCTACTGTGCCTGCAAGTATGAGCGAGACCTATCCCGTGTTGATCGTCAGCAAACTCTTGATGCGCGTTATCAAGGCCCACGCCCGTTGGCGTTGGCGCGCCTGACTTTATCTCTTGCCGGCCTGCCCGGCCCGCCCCCGTTTGCCTTCCTGTCCGTGTCCGAGCGCCCTTAGTGGCAACGCCGTGTCTGTTTATGGTGTAGGAAGGTTCGACTTTTAAAGTCAGTAGATTCTAGAGGTTTAGCCTGATGTTACTGATGATCGACAATTACGACTCATTCACTTACAACGTCGTCCAGTACCTTGGCGAGTTGGGTGCCGAGGTCAACGTCATTCGCAACGACGAAATCACCGTTGCCGAGATCGAAGCCCTCAACCCTGAACGGATCGTGGTCTCCCCCGGCCCTTGCACGCCGAGCGAAGCCGGTGTGTCCATCGAGGCCATCCTGCATTTCGCCGGCAAGCTGCCGATCCTTGGGGTTTGCCTGGGCCACCAATCGATCGGCCAGGCGTTTGGCGGCGATGTCGTGCGTGCCCGCCAGGTGATGCATGGCAAGACCAGCCCGGTGTATCACCGCGACCTGGGCGTGTTCGCCGGCCTCAACAACCCGCTCACCGTGACCCGCTACCATTCCCTGGTGGTCAAGCGCGAGACCCTGCCAGAGTGCCTGGAGGTGACAGCCTGGACCGCACATGACGACGGTTCGGTCGACGAGATCATGGGCCTGCGCCACAAGACACTGAATATAGAAGGGGTGCAGTTCCACCCCGAGTCCATCCTGACCGAGCAGGGCCACGAGCTGTTCGCCAACTTCCTCAAGCAGACCGGCGGCCGCCGCTAAGGACCGAGCATGGATATCAAGAGCGCGTTGAGCCGTATTGTCGGCCACCTGGACCTCTCTACCGAAGAAATGCGCGATGTGATGCGCCAGATCATGACCGGCCAGTGCAGCGAGGCGCAGATCGGTGCCTTCCTGATGGGCATGCGCATGAAGAGCGAAAGCATCGACGAGATCGTTGGCGCGGTCTCGGTCATGCGTGAGCTGGCTGACAAGGTCGAGCTCAAAAGCCTAGATGGCGTGGTCGATATCGTCGGCACGGGCGGTGATGGCGCCAACATCTTCAACGTTTCCACCGCTTCCGCGTTCGTCCTGGCGGCGGCGGGTTGCAGCGTGGCCAAACATGGCAACCGCGCGGTTTCCGGCAAGAGCGGCAGTGCGGACCTGCTGGAAGCTGCGGGCATCTACCTGAACCTCACGCCTACCCAAGTGGGGCGTTGCATTGACAGCCTCGGCATTGGCTTCATGTTCGCGCAGAGCCATCACACAGCCATGAAACATGCCGCAGGCCCGCGCCGCGACCTGGGCCTGCGTACCCTGTTCAACATGCTCGGCCCGCTTACGAATCCGGCTGGGGTGAAACACCAGGTGGTCGGCGTGTTCAGCCAGGCCTTGTGCCGCCCGCTGGCTGAAGTGCTGCAACGCCTGGGCAGCAAGCATGTGCTGGTCGTGCATTCCAAGGATGGCCTGGACGAGTTCAGCCTGGCCGCGCCTACCTTTGTCGCCGAACTGAAGAACGACCAGATCAGCGAGTACTGGGTCGAGCCTGAAGACCTTGGCATGAAGAGCCAGAGCCTGCATGGTCTGGCAGTCGAAAATCCACAGGCATCGCTGGAGTTGATCCGTGATGCACTGGGCCGGCGCAAGACCGATAACGGCCAGAAGGCTGCCGAGATGATAGTGCTCAACGCGGGCGCTGCGTTGTACGCCGCTGACCACGCCATGAGCCTGAAGGCGGGTGTGGATCTGGCGCACGATGTGCTGCACACAGGGCTGGCGTGGGAAAAGCTGCAGGAGCTGGGTGCCTTTACAGCGGTATTCAAGGTGGAGAACGAAGCATGAGTGTCCCGACGGTGCTGGAAAGGATCATTGCCCGCAAGTTCCAGGAAGTGGCAGAGCGCAGCGCGCGCGTCAGCCTCGCCGAAATGGAGCGCCTGGCCAAGGAGGCGGATGCCCCGCGTGGGTTTGCCAATGCCCTGATCGAGCAGGCCAAGCGCAAGCAGCCAGCGGTGATTGCCGAAATCAAGAAGGCCTCGCCGAGCAAGGGTGTGATCCGCGAGAACTTCGTCCCGTCGGAAATTGCCGTCAGCTACGAAAAGGGCGGGGCGACTTGCCTGTCGGTGCTGACCGACGTGGACTACTTCCAAGGGGCCGATGAGTACCTGCAGCAGGCTCGCACCGCCGTTTCGCTGCCGGTGATCCGCAAGGATTTCATGGTCGACCCTTATCAGATCATCGAAGCACGCGCCTTGGGTGCAGACTGCGTGCTGTTGATCGTGTCGGCGCTCGATGACGTCAGGATGGCCGAGCTGGCTACTACCGCCAAGGACGTCGGCCTCGATGTGCTGGTCGAAGTACATGACGGTGATGAGTTGGAGCGCGCGTTGAACACCCTTGATACCCCGCTGGTGGGTGTCAACAACCGCAACCTGCATACCTTTGACGTCAGCCTGGAAACCACTCTCGACCTGCTGCCACGCATCCCCCGCGATCGCCTGGCCATCACCGAGAGTGGCATCCTCAACCGTGCTGATGTCGAGCTCATGGAAATCAATGACGTTTATTCGTTCCTGGTGGGCGAGGCGTTCATGCGGGCCGAGCAGCCGGGGCTGGAATTGCAGCGGTTGTTCTTCCCTGAACAAGTGAAGAAGACTGTTCAGCATCTGGACTAAGCAACGTTGAAGCCGGCAATCGCCGGCTTTATCTAAGGTGGATCAATGACCGATCAACCCCTGGCCCTTACCGTCGAGCAGGGCCTGCGCGCCGAGCAAGATCTTTTGGCTGCAGTCTGTCGTGGCGAAGCCGAGAGTGGTGTGCTGTTCTGGCGCCCGACGGATCATGCGCTGGTCATGCCTCGGCGCATGAGCCGCCTGGACAACTTCGAGGCAGCCTGCTCGGAATTGGCGATCGCGGGCTGGCCAGTGCTGCTGCGTGAAACCGGTGGTGAACCGGTGCCTCAGTCGCATTCGACGGTGAATGTGGCGCTGGTCTACGTAGCTCCCCGCAGCGAAGGCGACCATGGCCGTATCGAGAACGCCTATGAACGGCTCTGCCTGCCGTTGTGCGACGTGCTGCGCGAGTGGGGTGGTGTGGCTTCGGTAGGCGAGATCGACGGGGCCTTCTGCGATGGCCGCTACAACGTCAACCTCAATGGCCGCAAACTGGTGGGTACTGCCCAACGTTGGCGCCAGGGGCTGGGTGGAAAACGGCCTGTGGTGCTGGTGCATGGTGCGTTGTTGCTGGATAACGAGCGCGAGTCCATGGTCGCGGCGGTCAATCTGTTCAATGAATGTTGCGAGCTCGAGCAGCGCTGCCGGGCCGACAGCCATATAGCCCTGCACGAAGTGGCGCCCGCTGTGCCGTGGTTCGAGCGCCTTTCGCAGGCGTACAGGGAAGTACTTGCAGCGTTGCCCAAGGATTAACGCGTACCGTAAACCACCATGGTCTTGCCCTTGACCTGGACCAGGCTGCGTTCCTCGAGGTCCTTGAGCACGCGGCCGACCATTTCCCGCGAGCAGCCGACGATACGGCCAATTTCCTGGCGGGTGATCTTGATTTGCATGCCGTCCGGGTGGGTCATGGCATCTGGCTGTTTGCACAGGTCCAGCAGGCAGCGGGCGACCCGGCCGGTAACATCGAAGAAGGCCAGGTCGCCGACCTTGCGTGTGGTGTTACGCAGGCGCTGGGCCATCTGGCTGCCGAGAGAGTAGAGAATCTCCGGGTCCTGGCGGGCCAGGTCGCGAAACTTGTCGTAACTGATCTCGGCGACTTCGCACTCTGTCTTGGCGCGCACCCAGGCGCTGCGCTGCTGATCGCTGCCGGCGGGTTCGAACAAACCCAGTTCGCCGAAGAAATCGCCACTGTTGAGGTAGGCGATGATCATCTCGTGGCCTTCGTCATCCTCAATGAGGATGGTGACCGAGCCTTTGATGATGAACGACAGCGTTTCGGCTCGGTCACCAGCACAGATGATATTGCTCTTGGCGGTGTAGCGGCGGCGCTGGCAGTGCATCAGCAGCTTGTCGATGTTCTTGATCTTGGCGGGTAGGGCTGAGGCAACCATCACGAAATCCTGTTCGATACGACCCATGGGCTCTGGTGGGGAGTTGGCTGACATGACGCGTCAGTCAATTGGCGCCAGCTTATCAGACACTGCAAGATGTTTCGGCACAAATGCCGAACCTGTGGAGCTTTTCCGACAGCCACACAAGGCTTAAGCTGACACCCTTTTTGCTAGATCCAGGAGTACGGACAGATGAAGGCACGCATCCAATGGGCCGGTGAAGCGATGTTCCTTGGCGAATCGGGGAGCGGCCATGTGGTGGTGATGGACGGCCCGCCCGAGGCTGGGGGCCGCAACCTGGGCGTGCGCCCGATGGAAATGCTCCTGCTCGGCCTGGGTGGCTGCAGCAGCTTCGATGTAGTGAGCATCCTGAAGAAATCGCGCCAAGCGGTGGAAAGCTGCGAAGCCTTCCTTGAAGCCGAGCGCGCCAGCGAAGATCCGAAGGTGTTTACCAAGATACACATGAACTTCGTGGTCAAAGGGCGTGGGCTGAAAGAGGCTCAGGTCAAGCGTGCGGTGGAGCTGTCGGCGGAGAAATATTGCTCGGCGTCGATCATGCTGGAGCGGGCGGGTGTGGAAATCACCCACGGTTACGAGATCGTTGAGCTGGGGTAAGACTTCAGGGCCGCAAGGCGGCCCCGACGGCCATCAATTGCGCAACGCTGGGAGAGCCACCACCAGCCAACGGGGCACGCAACGCCTCAATGACTGGCTGAGGTGCTCCCGGCGCTTTTGATAACCCAGCCCCAGGGCGATGACCCCGAGCCCGATCAAGGTCAGCACCACAGGGAACAGCAGCGAATCGGCAAACACCTCGTACGACAGATAACCCAGGTAAGCAGCCACCCCCAGGGCCCCGAAGACCATGAACACTGGCCGGCGCAGCAGCACCGCCATGGCCATCAGCCCCAGGTTGATCAAGCAGTACAATGCCTTACCCAGCTCGCTGTCGCTTTCGACCAGCGTCAGCCCACCCCAGAACGCTGCCAGCCCGGCCAGGTAACCCCAGTGGGCGTAATCCTCACGCGTGCGCCCGTCGACCACCAGAAACACCAGCAGCAGCCCAAGCCCGAACCACAGCGAAACCGTGCGCCGCTGTTCCCAGCTGAACGGTGAGCCGAACACCCACTCGCTTAGGTCCATCGACATGAACCACAAGGCCACGGCAATCGGCATGACGATAAACGGGTAGGGGATCAGGCGCAGCATCAGCAAACCGGCGACTACCGTGGCCGCCTCCATCATCAGCCAGCCGCCCTGCACATAGGTGTAGTACTGGTGATAGTCCGTTTGCCGATCGTCCAATGGCCACCAGCCGGCCAGGCGTTCGATGGCAAAGACTGCCAAGGGCACGATGCTTACCGCGACCGCCGCCAAGACGCCAGAGGCGATAGGTTGCTGGCGTTTTTGCAGGGTGAGGGCGAACAGGGTGAGAAGGCCGATGTAAAGGATGGCGATGGCCAGCAGCGCCCAATCACCGATTCGCATCCAGGCCTCGGTCAGCAGCCAGCCCATCGCCCCCATGATCAGTAGGGCGCCGAAGTAGAAGGCGACGTGCGCCAGCTGCAAGCTGCCACGAGTTACCGGCTGCTGGTGCAGGAAGTCCAGCAGAGCCTTGTCCTGGCCCGGCTGGAGAATGCCTGCTTGTACGGCGCGCGCCAGGTCCTTGGCGTCGATACGGTCCGTCATTGGCGTGCCCTTAGATGCGGTAAGTGCTCTTGGTCATGACCTTGGCCAGCATGCTCATGCCGAAGCGTACCGGCGCGGGGAAGCGATAGCCACCTGCTTCAAGGGCCGAATCGGCGTGCTGCTCTTCGTCGACGCGCATCTGCTCGAGAATGGCACGGGACTTTTCGTCCTCATGGGGGATCTGCTCCAGGTGTTCGTCGAGGTGTTTGCACACCTGATGCTCGGTGGCGGCGACGAAGCCCAGGCTGACCTTGTCGCTGACCATGCCGGCGAGCGCGCCGATGCCGAACGACATGCCGTAGAACAATGGATTGAGCACGCTGGGGTGGCTGCCCAGCTGACGGATGCGCTGTTCGCACCAGGCCAGGTGGTCAATTTCTTCCTCGGCCGCATGTTCCATCGCCTTGCGCACCTGAGGCAGTTTGGCGGTCAGGGCCTGGCCTTGGTACAGCGCCTGGGCGCAGACCTCTCCGGTATGGTTGATGCGCATGAGCCCGGCAATGTGGCGAGTCTGGCTTTCGTCGAGTTCGACGTCCGGCTGGACAATGGCCGGGGACGGCCGGGAGGGTTGGCCGCTGAAGGGCAGCAAGGTGCGCATGGCGGTATCGGCCTGCAGCAACAAGCGGTCGAGCGGCGAGTAGTGACGTTCGGTAGCCATCGGGCACCTCCGCTGAAGTGATGCCCGACAGTTTACCTCAATCGCCCGGGGTGGGCTTGCCTTGGGTCAGCCCGGTGGCCAGTGCATCTGGCGCTGGCCGAGCACATGCATGTGGATGTGGTAGACGGTCTGGCCACCTTGCTCGTTGCAGTTCATGACCACGCGGAAGCCATCCTCGCAACCCAGTTCCTTGGCCAGGCGCTGGGCGGTGAACAGGATGTGGCCAGCCAGGCCCTTGTCCTCTTCGGTCAGGTCATTGAGCGTACGGATGTGTTTTTTCGGGATGACCAGAAAATGCACCGGCGCCTGGGGCGCGATGTCGTGGAACGCCAGAACCTGGTCGTCCTCGTAGATGATCTTCGCCGGGATTTCCCGGTTGATGATCTTGATGAATAAATCGTCCACAGCACTTGCTCCATGGTGAGGGTCCTGGCCGAGTGTACTTAGCCAGGCGCCGCTCGCCCAGTGGGCTATTCCATTCCGACCGGGCAGTAACGGCGGTGGATGAAGCCTGCAAGCTTGCGCGACAACCAGCGGGGCAACAGACGTGGGGCGAATGCCAGCCAGCGGTTGCGGCGAACCGGCATGATCAGCGCCCGGTTCTTCGCCAGTGCGCGCACGGTGTACAGCGCTACTTCTTCGGGGCTGAGGCAGCGGCTGCTGCCTTCTAGCCTGGGAATAGGCCGGCGCGAAGAGCGCACAGGCCCGGGGCAAAGCACTGAAACCTTGATGCCTGTGGGCTTGAGCTCTTCGCGCAGGGCTTCGGTGAAATGCATCACATAGGCCTTGCTGGCGGCATAGGTGGCCATCCAGGGGCCTGGCGCTATGGCGGCCAGGCCGGCGACGTTGAGGATCTGCCCACCACCCTGTACTGCCATGAGGTTGCCGATGGCGTGGCACAGGCGGCTCATGGCGAGAATGTTCACCTCCAGCAGGTCTTGCTCGTCTGCCCATTCGTGGGCGAGAAACGGGCCATAGGTACGCTGGCCGGCGCAGTTGACCAACAGGTCGATGCGCCGCTCGCCCTCTTCCAGTTCGAGTACGAAACCGGACAGGCGCAGTGGCTGGCTGAGGTCGCAGGCGCGTAGCAGCACTTCGACGCCGAAGCGCTGGGTCAGCTCTATGGCAACCGGTTCAAGGGTTTCGCGATTGCGTGCCACCAGGATCAGATTGCGCCCGCGCCGCGCCAGCGCTTCCGCCAGGGCCAAGCCCAGGCCGCTGGAAGCACCAGTGATCATGGCGTAACGGGTCATGCAAGGCTCCTGAGGGCTAGAGAGGGCGCCTAGTGTACAGCGTGGCCAGGCCAGGTGTTGCCTTTTGCTGCTAGGCCTTGGCGCGTAACGCCTGGCTGCGCTCCAGGGCTGCTTTGTATTCGCCGTGCAGGCGTTCGATCAGTGCGGCGGCGCCGGGCAGGTCATGGATATCTCCGACGCCTTGCCCGGCAGACCATACTGTCTTCCAGGCCTTGGCTTCATCATCGATTGGCTTGAGTTTGCCCTGCTCCTGGCCGGCCTTCAGTGCGGCCATGTCGTACCCGGCCTGTTCGAGGCTCTGACGCAAAAAACTGGCTGGTATGCCGGACACCGCTGGGGTATGGACGATGTCCGCTGCATGCGCGCCGAGCAGCATCTGTTTATAGGCCTCTTGGGCTTGGCTCTCCCGGGTAGCGATGAAGCGAGTACCCATGTAGGCCAGGTCTGCGCCAAGCAACTGGGCAGCGAGTATTTCATGGCCGTGGTTGATGCAGCCGGCCAATAGCAGTGTCTTGTCGAAAAACTGGCGGATTTCGGCCACAAGGGCGAACGGGCTCCAGGTGCCCGCATGCCCGCCTGCACCTGCCGCCACTGCGATAAGGCCATCGACGCCGGCCTGTTCAGCTTTTTCAGCGTGACGCCGGGTGGTCACATCATGGAACACCAGGCCGCCATAGCCGTGTACGGCATCCACGACTTCCTTCACCGCGCCCAGACTGGTGATGACTATAGGCACCTGATGCTCGACACACAGGGCTAGGTCAGCCTGCAGGCGCGGGTTGGATGGGTGGACGATCAGATTCACCGCATAAGGGGCTGGCGTTTGCAGCTGCCCAAGGCCTGCTTCGATCTCCTCGAGCCAGCCTTTGAAGCCGGCACTGTCGCGCTGGTTCAAAGCCGGAAAGCTGCCGACCACGCCATTGCCGCAGCAGGCCAGGACTAGCTGGGGATTGGAGATCAGGAACATCGGCGCCACCACCACGGGCAAGCGCAGGCGTTGTTCGAGCGAAGCAGGCAGGGACATGGGCGAAGCTCCTGAACAGTGCGTTCAACGTCAGAACGGTTTGACCACCACAAGGATCACGATGCCCAGCAGGAACAGCACGGGTACTTCGTTGAACCAGCGGTAGTAAACGTGGCTGCGCGTGTTGGCGCCGTTGGCAAAGCGTTTGCGTTGGGCGCCGCACATGTGATGGTAGCCGGTGAGCAGAATTACCAGTGTCAATTTGGCGTGCAGCCAGCCTTGGCTCAGCCAGCCCGGTGTGAGATAGAGCATCCAGGCGCCGAACACGTAGGTGGCAATCATCGCCGGGTTCATTATGCCGCGGTACAGCTTGCGCTCCATGGTAACGAAGCGGTCCCGGCTGATGCTGTCCTGGCTTTGGGCGTGGTAGACGAACAGCCGGGGCAGATAGAACAGGCCGGCGAACCAGCAGACCACGCTGACGATGTGCAGCGCTTTTATCCATAGGTAAAGCATGGAGAGAGTTCCTTCAGGTATTCACGGTCGTCAGATAGTAGAGGCCAAGCGCCCGAAGGGTCACCCGAAGAGTTGTTACAGGCGCCTTGCGCCCCTATCATCGTGCGCTTTCCAGACGGCTCGTTGATAAGGGGCAAGCGTTATGATCAAGGTCGGTATCGTCGGCGGCACGGGTTACACCGGCGTCGAACTGTTGCGTCTGCTGGCACAGCATCCACAGGCCGAAGTGGCGGTCATCACTTCGCGTTCCGAGGCGGGCGTAGCGGTCGCCGACATGTATCCGAACCTGCGCGGCCACTATGACGGCCTGGCTTTCAGTGTGCCGGACAGCAAGGCCCTGTCAGCCTGCGACGTGGTCTTCTTCGCCACCCCGCACGGTGTCGCGCACGCCCTGGCCGGCGAGTTGCTGGCTGCCGGAACCAAGGTCATTGACCTGTCCGCCGACTTCCGCCTGCAGGACGCTGCCGAGTGGGCGAAATGGTACGGTCAGCCGCACGGCGCGCCGGAGTTGCTCAAGGATGCGGTTTACGGCCTGCCTGAAGTCAATCGTGAGAAAATTCGCCAGGCGCGCCTGATCGCTGTGCCGGGCTGCTACCCGACCGCTACCCAGTTGGGCTTCCTGCCACTGCTCGAAGCAGGTCTGGCCGACCCGTCGCGCCTGATCGCCGATTGCAAGTCGGGTGTCAGTGGCGCCGGCCGTGGTGCCGCCGTGGGGTCGCTGTTCTGTGAGGCTGGCGAGAGCATGAAGGCCTACGCGGTCAAGGGCCACCGTCACCTGCCGGAAATCAGCCAAGGCCTGCGCCTGGCTGCGGGCACGGATATTGGTCTTACCTTCGTGCCGCATCTGACCCCGATGATCCGCGGCATTCACTCGACCCTGTACGCGACGGTTGCCGATAAGTCGGTCGACCTGCAGGCACTGTTCGAGAAGCGCTACGCAGACGAGCCGTTCGTCGACGTGATGCCAGCGGGCAGTCACCCGGAAACCCGTAGCGTTCGCGGTGCCAACGTATGCCGTATTGCGGTTCATCGCCCGCAAGGTGGTGACCTTGTGGTCGTGCTGTCGGTCATCGACAACCTGGTCAAGGGCGCATCAGGCCAGGCGGTGCAGAACCTGAACATACTGTTTGGCCTGGACGAGCGCATGGGCCTGTCCCATGCCGGCCTGCTGCCCTGACACCGCCGGCAAGGCACAAGCTGCAAGTGAGCGTACTGCGTTCAGCTTGTAGCTTGTCACTTGCGGCTTACGAATTGTTGACCGATTTTCTCGGAGAAGCGGATAATGCGCGTCATCGAGTTTTATGGCGGCTACTGCGCCGGGAGAATCAACATGAGCGTCGAAACCTTCACCCCCACGGCTTTGGAATTCACTCACGGCGCCGCGCAAAAGGTGAAGACTCTGGTTTGCGAGGAAGGCAATGATCGTCTGAAACTGCGGGTTTTCGTGACCGGTGGCGGCTGCTCGGGTTTCCAGTACGGCTTCACCTTCGATGAAGATGTGGCCGAAGATGACACCATCGTCGAGCGCGAAGGTGTATCCCTGGTGGTAGATCCCATGAGCTTCCAGTATCTGGCGGGCGCGGAGGTGGATTACCAGGAAGGTCTTGAGGGTTCGCGCTTCGTGATCAAGAACCCGAATGCCGCTACCACCTGTGGCTGTGGATCTTCCTTCTCGATCTGAAGCCCGGTAGTACAACAAACGCCGCGCATTCGCGCGGCGTTTTCGTTGGCGGTTGCAAGGTCAGGCTGGGTAGATCGCGCCCAGCACCCGGAGCCCCTTCGCTGCCGTAACGCTGGGGCGGTTGGCAGCGATGCCTTCCAGGCAGCAATGCGCCAGCCAGGCAAATGCCATACCCTCGACCCAGTCTGGGTCTACGCCATATGCCTGGGTGCTGGTGACCCGGGTATCGGGTAGCAGCGCGTCAAGGCGAGCCATCAATGCACCGTTGCGTGCACCGCCTCCACAGACAAGCAGTGCTTCTGTGCCTTGCTGTGCATTACGCAAGGACTCAGTGATGGTTCGCGCCGTCAGTTCAAGCAGTGTGGCCTGGACATCCTCGTCGCGATAATGCGGCATACGAGCGAGATGGCCATCCAGCCAGACCATGTTGAACACTTCGCGGCCTGTACTCTTCGGCCCGCTGCCGACGAAGAAAGGATCACTCAGCAACGCGTTCAGCAAATCGGTCTGGGCCACGCCACTGGCCGCCCAGGCGCCGTCGGCGTCATAAGCCTGACCGCGCTTACGCTCGATCCAGGCATCCAGCAGGACATTGCCGGGGCCACAGTCGAAGCCGTGGACCGGCTTGTCGTGCTCGATCAGGCTGAGGTTGCTGAAGCCGCCCACGTTGAGCACTGCCAGCCGCTGGCCAAGATGGGCGAACAGGGTTTCATGAAACGCAGGCACCAGAGGCGCGCCTTGGCCGCCAGCCGCCACATCGCGCCGGCGGAAATCGGCTACCACTGCGATCCCGGTGAGCTCGGCAAGCAATGCCGGGTTGCCGATCTGCACAGTAAAACCCCGGGCAGGCTCGTGGCGGATGGTCTGGCCATGGCTGCCGATGGCGCGGATGGCGGCAGGCTGCAGCCCCTGCTTTTTCAGCAACTGCTGTATGCCTTCTGCGGCCAGGCTGGCCCAGTGGTTTTCCGCCAATGCTGCACGTGCGATTTCGTCAGGGCCGCTGGCGCAAAGGGCAAGCAGTTGCTGACGCAGCTCGGCGGGCATCGGCAGGTAATGGGTGGCGAGCAGCTCCAGCCGCTCGCCTTGTTCGATCAGGGCAATGTCCAGCCCGTCGAGGCTGGTGCCAGACATTACTCCCAGGTAGAGCGCCATGGATCAGCGCTTGTTCGCTGCGAGCATGGTGGCCTTTTCCTGATCCATGCGTGCGATCAGTGGCTTGCTTTGCTGCAGGAACCGCTGGCGCTCGGCCTTGGCGATCGGGTCGGCCATCGGTACCTTCTGGCTCAGCGGGTCGACGTGGACGCCATTGACCTGGAACTCATAGTGCAGGTGCGGGCCCGTGGACAGGCCGGTGGTGCCGATATAACCGATGATCTGCCCCTGCTTCACGCTGCTGCCGGTCTTGATGCCTTTGGCAAAGCCCTGCATGTGCCCGTAGAGGGTCTTGTACCTGTTGCCGTGGGCGATGATCACTGTGTTGCCGTACCCACCGCGACGGCCGGCCAGTTCGATGCGGCCGTCACCGGCTGCTTTGATCGGTGTGCCGCGTGGCGCGGCATAGTCGACACCCTTGTGTGCACGGATCTTGTTCAGGATCGGGTGCTTGCGGCCTGCGGAAAACCGCGAGCTGATACGAGCAAAGTCCACGGGGGTGCGGATGAACGCCTTGCGCAGGCTGTTGCCATCGGCTGTGTAGTAGCTGGTGTTGCCCTGCTTGTTGGTGTAGCGCACCGCCGTGTAGGTCTTGCCACGGTTGGTGAAGCGGGCAGACAGGATGTTGCCTGTGCCAACCACCTTGCCATCCAGGACCTTCTGCTCGTAGACCACGTCGAATTCGTCACCCTGGCGGATGTCCTGCGCGAAGTCGATGTCATAGCCCAGTACCTTGGCCATGTCCATGGTCAGGCTATGCGACAGCCCGGCACGCTGGGCCGAGGCCGACAACGAACTTTTGATCACGCCGTGGGCGTACGCGGTACGTACCAGAGGTTTGCTGATTTCGCGGTCGAAGGTATAACCCTTGGCGGTCTTCGTCAGGCGGATGGTTTCGAGGGTGCTGACCTTGCTTTGCAGGCTGGCCAATTGGCCGTCCTTATCGAGCTCGAACTGCAAAACCTGGCCGTGCTTGAGTTGGCTGAATTGCTTGGCCTGCTTGCTGCTGGCCAGCAGGTCGTGTACCGCATTGGCGGGCAGGCCGACTTTTTCGAACACGGTGGACAGTGTATCGCCACGCGCCACGGTGACTTCGCGATGCCCAGGCGTTGTGGCTTTTGGTTTTTGCTCCAGGGCCGGAAGCCCTTGGGAAGCTTGCTCGGTTTTGCTATCGGCACCTTCGATTTGCGCGAAAGGTGAACCTTGATCGGCTTGGGTCTGCACCAGTGGCGCGGCGGCGGACTCACCCTTGAGTTGCTCCGCCGGGCTTTCCAGTTCGAGGCTGAGGGTAGTCTTTTTGGCTTCGACTTCGCTGGACGGAAATACCAGCAGAGCCAGGCTGAGCAGGGCGGCGATGCCGCTGGCGGCCAGCAGGTGGGTTTTCGGATAAAGCGGGGGCGCTTTAGGCGTTTCGTCGGTCATAGGTAAGGTGACTTTTTGAAGAAAAGTGAATATGGAAAAGATGAATGACATGATGAAGATGAAATAACTGTATAAAATATAACCAAATCCATTTTCACGCAAGGGCGCGTAGACGCCGCGAGGCTGCGGTCAGGTCACATTCCGTTGCGAAACTTGTATTTGATGGCCGATCTTGTATGGTTGGCTCCCCTTGAATCTGAGCCTTGCGGGTCTGTCTATGAAGTCGGTTGAAGAGCAGCTGGCGCTTATCAAGCGCGGTGCGGAAGAAGTGTTGGTCGAGTCGGAACTGGTGGAGAAGCTCAAGCGCGGCCAGCCTCTGCGTATCAAAGCAGGTTTCGACCCGACCGCGCCTGACCTGCACTTGGGGCACACCGTGCTGATCAACAAGCTGCGCCAGTTCCAGGAGCTGGGTCATCAGGTCATCTTCCTGATCGGTGACTTCACCGGAATGATCGGTGATCCCAGCGGCAAAAGTGCGACTCGCCCGCCGCTGACGCGTGAGCAGGTGCTGGATAACGCCGAGACCTACAAGCAGCAGGTGTTCAAGATTCTCGACCCGGCCAAGACCGAGGTCGCGTTCAACTCCACCTGGATGGACAAGCTGACACCGGCTGATTTCATTCGCCTGGCGTCGCAGTACACGGTGGCGCGTATGCTTGAGCGCGACGACTTCGACAAGCGCTACACCACCAACCAGCCGATTGCCATTCATGAATTCCTCTACCCGCTGGTGCAGGGGTATGACTCGGTAGCCCTCAAGGCTGACGTGGAACTCGGTGGTACCGACCAGAAGTTCAACTTGCTGATGGGGCGCGAGTTGCAGCGCGCTTACGGCCAGGAAGCGCAGTGCATCGTGACCATGCCGCTGCTCGAAGGGCTGGACGGCGTGAAGAAAATGTCCAAGTCGCTGGGCAATTATGTCGGTATCCAGGAAGCCCCTGGGGTGATGTACAGCAAGCTGGTGTCGATCCCGGACACGCTGATGTGGCGTTACTTCGAGTTGCTGAGCTTCCGCTCCATGGAAGAGATCGAGCAGTTGCGTGCCGATGTGGCCAATGGTGCGAACCCGCGCGACATCAAAATCAAGCTGGCGGAAGAAATCGTTGCGCGTTTCCATGGTGAAGAGGCGGCTGCCAACGCCCACCGCGCGGCGGGTAATCGCATGAAAGAGGGTGAGTTGCCGGAAGATCTGCCTGAGATCGAGGTGGCAGCGGCCGAAGACCTGCCGATCGCTGCTGTATTGAACCGTGCAGGCCTGGTGAAAAACTCGGCGATGGCGCGCGATCTGCTCAATGGCGGTGCGGTAAAGGTCGATGGTGCGGTGGTTGAACGTGACTTCATGTTTGCGATTGGCGCCACTCATGTGTGTCAGGCGGGCAAGAAGGCGTTTGCCCGGGTTACGCTCAAGGCGGAGTGAGTGCCTGGTGGTGTAGCTATATATAGAAGCGGGGAGGCCGACAGGCCTCCCCGCTTTGTTTTGAAGCGATGGTGAAGTTTATTGGAATTAAGCCTTGACGCGTTCTCGAATCCCCTTATAATGCGCCCCACTTCCAGCGTAGTCGGAACGAGAAACTCCTTGGGATTCAATGAGTTGCTTAATCCAGGTAGTGCTGGAGGTGCTTCGGTCATCTGATCGATAGCGGTTGAAATGGTGGTTGACAGCGCTTCTAAACGCTGTATTATTCGCCTCCCGCTACGAGAGATCGAA
>NZ_JAETZZ010000021.1 GCF_022627325.1 Pseudomonas putida
CGCTTTGGTGGAAGGGGTGGGGCGATGTCTCCCACAGTCTGTACTGCGTCAACAGTCAGAATCCGGCATTTAGTCCCACCACCCCTTCAAGTCTAACCATACAAGCCGGCTTGCCGGCGATAGGGCCAGTGCAGGCGCCAAAATGCCAAAGGTCTGAGAACTAGAGAGCTCTGGCCAAAAACTCGGCTGTGCGGCTTGCAGAACACCTCGCCACATCCCCGGGCGTACCACTCACCACCACCGTCCCGCCCGCATTCCCAGCCCCTGGCCCGATGTCGATCACCCAGTCGCTCTGCGCGACCACGCGCATGTCATGCTCGACCACCACCACACTGTGCCCGCCGTCTACCAGCCGGTTCAGCTGCACCAGCAGGCGATCGATGTCCTGCGGGTGCAGCCCGTTGGTGGGCTCATCCAGCACATACAGCGTAGCGCCGCGGGCGGTGCGTTGCAGTTCGGTGGCCAGCTTGATCCGCTGCGCCTCGCCGCCGGACAGCTCGGTGGCCGGCTGGCCCAGCCGCAGGTAGCCCAGGCCGATGTCCTGCAGCACCTGCAGGCAGCGCCGGGCCGGGGGCTGTTGGGTAAAGGCTTCAAGCGCCTGGTCGACCGTCAATTGCAGTACCTGGGCGATGGTCATGCCTTGCCATGTCACGGCCAGGGTCTGCGGGTTGTAGCGTGCGCCGTGGCAGGTCGGGCAGGGCGCATAGACGCTGGGCATGAACAGCAGTTCGACACTGACGAAGCCTTCGCCTTCGCAGGTCGCGCAGCGGCCCTTGGCGACGTTGAACGAGAAGCGCCCGGCATCGAAGCCAAGGGCCTTGGCCTGCTCGGTTGCGGCGAACAGCTTGCGCACATGATCGAACAGCCCGGTGTAGGTGGCCAGGTTGGACCGTGGCGTGCGGCCGATGGGTTTCTGGTCGACCTGCACCAGCCGCTTGATACGCTCCAGCCCCGCACTCACGCGCCCGCTGCTGGGCAGTTCAGGCTCGTCCTCCAGGCTCTGCTCCTCGGGCTCGGACAGCTGTTCGGCATGGCCCAGGTGTGTACTCACAAGCTCCAGCAAGGCCTGGCTGACCAGGCTCGACTTGCCCGACCCAGAGACGCCAGTGACCGCCGTGAAACAGCCCAAGGGAAATTGCGCACTGAGCTCACGCAGGTTGTTGCGGGTGATGCCTTCAAGCCGCAACCAGGCCTGCGCTGGGCGCGGCGTGCGGCGGGTCGGCTGTTGGCCGGCGAACAGGTAGGCGCCGGTGCGCGACGCCGCGACCTGTGCGAGGCCTGGTGGCGGGCCGCTGTAAAGCACTTGGCCGCCGTGTTCACCCGCCGCCGGCCCGACATCTATCAGCCAGTCGGCCCGGCGCATGGTGTCCAGGTCGTGCTCCACCACGTACACCGAGTTACCCGCCTGCTTCAGCTGCTGCAGCGCCTCGAACAGCGCCTCGCTGTCGGCCGGATGCAGCCCGGCCGACGGCTCGTCGAGCACATAGATGACGCCAAACAGCTGCGAGTTGAGCTGGGTAGCCAGGCGCAGGCGCTGCAATTCGCCCGAAGACAGCGTCGGTGTGCTGCGCTCCAGGGCCAGGTAGCCGAGCCCCAGGTCGATCAGCGGCGCGATGCGCTCCAGCAACTCGTGGGCGATGCGTTGGGCCGCCAGGCGTTTTTCCAGGGTCAGGGTGTCGTCATGCTGCTCCAGGTAACCGGGCGCTGCCACTGTGCGCAACACCTCGGCCAGTGCCTGCAGCGGCAGGCGCGACAGCTCGCCGATGTCACGGCCGGCGAAGGTTACAGCCAGCGCCTCACGCTTCAGGCGCTTGCCCTGGCACAGCGGGCATGGGCTGGGGCGCATGAACTGGGAGACCCGTTTGCGCATCTGCGCACTCTGCGAATGCATGAACGTGTGCATCACGTAGCGCCGGGCGCCGCTGAAGGTGCCCTGGTAGCTGGGTTCGAGCTTGCGCTTGAGCGCGGCGCGGGTCTGCGCCGGGGTGAGGCCGGCATACACCGGGACGGTGGGTGTCTCTTCGGTGTAGAGGATCCAGTCGCGTTGCGCTTGGGGCAATTCACGCCAGGGGATGTCGACGTCGTAGCCCAGGGTCACGAGGATGTCGCGTAGGTTCTGCCCCTGCCAGGCCATCGGCCAGGCTGCCACCGCCCGCTCACGGATGGTTAGCGACGGGTCGGGTACCATGGTCGCCTCGGTCACCTCATAGACCCGGCCCAGGCCATGGCATTCGGGGCAGGCGCCCTGGGGCGTATTGGGCGAAAAGTCCTCTGCATACAGCATCGGCTGCCCCACCGGGTAGCTGCCGGCGCGCGAGTAAAGCATGCGGATCGAGCTGGAAAGGGTAGTGACGCTGCCCACCGACGAGCGTGCGCTAGGGGTGCCACGTTGCTGCTGCAGGGCCACCGCTGGCGGCAGGCCCTCGATGGCGTCGACATCCGGCACGCCGACCTGGTCGATCAAGCGCCGGGCATAGGGCGCGACCGATTCGAAGTAGCGGCGCTGGGCTTCGGCGTACAGGGTGGAGAAGGCCAGCGAGGACTTGCCGGAGCCAGAGACGCCGGTGAAAACCACCAAGGCGTCCCGGGGGATGTCGACGTCGATGTTCTTGAGGTTATGCTCACGGGCGCCACGTACGCGGATGAAGCCTGGCGGGGTCGGGGGGCGGGGTGGCATGGGGTGGTCCTTGGCGGGGTGGCAAGCCACAAGTTTGCACCATTTGTGCCGGTAGTGCAGGCCTCAGGAGCGCTGCTCGCGTGTCCCCAGCACGTCGCGGATGTTGTCCACCACATTACTGTCTTTGATCACATCGCTCAGCCAGCCCTCGAGCGGCATGTTGCCCCACTTGATGGCGCGCTCTATCAGATACGGTACCGGGCTTTGCGGCTCGGTCTGTTTGAAGAACTGGGCAATGCCGGCGAGCATCGTAAAGGCTTCGTCTCGGGTCAGCGGGGTGGTGCGCATGGGCGCAGGCGCTGTGGTCTGAACGGGCGTATTCATCGGTTCACCTGGCTCGCTGGCTGCGCTGAGGGTGACGGCAGGCTCTGGCTCTGCGGCGGCAGGATGCAATTCAATGCCGCGGTCCTTGAGCAGTTTCTCTGCCAGTTGGCTGGCCCGCGAAAGCATGTCGGCGAGGCTGGCAAAACTTGGCGCTTCGGTACCGAACAGGCGGTCGGTGGTCGCTTGCAGGCGGTGGCAGGCCTGCAGGCTCGCGGCAATTTGCACGGCCTTGGCCTGCAGGTGCTCGGTGTCGCTGAGCACCACCGAGCGCTGGAAGATCTCGGCGTTGATCTTGCCCTCGCTGAGTGCGGTTTGCATCGCCTTGGGGTTTTGCAAGGCAAGGTTTTCTACATGGCGTGATTCGTCGTAACGCAGCACGCCGAAATTCTGCCCTTGGGTAATGGGCAAGCCACCGACGATGTCGGTGAGCGTGGTCTTGAGCCAGGACAGCCGCGCGGCGCGCTCGTCCAGGCCGTCCTCGAGCGACGGGTAGGCGGTCTCCCAGAAGGTTTCTAGGATGCGTTCGCACAGGTTCAGGCCGAAGGTGATGCCCTGGAAGTGATCGCGCTGGGCCAGCCCTTCGTTGAGCCAGGCGACCAGCATCAGGTCCTTGCTCTGCTGCTCAAGCCCTTGGGCCGACAGGTTGATGACCTTTTCCCAGTCGGCGGTTTTCAGGTCGGTCTGCCAGTCACCCTGGGTCAGGTAGTCAGGGTCTGCCCGGCGCGCCTCCTTGATCTGGTCGAACAAGGCAGAGAAGCTCAAGTCTTCGCCGCTGCCACCGTCGATCGGCGCGGCCAGCGCGGCCAGCGAAAGGCCGTTGAGGAATTCAGGCATAAAACACTCTGATCAGGGGTATAGAGCAACGTGCCGGGAAGCCCGGCACGCCACAGGGTATGGGCCGCTCGCGCGGCCCAGGCCAAACAAGTGCTTAGGCAAACACTTTGTTCGCGGTGCGGTCCCAGCCACCGACGATGTTGCCACCAGCCTGGCCGTCGGTACGGTTCTGCTGGGTGTAGGTGGTTTTGATGCGGGCGAAGTTGAAGCTGATTTCTTCGATCGGCAGGTCGCTGACCGCCTTGTCTTCACCGCCCTGGTTGCCACCGGCGACGAACCTGACCGAGGACACCACCACTTCTTCCATGTCGATGGTCAGGTAGGTGACCTTGTCACCACCGGCACGGTTGACGTTCAGCTTCAGCTTGGCGATGTGCTTGCCGGTGCAGCAGTGCTCGAAGAGCTTGGCCGAGGCCTTGTCGACTGCCTTGCGGATCTTGAAGTCGGTCAGCGACACGCGCTCGGACGACGCACCGCCCGAGGAGCTGGCAGTGGCCGAGGTGGCCTGGGTGGCGCCGTACTCGTAGCCCAGCACTTCGATCCAGTCCTTGTGTTTTTCATCCAGAACTTCGCCCGGGATGCCGTCGATTTGGATATACGCGTCAAATGCCATTGTAAAACTCTCCATTAACATCAATTAAAGGCCGCTCATGCGCCCCTTCGTGTTGACCTCGCTGAACGCGTCAGCAGAGGTAGCTTGCCGCCACCTCGGCCTCCTCCTGTGAGGCCCCGGTGGCCGGTTCTTGCAGCGCGCGCTCAGTTGAGCCCGCGCACTTCGATTTCGACCCGCCGGTTGGGCTCCAGGCACTTGATCAGCTGCGCCCGCGGTTGTTGCATGTCGCAGTTGACCAGCGGTTTGCGGCTGCCTTCGCCCTGTGCACTCACCAGCTCGGCGGGTACGCCCTTGCCGACCAGGTAGGTGCGGATGGTTTGCGCCCGTTGCCGGGAAACCTGCAGGTTGCCTTGGGCATCGCCGAGCTGGTCGGCGTGGCCCGAGATGATGATCTTGCCAATGTTCGGTGTGTTCAGCAGTTTGCTGGCGATGGCACTCAACTGGTTCTGGCCTTCACGCTTGAGGCTCTGGAAGTCGGCGCGAGCAAAGGCGAACAGGGTGTCGGACTCCAGCGTGATGGTTTCGATCGAGCGTAGCGACTGGGTCAGCAGGCTGTTGATGTAGTTGCGCGAGCTGGACATCAGGAAGGCATTGTCGAGAATGCGCGGCACATCGGGCTCGCGGATCTGGTCGCTGTAGAACACGATCTGGCGGCTGGCGTACAGGTAGTCCTGGTTGCCGGCAGTTTCGCTGCCAGTGGCGCCCATGCGCTTGCCGGTGTGGCGGGCGATGGCCGGGTACCAGTAGTCCGGCAACCTGGCCTTGAGCAATGCCGGGTCGGCCTTTTCCCGCTGGGCAGGCGACAGCATTACGTAAGTGTCCAACGCTGCCTTGCCGAAGTCGGCGATCGACTGGGCGCGGTTGTCATGCGGCAGGGCTTCGGCCTCGACGCTGTCGACACCGGTCACCGGCTGCAACTCTCGGGTATTGCGCTGGTAGACCTTTAGCGTGGTCAGCAGGTACAGGGTGCGTGTCAGGTTGTCTGCTGTAGGCTTGAGCATCACGTTTTGCAGGGTGGCGAAGTAGCGCGCACGCAGTACCGGTTCCACCGCATGGCCCTGGTACAAGCCCAGGCGCATGCCCAGCGGCACGGCCTGGTCGTGGTGCTGCTGGTAGTAGTGCGCGGCCCAGAAACGCAGGCGGTCGAGGCTGTGCCATGGGGCATATTGGCCAGGGTTGGCCTGGTCCTCACGCTTGGCCTGGGCCAGTTCGGCGGCCATCGTGTCGAGTGTGTTGCGGTTGTTGATGTACGACCAGCCCCACAAGCTGCACAGCAGCAGGCCCGCCAGGCTGGCAGCACCCACCCAGGCGGCCTTGCGCTGGCGTTCGCGGTGGTTGCTGGTGTATACGGCCACCAGATGCTGGTCGGGGATGATCACCTTGCGGAACAGGCTATTGATGAACAGCGGTGCCGGCTGGCTGTTACCCGCGCTATGGTCCTGGCCGTGGGCGAGGGCGAAACGCTCGGCGACGTGCTGGCCATGGCTGCCCCACAGGGCGTCGTCGGCTTCCAGCGCGGCGGTGAAATAGAAACCACGCAGCAGTTCGGCGTTCTGGTACGGGTTGGCCCGCAGCAGGCTGTCGACGAATTGCTGCAGGCGCGGCTTGAGCGCAGCCAGTTCGAGGGGGAAGCGGTAGGCAGCATTGTTCTGGCGGGTTACCTGGATATCCTGCTGCATCAGTTGCTGGCTCGCTACCTGCTGCCAGTAGCCGGTCAGCTCGTCCATGGCCGTGCCGAAGCGCTGGCCCCAGTCGGCTTGTTCGTAGCCTTTGTGCGAGAACGTCTTGCCCATTACCTCGCCGCGCGCTGCGTCATCCAGCTGGCGATAGAAGGGCCTGAAGCCCGGGATCAGGTCGCATTTGGTGAACACCAGGTAGATGGGCAGGCGCACCTCCAGCAGGGCGCAGCTTTCCTGGATACGCTCGCGCAGGCGCTTGGCCACGCGCTCCTGGTCTTCAGCCGAGCCGTGCAGGATATCGGCGATGCTGACGCTGACGATCAGCCCGTTGAGTGGGCGGCGCTGGCGGTGCTGGCGTAGCAGCTGCAAAAAACCGCGCCACTTGCCCGCTTCCTCGGGGCTGTTCATGTAGCGGCCGGCGGTGTCCAGCAGCACCGCTTCGGAGCTGAAGAACCAGTCGCAGTTGCGCGTGCCACCCAGGCCTGCAACCCGCGCACCTTCGCGCTCGGCGTAAGGGAAATTGAGCCCGGATTGCAGGATCATGGTGCTCTTGCCGGCGGCCGGTTGGCCAATCACCAGGTACCAGGGCAGGGCGTACAAGGCGTCCTTCGCTGGGGTGCCGCGTGGTTTGTTGCTGTGCAGGCGTTCGATGCTCTGCAACAGGCGCTCGCGCAGCAGGCTGATTTCTTCGCGGTCGGCCGGGGTGGCGTTGAGTACCGCTTGGTCTGCGTCATCACGCAGCAGCGCCTCAAGGTTGTGGTGCTGGCCTGCGCCACGATAAAGCAGTAGTACATAGCCCGCCGACAGCAGCAGAAACACACCAATGCCTGCCAGCAGGCTGTGCAGCGAGGCAAAGCCCAGGGCACGGCCCAGGGCCCAGACCACGAAGATCGCCAAGAAGAAGGCCAGCCCCAGCAGGTAGGGTTGATAGCGCAGGCAGTAGTACTTGATCTTGTTCATACAGGCGTCGCATCCAACGCATCGACAAAGCGGTCGATAACGTGTTGTAGGGGTCGGTCGTAATCGTGCACGGGCGCTTTTGGCGGCAATGGGTCGAGCAGGTCCAGGCGCTGGCCGGCTGCAGCCGTGCCGCTGAGCAGGCGGTACGCTGTGCCGGTATGGCGTGACGGGAAGCAGTACAAGCGCGGGTGCATGAAGTCGTCGGCAAGCAGGCTCACCGCCGGTGCGTCATGGCGCCTGCCGATGCGTGCCAGCCAGGTCAGCCAGAGGTCGGCGGTAGGGTTTTTCAGGCCGCGCTCAGCCGGCAGTGGCAGCTCGATGCCGCCGTCGAAGTCGCCGTGCAGCACCGCTTGCGTAGCCTGCAAGCGTGCCAGTGCGGTAGCACTGTCGAAGGCCGGCCAGGAGCCGTGCAACGCACGGGCAACGTCACTGAAGCTGAAATCATGCAGGAACTTGCCGTGTACCCGCCGGAACAGGTCCAGGTCCTGGGCTTGCAGTGGGCGCAGGGCCTTGATGCGTTCGAACAGGCTGGCGCGCTCGGCGCCTTGCACTGCCTGATGCAGCAACGGCTTGATTTGCGCGCTGAACAACTCGCCGAGGGTGAACGGGTTGAGCAGCGTTTCACCTTCCTGGCCCTTGAGCACTTGGAAGATGAAGAAAGGGTAACGTCGGGCGCTGGCATCGCGGGAGCTGAGCAGGCCGCCCAGCAGCCAGTTGCCATTGCGCGCGCGGTAGCAGAAGAAGCACATCGGCAGTGCATCGAACAACGCCTGCCAGTCCTCGCGGTGGCGCATTGCCGCCAACGAGGCCTGCAGCCAGGCGTCGAACTCGCAGACTTCTTCTGCCGCGCCATGCAGGCTGACGAAGTCTGCGCTCGACGGCAACTTGCCGAAGCAGCCGATCATTGTGCGCCCCTGCCAGCGTCGTTGAGGGCGCTCAGCGCCTTGACGTCGCCCAGGTCGGTGAGTTTGACCCCACCGAAGTTGCGCACTACCAGGCTGACGCGACCATTGGCGGTGTTCCAGCTGAAGCGCTGCTGGATGCCATCCAGGTCATCGACCCGGGCGCTTTCGTTCATGCGCAGCAGGCCCCAGCGCCCTGGGAAGTCGAACACGGTGACGCGTGCACCGCTGAGGGTGACCACGTCCAGGCGCGCGCCCGGCGCGTTGCTGGTACCAGGCCAGGCAAAACGGCTCCAGCTGCTGCGGCCGTTGCGGTAGTGCTGCTCTTGGCCATCAAGGGTGAACACGATGTCGGTAAAGTTGGCCGACGGCTCAAGCATGATCTCGAAGCCGTTATCGCGGTCCGACAGGCTGGCGATCACCTGGCCCACGCTGCTGGCCTTGTCGATGCTGTTGAGCATCCCCGGGTTGACCAGCGCAGGCGCCTTGCCGTTGCTCAGCCCCAGGCCTTCATCACCGGACAGGTTGCCGATCTCGTTGCGCTTGAAGGTCGGCAGCAGGCCGCTTTCGGGGTCGACGAAACGCTGCAGGTCCTTGACCGAAGCCTCGTTGCGGCTGCCGGTGGCGATCGGGTAACGGTGCGCCATGACCTGCTCCCAGGGCTTGGCGATCTGCTGCTTCCAGGCTTTGGCGATCTGCTGGCCGGCCGGGTCGCGCAGGGTTTCCCAGGCGTACTGGATCGGCAGGCTGAACAGGCTCTGCAGCGAACGCGACAGGCCGTCCTGGCTGGTGTCGACGCTGGTTTCCACGTAGTTGCGCACGGTGGTCACTTCGCTTGGCTGGCCTTCCAGGGTTTCGCTGATCAGTTGCTTACTGCTTTTACCGACATCCTGTGAGCGCTGGATGTTGTTCATGCGCACCTTGAGCTTGCGCAGCGCGGCCAGGTAGCGGTCCATGATGGTGCTGTCAGCGCCTTCGGCGTTGTTGGCTGCGAACACACGGGCGACCGGCTCGAAACGCTTGGCCAGGCTGCCGTCGTCCACGGCCGGCAGGCTAGGGGCCAGGGCTTCAGGCGCCACGTCCTTGGCTTCGTCGATCAGGCCGGTGACCTTGCTCCAGAAGCCGTCCGCGCGGGCATTGCCCGTAGGCGTGGCGTCACGCTTGACCGGTAAGTCCCACTGAGTGTTGTCATTGACCGCTGTCAGCAGGTTCTTCACCGGCGAGTTCTGCACGTCGCTGAGCAGCCCGAGGTGTTCGGTGGCCGAGGCCAGGTCGGCGAAGTGGCGCACGCCCACGCTGCTGACCATCTTGTACCAGGCCTGGGTGTAATCGCGTTTGTAGCGGGCCATGAACTCGCGCACGAAGTTGGCTTTCTGCACGATGGCATCGCCGCCTTCGCCATCGAGCACCCAGTCCGACTCGTTGCGCAGGTTGCCCGACACCAGCTTGATCAGCTCGGGCTTGACGAAGGTGTCCCAGCCTTGGCGCGTATAGATCGCCGGCACGCCGGCAGAGCTGTACAACAGGTTACGGCCAGGCGTTGGCACCAGGTCGTTGAGGCTCAGCGCGGGGAACTGGCGGCTGGACTCCAACTGCAGGCGCAGGTATTCGCGATCCACCAGCGAACTGGAAATCATGAATGCCTTGAGGTTCTGCCGGGTTTCGTCGATCAGCTGTTGGTTACGCGGCAACGACGGCGCCTGGCCTTGCTCCAGCAATTGAACGTACAGAGGGGCGTTTTCGCTGATGACGGCTTCGTCGGTGGGGGAACCTTGGGTTGCGGCACCTGCCCAGGCCTGTGGCAGGCTGGCGGCGACGAAAGCTGGGTCCGGATGGGCTTGCGGCTCGGTCAGCAGCAGGTACAGCTTGAGGGTGTTGTAGGCCTCGATGATCGACGCCACCTGCTGTTCGTCCAGGCGCCCGAGCATCTCCTCGGACAGCGACAGGCCACCGGTGGTGGCGGACAGTTCGGCCGCGTCGCTCGCCGTGGCCAGGTTGACCTTGGCGGCGTAGGCGCCGGCACGGGTCTTGGTCAGGGCCGCCTGGGCCTTGGCCGCCAGGCGTGGCGCCAACGGCTTGCCATTGCGGCTTTTCGGCGCCGGGGTGAACTCCAACTCCTGGTTGATGCCGCTGGCAAAGGTGTTGAATGCACGCATCTGCACCTGCAGGCTGCGGGCGATCGGCTCCAGTGCCTGGCTGCGCAGTTGCGCCAGGTAGGCGTCGCGGGCCACCTGGTGAATCGCCTCACCGTGGTACAGGCCAGCGCTCAATTGCAGCGGCACGCCCTCCTGGCGATGGGCTTCGACCGTCGCCATCTGCCCGCGCAGCACTTCCAGGCCTTTACCGGCAGCCAGCAGTTGTGCGCGGTCATCGGCGCGTTCGATCTCGGCCAGTTGCCCACGCAGGCTGTCCAGCCATTGGCGGTTGTTGGCGAACGATAGCGCCTGCCAACCAATGAAGGCCACCCCGGCGGCAGCCGCAAGGCCAAGCAACAGGGGGCTGAAGCCAGCCTGGCGGCCTAGGCGCGACTGATACAGGGTCAGGTCGCGGTCGGGGAAGATCACCTGGCGGAACGTGTCGGTGATGAAGTAGCTGCGGTTGCCTTGCGGGTGGCTGGCCGGCTGGGCGCTATCGTCGTGGGCCGCTTGCAGGGCAAAGTTGTCGGCGATGGCGTCTTCGTACACCTGGCCCAGTTGCTGCTCGGTTTGCAGGGCACTGGTGAAGTACAAACCGCGCAACAGCAGAGGCGCACCGCCACCCTGGCCGCGGGTGAAGTGTTCAAGGAACTGCTCCAGCACGCCATTGAGTTCTGCGAAGTACTGGGGGAAGTTGAGCAGTGTGCTGTCGGCATCTGCGCCAAGGCTGATCATCTGCGCATCGACGTGGCGGCGAACGTGGCTCTGCAGGTTTTTCAGGCGGGTGTTGAGCACGGCCTGCAAACCGTTGTTGCGGAGTTCCGACAGGCCGAAGGTCATGCCCAGCGGCTGCTGGCGCTGGTGCAGGTCCAGCCCTTCGAAGGCCTGGTTGAAGCCGGGCAACTGGTCGGTCTTGCTCAGCATCAGGTACACAGGTGGGTTAGTGCCCAGGCACTCGGCGTATTCCGCCACGCGCGCCACCAACTGCGCGGCCAGCGCATTACGCCCGTCGCTGTTGGCCGCCAGCAGTTCAGGCAGGCTGACCACGAGCACCAGGCCGTTGATCGCTGCCTTACCGCGTTGCTTGCGCAGCATGCGCAGGAAGGCTGAGAACTCGCTGGCAGACTGATCGTCGCGCAGGTAACGGCCTGCGGTGTCGATCATCACTGCGTCGGGGCTGAAGTACCAGTCGCAGTGCTGGGTGCCACTTTCGCTGTCATTGGCGGTGGCGATGCTGGCCGAAAGGCCCGAGTGGGTCAGCAGCGAGGTTTTGCCTGCAGCCGACATGCCGATCACCAGGTACCAGGGCAGGTCGGACAGGGCTGCCTTGCCACCACCACCGGCGGAGCGGTCGGTGCGCAGCATGGCGATGGCATGCTTGAGGCGCTCGCGCAGCACCTGCTGGTCGCGGAATTCACCCGTGGCGTTCCACGAGCGATCGACCTCGATCTGCAGCAGGTTCTCCAAGTTATGCTCGGCGCGGATGCGCTGGTACTGGCGCAGTACGATCACCAGCAGGAAGCAGGCGCTGATGATGGCCAGCGCTTCAGGCACATGGTGGCGCAGCCAGGGCACCATCGGGGCCACCAACCAGCAGATCAACAGGGTCACCAACCACAGCAGTGGCAGGAGAATCCAGAAACTCTTCAACAGACGCAGTAATGTTTTCATGTCTTCCTGACTCGGCTACCTGAGGTGTGCTCAGGCACTGAACAGCTGGCGGATTTGTTCGGAAAGGGCGGCGACATCCTTGTCCAGCAACCAGTCGAGCGTCAGGTATACCGCGACGCAGACCAGCGCAATCAACACCAGGTACACCCACAGCGGCACTTCGTGGCGCAGCATCTGCGACACCTGATCGGGCAGGGCCCAGTCCGGCGAGAGGGTTTTGGGTGGCTTGCGGTAGCGCGCGATGTCCTGGCCCAGGGCGTTGGCCAGGTAGCGCAGCTGGTCTTTCTGGCCGAGGCTGAACTTGCCCTCGAAGCCCAGTGCCAGGCACAGGTGGTAGACCTCCAGTACATCGAGGTTCTGTTTGACGTCGCCGCGCAACGTTTCGACCTTCTCGAAGAAGCCTTCACCGGCCAGGTGCACACCGAAATAGCGGAACTGCAGCGGTTGCAGCTCGAAGTGCCCCCGCAGCTCGTTGTCGCCGGAGCGCAGCACGCTTTCGTCGAGGAAGGCGCACAAGGCGTACTGAGTGTCCTTGACCTGCTCGACGCTGTAGTTGGCCGCGCGGGCATCGCGCTCCAGGTTGGCGAAGAAGCGGTCGACGCTGGCTTCGAAGGCTTGTACCGAGGTCACCTGACGGCCACGGCGGACAATCAGCGCCATGCTGATGAAGTCCTGTACCAGGCTCTTGAGGGTTGGTTTGTCGGTGGCGGGCGCGACGGCGCCCTGTTGCAATACGGCTTCGGTCATTTGAGCACCGCCATCAGTTCAAGCTTGAGGTTGGTAAAGGCGCTGGGCGCATAGAAGCAGATGGTCTGGGCGTTCATCATTCGCTCGTAGACATGGCCATGTGGCTCGATGGCGAAATACTGGTTGTCCAGGCGTACTGGGATGGCGTTGGGCAACCGGGCAGCATGGTTGAGGGTGACGCCAGGCATGGCGCTGTTGACCACCACTTCGATGTCTTCCGGCGAGCCCACCTTGAACGCACGCGGCACCAGCTCCAGCAGGCTGGCACCAGGCATGTCGGCGTGTACCGAGATATAGAAGTCGGCCTCGACCAGGCGCGGGTCGCGCAGTTGCCCCTGCCAGTACGACGGCTTGGTCTGGGTGAGGTTGATGACGATGCATTGGTTGGGCACGACGTTATCGAGCATCACCCGGATCATCTCGTCCAGTTTGACCAGTGACGCCGCCGGGTCGTGGTGATCGTATTCGGGGACATCACTTAGCTGGGTATCGAGAGTGAACGTCAACAGCCCGCCGGCAAGGTCGGCCAGGAACAGGTACAGGCGCTCCGGGTGCAGCCGCGGATGGGCCAGCAGGTGGGCCAGTTGCGGGTGCGCACGGTTGACCGTGTTCAGCAACCAGAACAGTGTGACGTCGCTGGAACCGAACTCGGCGATCTGGTCGGCGCGCTCGCGGCGCCGGCCCGACAACGCCTTGCTCTTGGCCTGTAGGGCACCGAGCAAGCGCTTGCCGATGCCGGCCAGCGTCTCATGGCTGCCCAGGTGCAGGGTAGGGTGGACGAAGTGCGGGTCCAGGTTGAAGCCGCCCATGCTGTTGCGGGTGAGTTTGGCCAGCGGGCAATGGCTGTAGCCATCAAGGCTGTCGCCATCGACCAGCAGCACGACATTCAGGCGCAGGCTGGTGATTTCGTTTTCCAGTTCGCCTTCGTTGAGGTCGGGCAGGGTATCGAACTGTTTGCGAAAGCGCCGCGCTGCCTTGTGCTCTTGGCCATCTTCGACATAGTTCAGGCCGAAGGGCTCGGGCAGTTTGAGTGCGGCGTAAACCTTCAGGTCGTTGGCCTTGAGCAGGTCTTTGAGGTCGCGCGCGGCCGGCAGCGGGTCGTGCTGCGGCGCGTCGTACAGGCTGCCGTCCGGAAACACCAGTTTCAGCCGCTTGAGCTGCAGCGAACCGTTGGCCAGGGCATCTTCGTCCACCTGCAGCGCCTGTACCCCCCAATGAAACGGGGTGCCGCGCAATGTGGACTCGGCCAGCTGGTGCTGGTGGAACTCGTCCTGGTATTGGAAGTGCTGGGGCAGCAGGAACATGCCTTCCGACCACATCACCCTGCTCTGCTTGCTCATTTGACGCTATCCACTAAAGAATTGAAGGTTGAATCCATGGCGTTACTGGCCGATTTGCCGGCAGCGTCGGTGGCCTTTTCGATCACAGCGTCCTGCACTTTTTCGGTGAGAGCAGATGGCGCTTCTTCGGCCTTTTGCGCAGCAGCCAACTGGTCAGCGGTGGGCGGCTTGTTCAGCACATCGACGCCACGCAGGGCGCTGATTTCGGTGTTGTCCACCAGTACCCACAGGCCATCGGAAGAGAACCAGATACCGTCCTTGCGCAGCGACTCGGCATCGAAGGCGACCTTCCAGCGGGCATCGTGCTCATCACGGAAAAACGCCGCCACGCCGACATAGCGGGCGGACTTGGCCAGTGGCCATTGGTCGGTCTGGCCGATACCTGGCAGCAGGGTGAGCTCGCGGGCTTCTACCAGCGTGTTGCCCAAGGCTTTTTCCGGAGCGTCCCAAAGTGTCTCGGCGTCGGTGGCTGCAAAGCGCTCGAGGTCGGTCAGCTGGTACACGCGCATCACCACCGACAACGGCTTGCCTTCAGCGTCGGGGTTGAGCTGGTTGCCTCCGTCGGAGGTCAGGATGACCTTCTCGCTGTCGGCCAGCATGTCGGCCGCCCAGCTGTCTTCCATGCGCTTGCCGATGCGGTCGGTGACGCCGCAACCAGCCAGCGCCAGCAGCAGGGCTGCGACGGTCAGGCGCTTGAGGGCAGTGTGTGTGTGGTACATGACGGCTAAACCTCCGGGTACTCGTTCAGGCCATGCGATAGGCGAAATCGCCATCGCTGCCCAACTCGATCGTCAAGCGCTCGATCGGCGCGTCCTGGGCCATGCGCTCGAGAACGTGCTGGGCAAGCTCGGGCATCAGGGTGCGGGACAGGATGTTGTCGATGTTGCGTGCGCCGCTGTCGACCTCGGTGCACCGTGCCGCGATGGCCTTGACCAAGGCGTCGTCGTAGCTCAGCTCGGCCTGGTGGTTGCGGGCGAAACGTTTGGCGATGCGCTCGAGCTTGAGGGCAACGATGCGCTCGAGGATCTGGTCCTGCACCGGGTAGAACGGCACGATGCTCAGGCGGCCGAGGAAGGCCGGTTTGAAGACGTGGTTCAGCTCGTCGCGCAGGCCTTCGACGATGGCCTCGGGGGTAGGCAGCGTCTGGGCATTCAGGCAGGTCTGCATGATGCGCTCGGTGCCGGTGTTGGACGTGAGGATGATCACCGTGTTGCGGAAGTTGATCTCGCGGCCTTCGCCATCGTCCAGCACGCCTTTGTCAAACACCTGGAAGAACAGCTCGAGCACATCAGGGTGAGCCTTTTCCACCTCGTCCAGCAGCACCACACTGTAGGGCTTGCGGCGCACCGCCTCGGTCAGCACGCCGCCTTCGCCGTAACCGACGTAGCCGGGTGGCGAGCCTTTGAGGCTCGACACTGTGTGGGCCTCCTGGTACTCGGACATATTGATGGTGATCAGGTTGCGCTCACCACCGTACAGGGTGTCGGCCAATGCCAGCGCGGTTTCGGTCTTGCCGACGCCGCTGGGGCCCAGCAGCAGGAACACGCCGATCGGTTTGTTCGGGTCTTCCATGCGGGCGCGGGAAATCTTGATGCGCTTGCCGATTTCGTGCAGCGCGTGGTCCTGGCCGAGCACGCGTTCACCGAGCAGGGCAGGCAGGCGCTGCACGGTGTCGATCTCGTCACGCAGCATCTTGCCCAATGGGATACCGGTCCAACCGCTGATCACCTGGGCGATGGCGCCAGCGTCAACCAAGGCGTGGACCAGGGGCTGGTCGCCCTGCACGTTGCTAAGCTCGGCGCGCAGGGCATTGAGCTGGGCGGCGTCGGTGTCCTTGGCGCTGTCCAGGGCTTTGAGTTGTTCGACCAGTTCCAGCTCCTGCTGCCACTGGGCGCTCAGGCGCTGCTCGTGCTCCTGCTCGGCCTGTAGGGCGGCCTGCAGCTCGGCCAGCCGCCGGGCATGGTCGTGGCCCTTGCCGGCTTCGTGGTCGAGCACGGCGATTTCGGCCTGCAAGTTGTCGATAAGCCGACGGCAGTCTTCCAGCGCGCCGGGTTGCGACGACTGCGCCAAGGCGATGCGTGCGCAGGCGGTATCGAGCACGCTGACAGCCTTGTCGGGCAATTGGCGGCCGGTGATGTAGCGGTTGGACAGGCGTACGGCTTGTACCAGCGCTTCGTCCATCACCGCCACCTTGTGGTGCTCGCGCATTTTGCCCAGCAGGCCGCGCAGCATATGGATGGCCTTGTCTTCGTCAGGCTCTTCGACCTTGACTACCTGGAAGCGACGGGCGAGGGCGGCGTCTTTTTCAAAGTACTTCTTGTATTCGGCCCAGGTGGTGGCAGCGATGGTGCGTAGTTCGCCACGGGCCAAGGCTGGCTTGAGCAGGTTGGCGGCATCGTTCTGCCCGGCCTGGCCACCAGAGCCGATCAGGGTGTGGGCCTCGTCGATGAACAGGATGATCGGGTGCAGGCTGCGCTTGACCTCTTCGATCACCGCTTTGAGGCGGTTTTCGAACTCGCCCTTGACCCCGGCACCCGCCTGCAGCAGGCCCAGGTCGAGGGTGTGCACGGCGACGTCCTTGAGTGGGGCCGGCACATCGCCCTGGGCGATGCGCAAAGCCAAGCCTTCGACCACTGCGGTCTTGCCGACGCCGGCTTCGCCGGTGAGGATCGGGTTGTTCTGGCGGCGACGGGTGAGGATGTCGACCATCTGCCGCACTTCGAACTCGCGGCCCAGTACCGGGTCGATCCGGCCGTCACGGGCGCTCTGGGTGAGGTTGACGGTGTACTGGTCCAGGGCCGGGGTCTTGCCGCCAACCTTGCCGGCACCTGCCACTGGCGCCGAGGGGCTGGCCAGAGGGCTGGCGAGCCTGGATTCGGCACTGCTTTCGACCAGTGCGCTGAGGTTCAGGCGCAGGTCGTCGGCGTTGATCTTCTCAAGCTCCGGTGCCGAGGCGATGACCACCCGGCGCAGTTCGGCGTCGTCGAGCAATGCTTGCAACAGGTGCGCACTGCGCACCTGGCCTACCCCGTACTCGATCGACGCCAGCACCCAGGCCTGCTCGATCATGCGGGTGATGTGCGGGGACAGCGCCGGGGTGCGGGTGTTGCCTTTCTTGAAGGTACCCAGTGCGGTCACAAGTTGCGCCTGCAGGCGCTCGGCGACCACATCGTAGTGGCGCAGGATCAGCGGCAGGTCACTGTCGCTGTTATCCAGCAACTGCAGCAGCAGGTGTTCCACCTCTACGTCGTAGTGGTGCTCCGACAGGCACAGGGCCGCCGCGCTTTCAGTGGCCGTGCGGCTGGTTTCGTTAAGCTTGGCGAACAGAGACTTCAGGTTCACAAGGCGACCCCATCGTAAGGAATGTGGAAGACGGCGCAACGCGAAGGCTCTGCGTCACGACCAGGGCGTTTGAGCCAGCCCAGCCAGCCCAGCGCGACATTGCCGCTGCGGCCCAGTTGGGCACGGGGCACGGCCTCGCGCTTAAGTAGCGGGGCGATTTCGAAATCAAGCTCGGCACCCACGTAAAAGCGCACCAGTTCGACCAGCTTGCGGTAGTCGTCCGTGCCAGGCTGAAACCGACGGTAATCGGCCAGCGCCAGGGGGCCGAGCTCGATGCGGATGCACGACTGGTAGTCCCACACGCGGTTGCCGGCCACAGCGCTTTGGCCAAGCTGGGCGTTCTTGCGGCCAAGCTGGGTGCACTGTTCGGGCTGCAGGTTCAACCAGCGGCCGGCGAACTGCCTGACCTTGATCGGCAGGGCGAAATAAAAACCGAGCATTCGCTCAAGGTTCAGCGCATTGCGTGGCTTCTGGCTGAGCAGCCCGGCGAAGTAGCTGAACAGCTCGCGGCGCAGCACCGGTTGCTGTCGTTCGAACTTCAACTGCTGGGCACGCGGGCCCAGGCCGACCAGGTTGAGCAGGTAGCCATCGAAGCCCGAGGTACCGTTGCGCTCGTGCTCGATATGGAATTTGTACTTTTGCCAGGCTTCGTAGAACAGCGTGATCATGCGGTGCGAGAAAATATCGAGAAACGCGTGGGCGGCATCGTCTCGGTACTGCACGTGGCGTTCGAGCAGCAGCTCGGTGTACGGGCGAGGCAGTACGCCCGACGGGCCTACCAGGCCCATGAAAGTGACCTGCACCTCAGACAGCGGCAGGCCGGCCGTCGATACCTTGCCCTCACGCTCGAACTGCAGGTCGCTGACCTCGCTGGCCGGAAACGCCAGCGACAGCTGGGTGCGAAAACGCAGCGGGTCTTCGTGAGGCCGGGTTGCCAGGTCCATGCGCCCGGTACGGCTGTAGTGCAGGCGAAGCAGGCGCACCAATTGAAAGAATTCGAATCGGTGCGGCTCGGCTCTGGCTTGATCGATCAGACCAGGGGCTGATCGCCAGTACGTGCTGGCCATTGGACGACTCTCATTTCTCGTTGTTGGGTACGCAAAGTCAGTTGGGTGAAGCTGTTCATCGAGCAGTACTGGCCAAAGAAGTGGTCCAGCACCATGCCGAACAGGAACACACCGCTGCCGGTGAATTGGCTTTCATCGAAGGTCAGGGTGATGCCTACGCCACGCACGAAATTCGGCCGCGGGTGGCCGATACGCGCTACCACCGGCTCGCTACTGATTGCCTTGATGCCGTTGATCTGTTTACGGATGGCCGACACGTTGCGGTAGTTGTACAGCGACAGCAGCTCGAGCAGCACTTCGCGGCCCTGGCTCACCAGCGACAAGTGGTTGAGCGACAGGTGCGCGATCAGCCGCCAGATCAGGCCTTTACCCAGCGGCACGCGCACCGTGGCGGTGGGTTTGCGCAGGCAGCGGATATCTTTGATCACCGAGTTGGCCGGGATGTTGAAATCACCCCGTTCGCCACCGAACGGCAGCAGCAGGGGGACGTCGCGGTTGCTGCAGGTCAGGCTGATGCTCAGGGTATCGCTGTTGCCGTCGATCAGTTCCAGGTCGCGGTCGACCACGCGAATGCTCATCGCCGTGGCATCGCCCTGGTTACGCCGGCGGGCAATCCAGAAGCTGTTGTGCGGGTCTTGCTCGCCACGCGGCTCGAAGAATGGCTGGCAGGTGCCGACGTGGTCGATGCCACCGAGCTTGCGCACGCGCCGCACCCGGTCGATCGAGACCACTTCTGCCGCATTGTGCAGGCGAATGTCCGGGGTGACCGGGTATTCGTGCTGGGTGTGGGTGAGCTTGATCGGCTCGGCCTGTTGGCGAAACAGGTTGATGATCGGCGTGCAGTTGAGCTTGAAGTTGTTGCGACCGATGTTCTGGGCCAGCCGTGCCAGGCGCTCGCTAAGGTCGTAATCGTTGAAGTAGAAGTTGATCTCGACCTGCTCGATGGCTTTGCCCTGCAGGATGCGGGCAAAACCTGAGAGGTCGAAGAACATGAATTTGTCGGGAAACGTGAAGTACTCGTGCAACAGGCGGTAACCGAGGAATGAGCGCTCGGAATAATCCACCAGGCCCTCGTCACGGGCATAGCCCACCGCCTGCAGGGCGTCGGCGGGTAGCGCGACTTCCCGGCTGCGGCCTTCATCCTGGAAGCTGAGTGTGGCCTTGGCCAGGTTGTTGAACAGCAGCTCGTAGAGCTGGTGCATCAGTGTTGCTTCGCCATCGAGGAAAAAGCGCAGGCGGTCCAGCTCCATCTGGCCAAACAAAGCGTCGCCGGTGGCTTCCAGGCGGATGCGCAAGCGCGCCACCAGATCGGCGCTATGGCCGTTGAAGGCCGAGCGTTCCATCTCGGCGAAGGAGGCGTGTTGCACGGCCACCGGCCACAGCTCCACCGGATAGCAGGTGCGGAACTTGCACACGACGCCTTCAACGGCGTTGGCGCGCATCTCGGTGTGGCGCGCCACGCGGTAGGCTTCGGTGACCTTCTCCTGCTTGCCAAGGCTGAGCTCGGCGATCGACATCGACGGGGTAGGGCGCAGGTAGTGCGGGTACAGCACCTCAAGGAACGACTCGACAATCTCGGGGAACTCGTCATCGAGCTTTTTGTGCACCCGCGCCGACAGGAACGAGAACGCCTCGATCAGGCGCTCGGTATGCGGGTCCTCGCAGTTGTCGCCCTCGATCAGCAGCCGCGAGGCGATTTTCGGGTACTGCGCAGCAAACTCCTGGCCGAGGAAGCGCAGGTGCGACAGTTCCTTTTCGTAGTAGGGCAGCAGTTCGTCGAGCATCAGTTGAGGTTCTGCACTTTGTATTCCTGGGTGTTGACTTGCAGCACGGCGTCGAACGACACCTGGCGGCTGATGTCCTGCAGGCGCAAAACTGCGTCCACGCGGAAGGTCAACATGCGATGGCCGTTTTGCTGGGCCAGCAGCTGTACGCGCACCCGACGAAAACGCCGGTCGCCGGTACTGATCGCGCGCTCCAGCTGTTGCTGGATCAGCCGCCGGTCGTGCGGGTCGAGCACGCTGCGGCTGATGAAATCGGGCATGCCGTATTCGAGGATGGACCCACCGAGCTGGCTGAAACCTTCGATCTGCTCGGCGACCAGGGACTGGCGGGTATTCACCAGCACCTCCAGGTCGCGCACGATGCTCGCCTTGTATTCGGCCAGCGAGCAGGTGCGCTGCACAGCCGGCTCGGCCGACTGAAACGGACGGTCGTCCAGCAGCCGGTCGAGCAGCGAGGGCAGCAGGCGGGCCTGATTACTCATGTGTCATCCTTGAACACGCAGGCCGGTCAGCCGCGAGCGCCTTGCGGCAGCTCTGCGACCAGGCGCAGCGAAGCGGTCAGTTCGTCGAGCTGGTAGTGCGGGCGCAGGTAGGTCACGGCCTTGTACACACCTGGCTTGCCTGGCACCTCGAACACCTCGGCACGGGCTTCGCGCAGCGGGAACTTGGCCTTGGCCTCCTGGCTGGCGGTGTCGTCGAGCAGCACATAGCTGGCCAGCCACTGGTTGAGGAAACGCTCGACGTCCATGCGCGAGGCGAAGCTGCCGATCTTGTCGCGCATGATCGCCTTCATGTAGTGGGCAATGCGCGAGGTGGCGAAGATGTACTGCAGCTGCGCCGAGAGGCGTGCGTTGGCATTGGCGATGTCGGTGTTGTATTGCTTCTGCTTCTGCGCCGACTGGGTGCCGAAGAACGCGGCGTAGTCGGTGCCCTTGCAATGCACCAGCGGGATGAAGCCAAGGTCCGACAGCTCTTTTTCACGGCGGTCGGTGATGGCGATTTCAGTTGGGCATTTGAGGGCGATTTCGCCGTCATCGGTCTTGAAGGTATGTGTTGGCAGGCCTTCTACCAGGCCGCCACCTTCGACGCCGCGGATGGCCACGCACCAGCCGTAGCGCGAGAAGGCATCGGTGACGCGGGTGCCCAGGGCGTAGGCGGCGTTCATCCACAGGTATTTGTTGTGGTCACGGCCGTCGACGCTTTCGACGAAGTTGAATTCTTCCACCGGAGTGGTATCAGGGCCATATGGCAGGCGGCCGAGCACATGCGGCAGGGTCAGGCCGACATAGCGCGAGTCCTCCGAGGCGCGGAACGACTTCCACTTGGCGTATTCGACCGTGTCGAAGATTTTCGCCAAGTCACGCGGGCCGGACATGTCGGTGAACGAGTCCCAGCCAAACAGCTCGGGCGAGGCGGCCGAAATGAACGGCGCGTGGGCCGCAGCGGCCACGTGCGAGATCTCTTCGAGCAGGTACATGTCTTCGGGGTTGCGGTTGAATTCGTAGTCACCGATCAGCATGCCGAACGGGGCGCCACCGAAGGTGCCGTACTCTTCTTCGTACACCTTCTTGAACAGCGCGCTCTGGTCGAATTCGCTGGCGGCCTTGAGGTCGCGCACCAGGTCCTTCTTCGAGGCGTTGAGCAGGTGGATCTTCAGCGTGGTGCTGGTTTCGGTCTGGTCAACCTGATACTTCAGGCCGCGCCAGGAGGCTTCCAGCTGCTGGAATTCGCGGGCGTGCATGATCTCGTTCATCTGCTCGGAGAGCATCGAGTCGATCTCGGCGATGCGCGCGTCGAGCACGGCGATCAGGTCCTTGCTCGGGGTCATCTCGCCCTCGAGCACCTGGTTGACCAGCTCACCGATCAGGTCACGGGTGCGGTTGCGCTCGGTGTCGGAGCGGGCCACACGGCTTTGCGAAATGATGCTGTCGAGCAGCGAGGCCTGCGGGGCGAAGGTTTCCACCTCGACCAGGTCAGTGTCCTGTTGTGGCAATGTTTGCTTGTCGGTCATCGTCTGGCTCCTGCTTACTCTTTGCCATCGGCGGCGGGGACGGCGGCTTCGCGACCGAATTCCTTGCCCAGGGTTTTCAGCTTCTCGGTGTTCTGCAGCACGTCCATCAGCAGCTCTTCGAGCTTGTCGTTGCCGCCCATCTTGTTGCGCAGGTCGGCCAGCTTGTTACGCACTTCCAAGAGCTTGCGCAGCGGCTCGACTTGCTTCACCACGTTCTGCGGCTCGAAGTCTTCCATGCTGTTGAAGTTCAGCTCCACGCCCAGCTGGGTGCCGTTCTTGGCCAGGGTGTTGTCGACGCGGTAGGTCAGGCGCGGCTTGATGCCTTTGAGCACGCCGTTGAAGTTGTCGCGGTCGATGAAGACGAACTTGCGGTCCTTGAGCTTGGGCAAGGGCTCCAGCGGGTTGCCGGAAAAATCGCCCAGCACGCCAACGACAAAGGGCAGCTCCTTTTTCTCGATCGCATCACCGATGTCCACGTCGTAAGTGATGTGAACCCGCGGCGCGCGAACGCGGTCGAGTTTGTGCTGGGTACTTTCCTTCTTCGCCATCGTGTTCTCCAGTGCGAGCAATTCGCTGCGAATCATGGCGCGGCCCGGCAGGGCCTGCGCGTTACAGTCCTTCGATCGTCAGCAGCAGGCGCTGACGGATTTCGTCGTTCATTTCCAGAATGTTGTCGCGCCCCACCAGCTCTTCGAAACTGGTGTTGCCGGCAATTTGCGTGCTGCTACGGATGACCGAATCGTCGGGAAGTTCCGAACGCACCGGCGAGCTGATGACGCAGAAGGGCAGGTCACCCATGCCTTTGAGGCGCTCGAAGCTCAAGCCAAAGCGCAAGCCTTCGAACAGGCGGCCAAGGCCAGGCGACTTGCTCAGGCAGTAGAACAGCACCAGGTAGTGCACCACGAAGCGGTACAGCTCGGCGCTGCTGCGGTTGGGGTCGCTGATGACATTGCGAAAGCGCGCCAGCTCGAAGCCCTGAAAACCCACGACCCAGCGCACAGGGCTGGTGACGCGGATGACCTGCCCGCTGGGGGCCAGGACCTTGTCGTATTCCAGGGGGAACAATTCGGGGGTGGTGCTGATGAGGTTTAGCGGCACTTCCAGCTCGCTGACCAGCTGGAAAGGCGTGGCCGAGCCGATGCGTTCGTACAGTTCGATAAGCGACTGGAAGTGGCCTTGGGTTTCGCGCCCGCTGCTGCGTTGCGCACCCTGCAGGTATTCGCCGAACAGCGTTTGCGGACGGATCAGCGGCGCCACGGTAGCGAGGTAATCGCCCGCCTGCGCCTTGAGCGCATCGGAGATTGCCCGCGTTTGGCTACGCAGCTTGATCAGTGCTTCGACATCAAACGTCTGTGTCATCGGTACATCGTCCATGAGCCTTTTGAATCGTCCTGATACGCCGCTGGCGTGGACTGGAAACTCGGTACTGGCACATGAATATCGTGTTGCCAGTAATGCCGTGTAGGGCACCCCACGTTGGAAGAAGTTCCTGTGAGGGCCGCGATTTTTTCCCTGTTTGTGACGCAGCGCAATGATGTCGCATTGATATCGGGCAGGGGTTTTGAGTGCGTAAAATCTGGGCTTGGGCCCGTGGGGAAGGGGCTTGAGGCCTGTGAAAACAGCTGAAAAAGAGATTGGAAAATATTTTTCAAAAGGTGAAGCAGGTCGCATTTCTGGGTGGCCCTGGTGGTGCTGCGAGGGCTTTACCACGGGCCTTTCAATGATGGCAATGCGACGGAATACGCCGCATGCAGCGGCGGATGGAGAGGGTTCAAGATCCAGGAGCCGGCATATTTGAGCGGCGTGTTTGACAGGCTCACTGGCACGGGATGCGCCCGTGATCGCCGGCAAAGCCGATGCCATCCCACTTCGGCCGTGCCGTTCGGCGGCAGGTTGGGGCGTTGCTACCTACCGTCCACCTGGACGCAAATAGTCTTCTCCCCCACAACTTTGCACGGCCAACGGTCGTTGATGTAGGAATCGGGCGTAAAGCATATGCGCTCATCGTTCACCCAGAACATCTGCCATGCGGAGCCTGAAATACGGAGCTTTGGGCAAGACCAGTAGCCCTTCGCAGAGAGTGTGGCCGTGGTCGCAATGATCATGGCCGGGGCAGCGCAGCACATTATCGCGAACATCAACTGCAACGACCGGATTTCGAAGGTGTGAAGCCTGGACTTATTGGGCGGGTCGAATTTCTGACCGGTCCATACCGCGAAGGCGCAGACAACGAGCGAGTAGGGCGTCCCCGGAATCGCCGCGAGTACGAAAAAACTCATGAGCGGCGTTTCCACAACGGGTGCATTTCTGTAGAGGCGCCCATACAGCGGCAGCAGTTCGGTCCACAGCACGTAGAACGCAAGTGCGCACACCGCTAGCATGCACAGCGCAAAGCCGATGGCCACGCAGCGAAAGAGCAGCGGGGATCTGACATGGAGTTCGGGATGAGATTTCATGATGAGGTCAGCGTTCCTTGCTGTGCTTGATCGTTGATTTTGCCAGAGCCTGTCTGGCGGTGTTGTCAGGGGCTGACCAGGTCAGCAAAATGGGCCGATGGATGAGTGCAAGCCTTTGCAAGGAGCCAGCATGATCGACCTGAGAAGTCCGGACGCAGTCCTGAGCGAATACGCCCAGCGCTACATCGATCTGGTCCCCGACGTATCCCCCCAGTTACAGCAACGCATGGAGTACATATACGATCCAGACCCGCCCATATTGCCACGCATCAAGCCAGCCTGGCTGAGCGACAGGCCTTGCACGCTTTCACGCGAACAAGCACTCGACCGCGCGCAGGGCGCACTGCTGGGCCTGGCAATCGGTGATGCGGTGGGGACCACACTGGAGTTTCAGCGCCGCGGTCAGGGCCAGGTTACAGACATGGTCGGTGGTGGCCCATTCCGTCTGGCGCCCGGCGAGTGGACCGACGATACCAGCATGGCGCTGTGCCTGGCCGATACTTACGCGGCCAAGGGCAGGTTCGATTTCGCGACTTTTGCAGATGCACTGGTGCGTTGGTATCGCCAGGGCGAGAACAGCGTCAACGGGCGCTGTTTCGACATCGGCAATGCCACTCGGCGCGCGCTCGAAGGGTGGGAAGCTGAGGGCATTGCTTGGCAAGGGAATGCCGAGCCCATGACCGCTGGCAATGGTTCGTTGATCAGGCTTGCGCCCACTGCCATTTTTTGGCGCCACTCGCTCTCGGCGACTTGGCGAGAAAGTGCCACGCAGAGCACGGTCACGCACAGCGCGCCCGAAGTGCTGCAGTGCTGTAGCCTGTTCGGCGCGCAGTTGCATCTGGCACTCAATGGCGCCGACAAACACGAGGCGCTGGCAGCCAAAGTGCGCCCGCTGACATCTCGGCCGCGGATTATCAATGCTGGCGAATACAAGCTCAAATCTCGAGAGCAGATTCGCTCTTCTGGCTATGTGGTCGACACCCTCGAAGCAGCGCTCTGGGCGGTTTGGCACACTGATAATTTCAAGGATGCGATTCTGCTCGCGGCCAACCTTGCCGACGATGCCGACAGCGTGGCCGCCACGGCGGGGCAGTTGGCGGGTGCCTTGTACGGGGTATCGGGAATGCCGCCCGAGTGGGTAGCCAAGGTGGCCTGGTCGCAGCGTATAGGTCACTTGGCAAGGCGCTTGTTTGAGCATTCGCCGGCAACTGACGAACTCGATGAGCTGGTGTATGCCGACAACTGATGCTCAAGCCTTCCTCTGGTGAGCGGCTCGCAGAACGGGATCTTGCGCCACGTCGTTGAGGTACGAATCACTCCCAGGTTTGCTGCTTTCTACAAGGGGCTTCGGGTTGGGGGCGAATAGGGTGATTTATTAGTAGGTAACAAATAGACTTATGTTTACCACGGATAGATTTTTTGCAAAGATTTGGTCGGCCTGGACGCTGGTCGTAATAGTCACTGTACTTATGATCGGTCTGAACCCAACGCTTTTCGCTATACCAGCATTCATTGTGGTGGTCGCAATGACGCTGTGGTGTATCCATTGTGCTTATCGGACTGAGTACTTTGTAAGCTTCGCGAATTTGCGCGTGTTCTTCAATGTGTCGTGTGCGCCAATGTTCGCGTCGTTGCTGATATTGGGTATTACGTTCAAGAAAATGAAGCTGAGTGCGCCAGCGTCGTTGATGTTAGGCCTCGCGCCTGTCGTGTTGGTGTTGTTGGCCTACGCGGCAGCTTATTACTGGCGCAGCAAAAATGACATTCTCCAATACAAAGGGCGCCGCGTTGAATCCATAGAGCCGCCTCAGCAAGTTAGTTGGTGGCAGGCAGGTTTGGCCGCGGGCTTGAGCAGCGTAATTTACCCCCTGATGAAAAGTCATGACGTGCCGGCCACCGGGTTGATCTATTGCCTTATGCTCATCTCTGTGTATATGGTTTTTTATAATCGCGACAAGATCAGTGCGCTCAGAGACCTGAAAGCGCGCGAGGCGAAGGAAAACGGTCATTACATTTTCATGGACATTGAGGCTATTCAGAGCATGCGGGCTGCCTCGTGGCTGGGTAGGCTATTTGCCGTGCGGGCGCGCTAATGTTCACTGTTGCAGGGAGTCATTATTCTGACTGATGTTCTTTTAGTAGCATCTTCATGATTGGTCCCGCCATCGTTGGGGTTGGCGCTGGCTGGAGCGCAGGTGTCACTATCTGGCTGGCATGACTGAAGAAGTGATTTGCACAATTACCATGTCGTTATATATGGTTTTTTGATCGCCACAGTATTGTGCTTGACCTGTTGCCACGCCCCGAATACCACCACGCGTGATGCAGTCAGTATCCAAAATCTGAAAGGGGGCTTAACGTTCCGCTATGTTGCAGGAGGGTCAAGCTCGTTTAATAAGGAGCCGCAGAGAGATTTCGTGGCTCCTTTTCTACAGCTGGTTAGCGACTGTCAAATTGTACGCATACATTTTTGTCCCCAATGCGCTTACAGGGCTGGTTGTCGTTAGTGTAGAAATCAGGCTTGAAGCAGTACCGCGCATCGTTTACCCAATATACCTTCCATGCTGATCCGGAGATCAGCAATTTTTGACACGGCGTGTACCCCTTTACCCACAAACCAAGCGTTACAAGTACAGCCAGTGCTGGCGCTATGCAAATCATTGACCATAATGTCAATTTATAAGATTGATACTGGAATCGATAAAGGCGAGAGTTGATAGGCGGGTCAAACTTTTTGGCGCGCCAGCATGCGTAAGCGGAGGTTATGACGAGTATGGGGCTAACGGTGCACATGGCGATGAGCATAAAGCCCAAATAGGGTGTGACTACAATGGGTGTGTCTGTAAACAGGCTGCCGAATAGCGGCAGTATGTCGCTTACAAACCAGTTGGCTGAAAGGAGGCCTAAAGCAGCGGTCAATAGACAAATACTAAAAGCCACGAGGCGGAAGATATACGGTGAGCGCTCGTGAAATTCATAAGGGTGATGTGTGGTCATTGTTAGAACTTTGGCAGATTGAAAGTCGGGACGGAGGGCATGGACGGCAGCTCAGGCAATGACGGCCACCCAGGTAAATTGAGGTCTCCAGGCTGCAATTTTCTAAGTGCCCAACGCTTGGCCTCGCTGTACAGGTTCTCCGCAATTTCACTTACAATGTTCGTGACGGTTTCTTCTGCGTATTTTTGCATGTCTTCAACGCTGATGAGGCTGGCCTGCTGGTGTAGATATTGAATGTTATCTACGGCGTAGCGGAGTCCGGCTTTAACAGAATTTTTTATCCCGTATTCGGCGTCGAGTACGTTAAGCCCCCAGCCCACTGCGAACACAACAGCCGCACCCGCGATCACCGGTGCGGCGGCGAAAGTGGCCATTGTGCCAATAGCAAGTCCAACAGCATATCCCACTGCTGTCGCAATCCCAGCTTTCACCAACTCCACCCCGATACCACCAAACAAGTCACTCATCACGTGCTCGTCGCCAAACGCCCACTCCGCGACTTCGATACCGACGGCTACATAGCAAGAGAGCTTAAGCGCCTTGAGGGAGGAACCGCGAATGCCGTATTTGCCGATGCCCATGCTGATCAGTTTTGCGTTCTGAATACCATAGCGCGGCGCATTGAGCGTTTTACGCAACCCAGGGTACCCCGTGATAATTACGTACTGTTTACCCTTGTAAAAGGTGTAGCGTATCTTGGTGAGTAAACCACCCATATCTCTAACGAAAGAAGCCGCGTTACGTGCATCCCAGGCGGCCATGGCTGCGGGAACGCCCCATGTGGTATTCACAAACGTATGAGGCAGCCCGTTGTAGGCAGACTTGACACTTTGCCCGATGCCGCTCAGCAGGTCTGCCTGTGTGCGAGTGCATACCTGCGGAGGCTGTGTTACGGCGTGTGCTTGCGGTGTGGAGCGGTCCTGTGCCTGGAAAGCTTCAATCGGCATCATCACCATTTCCATGTGGTTAGAATCCATCTCCCGGTCAAGTTGGCTGAGTTGGCTCTCACTCACGCTCATCGCAGTTCTCCCTGAAAAATTCGCTATGTGCTGCCTCATGGCTATGCGCAGGGAGCCTACACCTCAGACGTCAGCCAGAGCAAACTCATGGTCATGACGTCATGTGATTTCAGCTTGGGTGAAAGGGAGATGGCTTAATGGCATCATTTGACAGCACCGGCGAACCACGTTTTCATTGGTAGATTTCCAGCTTGATGCAGGATGCATTGAAATGATTACGGACGCCCTCGAGTCGATGCTCACGCAGAATAAACGCCTGTTCACCTTCGACTCACCTTTGCCTCCCGAACAAGAGCTCCAACTGCTTAGTTTCAGCGGCCGCGAGGCGATTTCGGAACTCTTCAGCTTCCAGGCAGAACTCATCTCCCAGGATGCTCGGATCGAGCTCAAGAAACTCATTGGCAAGAAGGTAACTGTAGGCATCGCGCTTGCCGATGGGAGTACCAGATACCTCAGTGCGCATGTGTCTGACTTCGTGCATACCGGTGCCGACGGGGGTATTGCTAACTACAGCGCAGAGCTGGTGCCATGGCTCTGGATTCTCAGCCGTCGCCGTGATTCGCGCATTTTCCAAGACAAGACCACCGAGCAGATCGTCAAGGAAGTCTTCGACTACTACCTGACCTTGGCCGACCATGAATTCCGCCTGAGCCAACCGCTCAAACCGATCAGTTACTGCACGCAGTATCAGGAATCTGACCTGAATTTCGTGCTGCGTATGCTTGAACATGAAGGTCTGTTCTTCACTTTCGAGCATTCTCAGGAAGGCCATCGCATGATCATCAGCGATGACAGCAGCATCCTTCCGCAGTTGGAGCGCCAGCCGCTGATCCGTTACCACAGTGCGTCGGTAACTGAAACTGCAGACTCGATCACCGCGTGGTCTTCGGCGCGGCGGATGCAGCCAACACGCTTGGCTCTAAAGTCGTTCGACTACAAGCAACCTGCCAACCCGCATCTGGTACAGCTGAATTCCGTCAACCAGCAGGGCGAGGTCGGCCAGTACGAAGTCTTCGAATACGAAGGCCTTTACGGCTACGCCGATTCAGATGAGGGCCTGCGCAAGGCTCGGCGTCGGCTCGAGGCAATAGAGGTGGACGGCAAGACATTCCACGGCAAGAGTAATTGTCGCGCCATGGAGCCGGGTCATTACTTCGAGCTTAGCCAGCATTACGATCACGACAACGACACGCCGGACGATCGCCAGTTTCTTCTGCTATCCGTCACTCACTGGGGGCGTAACAATTACGCGAATGACGGTGAGGCAGGCTACGGGAACAGCTTTACGTGTATCCGGCGCAAAATCCCGTTCCGCCCGTCATTGAGCACGCCTAGGGCAGGCATCTCCGGGCCCCAAACGGCCATCGTTGTCGGCCCGCCCGGCGAAGAGATCTATACCGACGAACTGGGGCGTGTGAAGCTGCAGTTCCACTGGGACCGCAACGGTGAGTTCAACGACCAGAGCTCCTGCTGGGTCCGCGTGGCCCAGTCCGGTGCCAGCGGCGGCTTCGGCAGCATCCAGATCCCCCGCGTCGGCGATGAAGTGGTGGTGGTGTTCCTCGACGGCAACCCAGATCGCCCACTGATCATGGGCAGCCTGTACAACAGCAGCAACACCCCCCCATGGTCGTTGCCAGCGAACAAGACCCAGAGTGGTTTCCTGACCCGTTCGATGAAGGGCGACGGCGGTACCGCGAACTTCTTCCGCTTTGAAGACAAGGCCGGCGCCGAGCAGATCATCATGCACGCCGAGCGGAACATGGACACCGAGATCGAGCTGGATGAGAAACATGAGGTGGGGAACAACCGTACGATCAAGGTGGGCGGGGCGCACACCGAGATCATCAAAAAAGATACGGTGGTGAATGTTCAGGAAGGGAGCTACACCCTGCAGGTGGATAACAAGTTCGTACAGGTAAGCGCCAAGGAACGCATTCTGCTCCAGGTCGGGCGGAGCAAGATCGCTATTACATCCGAAGGCATCACCATCGAAGCTGACAAGATCGACATCCTTGGTAAAAACACCTTCGTCAAAGGTGATCGTGTCGACATCAACGAGTAAGGCGCAGCCGATGGCCACCAGCATTTACGACAGAATTTCTCAGAAACGTGAGGCCGCCGAAGCACTAGCCCGGCAGCAGGCCGAGCAAGAGCGGGCGGCCGCCGAAGCCGTGACCACAATGCCCGAACCTGTTCCGGTGTTGCCGTTGGATGTTGAGCAAAACGCATTAAGGGTAGCAGGGCTTAATTTGCGGATGCCTTCAGGTTTCAGCTTTCGCGATATCGAAACTACCTTGGAGTTCGCAGGTTGCGAGGTAACGTTCAGCGCGCGCCGAAGAGCGGCTCCTGAGGGTTTGAATCTGCCCAAGGCAGTTGATCAATATGTTAAAAACCTGCGCGCAGCTCATCCCGAAATGACCTTGGTACGCCAGGATCACCGCCTGTTGGCAGGGCACCCGGCCTTAGCGCTCGATTACCTATTCCCTGTTGCCCAGCAGCGTCAGCACGGGCGCACCGTATGCGCCATCATCGCCAGCGACGATGGCGCACGGCAATGGCTCGAAATGTCCACGCACATCGACCCTAGCCAGCCTCAACTGGCCGAGTGGCTGATCGAGTTTGATGCCATGCTTGCCGGCATGACCGCACAGTAAGTACTCCTAATTTTTGTGTTAATGGAATTTTAAAACAATGGACTATCAGCTTCAGGAAGGATCTATCACGTTGCCGGAAGGCTTCCAGGACCGGACAGTGAACATGTTCATCCTGGGCAATAACATTCCAGCGCCGCTGAATATCACGCTTTCGCGTGACAACCTGTTACCTGCCGAAGACCTGAAGGCTTACATTGACCGCCAAGTGAAACTGATTGCCACAAAGCTTCGCGGTTACACGGTCCTCAGCAAAACGCCCGCGCAGTTGTCCTCCAGCCAACCATTGGCCGGCATCCAGGTCGAGGGGTATTACATGAACGAGGGCCGGCCTGTTTATCAGCGCCAGGCCGCTTTTGAAGTCGCCCCAGGCCGAATTCTGGTGTTCTCCACCACCAGCCAGAAGGATTTCAGCGGTAAACAGAATGAAAGCTGGCTTGAGCTTCTGAGTAGCTTCCAGCCGCGCCAGGATGCAGCGGCATCGTCCGAAAACGCTACTCAGGACTGAGCTCATGTTTGAAGCAGCGCGGTGGGGGGATGAGATCGAACACACTGGCGCCCTAGCTGGGTTTCTTGCCGGTGCAGTAATTGGGTTGGCGATCGCGACAGCCGCAGCCTTCACGATTTGCACGGCTGGCCTTGGCGGTTTTTTGCTGGGCGCGGCGATTGGCTTGGGCGCAGGCCTGCTGCCAATGCTAGGGGAGAAATTCGGGTCAATGTTCAGTTCACCGGCTGGGCAGATCGAGTTAGCCGGGTGTTCGACGAATGTTTTCATCAACAAACGCAATGCTGCTCATGCTGAACTGAGCACCGCCAAATGCGACAAGCATCCACCACCAGTGCTGGTGGCCGAAGGGTCTTCGAATGTATTCATCAACGGCGTAGCAGCGTCGCGCAAAGGCGACAAGCTCACCTGCGGTGCCAAGATCTCCGGCGGCTCGAACAACGTCTTCATCGGCGGCGGTACCCAGCGCTACCTGCCGGTGGACGAAGAAATCCCGGAATGGCTGCGTGTCACGGTCGACGTACTGATGATCGCGGCTTCAATGGGCCGGTCGATACTCGCGGTTGGCCGTTTGGGGTTACAGGCAGGCCTCAAGGCTGCCGGCCCCTGTGCCTTGCAGACGGGCGCGACGATCGCGGGCAGCTACCTTGCCGGGCGCTTCATCGTCGGCCCGGCCATAGAACGTGCGATCGGCGGTTTCACCGGTAATCCTGTAGATATGACGACTGGCCGCAAACTGCTGGCCAACGAAACGGATTTCGTCCTGCCAGGGATGATGCCAATCGAGTGGTCACGCTTCTACGCCAGCGACCTGGCTGTCGACAGCGTGTTGGGCCAAGGCTGGATACTGCCTTGGGAGCAAAGCCTGCGCCGCAGCGGCGGCTTCGTTTATCACACCGACAACCAAGGGCGCAGCGTTCCGTTCATTGACCTTGAGCCGGGCGAAAGCATCTACAACCCGAACGAGAAAATCCATCTGGTGCGCACGGTAGGCGGCCACTACCTGCTGCAGACCCTGGACAATGTGTTCTTCTACTTCGGTGAGGTACCGGACGATAACACCGCCGTACCGCTGTACCGGCTGGAAAACGCGCTGGGTCACTATCTGCATTTCACTCGTGATGCCGAGCAGCGCCTGACCGACATCAGCGCGCCCGGCGGTGTGCGGGTACACCTGCATTACGAGCACCCCCTCGGTCGCCTGACCGACGTCAAACGCATCGTCGACCAGCAAGCCGTGGAAACCCTGGTCCGCTACCGCTATGACGACAGCGGTCAACTGACTGAAGTCATCAACCGTAACGGTGATTCGGTCCGACAGTTCCATTACGCTGAAGGCCTGATGATTCGCCACAGCAATGCCCTCGGCCTGATCTGCGAATACCGGTGGCAAACCCAGAGTGACAAACCCCGCGTTGTCGAGCACTGGACCAGCGACGGCGAGCATTATCATTTCCGCTACGACTTCGCCCTGCGCACGAGCTGGGCCACGGACGTACTGGGCCGGGAGCTGGAGATCCACTACAACGAAGACCACCGGGTCGTCGCCAGCCGCGACTTTGGCGGCGAGCGCTACGGCATGGAATTCGATGCGTTCGGCAACATCATTGGCTTCACCTTGCCGGACGGTAATCACCTGGCGCTCAAGTACGACGACTTTGGCAGGCTGGTCCAGGAAACCGACCCACTGGGCCGCAAGATCAGCTACAAACATCACCTCGCCACGCCACTGGTGACTGAAACCTGCTTCCCCGATGGCAGCATCTGGAAATCTCGTTACGATGCCAAGGGCAACCTGATCGCCGAAATCGATCCCCTAGGCCACAAGACCGAGTACCTCAACGGCGAAGACGGCCTGCCGCACACGATCATCGATGCGAACTTCAAGTCCAAGTACCTGTGGTGGAACGCCTACGCCCAGGTCGATCGTTTCGAGGATTGCTCAGGCAAAAGCACCTACTACCGCTACGATGAGCGGCAACACCTGGTCGCCGTCACCGACGCGCTGAACCAGACCACGACGCTGGAGCGCAAACCCGACGGCGAAGTGCTGCGCATCTGCCATCCGGATGGCACCGCCGAATCCTTTACCTACAACGCCCTGGGCCAGGTGCTGACCCACACCGACGGCAAAGGCCAGATCACGCGTCTGCAGCGCACCTCGCGTGGCCTGCCCAGCAGCCGCCAGGATGCCAAAGGGCAGTGGATTCGTTACGAGTACGACAAAGCGATTCGCCTGACTGCGTTGGTCAACGAAAACAGCGCGGCCTACCGCTTTGCCTATGACGCCTCGGACCGCCTGAGTGAAGAAGTGCGGGTGGACAACCTGACCCGGCGCTTCAGCTATGACGTTGGCGGCAATCTGGTTCGCCTGGACGAAATCGGCTATGGCGAAAACGGCGAGCGCCCAGAACGCAACACGCTGTTCGAGCGTGACGCGATTGGCCGCTTGCTGGCCAAGGTCAACCGCGATGCCCGCCAGGATTTCGAGTACGACGAGGCCGACCGACTGCTGAGCATTCAGCGCACGCCGAGCAGTCTGGGCAAGCAATTGGGCATCACGGATGAAAAGCTAAGTTACCGCTATGACCTGCTGGGACGCTTGACGCAGGAACTGACCCCGAGCGGAGCACTGGATTATAAATACGACCCGCTGAGCAACCTGACCACACTGACCCTGCCAGACGGGCGCAAGGTCAACCACCTGTACTACGGCAGCGGTCACCTGCACCAGCTGAACCTGGACGGTCAGGTCATCAGCGATATGGAACGCGATGACCTGCACCGCGAGGTGTATCGCACGCAGGGCAAGCTAACCAGTTGCTTTGGTTACGATGCCATGGGGCGCAAGGCGTGGCAGTTTGCGTCGACCTTGCCAGCGGAAAAGCTGTCGCAAGTGCACAACCCCGGGATCAATACGTCGTTGCTGGTGGAGCATGCGTACAACCCGATTCACCGCCGATACCAGTACGACCCGGCTGGGGAGTTGGTACGCACCCTCGACAAATTGCGTGGCGAAATCAAATACGCGTACGAAGCCAACGGCCAGTTGCACAGCCGTGATACCGGTTCCCTCGTAGGTAGTGAAGAGTTCCGCTACGACCCGGCCGCCAACAGGCTGGACTTCAATGCGCGTCAGTTTGAGAAGGTCCAAGACAACCGCATCAAGCGTTGGCGGGATCAGGAGTACCGCTATGACCCGTGGGGCAACCTGATCGAGAAGCGCTCGGGGCATAGCAAGTTGCAGAGCTTTAGCTATGACTGCGAGAACCGGCTGGTTCGAGCGGAGACGCTGGTCAATGGCAAGTTGGAAAGCACCGGCACGTATGGCTATGACAGCCTGGGGCGCCGGGTAGCCAAGCAATCGGAGATCAACGGCATCACGGAGCAGAAGCGCTTCCTCTGGCAAGGGCTGCGGATGCTGCGTGAGGAGACGCCTGAGCAGAGCATCCTGTATTGCTATGAGCCGGGTAGCTATGCGCCGTTGGCTCGTGTTGATCAAGCGGAGGGACAAGAGCAGAAGGTCTACTACTTCCATACGGACCAGATTGGAACGCCTCTGGAACTGACTGATAGCGAAGGCCAAATTGTCTGGCAGGCGATCTATCGATCCTGGGGAGCGATTGAGCAACTGTCGGTCAATGATATCGAACAGAATCTAAGGTTTCAGGGCCAGTATTTTGATAGTGAAACGGGCCTGCATTACAATACGTTCCGCTATTATGACCCTGAATCAGGTAGATTTACCACTCAGGATCCTATCGGCGTATCAGGTAATTTCAACTTATATCACTATGCTCCAAACCCCTGTATTTGGTTGGATCCATGGGGATGGTGTGGTGAGTTAAGTGGGAAGGCAAGGCAAGTTCACGATCTTGCGGGGGGGGGCGATGCCAGGGCAATCCGAAACTCAACAGTCTCGATTGTCGAGGCAAACGTAAATGGCAAGCCGCAATTGTTTGCTGCTGGTAGCGGCGGGCGATTGTCGCCCGCACAGCGTGAATTGTTGCAAGAATTAGGAGTGCCTAAGGAAAACATTTTCAATGGTAGAGCTTTTGTAAAGGATTTTGAAAGGCTTGAAAATCACGCTGAACGTATAATTTTGCGAAATCTTCCAGAAAACTCAGTGGTGTCACGGTGGGGTGTTTCATGGGGAGGGCTTCAGAGAAATGCTTCATGCGCAAGCTGTCAGCCTCATGTAGATATCGCTGGCGGAATATTTGACTAGGGAGTAGAAATGGTATTTCCATCCGAGAGGCAACAGATAATTACAGATGCACTGAGAGCGCTTGATCTTGATGAGAAGGCAAAATTTAGTGCATGGTGTTTGTATTACTTCGAGACGGAGCCGGTGTTAACTAGCTATTTTGATATGGAGTTGGGCCCCTCTGCCAAAGAGAGAGTTATCGCCCTGGCAAGGAAGTTGTGGCTTAATGACTACGACATAGATTTATTGCAGGGCGACTTGAAGTTTTTAGAGGCATTGGATTGGGATATAGATGCTGTCAGTGAGTCAGATATCAATGCATCTGAAGGCGTGACGGATTATCTTGCTGCAGCGACCTTTGCTGTGAAAGGTGTATTGGCTGACAGTGAAGATTATTTCTATGCTTGCTCTGAGAATGTGATCAACAGGCTGGATTATATTATGAACTTTAGCGAGTCCGACTTGGTAGAGAACCTTGTTGATGCTGAATATGAGAAGCAGAAAGTTTTTCTAAAGCTCATTAAATCTGAGCCACTAGAGATTAATTGGTCTCGATAGCTTTTCGTTTTGGCTATGGCGATTTTTTTGGGGTGTGGAATTTATAGTACGTTGTAATTTCTGGTTGCCATGCTGTAACCGGTGTTATATTCCACGCCGTTCAGGCCTACACGCCTCTAGAAATGAGGAGAAGTGAGGGTGAGATTGTTTGGCAGGCGGCATATCGTTCGCGGCTGGGCTATTGAGCACTTGGTTGTGAATGAGGTAGATCAAAACTTGTGGCTCGAAAGCCAGTACTTCGATCACGAAACAGGACTCTACTACAATATTCCAAGCCTGCGGTGCTGAGCTCAGCGGTTTTTTATCCCCAGGATTCAATAGGATTGACAGGAAGAATTAAAATTTAGTCGTACACTACAAGCCTTATTCTTATCATTGGTCAGCCGGGATAGCGTTCTCCCAAGTTTGCGCATAACATGGACATAGGGGATGCTAACCACCTTTTTATCCCTGAGCAGTTCATATATAGGCCTGTTTTCAGCTCTACGCTTAAAAGGTTGAGGGGGTGGACTGTGAGCGCATGTGCGATCCCTGTTAGGCTTTTGGGTGCAGTTTTCCGATTTGGTAAATGAACTGTATCTTGAATTACTCTGAAATAGTGCTTGGCGCTCTTTAATAAATTGGAAGTGGATAAGGGGGTGTTTATGCTCCCTTATACACACTTACAGTCTGGAAGAGCGTCGCCAGCCGTGACTTTGGCGGCGAGCGCTACGGCATGGAATTCGATGCGTTCGGCAACATCATTGGCTTCACCTTGCCGGACGGTAATCACCTGGCGCTCAAGTACGACGACTTTGGCAGGCTGGTCGAGGAAACCGACCCACTGGGCCGCAAGATCAGCTACAAACATCACCTCGCCACGCCACTGGTGACTGAAACCTGCTTCCCCGATGGCAGCATCTGGAAATCTCGTTACGATGCCAAGGGCAACTTGATCGCCGAAATCGATCCCTTGGGCCACAAGACCGAGTACCTCAACGGCGAAGACGGCCTGCCGCACACGATCATCGATGCGAACTTCAAGTCCAAGTACCTGTGGTGGAACGCCTACGCCCAGGTCGATCGTTTCGAGGACTGCTCAGGCAAAAGCACCTACTACCGCTACGATGAGCGGCAGCACCTGATCGCCGTCACCGACGCGCTGAACCAGACCACGACGCTGGAGCGCAAACCCGACGGCGAAGTGCTGCGCATCTGCCATCCGGATGGCACCGCCGAATCCTTTACCTACAACGCCCTGGGCCAGGTGCTGACCCACACCGACGGCAAAGGCCAGACCACGCGTCTGCAGCGCACCTCGCGTGGCCTGCCCAGCAGCCGCCAGGATGCCAAAGGGCAGTGGATTCGTTACGAGTACGACAAAGCGATTCGCCTGACGGCGTTGGTCAACGAAAACAGCGCGGCCTACCGCTTTGCCTATGACGCCTCGGACCGCCTGAGTGAAGAAGTGCGGGTGGACAACCTGACCCGGCGCTTCAGCTATGACGTTGGCGGCAATCTGGTTCGCCTGGACGAAATCGGCTATGGCGAAAACGGCGAGCGCCCAGAACGCAACACGCTGTTCGAGCGTGACGCGATTGGCCGCTTGCTGGCCAAGGTCAACCGCGATGCCCGCCAGGATTTCGAGTACGACGAGGCCGACCGACTGCTGAGCATTCAGCGCACGCCGAGCAGTCTGGGCAAGCAATTGGGCATCACGGATGAAAAGCTAAGTTACCGCTATGACCTGCTGGGACGCTTGACGTAGGAACTGACCCCGAGCGGAGCACGGGATTATGAATACGACCCGCTGAGCAACCTGACCACACTGACCCTACCAGACGGGCGCAAGGTCAACCACCTGTACTACGGCAGTGGTCACCTGCACCAGCTGAACCTGGACGGCCAGGTCATCAGCGACATGGAGCGCGATGACCTGCATCGCGAGGTGTATCGCACGCAGGGCAAGCTGACCAGTTGCTTTCGTTACGACGCCATGGGGCGCAAGGCGTGGCAGTTTGCGTCAACGGTACCCGCCGACAAGCTGTCGCAAGTGCACAACCCCAGCATCAATACGTCGTTGCTGGTGGAGCATGCGTACAACCCGATTCACCGCCGTTACCAGTACGACCCGGCTGGGGAGTTGGTACGCACCCTCGACAAATTGCGTGGCGAAATCAAATACGAGTACGAAGCCAACGGCCAGTTGCACAGCCGTGATACCGGTTCCCTCGTAGGTAGTGAAGAGTTCCGCTACGACCCGGCCGCCAACAGGCTGGACTTCAATGCGCGGCAGTTTGAGAAGGTCCAAGACAACCGCATCAAGCGTTGGCGGGATCAGGAGTACCGCTATGACCCGTGGGGCAACCTGATCGAGAAGCGCTCGGGGCATAGCAAGTTGCAGAGTTTTAGCTATGACTGCGAGAACCGGCTGGTTCGGGCTGAGACGCTGGTCAATGGCAAGTTGAAAAGCACCGGCACGTATCGCTATGACAGCCTGGGGCGCAGGGTAGCCAAGCAATCGGAGATCAACGGCATCACGGAGCAGAAGCGCTTCCTCTGGCAAGGGCTGCGGATGCTGCGTGAGGAGACGCCTGAGCAGAGTATTCTGTATTTCTATGAGCCGGGCAGCTATGCACCGTTGGCTCGGGTTGATCAGGCGGAGGGCCAAGAGCAGAAGGTCTACTACTTCCATACCGATCAGATCGGTACACCGCTGGAGCTTACGGATAGCGAGGGTGAGAATGTCTGGCAGGCGACGTATCTGCCTTGGGGGGGCGATTGAGCAGTTAGCCATCAATGAAGTCGAGCAAAATCTGCGCTGCCAGGGCCAGTACTTCGAAAGTAGGTAGATTTACTACTCAAGATCCCATTGGAATTGATGGTGGATCCAATCTTTATTTATATGCAATCAACCCTATAGCGTGGGTTGATCCATCAAAAAGTCGACGTCGAGCGCCGTTGCCTGTTGAGGAGATTGATGATGGGATGGTGGAATGTACCCGGAAAAAATGAATTAGTTGTCGGAGATATTCCCTTAGATCGAATTGGGAAGTTGTTGGAGGAGCTTCAGGAGCTTTATCTCGAATCCTTGGGTAGACGTCCTGCGCTTGGTGAAATAAGCTATATGATTGAGTTATCTCTCAAGGTTAATGGTCCCGGGTTGTTTCATGGCCTGGAAACTGGCTCAGATAAGTGTGAGGATGCTTCAGTGCGCAAAAATCAAGCCATCAAATATTCTTCGGGCGACATCCTTGCTTTTAAAATTGATGAGGAAGTGTATGGATTCGCGAGGTTGATAAGAAAGATAGAGCTGGGTTATGTCTCTGAGATTTATTGTGAGACTGCTGTGTCGCCCAGTGAGGGGTTATCTGTCATAAATAAAATAAAAAAATTCCCGGTGATATTGGATACTTTTTCGTTGTTAGAAATGGGAGAGGGGGAATGGTCTGTGATCGGTAATGCGAAAGGAGAGAATGATGATAAAATAGATGGTTTGCGGTTTGTGTTTGGCACTCCGCCATTTGACTTGAAAAGTATTGATGTAAATGAGGATGAGAAAAAAATATCAGAGAATGATTCTCTAGGTCTGCCTCCTTATGAGCAGATGGGCGACGAGGATGTTAAGGAGCTGTTTGAGGCAGGCTGAATGATATTGTTGGCGTAGCTTGTTGAATTTTTTATAGGCGAAATTTAAACTCGAATGCAGTTTTAGCTTTTTCTGTAGATTGATGGCAATGTTCTGGTAAATTAGTTCCGATCGTAAGATTTTTGATTTGCTTTGCTTCCTGTAGGTCTTTGAATATTGGCGTCGATCTGGAGTGATGCTCACCTGCTGATTAAATACTTGAATGACGATCTTTAAAATTGTTGAATCGGAAGCGGGTGCCGACTTTGTTTCATTCGCTTCCATCTCCTTGAGACCCGCCTGACCGGTCGACGGAGGGTCAACAATCAGGCCGTGGAAACCCTGACTCAATACCGCTACGACTTCCGGACGGCAGCACCTGGCAGGCGCGCTACGACGACAAGGGCAACCTGCTCGCCGAAATCGACGCGCTGGGCCAGATGACCGAGTACCTCAACGGCGATGATGGCCTGCCGCACACCATCATCGATGCGACGTACAAGTCCAAGCACCTGTGGTGGAACACTCTGGCCCAGGTCGAGCGGTATCAGGACTGTTCGGGCAAGAACACCTATTACCGCTATGACGAGCGCCATCACTTGGTGGCCGTGACCGATGCGCTGAACCAGACCACCATGCTGGAACGCAAACCGGACGGGGAGGTGGTCAAGATCGACCATCCGGACGGCACGGCAGAGACGTTTACCTACAACGTCTACGGCCAGGTGCTGACCCACACCGATGGTAAGGGCCAGACTACCCGCCTGCTGCGCACCGCCCGAGGCCTGCCGAGCAGCCGCCAGGATGCCAAAGGTCAGCAAGTTCGCTATGAGTACGACAAGGCCGTGCGCCTGACCGCGTTGGTCAACGAAAACAGCATGCCGTACCGCTTTACCTACGATGCGTCGGACCGGCTGGTGGAAGAAGTGCGGGTGGACAACCTGACGCGGCGTTTCACCTACAACGACGGCGGCCATCTGACCCGGCTGGACGAAATCGGCTACGGCGAGAACGGTGAACAGCCACAACGCGAAACGCTGTTCGAGCGCGACCCCATTGGCCGCCTGATGGCCAAGCTCAACCGTGATGCGCGACAAGACTATGCCTATGACGATGTTGACCGGTTGCTGAGCATTCAGCGGCACCCAACCAGCATCGGCAAGCAACTCGGCATCACCGAAGAAAAGCTGGAATACGCCTATGACCTGCTGGGGCGACTGACCCAGGAAATCACCCCACAGGGCGTGCTCGGCTACGAATACGACCCGCTGAGCAACCTGACCACACTGACCCTCCCGGACGGGCGCACGGTCAACCACCTGTACTACGGCAGCGGCCATCTGCACCAGCTGAACCTGGACGGCCAGGTCATCAGCGACATGGAACGCGATGACCTGCACCGCGAGGTGTATCGCACGCAGGGCAAGCTGACCAGTTGCTTTGGCTACGACGCCATGGGGCGCAAGGCTTGGCAGTTTGCTTCGACCCTGCCGGCGGAAAAGCTGTCGCAAGTGCAGAACCCGGGCATCAACACCTCGCTGCTAGTGGAGCACGCCTACAACCCGATTCACCGTCGCTACCAGTACGACCCAGCGGGCGAATTGGTGCGCACGCTGGACAAGCTGCGTGGTGAGATCAAGTACGAATACGAAGCCAACGGCCAGTTGCATAGCCGCGATACTGGCTCCCTGGTAGGTAGCGAAGAGTTCCGCTACGACCCGGCAGCCAACCGACTGGACTTCAATGCGCGGCAGCTAGAGAAGGTCAAGGACAACCGCATCAAGCGTTGGCGGGATCAGGAGTACCGCTACGACCCTTGGGGGAATCTGATCGAGAAGCGCTCGGGGCATAGTAAGTTGCAGAGCTTTAGCTATGACTGCGAGAACCGCTTAGTGCGGGCCGAGACGGTGGTCAACGGCAAGCTGGAAAGTACGGGCGCTTATCGCTATGACAGCCTCGGGCGACGGGTTGCCAAGCAATCTGCATTAAACGGTGTGATAGAGCAAAAGCGTTTTGTTTGGCAGGCTTTCAAGATGCTGCAGGAGATGGCGCCGGGGCGTAGTACGCTCTACTTGTATGAGCCGGCAGGATACATACCTTTAGCACGCATTGATGACGTTGAAGGTGAAATGCAGCAGATTTATTACTTTCATAACGACCAAATGGGATCGCCGTTAGAACTGACGGATAGCGATGGTGAAGTTGTCTGGCAAGTGCGTTATAAGTCTTGGGGAGTAGTTGATGAGTTTTGTGTCAGAAGAGTTGAGCAAAACTTGCGCTTCCAAGGGCAGTATTTTGATGAGGAAGCAGCGCTTCATTATAATCTTTACAGGTACTACGATCCTGAAATAGGCCGATTTATTACACAGGATCCAATCGGTGTCTTGGGTGGGGAGAACCTGTATGTATATGCTCCTAATCCAATCTCTTGGGTAGATCCTGCTGGATTATCACCTAGCAAGCTTCTTGCTGCGGCCATGGCAAAGGCTGGAAATACAGTTCCCTCTGGATATGCTGCCCACCATTTAATTCCTACTAATGTTGTAAATAAGTCTAATCTCATTCAAGAGGCAATGAAGCGAGGTATATATAATCCAAATGGCGCTAGCAACGGATCACCACTCCCTACCACATCTGCGGAATCCCTAGCCTCAGGTAAACCGCTGCATAGTGGTGGCCATTTGGGTTCTTACTATGACGCAGCTAGGAACCGCTTATTGATAGCGGAGCAGAAGATTGGCAATGTGGCTACTGCATCTGATAAGACTCTTCTTAAAAAGATCGGCGCTGTCGAACGCAGTATGAGGATGAGTCTTGGTTCAGATACCTTGCGCTTACAAAATACGGACCCTAGGCCGAAAGGCACCAGGTCGACATGTTAGGAGAAAATCATGAAATATTTCACAATGTCGCATGAGTTGGTTGAGGGAGGATATACGGATGGCGATGTTTCATTCTCACCGGGGCTCGAAGACTACTATCAAGTAGGGAAATTCCTTCCGTTAGAAGGTCTATCAATTACCGTAGTGTTGGATAAAAAAGTTCGCAGTCTGAAATCTGATTTTTTCTTAACAGCATGCGGTGCGTTTTTTGGGTCGAAAGAGTTAAGGGTTGTATGTGAGGAGTTGGGTTCTGATGCTAGGTTCGTAAAGGCTGAGGTAAAATATTTTGGCGGGATGTCTGTAGAAAAGGATTACTTTTTGATTCATTTAGATGAGAAGATCAAATGCTTCGATTATGACCAATCAGATTATTCTGGTAAGAACATGGTTTTAAGAAGATTGCAGTCAGGGGAGTTGGATGCTGAGTACCTGGCCCGAGGTGTAACAAAGCTGTGTATCGATGAATCCAAAGCAGATGGTTCTCATTTTTTATTTTTGGGTGGCGTGGCTTGGATTGATCCGATAGTGTCGGAGGTTTTTGTTAGTAAGGTTGAAAGCAAAAAACTCGCTATAAGGTTCATTGCTCTCGGTTGAGTATTCGCTCTCGCTGGTGTCTCCAAGTGTTGATTTGCTAAGTATAGTAGAGTGGGGTTCGTCAAAGTTTGTGTATCAGAGATGCTCAAGGTCGCTAGCCAGAAAATTATCGTCAGAATAGCTGATTGGGAAGTGGGTGTCAGATTGTTCTAAAAGTTCCAGGGTTATTTACCTTTTTAAAATTTGGATTATTTTTTTGATTGGTTTTTTTGCTGCATTGCTGCGCCTTTTTGATCTAATTAGCTGTGCGCTGTAGGCAGCAATCATCTAGCGCTCAAATACGGAGACGCCGGAGCAGAGCATTCTGTATCTCTGTGAGCCGGGTAGCTATGCGCCGTTGGCACGGGTTGACCAGGCGGAGGGACAGGAGCAGAAGGTCTACTACTTCCATACGGACCAGATTGGAACGCCTCTGGAGCTGACTGATAGCGAAGGCCAAATTGTCTGGCAGGCGAGTTATCGGTCTTGGGGTGCGATCGAGCAGATGACGGTCAATGAAATCGAACAAAATCTAAGGCTTCAAGGGCAATATTCGGACTCAGAAACAGGGCTACACTACAACACGTTCCGGTACTACTCACCTGACACTGGACGATTTGTTACACAAGATCCCATAGGCTTAATTGGTAGTGTTAACTTTTATGCGTATGCTGTAAACCCTGTTGGGTGGATAGATCCTTTGGGCTTGTCTGAGCTTTTAGCACTGGTTAGAGAAGCCCATGGTCTCCTAGATAAGACTGCCCAGAAATTTAAGACAACCGCTATAGGGCTTGATAAAGATGGTGGCATGTTTATCTCCTCAAGTGATAAAACTGTGCCAAGAATACAAAGGGAGTGGGCCCAGCAACGTGGGATATCAGTGGTGAGCGGGGTTGGGCACGCTGAAGAAACTATTATCAAGGCAGGCAAGGGGGCAACGACTATTGACGCATCACGAGGCGTGTGTTTGGATTGCGAGCATTTAATGAAAGAGCATAATGTAAAGACCAATACCCATACAACAGGTAGGAAAAGTAGGAAGCGTATTGGAGGCTCGACATGCAGTGGGGTGTGATTTTTGGAAGTGCCAGTATTCTACCGAGATTTTCTGGCTTGTCTGATAATGAGAAGGCTATAGTTGGAGCTGCTTATTTATATAGGCAGCTGCGGCTGGTCGAGCAGTTTGATGCTTGTTATGACGAAGATTTGACTCAGGTGTTCAAGGAGGGGGTGGTCGCTTGTACCAATACCAATTTAGCAGCAGTACAGTTGGTGGGGCGCGTTGAGTCGAAGATACCGGACACTGACGAGTTTCCGGAGGAAGAAGGGGCATACGCCCAGAATCTATTTATTGCATTAAAGTATCTATTGGAGTTTGTCTTTGAGGGGGGGGTAGAAGCTTTCGAAAGCGCTATTTCCATGGCTATGGAAAATATAGATGTAATCAACTATAATATCGATCCTAATTATGATAAGTCTGCTGCGTTAACTGGAGAAGTAGCAGTAGCGTCATCTATTATAGATAAGTTTGCTCTCAGGAGGCAGGATAGGTCTGGATTGGATCTACTGAACTGGCTCTGTGCAGGGAACTTCATCTGATCTAAGTTGGTTGCATAAAACGACGGTATTAGAGAGGGCTAGGTATGATCAAACTAGTGAAAAACGATAATTACGATTATTGCTCCAATAATCCTGGCTCGGATTAGTTATCCTTAAACGGCACCTGCTCGCGCTTTTCTTGTTTAGGTCTGACCTTCAAAGGTTCCTAATGCGAAAGCGAATCTCGGGCTTGCATTCTTCACTTTCTTCTTATGCTACTGATGTTGGTCGGAGTTGAGCTGGTTCGATAGAGTAAAGTCGTTAAGTTGAAGCCAGAAATCCAGCAGTACGTCCGTGGGCTGCTGGTGGGAAGTGCTGAGGTAAAATAAGCCGATCTGACTCTTTGAAGGCGCATATTTTAAACCAGCCTAAAGATTGCAGCGGTTGTTGTTCGGCTGATGAGACCCATTAGGTGGTGGTTCTAGTGGCGCTAGCGATTATCTGTCTCTAACTAAACCTCCGGCCGAGAATATGATGGCATACGGAGCCGAACACACCAATGCCAACTAGTTTCTTGTGGGATGTGATGGATGCAAGGTCAAGGACAACCGGATTAAGCGGTGGTCGGATCGGGAGTACCGCTACGATCCGTGGGTAGGTTTAAACCTAATGTTCTTTAACATTGAGTATTTTATGGGGGCATGTGGTCCCCTTAATACATGGCCTATTGACTACAGGGGCTAACCCTACGCCATCGACCTGGACGATTTCGGCAACATGGTCGGCCTGACCCTGCCGGACGGCAACCAGCTGCGCTTCAAGTACGACGAGTTCGCCCGCCTGCTCGAAGAAACCGACCCGCTGGGCCGCACCATCGCCTACGAATACCATCACCTGACCACCCTGGTAACCAAGGTCACTTACCCGGACGGCAGCACCTGGCAGGCGCGCTACGACGACAAGGGCAACCTGCTGGCTGAAATCGATGCGCTGGGCCAGATGACCGAGTACCTCAACGGCGATGATGGCCTGCCGTACACCATCATCGATGCGACGTACAAATCCAAGCACCTGTGGTGGAACACCCTGGCCCAGGTCGAGCGGTATCAGGACTGTTCGGGCAAGAACACCTATTACCGCTACGACGAGCGCCATCACCTGGTGGCCGTGACCGATGCGTTGAACCAGACCACCATGCTGGAACGCAAACCGGACGGGGAGGTGGTCAAGGTCAACCATCCGGACGGCACGGCAGAGACGTTTACCTACAACGTCTACGGCCAGGTGCTGACCCACACCGATGGTAAGGGCCAGACCACGCGTTTGCTGCGCACCGCCCGAGGCCTGCCGAGCAGCCGCCAGGATGCCAAAGGTCAGCAAGTTCGCTACGAGTACGACAAGGCCATCCGCCAGCCGCTAAACGTGAGTCCAGAGGCTACTCTGGTGTTCAGTTGACGGAAGAGGATGGTTAAATTATGCAGAAAGCAATGCTCTTTACTCTAAAAAGTCCTATGTCAATCCAATAGTCGAAATATCGTATGTTGGCGACGACTACTTGAATTTTGAAGCTGCTAATCATAACGCTGGGCTTTATTAGAAGACAACTCCTACCGGCCATGTATGGCATCCTGTGGATGATTACGGCCCGGTCACTAGTAAAGGTACTATGTAGTTGGTTGAGCAGCCCACTCACAGCGGTATTCCTCATAAATTTGGAGTGTGTCAATATAAGGCCGAAACGTGAAAAGCATATCATCACCCGGCACTTAAAGGGAGTGGCAAATCTTCATGTTGATTCCAATGATTAGTACTGAAAAAGAAATATCGTCCGCTGACCTTGACCTTTTGGAAGAAGTGTTGGGCGATAGGTTGCCGCCGGAATTTCGCCGTTTGTATTTGTCATCGAACGGCGGTTATATTGACGATGCGCAAGGTGGAAATGATTTGTTGCTTGCTGGATTTATTCCTATTAAGTATGGTCGCATTCCAATAGATATAGCGTATAAAGAGTTGGTCCTGGATTTTCCGAGAATGAAAGGACGAGTGCCTTTTGCGTTTGATGAGGGTGGTAACTATTTTTTGCTTACCCTGTCAGGAGAAGCGCAAGGTGAAGTCGGATTTTGGATTATGGATACTGAGGAATATCATGTGGTTGCAGATGCTTTCCGTGAGTTTTTAAGTCGTCTTAATCAATGAAATTTAAATTCTTAGGTTTTGCATGGTTGCTTTTGTATTTAGAAGTCTCGTGCCCGCCAATTCTCGTGTTCGCTTGCTGTTTTAGGTGATGTTGAACCTGGATGGCCAGGTGATCAGTGACATGGGGCGCCATGACCTGCACCGGGAGGTATTTCGCACCCAGGGCACGCTGACCAGTTGCTTCGGCTACGACGCGATGGCGCGCAAGCTGGCAGTTTGTCGATATGGAAGTAGTGCGAGAAGGCTTTTCTATAATAAGCTGATTAAAGATTTTGTTAAAACGCAGAGTATAATTGAAGCGATAAGATTAATTGAGGTCTAACAGCGTAGTCATATAAGACTGGGAGCTTGCTAAGTGGATATTTATGATATTGAGAGGTATGAAAAAATCCATGTGTGGGTTGGAAGTAATTTTGAGTCGGAAGCTGATTACTTGAGGTATTTCGAGTTGGATTATTCTGTAGATATAGATGATCCATCATACAAAGTGTGCGGTTTTTGCAAGGATATCGGTATCCGATGGTATGATGAGGACTTTATCGGAATAATCCCGAGGAGGCCTCAGGAAGTCAGTTTGGATGAAATAATCAAGGAATCTTCAGTTGATCCTAGTGAACTTGACAGATTGAGGGCTGGCTGTCTCAGCAAAGGTATCGCTAAGGCCAATGCTATTTTTTGGTATTCAGATGGTGGGGTTGTAGTGTCTGAGCCCTTACAGGTAAATTATAATGGGTTGGTATATATAGGGCTTTTTGAAGTAAATTGACGTTAGGATTATTGGATTAAGCCTGTTTTTTGCTAATCATGGAGCTGCTTGGTCTGCGTGAGGCTGCGGTTGTTTCTTTAAGAGTATGGAGTAGGATTAGGTTGCTGTGGCATATGTGCTTTAACTCTAATGATTTCCGAGAAAGGGGTGCTGTAGTGTCCCGCACGTTAATTCGTTTATCTACACAAATTGTTTAGCCCAACGACTTCGGGCCTTTAGGCTAGCGAACTACCCGAGCGGGACACTATTGAGTGCTCACGATGTTAAAACACCGACCTCATCTCAGACCGACAACTAGGGGCGCAGCGTTCCGTTCATTGACCTTGAGCCGGGCGAAAGCACGTACAACCCGAACGAGAAAATCCATCTGGTGCATAGGGGGCTATGCCGTTGATCCCGCAGTCAGCGGATGAGGCATCCTTGCGGCTACAGGATCCATAGCACAAATTGAGAAATACTTGGGTCTAGATTCTGGTCCATATAGAACACCTGAGGCCATAGCTATAGCGCAAGATAAGGGGTGGCTTACGCATCGCCCCCCCCCAACATTAACATTTTCCACTTGTTGAGCGTTGGTAATGACTGACTTTAAGCTGTTGCAGAGCGGCCCGCCGATTTCTGATGCTGATATTGAGGCGCTGGAGGCGCAGATTGGCATTAAATTTCCCGTGAGATTTAAGTCGATCTATAGGGCATACAATGGTGGCTCACCTGTTCGAGAGTTTTGGATTTCGGATGAAGATTTTGAACCAGTGAGAGTGGTGGATTTTAAAAGCATTTCAAGTCTGGAGGCTGAGGATACTAATGACACAAAATACATCGGTGGATGTTATAGGTTGATGCGCGAGAAAAATGTTGTTCCGCCTCAGTTAGTCCCTTTTGCAAATGATGAGGCTGGTAACTTTATCTGCTTGGAGATAGGTGCGGAGAGAGTTATTTATCTTGCTGTGGATACTTTTCAAGCGGATCTTGGCATGCGACTTAATCACATCAATTCCCAAAGAGTCATGTCATGTTCCTTTAGTGATTTTATCGATTCTTTAGTTGATGAAGGTGATGTTGATTTTTGATTGTCTGTGGTTCGTTAAGTATCTTGAGGTGCAATTGTTGTGATCAATGTTAGGTTCTGTGTAAAAAGAGATGTCGCACACACCGCATGGAGCATGCGAGTGAGACCATGGCGGCATAACTTTTTGGGAGCTTGTCGAGCGTGTCACGATCCGGCGGTTCTCTTTCAGTCAGCCAAACGTGCGTTCGATGATGTTGCGCTGTCGGTATTTGGGCCGGTCGAACAGGGAGGGTAAGCAAGGCTTGGGCTTGGGCTTGCGCTTCATCGAACGCAATATGGAATGCTAACCTCATTCAACAGTGGTTGTACGGAGCTGATGTCACTGGCTTGGCCGCCGGAGAGGAGAGAGCGTAGCGGTGTGCTATTCAATTTTTTGGCTGAATAAAAAAATGCATTGCGAAGCATAAAGGTTGGAGATATTTTCTGCTTTGTAATAAATGGCAGAGGCTATGGTGTGGGGCGAATTATGACTCGTAGTATAAAAGGTTTCAACTCAATAAAATTTGGTACTCTGCCGATAGAAACATCAATGAAGGAGTATGCAAGTCAAGATCGCACACATCAAGCCTATAATCCTTTTGCTTATGAGTGTGGTGGAAGCAGTTTTATGCTTTCGCTGAACAAGGAAGATGCCGGGATGGTGAAGCCCGGAAGATTATATTCCTGAAGAGTGCCAACCATTCAAGCGTAATTGATGGGTAGTTGAATGCCGATCAAGGGCATCGCGGAAACTACAAGAATCCGTAGAAGGCGGTCTGATCGTCCGCTTTAGAAGTGTAAAAACGGGCTTGCGGGTAACTATTGGAGGCTGGGATGAGTGATATAAGAGATGCGCTGAAGGAATTGAGCTTGGTGCATGATAAATATCAGATTGATGGTTGTTATCGAGCGTTACATGCCGCTGAGTCTAATTGGCCTGCCGAGCTTCCCCGCTCTATTGAAACTGACCTTTTCTATGATGAATACGACCCTTGTGGTGTGCGGCTTGAGACGGGTCTTACACCTCTTAAGATGTTTGATCTAGCCTCTTTGAAGAAAGCGCAGCTTGGCTATCGTTGGGTCAATTCTGCCGAGAGCGTTGTCTTGAACGATGACTGGCCACACCAACATCTGGTGATAATGGATGATAGTGGCGGCGGCAAGCCAATCATCGCTGTAACTGATGTTGAGAAAACTCCGGTCTTCGCAAGTTATGATGTCGTAGAATGTTTCCAGGTCGCTGATTCTTTGGCCGACTTTATATTGGCGCTCGCGAGATTGGTAGATATAGTTTACGGTCGGTTTAATATATTTGATATTTCTAGTGATGAGGGTGTTAGTAGCATATTTTTAACGTTGCTGAATGAAGAAGTTACTCCGATTTTGGGTGAGCATAATGCTGCTCGCTTCGTAGACTATTTTTATGGATAAGTAATCGCTGCTAGCGTTTGCTGGCTTCTCGTTTAGTTTCGTGTAGGTAGTGGCCGAGCGTTCGGTCACTACAAATTTTTAAAACGTTGATCGCGTATCGGAACACCCGTTTTTTCGTACCACTCCCGATCTTCGATGCAAACTTCAAGTCCAAGTATTTGTGGTGGAACGCCTGCGGTCGCGTTGAGCGCTTCGACGACTGTTCGGGCAAGCTCCGCGAGGTGTACCGCGCGCAGGGCAAGCTTACCAGATACTTCGGGTACGACGCCATGGGGCGCAAGGGGTGGCAGTTTGCGTCAACGCTGCCGGCAGAAAATCTCTCTCAAGTGCACAACTCCGGCATCAACGCCTCGCTGCTGGTGGTCGACGCTGTAACCCGATTCACCATCGCTTCCCATACGATCCGGCAGGTGAACAGATACGCTCCCTCGACAAAGTGCGTGGCGAAATCAAGTGCGAGTACGCAGGCCAAGTTCAGTTGGACAGTCGCAATACCCGCTCGGACAGTGGTAAACGGCTAGATTGAAAGTACGAGGGTTTTATAGCTATGAAAGCCTGGTGCGGCGGATTGCCAAGCAGTCGGAGATTAATGCCACCGCGGACCAGAAGCGTTTCCTGTGGCAAGGGCTCCGGATATTGCGTGAGGAGACGCCCGGCCAGAGCATCCTGTGTTTCTAGGAGCCGGGTCGCTATGTCTTGTACCTTGAGACTGTCGATGAGCAAGCCAAGCTTTATTGACTTCTGATTTCTAGGCCTAATTCAAGCCCTATCTGCTCCCGATAAGGTTACTCATCCATGTTAAGGCATAATTTTTTCCCATCCACCATTTTGCAGGGCCATCTATTTTCTGTGTAACTGTCGGGCACAAAACAGAAACCGGGGTGGCTTACCCAATAGGTCTGCCAGGCCGAGCCTGACTTCCTCAGTTGTGGGCAACTGGTATAGTCCAGTTTATTAAGCGCAATTGTCGTGATGATGCCCGCTAACGGCGCGAGCACGATGAGCGAGTAAACAGAGGCTTTCATCATTCCCGTCTGAAATTTCGCAAGGCCGGATTTGGTAGGTGGATCGAACCTTTTTCCTGTGTATATTGCGAACGCGCTTGCAACGACGCAAACAAGCATCACGGGCGGGGCCATGAGCAAGCCGAAAGCCATGTATTGAACCTCAATTGCCGACGCCTGTCGCCACAGCTGCCCGTAAATTGGCAGCACATGAGCGACCAACCAATACGTAGAAAATCCACCTATGGTCGCACATATCAAGAGCGTCAATGCGGCACGTAGCCTGAACTTGAGAGATTCAGTAGAACATTTGCTCGGAGTCATTGGTGCGTGCTCAAAACCTAGGGTGATGAAGTCCGGAAAGCGCGGGCAGCTTGACGCCTTAGGCCATTCGAAGCCTGGTGTGCTTGGAATAAAATTAGCGGGGAAATCATCGAGTAACCCTGATTACCCTTGTCGATGGCCGTACGCGATAAGCGCTTCAGTGAAACTGTTGATAACGTCATTCTATATCGCTCAAGGTCGCTCGTGTCGATGGGTTCGGTCAATTGTCGGATATTGTCAACGGCGTAATTGAGTGTTGCATTGATCTCAAGATTATTGTCCCCAGGAAGAGCACCCAGAGCACGCCATTGAGTCGCCCCCGGCGATGCGCTTCGATCAGAGATCGGAGCCCGCATCCCAGGCCTGGTCCGATGACTAAACACAGAGCTGGCCCATCAAAATCTGCCACACGAAAAGGCCAGCCTGAAGATTGGCTACCTAACGACGCATCCCCAGCTCAGCATCATCCAGCAGCGCCTTGGCCAGCGCGCTCAGGTAGTAGGACGCCCAGATCAGTTGCGGATTTTCATCCATCACCCCGGTGATGGTCAGATCGCGCACGCAACCCATCAGCTCCGAGGCTTGCTCCCTGGCATCCTGGCAGGGGATGCCTGGGGCGATGCAGAACAGCGGGCGGGTTTGGCCCTCTGCCTGGTAGAACATGGTTTTGCCGGGTGTGGTGTATTCGTTTGTGCCGTCTTTTGGCATTGGTTAGCTCCCTGAAAATGCGGGTGCCTGGGCTGGCCCTTTCGCCGGCAAGCCGGGCCCACACGGGTTCACCACGCGCCTAAGGGTCGTCTACAACCTCAGGGGCGACGCCGTGCGAGTGGTTAGCCTTCGAAAGCGCCAGAACAGGCCTGACATGATGCGGCTTAGTGCAGCGTTCTCGGCTCTGTCGGCATTTGCACTTGCACCAAGGCCACCTCAAGCAGCTTGCGCAAGGTTTCGAGCTCGTGCATGGAGGTCATGATCAACAAGGAACAGGGCGATTTGGGGTGCATCATCATCGCCTGCTGGGCAACGGCTTCTGCGCAAAGTGCGTAGTCCGCAGCCATCATGAGTGTGTCTTCCAGGGAGTGGGGAGTGTGGGGTGGGTCGGGGACTATCTTCAGCATAAAACCCTCTCAGTGCCTGCAGGGCTGCCGCAAATCCGCTGTCAAACGGAAAGGGTGGCAGCTGTTCGTGGGTTGACAGACCGAGGGCACTGAGAATCCCGGCGCACACAGAGGTGCCCCACGTACAGCTGCCATAACAGGCATTGCACATGCTCTCAGTGACTCACGGTCTGTCAAAACCGTATCGCCGATTGGCAGCGACCGGCCGAGACTATGACTCACGTTTAGCGCATGCAACGAAAAACAGGCGCACGCATTATCTTTGGGAAATGGACTACAACAAAGGGAATTAATCTGATCTTTTCAGCCGTTTTCCGTAGGAAAACATCCCCGCCATCGTGATGTTCCACCACGTGAAACCACATTCAATTGTGCTCCCGCCCCACTCGCGCTTATCTGTTCGCAACCACGACCTGCCTCAACCGTCGTGACCTCAAAACGAACAACAAGAACGGGACCCACCCGCGCGAGGAGATTCCCCATGCAGCAGCACCAGCACATCCTGGCCTGGCTCACCGACGTGGCCAGCGACCTGCGCGCCATCCGCCACGATATCCATGCCCACCCCGAACTCGGTTTCGAAGAAAGCCGCACTGCGGCCCTGGTCGCGCAATTGCTCAAAGACTGGGGCTACGAAGTGCACACCGGCATCGGCAAAACCGGTGTGGTCGGCGTGCTGCGCAATGGCAGCAGCCCACGCAAACTGGGCCTGCGTGCCGACATGGACGCACTGCCCATCGTAGAAACCACCGGCGCTGAATACACCAGCCGCCACCAGGGCTGCATGCACGCCTGCGGCCATGACGGCCACACCACCATGCTGCTCGGCGCAGCTCGCTACCTGGCGGCCACGCGCCAGTTCGACGGCACGCTGACGCTGATCTTCCAGCCGGCCGAGGAGGGCCAGGGCGGGGCCGAGGCGATGCTGGCCGATGGGCTGCTGGAGCGCTTCCCGTGTGATGCGCTGTTCGGCATGCACAACATGCCGGGGCTGCCGGCGGGGCACCTGGGTTTTCGTGAAGGGCCGATGATGGCTTCGCAGGACCTGCTGACCGTGACCATCGAAGGCGTCGGCGGGCATGGCTCGATGCCGCACCTGACGGTCGACCCATTGGTGGCGGCAGCCAGTGTGGTGATGGCGCTGCAAACCGTGGTGGCGCGCAATATCGATGCGCAGGAGGCGGCGGTGGTGACCGTGGGCGCCCTGCAGGCAGGCGAGGCGGCCAACGTGATCCCGCAGCAGGCGCTGCTGCGGTTGAGCTTGCGTGCGCTGAACGCCGAGGTGCGGGCGCAGACCCTGGAGCGGGTGCAGGCGATCATCGTCAGCCAGGCCCAAAGCTATGGCTGCAGCGCCCGCATCGAACACCGCCCGGCGTACCCGGTGCTGGTCAACCACCCCGACGAAAATGCGTTTGCCCACCAGGTCGGCGTCGAGCTGCTCGGCGCCGAGGCGGTGGATGGCAACACCCGCAAGCTGATGGGCAGCGAAGACTTCGCCTGGATGCTGCAACGCTGCCCCGGCGCCTATCTGTTCATCGGCAACGGCGTACAGCGCCCGATGGTGCACAACCCTGCCTACGACTTCAACGACGACATCCTGCTGACCGGTGCCGCCTACTGGGGCGCCCTCACCGAGCGCTGGCTCAACTAGGCAGCTTCAAGCTTCGAGCTTCGAGCTTCAAGCTGCAAGTAAAGGCCGCGCATGGCCCGCTTCTGCTTGCAGCTTGCAGCTTGCAGCTTGCAGCTTGCAGCTTGCAGCTCGCCGTTCGCCGCCGTTTCTGGCCAACAGATTGATGGAGTGTCCCGCATGCAGACTTCACACACAGGCGCGTCGCGTACCCGGCAAGTGGTCGCGGCGGTCATCGGTAACGCCCTGGAGTGGTATGACTTTATCGTGTACGGCTTTCTGGCCAGCATCATCGCCCGCCAGTTCTTCCCCTCCGACGACGAGTACGCCTCGCTACTGATGGCCTTGGCCACCTTCGGCGTGGGCTTTTTCATGCGGCCGGTGGGCGGGGTGCTGCTGGGTATCTATTCCGACCGCAAGGGACGCAAGGCGGCGATGCAACTGATCATCCGCCTGATGACCGTGTCCATCGCCATGATCGCCTTTGCGCCCAGCTACCTGGCCATTGGCATGGGCGCGCCGCTGTTGATCGTGGTGGCGCGCATGCTGCAGGGCTTTGCCACGGGCGGGGAGTACGCCAGTGCCACGGCGTTTCTGGTAGAAAGCGCACCGGCCCACCGCAAGGGGTTGTATGGTTCGTGGCAACTGGTGGGGCAGTGCCTGGCGGTGTTTTCGGGCGCGGCCATGGTCGCGCTGGTGACCCACCTGTGCACTCCCGAGGCGTTGGACAGCTGGGGCTGGAGGATCCCGTTCGTGATCGGCTTGCTGATCGGGCCGGTGGGGCTGTGGATTCGCAAGCACATGGAAGAGCCCGAGGCGTTCCTTGAGGCGCGCAAGCAGGCCAAGGGCCAGGCGCCGAGCTTGTGGCAGGTGCTGCGCGAGCATCGGCGCAGCTTGCTGGTGTCGATGGGGCTGGCCTGTGGGGCGACCGTGTCGTTCTACGTGGTGCTGGTGAACATGCCCACCTTCGCCCACAAAAACCTTGGCCTGCCACTGGACCAGGTGCTGCTGGTGCAGATGCTGGCCGTAGGCCTGATGACCGTGGTCATCCCCCTGGCCGGAGCACTGTCGGACCGGCTTGGCCGGCGCCCGGTGCTGATGGCCTTTACCTTGGCATTTTTCGTGATGGTGTACCCGCTGTACGTGTGGGTAGCCGCAGCACCGTCGATCGAGCGCCTGCTGGTGATGCAACTGCTGCTGTGTACCGCCATCGGCGGCTTCTTCGGCCCGGCGCCCACCGCCTTGGCCGAGCAGTTCCCGATCGAGGTGCGCTCCACCGGGGTGTCGGTGGCCTATAACGTGGCGGTGATGGTGTTCGGCGGCTTCGCGCCGTTGATCGTCACGTGGCTGAGCAAGGTGCTCGGCACCCCGGTGGCGCCGTCGTTCTATGTGCTGTTCGCTTGCTTGTTGACGCTGCTGGGCACCTACTGCCTGAAAGAAGTCCCCCGCGCTGGCAAAGCTGCCGCTTTCAACCTTGGAGTGAAACCGTGAACCCGTTAGCCATCGACCCGATCGTTGCCCTGGATGCCCAGGCGCTGTCCGAAGCGATCCACGCGCGCCAGGTGTCGTGCCGTGAAGTGATGCAGGCCTACCTGGGCCACATCGAGCGCTTCAACCCACAGGTCAATGCGCTGGTGTCGCTGCGCGAGGGCGCGGTGCTGCTGGCCGAGGCCGAGGTGCGTGACCGCGAATTGGCCGCCGGCCAGTCGCGCGGCTGGATGCATGGTATGCCGCAGGCGGTCAAGGACCTGGCGGCCACAGCGGGGCTGCGCACGACGCTTGGCTCGCCGCTGTTTGCCGAGCAGGTGCCGGCGCATGACGCCATCAGCGTGGCGCGGGTGCGGGCAAGCGGGGCGATCTTTGTCGGCAAAAGCAATGTGCCGGAATTCGGCCTCGGCTCGCAGAGCTACAACACGTTGTTCGGCACCACCACCAATGCCTATGACCACAGCCGTGTGGCAGGCGGCAGCAGTGGCGGCGCCGCGGCGGCGTTGGCCATGCGCCTGCTGCCGGTGGCTGACGGCAGCGACATGATGGGCTCGCTGCGCAACCCGGCAGCGTTCAACAACGTGTTCGGCTTGCGCCCTTCGCAAGGGCGGGTGCCTTACGGGCCAACGCCGGAGCTGTTCGTGCAGCAGCTGGCCACCGAGGGGCCGATGGGGCGCACAGTGACGGACGTGGCGCGCTTGCTGTCGGTGCAGGCCGGGCACGACCCGCGCGCGCCGCTGTCGCTCAGTGACGGCCCGCGTGACTTTGCCGCCGGTTTGCAGCGCGATTTCAAAGGGGTGCGGGTGGGCTGGCTGGGCAACTTTGACGGCTACCTGCCGATGGACGAGGGGGTGATGGACCTGTGTCAGGCAGCATTGGCAGACTTCGCCGACCTGGGCTGCGAGGTCGAGGCGTGCCAGCTGGGGTTCGACCCGGGGCGTTTATGGCAATGCTGGCTCACCCTTCGCCACTTCCTGGTGCACGGCAACCTGGGCGCGGCGTATGCCGACCCAGGCAAGCGTGCACAGCTCAAGCCTGAAGCGCAGTGGGAAGTGGAGGGCGGCCTGCGCCTGACCGCGGCGGACGTCTACCAGGCTTCGCTGGACCGCAGCGCGTGGTACCTGGCGTTGGGCAAGTTGTTTGAGCGTTACGATTATTTGCTGTTGCCGGCTGCCCAAGTGTTCCCTTTCGATGCAGCCCAGCCGTGGCCCAAGGTGGTTGGTGGGCAGGCGATGGACACCTACCACCGCTGGATGGAGGTGGTGATTGGCCCGACTTTGGCCGGCCTGCCGAGCATGAGCGTGCCGGTGGGGTTCAACGCCGCCGGGCTGCCGATGGGCCTGCAGATCATAGGCCCGGCCCAGGCGGACCATGCCGTGCTGCAACTGGCCTATGCCCACGAACAACTGACCCGCTGGGTAGCGCGGCAGCCGCCTGGGTGCCTGCAGGTGCGCTGAAAGCCCTGGGCAGGCCCGTATCTTGCTGGGCATGATGACCATCCACGCACAGACACGGAGGTCGAACCCATGGGTATTACCGCAGACAGCGGGGGCGTGCGCTCGGTGGAGCGGGCACTGGCGATTGTCGAACTGCTTGGTGAGCACCACGCGCTGGGGCTCGAAGAGCTGCATTACCTGACGGCACTGCCCAAAGCCACGGTATCGCGCATGCTCGCCACCTTGCAGGAGCAGGGCTGGGTCTACCGTGGCCTGAGCGACCGCCGCTACCGCTTGTGTGCCCGGCGCCTGTTTGGCGACCGCCAGCTGCGCTTCAAGCGCACACTGGTGGAACGCGCCGCGCCGCTGTTGTTGGAGCTGAGCGAGCGCACCGGGCTGGTGGCGGACCTTTCTTCTTTTGACGGCGAACGGCTGGAGGTGATGGAGAGCGCCATTGCGCAGGTGCTGCGCAAACGCTACCCGCACACCTGCCAGCTCGTTGGGCACCATGCCAGCTTGTTTCACTCGGCCATGGGCCGGGCGTGCCTGAAGGAGCTGGCGGCGGATGAGGTACAGCGCCTGGCGGCGCATGAGCGGGTGCGCGATGAGGCGCTGTTGCGCGATATCGAGGCTGATGGGCACAACGGTTTTGGCCAGCGCACCGAAGGGTTCTGGGAATACCCGGTGCGCTTGCCGTTCCTGATCCGGGCGATCGCCCTGCCGGTGCGGGTGGAGGGGCGGCTGGTGGGCAGCATCGCGCTGCACTGGCCGCTGGACCTGGCACCGGTGGAGCGGGTGCAGAGCTTGCACCTGAACAGCTTGGCGGCGACGGTGGGGCAGGTACAGCACGCGTTGCTGAACTGAGGCGGCTGTTCCGGCCTCATCGCCGGCGAGCCGGCTTGTATGGTTAGACTTGAAGGGGTGGTGGGACTAAATGCCGGATTCTGACTGTTGACGCAGTACAGACTGTGGGAGACATCGCCCCACCCCTTCCACCAAAGCGCCGATAAAGAATGCAT
>NZ_JAETZZ010000022.1 GCF_022627325.1 Pseudomonas putida
TTTCGGATAAGAGCTTCGTTGGCGCATAGAAATCCTGGCGATAAGGGTGATCGCGTCCGCTTAAAAATACGCGGACACCATCGCCCTTAATGCTGGAGTTCGGAAGGTGAGTTCGCCGGACGCTTACCCTTCAGCTCTCGTTTTGCCGCGTCAACATGCCCTTCGCCAGGATCAATCTTGCCGCCTGGCAGTGACCATTCAGGAGCGTCTTTGCGGACAAGAAGAATCTTCCCCTCCTGCAAGCAGATTACTGTCGAACGCATCTCTCTTAGGTTGTTCATGTTCAGTCCTCCTCTATGTACGGAGGGCTTGAAAATCATGGGCAAAGTTCACGTTAAACGACGGTGTGAGCGTTGGCGCCTGCCAGCTTCTTTCAGACCAGCACGCCGATGCATGGATCTTGAGTTAAATTTATAGGTCTCCCCCCGTGGTGCTTTGTCCTATGGATTACGGTGATCAGCGCTCAGCAATCGAATCGGTCGTGACGAACGACGGCCAGATTGGCACCCAGATGCGTCGAGTAGATTGGGCCGGCACTTCTCTGGGTGATCCAGGGTGCTGGCCGGTTCAGCTGCGCCACGCCGTGAGTTTCTTGCTCAGTTCGGATCTGCCCACTGCACTTCTTTGGGGTGCCGACAGCACACTGCTCTACAACGACACCTGGATCCCTGCCATGGGGCACCGTCATCCCCTAGGGCTGGGCAGGCCCGCGCACGAGGTCTGGACGGCGGTGTGGGGGCGGGTCGGTCTGCAGCTCGAAGCGGTAATGGAGAAGGCAAGCCTGTTATTACTTTCCGATTCGGAGTTTCCGGTTCGCCTGGATCGAGAAAAGCCGTGGGCGTTCAGCTTGAGTCCTTTGAGAGCCCCTGAGGGGCACATCGTTGGTGTCCTGGTGCAAGGGCAAGAAGTACAGCCGTCAGCCCTTGAACCAGTGCCGTCGCACATTATGCTGGGTCGAGATCGTCGTATGTTCGACCAGGCACCGGGGTTCATCACCATCTTCCGAGGCCCTGACCACATCTTTGAATTCGTCAACGAGGCCTTCAGGCGGAGCTTTGGTGATCGAGGCTATCTCAACCGCTCTGTACGTGATGTATTCCCCGATCTGGAAGGGCAGGGTTATTTTTCCTGGCTCGATGAGGTGTTCAAGTCGGGCGAGCGGTTTGTCGCTACCGGCACGCCTATTTCGCTGCTCTGGCAATCAGATGGGGCCGAGATCCGCTACCTCGATTTCGTGTATGAGCCTGTATTCGACGATGCCGGTGTAGTGACCGGTATTTTCTGCGAAGGCTTCGATGTCACGAAACGAGTGGAGACCGAGCGGGCGCTTAAAGAGGAAAGCCGCACTCTTGAGATCCTTCGAGACATCAACGCGGCGTTCGCCAGTGATCTGAACCTTGAACGGATCGTGCAAAACCTCACGGATGCAGCAACGTCGCTCACAGGAGCAGCTTTTGGCTCATACTTTGCCAATGAGGTCGACGATGCCGGCGCGCATCTGAAGCTTTATACCTTGTCAGGTGCTGATCGCTCGGCCTTTGAAAAGTTGGGTCATCCTCGCGCCACTCCGGTGTTTGCACCTACTTTCCGGAATGAAGGTGTCGTTCGATCCTTGGACATCCTGGCTGACCCTCGCTATGGCCAGTTCGAGCCCCATCATGGAATGCCTAAGGGGCATCTGCCCGTACGCAGTTACTTGGCGATCTCGGTAGTATCGAGAACAGGCGATGTCCTGGGAGGGTTGTTTTTCGGTCATCCTGAACCGGGAAAATTCACTGAGCGGCACGAACGGCTGGTAGTCGCCCTGGCCGCCCAGGCAGCAGTGGCCATCGATAACGCCCAACTTTATCGGCAGGTGCAGCAGGCGAAAGCCACACTTGAAGAGCGGGTCGCTCAACGCACAGAGGAGCTTTCACAGGCCAACGAAGCCCTTCGCCAAGCTCAAAAAATGGAAGCTCTTGGGCAGTTAACGGGCGGAATTGCGCACGATTTCAACAACATCCTAGCGGCGATTCTGGGAAGCGCCGATTTACTATCACGGCGATTGAAACAGGGGAAAGGGGAGGCTACGGCGCGCCTGTTGGAGGGAATTCAAGTCAGCGCCAAGCGAGCAGCATCGCTGACTCAGCGTCTGCTCGCATTCTCACGGCGGCAGACGCTCGATCCCCGGCCTACGGACGTCAACGTACTTATCGATGGTCTGGTCGACCTGATCAATCGCTCGGTGGGCCCGGCAATTACTGTCATCACGCATTTGGAGCCGGATCTAGGGTTGTCCCGGATTGATCCTGCCCAGCTGGAGAGTTCGCTTCTCAACCTGGCGATCAACTCGCGTGATGCCATGCCCGAGGGGCGTGGTGCGATCTCCATCACTACGCAGACAATCGAACTCGACGACCTGATGGCGGCTCGTGCCGACCTGCCTCCAGGCGAGTACATCGCGATTTCTGTCACTGACTCGGGAAGCGGTATCTCCCCGGAGAACATCAAGCGGATATTTGACCCGTTCTTCACCACCAAGCCACTTGGCCAGGGCACCGGACTTGGGCTATCCATGGTGCACGGTTTTGTACTGCAGTCCGGTGGCCAGATTGATGTTCATTCCCAAGAAGGTGTGGGCACGACGATTCGCCTCTTGCTGCCCAAATTCGAAGGGCAACTGGAATTACTCGAGGGCGAGGCCAGGCAGAGTGCGCTTAGCGGCCAAGGGGTCGGGAGAATTCTAGTAGTCGATGACGAACCTATCGTGCGCATGTCCATTGTGGAAGCCTTGATGGAGGCCGGATATGAAGTTGATGAGGCTGAAGATGGATCTAGCGCCATGCATACGCTTCGCTCGTGTCTACCCTATGATCTTCTCGTCACCGATGTCGGGCTTCCTGGTGCGCTGAATGGACGCCAAGTGGCAGATGCTGCTCGTGAGGCTTTTCCAGACCTCCGGGTTCTATTCGTGACCGGTTTTGCAGAGGCATCGGTTTTGAAAGGTGGATTCCTGACACCTAGCACGGCAGTGATCACAAAACCGTTCGACATTCAGGTACTCCTGAACAAGGTGACCTTAATGCTGCACCAGCCCCAGACTTGAGCAGGTTGCCGGAACTCAGCCTCCTACCCGGCAGTCATCAGCATAAGGAAGTTCGTCCCAGCGTTCAGGATGTCGCGCGTTCTTAGGTGCGATCCCTCATGAGCGTCATCAAGCATCGTCCAGCAAGGGCAAAAGTAACGATCATCTGTACTCGAAATGACCAGGTTCTTCTTGTTCGCAGGAAGGGTGCCAAATGGAAGTTTCCAAACGGTCTGCTTGAGAGAGGAGAGGCTCCAACTGTGGCTGCCGCTAGAGAGCTTTGGACTGCCCTATCGTTGCACTGCTCAGGCTTGCATCTCGTGGGCACCGTTGAGGTAGGCAATGTGCTCCACCATATCTTCACCACTGACTTCACTGATGGCTGCAGCGTTGTGCTGGGGAGAGGCATTGTCGCGTGTAAGTGGATCGGCTGGGAGGAGCTGGGTTCCACCATGCTAAAGCCTACAGCCGCGGCCTTGCTTTCCCGGGGCCTGCCACAACTTATCCATCTCGATGAAGTGGAAGCGCTGACGTTGACAACCGCTGAAATTTGAACGGACGTATGACGGTGTGGGCATTTGGCTGGCAGCGCGACGATTGAACCAAGGCAAGTTTCATTGGCCCGGCATCCGTCACGGATCGGAAGTCGAACTCGATAACGAGCAACTTCAAGCCTTGGTACTGGGTTTGCCGTGGCAGCGGGTCGGCGCAGGCAGCGCGATCACAGTGCTTTAGCCCCTGCCATTAGCCCATCGGTTTATCGCTGTTGACGACCTGCTCTGACACAATCAGCGGCATGACTTCCTCGCCCAATCTCGACCAGATGACACCGGAACAGCTGCGTGGCTTGGCCGAACAGGCTATGCAGTTGCTGTCCCAGGTCGACTCCATGAGCCAGAAAATCCAACGCCTCGAAACGGTCAACGAGCAACTGGCTCATGAAATCGCCATCCTCAAGCGACACAAGTTCGCCAAGCGCAGCGAGCAACTGAGCCCCGACCAAGGCAGTCTGCTCGATGATCTGCTCGATACCGATATCGCAGCTATCGAAGCCGAGCTGAAGGCAGCCAATCCGCCGGCCGCACCGGCCGAGCCACGTAATAAGCCCAAGCGTGCACCACTGCCGCCGCAGTTTCCGCGAACCGTGATCCGTCACGAACCAGAGAATACTCAGTGCGTGTGCGGCTGCCAGCTTCAGCGAATCGGCGAAGACGTCAGCGAGAAGCTCGATTACACTCCGGGCGTGTTCACCGTTGAGCGGCATGTGCGTGGAAAATGGACGTGCCGTCAGTGTGAAACACTGATCCAGGCGCCTGTACCGGCCCAAGTGATCGACAAGGGCATCCCGACCGCAGGCCTGTTGGCCCACGTGATGGTGGCGAAGTTCGCCGACCATTTACCGCTGTACCGGCAGGAGAAGATTTTTGGTCGGGCCGGACTGCCCATCGCCCGTTCGACACTGGCGCAATGGGTCGGACAGACCGGTGTGCAGCTCCAGCCTCTGGTCGATGCGCTGCGTGAGCATGTGTTGGCCCAGGGCGTGATCCACGCCGATGAGACCCCGGTTCAGATGCTCGCACCAGGCGAAAAGAAAACCCAGCGCGCTTACGTGTGGGCCTATAGCACCACGCCTTTCTCGGCCCTCAAGGCCGTAATCTACGACTTCAGCCCCAGCCGTGCCGGCGAACATGCGCGTAACTTCCTGGGCACGTGGAACGGTAAGCTGGTCTGCGATGACTTCGCCGGCTACAAGGCCAGCTTCGAGCTGGGCATCACCGAAATCGGCTGCATGGCCCATGCACGCCGCAAATTCTTCGACCTGCATGCAGCCAATAAAAGCCAGTTGGCGGAGCAGGCGCTTCACTCGATTGGCGGGTTGTATGAAGTCGAGCGACACGCCAAGGAAATGAGCGACGAAGACCGCTGGCGATTACGTCAGGAAACAGCGGTGCCCATCGCTGAAAAACTGCATGAGTGGATGTTGGCCCAACGCGAACTTGTGCCCGAGGGTTCGGCCACGGCCAAGGCCCTGGATTACAGCCTTAAACGCTGGGTAGCGCTGACGCGCTACTTGGAAGATGGTGCTGTACCCATCGACAATAACCAGATCGAGAATTTGATCCGGCCGTGGGCGCTTGGGCGCTCGAACTGGTTATTTGCCGGGTCGCTGCGCAGTGGAAAAAGGGCGGCGGCAATCATGAGCCTGATCCAGTCGGCGCGTATGAATGGGCACGATCCGTATGCCTATCTCAAGGATGTGCTGATGCGGCTGCCGACACAGCGGGCGAGCGAAATCACGCAATTACTCCCGCAGCATTGGATGCTTGCCTGAGACAGGCTAAGTGGACTTCGCCAAATAGTCAGCTCAAAGGCTGACTTGTATCAACAATTCGGAAGCGACTTTTCTCAGCATATAGGTTTCGCGCAGAATTGATTGCCCCATCGAAGACTCGTGACGCTGCATAACGGCTTCATTGTGCGTGATGGCTTCATGCAGGTTGATCCAGACAGGCCGCATACCATTAGCGATTTCGTGGCTTTCCATTCTCACGGGCTCTAGCTGGGGCGCTACTTCGCATTGATAAAAATGCGAGGTCATGTGCATCAGATCGTACTGTGGCTTCCAGTAGGGCCGGTACTCCTCAATGTAACCGTAGTGCTGGAGCACCTTTATGTCACGAGCACCAGTCTCTTCCTCAAGCTCACGCTTCAGGCCTGTGACAATGTCCTCGTCACCATCAAGGCCGCCTCCAGGAAAGCTGAAGTCGTTATAGCGCTCGGTGAACAGCAACAGGATCTGTTCATCCCGCATCACGATGCCGCGTGCTGCATGTCGACGGAATACTCTGCCCTGTTTGGATTTCAGCTCGGGGTGAACAATTTCAGTTATGAGTTGCATGTGCTCTCGTTACGGCAAAATCAGTTAGTCATCGTCCAGGGTGGCCACGGCATTTCCGCAGTTCTGGAAATACTGTGGCCAGTGGAACTGGCTCAGCGAAGCAGCAATACGGGTAAAGTGGATGTTCGCAGCATCGTCGTGGTCGTGCTGCCTACCAGAAACTGCCTGATGCGTGAGTGCCCGTACGCCCCCATGACCAAGAGGTCAATGCCGTGCTCTGCCTGATACGCATGAAGTACCGACTCTACTTCGCCTGGGCGGATCTCGGCATGCACTAGCGGGCCAGAAGAGGCAAGTGTGGTTCGTGCTTTCTCCAGCTCGTTCTGGTTTTCTTCAGAGTCCGTACCAACCATGACGATATGAATTGGCAGGTCTTCGCACAGCGGGCTTGAAGCAAGCATCTGTACGGTCTTGTGGCCTGTAGCGCTGCCGTCAAATGCCACCATGATCGTTTCAGGTTTCCTGAAATGGCTGGTTGTAATCAGGATGGGGCGGTGGATTGTTCGGACTACCGCTTCAATCTGGCTGCCAAGACTTTGGGCACTGCGCGTGCTGTCCTCACCGACTCTTCCAATCACCAGTAATCGAATATCGTCTTGGAGATCGCTCAGGCTCTCGACGAGATGGCCATGGCGCTGCTTCAGATCAGGTGACATGGCGCCAGAGATGACTGTTCGCTCGCGAGCTTTTTCAAGCATGTGCTGCCCATGCTCCAAGGCCAGTTTTGCACGCTGCGCATCCAGCGTGGCCAACTCTTCCAGTAGATGTTCTCTGCTACCGAGACCGATATTGCCGCTGAGGTCAGCGGATGCAGGATATTTTTCCCTATCCAGCACATGGAGCAAGGTCAGGGGAGCGCTGAGTCGTTGCGAGGCCCATGCTGCGTAATCGCAGACCGCCAATGAGGATTGTGAGTTATCAATGCATGCCATTACGTGGGTCATTGTCGTTCTCCTTAGTGGCTCATGAGCTTGTCGATGGCACCGGGTTTGTCATGCACGCCGAAGCGGTCAACGATTGTTGTGCTGGCTTCATTGAGACCGAGCACTTCAACCTCAGCGCCTTCACGGCGGAACTTGATCACGACCTTATCCAGCGCTGCGACGGCGGTGATATCCCAGAAATGCGCTTGTGTGAGATCGATGGTGACTTTGTTGAGCGCTTCCTTGAAGTCAAAAACTTCAGTGAATTTGTCCGCAGAGCTAAAGAACACCTGGCCCACGACGCGGTAAGTCCGATGCGATTCCGTCTCTTCCAAAGTGCTCTTGATATCCAGGTAGTGCCCAACCTTATTGGCAAAGAACAGCGAAGCCAGCAGCACACCTACCAGTACGCCGTAGGCTAGGTTGTGAGTGGCCACGACGACCACGACGGTCGCCACCATGACGAGGTTGGTCGACAGCGGATGCTCTTTCAGATTGCGCAAGGAATCCCAGCTAAAGGTGCCGATGGACACCATAATCATCACAGCCACGAGTGCCGCCATAGGGATTTTGGAGAGCCATTCGCCAAGAAATACCACCATCAGCAGCAGGAAAACGCCGGCACACAATGTCGAGAGACGGGTGCGGCCACCAGATTTCACGTTGATGATCGACTGGCCGATCATGGCGCAACCTGCCATGCCGCCAAGCATGCCGGCAGCGATGTTGGCCACACCCTGGCCTTTGCACTCGCGGTTTTTGTTGCTGGTGGTATCGGTCAGGTCGTCGACGATGGTCGCGGTCATCATCGACTCCAGTAGGCCTACAACTGCCAGCGCAGCGGAGTAAGGAAAGATGATGCGCAGGGTTTCAACGTTCAGCGGCACTTCAGGCCACAGAAAAATCGGCAGCGTATCCGGCAGTTGGCCCATGTCCCCCACGGTACGGATATCTAGCCCCAGATAAATGGCGATGGCAGTCAGGGTCAGGATGCACACCAGTGGTGAGGGAACCAGCTTGCCGATCTTAGGTATATACGGAAACAGGTAGATGATTCCAAGGCCCGCTGCGGTCATCGCGTAGACGTGCCAGGTCACGTTGGTCAATTCAGGTAACTGCGCCATAAAAATCAGAATCGCTAATGCGTTCACAAAACCCGTGACCACAGAGCGAGAGACGAAGCGCATCAGCGAACCTAGCTTCAGGTAACCCGCGAGGATTTGAAGTACCCCACAGAGCAACGTGGCTGCCAGCAAATACTGAAGTCCGTGCTCTTTAACCAGAGTGACCATGAGAAGTGCCATGGCGCCGGTAGCCGCCGAGATCATGCCGGGACGACCGCCGACAAAGGCAATAACAGCACAGATACAGAAGGAGGCGTAAAGTCCGACCTTTGGGTCAACGCCGGCGATGATGGAAAAGGCGATGGCTTCAGGGATCAGCGCAAGTGCGACTACGAGCCCCGCGAGCACATCTCCACGGACGTTGGAAAACCACGTTTGTCTAAGTTTTTGCAGCATAGAAAAATATCCAAGGCAAAGCATCGCGCACGCCAAGGGAATGGCGAGCGAATCGATACAAATTCAAATTTTGAGGATTTTTTTGCTGTGTGCTTAAGGCGTATAACCAGGCGTACAGCAGTGCGCACCCGCGAGCGAGGCTAGCGGAAGCAGGTTGTTGCGAGGGGGCGTAGCGCTAAGGCGGCGTAGGCTGCCAGTAGATCGTTTGGAGTACAGTCATGCTGATGTTCCTGTAGCTCAAGGGGTATGCGGAGCAGAAGTATACAATGAAGCCATCGTCGATTGCGACCCGCTGCCAAGCTCCGCATGAGCTACGTCAGATACAGGCTTATTCAATGGGTATACCTGCGGGCAAGGCTTTGTTTTCCACCCGTTCTTGTCTGAGCTGGTCTGTGTGCTGAGAGGTGAGTTGGCCAGACGGTTACAGCGAGACTGCACTGCGTGGTGAAGGGAGGTCGTTGCAGCACACTGAGCATCCATCCTAAGGAAACGGCCGCATATGAAGGCTACGCCTCACACCCCCCTGATTATCGCCGGTGCCTCGAGGCGTAGCTCTAAGGCTACTGGCTTGATCGGCTGTTCGCTTTCTCAGGTGTCGAGGTGGCGGGCTGATGCAGATGAGCACCGGTTGGATCGGTAATCTGAATGACGTTGCCGTGCTGCCAACCATCCGCCTTGAGATCTGCCGCAGGTATTTGAATGTCAGCTCGCTGAGCTTTCGTTTCTGCCGCGTCCACTCTCAGGCGTCGATTCCGCTGCTCGACCATCGTTGGATCAGCCTGGCCATCCGCTGTGAACCCCATCATCAACTGCGGGACGCCCACCGGTAGGGCTTTGTCCTGGTCGGTATGCCACGTGTGCCATGTCTTCCCGTAGGTATGGGCAAGCCGCTCCATCAGCGCATGTTCCGCAGGTGCAGGTATACCCGGCGCGATCAACTGCCCTGATGAAACCTCATAGCCATGGCTGTGCCACATCGCCTTCTCCTTGGCTGGCAGACCAGAAAACAGCTTCTCGTCGATGATGTACTCGATACCCATGATCTTCGCTTCCTTGGTATTACCATCGAAGATGACGCACTGGATGACATCCTCATTCAGGATGGAGCAGTAGTGATGCGCTTCCATCTGCACATCAGGATGTCCGTTGTAAAAGTGGAAGCCATCCAGGTAGGCGTTGATGGTCTCAATGGGCGGCTTGGCCTGCAAGGTCGCGGCGCCGGCTTCCAGCAACTGAATCTTTGCGGATTCGGGCCTGCCAGGCGTCTCCACAGGCGACTTCGTCTCAGGAGCAGAGCAAGCCCACAGAAGACTACAGGCCAGGGGAAGGGTTATAAATCTGATGAGTTGTGGCATGAGAGTGGCTCTAGCTAGTGTCCTCAAGGGACAGCCTGGGCCTGCTGAACGGACAACTCAGAAGACAAACGGCCGAATTCTAGGCAAAAGAAAGCCCGCTGCTAGGCGGGCTAATGGGAGCTTCTATCACACGTAGGGATAGGGCGAGTGTTGCCTAGGTGTCGTGAAAATTGGGTGAAAGAAAAGTCCCTACAACGTCATCCCAGGGTTTTCCCAAACGGAGGCCAGCCTGTGCGCCAGCTGCCACAGGACAGGCCCAAAGCATTCAGATCCGCAGAAGATCAAAAATATCATGCCGTAGGAGTGGCCTAAACTGGATAATCTTGAACTGGCCTCCCTGCTCAACTGGGATCTAGTAGAGTCCGATGCTCCAAATATTGAAAAGCTTCGAGCCATTGCCATCGACGCAGAGCTACCCATACCCATGGCATGAGAGTAATCACGATGAAGAAGGATCTCAGCAAGGTTTTGCTTCCAGACCATCCGATGTACACCGATGCAGTGGATGCTTTGAAACGCTACCACCAAGCTCAAGCCAACGGTGTGACGGGGGTTGAGCTTGAGCGCCTTCGTCTCATGGTGGAGCATCAGTTTCAAGCAGTCACCGACTATCAACTGCGCGCGCTCGGTGGGCCGGCGGAGCCTACCCACTGAAAGTCCCTACTACACACCGTACCGCTTGTTCCCACCAGATGTGATGCAGTAGCGACCGCCCCGGGGGCCTATACAGACTCGACCTGAAGAGCAGGGGCACGAAGAGCTAAAGTCGGACGTGTTGATGCGCGCAGGCTGGGGAGCTGGCTGGTTTCTTTTCGGCTGCCGGGTGGCGAAGCAGTTGGAGCCGCTGCAAAGATTTTTGTAAGAGATCCATCGTTGCGGCTGGCCGTCCAGGCTGATACGCGCCCATTCCTGTTTCTGGTCATAGACCTGAACCTTTTCCCCGCGCTTGAGGCTGGAGATCACTTTCCCTCCCGGTTGAGCGCGCAGATTTAACTTGTCCGCGTTAACGAAATACTCCGGTGCCGAGGCTTGTGTAGGTTGTGGTGCTGGGGAGGAGGTTGCGGCCAACGTACTAACCGGCGTCTGGCTGGGTGGTGGCTCAGTTTTAGGCGAATCATTCTTGCCAATGGCCCAGACCATAACGAAGAGAACTAGAAGCGGCAGAAACCATGATTGACCATTCTTGCGCATATCCTTTGCACCTCGAAATGATATCTGTCCTTTTAAGAAGTGGCCGGCTGGTGCTTGGCGAGCAATTTTCCACCCTCCATCGCCGATACTATTGAGCTTAGCTGAGTCAGACTGGTTGGAGCTGCAGCCACATTAGCGGCCTTAAGCCGTCTTCGAAAGATCACTAAATGAGAGATGACGGCCGAAGCGCGCCGGTGTGACGGATGGCAGCCCGAAGGGCCGAGACGTCGCAAGACGATGGCTCGGTTCACGACAGCCGGGCCTGGTAGGGCACGCCCTAAACGCTCTACAAGGCTTTCAACAAGCGCTCCAGGCTCTGATGCTCCCATGTCGATAACAGGGCGACCGGATCTGTCCGGTCGCCAGGATCGAAATCCCAGCGCTGTCCATCTGGGCTAACGCACCGCTCGCAGTAGTCCAGCTCATCACAGTCGTTGTAGATCGTGATCCGCCATCCCTCTACATCGACCTCGAAATGACAGGCGTACAGCTGCTCCCAGGACTGGCTGCCAATCTTGGTCATTGTCCGGCGACCGAACACCGCCTCTCGCAACACTTGGCAGACGTCTCGCGCCGTCAAAGCGCCTGATGGTGCGTCGTGCCGGTTATGATCAGTCATACGCTGCCTGTGTCTCTTAGTGATCAGACATCGATAATACCCTGTGTCGAAGGTGCGCCGGAAAACACGCAGGGTAGGGTGATTGGTGGCTCCAGTGACAGGAAGAGGTTGGATTAAAAATGTGCATCGTGGCGCTAGTGAACGCTGGCTTGTTCCGTCTCGTGCATGCAGCCGGCAGGTTGCGCTGCCTGCACGAATGACAGTTCAGGTCATGTGGCGATCGATCTCCCCCCTATATGCAGCCAAAATGAGTCATCTCTAGTGTCTCTGATGTATCGCTCACGAGATCTGCGCTATGCATCCAACGACACCAGACGGACGCTATTTTGTTGTCAAAGGCCAGCTCTGGCGCTGCGCGAATCCTTCATTGAGTGAATGCGAGCGGCAACGCCTTGTGCATGCCCTGATGGATGCTCGACGAGATGTCAAAAAGGCCAAGCGCGCTGACGAGTTGAGCATGCTCAAATCTGCGCGTGCGCGAGTGAATGCTGCCAAAGTGGGTCTGGGCGAGCGGGGGGCCGTTTGGTAGGACGACGGCAGCCCTGACTACAATGGTTGTCGAATAGAGCTTACGCCTTACGCTGACTGGTACAACGCTTTGGATGCCACAAAGGATGAGTAATGTACGTCGAAAAGACCTTCACACCTCAACAGCTATTTGAAATGGTGTGGGAGCGACCTGTTCTCATCATCGCAAAGGAAATAGGTGTCTCAGATGTGGGCTTGTCGAAGGCCTGCCGCAGAGCGGGGATCACGTTGCCTACCCGGGGTCACTGGGCCAAGCCAGCCCCAAAACGCCCGCGTCGTCCAAAGCCCCCAGCCTCCACCACACCTATCACGTTTCATGTTCTGAATGTCGAGAAGGCTGCCAGGCTGAAGCCAGAGAATGTGGTCAAAGACCCTAAGATGTTGAGCGTGCCAATGGAGTTATCTGACCCCCATCAGTTGGTAAAAAAATGGCTTGGTGCAGCGAGGAAGGCCAAAGAGCTCAACAGTGCACTGGTATTCGACAAAACAAAGGTATTGAACTCGCATATATCCCGGAATGAGGTGGATCGCTGCGCGCTTCTCTACGACAGCTTGATCAAAGCTTGTGAGTCGTCGGGGTACATCTGGGGTATTGGTAGTAACGGTAGCTTCGTGCAAGTCGACGGGGAGGAGCTACTGATCACGATCCAGGAGCGGATAAAACGCTTCGATATTCCACCGCCTCCTCCGAAACCGTTCAAGCCTGGGCAGCAATGGAGGCCTGACGTTACCGCGATGAGAGCGGCTCGCTTTGGGTGGGAGCCCACTGGCGTATTTTCCCTCATCGTCGATGCACGATCTGAGGTTCTCATTCAAAAAACTTGGACTGACAGCAAGACAGGAAACCTTGAGTCGAAGCTTGGTCAGATACTCACGGGTTTCGTTCGTATTGCCGCTTCTGTGAAAGTCCAACGATCATCCGATGAGGCTAGTCGCCGCCGATGGGCCGAAGAGGAGCGGGTGCGCAAAGAGGGAATTGACCAGCAGCGTCGCTTGGACACGCTGCGCCAGAATTTGATGAAAAATATAGAAAGCTGGGAGCGCGCTCAGCGGCTGCGAGCGTTCATCCAGGCCACGGTTCAAGGTTCGCCTCCGGACGAGGCAACTCAAATGGCGTTGGCAATGTGGGTTAGCTGGGCTACACAACAAGTCGAGATGCTTGATCCATTAAAAGTAGATATTCTGAAAGTTATTGACCTATCCGTGGACTTGCCGAGCTCAGAATACGGCTACTGGAGCAGCAGTAAGCAAGACGATGACTGGTGGCCCTGATTTTCATTTGGGTTTGAACTTAACCTGCGTTAGGATTCTCTTAAGACCAACTATACATTACGGAGTGATGCACATGTCGCGATTGGCCGAATTTCGTCAGCTTGAGCAAAAATTGGCAGCCCAGTTGGCTGAGCTGGAAGCTATGAAAGGCAGCAGTGAGCTTCAAAAAGAAATCGAGTTTGAGACCAAATTGCGTGATTTGCTGGCCAAGTACGGCTTCAGCTTGCGTGACATCATCAACCTACTGGATCCGCAATCTGGTCGCCGTGCTGCGCCTGCAGTGGTTGAGAAAGCTCCGCGTCGCGCTCGCCAGGTCAAGCAATATAAAAACCCCCACACGGGCGAAGTTATTGAGACCAAAGGTGGCAACCACTCGAAGTTGAAATCCTGGAAAGCTGAATACGGTTCTGATGAAGTAGAAAGCTGGCTCTCTAAGTAAGTCGTAAGGGCTGAAGAAACCTCCGCTTTCGGAGGTTTTTTTATGGCTTGAGAACGAGGTCTTATCTGCTAAGCCCATCAGTAACGGCACCACATGCGTAGCCCGCTGGCTATGCAAGATCGCGAGTCTGCTTTCGGTAGGGCGGATAGAAGAGGCTCCAGACGATCAATGACTCCATGCTCTTCAAGCGGATGGACGTACTGACTCGATGCCGGTTTCGAAACCGCCATCAGTTCAGAGCCTTTTGAGCCCGCCAAGGCGGGATATGAGCGATGGCTCGTCGTGTGCGGGCTAGAGCTGGTTATCCCAGCAGAGCAGGCATTTTTGTGTAGGTGACAGGGGATTAGAAAAGGACTCACAAAAATAATTTCAAAACACCCCCTTGAAATTTTTTTTGCGAGACGGAGTATATATTTTGTAATCAACAAAAAGCAGTGTGCTAGGGCTCCCTCACCGTATCCGGCGCTGCTCCTACTGCTTCCAACCCATCGCTGGCCTTCAGTTACCCCGACGATTACTGGCTACTTTTTGATCAGTAATCTTCTCCTCGCTCCTTGATTGACTGACTATGGTTTTGGAGCCTCGATATAAAGTCGCTTTCTCCGGCCTTCAGGCCGGCTAGCTTTGCTTTTGTACTCAATTTCAGAGCCGCACCAATTTTTTTTGAGATGGGATCGGGTGGAATGCTCTACTCAGGCTATGCCGCAAAAGAGGTGGGCTTCCAGAGCCGCGCCTGGCTGCTTGAGCCATCGTAGATCGGTTTGCATACTCTTCAGCTTCGCTGGCAAACGGGCCGAAGCCTGAGCACATAGAGGGTTTTTCATGCGCGAAGACCATAAGGCACAGCTCACAAAAGCTACAGATGGGCTGCATTACTGCGACTTGATCCTGACAGCCCAAGAGGCTGAGGATCTGCGCTCGCTCGTCAAAGAACTACAAGGGGCGGGGAGTTACCCTGGGCTCAGTGACGTGTTCAGAACGATCCTTGAAGAAACCTGGAGCAGTGATGCTCCTTGGCCCACCATCCCATCACCAGTTACGCCCGGGCGTGATTGATGTCATGCCACCTCCAGTGGGCGACTCGCAGGAATGCTGTCTGTAACTCCCTTCTTTGAATTCCAGAGGTGTCATGGAGCCTCGGAATTCGTAGTCGGGCATACCCCCTCCGATAACCTTGGCGGTGACGCAGATCTTCTCCGGGTACAGCAGGGCACCAGCTTGATATGAGCACCACAGAACGCTCGTAGAGCCCTCCACCCCAGCTACCTTCATGATGGCTTTCTGATTCCACTCCGGTTACGCTCATTCGTAGCAGGGAAGAGACGCATTGAGCTAGTGCCGTGGGATTTTACACGGCAAATTATTGTAGGGCGTTCCGATACCTACCTCGTGCTTCTCCGGTCTATGCATTCGACTCAAAACGAGGAAGGAACCCATGTCGTTTAGTGACTATCTGAAAGGCCCAGCTCACCGACAGCGTGCAGAAGCTCTTGAGGCCCAGCTTGCGGAACTTCAAGTGCAGCATTCTCAGCTGCAAGAGCTCGTCACGAAAATCGGCGCCATGGACGTAGTGAATATCCAGAAGCTGATTGAGCAAGAGCAAGCGAGGCTAGCGGATGTACGCGAGCAAACCCAACGCTCAGAGAGAGAGTTGGCTGCACTCGCACAGCGCTCGACTGATCTGCAGGGGCAGATACTCGTCTGGGAAGAGACAGTGCTCCTGGAAAGCTTCGCCCTCTATGAGCCTAAGTTCAAGCTGACAACCAGCCTGGAGTACAAGGCTCGACTGGATCACGTTCGTGATCGTCAAAAAGTCCTGATCAAAAATGGGCAGGCAGCCACCGGCAACATGAACTGGACGGTGAACAACAGCCAGGCGCAAGGCCGCAAGCTGGTCAACGACATGATCAAGCTGGTGATCCGCTCGTTCAACAACGAGGCCGATGCATGCGTAGCCAGCGTGAAATTCGACAACGTCGAGCTCGGCGAGAAACGAATCCTCAAATCGTATGAAGCCTGCAATCGACTGGGCAAGATCATGAGCGTAGAGATATCCGGCATCTATCTCGATCTCAAGCTTGATGAGCTTCACCTTGCTCATGAATTCCAGATCAAGAAGCAAGAGGAAAAGGAAGAGGCGAAACGCGCCCGGGAAGAGCTGCGGGAGCAGCAAAAGCTCGAGCAGGAAATTCGTGCGGCGCGGGAGAAAATTGCCAAGGAGCGGAAACACTTCACGACCGCTATGCGTGATCTCCAGGCTCGCCTTGAGCAAGTGCGAACTGATGAGGAGCGTTCAGCGTTGCTGGTGAAGCTGGCCGAGGTTGAGGCCGGTCGAGCCGAGCTTGAGAGCGAAGAGAAGCTCATTGATTATCGCGAGCAGAATGCCAAAGCAGGGTACGTGTATGTGATCTCTAACCTGGGTGCATTCGGGGAAGGCATTTACAAGATCGGCATGACTCGTCGCCTTGAGCCTATGGATCGAGTCGACGAGCTGGGTGACGCGTCGGTACCGTTCTGGTTCGACGTGCATGCGATGGTTTTCTCGAACAACGCTCCCGCATTAGAAGCGAAACTCCACGAGCATTTTGCATCTGGTCGGCTCAACAAGGTCAACGGGCGGAAAGAATTCTTCCGAGCCGAGATTGCTGAGATCGAGAAGGTCATTAGAGAAAATTATGATGCTGTCGTCGAGGTCACCCATGAGGCGCCGGCGGAGCAGTATCGTGAAAGCCTTCGCATGACTCTGCCCAAGTCGGCCATTCAGCAATCAGAGCGCATGGCTGCGGCTAATTCGTGATCGAATGCCTGTGTAGAGTAAAGATTGAGCTTCTGTTACTAGAGGCGCTGTGGGCGATTCGTACTTGTCGCCCAGCTATGGTTAAAGAGCGGCAAGTGGTGAGAACGATCATCCTCTCTTGCAAGCGCCTGTATCAGACCGCCATTGACTATTGGCTATATGTATCCGGGCAGCTGGTTGAGTTAATTCACTATTTAGATATCCGGTGTTGACGTGTGGAAGCTAATCTCCGTTGATATCCGAAATTGACTTTACTAAAGAATAGTGCAAATCGCCAAGCTAGGCGTTCCGAGGGGAAAATGGATAATCGAATTACCCAGTTGGTGAAGGATAGCGACTTCGAATTGAAGCTGTATGAAGCCGCAGTGCGGAACCTGCGAGACACGGAAAATAGGCTTCGTTTCAACAATTTTGCCTACGCGATGCGTGAGCTGAGCCGACACTTTCTCAAACGTTTGGCTCCCGACGATCAGGTAGTCAAATGCTCTTGGTACAAGAACGTTACTGGCGAGGTGGGTAAACTCGCCCGGTCTGAGAGAGCGTCTTTCGCTGTTCACGGAGGTTTGGCAGAGAAATTTGTTCGGGAGAAGCTACATATTGACCTCAAGTCGATGAACAAGCGGCTGAAGGCTACCATTGATGCGCTTAGTAAATATACTCACATTGAGGAAGATGTTTTCAATCTGTCTCCTGCAGATATTGACCGCCTTGTCGCTGAAACGACCGAGACATTTGCCGAGTTTTTCGAGACCATTAAGCGGTGCCGAGATGAGATTGCCAGCGAGCTGAACGAAGCGATAGGCACGGCAGCATTTCAAGAGATCGTCATGAATGCAGTTCCCGGTATGGATGAGCTTTCCACTCATCAGTTTGTAGACGATATTTATATCGAAGATGCTGAGGTCACGGCGATCGATTGCAAGACTGTTTACCTTGAGGTGAGTGGCACGCTCTACGTAGAATTACAATACGGATCGGGTTCTGACATCAGAAAAGGGGAAGGCACTACGATCGACGACTCATTTCCGTTTGCCTGTAAAATGACATGTCCCACGTCAGACCCCAGCGAAAAGTCGCTGGAGCTCCAGGGGCGATTAGAGGCAAATTTCGACAGCTTTTATGGTTTGAATGAAGAGCCGGACGCATCAGATCAAGAACGAGAGGATCATCGTCCTGACGAGGCTGCGCGAGGGTTGCGATCCTCTCCAGCAGGTGAGGATGCGCTGGCGTGAACCGTTCTGCTTTATGAAATTCCAATTGTTAAGCAATTCAATCATCAGGGTTGTTGCGACCCTGATGGACTTATTTTTCGACCTTATGCAGTTGGAAGGGTGTCGGCGAAAGTATAACCCTCGTTGGTTACTTGATGGGTGACACCCTTAGTTCCGCGTTTGACTAAAAAGCCCACTTCCAGAAGTTCGCTCAGCGCGCTTTCCCATTTGGCCACCTCCCTTGGGTTCTGGGTGCTAATAAGGTTTTTGCCGTTTGTTTGTATATCTGTTCCGTTAAGGTGGCGAACGTACAGAATTGAACCCTGGCTGTCGATGCAAGCCTCTTTCAAAATTATCTTAGCTTCAGAGCTAAGGGTTGGTATTTTTGTCTCATGTGTAGAAGTTTCTGCGGTGTCTTCGTTAGCGTTTCTAAATATCGGGTTGTCGTTGATTATGATTTGCAGTTGACGAGTAAACTTGTTTCGAAACTCTGTGAGATCTTCGTAGCCCTCATACAGACTCCGCTGTTGGCAAGAGGACTTAAAAGCTTTGAGCTGTTTGTATTGATCAGGGTCAACAGTGTCGAGAGCGGCAGGCTGGTTGGAAAAGTACAGCATTGCCGGTCGACCACTTTCGACATGTTTCTCAATTTCCTCGACAGTTCCACTGGCGAATTCAGTTGTGGCGGTTCCTACACGAGTCCAGAAAACACCCACTAGCAGATCGCATTTATCTAAAATCTGTTTGTTGATGATTGCCTGAGGAGCCGCTCCCATTTCAGGTGCTGAATGAGTTTCCCAGCCTGTAGGGAGAAGGACAATTTTTCGAGATCTGGAATGAACTGCATTCCATTCGTGAATGACTTCCCTGACTTGGGCCCTCTCGGCTTTGACGTCGCCAGGGGACGCGATCATGACGTTGAAGACTTCAGCTTTGTAACTCATGCTCATTCCCTACTATGGTGAAGTGGTGACATATTGATGCTATAGCGTGATGAAACAAACTCATCGAGCACATGCCGGCTTACCAAGGAGCCGGCGCTGAGCGGCTTCCTCTGAGAGAAGTTTAGGCCGCATACTGGAAATTCCGCATGGCAATAGAGCTAGCCTCTAACCGAAGCAGTTGGCTAATAAACGAAAGGCGAGGTTTGATCAGCCTCATTCACCAATAGGATTATTATCGCCTCCTGGAGTAATGGCTTTGTCCCCCAGCTTAATCAGTTTGAAATCTACGTTATGGGTTGATTCGCGGTAAGTCGATTCGCTGTCATCGAAAGATGCGGCAACGATACTCTGAAGGCCCTTTGCTGCCGCCAGCTTCATGAATAGCGCTTGTTGGCTTTTAGTAGCCATAGAATGTTGCCCAGGTTCATCCAGGAGAAGAAAGCCTGGGTGGTTACCGTTTACCGTTGGGTGCGAAGAGGTTTCGTACAAGGTGAAGATGTAACTCCATATCAGGCGGACAAAGTCGCTTGCGCTCGATTCCTGGGCGATGTTGCTGCTGTCTCGTGACGAACGCTCTTCGGAGGCTTGTTTGATCTCGCTGAAATCTTTTTGATAAATCTCTCTGAGTTCTATCTTGGCCAGTTCTGGCAAGAGATTATCTGTATTGAAGATGATGTCTTTGACAGGTGCGCTGTGGTAGTCGAATGCGCCTACGTTGGATCTGAACAGCTTCGCAAACAGATCGTATTTTTTCTGGTCTATCTCGGAGTAATGTTCTTTGGGCAGGTCGGCACGGGCTTTCTGGTTTAGATCGACCTCAATGGCGAGGGCTTCCAGCTTTTCCAGGCGCTCCCGGTTGCGCTGAGAAAACATCGAGGCCTCCTCGATGTCCATCTCCATTTGTAGCTGCTGACGTAGATTAGCTTTCGAGACTGTTGAGGTCGTCGTAATGTCGGTTCTCAGCGCGCGCAGCCTGGATTTGGATTCGGAGATGCGCCGTGTCAGATCCTCACTGGTGACAGTGGTTTCTCTCATGGATAAGGCGATGGAGGCACTGTCGCGCTCCAGCATTCGGATCTGTGACTGCAGGTAGTCAATGTTGGTCTTGATGTCCATATGGGGCGTGTGCTCATGGAGGTCAGTCAGGGAGTGACCTACATCCTGGTGGCACGCCGGGCAGACATCCTTGGCTATGCTCAGATCCAACGATGCGCCGAAGTTGATGAGCTTTTGCGCAGCTTTGTTTTTAATGAGTTCGTCTTGGGCCTGCTTCAGGTGAACAGTGTTAGCGCTGCGTGAAGCCCGGTGCAGGGTGAGTTCGCCCAGAGTCGCCTCATACGCAGCGGTCAATCTCAGCAGCCTTTCGGTCTCCGCCTCAATCTGCTTGAGCGTGGCTTCAGGAGTTGCATCCTTCCATTTCGTTTCTTCTTGCTGAAGTCTCAGCAGAGCTTGGAATTGGCTGTTTTTATACTCATCCAGGCTCATTGGGCCTTGAGCGGTACGCTTGAGGTAGCTCACTTCACTGGCGTGGAACACCGCCGTAGGCGCCGTGGGTAGGCTCACTACTTGGATCGAGTTTTTCATCGCATCATTTGAAAGCGCCTTGGTTATGTCAAGCCAGGCAGAGTTGAGCTGGACAGATTCGTGGTCAAGCCTCGCGCGTTTCGCATCCAGTTCGAATACGTTGGTGCCGACGAGGTAGTCCACAATTTTGATGCGGGCGTCACGGACGCCAAAATAGGGCAGGTTGGCAATGTAATCCGTCCACCCCCGTTTCTGCTCAATGGCCAGCGCAGCAAAGACGTACTGCAGATAGAGCTTTGTCTGTGTGCCACTCTTGTGCGGTACCTGAGGCAGGTCAAGGCCGAGGAATTTTTCCAGGTAGCTGTAGTAGCCTTCCTCGATCTGTGCGCTGCCACCGTCGTGCAGGTAGCGGTAGAGCGGTTCGGCCTGTTCGCCTTTGGTCAGCACCGCGCACTCTTGGATCTCGACAAGTCGCGGATCGACCTCGTCTTCCCTGATTTTGCGAGTCACGGTAATGGTTTTACCGTTCGACTCTAGCTCCATCATGACGAGAGAGCGGGTGATGAAGCACTTTCGCCCGCCATACTCGACATAGTCTTTCAAGACGTAGGTCAGGGCTTTGTCGTTCTGGGCACCGAGTAGCTGCTCCATGCCCAGTGCATAGAGGATGCTATGTACAATGGTACTTTTACCGGCTGAGTTACGCCCGCGAATGATGTTCAGGTTGCGCTTGAAATAGGTCAGAAAGCCAAACGGGCCTTCGTTGGTATCAATTGAGATCTTGATCGATTTGATGAACACGGTTATTCCCATTCCTTGGATACGGTCTTAACCATATCTTCCGTAATTTTCTTGCCGATTTTAAGTAGCGCTGTTTTTTCCTCAACCATGACGCTCTTGTCGTTCATGATCGTTTTCACAAGCTGTTTGCCTTTGATAGACAGTTCAAAGCCCGTGGTAGTAGGTTCGATCAGCTGATCGCTGTAAGCGAGGTTGAGCGCTATGGAAAGGGCTGGGTCGAATCCCCAGACCGGTAGCGTGATCTGTCCGAGGTCGGCAGCAAGCTTCATCGTTTCGACACGGGGTGGCGTTTTTATCGCCCAGTTCATGAGGTGCAGTTTTACCAAGCTACATTTGTCGCCACGCCCGGTCAGGTGCATGATCAAAAGGGCTTGGCATATCTTGTAGATGGGCCGCAATTCCGTCAGTACTGGGCTGGGCCGTGAGGTGAATTTAAGCGTGGCCATTAGTAGAAGTCCATTTGGCAGACGGCCAGCCAGCGAGCCATTGTCCTTCGGATGATCTCGTCGGCAGTGGTTGCATCGATGCTCAAAAGCTCATCGCCGACCAAGCGCTCCTGCAACTTGGTTTTGACCTTCTCAACCAACTGATCAGGGTCGCCAGTGATTGTAAACTTCCACTCTTCAATGTTGTTCTCAAACCCATGTAAAGCCCTGGCCAGTTGAAAGTACGTTTGAGGGTGTGAGTCGTACAGATTCTGGAAGTAGCTGTCATGATCCAGGAAAGACTTCTTCGTGACCTTTAATAAACCTGCTGCCGCCAAAGCGCCTCTCTCAGCCATACGCAGGTTGGTCTTGCGTTCCAAATTGTCGTCGTACTCAGTGTTGCCTTCATTGACTTTGGGTATTTCATGCAGGTCTTGGCCCAAGGAAATGGGCAAGCCTTCGAATTTCTTTTGCTGATTGATCTCTTGCAGGTAATAACCGGCATCATGCACGTAAACAGTGAAGTCTTCATGAAGGTGGGGCAGTTTCCACTCTCGGACTTCGGTCTGCTTTTCTACTGCGTGTGACAGAATCTTGTTATGGATAACGTCCGGGGTTATCAGGTACCAGCTCTTGATCCGCGTTCCGCCTAGAATGGTGGACAGGCTCTTTTCGTTATCTTTGAGCTTCTTGAGATCTTGGGTCATCTTGTCCCGCTGCTTCTCATAGAGTTCTTTACGCTCGTAATGGAAGTCCGGACAATAGCACTGAAACGCTAGGCCGGTAGTTCGGGTAAAACCTTCAATGCCAAAGTCACCCGGCGTAGCGGGCACATGCTGATATCCTTCGGAGCCGTATTTTGCCTTTAAAACGAGCTGCATCAACGCTTCCCAACTGGTTCCGTTAAATGCGCCCACTGATGTGTTAATCAAAGCTTGCCTGCCTCGCTTCATCAGGTTTAGTCCATTCCAGACCTGCCCCTCCATAAGACGTCTAGTACTCTGGAGTGAATGGATCGTGTCGGGGGACGCTAGCAAAATGCCGTCATTCGGTCTAGCTATGAGAAGAAATGATTAGCTAGTTAACTGTACATAAATACAGTGTATGCCTGCGCTTCTGTCATCCGCTGTCTAATAAATGGCCAATCAGGCGACGGGAATCAATCTGAGGGGCGATGTATGAGAAATGATCCAATCGATGCTTCACGAAGAGGCTAGAGCTCGATGTCGTGCGGCTCGAGGAGCGGCAGGTCGTCCGTCTAGTACTACACGCTGGCGGCTACCCACTCAACGGAGCTATTGCGCACTGCATCGATATTATCGTACAGAGTGGAAGGCGCTCTGTTGATGTTATTTACCACCGTGACTGTTCCTCGATCACCGAACCATATGACAAGCTTCGCGACGGCGGCGTATAACGCCTCGGGGCTGCTGCTGCGGCGAGTCTCAACATCGCGTGCACTTTAGACAGCTCGACGAATTCCTAAGGTGTCTGAATTGAAGCGAACCCTTTTGGGCATGACAGAAGCAGGTGAGCCGCTGCTAAGGCAAGCTCTCGAAGCGATTCGAGCCTACAACGACGCGTTGGAGCGCAAGCGACCTGCAGCTGAGATTGAACGCCTGCGTGTTGAGGCAGACCATCTCTATCACACAGTCATCGACTACCAGGTTTATAAAGCCGGGGCCTTAGGTGAGTCGGTACATTAAATGAGAGATAGGTAATCGGACGACGTTGAGCTGGTACCCAGCTGGCCTCCATGATCGCGGCTTTCAAGAGAATCGAGCGTAATCATCGACACCGAACGCCCCTTACACAGATCCTCGGAGTGAATGTGGTGGAGAAGGTTCTCAGCGGCGTATTGCCTCTTCATCATCCGATGTATTCGGATGCCGTGGAGGCTATGAAGAGGTATCACCAAGCCCACGCCGGCGGTGTCAGTGGCGCTGAGCTTGAGTGCCTACGGTTGTCAGCCGAACACAGCTTCCCGGCGGTCACTGACTACCAACTGCACGCGCTTGGCGGGCCAAGAAAACTTAGCCACTAGGAATGCAAAAAAGCCCGCGCTATCCCAGTCCAGGGGCACTGGCGTATTCGATTCTCCATAGTCGTGTTAACCTCAAATGTTCTGCAGGGCAGGGCAAGCACGTACGAACGTGCTGCACCAGTCGTGATCCCAATATGAGCAGAAGCCGACGCAAAACTCCGATACGAGGCATTACCTCAGCCACAAGCGAGCGCTCCGACAAGCAAGCATGGCACTGTAGCTACCGTGCAGCTGTACGCCGGCAGCTCGCAAGTGATGCTAACTCTGAGCTCCCTCACCCTCGTCAATTTTCTGATCCTTGGCGCATGGCAAAGGACGGCAAATCCTATTACGGAGTGAGCCGACGCGACGAGAAGTCTCTGAGGAAATGATCCTCGGCTCTGGCCTAACGGCGCAATTATGGATTGTCGGCACCAGGAGCGGATTTGGTGCACGGGGAGGGTGGGTGACACTTAAAGGGTGGTTCATCGCAAACCAACCCCAGTATTACGGCAGCGTCTAAGGAATGGAGCCTTTATGTCGACAAGGAGCAGTCGATATGTGATGGCCGCTTGGATGTAGGGGATAGAACGGTTCGTGTGATCCAGAAACGAAAACCCCGGCTCGAGGCCGGGGCGGGTGTTTCGTGGTCTACGCAAGGAGTCGTAAGCTTTCGCTCATTGGAGCTCAGTGCCAACCATTCTCCATCCTACGGCGGTTGATACTGATGTCAACCCTCTGATAGAGGCCACTGGCCAGTAGGAAGCCGAGCATGCCGGACACCGTACAATACAGACCCCACCTGATCGACCAGCTCATCAGCTCTCCCGTGGAGCTCCAAAGTTTGCGGTGTTCTTTACCCCTTGCCCAGCGCTGCAGAGGCAACGCTTCGGAACTCCATTTACATCGTTTTGACCACCGGAATCGGCAAATTTTGGTGGAAAGCCGGCGAGCTCTCATACAAAAGCTTCAACCCCTCCACTGAATTAGCTAGCAATGCAGTTAGCCTTATGTCGCAGCTCCGCGCTCGAAGAGCCGGCTATGTGATGGGGAGGCCTTCTATGCTGAGATCAGCATGCCATGCCGTGGCATGGGTTGAGCTGAGCATCTACGCCGGCTGTTTATCGAGTATGAGGTGCGCATGAAAGTCGCTGAGCTGACTCAGTTGCTGCAAGCGTCCGACCATGAGATGAAAGTGCTGATGACACGCTCGGATACGGGCCTGGAGAACGTTGTCGCTTGCTATGACGATCTGGTTTGCCGAGGGCGGGTATGCAAGTGCTATCGATCTCGAATACCAGGAGAATGTCATTCTGACCCTTGCATCAGCCTTTAGATGCCTCGTGTACGCTGAGCGCAGGTTATGTACCTATCGCCAATCTGGACTCGAAGAGGCCGGCTTGATCTTCTAAAATTGTGGGGCTCGGGCAAAAGCTTGATACGGCCAAGAGCACAAATGTACTCCTTTGGGAAATTGCTTGCCACCGAGGTGGGCGGGGAGTGCGGGCAGCCCTTCCGTTGCCACTATAGTGCTATTAACATCAGCGGATAGCTCCATATCATTGATCCAAACCAGATCGGCCGGTTGCCAAGGACTGCCCTCATGCTGCTAAACGTGTCGTTGTGTGATGTCTCCAGCTACTCCCCAGTCGCTCCAGTGGTGCTTGGGCCACTGAAGAAGATAAACCTCATCTACGGCCAAAATGGGGCGGGGAAATCAACGATCGGTAACTATCTGCAGACCCTGGATCATCCGTCGTTCGGTCGCTGCAGCATTTCAGAGCAAGCCGTAGAGCCTGATATCTGCGTTTACAACCAAGTCTTCATCGAGAAGAATTTTCATGGGGGTAGTCAGCCAGGTGTATTCACTCTCAACGAAGACAACGTTGAGGCTGAGAAATTACTCAGGGAGGCTGAGGCCGCGATTCAAGCATTGGAAGCCGACTACCAAGCAGAAATGACGGTAGGGAAGGAGTCCAAAGCCGCGCAAGAGGCCTTGGAGCAATCCTTTAAGGACGGAATCTGGGCCCTGCGTAAGCAGGTAGAGTCGACGGCGCTCGCCTACTGTCTGCAGGGCGTCCACACCAAGGATCGCATGCTTGATAAGGTCACTAGTCTGGCGTTTTCGGAGACCCCAGACACCTTTGAGTTACTAGCAAATGAGGCGAATGAGCTGGTCAAGGCTAATGACCAGCCCATCCCCTCCATCCAGAGCGTTTCCTTCTGGGCGAATGTGGTCGAGCAGGATCCACTGCTCCAGGAGCAGATCATCGCTTCGGACGAGTCCTACCTCTCAGGCCTGATACTTGCCTTGGGTAACTCCGACTGGGTGAAGCAATCTTTCGGCTACCTCGAACTAAACGCCGAGCAATGCCCGCTCTGCCAGCAAAGCCTGCCCAAAGATTTCTACGACGACATCAAAAAGGTGTTTGACAAGACCTATGAGGAACGGCTCGGCCGGCTGCAAAAGCTACGGTTGCAGTACAGTTCCGGAATGCAGACACTGGTCGCCCAAATTGATGGCGCAGAGTACCCCACTCCAAAACTGGCTCAGCTGACTGCCGACCTCAAAGCGCTACTGATCAATAACCTCTCCTTGCTCGATAACAAGGTTACGAACCCATCCATCGTGGTCACGCTCTCCTCAAGCGACGAACTGATCGGAGGCATCAATCAGCTGATTGAGGTGGAGCAGGTTCGTATCAACGCTTTCAACGACAAGCTTCGTGAGAAGGGTCGGCACCTAGCAATGATCACCGAGCGTTTTTGGTACTGCTATCGAGACGCTTGCGATGAGCTGATGCGAGACACGCTGCCAAAAATTGAGGAGTTCAGAGAGCTTCGCAACAAGAAGCGCGAAAGCGTGCAAGCCATGCGTGACGAAATCGTCGAGCTTCGTAAGAAGAAAGCTGAGTACACCTCGCAAACCACCAACGTTGATCAGGCTGTCGAGAACATCAATCGTTGGCTGGGACTGTTGGGGTTGCAAGGCTTCAAATTGGTAAAAGAGGAGGGGCCTATCCCTCATTACCGACTGGAGAGGGCGGGGGCGAGGGAGAAGGTTTTCGACACGCTCAGTGAGGGGGAAAAGACACTGATCTCGTTCCTCTACTTCCTTGAGGTGTGCAACGGAGAGCTGGATTCAGCGTCGAAAAAGCTCAAAAGCCAGCGTATTGTCGTGATCGACGATCCAATTTCCAGCCTGTCCCACAATTACGTATACGATGTCGCCGCGCTCATCCGCAAGCAAGTACTTCTGCCGGCCAATCGCTTCAAGCAGGTCATCGTCATGACCCATAACCTGTTCTTCTACCATGAGCTGATCAAGCTGATAGAGGACGACCGGCGAGATAACGAAATGACCTTGTTCAAGGTTTCCAAGGCCGATTACAGTACCATCCAGCCACTTCAAAGGGGGGACATTCGGAATGACTACCATGCCTTCTGGCACACCATGAAGGACGCCCTAGAAGGGAAAGCTTCCCCAGCTCTCATCCCAAACATGATGAGAAACATATTGGAATACTACTTCGGCTTCGTGCAGCGGAAGGAAAAGCTCTGGAAGGTGATCGATGACCTGTCCGATGCGAACCCCGAGTTCCGAGCTCTCTACCGGTACATCAACCGCGAATCTCACTCTGACCCCGTCAATCTGGGTGAATTTGGCGGCATTGACCCTAGGCAATTCCTAGAGCAGTTCAAAAAAATCTTTGTCGCTACAGATTTCGAAGAGCACTACAACCTGATGATGGCCTGACTCCGTGGTCTTATCCCATCAGCCTTTGACGCCACGTTGGGACTACTAAAGTCTAGGGCGGATGCTTTGTCGGAGATGGCCAATTGCCTTCTCAACAGCATCAGGCCTTGCTAGTATTGCTTTCGCAGCTACCCCCAAGGATCTCTAGTACCGCCGCGCATTCAACGTGCACTGCTTCGCATACGGAGTGTGAAGGCGCTCAGCAGCCCGCTGAGGACGGATGGAGAAACTGATCATGAGCAATCGTGAGAAGGTAGTGCCTGTACGGCAATACGAGCGTTTCCGCCTGGGTCGTTGGGAGACGGTGTGCAAGCATCGTCGCTCGCTCCCACAGCGGTAACTTCTAAACCCCTTAGGGGGTGGCTGCTCCACATCCTCCTCACTTCCCCAGCCGCGGTGGTAGTTTTTCGTGATGGCCTCCCTTGGTGAGCTAGAGCTTACGGTTAGAAAATTATCGCTGGGACATAATTATTGCCGAGCATAATTCCAAATAGTCTCCCACCCCATCTGCATCCTTCAGCTTCAGTACTGCATCGGTTGTTCGGGCAGGAGCCCGCCTAAGGTTTTACGCTCGCCGCTACCAGTACCGCGATGCCCTGCCGCACGGCATCAATATTGTCGTCCAGGGTGGCAAGTGCCCCATTGACGTTGTCCACAACCGTAGCTGCGCCCCTATCGCCAACCCATTTGGCCAACTCTTCGACTGCGGCACGCAATGCGTCCTGGTTATGGCTGAGACGCCCAAGGACTTCAGCAGCTGTCCGTAGCTCTTTCATGATTAGCATGTCCTGGTGAGGTTGGCAGTAGACCTTGTATCACAGCTTCCGTTAGTAAAGCTGGCCTCTGATCGTTACGAAACTAGATTTCGCAACAAGCGGAGCGCGTAAGGCTAAGGATTCTTGGCTGGCTTTCAATAGACGTATTGCGCTGTTGCTGAGGTATCTGGGCATAGCGGATCCTTGCACTCCTCATGTGGTGGATCTACGCAGGATGGCCACTTGGGCACCCACTTACTAGTGTGGGTACCCGCATTCCGATCGCAGAACGCGGTACACAATCAACTTAATTCTACTCTGGATTAAATATTTGTGTGTCCGAAGCTGGGATTTGAGGCCCATATTCTGGCCTTCCGATCCATGACGGCCACCGACGGTTCGGTGAGGCGCGGCTACAGAAACGCGCATGGCATTTCTCCAATGGCGTCAGGGTGTCGCTGCCCGCTGACTATTGTCGAAATGCGTGCAGAGAAGGGCAGGGCTACCTGTGGCATAAGCCGCCGCGTGCCGACCGCGCAGATGCAGGTTTCATCAGTCCTGAACGATAGCATGGCACCTCGATCCGTCCAGCAACGGCGTACCTGAGCCCGAGTCCTTCGGTAGAATCATTTTCGTGGGTTGGAGAACGGCACAACATTGTCGTGTTCACTGAACGGCTGTTGATAGCGACGAAGATCGCGCTGAGCCTCATCTAACGCTCTGATCAACATCAGCTCTCGGGCTAACGACTCTTTGTAGCGCTTCTCGAAGCTCCCAGCTTCGGCTTTCGCTTTTTTGGTTTTTTGCTGTGCATCCTTGACCTTCTCCTGACCAGGAGCTTGCCGCTCAGCCATCTGCTTAGCCATCGCTTTGATATCTTGGATGAGTGGGATGAAAATATCTCTGTCCTTTCGGATACTGCTAGGCGATTTACCTGCTTCAAGCGCGACATTCTTAATGTTCATTTTAGATCCTTTGGACAAGACCACCGTGGTATCAGTGAAGATACGGTAGGCAGCGTCGTTGTAGACTTTCAGTGTCGAATGCTCTTGTTCAACTGACATGTTTTCTCTCCCTATCATGATGGAAAGTGAAATTAGCCTCGCGCAATGACCCGATCACGGAAGGCCTTAAAATCTTCCAGATTCTGAAGCTCTGCCCGGTACTCAATGGTGCCAGGCTTGAGCTCTGCCAAATCAAACTCCATGATCTCGATCGTTTCGGCCATTTTCGACTCCTGTCCTACGAAACTCTTACAAGTGCTACAAGTGTCCATCTTCGCATGTGCCCGCTTATCGCATGGTAACGGAGAGGTGCACCCTCCCGCAGGGGTTTCCTGGTAAGCCGTCAATCCAAGCTTCACCTGCTGCTTTGTATCCTCCGCCGTACCGGCTAGCCAAGGCGACTGCTCTCGCATTTCCATTGCCCGGCGCCCGGCGAAGCCGTACATCTGTTCTGCTGATTTGAGCACGTCACGAATGAACACCGCAGCGTCAGCCTCTGCCTTCGCTCGCCTCAGTTCACGTGTTAGCTGAGGGTTGATGTCGCTGAATAGGTAGTTTTTGGCAGAACACCCTTTCATGTAATAAGTCGACATGGCTTTAGTGATATGTCGGAGCAGGCGTTTAAGTGATGGGAGAGTTATTAGCCCGCTTTGACCAGCAAAAACAGCAATCGAACGTCGGAACTGGTGCGTGGTAACCCACCAAGGCTGGCCTACCTTAAACTTTTTATCATCACGCCAGTTTCGATAGGGATCAATTGTCTCCAATTCGCGGATGTCTGCTTCGGTGATGATGACGGGCGGAAGTTTGTAGTCGAGGTTTGTGCGAGAGACGCCCTCTTTCTTCGGACTTCCAGAGAATGGCAGATTTGATGCTGCTAGGAGTAGCCAGTTTACTTGAGTGCCATCTTCAGCGTGAGACGCTACGAGCTTTTGAATGGACTGAAGTACCTGTACAGGCTCACGTATGTCGGCAGTGGTTATCCATTTAGCGTCTGTTTTTTCACTTTCGAGCTTGGTTGATGTCCCACACACGTAAAGGGCTTCGTCGTTCCAGCCCTGAATGGATTCCAGGCAGTCGACTGGAAGGTTATAAGCTTCGCTATCCCGCATGAGAGTGAATAAGTGAATTAAGCATTTTGCACAATACTGTACAAGTGATAGGAAGCGTATTGCGCACATTGTAACTTTCCAGTTGTATTTTTTGGCGAGTTTTGTCAGGTTGTATTTCTCGATGGATTTCCAAAAGACAACCGTTTCTTCGTCGTCAGTTGTTCTCGTCTCCAAGGAACGTTTAGAATACTCATCATCATACTTGTAGCGAGTTTGCTCGCATCTCCCAAAAAACCTATCTTCGATAGTTTTTTCAATGTATCCGTGAATTGCATCTTTGTTCTTCAGGTAGTCGTGGAGACATTCTTTGTACTGCTTGTATTTAGCCCAGAGAATTCTGCTGGGGATTACGGGGTGCTGTTTGCCTTCGTTGCGAGAGTCGCGAGTGATTTTTGTAAGAAGCGGAAGTATAGTGCCATCGATTGCGAATCCCCTATCTGTGCTATTGATGCTGACAAGTGTTCTGACTAAGGCAAGTAGTTGTTTGTTGTAAGAGGTTGGTATAAATTTCAGCATTTCCTCAAAAAGTTTTTTGGAGGAAAATATTTCCTGAATTGTAATGTTGCATTCGTTGCTATATGAGTTTACGTGATAAAGCGCTACCATCGTTGATTGCATAGTGGTTAAGCGCATAGTTTTGCCGGTTTTAGATTTGGCAGAAAACATTTTGATAGAGAAAATTCGTTTGCAAGTTATAACGTTCTCGGCGCTGAATTTTCCCTCTTGCCTAAATGGCAGAAAATCAAAATAAGGATTGTCCTTGACGCTATATGCGAAAGCAGGAAGGAACCACTGATCATCATCAAACGCTGAGATGATGGATCCTTCCATTGAGCGCGACATCACCAGCCCCGGGCATATCCTAGATAGCGCCATGCCATAGTAAGCATCGGTGTCCAAGTGAGCCTTTTTGAGAGGGAAGGCGGTGCTGATCATGGAGGTATTTCGTTTAGCTATCATTTCATCACCTTCAACTGAACCATGCGATGGTAGAAGCGCTTCCAGTAATCAGAGAGCTTGAACTCATTACTGATCTCTGCGCGGATTTGATTAACTAATTGTGATAAGTCAGGACGCTGATCAAGAAGTTCTGAAATGATACGATCAATCTGCGCGACAGCTGCGCCATGAACATTGTCGAAATGACTTTTATCAGTGCAGGAATTCAGATACTCCAAAATGACGAAGCGCATACTCAGAAGCTTGCGAATAGCAGGCTCAGTAGCATGGGTTCTAAATTGGCTACAGAATATGCAACCTTCAAAATTCTTGCAGTTTGGCTCATAGTCAGGAGGCGGAGAGATCGCTTCCGAACGACTGGAGGTGTCTGCACAGTCACCAGCTGGAGTTTCTTCTCCGGAATAGTCATTTAACAGATCCACCAACCGCTTCAGCATTGTTGTAATTTCAGATATAGCGGTGATTTCATTGGCTTGAGCATAGCTCTTGAGAACAGTTCTTTCACTGTTCTGCAGTAGAGACGAAACGACTTGGACAGAATGGCCATGGGTGAGCAAGTAATTGCTTTTGTATTTCCTAAGCTTCTGGTAGCTCAAGCCTTTAAAGTCAGGAAGCAAGAGACGTTTGATTCTGTCGTTAAGTTTTGAAATCTCCCCTAATGCTAGCTGGCCTCCTATGGATTGTTCGTAAATGGTCATGCCGATAAATAGATGTTTTTCATTTTGTCCGTTGTCGATAAATTTACGCAGCTGTATGAATTTGTCAAAGTTCTTGGTGAAGGATTTTTTTATGGAGAATTTCACCTCTCCTCCTCCGGCTCGCATCTTAATTCCGGTAAATCCTTTTTCCCCGGAGTCAAACACTTCATAGCTTTCATTGAAGTGAAGGTCTCTCAAGGGTTGTTCGTTAATGCCGCTGTTAGCTACAAATAAAGGCACAAATGAGTCGTGTGCAATTTTAGCGAGCTTCATTCGTTTGTCGTGCCGATTATCATTGTTGGCGTTGTACAATACGGTGTTTGCAGTTGCGAGGTCGGCTAGTACAGCATATCGAGGGCGGCAGCTAAGACTTTCTGCTTCCTGACTCATGCGTATTGTGCCGTTTTCATAATTCCAGCAAATGTTCGATTGAACTTTCGGCTTTTCTGAAAGTACTATTTTGCTTATAAATGGGTATTCCGCTGGAAGTAGCCAAAGATATTCGGACATGAACGGAATTCTAGCTGGGAATTTTTTGAACTTCAGTACAAAATCAGTTAGGCCGTCGAATAGATACTGACAAGGCGTAAGGTACGCTTCTATTTCACTTTGCAAAGGTGGTTGGGTGGGCTTAGATCTGCCCCCTTTATTAGAGATGATTGGGAGATCATCTCGGAAATTAAATGCAGTACCTGGGAAGAAAACAAATCCACTGTTTAGCGCCATTGACTGATGATTGCTCGCAGTCAGTGTTGATTTTTGCTTAGTACTGATCTGCTGAAGCAAATTTTGCGTATAGGCTTGCAAGGCCTGATGATAGTTCTCCGGGGATTTCAGAAAATCCTCAAAGCCACAAGAGTCCGCCCAATCAAAGATTCCGGTAATTTTGGTAGCGTTGGCGAAGACGGTGTTGGCAGAGTTGCGGGTGTAACATAGCGTAACCTGCTGCACGACCCAGGCACGCACAGCGTTTTTACGCTCTGAACGCAGCGTATGAAGATCTACTTTCTTGGTCAATGCTCGGGTAATTTTGGTACGAGTTTGGTAGCAAAGCGCACCTATATCGACTTTGCGTTCCTTTGTGCATTTTAAAATAAGGCCTTCGATAGGGGTGTCAGCGATTGTCTGCTGGCACTCATCCAGTTCAAGGTTCTGTATGTCGACTTGATAAATATCACGATCGAATACCCTCATGTCGTCTCATTTCCGTCGTAATAACGCCCTCGAGATGAAGTTCAAACTCCGATTGGGCGTTGGCAACCAGAGGATGATCAGACCTAAACCTCAAGTAGCGCATGGATACGTCAACGCTGCTGTGGTTTAGTCTTCTCCTAACCAAATCCAGCAGCGCGAGTTGCGACATCTCACCCTTTTCTACTAGTTTCATATTGTCCTCGATTAAGTTCATGCCAAATGTGGCGCGTAGGTCGTGGAACCGATATTTGAACATTTGTTTTTCCTTGGCGAGCTCTTGAAATATTTTGGTGATAAACTGGCGGATTGCGGATCCTCGCTCGTTGGAATACCCGAAAAGCTCGCTGTCTTCTTCTGCTACATAATACGGCTTGCCTGTTCTGGTTAAGAAAACGTATTGGTCACTGATATTGCTGATCGGTGATTTCATAACTCTGTCCTTGTGCCGTTTAGAGTTCAAATAAATCGTGAGTCGATAGTGCAGCCAGGCAGGCATCAGTACGTTTTGTTCCTTGCCCCCTTTTGCCCCCACATTCGTTAGTCCTCCTATGGTAATCGCGTAAAGCGCATTCCGATTTTCATCCTCTGGTGAGCCTACGTCTTGTCGAATACAATGAAAGCGCAGGTTCAGGATAGACTGGATTCTCATCCCTGTTGTCAAAGCAACGATATGAATTAGCAGCATTTCAGGATTTTGCAGTCGCAACAATGCAGCTATCAGTGCCTCTTGGCTCTCTCGACTGATTGGGTATAGCTTTCCTCCATCTTCAATGTAGTCGCCCATTGGTATTCCGGCGACCCTTCTAAAGGTTAGATCAGTACAAATGATTTCTCGGGACTGCCGAAAGCCATGGCGGTCGTCGTACGAGACATATTTTGTTGTGCTAACCCACATTGCCTGCTGAGGCTTGAATCGTCCGGTGTTTACCATCCAGCGATAGAAGCCAACCATGCTGGTGATTTTTCGGTTGGCTGTACCTCTCCCTAGCCTCTCACCACTCCCCGTCGTACCGCTCCGAGCCTTACGTTGAACCGCTTTTTTCATCTGGGCTTGGTAGTAGTAGGTCGGCCGACTGTATGACTCTCCCTCGAAATTTAGATAGTCCCTCCCGCCTTCCGTAAGCGGCCAGCCAACACACCTTCAGAATCCCAGCATTAAGGGCGATGGTGTCCACCTAAAAATACGTGGACACCATCGCCCTTATCGCAAGGATCACCATGCGCCAGCGCACCTCTTATCCAAAA
>NZ_JAETZZ010000023.1 GCF_022627325.1 Pseudomonas putida
CGAACTCAGTAGTGAAACGATGCATCGCCGATGGTAGTGTGGGGTTTCCCCATGTGAGAGTAGGTCATCGTCAAGATTCATTTCGCAAAACCCCTATCTGCGCGAGCAGGTAGGGGTTTTGTCTTTCCGGCTCTGTTGCTCGAAAGTCGGCTCCCACATTTCGAGCTGTATCACTAGAATAGAGCCCACGTATCTATTCAGAACCTCGAGATGCCCAACCCAGTCGAAACTCAAGCGCTAGAGCAGTTGCCGCTGGACGAGTTGGTCGCATGCCATGAATGCGACCTGCTGATGCGCAAGCCCCAACTGCAACACAATGAGAAGGCCCAGTGCCCCCGCTGTGGTTATGAGCTGTACGCTCACCGGCACAACGTGGTCAACCGCAGCCTGGCACTGGCGCTGACCGCGCTGTTGCTGTTCGTGCCTGCCAACTTCCTGCCGATCATGCAGTTGCACCTGCTTGGCCAGACGTCAGACGACACGGTGTGGAGTGGCGTGCTGGGCTTGTACAACTCCGAAATGCGCGGTGTCGCTGTCGTGGTGTTCCTGTGCAGCATGGCGGTTCCATTTCTCAAGCTGATGTGCCAGCTCATGGTGCTCCTGAGCATCCGCCTGAACGTTGGGCGTAGCTATGGGCTGCTGATTTATCGCATTTATCATCATTTGCGAGACTGGGGCATGCTTGAGGTCTACTTCATGGGCGTGCTGGTCGCCATCGTGAAACTGGTCGACCTTGCCGAGCTGACCATAGGGCTAGGGTTGTTTTGCTTTATCAGCCTGTTGCTGATTCAGGTTTGGCTTGAAGTGGTGATGTCTCCACACCAGATCTGGAGTGCGCTGTCGGGGGAGGATCTGCATGCGGGCGATTGATGCGGGCATTGTGGTCTGCAATGAGTGTCATGAACTGAATCGACAGGATTCCGAGAGCAAGTCGCAGGCCTGTACGCGCTGCGGCGCGATTGTGCATGCGCGTCGGCCCAACAGTATCGTCCGTACCTGGGCGCTGCTCATCGCTGCCTCGATCCTCTACATACCTGCCAACGTGCTGCCGATCATGACTGTCAGTACATTGGGGCAGGGCAGCCCGGACACGATCATGTCCGGCGTCATTACGCTGCTCAAGCATGGCATGGTGCCCATTGCCGCAGTGGTGTTCATTGCCAGTATTCTGGTGCCCACCTTCAAACTGGTGGGCATCGGTTTGTTGTTGTATTCGGTACAGCGGCGCCAGCCGTTGTCAGCGCGGCAACGCATTTTGATGTATCGGTTCATCGAGTTCATAGGACGCTGGTCGATGCTGGACATCTTCGTCATCGCCATCTTGGTGGCGGTGGTGAATTTCGGCCGTATTGCCAGTGTCGAAGCCAACTTGGGCGCTGTCGCCTTCGCTACTGTGGTGATTCTCACGATGCTCGCTGCTTTAACTTTCGATCCCCGACTGATTTGGGATAACACGGAGTCGGATGACGACCATGAGTGACATGCCAACGGCTAAAACCCGGCCCGCCTCCAACTGGTCGGCCATCTGGATTCTGCCGCTGATCGCTTTGATGATTGGAGGGTGGCTGGCCTGGCAGGCCTACCGTGATGCGGGTGTAGAGATCGAAGTTCGTTTCGAGAGCGGTGAGGGTATCGTCGCCAACAAAACCGAAGTCATCTACAAAGGCATGCCTGTGGGCAAGGTCAAAAGCCTGGTGCTCGATGCCGAGGGTGAAAACCAAGGTGTCATCGCCACCATCGAGATGAACAAAGATGCAGAGCCTCACCTGACCAAGGGCACCCGCTTCTGGCTGGTCAAGCCCAGTGTCACGCTGGCAGGTATCTCGGGTCTGGAGACCTTGGTGTCAGGTAATTACATTGCCGTCAGCCCGGGTGAAGGTGAGCGAACCAAGCGCTTCAAGGCATTGAAGGTGGCGCCACCGCTTTCGGACAGCGAACCGGGCCTGCACCTTACGCTCAAAGCAGACCGCCTGGGCTCGCTCAACCGCGACAGCCCTATATTCTACAAGCAGATCCAGGTTGGCCGGGTAAAGAGCTATCGCCTGTCAGAGGACCAGAGCACGGTCGAGGTCAAAGTGTTTATCGAGCCGGCTTATGCCAGCCTGGTGCGCAAACATACGCGCTTCTGGAATGCCAGCGGCATCAGCATCGATGCCGGGCTGTCGGGGGTAAAGGTACGCAGCGAGTCCCTCTCCAGCATCGTTGCGGGTGGCATCGCCTTCGCGACGCCGGAGCACCGCAAGGATAGCCCGCCAACCGACCCGAGCCTGCCGTTCCGCTTGTACGAAGACTTCGATGCCGCCCAGGCGGGTATCCGTGTGAAGGTCAAGCTGAGCGACTATGAGGGCCTGCAGGCGGGGCGCACCCCGGTCATGTACAAAGGCATTCAAGTCGGTTCGCTGAAGGCCCTGAAGATGGAGGACAACCTCGGCAGTGCAATGGCTGAACTGACCCTGGACCCCCTGACCGAGGACTATCTCGTCGATGGCACGCAGTTCTGGGTGGTCAAGCCTTCCATTTCCCTGGCGGGTATCACAGGCCTGGAGGCCTTGGTGAAGGGTAACTACATTGCCATCCGCCCCGGTGAAAAGGGGGCCGCCCCGCAGCGCGAGTTCGAAGCAAGGGCCAAGGCACCGCCGCTGGACCTGAAGGCGCCTGGGCTGCACATGGTGCTGTTCGCCGATACGCTGGGCTCGCTGGAGGTCGGCAGCCGGGTGATGTATCGCCAGGTCAAGGTGGGTAGCGTGCAGAGCTACCAGTTTGCCCGCAACAGCAGTCGCATCCTGATCGGAGTGCACATCGAAAAGGAGTACGAGAACCTGGTCAATGGCTCTTCTCGCTTCTGGAACGTCAGTGGCATCACCCTCACTGGTGGCCTGTCGGGCATCAAGATAAAGAGTGAGTCGCTGCAGACCCTGATGGCCGGTGGTATCGCCTTTGACACACCAACGCCGAACGTACCGCTCAAGCGCCATATTCCAAGGTTCCGCCTGCATGAGAGCCAGGAGGCGGTAAACCGTGCCGGCGCCCTGATAACCATTCGTGTAGATCGTGCTGACGGCCTCAAGCCGGGCACGCCCATCCGTTTCCGTGGCCTGGATGTAGGCAGTATCGAGAGTGTCGACCTGACCAAGGACCTGCAGGCTGTGTTGCTGCGCGCACGTATCACCGAAGCGGCAGACCGCATCGCCCGAGCTGGCACGCAGTTCTGGGTGGTCAAGCCGGCCCTTGGCCTGGTGCGTACCGAAAACCTCGATACCCTGATTGGCGGGCAGTACCTGGAAGTGCAGCCGGCGGTGAAGGACAAAGGCCCGCAGCGTGATTTCATCGCCTTGGCTGACGCGCCTGAGGTCACCGGGGTGGAAGTCGGCCTGCCTTTGACGCTTAGCGCGCCGCGCAGGGGGTCGATCAAGCCGGGCGTGCCGGTGACCTACCGCGAGGTCGCGGTGGGTAAGGTAACGGGCTTCGAATTGGGGCAGACGGCCGACCGCGTGCTCATTCACATCCTGATCGAGCCGCGCTATGCCGCACTGGTGCGCGGTGGCAGCCGGTTCTGGAATAGCAGCGGTTTCGGTTTCGATTGGGGCCTGTTCAAAGGCGCCACGGTACGCACCGAGTCGCTGGAGACCCTCATCGACGGTGGGATTGCCTTCGCCACGCCCGAGGGCGAGCAGATGGGCAACCCGGCGCGGCCGCAGCAGACCTTTGCCTTGTTCGACAAGCCTGAGGACGCCTGGCTACAGTGGGCCCCGAAGATTCAGATCGCCAAGTAGGGAAGGGGCCGCGCTGCGGCCCTCATTGATTGAATAAAGCCGGCGGCATACCTTGGGGAAGCAACCCTCTTGCCCACTTTCTAAAAGCCGGCGCAATCCATGCGGGGGGCGGGCTTGCCGGCGATGAGGCCACAACAGGCGACACAAGCATCACCAAATCGCAGGCAATAAAAAACCGACCCTAGGGTCGGTTTTTCGACAAGCGTCGCTTAGGCAGCTGCAGCTTCTTTCAGCGCCTTGATGTGGCCATTCAGACGGCCTTTGTGGCGAGCAGCTTTGTTCTTGTGGATGATACCTTTGTCGGCCATACGGTCGATTACAGGTACAGCCAGAACGTAAGCGGCTTGCGCTTTTTCGGCGTCTTTTGCGTCGATGGCTTTGACTACATTCTTGATGTAGGTGCGGACCATGGAACGCAGGCTGGCGTTGTGGCTGCGACGCTTCTCAGCCTGTTTTGCACGTTTCTTGGCGGAAGGTGTGTTGGCCACCGTCGAGCTCCTCGAAAGACTTTAGGTAAATAGCAAACAAAATAGGCCGCGAATCATGCCGATCAGTTGAGCGGATGTCAAGGCCACCTGCAGGGTTCCGCCGAGCGGTGCACCAACAGGAGGGAAATATTCCTTTCTGCTGCACGACCTGTAAACTCGGGAATTTTTGGCTCCCCTGCGAAGGCGCGGGAGTATCGCACATTCGGACGCTGTCTGGCAGCGTCCTCTGCCCTTGGCGTGAATCTTTTCGATGAACCTGCTCAAATCCCTGGCTGCAGTCAGCTCCATCACCATGATTTCCCGGGTGTTGGGGTTCGTGCGTGACACCATCCTGGCCCGTGTCTTCGGCGCCGGCATCGCTACCGACGCCTTTTTCATCGCCTTCAAGCTGCCCAACCTGCTGCGGCGGATTTTTGCCGAGGGGGCCTTTTCCCAGGCGTTCGTGCCAATCCTTGCCGAATACAAGACCCAGCAGGGCGAGGAGGCGACGCGCACTTTCATTGCTTATGTCAGCGGCCTGCTGACGCTGGTCCTGGCCCTGGTCACGGTGATTGGCGTGCTAGCGGCACCCTGGGTGGTCTGGGCTACCGCCCCCGGGTTTGTGGACAATGCCGAGAAATACCAGCTGACCACCGACCTGCTGCGGGTGACCTTTCCTTATATATTGCTGATCTCACTGTCGTCACTGGTCGGCGCGATCCTCAATACCTGGAACCGTTTCTCGGTCCCAGCCTTCACGCCGACCCTGCTCAACGTGGCGATGATCATCTTCGCCCTGCTGCTCACGCCGTATTTCGACCCGCCCATCATGGCGCTGGCCTGGGGCGTACTGGCCGGGGGCCTGGCGCAGTTGCTGTACCAGCTGCCGGCACTCAAGAAAATCGGCATGCTCGTGCTGCCGCGCCTGAACCTGCGTGACACAGGCGTGTGGCGTGTGCTCAAACAGATGCTGCCGGCCATCCTCGGTGTTTCGGTCAGCCAGATTTCGTTGATCATCAACACCATCTTCGCCTCCTTCCTGGTGGCCGGCTCGGTGTCCTGGATGTACTACGCCGACCGCCTCATGGAGCTGCCCTCGGGCGTGCTGGGCGTGGCCCTTGGCACCATTTTGCTGCCGACCCTGGCCAAGACCTACGCCAACAAGGACCGCGAGGAGTATTCGCGGATTCTCGACTGGGGCCTGCGCCTGTGCTTCCTGCTCGTGCTCCCCTGCACGCTGGCCCTGGCGATACTCGCCGAGCCGCTGACCGTTGCCTTGTTCCAGTACGGCAAGTTCAGCGCTTACGACGCGGCGATGACCCAACGGGCACTGATCGCCTATTCGGTAGGCCTGCTGGCGATCATTCTGGTCAAGGTGCTGGCACCGGGCTTCTATGCGCAGCAGAATATTCGTACACCCGTGCGGATCGCGATCTTCACCCTCATCTGCACCCAACTGTTCAACCTGGCCCTGGTCGGCCCGCTGCAGCACGCCGGCCTGGCTTTGGCGATCAGCCTGGGCGCCTGCCTGAATGCGGGCCTGCTGTTCTGGAAGCTGCGCAGCCAGCAGCTGTTCCAACCGCAGCCGGGCTGGACGCTGTTCCTGCTCAAGCTGGTGCTGGCGGTGACGCTGATGGTGGCCGTACTGCTGGTGGGCATGCATTACCTGCCTGCGTGGGAGCAAGGCAACATGTTCGAGCGTTTCGTCCGCCTCGGGGCGCTGATCACGGCCGGCATCGTGACCTATTTCGGTTGCCTTTACCTGTGCGGCTTCAGGCCCCGGCATTTCGCCCGCAAGGCCCTGCACTGAGCTACAAGGCGAGTCAGGCGTCGGTTTTTCGTTTTCCACGCCGCACCCGGGCGCTGCTGCCTGTCACCAGCGCCCGGGTGTGGTTATAATCGGCCACTTTATGAGCAAGAAGCGCGTTATGCAGCTGGTTCGAGGTCTTCACAACCTGCGCCCCGAGCACCGGGGCTGTGTCGCCACCATTGGCAACTTCGACGGGGTTCACCGCGGCCACCAGGCGATCCTGGCGCGTCTGCGCGAGCGTGGCCAAGCGCTTGGCCTGCCTACGTGCGTGGTGATCTTCGAGCCGCAGCCGCGCGAGTACTTCGCTGCGGACACCGCGCCGGCTCGCCTGGCGCGCCTGCGCGACAAAATCGAGCTGTTGGCTGGCGAAGGTATCGACAGGGTCTTGTGCCTGGCGTTCAACCACCGCCTGAGCCAACTCAGCGCCGATGAATTCGTCAAGGCGATCCTGGTCGACGGCCTGGGCGTGCGCCACCTTGAAGTGGGCGACGACTTCCGCTTTGGCTGCGACCGCGCGGGCGATTTCACCTTCCTGGTCGAAGCCGGCAAGCAGTATGGCTTCACCGTCGAGGCCGCCAACACGGTGATCCAGGACGGCTTGCGGGTCAGCAGCACCGAGGTGCGCCAAGCGTTGTCCGAAGGCAACTTCGAGCTCGCCGAGCACTTGCTGGGCCGCCCTTACAGCATTACCGGGCGCGTATTGCACGGCCAGAAGCTGGCCCGCCAGCTCGGCACGCCCACCGCCAACATCCAGCTCAAGCGGCGTCGTGTGCCGTTGTCCGGGGTCTACCTAGCCAGCATCGAAATCGACGGCAAGGCCTGGCCAGGGGTTGGCAATATCGGGGTGCGCCCCACCGTGGCCGGTGACGGCCGCCCGCACCTTGAAATTCATCTACTGGATTATGCCGGCGATCTGTATGGCCGGCGCCTGACGGTGGAATTCCACCACAAGCTGCGTGAAGAGCAGCGATTCGCCTCCCTGGAGGCGCTGAAGTCGGCGATCGATGCGGATATCGCCGCCGCACGTGCACATTGGCACGCTCAACCGCTAACGAAGAGCCTGAAATGACCGACTACAAAGCCACGCTAAACCTTCCGGACACCGCCTTCCCCATGAAGGCCGGCCTGCCTCAGCGCGAACCGCAGATCCTGCAGCGCTGGGACAGCATTGGCCTGTACCAGAAGCTGCGCGAAATTGGCAAGGATCGTCCGAAGTTCGTCCTGCACGACGGCCCGCCCTATGCCAACGGCAAGATTCACATCGGTCATGCGCTGAACAAGATTCTCAAGGACATGATCGTCCGCTCCAAGACCCTCTCGGGCTTCGACGCGCCTTACGTCCCGGGTTGGGACTGCCACGGCCTGCCGATCGAACACAAGGTCGAAGTCACCCACGGCAAGCACCTGACCGCCGACCGCACCCGTGAGCTGTGCCGCGAATACGCTGCCGAACAGATCGAAGGGCAGAAGACCGAGTTCATCCGCCTGGGTGTGCTGGGCGACTGGGACAACCCGTACAAGACCATGAACTTCGCCAACGAGGCCGGTGAAATCCGTGCCTTGGCCGAAATGGTCAAGCAGGGCTTCGTGTTCAAGGGCCTGAAGCCCGTGAACTGGTGCTTCGATTGCGGCTCCGCACTCGCAGAAGCCGAGGTCGAATACGCCGACAAGAAGTCGCAGACCATCGATGTGGCCTTCCCGGTCGCCGACGCCGACAAACTGGCTGCCGCCTTCGGCCTGCCGGCCTTGGCCAAGCCCGCTGCCATCGTGATCTGGACCACCACCCCGTGGACCATCCCCGCCAACCAGGCGCTGAACATCCACCCGGAGTTCAAGTACGCGCTGGTCGATACCGGCGAGCGTCTGCTGGTGCTGGCCGAAGAGCTGGTCGAGTCGTGCCTCAAGCGCTACGACCTGGAAGGCTCGGTCATCGCCACCGCCCAAGGCTCGGCCCTGGAGCTGGTCAACTTCCGCCACCCCTTCTACGACCGTCTGTCGCCGATCTACCTGGCCGACTATGTCGAGCTGGGAGCAGGTACCGGTGTGGTCCACTCCGCGCCAGCCTACGGTGAAGACGACTTTGTCACCTGCAAGCGCTACGGCATGGTCAACGACGACATCCTCACGCCGGTGCAGAGCAACGGTGTGTACGTCGAGTCGCTGGAGTTCTTTGGCGGCCAGTTCATCTGGAAGGCCAACCCGGCCATCGTCGAGAAGCTGAGCGAAGTCGGTGCGCTGATGCATACCGAAACCATCAGCCACAGCTACATGCACTGCTGGCGCCACAAGACCCCGCTGATCTACCGCGCCACCGCGCAGTGGTTCGTGGGCATGGACAAGCAGCCCAACACCGGCGAGCCGCTGCGTGAGCGCGCGCTCAAAGCCATCGAAGACACCCAGTTCGTCCCGGCCTGGGGCCAGGCGCGCCTGCACTCGATGATCGCCAACCGCCCGGACTGGTGCATCTCGCGTCAGCGCAACTGGGGTGTGCCGATCCCGTTCTTCCTGCACAAGCAGACCGGTGAACTGCACCCACGCACCGTCGAACTGATGGAAGCGGTGGCCAAGCGTGTCGAACAGGAAGGTATCGAGGCCTGGTTCAAGCTGGACGCTGCCGAACTGCTCGGTGATGAAGCCGGCCAGTACGACAAGATCACCGACACCCTGGACGTGTGGTTCGACTCCGGCACCACCCACTGGCACGTATTGCGCGGCTCGCATGACATCGGCCACGCCACCGGCCCGCGTGCGGACCTGTACCTGGAAGGCTCCGACCAGCACCGTGGCTGGTTCCATTCCTCGTTGCTGACCGGTTGCGCCATCGACAACCACGCGCCGTATCGCGAACTGCTGACCCACGGCTTCACCGTGGACGAAAGCGGTCGCAAGATGTCCAAGTCGCTGGGCAACACCATCGAGCCGGAAAAAGTCAACAACACCCTGGGTGCCGACATCCTGCGCCTGTGGGTCTCGGCTACCGACTATTCGGGTGAGATGGCCGTTTCCGAGCAGATCCTGCAGCGCAGCGCCGACGCCTACCGCCGTATCCGCAACACCGCACGCTTCCTGCTTTCCAACCTGTCCGGTTTCGACCCGGCTCGCGATCTGCTGGCCCCGGAAGATATGCTGGCCCTGGACCGCTGGGCAGTGGACCGTACCCTGCTGCTGCAGCGCGAGCTGGAAGAGCACTACAGCGAGTACCGCTTCTGGAATGTCTACTCGAAGATCCACAACTTCTGCGTGCAGGAGCTGGGCGGCTTCTACCTCGACATCATCAAGGACAGGCAGTACACCACGGGCGCCAACAGTGTTGCACGCCGCTCCTGCCAGACCGCGCTGTACCACATCAGCGAAGCGCTGGTGCGCTGGATCGCGCCGATCCTGGCCTTCACCGCCGATGAAATCTGGCAGTACCTGCCGGGCGAGCGCAACGAGTCGGTCATGCTCAACGCCTGGTACCAGGGCCTGACCGAGCTGCCCGAAGGCACCGAGCTGGATCGCGCTTACTGGGACCGCGTGATGGCGGTCAAGGCTGCGGTCAACAAGGAGCTGGAAAACCAGCGTGCCGCCAAGGTCATCGGTGGCAACCTGCAGGCCGAAGTCACCTTGTTCGCCGAAGAAGGCCTTAGCGCCGACCTGGGCAAGCTGGGCGATGAGCTGCGCTTCGTTCTCATCACCTCCGCTGCCAGCGTGGTGCCGTTCGCCCAGGCGCCGGCCGATGCCGTGGCCACCGAAGTCGAAGGCCTCAAGCTGAAAGTGGTCAAGTCTGGCCACACCAAGTGCGGCCGCTGCTGGCACTTCCGCGCCGACGTCGGCAGCCATCCGGAGCACCCGGAAATCTGCAGCCGTTGCGTCGACAACCTGAGCGGTTCCGGTGAGGTGCGCCACTATGCCTAACCCTGCAGTGGGGCGCTTCGGGCGTCTTGCATGGCTCTGGCTCAGCCTGCTGGTCCTGGTCGTTGACCAGGCCACCAAGCTGTATTTCAACAACGCCCTGAGCATGTACCAGCAGATCGTGGTCATCCCTGACTACTTCAGCTGGACCCTTGCCTACAACACCGGCGCGGCGTTCAGCTTCCTGGCCGACAGCTCTGGCTGGCAGCGCTGGCTGTTCGCCCTGATCGCCGTGGTGGTCAGCGCCGTGCTGGTGGTCTGGCTCAAGCGCCTGGGGCGCAACGAGACCTGGCTGGCCGTGGCGCTGGCGCTGGTGCTCGGTGGCGCGCTGGGTAACCTGTACGACCGCATCGTGCTGGGCCACGTGGTGGATTTCATCCTGGTGCACTGGAAGAACGTTCATCACTTCCCGGCCTTCAATGTGGCCGACAGCGCCATCACCGTTGGTGCGGTGATGCTGGCGCTGGATATGTTCAAGAGCAAGAAGTCTGAGGATCCGGTCCATGACTGACACCCGTATCGGCCAGAACACCGAAGTTACCCTGCACTTCGCGCTGCACCTGGAAAACGGCGATACCGTCGATAGCACGTTCGACAAGGCCCCAGCCACCTTCAAGGTCGGCGACGGCAACCTGCTGCCGGGCTTCGAGTCCGCACTGTTCGGCTTCAAGGCCGGTGACAAGCGCACGGTCGTGGTTGCCCCGGAGAATGCCTTCGGCCAGCCTAACCCGCAGAACGTACAGGTCATGCCACGGTCCCAGTTCGAGGGCATGGAATTGTCCGAAGGGCTGCTGATCATTTTCAACGATGCCGCCAACACCGAATTGCCCGGTGTGGTCAAAGCGTTCGATGACAACCAGGTGACCATCGACTTCAATCACCCACTGGCAGGCAAGACCCTTACCTTCGAGGTGGAGATCCTCGAGGTGAAGGCCCTGTAAGCCTGGAGCCGAGCATGCAAATCAAACTCGCCAACCCTCGCGGTTTCTGCGCAGGGGTCGACCGGGCGATCGAGATCGTCAACCGTGCGCTGGAAGTCTTCGGCCCACCGATCTACGTGCGCCATGAAGTGGTGCACAACAAGTTCGTGGTGGAAGACCTGCGCAGCCGTGGCGCCATCTTCGTCGAAGAACTGGATCAGGTACCGGACGACGTCATCGTCATTTTCAGTGCCCATGGTGTTTCCCAGGCCGTGCGCCAGGAAGCCGCCGGTCGCGGCCTGAAAGTGTTCGATGCCACCTGCCCGCTGGTGACCAAGGTGCATATCGAGGTCGCCAAGTACAGCCGTGACGGTCGCGAGTGCATCCTGATCGGCCACGAAGGGCACCCGGAAGTCGAAGGCACCATGGGGCAATACGACGCCAGCAACGGCGGCGCCATCTACCTGGTCGAAGACGAGGACGATGTGGCCCAACTGCAAGTACGCGACCCGGACAACCTGGCGTTTGTCACCCAGACCACGCTGTCGATGGACGATACCAGCCGTGTCATCGATGCCCTGCGTACGCGCTTCCCGAACATCGGCGGCCCGCGCAAGGACGATATCTGCTACGCCACCCAGAACCGCCAGGACGCCGTCAAGCAACTGGCCGGTGAGTGTGACGTGGTGCTGGTGGTGGGCAGCCCCAACAGTTCCAACTCCAACCGCCTGCGTGAGTTGGCCGAGCGCATGGGTACCCCGGCCTATCTGATCGATGGTGCCGAGGACATGCAGCGCGGCTGGTTCGACCAGGCGGCACGGATCGGTATAACTGCCGGCGCTTCGGCCCCGGAAGTGCTGGTTCGGGGCGTGATCGACCAGCTCAAGGCCTGGGGTGCCACGGGCGCCGAAGAGCTCGATGGGCGCCCGGAGAACATCACGTTCTCCATGCCCAAAGAGCTACGGGTGCGTTCACTGATCTGATCAGCGGCCTGCGCACAGGGAATCTTCCGCTTCTCCCGTGCGCAGGCTGACCCTACCGCTGGTCGCCAGCACAACATGATGCCGGCTGGTTGCAGACGAACCCTCACAGACCTCAAGCCGCCCCCCTGAGAAGTTGTTGTTTTTTCCCAGCGGCACACCCAGTGCGCTGAACCTTATCTGGCTCCCGGTATTGTCCTTCACCCGCTGGGGCCGAGGCGGTCGGTACTCGCGCAGCAACTGCTGGTTATGCTCCAGCAGCACGCGCCAACCCTTGCCCCAATCATTATCCAAAGGCTGGACCACCACCGCCTGGCTCTGCAGGGCCGCGTGGCCGCGTGCGCTACGCAGCGTCTGGGCCAAGTTGCGGGCCACTGCTGCCCTGTGCAGCTCATCGCTCAATTTCGCGTAGGCCGGCACGCCAAGCTGGGTCAGCAGCGCCGCCATAGCCAGCCCGAACATCATTTGTATCAGTGTTACGCCCTGTTGCTTCACCGTGCATTCCTCCCTGGAAGTGCTTGGCTGTAGCTTCAGGCTCGGTGGGCAAGAGGTCCAGTCGAGCAGGTGCAAGGCAATTGCGGGAAATATCGCAGGAGGTGCAGGGATGCACGCGAATCAACGGGGCATGACGCTTCTGGAGGTACTGTTGGCCGTAGCGGTCGTGGCATTGGGCATGTTCGCTGCTGCAGGGTTGCAGCTTCAGGCATTGCAGGCCACTGACAGCGCGCGTCGCGACATGCTGGATGCGGTGGGCGCGCATACGTCGCTTGAACGGGGCAGGGCCGCGGGCAAGCTGACGGTGCCGAGGCCATGAGGCGTAAGCAAGGTGGCTTCGGCCTGGTCGAAGCGCTGCTTGCGCTGGCCATCGGCCTGATGCTGCTGACTGCAGCCAGCCACCTTTTCATCTCGGCCCACCAGGGCTGGCGCCTTCAATCTGCGGCGCTGCGCATGCAGGCGGACGCCCGTCTGGCATTGCTGCGCATGGCTCAGGATATCCGTATGGCGGGCATGTTCGGTTGTTTGCGCCTGAGGCCTGAGGACTTCAAGGACCCATCTGCGCGGGATGCTTTTGCGCGGCCTTTGCGGGTTGGCCCGGCAAGCCTGAGCCTGGTAGTGGCAGAACTGCCAGGGCACCCCGGGGGCCCGGACTGGACCTTGCTCACCGATTGCGTCAAGAGCGCCGAGGTGCAGAAGGGGCGTGCGAACAGCGCGAGCTTGCCGTTGGCCTTTCCTATCAGCCGGCACCACTACCAACTCCGCGACGGCACGCTGAGGTTCGTGCGGCGCAACAACCCTCAGCCATTGGTCGACCACGTGCGTGAACTGCACATTGAGTCTGCCGACACCGCCGAGGGGCAGCGAGTGGATGTGCAACTGACCTTGTTCGATCCTGATCTGGGCATCGAACAGCGTTACGGCATGAGTGTGGCGGTCCGCAACCCGGTTGCCCGGCCATGAAGCGCCAGCGTGGCATGGTCTTGCTGCTGGCGCTGGTGTTCAGCCTTTTGCTTGGCCTGCTGACGGCTTCGGCGTTGCGCGATGCCTTGGTGGAAGCGCGCATGGCCGGCTACCTGCGCGAGGGTTTGCAGGCACTCGATCAGGCCGAAGCCACGCTGCTGGTCGCAGAGGCCGAACTGCAGCGCGCGCCGCCTGGGTTGTGCCAGGCGTGCCTGCCACCCCCGCGCGCGCATGACTTGCTGGGGCAATGGCAAGCCAGCCAGAGCGGTTACTTCCAACTGCAGAACCTTGGCCAGACAACCCTGGCCGCGCATCGGCCGGGGGATGAGCCCGTCACGCTTTACCGAGTGACCGCAGTCAGCCGGCAACTCGCGGCCAGGCAAGTGCTGGAGGCGGTGTATGCCGTGCCAGCGGCTCAAACACAGGCGCCGCAGCGGATTCTGTGGCGGCAGAGACTGAAGGGAGACTGACATGCAGCAAGGCCTGAGCCTGATCGAACTGTTGATTGTCGTGGCTGTCACCGGCATTCTGGCAGCCATTGCCTACCCCAGTTACAGCGACCAGCTCAGGCGAGCCGCACGCAGCGAAGTGGTTGGCCTGCTGCATGACGCTGCCCTGCGCCTGGAACACCACCGTGTACGCACCGGCCAATACGCCGAGGGCGAACCGGTATTGCCCGTTGGCAACCGCCATTACAGCCTGCATGCCGAACGTGGCAGCGATACCTTCACGCTGCGTGCACGGCGGCTGCCGCATGGTTTGATGGCCGATGACCGCTGCGGTGATTTTCAGCTCGACCAGGCAGGTGTACAGAGCAACCCGGATGGCACCGTGGCCATTGCGCGCTGCTGGGGAAGCTGAAGGTTGAATGATGCCCGTGCATCGCGGTTTTACTTCAGGTGTTGGATCGACAGATGAACAAGCAAGTAGTGGTGATCGGCGGCGGGGTGATCGGCCTGCTGACGGCGTTCAACCTGGCTGCGAAGGTCGGCCAGGTAGTGGTATGTGATCAGGCCGAGGTCGGGCGTGAATCGTCTTGGGCGGGCGGCGGCATCGTCTCGCCGCTTTACCCTTGGCGCTACAGCCAGGCAGTCACCGCGCTGGCGCACTGGTCGCAGGACTTTTATCCACAGCTGGGGGAACACCTGTTCTCCAGCACCGGTATCGACCCGCAAGTCCACACCACCGGCTTGTACTGGCTCGACCTGGACGACGAGGCCGAGGCGCTGGCCTGGGCGGCGCGCGAGCAGCGGCCGCTCAGCCCTGTGGATATCTCGGCGGCCTACGACGCGGTCCCCGTACTGGGCCCAGGCTTCAAGCGCGCCATCTACATGGCAGGCGTGGCCAACGTGCGCAACCCCCGGTTGGTCAAGGCCCTGAAGGCGGCGCTGCTGGCACTGCCCAACGTGACCTTGCGCGAGCACTGCCAGATCACCGGCTTTGTTCGCGACGGTGAGCGCGTGACTGGCGTGCAGACGGCAGACGGCGTGCTGCAGGCCGATGATGTCGTGCTCAGCGCGGGCGCCTGGAGCGGCGACCTGCTGCGCACGCTGGGGCTTGAACTGCCGGTGGAGCCGGTGAAGGGCCAGATGATCCTGTTCAAGTGCGCTGCGGACTTCTTGCCGAGCATGGTGCTGGCCAAGGGGCGCTATGCGATCCCGCGCCGTGACGGGCACATTCTGGTGGGCAGCACGCTGGAGCATGCCGGGTACGACAAGACCCCGACCGAGGAGGCACTGGCGAGCCTCAAGGCTTCGGCGGTGGAACTGTTGCCGGAGCTTGCCGATGCCACGGTGGTGGCGCACTGGGCCGGGCTGCGGCCGGGGTCGCCTGAAGGCATTCCGTACATCGGCCAGGTGCCGGGGCATGACGGGGTGTGGTTGAACTGCGGGCATTACCGCAATGGGTTGGTGCTGGCGCCAGCGTCGTGCCAGTTGTTCACTGATTTGCTGACGGGGGGCGAGCCTATCATTGACCCGTCGCCTTATGCCCCGGCCGGGCGTCTGGGCTGATATCGCCTGGGCCGCTGGGCGGCCCAATCGCCGGCAAGCCGACCCCACAGGTTGTGCACCTGTTTTGGATGCTACGTAGTGCCTGTGGGCGGTACTGGCTCAGTTTTGCTGGCTTGGCCCCTGCTGAAGGTGCGCCTGGCTGCAATACCACTGGCTGCCTTGCTGCAGCGCCCGGTCATTGGGCAGGTGTACGCCGCAGTGGGCGCAGCGCACCATCTTCAGCGGGTCGTCGAGTTTCGGCTCGGACGGCGACTGCTGGCTGATCTTGAATTTGCGCCACAGCCAGAACGCGGCGGCGATCAGGGCGATCCAGAAAAGTAGGCGAACCATGGTGTCCAGCTTGTCTATTGATTGAGGCGATAGTCTAGGGCGCGGCCAATAAAAAAGGGAGACCTCAGTCTCCCTTTCTCGTACCCCGTTGGATCAGTCGAACAGACCAAAGGTCATGTAGCTGAACCAGGAACGGTCTTTCTCGGCTTCCTTCGGCCCCTCCGGCAGGATCGGGTCGCCGTTTTCATCTTTGGGCAGCAGGTCCTGCGGCATCTCGGAGCGCGCATCCTGGAACTGGCGGACCACGTCCTGGTTGGCGCGGGTTTCACCCGGTGGCAGCGGGGCGTCGGTCTCGATCAGGCCCAAGGTGGCCTTGGACAGCCAGCCGCGGCCGTCAGACTCGGTCTGCTTGGGCTGGAACTCGCCATCGACCAGGCTCGGGTGGTCAGGGTAGTTGAGCTTGAGGGTTTCCAGGCTGGTGGCGGCCAGTTCGTCCAGGTGCATCTTCTGGTACGCCTCGACCATCACGGCCAGGCCGTCGCCGACCGATGGGGTTTCCTGGAAGTTTTCCACCACGTAGCGGCCACGGTTGGCGGCTGCCACGTAAGCCTGGCGGCTCAGGTAGTAGTCGGCCACATGGATTTCATAAGACGCCAGCAGGTTGCGCAGGTAGATCATGCGCTGCTTGGCGTCCGGGGCGTAGCGGCTGTTGGGGAAGCGGCTGGTCAGCTGGGCGAACTCGTTGTACGAGTCGCGGGCGGCACCCGGGTCACGCTTGGTCATGTCCAGCGGCAGGAAGCGCGCCACCAGGCCGCGGTCCTGGTCGAACGAGGTCAGGCCTTTGAGGTAGTAGGCGTAGTCGACGTTCGGGTGCTGCGGGTGCAGGCGGATGAAGCGCTCGGCAGCCGACTTGGCAGCCTCGGGCTCTGAGTTCTTGTAGTTGGCGTAGATCAGCTCGAGCTGCGCCTGGTCGGCGTAGCGGCCGAACGGGTAACGCGATTCCAGGGCCTTGAGCTTGTTCACGGCGCTGTTGTAGCTGGAGTTGTCCAGATCAGCCTGGGCCTGCTGATACAGCTCGGCCTCGCTGAGGTTCTCGTCAATGACCTCTTTATTAGAGGAACAGGCCGCGGTAAGCCCGAGGATGGCGATCAGCAGCAGGTGTTTCACTTGCATAGCGGCTTGCGTCCCTTTGACGGCCGCTGTCTTGGGCGGTGCCGTCCTGTTATGATGAGCGCCCCGGCCAACCCCGGGACAAAAGAAGCCGTATTTAACCACAAGCTCGCAGCCGAAACCAAAGGCTGTGCGCCCGCCGAATCGAGCATGTCCGAGATCATTCAACTTAGCGCAGAGGTACCGTCCGAACTGGGCGGTCAACGCCTCGACCAGGTCGCCGCCCAATTGTTCGCCGAGTACTCGCGTTCGCGGCTTACTTCGTGGATCAAAGAGGGCCGCCTGACGGTCGATGGCGCCGTCGTGCGCCCTCGAGACACCGTCCATGGTGGCTCTGTGCTTGCACTTGAGGCCGAGCAAGAGGCCCAGGGCGAGTGGATCGCCGAAGACATCGAACTGGACATCGTCTACGAAGACGACCAGATCATGGTGATCAACAAGCCGGCCGGGCTGGTCGTGCACCCGGCTGCCGGGCACGCCAGTGGCACATTGCTCAACGCCTTGCTGCACCATGTGCCGGATATCGTCAACGTACCGCGCGCTGGCATCGTCCATCGCCTGGACAAAGACACCACCGGCCTGATGGTCGTGGCCAAGACCTTGCAGGCGCAGACCAAGCTGGTCGAGCAGCTGCAAAGCCGTACGGTCAGCCGGATCTACGAGTGCATCGTGATCGGCGTGGTGACTGCCGGCGGCAAGATCAACGCCCCGATCGGCCGTCACGGTGGCGCACGCCAGCGCATGGCGGTGACCGAAGGCGGCAAGCCGGCGGTCAGCCACTACCGTGTGCTCAAGCGCTTCCGTTCGCACACCCACGTGCGGGTCAAGCTGGAAACCGGCCGTACTCACCAGATCCGTGTGCACATGGCCCATGTTGGTTTCCCGCTGGTCGGCGACCAGACCTACGGCGGCCGCTTCCGCATCCCGCCGGCAGCCAGCCCGACCATGGTCGAGGCGGTCAAGACCTTCCCGCGCCAGGCCCTGCACGCACGCTTCCTGGCGCTGGACCACCCCACTACCGGTGAGCGCATGGAGTGGGCGTCGGAGCTGCCGGATGATTTCGTCTGGTTGCTATCGCTGCTGAACCAGGACCGCGAGGCGTTTATCGGATGAGTGGCCTGGCGCAGGCGCTGCTGTTCCCCGACTGGCCCGCACCGGCCACGGTTCGCGCCTGTGTCACGACCCGCCAGGGCGGCGTCAGTTTGCCGCCCTACGCATCTTTCAACCTCGGTGATCACGTGGGCGACGACCCCCTTGCGGTCGCCGAGAACCGCCGCCGCCTGAGCGACGAATTCGTCATTCAGCCCGCCTGGCTCAAGCAGGTGCACGGCCTGGCCGTGGCGGATGCCGACCCATCGGTGGTTGCCGAAGCCGACGCCAGCTGGACCGACCAGCCAGGCATTGCCTGCACCGTAATGACCGCCGACTGCCTGCCCGTGCTGTTCTGCGACCGCGCGGGCACCCGTGTGGCTGCCGCGCATGCCGGCTGGCGCGGGCTGGCCGGTGGCGTGCTGGAAGCCACGCTGGAGCGCCTGGCATTGCCGCCCGAAGAGGTGCTGGTGTGGTTGGGGCCTGCCATCGGCCCGCAAGCATTCGAAGTGGGCCTGGAGGTACGGGATGCCTTCACCGCCGTGCACCCAGAGGCTGCCAAGGCTTTTCTCGAGGGTGAGCGGCCGGGCAAGCTGATGGCCGACATCTATGCACTGGCGCGCATTCGCCTGGCGGCGCGCGGCGTTACTGCCGTCTATGGTGGTGGCCTGTGCACCGTCAGTGATGCACGGTTCTTCTCGTATCGCCGCACCCCGCAGGGCGGGCGATTCGCTTCGCTGGTCTGGCTGGCCCCGCACTGATCGGCTGGCACCGTTAATCCATAAGGCTGACTTTAGTCAACCCCGCTACGCTTGAATCTTCCAGAATCACCCTTATCTATAAGGTCATCTCAGGCAGGTTTCTTCATCAAAGGCGCTGTCCATCGCTCCGACCTGCCCTTATCAGGAAGGTATCCCCATGCGAATAGACCGTTTGACCAGCAAGCTGCAATTAGCGATATCCGATGCCCAGTCCCTGGCCGTTGGCATGGACCACCCTGCCATCGAGCCCCTGCACCTGTTGCAGGCGTTGATCGAGCAGCAAGGTGGTTCGATCAAGCCACTGCTGATGCAGGTTGGCTTCGACATCAACAACCTTCGCCAGACACTGGTAAAAGAACTCGACCAGTTGCCGAAAATCCAGAACCCCACCGGCGATGTGAACATGTCGCAGGACCTGGCGCGCCTGCTCAACCAGGCCGACCGCCTGGCCCAGCAGAAGGGCGACCAGTTCATTTCCAGCGAGCTGGTGCTGCTCGCCGCCATGGATGAGAACAGCAAGCTCGGCAAGCTGCTGCTCAGCCAGGGTGTGAGCAAGAAGGCCCTGGAAAACGCCATCAACAACCTGCGCGGCGGCGCGGCGGTGAATGACGCCAATGCCGAAGAGTCGCGCCAGGCGCTGGACAAGTACACCGTCGACCTGACCAAGCGTGCCGAGGAGGGCAAGTTAGACCCGGTCATCGGCCGTGACGACGAGATCCGCCGCACCGTGCAGGTGCTGCAGCGCCGTACCAAGAACAACCCCGTGCTGATCGGCGAACCCGGCGTGGGCAAGACTGCCATCGCCGAAGGCCTGGCCCAGCGCATCATCAACGGTGAAGTGCCCGACGGCCTGAAGGGCAAGCGCCTGCTGGCGCTGGACATGGGCGCGCTGATCGCCGGTGCCAAGTACCGCGGTGAGTTCGAGGAGCGCCTCAAGTCATTGCTCAACGAGCTGTCCAAGCAGGAAGGCCAGATCATCCTGTTCATCGACGAGCTGCACACCATGGTCGGCGCCGGCAAAGGCGAAGGCGCCATGGACGCAGGCAACATGCTCAAGCCGGCGCTGGCGCGTGGCGAACTGCATTGCGTCGGTGCCACCACGCTCAATGAATACCGCCAGTTCATCGAGAAGGACGCAGCCCTTGAGCGACGCTTCCAGAAGGTACTGGTGGAAGAGCCGAGCGAGGAAGACACCATCGCCATTCTGCGTGGCCTCAAAGAGCGCTATGAAGTGCACCACAAGGTGGCCATCACCGACGGCGCGATCATTGCTGCGGCCAAGCTCAGCCACCGCTACATCACCGACCGCCAGCTGCCGGACAAGGCCATCGACCTGATCGACGAAGCGGCCAGCCGTATCCGTATGGAGATCGACTCCAAGCCGGAAGTGCTCGACCGCCTCGACCGTCGCCTGATCCAGCTGAAGGTGGAGTCCCAGGCGCTGAAGAAAGAGGAAGACGAAGCCGCCAAAAAACGCCTGGAGAAGCTGACCGAGGAAATCGAGCGCCTGGAGCGTGAGTATTCCGACCTGGAAGAGATCTGGGCGTCGGAGAAGGCAGAAGTGCAGGGCTCGGCGCAGATTCAGCAAAAGATCGAGCAAGCCCGCCAGGAACTGGAAGCGGCCCGTCGCAAAGGCGACCTGAACCGCATGGCCGAACTGCAGTACGGGGTGATCCCGGACCTGGAGCGCAGCCTGCAGATGGTCGACCAGCACGGCAAGACCGAAAACCAGCTGCTGCGTAACAAGGTGACCGAGGAAGAAATTGCCGAAGTGGTGTCCAAATGGACCGGCATCCCGGTGGCCAAGATGCTCGAAGGCGAGCGTGAAAAACTGCTGAAAATGGAAGACCTGCTGCACCAGCGCGTGATCGGCCAGAACGAGGCGGTGACCGCCGTGGCCAACGCCGTGCGCCGCTCGCGTGCCGGGCTCTCCGACCCGAACCGGCCAAGTGGTTCGTTCATGTTCCTCGGCCCGACCGGTGTGGGCAAGACCGAGCTGTGCAAGGCCCTGGCCGAATTCCTGTTCGACACCGAAGAGGCCATGGTACGGATCGACATGTCCGAGTTCATGGAGAAACATTCCGTGGCTCGCCTGATCGGCGCCCCACCAGGCTACGTAGGTTATGAAGAGGGCGGTTACCTGACCGAAGCGGTACGGCGCAAGCCCTACTCGGTGGTGCTGCTGGATGAAGTGGAGAAGGCTCACCCGGATGTGTTCAACGTGCTGCTGCAGGTGCTCGAGGATGGCCGCCTGACTGACAGCCATGGCCGTACGGTGGACTTCCGCAACACGGTGATCGTGATGACCTCCAACCTGGGCTCGGCGCAGATCCAGGAGCTGGCCGGTGACCGCGAAGCGCAACGTGCTGCAGTGATGGATGCGGTGGGTGCGCACTTCCGTCCGGAGTTCGTCAACCGGATCGACGAAGTGGTGGTGTTCGAGCCGTTGGGCCGCGAGCAGATCGCCGGTATCACCGAGATCCAGCTTGGCCGCCTGCGCAGCCGCCTGAGCGAGCGCGAGCTGGCCCTGAGCCTGAGCCCGGAGGCGTTGGACAAGCTGATCGCGGTAGGGTACGACCCGGTGTATGGCGCGCGGCCGCTGAAGCGAGCGATCCAGCGCTGGATCGAGAACCCGCTGGCGCAAATGATCCTGGCCGGCAAATTCATGCCGGGTTCGGCGATCACTGCCAAGGTGGAAGGCGAAGAAATCGTCTTTGCCTGATCCTTTCGCTGCAAAAACCAGCCCCGCACCTGCGGGGCTTTTTTATAGCTGCAGCCTTTGCCCAGCCATCGGGGAGCCCTGTGCAAGCCAGCCTGTCGGCCAGGATGCCCGGCCAAACCCCGCAAAACCGGGGCCTCGCCAGTTTTTTTCATAACTTGCTGAAATTTTTGAAAAAAGCGCTTGCACAGAAATAAGAGTGCCCCTAATATACGCCGCGTTGTCAGGCACTAAGCGAATCACCAGCAACACCGGTGACCGCAAAACAACTTAGAAATCAGTAAGTTGAATGAAAAAAAGTGGTTGACAAGCAAAACGAAGAATGTAGAATAGCCGGCCTCAGCAGCGACAACGCGAAAGCGGATAGCCAAAGAGATCGAAGCTAACACAGACTTCGAAGCTGTAAAGATGTACCGAAGTTCAGTTCCGCGATAGCTCAGTCGGTAGAGCAAATGACTGTTAATCATTGGGTCCCTGGTTCGAGTCCAGGTCGCGGAGCCAATCTCGGGGTGTAGCGCAGTCCGGTAGCGCGCCTGCTTTGGGAGCAGGATGTCAGGAGTTCGAATCCCCTCACCCCGACCATTTTCAGGGTCGTTAGCTCAGTTGGTAGAGCAGTTGGCTTTTAACCAATTGGTCGTAGGTTCGAATCCTACACGACCCACCATGTAAAAAGGGCATCTCGACTGAGATGCCCTTTTTCTTTTGCCTCGGTTTTATCCAGCGCAAAAAAAATGCACCGCCTGGTGCGAATCTCCCGCATTCATTCGTCATGAACCTCCCCAAGAAGTTGGACATCCATCCAACGTCCTGGGGCAGTCCATCCTGCGACAGCGACTGTCTTGCTCAACGTCTAAAGCTGGCGCGATCCCTGTGCAAGCAACTGTCTTGCTCAACTTCCAAAAGCTGGCGCAAGCCCGGTGGGGCCGGCTTGCCGGCGATGAGGCCAGTACAGACAACCTGAACCTCAAGCCTCTACCAGGCAGGTCAGTGCAGCTTCAGTCGCGGCTCAGTGCCCCGCCCAATCTTGCTACCCAGCATCATCATCGCCGTGCGGAAGAACCCGTACAGCGCCATCTGGTGCATGCGGTACAGCGACACATAGAACATCCGCGCCAGCCACCCCTCCAGCTTCACGCTCCCCATCAGGTTGCCCATCAGGTTACCCACCGCCGAGAAGCGCGACAGCGATACCAGCGACCCGTAATCCTTGTAGCTGTACGTCGGCAGCGGCTTGTTCTCCAGGCGCGCTTTCAGGCTCTTGGCCAGCATGTCGGCCTGCTGGTGCGCCGCCTGGGCGCGTGGCGGTACATTGCGGTCGCTGCCCGGTTGTGGGCAGGCGGCACAGTCACCGAAGGCGAAGATGTCATCGTCGCGCGTGGTTTGCAGGGTAGGGCGCACCACCAGCTGGTTGATACGGTTGGTTTCCAGGCCGTCGATATCCTTGAGGAAACCCGGCGCACGAATACCGGCCGCCCACACCTTGAGGCTGGCCTGGATCACTTCGCCGCTGGCGGTCTTCAGGCCATCGGCGGTCACTTCGCTGACGGCAGCGTTGGTCATCACCGTCACGCCGAGCTTTTCCAGGGTTTTGTGCACCGGCACGCTGATGCGCTCTGGCAGCGCCGGCAGTACGCGCGGGCCCGCCTCGATCACGGTGATGTGCATGTCCTTGGGTTGGATACGGTCCAAACCATAAGCCGCCAGCTCATGCGCGGCGTGGTGCAGTTCGGCCGCCAGCTCCACACCGGTAGCACCGGCGCCGACGATCGCCACGCTGATCTTCTCACTGGCCTGATCACCGGCATGGGCACGCAGGTAGTGGTTGAGCAGTTGCTGGTGGAAACGCTCGGCCTGCTTGCGGGTATCCAGGAACAGGCAGTGCTGCGCCGCGCCCAAGGTACCGAAGTCGTTGGTATTGCTGCCCACGGCAATGACCAAGGTGTCATAGCGCAAGGTGCGCGCAGGCACCAGCTCGCGGCCCTCTTCATCCAGGGTGGCGGCCAGTTGGATCTGCTTGCCTTCACGGCCCAGGCCGCTCATGCGCCCCAACTGGAAGTTGAAGTGGTTCCACTTGGCCTGGGCCACGTAGTTCAGTTCGTCTTCCGAGGAGTTGAGCGAGCCGGCGGCCACTTCGTGTAGCAGCGGCTTCCAGATGTGCGTGAGGTTGGCGTCGACCAGGGTGATGTCGGCCTGTTTACGCTTGCCGAGGGTTTTACCCAGGCGGGTCGCCAGTTCCAGGCCGCCGGCGCCGCCGCCGACAATCACGATGCGATGAGTCATGGGGATATCTCATAAGGTTTACGGAATTCTTGGCCCAAAGGGCCGGCCGCAAACTGCATGAGGGGAGGGCGAGCGCGAGGCAGCTCATAGCACCAGTCCACTCAACAGGCGGCTGAGGAGGCCCAGCCCGATGGTCACGGCCACCACCAGCACAAGGAGCAGCCATGGCCGGAATGGCCTGCGCTCGACTTGGTGCTGAGGGGCTCGCAGATACTCATCGACACGACGCTGATCTTCCGGATTCAGTCGGCTGGTCATGGTGGGCCTCGTCAGGTAGACGTATGTGACTGCCCGAACGCTACAGCGTTCCGGCAAGTACTTGAGACAAATGATAAAGCTTTCTATCCCTGGCGCCGAGTGTACGCCATCGCAAAGCGTCTCGGCACTGGATCAAAGACTGATGCCCACGTCGAACACAATGCTGCGCCCCAGGTTGCCGCGCAGAAAGTCTGGGGCGTCCGGGTGGGCGAACAGCACACGGGCGAAGGTCGGCCCCACCAGCGACAGCGAGCGCCAACCCTGGCGCAGGTACTCGGTGGGGGGTGGGAAGTGGGTGTTGAGGTCGAGCACTTCACGCTTGAGGCTGGCGAAAGCGATGATGTCCAGCTCGCTCAGGTCCAGCCCGCGTTCGCGATAGTTGTGGGCCTTTTTGCGCAAGGTGGGTGCCAGCCGCGCCAGCAGCTCGGTGGCCGCGATACGCCTGGGCCGCGCCTCGCGCCGCACCAGTTGGGCCAGTGAAAAGGCGCTGCGCCTGCGCTGCAGCTCTTCGCGCCACTCATCATTGAGCCGGCGGCCCTCGTCGAGCACGAAAAACACCTCGAACGACGCATCGCGGAACAACACATCCGGCGGCTCCTGGCCGGCCGGGGTGAAATCTTCACTGCGATAGGGGATGTTCAGCCCCTGCAGCAGGCGCTGGCATACCCACCGCTCCCGCTCCCATTTGCGAGCATTGGAAAGGAAGGCATTGGCTTGTTCGGCCTGGATGGTAAGCAGGCGCAGGTAGTCTGAGTCATCCATGCTCACAGCTTAGACGCTAAACCATGACGATAAGATGCTGTTTTTGAATGGGTGTAGACTCAGGTATGTCCACAGGCTCGACAGGGGCATTCGTCAAGTGATCAGCGCGCACGTCTTGTCCAGCACCAGCCTCACGCTCGGTTGGGTAGGGTTCGTCCCCTTGCTGCTGTGGGCAGCCAGCCGCACCCGCTGGCTGGAACTGTTCGCCGACAGCCGCCGGCAGCACCTGCTGTTCGGTACGGTGTTCTGCCTGTTCGCACTATGGCTGGTCAGGCGCGACTTCGACACCGGTGTGTCGTACCACTTCATCGGCATGACCGCCGTGACCTTGTTGCTGGACTGGCCGCTGGCGGTGCTCGGCGGGTTTCTGGCCCAGCTCGGCTTGTTGGCGCTGGGGCGCCAGGACCTGGCAGCGCTTGGGGTCAACGGCCTGCTGCTGATCGGCCTGCCGGTGCTGGTCACCGAAGTGTGCGCCATTCTGGTCGAGCGGGCGCAGCCGCGTAACCTTTTCGTTTATATCTTCTGCTCAGGGTTTTTTCCCGCAGCACTGACGGTGCTGGTGTGCCTGCTGGCCGGGTTGGGCTTGCTGTGGCTGGACGGGCGGTTCGCCATGCCAGAGTGGCTCAGCGACTTTGTCGGCTACCTGTGGCTGATGATGTTCCCGGAGGCCTTCATCAACGGCATGGTGATCAGTGCGCTGGTGGTGTTCTGCCCGGAATGGCTGGAGACGTTCAACCGCACGCGGTACCTGCAGGCACCGTGGAAGGACGATGAGCGGTGATCACTTGCCCCGCTCGGCCCGCCCCGGTGCAGCGCCTTAGTGCCGTGGCTCCAGGTCCCCCGAATACAACTCATCCTCGGCCTCTTGCGACCCCGCGATCTTGTGCTCTTCAGCCGCCCAGGCACCCAGGTCGATCAACTTGCAGCGGTCAGAACAGAACGGCCGGAACGCGTTTTTCGCGTCCCATTCCACAGGTGCGCCACAGGTAGGGCAATCGACGGTCAATGGCTGGCTCATGGCTGGCCTCCTCGTAAAGTCAGGTAAAAGTGGTGCAGATGGTCGATCTGCGCATGCAGCGCGGCAAGGTCACTGTCGTTGACCACCACATCATCGGCATGGCGCAAACGCTCTTCGCGGGCCATCTGAGCCTTGAGAATGGCCTGCACCTGCTCGGGGCTGGTGTTGTCGCGCTGCAAGGTGCGTGCAACCTGCAGCGCTTGCGGTGCATCGATCACCAGGACGCGCTGGGTTTTCTGAAACTGGCCAGACTCGATCAGCAGCGGCGACACATACACCGCATACGGCGACTCGGCCTTGGCCAGGTAGCTGAATATTTCCTGCCCGATCAGCGGGTGCAGCAGCTGTTCAAGCCACTTGCGCTGGGCCGGGTCGGCGAATATCACCTGGCGCAACGCTGTGCGGTCGAGCTGGCCGTCCTCCAGCAGCACGCCCGGGCCAAAGCGCTCGACGATGCTGGCCAGGGCCGGGCGGCCAGGCTCCACGACCCAGCGCGCTGCCTGGTCGGCATCGACCAGGTGCACACCAAGCTCGACGAAGCGCTCGGCGGCGGCACTTTTGCCGCTGCCAATGCCGCCGGTGAGGCCGAGAATCCAGGGGGTGAACGGCGCAGTGGTCATCAGAATCCAAGCAGTTGCAGGTATGAGGCGTATATTTCATCACCCCAGAGCACGGCAATCCACCCCGCAATGGCCAGATAAGGACCAAAAGGTATCGCCGTGCCCATCGAATGGCTACGCAGGCGCAGCATGCACACCCCCACCACCGCCCCGACCAGCGACGACAACATCAAGGTCAACGGCACTGCCTGCCAGCCGCCCCAGGCCCCGATCAGCGCCAGCAGCTTGAAGTCGCCGTAACCCATGCCTTCCTTGCCGGTGACCAGCTTGAACAGCCAATACACCAGCCACAGGCTGAGATAACCGGCCACCGCGCCCCAGATGGCGTCAGGCAATGGCACCACGGTAGCGAAAACGTTGACGATCAGCCCCAGCCACAGCGTTGGCAGCACCACCACATCCGGCAGGATCTGCTTGTCGTGGTCGATGAGGCTCAGCGCCAGCAGGCTCCAGGTAAAGGCCAGCAAGGCCAGTGCTTGCAGCCCGGCACCGGAATGCCAGGCCACCGCCAGCGACAGCAAGGCGCAGGCCAGCTCCACCAGCGGGTACCGTAAGCCGATAGGCTGTTTGCACGCAGAACAGCGCCCGCGCAAGGCCAGGTAACTGAGCACCGGAATATTTTCCCAGGCACGAATCGCGTGCCCACAGTGCGGGCAACGTGAGGCGGGCAGGCACAGGTCGAAGCGCTCGTGCTCATCGCTCGGCAGCCCCAGCGCCTCCTGCGCTTCACGCTGCCATTGGCGCTCCAGCATGATCGGCAGCCTGTACGCCACCACATTGATGAAGCTGCCAACCAACAGGCCAAGCACAGCCGCCACGGTGTAGAAATACGCCGGATGTTCGGCCAGTAACGTCCATAAAGTCATGTTCAGATCAAACTACCCAACTGGAAGATCGGCAGGTACATCGCCACCACCAGGCCACCGACCAGCAGGCCCAGGATCAGCACGATGGCTGGCTCCAGCAGGCTGGTCAACTGGTCCAGCGCCTGGCTGACCTGGTCCTCGTAAAGGCTGGCGGCTTTTTCCAGCATCTGGTCCAAGGTGCCGCTCGACTCACCGATGGCCGTAAGCTGTACCAGCAGCGGCGGGAATAACGGCTCAGCCGCCATCGCCTGATGCAGCCCTTGCCCATTGGCCATGCCCTGGCGCAGCCGTAAAACGGCCCGCTCGTGCAGCTCGCCGCCACAGGCCCTGGCCACGGTGGCCAGGCCATCCAACAGCGGAACCCCAGCGGCATACGCCGTGGCCAGGCTGCGCGCGAAACGGGCCAGCGCCGCTTGCCCCAGCAGCCGACCGAACACCGGCAGGCGCAGCACATAGCGAGCTATCCACAGGCGCGCTGGCGCATGGCGCCGATACAGCTGGCGCACACCCAACATCACCCCAAGCAGGCTTATCAACAGCAGCGGCCCATGGCGGCCCAGCCCTGTGGACAAGTCGATGATCCATTGCGTGAACGCCGGCAGCCCAGCATCAAAGCCGCTAAACAGGCTTTCAAAGCGCGGAATCACCTCCAGCAACAGCACCGCCGACACGCCCAAGCCCGTGAGCAACAGCAGCAGGGGATACAGCAATGCCTTACGCACCCGTTTGAGCAGTGCCTGGCGCTGCTCCAGCATGCCCGCCAGTTGCTCGAGCTGCCGGTCGAGCGTGCCGGATTGCTCACCCACCCGTACCAGGTTGCAGTACAGCCCGTCGAACCACTGCGGGTGGCGCTGCAATGCGTCCGCCAACCCCAACCCCGCCGCCACATCCTGTTGCAAACGCTCCAGCAACGCCGCCTGCCCCGCGCTGCACCCACTGCGGCCCATCACCTCAAAGGCCTGCAGCAGCGGTACACCCGCCTTCAGCAACGTAGCCAGTTGCCGGCTGAAACCGGCCGGGTCGCTTTTCACGCGACGTTCAGGCCAGCGCCATGCCAGCCCGCCAGCGGGCCGTAAACTGGCAACGCGAATGCCCCGGCGCTGCAGCCCGGCCCGCACATAGGCCGGGCTGCGCCCAGCCATTTGCCCGCGCACTGCCGCGCCATTGGCATCGGTGCCCTGCCAGGCGTACAGCTGTGTTGAATGGTTCATGCAAAGGTCCTTTTCTGCCCGAGCGACAAGCCTGGAAACAGCTTGCCGTGTCCATGAAGGGGCGCGCATTGGCGATGCTCACTAGAGTAGTTCAGCGAAGGTGACGCCCCGGCAGGCAGGGGTGACAAAAGGTGTCTGTTCAGGCCTACTGCGCCGCTGCCAGCCGGGTCGAGCCTGACCTCAACGAACACGCGTATCAAAAAGGAATCCGTTCATGAAAGGGCAACGCGGTATCACCCTGATCGAACTGATGATCGTCGTCGCGATCATCGGCATCCTGGCGACCATCGCCATCCCGATGTACACCAACCACCAGTCACGCACCAAGTCGGCTGCCGGTTTGCTGGAAATCAGCGCGCTGAAGGCAGCGATGGACCTGCGCTTGAATGAAGGAAAGGATGTGGCCGATGCAGCCGCACTGGGCGGCCAGCCCGCCACCGCCCATTGCGCGATCACCGCTGCCGGTAAAGCTGCCGACGGCAGCGCGAGCATCGTCTGCACCCTGGTGGATGCCCCGGCCAACGTGGTGGGCAAAGCCCTCACCCTGACGCGTTCGGCTACTGGCTGGCGCTGCACCACCAACATCGAGGAAGAGCTGGCGCCCAGTGGCTGCAAAGGGGCCTGAGGGTAGGGGAATAAGCCAGGCGAAACAGGCGTTTGCGTAACGGCTGCGGCAGTGGTACGTTGCGCTACACGCCGGTGTAGCTCAGTCGGTAGAGCAGCGCACTCGTAACGCGAAGGTCGCAGGTTCGATTCCTGTCTCCGGCACCAGTTCAGGTTCCAGTGAAGGCTACCAAAATCTCTGTAACCCCCGTAAAACCCGCCTTATGGCGGGTTTTTTCGTTATGGCGTTCCGTGGGAATCCGACAGCTGCCAGCCGATTTAGGGGTAACGTTTGGGATAAAGTCGATTCGATAAAGGGGTTTACCCTTATGGCTCGTACTACTGCTCCCCTGACTGACACCGCATGCCGTTCGGCCAAACCTACTGACCGCCCCTACAAGCTTTTAGACGGTGACGGTCTTTACCTCCTCGTTTACCCCAACGGCCGCAAAGGCTGGCGCTTCAGGTACGTGAAACCGGATGGGCGAGAGGGTCTGACCTCGTTTGGCAACTATCCCGTCATCGGGCTTGCAGATGCCCGACAGAGGCGTCTGGAGACTAAGCGGATGCTGGCGGAGGGCATTGATCCGATTGCGTCCAAGCAGCAGGCCAAGGCCGAGGCGGTTGTCAGAGGCCACACATTCGAACGTGTTGCCTTGGACTGGCATAAAGAAATGTCTGTAGTGGTCAACTCATCCCGGACACGGTTTTGAGTTTTTCTTCAGCTTTCGCCGGAGCCAGTCCATCGTTGAAGTGATGGGGTCGGATCCAGTTGTAGTGGCCCATCAGGTACTGGCTAATGTCTC
>NZ_JAETZZ010000024.1 GCF_022627325.1 Pseudomonas putida
ATGCCTATCTCAAAGATGTGCTGACGCGGCTGCCGACCCAACGGGCCAGTGAGATCGGACAGTTGCTGCCGCATCAGTGGGTGCCGGCCTGACTTACGCAAGGTGAGTTCGCCGGACGCTTACGCTGTTTCGTCGCAACAGTGAGGACAAGCAGAGGCTGCTTTCCCAACCCAGGATAATGCTGCCCGAGGATCCAAGGAGCCAGGATTGGGCAGAATACGTAGGCGAGTGTATGAGGGTCAGTGGCGGCCGTATCCGTTCAGGTAAGGATGAATTTGCGGCTGAGCTTTACCGTTCCACTTTTGGTCTCAAACGGCTTGTCGTGCAACTGCTAAAGCTTGCCTACATCGAATGCCGAGTCGCTGGCAGAAACCGGATTGAAATCGACGACCTCCACAAGGCTTACCGATCGAGCGCGTATACCACCAGCTCGAAAGAGGTCGAAGAACTGCAGTTGTTGGCCATTAGCAAAGGCAATCAAGGCGGGCATTTGGACCTGCGCTGTCCATTTGACTTACCTGTTGAATACAAGTCGAACGTGGTGAGTTTTAACAGGACAGACCGTGATCAGCGTGTACAGACAAGGGTCTTCGATTCGTCGGCTACCGAGACTGAGCGCACCCTACTGAGGCAGATCACCCAACCGGATGAGAACGCTCCGGTCAAAGCGCCTCGTCGTAAACCGCTTCCAAAGGCGACCGACGAAGACCTAGCACTAGCCTTCCATCGATACGTGGACTCACAGTCCCCGTCCTCACCTAAAAAGCCGAAGTAGCATGGCTGGTTTGGCTTTCAAATCAATGACCATCACGGAAGAAGTCATCCCTGGAAGCGAGGCCGAAGTCATCCTCGGGCTGCTGCGGATCACCTTCAAACATGTTGGCTGTGCGCCGCTCTTGCTTGAGGTAAGCGATGGTTTGGAAGAAGCAAGGTTCACATAGGTGTACCTCATAGCGCTCTCCGTCATGCAGTGCACCAAAGCCCCAGTGCGCCTGGAGCACCCCATACTGCAGGCTGCCGTTTTCCAAACGTGTGGAGGAGCCGCATACGTCGCAGCTCACGTCGACCACCGCTTCTGTTTCTACACGACCAGTGATTTTCATCATGAAGCCTCTGCCAACGTTGGGACAAATGATTACGCCAGAGTTGGGCCTTGGAGAGCATCAATATGCGCCGTATCGGTATTCCTGCGGCGAGAGTCGGCCGCCTGGGCCGAATAGCAAGTGGGAGGTATAACGCTCCAGAAAAGCTATGGCTTCCTTCTGAACGCATCCCTCGTAGTAGGCTCGCCGGGCTAGCGGAACTGTGGCCCGATTTTTCAGGCACAGCTTCACCAACTCTGATAACAAATAACCGCGAACGTCATATCGAGCATCAACCGCCTTGATCACCGTCGAATAGCAATCATGGAAGACGGGTCGCCAGTTACGATCGTTGCGGGGAGCTGGTTGACTGCTCATCTTTGATCCCCTGAGACACTATCCATCGGGCGCGTCACGGTATGCAATCTGAAGCCGTTCATCTAATCACACGTCTTCCTCTTGGCTTTTTCTTTGCCGCAGCTAGCACCCATTCTGGGGCGGATGACAGCAAGGCTTTGGGGGCGATACCGCCCAGAGACGAATTTTCTGATTGGAACCAAGCCGCCATAGACCACTCGTCCATGCGAGTCGAGAGAACGGACAATACGTCGCAAAGGCTGCTGATCGGTTGATAGCCGTTGCTACCGTCCAAAGCATAAGCGGGGAAGAAGTCGACCTTCCCAGGTCGAAGCGAGAAGATCTGACCATCAGCCAGTAGCTGGTCGGGGTCAACTCCACCCCCTGGGGTGGAGGTAGATGCGAGCTGAAGCCATTGCTTGCCTGATATCCAGTCTCCGCTTTGGAAGACCCTGGAGCGGATGAGCCCGGCTGAAACGCCACTCTTCAGGATGGATTGAGGCACCGACTCTGCGGGGAGAAAGCAGTCGATGATGAGATCTAGCGCTTCCTGGGGGTATTCATCCAGCCGCCACTCGAATAGATCGTTGTACATCTGCAGGCCACCAAGGTAAGCATCGATCGTCCGGTCTGAATTGGCTTCAATCGACAGGGTAGCAACCAAAGCGACCTTGCTTTTATTCAGGGCGGTTGAAGGCTCATGTCGGGTCTGGATGTGAGCAAAGGGAGTGGTCATATGCACCTCCCGCGATGGGGCTAGAGATAGCTGTAGGTCGGGTAGCTGAAATCCATTGGAGGTTTACTAGAGCGGTAGCAGCAGTATGCGGCACCCTGCGCTCTACGCTTGGTTTTCCGATCAAACGCGAGTGCTTTAGCTGGGATGTGCGGCCGTTACCGTGTTTACTGCAAGGGAGTCCCCGCTGCGGGGCTGAGGTGTGTCCAATGAGCAATTTGCAAAGAGCTGCTGAGGCTTTGCGCAGGTCCAAGAGGGTCGTTTTTTTCACGGGTGCTGGCATCTCTGCTGACAGCGGAATTCCGACCTTCCGCGACAAGCTGACAGGCCTCTGGGCGAAGCATGACCCTCAGCGTCTCGAAACAGCGGACGCCTTTCGCAAAAATCCAGCTCTCGTCTGGAGCTGGTATCTTTGGCGCCGGCAGCAGGTTGGCCAGGCCAAACCTAACTTGGCTCATCTATCTATTCCACGGATAGCTGATGCTGGCTGGAACGTATCTGTCGTTACCCAGAATATTGATGATCTGCATGAACGAGCCGGCTCCAGTTCGGTGATACACCTTCATGGCCGCTTGATGGACGTGAAATGCTTCGGATGCCACCGGCCAGCAGAGTTATCACCAGATCAACTGGCGGTTCCCCCGGCGGGACAGATGATCGAGCCTCCGCGGTGCACTCGATGCAACGGGAGGTTGCGCCCTGGGGTGGTCTGGTTCAGAGAGAATCTTCCAGAGGATGCGTGGCGTTCAGCAGTAAGGCTTGTGGAAGCCTGTGACTTGCTGATTTCGGTGGGTACATCTGGCGTAGTCATGCCGGCAGCCGGTATTCCAGATATGGCTCTGGCGGCCGGGGCAACCGTGATCCATGTGAACCTTGACGACGTGGGGATGGACGGGGCGGAAGAGATAATGCTCGTTGGGCCTGCAGGGGTGGTATTACCCGCTTTGCTTCAAGCCGCAGGAGTTGCAGGTCCGTTGCAGCTTGATGGTTTTACTTAAGGAGCCAAGCCAGCTCTCCAATCCGCAGATGCTGTGCACATTTTTTTGCACATATCTCACGCCACGATACCCCAGTAGATTCAGGCTTTTCGCAGCCTTTGCATAGGTGAGTCGCGATGGATTTCTACACATCTCAATGAGGAAACCTAAGCTCCGTTTTCCACGTATTCCTCCGCTACAGAACGCTTTTCTGCGGTGTGTCCCCTGACATTCGCTTTTCAGGGCGAGCTATGGGGGCCACTCAAGACGGCTATCTTTTGCCTGGCACCAATGAAAAGGCCCTCAATATTGAGGGCCTTAAATTCAATGCGGATCCGTCACGCGGGCATTTTTTGCAGCTGTCGAACTCGATCATGGACCACAAATTTAATGATTCCTTTGACATCGTTGGTGCAGTTTTCAAAGGCAAGGCGCGATACCACCTGGCGACCCTCCTTCAGAATCAGCGCCCCGATCAACTCGTCGACGAAGGACTGAGTGACATCGTTCCCAGCGAAATCTATGACAACGCTCTCACCACTGCTGAGCGAGCGTTCGATTTCGGTACGGTAGGGGATCGCTGAAGCTCGCATTCCGTACGTTCGGATAGAACTATCCCTACTTAATCGAATTTGAGTTTGCATGTCGTAACCCCTTGTATTGCATAATCCTTTTTTGCAGCCCGAGAGTTTCAGTTGACGCTGAATCTCCCATTTACCGCTCCTTGCATGATCGACTCTAGCCCTCGAGCTATCAAAAAGCCAGAGCTAGCGGAAATTCAGATCTAGGTCGAGATCGTCGTCAACCTGTCCTGCATCGTCCTTCGGCAGCAAGTCACTGATCGAAATGGTGGGCAGCAGCTCACGGGTACAGCTAAACGCGATCGATACACCATTCCACAGCGCATCATGCAGCTCCTGAGACTGCCGACGCTTTGTGTCATGTATGCCATTGCCGCTCACGATGATCAAACCACCGCCCGCCGCGTCTGCAATTTTTGCGGTAGTTGTTAACCCGATACCTTGGTTCTCGCTACCCAGGATCTGGGCCATCGCACCCCGGTTGCAGCTCACTCGCGGTTTGAGTGCCGCCTCGATCGCGTGCAAATGCGTGCGGTCATGAAGCTCAGGGTGATTCCTCAGTGTCGCGAGAAACCCACACCCATTATCGACGATGGCCATGCGTACAAGGTTCAATTTTGGATAAAACTGACAGGTCAGCCAAACGGCGGCGTCACCACGTCCCTCTCTGCGGGCGTGAGTAAGCGAGTTTTCCAATAGCTCCTTGAGCGAATACTCCAGAGGGCCCCGGTAGGAGTCAAACTCATTCCGTCCCGTGTGCTCGTCGACTGGGGCATCCGGGTCCGATTGAGTCAACCTTCCCGTAATAGCTCTAGCGAGGCGAGAGGCTGCAGCCTCTGCTTGATGGTGTTCGCTGATTTTGGTGATTTCCACCAACGAGGTGCTTCGGTCGTTTCGACGTCCTACCCCCGATAGATCTACACCCTCTACATCAATGTCCTTGAAAAAATCCATCCTGGCCAGGTAGGAGGTCAGGTCTCTGCTCAAAAACTGCATCGAAACTCGCTTCTGGACCAACTGGTTTTCAAACAACGCTCGCAGCGTGGCCATCCCTAACGGATCGATATACGAGAGGTTGCTAGCGTCTAAAACGATGTCACCAGGGCAGTTAATGATTTCTGCGCACACAGAAAACAGGTCATGGGGCGATCTTGAGCCAAGCCCCCAAGGAAGAACGATCGCGTTTTCAATATCGATGGCCTGCATGCAATTCCCTGGCAACGGAGCTAACCCTTTCGGATAGATATAGGGCTCGATAGTAGCCCATTGCCTGCCGGGTAAGCACTCACCTATTTTTTGACGAGTAGTGCCGGCATAGAATTGGCGCGCGGCAGTAGCGGCCTGTGGATGGTGGATCGCGCTCGCCTTGGGCTCAACACGCACGAAGAAAACACGGCCAACGCCCTGCCACGGGTCAGCCATTCAAGCAAAGATGGCCAGATCAAAGCCTTGTGCGAGAGCACTGGAGCAGGTTTGTGAGTCCGCCGAGCAGTTTCATCTCCGACGTCTGCTGTGGGCAAAGGCAAAGCTGGAAGGGGAACAGCGAAGAGTGACCCGATCAGCGCTGTACCGCACCGCATGTATCAGGTCTGGGGCTTGAGCTGTTAGATCGCATAAGGCTACCTTGGCCGGCAACTGGAGAACGAACTGCACCTCGTCTTCCAATGCGTTGGCGTGGAAGTAACTGAGGAAGTACTCGCTTTGACGGAACTGGTCAGAAGCGATCTCCTCCAGGCGTTACAGCCCACTGGGCAGGCCTTCCTGACAGGCCTGGTAGAAGGGGTCGAGCAAGTATAGGCCGTCCAGGCAGGAAAGCATGGACGGCGTTCCCCACCGGGAGCCGGCGTCGTACTCCTCCAGCGGCTTGGGCACTCCCTCGCCGGGGTACAAGGCAGCCAGCGCATTGTCGAAGGGCAACCACTGGTGCAGCAGCAGGATCAGCAACCTCCAGAAATGATCTATGCCATGACGCTACACCACAACAATAATCGACACGCTTACAGGAGCATTGATTGGCGTCACAGCTGTTCAAGGAGATGTTGTCTAGGCTGGACAATACGGCAGCGGCCGATATTTCCCACCCAGCTTGGGAGTTGATCATGACGGAGCCCATCGCCGTGGTACAGATCTGGCAATACCTTTTTGGCGGACTAAAGGCGGTATTGCACTGATCATGCTGGCCATATTTGGCCTGTTTTATGTGGCTCGTGCACTATGGCCACCTGTCACAGGCACTACAGTTATTTAATTTTGTTGCTCTGTCCGCTGACGCAACTCTTCGGGCACAACCATGGCGGGTATTCTCACCAGAAGGGTGAAAACTCGTCCAAACCGGACAACAAAGGGAACTACTTCATGCACACCGAATCGTGCCAGCATGACCATGACCATGACCATGACCATGACCACTCGCACCCGCATGAGCAACCGGATGGTAGTCAGCGCGATTTGGTATGCGGTATGACGGTGCCACCGGATAGTCGCTACTTCGAGCTATACGAGGGAAGGACATACCGCTTCTGCAGTGAAAAGTGCCTGACGAAATTCCGCGCAGCGCCTGTGCATTATCTTAGCCCTCCCCAGGACCAAGAACACGCGGGCCATCTCCACTCGGCTGCCCCGCAGCCAAGCAACGCGGCGGACGCCGAATACACTTGCCCGATGCATCCCCAAATCCGCCAGCGTGGGCCGGGCAGTTGCCCAATCTGTGGCATGGCCCTAGAGCCGGTAATACCGGAGCTTGAGGAAGACGAGAACCCGGAACTCAAGGACTTCTCCCGCCGCTTCTGGTGGACCTTGCCCCTGACGGTCATCGTGACCGTGTTGGCCATGACTGCCCACCAACTCCAATTGCTGCATGGTGCCACACAGAATTGGGTGGAGTTGATTCTGGCCACTCCCGTGACACTATGGGCTGGCTGGCCGTTTTTCGTGCGTGGGGTCGCATCGATTCGTAATCGCAGCCCGAATATGTGGACCCTGATAGGTTTGGGAACGGCTGCGGCGTACCTATACAGCGTTGCGGCCACAGTGTTCCCGCAGGTTTTCCCGACGACTTTCATGCAGGATGGCCGCATCGGTGTCTACTTCGAAGCGGCTGCAGTCATCATCTCATTAACGTTGCTCGGCCAAATGCTCGAGCTCAAGGCGCGCTCACAAACCTCCGCCGCCATCAAGTCGCTCCTGGGTCTTGCCCCCAAGACGGCCCGTCGCATCGGGGCCGATGGTCAGGAGGAAGATATTCCGCTCACCCACGTGCATACGGGCGACCACCTGCGCGTTCGCCCTGGCGAGAAGGTGCCGGTCGACGGGGTGGTCCTGGAAGGCGAAAGTGCTATCGATGAATCCATGCTGACAGGCGAGCCCGTGCCAGTGATGAAGAAAGCTGGGGATGCACTCATCGGTGCCACGCTGAATACCCACGGCAGCCTTGTGATGGCGGCGCAGAAGGTCGGCGCCGAGACAGTGCTCTCGCAAATCGTGCAGATGGTCGCGCGGGCTCAGCGCTCGAAAGCCCCGATGCAGCGGATGGCGGACACCGTGGCCGGCTATTTCGTCATGGGGGTGATTCTGGTCGCGCTGGTCACGCTCTTCGGCTGGGGGCTTTTCGGACCGGAGCCTGGCTGGGTCTTCGGCCTGATCAATGCGGTCGCGGTCCTGATCATTGCCTGCCCCTGCGCGCTCGGCCTAGCCACTCCCATGTCGATCATGGTCGCTACCGGGAAGGCTGCCAGCAGTGGCGTGCTCTTCCGAGACGCCAGTGCTATCGAGAACCTCTGCAAGATCGACACGCTGATCGTCGACAAGACCGGGACCCTCACCGAGGGCCGGCCAGTGTTTCATAGCGTGGTCGGTACCGGGCAGTTCATGCCACCCGAAGTCTTGCGCCTTGCCGCCAGCCTGGACCAAGGCAGCGAGCATCCGCTGGCACATGCGATTGTCGATCATGCGCGAGCGCATGGACACAGCTTGTCCAAGCCAGAGGCGTTTGAGTCGGGCTCTGGGATCGGTGTACGTGGCCAGGTGAACGGCAAACGGCTGCAGCTTGGCAACACGACCTTGATGGAAGAGGCTGGCCTCGACACCAGTCCGTTGCGAGACCGCGCCGAGCAGCTGCGTCTGGAAGGCATGAGTATCATGTACTTGGCCGTCGATGGCGTGCTCGCTGGCCTGCTAGCGGTGTCCGATCCGGTCAAACCCACCTCCAAGGAGGCGGTAACCCGGCTACAGGCAGAAGATGTGAAGGTCATCATGGCCACCGGCGACGGCCTGACTACGGCACGTGCGGTCGCGAAACAACTCGGCATCGAGGAAGTCCACGGAGAAGTGAAACCCGAGGACAAGGAGCAACTGGTGGCGCTCCTGCAGGGCGATAAGCGCCGGGTTGCCATGGCAGGAGATGGGATCAACGATGCCCCTGCGCTGGCCCGGGCTGATGTCGGGATCGCCATGGGAACTGGCACCGATGTTGCCATGAACAGCTCCCAGTTGACGCTGGTCAAGGGCGACCTGATGGGCATCCTGCGGGCCAGAACACTATCCGTGGCCACGGTGAAGAACATGCGTCAAAACTTGGGCTTCGCATTCTTCTACAACGCTATGGGCATACCGCTGGCGGCAGGTTTGTTCTACCCGCTTACCGGCCATCTATTGTCACCGATGATTGCGGCATTGGCCATGAGCGTAAGTTCGGCTTCCGTGGTATTCAACGCACTGCGGCTGAAGCGCGTAGTCACAGACTGAAATGGGCACACCGCAACCTATGAGAGGAAGTTCCGCCATCAGCGTTTCAACGCCTGATCCATATGACTGACTGTCTAGGGCTTTGGCCTTAGCGGGTATGTCCGCGAGTTCGGCGCCAATCTGGTCCTGATGGAGGACATCGGGCAACTGCGACGTCCGCCATCTTCTGCCAAGATCGTAAGGGACAATTGTGATGCAGCAGGGGCCGCCGCCAGAGGAGTTGGACAAGATTTCAGGGCGAAGATAAATCCTTTGACCGGGCCTTGACCTTGTCATCGTGTCAAGGTTGAAGCTGTAAATGCGGCGAGAAAAGCCGTACCAGCATGAGAGGCCCGCTATGTTCGTTTTGGAAGTTTCCGGTATGGGATGTGGCAGTTGTGTCAACAAGATCACCAAGGCCATCCAGGCTGCCGATGGCGACGCGAAGGTGATCGTTGATCGTGCTGCCGGTACAGTGAGTGTCCAAAGCAACATCGAGGCGGAACGCGTCGGTGCACTGGTCCAGGCGCTTGGTTACCCAACCAAAGTCAGTCGCTAAGTCTCGTTACCGCTCAGATGGCAAGCCGCCGTGCCATGTTTCATGGCGCGGTTTCTTCATATACAGCCTGATGTCGACTGACTCCGGGTCGGGATAGCCAGCAATACTCCCCAAGAAATGGACGGCCTTCGATCACCCAGTGCCGAGTCAAGCTGTGGACGTTGACGCTGATCAAGAAAATGCTTCGCGATTGGTGTTTATCTTGAGTAAATGTATAGGCCAGCCTGGCTCACATACCCCGGCCCCTCGTTGGAGCTCATTCACAATGATGACTGCCAAGCGGTTTAGTTCTATGGCCTTGGGGATATCCCTGCTCATCCCTCTGGGGCTGGTCATGGCAAACCCTACGGGTAACGTCTACACGGCCAATGAACGGTCCGCTTCCATTAGCCAGGTAAATCTTGCGACAGGTGATGTGAGCACGGTCGCCTTGCCGATCGCACCCCACAACCTACAGGTTTCGCCCGACGGCAGCTTGCTTCTGGTTGTTGGAGTGGCTGGACATGCGGGGCATTCGAGCGGTGAAAAGCCCGGTGGGCAGTTGCTGGTGTTCAGTACCAGCGCGCTGGACAGGCCACCGTTCAGCTTCCCGGCAGGCGATCACCCGGCTCATGTGGTCACCGACGTCACCGGGCTGCGAGCTTTTGTGACCGATTCCGCTGCCAACCAGGTGCGAGTATTTGACCTTGAGCAGCGAATCGAGTTGCCCGGTATTCCAACTGGGCGTTATCCCCATGGGCTGCGCTTGAGCCCTGATGGCCGGACACTCTATATCGCGAACATGAAGAGCGACAGCGTATCGCTTATCGATGTCGTCACACTCAAAGAAACCGCGCAGATTCCCGTGGGCAAAGGCCCTGTCCAGGTCGGCTTTGCCCCTGACGGTCGCCTGGCATTCGTCTCGCTCAGTGCGACAAATCAGCTTGGCATCATCGACACGGCCAGACGCAAGGTGATCAGCAAGGTTGATGTCGGCCGCACGCCAATCCAGATGATGGCCACCGTTGACGGTCGCCAGGTCTATGTCGCGAATCAGGGCAGTGGCCAGAATCCGGACGACCGAGTCTCCATCGTAGATCTCCAGACGCGTAGCAGCCTGGGCACCGTGACCACCGGCAAGGGTGCCCATGGTGTGGCCATCAGCAGCGACGGCGCTTATGTGTTTGTCAGCAATATTGAAGCGGGCACCGTATCTGTCATCGATACGAGCAGCCGAAAGGTCGTTGCTACCCATAAGGTTGGCGCCGGGCCAAACGGGATCAGCTTCGAGCCGCCGAGTGCCCAATAATAGCCCGTCGGTGTACAACCCGAGCACGACGCGAAAAATGAGCATTCACGCCGGCGCAGTAATTTGCTTGTCGTGCCAGGTGAGGCCTAGCGCCCAGACCAAGGCATCCGGCTTTAAAACAGTGCTAAGGAGATGATGATGAACAACGTTCGAAATTTACTGATCGGACTTTGTTTGGCCGCAGCGTCCGTGGGCGCCATGGCGCAAAACACCGATGAACACTCGACACATCACCCGGCCGATGCGCCAAGCGCGGCGGCTACCGAGAAGACGCCTTCTCAGCCAATGGACAAAGGGCAAATGGCGGCGATGGACCAGCAAATGAAGGCCATGCAAGCCATGCACGAAAAGATGGCTGCAGCCAAAACGCCGGAAGCCCGTCAGGCGTTGATGGCCGAGCATATGGCGCTGATGAAAAATGGCATGGCCATGATGAAGTCCATGGAGGGTGGCATGCCTGAAATGGGGGGCATGCATGGCGGCATGGGCGGGGATATGGCCGCCCGCCACCAGATGATGGAAAAGCGCATGGACATGATGGAGTCGATGATGCAGATGATGATGGACCGCATGCCATCTGCTGCATCGAAGTAACCCATCTCCTTTCCCAGGAGTCGCTATGAACCCTCACTTCGATGAAAACGGCTCACCACACAGTTTCTGGCGTTCACGCTATGCAATCGGCCTGGTGGTAATCGGTGGGATCGCCGTCTACTTCCTGCTCACCGAGCACCTTGCCCATGTCGTTGGAGCCCTGCCTTATCTGTTGTTGCTCGCCTGTCCGCTGATGCATGTCTTCATGCATCGAGGACATGGGGGACACCATCACCAGGGCCAGAGCAAACCGGCCCCCTCCGATAAGGCTGATATCCATAAGCCGGGAGATCCATCATGAATCATGGTGAAAGCGCGTATGGCCTCTGGTCGCTGGTTTTCATCAACTCCGCGATCTTCATCATGTTTGCCTTCAGTTTCTTCAAGCCGGCAACGGCGAGAGACTGGAGGAGCTTCGGTGCATTCTCGGCCTTCATCGTTGCCCTGTTTGTGGAAATGTATGGCTTCCCCCTGACGATCTATCTGTTGTCAGGCTGGTTGCAGGCCAGGTTCCCCAACCTCGATCTGCTTTCCCACGAATCCGGCCATCTGTGGTCGACGTTGCTCGGTGACCAGGGCAACCCACACTTCAGTGTTTTGCACATTGCCAGTTACCTATTCCTGGGTTTCGGCTTCTATTTGCTTTCTGCCGCCTGGAACGTGCTATATCACGCGCAACGCCGCCGTTCACTTGCAACGGTCGGGCCCTATGGCTGGATCAGACATCCGCAGTACGTGGCATTTGTGCTGATTCTTCTGGGCTTTCTCCTTCAGTGGCCGACGCTGCTGACGCTGGCAATGTTCCCGGTGTTGCTGGTGATGTACGGGCGTTTGGCGGTTTCCGAAGAGCGGGAAATGCACAAGCAGTTTGGCGCTGCCTACGAAGCTTATACCCGCGTTACGCCTAGGTTCGTTCCGCACCTGCGCGAAAGGTTGGGTGGGGGTCATAGAGGCTGAAGCGTAGGACGAAGGAGCTACATGCCAGGAGGGTTTCAGCGGCAGTGTTTCTAGCGGGAATAGGGTATCCAAAGTCTGTTTGCTCGGATAACACTCTGAGTTGTCGCGGGTTTTCTTGTCGACAAGCTCGGTGGAATCCTTGTTGGCGTTCGGATAACTCAGGCAGTTGGATGACTTTGCGATGCCCTGTCCGCTTTCGACCCATATAGATCGTGATGCACGAAGATCTCTGCTCAAACGTCAGCTACTACTCTGATCTGAATGCATCCCGGCTACAGAGCGCAAAGACCAACTAGCGTCCCGAGGCACAGAGCTGAAGGCGGCGCGGTCAGGAATTGCGGCAGCACTTTTTCCAAAGTTTGGCTAAATGACCCTGCCTATCAGCTCTAATAGGCAGGGTTAGAAGTCAATCCGTCACTGCTTGCGAATGCCTACGATCGTCGCTGTGCCCCCATTCATTCGGAAATCGAAGCTGACCTTGTCGCCTACCTTGAGTCCCTTGAGTTGCTGCTCGGTAGCGCTGAAGCCCATGGTCATTGCCGGCCATTTCAGGGCTGATACTGGTCCATGCGCCAAGGTAACTTTACCTGGTTCCAAAGCTTTGATGGTTCCCTCAGCCGATGCAGTCGGAGCCGCCTGGCTGCCTTGGGTCTCGTTGCCTTCCATGGGCATATTCTTCATATCCGTGCCATACATGTCTTGGGCCTGCACCGCCGCCGCAACGGCGAACACCAGGCCAGCGCTGATCAGTAGCTTCTTCATCGGGTTACTCCTGTTTGGGGGTTATCGTGTACAGCGAGTCCGCGGCGCCTGACGAGCCAGTAAGCCGCAGGGATTACAAATAGTGAGAGCAAAGGCGCGGTGAGCATGCCGCCGACCATGGGTACAGCGATCCGGCTCATGACTTCGCTGCCGGTACCGCTACTCCAGAGGATTGGCATCAAGCCTGCGACGATCACTGCTACGGTCATGGCTTTGGGGCGGATGCGCTGCACGGCCCCTTCGCGGATAGCATCCAGAAGCGCAGGTTGCCCCTGCGTACCGTTGCCGTTTCGTTCAGTCCAGGCATTGTTGAGGTAGATCAGCATGATGACTCCAAACTCTGCTGCGACCCCAGCCAAGGCGATAAAACCGACACCCGTGGCCACCGACAGGTTGTAGCCCATCATGTACAGCAGCCATACGCCGCCGGTTAGCGCAAATGGCAAGGTAGCCATGATCAGCAGCGCTTCACCGAGGCGGCCAAACGTGAGGTAGAGAAGGACGAAAATAATGGCCAGCGTCGCCGGTACTACCCATGCTAAGCGCGCATTGGCGCGCTCCAGGTATTCGAACTGCCCGGAATAGCTCAAGCTTATGCCAGGATCGAGCTTCACCTGCTGATCGACTAGCCGGCGCAGGTCGGCAACGACGGAGGACAGGTCCCGTCTCCGCACGTCGATATACACCCAGCCCGAGGGGCGCGCGTTTTCACTCTTGAGCATGGGTGGACCGTCCGCAATACGCACCCGTGCCACGGTTCCCAGTGTGATTCGCCCCCCTTGGCTGGTGTAAATCGGTAGCTGCCGCAGGGCATCAACAGAGTCACGCCACTCCCGTGGGTACCGAACACTGATGGGATATCGCGCCAGGCCTTCTACGGTTTCGCCGATGTTTTCGCCCCCAACGGCGCCGGCAACAATCGCTTGGACATCAGCAATGTTCAGGCCGTAACGCGCTGCGAATTGGCGGTCGATATCCAGATCGATGTAGCGTCCACCGGTTAATCGCTCGGCGAGGGCGGAAGTCACCCCTGGAACCGTTTTGGCCACCTTCTCGATAGCCAGAGTCACCCGGTCGATCTCATTCAAATTGCTGCCGGCAACCTTTACGCCGATCGGGCTTTTGATACCGGTTGCGAGCATGTCGATACGGTTTCGAATCGGTGGGATCCAGATATTGGTTAGCCCAGGTACCTGCACGGTACGGTCCAGCTCTTCGATCAGCTTCTCAGTGGTCATCCCTGCTCGCCACTGATCCTTCGGTTTAAGTCGGACAGTCGTCTCGAACATCTCCAGCGGGGCCGGGTCGGTCGCTGATTCAGCCCGGCCCGCTTTACCGAAGACACTGGCGACCTCCGGTACCGTTCGGATCAGCCGGTCCGTACGTTGCAAAAGCTCAGAGGCTTTCTGCGCCGAAAGACCTGGCAGGGCAGTCGGCATGTACAGCAAATCGCCTTCATCCAGTGGCGGCAAGAATTCGCCGCCGAGCTGGCTCAGGGGCCAGACACTGCTGAGCAAAATCAACAGTGCACCCGCCAACGTGAGCTTTGGCCGGCGTAGAACGATCTCCAATGCTGGGCGATAGAGCCGTATCAGGGTTCGATTGAGTGGGTTGCGCTCTTCTGCCGGTAAACGACCCCGAATCCAGTACCCCATCAGCACGGGTACCAGGGTAACCGAAAGGCCCGCTGCTGCTGCCATTGCATAAGTCTTGGTGAATGCGAGGGGCGCAAACAGCCTTCCCTCCTGAGCCTGCAAGGTGAATACCGGTATGAAGGACAGCGTAATGATCATGAGGCTGAAGAACAGCGCAGGCCCGACCTCGACTGCTGCCTCAGTCATCACTTTCCAATGATCTTCGCCACGCAACGACTTTCCAGGGTGCCACGTATGCCAAGCCTCAACCCGTTTGTGCGCGTTCTCAATCATCACCACAGCGGCGTCCACCATCGCACCGATTGCAATGGCTATGCCCCCAAGCGACATGATGTTGGCGTTGATGCCCTGGTGGCGCATGACGATCAGGGCAATGAGGACACCAACCGGAAGCGAGACGATGGCGACCAACGATGAGCGCAGATGCCAAAGAAATGCAGCGCACACCAGTGCGACCACGATGAACTCTTCAATCAGCTTCTGGCTCAGATTTTCCACAGCACGATCGATCAACTGGCTACGGTCGTAGGTAGTGACCAGCTCGACCCCGGCAGGCAGGCTTTTTTCCAGCGATTCAAGCTTGGATTTGACGTGAGCGATGGCATCTTTCGCATTCTTGCCACTGCGCAGAATTACTACGCCGCCCACCGCTTCGCCCTGTCCATCAAGCTCGCCGATGCCGCGACGTGCCTCAGGGCCCAGCTGTACAGTGGCTACATCGCCCAGTGTTACGGGTATACCCTTCGCAGCCAGGCGCAGGGGAATGGCTCGGAAATCATCGAGTGACTTCAGATAGCCGGAAGCCCTTACCATGAACTCAGCTTCGCCTTGTTCGAGCACGCCGCCACCGGTTTCCTGATTGGCCTTGGCGATGGCGTCCGAAACCTCAACTTGAGTGATTCCCAAGCTGGCCATGCGCAGCGGATCGAGCACTACCTGGTACTGCTTGACCATCCCGCCTATCGTCGCCACTTCGGCAACGTCCGGAAGAGTTTTCAACTCGAAGCGCAGGAACCAGTCCTGAAGGCTGCGCAGCTGTGCCAGGTCATGGGTACCACTGCGGTCCACCAGCGCATACTGGTAGATCCAGCCTACACCAGTGGCATCGGGTCCGAGCACTGGCTTAGCGGACGCCGGTAATCGAGACTGAACCTGGCTTAGGTATTCGAGCACCCTGGACCGCGCCCAATAGAGATCTGTGCCGTCCTCAAACAACACATATACGAAGCTGTCTCCAAATGCTGAAAAGCCCCGCACTGTCTTGGCTCCGGGTACGGAAAGCATTGTGGTGGTCAGGGGATATGTCACCTGATTTTCCACGATCTGCGGTGCCTGCCCTGGGTAGGAGGTGCGGATAATCACCTGCACATCTGACAGGTCAGGCAACGCGTCGATCGGCAAACTGCGCAGAGAGAAAACGCCCCAAGCTACGGCAAACAGTGTTGCCAGCAGGACCAGGACGCGGTTGCCAACCGACCAACGAATCAGGTTCGCGATCATGGCTGGTTCTCCTGCTGGGTTATTTGCTCGATGACCATGCCTTCATCGCGCTCGCGCACTCCAAACCGGATGCGTTCGCCAACCTTGAGTCCGGCAATCAAGCGGGGATCTGCCACAGGGAAAGTCATCGTCATACCAGGCATGCCCAGCGTCACGAACGGTCCATGAGCGATGGTCAGCTGATTACCTTCTATTTGAACGATGCGCCCATTGGCCTGATGTAGAGCCGGCTGTACAGGTTGCGCAAGTGGAGCATCGCCAGCAGTAACGGCCTCGATACCTTTCAAGCTCGCTTCGGAGTCCAGCAGAAACTGCCCGGACGCCACAACGCGCTGGCCCGCCTGAAGGCCTCGCAGCACGACCACCTGGCCAGCACTTTCCTGGCCGAGCACTACTTCCACCGGCCGGAATCGACCTCCGTCTTCTGACACCATTACGAGATCGCGTTTCCCCGTCCGAATGATCGCCTCGGCTGGCACCAGTAGGCTGTCATCCTGTTGCCCGGACGGATGGAGGGAAACCTGCGCGGTCATGCCTGGGCGCAACCGGCCGCCGGGGTTGGGCAGTTCTATACGAAGCCGCAAGGTGCGGCTTTGCAGATCCGCATCAGCCAGCAATGCGGTCAGCTTGCCGGGAACAGGTTCGCCTGGGAACGCTGCCAGATTCGCCTGCACTGCCTGTCCTTCCTGTAGGCCTTGGGCTTGCGCTTCAGGTACTGCGGCCTCAAGCCAGACGTTCGCGATACCATTGATCTTCGCCAACGTTGCACCCGGTGTCATTGTCATGCCTGGCCGCAATTCCAGAGCCTGAAGGACGCCTGCTGTTGGGGCCAAGAGCGTTACCGAATTCTGGACCCTTCCCGTACGGTCAATCCGGTTGATAAGATCGGCAGGCATACCCGCCAGCAGTAGTCGTTGCCGAGCTGCAGCGCGCAATTCATTGTCCCCAGATCGCTGAAGCGCCAGGTACTCTTCCTGCAAGCCCGCCCATTCAGGCGTCAACACATCTGCCAATGGGGCGCCCTTGGCAACCACGTCGCCTGTAGCGCGGCCATAGGTGCGTTCGACGTAGCCACCGGTACGAGCCTGCAGAACGCTAAAATCCCGCTCATCGAAGGTAAGCACGCCGCTCACCTGGAGGGTTCGAGCAAGCTGCCCTTTCGCTACGGTAGCCAGACGGACCCCCAGGTTTTGTTGGAGCCCCTGTGAAACTTGAACTGCGGGGCTCACCTCAGCAGCGGTGCTTTCCTGGTACTTCGGCACCAGTGGCATGTCCATGAAGGGCGACTTGCCCGGTGCTGGAAAGTGCTGCTGGGGGTACATCGGGTCATACCAATACAGCACCTTCTGTAGCGTTTCAGGGGAGGCAGTGGACACCTGCCCACGCTTTGCTAGCTGATAGCCAACGCCACCGCCGATAGCCAACGCGGCCAATACCACAAGGCTGATAGTTGAATTTCTCATGCGCGCACCTCTCCATACGCGAAGTGCAGCCGTGCAGCTGTCGCGGCCAACTGTCCTTGCAGATCGATGTCTTGCAGTCGTGTTTCAACCCGCTGACGTCGAGCGGTGAGAACCTCACTTAAGGGTGATTTACCGGCTCGATAGTCAGCAAGGGCGAGGCGGACTCGATCCTCCGCTAGCGGTAACAATGTTTCACGGCTGCGCTGCACTGCTCGCTGCAATCGCTGGTAATCCGCAAGATCTGTCTCCAGCTGCGCTTTATGCTCACGCAATGCCGCTTCCTGTTCGTCCTCCAGTTGCCGGACTTGTGCGCGACGTGCCGCGATCATCGGGTCCTGCCGTGAGCCAGCGAACAAGGGCAGTTGGAAACTTACCTGCAGGCTCACCATATTGCTGAATTCAGGCCCGCGCCGCTGGTAATCCACCTGCCACCCCCAGTCCGACTTCTTTTCTGCCAAGGCTTGGTGCACTTGAGCTTGTGCTTCCCGCGTAAGGGCGTTGTAGGTCGCCAATTCTGGATGTGCATGTATAGCGTGTAGATAGTCCGGCGCGCTCACTGGCCAGCGCGGAAATGCTTGAGCTTGCGGATCAGCATCCTCTCCAATCCATCGCTTGAGTGCAGCCCGTGCCTGAGCGGCCTGTGTGAGCAGAACATCTTTTTGCTCATCGAGTTGCGCAGCTTCCTGGTCAGGAGCAAGTGCGTCGGCCGTCGCGCCGGTACCGCCGGCCAGGCGTGCGCGGATTGCTGCGGCCAACAGACGGTTTTCTTTGTAGAAGTCCTCAAACTGCTGCAGTTTCCGTTGAACGGTGTACGCCGCGACCCAAGCTTGGGCTGTGGCAGCACGCACTTTTAAGCGCTCGAACACCGCCTCTGCATCGGCTCGCTCAACGCTCGCTCGTGCCGTCTCAACTCGTGCCTCCCGCTTGTCCCGGTTTGGTACTTCCTGGGAGAGGCCGACAACCTGCATCGTCATGAAATCGCGGTTCATGCTCCAACGATCACTGCCGTCAACAGGAAGGTTCTGCACTCCTAGGTTGAGACGTGGATCAGGCAGCTCGCCTGCTGGGATCACAGCGTGTCGAGCGGCCGTCATTTGCTCTTGCCTGGCCTGGAGGATGGGGGCATTGCGTTCGGCAAGTTGAAGCGCTTCCTCCAGAGACAACGGTGTAGCCTGAGCCGGTAACGTCGACAACAGGCTGATCAGAGCGGCCAGACATGCCATCCCTAATCGGTAACGTGGGGGAGTCATGGAAATGATTCCTCAAAAAATCAGCGCGCAAGCGCATGCCATCATCCGGCTGCAAAACAGGACGATGGGGTGAATTTAAGAGGTAATCAGGCGCGGGGTGGCCGCCAAGGGTCAGGAGGCGCCCTGTTTACGAGGCTCACCGCATAGGTATCTACTGGCCTAGGCGCAGAATAGGTGAGCGTGGGGTTAATTATTTCGACCTGAACTGTGCTCGCGGTTCTACACTCCTGGCCCACTTTGCAGGCTTTGGAGTGGTCGGCAGCTGATCCTGGATCAGTATCCTGGCAACAATCGTGATCCATCCCCGCCATCATCTCCATCCCCATGGTTTGCATGGGGCATGGTTCAATGGCTGAGTCGACTCCCGCCATGCCGTTGAGAGGAAGCGATGCGATTAGAAGCAGGATGGTGAACAGTCGTAGGAGCCGGTTCATGATGGCCGAGTATAGGTTACACGCATGAAATGAGCATTAAGCCGTTTGAGGCTTGGAAGTGGATTGTTTGGCGTGCGGCAGAGCGATGTGAAAACTCGTCACGCCGTCAGCGGAGGTACACCAAATTCGCCCACCATGAGCCTCGATGATCGAACGCGTTATGGCCAGACCCAAGCCGGCGTTGCTTGGGCTTCCTTCCCGCCTTGCAGGGTCAGCGCGATAGAACCGGTCGAAGATTTTGTTGATATGTTCCGGATCAATCGTGGCCCCATTGTTCTGGACGGACAGGTTCACTTGATCAGCCGCCTCGACAATCCGGACGGCGATATCGTGGCCTTCGGGGGTATAGCGCAAAGCGTTGGATAGAATGTTGGAAACCGCCCGGTCAATCATTAGCCGGTCACCACGGATCGTACCTTCGCCTTGAAGGGCAAGCCGAATGCTTCGGTCTTCGGCTGCAAGCTGGTAGTACTCAATCAGTCTGGACACTAGCCCGACCAGATCGATATCAACCTGCTCGGGGATGATCAAGCCGTTATCAGCTTTTGCCAGGAACAGCATGTCATCGATCATGCGCGACATGCGCTTGAGGTCTTCAAGATTGGAGTAGAGGTTGTCTTCGTAGGCATCGAGGTCGCGTTTTTTGGTCAGAACGACTTCGGTATGCGTCAGAAGATTACTTACCGGAGTCCGCAGCTCATGTGCGATGTCGGCTGAGAAGTTTGATAGCCGGACGAACGCGTCTTCCAGGCGTGCAAGCATTCCGTTGAAGGAGAGGATCAGCTCCTGCAATTCAAGCGGCACGGGCTCCAATGGAATTCGCTCGCGAAGGGACCGGGCAGACATGGATGTCGCCACCTTGGTGATCTGCCCAACCGGCCGAAGACCGCTCTTGGCCACGATCCACCCCAATCCTGCACTAACCAGAGCGCTGATGACCAAGCCAATGCCGAACCACCATTGCAGCGTCTTGAAAAAGTGGGCATGGCTGGTGACATCCAGCATCAACATGACTGTTACCGGCGCCTGCGCCTGCGCTATAGCCAGTTGAGAGGTAATCCCCCGGAAGTTCCGCGAGTCGATTTGCCAGTCCCAAACGGCGCCAGAAGAGGCCTGCTTAAAGCGCTCAGGGATGCGGGATGCCTTGGAGTCCGAGAACAGGACAGTACCGTCAGCATCAAGAATCTCCGCAGAAAGGTCCTGATGAGCCCCCAACAAAGCACGCAGTTGAGGCTCCTGATCCTCAAGTTCATCACGTGCTGCTGAAAGTGAAAGGATGTGCCGGGTGGATTCGAGTTTCTCGGCCAGGGCTTGCTCATCCAGCATCTGGAAATGGTGCTGACTGAGCATGTAGAAGCTCACGCCGGCAACGACCAATACGGCGATGACCGCGAACATGAACATGAGGGTAAGGCGTTTAACGAGCGACGATTGGGCGCGCATTACTCGGGAACATCCATCAGATAGCCCATGCCACGAACTGTATGTATGAGCTTGGGGGCGAAATCGTCATCAATCTTGGCCCGCAACCTACGAACAGCAACCTCGATCACGTTAGTGTCGCTGTCGAAGTTCATATCCCACACCTGCGATGCGATCAGGGACTTCGGCAGTACCTCGCCGCGTCGGCGCATGAGTAGTTCCAGTAAGGAGAACTCCTTGGCTGTGAGGTCGATCCGCTTGCCATTTCGGGTGGCCCGGCGCTTAAGCAGGTCTACCTCCAGGTCAGCCATCTTCATAGTGGTCTGAGCATAGCCACTGCTGCCTCTTCGCAGCAAAGTGCGCACACGCGCTAGCAGTTCCGAGAATGCAAAGGGTTTGACCAGGTAATCGTCAGCCCCGAGTTCTAACCCTTTCACGCGATCGTCCACGCCATCACGGGCCGTCAAAAACAAGACTGGGACCTCTTTCCCTGCCGCACGTACCATCCGCAGCACCTCCCAGCCGTCTAGCCCCGGCATCATTACATCAAGAATCAGCAGGTCATACGCCTCGCTCAAAGCGTATTGCAGCGCGTCGGTCCCTGTGACCACACGATCGACGGTAAAGCCTGCCTCCGTCAGCCCTTGCTGCAGGTAGGCCCCGATTTTTGGCTCATCTTCGGCTACGAGTAATTTCATCTGCTGCGCCCCCTTGGATGCCCTTCAGTGTGCAGCAAAAAAGGCACCCAACCAGAAGCTGACGGAAAAGTAATGTCGGGCTCAGCTTGCTGACAGTGCCGGGTAGCTAGCTTGAGCACTGTGAACGGCGCCAATCAGGCGAAACTGACCCTTAGAGGAAACGCAAATGAACATGATCAAAGCGATTGTGATGGTAGTCACCTTCGGCATGGCGAGCCTCGCCCTGGCTGAAGGCGGCGCGGATCGCACCTTCGCCAGGATGGAAGCTGCACGTGCATCTTCCATGCAGGCTTACCAGGTTGCTCAGGAGAAAAAAGCAGAGGCTCCTGTTACCGCCCAAAGCCAAAAGCACCCCGGCCACGAGAGCTGCTGAGCTTAGCTTACAGAAATGTAATCACCCCGGAATCTGAACTATGTCAGCTTTCGGGGTATTGCCTCCCGCAATCCTTGTGCTTTGGCGAAAGTCTACGAGGCTTGGGGGAGCTCAATTGAAACCAGATGGCTGCGGATCCCGCAGTCTGGATATCAGCGATCTACCTGATTGGACGCAACGGCATGCAAAGCAAAACCACGAGACGTTCATTCGTCAAAGGCCTGGCTGCTACCGGACTACTGGGTGGGCTGGGCATGTGGCGCGCGCCGGTCTGGGCCGTAACCAGCCCTGGCCAGCCTAACGTACTGACCGGCACCGATTTTGACCTGTACATCGGGGAGCTCCCGGTGAACATTACCGGGGCAGCTCGAACGGCGATGGCCATCAACGGTTCGCTGCCAGGACCAATACTCCGTTGGCGCGAAGGCGACACGGTCACGCTACGGGTTCGCAACCGCTTGAAGCAGGACACGTCCATCCACTGGCACGGCATCATCCTGCCGGCGAATATGGACGGCGTGCCGGGTCTAAGCTTCCATGGCATCGCTCCCGACGGCATGTACGAGTACAAGTTCAAGGTCCACCAGAACGGCACCTACTGGTACCACAGCCATTCGGGCTTCCAGGAGCAGGTCGGTGTTTACGGTGCGCTGGTGATTGATGCCAAGGATCCAGAGCCTTTCACCTACGATCGTGACTATGTCGTCATGCTGAGTGATTGGACCGACGAAGACCCGGCGCGGGTTATGTCCAAGCTCAAAAAACAGTCGGACTATTACAACTTCCACAAGCGCACCGTTGGCGACTTCGTCGACGACGTGAGCGAGAAAGGTTGGTCTGCTGCTGTGGCCGATCGAAAGATGTGGGCCGAGATGAAGATGAGCCCAACCGATCTCGCTGACGTGAGCGGGCACACCTACACCTACCTCATGAACGGCCAGGCGCCAAATGGGAACTGGACGGGAATCTTCAAGCCAGGGGAGAAAATCCGGCTTCGCTTTATCAATGGCTCGGCGATGACCTATTTCGACGTGCGGATCCCCGGCTTGAAAATGACGGTTGTCGCAGCCGACGGTCAGTACGTTAAGCCAGTGTCGATCGATGAATTCCGGATTGCCGTTGCTGAAACCTACGATGTCATTGTCGAGCCTGAAAACGAGCAGGCTTACACCATCTTTGCTCAATCCATGGATCGCACCGGCTATTCAAGGGGTACCTTGGCTGTCCGTGAGGGCCTGCAGGCACCGGTGCCGGCTGTAGATCCAAGGCCTCTCATCTCCATGAGTGATATGGGGATGGACCACGGCAGCATGGGTGGCATGGATCACGGCAGCATGGCCGGTATGGACCACAGCAAGATGGCTGGCATGGACCACGGCAGCATGGCCGGTATGGACCATAGCAAGATGGCTGGCATGGACCACGGCAGCATGGCCGGTATGGACCATAGCAAGATGGCTGGCATGGACCACGGCAGCATGGCCGGTATGGACCATAGCAAGATGGCTGGCATGGACCACGGCAGCATGGCCGGTATGGACCATAGCAAGATGGCTGGCATGGACCACGGCAACATGACCGGTATGGACCAAAGCAATATGGCCGCCAGCGGTGCCATGCAGAACCATCCCGCCTCCGAAACAAACAACCCTCTGGTCGATATGCAGACCATGACCCCTACGCCAAAGCTGAGCGATCCGGGGATCGGGCTTCGCGATAACGGGCGTCGGGTTCTCACGTATTCGGATTTGCGTAGCACCTTCATCGACCCTGACGGCCGGGAACCTGGCCGGACAATCGAACTGCACCTTACCGGGCATATGGAAAAGTTCGCTTGGTCCTTCGATGGGATCAAGTTTTCTGACGCAGAGCCGCTGCGGCTCAAGTACGGCGAGCGCCTGCGTATTACCTTGGTCAACGACACCATGATGACTCACCCCATCCATCTGCACGGCATGTGGAGTGACCTGGAGGATGAGGACGGCAATTTCATGGTGCGAAAACACACGATCGATATGCCGCCTGGCTCGAAACGAAGCTATCGCGTAACCGCAGATGCACTCGGGCGCTGGGCCTATCACTGTCACCTCATGTACCACATGGAGATGGGCATGTTCCGAGAAGTCCGCGTGGACGAATGAACTGGAGATACGAGATGAGCAAACCAATGAAACGAAGCGCCTTTTTCCTCTCTGCCGCGATGGTTGGCCTGCTCGCGGTGTACGCCCCGTCTTCCTGGTCCAGTGACAACCATGATCAGCACTCTCAAAAGTCGTCCAACGCGGCGCAATCGAACGGCTCGAAGAGCAAGCAAGCCCAGGGCATGAACCATGAAGGCATGGATCACGGCTCCATGAAAGGCATGGATCATGGCTCTATGGAGGGCATGGATCATGGTTCCATGGAAGGAATGGATCACAGCAAAATGATGGAATCGCATGGCAGCGACAAAGCTAAGGCAGGGAAAAATGGCCAATAGCGTTGCACGACCATCGCTGCTGGCATTCGCCGTTTCTTTAGGTGTGCTGGGCGTTTCGCCCAGCTTCGCCGCTGAAATGGATCATTCCGGAATGGACCACTCGGCAATGGGCCACGGTGCCATGCAGATGGACCACGCCTCATCACAGGCTGCGATGCCGGGCATGGACCACAGCCAGATGGGCGCGAGCAAGCAACCCACGCAACCTGCACCCGTTGATCACAGCAAAATGGGCCATGGCCAGCCCAAAGCGAAACCCGCCTCGATGGACCACAGCAAGATGGACCATGGAAGCATGAAAGGCATGGATCACGGGTCCATGGAAGGCATGGATCATGGCGCGATGGGTCATTCCACGATGGGAAACGGGAACGCTGATTCGCCGACCCCGACCAGCCGTACGCCAATCCCGGTGCTGACTGATGCCGACCGGCAGGCTGCCTTCCCCCCGCTTGACGGGCACAAAATGGATGACAGCGGGTTCAACAGCTTTTTCTTGCTAGACCAACTGGAATACCAAGATGCCGATGAAGGTAGCACGCTTGCTTGGGATGCATCCGGCTGGGTGGGCGGCGATATCAATAGGCTCTGGATTCGCTCGGAAGGTGAACGAACCAATGGTGTGACTGAAGATGCTGAGCTGCAGCTCCTCTATGGCCGCTCGGTAAGCCCGTGGTGGGATGTTGTCGCCGGCGTCCGGCAGGATTTCAAACCGGAGGATCCGCAGACCTGGGCTGCGTTCGGTATTCAGGGCCTGGCCCTGTATGACTTCGAAGCTGAAGCCACCGCCTTTATCGGCGAGAACGGTCAAACCGCTGCCCGTCTGGAGGGCGAGTACGACATCTTGCTAACCAATCGTTTAATTCTTCAGCCAACCGCTGAGGCCAACTTTTATGGCAAGAACGACCCGGAACGCGGCGTCGGCTCTGGCCTGGCAAACACCGAAGTCGGGCTGCGGTTACGGTACGAGATTGTTCGCCAGTTCGCGCCATACATAGGTGTCACCTGGAGCCGTTCCTACGGCAAAACCGCCGATTTCATTCGGGATGAAGGCGGGGACGTGGACGAAGCTCGTTTTGTGGCCGGTATTCGGATGTGGTTTTGAGAACTCAACATGAAAAAAACAATTACAACGCTGGTGGCGGCAGGTGCTGTTACTAGCGCAGCAGTGCTAGGTGCTGCTTACTTCGGTCTCGTGAACGTTGGTGCGGACGACCCACACTTCCCCGCTGTGCATGCGTTTTTGGCCATGGCGCGGGATCGCTCGATTGAAGTCCGAGCAAGCGACATTGAGGTGCCAAACCTTAAAGATCCTGCTCTCATCCAAGCAGGGGCAGGCAACTACAACGCCATGTGTATCGGTTGCCACCTCGCGCCAGGGGTGGAGAAAACTGAACTCAGCCAAGCCCTATACCCATCCCCACCAAACCTCACCGAGATAGGTGTAAGCGGTGACCCTGCTGCTGCGTTTTGGACCATCAAGCACGGTATCAAAGCGACAGGCATGCCAGCCTGGGGTAAGAGCATGGACGACCAGTACATCTGGGGAATCGTCGCGTTCCTGGACCAGCTACCGCAACTCAATGCTGAGCAGTACCAGATGATGGTCGCTTCCAGTGGTGGTCACCAACATGGCGGTGGCGAAAGCGATATGCATAACCATGAAGGCCAACACGGTGGTGCGAAATCAGGTCATGGAAATCATGATGATTCCGCAGCAAACGGCGTGGCTGAGGAAAGTCATGATCATGGCAGTTCGCATTCGGAGTCTTCATCAGTAGCGGAGCACCACGGTGAACACGAGTCCGGCGAGGCGCACTCGGACCACCACACAGGTTCTACTCCCAAAACCCATGTGCACAAAGACGGGAAGGAGCACACTCATGACAAGTAAGCGCCGCTTCCTCGGTTTAAGTACCGCAGCGTCACTTCTAATCGCCTCAGCCGCCTTTGCTGCGGAGCCCCTGACTATCGATGTGCACCGGGACGCTAATTGCGGTTGCTGTAAGAAATGGATAGCGCACTTGGAGGCAAACGGCTTCAAGGTCGTCGACCACGTTGAAACGGACATGAGGGCGGTGAAGCAAGAGCTAGGAGTAGCTCCGAGGCTGGCTTCGTGTCACACCGCGGTTATCGATGGCAAGTTTGTGGAAGGTCACGTCCCCGCAGCCCAGGTGCAGGAGCTCATAAAGCGCAACGACCTGGCAGGCGTCGCGGTACCTGGCATGCCCGCTGGCTCACCAGGTATGGAGGTTGATGGCATGAAACACGCCTATCAAGTCATCGGCCTCACCAAGAGTGGGGACGATCAAGTAGTTGCCAGTTATCCTGACACGTAATGCAAGATGCCCCGGGGGAAGGGCTTCTGCCGGCCAGCCGACCAGCTGCAGCGCTGGTCGTGGTCAGCTTACTCCAAGACTTACCCTGTCCCTTCGGTCAGTTTTGACCTCTACAGTTAATTCCAGCAGAGCGATATTCGAGGATTTTCAACTCACCTGTTGAGTCCTCGTAATTCATCTGTGTCGGCATCACGTCGCAGCTACCTTTGAGCGAAGTCATACTGATAACTCTCGCCACATCCAGTTTCATTCCGTAGCGATAATGGATCACTTCAGGTGGTTTTTTTCCATTGGCAGCGGCGTAGGCACGCATTGCTTGCTCATTTGCCTGAATCATCTTTCCGTGTAAGCGATCAGATCCTCCTTCAGCTAAAGCGGATGAGGAGGCGATTACGAGCATGAGGGCGGCAATGCTTTTAGCGGTGTTCATTTCTGTTACTCCATGAAGACATGAGTGAAGCTTACCGACTGGGAGCTGTCATCCACGTGATCCAGGAATTACATGTTTGTAAGCAGGCTATCGATAATGATGGCTCTGAATACACGTGAAAGCCGCGTCGTTTCAGGCTGCGACAGTTTTAATTCTCTAGCGAATCAGTCTGAACCGGCGTTTTGGGTGATTGCGACAGTTTTGCGTTTCCTCTCCAAATGGCTGCAGGCCGCGAAAGACGGGACCCTCTAGCGACAGTTTTAATTCTCTAAATCCACCACCCGCAGAAAATTTCGTCACGCCCCAGAATGGGAATTTGCATTCGGGGCGCACCACGATTCATCTCGTGCCAGAAGCCGCCTGCAGTGCAATCAATTGGCGAGCCAAGACTCGACTACCTCAGCGCCATACTCGTTTTTCCAGGCCTTAAGCGTACGCTGATTACCACCCTTGGTCTCAACAACCTCTCCGCTGTGTGGATTCTTGTAGACCTTCACTTCGCGTGGTTTCCGAGAGGTTTTTGGGGCCATATCAGTGGAAGCCACCGCTTGCGGATCGAGGATCAGCACCACTTGGCGCAGGCCGTAGCCATACTCGTTGAGCAAACTGCGCAGCTTCGTTTCAAATTCCATTTCCTGCTTCAGGGCAGAGTCATTTTTCAGCGCTTCCAGCTCCGCCAGTTGGGCTGCGAGCTGTTGTTCGAGCAGGCGGAATTCAGCGAGACGGGACATAAGATTCTCCAAAATGGGTTCGATGATTTTAGCAATCAAGAAAGAAAGCGTGCTAACTATCTTGATCCCACATGCCTGAATCGGCAATCACGAGGCTGAGCGATCGGTGTGGATAAAAACGTGATGGCTTCAGGATCGTCGATCTGGGCGGCTTCACTTGCGAGGTAATCGATCAGCTTTTTGCTTCTTACCCAAACGTACTGCCGGCAAGCCGCGTTTGGAATGGATGGCCCCGCAACGGGGCGAAACCTGGCCTCCCAAAGGTGCTTGAACGCCTCCCTGGTCGACTTCCCCAAATACACCGCAATCTCCGGTCCCAAGATATAGCCACGCCTGAATCTGTCGATGGCTTGAGGCTTAACCATCAATTGCGTACGCCGGCCTCGTTCGACAGCAGTGCTCCATAGCAGACCCAGTCGAACGAACGCGTATGCGCATTGTTCTTTGACGCCTAACAGCGCAGCAGCCTTGACTACCGACAGGCCGGGAAAGACCGGACTCTTGTTCTCAGCTCGGGCTTGTTGCCACGCTGCAAAATCTTGCGGCTTGAGTAACCACGCCCCTACCGCAACCGAGCCATTCTCAGCTGGGCCGTAAGCGCGAAGTTCACCTGCACGTATTGCCTGAACCAACTCGACCAACCCACCCCCCTTGGGCAGAGAATGCTTGGCCAAGTAGTTGATCGACACCAGGCTCTGGTCAGAGCTGGTAGGCAGCTTCTCATCAATCAATTCGTTGATCGAGCGGCAGTCAATCAGCCACCTTTCGCCTGGGCGCGGTTCTCCACCAAAGAACTGGAGGGTACCACCAGCTAGCAGCTGCCTAACCCGATTGCGACAGAGGCTTAGCAAAGTCGAGGTTTCTTTCATATCAGCCACGCCCTGGAGATGCTGCGAGATTGCCTTCAAATGATCCAGGTCCACGACCGTAAAGACTCGATCTTCATGGACCTTCTCCCGATAGGCGATTTGTCCCTCCTGATGAAGGCGTTTTATGACTGATACCCCGAGACCACAAGCTTCAGCAGCAGAATCGAACGACACCCAACGATGTCTCTCAATCGTCTCCTCACTCAAATTGCGATTTCGCTTCGCTAACGGTGCTTCCCACGCATGCTGCAGAAATGATTCGAACTCTCGACGAAGAAAGTCAAAACAAGAGTCATCCAGATCACGGTGGATGTCGTGGTATATCGGGCCGAACGATCTGCTGAGCGTCCAATGTTCGTTATCGGAATGGACTGCCTTGAGGCCACTCAGCAGTTCTCTGAATGCGAGAGGCCAGTTCATGAGAACCACGCCCGCCGCGTTTGCCATAAGCCGCGATATCTCTAGCGAACCCGAATCAGCAACCTTCAGCGGCTGGGTTCTTTCCGTAGGCAAACTTCTGACAGCGAGACGCGATGACAACTCGTGAAACTGTTCGTAGGTGAGGGCCGCCAATCCGATCGTGTCCCGGGAAGTGGTGTAACTCATCATGGTTCTGGCCGCTGAGTTCGCCGTTTAGTTGATCACGGCCGACAGCTTGGCCTGTGGATTATCGCTGACTGCCTCAAAGGCCTCCAACTGCAT
>NZ_JAETZZ010000025.1 GCF_022627325.1 Pseudomonas putida
TTGGTGGAAGGGGTGGGGCGATGTCTCCCACAGTCTGTACTGCGTCAACAGTCAGAATCCGGCATTTAGTCCCACCACCCCTTCAAGTCTAACCATACAAGCCGGCTTGCCGGCGATGAGGCCGGCACTGACCACACAAAAATCAGACGTGACGCTGTTTGGCCTTGCCACGCGTGCCACGCGGCAACCGGCAACGGTCGCCCTGCCCGGCCAGGCGCGCGGCCCAGGCGGATTTGACGCTGAAGCCACCGCTGCGGGCAGGCTGCTCGGCAACCTTGGCCGGCTGCACGGCAGGCTTGCTAGCCGGTGTTTTGCTGACGACCTTGGTGGCAGGCTTGGCAGCCGCCTCAATCTCAGCCGGTGCTGCAGCCGCCTTGGCGGTCTTGCGCAGCTCGGCCAGCGACGGCGCCTTGGTTTTCGAAGCCGAAGCCTCAGGTTTGACCAGCGAACGCTGGCACGACTTGCAGGATACATCCTCGGTCACGGCAGTGCTGACAAGGGTCTGACTGCTGCGCCCACAGGCGGAATCGAGGCCATTGGTGGAAAAGTGAGTAACCAAAACCGAACATCTCCGATGCGTTGTCATTGAAGCGGCCGGCATTCTCGCACAGCAAGCCGGGCATTGCCGAACGGGCAGGTGCCACCACGACCGTCGGCACCCGACAGCAGGACTGGCACTTTGCCATAATGACAGGCATGCTAGCCCGTTTCGGGTATACGGCCTTATAGTGCGCCACCACGGTCCGGTCGCCCAGGCACCGGTATCCACCGTGCATATCAATCCCTGCCGTCGCCAGCCCAATAGCAGGACCAACGCTTGACCAATCTCAATCATCCGTCCTCGCCGCGCACCGTTACACCGGCCCCAGCCACTTCGGTGCGTGGCTCGGTCAAAGGTGCATTGGCCCTGCTGGCCCTGCTGCTGCTGGCGTTGCTGCTTTGGCAAATGTTCTCGCAGTTCCGCCACACCCAGGCCGAACAGCGCCAGCAGCACCTGGACGCAAGCGTCGAACTGGCAGACCACCTGGGCCTGAACATGGCGCTCAAGGCCCAGCAGGCGTTGAATGTGGTGCAGCCGTATGGCAAAGCGCCGACGCCTGCCGCCCTGCCCAGCCTGCTCGACACGCTGCGCGAGCGCCTGCCAAACCTGCGCGACCTGGCCTGGCTGGACCACAGCGGGCGGCTACTGAGCGACAGCCTGGCCGGCAGCCCCGACCATGCGCAGATTGACGAGCTGTTCGCGCTGAACCAGGGCCGGCCTTATTTCTTCGCCAACTCGGCGGACAACCGCACCGTCTACCTGCTGTTGCGCCAGGCCGCCGAGCAGGGTCGCGGCTACTGGCTGCTGCGCCTGTCCAACGATTTTTACCGCACCCTGACCCAGCACCTGGACGGCCCCGGGCAACCTCTGTGGCTGCTGGAGAACAGCCGCAGCGGCGAGGTGCTGGAACGCCACGCGCCAGCGCAGACCAGCGACCAGCCCCTGCAAAGCGTGATGCTGGTGTTCATCGACAACAGTGTCTGGCAGCTGCGTGGCCTGTTCGATGCAGGCCTTGCCCAGCAGAAACTGTTGCCGGCACTGCTGGGCAAGTGCCTGCTAGCGCTGTTCTGTGCCCTGCTGCCGGTGCTGGCACTGATCAATATGCGCCGCCGCCAGCGCGCCTTGCAGGATGACCGCCGGCGCTACCAGGAAATTTTCGAGGGCACCGGCGTAGCCCTGTGCGTGCTCGACCTCTCCAGCTTACCCGGCCAGCTTGACCGTTACCACCTGCGCAACCTCGCCGCGCTCAAGCAGAGCCTGGCGCTGGACGCCAGCCTGCGCCGCTCGCTGCTGCAGGAGCTGAAGATCACCGAAATCAATCAGGTGGCGCGCCACCTGCTCAACGTCGACTCCCACGAAGGGGCCTGGCAACGGTTGATCGAGGGCAGCGGCGACGGCCGTGCCAGCGTCGGCATGCAGCTGATCGATGCGCTGATCGCACAGCGCCCGCTGCTCGAACTCGAAGTGCGCCTGCCCGCCCCGCTCGGGGGGGAGCTGCACTTGTGGCTGATGGCGCGGCTGCCGGAACAGCGCCGCGACTACCAGGCGGTGATCCTGAGCATCAGCGACATCACCAGCCGCAAGCAGGTGGAGCTGTCGCTGCTGGAGCGCGAAAGCTTCTGGTCGGACGTGGTGCGTACCGTGCCCGACCAGTTATACGTGCAGGACATACTCAGCCAACGGATGATCTTCAGCAACCGCCACCTCGGCGAGACCTTGGGCTACGACCGTACCGAGCTGGCGCAGATGGGCGAACGGTTCTGGGAGCTGCTACTGCATCCCGAAGATGCGGCGCACTACCAGGCGCTGCGCCAGCAGCAACGCGACAACGGCCACGGCCAGTCGCTGCATTGCCAATTGCGCTTCCGCCACCGCGACGGCGGTTGGCGCTGCTACGACATCCGTGAACAAGTGCTGACCCGCGACAGCGATGGCCAGGTTACCCGCATCATCGGTGTGGGCAAGGACGTCACCGTGCAGATCGAGGCCAGCCAGTCGCTACGCGACAGCGAACAGCGCTACCGCATGCTCGCCGAAAGCATCAGCGACGTGATCTTCTCCACCGACAGCAAGCTGCAGCTCAACTACGTCAGCCCATCGGTGCAGGCAGTGCTGGGCTACAACACCGACTGGATCTTTGAAAACGGCTGGCAGTCCATCGTCGCCAACCCGTCCCAGCTCACCGGCATCTACAGCCTGATGGAACGGGTCAGCAAGGCCATGGGCGACCGGGAACAGTTGGCGCATCTGCGCCAGCACCTGCCCAACCAGCTGTTCTTGTTCGACTGCCTGCGCGCCGATGGCCGCAAGATCCCTATCGAGCTGCGCCTGGTGCTGGTGTGGGACGACCGCGAGCGCTTCGAGGGTGTGCTGGGCGTGGGCCGCGACATCAGCCAGCAACGCCGGGCGGAAAAAGACCTGCGCATGGCCGCCACGGTATTCGAACACTCAACCTCGGCCATCCTCATCACCGACCCGGCCGGCTACATCGTGCAGGCCAACGAAGCGTTCAGCCGGGTCAGCGGGTATTCGGTCAGCGATGTGCTCGACCAGCTGCCCAGCATGCTGACGGTCGACGACCAGCAGGAAGGCCACCTGCGCTACGTCCTCAAACAGCTGCACCAACGCGGCAGCTGGGAAGGCGAAGTGTGGCTCAAGCGCCGCAGTGGCGAGCACTACCCGGCCTGGGTCGGTATAACCGCGGTGCTCGATGACGAAGGCGACCTGGCCAGCTACGTGTGCTTCTTCACTGACATCAGCGAGCGCAAGGCCAGCGAACAGCGCATTCATCGCCTGGCCTACTACGACGCCCTGACCCACCTGCCCAACCGTACGCTGTTCCAGGACCGCCTGCACACCGCCCTGCAACAAGCTGAGCGGCAGAAATCGTGGGTGGTACTGATGTTCCTCGACCTGGACCGTTTCAAGCCGATCAATGACTCCCTGGGCCACGCTGCGGGCGATCGCATGCTCAAGGACATGGCCCTGCGCCTGCTGGCCTGCGTCGACGATGACGACACCGTGGCGCGCATGGGCGGTGATGAATTCACCCTGCTGCTGCAATCGCGCGCCACCCGCGAAACGGCGCTCAACCGCGCCATCCACGTGGCCGAGAACATCCTCGCCAGCCTGGTGCGGCCGTTCGTGCTCGAAGGGCGCGAGTTCTTCGTCACCGCCAGTATCGGCATCGCCCTCAGCCCGCAGGACGGCGGCGAACTGAGCCAACTGATGAAGAACGCCGACACCGCCATGTACCACGCCAAAGAGCGCGGCAAGAACAACTTCCAGTTCTACCAGGCAGAGATGAACGCCAGCGCCCTGGAGCGCCTGGAGCTGGAAAGCGACCTGCGCCATGCCCTGGAGCAGAACGAGTTCATCCTCTACTACCAGCCGCAGTTCAGCGGCGATGGCAAGCGCCTGACCGGTGCCGAGGCACTGCTGCGCTGGCGCCACCCGACGCGCGGTCTGGTGCCGCCGGGCGACTTCATCCCGGTGATCGAGGAGCTGGGGCTGGTGGTGGATGTCGGCGACTGGGTGCTGCGTGAGGCCAGCCGCCAGCTCAAGGCCTGGCACAAGGCCAAGGTGCGCGTGCCGAAGGTCTCGGTGAACATCTCGGCCCGGCAGTTCTCCGACGGCCAACTGGGCAAGCGCATCGCCACCATCCTCGATGAAACCGGCCTGCCGCCTGCGTGCCTGGAGCTGGAGCTGACCGAAAGCATCCTGATGCGCGATGTGAACGAAGCGATGCAGATACTCGACAGCCTGAAGGTACTGGGCCTGAGCATTGCGGTGGACGACTTCGGTACCGGCTACTCGTCGCTCAACTACCTCAAGCAGTTCCCCATCGACGTGCTGAAGATCGACCGCACCTTCGTCGACGGCCTGCCCGAAGGCGAGCAGGACGCGCAGATCGCCCGGGCGATCATCGCCATGGCGCACAGCCTGAACCTGGCAGTGATCGCCGAGGGCGTCGAGACCCACGAGCAACTGGAGTTCCTGCGTGAGCATGGCTGTGACGAGGTGCAGGGCTACCTGTTCGGGCGGCCGATGCCGGCCAGCCAGTTCGAGGCGCAGTTCAGCAACGAGACGCTGTTCATGTTCCAGTGAGGGTTGCCGGCACCGGCCTCATCGCCGGCAAGCAGGCCCCTCCAGAGAACGGGCAGCGGAACCGCCGCAATGCGGCCCCGAAAAGCGGACCCCAAGGTCAACTACCGCCCGCATCCAGCCCAGGCAGGGCGCGGGATGCAACATGAAAGCCATTGGTCCGCGACTTGATGCCACTTCATATGCCAGGCGCGAATCAATCGGTTAGAATGCCCCCCCAATTCAGCCCGATCCTTGAGGACCGTTATGTTCAGCCGTGATTTGACCATTGCCAAGTACGACGCCGAGCTCTTCGAAGCCATGCAGCAAGAAGCTCTGCGCCAGGAAGAGCATATCGAGCTGATCGCTTCGGAAAACTACACCAGCCCAGCCGTCATGGAAGCCCAGGGTTCGGTCCTGACCAACAAGTACGCCGAAGGCTACCCGGGCAAGCGTTACTACGGTGGTTGCGAGTACGTCGACGTGGTCGAGCAACTGGCCATCGACCGCGCCAAGGAGCTGTTCAGCGCCGACTACGCCAACGTTCAGCCGCACGCCGGCTCCCAGGCCAACGCCGCTGTCTACCTGGCCCTGCTGTCGGCCGGTGACACCATCCTGGGCATGAGCCTGGCCCACGGTGGCCACCTGACCCACGGTGCCTCGGTAAGCTCCTCGGGCAAGCTGTACAACGCCATCCAGTACGGCATCGACGCCAACGGCCTGATCGACTACGACGAAGTCGAGCGCCTGGCCGTCGAGCACAAGCCGAAAATGATCGTTGCCGGTTTCTCGGCCTACTCGCAGGTCCTGGACTTCCCGCGCTTCCGCGCCATCGCCGACAAAGTAGGTGCCTACCTGTTCGTCGACATGGCCCACGTTGCCGGCCTGGTTGCCGCTGGCGTGTACCCGAACCCGGTGCCGTTCGCCGACGTGGTCACCACCACCACCCACAAGACCCTGCGCGGCCCGCGTGGCGGCCTGATCCTGGCCCGTGCCAACGCCGACATCGAGAAGAAGCTGAACTCCGCCGTCTTCCCGGGCGCCCAGGGCGGCCCGCTGGAGCACGTCATCGCGGCCAAGGCCATCTGCTTCAAGGAAGCCCTGCAGCCTGAGTTCAAGGCTTACCAGCAGCAAGTGGTGAAGAACGCCCAGGCCATGGCCAGTGTGTTCATCGAGCGTGGTTTCGACGTCGTTTCCGGCGGCACCCAGAACCACCTGTTCCTGCTGTCGCTGATCAAGCAGGAAATCTCCGGTAAGGATGCTGACGCTGCCCTGGGCAAAGCCTTCATCACCGTCAACAAGAACTCGGTCCCTAACGACCCACGTTCCCCGTTCGTGACCTCGGGCCTGCGTTTCGGCACCCCAGCCGTCACCACCCGCGGCTTCAAAGAAGCCGAGTGTAAAGAACTGGCCGGCTGGATCTGCGACATCCTCGCAGACCTGAACAACGACGCCGTCATCGACGCCGTACGTGAAAAGGTCAAGGCCATCTGCAAGAAGCTGCCGGTGTACGGCAACTGATTGGCAGTAGCCTGATGTGAAAAAGCCCGGCCCTCGTGCCGGGCTTTTTCATGCCTGGCAAGCTTTACCCTTGCAAGCCAACCTCACACCACCGCGAACGCCAGGACGCCGCCTTGACCAGAGAGCAACTCGAAACCCATCAAATTGCGCTGTATTTCGCTGCCGTACTCGCCGCCGCAGCCTTCGGCCTGCTGGCCACCGACACCGCGCGCCACCTGCAAGCACTGGTCACCCCGGCCATTGCCGTGCTGATGTACGCGATGTTCCTGCAAATCCCCTTCCTGGACCTGCGCCAAGGCCTGGGCAACCGCCGCTTCATGGCCGCGCTGCTGCTGGCCAACTTCATCCTCGTGCCGTTATTGGTGTGGGCCGCCACCCGAGGCCTGGGCGAGCACCCGGCCATCCTCATCGGCGCCCTGCTGGTGCTGCTTACGCCCTGCATCGACTACGTGGTGGTGTTCACCCACATCGGCAAAGGCGACTCACGCCTCACCCTCGCCGCCACCCCCTTGTTGTTACTGGTGCAACTGCTGTTGTTGCCGGTGTACCTGGCGGTGATGCTGGGCGACAGCAGCGACGTGGCGATTTCCATCACGCCATTCGTGGAGGCGTTCGCGCTGCTGATCGTGCTGCCGCTGATCCTGGCGGTGCTCACCTCGGCCGGAGCACGCCAGTCACGTAGCGTTTCGGTGTGGAATGACGCCTGGGCGTGGATGCCGGTGCCGGCGATGGCACTGGTGCTGGTGGCTGTGATCGGCTCGCAGATCGCCGTGGTGGTGCGCGATTTCGACCGCCTGCTGCCGGTGATCCCGGTGTACATCGGCTTCATGGTGCTGGCCCCGGTACTGGGGTTTGCCTCGGCGCGGCTGCTGCGTTTGCCGGTGGCCGAGGCCCGCTCGGTGACGTTCAGCAGCGCCACGCGCAATTCGCTGGTGGTGTTGCCGCTGGCGCTCGCATTGCCCGAAGACATGCGCACGCTGGCGGCCGCGGCGGTGATCACGCAAACATTGATCGAGCTGATCAGTGAGTTGATTTACGTAAGGGCGGTCCCCGCCCTGATCCGCTGACAGCGCATGGCGGGGCGTTGCACCACCCCGCCAGCCAACCCACCCGGCACTGCGTGGCTTCAGGCCACCGACGCCTGCTGTTGCATCCGCACACTCAGCATGCCCGACAGCGATACCAGCCACAGCACCAGGAACACGCCGGCGATGGCCAGGTTGGATGCCAGCGGCAAGGCACTGACGATGCCCGAGGCAAGGGAGCCGAACACCAGCATCAAGCAGCCCTGCAAGCTTGCCGCCACCCCTGCCCGATCCGGGAACAGGGACATGGAACGGGCCATGGCATTGGAGAAGATGAAACCTTGGCCAAATGCGACCAGCATGATGCCACCCAGGATACTCACCAGGTTCAAGCCGCCCGGCATCGCCGCGATCACCACCACACCGAGCAGGAACAGCGCCATCCCGGCCCACATCAAGGCATGCGCATTGACGTGACGGACCAGCGCGCGGTTGACCAAGGTCCCCACCAGGTAGCAACTGCCTACGGCAAGCGCCGTGGTGCCAAAGTACTGAGCGCTGTGCCCGAGGCGCTCCTGGACGATGTGCGGCCCGAACACGTTCCACAGCAAGAAGGCAGAGAAACTGGAACCGAGCACGACGACCGATGAACGAAAGCGACTGTCGGCCAGGATGCAGCGGTAGCCTGCGATGGTCTGCAGTGCACTGCGCCTGCCCGTCACCCCCAGCGACTCCTTGAGCCCCGCCAGCACGAAGGCCAGCACGATCACCGCGTATACCGCATAGAGCACGAAGTTGTAGCGCCATCCCAGATGCACTTCGATCAGCCCACCCACGTAGGGCGCGATGACCGGGCCCAGGCCAAAGGCCAGGCTCAGGTAGATGATCGCCACATAGAAGCGAGGCCCCTTGACGACGTCCACCAGCAAAGCCCGCGCGACCACCTGGCAAGCGCCGATAGCGAACCCTTGCAGCGCTCGGGCCAGCAGCAGCATTTCTATCGAGCTGGCAACCGTTGCCAGCACGCTGCCGCCGAGGAACACCAAAAGGCCCAACTGAACCGCCGGCTTGCGCCCGCGGGCATCGGCCATGACCCCGAAGAACAGCTGGCCGATCGCATAGAACAGGAGCGTGATGGTGATGGTGTTCTGCATCAATGCCGGGCTGGCCGACAGTTCCCGGCCGATGGAAGGAATGCTGGGCGCATACAGGTCGATGGCGATGCCGCCAACGCTGTTGATCAGCGGCGCCAGGAACACAATGAAATTCTCGTAACGCTTGGTCGCGTTCATGTTTACCTCCAGCACACCGGGCACAGTGATGCCCGGCATGGTGATCAGGTCAGGCAGATGCCTGATTGGCGAAATGGGGATGGGCGAGGCCGGGTGCAGGTGCACTCATCCAGATGCTGGGCGATGACAAACGCGACACCACCACCCGCGGTCTGTGGTCGTAATAGGAGCCCCAATTGACGCCTGGGTCCCTTACCCGCCCCCTGTCCGCACCGCCCAGGTCGTCGAGGTTGTCGACGATCGGCGCCAGCAACTGGCGCACCTGTTCGGTAGCGGTCAGCACCACCAGGCCGAAGTTGCGCAGCGCCAAGGTCTTGATGACATTGTTGAGCAGGTATTTGCCTGCACCGCTGCCACTGCGAAATGAAGCGAAGGCGCCCACTTCGGCGATACGAGCGCGGTCCAGCCCATAGCGCTCATCCAGCCCCTGATCCAGGTAGTACTCACTGAAGAGCTTGCCGGAATCACCGTAACTGATGCCGGCACAGGCATAGCCTGGTGCGCCACCGTTGGGGTCGGTCAGGCATACGAACAGATCGGGCTCAGGTTCTGGCGTTGCCTGGTAGTGCTTGAGGTAGTGCGCCCGCACCGCCTCTTGCAGGCATCGGTAACCGGGCCGGCCTTTATAGAAATTACGCACGATGTACATGCTGGCTCCCTCGTACTCAGGCGTACAGCTGGTCGATGAAGCGGGCTTCGATTTCCGCGCGCCGTGGCCGCCCGGTCACGGTGTAGAACTGCTCGCGGAACAGGGCGATATCCTCGATGACGCGCACCTGGCGAACCCGGGCGAAATCGGCAAGGCGATGTTCCAGGCGGGCCATTTCGCTGCGTACGCGCTCCGCGCCCGCAGCACTGAGCACGATGGCGCAGGGCTCGTCCCTGCCCTCCCCCATGACGATCATGTCGTCCACCAGCGGGCTCTCCTTGTAGACGTTCTCCACCCACTCCGGCGAGATGTTGCGCGCCGTGGAAAGGATGATCACGTGTTTCTTGCGCCCGGTGATGTAGAGGTAACCGTCGCGAAATTCGGCGATATCACCAGTATGCAAGTAGCCGTCGGACAGGTCGCAGGCGGTATCGTCAGCGTTGTAGTACCCCGCACACAGGGTGGGCGTGCGCACCAGTAGTTCGCCATCGACCAGCTTGGGCTCGATACCGTCGAGCAGCTTGCCGGCCGAGCCAATGCGCCGCTCGGCGGGCGAGTTCAGCGAGATGATCGATGAGTTCTCGCTCAGGCCATACGCCTCGAACACCTGCACGCCGCGCGCGTCCAGCGCCTCCAGCACTGTGGCCGGAATCTTCGCGCCGCCGGTGATGATATGCGGCCGTTGCGGGCCGAACAGCTGCTCGACCGTGCAATGCTCAAGCAGCCCATTGGCTTCCTCAAGCAACTTGGGCGGCAGGTACAGGAAGTTGGGCTGGTTGGGTGCGATCAGCTCCAGGTACTGCCGGGCATTGCCGCTCGCCGCGCCATATTCGGTCACGCCCTCGGGCATCAACGTCAGTGAACCGCCCGACAGAATCGGGATGAACACGCCGAGCACCTGTTCGATCAACAAGCTCATCGGCACGATCGAGAAGTAGTGCAGCGGTTGCTGTGGCAGGCGCTTCATGACGTTGTCCACCAGCAGCCCCACGGCCTCGTCGCGAATCATCACCCCCTTGGGTTTGGAGGTGGTGCCGGAGGTATGGATGATCGAAACGATGCCCTCCGGGATCAACTCATCCTCGTTGCGCCACTCCTCGCCGATGGCCTGGTTCATCAGCTGGCCAGGAATGAAGCAGGCCTTGCCCGGCAGGATGCCGTGCAGCCGGCTGGCGGTTTGCTCGTCGCTGACGAACACCGCGGCGGCCTTGCCCAGCAGGCTGCCGATCTGGTCGTCGGAGAACTCGATAGGCACCGGCAACAACACTGCACCGACTTTCTGAATCGCCAGCAGCGTATAGACCCACTCGTAGCATGAGCGCATGGCGATACCGAAGACCTTGCGTTCACAGCGCCCCACGCGCCCTTCAAGGGCACTGGCCAGGCGCATCACATCGCGTCGCAGTTCGTGCAGCGTGTGGGTGCGGCCATTCATTTCACGGATGACGATGCGGTCGGGCGTTGCCGCCAGGTAGTCCTGCATTTTTTTGCTGATCATTGGCTGGTCCCTGCGATGCGGTAGCTCTGAGCGCCGAAAATGCGCCGCGAAGTGTCTTCCAGTCGGCGGCGGCCGTGCATGACGCGAGTGTTGTCGATCACCACGATGTCGCCTTTCTGCCAGAAGTGGCTGTAGGTATTGCGTTCGGTCACTTCCTTGATTTCATCCCAGATGTCCAAGGCGATATCTTCGCCATCAGCCCAGGTAATACGCGGCGGTTCGTAATTGACGCTAGGGCCGAGCATCGAATTGCAGAAGGCCTTGCGCCCGCTGAAGCAACTGGTTTCGACAGCGGAAATAATCAACTCTGACGCAATAAGGTTTTGATCGATGCGCCGGTAAGTTTGCCCCGCTACTTGGTCGTTGACCTGCTGCAGGTGGTCATCCGTAATAGCCTCCAGCGGTAACTGAAGTTCGATGCTGAGGAAGCGTTTGACGTTCTGCCATGGAATACGCCGGGCATAACGAATATCACGCTGTTCAAATAACTTTCTGGTTTTAGCCGACAAGTCGAACAACACCCGTTGGCCATCGCACAGGGTAGTTTGCGACCCGACCGAAGCCGCTTCCAGGCAATAGAACCACTGCAGATCAGGGTTGAACGGCAGGTTGCCATTCTCGCGGTGCAGGCCCATCTCGTGCACACCCGCTTCGATTTCCGCGGTGTTGGAGGTAGCTGCCTTGCGTGCCGGGTCAAAGGTGACGCGCGACGAGTGTGCGCTGACAAACTCATTGAAGTCTGCAAGGGTATCTGCAAAATCGCGGTAGATGACCGCACCGCTGTGGGCCAGGTCTTCGTAAAGCGTTGCACCCTTGATACCGTCGCTGACCCGCATATCACGGTCAACAGCAACTACACATTCAAAACCGTAACAGGGGGTCGGCTGCCGGTAATAAGGGAACACCCAGGGTTGAACTTGCGCCAACATGACTCATTCCTCCGTGAACTGTGGGGTCAGGTAGACATCCGCTACCCGATGACCACACAGTAAGTGAAATGAGCACGCTGCTGGTTTTAAGAAATCTAAAGGCGTTGCGAAAATTTAAATAGGCCGTGTCACCGTTCCGTCAACAAGGCTTCGGCCACGTGCTCGACCAACGCGCGCAGGCTGGAAATATCCTTGCTGTCACTGCGATCGCGCGCCCAGATCATGTCCAGCGTAAAACTGGGAAAGCCCAGCGGCGGTTGGCAAACTTTTACTTGCGGGGCGATGCGCAGGTGCGGCAACAAGCGCGCCGGCAATGCCAAGGTGCAAGGCACGGCGGCAACGATGTTCACGCAGGCCTGATAGCCGTTGGCGCGCACCAGCACGTTGCGTGAACGGCCGACTTTATCCAACCAGCTGTCGACCATGTTCTTTTCCGAGATCCATGGCGTAGGGAACACATGGGGCGATGCACAGAACTCATCGAGGTTCATGGCCCCCTCGTTGGCCAGCGTGTTCTGGCTGGTCAGGCACACGAAGTCGTCATTGAGCACCGGCTGCCATTGCAACTCGGGGTGCATCTGGTGGTAGCCCGGGCCAAAACCGATGGCGATGTCGATTTCGCCGGATATCAGCCGGTCCACTGGCAAGTCGCGGCTCAGGCGGTCCAGGTGCAGCGAGGTATTGCCGTGGTTGCGGGACAACACCGCCAAGGCCTGGGGCAGGAATGACAACTCGAAATATTCCGGGGCGCAGAGCCTCCAGATTTTGCGCACCGCCTGCGGCGAAGCCGTGCTGTCGTCTTCCGCGCAGCGGTTGACCGACTCGACCACCACGCGCAGGTAGGGCGCGATTTTCTCGGCCTTGGTGGTGGGCAGCAACACGCCCTGGGAAGAAGAAAACAGCGTGTCATCGAAGCAGCCACGCAGGCGCTTGAGACAATAACTGACGGTAGGCTGGCTGACGCTCATCAGCTCGGCGGTGCGCTTGGCGCTGCGAAGCTCGAGCAGGTTGAGAAACACCACGATGTCTTGCAGATCCAACTGCTTGAGGTAGTTGCTGTGCAGCATGAAAATTCCTCCTGAATTTTCCGGTTCATTGGCTGGGCGCCCCTTCGCCAGGCAGACACGCGAGCACCTGCTTCAACAGCTGGGCAAAACCTGCGCGCTGCTTGGCACTCAAAGGGGCCAGCACCAGCTCCTGAATCTCAGTATGTGTAAGCAGAGCCTTCTCGATCAACACCTTACCTGCCGCCGTCAGCGCCACCTGGTAGCTGCGCTTGTCGTGGTCGTCGGCAACGCGCTCGACCATGCCGGCGCTTTCCAGCCGGGCCAGCCGGTTGGTCATCGCCCCGGATGTGATCAACAAAGAGCGGTAAAGCTCGGTTGGCGTCAGGCGGTACGGCGCCCCTGCCCTGCGTAGCGTCGCCAGCACATCGAACTCGCCTTCCTTGAAGCCGAACTGTGCCAACGCTTCGGCGCGCATGCGCTCCAGGTGCTTCTGGATGCGCGCCATGCGCCCGAAAATCTCCATGGATGTGACGTCCACCGAGGGCATCGCCTGCGCCCACTGCGCGACGACGAAATCCACATGATCGTTCATAGCTGTCCTTCACCGGGCAATTGATCAACTGTTAACCCGTGCAAACTCCTGAACGCCGACGCCTTTAAACTATCTTAACGTTAAGCTATCTTGCTGACGATACGACTGAAGGATCAGGAGAGCACATGGCATTTTTCGTACACGGACCGCATCGGCACTATTACTACGACTCAGGCGCCGGCAGCCCAGTGTTGCTGCTGCACGGCCTGGGCAACAGCGGGCGCGCCTGGGGGCCCCAAGCCAGTGCACTGCTCAGCCTGGGCCACCGCGTTATCGTATCCGACCTGCTGGGCCACGGCGCGTCCAGCGAAGCGCCCGAAGGTATCACGGCCCATGCCCAGGCACTGGAAATGCTGGCCCTGCTCGACCACCTGGGGCTGGAAAGTACCCACCTGGTCGGCCTTTCTCTGGGCGGCATGGTGGCACTGGAAATGGCCTGCCATGCACCTGAGGCCGTACAGCAACTGGTGGTCGCCGGCACATTCGCCAGCATGAACAGCCCGTATCGCCAAGGGCTGCTGAACGAGTGGGCCGCAAACCTTGCGCAGGCGGACGGCTGCCTGAAGCGTTTCAAGGCCACTTGGCCGGCGTTGGTGGGCGCTGATTATGCCGCCTCGGCCGACGGCCAATGCCTCTACCAGGCTTGGCACGCTCAGGCCGCTCAACTGTCAGCGCAAAGCCAGATCCGCTGGTGCAATGGCATGAAGCGTTACGACCTGCGCGATCAATTACCAGCCATTCAAGCAGCGACCCTGGTACTTGCCGCCGAAGGCGACCTGATCAGCCCACGCTCGGAAGCCGAAGACATCACCCAACGCATCGCCCATGCCCGCCAGGTCACCCTGCCGGGTGACGGCCACGTGTTCAACATCCCGTACGCCCAGGCCTTCAACCAGGCGCTATGCACCTTCCTGCAGGAGCCACTTCAACATGCGTGATATGCCAAGCAAAGCGTGCATAGGCCTACTGGCCATGCTGATCGGCTTGAACCTACGCCCCATCATGGCGGCCATCGGCCCCTTGCTCGGCACCCTGCAACACGACCTGGGCCTGAGCAACGCCCAAGGCGGCCTGCTGACCACCCTGCCCGTGATGATGATGGGGTTGTTCGCGCTGTCCGGCCCCTGGCTGCTGCGCCTGGTGGGTGAAGTGCGGGGTGTGGCGATGGGGATTACGCTGATCGTCATCAGCTGCGCCGCACGGGCCTATATCACCTCCGCCACGGCGCTGATCGCAACAGCCGCGTTGGGCGGGGTCGGCATTGCAGTCATCCAGGCATTGATGCCCGCCTTCATCAAGCGCAGCCACCCGCAAAGCGCGGGCATGCTGATGGGGCTGTTCACCACCGGCATCATGGGCGGCGCCGCGCTGGCCGCTGCCTTTGCGGCACCGGGTGCCAGCACCTTCGGCTGGCAACTGACGTTGGGGGTTGCGGCTTTGCCGGCGCTGGTCGGCTTGATCGCCTGGTTGCTCGCCGCCGGCAGCGACCCCGGCAGCCACAGCGATGCCACCTTGCCGTACCGCAGCGGGCGGGCCTGGTTGCTGTTGTTGTTCTTCGGCATTGGCACGGGCGCCTACACCCTGGTGCTGGCCTGGTTGCCGCCGTTTTATGTGGAACTGGGCTGGACGGCCACCCAGGCGGGTTACCTGCTTGGCGCCCTCACCGTCACCGAAGTCATCGCCGGCCTGCTGGTTTCAGCCCTCATTCATCGCTACCCAGACCGCAGGCAACCGCTGACCGTGGTGATACTGCTATTGCTTGCCGGCCTGGCCTGCCTGATGCTCGCCCCTGTGCAACTGGCGGTGGTGGCCACGCTGTGCCTGGGGCTTGGCATCGGTGCCTTGTTCCCGCTGTCGCTCATCGTCACCCTCGACCACACCCACTCACCAACCCAAGCGGGCGCCCTGCTGGCGTTCGTGCAGGGCGGCGGCTACCTGATCGCAGCGAGCATGCCACTGGTTGCCGGCATTGTCCGTGACCAGCTCAGTTCGTTGCACTGGGCCTGGGGGATTATGGCGATCGGTGCCGTGTTATTGCTGGGGTTGAGCACGCTGCTGAGGCCTAAGGCCGTGCAGTTGCCGGAGGCGGCGCACGAAGCGTGAGCGGGGTGAGGTTTCAATCGGAGGGGCAGGCTGTGTGAGCGGGCCTCCGGTGCAAACCGGAGACCGCGTTCGCGTTGCAAGGCAGGGCTTACAGGCTACAACGACTGATCGGGGGTGCCTGGACTTGCCCTGTTACGGGAGGCACAGACAGCCCTTGATCTGCCCCTGCTAGCTGGCTTCGCCTTGCATAAGGCTCACTTTCGAACACTGCTCACTGGCGAGCTGGCTGATGATCCGGATCGCCTGGTGGATACCTGCGGTGTTTCGGAAGCTCAGGTGAGGGTTGTGTTCGCACTCGAGCATCTCGTCATGCTGCACCAGGGCTTCGCCGAGCAGTTCGAGGGTCCAGGCGTAGCTCTGGATTGTGGACAAGCGTTCCTGGTCAGTCATGGGGCACCTGCTTGGGTGTGCTGTGCGGACGTGACGGGTCGTAGATGGGGTAGAAACGGTGGGGTTCGGGAGCCGGCGAAGGGCGACGGCGGCGGAGAACGGATGCGAGGATCCTGGATAGGCTTAGGGTAAGCATGCATGAGGTCCTTTTCGGTTAGAACACCACGCTGACCGTCGCCAAACGGTTAGGGTGGCAGCTGTACGCAGGTTGGCGAACCGAGGAAAAGGAACCCGGCAGACCCGAGGGTCTCCCACGCACAGCCGCCATTACACGAGACAGCGGACGCAAAAAAAGCGCCTGCAATCGTGATCGGGGCGCCGTTGCGCCTTTTCGTACGGGTCGCCAAACCCGGTCGCACAATCGGTTGCGACCCGATGAATTTATCCCTCCAGGCCAGCTTCCGCAAGGTTCAGTGTCGTCCGAAAGTGCATCATGAGCCGTAGGAGTTGTCACGACAGCACGCTAGGACGCTAGGACGCGACAATCATGCTGAAGTGTCACGTTTGCCCGCAAGGATCAGGCTTGGGATATTACTCAGCACACTAATCGCTACCAGCAGGATTGGGGGCAGCTTTGTATAGGGTAGGAATACCGGACAACTTGGAAACTCGGCCAGGCCGAAGCCTGCCCCTCTACGGCCTCGGCCCCGGTTTATTGGGCCGGGGCTTGGAGCGCAAATGATTGACTTTATTCACATTTCTAGGCGTCGTCGCGGGCCATCGATGCCGGTTTCAAGGCTAAACGCCTATTTCGTCATCGCTCAAACCATCCCAAACGCCTCCCTCCATTGTTTTTTCGTGCAAATTGGCAAAGAAGCTCACAAGCCTCGCGCGAAGCCCTAGCCCGGCTTAGTCGAGGCGAGCCCGTACGACCACATTTGGGGAGTGGGGCTCGCCGAAGATGATCCGCGCGCTCCTGCCTCACGCCAGTGGCGGGGTCAAATCTGCTGAGCATTGCCTCGGCCGAGGCCGTGACAGGTTGGTTACTGACTTCATCGTTCAAAAGAACAGCTAGCTAGGTGGAGCTCCTCTGGGTCGGGCGACCAAGGCCCCGCCTACAGAGCGGCAGTGAAGGGCTGGCAGCGTCTACCACGCTGCCAGCAACCTCATCATACGTTGGATTTAACAAACGTGTAGTTGCGCTGGAGTTTGCACATATGCGGCACACCGCACTGAGTGACGAATTTCTCGAAGTACGTGAGGATGTCCTGGTGGTTGGCGCCGAAGAACACCAGGAAATTCGCCTTACCACCTTGTGGCCCCGCACCTGCGCAGGCCGCCATGTACCCGGCCACCGCCATGGAGCGCTGGCTGGCGGTCAACCCGGCACAGAAGGCGGATAGCCCTCGCGGACAAGTGGCCGGTGTCGACACCGGGACGTTGTCGGGTTTGACAACTACCTCCTCGAAGACACTGGCGATTACATCCGATGAAGGTGTCTTGTATGACATCCCCCGCTCGAACACCGCCATGCTGGCCGTCAAGGCCGCTGGGTGGGTGGCGAGTGCCGCCAGCAGACCATTAGCGCGAGCAATGTCGGCCTGGCTGTTGTGTGCCTCACCTAGCAAGATCACGTTGTAAGAGGGTGTGGCCGCACCGGTGAACAAGCTCTGCAGGTTGGCCGCGGTGACCGTCGCCGGTTTCGAGAGACTAATGGATTTCTGGTCGCTGCCCAGCTGGGGAATCCCCGTCGCTGGATGCGTGTGGAGAATGTCACTCACCGCGCGCAGCACGACCGAGTCGAAGTTGCCGTCGCCTTTTGCCCCCGGCTTGTAGCCCTTGTAGGCCTCGAACAGGGTATTGGCGTAGTCTTTTTCCAGGATACGAAGCATGGTGTGGTCCTTTTCTTGGATACCTGAATGGCCGATCATCGGCCATCTCCCACCTCCCCCCCGGCTGATGATCAATCCGTGAGAAGGTCTAGTGAGCGTGGCGCCCATCCAGGTTGGCCGGTAGGGGATCAATGCTCCCCGAATCCTGCTTTTTCCGGCCAAGTTCGCCCAACCAGGCTCATTGCAAACAGGGATTTTTGTTCCCCTACTTTGCACGGTGGCAGATCGCTAGCGTGAACTCATCGGATCACAAGGAAATTCCGAGGGGAAAGCGAAATGGAAAAAAACTCAAAGGAACAATGGCTGGTAGGTGCCCCATGCAAAGGTGAGTGTTTTCTCTATCTGCTGGGTGGCGCAGCACTGATGACCGGCGACTCCCGGCAGATGTGCTTGGAGTTCTGCGAGCGCAACCGTGAACTGGTGATCGGCTGTCTGCCCGGGTCTCTGGCGCAGATTGCCGAAGACACCGATTTCGCCCTGATCCTTGATCTGGTCAACGCCCACGGCGGCAGGCGCCTCTACCTGCCGACCCGACCACAACGTTTCCTTCAACAGACCGGCTTGTACGTCCCCGAAACCACCTACGCCCTGTGGCGCGAGTTGGCCGATGTCAACGGCCAGATCGACATCCCCAGCGTCTGGGGGCTGTTCCTCGCCCTTCGTCGTGCCGCGATTCGCCTGGCCCTGAACCAGGACTGGACACCGGAGGCGCTGCACGCCACGTTCGGCGTCTCGCGCCGGCAACTCAAGGCTTACCGCCCCCTGGCGGCCCCAGCTGGCTCATTGGCCAGCCGCTTCTAGTCGTACACATTGCAGAACACAACTCAACCTACCACGCAGGAGCACCCACCATGCCTTCCACAATTCCCTATGACCCGGCCCTGGCACTTGGCAATCTGGTCAGCCTCGAACGGCTCGATGTGCTGGAACAGATCGCCGCCGCACAGGCCCCAGCCGACGCAGCCGAAGACACCCTCAATTCGCTGATTGCTGCCAAGCGTTCACTGGACATGACGTCCCAGGAACTGGCCGGGATGGGCATCGACACAAGCGACGTCGACACCGAGTCGGCTGCTGTCGGCAAAGACGTGTCCGCGGCCGCTCAGGCGTTCGCCAAGGCCAAGGTCGATGCCATCAAGGCCATTCAACCGCTTAAGGCGAAGATGTCCGGCATCAGCGATTCAGTGGAAAGCCCGGTCGACTTCAACCGCACCCAGATCAAACAAATGCCATTGTCGGCAGACGGCCTGCGGATGAACGTCCAGTACTTCAGCCTCGATCAGAACAGCCAGCAGTCCGGTACCCACGCTTCGAAGATCGCCTCATTCATCAGCGGCCAGGTCGGCATCTTCGGTGACGAATTCGCCTCCCAGGCCTCGGGGTCGGCAGCCAGTCAGGTCAATAGCCAGGTAGAAAACCACAGTATCTCCGGCACCTTGGTGATCAGCGTTACCTGTACGCACAAGGACGCCGTGCTGCTGGCCCCCTTCATCCTCGACGTCGACAAAGGCATCCGCGCATTCAATGCCTATTTCCCCGACAACATGATCAAGACCGACTCCATCGCATCCATGCAAAAGGTCGCGCTACAGGCCAACACCAAGGAAGAAAAAGCCCTTACCTTGTTATCTGGGGCGACCATGGGTTCCTGCTTCATTGGCATGGTGCATATCCTCAACACCACCGACACCCGCAGTAGCGAAACAATGGAAAGTGTCGCCTCGTCGCTGCAGACCCAATTCAAGGTTGCTGGCTGGTTCGAAAGCGTCTCCGGTGGCTTTGGGGTCAACAGCTCTTTCAGCAATGACGCCAAGGCGCTGCTGTCCTCGCAGAATGTAACCTCCCATTGTACGTTGACCACGGTGGGCTCGATCCCATCGATCAAGTCCAACCAGGTGAAGATGGGCGTCAAGCAGTTCACCGACTTCGACGGCGCCTCGTCGATGACTGCGCTGCTCAAACTCCAGGGCGTGACCCAGACCGACCAGGAGTCGGTGTCGTCGGCCGCCGACCGGGCGCGCACCGGCCAGGAGTTCATGGCCATGAAGTCGAACCAGATGGAGAGTGCCCTGTCGGCGCTTTCAGAAATCGACGATGGGGCGAACAAGGTCATCGACACCAATTCGATGATGGACGCACTGGACGACTACATACAGAAATGCCTGGCTGGCAATCTCGGCGCCCCCATCACCTACTACCTCAAGCGCATTACCGCCTCGCAACTGGCTCAGACGTGGATGGCCAAGTACTACCCGAACAAGTACATCAGCATCTCCGCCGATGACGCCGGCCCCGCCGGTACTTCCAGCAGCTCCAGCACGACAACCGGCAGCAACGGCGATGGCAGCGGGGACGGCAGCGGAAACTGACGTCCGCAGCGCCAACACTACCCCGGCGCCGTTCAGCACATCCTCGCCCGGGGCCCCGCGCTATAACCCTCCAGCGTGATGGGTGGCTCCCCCACCATCACGCTGGCTCGCCGTCCTTCGGAGATAGGCCCCATGAAAGCAGCGCGTAACGATGACCTCCCCACTTCCCTGAACCATCAGGAGCGTGCCTGGCTCGGCACCCTTCTTGACCTGACCTGCGGCGGTCCAACACCGTTACGGGATCTTTGGCGTGACAGCTGGTTTGACGATGCATCCCAGCGCGCGCTAATCCTTCAACCGTCCCATCGCAGCGCATTCCTTTACGTACCGCAGGCCATTTTCTGCGAAGCGGAAAATACCTTGGCGCACACCCTGGAAATTGCCATGCTCCTGGAACGCCTCATCGCCTCAGGCCTGGCGCTGGTCCACCGCCCACCCGTGCCAGCCAACGCCGAGTTGCGTTGCATCGGTGCGACTTTCGGTACACCCCGAGTCGAGATGGTGGACAACAAACCCAGAATCATCATCAACGACAGCGGCGATTACACCGACGATCCTTCCACCATCAATAATCGACAAGGCCAGGTGCTGTACCGCAGCATTGCCCTGCCTTCGGATGCCTGTGAGCTCATGCAAGCAGCCACGCATGGCCTGTTACAGATTCGTCCCAGCGCGCGCGTGCAACTGCTGGCCAGACTGGCACGCCCTCAACAACAGACTCGACTCGAAAGGCTCAGGCTACGCCCTCCTCCCAGCGACTCGACAGCCACCACTCAGCACTCGGTGAACGTCGACCGGCCTAACGATGCGCAGGCCGGTGAAATACTCCAGCGCCATTGGGTACAGAGTCACGGCTTGTTACTGGCGATCAGTGGCCTGCTGATCACCTGCCTGGCTGCGGCTCTGGGCATCTATGCCAACGACCACCTGCGCAAGGCCCAACCGGCACGGGTGACTGGCACGCCTCAAGTCGCCCCCCCTGCTACAGGTCCGGCGCCAGCAGCCGGCAGCACCGTACTCACCCCGGTCCCGCGGAGCTTACCTCGGGGACTGGACGTCTCGCAGTGGTCGGGCTCAGGCACGTCTGGTGCCGAGGCGGTGCTGGAGGTCGCTGCGGATATCGACTTCGCATTCACCCGCGTGGCCTTCGGCACACGCCTGGACCCGGAGTTCGCCATCAACTGGCGGCTCATGCGCCGTCAGGGCCTGTACCGGGGCGCTTACCTGTTCCTGCGTATCGACCAGGACCCTATCTCTCAGGTCGACATCGCGGTACGAGCGATCGGTGAGGCTCAGCCCCGTGACCTGTGCCTCGCACTGGATTTCGAAGAACAGAGTTTGCCCTCGCGCACGCCATCGCCTGATGTCGCCCAAGTCCGTCAGGTACTGATCCGCGCTCTGACCAGGGTACAAGAGCGCATGCACTGCAGACCGTTGCTGTACACCAACTGGAACATGGGCAGCCGCTACCTGGATCACCCGCAATTCGCCACCTACCCACTGTGGATCGCTGACTGGACCGGCGCGCAGGAACCCCGGCTGCCTCCTGCCTGGACAAGGTTCGCCTTCTGGCAACGCGCAAGCGAGTTTCATGGAAGCCCGAAGCCTGCGGACTTCGATGTATTTAATGGCAGCATCGCTGATCTCGATAGCTTTGTGCGGGGTACGATGCAATGAGCACAGGGCGCGATCGCCATTCGAAGCAGCAATTTCTTGTTTAAAACCTAGCTTCGGATATGGCTATTTCGCCGATTTCATAGGATATGCTCAAGGCCCTAGGTTTCACTTCAATCTTAATATTGAGCCATATTGGTATAGCGCAACTTCGACCCAAAGCGCCAAGCAAACCAGCCAGTATCATCCATTTCGTCGAATGAGGGAACCGATATTTTGCTTATCAGCAATCCTCATGTTGGGCTGTGTTATCAAATTTGTAACCAGTGACACATCCAAAGCGTGAGCGAGAAAAAAACCCACCGCAGGTAAACCCGGATGAGGATTTCTTAACTCGCTTCGCTACCAGATAACTCTATAGCAATCGACTTATATCGCTGCATTAACTCTCTCCCAACTGCAAACTTTATGTTCAGTTGCACATTAATTCTTTGCGCCTCGCCACGGCCGTCCACAGGGGATTTAATATGGGGACAATGATATTGAGCAAAAAAAAGTGTTCCTGCTCGCATATGCTAACCTCTAGAGAGAATCAGGTACTAGCGCTTATCAAGAGCGGACATGAGAACAAGGAAATAGCCAAGAAATTAAAGATCAACCCAAACACTATAAGTGAACATATAAGTAGCATTAAGCGCAAGACCGAGTCGCCCTCTGTAAACGCAATCAATGAACTCAGCGCGTTATCATTTCAAGATTGGGAATTACTCGCCCCTAAACTTGAGGCTCCTATTACGCCCGCCGAGTCAGTAGTGCTCATGTATTTGTGCCGCGGGATTAGTAGCAAGGTTACGGCCAGAATTTTAGGCATAAGTCCGCGCACAGTGGAAAAGCATCGGGAACATTTGCTTTCTAAAACAGGCCGGAAGAGCGCGCGACAACTGATCTTTTGGACGCACTGTCAATACGTATTACACAGGGTATCATCCGATGAGTGATGTGAGGATACTACCTATGCACGGTCGCGACCGGCAAAGCGAGTCCATATGAGCAAGGAACTAGGAGATAAAGAATGGAAAAAGACAACAGCTCCCCGTTAAAGTCGGCTGAACATCAGCAGCAACTGGAACAACAGCTCAAGATTAAAGAGCTGGAGCACCAGCTTGACCTCATGAGTCCTGGTCGGTTGGCCAGCTACACCTCCGCAGCAGGTCAGATTACCGAAGCAATCAATCAGGGTGCCAATGTCGTAAATTCGGTCACCGCGCTTAGGAGTGCGGTAATGAACTTGTATGCCGCCTTTGAAGGTACAAAGGAATTCGCAGCACGTCACCGGACCCTTGAGCTGGTCGTAGTGAATGCCACAAGGAGGCGATTGCTCTGGGAGAAAAGCTTTTTTGACTCGGGCACAACATTTGCCGGTCCCATGCCATTGAACGTTGTCCCTGTGGATGCAAAGGACCCAGTGGGTGTAACTCTGTGGACGGTAGCAAATGGTCAAGGGGCTATCATGACAGGCGTCAGTGGCGCTGGTAAATGGCGACTGGAAGGAACCCCATTCTCCTTGATCTTGGGATTCACTAATCCGCAGTTCGGTAGCATCAAAAGTGAAATCGGGCTAGTGGGTCGCAATGCCGAAACGAGGCTGGCATACGATGCGTGCGATAACGTTGAAGCCAAGCAGTACTGTATGTTTGGTTATACACTGACGGTCCATGCCGATGAGGCGAAAGCTGGGGCTGAGCGACGCTTAGTGTTCTGTATCGCAGAAGACCCCAACACCGTGACGCACGACATGGGCGACACACTCAAGCCAGGCGAGTATCTGACCCCTGGTCAGTTCTTACTATCTCGAAATGGTCGCTTTGCTGCTAGCTATCAATCGGATCAAGGAGTCTTGATGATATACGATTTGAATGGTTTACGTCGGTCTGTATGGTCATCTGGCACTACCAGGAGATCTGCATGGCGTTGCGGTGTCAATGAGAGTGGCCAATTCTCCGTCATGGAAAATGAGCGAGTTATCACCTGGGAAGCTCCATTGACGGTACCTGGAGGGTATGTAAAATTGAGTGACGAAGGTTCACTCTGCCTGTACGACAATCGGGATAAAAATGTCTGGGCAACGCGCAATTGATTTCAATGCACGACCGCACCAAATCTTGACGTTTTGTAGGACGTAGTGCGAGGCACGACAAACACACCTTCATCGTTTGGCCAATAAGGATGATTGTGTCAGCTTTTTCATAAGGGGACACAATTATCCTTATTCATCTCCTGTGGTGAAGGTTGCGCCTTGGCCTATCCTGACAGAAGAAAGATGAGCGGCGATTTAGATCCAGTAGTCATTGGTCGCTTTCCTAGCTGAGAGTTTTGTTCAGGCCTTCGCGCGAACAGTGCGCCTGGTCTCGTAACGTTTCGAGCGGCTAAGAGCCTGCCCGCATGCGTTGCTGATCTGCCAACAGGAGCCGCCTGATTCGATCTCATCGACCAGCAGTTCAAGCATCTGGCCGTCCCCGACCTGGACGCTGTAAGCCAATTCAAAACCCTCAAACCCTTCCATTTCGTTTTCCTAGAAAGATCATCCCACTCGACCCTAGGCGCACTGAAGTCGAATCAGTAATTGCCCATCGCACCGGCCTACTCCCCTTTTAAGGTTTTGGAGAGAGCCTGCTGATACCCGTCATCGTCCGTACTCCCAAGCTTTAGTTCGAATAGAGCTGTCGACTGTATCCAGATCAAAAATGGCGCGTGCGCCTAGCAGCGCAAATACGTGAGTCTTCAAACGACTCAGCACAGTCCTCGAATGGCCAGGCGCCCACTTCACGGACTGTAGTGGTCTAATGATTCCGGACACCCATTTAGGCGAGAATGCTCGCCACAGAGAGGTGTCTGATGACCAAGCAACGCCGTACCTTTACCCCTGAGTTCAAACGCGAAGCTGCCTGCCTGGTGC
>NZ_JAETZZ010000026.1 GCF_022627325.1 Pseudomonas putida
TTTCGGATAAGAGCTTCGTTGGCGCATAGAAATCCTGGCGATAAGGGTGATCGCGTCCGCTTAAAAATACGCGGACACCATCGCCCTTAATGCTGGAGTTCGGAAGGTGAGTTCGCCGGACGCTTACGTACCAGCCTGGAAGTGCGGGCAAGCTAGCTCAGTTTGCTGTATGCCCGGCATGCGACAACCCTGTCCAGCTGGTTGGGCTGTATGAGCTACCGCCTAACGTGAAGAACCCATTCGGGAAACATGCTACTAAGAGCATTCGCGGCATCGCTCCATTTGATAGTGAGGCCCGTAACGATTGCCCGTACTTCAAGCCTCGCCAGCATAAGAAAACAGAACGAAAAACCAGGTTTGACGGCGTCCCGCGGAAGATTCTCAAGCTATTGATCGAACAGTTCGATCGCGTGGTTTACATCCTGGAGAAAGAGACCCAACTGGTCCTTTCCGAGAACGCGTTGAGAGGCATGCTGCAGCGTTACAAGGGAGAGCGTGGCTACCTCTATACCGGCGCGACGCTTCGCAATGTGCCATGGATCTTTGCTTACATGTCGGACGCCACCCGCCTGTTTGGCCAGAAGGTCAGTGGAAATGCTGAGCTGGTGAAAGCTATTGCCGCTGAGGTGCCGGGGGCGGAAATCAGCAGCACTGGTCGGCTGGAATCGAAGAAGGTGCCTGGTTCGAAGGCGGCATATTTTGATCTCAAAATGAGTTTCATCCGCCATCGAATCGTCAAAGACAGTGAAGCGTCTGGCTTGGTTGAAAGCATGGAGTTTGTAGTGTCACAGCCTCGCGGAGGTGAGCTTGAGCACATTCACAAGGAAGTCATCAAATTCGATTCGGCTTGGTTCGAATCTCTTATCCGGATGCCGGTTGATCATCCTTATCGCAGAATGGATAGAGTGAAGATGGCCCGGGAGGAACTGGGCGATCTGCTGGAGCTGACTCAGGCCTGAGGAGGCCTGCTGTAAACCACTTTTTTTCACTGTAAACCACAGTGGTTTACAGTGAAAAAAGTGGTTTACAACGTAGCTATGACACGCGCCCTGGCCACTCCCCAGGCCAGCGCGCTCCTCATTGGTTCGTTCAGCCGGACGTCGAACACCTGTGCTGCTCGGGGCCTTGCCACGCCGCGGTGTCCTATAATTCATCTTCAGCTGAATGGAGCAAAATGTTGTGAAGCGCACATTCATTGGAATGGTCGAGGCTGGTGAGCCACTGATGAGGCAAGCGCTTGAAGCTATCCGACAGGCCCACGAAGCGGAGGCTGCTGGATTGCCAGACCTTGAGGTACAGCGTCTTCACCTATTGGCAGATTCGCTCTATCAGGCGGTCATTGATTTTCAGCTCCTCAAAGCAGGTAAACCACCGTCGACTATCCAGTGAGGACCTGCCGCTACATGACGAAAAAGATACCAGCTCTTCTCCCCGACCACCCCATGTATACCGACGCAGTGGATGCGATGAAGCAATACCACGAGGCGCAGGCTTCTGGCTCATCTGCCGAAGAGGTTGAGCGCCTGCGTCAAATCGCAGAATCACAATTTCGGGCTGTCAGCGAGTATCAGCTCAACGCTCTGGGATATCAGTCTCGTCGTCCGCACTGAAGGGATAACCGATCCGGAGGTAGCTTCAGAATCCATCAAGCCAAGCGGAAGACTCACGACGCGGTCCGATTGATCAGCGAGACGGTCGGGAGGGTTTGCACACAGCCCCAAAAAAAAAGCAGCTCCCGAGAGCTGCTTTTTTCTTACTCCCCCTTTTTGTGCTTGTGGGGTTTCAGGTCCGGATGGTCCTTCTGCTTTTCAGGGGTGACTCGCTGCCTTTTGTCCGGAGTGCCATCTTCATTGGTGCGCTTTGGGCCTGGCTTGATGCTCATGCAAAACTTCCTTTTCCGCTTGGGTTGTTGAATGCAGCTATGTAATTAGTCCAGCTTCTCTCAGCTGTCAAAGCAGGCTGGTGCAGAACCGCCTGGCCGATGATCCGGTCCACATCGAACATTCAGAGGCCAGAATAAGAGCCTCCGACAAAGGGCTTACAAGGGGCAGTGAAATCCAGCGCTGAGCGATACGAAGACGTCTGGACGTTCATCATGCCGAGCACGGTGTGGAACAGGTTGTCGTGGCTCAGCGGTGACGTGGTTTGAGCTTTCAAACAACCCACGTTGACCTTTTCGCTCTTCGCGAGCGAGTCAGACATCCAAAGTACCAACGGCACCTTTGTTTGCTCGTCAGGAGCCATCGCGTAAGGCAGCCCGTGTAGATAGAGCCCACCCTCCCCCAGCGATTCGCCGTGGTCCGAAACGTACATCAGCGCAGTGTCGAACTTGGTGTTGGCCGCCAGGATATCGATGAGATTTGCAGTCACATAATCGGTGTAGAGGATTGAGTTGTCGTAGGCATTGACCACCTCCTCCTGCTTACATTTGTCGAGCTCGTTGGTCTCGCACACCGGTGCGAATTTCTTGAATTGCGAGGGGTAGCGCTTGTAGTAGGCCGGGCCGTGACTGCCTTTGTAGTGGAGCACCAGGACAGCATCGCCTTCCTGGCGCTTGATGAAGTCTTGCATCTCCGTGAGCAGCACCCCGTCCTTACACTCCTCGCTGGTGCACAGTTGGGAATCCGCGTGAGAGGCAGCCTTGTGGTTGGGAACCCTGTCGCAGACCCCTTTGCACCCCGAGTTGTTGTCAGTCCACATGACACTGATGCCAGCGCGTTGAAGCACGTCGAGCAGCCCTTCTCGGCTCTTGGCCAAGCCATCTTTGTACTGGGCCTTACCCACGTCCAGGAACATGCATGGCAGCGAGACCGCGGTAGCGGTACCGCAGGAGCTCACGTTCGTGAAGCTAATGACATTTCGCTTTTCTAGTTCCGGATTCGTTTCACGGGAGTAGCCGTTGAGGGAGAAGTTGGCGGAGCGAGCGGTCTCTCCTACTGCCAGTACCAGCAGCCTGGGTTTACGAGCCGCACCCTGTCGATTAACTACCGCATCAGTACCAATGGCCGTCAGCGTTTTAGGTGAGGCCAGCTGACGCTTCAGGTACCCATGGCCAGCCGCAAACAAGTTGGTAGGTACCAGAATCAGCCGGATCTCCCGATTGTTGCGCAGCAAGGAGGCATACGACTGGTACTGACTCAACGCGATGCCAGATAAGGTCAACAGAGCGAGCGACAGAGCAATGAACCTGCTGACCAAAGCTTTGGCCCAAGGCTTGCGCCGGAGGGGAACCCGGGCAATCAGGTAGACGGGCAACACCCCAACCATTGCGACCCAAAGACCGAGCTTCCAATTCAGCAGCTCGGTTGCCTCAGCGACGTCGGTCTCCACAACGTTGGTGAACATTGTGTAATCGATCACGATGCCGTAGGCATTCATGAAGTAACTCGCAAAAGACGCGCTGATCAGTACCAGGCACAGTATGGGTTTGGCCAGCCGCCCCCATGACAGCAAGCTCAGAACGGTAAACACCCATGCGAATACTATGACTGGGAGGCTAGCCGCTAGCTGCCAGTTCACTTCATCGGTTTTGAATACCAGCTTCCAGAGCACGTTCCAGAGCTCAGCGTTCGCGAATAGCAGTAACCAAAAAGTCACCAGGCCGATTAGCAAATTAGTACTGATGCCTTTCTGCCGCGCATTGCGAATAGCAAAGATCCATTTGCTTAACAGGGTGTGAACAATGGATTTGGAAGGTGTCATTATCAAACTCTGGAAGCTGCTTATCCATGGCGGTAGCTATGGAGTTAGCGGGAGCTACAAGGCAAACCGTCGACAGATGCTGAGCGATTGCGCAATGTGCGGAGCGTCAGAGGCCTTAGGCCCCTAGGCGTTGGGGACGCTTAGTATGTGTGAGGCATAGGGATAAAAAGAGAAATGAATCTCGCTGAGCGCATTATTTCCGGGACCTGATAACGACACGATGACCTCGGGATTACAATGCTGACAGAAATCCAATTACTGCTGTTTTGATTGTCATTGATCACGCTATGATCAAAATTAGGGGGATACTACCCACCAAAAGCAATGCTCCGCTCAGCTAGATAAATTTAATTTCACAAACAAAACGGTTTCGTTTTGTCGTAGGCTAATTTTGAACTTTCAATTCAACTTACAAGTCTTTCTCGCGAGCAGAATATTATTTTCAACTTTTGCTCGTTAATATGTCACCCATCAATGAGGGGCGAATACCATGAGCTTTTTCAAAAACATCCTGGGCGGGCACCATGGCCGTGGAAACCACGGTGGAGGCAAGCACCACAGCGGGGGACATGGGGCCGAGCAATATGATCGCCATGGCCGGCAGCAGGGCTGCGACGGCGGTAATCAGGTGTATGACGGCGGGCGCCCTCCCACTCCTGCCCCCATCAAAGATCTGCAGGGCTGCAGGCAGTGCCGGACGGCCAACGATCCGTCAGCACGCTTTTGTCTAAACTGCGGAACACCGCTATCGAGTGGTTGCACCGCCTGCGGCTCGCTGCTGAGTGCAGGAGCAAGATTTTGCAGTCACTGTGGCCAAGCGACGCTCTAAGGCTAGGTAGACAGGAAGGCCAACGAGACCACAACCCTGCGCAAGGAGAAATACGTGGGTTCAAATCATGACCATGGCAGCGCTGCAGTACGCGAGGGGCATCAGAAGAAGCTAATCATGGCGCTCGGCTTGACTGGCAGCTTCATGATTGCAGAAGTGATCGGTGCGTGGATTACCGGCAGCCTGGCGCTGCTGTCGGACGCATCTCACATGTTCACAGATACTGCCGCCTTGGCGATCTCACTGATTGCACTTCAGATAGCCAAGCGGCCGGCGGATCAGAAAAGAACCTTCGGCTATGCGCGCCTGGAAATTCTGGCTTCGACGTTCAACGCCGTGCTGCTCTTCCTGGTGGCGATGTACATCTTGTATGAGGCCTACCAGCGCTTCTTCATGCCGGCGGAGATCGCTACCGGAGCGATGATGTGGATCGCAATCGCCGGCCTGATCATCAACCTAATTTCGATGCGCCTTCTGGCATCTGCGAGCAACGAAAGCCTCAACGTCAAAGGAGCCTACCTCGAAGTTTGGAGCGACATGCTCGGCTCGCTTGGCGTAATCATCGCGGCACTTATCATCCGCTTCACCGGCTGGACCTGGGTCGACACGATTGTCGCTGTGGCGATCGGCCTTTGGGTTCTGCCGCGGACGTGGCAGTTGCTTCGCGAAAGCCTGGGGATCCTCATGGAGGGTGTCCCGAGGGGGCTCGACGTTACGGCAATCGAGGCCACCATCCTCGGAGTAGATGGCGTGACGGACGTTCATGACTTGCACGTGTGGGCTGTCAGCAGTGGCAGTAACGTGATGACGTCGCACGTAGTGGTTCGGGATTCTGCAGATGGGGATGCTGTGTTGGCGGCCGTCGTGGATGCTGTCAGCGATGCATTCGAAATCCATCACTGCACCATCCAGATCGAGCGGGCAGCTTTCCACGAGAGCGTTCCCTCACCCTCGCACTGACCGATCGGTAAACACCATGCAAACACATCACCCTCCTGGCTGAGGGTGATGTTGCAAAAAAAATGCGGTGAGGGATGCCGTAAACGGCAAGAGCGCTTCAAGGGGGTTGGTGAATGGCTTCGCCTGCCCTCGTCAACAACCTCCAGAAGGCTCAGCGATGGCCTGGATCATCACGAAGTACCTACTCACTGCCGGTATAGTGATTCTCGTGTCAGAGCTGGCGAAACGCAGCGACAAGCTGGGCGGCTTGGTCGCCGCCCTACCCTTGGTCACGGTCGTGACGTTGGTCTGGCTCTATTTAGAGAACCAGAGCATGGAGAAGATCTCCAACCATGCTTGGTACACGTTCTGGTACGTGCTTCCGACCCTACCGATGTTTATTGCTTTTCCATTGCTGCTACCTAAGCTCGGCTTTTGGCCGACACTGATCAGCAGCATCCTCATCACAATGGCCAGCTTCGGAGGCTTCGCCATACTGCTGCGCCGGTTCGGCATTGAGCTTCTATGATCCGGTGGCCGCAGGGATCATCTTGATGAGTCTTAACGGCTATTAACACACTCGCCCTTCACCAGGTAGCGAACCATGTGCAGTTCGCCTTTCGAGTCTTCGTAGGTCATCATGCTTCTTACATTACCGCAGTACCGCACACTGGGTGATACATACACCAACTTACCAACGTCCAGGTCCATGCCATAGGCGTAGTCTTCTAGTTGAGGCATGGGCTTTTTTACGCGTTGAGCATAATCCGCTGTAGCCTCTCTAGCAGTACGCTCGATGCGTTTATTGATCTCCATACCGCTTTGGGCATTGGCTGTTAGTGATGTAAAGAGCAAAAACACGGCGATCGCTGATACAGTAGTGTTCATAAGAAGTCCCTTAATAAAAAAGCGCCCGTAGGGGGGCGCTAAAATTCACCTACCAAAGGAGCGTATGGTTTACAGGTGAATGCACTGGCGCGAACAACTGCTCGGTGCTCTTGCCAAGCTGCTTTGAAATGAGACAATTTCCAAAGCAGCGATGCCTCTTCCGCTGCCCTTAAACTAGCAAAGGAGGCTAACACCAAGATGATCGGGCAATTACAATTTGGACATGTAATAGATTGTAAGATAATTATTCGAGAGAATATCGAGCCGCCACGTGAACTAATTTGCAGAAAGGCGCTGCGGTTTGCGGCCGTGCATGGGGTCTGCCTGCGTGGCGCCCTCGATCCAAGGCCAGTACCAGTCCTTGCAAGCTAACGACCGAAATGCTGCCTGTCCTGGCCGATTCCACCTGCCAGGCGAATCTGTCATACACCGCCGCAGGCCCCAGAATCCGCTATGCTTAGGGGTGGAGCCTGCATGACTGTCAGAAATCTTGCGGCTACATTACAAATTTGTAGGATTTCGCCGCGGCCAGCTTCTTCGCGTTAAGATTCAAGCGTCCTCAGGTGACCCGGCGTATGGACAGAGGTAGCGACTACCACATGCCATACCCTCAGCCAAACTTTCGAACAGCCTGCAACCATAATCTTGGCGGATTAGGCCAACTCCTTCCTCACACCTTGAGATAAGTTATGCGCGTTCTAGTTGTGGAAGACGAAATTAAAACTGCCGAATATCTTCAGCAGGGCCTATCCGAAAGCGGGTATGTCGTAGATATCGTGCACAACGGTGTAGATGCTCTGCACTTGTTCAACACTAATGTCTATTCGTTGGTCCTCCTGGACGTGAACCTCCCGGGTATCGACGGCTGGGACCTGCTGGAAACCATCCGTAAGACCAGCCGGGTCCGCATCATCATGCTGACCGCCCGCGGACGCATCAATGACAAGCTCAAGGGCTTGGACGGCGGCGCGGATGACTACCTTGTGAAGCCATTCGAATTCCCTGAGCTGCTTGCTCGCATCCGTTCGCTGCAACGCCGTGGTGATGAGTTAGTCGAGAAGAGCTCGCTGAAAATTGCCGATCTGGAACTCGACTCCGTCCGCCATCGCGTCTTCCGCGGTGGCACACGCATCGATCTCACCACCAAGGAATTTGCGCTTCTGCACCTGCTCATGAGCCGAACGGGCGAAGCGCTGACTCGCTCTCAGATCATCTCGTTGGTCTGGGATATGAATTTCGATTGCGACACCAATGTCATCGATGTAGCCATCCGGCGCTTGCGCTCGAAGATCGATGACCCGTTTGAAACCAAGCTCATTCACACGCTTCGTGGCGTTGGGTACGTTTTTGAGGAACGCGCATGAGGCCATTCAGCCTGGCTGCAAAGCTGGGGTTAAAAGTTGGGTTGATGAGCGCAGCGTTGCTGCTTCTGTTCGCCACCTTTGGCTATCTGATGGTAGGCAAGGCTCTGGAAAGAAATGCCAGAGCAGACCTGGAAGTAAAGATGGCGGGGATGGCTCACAACCTGTCCACCATCCCGGACATCTCCGGCGTCAACGCGGATGCGCATCAGCTTGTCGATTTGGTCATGGGCCACAACAACCTGTATGTGAGCATATTCGATACCTCACAGAATCAGACTCCCCTGCTCTCGATTGGCTCGAAACAGGTCAATCTGGAGGTGCACAAGTTTCAGCCGGCGGCCCAGCCCAAAGAGCACGAATGGCGTGATACGCAGGACCGTCCTCTGCTGAGTGCTTCTCGAATCATGCGTTTGGGCGATGGAACAGAGGTCAGCGTCTATATGACCATGGACCAGTCATCCAGTGAGGCGCTGCTCGATGCGTTGCTGACCTGGGCCTTGATGATGTCCCCCGTCATCCTCGCACTGATCTTGGCCATTGGCTGGTGGACTGTGCGCAGAGGCCTGCTACCACTGACCAAGTTCCTCAAGATCGCCTCGAAAATCTCAACCGAGAGCCTCGACCATCGCCTTCCAACTGATGGGATGCCGGCAGAACTCAAAATGCTCGCCGACGGCATCAACATCATGCTGGCTCGCCTGGATGATGGGGTTCAGCAGCTCTCGCAGTTTTCTGACGACCTTGCTCACGAACTTCGAGCACCGCTTTCCAACCTGATGGGCAAGGCCCAGGTTGCCTTGACCAGAGAACGATCGCTTTCCGAGTACCGGGAGGTTCTGGAGTCGTGCACAGAAGAGCTGGACCGCATGAGCCGCATGGTTTCCGACATGCTGTTCTTGGCCCAGGTCAGTCATCCAGCATCAATGGTGGAGTTCGAATCCGTCTCCTTGGTCGACGAGGTTCAGCGAGTGTGCGAGCTCTTCAGCATTTCAGCAGAAGAAGGCGAGATTCAGCTGCAGATCTCCGGCAGTGATGACGTGGTGCGCGGGAATCGCCTGATGGTTCAACGTGCCGTCTCGAATCTGGTCTCGAACGCGATCCGTTACTGCCCTCGCGGCCGCACGGTCTACGTTAAGGTGCAGCATAGTGCGAGCGGTACGACGTTGAGTGTCGGCAACCCCGGCCGTGGTATTGCCAAGGAACACCACGCGCACTTGTTTGAGCGGTTCTACCGTGTGGACAAGAGCCGAGCACGGAGCGAAGGCGGTACCGGTCTTGGCTTGGCCATTGTGCAGTCGATCATGAGTCTGCACCAGGGATCGGCGAGCGTGGAGGTGACCGAAGAAAACTTCACCTGGTTCCACCTTCACTTTCCGGAAGCCCAGCAAATGCAGCCGGCAATGACCGCCGCTTAAATTGCGCAGACACGATTAGGCCCGTCAATCGACGGGCCTTTTGTTTGCCTCAATGCATCAGTGCCGAAGGACCACAGGGTCCATGGGCGACCGCAGAATCACCGACTTAATAATCTTCTGTTCGTCAGGATTGGCGTTTTTCCACAGGTGTGAGAAGTACTGAGCATTCACTTTCTCTTGAGCACTTACGCTGCCGGCGGCATCGATCAGGCGCATGGTCGAGTAGACACAGATCAGCGCCAGAATGAAGAACGCCGTGGCGACCACCATCACATAACGCTTGGCCAGCACCGGTGCCCGCTTGAGCTCCTGGATAGAGGCGTCCGCCGCCTTTGTCGCTGCTGTAAGCTCCGAGATCAGTGGCTGGATGGCGGTGTCGACTCCGCGGCATGCAGCTGAATACGCTGATGCAGCGGCGCGCAAGGCAACCTCCTCCGCGTTCGACCAAGCCTTCTCCGCCTTTCGCACCTCCTCCTGAATCTGCCGGCCGACAGCGTCCACCTGCTCCACCAGTTCGTTCGACCTCTCCAGAACAGCGCTGGAGGTGCGCGTCTGCGAGGTCAGCTCATCGAGCTGGACAGTGAGTTTTTCAGTGCAGCGGCGAAAGTCACCGATAGCAACTGCCCAGGGCTCTATGTCATTCATGGCTATCTCCTAGGGCGGCCAACAACGCCGCGCTGAATTAACGCGCTAGATATCAAAATTGTAATTTAAGAGAAAATTCGAAGTCGCCCTCGACAGTGCCGAGATAGACATGATCCTTCCAGATTTGAAGATTTAACGCATCCTATCTGCAGCCAAAATTACGGAATTGTAATTATTGACTCACCTTGTCGTTAGCTTCGCGTTCCTAAACTACAAACCAACAAAGGCCGCTAATCAGGTTGGCCTAGTATGAACCGAGGTTCACAATGAAATTTGTCAAATCTATCGCTATTGGCAGCCTGCTGCTGGGTCTCATGGGTACCGCTTACGCTGAAGGCGGCTTCGAGCGAACGAAACAGTTCAACGAGAACTTCCGAACCGAACAGGCTCGCCTATGGAGCGATGACTCTTCGGACCAGAACAAACAACAAGTCGCTCAAGAGCAAAAGAAAGAAAGCAAGGATGGTAAGGAACAAGCCGACAATTAATCGGCGGTTAAATAGGACTTCAAATGACGAAAGAAATCGACAAAAAAGCCAGGGTAAAACCTGGCTTTTTTGTGCTTGGAATTTAGCCTTCGTTCTTGCGAGGCGTTTCCGCATTGCTTTCTCCGGCCAGACCCTCGGCACCTTGTGCGGGGCGTTTCCAATGGCACAGCAGGAGCTGGCTGGCGTTCGCTTCGGTGATCGATGTGCAAGCTAGATCAGCGGGCAGACCATCCTTGCTGTCTCGCAAGCGCCTGGACAGATAGAACGAGCCATCCCGCGGCCACTTGGCAGGATCCTTGATGTTCTCGGACTTCCCGCTGCTGTAAAACTCCGACGAGTATGAGCGGCGGCCAGGATAGATCAGGGGAGCGGAATGAGCAGACTGCACATTGAGCCAGGCTTGAACCACATCCCGCTGATTCTGAGGGCGCTCCTCTAGTACCCCGGCGTAGATGATGCCCGCACCGATGATTGGCAACACCAATGCGCTCGCAGCGGCAGCCCAGGTGGTCTTCGGGCCAACTTCGCTGACCCGTGCAGACAGCAGCAATGCCCACGCTGGCAGCGCGGGTAGCAGGTAGGTCCACAGAATGTTGCCTGCAAATGTGAAGAAGACCGGTGTCGCCAAGGCCCACAGCCAGAGGTAGGCTTTGAAGCGCTGCATCGATCCACGCTTGCGGATCAACAGTGGTAGAAACAAGGCCCATGGCAGTAGCGACAATCCGAGCTGGATCCAGATGCTGCCGTACGGCTTGGCATGAGCACTACCATAGAGGTCCCCTGCCCAGTTACTGACGACGTAGCGGCTCCAGTGCTCACCAACGAAGAAGTACTCCATGAAGCCGGGCGTTTTCATCTCGGCCGCGACATACCATGGCACGGATATACCGAACATGAGTACAAGGCCGCTAATCCAGGGAAGCCTCAGTACCCGTCCCCATTCCTTGTAGATAACGAACCAGGCGAATGCCGGCGCCCCCATAAGCACCAGGGTCAGCGGCCCTTTGGCAAGCAAGCCCAGCCCGAGACCTGCGAACATCAGGTAGGCATCCGCCTTGCTGGCGCACTTCATCCAACGCCAGAAACCGTAGCTGGCCAGCAGAATCGAGAACGACAAAACAGGGTCAGTCAGCACAACACCGCTGGAGACCAGGCCAAGTGTGGTGCTGGAAAAAATAATGGCAGCCCAGATGCCGGCGTTACGAGAAATCTGCTGCGTGCCGAGTTTGATGATGATGAAACAGCTTGCCAGGTGGAGTAGCCACGCTGGGAAGCGCGCAGCGAACTCGTTAACGCCGAAGACCGTCATGCTCGCGGCCTGGGTCCAGAAGGACAACGGAGGCTTGCCCCAGAACGGTACCCCGTAGTCGAACATGGGCGTGATCCAGTCATTCAACTCGACCATCTTGCGAGCCATTTCAGCGTAACGGGCCTCAGATGTGTCCATCAGCGGGTAGATGCCCAGCCCCACCAAACGCAATAGCAAAATCGAACCCAGGACCCACCACAGCGTCCTCTCGTTCTTCAGGTTCAGCATTTCTTACCCTCGATCGAAGCCATCGAAGGGTGGAGTGACACGGGATCTGCCTTGTTGCTGTGCTTCAGGAAATAGAGAGGCCGGCGCTTCACTTCCGCGAGTGTCACGCCCAGGTACTCCCCCACCATGGCGACACCGACGCACATGAATGAAGCCATTCCGACGATCAGGTGATGGATGTCGAAACTGCCTGCCACAAGCGACGCAAGCATGTAGCAGATGCTGGAGACGAAAAGACCGAAACTGATGAGGCTGAAAATGCGCAGTGGTTTGCGAGAGAAGCTGACGATGCTCTCGATGGCCAGATTGAACAGGCCAGCTGCATTCCATTTGGTGCTCCCGGCATGGCGAACAGTGCGATTGTAGGGCAGTTCGATGGTACGAAAGCCTACCCAGCCGATCATGCCTTTGAGAATCCTGGAGCGTTCATCCAGGGCCCGCAGGGCTGCCAGCGGCGCAGGCCCAATCAATCGGAAATCGCTGACATCGGCCGGCATGTCCACCTTCTCCACCAGGCGCTGCATGACCCAGTAGTAAGCCCGGGCACTCATGCGCTTGAACCACGAATCACCGATTCTCAGGTTGCGCTGCATGTTCACCACGTCGTAGCCGCGTTGCCAGTAGTCCACCATGGCCGCGATGAGCTCTGGTGGATCCTGCAGGTCGACATCAATGAAGATCAGCGCACTGCCACGGGCATGGTCTATCCCGGCGCTCAGTGCAGCCTCTTTGCCGAAGTTGCGACTCAGGGACAGGCAACGTACAGATGACCCATCCTGATAGTGGCGAAGAATGTCGGCCGTCCGGTCATTACTGCCGTCGTCGACATAGAGGATTTCGCAGGAGACGGGTAAGCGCTTCACCACGCGGGTGATTCGCTGGTGGAACTCGGGGATGGTTTCCTCTTCCTGGAAGCAAGGGACCACGATGGTTAACAAGGGATCAGGGCGCTCGGGAAAGCGATGTAATGTCTGCATGATTGAATGTCCAAAAACGATGTGCAATGAATCCAAGTGCAGTGAGGCTTAAGGTCACTACGACTTGGGAGATGAGCGGTGACAGATTCGACTTGATGAGGAACCACATACCCACGCCATTGCCGAAGTTTGTGGTTAACGCGACCAGTGCAAACCTGACAGGCTGAAACTTACGAGAGCCATCTGCCACAAAACAGAGCGCCCTATTTCCAATGAAGCTCGCGATTGCGCCAACCATGCCGCCACAGATACTGGCCAGTAACGGAGTAACGAATTCTGTCGTAACCAGCAATAGGAACACCGCATAATGGACTCCCGTTGCTATGAAGCCGATCCCCAGATAACGAATCAGTAAGGTAGTAAGAGGTGGGGTTTGATTTTCCATGCCCAAAGCCTATGGAGGCAAAGGTGAAAAAATAGTGAACTAAATGTAAATGCGTAATTAGCCGAATCTATATATGGTAAGTAACAAGTCGGCGCACTAGGCTAGCACGCTACAATATCAGAGGGATTGCCTGAAAATTACGCTTTCGAAATAAAAGCCTTCCGATAACGCATGCATGACCCGTGGATTACAATGTTGACAAGATAAGGAAACACCGGGTGGCATTGAGATAGATTCCCCGAATTAAGGGGGACCTAATGGTTACACAAAATGAAACATATACAAGCAGCGTTGTTCCTTACAGCCCTGACATATTGGATGATTTGCCAATTGATGATCAGCTGGCCGTAGAGTTTTTCGCAACAGCACGTTGTGCCAGTTTCAAACAGGCTGCCCGAGGGCTCAATGTGCCAGTGGTAGGCCTGCGGAAACGCTTGGAGAAACTGGAAGAGCACATTGGTGCTCCCGTGTTTGTCTACAAACACAACAAGCTTGCCCTGACCCGCACAGGCGAGAGGGTCAGCCATTACCTGTGCCAGCTCTTCGGCCCAGACGGCCTTGGCAAGTCCGGTGAAAAGGAAGTCCCCAGGCTTACCATCGCGATCACAGAGCCAGTGCTGAACGACATCGTAAACCGCGATCTAGTCGCCTACGTGCGTGATCATGCCGAAATGCAGCTGGAAATCCATTCAGAATGCACAACGCAGATGCTTTCTGAGTGTGAAGTCGATGTGGGTATCGCTTTGGTGAGCCCAGATGATAAAGGCGCGCTTGATCGCCATCCTACGTATAGGTTTGAAAGGCTTGGCCGGATTGGGCACGCCCTGTTCATTTCCAGCCGCTATTCAAGAAGCGTCACCCTTCCAGTGGAGAGCTTGGATTTGCACAACTTCATGCTCGTTGTCCCTTGGGATGAAGAGATCTTGGCGGGCTCACGAAAGTGGGCATCGATAATGGCTGAGCATCAGGGCGGTACCACTCGGGTCAAGAGCTACAACCTATCACGAGGCCTTGTCGTTGGCGGTGCGTGTATTGGAGTGCTGCCCGACTACAGCCGAAAACTGGAGAGAAATATCCTACCCGTGCCGGGTTTCCTGGACGACCTGGAGGAGAAAGATGTCTATCTTGTTATCAAAACGAAGCTTGTCCGCAATCCGCAGGTTTTGGAAATTCGAAGATTGATCAAGAAGAGCTTCTTTGATAAGAAGGACTGGCTTGTTCGGTAACAGTTTTGTTAGGTTTCAAACTCCTCCGTTAACACTACAGAAACACAACTGTCATATTCGCTTGCAACCTAGTCAGAGTGCTTAGAACAAAGGCATCTTGTTACAGCGGGTGACAACCGTGGCCTGCTCCCATCTGCAAGATAAATTTAGGCCGGCGCAGGGCGAAATATAACGTCGGTAGCTAAGCACTTAACATACGAGAGGCAAGCAATGATCCGTTCTTCGAACATGCGGGAAAAGCTGTTGGCTGCCGCAATAATAGGCACATTTTCCTCGCAAGCATTCTCCGGAACAGTAACCACTGACGGAGCTGACATCGTTCTGAAGACCAAGGGCGGTCTTGAAGTATCGACTTCTGACAAGGAATTCAGTTTCAAACTGGGCGGCCGAGTTCAGGCCGACTACGGCCGTTTCGATGGTGTCTTCACCAAGAATGGCGATACCGCTGACGCAGGCTACTTCCGTCGCGCCTACCTTGAGCTCGGTGGCGTGCTGTACCGCGACTGGAAGTATCAGCTCAACTACGACCTTTCCCGCAACACGGGCAACGACTCCGACGGCTACTTCGACGAAGCCAGCCTGACCTACACGGGTTTCAAGCCGGTGCAACTGCGCTTTGGCCGTTTCTACACCGACTTCGGTCTTGAGAAAGCCACCAGTTCGAAGTGGACCACCGCCATGGAGCGGAACCTCTCGTACGACCTGGCGGACTGGATCAACGACAACGCCGGCATGGGTGTTCAAGCCACCAGCACCATCGCTGACATGGCTTATGTTTCCGGTAGCGTTTTCAGCGAAACCAATAACAACTCGGATGGCGACAGCACCAAGCGCTACAACGTACGTGGCGTGTTCGCACCGCTGCACAGTGATGGCAACGTCCTGCACGTCGGTGCTCAGTACGCTTACCGCGACCTCAAAAACAGTGCGGTCGATACCCGGATTCGTTCGCGTCTGGGCGTCCGCGGTGTAGATACCAATGGCGGCGGCGATGCCGGCACCAACGGCAACCGCATGCTGTTTGGCGGTGCTGCTGCACAAGATGGCCTGTGGAAGGACGACTCGGTCTGGGGTCTCGAAGGTGCCTGGGCCACCGGCCCGTTCTCGGTTCAAGCGGAATACCTTCGCCGCAAGCTGAAAGCTGACCAGGCCAACAACGACATGAAGGCCTCCGGTTACTACGCCCAGATGGCTTACACCCTGACCGGCGAGCCGCGTATCTACAAGCTCGATGGTGCCAAGTTCGACACTATCAAACCAGAGAACAAGGAACTGGGGGCCTGGGAAGTCTTCTACCGCTTTGACGATATCAAGGTCGAAGACGGCAACCTGGTCACCGCGGCGGACCAATCGAACGAGCGCAAGGCCAAGAGCCACACGGTGGGTGTGAACTGGTACGTCAACGAGGCGGTGAAAGTCAGTGCCAACTACATCAACGTGCGCACCGACAACAACGAGAACACCGTGGGCGACGACAGCGGCAATGCCATCGTGACCCGCCTGCAATACGTCTTCTGATCCCTCTCATCAGTCTGACGTGAGAAAGCCGGAAGCGCTCAACGTGCTTCCGGCTTTCCTGTTTCTGGAGGTGATCAAGCATGGAGCGCCCTCCTCCTACCTGCTTTCGCTTACCGATGACCGCTCTTGCCAAAGCTCGGCGAATCTGATGTGATTGCCGCGTCGGGCTTTGCATGGTGGCCGTGCAAGCAAATCAAACCTGACTCCTATTCATGATTGAACCTGATTCGACGTCCAGCTTCGCGTCTAACGGCCCTACAAGCGCAGCTACCCCAACGTCGCTCATTAGGGGATAGTCATGTCTGCAAAAAAGCTGCTTCAACCTCTCGCTGCTCAGCTGCACGCCTCGTTCTCGGCTTCTGGCCGCCCGTACTCTCATCTGCACCTCCACCAGCTGTTCCACGCGGCCATCGGCTCCGTTGCACCGCAAGTTGCCATCCAAGACAAGCTGCCAATTCAGGTCTGTCGTGACAACGAGACACGGCAGTACAACCTCTACGCGGCGGTCGAGCGGGCGAAAACGTGCTTAGGATTGACCGATCTTCAAGCAGTCGGTGTGGCTGAAGAAGTCATTGAGGTGCTACGAACTGCGGGAATCGGCGTGAACCAGGTTCGCCTGCTCCTTGACCCCTCCTTCAGCTCGAAGACTCGCAAAAAGGCCTTCAAGGCTCTCTGCAAGAACCTGGATCTGAACGAGCTAGGCGATCGCTTCGTCCCCAAGACTGCCACGTTGGCCATCGCTGCTGGTATTGCGCCGCCTCCCAAAATGTCGTGGAAGGATCGCTTCGCCCTGGCTGCAAATTCCCCCATGCGGGGGCCAAGCGAGCTCATCAGCATGGTCAACCGGGATGAGTGTTATCTGTGGGTATTCCCACCGACTGACCATCATGCGACGGCTCCAGCGACGCATGACCGTTTCTTTGGTGAAAAGACCCACCCGAGCGCAGAAATGGGCATGGGGTTCAGCATCATCGATTCCGGCTGGACCCGCCCCAAGTACCCGCTATCCAGGCAGTCACAAGAGACCTTCATCCAGTATTCGCTTTCTGCGCCGATGTGGTCCTGGCGCGCACAAAGTGACACCTGGCGCCTGGGAAACATCCTGCGTTCAAGAATCCTTGACGGGGCTCCTTGGCATAACGAGCCTCTGAGTGACGTGCTTCCGAGCGGCCTTAAATCCCTGCCCCGGATCTATGGGTGCGAAACCTGCCGAACGCTGTTCATTGAGAATCACAGCGACTACCCGGATGTACCCACTCAGTGCCAATGCGGTGAGGCGAGCAGCACGGGTGACCAAAACGAGTCATCTGCTCTCAATAGCTGATTTTCCTTACGGTGGCGGGCTGAGCCCCCCGTTAGGGATTGGCTATGGGAGCGGGATTCGCTCACCCCAAACCTGAAGGCGCCGCCACCTAACCGAGCGATATGAGCTGAATGCTCGCGGAGTAGATATGCAAAAGAGTAAAAACAAACAGGACACCCTGGCGGCGATCAATGCGCTTGTCGAGATTGCGTATGATCAGGGATTTGCGGACGGACACGGAGTCGGCAATCAAGTCGGTTTCGTAGCCGGTGTCATGAGCCTCAAAGCTGCATTGGCCTGCGGCTTACGGCATGGCTCACCTGAGTGCGGAAAGGCCCTTGAAAGCCTCAAGCGCATCGGGATCGACGAGTGAGAGAAAAGTACGGGTCGTGCGCTGATCGCGCACGACCCGTACTTCTACTTCAGGTCATTTCCCTGCTTAGCTTCATGATTGAAGCTCAGGGATCAGGTGCTTCTGCGGTAGGCCAACAGGCGCAAGGCGTTGAAGACGACCAACAGTGTGGAGCCCTCATGGATCGCAACAGCGGCACCAATGCTCAAGCCCATGATGGTGGACGGAACCAGGATGGCCACAATCCCCAAGCTGACGAACAGATTCTGGTGGATGATCGATCGCGTGTGACGGCTCAGCCCCACCGCAAATGGGAGTTGCCTGATGTCGTCAGCCATAAGCGCGATATCAGCCGTTTCCAGGGCAACATCAGATCCAGCAGCCCCCATTGCGATACCAACGCTCGAACTGGCCATGGCAGGGGCATCATTGACGCCGTCACCCACCATGGCCACCTTGGCGCTAAGGCGCAGGTTTTTGATGGCCTTGACCTTGTCTTCCGGCATCAGGTCTCCCCACGCTTCATCTAAGCCAACTTGTTTGGCTACAGCCTCTGCAACGCGGTTGTGGTCTCCAGAAATCATGACCATGCGTTCGATGCCCATCTCTCTAAGCTTCTGGAGTGCCTCTTTGGCCCCCTCCCGGGGTGTGTCCAATAGCCCGATAGCGCCCAGATCCTTGTCAGCACGCCGTACCACCATGGTGGTACGGCCTGACTGACGTAGACGCTCCGCAGCCTCCAGGGCTGCCTTGCTGAGTGCGGGAATACCATTGGTACCGAACATCTCGACCTTGCCAATCCAGACGAACTGCCCATCAAGCTCAGCACGCACGCCGCGGCCAATCATGTTGCTCATGTTCTTGGCTTGGAATCGGCGCCGTGTGCCAATCATCTCTTCACCGTCACGCACAATTGCCGCAGCCAGCGGATGGTCGCTCATCGACTCCACAGCGATGGCGACGTTTAGCAGATCCTCGATCTGCGTGCCGCCTATGGGTATTACATCGGTGATACGTGGGCGCCCTTCGGTCAGGGTACCGGTCTTGTCGAATGCCATGGCATTCAATGATCCAAGCTCTTCAAGTGGCGCACCGCCCTTGATCAGCACGCCACCTCGGGCTGCCCTGGCGATGCCAGAGAGAATGGCGCTTGGTGTAGCGATCGCGAGCGCGCAGGGGCTGGCTGCAACCAGTACGGCCATCGCCCGGTAGAACGAGTCACGGAACGGCTCGTCAAGGAAAATGCCGGCAAATAGCAGCCCGACTACCAGCAGTAAAACCAACGGGACGAATATGCGTTGGAAGCGGTCCGTGAATCGCTGGGTCGGTGACTTCCTGACTTCGGCTTCACTGACCATCTTGATGACCCGCGCCAAGGTACTCTCCGTAGAGCGCCGTGTTACCTCAACCTCGATGAGCGTTTCGCCATTGATGGTACCGGCGAAGACTTTCGAGGCTGCATCCACTGCATCTGGCTTGCTGCGTGCGAGTTCGGCATCAGGAACAGGTTGCTTGTCCACGGGGACGCTCTCACCGGTTACTGGCGCCTGGTTGATACTTGAGGAGCCTACGACTACAAAACCATCGGCCGGCAGGCGGTCATTGGGGCGCACGATGACAACGTCACCGGGAACCAGCAGCTCCACGGGCATCTCCACCGTGCCATTTGCTCTGCGTACGATCGCGGTGGCTGGTGCGAGCTTGGACAGTGCCTCAATCGCTTTCTTGGCCCGCCCCATCGCGTAGCTTTCAAGGGAATGCCCCAGACTGAACAGGAACAGCAGCAGAGCCCCCTCCGCCCAGGCGCCGATGCTCGCGGCACCGACTGCGGCGAGAAGCATCAGCGAGTCGATCTCGAAGCGTTTCTGACGGATGTTGGTAACCGCTTCCTTAGTGGTGAACCATCCACCGAACACGTAGGCCGACACGTACAGAATCAGAGGCAGACGATCAATCAGGCCAAGTTTTCCTGCGAGAGCTCCGGCACCCAGGAGAGCACCACAGATCAGCGCGAAAATCAGCTCTGTGTTCATTCCAAAAATGCCGCCATGCTCATGGCTATGACCTTCATGCCCGGCTTGGTCATCAGGGCGTTCAAGCAAACTCTTCATAACTCGTCCCTTCTGGGGTCAAGGCTTCCAATTGCCCTCTGCAGTTGGGGAGCCGTCTCTGTTGGTTGGCTAAGATCTATTGCACGGTTTGCCCGAGCCCAGGCGTTAACATTTCGAAGCTATGGGGTATCGGGCGTAATAAAAAATGCCAGGCACTGCCTGGCATTTATGAATTCTCTAATTGTTCTGTTCAAATCGTTTACTACTTGTTGTTGATGCATTGCGAATACATCGAGTAACGAACAGTCTTGAGCGTGCCCTGGGAGTCCTCGAAGGTCATCAACCGTGGATAGACCTGGCAGGTACGGGGGTCCTGCGACTGACGTACGAATTTCGCAACGTCTATCTTCATGCCATATTTGTAATCCTGAATCTCTGGCATTGGCTTGCCATTTTTCTCCGCGTACTTGGCCACTGCGGTCTGGTGTTCCTTGGTGTATTGAAGCTGCTTGCTCTCGGAGAAAGTGTTGGCCTGCGAAGCCACCGAGAAAACAACAAGTGCAGCAGCGATAATTAGCTTTTTCATAAAACCCTCTCAATTTCAAAACTTCTCGGGCGTAACCTTAGCAATGCATAGGCATCACCGGCATGACGAGAAACTTACAATTTTGAAAGGTAAGTGCATCTACTTCACTTTAATCGAGTAGGAGGCGGGTTCACACCCGCCGTCCTCTCACACCACCGTGCGTACGGTTCCGTACACGGCGGTTCAGGCTATGCGGCTAAGCCGGTTGATCGTATCCAGTATCGAGACCAGTCCGAGT
>NZ_JAETZZ010000027.1 GCF_022627325.1 Pseudomonas putida
TGCTCTGGCCGTTAGCCAGAGTGACCACCAGTGGGCTACCGGTGACCGGAGCGCTAACCGACGCCGTGTAGGTGACCACCCCGCCTTCGACAACCGAGGCATTGGCAGTCAGGGTCACGGTCGACGTATCGAGCGTATCGCTGACGTTAGTTACGGCTTCAGCCGGATTCACTGCGAGGTTCTCGAAGTCACCACCGGTGGTACCAGTGACGGTGGCTTTGACCTGGCCCGCGTCTTTGTAGACGTCATCGGCCGGAGCTGCGACGGTCACTTGGCCAGAGGTCTGGCCGGCCGCGATATTGATGGTCGCGCCGTTGCTCAGCGTCACGGTCATCGCCGTACCCGCTGGGTTGCTCAGCGTGGCGGTGTAGACGATCTGACCGCCTTCAGCGACATCGCCAGTGGCGCTCAGCACCAGGCTGGTAGTCGCCTGGGTAGCGGGGCTGTCGGTAACAGTCGTGGTTGGAGTACCTGCGGTATCCAGCTTCTCGTAATTGCCGCCGTCGACCTTGGTAATGCTGTTGGTCAGCGGTGCATTGGTGTTGTAGACGTTGTTTGGCGCGGTGAAGTCGACCGAGCCGGACGATTCGCCGACACCGATGGTGATGGTTTGGCCGTTAGCCAGAGTGACCACCAGTGGGCTGCCGGTGACTGGGGCCGACACCGACGCGGTGTACACCACGGTGCCGCCCTCGACCACGCTTGGAGTGGCGGTCAACGTGACGGTCGACGTGTCGAGCGTATCGCTGACGTTGGTCACGGCTTCAGCCGGATTGACTGCGAGGTTCTCGAAGTCACCACCGGTGGTACCAGTGACGCTGACTTTGACCTGGCCCGCGTCTTTGTAGACGTCATCGGCCGGAGCGGCGACGGTCACTTGGCCAGTGGTCTGGCCGGCCGCGATATTGATGGTCGCGCCATTGCTCAGCGTCACGGTCATCGCCGTACCCGCTGGGTTGCTCAAGGTCGCGGTGTAGACGATCTGGCCGCCTTCGGCGACATCGCCGGTGGCACTCAGCACCAGGTTGGTGGTCGCCTGGGTAGCCGGACTGTCAGTGACCGTGGTGGTCGGGGTGCCGGCGGTGTCGAGCTGTTCGTAATTCCCGCCTTCAACCTTGGTGATACTGTTGGTCAGCGGTGCATTGGTGTTGTAGACGTTGTTCGGTGCGGTGAAGTTGACCGAGCCGGACGACTCGCCGACGCCAATGGTGATGGTTTGACCATTGGCCAGGGTGACCACCAGTGGGCTGCCGGTAACTGGGGCCGACACCGAGGCGGTGTACACGACGGTGCCGCCCTCGACCACGCTTGGAGTGGCGGTCAGGGTCACCGTGCTGGTATCGAGCGTGTCGCTGACATTGGTCACGGCTTCAGCCGGATTGACTGCGAGGTTCTCGAAGTCGCCACCGGTGGTGCCGGTGACGGTGACTTTGACCTGACCGGCGTCTTTGTAGACGTCATCCGCCGGGGCTGGAACAGAGACAGTGCCGTTGGTTTGGCCAGCCGCGATATTGATGGTCGCGCCGTTGCTCAAGGTCACGGTCATCGCCGTGCCCGCCGGGTTGCTCAGCGTGGCGGTGTAAACGATCTGACCGCCTTCAGCGACATCGCCAGTGGCGCTCAGCACCAGGCTGGTAGTCGCCTGAGTAGCGGGGCTGTCGGTAACAGTCGTGGTTGGAGTACCTGCGGTATCCAGCTTCTCGTAATTACCGCCCTCGACCTTGGTAATGCTGTTGGTCAGCGGCGCATTGGTGTTGTAGACGTTGTTCGGTGCGGTGAAGTCGACCGAGCCGGACGATTCGCCGACGCCAATGGTGATGCTTTGACCGTTCGCCAGGGTCACGACCAGCGGCGAACCGGTGACCGGAGCGCTAACCGACGCCGTGTAGGTGACCACGCCACCTTCGACTACTGAAGCATTGGCGGTCAGGGTCACCGTGCTGGTATCGAGCGTGTCGCTGACGTTGGTCACGGCTTCAGCCGGATTGACTGCGAGGTTCTCGAAGTCGCCACCGGTGGTGCCAGTGATGGTGGCTTTGACCTGGCCAGCGTCTTTGTAAACGTCATCAGCTGGTGCGGCGACGGTCACTTGGCCAGAGGTCTGGCCGGCTGCGATATTGATAGTCGCGCCGTTGCTCAGGGTCACAGTCATCGCGGTGCCGGCTGGGTTGCTCAGCGTGGCGGTGTAAACGATCTGACCGCCCTCGGCGACATCGCCAGTGGCGCTCAGCACCAGGTTGGTGGTCGCCTGGGTAGCAGGACTGTCGGTGACTGTGGTGGTTGGAGTACCGGCAGTATCCAGCTTCTCGTAATTACCGCCTTCAACCTTGGTGATGCTGTTGGTCAGCGGCGCATTGGTGTTGTAGACGTTGTTCGGCGCAACAAAGTCGACCGAACCGGACGACTCGCCAACGCCGATGGTGATGGTTTGACCGTTAGCCAGGGTCACGACCAGCGGGCTGCCGGTGACCGGAGCGCTAACCGACGCCGTGTAGGTGACCACGCCACCTTCGACTACTGAAGCATTGGCGGTCAGGGTCACCGTGCTGGTATCGAGCGTATCGCTGACGTTAGTTACGGCTTCAGCCGGATTCACTGCGAGGTTCTCGAAGTCACCACCGGTGGTAACAGTAACGCTGACTTTGACCTGGCCGGCGTCTTTATAAACGTCATCGGCCGGTGCGGCGACGGTCACTTGGCCAGTGGTCTGGCCGGCCGCGATATTGATGGTCGCGCCATTGCTCAGCGTCACGGTCATCGCCGTACCCGCTGGGTTGCTCAAGGTCGCGGTGTAGACGATCTGGCCGCCTTCGGCGACATCGCCGGTGGCACTCAGCACCAGGTTGGTGGTCGCCTGGGTAGCAGGACTGTCGGTGACCGTCGTGGCCGGGGTGCCGGCGGTGTCGAGCTGTTCGTAATTCCCGCCTTCAACCTTGGTAATGCTGTTAGTCAGCGGTGCATTGGTGTTGTAGACGTTATTCGGCGCGGTGAAATTGACCGAACCGGACGACTCACCGACGCCGATGGTAATGCTCTGGCCGTTGGCCAGGGTCACGACCAGCGGGCTACCGGTGACTGGGGCCGACACCGAGGCGGTGTACACCACAGTACCGCCCTCGACCACGCTTGGAGTGGCGGTCAGGGTCACCGTGCTGGTATCGAGCGTATCGCTGACGTTGGTTACGGCCTCAGCCGGATTGACCGCAAGGTTCTCGAAGTCACCACCGGTGGTACCAGTAACGCTGACTTTGACCTGGCCGGCATCTTTGTAGACGTCATCGGCCGGAGCTGCGACGGTCACTTGGCCAGTGGTCTGGCCTGCAGCGATGTTGATGGTCGCACCGTTGCTCAAGGTCACGGTCATCGCCGTGCCGGCTGGATTGCTCAAGGTCGCGGTGTACACGATCTGACCACCTTCAGCAACATCGCCGGTGGCGCTCAGCACCAGGTTGGTAGTCGCCAGCGTAGCCGGGCTGTCGGTGACCGTCGTAGTTGGAGTACCCGCAGCATCCAACTTCTCGTAATTCCCGCCCTCGACCTTGGTGATGCTGTTGGTCAGCGGAGCGTTGGTGTTGTAGACGTTGTTCGGAGCGGTGAAGTTGACCGAGCCGGAGGACTCGCCGACACCGATGGTGATGGTTTGGCCGTTAGCCAAGGTTACGACCAGCGGCGAACCAGTAACAGGCGCCGATACCGAGGCGGTGTACACCACGGTACCGCCCTCGACCACGCTTGGAGTGGCGGTCAACGTGACGGTCGACGTGTCGAGCGTATCGCTGACGTTGGTAACGGCCTCAGCCGGATTGACCGCGAGGTTCTCGAAGTCACCACCGGTGGTGCCGGTGACGGTGGCTTTGACCTGCCCGGCGTCTTTGTAGACGTCATCGGCCGGGGCCGGAACAGAGACCGTGCCGGAGGTCTGGCCGGCCGCGATGTTGATAGTTGCGCCGTTGCTCAAGGTCACGGTCATCGCCGTGCCCGCCGGGTTGCTCAGCGTGGCGGTGTAAACGATCTGGCCGCCCTCGGCCACATCGCCGGTGGCACTCAACACCAGGTTGGTAGTCGCCTGCGTAGCCGGGCTGTCGGTGACCGTCGTAGTTGGAGTACCCGCGGTATCCAGTTTCTCGTAGTTACCGCCGTCGACCTTGGTAATGCTGTTGGTCAGCGGGGTGTTGGTGTTGTAGACGTTATTCGGCGCAACAAAGTTGACCGAACCGGACGACTCGCCAACGCCGATGGTGATGGTTTGGCCGTTGGCCAGGGTCACCACGAGTGGGCTGCCGGTGACTGGGGCCGACACGGACGCGGTGTACACCACAGTACCGCCCTCGACCACGCTTGGAGTGGCGGTCAACGTGACGGTCGACGTGTCGAGCGTATCGCTGACGTTGGTAACGGCCTCAGCCGGATTGACCGCAAGGTTTTCAAAGTCACCACCGGTGGTGCCGGTGACGGTGGCTTTGACCTGCCCGGCGTCTTTGTAGACGTCATCGGCCGGGGCCGGAACAGAGACCGTGCCGGAGGTCTGGCCGGCCGCGATGTTGATAGTCGCGCCGTTGCTCAAGGTCACGGTCATTGCCGTGCCCGCTGGGTTGCTCAAGGTCGCGGTATAGACGATCTGGCCGCCTTCAGCGACATCGCCAGTCGCGCTTAGCACCAGGTTCGTGGTCGCCTGGGTAGCCGGGCTATCGGTGACTGTGGTGGTCGGAGTGCCAGCGGTGTCGAGCTGTTCGTAATTGCCGCCTTCAACCTTGGTGATGCTGTTAGTCAGCGGTGCATTGGTGTTGTAGACGTTGTTCGGTGCGGTGAAGTTGACCGAGCCGGACGATTCGCCGACACCGATGGTGATGCTCTGGCCGTTGGCCAGGGTGACCACCAGTGGGCTGCCGGTGACTGGGGCCGACACGGACGCGGTGTACACCACGGTGCCGCCCTCGACCACGCTTGGAGTGGCGGTCAACGTGACGGTCGACGTGTCGAGCGTATCGCTGACGTTGGTAACGGCCTCAGCCGGATTGACCGCAAGGTTTTCAAAGTCACCACCGGTGGTGCCGGTGACGGTGACTTTGACCTGACCGGCGTCTTTGTAGACGTCATCCGCCGGGGCTGGAACAGAGACAGTGCCGTTGGTTTGGCCAGCCGCGATATTGATGGTCGCGCCGTTACTCAAGGTCACGGTCATCGCCGTGCCCGCCGGGTTGCTCAACGTGGCGGTGTAAACGATCTGACCGCCTTCGGCGACATCGCCAGTGGCGCTCAGCACCAGGCTGGTAGTCGCCTGAGTAGCGGGGCTGTCGGTAACCGTCGTGGTTGGAGTACCTGCGGTATCCAGCTTCTCGTAATTACCGCCCTCGACCTTGGTAATACTGTTGGTCAGCGGTGCATTGGTGTTGTAGACGTTATTCGGCGCAACAAAGTTGACCGAACCGGACGACTCGCCGACACCGATGGTGATGCTCTGACCATTGGCCAGGGTCACGACCAGCGGCGAACCAGTAACAGGCGCCGACACCGAGGCGGTGTACACCACGGTGCCGCCCTCGACCACGCTTGGGGTTGCAGTCAGGGTGACCGTCGACGTGTCAATGCTGTCGCTGATAGTGGTTACAGCGCCCTGGGGATTGATCGACAACTGCTCAAAATTGCCACCGGTGGCGCCGGTGATGGTAGCGGTGACTGTCGAGCCATTGTTGTAAACATCATTGGCCGGCGTCTGGAAGTCCACGCTGCCCGTGGTATTGCCCGCGCCAACGGTAATGGTCTGGCCGTTCGACAGCGTCACGGTCACCGGGGTCTGGGCGGGGTTGCTCAGGGTTACGGTGTAAGTGATCACGCCACCTTCGGTGACGCTTGGCGAAGCGGTAAGGGTCGCAGTCGTGTTGTCTACTGTATCGGTAACCTGAGTCACCGCAGGCGTCTGCGGCAAGGTCACGGTGATGCCAGTACCGCCACTGGCTCCCGTCACCGTGGCGGAAATCTGGCCGCCATCGACGTATGGGGTATCGTTAGCCGGGATCGTCACGTTCACGGTGCCGCTGGTCTGGCCCGCCTGAATGACGATCACTGCCCCATTGGACAGTGTTACGGTCAGGTTGGAAGTAGGTGCCTGGCCGACCGTCGCGGTATAAACGATAACGCCACCCGCTTCGGAGATCGAAGGGGTGGCGGTGAGGGTCAGCCCAGTGGCGACCGTTGCCGGAGTATCGGCGGTGGTGTCGTTGGCATCGGTATCCAGCCCGCCGACCTCCTCGTCATCAAGGTCGGCGGCGAAGCTCAGAGGGTCAGTCGGGAAACCGATGGTCGGGTCCACCGAGCCTGCTGTTTCTTCCAACAGCACAAAACTGTGCCCTCCGCCAACCGAACCGCCACCTGCCGCTGCAGGACCTGCTGCCGGCGCTTCCAGTTCGGTGGTAGGGTCCACGCCCGCAGCGATCGCTTGTTGCAGCTCTTCCACCGACGGCGCGGCCTGCGCGGTGGCCTGACCCAAGTCGGTGCTGCTGTCGGGTGCATCAGCGCTCCACTGGGTATCACGCCCCAGATCGAGCAAGCGACCATCGGCCAGTTCGAGGGTGACGGCACCACCCGGGCCGGTGAGCACTTCTTCACCGGCCAACAGGCGATCACCTTCAATGAGTACACGCCGGATGCCTTCTGGGGATACTGCGATGACTTGGCCAACAATACTTTTTACGATGGCTACAACGCTGCTCATTGGACTCTCCGGGTTACCCGATGTGATCTGGTTCCATGCTCCGAGCAGCGTTTACGTGCCACTGCAGACGCAAGTGTGTCGATAACTGTTTCCGGCATGCTTGACGTCAAAATATCGTCTATAACTGCCGGCTATTAACTTTATGCCAAAGTATTGACCTTCTAGTCGTCATCCTAAACAATTGGCAATGTAATGTCACATTGATATTTGAACGGTTGCTATCCCTTCCTTTAGTACTAATACCAGTGCCCCGTCGGAAGTTGCTCATCGGTCAAATCAGGTTGTCATTTTCCAGACCTGAACCGCTTCGACCGTGATTCAGGACAACAGCGCCCTCGGGGATCAGTAAAAATGCGTGCGTCACTGTTTACCGCTCTTCCATTCGCCTTTGCCGCCACTTTCGTACAAGCACAAACCTTGCCCGAAGCCATGCAGAAAGCCCTCGAGGTTCATCCGGAGATCCAGGCGGGTGTCAACGCCCGGGTGGCAGCCGATTACCAGTTGCGTGCAGCCCGGGGCGGCTATTTGCCGCGGGTAGACGTAACCGCTGGTTACGGACGTGAGGGGACTGACAGCCCTAGTACCGGCAACCGTTGGGAAACCCTCAATCGCGGTGAGTCAGCAATCCGTCTTCGCCAAATGGTTTTTGACGGTTTTGCCACGTCCAGTGAAGTAGGCCGTCAACAAGCCACCGTTAATGCACGCGCCTACTCGCTGATGGACACCTCTGAGCGCACCGCGCTCGACGTGGCCCAAGTTTATCTGGACGTGCTGTCGCGCCGCGAGATGGTCCGCCTTGCTGAGGAAAACCTGCGCAACCACGAACGCATCCTGGACCAGATCAAGCTGCGTACCAGCCGTGGTGTTGGCCGTCTGGCAGACCTTGATCAGGCCGAAGCCCGTTTGGCTCAAGCGCGCAACAACTTGATCACCGAGCAGACCAACCTTGCCGATGCCAACACCAACTTCCTCAGCGTGGTAGGCCAGATGCCGGATGAGCTGAGCGCCCCTGCGCCTTTCATCGACCTGCTGCCGGCGACTCTGGAAGAAGCGCGCGCGCAGATGGTAGAAAGCAGCCCAGTACTGCGCTCGGCAGAGTCGGACATCGCCGCGGCAGAAAAACAGTACGACGCAGCGAAGTCGAGCTTCTATCCGCGCTTCGATGCAGAACTCGGACGAACGGCCGATAACAACATCGATGGCACTGTCGGCCATAACAATGAGTGGCAGGCCATGCTGCGCATGAACTTCAACCTGTACGCCGGCGGCAGCAACAAGGCTGACCTGGAGTCCAAGTCATACTTGGCCAACCAGGCGCTGGATATTCGCAATAATGCCCTGCGCCAGCTCAACGAAGAACTGGGCCTGGCATGGAATGCGCAAGAGAACGCCAACGCCCAGCTGCCAATCGCCCAGCAATACGTCGATCACAGCAACCGCGTACGCAGCGCTTACCAGCAGCAGTTCAGCCTTGGCGAACGCACGCTGCTCGACTTGCTCGACAGTGAAAATGAAACCTTCACTGCTCAGCGCCGTCTGGTTGAGGTGAAGAACATACAATTGTTTACTCAATACCGAATCAAGGCGACCATTGGCCAACTGCTCAAGAGCCAGGGTGTCGTAGCACCGATGGCCACCGTTGTGCAGAATGACGTGAAACCGCGAGTGAACCTGCCAGGCATGAACTGAGCCGCACTCGCATCATCTACCCGCAAGGATGAAGAGAGCGCCGCGTGGAATCCGAAGTCAGTCGAGTGAACCTCAGCCACGATCCACGCAGTCAGCACGATGATCCGTTGCTGGATAGTCTGCTGACCCTGTGTGTTCTGCATCAGAAGCCTGCAAGCAGGGCCATGCTGACTACCGGCCTGCCCTTGCCGGCCCAGCGCCTGAGCCCGGATCTGCTCCCTCGCGCCGCTGCCCGTGCCGGGCTGCAAGGGCGGTTACTTCAGCGCAAGCTGGAGCAGATCCCGAGCATCGCCATGCCGGCCATGTTGCTGCTCAAAGAAGGCCGCAGCGCTGTGCTGGTGGGCTGGGAAAACGAAGACACCGCCCGCTTGCTGCTCAGTGAAAGCGACGGCGGTGAGATGCTGGTGAGCCGCGAGGCGCTGCAGGGCGACTACAGCGGCAAAGTGTTCTTCGCCCAGCCGCAGCACAAGTTCGATGTGAACCACGGCAATCTCATCCCGCGCGCCCGCTCGTGGTTCCGCGACACGCTGATGCGCAGCAAGTGGCTGTACATCGACGCCATCGCTGCCAGCCTGGTGATCAACCTGATTGCGCTGGCTGCGCCTTTGTTCGTGATGAATGTGTACGACCGGGTGGTTCCCAACCAGGCCACGTCGACGCTATGGGTGCTGGCGGTAGGCATCGGCTTTGCCTACATATTCGATCTGATTCTCAAAGGCTTGCGCGGCCTCTGTCTGGATCTTGCAGGCAAGAAGACCGATCTGATCATTTCAGCGACGCTGTTCGAGCGGATCGTCGGCATGTCGATGAAGTATCGCCCTGCGCGGGTCGGCAGCTTTGCCCAGAACATCCATGAATTCCAAGGTCTGCGCGACTTCCTCGCTTCGCTCACACTGACCACCCTGATCGATCTGCCGTTCACCCTGCTGATCCTGCTTGTCATCGCCATCATCGGCGGGCATCTGGTATGGATCCCGATCCTGGCCTTCCCGCTTGCATTGGGCATCGGCTATGCACTGCAGAAGCCGCTGATGGCGACCATGGAGCGCACCATGGCGCTGGCATCGGAGCGCCAGTCCAGCCTGATCGAAACGCTGGCCGGCCTGGACGCAGTCAAGGTCAACAACGCCGAGAGCGAACGCCAGTACATGTGGGAGCAGACCCTTGGCACCCTCAGCCGCCTCGAGCTGCGCGTCAAGGTGCTGTCGAGCCTGGCCATGAACATCACCTTGCTCATCCAGCAGTTGGCGGGCGTGGCGATGATCTGCGTTGGGGTTTACCTGATCATCGACGGCAACCTGAGCATGGGCGGCCTGGTCGCCTGCTACATGCTCAGCGGGCGCGCCCTCGGCCCGCTGAGCTCGCTCAACGGTTTGCTGGCCCGCTACCAGCAGGCCAAGGTGACCATGGTGGCCACCGACCAGATGATGGAGCTACCGCAGGAGCGCAATTTCGAAGAGCGTCCGCTGAGCCGTCAGGTGCTGCAGGGCGCGGTCGAATTCCGGGGTGTAGATTTCACCTACCCCAATCAGCAGAACATGGCGCTCAAAGGTATCAACCTGAACATCCGCCCGGGTGAGAAGGTCGGCATCATCGGGCGCAGCGGCTCGGGCAAAAGCTCGCTGGCAAAGCTCATCGTCGGCCTGTACGAGGCAGACAATGGCTCCTTGCTGGTCGATGGCGTGGACATCCGCCAGATCGACGTCAGTGAGTTGCGCCATAACGTCGGCTATGTCCCGCAAGACATTCAATTACTGGCAGGCACCTTGCGCGACAATCTTGTCAGCGGTGCCCGCTACATTGAAGACGAACTGATCCTGCAAGCTGCCGAGCTGGCCGGCGTGCATGAATTCGCTCGCCTGCACCCCGACGGCTACGAACTGCAGGTTGGCGAACGCGGCCAGAACCTTTCCGGTGGGCAGCGGCAGAACGTCGCCCTGGCCCGGGCGCTGCTGCTCAACCCGCAGATCCTGCTGTTGGACGAGCCCACCAGTGCCATGGACAACACCGGTGAAGAACGCCTCAAGCAGCGCCTGGCCGCCGTCATCGAAGGCAAGACCGTTTTGCTGGTCACCCACCGGGCGTCTTTGCTGTCGCTGGTGGACCGGTTGATCGTCATCGACCGAGGACAGATTGTTGCGGATGGCCCGAAAGCCGCCGTCATGGATGCGCTGAAAAAGGGGCAGATCAGTGTTGCATAAGCTGGATATAGGGCGTTTCAAGGACAGCCTGCGCCGTTACTTCAAAGGTTCGGAATCCCTTGCCGGGCAACCGCTGCCCGAGGTCAACAAAGCGCTGATCGAAGACGCACCGCGCATCGTGCGCCTGACCATCTGGGGCATCATCGCCTTCTTCCTGGTCATGATCGTCTGGGCCAGCGTGGCTCCCATCGATGAAGTTACCCGCGGTGAAGGCAAGGCCATTCCATCCTCCAAAGTGCAGAAAATTCAGAACCTGGAAGGGGGCATCGTCGCGCAGATCTATGCCAAGGAGGGGCAGATCGTCGAAGTTGGTGAGCCATTGCTGCGGCTGGACGAAACACGCTTCGCCTCTAACGTTGGTGAAACCGAAGCCGATCGTCTGGCGATGGCCCTGCGGGTGCAGCGCTTGAGCGCAGAAGTGGACGACAAGCCGCTGCAAATCGATGAAGAGCTGCGCAAGGCCGCACCGAACCAGGCCGCCAGCGAGCAGTCGCTGTATCAGAGCCGGCGTCAGCAGCTGCATGATGAGATCAGCGGCCTGGAACAGCAACTGGTGCAGAAACAGCAGGAACTGCGCGAGTTCACCTCCAAGCGGGCACAGTACGCCAACAGCCTGCAGTTGCTGCGCCAGGAAATTGCCATGTCCGAGCCCCTGGTAGCCCAAGGCGCTATCTCCCAGGTGGAAGTGCTACGTTTGCGCCGCGCAGAAGTTGAAAACCGCGGGCAGATGGACTCCACCGCACTGGCGATTCCGCGCGCCGAAGCGGCTATCAAGGAAGTGCAGAGCAAGATTGAAGAAACCCGTGGCAAGTTTCGCAGCGAGGCGCTGACCCAGCTCAACGAGGCACGTACCGAGTTGAACAAGGCCACCGCCACGGGCAAGGCGCTGGATGACCGGGTCAACCGCACAATGGTCAGCTCACCGGTACGCGGCATCGTCAAGCAGCTGCTGGTAAACACTGTCGGTGGCGTGATCCAGCCGGGCAGCGATATCGTCGAGATCGTGCCGCTGGATGACAGCCTCGTAGTCGAGGCGAAGATCCTGCCCAAGGACATCGCATTCTTGCACCCCGGCCAAGAAGCGACGGTCAAGTTCACAGCCTACGACTACACCATATACGGCGGTTTGAAGGCCACGCTGGAGCAGATCGGTGCCGACACCATCACCGATGAAGACAAGAAGACCACGTACTATCTGATCAAGCTGCGCACGGAAAAAAGCCACTTGGGCACCGACGAGAAACCTTTGCTGATCATCCCGGGAATGGTAGCGACGGTGGATATCATGACCGGCAAGAAGACCATCATGAGCTACCTGCTAAAACCGATCATGAAGGCCCGCTCTGAAGCCCTGCGCGAACGCTGACTGTCACACGTGCAGCACTGAGGAGGGTGCTGCACGTGCTCTCTCCGGCGCAGTCAGCGCCACGGGGCGGGCTCACCCACCAACTGCCCCTGAATACCTTGAACCTCCATTTCCAGTAGTACCTGTCGCTCTCCTTCGGTCTCGACCCGTTCAGCAATCAGCGGCAGATCAATACTGTGCGCTGCCCGCTGAATGGCTTCGATGAACAAACGCTTGTGTTGCTCATGGTCGATATTGCGGATGTAGCTTCCGTCGATCTTCAGGTACGCCAGGCCCAAGTGCGCCAGGTTGCCGATCATGCTGAAGCGGCCACCAAAACGCTGCAGCGCCAGCCCGAAACCAAGCCCGTGCAAGCGTCGAGTCAACTGCTCGAGCACGGCTTGCGCAGGCAATTGCTCTTCACCGATTTCCAGGACCAGGCGCGACCCGAGTGCAGTGTATTGCCCAAGCAGATCGTATACCCGCTGCAGAGCGTTGGGGTCGGCCAAGGTCGCAGCCGACAGGTTGAGCGCAAGCACCTGATCATGGCTACGCAAGTGCGCCAGCACTTTTTCAAGCACCAGTACATCCAGCCGCGGCATCCAGCCAAAGCGCTCCAGCCACGGCAGAAAGCGGCCGGCCGGGACTGCCTCGCCGTCATCATCGTGCAGCCGGGAAATGACTTTGTAATGCAGTACGCGCTGCACGTCCTTGCAATCCACAACCGGTTGGAAGAACAGTTCGAACTGGCCGTTGACGAAGGCTTGCTCAAGCCGCGTGTGCCAGTCGTGATGGCTATCGCCAGCAATAGCCGCGGCACCTTGCTCAAGGCAAACCCAGCCGGGTGTCGGCTGGTTTTCAGCCCGGGCCAGGGCCTCATCGGCAAGTTTCAACAGCGCTTGCGGCGCATCGCCCGGGCTGAATGGCGCAAGGCCGATACAAGCTACCGGGTCGACATCGGTGGCGCCCGTCTCGTGCAGGCTCTGTAGCGTAGCCTCCAGGGCCTGGGCAAGCTGTACTGCCTCTTCGTGCACCATGCCTGGGGCAAGCACAGCGAACTCACCGCCACGGCTGCGGGAAATCAGGTCGTTGGTCTCCGGGAACTTGGCACAGGTACGCTGCAGCTGTACGCCGACCGCCTGCAACAGCTGGTCGGTTCGTTGGCCACCCAAGCGGGCGTTGAGGCCTGTGAGGTCCTGAACACGCAACAACAGCAGGTAACCGGCCCTCGCCTCTTCAAGGTTGCTGACTCGGGTATTGAGCTGCATTTCAAAGTACCGGCGGTTGGAAAGCCCGGTCAGGCTGTCCTGATACGACTCGGTACGTAGCCGCTCGCTGCGCTCAGCCTGCTCGTTGAACAAGGCCTTGAGCTTCTCGACCATCTGGTTCATGGCTTGCACCACACGACGCAACTCGGGCGTGCGCGGCAGCTCAGGCAGGCTGAGGAACTCGCGGCGGGCGATGGCGTGGGACTGCTCGACCATGTAGTCCAGCGGCCGCAATTGGCGACGTAACAGCAAGGCTCCGAGTACTGCGCTCGCTGCGCCGCAGAGCAGCAGCCAGCCCAGGCTGCCCAAAGCGCTCTGCCAGAGTTTGGAGATGGCGAACATCGGGTGGCTGATGACTTCGACACGCGCAGCTTGTTGCCAACCTCGGCTGACGATGGCATCACCGCCGGCGGCTTCGAGGCCGATCAAGTGGATGAACCACGCAGGGACACCACCCGGGTCCGGCTCGGCGTGACGCTCCACCAGCACCGCATTTGAGCCTAGGTCGACGACCTTGATGCTCGAATAATAGCCACTGTCAAAGATCGAGCTGACCATCAGCTCTACCATCGCCGGGTCATCGATGTTCGGCGTCAACGAAAGCGCTAGCGCCGTGGCAGCATCCTGGGCATGTGAGCGCAGCTGGTTGACGTACTGGCTGCGTGAACTCTCCAGGCTGACCATGAAGCTGCCGCTGAACGCGACCACCAGGAACAGGCAAATGGCCAACAGCAATTGTTTGAACAGTGACATCTGTGCTCCTTCAGTAAACCGGTTCGGCCGGGAACCCTTCGGCCTGCATTTTCTTTAGCAAGTCCTGCCAGCGAGACAAACGCTTGGTGTCACCGACTTTCTTGTTACCCGCAGCCCCGGTCAACCAGAGGCCTTCACCATTGAAGGCGTAGACCGGCAAGAGGTCAGTACGCTGGCTGGCCGGCTTGATCGCGTCCATCAGGCTATCGAGTACCAGCGGCTGGGCTTGTGGGCTTGAATAATAGGTCAGCACCATGTGCGCGCGATTCTGGCGCAAGGCCTTGACGTAGGTGATGCGCAGCTTTTCACTTGGAATGCCCATGCGTCGCAGGCTGAAATATTTGGCGATAGCATAGTCTTCACAATCGCCAGCGCCCTTGATCAAGGCCTGAATGGGCGTGGCCCAATAGTCGACTTCATGCCATAGGTCGATGTCTTCGACATAGCGCAACTGCTGGTTGAAAAACTGGTTGGCTGCCTGCAAGCGTTGTAGCTCGGAGCCTTGGTTTTGAGTGGCCATCATCCTCTGCCAGGCATCGATGCGACCTTTGCCAGCGCCCAGTGGGCCATACAGGGTCTGCGACTTGCGACTGATCTCGGAAAAATCCCAATCCGCACGCAAACCGCCCAGCAGCAAGCTGCCCAGCAAAACGGCAAGGCCGACACGTCGCGCGGCGGTTTTGATTACCGAGGGTATCGCCACTGCGAAGACCTGCTCAGACCAGTCGAAAGCAGCGATGGTGCGGCCTGTCAGCATAAAAAACAATGGCATCCTGCAATCATCCCTCCGGTGGTCGGGTACCCAAGACTTTCCAGTTAATGCTTTGTATATGTCGCTTCCTTTGCCAGGCGTCTTCCTCCACCATATCTCAAGGCCTTGTTTTCGCTCGCCCCACCGAGGGCGCTGGTTTGACAAGGGGCCTTGGCTGTTACTAGTGTCATTGGATCCAACTTTAGGCGTCGAGGCAGACTTCGCGTGGCCGAGAAAATCAAACTCAGCAATGTGCTGGCGAGCGAACAGCTACCGGCAAACCTGGCTCGTGGCGTGATCGAAGAACGCTTACGCAGTGCCATACTCGATGGCCGCCTGCCGCCCGGTACCGCCGTGCGCCAACAAGAACTGGCTACCCTGTATGGCGTCAGCCGCATGCCTGTGCGTGAGGCGCTGCGCCAGCTGGAAGCGCAATCATTGCTCAAGGTGGAGATGCACAAGGGCGCGGTTGTGGCACCCTTGATTGGCGAAGATGCGGTCGACAGTTATGCATTGCGGGTTCTGCTTGAGTCCGAGGCGCTGCGCCAATCCATTCCCCTGCTAGATGCCGATGATATCGCCCGCGCACGTGGTTACATCCGGCAATTGGAAAGCGAGACTCGCCACGCCGAGATCGGCCGCCTTAACCGGCTATTCCACATGGCCTTGTACTGCAAGGCTCAGAACCAGAAACTCCTGCAGCTGATCGAGAACGAGCTCAACGAGGAGGAGCGCTTCTTGCGTTTTCATCTGTCGTCGATGGGCCTGGGCAAGCTGACCCAGGACGATCACAACGCGCTGGCGGATGCCGCCAACGACAAGCTGGTCGATGAGGCCGTGAGGGTGTTGGAGCAGCATCTGAACAATGGCGCGCGGGTTATCAGGAATTACCTGGACAAGCAGGCAACTGAGTAAGCGGGCTTGCACTTGACGGTTGCCAACACGCTGTAGCGACTACCGCAGCAGGCTGGTTATCTGGCTGCCCAGCGGTTGCAGGCACAACGCATGGCGAAGCTACGCGCATACCCGGAAAAGACAAAGCCCCTGTCTGCAGCGCAGACAGGGGCTTTGGATTTGAATCTTGACGATGACCTACTCTCACATGGGGAAACCCCACACTACCATCGGCGATGCATCGTTTCACTGCTGAGTTCGGGATGGGATCAGGTGGTTCCAATGCTCTATGGTCGTCAAGAAATTCTGTGTGCCGGTCCGTCCTGTGGACGTACCCGCGAATCTCTATGGTTCCTACTTAAAGACAAAACCCCTACCTGCTCGCGCAGATAGGGGTTTTGCGAAATGAATCTTGACGATGACCTACTCTCACATGGGGAAACCCCACACTACCATCGGCGATGCATCGTTTCACTACTGAGTTCGG
>NZ_JAETZZ010000028.1 GCF_022627325.1 Pseudomonas putida
ATGCAGTTGGAGGCCTTTGAGGCAGTCAGCGATAATCCACAGGCCAAGCTGTCGGCCGTGATCAACTAAACGGCGAACTCAGCGGCCAGAACCATGATGAGTTACACCACTTCCCGGGACACGATCGACCATTCTCGGTATCGCTGCGAAATTGCACTCCATTTGACCACATGATTGCATCGGTCCTGACCACTCGTTTGCATTGCACTTGACCTGGCGTTTGCATTCGATCTGACCACTGATTGCATCGGATTTGACCAGCACGTCTCATAACCATGATCGGCAGAGAGCTGCGCATTGCTACCGGTGGCGACAGGCAAAAACCGGGCAGAAACGGACGCTGGCAGTGCTAATGGATAAACCTTAATATCCACTGCTAGTAAATGCTGAGATAGGGGGTTGATAGCCCGAACGGGATAGGCAGAGCGATCTCTCCGGCACAAAAGCTGATATTAATCTGCTCCTAACCAGTCACCACACCCCATACGTTTCGCTTCTCAGTTTGTTCGATAGCAAAAGTGATAGGCGCGGTAGCTCATAGGAAGGAGCAAACAGATGAAGTTAGTAGTAATAGGCAAAAATGGATTACATCCAAGAGAGGCCTATGCTGTAAGTCAGATGGAGGAACACTTTCAAACTACCTGGCAAGCCTATTCGTCTCTGGTGATTACCGATGACCAGGGCTCGATGGAGATTGATTTGCTGATCATCACCAGCGACCGTATTTTGCTGGTGGAGATTAAGGACTGGAACGGCAAACTCACCAGCTATCGTGGTGAGTGGCGAGTCAACGAGAAATCCCGAGGCAAAAGCCCTTTCACCATCAAGAAGGAGCATGCCATACGCATCAGCAAACTGCTGAGCAGTCATCTGCGCAGTAAAATCGGTTACGGCCCCATGGTCGAAGCGCATGTAGTGCTGTCCGGCTCAGCCACTCCAGAGCAGCTACCGCCAAACGAAGCACGCTATGTACACACCCTGGACACTTTCCTGAAGATCCGCAAGCCTGTCGTTTACAGCCAGATTTGCACTCAGCCTGAAAAATCACATGAAGCTTTTTTCGAGCGCTACAACCACCCACGACCCAATTCAGAAATCGCGCTCAAAGAAATCGACCACTTCTTTTGCAACAGCAAAGGCTATGTGCAGCCAAAGCACCTTAAAGTAGCCCAATATGTCTCCAGTGATGAACTCGAATACGAGCACAATAATGGCCTGTTCAAAGAGTTTATCGGCAAAAATCCCAGCATGGAAAAAGACATTGGCTTGCTACGCCAATGGGACTTTTTAAAGCTGGGCACGGGTCTGGCGTTTACTGAAACCTGGAGCCGCATTCTCACCCGCGAACACGCTATCCATTGCCGCGCACGCACCGAAAGCAGTCGACTTGAACAGTTCATGCTGCGTCCGGCTGTTGGCCTGGACCCGGAAGACATTCAGACCGATTACGCCGAAGCTTTCGAGCTTAGGCACAACATGAAGCGCTTTGACCGTTACTTAAACCAGAACGGCCCCACTTGGACCATTGATCAACGCGCTGACCATGTACGCGCCCTGTTGGCGCCCTTTGCAGAGTTGCATGGCATGGGCATGGCCCACCGCGACGTGGATTGCCACAATCTGTGGTACGCCGCGGATAACGCCACCATTGTCACCTCGGGCTATTACGCATCATTTATTCCCGAACATACCACCGTCAAAGACATCCGGGCATTGCTTAAAAGTACGCAGCTGCAACTTCCCGAAGATGTGTTCAGCGATAAAGGCGACATTCTCGACCCTTTCCGCGTGGATGTGTTTTTACTCGGCCAGATCGCTCACCGCATTTGCTTTGCGGACAAACGACTGGAGCGCGATGAACAGATTTCAGTCTGGCGACCACATGCCAGCGGTGACCCGTTTAATGGCCAGCTAGATGAGTTTTTTGCCAAGGCGCTTGATTGGGATGCAGCGAATCGTTACAAAGATGCCGGTGAGATGCTGGCGCACTTCAACAGCCTGACGGACGATCACAATCATATCTACGACGACTCTCAGGAAGTCATTGAGGCACTCACCAGTGGAAACTTCATCAAGCGTCAGATGAGCGCGCTGCATCTGACTCAAATGTTCCCACAGGTGCCGGGTGAATCGATCAGCTTCGGTTCGACGATCCGATATCGCTATCAAGATGGCGATGCAATCGGCCTAATCAAGTTCTGGCAAAACGTCATTGCCTCGCCCAAAGACCCCGGCACCAATCGCCGCATTTTGCGCTTACGCAAGCGCATTGAAAAAACCCTTAACGCTGACTTACCTATTGCACAGGTGCGTGATTATGGGTTGTTGGAAGGTGGCGGTTTTTACATCGCCACCCGGTATGAGCCTGGTCAAACCTGGTCGCGATTTGTCGAGGATATTGAATCTACTGGCGACAAATTGCGAGTTGCCCAGCGCTTGTGTGACGCGATGCTGGCTCTTCACCAACAGGATGTCTACCACGGTGACCTGCACCCTGAAAATGTGATTTTCAAGCAGGCAGGCGAAGAAACCAGTGAACAAGATCGCGAGTTGGTCCTTATAGATGTGCTTGATTACGGCGGTGAATCCGAGCCCTACAACGTCAACTATGGCCCACGCAATCCGGCTGACAGCGATGGCTATGGAAGAGATCGCTTTGCCGTTTATCGTATGGTCGGCGAGCTCTTTGGCGATGACCTGCCTACACCTATTGCTGAGGAACTGGAGCGCGCCAAGCAGCAATCAGATCAAGTTCCCCTATCATTAAAACCACTGCTTGAAGCCATCGAAGCAACCGATCAACCAGCCGAAGAGCCCGTGGCCAGTGACACAGTAAAAACTTTTGATCTGGCCTTTTTACTAAGCGATTTTCCTCTGGAAAAAGAGCTGCTTAGTAAGGAAGAATGCGGGTATTTCGTCAAAGCGCGGGAAGCCCGCGAACCCAATTGGCTCAGGTTCTTCATTACCGGCATTGATACACGCATAACCCTGACGGTTGATCTGATGGCCAAGCAGATCAAATACGCCAACCTCACACGCAACATCAGCCTCAGTGACTACATAAGTGCCCGCAAAGAAGCTCAACACCGAATCACGGAAAACATCACCGTGGTACGCAGTGAGCCGAAAAAGGTTTTCCCCGACCCGTTCGTGGACTATCTGTTAGGCATCGATGCTGTGATTGACTTGATGATCAAGCAATCGCCGAACAAGGGATACGATGAGCTTGAATATGACATCCATCCCGAAGATTGCTGCACTGTTGCACCCAAGCAGATTTGGAACACCTTACTCAAAACAGAGGGTGATTACCTGCTACGCCTCGAAATAGCTGAAGGTGTAATCCAGGAAAATAGCGCAGGCCACCTGCTCATTCCCTATACCGCCAACTCACAAAGCTGGCTGGATAACTTTGATCGCGGCGACACCGTTAATGTGACGCTGGGGAATGATGAGCATAGCTTTGGTTCGCTGGTGCTTGGTGAAATACTTTCCGACACTCTGGTGGTCCAGCCCAGTCGAGGTGGTATGACCAGGCGGCTTGCCCCCGGTAATGAAATCGTCCTAGAGTCCCTACGCACCAAATCTAGTCGAGATCGCCGTTCCAAAGCGCTGGAGCGAGTGCTGGACGGAAGTTCGAAAATTGCTCGGCTACCGGACTATTTCGACAAGAGCGCCAACATAGCCTCCAAACCTATGGCCGATGTACCGGATGAGGCAACGATTCGCTCCCGTTACGACAACCTCGATGGTAGCGCAGAGTACTTCAATGAGCGCCAGCTTGACGCATTCCAGCGGGTCATCGCCGAAGGGCCGATTAGCGTGCTGCAAGGACCACCTGGCACGGGAAAAACCGCCTTCATCAGCAAGCTAATTCACTATCTCTACGAGAACGATCTGGCTAAGAACATCCTACTGGTTGGGCAGTCCAATGCCACGGTCGATAACGTTGCACTCAAAGTCCGCGAGTTGTGTCTGGCCTTGAACACCCCGTTAACAGTAGTGAGGGTGGGCAATGAGGGCTCGATCGACAGTCAACTGCTGCATGCCCACCCAAGCGCCATCCAGCGAAAGATCCAAAACAAGTTCCACCGTGAGTATGATCTGCGCATCAATGCTCTCGCCTCGCGCTTAATGCTCAGCCAGGGCTTTGTATCCACCTTGTCCAGCCTACACCGCACTCTACATCCGCTGATGGCCAACCTGCGCTCGCTTAAAGCTCAACTTCAAAAGATCGAGCACTTGGGGGCGCAAAGTAACCTGACTGAAAAACTCGAAGCCCTTCACGATCAGGCCAATTTGACTGCTCAGCGCATCATACAGATCGTCGACAGCTATCAATTCAACTTCGAAAGCCCCGATGCCCATGACTCAGCGTTCTGGGAGCTTCTGAGTAAGCAAGTGGCTCTCGAATATGACATCACCGATTTAGTCAGTCTCAAACGCCTGAATCAGCTGATCATCCTCAGTCAGGAGTGGATTGACGTGCTGGCCAGCGGCGATGCGAATTACGACCGTTTTCTGGTCAAAACCTCGCAACTAGTATGCGGCACCCTAGTGGGTATGGGTTCAAAAAACCTAGCCATCAACGAATCAGAATTCGACTGGGTGATTGTCGACGAGGCAGGTCGTGCGCAGGCTTCAGAGCTGATGATCGCCTTACAGTCTGCTAAGCGCGTACTGCTGGTAGGTGATCATCGTCAGCTTCCACCGCACTACGACAAACGACACCTCAAAGCTGTCTCCCATGAGCTGAGTGTTCAAGTTGGCGAAGTGGCCAAAACTGACTTTGAGCGAGCTTTTGATGTCAACAAGGGCATCACCCTCGACACCCAGTATCGAATGATCAAGCCGATCAGTGACATCATTTCGACGTGCTTTTATGCCGACGAGCACGGTGTGGGTGGCCTTATAACCGGCCGGCCGGACTCACCGCAGTGGTTCCAAGAGTTGCCCTATCCATTGAACTACCCCGTCACGTGGGTCGACAGTGGCGTGGGCGTGAAGCGCACTGGTGAAGACAGCAAAGGCCGTCGTGGCTATTCGAACCAGCATGAGACTGAAGTGATCCGGCATTTGATCAAGCTCTTGTGCAGTCCGGACACAGTGAACAATCTCAGACTCTACGTGACTGATGAAAAGCCTTACCCCATTGGGATCATCACTATGTACCAGCAACAAAAGGCACTCCTCCAGACAGAATTGAGCAAAGCCGAATGGGCCGCAGACATCCGCGAGTTGATCAAAATCGATACTGTTGACTCTTACCAAGGGCAGGAAAACCGGCTGATTTTCCTTAGTTTGGTGCGCGATAACGACAAGGTGAACCAAGGCTTCCTGGGCGATATGCCGCGCATTAACGTGGCCTTATCCCGTGCACAGGAACGTTTAGTGGTGGTGGGTGCACGCGCCATGTGGCGAAGCGGCAACTCTGATTCTGCGCTGGCCAAGGTTCTTAGCTTTGTCGAAACCCAGTCCCAGGAACAACCTGAGCAATACCAAGTTGTCGACGGCACCAGCGTCATAGAGAGCACTCAGCATGCATGAATTAGACGAATTAGAATTTTCCTACGAGTCGCGGCTCGGTAACGTGATTTCGCTGCTGGTCCCTGTGCGCCCCTATACCATGCACTGTGCCTGGACACAGGAGGTGCCGCTGCCAGCCATTGAAGAGTTTACCTGCCGCCTGTTGGTCCTGCTCGATGAGGTTTTGCCGGGAGATATTAGGGAGTACTTCGGGCTGAGCCAGCGTGAATGCGAGATACTGGTTGAGGGTTTGGTGCAGAACCGCCTGGCGATGTACACCGATTCGGGCCATTTGGCACCCTCCTCGATACTGCGCAACAAATCTCAGGGATGCCCTGATGTGCTCCCCAGTCTGATCCGCTACGAAGAACGCGTTGAGACGCCGCTATTTGATCTACTGACGCTGAATATCATTGCCCCACGCAAGCAAAGGCTGTACCGCTTTGGACTGCCGCATCTGAACGTGCCAAATGAGCACAAAAACATAGGTCAGCGGGAGGTCATTGAGGCTTTTGGCCAGCAATACCATGCCTACCTCGAATTACAGCAACGGAGTGAGCGCGAGATCCGAAAAAGCCGTCTGTACAAAATCAGCAGCTGTGAGGCAGGTGATGTCGACCAGGTTGCCATCGACGTATCCATTTCTCTTGAGTCGACGCCGAGCGGTCCCATACGCGTGATTAAAACCGCAGAGGACAAGGCCAATATCCGTCGACCATTGACCATTGAAATGGAGGCTAAGATTTCTGACTATCTCAATGAGCTATCTATCCCCGAGCACGGCGTGTCATTTACGGCCTACTGTGAGCTGGTGAATGACGAAGTGCTGGTGCGTCATATCCAGCGTGGCACTTTAGATTTCAACGCGTGGCTCAATGCCCGGCGCGAAAACAAAACGGGCTATGGCACGCCCTTGACCCAAGCCATGATCGGCCCGATTTACCTAGAAAAAAATCGGCGAATGATCGAGAGCTTTATCCGTGATCTGGCCAGACTTTGGCCGGAGGACGCAACCCATACCGCTCTGTGGCTGGCAAGTTCTGTGCCGCTATGGGCTGCGAACGGACAGTTGTTGAGTGACTTTGTCTATCGCATTGAGCCACTGCTCAGCGCTTCGAGAGAAGGTACGGGGCATATCTGTGCCCTTTTGCACAGAGAACTGCGCGATAACCATTCGACATTCTGGTCGCGCATCCCTAATGGCATCGAGTTCTCGGGCGCCCCCCTAGAGGACTGCATGGAGATATTCTTGATCCCAGGGCAGTTGGCAGTGGTCCAATACCACTGTCAACCGAGTACCGACAGCGCCATTACGGTGCCAATTGGCTACATCACCGTTGAGGGGGAACGCCTCGCACGCATCGAATCGCTGCTCAAAACACGCTTGTCAGATCGTCCGGCTCCGAAACTGAGGTGGCCATCCAAGGATCGCACCCTGGATCAGCTGTTTGATATGGAGCGCTTTATGGACATGGAGCAAGCGAGAGAATCACACACGCCTGTGATTTTCTTCAAACCGAAACGGCGCGAGTACTGAATAACCGAGACAAGGCAAGGATGCCCGGCTTCGGCCTGTCCAAACTGTACGACGCGATCATGGTCTAGTTGCAAATCTGAATGGGCCTGACTCCTTAGGCACATGTGAGGGACCGCTATTGGGTTGTCCTCTTCCGGTCGTCACTACGGCGTGTGCTGGTCAAGTCGAATGCAAACGGTTGGTCAACACGGATGCAATTGAGTGGTCAGTGGCAATGCAAATGGGTGGTCAAGTCCATGCAATTACGCATATCGCTCCATTCAATGGTGAGGCGCGTAACAATGAGTGCGATCCATGAACCCCACCTTCTAAAAGATAGGGCCTCAGCTTACCGTGGTATCTCTGGCGAGCAGTTCCATGGCAGCAAGGCTTCGTAGTCTGAGACCGACGACGCATACGGCAGGCGCTCAAGTACGTGGCGCAGCCACGTATAGGGCTCCTGACCGTTGACCTTGGCGGTCTCGACCAAGCTGTATATCTGCGCACTTGCCGTGGCGCCCTTGGGCGTGTCACTGAACAGCCAAGCCTTGCGCCCAATGACAAACGGTTTTATCGCACGCTCTGCCAGGT
>NZ_JAETZZ010000029.1 GCF_022627325.1 Pseudomonas putida
GTTTGCTGCATAACGCAGCAATGGCGGCCAGCAGGTCGGCCGCTTGGAAAGGGGTATATGAGCAGTACAGAAACAGCGGTAAGGCAACGACCCAGGCGTTGGTAATTCTGGCCAGGAAGCTCGCACGTGTGGCATTCGCCCTGATGAGAAATCAGGACGAATACGTTACCAAAGGCGGGAAAATGGCTTGCTGATAACCATAGAATCTCCCACATGGGATCGCGCCAGCTTTTAGAAGTTGAGTAAGACAGTTGCTGCCACAGGTGAAGCGTAGGCCTGAAGAACTGCGCGGTCGGAGGTGGGAGCCGGCTTGCCTGCGATGGGCCGCATAGCGGCCCCAAAGCCACGCTAATCTGGTCGAGCGCGATCGGATGATTACCGATCCGGTCGGCACGTACAGCAAAGACGACGCCTATCCCACAAACCTGCGCAACTGCTGCTTCACCCAAGGCTCGGCACTGACCAGCACCACGCCGAGCAAAACCATCACTGCCCCAAGCACAAAATTCACGCTCAGCGGTTCATCCAGCAACAGCACGCCAAACGTCACCCCAAACAACGGGGTAATGAAGGAAAACACCGCCAGATTCGAAGCCAGGTACTTACGCAGCAACCAGAACCACGTCAGGTAGCTGACGAACGAAACCACAATGCCCTGGAACAGCACGCTGCCGACCGCCAAGGGCGTCCACACGACCTTGTCGATCTGCCCGCTAAGCAAGGCGATCAGCACCAACCCGACAAACCCCACCGCCAGCTGATAGAACAGCGTCAACGTCGCAGGCGCCTCAGACAAACGCGAACCCCGTACCACCACCGTCGTTGCCCCCCAAGCCAAACCGGCAAGGACACCGAATGCATCGCCGAGCAGCATGCGCCCGTCCATCTCCTCGAACGACAGCCCCCCGGCAAATGCGGTAGCGATGCCGCCGAACGCCAAGACGATGCCCAGCCACTGCAACAGGCGCAGCCGCTCGCTGGGCAACATCAGATGCAGCCCAAGTGCCGTGAACACCGGTGCTGTATAGAGAAACACAGACATATGCGCCGCGGATGTCAGCTTCAGCCCCTCGGCGATGAACAGGAACTCCAGGCCAAACAAACCGCCGGCCAGCAGCCCGCCTCGCCAAGTACTCCCCACCTGCCCCCAGCCACCGCGCCAGCAGATCATCAAGCCAACCAGCACGGCGGCAAGGCCGTTACGCAGTGCAGCCTGCATCACCGGCGCAATATCAACCGCAGCAGATTTGATCAATACCTGTTGGCAACCCCAGATCAGGCACAGCCCCAGCATGACCTGAAAGGCAAACGCATCGGGATTCTTGCGGGCCGCACTCATGGGCGGACCTCTTGGGTGATCGATGGCATGGGCAAGGCTCGGCAGTAATCAGGAACTGCCGATTATCGGTTTTTCCGAGCAGGCCTTGCCAGCCTCAATACGACCTCAAGCGATCTGCGCCTTCGCCGACACCTGCTCGAAGGTGGTTTCGTCCAGCGCATCCTCCTGTTCATCGAGCACCTGGCGGGGGTGCTCGAAGCCCGGGATGCTGCTGTCGATCAGGCTCATCAGCCGCGAACCACGTTCGGTCAGCACGAAGTTCTCGCCGTTACCACCCTCTTCCGGCGGCCGGCTTTCGATGAAGCCGCGCTCGAACAGCAGCTTCTCGTACTCGCAGGCACGGGTCTTGAGTTGATCCACATCGGTGACTTGCTGACCTTCGCAGGCGATCGCCGCAGCGTGCTGCTCGGCATAGGGGCGTGGTGTAAAACTATGACCGGCGCCGTTCTGCACCTCGTGCAACAAACGCTCGATCAAGTCCCAGTCGTAAGTGATGCTCATGGCTATGGCCTCTTGCTATGTACGAATGGAGTACACAGGTTGGGACCAACCGGGGTTTGAGTACGTTCCAATGTTCTCGGCACAGGGGTAGCCAGATTTGCCGGCACGGCCGCCCGTCACGGACGCTGAACTTCCGGGCCTCACAAGCTCTCCACCGAGCACAACCACCGCCGGAGGTATAAAGGATGAAACCGCTGCTGCGCATCGCCTGTGCGACTGCCGTGTTCTGCGCCCTGCCCGCCTGGGCCTGCACACCGGAAGAGGCTACCCAGAAACGTGAGGAACTGGCAGGGCTGGTGAGCCAGTTGACCGAACAAAACCCGCAGAAAGCGAAGGAGATCAATGATGAGCTCCAAGGGATGGAGCTGGGCACCGCGAGCAAGGACCTGCCCGACAAGTGTCAGCTGATCGACAAGCGGATCAAGGAATTGAAAGAGGCGGAAAACAAAGCGGATTGACAGCAGGGCTGCTGGCGCAATCGCCGGCAAAGCAGCGCTCGCAGGTAAACACCCGGGAGCCGGCTTGCCGCCGATTGCACCTTAGCGCAGGGTATTACTCAGCAGCAGGCTTGCGCTTCTTCAACGGCGCCATGCCATCGGAGCTCGCCAGTGGCGCGTTGGCCTTTGGCTTGGCGGTCGGCTTACGCTTGGCAGCCGCTTTTTTGTCGCCAGCCTTCTTCTCGGTCTTTTTCTTCTTGGTGCCGGCCGCCTTGCCCGACGCCTTGACCTTCTTCGGCCCGTTGTAGGTGCCTTTGACTTCCTTGATCACACGGCGCTCGAACTGCTGCTTGAGGTAGCGCTCGATGCTGGACATCAGGTTCCAGTCATTGTGGGTGATCAACGAGATCGCCAGGCCTTCGCCGCCGGCACGGCCGGTGCGGCCAATGCGGTGCACATACTCGTCGCCGCTGCGCGGCATGTCGAAGTTGATCACCAGGTCCAGGCCGTCGATGTCCAGGCCACGGGCCGCCACGTCGGTGGCTACCAGTACCTTGGAGCTGCCTTGCTTGAAGCGCTCGATGGCCAGCTTGCGGTCCTTCTGGTCCTTTTCACCGTGCAACACGAACGCTTTTACGTCTTTGGCGACCAGGTGGCCATAGATGCGGTCAGCGAGCACGCGGGTATTGGTGAAGATGATCGCCTTGTCGAACTTTTCGTTGGCCAGCAGCCACTGCACGATCGCCTCTTTGTGCTGGTCGTGGTCCGCGGTGATGACCTGCTGGCGGGTGCCTTCGGCCAGCTGCGAAACACTGTTGAGCATCAGGTGCTCAGGGTTTTTCAGCACTTTGCCGATGATGTCGCGCAGGGCCGCGCCGCCGGTGGTGGCCGAGAACAGCAAGGTTTGCTCACGGTTTTCGCATTCTTTGCACAGGCGCTCCATGTCTTCGGCGAAGCCCATGTCGAGCATGCGGTCGGCTTCGTCGAGGATCATCACCTGTACATGGGACAGGTCGAGGTTGCCGGCATTGAGCTGCTCGAGCAGGCGGCCCGGGGTGCCGATCAGCACATCCGGCACCTTGCGCAGCATGGCGGCCTGTTCCTTGAAGTCTTCACCGCCGGTGACCAGGCCCGCCTTGATGTAGGTGAACTGCGAGAACAGCTGCACTTGCTTGAGGGTCTGCTGGGCCAGCTCACGGGTCGGCAGCAGGATCAGCGCGCGGATCTCGACGCGCGCGCCTTTGAGGTCGACCAGGCGGTTGAGCAGCGGCAGGACGAAGGCCGCGGTCTTGCCGCTGCCGGTCTGCGCGGTCACCCGCAGATCACGCCCTTGCAGGGCCAAGGGGATGGCCGCGGCCTGCACCGGGGTTGGCTCGACAAATTTAAGCTCGGCCACGGCTTTAAGCAGGCGTTCATGCAGGGCGAATTGGGAGAACACGGAGGTAACCTCAGGCAAGTGCGGGAAATTCAGTTGCATAGGGTAACGTTTTCTGCAGCCGGAGCCGAATTTCTTTTGGCAACTTTGTCGCCAACCGCGCTCTAATGGCGCTTCGTTTCGCAAGCAAAGACCGTACTGAAGCTCATGGATATGCAAAAACTCTGGCGCGACAGCCTCGACCTGTGGGGCACCCTCGACCAACACCCCATGCTCCACGCCGCCATCGGCCTGGCCGTGCTGCTGTTGGTTTCCCTGGTAATCGGCCGCCTGGCGCGCTTTCTGATCCTGCACGGCACGCGCCTGCTGGCCCGTCAGCCTGCGCTCAAATGGCTCGACGACCTGCGCCACAACAAAGTGTTTCACCGCCTGGCGCAGACCACACCGTCGCTGGTGATCCAGTTCGGGCTGAAACTGGTACCGGAGCTGTCCGATACCGCCCAGCATTTCCTTGGCAACATGGCGCTGGCCTTCACCCTACTGTTCATGACCCTGGCGCTGTCGTGCCTGCTCGATGGCCTGCTCGACATCTATGCCCGCACCGAACATGCCCGCACCCGCTCGATCAAGGGTTATGTGCAACTGGCGAAGATGATGCTGTGGATTTTCGCCTCCATCGTCATCGTCGCCACGCTGATCGACCGTTCCCCCCTGTTGCTGCTGTCTGGCCTGGGTGCGATGTCGGCCGTATTGCTGTTGGTGTACAAGGACACCTTGTTGTCGTTCGTCGCCAGCGTGCAGCTCACCAGTAACGACATGCTGCATGTCGGCGACTGGATCGAGATGCCCCAGGTCGGTGCCGATGGCGATGTGGTCGATATCACCCTGCATACGGTGAAGGTGCAGAATCACGCGTGAGCTCCCGCTATTTGACACAACCCGTGAGCTAAACTTGAATTGACAGACATCACCGATCGGATGATGTCCATGACCTCACACCTTCCCTCCGAAAGCCCCCCTGAACCGACCGGTTTCTTCACAAAGGTGGCGCTGAGTAACGTCAAGCTGTGGAGGCCCTGCGCCACCGATCAAGCCATGGATTGGGTGGGGGGAATCTCAGAAGACGGGCTGGGCATTGCCCCCTATCCTGTCGAACGCCTGCCCTACGACACCTCAAGCATTAATACCCTTTACGTGATCCTTAAGCCTGATGGGAGTATCTGGCGCGACGGTAGCCTATACCTATACTGGCTTTCAGTAGAGCAAGGGAAGAAAGCACCTACGCTCGAGAACATCGCAGGCGACCTATGCGATTTCATGAACAAAATGCAGGAAGGCGGTAAGCGACCCGCGAACACACCTTGCGCTCGTTAAGCAGGCGTCCACTGATGCGGCAACAAGGCCTCGATCTCGCTCGCCCGTTGAGTAGGCAGTCGTGTCAGCACGTCCTTGAGGTAGGCATACGG
>NZ_JAETZZ010000003.1 GCF_022627325.1 Pseudomonas putida
TGTTAGGCCTGCCGCCAGCGTTCAATCTGAGCCATGATCAAACTCTTCAGTTCAATACTGCTTGGGTTTTTAAGAAACCCTAAACTTGGCTCAGCAATCTCAAATGACTATGTGATTTCTCGCATGGTCACTTGTGATGCTGATAATCTTTTTGACTATCAGTCCGTACTCACAAGCACCCACACGAATTGCTTGATTCGATTTGTTAAAGAGCGTTTGGTTAAGAGCTTTTCGTCTCAACCGAGGCGCGCATTCTACGCTTTCCTCAGAGCCTGTCAAGCGTTTATTTTGAAGTTTTTTGCGAGAAACTCGTTTAGCTTCAAACACTTGGCTCGCTTCGATCTCTCGTAGCGGGAGGCGAATAATACAGCGTTTAGAAGCGCTGTCAACCACCATTTCAACCGCTATCGATCAGATGACCGAAGCACCTCCAGCACTACCTGGATTAAGCAACTCATTGAATTTCAAGGAGTTTCTCGTTCCGACTACGCTGGAAGTGGGGCGCATTATAAGGGGATTCGAGAGGGCGTCAACCTTTAATTACAAGAAAATGACACATAGACGGTAGTGGCTAGATAAAGCGTAAGGATGGTTTGACGTGATCTTCTAGCACCTAAGAAGCCACCCTTCCCCGCCGCCCCATGATTCGAGGCACGCGCCGCGCCACCGCTGGCACCCGCAGCACCATCAACAAGACCCCGATGGCCGCGTAGATCGCCCACTCACGGAGATCGGAGCGCACGATCCACAGGAAATGCAGCAGGCCCAACCCGAGAATCACATAAACCAGCTTGTGCAGTTTCTTCCAGCGTGCGCCCAAGCGCCGCTGGCTGTAGCGATTGGAAGTCACCGCCAGCGCCAGCAAACCCAGGAAGCCGAGGGCACCCACAATAATGTACGGCCGCTTGCGCAGCTCGACGGCAAACTGCCCCCAATCCAGCCCCAGGATAAAGAACAGGTAGCAAAGCAGGTGCAACACGATATAGGCAAAACACCACAACCCCAGCTGCCGACGCACAACGATCCACCCCGACCACCCCGTCAACTTCTGCAGCGGCGTCATGCTCAGCGTGATCAAAAGGAAGATCAACGCCCCCAGCCCAAGCCGATCCATAAGGATCTTCCCCGGGTCCGGTCCAAGCAGGTTCATGGCCGCCTCATACAACCACCACAGCGGAAACAGGCAACCGACGATAAAGATCGCCAAGCGCAGCCAGGGATAACGCATCAATAGTTCTTCCGCAGGTCGAGGCCAGCGTACAGCGACGCCACTTCATCGGCGTAGCCATTGAACATCTGTGTCTGTCGCACATTGGGGCTGAACAGGCCACTGGGCAGGCGCCGCTCGCGCGCCTGGCTCCAACGCGGGTGATCGACCTCAGGGTTCACGTTGGCATAGAAACCATATTCATCAGGCGCAAGGCTCTCCCAGGTGGTGCGCGGCCGTTCGGCCACCAAGCTGATTCGAACGATCGACTTGATGCTCTTGAACCCATACTTCCACGGCACCACCAGCCGCAGCGGCGCACCGTTCTGGTTGGGCAGCTCCCGCCCATACATGCCGACCGCCAGGATCGCCAAGGGATTCATCGCCTCGTCCAGGCGCAAGCCCTCCTCATAAGGCCAATCGATCAAGGCGAAGCCCGAACGCTGCCCCGGCATGTTTTGCGGATCCTGCAGGGTCTCGAACCGCACATAGCGCGCCTTCGAAGTCGGTTCAACCTGCTTGAGCACCTGGGCCAGGGGAAAGCCCAGCCAGGGGATGACCATTGACCAGGCCTCCACGCAGCGCAACCGATAGATACGCTCTTCAAGCGCGTAGGGTTTGACAAAATCTTCCAGCGCATAGCGCCCGGGCTTGCCAACCTCGCCATCGACCACCACCGACCAGGGCTCGGTCTTCAGGCTCCCGCCATTGGCGGCTGGGTCGCCTTTATCAGGCCCGAACTCATAGAAGTTGTTGTAATGCGTGGCATCCTTGAAGGGCGTTATCGCCTCGTCTTTTACCGTCACGGCTTGCCAACGCGTTTCAGCCAGCTTGCTGGTGAACCAGGCCGGTGCGTTGCCTGCCTCGACATCTGCGTAACGCGATGCTTGGGCCGCGCGCGCCGCAAAGGGCATCGCACCCAGCGCAACGGCGGCCATGGAGCCACCCAACAGGGTACGACGGGAAAGGTAGATGCTTTCGGGCGTGATCTCCGATGCCTTGCAATCGGAAGACCTGGGAAGCTTTATAAGCATGACGGCTCCACAGCACTGGTTAGCGGATGTACCAGTAAGACTATGGAGCCGCAGGGTTATTCCATCATTAAATCATTCAAGATTTACGATGGCGGCCTTTGAGCAGGAACTGGATCGGGCCGGAAGCGGCGTAGGCGAGGAAGATCAGCAGCAGGATGCGCGGCGGATCGCTGAATACCACGGCAAACACCAGCACCACCGCCAGGATCGCCACAAACGGCACGCGCCCCTTGAGGTCGAGCTCCTTGAAGCTGTTGTACTTGATGTTGCTGACCATCAGCATACCGGCAGCGGCAACCAGCAGTGCCACCAGGAACGACAACTTGGACCCCTGGATGCCATAGTCGCTGAAGGCCCACACGGTGCCGGCCACCACCCCAGCGGCAGCCGGGCTGGCCAGGCCGATGAAGTAGCGCTTGTCAGCAGTACCGACCTGGGTATTGAAACGCGCCAGGCGCAGCGCGGCGCCAGCGACATAGATGAAGGCGACCATCCAGCCGACCTTGCCCATATCGCCCAGCGCCCAGCCGAAGGCCAGCAGGGCCGGGGCCACGCCGAAGGCGACCATGTCCGACAACGAATCGTACTCGGCCCCAAAGGCGCTCTGGGTGTTGGTCATGCGGGCGACGCGGCCATCGAGGCCGTCGAGCACCATGGCCACGAAGATGGCAATGGCGGCAAAGGCAAAGTACTTGCTCGCCTCGCGCGGGTCGCCAGCACTGAGGGCGCTCTGCGCGCTCATCGAGTTGATGATGGAGTAGAAACCGGCAAACAGGTTGGCGGTGGTGAACAGGTTGGGCAACAGATAGATACCGCGATGGCGCACCTTGCGCCCTTCGGCATCATGCCCTTCTTCAACGTGCTCATCGACAGGTAGCAGGCTTTCGGCGTCGGAGGGCTTGTTCGGCTCTTCGGGACGTTCGCTCATGGAGGGTACCTTGCAACAGGATGGAAAATGTTCGACACGGGCCCGCGAAACAGGTTCTGACGGCAGGCCACTGGTCTGCTTTATACCAGAAGCTGAATGCCAGAACGAAAAAACGCGGCCGAAGCCGCGTTTTTCATCATTCGATAAGACTCAGTTCTTGGTCTTGTCGACGATTTTGTTAGCCGAGATCCACGGCATCATCGAACGCAGTTGCTCGCCGATGACTTCGATACCGTGAGCGGCGTTGTTGCGACGCTTGGCGGTCATCGATGGGTAGTTGGTGGCGCCTTCGGAGATGAACATCTTCGCGTACTCGCCGTCCTGGATGCGCTTCAGAGCGTTGCGCATGGCCTTGCGGGATTCTTCGTTGATGACTTCGGGACCGGTGACGTACTCACCGTACTCGGCGTTGTTGGAGATCGAGTAGTTCATGTTGGCGATACCGCCTTCGTACATGAGGTCGACGATCAGTTTCAGCTCGTGCAGGCACTCGAAGTAGGCCATTTCCGGCGCGTAGCCAGCTTCGACCAGGGTTTCGAAACCGGCTTTGACCAGCTCGACGGTACCGCCGCACAGAACGGCCTGCTCACCGAACAGGTCGGTTTCGGTCTCGTCCTTGAAGGTGGTTTCGATGATGCCGGTACGGCCGCCACCAACGCCCGAAGCGTAGGACAGGGCGACGTTCTTGGCGTTGCCGGAGGCGTCCTGGTAGATAGCGATCAGGTCAGGGATACCGCCGCCTTTGACGAACTCGGAACGCACGGTGTGGCCCGGGGCCTTCGGCGCGATCATGATCACGTCGAGGTCGGCACGTGGAACGACCTGGTTGTAATGGATCGAAAAGCCGTGGGAGAAGGCCAGGGTGGCGCCCTTCTTGATGTTCGGCTCGATTTCGTTCTTGTACAGAGTGCCCTGGAACTCGTCCGGGGTCAGGATCATGACCAGGTCGGCAGCAGCGACGGCGGTGGCAACATCGGCCACTTTCAGGCCGTGGGCTTCAGCCTTGGCAACGGTAGCCGAACCTTTACGCAGACCGACGGTAACGTCTACACCGGAGTCCTTCAGGTTGCACGCTTGAGCGTGGCCCTGAGAACCGTAACCGATGATGGCGACTTTCTTGCCCTGGATGATGGAAAGGTCGCAGTCTTTATCGTAGAAAACTTTCATGAAATACCCCTGGTTATATCTCGGCCCCTACGGAGCCATCGCTAATTTTGAATTCAGATGCTGAGCACTTTGTCGCCACGGGCAATGCCGGTGACGCCACTGCGCACGGTTTCGAGAATCGATGCAGTGCCGATGGCCTGGATGAAGCTGTCCAGTTTGTCGCTGGTACCGCTGAGCTGCACGGTGTACACGCTGGCGGTAACGTCGACGATCTGGCCACGGAAGATGTCCGTGGTGCGCTTGATCTCGGCACGCTGGGCACCGGTGGCCTTGACCTTGACCAGCATCAGTTCACGCTCGATGTGAGCGCTTTCCGACAGGTCGACAAGCTTGACCACTTCGACCAGCTTGTTGAGGTTCTTGGTGATCTGTTCGATCACTTCATCATGGCCAACGGTGGTCAGCGTCAGACGCGACAAGGTCGGGTCTTCGGTAGGCGCCACGGTCAGGCTTTCAATGTTGTAGTTGCGCTGGGAGAACAGGCCGACCACGCGGGACAGAGCTCCGGGTTCGTTTTCCAGCAGCAGGGAAATGATGTGCCGCATATCAGGTACGCTCCGTCTTGCTCAGCCACATGTCACGCATCGAGCCATCCTTGATCTGCATCGGATAGACGTGCTCGGTACGGTCGACCGCGATGTCGATGAACACCAGGCGGTCCTTCATCGCGAAGGCTTCCTCGAGCTTGGGCTTGAGGTCCTTCAGGCTGGTGATGCGGATACCCACATGGCCATAGGCCTCGGCCAGCTTGATGAAGTCAGGCAGCGACTCGACATAGGAATGCGAGTGGCGGCCGTTGTAGGCCATGTCCTGCCACTGACGGACCATGCCCAGCACGCCGTTGTTCAGGTTGACGATCTTCACCGGCAGGCCGTACTGCATGCAGGTGGACAGCTCCTGGATGTTCATCTGGATGCTGCCTTCGCCCGTCACGCAGGCCACGTCCTGATCCGGGAAATTGAGCTTGATGCCCATGGCCGCCGGGAAACCGAAGCCCATGGTGCCCAGGCCACCGGAGTTGATCCAGCGGTTCGGCTTGTTGAAGCGGTAGTACTGCGCCGCGAACATCTGGTGCTGGCCGACGTCGGAGGTGACGAAGGCATCGCCATTGGTCACTTCGCACAAGGTCTCGATGACGGTTTGCGGCTTGATGACGCTGCCGTCGCCCTTGTTGTACGGGAACAGGTCGCCATTACCGCGCCATTCGTCGATCTGCTTCCACCAGGCATCGGCCGCGGCCTTGTCTGGCTGCTCGCCGATTTCCTTGAGGATGCCCAGCATCTCGCTCAAAACGCTGTCGACCGGGCCCACGATCGGCACGTCGGCCTTGATCATCTTGGAGATCGACGCAGGGTCGATGTCGATGTGAATGATCTTGGCATTCGGGCAGAACTTGGCCGGGCCATTGACCACGCGGTCATCGAAACGCGCGCCGACCGCGAAAATCACATCGGCATTGTGCATGGCCATGTTGGCGGTGTAGCTGCCGTGCATGCCGAGCATGCCCAGGAACTGGCGGTCGGTACCCGGGAAGCCGCCAAGGCCCATCAGGGTATTGGTGACTGGCAGGTTCAGCGACTTGGCGATTTCGGTCAGCGCTTCGGAGCCGCCACCGAGGATCACACCGCCACCGGCATAAACGATCGGACGCTTGGCAGCCAGCAGCATCTCGGCAGCCTTGCGGATCTGGCCGGAGTGGCCACGCACTGCCGGGCTGTAGGAGCGCAGCTTGACCTTCTTCGGGTAAACGTATTCGAACTTCTCGGCCGGGTTGGTCATATCTTTTGGAATGTCGACCACGACCGGGCCTGGACGGCCGGATTGCGCCAGGTAGAAGGCTTTTTTCAGGATTTCAGGGATCTCGGTGGCATGTTTGATCATGAAGCTGTGCTTCACGATCGGCCGCGAGATGCCGATCATGTCGGTTTCCTGGAAGGCATCGGTACCCACCATGGTGCTAGGCACCTGGCCGGACAGGATGACCATCGGAATCGAGTCCATGTAAGCGGTGGCAATACCGGTGATGGCATTGGTCGCGCCCGGGCCGGAGGTTACCAGCACCACACCGGCCTTGCCGGTGGCGCGGGCGTAGCCATCCGCCATATGGGTAGCGGCCTGCTCGTGACGAACCAGGATGTGCTCGACTTCCGGTTCTTTGAACAGGGCGTCGTAAACATGCAGGAGAGCACCACCAGGGTACCCGTAGATGTGCTTAACGCCTTCGTCACGCAAGAAGCGGACGACCATCTCAGCGCCAGATAAAAGCTCCACGTTGTTCACCTCTAAAACGCCAGAATACCGTCCCTAGTGGACGGGTCTTAATAGGTTTACTGCCAAGCAGAGCATGAGCGAACGTCAGCACTGACTGAGCAAGTATTGGGAGCGCCCCAGAGTGTTGCGGGGTTATCCCACCCAGCGCGAGGTAACGCGTTGCGGGGTGTAACAGGTCGGCGCGGGTGTGCGCCTCATGATCTGCTTAGCGGGTCTGCTTCTGGCAGTCCCTCTAAAGCGGAATCTGGATTCTTGTGATTTGGCGCCTACAAGTCAAGAAAAATTATTGCCAATTTTTCCTAAAGATGAATTCCAGCCACCACTAAAAACCGACACTGCAGCAGAAAAAATAACATTTACACAAAAAAGGGCCACAATCTGCGGCCCTTGAAGGAAAAATAGAAGAAATCAGGCTCAACTCGCGATCAATCGATCGAACTCTGCCAGCAGGCGCCGCAACTCACGACTCTGCTCCGGCCTGTCGACGAACACCGTCTCGGCCATCACCAGGATGCCCGAGGCGTTGGGCAGCGGTTGACCCAGCTCGATGATGATCTTCATGCGCGGCAGGAAGATCCACTGCAACCACTGCTCGAAGCTCATGCTGTCCACCGCAAAAGGCACCGTGCTGGCCAGCGCCTCATCGCTTGGCGGCTCGTCAGCCCACCACCCCTGCACGATCAACTCACGCTCGATGAGCAGCAGGTGGTCAGCGATATCCAGAATGCGCTGCTCGATCATCACGAGTTGACCCGCGCTTTCTGCCGGGCCAACGCGGCGCCAGCGCTGTCGCCCTGCTTCTCACGAGCCTGGGCGATGGTGTTCCACAGCTCGGCCTGAAGGTCAGGACGGCCATTGGCGTAAGTCAGGGCACGGCGCGCCAACTGCTCGGCCTGTGCTGCATCGCCTTGGGACAGGCGCACCTGCGCCAGACGGAACAGTACCTGCGGCTCGCGCGGGGCGATGCGCTGGGCGCGCTCCAGGCTCGAGGCTGCACCGTTGAAGTCGCCGCTGCCCTGTTGCGACTGGGCAGTGGTCAACAGGGCCAGCACCGGACCATCGAGCTGCTCGTCAGCCGACAGCCCACCGGATGCCGCACTGCTGCGCGGAATGCCGGTTGGCGCGCTGGCAGCGGCCGAGGCACTGTTCATCGACGCGATGTCGAACGGTTCGTCGGCGATCGGGTTGGGGTTGGTCTCCATCGGCGCAGATGTGCCGGGGCCAGGGGTAATCGGCGTGGTGCTGATCGGTGCCACGCCACTGCCTGCTGGGAACGTCTGGATGCCCGTGGCACCGGCGCCTTGCGGAATCATCACGGTCACGCCGGAGTCCTCGGGCAGGGTTTGCGCTTGCGAGGTGCCGTTGTTGATGCCGGCCGCCGAGCGGTTGGCCGTCACCCGTTCGCTGTTGGACACCCGAGTGCTCGAGTCCACGACCGGGATGTTGCCACGCTGAACGCTGGAACAGCCCTGAAGCACCACCAGTGCCGTCACGGCAGGAAACCACCACTTTTTCACTTCACACCTCATCAATGCTGCCAGGGCTTAATTCATCCAGCCTTTGACCCAGTCCATGACCGATTCTGCCGGATTTTGCTCGCCGCCGCAGATTGCGCCGGCGGGCGGTTCGCTGCCGCGAATATACGGCATCTGCACCGCTCCCGGACAGCTTGCGTCGGAACCCTGCCCACTGTAGGGGTCGATCCAGGCCTGTACCACGTTGTCTGGTTGCGGCATGTCCAGCGGCAGCGGGTCAGCCTTCTTCATGAAGCTGGTCCACACCTGCAGGGCACCGGTGGCACCGGTGAACGGCGTCTTGCCGTTATCGTCACGGCCCATCCACACCACCGCCAGCAGGTCCTGGCTGAAGCCAGAGAACCAGCTGTCACGCGAGTCGTTACTGGTACCGGTCTTGCCCGCCAGCGTCAGCGACCTGGGCAGCACGTTGTACACGGAGCGGCCGGTACCTTCGCGCATCACCCGCTGCATCGCGTTCTGCACCAGGTAGATAGAGCCCGGGTCGAAGGTCTGCTGGATCTGAAACGGGTAACGCTTGAGCGGCTCACCTTCGGCGGTAAGCACACTGCGGATGCCGCGCATCGGCGTATTGAAGCCGCCGTTGGCGATGGTCTGGTACATCGTCGCCACCTGCATCGGCGACATGCCACCGGCCCCCAGCAGCATTGCCGGGAACGGCTGCCAATCGACATTGACCCCGAGCCGGCCAATGGTCTTGATGACGTTGGGCACACCTACTTCCAGGCCGATCTTGGCGGTCGACAAGTTGTAGGAATTGGCCAGCCCCTGGTACAGGTAAATGGTGCCATGCGGGCGGCGATCGTAGTTCTGCGGGCGCCACACTTGGCCATTGGCGCCCTTGACCGAAAACGCCTCGTCCTGCACCCAACTGGTCAGGGTGTACTTGCTCGGCTGCTCCAGCGCGGTGAGGTACACCGCTGGCTTGACCAGCGAGCCAATCGGCCGCACGGCATCGATGGCACGGTTGAAGCCGGCGAATCCGGCCTGACGGCTGCCGATGAGCGCCTGCACCTCACCGGTTTCCGGGTTGGTCACGACCATCGCCGATTCGACCTCGTCAGCGCCTTTGCGCCCTGCCAGACGCTTGAAGGTCTCATTCATCGAGGTTTCGGCCTTCATCTGCAGGATCGGGTCGAAACTGGTGAAGATGCGCAGGCCTTCTTCAGTAAGGTCCTCGTCGCGATAGTCCTGGCGCAGTTGACGCTTGACCAGGTCGAGGAAGGCCGGGAACGAACTGTCGGCCAGGCTGCCCCGCTTGGTCACGCCCAGCGGCATCTTCTTGGCCGCATCGACCGCCTCCTGGCTGGCAACGCCCTGCTCGGCCACAAGGTCCAGGACCAGGTTACGCCGCGCCAGGGCCCGCTCAGGGTGGCGACGCGGGTTGTAGTAGGACGGCCCCTTGACCATACCCACCAGCAAGGCGATCTGGTGCAACTTGAGTTCCGACAGCGGTTGGCTGAAGAAGAACTGGCTGGCCAGGCCAAAGCCGTGCACGGCGCGCTGGCCATCCTGGCCGACGAACACCTCGTTGAGGTAGGCCTCGAGGATTTCGCGCTTGTCGTAGTGCATCTCCAGCAGTACGGCCATCATCGCTTCAGTCAGCTTGCGGGTGAGGGTGCGTTCGCTGGTCAGGTAGAAGTTCTTCACCAACTGCTGGGTCAGGGTACTGCCACCCTGGCGCATGGTACCGGCGGAGGTGTTGACCCACACAGCACGCGCGATGGACTTGGGCGACACGCCGAAGTGGCTGTAAAAGTCTCGGTCTTCGGTTGCCACCAGGGTTTCGAGCAAGTACGGGGGCACCTGATCGATCTTGATCAGGATGCGGTCCTCGAGGTTCTTCGGGTAGATGCCGCCGATCATCAACGGCTCGAGGCGCACCACATCCAGCTTGGCATTGTTGGCGCCGGACAGCCCGGCAACGTAGTCGCCGGAGAAGCGCACACGCACGAACTGCGCAGGTTCCATCCCCTCATAGAACTGGAAGCCGCGGGTGTTGAGGTCGACGGTATTACCGTTGACAGCCGCAGCGCCCGGGCCATTGGCCGCGCTTTCTCGACGGTAGCCGAGGGCATCGAGTTCGGTGAGGAAGTCGTTCTTGCTCAGCTTCTGGCCGACGAACAGCTCCAGCGGCCGGGCATATACCTTGGCCGGGATGGTCCAGCGCTTGCCGGAGAACTTCTCCTGGACGACAGCATCGAGGTAAACCGCGAAGCCGGCAACGATCACCAGGCCGACCAGGCTGAGCTTGAACGCCCAGCCCAGCCAGGCGCGCGAGCGGCCGGTCGGGCGTTTCTTAGGGGTACGGGAATTTCGGGTTCGAGTCATGGCGGCGGATTATACGCACTTTGTAAAGGCTGGGCAGGCGCCCTCTGGCGGTATGCAGGGACGGCACCATTGACCATAATGGCGCCTTCGAATTCCCTGCCCCCGGAAGGATTTCCCGTGAGCCAAGCCTTGATCACAGCGTTGCAGAACCCCGCCCTTTACCCTCACCCCGTGGACGGGTTCCAACTCATCGAGACGCACATCTCCTGGGTCCTGCTTACTGGCGAATACGCCTACAAGATCAAGAAGCCGATGAATTTCGGCTTCCTCGACTTCACCGGGCTAGATCAGCGCCAGCATTTCTGTAACGAAGAGTTGCGCCTGAACCAGCGTCTGACGGACGGCCTGTACCTGGAAGTGCTGCCGATCACTGGCAGCGCCGAAGCCCCGCAGCTTGGCGGTGAAGGCGCTACGATCGAGTACGTACTGAAAATGCGCCAGTTCCCGCAGGGGCAGATGCTCAACACCCTGCAGGCCAACGGCGAACTCAATGCCGGCCACATCGACCAGATGGCCCGGCAGATCGCAGAATTCCACCTGCAGACTCCGAAGGTGCCCGCCGAGCAGCCATATGGCTCACCTGAAAGTGTCATGGCCCCGGTCGAGCAGAACTTCGAGCAGATCCGTCCGTTCCTCAGTGACAAGGCCGACCTGCAGCAGCTGGACAACCTGCAAGCTTGGGCGCGCAGCAGTTTCGAGCGCCTTGAAGGCCTGTTCGCGGCGCGCAAGGCCAATGGCTTCACCCGCGAATGCCACGGCGACATTCACTTGGGTAACGCCACCGTGATCGATGGCAAGGTGGTGATCTTCGACTGCATCGAGTTCAACGAACCGTTCCGCATGACCGACGTCTGGGCCGACACCAGCTTCCTCGCCATGGACCTGGAAGACCGCGGCCTGAAATGCCTGGCGCGGCGCTTCGTCAGCCAGTATCTGGAGCTGACCGGCGACTATGAAGGCCTGGAAGTGTTGAACTTCTACAAAGCCTACCGCGCCCTGGTCCGCGCCAAGATCGCCCTGTTCAGCATGCCGGCCAATGCCGATGGCGTGCAGCGTGCCACCAGCCTGCGCACCTACCGCAACTACGCCAACCTGGCAGAAAGCTACAGCGCCATCCCTTCGCGCCTACTGGCCATCACCCATGGCGTGTCGGCCGTAGGCAAGAGCCACGTCGCCATGCGCCTGGTCGAAGCCTTGGGCGCTGTGCGCGTGCGCTCGGACGTGGAGCGCAAGCGCTTGTACGGTGAACAGCAACAAGCCCAAGCAGGCCAACTGCAAGCGGGCATCTACGACAACGATGCCAGCACCGTTACCTACCAGCGCCTGCACCAGCTTGCCGCGACCATCCTGCGCGCAGGTTTCCCGGTAGTGCTCGATGCTACCTACCTCAAGCGCGAACACCGCAAAGCTGCCGCCGAAGTCGCGAACGATACCGGCGTGCCATTGCTGATCCTCGATTGCCAGGCACCTGAGGCGGTCATCGCCAGTTGGCTGGAGCAGCGCCTGGCGGACAACAACGACCCGTCGGACGCCACCCTGGAAGTGGTCAAGGCGCAGCAGGCAAGCCGTGAGCCACTGGATGAAGTGGAACGGCAGCAGAGCACGCGCGTTGATACTCAGGATGCCAGCAGCATGGACCAGGTGATCGATCAGATCCGCCAGCGTTTGCCAGGCCTCTAAAATCAGCTAGATTCGGGCCGGCTGGTGGCCGGCCCGAACACCTCCCCCCGGCGCAAACAGGGCATCTCGTCGCCCCCGATGGCAAAAGGCCGCGCATTTTCCAACCCCCGCTACACTCCTCTCTGACCTGCTCGCGATTTATCCCCTAATACCCGTTCAGCCATCGCCAGGAGGCTCGATGAACGATGAATTGCAGCATCTGAAGAATCTTGGAAAGACCTCCGCGCAGTGGTTACATGCGGCCGGTATCCACAGTGCATCGGATTTGCGTCGGCTCGGCGCGGTAGGTGCTTACCAGGCCGTGAAAACCCGAGGGTTCCGGGCGTCGAAGGTGTTGCTGTACGCCATTGAAGGCGCGCTGCTGGACATGCACTGGAACGATTTGCCGGCCGAGCGCAAGCAAGCGCTCAATCAACAACTCGATGCGAAATGCCCTACGCAAAAAAATGCGAAATAAACATCAGATGGGGATTGACTCGATAATGAGAATCGTTATGATTATCACAACTGGTCGCGAGACTGGTTGGATAAGCTGAAAGCCCTTGGTTCGGACTCTCAGATTATCTCCTCATCAGGCTAATCACGGTTATTGACCCGGCATTTTTTGCCGGGTCTTTTTTTTTGCGGCTTGCCACTGCCTCCTAACCGCCTGCACGCCTACTTACGCAACGGTGCGCAATAATCCTGCTCCGGCATCGCCGCCGTATACCAGACATAATCTGCCATCCCCGCGTCGACCTGCTTACCAATCTCGGCCAACAACAGCACCTTGCTCTGCCCCTCTGCCCCCAGGTCGGCGAGGTGCAACGGCACGCCCAAGTCCTTGCGTACGTGGAATGCACCGGCCAGCAACAGGGCAGGCTGCGGCGCCGAGAGCAGCCGCTGGGCAATGCGCCGGTCACGTTGTTGCTGAACGGCCAGCATGGCCGGCAACTGGCTCACGGGGAGCAAATCACAGTGCCCGGCCCTCACCTGCTCGAGCAATGCTGCCTTCACCTGCGCAGCGTTGGACTGCGCCCCCGGCACCGGCGTCGCCAGGCGATAGGCCTGGCGCATTTCGCCAGCCGACAGGTTGGCGGCCAGAAGGGGAACATGGCTGCCCAATGCTTCACGTACGATCGGCCCGTACAGCTGCCAGTCCCAGCCCTCCTGCCACGCCAGGGCCTTGGGCAGGCCTTGCGGCAATGTGGCCTGGGCTTGAACCGCATCGACCCGAGCCTGCTGCTCCGGTTGCAGCATTTCCAGAAGCAGGCTGCCCTGGGGGCGCCGGGCCTGCATGGCGCGGATCAACCAAAGTTGCAAGGCGTGATGGTCTGCGTTGTCATGCTTTTCGCCTACCAGCACTCGCGGTACGCCAGCCAGGTCCTCCACCAGCTGTTCAGGGCTGATGACCTTGCCGCTGGCCAGGTCGTGGATTTGCCCCAGTTCTGCGTGGTCACGCCCTTCGCTACTCTGCCAGGCGGGTAGCGGCGGCACGCTGGCTTGGCAGCCCCCCAGCGCAAACAACACGCCCAGCAGCGCGCCAGACAGTAAGCAATGATGCATGGGCAACGCCTCCTAGCGGGTGATGATCAGCGGATGCCCCCGTTCCGGATGGGCCTGTACCAATACGTCTATGCCGAACACGGCCTTGAGCGCCGCGGGGGTCAACACCTCCTGCGGCGAGGCCAGAGCATGGGCACGGCCCCCTTCGAGCAACAGAATACGATCACAGTAGCGCGCCGCCAGGTTCAGGTCATGCAGGATCACCAATACCGCTGCGCCGCGGTCGGCAAAACTGCGCACAGCTTGCAAGGTGGTGTGCTGGTGTAAGGGATCGAGCATCGAGGTCGGCTCGTCAAGCAGCAGCGTAGCCCCCTCCTCGCCCGGCCACAGCTGCGCCAGTACGCGGGCCAGGTGCACACGTTGCCGCTCCCCGCCCGACAACGCCAGGTAACTGCGCCCCAGCAGGTGGCAGGCATCTGCTGCATGCAGCGCTGCCTCAACGATCTCAGCGTCACGCACTTGGCCGCTGTCATGCGGCATTCGCCCCATGCCGACCACTTCCTCGACCCTGAACGCAAAGCCCAGGCTGGACACCTGCGGCAACACCGCCAGGCACCTGGCCCGCGCCTGCCCGTCCCAGCTGGCCAACGGCCGGCCCTGCAACGTCACGCGCCCGTGCCCGGGCGCCAGTTCACCACACAGCACGCCCAGCAGGCTGCTCTTGCCTGCACCATTCGGGCCGAGCACACCCACCACCTGGCCCGGATGCATTTGCAAATTGAGGTCATGCAGTACTTCATTCCCACCACGGCGCAGGTAAAGGCCCTCGACTTGCAACATCAACTGCGCCCTCTGATCAACAAAACCAGGAAAAACGGCGCACCGATAAAGGCCGTGACGATACCGATCGGCAACTCGGCCGGCGCCAGCGCCAAGCGCGCCACCAGGTCGGCAAGCAGCATCAGCACGCCGCCAGCCAATAGCGATGCGGGCAACACCACGCGGTGATCAGGCCCGGCCAGCAAGCGCACCAGGTGCGGTACCACCAGGCCGATGAAGCCGATAAGCCCCGCCGCCGCCACGGCCGCGCCCACCCCCAGGGCCGTGCAGAACACCAGCTCGCGCTTGAGCCGCTCCACCTCGATACCCAGGTGCCGCGCCTCGGACTCGCCCAGCAGCAAGGCATTGAGCGCCCGCGCCCGGCGCGGCAACCACAGCGCGACGCCTGCGGCCACGATCAGCAACGGCCACAGCCGGTCGTAGCTGGCACCGTTGAGGCTGCCCAGGTTCCAGAAGGTCAGCGTACGCAGGGTGGCGTCGTCGGCCAGATAAGAAAACAGGCCGACCGCCGCGCCTCCCAGCGCGGTCATGGCTACACCGGCCAGCAACATTGTGGCCACATTGGTCTGCCCATCGCGCCGTCCTAGGCGATAGACCAGCGCGGTGACCGCCAGGCCGCCGATGAAGGCGCACAGTGACAACAAGTAAGGCGCAAATGCCTCAGGCAGGCCGCCAAACCAACTGCCGCCAACGATAGCCACTGCAGCGCCCATGGCTGCCCCGGCGGATACGCCCACAAGCCCAGGGTCGGCCAGCGGATTGCGAAACAACCCCTGCATGGCCACACCGCACAGCGCCAGCACCGCCCCCACTGCCAAGCCCAGCAGCGTGCGTGGCAGGCGAATCTGGCCCAGGATCATTTCGGCCTGCTGCAGGCCTTCGCCGTCGATGCGCAGCCCCACTAACCGCAGGCCCGCGCGCAAGGTATCGAACAGCGGCAAGCTCACAGGGCCCAGGGCGAGGGACAGCCATACCGCCAACAGGCACAGCAGGCTCAGGCAGATAATCAGTGTACGTGGCTGCACGCGCTGCTTCATTGCGTGAGGCTGACCTTTGCCGCCGGGTAGAAGGCAGCCGCCAGGTCTTGCAGGGCCTGCGGCAAGCGCGGGCCAAGGCCGCCGACCAACAGGGTCGGGTCAAGTGGCACCAGGCGCTGGTCGCGTACCGCTCGGGAGGCGGTCAACGCCGGGTTTTCCTTGAGCAGTGCCTGCAGGGCCTGGTCGCCGACCAACGCGCGATCGGAGAACACCACGACATCGGGGTCCAGGGCCGCCAACGCCTCGTTGGAGAAGTTCTTGTATCCCTGATGCTCGGCCAGGTTTCGCCCACCTGCCTGACGCAGCAGCCAGTCACCTGCGGTGCCCTGCCCGGCAATCAGCGGTTTCGCCCCCGCGTGGCCGACCAGCAACAGCACACCCGGCGCTTTGTGGCTGGCCTGTGCCTGCTTGACCTGCATCTGCAACAGCTCAAGCTGCTGATGATAATCAGCGGCGAGTTGCGCGGCCTTCTGCTCGGCGCCGAGCAAAACACCCAGTTGCTTGAGGTTTGCATCCACGGCGGCGAGGTCCGCCTTGCTGGAGAGCAGCTCCACCCGAACGCCGGCTTTGCGGATTTGCGCAAGCACAGGTGGCGGCCCCATCTCTTCTGTGCCGACCAGCACATCCGGGCGCAGGCTGAGGATGCCTTCGGCGGACAACTGGCGCTGGTAACCGATACTTGGCAGGGCCTTGAGCGACTCAGGATGCTGGCTGGTGGTATCCACACCCACCAGGCGCGGCTCGCCGCCCAGGGCGCTGACCCACTCGCTCAATGCGCCGCCAGCACTGACCCAGCGCTGTGGCAAATCGGCGGCCAGCGCCTGGGTGGAAGCGACCAGGGCTGCGCACAAGGCAAACAAGGCAGCGGGACGACGCATCATCGGATTCCTTCTGAAGGCGAGCCACACGCCTTGTGGCGAACGGCGGAACTGCGCACCATAGACAACCGGGCGCAGCGATTGCGCGCAATTTGATAATTATTCGCATTGGCGCGTCAAGCCATCACATGTCTCACGAGTTTTCCTGCACATGCACTTCCTTTGTACTTCCGCAGCGCTGGCCGAGGGCCATAGCCGCGCCTTCAGGGTAGACGGCATCGAACTGTTCGGCGTGCGTCGCCAGGGCCAGGTGCATCTGTATCGCAACCGCTGCCCGCATCGGGGGATCCCCTTGAACTGGCAGGCGGACGCATTTCTCGATGACAGTGCAAGCCTCATTCACTGCGCCCATCACGGTGCGCTGTTCCTGATCGAAAATGGCGAATGCGTGGCAGGCCCCTGCGAGGGTGACGCGCTGCAGGCCCTGGGCTGCCTGGAAGACAGCCAGGGTATCTGGCTCAGGGGTTGACCAACACCGGTAGCGGGCGGTCGATGACGATGTGCCCGGCATCCAGGCGCACGCCATAGGCCAGCACCTCTACCCCATCCGCCACGGCGGCACGCAGCGCCCGGGCATAGGCTGCATCGATCTCGTCGGCCGGACGCACCGCCTCGATGCCCGTCAGGTTCACACAGTACAGCTGCACCGCACGTATACCTTGCCGGGCCAGCGCCGCAAGTTCGCGCAGGTGCTTGGCACCGCGCTGGGTGACGGCATCCGGGAAAGCGGCCACTGCCGTATCCGGGTAGCCCAGGGTCACGCTCTTGACCTCGACATAAGCCGGCCCGTGGTCGAACTCCAGGCGAAAGTCCACGCGGCTGCCCTCCTCACCGTAGGCCACCTCACGTTTAAGTGCAGTGAAGCCCGCCAGCTCTTGGATCACGCCCGCGCGAAGCGCTTCCTCGACCAGCGCGTTGGCCCGCCCCGTATTGATGCAAGCCAGCCGCCCCTGAGGCGTCTCGCTGATTTCCCAGGTGCCCGGCAACTTGCGCTTGGGGTCGTTGGAGCGACTGAACCAGACCTGCCCGCCCTCACGCATGCAATTGAGCATGGAGCCCGTGTTGGGGCAGTGGATGGTCAACTGCTCGCCATTGGCCAGCTGGATGTCCGCCAGGAACCGCTTGTAGCGGCACAGCAGCCGCCCTTGTTCGAGTGGAGGAAAGAACACCATCAGCCCTGCCAGCTCCGCAAGCCACGGGCGATGCGCTGGACCGCCTCCTCCAGCCGCGGCAGGCTCTGTGTATAGGCAAAGCGCACATGATGGCCTGCCAGGTGACGGCCGAAGTCCAGGCCCGGCGTGAACGCCAGGTGCTCGGTTTCCAGAAAATGCTGGCAGAAGGCAAAGGCATCGCCGCCAAAGGCACTGATGTCGGCATATAGATAGAACGCGCCCTGCGGCTCCACGGCAATGCCAAAGCCCAGTTCGCGCAGGGCGGGCAACAGGTAGTCGCGACGGCGGGCAAACTCGGCGCGGCGCGCTTCGAAAATTGCCAGGGTTTCAGGCTGGAAACAGGCCAGTGCGGCGTGCTGGGCCATGCTTGGCGCGCTGATGTACAGATTTTGCGCAAGCTTTTCCAGATCGGCCACGGCCTCAGGCGGTGCAACCAGCCAGCCAAGCCGCCACCCGGTCATGCCGAAATACTTGGAAAAACTATTCAGGACGAATGCCGAATCATCCACTTCCAGGACGCTCGGCGCGTCCATGCCGTATGTCAGCCCGTGGTAGATCTCGTCCACCACCAGGTGGCCATTTCGTTCGCGGGTGGCCTTGGACAAGCTGGCCAGCTCATCACGCTCCAGCACGGTACCGGTGGGGTTGGCTGGCGAGGCGACCAGGGCACCGACAGTGTCCTGGTTCCAGTGCCGGTCCACCAGATCGGCGGTCAATTGATAGTTCACCTCAGGCCCGACAGGTACCAGTTGCGCCCCACCCTCGACCAGTCGCAGGAAGTGGCGGTTGCAGGGGTAGCCGGGGTCTGCCAACAGCCAGTGCTTGCCGGGGTCGACCAGCAGGCTGCTGGCCAGCAGCAGCGCGCCAGAGCCCCCCGGGGTGATCAGAATGCGTTCGGGGTCTATCGCGACGCCATAACGCTGGTCGTAAAAGCCGGCAATCGCCTCACGCAGGGCCGGCAGGCCACGCGCGGCGGTGTAGCGGGTATGCCCGGCGGCCAGCGCCGCCTGGCCTGCTTCGACGATAGGCGCGGCGGTGGTGAAGTCCGGCTCACCGATTTCCAGGTGAATCACATCATGACCGGCCGCTTGCAGCTCGTTGGCCCGCGCCAGCAACGCCATGACATGGAAGGGTTCAATGGCGCGGCTGCGCGCACTGTAGTGGTGGGCCATTACCTTCTCTCAATTGGGTCTAAACTGGTGATTCTACCTCTGCACAGCACCGAACGTACGCCCCATGGCGCTGTCAACACGTAGGATCGGGCGGGCTAGCGCACCCCCGATCTATCTGGTAAGTTCGGCGGCTCGCAGTCGCAGGGCCGGCGGGTGCCGGAGATGGAGCATCCTGCGCATTGGATCAGATGAGTAAGAGGCGGTCTATTCATGTCCACCGTAGAAAAGCAAAAAACCGGTCAAACCATGTACGGTGTCGCGCCCTATAATGAGACCAAGGGCGAAGAGTACATGGGTGAGCCCATGAAGAAGCACTTCACCACGCTTCTCAACGCCTGGAAAGGCGAGCTCATGCAGAGTGTGGATCGCACCGTAGACCACATGAAAGATGAAGCTGCGAACTTCCCGGACCCGGCCGACCGTGCCAGCCAGGAAGAAGAATTTGCTCTTGAGCTGCGCAACCGTGACCGCGAGCGCAAGCTGATCAAGAAAATCGACAAGACCCTGCAGAAGATCCAGGACGAAGAGTACGGCTGGTGCGAATCGTGCGGCATCGAAATCGGCCTGCGTCGCCTGGAAGCCCGCCCCACCGCGGACCTGTGCTTCGACTGCAAGGAAATCGCCGAGAAAAAGGAAAAGACAGTCGGCAAAGGCTGATCCTTCTCTCCTCCGAACGGGGCGCACCATGCGCCCCGTTTTATTTTCAGAAACACCACTGCCCATGAACGACTCGCGCTACATCGGACGCTTCGCCCCCACCCCCAGCGGTTTTCTGCACTTCGGCTCGCTGGTGGCCGCCCTGGCCTCCTGGCTTGACGCCCGCGCGGTCAATGGCCGTTGGCTGCTACGCGTGGAAGACACCGACCCGCCACGGGAAATGCCCGGCGCCCGTGATGCAATCCTGCAGACCCTGGAGCGCTATGGGCTGGAATGGGATGGCGAGGTGGTCTTCCAGAGCCAGCGGCACGACGCTTACGGCGCGGTGGTAGACCGCCTGTTCAATATGGGCCTGGCCTACGCCTGCACCTGTTCGCGCAAACAGCTCGAAGGCTACAACGGCATCTATCCAGGGTTTTGCCGCAACGCCGGGCATGCCCGTGAAGGCGCCGCCATCCGCCTGCGGGTGCCAGAACTGCTCTACCGCTTTACCGATCGCGTGCAAGGGGAGTTCCAGCAACACCTTGGCCGCGAGGTGGGCGACTTCGTGATTCAGCGCCGCGACGGGTTGTATGCGTACCAGCTGGCAGTCGTACTGGACGACGCCTGGCAAGGTGTTACCGACATCGTGCGCGGGGCCGACCTGCTCGACAACACGCCGCGCCAGCTGTACTTGCAGGAATTGCTGGGCTTTTCCCAACCGCGTTACCTGCACATTCCATTGATCGTGCAACCTGATGGGCACAAGCTGGGCAAGTCATACCGTTCACCGCCGCTTGAGGCTGATCAGGCAACGCCGTTGCTGTTGCGGGCGTTGCGCGCATTGGGCCAGGAAGCCGACCCTCAGTTGCTGACGGCAACGCCCGCTGAAGTATTGGCTGTGGCGCGCCAGCGCTGGCAGCCAGAAGCCATTGCCCAGCGAACAACGGTGCCCGAGGCTGATTTGAAGTGAAGCATCACCGGCCCTATCGTCGGCAAGCCGGCTTCCACAGTAACAGTGCGCTACCTCGCGGCCAGCTGGCGACAGGGCGAAATCGGGCAACCCACGTCTCAAAAACAAAAGCCCAATAATTTCAAACCCTTGGCGAACACCACCGATTCCCGCTAGCATCGCTCCAACCATTTGCGCCAATAATAAGTCCAAGCCCGCAGCGCCCAACCATCGAGGCCAGCATGTACATCTATCGTTTGGTCCTGCTTCTGGTCGTGGGGATCTACCTGTTCTCCCCGGCCATCATGGACTGGTGGATCGAACCGACCGGCGCCTGGTATCGCCCTTACCTGCTCTGGCTGATCCTGATCGTCGTCACTTTCATCCTGCAGAGCCAACGAGATGCCGATGAGCTTTAGCCTGACCCAGATGATCCTGATCAGCGCCGGGTACCTGATGGTGCTGTTCGGTGTGGCCTGGATCAGCGAGCGTGGGTTGATACCCCGTTCGATCATTCGCCACCCGCTGACCTACACCCTGTCGCTGGGCGTCTACGCCAGTGCCTGGGCTTTCTACGGCTCGGTGGGCCTGGCCTATCAGTATGGCTACGGCTTCCTCGCCTGTTACCTGGGCGTCTCCGGCGCCTTCCTGCTGGCGCCTGTGCTGCTTTATCCGATCCTCAAGATCACCCGCACCTACCAATTGTCGTCATTGGCCGACTTGCTGGCCTTTCGCTTTCGCAGCACCTGGGCCGGTGCGCTGACGACCATTTTCATGCTGATCGGTGTGCTTCCCTTACTCGCCCTGCAAATTCAGGCAGTGGCCGACTCGATCAGCATTCTCACCGGCGAACCGGTCAAGGCACGCGTGGCCTTTGCCTTCTGCGCACTGATCATCCTGTTCACCATCTTCTTCGGCTCGCGTCACATCGCCACGCGCGAAAAGCATGAAGGGCTGGTGTTCGCCATCGCCTTCGAGTCGGTGATCAAGCTGCTGGCGCTGGGCGGCATTGGCCTGTACGCCCTGTACGGCGTGTTCGGCGGCCCGCACGGGCTGGAAGTGTGGCTGCTGCAGAACCAGACCGCCCTGGCCGCGCTGCACACCCCGCTGCAGGAGGGCCCATGGCGCACCCTGCTGCTGGTGTTCTTCGCCTCGGCCATCGTCATGCCGCACATGTACCACATGGCCTTCACCGAAAACCTCAACCCGCGCTCCCTGGTCAGCGCCAGCTGGGGCCTGCCGCTGTTCCTGCTACTGATGAGCCTGGCCGTGCCGCTGGTGCTGTGGGCGGGCCTGCGCCTGGGCGCCAGCACCAACCCCGAGTACTTCACCCTGGGCCTTGGGATCGCCGCCAACAACAAGGCGCTGGCACTGCTGGCCTATGTCGGCGGGCTGTCCGCCGCCAGCGGCCTGATCATCGTCACCACCCTGGCCCTGTCGGGCATGGCGCTCAACCACCTGGTGCTGCCGCTGTACCAGCCGCCGGCCGAAGGCAACATCTACCGCTGGCTGAAATGGACCCGCCGCGCACTGATCGTCGCCATCATCACCGCCGGCTTCATGTTCTACCTGAACCAGAACACCCACCAGAGCCTGGCCAACCTGGGCATCGTCGCCTTCGTCGCCACGTTGCAGTTCCTGCCGGGGGTGCTGTCGGTGCTGTACTGGCCAACCGCGAACCGCCGCGGCTTCATCGCCGGCCTGCTGGCCGGCACCCTGGTCTGGATGGTGACCATGCTGCTGCCCCTGCTGGGCAACCTGCAGGGCTTCTACATCCCACTGCTGGACATGATCTATGTGCTCGACGACACCAGCTGGCACATGGCAGCGATCGCCTCCCTGGCAGCCAACGTACTGTTGTTCACGCTGATTTCACTGTTCACCAACGCCAGCAGCGAGGAGGTCAGTGCCGCCGAAGCATGTGCAGTGGACAACGTGCGCCGGCCCCAGCGCCGCGAGCTGCATGCAGCTTCACCGCAGGAGTTCGCCACCCAACTGGCCAAGCCACTGGGTGCCAAGGCTGCACAGAAGGAAGTCGAACAAGCCCTGCGCGACCTCTACCTGCCGTTCGACGAGCGCCGCCCCTATGCCCTGCGCCGCCTGCGTGACCGCATCGAGGCCAACCTCTCGGGCCTGATGGGGCCGAGCGTGGCCCAGGACATGGTCGAAACCTTCCTGCCCTACAAGTCTGGCAACGAGAACTACGTCACCGAAGACATCCACTTCATCGAAAGCCGCCTGGAAGATTACCACTCGCGCCTGACGGGCCTGGCTGCCGAACTCGATGCCTTGCGCCGCTACCACCGTCAGACCCTGCAGGAGCTGCCCATGGGCGTCTGCTCGCTGGCCAAGGACAAAGAAATCCTGATGTGGAACAAGGCCATGGAGGAGCTGACCGGCATCGCCGCCAAGCACGTGGTCGGGTCGCGCCTGGTAACCATCGATGAACCTTGGCGCGGCCTGCTGCTGGGTTTCATCAACGTACCCGATGAGCACTTGCACAAACAGCGCCTGGCACTGGACGGCCAGCCGCGCTGGCTCAACCTGCACAAAGCGGCCATCGATGAGCCCCTGGCACCTGGCAATAGCGGGCTGGTGTTGCTGGTCGAAGACCTCACCGAGACACAGGCCCTGGAAGACAAGCTGGTGCACTCCGAACGCTTGGCCAGCATCGGCCGCCTCGCTGCGGGCGTGGCCCACGAGATCGGCAACCCGATCACCGGCATCGCCTGCCTGGCGCAAAACCTGCGCGAGGAGCGCGAAGGCGACGGCGAGATCATCGAATTGTCGAGCCAGATCCTCGAACAGACCAAACGGGTGTCGCGCATCGTGCAGTCGCTGATGAGCTTTGCCCATGCCGGCGGTAGCCACCAGAACAGCGAAGAGCCAGTGTGCCTGGCCGAAGTGGCCCAGGATGCCATCGGTCTGCTGGCGTTGAACCGGCGCAATTTCGAAGTACAGTTCTTCAACCTCTGCGACCCCGACCACTGGGCAGAGGGGGATCCTCAGCGCCTGGCCCAAGTGCTGATCAACCTGCTCTCCAACGCGCGTGACGCGTCGCCGCCTGGCAGCGCCGTGCGGGTACGCACCGAGGTCAGCGAGCACACCGTCGACCTGATCGTCGAGGACGAAGGCAGTGGGATTCCGAAGAACATCATGGACCGCCTGTTCGAACCTTTCTTCACCACCAAGGACCCTGGCGAGGGAACCGGACTAGGGCTCGCTCTGGTCTATTCCATCGTGGAAGAGCATTATGGGCAAATCACCATCGACAGCCCGGCCGACATCGAACGGCAACGTGGCACCCGGATCCGCGTGACCCTGCCCCGGCATGTCGTAGCGACGTCCCCTGAAATTCGAGACCGTCGAGAGAATTGAATCAATGCCGCATATTCTGATCGTCGAAGACGAAACCATCATCCGCTCGGCCTTGCGTCGCCTGCTCGAGCGGAACCAGTACCAGGTCAGCGAAGCCGGCTCGGTGCAGGAAGCCCAGGAACGCTTCAGCATTGCCACCTTCGACCTGATCGTCAGCGACCTGCGCCTGCCCGGCGCGCCGGGTACCGAGTTGATCAAGCTTGGCCAAGGCACCCCAGTGCTGATCATGACCAGTTACGCCAGCCTGCGCTCGGCGGTGGACTCGATGAAGATGGGCGCGGTGGACTACATCGCCAAGCCTTTCGACCACGACGAAATGCTCCAGGCGGTGGCGCGTATTCTGCGCGACCGGCAGAGTGCACCGGCACCCGCCCCAGTGGCCGAGCCACGCAGCAACGGCAAGGCAGCCCCTGCCGACAAAGGCGCTCCGGCATCGGCCAACGGCGAGATCGGCATCATTGGCTCGTGCCCTCCCATGCAGGACATGTACAGCAAGATCCGCAAGGTGGCGCCGACCGATTCCAATGTGCTTATCCAGGGCGAGTCCGGTACCGGTAAGGAACTGGTAGCCCGTGCCCTGCACAACCTGTCACGGCGCGCCAAAGCGCCGATGATCTCGGTGAACTGCGCGGCCATCCCCGAAACCTTGATCGAGTCGGAACTGTTCGGCCACGAAAAAGGGGCATTCACCGGTGCCAGCGCAGGGCGTGCCGGCCTGGTGGAAGCGGCAGACGGCGGCACCCTGTTCCTCGATGAGATCGGTGAACTGCCGCTGGAAGCCCAGGCCCGTCTGCTGCGGGTGTTGCAGGAGGGCGAAATCCGCCGGGTGGGTTCGGTACAGTCGCAAAAAGTCGACGTGCGCCTGATTGCCGCGACCCACCGCGACCTGAAAAACCTGGCCAAGGCTGGGCAATTCCGTGAAGACCTTTATTACCGCCTGCACGTGATCGCCCTCAAGTTGCCAGCCCTGCGTGAGCGCGGCAGTGACGTCAACGAGATCGCCAGCGCCTTCCTCGCCAGGCAGAGCGCGCGCATCGGTCGTGACGATTTGCACTTCTCGTCTGAAGCCGAGCAAGCCATTCGTCATTACAGCTGGCCGGGCAACGTGCGCGAACTGGAGAACGCCGTAGAGCGTGCGGTGATTCTAAGCGAGAGCGCGGAGATATCGGCCGAACTGCTGGGTATCGACATCGAGCTGAGCGACATGGACGATGACGACGCGCTCGACAACGCGATGGCCGCGGGCGCTGCCAACAACGCCAGCCATGAGCCGACCGAGGACCTGTCGCTGGAAGACTACTTCCAGCATTTCGTGCTCGAGCACCAGGACCATATGACCGAAACCGAACTGGCCCGCAAGCTCGGCGTCAGCCGCAAGTGCCTGTGGGAACGCCGCCAACGCCTGGGCATACCGCGCCGCAAGAGCAACGCTACCAGCGAATGAGCGACTCCTATGGAGCGCCGCCCGCGCGGCGCTCCATCGCATGGACGCGCAACAGCCTCTGTGCCCCTGGTAACAATCGGCCCCCGCAAAAATCTGTTACCTAACCTTTTCGCCGTAACAGTTCCCGAGGCGTACGGTAACGAAATCTCGTCATTCCCCACCGGCCAGTCTCTCGCCAAACCCGCCAAACCATTGATTTCATTGGGTTTCTCAAAGTTGGCACGCCACCTGCTATATGTTCAGTACAAGAACAATAACAAGCACTGCAACTCAGAATAAGAACAAGACGAAACGGCTCACGCACAATAAAAACAAGACGGCGGAGGCGCAGCTAACTGATTCTTTTGGAGAGGATGCGTGTTTGGGGCTTGCCCCACGACCAGGCAGAGAACAACAAAAACTGCACTAAAAAGCAGCGCCTGAACTGGTTGGATCGATTGATCAGCATGACATCAGCGGCCAAAGCAATCCGTTTGCTCTTAACCCCTGGATTGGGGGTCGTCCACAAGCTTTGAGATTTGTGGGCAGGGCACTCAACAAAAACAAGAAGCCCGGCATAAAAACAATAAGAGCACGCAACGACTTCTTGGGGAGCTTAGGCTCCCCTTGTCGTTTCTCCCCTTCTGGCAGTCCATCCTGCTACCGCCTACACCATTCCCCGAGTAAATGCTAGAATCCCCGCCCATCATGCGGCCATTCTCCTATTCTTGGCCGAACATTCCTTCACACAGTGCATCCCATGCTGAAGAAGCTGTTCCAGTCTTTCCGCCCTCCCGTACCGGGCCAGCACCACAAGCGCACCACGCCTGAGGTGATCAACAAGAGCCAACACTCGCTGCAGCGCCACCAGTTCAGCCGCCATGCGGTGAATATCGTCGAGCGCCTGCAAGGCGCGGGCTACCAGGCCTACCTGGTCGGTGGTTGCGTGCGCGACCTGATGCTGGGCATCACGCCCAAGGACTTCGACGTCGCCACCAGCGCAACACCTGAGCAGGTACGTGCCGAGTTCCGCAATGCGCGCATCATCGGCCGTCGCTTCAAGCTGGTTCACGTGCATTTCGGCCGTGAAATCATCGAAGTCGCGACCTTCCGTGCCCCTCACTCCGAAGACGACCAGGGTGACAGCCACCGCTCGTCGCACAATGCCAGTGGCCGCATTCTGCGCGACAACGTATACGGCAGCCTGGAAGAGGACGCGCAACGCCGCGACTTCACCATCAACGCCCTGTACTACGACCCGGTCAGCGAACGCATCCTCGATTACGCCAACGGCGTGCATGACGTACGCAACCGTCTGCTGCGCCTGATCGGTGACCCGACGCATCGCTACCAGGAAGACCCGGTACGCATGCTGCGCGCGGTACGTTTCGCCGCCAAGCTCGACTTCGGTATCGAAAAGCACACTTACCAGCCGATCCGCGGCCTGGCGCCGCTGCTGCGCGAAATCCCGCCAGCGCGGCTGTTCGAGGAATGCCTCAAGCTGTTCCTGTCCGGGCAAGGCGCGATCGTCTTCGAGATGCTGGTAGACCTGGCGTTGTTCGAGCCGCTGTTCCCGGCCAGTGCGCATGCACTGGAAGAGCGCCCGACTTACACCCATACCCTGATCAGCCAGGCCCTGAGCAACACTGACCTGCGTATCAAGCAAGGCAAACCGGTGACCCCGGCCTTCCTGTTCGCCGCCCTGCTCTGGCCAGCACTGCCAAGCCGCGTTCTGCACCTGCAAAACCAGGGCGTGCCGCCGATCCCGGCGATGAATGGCGCAGCCCACGACCTGATTGCCGAACAGTGTGCACGCATTGCCATTCCAAAGCGTTTCACCCTGCCCATCCGCGAGATCTGGGACATGCAGGAGCGCCTGCCGCGCCGCAGCGGCAAACGCGCCGACGTGCTGCTCGACAACCCACGCTTCCGCGCCGGCTACGATTTCCTCCTGCTGCGTGAGAGCGCAGGCGAAGAAACCGATGACCTCGGCCAGTGGTGGACCGATTACCAGGACGCCAACGACGCCGAGCGCCGCGAGATGATCCGCGAGCTGGGCAGCCGCGATGAAGGCACCGGCGCCGGCCCACGCAAGCGCAAGCGCAGCTCCAGCAAGCGCAAACGTGGTGGCGATGAGGCGTTCGAGTGACCACTCGCGCCTACATCGGCCTTGGCAGTAACCTGGATGCGCCTGCCGAGCAACTGGGCAACGCCCTGCAGGCGCTGGACCGGGTGGCGAACACCCGCCTGGTGGCAGCGTCTGCCCTGTACACCAGTGACTCCCTGCTGCCTGGCCAGCCGCGTTACACCAACGCCGTCGCTGCCCTGGACACCTCACTCGCCCCCCTGGACCTGCTGGACGCCCTGCAAGCCATCGAGAACGAACAGGGCCGTGTGCGCAAGGAACGCTGGGGCCCACGCACGCTCGACCTGGACATCTTGCTGTTCGGCGACCATGTCATCGATGTGCCACGCCTGCAGGTGCCGCACTACCACATGCATGCCCGCCCCTTCGTGCTATACCCACTGGCCGAGCTGGTGGCAGACGATTTTCACCTGGCCGACGGGCGCCCGCTTGCCCAGTTGCTCCAAGCCTGCCCGTTCGTTGGCCTGGAACGCCTGTAGCCCAGGCGCTGCGGCCTTTCTCCAAGGGCGGTAACGCCAGTAACACCCTGTTAGTAACAATGCGGTAACAGGGTGATTGACTTCCCCCACCTCGCTCACGACTATAGGCGTCCCGTGTGGCACCAAAGTGCCGCATACCCGTATTTAGGCCCGGACGGACCTGTGCCCCGAACATCACGCGCGATGATGTGCCGCTCCGGAAGATGACTACACGCGTTGTTGGCGGTCGTTTTTCACAGCGCCTGAACGAGGATTTTCCTACATGCCTGACGTAACCCTGACCACCCTGCACGGCCTCAAGGCCAAGGGTGAAAAGATCACCATGCTGACCTGCTACGACGCCACCTTTGCCAAGGCTGCCAGCCAGGCCGGCGTCGAAGTGTTGCTGGTGGGCGACTCCTTGGGAATGGTCCTGCAGGGCCATGACAGCACGCTGCCCGTCACCACGGCGGAAATGGCCTACCACACCGCCTGCGTCAAACGCGGCAACGAGGGTGCGCTGATTCTTGCCGACCTGCCGTTCATGGCCCACGCCACCCCCGAGCAGGCCTTCGCCAACTGCGCCATGCTGATGCAGGCTGGCGCCCACATGATCAAGCTTGAAGGCGCTGCATGGCTGGCCGAGACCATTCGCCTGCTGGCCGAGCGCGGCGTGCCGGTGTGCGCCCACATGGGCCTGACCCCGCAAACCGTCAACGTTCTGGGCGGTTATAAAGTGCAGGGGCGCCAGGAAGCCCAGGCCCGGCAGATGCGCGCTGATGCCATCGCGCTGGAACAGGCCGGCGCCGCCATGCTGCTGCTCGAATGCGTACCTGGCGAACTGGCCGCCGAGATTACCCAGGCCGTGAGTATCCCGGTGATCGGCATCGGTGCCGGCAGCGCCACCGACGGCCAGGTGCTGGTCCTGCACGACATGCTGGGCTTGTCCCTGAGCGGCCGGGTGCCGAAGTTCGTGAAGAACTTCATGGTCGGCCAGCCGGACATCGCGAGCGCACTTGCCGCCTACGTCAAGGCGGTCAAAGACGTCAGCTTCCCAGCGAGTGAGCACGGATTCAGCGCATGAACACAGTCAATACCGTCGGTGAACTGCGCGCGGCCATTGCCCGCGCCCGTGGCGAGGGCAAGCGTATCGGCTTCGTGCCAACCATGGGCAACCTGCACAGCGGCCATGCTGCGCTGGTGACCAAAGCGGCCCAACGTGCCGACTTCGTCGTTGCCAGCATCTTCGTCAACCCGCTTCAGTTCGGCGCCCACGAAGACCTCGACAAGTACCCTCGCACCCTTGCCGCCGACCAGGAGCGCCTGCTCCAGGCGGGTTGCGATCTGCTGTTCGCGCCTACTGTGCAAGAGATGTACCCAGACGGCATGGCCGTGCAGACCCGCGTCAGCGTGCCGAACCTCTCCGAAGGCCTGTGTGGCGCAAGCCGTCCGGGGCATTTCGAGGGCGTAGCGACCGTGGTCAGCAAGCTGTTCAACATGGTGCAGCCTGATCTCGCGGTATTCGGCGAAAAGGACTACCAGCAACTGGCGGTGATTCGCGCCATGGTGCGCGACCTGAACATGCCGATCCAGATCATTGGCGAGCCGACCGTGCGCGCCGAAGATGGCCTGGCGCTGTCGTCACGCAATGGTTACCTGACGGCCGAGCAGCGGGCTACCGCGCCGGTGGTCTACCGCACGCTCAAGCACATCGGGGACGCCATCAGCCGTGGCCAACGCGACTTTGCCGCGCTGGTTGCCGAGGGCCAGGATCAGCTGGCAGCAGCCGGCCTGCGCCCGGACTACCTGCAGGTACGCCATGCGCTGACCCTTCGCCCAGCGATGATCGACGACCGTGACCTGGTGATTCTGGTTGCCGCCTACCTGGGGAACACGCGGCTTATCGACAACCTTTATGTGCACCTGGACGAACCGACCGCGTGACGCCGAGGGGCTGCACTGCAGCCCCAAATTCCCCTCCCCGCCCCATTCCCTGCGCGCAACCAATGCCTATAATGATGGCCTGCCTGAACCTGGCCATGACGCCCCTGTCCAAGGCCACACCTACGCAACAAGGAATTCTGCGCAATGGCGTATTACCGGACACCCCATGATGTTACGGCCCTGCCAGCCTGGCAGGCCCTTCAGCAGCACCGCGACGCCATGCAGGATTTCAGCATGCGCGAAGCCTTCGCCGCCGACCCCAAGCGCTTCGATGAATTCTCCCTGAGCTGCTGCGGCCTGTTCCTCGACTACTCGAAAAACCTGATCAACGAACAAAGCCGCGACCTGCTGGTGCAGTTGGCCGAACAAGTCGGCCTGCAGGATGCGATCAAGTCGATGTTCAGCGGCGAAATCATCAACGCCTCCGAAGGCCGCCCGGTGCTGCACACCGCCCTGCGCCGCCCGGTGGGTGACAAGCTCAGCGTCAACGGCGTCAACGTGATGCCCGAGGTGCACAAGGTACTCAACCAGATCACCGAGCTGGTGGGGCGTATCCACGACGGGCTATGGCGTGGCTACAGTGAGAAGCCGATCACCGACGTGGTCAACATTGGCATCGGCGGCTCTTTCCTGGGCCCAGAGCTGGTTTCCGAGGCGCTGCTGCCCTACGCCCAGCGAGGCGTGCGCTGCCACTACCTGGCCAACATCGACGGCAGTGAATTCCATGAACTGTCGGCCAACCTGCGCGCCGAAACCACCTTGTTCATCGTCTCCTCCAAGTCGTTCAACACCCTCGAGACCCTGAAGAACGCCATGGCCGCACGTACCTGGTACCTGGCCCAGGGCGGTTCGGAAGCAGAGCTGTATCGCCACTTCATCGCCGTTTCCAGCAACAAGGCTGCCGCCGTGGCCTTCGGTATCCGCGAAGAAAACATCTTCCCCATGTGGGACTGGGTCGGCGGGCGCTATTCGCTGTGGTCGGCCATCGGCCTGCCGATTGCCCTGGCCATCGGGACCGCCAACTTCAAGGAACTGCTGTCGGGTGCCTACACCATGGACCAGCACTTCCAGACCGCGCCGTTCGAGAAGAACATGCCGGTGCTGCTGGCCCTGCTGGGCGTCTGGTACGGTAATTTCTGGGGTGCCCGCAGCCACGCGATCCTCCCCTACGATCACTACCTGCGCAACATCACCAAACACCTGCAGCAGTTGGACATGGAATCCAACGGCAAGAGCGTGCTGACCGACGGTACGCCAGTGAAGACCGATACCGGCCCGGTCATCTGGGGTGGCGTCGGCTGTAATGGCCAGCACGCCTACCACCAGTTGCTGCACCAGGGCACCCAGCTGATCCCGGCCGACTTCATCGTCCCGGTGGTGAGCTTCAACCCGGTCGCCGACCACCATCAGTGGCTGTACGCCAACTGCCTGTCGCAAAGCCAGGCGCTGATGCTGGGCAAGACACGTGAAGAGGCAGAGGCCGAATTACGTCAAAAAGGCCTGAATGAAGCCGACATCGAAAAACTCGCGCCGCACAAGGTGATCCCGGGCAACCGCCCGAGCAACACCCTTGTGGTCGAACGCATCAGCCCGCGTCGCCTTGGCGCGCTGGTGGCGATGTATGAGCACAAGGTGTTCGTGCAGAGCGTGATCTGGGGCATCAACGCCTTCGACCAATGGGGCGTGGAACTGGGCAAGGAGCTGGGCAAGGGTGTCTACCAGCGTATCGTCGGCAGCCTGGAAGACAGCGCCGAAGATGGTTCCACCCAGGGCCTGATCAACTACTTCCGCGGCCGTCACCGCGGCTGACCGATGCCGGCGTCTTCGTGGCCCGCCCGCGAAGACGCCGGCACAGGTTGAACACCTGTTCCAGCTACACTGTCCAATCGAATAGCCGTTGCAGTCCACCGCCCCGACAAGCGCAAAGGACCACCTGCCATGTTCGATATCCGCGACTATCCCCAGGCCCTGGCAGTCAGCCAGTCCGCCAGCCTTTCTTCCGACGACTACAGCCGCCTCTACCGCCAGTCGGTCGATGACCCCGACACCTTCTGGGCAGAACAGGCCAAGCGCCTGGACTGGATCAGACCGTGGTCCAGCGTACAGCACTGCGACCTCAAGACCGGCGAAGCCCGTTGGTTCGAAGGTGGCCAACTGAACGTCAGCTACAACTGCATCGATCGCCACCTGGCCCAGCGCGGTGCGCAGACCGCCCTGTTGTGGGAAGGCGACGACCCCGCGGACTCCAAGGCCATCACCTACCAAGAGCTGCACCGCCAGGTCTGCCGCTTGGCCAATGCGCTCAAGGCACGTGGCGTGCAAAAAGGCGACCGGGTATGCATCTATATGCCGATGATTCCCGAAGCCGCCTACGCCATGCTTGCCTGCACGCGCATCGGCGCGATTCACTCGGTGGTGTTCGGCGGCTTCTCGCCGGATGCGCTGCGCGACCGCATTCTCGATGCTGACTGCCGCACCGTGATCACCGCCGATGAGGGCGTGCGCGGCGGCAAACGCATCCCGCTCAAGCAGAATGTCGACAAGGCATTGGCCAGTTGCCCGGACGTCAGCAGCGTATTGGTAGTGCGCCGTACGGGTACCGATGTCGCCTGGAGCGAGGGCCGCGACCTCTGGTACGACCAGGCGACGGAAAACGCGGGTGACGACTGCCCACCTGAACCCATGGAGGCCGAAGACCCGCTGTTCATCCTCTACACCTCCGGCAGCACCGGTAAGCCCAAGGGCGTGCTGCACACCACTGCCGGTTACCTGCTGCAGGCCGCCATGACCTTCAAGGTGGTGTTCGACTACCGTGACGGCGAGGTGTTCTGGTGCACCGCCGACGTGGGCTGGGTCACCGGCCACAGTTACATCGTCTATGGCCCGCTGGCCAACGGCGCGGTTTCACTGATGTTCGAGGGCGTTCCCAACTACCCTGACAGCTCCCGGTTCTGGCAGGTGGTGGACAAGCACAAGGTCAATATCTTCTATACCGCACCCACCGCCCTGCGGGCACTGATGCGTGAAGGCTCTGGCCCGTTGCAGGGTACGTCGCGCAAGAGCCTGCGCCTGCTCGGTAGCGTCGGCGAGCCGATCAACCCAGAGGCGTGGGAATGGTACTTCGAGCAAGTCGGCCAAAAACGCTGCCCTATCGTCGACACCTGGTGGCAGACCGAAACCGGCGGCATCATGCTCACCCCGCTGCCCGGCACGCAGAAGCTCAAGCCCGGTTGTGCGACCCAACCCATGTTCGGTGTGCAGCCGGTGCTGCTGGATGACAAAGGCAAGCTGATCGAAGGCCCCGGCGCCGGCCTGCTGGCGATAAAGGCCAGTTGGCCGGGGCAGATCCGCAGCGTCTACGGCGACCACCAACGCATGGTAGACACCTACTTCAAACCCATGCCTGGCTATTACTTCACCGGCGACGGCGCCCGCCGCGATGCCGATGGCGACTACTGGATCACTGGCCGCATCGATGATGTGATCAACGTTTCCGGTCACCGCATCGGCACCGCCGAAGTGGAAAGCGCCTTGGTATTGCACGAAAGCGTCGCCGAGGCCGCAGTGGTCGGTTACCCCCATGACCTCAAGGGTCAGGGTGTGTATGCCTTCGTGACGACCATGAATGGCGTGACGCCGGACGATGCCCTGCAGGCCGAACTGCTGGCACTGGTCAGCAAAGAGATCGGCAGTTTCGCCAAACCCGAGCTGATCCAGTGGGCGCCGGCCTTGCCCAAGACCCGCTCGGGCAAGATCATGCGGCGTATACTGCGCAAGATTGCCTGCAACGAGCTCGACACCCTGGGCGATACCTCGACCCTGGCTGACCCGAGCGTGGTGCAGGGGTTGATCGACAAACGCCTCAACCAATAGCCGGCGGCAGCTGTTCATGGCCGCCCTGAACGACAGGTCACCATGGAAGCCCTACGCCGCCGCATCGAAACCCAGGTCATGAGCCTCACCGGGCTGGCCCTCGGCCAGCTCGACCTGGAATCCCCCAAAGGTGACCCTGGCCTGTTCGGCCCGCACAGCATGAGCTGGCGGGTGCACGGCGATTTCCCCAGCATGCTGGTTGGCGGTATCAGCGCCCTGATGCTGCAACTGCTGCACCCGCTGGCACTGGCGGGGGTGTGGGATCACTCCAACTTTCGCCAGGACCTGCTTGGCCGTCTGCGCCGCACCAGCCAATTCATTTCGGGCACGACATTCGGCTCGACCCGTGATGCCGAATGGCTGATCGACAAGGTCCGCACCATTCACCTGCAGGTCACCGGGACATCGCCCGATGGCCGTCCATACGCTGCCAGCGACCCCGACCTGCTGACCTGGGTCCACGTGGCCGAAGTCAGCAGCTTCCTCGCCGCCCACCTGCGCTATCGCGACCCGCAGCTGTCACGCGCCGAGCAGGATGGCTATTACGATGAGATCGCCCTGATCGCCGAACGCCTCGGCGCCCGCAATGTACCCCGCTCATGCCAGCAGGTTGACGAGTACCTGCAGCGTATGCGGCCTCAATTGCACTGCGGCGCGCGCAGCCTGGAAGTGGTCGAGATCCTGCTTCAGGCCCCAGCCCCGAGCCGACTTGCCGAGCCGGTTGCCAGGTTGATGCTGCAAGCGGGTATCGACCTGTTGCCGGACTGGGCTCAGGCCATGCTCGGCCTGCATCAGAGCCCGTTGCAGCGGCGCATATCCGTATGGGACTCAACCGCACCGCCCCCGTGCTGCGTTGGGCCATGCGTGACGGTTCGGCGCATCGCGCCAGAAGGCGTATGGGGATCGAGTGAGCGCAAATGCCCTCGCCCCGGCGGAACCGATTTAACCTGCCATACTCCAAGCTCTCCTGCCTGGACAGACGAAGCGACACATGTACAAAGGATTGACTCGCGCCCTCGGCGCCCTGTTGGCTCTGGTGGCCCTCTACAGCCTGCTTGGCTTTCTAATCGCGCCTGGCGTTGCCCTGCGCATCGCCAACCAGCAGCTGGCGCAATACGCCACGCTGCCGGCGCACATTGAGCGCATAGAACTCAACCCGTTCAGCCTCGAACTGACGCTGTGGGGCCTGCAGATCGGCGAACCGGGCAAGGAACAGGTAGGCTTCGAGCGGCTGTATGCCAACCTGGCGCTCGACAGCCTGTGGAGCGGCGCCCTGCACCTGCAGGCGGTCGAACTCGACAAGCCCCGCAACGAAGTGCTCTTCGCCAAGGACGGTACGCTCAACCTCACCCAGCTTTTCAAGCTGCCGGCCAGCGAACCCAAAGCTGACGAGCCTGCATCGGATCCGTTCCCCTTGCGCATCGGCAGCATCAAGCTCAACACTGGCTACCTGCATTTTGCCGACCAACGCCCAAGCGAGCCGATCGAATTCGTCTACGACGACATGAACCTGGAGCTGAAAAACCTCAGCACGCTGCCGAACGACAACGCCGACATGACGTTGGTGGCACTGGGCCCTAACGGCGGGCGCATCGACTGGAACGGCACCTTGAGCCTGGCGCCTATAGCGTCCGAAGGCACACTGAAAATCACCGACGGCAAAATGAAGCTGTTCTGGCCCTACGTTCGCGACGCCGTGCCGCTGGTGCTGGAGGACGGCGTGGTCAACTTCGACACGCACTACAGGCTCAACCTGTCCAAGCAAACCGAGCTGTTGCTGGACAACACCTCGGTACGTGTCGCGCCATTCGCCATAAAGGCGCCGGATGGCCGCCCACTGGTCCGCCTGGCGAGCCTCGATGTCAGCGAAACCCGCATCGACCTGGCCAAGCAGCTGGTGACCGTGGGCAAGATCCGCAGTGAAAAACTGGAAACCTGGGCCGCCCTGGAGCCGGACGGCCAACTCGACTGGCAAAAACGCTTCGCCAGCCAGCCGGCCAAGCCCACGCCCAAGGAAAAGGCAGAGCCGGCCGCCGCAGCACCGGCCCCCAACGACGAGGCAGCAAAGCAGCCGAGCAAGCCATGGCAAGTACTACTCAAGGACGTTCAGCTGCGCAATTATCAGGTGCACCTGGCCGACCGCAGCCAGAAAGAGCCGGTGGCGCTGGACGTTGGGCCGCTGAACGTCGACATGCAGGGCTTCGACAGCCTCAACCAGTCGCCCTTCACCCTCAAGCTCGACACCGGCATTGGCAAGCAGGGCAAGCTGCAGGCCAGTGGCGAGGTCAACCTGGCGCCGGTCAGCGCCAGGCTCGACGTCAGCACACGCGACATCGATCTGCGTATTGCGCAGGCCTACATCAACCCGTTCATCCGCCTGGAACTGCGTAGCGGCATGCTCGCCAGCGACCTCAAGGTCGACCTCAAAGGCACCGAGCCACTGGCCTTCACCGTGGCCGGCAAGGCGCAGGTCAACCAGTTGCACACCCTGGACACCATCAAGAACCGCGACTTCGTCAAATGGCAGCAGGTGAATGTCGACGGCCTGGCCTATGTGCACGGCGATACCCTGTCGATCGATAAGGTAACCCTCCTGCAGCCCTATGCCCGCTTCATCATCAACGAAGACCGCACCACCAACGTGGATGACCTGCTTATCCCGCAGCCTGCCGATGCCCCCGCGCCAAACGAAGCCAAGCCGGCCAGCCCCGCAGGCAGCAAGCCGCTGGGCATCCGCATCGGGCAGATCAGCATCAACGATGGCTCAGCCAACTTCGCCGACCTCACCCTCACACCTAACTTCGCCACGGCCGTCCAGCAAATGAACGGCCAGATCGGCACCATCGACAACCGTAAGCCGGCGCCAGCCAAGGTCGACATCAAGGGTAAAGTCGACCGTTACGCACCCGTTACCATCAAAGGCGCGCTCAACCCGTTCAACCCGCTGGCCAGCCTTGATATCGCCACCAGCTTCAAGCGCGTCGAGTTGACCACGCTGACGCCCTACTCCGGCAAGTTTGCAGGCTTTCGCATTCGCAAGGGCCGCCTCAACCTCGACCTGCACTACCTGATCACCAACGGCCAGCTCAAAGCCGAGAACAAAGTGGTGGTCGAACAGCTGCAACTGGGGGAAAAAGTCGATAGCCCGGATGCGGTCGACCTGCCCATCCGCTTGGCGGTCGCGCTGCTCAAGGACACCGAAGGCAAGATTTCGATCGAACTGCCGGTGACCGGCGACCTCAACAACCCGCAGTTCAGCGTCATGCCAATCGTCTGGCAGACCTTGCGTAACCTAGTGCTGCGGGCGGCTCAGGCACCGTTCAAATTCATCGGCGGGCTTATCGCTGGCGGCGGCTCACAAGACCTCGGCAATGTATCGTTCGCCCCAGGTTCCAGCGAGCTCAATGGCGATGCGCAATCGGCCCTGAACAAACTCGCCTCGGCGCTCAAGGAGCGCCCTGAACTGCGCCTGGAAATCGAAGGCACCAGTGCCCAGAGCAGCGATGGCCCACTGCTCGCTCAGCAACGCCTGGAGCGGGAGTATCAGGCCATCTGGTACAAGATTCTGCAACGCCGTGGCGACAAGGTCCCGGCCAACGCGTCCATGCTGGTGGTCGACGACAGCGACAAACCGGCCATGCTCGAAGGCATCTACCGCACCCGCCTGAAACAGCAACCGCCGGCCGACTGGGAACAGCTCAGCCGCGAGGAACGCACCGCCAAGCTGCGCGAGGCGGTACTCAAGTCATGGGCCGAAAGTGCCGCATTGCTGCGGACCCTGGGCCAGGAGCGGGCCAGCAGTATCAAGGACTACCTGGTCGACAAGGGCAAGCTTGAGGATGACCGGGTCTACTTCATCGATACCACGCTGGGGCAGGCTGAATCAGATGGTCGGGTGATTACGCCGCTGCACCTTGATGCTGAGTAATCCCTGCCAGCCGCACCGGCCCCATCGCATCCGCAACCTGAATTCAGACCAACCGCTGCCCCGACACCGTCGGGTGGTACAGCGGCTGCACCTTGTTGCCTGCCGGGTCCAGCAAGTGGAAGCTGCGCGCGCCATCCCCATGATTGAAGGGCCGGTCCAGCAGCGTCACCCCGCAGGCCTTGAAGTACTGATACCAGGCCTCCAATTCCTCTACGCTGTCGACGATGAACCCATAGTGATCCAGCGTCTGCAGACCATTGGCAGCGCCTGCCCCCCGCCCCAGCGACAGGTTGTCGTTACCGCAGGTCAAGTAGACCAGATCCTCGTTGGCCCGATTCAATACCTCCATGCCGAGCACATCGACATAGAAGCGCTCGCATTCTTCAAGGTTGGGCACCAACAGGGCGATATGGCGCAGGCCATTGAGGCGACCGGGGCGTGCAGGTAAATCAGACATTGGCTGGCTCCATTTTTGTATACAATTCATAGTTGAATTTAAAACAAAAGGAGCCTCATGTGTACAGTCTGTTCATCAAGACACGGGTCAAGCCGGGTTGTGCCGAACTATTTCTCAGTGCCATCAAGGTAAACGCTGCCGCTTCCGTTGCCACAGAACCCGGCTGCCTGGTATTCGATGTGTCACAGGATCGAGTCGACCCCGAGGTGATCTACCTCTACGAAATCTACCGCGATGACAAGGCGTACGAAGCGCATACCCAGACCCCGCACTTTCGTGAGAGCCGGCCGCTTGTGGGGCCACTGATCGCCGAGCAGGTGTGTTTCGAAGGCGATGTCGTCGCGCGCAATCCGGTGAATTGAGCGCTAATGAAAAGCCCCGGCCGAGGCCGGGGCTTTTTTAAAGGTGGCCAGGTCCTTCTGGCCGACGGGACATTCCTTATTCGGACTTCAGGCCATCAGCCATGACGCTCTTGACGCCCTTGATGTTCTTGGTAATGCGTACTGCTTCTTCTTTCTGAGAGTCGGTGACCTTCACGTCAGAAGACAGCGAAACCACACCTTGGCTGGTTTCGACTTTGATGTCAGAGCCTGGCACGCCTTTTTCAGTCATCAGGTCAGCTTTGACTTTGGTAGTGATCCAAGTGTCGGAGCCTTCCTGTTGCATGTTGTCCACAGTATCGTTGGCAGCCAGCATGACTGGAGCCTGAACAGGCTCTGCGGCGAACGCGCCACCAGCCATGGTCAGGGTCAGAGCGGTAGCAGTAGCGGCAGCAATGGCGAACTTCTTCATGTGAGTCACTCCTGTTTTTCGAAAGGTCTGCGCCGTATGTCCTGGCGGCAGATATGAAGGTAGTTGCACGGGCTGTGCCAGGTTCTGAGATTTATTTTTTCCCTTGAATATCAACAACTTATACAAGTCTCGAAAAGCGGCTGATCGTGCAAATTGCAACCTGCGAGGTAAATCTGCGTGCAAGATGCAAGTGTGCAAAAGGTTCCCGGCAGGCCATAAAAAAAGGGCCCGCTAGGGGCCCTTTTCATACAGCGTTGCTGGTCGCTTAGACGCCCGAGGCCTTGGCCGCGGCAACGTCTTTGATCGACAGTTTGATACGGCCGCGGTTATCCACGTCCAGTACCAGTACTTCGACTTCCTGACCTTCTTTGAGGATATCGGTCACTTTCTCTACGCGTGCATCGCTGAGCATGGAGATGTGCACCAGACCATCCTTGCCAGGCAGGATGTTGACGAAGGCGCCGAAGTCGACGATACGCTCGACCTTGCCCACGTAGATCTTGCCAATCTCGGCCTCGGCGGTGATGCCCAGAACGCGCTGACGCGCTGCTTCTGCAGCTTCTTTGGTTTCGCCGAAGATCTTGATCGAGCCATCGTCTTCGATATCGATCGAAGCCTTGGTCTCTTCGCAGATGGCGCGAATGGTGGCGCCGCCTTTACCGATGACGTCACGGATCTTGTCGGTGTCGATTTTCATCGCGATCATGGTCGGCGCGTTGGCCGACAGCTCGGTACGCGACTGGCCAATGATCTGGTTCATCTGGCCGAGGATGTTCAGGCGCGCTTCCAGGGCTTGGCCCAGGGCGATTTCCATGATCTCTTCGGTGATGCCGTTGATCTTGATGTCCATCTGCAGTGCGGTAACGCCTTTGGCAGTACCGGCAACCTTGAAGTCCATGTCGCCCAGGTGGTCTTCGTCACCCAGGATGTCGGTCAGGACAGCGAACTTCTCGCCTTCCTTGACCAGGCCCATGGCGATACCGGCCACCGGTGCCTTCATCGGTACACCAGCATCCATCAGTGCCAGGGAAGCACCGCAGACCGATGCCATGGAGCTGGAACCGTTGGATTCGGTGATTTCCGACACGACACGGATGGTGTACGGGAACACGTCAGCGGCAGGCAGCATGGCCTGTACCGAACGGCGGGCCAGGCGGCCGTGGCCGATTTCACGACGGCCAGCACCGCCCATGCGGCCACACTCACCCACCGAGAACGGCGGGAAGTTGTAGTGCAGCATGAAGGGGTCTTTCTTCTCGCCTTCCAGGGTGTCCAGCAGCTGGGCGTCACGGGCAGTACCCAGGGTCGCGACGACCAGGGCCTGGGTTTCACCACGGGTGAACAGTGCCGAACCGTGCGTCTTCGGCAGAACGCCCACTTCGATGTTCAGCGGGCGTACGGTCTTGGTGTCACGACCATCGATACGCGGCTTGCCGTTAACGATGTTTTCGCGAACGGTGCGGTATTCGATCTCGCCGAAGATTTCTTTGACTTCGCTGGCCGAAGGCTGGCCTTCTTCGCCGGAGAACTTGGCGATCGCCTGGTCACGCAGCTCGCCCAGGCGCGCATAGCGGTCGGCCTTGACGGTGATGGTGTAGCCCTGGGAAACCGCTTCGCCGAATTCAGCGCGAATGGCGTTGAACAGCTCGGTGTTGGCAACGGCAGGTTTCCAGTCCCAGGTCGGCTTGCCGGCTTCGGCAGCCAGCTCTTTGACAGCCTGGATAACGGCCTGGAATTCGTCGTGGGCGAACAGTACAGCGCCCAGCATCTGGTCTTCGGTCAGCTCTTGAGCTTCCGATTCAACCATCAGTACGGCGTCGGAGGTACCGGCAACGACCATGTCCAGGCTCGAGGCAGCCAGTTGCTCGTAAGTCGGGTTCAGCAGGTAGCCAGTGCTTTCGTGGAAGGCAACACGGGCAGCGCCGATCGGGCCTTCGAACGGGATACCGGAGATGGCCAGGGCAGCCGAGGTACCGATCATCGCAGCGATGTCCGGATCGGTCTTCTTGCTGGTCGACACCACGGTGCAGACGACCTGGACTTCGTTCATGAAGCCTTCAGGGAACAGCGGGCGGATCGGACGGTCGATCAGGCGCGAGGTCAGCGTCTCTTTCTCGGAAGGACGGCCTTCACGCTTGAAGAAGCCACCCGGGATCTTGCCGGCGGCGTAGGTCTTTTCCTGGTAGTGGACCGACAGAGGGAAGAAGCCCTTGCCTGGATCGGCCTGCTTGGCACCGACTACGGTCACCAGCACGGTGACATCGTTGTCGACGGTAACCAGCACGGCGCCGGTTGCCTGACGGGCAATGCGGCCCGTTTCGAGAGTAACGGTCGATTGACCGAACTGGAATTTCTTGATTACCGGGTTCACGGTTTCCTACCTTTTTTCAGTGGCTCTGGGGGAACTGGTTTCTTGCGAATTCTTGGGCAGAACAGGGAATCGGCCCCATTGACCGTCCAGATACAACACGAGGCTGGGAGCCTGGCGCCGGGCGGAAAAACCGCTCAGCGTTGCCAGGCTGCCAACCTCGAAGATACGCGTGACGTGTCCGACGCAAACGCTGCCAAGCAGCGCTGGCGAAGCATGCAACACGCCATGCACACCACTGACCAGGCCGCTATTAGCGACGCAGGCCCAGGCGACCGATCAGGGCGCTGTAACGCGTGGTGTCTTTGCCCTTCAGGTAGTCCAGCAGCTTACGACGCTGGTTAACCATACGGATCAGGCCACGACGCGAGTGGTGGTCTTTACCGTTGGCCTTGAAGTGGCCTTGCAGCTTGTTGATGTTCGCGGTCAGCAGAGCGACCTGAACTTCCGGGCTACCAGTGTCACCAGCAGCTTGCTGGAAGTCGGTAACGATTTGAGCTTTTTCTTCAACGCTGAGGGCCATTTGGCTTCTCCTGATAACGGAACCCGCAAGCGGGTCCAATAGGCCAGGGACAAATCCCTGTATTAATAAAAAAGGTGTGACCGTGCCTACTGACAGCCACCCTTGTATCCGCGGGCCACAGCAAAAGCCGAAGCCCCCGGTTTCGATCATTCCGATCGAATCAGTCGACGCGGCGCAATACGCCCGTCTTCGCTCACTTCACCGATACCGATGAAACGACCATTGTGATCCTGTACCCGGACCATGCCAAATTGCGGCGCGTCCGGCGCACGTACCGCCTGGCCATGGAGCCAGTAGAACGCGCTGTGTTCGGACAGGCCAATCAGCGGCCAGTCCTGCAGGCCACTGTCCGAAGGCATGAGGAAGCGATCGAGCGCTTCGTTACCGCCATCGGCGTGGGCCTGTTCAAGTTCTTCGAGGGTCACGGTCTGGGCCAGCTCGAAGGGCCCGGCGTGGGTCCTGCGCAGCTCGGCAACATAGGCGCCACAGCCAAGGGCCTCGCCGATATCCTCCACCAGGGTGCGGATATAGGTGCCTTTGCTGCATCCTACGCTCAGCCGTGCTCGGGTACCTTCGCACTCGAGCAACTCCAAGCGGTTAATAGTAACAGAACGCGCCTCGCGCTCCACTACCTCTCCTGCACGCGCCAGCTTGTAAAGCGGCTGACCATCACGCTTGAGCGCCGAGTACATCGGCGGTATCTGGCTAATCGGGCCGCGAAAACGTGGCAGCAGCGCCTCGATGTCGGCACGACCAACGGTCACTTCACGGGTTTGCAGGACCTCGCCTTCCGCATCGGCAGTATTGGTAGTCTGCCCCAGCTGCATGACGGTTTCGTAGCCCTTGTCGGAATCGAGCAGGTACTGCGAAAACTTGGTCGCTTCGCCGAAGCACAGCGGCAGCACGCCAGTAGCCAACGGGTCGAGGCTGCCAGTGTGGCCGGCCTTTTCCGCGTTGAGCAACCAGCGCACTTTCTGCAGTGCGGCGTTGGAAGTGAAGCCAAGTGGCTTGTCCAGTAGGATGATGCCGCTGACGTTGCGGCGGATACGTTTGACCTGGGCCACCGGTTACTCCTTGGTGTCCTGCTCGTCGGTATCCTTGTGCAGGCGGTCTTCGGCCACTGCACGCTCGATCAGCGCCGACAGATGCACACCGCGGCTGACGCTTTCATCGAAATGGAAGTGCAACTGCGGCACGCTGCGCAGCTGCATGGAGCGGCCCAGGTGCAGGCGCAGGAAGCTGGCTGCGCTGTTCAGCGCCTTCAGCGACTGCTGCACGGCGTCAGGGGTTTCTTCACCCATGACGGTGATGTAGACCTTGGCGTGGCCCAGGTCGCGACTGACGTCCACGGCAGTGATCGTCACCAGGCCCACGCGTGGGTCCTTGACTTCACGGCGGATCAGCTCTGCCAGCTCACGCTGCATCTGATCACCGATACGTTGGGTACGGCTGTATTCTTTGGCCATTCTTGCTACCTGTAACGTAAAGCGGCAAACGCCCGGTCAGGCTGAAGCCTGACCGGGCGCTACCTACTGAGGGGCTGCCCACCGCCCTGGGGCGGGGGCTGAGACCCTGCTCGCCCTTAAAGGGTACGAGCAACCTGGACTTTCTCGAAGACTTCGATCTTGTCGCCGACCTTGACGTCGTTGTAGCTCTTGACGCCAATACCGCACTCCATGCCCGAACGTACTTCTGCAGCGTCGTCCTTGAAGCGACGCAGCGATTCCAGCTCGCCTTCGAAGATGACCACGTCGTCGCGCAGTACGCGGATCGGACGGTTGCGGTACACGGTACCCTCGATGACCATACAGCCAGCGATGGCGCCGAACTTCGGCGAACGGAACACGTCACGCACTTCGGCAACGCCCAGGATGTTCTCGCGGACATCGCTGCCGAGCATGCCGGTCAGGGCCTTCTTGACGTCTTCGATGATGTCGTAGATCACGTTGTAGTAACGCATATCCAGACCTTCCTGCTCGACGATCTTGCGCGCACCGGCATCGGCACGCACGTTGAAGCCGAACAGCACCGCATTGGACGCCAGCGCCAGGTTGGCATCGCTCTCGGTGATACCACCGACGCCACCACCGATCACGCGAACCTGAACTTCGTCGTTGCCCAAGCCGCCGAGCGAACCCTGCAGTGCTTCCAGGGAACCGCGCACGTCGGTCTTGAGGACGATGTTGAGGGTCTTCTTCTCTTCCTGACCCATGGTCTCGAAGATGTTTTCCAGCTTGCCGGCGTGAGCACGAGCCAGCTTGACCTCGCGGTACTTGCCCTGACGGAACAGAGCAACTTCGCGGGCTTTCTTCTCGTCGGCGACCACGGACAGCTCGTCACCGGCTTCCGGGGTGCCATCCAGGCCAAGAATCTCGACCGGGATAGACGGGCCGGCTTCCTTAACAGGCTTGCCGTTCTCGTCCAGCATGGCACGCACGCGGCCATAGTTGGAGCCGCACAGGACCATGTCGCCCTGACGCAGGGTACCGTCCTGAACCAGGATGGTAGCCACCGGGCCGCGGCCCTTGTCCAGGCGCGATTCAACCACCACACCACGACCAGGCGCGGTCGGAGTGGCCGTCAACTCGAGCACTTCGGCCTGCAGCAGTACGGCTTCGAGCAGTTCGTCGACACCGGTACCCATCTTCGCCGAAACCTTGACGAACGGCGTGTCACCACCCCATTCCTCGGAGGTCACGCCTTCGACCGACAGCTCGTTACGGATGCGATCGAGGTCTGCACCAGGCTTGTCGATCTTGTTCACCGCAACCACCAGCGGGACGCCAGCTGCCTTGGCATGCTGAACGGCTTCACGGGTCTGTGGCATCACGCCGTCGTCCGCCGCCACCACCAGGATGACGATGTCGGTCGCCTTGGCACCACGGGCACGCATCTGAGTGAACGCAGCGTGGCCTGGGGTATCGAGGAAGGTGACCATGCCGCGGTCGGTTTCCACGTGGTAGGCACCGATGTGCTGGGTGATACCACCGGCTTCGCCAGCGGCAACCTTGGCACGACGGATATAGTCGAGCAGCGAGGTCTTGCCATGGTCAACGTGACCCATGACGGTAACGACCGGTGCACGCGACTCGGCCTGGCCTTCGAACTTCAGCGATTCGGCCAGGGAATCTTCCAGGGCGGTATCGCTGACCAGGGTGACCTTGTGGCCCAGCTCTTCTGCGATCAGCTGAGCGGTTTCCTGGTCGAGCACCTGGTTGATGGTGACCGGAGTACCCATCTTGAACATGAACTTGACGACTTCAGCGGCCTTGACCGACATCTGCTGCGCAAGCTCCGAGACCGTGATGGTCTCGCCGATGGTCACGTCACGGATGACCGGACCAGTCGGGTTCTGGAAGCCATGCTGGTTGCGCTTCTTCAGTTTGCCCTTGCCACCACGACCACGGCGAGCGCCATCGCTCTCTTCGTCGGTGGTGCGCGGAGCGGCACGAGGGGTCGGAGCCTTTTCCTTCTCCTTCACCTTGACCTTGATCGACACACGTGGCGCCTCGCCACGACGACGATCGTCATCGCGAGTGCGGCTTTCGTTGCGACGGGTCTCGTCCTTCTTGCGCTCGGCAGCACGGGCTGCAGCGTCTTCGGAAGCAGGCGCGTCAGCGACGACCGGTGCGGGTGCCGGAGCTGCAGCTGGAGCGGCGGGTGCCGGCTCGGCCTTGGCAGCTGGGGCAGCGGCAGCAGTGGCGTTCGCGTGGCGACGAGCCTGCTCTTCGTTGCGCTGGCGAACGTCGGCGTCGACCTTGTCACGCGCGGCGTTTTCAGCCGCACGGCGCTCGTCCTGCTCACGTTTCTGCTCAGCCTGAATCTCTTCAGGGCTGCGCTGAACGAATACTTTCTTCTTGCGTACTTCTACGCTGATGCTTTTGCTACCGGCGACACGCAGGGTGCTGGTGGTCTTGCGCTGCAAGGTAATCTTGCGCGGCTCTTCCGCCTTGCTCTTGTGGCTGCTCTTCAAATGGGTCAGCAGAGTCTGCTTCTCATTGTCGGTCACTACCTGACCGGCGTCGGTGTGCGGCAGACCTGCCTCACGCATCTGCTGCAGCAGGCGCTCTACCGGTGCCTCGACCTCTTGGGCCAGTTCTTTCACCGTGACTTGCGTCATGCACTTCTCTCCTCAGGCCGCGCCTAATTACTCGAACCAGTGGGCTCGGGCGGCCATGATCAACTTGCCGGCACGCTCTTCGTCGATGCCGTCGATGTCGAGCAGGTCGTCAATCGACTGCTCGGCCAGGTCTTCGCGGTTAACCACGCCGCGCACCGCCAGTTCCGCCGCCAGGTCCTTGTCCATGCCCTCAAGGGAGAGCAGGTCTTCGGCCGGATGGGCGTCTGCCAGTTTTTCTTCGGTAGCGATGGCCTTGGTCAACAAACGGTCCTTGGCTCGAGCGCGGAGCTCATTGACGATTTCCTCGTCAAAGCCATCGATGTTGAGCATTTCTTCCAACGGTACGTAGGCAATTTCTTCGAGGCTGGTAAAGCCTTCGTCGACCAGCACTTGGGCCAGCTCCTCGTCGACTTCCAGTTCCTCGATGAAGTTGCGCAGGATGTCACCGGTTTCCGCCTGCTGCTTGGCCTGGATATCCTTCTCGGTCATCACGTTCAGGGTCCAGCCGGTCAACTGACTGGCCAGGCGAACGTTCTGACCACCACGGCCAATGGCCTGGGCCAGGTTGTCCTCGGCAACGGCGATGTCCATGGCATGGGCATCTTCGTCAACGATGATCGCCGCGACTTCAGCCGGCGACATGGCGTTGATGACAAATTGCGCCGGGTTCTCGTCCCACAGGACGATATCCACACGCTCGCCACCCAGCTCGCCGGATACGGCCTGGACGCGCGAACCGCGCATGCCGATACAGGCACCCTGCGGGTCGATGCGCTTGTCCTTGGAGCGGACGGCGATCTTGGCACGCGAACCCGGATCACGGGAAGCGGCCATGACTTCGATGAGGCCTTCGGCGATTTCCGGCACTTCGATGCGGAACAGTTCGATCAGCATCTGTGGCGCGGTGCGCGACAGGATCAGCTGCGGACCGCGGTTCTCGGTGCGGATTTCCTTGAGCAGCGCACGCAAGCGCACGCTGACCCGGAAGGTCTCACGTGGAATGATGTCTTCGCGAGCCAGCAGCGCCTCGGCGTTGTTGCCCAGGTCGACGATGACATTGTCGCGGGTAACCTTTTTGACAGTGCCGGAGATGATCTCGCCAACGCGTTCGCGGTAGGCATCGACCACCTGGGCGCGCTCGGCCTCACGGACCTTCTGCACGATGACCTGCTTGGCGGTCTGGGCGGCGATACGACCGAATTCGATGGACTCGATCTTCTCCTCGATCACGTCACCCACTTTGGCTTCAGGGTGAGTTTCGTGAATCTTGGCCAGCCAGGTCTCGATCGCCGGATCGTCCAGATCGGCTTCGTCGACCACGGTCCAGCGACGGAAGGTCTCGTAGCTACCGGTGTGGCGGTTGATTTCCACACGCAGATCGACTTCGTCTTCAAAACGTTTTTTGGTTGCAGTGGCCAGAGCCACTTCCAGCGCTTCGAAAATGACGCCGGGCGGTACACCTTTTTCGTTGGATACCGATTCAACAACCAGCAGTACTTCTTTGCTCATCGTACGCCTCGCCTTGCGCAAGCCATTGGGCCCGGATAGTCCGCCGGGCCCGGCACGTCTCAGTCAAAACTGGGAATAATATTGGCCTTGTCGATCGAATCGATCGGCAACAGAAACTCGTGAGTGTCCACCTGGACCACCACATCCTGCTCCTCCACACCGCGGAGAAGGCCCTGGAAGTTACGACGACCTTCGAAGGGCGTACGCAGCTTGATCTTCACTTGTTCGCCGGCATGCGAGGCAAACTGTTCCAGCGTGAACAGCGGGCGATCCATGCCTGGAGAGGACACCTCAAGGGTATATTCACTGCTGATCGGATCTTCCACATCAAGAATGGCGCTGGCCTGACGGCTGACCGCTTCACAGTCCTCCACCAGGATGCCGCCTTCCTTGTCGATATAGATGCGCAGTACCGAATGCTTACCCTGGGAAACGTACTCGATCCCCCAGCATTGATAGCCCAGACCCTCGACCACCGGGGCCAACAAGGCCTGCAACTGTTCTAGCTTGCTCGACACCTGAACCCCCTCGTGCATGCTGTGCAAATAAAAAATGGGCGAAGCGCCCATCCCTGAAAGCGCCGTTGGACAACGACGCCGTAAACTGTTCGGCTAGCAAAAAGCCCCTGAAAAGGGGCTCCGCTGAAGCTGGTTGCGGGGGCTGGATTTGAACCAACGACCTTCGGGTTATGAGCCCGACGAGCTACCAAGCTGCTCCACCCCGCGACAAAGCTGGGGCGAAAGTATAAGACTGAACCCGTCGCTGGGTCAATCTAACCTCCACCTGCAAGAAAGCCCGCTAAAGCGGGCTCTCAAGCTTTAATTGGTACCGAGAAGGGGACTCGAACCCCTACACCCTATGGGCACAACCACCTCAAGGTTGCGTGTCTACCAATTCCACCACCTCGGCAATATTACTTCTTGAAACCCGTTACTTCTGCTCTTCGGCTGGAGGAGGTACGTCACCCGCTGGGGTGGTTTCGCTCTTCTGCTCCTGGAGCACCGGTACATCATCATTTACTGCCGGCTTTGGCTGTTGCACTTCCAAGACCGCTGGATCCGGAAGTCCCGCCTGACCAAGCTGGTGAGCTTGTTGCTTGGCGAAGTATCCTAACCCAAGTGCTGTCAAAAAGAAAGTGGCAGCAAGTATAGCAGTGAATTTACTCAGGAAGGTAGCAGAACCTTGGCTTCCGAACACAGTATTTGAAGCACCTGCGCCGAAAGATGCACCTGCTTCCGCACCCTTACCCTGTTGCAACAGTACCAGCACTACAAGCGACAGCGCTGCCAACAGATGAAAAACAACGATAACTGTTTCCAGCATTTGTTCAGTTTCCTGCGGCGCGACAAATTGCACCGAATTCGTCTGCGTTCAGGGATGCTCCACCAATGAGCCCCCCATCAATATCCGGCATGCCGAACAGTTCGGCCGCATTGGCCGCCTTCACGCTACCGCCGTAGAGAAGCTGCACGTTCTGCGCAACTTCGGCGTCCTTCGCTGCCAACTGCTTGCGGATGGCGGCATGCACATCCTGAGCTTGTTGCGGCGAGGCCGTCAAACCTGTACCGATGGCCCATACAGGCTCATAGGCAATTACTGCATTGGCAAAAGCGGCAATACCGAACGCGTCGATAACACTGCTTAGTTGACGCTCTACAACTTCTAGCGTCTTGCCCGCTTCGCGCTCTTCGAGAGTTTCCCCTATACAGAGCACCGGCGTCAAACCACTTTTCTGAGCAGCTGCAAACTTGCGATTAAGCACTTCTTCACTTTCACCGATAACCTGGCGACGCTCGGAGTGGCCAATCAACACCAACTTGCAACCCGCTTCAGCCAACTGACTCGGTGCAACTTCACCGGTCAGCGCACCCTGTTCGGGCTGTACTGCAGAATTCTGTGCTCCGACGATGATTCCTTTGCCTTGCAGGCCATCAATGACTTGATTGATGAACAGGGCCGGAGGAAAAACCGCGACTTCGATACCGTCGGGGATGAGCATATTGCCCAAGCCCTGAGTCAGCTCAGCGACGCTGGCGCGGGTACCGTGCATCTTCCAGTTACCAGCTACCATGGGGCGACGCATGCTTTACCTCGTCGGTCAAAGTGGGCGCAGATCTTACCCAACCAGATCTGCGCTGGCAAGCCCAATTCAGACACAAACTTCAGCGACCAGCTTGGCCAGGGCTTCGGCATGCGTGCGCACCTGGCTTTCGTCGTCACCTTCAACCATCACCCGCACCAACGGCTCGGTGCCCGACTTGCGCAACAGCACACGCCCACGCCCCGCCATGTCGTCAGTGACCTTGGCACTGGCCTCCTTGACGGCCGGATGCTCCAGGGGGTCGACCTTGCTCGCGCCAAAGCGCACATTGATCAGCACCTGTGGGCACTTGCGCAAGGCCTGGCGAGCCTGCGCCAAGGTCTCGCCGCGGCGCTTGAGCGCCAGCAGTACCTGCAGTGCGGCAATGATCGCATCACCGGTGGTGGTGTGGTTGCAGCACACGACATGCCCAGAGTTTTCACCCCCCACCAGCCAGCCGCGCTCGAGCAGCTCGGCCATCACGTAGCGGTCGCCAACCTTGGCCCGCACGAAAGGAATGTCCAGGTCCTTGAGCGCAAGCTCCAGGCCCAGGTTACTCATCAGCGTACCGACCACACCACCCTGCAACTTGCCCCGCTCGTGCAGGTCCCGGGCAATGATGAACAGCAGCTCGTCACCATCGACGATCGCGCCGGTATGGTCGACCATCAACACCCGGTCGCCGTCACCATCGAAGGCGATACCCAAGTCGGCATGGCCGACCAGTACTGCCGCCTGCAGCGACTCGATATGGGTCGAACCGCAGTTTTCGTTGATGTTCAGGCCATCAGGCTGCGCATGCAGCACCGTCACGTCGGCACCCAGCTCACGGAACACGCTCGGCGCGACTTTGTAGGTCGCACCATGGGCGCAGTCCACCACCAGCTTGAGGCCTTCGAAACCGGTGCTGGTCGGCACACTGCTCTTGCAAAACTCGATGTAGCGGCCAGCGGCATCGTTGATGCGCGAAACCTTGCCCAGCTTGCTGGAGTCGACCACCGTCATCGGCTGGTCAAGAAGCTCCTCGATCATCAGCTCGATTTCGTCGGGCAGCTTGGTGCCCTGGCCCGAGAAGAACTTGATACCGTTGTCATCGTGCGGGTTGTGCGAAGCACTGATGACGATACCCGCTTCGGCATGGAAGGTACGGGTCAGGTAGGCGATGGCCGGGGTCGGCATCGGCCCGAGCAGCAAGACGTCAGCACCTGCAGCAGAAAGGCCCGCCTCGAGCGCGGACTCGAACATGTAACCGGAAATACGCGTGTCTTTGCCCACCAGCACGCGGCAGTTACCTTGCTTGCGGAAGGCCATGCCCGCCGCCCAGCCCAGCTTGAGCATGAAGTCGGGGGTGATCGGGTATTCGCCGACGCGGCCACGGATGCCGTCGGTACCAAAGTATTTTCTGCTCATAGGGACTCCAATGTTCTTATTCGGCGTTCTGTACCGCAGCGATCATGCGCACCACATCGGCGGTCTCGGCCACATCATGGACGCGTAGAATGCTGGCACCCTTGGTCATGGCCAATGCCGCAAGCGCGAGGCTGCCGTACAGCCGCTCGCCGACCGGACGATCCAGCGTCAGGCCGATCATGCTCTTGCGTGAAACCCCCACCAGCAACGGGCGACCGAGGCTGTAGAGCGCTTCCATATGTTTGAACAGGCTGAGGTTATGCGCCAGTGTCTTGGCGAAGCCGAAACCTGGGTCGAGGATGATGCGTTCGGCACCGATGCCCGCCGCTGCGCAAGCCGCCATCCGCTGTTCAAGATAGCGCGTTACGTCAGCAGTCACATCCTCGTAATGCGGGTCGTCCTGCATGTTCCCCGGCTCACCGCGCATGTGCATCAGGCACACCGGCAGCCCGGTATCTGCCGCGGCATCGAGGGCACCATCACGTTCCAGTGCACGCACGTCGTTGATCAGGCCAGCACCGAGGCGGGCCGACTCACGCATGACGGCAGGCGTGGACGTATCGACCGAAATGACCACGTCGAGGCGACTGTTGATCGCCTCGACCATAGGCGCCACACGCTCGAGCTCCTCGGTGACCGACACCGCACGGGCACCCGGGCGAGTCGACTCGCCGCCGATGTCGATCAGCGTCGCGCCTGCCGCAACCATGGCTTCTGCATGACGCAGGGCCTCGTCGCGCTGACTGAAGCGCCCGCCATCAGAGAAGGAATCAGGGGTGATATTGAGGATACCCATGACATGGGTACGGGACAAATCAAGAACCCGGTTGCCGCAAGGCAACCGGGTCGGGTACAGCATAGAGCTCATAGATGCCCTTAGTGTTGAGCCGCTGGGCCGCCGATCGGCGATTCAGGGCGATCATTCTGGGCAGCAGGCGTGCCCGAAGTCTTATCGTCGTCCCAGTCACGCGGTTCGCGAGGCGTACGACCGGACATGATGTCGTCGATCTGGTCGGCGTCGATGGTCTCGTACTTCATCAGTGCTTCGGCCATGGCGTCGAGCTTGTCGCGGTTGTCGGTCAGCAGCTGCTTGGCAGTGGCATAGCACTGGTCGATGATGCTGCGCACCTCCGAATCGATCAGCTTGGCAGTTTCACCGGAAACACTGGCGTGCTGGCTACCGGCGCTGCGGCCGAGGAAGACCTCGCCCTCTTCTTCGGCATACATCAGCGGGCCGAGCTTCTCGGACAGGCCCCACTTGGTGACCATGTTCCGGGCAATCTGGCTGGCGCGCATGATGTCGTTCGAGGCACCGGTGGTGACGCCGTCGAAGCCCAAGGTCATTTCCTCGGCGATACGGCCACCGTACAGCGAGCAGATCTGGCTGATCAGCGCACGCTTGGACAGGCTGTAGCGGTCTTCTTCGGGCAGGAACATGGTCACACCCAGGGCGCGACCGCGCGGGATGATCGAGACCTTGTAGACCGGGTCATGCTCAGGCACCAGACGACCAACGATGGCGTGACCGGCCTCGTGGTAAGCGGTGTTCTGTTTTTCCTTCTCGGACATGACCATGGTCTTGCGCTCGGCGCCCATCATGATCTTGTCTTTGGCCAGTTCGAACTCTTTCATCTCGACCAGGCGCTTGTTGGAGCGGGCCGCGAACAGCGAAGCTTCGTTCACCAGGTTGGCCAGGTCAGCACCGGAGAAGCCTGGCGTACCACGGGCAATGACCGCCGGGTTGACGTTTTCGCCGATCGGCACCTTGCGCATGTGGACCTTGAGGATCTGCTCACGACCACGGATGTCCGGCAGGCCGACCACCACCTGGCGGTCGAAACGGCCAGGACGCAGCAAGGCCGGGTCCAGTACATCCGGACGGTTGGTGGCGGCGATGACGATGATGCCATCATTCATTTCAAAGCCGTCCATCTCGACCAGCAACTGGTTGAGGGTCTGCTCACGCTCGTCGTGACCACCGCCCATGCCGGCGCCACGGTGGCGACCAACGGCGTCGATCTCGTCGATGAAGATGATGCATGGAGCGTGCTTTTTGGCCTGCTCGAACATGTCGCGCACACGGCTGGCGCCCACACCGACGAACATCTCGACGAAGTCCGAACCGGAGATGGTGAAGAAAGGCACCTTGGCTTCGCCGGCAATGGCCTTGGCCAGCAAGGTCTTACCGGTACCCGGTGGGCCAACCATCAACACGCCACGCGGGATGCGCCCGCCCAGGCGCTGGAACTTGCCCGGGTCGCGCAGGAACTCGACCAGCTCGCCGACTTCTTCCTTGGCCTCGTCGCAACCTGCGACGTCGGCCAGGGTGGTCTTGACCTGGTCTTCGGACAACAGGCGCGCCTTGCTCTTGCCGAAACTCATCGGCCCGCCCTTGCCGCCTGCACCGCCCTGCATCTGGCGCATGAAGAACATGAACACGGCGATGATCACCAGGATCGGGAAGCTGGCCACCAAAAGCTGAGTCCAGATGCTCTGCTGCTCAGGCTGCTTGCCTTCGACGACCACGTTATTGTCGACCAGGTCGCCGATCAGGCCGTTATCGGTAATGGCCGGGCGAACGGTCTTGAAGCTGTCGCCATCGGAGCGCTTGCCGGTAATGATGTAGCCATCGACGGTAACACGCTCGACCTTGCCATCCTTGACCTGCTGGATGAAGTCGGAGTAGTTGAGGGTCTGCGGCTCGTTAGGGCTGGAGAAGTTGTTCATCACCGTCACCAGGACAGCTGCGATGATCAACCACAGGATCAGATTCTTTGCCATGTCGTTCAATTCGCTACCCTCTGAGGCCGGCGCACGACGCAGCCGTGCCTCGCATGATATTCATCGCCCTAACTTACTACATTACCTACGCAACCGCAGGCACCGTCTGTAACCCTTTGTGAAATCTAGACTACACGAAGTTCGGACAATCCAGACGGGGCGGCCGATTGGAAATAACTATCGACCACCCCGCAGCACGCCATTCAAGCGCCCTTGAAACCCCTACCCAACAGGTACTGTTCACGCGAGCGGTCCCGCGAAGAGGACGGTTTGCGCATCTGCACCTTGTCGAACTTGGTGCGAACATCCTTCAGGTACATGTCAAAGCCTTCGCCCTGGAAAATCTTGATGAGAAAATCACCACCGGGCTTGAGTACACGTGTTGCCAGGTCCAGGGCCAACTCACAGAGGAACATTGCACGTGGCATGTCCACTTCAGGCGTACCACTCATATTGGGGGCCATGTCGGAAATCACAAGGTCTACGTGCGAATCACCGACAGCGTCGAGAATTTGTTGCAGCACCTCATCCTGGGTGAAGTCGCCCTGAATGAAGGTAACGTCAGGGATCGAGTCCATTTCCAGAATGTCGGAAGCGATCAGGCGGCCTTGGCCACCAATCAGACGACTGGTCACCTGCGACCAACCGCCAGGGGCTGCGCCGAGGTCGATCACGCTCATGCCGGGACGGATCAGGCGGTCCTTTTCCTGGATCTCCAGCAGTTTGTAGCTTGCGCGCGAGCGGTAGCCATCCTTCTGCGCCTGCTTAACAAAAGGGTCGTTAAAATGCTCTCGCAGCCAGTTGGCGCTGCTTTTGGAACGTTGTACCACGGGGCACCTCGATGATATGCGTCGTGTTTGACTGGGCGGAGCCACAGGCCCTCGGGTAAAATGCCCGTCAATTTTACAGAATCAGACGGAAAGGGTCAGATTATGCCGCTCAATAACGAGCAGAAGAAGCAATACAAATCCATTGGTCATGACCTGAAACCGGTCCTGATCGTTGCTGGCAACGGTTTGAATGAAGGCGTGATCGCTGAACTGGACCGCGCCCTGGCCGACCATGAGCTGATCAAGGTCGAAATTCGCTCGGAAGATCGCGAAGAGCGCGCCGAGACCATCGCAGAGCTGTGCAAGCAAGGCCGCGCCGAGCTGGTGCAGACCATCGGCAAGAAAGCGCTGATCTACCGCAAGAACCCGCAGCCGAACAAGCAGCTGTCCAACATCCACCGTTACAAGTAACGGTGGCGCCGCTCAGTGGCGCGCTTGACGCGCCCTGACCGGTACCGGTTGAGCGACCAGCACGATGCCGGAAAACCCCAGCACCAGGAAACAGAACATCTGCCAGCGCTCGCCGACCGAGATACCGTAGCGCAAGGTGTAGTACCCCACGCAGGCCGCAAAGCCCAGCAACAGCATCTGGCCACGGAATTGCCGCCACCAGGCAGCCAGGCCATCGACCCTCGCCAGCACCGCCAGCTGCGTCAGCAGCCCGAGCATCGCCACACCTATCAACCAACGGTCGATCTGCCCGGCGATGTCCTGTACCAGCAAGGGCGCCAGGCCACTGACCTTGAGCGCAGGCACCAGCCCCACATGGAACACCCAAAGGCCACCGACCCAGAAAACCTGGGCCAGCTGCCAGAGGATCCCCTCGAGGGATGGCGCCCGCTGGCGCCGGTCAGATGTGCTTGACTTCGACAATCTCGTACTCGACCGAGCCGCTTGGCGTCTTGACGACGACAGTATCACCTTCTTCCTTGCCGATGATGGCACGGGCGATCGGTGCGCCACTCGAGAGCTTGCCTTGCTTCACGTCGGCTTCATCCTCGCCAACGATCTGGTAGCTCACCTCTTCATCGGTTTCAGTGTTGGCCAGCACCACAGTGGTACCGAAAATCACCTTGCCGGTGTGAGGAATAGTGGTCACATCGATCACGACCGAGTTCTGCAGACGGCCTTCGATGTCGCGGATACGCGCCTCGACCATGCCCTGCTCCTCACGGGCGGCATGGTATTCGGCATTTTCCTTGAGGTCGCCCAGTTCGCGCGCTTCGCCAATGGCCTGACTCAGGCGCGGGCGCTCGGTCTTGCTCAGGAACAGATGTTCCTCTTCCAGGGCGCGAGCGCCCTGAACGGTCATCGGATACTTGGTAATGCTCATGCTTTAAGTCCTGCATGCAGATCCTGCAAGCGACGAACGGTCTTTTCGGGGCCGAATTTCAGCGCTTCGCAGATGGCTTCACCAGCCGCAATGGTCGTGGTGCAGTAGATCTTGTGCTGCAACGCATTGCGACGAATCGAATAGGAGTCAGCAATCGACTGACGGCCTTCGGTGGTGTTGATGATCAACGACACTTCGTCGTTCTTGATCATGTCGACCACGTGCGGACGACCTTCGGTCACCTTGTTCACGCGGCGCACTTTCAGGCCCGCTGCCTCGATGACCTTGGCAGTACCTGCAGTAGCGACCACTTCAAAGCCCAGGGCGATCAGGTCGCGGGCAACGCCAGCCACTTGCGGCTTGTCGTCGTCACGTACGCTGATGAACGCGGTACCGCCCGTTGGCAGCACTTCGCTGGCACCCATCTGGGCCTTGGCGAACGCTTCACCGAAGCTGTCACCGACACCCATGACTTCACCCGTCGATTTCATCTCAGGGCCGAGGATCGGGTCAACCCCCGGGAACTTGGCGAACGGGAAGACGGCTTCCTTGACGCTGTAGAAGTTCGGGATGATTTCCTGGGTGAAGCCCAGCTCTTTCAGGGTTTTGCCAGCCATGACGCGGGCAGCGATCATCGCCAGGGAAGTGCCGATGCACTTGGACACGAACGGCACGGTACGCGAGGCGCGCGGGTTGACTTCGATCACGTAGATCTTGTCGCCCTGCAGGGCCAGCTGCACGTTCATCAGGCCAACCACGCCCAGCTCCAGTGCCATCTTGCGCACCTGGTCGCGAACCTGGTCCTGCACGTCCTTGCTCAGCGAGTAAGGCGGCAGCGAGCACGCCGAGTCACCGGAGTGAACACCGGCCTGTTCGATGTGCTGCATGATCGCGCCGATGACAACGTCGGTGCCGTCGCAGACCGCATCCACGTCCATCTCGATGGCGCAGTTGAGGAAGTGGTCGAGCAGTACCGGGCTGTCGTTGGACACTTGCACGGCTTCACGCAGGTAGCGCTTGAGCTCGTCCAGTTCGTAGACGATCTCCATCGCGCGGCCGCCCAGTACGTAGGACGGGCGCACCACCAGCGGGTAACCGATACCGCCCGCGGCACGGATGGCTTCTTCTTCGCTGCGCACGGTGGCGTTTGGCGGCTGCAGCAGGTTCAGGCGCTGAACCATCTGCTGGAAGCGCTCACGGTCTTCGGCACGGTCGATGGCATCCGGGCTGGTACCGATGATCGGTACGCCGGCCTCTTCCAGGGCGCGCGCCAGTTTCAGTGGGGTCTGGCCGCCGTAGTGGACGATGACGCCCTTGGGCTTCTCGACGCGGCAGACTTCCAGCACGTCTTCCAGGGTCAACGGCTCGAAGTACAGACGGTCGGAGGTGTCGTAGTCGGTGGAGACGGTTTCCGGGTTGCAGTTGACCATGATGGTCTCGTAACCGTCTTCACGCAGCGCCAGTGCCGCGTGCACGCAGCAATAGTCGAACTCGATGCCTTGGCCGATACGGTTCGGGCCGCCACCCAGGATCATGATCTTGTCGCGGGTCGACGGGTTGGCCTCGCACTCTTCCTCATAGGTGGAGTACAGGTAGGCGGTATCGGTGGCGAACTCGGCAGCGCAGGTGTCGACGCGCTTGTACACCGGGAACACTTCCAGCTTGTGGCGGTGACGGCGCAGGTTCTTGTCGGTGATACCGAGCAGCTTGGCCAGACGCTGGTCCGAGAAGCCCTTGCGCTTGAGGCGCAGCATGTAGTCCTTGTCGATCGCCGACAGGGCCAGGGTCTTGACCTTCTCTTCTTCCTTGATCAGGTCTTCCATCTGCACCAGGAACCACATGTCGATGCCGGTCAGGGCGAAGATCTCTTCGCAGGTCATACCCGAACGCATGGCGTCAGCCACGTACCAGATACGCTCGGCGCCCGGCACGGTCAGCTCGCGCTTGAGGATGCTGGCGGCTTCAGGGCTGGCCAGGTCGACTTTCGGGTCCAGGCCGCAAGCACCGACTTCCAGGCCGCGCAGGGCTTTCTGCAGGGACTCCTGGAAGGTACGGCCGATGGCCATGACTTCACCCACGGACTTCATCTGGGTGGTCAGGCGGGCGTCGGCTTTCGGGAATTTCTCGAAGGCGAAGCGTGGCAGCTTGGTGACGACGTAGTCGATCGACGGCTCGAAGGACGCCGGGGTACGGCCGCCCGTGATGTCGTTCTGCAGTTCGTCGAGGGTGTAACCAATGGCCAGCTTGGCGGCGATCTTGGCGATCGGGAAGCCCGTTGCCTTGGAAGCCAGCGCCGAGGAACGCGAAACACGCGGGTTCATCTCGATCACGACCATGCGGCCAGTGTTCGGGCAGATACCGAACTGCACGTTGGAACCGCCGGTTTCAACGCCAATTTCACGCAGCACCGCCAGCGAGGCGTTGCGCATGATCTGGTATTCCTTGTCGGTCAGGGTCTGCGCTGGCGCCACGGTGATGGAGTCACCGGTGTGCACGCCCATCGGGTCGAAGTTTTCGATCGAGCAGACGATGATGCAGTTGTCCTTTTTGTCGCGGACCACTTCCATCTCGTACTCTTTCCAGCCGATCAGCGATTCGTCGATCAGCAGCTCTTTGGTCGGCGACAGGTCCAGACCACGGGTGCAGATTTCTTCGAACTCTTCACGGTTGTAAGCGATACCACCGCCGGTGCCACCCATGGTGAACGACGGGCGGATGATGCAGGGGAAGCCAAGCTTCTCAAGGACCGCATTGGCCTCTTCCATGCTGTGGGCGATACCGGAGCGCGGGCACTCCAGGCCGATGTCCTTCATGGCCTTGTCGAAGCGCGAACGGTCTTCGGCCTTGTCGATGGTGTCGGCGTTGGCACCGATCATCTCTACGCCGAACTTCTCCAGCACGCCGTGGCGCTCCAGGTCCAGGGCGCAGTTCAGTGCGGTCTGGCCACCCATGGTCGGCAATACGGCGTCCGGGCGCTCTTTTTCGATGATCTTGGCCACCGACTGCCACTTGATCGGCTCGATGTAGGTGGCGTCGGCCATGGCCGGGTCGGTCATGATGGTGGCTGGGTTGGAGTTCACCAGGATGACGCGGAAACCTTCCTCGCGCAGGGCTTTACAAGCCTGGGCGCCGGAGTAGTCGAATTCGCAGGCCTGGCCGATCACGATCGGGCCAGCGCCGAGAATCAGGATGCTTTTGATGTCTGTACGTTTTGGCATGGTGGTCACTCAAATCCGGGGTCAGTCGGCAAGCCGCTTTGAACAATCTGGGTCAGGCGCGGCCGGGCGCGGCAGGTGCCGGCCCGGGGCCTTGAAGCAGGATGCTCAGCGGCGCTTGGCCATGGCATCGGTGAAACGATCGAACAGTGGCGCGACGTCGGTCGGGCCCGGGCTCGCTTCAGGGTGGCCCTGGAAGCTGAACGCGCTCTTGTCGGTACGCTCAATACCCTGCAGGGTGCCGTCGAACAGCGACTTGTGGATGGCGCGCACGTTACCCGGCAGGGTGGCTTCGTCTACGGCGAAACCGTGGTTCTGGCTGGTGATCATGACCACGCCGGTGTCCAGGTCCTGGACCGGGTGGTTGGCACCGTGGTGGCCGTGGCCCATTTTCACGGTCTTGGCGCCGGAGGCCAGGGCCAGCAGCTGGTGGCCGAGGCAGATGCCGAACACCGGGATCTCGGTTTCGAGGATCTCTTTGATCGCCTGGATGGCGTAGTCGCATGGCTCCGGATCACCAGGGCCGTTGGACAGGAACACGCCGTCCGGGTTGAGCGCGAGCACTTCGCTGGCCGGGGTCTGGGCAGGCACCACGGTCACGCGGCAGCCGCGGGCGACCAACATGCGCAGGATGTTCAGCTTGACGCCGTAGTCGAAGGCGACAACGTGGTACGGCAGCTCGGAGGCTTCCAGGGTCGGGTGGCTGTCGGTTTTCAGCTCCCACACGCTGGAGCGCCACTCGTAACGCTCCTTGGTGGAAACGACCTTGGCCAGGTCCATGCCCTTGAGGCCGGGGAAGGCGCGGGCCGCGGCGATGGCGGCTTCTTCGCTGATGTTGTCACCAGCCAGAATGCAGCCGTTCTGAGCGCCCTTTTCACGCAGGATACGGGTCAGGCGACGGGTGTCGATGCCGGCGATGGCAACGACATTGTTGGCCTTGAGGTAGTCAGGCAGCGACTGGGTGTTACGCCAGTTGCTGGCCAGCAGCGGCAGGTCACGGATGACCAGGCCGGCGGACCAGACGCGGTTCGACTCGGCATCTTCCGGCGTGGTACCAGTGTTGCCGATGTGCGGGTAAGTCAGGGTAACGATTTGCTGCGCGTAGGAAGGGTCTGTAAGGATTTCCTGGTAGCCGGTCATAGCGGTGTTGAATACCACCTCACCAACGGTCTGACCGTCGGCTCCGATGGCTTCACCGCGAAAAATACTGCCGTCGGCAAGGGCGAGTATGGCTGGCTTTGTCAAGAAGACCTCCCGTAAATCAAGCATGAAAGGGCGATCGCAGGTTGCAAAAAAGCGGAGTGACGTATGGACACGTCACCCCGCTTTTATGTGCTGAATTCAATTCGCTGCGCGCTTTTAGTGGACACACTAAAGCTGTAGCTTACAGAAAAGTGCTTTTTTGGTCTACCGCAAATGTGCCTCTAAAACACATGATTGCGACGGGGGCGCCTTGCACCCCATCGCCGGCAAGCCGGCGATGGGGCCATCACAGTCGCCGCAAGACTCAGCGCAGTTCCAGCACATCCTGCATGTCGTACAAGCCCGCCTCACGCCCGTCCAGCCACAGCGCGGCACGCACCGCACCCTTGGCGAAGGTCATGCGGCTGGACGCCTTGTGGGTGATTTCCAGGCGTTCACCTTCTGCGGCGAACAGCACGGTGTGGTCACCGACCACATCGCCGGCACGCACGGTGGCGAAGCCGATGGTCTTGCGATCACGCGCCCCCGTCTGGCCCTCACGGCCATACACCGCCACTTCCTGAAGGTCACGGCCCAGTGCATTGGCCACCACCTCACCCATGCGCAGCGCAGTGCCTGACGGCGCATCGACCTTGTGCCGGTGGTGCGCCTCGATGATCTCGATGTCGACATCATCGCCCAGCACCCGCGCGGCCATGTCCAGCAACTTCAGGCTGAGGTTGACGCCTACGCTGAAGTTGGCGGCGAAGACGATCGGGATGTCCTTGCCCGCCTCGGCCAACAGCAGCTTCTCGTCGCTGGTGAAACCGGTGGTGCCGATGATCATGGCCTTGCCATGCTTACGGCAGAACGCCAGGTTCTTCAGGGTCACCGAAGGGTGAGTGAAGTCGATCAGCACATCGAAATCGTCGGCAACCTTGGCCAGGTCATCCGACAGCGGCACACCGATACGGCCAAGGGCCGCCAACTCACCGGCATCCGCCCCGACCAGCGAGCTGTCCGGGCGATCGATCGCCGCGGTCAGCCCGGCACCTGGGGTTTGCTGCACAGCTTCGATCAGGGTTTTGCCCATCCGCCCTGCCGCGCCCATCACTGCAATACGTCGCATAGCCTGTTCCTTGTCAGAGATCGCCGAAGAAGCGCTTCACGCCATCGAACCAGCCATTGGCCTTGGGCGAGTGGGAGCTGTCACCTTCGAGCGAGTCGCGCAGCTCTTCGAGCAGTTCACGCTGGCGACGGCTGAGGTTGACCGGGGTCTCGACCGCAACGCGGCACAGCAGGTCACCCGCACCGCCACCACGCACCGGAGCCACACCCTTGCCACGCAGGCGGAACTGCTTGCCGGTTTGAGTGCCTTCCGGGATCTTGAGCTTCACACGACCATCGAGGGTCGGCACTTCCAGCTCGCCACCCAGAGCGGCATCGGTATAGCTGATGGGCACTTCGCAGTAGAGGTGCTTGCCGTCACGCTGGAAAATCTCGTGCTCACGCACGTTGATCACTACGTAAAGGTCGCCAGTCGGGCCACCGTGAGTGCCCGCCTCGCCTTCGCCGGACAGGCGGATACGGTCACCCGTGTCGACGCCGGCTGGCACCTTGACCGACAGGGTCTTGTATTCCTCGACGCGGCCTTCACCGTGGCAAGCATTGCAAGGGTCGGTGATGATCTTGCCCTGGCCATGGCAGCGCGGGCAGGTCTGCTGCACAGAGAAGAAGCCCTGCTGCATGCGCACTTGGCCGATACCGCCGCACGTTGGGCAGGTCGATGGCGTCGAACCCTTCTTCGCACCGCTGCCGTCACAGGGCTGGCAATTGACCAGCGTCGGCACACGAATACTGACCGTGGTGCCGCGCACGGCTTCTTCCAGGTTCAGTTCCAGGGTGTAGCGCAGGTCGCTGCCGCGCGCAGCGCCACCACGACCACCGCCACGCCCACCACCGAAGAAGTCACTGAACACATCGCCAAAGATGTCGGAGAAGTTGGCGCCACCAAAGCCTGCACCGCCGCCACCCATGCTCGGGTCGACACCGGCGTGACCATACTGGTCGAACGCGGCCCGCTTGCTCGCATCAGACAGCACTTCGTAGGCCTCGTTGGCCTCCTTGAACTTGTCTTCGGACTCTTTGTCGCCCGGGTTGCGGTCCGGGTGGTACTTCATCGCCAGGCGGCGATAAGCCTTTTTCAGGTCTGCTTCACTGGCGCCGCGCTCGACACCCAGGACCTCATAATAATCACGCTTGGACATAGGTCATTTGCACCTTGTTGGGCGTTCGGCATCCGCGCCGCGCCGTCAGCACCCGCCTGAAGACCCGATGCGGCCCAGACAAATGCTGTAAAAAATTCTCGAATTCCAGATACGCCAACGCGGGAGCAAGCCCCCGCGCGGCGACATCCTACCAGCTCACCGCCAAACGACGGTGAGCTGGCCGACAACATGCAACGATTACTTCTTGTCGTCGCCTTTCACTTCTTCGAACTCGGCGTCAACCACGTCATCGTGCTTGGCTTCCGGTTCGGCCTGCTGCTGAGCGCCGCCCTGAGGCTGTTCGGCCGACTGCTCGGCGTACATCTTCTGCGCTACCGGCGCGGAGACTTTGGACAGCTCCTCGACCTTGGCATCGATGGCAGCCTTGTCGTCGCCTTTGACAGCGGCTTCCAGGGCAACCACGGCCGCCTCGATGGCAGTCTTCTCTTCGGCAGTGACCTTGTCACCGGCGTCAGCGACCATCTTGCGGGTCGAGTGAACCAGCGCGTCACCCTGGTTACGGGCAGCGGCCAGCTCTTCGAACTTACGGTCTTCCTCGGCATTGGCCTCGGCGTCACGCACCATTTTTTCGATCTCTTCGTCGGACAGACCGGAGTTGGCCTTGATCACGATCGACTGGGTCTTGCCGGTGGCCTTGTCTTTGGCGCCGACGTGCAGGATGCCGTTGGCGTCAATGTCGAAGGTCACTTCGATCTGCGGAACACCACGCGGTGCTGGCGGGATGTCCGCCAGGTCGAACTTGCCCAGCGATTTGTTCTGCGAGGCTTGCTTGCGCTCACCCTGCAGCACGTGAATGGTCACTGCGCCTTGGTTGTCGTCGGCAGTCGAGAACACCTGCGACTTCTTGGTCGGAATGGTGGTGTTCTTCTCGATCAGCGGGGTCATCACGCCGCCCATGGTTTCGATACCCAGGGTCAGCGGGCTGACGTCCAGCAGCAGCACGTCTTTCACGTCACCGGCCAGTACGGCACCCTGGATGGCAGCGCCCATGGCGACTGCTTCGTCCGGGTTGACGTCCTTGCGAGCTTCCTTACCGAAGAAGTCGGCTACGGCCTTCTGAACCAGCGGCATACGGGTCTGGCCACCGACCAGGATCACGTCGTCGATCTTGCTGGCGTCGATGCCTGCGTCTTTCAGGGCAATGCGGCAAGGCTCGATGGTACGGTTGACCAGGTCTTCGACCAGCGACTCCAGCTTGGCGCGGGAGATCTTCACGTTCAGGTGCTTGGGACCTGTCGCGTCTGCAGTGATGTAGGGCAGGTTCACGTCGGTCGACTGGGCCGAGGACAGTTCGATCTTGGCCTTTTCCGCGGCTTCTTTCAGACGCTGCAGGGCCAGAGGGTCGTTCTTCAGGTCCATGCCCGACTCTTTCTTGAACTCGTCGACGAGGTAGTCGATCAGGCGCATGTCGAAGTCTTCGCCACCCAGGAAGGTGTCGCCGTTGGTGGCCAGTACTTCGAACTGGTGCTCACCGTCGACTTCGGCGATTTCGATGACCGATACGTCGAAGGTACCACCACCCAGGTCATAAACGATGACGGTGTGGTCGCCCTTGGCTTTGTCCATGCCATAGGCCAGCGCAGCAGCGGTCGGCTCGTTGATGATGCGTTTTACGTCCAGGCCCGCGATGCGGCCGGCGTCTTTGGTGGCCTGACGCTGGCTGTCGTTGAAGTAGGCCGGAACGGTGATGACCGCTTCGGTGACTGGCTCGCCGAGGTAGTCTTCGGCGGTCTTCTTCATTTTTTTCAGGACTTCGGCGCTGATCTGCGGCGGCGCCATTTCCTTGCCGGAAGCTTCGACCCAGGCGTCACCGTTGTTAGCCTTGACGATCTTGTACGGCACCAGCTTGATGTCTTTCTGCACGACATCTTCTTCGAAGCGGCGGCCGATGAGGCGCTTCACTGCGAACAGGGTGTTGTGCGGGTTGGTGACGGCCTGGCGCTTGGCCGACTGGCCAACCAGGATTTCGCCGTCATTGGCGTAGGCCACGATCGAAGGGGTGGTACGCGCACCTTCGGCGTTTTCGATGACCTTGACGTTACCGTTTTCCAGAATGGAGACGCACGAGTTGGTGGTCCCCAGGTCGATACCGATGATTTTGCCCATGTTTACTCTCCCGAAACTTGAATTTGGTTGCAGCGACTACTTTGGCCAACTGCGGTAATACTTGAAGGCTTGACACCTAGATGGGGATGCCCCGACGGATTTCAAGCCTTTTCATCGATCGAAGGCTGCGGCGCGCTCGGCGCCTTGCTGACCACTACCATGGCAGGGCGCAGCAGGCGGCCATTGAGCAGGTAGCCCTTCTGGAACACGTTCAGCACGCTGTTGGGCTCTACCTCGGCGCTTTCCTGCATGGCCATGGCCTGATGGTGCTCGGCGTTGAACGGCTGCCCGTGCGGGTCGATGGCTTCGAGGTTGTAACGCTTGAGGGTGTCCTGGAACATCTTGAGGGTCAGTTCGACGCCTTCACGGATCTTCTTGACCTGTTCATCCTCAGCGCTGGAGTGCGCCAGGGCCAGCTCAAGGCTGTCGATCACTGGCAGCAGGTCGCCGGCGAACTTTTCCAGGGCGAACTTGTGCGCCTTCTCGACATCCTGCTCGGCGCGGCGGCGCACGTTCTGCAGGTCGGCGACGGCACGCAGGGACTGATCCTTGGCGGCGGCCAGCTGCTCCTCGAGCTCTTGAACGCGGGCGCCGTTATCCACTGCACCTGCCTCTTCGGCGTTAAGGTCTTTCTCATTCAGCTGTTCGTCAGCCATGGGGTCTCTCCTCCGCAATCTCTGTAGTACGAGCAAAGCTCGCCGTGTCTGCCGGCTATATGGGGCCGGAAAAATCAGCTTCAAGGGGCAAAGCGGTTTTGGGTCGACGATGGAAACTGCGAGCAGGCATTGGCAGGGCTGAAAAAAGTACTGTATAAATAACCAGACCTGACTTTTCGGGAGCCGCCCCATGCTGGTGCACCTGTCCATTCACAACTACGCCATCGTCGAACACCTCGATCTCGAACTCGCCCGCGGCATGTCCGTCATCACCGGCGAAACCGGCGCAGGCAAATCGATCATGCTCGACGCCCTCGGCCTGGCCCTGGGTGATCGTGCCGACAGTGGCGTGGTGCGCCCTGGCGCAGACAAGGCGGACATCCTGGCCACCTTCGACCTGGTGGATATCCCCGAAGCGCACACCTGGCTGGCCGATCGCGACCTGGACGATGGCGGCCCGTGCATCCTGCGCCGCGTGATCACGGCCGAAGGCCGCAGCCGCGGCTACATAAACGGTACGCCCTGCCCGCTGGGTGACCTGAAGGCGCTCGGTGAACTGCTGATCGACATCCACAGCCAGCATGAGCACCAGTCGCTGCTCAAGACCGACACCCACCGCCGCCTGCTCGACGAATATGCCGGTGCCATCGACCTGTCCCGTCAGGTTCAGCTGGCCGCCAAGCGCTGGAACCAGACCCGCCTGGAGCTGGAGCAGCTGTCCAACTCCGGCGATGAGCAGCGCGCCCGCCACCAGTTGCTCAGCTATCAGCTCGAAGAGCTCGACAACCTTGGCCTGGGTGAAAACGAACTGGAGCAGTTGGAGCAGGAACACAAGAACCTGACCAACGCCGAGGCCCTGTTCGGCATCTGCCGCCAGGTCATCGACCAGTGCAGCGAAAGCGACTCGGGCAATGTGCTCGGCGCCCTCACCTCCAGCCTCAACCGCCTGGGCGCCGCAGCCAATACGCCCAAGGCACTGGGTGAAGCCGCCAACCTCATCGCCAGCGCACAGATCCAGATAGAAGAAGCCGTAGGCGAACTCAACCGCTTCCTCGACAACTTCGACGCCGACCCCATGCGCCTGCAGGCCCTGGAAGAGCGCCTCGACACCATCTACACCCTGGCGCGCAAACACCGTGTGCACCCGACCGAACTGCCCCACCTGCAGCAGCAACTGCTTGAGGAGCTCGAAGGCCTGAATGCCAGCGACGAATCCATAGAGCGCCTGGGTGAGGAACTGTCCGCCTATGCCAAGCATTATCAGGAAAAGGCAACCGAGCTGAGTGCCTTGCGCCAACAGGCCGCCAAACAGCTCGCCGTCGCGGTCGAACAAGAGATCCAGCGCCTGGGCATGCCTGGCGGGCGGTTCTGCATCGAACTCACACCCAACCAAAGCAACGACCTGTCGCCACACGGCCTTGAGCAGATAGAACTGCTGGTCAGCGCCAACCCCGGGCAGCCGCTCAAAGCGCTGGCCAAAGTGGCCTCGGGCGGTGAACTGTCACGGATCAGCCTGGCGATTCAGGTCATCACGGCGCAAACCTCACGCATCCCGACGCTGGTCTTCGACGAAGTTGACGTGGGTATCGGTGGGCCGACGGCCGAGATCGTCGGCCAGCTGTTGCGCCGCCTCGGTGAACGCGGCCAGGTGCTGACCGTCACCCACCTGCCCCAGGTCGCGGCGCAAGGGCATCATCATTTGTTCGTGCACAAGGTGCGCAACAGCGACACAACGCACACTGCCGTGGCCAACCTTGGCAAGCGCGAGCGGGTCGAAGAGGTGGCGCGGATGTTGGGTGGTATCGACCTGACCAAGGAATCGCTGGCGCATGCACGCAAGATGGTGGTGTCCGGCAAGGCGTGAGGCTGCCTGCAGCCGGCTCCAGCAGTTATCCCTGCGGCACAAAGCACAAAGGCGACCCTAGGGTCGCCTTTGCTGTTCATAACGACCGAAATCGTTACTTTTTCTTACGCACGTAGAGGACCAGGTTGTGGTCCACCAGCTCGAAGCCATGCTCGGCCACGATCTCTTTTTGGCGCCGCTCGATTTCGGCATCCATGAATTCGATGACTTCACTGGTCTCCACGTTGACCATATGGTCGTGGTGACCGCCGTCCGCCAGCTCGAAAACTGCGTGACCGCCATCGAAGTTGTGACGCACCACCAGCCCAGCAGCCTCGAACTGGGTGAGTACGCGATAAACGGTTGCAAGACCGACGTCCTCGCCAGCCTCCATCAGCGCCTTGTAGACATCCTCGGCGCTCATGTGACGTTGCTCGGTCGAATCGAGCATCTGAAGGATCTTGACTCGAGGCAGTGTCACCTTGAGACCGGCTTTGCGCAGTTCGCTATTTTCAACCATGGTCAGCTTTCTCGCCGATGCTGCTTCGCAGCTTCTCTTAATACGGGTATGATCGGGGTTTACGTTGTCCAGCCAAGATAGTGGAAGTCGCCCACCGATGCAAAACAACACCAAGCACTTGCTAACCAGCCTCACCTTCGTGGGACTGCTCGCACTCGCCGGTTGCTCGTTTCCCGGGGTTTACAAAATCGACATCCAGCAGGGCAATGTCGTTACGCAAGACATGATAGACCAATTACGCCCCGGAATGACCCGCCGGCAAGTAAGGTTTATCATGGGCAACCCTCTGCTCCAGGATACTTTCAACACCAATCGTTGGGATTACCTGTACAGCCTGCAGCCTGGTGGCGGCCAACGCCAACAGGAACGCATGAGCATCTTCTTCAATGACAGCGACCAGCTGGTCAGCCTGTCTGGCGACTTCATGCCAGGGGTGAGCCGCGACCAGGAAATCCTGGGCGGCAGCAGCGATACCACTGTCAGCCCGGCCACCGAGCCAGGCCAGCCAGCATCGCAGCCGGAAGAGAAGCCGGCCAAGCCTGGCTCTGTGGAAGAATCCATCCAGCGCGAGATCGACACCATCCAGACCACACCGGTGCCGACACCCGCCCCACTGGATACTTCGCCACAATAAATTGCAGGCGAAAAAAAGCCCGGATCATTCCGGGCTTTTTTGTGCCTGGTGGCTTGGCAGCATCAGCTATTGAGCTGCTTGGCACGCTGGCAGAACGCATCCACCAATGTATTGGCGGCCTGATTGAAAAGCGGCCCCAAGGTCGCCCGCACGATCGGCCCAGCGTAATCGAAGGACAGGTCCAGGCTGATCTTGCAGGCTTTTTCGCCCAGCGCCTTGAACACCCACACGCCATGCAACTGGGTGAACGGCCCTTCCTCCAGGTTCATCTCGATGGACTGCCCCGGCACCAGCACATTGCTGGTCACGAACTGCTGGCTCATCCCCCCTTTGGCCACCTCAAGCTTGGCCCGCATGTGCGTGTCACTGGCTTCGAGCACCGTCGAGGCCGAGCACCAGGGCAAAAACTGCGGGTAGCTGGCTACATCATTGACCAGGTCGTACAGCGCCTGGGCAGGGTACGGCAGCAGGGCGGAGCGTTGAATATGGGTAGTCATCCAGGCGTCACTTCCAAGGCTGGGTGGCGGGCTTCGCAGCGTGCCAAAAACAGAACCTGTGCGTAAGACAGGGCCTGTATTGTCCGGTATTCATTGCGGTGGCTCAAGCGCACCGAAATCCCGTAGCCGACCACGCGATGACTTGCCTATAATGCCGCCCCTATGGCTAAACAAAAGAAACATCCGACCGGGACCATCGCGCAAAACAAAAAGGCGCGACACGATTACTTCATCGAACACAAGTTCGAGGCCGGGCTGGTCCTGTCCGGTTGGGAAGTAAAAAGCCTGCGGGCCGGCAAGGCGCACCTGACCGACAGCTACGTGCTGCTCAAGGATGGCGAAGCCTGGCTGTTCGGCAGCCACATCACCCCGCTGACCACTGCCAGCACCCACGTCATCGCCGACCCCATCCGCTCGCGCAAGCTGCTGCTGAACAAGCGCGAGCTGGAGCGTGTGGAAGCTGCGGTGGCGCAGAAGGGCTACACCTGTGTGGCCCTGGCGCTGTACTGGAGCAAGCACCTGATCAAGTGCGAGATTGCGCTTGGCAAGGGCAAGAAGGAATTCGACAAGCGCGACACCGTGCGCGAACGCGATTCCAACCGCGAGCTGCAGCGTGCGGTGCGCAACAAGGGCAAGGAAGACTAAAGGCTTCTTCGCTTTGTAGCGCCTCTACCGCCGGAAGCGGGCTTTCACAGACAGCCCACTGGCTTCAGGTCAGTGACGCGCCTGTGGAAGCATCTGTCTTGCCCAACTGCTAAAAGCTGGCGCAACCCCTGTGGAAGCCGGCAAGCCGGCGATGGGGGCCACGAACTTCAGCGCCCGCTGCGCCGCTCTGCCCGCGCTACGCGCTGGGCTTCGTTCTGCGCCTCTTCCAGCACCTCCTGCACATACAGAATGTGCCGGCTGGACACCTCCCGCGCATCGTCCGCCCTGCCTTCGACAATCGCCTGGTACAACTCACGGTGCTGGCTGATCAGCATGTCCCGCGTCTCGGTGCGCTGTTGGTACATGCCCCCGATATTGGTCACCACATTGCGCTTGAGCAGGTCGAACAGCCCGCGAATGGTATGCAGCAACACGGCATTGTGGCTGGCCTCGGCAATCGCCAGGTGGAAGCGCGCATCCGCCGCCCCCTCCTCTGCACGGGTAACCTGGTCAGCCCGGGCATAACAGTCCTGCAGGGTGTCGAATGCAGCCTTGAGCCGGGCGCGATCAGGCTCGGTGGCGCGCTGGGCAGCGTAATAGGCGCATGACGCCTCCAGGGTGTGACGGAACTCCAGCAAATCGCGCTGCGCCTCGGCGCTGTGCTCCAGCAGTTGCAGCAACGGGTCACTGAAGGTTGAGCCGAGCGATTCGGCCACATAGTTACCACCCCCCTGCCGGCTGACCAACAACCCCTTGGCCACCAGCTTCTGGATCGCCTCGCGCAGTGAGGGGCGCGACACACCGAACTGCTCGGCCAGGGCGCGCTCGGCCGGCAGCCGCTGGCCCGAGGTCAGCGTGCCTTCGAGAATCATCCCTTCCAACCGGTCGACGATGTCGTCGGACAGGCGCCGCTGGCGGACCTGATCAAAAACCATCACATGCTCTCCACAAACCCCCGGCAAAATTCAGGGGGCGTCTATTCTCGCCGATCCACGCCACGCCGACACCCATCAGGCGACGTTTTTCAAACCCCATCAGCCGCCCGCTCATCGGCACACGACCAAAGTTTTGCACAGGACAAATTGACACACCCATCACAGCGCTTTTAACCTAGCGTCCAGCCATTGTAAATTGGTCTTACCAATTATCCAATGCCAGTGCCTGACCAACAACAATTAGGGGCCACCCCATATGCAAACCTGGCAACAACTCTATTCCCCGCTCGGTAGCCTTGGCCTGTCCGCATTGGCGGCGGTCATACCCATCGTGTTCTTCTTCCTGGCCCTCGCCGTGTTCCGCCTCAAAGGCCACGTCGCCGGCAGCATCACCCTGGGATTAGCCATGCTGGTAGCGATCTTCGCCTTCCAGATGCCGGTCGACATGGCCCTCGCTGCCGCAGGCTATGGCTTCCTCTACGGCCTCTGGCCAATCGCCTGGATCATCGTTGCCGCGGTGTTCCTGTACAAGCTCACCGTCAAGAGCGGCCAGTTCGAGGTCATCCGCAGCTCGGTACTGTCGATCACCGACGACCAGCGCCTGCAGGTGCTGCTGATCGGCTTCTGCTTCGGGGCCTTCCTCGAAGGCGCGGCCGGCTTCGGCGCCCCCGTGGCAATCACTGCCGCCCTGCTGGTGGGCCTGGGCTTCAACCCGCTGTACGCAGCCGGCCTGTGCCTGATCGCCAACACCGCCCCAGTGGCGTTTGGCGCCCTGGGCATCCCGATCATCGTCGCCGGCCAGGTGACCGGCATCGACGCCTTCCACATCGGCGCCATGACCGGCCGCCAGCTGCCGCTGCTGTCGTTGTTCGTGCCGTTCTGGCTGGTGTTCATGATGGACGGCCTGCGCGGCGTCAAAGAAACCTGGCCTGCAGCCCTGGTGGCCGGCCTGAGCTTCGCCGTCACCCAGTACTTCACCTCCAACTTCATCGGCCCCGAACTGCCAGACATCACCTCGGCCCTGGCCAGCCTCGTAGCCCTGACCCTGTTCCTGAAAGTCTGGCAACCCAAGCGCTCGTTCGCCGAAGCCAAAGGCAGCGTCGGCGCCGCCGTGGTCAGCAGCGGCGGCAGCCAGCCGAGCCCTTACAGTTTTGGAGAAATCTTCAAGGCCTGGTCGCCGTTCCTGATCCTCACCGTACTGGTCACCCTCTGGACCCTGAAGCCGTTCAAGGCAGCATTCGCCCCAGGCGGAGCGATGTACAACTTCGTGTTCAACTTCGCCATCCCGCACCTCGACCAACTGGTGATCAAGACCGCGCCGATCGTCGCCGCGCCGACCGCCATGCCAGCGGTGTTCAAGCTCGACCCGATCTCCGCCACCGGCACAGCGATCTTCCTGTCGGCACTGATCTCCATGGCCGTGCTGAAGATCAACTTCAAAACTGGTCTTACCACTTTCAAAGAGACCTTCTGGGAACTGCGCTGGCCAATCCTTTCCATCGGCATGGTCCTGGCCTTCGCCTTCGTCACCAACTATTCGGGCATGTCTTCGACCATGGCCCTGGTCCTGGCCGGCACTGGCGCTGCGTTCCCGTTCTTCTCGCCGTTCCTGGGCTGGCTGGGTGTGTTCCTCACCGGCTCGGACACCTCGTCCAACGCCCTGTTCGGTTCGCTGCAGGCCACCACCGCCCACCAGATCGGCGTCAACGACACCCTGCTGGTAGCGGCCAACACCAGCGGCGGCGTGACCGGCAAGATGATCTCGCCGCAGTCGATCGCCGTGGCCTGCGCAGCCACCGGCCTGGTTGGCAAGGAGTCCGACCTGTTCCGCTTCACCGTCAAGCACAGCCTGTTCTTCGCCACCATCGTCGGCCTGATCACCCTGGTCCAGGCCTACTGGCTGACCGGCATGCTGGTTCATCACTAAAGTGAAAGGGGCCGGGCGCCAGCGAGCGCCCGGCGTCTCCTTCAACCCACGCTGCGAGAATCCATGATCATTTCCGCCTCCACCGACTATCGCGCCGCGGCCCAACGCAAGCTGCCCCCCTTCCTCTTCCACTATGCCGACGGCGGCGCGTACGCCGAGCACACGCTGCGCCACAACGTCTCGGACCTTGCCGGCATCGCCTTGCGCCAGCGGGTGCTCAAGAACATGTCCGAACTGAGCCTGGAAACCCGGCTGTTCGACGAAACCCTGAGCATGCCCGTGGCCCTGGCCCCGGTCGGCCTCACCGGTATGTACGCCCGCCGCGGCGAAGTGCAGGCAGCCCGCGCGGCAGCCGCCCACGGCATCCCGTTCACCATGTCTACCGTGTCGGTCTGCCCGATCGAGGAAGTGGCGCCGGCGATCGACCGGCCGATGTGGTTCCAGCTGTATGTGCTCAAAGACCGCGGCTTCATGCGCAACGCGCTGGAGCGGGCCAAGGCTGCCGGGGTCAAGACCCTGGTATTCACCGTCGACATGCCGGTGCCAGGTGCCCGCTACCGTGATGCCCACTCCGGCATGAGCGGCGCCAACGGGCCCATGCGCCGCGTGTTGCAGGCCATGACCCACCCCGAATGGGCCTGGGACGTTGGCGTGATGGGCCGCCCGCACGACCTGGGCAACATCTCTAAATACCGCGGCAACCCCACCGGCCTTGCCGACTACATCGGCTGGCTGGGTAACAACTTCGACCCGTCCATTTCCTGGAAGGACCTGGAATGGATCCGCGAGTTCTGGGACGGCCCGATGATCATCAAAGGCATCCTCGACGCCGACGACGCACGTGACGCGGTCAAGTTCGGGGCCGACGGCATCGTCGTCTCCAACCACGGCGGCCGCCAACTCGACGGCGTGCAGTCCAGCGCCCGTGCGTTGCCGGCGATTGCCGACGCCGTCAAAGGCGACCTGAAGATCCTCGCCGACTCCGGCATCCGCAGTGGCCTGGATGTGGTGCGCATGATCGCACTGGGTGCAGACACCGTGCTGATCGGCCGCGCCTTCCTCTGGGCCCTTGCCGTGCACGGCCAGGCCGGGGTGAAGAACCTGCTCGAACTGTTCGAAAAGGAAATGCGCGTGGCCATGGTACTCACGGGCGCCAAGTCGATCAGCGATATCAGCCGCGACTCGCTGGTACGCGAACTGGGCGCTTGAGCGCCTGCACAAACACCGCCTGTATGACCGGGGCACGCGGCGCGCCAGACGCCGTGGCCCTGTGAGGAGATAGCATGAGCCTGCCCGCCGCCTTCCTGCGTGATGCCGAGCGCCTGATACCCGCCGACCGCCGTTTCGACGACCCTACGTCCACCCTGGCCTTTGGCACCGACGCCAGTTTCTACCGCCTGATCCCCAAGCTGGTGGTGCGTGTGGAGTCGGAAGACGAAGTGGTCGGGCTGCTGCAGCTGGCCCAGCGCGAGCGCGTGCCGGTAACCTTCCGCGCCGCGGGCACCAGCCTGTCCGGCCAGGCCATCAGTGACTCGGTGCTGATCGTGCTCGGCGATAACTGGGGCAGCAAAGAGATCCGCGGCCAGGGCGAACAGATCCGCCTGCAACCCGGCGTCATCGGTGCCCAGGCCAACGCCTGGCTGGCCCCTTACGGGCGCAAGATCGGCCCGGACCCGGCCTCGATCAATGCCTGCAAGATCGGCGGTATCGTTGCCAACAACGCCAGCGGCATGTGCTGCGGCACCGCGCAAAACACCTACCACACCCTGGCCGGCCTGCGCCTGGTGCTGGCAGACGGCACGCGCCTGGACAGCGAAGACCCGGCCAGCGTTGCCGCCTTTGAAAGCAGCCACGCCGAACTGCTCGACGCGCTGGCCCGGCTTGGCCGCGAAACCCGCGCCAACACCGAGCTGGCAGACCGCATCCGGCACAAATACCGGCTGAAGAACACCACCGGCCTGTCGCTCAACGCCCTGGTGGACTACGACGAGCCGCTGGATATCCTCCAGCATTTGCTGGTTGGGTCTGAAGGCACGCTGGGCTTCATCAGCGCCGTCACCTACGACACCGTGCCCGATCACCCGCACAAGGCCAGCGCGCTGCTGGTGTTCCCCAGCGTAGAAAGCTGCTGCCGCGCGGTGACCGTGCTCAAGCGCCAGCCAGTGTCCGCCGTGGAGCTGCTCGACCGCCGCAGCCTGCGTTCGGTGCAGAACATGCCGGGCATGCCGCTGTGGGTAAAAGGCCTGTCGAACAATGCCTGCGCGCTGTTGATCGAGTCCCGCGCCGCCAGCCAGAGCCTGCTGCACGAACAACTGCAACGGATCATGGCCTCCATCGCCGAATACCCGCTGGAACAGCAAGTCGACTTCAGCGAAGACCCAGCGGTGTACAACCAGCTGTGGAAGATCCGCAAAGACACCTTCCCCGCCGTCGGCGCCGTGCGCCAGACCGGCACCACGGTGATCATCGAAGACGTCACCTTCCCCGTCGAGCAACTGGCCGAAGGCGTCAACCGCCTGATCCAGCTGTTCGACAAGCACCACTATGACGAAGCGATCATCTTCGGCCATGCGCTGGAGGGCAACCTGCACTTTGTCTTCACCCAGGGCTTCAACAGCGCGCAGGAAGTGGCGCGCTACCAGGCCTTCATGGATGACGTGGCGCAACTGGTGGCCGTGGAATTCGGCGGCTCGCTCAAGGCCGAGCACGGCACCGGCCGCAACATGGCGCCGTTCGTGGAGCTGGAGTGGGGGCATGACGCCTATCAGCTGATGTGGACGCTCAAACGCCTGCTCGACCCCAACGGCATTCTCAACCCCGATGTGGTGTTGAGCGAAGACCCGGACATCCACCTGAAAAACCTCAAGCCGCTGCCAGCCGCCGACGAGATCGTCGACAAATGCATCGAGTGCGGCTTCTGCGAACCGGTCTGCCCATCCAAAGGCCTGACCCTCAGCCCACGCCAGCGCATCGTCATGTGGCGTGACATTCAGGCGAAAAAACGCGCCGGCATCGATACCCGCGCCCTGCTGCAGACGTACCAGTACCAAGGCATCGACACCTGCGCCGCCACCGGCCTGTGCGCCCAGCGCTGCCCGGTGGGCATCAACACCGGCGAGCTGGTGAAGAAGTTGCGCAGCCAGGCCGCCGAGCATGCCAAGGCCGCCGACTGGCTGGCCGAACACTTCCACACCACCTTGGCCGGCGCCCGCCTGACCCTGACCGCCGCCAACACTGCCCGCAAGCTGCTCGGCGCCCCGCGTCTGGGCCGCCTGAGCGCCTCGTTGAGCAAAGCCAGCAAAGGCCGCCTGCCGCAATGGTCCCCCGCCATGCCGCAACCGCTGCGCAGCGTAAGTTTTGGCCCAGCGAGCAACGATGCCCGGCCACGGGTGGTGTACCTGGCGGCGTGCGTGTCGCGGGTGATGGGCCCGGCCTATGCCGACCGCGAGCAAAGTTCACTGCTGGACAAAACCCGCGCCCTGCTGGAGAAGGCCGGTTACCAGGTGGTGTTCCCCGGCAACGCCGACAGCCTGTGCTGCGGCCAGCCGTTCGCCTCCAAAGGTTACCCCGAGCAAGCGGAGCACAAGCGCCAAGAGCTGATCAACGCACTGCTGCACGCCAGCCGCGGCGGCCTGGACCCTATCTACTGTGACACCAGCCCCTGCACCCTGCGCCTGGTACAGGACCTGGGCGACACCCGCCTGGACCTGTACGACCCAGTGCGCTTCATCCGCACACACCTGCTGGACAAGCTGGAGTTCACCCCACAGGACGAGCCGGTGGCCGTGCACGTGACCTGCAGCACCCAGCAACTGGGTGAAAGCCAGGCTCTGATCGACCTGGCACGGCGCTGCAGCACGCAGGTGGTGATCCCGGAAGGGATTCACTGTTGCGGTTTTGCCGGTGACAAAGGCTTTACCACACCCGAGCTGAATGCCCACTCACTGCGCAGCCTGAAGGACGCGGTGCAGCATTGCAGCGAAGGGATTTCCACCAGCCGAACCTGCGAGATCGGGCTGTCCAGCCACAGCGGTATCGATTACCACGGGCTGGTCTACCTGGTAGACCGCGTCACCCGCCCCCGCACCCTCTGACCTGCCCGCTGATTCGCCGGCAAACCCCACCCCGGTTGTAGCAACTGTCTTGCTCAACCTCTAAAAGCCGGCGCGATCCAGGTGGGAGCCGGCTTGCCGGCGATCGAGGGCGCAGCCCTCGCCCAAGCCCTCCACCCGTAAGACATTTCCTAACCTGCAACCAAATGCTTCTGGATTAAATGCTTTGGGATTTATCCTACGACCGCCGCTGCCGTTTCGCTGTTGTTGCTCACAACCATCAGGGCTAACTTCCCTGGGTCGTCATCTTTGACGATTTGGGTGTGAGAGCCCGCAAATTTCGGCAGTACTGCTATGGCAGCCGCAACGCGGGCAGGCTTCGGCCTGGCTGGCTTGTGCCGATCTTTGCCGGTCTCTCACCCCGCGTTCGGCTGCCACCCTATTCTGTGAGAGGAAGACGAAGGGCAGCTCAAATCCAGCCACGATCGGATCTGCACCATGAAAAAAATCGTACCCGACCCACCTCGCTCCAAACTCCTCACCAACCCATACTTCTCCATCCACACCGACATGCCCCCTCCAGACGCCCTGGCCCACGCCAGCGAACTGCTGCGCGGCATCGCCGAAACCATCGACGAACATTGCCGCACCCACGCCGGCGAACCGGGCCTGTGCATGCTCAGCAACGCCGAGCACGCCTGCGAGACGTCCAGAGCCCTGATCGAGCACGCCTTGACTGGCCTCTACAACGCGCAAAGGCCGAGGTGATTCAATGAATGACGCATTGAAAAATGTCACCACCGCCGGCAGGGAAACCTTCGACCTGTTTCGCCTGCAACCGGGCGTGCCTTTCGAACACGCCTTCAGCCAGTTATCAGTACTGCTCGGCTGCATCCGCCACCTCACCACCGAAGCCGAGATGGAAAACGACCGCAAGGCCGGCAGCGCGGCGCGCATCCTGAGCGAAATGGCCAAGGCACTGATCGACGACATCGAGCTTGGGCTGAACAAATCTCACTGATGCCACCCGGGCCGCTCCGCGGCCCAATTGCCGGCGATCGAGGGCACAGCCCTCACCTAAGCCCTCCACCCGTAAGACATTTCCTAACCTGCAACCAAATGCTTCTGGATTAAACGCTTTGGGATTTATCCTACGACCGCCGCTGCCGTTTCGCCGTTGTGGCTCACAACCATCGGGGCTAACTTCCCTGGGTCGTTTTCGAACGACAGGGTGTGAGAACCCCGTAAACATGACAGCAGCCTCGTAATGGCGGCCCTGCGTGGGCAGACCTCGGTCTGGCCGGATTTCCCATGTTTACCGGTTTCTCACCCCACGCATGGCTGCCACCCAATCCCGTGAGAAAGGATCGTGTAGCAGCGCCTGTTGAGTAATCAAACTGGGATCTGCACCATGAAAAAAATCGTACCCGACCCACCCCGCTCCAAACTCCTCACCAACCCGTATTTCTCCATCCACACCGACATGCCCCCTCCAGACGCCCTGGCCCACGCCAGCGAACTGCTGCGCGGCGTCGCCGAAACCATCGACGAACACTGCCGCACCCACGCCGGTGAACCGGGCCTGTGCATGCTCAGCAACGCCGAGCACGCCTGCGAAACATCCAGAGCCCTGATCGAGCATGCCTTGACTGGCCTCTACAACGCGCAAAGGCCGAGGTGATTCAATGAATGACGCATTGAAAGATGTCACCACCGCCGGCAGGGAAACATTCGACCTGTTTCGCCTGCAACCGGGCGTGCCTTTCGAGCACGCCTTCAGCCAGCTCTCAGTACTGCTCGGCTGCATCCGCCACCTCACCACCGAAGCCGAAATGGAAAACGACCGCAAGGCCGGCAGCGCAGCGCGCATCCTGAGCGAAATGGCCAAGGCCTTGATCGACGACATCGAGCTTGGCCTGAACAAATCCCACTGATGCCACCCGGGCCGCTCCGCGGCCCATTCAGCGGAAACACCCCGCCACACACCATCATGTCGCCAAGCCAGCACACCGATTGAACCCTCGGCAAACCCCAGCAGTCCATCCTTACAGGCCCACCTCCCAGAGGCCTTCAAGGAGACACCCATGAAAGGTACCGCGCTTTCGGCCCTCTTCGCGGCCGCTACCCTCCTGGCTTCACCGGTGTTCGCTGCTGACGACCTCTGCACCCTCAACCTGCAGAAAATCGATGATGCCATGGCCACCGCTGGCGCCACTTCCGAAGGCCTGGACAAGGCCGTTACCGAACACGTCGACAAGGCCAAGGCCGCGCAGGCAGCGGGCGACACCAAAGAATGCATCGCCATTTCCACCAAAGTGCTGCAGCGCCTGGAGAAAACCGACAAGGGCAGCGGCACGGCCGGTGGCAGCGGTAGCTAAGCTTTGAGCGGGCGGCAAGAAGCCGTTGTCGACGCCGCCCGCGCAAAGGCGTATACTCAGCGGCACGTGCCGAAAGGTACGTCAGCTAGAGCTGAGTGTGGGGCCGATTAGGATTCGACGCCGGTAGCGAAACTCTAGGTGCATGCCGAGTTGGTAACAGAACTCGTAAATCCACTGTTGCAACTTTCTATAGTTGCCAATGACGAAAACTACGAGGGTTACGCTCTCGCTGCGTAAGCAGCTGAGCCCGCTCTCCTGGTAGCTTCGGCTCCAGCAATCATCAGGGGATGCCTGTAAACCCGAAATGATTGTCATACAGAACAGGATCGTCGTGTAGCACGTTGGGGGCAAAGCGACTAAAACTTACCCAACTCGTCCAAAGCACCCTGCCCGTCGGGCGGCTGCGGATTAACTCAATAGACACGGCTAAGCATGTAGTACCGACAGCGGAGTACTGGCGGACGGGGGTTCAAATCCCCCCGGCTCCACCAAATCCTAAAAAGAAGACGCCCTCGGGCGTCTTTTTTTGTGCCTGAATTAACTGATTACACCTGCTTGACGTTACAGATCGTTTCGAAATGCAGCGAAAAAGTCAGATTTATCCCCTTTCCCGTAGTCCATTTCCCAAAGATACTCTCCAACCCTGTTTTCCGTTGCGGACGCTTTTTCAGGGTCTTAGTCTCGGTGCGTCGTTGCACATCAACGGCATGACTTTGACAGGTCGCGACGGTAAACAACAAAACGGCTCGTCGTTATGGCGGCTGTACGTGCGGGCACGCTTGCGTGCGCCGGAACTTGTTGTTTCCGCCGGTCTGTCAACCCGCGTACAGCTGCCACCCTCTGTTTGACAGCAGACGGTGACGGCCCTGAAATGGAAGCAATCATGTTGAAGATAGTCCCCGATCCACCCCACCTCCTCCACTCCCTGGAAGACACGCTGATGATGGCCGCCGACTACGCCCTGTGCGCCGAAGTCGTCGCCCAGCAGGCAATGCTGATGCAGCCCAAGTCACCTGTATCGTTATTGATCATGACCTCAATGCACGAGCTCGAGACGCTACGCAAATTGCTCGAAGCGGCGCTGATCCAGATCCAGAAACCCGCTGATCCGCAAACGCTGCACTGACCCGCATCATGACCTGTCTGGCCTGGCTCTGCCGCACAGCGATGCACTGGTAGGCGCCCGGCTTGCCGGCGATAGGGCCAGGCCAGGCAACTACGACTTCAGGGAGATCAAACAGTGACCACCGAAGAAACCAAATTCACCGTCGGCAAAACCACCTTCTTCCAAGGCGAAAACCAGACCCACGCCCTTTTCCGCATCGAAGCCGGCATCCCATGCCAGGCCGCCCGCGAGCAGGCCTCGGAACTGATGGGCTATGCGCGCGACCTGAGTATTGACGGGCTGATGGAAGACAAACCGCAGTTGCTCTGGGCATCGCACTACCTCTGCGCCCTGGCAAAAGCTCTGCTCGATGATGCCGAATTGGGCATGATGAAGACTTGAATGCAACCCTGAGCCGGCCAAGCGCGCTCCCGTGGTAGAAGCTAGTTTGTTCAAGTTGGCCTACATGTTTTCCACTACCAGTAACGGACCGATACAAGCGCTCCCAATGGTGGTACCAAAGTGGTCAAAGTCGACAAGACCAAACCTACTCCATACGGTGGTTCTTCCAAGAGCGATCAGTATTCGATAGCACACTTGGTGACCTCCTCGGGGTTGGATGCTCTCAAACCCAATGGCCATCATGCGCCCGCTAAACAGTACAGCGCTGCCCTGCAGCAACCCCCTCGCTAGGCCAGCTATTACGCCAACTGCGTCCGTCTCTCTGTGGAAAGAGATGGGCGCTTTTAACACTGCCTTGGTCCTGATCGCACAATCCTTTGCGGCAATCCCCCTCATGACAATTGCCAGGCCTGAAACGGCGCAGGCTGTCGCTAGGCACTGGAAAATCGCTTAAGGCGACTCATGCGCTTTTCAAATGACATAACGGATGCAGGCAAGCAGTTCGCTGGCGGGCAGTGAGCGAGAGAAAAACAAAGAGCCTGCGTAAAAAGCGAAAGGCCTTACAATGCTAAACCTGACTTCCTACATGCCTTCGGCCCCTCGCTGATACCCAAGAGATAGTCCCGTGAGTGACTCAGACAGATCATCCACGCCACTGGTTGACACAACGAAGCTCGCCGCATCGCTCCAGCGTTTCGCAGATGATCGCGACTGGCAGCAGTTCCACTCTCCCAAAAATCTCATCCTTGCTCTCACCGGAGAGGTAGGCGAGCTGTGCGAGATTTTCCAATGGATGAGCGATGCCGACTCGATAGCCGCCGCAACAGATCCCGAAATTGGCCAAGCCGTCAAAGACGAACTGGCGGACGTGCTGATGTACCTGGTTCGCCTGAGCAGCGTACTCGGCGTTGACCTCAACGAGGCGGTGACACGGAAACTCGCCTCGAATGGCCAGAAGTACCCCGTGGATAAAGCCAGAAGCAGCAGCAAAAAGTACGACCGACTCTGACCAACACGTACCTAAGGACAACCCGTGATCGTTTACGCTGCGACCAAACAGCAATTTCTTAAAGACAATGATAACGATGACATTGAGGAGGTGATCCTCAGGCATTACAAGGACGCTACCGGCAAGAACGTAGGCTCCTCGGAAATCCGGTCGTGGCAAGGGTCCCTGACGTACATGGCCAAGGTCCTTAGAGATGAGGGGCTCCCGAGCGATGCAGGCCTGGCCATTGAGTTGCACATTCCGCAGTCGTCGAAGCGAATCGACTTTCTGCTCACCGGTCGCGACGAAAACCAGGCAAAAAAGGCCGTGCTGATCGAGCTGAAGCAATGGAGTAAGGCCAACGCCACAACCAAGGATGCCATCGTCAAAACGGCATTGGGTGGCGGCCTAGTTGAGACCATTCACCCGTCCTATCAGGTATGGTCCTATGCAGCGCTGCTGGAAGGCTTCAACGAGGCGGTGTACGACAAAAGCATCGAAATCCGCCCGTGCGCCTACCTCCATAACTACGTCAGCGACGGCGTCATAGACTCAGATCACTACGAGCCCCACATCAGCAAGGCTCCGCTGTTTCTGAAAGGCCCGGAAGAGCTCAGTAAACTCAGAACCTTTCTGAAGAAGCATATAAGTCATGGTGACAACAAAGAGATTCTTTACGAGCTGTCCGAAGGAAAAATTCGCCCGTCCAAGGCGCTAGCCGAAGCCCTGGCGGGGTTGATGAAAGGCAAACCCGAGTTCGTATTGATTGACGATCAGAAAGCAATTTTTGAGTCGGCGCTCGCGGCGGCAAGCGAGGCCTCGGACCAAGCACCCAAGGTGATGATCATCGAAGGTGGACCGGGCACCGGGAAGACTGTCCTGGCTATCAATCTGCTGGTGAAGCTTACCGAGTTGAAGCTGATGAGCAGATACGTCTCCAAGAATGCTGCCCCACGCAAGGTCTACGAAAGCAAACTGGTTGGCACCATCAAGCGCAGCCATTTCTCAAATTTCTTTTCAGGCTCTGGGGCATTCATCGACACTGAGCCGAACACATTCGATGCGCTTATCGTGGACGAAGCTCATCGGCTGAATGAGAAAAGCGGGCTTTATGGAAACCTTGGGGAAAACCAGATCAAGGAGCTGATTGACTCAGCGAAATGCTCCATTTTCTTGATTGATGAAGACCAGCGAGTAACCTTGAGCGATATCGGCAGCAAGCAGGCGATACGCGCCTTTGCAAAAGCCAAGGGCGCTATGGTTGAAGAATATGTGTTGTCTTCGCAGTTTCGCTGCAGTGGTTCTGACGGTTACCTGGCATGGCTGGATGACACGCTAGGCATTCGATCGACGGCAAATCCAACGCTTGAAACCCAAGAGTACGAATTTAAGGTGTTCGACTCACCTCAGGCGATGCATGAAGCAATCAGCGAGAAAAACCACGGAAACAAAGCTCGTGTGGTCGCGGGCTATTGCTGGCCTTGGTTGAGCAAGAAAGACTCCGCCGCCGCCGATATCGTCATTGGTGACTACAAACGCCAATGGAACCTGGATCAGGATGGCAGCCTGTGGATTATCGCTGAGAACTCCATCGAGCAGGTTGGCTGCATTCATACCTGCCAAGGTTTGGAAGTCGACTACATCGGGGTCATCATCGGGCCAGACCTAGTCGTACGTGACGGTCAGGTAGTGACATCCCCGGAGGAGCGCGACAAGCACGATAAGTCGATTCGTGGCTGGAAAAAAATGATGAAAGAGCAACCTACCCTCGCGAAAAGTGAAACAGACCTCATCATCAAAAATACGTACCGAACCCTGATGACTCGCGGGATGAAGGGTTGCTATCTGTACTGCACCGACAAAGAGACGGCGCAATACTTCGAGAGTCGGCTTAGCCAACACAGCAATCATTGACGGTATCGTTTGCTAGGAGCCCCTGTACCTGCGAGCGCAGGGGCAACAATCTACAACTCGAGCATTGCTTGATAGATTCGGCCCCGATTCGGTTTTGGGGGCGGTTCTCAAAAAGCACCGTCCATCGGAATCCAGGCCATGCAGCGTTCCAACTGGTATTCCAAGCAAGTTGACCAAACAATTATTTACTAGCCAAAACAGATAGATACCGACTGGTTTCAGATTACATCGGCCCACCAAATCCGAAAGAAGGGCACGCCGCCCGAGCGTCTTTTATTGTGCCTGCTATCTGCCAATTCGAAACACGCTGTCACGGTCAAAATCAGATGTAACCCCTTTCGTGTAGGGCATTTCCCAAAGATACTCCCAGCCATTGTGGTGTTCCAGGCAAGGCACTAGTGTCGGTTTGTCGTTGCCAAGCAACGATCGGCTTTGACAGGTCGCCCTGAACTAACCACATGGCTTCGCCGCTTTGGCAGCTGTGCCTGGGGCACCTCGCGTGCGCCGGTTTTGGTCTGTTCACCGGTCTGTCAACCCAGGTACAGCTGCCACCCTTCTGTTTGAAAACAAAGGGTTGTGGCCTCAACCATGCTGAAAATGGTCCCCGACCCACCCCACCTCCTCCATTCCCTGGAAGACACTGATGACCGCTGACTACGCCTTGTGCGCCGAAGTCGTCGCCCAGCAGGCAATGCTGATGCAACCCCAGTCACCTGTATTGTTATTAATCATGACCTCAATACACGAGCTCGAGACGCCACTTAGATTGCTCGAAGCGGCGTTGATCCAAATCCAGAAACCCGCTGATCCGCAAACGCTGCACTGACCCGTATCCCGAGCCGGCAAGCGTTGGTCAAGTATGCTGCAACGCTATCAGATCGACCCTAAGCACCTGGACCATAAGCCAGAAGCGCAGCAGGTCGTGATCGCCAACTTGAACATGCTGGAACCTTGGCTCTATGATTGATTCAACGCGCTCGTTGCATCGCGTAACCACGAAACTGCACTCAAGGAAGAAAGCTCGCTCATGACAGCCGTATCTCCCCCCACAACCATCCCGCAAAGCCAATCCCCCGCGTCAGCGCCCGACCCTTCCGCCTCCAGCAGCCCCCGGCAAGCACTATTTAAACTCCTCGCCGATATCAAATGGTGGCTGCCGGTAGTTTCAACGCTTATTTCAATCTCACTCCTTACAAAATACCTCTGGGTAATCCACCACCCCGAGTTAATCCTGAGTTCGTTAGGTAACCCCTCCAACCTCGTCGCCTGGTTATTCTTCAGCCTGCTGATACTCGCGTCGCTGCTGCTTATCGTATCGGTGCCATCTTTGGTCTTCACGTTGAGCATGTCTGTGTGCAGCGTTGACAGAGCGCTTGAAAAGAGGCTCGCCTTTCGCTTTGGCCTCATCGTAGGCGTGGGCTACCTGCTGCTATCGCTCAACCTACTGGGGGCCCTGTTTGGTTACACCATAGCCCCAGGCTACTTCTTCCCTATCGTCGTAATCGCTGCCACTTGCGCCGTGATAGTTCTGCTTCTCCTCGACGCGCCCCTGCGCAACAAAGTACTGGAGCTGCCGCATCCTCCCCGCAAATCCTGGCATCGCAAACTCTATTACACATCCCTCGTTGGCTGGCTAGGTACGCTGCTAGCGTTTACTTCGGTGAGTGGAGTCATGCCCGCCCAGCTAGCCATCATGACGTGGCGAGGGGGAGAGAGCGACGAAGAGGCAGTCGGGGCTATCGCTCTCTGCTTATTGATAATGTGCCTCTACCTAGCGCCAGTCCTCGTCTTTTATACGACAAACGGCGATGCGATGAAGCGCATCGGCCGAGCTGCAAAGGTGCTGCTCGGGTGCATCTTCGTCAATACCATATTGTTGCCGGCCCTCTTGGACCTGTGGGTCTATTCCGCCGCCAATCTGATCAAAATCAGGGACAATACCGAGCTGAGTTATGTGTTGAACGAAAAGGATTATCCGAAGGAGGTATTCAATAGCGCCCCGTGGCAACTGGAGAGCTACGAGGGGCCGAATGGTTTGTACAGCGTCAGGGCGTTTCGTCAGTTCCGCTTCGGCGATACGTTGTTGATCTGTCCCGCTAGCTACCGAAATATCGCTTTAAAAGAGATCGGCAGCTACGCATACCGCTGTATTGCGTTGTCCGAGGCGAAGGTGCATGTAGCCGCTCCGGTATTAAGCAAGGATGACGCGACGGTAGCCAAACCGAATTGATCCTGCCCGCATGTCTACCCATGTTCCGGTGTTGATTGAATACCGGAACTGTTAATCTATTAGCTTCCGCAATGGTATTCCCACCTGGCTGATCCAGAAAATATTAGGTAGTAAATACCGATTCTTTTCAAACTACCCCGGCCCAAATGATTAAAGTTAAACGCCGACGCACGTCTTTTTGGATTACCCGCGATCCATGTTTGTGTTCGAGCCTCAGCATTTGGCGTATTCCCACTCCCCATCCCCAGCTATCCTAACCATCCAAGCCCCCACCCCCGCCCTCCCCATAGGAGAACCATCCGTGCCCAACGCAGGAAGCGCCCCCCACCACCCCGGCGCAGTAATCTGGCTAACCGGCCTCTCCGGCGCAGGCAAATCCTCCCTGGCAAACGCCCTGGCCCTACGCCTAAACCAATTAGGCCACCCCTCCTACGTTCTCGACGGCGACGCCCTGCGCCACAGCCTAAACGCCGACCTTGGCTTCTCCCCCGCTGACCGCCATGAAAACAACCGCCGTACCGCCGAGGTAGCCGCACTATTCGCCGATGCCGGCCTAATCTGCATCACCGCGCTCATTTCCCCCTACCGCGCCGACCGCGCAGCGGCGCGCCGGGCGTGCAAAACCGGGTTCCATGAAGTGCATGTCAAAGCAGACCTGGCCACCTGCGAAGCGCGCGACCCCAAGGGCCTGTACCGCCGGGCACGGGCTGGCGAGCTCAAGGGTTTCACAGGCATCGATGCCCCCTATGAAGCGCCGCAGCACCCCGAGCTGGTATTGGATACCGCTGGCACCACACTGCAAAGGGCGCAGGACCTGCTGCTGGATTATGTCCTTGAGCAGGTCCTGGCCCCCCAAGGGCTCACGACCCCGGCGTGATCTCGCCTCGCTGCCAGCGGGCCTCGCTGTTGCCCAGCGCCTGGGCGATGTCGGACAGTTTGTCGGACGGCAGGGTTGCCGGCAGCGGGTCAAGGCCGGCGCTGGCGAACAGCTGGCCGTAGCTGTTGCGCAGCTCGGCGTAGGCCAGGTCGCGGCGCAGGTCTGCCTGCAAGGCGTTGAGCTCACCCTGGATCAGTTCCAGCTCGCCAATGCCTTGGGCCTGATGGCGGTTACGCAGCTGTTCGACGATCTGTTGATCGAGGGCGACCATCTGCTGGCTGGTGGCGAACTGGCGACGTGCTTCGCTGTAGTTGGCGTTGGCCACGTACAGCTGGGCCAGGATGGCCATCGACATGGCTTGGCGGCGTGCCTCGACCACCTGCTCACCTGCCTTGGCCACATCGATCGACGCTGGGCCGGACAACACGTTGAACAGGTTCCAGGTGACCTTCACGCCGTAGTCGGCCCAGTGCTGGTTGGTCAGGAAGCTGTTGCTGTCGTAATGGCCGCCAGCGGAGAACTCCAGGCCCGGCAACATGCGCAGCATCGACTTGCGCACCTCGGCGGCGCTGATGCGTGCCTGGTAGTCCTGCTCGCGCAGTTCCGGGCGTGAGGCCAGGGCTTGCTGCTCAAGGCTGTCCAGCCCGACCTTGAGTTCGGGCACGCTGTAGTCGTCGCTGGCGGCCAAGGTCAGGTCGGTGCCCGGCGGCAGGTTGATCAGCGCGCCGAGCTCGGTCTTGGCCAGCGACAGGGCGCGGCGCTGTTCCTCCAGCTGGCGGGTGGCTTCGATCAGCGAGCGCTGGTAGTTGAGGGCCTGGATCTGGTCGCCGATGCGCTGTTCGCCCATGCGCTGGCTGTTGTCACGTGCCTGGTCCACCCGCACCATCAAGGCGTCGATCTGCTTGAGCAGGCGCTCGGCAGCCACCGCCCGCCAGTAGGCCGAGCGCACGTCCTGGATGATGGTCTGCACCACCTTGCGCCGGCGTTCCTGCACGATCAGGCGCTGGTCGCCCTGCTGTTTGGCGCTGACATAGCTGACGCCGAAGTCCAGCACGTTCCACACCATGGTCAGGTCCGCCACGTCGCGGTCGCGGTCCTGGGAGGTGGAGGGTTCCAGCGACTGGGTGTTGGTCAGCACGCTGCGGCTGCTGGCGGCGCTGGTGTTGCTGCGCCCGGCATAGCCTGCCGACATCGCCATGCGTGGCAGCATGTCGAACGTGGCCAGGTCGACCTGGCGCTGGGCCAGGGCTTCTTCCATCACCTTCAGCCGTGCTTCCAGGTTGTACTTGACCGCGCGGGCCATTGCCTGGTGCAGGGTCAGCGGACCTTGCAGTGCCTCCTGGCCCTTGAACATGCTGGCCAGGTCGTCACGCGCGCGCTGTTCGCTGACGCTGCGCTCGATCGGCTGAGTCTTCACGGCACAACCTGTCACCGCCAGTGCCAACATGCTGATCGCAAATATCCTTGATGCCTTGCTCATCCCCACCGCCCCCTGGTACTGCTTTTTGATATCCATTGTGTTGTTATCCGCCATGGCTCTGGCTCACGCCTCGGGCATGGGTGCCTTGATCTGTCCGAGCGCCAGCGCCAGCTCCCTGACCTGGCGCTGCTCGCCCTCCTTGAAAGCTTGCAACTGCTGCCCCAGCGTCGGCGCACCGGCCTGGTCCTCGCCGCCCTGGCGCCACGGGTTGCCGCCACTGAGCTCATACTGGCCGCCGTCGTCCGGCAGCGTCTTGTCGAAAATATTGGCCAGGCTGCTGGCGCCGAACACGCTGGCATCTCCACCGCCAAAGCCGAGGAAACCGCTGCCGCTGCCGTTGCCGATGGCGGAGCCGCCCTGCTGCCCTGCGAACACCTGGGCAAGGTAGCTGGGCGCCAGGGCACCCTCGCGGATAAAGATGCTGCCTAGCGGCGGCAGCCCACCGCCAACACTCGGCACTTCGAACAACGGTACTGGCAGCAGAGGTGACTGGAACGCCGAGAACGCTGGCGCAGCTGTGCCGGGCAGGGGCAGTGGCTGGCCGGCGAGGCTTGGCGGCGCGGCCGGGTAGGCCAGGAACTGCGTGTCAGCGCCCGTGCTCTGCAGCGCACTGCCCTGGCCGACGAAACCGCCCTCCAGCCCGTTGCCCGCCATGTCACTGATACCCGTGCCGCTGTTGTTCAAGGCCAAGGCCAGGCTGCCGCTGCCGGCAACCCCCACGGCATTCACCTGCCAGGTGCGGCTGTCGATCTGCACCAGTGATTGCAGGGTGCCGCTGGCGTTGCCGCTCGCTACCAGTTGGAAGTCGCTCAAATCGACACCGCGAACCGCTTCACTGAAGGTCACGATAAAGCCCTGGCTACCGCTGCCATTGGCAGGCATCGGCACGATCGACTCGACGCTCGGCAAGCGGGTATCGACGATGACGCCCGTGCTGTCGCCAACCGTCCCCAGCCCTGGCTGCAAGGCATTGCCGGCAGCGTCGTGCAAGGTCGCGCCATTGGCGGCCAGCCCCACAACCTGGATGCCGTCGGCATCGTTGTCGCCAGCCTGGATGCGGTACTGGAACACCAGCGTCGGCGTGCCGGAGCCTGCGACGAAATCGGCGTACACCGTACGCCCGCCCACATCCAGTGCCAGCTGCGGTGCGCCGTCGACAATCACCGCTTCGCTGGTATCCACCACGAAGGTCAGGGTATCGCCGGTGTTGTAATGCACGCCCACCGGCACGCTGACGCTAGTCACCGTGGGGGCGTCATGGTCGACGGTGTACACCGCGCCGGTCAGGCCGCCCGTGAGCACGTTGCCGGCCACATCGCTGATGGCGGTGCCTGCAGCCTTCAAGTTCAAGCCCAGGGTACCGCTGCCGCTGACACCGCTGGCGGTGATCTCGTACACACCATCGCTTATCTGCCGCAGGCCGCTGAGCGTCGCGCTGGCGGTACCGCTGGCGACCAGGCTGAAGTCGGCCAGGTCAACGCCGTTGACGCGTTCGCTGAAGGTGACGGTGAAGCGAACGCTCTGGGCGTTGCTCGGGGATGGGTCGAGGGTGACGATGCCGACAGCTGCCGGTGCCTGTGTATCGACCAGCACCGCGCTCGTGTCGGCGATGCCATTCAAGGCCAGGTTCATGGCATTACCCTGGGCATCGCTCAGGGTGGCGCCGTTGGCCGACAGGCCGGTCACGCGGATGCCATCGCTGTCATTGTCGCCGGCCTGGACGATGTACTGGAACACCAGGGTCGGCGTGCCAGCACCGGCTATCAATTCGGCGAACACCGTGCGCCCGCCAACGTCCAGCACCAGGCGTGGCGAACCGGCCACCTGCACGGCTTCACTGGCATTGACCACGAACACCAGCGCGTCGCCGGCGTTGTAGGAAACGCCGGCCGGCCCACCGACACTGGTCACGCTGGGGACGCGGGTGTCGATGGCGTAGTTGTTGGAAATACTGCTGCCCACACCGGCGTTGCCAGAGGCCGTGGCAACTACCCCGCTGTTGTCCAGAGACACGAGGTTGCTGGTGTCTTCGACATTGCTGGTCGGTGTCAGGGTCGCGGTCCAAGTGATGCCACCGTCCTGGCTGCTCAGGTTGCTCAGCACGCCATTGGCCGCGCTCATGTCAGCCAAGGTAAACCCGCTGACCGCTTCGCTGAACGTGATGGTCACCAGGCTGGACTCGCCCGCCCGCAACGCATTGTCGGCCACCACGATGGTGGCGGTGGGCACAATGGTGTCGACCGCGTAGTTGCCTGAGGACGTGGTGCCGCTGCCAAGGTTGCCGGCCAGGTCGGCGATGCCCGTGTTGGCCAGGGTGATGACATTGGTGGCGTCCCGTACACCCACGGCCGGGGTGAAGGTGGCTGTCCAGGTGATGCCGCCGTCGGTGCTGGAAACCGCGCTCAAGGTGCCATTGGCAACCGTCAGGTCGGCATTGGTGAAGCCTGTCACCGCTTCGCTGAAGATGATGGTCACCTGGCTGGTTTCGCCCGCGGTCAGGTTGCTGTCGGCGACCACGATGGTGGCGGTCGGGCGCAGGCTGTCGATGGCGTAATTGTTCGAGTCGGTGCTGCCGGCCCCTGCGTTGCCCGCCAGGTCCGCCACGCCGGTGTTGTCCAGGGTGATCAGGTTGCTGGTGTCGCTGATGCCGGATGAGGGTGTCAAGGTCGCCGTCCAGGTCAGGCCACCGTCGCTGCTGGCGAGCCCGCTGAGGGTACCGTTGGCCACGCTCAGGTCGGCCAAGCTGAAGCCGACCACCGGCTCGCTGAAGGTGATGGTCACCAGCGACGTCTCGCCAATCGCCAGTTGGCTGTCGGCCACCACGATGGTGGCTGTCGGGCGCTGGGTGTCGATGGCGTAGTTGTTCGAATCGGTGGTGCCGACACCGGCGTTGCCGCTCTGGCCGGCCACGCCGGTATTGTCCAGGCTGATCAGGTTGCTGGCGTCGGTGACATTGCTGGTGGGGGTGAAGGTGGCGGTCCAGGTGACGCCGCCATCGCTGCTGCTCACCGCACTCAGGGTACCGTTGGCCACGGTCAGGTCGGCATTGCTGAAGCCGCTCACCGCCTCGCTGAAGGTGATGGTCACCAGGCTGGTTTCGCCAATGCTCAAGGCAGTGTCGGCCACCACGATGGTGGCGGTAGGGACGATGGTGTCGACCGAGTAGTTGCTCGAAGAAGTGGTGCCGGTGCCAAGGTTGCCGGCCAGGTCGGCGATGCCTGTGTTGGCCAGGGTGATGACATTGGTGGCGTCCCGCACACCCACGGCCGGGGTGAAGGTGGCTGTCCAGGTGATGCCGCCGTCGGTACTGGAAACCGCGGTCAAGCTGCCATTGGCAACCGTCAGGTCGGCATTGGTGAAGCCCGTCACCGCTTCGCTGAAGGTGATGGTCACCTGGCTGGTTTCGCCGAGGGTCAGGTTGCTGTCGGCGACCACGATGGTGGCGGTCGGGCGCAGGCTGTCGATGGCGTAATTGTTCGAGTCGGTGCTGCCGGTGCCGGCGTTGCCCGCCAGGTCCGCCACGCCGGTGTTGTCCAGGGTGATCAGGTTGCTGGCGTCGGTGACATTGCTGGTGGGCGTGAAGAGGGCGGTCCAGGTGATGCCGCCGTCTGAACTGGCAACCGCGCTCAGGGTGCCGTTGCTCACGGTCAGGTCGGCATTGGTGAAGCCGACCACCGCCTCGCTGAAGGTGAAGGTCACCAGCGACGTCTCGCCAATCGCCAGTTGGCTTTCGGCCACCACAATGGTTGCGGTCGGGCGCTGGGTGTCGATGGCGTAGTTGTTCGAATCGGTGGTGCCGAAGCCCGCGTTGCCACTGCTCTGGCCCACCACACCGCTGTTGTCGAGGGTGATCAGGTTGGAGGTATCGGTGACATTGCTGGCGGGCGTGAAGGTGGCGGTCCAGGTGATCCCGCCGTCGCTGCTGGAGAGCCCGCTCAGGGTGCCGTTGGCCACGGTCAGGTCAGCAGGGGTGAAGTCGACTACCGCCTCACTGAAGGTGATGGTGACCAGGCTGGTCTCACCGATACGCAGGGCCGAATCGCTGACCACGATCGTCGCCGTGGGTTGCAGGGTGCTGACCGCGTAGTTGCTCGAGTCGGTGGTGCCGCTGCCAGCATTGCCGGCCAGGTCGGTCACGCCGTTGTTGGCCAGGGTGATGACATTGGTGGCGTCCTGCACGTTGATCGACGGCGTGAAGATGGCCGTCCAGGTGATGCCGCCGTCGCTGCTGGTCAGCCCGCTCAGGGTGCCGTTCGGCGCCGACAGGTCGGCCAGGGTCAAGCCGGACACCGCTTCGCTGAAGGTGATGGTCACCGTGGTGCTTTCACCCACGGTCAGCGTGGTGTCGGCCATCACGATGGCTGCAGTTGGCCGCTGGGTGTCGATGGCGTAGTTGTTCGAGCCGGTACTGCCGGTGCCGGCGTTGCCAGCCGTGTCGACCACGCCGGTATTGTCCAAGGTGATCAGGTTGCTGGCATCGGTGACATTGGCAGCGGGCGTGAAGATGGCGGTCCAGGTGATGTTGTCGCTGGTGCTCAGGCCGCTGAGCGTGCCGTTCTGTACCGTGAAGTCGGCCAGGGTCAGGCCGGTGACGGGTTCGTTGAAAGTGATGGTGACGGTGCTGGTTTCGCCAATGGCCAGGTTGCTGTCGGCGACCACGATGGCCGCGACCGGCCGCACGGTGTCGATCGCGTAATTATTGGAGTCGGTGGTGCCGGTACCGGTGTTGCCGGCAGCGTCGGTCACGCCGGTGTTATCCAGGCTGATCAGGTTAGTGGCGTCGGTGACATTGCTGGTGGGCGTGAAGGTGGCGGTCCAGGTGATGCCGCCATCGCTGCTGCTCACCGCACTCAGGGTGCCGTTGGCCACGGTCAGGTCGGCATTGCTGAAGCCGCTCACCGCCTCGCTGAAGGTGATGGTCACCAGGCTGGTTTCGCCAATGCTCAAGGCAGTGTCGGCGACCACGATTGTCGCTACCGGGCGTTGGGTATCGACGCTGTAGTTGTTCGAGTTGGTGGTGCCGGTGCCAGCGTTGCCAGCACTGTCAGTGACCCCGGTGTTGTCCAGGGTAATGAGGTTGGTGGCATCGGTTACGTTGCTGGTCGGCGTGAAAGTCGCTGTCCAGGTGATGCCGCCATCACTGCTGCTGAGCGTGCTCACAGTGCCGTTGGCCACGCTCAGGTCAGCAGCGGTGAAGCCGCTTACCGCCTCGCTGAAGGTGATGGTCACCAGGCTGGTTTCGCCCGCGCGCAAGGCATTGTCTGCGACGACGATGGTGGCGGTAGGGCGCTGGGTATCGATGCTGTAGCTCGGCGACACGGTGGTGCCACTGCCAGCATTGCCCGCCAGGTCAGCGACGCCGGTATTGTTCAGGGTGATCGCCGCACTGGCGACGGTGATGTTGGTGCTCGGGGTGAAGGTAGCCGTCCAGGTGAGGCCACCATCACTGCTGCTCACTGCCGACAGGGTACCGCCCACCACCGTGAGGTCAGCATTGCTGAAACCCGTCACGGCTTCGCTGAAGGTGAAGGTCACGGTCGCTGTGTCACCGACTCTCAGTGCGGTGTCACTGAGGCTGATGGTAGCGGTGGGCGGCACTGTCTCGCGGACAGTTACCTGCACCGTGGCGGTACCGGAGGTAGCGCCATCGCCGTCGCTGACGGTTAGCGAAACCGCCCGGCTGGCCTGGCCGATGCCATTGCCGGCATTGCCGTTGTCATACGTGATACTGCGCACCAGCGCCTGTACCGCCGCGGCGGTGGCATTGGCGTTGAAGGTCACCACCAGGCTGGCGCCGCCTGTGCCGCCGGCCACGGTGCCGATGGCCACGCCGCCGTAACTCACGGTATTGCCACTGAGGCTGATCTGCCCGGCGCCGGTACCCACGCTGCGGATACCCAGGGTGTCTTCGCCGGCTACGCCGTTGGCGCTGATCGAAGCGGTAAGGTTGCCACCGCCAAAATCAGCCGAGTCGCTGTCGCTGACCGTGGCATTGCTACCCGCGTCGAGCAGTATCGCGCCGTTGCCTTGGGTGAATACCGCGCTGTCGCCATTGAGGTTACCGATCACCGGGGCGCTGTTCTGCGGCAGCACGGCCACCGAAGCGGTACGCGTGGTGCTGCCCATGTCATCGTTGACGCTGACGGTCACGGTGCGGGTGCCCGTGGTATAGGCCGCCGCCGCGTTGCCATAGGCCACCGATGCCAGCACTGCCCGGTACTGGGCCAGGGTGGCGACACCGCTGAGGGTCAGCACGGCGCTGCCCGAGCCGCTGACAGTGATGCCGAACCCGGCAGCCGTGGCGATCTGCGCTGCGCTGAGCGACAAGGTTTCGTTGGCGCCATCGGCCACACCGCTCAGCGACAGGGAGGCCCCGCTCACCTGGGTGTCGCCGTCAGTCTGGGTGAGGGAGATGTTCGGCACGATCGCCACTGCGGTGCCGGTAAAGTTGACCGTGCTGTCGTTGCCGCCAGTACCGGTGTCCAGATCGACCACCGGTGGTGCCGAATACAGTACCTCGTAGGCACCGATATCCACACCGCCACCGCGAGGCCGCTCGAAACCGCGCAGGTCGGTGGCCGGCGCACCGCTGCTGGTGCCTTGGTCAATGGCATTGCTGGCCGTGGAGGCCAGGCGGTAATCACCCCCGGCAGCATTGACGAAGTTGACCGTGGTGCCGATCAGGTTGGTGATGCTGGTGTAGCCGCTGCCGGTGACGGCATCGGCCGCAGCACCGTTGACGGTGTTGCCGGTGAGGATGGAGTTCTGCACCGTGATAGTGCCGCCCTGGCCATTGACCCAGCCAAGGCCCGCGGAGGTGATGCTTCCGGTACTGGTATTCAGAAATACGTTATTGGCAATGGTGCTGTTGACGATGTTGACCGAGCCACCCGCGTTGTTCAGGACGATCACTGCCCCCCCGGCGATGGTGCCGGTCGCAGCGTAGGTGCCGGTGTTGTTGTAGATGGCCACGTTTTCCAACACATGGTTGTTGGCGCCACCCAAGCGCACCAGCGATGACATCGCGGTGCCCCCGACAATACTGCCGCTGTTGTCATGAATGGTGGTGTTGCGCACCACTACCGTGGAGCCGACGGTTGTCGCCGAGTTAATCACTGCACCGGCGTTGTTCTGGAAATTAGAATCTTCAATGGTGATCGAACCACTGTTGGCACGGATCGCGCCACCGGTGAGGTTGCCCGAGAAGTCACGAAAATCAAGGTTGCGCACCGTCAGCACGCCGCCGCTGTTGCTCTGCAGCCCCGACGCCTCGGTGGCATCACGCACACCGTTGTTGTTGACGTCGCCACTGAGGATGATGTCGCCTCGGCCGTCGCCATCCACATCACCGTTGATGGTGATGTTGCTGGTGACCAGCAAGGCCGAAGCGGTGGACCAGCGGATGGTCTGGCCACTCAGCGATTGATGGAACACGATGATGTCGCTGCCACTGCCAGCGGCAGAGCCGTCCACCGAGGCGTCGGTGTTGGCGGCCTGGATCGCTTCGGCCAGCGAGACCAAGCCGTTGGCCTGAACGGACGAGGCATTGGTGTCGGTTACCGTGATGGTCGCCAGCGACGTATTGAACGCCGTCAGGTCACCACGTTGCACGCCAACGCCCGTAGCGACCACGCCGGAGACGGTTTCCAGTTCCCAGTCCTCGCCGGCGCGGTTGCCGGTCGAGTCGGCAGACGCGCCTACATCGGCGCCGCTCAGCCTTGCCACTTCATCAACGAACAGCTGGCCATCACTGCCCTGGCCGGTGTTGCAGGCGAAAAAGCGGATGTCGCCACCCTCGGCCAGGCTGGCGCCGATGCGCGCCAGGTCGGCCTGATGGCTGGCCAGCTGGTTGGCCCAGATGGCGTTGCCGGCCAGGTACACATAGCCGCTGTCGCCGTGGCTGATGATGTCGATGGACGTGACATCGGTACGGCCGTCGAGGTAATCAGCGATCTGCTTGAAACCGTCCTTGCCGTTCTCCAGCACCACCACCTCGACCCCGGCGGGCAGGCCGGCGATGAGCTTTTGGTAATCACTGACGGCGGAGTCGACGAACACCACTTCGTAGCGCTCGGCGGCCAGGGTAGCCGGCGCCGTAGCGGGTGCGGCCTGCTGCGCGCTTTCATGGCTGGCGCTGTCCTTTGTGCTGGCCGTATCGCTGGCGGTGGCGGTGTCCTTGCTGGTGGCCGTGGCAGTGGCTGCCTCTGCGGCCTGGGCGCCCTGGTCGGCGACCACGGCCACCGAAGCATCGAACATCATGCGGGGTTCCAAGGCCTGAATCAGGCTCGGCCGGCTCATGGAAACGCTGGGGTTTTGGTTCTTCTTGTTTCGCTTCCAGAATGCCATGCCGACCTCATTCAGCCCTTGGGCTGGTTGATCCTCTCACTGCGCCAGGCGATGGCGCATCCTTGTTGAAAACCCTGTTGCACCGCGGGGCGCCGAGATGCCCCCGCAGTGCCCTGCACGGCCTTGACTCAGTTACGGCTCGGGAAGATGCCTTCCAGGGCGATGATGAAGTTCATGCCCAGGTAGGGGTTCTGCACAGAAACCGGCAGCGAGCCACCACCGAGGTTGACGGTGGTTGGAGGCACCGTGACATTGAACGGCTTGAGGCTGGTGTTGGGCGTGTCACTGGAATAGATATCCGCCGCCGTCCCTGCACCCGAACTGTCAAAAGACTTGGCCAGCACGTTGCCAGACGACGGTGCCGAAGCGTTGGCATCGCCTTCCACCGCCGGTATGGCCACCGAAACGGTCTGCGCCGGGATCACCGCCTGCTGCATCGGCATGTTCGGCTGCAACAGCGTGACCTCGTTGGCACCGGCAGCTTCACCCTGCACCACGTTGTCCAGGCCTGGCCCGGTGCCGAAACCGATTGGCCCGCGGCCGCGCAGGTCGGGCAGGGCGAAGGTGGTGCGGCCATCACCGCCATATGTGGTGCCAAGCAGTGCGAACAACGCGTTGTTCTGGGCAATGCTCATCAACTGGCCTTGGCAGAATGCCCAGCCGCGTGGCGCGAAAGTGCCTGCGAACATCTTGATCTCACCGAGAAACGGATCCATTTGCTGCTCTCCTATGACTATCTGCAAGGCGGACCGGGCGGCCCGTTAAAGGGGTTCAGGAACGATGCATCTTCAGGTACAGGCCATTGTCGTCGACCACTTCGAAGCCACTGCGCTGGTACAGGCGCACGGCCGGGCTGTGGGCAATGACGTGCAAACCGGCGCTCTGGCCCTGGCGGTCAGCCTGTGCCAGCCACTGGCGCAGCAGACGTGTGCCGATACCCTGGCCCTGCCAGGCGGGCAACAGGGCCATATCGATGATCTGCAGGTGGCTGTCGGCCCAGTGCAGGGATGCACGGCCGATACGTTCGTGGGCGGTTTCGATGATCAGAAAGCAGGCGTCGGGGTACTGCGCCTGGTAATGAAGGTGCTGGGCACGCCACTGCTGGTCGAGAAAATGCTCGATCGTTGCCTGGTCCCACGCCAGCGCGGCCATTTCGGCGGCCCGGGTAGCACCGTACAAGGCACGCAGAAACACTTGGTCAGCGTCCACCACGGGGCGCAGAAGCACTTCAGATGTCGACATCGAGTCACGCTTCCCTGCTGTAGTTACCCCTTGGTGGGGGGCACATCCAAGTGAATTGTCCTACACGATGGCGTTGAGCGTAGTCGATTTTCGGGGCAAATCGCCACTACCGAACAGGGCGATTTACACAGTTTTCTCAAACAGCTGTTCCAAGCCTTTTGACGCCAGTTTTCAGGCGTTATGCAAGCGTATGAATTCCAAGCAGTTATAGGGTTCCAACGCCCATTGACGCACACCTTCAAGCACGTGCTCGTTGGCTTGCGCTCGCTTGCGCTGGCTGTCAGCACTGAAGTTCATGCCCGGTTGCTTGGCGTCGAACGCGGCCACTTCACGCAACGACGGCACCTCTCCCGGCATCACGCCGAACACTGGGGCCAGGCGCCCCCAGATGGCCTCAGGCAGTTCACTGTAGTTGACGGCAATGCCGCCATGCTCCCGGCATAGCTGCAGGCCGGCCTTGAGGATCTCGCCCACTACCCGGCAGGTGTATTGCACCGTGTCCATGCCCTCGGCGCTGCCCAGCAAGGTGTCCAGCGCCGACGTGCCAAGCAGGCCCGGCACCCGGTGCATGCCGGCCTGGCGCAACTGCGAGACCACGATCTCCAGCGGGTCGCGATAGAGGAAGATCCGCGGCACGTCGGGGTAAAGTTCGGCCAGCAAGGGCGCCTCGAACACGTTCCAGGCATCGAGCTTGATCACCAACCGGCGCTCCTCGCCTTGGCGCCGCTGGCCGTAGGCTGAAAGCAGTGCGCGCACGCCTTCGGCCTGCCAGTGCCTGGCGTCTGGGTCCTGCAGCGGTGCCCTGAGCAGGTTGTCCAACGGTGGCGGCTCGCTGAGCACGATGTTGTGCGCCTGGCTGGCCATCAGTTGTGCGATCAAGGTGGAGCCACAGCGCGAGGCATGGAACACCAGCACCGAAGGCGCCAGGCCTGGGCTGCTCTCCTGCCAGTCCAACAATGCTTGCAAGTTAGTGTTGCGGCGCAGGGCCTGGTTGAACGGCAGGCGCAAGGCCTGATCGACGTCGTCTCGGAAAAATGGCCTGGTCAGCGGCTGCTGGCCAAACCAGCACCAGTCCAGGCGCCACTCACCCTGCTCACGCCACAGGCGAATGGGCATCCAGCCGTGAAAACTGCCCGAGGCATTCAGATTCGCCATTGATCGCTCCATGCTTGCTTGCCTTGGCGCATGGCACTGAGCACCTCGGCTTCGGAAAACACCAGGCCCAGGGGTGCGCCGAGGGCGATGGCCGCTGCCACGAAGGCCCGTGGGTCCTCCAATACCTGCAGCTTGGCTGCCAGGGCAGGGTCATGCGCCACGTGCTCACGCAAGCGCTCGAATGCCTGCGCTGCCCGCCCCGGGCTCAAAGCCGGGGTCAGCGCCCGCCCTTGGTCGATCAACCCGAGCAGCCAAGTGTCGGGCAAGCAGTCGAGCACCAGGTGGACACGCTCACCGGGGCCGGGGTTGTGCACCCGATGCGCACGTGACAGGTCGACGAACCAGCACTCGCCCGCCTGCATGGGGACCTGCAGGCCGTCGACGATAAACTCAACAGCAGGTGGGCTCAGCAGTGGCACATGCAGGCGCAGGCAGCCGCCAGGGCGCCCCAGGTCTGGGTCGCGGTGCTCGTGAATCCGCGCGCCCTCCCCCAGGCGCAGCAGGCGTGCGGCCTGCAGTGTCGCGCGAAATGGCGCCAGCGCGGCCTGCCACGCCGTCTCCTGCTGCCACCAATCCAGCTTCACTGGCGCGCCGAGGCCGGGTGCCAGCGGCACCGGGGCATCCTCGGCACTGACCAGCGCCACACCGCTCCAGTCGCCCTCGTGATAACCACGGTTGAAATGCGCCTGCCAGGCCTCTGCCTGCACCCGTGCCAGCGCCTGCAGCAAGGCCGGCAGGTCGATGGCAAGCGGCAGCCGGGAACATAGCGGCAACGAGACTTCGCTCATGACTGCTCCTTGCGGTGAATTCGCCCTAGAAACCACTTTCGCGCACGCCCAAGGCCGCCAACCGGCGCCAGGCCGCGCCCAGCAGCGACTCGCGAGCGCCTTCGAGCACCACCACCCCACGCAACGGCTGGGCCACATCAGCCACCTCCACCCGCGGGCTCAGGCGCACCCCGTACTGCGCCTGCAGCGGCTGGGCACGTTGTTGCCCATCGCGGCGCACGGCCACCGGGCCATGCCGGTCAGACGCCAGCGCCTGCAGTTCCAGCGCGGCAACGCCGGTAGCGTCTACCTGCTCCACGCGCACGGGCAAGGCCGCCCGCGCCGGGTCATCGGCAATGAAGCGCCCTTCACTGCCAGCGGCCACGCGCCACAAATCGGCCTCGCCCAGGTAACCACGCAGGCGCACCCCCGGTTCGACCACACGCCCCAGGGGCTGGCCGGTATTGACCCACTGCCCCGCCTGCAGGTCCCGAGGCATGTCGCGCCACACGCCCGCCGCCGGCGCGCGCAAGTGCAAGCGTTCACGCTGGGCAGCCAGGCCCCGGTACTCGGCCACTGCCTCGGCCAGTTGCTGCTCGAGCACCCCGGCATCGCTGGCAGTGGCGCTGCGCCCGGACTGACGGCGCAACAGCAACTGCAGAATGTCTATTTCGCGGCGCACGATCTTCAGGCGCGAATCCAGGTCGGGCGATTCCAGCTCCAGCAGCAACTGCCCCTGGGCGACCGTCTGGCCATCGTGCACCTGCAACTGCTTCACCCGCGCCGCCACCGGCGCATGCAAGGCGCTCACCCGCGATGCCTCAAGCATCGCCGGCACCTCCACGGCACCGCGCCAGGGCACGGCCAGCAGCGCCAACAGCAGCATCAACCCCAGGCCCAGCGCCAGCGTCTTGCGCGGCTGGGCCTGGTCACGGCGCAGCCACCACTGCTGCAGCTCTTTGAATACCGGCAAGCCGATGAACCACACCAGTTCCACCAGCATGAGGAAGATACCCAGCACCTTGAAGAACAGGTGATACACCGCCAGGGCGATACCAAAGAACAACAGTGCACGCCAGATCCAGGCGCCATAGCCCCAGATCAGCAGGCGCTTGCGCATCCGCGGTGGCCACGGCTCCGGCATCGTCTCGCCATAGCCGAACAACGCCTCACGCAGGCGCCACCGGCACAGGGCGAAGGCGCGTTGCTGCAGGTTTTCCACGCCTAACAGGTCACTGACCAGAAAGTACCCGTCAAAGCGCATGAACGGGTTCAGGTTGACCAGCAAGGTGGTGATCCACGTGGCACTGGCCAGCATGAACGCTGCGGTGCGCAGCGGCCCATCGGGCAGCAGCGACCAGGCCAGCAGCGCCAACACCGCCAGCACCAGTTCAGCGAACACCCCACCTGCATCGATCAGCAGCCGTGAGCGCCGGTCGCTGACGCGCCAGGCATCGCTGACATCGGTGTAGAACATCGGCAGCAGCACCATGAACGCCAGCCCCATGCTCTGCACACGGCAGCCGGCGCGCTTGGCCATGTAGGCATGGCCGAACTCGTGGCAAAGCTTGGCCAACGCCAGGGCCAGGCCAAAGGCGAGCATGCCGCCGAGGCTGAACAGGTGCGGGAACGTGGCGATGAAGCGCGACCAGTCGCGAATCACCAGGAACAGGCCAAGCACCAGCAGCGCCGGCAGGCCAAAGCGCAGCAGCCAGCCACCGTGGCGTTCGAGCAGCGGCCAGGTACGGTTGAGAAAGGCATCCGGGCGCCACAGCGGGATGCGGAAGAACAGGTACTGGTGCAACGCTTTTTGCCACAGGCCCTGTTGGCTGGCGGCGGCCTTCACGGCATAACTCTGGCGCTGCTTGGGGTCGTTGGCGCTGAGCAGGTCGTGGTGGCCGAGAAACGCCAACAGGTCCTCCACCTCCTGGGCCTCCAGAGGCAGGCCCGGCTCGGCATTGGCAGCTGCCAGCACCCGTTGCGGCTCACCCAGCGGCCAGTGGCGAAGCAAGCGCACCGCGGCCGCGCCTAGCTTGAAATAACGGCCGCGCAATGGGTCGGCCAAGGTCCATTGCGGGGCACCGTCAAACGCCGGTGCCGCAGGCGAGAGCTGCAGGTCCGCACGCAGCGCCGGCAACATTACAGGCCCAGCCCTTGGCGCAGGGCCGCCAGAGGCCGGCGCAGCAGGTAATAGGCCAACGGCGCGCGTTCGCCGTACAGTTTGGCAGTACCGCGCAGGCCGATGCGTGGTGAGGCCTCGACGAATGACGCATCCAGCCGGTAGGCAAGCTGCCCGGCGGCGGTGGTCTGGGCCTCGTAAGCGGCACGTTCGAGCTTCGCCACGTGCCGATGCAGGGGGTCGCTGTCGAGGAACAGCGCCACCTCGGCCCCCGGCTGCAGGGCGATGGCATCGCCGACCGGCAACTCCAGGCGCAGCTCGGCCTGCTCGGGGTCGGCCAGTTGCATCAGGCGCTCGCCGGTCTGCACCGGTTTGCCGGTCCAGCGCTCTACATCGGCGAACACCGCAATGCCGTCACGTTCGGCGCGGATTTCGCTGCGCGCCAGCAACTGGCGGGCATAGTCGAGCTCGGCGCGTTTCTGTTCGACGCGAGCGGCCAGCAGATCCAGGCGCGCGCTGGAGTCGGCATCGGTAAAGGCGCGCTGGGTACTGACCTTGAGTTCGGCCTCCGCCACACCCAAGGTGCGTGCGGCCACATCGGCCTGGGCCTTGAGGGCGGTGGCATCGAAGCGCACCAGCAAATCCCCGGCCGCCACACGCTGGTTGGGCTTGACCAGGAACTCAGCCACCACACCCTCCAGCGGCGCCGCCACCACCCAGCCGCCACGCGGCACCACCTCGGCCGGCGCCAGCACCGACTGGCGCACCGGCAGCAACAACACCAGCAGGGCGACCGCCAGCACGGCCAGCAAGCGCCGCCGCGGCCAGCGCAGGCGCCATGGGCGCACTGGGTTCAGGGCCTGCCAGGCATGCGCATAGGTTTCTCCCAGCTGCACCAGCAAAGCCTGCTCGGCGGCGTTGAACGCTTGCTCGCGGGCCAGCCACAAGCCGCCGAAGGCTTCACCCTTGCGGTCGTGCAACGGCAACCAGAAGGCTTGCCCTGCCGACAACGCCTGCCAGTCGGCGCGTATCTGGGCATCCAGCACGCTGGGGTCGACTTCACCGGCCTGCCCAGCGACACCGGCAGCCTGCAGCTTGCCAACGGCACGTTCGACAAAGGCCACGAACGGCGCATTGGCTTCCACCACGCTGATGCCGGTCAGCGCCTGCACCTTGCCGGCGATCAGTAACGCAGCATGGCGAAAAGCAAACATCGGCTGGCCGTCGTTGACCATGGCATAGGCCAACTGCTCGCTAGTGCTGGCCTGGCGCGCCTGGCGCTGGAGCCCCAGAAACAAGGCAAAGGCGCGCTCCGCCGTACCATGGGCAGCGGCGGTCATGGCTGCTGCGCAAAGTGGGCCGTACCGCTCATGCCCGCCAGCAAACCGTGGGTGTCGGTGGGCAGTTCGCCGATCAGCAGCAGCGTCTGGCTGCCTTCATCGATTCGCGCGCCCACACGCTTGACCGTGGCCCCCAACGGCTGGCCGGTTTCATCCGGGGTGAACTGAAAGCTTTGCCCGGGCTTGAGCCTAGCCAGCCAGCGCGAAGGCACCAGCAACTGGATTTCCAGCGAACGGTTGTCCACCACCTCCAGCAGCGGGGCGCCGTTGGCGACGCTTTCGTGGGGCTGGGCACGGCGCTGTACCACTCGCCCGTCGAACGGGGCGGTGACCACACAGCGTTTGACCTGCACCTGGTAGACCTGGGCTTCGGCCTGGGCCTGGGCTTGCTTGGCCTCAGCCAGCGACACCTCGAACTGCCCCACCGATTTCAGCGCGGCGAGTTGACGGTTGTGGTTAAGCTCTTCGCGGCTTGCGCGCACCGCCGCCTGGGCGGCATTGAGCTGGGCCTGGTAGGCCGAGCAGTCGAAGCGCGCCAGGGTGCTGCCCTTCTTGAAAGCCTCGCCATCGGCATACGGCATCTCGACGATGCGCCCGGCCAGCTCACTGGCCAGCACTGCCTGATGACGCGCACGCAACACGCCACGAGCGCTTTGCTCGGCGCCTGCATCGCTGGCGCTCGGCGCATCCAGCAGCGGGTCGGCGGGCGCCTGCGCGGCCAGTGCCAATGGCAGGTGCAACATACTCAAGGCCAAAGCCAGTCGAATCCCACGACACATGTTGCACACTCCCTTGCGAGCTGGATGAGCGGAGTGTACGAAAAAACTGATGGCACGGATATATCACACCGATGGAGCCCCCAGTGGCCGGTGGACCCGGCCACTGGGGCGGTGTGGAAGCCGTTGCTCAACCGAGCGAGCGCGCTCCGGCCAGTTGCCGCTGGTGCCCGCGCGTGGTGACGATGCCAAGGAAGGAAATGAAGATCGCCAGGCCCAAGGTCGAACTCACCTCCGCCCGATGCTCGGGCGTATACATCATCACCGCCAACGCCCCGGCAATGAAAATGATCACCGCCCAGGTCAGCCAAGGGAACAGCCACATACGGAACTTCAGTTCCGCGTTTTCACGCTCCAGGCGGCGGCGCATGCGCAGCTGGGAGATGGCGATGACCATGTACACCAGCAGCGCAATCGCGCCAGAGCTGGCCAGCAGGAACTCGAACACGCCCTTGGGTGCGAAATAGTTGAGGATGGCGATGGCCGCGCCGATCAGGGTGCTACCGAACACGGCAGCGCGTGGCACGCCGACCTTGGAGGTCTTGTTGAGGAAGGCCGGTGCATCACCGCGCTTGGCCAGCGAGTACATCATCCGCGAAGCGATATAGATCGACGAGTTCATGCAACTGGTCACGGCCACCAGCACCACCAAATCGACCATGAAGGCGGCATTGGGGATGTTCATGATTTCCAGCGCACGCTGGTAAGAACCCACCACCGCAAGCTGCGGGTCGTTCCACGGCACGATCGAGATGATCACGAAGATCGACAGGATGTAGAAGGTGCTGATGCGCCAGATCACCGAGCGCGTGGCCTTGGCGATGTTGCGCGACGGGTCGCTGGATTCGGAGGCGGCAATGGTCACCGCTTCGGTGCCGATGAAGCTGAACATCACCGTGATGAACGCACCGATCACGGCAGACCAGCCGTTGGGCGCAAAGCCGCCGTAGGCGCTCATCAAACCACTCAAGCCGCTGACTTCGCGGTTGGGCAACCAGCCCATCAGGGCGGCAAAGCCCAAGCCGATGAAACAAAGGATGGCCGTGACTTTGAGAATGGCGAACCAGAACTCGAACTCACCGTACTTGGCCACGCTGAACAGGTTGGTGCACGCCAGCAGCAGCACGGACGCGAGGGCGAAGATCCAGCTGTCCACCTGGGGGAACCAGGCGTTGAGCACATGCCCGGCGGCCAGTGCTTCGATCGGGATCACCAGCACCCAGAACCACCAGTACAGCCAGCCGATGGTGTAGCCGGCCCAGCGGCCGATGGCCTGGTCGGCATAGGTGGAGAACGAACCGGTATCAGGATGCGCGACGGCCATTTCGCCGAGCATGCGCATGACCAGCACCACCAGGGTCCCGGCCACGAAGTAAGAAATAATGGTAGCTGGCCCGGCCGCCGCGATGGCGTGCCCGGAACCGACGAAAAGACCGGCACCGATGATGCCCGCGATGGACAGCATCGTTACATGACGTGGCTTGAAACCTTGAGCAAGGTTGCCATCAGTTCCCACGGTGTTCATTGATGTTGTTCTCTTTTTGCTGACACAAGGAAGGACGGGCAGGCGTAGGCGAAAATATCTCCTTTGGATTCAATGAGTCGACACCACTGTTGTTGATTTTTGGCGCGCATCACAGCGCTGGGCGTCAGTGCGGTTCGGGGTTCATTTAAGCCGCCTGAGGCTGCGGCAAATTACACGAGAACGCCCCGCAACTGTTCGATCACGACAGCGCTTTCCCCTAGGCGTCAGATGTCGTGAATGGCATGCCCAGACACGCCTGATGGCCATTTGAGGGTTTTGTTTTCCATCTGAATATGCGTAGCCGGCGCACAAAAAAAAGGCCCCGGTCTCCCGGGGCCTCTGCTGCTCAGGCGTCTGCCTACGCCTGCCCCGTCCGTTCAAAGCGGCGGGCCAGCAACAGGTAAGCGAGGATCCCCAGCACGCCATGGGCGGCTACGAACCAGAGTGCGTTGTGGAAGGCGCCGGTGCTGGCCACCACATAGCCGATCACCAGCGGGGTGACGATGCCGGCAATGTTGCCGATGCCGTTGAACACGCCACCGCACAGGCCAACCATTTTCTTCGGCGCCACATCCGACAACACCGCCCAGCCGACTGCCGCCAGGCCCTTGCCGAAGAACGCCAAGGTCATCAGGGCGATGACTGCCGCGTTACCCTCGACGTAATTGGCCGGCACCAGGGTGGTGGACAACGCCATGCCTCGAAAGCAGTGGGGTCCTTGTGGGGCCGGCTTGCCGGCGATGGGGCCCTGAGCCTTAGCGCACCAGGCAAGGCCGCTTGTTATCGAACGTCCAGCCCGGAATCAAGAACTGCATCGCCACGCCATCATCCCGCGCGCCCAGGCCCATGCTGCGGTAGCACTCATGGGCCTTGGCCAGTTGGTCTTCATCCAGCTCCACACCCAGCCCTGGCCGCTCCGGCACGCGCACGTGGCCGTCGACGATGCGCAGCGGGTCGCGGGTAAGGCGCTGGCCGTCCTGCCAGATCCAGTGGGTATCGATCGCTGTGATCTCGCCCGGCGCCGCCGCGGCCACCTGGGTGAACATCGCCAGTGAAATGTCGAAGTGGTTGTTCGAGTGCGAACCCCAGGTCAGGCCCCAGTCATTGCACATCTGCGCCACCCGTACCGAACCCTGCAAGGTCCAGAAGTGCGGGTCGGCCAAGGGGATGTCCACCGATTGCAACTGGAGCGCATGGCCCATCTGGCGCCAGTCGGTGGCGATCATGTTGGTGGCGGTAGGCAAACCGGTGGCACGGCGGAACTCGGCCATCACTTCACGCCCCGAATAGCCGTTCTCGGCGCCGCACGGGTCTTCGGCATAGGCCAGCACGTGGTGCTTGTCACGGCACAGCGCGATTGCCTCTTTCAAGGACCAGGCGCCATTGGGGTCTAGCGTGATACGCGCTTCGGGGAAGCGCTCGGCCAGCGCAGTCACCGCCTCCATTTCCTCTTCGCCACGCAGCACGCCGCCCTTGAGCTTGAAGTCGCTGAAGCCATAGCGCTGCTTGGCAGCCTCAGCCAGGCGCACCACGGCCTCAGGGGTCAGTGCCTTCTCGTGACGCAGGCGGAACCAATCATCATCGGCGTCGGCCTCGTTGCGGTACGCCAGATCGGTTTGCTGGCGGTCACCGATGTAGAACAGGTAGCCGAGCATCTTCACCGCCTCGCGCTGCTGGCCTTCGCCGAGCAGCGCGGCCATGGGCACATCGAGGTGCTGGCCGAGCAAGTCGAGCAGCGCCGATTCGATGGCGGTCACCGCATGCACGGTGATGCGCAGGTCGAAGGTCTGCAGCCCGCGCCCGCCAGCATCGCGGTTGGCGAAGGTCTGGCGCATGGCATTGAGCACACGCTGGTAGTGGCCGATGGGCTGGCCGACCACCAGGCTACGGGCATCTTCCAGGGTCTGGCGGATCTTCTCGCCGCCGGGCACTTCGCCAAGGCCGGTGTTACCGGCGCTGTCACGCAGCACCACCACATTACGGGTGAAGAACGGGCCATGGGCGCCACTGAGGTTGAGCAGCATGCTGTCGTGGCCGGCAACCGGGATCACGCGCAGGTCGGTGACCACAGGGGTGCTGGTGTGGAGAGCGGGAGTCGTCTGCATGTTCATGGTTGTTGTCTCGCAGTCATCAGTGGGTCTGGCCCAAGGCCGAAGGGGCCTTGAGGTCATGTGAGGGGATACCTTTTGGGCGGGTGCGCACGAAGAACACTGCAATGGCCGCCAGCACCGAGGTCACGGCCAGGCCGTAAAGGCCGCCCTGGATCGACCCGGTCTGCTGCTCGAGCAAGCCGAAGGTGGTGGGCGCGACGAAGCCGCCCAGGTTGCCCACCGAGTTGATCAGGGCGATCACCGCCGCAGCGATGCGCGCGTCCAGATAGCCTTGGGGGATCGGCCAGAACAGCGACGAGGCCGACTTGAAACCGATAGCGGCAAAGCACACCGCGACAAAGGCGAACACCGGCCCGCCCGTGGTCGACATGAACATGCCGATGGCGGCGATCACCAGGGCAGCAGCCACCCAGGCCTGCTGGAACTTCCAGCGTGAGGAGCCAGCGGCGAAGGCGTACATGGCCAGGATCGAGATCAGCCACGGGATGGAGTTGAAGAAGCCGACCTGCAGGTCGCTCAGGTCGCCCATGCGCTTGATGATGCTGGGCAACCAGAAGGTCGCAGCGTAGATGGTCAACTGGATGCAGAAGTAGATCAGGCAGAACAGCACGATCTGGCGGTCCTTGAGCAGGCTCCAGGACGATACCTTGACGGCGCCGATGGCCTCGCGCTCACGTTGCTCGCGGTCGATGGTATCGACCAGCGCGTCTTGCTCGGCCCTGCTCAGCCACTTGGCGTCGTGCGGTTTGGAGTCGAGCCAGAAGAACACGAAGAAGCACAGCGTGACCGAAGCCATGCCCTCGATGAACAACATCCACTGCCAGCCATGCATGCCCAGGCCCTGGATCTGCATCAACGCCCCGGCCAGGGGGCCGGAGATCAGCGAGGCCAGCGCCGAGCCGCTGAGGAAGATGGCAATCGCCTTGCCGCGTTCGGCGGCTGGCAGCCAGCGGGTGAAGTAATAGATCACCCCAGGGAAGAAACCGGCCTCGGCAACACCGAGCAAAAAGCGCAGCACGTAGAACTGGGTCTCGTTCTGCACGAAGGCCATGGCCGTGGCCACCAACCCCCAGGTGAACATGATGCGGGTCAGCCACAGGCGGGCGCCGACGCGCTGCAACAGCATGTTCGAGGGCACTTCGAACAGCGCATAGCCGATGAAGAACAGCCCGGCACCAAAGCCATAGGCCGCAGCGCTGATGCCCAGGTCGCTTTCCAGGTGAGGCCGGACGAAGCCGATGTTGACGCGGTCGAGGTAGTTGACGATGAACATGATCACGAACAGCGGCAGCACATGGCGCTTGACCTTGGCCACGGCACTGGCCAGCACGTCATTGCCGTTACGGGCAGACGGATCGAGGGTGTCGTTCACTTGTGTATCTCCCACTAATTGTTTTTGTGCGGGTCGAGGTGGTCTGACATGACAGTGGGCAGAGCATAGGCGCGACAAAGTTGTACGACAAGATGGGGAATGTCGTTAAAAACGCAAAATACAAGCTGATAAATCCAGCAAAAGCATCGATTAAACATCGAAAATCAATTTCGAGCTGACTCCTGGCCGCGAAAAAACAGGCAGAAAAATTTTTAATCCGCTAACTTGTCGTACAAGCTAACTCGATACCGGAGCGGCCCATGCCCCAGCAACCCCGCAAAACTGGCCACAGCCGTGCCCACGACCTGATCTCCAGCCTGACCCAGCAGATCCTGCTGGGCACCATCAAGCCGGGCGACAAGCTGCCGTCGGAAAACACCCTGGTGCGCGAGCACGGGGTCAGCCGCACCGTCGTGCGTGAAGCGCTGTCGAAGCTGCAGGCCTCGGGCCTGGTGGAGCCGCGCCACGGGATTGGTACGTTCGTGATGGCGCGCCCGGCGCAGGCCGGGTTGCGGGTGGGCGTGGAGAATGCTGCCAGCGTGCGCGACCTGCTGGAACTGCGCATCGGCCTCGAAGGCCAGGCAGCCGCCCTCGCCGCCGTGCGCCGTAACGACCAACACCTGGCACGCATGCGCCAGGCGCTGGACGATTATCAGGACCTCGCCGCGGCCGGTGACAGCTGCATCGAAGCGGACCGCCGCTTTCACCTGCTGATCGCCGAAGCCACCGGCAACCTGTATTTCAGCGAGATGATGGCGCAGCTGGGCAATGGCCTGATTCCACGCAACCGCATGGCCATCGCCGAGCGCGCCGGGGCCAACCTGGCGCGCCATGCCTACCTGGCCAACCTGGAACATGAGGCAATTCTCAACGCCATCGGCCGGCAAGACCCGGATGCGGCGCGGGCGGCGATCTGCCTGCATCTCTCCAACAGCCGGGACCGCTTGTTGCCGGACTGAGGCCGGCGGTTACCAGGTCAGGCAGATCTTGCCGAAGTGGCGGTTGCTCTCCTGGTAGCGGAACGCCTCGACGATCTGTTCCAGCTCGAAATGCTTGTCCACAACAGGCAGCAAGCCGTTGGCGTCGATCGCCCGAACCATCGCCTGCTGCTGCGCGCGGCTACCCACCAGCACACCCTGCAGCCGGATCTGCCGAACCAGCGCCTGAACCAGCGGCAGCTGCCCGGCGACACCGGTAAGAATGCCGATCAATGACACATGGCCGCCGATCCGTGCGGCAATCATCGACTGCTCCAGCGTCGCCGGCCCGCCCACCTCGATCACATGATCGACGCCACGGTTGCCGGTGAGCTCACGTACCTTCTCGCCCCAGGCCGGGGTGCTCTTGTAGTTGATCAGGTGGTCGGCGCCGAGGGCCTTGAGGCGTTCGAGCTTGGCATCGCTGGACGAGGTGGCGATGACCGTGGCGCCTGCCAGCTTGGCGAACTGCAGGGCGAAGATCGATACGCCGCCGGTGCCCTGCACCAGCACGGTGTCACCTGGCTTGAGGTGGTCGTCGCTCATCAGCGCACGCCAGGCCGTGAGGCCGGCGGTCGTCAGGGTGGCGGCCTCGGCGTGGCTGTAGCCCTTGGGCGCGAGGGTGAAGGCGGTCGCGCGGGCGGTGACCTGTTCACGGGCGTAGCCGTCGATGCCGTCGCCCGGCACGCTGGCGAAGCCTTCGACCAGTGCCTGGCCATCGAGCCAGTCCGGGAAGAAGGTGCTGACCACGCTGTCGCCTACCTTGAACTCACTGACGCCCGCCCCGACAGCGGTCACTTCGCCGGCGCCATCGGCCATGGGGATGCGCCGCTCGCTTGGCCCCCACATGCCGCTGACCACGGCAAAGTCGTGGTAGTTGAGGGAGCTGGCGTGCAGGCGCACGGTGATCTCGCCGGGCTTGGGCGCTGCTGCCTCGCAAGTGCCGACTTCGACCTTGTCGTAGCCGCCGCCGGGTTGCACGTAAATGGCTTTATGGGTCATGGCTGGTTCTCCATTTGAGGAAAAGACTGGGGGTGAGCATAGTCAGTAACGGCCCCATCGCCGGCAAAGCCGGTGCCATGCACCGCTGCGCTCAGCCCAGCAACGCCCGCAACGCCCGGCAGTCCGCCGCATGCCAGTCCGCCAGTTCCGGCCAGGGGTTATCCGGCAGGTTCACCAGCACCGTGCGCGCACCGGCCGCTCGCCCGCAATCCAGGTCGAAGCGGTAGTCACCCACCATCACCAACTCGCTCGACGCCACACCCCAGGCACTGGCGATCTTCAGCAAGCCATCTGGGCTGGGCTTGGGCGCCGCCTCATCACGACCGAGCACGTGCTCGACGGCAAAGCAATCCGCCAGGCCTATCGCCTCGAGCGTGACATGCGCCAGCTCACGCGCATTACGGGTAAGAATGCCCAACCGGCACCCACGCCCGGCCAGCTCCCGCACCAGCTCCACGGCACCGGTCGCTGCAGTCGAGGCAACCGCCAGGTCGCGCTCGTGCTCCAGCAGCCAGGCATGCTTGGCGGCCGCTTGTGCCGCAGGCAATGCCGCCAGGTGGGTGAGGATGTCATCCTCGGGCGGTATCTCCAGCGCCTCCCGAATCGCGGCAAAATCGTGCACCGCCACGGTGAGGGTGCCGTCCATGTCGAACACCCAGTTGCGGATATCGGCCAGGCTCATGCCCAGTCCTTGCGATGACGGATCAAACCTTCCTGCGAAGACGACGCCACCAACTGCCCCGCACGGTTATAGATACTGCCCCGGCAGAACCCACGGGCATTGCCGGCCCAGGGGCTGTCGGTGGCGTACAGCAGCCACTCATCGGCGCGCAGGTTGGCGTGGAACCACAACGAGTGATCGAGGCTGGCGATCTGCATGTCGCGCTGCCACACCGATTTGCCATGGGGCTGCAGCGAGGTGGTCAGCAGGCCGAAGTCCGAGGCGTAGGCCAGCAGGTACTTGTGCAGCGCCGGCACGTCCGGCAGGTTGCCGTCGGCGCGGAACCAGGCGTACTTCACCGGGTCGCCGGGCTTGGGGTTGAACGGGTCACGCTCGGTGACCGGGCGTATCTCGATCGGCTTGGCGCACAGCACCTTGTCACGAATGCGCTCAGGCAGGTGGTCAGCCATGGCGCGGGCCAGTTCGACCTCGCTCGGCAGGTTCTCTGGCCCGACCACATCAGGCATCTGCGCCTGATGCTCGAAACCTTCCTCGTCGTACTGGAACGACGCACTGCAGGTGAAAATGGTCTGGCCCTTCTGGATGGCCGTCACGCGCCGGGTGCTGAAGCTGCCGCCATCGCGCACACGGTCGACCGAATAGACCACCGGCAGGCTGGCATCGCCCGGGCGCAGGAAGTAGCCGTGCAGCGAATGCACATGACGCGCGTCCTCGACCGTCTGGCTAGCCGCCGACAGTGACTGGCCCAGCACCTGGCCACCGTACAGCTGGCGGAAGCCCAGGTCCTGGCTGCGTCCACGGAACAGGTTCTCCTCGATCGATTCGAGGCTCAACAGGTCGACCAGGTCGTCCAACACATGACTCATCGGGGGTTCTCCTAGCAAGGCATCACAGCTCTACGGCGCTTTCATGAAGGCAAATGATACAGGGTTTGTCATCGGCACCGCGCATGACCGCTCATTCAGCGCGCAGGGTCTGCTCCCAGCGGGGCCGGTCGATGCGGTAGAGCACGTGGGGCCGCAGCGGGTGCCCCTCGGGCAGGCGTGGGTGGTCGAAGCTGCCTTGCAGGTCCTGCACCATGCCGATGGCCTGCATGACCTTCTGCGACGGCAGGTTGGCCTCGGTCGTGAACGACACCACCTCCTCCAGGCGCAATTGGGCGAACGCACACCGCAGGCAGGTCCACGCCGCCTCGCTGGCAAAGCCCAGGCCCCAGTGCCGCCGGGCAAGGCGCCAGCCGATTTCCACGGCCGGGGTGAACGGCGCATCGAAGTTGACGTTGAGCAGGCCGGTCATGCCAATGAAGGCGCCACTGTCCTTGCGCTCCAGGGCCCACAGGCCGAAGCCGTATTCGTTGAAATGGCCGCGGATCCTGCCGATCAGTGCCGCCGCCTCCAGCCGCGTCATGGGCGCTGGAAAATAACGCATCACCTGCGGGTCGGCGCTCATGGCGGCGAACTCGCGCAGGTCGTCGTCATGCCATTGGCGCAACACCAGGCGGGCGCTTTCCAGTTCAAGGATGGGGGTCATGGGGCGTGCTCCGGTTTTGCCGTGCTACAGGTTCAAGCGTAGGCGCGGCACAGCACTTTTACCCACAACCCAACAACTGGCAAGATCAGCACTGGCCCCGATTGCGAACCCACCATGCCGTTGCCGCTGATCTACCACGATGACTACAGCCCGGAGTTTCCACCCGAGCATCGCTTCCCCATGGACAAGTTCCGCCTGCTGCGCGACCACCTGGTCGAGAGCGGGCTGACCACCGACCAGGCGTTGCTGCGCCCGGAAATCTGCCCCAACGACATCCTCGCCCTGGCCCACGACCGCGACTACATCGAGCGCTACATGCACGGCGAGCTGTCGCGCGAGGACCAGCGCCGCCTGGGCTTGCCCTGGAGCGAGGCCTTGGCGCGGCGCACCGTGCGTGCGGTGGGCGGCTCGCTGCTGGCCGCTGAAATGGCGCTGCAGCATGGCCTTGCCTGCCACTTGGCCGGCGGTACCCACCACGCCCACCATGACCACCCTGCCGGTTTCTGCATCTTCAATGACCTGGCCGTGATCAGCCGCTACCTGCTCGAGGCCGGGCGGGTGCACCGGGTGCTGATTTTCGATTGCGACGTGCATCAGGGCGACGGCACCGCGCGCATCCTGCAAGACACCCCGGACGCCATCACCGTGTCGTTGCACTGCGAACAGAACTTCCCGGCGCGCAAGGCCCAAAGCGACTGGGACATTCCGCTGCCGCGGGGCATGGGCGATGCCGCCTACCTGAAGGTGGTGGAAGACGCGCTCAACTACCTGCTGCCGCTGTATCAACCCGACCTGGTGCTGTATGACGCCGGGGTGGACGTGCACAAAGACGATGCCCTCGGTTACCTGCAGCTGACCGATGCTGGTTTGGCTGCGCGCGACGAGCATGTCATGCGCCACTGCCTGGGGCGGGATATCCCGGTAGTCGGGGTGATCGGCGGTGGCTACAGCAAGGACCGGCAAGCGCTGGCGCGGCGCCACGGCATCCTTCACCACAGCGCGGCCAAGGTCATCAGTTGTTCACAATGACTGTGGAACCGCTTGTGGATAAGCTGAGTGAAAGCGGCTGCAGCCCAATGCCCGCGTGGCCTGCAGCAGGCTGATCATTTTTTGTTCAGTGCTTCCCTATGCCCTGCTGCGCTAGAATGGGCAACTTTTCCACAGCCCGTCATCCACCATGCCCGATCTACACCCCGCATCCCCTCCCCTCGCCGTTGTCATCGGCGCGGGCCCTGCCGGCTTGATGGCCGCCGAAGCGCTGGCCCAGCAAGGCCTAGCCGTGCAGGTGTTCGACGCCATGCCATCGGTGGGTCGCAAGTTTCTGCTGGCAGGTGTCGGCGGCATGAACATTACCCACTCGGAACCTTATCCACAGTTCGTTGCCCGGTATGCCGAGCGCCAGGACGCGATTGGCCGGCTGCTGCAGGACTTCGATGCCGATGCCCTGCGCCAGTGGATTCACGGCCTGGGCATCGAAACCTTCGTCGGCACCTCGGGACGGGTGTTCCCCACCGACATGAAAGCCGCGCCGTTGCTGCGCGCCTGGCTCAAGCGCTTGCGCGACCGCGGGGTAGTTATCCACACCCGCCACCGCTGGCTTGGTTGGAATCTCGATGGCACCCTGCGGCTCGGTTATCCACAGGGTGAATTGAACATCAAGGCCGACGTGCTGGTACTGGCGTTGGGTGGTGGCAGCTGGGCCAGGCTTGGCTCGGATGGGGCCTGGCAGCCCCTGCTGGCCGAGCGGGCTGTGGATATCTCACCGCTGCAGGCGAGCAACTGCGGTTTTGAAGTGGCAGGCTGGAGTGCGCTGCTCAAGGACAAGTTCGCCGGCGCGCCGCTGAAGAACATTGCCCTGAGCGTACCCGGTAAGGCGCCGCGCAAAGGCGAGTTCATCCTCACCGCACAGGGCGTCGAAGGCAGCCTGGTGTATGCCTGGTCGGCACCGCTGCGCGAAGCCATCAACCAGAAAGGCCAGGCAACGCTGCTGCTCGACCTGCTGCCGGACAAGCCTGTGGACAAAATTGCCCAGGCCCTGGCCAAACCGCGCGGTTCACGGTCGATGGCCAAGCACCTGCATAGCCAGCTGGGCATCGACGGGGTGAAGGCGGCACTGCTGCGTGAACTGACCGATCAGGCGACGTTTGCCGATATGGCCGCGCTGGCGCGAGCGATCAAGGCACTGCCGATCACGCTGGTACGCACCCGACCGCTGGACGAGGCGATCAGCAGTGCCGGTGGCGTGCGCTTCGAGGGGCTGGATGAGGGGTTGATGCTCAAGGGTATGCCCGGGGTGTTCTGCGCCGGCGAGATGCTGGACTGGGAAGCGCCGACCGGGGGGTACCTGTTGACGGCGTGCTTTGCCAGTGGGTTGCGCGCCGGGCGGGCGGCGGCCGATTGGCTGGCGCATTCTGCCTGACAGGGTGCGGGGCCGCTTGGCGGCCCCAATCCCTCAGGGCTTGCGCTTTTTCGGGCCGGTGTTGAAGCTCGGCACTTTGCGCACCGCCTTGACCGGGGCCTCGTCGCCACTGTCCATCCAGCGCCCCAGCCCGCGCTTGGCACTGTTCTCTTTCGGCTTCTTGGGCTTTTTCGGCTTCTTGATCACCTGGCCACTGGCATCGGTCATCGGCACCCGGTGATCGGGGATGAAGTCCGGTTCTTCGTGGCGCGGCAAGGTCTGGCGAATCAGCGTCTCGATCGTTGCCAACTGCTGCACTTCATCGGCGCACACCAGCGAGATTGCCTCGCCCTTGTTACCCGCACGCCCGGTGCGACCAATACGGTGCACGTAATCCTCGGCGACGATCGGCAGGTCGAGGTTGACCACCAACGGCAGGTCGTCGATGTCCAGGCCGCGGGCGGCGACGTCGGTGGCGACCAGTACCTGGACCTCACGGGCCTTGAAGCTGTCCAGCGCGCGCTGGCGCGTAGCTTGCGGGCGGTCGCCGTGAATGCCGTCGGCGTTCACCCCCTCGCCCAGCAGCCGCTCCACCAGCTGGTCAACGCCGTTGCGCGTCTTGGCGAACACCAATACCTGTGTCCAGCGCTGCTTGCGCAGCAGATGGCAGAACAGGTCGACCTTGCGCTTCTTGTCCACCGGCACCAGCCATTGCTTGACCGTGGTGGCAGCAGCGTTGCGCGGGCTGACCTCGATGCTCAGCGGGTCATTGAGCGCCAGCCCTGCCAGCATGCGGATCTGGTCGGAGAAGGTGGCGGAGAACAGCAGCGTCTGGCGCTTGCGCGGCAGTGCCGCGTACACCGACTGCAGCTCTTCGGCAAAACCCAGGTCGAGCATGCGGTCAGCTTCGTCCAGCACCAGGGTTTGCACCTGGTTGAACTTCACCGCGTTCTGGCGGAACAGGTCGAGCAAGCGGCCCGGAGTAGCCACCAGTAGGTCGACGCCACGACGCAGGCGCATCATCTGCGGGTTGATGCTGACCCCGCCATACACCGCGTAGGTGCTCAGCGGCAGGTTTTCGGCATATTCGCGCACGTTGTTGTGCACCTGCTCGGCCAGTTCGCGGGTCGGGACCAACACCAGCGCACGGATCGAGTTGCTGGCGACCTTTTCCCCTTCCAGGGCCAGGCGCTGCAGCACAGGCAATGCAAAGCCTGCGGTCTTGCCGGTGCCGGTCTGAGCCGCGGCCATCAGGTCGCGGCCGGCCAGCACGGCGGGGATGGCCTGGGCCTGGACCGGGGTTGGGGTGGTGTAGTCCAGTTGCTGCAGGGTGCGCAGCAACGGTTCGATCAGGCCGAGTTTGGCGAAATTCATGGCAATACCGTCAGGGGGTTCAGCGAAGGCGGCAAGTTTACCGCAACACCCTGGCCTACTTGCAGGTTTCGCCTTCAAGCGATGCAGCAGGCAGCGCGGGCTTGCGCCACTGCGGCAGGCCGATCAGCACCACGGCGCTGATGATCACCGCCATCGCCAGGCATTCCTCTGCGCCGATCTGCTCACCGGCAAAGACGATACCAAGCAACACCGCCACCGCCGGGTTGACATAGGCATAGCTGGTGGCCGCCGCCGGGCGCACATGCTTGAGCAGGTACATGTAGGCGCTGAATGCCAGGATCGAGCCGAACAACACCAGATAAGCCAATGCTCCCCAGCCTGCGGCTGTGGGCATCTGGGTCATGCGCTCACCCGACAGGGCGCTGCCCAGCAACAATACCGCGCCACCGACCAGCATCTCGGCCGCACTGGCCATGGGGCCTTGGGGCAGCGGCAGGCTCTTGCTCCAGACCGACCCGAACGCCCAGGCGGCAGCCGCAAACAGTATCAGCGCCGCCCCGACGGGGCTGGCCTGCAGGTTAGAGCCAAGGTTGAGCAGGCCGATGCCAACCAGCCCGAGGACGATGCCCGCCCACTCCAGGCGCGAATTGCGATGGCCGAACAGCAGGCCAAACACCAAGGTAAACAGCGGCACCGTGGCCACGGCCAGCGCAGCGACGCCAGAGGCAACGCCAGCATGCTCTGCAACCGTTACGCCACCATTGCCGCAACTGAGCAGCAGAAAACCCACCGCACCTGCCGCACGCCATTGCGGCCAGGTCGGCGCCGGCACCCCGCGCCAGCGCAAAAACCCATAGAGCAGGCCCCCGGCGATAAGGAATCGCACCCCGGCCATCAGCATCGGCGGCCAGGACGCCACTCCGATGCGAATGAAAAGGTAGGTGGAGCCCCAGACCAGGTACAAGGCCAGGAAGGCACCAATCAGCACTATCGGGAAGCGGCGGGAGGCAGGCATGGCAAAACTCGAAATCCGTTTACGGGGGAATGAGTTTAGGGAGCCTCGCCGCCAAGATTAAGTTACAAAACAGGATTAAATGGGCGGCACAATTTGCGTCATGGCAGGGGCATGCGGCGCAATGGCGCTCAGCCGCCAGCAACCCTCAATGCTTCAACAGCAAACGCCCTTCGATCGGCACATAGCGGCTGGCCGCTCTTATCAGCGACATGGCGGTCAAACCCGGCACGCCGTAGACCACCGCCTCGGCGCCATGGCGCTGAATCACTCGCTCCAGCAGCAGGTCGAAATCACCATCACCCGAAGCCAGCACCACCTGGTCGACACGGCTGGCGGCATCGATCACATCCAGGGTTATCCCCACATCCCAGTCACCCTTGGCCGATCCATCGCTGCGCTGGATGAACGGCTTGAGGCGCACGTCGAAACCAAGGTTGCGCAGGATCTGCTGGAACTGCTGCTGTTTGCTGTCCCCGCGATCGATGGCATAGGCCACCGCCTCGACGATCTCACCCTCGCGGCTGACTTCAGACCACAGCGCGGTGTAGTTGAAGTGGCAGCCATGGGCCTGGCGCACGGTGTAGTAGAGGTTCTGCACATCGGCGAACAGTGCGATTTTCTTCACTACATACCCTCGGCTGAGGAGGCGCAGTGCGCCCCCGGAAATGCCAGCAGTATGCCAGAGCGATCAGACGAAGGTGTCGTCGTCCGAGAAGAAGCCGCCATCATCGCTGCCGTAATCGGTATCGGCGTACCCACCTTGATCAGCGCCCCAGCCACCGTTGTCGGCCACCTGCTGCTGCGCGTCCTGGTCATTCCAGCCACCGGTATCACTGGCCGGCGCCGGCTCTTCCTTGATCACCTCGACCACCTCTTCAGGCTGCGAATGGTGGTTGAACAGGCTGCTGATGCCTTGTGCCAGCAACACACCACCGGCCACCCCGGCAGCAGTCTGCATCGCACCGCCAAGGAAGCTGCTGGCACCCCCCCGAGCCGGCGCGGCGCCGAAACCAGGTTGCGCCTGCGGCTGGGAGAAACCCGGTGCATTCGGCTCACGCCAACCGCCTGCCGAAGCGACCGGCGCGGCAGGCCGCTGGGGCTGCTGCGATGCTTGGGCAGGCTGGGGGTTACGCCCGCTGTTGCCAAAAATGCTGGAGAGGAAGCCACCACTGCTGGCGCTGCTGTTGCGAGAAGCCTCTGCCTGGGCACGAGCCTGCTTGAGCTCGGCTTCCAGTTGCTTGTTCTGTTCATCCAGGCGCTTGAGCGCAGCCTCCTGAACCAAAATCGCCTGGGCCATGTAGTAAGGCGCCGCCGGCTGCTCGCGCAGGTGTTCCTCGATGCGCGCCTGGGCCTGGGCATCACGCGGCTGGCTGGGGTCTTCGGCTTGTTTGATGCGGCCAAACAGGCCATCGATCAGGGTTTGCTCTTCAGTGTTCATTGGCTACCTCATGGGAAGCGGGACATCGGACATGTCAAAGATGGGGCGCGCAGGCAGCGGATTCAATCACTGGCACGGTGAAACTTTTTTCAGCAAATGGCTGCTCTGGGCTAAAGTTAGGCCCCTGCTTTTATTGCCATGCGATGTAGACCGATGAATCCGCTGAGCGTTTTTCGCGACTCCCTGTACTTCTTCCGCCGCCACCTGGCAAACATCATTGCGCTGTGCTTGCCGCTGATCGTACTCGAAGCCCTGGTGACCCAACTGATGATGCGGCAGCTGGGCGACCAGGCCTCACTGTCCTACAGCATGCTGGTGAGCCTGCTGTTCTATCCGCTTTACAGTGCAGCGCTGATTCTTTACCTCGATACCCGCAGCAACGGCCAGGACATCCCCAAGCGTGAGCTGTTTGCCCGCGCCATGCAGCTATGGCCGCAGATGGCACTGCTGATCATGATCAGCTCGCTACTGATCTTGGCGGGGCTGATGCTGCTGGTCTTCCCGGGGGTCTGGATCATGATCAACCTGGTGTTCGCCGAGTACCTGCTAGTGCTGCGCGGCCTGCCGGTGGTGCAATCGATGCGCGAAAGCGCACGCATGACCACTGGGCATTTCATGCGCATCATGCTCTGCGTGTTTGGGGTGCTGGCACCGATCTGGCTGATCGACGGGCTGCTGCTGATTGCCTTCCCCGAGCCGGCTCCCGCCCTGGAGCTGGCCACGGCCAGCCTGCTCGGCTTCCTGCAGTTGTTCAGCACCGTGGTGCTGTACCGCCTGTTCATGCTGCTGGAGAGCAAGAGCGGCACCTGAAGGAAAGCGTTCAGACTCCAGCGTGGCCTGCCCGGGAGATTAAGGTGCCGATCCCACCCACCTTGGAGGTTCGCACATGGACCCGGAAATTCAGAGCAGTTACGCCAGGTCGTTCAGTGGCCATCTGTACGCAATGGCCACCGACAGGTATGTCCCCCTTCGCTTGAGCACCCGCCGCGACAAATGGCACTGGGGGATCACACCGCAGGACGACTGGCTCATGGCTGGAGGCGACCAGGCCTCACTACGCCTGGACTTCACATTCGACTCGAGCACGCAAGACCGTCTGCACCATCACATCAGCCTCAGCGGCCCGGCGCAGCCGCCCAAAAAGCTTGGCCTGAGCCTGAACGGATACCTGGGCTTCTACCAGCGGGCAGAAGTCACCGATTACTGGAAGATCGAACCGCTGGAGCTCACGGAACATGGCTTGATCTGCTACCTGCGTGATCACCAGGGCTACCGTGCCGGCGCGATCGCGGACACCCCTCATCACAGCAGGCATCCCATGTACCTGATCAACACGAAAGAGGGTGAAACGCTCACGTTCCTCCTCCAGCAGGTTGCCTGAGCCTTGGTCGTCAGCTACCAGGGGGTCGTCCGGTCCAGTAGGCTCTGTTGGGCCTGCATGTCGCGGCGTAGCAGTTGGTTGATGCGCGTCTGGTAGCCCGCGCCCTGGCCCTTGAACCACTCCAGCACATCGGCATCCAGGCGGATGGTCACCGCCTGTTTCACCGGCACGCGCAGCTCGGCGGGACGAAAGAAATCATCGCCCAGCTCGGGCATGCCGCCGGTGTCGATGTCCTGATCGTCCAGCAGGGCGTTCAGGTACCGCGCGGTTTGGCCCGCGCGGTTGCCTCAGCCACAAGCGGGTCGTCGGGCCAGTAATGCTTGGGGTATCTACCCTTGAGGTCTTTCTTCACCTCTGCATAGGTGGTGCGCCAGAAGTTGGCCAGGTCCTGTGTAACCTGCACCGGCCGCCGTGCTGGCGACAGCAGGTGCAGCTTGACCTGCTGGCGACCTTGGGCGATGCGCGGCGTGTCAGCCAGGCCGAACAGCTCTTGCAGGCGCACGGCGAGGATTGGCGGGTTTTCACTGTAGTCGAGGCGGATACTCGACCCTGACGGCACAGCCAGGTGCGCTGGCGCCCATTCGTCCAGGCGCTGGGGCAGCGGCCAGGGCAACAGGTTACGCAAGATCGACGGCAGGTCCAGGGCGGCGAAATGGCTCAGCCGCGACACCTTGCCCAGATAAGGCTGCAGCCAGTGCTCCAGGCTGGCCAGCAGCGCCTCGTCGCTTAGGTCCGGCCACTCGCTATGGCCGTCTTTTTCCAGGTCAAGCTGGCGCAACAGCGCTATGCGCGCCTGCCACTGGCGCAACTCTGGCGTCCAGCTCAGCAGGTTCAGGCCTTTGCGCCGCACCAGGCCCAGCAGTGCCTTGGCGCGGGCCTCATCATTGAGCCCAGGCAGCGGTTCACGGCTAAGTACCAATTCGCCGACCTTGGTCTGACGCTCGGCACGCAACACCTGCTCGCGCTCGTCCCAGTCGAGAATGTCGACACGCTCGACCTGCTCGGCCAGCACCTCGTCGAGCAGTGCCGGGTCGAATTCGGCAGCCAGGTAAATCCGCTCCTCCCGCTGCCCCTGGCGGCTGCCCAGGTCGGCGATGACCAACCACGGGCATTTCATCAGTGCATCGGCCTCGGCGAACAAGGCAGCACGGCCGTTGGCCAGGCGATACTCGGCCCCGCCTTCGCGACGTTGCTGGGCGACCCGGTCGGGATAAGCCAACGCCAGCAGGGCGCCGAGCCAGCGTGGATGCTCGGGATCGGCAACCGCCGAGCTGGCCTTGCCGCGCAGCAGTCCCCGGTACTGGCGGGCCAACTGTCGGGCACGCTGCACACCGCCCTGGCCGTCACGGCTGACCTTGCTGTCACCGCTGATCAGTGCCAGCCGGCTATGCAGGTCGGCGCCACCTGCGCGCTGGATGTCGCGCTCGCCCAACAAGGCGGCGACATCGCAGGCCATCGCGGCCAAGCCCAGGTCATGGCCGCGCAGCAGCAGGTGAGCGATACGCGGGTGGGCCGGAAGCTCGGCCATGGCCTGGCCGTGTTCACTGAGGTTTTCGCGGGTGCCCATCTTGAAAGCGCCAAGCCGCGCGAGCAGGTCTTGCGCCTGGGAATAGGCCGCCGCTGGCGGCTGGTCCAGCCAGCGCAACTGGTCAGGCGTAACCCCCCATCGACCAAGCTGTAACGCCAGGCCAGCAAGGTCTGCCTGGAGGATTTCGGCACTGCCATGTGCTGCCAACTGATCGTGCTGGGCCTCTGACCACAGGCGGTAGCACACGCCCGGCTCAAGGCGCCCGGCACGGCCAGCCCGTTGGGTCGCACTGGCGCGGGAGATACGCTGGGTGTCCAGGCGCGTCATGCCGCTGCCAGGGTCGAAACGCGGTACCCGGGCAAGGCCGGCATCGATCACCACGCGTACGCCGTCGATGGTCAGGCTGGTCTCGGCGATGTTCGTGGCCAGCACGACCTTGCGCAGGCCCTGGGGCGCCGGATCGATGGCGGCGCGCTGGGCATTGAGGTCGAGTTCGCCATGCAAGGGGCAAAGCAGAATGTCCGGGCGCTCGGCCAATGACGCCTGCAAACGTTGGTGAACCCTGCGGATCTCAGCCTGGCCGGGCAGGAACACCAACACACTGCCAGGCTGATCGGCCAAGGCCTCTAGCACACAGTCCACCACACGTGGCTCGATGAATTCCCCAGGCTGGGACGGCCGCCCCCAACGAATATCAACCGGGTGCATGCGGCCCTCGCTGCTGATCACCGGCGCGTCGTCGAGCAGCCGGGACAGGCGCTCGCCCTCCAGGGTGGCGGACATCAGCAGAATTTTCAGCGGCGGATCATCGCGCAGCAGTTCACGGCCATTGAGACTCAGCGCCAGGGCCAGGTCGGCATCCAGGCTGCGTTCGACGATTTTGTCATTTACACAGCCTTGTCAAATTTGTCAGACTATAGATATCACGGGCCTTACAGACGAGCAAGCGATTCATGGAAAATCTGACAATCCTCAAAGGATCGCTGGCTTTGGTGAACTATCCGTTCACCACCCTGCCCCAGGATGTCCTTGAGCTAATGCACCGCTCCTACGAGCCAATCGCGCTCGCCGGAATGGGGCAGCTGATCAAGATTTTCGACGCCTACTGCAACATCACTGGCAGCACCGTCACCTACCTCGGCCTCTCCTCTCCGGGCTTCGAGCGAATCGTCCGTGGCTTCCTTGGAGCTCTGTACGACCCGACCTTCATTGACGTCACGCGACCGCTCTGCAACAGCTACGCTCGTGAGTTCGTGCGCATGCTGCGCGAGATGGCTAAAGAAATCCCGCTGCTTCACACCTTCGAAGGGAACGGCGGCCGCGACGGCTGGCCGAAGTTTAATGAGAAATACTGGGTAGCAATCAAAGGTAATCTTGACCCGCTTGCTGTGAGATTCTGGAACGGCTGGCGCCTTTCTGATATCACGGGAAAAACATCGTACTTAGCGTTACCCAACGTATGGATTTCGCATGGCCCCAATTTTGCCGAAGAAATCTATAAGTGCATCCGCCAGCATTTTCTTAAGATGCGGCGACCACGGAACTCTGAGTTCAACGGTTTCTTAAACTACATTTCAGAACGCGCACAAGCGTGGCCTGCCGAAACGTTCCAGGATCCGATTCAGATCAAGCGCGTGTTTTTGGCCTACATGCTTCACTATTTCACAGACCAGCACGAGCGCGGAATGGACATTCCTACCGCAACAAAAGCATACGCGGCCCTTATTCAATTAGTGAATGCAACGATGCTGGCGTCTGGCACCTGGGCTAAGCCTTATGCCGGAAGCATTCCCAAACCAGCAGTCCAACATGTTCGAGGCGCAGATACTAACAATAAGAAAAATGCCAAGGGGGAAGTGATCAAAGTGAAGCTGATCACCGAAATCCCTTATCACCTAACTGACACCCAGGCAATCGAGCTAATTTTCAAAAGCATCAAAACCGACAATGACGCGCTGTACCGGTGGGCTAACAAAAAAGCCTGGAGTACTTCTAACGCTCAGAAGTCACGGGATAGACTAGCAAAAGTAGGCAATCCCGAAAAAGTTATTTATGCAACCTATGCCGGTTTTGAGGACGTTAAACCTGAAGACGTATGTGCTGCATTCAGAGAGCACGGGTTCGGATATGTTCATGATGGCTTTTCAAAACGGTTCGGGAAAATCATAAACCGAGAATACCTTAACGGCTTCTTACAGGTGCCATCGGCTAACGATCTGTATCCCTTCAAGATCCTTTTAGTGCATGAGTACCCGTGCATCACAGAGTCGTTCCTGGACAACTTTGAGCTTTACGACAAGAAAGGCAATCTGACCGGATTCATCAAACTCGATGGATATTATCAGCTTACCGGGTACAAAGATCGGAAAGGCGGGGCCAACGCCGAGATCAAGATTAAACTGAGACCTCGCGACGCCGTTCGCGTGCGCCAGATCATCCGCAGCACTCAACCGCTGCGCGACTACCTGCGTGCTGAAGGAGACGATGCATGGCGACAACTATTCATCCAGTGCTCCAGAGGCATCACGTACCCCACTAAGATGAAGCCCACGAACTGGAACAGTGGAACGCTAGAAACTCGCTACCAGCACTTAGCTGGAGAGTTCGCTGAAGTCATCGATTTGCCAAAAAAAGAGATCGAAGAGTTCATCTGCCGGATCTCGATCACTTCCCTGAGAGCTACGCGAGCAGTACTGCTCTACATTGCCAACAACAGTCTGACCGAGACCGCTGCCGCACTGGGTCACACTAACGTCTCGCCAGATCTTCTGAGCAGCTATCTGCCCGAGCCGATTCTGGCGTTCTTCCAAACCAGGTGGATTCGAGCATTCCAGCGCGGGATCATTTGCCATGCAATGAAAGACAGCAAACACCTATTGAAAGTGTCGAATTTTCAATCCATGGAAGAGCTGCATAGGTTTTTAGAAAACAATGCGCTCAAGGATATCCCTGAAGCGATGCGTGATCCAGAAGGCTATCGTGCGGCCCGCGAGCGCAAAGGAGAAGAAGCCCCGACAATGAAAGACAAGAAAAACGCGAAGCAAGCAGCAAACGACGACAGTGCTGACCGCGTGATGATCTCTGTCGACGTCGGCATTCTGACAGCCCTCCTATCACTCGAAGAAGCCGTCAGGAAGTCCAATCGTCAATCCGAAATCTGCGCTAAAGCAATGTATTGGGCCCAATTGACCAAGCTCCTCGTGAACGAGATCACCGAAGGTTACGAGTTCGAGCTTCAAGAATACCTGGCTACTGCCAAAACCCAGATTGACGCTAGCCAAATGGAGAGTCTGATTTATGCTGCTGCCGCCTGAGCTGAAATTCCTGTCCCCGCTACTGAACTCTCCGCGCGAAGAGTACAAAGCGGCGCCTTGGCTGCTTAGCGACTTCGATGCGCCCAAGTGGCAGTACTCGTTTGGCTACAAGAAGAATCCCAAAGAGCTCGACTGGGAAATCACGCTTTCGGATGGCAGCTCCCTACTTGACGAGAAGAACGAAGAGCTCTGCTTGGGGTTCAAGTACTACCTTACTTCAAGTACCCGCCGCGACTTTGACCTGGGCACTACCAATGAGCTGGAAGGCCAGCAAGCAAAGCAGTTCGGTAGAGCTTGTCAGATAATCGACTTCTTGCTTATCAACAACGAGCGCTACCAGCTTTCCACGTATGGCCTGGCAGGTCTCACAGGGGGCAATCTCATCGAAATGCTTGAGACCTTCTCCAAAACGCCTTCGAGCGCAGAATCGGTTTACAACTGGACGCCAACGCTTCGAGAGTTCTGTCACAGCATCTTGGCAGACACGAGCGAGATGGAAATTCTCAGCGTGCTCAGAGAGCGTCCCCAGCTTCTCGTTATCACCAACGAGCAGAAGGATGACGACGAGTTGGGCATTCCCCACAAGCTGATTCCACCGATTCGCGCTGCGCTATACATCCGAGGGCTGTATGGTACACCGCAGGTCGAGTATGGCCATCAGCCCAACACTATCAGACTTTCGGGCATCCTGTATCCAAATGTGCTGTGGGGTAAAAACCAGTTCAAGCCAGTTCACTCGATTCTCGGATTCAATGAAGATACGTCACTCTTCACCCGAGAATATCCAGGAGTTCGAACAAACACTGGTGCGCTCGAGCTAATGCGTGACCAGACGTTCTTCAGCTACAGGAGCGCTGTGTATAATCTCGGCACGCTGCACGAAATCGGCCTGCCCGCTCCTACGTCCAAAGCGCTGAAAGAAGCAGATTGCTTCACGCCTGAGCTTGGCACCAAAGGGCGTTTCCGAACCGTGCCGTCGGATCTGGTATTCACCTCTTTGAAGAATGCTATCGATCTGCACATCGATCATGGCTCAAAGATCATTAAAGGCTTCTGCCGTATCGCGAAAGAATGCCAAAAGCGCGGAATTAATCCCTCTGCGCTTTCCGAAGCCGAAGTCAAAAGAATAGTGGGCAAAGACCTGGTCGAACTCGGCGTATCGCGGCTGTCTCTGAGTGCAAGGATCATCGATACCAAGACCTTACGCGAATCGATCAAAGGAGATAAGGAAGAGTACTACACTAATCTGCGGTCAAACGTCGGCCTGTACGATCTGCTTGCCGTGTACGTTGGAGGCATTCAGCTGACTGTCGGTATACTCATGGCAAGACGCGTCAGCGAACTGTACTCTTTGAAAGCTGACAAATGCTTAGATGAGACCGAGGAATGGCTCCTGTTCGGAAATGGCAAGAGCACTAGGCATCTGTTTGGTCTGCGTCGAACCGAAGCTCGTCCAATTGAGCCCATTGCTGTCGACATGATCAAAAATCTGATCAAGATGCAGAAGATCTTGCTAAGAATCGGCTACATTAAGTCATACAAGACGCTTTTTGCGTTGCCGCAAATGCGCGGGACGCGAGAGTTCATCGACTCGAGCAGCAACGCTTACAATCGCAACCTTGACATGTTCTGCGACTATTTTGAAACACCGGTGAATGATGAAGGTCAGCGCTGGTATCTCCGACAGCACCAAATGCGCCGTTTTTTCGCGATGTTGTTTTTCTATTGTGGCAGCTTCTCCAGTTTGGATACGCTTCGCTGGATGCTGGGTCATACAAGTCTGCAGCACGTCTATAATTACATCACTGAGAGCACAGATGGCGCATTGCTCAACTCTGTTGGCGCTCAATTTGCTGCAGAAAACATCCACGTCGGCAATGTCGAGAACTTCACAGTGTTAGCTGAAATGCTCAAGAAACAATATGGCACCGACGATTTCGGGTTGATTCCGAGCTCTGAGTTGGAAGACTATATCGTTGACAAGATCAACGAAGGCATGGTCGAAATTTCGCCTGTGTTTTTCACTGATGCTACGGGTGAGCATATGAAAGTCGTGGCACGCCTCAAAAATGGAGTCGCAGCATGACAGATCGCCCCTCACGTGGCGACGTAGCCAAGACGGGAGTCTTGGCTCTACAACGCCTGCTTGCCCAGGTGATCACAAAGCCGAGCGATTTTGTTGAGGACGCTGAGCTGCGGAGGGCCCTTAACAGCCAAGCTGGCCTGGCTTCGCTGGATCGCGTTGTGAGTGCAGGCGGGGAACCAGCCACCAATACCTTTCCAACCAGTCTCAATACGCTGAAAAAATACAGCGATGAGTGCCTGACCGGTGGCTTCAACAGCCTCAATGCCTTGCGAATGAAGGCGATCGAGGCTTTTGAGCGTGAGGAGCGCAAGAAAGCAAAGAGCAACAAGCGCACCAAGTCAGGGCTCAGCCTCAAGGTTCAAGATGTTGAATCAGAGCTGGAAATGCTGCGCCAGACGAACTACCTGCTGCTCCGAGGCCTTCAGGAGGCGATCGGACAGTTCCGAGACCTCCGTGATGCCAAGGACTTCAAGATCATAGAAAAATGGTCGTCTGACGCGATTGCTAGCCTGTTATCCATCACCAGCCTGTGCATTCCTCCTTTCAATCTCACCGAGACACCGCTGCCCAAGGTCTCATCCAATACCGTGGCTGACATCAATGACTACCGCAAAAAAGAATAAGGAGCGGTCGACGCACAAGCTCTATAGCTTGCTGGGCGAATTTGATACCTTCAGTCACTATTCTGACGGCCGTACAACATTACGGGATGCAACTAACATCCCTTTTATGAATTGGCCGAATGGATCTCCGTGCATCATCGGAAACCTCTATATGCTCAGCCTCTTCAACAGGAAGGGCCGCGGATCAAAGCGCGGTCTATCTCGTTCAGGGCAGGACGGCGGCACGATGGGGGTTTATGCTGCAAGTTTGAGTCAACTATTACGTCGGTGCTACCACGACAAAATAGATCCGATAATGCTAACAGATGGCGATTTCACAGACTACATTACTGAGTTACGGGAAGAACGGTCGCCAATAAGCCCGAGCGAACCGAAGCGAATCGAGGATACCATTTCCGAGATAGGTCGCGTATGGCTTGATTTTCTGGGAGTTGTCGGTCGACTGCATGGCTATCCTAATTTTGTGGCACCCGAAGGCAGGATTCGAGCTACAGAGAAAACATACCAATATAAGGATAAACTAGGCCAAATAAGAACCGAGACATATTTATCACATCACTCCTTTGGCCCTCCCTCACGGAAAAAGAAGATAAACCCAATCACAGCTGAGCAGATAGCGCTTCTTAGAGATACTGCTCGAAAAGAAAAATCGTCTCTGTTCGTAAAAGCAAGACGATCGCTGCTTATTGATTTACTAACTGACACCGGAGCACGACGCTCAGAAATAGAACAGCTTACAATAGATGATATTAAAGCCGCAAAAAAACTAAAAAACCCCACACTGAGACTAACCACCTTAAAGCAGCACGGCGTACTTAGCTTTAGGGAGGTGCCCGTTCTACCCACGCTTCTTCACCACTTGAACAACTATGTGGAAAGGCAGCGTAACGATATCATGAAGAAAAAATACAAAGATGGCACAGACCATCGACGTTTCTTCGTCTCCGAGAGAAATGGCCGACCGCTATCAAGTAAATACTTATACAATGAAATCGAGAAACTAAAAGTAGCATCCGGAATTGAGTCACCTATTTTCCCACACATGTTCAGACACCGCTTTATTACAAAGCTTTTCATAGATCTTATCCGTACGCATCAGATTACGAACGAAGATGAGTTCCGGCGCAACCTGCTAAATACCGAGACTTTTAAAGTTCAGGTGACACAGTGGACAGGGCATCTGGACACAAAGTCGATTAACACTTATTTGCACTTAGCCCTAGCTGCATCAGCGGACTACGCAGAGACTGTGAATACTGTACACATGCAGCGCGCCATGGATGCATACTTCGAACGCGAAGCCGAGCTAACTCGACGCTTGGAAGAAGGTTTGTCGGTGGCGGAATACAAAAAGGAGTTGAAGCTCCTGAAAGAGCTGGTACAGAAAGACTTTGAGGTTGCGCGGGTACGAGAGGCAACGACCAAGACCAAACATCTCTAAGCAAAGGGCTGGCGTGGGCTAGCCCTCCTTCACCAACTTGTTCGCAAGAACTCCTCAGATACCCGCCTTCCCACCCCTGCGCAGAACACATAGGCGGCCTCTCCGATCCCATAGCGGCGACATACCCACGGCATGGGATACAGCTCTGACATCCCTGCGAGATCCGGTAAGGTACCCTGGACAGTCACTCATCAGGGCTGCGAAAGTTGTCGGCTTGCTACGACGACTCTGCAACAGGATACGCACCTGATCTGCTGGGGCAGGTGCTATCCCCGCAAGCGGCGATGTAGAGAGAGAGCGTCCCATTCGCCTAGCGAGACAACCCTACTTCTCCACCCTAGCCTCTTGCCTAGCCCTTAGCTTTGACAACCGATTCAACGACTTTACCTAGCAGCTCAAGCTCACCCTTCTCCAGCTTTCTGGCTTCAAGGATTTCTGTAGACTGATCTTTCTCAAGGGCGGAAACCTTTGAGAAATAGCAGTCGCTTTTCAGAAGCTCCATTAAATTGATCTTCGGTTCGGATTCAGCCGAGAGTATGAGCAGCGCACTGACTTCTTCGCGCCTTCTTGCGATCGACTCGTAATATCTAAATTCATCCATAGCCGATCGATACTGCCTCAGGAAAAAGAAAGCAACAAACTCAATGAAGAACAATATTCCGAACTTTGGCGCCAAAAGTAGCAGCTTATCGATGAGCTGACCTGGCTCATTTAGAACCGGCGTCTGAATGTAGAAAAAAGCAAGGCCGGAAAATGCCACCAAGATACCGAGCAGTAGGTATACGCCAGCACGCCCATAAATGCTTCTAGCCAAATTCCGGGAATTTTCAGCCTGATCAAACAGAAGATCCGTTCCGTTAGCCAAGCGAGAACGCTTTGCATGGCTACCGTCTGAACCATCCCCAGCCTTTGGCGGGGCAGTATATTCTAGACTGACAGAAACCTGATGGAAAGCCTTACCTTTCAGCAAAAACTCCAAAGGAAAGCTTGAAAATATTTGCTTGAAGAATATTGGAAAAAGGATAAATAGCGTAGCAACAATAATCAACCCAAAATTCTCTTGAAGAGAATAATCAATAGCCTGGTACCCATAAACATATGTCTGACGGAAGAACAAAAGGAATGGCACAACCAGCCAGAGAAGCATCTCGACAGACCGCGGAGGCGACCAAACTGATTTTGGATCATTAACCGGTTTATTCATTTACAGGGGCTCAGGCAATGAAAGTACTAAACATCTTCAAAGGGACGCTCTAGCGCATTTGATAAGTAACTACACGATCATAGCTCAATGCCATCAGCGCAGACAATCGGTTGCGATATCATCTCTTTTGATTCCGACGGCCTCACTTCTACTTCCGAGAGCACATCTAGCTGACCCGCCACAGCCAGGCGGTCACTCCATGTCCAGAGCAGCGACGGACACGAGCGATAGGCGACACCTCCCTCGACAACCAAGAGCTTGGCCGTCACTCCTTGTCGAAGCTCAACGTCCTGCTTTGTTGGATTGACGTAGATGGCATGAGCTAAGCGCCGTCGAAAGCTTGTACCAATCTCGTACTCCAGCTAGCCAGGCAGTGGCTGTTACGGCAGGATTGGAATCCACAGCTCTTATCCAATAGACCACGTCATTCCTCCGTTCTTTGAGCAGTATGATGAGGCATACGAGATTTGAGCTCGGCCTACGGATACCCGTGCTACTAACCGCCACGGACAGCTGAGAAATACGCCATGCCAGTCGATTACCCAACGCTAGATGATGCACAGGAAAAGCGCATCGCCGCCGTTCACGGGGGCTTCCTTTATCAGCATCTGTTTGCTGTCGGCTGTCTGCTGAAAGCCAGCGGCTCAAACGTATCGCATGTGGTGATTGAGCGTGACGAGGATGTCGAAATAGCCCTTGCGGACACCCGCATCTACGTCCAGGTCAAAACGCGTATCGAGCCGCTTGTGCCTAGCGACCTCGGCACTGCCTTTGACCGCTTCCAACAAATTCGCAATCTGCACACTCAAGGACACCGCCACGGCAAGCCTATTTTCGTGATTGCCTCGAACCAGCCCCCAGGCCCGAAGCTTAGTGCGAGCATCAGTCGCAAGGAGCTCGGAGATGACGTTCAATTCGTTTATCCAGGTCAGGCGATGCCGACGGAGCTAGCTTGTTTGCCTGCATGCCAGCCTGGCTTGGCAAGTGCTGTGACTGACTGCGTGAGATTGGCAGAAATGGTACCCCATGCATTGCTAGCTCCGGAGTCGCTGGTTTGGAAGCTGGTGGGAAAGGTGCAAGCCGCAGCCACTGGTCGCGAAGATCTGGGAGGCTACACCTTTGATGCAAAGGAGCTGCACTCGCTCTTCGAACAGCTTCTAAAACAGCTGCAACGGTTGCCGGCACTACCAGCGCACTACCTCCCACAGATAGACGAACCAGCACTCGTCAACAAAGAGCGAATTCGGATCATTTGTGGCTTTTCTGGGGCAGGAAAAACATCATGGTTTGCTCAAGCTGCGATACGCACCCCTGAACCGTGTGTTTACTTCAACACTCGCGAAACCGCAGGCCAAGCCCTCGGTCGCTCACTGACGAGAGAGATTGCGGGTGCTGTTGTTGAGAATCCTCATGAGATCGAGGAGCTCTTCGCAACCGGCGCCTCCGGCATCGACTCATTGACCGCGCTAGATCGTCACTTAGAGGAGCAGGGCATAAGGCCATTGGTGGTGATCGACAATGCTCACGAGCTCCCAGCCGCTGACCTGCAGGCGGTTTTCGGATGCACCCCAAATCTGCGCTTCATTCTGCTGTGTCAGCCCCTGGGATCAATTCAGGAGCTGGAGCAATTATGTGGTTTGCGTCGAGAGCTTCTTCAGGGTTGGAGCCTCGATTCCGTCGCCGCAGAAACGTCTCGCCTGGGCGCGATTGGCGACATCGAAACACTGGAAAAATTGCGCATTTTGACGGCTGGGATGCCACTGTATCTACAAAGCGCAGCCCGGCTGGCGGCTCAGGATTACGCAGGTGACCTAGCACGGCTGTGCGCAGCACTTGAGCAGCAGGCCACACTGGAAACGACCGTGCAGGAACTCATCCTGACCAAGGTGTACCAAGGGCTCCCAGTACCCAGCCAGCAAATCGTTACGCTGTTGAGCATGGTGGATGTCGCCATCTCCCAAGAGGAACTGCTGGAATTGATGCAGTGCTATGCCGATTTATCAACCGTTGCCGTCAACACGGCAGTGCGGACTTTGCGCCCACTCGGAGTCCTGGAGGTTCAAGGTAACCGCGAGATTAAACTCCACGATGCCATGCGGCTGATTGGGGCTGGCCAATCTCACACGGTGGAGGAAGAACACCTAATCGCGACGAAAAATTTGCTGAAAGACCTTCTACTGACGTCATTGCTGCAGACGCGGAGCTTCCACCGATTGAGACTTCTTGTCCGTACATTGTTGGATCTGCATGAGCACGAGTTCCTAATCGAGCTGGCTGGCGAAGAGCTGTTCAAGGAGACGGGGCTGGGAGCAATGGTTATCGAGTTTTTGGAGGCAATCTCCACCGCACCAGGACTTGATCCCGAGACCAGATACTGGGCAGTCGACTCCCTGTTTTTCCTACTCCACCAATCGGACGAGGAGCGCAACAAGCCAGAACACCTCGCGTTGATGGCTAGATTGGTTCACGAGAGCACACTTTCCGACCGAGCAGTCATCTCCTATCACCTCAAACACATGGATTGGCTGGGTATGCAGGGAGACGCATTCAGCGTGCACCAAACTATCGAGCTCGTTAATCGATTGCCGGGGCTCACGGCCGAACGTATACCGAGGTTTCACTACAACGCCGCCGTCGCTTTGTGGCGAGTAGGTGAGCATCATCTCGCCGAAAGGTACGTAGATATGGCCATCAAATACTATCTTGACGCCCTAAAAATTAATGAAGAGTGGATCCTAGGTCGATCAGTGATGGATGTAGCAGATCACCTAGAAGAATCATCTGCTGAACTTGAGGCCGTGAATCACCTCGCAGGGGCCTACGATGTGAAATCCATGCTGATGAAATTGCGTGGGATTAATCCATTAACCTATCGCCTCTTTTCCTTCAAATTCTATTGCTGCGTCCAAGCATTCAGTTCAATTGTCAAGGTGGGGCTGGATGCCGCCCAAGACTGGATAGATCTCAGAGAATTCACTTCCGCCCGAGGAATGATGGAATCAACAATCATTCCTCTCATCACCCAGGCCCAACTTCTGAACGAGCTGACCAGTGCGAGAAGCTTCTACGCCGTGATCCTCGCCTACTGTGGTGATCTTAAGAGTGCTGACAAGGAAATGGCTGCACTTGCTCCGTTCCGCTCCGGTCTTTCAGAAGAAAAGCGCGACGAATACGATTTTCAGCTTCAGCTCATTGAAGACATTCGGGCTGGTCGAATCGTGTGACCATGCGACGTCACTCAAAGCGATCAGAAAGAGCTGAGAATAAGAACATTGCTGGGCCGGCTGGCAGGTGGGATTACGAGAAGGCGTGCTGAGTACCGCTCTGGATCAGACGTTATCCGCGCCGTGCCTTCGAAAGTCGTGAGAAGGTCAAATCCCACCAAACCGCCAGCCGAAAGGCGTAGCGAGAAGGCAATTGATCGACTAGACAAGTAATAACCACACAGCAACGAGACAGAGGTGGCTACGGCGTTAGGTCTAATTTTTAGGGCAGAGCACGAGCTGCGCGCCGATGATGGACGCAAACGCTACGAAATATCTAATGAAGAGCTCACGATGGAAATCGCTTTAGGGCTTCCGGGAGAGGATCGATTGAGCGCTATCGTGACCGCTTCAGGGATGCAGGTCAGAACGATCGACGATGGGGGGGACGCCTTTTGCTGGTGCCGTGAACGCCATCATGGCGCGCAGACGTAGCATTCAGCCCGACGCCCCACTCATCTGCTGATGGGGCCATATAACCACGCTGTTGATGACGGCTCTCAGCGCGGTTATCAGAGACTAGGCCGCGACGACAGCCTTCGGGCTTCCGCCACGCTGGATAAATGCATCAATCCGACGACGGATTTGCCTCATCTTTTCAACACTGAATTTTTCGCCACCTTCACCGAACATATCCGAGTGATCAAGCATGAACCGTATGCTAGCCACATGGTTCATCTTGTCGTCATCAGACTGTTCCTCGAAAACGACCACGATCAGTGGATCATTGTCGCGATTATCGACAATTCGCGCATGGTAGAGGCCTGTATACCAAGGGGTAGACCCAGGAACCGAGTTGGAGTCCTTGATACGCCCCCACTTCCGATCAGCATTTTCCGCGTAGATTTCGATGAAGCCCTGCTTCGACCAAAGGGCGATCAGGTCAGCCAGATGCTCAAGATAGCTTTCAGCGGTGTCGTAGTCGTAGCCAATTTCATCGCTGATCTCGAAGAAGAGATCGTGAATGTAGACGCTGCTGATGGGTTGCTGAGTAACGCTTTTGTCAGTGGGAGACGCTTGCATGGTGGAGAGAACGTTCCTTCGAAAGAGCTAATGCTTTCCGGAGGTTCTCAAGAATAGAAGCCCGATCCGGTGCGCTGACTTTTGTGCCACCCACGCCATTACCCAGCTCAACCAGAGTCTTCACCTCGGGTCGAACAGCTTCGGTACGGTTGGTCATAGCGATAACCTCATAAAGGGATTTAAATCCAGCCCTTGCCCTTCAAAGGTATCAAATTTGATCAACGGTAGCAATGCAGTGGGATCCGAAAATCGGATCCGAACCCTCAATGTCCCTCGCAATGTGAACGCTGACCAGCAACGCCCTGGCAGGACTTGAAGCCCCGTAGCCGCTAAGAACCGCTATCAGCCACCTATCAGCGGGCGCGGCTGCTTCATTACCAGAGAAAGCCAGAGAGATGTCTGACTGGCGCCAGAAGTGCTGTGCGCGAATTTTCACGGTCACACTAGGTCAGCACGTGACTTCCGCCCCGTGGTGAAAACGCCGCCCCAGTGCACAGAGTAGCCGGCTCCACGACCCCGGAGCCACGATGCCAGCTAGACAAGCAGCCTCACAGCTCCGGCACCCAATCATCAGCGGATGACCGAGCCGTCGACTCCCATGATTGATCTGAAAGCAACGCCATGGGCCTCAAAGCCGAGCCGGGGCCAGTCAGATTTGTAATCCAAGCAATCGTGATGGTGTCCATGCACAACCATTTTGGCCCCCATGGATAATGCGAGCTCATCGATTTCATAGAAGCCATGCGGATGGCAGCTTGGAGCTTCGTGGGTTACTAAGATGTCCGCCCTTTCAAGCGCGAGTGAAAAATAGTCGTCTGGGAAAATTGCCGACAGCGCGTGCTGCTTTTTCGTCGCAAGGACATCAGCGTGCTGCGGCTTGAGAGCCAAACGCTCAAGAAAGTCGTCGTAGTTTTGAATCCCTGTATCAGGACTCCCCGGACGCCAAACTGGAGGCTCAAAAGTACCTCCTAGTCCACCAACGCGGTAGCCAGCGATTTCGACTACACGTCCATGCAAGCTGCGCTCGGACAGGCCGCTGCCATACAGATTATGCCAATAAGAGAGTTCGTCGACGTCGTGGTTACCATGGATGAACCATACCTCCGTGAGCCCTAAGATCGGCCGAAGGATGACGTCTAAGGGTAGGCTACATTCAAGGTCACCCAAGAAGACCACTGCCTCGGGCCGATGGCTTTTCACGAGTCGGATCACATGATCAAAACGGCCATGAACGTCCCCGAGGAACCAAATCATTTTTTAGACCCTGCTGCAAAGTCGCGATTCATCAACGCCTGGATGAAGCGTAAGCGGATGGCGAACACACCTTCAAAATCCCCAGATTAAGGGCGATGGTGTCCACCTAAATATACGTGGACACCATTACCCTTAATTTAAGGAGCACCATGCGTCAGCGCATCTCTTATCCCAAACCCTTCAAGGCCCAGATTGTTCAGGAATGTCTCAATCCTGATGTGTCCATCGCCAGCGTGGCGCTGCGGCACGGTATCAACGCCAATCTGGTTCGCAAGTGGATTCCCATCTATCGTGACCGGCAGGCTTCTGCCTTGCCTGCATTTGTACCGGTGAAGCTTGAGACCGCTGTGGCGACGCCTGCTCGCCAGGATGTTGCCCGCATCCATATTTCTTCCGGGCAACTAACAGTCACTATGAACTGGCCGATCTCCGACCCAGCGGGCTGTGCCCGCTTTATCAGCAGCCTCTCCCAGTGATCCGCATCGACGCCATCTGGCTCGCCACTGAGCCCATGGACATGCGTGCCGGCACCGATACGGCGTTGGCTCGTGTGGTCGCGGTGTTCGGTGCGGCGAAGCCGCACTGCGCTTATCTGTTCGCCAACGGCCGCGCCAACCGAATGAAAGTGCTCGTACATGACGGCGTGGGTATCGCGAACCGGTGATACATAGCTTCTATTGGGATCTACGATCCGTCAGGCCTGGCCCGCTTGGAAGAGGCCTACGACAGAAGGCCTGGCGAAGCGCTAGCTCGGGCTACGGCCTGGGGAGCTGATCGGGCCAAGTGTTTTCTCGAAGTGCACCCTTGTAGTCGAAAGCCGTCTTGGCCTTCTTGCAACAGCAACCGTACGGATGATCTTAGAAGGTGGGTGTGCCCTACCCTGTCCGATGCACTGAGGCTCGCGTAATCCGCAGCAGCGATTACGCGAGCCTCAGGCGAGACAGCTGACTGTATCTGGTGATCAGTCTGCTATGAGCCCACGCTGACGCCACCGGGCTCGAACGAAGTCGTTGTAGCGATAGCCCTCTCCCAACTCGAGATGATCCGCGTGATCGCAGACGATGATCTGCGGCATCACACCTGTCTCGTGCTTGGTCTGATCGCAGAATCGGGCAAGTTGGGTGAACATGTTGGCCACTGCATCCAGGTCATCATGCCAATCCACCCCGTTGTTCTCCTCCGAGCGGAGGTTTGCCGGGTCGAACTCATCCCCATGGTCAGCTGAAGGGAAGTAGACCTGGGTCGGCTGATCGAGGAAAAGGATCGGTGGAATCTTGCAGTCCTCGGCTCGCGCCGCAAATTGGTAATGGAGCGCCATGAACAGCGTTAGGTGGGAATATAGCCAGTTGGCACCGCTACCCATGGATCGCAGGAACACTTTTTTGAACGCGTCCTTTTCATGCCACAAATCGAACGTGTTCAGGTCGAATTTGAGTGAGCCCGTCCTGTAATGCTTCTCGAAGGGGAAGCCTTTACCCAGCTCCTTCATCTTCTTGTTGATATCACGCGTCAGCCGATCCAGTTCGACTTCGACGTCATACGAGCCCAGAAGCTCATTCAATGCCGCAACCTTTTCCTCCCAGTAAGCTGCCATATCCTTCGAATCGGAAGGCACATCTTCTAGGAATTTCTCGATCTCGATCTCGAGCCGCATCTTCGTTTTCTTCGGGGCATCCTCCAAGGCGTTCGCCTCTGCGCGCCTTGCCTCTTGCTCTTCAAAGGGCTTGAGCGCCCCTTGGACTTCCCTGATCTGCAGACGAATAGCCTTGATCTCTGCCTTCAGCTCACGGCTTTCCTGCCCTAGGCTCTCCCGGGCATACGACGAAAGCTTCAATTGGCCGTTCAGCCACTCGATGGCCTCGGTTAGCTTATTGGCTTGGTCTTCCGGGATGTCAGAATGAGATTCGCACACGGGGCAGAAGGTGTGATCGAGGCTGGTAGAACGAGGTACCGGCAGTGACGCGAAATTGGCACCGATACCTTTGGCGTGCTCAACAGAACGATCCAGAAGATCGCTCCTGCCCAGCGCTGAGCGGAGCTCCAGAACAAGGTTGGCCTTCTTCTCTCGCAGCGATGCCACGGTGGCTTCGTAATCATCAGCCAGGCCGTCGACCAAAACTGGGGTGCCCTCCAGTTGCCGCAACGCTGCTTTAGGCTTGATAAAAATCTCCTCAGCAGTCATGTCGAACAGGGGTTTGCCTGCGAGGGCTTTGTACTCGGAAAGGAGCCGCTCGAACTTGCCGATGGTGGCTTCTCGCTGCTTGTCGTCCTTCGTAATCTTGAGCTTGGCTCGACGCAGCTCGTACGAGGCCTCAGTGAGCTCTTTGGCGATATCGAAGTACTCCTCGCCTACGATACCCATCAGGATCTTGAAGTGATCGATCGCCTGATCTCGTTTAACCTTCTCGTCGAAGCGGTAGAAAATCGCGTGCTTGTTCGCTACCAGGTTCTGGTGCTGGAGCATCAATGACGGGAAGCTGCGTATCGACGGCGTTGCACCTTTCTTACCGGTGACCTCTTGGTACATTGGGTCGACGTCGATGTTCTCCAAGGTCACGCCGAAGTACCTGCCAAGGCTCTTGAGATACGGATCACGGTGGACGAAGTATCGATCCTCAAAGAAGTAGTCGACGTGCTTCATGGTCTCGATGATTTCAGTAGCGTCCGACTCGAAAGCCTCACGGAGGAAACAACGTTTCGAGCCCGCCACCCGTCCCGTCACAAGGGTAAGCGCGGGGAACTGCAGGACTGTGAAAAACATCTCACCACGTTCGGTGAGCTTGCCATCCGGGATGGTGTCCTCACTGCTACCAAGGCAGTAATCGAAGATCTCCAGGATCGCGCTTTTACCAGTGGACGACCTGCCCGTGATGATATTCAGGCCTGGGGTCAGCGGGACGTAGTGCAGTTCCTTGTTCTTGTCCACGACACCGATGTAGCTAACGTAGCAATTCATAGCGATTTGAGCCCCAGCGACCTGTAAATAGAAACGACAGTTTCACCGTTAAAAACCACCGCCAGCTTTCTTGCGTACTTCATGAGCTTGTCGTCGGCGTTCTCTTCACGGATTTTCCCTTGCGACGCGACCGACATGTCGTCGGCGATCTGAATGCTCCTTTCTGACGTCAGGATCAGCAGGGCTGCATTGGTGATTGGCTTGAACTCTTCGATACGTAGCTCAAGGCCTAGAACGCGGCTTGGCTCCTGCAGCAGCGTACGCATCGAGCTATTCCTGTTAGCGTTATGCAGGAATTTGTGAAGCGGCTTGTACGTCACCAGCGGGAGGATCAGGTAGCTGAGCAAAACGTCCTTCTCGGTGCCATCCCAGTGGTCATAGAAGGAATGGATTACCGGCGCGAGAGCAAAGGGAGTTCTGCGTAGGGTGTAGATGTGATCCGCAGCGTTTTTACTCATCCCAGAGCCTCCAGTAGAACTCATCTTCCACCTTGTCGGCCTTCACATCTGCGAGCATGTGGTAGATGCCGTTGCGAAATTCCGTGGTTGTGTCTTCAAAGGTTTTCAGCTTCTCGACTTGAGCAGAATGCTGGGCGTAGAAAAACTTCAAGGAATGGCGCTTGAGCTGGATAGGGCATGTCTCACCCATGCAGTCGATCATCGCCTCCTGCCGCCCATCTTGGTGACGATCGAAGTGGTTTTTCTGGTAGCGCTTGATGTCGAATGGCGAAGCCAGGCTGTCCGTGTACAGCTGGTCAATGACCTCGCCAGCGATCAGCAACTCCAAGGCAGCCTTCTTGAGCCGCTTCTCGCCTTCGATCTCAAAAATTTTCTTCACGAAAGGTCGGTCAGCGATCTCTGCTAGGTCGATACTCTGCTCCAAGGCATCGACATCAACCTCCGGGAAGATGCTGGAGTGCGACATATAGCGCTTCGTCAGCTCAGCGACCTTGGCGGTGAACTCTTCACAGGTGATCTCCCAGCCGGCCTCGATGTACTTGGTACTGCCGATGAAGCCGAGAATGTCATCGATGAAGCTTTGATGCTTGGACTCCCGGATCGCCCTGAGGTGGCCAACCTTAAAGTCGTGAATGCGTTGCTGGAGCGAAGGCGATCCGGTGAGGAATACGACCTTGTCCAAAATCTCCAAGAGGTCATCCTTCAGCGCGGGATCCATGACCGAACGCTGCAGCGCCAGTCCCTCGGACGGTTCTTTACCACTGGAAGCAGCGAACTTCTTCTCGGCGGGCTCGTAGATGGCAGCGAGAAGCACATACTTCTCAGCGGCGGTGCTGATATTCCAATCCTTCAGGGTCGACCTCGCCGAAAACTGCTGGTTTGTCACCAGCAGCAGGCTCTCATAGGCTCGATGGTCAAATGCTGGATGCAGCCAGTTGTTGATGGTGTTCCAGATATTCTGATGCCCGTCCCGCAGGGTGCCGGTGTAAAGCTTGACCTCTACCTGAGCTACGTCCTCCAGCGTCACATCGCCGTAGACCTCGATCCACAGGCGCTTGCCCTTTTCGAGCTTATAGCAATATTCAAGCGCAACGACGAGCTGATACTGGAGCGCCTCGAATAACTTTGTCGCGTCAAAAGGTAATTTGTCAGGAGATTTGTCCATAAAGATTCCGCGAGCGCCCTAAATGGGCACGTAAGTTATCAAGGATCGCTTCAACACTGCTGCCCTTCGATATTCTAATACGTAGTCATCACTGTACAAAAACACAGCCATCTGAAGCAGGTACTGTACAAAAATACAGCTCAGAATAGTTGGTCGGCCAGATAGTAACACCGCGAAAAGGACAATCGCAAAGAATGTTTAACGGTATGTTAACCGCATACTCTGACAGAGTATAAAAACAGTATGCTAAGAGCATCCTCTTAATTTGATTTGTTTGACGTCAATTTCTCAATCCTAATGAGGATTGTTGTGTTAGGCCTCAACTTTTAACCCCAGCCAAAATTTGATGGAGTTCTTGTGTCTCGCTGCAAGTCCCAATCCCTTGCAGAAGATGCGCGCGCCCCGCTCATCGACCCGATGCCTGCCCCTTTCCACAATTCGAATCTCCGATCCCCAGAGCCTCACGCCCGACGATAGGCGTCCACAAGTAGCCGGACTCTTCGAGCCGGATTAGCAACGATGGTAAGCCATCTCATGAGGGGAGCAGAGTGTCTAAGACGGCGGCCTGGCCAAATGAGAATGCCATTATTTCGTTGTTTTTCGGCCAGCCAGGAATGAATGAAAATGGCTTAGAATCGCCTCCATCCAGGCCCCCATGTCAGAGGCCGCAGAAGGATGGTGATCGAGTGAAAGACAAAAGCCAGGCTCCGAGCAGCAGCGCAGGCAAACCAAAAAAGAGCTCGGAAGGCTCAAAGAACGAACTCAATCAAGCCACCCTTGGATCCGGCATTTCTGCACACGAAGAAGTCGACAGTCAGGAGGCTCGGCCCGCCGCTGCTAAGCCCAAGCCCGAGGCCTTCGTACTTGATCTGGACAAGGCGACTGGCGAAGCTGAGCCTGCACCGCAGAGCCCAAAAAAAGCCGCTCGGAAGTTAGCGAAAGCTCGAAACATGCTGGATTCTCCGTCCATGAAGCAAGCGAGAGCCACACTCGATGCAATAACAAACCCGCCCTGGAAAAAGACGATCTCTGCTCTGAACCTGATGAAAGACTCATCTTGGAAGGAGGCCCTGGCGTCAGTTCAGTCGATGAACACCTCGTCTCTGCAGCAGGCCAGGGCAGTGGTTGAATCGATGAACAACTCGCCGCTCAGGCAGACATTGGCGGCAGCCGAGTTGATGAACAGCTCCTCACTGCTACAAGCAAGAGCTGCGGTTGAATCGTTCAACAGCTCGTCTCTGAGACCGACCTTGGCAGCAGTTGAGTCGATGAACAGCTCGTCCTTGCAGCAGGCGATGGCAGCGGTGAAGTCGATGAACATTCCGTCCATGAAGCTGGCAATCGAAGCGGCCGATTCGATCCATAGCTCGTCCTTGAGACAAGCCGTAGCGGCTATCGAATCGATAAGAAACCCGCCTTGGAAGCAGGCAATGGCTGCCGTGAACGCCATGGACAACGCTTCTTGGAGAGCGACTGCGGCTGCACTCAACTCCCTGAATAACTCCAGCTTGCGATCAGCCAGAGCAGCACTGGATTCGCTGAACCTCGCTTCCTGGAGAAGTACTTTCGCCGGGCTGGATTCGTTAACAAACCGTTCGGCCCTGCGTATGGCTGCAGCAGCTGTCACCTCGTGGGGAGAGCTGAATTCGCCATTGCTGAGCTATCTCGCCTCTGACGAAGCACCTGACCTTGCTCTGCTGCTGCGTAAAGCTGCATTCGATGCTCCGCTGGATTTGATTGAAAGCGGTGAGTTTGAAGAGTTCGAAGCCACTGCAGTGGACGGCCAGATAGTCGAACGGTTAGACCGTGGGGATGCAGTTGAGCAGTTGCCTGCACTCTCCAGAGCCCGTCTGATTGCTTGCCTCGTGTTCCTGATCGCTATGGCAAGTGCGATCATGGATGTCATAGGTGTTTGGCAGGCTTACGACTTTGTACAAGAGAAATTGTTCGGCGCAGAAAGCTCGACAGAGATCACCGAAACTCTAGCCGCGATTCCCGTGGACAAACTCAGCTTGCTAGAAGGGCACAGGGTGCTCACTGGCGACAAGGTAAACTTGCGAACCGAGCCATCAGAACAATCTGAAATCAAGGCTTTGCCCCAGAAGGGCGCCCTACTTGAGGTTCTGGAGGAAGGCGAGGTCTGGATTCGAGTGTCTGTAGATGTCGCTGGTGAGACCCTGGAAGGTTGGATAGCCCGTAGATATACCATTCCGATCCGAATACCAGCCAAAAAGTAGAGCTCAATCGTCCTCGGGCGCCTCCGGTGATGAGATCGTGGGCCAAGGCTCATCACCGCTCCATGTATCTTCCAAGATAAATCTGAACACGCCGGCCAGCCCGGAGTGCTTACCTGCGGCTTGGAGCAATTGTACGAGCTCCCTGAGATCATCTGCTTCTTGGGCTGTGAGTATCACGTCGAGGTAATGCAAGCCTTCTGTAGCTTTCGTGAGCTATGCTTTTTGGTCTTCCTGCATGGGGAAATCCCACTCATGTGCCCGATCTTAGTTCATTTTCCCGCTGAGTTGAGTGTCTCCCGACCTACTTGGAGGGCTAGGGTTGCCCTCATCGACAACAATTGCCTGCATTCTCGGGCATAAAAAAACCTCCACGAGCGGGAGGTTTTTAGGACATCGTGCGATGTTATGAGAGCCAGGTCTCAACAGCTTCTGCGCCGAACTCCTTCTTCCATTGCTTCAAGAGCGTATGGTTGCCGCCCTTCGTTTCAATGATCTCACCAGAATGCGGGTTTTTGTACCGCTTAACCTGACGCTGCCGGCGAGGGGCTTTTTCCGCAGGGGCATTAGTACTGGCACGACCCTTGGATTGGGGATCTAAGATAGCGATGACATCACGGAGGCTGTAGCCATACTCGCCAAGCAGAGCGCGAAGTTTAGTCTCAAACTCAATTTCTTTCTGCAGCTCGGAGCTGCCTTTGAGCGCTTCCAGCTCTGCGAGCTGAGCAGCGAGTTTCTGTTCGAGCTGACGAAATTCGGCCAGGCGAGACATGTTAAATCCTCATTGGAATGGAGACAGGTGGGACATCCTAAAGCATATCGGTGAGAATGTCCTTTCATCTGAGTTTTGTTCCGAAACTTCGTTCGATTTAGCTGCCACGACCCGTCCTTAACCATCAATCTGGAGCGAAAGCCACAAGAAAACCTTAAGCCTGGACACATTAATGATGTCGTACTCACCGCAACTGCGGGCCTGTTACACGCTCAAGCAATCGCACGATTACACCAGACGCCATTCCTAGCAAATCGTTGACTAACCTCACTCGTTGTTTTAAAGCAATCCCAAAGCCCTCTCTCCCGATGAGCAGGGTTTTCAGCGATCGGGATATGTCCGGACAGAGGCCTAGCAGGCCATGCCGTGCTCTTCATCGGCTCAGATTGACACGCTTGAAGATATACAAAATAGTGGCAATGCGACATCTGCATATCCCAAGCTTGCATTTCCGGCTGCTGGGACTGCTCTCGTCTCTTCTATCTGCCTACTAGGACGTAATAATGCAGACCGAATCAAAGCCCCTCTCCTCTGGATCTCGCTGGCTTCGATGGGATCCTCATGTGCATGCCCCAGGAACCCTCTTCAACGATCAATTCAAGGGTGATTGGGACGGGTACCTCAAAGCACTCGAGGAATCATCTCCCACCATCAGCGCGATAGCGGTCACGGACTACTATCTGCTCGACACATACAAGCAAATGGTGGAATTCAAGGATTCTGGCAGGCTTCCACGTTGCGAACTCCTTTTTCCTAACGTGGAGATCCGCTTTGATGTTGGGACAGCAAAATCCTGGATCAACGCCCACCTATTGGTCTGCCCAGATGACAAGAATCATCTGGAGGAGCTCGAGCGTTTTCTTAGCTCGCTCACTTTCAAGGCTTTTGACGATGAATTCAGATGCACACCCAGCGATTTGAGACGCTTAGGAAAAAAAGCCAACTCGGAGATAAAGGATGAACAGGCAGCTCTGAGGTATGGCGCAGAACGTTTCAAGGTCTCCTTTCGGGAGCTTCGGGATAAATACAAGCACAGTCAGTGGGCGCAGGACAATCTGATCATCGCCGTTGCGGCTAAACAGAATGATGGAACCTCCGCCCTGCAGGACGGCGCCGATGAGGTGTTACGTCAAGAGATAGAACGCTTTGCCCATGTGATTTTTGCTTCCAATGCAAATCAACGTGAGTTTTGGTTGGGCAGAAAGTCGTTATCAGCAGCAAGCTTGGTGGAAAGATACAACGGCCTGAAGCCTTGCCTACACGGCAGCGATGCTCATCAAACCGTGAAGGTTGGGGCACCAGACGGGAAGAGGTACAGCTGGCTTAAGGGCAGTCCAACCTTCGATACGCTTCGACAAGCCTGTATCGATCCGGGTGGACGCGCCTTCATCGGAGAAGAACCCCCACCCTACGGAAATGCATCTGAGGTCATCTCTGAGGTTTCCGTTAATAATGCCCCTTGGCTTACTACTCCCGCCGTTTCGCTCAACCCAGGGCTGATCGCCGTGATCGGCGCCAGAGGTTCTGGAAAAACAGCGTTAGCCGACATTCTAGCGGCAGGGTGTGAAGCAAGAGGCAACGCAATTACCGGCCACTCATTTTTAGTGAGGGCACGTGATCACCTTTATGAAGCAGAGGTCAACGTCACCTGGTGCAATGGAGAAACGCAATCCAGCTCGCTCAGCCAGACAACGGATGACGATTTTGTATACCCCAGGGCTAGGTATCTATCGCAACAATTTGTGGAAGAACTCTGTTCCGCTGATGGGATGACAGACGGTTTGCTGACAGAGGTTGAGCGAGTCATCTATGAGGCCCATTCCTCGACCGAGCGCGAGGGTGCAATCAATTTTAACGACCTAAGAGAGATTAAATCTGAGCGGTATCGGGAGGCTCGACGTCGGGAAGAAGAATCGCTGAGTAGCTTGTCAGAACGGATCAATATTGAGTTCGAAAAGCGCAGCCTGGTACCGCAATTGAAAGCCCAGGTTCAGGAAAAGGACGCGCTGGTAACAAGGCTGACCGAGGATAGAAGCAAACTGGTCGCTAAGGGTTCTGAGGATAGGTTGACTAGACTGCAGGCGCTGACAACGGCGTCAGAAAAGATTTCCGGCTATGTCAGACATTACAAAGCCCAGGAACAGCAGATTCTGCTGATGCAAGACGAGGTGGCTAACATCCGCCGCGTTGTCGCGCCCAGCGATCTTCGCGAGATCCAGGCTCGCCATTCGGCAAGTGGTTTGGGTCGTGACGAGTGGAGCGCCTTCTTCCGAGACTATAAGGGAGATGTCGACGCCATCCTATCAGGCATGCTGCTGACGGCTCAGAGAAACAGAGATGGGTGGCTCGGAACGTCGCCTGCAAAAAACGAAGATATCCAACAGCCATACATCAATGATGGCGCCGACTTGGAGCAATGCACTTTAGCTCTGCTGCAGGCGGAGATTGGTCGCCTACAGCAACTGGTCAGTATCGATCAGGATACAGCTAAACGCTTCAAAGAGCTTTCAACCAAAATTTCGACAGAATCCGAACTGTTGCGAGCTAGCAAAGAGAAGCTCAGCGATCATGAGGGTGCAGCCGAACGCCTTCAAAGCTTAATCGGCGAGCGCAATGATTCGTACAAACGCGTATTTTCAGCCTTGGTGGCCGAGGAGTGTGTATTACAGGAATTGTATTCACCGATTAAAGAGCTCCTTGAAAATGCCCAAGGCACGCTTAACAAGCTTTCATTCTCTGTCACCCGTACGGTCGACATCGACGCTTGGTCTGAAGAGGGAGAGTCGTTGCTCAACCTTTCAAAAAAGGGCCCTTTCAGAGGACGAGGCGCTTTACGTGAGAAGGTGATCGAGTCCCTCAGTATACCTTGGCTTCAGGGTGACGAAGAAACGGTGCTAGCAGCGCTGAAAGAGTTCATCAAAACGTATCAAGAGCAACTCCTTGATCATTCCCCGGTTGCCACAACAGACCTCGCCGAATACCGCCGCTGGACTAAACGCTTAGCTCAGTGGTTGTACGGCACCGACCACATATCTGTTCGATACGCAGTCAATTACGACGGAATAGAAATTCAAAAGCTTTCTCCCGGAACTCGAGGTATTGTGCTTTTACTGCTGTACCTTTCTCTCGACGGGAAGGATAGTAGGCCGTTGATTATTGACCAACCAGAAGAGAACCTTGACCCCAAGTCCATTTACAACGACCTCGTCCCGTTGTTTATGGCGGCAAAGGCTAGCCGACAAGTTATTATGGTGACCCACAACGCCAACCTAGTTGTGAATACAGACGCTGACCAGATCATCATCGCCGAATGTGGGCCACACGTACCTGGCCAACTGCCGCCGATCACCTATTTCTCGGGTGGATTGGAGGACAAAGCAATAAGGGAGCGCGTGTGTGAAATTCTGGAGGGAGGCGAAACGGCCTTCAAAGAGCGTTCTCGCAGGCTAAGAGTACGTCTCTCAAGATAAGACCCTCACTCCGCTCAGAACCATGCTCTATCACTGAGCGGGCATCGTTTACCTAACTATTACCTATCCCCGCGTGGATAGACCTTGCCCGCCTAGCAGCGGGCTTTCTTTTGCCCGCAATCGCTCATTGACCCAGGCCACTCGTCCGTTAGGCTGTCTGCTTCACTGGCCATGGCTGTCCTCTAGAGCTTGGGTACATGTCGGGCCGTCTGGGCCGTGGGCGGGCAATGCTTCGCTGCTGAATTCATTCCCAAAGCCAGACTGGTACTGCAGATCAAAGCTCATGGATCCTCCTGCGGATCATCTTGTTATCTATCCCCAAGCTGGGCAGCCGAGGGAATTCCTTTATGCGTAATCAAATTACGCAAAAAGTAATCGCCTAGGCGGAGCGGGGTCAAGAGCTATTGTCAAAATCAGTCACTGCTTGCTCGGGAAAGCTAACCTTGGCGGTTTCGTGAAGAGGCTGGAGAGGGGCAAGCGTGTAGCGGTTGCCTCGGCCCGTTAACGGGCCGAGACTACTCGAGGGGTGCGAGCCGCTGAGCGGTGTGGAGGAACTGTGTGAATGTTGGGGTGCACAGCGTTTGAAATTGTGCGCTTCGGTGCACGCTGCTTCGTCCAGTTGGACGTCTCGGCAAGCCTAGCTAGCCGCCCGTTCCTACCCAACAGTTGCTGAAGGGTTATTCGATCCTTCAGGCGCCCGCAATGGCGCCTGGCTCGCTCGCTGGAGAAGCATTAGGTTGGTCTGCGCTTGTAATCAATGCTCGAAGACTCTTCCGGCCCGTACCGCGTTTGAATGAAGTCAGAACAAAATTCCCTGCCTTTGTATCGACCCCCCAGAAGCGTCCTACTCTAAACAACAAGAAAATCGGCATGGTCGTAAGCAAGTATGCCCCTGTGCGCTTCTCAATAAGCCCTGGAACGATCTGACCAACCACGACCCCGACTGCGCAATCGTTCGAAATTTCAACGTCGCTCAGATAGGCAGTGATCGGCACAGGATACTGCTGACCCATCGCTTGTATGATGCGCGTGAGCTGAAAAATCGATGGTTCTTCACCTGCGTACCTGAGGATTTCATCTGCCATGTGTTCATGCGCTCCTGCGTCCAATTCAACACCCCTCTGAGAGCTTTCGCTGCTAGAGGTGCTTAGATTTCAATGATGAAGTCCGGTACAAAGCCGGTCTTTTCACCTGGATATCCTCTGGGGTTCGATATGAGCCGACATCCCGAAACGATCGTGTCGACCGCGTAATGGCTATGACCGAAGATCCAGGCATCAGTTTGCGAAACTAGGTCACTCCACTGGTTGAAATACGCAGCACCGAGGTGGCCTTCGTGCCCATTACCGGCTACTTCCTGGATCGGGCAGTGGTGAGTGATCACAACCGTTTTCCCCCCAAAATCCCTAGCGAGTTCGGTGGTGAGAAAATCGCGAGCGACAATGTTCCGGGCAATGAGGTCGACGGGGCGAAGTTTCCTGAATCCCTCCCCGCTTCGGATGACCCTGAAGTCACTCATCCACTCCCAGCATTCATACATCGCCTTTTTGTAATCACCGGTTGAGGTGAAGTCCGTCCAGGCAGTGGTCACCAGAAATCGGGTATTACCAATCACGAGGCATTCGTTTTCGAGGACATGCACATGCTCCTCCGCTGCCGCCTTCATCTTGAGTAGCGTACGATCGAGGTGGCCACCTTTGTAGTATTCGTGATTACCGGGGACGTAGATGACTGGGCAGTTGAAGGCTTGGTTCGCCCAAGTCACGCCCTGACTGCGCACCGAAATGTCTCCAGCGAGTACCACCAAATCCGCATCGACCTGGGGAGGCTCAAAGCGCCTGAATTCCAAATGCAGATCTGAGTAAATCAAAACTCTCATCAGCTCTCTCTCACTCCCGAGCAGCATTGTATGGATCGCTTCTCCAAGGCTTCACCGAAGGGAAGCCGGGCTATCTCAGGTAGCTCTAGGGACGCAGCGAGAAAACCGTATCGAGACTTGCCTGCTTCCTGCAGCCGTCACCTAGAAGCAGGTAGAGAGTGCTCCCGGTTTCAAAGACGCATGGATGGTCATACGAGATCCCAAAGTTACTGCGTACCCAGTACCCTGCAGGGAAACGGTTACGACTGTCCATTACGACCTCATGCGCAAGCAGTACCTTCCTGAGCAAGCCCTCGGAAGAAAGCGCTGCCATCTCATCTTCGGGGCCGGTGACATCAACCACTGCCCACTTTCTCACCAGGCAATACGGTTTCCCGGGAAAAGCTCGTTCGGCCAGCCTAACGAGCTCATCAGGAGCTCCCTCCCAACCAAGGACACGTTCCCCCTCTCCGTACAGAAACTGGAAAGCGTCTTCGAGCGAAACCGGCATGTCCGCTCCTACACACGAGCGCTGGTATAGAGGCGGCCATCCTCGGTCAAAAACTCGTAGACCGGCTTGTCTTCGGTACCTGGAACGATTCGAATCTCAGAGAGCACTTCCATGGCGTACCTGCCGTGGTTGTTCTTGGTCGGAGCTGTGATTAGCTGAACCCTGCTGACGCTCACAACATTGCCCTCCTCCGCAGCCTGCATCAGCTGAAGGGTAGGAACATCATCGACCAGGCGGGCAACCGGCTCGATACGACCGTCTTGCAGGCCGAGGCCCTCCACGAAGAACGAGTACTCACGCAGGCTGACGTCGACCGAGCGCCAAAGCATCCGGTTACCCTCAGGTGCATTGAATTGACCTTGGAGCTCATTTCCGTACGTTACAAACACTGACCTCACCTACTCTCCATCACCTCCGCGTTGCGAAGATCAAGACGATCCCAAAAGGCATGCCGGTGCACCGCCCGTGATGGGCTCATCATATGCGCCGATTCCACTAATAATAATACTGTTTATTTGGTGGAATCGCCCAGCTGTGGCTTTATCCTTTCTTTTGAGAGTTCCACTGTGAAGGAAGAGATGGCCATTGCCCTGCGCGCCATTCGGCAGCTAAAGGGCGTAAGAAACGATGCGCTGATGGGGACGATCAGTCAGCCATTTTTGAGCCAGCTGGAACAAGCTAAAACCCTCCCGTCGCTGCCAGTACTGGTCAAAATCGCACATGGGCTAGGGATCCACCCGCTCGCCTTGTTCGCCCTCGTCTTGGGGATGAGTGATCAGAAGGTGCCCGAGGATGAGCTACAGCTGGCCCTGGGAGACCTGCGCATTTTTCATGAAGCTGGCGGATATCAGCTCATTGAGGAACAGAAGACCGACGGCTCGGTGAAGAAGCGCGCGCGGGGTACGAAGGCCAATGCTGAGAACGTTGAAGCTGTGCTGAGACTCAAGAAGCTCGGCAAGACCCAGCTGGAGGTATCCCGGGAGCTAGGCCTGCCTCGTACTACAGTGCACCGGTACTGGTCTAAGGAGTAGACACCGTAGCGGAACACTTCTCGCCAAGCACTGTTTGCAAAACGTTATACGTGTATTGCCGGATCTAAGTTTCTAATGGAGCGGGAGTGCGGCGGGTCACGGTCTAAGTCGCAGAACCTGCCTGCGCATCACGAATTACGCGACCAGCGATCATAAGCGGATGAGCGATGCTGGCCTTCATTTCCTCAGCGCGCTGCGCATCACTATGCATTCCAACGGCTTCACAGGCGATAGCGATGTGCTGAAGCCTCACATACGCTCCGGTGAGAATGTTCGTGTAGAGCTTGAGATGCTCATACGTGAAGCGCAACCCAGTCTCAAGGTAGTTGCTGACACCGTTGAAAATGTTCTGCGGATGATGTTCGATGAGACTGATCTCTTTGCCGATTTCCTGATCGATGAAGCTCTGTTTGTCAGGCATCGCACGTAAGACTTGGGTCATCCAGATGGGGTTGTATCGGTGCTTGTTGATCCCGACGTCATGGTCGTAGTAAGTCAAGTAGTCATTCTCATGCAGAAAGCTGACAACTTTCGCATCGTACTCTGGTCTCTGCAGCAGGAAGGTAGCAACATCGCCGATGGTCTGAATATCAAACTCAGCCTTGAGCGCCGGATCAGAGCCAACCATCTTCCTGACCTTCGCTAACCATTCAAACGTATCCTCGGCGTTCTTTTGCGTAGGGTCGAAGGTCTTCTCAAACTCAATCTCCTCCGCGCTTGCTCGGCGAACCACCCCTTGAACGCGTTCAAAAGCTTTGACTCGCGACAGTTGACCCGGAGTGCAGTAACTGGGCGATCTTAGATTTATGAAGTCGTAATCAATCTCGGCATAGGCAAGCGCGACCAGTCTCGAGCAGAACTGCTTCTTCGTTGTCTCGAGCTTCATCCAGCGTCTCGGAAGCATGAGTATCGCCTCATTCAGCGCGTACAGGGAGCCTACCTGCGAGCGTGCATACGCGCAGATCTTCTCAAGCTGTTGGTCAGTTAACGGCCGCCGACTCCTCAGTACGGTGCACTGGCTAGCTTTTGCGAGCATCAGCCTCTGGCCGCTTTTGGAGAAAACGCCCCTCGGCACAGCCTCAATCATTGTGCCGCCCACCCAGATCGCTGCGTGCGAATACCTAGACAAGGTATTCACTCGTATCCCTTTGCTAGTTGCTGAATTCTCAGCGGTCAGGATGATGTCCCCTTGCCTGAGCAGTGAGCGTTCAAGCGTGTATTTGTCTTCCATTTACCATGCCTCATGCGGTTGAACGACTGGCCTGATCGCAATCTCAGAACGCGAGCCGCCCTCCAGACAGGAGGATTCTGCAATTCCTATGCGAGAATTTAATCACCCGCGCATTGAAGTGGGGGCAAAACGCCACCCTTCAAGGTGGCGTCTGTAGCCATCCCCAATGGCAGCGAGGTTCTCGATCATGTGCCTCTAGGTTTGGCCCGAGCAGTGGCTTGAGCAACGAGAGGATCATCAGGCCAAAAATGTTTCGGATATCTACCCTTCAAATCCTTCTTCACCTCTGCATAAGTCGACGCCCAAAAACTCGCCAAATCCTGAGTAACCTGTACCGGGCGACGAGCAGGCGAAAGAAGATGCAGCTTGAGCACTTGGCGACCATTCGCGATGCGTGGCGTGTCAGCTTGCCCGAAAAGCTCCTGCAGTCTCACTGCAAGAACCGGCGGACGCTCACCGTAATCGATTCGAATATTCGACCCGGACGGTACCAAAACCGTCTGGGGCGCCTGCGCATCCAACTGCTGCGGAAGGGGCCATGGCAGCAGGTTTCGGATGATAGAGGACAGATCGAGCTGACCAAAATGACTAAGCCGAGTCACCTTACCGACATAAGGGCCGAGCCAATCCTCGAGCGACACTAGCAAAGCTTCATCACGAAGATCGGGCCACTCGCTCTGCTTACCCGACTCTTCATCCAACAGACGCAGCAGCTCCACCCTTGATTGCCACTGACGAAGTTCGGCCGTCCACGGAAGGAGCTCCAGCCCCTTCCGGCGAACGTAGTTGAGCAAAGCCTGAACGCGCGCTTCATCGCTCAGGTCGGACAACGGCGCGCGAGACAGAATCAACTCCCCGACTTTCATCTGCCGCTCGGCGCGGAGCACACCCTCACGCTCATCCCAATCAAGTTCATTTACCTGGGTGGCCTGCTCTTGCAGGACAGTGTCGAACAACGCTTCATCCAGATCGGCAGCCAGATAGATCCGCTCCTCACGCTGCCCCTGCCGACTTCCCAAGTCGGCGATCACCAGCCAAGAATGCTTCATCAGTGCATCGGTATCAGTGAACATCGCTGCACGACCATTAGCTAGGCGATACTCAGCCCCACCAGTACGACGCTGTTGCGCTACACGGTCGGGATAAGCCAAAGCTAGCAGGCAGCCCACCCACCTTGGGTGGTCGGGATCAGCGACAGGTTGCAATGCTGCGCCACGCAAGAACGATCGATATTGCTTCGCGAGTTGCTTAGCGCGTTGAGCACCGCCCTGCTCTCCTCGCTGGGCACGCTGCTCACCAGAGAGAATGTGCATGCGACTATGAAGGTCTGCACCGCCACCGCGCTGAATATCGCGCTCGCCGAGCAATGCTGCGATGTTGCACGCGGTCTCAGTCAGACCCAGCTCGTGTCCTCGCAACAGTAGGTGAGCAATCCGTGGATGACTTGGCAGCTCTGCCATGGCCTGGCCGTGCTTTGTCAGTTGCCCATCAGGCTGTAATGCGCCAAGGCGCCGAAGCAAGTCTTTAGCTTGGGAGTAAGCAGCTGCGGGCGGAGCATCAAGCCACTTTAGGTCGCCCGGCTGAACACCCCATTTGGCCAGTTGAAGCGCCAAGGCCGTCAGGTCAGCCTGCTGAATTTCAGGCGAGCTGAATGAGGCCATTTGGTCATGCTGCGTCCCAGACCAGAGTCGATAGCACACACCTGGCTCGACTCGACCTGCCCGACCTGCTCGTTGAGTTGCACTAGCCTTGGATATTCGCTGGGTATCGAGTCGCGTCATCCCACTACGAGGATCGAAGCGCGGAACACGCTCTAGCCCTGCGTCGATCACAACTCGCACTCCGTCGATTGTGACACTGGTCTCGGCGATGTTCGTAGCCATCACCACTTTGCGCTTTCCGGGCGGAGGAGGCTCAATAGCAGCGCGCTGCTGATTGAGATCGAGTTCGCCGTGCAGCGGGCAAATAAGTACGTCACGGCACAGTGACGAAGAGTTAGCTAGGGCGTCTTCCAACCCCGTCGCGACTCGACGGATTTCGGCCTGGCCCGGCAGGAAAACCAACACACTGCCAGGCTGATCAGCAAGCGCCTCAAGACATGCCGTGATCACTCGTGGCTCGATGTCATCGCCAGGTTGCTGAGGCTTGCTCCAGATAGTAGTGACCGGGAACATGCGTCCTTCGCTCGTCACTATCGGTGCGTCATCCAGCAGGCGGGACAACCGTTCACCTTCCAGCGTTGCCGACATCAGCAGCACCTTCAGCGGTGCATCGTCCCTGAAAAGCTCGCGACCATTGAGCGTCAGCGCCAACGCGAGATCGGCATCTAGGTTTCTCAAATGGAATTCGTCGAAGATTACGAGCCCCACACCTTCAAGCGCAGGATCGCTCTGCAGTCGGCGCGTAAGGATACCTTCAGTGACTACTTCGATTCGCGTCTTTGGCCCGACCTTGCCATCCAGGCGAATCCGATAGCCAACGGTCTCACCGACCTTCTCACCTAGCTCGTTCGCCATTCGCTCGGCAGCAGCGCGGGCTGCAAGCCGGCGTGGTTCGAGCATGATGATCGTTTGGCCCTGCAGCCACGGCTCATCGAGCAAAGCGAGCGGGACGCGAGTCGTCTTACCGGCGCCTGGCGGTGCTTGGAGCACCACTTCATCTCGCTCTTGAAGGGCTTTCAGAAGGGCCGGCAGTGCGGCATTTATTGGCAACGAACTCATGTGTACTCCTGCGATAGACGCGCAGTATACAAAAGCTCGTCAGGTGACGGATCTGGGTAGCGGATAGCTGGCTAGGCCGGGCCGCTACCCGCCATTCTTCAGTTGCTGAAAAAGCCTCTACCGGCATCGGCACACACTTAGTTACTCAAGGAACTAAGCTCTTCAAGCACGCTCTCGTCCCGGTAAACAATCCACGAATCCTCTGCCTGAAGCTGCGTGGTTATAGCTGAGTTATCCGTCGTGTAGAGCTCGATTTTCGGCTTCTCGCGATCATCCAGATCAGTGAACAAGGAGAACTCAACGTCGGTGTAAATCGTCTCCACTCGTGGGGCAGTGATCGCCTGACCGAAGAGCTCAAAGGTCATTGTGTCCTTCTGCGCAAGCTTGATCACTGGAGGTACGCCAGTCGACTCAAAAGTTGAAAGATCACACCCCTCGAAGTAAGTAAACGAACCACCGCACAGCCAACCAGGCTTGCGCGTGCTCACCACCGGCCCACTGATCAACCTCGCGTACTTCCGAAGTGCCGTGTAGACCTCGGCGTCAAAGTCGATCTTCTTCAGTAGAATAGGCTCACTGCAGTGCTCTGCCACCTTGCGAGCCAAATCCAGATACTCGATCAACCAACGCAACTGATCGTGATATTCCTCATTGATGGGGCTGCTCTTGGTGTCAAAAGAAGCGACGTTATTGCCGACTTCGATCTCGACTACCAAACGCCCTTTTCCAAGGTTTTGTGCAGCCCTGGCCAAACGGGAGAAACCAGGCAGGTCACGAATGTTCTTGTCGCGCCAAGCGTCCACGTTAAAGGTCAGATCGAACTTCGTATCACTCCCGTCATGAGCGCATGTCGCTATGACGGCAAAGAAACCGCCCAACGCCGTCCCGTTAAAAACAGTCCGCACGCTGCCTGAGGTGTAGTAACAAGTGAATCTATCGATTGCGCGCTCGTGTCCATCAGGGCTGCGGACGTAAAGATTGGCTGTTAGCGCTCGCTTCGGTGCCCCCATAGTAAGCACACCCTGCCCTGAGCGATGAGCTCTTTGATGAATAGCGTCGAACAGCTTGGAACCTTCAAACTTGAAATGCGCTCCGGGGATCTCCAGCTGCCGCCCTTCTTCAAACAGCGCTCTTTCGGCCTCCCAGAAACCCTCCAACTTGTCCAGATCCTTTAGGATTAGTTGCAGACTTACATTTTCTTGCGCAGCGCTGATGAAGTGATGGTAGCTCTTTCCTACTTTGTCGACCTGTACGTTGAATCTTGGGTCGAGAGACGCTAGTCCGGACTCATACCCCTCAAACACTTCCGCTATGGGGGTTTCGAAAGGATCGTTACCCTTGTTCACCCATCGCTGCAGCACCGAGACATTTCCCTCTTCCACAGCAGCCTTCACTTCACTCTCTGTGAAGCTCTTTTGGTTGATGAGGCTGTTGGATCGTGCTTCAGCTTTTTGCTTCCACTCGACCAACGTCTCGACACTGTAAGCCGAGTCGTCAGCGTCAATCAGTTTCGAGTGGGTCTGGCACATCCAGATGCCGTTATCGAAATGCTTGCGTTGATCCTTGGTCTGGTGCTCATCGTAACGTGGGCCACCTGGTGCAGCAGCTTTGATGTGGCATGCGACACCAATACCTACAGTACCCTCTCCGTCTGAGCTCGCACCATGGGTGTGTACATGGCAACCAGGAAAAGAGCATACGTTTCCAGCACTGTCACGAAGCTTATGCCATGTCAAAGAATTGAAGTTGTCGCGCTTTGGAGCAACTGCTGCTTTCTTCTTTGCGCTGGTTTTCGACTTGGATTTCGGCCCGCTCATGCACTGTCCCGGTGATGAATTTGGATGTGCTGATGATGCTTGGAAATGGAGCGGATTGCGATGGTTGCAGGGGCGATGGTGTTGATCGATGGGATCGCTTAGAAGGGCGTCGGGAGGGCTCTAGTCGACGTTAGTAAGTGGGTCGGGTTTGAGATCGTGGCACCCTACCGGCGGTGGGATGTGAGATCGCACCGAGGTTGCTTTGAGAGGGAATCGGAGGAAGAAGACCCTAGAGAGATGTCCTGGATGGAGCTCAGAGGAGGGAGAGGAATGCCCTGCGTTTTGACAAGAAATTAGGTTTTTTCAGTGAAAGTGACAAAACGTGAAACTCGTCGAAGATCAGCAGCCCGACACCCTCCAGCGCAGGGTCTGCCTGCAACCGGCGGGTCAGGATACCTTCGGTGACCACCTCGATACGCGTACCGGGCCCGACCTTGCTGTCCAGGCGAATGCGGTAGCCCACGGTTTCGCCGACTTTTTCACCCAGCTCGCTGGCCAGCCGTTCGGCCGCCGCGCGTGCGGCCAGGCGGCGGGGTTCCAGCATCACGATGGTCTGCCCGGCCAGCCAGGTTTCATTCAACAGCGCCAGCGGCACACGGGTGGTCTTGCCGGCGCCGGGCGGGGCCTCGAGCACCGCTTCGTGACGGTTTTCCAGGGCGTGGCGCAAAGCTGGCAGGGCAGCATCGATTGGTAAAGAAATCATGGTGGTCCTCGAACAGTCTGGCGAGTATAACGGCGAACCCAGCCTGCTCTATCATGGTCTTAGCATCAGGTGCCGGCGTATCGTCCACCTTGTGGCAACTTTCTTCGGAGATTCAAATGCGCATCCCATCCCGCGTCATCGGTGGCGCCCTCATCGCCACCTTGCTGACCCAGCTGACGGCCTGTGGCACGCTGTTCTACCCTGATCGCCGCGGGCAGATCGAAGGCAAGGTCGACCCGGTAATCGTCGCCCTCGATGCCATCGGTATTCTGTTCTACGTGATCCCAGGCCTGATTGCCTTCGGTGTCGACTTCGCCACCGGCGCCATCTATTACCCCGGGGGCACCACGGCACAGGTAGCGCCAGAGAAACTGCGCGAGGCCATCAAGCCCGATGGCAAGGTCGACAACCTCAAGCTGCAAGCCATTCTCGAAAGCGAACTGGGCCAGCGCCTGCCGCTGGACGACCCACGGTTGATCCAGCATCGCGGCAGCGTCGAGCAACTGGCAGCGTTCGGCCTGGTGCCGGCAGCCTGAAACCTGCAAGGAAGCCCCCCACGGCATGATCACCTCCGCCGAAAACGAGCGCCTGCTACGCCTGGCCACCCGCGCGTCGCTCGCGGTGGCCAGCATCCTGGTGCTGAGCAAGGCCGTGGCCTGGTGGCTTAGTGGCTCGGTCAGCTTGCTGGCCGGGCTGACCGATTCGGCGCTGGACGCGGTCGCCTCGTTCCTCAACCTGCTCGCGGTGCACTATGCGCTGCGCCCGGCTGACGATGACCATCGCTTCGGCCACGGCAAGGCAGAGGCCTTGGCAGGCATGGCCCAGGCCGTGTTCATCGGTGTGAGTGCGGTACTGATCGGGGTTCAGGCCGTCGAGCGTCTGCAATCGCCACAACCCTTGGGTGATACCGCCATCGGCATCGGCGTGATGCTGCTGTCGTTGGTACTGACGCTCGCTTTGCTGGCGCTGCAACGCAAGGTCATTCGCGTGACAGGCTCAACGGCGGTGCGTGCTGACTCGCTGCATTATCGCTCTGACCTGCTGCTCAATGGCAGCATCCTGCTGGCCTTGCTGCTGGCGCGTTACGGCTGGCCGCAACTGGACGCGCTGTTTGGCCTGGGTATCGCGCTTTACATCCTGTGGAGTGCACTGCAGATCGCCCGGGAAAGCACGGCAATCCTGATGGACAAGGAACTGCCCGGCGACATCGGCGAGGGCATGGTCGAACTGGTGCTGGGCATTGCCGGGGTCAAGGGTGTGCATGACCTGCGCACCAGGGTGTCGGGCAATCAGTGGTTCGTGCAACTGCATCTTGAACTGCCAGGGCAGTTGCCGTTGCACGAAGCACATGCCCTGTGCGTACAGGCTTCCGAGGTCATCCGCCAGCGTTATCCACAGGCGGATGTGATGGTGCATGCCGACCCCGTCTGAAGGTCAATTGATGCTGTAGCCCCGGCCGCTGAAACAGGCCCCCAGCGCCCGCCGATAGTGGTCTGCAACGTTGGCCGGGGGTGCGCTGGGTGCGGTGGCGGGGTCGAAGTTGGACTCGCTCACCGCCCACCGATGGCACTGGTAGCGGTCCTGGTCCTGTTGCTCCTGGCCTTGCCCGTGCATTGGGTAGGCCACCACATCGTATGCAGTGCCTGAAGGGGCTTGCGCCACCGGGGCCGGCGCGACGGCAGGGGGGCTGACCACTACGTACTCGCGGCTGTCTGCCAGGTACTGGTAATACGTATCGGCAACCAGGAAAAGCAGGGCACCCCCGACCCACACTTCACGTGCATAGGAGGGCAGGTAGCCGACCCGCACCCCGTAAGGCGGGGCGACCACGATGTAGCTGCCGCCCTGCGGTCGGTACCAGTAACCGCCTGAGTAGAAATAGTCCTGCCCACGGTACGGCACTTTCCAGTAGCGGTCCGGGAAACGGTCGACTCTGTGCCCAGGGCGGTATTGCGGCCCCGGCCCCCAACCATTGCCATGGCCATCCGGCCGCCCCTGCCAGTCGCCACCCGGCCGTTGCCCAGGGCCGCCGGCCTCCCAGTGCCGGTAATCGGCATTGCGCCGGGGAATATCCTGATAGTAGCCCTGGCGGGCGGGCTGGGTCTGATGCACTTCATCGCGCGAGTTGAGCGGCGAACGGCCTTCGTAACTGCCGTTGGGATCCTGCCGGCCATTGCCACCATGCCCATCGTCAGGGCCTTGGGCCTGCGCCCCCAGACAGATGCTCACGCCAAGCAAACCAACACCTGCCAACTGCCAGATGCGCGACTTCATGTTGTTCCTCACGGTAAAGATAACGGCACGCTGCCAGTCTACCGCGCCTGTAACGGACAAACAGATGAAATCGCGGCCATGAAAAAAGGGAGGCCTTGTGGCCTCCCTTTGAGAATTGTCGTCCGTGCTCGGCACTTGTGGCGCCGGCTCACCTCATACGCTCTTGTGGAGGTACGTAGCCCGGGGGCCTGGCGGATCCTGTTGGATGGCTGGCCGCGACCGCCCGCTTAGGGCGCGTCGCCGTGGACTGATGTCCGGGCAGTGATTCTGTTGATAAAGATACGTGACAGGCGGCGGCAGCGGATTGCGAAGATTGCTCAGATAAATAGCACTTGCGCAATTTTTAACCCTGGATCGATAATTCACCGCAATCCGATCAGAAAAGGCCTTTTCCATGAGCAAGCTTGACCGCTACGACCTGAGCATCCTCGCCGAATTGCAGCGCGATGCGCGCATTTCCAACCAGGAGCTGGCCGAACGTATTGGCCTGTCGCCCTCCCCCTGCTCGCGTCGGGTCAAGCAACTGGAAGACGACGGCTATATCTCGCGGCAAGTCGCCCTGCTAGACCGGAAAAAGCTCGGCCTGAGCCTGACGGCTTACGTGCTGATCGGCATGGACCGGCACACCCCGGAGCGTTTCGAGGCCTTCGAGGCGGCCATCCGAAACTTGCCACAGGTGCTCGAATGCAGCCTTGTCACCGGCATGGATGCCGACTATCAGCTAAAGGTGGTGGTACCGGACATGGATCACTACCAGAAGCTGCTCCTGGGCAGCCTGACCCGCATCGAAGGCGTCACCAGCGTGCGCTCGAGCTTCGTGCTCAATCAGGTGCTGGCGAGCACCGAACTGCCCCTGACCCACCTTCGTTGATTGGCTGTTGAGCCTGCCTGGAGAACACTGATGGATCCGGCTGTATTCGAAGAGTGGATGATGATCACCCTGGTCACCGTGTTGATCGGTTTCATGGGTTTCATCGTTTGGGACCTGGCAAAAAAATCCAAGGCCGGGCGGTTTGGCACGATGATCTTGTTCTTCGTGCTGGGGCTGGGGGTGCTGGCCTTTATCATCAAGACCGTGGTCGTGGGGATTCTGGAAGGGGTGTAGCGCCCTCCCAAGCTTCATCACCGGCAAGCTGGCGCCCATGGATGCCAAGGCCTGCGCATGTTCTGCAGGGCCCTCTTGCCGGCGATGACGCCAGCGAGCGTTACAGCTTGGCCGGCACCTCGCGCCAACACCCCTGCTCCAGCCCATCCAGCGCCCAGTCACCGATCCGCACACGCACCAGGCGCAAAGTCGGCAAGCCCACCGCCGCTGTCATGCGCCGCACCTGGCGGTTACGCCCCTCGCGAATCACCAGCTCCAGCCAACTTGTCGGCACGCTCTTGCGAAAGCGGACCGGCGGGTTGCGCGGCCACAGTTCTGGCTCATCCAGGCGCCGAGCTTCGGCCGGCAAGGTCGGCCCGTCATTGAGCTCTACACCCTCGCGCAACCGCTTTAGCTGCTCATCGCTGGGCTCGCCTTCCACCTGCACCCAGTACGTCTTAGCCAGCTTGTGCTTGGGGTCGGCGATGCGGGCCTGCAAACCGCCGTCGTTGGTCAGCAGCAGCAACCCTTCACTGTCACGGTCCAGCCGACCGGCCGGGTAAATGCCAGGGATATCGACGTAATCCTTGAGCGTGGCACGGCCATCGCCGTCGCTGAACTGGGTCAGCACATCGAACGGCTTGTTGAACAGCACCAGGCGAGGCTCAGCCGGCGGTGCCTTGGGCTGGCGCCTTGGGCCGGCGGGCCGCGCCTTGGGGTGGCGCGGCTTGGAACGGGGTGGCAGTGGCATGGATCCTCAGCGGAACGGCGGCTCATCGAAGCTGCGCAGTTTACGCGAGTGCAGCGAGTTGAGCTCGGTGCGCAGCAGGTCGAGGGCGGCAATGCCGATCTTCAAGTGCTGGCTGACCGCGCGGTTATAGAAGGCATTGGCCGAACCGGGCAGCTTGATTTCGCTGTGCAGCGGTTTGTCGGACACGCACAGCAAGGTGCCGTATGGCACCCGCAGGCGATACCCCTGGGCGGCGATGGTACCGCTCTCCATGTCTACTGCCACCGCTCGCGACAGGTTGATCAGTGGCCGTTCCTGGGCCCAGCGCAGCTCCCAGTTACGATCGTCGTAGGTCAGTACGGTGCCGGTGCGCAGGCGCTTCTTCAACTCCTCGCCACGCTCGCCGGTCACCTGGGCTGCCGCCTCCTGCAGCGCCAGCTGCACCTCAGCCAGGGCCGGGATGGGGATGTTCGGCGGCACCACCCGGTCAAGAATACCGTCGCGGCGCATGTAAGCGTGCGCCAGCACATAGTCACCGATGGTCTGCGACTGGCGCAGGCCCCCGCAGTGGCCGATCATCAGCCAGCAGTGTGGACGCAGCACGGCCAGGTGGTCGGTGATGTTCTTGGCGTTGGACGGGCCGACACCGATGTTGACCAGGGTGACGCCGTCACCGTCAGCGGCGATCAGGTGATACGCCGGCATCTGATAGCGGTGCCAGACCACGCTGGCCACCAGGGCCTGCGCCTCACCGTGGTCCATGCCTTTTTCGATCGACACGTTGCCCGGCAGCACCATGCGTACGAAGCGCGGGTCGTCACGCAGCTGTTCAAGGCCATGGCTGATGAACTGGTCGACATAACGGTGGTAGTTGGTCAGCAGGATCCACGGCTGCACATGGCGCCAGTCGCTGCCGGTGTAGTGCACCAGGCGGCGCAGCGAGAAGTCCACGCGGGCAGCGTCGAACAGCGCCAGCGGCAGGGTCTGGGCACTGCCCCAGTCGCACAACCCGTCGGCGATGTCGTCAGTGGCGGCAGACAGGTCGGTGCTGGGGAATACCCGCGCCAGCTCGGCGGCAGTGATGCCGCTGCCCGCCAGCTCATCGCCCTGGTCGACCACGTAGGGGTACGGGATGTTCTGTTCGCTGACACCGACCTCGACGGTCACGGTGTAGTCCTGCATCAAGGGGCGCAACTGCTCGAGCAGATAACCCCGAAATGCCGCAGGCTGGGTGACCGTGACGCTGTAGGTGCCCGCCACCTGCACCTTGGCATAGGCACGGGTGGTGGCGGCGACTTCGCCGTGGCTGTAGTAGGTCAGGCGCAACGCCGGGTAGCGGTAGACGGCGCGCTCGTCGGCGTCCGGCTCGGTGCGGTCTTTCAGGTAACGCTTGAGGGCCTGGCTGAGGGCCCCGGTGGCCTGTTCATGCAAGGCCGCCAGACGGTCGACGGCCTGTTCGGGGGTATCAACGACTACAAAGGCTTGGCTCACACTGTGCTTCCTGTCTGGACATGCATGTCAGCCATCTTGCCTGCCTTCGCCAGTAAAAACATCCCCTGTCAGCCGGGCCAGCCAGGCGTGGCCCGTGCAACCAGTGCCTGAACATCGGCGCCCCGCGGCAACGCCCCGTAAACGCGGCCGCCGCCGGCCAGCCGGCTGCCGATGAAGGCATCGCTGACAGAGCTGTTGCCCGCCTCCAGCAACAGCTTGGCCTGCAGCGCCAGGGCGATGTCCTCGGTCAGCTGCCGGGCGCGATACTGGATGTCATTCGTATCGGTGAACGCACCCTTGAGGTTGCCGATGTGCGCGGCCAGCCGTGGATCGCCATGGCCATCGCCCAGTTCAGCGAACAGCGCATCGAGCACACCCGGCTCCTTGGACAGTGCCCGCAGCACATCCAGGCACTGGACGTTGCCTGAGCCCTCCCAGGTGGAATTGACCGGTGCTTCGCGGTACAGGCGCGGCAGGATGCTGTCCTCGACATAACCGGCACCGCCCAGGCACTCGGCAGCTTCGTTGATCATCGCCGGCGCGCGCTTGCAGATCCAGTACTTGCCCACCGCCGTGACCAACCGGGCGAAGTGCGCCTGCTGCGGGTCATCGAGTTGCTCCAGCGCTTGCCCCATGCGCAGGCTCAGGGCCAGGGCCGCTTCGCTTTCCAGCGCCAGGTCGGCCAGCACGTTCTGCATCAGTGGCTGCTCGCTCAGCACCCGGCCGCCGACCTTGCGGTGTGCGCAGTGGTGGGTGGCCTGGGTCAAGGCCTGGCGCATCAGGGCGCTTGAGCCGACCATGCAGTCGAAGCGGGTCATGGCCACCATCTCGATGATGGTCGGCACGCCCCGGCCCTCCTCGCCGACCATCCAGGCCAGCGCGCCCCGAAACTCCACTTCGCTGGAAGCATTGGAGCTGTTGCCAAGCTTGTTCTTCAGGCGCTGGATGTAGAACTGGTTACGGCTGTCATCCGGGCGGTGGCGTGGCAACAGGAAACAGCTCAAGCCTTTGTCGGTCTGCGCCAGTGTCAGGAAGGCGTCACACATTGGCGCCGAGCAGAACCATTTATGCCCAACCAGCTCGTAGGCCTGACCCGGCCCCGGGCTGCCGACAGGATAGGCGCGGGTGGTGTTGGCGCGCACATCGGTACCGCCCTGCTTTTCTGTCATGGCCATGCCGATGGTCACGCCCGCCTTGTGGCGATCGCCGACGTTGCGCGGGTCGTATTCGCGGGCGAGAACCTTCGGCAACCAGTACTCGGCCAGCTCAGGCTGTAGCCTGAGCGCCGGCACAGCGGCAAAGGTCATGGTCAGCGGGCAACCGGTACCGGCCTCTGCCTGGCTGTGCAGGTAAGTCATCGATGCCCGGGCTACATGGGCACCGGGGCGCGGCTCGGCCCAGGGTAACGCGGGCAGGCCGTGCTCGACGGCCGTGCGCATCAGCTCGTGGTAGGCGGGGTGGAACTCAACCAGGTCGATGCGGTGACCATAGCGGTCATGGCTGCTGAACACCGGTTTGTTCGCGTTGGCCAGAAAGCCCGCGGCCATCAGCGGCCCACCGGCCAAGGCACCATAGGCATCGATCCGCGATTCGGCCCAGCCGGCCCCGAAACGCCGCGACCACTCCTGCAGGGGCAGGTCCAGGCGGTACAGGTTGGCACCGTCGAGCGATGGCGGCTGGTTGGTGACTTCGTGGGTTTCAGCGTACTGGTGCAGGTTCATGGGGAGCTCCTGGAGGCCGTGTAGGGCTGAGAAGTCCAGTGAAGCACTCACTGCTGGGCAGACAAAGTGACAATAGTGACTAAACGTGTGATTTGAATTGCCCGCAGGGTCACCCGGTCAGCTGTGGGCGGGCCGAGCAGAGGGCGCAGTGCAACCCCTGGCAGGGGCTACACCGTTGTGCCATCAGAGCCGTGAACTGCCCGACACCGCCCTCCCCGCCGGGATCTGCACCTGCGCTATCGCCACTTCCAGGCTCAACTCGAACCGGCTACCCAGCCCCCGCGTAGACTCATGCACCAGCTGGCCGCCCAGCACCTCGCCCATCTGCCGGCAGATCGACAGGCCAATGCCCAACCCGCCATATCGACGGGTCATCGAGCCATCGACCTGGAAGAAGCGCTGATACAGGATCGCCTGGTCCAGGTCATCGAAGCCGATACCGCTGTCACTGACGGTGAAGGTCAGCGCCAGGCTGCCCGGCCCAAGACGACGGCCACGCACCTGGATCATCACCCCACCCTGGTGGGTGAACTTGAGGCCGTTGTCCACCAGGCACCCCAGGCAACGCGACAGTTTGTGCGCATCGCCCAGCAGTTCGTCCGGCAGCTCGGCGGGGATGTCCAGGCTCAGGTACAGCCCCTTGCCCAGCGCCGTTCCGGCATAGCCGGCCCGCAGCTCCTGGAGCATGCGCCGCAAGCTGAACGGCGCCGCCTGCACGCGCAGGCGACCTGCCTGCAACTCGGTGAGGGTGAGAATATCGTCGACCATGTCCATCATGTTCTGCGCAGAGCCCACCGCCGTGCGGTGGTACTGGGCCATCTCGGCGCTCAGCGGCAAGGTGTGCATCAGCTCCAGCGAGCCGATCACACCGTTCATCGGGGTGCGCAGTTCGTGGGTGATCGTGGCGAGGAACTCATCCTTCAGATGGTTGCTCCTGGCCAACTGCTGGTTCAGTTGTTCCAGCGTGCGCCCGGTATCACGCAGGGTCTGTGCCTGCTGCTCGCGCATGCTGTTGATACGATCGGCCAGCGCCAGGGACAGCAACGCCACTTCCAGCGCCGCACCGAGCTGGCTGGCATACATGGTCAGGAACACATTGGGCAGGTAACCCAGCACCATCAGGGTATTGACCAGCCCGCCCAGCAGGAACGCCGTCCAGGCAATGATGAACCAGCGCGCCACCCGCAGGCCGCGCACCCAGGCATAGAGCCCAGCGGCGAAAATGCTGACGGTGAACAGCAGGGCCAGTACCGTGGCCATACGCAAGGCGATGCCATAGGGCATGCTCACCGCCAGCAGCATCACCAGCACTGCCCCGAGCATCAATAACTGCAGCAGGCGGTCGAACCCTCGGCTGATCGTGCCCAGGCGCAGGAAGTGGCGGGCGAACTGGCAACCGAACAAGCCGGCCGCACCGATGAACAACGGCGTGGCGGCATTCGCCCACCAGGGGCTGTCCGGCCAGAAGTACGCCACCCCTGCGCCGTTGACCGACACCTGGTAGAGGCCGAACGAGGCAATATAGAGGATGTAATAGAGGTAACTGACGTCCCGCACGCTGAGGAAGATGAACAGGTTGTACACCAGCATCACCAGCAAGACCCCGTAGATCATCCCCAGCATATACAGGCGAGTGGGCTGCTCTTCCATGTAGGCCTCGGCAGACCACAACGCCAATGGCGCCTGTACCGAGCCTTGGCTGTGCAGGCGCAGGTACAGGGTGGTTGCCTGGTTGGGCTGCAGCGGCAGTTCGAACAGGTAGTTGTTCTGGAGGATCTGACGGCTGGCGTAGGGCAAGGCATCGCCGGTACGCTGTGCCAGGCGGTAGGTACCATCGGCACCCGGCAGATAGAGCTCGAGGTGATCCAGCGGCGGGTACGCCAGCTCCAGCAACCATTGGCGCGGTGCGGCGTTCGCCGAGGCCAGGTAGCGCAAACCGACCTTGAGCCAGAACACCGAAGTCGAATAGCCGGCGTTCAGCACGTGTTCATGGTGTGGGCGAAAACGGTTGGCGAAGGTGGGCGCGGTAACCTGAGCGATGCTGGCGCTGCCATTGCGGTCTTCATAGACCTGCATGGTGCTGCCCAGCGACAGGTACCGGGTGGAGTCGTCGAAATCGACCGCAGTGGCCATCACGGGCAAGCAGCCCAGAAGCAAAATCAGCAAATAGCGCATACGGCCCCAGCATGGCGTGCCCGGACACGTCGCAATGGCCCCCTATCCCTATGAGACGACGAATTCCGGCAAAGCCCGTTTATCGAGTTATCCGAGCACTCTAGCATAGCTTTGAAGGCTGGCAACGGGCCATCTTGATTTAGGCTAAAAAGGCTCTAGATCGATACTTTCAGGCCATGAAGAAGCCGAAAGCTGACCTATCGATCAACAAAATCCGTTTGTAGGACGATCCGTACAAATGGGTTTGGTGGTAAGCTCGCCGACCATGAATACCTACAGCTCCCGCCCCGTTGTCCTCTGTCTCTCCGGCCACGACCCAAGTGGCGGTGCCGGCTTGCAGGCAGATATCGAAGCCCTGATCGCCCAAGGCTGTCATGCCGCACCCGCGGTAACCGCCCTGACCGTACAGGATACCGTCAACGTTTCCGACTTCCGCGTGCTCGACCGTGAGTGGGTGCTGGCCCAGGCCAATGCCGTACTGGCCGACTCCACGGTCGCCGCGGTCAAGCTGGGCATGCTCGGCTCGATCGAAATGGTCGATACCGTCGCCGAACTGCTCATTGCCCACCCACACCTGCCGGTGGTCTGCGACCCGGTGCTGCGCGCCGGTGGCGGTGGCCGGCTGGGCAAGGACGAGGTCGGCTATGCCGTGCGCGAGCGCCTGTTGCCGCTGGCCGCCATTGCCACACCGAACCTGCCCGAGGCACGCATCCTTGCCGAGCTGCCTGACGGTAGCGCCGACGAGTGCGCCGAAAAATTGCTGCCGTTCTGTAAACACCTGCTGATCACCGGTGGCCACGGCGACGAAGAAGAAATCCACAACCGCCTGTACAGCCGCGATGGCCAGCGTCATACCTGGACCTGCCAGCGCCTGCCTGGCAGCTACCACGGCTCGGGCTGTACCCTGGCCAGCACGTTGGCCGGCCGCCTGGCCTTGGGCGAACACCTGCAAAGCGCAGTGCGCAGTGCCCTCGACTACACCTGGCGCACCCTGCGTGACGCCGAGCAGCTGGGCAAGGGCCAGTTCGTCCCGCGCCGTCTGCCCCTGGATTTCTGCTCCTGATACGAGGCTTTCTGATGAAGCTACGCGGTCTGTATGCAATCACCGACAGCCAGCTGCTCGCCGGCCGTTTCCTGTCCCATGTCGAGGCGGCACTGGAAGGCGGCGTGCGCCTGCTGCAGTACCGCGATAAAAGCGATGATGACGGCCGCCGACTGCGTGAAGCCCAAGCATTGCTCAAGCTCTGCGAACGCTACGGCACCGAGCTGGTCATCAACGACGATGCCGAACTGGCGGCGCGCCTGGGCGTCGGTGTGCACCTGGGGCAGACCGACGGCCCCTTGACCCCGGCCCGTGCCCTGCTGGGCCGTCAGGCCATCATTGGCTCGACCTGCCACGCCAGCCTCGACCTGGCCGCCCAGGCCGCCAGCGAAGGCGCCAGTTACGTTGCCTTTGGCCGTTTCTTCAATTCCGTGACCAAGCCCGGTGCACCCGCCGCCGATGTTGGCCTGCTGGCGCAGGCCCGGGCCCAGGTCAAACTGCCGATCGCCGTGATCGGCGGCATCACCCTCGACAACGCCGCCCCTCTGGTCGCCCACGGTGCCGACCTGCTGGCGGTGATCCATGGCCTGTTCGGTGCCGACAGCGCGCAGGAAGTCACCCGCCGCGCCCGCGCCTTCAACGCCCTGTTCGCTTCCTGATTTCAAGAGAAGATCCCATGTCCCGTTCCGAATCCCTGTTCGCCCAAGCCCAGAAGCACATCCCAGGTGGCGTCAATTCGCCGGTCCGCGCCTTCAAGAGCGTCGGCGGCACCCCGCTGTTCTTCAAGCATGCCGAAGGCGCCTATGTCGTCGACGAAGACGACAAGCGCTATGTTGACTACGTGGGTTCGTGGGGGCCGATGATCCTCGGCCACGGCCACCCACAGGTGCTCGACGCGGTGCGCAACCAGCTGCAGCACGGTTTGTCCTACGGCGCGCCGACCGCCATGGAAACCGAGATGGCAGACCTTGTCTGCTCGCTGGTGCCCTCCATGGAAATGGTGCGCATGGTCAGCTCCGGCACCGAAGCCACCATGAGCGCGATCCGCCTGGCCCGTGGTTACACCGGCCGCGACGCCATCATCAAGTTCGAAGGCTGCTACCACGGCCACTCCGACAGCTTGCTGGTCAAGGCCGGCTCCGGCTTGCTGACCCAGGGCGTGCCAAGCTCGGCAGGCGTGCCAGCGGACTTCGCCAAGCACACCCTGACCCTACCGTTCAACGACATCGCTGCTGTCGAGAAGACCCTGGCCGAGGTCGGCCAGACCGTAGCCTGCATCATCGTCGAACCCGTGGCCGGCAACATGAATTGCGTACCGCCAGCGCCTGGCTTCCTCGAAGGCCTGCGCGAGCAGTGCGACAAGCACGGCGTGGTGTTGATCTTCGACGAAGTGATGACCGGCTTCCGGGTCTCGCTGGGCGGCGCCCAAGGCTACTACGGCATCACCCCGGACCTGTCGACCTTCGGCAAGATCGTCGGCGGTGGCATGCCGGTCGGCTGCTTCGGCGGCAAGCGCGAGATCATGGGCTGCATCGCCCCGCTGGGCCCCGTGTATCAGGCCGGTACCCTGTCGGGTAACCCGCTGGCCATGGCCGCAGGCCTGACCACGCTGAAACTCATCAGCCGCCCAGGCTTCCACGACGAGCTGAGCGACTTCACCAGCCGCATGCTCGACGGCCTGCAGCAGCGCGCAGATGCCGCTGGCGTGCCGTTTGTGACGACCCAGGCAGGTGCCATGTTCGGCCTGTACTTCAGTGGCGCCGACGATATCGTCACCTTCGATGACGTGATGGCCAGCGATGCCGAGCGCTTCAAGCGCTTCTTCCACCTGATGCTCGACGGTGGCGTCTACTTGGCACCTAGCGCCTTCGAGGCCGGCTTCACCTCCATCGCACACGGCGACAAGGAGCTGCAGATCACCCTGGATGCGGCTGAGCGGGCATTTGCCGCACTGAAGTAAAGCGCAGCCAGAGCGCTTCGCCGGGCAATCGGGCGAAGCGCTCTGGCAATAAATGCCCGGCCACACCCGCAACTTTCCCCACCGGCACATAAATTCGAGTAAAACTTTGTAAGGTTGGCGCTGCTTATCCCATAATGTGCCACCAGAGACATTGGCCGTAGCTTTGCAGAGGTATGTCGATCCCCATGAACCGCACCGGCCGCGCCCTTGCCCTGGGCTGCCTGTTGCTTCTTCAGCCCCTGCTGGCACTGGCGGAGGGCGGTAACTCGTTGCTGATTCCTGCAACGGGGCGCTGCACGCTCAATGTCCAGCCAGAGGACCAGCAAAACGCCCTCAAGGCTTGCGAGCAGATGGCGGCGACCGGGGACGCCCAGGCGCAGTACGAACTGGGTGAGTACTACTACACGCAAACCCCCAAAGACCTGAAACTGGCCTTGGACTGGTTCGAAAAAGCCTCGCTGCAAGGCCATGCACAGGCCCAGTACCGCCTTGGCGGCATGTTCTTTCATGGCGAAGGGGTCGAGGCCAACAACGTACAGGCCTACATCCTGCTGAAAATGGCAGCGGTCAACGGTGCAGAAGATGCGCTGGACATGGCCGACGAAGTCACCGAGCAGATGCCCCGCGATGAACTGGAGCATGCCACCCAGGTACTCGGCCAGATCTTCCGCAAATACCTGCTGGAACTGCAAAGCGCCGAAGGGCGCACGCCGTTCTCGCCGCTCCCCTGATCCGCGTTACTTCTCTGGCATCGGCACAGGGAACGGCATCACATTGCCAGTTCCTTTGGCTTCGCTGATCTTGGCCGTGCCCAGGCGCTCCACCTCGTCGATGCGCACGATCGAGTGCATCGGCACGAAGCTGCGGATCACACCTTCGAACTGGTTCTTGAGCTTTTCTTCACTCGGGTCGACGACGATCTGGGTGCGCTCACCAAAAACGAATTCCTCGATTTCCAGGAAGCCCCACAGGTCGCTCTGATAGATCTGTTTGGCATACATCTCGAAGACCTGCCCCTGGTTGAGGAAGATCACTTTATAGATGGCGGGTTCGCGTTTGCTCATGTTTGCCGGGATAACACATGCGTAAGAAAAGGCGCGCATCATAACAGACAGGCCCGTTGATCTGTGCTGCCGATACCGTTGAACGTTTCAGTGCTTTCGCCCCTGCCCTTCAAGGGTTATTCTTGGGTTCACCATCATTGCCGTCGAGCGGCCAAAAACGACCTTGAACGCACCCATACAACCTCATCGCTTCATCCTCGAACCCTTCGAGGCCCACCGTTTCGCCAACCTGTGCGGCCAGTTCGACGAGCACTTGCGCCTGATCGAACAACGCCTGGCCATCGAGATCCGTAACCGCGGCAATCAATTCGAGCTGATCGGCGAACCCAAGACCACCTCTGCTGCCGAGCAACTGCTGCGCCGCCTCTATCGCGAGGCCAAGGCCACCGAGCTGTCGCCGGAAACCGTGCACCTGTACCTGCAGGAATCGACCGTCGAGAACATCGAAAACCCGGCAGTCAACGAGGTCAGCGTTTCCCTGCGCACGCGCAAGGGCAACATTCGCCCGCGCGGCGTCAACCAGCAGCGTTACGTCAAGGAAATCCTGGGCAACGACATCAACTTCGGCGTAGGCCCGGCCGGTACCGGCAAGACCTACCTGGCCGTGGCCTGCGCCGTCGATGCGCTGGAGCGCGAGCAGGTGCGCCGCATCCTGCTGGTGCGCCCGGCGGTCGAGGCCGGCGAAAAGCTCGGCTTCCTGCCTGGCGACCTGGCCCAGAAGATCGACCCGTACCTGCGCCCGCTGTACGACGCCCTGTACGAAATGCTCGGCTTCGAGCACGTGGCCAAGCTGATCGAGCGCCAGGTGATCGAGATCGCCCCGCTGGCCTACATGCGCGGCCGTACCCTGAACAACAGTTTCATCATCCTCGACGAAAGCCAGAACACCACGCTCGAACAGATGAAAATGTTCCTGACCCGTATCGGCTTCGGCTCCACTGCGGTGATCACCGGCGACATCACTCAGGTCGACCTGCCACGTGGCACCAAGTCGGGCCTGGCGCATGTGATCGAGGTGCTCAAGGACGTTCCGGGTATCAGCTTTACCCACTTCCAACCCAAAGATGTGGTTCGTCACCCACTGGTGCAGCGCATTGTCGAGGCCTATGACCGCTTCGATGCCCGCCAGGCCAAGCCCGAGGCGCCCGGCAAAGATGCTTGAACTTGACCTGCAACGCGCCACGGATGCCGCCACGCCTGACGATGCCGCTTTGCGCGCCTGGTGCGAACTGGCCTTGCGCCAGCGCAGCGCCGACTCGGAAATGACCATCCGTCTGGTCGACGAAGCCGAAGGCCGCGAGCTCAACCACACCTACCGGCACAAAGACTACGCGACCAACGTGCTGTCGTTCCCGGCCGATGTGCCCGATGAACTGCTCGATATCCCGCTTTTGGGCGACCTGGTGATCTGCGTGCCAGTGGTCGAGCGTGAGGCTGCCGAACAGGGCAAGTCGCTGCAAGCGCATTGGGCGCACCTGGTCATCCACGGCTGCCTGCATCTGCTGGGCTACGACCACATCGAAGACGATGAAGCCGAGGAAATGGAAGCGCTGGAACGGGAATTGCTGGCAGAACTGGGTCACCCCGACCCGTATGCCGACGATGAAAACGAATCAATCACACACTGATACTGCAAGGATCACGAGAACCGCCATGAGCGAAGATCGATCGAGCAACGGGCAGAAGTCCTGGCTGGGTAAACTGACCCAGGCTTTTGCCCATGAGCCGAAAAACCGCCAGGAGCTGCTTGAGCTGCTGCGCGAAGCCCATCAGAACAAGCTGCTCGACAGCGAAGCGCTGACCATCGTCGAAGGCGCCATCCAGGTCGCCGACCTGCAGGTACGCGACATCATGGTGCCGCGTTCGCAGATGATCAGCATCAAGGCTACCCAGTCGCCTCGCGAATTCCTGCCCGCCGTCATCGACGCCGCGCACTCGCGTTACCCGGTGATCGGCGAAAGTCATGACGATGTGCTCGGGATCCTGCTGGCCAAGGACCTGCTGCCGCTGATCCTCAAGGAGAACGGCGACAGCTTCAACATCAAGGACCTGCTGCGCCCGGCCACGTTCGTGCCCGAGTCCAAGCGCCTGAACGTGCTGCTGCGCGAGTTCCGCGCCAACCATAACCACATGGCCGTCGTCATCGACGAATACGGCGGCGTGGCGGGCCTGGTCACCATCGAGGACGTGCTCGAACAGATCGTCGGCGACATCGAAGACGAGCATGACGTCGAAGAAGACAGCTACATCAAGCCCCTGCCCAGCGGCGACTTCCTGGTCAAGGCGCTGACCCCGATCGAGAACTTCAACGAGTTCTTCGACAGCGAGTTCTCCGATGATGAGTTCGACACGGTTGGCGGCCTGGTGATGAGCGCTTTCGGCCACCTGCCCAAGCGCAACGAGACCACCGAGATCGGTACCTACAAGTTCCGTATTCTCAATGCCGACAGCCGGCGGATACACTTGCTGCGCCTGACCCCGATCACCCGCTAAGGACAAACATGCGTTGGATCACCCGCCCCGGCTGGCCCGGTAACCTGCTGGCCTTGGCGGCCGGCGCCTCTACCCTTCTGGCCCTGGCGCCATTCGACATCTGGCCGCTGGCGCTGCTGTCCATCGCGGTGCTCTACCTCGGCCTGCGCGAGTTGACTCCGCGCCAGGCCATGTGGCGCGGCTGGTGGTTCGGGTTCGGCCTGTACGGCGCCGGCACCTGGTGGATCTACGTCAGCATGAACACCTACGGCGGTGCCTCGCCGCTGCTGGCGATCGTGCTGCTGCTGGCGTTCTTCGCCGCCCTCGCCTGGTTCTTTGCCCTGCCCACCTGGCTGTGGGCCCGCTGGCTGCGCCGCAATGAAGCCCCCTTGGCCGATGCGCTGTGCTTTGCCGCCCTATGGCTGCTGCAAGAGGCCTTCCGTGGCTGGTTCCTGACCGGCTTCCCTTGGCTGTATGCCGGTTACAGCCAGCTGGACGGGCCGTTGGCCGGCTTGGCGCCGCTGGGCGGCGTGTGGCTGATTTCGTTCGCCCTGGCCCTGAGCGCGGCGCTGCTGTGCAACCTGCCACGCCTGCGGGCGCGCCCTTCGTTCCTCGCTGTCGGCGTCGTGTTGCTGCTGGCGCCTTGGGTCGTCGGCATGGCCCTCAAAGGCCACGCGTGGACCAAGCCTGCGGGTGACCCACTCAAGGTCGCGGCCTTGCAGGGCAACGTCGAACAAGAGCTGAAATGGGACCCGGCCCACATCGACGCCCAGCTGGCGCTGTACCGCGACATGAGCTTCAGCTCCAAGCCGGTGGATCTGCTGGTTTGGCCAGAGACAGCGGTGCCGATCCTCAAGGACCAAGCCCAAGGCTACATCGACGTGATGGGGCGTTTTGCAGCCGACCGGCATTCGGCGCTCATCACCGGCGTGCCTGTACGCGAGGTGGTGCATCAGCAGCGCCGCTACTACAACGGCGTGACCGTGACGGGCGAAGGCGACGGCACCTACCTCAAGCAGAAGCTGGTGCCTTTCGGCGAGTACGTGCCACTGCAGGACATGCTGCGCGGGCTGATCGAGTTCTTCAACCTGCCCATGTCGGACTTCGCCCGCGGCCCAGAAGACCAGCCACTGCTCCAGGCCAAGGGTTACCAGATTGCCCCGTACATCTGCTACGAGGTGGTCTACCCCGAATTCGCGGCGGGCTTGGCCGCGCGCAGTGACCTGTTGCTGACCATCAGTAACGACACCTGGTTCGGCACCTCGATCGGCCCGCTGCAGCACCTGCAGATGGCGCAGATGCGCGCGCTGGAAGCAGGCCGCTGGATGATCCGCGCCACCAACAACGGCGTCACCGCCCTGATCGACCCGTTTGGCAGAATCACGGCCCAGGTTCCGCAGTTCCAACGGGCTGTGCTGTATGGCGACGTGGTGCCGATGCAGCAACTGACGCCGTATCTGCAGTGGCGTTCGTGGCCGCTGGCGATTGTCTGCGCCTTGCTGCTGGGTTGGGCACTGCTGGCCGGGCGCATAGCCAAAACCGTCTGATCAGCTGATACAAGGCCGCTCCCGGAAATGCCCGGGAGCGCCTTGATTCAATAGAACAACCGGTACCCCGCCAAGCCTGCCACTTCATTGAGCAACTGCCCGCTCTGCCACATTGCCCGGCTTTCCGGCAGCAACCCGGCGAACGGCCGCGCATGGTCCCGCCCCAGGAACCCCACCGGTGCCGGCACCACCTCGAACCCCGCCTGCTCGAAGCTCCAGCGCGAACGCTGCATGTGCCACGCCTGGGTCACCAGCACCACACGCTCAATACCCAGAGGCTTGAGTAATTGGGCGCTGAATTGGGCATTTTCCCAGGTGGTCCGGCTGGCCTCTTCCTTCCATTTGACCTCGACAGCAAAATCTTCACGCAGCCGATCTGCCATCAACCGCGCCTCACTCGGCGGCGTACCGTAGTGCAAACCGCCGCTGGTCAGCACCGGCAGTCCCGACGCCTTGGCCAGCCGCGCGGCAAAACGCATGCGCTCGAGCGCCGTTGCCGAGGGCTGGTCCTCACCGCCCCACGCCGGATCGCCACGTTCACGCCCCGCGCCCAGCACGACGATGGCATCGGCCCGCTGGGCCAGGCGGGCCCAATCGCCGGGTGCCAGCGCAGGCTCGGTTTCCAGCAGCCGCGCACCTTGCTGCACCACCAGTGGCAGGCTCATCAGCCACAACCCGCCCAGCCCCAGCACGAAGCACAGTGCGGCCAACCGCGGGCGCCTGGCGCGCAGCCACCAGGCGGCGAGCAACAGCAGGAACAGGACGCCCGGCGGCATCAACCATTGTTTGATGAAAAATCGAATCGGCATTGGCTACACCTCCTTGGCAGGCGTGCAGCCTATGAGGATCGGCGCCGGTCAACAAGTGCGCTGCCGGCGTCGATCAGGTGGAGTGTTTATTGAATTACCGGGGCGCGATGGCCTGCGCCGGGCGTCCTGAACGGCTAGCGATGTGGCAGCGTCCGGGGTGTCGCCGTCTTGGCGGGGCGTTTCTTGTCCTTGAGCCAGATGATCTTCGCCGATGTCGGCTCCGCCTGCGGGTAACTACCGGCGCAGGCATTACGGCGTCCCGGGACTGAGTCCAGGTAAGCCTTGATCACTTCGAACTCTGCATGGCTCAAGCCACGCAACTCCAGTTCGGCTGGCATCTCGTCGCGCAATCGTACCGATGTTCTGGCCACTTCCAGGGCCAGGCCAAGACGGTCGATCAGGCGTTCGTAAAGCTCCGGTTTGGTTGCGGGTAGCTGCGTTTCTCCCATCCGTTCACCTCATTGAAGGTAAGAATATCTCCCCCCACACCTGAGCTTAGCGCTGCTTCCAAAAGCAGCCGGATGCAGCGACCAGCGGCCATTCTCAATCAGGGTTTCCCACGATGCGCGGCGCTACTGTATGCTACGGCGTTCACTCTCACGACACCGGAGTGCCGGACGCAGCGAGGTTCCGCTGCCTGGAACAAGGTCTCTTCTCTCTCAGCCAAAAGTAGCCATGCACGAACAATACACGCCCCGTGATATCGAAGCCGCCGCCCAGCATTTCTGGGACGAGCAACAGTCGTTCGCTGTTACCGAACAGCCAGGCAAAGACACCTACTATTGCCTATCGATGTTCCCGTACCCGAGCGGCAAGCTACACATGGGCCACGTGCGCAACTACACCATCGGCGACGTGATTGCCCGCTACCAGCGCATGCTGGGCAAGAACGTCCTGCAGCCAATGGGCTGGGACGCTTTCGGCATGCCCGCGGAAAACGCGGCGATGAAAAACAATGTCGCCCCGGCCAAGTGGACATACGAAAACATCGACTACATGAAGACCCAGCTCAAAAGCCTGGGCCTTGCCATCGACTGGGCACGTGAAGTCACCACCTGCAAGCCGGACTACTACCGCTGGGAACAGTGGCTGTTCACCCGCCTGTTCGAAAAAGGCATCATCTACCGCAAGAACGGTACCGTGAACTGGGACCCGGCCGACCAGACCGTGCTCGCCAACGAGCAGGTCATCGACGGCCGCGGCTGGCGTTCGGGCGCGCTGATCGAAAAGCGCGAAATCCCCATGTACTACTTCCGCATCACCGACTACGCCGACGAGTTGCTCGAAAGCCTCGACGAACTGCCGGGCTGGCCTGAACAGGTCAAGACCATGCAGCGCAACTGGATCGGCAAGTCGCGCGGCATGGAGGTACAGTTCCCCTACGATCAGGCCAGCATCGGCCACGAAGGTGCGCTGAAGGTCTTCACCACCCGTCCGGACACCCTGATGGGCGCCACTTACGTCGCCGTTGCCGCCGAGCACCCGCTGGCTACCCAGGCCGCCCAAGGTAACCCGGCGCTGCAGGCATTCATCGACGAGTGCAAGAGCGGCAGCGTTGCCGAGGCCGACATGGCCACCCAGGAGAAGAAGGGCATGCCCACTTCCCTGCTGGTCGAGCACCCCCTGACCGGTGAAAAACTGCCGGTTTGGGTCGCCAACTACGTGCTGATGCATTACGGCGACGGCGCCGTGATGGCCGTGCCGGCCCACGACGAGCGCGACTTCGAGTTCGCCCACAAGTACAACCTGCCGGTCAAGGCTGTGGTGCGCACCAGCGCCGGCGATGAAGTCGGCAGCGAATGGCAGGCTGCCTACGGCGAGCACGGGCAACTGATCAACTCCGGCGAGTTCGACGGCCTGGACTTCGCCGGTGCCTTCGACGCCATCGAGGCGGCCCTGATCCGCAAGGCACTGGGCAAATCCCGCACCCAGTTCCGCCTGCGCGACTGGGGCATCAGCCGCCAGCGTTACTGGGGCTGCCCGATCCCGATCATCCACTGCCCGTCCTGCGGCGATGTGCCGGTGCCGGAAGACCAGTTGCCGGTCACCCTGCCCGAGAACGTGGTACCGGACGGCGCTGGCTCGCCGCTGGCGCGCATGCCCGAGTTCTACGAGTGCAGCTGCCCGAAATGCGGTACCGCGGCAAAGCGTGAAACCGACACCATGGACACTTTCGTCGAGTCGTCCTGGTACTTCGCCCGCTACGCCTCGCCGAACTACGACAAGGGCATGGTCGATCCGAAAGCCGCCAACCACTGGTTGCCGGTCGACCAGTACATTGGTGGTATCGAACACGCCATCCTGCACCTGCTTTATGCGCGCTTCTTCCACAAGCTGATGCGTGACGAAGGCCTGGTCACCTCCAATGAACCGTTCAAGAACCTGCTGACCCAGGGCATGGTGGTCGCCGAGACCTACTACCGCGTGGCCAGCAACGGTGGCAAAGACTGGTTCAACCCGGCCGACGTCGAAATCGAGCGCGATGCCAAGGCCAAGATCATTGGCGCACGCCTGAAGACCGACGGCCTGCCGGTAGAAATCGGCGGCACCGAGAAGATGTCGAAGTCGAAGAACAACGGCGTCGACCCGCAATCGATGATCGACGCCTACGGCGCCGACACCTGCCGCCTGTTCATGATGTTCGCCTCGCCGCCTGACATGAGCCTGGAATGGTCGGACTCCGGCGTCGAAGGTGCAAGCCGCTTCCTGCGCCGTGTCTGGCGCCTGGCCCAGGGCCACGTCAATCAGGGCCTGCCGGGTAAACTGGACCTCGCCGCGCTGAACGACGAGCAGAAGGTCATCCGCCGTGCCATCCACGCCGCGATCAAGCAGGCCAGCACCGATGTGGGCCAGCACCACAAGTTCAACACCGCCATCGCCCAGGTGATGACCGTGATGAACGTTCTGGAGAAGGCCCCCCAGGGCACCGAGCAAGACCGTGCGCTGCTGCAGGAAGGCCTGGAGGCCGTCACCTTGCTGCTGGCCCCGATCACTCCGCACATTTCCCACGCGCTGTGGAACGCGCTGGGCCATGAGCAAGCCGTTATCGATGCTGGCTGGCCGGTTGTCGATGAAAGCGCTCTGGTACAGGACACCGTAACCCTGGTGGTCCAGGTCAACGGCAAACTGCGTGGCCAGGTAGAGATGCCTGCGGCCGCCAGCCGCGAAGAAATCGAAACCGCCGCCCGCAACAACGAAAATGTCCTGCGCTTCATCGATGGCCTGACCATCCGCAAGGTCATCGTAGTGCCAGGCAAGCTGGTCAACATCGTCGCCAACTGATGGCAACGCCCACCTGCAGCCAGTGCGGGTGGGCGGTATCAGCCCACAAGGGAGCAACAACATGATCAAACGCAATCTGCTGGTATTGGGCCTGGCCATCATGCTCAGCGCCTGCGGTTTCCAGCTGCGCGGCACCGGCACCTCCGAGCTCAGCGTCAAGGAAATGGACGTCAGCGCACGTGATGCCTACGGCCCGACCGTGACGCAACTGCGCGACGTTCTGGAGCGCAGCGGCGTCAACCTGCACACCGGCGCGCCGTATCGCCTGGTACTGACCAACGAACAGCAGAGCCAGCGCGCAGCGTCCTACGCCAGCAGCAACCAATCTGCCGAGTACGAACTGACCACCGTGCTCAGCTACAGCATCCTGGGCCTGAACAACCTGGAACTGATGAGCGACAAGCTGGAAGTGCGCAAAATCTATGTGCGCGACGGCGGCAACATCACCGGCTCCGACCAGGAAGCCACCATTGCCCGCGAAGAAATGCGCCGCGAGCTGGTCAACGCCATGGTCGTGCGCCTGCAAATGCTGACACCGGCTCAGCTGGACCAGTTGCAGCGCGATGCCGACGAACGCGCCAAGGCCGAAGCTGCTGCGCTGGAGGCCGCGCGCAGCCAGCAGGCAGAAACGCCGCAGCAATCGCCTCTGGAAATTCCGGGCAACTAAGCCCGTGCGGGGCACCCCGGTGCCCCGCCTGTTTCCGATGAAACTCGCCCCCGCCCAACTCAACAAGCACCTGCAAGGCGCACTGGCCCCGGTCTATGTCGTCAGTGGCGATGATCCGCTGCTGTGTCAGGAAGCTGCCGACGCCATACGCAATGCCGCGCGTCAGCAGGGTTTTGACGAGCGCCAGGTGTTCAGCGCCGACGCCAGTTTCGACTGGGGCACCTTGCTTCAGGCCGGTGCCAGCCTGTCCCTGTTCGCCCAACGCCGGCTGCTGGAGCTGCGCCTGCCCTCGGGCAAGCCTGGTGACAAAGGCGCTGCGGCGTTGATGGAATACTGCGCCAACCCTGCCGAGGACACGCTGCTGCTGGTCAGCCTACCCAAACTCGATGGCAGTGCGCAGAAGACCAAGTGGGGCAAGGCCCTGATCGAGGGCAACCATTGCCAGTTCATCCAGATCTGGCCGGTGGATGCCCAGCAGTTGCCGCAATGGATCAACCAGCGTTTGGCACAGGCCGGTCTTTCGGCCCAGCGTGATGCGGTCGACCTTATCGCGGCACGTGTCGAGGGCAACCTGCTGGCTGCCGCTCAAGAAATCGAAAAGCTCAAATTGCTCGCCGACGGCAGCCAGGTCACCGTCGAGACGGTGCAGGCAGCCGTTGCCGACAGCGCGCGTTTCGACGTGTTCGGCCTGGTCGATGCCATTCTCAATGGCGACGCTGTGCATGCCCTGCGGATGCTCGAAGGCCTGCGCGGCGAAGGGGTAGAGCCACCCGTGATTCTTTGGGCGCTGGCGCGCGAACTGCGTCTGCTGGTAGGGCTTTCGCAGCAGTTCAGCCAAGGCGTGCCCTTGGACAAGGCCTTCAGCCAGGCCCGCCCACCGGTGTGGGACAAACGCCGGCCGCTGGTCAGCAAAGCCCTGCAGCGCCTGTCGGCGCAGCGCTGGGCGCAGCTGCTGCAAGATGCCCAGCGCATCGATGCGCAGATCAAGGGCCAAGCCGAGGGTTCACCCTGGACCGGGCTGTCACGCTTGTCATTGCTCATGGCCGGGCAGCGATTGGCTCTACCGCCTGAGTGACGCCAGGGTTGGGGCTGCTTTGCAGGCCCGAATCTCAAACCATTGACACAATCAATTGGCCCCAGCTGCTGCACAGGCCTAGAGTCCGCCCGAAACCCAACCGGCCCGGGAGCCCCGCCATGAGCAAAAAGCCGAAGAAACAAGGCCACAACAAGGCCAAATCCATCGTTGCCCAACCCTTGTTCCGCTGCCGTCAGGAACGACCAGACAAGGGCAAAGGCAGCTACCGCCGCGAAGCCTTCCAGTCGAAAGATTGGGAGGCTTCTTACTTTTTGGCCGCATGAAAGCATCGAAAGCGCAGGCATGATATGGTCAACACCTGACCTGAAATTCTGGATCTGTGCATGCCCTTCAGTCTTACCCCCCGCCGGAAATCCCGCCAACTGCTCGCGGCCTCCAGCTTGATCCTGCTCGTCGCCTGCGCGGAAAAACCCACCGCCGCCGACGCCCTGCCGCTGGCCCCCGCCCAGCCTGCGCCGGTAGTGACTTTGCCCAGCGCCACGCCCGACGTCAGCACCGAAATTCAGCCGCTGCAAACATTTGCCCAGTGGCAGGCCGGCTTCCGCCAGCAAGCCCTGCAGGCGGGCATCTCGGCAAGCACCTTCGATCGTGCGTTTCTTGGCGTGACGCCTGACATGGATGTGATCAAGGCAGACCGCAGCCAGCCCGAATTCACCCGCCCAGTGTGGGAATACCTGGAAGGTGCGCTGTCGCCACTGCGAGTACGCAATGGCAAGAAGCTGCTTGAGCAGAATGCCGAACTACTGGCCAGCCTCGAACAGCGCTATGGCGTAGACCGTCAGGTCCTGGTCTCGGTCTGGGGCATGGAGAGCAACTTTGGCCAGTTCCAGGGCAGCAAGTCGGTCATCCGCTCGCTGGCTACCCTCGCGTATGAAGGCCGCCGCCCGCAATTTGCCCAGGATCAGCTGATTGCCGCGCTGCAGATCATCCAGCACGGCGACATCCAGCCGGAGGCCATGCGTGGCTCCTGGGCCGGCGCCATGGGCCAGACCCAGTTCATCCCCACCACCTACAACACCCATGCAGTGGACTTCGACGGTGACGGCCGCCGCGATATCTGGAACAGCACCCCGGATGCCTTGGCATCGACTGCGCATTACCTGCAGAGCTCCGGCTGGAAGCGCGGTCAGCCATGGGGCTTCGAGGTTCAGGTACCGGCAGGCTTCGACTTCTGGTTAGCCGATGGCGCGTTGCGCAAACCCGTCAGTGAGTGGTTGCAATTGGGTGTGAAACTGCCGGCGGGCACAAAACTGCCGATGGGCAGCAACGACCTTTCCGCGGCCCTGCTGCTGCCGGCCGGCGCCCGTGGCCCGGCCTTCCTGGTGCTGGACAACTTCCGCGCCATTCTCAAGTACAACAACTCATCGTCCTATGCGTTGGCCGTGAGCTTGCTGGGCGATCGCTTCTCGGGCTGGGGCTTCATCGCTGGCAGCTGGCCGAAGGATGATCTGCCGCTGAGCCGTAGCGAGCGCATGGAATTGCAGAACCTGCTGAACGCCAACGGGCATGATGCGGGCAACCCCGATGGCATCATCGGCGCCAATACCCGCAAGGCCATTCGCAATGCTCAGCAGGGTTTTGGCTGGCCAGCGGATGGGTACCCGACGCATAAGTTGCTCGATAGCCTGCGTCAACGCTGATAAACCAGGGGGCGCTTTGCGCCCCTGCAACCTCACGCTTTAAACAGGTCCTGCGCCAATACCAGGCGCTGCGCCTCGCTGTCCAGCACCACCTCTGCCCCCAGCGGTAAGCACACATTCGGATCACAATGCCCGCTGCGCCACCCTGCCAGCACCGGCACGCCCAATGGCCGGAAAATATCTTGCAACAGGGGCGTCAGCGCCGCCACGGTGATCCCGGCGAAATCCCCTACCAGCACCCCTTTGACCCCATCCAGCTTGCCTGCCAGGCGCAATTGGGTCAGCAGGCGGTCCACCCGGTAAAGTGGCTCGTTGACATCCTCGATGAACAGGATGCAGCCGTTCGTATCGATCTGCGCCAGCGTTCCCAGGGTCGCGCCCAGAATCGACAGGTTGCCGCCCAGCAGACGCCCACGGGCAACGCCAGGTACCACGCAACTCAAGGCAAATTCGGCCGGGTGCACGATGGCGTCGCCCTCCCCTAACGCGCCACTCAGTTGCGCGATCAGCGACGACTCGGTCGGCGCCAGCTTCGCGCCGAGCAGGTCAGCGTTGAGCATCGCCCCATGAAAGCTGATCAAGCCGCTATGGCGGTAGATAGCTGTGTGCAGCGCGGTGATATCGCTGTAGCCGATCAGCGGCTTGGGGTTGCGCCGGATCAGATCGAAGTCGAGCTGATCGAGCAGGCGCATGCTGCCGTAGCCACCGCGCATGCACAGGACCGCGTCGATGTTGGGGTCAGCGAAGGCGTCGTGCAGATCCTGTAACCGCTGCTGATCAGAGCCCGCCAGATAGCCCTCGGCCTGCCCCACTCCAGGGTAGATACGGCAGCGATAGCCGCGCTCGGCAAACCACTGGCCAGCCTTTTGCGCATCCAGCCTTGCCGGCCCGGCGGGAGCGACAATGGCAAAGCAGGCGTTGCCCGGCAGTGCGGCGGGCAGGCGGTGTTCAGACGTTTCGGCGCAATTCATCGCAACTCCTTGCAGCGCTAGGCACAAAAACAAAAATGCCGATGCCGCCTTTCAGCGTGCATCGGCATGTACGGCTCAAACCAGGATCAGAGCTTGATCTTGGCTTCGTGAGCCTGCTGGTCGGCATGGTAGGACGAACGCACCAACGGGCCCGATGCGACGTTCTTGAAGCCCATCTTGTAGCCTTCCTCGGCAAACCAGGCAAAGGTGTCTGGGTGCACGAAACGCTGCACTGGCAGGTGGCTGCGCGACGGCTGCAGGTACTGGCCGAGGGTGAGCATGTCGATGTCATGCTCACGCATGCGGTGCATCACTTCGATCACTTCTTCGTCCGTCTCGCCCAGGCCGAGCATCAGCCCCGACTTGGTCGGTACGTGCGGCACCATCTGCTTGAACTTCTGCAGCAGGTCCAGCGACCAGTCGTAGTCCGAACCAGGGCGCGCGGCCTTGTACAGGCGCGGAACGGTTTCAAGGTTGTGGTTGAACACATCAGGCGGCTCTTGCGCGGTGATCTCCAGCGCCACATCCATCCGGCCACGGTAATCCGGCACCAGGGTTTCCAGCTGTACGCCCGGCGACAGCGCGCGGATCTCGCGGATGCAGTCGGCGAAATGCTGAGCACCACCGTCACGCAGGTCATCGCGGTCCACCGAGGTGATCACAACGTACTTCAGGCGCAGGTCGGCGATGGCAACAGCCAGGTTTTTCGGCTCGTCGAGGTCCAGCGGTTTCGGCCGGCCATGGCCAACATCGCAGAACGGGCAGCGCCGGGTGCAGATGTCGCCCATGATCATGAAGGTGGCAGTACCACCGGAGAAGCACTCACCCAGGTTCGGGCAGGAGGCCTCTTCGCAGACGCTGTGCAGCTTGTGCTTGCGCAGCAGTTGCTTGATGCGGTCTACCTCGGGGGAAACCGGGATACGCACGCGGATCCAGTCGGGTTTCTTCGGCAGCTCATCGGTAGGGATGATCTTCACCGGGATGCGCGCCACCTTGTCGGCACCACGCAGCTTGACCCCAGCTTCCACCTTCTTCGGCGCGGGGCGCGGGGTGGCATCCTGGGTAGGTATCAGGTTCGGCACGGCTTCTTGCACAGTTGTCATATTCAGTCGATTCCGCCCGTCAGGGTCGTCTGCTCAGCATAGTCGAGGTGCTTGACCAGCTGTCCGCGCAGCCTTGTCCTGACCTCGTCGAGTTCGATCGGGCCTGCCAAGTCACGCAGCTGGGTCATGGCCAGCCCCGCATACCCGCAGGGGTTGATTCGGCGGAATGGCGCAAGGTCCATGTCCACGTTCAGAGCAAGGCCGTGAAAAGAACGGCCATTGCGGATTCGCAGGCCGAGGGAGGCGATTTTCGCTCCGTCGACATAGACACCCGGCGCATCGGGCTTGGCCGCCGCGTTGACACCGTAACTGGCAAGCAGCTCGATCAGCGTCTGCTCTATACGGCTGACCAGTTCGCGTACACCAAAGCCCAGGCGGCGCACATCAAGCAGCAGGTAGGCCACCAGTTGCCCGGGGCCGTGGTAGGTCACCTGGCCCCCTCGATCGGTCTGCACCACCGGAATATCGCCCGGTACCAGCAGGTGCTCGGCCTTGCCGGCCTGGCCCTGGGTGAAAACAGCGGGGTGCTCTACCAGCCAGACTTCGTCCTGGCTGTCTGGGCTACGCTGCTCGGTGAAGCGACGCATGGCTTGCAGCACCGGTTCATAGGGCTGCAGGCCAAGCTCGCGAAAACCGAGGCGAAGGGACATCAGAGCACCATTTTCACGATGCCGGTCGCACGCAGGGCGCTGTTTATATCGTGCAGCTGATTTTCGGTCTCGGCAACGATATGCAACTGCACCGTGGTGTACTTGCCTTCCTTGCTCTGGCGCTCGGCCAGCGTGGCAAGGTCGACTGTGGCATGCTTGCTCAGTACCTCGATCACCATGTCCTTGAAGCCGACAACGGTGTCGCCGATGACCTTGATCGGGTAATCGGCGCAGGGGAATTCGATCTTGTGCGACTTGACGTCAGGTTCGCTCATGGCGGAAACGGCCTCGTAAGCCGTGGCAACAACAACGCCCCCGCTGGATTGCAGGGGCGTGCAGGTCACGTATCAGTTGAACAACCCGTAGAAGAATAGACGGATGCTATCCCACATACGACGGATGAAACCACCTTCCTCGACGCCATCGAGGGCGATCAGGTCGGCGCTGTGAACCACGTTATCGTCCAGTTTGACTTCCACTTTGCCGATCACGTCACCTTTGGCGATCGGTGCAGTGAGTTGTGGGTTCATGGTCATCGAAGCCTGCAGACGCTTCATCTGGCCTTTAGGCATGGTCAGAGTCAGGTCGTCGGCCAGCCCGGCTTTGACGATGCTGGTGGCGCCTTTCCAGACCGGGGCCTGGGTCAGTTCGGTGCCTTTCTGATAGAAGGTCTGGGTTTCGAAGAAGCGGAAGCCGTAAGTCAGCAGCTTCTGGGTTTCGGCAGCACGGGACTGCTCGCTGTTGGTGCCGAACACCACCGCAATCAAACGCTGACCGTCGCGTACAGCCGAAGCCACCATGCAGTAGCCGGCTTCTTCGGTGTGGCCAGTCTTCAGGCCATCGACCGTCTTGTCACGCCACAGCAGCAGGTTGCGGTTTGGCTGCTTGATGTTGTTCCAGAGGAACTCTTTCTGCGAATAGATGGCGTAGTGAGCCGGGTCGACGTTGATGATCGCGCGCGCCAGGATGGCCATGTCGTGGGCCGAGGAGTAGTGGTCCGGGTGCGGCAGGCCGGTCGGGTTCATGAAGTGGCTGTTGGACATGCCCAACTCGGCGCCAGTCTTGTTCATCATGTCGGCGAAGGCATCTTCGCTGCCAGCGATGTGCTCGGCCAAGGCGACCGATGCGTCGTTGCCCGACTGGATGATGATGCCATGCAGCAGGTCACTGACGGTGACCTGGCTACCGACCTTGATGAACATGCGCGAACCGCCGGTACGCCAGGCGTTCTCGCTGACGGTGACCGGGTCGTTCTCGCCGATCTGGCCACGGCGGATGTCCAGGGTGGCGATGTAGGCGGTCATCAGCTTGGTCAGGCTGGCCGGCGGCAGGCGCTCGTCGCCGTTGTTTTCGACCAGCACATTGCCGCTGGACGCGTCCATGAGTACATAGGACTTGGCTGCCAGTTGCGGTGGTGCCGGCATCATCTGCTCTGCCGCAAAGGCAACAGGCGTGATCATCAGCAGTACGGGCAGGCAAAGTCGTTTGGCAAGGTTGGTGATGTTCATCCGTCTCTCGAAAATCGCTAATGGTCTGAGATGTTCCCTGGGCCACATCGTGTGCCCAGCGCCAGTCAGTCTAGTTTTTGCGGCTCGGGGCCGAGCCCACGAAGTGCGGCTTTGTGTCGCTGCGGGCAAAAGCCGACATTGTACATGGCCGCGCGCGGCAATTCATGACAAAACAGACAGCTCGCACCCGCGGTCAGTCTGTGACCAGCTTGGCCTGGCCAAGGTTCGCCAGGCGAATGCTGTCCTGCGCCTGTTGGATTTCGCCCTGGCTGCTGATCGGCCCAAGGCGCACGCGGTGCAGGGTCTGCTGGTTACGCACGATGGAGCTGATGAACACCGGTGCGCTGACCATGGTGCTCAGCTTCGCACGCAACAGCTCGGCCGCATCCGGGTTGGCGAAAGCGCCCACCTGCAAGAAGCTGCCACCGTTGCCTGCCGGCACATTGTTGCCACCCACCTGCACAGGCACTACCGGCGCCGCGTGTTGCTGCGCCGGCGGCGACCATTGCTCGACACGCCCGGTGCTGGCCGCAATCGCCTGAGTCTGGGCTACCTGAGGCTCTTTGAGCATCAAGGGCGGCTGCTGGCCACGCTCGGCCCACCATTTCTGGGGATCGATGCCTTCGACCCGCACGTGCGCGGTGCCGTTCTCGGCATAGCCGAGCTTCTTGGCAGCGGCATAGGACAGGTCGATGATGCGGTCGGAGTAGAACGGGCCACGGTCATTGACCCGCAAGATCACGCTGCGCCCGTTGGCAAGGTTGGTCACCCGTACGTAGGCAGGCAGCGGCAGGGTCTTGTGGGCTGCGCTCATGCCATACAGGTCATAAAGCTCACCGTTGGCGGTGTTCTGCCCGTGGAACTTGGTGCCGTACCACGAGGCGGTACCTTCGGCCCGGTAGTTGCGGAAGTCCTGCATGGGGTAGTAGGTCTTGCCCAGCACCGTGTAAGGGTTAGCCTTGTAGTTGCCGGTGTGCACGGTCGGCGTCGCGTCCGGGATCTTGTTCACATCCACGTCCCACCACGGCGCACCGTCCTTGTGAGCACGGTTGATATCCAGGCCGGGCTGCGCACGAACGACATTGCCGCTTTTCTGTGGGGTCGGCCGGCTGGAGGAACAACTGACCAGCAGCATGCCGACGGCCATGCAGGCCAGCAACTTGAAGGTATTGGCAGATTTCATTGCGCGCATTACTTGACGCCCCGTGCTTGGACCAGCTGTTCCGAAAGCTGATGCACCGCCATGGCATACATCACGCTGCGGTTGTAGCGAGTGATCGCGTAGAAATTCTTCAGCCCCATCCAGTATTCAGGGCCGTTTGCGCCTTCCAGCCGGAAGGCGGTCACTGGCAGATCACCGCGCAACGCATCATGACTCGACCAGCCAAGCGCCTGCAACTGTGCGACGGTCTTCACCGGCTCGATGCCCGTGGTCAGGCCTTCGTCTGCACGCGCGCCACTGACCTGGGCCCGGCTGACCACGCCCTGCCCGGCCACCCAGCCGTGCTCTTTGAAATAGCTGGCGACACTGCCGATGGCATCGTCGGGGTTGTTCCAGATATTGATGTGGCCATCGCCATCGAAGTCCACCGCGTAGTTGCGAAAACTGCTCGGCATGAACTGCGGCAAGCCCATGGCACCGGCGTACGAACCTTTGAGTGTCAGCGGGTCGAGCTGCTCTTCGCGCGCCAGCAGCAGGTATTCACGCAGCTCCTTGCGGAAGAACTCGGCGCGCGGCGGGTAATCGAAGCCCAGGGTCGACAAGGCATCGATCACACGGTAGTTACCAGTGTTGCGGCCAAAAAAGGTTTCCACGCCGATGATCGCGACGATGTACTGCGCCGGTACGCCGTACACCTGCTCCGCCCGGGCCAGCACCGCTTCATGCTGGCGCCAGAAGTCCACACCGCGGGCGATGCGCGCGTCGGTGATGAACATCGGCCGGTAATCCTTCCACGGCTTTACCCGCTCGGCCGGCCGCGATATGGCGTCGAGGATCGATTGCTTGCGCTGCACCTCGCGGAACACGCCCATCAACTGCTCGCTGGCAAAGCCGTAGTCGCGGCTCATCTGGCCGACGAATTCGGCCACCTCACGCGAGCCGTCGTAGTCGCCGGCATGGGCCTGCTGGACAGCGGCGAACAGGCCCACCGCGCCGATCCACGGCGCAAAACGGGCAGCCCAGTTACGCACTGCTTGCATCAAATTCTTCACCTTTTTCAAACCTGTGCGATCCATTTACGGTGCGTATGGATCGACATCAAAACGCCAAACGCTGACAGCAGCGTCACCAACGAAGTTCCGCCATAGCTGATAAAGGGCAGCGGCACGCCCACCACGGGCAAAAGGCCGCTGACCATCCCGATATTGACGAACACATAGACAAAGAAGGTCATGGTCAGGCTGCCTGCCAGCAGCTTGCCGAACAGGGTCTGCGCCTGAGCGGTGATCATCAGGCCACGGCCGATCAACAAGAGGTAAACGACCAGCAGCAGGCAGATGCCGATCAGCCCGAATTCTTCGCCGAGCACGGCGATGATGAAGTCGGTATGGCTCTCTGGAAGGAAGTCCAGGTGCGACTGGGTGCCCAGTAGCCACCCCTTGCCGAACACACCACCCGAGCCGATGGCGGCCTTGGACTGGATGATGTTCCAGCCGGTGCCCAGCGGGTCGCTTTCAGGGTCGAGGAACGTCAGCACGCGCTGTTTCTGGTAGTCGTGCATGACGAAGAACCACATGGCCACCGCCACAGGCACGGTCGCCGTCAGCACGCTCAGGATCCAGCGCCAGCGCAGGCCGCCCATGAACAACACGAAGGCGCCGGAGGCAAGGATCAGCAACGCCGTACCCAGGTCCGGCTGGCGGACGATGAGAATGAACGGTACGCCAATCAGCACCAGGCTGATGGCCACGTGTTTCAGATGAGGCGGCAGGGTGCGTTTGGACAGGTACCAGGCGATGGTCGCGGGCATGATGATCTTCATGAACTCCGAGGGCTGGAAGCGGATTACCCCGGGTATGTTGATCCAGCGCGTGGCGCCCATGGCGTTATGGCCCATGACGTCCACCACGACCAACAGCAGCACCCCCGTGAGATAGGCAAGAGGCACCCAGCGCGCCATGAAGCGTGGTTCAAGCTGGGCGATGACGAACATCGACACCAGCCCGATACCGAATGAAGTGGCCTGTTTGAGCAGCAAGTCCCAGTTTTTGCCACTGGCAGAATAGAGCACGAACAGGCTGCCCGCGGCGAGGATCAACAGGATGACCAGCAAGGGGCCGTCGATGTGGATGCGCTGCAGGAAGCTGGCGCGTCGACGCATTACGTCCTCGCTGGAGAGCATGCGGTCGAAATTGTTCTTCACGGGGCCGTTTCCTGGGCGACAGTGGCAGGAGCGAACCCGGACTTGAGCCGACCGTTCTCGTCGAGCAGCCAGGCGTCCATGATCTGCCGCACCACGGGTGCGGCGACACCGGAGCCGGACTCGCCGTTCTCGACCATCACCGAAACCACGATCTTAGGATCGTCGGCCGGGGCGAAGGCGACGAACAACGCGTGGTCGCGGTGGCGCTCCTGAATTTTGTTGCGGTCGTATTTCTCGCCCTGCCTGATCGCTACCACCTGCGCGGTACCGCTCTTGCCGGCAATGCGGTACTGGGCACCGGCCGCAGCCTTGCGCGCAGTACCGCGGGCGTTGTGCATCACCTGCTCCATGCCGTGGGTGACCTTGGCCCAGTCGGACTTGTCACGCAGGATGATGTTTTCCATCGGGTTCGGGTCCACGGGCGGCTGACCTTCGATGGTCTTGGCCAGGTGCGGACGGTTCCAGACGCCCTTGTTGGCGATCAGCGCGGTGGCCTGGGCCAGTTGCAGCGGCGTTGCCTGCATATAGCCCTGGCCGATGCCCAGAATCAGGGTTTCACCGGGGAACCAGGCTTGGCGGCGGGTGGCGCGCTTCCATTCCCGCGACGGCATCAGCCCCGCCGACTCCTCGAACATGTCCAGGGCAACCTTCTGCCCGATGCCGAACTTGTTCATGTAGGTAGAGAGCCGATCGATGCCCATCTTGTGGGCAAGATCGTAGAAATAGGTGTCATTGGAGCGCATGATTGCGGTATCCAGGTCGACCCAGCCATCACCACTGCGGTTCCAGTTACGGTATTTGTGGTCGTAGTTGGGCAGTTGGTAGTAGCCCGGGTCGAACACCCGACTGCCGGCATTGACCACACCGCTGTCCAGGCCGGCGATGGCAACCGCCGGCTTGATGGTCGAGCCGGGCGGGTACAAGCCGCGCAGCACACGGTTGAACAGCGGCCGGTCGATCGAGTCACGCAACTCGGCGTAGGCCTTGAAACTGATGCCGGTGACGAACAGGTTCGGGTCGAAGCTCGGCTGGCTGACCATTGCCAGCACTTCGCCGCTACGCGGGTCGAGCGCTACCACCGCACCACGGCGCCCACCCAAGGCCGCTTCGGCAGCTTCCTGCAACTTGATGTCCAGGCTCAGCACGATGTCCTTGCCAGGTTTCGGGTCGGTACGCTTGAGCACCCGCAGCACCCGCCCGCGGGCGTTGGTCTCGACTTCCTCGTAACCGACCTGACCATGCAGGTCGTCTTCGTAAAAGCGCTCGATGCCGGTCTTGCCGATATGGTGGGTGCCGCTGTAGTTCACCGGGTCAAGGCTTTTGAGCTCTTTCTCGTTGATCCGCCCGACATACCCTACCGAATGGGCGAAATGCGCCCCTTGCGGATAATGCCGCACCAACTGGGCGACCACTTCGACGCCAGGCAAGCGGAACTGGTTGACCGCCACGCGGGCGATCTGCTCTTCGTTCAGCTCGAACAGGATCGGCACTGGCTCGAAGGGCCGTCGCCCCTGCCTCATGCGCTTTTCGAACAGCGCACGATCGTCGGCTGTCAGCTCCAGCACTTCGACGATCGTATCCAGCACTTGCTGCCAATTGCCGGCACGTTCGCGGGTCATCGACAAGCTGAAGCTGGGCCTATTGTCGGCGATGATCACCCCGTTGCGATCGAAAATCAGCCCGCGAGTCGGCGGGATCGGTTGCACGTGCACCCGGTTGTTTTCCGACAGCGTCGAGTGGTAGTCGTACTGGATGATCTGCAGGTAGTACAGGCGTGCGATCAACACGCAGACAAGCAGCATGACCGCCACGGCGCCGACCACGACGCGGTTACGCACCAGGCGGGCGTCTTTCTCGTGGTCCTTGAGGCGGATCGGCTGCGACATCGGACTGCTTAATGGCTCATTTGTGGTAAGGGTGCCCGGACAACACGGTCCAGGCGCGGTAGATCTGCTCGCCGATGAGTATCCTTACCAACGGGTGCGGCAAGGTCAGCGGCGACAGCGACCAGCGTTGCTCGGCGCGCGCACAAACCTCAGGCGCCAGCCCTTCCGGGCCGCCCACCATCAAATTCACCGTACGCGAGTCCAGCCGCCAGCGGTCCAGCTCGGTAGCCAATTGCTCGGTACTCCAGGGCTTGCCGTGAACCTCGAGGGTAACGATGCGCTCCCCCGGCTGCACCTTGCTCAGCATGGCCTCACCCTCCTGACGAATCAGGCGGGCGACGTCGGCATTCTTGCCTCGGGTATTGAGCGGAATTTCCACCAGCTCCAGCGACAGCTCCTGGGGCAGGCGCTTGGCATATTCATGCCAGCCTTCCTCGACCCACTTGGGCATGCGCGAGCCGACCGCGATCAGGCGCAGACGCACGACGCTTCCTTATTCCCGGTCTTTGAGCTTGTCGGTGAAGTAGTCGCTGGCGTTTTCCGGGCTGTGGTGCTTGGCATCGGCGGCACGGCTCTGCTCGGCACCCAGCCACAGGCGCTCCAGGTCGTAGAACTGGCGGGCAGCGGCGGTCATCATATGCACGATGACGTCGTTCAGGTCCAGCAGTACCCAGTCGCTGTCGCCCTTGCCTTCTTCGCCCAGCGGCTGTGCACCTTCTTTCTTGACCGTTTCACGGACCTTTTCCAGCATCGCGTTGATCTGGCGATTGGAGGTACCCGTGGCAATGATCATGTAGTCGGTCAGGCTGTGTTTGTCGCGAACGTCGATGACCTGGATATCCTGGGCCTTGACGTCTTCCAGCGCGCTGATGGTCAGCTTGACCAGTTCTTCGCCGTTGATTTTCTGCTTGCTCATATAAAACTCGTTCAACTCGTTGGATGAGGCGCCCACAGGGCACCGTCAGTTAGGCGCACGATACAGTTCATGCGCCTCGATGTAGGCCAGTACGGCGTCCGGCACCAGGAACCTCACCGACCTGCCGCTGGCCAGCAGCTGTCGGATCTGTGTAGCCGACACCGCAAGCGGTGTCTGCCAGACGAACGAAATACTACCCGCCGGGCCGGACATGGCGGTGGGATCGCTCTCCGAGCGCGCGGCCAACAGGTTGCGCAGCTCGTCAGGGGGTTCAACGTCCGCATCCGGGCGTTGCAGCACCAGGATGTGACAGTGTTGCAGCAACTCTTCCCAGCGGTGCCAGCCAGGCAAGCCGCAGAAGGCATCCCAGCCCAGCACCAGAAACAGCTGGTCATCCGCGCCCAGTTCGGCGCGGACCGACTCCAGCGTGTCGATGGTATAGGACGGTTTGTCGCGCTCCAGCTCACGGGCATCGACGCTCAGGCGCTCGACACCTTGCACGGCCTCACGCACCATCGCCAGGCGGTCTTCGGCGGCCACTTGCGGGGTGTCGCGGTGCGGCGGCCGGGCATTGGGCAACAGGCGCAGCTCTTCCAGCCCCATGAACTCGGCCACCTCGAGCGCGCTGCGCAGGTGGCCGATGTGCACGGGGTCGAAAGTACCGCCAAGAATGCCGATGCGCCGGACTGCCTGGGCCTTGCTCAACTCAGCAGGACTCCTGGCCGCGCAGCTGGCCATCGCCGATCACTACGTACTTCTCGCACGTCAGGCCTTCCAGGCCGACCGGCCCGCGGGCATGCAGCTTGTCGGTGGAGATGCCGATTTCCGCGCCCAAACCGTACTCGAAGCCGTCGGCAAAGCAGGTCGGGGTGTTGAGCATCACCGAAGCCGAGTCCACCTCGGCCATGAACTGGCGGGCCTGGCCCTGGTGTTCGGTAATGATCGAATCTGTGTGGTGCGAGCCATAGTGGTTGATGTGCTCGATAGCCTGCTCCAGCCCGTCGACCACCCGAATCGACAACACGGCGTCGAGGTACTCGGTGTGCCAGTCGTCTTCGCTGGCCGGCTTGGCCGCGATCAGCTCACAGGTACGCGCGCAGCCGCGCAGTTCGACGCCTTTTTCCTGGAAGCGGCGGGCCATTTCCGGCAGGAAACCTTCAGCCACACGCTGGTCGACCAGCAAGGTTTCCATCGCACCGCAAATACCGTAACGGTACGTCTTGGCGTTGAAAGCGACACGCCAGCCCTTGTCCAGGTCGGCATGCTCGGCGACGTAGACGTGGCAGATACCGTCCAGGTGCTTGATCACGGGCACGCGGGCATCGCGGCTGATGCGTTCAATCAGGCCGCGGCCACCCCGGGGCACGATGACATCGACGAACTCAGGCATGCTGATCAGCGCGCCAACCGCCTCACGGTCGGTGGTCTCGACCACCTGCACCACGGCGGCCGGCAGGCCGGCCTCTGCCAGGCCACGCTGAATGCAGGTGGCGATGGCGCGGTTGGAGTGAATGGCCTCGGAGCCGCCGCGCAGGATGGTGGCGTTGCCAGACTTCAGGCACAGGCTGGCGGCGTCGATGGTCACATTGGGGCGCGACTCGTAGATGATTCCGATCACCCCCAGTGGTACGCGCATCTTGCCGACCTGGATACCCGACGGGCGATAGCTCATGTCGCGGATGGCGCCGACCGGGTCCGGCAGGCTGGCCACCTGGCGCAGACCGGTGATCATGCCGTCGATACGCGCAGGGGTCAGGGCCAGGCGGTCGAGCAGGGCAGGCTCCAGACCATTGGCACGGCCGGCGGCCAGGTCCTGTTCGTTGGCTGCGGCAAGCTCGGCACGCGCAGCGTCCAGTGCATCGGCAGCAGCCTGCAGGGCGCGGTTTTTCTGCGCAGTGCTGGCGCGGGCGATCACCCGGGAGGCCTGGCGAGCGGCGCGACCCAAACGGGTCATGTAGTCAAGAACGGACTCAGTCATGGGTTCGGTGTCTTGGCGAAGGGGAAATCGGCTGATTATAACTGCCGCGCAGGTATACGCCCAGCGGCGGGTGGCGGATGGTAGAAAATGGCAGACAAGAATCTGTAGGAAAGATGTAACCGCTCTTATCGAACTGTCTTGGTTCAGCCTCGATTAAGCCAATCATTGCTATCATCCGCGCCCACACCACCACGAATCGCCAGCATGCCAGACACGCCCTCCTGCCCTGCCCGCGCCTTGCCCGACAGCTTCTTCGACCGGGACGCCCAGGTCTTGGCCAAAGCCCTGCTCGGCAAGGTCATCCGCCATCGGCACGGCGACCTGTGGCTGGCCGCTCGGATCATTGAAACCGAGGCCTATTACCTGACGGACAAGGGCAGCCATGCCTCGCTTGGCTACACAGAGAAACGCCGGGCGCTGTTTCTCGATGGCGGGCATATCTACATGTATTACGCCCGCGGAGGCGACTCGCTCAATTTCAGCGCACACGGCCCGGGCAATGCAGTGCTCATCAAGTCGGCCTACCCCTGGGTGGACGCCCTTTCCGATGCCAACAGCCTGGCGCAAATGCAGTTGAACAACCCCGACGCCAGCGGCAAGCTGCGCCCAGCCGAACGCCTGTGCGCCGGCCAGACATTGCTGTGCCGGGCCTTGGGCCTGAAGGTGCCGCAGTGGGATGGCCAGCGCTTCGACCCTGAACGCCTGTACGTGGAGGATTGTGCGATCGCCGTACCCAAAGTGGTCCAGGCCGCGCGCCTGGGTATCCCCCATGGCCGCGATGAGCACCTGCCGTACCGTTTCATCGACGCCGAATACGCCCGCTTCTGCACCCGGAACCCGCTGCGCCGGGGCCAAGTCGAAGGGCAAGACTATTTCATTCTCGAACAAGGAAGCTGAACCATGGGCCAATGGCTCGACAGCCTGACCGGCTGGCTCAGCGCCAACCCGCAGTGGCTTGGCGTGGCAATTTTCCTGGTGGCCTGCATCGAATGCCTGGCCATCGCGGGCATCATCGTGCCGGGTACGGTACTGCTGTTTGCCGTCGCAGTATTGGCCGGCAGCGGGACTTTCAGCCTGGGCGAAACATTGCTGCTGGGGTTCCTCGGTGGCCTGCTCGGTGACGCCCTGTCGTACACGATCGGCAAGTACTTCCACCAGAACATCCGCCGCCTACCCCTGTTACGCCACCACCCGGAATGGATCGGCAGCGCTGAAACCTACTTCCAGCGCTACGGCATCGCCAGCTTGCTGGTTGGCCGTTTCATCGGCCCGCTGCGGCCGATGCTGCCGATGGTCGCGGGCATGTTCGACATGCCGTTGCCGCGTTTCATCGCGGTCAGCGTGCTGGCCGGTGCCGGCTGGTCGGTCGCCTACCTGTTGCCGGGCTGGGCTACCGGGGCGGCCATGCGCCTGCCATTGCCGGAAGGGTTCTGGCTGGATGCAGGCATCATCGCAGGCTCCCTGGCGGTACTGATCGGGCTGAGCCTGAACAGCAGCGTACGCGACCAGCGCCACGGAACGCGGCTGATCGCCGGCTTGAGCTTTTTGGCGTTGGCCGGCGTGTTTCTGGGATGGCCGTATTTTCACGAGTTCGACCAGGGCGTGATGACCCTGGTGCAGGAGCATCGCAGCCAAGCGGTGGACGGCACCGTGGTGCTGGTGACCCGCTTGGGCGATTTCCGCACCCAATTTTTCCTGGGCGGGCTGCTCACCGGCCTGCTGCTGCTCGCCCGGCAGTGGCGGCACGCACTGTTCGCCGGGGGCGCCTTGATGGGTACGGCCATTGCCAATGGCTCGCTGAAATGGCTGTTCGCGCGGGCGCGACCGGAGGTACTGACCGACCCCTTGACCAGTTACAGCATGCCCAGCGGGCACAGCTCGGCCTCGTTTGCGTTCTTTCTGGTAATGGCCGTGCTGGCCGGGCGGGGCCAGCCGCCACGCTTGCGCCTGACCTGGGTGATGCTGGGGTGCATTCCGGCGCTGGCGATTGCCCTGTCGCGCGTGTACCTGGGAGCGCATTGGCCGACCGACATTCTGGCCGGGGCCTTGCTGGCCTGCTGCGTCTGCGCGCTCAGCCTGACGCTGGTGCAACATCGCCAGCCGCTCAATGCATTGCCACAGCGGGTATGGTGGCTGGTATTACCGGCGTGTATCGCGCTGCTGGCTTTTTTTGCCCTACACGCGTTGCCGCTGGCCCTGGAGCGTTATCAATACTGACATTGGCTGGGCGGCCCTATCGCCGGCAAGCCGGCTCCCACCGGGATCGCGCCAGCTCTTGGAAGTTGAGCAAGCCAGTCGCTGCCACAGGTAAAGCGCAGGCCTGAAGAGCTGCGCGGTCGTGGTGGGAGCCGGCTTGCCGGCGATAGGGCCATGAAAGCAACCAGCCTCGATCAGGCAAACAACTCACCCTGAATCCGCTCCAGCAGCCTCTGGATTTCCGCCAGCCGCTCCGACGGCGAGTCGATCGCCAGCAAGTCCAGCTTGTCCTCCTCCATGAACGGCAGCAGATAAGCCAGCTGATTGGCCAGTGCCTGGCGCCCCGCGACATCACGAGGCATGTCCAGTGCCTCGACCATCGGGTGCTCACCCAACGCCACCAGCAGGGCCAGCAGGTCATCGTCCTGATCGGTCAGCGGGCTGTCCGCCTGCTCCGCCAGCCAATTCACCTCGCCCAGCAACAACTGGTCCTTCTGCACTTCGGTCTGGCTCAGTTCGAAGCGCCGCACACCTTCGACCCGAATACCCAGCAGACCATTGTCCTGCTGAACAAAATCACGGATCAGCGCCTCGCACCCGATCGATGCAACCACAGGTGGCGCCTTGCCGACCTGCTCGCCTTCGACGATGCACACCACTCCAAAGCCTGTGCCCTGCTTCATGCAGCGGCCAATCATGTCCAGGTAGCGGGCTTCGAATATCTGCAAATCCAGCAGGCAACCGGGAAACAACACAGTATTGAGGGGAAACAGCGGTAGCGTCATCACAACTCCTCAAGCCACCAGGCTGACCGCCAACGGCAGGAACACCGCCGTGGCCACCCCCATCAGGCTCATCGCCAGTGCGGCAAACGCGCCACACTCGTCACTTTCCTGCAAGGCCACCGAGGTACCCACGGCATGCGCGGTCACGCCCAGGGACATGCCACGCGCCTCGGGGCTATGCACGCCAAAACGGCTCAACAACGCCGGGCCGAAGATGGCCCCGATCACCCCGGTGATCAACACGAACACCGCCGCCAGCGCCGCCACACCACCAATCTGCTCGGCCACGAGCATGGCAATCGGTGAGGTCACCGATTTCGGCGCCATGGTCATCAGGATCATATGTTCAGCGCCGAACCACCAGCCCAGCAACAGGCAGCAGAGCGTAGCGAACAGGCCTCCGATTACCAGCGTAGTAAATGTCGGCCAGAACAGCTGACGGATACGCCGCAGGTTCAGGTAGAGCGGCACGGCCAACGCCACCGTGGCCGGCCCCAGCAGGATGTTCATGATCTCGGTGCTCGTGCGGTACTCGCGGTAGTCGATACCACAGACCAGCAATACACCGATCACCAAGACCATCGACACGAGTACCGGCTGCAGGAAAATCCAGCGTGTTTTCTCGTAGGCGGCCAGCACGAGCTGGTAGGCCCCCAGCGTGATACCAATGCCAAACAGCGGATGGTGGACAACCGCATCGAGCGCGCCCTGCCAGTCGAGGATCATGGCTGCTCCCCGCGCTTGCCCTGGCGATGCATGAGTTTCTGCATCAATACACCAACAAACACCAAGGTGGCCAGGCAGGAGATCAGAAGAGCGCCGGCGATGGCCCAGAAGTCTGCAGCGATAGCCTTGGCATACACCATCACACCGACTGCTGGCGGTACCAACAGTAGCGGCAGGTAGCGCAACAGGCTGCTCGCCGCCTCGTTCAAGGGTTTGCCGACCTCACCGCGGGCCATGAGGAACAACAACAAGAGCAACAGACCAATGATCGGCCCGGGCAGTATCGGCACCAACAGATGATTGAGCGCCGTACCCAGCAGCTGGAACAGCACCAGCCAGGTCAAACCACGCAGCAGCATAAGGATCTCCTTTGGGCATGCCGGCCATTATAAGCACGCGCAAGCCTATGGGCAGGCATTCGCCACGATGCTGGCAACTTGACTGTCATTGCGCACCGTGCTGATCTTGCACTCTCGTACCAAATGACAACCTGGAGAGTCGTGATGCCCTATGTACCGGTTACCGAGCTTTCGCAGTACGTTGGAAAGGAACTGGGACGTTCCGACTGGCTGAAGATCGACCAGCAACGCATCAACCTGTTCGCCGAGGCCACGGGCGATTTTCAATTCATCCATGTCGACCCTGACAAAGCGGCCAAGACACCGTTCGGCTGCACCATTGCCCACGGTTTCCTGACCTTGTCGCTGATTCCGAAGCTGATGGAAGACATTCTGGTGCTGCCTGAAGGCCTGAAGATGGTGGTCAACTACGGGCTCGACAGCGTGCGGTTCATTCAGCCGGTGAAAGTCGACAGCAAGGTGCGCCTGAAGGTGGACCTGGGTGAGGTGATCGAAAAGAAACCTGGGCAGTGGTTGCTCAAGGCCACCGCGACACTGGAGATCGAAGGTGAGGACAAGCCGGCCTATATCGCCGAGCCGCTTTCGCTCTGCTTCGTCTGATCGTTTTCGGGGCCGCCACGCGGCCCCTGCCATGGCTGTCTCATCCGCCCCATTGTGCGGCATACTCGGCATAACTTTTGCCCGGATTCGGCCATGCGTGCTCTGTTACCTCTCACCCTTACCCTGATGCTCGCTGCCTGTGGCGATGGCGAATCGCTGTTGCCACCGGACGCGCGCCTGCCCGACGGCGGCCGCTACAGGGGCCAGGTGGTCGACGGCCTGCTGCAAGGCGAAGGGCGCATCGACTACCCCAACGGCAGCTGGTACGCCGGCGGCTTCAAGGATGGCCAGTGGCATGGGCAAGGCGAGTGGCATGGCAGCAATGGCGAAATCTATCGTGGCCAGTTCGCTGCCGGCCTGTTCCAGGGCATGGGCGATCTGACCACCCCCGGCAGCCATTACGCCGGCACTTTCAGCCACGGCCGACGCGACGGCGAAGGCACGCTCAAGCAGGCCGACCAGACCTACCGCGGCCAATTCAAGGACGATCAGTACCATGGCGCAGGCGAACTCGAACTCGCCGATGGCAGCCGTTATCAGGGCGTGTTCGCCAGAGGCAAGCCCAACGGTGCCGGCGTACGCAGCGATGCCAGCGGCAATCAGTTCAGCGGCCGCTTCGTCGACGGCCTGCTGCAGGGCAGCGGCACCTACGAAAGCGTCGATGGCGAGCAATATATCGGCGAGTTCAAGGACAATCGCCTGGAAGGTCGTGGCCGCTATGAAAACGCCGAAGGCGATGTGTGGATTGGCGAGTTCAAGGACGGTTCGCTGCTTGGCGAAGGGGAAATGCTCGGCAGCGATGGCAGCCACTACAAGGGCAGCTTCGTCGACTGGCGCCTGGCCGGCCAGGGCAGCCTGCAACTGCCCGATGGCAGCCACTATGTCGGCGGCTTCGAAAACGATGCCTACCAGGGCCGGGGCAAACTGACCCTGGCCAGTGGCAAGGTGCAAAGCGGTTACTGGGTCAATGGTGTGCGGGTTCGCGACCACAACGGCAAATTGCTTCCCGACCCGCTGGAACTGGCGCTGCTCAATCAGGGCAAGCTGCTGGAGCAGGCGCTGGCCCGCGTACCGCGCTCCACGCCGCCGATTGAGCTGTATAGCCTGGTGGTCGCGGGTGACGGCCAACAGAGTGTGTTTCTGCGCGAGGCCGATTACGTCAGCAATCTGTTGAAGGTGCGGTTCGGCGCCCATGGCCAGATCACCCTGGTCAACCACCGCGACCAGATGTCCTCAAGGCCCATGGCAACCCGCGAGAACCTTACCCGCGCCGCCCGCACACTGGCCGAGCGCACCGGCCCGCAGGACCTGGTGTTCATCTACCTGACCAGCCATGGCAGCCAGGACCACCAGTTGGTATTCGACCAGCCACGCCTGCAGCTTGCCGACCTGTCCGCCGACGAACTGGCCAGCGCCCTGGCGCCGCTCAAGGAACGCGACAAGGTAATCGTCATCTCCGCCTGCTATTCCGGGGGCTACATCGCCCCGCTCAAAGATGAGCGGACAATCATCATGACGGCCGCTCGGGCCGACAGGGTGTCATTCGGCTGCTCGGAAGAGGCTGATTTCACCTATTTCGGCGAGGCGCTGTTCGCCCAGGCGCTGAACCAGACCGACGATCTCGAACAAGCGTTTGAACTGGCGCGCAGCAGTGTTGCCGAACGGGAGAAGCGGGAAGGTTTCGAAGCCTCCGAGCCACAGATCTGGGCACCGCCAACCGTACTGGCACATTGGCAACGCCTGCGCCAGCAGCAAGCTGAAAAAGCCTTACGCAATGCCGCACAAGCGACTTCGCAGGGGCAGGAAAAAAGGCCCACCCCGCACTAGACTTGTGTGTAACACAGGAGAGACATCATGTACTTGACGCCTCAGCATGTCCTGCTTGCCGGAGCCACGGGCCTGACGGGTGAACACCTGCTTGACCGCCTGCTCAACGAGCCCACCATCAGCCGCGTTCTGGCACCCACCCGCCGCCCCTTGGCCGAACATCCACACCTGGAAAACCCGGTCGGCGACCCTGCGGTGTTTTTACCGCAGTTGGCCGGGCGCGTGGACATCGCTTACTGCTGCCTGGGGACTACCCTCAAGCAGGCCGGCTCCGAACAGGCGTTTCGCGCCGTCGACCTGGACATGGTGGTGGCCTTCAGCAAGCGGGCCCGGGAGATGGGGGCGCGCCACCTGCTGGTGGTCAGCGCGATCGGCGCCGACCCCAAATCGTCGATCTTCTACAACCGGGTCAAAGGCGAGATGGAAGAGGCACTCAAAGCGCAGGATTGGCCACAACTGACGATTGTCAGGCCTTCGCTGTTGCTGGGCGAGCGTATCGCCCCGCGCCTGGGAGAGCGCCTGGCGTCGCCGTTTGCGCGGTTGATGCCGGGCAAGTATCGGGGGATCGAAGCCTGCACATTGGCGCGAGCGCTGTGGCGCCTGGCGCTGGAAGAAGAGGACGGGATTCGGGTTGTCGAGTCAGATGAGCTGCGGAGATTGGGCAAGAAATAGCGCCCGCCTGTAAGGCCCTGTCACCGGCAAGCCGGCGCTGGGGCCGTTACAGACCGCCAGTGGCCTGGAAACCGATCCCGGCAGCCGTCAGCAACGATAATGGCAGGAGCAGCGTATCGAGCAGCATGCTGCCTGGCAGGTCCAACCGTGGATACGCCGGCGCCTGAGCCCCGAAATGGTCCTCTGGGCAGCACCCGCCGTTGATCACGTATAAGTCCAGCCGGGTGCCGGCATACACCACTGGGGCGCCCGGCTTGTTGGCATCCAGCGTCCGCACCGTGGCACAGCCGTCGAGCAGCAGGACGGCCAGCACAGCAGGCAATGCCCGCCTCAATCATCCGCCCCAAGATGATGTTCGCCCCAGCGCGGCAACATGTCCTGTGGGATGTTCAGCAGGTTGAGAATGCGCGCCACGACGAAGTCGACCAGGTCATCGATGGTTTGTGGCTGGTGATAGAAGCCCGGCGCCGCCGGCAAGATCACTGCCCCCATCTGCGAGAGTTTGAGCATGTTCTCCAGATGGATGGTCGAAAATGGCGCCTCCCGCGGCACCAGGATCAGCTGGCGACGTTCCTTGAGGGTTACGTCGGCGGCACGTTCGATCAGGTTGTTGCAGGCCCCGGTGGCGATGGCCGACAGGGTGCCGGTCGAGCACGGCACCACTACCATGGCCGCCGGTGCGCCGGAGCCCGAGGCCACCGGCGACATCCAGTCCTCCTTGCCATACACGCGGATCTGCCCATCGGCAGCGCCGGTGTACTCGGTGAGAAAGGCCTGCATGGCCTGCGGCTTGGGTGGCAGCAGTACGTCGGTCTCGGTGGACATCACCAATTGCGCGGCCTTGGAGATGAGAAAATGCACCTCACGGTCTTCGCGCACCAGGCAATCGAGCAGGCGCAAGCCATACTGCGCACCGGAGGCGCCGGTCATGGCCAGGGTGATGCGTTCCGGCCCGCTCATTTCAGGGCCTCGGCCAGCTTGCCATGCAGGCCGCCAAAGCCGCCGTTGCTCATGATCACCACATGTGTGCCCGGCCGCGCCTGGCCCTTGACCCGCTCGATGATCGCCTCGAGGCTGTCGGCGACCACGCTTGGCACCTTGCACTGCGCTGCGGTCGCTGCCAGGTCCCAGCCCAGGTTGGCTGGCGCATACCAGACTACCTGGTCGGCATCATTGACGCTTTCTGGCAGGCCGTCACGGTGCGCGCCGAGCTTCATGGAGTTGGAACGAGGCTCGATGATGGCGATCACCGGCGCCTCGCCCACCCGCTTGCGCAGCCCGTCCAGGGTCGTGGCGATGGCCGTCGGATGGTGAGCGAAGTCGTCGTAGATGGTCACGCCCTGCACTTCTGCGACCTTCTCCATGCGCCGCTTGACGCTCTTGAACGCGCTCAGGCCATCGATGCCCATGGCCGGCACGACCCCCACATGACGGGCAGCGGCCAAGGTTGCCAACGCGTTGGCAACGTTGTGCTGGCCGGTCAGGGCCCAGTCCACGATGCCTTGCGCCTGGCCCTCGAACAGCACTTCGAAGCGCGAGCCGTCGGCACTGAGCAGGCGCGCCTGCCATTGGCCACCCTCGCCGGTGGTCTGCACTGGCGTCCAGCAGCCCATGCCGATTACCCGCTCCAGCGCCTGCTCTGTGGTCGGGTGGATCACCAAGCCTTCGCTCGGGATGGTGCGCACCAGGTGATGGAACTGCCGCTCGATGGAGGCCAGGTCCGGGAAAATGTCCGCGTGGTCGAACTCAAGGTTGTTGAGAATGGCTGTGCGCGGATGGTAGTGCACGAATTTTGAGCGCTTGTCGAAGAAGGCGCTGTCGTATTCGTCGGCTTCCACCACGAAGAACGGCGTATCGCCCAAACGTGCCGAGACCGAGAAGTTCTGCGGCACGCCGCCGATCAGGAAGCCAGGGCTCATGCCGGCATGCTCCAGGACCCAGGCCAGCATGCTGCTGGTGGTGGTCTTGCCGTGAGTACCGGCCACGGCCAGCACCCAACGCCCCTGCAGCACATGGTCGGCCAGCCACTGGGGGCCGGAGACGTAAGGCAGGCCTTTGTTGAGCACATACTCCACTGCAGGATTGCCCCGCGACATGGCGTTGCCGATCACCACCAGGTCAGGTGCCGGGTCCAGCTGGGCCGGGTCGTAGCCCTGAGTCAGCTCGATGCCCTGGGCCTGGAGCTGGGTACTCATCGGTGGATAGACGTTGGCGTCCGAACCGGTCACACGGTGGCCAAGCTCCTTGGCCAGCACCGCCAGCGAACCCATGAAAGTGCCGCAAATACCGAGAATATGAATATGCATGGTCGACCTCGCAAAACTTCGAGGCAGGGTAGCCCAGGGCGCGGGAAATCGCACCCGCTGTTTCGCTCAGACGCCCCTGGCGATGCCGTGTTTGCGCAGTTTTCGATACAAGGTATTGCGGCTGATATTCAATTGCTCGGCGACACGGGTCAGGTGCCAGCGGTTTGCCTCCAGTGTGGATAACAGGGCTTGGCGCTCGGCATCCTCCAACCGTCCCGGCCTCATCGCCGGCAAGCCGGCTCCCACAGGGGGAGTGCCAGCCTCTTGGGTGGTGCCAGCCTCTTGGGGGGTGCCAACCTTGTGGGTGGTGCCAGCCTCTTGGGGGGCGCTACAGCTTTTGCCTGCCTTTTTGAGGATGACGGCGGGAAGCTCGCCACACTCGATACGCCCGTGCTCACACAATGCCACCAGCGTACGCAGCACATTGCGCATCTGGCGCACATTGCCCGGCCAGGCATAATCCAGCAGCGCCTGGCGGGCGCTTGGGTCGATTTCGATGGCCTGGCCTTGCGCTTCCTGGCGCAGCAGGAAATCCAGCAACTGAGCCTTGTCACTGCGCTCACGCACCGCCGGCATTGCCACTTCCAGGCCGTTGAGCCGGTAATACAGGTCCTCGCGGAAGGTGCCTTGCTCCACCCGCTCCAGCAAATCTCGGTGGGTAGCACTGACGATGCGCACATCGACCGCTTGCGGCTCACCACCGATCGGCACCACCTGACGTTCTTCCAGCACCCGTAGCAGACGGGTCTGCAGCGCCAGCGGCATGTCACCGATCTCGTCGAGCAACAAGGTGCCGCCATCGGCCTGCAGCAGCTTGCCGCGCATGCCTTCCTTGCGCGCTCCGGTAAAACTGCCGCCGCGGTAACCGAACAGCTCACTCTCTATCAGGCTTTCGGGAATCGATGCGCAGTTGACTGCCACGAACGGTTTGCCGCGCCGTTGGCTAGCCTGGTGCACGGCCTGGGCAAAGGCTTCCTTGCCACAACCGGTCTCGCCCGACACCAGCAGTGGCACATCACGCTCGAACACCCGCAGCGCCCGCTGGAAATCACCCTGCAGCGCCGGGTCCATCAGGCAAATGCCCAGGGCGGCCTCGGGCCGGGCTTCGGGCAAACCAGCCGGCACCGCCCACACCGGCGCCTTAGCCTGCCCGCGCAAGCTGGCAAATACCTGGCGACCATCTCGTGTATAGAGCGGCCAGGCCGGGCTGCCAGTGGGCATGGCGCGGCTGAAGAGCTCATCAGGGTTACAGGCAAAGAACATGTCCAGCGGCTTGCCCAGTACCCCGCCGCGGACGGTGCCCAACAGGTTGAGGGCGCTCTGGTTGGCCGCGCAGATACGGCCATCGGCGCCGAACGCCAGCAGCCCTTCGCTGAACAACCCCACCGACTCGGCCTGCAGGTGAAAGCGCAGCAGCCATTGCTGCTCGAAGTGGCGCAGGAAGTAACAGCTCTCGATCATCTTTGCCGAAAGGTTGACCAGCGCCATGGTATGAAACTGGCTTTGACGCGAAACATCCGGCCTCGCCGATGACACATCGAGCACTGCCAGCAGTTCGCCGTGAGGGTCGAACACCGGGCTGGCCGAACAGGTCAGCCCGGTGTGCCGGCCGCGAAAATGTTCGTTCTGATGGATGGTCAGGGCCTGGCGCTCCACCAGGCAGGTGCCGATGCCGTTGGTGCCCTCGCGCGCTTCGCTCCAGTCAGCGCCCAACCACAACCCTGCACGTTCGAAGATGCGCCGCTCGCTGGGTGCAGTGACACAGTTGAGGATGACACCGCGCGCATCGGTCAGCAGCACCGCATGCCCGGCACCGGATAACTGCTGGTGCAGGCTGTTCATTTCACTGTCGGCGATTTTCAGCACCTGGTTCAGGCGCTCACGGCTTTCGAGCAAGCGGCCGTGCTCCAGCACGACCGGCGCGGCAAGCACCTCGGGATCCAGATGGTAGTCCTCCAGGCATCGCAGCCAGGATCGGGCAATGGACGGATCGCTGCCGGCCCCCCCGGCTTCGCCGTGGGCAACGGTATGCACTTGCTGGGCATGACGACTGAGGTGGTGGCTCTGCATTGGTTTTTGTTCTCCGCAGATAGAGCGTCCTGCCAGCATCCTCCACCCGCCCGGGCTTTGCAATGTGCCGCAATCAAGCGTGTCGCAAACGGTACAAAGTGTCACCCAGCGCGTGCCGTTCCCGGTACAGCGCCCGCTGCAGGCCCCTCAAGAAATCGCGCAAGCCATTGATTCAACTAGCCCTCCCCACGCTGGCCCAACCTTTGCTCTACGCTTTCCAACTCCTCAACAAACACAATTAACCAGGAGACACACCATGCGTTATGCACATCCCGGTACCGAGGGCGCGAAGGTTTCCTTCAAGAGCCGCTACGGCAACTACATCGGTGGTGAATTCGTAGCTCCGGTCAAGGGGCAGTATTTCGACAACACCTCCCCGGTCAATGGCAAGCTGATCGCTGAATTCCCTCGCTCCACTGCCGAAGACATCGACAAGGCCCTGGACGCCGCCCACGCTGCCGCCGATGCCTGGGGCCGCACGTCGGTACAGGACCGCTCCAACGTTCTGCTGAAGATCGCCGAGCGCATCGAGCAAAACCTTGAGGTGTTGGCCATCACCGAAACCTGGGACAACGGCAAGCCGGTCCGCGAAACCCTCAACGCCGACATCCCGCTGGCGGTCGATCATTTCCGCTATTTCGCCGGCTGCATACGCGCCCAGGAGGGCGGTGCCGCCGAGATCAACGAAAACACCGTGGCCTATCACATTCATGAGCCACTGGGCGTGGTCGGGCAGATCATCCCGTGGAACTTCCCGATCCTGATGGCCGCCTGGAAACTGGCACCGGCCCTGGCCGCTGGCAACTGCGTGGTGCTCAAACCAGCCGAACAGACGCCGCTGGGCATCACCGTGCTGGTCGAGCTGATTGGCGACCTGCTGCCGCCCGGCGTGCTCAACGTCGTCCAGGGCTATGGCCGCGAGGCCGGCGAGGCGCTGGCCACCAGCAAGCGCATCGCCAAGATCGCCTTCACCGGCTCTACCCCGGTTGGCTCGCACATCATGAAATGCGCCGCCGAGAACATCATTCCGTCGACTGTCGAGCTGGGCGGCAAATCGCCGAACGTGTACTTCGAAGACATCATGCAGGCTGAGCCGAGCTTCATCGACAAGGCTGCCGAAGGCATGGTGCTGGCATTCTTCAACCAGGGCGAGGTCTGCACCTGCCCGTCACGCGCACTGGTGCAAGAGTCGATTTACCCGCAGTTCATGGAAGTGGTGATGAAGAAGGTGCTGCAGATCAAACGCGGCGACCCGCTCGACACCGACACCATGGTCGGCGCCCAGGCGTCGCAACAGCAGTTCGAAAAAATCCTGTCGTACCTGCAGATTGCCCAGGACGAGGGCGCCGAGCTGCTGACCGGCGGCAAGGTGGAGAAGCTGGAGGGGGCGCTGGCCACGGGTTACTACATCCAGCCGACACTGCTCAAAGGCACCAACAAGATGCGAGTGTTCCAGGAGGAAATCTTCGGCCCGGTGGTCAGCGTCACCACTTTCAAGGACGAAGCTGAAGCACTGGCCATCGCCAACGACACCGAGTTCGGCCTTGGCGCCGGTGTATGGACCCGCGACATCAACCGCGCCTACCGCATGGGCCGCGGCATCAAGGCGGGCCGCGTATGGACCAATTGCTACCACCTGTACCCGGCACACGCCGCGTTCGGCGGTTACAAGAAATCCGGCGTAGGCCGTGAAACCCACAAAATGATGCTCGACCACTACCAGCAAACCAAGAACCTGCTGGTGAGCTACGACATCAACCCGCTGGGCTTCTTCTAAGCGGCAAGCGGCAAGCGGCAAGCGGCAAGCTGCAAGAAAAAGCGAGTACACCGCCGACCTGCTTTTTCTTGAGGCTTGCAGCTTGAAGCTTGAAGCTTGAAGCCCCATGGCTCGCTTCCTGCAGTACCCATCACCATGGGCCGGAACCCTTCCGGCCACCAAGAAAAAGAACAGGTGAAACTATGCCAAGCGATCAATCTTCCGGCACACCGGCAGGTGCTTCCGTCGATTTTGAAAAAGTCGGTTCGGACTACTTCCAGCAGCGTGAACTGAAAAAAGGGGCTGCCGGCTGGGTCCTGCTGGTGGGCCTGGGCGTCGCCTACGTGATCTCCGGCGACTATGCCGGCTGGAACTTCGGACTCGCCCAAGGCGGCTGGGGCGGCATGTTCCTGGCCACCCTGCTGATGGCCACCATGTACTTGTGCATGTGCTTCTCGCTCGCCGAACTGTCCTCGATGATCCCAACCGCCGGGGGCGGCTACGGCTTTGCCCGTAGCGCCTTCGGCCCGTGGGGCGGCTTTCTGACAGGCACGGCGATCCTCATCGAGTACGCCATCGCGCCGGCAGCCATCGCGGTGTTCATCGGCGCCTACTGCCAGTCCCTGTTCGGCATTGGCGGCTGGATGATCTACCTGGCGTTCTACATCGTCTTTATCGGCATCCACATCTTCGGTGTGGGTGAAGCGCTGAAACTGATGTTCATCATCACCGCCATCGCCGCCATCGCCCTGGCTGTCTTCCTTGTGGGCATGGTGCCCCATTTTGATGCAGCGAACCTGTTCGACATCGCCCAGACCGACGCGGTTGGCGCCAGCAGCTTCCTGCCGTTCGGTTATGTCGGCGTGTGGGCGGCAATCCCGTACGCGATCTGGTTCTTCCTGGCGGTAGAAGGCGTGCCACTGGCGGCCGAGGAAACCAAGAACCCGAAACGTGACCTGCCACGTGGCCTGATTGGCGCCATGCTGGTGTTGCTGGCCTTTGCCCTGCTGATCCTCGTGGTCGGCCCGGGCGGTGCGGGCTCCGAAGCGCTCAAAGCCTCCGGTAACCCACTGGTTGAAGCGCTGTCCAAGGCGTATGGCGGCTCCACCTGGATGGGCGGCTTCGTCAACCTGGTTGGCCTGGCCGGCCTGATTGCCAGCTTCTTCTCCATCATCTATGCCTATTCGCGGCAGATCTTCGCCCTTTCCCGCGCGGGCTACCTGCCGCGCAAACTGTCTGAAACCAACAAGAGCAAGGCACCGGTACTGGCCCTGATCATCCCCGGCATCATTGGCTTCGCCCTGTCACTGACCGGCCAGGGCGACCTGCTGATCCTGGTTGCGGTGTTCGGCGCAACGCTGTCTTATGTACTGATGATGGCCGCGCACATCACCCTGCGCATCCGCCGGCCCAAGATGGAACGCCCCTATCGCACCCCGGGTGGCATCTTCACCTCAGGCGTAGCCCTGGTGCTGGCCTGTATCGCCGTGGTCGCAGGCTTCCTGGTCGACCCACGGGTGGTGATTGGCGCTGCAGTGATCTATGCAGTATTGATTGCCTACTTTGCGTTCTACAGCCGCCACCACTTGGTAGCGGGCACACCGGAAGAGGAATTCGCCGCGATCCAGAAGGCCGAAGAGGCCCTGCACTGATCGCCGACACCTGCCGCGGGTACGCCCGCGGCACTCTGGAGATTCTGTATGGCAAGTTTCGTACACACGGTAGGCCACCTGGTCTACCGTTTCGACAGCCTCAAGGACGTGATGGCCAAAGCCAGCCCCGCACGCTCCGGGGATTACCTGGCTGGCGTTGCCGCCGCCAACGATGGCGAGCGGGTGGCGGCGCAGATGGCACTGGCCAATATCCCACTCAGCCACTTCCTCAGCGAAGCGCTGATCCCTTACGAGCAGGATGAAGTTACCCGTCTGATCATCGACACTCACGACGCCCAGGCCTTCGCCCCGGTCAGCCACCTCACCGTCGGTGGCCTGCGTGACTGGCTGCTCAGCGACGAAGCCAACGAAGACAGCCTGCGCGCCCTGGCGCCAGGCCTGACCCCGGAAATGGCCGCTGCAGTCTCGAAGATCATGCGCGTACAGGACCTGGTGCTGGTGGCGCAGAAAATCCGTGTGGTCACCCGTTTTCGCGGCACCATGGGCTTGCGCGGGCGCCTGTCGACCCGCTTGCAGCCCAACCACCCTACCGACGAGCCGGCCGGGATTGCCGCCAGCATTCTCGATGGCTTGCTGTACGGCAACGGCGACGCCATGATCGGCATCAACCCGGCCACCGACAGCACCGCCTCGATCTGCGCGATGCTGGAAATGCTCGACGCCATCATCCAGCGCTATGACATTCCCACCCAGGCCTGTGTGCTGACCCACGTCACCACCTCCATAGAGGCAATCAACCGCGGCGTGCCGCTGGACCTGGTGTTCCAGTCGATTGCCGGCACCGAGGCAGCCAACGCCGGCTTTGGCATCAACCTCAACGTGCTTCAGGAAGGTTACGAAGCCGGGCTGTCGCTCAAGCGCGGCACCCTCGGGCAGAACCTCATGTATTTCGAAACCGGCCAGGGCAGCGCCCTGTCGGCCAACGCTCACCACGGCGTCGATCAGCAAACCTGTGAAACCCGCGCCTATGCCGTGGCCCGTCACTTCAAGCCGTTTCTGGTCAACACCGTGGTCGGTTTCATCGGCCCCGAGTACCTGTACAACGGCAAGCAGATCATCCGTGCCGGCCTGGAGGACCACTTCTGCGGCAAACTGCTGGGCGTGCCGATGGGGTGCGACATTTGCTACACCAACCATGCCGAGGCCGATCAGGACGACATGGACACCCTGCTGACCCTGCTGGGTGTGGCCGGGATCAACTTCATCATGGGCATCCCCGGTTCCGACGACATCATGCTCAACTACCAGACCACCTCGTTCCATGACGCGCTGTATGCGCGCCAGACCCTGGGCCTCAAACCTGGGCCTGAGTTCGAGGCATGGTTGCAGCGCACCGGTATCTTCACCCAGGCCGATGGCCAGGTGCGCTTTGGCGACAACCTGCCCCCGGCGTTCCGCCAGGCCTTGGCGCAACTGTCATAGAGGTGACCATGGACCATCAGACGCCCACCCCCGAAAACCCTTGGCTGGCCCTGCGCAATCTGACCCCGGCGCGTATCGCCCTGGGCCGCAGCGGCATCAGCCTGCCAACCGACGCCCAGCTGGACTTCCAGTTCGCCCACGCCCAGGCCCGCGATGCCGTGCACCTGGCGTTCGACCACCGTTCCCTGGCCGAACAATTGAAGGAGCGCGGCCGTGACAGCCTGGTTCTGCACAGCGCTGCCAGCGACCGCCACCAGTACCTGCAACGCCCCGACCTGGGGCGGCGCCTGAACGAGCACTCGGTGGAGCAGCTGCGCCAGCACGCCCAGGCCAACCCTGGCGGCTGCGACCTTGCCATCGTGGTGGCCGACGGCCTCTCGGCACTGGCCGTGCATCGCCATACCTTGCCGTTCCTGGCCCGTTTCGAGGAGCAGGCCGCCGCCGATGGCTGGACCAGCGCACCGGTGGTGCTGGTGGAGCAAGGCCGGGTGGCCGTGGCCGACGAAGTGGGCCAACTGCTGGGGGCGCGCATGACCGTGGTGCTGATCGGTGAGCGCCCCGGGCTCAGTTCACCCGACAGCCTGGGCTTGTATTTCACCTACGCGCCAAAGGTGGGCCTGACCGACGCTTACCGCAACTGCATCTCCAACGTTCGCCTCGAAGGCCTGAGCTACGGCATGGCCGCCCACCGCCTGCTATACCTGATGCGCGAGGCCTGCCGCCGACAGCTGTCTGGTGTGAATTTAAAGGACGAAGCGCAGGTCCATACCCTCGACAGTGAAAACACTCCTGGCCAAAAAGGTAATTTCCTACTCGGTGAAGGGTAAAAAACATGTCACGGACGGCGGATTGCGCTTCTAGCCTGCATTGGGCAGCATGCTATTGAAAGCTGCTGGCATTCCGCTGTTTCCCAAATGGACTCTGAGGGCCGCACATGCGCATCATCAAGGCAACCCTGGAACACCTCGACCTGCTCACCCCGCTGTTCGTCCGATACCGTGAGTTCTATGGGCAGCTGCCCTACCCGGACAGCTCGCGCAAATTCCTGGAAACGCGCCTCAAACGCGACGAATCGGTCATCTACCTGGCATTGCCGGACGATGACGACGCCAAACTGCTGGGCTTCTGCCAGTTGTACCCGAGCTTCTCGTCGCTGTCGCTCAAGCGGGTGTGGATCCTCAACGACATCTACGTGGCCGAAGACTCACGGCGCATGCTGGTGGCCGATCATCTGATCCGTGAAGCCAAGAAGATGGCCAAGGACACCCAGGCCGTGCGCATGCGGGTTTCGACCAGCGCCAACAACGAGGTAGCGCAGAGGACCTATGAATCCATCGGTTTTCGCAAAGATACCGAGTTCGAAAGCTACATTTTGCCGATCAGCCAAGACTGACCCGTATTGGCCCGAGCGCCGGCTGGCCGGCGATCGGGCCAGTAAAGGCCGCCTCAGTAACCCCCAGCTACAAACTCTCCGGGCATCCTCGCCACTTGGCCGTATAATGCCTGCTCCTGGCATGTCTGAAAATTTACCCTACCGCAAGTCCGCTCGCCCGTCGCTGCGGGTCAAGAACACAGGTGCTGTACATGGATTTCAACCCGCTGGACCTCATCCTGCATCTCGATGCCTACCTTGATCTGCTGGTCACCAATTACGGCCCCTGGATCTACGCGATCCTGTTCACCGTGATTTTCTGCGAGACCGGGCTGGTGGTGATGCCCTTCCTGCCGGGTGATTCCCTGCTGTTCATCGCCGGCGCCGTGGCCGCCGGTGGCGGCATGGACCCGGTACTGCTGGCCGGCCTGCTGATGGCCGCGGCAATCATGGGTGACAGCACCAACTACGTGATCGGGCGAACGGTAGGTGAACGGCTGTTCAACAAACCCAATTCGAAAATCTTCCGCCGTGACTACCTGCAGCGCACCCATGAGTTCTATGAACGCCATGGTGGCAAGACCGTGACCCTCGCACGCTTCTTGCCAATCCTGCGTACCTTCGCACCGTTCGTCGCTGGCATCGCCCACATGCACTACCCGCGTTTCCTGGCCTTCAGCGTTGCAGGCTCGCTGCTGTGGGTCGGCGGCCTGGTGACCCTCGGCTACTTCTTCGGCAACGTGCCGTTCATCAAGCAGCACCTCTCGCTGATGGTGGTCGGCATCATCTTCCTGTCGCTGGTGCCCATGGTCCTGGGCCTGCTGCGCGGGCGCCTGGGCCGCACCGCCAAGGCACACTGACCAACGCCATGTGGTCCTTCAGCGCCTGGCGGCGCAAGCGAACCCTGGCGCGCTACCCGGTCGACCCACAGCAATGGCAGGCGATCCGCGAACGCCTGCCGATGCTCGATGGCATCAGCGACGATGAAGACCGTCGGCTCCGTGATGCGTGCATCCTGTTCCTGCTCGACAAGCACCTGACCACCCTGCCCGGCGTCGAGCTGGATGATCAGCAACGCCTGTTCCTGGCTGCCCAGGCTCAACTACCGCTGTTGCACCTGGGGGACCTCAACTGGTACCAGGGCTTTCACGAGATCATCCTCTACCCGGACGACTTCAAAAGCCCCCAGCGCCACCGGGACGCCAGTGGCGTGGAGCATGTCTGGGAGGGTGAACACAGCGGCGAGGCGTGGCAGCAGGGCCCGGTGATCATGGCCTGGGCCGGGGTGCTGGCCAGCGGCGGCTGGGAAGCCTACAACCTGGTGATCCACGAGCTGGCGCACAAGCTCGACATGCTCAATGGCGATGCCAATGGCCTGCCACCGCTGCACAGCGACATGCAGGTCGAAACCTGGGCCACGGCCATGCAGCAGGCGTATGACGACCTCAACCGCCAGTTGGACGCCGACCCTGAAGCGCAAACGGCCATCGACCCTTATGCGGCCGAAAACCCGGCAGAGTTCTTCGCCGTCACCAGCGAGTACTTCTTCAGCGCGCCCGACCTCTTGCAGCAAGCTTATCCACAGGTGTACCGGCAACTGTCGCTGTTCTACCGCCAGGATCCTCTGGCGCGCCTGACGCGGTTGCAGGACGAACACCCTGACTACCGCCAAAGCCCCACCTGATGCGCCCGCGCATCAGGTGGGGCGTGGCATGCCCTGGCCGAATGTGCCTATAATCGCCGCCACTTTTTTGATCAAACACGGGGGCACTGCCCAATGAGCTACAGCAAGATTCCGGCTGGCAAAGACCTGCCGAACGACATCTACGTCGCCATCGAGATCCCGGCCAACCACGCGCCGATCAAGTACGAAATCGACAAGGACAGCGATACCCTGTTCGTCGATCGCTTCATGGCGACCCCGATGTTCTACCCGGCCAACTACGGCTTCATTCCAAACACCCTGGCCGACGACGGTGATCCGCTGGACGTGCTGGTGGTTACCCCTTACCCGGTCGCCCCTGGTTCGGTCATCCGTGCCCGCCCGGTCGGCGTTCTGAACATGACCGACGACGGCGGCGGCGACGCCAAGGTCATCGCTGTGCCGCACGACAAGCTGTCGCAGCTGTATGTCGACGTCAAGGAATACACCGACCTGCCAGCACTGCTGATCCAGCAGATCGAGCACTTCTTCGCGAACTACAAAGATCTCGAGAAGGGCAAGTGGGTCAAGATCGAGGGCTGGGAAGGCGCCGACGCCGCCCGCGCCGCGATCACCAAATCGGTTGCTGCCTACAAGGGCTGATACCGTTTGCACCAAGCCCCGCTTCGGCGGGGTTTTTTGTGCCTGCCGCAGTGGCAAAAAATCCTACAAGGTCCTAATCCAGCGTCCTACACCTAGGCGCTTTTCGTACACGTCACGTCAACACCTGGTTCGTATCCCTACTGGCACACCGCCGGTACACTCCGGTGCATGAAAACCTCCGGTGACCGCCTCAAGGCCCTCCTCCACGAGTGTGGCTTGACCCCTGCCGATCTCGCCGCCCAGCGTGGTTTGACGGCCCAGCACGTGAACAACTGGTTCAAGCGCGGCATTCCCCTGGCTCGCCTGGACGAACTTGCCGACCTGTTCTGCGTACACCGGCGCTGGTTGCGCTGTGGCGAAGGCCCCAAACACCCCAGTTCGATCCTGCGCAGCCGCGCCCTGCAGCCCGCCCCTGATACTGGTAATGCGCTCTCCTTGCTGTCGACCCAGGCTACCCGGCTCTTGCAGGTGCCATTTCAACAAGTGCACGACGGCAAGCTCGTCGCGCTGGAGGGCAAGTACCTGCAACTGCCGCTTGAAGCGCTGCAGGCCTTGGGCGTTGCAATGGATAATGTCGTTTGCCTGGCCATGCCAAGCCAAAACATGGCGCCGTGGGTTCCATCCGACGCGATAGTGGCCATTGACGTCAGCCAGACCCGGGTCAAGGACGGTGAAACCTATGCCCTGCTGCACAATGGCACCCTCCGGGTGAACAGCCTCAGCCTCGGCCACAACGGCACCCTGTGCCTGCACAGTCACGACAGGCGCAACTACACCGTGGAACGCTTCACCCCGGCCCAGCGCCAGGCACAGCACCTGGAGATACTCGGCTGGGTGTTCCACTGGTCGCATTTTTGCCGGCAACGCCCTGAATGAAACACCCTGTGCCATTTTTTGCTGGGCATCCTGAGCAGGCCCTTGTATGCTACGCGCCACATTCAGCCCCGACCGGCGCAAGCCGCAGGCCAGAGGGCTCGGCAACGTTTCACACGAACGTTCGCCATCTTTTTCAGGCCTTTGATGGCCATCCAGTTAAGGCGGTTGCGGCTTACCATAAATTAGCCGGAAGCGTCCCCGAGAAGCCGGCCACAAGCCGGCTTTTTAATGCCTGCTCTTAATGCTTCATGCCCAGCTCGGCATCATCCATCAGCGCCTTGGCCATGGCACTGAGGTAATGCGAAGCCCAGATCATCATGGGTTTCTCATCCATCAGGCCGATTATGATCGAACCTGGTTGTGTCAGTGGTCATTGTTCAATCTCCTTGAAATTTGCGCTGGCCGGCCTGGCCTCATCGCCGGCAAGCCGGCACAGGGATCGCGCCAGCTTTCAGAAGTTGAGCAAGACCGTTGGGCTCCAATGCCCGCAGCGCCGCTGAAACCTGTGGGAGCCGGCTTGCCGGCGATAGGGCCGGTGCAGGCGGCAAATCTTCCAAGCCCTAATGCAAGGTCCGAGGGCCTGTGGGCATCTGCACCTGGATCAGCGCCGACTCGAGCAAAACCCGTAACGCCTCCATTTCATGCAGCGAGGTCATCATCAAAACCGATGCCGGTGACTTGGGATGCAGCAGCAGTGCCTGGTGCACAACGGTCGTGGCGCACAGCGCATAGTCCGTGGCCTGGATCAGGGTGTCTTCAAGGGAATGGGAATCGCGGGGCGGATCGGGGACAATTTTTAGCATGATGTAATCTCGTCTGTGTCCTCATGGACCACCACGACATCACTTGCATTTGATGGGTGGCGGCTGCGTGCAGGCTGCAAGACCGGACAGACGAAAACCGGCAGATCCGAAGATCTCCAGCACGCAGCCACCATTGGCCGAAGCTGCCGACACGCGGCACTCCGGATAGCGCTGAATTCGTCTGCGGGCTTGCAGGCCCGGTCGCTGATTTGGCAACGACGGGCCCAGACTAGGCCGCAGAGAAAAGCACCGCAATGCCGAAAAGGCGGGAACAAGCTATTTCAGAAATGGACTACAAGCAACGGTAAAAATCTGACAATTTCCTGGAAAATACGTCAGAAATCATAACGCGCGCCAACCATCATGCTGCGCGAAGGCCCGTAGAAGTTGAACGTCGAAGTCGACCCCACCCGCGACAGGTAATCACGGTCCAACAGGTTGTTGACGTTAAATGTGGCCGTCAGCTTCGAGGTAACCGGGTACGACAGCATCGCATCCACCGTGGCGTACCCCGGCGCATCGATGCGCACGCCGCCGTTCTCGGAATGGAAGTTGCTCATCGCCGAGACGCCACCACCAATGGCCAGCCCGGTCAACGGCCCTTGGCTGATGGTGTACTTGCTCCACAGCGACGCCTGGTTGCGCGGCATGATGAAGAAGGTGGTTTCGGCATCACCGTCGAGGGTTTCGGTTTCCATCCAGGTGTAGCCCGCCAGCACCTCCCAGTTCGGCGTCAGCTTGCCGCTGACTTCCACTTCGGCACCCTTCACGCGCGTCTTGCCCGATGCAACAGAAAACCCGGTGTCTACGCCATCCTCGTCATAGTCGGTGCTGGCGCGGTTCTCGTCGGTCAAACGGAATACCGAGACGCGGGTATTGAGGTCGCCGCCAAAGTAACTGCTCTTGAGGCCAAACTCATACTGCTCGCCTTCACGCGGCTTGAGCACCCGGCCACTGCTGTCGGTGTCTGACTGCGGCTTGAATACCTGCGAATAGCTGGCATACAGCGCATGGGTATCGGTCAGGTCGTAGACGACGCCACCGTACGGCGTGAAGCGCCCATCCACGCGCTTGTTGTCATCGACAGTCGAACCCGTGCTCAGGGTGGTGGTGTAGAAATCACCGCGATACCAGCTGAAGCGGCCACCAGCAATCAGCGCCAAACGCTCGACCGGGCGGAAGGTGACCTTTGAGTACAGCCCGTACTCTTCCTCCTGCATGCCGGTTTCGGTGCTGTAGTTCGGCGACGGTTTGGCGAACTGGGTCGGCGAGTAGCTGCCGACGTTGATGCCCCCCAGGTTGGTGGTGCCGTTGAGGTACTCGGTGTCGTAGTTCTTGTAGTCGGTACCCACCACGAATTCGCTGACCTGGCCGAAGGTTTCGAACGGCTGGCTGTAGCTGGCGTCCAGCGAGTAGGTGTCTTGGGTGAAGTCCCGGGCACTGGCACGCTCGGAGTTGGCACCGGTGGTGGCATTGGTGGCGGTAAAGGCATAGAGGTAGTCGGTGTCGCGGTGCGAGCCACGGGCGGCGATACGGCCATAACCACCGTTGTCGAAGCGGTGCGTCAACTCGGCAACCAGGTCGGTGGTCTTGCCATCGAAGTAGTTCCAGTCAGCGCCGAGGAACTTCGAATGGCTGAAATCCGGCACCTCACCAGACAGGGTTGCCGGGTAGCCGTTGTGCGGGGTGATGTTCTTCACTTCATGAATCAGGCCGAATGACAGCTGGGTGTCGTCATCAAGGTCGATATCCAGCGCGCCGTAGTAGCTGTTGCTGGTGTTGGCGTTGTAGTCCACCTCCCCATTGGTGTCATCACGCGAGGCCACGAAGCGCCCACGCACCCGGCCTGCATCATCCAGCGGCCCGCCCAGGTCGATTTCTTCGTGATTGGTGTCCCAGGTGCCGTAGCTGGCCTCGACGTGGCCCTGGAATTCGGCGGTCGGGCGCTTGCGCACCATGTTGACGATACCGCCAAGCTCGCTGGTGCTGCTGAACAACCCCGCCGGGCCGCGCATGATCTCCACACGATCGAAGGCCGCCAGCGACGGCACGGTGCCGAAAATACTGGCCATGGGCGCCGGCAGGCCGTCGATGTTGAACTCGCTGTACTCGTAGCCACGGGCATAGATCGACGAGCGCCCGCTATCGTTTGTCAGGGTGCGCAGCCCAGCGGTGTACTTGGCCAGGTCATCGAGGTGCACGAACTGGCGGTCTTTGACGTAGTCCTGGGTGTAGACAGTGACCGACTGCGGTATTTCCTTGAGCGACGCGGGGGTCTTGGTGCCGACGGTGGCAGCGTCGACGCTGTAACCGCCGGTTTCTTCCGAAGGCAGCATGTCGTACAGGCGGTTGCCTTCGATGGTCAATGCCGGCAGGTCGAGCGAGCTGTCCGCAGCGACCTCATTGGCTACCGTTTCGGCCAATGCCGAGAATGAAAACGGCGCCAACAACCCCAGCATCAGCCAGCCCCGCGCCCGTCGCGGGCTCCCCACACCTTTGAAACTGCTCATGGCACACCTTCGCCCAAATGATATTGAATCGCAAACGACATACGTTGCTTTTTGCGAACGATACCGGACGAAAACGGGGGGTGCAGCAGGATTAACCTTCTTAACACATGCACCCGCCACGGGGTGATTGCCCTTAGCCTGCATGCAATGGGATGATCGCCAACTGATACGAATTCTCATTAAAGACCGCCCATGCCAACCTCACTCCTGCTCGTCGAAGATGACCCACGCCTGCGTGAGGACCTCCAGCGCCACTTCCTGAAGCGGGGCTTTCTGGTCAACGCCTGCGCCACCGGCCCGCAGGCGTTGAACGCGGTGCAACACGATGGCTTCGATCTGGTGCTGCTGGACATCATGCTGCCTGGCCTGGACGGTCTTAGCCTGCTCGACGAATTGCGCCGCCAGCAGGCAGTGCCGGTGATGCTGATGTCGGCACTGGGCGCCGAGCAGGACCGCATCAGTGGCTTTACCCGGGGCGCGGACGACTACCTGCCCAAACCCTTCAGCCTGGCGGAGCTGGACGCGCGGGTCGATGCCCTGATGCGCCGGGTGGCCTTTGACCGCAGGCCGGTAGCGGCAACCGACGCCGGCGAGGTGATGCTCGACCATGACCATCAGGATGTCGTTCACCACGGCAAGGCTGCCGGCCTCACGGGCTCTGAGTTTCGCTTGCTGGCCACCTTGAGCGCCCACCCCGGCGAGGCGTTGAGCAAAGCCTTTCTCTACCAGACCGTACTGCACCGCGCCTACACCCGCCTGGACCGCGGGCTGGACGTGCATGTGTGCAACCTGCGCCGCAAGCTGGCAGATATCGGTGCCCAGCATGTACAGATACAGGCCGTGCGTGGCCAAGGGTACATCCTGGTCGACACGGAACGCCTGTGATGCGCCGCCACCCCTTGCTGTGGAAACTGGCCGCGCTGCAAGTCAGCTTCTGCCTGTTACTGACCTGGCTTATCTGGACCTGGGGCCTGTCGGTGGAGCGCAGCAGTTATTTTCTGTCCCAGGCCGACCAGGATTATCTGGCGCGCTATGCGCAGCAGGCTGAACAGGCCTGGCAGCAAGGGGGGGCGAGCGGGGCCGAGGCCTTTCGCAAACACCTGCAGCACGCCGAGAACACCTGGGCAGCACTGATCGGGCCGCACCTGCAAAGCCTCGGCACCACGCCGTTGGATGCCGACGAGGCCAGCCGCCTGACCTTCATGCGCAAGCCTGACTGGCCGATGAGCCGGCGCCTGCAGGATGAGCTGCCTTACGTCAGCATCGAGTTCCCGCGGCATCCAGCGCGCGGCCGCCTGGTAATGCAACTGCCCGAGCGCCTGTTACCCACCGGCCTGACCCCCTGGACCCACGTCATCACTCACGGCGTAGCACCCACACTGCTGGCGCTGTTACTGGGCCTGGCGATCTATCGGCATCTGGTGGCACCGCTCAACCGCTTGCGCGACCGCGCCGACGCCTTGCGCGCAGACGACCTGGACAGCCCCGGCCTGCCCCTGCAGGATCGCCGCGATGAATTGGGCGAACTGGCGCAGGCCTTTGAACACATGGCCGGGCGCCTGCGCCAAAGCCTGGAGCAGCAACGCCTGCTGCTGCGTACCCTGTCGCACGAACTGCGTACGCCCCTGGCGCGGCTGCGCATCGCCCACGACAGTGATTTGTCGCCCGCGCAGTTGCGGGCGCGCCTGGGGCACGAGGTCAACGACATGCAGAAGCTGCTCGAGGACACCCTGGACCTCGCCTGGATGGACACTGAGCAACCACAGTTACGCACCGAACCGGTACTGATGCTTTCCGTGTGGGAAGCCTTATGCCAGGACGCCTGCTTCGAAAGCGGCTGGGACCGTGCACGGCTACCCTGCTCGCTCGGCGTGGAATGCGTGGTGCAGGCCCATCTGGACAGCCTGGCCCAGGCACTGGAAAACCTCATGCGCAATGCCATCCGCCATTCGCCTGCCGATGGCCGGGTCAGCCTCGATGGCTGGCGTGAGGGCGATTGCTGGCACCTGCGCCTGAGTGACCAAGGCCCCGGCGTGCCTCACGCTGAACTCGAACGCATCTTCAAGCCTTACCAGCGCTTGCCCGACAGCGGCGCAGGGTTCGGCCTGGGGCTTGCCATCGCCCGCCGCGCGGTCGAACTGCAAGGTGGCAGGCTGTGGGCCAGTAATGGTCACCCCGGGCTTTGCCTGCACCTGGTGCTGCCGGCTGCTTCGCAATGTTTAGAAAGTTAATGCGCTTTACGCTCAATCAGGACTGATTATCATCTGAGCCCTTCCGCCTTGCGCTCCTTGCAAAGCATTGATGAGGCGCCTGATGAGCAAGATCACCCTGTCCCTGGCATTGGCGCTGGCCCTTACCGCCCCGGTTGCCCTGGCACAGCCGCAACGCGAGCAGCAGATGGACACTTCACTGCTGCAGCGCCAAGACCTGGCCTACCGCTTCAGCCACCTGGACCTGGACTCGGCCGATGGCCAGCGCCATTACCGCTTATGGATCGGCAAGCCGCAGCGCCCGGCGCCCGCCGCAGGTTACCCGGTGTTGTGGATGCTCGACGGCAATGCCGCACTGGGTGCCCTGGACAGTGCGTTACTGGGCAGACTCGCAGCGGGCCAGGCACCGCTACTGGTGGCGGTTGGGTACCAGACCGAGCAGCGCATCGAGCGAACAGGCCGTACCTACGACTACACACCGGCCATCCCCGGGCTTGCAGAACAGCGCGACCCGCTGACCCACCTGCCCAGCGGTGGCGCGGATGCATTCCTGGATTTGCTTACCGAACGCATGCGGCCGATGGTGGCCGGCGTGGCGCCCATCGACCTGCAACGGCAGACCCTGTGGGGGCACTCGTATGGCGGCTTGGCAGTGTTGCATGCAGTGTTCACCCGGCCTGGAGCGTTCAGCCACTATGTGGCAGCCAGCCCATCGTTATGGTGGCACGACGGGGCGATCGTTCGCCAAGCGCAGACATTGCAGGAGCGCATGGGTGATAACCACCCGACGCTCTGGCTGATGCGCGGCAGCGAGGAGCCGGTGAGCCCGCGGGCACCGCTGCAAGGCGATGTGGAGCGGCCGATGCGAGAGCTGGCGGCGGACCTGGCCAAGGTGCCGGGGTTGCAGGTGCGTTTCGAGCGATTGACGGGGGTTGGGCATGGGCCGATGCTGCCGGCTTCATTGCAACGCGTAATCGAGGATATGTCTCGCTAAGCTTCGCCGCATCAGTAATGGCGGGCTTGCCGCCGGCAATCTGGGGCATATCCTCGAAGCCGTTGCATGAGCCGATCACCCCTGATACGCCGAAGGTCGCAGATCATCGGCTTGTCAGCAGGGTAGCACTGTGCGGTATGCTTGCCCGGTCTTCAGGGCGGGGTGAAAGTCCCCACCGGCGGTAAATCGAAAGATGAGCCCGCGAGCGCCCCGGCCATGCCGGGGGTCAGCAGATCTGGTGCAACTCCAGAGCCGACGGTCATAGTCCGGATGAAAGAAGGCGTCAGGCAAGGGCCATCAGGGCGCCCTTGCGCGCGCATTTTGTTCGCCCCGAGACGTTCATCGATCATTCACGAGGAGCGTTTCATGTCCCCCAAGCATCACCAGCAATTCCCCAATGTGTCCGCTGCCGTCGCCGCCTTCCAGGCCGGCCGTCCCGTACTGCTGCTCGACGATGACGACCGCGAGGACGAAGCGGACATCGTTGCCGCCGCCGAAAACCTGTCGCTGCAGACCATGGCCATGATGATTCGCGATTGCAGCGGCATCGTCTGCTTGTGCCTGGACGAAGCCACCGTCGATGCCCTGCAACTGGCACCGATGGTGCCGAACAACCAGGCCCGCCACGGTACTGGCTTCACCGTGACCATCGAAGCGGCTGAGGGTGTGAGCACCGGCGTCAGCGCGCAGGACCGTATCACCACCATCGAAGCAGCCTTGCGCTCGACGGCCGAGCAACGGCATATCGTCAGCCCCGGCCATGTATTCCCGCTGCGGGCGCGTGATGGCGGGGTGCTGACCCGCCGCGGCCATACCGAGGGCTCGGTGGACCTGGCTCGCCTGGCGGGCCTGCGCCCGGCAGCGGTGCTGTGCGAGCTGATGAACCCCGACGGCAGCATGGCCCGCGGCGAGCAGGTGGCGGTGTATGCCCGCCAGTACAACCTGCCAGTGCTGACCATCGCAGAGCTGGCCCATTGCCGCGAGGCGATGCTGGAGCGGGAAGCTGTGCCAGCCTGATCGATCGACGGGGCCGCTTCGCGGCCCAATCGCCGGCAAGCCGGCTCCCACCGCGACCGCGCAGCTCTTCAGGCCTGCGCCCTGTCTCTGGGAGCTGGGCTTCGGCCATTCTTGAGGCTTGCGCCGTATTTGTGGGCGCCGACTTGCCGGCGATTGGGCCGGGAAATTCACCCTCAAGTTTGCTCCCCCCGCCCCGCTCTGCTAGTGTCGCGCCGTTCTGTACAGCCTCCGAGACCCGTCGCCATGGCCCGCAAAAAAGCCTCCATCGATTTCGAGCAATCCCTCGCCGACCTGCAAACCCTGGTCGAACGCTTGGAGAACGGCGAGCTGTCGCTGGAAGACTCGCTGGCCGCCTTCGAGCAAGGTATCGCCCTGACCCGCGATTGCCAGGGCGCCCTGGCCCAGGCCGAGCAGAAAGTACAGATACTGCTCGAACGCGACGGCGAGCTCGCCGCTCAGCCCTTCGATGCGGAGCCTGAGGCATGATCGGTGCCTACCAGGCCAGTAGCCAGGCGCGCGTCGATGCGGCCCTCGAACCCCTGTTCATCGCGCCCACCAAGGAGCTCGAGCGGCTATACGCCGCGATGCGCTACAGCGTGATGAACGGCGGCAAGCGCGTGCGCCCGCTGCTCGCCTATGCCGCCTGCCAAGCGCTGGGGGCAGCGGCCGAGCAGGCCAACGGCGCCGCCTGCGCAGTGGAGCTGATACACGCTTATTCGCTGGTGCATGACGACCTGCCCGCCATGGACGATGACGACCTGCGCCGCGGCCAGCCGACCACCCATAAAGCCTTCGATGAAGCCTGCGCGATCCTCGCCGGCGACGGCCTGCAGAGCCTGGCCTTCAGTGCCCTGCTCGACCCACGGCTGAGCCCGCAGCCCGACGCCATCCGCCTGGCCATGGTCCAGGCCCTGGCCAAGGCTGCAGGCCCTGCCGGCATGGTCGGAGGCCAGGCCATCGACCTTGGATCCGTAGGCGTGAAGCTGGACCAGCAGGCCCTCGAGTTCATGCATCGGCACAAGACCGGCGCACTGATCGAAGCCAGCGTGCGCCTGGGTGCCTTGGCCAGCGGCCGCGCCGAGCAGGCGCAGCTGGACGCCTTGCAGGTTTATGCACAGGCCATTGGCCTGGCATTCCAGGTGCAGGACGACATCCTCGACGTGGAAAGCGACACCGCCACCCTCGGCAAGCGCCAGGGTGCCGACATCGCCCGTGACAAACCGACCTACCCGGCCCTGCTTGGCCTGGAAGCGGCCAAGGCCTATGCGATCGAACTGCGCGACCAGGCGCTGGTCGCACTTGAAGGGTTTGGTGAAAACGCAGAGCCCCTGCGAGCGTTGGCGCGCTACATCGTCGAACGCCGCCATTAAGCACGGCTTCGAACCCGCACACAGGGGGCGCGCCACCTCTGGTTGAATGGGCACTTTACCCACAATGGGGTAAACTGCCGCGTCTTAACATCTATAACGACTCGCCTGATGCCCACGACGTTTCAAGAGATCCCCCGCGAACGCCCGGTCACGCCGTTGCTCGACCGCGCTGACACGCCTGCCGGCCTGCGCCGGCTGGCCGAAGCCGACCTCGAGCACCTGGCCGACGAGTTGCGCCAGGAGCTGCTCTACACCGTGGGTCAGACCGGTGGGCATTTTGGCGCCGGCCTGGGCGTGATCGAACTGACGATCGCCCTGCACTACGTCTTCGACACCCCGGATGACCGGCTGGTGTGGGACGTCGGCCATCAAGCCTACCCGCACAAGATCCTCACCGGCCGGCGTAACCGCATGCTGAGCCTGCGCCAGAAGGACGGTATCGCCGCCTTCCCGCGCCGCAGCGAGAGTGAGTACGACACCTTTGGCGTCGGCCACTCCAGCACCTCGATCAGCGCCGCACTGGGCATGGCCATTGCCGCCCGCCTGCAGAACAGCGCGCGCAAGTCGATTGCCGTGATCGGCGACGGTGCCCTGACGGCCGGCATGGCGTTCGAGGCGTTGAACCATGCCCAGGAAGTCGACGCCGACATGCTGGTCATCCTCAACGACAACGACATGTCGATCTCGCGCAACGTTGGCGGGCTGTCCAACTACCTGGCCAAGATTCTTTCCAGCCGCACCTACGCAAGCATGCGCGAGGGCAGCAAGAAGGTGCTGTCGCGCCTGCCGGGTGCCTGGGAGATTGCCCGTCGCACCGAGGAATACGCCAAAGGCATGCTGGTGCCCGGCACCCTGTTCGAAGAGCTGGGCTGGAACTACATCGGCCCGATCGATGGCCACGACCTGCCGACCATGATCGCCACCCTGCGTAACATGCGTGACCTCAAAGGCCCGCAGTTCCTGCACGTGGTGACCAAAAAAGGCAAAGGCTTCGCGCCGGCCGAGATCGACCCGATCGGCTACCACGCCATCACCAAGCTCGAGCCTGCCGACAAGCCGGCCGCACCGAAGAAGGCCAGCGGGCCGAAGTACTCGGCGGTGTTCGGCCAATGGCTATGCGACATGGCCGCTGCCGACAACCGCCTGGTGGGCATTACCCCGGCAATGAAGGAAGGCTCGGACCTGGTGACCTTCAGTGAACGGTATCCCGAGCGCTACTTCGATGTGGCCATCGCCGAGCAGCACGCCGTCACGCTGGCGGCGGGCATGGCCTGCGAAGGCAGCAAGCCGGTGGTCGCGATCTACTCGACCTTCCTGCAGCGCGCCTACGACCAGCTGATCCACGATGTGGCGGTACAGAACCTCGACGTGCTGTTCGCCATCGACCGCGCCGGCCTGGTCGGCGAAGACGGCCCGACCCACGCAGGCAGCTACGACCTGTCGTACCTGCGCTGCATCCCGGGCATGCTGGTAATGACCCCCAGCGACGAAAACGAACTGCGCAAGATGCTCAGCACCGGCCACCTGTACAACGGCCCGGCCGCCGTGCGCTACCCACGCGGTACAGGTCCCAACGCGCCGATCAGTGGCGACCTGGACCCGCTGGAAATCGGCAAGGGTGTCGTCCGTCGTCAGGGCGAGAAGGTCGCTTTGCTGGTGTTTGGCGTGCAATTGGCCGAAGCCCTGCAGGTCGCCGAGCAAATCAACGCCACCGTGGTCGACATGCGCTTCGTCAAGCCGCTGGACGAAGCGCTGGTGCTGGAGATGGCAGGCAGTCATGACCTGCTGGTAACCCTCGAGGAGAACGCCATCATGGGCGGCGCCGGGGCTGCCGTGGGTGAGTTCCTGGCCAGCCAGGGGGTGGTCAAGCCGCTGCTGCACCTGGGCCTGCCGGATATCTATGTCGAGCACGCCAAGCCTGCGCAGATGCTGGCTGAATGTGGGCTGGATGCAGCCGGCATCGAGGCGTCTGTGAAGGCGCGCATGGCCAGGCTCGGCCTGTAATTCCCGCGGCCGCCTTGCGGCCCATCGCCGGCAAGCCAGCTCCACAGGTATTGCGCTGAACCGAAGAACAGCGGGGTACGCGTGGCAGCCGGCTTGCCGGCGATTGCTATGGTAATGCCAATGAAATTCCCAACCCTTACCGCTACCCTGCTCTGTCTTCCGGTCCAGCTGCTGGCCGCCGAACGCGACGACGCCCTGAAGCTCCCCGACATGCTGATCAGCGCCAACCGCCAGGCCGAATCACGCACCGCCACCAGCGCAGCCAATACCGTCTTCACCCGCAGCGACATCGACCGCCTGCAACCGGCCAGTGTCACCGACCTGCTCGCCCGCGTGCCCGGCGTGCAAGTGGCGCCCACCGGTGGCCGTGGCAGCCTGCCGGGTATTTTCATCCGCGGCACCAAAGCCGCGCAGAGCCTGGTACTGGTCGACGGTGTGCGTATCGCCAATGCCACCTCCGGCGACAGCGGCCTGCAGTTTATCGACGTCGACCAGATCGAACGTGTCGAAGTGCTGCGCGGCTCACGCTCGGCGATCTACGGCAGCGATGCCATCGGCGGCGTGATTCAGATCTTCACCCGCCGCAGCAACGGCCAGGGCCTGCAGCCGCGCCTGCGCATGGCGGCAGGCACCGACCAGACCTGGCAACGCAGCCTGGGCCTGTCCGGCGGCGACGGCGCGACCCGCTTCAACCTGGGCGCGAGCCTGGACGAAACGGCAGGCATCGACTCGACCGGCCCGTCCTTCGCCAGCGACGGCGATCATGACGCCTACCGCAACACGTCGTTCAACCTGAGCCTGAGCCACACGTTTGGCGAACGTTTCGAAGCCGGCTTGAACCTGCTCGACAGCCAAGGCCGCAGCGAGTACGACAATCCATTCGGCGGCTTCGACCCGGTCACTTTCGAAAGCTTCGGGCAAAAACCCTACACCGAGTTCAGCGTCAGCAGCTTGGGCACGTACTTCGACGCTCAGCTCAATGACCTGTGGCATTCGCGCCTGGAGCTGGGCCATAGCGAAAATCGCGACGACAAGCGCGACAAACTCAGTGATGAGCGCTCGGTGTTCAACACCTATCGCGACCAGGTCACTTGGCAGAACGACCTGGCCCTGAGCGAGCGGCAGAACCTGTTGATCGGTGGCGACTGGTACGAAGACCGCGTGCACGCCAGCACCGATTTCAGTGAAGACAGCCGCTGGAACCGCGCCGCCTTCATCCAGCATCGCTTCCACGGTGAGCACCTGTCTACCGAACTGGGCGTGCGCCGCGACCAGAACCAGCAGTTTGGCGGCCAGACCACGTGGAGCGGTAGCCTTACCGTGCCGCTGAATACCCACAACGATGTGCTGCTGTCCTACAGCGAAGGCTTTCGGGCCCCGACCTTCAACGACCTGTACTACCCACAGTACAGCAACCCGCAGCTGGACCCGGAGCACTCCAGAAGCTACGAGCTGCAATGGCGCAGCCAGCTCAGCCGCGACAGCCGCCTGGAAACGTCGCTGTACCATACTGACCTGCGTGATGCGATTATCTTTGGCCAGGACTCGATCCCGCGTAATGTCGCCTCGGCGCGCATCAACGGGGTGGAAATGGCGTTGAAGCAACAGTGGGGCGAATGGCGCAGCCAGCTGGGCCTGGCATTGATCGATCCGCGTGATCGCGACAGCGGCCACACCCTCGCCCGCCGCGCACGGCGCACCTTGAGCCTGGACCTGGACCGTCAATTCGAGCGCTTCACGGTAGGGGGCAGCTGGCAGGCTGTCAGCGCCAGTTACGACGATGAGGCCAACCGCAACCGCCTCGGCGGCTATGGCCTGCTGGGCCTGCGCGGCAGCTGGGCAGCGACCGACGAGCTCAAGCTGGAAATCAAGCTGGATAACCTGCTGGACAAGGGCTACAGCCGTGCGCTGTATAGCTACGATGGCGCCAGCTACGGCTACCGCGAAGAGGGCCGCACGGCACTGTTCAGCGTCACCTGGACGCCGGCGCTTTAGCTTCGAGCAGTGCACATAAGCGGGCGGTGGCTTCGATCATCTGCCCGCTGGGCCGCTCCAGGCCCTTGTCTGGCACCACCAGCAGACGGCCATCGGCCACAGCGCTCAAACCTGGCCAAGCCTTCCAGCTTGCCAACTGCCCCTGGTCGCCAGCCAGGATCACCTGCGGATCGCGCAGCAGCACTGATTCCACATTCACTTGCGGTGCCGGCTGGCTCAGGTCGGCAAAGATATTGCGCGCCCCACACACCGCCAAGGCATCACTCACCACCTGTCGCCCACCCAAGGTGTACAGGGGCCGGTCCCAGACCTGATAGAACACCCGTAGCGGCTGCTCACGCCGATAGTGCTGACGCAGGTGCTGCAGCCGTTCACGCAGGCCGCCCACATACTGCCGCCCCTGCTCTGCCCGCCCTACACGCACGGCAATGGCCTCGATCTGTTCGAGCAGTTGCTCAAGGTCGTGAGGTTCTGCACTGAAGGTGGCGATACCCAGGCGCGTGAGCTGGTCGCGCTGGGCCGCTGCCACGCTGCCGGGCCAGAGCAACAGCAGGTCGGGCCTGAGGCTGAGCAGGCGTTCCATGTCCAGTTGCCCCTGGCGCCCCACCGAAGGCAGGTTACCCAGCGCCGCCGGGCGCTCGCCGCCGTCGAGCACGCCCACCAGCAGGTCGTCGGCCTGCAGCTCGAGCATGATTTCGCTCATCGATGGGGCAAGGCTGACCACGCGTAGGGGCTCGCCAGCCTGGACAGTGCAGGCCAGCAGCGCCAGCAGGCAGAGCAGGCGGCGCATCACCCCAGCTGACGCGGGATGCGGTAGAGGTAAAGCACCACCACGGTGGATAACGCCAGAAGGATTTGCGGCACTGCTTCGAGCCCTACCAGCACCGACAGTGCAGCGACCCAGGCAGGGAAGCAGGCGAACAGCATGGCCATGCGCCGCACCCGAGCCAGCTCGATCCAGGCGGCCGGCTCTTCAGCGGTGCCAAGTGACTTGGAAGTGGCGATCAAGGCACGCTTGTAGGCGCCAAAACGCGGCAGGCTGAGGAACATGGTTGCCGCACCGGCGATGAACAGCGGCATGGCCAGCACCGGGATCAGCGCATCGCCACCGCCAAAGGCCCAGGCCATCACCGGCAGCGGCACCAGGCCGACCGCCAGGTATTGCCACCAGGCCAGCGCCAGGCGCCGCTTCACCTCGCTGCGGGTCACGCCTGGGGAACCTCACCCTGGTGTTCGTTACCCAGCATGTGGCCAAGCTTGTCGGCCTTGGTCGCCAGGTAGTAGCGGTTGTGCGGGTTATGCCCGGTATGCAGTGGCACACGCTCGGCAACCTTGATGCTCATATCGGTCAGCGCCTTGACCTTGCGCGGGTTGTTGGTCATCAGGCGCAGCGACTTCACACCCAGGTGCTCGAGCATCGGCAGGCAGATCGCGTAATCACGCTGGTCGGCAGCGAAGCCCAAGCGCTCGTTGGCCTCTACAGTGTCGGCACCGCCGTCCTGCAGCTCATAGGCGCGGATCTTGTTCAGCAGGCCAATGCCACGGCCCTCCTGACGCAGGTACAGCAGCACGCCACGGCCTTCACGGGCAATGGCCTGCAGGGCCGCTTCCAGCTGCGAGCCACAGTCGCAACGCTGGCTGAACAGGGCATCGCCAGTCAGGCACTCGGAATGCAGGCGCCCCAACACCGGCTCACCGTCGGCGATGTCACCCAGGCTGAGCACCACGTGCTCACGGCCGGTGGCTTCGTCGAGGAAACCATGCATGGTGAAAGTCGCGAAGGGCGTCGGGAGTTTAGAGGCGGCAACAAAGACGACGGGCACGTTGTGCTCCTGGATAAGTAGGAAAATTCTCGTGCAGCGATTGTATCAGCAGGTCAGCGCCTGTGCGCTGGCTGAATACCGTGGGTTAAGATCGAAAAGTTCGATATTCGGTTAGCCTGCGACAGCCTTGGGTGCTATTGGGGCTTGCTGTCGGCAGTAAAGGGATACGGCTGTTTCCAGTGCTGGAAGATAGGCTTCAACTCGCCGCTGCGTACCAGTTCAGCCATGCGTCGGTCGAACAGCTCACTCAGGGCCTTGCCGTGTTCGTTGCGGGCAAAGGCCAGGTACAACGGCAGTTCGGCGATATGGGTGCGACGAAACCGCTCTGGCTGGGAGGTTTGGCCAAGAACGTAGTCGACCTCGGTCAGCGCATCGATGTAGAAGTCCACGCGATCATGTTCAAGCATTGGCAGGATGCCTTCGCGCCGCTGGATCTCACGCGCCGCCTTCACGTTCGGCAGGTAGCTGCCGTAGTCGTAGCCACGCACCCAGGCCAGGCGATACTGACCCACGGTGTCCAAGGTCGGCACCGGCTTGCTGGCAAGCCCCAGCGCATAGATGTGGTCCATGTCGAAGTGCCAGCGCGGGTAGAGGTTGTCCTCGTTCTCATCCTTGTAGGAACCGACCCAGGCATCGGCCTCGCCGCGTTTGACCAGCCCGACGGCACGGCTGTAAGGGGCACTTTTTGCCACGACCTTGACGCCGGCAGGCTCGAACACCTTGCGCAAGACATCCCAGGCCACGCCGGTACCATCGGCATTGGTGTAATCCAGCCACTCTTCACTGACCAGATGGACCTGTTTCGGTACGCCTTCGGCTGCCAGCGCCCCATGGGCACAGCAGAGCAGTATTGCCAGCAGCACAGTCCGAATGGCCATCAAAGCGCTCCCTGTCTCAGCCAACCGCCCACACCAGAACCTGCATACCCAACCAGGCGAACGCCCCAGCCAGGACATCATCGAGCATGATGCCGACACCGCCGTGCACATGGCGGTCGATCCAGCGAATCGGCCATGGCTTGAGGATGTCGAAGAAGCGGAACATCAGGAACCCCGCCAGAATCCACTGCCACCCTTCCGGCACCAGCCAGAGGGTGATCCACATGCCGACCATTTCATCCCAGACAATGCCTTCATGGTCGTGCACGCGCAAGTCATTGGCGACTTTACCGCACAGCCAGAAACCGAACAGCATGGTGATGCCCAGCAGCAGCCAGTACCCCCAATCGGGCAGCATCTGCCACAGAGGGATGAACGGAATGGCCACCATCGAGCCCCAGGTACCGGGCGCCTTGGGCAGCGTGCCCGAACCGAAGCCGAACGCGATGAAGTGCCATGGGTTGCGCCAGACCGAGGGCGGAACGAACTCCGCAGGCACCTGGTTGGGGTGGTCGGTCACGGTGTCTCCCTAAAGTGTTGATAGCCCCGCTGTACGGGGGTGATGTCCTGGCCTTGGCGGTCACGCAGGGTCACACCCTGCCCTTGTAGCACCCGGCCGATGACATGTATGCCGGCGTCCGCCAGGGATGAAAGCGCCTCAGGCGGCAGGGTGAACGCCAATACGTAGTCGTCGCCACCGGTGAGCGCCGCGTGCACCGCCGCATCGTGCCCGAGAAAGGCCTCTAGTGCAGGAGACACTGGCACCTGCGCCAGGTTCACCTCAAGGGCGACGCCGGAGGCCTTGGCGATATGCCCACAATCGGCGAGCAGGCCGTCGGAAATATCCAGCGCCGCCGTCGCTCGCCCGCGCAAGCGACGGCCCAGCCCCAATTGAGGCAGCGGCGACCAGTAGTGGGCCAGCAGGGGCTCGCTCTGCTCGGCAGGTGCCTCTCGCTCGCCCAGCACCAACGGTAGCGCACCGGCTGCCTTGCCCAACACGCCACCCACACATAGCAGGTCACCCGGCCGGGCACCGCTGCGGCACAGGGCCTGCCCAGCCGGGACGCTGCCGAAAACCGTGACGGTGATGCTCAAAGGGCCGCGCGTGGTGTCGCCACCGATCAGGCTCATGCGGCAACGCTGGGCCATGCGGCTGAGCCCGTCGGCAAAGGCGGCAAGCCAGTCGGGGCCAACGTCGGGCAGGGTGAGGGCAAGGGTGAAGCCGATGGCATTGGCGCCCATGGCTGCAAGGTCGCTGGCCGCCACGGCCAGTGAGCGCTGCCCGAGCAGACGCGGGTCACAGACCGTCGGGAAGTGCACCCCGGCAACCAGGGTGTCGGTAGACACCGCCAACTGCTCGCCCGGGGCAAGCTCGAGCAAGGCGCAGTCGTCGCCAATACCCAGTGCCACGCCCTCACCGCCCTGCGCACAGGGCGCGGCGGCGAAGTAATGGTTGATCAGCTCGAACTCACCCATGGCTCGACAGCGCCAGGATCAGCGCTTGTTCGCCTTGACTTCTGCTTCGCGCAGCGAAGGTGCCAGCTTGTCCAGCACGCCGTTGACGAACTTGTGACCGTCAGTGGCGCCGAAGACCTTGGCCAGCTCTACGCCTTCGTTGATCACCACGCGATACGGTACATCGACGCGCTTGATGAACTCCCAGGTGGACAGGCGCAATACGGCCAGTTCGACCGGGTCGAGCTCTTCCAGGGCGATGTCCATGCACGGTTTCAGCGCGCTGTCGATTTCGCTCTTGATTGCCGGGACCCCATGCAGGATCTCGCGGAAATAGGCGCCATCGACATCGGTAAAATCGTTATCGACCCGGAACTGCGCTTCGATCTCGTTCAGCGAATGCTGAGCCATGTGCCATTGGTACAGGGCCTGGGTCGCGAGCTTGCGGGCTTCGCGGCGCTTGGCGCTCTTCGATGGCTTGCCGGCATCCGCAGGTTTGGGATCGCGCGGGTTGAAACGATCGCTTTCGTCGCTAATCACTTGGCCTCCAACTGCGCCAGCAGGCTGACCATTTCCAGAGCGGACAGGGCAGCTTCAGCACCTTTGTTACCGGCCTTGGTGCCGGAACGCTCGATGGCTTGCTCGATGGAGTCGACGGTCAGGACACCGAAGGCCACCGGCACACCGAACTCCATGGACACCTGGGCCAGGCCCTTGGTGCATTCGCCCGCCACGTATTCGAAGTGCGGGGTACCGCCACGGATCACTGCACCCAGGGCGATGATCGCGTCGTATTCACCTTGCTGGGCGACCTTCTGGGCAACCAGCGGGATTTCGAACGCGCCAGGGGCACGAATGATGGTGATGTCGCTTTCGCTGACACCGTGGCGTACCAGGGCATCAACGGCACCGCTTACCAGGCTTTCTACGACGAAGCTGTTGAAGCGGCCAACCACCAAAGCATAGCGACCTTTGGGGGCAATGAAGGTACCTTCGATGGTCTTCAGGGTCATTCCGATGTTCTCATCTTCAAGAGCGAGGCCGCGCACTGGCGGCCTCGGGAGGGTTTGGACTCGAGCGTGAGGGCGCAGGCGCCGCCTCAAGTCACTCGGAGGGCACGTATTCTACAACTTCCAGATCGAATCCGGATATCGCATTGAATTTCATCGGCGAACTCATCAGGCGCATCTTGCGCACGCCAAGGTCACGCAGGATCTGCGAACCGGCACCCACGGTGCTGTAGGTGGTCGGTGCCTTGGTCGGTGCATCGCCTGCGCTTTCGCGGATATGCGCCAGCAGCACGTCGCCATCCAGGGGGTGGCCCAGCAACAGCACCACGCCGCTACCGGCCTCGGCAACTGCGGCCATGGCGGCGCGAAGGCTCCAGCGGCCAGGCTGCTTGACCAGCAGCAGGTCGCGCAGCGGGTCCATGTTGTGCACACGCACCAGGGTCGGTTCTTCGGCGCAGACCTTGCCCAGGGTCAGGGCCATGTGCACATCGCCTTCCACTGCGTCGCGGTAGGTGACCAGGTTGAACTCACCCAGCTCACTTTCGATCAGCTGCTCGGAAACGCGCTGCACGGTGCGCTCGTGGATCATGCGGTAGTGGATCAGGTCAGCGATGGTGCCGATCTTCAGGCCATGCTCGGCGGCGAACACTTCGAGTTCGGCGCGACGCGACATGGTGCCGTCATCGTTCATTACTTCACAGATCACGCCACTGGGCTCGAAGCCGGCCATGCGCGCCAGGTCGCAGGCGGCCTCGGTGTGACCGGCGCGTGCCAGGGTACCGCCAGGCTGCGCCATCAGCGGGAAAATGTGGCCCGGGCTGACGATGTCTTCGGCCTTGGCATCCTTGGCGGCTGCGGCCTGCACGGTGCGCGCGCGGTCGGCCGCCGAGATGCCGGTGGTAACGCCTTCGGCCGCTTCGATCGAAACGGTGAACTTGGTACCGAAGCCTGAACCGTTGCGCGGCGCCATCAGCGGCAGCTTGAGCGTTTCGCAACGTTCGCGGGTCATCGGCATGCAGATCAGGCCACGGGCGTGCTTGGCCATGAAGTTGATGTGCTCAGGCAGGCAGCACTCGGCCGCCATGATGATGTCGCCTTCGTTTTCACGGTCTTCGTCATCCATGAGGATGACCATTTTGCCCTGGCGGATGTCTTCGACCAGTTCTTCGATGCTGTTGAGCGCCACGCGGCACCCCCTTCTCAATCAGGATTTCAAGAAGCCGTTGGCGGCCAGGAAGCTTTCGGTAATGCCACTGCCCTTGCTCGGTTCGGCAGCCTTGTCGCCCAGCAGCAAGCGCTCCAGGTAACGGGCCAGCAAATCGACCTCAAGGTTTACCCGACGCCCTGCGCGGTAGTCGGCCATGATGGTTTCGGACAGGGTGTGCGGGACGATGGTCAGCTCGAACTCGGCGCCATTGACCTCGTTGACCGTCAGGCTGGTGCCGTCGACGGTGATCGAACCCTTGTGGGCGATGTACTTGGCCAGTTCCTTGGGTGCACGCACGCGGAACTGGATGGCGCGAGCGCTATCGCTGCGCGAGATGATTTCACCGACACCGTCGACGTGGCCGCTGACCAGGTGGCCGCCCAGGCGGGTGGTCGGGGTCAGGGCCTTCTCCAGGTTGACCTTGCTGCCACCCTTGAGGTCGATGAAAGCGGTGCGCTTGAGGGTCTCGACGCTGACGTCGGCCCAGAAACCATCACCTGGCAGCTCAACGGCGGTCAGGCACACACCGTTGACGGCGATGCTGTCGCCGAGCTTGACGTCACCCAGGTCGAGCTTGCCGGTCTCGACGTAGACGCGCACGTCACCGCCCTTTGGGGTCAGGCTGCGGATGGTGCCGATGGATTCGATGATGCCGGTGAACATGGGGTCTTCCTCAAAAACGGGTTGCGCGGGGCAAGCCCGGCATTATACGCCGGGCGCCGGCAGAGGGATGGCCGTGACCCGCCAGTCATCGCCCACTGCACGCATTTCGGTGATTTTCAGCCGTGGCGCTTCGCTCATCTTCGACAGGGGCCAGTCCAGCAACGGGCGGGCCTGGGAGCCAAGGAAAGTGCCGGCGACGAACAGCTGGTACTCGTCGATCAGGCCACGTTGGGCAAAAGCGCCGACCAGGCCAGGGCCAGCTTCCAGCAGGATGTCGTTGACGCCCCGCGCAGCCAGCGTTTGCATCAAGGCGAGCAGGTCGACCTGGCCATTGCTGCCCGGCAGGCTGAGCAGCTCATGGCCAGCCTGGGTGTAGCGCGGGTCGTCGCCCAGGGCGGTTACCACCAGCGCCGGGCCGGCCTGGAAGAACGGCGCGTCCAGTGGCAGGCGCAGGCGGCCATCGATCAGTACGCGCAAGGGGGGGCGGCTGAGCGCCAGCGCGGTGGTGTCGGGGTCCAGGCCCAGCTCGGCAGCGCGCACGGTCATCCGTGCGTTGTCGGCCAGCACGCTGGCGGCGCTGGTCAGCACCACACTGGCACGGGCGCGCAGGCGCTGCACCGCAGAGCGGGCGGCAGGCCCGGTGATCCATTGGCTTTCGCCGCTGGCCATGGCGGTGCGGCCATCCAGGCTCATGGCCAGCTTGGCCCGCACGAACGGCAAACCGTGCTCCATGCGCTTGAGGAAACCGGGGTTCAGGGCACGGGCCTGGGCTTCGAGCACGCCGCTGGCGACTTCGATGCCTGCGTCAGCCAGGCGGCGCAGGCCCTGCCCAGCGACTTGCGGGTTGGGGTCCTGCATGGCTGCCACCACCCGCGCCACGCCTGCCTGTACCAGCGCCTCGGCACACGGTGGGGTGCGGCCATGGTGGCTGCACGGCTCCAGCGTCACGTATGCACAGGCACCGCGGGCACGCTCACCGGCCTGGCGCAGGGCATGCACTTCGGCATGGGGTTCACCGGCACGCACATGCCACCCCTCACCCACCACTTCACCGTCACGGACGATCACACAACCCACACGCGGGTTGGGGTGCGTGGTGTAGATGCCCTTGCGGGCAAGCTCCAGGGCACGGGCCATGTAATGGGCGTCGAGGATCGCGGTCTGGCTCGGCATGCTCACTCTTTAGCCGGCTCGCGGGCCAGGCGGTCGATTTCTTCACGGAACTCATCGAGGTCCTGGAAGCGCCGGTACACCGAAGCGAAGCGGATGTAGGCCACTTCATCGAGCTTGCGCAATTCGGCCATCACCAGCTCACCCACCACCAGCGACTTGACTTCGCGCTCACCCGTAGCGCGCAGGCGGCTCTTGATATGCGCCAGGGCCGCCTCGAGGCGTTCGACGCTGACCGGGCGCTTCTCCAACGCACGCTGCATGCCGGCACGCAGCTTTTCTTCGTCGAAAGGCTGGCGCGTGCCGTCCTGCTTGATCAGCCGGGGCAATACCAACTCGGCGGTTTCGAAGGTGGTGAAACGCTCGCCGCAGGCCACGCATTCGCGACGGCGGCGCACTTGTTCGCCCTCGGCGACCAGGCGCGAGTCGATGACCTTGGTGTCGTTGGCACCGCAAAAGGGACAGTGCATGGTGGCAGGCAACAAAAAAAGGGAGGGCCATGGTAGCGCATCCCACTGGCAAGACAAGCCAAAGGGGTTAACATCCAAGGTAAATCTGCCCCTGAAGGATTACCCCATGCATTATCGAGCGCTCGTCGTGCTGGGCTGCGCCGCCCTGCTCGCCGCCTGTGGCAGCGACCGGCCGAAGACCGAGCCAGCCCCGGCACCTGCGCCCGCCAAGGTGGCGAAAAAGGCCGAACCGCTGGGCCCGCTGCCCGCCTATCAACGCGAACTGAGCGGTACCTTGCTGGAAATCCCCCGTGGTGCCGACGTGGAACTGGCCTTGCTGGTCATCGACGAGCGCGACCGCCCGCAACAGCTTCTGGCCAGCAGTACCCTGACCGGCACCGGCCAGGCGCTGCCCTACCGCCTGCGCTTCAACCCCGAGGTCTTCCCGGCCGGCGGTCGGGTCGAGCTGCGTGGGCGCGCCAGCCAATCGGGCCAACTGATCATGCACCTGCCGCCCGTGCGCATCATCCAGGCCCAGACTCAGGCCACTGGCCCGCTGCGCTTCAAAAAGGCGCCTTAGGTGGCGCCGCTTGCCCTGCAACAGGCCCTCAGCGGCCTGATCGGCGAAGCGCGGCTGGTCGTCACTGAACTGCCCGGGTGCGCGCTCAAACTCTGGTTGATCGACGATCAGAACATGGACCGCGCCTTCAGCAGCGAAGAAACCCGGCGCATTCTCGAAGACCCACCGTACTGGAGCTTTTGCTGGGCCAGCGGCCTGGCCATGGCCCGTTACCTGGCAGCGCACCCGCAGTGGGTGGCCGGCAAGCGCGTGCTGGACTTCGGCGCCGGTTCCGGTATCGCCGGCATTGCTGCGGCGCGCGCCGGCGCATCGGAAGTGGTGGCCTGCGATCTCGACCCACTGGCACTCGATGCCAGCCGCGCCAATGCCGAGCTGAACGGGGTCGAGCTCAGCTACAGCAACGACTTCTTCGCCAAAGACGACCGTTTCGACCTGATTCTGGTTGCGGATGTGCTTTACGACCGTGCCAATCTGCCGTTGCTGGATGCCTTCCTCGGCCGTGGCCGTCAGGCCCTGGTGGCCGATTCCCGAGTACGCGACTTCAGCCACCCGCTTTACCAGCAGCTGGGCGTGCTTGAGGCACTGACCCTCCCGGACCTGGCCGAGCCGCACGAATTCCGCCGGGTCAGCCTGTACCACGCCAGCCGCGAGCCTTTATAGTGGTGCCATTCACGGATTTGCGAGAGTCACGATGAGCCAGGAAACACCGTTTATCTTCGATGCCACCGACGCCAACTTTCAGCAACTGGTGATCGAGAACTCCTTTCACAAGCCGGTCCTCGTGGACTTCTGGGCAGAGTGGTGCGCGCCCTGCAAGGCGCTGATGCCACTGCTGGCGAAGATCGCCGAGGGTTATCAGGGCGAGCTGCTGCTGGCCAAGATCAACTGCGACGTTGAGCAGCAAGTCGTTGCCCAGTTCGGCATTCGCAGCCTGCCCACGGTGGTGCTGTTCAAGGATGGCCAGCCAGTCGACGGCTTTGCCGGCGCGCAGCCGGAGTCGGCGATCCGCGCCATGCTTGAGCCGCATGTGCAGATGCCTGCCGCGCCGGCAGCATCCCCCTTGGAACAGGCCAAAGCCTTGTTCGCCGAGAGCCGTTTCGCCGAAGCTGAGGCACTGCTGCAGGCCCTGCTGGGGGAAGACAACAGCAATGCCGAGGCGCTGATCCTGTATGCCCGCTGCCTGGCCGAGCGCGGCGAGCTGGGCGAAGCGCAGGTCGTGCTGGACGCGGTCAAGACCGATGAGCACAAGGCTGCCCTGGCCGGGGCCAAAGCGCAGCTGACCTTCCTGCGCCAGGCCGCCAGCCTGCCGGAAGTCGCCGACCTGAAAAGCCGCCTGGCGCAGAACCCACAGGATGATGAGGCGGCCTACCAACTGTGCATCCAGCAGTTGGCACGCCAGCAGTATGAAGCGGCGCTGGATGGCCTGCTGAAACTGTTCCAGCGTAACCGCGCCTATGAAAACGGCTTGCCGCAGAAGGCGATGCTGCAGGTGTTCGACTTGCTCGGTGGCGACCATCCGTTGGTCGCGGTTTACCGCCGCAGGCTGTCTTCGGCCATGTTCTGATTCGCACAACAGGCGAGGGCTATGCCCTCGCTTGCGCGGCCGCACAGGGCAATCGCCTCAACCGATCCAGTGATACACCGGCGCATCCGCGCCACTTTCCACCTTCACCTCACGGCTGTGTCGCAACCGCACCAACAGCCGCTTACCCGCCGCCGTACTGCCCGCCAGCCCTTCCAAGCGGTCCAGCAATTCAGGCCCGTTCATCTGCCCCGCCTTACGAAGCACCTCGCGCGCGGCCGTCCACTGCCCGTCATCCTGGCGCGGCGCTGCCGCCATGGCCTGCGGTGCGACCTCGGCCGCCACAGGCACCTCAAGCTGCCGCCCCAGCTGCGCCCACTCCGCGGGCTCCAGTTCGATGGTCAGGTCCACCGGCCAGTCCCCAATCTGTCCCCGAATTCTCACGATGCATTCCTTCAAGCGCTCCAATGCCCCCATGCTACAACAACATGAAACCTGCAGAACGCAGGCTGGCGGCACAGATAGAAGCTGTTATAACATCACCAATTCATTCCCAGCCCGCTTCTGGAGTCGTCCATGCGTCGCCTGCTGCTCGCCCTGCCCTTCGCCCTGCTGCCCCTGGCCGTGGCTCATGCCCACGACGAACACGACCACGACCATGATCACGCCCACGGCACGCTCGGCGCGCATGAGCACGGGGTGGCCAAGCTCAACGTGGTACTCGACGGCAACACCCTCGAGCTGGAGCTCGACAGCCCGGCAATGAACCTCGTGGGCTTTGAACACAGTGCCAGCAGCGACGCCGACAAAGCCAAGGTCGCCGCCGTGCGCCAACAGCTCGAGCAACCCCTGAAGCTGTTTGGTCTGCCAGCGGCTGCTGGCTGCACGGAAGAGGCTCAGGAACTGGAGAGCCCACTGTTCGGTGATGCGGCAAAAGATGACGACGGTGATGACCATGAGCATGAGCATGGCCACCAGCACAGCGATATCGAAGCGCACTATCAGCTCAAATGCTCCGCCCCGGAGAAAATCGCTGAGCTCGACCTCGCACCGCTGTTCAAGGCCTTCCCTGCTACGCAAAAAATCAATGTGCAGTTGATCGGCCCGAACGGCCAGAAAGGCCTGGAAACCTCGCCTGCCAATGCCGTGGTTCGGTTCTGAATGAGCCTGCCGCTGATCGCGCTGCAAGACCTGGTGTTTGCCTGGCCGGGGCAGCCGCCATTGCTGGATATCCCCGCGTTTCGCCTGGAAGCAGGCGAAGCCCTGTTCCTCAAGGGCCCCAGCGGCAGTGGCAAGACCACGCTACTGGGGCTGTTGGGCGGGGTGAACGTGCCTGCCCAGGGCCGCATCCAGTTGCTCGGCCAGGATCTCGGCGGCTTGGGCCAGAGCGCTCGCGACCGCTTTCGGGTCGATCACACCGGTTATATCTTCCAGCAGTTCAACCTGCTGCCGTTTCTTTCGGTACGGGAAAACGTCGAACTGCCATGTCGCTTCTCCAGCAGCCGCAAGGCTCGGGCCGAGCAGCGTCATGGCAGTGTCCACCAGGCGGCCAGCGCACTGCTGGCCCACCTGGGCCTGGACGAGCCCGCACTGCTTGCCCGCCGCGCCGACAGCCTATCGATTGGCCAGCAACAACGAGTTGCCGCGGCCCGTGCATTGATCGGCCAACCCGAGCTGGTCATTGCCGACGAACCCACCTCGGCACTGGATGCCGACACCCGGGAAGCGTTCATCCGCCTGCTGTTCGATGAATGCCGTGCTGCCGGCGCCAGCCTGCTGTTCGTCAGCCATGACCAGAGCCTTGCACCGCTGTTCGACCGTCATCTGTCACTGGCCGAGCTGAACCGCGCAGCCAAGCCCCGGGAGGCCTGATGTACCTGCTTCGCCTTGCCCTGGCCAGCCTGGCCAATCGCCGTTTCACCGCGTTCCTCACCGCCTTCGCCATCGCCTTGTCGGTGTGCCTGCTGCTGGCGGTCGAGCGCGTGCGCACCGAAGCCCGTGCCAGTTTCGCCAGCACCATCAGCGGCACCGACCTGATCGTTGGCGCCCGCTCAGGCTCGGTAAACCTGCTGCTGTATTCCGTATTCCGCATTGGCAATGCCACCAACAATATCCGTTGGGACAGTTACCAGCATTACGCCCAGGATCCACGGGTGAAGTGGGCGATCCCTATTTCACTGGGCGACTCGCACCGCGGGTATCGGGTGATGGGCACCACCGGTGAGTACTTCAGCCATTACCAGTATGGTCGCCGGCAGCATCTGGAGCTGAGCCAGGGGCGTGAGTTTGCCAGTGATCCGTTCGAGGTGGTGCTGGGCGCCGAGGTGGCCGAGGCCCTGCACTACAGGCTTGGCGACAAGCTGGTGCTGGCTCACGGCGTGGCGGCGATAAGCCTGGTCAAGCATGACGACAAGCCGTTCACCGTGGTCGGCGTGCTGAAACGCACCGGCACGCCGGTCGACCGCACACTGCACATCAGCCTGGCGGGGATGGAAGCGATCCATATCGACTGGCATAACGGCGTGCCTGCACGTGGCGCCGGGCGCATCAGCGCCGAGCAGGCCCGAACCATGGACTTGCAGCCGGCCGCCATCACCGCGTTCATGCTCGGCCTGAACAGCAAGATCGCCACCTTCAGCCTGCAGCGCGAGATCAATGAATACCGCAGCGAGCCGCTGCTGGCGATCTTGCCCGGGGTAGCGCTGCAGGAGCTGTGGAGCCTGATGGGCACGGCCGAACAAGCCTTGTTCGTGGTCTCGCTGTTTGTCGTACTGACCGGTTTGATCGGCATGCTCACGGCGATTCTCACCAGCCTCAACGAACGTCGCCGGGAGATGGCGATTCTGCGTTCGGTGGGCGCCCGGCCTTGGCACATTGCCGGGTTGCTGGTGCTTGAAGCGCTGGCGCTGGCCAGTGCGGGTATCGTTGCCGGGCTCGGCCTGCTGTATGCCGGCATCGCGCTGGCCCAAGGCTACGTTCAGGCCAATTACGGCCTGTACCTGCCGCTGGCCTGGCCCAGCACGCACGAGTGGACGCTGCTTGCTATCATCCTCGGCGCAGCGCTGCTGATGGGCAGCGTGCCGGCCTGGCGCGCCTATCGGCAGTCGCTGGCCGATGGCCTGTCGATTCACCTCTGAGAAAACGCCATGCTTCGCGCGCTGTTGTTATCCCTACTGATGCTCGCCGCCCCCACCTGGGCGGCCGAGCCCCGCGAACTCGACTGGCCTGCACTGATCCCCGAAGGCGCGCCGATCATCCCGCCGCAGCTGGCCCCACTGCACGACATGTCGCAGCTGAGCAATGCCCTGTCCGCGGAATCAGCCCCAGCGGCGCGCCAGCAAGCGCCCGATGCGCCGGTGGTGCCGGAACTGGACGGCCAGCACATCAAACTTCCCGGCTATATCGTGCCGCTGGAGGTCAGCGAAGAAGGTCGCACTACCGAGTTTCTGTTGGTGCCCTACTACGGCGCCTGCATCCATGTTCCGCCACCACCCTCCAACCAGATCGTGCATATTTTCAGCGAAATGGGGGTACGCGTCGAAGACCTGTACCAGCCTTACTGGATTGAAGGAAAGCTGCATGTCAAAGCCTCCAGCAGCGAGCTGGCCGACGCCGGTTACCAGATGGACGCCGAGAAAATATACGCTTATGAGCTGAAGTGAGAACTGTTTCTAATTCATGAATGCAGTTCTTTGAGCTGGGTCAAACATTACGTTTAGACGGCTCCGTACCATTGGACAACTCGATTACTCACGTCCTTTCGGAGCTTCCATGAACAAGTCCTTGCTCGGCGCCTCACTTGTGGCCCTTGCGCTCGCCGCCCCTGCCGCCCACGCCTACCAGGCGGGAGACATGATCCTTCGTGCAGGCGCGATCACCACCGCCCCGAACGAAAGCAGCGGCGACCTGAAGTTCGACGGCAACAAGGTGTCGGGCACCAAGGCGACACTGGACAGCGACACCCAGCTGGGCCTGACCTTCGCCTACATGCTCACCGACCACATCGGCCTCGAACTGCTGGCCGCCACGCCGTTCCAGCACACCGTTGGTGTCAAAGGCCTGGGCGGCGGCCTGGACGGCAAGCTGGCCGACATCAAGCAGCTGCCACCGACCCTGTCGCTGCAGTACTACCCGATGGCGCCCAACTCGCGCTTCCAGCCCTACGCTGGCATCGGTATCAACTACACCCTGTTCTTCGACGAAGACTTGAGCAGCGAGCGCAAGCAACAAGGCTTCAGCAACCTCGAGCTGCAGGACTCGGTCGGTATCGCCGGCCAACTGGGCATGGACTACATGCTCACGGACAACCTGCTGGTCAACGCCTCGGTGTGGTACGTCGATATCGACACCAAGGCCAGCGTCGACGGCCCGAGCGCGCTGGGCTACAGCAAGACCAAGGTCAACGTGGAAGTCGACCCATGGGTCTACATGGTCGGCCTTGGCTACAAGTTCTGACCACTGCGGTGCAAGCCGGCCAAGGCTTGATGGCAGTCAGTTAGCGTTATCAGGGCTGCTACGCAGCCCTGTGGAAGCCGGCTAGCCGGCGATGGGCCTCAAAGCCCCCTGAGTCAGGCCTTGCCGAGCAAACGAGCCAGGCCTTCTTCCATCGAGGTCGGCTGCGGGAAGTCGAACCGGGCCAGCAAGCGCTGGTTATCCGCGCGCGAATGGCGGATATCACCCGAGCGCGCGGGGCCATAGCTGATCGCCGGCAGGCTGCCCACCACCGTTTCCAGTGCCTTGAGCAACTGGTTGAGCGAGGTTGCCTGGTTCAGGCCGATGTTCACCGCGCCCTCTTCCACCTGCGCCATTTCCAGCGCTTGCACCATCACCTGCACCAGATCGCCGACATAAAGGAAATCGCGGGTCTGCTCGCCGTCGCCAAACACGGTGATCGGCAGCCCCTGGGTCGCTCGCTCGCTGAAGATGCTGATCACCCCGGAGTACGGCGAGGATGGGTCCTGGCGCGGCCCGAAGATATTGAAGAAGCGGAACACCACCGGCTCCAGCCCATGCTGGCGACGGTAGAAGTCCAGGTACTGCTCACTGGCCAGCTTGTCCACCGCATAGGGGGTCAGCGGCGCCTTGGGCGTCTCCTCGGCAATCGACTGGCCTTCGCCGTTGTTGCCATACACGGCCGCGCTGGAGGCGAACAGCACCCGGCGCACACCCTGCAGGCGCATGGCCTCACAGATATTCAGGGTGCCGATGAAATTGCTCTGGTGGGTCTTTACCGGGTCTTCGACCGAGGCCTGCACCGAAGCCACAGCAGCCAAGTGGACCACTGCGCTGCAACCGGTCGCGGCGCGCTGAACCAGTGCGGCATCGGCAACATCGCCTTCGACCAGCTCGAGGCGCGGGTTGCCCAGTTGCAGGTTGTCGCGCTTGCCAGTGGACAGGTCGTCGAGCACACGCACCGCGTAGCCTTTAGCCAGCAACGCATCGCACAGGTGGGAGCCAATGAAGCCGGCACCGCCGGTGATCAGGATGGGGGCGTCAGCCATGGCGGTAGAATCGGTCCAGTAAAGGCGGCAGGCCGGCGCGCCAGGCACGCGGCTTGATGCCGAAGGTATGAAGGATTTTCTTGCAGGCCAGCACTGCGTTCTGTGGTTCTTCACTGGCATCCGGGCGGGCGGCATGGGCCTGCGCGGTCGGCGCCTGCACGGCCAGCTGGCGGTGCTGCCCGGCCTCGGCCAGGATCGCCTGGCCCAGCGCCAGCGGCGTGGTCGCCTCGTTACCGGCGTAGTGGTATGTGCCCCACAGCGGCGCGGTGCAATCGAGCTGCTTGAGCACCGACAGGATCACCCGTGCGGCATCGTCGACCGGCGTCGGGTTACCGCGACGGTCATCGGCCAGCAGCAGTTCCTGTGGCTGCTCGGCGCGGGTAAGGAAGCGGCCCAAGGCACCGTCGATGCTCTCGTCCAGCAGCCAGCCAAAGCGCAGCAGCACATGCTGCGGGCACGCCGCACGCACGCTCTGCTCGATGCGCCACAACGCCTGACCACGCAGGCCCAACGGCACCGGCTCATCCTTTTCGCTATACGCCGTGGCACGCGAGCCATCGAACACCCGGTAGCTGGAAGGCTGCACCAGGGTGATCTGGTGGTGCTGGCACAGCTCCGCCAGCCGCTCCACCGACCGCTCCTGCTGAGCCAGGCGCTGTTCGCTGACCGACTCGGCCTGGAACCAGTCGAAGTAGTAAGCCAGGTTGACCAAGGCGTCAGGGCGATGATCGTCGAGCAGCTGGGTCAGGCTGGCCGGCGTCCAGCCGTCTTCCGGCGGGCGCGGCGCCAGAAATGCGATGTCCTCCTCGGCCCCGAGACGAATCAGCGCTTGCCCAAGGGCATTGCCACCACCCAACAGCATCAGGCGCATACGCATAGAGTCAGCAGATCCGAACAGGTTGATGAGGGAAAGGGGTCATTTTGCGGTTTCCAGGCGGGGAAGTCCAACCCTGAGGTTGACAGCACTGCCTGCGTAAGACGATTCCTACCATAGCAACGGACATTCCCCACGAATCGCAAGAGCGCGGCCCTACATCCGCGGTAAAAAATATCGAGTTAGATAGTCAGCACCCTAAAAACAAGTTCCACCTTCCCCTACATACAAAGAAATAACAATGACAGGGTTAAACTCAAAGTCCAGATCTCAGATCCTCAATCTCACATTCAACAAACCGCCAGCCAGCACCGACTTCTTACCAAGCCCTGACTCCGCAATATTGATCAACAATAGCCAGGCACTTCATGCTCCCGACATTATCAAGGACAACCGAAGATTGCTGGTTCGACTATTCGGGTATTCACCGGATGCAAGGCCAGTGACTTTACAACAAGATCCACTGCTCGTACGCGGCCAAGGCGGGGGAAATATAAATGGAGATTGAAGTTTCATTACTCTTATCGCTGCTGATCACTTTTTGCTGCCTGGTGTCATTGAAGCGGCTACTCAGCGAGGCGCATCCGGTTGGGGAGTGGTTGCGACAACTTTGAGCCTTCATTGAACAGGCAATGAGCCGGGAGTCCGGCCCCTTCCCAACCGGTGCGGCCCCGGCAAAGTTGGCCCACCAACTGGCTATTTACTTCTCAGAGGTCACCGGCGGCAATACCTGTACAAGCGCTCATCTATTCGATTTCGAACAACCCGTTACTGAGCGGGCCCACACTCAACCGCTCACGCACATCGTCATCGATGCGCGGATCATCCGGTCGATACAGCTTCACCTGCCGGTAGGCATTGATGCGATTGATCTCCTCACCCAGGTACTCCCACACCACGCGGGTGCAGGCCGGGTTGCGCCGGTCGCCGCTGGAGACGCCGGTCTTCAGGCCGTTCAAGCGGGTGATGCGGCTTTTGAAGCTGGGGATGAGGATGGTCTGGCTCATCTCGTTCAGGGTCAGCGACTCGTAGTCGATGAGAAACATCCGGTCCTGCAGCTGAAACGCCGCGCCCAGGTAGCGGCAACGCACCTCGGCATGCAGGTCAGTAGCGCTCGAGCGCTCCTGGCGCTCCTGGCGTTCGAACAGGAAGCGGCCGCGCTCCTCGCGCAGGTGCACCAGCGACACCAGGATCGTGCCGGGTACCGACATGCAGTTGGAGTACTCGAAGTAGTAGCCGCAATAGCGCGACAGGTTGCCGGCGTGCTCGTGCAGCGGGCGGAACAGCTCGCTGATCGGGTCGCTGGGCTGGTCGGCCAAAGCCGATACCCGGGCCCCGATCAAGCGGGCGAACTGTTCGGGTGGCAAATTCAGCTCGTAATCCTCGACACCGAAGAAATCACCGATGCGTTTGAGGTTGAACGCTGTCGGACGGCTCTGCCCGCTCAGGTACTTGTTGAACTGCGCGCGGTTGATCGACAGCTGGCGGCAAACTTCGGAGATAGAGCGGTAGTGGCTGCAGGCCAATTTGAGATTGCTAGCGAAATGATCGCTCATTTTAGGCATCCAGGGTGACGCGAATGGCGCAAGTGTAGCATCAAGTCGCATCAACTCAGAGCAACCAGCGAAATTGTAACCACTCTTGTCATGGCCAACCATGCGCCCCAACGATAGCGGTGCGCCTGCCGTCCGCTGGTCTTTCACGCGAAGAATAAGAATCGAGGTCATTTTCCAATGCTCGAAGCACTCAACGATTTCCTTTCGGGGAAGCTTCTCATCGTGCTGATCGTCGGTCTCGGCGGTTACTTCACCATCCGCTCGCGGTTCGTACAGTTCCGCCATTTCGCCCACATGTTCAGTGTGTTCAAGGAATCGCTGCGTGGCCAGGCAGGCCAGTTGAGCTCCTTCCAGGCCCTGATGCTGAGCCTGGCCGGCCGCGTCGGCGCCGGTAACATCGCCGGTGTCGGCATCGCCGTGACCCTGGGTGGCCCGGGCGCCGTGTTCTGGATGTGGGTCACCGCCTTGGTGGGCATGGCCAGCAGCTTCTTCGAATGCACCCTGGCCCAGGTGTACAAGCGCGCCGATGGCGATGGCCTGTACCGTGGTGGCCCGGCCTACTACATCCTGCACGGCCTGAAGCTCAGGAGCATGGCCATCGTGTTCTCGATCCTGCTGCTGGTCACCTACGGCTTCGCCTTCATGGGCCTGCAGTCGTACACCGTGACACACTCGCTACAGAACGCTTTCGGCTTTGACCCAAGCCACACCGGTATCGCCCTGGCGGTGCTGCTGGCCATCGTGTTCCTGGGCGGCATCAAGCGTATCGCTGCGGTCTCCGACCTGCTGGTACCGGTCAAGACCCTGGCCTACATCGCCGTAACCTTGTACGTGATCGGCACCCAGATCGAACACGTGCCGGCCATGCTGGAAACCATCTTCAAGAGCGCCTTCGGTCTGGACCCTGCATTCGCCGGCCTGCTCGGCAGCGCCATCGTCATGGGCGTGAAACGCGGCGTGTTCGCCAACGAAGCAGGCTTGGGCAGTGCGCCCAACGTTGCTGCCGTGGCAGCCGTGAAACACCCGGGCGCACAAGGCGTGGTCCAGGCATTCAGCGTGTTCCTCGACACCTTCCTGATCTGCACCTGCACCGCCCTGCTGATTCTGTTGTCTGGCTTCTATACTCCGGGCTTCGAAGGTGACGGTATCGTCCTGACCCAGAACTCGCTGGCCGCGGTGGTCGGTGACTGGGGCCGCCTGTTCGTCAGCGTCGCGCTGTCGCTCTTCGTCTTCACCTGCATCCTCTACAACTACTACCTGGGTGAGAACAGCCTGCAGTTCCTCAGCCGCAACCGCGTGGTATTGCTGGTGTTCCGTGGCCTGGTGCTGGCGCTGGTGGTATGGGGCTCGGTACAGGACCTGACGACCGTGTTCGCATTCGCCGACATCACCATGACCTGCCTGGCCTTCGTCAACCTGGTCGCCCTGGCCCTGCTGTTCAAGGTCGGCTTGCGCGTGATGCGCGATTACGATGACCAGCGCAAAGCCGGCATCAAGCAGCCTGTGTTCGACTCGAGCAAATTCGCCGACCTGGACCTGGACCGCGACGCCTGGCCGGCCAATCCTCAGGCCGAAACTGCCGCTGACACGACCGTCGGCCAAGTTCAGCCGCAGCGCTGATATCCTCGCCTGCCCAGCCGCCCCATTCGCGGGCGGCTGCCTACTCTCCGCTCACCGCTACGGATGCTTTCCATGCGTGCAGTCAAGAATCTTCTCGTCCTCTACACCGGGGGCACCATCGGCATGCTCGAAACCGCCGAAGGACTGGCACCGGCCGGTGGTTTCGATGCGCGAATGCGCGAACACTTCGCCCAACTGAGCGATGCACCCCAGCTGCAGTGGACGCTGCAGGAAATGAACCCACTGCTCGACAGTGCCAACATGCAGCAGCACAACTGGCTGGCAATGCGTGATGCCATCGTCGATGCAGTGGACAATGACGGCCACGATGGCGTGCTGGTGCTGCATGGCACCGATACCCTCGCCCACAGCGCGGCGGCGTTGTCGTTCCTGCTGCTGGGCCTGCCGGTACCCGTACTGCTGACCGGGTCTATGTTGCCGGCCGGTGCACCGGGCAGTGATGCCTGGGACAACCTGTGCGGTGCCCTGCACCAGTTCGAACAAGGCCTTGAGGATGGCGTACAGCTGTACTTCCATGGCCAGCTGCTGCCGGGCTGCCGCGCCTCGAAGCTTCGCAGCGAAGCGTTCGACGCCTTCGCCGCGTTGCCACGTCATCGTGAAGGCGAGCGGGCGAGCGACGTACCGACCAAGTTGGGTTATCGCCAGCAGCGCCAGCCGGTGAACCTCGCGGTGATGCCGGTATTCCCGGGGTTGCAGGCCGAACACCTGCGTGCGCTGCTCGACACCGGGGTGCAAGGGCTGCTGCTGGAGTGTTACGGCAGCGGCACCGGGCCGTCGGATGACCAGGCCCTGCTCGACGTGCTGCGCTCTGCGCGCCAACGTGGGGTGATGCTGGTTGCCATCAGCCAGTGCCCAGAGGGTTCGGTGGTGTTTGATACCTATGCAGCGGGCAACCGCCTGCGTGGTGCCGGCCTGGTCAGTGGCGGTGGCATGACCCGTGAGGCGGCGCTGGGTAAGCTGTTTGCGCTGCTGGGCGCGGGGCTGGATGCAGAGGCTGCAGAGCCGTGGTTTGCGCTGGACCTGTGCGGCGAGCGCGCGTGACCAGGAAATTGGCGGAAGGCAGCGGGAGTCGAACCTGCCCGGGAACGGCTGCCGTCCCCAACCGGGTTTGAAGCCCGGCCGCGCCACCGGGCGCGATTGCCTTCCTTGAACTCAGTGCCTGGCCTGCTGCTGGGCCAGGGCGCTGTCGGCGCGGATGTGACGCTGATCGGCAACCCTGCGGGTCAGGCCGATACGGTCGAAGTATTCCAGAATTTGCACACTGCGCTTGCGACCGATGCCCAACATATCGCGAAATGCGGCCACCTGCACTACCGGCGTTTCATTCGCTTGCCCAAGCAGCAGCTCTGCCATGCGCTGTAGCGTCGTCTCGGGGTAGAACAGGTCACGTACCACCTGATGCACGACGCCAAGCCTGGCCAACTTTCGGAGCAACAGGCGCACATCCCCCTCGGCACACTGTTCTTCGCTGGCCAGCGTCCGCACCCATGGCGGATCGAACTGCCCTTCCAGCAACCTTGGCTGCAGCCGCGACCATAGCGCGCTGTCGGCGTCGCTCAATTGCACCTTGTGATCGGGCAGATGCAACCACGGCCCGCTGCTGGCAATGGCGCCTTCGCCGAGCATTTCCTCGAGCAGGCTGACGAAGGCGGGACGCTCGACGGGCAAAGCGGCGAAGCGGCGCAGGCGGTCACGGTCCGGGCCGAGCTGATCGGGCTCTCGCTCATGGAACGACACCAGTTGTTCGCGCAGCTGATGTTTGAGCGCCTGCCACTGGGTCTTGGCGAACAACAACTGGCCTTGCCTTGTGGCGACCACCAGCACATCAGCAGGCAACTGCCAGCCCTCACGCAAGCGGTTGAATTGGCGCTCCAGCCGCTGCGGGTCAAGCCCGCCCGGCGCGTTGTGGAGCAAGGCCATCAGGGCCTGCTCCAGCCCCTCGGCATCACGCAGCACCTTCAACTGGCGCAAGCGCGCCTCGCTGCGACGCTGCCGGCTCGGGGCGAACGGGTCCAGCACCGTACCGCCGCCGAGCGTGCGCTGGGCACGCTGGTCGCGCAGCACCAGGCGGTCGCCGTGCACGGCTTGCAGCGGCGCATTGAGCAACAATTGGGCGAACATACGCTGGCCTGCAGGCAGGCGCTCGCCTTCGAGCAGGGCGACCCGCGCGGTGACGTCCTGGGTGCCCAGATGTACGTGCACGGCACTGAAATGTTCGAAGGGACGGGCTTCCCCGGCGAGCAGTTGCAGTTCGATGTCCACCCGTGTGCTGGGCGCGTGCAGCCACTGCGATACCAGCCAGTCGCCACGGCGCACCTGCTCCATGGCGAGCCGCTCGGCTGCAATGTTCAGTGCCACACGCTGCCCGGCTTCAGCCACCAGCGCGGCCTGGTTCTGCGCATGCAGACCGCGTACGCGCACGGCTTTACCGGCCTTGCCCAGCAACAACGTATCACCCGCGCTGACACGCCCAGCCAGCGCCGTACCGGTGACCACCAGGCCAGCCCCGGTGACCGCGAAGACGCGGTCGATAGCCAAGCGAAAGCCCCCACGCACGCTGCGCCGCTTCAAGCGCTCGCCCGCCGCCAGCACAGCATCACGCAGCGCCTCGACCCCCTTGCCGGTGACACTCGACAGCGGGAACTGCGCCGCCCCGGCATAAGGCCCGGGCGCCAGCAGTTGCGCAATCTGCGCCTGTACCTCGGCCACGCGCGCCGGCGCGACCCGGTCGCACTTGCTGATTGCCACCAGTGCCTGGGGGATGCCCAGCAACTCGATGATCGCCAGGTGCTCACGGGTCTGCGGCATGACGCCGTCATCGGCAGCCACCACCAGCAACACCAGATCGATACCATGGGCGCCGGCAAGCATGTTGTGGATGAAACGCTCGTGGCCGGGCACATCGATGAAGCCCGTCAGTGGCGCGCCTTCAGCGAGGGCGGCATAGCGATAGCCCAGGTCGATGGTCATGCCGCGCTCGCGTTCTTCCTGGCGGTGATCGCCGGCCTGCCCGGTCAGGGCCTGGAGCAATGCAGTCTTGCCGTGGTCGATGTGGCCGGCAGTCCCAACGATCACTGCACCGGCCCCAGCTGCAGGGCCGGTAACTGCGCCAACCACTGGGCTTCGTCGTCCAGTTGGCGCAGGTCGAGCCACAACGCATCATCGTCGATACGGCCAAGTACCGGCACCGCAAGATCGCGCAAGGCGCGTTCCAGCACATGCAGGCTGCGCCCGCGCAATTTCTTCGACACCTGTGGGCGCAGGCACAGCGCGGCGCTGGGCAGGCGGGCGACCGGCTGGCTGCCGCTGCCGATCATGCCGAGCGCGGGCTCGACGCTGACCGCCCATTGCCCCCCTAGACGGGCTTTGAGCTCGGGTGCCAGGCGCTCGGCCTGGGCGTGGATCTCAGCCTGGGTGCGGGTCAACAGGCGCAGGCTGGGCAAGCGCTCGGCCAGCCTGTCCGGGTTGCGGTACAACGCCAGCACGGCTTCGAGGGCCGCGAGGGTGATCTTGTCGACGCGCAGGGCACGTTTGAGCGGGTTTTTCTTGATCCTGGCGATCAGGTCCTTGCGCCCGACGATGATCCCGGCCTGCGGGCCGCCCAGCAGCTTGTCACCGCTGAAGGTCACGATATCCGCGCCATCGGCCAGGGCCTGGCGCACAGTCGGTTCGGCGGGCAGGCCCCAGCGGGTCAGGTCGAGCAGACTGCCGCTGCCCAAGTCTTCGAGCAGTGGCAGCTCATGCAGGTGAGCGATACGTGCAAGCTCTGCGGTGGGCACCTGGGTGGTGAAGCCCTGGATGCTGTAGTTGCTGCAATGCACCCGCATCAACAAGCCGGTACGCGGGCCGATGGCAGCTTCGTAATCGCGGGCATGGGTGCGGTTGGTGGTGCCGACCTCGTGCAGGCGTACACCGGCACGGGCCATGATGTCGGGAATGCGAAAGGCGCCACCGATCTCGATCAGCTCCCCGCGGGAGATGATGCCCTCCTTGCGCGCGCCCAGGCTGTTGAGTGCAAGCAGCACGGCGGCAGCATTGTTGTTGACCACGGTGACCGCTTCGGCGCCGGTCAGCTCGCGGATCAGCCCTTCGATGAGATCGTCTCGGTCGCCACGCTTGCCGGTGGCAAGGTCGAACTCCAGGTTGAGCGGATGGCGGGCGGCGGTCTGCATGGCTGCAACGGCTTCCTCCGGCAACAGGGCACGACCCAGGTTGGTGTGCAGTACCGTGCCGGTGAGGTTGAAGACGCGGCGTACCTGGCTGCGCTGCTGGGCCGCCAGGCGCTCGCCGCTGCGGCCCAGGAGGATTTCAGCGCCCAGTTCGGCAGTGCCGAGTTGGCCGTTGCGAACAGGTTCGCGTAGGTCGTCGAGCAGTTGGCGCAGGGTAGCGAGCACGGCGTCGCGGCCATGGCGCTCGATCAGCGGGAGGCAGGCCGGGTGGCGTAGCAGGGTGTCGATGGACGGGAGCCGTGGCGTGTTGCTGGCGAGGCTTGAAGACATCAGGTACTACCTTATCCATTGTCTGTTCGGCCCTCATCGCCGGCAAGCCGGCGCTTGGTGGGAGCCGGCTTGCCGGCGATGAGGGCAACTCAATTGTGCAGTGTAGACACTCACCCACCACCCGGCGCCAGCATCAGGTTGGGCGCCAGCCGATGAAAGCCCTCCTCGTCCAAGCGGATATCCAGTGCCAGGCTGGCCAGATCATCGGCCAACGGCTCGGCAGCAGCGTCGTTCTCAAGATAATTCTGCTTCAGGTAGGTATTGCACCCCGGGCAGCATTCAGCCCGCAGCGGCGCCTTGCCCGGCGCATGGCGGTCATCCTCCAGGCTGGTATAGCGCAAACCCTTGCTCGCCTCGCAGTACACGCACTTGACCCGCACCACATGCCATTCGCAGGCACACAACGAGCACGCCAGATAACGCAGGCCGTTGTGCTTGCCACGGTTACGTACCACCCCGGCCATGGCCGGCGAACCACAGGCCGGGCACTGGGCCTGGCTGCCCGACGGCTTGAGCTCAGGTGACGGTAGCCCCAGCAACCAGCTGGACCACGCCGCCTGCAGCGCGCCCCCCAGAAACGGCACCAAAGCTACGGGCACAGCGTCGTACTGCCCTGCCAGTAATGCGGCCCCCCAGCCTTTGCGCTGGCTGTCGTCACTGCCGCGCAGTGCCTGCAAGGCTGCCGCCAAAGGGCCATCGGCCTCATCGTCGAACCGGTCGAGCAGCGCCTGCAACCACACCAGCCACGCCCCCTCGCGCACCAGGCCATCGGCTGCCAGGGGTGGCAAGCCATGACTTATGCACAGGCGCTGCCGGTCATCGGCCACGGGCAAACCACCAGGCGGGTTATCCACAAGCTGCTGCTGAATGCGACACAGCCGTGCGACCAGACGCAAATAGTCGCCAAGGGCATGCCCTGCAGCGAGCTGCTCGAGGCGCACGGCGCGCAGTTCGAACAGGTTGGCGGGCGGCAGGTGCAAGAACGGCGGCATCACCGCCGACGCTTCGATCTGCCCCGGTTCGAGTATCGTGCTCAAGCCTTCATCCTTCTTTACGTCCATGATCACTCGGCGTCTTGTCGCCGGTCACTTCGCGGTACCACAACTGATGGTGCTTGCGTGCCCAGGCGCGGCTGACCCAGCCATGCAGCATGGCGCCGATCGAGCCCTTGATCCAGATACCGGCGTAGATGTGCACGATGATGCTGAGTATCAGCACGAAGCCCGCCAGCGCATGGGCCAACGACGCCAGGCGGATCGAACCGATGTCGAAGAAATGGCTGAAATACGCGCGCCAGATCACCAGGCCGCTGAGCAGCAACACCAGCATGCACACCAACAGCGTCCAGAACAGCAGCTTCTGGCCAGCGTTGTACTTGCCGATCGGCGGCACACCCTCCTCTTTGTTGAGCATCACCCGGTCGATGCGGCGCAGCCACAGGCGGTCGTTGGCAGTGATGAAGTTGGCGCGCCAGAAACGCACCACCAGGAACAGAAAGAACACGAACATGGCCACCCCGATGAAGGGGTGCAAGATCCGTGTCCACGGCCCCCCGCCGAACAGATGGCTGAGCCAGAACAGCGCCGGATGGAACAGCGCCAGCCCGGAAAGCCCGGCCAGCACGAACAGGAGGGCGACGATCCAGTGGTTGGTGCGCTCGTTGGCGTTGTAGCGCAATATGGGTTTTTCGTCGTTCATGGCCGCTGCTCCCCTTGCCCACCGGGCTGCTTCGGATCATAGACATGCACCGCGGGGTCCACCTGGTGCACGCTGTCATCAGGTGGCGCGGGGTTGGGGTGTTCGTCCTCCTCGACCCGCTGCGGGCCAACCCGCACATAGTGGAAGAACCCGGCCAGCACCGCTGCGCCCATCGCCAGCAGCGCTAGGGGCTTGGTGATGCCCTTCCACAAGCCTACCAGTGGGCTGATCACCGGCTGGTCCGGCAGGCCGGCATACAGCCTGGGCGTATCGGCATGGTGCAATACATACATCACGTGCGTGCCGCCGACGCCGTCCGGGTCGTAGAGCCCGGCGTTGTCGTAGCCACGCGATTTGAGGTCGACGATGCGTTCGGCAGCATGCACCTTCATTTCGTCCTTGCTGCCGAAGACGATCGCGCCGGTCGGGCAGGTTTTCACGCAGGCAGGCTCCAGGCCCACGCTCACGCGGTCGGAACACAGCGAGCACTTGTAGGCCTTGTGGTCTTTCTGCGAGATGCGCGGAATGTTGAACGGGCAGCCAGTGATGCAATAGCCACAGCCGATGCAGTGGTCCTGATTGAAATCGACGATGCCGTTGGCGTGCTTGATGATCGCTCCCGGGCTGGGGCAGGCCTTCAGGCAACCTGGCTCGGCGCAGTGCATGCAGCCGTCCTTGCGGATCAGCCACTCCAGGTTGCCATCGTCGCGCTCGTGTTCGGTGAAGCGCATCAGGGTCCAGGTCTCGGCCGTCAGGTCCTGGGGGTTGTCGTAGGTGCCGTGGTTATGGCCCACCTCGTCACGCAGCTCGTTCCACTCCGAACACGCCACCTGGCACGCTTTGCAGCCGATGCATTTGGTGGTGTCGATCAGCTTGGCGACTTCCTGTTGCTGGCGTACCGAAGGGGGGACGGTGGTGGTGGCCGAGCGGGCAATGATGTCTTGGCTGGCCATCAGATTTTCTCCACTTTGACGAGGAACGACTTGGACTCCGGCGTCTGCGTGTTGCCGTCACCAAGGAAGGGCACCAAGGTGTTGGTCAGGTAACCGTGCCGCGTCGCGCCGGTGAAGCCCCAGTGCAAGGGGATGCCGACCTGGTGCACGGTCTGGTTGTTGACCTGCAGCGGGCGAATCCGCTTGGTCACCACCGCCACCGCTTCGATATGCCCGCGCTTGCTCGACACCCGCACGCGGTCCCCTGCCTTGATGCCCTTCTCGTTGGCCAGCACCTCACCGATCTCGACGAACTGCTCGGGCTGGGCAATGGCGTTGAGCCGGCAGTGTTTGCTCCAGAAGTGGAAGTGCTCGGTCAAACGGTAGGTCGTTGCCGCATAGGGGAATTCGTCGTGCTTGCCGAGGGTGTCCCACACCGAATCGAAGATCCGCCCGGCCGGGTTGCTGGTGGCCTTGTTGTTCTTCGGGTGCAGTGGGTTGATGCCGATCGGCGTCTCGAACGGCTCATAGTGCTCGGGGAATGGCCCTTCGGCCATCTTGTCGATGGCAAAGAACCGTGCGACGCCCTCGGGGTTCATGATGAACGGGTTCATGCCCGCTTCCGGTGGCGAATCGACCTTGAAGTCGGGCACGTCGGTGCCGGTCCAGGCCTTGCCGTTCCACCATACCAGGCGCTTTTTCTCCGGGTCCCATGGCTTGCCTTGCAGGTCGCTGGAGGCACGGTTGTACAAGATGCGGCGGTTGGCCGGCCAGGCCCAGGCCCAGTTCTGCGCCTGATGCATGCCGTACGGGTCACTGTTGTCACGCCGGGCCATCTGGTTGCCCTGCTCGGTCCAGCAGCCGGCGAAGATCCAGCAGCCGGACGCTGTGCTGCCGTCGTCCTTGAGCTGGCCGAAGCCTGCCAACTGTTGCCCGGCCTTGATCAGCGTACCGGTCGGATCGGTCACATCAGTGACCGCCCAGCCGTTCATTTCCTTGGCCAGTTCCTCCGGTGACGGCTCGTGTGCCAGCTTGTAGGGCCAACTGATGTTGATGATCGGGTCAGGGTAAGTGCCGCCCTCGGTCTGGTAGCGCTGGCGCATGCGCAGGAACAACTCGCTCATGATCTGCACGTCGGTGCGGGTCTCGCCCGGGCCGTCGGCGCCCTTCCAGTGCCACTGCAGCCAGCGGCTGCTGTTGACCAGCGACCCATCTTCCTCGGCGAAACAGGTGGTGGGCAGGCGGATCACTTCGGTCTGGATATTGGCCGTGTCGACGTCATTGAAGGGCCCGGCATTACGCCAGAACTCCGAGGTCTCGGTGGCCAGCGGGTCCATGACCACCAGCCACTTGAGCTTGCCCAAGGCCGCGGTCACGCGGTTCTTGTCGGGCAATGCGGCGATAGGGTTGAAACCTTGGCAGATGTAACCGTTGACCTTGCCTTGGCCCATCATTTCGAACATGCGCAGCACGTCATAGGCCGGCACATCGAGCTTGGGCAACCAGTCGTAACCCCAGTTGTTGTCTGCCGTGGCATTGGCGCCATACCAGGCCTTCATCAGGCTGACATGGAACTTGCCGTAGTTCTGCCAATAGGACAGCTGCCCAGGGCGCAGCGGCTTGGAAGCCCGCTTGTCAATGTAGGCGGCATAGTCCTGCTCGGCATCGCCAGGCAGGCTCAAGTAGCCCGGTAGTGAGTTGGAGAGCAAGCCAAGGTCGGTCAACCCCTGGATGTTGGAATGCCCGCGCAAGGCATTGACCCCGCCACCCGGCATGCCGACGTTACCCAGCAGCAACTGGACCATGGCCGCACTGCGGATGATCTGAGCGCCGATCGAATGCTGCGTCCAGCCCAGTGCATAGAGAATCGTCATGGTCTTGCCCGGTACCGAGCAGGTGGCGATTTCTTCCCAGATCTTCATCATGGCGTCCTGCGGCATGCCACAGGTCATGCTCGCCAGTTCCGGGGTATAGCGGCTGTAATGCTGCTTCATCAACTGGAACACGCAACGCGGGTGCTGCAGGGTCGGGTCGACCTTGGCGAAACCGTCTTCGCCCAGTTCGTAACCCCAACCGGACTTGTCGGCATACACACGCTTGGCCGCGTCGTAGCCGCTGAACAGCCCGTCTTCGAAGCCATAGCTTTCTTTGACGATGAACGACACGTCGGTGTAGTTGCGCACGTACTCGTGCTGGATCTTGTCAGTGCTCAGCAGGTAATTGATCAGCCCGCCCATGAAGGCGATATCGCTGCCGGTACGAATCGGCGCGTAGTAGTCCGCCACCGAGGCGGTACGGGTAAACCGCGGGTCGACCACGATCAGCCGCGCCTTGTTGTGCGCCTTGGCCTCGGTCACCCACTTGAAGCCGCACGGGTGCGCTTCTGCTGCGTTGCCACCCATCACCAGGACCAGATTCGCGTTGGCGATATCTGACCAGTGGTTGGTCATGGCGCCACGGCCATACGTCGGGGCAAGACTTGCCACCGTCGGGCCATGTCAGACACGTGCCTGGTTATCGAACCCCAGCATGCCGGTTGCGCGGATGACCTTGTGGGTCAGGTAGCCGGCCTCGCTGGAGGCGGCGGAGGCAGCGAGAAAACCGGTGGTAACCCAGCGGTTGACGGTTTGCCCTTGGTCGTTCTTTTCGATGAAGTTGGCGTCGCGGTCCTGCTTCATCAGTTCGGCAACGCGGTCGAGTGCCTCGTCCCAGCTCACCCGCACCCACTCCTTGCTACCCGCCTTGCGCACTTCGGGGTACTTGAGGCGGCTCTCACTGTGGATGAAGTCCAGCAGACCGGCGCCTTTCGGGCACAGGGTGCCGCGGTTGACCGGATGGTCGGCGTCGCCTTCGATATGGATGATGTTCTGTTTGACGTTCTTGCCCGCATCGCCCTGGCTGTAAAGGATCAGGCCGCAGCCGACCGAGCAGTAGGGGCAGGTGTTGCGGGTTTCCTTGGTGTGCGCCAGCTTGAAGTGGCGCACCTGCTCGGCGAAGGCCGGCGTCGGGGCCATGCCCAACGCCGCCAGGCTCGAGCCTCCAAGGCCGACAGCGGCGACCTTGAAGAATTGCCGACGGTTGAGGTCCATCGTGCACTCCTGATCAGGTTTCGGGCGCTCGGGGCTTTGCCGACGCCTCGGGTCATCACGGTAGCGGCAAAGTGATGCCGCCAACCGTTAAGACTAGCCAAGAATGCCAAAAGTGCGATTGACCGTAATCAGCAAGGCGGCAGATTGCGCGCCACATTCAAGGCCGCACTGCTCTGCGCCACCGGCATGATTTCGAGGGTGTTGATGTTCACGTGGGGCGGCTGCTCAGCGATCCACGCAACCGTGGCGGCAATGTCTTCGGGCAGGATCGCCTGCACGTCACGGTACAAGGCATCCACCGCATTGAGGTCGCCGTTCAGGCGCACCACGGAAAAATCGGTCCCGGAACACAGCCCTGGCTCGATGTTGCTGACCCGCACGCGGGTCCCTGCCAGATCGGCGCGCAGGTTCAGGCTGAACTGCCGCACGAACGCCTTGCTCGCACCATAGACGTTGCCGCCCGGGTAGGGATAGGTGCCGGCAATCGAACCGATGTTGATGATCATGCCGCTGTCGGCCTGCACCATCTGCGGCAGTACCGCATGGGTGACCATGGCCAGCCCGGTAATGTTGGTGTCGATCATGCGCTGCCAGTTCTCGGCGCTGCAGGCCTGGGCCCGCTCGATACCCAGCGCCAATCCTGCGTTGTTGACCAGCACATCGATGCCCGGTGCAGCTTCGTTGATCTGCGCCACCGCTGCGCTGATCGACTGCCCATCAGTCACATCAAGCGCCAGTGGAATGAAGTTGTCGCCAAGCGCTTGCTCCAGCGCCTGCAGCTTTTCCATACGGCGGGCGCCCCCGATCACGCGGTAGCCCTTGGCAACCAGGGTGGCGCATATGGCCCGGCCAAAGCCTGAGGAGGCGCCGGTTACGAATGCAGTTTTCATCAGGTTTGTCTCCCAGAAGGTAATGTCAGACCAGGTATTTCACGCCAAGGCTGGTGAACAGGCACAACATCGAAAACACCAGCGCCTTGCGCACCACGTCGTTGCCTTTGCGCAGCGCCAGAGCACTGCCCATGTGATTGCCGAGGATGTTGCAAGCCACCAGGGGCAGCGCCAGCAGGTAGACCACCTTGCCGGCCATGATGAATGCGACCAGCGCACCGATGTTGGAGGCGAAGTTGAACGTCTTGGAGTTGGCCGAACTGGAAACCAGGTCCATACGCAGCAGGTAGTGGAAGGCGATGATGAACATGCTGCCCGTGCCTGGGCCGAAGAAGCCGTCGTAGAAGCCGATGGCCAGGCAGGTCAATGGCACGACGGTGTAGAGCATCCGCGTCGACAGCGCCCGCTCCTCTATCGGGCGGTCCTTGGGGGTGAGGAAGATCAGGATGCCGAAAGGGATCAACGCCAGAATGATCTTGCCCACGGTTTCCTGAGAGATCGACACGATCAGGTGCGCCCCCAGGTAGGCGCCGAGCAGTGAGAAAGGCACGCCGACCAGTGCCACCTGCCAGACCATCTTGCTGTTGGCCAGGAAGTTGCGGATGGCCGCCAGTGTGCCCAGCGTACTGACCAGTTTCTCCTGCCCCAACGCTACCTGAGGCGGCATGCCCACCAGCAGAAACCCTGGTACCAGAAACAACCCGCCGCCCCCGGCAATGCTGTCCACGAAGCCCGCGACAAAGGCAATGGCGCCCAGCAGCAGGATCGCCAGCAGCCAGTGTTCCGCCCAGTAAGCGCCTAACAGTTCCATAGCAGTAATTCCGTCGATGAATGAAGAGAAATCAGGAGAGCACTTCGTACAGGTGGTCGGCCCGGGCGAAGCGCACCCGGTTCAGGTCGTTGACCGCGAACACCCGCAGCAGCCAACGGTCAGCGCCGTCGTTCTGGGGTTCGAAACCATCGCGGGCATGCAGCACACGCTGGTTCTTGAAGATCATGAAATCGCCTGGCAGCAGCAGGTGCGGCTCATCGAAACGCCGGGTCTCCAACAACCCGCGCAGGGTGGCCAGGGCCTGCTCGGCGCGCAGGTTCAGGCCGTGGGTGTTCTCGCTGTCGAAGCGGCACAACCACTCGCCTGAATGGCCACGCACCAGCACCGGCAGCTCGGCAGTGCAGCGGCGGTTACCGGTGAACGAGTCAGGGCGGCGGATTTCAAATTGCGCGTCGCAAAGTTCGCGCACGGTCGCCAAGGGTAGCGCTGCGATCACGGCATCAAGGTTGACCAAGGTGGTGCTGATACGGGGGTCGCAGCGCATGCCGAAGAACGACAGGTATTCCGGGCAGCAGGACACGGTCCCCAGCGGCTCGGAAGACAATGGCAGGTCGGGATTGTCGACATGGTAGGAAAACCGCAGCCGCGAGCCATGCGAGCTCTTGTGACTGGAGGAGGTACGGGCCGGGATTACGTGGCGAAACAGCCGACCGTCATTTTCACCCTCGTAGACAACCGGGTGAATACCCATCAGGTGCTGCATGGTCAGGCTGACCAGGCAGGCAATTGGCGTGCTGCGTGGGCTGAGCACACCGGAATAAGGGGTAGGCGGTACATCGCGATCGCGTGGGCAGTTGCGCACGATCATGCTGGTCAGTTGCGGATCTTCAACGAAACCCCGTATCTGCTGGCACAGCGCTTTGCCCAATACCTCTTGCGCCTGCTCCTTGAGTTGCGGGTAAAGCTCTTTGCTGGTTTCGAAGTCGAGCGGGGTGTTGTTGAGCAAGGTTTGCCAGGCGCTGGAGACAACCCAGGGCAGGCGGATTTCCAGTGACGTCTGAGGCTCGGCTGCTTGTTGCAGGTGTGCGCTTTCCATTTCGGGTGCTATTCCATTGACCATTCGGTGTCGTGCCAAGCCGGGCAGAGGCGGCAGTCTTTGTTTTTTTTGAATCCGTTCACAGCTGGGCGATGTGAAAGGGCGATACCGCTCCAGGCATCGCCGCATTGCATCGACTCAATCATTGTAATTACAAAAATAGAATCGATTCAATTTATTTCATTGGCCGATTGCCATCATGATTGAGTCGATCTAATCAACTCATTGATTTCAAAAGATTTCTTCGTAGCACCCATTGATCACACCCACGCCAGTGCTCAAGCGGGGCCTGGTGGACCGACCGAGACGACCCTCGAAGTCATATCAATAGAGGCAATTTACAGCGTAAAAACCCGATTACTCCGATCCTGACTTTCGTGCTAGGCTTCCGCGCTCTTGCAGATTCTGGTGCCATTTCCATGTGGGTTCCTCACTACAGCGACCTGGCGCAGCCGGTCTACCTGATGATTGCCGATGCGCTTGAGCAGGACATAGGCAACGGCTGGCTGTCGCCGGGCGACCGCCTGCCAACACTCAAGGACCTCGCCGAGGCACTGCACGTGACCCCTGGCACCATTGGCCGAGCCTATGACGAAGCGGCCAAGCGGGGCCTGGTGGTGGGTGAGGTTGGTCGCGGGACTTTCGTCCTGCAGCAACGGCCGGCGCCTGCCCCCACCGCCACCTCGCGGCCCGCACCGTTCAAGCAGGAAAGCGGCCAGATCGACCTGTCGATCATCAAGCCCAACGATGCGCACATGGCCGACTGGCTGCGCGGAGCAATCACCGAGCTGGCGGCATCCCCCGACCTGGACCAGGTGCTCGACTACGTTACCGACGGTGGCCATGCAACGCACAAGCAGGCTGGCGCCACATGGATCCAGCGCTGGTTGCCCGAAGCTCGCCCGCAACAGGTGGTGCTGACCTCCGGCGCCCAGCACGGCCTGTTGGTGGCCATCAGCAGCCTGTCAAAAAGCGATGATGTGATCCTGTGCGAGTCGCTTTGCTACCCCGGCATCATTTCCCTGGCCCACAGCATGGGCCGCCGCTTGCGCGGGGTCGCCATGGACGAGCACGGCCTGATTCCCGAGGCTTTGCGGGCTGCCTGCCTGGAGCACCGCCCTTCGCTGCTGGTATGTGTGACCACCCACCAGAACCCCACCAACTCGGTGATGCCGCACGCGCGTCGCGAGGCTATCGCCCAGATTGCCCGCGAATTCGACCTGTTCATCGTGGATGACGATATCTACGGTTTCCTCGAGCCGGCACCTGACTACAAACCCTTGGCCGCCTACGCACCTGAGCGCTCGGTGTACCTGACCAGCCTGTCCAAGAGCGTGCTGCCGGCCCTGCGTATCGGCTACCTCTACGCGCCGCCACAAACGCTTTCACGGTTGTCGTCGATGGTGCGCAGCAGCGTCTGGATGCCGTCCCCGCTGATGGCCCAGTTGGCCAGCAACCTGATCAACAGCGGTATGGCTGAACAACTGGTGCGAGTGCAGCAGGAAGAAGCCGCCGCACGCCAGTTGATGGCGCTGGAAATCCTCGGCAGGTACAAGGTGCGCAGCCAGCCGAACAGTTTTCATATCTGGCTGGAACTGCCGGAGCCATGGACCAGCGATGAGTTCGCCAACCTGGCGCGCAACAATGGGGTAACCGTGGTCAGCGGCAGCCAGTTCCAGCCTGAGCGCAGCCCAGCCAGCAGTGGCGTGCGCATCGCCCTGATGACGCCAAGCCGTGCCGAGTTGAGTTTCGCCTTGACCAAACTCGCAAGCTTACTGGACTCCTCCGAACCGCGGCTTTTCTACTAGAGAAACACCAGGCGCGGTTCAGCGGATCAACCGCCCCAGCCCCTCCAGCAAGCGCTGCAAGGCGCCCTGATTGGCCTGCATCACCGCCCTGCCCGCCTCACCCATGCGCCGGGCATCCTGCGGCAGCTCGATCAACTGCCGCACGACCACCGCCAACCCTTGGGCATCGTCCACCTGCTGCAGCGCCCCGGCATCACGCAACATCGCGCTGATTTCGAGGAAGTTGAACACATGCGGCCCCATGATCACTGGCAGCGCCAGCGCTGCCGGCTCCAGTGGGTTGTGGCCGCCAGTGGCGACCAAGCTGCCACCGACGAAAGCGATGTCGGCCAATGCGTAGAGGAACAGCAGCTCGCCCATGGTATCGCCGAGCAACACGCGGGTCTGGGCATCGACCGCAGTCGCGGCAGAACGGCGAACGGTAGCGAACTGCGCGCTGCACAAGGCGTGCACTGCATCGAAACGCTCGGGGTGGCGCGGCACCAGGACCAGCAGCGCGTCGCCATGCACCTGCAGTAATTGTTGATGAGCCTGCAGGATCAGTGCGTCCTCACCCTCATGGGTACTGGCCGCAATCCACACCGGCCGCTCCCCCGCGCCCCACTGCTCACGCAGTGCCCTGGCACGCGGCAACAGCTGATCATCGACCTTCAGGTCGAACTTGATCGAACCGGTGACCTGCACGCACTCAGGGCGGGCACCCAAGTCGCGAAAGCGTTGCGCCTCGGTTTCGGTCTGCACCGCAATCAGGCTCATCTCGGCGAGCATCGGCCGGGTAAGCCTGGCAAACCGCGCATAGCCCCGGGCGGAACGCTCGGACAACCGGGCATTGGCCAGCGCGACCGGAATGCCCCGCTTGGCACATTGGTGAATATGGTTGGGCCATAGCTCGGTTTCCATGATGATGCCCAGCTGCGGGCGCACATGGTCGAGAAAACGCCCCGCCGCCCACGGCAGGTCATAAGGCAGGTAGCAATGCTGGATGCGTGGTTCATCGGCGAAGAGCGCGCGAATGCGCTCGGAGCCGGTGGGGGTCATGCAGGTGAGGGTGACCGGCAGGTCCGGGTAAGCCTTGAGCAACGCGCGCACCATAGGCGCGGCGGCAATGCTTTCACCGACCGAAACGGCATGAACCCAGATGCCACCCTGGCGCATCGCCGGCAGGTTGCGGGCGAAGCGTTCGCCGATACGCTGGCGGTAGGCCGGAGCCTTGCGTGCACGCAGGTAAAGGCGCAGCGCGACCAGCGGCAGGCCCAGGTGGAACAACAGGGTATAGAGAGTTCTGTTCATGGCGGCGAAGTTTACCCGATCGCGCGCAAGTGCACCGCAAAGCGCTCGGCCAGCCACTGCGCGGCGGGCCCCAGTGGTTCGTCACGGCGCCAGGCCAGTTCGACGACCAAGGCCGGTGGCCGCCATTCGCTGGCGAGCTCGACCATATGCGCCTGGTAGGTCGGGTATTGCACCACATGGCGCGGCAGCCACGCCCAGCCCAGCCCTCGCATCAGCAGCTCGGCCATGGCGTAGAAGCTGTCGGCGCGCCATACCTGCGGGCTGATCGCTTCGCCGCCGGGGTAGCCACTTTGCTGTGGGGTGATCAGCAACTGGCGGTAACGTGCCAGCTGCTGGCGTGTCACGCGGCGTTCCCGCGCCAATGGATGGTCCACCGCGCACACCGTGACCATCTCCACGCTGCCCAGTGCACGTCGCTCCAGTGAGACAGGCATGCTTTCATGGTGGAAAAACAAACCCAGGTCTGCACGCCGCTCCACCAGCTTGCGCGCCACATCACCTTGGGCACCGCTGGCCAGTTGAACTTCCAGAAAAGGGTAATGGCTGGCCAGTTCGTCGAGGCTGTCGATCACCGGTTGATACGGCATGGCTTCATCCTGCGCCACCCGCAGCAACGCTTCCTGGCCACGCATCAGGGCCAGGGCCCGGCCATCGAGCCGTTCGCACTGGCGCAGCAGTTCGCGGGCATCCTCCAGCAGCGCAGTGCCGTTTTCGGTCAGCCTGGGCTGGCGGCCGCTGCTGCGCTCGAACAACGTGACGCCCAGGTCCGCTTCGAGCATGGCAATGGCAGTGCTGACGGCGGATTGCGCTTTGCCCTGCTCGCGGGCAACGGCAGAAAAGGAGCGCAGTTCGACGACACGCGCAAAGGTTCGCAACTGCTCAAGGTTCCACTGCTCGGCCATCAACCTATCTCCTGGGGTGATAGGTAATGACTTTACCGCATCCTGGGACCCTCTAGAATGCCGGACCAGAACCGGAGGATCGAACCATGAACGCCTACACCTACCTCGCCATCGCTATCGTTGCCGAAGTCATCGCCACAGCCTCCATGAAGGCAGTGAAAGGCCTGAGCACGCCATTGCCACTGCTGCTGATGGTGGTCGGCTACGCAATCGCCTTCTGGATGCTGACCCTGGTGGTGCGCAGCATTCCGGTAGGCATCGCCTATGCGGTCTGGTCGGGGCTGGGGATCGTGCTGATCAGCGTGGCGGCGCTGGTGATCTATGGCCAGAAACTCGATGTGCCGGCGATGCTGGGGATGGCAATGATCGTCGGCGGCGTGGTGGTGATCCAGTTGTTTTCCAAGACTGCCGGGCATTGATGGGGCCGGTCGGCGATGAGCCAACCCAGGCATAGCCTGTATACTTGCCAGCTGTCCCAGAATTCGAGGTACCGCCATGCCATCTGCCATTTCCACTGACGTGCTCATCGTCGGCGCCGGGGTCGCAGGCCTGTGGCTCAACGCCCGCCTGCGCAGCCTGGGTTATTCGACAGTGCTGGTGGAGCGCGCCAGCCTTGGCGGCGAACAGACCATCAAATCCCAGGGCATCATCCATGGTGGCACCAAGTACGCCCTGCACGGTGCGTTGACGGGCGCCTCGGAGGCCATCGCCGACATGCCACGGCGCTGGCGCGAGGCCCTGGCCGGCAGCGGCGAACTGGACCTGAGCCGCACCCGCCTGCTTTCCGATGCCCACTACCTGTGGTCGCCGGGTACCCTGGCCGGCAACCTCACCAGCTTCTTCGCCAGCAAGGCCGTGCGCGGCCGGGTTGACCAGGTCAAGGGCGACCAGTTGCCCCCCGCACTGCAGGACCGCGCCTTCAAAGGCAAGGTGTATCGCCTGGCCGAACTGGTGGTCGACGTTCCCAGCCTGCTGGCCAACCTGGCTGAACTGGCAGGCGACTCCTTGCTCGCCGGTGAGCACATCGAACGCCTGCATGAAGGTGAAACACTGGCCGGCTTGCGCGTGGACGGCCGTGACATCCGCGCCCAGCGCATCGTGCTCAGCGCTGGTGCAGGCACCGAGGGGCTGCTGCACGCCTTGGGCCTTGAGCAACCGGCCATGCAGACACGGCCGCTGCATATGGTCATGGCCAAAGGCCCCAACCTCAAACCACTGTATGCCCACTGCCTGGGCGGCGGGCCCAAGCCGCGCGTCACCATCACCACCCACCCCGCGGCCGATGGCCAGTGGGTCTGGTACCTCGGCGGCGACCTGGCTGAAGCCGATGGCGTAGCCCGCGACACGGCGGCGCAGATTGCTGCAGCCCAGAAGGAGGTCAGCCAGCTCTTGCCATGGGTAGATCAAAGCCAGGTGCGCTGGGCCACCCTGCGCGTGGACCGCGCAGAACCTGCGCAATCGGGCCTGGTACGGCCTGACAACGCGTTCCTCGCCGACCAGCAACGGCTGATGGTCGGCTGGCCGACCAAGCTCGCCCTGGCCCCCGACTTCAGTGACCGCGTGCTGGCCAGCCTGCAGCGCGACGGCATCCGCCCCAGCGCCCAGGCCGAGCTCGCCGGGCTGCCACGCCCACCACTGGGCATCCCCGCCTGGGAGCGACTGCTGCCATGACCCTGCCAACCCTGCACGACTTCCACCGCCCGCTGGGCAGCACAGGCTTCAAGGTTTCCCCCCTGGGCCTGGGTACGGTCAAGCTTGGCCGCGACCAAGGCGTGAAGTACCCCACCGGGTTCACGATCCCCGGGGATGACGAAGCGCGCCTGCTGCTGGCCCAGGCCCGCGAGCTGGGTATCAACCTGATCGACACGGCTCCGGCCTACGGCCGCAGCGAAGAGCGCCTGGGGCCGCTGCTGCGCGGCCAGCGCGATGAATGGGTGATCGTCAGCAAGGTGGGCGAAGAGTTCGAAGGCGGCCAATCGCGTTTCGACTTCAGCGCAGCCCACACCCGCCTCTCAGTAGAGCGCAGCCTGCGCCGGCTGGAGACCGACCGCCTCGAACTGGTGCTGGTGCACTCCGATGGCAACGACCTGGAAATTCTCGAGCAGCAAGAGGTCTACCAGACCCTCGCCGCCCTCAAGCAGGAGGGCAAGATCCTCGGCTACGGCCTGTCGGGCAAGACCGTCGCCGGCGGGCTGAAGGCCCTCGAACAAGGCGACTGCGCCATGGTCACCTTCAACCTCAACGAGCAGGCAGAACGACCGGTACTGGACTACGCTGCCGAACACGGCAAAGCCATTCTGGTGAAGAAGGCCTTGGCCAGTGGGCATGTCTGCCTTGCACCCGGTGTCGACCCGGTACACGCCAGCTTCGAACTGTTGTTCGCCCACCCTGGCGTCAGCAGTGCTATCGTCGGCACTATCAACCCGTTGCACCTGGCCCACAACGTGGCCACCGTCGCCCGTATCCTGGGCCAGCATTGAGTTGTCCCCACCCCCGGGCCTGGACACTGACCCGACGCAAGGAGGAGCCTCGTGCCGCGTACGCTGATCCGCAAGAACCCGAGCAACTTCAAAACACTGCCACTGCATGTCGAAGCCACCCCCGAGAGCCTGGTTTACCAGAGCATCGGCATGCCGCTGAACTTCGCCCAGACGCAACAACGGCGTCGGGCCATCGAGCTGCCCGATAACCAGCGCTTCGTCGCAGAGCTTGCCAACCTCGGCGTTTCGGTACGCCTGACCCTGCACTGGCAGCACCGTGACTACTGGGTACTGGTGCGCCAGCGCCGCCAGGACCGGGGCGATGTGGTGCTTAAATTGATTTCAGGGTATGTCCCGGCTCAGGAGCTCAATCTGCCGCTGCACACTGCGGTCCAGGAAGTGGCGGAAGAGTGCCTGCTGGAAACACCGGAAGGCTGGCTGGGTGGTCGCTTCAACGACACCTGGCTACCTGCACCTTACGCTGCCGCGCTGCACTACCGGGAAGCGCTGCCGTTCGTGCTGACCCCCGAATCAGGTGCCGCCCGGTCGGTGTATTGCGGCAACCTGATGTTGTTGGAGCGCCCTCGGGCGTACGTGCACCTGCCTACGGCATCGCTGCAACTGATTTACGACATGCGCCTGCAAGTGCCCAAGGACGCGAAAAAGCTGAGCCTTTTCCACGTCGATGAACGCTTGGAGGGCGATCAGCTGGTCGCGCGGCTCAACCGTAAGCGGCCGGACTTGTACCTGATGCCGGTGCAGGATGGTCAGCCACTGGCCGAGCTGTATACCTTGAAGAAAGATGAACTGGTACCGGCCAGTACCCGCGGGCTTTACCTGGCGGAGAGCTTTGCCCAGCAGGACGGGTGGGTGGTCGCGGACGAGCGGATACGCTGGAAGGATTGGGTGAAGCAGCAGGGGCTGGTGGAGCGCAAAGCGGCGAAGGCGTCACACCTGCGCCGCTTTGGCGACAAGGCGCGGGCACTGCTGGAGCGCGCGCGCACCTCGCTGAACAAATGAGTATCCGGGGCCGCCGCGCGGCCCCGGGCACGTCAGTTCTTGCGGATTTTTTCGACGATTGCGGTGGTCGAGCTGTTCTCGACCAACCCCAGTACCTTCACTGTGCCGCCGTAGGCCTTGACGATATCGGCACCCACCACCTGGTCGATACCGTAGTCACCGCCCTTGACCAGCACATCCGGTTTCACCTGGCTCAGCAGATTCTCCGGCGTGCCTTCAGGGAAGCTGATGACCCAGTCCACCGCGCCCAGCCCAGCCAGCACGGCCATACGCCGATCGACACTGTTGATCGGGCGGCCAGGGCCCTTCAGACGGCTTACCGAGGCATCGTCGTTGACCGCGACGATAAGACGATCACCCTGGGCACGCGCCTGCTCAAGGTACGTCACATGCCCTGCATGCAGGATGTCGAAGCAACCATTGGTGAACACGATCTTCTCTTTGTGCGCACGCGCATCGTCGATGGCCAGCAGCAGTTGCTCCAGGCCCAGCACGCCACGTTCGGAACCCTCCTCGCGCTGGATCGCGCGACGCAGCTCAGGTGCACTGATCGCTGCAGTACCCAGTTTGCCGACCACGATGCCGGCCGCCAGGTTGGCCAGGGCAACCGCGTGGGGCAGGTCCTCACCGGCTGCGATGGCTGCAGCCAGGGTGGAAATCACGGTATCGCCAGCGCCGGTCACATCGAACACTTCGCGGGCACGGGCCGGCAGGTGCAGCGCCGGGTGGCCGGTGCGCAGCAGGGTCATGCCGTGCTCGCCACGGGTAACCAGCAACGCCCCCAGGTCGAGGTCCAGCAGCAGCTGCAGGCCTTTGGCGACCAGCTCGGCCTCATCGGCGCAGCGGCCCACGATGGTCTCGAACTCGCTGAGGTTCGGCGTGATCAGACTGGCACCGCGGTAGATCGAGAAGTCCTTGCCCTTGGGGTCGGCCAGTACCGGTATGCCCTTGGCACGGGCGGCCTCGATCAGGCTCTGATGATTTTTCAGCGCGCCTTTGCCGTAGTCGGACAACACCAGCACTTTGACACCGTCGAGCAGGCTTTCGACTTCGGCGCCCAGCGACAGCGGGTCAGTGGCGAACGGCTCTTCGAAATCGATGCGCAGCAACTGCTGGTGCCGGCTCATGACCCGCAGCTTGACGATGGTCGGCTGGTGCGCAATGCGCTGGAAAACCGAACGCACACCCGCCGCCTGCAGGCTGTTGGCCAGGCTGTCGGCGGCTTCATCCTGGCCGGTAACGCCGATCAGTGCCGCCGGAGCGCCGAGGGCGGCAATGTTCAAGGCAACGTTGGCCGCGCCGCCGGGGCGATCCTCGATCTGATCGACCTTCACCACCGGCACTGGCGCTTCTGGCGAGATACGTGAAGTACCGCCATGCCAGTAGCGGTCCAGCATGACATCGCCGACCACCAATACCGGGGCTTGATCGAAACGCGGCAGGGACAACTTCATGGGCAACCCATATGGAAATAATGAACAGGGGCAGGATATTAGCACAGGGTAAGCGACGGCTTTATGGCCAGATCGGGCCCTGGAAAATTCCGGTGACAATCGGGGCCATACGGCCCCGATCAACGACAACTCAGGTGATATCGGCCTTCGCCGGCTCGTCCAAGCCCATGGCATGCAAGCGGGCATAATAGCCATTGGCTGCCAGCAGCTCGGTATGGGTGCCGCGCTCCACCAGACGGCCCTGGTCCATCACCAGGATCTGGTCGGCTTTTTCGATGGTCGACAGGCGGTGCGCGATCACCAGCGTGGTGCGCCCCTGCATGACATGGTCCAGCGCAGCCTGGATATGACGCTCGGACTCGGTGTCCAGTGCCGAAGTCGCTTCGTCGAGGATCAGCAGCGGCGCGTTCTTCAACAGGGCCCGGGCAATCGCCAGGCGCTGGCGCTGGCCACCGGACAGCAGCACGCCGTTTTCACCCACGTCGGTGTCGAAGCCCTTGGGCAGCTTGTCGACGAACTCCTTGGCATAGGCATCGGCAGCCGCCGCTTCGATGTCCGCACGCGGCGCGCCGGCCAGGTCGCCGTAGGCGATGTTGTTGGCCACGGTGTCGTTGAACAGGGTCACATGTTGGGTCACCTGCGACACGTGCCGGCGCAGGTTGCGCAGGCGGTAGTCTTCGATCTCTACGCCATCGAGCAGGATCTGCCCTTGGTCATGGTGATAGAAGCGCGGAATCAGCGCCGCCAGCGTGGACTTGCCGCTACCAGAGCGCCCGACCAGCGCGATCATCTGCCCAGGCTCGGCGGTGAAGCTGATGTCGCTCAGCACTTCGCGATCGGTGCCCGGATAGGTGAAGCTCAGGTTGCGTACCTCGAGGCGACCTGCCAGGCGCTCCTTCTCGATCGTACCGCGGTCGATCTCGGGCTGCTCGTCCAGTTGCTCGAAGATGCTCTCAGCACCGGCCAGGCCTTTCTGGATGGTCGAGCTGACTTCTGAAAGCTGGCGGATCGGCTTTGGCAGCAGGCCCGCGGCGGTGATGTAGGCCACCAGATCGCCCGCGGTCGAGTCGCCCCGCAGGAACAGCACCAGGAACATCAACGCGGCCATGGCGCTGTAGATCACCAGCTGCAACATGGGCGTGTACAGGGCGCCCGTCTTGGTCATGCGCAACTGTTTGTCGGTGTTGCTCTGGCTGGCACGGCTGAAGCGCTGCTGCTCGTAAGCCTCGCCGCCGAAGCTGCGCACCACACGGTAGCCCTGGATGGTTTCGGAAGCCACGTGGGTCACGTCGCCCATCGCCACCTGGATCTTCTTGCTCTGTTTACGGAATTTCTTGCTGGCGACGCTGACCATCACCGCGATCACCGGCAGGATGGCGACCATCACCAGGGTCAAGTGCCAGTTCATCCAAAGCAGGTAGGCAAACAGGAAGACCACCGTCAGGCCTTCACGGATCACGACCTTGATTGCATCGGTGGCGGCCCCCGTCACCATGGTCACGTTGAAGGTGATGCGTGAGATCAGGTGCCCGGAGTTGTGGTTGTCGAAATAGCGGTTGGGCAGTACCAGCAGCTTGTTGAACAACTCCACGCGCAGGTCATGCACCAGGGAGAGGGAAACCTTGGCCAGGAAATAGTTGCCGAGGAACGAACCCAGGCCCTGCCAGGCCGCGATCAGGATGATCAGCAGCGGTACCGCCTGCAGCAATTGCAGGTCGCGCAAATAGGGGACGTTGGGGAACAACACCGCTTCGGGGTTGCTCAGGCCATCGACAAAGTACTTGAGGATCCCGGCCAGCATTGGCTGGGTAGAGGCAAAGATCACGAAACCGATGATACTCAGCAGGAAAATGCCGATATAGGGTTTCACGTAGCTCAGCAACCGGAAGTAGATCTTCAGGCTGGAGGTGTGCTCCGCCGGTAGCGGTGTTTCGGCCATCATCGAGCTCGCTGTTCAGGTTGAACCGGAAATTTTACCACAGGCGTCATTTTCGGCACGCCTGCGGTGCAACAACATGCCGGGCCGACGGCCCACACGACCTGCGCCCGGTTTTTTCATACGGCTTAAGCCCCCTGGTCGGTCGAAAAAGACCAACATGGTGCTGGAGGATTATTTTCGGCATTATTGCCGGTCATTTTGCTCGCCAGACGACAAGGCTCAACTCATGCAATGCTCTCGGCTCACCCAGGTCGACTTCGATCAGCTGACACTTGGCGCCCAGATACTGGAGGCAGACAGCCATGGCGCCAAAGTCTACCTGCTTGAGGATGGTAACTTCCTCAAGGTTTTTCGGCGCAAGCGTCTGATTTCATCTGCGCTGCTGCGCCCCTACTCCCAGCGCTTTGTGGACAACGCTGCGCGCCTTGCACAGCTGGGCATCCCTACGCTCGAGGTCATCAGCCAGCACAAGCTGGACCTGCCGGGCAGAACCGCAGTGCTGTACAGGCCGTTGCCGGGGCGCACACTGCTGCAGATGTCGCGGGACGAAGGCTTCAGCTGGGACATCTACCTGCCCCGCCTGATCACCCTGATCCGCCAGTTGCACCGTAACGGCGTGTACTTCCGCTCCCTGCACCTGGGCAATGTGGTGGTCACGCCCGACCAGCACCTGGGCTTGATCGACGTTGCCGACATGCGCTTTTTGCGCCCACCACTGTCTGCCCGTATGGTTCGACGCAACGTGCAACACATGGTGAGTTACATCGCACGGGAGAAACTGGGCGACCGCTTCCCCCTCGCCGATTTCCAAGCGGCCCTGCTGGCACGCTGAACCTCAGCCCCAGCGCCTGGCAGGGCGTTACAAACCCCGGCCAGGCGCTGCGCCGAGCGCGGTATCAGTGCACGAAGATGGATATACCCATGCCTGCCAAGGCGCCGATCACCAGCGTCAGTGCCAGCTTGATCCGGTCGCGATTACGCCGTTTGGCCTTGCGGTGAACTTCTTCAGGCACGGTGACGTGGCTACCAAAGCCGGTGTGCAGGACGGCGTCTCCCTCCAGGGTGACCGCTGTCAGGTTCAATTGCGCGTAACGCCGCGACAGCGCCTTCTCGCCCGCATAGCCGGCAAAGGGCGCACAGCGCTGATAATCGCTCAGCCGACGCAACCCCGGATTCAGGGAAAAGGCCTGCCACTCGGCTTTCTCGGAGTGCAGTGGATAGCAGGGTACCCCGGCGATGACCTGCCGATCCCCCAGATGGATATAGGGGCTGTGGATCGACAGGTCATGAGCATGGCTGCGCAACCAGACCTGCAGCACCTGGGGGCTGGCCTCAAGGATCGCCCTGGAGTCTTCGACGAAGGCCTGGCGGTAGAAGCGCCAGTCGTCCTCGCAATGAAAGATGTAAGGCGTCTTGACATGGCTGTAGGCCAGGTCGATCGAGGCCAACTGCCCAAGCTTGGGGCGGTTGACGAATACCGTGCAGTGGGGCTTCCAGTGCTCGGGTACGGCACCGTGAACAGCGTCGTCACCGGAGTCCTCGGTAATGAAGACCTCGCGAATGGGCGCTGTGTTGTAGCGATCGAAGCTCTCAAGGGTTTCCTTGAGCAGATCGAACCGACCGCAGCTGGTCACGACAAGCGTGACATCACTATCATTTGAAAAGCGCACCGGACTCCCTCCGCGTTGCGACAACAGACTTTACGCAGCCACTCCCTGGTCACGAAAGCTCTTTTAGTTAAATGCCCAGCGTCAACCGCAGCCTCTGCCAGACGGACAAGGGCGGGTGCGGCCTGAGTGCCGGGCGCATATGGTCGACGATGCTACGGCCAACTTCAGCGAAACTGAAGCGGGAAACCGCCAGATGCCGACCATTTTCTGCAATTTGCCGGGCCAGGCCCGGATCGGCGCGCAGGGTACGCAGCTTCGCCTGGAGCGTCGGGATGCTGTCGTACAACACCACGTTGTGCATATCCTGCAGGCCCAAGGCGCTATTTTCTTCGGCCCCCTGGTCGAACGCCAGCAACACGCAGCCGCAAGCCATGGCCTCGAAGTTCTTGATCATGTACTCGCCCATGCCCACATCGGCACTGACAAAGAAGCGGATCCGGTTGAGCGTGTTGCAATAGTCTTCGCCAGATTTGGTGCGGGTCACCACCAGGTTTTCCACCCGCCCCAATTCATCCAGCAACGCCTTGCGCCCGCTGTAGGCAACACTGTTGGTACTGCCGACGAACGCCAGTTCGATATCGCGCTCAAGCCCTTGGTCCGTGAGCAGGCGCTCGTCATAACCCTTGGGCACGAACACCGCATCGAACCCTTCCTGACGCAAGCGCTCGCTGACCATGTAGCCGGAACTGATCACCCGTGCCCACGGCAGCTTGCGGTAATGCGCGCTGAACTTGCCGGTGTACTTGCAGGGGATGTAGTTCTGGTAGGCATCATGCTCGAGGATCACCAGGTTGGGCACGGTACGGATGAACGCGGCCTGACGTATTTCCTGCTTGAAGCGCAGGAAGAACACGATGCGGTCGTAGCGCTCGACCTGCACTTCGCGCTTGAAATAACGGCGCAGGTTGCGCTGGTCATCGCTGGTCAACCAGCGCAGGTCGCACTCACAGTTGACCGCGACGCCGTCGTACAGGCGATCGAGGATGGCCCGCTGTTCTTTCTGCACCAGAAATAAGACTTTCATTGCTTTCCTTGGGCGCTCTGCGCCTTCGCGGTCAACCATGGGCATTGTCTACAGCTCACGGCGCCAGAACAGTTCATGCCGGCGCACGGCCTTGCGGAAGAACTCATTCTCACCGTAAGGCGATGGCCGGCGCCCGGCCAGCCAGCGCTGCAACAGCCGACGCAAGCGGCGCTTGAACGGCGCGGCAGGCTGCAGGTCATGCATCATGCCCAGGGCCATCGCCTTGTCGCGCTGCGTTGGCAGGTCCAGCACCAGGCTGCACGGTGCCCACGGCTGGCCGGCACTCAGTTGCGGTGGCAAGGCCACGCCATCGCCGCTATCGCCCATGGGCCAGCGGTCGTTGTCGTGCAGATGGTTGGCATAGCACAGCAGCGTCTGCGGGTGCCACGCCAAGCCCTCAAGGGCCTGCATGACGGCCACATGGGCGCAGATGTGATCAGGGTGCGGGTCCAGCTGCGGGTGCGGCAGGACCAGCACTTCAGGCCGGGCCATCTCCAGCAGCGCACGCACGTCAGCCAGCAGGTTGTGCCAGGTGGGCGCGCCATCGCTGTCAGCCGGCAACGACAACGGGTTGAAGCGACGGAACGGGCGGATATCGGCCATCTCGGCTTCACGGGAAACAGCCGGCACATCGGGCGCTGCCTGCATGGCCGGCAGCTGCAGGCAGAAGTAGCCTAATTGCACGCAACGCGCCTCTGGCACCCCGGCCCAGCGCGGCACGGCAATACTGTCCCAGGCGCGCAGGCGGCCCTTGAGCCGTGCTGCCTCGGCCTTGCCCATGCCCATCTGCTGGTAGTGTTCTGCTTCGATTTCGCCAGCGGTCAAGGTCACCACCCAGGCTTCGTCGGCCTGGCTGTAAAGGCCATAGGCCGCCAGCTCGGCATCATCGGCATGGGGTGCGATCACCATCAGGCGACGGCGCTGCATGTCGACGCCGGGGGTTATCCACAGGCGCGGCTGGCCCTGCAGGCGACAGTGACGGCCGCGCACGCGCAGCGTACCCGCCTGCAGCGGTGCAGCCAGCCCGGTCAGGTTCAGGAAGCGAACGCCGTCGACACCACGCTCCAACGTCTGCCGGTCAGCGCGCTCATCGCCCAGCAGCTCGACACAGGGGTCGAGAAAACGCCCCAGCCACCTGCTTTTCACCCGCACTTCGACGATCAGCGTTTCATTACCCTGCAGCGCCGTATCGACCTTGAGCACGCCGTCACGCAAGGTGACAGGCGCTTCGCGGGTCTGCTCGCCGAAGTCGTAGGCGTAGTCTTCGTTCGGGGCATAGAAAAGATGATCGGCGAACCAGGCTTCGTGGCCCGCCCAGAGCAGTGGCAGCAGCAACAACGGCAGCCACCACCAGGTGAATGTGCCCAGGGCAACCAGCACCGCCAGCCCAGCCAGCAGCCCCAGGCGCTTGTTGCGCCGGTGGCGCTTGAGCAACTGCTGTTTGCGGCTCACGCCTGGAACACCGGCACAGGGTTGCACCAACGGTCTTTGTACTCGCGGTCGGCACGGCCGAACGAGAAGCGCAGAGGCTTGTTGCGTGCGCGAGCCTCTTCCCAGGCAGCCTGGGTGTTGAGGAAGCTCAGTACGCTGCCAGGGCTGAAGGCCTTGGTCTCGGGGTCGACGCCGCCATTGACGTACTCGACACTGATCCACTGCGGCGCTTCCACCCGGTAGACCAGCTGGATGGCGATGGGCTTGTCGTCGAGCAACAGCACCGAGCCGATCAGCAGCTCACGCAGACGCTCGAGCACATCGGCCATACGCTCGGCACCGGTGGCCGGGAACCCCCAGCGGCGCTGGAACAGATCGCAGTACATGGCGGCGATCTGCTGGGCACTGAAATCGGCAATCGGGCGCACCACCCCACCCGCCTCTTCCAGCAGGCGCAACTCGCGGCGCTGGTTGTAGCGGAATTTCTTCGACAGGTCTTCATGGGCGCGGGCCATCGCCAACTGCTCTTTCTGAGCCTTCAGGCCACTGAAGCGCCCCTGGTTCAGCTCGGACAGGTAGCGCGCGGTATGGCGCAAGGGTGCGGCGGCGTCGCCTGCGGCTGGCAGAATGATCTCGGCATTGCCCAGGTCGAACAGGCCTTTCTTGCCGGCACGCTTGAGCACGTCCTTGGACAGCGCCAAATGACGCCCCCAAGTGGCAATGCCAGCCTTCAGCTCGCCTGCCTGATGCCAACCCAGGTAACGCACGGGGATCTGCGCCAGGTCCGCCAATCGTTCGATCACCAGCGGGTGCGTGGCAACGCTACCACCGAACCGCTCCCACGCCTCGGCGTAGGCGGCGGCGTCGATGACCTGCCAACCACGCTCACGCACAGCCTGAATATGATTGAGCATCACTTGCGCACCGCCAGCGCACTGACTTGCGGCAGCTGCCAGAAGGTTTCACGCACGGCCTGATCGGAGAAACGCTCGTGCAGGCGCTGCAGCATGTGCGAGGCGCATGCTTCGCGCTGCTGCTCATCCAGCAACGCCATGTGCTTCAAGCCCTGGGCCAGCTGCGAGGCATCGCCGAGGGGGAACAACACACCCACGCCTTCGACCACTTCACGAGCCCCACCGCAGGCCGTTGCCAGCACCGGTACGCCGGCCACCATGGCTTCGAGCAGGACCATCCCGAACGGCTCATGATCGGAGCTCAGCGCGAACACGTCGAACGCCTGGAAGTAGCGGCGCGCATCCGCGACCTGGCCGAGGAAGTCGACCTGCCCGGCAATGCCCAGCTCGCCAGCCAACGCCTTGAGCTGGCCTTCCAGCCGCCCCGTGCCGAGGATCGCCAGACGAGCGCCGGCCGGCAGCCCTGGCAGGGCCTGGGCAAAACCGCGCAGCAAGGTCGCCTGGTCCTTGTCCGGGTGCAGGCGCCCGACATTGCCGACGACCCACGCCTGCGCATCCAGGCCAAGGGCCTGACGCGCTTGCGCGCGCGGCACCAGCGAAGCCTGCAGGGCCTCGATGTCGATACGGTTGTACAGCGTCTGGATCCGCTCGGCCGGCCACCCAGGCAGGCAGCGGCGCATGTCGTCGCGCACCGCGTCCGACACGCCAAGCAGGCTCAGCCGCTTGCTGAACAGGTTGGCGAACAGGCGCCGCCCCTTGCGTTCATAGTCGCCGAACGCATGGTGCACCCCGATCACCGGCAGGCCGGTCGCCAACAAAGCCACGTAGATCGGCTTGAAGCGGTGGGCGATGCAGAAGCTGAAATTGCGCTCGGCCGCGATACGGCGCAGGGCGCGTATGGCGCCGAGCTTCAGGCCGCGAACGGCCTTGGAGCTGAATTGCAGGAACAGCACTTCGTCCGACGCGCAGCCAGCCGCAACCTGCGGGTCGGCGGCGCCGGTGAGAAATACCGTGGTGACCTTGTAGCCACTGCCTTGGAACAGGCTGGCGTACTGACGGGCACAGTCCAGGAACGGCCCGTCATAACCATGGCAGAACTGCAGGATGCGCGGCTCAGAGCGGCTGGTCATACGCGGCGGCGCCGTCCTTCACAACAAGAATGTCTTCCATGATCAGGTACTGCAGGTCCGAGCCGAAGAACATGTTCAGCGCATCGGTCGGCGAGCAGATCATCGGCTCGCCGCGGCGGTTGAGCGACGTGTTCAGCGACACGCCATTGCCGGTCAGGTCTTCCAGCGCCTTCATCATGTCGTAGTAACGCGGGTTGTACTCACGCTTGAGCACCTGGGCGCGCGAAGTGCCGTCCTCGTGCACCACTTCCGGCACGCGGGTCTTCCACTCTTCAGCCACTTCGAAGGTGAAGGTCATGAACGGCGCCGGGTGATCGATCTTGATCATTTGCGGGGCGACGGTGTCGAGCATCGACGGGCAGAAAGGCCTCCACCGTTCGCGGAACTTGATCTGGTGGTTGATACGGTCAGCCACCCCTTCGACGCTCGGGCAGCCGATGATCGAACGGCCACCCAACGCGCGCGGGCCGAATTCCATGCGGCCCTGGAACCAGGCCACCGGGTTGCCGTCGACCATGATCCTGGCGATCTGCTGAGGCATGTCGTCGAGCTTGCGCCATTGCGGCTGGTTCGGGTGACGGGCACAGGCGGCGATCACGTCTTCGTTGGAGTACGAAGGGCCGAGGTAGACGTGCTCCATCTTCTCGACCGGTACGCCACGGGCGTGGGACACATAGGCGGCAGCACCGACCGCAGTACCGGCGTCACCGGAAGCCGGCTGGACGAACAACTCTTTGACGTCCGGGCGGGCGATGATCTTCTGGTTGAGCTTGACGTTCAGCGCGCAGCCGCCGGCAAAGGCCAACTTGCCGGTTTCACGCAGGGTGTCGCCCAGGTAGTGGTCGATCATCTGCAGGGCCAGCTTCTCGAACAACGCCTGCATGCTCGCTGCGTAATGGATATAGGGCTCGTCGGCAATGTCGCCTTCGCGCTTGGGGCCCAGCCATTCGATCAGTTTCGGCGAGAAGTAGAAGCCCTTGCCCTTCTCTTTATAGCGGCGCAGGCCGATGACGTTGGCGTACTCAGTGTTGATCACCAATTCGCCGTTCTCGAAGCTGGCCAGGCGGGAGAAGTCGTATTTGCTCGCATCGCCATAGGGCGCCATGCCCATGACCTTGAACTCGCCATCGAGCATTTCGAAGCCGAGGAACTCGGTGATCGCACCGTACAGGCCGCCCAGCGAATCCGGGTCGAAGAACTCTTTGATCTTGTGGATCTTGCCGTTTTCGCCATAGCCGAAGAACGTGGTGGCGTACTCACCCTTGCCGTCGATACCGAGGATCGCTGTCTTTTCCTTGAAGCCCGAGCAGTGATAGGCACTGGAGGCATGCGCCAGGTGGTGCTCGACCGGCTCGATCTTGACTTTTTTCGGGTCGAAGCCCAGTTGCTCCAGGCACCAGACGATCTTCTTGCGGTAGCGCTTGTAGCGACGGTTGCCCATCAGAATCGCGTCCAGGGCCCGGTCCGGTGCGTACCAGTAGCGCTTGGCATAGTGCCAGCGAGCCTTGCCGAACAGGCTGATCGGGGCGAACGGGATAGCGACCACGTCGACATCGGACGGCTTGATGCCAGCCTGTTCCAGACAGAACTTCGCCGACTCGTAAGGCATGCGGTTCTTCGCATGCTTGTCACGCACGAAGCGCTCTTCTTCGGCGGCGGCAATCAGTTTGCCGTCGATGTACAGGGCCGCGGAAGGGTCATGGCTAAGGGCGCCGGACAGGCCAAGAATCGTCAATGCCAAGGGATCAGCCTCTTCATTCGGTAGAGATGCGCCAGCGGCCTCAGGGGCGGGTGACGGCTAAAAGGCGGGATTATAACGCAAACACTTGCAACTGGCCCTATCGCCGGCAAGGCGGCTCCGACAGGCGCGGCGCGGCGTTAAGCGCGTGCCGCGCCGGCGACAGGGGCAGACTGGGCAACCGCTCTATTCAGCGATCAACCAGTCCATGCGGTAGCTGCCGGCAGTCTGCGCCAGCTCTCTGGCCAGCCAGGGCAGCAGCGCCTTGAGTTCGTCTTCCAGCCCCCATGGCGGGTTGGCAATGGCCAGGCCCGAACCATTGAGACCCTGTGGGCTGTCCTGGTGGTGAACATACAGCTCGACCCGCAGCAGCTTGGGCGCGCCAGTGCTGGTCAGGTCCTGATAGAACCGTGTGAGCGAGCGCTGGTCCTTGATCGGGTACCAGATGGCCGCGACGGTCTGGCGCATGCGGCCGATCGCCTCTTTCAGCGACGTGGTGCAGCGCTTGAGCTCATCGGCTTGCTCGAACGGCGGATCGATCAGCATGATCGCGCGTTTTTCCGCCACTGGCAGCAATGCCCGCGGCACGTGCCAGCCCTCGCCCAGGTGCACCACCACGCGCGGGTCTTTCTTCATGTTCTCTTTGAGCAGCGGCCCGTCTTCAGGGTGCTTTTCGTTGAGCAGGGCGCGGTCCTGCTGGCGCATCAGCCGGCGGGCAAGCTCCGGCGAACCGGGGTAGTAGCGCAGCTCGCCATCGCTGTTCAGGCGCTTGATGACGCGAAGGTAATCGGCGGCGATGGCCGGCAAATCATCGCGATTCCACAAGCGCGCGACCCCTTCCAGGTACTCACCGGTACGGGTGGCCTGGTCGCCTTGCAGGTCATAGAGACCCAGGCCGGCGTGGGTGTCGATATAGGCGAACGGCTGTTCTTTGCGCGACATCAGGGCGATGAGGCGGGTCAGCACGATGTGCTTGAGGACGTCGGCATGGTTGCCGGCGTGGAAGGCGTGACGATAGTTCATGGCAACTCCTGCGCGGGCAGCAAGTTTACCTTGCCTTGCCGGCGGAGTCAGGCCTGGCTGCCGCTCGACAGCGCCCCGACCGCCAGTTACCGGCGATCAGGGCACCTCGACCCGACAGGTGTCAGGTATTACTTTTCAGCGTGATACGCAGCATCAGCGGTTTCAAAGCGCGAAACCATGCTGTTCGTCGGGCTGCCGAGCTTGCTCACCACGACGATGGCGATGCTGGCGAACAGGAAGCCTGGGATGATTTCGTACAACCCGATGGTGTCGAACTGCTTCCACAGGATCACGGTCAGCGCACCGACCACGATACCGGCCAGCGCACCGTTACGGGTCATGCCTTTCCACAGTACCGAGATCAGCACGACCGGACCGAAGGCGGCACCGAAGCCGGCCCAGGCATAGGCCACCAGACCTAGCACGCGGTTTTCCGGGTTGGCAGCCATGGCGATGGCGATCAGCGCCACGGCCAGTACCATCAGGCGCCCCACCCAGACCAGCTCACGCTGCGAGGCGCTCTTGCGCAGGAAGGCTTTGTAGAAGTCCTCGGTCAAAGCACTGGAGCACACCAGCAACTGGCAGCTCAAGGTGCTCATGACCGCAGCCAGGATGGCCGACAGCAGCACACCGGCCACCCACGGATTGAACAGGATCTTCGCCAGCTCGATGAACACACGCTCGCGGTTCTCGGTGACCGGGCCGGCCAGGTCAGGGTTGGCCGAGAAATAGGCGATACCGAAGAAGCCCACGGCGCAGGTACCGGCCAGGCACAGGATCATCCAGGTCATGGAAATGCGGCGCGCCTTGGCGATGGATTTCACCGAGTCGGCGGCCATGAAGCGCGCCAGGATGTGCGGCTGACCGAAGTAGCCCAGGCCCCAGCCCATCAGCGAAATGATGCCGATGAAGGTCGCACCCTTGAGCATGTCGAAGTTCGCCGGGTTCTGCGCTTCGATTGCCAGGATGGTCGTGTCGAATCCGCCGGTGGAGATCAGCACGATGATCGGGGTCAGGATCAGCGCGAAGATCATCAGCGTAGCCTGCACGGTGTCTGTCCAGCTAACCGCCAGGAAGCCACCGATGAAGGTGTAGGCGATGGTCGCCGCAGCGCCGGCCCACAGCGCAGTCTCGTAGGACATGCCGAAAGTGCTTTCGAACAGGCGGGCGCCAGCGACGATACCGGAGGCGCAATAGATGGTGAAGAACACCAGGATGACGATGGCGGAAATGATCCGCAGCAGGCCACTGCTGTCTTCGAAGCGGCTGGAGAAGTAGTCCGGCAGGGTCAGCGCATCGCCATTGTGCTCGGTCTGCACCCGCAGACGGCCAGCGACGAACAACCAGTTGAGGTAAGCGCCGACGGTCAGGCCGATGGCGATCCAGGCCTCGGACAGGCCTGAGAAGTAGATGGCGCCCGGCAGGCCCATCAACAGCCAGCCGCTCATGTCGGAAGCACCAGCGGAAAGCGCGGTGACCACGCTACCCAGGCTGCGACCGCCCAGAATGTAGTCGGAAAGGTTGTTGGTAGAGCGATAGGCGGCGAAGCCGATCAGTACCATTACCGCGATATAGATCACGAAAGTGATCGTTAGTGGATTGCCCATGCTTGTGCCCTGGCGTTTGTTTTTATGTCATGTACAACCGAATCGGGACGGTTGCACCCAGGCGGCGAATCCTATGCAACAACGTTAATGGGGTGCAACCACTTTTCATCGGCCAGTTGCACCTTCTCGTGCATTTTCAGGTCATGCCGCTTTTTTGCTCCTTTCTGGAGCAAAACCTGCTTTTTTCAGAACAAAATGCATCAGAAAGAGGCAGCTTTACCGCGTAGGATTATTCATCAGACGAGTTGCACCTCTTCCGCCAAAAAATAGGGTTGCACCTGGTTGCACCTGAAATGTCCTACGGCTACTCTTGGCGTTAGCTTAGGCCACAACCGTGGCAATAACGAGGATAAGAAATGGCGACGACCACCCTTGGGGTCAAACTCGATGACCCTACCCGTGAACGACTCAAGGCAGCTGCGCAGTCTATCGACCGCACGCCGCACTGGTTGATCAAGCAAGCGATCTTCAACTACCTGGAGAAGCTGGAGGGTGGCGCCACCCTGACCGAACTCAACGGTCAGGCCAACAACCCGGCCGACGATGCCGGTGAAGTACAGCCCGACCACGCGCACCAGTGTTTCCTGGAGTTCGCTGAGAGCATCCTGCCACAGTCGGTGCTGCGCTCGGCCATTACAGCCGCCTACCGCCGCCCCGAGCAGGAAGTGGTCCCGATGTTGCTGGAACAGGCGCGCCTGAGCGCGCCACTGGCCGAGGCGACCAACAAGATGGCCGCCGGCATCGCCGAGAAGCTGCGCAACCAGAAGAGCGCTGGCGGCCGCGCCGGCATCGTCCAGGGCCTGCTGCAGGAATTCTCCCTGTCGTCCCAGGAAGGCGTGGCGCTGATGTGCTTGGCCGAAGCCCTGCTGCGCATCCCCGACAAAGGCACCCGTGACGCGCTGATCCGCGACAAGATCAGCAGTGGCAACTGGCATCCGCACCTGGGCAACAGCCCGTCGCTGTTCGTCAACGCGGCCACCTGGGGCTTGCTGCTCACCGGCAAGCTGGTCTCCACCCACAACGAAGCCGGCCTCACCACCTCGCTCACCCGCATCATCGGCAAGAGCGGCGAACCGATGATCCGCAAGGGCGTCGACATGGCCATGCGCCTGATGGGCGAACAGTTCGTCACCGGCGAGACCATCGCCGAGGCGCTGGCCAACGCCAGCCGCTTCGAATCCAAAGGCTTCCGCTACTCCTACGACATGCTCGGCGAAGCCGCGCTGACCGAGCACGACGCGCAGAAATACCTGGCGTCTTACGAGCAGGCGATCCACTCGATCGGCAAGGCCTCCCACGGCCGTGGCATCTATGAAGGCCCTGGCATCTCGATCAAGCTCTCGGCACTGCACCCACGCTACAGCCGCGCTCAATACGAGCGGGTGATGGAAGAGTTGTACCCGCGCCTGCTGTCGCTGACCCTGCTGGCCAAGCAATATGACATCGGCCTGAACATCGACGCTGAAGAGGCCGACCGCCTGGAGCTGTCGCTCGACCTGCTCGAGCGCCTGTGCTTCGAGCCATCGCTGGCCGGCTGGAACGGCATCGGCTTCGTCATCCAGGCCTACCAGAAGCGCTGCCCGTATGTGATCGACTATGTCATCGACCTGGCCAAACGCAGCCGCCACCGTCTGATGATCCGCCTGGTGAAAGGCGCCTACTGGGACAGCGAAATCAAGCGCGCCCAGGTCGAGGGCCTGGAAGGCTATCCGGTCTACACCCGCAAGGTGTACACCGACGTTTCCTACGTCGCTTGCGCCCGCAAGCTGCTGTCAGTACCGGAAGCCATCTACCCGCAGTTCGCCACCCACAACGCCCATACCTTGTCGGCCATCTATCACATCGCCGGCCAGAACTATTATCCGGGGCAGTACGAGTTCCAATGCCTGCACGGCATGGGCGAACCGCTGTACGAGCAGGTTGTCGGTAAAGTCTCGGAAGGCAAGCTGAACCGCCCGTGCCGCGTTTACGCGCCGGTCGGCACCCACGAAACCCTGCTCGCCTACCTGGTGCGCCGCCTGCTGGAAAACGGCGCGAACACCTCGTTCGTCAACCGCATTGCCGACCACTCGATCTCCATCCAGGAACTGGTCGCCGACCCGGTCGCCAGCATCGAGCGCATGGCCACCCAGGAAGGCAGCATCGGCCTGCCGCACCCGCGCATCCCGTTGCCGCGTGACCTTTATGGCAGTGAGCGGGCCAACTCGGCCGGTATCGACATGGCCAACGAACACCGCCTGGCGTCGCTGTCCTGCGCCATGCTGGCCACGGCACACAATGACTGGAAAGCCACCCCATTGCTCGCCTGCGCCGCCAGCGAAGGCGCTGCCACCGCGGTACTGAACCCGGCGGACCATCGCGACGTGGTCGGCCACGTGCAGGAAGCCACCGTTGCCGACGTCGACAACGCCATCCAGTGCGCGCTCAATGCGGCACCGATCTGGCAGGCCACGCCGCCCGCCGAGCGTGCAGCGATTCTGGAGCGCACCGCTGACCTGATGGAAGCCGAGATCCAGCCGCTGATGGGCCTGCTCATCCGCGAGGCCGGCAAGACCTTCGCCAACGCCATCGCCGAAGTGCGCGAGGCCGTCGACTTCCTGCGCTACTACGCCGTGCAGGCGCGCAACGATTTCAGCAACGACGCCCACCGCCCGCTGGGCCCGGTAGTGTGCATCAGCCCGTGGAACTTCCCGCTGGCCATCTTCACCGGCCAGGTCGCCGCAGCCTTGGCTGCCGGTAACCCAGTGCTGGCCAAACCAGCGGAGCAGACGCCACTGATCGCGGCCCAGGCGGTGCGCCTGCTGCTCGAAGCCGGCATTCCGGAAGGCGTGCTGCAACTGCTGCCAGGGCGCGGCGAAACCGTGGGTGCCGGCCTGGTCGGCGACGAACGCGTCAAGGGCGTGATGTTCACCGGGTCCACCGAAGTGGCGCGCCTGCTGCAGCGCAACGTGGCCGGCCGCCTGGACAACCAGGGCCGCCCGATCCCGCTGATCGCCGAAACCGGTGGCCAGAATGCGATGATCGTCGACTCCTCGGCATTGACCGAGCAAGTGGTGATCGACGTGGTGTCCTCGGCCTTCGACAGTGCCGGCCAGCGCTGCTCGGCCCTGCGCGTGCTGTGCCTGCAGGAAGACTCGGCTGACCGTGTGATCGAGATGCTCAAAGGTGCCATGGCCGAAAGCCGCCTGGGCAACCCGGACCGCCTGGCGGTAGACATTGGCCCGGTGATCGATGCCGAAGCCAAGGCCGGTATCGAGAAGCACATCCAGGGCATGCGCGAAAAAGGCCGCCCGGTTTATCAGGTCGCGATCGCAGAGGCTGCTGAAACCAAGCGTGGCACCTTCGTGATGCCGACCCTGATCGAGCTGGAGAGCTTCGATGAGCTCAAGCGCGAGATCTTCGGCCCAGTACTGCACGTGGTGCGTTACAACCGCCGCAACCTCGACCAGTTGATCGAGCAGATCAACAACTCCGGCTACGGCCTGACCCTCGGCGTGCATACCCGCATCGACGAGACCATCGCCAAGGTGGTGGAGAACGCCAACGCCGGCAACATGTACGTCAACCGCAACATCGTGGGAGCGGTGGTGGGCGTGCAGCCGTTCGGTGGTGAAGGCCTGTCCGGTACCGGCCCGAAAGCGGGTGGCCCTCTGTACCTGTACCGCCTGCTGTCGACCCGCCCGACCGACGCCATCGGCCGGCACTTCCAGCAACAGGACGGCGAAGGCAAACCGGACCGCACCCTGCACGAACAGCTGATCAAGCCGCTGCACAGCCTCAAAGCCTGGGCCCAGAACAACCAGCAAGCGGAGCTGGCCACGCTGTGCGACCAGTTCGCCAGCCAGTCGCAGAGCGGCATCGCCCGCCTGCTGCCAGGCCCGACCGGCGAGCGCAACACCTACACCATCCTGCCGCGAGAGCACGTGCTGTGCCTGGCAGACAACGAAGCCGACCTGCTGGCACAGTTCGCTGCAGTCCTGGCGGTGGGCAGCTCGGCAGTCTGGGTGGATGGCGAGCCAGGCAAAGCCCTGCGCGGTCGCCTGCCAAAAGAGCTGCAGGCCAAGGTCAAGCTGGTGGCGGACTGGAACAAGGATGAGGTGGCGTTCGACGCGGTGATCCATCACGGCGACTCCGACCAGTTGCGTGGCGTGTGCCAGCAAGTGGCCAAGCGCGCCGGTGCGATCGTCGGCGTGCACGGCTTGTCCAGCGGCGACCATCAGATTGCCCTGGAGCGGCTGGTGATCGAGCGAGCGGTGAGTGTGAATACCGCTGCAGCGGGGGGTAATGCCAGCTTGATGACCATTGGTTGAACAGGCTGAGGTAACGAAAAGGAGAGCTTCGGCTCTCCTTTTTTTGCCTGTCTCGAAACAGAGGAATGTGGTGGGAAATTTCTCTCAGCGTATAACGTTGAAATGCTCCACACCCACGCCAAACACGCGTCCCATTCCTCGTTTTGAACCCATATCACCCAAACTTATCAATCTCCCCCCTCACCAGCCGATTCCCTACACTCGCAGCATCCCGCCTCAGGACCGCCACCATGCCCGAGACCCTGCTCAGCCCCCGCAACCTCGCCTTCGAACTCTTTGAGGTGCTCGACGCAGAAGCCCTGACCCAGCGCCCGCGCTTCGCCGAGCACAGCCGCGAAACGTTCGACGCCGCGCTGACCACCGCCCGCACCATCGCCGAAAAGTACTTCGCCCCGCACAACCGCAAGGCCGATGAAAACGAGCCGCGCTATGTGGATGGCCGCGCCGAACTGATCCCCGAGGTGAAACCGGCGGTCGATGCCTTTCTCGAAGCAGGCTTCCTCAATGCCAACCGCGACTTCGAAGTCGGCGGCATGCAGCTGCCCAGCCTGGTCTCGCAAGCCTGCTTTGCCCACTTCCAGGCCGCCAACGCCGGCACCACGGCCTACCCGTTCCTGACCATGGGCGCGGCCAACCTGATCGAAAGCTTCGGCAGCGATGAGCAGAAACGTCTGTTCCTGCAGCCGATGATCGAGGGGCGCTACTTCGGCACCATGGCGCTGACCGAACCGCACGCCGGCTCGTCGCTGGCCGATATCCGCACCCGTGCCGAACCTGCCGGCGATGGCAGCTACCGGATCAAAGGCAACAAGATCTTCATTTCCGGCGGCGACCACGAACTGTCGGAAAACATCGTGCACATGGTCCTGGCCAAGCTGCCCGATGCACCAGCCGGGGTGAAAGGCATTTCGCTGTTCATCGTCCCGAAATTCCTGGTCAATCAGGACGGTAGCCGTGGCGAACGCAACGACGTGCTGCTGGCCGGGTTGTTCCACAAGATGGGCTGGCGCGGCACCACGTCCACCGCGCTGAACTTCGGCGATAACGGGCAGTGTGTCGGCTATCTGGTGGGCCAGCCGCACCAGGGCCTGGCCTGCATGTTCCAGATGATGAACGAGGCACGTATCGGTGTCGGTATGGGCGCGGTCATGCTCGGTTACGCCGGCTACCTGTACGCGTTGGAATACGCGCGCCAACGGCCCCAGGGGCGGTTGCCGGATAACAAGGATCCTCAAAGCGCTGCGGTTCCAATCATCAGCCACACCGACGTCAAGCGCATGCTGCTGGCGCAGAAGGCCTACGTGGAAGGTGCCTTCGACCTGGGCCTGTACGCCGCGCGGCTGTTCGACGACACCCACACCGCCAGCGACGAAAACGGCCGCGCTCAAGCCCAGCAACTGCTCGACCTGCTGACCCCGATCGTCAAGTCCTGGCCATCGACCTTCTGCCTCAAGGCCAACGAACTGGCGATTCAGATCCTCGGCGGCCACGGCTACACCCGCGAATACCCGGTGGAGCAGTACTACCGCGACAACCGCCTGAACCCGATCCACGAAGGCACCGAGGGCATCCAGTCGCTAGACCTGCTCGGACGCAAGCTGGCGCAAAACAATGGCGCCGGCCTCAAGCAGCTGATTCGGTTGATCGCCAGCACCGCGGAGCGCGCCAGCCACCACCCCAATCTTGATACCTTGCGCCAACCCCTCGAGCAACTGGTCAGTCGCCTGCAAGCCGTGACCCTTGCCCTGCTGGGTGATCTTGCCCAAGGCCAGGTTGCCGACGCCCTTGCCAACTCGGCGCTGTACCTCAAGGCCTTTGGCCATTGCGTGATCGGCTGGCGCTGGCTGGAGCAAGCGATACATGCCGAACTTGGCCTGCTCAAGGGCAATGCCGCAGACCGCGACTTCTACCTGGGCAAACTGCAGGCAGCCCGTTATTTCCTGACTTGGGAAGTACCAGGCTGCCATAATGAGCTGGCATTGCTCGAGGCGCGCGACACCACTTGCCTCGCCATGCAGGACGAGTGGTTCTAAGGGGGAGCCACCGTGTACACGGAGGCTTGCGCATGTTCGATTCCAGCGCCCTGCTGCGCCAGCGCTTTGCTGCGCTGCGCAGTACGGCCGAGTTGTTTTCCCTACGCCATGTAAAACAGTCGCACCAAGCGCTGTCGGTTCGCCGCAATGTCGCCGAACCGCCATGCTTCAGCCTGGACGAAGGCGCCATGCTCAGCGTGCGGGTCAATGGCGTGGAGGCCTATGCGGCGACGGCCGACCTGTCCCAGGCTGGGCTGCAGCGCGCCCTGGAGCAAGCCGAGACGCTGGCCCGGCAGATCGCCCGGCACAGCCTGCTGGACCTGCGCGACCAGCCCGTGGCCAGCGCACGCCACGATCATGTCTCGCCCAACTTCGACCAGCCCGTCCCCAGCCTTGCCGATTGCCTGGGCCTGCTCGCCGCCGAATCGGCCAGCGTGCCCAAGGACAGCCGCCTGGTGGACTGGCAGGCCAGCCTGGGCTTGAGCCTGGTCGAGCAAACCTACCTCAACTCCGCCGGCGCCGAACTGCGCCATGCCCAACGTTTTCTGTTCCCAGGCCTTGGCGTAACGGCCAGCGATGGCCAGGACAGCCAAAGCCGCAGCCTTGGCCGTGACAACTTCGGCCAGCAGGGTGGTTTCGAAATCATCGAGCGTTGTGGCCTGGTCGGCGCGGCCAGCCGGGTAGCCGACGAGGCACTGCAATTGCTGCTGGCCCCGAACACCCCCAGCGGCCCGCGCGACCTGCTGTTGATGCCCGACCAGATGATGCTGCAGATCCACGAATCCATTGGCCACCCACTGGAGATGGACCGCATCCTCGGTGACGAACGCAACTACGCCGGCACCAGCTTCGTCAACGCCAGCGACTTCGGCCACCTGCAGTACGGTTCCAGCCTGCTCAACGTGACCTTCGACCCAACCATCGGCGAAGAGCTGGCCAGTTACAGCTTCGATGACGACGGCAGTGCCGCCAGCAAGCAGTTCCTGATCCGCGACGGCCTGCTGCTGCGCCCGCTGGGCGGGGCGCTGTCGCAGTTCCGCTCCGGCCTGGACGGCGTGGCCAACAGCCGCGCCTGCGGCTGGAACCGGGCACCCATCGACCGCATGGCCAACCTCAACATCGAGCCGGGCGACCAGTCTCTCGAGCAACTGATGGGAGGCATCGAGCACGGCATCCTGATGCGTACCAACCGTTCCTGGTCCATCGACGATGCGCGCAACAAGTTTCAGTTCGGCTGCGAATGGGGCCAACTGATCGAGAACGGCCAGCTCAAGGGCATCGTCAAGAACCCGAATTACCGCGGCATCTCTGCGCAGTTCTGGCGCAACCTGTCGGCAGTCGGCGACCGCAGCACCTTCCAGGTGCTGGGCACGCCCAACTGCGGCAAGGGCGAACCCAACCAGGTGGTGCGCGTAGGGCACGCCTCGCCGGCCTGCGTGTTCCGCCAGATCGACGTATTCGGAGGAGACGCGTGATGAAACAGGCTTTCGAAACCCTGGTCGGGGACGTGCGCGCCGCCCTGCACGCGGGCGAGCAGTTCACCCTGAGCTACAGCGCCGAGCAGTCGCAATTCGTGCGTTTCAACCACGCCAAGGTCCGCCAGGCCGGCGAAGTGAGCCAGGCCAGCGCGCAACTGCGGCTGATCCGCGATGGCCGCCAGGCCGAACAGCAAGTGACCTTGAGCGGCGATGCGCAGCGGGATCGCCAACGCCTGGCGGATGCGCTGCAGCAGCTGCGCCAGACACTGCCACTGCTCGCCGTCGACCCTTACCTGCGCCTGGACGAGAGCGCCTGGCACAGCCACAGCCAACAAGCGCAGGCGCTGCCAGACCTGAGCGATGTGCTGGCGCTGCTGGAGCATGAAGCCGGTGACCTCGACCTGGTCGGTATATACGCCGCGGGCCCGATCTGCCGAGGCTTCGCCAGCTCGTTCGGCGCCTTCGGCTGGCACCAGGCCAACAGCTTCAACTTCGATTGGAGCCTGTTCCACCCAAACGGCGAGGCGGTGAAGGCCAACTATGCCGGCCAGTCGTGGAGCGCCGACGACTTCAGCGCACGCCTGCGCCAGGCGCGGGAGCAGTTGGGCTTTCTCGGGCGCCCGGCGGTCACCCTCAAGCCGGGCAACTACCGCGCTTTCCTGGCGCCGGCAGCGATGGACGAGATCGCCGGCATGCTGTGTTGGGGCGGTTTTTCCGCGCAGGCCCTGGCGACTGGCAACAGTGCCTTGCAGCGCCTGTACAACGGCGATGCGCGGCTTAGCCCGCTGGTGAGCTTCTCCGAGCAAGTCAGCGGTTCGTTGAGCCCGGCGTTTTCCGATGAAGGCTCACCGCGCCTGGATGTGCCGTTGATTCAGCAAGGACAGGCGCAGCAACGGCTGATCAGTGCCCGCAGCGCTGCTGAGTTCGAGTTGCTGGCCAATGGCGCAGACAGCTACGAATCGCCCTGCGCCCTCAGCCTGGCAGCGGGAAATCTTGCCAACGCAGACATCCTGGCGCGGTTGGGTACTGGCCTGTACATCAGCAACCTGTGGTACCTGAACTACTCGGACCTGCCGGCAGCGCGCATGACCGGGCTCACCCGCTTCGCGACCTTCTGGGTGGAAAACGGTCAGATCCAGGGGCCGGTAAGCACCATGCGTTTCGATGACAGCCTGTACAACGTGCTGGGGAGCCAGCTGGAAGACCTGACCTGTGAGCGGGAAATGATCCTGTCGACCAGCACCTATGGACAGCGCAGCACTGGGTCGAGTCATTTGCCCGGGGCACTGGTCAAAGGCCTGACTCTGACATTGTGATCGGCTCTCCCGGCCCCATCGCCGACAAGCCGGCTGCCACAGATTCAGCACAGGCACCGGACCTGCTGCAGTACCTGTGGGGCCGGCTTGCCGGCGATGAGGCCAGGACAGGCAACACTGAACATTGAGGTTCGTATGCCCGAACGCACCCCGCTAGACCCCACCACCGCCCGCTGGATCCCCTGGGTGGTGGCCATCGCTTTCTTCATGCAGTCCTTGGACGGCACCATCCTCAACACCGCGCTGCCAGCCATGGCCCGCTCGCTGGCCGAAGACCCGCTGCGCATGCAGGGTGTGATCATCGCCTACATGCTCACCGTGGCCCTGCTGATCCCCGCCTCGGGCTGGATCGCCGACCGCTTCGGCACCAAACGCATCTTCTTCAGTGCCATCCTGCTGTTCAGCTTCGGCTCGCTGCTGTGCGCCGCCGCCAATAGCCTCGGTTTCCTGATCTTTGCCCGTGTGGTGCAGGGCCTGGGCGGCGCCCTGATGCTGCCGGTCGGGCGGCTGGTAGTGCTGCGCGCCTACCCGCGCACCGAGTTGGTGCGCATCATGAGTTTCATCACCATCCCCGGCCTGCTGGGGCCGCTGCTGGGCCCGACGGTTGGCGGCTGGCTGGTGGAAATTCTCAGCTGGCACTGGATCTTCCTGCTCAACCTGCCGGTCGGCCTGATCGGCTGCTACGCCGTGTGGAAGTTCATCCCCGACCTGCGCGGCGCCGAACGGACCCGTTTCGACACGCCGGGCTTCCTGCTGTTCGGCGCCGCGATGGTGCTGATCACCATCGCCATGGAAGGCCTGGGCGAGCTGCACCTGCCGCACCTGCGGGTGATGCTGCTGTTGTTCGCCGGCATGGCATGCCTGGCGGCTTACTGGCTGCGCGCCGGGCGCGATCCCGAACCGCTGTTCTCGCCCAGCCTGTTCCGGGTGCGCACCTTCGCCATCGGTATTCTGGGCAACCTGTTCGCCCGCCTGGGCAGCGGCGCCCTGCCGTTCCTGGTGCCGTTACTGTTGCAGGTGGCGCTGGGCTATTCGCCAGCGCAGGCCGGCATGAGCATGATCCCGCTGGCGGCGGCCGCGATGGTCGCCAAGTCCGTTGCCCGGCCGCTGATCGAGCGGCTCGGCTACCGGATCGTCCTCACCGGCAACACCGTGCTGCTCGGCCTGCTGCTGGCCAGCCTGGGGCTGGTCGACGGGCAGACCCCGTATGCCGTACTGCTGGTGCAACTGGCCCTGCTGGGCGCGGTGAATTCCATGCAGTTCACCGCCATGAACACGGTAACCCTGATCGACCTCGACGATGCCAGCGCCAGCAGCGGCAACAGCCTGCTATCGGTGGTCGCGCAGCTGTCGCTGAGCCTGGGCGTAGCCTGCGCAGGCGCACTGCTTGGCGGTTTCACCGCAGCTGGCAATGCCGATGGCGTGGACACCACCTTGGGCGCCTTCCAGCTGACCTTCGTGACCATCGGTATCATGGCCATGCTGGCGGCGGCGATCTTCCTGCAGCTGTCGCCGACGGACGGAAGGCGTGCCCGTCGTCCGGAACAGCACATGGAGTCTTAGGGCGAATGGCCATGAGGCTGGTAGACTGCGTGGCATTTTTCGCTTCGCAACGCAGGCCCGCCTCGTGACCACCGAAACCACCGCTTTTGCCACCTTGCCGCTGTCCGCCGCCATGCTGGCCAACCTGGACGCCCTCGGCTATGCCGCGATGACGCCGATCCAGGCCCAGAGCCTGCCCGTCATCCTCAGAGGCCAGGACCTGATTGCCCAGGCCAAGACCGGCAGCGGCAAGACCGCTGCCTTCGGCATCGGCCTGCTCAACCCGATCAACCCGCGTTACTTCGGTTGCCAGGCACTGGTTCTGTGCCCCACCCGCGAGCTTGCCGACCAGGTTGCCAAAGAGCTGCGCCGCCTGGCCCGCGCTGAAGACAACATCAAGATCCTCACCCTGTGCGGTGGGGTGTCGCTGGGCCCGCAGATCGCTTCGCTGGAGCATGGCGCGCACATCATCGTCGGCACCCCAGGGCGCATCCAGCAGCACCTGGACAAGGGTACCCTGGTGCTCGACGGGCTCAATACCCTGGTGCTGGACGAAGCCGACCGTATGCTCGACATGGGCTTTTTCGACGCCATCGCCAGCATCATCGGCAAGACCCCGTCGCGCCGCCAGACCCTGCTGTTCTCCGCCACTTACCCGGCCGGTATCGAGCAATTGGCCGCCGACTTCATGCGCAAGCCGCAGCAGGTCAAGGTCGAGAGCCTGCACACCGACAACCAGATCGAACAGCGCTTCATCGAGATCGACCCGCAACAGCGCCTGGAGGCCGTCACGCGCGTGCTCGGCCACTACCGCCCGCAGTCTTGCGTGGCATTCTGCTTCACCAAGCAGCAGTGCGAAGACGTGGTCGCCCACCTCACCGCCAAAGGCATTGTGGCCCAGGCCCTGCACGGCGACCTCGAGCAGCGCGACCGTGACCAAGTGCTGACGATGTTCGCCAACCGCAGCACTTCGGTGCTGGTAGCCACCGATGTGGCTGCACGCGGTCTGGATATCGATGGCCTGGACATGGTCATCAACGTGGAGCTGGCGCGCGATGCCGAAATCCACGTGCACCGCGTCGGCCGTACCGGTCGCGCCGGCGAGAAAGGCATTGCCGTGAGCCTGGTGGCACCGGCCGAAGGCCATCGCGCCCAGGCCATCGAGGCACTGCAAAAGAGCCCGCTGCGCTGGGACCAGCTGGACAGCTTGAAGAGCAAAGGTGGCGAACCGCTGTTGCCGGTCATGACCACGCTGTGTATCGCCGCAGGCCGCAAGGACAAGCTGCGCCCGGGTGACATCCTGGGTGCACTGACCGGTGATGCCGGCATCCCGGGCAAGCAGGTGGGCAAGATCGCCATCTTTGACTTCCAGGCCTTCGTGGCCGTGGAGCGGGCGTTGGCCAAGCAGGCGATGCAGCGGCTGAACAGTGGCAAGATCAAGGGCCGCGCCCTGAAAGTCCGCATTCTCTGACATTTTTTTGCGGCTGCTTTGCAGCCCATCGCCGGCAAGCCAGTTCCCACAGGACCACCACAGGCCTCAGGCATTGTGCGATGCCCGTGGCTGCTGGCTTGCCGGCAATGGCCGCGCAGCGGCCCCGAACCAGCAATGAGGTAACACCGTGCACACCACCGACGTGATCATCCTCGGCGCCGGCGCCGCCGGCCTGATGTGCGCCCAGCTCAGCGCCCGCCGTGGCCGCCGGGTGCTGCTGCTCGACCATGCCAACAAGCCCGGCAAGAAGATCCTCATGTCGGGCGGCGGGCGTTGCAACTTCACCAATATGTACACCGAGCCGGCCAACTTCCTTTCGCAGAACGCACATTTCTGCAAGTCGGCCCTGGCCCGCTACACCCAATGGGACTTCATCGAGCTGGTGGCCAAGCATGGCGTGCCCTACCACGAGAAGAAGCTCGGCCAGCTGTTCTGTGACAACAAGGCCAGCGACATCCTCGACATGTTGCTGGCCGAATGCGACGAAGCCGGTGCCGAGCTGCGCATGAACACCAGCATCGAGCAGATCGAGAAGACCGAAAACGGCTATCTCCTGCAAACCAGCGCCGGCCAGTTCGCCTGCCAATCGCTGGTGATCGCCACCGGTGGCCTGTCGATCCCAACGTTGGGCGCGACCGGCTTCGGCTATCAGGTAGCCCGCCAGTTCGGCCATACCTTGCTACCGACCCGCGCAGGCCTGGTGCCGTTCACCATCACCGAGCCTCAACTCAAGGCATTGTGCACCGAACTGTCGGGCACCTCGCTCGATTGCACAGCCAGCTGCAACGGCACCCGCTTCCGCGAGAACCTGTTGTTCACCCACCGCGGCCTCAGCGGCCCGGCGATCCTGCAGATTTCCTCGTTCTGGGAGGCCGGCGACACCGTTGAAATCAACCTGCTGCCCGACCGTGATGCACTGGCCTGGCTGCAACAGCAGCAGGCCGAGCGCGCCAACGCGGAAATCAAGACCGTCTTGGGCGAGGTGTTCACCCGCAAGCTGGCGAACCTGCTGGCCGAACAGTGGTTCGAATCAAAACCCATGAAGCAGTACACCCCGGCGGAGCTGGCGCAGATCGCCGACAAACTGGCCGCCTGGCAGCTGGTACCGGCAGGCACCGAAGGCTATCGCACCGCCGAAGTCACCTTGGGCGGCGTCGATACCCGCGAGGTGTCGTCGAAAACCATGGAATCGCTGAAATCCCCCAGCCTCTATTTCATTGGCGAGGTGCTGGATGTCACCGGCCATCTGGGCGGTTTCAATTTCCAATGGGCATGGGCATCAGCCAACGCTGCAGCACAGTTCGTGTAGAGTAGAATCCATTCAGCAGCACGGAACGCTTCTTGCTGGTCCGTGCCGTAATGCATTCATTCGATCACTGCCAGCAGGCCATCATGTCATCGAGTTCGTTCCGTCAGTCATTGCGTCGCCTGTGGGGTCAAGACAAATTCAGCTACGCCATCCGGGTGACCATCGCCCTCACCGGCAGCATGGCCTGGTGCTGGTACCAGAACGAGATGAGCCTGCTCATCCCGTTGTTCCTCGGCATCATCGCTAGCGCGCTGGCCGAGACCGACGATAGCTGGCAAGGCCGCCTCAGCGCGTTGCTCGTCACCCTGGTGTGTTTCGCCATCGCTGCAATTTCGGTGGAACTGCTGTTCCCCTACCCCTGGATCTTCGCCATCTCCATGGCCTTGGCCGCCTTCTCCCTGACCATGCTTGGCGCACTGGGTGAACGCTACGGAGCGATTGCGTCGGCAACGCTGATTCTGTCGGTGTACACCATGATCGGCGTGGACCAGCGCGGCGGCGAAGTCAGCGACTTCTGGCATGAACCAATGCTGCTGGTGGCCGGTGCCGCCTGGTATGGCCTGCTCTCGGTAGTGTGGCAGGCACTGTTCTCCAACCAACCGGTACAGCAGAGCCTGGCCAAACTGTTCTTCGAACTGGGCACCTACCTCAAGCTCAAGGCCAGCTTGTTCGAGCCGATTCGCACACTCGATGTCGAAGCCCAGCGCCTGGCATTGGCCCGGCAAAACGGCAAGGTGGTCGCCGCGCTGAACGCCGCCAAGGAAATCATTCTGCACCGGGTCGGCAACAGCCAACCCAACTCCAAGGTCAGCCGCTACCTGAAGCTGTACTTCCTGGCCCAGGACATCCACGAACGGGTGAGCGCCTCGCACTACCCTTACAACGCCCTGACCGAGGCGTTCTTCCACAGCGACGTGATGTTCCGCTGCCAGCGCCTGCTGCGCAAACAAGGGGCGTCCTGCCAGGAACTGGCACGCTCGATCCGGCTGCGCCAGCCGTTCGTTCTGGCCACCGGCTTCGCCGAGGCCCTCGATGACCTCAACGCCTCGCTGGAGCACCTGCGCAACCAGAACAACCCCGCCTGGCGCGGGCTGTTGCGCTCACTACGCGCCCTGGCGGCAAACCTGGCCACGCTGGACCGCCTGCTTGGCGCCGCCAGCAACCCGGACAGCCTGGCCGACGCCAGCGACAGCAGCCTGCTCGACCGTTCGCCACGCAACCTCAAGGATGTGTGGAAGCGATTGCGCACCCAGCTCACACCGACCTCGCTGCTGTTCCGCCATGCCCTGCGCCTGTCGTTGGCGCTGTCGGTGGGCTACGGCATGGTGCACTTGATCCACCCGACCCAAGGCTACTGGATCATCCTCACCACCCTGTTCGTCTGCCAGCCCAACTATGGCGCGACCCGGCGCAAGCTCGTGCAGCGGATCTTCGGCACAGCCATCGGCCTGACCGTTGGCTGGGCGCTGTTCGACCTGTTCCCGAATCAGCTGATCCAATCGGCGTTCGCAGTGGTGGCCGGGGTGGTGTTCTTCGTCAACCGGACCACCCGCTACACCCTGGCCACAGCGGCGATCACACTGATGATCCTGTTCTGCTTCAACCAGATCGGCGATGGCTACGGCCTGTTCCTGCCACGGCTGTTCGATACCTTGGTCGGTAGCCTGATCGCCATCGTCGCGGTGTTCCTGTTCCTACCCGACTGGCAAGGCCGGCGCCTGAACAAGGCGCTGGCCAACACCCTGGCCTGCGCCAGTGTGTACCTGCGTCAAATCATGCAGCAGTATGCCCACGGCAAGCGTGATGACCTGGCCTACCGTCTGGCCCGGCGCAACGCACACAACGCCGACGCAGCGCTGTCCACCACCCTGGCCAACATGCTCATGGAGCCGGGGCACTTCCGTAAGGAGGCCGATGTGGGCTTCCGCTTCCTGGTGCTGTCGCATACCTTGCTCAGCTACCTCTCAGGGCTGGGGGCGCACCGTGATACGGCGCTGCCGGCAGAAGTCCATGAGCAGCTGATCGAGGGCGCGGGGCAGGCATTGGCCGCCAGCCTCGACGAAATCGCCAACGGCCTGTCGGCGCGGTTACCCGTGGCGATCCACAGCGATGCAGAGGAAGCCTTGGCCAATACGCTGGAGCAGATGCCCGAAGAACTGGATGAACATCAACGATTGGTGCAAACCCAATTGGCGCTGATCTGCCGGCAGCTGGGGCCGTTGCGCACCTTGGCAGCGCACTTGATCAAAGAGAGCTCACCGGCCTGATCGTTCTTGCCTGCGCCGCAGATCAAAAGCCATGCTGGCGCAGAAGCCGTGCATAGCTGCCGTCTGCCTTCATCGCTTCGATGCTGCGCTCGAATCGCTCGACGATCTGCCGATGCTCCGGGTGCTTGAGGCTGACCAGGATATGCAGGGTGTTCTCGCCCAGCGCGGGTTCGACCAACACCACCCCATTGCGCACCGACTCCGGTTCGCGCTGCAGGTTGTAGCGCGCCACGAACTCATCTTCCACCGCCAGGTTTACCCGCCCAGCAGCCAGCATGCGCACGGCGGAGGAAAAGTTGCGTACGGGCACCTTTTGTAAGCGGGTGTCGCTATCGAATGCCGGTGAGTAGGCATAATCACGCACCACGGCAATGCTGTAGGGGTACAGATCGGCCTGGCGGCTGTAACGGAAGCTGTCACCCTTGCGCTTGAGCAAACGGATGCGGTTGGTCAGGTAGGCCTTGGAAAACTGGCCGATGCGGGTGCGCGAATCGTTGTACCAGGCATTGATCAGTACGTCGTAGCGGCCTTCGCTCACCCCGAGCAGCGCCCGCGCCCACGGTACTTCCTCGTACTCGCTGGGGTAACCTGCACGCGCCAGCGCCGTGGTGACGATGCTGGTGGCAAGGCCACCACCGGGCATACCGGCATCGGTGAACGGCGGCCAGGTATCGGCCACCAGCCGCAGCTTGGCCTGGCCCAGGGCTGGCGCCGCCAGCATTACGGCCAACACTCCCAGAACGCAAAACAGTGGCCGCATGCTCAAGTCCTTTTGCAGTAGGGGGCACAGGCTGTTGATGGCGGTCTTCGATCACGCTGGTAGAGAGACTACACAAAGCCGCCGTACAGGGCAGCGGCCAATAGTGTCAATTAGCCTCTATTTTGGCCGAGGCACATAGACTTACGGGTAGCCGAGCACTTCCCTGATCTGGCGTAGGTGGCGGATGATCCACTGCTTGTCGATCGCTCCCCAGTCACGGATCCGATAATGCCCGGCGTGGTTGCGCGCCCCGTCCTGCTGCTCGAACTCGCAGACAATGTCCAGGTCGGCCAGCGCAGCGATGGTGTCCTGCGCGGTGCGGCGCGGCATGCCGGTGGCTTCCATCAAGGCGGGCACGCTGGTAGCGGTCTGGCTGTCGATCAGCCAGGCCACGTACAGGCGGCGATAGAAACTGCTCTTGGTCTTGCTCACATCCATGCTGCGTGATCCTTACAGGTTACCCGGCAGCTCCCGATAGGTCAGGTAGACGCGCAGGTCGAATTCCAGTTGGTGGTAGTCCGGCTCCATATGCTGACAAAGCTGATAGAAGGCTTTGCTGTGGTCACGCTCGCGCAGGTGCGCCAGCTCGTGTACCACGATCATGCGCAGGAACTGCGGCGCGGCCTCCTTGAACAGCGAGGCGATGCGGATTTCCTTCTTCGCCTTGAGCTTGCCCCCCTGCACCCGCGATACCGCAGTATTGAGCCCGAGCGCACGGTGGGTGAGGTCCAGACGGTTGTCGAACAATACCTTGTCCAGGCTTGGCGCACTGCGCAGGTACTGCTGGCGCAGATCCTGAGCGTAGCCGTACAGCGCCTTGTCGCTCTGCACGTCATGGCGACCGGGATAGCGGCGCTGCAGGTAGTCACCCAGGCGGTCGCTGTCGATCATCAACTGCACCTGCTCCTGCAGGTGCGGCGGGTAAGCTTGCAAATAGCGTAAGACGGTCATGGCATGGCATTCGGCGTAACGAATGCCGATTCTAGCCAATCAGGGCGCCGGCCAGGGAAAAATTGCCGGAAAGCCGCTGGCATCGGCGGCGGTCATCGGGCGGGCGACAAGGAAGCCCTGCACGTAGGCGCAACCGTTTGCCTTGAGCCAAGTGGCCTGGGCCGCTGTTTCCACGCCCTCGGCGATGACCGTGACATTGTAATCGGCGCACAGGCCGATGACGCTGCGCACCAGGGCGGCATCCGCCGCCGAATCGGGCAGGCGCGCCACCAGGTGACGGTCCAACTTCAAGGTGTCGATAGGCAGGTCGCGCAGCATGCGCAGCGAGCAGTCGCCAGCACCAAAGTCGTCCAGCGCCACGCGCACGCCCAGCTCGCGCAGGCGGTGGATCTGCTTGATCGCCGCGTCGATGTTGTACATCAGTGAGGTCTCGGCGACTTCCACTTCCAGCTGCGCCGGGTTGAGCTGGTAATCCTCTATCACCCGCTGCAACTCATCGACCAGCCCAGGCATGGCGAACTGGGCTCGGCTCAGGCTGATACCCAGCACCAGGTCCGGCGCAAAACGCTCACACCAGGCCTGGCGCTGCGCCGCGCCCTGGCGGTAGATCCAGCTGGCCAGGCGCGTTATCAGTCGCGCCTCCTCCAGCAAGGGGATGAACAAGCCCGGCGGTACATCGCCAACACTGGGGTGCTGCCAGCGCAGCAGGGCTTCGAAACCGCGCAGATGCCCGTCGGCGAAAGCGACCTGGGGTTGGTACACCATGTTGAAACCTTGCGACTCGACCGCGTCGCGCACACTGTCCTCGAGCATCAACCGTGAACGCGCCCGGCCATTGAGCTCCTGGTCGTAGAAACGGTACTGCCCGCGCCCAGCTTGCTTGGCCGCATACATCGCCGCATCGGCGGCACGCAACAGGCCTTCGACCGTGGCACCGCAGTCCGGGTAGGTGGCAATACCGATGCTGACACCCAGGGATACATCCAGGCCGGCCACCTGCCGCTGAACGGATACACGCTCAAGCAGTTGCTCGGCAAAGCGGCCGGCTTGTTCCGGATACGGCAGGCCATCGAACAGCGCAGTGAACTCGTCTCCGCCCATGCGTGCCAGCAGCGCCTCACTGCCCAGGCAGTCCTTGAGCTGCTCGGCAACCCAACCCAGTACCCGGTCCCCGGCATCGTGGCCGAGCGAATCATTGATCCGTTTGAAGCCATCCAGGTCCATGTACATCAAAGCCTGCGTCTTGTCCGAGCGTTCATTGCGCAGCAGCACACTTTCAGCTGCCTGATAGAACCCTCGGCGGTTGAGCAGGCCGGTGAGCGGGTCGGTGACCGCCTGGTATTCGAGCTGCTGGTGCAAATTACGCACTACCGACATGTCCAGCACCGTCACCACCATCGCCTGCTGATCAGCCGGCAGCGGCGCGCAGGACAAGGCTACCGGCACCAGGTGGCCGCCTGACGTGCGCAGGTGAGCATCGTGTACACGGAAAATCTGCCGCGACTGGTAGGCGTGATGAAAATCCGATTCGCTCCATACGGTGGCATTGGGCAGTTGCAGCAAGCCAAGCAACTGCGCGCCCTGCAATTGCTCGACCGGGGCATCGAGCAAGCGCGAGATCGCCGGGTTGGCAAAGCTGATGCTGCCGTGAGCGTCGACCACCAGAATACCTTCGGCGGCATTTTCCAGGATGGACGCATTGAACGCCCTGGCTGCCTCCAGTTCGCGCGTCAAGCGTTGCAGCATGCGCCGGTTGCGCTGCTGGTCCAGCTGCGCCTGCACCTTGGGCTTGAGGATCTGCGGGTCGAACGGCTTGAACAGGTAGTCCACCGCACCGCTGGCATAGCCCTTGAGCACGGCGGCATCGGACTGCTCGTTGGCGGTGAGGAAAATGATCGGAGTCAGCTTGGTCCGGTGGCTGCCACGCATCAGCCGGGCAACCTCGAAACCGTCCATTTCCGGCATCTGCACGTCGAGCAGCACAAGGTCGACTTCGTGCTCCAGCAAGGCGCTCAAGGCTTCCATCCCTGAACCTGCGGTCAGCACCTGCCAATCTGTGCGGGCCAGCAAGGCGCGCATGCTTATGAGGTTCTCAGGGTAATCGTCCACCACCAGGAGAACCGAGTTGCCATCCGGTGGTTGAGGGTAAGCGCCATCCATGCTGCTTTCTCTTTTATGACCGACTTCGACTTGCAATTGGATCCGATTAAACACTCTAGACGCGAGTGCGTAACGCGCAATGCAATCAGAACGCTATCAATGACTAAATGTAAGGGTAGTCGACTAACGGTTGTTTGCTGGCCATTGGCCCATAAAAAAACCCGCATTTCTGCGGGTTTTTGCGTGGCGGCCTGTGATCAGTTGACCTTGGCGGCCAACTCACCTTTCAGGTAACGCTGGAACATGCCTTCCAGGGAGATCGGCTTGATCTTCGAGGCATTGCCGGCGGTGCCGAAGGCTTCGTAACGAGCGATACAGACATCGCGCATGGCTTTGACGGTTTCGCCGAAGAACTTGCGCGGGTCGAACTCGCTTGGGTTCTGCGCCATCAGGCGGCGCATGGCACCGGTGGAAGCCAGACGCAGGTCGGTATCGATGTTGACCTTGCGCACGCCGTGCTTGATGCCTTCAACGATTTCTTCGACCGGTACGCCGTAGGTTTCTTTGATGTCGCCGCCGTACTGGTTGATGATCGCCAGCCACTCCTGCGGTACCGAGGAAGAACCGTGCATCACCAGGTGAGTGTTGGGGATGCGCTTGTGGATTTCCTTGATGCGGTCGATCGCCAGCACGTCACCGGTCGGCGGCTTGGTGAACTTGTAGGCACCGTGGCTGGTGCCGATGGCGATGGCCAGGGCATCCACCTGGGTTTTCTTGACGAAATCCGCGGCTTCTTCCGGGTCGGTGAGCATTTGGCTGTGGTCCAGCACGCCTTCGGCGCCGATGCCGTCTTCTTCACCGGCCATGCCGGTTTCCAGCGAACCCAGGCAGCCCAGCTCGCCCTCGACCGAAACACCGCAGGCGTGCGCCATGGCGACAGTCTGTTGAGTGACACGGACGTTGTACTCGTAGTCAGTCGGGGTCTTGCCGTCTTCACCCAGCGAGCCGTCCATCATGACCGAGCTGAAGCCCAGCTGGATCGAACGCTGGCACACGTCAGGGCTGGTGCCGTGGTCCTGGTGCATGCACACAGGGATGTGCGGGAATTCTTCGATGGCGGCCAGGATCAGGTGACGCAGGAATGGCGCGCCAGCGTATTTGCGGGCACCGGCAGAAGCCTGGACGATCACTGGGGAGTCGGTCTTGTCGGCCGCTTCCATGATGGCGCGCATCTGCTCGAGGTTGTTGACGTTGAAAGCTGGAACGCCGTAACCGAACTCGGCGGCGTGGTCCAGCATCTGGCGCATGCTAATGAGTGCCATTGTGTATCTCTCTCCCGACAAGCGTCGTTTTGTTTCGTGCAAGCCTGCCGCAGGGGCGGTTGCTGTTCAAGTAGTGTGGGCCACCCGTGCGGCCCGGCCAGTCACGGTGCCTTGCAGCCCCGCCCAATCAGATCGTTGGTTGCCACCCAGTACACCAGGCCTTCCTCGCCCTTGGTATGGAAGGCCAGTACACCATCGCTGTACATCGCACCCGAGGCACTGGGCTCGGCCTTGAGCCGGTAGACCTGGTCGCCGCCGCCAAGGCGCACGTCGACCGAATCCTGTTGTGCATCGGCGAAGCGCCATAGCACTTCGTTCTGGCTGTCACAGACCCAGCGGGTCCAGGTGGCTGCCGGGGCGGGTTGCGCCGGCTGCAGCAGCGAGCATCCTGCCAGTGTCGCCAGGGCCATCAAGGCCATCAGCGCTTTCATTGCATATCCTCTAGATGACCACACAACGGCCACTTGGTTGCCTGCACCGACGAAGCGCATCGGTTCATGGGCAGCCAGGCGCCTTGCGCTGGTGGTCTTCGTCATACTTTTCCAGGCCTTCCGGGCCCACGCGCTTGCTGATTACCGGCACGGTCTCGGCCTGCCACTCAGACTGGTAGCACCCGCCTTTGGGCGGCTGCGCCGGATCGTTGTCCGAGGGCGGGCTGCTGGAGCATGCGCTCAGCAAACCCGCCAGCAAGATCACAGGCAATTGCTTGACCATCAGGTCGCTCCCTTTGCCAGGCGCCGCCATTGTCAGGCTTTTGCCCGCTCTTCCAGAATCGCCACCGCCGGCAGTACCTTGCCTTCGACGAATTCGAGGAATGCACCGCCACCGGTAGAAATGTAGGAGATCTCGGCGCTGACGCCATATTTGTCGATGGCCGCCAGGGTATCGCCACCACCGGCGATGGAGAATGCGGCGCTTTCGGCGATGGCCTTGGCCAGTACCTGGGTGCCGTTGCCGAACTGGTCGAACTCGAACACACCGACCGGGCCGTTCCACAGGATGGTTTTCGACGATTTCAGCAGTTCGGCGAAGTTGGCCGCAGTCTGTGGCCCGATGTCCAGGATCATGTCGTCAGCAGCCACGTCGGCGATGGCCTTGACGGTGGCCTCGGCGCTCTCGGCAAACGCCTTGGCCACCACCACGTCGACTGGCAGCGGTACGCTGACCTTGGCGGCGATGGCCTTGGCGGTGTCCACCAGGTCAGGCTCATACAGCGACTTGCCCACCGGGTGGCCGGCGGCGGCCAGGAAGGTGTTGGCGATGCCGCCACCTACGATCAACTGGTCGCAAACCGAGCTCAGGCTGTTCAGAACGTCCAGTTTGGTGGACACCTTGGAGCCGGCAACGATGGCGGCCATGGGTTTGGCCGGTGCCTTCAGGGCCTTGCCCAGGGCGTCCAGCTCGGCGGCCAGCAGCGGGCCAGCCGCAGCGACCTTGGCGAACTTGGCCACGCCATGGGTGGAGCCTTCGGCACGGTGAGCGGTACCGAAGGCGTCCATGACGAAAACGTCGCACAGGGCCGCGTACTTCTGCGCCAGTTCGTCGGCGTTCTTCTTCTCACCCTTGTTGAAGCGAACGTTCTCGAACAGCACCAGGTCACCAGCCTTGACCTCGATGCCATCGAGGTAGTCGGCGACCAGCGCAACGTCGCGGCCCAGGGCCTTGCTCAGGTAATCGGCAACCGGCTTGAGGCTGTTTTCGGCCGAGAACTCACCTTCGGTAGGGCGGCCCAGGTGCGAGCAGACCATCACCGCCGCGCCCTTCTCCAAGGCCAGCTTGATGGTCGGCAGCGCAGCCAGGATACGCGCGTCGCTGGTTACCACACCGTCCTTCACAGGCACGTTGAGGTCTTCGCGGATCAGTACGCGTTTACCTTGCAGGTCGAGGTCGGTCATCTTCAACACGGTCATGAATGCAGTCCTTCAGGGCTGTTTGGTGCGGGTTGGGTGGACGACGTGCAGATAATGTTCGGCAACGTCGAGCATACGGTTGGCAAAACCCCATTCGTTGTCGAACCAGGCCAGCAGGTTCACCAGGCGGGGGCCCGAGACGCGTGTCTGGCTGGCATCGACGATCGCCGAATGCGGGTCATGGTTGAAATCACAGCTGGCGTGGGGCAATTCGGTGTAAGCCAGCAAGCCTTTGAGCGGGCCATCCAGCGCCGCCTCGCGCAGCACCCGATTGACTTCAGCGGCAGTGGTGTCACGGCCGGTCTGCAGGGTGATGTCAAGGCACGACACGTTGACGGTCGGCACGCGTACCGCTTTGGCCTGTATTCGCCCGGCAAGTTCCGGCAGCAAGCGCTCGATACCACGCGCCAGCCCCGTGGACACCGGGATCACCGACTGGAAAGCCGAGCGCGTGCGGCGCAGATCCTCATGATGGTAGGCGTCGATCACCGGCTGGTCGTTCATCGCCGAGTGAATGGTGGTGATCTGCACGTACTCGATGCCGAACGCCTGGTCCAGCACCCGCAGCAGCGGTACGCCACAGTTGGTGGTACAGGAGGCGTTGGACACAAGCCGCTCGGCGCCGGTCAGGCAAGCCTGGTTGATGCCGTAGACCACCGTTGCATCCACATCGGCCTCGCTGGCCATGGGCTGCGAAAACAGCACCCGCGGCGCACCGGCATCGAGAAAGCGCTGACCATCGGCACGGGTGTGATAGGCGCCGGAACACTCCAGCACCAGGTCGATGTCCAGGGCGGCCCAGTCGACGCCCTCGGGGGTGGCGCTGCGCAGGACCTTCACGCAGTCGCCATTGATATGCAGACAGTCGCCGTCGACCTTCACATCGCCGGGGAATCGGCCGTGAGTGGAGTCGAAGCGTGTCAGGTATTCCACGCTGGCCTGGTCGGCCAGGTCGTTCAACGCAACGATGTCGAAGCCCGCCTTTGCCCCACGCTCAAACAGTGCGCGCAGGACACAGCGGCCGATGCGGCCGTAACCGTTGAGTGCAACTTTGAAGGGACGCGGGTGAGGCATGGGTGGGCTCGCTAACGCAGGGTGGCTGTTGGGGCGGCGTTGCGGCCCATCGCGGCACAAGGCCGCTTCTGCAGTTCCCTCGCCAGCATCGAGTCTGCGCGGTAACTGTAGCAGCGGCCTTGCATCGCGATGGAGGGCAAAGCCCTCCCCTACACGACCTGGAGGGCGTCACCGCCCTCCGTGGTTACATCAGTCTTCCAGCAGCTCTTCGGCAGTACCCAGAATATTTTCCAGGGTGAAGCCGAATTCTTCGAACAGTGCGCTGGCCGGAGCCGACTCGCCGTAAGTGGTCATGCCGATGACACGGCCTTCGAGGCCGACGTACTTGTACCAGAAGTCGGCGTGAGCCGCTTCGATGGCGATACGTGCACCCACTTCCAGCGGCAGTACCGACTGCTTGTAGGCCGCATCCTGGGCGTCGAACACGCTGGTGCTCGGCATCGACACGACACGCACCTTGCGGCCCTGCTCGCTCAGCTTGTCGAACGCCTGAACAGCCAGGCCCACTTCCGAGCCGGTGGCGATCAGGATCAGCTCAGGCTCGCCGGCGCAGTCCTTGAGCACGTAACCGCCGCGGGCGATATCGGCGATCTGCTGGGCGTCGCGCTGCTGATGCTGCAGGTTCTGGCGCGAGAAGATCAGCGCCGAAGGGCCGTCCTTGCGCTCCAGGGCGTGCTTCCAGGACACAGCCGACTCGACTGCGTCGGCCGGGCGCCAGGTGTCCAGGTTCGGCGTGCTGCGCAGGCTGGTCAGTTGCTCGATCGGTTGGTGGGTCGGGCCGTCTTCGCCCAGGCCGATGGAGTCGTGGGTGTACACATGGATGACGCGCTGTTTCATCAGGGCGGACATGCGCACAGCGTTACGGGCGTACTCCATGAACATCAGGAACGTCGCGCCGTAAGGCACCAGGCCGCCGTGCAGGGCGACGCCGTTCATGATCGCGGTCATGCCGAATTCGCGCACGCCGTAGAACACGTAGTTGCCGCTGGCGTCGTTGGCGTCCACACCCTTGCAACCCTTCCATAGGGTCAGGTTGGAGCCGGCGAGGTCGGCCGAGCCGCCAAGGAATTCCGGCAGCAGTGGGCCGAAGGCGTTCAGGGTGTTCTGGCTGGCCTTGCGGCTGGCGATGGTCTCGCCCTTGGCAGCGACTTCAGCGATGTAGGCAGCGGCCTTTTCGGAGAAGTCGGCCGGCAGGTCACCGCTCAGACGGCGCTTGAGTTCGCTGGCCAGCTCCGGGAAGGCGGCGGCATAGGCATCGAAACGCTTGTTCCACTCGGCTTCAGCCTTGGCGCCTGCTTCTTTGGCGTCCCATTCGGCGTAGATGTCGGCAGGCACTTCGAACGGCGCGTGGTTCCAGTTCAGTTCCTTGCGGGCCAGGGCGATTTCGTCGTTGCCCAGCGGAGCACCGTGGCAGTCTTCCTTGCCCTGCTTGTTGGGCGAGCCGAAACCGATGATGGTCTTGCAGCAGATCAGGGTCGGACGGTCGCTCTTGCGCGCAGTCTCGATGGCGGTGCGGATCTCGTCGGCGTCGTGGCCGTTGACGTTGCGGATCACCAGCCAGTTGTAGGCCTCGAAGCGCTTGGGCGTGTCGTCGGTGAACCAGCCTTCCACTTCACCGTCGATGGAGATGCCGTTGTCGTCATAGAAGGCGACCAGCTTGTTCAGGCCCAGGGTGCCGGCCAGCGAGGCGACTTCGTGGGAGATGCCTTCCATCATGCAGCCGTCGCCGAGGAACACGTAGGTGTTGTGGTCGACGATGTTGTGGCCTTCACGGTTGAACTGGGCACCCAGCACTTTCTCAGCCAAGGCAAAGCCCACGGCATTGGCCAAACCCTGGCCCAGCGGGCCGGTGGTGGTTTCCACACCCGGGGTGTAGCCGAACTCGGGGTGGCCCGGGGTACGGCTATGCAGCTGACGGAACGACTTGAGGTCGTCAATGGTGACGTCGTAGCCGGTCAGGTGCAGCAACGAATAGATCAGCATCGAGCCGTGGCCGTTGGACAGCACGAAGCGGTCACGGTCGGCGAAGCTCGGGTTGCTCGGGTTGTGCTTCAGATAGTCGCGCCAAAGCACTTCGGCGATATCCGCCATGCCCATGGGGGCACCTGGGTGGCCGCTGTTGGCCTTTTGCACGGCATCCATGCTGAGGGCACGAATGGCGTTGGCACGTTCACGACGGCTGGGCATCGCTTATCTCCTGGGGCTTGAATAGGTGGTGTAACGAAAAAGGCGGCCATTTTCCCCCACTGGGGGGCTGGGGGCAAACATTTAAGCGGCCAGCGGCACGCTTTAATCAGCGAGAGAAAGCGGACCCGAGCGCGCAAGGCTCTATTTCCTGCAGCTCATCGCCAATATCAAAACTTTTTGATATTGGCCTTGCTAGGGCAACGATGCCTGTCTAGACTGCCGCGTCATGAACCTGCGTACGCGACCGATCCCTCAGCGAAGCGACACATTGGCAGCCCTGTGCAAAGCCAGTGGCGACGAACTGCGCCTGAATGTCCTGCGCGCCCTGGCCAGCGATTCGTTCGGCGTCCTGGAGCTGGCACAGATCTTCGACATCGGGCAGTCGGGCATGAGCCACCACCTCAAGGTTCTGGCCCAGGCCGAGTTGGTGGCTACACGCCGCGAAGGCAATGCGATTTTCTACCGCAGGGCCCTGCCCGACAGCCAACGGCTGGGCGGCCGCCTGCATACCGCGCTGCTCGAAGAGGTCGACGACCTGACACTGCCGCTGGACGTGCAGGCGCGCATCGCCCAGGTGCAGCAACGCCGCGCCGCCACCAGCCAGGACTTTTTCCTGCGCGTGGAAGAAAAGTTCCGCGCCCAGCAGGACCTGATCGCCGGCCTGCCGCAGTACCGCGAAAGCCTGCTGGCGCTGCTCGACACACTGAATTTCCAGCCGACGGCCAGCGCGCTGGAAGTCGGCCCCGGCGACGGCGGCTTCCTGCCCGACCTGGCCCGGCGCTTTGCCTGCGTCACAGCCATGGACAACAGCCCGACCATGCTCGAGCTGGCGCGCCAGGTCTGCGAACGCGAACGCCTGGATAATGTAAACCTGCAGTTGGCCGATGCACTGGGTGCAACGGATGTGGAAGCCGACTGCGTTGTGCTGAACATGGTCCTGCACCATTTCAGCGACCCGGCCCTGGCCCTGCGCCTTTTGGCCAAACGGGTGAAGGCAGGCGGCAGCCTGCTGGTCACCGAACTGTGCAGCCATGATCAGGGTTGGGCGCGGGAAGCCTGCGGCGATCTCTGGCTTGGTTTTGAACAGGACGACCTGGCCCGTTGGGCCAACGCTGCCGGGCTGGCCCCGGGGGACAGCCTCTATGTGGGCTTGCGTAACGGTTTCCAGATACAGGTCCGCCATTTTCAGCGGACGGCTGGCGACACACACCATCGGTAAATTTTAGGAACCCGTCGAGATGAGCGAATACTCCCTTTTCACCTCCGAGTCCGTGTCCGAAGGGCATCCGGACAAGATCGCCGACCAGATTTCGGATGCGGTCCTGGATGCCATCATCACCCAGGACAAATACGCCCGCGTGGCGTGTGAAACCCTGGTCAAGACCGGTGTCGCCATCATCGCCGGCGAAGTCACCACGTCAGCCTGGGTCGACCTGGAAGAGCTGGTGCGCAAAGTCATCATCGACATCGGCTACAACAGCTCCGACGTCGGCTTCGACGGCGCTACCTGCGCCGTGATGAACATCATCGGCAAACAGTCGGTGGACATCGCCCAGGGCGTGGACCGCTCCAAGCCGGAAGACCAGGGCGCCGGTGACCAGGGCCTGATGTTCGGTTACGCCAGCAACGAAACCGACGTGCTGATGCCGGCGCCGATCTGCTTCTCGCACCGCCTGGTCGAGCGCCAGGCCGAAGCGCGCAAATCCGGGCTGCTGCCTTGGCTGCGCCCGGACGCCAAGTCCCAGGTCACCTGCCGCTATGAAAACGGTAAGGTAGTGGGCATCGACGCGGTGGTGCTGTCGACCCAGCACAACCCTGAGGTCTCGCAAAAAGACCTGCAGGAAGCCGTGATGGAGCTGATCGTCAAGCACACCCTGCCTGCCGAACTGCTGCACAAGGACACCCAGTACCACATCAACCCGACCGGTAACTTCATCATCGGTGGCCCGGTAGGTGACTGTGGCCTGACCGGCCGCAAGATCATCGTTGACTCCTACGGCGGCATGGCCCGCCACGGTGGTGGCGCGTTCTCCGGCAAGGACCCGTCCAAGGTCGACCGTTCTGCTGCCTACGCCGGCCGTTACGTGGCCAAGAACATCGTCGCCGCCGGCCTGGCCGAACGTTGCGAGATCCAGGTGTCCTACGCCATCGGCGTAGCCCAGCCGACCTCCATCTCGATCAACACCTTCGGTACCGGCAAGGTCTCGGACGACAAGATCATCCAGCTGGTGCGTGAGTGCTTCGACCTGCGCCCGTATGCCATCACCAAGATGCTCGACCTGCTGCATCCGATGTACCAGGAAACCGCTGCCTACGGACACTTCGGCCGTACCCCGCAGCAGAAGACTGTCGGCGACGACACCTTCACCACCTTCACCTGGGAACGCACCGACCGCGCCCAGTCGCTGCGTGACGCTGCCGGCCTGTAATCAGCCTGCCGCGGTAAATCGAAGCCCTTGCCGAGTGATCGGCAGGGGCTTTTTTGTACCCCATGCCATCGCCCCCCGCGACACATCACCTGACAACTGAACCCGCCGACCTGCGCCCCGCTTGCCTAGCCTGAACACTCCACTCCGCCACGCAAGGATGCTGGCCATGTCACTGTTCCCGCGCCTCGCAGCCCTGTTGCTGCTGCACACGTCCACCGCTCAAGCCGGCCACTGTCCGGACTGGAGTGCCCAGCAAGCCAGAACCGAAATGGCACAACTTCGCGCAACCCTGGCCAACTGGGACGACCACTACCACCGCCAGGGTAAAGCGCTGGTGGCCGATGAGCTCTACGACCAGGCCCGGCACCACCTGCTGCACCTGCAACAGTGCTTTGGCCAGCCATCCACAGGCCCAAGCCCGCTGGCCAGCGCACGCGGCCCCATTGCCCACCCCGTGGCCCACACCGGCGTCGAAAAGCTCCCCGACGCAGCTGCCGTTGCACGCTGGATGGCCGGCAAGAAGGGCGTGTGGATGCAGCCGAAGGTCGATGGCGTGGCGGTTACACTGGTCTACCGCCAAGGCCGGCTGGTACAGCTGCTCAGCCGTGGTGATGGCCTGCAAGGGCATGACTGGAGCCGCCACATCAAGGACCTGGGCAATATCACTGGGCAATTGCCTGAGCCACGGGACGTCGTACTGCAAGGCGAGTTGTACCTGCGTCTGCAAGCGCACGTGCAAGCTCAAGCAGGCAGCAGCAACGCGCGTGGGACCGTGGCCGGGATGCTGGCGCGCAAGCAGCTTGGCCCTGAACGGGGTGCGAGCGTCGGCCTGTTCGTCTGGGACTGGCCGCACGGGCCGGACAACCAGGGCGAGCGCCTCACACAGCTTGCGGCCTGGGGGTTCACCGACAGTCAGCATTTCAGCACCTCTATCGCCACCCCCGAGGAGGCTAGCCACTGGCGCCTGCACTGGTATCGCTCACCGCTGCCTTTCGCCACCGACGGCGTGATTCTGCGACAGGACTCCCGCCCCCCAGCCGACCGCTGGCAGGCCAACGCCCCCTATTGGATCGCCGCCTGGAAATACCCCTTCGCCCAAGCGCTGGCAGAGGTCCGAGAGGTGCGCTTTCTGATCGGCCGCACGGGCAAAGTCACGCCCTTGCTCAGGCTCAAACCGGTCACATTGGATGATCGCCGGATCAGCCAGGTCAGCCTTGGGTCCCTTGCTCGCTGGCAGGCACTCGACATTCGCCCAGGCGATCAGGTTGCGATCAGCCTCGCCGGCCTGACCATTCCACGCTTCGAGCAAGTGGTTCACCACGCCGTCGAGCGCCAGGCATTGCCTGTACCTGAAGCGCAGCGGTACGGCCCACACAGTTGCTGGCAAGCCAGCGATGGCTGCCACGAGCAGTTCATCGCCCGCCTCGTCTGGCTCACTGGCAAGCAGGGGCTGGCCATGCCAGGCACCGGCAAGGGCACCTGGACGCGGCTGGTGCAGGCAGGGCTGGTGACATCGCTGACGGACTGGTTGACGCTCGATGCCCAGCAACTGCTATCGGTGCCGGGCATCAGCGGGAAAACCGCCGTGCAGCTTCAACGTAGCTTCGAGAGCGGTCGCGACAGGCCTTTCGCTCAGTGGCGCAAAGGGTTGGGCGTACCGGCGCCAGGCCAGGTGCCACAGGACGAGAACTGGCAGAGGCTGGCCAGCCGGTCTGCCCGCGATTGGCAAGCCCTGCCGGGCATTGGCGCAACACGGGCCAATCAGCTCGCGAACTTTTTCAATCACGAACAGGTACAACGGATAGCCGCTGCACTGGGGGCACGTGGGATCGATGGTTTTGACGGGGCAGCGGACCTTGGTTCGCAATAGTTCATGGGCAAGGCGTACGCGGAATGTTCGCCAATCTCAGCCTGAAAAAACCACCAAGGGTTTAAAAATCGGCAAAACCAAGGCAGGATTTCCCCACTTTTTGCTGCCCCGCCCCGTTCAGGAGGCTTTTTGATGAAGCGTATTTCTACCCTTTTTCTGCTGGTAACGTTCGCTCTGTCGGCTCACGCCGCGCAGCCCACCGAAGAACAAACAGGCCTGACCGGCTGCGCCGCCAAGCGTAAGGCAATCAGCGAACAGATCGAACAGGCCAAGGCTGACAACAACAGCGAGCAGCAAGCCGGCCTGGAAAAAGCCCTGAGCGAAGTTGACGCGAACTGCACCGAGGCCGGCTTGCGTAAAGAGCGCGAACAGAAAGTGCTCGAGGCCCGGCACGAGGTCAACCAGCGCACCAAGGACCTGGACAAGGCCATGAAAAAGGGCGACCCGGAGCGCATCAACAAGCGCAAGGACAAACTTGCCGAGGCGAAAAAGGAGTTGCAAGAGGCCGTCGACGATCTGGAGCGTTGACAGCCAGTTTCCAGTCAACTTGGCTTGTAGGACTTTTCTGAAGTTACCCACCGAAGGGTTCACTAGGTATTGGGGAATGGGCACCATTGCAGCGCTTACTGCCATATGCCCCTACAAGGAGGCTCCCATGAAAGTCGTTTCTTCCGTAGTCATGCTGGCTGTTCTGGGCTTGAGCGCAGCCGCCGCCCAAGCAGCACAGCCGACGCCTGGCCTGACCGGATGCGCCGCCAAGCGCAGCGCTATCGAAAACCAGCTGCAATATGCCCGGGCGCACAATAACTCGGGTGAGATTCGCGGCCTGGAAAAGGCCCTGCAGGAGAACACCGAGCACTGCACCGATGCTGGCTTGAAAGAAGAGCGTGAACAGAAAGTGCGCAAAGCCGAAGCAGAGGTCCAGGAGCGCGAAGCAGACCTGAAGCAGGCACAGGCGAAAGGCGATCCCAGCAAAATCGCCAAGCGTGAACAGAAACTGGCCGAATCCAAAGCAGAACTCGAAGACGCCAAAGCCGAATTGGCCAAGTGATCTGAGGCTTCAGTTCCGTGCGCCAGCCAGCAGCCTGCAGACCACCGGCTGGCGCATCAATGATTACGGAACTCTGTATGGCACGCCTTGCAGGCTGCCTCTACCTTGTCCATAGGTGCCTTGAGCATCGCCGCATCCAGCGGCTGCTTGCGTGTTACCGCCAGCAACTCGCCCGTCACCCCTTCCAACGCTTGCGCCAAGTCATGAAAGCGCGCCTGGCGCTCCCAGACCTCGGGCCGCGCACTGCTGTCGCCAGCATCCTTTACCTGCGGAAAATGCTGCCATGGCGCATGGGCCAGGCTATCGAGCTTCACCGCACCCGCTGAAAATTTCTCGCCATCGAACGGCAACCGCCCGCGCAACATGCCCCCCATGTCCTCGCTGGTCTTGAGCATCTGCTTGAAGATCGCCTTGCGCTGCCCCAGGGGTGAGTTAGGATCGACACGGTCGCAGGCTACCAGGGACAGGCTGACCAGCAGGATGGCGGTGAAACATTTGAACATCACGGTCACATTGGCAGAGGAAAGGGCCAACAGTATCCTCGCCTGCCGTGCAAAGACCAATACCCTTACGAACACTACGGGCAGAAACCACCTGCTGCCCTCCAAGGATGCAACCATGAAATCTGCTCTGCGCCATCTCGCCTGGGCGCTGCCGGCCCTGGCCTTGCTGGCCGGCTGCAACGGCGGCGAAACCGCCAAGCCTGAACCCCACGCCGTCGCTACCTACACCCCTGCGGCCTGGGATGACCTGCCCAGCGTCAGCGACAGCGACCTGCTCGCAGGTTTCAACGCCTGGCGCACTGGTTGTGAAAAACTCAAGCGGGACCCGGTATGGGCCGCCACGTGCGAAGCAGCACAGCCCATTGCCCTGGAGGCGACCCAAGTGCGCGCGTTCCTGCAGGCGCAATTACAGGTCTATGGCCTGCGCTCGGCCGAGAACAATGCCAATGGCTTGATCACCGGTTACTACGAACCGGTCTACCCCGGCAGCCTGACGCGCACCGACGCGGCTCAGGTACCGGTGTACGGCATCCCGGATGACATGATCGTGGTCGACCTGGCCAGCGTTTACCCGGAACTGAAGGGCAAGCGCCTGCGAGGTCGCCTCGATGGCCGCGTACTCAAGCCCTATGACACCGCTGAAGTGATCTACCGGGACGGCGTCAAGGCACCGGTACTGGCATGGCTGACCGACCCGATGGACCTGCAGTTTCTGCAGATCCAGGGTTCAGGCCGGGTACAGCTGGAAGATGGCAGTCAATTGCGCCTGGGCTACGCCGACCAGAACGGGCACCCGTACCGGCCGATCGGTCGCTGGCTGATCGAGCAAGGCCAATTGAAGAAGGAAGACGTGAGCATGGGCGCCATCCATGCCTGGGCTGAGGCCAATCCGCAGCGGGTGCCTGAATTGCTGGCGAGCAACCCCAGTTATGTGTTCTTCAGCACCCGCCCCGCCAGCAACGAAGGCCCGCGCGGTTCATTGAACGTACCCCTCACCGCGGGCTACAGCGTGGCCATCGATCGCAAGGTCATTCCACTGGGCAGCCTGCTTTGGCTGTCCACCACGCGCCCGGACGGCACACCGGTGGTGCGGCCGGTGGGCGCTCAGGATACGGGTGGCGCGATTACAGGCGAAGTTCGTGCGGATCTATTCTGGGGCACCGGGCCTGAGGCCGGCGAACTGGCAGGGAACATGAAGCAGCAGGGCCAGATATGGATGCTCTGGCCAAAAGGCAAGCCGCTGCCTGACGTGCCTAAAGTCCTTTGACCGATGGCTGCACTGCTCGCGGTTTAGCCGCGAGAAGTGCAGCCGGCTTCAGGCTGAGACAACGAAGAACGACACGATCAGCGCCACCCCGGTGAACCACACCAGCGAGCGCAATGCCGCCCAGTCGGCCAGATAGCAGATGATGTAGAGCAGCCGGCTGGTGATGTACAAGACCCCAAGCACGTCCTGCGTCACCTGCTCGGCATTGCCGACGATATCGGCCACCAGCACCGCCGCGGCAAACGCCGGGAACGCTTCATAGCTGTTCTGCTGCGCGGCATGGGCACGCCGTGGCAGGCCCGACAATGTGTCGAGGAAGGCGCGCGGGTCGTGATTGTCCTTCAAGCCGAAGCGGCCACTGCTCACCTTGGCGATCAAGGCGCAGAGCGGTGGTAGGAACAATGCGATCAGGATGCACCACAGGGCAACGGTCATGGACAGGACTCCTTCAGTCGTCAGGGTAGAGCTTCATCACCAGCATGCCTGCCAGCACCAGCCCGCAAGCTAGGAGTCTCGGGCCGCCAAAAGGTTCTTTCAGGTAGCGCATGCCCAGCAGCACCACCAAGATGACGCTCAGCTCGCGCAAGGCCGCCGCCTCGGCCACCGACCCCAGATGCATGGCCCACAAGACCAGCGCATAGCTGAACAGCACGCAAAAGCCCACGGCCAACCCCAAGCGCCACTGGGTGCGCCAGAACAGCACGAACGGCCCCCGCCGTGCCACACCGGCCAGCAGCGGAAACGGCCAGGCGCTGAGCAGGGTCAGCCATACCAGGTAGTCCCAGGGCTTGCCCCACAACCGCACGGCCTGCCCGTCGAACCAGGTGTAGCAACCGATGCACAGGCCGATCAGCGCCACTACCGGCAGCATCGACCAGGGCAGACGGTCCCCGCCACCTCCCTGCCACAGCAGGCACGCCATGCCACAGGGGATCAGCAGTATGCCGATGATCTGCCGTTCGCTGAGCGACTCGCCGGCGAACGCCAGGGTCAGCCCCAGTACCACCAGCGGTGACAAGCCACGCATCAGAGGATAGACCAGCCCCAGATCGCCCACTCGATAAGCCTGAATCAACAGGAATCGGTACAACTGCTCTGCCAATGCCGAAGCGATCAGCCAAGGCCAGACCTGGGCAGGCGGCAGGTCGACGAAAGCCACTGCGAGCACGGCAAAGGCCAGGGCTACCGAGTCCATGCTGGCGATCACCAGCAAGCGCTCGCCACTGAATTTGATCAGGGTGTTCCAGGTCGCGTGCAGTAAGGCCGCGATCAATACCAGGGAAGTTGCCAGCACGCCTTCAGGTCCTTGTGACGTTATCAGCCTGTGAATATAGAGCGTTGATGGGACCGCGGGGTGCGAAGCAGTTCTGTATCGAAGTGGAACGAATCCAGCCAATCAGGTCGAAAACTGTGTCCCGAGTCCCTCGCCAGGTCATCAAAGAACTGCCCGAGCCATTCGGGTTACGACTTGGAAGCCACTGTTACAGGATTTGGGATGCTTGAATTAGTCGCTGCGTTTATCTGCCTCACCACACTCCTCACCTACGTCAATTATCGCTTTATCGGCCTGCCACCTGCCATCGGCGTGATGGTCACGGCATTGCTGTTCTCGCTGATACTGCAGGGCCTGAGCCTGATCGGCTTCCCTGGCCTTGAAGAACGCGTCGAAGGGCTGATGAACCAGATCGACTTCAATGACCTGTTGATGCACTGGATGCTGGCGTTTCTGCTGTTCGCCGGTGCCCTGCACGTCAACCTCACCGATCTGCGCAGCTACCGCTGGCCGATCGGGCTGCTGGCAACGCTCGGCGTACTGATCGCCACCGTGATGATCGGCTTTCTGGCGCACTGGGTGTTCGCGATGTTCGGCTGGCAGGTGCCGCTGATCTACTGCCTGCTGTTCGGTGCACTGATCTCGCCCACCGACCCGATCGCGGTGCTGGGGGCCCTGCGCACCGCCAACGCCTCCAAACCACTGAAGACCACCATCGTCGGCGAATCACTGTTCAACGACGGCACCGCCGTGGTGGTGTTCACCGTGCTGCTGGGCATCATCGAACTGGGTGAAACGCCAGGCATGACGGACACGGCGATCCTGTTCGCCCGCGAAGCCATTGGCGGCGCGGTGTTTGGCGGGCTGCTCGGTTACGCCACCTACCGCATGATCAAGAGCGTCGAGCAGTACCAGGTCGAGGTCATGCTGACCCTGGCGTTGGTCATCGGTGGCTCGGCCATGTGCTACGAGCTGCATGTTTCGGCACCGATCGCGATGGTGGTAGCCGGGCTGATCATCGGTAACCTGGGGCGCAACCTGGCGATGAACGACATGACTCGTCGCTACATGGATGGTTTCTGGGAGTTGATCGACGACATGCTCAATGCCCTGCTCTTCGCCCTGATCGGCCTGGAGCTGTTGCTGCTGCCGTTCAACTGGCTACACCTGGCGGCTGGCGGTGTGCTGGCGGTGGCGGTGCTGTTGTCGCGGCTGCTGACCGTGGCCCCTGCGATCCTGTTGCTGCGCCGCTGGCGTAGTGTGCCCAAGGGCACCATACGGGTCCTGACCTGGGGCGGCTTGCGTGGGGGGGTATCGGTGGCGCTGGCATTGTCGCTGCCGTTGGGCGAGGAGCGTGACCTGCTGCTTTCGATCACCTACATCGTGGTGCTGTCGTCGATCCTGGTACAAGGTTTGAGCATCGGGCGGGTGGTGCGCAAGGTCAGCGCACAACCCTGAAAACCCGGGCTCGCCGTACGGCCCTTTCGCCGGCAAGCCCCACATGGGTTGCGCCGGCTTTTAGAGGTTGAGCAAGACAGTTGCGGCCACAGGTAAAGCGCAGATCTGCAGACCTGCGCGGTCGCGGTGGGCGCCGGCTTGCCGGCGATGGGCTGCGCAGCAGCCCTAGCACGTCACTCTACGGCGCTGTCCGGAAACTGGTCCTGAACATACTTGATCTCGGTCCGCCCATGGGCCGCCGGCTGGCCATCTTCGCCCAGGTTGACGAAGACCATCTTGTCGACGGTCAGGATGCTCTTGCGGGTGATCTTGTTGCGTACTTCACACTTGAGGGTGATCGAGGTGCGGCCGAACTCGGTGGCAGTGATGCCCAGCTCGATGATATCGCCCTGGCGCGAGGCACTGACGAAGTTGATCTCCGACATGTACTTGGTCACCACGCGCTGGTTGCCCAATTGGACAATGGCATAGATCGCCGCCTCTTCGTCGATCCAGCGCAACAGGCTGCCGCCGAACAGCGTGCCGTTGGGGTTGAGGTCTTCGGGTTTTACCCATTTGCGGGTGTGAAAGTTCATCTGTACTCCTGACCTGCTTGGCTAACGTACGGTAATGATGGCAGAGCGGCCCGCGCCGCTCCATTGATCATCGACTATCGTCGCGATTAATCGACAGAAAACCTTGGGCGAAGACTCCCGCCAAGGCTATAATCTGCGCCGATTCACATGGCCACCCGCCGCGGTGCCATGCCCGCCACCTGTCCGAGGGGCGCTGCAGCAGGGTCATCCTGTCAGGCTCGGATGGGGCGTTGTCCGCTCCCGCGGACGCTGAACGCACAACGGCGCCCATTCGCACACTACGAATGGAGGCTCTCATGAGCGCTGTAAACACGCCTGCAGGTTTTACCGATTTCAAAGTCGCAGACATCTCCCTGGCCGCCTGGGGTCGTCGCGAAACCATCATCGCCGAATCGGAAATGCCTGCCCTGATGGGCCTGCGTCGCAAATACCTCGCTGAGCAGCCGCTCAAAGGTGCGAAGATTCTGGGCTGCATCCACATGACCATTCAGACCGCCGTGCTGATCGAAACCCTGGTTGCCCTGGGTGCCGAAGTGCGCTGGTCGTCGTGCAACATCTTCTCCACCCAGGACCAGGCCGCTGCCTCCATCGCTGCTGCCGGCATCCCGGTGTTCGCCTGGAAAGGTGAAACCGAGGAAGAGTACGAGTGGTGCCTGGAGCAGACCATCCTCAAGGATGGCCAGCCATGGGACGCCAACATGATCCTCGACGACGGCGGCGACCTGACCGAGCTGCTGCACAAGAAGTACCCGGCCGTGCTGGACCGCGTCCACGGTGTCACCGAAGAAACCACCACCGGCGTGCACCGCCTGCTGGACATGCTGGCCAAAGGCGAGCTGAAGGTCCCGGCCATCAACGTCAACGACTCGGTCACCAAGAGCAAGAACGACAACAAGTATGGCTGCCGTCACAGCCTGAACGATGCCATCAAGCGCGGTACCGACCACCTGCTGTCGGGCAAGCAGGCCCTGGTCATCGGCTACGGTGACGTGGGCAAGGGCTCTGCGCAGTCGCTGCGCCAGGAAGGCATGATCGTCAAGGTCACCGAAGTTGACCCGATCTGTGCCATGCAGGCATGCATGGACGGCTTCGAGCTGGTCTCGCCGTTCATCGACGGTATCAACGACGGCACCGAAGCCAGTATCGACAAGGCCCTGCTGGGCAAGATCGACCTGATCGTCACCACCACCGGTAACGTCAACGTCTGCGACGCCAACATGCTCAAGGCCCTGAAGAAGCGCGCCGTAGTCTGCAACATCGGCCACTTCGACAACGAGATCGACACCGCCTTCATGCGCAAGCACTGGGCATGGGAAGAGGTCAAACCGCAGGTCCACAAGATCCACCGCACCGGCGCTGGCGACTTCGACCCGCAGAATGATGACTACCTGATCCTGCTGGCCGAAGGCCGCCTGGTGAACCTGGGCAATGCCACCGGCCACCCAAGCCGCATCATGGACGGTTCGTTCGCCAACCAGGTACTGGCCCAGATCTTCCTGTTCGAGCAGAAGTTCGCTGACCTGTCGGCCGAGAAGAAAGCTGAGCGCCTGACCGTTGAAGTGCTGCCCAAGAAGCTCGACGAAGAAGTAGCCCTGGAAATGGTCCGCGGCTTCGGCGGCGTGGTCACCAAGCTGACCCAGCAGCAGGCCGACTACATCGGCGTGACTGTCGAAGGCCCGTTCAAGCCGCACGCTTACCGCTACTAAGCGGCAAGCTTGAAGCGGCAAGCGACAAGAAAAGGCAGACAGTGCCATTGCCGCTTGCAGCTCCAGCACCCACGATCTTGAACGATGCCAAGCCAGATCGGCCATCACCGATCTGGCTTTTACTTGCAGCTTGCCGCTAGCAGCTTGCTGCTTGAGGAACGAGTGATGTCACAAGAACGCCGCTACAGTTTCGAATTTTTCCCGACCAAGACCGATGCCGGTCATGAAAAGCTGATGGGCGTGGCCCGCCAACTGGCCACCTACAATCCGGACTTCTTCTCCTGCACCTACGGTGCCGGGGGCTCGACGCGCGACCGCACGCTGAACACCGTGCTGCAGCTGGAGAACGAAGTGAAGGTGCCTGCCGCACCGCATCTGTCGTGCGTCGGCGATACCAAAGACGAGCTGCGCGCCCTGCTGGCCGAATACAAGACGGCAGGCATCAAGCGTATCGTCGCCCTGCGTGGTGACCTGCCCTCTGGCATGGGCATGGCCAGCGGCGAGCTGCGCTACGCCAGCGACCTCGTCGAGTTCATCCGCCAGGAAACCGGTGATCACTTCCACCTGGAAGTGGCTGCCTATCCGGAAATGCACCCGCAGGCACGCCACTTCGAAGCCGACCTTGCCAACTTCGTTCACAAGGTCAAGGCCGGTGCCGACAGCGCCATCACCCAGTACTTCTTCAATGCCGACAGCTATTTCTACTTTGTCGAGCGCGCACAGAAGCTGGGCGTGGATATTCCGGTAGTGCCCGGCATCATGCCGATCACCAACTACAGCAAGCTGGCGCGCTTCTCTGACGCCTGCGGCGCTGAAATCCCGCGCTGGATCCGCAAACAGCTGGAAGCCTATGCCGACGATGCCGCCAGCATTCAGGCCTTCGGTGAAGAAGTCATCAGCCACATGTGCGAACAACTGCTGCAAGGCGGTGCACCGGGCCTGCATTTCTACACCCTGAACCAGGCAGAGCCGAGCCTGGCGATCTGGAACAACCTGAAGCTGCCTCGCTGAAATTTTTTTGCAAGATCTCGTTCAGAAATGCTTAAGGCTCTAGTCATAGACTAAAGCCTTAACTTTTTCTGGTTCAAGCGAGTCTTGCCAGCCATGCTGGCATCTCACGCCATCGTGCCCTCAGTTGCATTCCTGGCTACGCCTCTCGCCCGGAGCTAAACGCAAGGAGATCGATGCGCATCTGCTGCAGTGCGCACAGCTTTGAGCGTTATGTTACCGCCAAGATCCTGTCTCAGCGCCTGCAACTGGCCTTACCAGAGCCGAGCGCGTAATCTCGCGTTATGCCGTTCATCGTCCGTTTCTACTGCATCCTGCTGCTCGCCTGCCTGAGCCCCATGGCGCAGGCCGAACGCCTGCGCCTGGTTACCGACGACTGGGCACCTTATGTGTACCAGCACAACGGCCAGCCCCAAGGCATAGATTACGAAGTGACCACTGAAGTATTCCGGCGCCTGGGTATCGAGCTGGAGTGGGCGTTCATGCCCTGGAAGCGATGCCTGAGCATGATCGAACATGGCCAGGCCGATGGGGTCATGGACATCTTCAAAGTGGACTCGCGCCAGGCATACATGGTCTACCCGCTGGAGCCCATGTCGGATGTCGAATTCGTGCTGTATCAATCCAGCCACCGTCGCCATACCGTCAACCAAATGAGCGACCTCACCGACCTGACGGTCGGCACCTCACCGGGCTATGCCTATGGCGCGCAGTTCAACGACGCATCAGGCTTTCGCCGTGAAGCGGCGCCAAGCCACGAAGCCAATTTTGGCAAGCTGGTGCTCGGGCGCATCGATCTGCTGATCACCGATCGCCTGGTCGGGCGCTACCTGCGCCGCCATCTCGGCCTCGAGCAGGAGGTAGAGGAACTGCCACTGGTCATCAGCCGTCAAGCGCAATACCTGGGGCTGGCGCGCAAGCCTGGCCGCGATGCCTTGGCACTGGCGTTTTCCGAAGAGCTGCGGCGCTTCAAGGAGGAGCCCGCCTACCTAGCGATAATCGAACGCTATATCGGCAGCACCGGCCACCCTCCTCACACCGTTGAGCAGCAGGAAAGCAGCACACAGCGATAGCTCTGTTATACTCGGGCCTTCCCGCCCGGCTCACGCCCGGACGCTCGGCCTCGCAACAGGCATCCCGATCGGCACCGACGCACCTTGCGTCCTCACGCCGTTTTCCGGATGCGCAGTGAAAGCCCAGCTGGACCGGACGCGATCGCATCCCACCGATGCCCGTCGCGCCAGGCAGAATATCCCTACGGGCCCAGCCCCCACAGAACAGGATTGCCCATGTCCTTTGCTTCCCTCGGTCTCTCCGAGGCACTCGTCCGCGCTATCGAGGCTGCGGGCTATACCCAGCCGACTCCGGTGCAACAGCGGGCGATTCCCGCCGTGTTGCAAGGCCGCGACCTGATGGTCGCCGCACAGACAGGTACAGGTAAAACCGGCGGTTTCGCCCTGCCGATCCTTGAGCGCCTGTTCCCGGCAGGTCACCCGGACAAATCACAGCGCCATGGCCCTCGCCAACCGCGCGTGCTGGTCCTGACCCCGACCCGCGAACTGGCGGCTCAGGTTCACGACAGCTTCAAGGTTTACGCTCGCGATCTGCCACTGGTCAGTGCCTGCATTTTCGGCGGCGTTGGCATGAACCCTCAGATCCAGGCCATTGCCAAGGGTGTCGATGTGCTGGTGGCCTGCCCGGGTCGCCTGCTGGACCTGGCAGGCCAAGGCCGCGTCGACCTGGCCCACGTGGAAATCCTGGTCCTCGACGAAGCCGACCGCATGCTCGACATGGGCTTCATCCACGACGTCAAGAAGGTCCTTGCCCGCCTGCCGAGCAAGCGGCAGAACCTGCTGTTCTCGGCGACGTTCTCCAAAGACATCACTGACCTGGCCGACAAGCTCCTGCACAACCCGGAGCGCATCGAGGTCACCCCGCCGAACACGACCGTCGAGCGTATCGAACAGCGGGTCTACCGCCTGCCCGCCAGCCACAAGCGCGCGCTGCTGGCCCACCTGATCACGCTCGGCGCCTGGGAGCAGGTGCTGGTGTTCACCCGTACCAAGCACGGCGCCAACCGCCTGGCCGAGTACCTGGAAAAGCACGGCCTGAGCGCCGCCGCCATCCACGGCAACAAGAGCCAGAACGCTCGTACCAAGGCCCTGGCCGACTTCAAGGCCAACACCGTACGCGTACTGGTCGCCACCGACATTGCCGCCCGTGGCCTGGACATCGACCAGCTGCCACATGTGGTCAACTTCGAGCTGCCCAATGTCGAGGAAGACTACGTTCACCGTATCGGCCGCACCGGCCGTGCCGGCCGCTCGGGCGAGGCTATCTCCCTGGTCGCGCCGGATGAAGAAAAGCTGCTCAAGAGCATTGAGCGCGTTACCCGGCAGAAAATCGCTGATGGCGACCTGATGGGCTTTGACTCAAGCCAGGTAGAAGCCGAGAAACCTGAGGTGCGTGAACGGCCGCAGAATAACGGTCGCGGCGGCCGTAACCAGCAGGCCCGTGGTGACGGTGGCAAAGACGGCAGCAGCGGTCGCAAGGACAAGGGCAAGGATAAAGGCAAGGCCAAGCAGCCGGCTGCCGACAAGTCTGCCGACAAGGAGAAGTCCGCCGACAAGCAACAGCCGCGCAAGCCGCGCGACAAGAAGCCGCGCCAACAGCAGGCCAGCCAGAACAGTGTGCCGAAAGTACCGGCCGACCGTGCTCCGGATGAATTCCTGGACGACGAAATCGACAATTTCGGTAACCGTGCCGACTACGTCAGCCCGTACCAGAATGCCAAGAATCAGGGCCGCAACCGTCGCCCTGGTGCTGGTGCCGGAGCGGGTCAGGCCCAGGCCAACCCTGGGCGCAGCAACAGTGGTGGTGGCCAAGGGCGTAACGGCAGCCAGCCGCGCAGCGCCAGTGGTGAGAAACGCCCGCCGCGCAATAACAAGGGTGGCGAGGCGCGCCGCGACAGCAAAGGTGGTGGCCGCAACCGTTCGAGCGGCCGTGACGACGCATCCCGTCAGGAACCTGCCGTACGTAGCTCGCGAGAGCCGCAAAACCAGCCTGTGATCATCCGCAAGGAGTCCAAGCTCGACCGTTTCCCAACGCCTGAGCAACTGGACGACCTGCCAAGCCGCCCACGTGGTGAGCGGCCTGCGTTGTTGACCCGCAAAGGCGGCTAACGCTGCTGGCAAATAACAACGCCGCGCCATGGAGCGAATGCTGTTCACTTGAGCATTTGAGTCCAAGCCGGGGTTTCTAGAGAATCCGATACCAGCCACCTGGTATCGGATTTTTTATGCCCATTGAGCAGCAGTCGCTCGACCTCGGCGATCTCTTCAACTTCTCCGACCTCAGCACTTTCACCCAGAATATTCCTGTGGGTGGGTTGCCAGTGCCTCAACCTCTCGGCGCAAGCCACCATCCGGCGGCGGCGCCTGCCAAGCGAGCACTGGGAGGTGCGGGAGCCACGGCGTGTTTCATGGGGCCATCGCAGGCAGGATGACCAGGCATAGGGTAGGCAAACGCAGGGAACGGAAAACCTGGGTAATCGGTAAAAGACGCTCACACGCCGGCCTCTGGATCAGCCTTTAGGCGGGGAGCAGCAGGCTGACCCGTAACCCGCCACCGGCTCGGTTCGACAGCATCAGCTCACCCCCATGGCTGGCTGCGATCCGCTGGGCAATGCTCAGCCCTAGCCCATATCCCCCGGATGCCTGGCTACGCGACCCCTCACCGCGCACGAACGGGTCGGTAATGGTCGGCAGCAGCGCTGGCGAAATCCCTGGCCCGCGGTCGTCGATGTGGATGAAAACCCCTGTGGTGGTTCGCTCCAGCGTGACAGAAACATCCTTGGCATAACGCAACGCATTGACCAACAAGTTCTGCAGGCAGCGCTGCAGCAGCAGGGCATCACCCCGCAGGCTGTTCACCCGGCCGTGCACGGGCAGGGGTTCCTGGTCAGTCGCCAGGTCCGCACACTGGCGCGTCACCAGCCGGTCCAGATCCACCTGCTGCAAGTTCTGCTGCTCTCCGGCACGCAGGTAATCCAGAACCTGACCGATCATATCGTCCATCTGCGTGATGTTCTGCCGCAGGCGCTGGCGGTGTTCGTCATCGGGTAAGCCTTCCAGTCGCAGGCGCATGCGAGTCAGTGGGGTGCGCAGGTCGTGAGACACGGCGGCCAGGAAGTAGGCCTTGTCGTTGACCATGGCAATCAGCCGCTGCTGCATGGCGTTAAACGCCTGCGCCGCCTGGCGCACTTCCTCCGGGCCATCCAGTGCCAGGGGAGGCTGTTCGAGGTTACTGCCCAGGCCGCGTGCAGCATCGGCCAGGCGCCGCAACGGGCGCAGGCACAGGCGCACGGCAACCAGGCACACCAGCAATACGGCGACGATACGCAGCGCATACACCCGCAGCAGATAATCGCTGATCAGCAACCACGCCGACTCGCCGCTCCAGCCATGCAGTTCCTGGCCCGCAATGGTCAGCCAGTGCCCATCGGCCAGCGGCACCGCGAACTGGATATGCGCCTGGGCCGTGCGCAGGCCGAACAGGCTGCGCCAGACGATCGGTTGGCCCAGTTCGTCGGTGAGTTGCACGTTCATCAGGCGCACGTCCTGGGCATGCCCCAGTTCGTACTTCAGGGCCTGCTGCAGCAACAGCTCGACCCGCCTGCGCCCAGGGCGCTCGTCATGCTCTTGCGCAGGCAGGCTTTCGACGCAGCGAAGCTGGTAGTGGGCTGGCGCCTGCAATGTACCGCCCTGACAGTCGGCTTGGGCAATCAGGGCGGCGCTGCGTGCAGCAACCAGTCGCACGGGCACCTCTAGCGCCTGGGCGAAACGCACATCGAACCAGATGCTGCTCGACATCAACTGGATCACCAGCGTGCCACTGACCATGATCAGCAGCAGCTGACCAAACAAGGTGCGTGGCCACAGCCGGTGAAACCAGCGCATGTCAGGCACCGGCCGCGAGGGTGGCGATACTCAGCAGGTAGCCTTCGTTGCGGATGGTCAGGATTTGCGCGGCCCCCGCCGGCGCCCGGCGCAGCTGCTGGCGCAGGCGGCTGACGCACATGTCCACCGAGCGGTCGTCGGGCAGGTGGTCGCGGCCGAACGCGCTACGGGTCAGTTGGTCACGGGAGACCACACGGTTGTTGGCTTCCAGCAGTTCGCGCAGCACGCGGTAGTCGGAGCGCGGCAGGGTCAGGGTCTCGCCATCCGGGCCGGCGAGCACGCGCTTGGCGTGTTCCAGGCGAAAGCCTGCGAACAGCTGGGCCTCCACCACGGGTTCTTCGGCACAGGTGCCCAGGCGTTGCGGACGACGTAGTACGGCTTTGATCCGGGCGATCAGTTCGCGTGGTTCGAAGGGCTTGGCCAGATAGTCGTCGGCGCCCACTTCCAGGCCGATGATGCGGTCCAGCGTGCTGCCCTTGGCTGACAGCATGATCACCGCCACCCCGGGGGTGGCCTGCAGCTGCCTGCACAGGCTAAGGCCATCTTCACCCGGCAGCATCAGGTCGAGCACCACCAGTTCCACTTTGTGCTGGGCCAGCTGGTCGCGCATCTGTTCACCGTCGGCTGCGGACAGCACGTTGTAGCCGGCATCGGTCAGGTAATCAGAAAGAAGTTCACGGATCTCGTCGTCATCATCGACAACCAGCAGGGTCGTGCTCATGCAGAAAAACACCTGTTAGGTGAGGGCCGGTGGCGCTCGTTACGTTCAATTACATCCCCGTACATGTCGGGTCTGGAGCCCGGAGGGCTGATCCCTAGAATCCTAACAAAAAATCATCTGCAAATACGAAGCCTTCCCAAATGAATCCCAAGAGCATCCCGACAGCGTTCACTCCCTCCAGTCAAAGTGGCAGTCGCCTCAAGCCGCTGGCCTTCTGCGTTGCCGTCGCCATCAGCGGTGGGGCAATGGCTGCCGACGGCAAGCCCCTTGTACTGGAGGCCACGCAGATCGAAGACAGCGCATTGATGCCTGCCGACGACGCCGGCCAGTTGGGCTACACGGTCGAGAGCACCCGTAGCTCCACAGGCCTGGCACTGACGCCACGGCAGACACCGCAATCGGTTACCACCATCACCCGCCAGCAGATGGATGACCGCGATATCCACACTATCGAGCAGGCACTGGAAACCGCCCCAGGTGTAACGGCCAACAAGTCCGAGGTGGGTGGGCGCACCGACTACCGCGCGCGTGGTTACTCGATCAGCAACTGGAAGGTCGATGGCCTGCAGACCCAGGGCGGCTCCGATTTCAGTGGCAGCGGTAATGCGCTGAACATGGACCTGTATGAACGCATCGACATCGTGCGCGGCGCCAACGGCCTGCTGGGCGGCACCGGCGACCCCTCGGCCACCGTCAACCTGATCCGCAAGGCACCGACCAAAACCTTCGGCGGCAGCGCCTATGCCACCTACGGCAGCTGGGACAAGCGTCGTCTGGGTGCTGACTTGAACCTGCCGCTATCCGAAGATGGCCGCCTGCGCTCGCGTTTCGTGATGACCCAGCAGGATGCCAACTCCTTCCGTGACAACCAGTCAGAGCGCTTGCGCGCCGCGTTGGCCAATTTCGAGTTCGACCTGGACGACGCCACTACCCTGGGCGCCGGTTACCAGTATGAATACAGCAAGGTCGTGGGCGGCGGCTGGGGGGCGAATATCCCGATCTGGTACCGCGATGGCAGCAAGACCGACTTGCCGCGCAGCACCAACGTGGTGCCCAGCTGGAGCTTTGGCGAATACACCACCCGCACTGCGTTCGGCTCGCTAGAGCACCGCTTCGACAACGACTGGACCCTGGACCTGAAAGCCGCCCAGGCCACCACCGAAGCCCTGAACCACCGGGGCCTTGCCAAGGTGAACTCGGCAGGACGCGGCAGCTACGGTGGCTATTGGGACCAGGACGGCAGCGGCGCCGTACTGAACGGCTTGCACAGCTCCAGCGACACCACTCAGCAGTCGGCGCAGATCGACCTGTCTGGCCCGTTCCAGCTGCTCGGCCGCACCCACCAGGCCATGGTCGGCTACAACGACAGCCGCACCGTCGGCTGGTCACCCCAGTACACCTGCACCATGGTCGGTGACAGCATGACCAGCGCGCCTGCACTGGGCTGCCAGTTCCGCGCCAACAACGGCTTTCCAGTGACCGACTGGCACAATGGCGTGGATGACGACTATGACCTCGTCGCCTCGCGCACCGGCCTTCACAGCAAGACCACCACCCGCCTGCAGGGCATGTACGCCGCCACCCGCCTGAGCATTACCGACCCGTTGTCGGTGATCGTTGGCGTGCGCACCAGCAACTATTCTTCGGTCACCCGCAGCGTGGCCGGCGAGCGCACCAGCCAGGAAGAAAACGGCATCGTCACCCCCTACCTGGGCGCGGTTTATGACCTCAGCGACAACTACTCGGTGTATGCCAGCTACACCGATATCTTCACGCCGCAAACCTCTGAAACCAGCAGCGGCAGCAAGGTCGAGCCGATTCGTGGGCAAAGCTACGAAACAGGTATCAAGGGTGAGTGGTTCGATGGTCGCCTGAACGCCTCGGCGGCCTACTTTCGCACCAAGCAGGAAAACAAGGCCGTGCTGGACGGCGACCTGACCACCCCGACCGGCGACAGCGCCTACAAGGCCGGTTCCGGGCAGGAAACCGACGGTATCGATCTGGAAGCCGCAGGCGCCCTGACCCCGAACTGGAACGTCTACGCCGGTTACACCTACCTGCACTTGCGCCGCGTCGACAGCGACGGCCGCAGCGACCCGTCGCACCTGTTCAAGGCCTCCACCACGTACCGCCTGAGCGGCCCGCTCGACCGCCTGACACTGGGTGCCGGCGTGACTGCGCAGACCAACATCCGCGCCATCTCCAGCCCGGCTGGCCAGCCCACCAACGGTGTGAGTAATGGTGCCACCGACGTGAACTGGTCCGGGTATGCCATCTGGAATGCCATGGCCAAGTACCAGCTGACCGACGACACCAGCGTCAGCCTCAACGCCAACAACCTGTTCGACAAACACTACTACACCCAATACGGGTTCTATGCCGGGGCCATCTACGGCGACCCGCGTAATCTGTCGCTGACGGTAAGCACCGCGTTCTGATCAAGCCCAGCTTGCCCTGGATCAATCGGCTTCTCCAACGGGCTCTCAAAGCTGTTGCAATCCTCGCCCAGCCCGTCGTATGACGGGCATCAATCCATTGGCGATCGCCAGGTCACCGTGCATCGCCACCCAGATATCTGGTTGGCAGATATATGGATCCGAGATTTTTTCCACCCAATGTGGGTGCCCCGGGACAACACAATACGGGTCATAATGAAAGCGGCGGTTACCAGGGCGATTGAAGCCCACGGCCAGTGGAAAGCGCCCCTTAGCCTGTGGCTGACGACCTTTGACAGGGCGACGTTGCGGTTTGAATCTTTTGAACAATTGAGGCAGACGTGGGCCACTGTGTCTGGCTGGAATGTTGATCGCATCCCCCACTCAAGACTCAGGCCCGCCAGCCGCAAAGGGCCGCTTGATATCTACGTGTTCGATATCAAGAAAAACGAATGCCGCCTGATCGCGTGGCTCAATGCGCGAACGGGCACTCTCTACATCAAGGCCATTCTGTCGCACGCCGAGTACGACAAATGGTGCAGAAGCGATATCAGGTAGCAACCTGGGCCGCGCCCTATTTCAATTCGACAGGTGACAACATGAAGCGGGATAACGTCGAAGCCAATGGACTAGATGCCTTCATCGCTAATATTTCACCCATGCTCGATGGCCTGAACACTCAGATGGCAACCATGGCCCAGCTTCTGGCCGCCTGCCATGACCCCATCAAGGACGATGCCGAGCTTGAGGCACGCATGGCATTGATCGACGAGCTCTACTCCCACGCGGACAGCGAAGGCCACGCTGCGGCACGTTTTGCGGAGATGGTAGCGGACCGCGTCTACGCGTATGAAAGTGACTCTGTATTGGTGCCGTTCGCGAGCCAGGCCGAAGCGTTGGCCTTTCTGCTAGCGGACAGGGGCGTGAAGCAGAAGGACCTGTCGGCGATAGCGACCAAGAGCGCGGTATCCGAGATTCTGAACAACAAGCGGAAGATGACGGTTGCGCAGATAAAGGGCTTTGCTGAGTTTTTCAGCGTACCGGTTGAGTTCTTCATGCATGGGGTGGTTTGACTGAGAAGAAAGGGTGGTGCCGCTCAGTAAAAGCCAAAACATGCTGTTCACTGCTGCCTTACAACATCATCCGCCGGGAGGCCAGCCAAGCCGCAATCGCCTTTGGTCGAACACCATCGGACATAAGCTCAAACCCGCCTTCCAGTACATCGCTATCGGCTACGGGCAGGAGGTTGGCTGAGTTACGGGGAGGTGTTGCGGGGATGTTTCTGGATCACCGCCCAAGCCCAGGAAGGCCTGGGACGGTGAAGATTTTTCAAAACCCGGTATCCGGTGGAGCGCAAGGCTGCTCCGCTTAAGTGAACAGCATTACGCCCATAGGGCGGCGTTTTCATTGCTCAGGCAATGATCACTTCTGCTTCACGCCTTCGACGCTGATGTCCAGGTCGAGGGTCTGCGAGGTTGGGCCTGGGCCCTTGATGCCGAAGTCGTTCAGGTTCAGCGTGGTGGTGGCGTTGAAGCCAGCACGCTCACCGCCCCACGGGTCCTTGCCTTCACCGTTGAAGGTGGCCTTGAAGGTCACCGGCTTGGTCACACCGTGCAGTGTCAGGTCACCGGTCACGTCTGCGGTTTTTTCGCCGGTGGACTTGACGGCGGTGGAAACGAATTTGGCTTCTGGGTACTTCTTCACATCCAGGAAGTCAGCGCTGGCGATGTGCTTGTCACGCTCGGCGTGATTCGACCACAGGCTGGCGGTTTTCAGGTCGACGCTGATCTTGCTGGCTTCAGGCTTCTCGCTATCCCACGTGAAGTTACCGTCGAAGTCCTTGAAGGTACCGTGAATGAAGCTGTAGCCCAGGTGGCTGATTTTCCAGTCGACGAACGCGTGCTGGCCTTCCTTGTCGATCTTGTACTCGGCGGCCATGGCCTGACCAGCACTGAGCAGAGCGGTACCGAGCGCCAAAGCGGCAAAAGTCTTTTTCAACATCCTTTAAGTTCCTTGCAATTGAGGTTGAGAGTCAAGCTTTGCGGCCCAGCATGCGAACCAGGGTCGCGTCACGGTCAATGTAATGGTGCTTCAGGGCAGCCACGGCATGCAGCGCGGCGAAAATCACCAGGCCCCACGCCAGCCACAGATGAACCACGCCAGCCAGGTCTGCCTGGTCAGGCAGGTCACTGACAAGGGCAGGTACTTCAAACAAGCCAAACACTGGAATACCGACACCATCGGCGGTCGAGATCAGGTAGCCGGCGATCATCACCGCGAACAGGCCCACGTACAGCGCCAAATGCCCCAACTTGGCAGCCAGCCGGGTGAATGCACCGTGGCTGGCAGGCGCCGGCGGCGGTGGGCTGATGAAGCGCCACAGCACACGCATGAGCATGACGGCCATGAGCACCAGGCCGATGCTCTTGTGCAAGTCCGGGCCAGCCTTGCGCCAAGGGCTGTAATAATCGAGACCGACCATCCACAGACCAAGACCGAACAGGCCAAAGACCACCAGCGCAACGCCCCAGTGCAAGAGAATGCTGACAACGCCATAGCGAGAAGGTGAATTGCGCAGTTGCATGATGCCGTGTTTCCCCGTGGAAGCTGTGCACAGACTAACGCGTAACGTATCGAATAAAAGCACAAAAAATTGCTTTGGATTATCGATAAATCCGATGGTAATTGTCCGAGTCGGCTATTAAGGAAACATTAACGATAGTGGGTAATGCCAAGTTGTCAGCCCTGGCCCTGACATCCGCTTGGCGGTGACAGGGCCAGGTGATCGCCTCTCAGCCAGCCTTGGCCTGGGCCGGTTCTGGAGCTGGAGCTGGAGAAGCCTTGGCTTCAGGCTTGTCGGCGCTGCCGAACCACCGCGAGAAGAAACCAGGCTTGTCCACCTTCGCCTCCTCGGCCTTCACCGGTTCTGCTTTGGCGGGTGCCTTCTCGGCGTCGTCCGCCTTGTCGGATGAACCACCGAACAGGTTGGAGAAGAACCCAACGTTGTCCTGCCTTGCCGCCCCTGTCGCCGCCACAGGGGCAGCTTTGGCGGGGTCGAACGACTTGCCGGCCAGCAGGTCCTGCACTTGGCTGGCGGCACGCTGGCCACTGCGCAGGGCACCTTCAAGGGTGCCTGGGTACAGCGCGTCGGTATGCTCACCGGCAAACGCAATGCGTTGCACCGGGCGCTCCCACAGGCGCCAGTACTTGCTGATCTGCCCTGGGCCATAGGCCAGGTAAGCACCGCCGGTGCCAGCATCGGCGCTGTAGCGCTTGACCTCATAACCGGTGAACGCACCACGGGCCTTTGGATAGAAGGCATGCAGGCGGATCAATACCTGGTCGACCATCTGTTTGTCGCCGAACGCCTGCAACAGACGGGCGTTGTCACCCGACAGGTTGATCACCACGTTGGCGCCGCCTTTGAGTGCTGGCTCGATCCACAGCATGCCAAGGCCTGCGTTGCTGAAGATTTCGCCAGACATGCGAGCGCGGCTTTCCCAGACCGGCTGCTTGAATTTGAGCAGCAACTGATCGCGCCAACCATAGTTGGTGCCCCTTAGCGCCGCGATGTGCTGGGTGTCCAGGGCTGGAGTGATCTGGATCTTGGCCAGGGCACGCAGCGGCACCGCCATGACCACATAATCGGCCTGATAGCTGGCGCTGCCGACCTTGACGGTGACCCCGCCGCTGTCCTGAACGATGGAGGTGACCGGCGAGCTGGTCTTGATGGTTTTCAGCTGCTTGACGAAAGCCTGGGCCAGCACCGGGCTGCCGCCAGGCAAGCGTGCGGCACGCAGGTCACGGTCGCTGACGCCGCGGTAGACACGGCTCTGCTGGGCGAAGTACAGCAGTGAGAGACGCGATGGTTCGTCATAGCGGGTACGGATCTGCTGGTTGATCAGCTGCCGTGCAGTGCTGGGCAACTGCAGCTTGTTGAGCCAGGTGGAAACGTTCATCTGGTCGAGGGCGAACAGCGTACTGGTGGCCTGCGGTTTGAGCGGGTCATCGATCGAACGGGCCAGGTCATCGAGGGTCTTCTCGTAGCGCTTGAGCGCTTCGGCGGTAGCTGGCTGGCGGGTAGTCAGGTCGCTGGCGCTGAAGTACTCCCCGTCGATCAGATACCCCGGAGTACGGACGAACTCGGGCGCGGGCAGTGTCTCGAGCTTGAAACGCTCAAGGTACTGGTTGAGCACCGGCTGAGCCTTGCTGTTGCCGACCCACTCACTGGTGGCCAGGCCCGAGCGGCCGCCCATGCCGGCCTTGGCTTCCAGCAAGGTTACCTGCCAACCCTTGTTCTGCAGCTCGTAGGCCGCAGTCAGGCCTGCCAGGCCGCCACCCACCACGATTGCCGAAGGTGTCTTGTCCTTGGCCAGCGCGGCGCCGCTGGACACACCGATCAATACCAACGCGCACAGGCGCACCCAAGCAGCAGCCATGATGGCGAACTCCGAGTTGACGTTACAGAAATGGGAAGAGGCAAATGCCCCGAGATGATGCGTTAAGAATACGTCAGGTATGGCGACCCTGCCACCACAGCGCCATCAAGTGCCTTTGGCAACTGGCATTTTTGTCAGTAGACAGGCCTGCTGCCCTTGCGCAACGCTGGTCTGGGTAGCCAGAAAAACCGACAAAAGGAACTGCGCATGATCTACGAGGAGCACTTTGCCCAGGTCAAAAGGCAGCTCCTGTGGCACAAACAAACGTTACAGACGCCATCAGGCTTGCGCATCCGCAGCAATGGCACTTCCTGGGCCGGTGTTCACGAAGCGTGCAAAGGTGAGGACGGCACCGAACTGGTGATAGGCGAGCAGTGTGAGGTGGAAATCAGCTTCAGCCAGGAGGTCGAGAGCCTTCGCCTGGAATGCTATGTCGTCAGCGACCAGCACTTCGAAGATGTAACGATGCTCCTGGATACAGAGAACTTGGATTGGGGCGTGTTTGCCCCGCCCCCGCACAACTTCTATTGGCTGACGCTTTCAGGCAGCGGCTATACCGAGTTCATGCCTGGGCATTTCTCCACTCAACCTTGCTATCAGCACCTCCCCGGGCCCTTTCGCTGCCTGACCATCTCCACCTCCAGAGCCGGCACCGTGCATATCCGCAAGTTCGAATGGACCCACACCAGTCGCCATTGACCCGCAGCGGTTGTCCTGCCTCCTGGCATTGCTTAGGCTTACGCGGTCAAACATGCCGTAACGCCAGGAGAAGTGCCAATGGGCCTCAATGATCAATGGATGCAGCGTGACCTGAAGGTCTTGTGGCACCCCTGCACCCAGATGAAAGACCACGAGCAGTTGCCGCTGATCCCGATCAAGCGCGGGGAAGGCGTGTGGCTCGAGGACTTCGAAGGCAAACGCTACCTGGATGCGGTGAGCAGTTGGTGGGTGAATGTGTTTGGCCACGCCAACCCGCGCATCAATCAGCGCATCAAGGACCAGGTCGATCAACTCGAGCATGTGATCCTGGCAGGTTTCAGCCACCAGCCGGTGATCGAACTGTCCGAGCGCCTGGTGGCGATGACGCCTGCCGGCCTGGACCGGGTGTTCTATGCCGACAATGGCTCGTCGTGCATCGAAGTGGCGCTGAAAATGAGCTTCCATTATTGGCAGAACATCGGCAAACCGGCGAAAAAGCGCTTCGTCACCCTGACCAACAGCTACCACGGCGAGACCATCGCTGCGATGTCGGTGGGCGATGTACCGCTGTTCACCGAAACCTACAAAGCGCTGCTGCTCGATACCATCAAGGTACCCAGCCCGGATTGCTACCTGCGCCCCGAAGGCATGGGATGGGAAGAGCACTCGCGCAACATGTTCAGCGCCATGGAACAGACGCTGGCCGAACACCACGAAACGATCTCGGCGGTCATCATCGAGCCGCTGATCCAGGGTGCAGGCGGCATGCGCATGTACCACCCGGTCTACCTCAAGCTGCTGCGCGAGGCGTGCGACCGCTATGGCGTGCACTTGATCCACGACGAGATTGCCGTGGGCTTTGGGCGCACCGGCACGATGTTCGCTTGTGAGCAGGCTGGCATCCGCCCTGATTTCCTGTGCCTGTCCAAGGCGCTGACCGGTGGCTACCTGCCGCTGGCCGCGTGCCTGACCACCGACACGGTGTACCAGGCGTTCTACGACGACTACCCGACCCTGCGCGCATTCCTGCATTCGCACAGCTACACCGGCAACCCGCTGGCCTGCGCCGCGGCCCTGGCGACCCTGGACATCTTCGAACAGGACAACGTCATCGAGGCCAACAAGGCGTTGTCCTCACGCATGGCCAGTGCCACTGCGCACCTGGCCGATCATGCCCATGTTGCCGAAATCCGCCAGACCGGCATGGCCCTGGCGATCGAAATGGTCCAGGAGAAGGCGGGCAAGGTCGCCTACCCGTGGCAGGAGCGCCGTGGCCTGAAAGTGTTCGAGCATGCCCTGACCCGCGGCGCCCTGCTGCGCCCGCTGGGCAGCGTGGTGTACTTCCTGCCGCCGTACGTGATCACGCCCGAGCAGATCGACTTCCTTGCCGAGGTGGCCAGTGAAGGCATCGATATCGCCACGCGAGAAAGCGTCAGCGTGGCAGTGCCAGCGAACTTCCACCCCGATTTCCGCGATCCGGGCTAACCGACCAGCAATCGCACTGCCATGCAGGTGGGCCTTGTGTCGCGCCTGCAAGGCCGATGTCCAACCTTCTTCCTGAGCAAAACCATGAGACTGTCCCGTTTCTTCATCGACGCCCCCCTGAGCCTCGGCGAGCACGACCTGCCCGAAGCCCAGGCCCACTATATCGGCCGCGTACTGCGCATGGCCCCCGGCGACGCCGTGCAATTGTTCGATGGCAGCGGCCAGGAATACCTGGGCCAATTGCTCGAAGTGGGCAAGAAGAGCGTGCGCGTGAGCCTCGACCAGGCCGTCGCCGGCCAGGCCGAGTCGCCCTTGCACATACACCTGGGCCAGGGGCTTTCCCGCGGCGAGCGCATGGACTGGGCGATCCAGAAGGCCACTGAACTGGGCGCCAATGAAATCACCCCGATCGTCAGCGAACGCTGTGAAGTGCGCCTCAAAGACGAGCGCGCCGACAAGCGCCTCGCCCACTGGCGCCAGGTGGCGATCAGCGCCTGCGAACAATGCGGCCGCTCGACCTTGCCGATCATCCATGCGCCCGTGACCTTGGGAGACTGGATCAAGGGCAGCGATGCTGACCTGAAACTGGTCTTGCACCCTGTCGCTGAGCCGTTGACCAGTCATGACAAACCGGCACGCCTGGCGTTTCTGATCGGCCCCGAGGGTGGTTTGAGCGAAGCGGAAGTCGACCAGGCAAAGGGCGCGGGCTTCCACGCTGCCCGCCTCGGCCCGCGGGTGCTGCGCACCGAAACAGCACCGGTGGTGGCCCTGTCGGTGGCGCAACAGCTGTGGGGCGACTTCTAACGCACGTAGAAGGACACTGCCACGAAGTGCATCAGGCTGCCAGCGATCACGAACAGGTGCCAGATGCCATGCCAGTGTCGGAATCGGCTGTCGAAGGCGAAGAAGATGATGCCCACGGTATAAAACACACCGCCCGCCGCCAGCCAGGCAAAGCCGGCGGTGCCCAGGCTTTGCAGCAGCGGGTTGACCGCCACCAGCACGATCCAGCCCATCACTGCATAGATGATGATGGACAGGACCCGAGCCTCTGAGCGTGGCTTGATTTCCTGCAGCATGCCGATCACCGCCAGCCCCCAGACCACTCCGAACAGGCTCCAGCCCCAGGGCCCGCGCAGGCTCACCAGGCAGAACGGTGTGTAGCTGCCGGCGATGAGCAGGTAGATGGACAGGTGATCGAGCTTGCGCATGATCACCTTGGCCCGCCCGCGGGTGCTGTGGTAGAGGGTGGAGATGCTGTAGAGCAGCAGCAGTGTGCCGCCGTAGATCGAGAAGCTGACGATCTTCCAAGGATCGCCCTGCAGCCCTGCGCTGACGATCAGCCAGATGGCGCCAGTGCAGGCCAGCACGGCACCGACCAAATGGGTCCAAGCGTTGAAGCGTTCACCGTAATACATGCAAAAACAGACCTCCCAAACGTCTGCAAGTTGCGTCGAGCGGCAAGCTGCAAGCTGCAAGCTGCAAGCAAGAGCAAGAGCAAGAGCAAGAGCAAGAGCAAGAGCAAGAGCAAGAGCGATACTCTCCCACTCAACGCGATCAGCTTGAAGCTTGAAGCTTGCCGCTTGCAGCTGCTGTCATGGCAGGTGCGCGTCACGCACGAGCCTTTCCAGCCCAACCAGGTCAGGCACCCGTGCCACCTGCTCGCCCACCTGCACCGCCGCCAACTCCAGGCTGGCCAACGCCACATCCACATAATTCAGCTGGCTGTCGAGCTTGCACGAGCGTGGGATGTCCTGCAGCAACACCGCCAGATATCGCAGGCCGGTATCGCCCAAAGCGTTCAGCACCACGATACGCGCCCGCTCGCCACACGGGGTTTCACCACCGCACGCTGCCTCGAAGCCGATCAGCGGCAGGTGCTGCTGGCGCCAGTCGATCCACCCCAGGTGCCAGGACGGTTGGGCACGCTGGCACACCAGGTTGCGCTGGCCGATAAGCTCGGCCACAGCCACATTGGGCAACACCAGGGTTCGGTCGCCCAACGGCAACAACAGGCCGGTCAGGCTGCTGCGCTGGCCTGCGATCAACTCAAGCATGGGTTTGGCTCCAATGGGCGATACTCTGCAGCAGCACCGACTCCTGATACGGCTTGCCCAGGTAGTCGTTGACACCGATGGCCATGGCCCGGTCGCGGTGCTTCTGCCCGGTGCGTGAGGTGATCATGATGATCGGCAGGTCCTTCAGGCGCTCATCGCGACGAATGCGGGTGGCCACTTCAAAGCCATCCATGCGCGGCATCTCGATATCCAGCAGCAACACATCCGGGCGGTGCTCTTCCAGCAGTGCCATGGCATCCACACCGTCCTTGGCCGTCAGCACGCTCATGCCATGGCGCTCCAGCAGGCGGCTGGTCACCTTGCGCACGGTCACCGAATCATCCACCACCATCACCAGCAATGCCCGCCGCGGCGCCGGGCCGAACAGCGTGCGCTGCACCCCGCTACCACCCGGCAGCCGCGCCAGGCGGCGCTGCTGGCCGCGCAACTGGCCAAGCAGATCAAGAATCAGCACCACCCGACCATCACCGAGCAAGGTCGCGCCGGACAACCCTGGCACGGCGGCGAACTGCGGGCCCAAGCTCTTCACCACGATCTCGCGGCTCGGCGACAGGCTGTCGACCTGGATCGCGAACGACTGTTGCTGGGAATGCACCAGCAACACCGGCAATGGCACGCTCTGGCCCAGAAGGCTCGGCCGCGGCAGGCCTTGCAGCAGCTCGCCCAGGTAACGCAAATCGTATTCATGGCCAGCATAGGCGTAGCGCGGCACATCCCGCTGGTAACAGATAGCCAGCTCGGCCGGCGGCACCCGCACGATGCCTTCGATGGTATTGAGCGGGATGGCGTACTGCTCCTCACCCAGGTGAACCATCACGGCACGGTTGATCGACACCGTGAACGGCAGGCGAATCAGAAAGCGTGCGCCCTTGCCCTGCGCCGACTCGATACTCATCGAGCCGCCCAGTTGCTTGACCTCTTCGTGCACCACGTCCATGCCCAGGCCACGCCCGGAGATCTGGGTGATCTTCTCTGCGGTGGAAAACCCCGGGCGCAAAATGAATTGCAGGATCTCGTGGTCACTCAGGTGGGCCTGGGGGTCCAGCAGGCCACGCTTGATCGCCTTGCGCCGCACCGCATCCAGCGGCACGCCGGCGCCGTCGTCGGTCATCTCGATGACGATATCGGCCCCCTCATGGAGCAAATTGAGATGGATGGTGCCTTGCTCAGGTTTACCGGCAGCCAGGCGCGCTTCCCGGGTCTCGAGGCCATGATCCACAGCATTGCGCAGCATGTGCTCCAAGGGCGCGACCATACGTTCCAGAACACTGCGATCAAGCTCGCCTTCGGCGTTGCCGACCACCAGTTCCACCTGCTTGCCCAACTCGCTGGCCACTTGGCGCACCACCCGTTGCAAGCGCGGCACCAGGCGTTCGAATGGCACCATCAACGTCGCGGTAAGGCCTTCCTGCAACTGGCTGTTCACCCTCGCCTGCTGCTGCAGCAGGGCCTGCGCCTCCTGCGCGCGCTGGGCCAGCGTCTCTTTCAGGTCAAGCAGGTCAGAGGCCGATTCGAACAATGCCCGTGATAATTGTTGCAGTTGGGAATGGCGGTCCATTTCCAGCGGGTCGAAATCCTCGTAGGCGTCACCTTCGAACGGCTGACGGCTGCTGATCCGACCTTGGGTTTCCATGTCCAGGCGCAGCAACTGGTCGCGCATGCGCTCCAGCGTGGTTTCCATCTCGCTCAAGGCGAATTGGGCGTCATTGACCTGTTGCTCGATACGCCCACGGATCACCGAGTGCTCACCTGCCAGATTGCCCAGGTCATCGAGCAGTTCGGCATCCACCTTGACCAGGTCACCGGGGGGCCGCTCGGGCGAAGCGGCAGGTGCGTCGGCAGGTGCTGCCCCGGCCGGGGCCTGCCCGGCAACGCTGTCGGTCAGGGCGGCGCTGCTGAAGTTGCGGATGTAGTCGATCAACGCAGTCGCCGCATGCAGCGGCTGCCCCAGGCGCACCGCGTCGAGCATGTGCGCCAGGCGGTCATGGCAGTTCTGCAACAGGGCGAACAACGGGGCACCCGGTGGCAAGCGCCCGGCAGCCAGCAGTTCGTACAGGAATTCCAGTTCGTGGGCCAGGTCACCGATAGCGGCGATTTCCACCATGCGCGCCCCGCCCTTGAGCGTGTGCAAATCACGCAGCAGGTTGTCCACCTCGGTGCTGTTGCGCGGGTCGGCCTGCCAACGCGCAAGCGCGGCGGCGGCGCTTTCAACAATGTCGGAGCTTTCTTCGAGGAAGACTTCAAGCAGCTCCTTGTCGCCCGGGTTTTCCGCCTCCTCAGCCGGCGCCGGGGGGCCATCGAGGCGTGTGACCGAGCCTGGTGCCACCAGGCCAGTGGCCTCGGGCGCCAGGGCGTCGTCCAGCAAGCTCCGCAAACCCTCGACGCAGGCTGGGCGGGCGGTCGGCTCCTGGCCGGCAGCGACTTCGTCGAGCATGTCGAGCAGCGCCTCGTGCGCCTGCCGTGCCAGGACAAAAAAGCGGTCATCGGCGGCCAGGCTGCCCTCTTCCACCGCGCCGTACAGGTCCAGCAGCGCTTCACAGACATCGTCCATCTGCCACAGGTCGGCCAGGTGTGCACCGTGGCAGAGGGTGGTCAGCCCGTCGAGCAAGCTGTCCAGCGACTGGCGTTGGTCGGGCTGCTCCTGCCAGCGCGCCAACAGGGCCTCGGCATCCAGCAGGATGTCCATCGACTGGGCGAGGAAGCTGGCGATCAACTGCGGGTCACGCTTGCCCCGCCGTCCATGCGGCGGCTCTTCATGCAAGCTGGCCAAGCGCATGTCCACAGCTTCACCGACCTGTTCGATCAGTTGCGCCGCGCCGCCAATGGGTGCCAGCGGAGTGCTGGTCAATTGCGCCAGGCCCAGCTGGAACAAGCCGCGTGCCTCTTCAAGCCATTGGCGTTCTGCCGCTTGCAAGGGCAGGTGGTGCCCCCGGTACTCGCGCACCAGCCGGTCGAGCGCGGTGGCGAGCTCGGCGATTGGCAATACGCCGGCCATCGCGGCGCTGCCCTTCAAGGTGTGCAAGGCGCGTTGCAAGGTGTCGCTGACCTCGGTGCCCTGACCGTCTGTGCCCTGCAGAAATGCCTCCAGGCTGGCCAGATGGCCCTGGGCTTCATTGCGGAAGATGTCCAGCAGCAGCGGATCGAGGCCATCGATTTCGGCACCCGCGGGCGAATCCCTCTCCGCCAGCGCATGCAGGTGGCTCGCCAACTGCTCGATCTCGGTCACCTGTGGCATCTGACCGGCAGCAAAGTCGGCCAGCAGGTCGGGCAAATGCACCACGACCTGCTGCAGCGCCACCACACCCTCGGGGGCCAGTGTCGTGCGCCCTTCGAGTACCCGGTTGAGCAGGTGCTCACCGCCCCAGGCCAATTCGGCGACCGCCTGAGCATGGACCATGCGGCCACTGCCTTTGAGCGTATGCAAGTCGCGGCGCACCTCCAGCAAGGCATCCCGCAGGCTGTTATCGGCGCGCCAGCGCAACCAATGCCGCTCGATCTGCGGCAGCAGCTCGCCGGCCTCTTCCAGGAAGACCTCGCGCAACTCGTCATCCACCCCGTCGGTACTGCCGTCCTGGGCCATGGCGCCTTCGCCGAGCGTGCACTGCACACCGAGCGCCGCCAGGCTGGCGCGCGCCCTGGCGAGGAAAGGCTGGGCATCGGCCAGAGGGTCGGCTACCCGCCATTGCAGGTAACACTCACTGGCGCTGAGGGCATCGGCCAGGTGGTCAAGCTCAACCGCCGGCGGCTCGACATCCAGGTGCTGCAACCAACCGTGCACATAACCCGCGCAACCAGCCAAGACTTCCGCCGCGTCCGGCAGCATCAGCATCGCCAACGCCCCTCGTACCTGCTGCAGCAACCCCGGCAATGGTTGCAGGCGCTGGCGCGGCCAACCGGATTCCAGACAATCGCCGATCAGGTCCTTGGCCTGCTGCAACACGTTCAGCGATTCGTTCAACACCAGCTGGCGAATCTCGGCCAGGTCCGAACCGGGCAAGCCGCCCTGCCCGCCCTCTTCCAGCGGGCCGACCATGCCATTGAGGCTCGCCTCCACATACAACAAGGCCCCCGCCACATCCATGAGTACCGCGTCATCCGCCGCGCGTTGGCCTTGAGCCAACGCCTGCAGGGTCATTACCTGATCGATGATGACCCGCCGAGGCTGCTGAAAGCCCAGCACCGCCAGGGTATCGGCCACATGACGCAAGGGCGCCAACAGGCTGTCCAGCTGTTCGCTGTGCTGACGGTCCCCGCGGACGAACTGGTCCAGGCGTTCCTTGATGCGCATCAGGTCGTCGCACAACGCGCTGATCACCGAACGCAGCGCGTCACGCCCAGGCCCTGCCTGAACCTGCTCCCGCCAATTGCCCAGCGACAGGTCGAGGTTGGCCAGGTCGTCCGAGCCGGCGAAGCGCTGCGCCGCTGCGCTGATCAGGCTGCCCTGGGCCAACGGTTCGACACCCCGGCAAGCCCGCAACTGGTTGAGCAGCGGCAGCATGACCAGAGGCAGGTCATGGCGCGCACCGCGCAGCCGCTCCAGGTACGAGGGCAGTTGCTCAAGGCCGCGGAACAGCGGGCCCAGGCAGTCGCCGCGGGGGCTCACCTGGCCCTCGGCAAAGGCCCTGGCCAGCAGCTCCAGCTCTTCGGCCAGGCGCGTGGCACCGCGCAGTTCGAGCATGCGCAGGCAACCGTGAACCTGGTGCAGGTTATCCACCACGAACGCCAGGATGGACACATCGCCGGTATCCCCGGCAAAGCGCTCAAGGGCCTGGCGCGCCTGCCCCAGGCAATCGAGGATGGACGCCTTGGTCCAGGCCAGAGCGACGGTATCATGGCGCTCGGGGCTTGTTGCTGCAGCCATCATGACTCCTCAGCGCCGCTCGGCGGGTGCCGGCAGGGTGAAACCGGACACGGAGCGGCGCATCTCGCTGGCCATCCGCGCCAGGTGGCGGATACTGTCGGCGGTGGCGCCGGAGCCCGCGGAGGTCTGCGCGGTAATCTGCTGGATGACCGACATGGTGTGGGAAATTTGCCCGGCCGACGAAGTCTGCAACTGGGCAGCGTCGGAGATGCTGTGGATAAGTTCGGCCAGGGTCTGCGACACCCCCTCGATTTCGGCCAGCGCCACCCCGGCGTCCTGCGCCAGGCGTGCGCCGCGCACGACCTCGGCGGTGGTCTGCTCCATGGAGATCACGGCCTCGTTGGTATCGGCCTGAATGGTGCGTACCAGTGCCTCGATCTGCCGCGTCGCCGAAGATGAACGCTCAGCCAGACGCTGAACTTCATCGGCCACCACGGCAAAGCCACGACCGGCCTCTCCCGCCAACGAAGCCTGGATGGCGGCATTGAGCGCGAGAATGTTGGTCTGGTCGGCAATGTCGTCGATCAGGCTGACGATGTCGCCGATTTCCTGGGAAGACTCACCCAGGCGCTTGATCCGCTTGGCGGTGTCCTGGATCTGCTCGCGGATGTTGTCCATGCCATTGATGGTGTTGTGCACCACTTCGTTGCCTTTGTTGGCGATCGCCACCGAACGCTCGGCTACCTTGGCCGACTCGTAGGCATGCGCGGAAACCCGGTCGATCGATTCGACCATGTCGCCCACCGCCTCGGACGCCTCACTGATTTGCTCGGCCTGATGCTCGGAGGCCTTGGCCAACTGGCGGGCGGTGTTCTGCGTGTCTTGTACCGCCGCTGCCACCTGCTCGGCGCTGTGGTTGATGGTGGCTACCAAGTCGCGCAGCTGGTCAACGGAATAGTTGATCGAGTCGGCGATCGCGCCGGTGAAATCTTCGGTCACCGAGACCGTCACCGTCAGGTCGCCGTCGGCGAGTTCTTCTATTTCGTCGAGCAGGCGCATGATCGCCTGCTGGTTGCGCTCGTTCTTCTCGGCGGTTTCTTGCAACTGGCGGTGGGTAGTGCGGACCATCACCAGGCCGATCAGGATGATCGAGGCCAGCGCCAGCAGGCCCAGTACATACCCACCGACAGTATCGAGGGTGCGTCCGGCGGCCAGGTTTTCGAAGCCGTTGGCGAGGTGCGAGGCCTCGTCGAGCAGCGTTTGCGACAGGCTGAAGATGTTGCCGGCCGCTTCACGCACGCGGAACAGCTCTGGCGACGTTTCGAGGATTTCGTCGACGGATCCGGCGACGAACTGGAACAGCTCGGCGATTTCCGTCAGGCGCGCCCGTGCGTCGGCATCTTCGACGCGGGTCACCTGAATCGCCGGATTGCCCGCCAGCATGCCTTCGAGTACCTGACCAAAGCGGCTGGCATCGCGGCCGAAGGTATCGGCAGCCTGCGCCGCCGTATCGTCGCCCGCCAGCACGGTATTGACCGAACCCAGAATGCGCTCGGCGAGCAGCAGCTGGCGCTGGGCAACCACCACCTGGCTGGCCGGGGCGCCGCTCTGCAACAGAATCTCCACCACCTTCTCGTATTCGACCTGCAGTTGCGGCACGGTTTCGGCCAGGGTCGCCGCCACCTGGTGCAGCGAGAGTACGGTCTGCTCACTGGCAAGGATGGTATCGGTGTTCTTGCGCAGGTTTTCCCAGTCCTGAAGCACCGCCTCCATTTCATCCTTCACCTTGACCGGCGCGGCTGGCAGGCCGGTGGACGGGTCGCCCTCTCGCAGGTAGCTCCAGCGCCGCTCGAAGTCGTTGCGCGCATCCGACAGCAGCTTGAAGGCCAAAGCCTTGCCCGCTGCTGCCTCGGTGGCATTCTTGGCGATGCGTTGCGACAGCACGCGCAGCTCACCCGCATGGCCGATGTACTGCTTGTCGTGGTTGGACTGGGTGTTGAGGTAGGCGAAATTGGCGAACAGCAGAATGATCGACAGAATCAGCACCACGAACAGCACGGTGATCTGAACGATGCTGCGCGTGCGCGGTGTCATGCTGCTGGGGGCGACATTGGTGGCCGGCTTGTTCACGTTCGAATGTCCTATAGCGCCACGTCGAGAAAGCCCGGCGCCTGGGCCAGGGCGAAGGGGCTGAAGATGGCCCAGTTGCGCTCACGCGGGAAATGCCCCTGAACGAACCGTGCAGCGGCGCGGATCAGCGGCTGGGGGGGCGAAAGCTCCAAGGTATCCAGGGCAAAATGCTGCAAGCCGAGCACTTCGTCCACCAGCAGGCCGACGAACAGGTCTTCATGGTCCAGCACCAGCACCCGACGCTGCTTGCCCGGTGCCGCAGGGCCAAGGCCGAAAAAGCTGCTCAGGTCCATCACCGGCAACAACCTGCCGCGCAGGTTGGCTACCCCGCACACCCAAGGCTGTACGCCCGGCACCCGACTGCTGCGCGGCTCGCGCGTCACTTCGGCCACCTCGCCCATCGGCGCGACGAACCACTGCCCGGCAATGCGAAAACCGATACCGCTCCATTGCTGCAGGCGCATGTCCTGGGGCGGCTGGTCGGCCACCAGCAGGCGGCAGCGCCGGTCTATATCCAGCAACAGCTCGAAGGCGGTCAGCGACGCGCCTTGGGGGCGGGTGGTCAAGCGCCCAGCACTTCGTTGAGCTTGGCGATCAGGGCATGTTCTTCCACCGGCTTGGTGACGAAGCCGCGCGCGCCCTGGCGCTGCGCCCAGATACGGTCGGTTTCCTGGTCCTTGGTGGTAACGATGAGTACGGGAATGGCGCTGGTTTCCGGGTCCTTGGTCAATTGCCGGGTGGCCTGGAAGCCGTTCATGCCAGGCATGACGATGTCCATCAGTACCGCGTCGGGCTTTTCCTGGCGGGCCAGGGCCACAGCGTCAGCGCCGTTGTTGGCCTTGAGCACTTGGTGGCCATGCTTTTCCAGCCACTCGGTCAACCTGTACATCTCTGTCGGCGAATCGTCGACAATCAGAACTCGGGCCATGCTGTTTCCCCATCAGGAAAATAAAGGCCACACCGCCTCGGGCGTGGTCAGGGTGCGTGTTGTTCGTGCGCCGCGAACCCGGGCACGTGGGCCCTGATCGCGTCGAGCAGCTCTTCCTTGCTGAATGGCTTGGTCAGGAACTGGTCGGAGCCGACCACCCGCCCGCGCGCCTTGTCGAACAGGCCATCGCGCGACGACAGCAGGATCACCGGGATGTCCTTGAAGGCGCTGTTGTGCTTGATCACGGCGCAGGTCTGGTAGCCATCCAGGCGCGGCATGAGCACGTCGACGAAGATGATCTGCGGCTGGTGGTCGATGATCTTGGCCAGGGCATCGAAACCGTCGCTGGCGGTGATCACCTCGCAGCCTGCTTCACCGAGCAACATCTGCGCGGTGCGGCGGATCGTGCGTGAATCGTCGATCACCATCACCTTCAGGGGTTGTTCCATAGATGCCTACCAGAAGAAATTGAGCTGCAAGGTGCAAGCGTCAAGCGGCAAGAAAAGCTGCACCGGCACAAGGCCAGGTTTTTCTTGAGGCTTGTAGCTTAAGGCTTGCAGCTCATTTTTAGCACACTCCGGGTGGCCATTCCATCCACCGCACCCCTTGACCCGCGGCGTTGGCGGCGCCACCCTGAGCCACTTTTCTTTCGATTCGTCGCGGCTACCGGCCGCCAAGAGGAACCACCCCCATGAGCGTTCGCCTCGGCATTGTCATGGACCCAATCGCGTCCATCTCCTACAAGAAGGACAGCTCGCTGGCCATGCTGCTGGCCGCCCAGGCCCGTGGCTGGAGCCTGTTCTACATGGAACAGCGCGACCTGTACCAGGCCGAAGGCAAGGCCCGCGCGCGGATGCGCCCACTCACCGTGTTCGCCGACCCTGAGCGCTGGTTCGAGCTGGACGAGGAGCAGGACAGCCCGCTGGCCGAACTGGACGTGATCCTGATGCGCAAGGACCCGCCGTTCGACATGGAATTCGTCTACAGCACCTACCTGCTGGAGCAGGCCGAAGCCGAAGGCGTGCTGGTGGTCAACCGCCCGCAGAGCCTGCGCGACTGTAACGAAAAACTGTTCGCCACCCTGTTCCCGCAGTGCACGCCGCCGACCCTGGTCAGCCGCCGCCCGGACATCATTCGGGCCTTCGCCGCCCAGCATGGCGATGTGATTCTCAAGCCCCTGGACGGCATGGGTGGCACCTCGATCTTCCGCCACCGGGCGGGTGACCCCAACCTGTCGGTCATTCTCGAAACCCTGACGGCGCTCGGCGCCCAGCAAATCATGGCCCAGGCCTACCTGCCGGCCATCAAGGACGGCGACAAGCGGATCCTGATGATCGACGGCGAACCGGTCGACTACTGCCTGGCGCGCATCCCGGCCAGCGGTGAGACGCGCGGTAACCTGGCCGCTGGCGGGCGTGGCGAAGCACGCCCGCTGAGCGAACGTGACCGCTGGATTGCCGCCCAGGTCGGCCCGACCCTGCGTGCGAAAGGCCTGCTGTTCGTCGGCCTTGACGTGATCGGCGACTACCTCACCGAGATCAACGTCACCAGCCCGACCTGCATCCGCGAGATCGACGCGGCCTACAACACCGACATCGGTGGCAAGCTGATGGATGCCATTGATCGCCAGTTGAAGGCGCGCTGACCGCCGACGCGGAGCAAAAGCGCAGAGTGGGGTATGATGCGCAGCCGCAAGCTTCAAGCTGCAAGCCGCAATAAGACGTTGGCCTGCACCAGTCTGCCGTTACTTGCAGCTTGCGGCTTGTAGCTTGAAGCTGACTGTGGATACCTGATGACGCTGCCCGCCGACATCCCCTCCGACCTGCTTCCACCGCGCGTTCGCCCGGTGGACCGGCTTGGTTTTACCCTGTTCCTGGCTGCCTTGGTGCACCTGGCGCTGATCCTCGGCGTGGGCTTTACCGTGGTCAAGCCGGCTGAAATCCGCCAGACCATGGACATCACCCTGGCCACCTTCAAAAGCGAGAAGCCGCCCGAGAAGGCCGATTTCCAGGCCCAGGCCAACCAGCAAGGCAGCGGCACCCTGGAGAAGAAGGCGGTGCCCACCACCACCGAGATCGCGCCGTTCCAGGACAGCAAGATCAACAAGGTCACCCCGCCGCCGGCGGCTAAGCCTGAGGTGAAACCGCCGCCTGTACCGCAAAAGTCCGCGGTGGCCACCCAAGCGCCCAAGGCGCAGAAGGTTGAGCCCAAGCCGAAGGAAAGCAAGCCGCAGCCCAAACCGGCAGCTACGCCGGATTTTGACAGTTCGCAGTTGTCGAGCCAGATCGCCAGCCTCGAGGCGGAGCTGTCCAACGAGCAGCAGATGTACGCCAAGCGCCCGCGCATCCACCGCCTGAACGCTGCCTCGACCATGCGCGACAAGGGTGCCTGGTACAAGGAGGAGTGGCGCAAGAAGGTCGAGCGGGTGGGCAACCTCAACTACCCCGACGAAGCACGCCGCCAGCAGATCTACGGCAACCTGCGGATGATGGTGTCGATCAACCGCGATGGGTCGTTGTATGAAGTGCTGGTATTGGAGTCGTCCGGCCAGCCAGTGCTGGACCAGGCCGCGCAGCGCATCGTGCGGCTGGCAGCGCCATTTGCGCCGTTTACCGGAGACCTGGCGGAATACGACAGGCTGGAAATCATCCGCACCTGGCGGTTCGCCCGTGGCGACAGGCTTTCCAGCAATTGAGCGGGAAGCTGCAAGCTGCAAGCTACAAGCTGCAAGAAAAGGCCGATCGGTGAGCACCCTGCTTTTTCTTGCAGCTTGCAGCTTGCAGCTTGCAGCTCGAATGCCTTGTCAGCCTCGCCACCTGGCGCCACACTATCCCTCATGAAAACCCTCGCCCCGAGCTACCTCAAGCATCAGTTCCTGATCGCCATGCCGCACATGGCCGATCCGAACTTCGCCCAGACCCTCACGTACATCGTCGAGCACAACGCCAATGGCGCCATGGGCCTGGTGGTCAATCGACCTCAGGAGCTGAACCTGGCGGACATTCTCGAGCAGTTGCGCCCGGACGAGGAACCGCCGGCCAGCACCCTGCAGGTGCCGATCTACCAAGGTGGCCCGGTGCAGACCGACCGCGGTTTCGTACTGCACAGCAGCGAATGCAGCTACCAGGCCACTGTCGAACTGCAGGGGCTGTCGCTGTCCACCTCGCAGGATGTGCTGTTCGCCATCGCCGAAGGTGTTGGGCCGGAAAAGAGCCTGATCACCCTGGGCTATGCCGGCTGGGAAGCGGGGCAACTGGAGGCGGAGCTCGCCGACAACGCCTGGCTCAACTGCCCGTTCGACCCGGACATCATCTTTGGCCTGGGCAGTGAACAGCGCCTGGCTGCCGCAGCCGCCAGCCTGGGCATCAACCTCAGCTTGCTGACCAGCCAGGCGGGGCACGCCTGATGGCCGAGCTGCGCCTGCTGCTGGGCTTCGACTACGGCAGCAAACAGATTGGCGTGGCCGTCGGCCAGGTAGTGACCGGTCAGGCACGTGAGCTGTGCACGCTCAAGGCGCAAAATGGCGTACCGGACTGGGCCCAGGTGGAAAAACTGATCAATGAGTGGAAGCCCGATGCTATCGTCGTCGGCCTGCCATTGAACATGGACGGCACGCCAAGCGAAATGAGCGCCCGCGCCGAAAAGTTCGCCCGTCGCCTCAACGGCCGCTTCAACCTGCCAGTGCACACCCACGATGAACGCCTCACCACCTTCGAGGCCAAGGGTGAGCGCATGGCCCGCGGCGGCCAGCGCGGCAGCTACCGTGACAACCCGGTCGATGCCATCGCCGCGGCCCTGCTGCTGCAAGGCTGGCTGGAGGCCAACACCTAATTTTCCGCTTTGCCGTCGGGCCAACCCGGCGCCCTCCTGGAGACACGCAATGAGCCTACCCAATCCCGCCGACCTGATCCGGCAGATGGCTGTCGACCTTCGCGCCCATCTCGCCCGCCGCAGCATTACCGAGCCGCGCTACATCGGTATCCGCACCGGCGGCGTCTGGGTAGCCCAGGCCCTGCAGCAGGAGCTGGCCGATACCAGCCCACTGGGCACCCTGGACGTGTCCTTCTACCGCGACGACTTCAGCCAGAACGGCCTGCACCCGCAAGTGCGCCCGTCCGAGCTGCCGTTCGAGGTCGAAGGCCAGCACCTGGTGCTGATCGACGACGTGCTGATGAGCGGCCGCACCATCCGCGCCGCGCTCAACGAACTGTTCGATTACGGCCGCCCGGCCAGCGTGACCCTGGTTTGCCTGCTTGACCTGGATGCTGGCGAACTGCCAATCCGCCCCAACGTGCTGGGCGCCACCCTGTCGCTGGCGGCCCATGAACGGGTAAAATTGACCGGCCCCACACCGCTCGCACTCGAGCGCCAGGACCTCGCCACCGCTTCCGCCCTTTAAGAGTCCACCCGCGATGACGCCAATCGACGCCAAGCGCCCGCTGCAGCTCAATGATCAGGGCCAGCTGCGCCACTTCCTCTCGCTCGACGGTTTGCCCCGCGAACTGCTCACCGAGATCCTCGACACCGCTGACTCGTTCCTCGAAGTCGGCGCACGGGCCGTCAAGAAAGTCCCGTTGCTGCGCGGCAAGACCGTGTGCAACGTGTTCTTCGAAAACTCGACCCGCACCCGCACCACCTTCGAACTGGCCGCCCAGCGCCTGTCGGCCGACGTGATCAGCCTGAATGTGTCGACCTCCTCGACCAGCAAGGGCGAAACCCTGTTCGACACCCTGCGCAACCTCGAAGCCATGGCCGCCGACATGTTCGTCGTGCGCCACTCCGACTCCGGTGCCGCGCACTTCATCGCCGAGCATGTATGCCCGGATGTCGCGGTCATCAATGGCGGTGACGGCCGCCATGCGCACCCGACCCAAGGCATGCTCGACATGCTGACCATCCGCCGCCACAAAGGCAGCTTCGAGAACCTGTCCGTGGCGATCGTCGGCGATATCCTGCACTCGCGTGTAGCCCGCTCCGACATGCTCGCGCTCAAGGCCCTGGGTTGCCCGGATATCCGCGTGATCGGCCCGAAAACCCTGATCCCGATCGGTATCGAGCAGTACGGCGTGAAGGTCTACAGCGACCTCACCGAAGGCCTGAAGGACGTCGACGTGGTGATCATGCTGCGCCTGCAGCGTGAGCGCATGGCTGGCGGCCTGCTGCCCAGCGAGGGTGAGTTCTACCGCCTGTTCGGCCTGACCACCGCGCGCCTCGCCGGCGCCAAGCCGGATGCCATCGTCATGCACCCGGGGCCGATCAACCGCGGCGTGGAGATCGAGTCGGCAGTGGCTGATGGCAAACACTCGGTGATCCTCAACCAGGTCACCTACGGCATCGCCGTGCGCATGGCGGTGCTGTCCATGGCCATGAGCGGGCAGAACACGCAACGTCAACTCGACCAGGAGAACGCCCAGTGACCCTCAGCATTCTTGGCGCCCGGGTCATCGACCCCAAGAGTGGCCTGGACCACGTCACCGACCTGCACCTGGACGGTGGCCGAATTGCCGCCATCGGCGCGGCCCCGGCCGGCTTCAGTGCCAGCCGTACGATCCAGGCCGACGGCCTGATCGCCGCACCCGGCCTGGTCGACCTCGGCGTATCGCTGCGCGAGCCGGGCTACAGCCGCAAGGGCACCATCGCCAGTGAAACCCGCGCCGCCGTAGCCGGTGGCGTCACCAGCCTGTGCTGCCCGCCGCAGACCAAGCCGGTGCTCGATACCTCGGCAGTGGCCGAACTGATCCTCGACCGCGCCCGTGAAGCCGGCAACAGCAAGGTCTACCCCATCGGCGCCCTGACCAAGGGCCTGGAAGGCGAGCAACTGGCCGAACTGGTCGCCCTGCGTGACACCGGCTGCGTGGCCTTCGGCAACGGCCTGAAAGAAATCCCCAACAACCGTACCCTGGCCCGCGCCCTGGAATACGCCGCCACCTTCGACCTGACCGTGGTCTTCCACTCCCAGGACCGCGACCTGGCACAAGGCGGCCTGGCCCATGAAGGCGCGATGGCCAGTTTCCTCGGCCTGCCCGGCATCCCGGAAACCGCCGAGACCGTGGCCCTGGCGCGCAATCTGCTGCTGGTGGAACAGGCCGGCGTACGTGCGCACTTCACACAGATCACCAGCGCCCGTGGCGCGCAGCTGATCGCCCAGGCCCAACAACTTGGCCTGCCGGTGACCGCCGATGTGGCGCTGTACCAGCTGATCCTCACCGACGAGTCGCTGCGCGAGTTCTCAAGCCTTTACCACGTGCAACCGCCACTGCGTAGCGCCGCCGACCGCGATGGCCTGCGCGAAGCGGTCAGATCGGGCGTGATCCAAGCCATCGCCAGCCATCACCAGCCCCACGAGCGCGATGCCAAGCTGGCCCCGTTCGGTGCCACAGAGCCAGGTATCAGCAGTGTCGAACTGCTGCTGCCACTGGCCATGACGCTGGTCGACGATGGCCTGCTCGACCTGCCGACCCTGCTCGCCCGCCTGAGCAGCGGCCCCGCGGCCGCCATGCGCCTGCCGGCGGGCGAACTGAAGGTGGGTGGTGCGGCAGACCTGGTGCTGTTCGATGCCAAGGCCTCGACGGTTGCCGGCGAGCAGTGGTACTCGCGCGGCGACAACTGCCCGTTCATCGGCCACTGCCTGCCCGGCGCGGTGCGTTACACCGTGGTCGACGGGCATGTCTGCCACGAGGGCTGAGCCCGCGTAGCACGCCGCAAGCTGCAAGCTGCAAGCTGCAAGAAAAGCAGGCCCGCCGGTTTTTCTTGCCGCTTGCAGCTTGCAGCTCGTCGCCAATGGTTGAAATCCTTCCCCCCACCCCCATATGAGTCTGCATCAGGCAATTTTGCCCCGCTGCGTGGAGACTCTCCCTTGACCACCATCGTTTCTGTCCGCCGTCACGGCAAAGTCGTCATGGGCGGCGACGGCCAAGTATCCCTCGGCAACACCGTCATGAAAGGCAACGCCAAAAAGGTACGCCGCCTGTACAACGGTGAGGTCATCGCCGGTTTCGCCGGCGCCACCGCCGACGCGTTCACCCTCTTCGAGCGTTTCGAAGCCCAACTGCAGAAACACTCTGGCCATTTGGTACGTGCCGCCGTCGAGCTGGCCAAGGAATGGCGTACCGACCGTTCCCTGAGCCGCCTGGAGGCCATGCTGGCCGTGGCCAACAAGGACGCATCGCTGATCATCACTGGCAACGGTGACGTGGTCGAGCCAGAAGACGGCCTGATCGCCATGGGCTCCGGCGGCGCCTACGCCCAGGCCGCAGCCCGTGCCCTGCTGAACAAGACTGACCTCTCGGCCCGCGAAATCGCTGAGACCGCACTGAACATCGCCGGTGACATTTGCGTGTTCACCAACCACAACCTGACCATCGAGGAGCAGGACCTGGCCGAGTGATCAGCTGTTCTGGCGCCCCGTCCCGGTGACGGGGCTTTTCCACGCTGACTCATTCTGCTCGAGGACCATTTTCATCATGTCCATGACCCCCCGCGAGATCGTCCACGAACTCAACCGCCACATCATCGGCCAGGACGACGCAAAGCGCGCCGTGGCCATCGCCCTGCGCAACCGCTGGCGCCGTATGCAGCTGCCTGCCGAGCTGCGCGCCGAGGTGACGCCCAAGAACATCCTGATGATCGGCCCCACCGGCGTTGGCAAGACCGAAATTGCCCGTCGCCTGGCCAAGCTGGCCAACGCACCGTTCCTCAAGGTCGAAGCGACCAAGTTCACCGAGGTGGGCTATGTTGGCCGCGATGTCGAATCGATCATCCGCGACCTGGCTGACGCGGCCATGAAGATGCTGCGTGAGCAGGAGATCATCCGCGTGCGCCACCGCGCCGAAGATGCCGCTGAAGACCGCATTCTCGACGCCCTGCTGCCGCAGGCCCGGGTCACCAGCTTCAGCGAAGAAGCCGCGCAGACCAGCAGCGACTCCAATACCCGCCAGCTGTTCCGCAAGCGCCTGCGTGAAGGCCAGCTGGACGACAAGGAAATCGAAATCGAGGTGGCCGACGCTGTAGGCGTCGAAATCGCCGCGCCGCCCGGCATGGAAGAGATGACCAACCAGCTGCAGAGCCTGTTCGCCAACATGGGCAAGGGCAAGCGCAAGGCGCGCAAGCTCAAGGTCAAGGAAGCGTTGAAGATGGTTCGCGACGAAGAAGCGAGCCGCCTGGTCAACGATGATGACTTGAAGGCCAAGGCTCTGGAAGCGGTGGAGCAGCACGGCATCGTGTTCATCGACGAAATCGACAAGGTGGCCAAGCGTGGCAACGTCGGTGGTGCTGATGTGTCCCGTGAAGGCGTGCAGCGCGACCTGCTGCCGCTGATCGAAGGCTGCACGGTCAACACCAAGCTGGGCATGGTCAAGACCGACCACATTCTGTTCATCGCCTCTGGCGCGTTCCACCTGAGCAAGCCGAGCGACCTGGTCCCTGAACTGCAAGGCCGCCTGCCGATCCGTGTCGAGCTCAAGGCACTCACCCCAGAGGACTTCGAGCGCATCCTGCAAGAGCCGCACGCTTCGCTGACTGAACAGTACCGCGAGTTGCTCAAGACCGAAGGGCTGAACATCGAGTTCAAGGCCGACGGTATCAAGCGCCTGGCCGAGATCGCCTACCAGGTCAACGAGAAGACCGAAAACATCGGTGCCCGCCGCCTGCACACCCTGCTCGAGCGCCTGCTCGAAGAGCTGTCGTTCAGTGCTGGCGACCTGGCCAGCGCCCATGACGAAGCGCCGATCCAGATCGACGCAGCCTATGTGAACGGCCATCTGGGTGAGCTGGCGCAGAACGAAGACCTGTCGCGCTACATTCTCTAAGCGGGCAAGCTGTAAGCTGCAAGCGACAAGCTGTTTAGCGTCGCTTGCAGCACTGCGTTCAGATGGTATTTGCGGGGGTGGCTCTACTGTCACTTCTTGCAGCTTCGAGCTGTAAGCTGCAAGCGACAAGCTGTTTGGCGTCGCTTGCGGCACTGCGTTCAGATGGTCCTTGTGGGGTGGCTCTACTATCACTTCTTGCAGCTTGCAGCTTGAAGCTTGAAGCTTGCAACTTGTCGCTCAGAAGAGATTCAGACCATGGCCCGCATGCCCACCGCCATCAACCTGCACAAAGCCTCCAGGACACTCAGCCTCACCTACGGTCCCGACGAGGTCTACCACCTGCCCGCCGAATTCCTGCGCGTGCACTCACCCTCCGCCGAGGTCCAGGGCCACGGCAACCCCATCCTGCAATTCGGCAAACTCAATGTCGGCCTCAGCGGCCTCGAGCCCGCTGGCCAATATGCACTGAAATTGACCTTCGACGACGGCCATGACAGCGGGCTGTTCACCTGGGAGTACCTGGAGCAGCTGTGCCTGCGCCAGAAACAACTCTGGGCCGAGTACCTCGATGAACTGCACAAGGCCGGCAAATCCCGCGATCCTGCCGAAACAGTGGTCAAACTGATGCTCTAGCTCAAGCCTTCCACGGTTTAGAGCGCATTTTCTAATCTCATCTGCTTGAATGCCCTACAGACAGCTCATTCATGGGCTGTCTTGCGCATTACATGAAAGTCGGGTAACCAATGGAGCTGGCAAGTTCCCTGCATTGCTTTGAAGGCAGTCAGGGCATGGCTGGTATGTAGAGGTCGCGAGCGAAAGCAGGCTGTCTTCACACGCAGACTCCCCCGCAGCTCATCGCCGATAGCATCCGGCCCGCAGCACCGCTGTTCCTTATCACTGGTCACCCGAGTAGCAGTACCGGGCTGTCGACTGTGCATGCGCCACAGCAAACCGGTACTCGTCTCAGGACAACGGAGCGTCGTAGATGAGTAACAAGAACAACGATGAGTTGCAGCGGCAAGCCTCGGACAACACCCTGGGCCTGAACCCGGTCATCGGCATTCGCCGCAAAGACCTGCTGAGCTCTGCGCGTACCGTGCTGCGCCAGGCCGTGCGCCAGCCGCTGCACAGCGCCAAACACGTGGCACATTTCGGCCTGGAGCTGAAAAACGTACTGCTGGGCAAGTCCAGCCTGGCCCCCGAAGGCGACGACCGCCGCTTCCAGGACCCGGCCTGGAGCAAGAACCCGCTGTACCGCCGCTACCTGCAAACCTATCTGGCCTGGCGCAAGGAGCTGCAGGACTGGATCGGCAGCAGCGACCTGTCGCCCCAGGACATCAGCCGCGGGCAATTCGTCATCAACCTGATGACCGAAGCCATGGCACCGACCAACACCCTGTCCAACCCGGCGGCGGTCAAACGGTTCTTCGAAACCGGCGGCAAGAGCCTGCTCGACGGCCTGTCCAACCTGGCCAAGGACGTGGTCAACAACGGCGGCATGCCCAGCCAGGTCAACATGGACGCCTTTGAAGTGGGCAAGAACCTCGGCACCAGCGAAGGCGCCGTGGTGTACCGCAATGACGTGCTGGAACTGATCCAGTACAGCCCCATCACCGAACAGGTGCACAGCCGCCCTTTGCTGGTGGTGCCGCCCCAGATCAACAAGTTCTACGTCTTCGACCTGAGCCCGGAAAAAAGCCTGGCGCGCTTCTGCCTGCGCTCGCATCAGCAGACCTTCATCATCAGCTGGCGCAACCCGACCAAAGCCCAGCGTGAGTGGGGCCTGTCGACCTACATCGACGCACTCAAGGAAGCGGTCGACGCGGTCCTGGCGATTACCGGCAGCAAGGACCTGAACATGCTCGGCGCCTGCTCCGGCGGCATCACCTGCACCGCGCTGGTCGGCCACTACGCCGCGCTGGGCGAGAAGAAGGTGAATGCGCTCACCCTGCTGGTCAGCGTGCTGGATACCACCCTGGATACCCAGGTCGCATTGTTCGTCGACGAGCAGACCCTCGAGTCGGCCAAGCGCCACTCCTACCAGGCCGGCGTGCTCGAAGGCAGCGACATGGCCAAGGTGTTCGCCTGGATGCGCCCCAACGACCTGATCTGGAACTACTGGGTCAACAATTACCTGCTCGGCAACGAGCCGCCGGTGTTCGACATCCTGTTCTGGAACAACGACACCACACGCCTGCCCGCGGCCTTCCACGGCGACCTGATCGAGATGTTCAAGAACAACCCGCTGACCCGCGCCGATGCACTGGAAGTGTGCGGGACCGCCATCGACCTGAAAAAGGTCAAGTGCGACATCTTCAGCGTGGCCGGCACCGCCGACCACATTACCCCGTGGCAGTCGTGCTACCGCTCGGCGCACCTGTTTGGCGGCAAGATCGAATTTGTCCTGTCCAACAGCGGCCACATCCAGAGCATCCTCAACCCGCCAGGCAACCCCAAGGCACGCTTCCTGACCGGTGTGGACCGCCCCGGGGACCCTTTGGCCTGGCAAGAGAACGCAGACAAACATGCCGACTCCTGGTGGCTGTATTGGCAGACATGGCTGAGCGAGCGCGCCGGCGAGCTGAAAAAGGCGCCGACCCGCCTGGGCAACCGTGCCTACGTCGCAGGTGAAGCCGCACCGGGAACTTACGTTCACGAACGTTGAGTTGTAACGCCGTGGCAGCCCACGGGCAGGCCACGGCGCTTCATTCACCACAGAGTCATGCGCATGTCGTCACACTACATATTCCGGACCGTCGAGCTGGACGACCAGTCCATCCGCACTGCCGTGCGCCCAGGCAAGCCGCACCTGACGCCGCTCTTGATCTTCAATGGTATCGGCGCCAACCTGGAGCTGGTTTTCCCGTTCATCGAAGCGCTGGACCCGGACCTCGAAGTCATTGCCTTCGACGTGCCGGGCGTGGGTGGCTCCTCCACCCCTCGCCGCCCCTATCGCTTCCCCGGCCTGGCCAAGCTGACCGCGCGCATGCTCGACTACCTGGACTACGGCCAGGTCAACGCGATCGGGGTGTCCTGGGGGGGCGCCCTGGCCCAGCAGTTCGCCCATGACTACCCAGAGCGTTGCAAGAAGCTGGTGCTGGCCGCCACCGCCGCCGGTGCATTCATGGTACCGGGTAAGCCCCGGGTGCTGTGGAACATGGCCAGCCCCCGGCGCTACATCCAGCCCTCGCATGTGATCCGTATCGCGCCGCTGATTTATGGCGGCGCCTTTCGCCGTGACCCTGACCTTGCCATGCACCATGCATCCAAAGTGCGCTCCGGCGGCAAGATGGGCTACTACTGGCAGTTGTTCGCCGGGCTGGGCTGGACCAGCATCCACTGGCTGCACAGGATCCAGCAGCCCACGTTGGTGCTGGCCGGCGACGACGATCCGCTGATCCCGCTGATCAACATGCGCTTGCTGGCCTGGCGAATTCCCAATGCCCAGCTACATATTATCGACGACGGTCATTTGTTCCTGATCACCCGGGCCGAAGCCGTCGCCCCGATCATCATGAAGTTCCTCGAGCAAGAACGTCAGCGCGCGGTCATGCACCCCCGCCCGGCCTCCGGCGGCTAGGGTGCTGTTTGCTGTTGTTCTGTCCCGACCGTGGCCTGACGAAGGAGTGCTGCCATGAAAGACAAACCGGCCAAAGGAACGACAACGCTCCCAGCCATCAGCATGAACGCACAGAACGCGATCGTCGGCCTGCGCGGCCGCGACCTGATTTCCACGCTGCGCAATGTTGGCCGGCATGGTTTGCTCAACCCCATGCATACCGCACGCCACCTGCTTGCCCTGAGCGGCCAGCTGGGTCGCGTCATGCTCGGCGACACGCCTTATTCGCCAAGCCCGCGGGACGCGCGCTTCAGCGATCCGACATGGAGCCAGAACCCGTTTTACCGCCGTGGCCTGCAGGCCTACCTGGCCTGGCAGAAGCAGACCCGCCTGTGGATAGATGAAAGCCACCTGGACGACGATGACCGGGCCCGGGCGCATTTTCTGTTCAACCAGATCAACGACGCCCTGGCACCGAGCAACTCGTTGCTCAATCCGTTGGCGGTCAAGGAACTGCTCAATACCGGCGGGCAGAGCCTGGTGCGCGGCGTGGCCCACCTGCTCGACGACCTGCGGCACAACGACGGCCTGCCGCGCCAGGTGGACGAGCGGGCTTTCGAAGTCGGCGGCAACCTGGCGGCAACGCCGGGCGCGGTAGTGTTTCGCAACGAGATGCTGGAACTGATCCAGTACAAGCCGATGAGTGAGAAACAGCACGCTCGGCCTTTGCTGGTGGTGCCACCGCAGATCAACAAGTTCTATATCTTCGACATGCAGGCGAACAACAGTTTCGTCCAGTTCATGCTCAAGAACGGTTTGCAGGTGTTCATGGTCAGCTGGCGCAACCCCGACCCGCGCCACCGCGAATGGGGCCTGTCCAGCTACGTGGAGGCGCTTGAAGAAGCCCTCAACGCCTGCCGCAGCATCAGCGGCAACCGCGACCCCAACCTGATGGGCGCCTGCGCCGGCGGCCTGACCATGGCCGCGCTGCAGGGCCACCTGCAAGCCAAGCACCAACTACGCCGGGTGCGCAGCGCCACCTACCTGGTCAGCTTGCTCGACAGCAAGTTCGACAGCCCCGCCAGCCTGTTCGCCGACGAGCAGACCATCGAAGCGGCCAAGCGCCGCTCCTACCAGCGCGGGGTACTGGATGGCAGCGAAGTGGCGCGGATCTTCGCCTGGATGCGGCCCAACGACCTGATCTGGAACTACTGGGTCAACAACTACCTGCTGGGCAAGACGCCGCCTGCTTTCGACATTCTCTACTGGAATGCCGACAGCACGCGGCTGCCCGCTGCACTGCATGGCGAACTGTTGGACTTCTTCAAGCTCAACCCGCTCACCCACCCCGCCGGGCTGGAGGTCTGCGGCACGCCTATCGACCTCAAGCAGGTCAACCTCGACAGTTTTACCGTGGCCGGCAGCAACGACCACATCACGCCATGGGATGCCGTGTACCGTTCGGCCTTGTTGCTGGGCGGCGAGCGGCGGTTCGTGCTGGCCAACAGCGGGCACATCCAGAGCATCATCAACCCGCCCGGCAACCCCAAGGCCTATTACCTGGACAACCCCAGGCTATCGAGTGACCCGCGTGCCTGGTTCCACGATGCCAAGCGCAACGACGGCAGCTGGTGGCCCCTGTGGCTGGAGTGGATCACCCCCCGTTCCGGCCCGCTCAAGGCGCCGCGAGTGGAGCTGGGCAACGCGACCTATCCACCGCTGGGCCCCGCGCCAGGCACCTATGTCCTGACCCGATGAGTACAACGACTGGATGAAGACCCGCGACCGTATTCTCGAATGCGCCCTGCAGCTGTTCAACCAGCAGGGCGAGCCCAACGTTTCGACGCTTGAGATTGCCAACGAGCTGGGCATCAGCCCAGGCAACCTGTATTACCACTTCCACGGTAAGGAGCCTTTGATAATCGGCCTGTTCGAGCGCTTCGAAGAAGCGCTGATGCCGCTGCTGGACCCGCCCCTGGAAGTGCGCCTGGATGCCGAGGACTACTGGCTTTTTCTTCACTTGATCGTCGAACGCATGGCCCAGTACCGCTTCCTGTTCCAGGACCTGTCGAACCTGACCGGGCGCCTGCCCAAGCTGGCACGGGGCATGCGCAGCCTGATCAATGCACTTAAACGCACACTGGCGGCACTGCTGGCCAGCCTCAAAGGCCAGGGCCAGGTGGTCAGTGAAACCCAGGGGCTGGGACAGCTGGTGGAGCAGATCACCCTGACGCTCCTGTTCTCGCTGGATTACCAGCGGGTACTGGGGCGCGAGGGGGATGTAGGGATCGTGGTGTATCAGGTGATGATGCTGGTGGCGCCGCATCTGCAGGCGCCAGCGCGTGAAGCGGCGGAGCAGTTGGCGGTGCGCTACCTGGAGGGGTAGGGGTAAAGATTTCCGGGGGCGCGCCTGGCCCCATCGCCGGCAAGCCGGCCCCCAAGTACTGCGCGGGTTTCAACGCTTGCGCAGTACGTGTGGGGGGCCGGCTTGCCGGCGATGACGGCGACGCGGTATCAGGCCTCGGTAGCGCTCACCGGTGCCGACGCAGCGCTGCTGGCGGGAGCTGCGCTGGGTGCTGGCGCTGCAGTAGCGGCCGGTGCGGCGCTGGCTGCGGGTGCTGCCGGCTTGGCAGCGGCCGGCTTGGCCGGTGCCTTTTTCACCGCCGGTTTTTTCGCAGCAGCAGGCTTTGCCGCAGGCTTGGCAGCAACGGGTTTGGCTGCAGGTTTCGCGGCGGGTTTGGCCGCAGCAGTCTTGGCCGCGGGTTTGGCCGCCGCCGTTTTTGCTGCAGGCTTGGCAGCTGCCTTGGCCAGCGGTTTGGCTGCAGTCTTGCTGGCTGCAGGCTTGGCTGCCGCGGCGCGCGACGAGATCGGCGTGACCGAAGCCCCGGTCAGTTTCTCGATCTGCTTGGTCAGGCTATCGACCTGCTGGTGCAGGGCCTTGATCTCGTTCCTGCTTGGCACGCCAAGGCGCGAGATAGCGCTGTTCAGGCGCTTGTCGAAGGCTTCTTCGAGCTCGCTCCACTTGCCCAGTGCACGGTCCTTCACGCCAGAAACACGCGAAGTGGTCGAGGCCTTGGCGTTATCGGCCACATCCTCAGCGGTTTTCTTCGCCTGCTTCTCGGCCTTCTCGCCATCTTTGACCAACGAGTCGAACAGCTTCGGGCCGTCCTGGTCGATCTTCGAATAGATACCCAGCCCTGCCAGCCAGATCTTGCGGGAGTACTTCTCGATCCCGCCGACCCAGGAGCTGCCGTCTTTGTCGGAATTCTTCTTGCCAGCCATCCTGCTCTCCTTATGGTTTGTGCGCGACGCGCTCGAGCAGCTCATGCAGCTGTTCAAGCTTGATGGACAACGCCTCAACGTCATGTTTAGACGGAATGCCGAGGCGATTCAAGGCGCGACCGACCCGCGCGTCGAAAGCCTTCTCGATCTTGTCGAGTTGCACTTCGACCTTGCCACGTACGCGGCTGACTTCTTCGGCCGCTTCGTCGATCTGGTTGTTGGCGGCATCGAGTTCTTTGTCGATGCGCTTCTTGCCACGCTTCTCGACCCCTTCACCGGCCTTTACCAGCTCCTGAAAGTAGTCCGAACCCTCCTGGCCAACCCGGGCATAAGCGCCGATGCCTGCCAGCCAGATCTTGCGCGCATAGCCGCGCACTTCGCCCAGCGTGCTTTGGGCGTCTTCCTTTTTCTTCACGGTTACTTTAGCCATGTTCTGTACCTCATGCTCACGAGTGGAGAGGAACCGCCCATGGAGGTGGGCTTGAGCATAAGGTAGAGACAGAAATTAGAATCTTCACCCTAAGCAGAGGCAGTACATGACTGCCCGTTGCAACCGATCTCCATATCCTGCGCGCTTCGTCCAATGTACCCGGGCGTGCGACGTATTTACCTCACCCGGTAACCTCGCCGCCTCTAGTGTTCGCGCTCATTTGCAAACTGGAGCTCGACGTGCATGGCGGTATCGCCCTCGAACATCACCTATCGGCAGCTGGTGGCCAGCCGCTTCGCCGAACGCCCCACACTACGCCGCGTGCTGGCTGACGAAGGCTTCAGCGTGCTTGCCGACCGCTACCCGTGGATCGTTCGCAACTATCCGCACCTTGAAAGCCTGGAGCGATTCACCGTACTGCGAGCAGAACCATCCGGACCGCCAGAGCAGTCGCTGGTGCCACTGCTGCTGGAGCACTACCTGAGCGGCCGCCCCATGGACCTGGGCGCAGGGGATCAACTCAGCATCGCCCCACCGCAGCCCTTCTACCCCCAGGAGCAAGGCGCCAACCCTGCCGACCAGCCCAGAATCACGCTTGATATGGCGATGCTCAACCGCGATTTCGACACAGTGCTCGGCGCCCTGGGCGATGCCTTCGGGCAGGCCCAGATCAGCTTCTGGGCTGGCACCGCCGGCGCTTACGAGCGCTCCAACCTGCGCTGGCTGGCGCATGTGCTGAAAGCTTCACTGCTGAACAACGTGGAACGCCAGGGGCTCAATGCCACCGCCAGAGCCAGGCTCTATCGCCTGCTGTCGAACGGCACCAACACACCGGTCGTCAGCGCCCTGCAGATATCGCTGGGCCTGCCGGGCAACATCCTGTCGTTCACGCTGCCGGACTTTGTACTGTTCTGGCCCGACCTGGTGCTGTGGTGCAGCCCTTCGGGCAGAGTACGCAGCTATAGGGATGCAACCACTTTCGCCAGTGCCCTGCGCGATCAGTTGGCCCAAACGTATCGCTTCGACACCTTGCGCTGGGCGCAGCGTCCCTTGCCCGGCGACCCGTTCGAACACCAGGCTACGGCCATGCTCAATGGCATCGTCGAGCGCCTCGGCCACCTGAGGGTGGCGCCCATCAGCTCTGTAGAGGCGCTGGAACACACGCTCGACACCGTTACCAACCCCGCCGCTGGCATTTCCGGCCAGCCAGTGCTGGATCAAGACCAACCGGCAATCGCCTTACCAGGCTGGCTGGCTTCGGCAGACGCCAGCGACCGCCTGCTGTACAGCGCCGCCTTGCTGCAGTTGGGCGCCCGCCAGGCGCAGGCAGGCAGCAAAGGGTCACTGGACGATGTCGAAACGCTTCAGGCTTATGCCAGGCGGCGCCTGCGCGAACACATGCAACTCGACCACCCCGACGAGCCACTGCCCGACCCCAACGCGCTGATGATAGAGATCTCCGTTGTCGTGCCTGTGTCATCGACAGGGCCAGCCCAGCTGCCTTACCTCAAAAGCATGTCCCTCACCGAACTGGCCATAGAACGCCTGCACACCGCGTCGAACGAAGTGGCATCGGGCCTGACCTACCAGGGGCGCCTACCGGAGCAAGCCTGGATCACCCTCGATTACGTTCAGGCCCTGATCGTTGCGGTCGACATCGGCGGTCAGTATCCGCTGCATGTGGCCGCTCAGCTTCAGGCATTCGAGCATGACCCCGGGCAAGTCCAACGCTTTGCCCAGGAATGGCGCAGTAATCTGGCGTTTTCGGCCCTCAAGGCGAAAATTGCCGGCCAGCTTGGCGAGACGGCCTACCGGGCGATTGCCGAATTTTGCCTGGGCAAAGCACTGCCCTCGACGCCATTGACGGTCTCGGCACTGCTGCTGCGACCGTTCGCAGGCGCCCGCAAGGGCGACACCGTGCATGGCATGTTCCTGCTGCATGTCCAGGCCAGCGCCAGCTATGTACTCTACCGCCCGTTTTTTGCCCAACGCCCTTTGATGGAACATGCCAGCCTGGATGCGCTGATGGCGCTTATCCGCACGGATGTGCAGTTGCAGCAGGACGTGCTCGACTGGATAGACGATGAAAACCGGCCCGTGTATCAGCACGGTGGCTTCATCCGCCCTCACCTGCACCCGGGCATGTCCAGCCTGGCGCACTGGCTGGGCGGTGGCACCGCGTGGACCGATGACGCGCTGGAATCGCTGCGTACCCCGGTAACGCTGATGCATGAGCCTTGGCGGGGCGATCTGGACATCAAGGTGCACAACGCCAGGGTGCAGGCACTGTTACTGCTTGCCTCGCGTCAGGCGGTCTCGAACTCGCAACAGCGCTGGGCGCTGGCCAGGCAGCTTGGCTGGATGCTGTTCAACGCCACCACGCCATTACTGCGCGGCCCGGCAGCGGTCGTGGCCTGGGTGGTGGCTGCAGTGGCTGCATTGAAAGACGATCTGTCGGCACTCACTCAAGGCACACCCGAGGAAAAGGCCCTGGCAGTCACCGACCTGCTGGCTAATGTCGCCATGTTGCTGATCCATGATGTCGGCAGTGTCACCCCAGAACCCCCTGCGGCCCGGCTGCAAGGCCCGCTGCCACGGCTTGAAGGCCTGGAAGCCCGGCCGGCTGCCGCTGCGCCCTGGCGGGAGGTGCCTGACGAAGGCGCCTGGCAATCGCCGGTTCAGCCGCAGAGCCACGTCGCGCTGCTGAACTGGGGCGACAACCAACGCCTGGGCAACCTCCCAGCGCCCACCCGACACGCGCTGGGGCAACTGCAGGCCAACATTTCCCTGCACGGGCTCAAGGTGCAGCGCCAAGGCCGGCTTCGCGGGTTGTATACCCTCGATGACCGCTACTTCGTCAACTTGCACGGGGCTGCCTACGAGGTGCAGGAAAGCGAAACAGGCCTGCGAATCATCGGCCCGCCGCAAAACATGGATGAATGGCAAAGCCGGTGGGGTGGCAACCCGGACGGCTACCATATCGTTGGCCGCCAACGCCGTTACGGTCCCTGGCTGACACGCTGGAACGATACCTGGGTACTGGACCTCGCCCTGGCTGGCGGCATGCCCAGAACCCGGCAGCAAGTCGTCGCGCAGAATCAGCAGCAGTTCGACAGCCTGAACCAGGCGGTGGCTACCCACCACGCCGCGCTGAAGAAGATCAAACCGCTGCTGGAGTCGAACCAGCGATTGATGGCCGACTACGATGCCGATGCCAATGCCTTCGGGCACGCCTTGGCCAGGGCAGGGGGCCCGGCAGCCATGGACGAACAGCTGCAGCAACGAAACCAGGCCCTGACTGCCCGGCGCCAGGCGCTTATGCCGCAGATCCGCACGATATCGCTGTGCCTGGAAAAACAGGCGTCATTGCTGCAAACCAGTGCCTCCCTCCTGCGCCAACTGATCGAGCCGCGGTTCGCCAGGCTGGACCGGCACGGCAGCGCCAGGCGCAGCCTGGGGGTACTTTGCGAAACATTCGTCGAGAACGACATACTGTTGCTTCGCCGTCTGCTGGAACAAACGGACCACAACAGCATCGAGCAACGCTCCGTCGGCCTGAGCAAACTGCCCGTGACCGACGAACAAATACAACGCCATGTTTCGCTTCGCCAGGCCATGCAGGACACGCTGGGCATCGTCAACCGCCTGCTCACGGTCAGTGAGCGGCTAGACAACCTCTTGCCGCAGATACTGGATGACCCGCTGATCACCTTCCAGAACAAGGACAAGAAAGCCAGGATCGAAGAGGCCGTGGCGCTGCGCCCCTATTCAACCTTGATCATTCGCGCGCAGAAGCTGAGCGACATGGCGAACCTGTTGCTGGACAAGACGCGCCTGACCGAGCAAGCGGCCGTCGATCTTCTGCCCTTGCAGCAAGCGCTGGACAGCAAGCAGTTCTCACAGACCATCTGGACACATGATGGCATCGCCACGGCAAACCTGCCCCAGGAAGAGCAGGCAGGCTTGCTCGGCGATGCACTACGCGAGTATCAGACCACGCTCGGCAAGGCCCAGTACCTGCAGTCGTTCGATCACCCGGCCATCGACCAGGCCATGCTGCAAGGGTACATCGAGGAATTGTCGACACTGGTGCACATCACTGAAGCGCAGCTTGCCAGTGCCCTGGTGAACGTGGACAGCGGCGCAAGCCCCGCCCCCGCTCCAGTGATGCACCGTGTACACCCTCGCAAGAACACGGTCATCAGGACGGCGCAAGGTCGCCGGCTGCTGGTCGACCGTGCGCAAGGCAGCAACCGAGCGGTGCAGCACGACCCCGTCACTCAGCAACCTGCCAGCACGTTCGAACAGCGCGACGGCGAGTGGTATGAGCTGCCGCCGGAGCAGCCTTCGGTGGCCCTCAACACCTCCGAACTGCGCCAACGCGCCACCAGCCTGCTCGCCAGCCGTGACGAGCGCATCGCCAAGGCCGCACGTCACATCAACGAGCCGAATGCCCTGTCCAACCTCATGGACTGGCATATCGAAGACATGCTTGAGATCGCCGTCAAACTCAAGGCCATCAAGGGCGATGCCCGGCTGGCCGCATTGAGCAGCGAACTGCAGGAAGCGATAACCTACGTGCGGGCAGAGAAACAACGGCTGCTGACCCAGTCCTACCTCACCACGCAACACCCCGACGCCGCTGCATTGCGCTACCTGCATGAACGAAAGCGCCTGCAGATCACGCCAACGGTGGCGAGAAAACCGACGCGCCGTGCGAGTGACTTCCTGGACGTGTATGAAATCCGAGATACCCATGCACCCGCCAACGTGCTGTGGGAGGCGCACTTTCATTACCGCAGCCAGCAGGCCAGCGCCCGCGACTTCGCCAAGGGCCACTTGAAATTCTGGGAGCCCCGGAGCCTGGAGCGAGAGGAACAACTCAAGCACGCCACCACCGCCGAACGGATCAAGATCTACCGGGGCGATCTGAAGCTCGAAGATGTGGACGGCATCGTACCGTTTCCGGCCGATTGAGCGTGCCACGGGCCGACCTCGGTCGGCCCGTCATCCTCAGGCCAGCGCCTTGTCCAGCGCCCGCTCGATTTCACCCTTGATGGTGCCGCTCATCATCGACAGCATCATGCCCAGTTTCAGGTCCACACGGATGCTGTCTTCGCCAATGTGCACACTGCCGTTGGCGCCGCTGCGGGCGACGTCCACCCGGTCACCGTTCCAGGTGGCCTTGAGGTCGTATTCACGGCTCAGTTTTTCCACCAGCGTTTGAGCCTTGGCACGGGCCGCCTCGCGACCGAGGGTGTGTTTGCGTTCGACGCTGATCTGAGTCATACGGGTGTTCCTGGATATGAAGACATAATTGGCATTATGCCCGCCCCCGCCGCACGGTACACCCTGCCAAGACAAATGCGCCCATTCGCCCTAGAATGGCGATAATTTTTTCCGGTGAAGCGATATGAACGACCAGCGCAAAGGCGAACACGCCGAACCCACCACCCATTTCGGTTACCAGGATGTGCCCGAGAGCCAGAAAGCGAAGAAAGTCGCCGAAGTGTTCCACTCGGTGGCTGCCAAGTACGACCTGATGAACGATGTGCTTTCCGGCGGCATGCACCGCCTGTGGAAGCGCTTCACCATCGAGCTGTCAGGTGTGCGTAGCGGCAATCGGGTGCTGGACATCGCCGGCGGCACGGGTGATCTGGCTGCCAAGTTTTCGCGCCTGGTCGGCCCTACCGGCCAGGTGGTGCTCGCCGACATCAACGACTCGATGCTCAAGGTCGGCCGCGACCGCCTGCTCGACCGCGGTGTTGCCGGCAACATCGAGTTCGTCCAGGCCGACGCCGAGAAGCTGCCATTCCCGGACAACCACTTCGACTGTGTGACCATCGCCTTCGGCCTGCGCAACGTCACCCACAAGGACGAGGCCATCCGCTCGATGCTGCGTGTGCTCAAGCCGGGCGGGCGCCTGTTGATCCTGGAGTTCTCCAAGCCGACCAACAAACTGATGTCCAAGGCCTACGACGCCTACTCGTTCGCCTTCATGCCCCTGGCCGGCAAGCTGATCACCAATGACTCCGAGAGCTATCGCTACCTCGCCGAGTCGATCCGCATGCACCCCGACCAGGAAACCCTGAAGACCATGATGGTCGATGCCGGTTTCGACCGGGTCACCTACCACAACATGACCAGCGGCATCGTCGCCGTGCACCGGGGAATCAAGCCCTGATGTTGCTGGCAGGGCTGCTCGCCAGCGTCGAACATGGCCTGAACCGCGTCCTGCGCATGGACAGCACGGCATTGCCGCGGCTGGGTGCGCTGGAAGGCAAGGTCATCGAAATCGATTGTCGCCAGCCGGCCCTGCAAGTGTTCATCCTGCTCGATGAACAGGGCCTGATGCTTGCCGCACACTGGCAAGGCGAGGTCGACTGCAGCCTGCGCGCGCCGGCCGGTAGCCTGCTGCAACTGGCCGTGGCCAAGGACAAGACCGCTGTGCTGCATAGCCCTCAGGTCGAACTGCATGGCGACACTGCCGTGCTGCTCGACCTGTTCGGCATACTGCAGGACCTGGAACTGGACTGGGAGCACGAACTGCAACACTGGCTCGGCCCGGTCGCCACTTCGCTGCTCGCCGGCCACGTGCGCCTGCGTGCACGCTGGACCCGCCAAGGGCTGGCACGCTTCAGCCAGAACCTGTCCGAGTACCTGGCCGAAGAGTCGCGCACCCTGGTAGGCAAGCGCGAAGCTGAAGCTGCCTTCATCGAGCTAGACACCCTGAAGGTCGATACAGAACGCCTCGAGGCGCGCCTGCAGCGCCTCTCCCGATCCCTTGATACCAGCGATAACGCATGAAGCTGCTCGCCGTCCGTCGTCTCTTTCGCATCCAGCGCGTGGTGATCCGCTACCGCCTCGATGACTTGCTCTTCGACCTACCGCTGCCGTGGTGGCTGCGCAGCCTGCGCCTGCTGATGCCGTGGCGCTGGTTGCCTCGCGGGCACTCCGAACTCAGCCGGGGGGCCCGTCTGCGCCTGGCGCTACAGGACCTGGGGCCGATATTCATCAAATTCGGCCAGTTGCTGTCCACCCGCCGCGACCTGCTGCCCACCGACATCGCCGATGAGCTGATGCTGCTGCAGGACCGTGTACCCCCGTTCGACCCGAAACAGGCCGTGGCGCTTATCGAAAGCCAGCTTGGCGCCAAGGTGGGTGAAGTGTTCAGCCGCTTCGACGTCGAACCGCTGGCCTCCGCCTCGGTGGCCCAGGTGCATGCCGCGCGCCTGAAGACCGGCGAGGAAGTGGTGGTCAAGGTCGTGCGCCCTGGCCTCAAGCCGGTGATCGCCCAGGACCTTGCCTGGCTGTTCCTGATCGCCAAGGGCGCCGAGCGGGCTTCGGCCGATGCCCGTCGCCTGCACCCGGTGGAAATCGTCGGCGACTACGAAAAAACCATCTACGACGAGCTCGACCTGCTCCGCGAGGCGGCCAACGCCAGCCAGCTGCGGCGCAACTTCGAAGGCTCGGAGCTGATGTACGTGCCCCAGGTCTACTGGGACCTGTGCCGCCCCAAAGTGCTGGTGATGGAGCGCATCTACGGCGTGCCAGTGACCGACATGGCCACCCTGGCAGACCAGCGCACCGACATGAAACTGCTGGCCGAGCGCGGAGTGGAGGTGTTTTTCACCCAGGTGTTCCGCCACAGTTTCTTCCATGCCGACATGCACCCCGGCAATATCTTCGTCAGCACCGTCAAACCGTGGAGCCCTCAGTACATCGCCATCGACTGCGGGATCGTCGGCAGCCTCACCGCCGAAGACCAGGACTACCTGGCGCGCAACCTGATCGCCTTCTTCAAGCGCGACTACCGCCGCGTCGCCGAGCTGCACATCGACTCGGGCTGGGTACCGGCGCATACCAAGGCCAATGAATTCGAAGCGGCCATCCGTACCGTGTGCGAGCCGATCTTCGAAAAACCGCTCAAGGACATTTCCTTCGGCCAAGTGCTGATGCGCCTGTTCCAGACAGCCCGGCGCTTCAACATGGAAGTCCAGCCGCAGTTGGTGCTGCTGCAGAAGACGCTGCTCAACATCGAGGGCCTGGGCCGCCAGCTGTACCCTGACCTTGACCTGTGGAGCACCGCCAAACCGTTCCTGGAACGCTGGATGCGCGAGCGCTACAGCCCCAAGGCCATGTTCGGCAACCTGTACAGCCAGGCCGAACAGCTGCCGCACCTGGCCGGCATGACCCGCGACCTGCTCGAACGTCTTTCCCAGCCGCACCTGCACGACCCGCAGCTGCCCGAGCGGCGTCGCCAGGGCGACCGCTGGGCGCTGCGCCTGCTCGGTGCCGGCCTGCTGGGCGGCGGTGCGGTGCTGGCCGCAGGCGCCGCCGAGGCCGCCAGCCTGGCCGCCCCGGCCGCCTGGCCGGCGTGGCTGATGCTGGCAGCCGGCCTTTACCTGATCGTGCGCCAATAGCCAGCCGCGCTGCTGGCTGGCACACTAGCGCAAAGGGCCCGGCACAGAAGCGGGCCCGGTTTTGGAGTCGACGATGAAAGAGTGGCTGGACGAGATCAAGTGGAACAGCGATGGCCTGGTACCGGCGATCGCTCAGGACCACAAGACCGGACGCGTACTGATGATGGCCTGGATGAACCGCGAATCGCTGGTACTCACTGCCGCCGAGCAACGCGCCATCTACTGGTCGCGCTCGCGTGGCAAGCTATGGCGCAAGGGCGAGGAATCGGGGCATGTGCAGAAGCTGCACGAAATGCGCCTGGACTGTGATGCCGACGTGATCATCCTGATGGTCGAGCAACTGGGCCATATCGCCTGCCATACCGGCCGTGAAAGCTGCTTCTACCGCGTCTTCGAAGACGGCCAGTGGAAAACCGTCGATCCGATGTTGAAAGACCCGGATGCCATCTACAACGCAGGACACTGACATGAGCGACACCCTCAACCGCCTGGCCGAAGTGCTCGAAGAACGCAAGCAAGCGGCCCCCGACAGCTCCTACGTCGCCAGCCTGTACCACAAGGGCCTGAACAAGATTCTCGAAAAGCTCGGCGAAGAGTCCGTCGAGACCATCATTGCTGCCAAGGACGCTGCGGTCAGCAAGGATTACAGTGATGTCATCTATGAAACCGCCGACCTGTGGTTTCATAGCCTGGTCATGCTCAGTGCATTGGGCCAGCATCCACAAGCCGTGCTCGATGAGCTGGAGCGCCGCTTCGGCCTGTCCGGGCACGATGAAAAGGCCGCTCGCGGGCCTTCGGCCTGACTCAATAGCATTCTAGGAGAGCACCATGGGTATTTTTGACTGGAAACACTGGATCGTCCTGCTGGTCGTCGTCGTCCTGGTGTTCGGCACCAAGAAGCTGAAGAACTTCGGCAGTGACCTTGGCGAATCGATCAAGGGCTTCCGCAAAGCCATGAACGAAGAAGAAAGCAAACCCGCCGAGCAGACCCCACCGCCTGCCCAGCCGGTACCGCCCGTGCAGAACACCGCACAACAACCACAGGGCCAGACCATCGAGGGCCAGGCCCAGCCGGTCCAAGAGCCGCAGCGGAAAGACTGAGCCATGTTCGGCATGAGTTTCAGCGAGTTACTGCTCGTCGGCCTGGTAGCGCTGCTGGTGCTCGGCCCCGAGCGCCTGCCCGGTGCCGCGCGTACTGCGGGGCTGTGGATCGGCCGGCTCAAACGAAGCTTCAATTCGATCAAGATGGAAGTCGAGCGCGAAATTGGCGCCGATGACATCCGCCGCCAGTTGCACAACGAGCACATCATGCAGATGGAACAGGACGCCAAGCGCATCCTCAACCCGCTGACGCCGCCTGCCCCGCCACCCGCTGCAGGGGCCACCGAGCAGCCCGTTGCCACGCCAACGTCGGCACCGGTAGCGCCTGCCCCTGCACCTGGGCAGCCCGAACAGTCTCAACCGCCGCGAGCCCCATGAGCGAAAAACCGCAAGACGACCAGCCCATGCCGCTGGTCTCGCACCTGACCGAACTGCGCACCCGCCTGCTGCGCTGCGTGGCTGCCATCTTCCTGATCTTTGCCGGGTTGTTCTCCTTTGCCCAGCAGATCTACACCTTGGTCTCGGCGCCACTGCGCGAACACCTGCCGGCCAACGCAACGATGATCGCCACCGACGTGGCCTCGCCGTTCTTGACGCCGTTCAAGCTGACCATGATCGTTTCGCTGTTCCTGGCGATCCCGTTCATCCTGCAGCAGATCTGGGGTTTCATCGCCCCGGGCCTGTATCGCCACGAAAAGCGCATCGCCATCCCCCTGCTGGTGTCGAGCATCTTCCTGTTCTACGCCGGCATGGCGTTCGCCTACTTCCTGGTGTTCCCGCTGATCTTCGGCTTCTTCGCCAGCGCCACGCCGGAAGGCGTGTCGATGATGACCGACATTTCCAGCTATCTGGACTTCGTCATGACGTTGTTCTTCGCCTTCGGCGTTGCCTTCGAGATCCCGGTCGCGGTGGTGCTGCTGGTGTGGATCGGCGTGGTCGACGTGCAATACCTGAAGAAAATCCGCCCCTACGTGATCATCGGCTGTTTCGTGGTCGGCATGATCCTGACCCCGCCCGACATCTTCTCGCAGACCTTGCTCGCCGTGCCGATGTGGCTGCTGTTCGAGATCGGCGTGCTGTGCGGCAGCCTGATCCGCAAGCGCAGCCATGCCGAAGACGAAGCGGCAAACGACCATAACGACCAGCCGCCAGCGACCCAGCCGTGAATCTTTTGCTTCTTGAAGAGGCCGACTTCGTGTCGGCCGACCGCGTCGTCCTTGCCGATAGGCGCTTCACCCATATGCAGGAAATTCACCGCGTGGTGGTCGGCGACAGCCTGCGCGTAGGCCGCATCAATGGCCTGATGGGCACCGCTACCGTGGTACGCCTGGCACAGCACGAAGCCGAGCTTGAAGTCGGCTTCGACCAGCCGCCGCCGGCCAAGCTGCCGCTGACGCTGGTGCTTGCCGTGCCGCGGCCGAAAATGCTGCGCCGGCTGTTCCAGACCGTCGCCACGCTGGGCGTAGAGCGGTTGATCCTGGTCAACAGCTACAAGGTCGAGAAAAGCTTCTGGCAGACGCCGTTCCTGAGCCCCGAGAGCATCCGCGACAACCTGATACTGGGCCTGGAACAGGCCCGCGACACGGTGCTGCCCGAGGTGCTCATCGAAAAACGCTTCAAACCGTTCGTCGAAGACCGCCTGCCCGCGATCGCCGACGGCACCTTAGGCCTGGTCGGCCACCCCGGCCCCTACCCCGCCTGCCCGCGCGCCGTCGAAGGCCCGGTAACACTGGCCATTGGCCCCGAAGGTGGCTGGATCCCGTACGAAGTCGAACTGCTGGGCAAGGCAGGGCTCGCGCCAGTACAGCTCGGTGACCGCATCCTGCGTGTGGAAACCGCCGTAACAGCCTTGCTCTCAAGGATTTTCTGACAAACGGGTCAGGTTTTTCCCATCAAGTTTCCCCGGCGCAGGCCGATGCCTAGGCAACACAACAATAATCCGTGCTGCCAAGTCTACCGGGGAGTCGAACATGTTCCGATGGGTTACCGAAACGCTGGGAAATGTGAGCGTCAATCGCAAATTGGGGCTGGGCTTTGGCCTGGTACTGTTACTGACCCTGGCCATCACCTTCACAGGCTGGCAAGGCATGGACAGCATCATCGACCGTGGTGACAAGCTGGGCAATATCTCGGTCATCAGCCAAGGCACCCAGGAACTGCGCATCGCGCGCCAGCACTACCAGCGCGAACGCAGCGAAGCGGCGATCGGCGAACTGGAAAAAACCCTCGCTGGCCTCGACCGCCAGATCAGCCTGATGCTCGGCCAGATCGAACAGCCCGTCGATCATCAGCGCCTGCAGCAACAGCAGGAGGCGGTGCGCAAATACCAGCAAGCATTCGCCGACCTCAAGCAGGCCGGGCAACGCCGCGAAGCCAGCCGAAGCGTACTGGGTGACAGCGCCGACAAGGCAGCCGCACTTATCAGCAAGGTGCAGGAACGCCTGCTGCAAGCCGGCGACATCACGCCCTATCAGAGCACGGTAGAAGTCAGTGCCCTGCTCCAGCAAGCACGCTTCCAGGTGCGCGGCTACACCTACAGTGGCGATGCGAACTACCAGCAGACTGCGCTCAACGCCATCGACCAGGCCATGACCAACCTCAAGGGGCTACCCGCCAAGCTGCCCGCCGAATATGCCGCCAGCCTCGACGACGCGTTGTCGGCCCTCGCCGCCTACCGCGATGCGGTCAACCAGTTCGGTAGCGCGCAATTGGCCAGTGATCAGGCCCTGCAGGTGATGACTGATCAAGGCACCGTGCTGATGGATAACAGCCAGAAGATGACGGTTTCACAGACCGAAGTCCGCGATGCAGGCTCGCGCCAGGCGAAGGCCCTGCTTGCCTGCGCCACGGCACTGGCGTTGGTGCTGGGCCTGATCGCGGCCTGGGCCATCACTCGGCAGATCATCGTGCCACTGCGCCAGACACTGGCCGCCGCCGAGCGCGTGGCCAACGGCGACCTGCGCCAGGACCTTCTGGCAACCCGTCGTGACGAGCTGGGGCAGTTGCAGGCCAGCATGCAGCGCATGACCCAAGGCCTGCGTGAACTGATAGGGGGTATCGGTGACGGTGTCACGCAGATCGCCAGCGCCGCCGAAGAGCTTTCGGCGGTAACCGAGCAAACCAGCGCCGGGGTCAGCAACCAAAAGGTCGAAACCGACCAGGTGGCCACCGCCATGAACGAAATGGCGGCCACCGTGCATGAGGTGGCACGCAACGCTGAGCAAGCCTCGGAAGCGGCCCTGATGGCCGACCAACAGGCGCGTGAAGGTGATCGGGTGGTCAGTGAAGCCGTGGCGCAAATCGAGCGCCTGGCCGGTGAAGTGGTCAACTCCAGTGAGGCGATGAACCAGCTCAAGGCCGAAAGCGACAAGATCGGCAGCGTGCTGGATGTGATCAAGTCGGTGGCCCAGCAGACCAACCTGCTGGCGCTGAATGCGGCTATCGAAGCGGCGCGGGCCGGTGAGGCTGGACGTGGCTTTGCCGTGGTCGCTGACGAAGTGCGCAGCCTGGCGCAGCGTACCCAGCAGTCCACCGAAGAGATCGAAGAGCTGATTGCCGGCTTGCAAAGCGGGACCCAGCGAGTGGCCAGCGTGATGGACGCCAGCCGCCAGCTCACCGACAGCAGCGTCGAGTTGACCCGCCGCGCGGGCACTTCGCTGGAGACCATCACCCGGACCGTATCGTCGATCCAGGCGATGAACCAGCAGATTGCCACGGCCGCTGAACAGCAAAGTGCAACCGCTGAGGAGATCAACCGCAGCGTGATCAATGTGCGGGATATCTCCGACCAGACCTCGGCGGCGAGCGAGGAGACGGCCAGCTCCAGTGTCGAGCTCGCGCGGCTGGGCACCCACCTGCAAGACCTGGTAAGGCGCTTCAGGCTGTAAGCCCGTACTGGCCCCATCGCCGGCGATTTGGCCGTGGGGCCAGTGTGAATTCCCAAGCGCGCTGCTGAAATTTCCTACCCGATTCTCAGGTCAAGTCCTACAAGCCTTCCGCCGATGGGCAGGGGTGTCATGCCAGTAAAACGCCGGCATGGCTCCCCTACTCAACTGGATGGAGACTTGCCATGTTCGGCTACCTCAACCGCAGGATTGGCAACATCAGCGTCGGCGCCAAACTCGCTCTGGGTTTTGCCGTGGTACTGCTGCTCACCGTGGCCACTGCCGTCAGCGGCTGGCGCGCCCTGGACGGCGCAATTACGCGCTCCGAGCAGCTCAGCGAAATTGGCCAGATCAATGATCTGGTCAAGGACCTGCGCGCCGAGCGCATCACCTACAGGGTGTTGGCCGATGATGCCAGCAAGGCGCAGATCAGCCGCATCCTGCAGCAACTCGACGCCAGGCTGAGCGCGCTGCAGCAACGCAGCAGCGTCGATGAATCACGCCAGATGCTGACTCAGAAGCTGCAATTGCTGCAGCGCCTTCAGGATAATTTCGCCACCTTGCAACGCACCGTTGAAAGCCGGCGTGGCTTGCGCGAGGCCATGCAGGCGCAAGAGCAGAAGCTCAACGCTGTGATCGACGAACTGGAAACCCAGGCCTTGCTGAAGATGCCTGCCGACAGCCAGCAAAGTGGCCTGCTGGGCCTGATGGACAGCCTCACCCGGCACGTGGACGGCGCCAACCAGCAAAGCCTGGTGCCGGCGTACACCTTCTCGCCGCTGGAGGATTTCAGCAAGGTCGGCCAGGCGGCGCTGGATGCTGCTGACAAAAGCCTCGCACAATTGATCCAAGCCCTCGCCCCCTTGGGCCTTGCGCGTGCAGTCATGGACCAGCCCGGCGTGGAGCTGGGGAAATACCGCACCAGCCTGGAGCAGTACCGCCGCGCCGCCTTGCGTGTCGAGCAATTGCAAAACGACATGGAGCAGATGGGTAACGAACTGCGTGCTGTGAGCCTGGAGCTGGGTCAGAGGAAGGTCGAGCAGCGCGACAGCGAAGCACTGGCCGCCCGCTCGCTGCTGACCAGCGTTGCGCTGCTGGCGTTGCTGGTGGGTGTAGCGGCCGGCTGGCTGATCACCTTGCAGATCACCCAGCCGCTACGCCAGACCCTGGCGTTGGCTGCGCGCATTGCCCGGGGCGACCTGAGCCAGGTGGAGCCTGTAGATCGTCGTGACGAAATGGGCCAGTTGCAGGCCAGCATGCAGGGAATGACCTTGAGCCTGCGCGAGCTGATCGGCGGTATCGATCAGGGTGTCGGCCATCTGTCACAGGCCGCCACGCAACTGGCCGCCAGCAGCGAGGACACCAAGCTGCGCATCAGCCAGCAGCGCGAGGAAACCGATCAGGTTGCCACGGCCATGAACCAGATGAGCGCCACGGTGCAGGAAGTGGCACAGAACGCCGAACAGGCCTCGCTGGCGGCAACCAACGCCGACCAGCAGGCCCAGCAGGGTGATCAGGTGGTGACTGAAGCCATAGGCCGTATCGAGCAGCTGGCCAGGCAGATGGACGATTGCCTGGCAGCGATGCAACACCTGGCGGGCGAAAGCCAGCGTATCGGCAGCATTCTCGACGTGATCAAATCGGTCTCCGAGCAAACCAACCTGTTGGCGCTGAACGCCGCCATCGAGGCGGCGCGAGCAGGCGAGGCCGGGCGTGGCTTTGCCGTGGTGGCTGACGAAGTGCGCGGCTTGGCCCAGCGTACGCAGCAGTCGACGGAGGAGATCGAGCAGTTGATCGAAAGCTTGCACAACGGCACCGACGAGGTGACCAGCCTGCTCGACAACAGCAAGCGCCTGACCGAGCAGAGTGTCGAGCTGAGCCGCAAGGCGGGGGATGCGTTGAGCCAGATCACTGATACGGTGTCGAGCATCCAAGGCATGAACCAGCAGATTGCCACGGCGAGCGAGGAGCAGAGTGTGGTGGCCGAGCAGATAAACCGCAGTGTCATCAGCGTGCGCGACGCGTCGGACCAGACCAGTGCAGCCAGTGAACAAACGGCAGCCTCAAGCGGCGAGCTCGAGCAGCTAGGACAGCAGCTGCGAGGCATGGTCGGCCGTTTCAGCCTTTGAAAGCTGCAAGCTTTAAGCTGCAAGCTGCAAGCTAAAGCCGAACGCGGTGAACCAGCCATCACCGCTCAGCTTGTAGCTTGTAGCTGCTTCTAGAGCTCTTGGCGCAGGAAGGCCTGGGCCGCGAGGGAACAAACGGCAGCTTCAAGCTTCAAGCTTCAAGCTAAAGCCGAACGCGGTGAACCGGCCATCACAGCTCAGCTTGTAGCTTGTAGCTTGTAGCTTGCAGCTGCCCCTAGAGCACTTGGCGCAGGAAGGTCTGGGCGCGGGGATCTTTAGGTGAGGCAAAGAACGCCGCGGGCGGCGAGTCTTCCAGCAGTTTGCCGTGATCGAAGAACAGTACGCGGTCAGCCACTTCCCTCGCAAAGCCCATCTCATGCGTCACGCAGACCATGGTCATGCCTTCCTGGGCCAACGTCTTCATCACGTCCAGCACCTCACCGACCATCTCCGGGTCCAGCGCCGAGGTTGGCTCGTCGAACAGCATCACCTTCGGCTCCATCGCCAGCGCACGGGCAATCGCCACCCGTTGCTGCTGACCACCGGAAAGCCGCGAAGGGAACTCATTGGCCTTCTCCGAGATGCCAACCTTTTCCAGCAACGCCCGCGCCTTGGCCTCACGCTCGGCCTTGCCACGCTTGCGCACGACCTTCTGCGCCAGGCACAGGTTTTCCAGCACCGTCATGTGCGGGAACAGGTTGAAATGCTGAAACACCATGCCGACTTCGCGGCGGTAGGCGTTGATGTCGGTCTTCGGGTCTTCCAAGCGCAGCCCGTTGATGGCCACATGGCCCTCGTCGAAATGCTCCAGCCCGTTGAGGCAGCGCAGGAAGGTCGACTTGCCGGACCCCGACGGGCCCAGCACTACCACCACTTCACCCTTGGCCACCTGGGTGGTGACGTTGTCCACCGCACGCACCACCTGGCCTCGGGTGTCGAATACCTTCAAAAGGTCACGGACTTCAATCACTTTGCGCAAGCCTCCGCTCGAGCCGGCTGGCCAAATGCGACAGCGGCAGGTTGATCAGCAGGTACAGGCCTGCCACGCAGAACCAGATCTCGAATGTCGAGAACGACGTGGTGATGGCCTCACGGCCGCTCTTGGTCAGTTCGGTGATAGCGATCACCGAGACCAGCGAGGTGTCCTTGACCAGGCTGATGAACTGCCCGGCCAGGGGAGGCAGCACGCGCTTGAAGGCCTGCGGCAGGATCACATGGCGCATCGACTGGCTGGCGTTCAGGCCCAGCGAGCGGGCGGCCTCGTTCTGCCCTTTGGCGATCGACTGCACGCCGGCACGCACGATCTCGGCCACGTAAGCACCGGTGAACAGCGCCAGCGCCGCCACCCCGGCGAACTCACGGGACAGGTTGAGCACGGTACCGATGAAGAAGTAGAAGATGAAAATCTGCACCAGCAGCGGCGTGCCGCGCACCAGTTCGACATACACGGTCGACAGGTCACGCAGGGTCGGGTTGTTCGACAACCGGCACAACCCGGCAAACAGGCCGATCACCAGGCCGAGGGCCCCGGACACCACCGAGATCCACAAGGTGGTCCACAGGCCCCAGGCCAGTGGGCCTGCAGCCCAGTGACGGGTGACGCCGACCTGATCACCTTCGGCCACATCGTCACCGCGGCTCAGTTGCAGGCTGTCCTTGGCCACTTCGAGCACCTGCTCACCGCCGCGCTCATCCTTGAGGGTAACGCGGGCGCTATCGCCGGAGACGACAATGTCCTGCACCGTGCCGTAATCGCTGGCACGCTGCACGTCCTCGGCCTGGTAGGCAAAGTATTGGGGTACGCGGTTCCAGCGCCACTCGTAGGAAATCATCGAGGTGGCCAGGTACAGGCTGATCGCCAAGCCCCCAAGGACCAGCGCAGTCAGCGCATGCCAGGGCCATTGGGCTTTCTTGTGTTTGATCACGTGGTTACTCCAGAAAGCGGCAAGCCGCAAGCCACAAGCTGCAAGAGCAAGCAGACCGCGTATGGGCCGACCTCCTCCTGCAGCTTGCAGCTTGCGGCTTGAAGCTGCTTCTTATTCCATTTCCTTCAGCCAGTCCTTGTTCTTGAACCACTTGTCGTGGATACGATCGTAGGTCCCGTCATGCTTGATCTGGTGCAGGAAGTTATTGATGAAGTTGATGCTGTCGTAGTCGCCTTTCTTCAAGCCGAAAGCCAGGGGCTCGTAGGTGAAGGGCTCGTCGAGGAACAGCAGCTTGCCGGCACCGGCCTTGTCGACCGCCACTACGTTGTACGGCGCATCGTAGACGAAGGCATCGGCCTTGCCGCTGACTACGTCCATCACCGCTTCCTGCTCGTTGTCGTAGCCGTGGTACTTGGCCTTGGCGATCAGTTTCTTGGCGACCATCTCGCCGGTGGTGCCGAGCTTGGAAGTGATGCGGTACTTCTCGTTGTTCAGGTCTTTGTACGACTTGATCTCGCCAGCCAGCTCCTTGCGGATCAGCAGGGTCTGGCCAACCACGATGAAGGGTTCGCTGAAGTTCAGGCGCAGGTTGCGTTCCTGGGTCAGGGTCATGCCGCTGCCGATCATGTCGAACTTGTCGGTCAGCAGGGCCGGGATGATGCCGTCATAGGCGGTGGAGACGGTCTCCAGCTTCACGCCCATGGATTTGGCCATGGCCTTGAGCAGATCCACTTCGAAGCCGATGATTTCGCCGCGCTTGTTGGTCATCTGGAACGGCATGTAGGTCGGGTCCATGCCCACCCGCAAGGTACCGCGCTTGACGGCATCGTCGATGGCACCGGCCTGGGCCGAGGCCACCGCGACCAGCGCCGTGACGCCGACCAGCAGCCGCGAAAGGTATTTCTTCATCATCACCAAGTCCCCTAGCAAGAAAAGTAGCGAATCTTATTGTTAGCACGGCCGTACCGGCCGGCATGGCTTTTCGGAGAGGGATGCTAACGCATGGCGGCCCTGGGACCTAGAGCCGGGGGGGACTTTGTTGGCCAAAATCCGAGGGGGTGAGGAAGATAGGAAAACCCTTTCGCCGGCAAGCCGGCGAAAGGGCCGCATGGCGGCCCCAGGGTCGGTCAGGCGCCAACCAGGCTAGGTTGAGCCTCGTTCGCCGGGTGCAAGGGCAGCAACGGCGAATGCGGGTCGTTGTTGATCGATGCACGCCACGCGTCGATCCAGGCCGCATTGTGCTCTGCCCACACCTGAGCATGCAGGCGCGCCAAGGCGACCGGGTCGCTCAGCAAGGCGAGGCGAGTACCCAGGTCCAGGCCTTTGGGCCCAGCCTCTATCGCCTTGGCAAGGCGCTCGGCACGCATCGCCTCGATCGCTGCCGACTGGCCATGACGGGCAGTGGCCATGGCACAGGCCAGGGCGTTCTGCCGCGGGTCGACCACAGCGCGCACGAAGCCGTCGTGCAGGGCATGCCAGCGATTCTCGTGGGTGTACTGGTCGGTGGCGAGCAGCTCCTGGGGCGTTGCGTACTCCTCAGGGATCAGGAACAGCTTCTCGTCCTTGGCTGCCAGGCCCAGGCGTGTACGGCTGGAGATCACCGAAACGGGGATCGACAGCACCAGCGAACCAACGATCGGTGCCAGCCACCACAGGAAGCTTGGGTTCAGCCATGCCACCAGCGCCGCCCAGGCAATACCCAGCAGGGTTTGCGGGCCATGGCGACGTACCGCCTCGCTCCACGGGGTCGAATCGTCGTCGCGCTGCGGCGAGTTCCAGGTCGCAGCCCAGCCAAGGAATGCGGCCAACACGAAGCGGGTGTGGAAGATCATCCGTACTGGCGCCAGCAGCATGGAGAACAGCATCTCCATCAGCATCGACAAGGTGACCTTGACCCGCCCACCGAACTCGACCGCGCCCTTGGCCCAGATCAGGATGATACTGAGCAGCTTGGGCAGGAACAGCAGCACGATGGTGGTGGAGAACAGCGCCACGGCCTTCTCCGGGTGCCACTGCGGCCACAGCGGATACAGCTGGTACGGCTCGATGAAGTATTGCGGCTCCATCAGCGTGTTGGTGGCCAGCAACGCGGTCGACAGCACCAGGAAGAAGAACCACAACGGCGCCGACAGGTAAGACATCACGCCGGTGAGGAACACCGCACGGTGCACCGGGTGCATGCCCTTGACCAGGAACAGGCGGAAGTTCATCAGGTTGCCATGGCACCAGCGGCGGTCCCGCTTGAGCTCGTCAAGCAGGTTCGGCGGCAGCTCTTCATAGCTGCCCGGCAGATCATAGGCAATCCACACGCCCCAGCCCGCACGGCGCATCAGCGCTGCTTCGACGAAGTCGTGGGAAAGGATCGCGCCGGCGAAGGCGCCCTTGCCGGGCAACGGCGCCAAGGCGCAGTGCTCGATGAACGGCTTCATGCGGATGATCGCGTTATGGCCCCAGTAGTGCGACTCACCCAGCTGCCAGAAGTGCAGGCCGGCGGTGAACAGCGGGCCGTACACACGGGTGGCGAACTGCTGCATGCGCGCGTACAGCGTGTCCATGCCCGATGCCTTGGGCGCGGTCTGGATGATGCCGGCGTCCGGATTGGCCTCCATCAGGCGTACCAGGCTGCTCAGGCACTCGCCACTCATGACGCTGTCGGCGTCGAGCACGACCATGTACTTGTATTCGCCCCCCCAGCGACGGCAGAAGTCGTCGAGGTTACCGCTCTTGCGCTTCACACGGCGGCGGCGGCGGCGGTAGAAGATGCGGCCGAAACCTTTGGTCTCGCGGCAAACGTCCAGCCAGGCCTGTTGCTCGGCCACGGCGATGTCAGTGTCGTTGGTATCGCTGAGCACGAAGAAATCGAAACGGTCGAGGTTGCCGCTGGCTGCGACCGATTCAAAGGTCGCCCGCAGCCCTGCGAACACGCGCGGCACGTCTTCGTTGCAAATAGGCATCACCAACGCCGTACGTGCTTCAGGAGCGATCGGCTCACTGCCGGCACTGCTGCCGGAGATACGGTATTTGTCACGCCCGGTGAGCAGCTCGAGGAAGCCCATCAGCGCGGTCCAGAAGCCCGCCGACACCCAGCAGAAGAGGATGCCGAAAAGGATCAGGATGGAGGTCTGCAAGGCATAGGGCCAGACCTGTACGACGGTGTCCCACAGCGGCTGGTTGACCACTTCGTCGAGCTCGACGAACGACCAGCCCTGGTACGGCAGGATGCCCTTCATGTACCAGCCGGCGACGAGGGTCTGGCCGATCATGAGGGTCAGCAGGATATAGCGGCGGATCGAGCCGACCATGCGCCAACGCGCCGGAGGCAGCTCGCGCTTGGGCGGCTGCGGCGCGTTGGTGCGGCCGGTCATGCGCCGCCACATGCGGATCAGCACATTGGTACGCCATGGCTCGGGCACAACCCGGGTGCGCTTGATCGGCGGTGCGATCTTCAGGCACAGCCGGCCGCTGCCGTCGACGCCGAGCATCTCGGCATCTTCCAGTTCGGCGGCGCTGCCCACCGTCAGGCGCGGGCCCACCGAGGCCTGCACGGCCTCGTGGGTGGTGGCGGGCGCATTGCCCGCCAGGCGTTGGTGCAGCTCACTGAACGAGGTACAGCTGGCGAGTTCCGCGCGCTGCTCATCGCTCAGTGGGAGGTGGGCCAGGTACTCGCCAAGCGATTCCGGCCTTGCGCTTGAGTTACTCATCGGCAGGCAACTGATAGCTCCAGGTCTCGGTCAGCACTTGTTCAGTGGTGGCCGGGGCCCCGTTGGTGGATGCCGCGTCGGCGGCAGGTTGTTCAGCCTTGGCAGGTTGCTCGGCCTTGGCAGTTTTTTCAGCCTTGCCATGCTTGGTCGCGGCCTTGTCCTGCTTGGCTTCTTCGGCAGGCTTGGCCGCCTCGACCGGAACGTCACGAACCAGTGCGGCACGCATCTCGGTAGCCTTGTTGGCCTCCTTGATCTTCATCCGCAGGGTCAGGCGCCAGCCCTTGGTCTCTGGGTTATAGCGCAGATTGTTCTCGACCACCTCAGCGTTGTCGCCGACGCTGATCTGGCTGCGTACCGCAGCGTCTTCCGGCAGGGCGGCCAAGGCCGGGCCGGCGAAGTCGACCAGAAACGCCACGCTGCCGTCTGGTTGACGGATCAGGTTGGACTGCTTGACGTCACCGGTTGACCGCATGGTCTGGGTCACCGAACCCAGCTCCTGGGCCTGGAAACGCGCTTCGTCGATGGTCCAGTGCAGGCGGTAGGCGTACTCGAACGGCTTGCCGGGTTCTGGCAAGGTTTCCGGGCTCCAGAAGGCAACTATATTGTCGTTGGTTTCGTCGGCGGTCGGGATCTCGACCAGATCGACGGTGCCCTTGCCCCAATCGCCCTTAGGCTCGATCCAGGCGCTCGGACGCTTCTGGTAGTTGTCGTCGAGGTCTTCGTAATCCTTGAACTCGCGATGACGCTGCATCAGGCCGAAACCGCGCGGGTTCTCGACGCTGAAGTTGCTTACCGACAGGTGTTTGGGGTTGTTCAGCGGGCGCCACAGCCACTCGCCGTTACCGGCGTGGATCGACAGCCCTTCGGAGTCGTGCAGGGCCGGGCGATAGTTCATGACCTTGGACGGCTGGTTTGGGCCGAACAGGAACATGCTGGTCAGCGGCGCGATGCCCAGACGGCTGACGTGGTCACGCAGGAACACGCGGGACTGCACATCGACCACGGTATCGCTGCCCGGGCGCAGGATCAGCTTGTAGGCACCCGTCGAGCGCGGCGAATCCAGCAGGGCGTAGATCACCAGGTGCTTGTCGGCCGGCTTGGGTTTTTCGACCCAGAATTCGGTGAAACGCGGGAACTCTTCGCCCGAAGGCAACGCGGTGTCGATGGCCAGGCCACGGGCCGACAGGCCGTACACATGCCCTTTGCCGACCACACGGAAATAACTGGCCCCCAGCAGGGTCATGATTTCGTCCTGCTTGTCGGCCTTGTTGATCGGGTAAAGCACGCGGAAACCGGCGTAGCCAAGGTTCTTGGTGGTTTCAGGGTCGTGCGGCACGTCACCGAACTCGAAACGGCTCGGGTCGTACTTGATTTCCTCGACGGTGGTGGCGGTGACTTCGTTGATTTTCACCGGTGTGTCGAAGTGCATGCCCTGGTGGTAGAAGGACAGCTTGAACGGCGTCTTGTCCTTGGCCCACTCGGCCTTTTCCTGCAGGAAGTGAATCTTCTGGTAGTCCGCGAATTTCATGTCGCGGAACACTGCCGGCAGATTGCTTTTCGGTGCTTCGTACTTCTGGCCGGCGAGATCCTTTGCCTTGGCTGCAACATCGTCAAGATTGAATGCCCACAGCTGGCCCGCGCTCATCAGGCCGACCAGTGCCGCACTGGCCATCAGGGCCTTGCGCAGCCGATTGCCGGGGATTCTAGATGCTTTATGGGGACTAACAATCACGAGCAACCCTCGCCGAAAACAGATCATGAAACCAACGGCCAGCGACAAATGCCGGGTTGGCGAGCACTGTTCGGACCCCGTGAGGGCGTAATGATTCCCCAAACGGATCCAGACAATGCTCGAGTCAGAGTAAAACGAACCTGCGAACGCAGGCCCTAACAGCGCGCGATTATCCAGCAGGATGCATTACAACGCATCAGGCTGGATCAACTATTTAGCGTACAAAACCCCTTGTTTCGCACAACCTAGGCCGTTTTTTCATTCATATTTGTAACAGAAAAGTCACAGGGCCATCATTGACCAGATGTACCTGCATGTCGGCACCGAATCGGCCGCTCGCCACATCTGCATGCTGGCCCTGGGCTTGCTGCAAAAGATAGTCGAACAGTTCGGCACCGAGCGCTGGCGGTGCAGCTGTCGAAAAGCTCGGACGCATGCCGCTGCGGGTGTCCGCCGCCAACGTGAACTGCGACACCAGCAGCAAACCGCCGCCCACATCCTTGAGGGACAGATTCATCTTGCCCTGCTCATCGCTGAACACGCGGTAGTTGAGCAACTTGTGCAACAGTTTATCGGCCTGTTCACGGGTATCTTCAGGCTCTACCGCCACCAGCACCAGCAAGCCTTGGTCGATGGCGCCGACAATTTCACCCGCCACCTCTACCCGCGCGCCGCGCACACGCTGCAGCAGCCCCTTCATGCTTCTTCCAGAGGCAGGTCGAGCAGGCGACGTGCCATCTGATCGGCGGCCCGCACCAGCGCATCGGTGATCCCCGGCTCGGACGCCGCATGGCCGGCGTCGCGGATCACCTTCAGCTCGCTGTTGGGCCATGCCTGGTGCAATGCCCAGGCGTTGTCCAGCGGGCAAATCACATCATAGCGGCCATGCACGATCACGGCCGGCAGGTGGGCGATCTTGGGCATGTCACGGATCAACTGGTCGGGTGCGAGGAACGCGTTGTTCATGAAGTAGTGGCATTCGATCCGGGCGATCGACAAGGCGCGCTGAGGCTCGGAGAAGCGGTCGATCACCAGTGGGTTGGGGCGCAGGGTGGCAGTGCGGCCCTCCCAGGTGGACCACGCCTTGGCGGCATGCATCTGGGCGATCTGGTCGTTGCCGGTCAGGCGCTTGTGGAATGCCTTGACCAGGTCATTACGCTCATCCGGCGGAATCGGCGCGATGTAGTCCTGCCAGTAATCGGGGAACAGGCGGCTGGCGCCCTCCTGATAGAACCACTCGATCTCTTGCGGGCGGCACAGGAAGATACCGCGCAGGATCAGGCCGTGAACCCGCTCGGGGTGGGTCTGGGCATAGGCCAGGGCCAAGGTAGAGCCCCAGGAGCCGCCGAACAGTACCCACTTGTCGATGCCCAGATGCTCGCGAATGCGCTCCAGGTCTTCGACCAGGTGCCAGGTGGTGTTGTTCTCCAGGCTTGCATGCGGGGTGGAACGGCCACAGCCGCGCTGGTCGAACGTGATGATGCGGTACAGGTTGGGGTCGAAGTAGCAACGGCTCTGGGCATCGCAACCCGCGCCCGGGCCACCGTGGATGAACACCACCGGCAGACCTTCAGGCGAGCCGCTTTCATCGACATAAAGCACATGCGGCGCTTCCACGGCCAGATCGTGCCGGGCGTAGGGTTTGATCTGCGGGTAGAGGGTCTGCATTGCGCACTCCGTGTGAGGATTTAGTCTGCCGTTGGGCATCATAAACCTGAATTGCGCTTTGAGCATGTATCTGAAGACAACTCCCCCGCACAAGCCTGCCATGCCTTTGCCACTGCGCTGACACCCCACCAGATTTATCTACCCCATCGAGGCTTTTCCACTCGCCATAGTCCCTTGTCCCGTTTCCTGCAATGGACCTCACGATGCCTAGCCCAACCGGCAAGACCACCCCCCCACCGGGTACCCCATACGCCACCATCGAGCAGAAAATCCCCACGTGGCTGAAATCAGCCTCCCCCGACACCCTGCGCGCAATGCGCAACTGGGAGCAGGCCCCCACCTGGCTGGCCACGGCGATCCTGCAGATGCCGGACATCGGCAACGCCTGGCGTGACGAACATGCGCGCCACCGTGACCACGCGGCACAGGTGCGCAGGCTGTTTGAAGCGCTTCCCGAGCTGCAGTCCTACGCCAGCCAGCAACTGTCAGAGGCGATCAGCGAACGGTTTGGCCTGACCGTCGATGTGCAGAACTGCTACCTGGTGGATGCACGCCTTATCGACATGGCCAACGCCATCGACAGCCGTCAGGCCATCGACCGCGCCACCCGCTCGCTGCTGCACTGCGCCCTGCACAACTTCGATGCTGCCGCCGCCGTCAAGCATGGGATGGATGCAGAGGGCGGGCCACTGAAGAAATCCGTCATCGTCGATCACCGGCGTTTCATGGGCACAGTGCCCATCACCAATACCCTGAACATCGAAGCGGAGGCGTTTGCCGAGCTGTGCCGTGACCTGGACCTGGGCCGCAAATACCACGACAAGGTTCACGCCATCTACTATCCCCAAGCCACAGCACAGCTGAGCGCCGACGAAGCTGCGCTGAACGTGTATCAAACCCTGGGCCGCGCCGAGGTATCGGCATTCAGGCAATCCCTGCATTTCGCCCGCCTCAAGGGCGATATCAGCGAGGTGCTGTACACCACCGCCCTTGCCACCCCCCTCGACAGGCTCCCAGCCGAATCTGCAGGACCGGCGATCGCTTTCAGCCTGCTCACACTGTGGGAAGCCGAACTCACCGGCGTCGCGCTCATCACCTTGCGAACGTCGGCCCAAGACACCGTGGCGCTGTACATCCCTGATGACAGCGAGACGCCGCTCAAGGAATTCGCCTCCCTGGAGGCCTTGAAGGCCGACCTGAGCGGTCGACTGAGGGCGAACATCGCTTACCTGGACAGGCATCTAGCCGACCGCGACAAAGGCCCGGTGATCGCGCGCCTCAAGGACCGCCTGACCCCCATCGGCTGGAGTGTCCGCGGCCTGCATGAGCGGGTGCCGGACCCGCATGCAACGCTGTACCCGGTCGCACAGCCGTTTCGTCATGCATTCGAGGGTGTGATGGCCTTCCAGAAAGCCGAGCGCCACGAAAAGGATGTGCTTTTCCACGCGATACCAACAGCGATCGTCGATCGACGTACCGCTCTCGCCCACCGGCAGTTGATTGCCGGTCGCGTACTGACGGGCTTGAACATCGCAGGCTTCTTCGTGCCGGGCCTGGGCGAGGCGATGCTGGCTGTATGCCTGACACAGCTGGCCTGCGAGGTGTACGAAGGAATCGATGCGTGGAAAAACGACGAACGTGATGCGGCCTACGGGTATCTGGTCGATGTTGTCGAGAACGTGGCGCTCATGGTGGCGCTCTCTGCCGCAGCCAAGGCACTGAAGAACCCAGGGGAAGGTGCTGCAGGCGGGCCGGGAGAGGAACAGGAGGTGGAACGGATTCCCGTGGAAACGCCCTCCTTCATCGAAGCGCTGGAAACTGTCGAATTACCCAATGGCGAGGCCCGCCTGTGGAAGCCCGACCTGACGCCGTACCGCAGCCCCCAGGTGCTGCCCGCAAACCTGGAACCCGACGAACATGGCTTGCTTCACTATCAAGGCAAGCGCTGGCTTGTCGTGCAGGGTAACCAGTACATCGTCAGGCCCACTGCGGCCACTGACCAATACCGCCTGGTGCACCCGGCCAGGCCTGTTGCGCACGAGCCTGCGCTTCGCCATAACGGCGCCGGCGCCTGGTTGTTGCCCCTGGAGCACCCTCTGCAATGGCCAATGACGACCCTGGTGCAACGCATGGGCCTTGCGAGCGAGCAATTCTCAGAAGAAACAGCCTTGCAGATACTGCGTGTCTGCGATGTACATGAAAACGTGCTGCGCCATGTCCTGACCGAAAACCAGCGGTTGCCTGCCCTGCTTGAGGACACCCTGACCCGCTTCAGGCTGGACAGGGCTGTCCGTCAGCTGCCTGACAGGAGCCGATGGCCCACCGAGCTCGAACGTGCCTACGCGCGCCTCCCCGCCAGCCAGGCTAGCGGCGCGGCAGTCATTCAGCGGGTCTATCCGAACGTGCCCGCAGCAATCACCGATGAGGTGCTGCGAAACGCCACCAGCGGCGAAATTGCAGCACTCGGCACGGGCAAGCTGCCTCTGCGCCTGGCTGAAGAGATACGCGTCTTCCAGCAGCAGGTACGCCTCGCCCGGGCCTACGAAGGGCTGTTCCTCGCCAGCGTTCGCAACGGCGACACCGACCGGCTGATCATGCATTCACTCGAACGGCTGCCTGGCTGGCCCGCTGACATCAACCTCGAACTTCGCCAGCACCGCTTCTGGCCTGCTCATCGCGAAAGCGTGGGGCCAACGGATGCACAGTCTTTCACGGTGATTACCAGCGCCGAAGCAGGTTACATCGTCCACACCGAGGCAGGAGCGCAAACCCCGGTCACCGTTTATGGCGATCTGTGTACGGCGTTATATGCCGCGCTGCCCCAGGCGATGGCCCAAGTGGGCATCGTAGACGGGGCTGAGTTACGCCTGCGGTTGCAGGAAGGCCCCCTGTTGTCACGTACCTCGCTCAGGCAGGTGCTGGGCATGCAACCTGTACGGCCGGGTTACCGCTCCCCCATGCGGCTCGCCAACGGACGTATTGGCTACCCGTTGAGTGGTGGCCTGCCGACAGCCCCCATTGTCAGCCGCCAGGCCCTGCTTGAGGCGGTCAACGCCACAGGGCTCGCCGAAAACACCCCCAGATCGGCGGATCAGATTCTGATGATCATCGCCGGCGGTGGCCGTAACCCACAGCAAGTGCTTGGACGGCTGCAGCAACTGGTGGATCAACGCATAGAGATGCAAAGCCGGCTGGACGACTGGAACGAGGGGATTTCAACTGCGTCCGATCAGGCCGCGCAGCAGTACAGCGCCCTGCGGCAAGCCATCATGCAGCACTGGTACGACACGGCATTGGTCGAGGGGGACAGCCACACCAGCGAGCTGAGCCTGGAGCAGGTGCCCCTGGCCGATATCCCCATGACTCTGCCAACATTCTTCACCTCGAATATTCGCAGGTTGCGGCTTTACGACCTGCCATCAGGCACCCTCGCCGGTTGGGCGCAGAACGAACGCTTGCTGCAACGCCTGCTCAGGCAGGTACCGCAACTTGAATCGCTGGAGATCAGCCGGGCCTACGACCCCAGCATTACACCGTCCTCTTTCATTTTCAGTATCCCCACCATCACAGAGCACTTGCCTGGCCTGCGGGCGCTGAGGTTCATCAACCAGAACGTCGCACTCACCTCCAATGACATGAACCAACTGGCCCAGTTGCCACTGCTCAGGTACCTGGACCTGAGCGGCAATCGTTTCGCGCAGCGCGACAGCCCCAGCTTCCATGAGTTTTCGCTGGACTACCTCGGCCTGAACGCCATGCAACTGCATCAATGGCCGATCGGGCTGGGCAGTGACGCCCTGGAGCGAATCGCTCACGTTTCGCTGCGTGACAACAACCTCCGGTCGCTGCCCTCGTTCCTGCTCAACGAGGCAGAAGCGATCCAGCGCCCGTCGAGCCTTTCGCTGGAGGGTAACGAGATCAACGAAACCCACCTGCAGCGCCTGCTACTGAGCGAGAACCGGATGAATGTGCAGGTCAATGTGGATCACTCCCCCGAGCTGACCCAACGGCTTGAACGCATCCAGAATGAGCGCCAGCAACTGCGCGAGGCGATCGAAGGCTGGGCGCAAGCTTCCAGTTCCAACACCCCGCTGACCCAAGCGGTGCTCGAAGACCGGCAACGCATCGAAGTGGCGATCACCGAATTCTGGTCCCGGCAGGAGCAGGGTTTGCAGTACCTTCGGCTGCAGCTTGAAAATGTGGCACTGGAGCATTTCCCGAGACGGCTGCCGGCCTTCTTCGGTGAACGCGTGACCGCCTTGACGCTGACCCGCGTCAGTGGCTCAACCGCCCAGCTCAACGAACTGCTGGGGCGCTTCCCCAATATCACCCGGCTGACCGTCGAAGCGCACGTAGCGCCAATGCCCTCGCTGCCGTCGGCCCTGGTACGGTTGCAGCGACTCGCGCATCTGGAATTTCGCAACATGGGCCTGGAAATCGACCAGGCCATGATCGAAGCCTTCGCCCGTTTGCCGCAACTTTCGTCGCTGGACCTGTCGGGTAACCAGATCGGTGCCATTACCCAGGTACCCGCCAACCTCTCAGCGAACCTGACATCACTGAGCCTGACCAACATGAACCTGCAGGCCTGGCCAGCCTGGTGCGACGCCCTGCTGCCATTGGAGCTGCTGGATTTGAGCTCCAACCATATCTCGGAGCTGCCCAACCATATTCTGGAAAACATCCACAACCCGATGCCGATCTCGTCGATTTCGATGTTCGACAACCCGTTGTCAGAAGATACGATCCAACGGGTGCGCACGTTCTCCGACAGCCAGCACAGCCTGTCCTTCGCCCTCGACATTCCCGACAACCTGATCCTGATTGAATCGTCCGATGAGGGCTCACTCCTCGATCATCCTCACTTCCCAGTGCCCTTCGCTGGCGATGACTCACCAAGGCTGGAGGATTGGGCGCTTGGCAACCAAGCGCAGAACGAAGCCCTGAGCGACTGCTGGCAAAGGCTGCAGACACTCGAAAATGGCCATAACCTGTTGGCCCTAGCTGGGCGTTTGCGCAATGCGGCGCCGTACCTCGACCCTACCTCGCAAGCCGCGTTCTGCGAGCGCGTGCGCATCATGCTGGTGATTGCGGCAACCCATGAGCATGAGCTGCCCACCATGAGCAGCATCGCTGCGGCGGCCTTGCCCGACCCGGTAACCGGCTCGCAGACCTGCCATGACGGCGCACTTCAGGAATTCAACAATATCGAGCTGTACCTGATGTCCAACCGCATCCTCACCGACGCGGGCGACTCCTTGCCGGCCTTGTACCGGCGCCTGCTGCAACTGTACCGGATCGGCCAGCTGGAACTGCTGGCCAACAGCCGGACCGGGCAAGGTGACCGGGTCTCGGTACGCCTGGCCTACCGCCGGGAGCTGGCCCGGGAGCTGGACCTGCCGATTGCCGACAGTATGCGTTTTCGCGGCGCGGCCATGCTGGCACCGGGCGAGATCTCCAGTGTCCTGGAGCGCGTCAGGCAAAAGGAAAACAGTGATGCGTTCATCCAGTACATGCTGGCAAACGCTGACTGGACCCGCCGATTGCGCGCTGAATACCCCGGCCGTTTTGCCGAAATAGAGCAACGCTATGGCGAGCAGGTGCTCGAACTGGCTGCACTCGACCTGCCGCTGGCGGAGGAGCTGGCACTGCAGCAAAACCTGCAAGACGCTAAAGAACATCAGGAGCTGGAGCTGCTTCAGGAACTGACCCGGATGCAGGGCCGGCCCGAATGATCACCCCCTGAAACGAACTGCGAGGGCCTTCACCCGGCCAGGCCCTCGTCGGTCACTGCGCGTAGTGCCCCTGCCCCCACGCCAACATGGCCGTCAACAGCTGGTGCAGAACCACTTGCGTCGGTTGAGCCAGGTCTTCGCGATAGTCGAACGGTAGGCTCTCTTCCATGTAGGTACTTTGCGCCAGCTCCAGCTGCACGGCATGGATATGGCCGCCAGGGTCACCATAATGCCGAGTGATGTGCCCCCCCTTGAAGCGGCCATTGAGCACATGGCTGTAGCCGTGCGCTTGGGCACATACGCTTTGCAACCGTTCGACCAGCCCCGGGGCACAACTGGCACCATTGAAGGTGCCCAGGTTGAAATCTGGCAACCTGCCTTCGAACAGGTGGGGGATAAAAGAGCGGATCGAGTGGGCATCCCAGAGGAGTGCGTAGCCGAACTCGGTGCGCAAGCGTGCCAGCTCCTGCTCGATGACCTGGTGATACGGCCGCCAGATTTGCTCGAGATAAACCTTGCGCTCCTCGGCGGAAGGCTCGCAGCCTTCCTTGAACAGCGGCTGCCCCTCGAACAATGCAGCCGGAAACAGGCCTGTAGTAGCCCCTGCATACAACGGCTTGTCGTCATCCGGGCGGTTGAGGTCGATGACGAAGCGCGAATACTCTGCCGCCACCACACTGGCCCCAAGCTCACGGGCGAAATCGTACAGGCGCGGGATATGCCAGTCGGTGTCGGGCAGGCTGCGCGCCTGGTCGACCAACCCGTCGCGCACGGCCGGGGTCAGGCGGAGCCCCGCGTGGGGCATGCTGATCAGCAGGGGCACACGGCCCTGGTGGAAACTCAGTACCTTGTCCATTTCGCCTCGCTCAGTGGGCTATTTCATGGCCTTTGCGCACCACGCGCTTGGGCAAGTCGCCACCCAGCCAGTAAGCCAGGTCGGCGGGGCGTTCGATCTGCCAGGCGACAAAGTCCGCCACCTTGCCGATTTCCAGCGTGCCATGGGTGTCGCCCATGCCCAGTGCCGTGGCGGCATGGAGGGTAACGCCCGCCAGGGCTTCTTCCGGGGTCATGCGAAACAGCGTGCACCCCATGTTCAGCATCAGCCGCAGCGACAGGCCTGGCGCTGTGCCGGGGTTGAGGTCGCTGGCAAGGGCAATCTTCACGCCGTGACGACGCAAGGCGTCCATGGGAGGCAGCCGGGTTTCGCGCAGGAAGTAGAACGCGCCCGGTAGCAGCACCGCGACAGTGCCCGCCTCGGCCATCGCCACGGCGTCTTCCTCGGTCATGAATTCCAGGTGGTCGGCCGACAGCGCCTGGTAGCGGGCGGCCAGGCTGGAGCCGTGCAGCGACGAGAGCTGCTCGGCGTGCAGCTTGACCGGCAAACCCAGTTCGCGCGCCCTGATGAACACCTGCTCGACCTGGGCCGGGGAAAACGCCAGGTGCTCGCAGAACGCGTCCACGGCGTCCACCAACCCCTCGGCGGCGAGTGCAGGCAGCATCTGGTCGCAGATGTGCGCAATGTAGTCGTCGGGGCGCCCGGCGTATTCCGGCGGCAAGGCGTGGGCGGCCAGGCAGGTAGCGCGCACGGCAACCGGCAATTCGTCGGCCAGACGCCGCGCCACACGCAGCATCTTGCGTTCGTTGGCCAGGTCCAGGCCGTAGCCGGACTTGATCTCAAGGGTAGTCACACCGTCACGCATCAGCGCCTGGACCCGCTGGCGGGCACTGGCGAACAACTCATCCTCGCTGGCCGCACGGGTGGCCCGCACGGTACTGGCGATGCCGCCGCCTTGCGCGGCGATGTCGGCATAACTCACGCCCTGCAGGCGCCGCTCGAACTCGTCGCTACGGTTGCCACCGAATACGGCGTGGGTGTGGCAGTCGATCAGCCCGGGGGTGACCCAGGCGCCGTCAAGGCTCACTGTGCGAGCGATGCCCTGCACCGGCGCGTCAGACCGTGGCCCGATCCACTCGATCAAGCCCGCGTTGCTGACGATGGCCGCGTCCTCGATGATCGAGTAGCTGCCCTGGGCCATGGTTGCCGCCTGGCAGTTCTGCCAGAGAGTTCTCATATTCAGTCTCCGTTACTAGCGATAGTGCGCGAGGCAACTGACCGGTTGTCACAAGCTCGGCAACACGCCACGCGGCAACAGCCCCGTCAGTTTGCCCTCTGCCAACAGCGCGCTGGCGGCCTCGATATCCGGCGAAAAGAAGCGATCACGGTCATAGTGCGGCACTTCACGGCGCAGCACCTGGCGGGCCTGCTCCAGTTTCACCGAGGTCTTGAGCCCCTCGCGCAGATCGAGCCCCTGGCATGCACCCAGCCACTCGATGGCCAGCACACCACGGGTATTTTCGGCCATTTCCCACAGCCGTTTGCCAGCCGCCGGGGCCATGGACACGTGGTCCTCCTGGTTGGCCGAGGTCGGCAGGCTGTCGACGCTGTGCGGGTGTGACAGCGCCTTGTTCTCACTGGCCAGGGCCGCCGCAGTCACCTGGGCGATCATGAAGCCGGAGTTGACCCCGCCGTTTTCCACCAGGAACGGCGGCAGCTGCGACATGTGCTTGTCCATCATCAACGAGATACGGCGCTCGCTCAGTGCGCCGATTTCAGCGATGGCCAGCGCCAGGTTATCGGCGGCCATGGCCACCGGCTCGGCGTGGAAGTTACCGCCCGAGACCACATCGCCTTCGACGGCGAACACCAATGGGTTGTCCGACACCGCGTTGGACTCGATCGCCAGCACCTCCGCCGCCTGGCGCAGCTGGGTGAGGCACGCGCCCATGACCTGGGGTTGGCAGCGCAGCGAGTACGGATCCTGGACCTTGCCACAGTGCTTGTGCGACAGCGAAACCTCGCTGGACTCGCCCAGCAGGTCCCGGAAACAGGCGGCTGTATCGATCTGCCCGGGCTGGCCGCGCGCGTCGTGGATGCGCGGGTCGAACGGCGAACGCGAACCGAGCACCGCCTCGACCGTGAGGCCGCCGCAAGCGATGGCTGCAGCGAACAGGTCTTCGGCCTGGAACAGGCCGCGCAAGGCATAGGCAGTGGACGCTTGGGTGCCGTTGAGCAACGCCAGGCCTTCCTTGGCGGCCAGGGTCAGCGGTTGCAACCCGGCAACGGCAAGCGCCTCGACAGCGGGCAGCCATTGGCCCTGGTAACGCGCCTTGCCTTCGCCCAACAGCACCAGGGACATGTGCGCCAACGGCGCCAGGTCACCGGAAGCCCCCACCGACCCCTTGAGCGGAATGTGCGGGTAGACTTCGGCGTTCACCAATGCGATCAAGGCATCGATGACCTTGCGGCGAATGCCGGAAAAACCACGGCTGAGGCTGTTGATCTTCAGCACCATGATCAGCCGGACCATCGCATCGTCCAGCGGCGCGCCAATGCCCGCGGCATGCGATAGCACCAGCGAGCGCTGCAGGTTTTCCAGATCGTGGCTGGCAATACGGGTCGAGGCCAAAAGGCCGAACCCGGTGTTGATGCCGTAAGCGGTGCGATCTTCAGCGATGATCTGCTCGACAACGGCAACGCTGGCATCGATGGCCGCACCTGCGCTGGCATCCAGGCTCAGGCGCAGTGGCGCCAGGTGGATCTGGCGCAGTTGGGCCAGCGTCAGCCGGCCAGGGATGAGGTTCAGGGCGTCCATGTACAGGCTCCTTTGTTATTGTTCAGTGCAGTGCCGCGAGAACAGGCTGCGGCCCTTGCGAAGCTTTGAGCAGCGCGGCAGTGCGGGCGATGTCCGGCGCCAGCCAACGGTCTTCCAGGTAAGCCGGAACCTGCTCACGGAGCAGGCGCCAGGCGGCATCGGTACCTGCGCCAAAACGCTGATGCTTGAGAAATTCGAACGCCTGGCTCGCCAACAGATATTCGATGGCAAGTATCTGGGTGCAGTTCTCCAGCACCTGGTGCAGTTTCAGCGCGGCGTTGGTGCCAAGGCTCAGGTGGTCTTCCTGCAGACCGGAGGTGACGTAATTGTCGAGCACTGCCGGTTGCGCCAGCTGGCGGTTCTGCGCGCACAGCGAGGCGGCCACGTACTGGGCGATCATCATCCCCGAGTTGACCCCTGGGTTGCTGACCAGAAATGCCGGCAGCCCACTGACGTGGGGGTTGACCAGGCGATCCAGGCGGCGCTCGGCAATCGAACCGATCTCGGCCATGGCAATCGCCAGCAGGTCGGCGGCCATTGCCACCGACTGGCCGTGTGGGTTGGCTTGGGACACCACACGGAAGTCATCCGGGGTGCCCAGCAGCAACGGGTTGTCGTTGGCGCCGTTGAGTTCGGCCTCGATCTGCCGCACAGCATGGGCGAACTGATCACGGGCCGCGCCGTGCACCTGCGGGATCGAGCGGATGCTCAGCGCATCCTGGGTGCGGATCCCCTTGCTGGCAGCGATCACTTCGCTCCCCGCGAGCAACGCGCGCAGGTTCTCGCCCACCACTTGCATGCCAGGGTGCGGCTTGAGGGCGATGATCTCGGGGTCGAACGCAGTGATCTGCCCGCGCAGTGCCTCGAAGCTCATGGCACCGGTCACGTCGGCCCATTGCAACAGCCGGCTGGCGTCGTCCAGGGCGAGGCTGGCCAGGCCGGTCATGCACGGCGTGCCGTTGACCAGGCACAGCCCATCCTTGGCCCCCAGCAGCACCGGCTGCAGGCCCGCCTCGGCCAGGGCCTGGGCGGCGTCGACGACGTGCCCACGGTAGCTGACCTTGCCGATCCCCAGCAGGCACACGCCAACGTGCGCCATGTGCGTCAGGTAACCGACCGACCCCTGCGAGGGTACCTGCGGCGTGATGCCATGGTTGAGCAACGCCAGCAACGCTTCGACCACACACCGGGCGATACCCGATTTGCCGTGGCTGTAGTTGGCGATTGCAGCGCAGATGATCGCCCGCGTCTGTTCCTCGGCGAGCGCTGGCCCAACGCCACAGGCGTGGCTGAGCAAGGTATTGCGGGACAGCTGGCTGAGCTGTTCGCCTTGCAGCGACACGTTGCACAGTGCGCCCAGGCCCGTGTTCACGCCATAGGCACGCTCACCGCTCTCGACGATATGGCGGACGATGGCTTGGGCATTGTCGATACGCGCCCATACCTGCGGTGCCAGTTCCAATGGCGCGCCATGGCGGGCAACGGCGGCTATGTCCTGCCAACGCAACGGGGCATCTTCGAAGACAACGGTCTCAACGTGCGACATGGTGCCCCTCATACCGCGACCGCGCGGCGCTGGACGAAGCGGTCGACATACTCATCGGCCGGGTTGTGGAGGATCTGGTGCGGCGTTCCCACCTGGATCAGGCGGCCGTCCTTGAGGATGGCGATGCGGTTGCCGATGCGTACCGCTTCGTCCAGGTCATGGGTGATGAACACGATGGTCTTGTGCAGGGTCTTCTGCAGTTCGAGCAATTGGTCCTGCATCTCGGCGCGGATCAAGGGGTCGAGCGCACTGAAGGCCTCGTCCATGAGGATGATATCGGTGTCCGCTGCCAGTGCCCGGGCCAGGCCGACACGCTGGCGCATGCCACCGGACAGCTGGTGCGGGTATTTCTTCTCGTAACCCTTCAGGCCTACGGTCTCGATCCATTGCTGGGCGCGCTCGGCGCACAGCTGCTTGCTTTCGCCGCGCACCTTCAGGCCATAGGCGACGTTTTCCATCACATTGCGGTGCGGCAGCAGGCCGAAGCTCTGGAACACCATGCTGATCTTGCGTCGGCGAAAATCGCGCAGAGCCTCCATGTCGTACTGCAGGATGTCTTCGCCATCGACCAGGATCTGCCCGCTGGTAGGGTCTATCAGGCGGTTGAAATGGCGTACCAAGGTCGATTTTCCTGAGCCCGACAGGCCCATGATCACGAAAATTTCGCCGCTGGCGATGGACAGCGACAGGTCGTTGACCCCGACCACGCAGCCGGTCTGCGCCAGCACTTGCTCTTTGCCCTGGGCGCTGCGGATCAGGCGCATGGCTTCGTCGGCCCGGTCGCCGAAGATCTTGAAGACGTTCTTCACCTCGATCTTGCTGATCGGCTGCGTGCTCATTTGCTCACCTCGTGGCGTGGCCGGCCATAAGCCTGGGTAATGCGGTCGATGACCACCGCGAGAATGACGATGGCCAGGCCCGCTTCCAGGCCGCGGCCAACGTTGAGGGTCTGGATGCCGACCAGCACGTCTTCACCAAGGCCACGTGCCCCGATCATCGAAGCGATCACGACCATCGACAGGGCCATCATGGTGGTCTGGTTGATACCGGCCATGATGCTCGGCAGCGCCAGCGGCAACTGCACACCGAACAGCTGCTGCCAGCGGTTGGCACCGAAGGCGTTGATCGCCTCCATCACCTCCCCATCGACCTGGCGGATACCCAGGTCAGTCAGGCGGATCAGCGGCGGCGCGGCATAGATCACCGTAGCGAAGATGGCCGGCACCTTGCCCAGGCCGAACAGCATCAGCACCGGAATCAGGTACACGAAGCTGGGCATGGTCTGCATAATGTCGAGCAGTGGCATCAGTACCGCCCGCAGACGGTTGCTGCGCGCCGACAGGATGCCAAGCGGGATGCCCACCAGCACCGAGATCAGCGTAGCTACCAGCATCAGTGCCAAGGTCTGCATCAGCTTGTCCCACAGGCCAACGGCACCGACCAGGAACAACAGGCCGGTGATCAGCAGCGCCGGCAGGATGCGCCGGGTCGCGTGCCAGGCGACCACTGCCACCACACCGAGCATCAGCCACCAAGGGGTAGCGCGCAACAAGCCCTCAAGGCCGACGATGGCCCATAGCAGCGTATCGGAGATGTGCCGGAACACATCGCCATAGTTGGTCACCAGGGCGTCGACCCAGCCGTTGACCCAGTCGGCGATGGAAAATGTCAGGTTGTCAGGAAACATAAATTCCACTCATCGGCAGAGGACGCTCAAAGCGCCGCGTTGATCTTCTTGGCAGCCTCTTCGCTGACCCATGCCTGCCAGACTTCAGGATGTTCCTTGAGGAATGCCTTGGCCAGTGCCGGCGACTCGATCCGCTCCTTGGTCATGCGCGCCAGGTTCTGGTTCAGCAGGTCGATCGGGATGTTGACCTTCTCCAGCACAGCCACCAGCTCGGGCGCTTGTTCGTGGAAAACCTTGGACAGCCCGACCTTGATCGAGACGGTCTTGTCCACACCCTGCTTTTCCTGCAGCTTGACCAGATCGACCTGGCCCATCAGCGGCGTGGGGGTCCAGTAATAGAAGAGAATGGGTTCCCCGCGCTTGTAGCTGGACAACACCGCAGCATCCAATGCCGGGCCGGTGCCGGGGCGGAAGTTGGTATAGCTGCTTTCCAGGCCGTACTCCTTGAGCATCTTGCTGTTGTCCAGCTCGCAGGTCCAACCGGCCGGGCAATTGTAGAAGCGGCCCTTGGCGGGCTCTTCCTGGTCTTTGAAGACACTGGCATATCTGGCCAGATCGGCCACGTTCTCGAGGCCTGGGGCCTTGGCCTGGAGCTTGCGTTTGGCGTCACCCTCGATCACATAGCGCGGCACGTACCAACCCTCTTGCGCGCCCACCACCGGGGCGCCGACGCCCACCACCTTGCCGGCTGCCTCGGCCTTCTTCCACACCTCGCTACGGCCGACCCACTCCTCGGCGAACACCTGAATGTCATTGGTGCCCAGCGCGTTCTCCATGGTGATGGAGTTGCCGGGCAGACTGTCGGTTGCACAGCCGTAGCCGTTCTTCAGCACGAACTGCATCACGTCAGTCAGCAGCATGCCGCTTTCCCAGTTCAGGCCGGCGAATTTGACCGGCTTGCCGGACTCACACCAACCAGCAGCCTGGCTGCTGCCGGTGGCGCCGAGCAGGCCAAGGGTGAACAGCGAGGCAAGCAAGGTCTTGTTGGTTTTCATTGCATGACGCTCCAAACTTGAAAGTGGAAATCGGCAGTCCTTACAACAAAAATCACCGATTGGGGGCCGCCGTGCGGCCCACCGGGGCTGTCAGCCAGTGATCATCGGCAGGTTCAGACCCTGCTCTTTGGCGCAATCGATCGCAATCTGATAGCCGGCATCGGCGTGGCGCATCACACCGGTGGCCGGGTCGTTGGTCAGCACGCGAGCGATGCGCTCAGCCGCTTCGTCGCTACCGTCACACACAATCACCATGCCAGAGTGCTGGGAGAAGCCCATGCCCACGCCACCACCATGGTGCAGCGAGACCCAGGTGGCACCGCTGGCGGTGTTCAACAGTGCATTGAGCAGTGGCCAGTCGGACACCGCATCCGAGCCATCCTGCATGGCCTCGGTCTCGCGATTGGGGCTGGACACCGAGCCCGAGTCCAGGTGGTCACGGCCGATGACGATCGGCGCCGACAGTTCACCGCTGCGCACCATCTCGTTGAACGCCAGGCCCAACTTGGCGCGCAGGCCCAGGCCGACCCAACAGATGCGGGCTGGCAGCCCCTGGAAGCTGATGCGTTCGCGGGCCATGTCCAACCAGCGGTGCAGGTGGGCGTCGTCCGGGATCAGCGCCTTGACCTTGGCGTCGGTCTTGTAGATGTCCTCGGCATCACCCGACAGCGCCGCCCAGCGGAACGGGCCGATACCGCGGCAGAACAGCGGGCGGATATAGGCAGGGACGAAACCTGGGAAGTCAAAGGCGTTGGCGACCCCTTCTTCCTTGGCCATCTGGCGGATGTTGTTGCCGTAATCGAAGGTCGGAATACCCTGGCTCTGGAAGTCGAGCATGGCTTGCACATGCACGGCCATGGACTGCTTGGCGGCCTTGACCACAGCCGCCGGTTCAGTCTGGGCGCGGTCACGATACTGTTCCCAGGTCCAACCCGCTGGCAGGTAGCCATTGAGCGGGTCATGGGCACTGGTCTGGTCAGTGACCATGTCCGGGCGCACGCCACGCTTGACCAGCTCAGGCAGGATTTCGGCAGCGTTGCCATGCAGGGCGATGGAGATGGCCTTGCCTTCGCCGGTGTACTGGGCGATGCGCGCCAAGGCGTCGTCGAGATCGCTAGCCTGCTCGTCGACGTACCGCGTCTGCAGGCGGAAGTCGATGCGGCTCTGTTGGCACTCGATGTTCAGCGAGCAGGCACCCGCCAAGGTTGCAGCCAGTGGCTGGGCGCCGCCCATGCCGCCCAGGCCTGCCGTCAGTACCCACTTGCCCTTGAGGCTGCCGCCGTAGTGCTGGCGACCGGCTTCGACGAAGGTTTCGTAGGTGCCCTGAACGATGCCTTGGCTGCCGATGTAGATCCAGCTGCCGGCGGTCATCTGCCCGTACATGGCAAGGCCCTTGGCATCCAGTTCGTTGAAGTGCTCCCAGTTGGCCCAGTGCGGTACCAGGTTGGAGTTGGCGATCAGCACGCGCGGGGCGTTAGCGTGGGTCTTGAATACGCCGACCGGCTTGCCCGACTGAACCAGCAGGGTTTCATCGTCGTTCAGGTTGGTCAGGCTCTCGACGATCTTGTCGTAGCAGGCCCAGTTGCGCGCGGCGCGGCCAATGCCGCCATACACCACCAGCTCTTTCGGATTTTCGGCAACCTGTGGATCGAGGTTGTTCATCAACATGCGCAGCGGCGCTTCGGTCAGCCAGCTTTTGGCCGTCAGCTTGTTGCCGCGCGGGGCGCGGATTTCGACATCACGAAATTTGTTCAGCTTGTTGTCAGTCACGAAAGTGCTCCTCGGATGCTTACAGCGCGAAGGGGACGGCCTATCCACAATCGCGCACTTGGCTTTACTTGTACATACAAGCATATGCAATTGAATTGCCAAGTTGCCTGACAGCGCCTCGCCGAGGACGCTGAAAACAGCTTGCAGCCCATGCACGTCAAGGGCTCAGAGCAAGAAGAAAAGCTGTGGTGGGGTAAAAACCAGACGTTTTTCACACTGGACGGCATTGCGCCATCCTGGGGCGTTCGGTAACAGACTGCTCCGTTTGGAAGCGTTACCAGGTTACTCTCGACCGACTGCAATGGCCCTGTCGCCTGCAAGCCGGCGGATCAGGGCCACTACATCCACTTATAGAGGGGACAGCTCGATCACGCAGCAGCGCCCGAGCACATCAATCTCCTGCAGGCGGGTGTTTTCGCTCACCTGCAAGCAGTCGTACAACCCCAGTGGCGGCTGCAGTTGCCCATCGATGCTCGCCTGCAATTGCGCCTGGCCACTGAACACGAGCACGGTGCTGGCCGCACTGAGCAGCCGGCTGCCACCGTTGAACCATTGCAGCCGGGCGCGGTAACGCCCAGGCGCATAGATCAGGTTGAAATCGCGAATCGGCCCGCCCAGCAGACTACAGTTCACCTGGCTTTCACCACTGAAGGCATAGGCATCGAAGGGCAACAGCGGCCGGCTGGATTCGCCGTCCACCGTCAAACGCATGCCATCGCCCTGCAGCACGGTGATGATGCGTTGGTAGCCGGCAAAGCTCGAAAAACCGCCGGACGCCTCAATGTCGGCAATCGACAGCCGCCAACCGAAGCCATCAAGCCCATCGCCGGTATCGCGGGTGATTTCTTCGGTAAACCCGCCACCGTTCTTCCACGGCATGCGCGGGTACTCTTCGGCGTGCAACCAGTGTATCTGCCTCATTTGCTGAATCGCCCTTCCAGACGATGACGAGACCCCGGATGGATCAGGCGCGCTGCGGTCACCGGCTGACGCCCGGACCAGGTACGGCGACGGATCAGCAGGCAAGGCTCGCCACGCTCGATCGTCAACAGTTGGCATTCGTCAGGCTCGGCAAGGATGGCCTCGACCACATGCTCGCCCTCCGTCAGCGGCGCCACCTGCGACAGGTAGGCGTAGGGCGTCTGCAGGGTAAAGTCCTGCTTGAGGTAGTCTGGAGCGATCTGCGCGTTGACGTAGCGATCCTCGATCTGCACCGGCACGCCGTTTTCGTAATGCACGATCAGCGAATGGAACACTCGCTGACCTTCACGCATGTCCAGCGCCAGCGCGCGCTCGGAACCGGCCGTCTCCTCGGCCAAGGTGATCACCTGGCAGCTATGCTGGTGGCCACGCGCGGCGATTTCGTCGGCAATGTTGTGAACTTCGAACAGCGCGGACTGGGTCTTGGGCTCGGCAACGAAAGTGCCGACGCCCTGCATCCGCACCAGCAGCCCATCAGCCGTGAGCTCGCGCAACGCACGGTTGATGGTCATGCGGCTGAAGCCAAGCTGGCTGACCAGTTCGCTCTCGGACGGCACCCGGTGGTGCGGGGGCCAGCTGCCACTTTCGATCTGCTGGATGATCATCTGCTTGACCCGGGCGTACAACGGCGCCGGGCCCTCGCCCATCGGGGCGACCAGCGCGGGGACAGGAGGTGTCGGCACGGCGTGGATCCTTGTGCGGAATGAATGAACGGTAGCTTGCCGCAGTTTACCCGGCAGGCAAACGGCTGTATATGTATATACAAGCTGAACACTCACAGGATAGCGCAATGCCCGCCTACTACGCCGAACGTGCCCTGCTGCCCACCGGTTGGGCCCACAATGTCCGCCTGGAGGTGGCCGCCGATGGTCATCTGGTGGGGGTCCAGGCCGATGCTACGGCCGAGGGCGCCGAACACCTCAAAGGGCCGGTACTGCCCGGCATGCCCAACCTGCACTCGCACGCGTTCCAGCGCGCGATGGCCGGCCTGGCCGAAGTGGCAGGCAATCCCAACGACAGCTTCTGGACCTGGCGCGAACTGATGTATCGCCTGGTCGGCAAAATCACCCCCGAGCAACTGCAGGTCATCGCCCGTCAGCTCTACATCGAGATGCTCAAGGCCGGCTACACCTCGGTGGCCGAGTTTCACTACGTGCACCATGACCCGGCGGGCAAGGCCTATGCCGACCCAACCGAGCTGTCCCGGCGCATCAGCGCGGCGGCGGCCAGCAGCGGTATCGGCCTGACCCTGCTGCCGGTGCTGTACAGCCATGCCGGCTTCGGTGGCCAGCCACCCAACCAGGGGCAGCGGCGCTTCATCAATTCCACCGAGCAGTACCTGCGACTGCACGCGCAACTCGCAGCGACGATCGCCGCACAACCCGCGCAGCAGCTGGGCTTGTGCTTCCACTCACTGCGGGCGGTGACGCCAGGGCAGATCGCCCAGGTGTTGGCAGCAGGCGATCAGCAATGTCCAATCCACATTCATATCGCCGAGCAACAGAAGGAAGTCGACGACTGCCTGGCCTGGAGCGGCCTGCGCCCATTGCAGTGGCTGTATGAGCATGTGCAGGTCGATGCGCGCTGGTGCCTGGTACACGCCACCCACGCGCAGACTGACGAAGTGGCAGCCATGGCCAGCAGTGGCGCGGTGGCCGGGTTGTGCCTGACCACCGAAGCCAACCTGGGTGACGGGATTTTCCCGGCGGTGGACTACCTGAGCCAGGGTGGCCGGATGGGGATCGGCTCTGACAGCCATGTATCACTGAGCGTGGTCGAAGAGCTGCGCTGGCTGGAATATGGCCAGCGCCTTCGTGACCAACGGCGCAACCGGCTTTATCGCGACGATCAGCCGAGGGTCGGCCGTACGCTGTATGGCGCGGCGCTGATGGGTGGGGCTCAGGCAGTCGGGCAGCCTGTGGGGGCGCTGGCCATGGGCAAACGTGCCGACTGGCTGGTGCTCGATGGGCAAGACCCGTATATCGCCACGGCCGACGAAGATGCAATTCTCAACCGCTGGCTGTTTGCCGGTGGCGACCGCCAGGTGCGCGATGTGATGGTCAACGGGCAGTGGGTGGTGCGCCAGGGGCGGCACGGGCAGGAGGAAGAAAGCGCTCGGGCGTTTGTCGAGGTGTTGCGACAGCTGTTGGGCTGACGACAGAGGGCCGCAAAGCGGCCTCTATGCCCTCAATGCATCTGCACGATCTGCTTGTCCGCCATTCGCCAGATCAGCCGGCTGGTGTCGTAGCCCTGCTGACGGGCCTTGGCCAGCAGGCTCTCGCGCTCCCATGCCGGCAGCGTCGGTGTACGCGACAGGATCCACAGGTACCTGCGGTCGGGGCTGCCGACGATCGCCGAGCGGTAGTGGTCGTCCACGTACAGGATCCAGTACTCCCCCTTGGTCAGGCCAGGGACCAGGCGGGTGAACCAGTTGTCGAACTCCACCCACAGCCTGTCGGTATGCCCCGGCTGCTGGATGTTGGCATGCCCCTCGGCGCGCAGCCACTCGTCACCCATCGTGCGGCAGCGGCTCAGCACCCCGTACGAACCGTCAGGCTTGAGGTTGTAATGCGCTTCGGACTGAGCGCACTCGCTCTGGTACGGCATCGGTAAGCGCGCCAGCTCGTACCATTTGCCTTGATAGCGCTTGAGGTCGACATTGCCGGCGGTCTTGGGCGCCAGCGGGTCATTGGCCGACGTGGCGCAGCCACCCAACAGCATCACCAGGCACAACCCCAGCAGCAGGTGCAGACGCGTCATTTGAGGCCCTGCCCTGAATACATCAGTACCTTGTCGGCCGCGTATTGCACGCTGATGAAGCTCTTTTCGTCCCCCCAGGTACAGCTGCTCATGCCCAGTGCGCCGGAGCACTCGGTGGGCGTGCCGAGCAGTTGCTCGACCTCGGCCTTGTTCATGCCGGCCTTGAGCTTGGAATAGTTTTCCTGGTTGATCTTGCTGCACGCAGTCAGGATGACGCACAGGGACAACAGGGCGAGGGAACGCAACGACATGAAGGAACACTCCTGAATGGTGGGCGCAGGCGAGAGGCCTGCAGGGACCTTCGACGGGAAAAACGGTCCCTGGTTCCCTGCCATGCCCTTTTCGTTCTACACCATTGGTCGGCGGGCGCTGCGCAAACGATTAATGTTTTGCCATGGCGAGTCGACACAGCGAGCACGCTGTGACGCGTGATCGCAGCACTCCTTTGCCTTGCCTTGTGCAGACCCAAAAAAATGACCAAGAATCTCAAGTTCAGCCACAAGATCCTGCTGGCCGCCGCCCTGGTGGTGGCCGTCGCCTTTACCTGTTTCGTGCTGTTCAACGACTACCGCCAACGCCAGTCCCTGCGCAGCGATACCCAGGCCAACCTGCAGGACCTCGGCCGCCTCACCGCAGGCAACATCCGCACCTGGCTCGACAGCCGCGTTCAGCTGCTGGCCTCGCTGGCCCAGCAGATTGCCGTCGATGGCCCGGGCAAGACCAGCCTCGACAGAAGCCTGGCGCTGCCGGTGTACGCCAGCAATTTTCAGCTCACCTATTTCGGCGGCCAGGACGGCAGCATGCTGTCGGTGCCGGCCGGCAACCGCGCCGCCGACTACGACCCTCGTGCGCGCGGCTGGTACAAGGCAGCCAGTGCAGGCAGCCAGACCATCGTGACCGAACCGTACATTTCGGCTTCTGCCGGCAAGCTGGTCATCACCCTGGCCGCTCCCGTGCAGCAAGGGGGCCGGCTGATTGGCGTCAGCGGCGTGGACACCGACCTGCAAACCATCAGCAACCTGATCAACACGCTCGACTTCGATGGCCACGGCCACGCCTTCATCGTCAACGGCGAGGGCAAGATCCTGATCCACCCCAAGGCCGACCTGGCGCTCAAGACCTTGGCGGATGTCTACCCGGACAACACGCCGCACATCAGTAGCGGCCTTGAAGAAGTGGTGCTCGATGGACGCAGGCAGTTCATCAGCTTCACCCACGTCGACGGCGTGCCCTCGGCGGACTGGTATGTGGCGCTGGTGGTCGATCAGGACGCGGCCTTCGCCATGCTCGGCGAGCTGCGAACCTCGGCCATCGTCGCGACGATGATCGCGATACTGGTCATCATCGCCCTGCTCGGCCTGCTGATCCGCGTGCTGATGGAGCCGTTGCACCTGATGGGCCGGGCCATGCATGACATTGCCGAAGGCGAAGGCGACCTGACCCGGCGCCTGGCCATCCACGCGCAGGACGAGTTCGGCAGCCTTGCCCAGTCATTCAACCGTTTCGTCGAGCGCATTCATGAGTCGATCCGCGAAGTGGCCTCGGCCACTGGCCAGGTCAATGCAGTAGCCACGCAGGTAGTGAGTGCCTCGAATGCCTCGATCTGCAACGCCGACCAGCAGTCCAGCCGCACCAACAGCGTGGCCGCGGCCATCAACCAGCTGGGTGCCGCAGCCCAGGAGATCGCCCAGAACGCAGCGCTGGCCTCGCAACATTCCAGTGAGGCACGCGGCCTGGCCGAGGACGGCCAGCAGGTGGTCGGGCGCACCATCGACGTGATGAACCAGCTGTCGGCGCGCATCAGCGATTCATGCGGCAACATTGAAACGCTCAATGCCCACACCGCCAACATTGGGCAGATTCTCGATGTAATCAGCGGCATTTCCCAACAGACCAACCTGCTGGCACTCAATGCCGCGATCGAGGCAGCCCGTGCCGGTGAAGCTGGGCGAGGTTTTGCCGTGGTCGCCGACGAGGTCCGCAACCTGGCGCACCGCACCCAAGAGTCGGCGCAGCAGGTTCAGCGCCTGATCGAAGAATTGCAGGCCGGTGCACAGATGGCCGTCAGCACCATGAACCAGAGCCGTGAACACAGCGACCAGAGCGTCGGGATCGCCAACCAGGCGGGTGCGCGCCTGGGCAGCGTGACCCAGCGCATTGGCGAAATCGATGGCATGAACCAGTCAGTGGCTACCGCTACCGAGGAGCAGACGGCGGTGGTCGAGTCGATCAATGTCGACATCACCGAGATCAATACGCTGAATCAGGAAGGGGTGCAGAACCTGCAGAGCACGTTGCGTGCCTGCACCGACCTTGAACACCAGGTCGAGCGGTTGAAGCATCTGGTGGGTAGTTTCAGGATCTGAAACGAATGGGGGCCGCGTTGCGGCCCCATTCGTTACTCAAAACCTGGAGCCTGGCTCCAGCAAAAAGTCCATCTCTTCACTGGTGCTTGGCCGCTCCAGCAGCAGATTGCGATGCGGGAAGCGCCCGAACCGGGCAATCACCCGCTGGTGCTGCTCGGCATAATCCAGGAACCCCTCGAACAACCGCCGGTTGGCCTCGGGCTGCTCATCCAGCAGCATCTGGTAACGTTCCACGCACAGGTTCTGCCAGTCCAGCACCTCGGCATGCTCGAGCACCAGCAGCACGAATACCCGCTGGATCGGCAACAGCTGGTAATCCCAGCCCTTCTGCAACCCCTGCAGGGCCACTACCTGGGCACGCCGGTCGCCCTCGAAGGCACGCGGCGTGTCGCGGTAGATCATGCGCGGCAGCTGGTCCAGCAGTAGCAGCAGGCCGAGCCACCCCTGCGGGCTTTGCTGCCACTCCTCGAGCCCGCCCGCCAGGGCATGCTCGACAAGCTCGCCAAACAGCGCATGCGCTTCGGCATCATGATGCTTGCCGAACCACAGCGTGCTCTTCTCGTCAGCCACGGCCTGGGGACTGGAGCCCCAACCGAACCACCACTCCAGCAACGGCTGCCAAGGTGCGAGCATGATTTACTCCTTGTGATAGGCGGTGACGCGCTCGACCTCTTCCTTCGAGCCGAGAATCACCGATACACGCTGGTGCAGGCTCTCTGGCTTGATGTCGAGGATGCGTTCGTAACCGTTGGTGGAGGCGCCGCCGGCCTGCTCGATGATGAACGACATCGGGTTGGCTTCGTACATCAGGCGCAGCTTGCCCGGCTTGCTCGGCTCGCGGGCGTCGCGCGGGTACATGAACAGACCGCCACGGGTCAGGATACGGTGCACGTCGGCCACCATCGAGGCGATCCAGCGCATGTTGTAGTTCTTTTTCAGCGGCCCGGTCTCACCGGCCAGCAGTTCGCCCACGTAGCGCTGAACCGGGGCTTCCCAGTGGCGCTGGTTGGACATGTTGATGGCGAACTCGGCGGTGGTTGCCGGGACCTGAATATTTTCGTGGGTCAGGACGAAGCTGCCCAGCTCACGGTCCAGGGTGAAGCCCTTGACGCCGTTGCCCAGGGTCAGGATCAGCATGGTCTGCGGGCCATAGATGGCATAACCGGCGGCGACCTGCTCGGTACCTGGCTGCAGGAAGGCGTTTTCGTTCAGGGTTTCGTTCTGGCTCAGGTATTCATTGGGGCAACGCAGTACCGAGAAGATGGTACCGACCGAAACGTTGACGTCGATGTTCGACGAGCCGTCCAGCGGGTCGAAGACCAGAAGGTAGGCACCTTTGGGGTATCTGCCCGGGATCTGGTAGGCGTTGTCCATTTCCTCGGACGCCATGCCGGCCAGGTGGCCACCCCACTCGTTGGCCTCGAGCAGGATATCGTTGGAAATAACGTCGAGCTTCTTCTGCACTTCGCCCTGTACGTTTTCAGTGCCCATGCTGCCCAGCACGCCGCCGAGGGCGCCCTTGGACACGTGATGGCTGATTTCCTTGCACGCACGCGCCACCACTTCGATCAGGAAGCGCAGATCGGCAGGGGTATTGTTGCTGCGGGTCTGCTCAATCAGATAGCGACTCAAGGTAACGCGGGACATGTATGGCTCCGAAAGGATGGGGGAGAAAAACCCTCGCAGTTTACAGGGAGAGTTCAATGCTAGCGAGTAAAGAGACACGCCTGGGCAGTCAGACGGCACATCGGGTCGGTAGTTCAGCGCTCGCCAGGCCAGTGGTCAGGTGGGGCCGCTGTGCGGCCCCCAGGCTCAATCCAGCACCTTCCAGATCTCGGTCGCATACTCGCGAATGGTCCGGTCCGAAGAGAACCACCCCATCCGTGCGGTATTGAGCACCGCCATCCGCCACCACTCCTGGGGCGTATGCCACAACTCCTCCACCCGCTGCTGGGCATCCCAGTAGGCATCGAAGTCGGCACAGACCAGGAAGCGGTCGTAAGCCACCAGCCCGTCGATCAGCCCGGTATAGCGTGACGGGTCATCTGGAGAGAACACGCCACTGCGAACCGCCTGCAGCACATCGTTCAAGCGGTTGGAGGCGGCGATCGCGGCCACGGCGCCAAAATCGCCGGCACGCTTGCGCGCCTCCACCTGCTGCGCGGTCAGGCCGAAAATGAACATGTTGTCGGCACCCACCTGTTCGCACATCTCCACATTGGCGCCATCGAGGGTACCGATGGTGAGTGCACCGTTGAGGCCGAACTTCATATTGCTGGTGCCCGACGCTTCGTAGCCGGCCGTGGAAATCTGTTCCGACAGGTCCGCCGCCGGGATGATGCTCTCGGCCAGGCTGACGTTGTAGTTGGGCAGGAACACCACCTTGAGCAGGCCGCGCACGGTGGGGTCGTTGTTGACCACCCGGGCGATGTCGTTGGCCAGCTTGATGATCAGCTTGGCCTGGTGGTAGCTGGCCGCAGCCTTGCCGGCAAAGATCTTCACCCGCGGCACCCAGTTGGCACCCGGGTCGTTACGAATGGCCTGGTACAGCGCTACGGTGTGCAGCAGGTTGAGCAGCTGGCGCTTGTACTCGTGGATACGCTTGACCTGCACATCGAACAGCGCCTCTGGGTTGACCGTGACGCCCACGCGGTCCTGGATGATGCTGGCCAACGCGCGCTTGCTGTGCAGGCGCTGCTCGGCGAACTGCTTGAGGAAGACGCCCTTGTCGGCGAACGGTACCAGGTTGGCCAGGCGCCCTTGCGGGTCGTCGAGCAACTCTGGCCCCAGGGCTTCCACCAGCATCGACGTCAACTTCGGGTTGGACTGGTACAGCCAGCGGCGGAAGGTAATGCCGTTGGTCTTGTTGTTGATCCGCTGGGGGTACAGCTTGTGCAACTCGGCGAACACCGTGCTTTTCATCAGTTTGCTGTGCAGCGCCGATACCCCGTTGACGCTGTGCGAGCCCAGAAACGCAAGGTTGCCCATGCGCACCCGGCGGCCGTTGTCTTCCTCGATCAGCGACACCGCCCGCAGCACGTCGAAGTCATGCAGGCCCTTCGCGCGCAGGGCATCGATATGGTAGGCATTGATCAGGTAGATGATCTGCATGTGCCGCGGCAGCATGCGCTCCATCAAGGCCACCGGCCACGTCTCCAGCGCCTCGGGCAGCAGGGTGTGGTTTGTGTAGGCCAGGGTGCCGACGGTCAGCTCCCAGGCTTTCTCCCACGGGATTTCATGCTGGTCCACCAACAGCCGCATCAATTCGGCGACGGCGATCGACGGGTGCGTGTCGTTGAGCTGGATGGCCGCAGCATCCGGCAGGTTGAGCAAGTCCTTGTGCATGTTCAGATGGCGTCGCAGCAGGTCCTGCAGCGATGCCGACACGAAGAAGTATTCCTGGCGCAGGCGCAATTCCTGCCCCGCTTCGGTGCTGTCGGCCGGGTACAGCACGCGGGAGATGCTCTCGGCGCGAGCCACTTCGGCCACCGCGCCAAGGTGGTCACCGGCATTGAAACGCTCCAGGTGCAGCTCTTCCAACGCCCGTGCGCGCCAGAGGCGCAAGGTGTTGACGCTGGAACCGCGCCAGCCGACCACCGGCGTGTCGTAGGCGACCGCCCGCACCGTCTCGCCCGGCGACCACACCTGACGCTGCTGGCCATGGGTATCGTGCACCGTTTCGACGCTGCCGCCGAAGCTGATCGGGTAGATCACCTCGGCGCGCTCGAACTCCCAAGGGTTACCGAAATCCAGCCAGTTTTCGGTCTGTTCCTGCTGCCATCCGTCGACCATGGCCTGGCGGAACAGCCCGTGCTCATAGCGGATGCCGTAACCGTGGGCGGCGATGCCCAGCGTCGACATGCTCTCCATGAAACAGGCAGCCAGACGGCCCAGGCCACCGTTGCCCAGCGCGGCGTCCGGCTCCAGCAGGCGGATGCGCTCCAGGTCCACGTCCAGCCCCTCCAGCGCATCACGGGCGATGTCCAGCAGGCCTAGGTTGCTCAGGCTGTCGTAGAGCAGGCGCCCGATGAGAAATTCCAGAGAGAGGTAATAGACCCTTTTCTGGCTGCGCCGGTAGGCCTGACGGGTGTGATCCATCCAGTGATCGACCATGTGATCACGGGCAGCCAGGGCTATGGCCTCGAACCAGTCGTGGTCAAAGGCGTGCTCCGGGTCCTTGCCGACCGCGTAGGTCAGTTTGTCCAGTACAGCGGCGCGAAAGTCGGCCACCTCGGCGTCACGTGCTTTGGGTTCCTGGGACATGTGGCATCCTCGGGCAAATTGGCGAAAGTGGCGGGAGAGTGTTGAGACTAGACCCTTCGACAGGGAGTGACAGTCTCCGTTCGCAGTTTTCATGCCGGCTTGGCCAATCCGGCAAAAGGTTGTTCACAAATTGAACAACTCCGGTATCATCGCGCGCCCCAAGACCGTGATCCACCCCTTATAACGATGAAAACGACCCTGATTGCCGCAGCCGAAGTCGACCGCCTGGAAACCTGGCAACGCTATGCCAGCCACATGTGCGGGGGCTGTCATTCGACCTGCTGCACCCTGCCTGTGGAAGTGAAGATCAAAGACCTGATCCGCATCGGCGTGGTGGACGAGTTCGAAAAGGACGAACCCCCGAAGAACGTGGCCAAGCGCCTGCAAAAGGAAGGCATCATCGAGCGATTCAACCAGAAGTCGGGGATCTTCACCCTGACCCGGATGAGCAACGATGACTGCATGTACCTGGACCGTAAGAGCCGGCTGTGCACCATTTATGACAAGCGCCCGGATACCTGCCGGAACCACCCGAAGGTCGGGCCGCGGCCGGGGTATTGTGCTTACAAGCCGAAAGCACCCGGACGTTGACGAGCCATCTGAGACCCAATAGACTTTTAACCGTCTTGATGTACACGGAGCTTCCTTCGGGAAGTGTCTAGACGCCGCCATCTGGTTCCGGCCGTGCCGGTTGATGGGATTAGTCCCTAAGGGCCTCCGCGATACGACCCCCTTCATTGGGGGTTTCGTATTTTTACAGGTTGCTATCGCCTTACAGGCCGTCGAATCGGCTCATTTCTCAGTTTCTTCAGCATCAGCAACCAGCCTTTAATCTTCTCGTGCCGCTTCAGCGCCGTAGGCCGATTCGAAGGATGGCCAGGGTCACGCACATAAGCACTTTCCACATGGAGTTTCAGGCTACGGGGCGAGTCTCGACGCAAGTTGAAATACACCTCATATCGACTGCCCTCCGGATACCCGAACTGATTACCCTCGATGGTCAACCAGTTGCTATGCCCAGTAAATAGGCACTGTCGCTCAGGCAACGAAGCAATAATCGAAGGCAACTGAACTGACAGCTTGTGACGACCAGGGCAGAAGGCACGGCGAATTCCCCGATGATCGATCAAGAGGTGATCGTGCCCCATCTGTTCGAAGTCCAGTTCAGTACCTTGCTTGGGACCCTAGCTGACGCAGTGACTTGAGTACTCGACCGCCAGTGCTACTTCCCCCATGCCCCGATCAGCCAGGCCCGGGATCTTCAACTGATGTGAGATTGGACGCAAATGAAGCAGACTCCACGAACTGCCTGCGACCTCGATCTGGCCACGAGCCAAGTGTTCCTTCCACCCCTTGCCCTTCATTTTCAGCCTCAATCAATTGCCAATAGGCAGCGTACTGAGGCCATCGGCTATTGCCAAAGACAGCTTGGTAAGTAATTGAGTAGAAAGAAACATGCTGTAACCGACACTGGAAATATCGGTTTCCAGTTTGCCCAAAATCAAGTCTTCACACCTCCGACCCAAGGCAACTCAACGCTGTGCATCTATTCCACTAAGAAAATTTCCCACTATTGATACAGATAGTTCCTACAGGTTTGGGCTGGCGACATCAGCCCTCGCGAAATACCCTACAAACCCTGTCGACTCGCGTCTGATTGTTACTGGAAAGCTGTCCCCCTAGGCTTTCCAGGTCGCTGCACAGTTCAGCGATCGAGGTGTGGAAACCTCGGCAATTCAACATGGAGGCTGTCGTCATGACAGCTGTACGCGGGAGGCTTCCGAGCCTACCGGGTTTTCCATGTGCCTGGTTTTCCACCCCGTGTGCAGCTGTCACCCCAATGTGTGGAAACGGACGGGTGGCACATGAATGACATGGAGCCGATATGAAAAAGCTAGTCCCTGACCCACTCCACCACTTCGACCTCCCAGACGGCACGACCCTCACCCACGCCATCTGCGAAAACCTCGTCCCCCTCGACCACGTCGTGGTCAACATCACCCATTACCTGATGATCGCCTACAACCACAGCCACCGCGCCCTCGACGGCATCGAGGATGACCGCACGCGGGAGACGCTGGTGAATGGCTTGCGGGCCATGCAGTTGGCCTGGGGACAGGCGGATGCCTTGTCGCTCGCCTTGGAACGTGCCGGCAGCACGCGCCTTTTCGCGGGCATGCCCGCCCCCACAGGGACTGTGCAATGCCCGAGGCCTGCGCCGTACCTGTGGGAGCGGGCGAGCCCGCGAAACCGGCGAAGCCGGTGCCATCCACAACAACACTCCGGGTGAAAAACCAATGACCGAAAACAACCAGACCACCCCCGGCAAAACCTGCTTCTACCAGGGCGATGAGCACAAACAACCCCTGTTCCAGGTCTGCGCAGGGATCCCCTGCCAGGACGCCCGAGACCAAGCCTCCGAACTGCTGGGATGCGTGCGCGACCTGACCCTTACCGCCGTCATGGACAACGACCCGCAACTGATCTGGGCCGCACACTACCTCAGTGCATTGGCCAAGGCCCTGCTGGACGATGCCGAACTGGGCATGCGGCACTGAGCCAGCGCTTCACGCGCTTTCTGCCGGGAAGCTGCGGCAAGCACCGCCGTGATCCGTCGGCGGATGCGCGGGATATGTCTGCGGCAGCACCCTGACCGGGCTGGTGGCGATGAAGCCATCAGCGAACTTCGCTTCGACGAACTGCGCCTGCCACCCCGTTGCTGGCGCCGTGCGTTGCAGGGTGAAGTGTTGCTGAGGGTCCAGCGTCTCGGACTGGTAGCGAACCGCGCAGGCATAGCGGAAATCGCGATCCTGGCTGTTGTTTGCCGTCCATACCCTCACTTCCACGGGCGGCTCGGACAAGTCGACAGCCATCAGCCCAGGTTGCCCGCCCTCTGACACCTGCACGCTCGGCAGCGCTTTGCCATCGCGCAGGCGTGTCACCGCCGGCACCAAGGTGCTGACCACCTGCTGACGCACCCCACCGTGGTCCGAGTTCGGCAACACTCTCAGGCTGGTCTGGCCTGGCAGGCGTTGCTGATAATCGGTGACGGGGTCGGGCGCGAAGAAATCATCGCCGCTGGCAGACACCAGATACTTGGGAATCGCCAGGCGCTGCCCCTCCTCGCTCAGGTACTGCATCGGGTCCATCATCGCCATGAGCCGCTCGAATGCCGGGGTGCCCAGTTGTTGCAGCACACCGGCCTGCTGGTAGGAGCCCAGCGCCAAGGGCCAGTGACCGCCATAGCGCTTGCGCAATCCAGCCAGCATGTCCGAGGTGTCCGCCACGTCGATTACGGCAGGCACGATGGCGATCACCCGCTCATCGGCCAGCGCCGTGAGCCACGCGCTCCAGCCACGCTTGGAGGCACCTGTGATGATGAAACTGTCCACCGTGAGCCCTTGCTTACCCAGTTCCAGTTCGGCCAGGTCCATCGCCCGGCTCGCCGCCGCAGCCATCGGCACATGCAGGGGTAGTTCCGGCGCGGCACCGCGCAGCGAATGTGCCCAGGTATGCGCCACGGCGTCATCCTCGCTCAGGGGCTTCTCGACATCACTGAAGGTCACGTACTGGTTGGGCGCATCGCTGATCATGACCACGGCCGTCTGCGACTTGAGAGCCACTTCGCGCAATGCTTCACGGGTATAGTCCGGGCTCTGCGCCGGCCCGTGCCGCACGCCGTTGTTCACCACCAGCAAGGCTTTGCCGGGCACTGCATTGCGCGGCACATGCAGCTCGACGTCGTGCTCCCAGCGACGCGGTTCAACCACCGGCACTGGGTCCCACACCTGCGAAACCATCTGCAAGCGACGGAAATCGTAGCCAGGTTCAGAGGCCTGTTCGAGCAGCACGGCCTCCAGAGGCTTCTGCCGCACATCGCCGATGTGGCAGTGAACGACTTCCTGCGGGCGCAGGCCGCTACAGTCCTGCAGAGCGCAGGCATGGAAACTGGCCATCAGGCAGGGGATGGCAAGCGCAAATCGGTACTTCATGGGCGTGCTTCCTCTGGAGAAAGCACGTCACGCTAGGCGGCCCTACAACCGTACACAAGGCGTGAACACGCCTGAAAGAAGTTCCCTACACCAGCTTGAGACATAGACTACAACTCGCATCTCCAGACAATCGAGTAGGAGGCGGGTTCACACCCGCCGTCCTCTCACACCACCGTGCGTACGGTTCCGTACACGGCGGTTCAGGCTATGCGGCTAAGCCGGTTGATCGTATCCAGTATCGAGACCAGTCCGAGT
>NZ_JAETZZ010000030.1:1758-3109 GCF_022627325.1 Pseudomonas putida
GACTTTTGTCAGATCGTTCTTTAAAAATTCGGATATGTGATAGAAATAGACTGAACACCAGTTTCACTGCTGGTGGATCAGGCTAAGGTAAAATTTGTGAGTTCTGCTCGAAAGAGCAACATGCGAATTTTCGGCGAATGTCGTCTTCACAGTATAACCAGATTGCTTGGGGTTATATGGTCAAGTGAAGAAGCGCATACGGTGGATGCCTTGGCAGTCAGAGGCGATGAAAGACGTGGTAGCCTGCGATAAGCTTTGGGGAGTCGGCAAACAGACTGTGATCCAGAGATCTCTGAATGGGGGAACCCACTCAGCACAAGCTGAGTATCTTGTACTGAATACATAGGTGCAAGAGGCGAACCAGGGGAACTGAAACATCTAAGTACCCTGAGGAAAAGAAATCAACCGAGATTCCCTTAGTAGTGGCGAGCGAACGGGGACCAGCCCTTAAGTTGGTTTGAGATTAGTGGAACGCTCTGGAAAGTGCGGCCATAGTGGGTGATAGCCCCGTACACGAAAATCTCTTATCAATGAAATCGAGTAGGACGGAGCACGAGAAACTTTGTCTGAACATGGGGGGACCATCCTCCAAGGCTAAATACTACTGACTGACCGATAGTGAACCAGTACCGTGAGGGAAAGGCGAAAAGAACCCCGGAGAGGGGAGTGAAATAGAACCTGAAACCGTATGCGTACAAGCAGTGGGAGCCTACTTTGTTAGGTGACTGCGTACCTTTTGTATAATGGGTCAGCGACTTATATTCAGTGGCGAGCTTAACCGAATAGGGGAGGCGTAGCGAAAGCGAGTCTTAATAGGGCGTTTAGTCGCTGGGTATAGACCCGAAACCGGGCGATCTATCCATGGGCAGGTTGAAGGTTAGGTAACACTGACTGGAGGACCGAACCGACTACCGTTGAAAAGTTAGCGGATGACCTGTGGATCGGAGTGAAAGGCTAATCAAGCTCGGAGATAGCTGGTTCTCCTCGAAAGCTATTTAGGTAGCGCCTCATGTATCACTGTAGGGGGTAGAGCACTGTTTCGGCTAGGGGGTCATCCCGACTTACCAAACCGATGCAAACTCCGAATACCTACAAGTGCCGAGCATGGGAGACACACGGCGGGTGCTAACGTCCGTCGTGAAAAGGGAAACAACCCAGACCGTCAGCTAAGGTCCCAAAGTCATGGTTAAGTGGGAAACGATGTGGGAAGGCTTAGACAGCTAGGAGGTTGGCTTAGAAGCAGCCACCCTTTAAAGAAAGCGTAATAGCTCACTAGTCGAGTCGGCCTGCGCGGAAGATGTAACGGGGCTCAAACCATGCACCGAAGCTACGGGTATCACCTTTGGTGGCG
>NZ_JAETZZ010000030.1:3199-5003 GCF_022627325.1 Pseudomonas putida
CTGGTGATGCGGTAGAGGAGCGTTCTGTAAGCCTGTGAAGGTGAGTTGAGAAGCTTGCTGGAGGTATCAGAAGTGCGAATGCTGACATGAGTAACGACAATGCGAGTGAAAAACTCGCACGCCGAAAGACCAAGGTTTCCTGCGCAACGTTAATCGACGCAGGGTTAGTCGGTCCCTAAGGCGAGGCTGAAAAGCGTAGTCGATGGAAAACAGGTTAATATTCCTGTACTTCCAGTTATTGCGATGGAGGGACGGAGAAGGCTAGGCCAGCTTGGCGTTGGTTGTCCAAGTTTAAGGTGGTAGGCTGAGATCTTAGGCAAATCCGGGATCTCAAGGCCGAGAGCTGATGACGAGTTGCCGTTAGGCGACGAAGTGGTTGATGCCATGCTTCCAAGAAAAGCTCCTAAGCTTCAGATAACTGGGAACCGTACCCCAAACCGACACAGGTGGTTAGGTAGAGAATACCAAGGCGCTTGAGAGAACTCGGGTGAAGGAACTAGGCAAAATGGCACCGTAACTTCGGGAGAAGGTGCGCCGGTGAGGGTGAAGGACTTGCTCCGTAAGCTCATGCCGGTCGAAGATACCAGGCCGCTGCGACTGTTTATTAAAAACACAGCACTCTGCAAACACGAAAGTGGACGTATAGGGTGTGACGCCTGCCCGGTGCCGGAAGGTTAATTGATGGGGTTAGCGCAAGCGAAGCTCTTGATCGAAGCCCCGGTAAACGGCGGCCGTAACTATAACGGTCCTAAGGTAGCGAAATTCCTTGTCGGGTAAGTTCCGACCTGCACGAATGGCGTAACGATGGCGGCGCTGTCTCCACCCGAGACTCAGTGAAATTGAAATCGCTGTGAAGATGCAGTGTATCCGCGGCTAGACGGAAAGACCCCGTGAACCTTTACTATAGCTTTGCACTGGACTTTGAATTTGCTTGTGTAGGATAGGTGGGAGGCTTTGAAGTGGGGACGCCAGTTCTCATGGAGCCATCCTTGAAATACCACCCTGGCAACTTTGAGGTTCTAACTCAGGTCCGTTATCCGGATCGAGGACAGTGTATGGTGGGTAGTTTGACTGGGGCGGTCTCCTCCCAAAGAGTAACGGAGGAGTACGAAGGTGCGCTCAGACCGGTCGGAAATCGGTCGTAGAGTATAAAGGCAAAAGCGCGCTTGACTGCGAGACAAACACGTCGAGCAGGTACGAAAGTAGGTCTTAGTGATCCGGTGGTTCTGTATGGAAGGGCCATCGCTCAACGGATAAAAGGTACTCCGGGGATAACAGGCTGATACCGCCCAAGAGTTCATATCGACGGCGGTGTTTGGCACCTCGATGTCGGCTCATCACATCCTGGGGCTGAAGCCGGTCCCAAGGGTATGGCTGTTCGCCATTTAAAGTGGTACGCGAGCTGGGTTTAGAACGTCGTGAGACAGTTCGGTCCCTATCTGCCGTGGACGTTTGAGATTTGAGAGGGGCTGCTCCTAGTACGAGAGGACCGGAGTGGACGAACCTCTGGTGTTCCGGTTGTCACGCCAGTGGCATTGCCGGGTAGCTATGTTCGGAAGAGATAACCGCTGAAAGCATCTAAGCGGGAAACTTGCCTCAAGATGAGATCTCACTGGGATCTTGAATCCCCTAAAGGGCCGTCGAAGACTACGACGTTGATAGGTTGGGTGTGTAAGCGCTGTGAGGCGTTGAGCTAACCAATACTAATTGCCCGTGAGGCTTGACCATATAACACCCAAGCAATTTGCTTCTGCAGATTGCGGTGGTGAAGATGATACGAACCGAAAGTTCGCAACGAACCACA
>NZ_JAETZZ010000031.1 GCF_022627325.1 Pseudomonas putida
TTTTGGATAAGAGGTGCGCTGGCGCATGGTGATCCTTGCGATAAGGGCGATGGTGTCCACGTATTTTTAGGTGGACACCATCGCCCTTAATGCTGGGATTCTGAAGGTGTGTTGGCTGGCCGCTTACCTCAAATAGACCAGAGAGATAGGAATGAAACGGATCGCCGCAACACTCTGTGTCGCTCTATCCGTCGCAGGATGCGCCACTGAGCAGCAAACCTAGAAGGCAATGGCCACAATCGACGAATTCACTGACAAGACCACTATGATGGTCACCACAGGTGATCAGAGCACGCCGAGCCTGATCGTCACCCAGCCGCTGCACTTCTATCCCGTAGTTCGCAAGGAAGACGGCGAGATCTACGTCGGCATCATGTCCGGCGGCCGGCTCAAGGTGCCGGTCGGTACCGTTCAGTTGCGTATCGATCAGAACGATGCATGGACGATCACCCCGCAGGAGACGCCGGTGAGTATGGCCCCGTCGATACCGATGGCGCCGCTCGTTACACTCCAAGGGGAGCAGGCCGCGCTGGTCAACAACGCCCAGGAACAAGCGATGAAGTCCACGTCGCAACTGATGAGCTCGTACACTGTGACCGGCGGCGACAAAGCCAAACAGATCCTGAAGCAGATGGTATCCGGCCACATGATCAAGTACCGGACCGTGGGCATCAACCAGGCCGCGTCGATCAATGGAGAAGCCGTTATCGACCCATCGCTGGTCAAGTCACTTCGGGAGATCGGCATCGAGCCAGACCACCTGTGAGGCGCTCCCACATTATGTAAAAGCCCATCCAGCACTGGGCTTTTGAGACTACCATGATTTACTAGCATAGGATCAAGCTTAATTGGAGCAGGAAAAAAGCACCAAAAAGATTAAGGTTACGAGAGAGATCTTTGAACATAACTATTTGGGATCAATAGCACTTAATCAACTTGCTCAGGCGAGAAATGAGCAAGACGGCCATCGGTTCAGATGGATTCTGCCATCAATGGCGTTCTCCGTTTTCCGTGTTGAAGCAATTTGCAACGTTTACGGCAGGAAGCTTTTTTCGCATTGGGATCATTTCGAATCTACCTCATTCATCGGGAAAATCACGATGATTTCTGAGTTCTTAAAGATTGAGGTGAAATTCTCTGAAGAGCCGTGGCAGACACTAAACTTAATGAAAAGCTTTCGAAACGCGCTGGCACATGCTAAGCCCCAGAAAGCCTTTGAAATCCATGAGGTGGCTAAGGATTTTCCGCATAAGTTATTGCCATATCCAAAGTCAAAGAAAACCATCCTTTCCTATTCTTCGATAGAGAATGCGGAGCGCTTTGATGAAGTCGCTACCAGACTGGAGGTGATGTGGATGCACAATGCGCGAGTACTGAATTTTCTCGTGGATACTTCTGGAAGACCTGAATTTACAGAGGTGTGATTGACGTGTGAGTAAGACTAGCTAAATCGCTAAAAAATAGAGGCCTTTATGGGCCTCTTCTTGTAAGTTATTTGGAGCGTATGTATTTAATGGGCTTCGACTTGTTCGTATTAGGATAGGTTGGTTTCAGACCAATAATTTTAACAAGTGTTGGTCGAAGCAGACGTTGGATGCCGTTATAGAAGCTCTCGCGGTTTTTCGCTGTTTTGAACCTGATTGCCACAGGCCACTGCTTAAGGCGCTGATCAGTCAAGCCCTTCAAAGCACTAAACCCATGCTCATTCTTAACGCCTGCCCTGATTAAGTCGGCAAGTAGTTAAAATCTTTTCCGGATGGTCTGATCTGCCTTAGGTCAACTCTTACGCTATAGCTAAAGTATGTCATAAAAATCACTCCGCAGTCGGGTGAATACAGAAGGGCTTCACTACATAAAATTTAGCTAATTGATGGTGCATTATCGTAGCCAAAGTTTATTATGTCGGTGAGGTGCGAGGTTTTCGAAGGGGAGGTAAGTATTAGTCCCCCACTAACCGTAGTTGCTAATAAGTTAGCGCTTTCGTCCTCTTGAAGTTCGCGATACGTCTCAAGCATATGCTTATAGGTCTTCACCGACAGCCGCTCAGCGGCGTACCACAGATACAACTCACCCCATGTGATTTCGCACCAGCCCCAAGTCTGCACTTGCTCCAAGCGGGTTTCGAGGGTTTCACGATGACGTTTGAGCATTGGGCTACCTTGGCTAGGGAGTGATGATTGCAATATAGCAGCCACTAATCGATTAGCGCCAGCTAAATTTTTAGCGCCGATTGATGCTGCTGGCCACCCCAGGCCGTCATTGACGTTCAGCTTGTGAACGCCGGTCAGCCAACGTGATCGTTCATTCAGGTGCTTAAGGCAGCCCCATCCGCCAGTAGCTGAAGAGCCTGAAGGGTACACCGCTTTGGCATCGCGGATGGCTTGAAGCGCTTGCTGCATCAGCGGCTCGCCTGCCTCGACCATCTCTGTGAATGTGCGCCTCACAGTCATGGTGCTTGTCCACCTGATGCCGAATGAGAATTAGGGCGAGCCACCTCGATGTTAACCACTTTTTTTCACTGTTAACTACTGTGGTTTACAGTGAAAAAAAGTGGTTAACAAGCGGTGACCCAGCTCCAGCAGGCCGCCCACCTATACCCAGTTTTCCGCTCACTCTGGCCAATCTGCAGAGGGGAAGATCATCAGACATTGCGGGGGATAACCAGCCGTTGGGAAAACGGCACACATAATGGATGAATCACATCCCTGGCCCCCGACGCCCGGGACGTTGGCAGCACCCTGGACTGTGGAAGCAAGGGCATCATGCTGGCCTCTATCTCAATATAGTTCACATTGGCAGTGGAAAAGCAGTTCACGTAGACCCCATGATCAAGCCTGTGGCCAGTCCAACAGATCGCCCAACTCTTCCCGAGCCCACTGCACCCTATCCATCCTGCGATATGGATGATCAGCGGGCATCCGGATGAGGGATTCGAACCAAGCCGGGTCGAATTTGATGATTTCTTTGTGGATGTGCTCAAGCTCACCATTGCGCGGCTGCGACACTACGAACTCCATGCTCTCCAGCAATTCGGACGCTTCGCTGTCTTTGACGATTCGATGGCGGATGAAACTCATCTTGAGATCAAAATAAGGCGCCTTCGAACCGGGTACGTTCTTCGACCCCTAGCCGGCCAGCACTGCTGATTTCCGCCCCAGGCACCTCACTGCCAATGGCTTTCACCAGCTCAGCATTTCCGCTGACCTTCTGGCCAAACAGACGGGTGGCGTCCGACATGTAAGCAAAGATCCAAGGCACATTTCGAAGCGTCGCACCCACATAGAGGTAGCCGCGCTCCCCTTTGTAACGCTGCAGCATGCCTCTCAACGCGTTCTCAGAGAGGACCAGGTGGGTTTCTTTCTCCAAGATGTAAACAACGCGGTCAAACTGTTCGATCAATAGCTTAAGAATTTTCCGCGGGATGCCGTCAAAGCTGGCTTTTCGGTCAATCTTCTTGTGCTGACGAGGACTGAAGTACGGGCAATTGTTACGTAAGTGCTCCATGAACCCCACATTCAAAGCGCTTACCTGATGCCCGATGCTGTGCTCCCGATTTCCTTCTGGAGCCAGCCCTGCATGATGCGCCCCGACAGCAAAGTCGAAAAAGTCTACCTCTACCCCAAGCCTGTGGACTTTCGAAAGTCCATCGACGGCCTTACTGCCTTGGTAGAACTGGATATCAAAGTCGCCGTGTTCGACCCCGTGCTCTTCGTCTTCCTCAACAAGGCGCGTAATCGGATCAAAGTGTTGTACTGGGAGCGCAACGGCTTCTGCCTCTGGCTCAAGCGCCTGGAAGCCGAGCGCTTCAAAATGTCGCCTGAGCCCAGCGACGAAGCGATTGTCCTGACCGTCCAAGAACTCAATTGGCTGCTCGACGGTTTCGACCTTTGGCGCAACCGTCCTCATCAGGTTTTGACTCCGCGCTACGTCGCCTGACCCGGTATAATCCGCGGCATGATTTCCGTGCCCGACAATCTCCCAGACGATCCTGCCCTGCTCAAGCAATTATTGCTTGAGAGCTATGCTGCCCGTTTGCGCGAGCAGGAAGTCAATCAGGCCCACATCGTCCAAATTGACGATCTGAAAGAACAAATCAAGTTATGGCGTAACCGTTTCTTTGGCCGCAAGTCCGAGCAAACCGTCGATCCCAAAACGCCGCAACTGGCCATGTTCGATGAAGCGGAAAATGACCCTCTGCTGGCTGTAGTCGATGATGCCAATGAAGAAGTCGTTGTCCCGGTCAAGCGCCGTGGCAAGCGCAAGTCATTGGCGGCTAATCTGCCACGTATCGAAGTTATCCATGAGTTGCCCGAACACGAACTGACCTGCGCCTGCGGTTGCCGTAAGCATGTCATCGGCGAAGAAACCAGCGAGCAGCTCGATATCGTGCCGATGCAGATCCGCGTACTCAAACACGTGCGCAAGATCTATGGCTGCCGTGGTTGCGAGACTGCTCCTGTCACTGCTGACA
>NZ_JAETZZ010000032.1 GCF_022627325.1 Pseudomonas putida
CAGCGTAAGCGTCCGGCGAACTCACCTTGCGTAAGTCAGGCCGGCACCCACTGATGCGGCAGCAACTGTCCGATCTCACTGGCCCGTTGGGTCGGCAGCCGCGTCAGCACATCTTTGAGATAGGCATACGGATCATGCCCATTCATGCGCGCCGACTGGATCAAACTCATGATTGCCGCAGCCCGCTTACCGCTGCGCAGGGATCCCGCAAATAACCAGTTCGAGCGCCCGAGTGCCCATGGCCGTATCTGGTTTTCGACCTGGTTGTTGTCGATGGGCACAGCCCCATCATCCAGGTAGCGGGTCAGCGCTACCCAGCGTTTCAGGCTGTAATCGAGGGCTTTGGCCGTGGCTGATCCGTTGGGCACCAAGTCGCGCTGGGCCAACATCCAGTCATGCAGTGTTTTGAGGATCGGCACCGCCAATTCTTGTCGTATTCGCCAGCGCTCTTCATCACTCATGTCCCGCGCCTGACGTTCGACCTCGTACAAGCCGCTGATCGAGTGCAGGGCCTGTTCAGCCAGCTGACTTTTGTTCGCCACGTGCAAATCAAAGAACTTGCGCCGGGCGTGGGCCATGCAGCCGATTTCAGTGATGCCTTGTTCGAAACCGGCTTTGTAGCCAGCGAAGTCGTCGCAGACCAACTTGCCGTTCCAGTCACCCAGGAAGTTGCGCGCATGTTCGCCAGCACGGCTTGGGCTGAAGTCGTAAACCACCGCGTTGAGCCCTGAAAACGGCGTCGTGCTGTACGCCCAGACATAGGCCCGGTGGGTTTTCTTCTCGCCTGGCGCAAGCATTTGCACCGGTGTCTCATCAGCGTGGATCACGCCCTGGTTCAGCACGGCTTCACGCAGTGCATCGACCAGTGGCTGAAGCCGCACGCCGGTTTGTCCGACCCACTGCGCCAGGGTCGAGCGAGCAATTGCCAGCCCGGCACGGCCAAAGATTTTCTCCTGCCGGTACAGCGGCAAGTGATCGGCAAACTTGGCCACCATCACGTGGGCCAACAAACCTGTGGTCGGGATACCTTTGTCGATAACCTGGGCTGGCACCGGGGCCTGGATCAGGGTTTCGCACTGGCGACAGGCCCATTTGCCCCGCACATGTTGCTCGACGGTAAACACGCCCGGCGTGTAATCCAGCTTCTCGCTGACGTCTTCGCCGATGCGTTGAAGTTGGCAGCCACAGACGCACTGGGTGTTTTCGGGTTCGTGACGAATCACCGTGCGTGGAAACTGCGGCGGCAAAGGCGCACGTTTCGGGGATTGTCGTGGTTCGGCCTGTGGCGCATCTGGGAGAAGCTGTTTTAGCTCGGCCTCGATAGCTTCAAGGTCTGTGTCGAGCAGGTCATCCAGCAAGCTGCTTTGCGCCGGGCTGATTTGCTCGCTGCGCTTGGCAAACTTGTGCCGTTTGAGCAGGGCGATTTCGAACTTGAACTGTTCGATGAGGATTTCATCGTTCTGAATCTTCCTGCTCATCGCCTCGACCTGGGATTGCAATTGCAACGCCTGTGCCGCCAAGGCACGAAGCTGTTCCGGGGTCATCTGGTCGAGGTTGGGCGAGAAAGTCATGCCGCCGATTGTGCCAGAGCAGGCGCGGGGCGACGACAAGTAGACCGGCCAAATGGCCGGCGTTTACAGCATGCTAATCACACCGCCTGCACCGACGCGCTGCCACGGCAGGCCCAGCACCAACGCCTGGAGTTGTTCGCTGTCGAGTTCGACCTCGCAGCCGTGGCGAATGCCGGGCCAGTGGAACTTGCCTTGGTTCAGTCGACGCGCTGCCAGCCAGACACCGACGCCATCGTGCACCAGCACTTTCATCCGGTTAGCCTGGCGATTGGCGAACAGATAAGCGCAGTGCGGCTTCGCCGCACCGAACACCGCAATCACCCGAGCTAATGCTGTCTCGGTGCCAGCGCGCATGTCCATCGGCTCGGTGGCCAGCCAGATGGCATCGATGCGGATCATTGAGCGAAAGCCCGAATAAATTGCGCACAACCCTCGGGATCCGAGGCTGGCCATTTCACCGTGATCACTTGCCCGGCCACGGGCAACTCGATGATCACTGACGCTTCGACTGGCCGTTTAGGTGCGGCTTTTAGCGGGACGAAAGCTGGTAGTGAAGCCGCTGCGGGCTGATCTCGATAGAGCGGCAGCCATTTGCGGATGACGTTGGCATTGATGCCGTGGTTGATGGCGACACTGGACACGGTTGCGCCAGGTTGCAGGCATTCCTGAACGACCTGGGCTTTGAACGGTTTCGGATAAGAGCTTCGTTGGCGCATAGAAATCCTGGCGATAAGGGTGATCGCGTCCGCTTAAAAATACGCGGACACCATCGCCCTTAATGCTGGAGTTCGGAAGGTGAGTTCGCCGGACGCTTAC
>NZ_JAETZZ010000033.1 GCF_022627325.1 Pseudomonas putida
GTAAGCGGCCAGCCAACACACCTTCAGAATCCCAGCATTAAGGGCGATGGTGTCCACCTAAAAATACGTGGACACCATCGCCCTTATCGCAAGGATCACCATGCGCCAGCGCACCTCTTATCCAAAACTGTTCAAAGCCCAAGTCGTCCAGGAATGTCTTCAACCTGACGTGTCGATAGCCAGCATCGCGCTGCGCCATGGCATCAATGCCAACCTGGTGCGCAAATGGATTCCGCTCTATCGTGACCGCCAACCTGACGCGTTACCTGCATTCGTGCCGCTGACGATGAAGCCTGAATCTGCGCAACCAACGTTGGCGCATATCGAAATTCCGTTCAAACAACACACACTCACAGTGACCTGGCCCACTGTCGATCCCGATGGCTGCGCCCGCTTCATTCGCGGCCTCGTCAAATGATCCGTATCGATACCATCTGGCTGGCCACCGAGCCCATGGACATGCGCGCCGGCACCGAAACGGCCTTGGCCCGTGTTGTCGCGGTCTTCGGTGCGGCGAAGCCGCACTGCGCTTATCTCTTCGCCAACCGTCGCGCCAACCGGATAAAGGTGCTGGTACATGACGGCGTTGGCGTGTGGCTGGCAGCACGCCGACTCAACCAGGGCAAATTCCACTGGCCGGGCATTCGTCACGGCGCTCAAGTGGAACTGGACAGAGAGCAACTTCAGGCGCTCATCGTGGGGTTACCTTGGCAACGCATGGGGGCCAACAGCACCATTACACGGCTTTAGTGCTTGCCATTGGCATAACCGCCAATCGCCGCCAGTGCGGTGCTCTGGCACAATTGGCGGCATGACTTCCTTACCCGACCTCGACCAACTGACTCCAGCAGAGCTGCGTGCGCTGCTTGAGCAGACGCTGACATTGCAGTCTCAAGTCGAGGCGATGAGTCGCAAGATCCAGAACGACAAAATCATCATCGAGCAACTCACGCACGAGATTGCCGTTCTCAAACGCCATAAGTACGCCAAGCGCAGCGAACAAATCAGCCCAGAGCAAGGCCGTCTGCTCGATGATTTGCTCAACGTCGACCTTGAGGCCATCGAAGCTGAGCTGAACGCACTTCATCCCGACCCGGCCCCAAAAGAGCCAAGCCAGAAGCCCAAGCGCGCACCACTGCCAGCACAGCTTCCGCGTACGGTTATCCGCCATGAACCCGACAACACCCAATGCGCGTGTGGCTGCGCGCTTCAACGCATCGGTGAAGATGTCAGCGAAAAGCTTGATTACACGCCAGGTGTATTCACGGTCGAGCAGCATGTACGTGGCAAATGGGCCTGCCGAGCTTGCGAAACCCTGATCCAGGCACCGGTTCCGGCACAAGTCATCGACAAAGGCATGCCCACCGCAGGCCTGTTGGCCCATGTGATGGTGGCCAAGTTCGCTGACCATCTGCCACTGTACCGGCAGGAAAAGATCTTTGGCCGCGCCGGCTTGGCCATTCCCCGTTCGACACTGGCCCGCTGGGTTGGGCAAACAGGTGTTCAGCTTCAACCATTGGTCGATGCACTGCGTGAAGCGGTGCTGGCGCAACCGGTCATCCATGCCGATGAAACACCGGTTCAGATGCTGGCACCGGGTGAAAAGAAAACCCATCGAAGTTATGTGTGGGCCTATAGCAGCACTACTTACGCAGAGCTGAAATCCGTGGTCTACGACTTCAGCCCGAGCCGTGCCGGCGAGCATGCGCGTAACTTCCTCGGCGACTGGCGCGGCAAGTTGGTGTGCGATGACTTTGCCGGCTACAAGGCCAGTTTCGAACAAGGCATCGTCGAGGTTGGCTGCATGGCCCATGCGCGCCGCAAGTTCTTTGACTTGCATGCGGCGAACAAGAGTCAGTTGGCCGAGCAGGCGCTTCTAACGATTGGTGCGCTCTACGAGGTCGAACGACAGGCCAAGGACATGAGCGAAGAAGACCGCCGACGAATACGTCAGCGGGATGCGGTTCCCATCGCTGAAAAACTGCATGACTGGATGCTGACCCAGCGCGAGCTGGTGCCAGAAGGCTCGGCCATCGCCAAGGCTCTCGATTACAGCTTGAAACGCTGGGTAGCACTGACGCGCTACCTGGACGACGGCGCCTTGCCCATCGATAACAACCACGTCGAGAACCAAATACGACCGTGGGCACTTGGACGTGCCAATTGGTTGTTTGCCGGGTCTCTGCGCAGTGGCAAGCGTGCGGCGGCGATCATGAGCCTGATTCAGTCCGCGCGCATGAATGGACACGATCCGTATGCCTACCTCAAGGACGTGCTGACACGACTGCCTACTCAACGGGCGAGCGAGATCGAGGCCTTGTTGCCGCATCAGTGGACGCCTGCTTAACGAGCGCAAGGTGTGTTCGCGGGTCGCTTAC
>NZ_JAETZZ010000034.1 GCF_022627325.1 Pseudomonas putida
CATTGGCGGTCAGGGTCACCGTGCTGGTATCGAGCGTATCGCTGACGTTAGTTACGGCTTCAGCCGGATTCACTGCGAGGTTCTCGAAGTCACCACCGGTGGTAACAGTAACGCTGACTTTGACCTGACCGGCGTCTTTGTAGACGTCATCAGCCGGTGCAGCGACGGTCACTTGGCCAGAGGTCTGGCCGGCCGCGATATTGATAGTCGCGCCGTTGCTCAGGGTCACAGTCATCGCGGTGCCGGCTGGGTTGCTCAGCGTGGCGGTGTAAACGATCTGACCGCCCTCGGCGACGTCGCCAGTGGCGCTCAGCACCAGGTTGGTGGTCGCCTGGGTAGCAGGACTGTCGGTGACTGTGGTGGTTGGAGTACCGGCAGTATCCAGCTTCTCGTAATTACCGCCGTCGACCTTGGTGATGCTGTTGGTCAGCGGTGCATTGGTGTTGTAGACGTTGTTTGGCGCGGTGAAGTCGACCGAGCCGGAGGACTCGCCGACACCGATGGTGATGCTTTGACCGTTGGCCAGGGTCACGACCAGCGGGCTACCGGTAACCGGGGCCGACACCGAGGCGGTATACACCACGGTACCGCCCTCGACCACGCTTGGAGTAGCAGTCAAAGTGACGGTCGACGTGTCGAGGGTATCGCTGACGTTGGTCACGGCCTCAGCCGGATTGACCGCAAGATTTTCAAAGTCACCACCGGTGGTGCCGGTAACGCTGACTTTGACCTGACCGGCGTCTTTGTAAACGTCATCCGCCGGGGCTGGAACAGAGACCGTGCCAGTGGTCTGGCCTGCCGCGATATTGATGGTCGCGCCGTTGCTCAGGGTGACGGTCATCGCCGTGCCCGCTGGGTTGCTCAAGGTCGCGGTGTAAACGATCTGGCCGCCCTCGGCGACATCGCCAGTGGCGCTCAGCACCAGGTTGGTGGTCGCCTGGGTGGCCGGGCTGTCGGTGACTGTGGTGGTTGGAGTACCGGCAGTATCCAGCTTCTCGTAGTTACCACCGTCGACCTTGCTGATGCTGTTGGTCAGCGGTGCATTGGTGTTGTAGACGTTGTTCGGTGCGGTGAAGTTGACCGAGCCGGACGACTCGCCGACGCCGATGGTGATGGTTTGGCCGTTGGCCAGGGTCACCACCAGTGGGCTGCCGGTGACTGGGGCCGACACCGAGGCGGTGTACACCACGGTACCGCCCTCGACCACGCTTGGAGTGGCGGTCAGGGTCACCGTGCTGGTATCGAGCGTGTCGCTGACGTTGGTCACGGCTTCAGCCGGATTGACTGCGAGGTTCTCGAAGTCACCACCGGTGGTACCAGTAACGCTGACTTTGACCTGGCCGGCATCTTTGTAGACGTCATCGGCCGGAGCTGCGACGGTCACTTGGCCAGTGGTCTGGCCTGCAGCGATGTTGATAGTTGCGCCGTTGCTCAAGGTCACGGTCATCGCCGTGCCGGCTGGATTGCTCAAGGTCGCGGTGTACACGATCTGACCACCTTCAGCGACATCGCCGGTGGCGCTCAGCACCAGATTGGTGGTCGCCTGGGTGGCCGGGCTGTCAGTAACCGTGGTGGTTGGAGTACCGGCAGTATCCAGCTTCTCGTAGTTACCGCCGTCGACCTTGGTGATGCTGTTGGTCAACGGTGCATTGGTGTTGTAGACGTTGTTCGGTGCGGTGAAGTTGACCGAGCCGGACGACTCACCGACACCGATGGTGATGCTTTGACCGTTGGCCAGGGTCACGACCAGCGGGCTGCCGGTGACCGGCGCCGACACCGAGGCGGTATAGGTCACCACGCCACCTTCGATTACCGAAGCATTCGCCGTCAGGGTCACGGTCGACGTATCGAGCGTATCGCTGACGTTAGTTATGGCTTCAGCCGGATTGACTGCGAGGTTCTCGAAGTCACCACCGGTGGTGTCGGTGATGGTGGCTTTGACCTGGCCGGCGTCTTTGTAAACGTCATCCGCCG
>NZ_JAETZZ010000035.1 GCF_022627325.1 Pseudomonas putida
TTTTTGTTGTGCGCCAGGCATGGCGCGTTGCGCGTCAGCGCAACCCGCTTGGCTGTGGTGGCCGAGTGGGTGACTTGGAGGTGAAAGTCCTCTACACACCCGGCAAGGGGAAGTGTTAGCCAGAGGCAAGGGTGTCGCAGGCGACTGCGAATCTGAAGGAAGCCCGAGGCAAAATGCTGGCCTGACGAACAGGAAGCGGATTAGGCGGCGCAGCGGGGTAAGAAGGCAACAATCTTCAAAGCCCAATACTTGCACGGAACGCTGTGACGTAAATCCGACAGGCATAAGCAGGAAGGTCGCGCGAATTACCCTGGGAGATCTGCACGCTTGCCTTTGTGCTACCGAGCGTCGTAAGGCGACGGGATGAGCATGCAGAAGTCAGCCGAAGCCGTAGTAAGTGGCGGTTAACCGCGCCACCAAGGGCCGAACAGGTTATGCCGCCAGTAGGCGTCACTGTCTCGTTGGTAGCCGTAATGCAGAAATTTCCCACAGCGGAAACTGTCATCCCGAGTCCCGGCCAGAAGCTGAGGATGATGCATGACAGTGCAAAGGTATCGACGGCGTCAGTAACGTGGACGAACGCGGAGCCGGACACGCTGATGGAGCGGGTGCTTGCACCGGCCAACCTCAGACGTGCGTATCAACGCGTGGTCAGCAACAAGGGAGCGCCGGGTGCCGATGGCATGACGGTCGCTGACTTGGCGGGCTACATGAAACAGTATTGGCCAACCCTCAAGGCCAGGCTACTGGCCGGTGAATACCATCCACAAGCAGTGCGAGCGGTTGAAATTCCCAAGCCGCAGGGCGGCACACGGCAACTGGGAATCCCCAGCGTCGTGGACCGCTTGATCCAGCAAGCCTTGCAGCAACAGCTCACGCTCATCTTCGACCCACTGTTCTCGGACTACAGTTATGGCTTCCGTCCGGGCAGAAGCACACATCAAGCTGTCGAGATGGCCCGTGCCCATGTGGCATCGGGGCATCGGTGGTGCGTGGAAATCGATCTGGAAAAGTTCTTCGATCGAGTCAACCACGACATCCTCATGGCCTGTATCGAGTGCCGGGTCAAAGATAAGTGCGTACTTAGGCTTATCCGTCGCTACCTTGAAGCAGGAGTCATGTCAGGCGGTGTCGTTAGCCCACGGCAGGAAGGGACGCCGCAAGGCGGCCCGCTCTCGCCGCTGCTGTCGAATATCCTGCTCGATGAATTTGACCGCGAACTGGAGCGGCGGGGCCATCGCTTCGTGCGCTATGCCGATGACGCGAACATTTATGTGCGCAGTCCTCGGGCTGGCGAGCGAGTACTGGTCAGTGTCGAGCGCTTCCTGAACCAACGTTTGAAACTGACGGTGAATCAGAAGAAGAGTCGAGTCGCGAGAGCCTGGAAGTGTGACTACTTGGGCTATGGGATGAGCTGGCATCAGCAGCCAAGGCTGCGGGTGGCAACGATGAGCCTGGGTCGCCTGCGCGACCGGCTCGCAGAGTTGCTACGCGGTGCACGGGGTCGCAAGATGGCAAATACCATCGAGCGGATAAACCCTGTATTACGAGGCTGGGCGGGTTACTTCAAGCTCAGCCAGAGCAAACGGCCACTTGAGGAACTGGATGGCTGGGTCAGGCACAAACTCCGCTGTGCCATCTGGCGCCAATGGAAGCAGCCCTCTACGAGGGCGCGCAACCTGATGCGTCTGGGCTTAAGCGAAGAGCGTGCCTGTAAATCGGCCTATAACGGCCGAGGCCCGTGGTGGAACTCGGGGGCGCCACATATGAATCAGGCGCTGCCGAAGAAACTATGGGATCGACTCGGACTGGTCTCGATACTGGATACGATCAACCGGCTTAGCCGCATAGCCTGAACCGCCGTGTACGGAACCGTACGCACGGTGGTGTGAGAGGACGGCGGGTGTGAACCCGCCTCCTACTCGATT
>NZ_JAETZZ010000036.1 GCF_022627325.1 Pseudomonas putida
CGATCGTGTCCCGGGAAGTGGTGTAACTGAACCAGCCGAAGGCGCCCTGCGGGCGAAAGAGGATGGTCATCGTGGTTCTTGGCTAACGTTGAGTTTGCGAAGACCAAACACTCACCAGAGAAACCACGATGACCAAGCCCACTATCGCATTGACCGAGTTGGTTGAGAAAGGGGCAGACGCTGATCTGCTCAAGCAAATGATCCAGTTCGTTGCCCAGCGCATGATGGAGTTCGACGTCGAAGGCCTGTGCGGCGCGGGCTTCGATGTCAAAAGCCCAGACCGGACAAATAGCCGTAATGGCTACCGCGATCGTCTTTGGCAAACCCGCGCAGGCGACGTCGACCTTAAGATTCCCAAGCTGCGCCAAGGCAGCTATTTCCCTGGTTTCCTTGAACCTCGACGCACCGCTGAGAAAGCCATGGCGGCAGTCATCCAGGAGGCCTACATCCAAGGCGTTTCAACACGCTCAGTGGACGAGCTGGTCAAAGCCATGGGCATGACCGGCATCTCCAAAAGCCAGGTCTCACGGCTAGCTGGTGAGATCGATGAGCGCGTTCACGCCTTCCTTGACCGCCCGCTTGAGGGCGACTGGCCCTATCTCTGGATCGATGCCACCTACGTCAAAGTGCGGGAGGCCGGACGCATCGTCTCGGTCGCCGTAATAATCGCCGTGGCCGTGAACACCGACGGTGGCCGCGAAGTCCTGGGCATGCGGGTTGGGCCGTCAGAGGCTGAGCCGTTCTGGACAGACTTCCTGCGCAGCCTCACGCGACGTGGCTTGCGGGGCGTGAAACTGGTCATCTCCGACGCCCACGAAGGGCTCAAGGCGGCTGTTTCCAAGGTCTTCAACGCGACCTGGCAGCGCTGCCGTGTGCATTTCATGCGTAATGCCATGGCCCACGTCGGCAAAGGTCAGCGCACCATGGTGGCGGCCCTACTGCGCACAGTCTTCGCCCAGGACAGCCGTGCCGAATGCCATCAGCAATGGCGTTTGGTCGCTGATCAGCTACGCGAAAAATACCCCAAGATCGCGACACTCATGGACGGCTGCGAGGATGAAGTGCTGGCTCACATGGCGTTTCCAAAAGCGCACCGACAGCAATTACACAGCACCAATCCACTGGAGCGGCTTAACGCGGAGATCAAACGCCGCACCGACGTCGTAGGCATCTTTCCCAACGATCCTGCAATCACACGGCTGGTAGGCGCGATGCTGCTGGAGCAGAACGACGAGTGGTGCCTGCAACGGCGTTACATGCAGTTGGAGGCCTTTGAGGCAGTCAGCGATAATCCACAGGCCAAGCTGTCGGCCGTGATCAACTAAACGGCGAACTCAGCGGCCAGAACCATGATGAGTTACACCACTTCCCGGGACACGATCG
>NZ_JAETZZ010000037.1 GCF_022627325.1 Pseudomonas putida
ACTGTAGTGGTCTAATGATTCCGGACACCCATTTAGGCGAGAATGCTCGCCACAGAGAGGTGTCTGATGACCAAGCAACGCCGTACCTTTACCCCTGAGTTCAAACGCGAAGCTGCCTGCCTGGTGCTCGATCAAGGCTACAGTCATACCGAAGCAGCACGCTCGCTCGGCTTGGTCGAATCGGCCCTACGCCGCTGGGTTAATCAGCTTCAACAGGAGCGCGGCGGCGTCACGCCGGCCAGCAAAGCGTTGACGCCAGAGCAGCAAAAGATCCAAGAGCTCGAAGCTCGGATAACGCGCCTTGAACGCGAGAAATCGATACTAAAAAAGGCTACCGCGCTCTTGATGTCGGAAGATCTCGAGCGTATTCGCTGATCCACCAGTTCAGCGCCCATGAGCCCGTTGATTGGCTATGCGAGGTGTTCGAAGTCACTCGCTCAAGTTACTACGCACATCGCCATAGAAGGCGAACTCCGGACGTTGAGCGACTGAGGTTGCGTAGTCGAGTGAATGAGTTATTCACGCGCGGACGAAGTGCGCCCGGCAGCCGCAGTATCAAGATGATGATGCAAGAAGAGGGTGAGAAGATCGGGCGGTTCAAGGTGCGCAGCCTGATGCGTGAGCTGGCGTTGGTCAGCAAGCAACCAGGATCACATGCGTACAAAAAGGCCACAGTGGAGCGGCCAGATATTCCGAACATCTTGAACCGAGCGTTTGATGTCGAAGCGCCAAATCAGGTCTGGTGTGGCGACATCACTTACGTTTGGGCGCAGGGCAAATGGCACTATCTGGCAGTTGTCCTGGATCTCTATGCACGCAGAGTGGTGGGCTGGGCCTTATCAGAAAAGCCGAACGCAGACCTCGTGGTCAAAGCGCTGGAGGTGGCTTACGAACAACGCGGAAAGCCTCAAGGGCTACTGTTTCACTCCGACCAAGGATCGCAATATGGCAGTCGTCAGTTCCGCCAGAGACTGTGGCGCTACCGCATGCGCCAGAGCATGAGCCGCCGAGGCAACTGCTGGGATAATGCGCCGATGGAGCGAGTATTTCGCAGCTTGAAAT
>NZ_JAETZZ010000038.1 GCF_022627325.1 Pseudomonas putida
CGTGCGAGCTTCCTGGCCAGAATTACCAACGCCTGGGTCGTTGCCTTACCGCTGTTTCTGTACTGCTCATATACCCCTTTCCAAGCGGCCGACCTGCTGGCCGCCATTGCTGCGTTATGCAGCAAACGACGGATTTCCGAGCAGCCGCGTTTGGTGAGCCGACGACGTCCATTCTTCTCTCCGGAATCATTAACCCGTAGGTCCATTCCTAGGAATGCGATGTACGAATCACTGCTCTTGAACTCGCCCCTTACAAAAGCCATTACCAGGGCTGTAGCGGTAAGAAACCCAATTCCCTCTACCGCCTGACAGCGGGCAACTTGCTCGTGCAGCCCAGCCTCTCGTAGCACTTCCTTAATCTTTTTTTGTATCAGCTGATCCAGCCGATCTATCGATGTTACGAAGGTTTTGAAGGCGGCCTTCAGCAGGCTTTCGTTTGTCCAGCTCTGAGCTAATGCAGTGCGAGCAGTCACCAAGACAGCTCTGCGTCGAAGGAGGCTCTGAAGCTTGCCGTAGACAGCAGGAGGCGGGGTCCAAGGACGAAGATCGTCGCCCTCGTTTTTCAAAAATCGGGACAGCAACCGAGCATCAGAGGGGTCAGTTTTAACCCGCCCTCCAACGCTTTTCCTGTAGTTGCTCAGTTGGAAACCATCGATGACATAAACGTCGAAACCGAAGCCATGGGCTAGCTCAACCAGGTCCAGATGGTAGA
>NZ_JAETZZ010000039.1 GCF_022627325.1 Pseudomonas putida
ATCGCCGGCAAGCCGGCTTGTATGGTTAGACTTGAAGGGGTGGTGGGACTAAATGCCGGATTCTGACTGTTGACGCAGTACAGACTGTGGGAGACATCGCCCCACCCCTTCCACCAAAGCGCCGATAAAGAATGCATCGTTTGCAAACGACGATAGAAGCAAGCCAGCGCCTCTTGGTGAAAACCCTTCAAGCTCAAAAACCATAACGCGAGGAGCCGCCCATGGCAATGCAGGTAAACAAAATGATCGTGGGTGCGGATGTCGCAAAAGCCGAATTAGTGATTCATCACGATGATCGTGATGAAATTATCAGGCTGAAAAATACCAAGCCCGAAATCAAAAGATGGCTAAAGCAACAGCCCCTCGGCACTGCAATCGCTGTTGAGGCGACCAATGTCTACCATCTGGACCTGGTTGAGCTAGCCCATGGCTTCGGTTTCGACGTTTATGTCATCGATGGTTTCCAACTGAGCAACTACAGGAAAAGCGTTGGAGGGCGGGTTAAAACTGACCCCTCTGATGC
>NZ_JAETZZ010000004.1 GCF_022627325.1 Pseudomonas putida
GTGCGCCCGAAGAAATACCGCTCCTATCGAGGCGCTGTCGGCAAAGTGGCAGCGAATGTGCTGGAGCGCAATTTTGTCGCGCAACGGCCGAACCAGAAGTGGGTAACCGACGTTACCGAGTTCAAGGTAGCTCAACAGAAGCTCTACCTATCGCCCGTGATGGATTTGTACAACGGTGAAATCGTGGCCTACGAAATGGCCAGTCGCCCGTGCTATAGCCTGGTTGGGAACATGCTCGGCAAAGCGCTCGATTGCCTGGGAGAGAAGCCGAAGCTTGTGCTGCATTCGGATCAAGGGTGGCATTACCAGCAAGCCCAGTACCGCCGTGTGCTCAGCGAGCGCGGTGTAAAACAGGGCATGTCTCGAAAAGGCAATTGCCTGGACAACGCGGCTATGGAAAGCTTCTTCGGCACGCTCAAATCCGAGTTTTTCTACCTGAAGCGTTTCACGAACATTGATGAGCTGAGAGCGGGTCTGGATGAGTACATTCACTACTACAACCATGATCGCATCAAGCTCAGGCTCAATGGCCTGAGCCCTGTGGAGTACAGGACTCGGGCTGCAGCTTAAAACTGTCCAACTTTTGGGGGGCAGTCCAGAGACCGCGCAGCTCTTCAGGTTGCGCTTTGCCAATTTCCAGAAGTAGACGCCCGTCCTGTGGCAGGAGCTGTCATGCTCAACGTCTAAAAGCTGGCGCGGTCCCGGTGGGAGCCGGCTTGCCGGCGATGGGCCGCGAAGCGGCCCCAGGCTATCGCCGGCCTCAGGTCAGAACACGTTCAACGGATAATCGACGATCACCCGCAGTTCGTCGTTATCGCTGTTGCTGTCGATCGACGCATAGCCCTGGCCGCCGCGATGTACGGCATAGCGCACCAGTACCGACAGGTCCTTGAAGTCGCCTTCCTGGAACACGTACTTCACATCCAGGTCACGTTCCCAGTGCTGGGCGTTCTTGCCGTCGGCGCGGTAGTAGTCGTAGTGGGTGTTGTTCTGGTCAGCCTTGGACAGGTCCGCCTCGCCGCGCGAGTACGACACGCTAGTGGTCAGGCCAGGCATGCCAAGGCCGGCGAAATCATAACCGTACTGCAGCTTCCACGAACGCTCGTTGGGCGCGTTGAAGTCCGAGTACATGCGCGAGTTGTCCAGGTACACACTATCGCCCAGATTGATGTAGTCGAACGGCGTGTCGCCATTGACCCGCTGGTAGGCAGCAGTAACGCTGTGGTAGCCGGCGTTGACGGTGAAGTGCACGCTGTAGGTGTTGTTGTCGATCTTGCCCAGCAGCGCCTGGCCGGTGTCCTGGGTGTGGTAGAAGTGCACGCCCGGGTTGAGGCTGACCAGGTCGTTGACCACATAGATGTAGTCGAAATCAGCGTAGTACTGGTTCCAGATGTCCTTCAGCTCAGCGGCATAAAGGTTGGCCGTGATGTTCTCGCTACCGCTCCACGACGCGCCCGCCCAGTTCAGATGCTTGCTTTTGTCCTGCTCATCCAGCAAGCCGTAGTAGGTGTCGATGCGGCGGTGGCCGCTCTGGTTGTACGGCTTGGTGAAACTGACCTGGCCGCCTTCGAGCAGCAGGCCGTCGACGCTGGTGTTGGTCAGGCTGACGCCACGGAAGGTTTGCGGCAGCATGCGGGTTTCGCCACCGGCGATCACCGGGTTGGTCAGGAACAGGTCACCGGCTTTGAGTTCTGTGTCGAAGGCCTTGAGCTTGACCGCCGCGCCTGCGGTGGAGAACGCGTGGGGGGCAGCGCCCAGTTCACCGTTGTCCTTCACGTGCTTGGGCAGGATGCTGGTGCCGGCATGGCCGCCACCGCCATCGAGCTTAACGCCCAGCATGGCGTGCGCATCGAGGCCAAAGCCGACTACGCCGGGCGTGTAGCCCGATTCGAAGCGGACAACCGCGCCCTGGCCCCACTCGCGGGTGTCGCGCACGCCGCGGTTGTGGTTGTCGCGGTTGAAGTAGGCATTGCGAAAATGCAGGTTGAATGACGACCCTTCGATGAAGCCATCAGCCTTGTCTTCATCTGCCTGGGCGGCGAAGGGAATCGTTGCAGTCAATGCAATGAACAACGGGGTAAAACGAAACGCGGAAGGCACCGGTACTAGCTCCTTTGGTCTGACGGTGGGGCAGTTTTTATTTTTGAATGTGCAACTTTCTTGTTAGAGAAATAACGGCCGGGCTGATCGTCAACGCACATAAAAAAAGCCGCTGATCGGCAGCGGCTTTAAAAGGCTAACATATCGGCGCCGGGGGTGCCCATGGTGTAGCCGGGGGGAAACGGGAGCGGCAGTGGTGCGCGATCAGCCTTCGGCATTGGCGTCGCTGTGAACCCGGGAGGCTGTCTGTTCTGCATCTTTGCCTGCGTCGACCTTGTGCGCGACAGCCTCTTGGGCTTGCTGGTGCACAGCGGCCAGCGCTGCATTACGGGCGACGAAAGCCGGGGATTCTTCGGCCATGGCCAGGGGCGACAACAACAGGGAAGACAGAACGAAAACGCTGGCAATACCCATACTGTTGGACATGTTGAAACTACCTTCTTGCGCTGCAAGTGCTAATGGAGACAGGGCTAAAGTTAGTCGCTTCATGGCCTTGGAAACAGCGCCTGGCGCGATAAGCACTGTTGCGCAAAAGGTAACTATCCCTGCAAAAACCGTCACCCCTTCGCCGCGAAAGCCTGCAGTTTGACAGCGTTGAGAGGTTGGAGCGGGGGAGCTGGCAGCCCCACGCGATCGTGGTCGATTCATGCCTCTGGGTCCTCTAGCCCGTAAGAAGATTCTGAATCTGAAACCAGATGCTTCAAGAGTGCGGCCATGAGGAATTATCCTACGCGCTCTGTCGGATGGCGTCTGATAGTCGGGGAAATGCTTCAGCGATAACTTCGCTGTTCGCCACAACGGCGAGCGGCCGTGAGAAGCCGCAGCTGTATCCAGGATGCCATTTTTCATGGCAGCCGTGCGTGTGCGGGCTTCGGTCCGGGCCGCGGTTCCTGGACGCGGTCTTCTCACCTCGCGTACGGCTGCCACCCAATCCGTGAGAAGAACAAGGTGGTCGCTTTCCAGTAGCATCTTCAGGAAAGTCATCATGAAAAAAATCGTTCCCGATCCACCGATCGCATTCCCGATCCCTTACATCACAATAATCGCCGGCCTCCCCGCCGAGGACGCCAAGGCTCACGCTGCCACGCTGATGGACTGCTTCTGCAAAACCAGCCAGCTCTACCTCGACACCGAAGCCGAAGACCATCGCTACGCGCTGCTGGAAAACCTCGGCATCCTCACTGAACTGCTGCGTGTCCTTGTCGCCCATATGGCGATGCAGGAGATCAACCGTGAGTGATGAACTGAAATTGCGCAGCACAGCCGGTAAGGAAACATTCCTCGGGTTGTACGCCATCCAGCCGGGCATACCGCTCAATCATGCGTTCGATGAGCTGTCGGTCTTGCTCGGTTGTATCCGGCATTTGAGCGAGGAAGCCGAGATGGAGGGCAACATGATCGCTGGCAGTGCGGCACGCATTCTCAGTGCCATGGCCAAAGCATTGATCAACGACATGGAAATGGGCATGAACCGCAGCGCCTAAGCGGTTGTGGGGCCGCTTTGCGGCCCATCGCCGGCAAGCCCGGCACCCACTTGGATTGCACTGGCCTCTAGAAATTGGGCAAGACGGGCGCTTGCACAGGTAAAGCGCAGGCTTGTCAGAAGCCGATGAAGGCGTAGTACTGCGAAGGCGTGTCGCCGGCCTGCAAACCCTGCGCCTGCAGGCTGGCCAGCAGGGCTGCGTCCTGAACGTGCAAGGCCCACGGCGCACCGTGCGGTGCCGGTATATCCGCCAGCGCTGCAGCCAAGGCCCCCATGTCTGGAAGGTAGGCCGTGAAACCATTGCCCTTGAGCGCGCTGGTGGTCATGCCCAAGGCCTGGCACACGGCAACCTTGGCCGCGATGTCATCGCGATCTGCCTGCCGCGACGCCTGCACCAGTGCCTGCAGCGCCGGGTCCACCGGCAATGAACCATGAATCAGCTCAGGCCCTTGCTCCCAAGCCTCGGGCGGGCAGTCCTTGTTCTCTGGCCGGAGTGGAATGTGCGGGTTGATTTCCACCGGGTAGATGCGGCAAACCAGCGGCCGGCTCTCGTAGATGGTGCACAGGTCGTTTTCGTCCAGGTTGCGGCAGCGCCCAGGGTTGAACGCGGCAAAGGTCACCGAAACCCGCACCTCGCTGTCGCCGCAAGGCACCGGGTGCGAGCGGCGCAGCACATGCTCACGCTGGTCTGCCGGCATCCCTGGGCCGTCCTCCACAAAGGCTTCGATCAGCACCACCACCTGGCCGCCGGAGGCCGCCCACTGGCGCGCCTCGGCCAAGGTCAGTGGCACATGGTGGCCGGTGCAGCACTGGCCACAGCCGGTACAGGCAAAACGCAAAGAGTCGTTCACTTGGCGCCCAGGTTCCATTCGCTGACGAAGGCCCGCTGCTGCTGGCGGTCGTACAGGCACAGCTCGGAGCCGGTGCGTCGCTGCATGTGCTTTTGTGGATACACCCCTTCGATGACCAGGGCGCTGAAGCCCACCTGGTCATCGAACTCCGCAGGTTTGCCGCGGGCGTGGGCATCCTTGAACTGGCTGGCGGCCAGGCAGGCCTTGAGCATCTGCTGGCGTTGTTCGTTCCAGGCCTGGCTGCTGGAGGCCTGGGCAACACCGCTGAAAACGGCGCAGGCGATCAGGAGAGAGCTGAAAAACTTCATACGCTATACCGTGAAACGTTCGAGGGTGGCGAAGTATGACCGACTCATCCCTGGCAACAGGCCAGGGAGTTTGTCGCTGGATATGACAGCACGGCCTTCATCGTTCGGCAAACACTACCGTGCGCGCCGCCACCACCAGGCAATCGGTCAGCTCCGGGGAGGAGAACTTGGTGAGGATGGCATTGGCCCCGGCCAGCCTGGCCTTCTCGGCACTCATCGCGCTGTCCAGCGAGGTGTGCAGCAGCACGTAAAGGTGCTGGAAGTCCGGTGTTTCACGCAGCGTGCGGGTGAAGGCATAGCCGTCCATCTCCGACATCTCGATGTCGGACACGATGATGTTTATCTCCTGCGCAGTACCTTGCAGCTCCAGCAGCACGTTGATCGCATCCTTGGCACTGCGGGCGGTGTGGCAGTCGATGCCCAGGTTACGCAGGGTGTGCACCGACTGCTGCAGCGCCACTTGGCTGTCGTCCACCACCAGGATGTTGGCGGCGGCCAGCAGGCTGGCGTCTTCTTCGTTCAGTTTGCCCGGAGCAGGCTCCGGCTCCGGCGGGGCGATGGCGTGGATCACCTTTTCGATGTCCAGCACCTGCACCAAGGTGTTGTCGACGCGGGTCACGCCGGTGATGAACGAGCGGTTGCCCGAGCCAAAGGGCGGCGGTTTGATGTCGGTACTCAGGCAGTGGACGATGCGGCTCACTGCCTGCACATGCAGGCCCTGGCGCGAGCGGCTGATCTCGGTGACGATCAGGCAGCCACCGTCGGGGTCGGCCAGTGGGCGTTCACCGATGGCCCGCGACAGGTCGATCACCGACAGCGGGTTGCCGCGCAGGGTCGCCACGCCTTTCACGTGGGGGTGCGATTCGGGCAACTTGGTCAGCGACGGGCAAGGGATGATCTCGCTGACCTTGAGCAGGTTGATTGCCATCAGCTTGCCGCTGCGCAGGGTGAACAGCAGCAGGGACAACGCGTCCGCGCGGGCATTTTGCGTGGCCATGGTGACCTTCATGGAAGACAGGGGATAACCGGTTATCGGCCTGTTCGGGCCAGGCTTTAACTTGGCGGTAGCCTTCGCTGGCCCTATCGCCGGCTTGCCGGCGATGGCCGCGCAGCGGCCCCTAGCGCTCGCGCAAGGCTTCCTTGGCCCGGTTCAGCGGCTTGATCAGGTAATCGAGAATGGTTTTCTCACCGGTGCGGATATCCACCGTGGCAATCATCCCCGGCACGATCGCAAAGCGCTTGCCGGCCTTGTTCTGCAGGCTGTCCTGCTCGGTACGGATAAACACCCGGTAGTAATAGATTTCCGGCTTCACCTCATCCTGCAGGGTGTCCGGCGAGATGCCCACCACCTTGCCTTCCAACCCGCCATACACCGAATAGTCATAGGCACTGATCTTCACCTTGGCCGCCTGGTCGGGGTGGATGAAGGCGATGTCGCGGGGGGCGATGCGCGTCTCGATCAGCAAGCGTTCGTCCATCGGCACGATCTTCATCACCTGCCCACCAGGCTGTACCACCCCGCCCAGGGTGTTGACCTCTATGTCCTTGACGATGCCCCGCACCGGCGAGCGCAAGGTCAGGCGTGACAGCGAATCGCTGCGCCCGCGGATCACTTCCGAGAGGCTGTCGGCTTCGGCGCTGGCCTTGGCCAGTTCTTCGCGGGCGCGTACCAGATAATCGGAGCGCGCTTCATTGGCCTTGAGCTCGAGTTCCGAGCGCTGGCGGTTGAGGCGGATCACTTCGACCCGGCTGGAGGCCCCCATCTTGGCGAGGTTCTCGGTAATCTGCAGTTCGCTGCGCACCAGCCGCAGCGAGTCCTCGATACCCGCCAGGGTCTGCTCCAGGCCGCGGCGGCGGGTCTGGTACAGCGCGGTTTCGGCGTCGATCAGCTCCGGCGAGTCGCGCAGGCTGTCAGGGAAAACCAGCGGCTTGCCGGTGACCTCGGCGCGCAAGCGGGCAACGCTGGCGGTGGCCGCACGGTACTTGGCCTCACTTTCACCGACACTGGAGGCCGTCTTGGTCGGGTCGAGCTGGGCCAGCACCTGGCCGCGCTCGACCAGATCGCCTTCGGCCACGTTCATCTCGGCGACGATGCCGCCCTCGAACGACTGGATCACTTGCTCGCGCGAGCTGGGGATCACCTTGCCGGTGCCGGTAGAGACTTCGGTGACCTCGAACCAGGCAGCCCAGGCCAGGAACGCGGCCAGCATCAGTGCGCACACGGTGATCACGCGGCCGGCGCGCAGCACGGCCTGATCGTCCTGGCCATCGAGGTAGGACGCGGGGAGTTCATGGTTGCTCATGCCTGCGCTCCTTGCAGTTTGGCCAGGGCGGCGTCACGGCTGTCGTCGATGACGATGCGCCCGCCTTCGAGCACGATGATCCGCTCCACCCGTTGCAGCACGCTCAACCGGTGGGTGGCGATCACCAAGGTGCGGCCTTGGCAGAAGCGGTCGAGGTTATCGAGCAGCTTGCGTTCGGTCGTGTCGTCCAGCGAGGCGGTGGGTTCATCCAGCAGCAGTACCTGCGGCTGGCGCACCAGCAAACGTGCCAGCACCAATGCCTGGCGCTGCCCGCCGGACAGGCCCAAGCCGCCTTCCAGAATCAGGTGGTCCATACCTTTGGGCAGGCGGCGCACGAACTCCAAGGCGCCCGTGGCGGCCAGCGCGGCCACCAGCTCCTGGTCACTGGCCTGGCCGGCGCCGAGGGTGAGGTTCTCACGCAGGGTGCCGTGGAACAGCCGCGCATACTGCGCCAGCAAGCCAACGTCCCGGCGCAGGTCGGCCGGGTCCAGGTGGGCCAGGGCAATGCCGTCGAGCGTGACCTCGCCTTGCACCAGGTCCATGGCACCGCCCAGCGCCTGCAACAGCGTCGACTTGCCGGCGCCATTGCGCCCCAGCACGGCGATGCGTTCGCCCGGCCGGATGTCCAGCTGGCCGATGTTCAGCACCGGTGGTGCCTCGGGGTCGTAGCGGAAGTTGGCCTGGCGCAGCCGGTACTCCCCGCGGATGGCCGGCAGGTGTACCCGGGCTTCGCCTTCGGGGTGATCGACCGGCGCCTGCATCAGTTTGTCCAGGCCCTGTAGCGCCACCTTGGCTTGTTGCCAGCGGGTCAGCACATGGGTGAGCTGCGCCAGCGGCGCCATCATCCGCGAGGACAGCATCGAGGCGGCCACCAGGCTACCGGTGGTGAGGTCGCCGGCAATCACCATCGGCGCGCCGATGACGATGACCACGGCAAACACCGCGCCTTGCACGTTCTGGGTCCAGGTCACCAGGCCGTTGGTCAGGGTGCGTAGATGCAGGTTGGTGTGCGCGCAGGCTGCGTTGTACTGGTTCCACTGGCGCTCGAAGCGCGCTTCGGCCTGCAGTGCCTTGATTTCATCCAGGCCCTGAACGCTTTCCACCAGCATGGCGTTGCGCAGGGACGATTCGCGCATCGAGGCATTGGCCAGGCGTGCCAGCCGGCGCTGCGCCAGCAAACCAGGCAGGAGCATGGCCAGCAGCGCCAGCAGCGGGATGAACACCAGCACGCCGCCGATCAGCCAGAACACGAACAGGAACAACAGGAAGAACGGCAGGTCGGCCAGCGCGGTGGCGGTGCTGGAGGTGATCAGGTCGCGGATCGACTCCAGCTCGCGCAGTTGCGAAATGAACGAGCCGGTGGATTTCGGCCGCGCCGAGTTGCGCAGGCGCAGGGCATGGCCGTAGACCAGGTCCGACACGCGCAGGTCGGCGCGTTTGCCGAGCAGGTCGGTAACCTTCAGGCGCAGCAGGCGCATGCTGAAATCGAACACCAGCGCCAGCACCACACCGCCAAACAGCACGTACAGGGTGGGCAGCGATTCGGCGGGGATCACCCGGTCATACACCTGCATCGAGAACAGCACGCCGGCCAGGGCCAGCACGTTGGCCACCAGCGAGGCGACCATCACCTGCCCGTACGGGCGCAGGTCGCGCAGCACGATGCGGGCGAACCAATGGCGGTCGTACGGGGCGGTGTAGTCGTCGGTACGTACGTCGCGCAAAGGCCGTGCCGGGCGCATCAGTGCCACGCGGTTGATGCGCCCTTCGAGCGCTTCGCGGGGCAGGCGCGAGGTGAGGCCCTGGTCGCCGGCGAACACCACGGCCAGCTGGTTGTCCTCGGTCACGGCTTCGACCACAGCCAGCTGGCCATCGTTGAGTTCGAGCACCAGGGGGGTACGCCATTGCCGCAGGGCTTTGGCATCGAAGCGCACGAAGCGCAGGGACAGGCCGGCCTGGCGCGCCATGTGGCGCAGAATTTCATCCAGCGGCCGGGCATCTTCGACGGCCGCCAGGCGGATGCGCTGGGGCGATACATCCAACCGGTAGTGGTGGGCGACCTGCAGCATGACTTCAAGCCAAGGGCCAAGGTCCGGCCGATGGACGACAGCTGGCTCCGGGTTTTGCTGCTGCGTGGCTTGGCTCAGGTTGAGCGTATCGTTCATGGCTCGATCTCCACCCCTTGCAGGTTGCGCCCTTCAAGGCCCAAGGCCATGCGCAGGGCGCCGGTGTTGTACAGGCAGTCGACATCCAGGCGCAGCAGGTCGGAACGGGTGCCGGCAAGTTCGAAGCGCGACTGGTAGATTTCCTGCTCGGCATTGAGCAGGTCGAGCAGCGGCCGTGTGCCCAGGTCCAGGTATTGCCGGCCGTAGAGCATGCGTGCCTCCTTGATGCTGGCCTGGCGCGCCTGGAGCGAACTCAGCCGGCGGCCCAGCCCCGAGGTTTGCGCCATGGCTTCGGCCAGGCCGCGACGGGCCTGCAGGCGTGCCGCGTCTTCGGCGGAGTCGGCAGCGGTCAGGGCATACCCGGCCGCGCGGCTGCGGGCGCTGATGGCACCGCCTTGGTAGATCGGCACTTCGAGGTTCAGGTAAATGCCCGCCTGGGTGCGGTCGAGGCGGTTGTTGTCGCGGTCGTAGTCGTTGTCCAGGTAGTGGTTGACCTGCGGCTGCAGCGACAGCGTCGGGTAGGCCTCGGCCTTGGCCTGTGCCAGTTCGGCTTGGGATTGTGCGCGCAGGGCCAGGGCCATGAGCACTGCAGGCAGGCGGTCATCACCTTGCGGTGGGCGCTTGCAGGCCTGGTCGAGTTCGGGGGGCGTTTCTTCGGCAAGGGCCGGCGGTGAAACGCGGCCGAGCAGGGCGGCGAGGGTAGAGCGCCAGCGCTGGTACTGGGCCTGATACTCCTCGAGGGTCGCGCGCGCGCCTTCCACCCGGGACTCGGCCTGGACCACGTCGGAGCGCGTACTGGCGCCCATGTCGCTGCGCTGGCGCGCCATGCCGGCAATCGCGTTGACGCCGTTGATCTGCTCACGGGCAATCACCATGAGCTGCTCGTAGCGGCGGGTTTCGATCCAGGCGTAGGCGGTATCGCGGGCCAGGTCGTCGATGACCAGCAGGATGTTGGCCTGGGCCCGGGCGGCAGCGGCTTTGGCGGCGTCGACGGCGCTGTCGACCTTGCCGAAATCGTAGAGCATCTGCTTGAGCGACAGGTTCAGCGCCTGGCTGCTGCGGTCGCCGCCATACCCGCTGTCATAGCCGGTGCGGATACCGCCGGAAAGCTGCGGGTAGTAACCGGCGCGCGCCACGTTGATGCCTTCGCCTTGCTTGTACAGGTTGCCGACGGCTTCAGCGATGCTGGGGTGCCACTGCGCAGCGGCCAGCACCGCCTCGGCCAGCCCGAGCCGATCGCCATGGGTGGCGGCCTGGCCTGCCGCGGGGCGGGCAGGGATGGCATCGGGGGCATCGCGTAGCAGTGACGGGCCGATGGTGCGTAGCGAGGGGTCTATGTCATCGGCTGCCTGCGCAACCGGGTTCCAAATCAATGCCAGGAGCGCGACGGCTCCCGGCAACAGCGGTGACAGCGGACTGCTTCGCTTCACATAATTCCCTTACTGCTGATCGTCCTTGCCGCCGGGCATGGCGCCCGGCGGGTTACTGCGGCCTCAGACGACATGGATGCCGTTCTGCACCCACAGGTGGTGGCTCGGATCCTCCTGGGCCGTGTATTGGTTATAGTCGATGCCGTCGGCGCTCTGGCTGCCGGTCAGGCTCCAGTTATCGGTCATGTGCACCGAATCCTTGTCGTCACCTTTGATCAGCAGGGTGCTGCTGCCGCTTTCGGTGACGGCCACCACATCCGCCAGGCTCAGCGTCAGGGCCACTGCGCTGGTGTCGTTGAGGTCGATGATTTCGATGTCGTGGACACGCTCGGCCAGAGAGCTCAGGTCGATGCTGGCATCGCCGCCGCCCCACAGCAGGGTGTCGGTACCACTGCCGCCGTCGACGCTGGCGAAGGCCTGGTCGACCACCACGAGGGTGTCGTCGCCGGCCCCGCCTTGCAGGCTGATGTGCCCGCCCTGGCTGCCATCGAGGTGGTCATTGCCATCGCTGCCGGCAATCACCTCGGTCGATGCGGCCGTGGCCACACTGGCCAAGGCCGCCCCCTCGTCACCGCTTTCAGCCAGCAGCGAGGTGGTCGCGGTAAACCCGGTGGCGTTGTCCAGGTTGATGGTCAGCGTTGCGGTATCGGTGGTGCCGTTGGGGTGCGTCAGTTCGTAGGTGAAGGTGTCCTGTTGGCCGATCACTGCCGAGGTCAGGCCCTCCTTGAGGGTATAGGTGTAGCTGCCGTCAGCGTTCACCAGAAGCGTACCGTAGGTGCCGGCCACGCTCACGCCGTTGTAACCGGGGATGGCGTAAGTGTTGGCCGCTACCAGCACGCTGAGCACGGTCAGCGTCGAACCGAGGTTGTCGGCTCCGCCCCCGGCAGTGTCGGTCAGCAGGTTGCCGGTCACGGGGGTGTAGCCGCTGACCACGAACTCGTTGGTGTACGTGGTGGTGGTGTTGAGGCTGGTGGTGATCGAGCTGGCCAGGCCAATGCCACCTGCGCTGACACGGATCTCGTAGGTACCGGCGCCCTGGTTCTGGAAGGTGTAGGCCGAACCGCCGCCGAGCAGGCTGACCAGCGACCCACCGGGCACAGACTGCACGAGGACGTACTGGCCGGTAGCCGTGTTGAGTTTGTAAAGGCCGAGGGTGGTGCCGTTGAGCAGGCCCAGCAGGTTGGCGGAGTTGAGTACCACTTGCAGGTTGGCGGTGGTGTCAGCGGCAACGGTGGTGGTGTAGGCCGCCTGCCGCGAGCCGATCAGCGGCAGGGACAGTGTGCCCAGTGTGGCGCTGGCGGTGTCCACCCGGTTCGCCAGGCTGATGTTGGTGCTGTCGATGTCGTTGACGGCATCGACCACCGTGGCGGGCGCGCTGAGGTTGCTGTCGCTCCAGACCTCCGTGGCTTGCGGGCTGTCGATTCGCACATACAGGTTGGCGACATCGGTCAGGCCGTTGCCGTGCACCAGTTGATAGCTGAACACGTCCACCTTGCCGACGCTGGCGGGGGTGCCGTTGGGCGTGTAGGTGTAGCTGCCATCGGCGCGGATCACCAAGGTGCCATACAGGCCCTGCACTTCGGTGGCGCTGCCGGCGGTGACGTAGCTGCCGTTCTTGAGCACTTGCAGCACGGCACTGCTGTCCGGGCCACGGGCATCGGTGGTGCCGTCGACCCCGGGGTCGGTGATGACGTTGCCGGTAGTGGGGGTACCGGTGCCGGTGAACTGGGTCAGGCTGGTGGTTTCGATGTCCAGCGTGGTGGTCACGTTGGTCACCAGGCCGATCCCGCCACTGGCGACGGTCAGCCGGTACTCACCGGCTTGCAGCTCGCCGATGTCGACGCGCACCCCTTGGCCCAAAGGCAGCAGGACCAGGTCCAGCAGGCCTTGGCTGTTACCGGTCGCCACCGTGACCCAGGCCCCGGCAGCATTTTTTACCTGCAAGGTGAAGGTGGTGTTGTCGAGCAGGGCCAGGGCACTGCTTGTGGTCAGCGTCAAGGTAGGGTCAACCGTGGTGCCGGCCCCGACCGTCCAGGTGTAAGTCTTGCTGAAGCCCGCCAGCAGGGTGGTGAAACTGTCGGTGTAGGTCTGCGTGGCGACAACCGGTGCCAGGTTGACGGTGGCGCTCGCCAGGTTGTCGCTGGCGATCACCGGTGCATTGGCGTCGACGTCCGGCGCGGTGATGGTGACGTTGCCGGAGACGTTGTTGCGGGGGTCGGTGAGCGACACCGACAGGCTCTGGCCGTTGTCCTGGGCAGGTGTCAGGGTGACGGAGAAGGTGCCGTCGGGCTGCACCGTGCCGGTTTGCAGGACGGTGCCGTTGGCGCTGCGCACCGTGACCGTGGCGCCAGCCTCGCCGCTGCCGGTCAGCGTGCTGCCGTCGGCGCTGATCACCAGGTTGCTGGCCAGCGCTGGCGGGGTGAGGTCTGGAGCGGTCAGTGCGGTGCCGGTCGAAGCGTTGCCGCTGGCGTCGGTCAAGGTGACCGTCAGGGCCTGGTTGTCGATCTGCGCCGCCGCCAGGCTGACCACGAACAGGCCGTTGCTGCCGACTGTGGCGGTGCCGAGCACGGTGCCTGCCGCGTCGCGCACGGTGACGGTGCTGCCGATCTGGCCAGAGCCGCTGACCGTGGTGCCGTTGGCGTTGATGGCGGCCACTGGCGCCGCGGGTGGCGTGGTGTCGGGTGCTGTGACGCTGGCGCTGCCGGACTGGTTGCCGGCGGCATCGGACTGGCGCACGGTGAGCAACTGCCCGTCGTTCTGCGTGGTGGAGAGGTTGACGGTGAAGCTGCCATTGGGTTGCACCACCGCGCTGCCCAGCGGCCCGCCCGGGCCGGTGACGGTGACTGTCGCGCCGGGCTCGCCGACACCGGTCAGCACGGTGCCTGCGCCGCCCACGGCCAGGTTGGTCGGTGCCGCCGGCGCCTGAGTGTCCGGCGCGGTATAGCTGGTGCTGCCCGAGGCATTCGCTGCCGCGTCGACCTGCGTCACACCGAGTACCTGGCCGTTGAGCTGCGCGCTGGCCAGGTTGATGCTGAACACGCCGCCCGCGTTGACCACGCCGGTGCCGAGCACATTGCCATTGGCATCGCGCACGGTGACTGTGGCATTGGCTTCACCAGTGCCGGTCAGCACCAGGCCATTGGCGGACAGCGCAGTGACCACCGGGTTGGCCGGCGGCGTGCTGTCTGCCGCCTGCACGAACACCGGTTGCGACTCAGTGCCCGCCACCGCCTCGGCAGTGACCGACAGCGATTGGCCATTCAACTGGGCGCTGTCGAGTTGCAGACTGAAGTCGCCGTTGCCGTCCGCTGTACCAGTACCGATCACATTGCCCTCACTGTCATAGACAGTGATGGACGCCCCGCTGGTGGCGTTACCCGTGAGGGTCAGGCCGTCAGGGTCCAGCACCACGTTGGTCGGGGGCGCTGAGGGTGGAACATCCGGGGTGAGGTAGGTCTGTACTGGCGAGGGGTTGGTACCGTCGTTTTGGATCACTTCCAATGTGACGTCTGCGCCAGGTGCGGGGTCGAGGCCGATGGAGAAGTTGCCATTGGCATCGACCACGCCGGTGCCGATCACAGCGCCTTCCAGGCTGACCGTCACTGTAGCGTTGGGCTCGCCGCGCCCGGTGAGCACGTCGTAGTCGGCATTGATGGCCAGATTGGTCACCGGTGCAGGCGGCGACGTGTCGCCAGCCTGGTAAGTGGCTGGCAGCGAAGCGTTGCCCGCCTCATCAAGGGCGACCACGGTCAGCAATTGGCCGTTGTCCTGCGCCGGGCTCAACGTCACGCTGAAGGTGCCGTCTTGGTTGGCCTGGATGGTGCCGAGAATGGTGTTGTCCGGGCCGCGCACGGTGATGATGCTGTCGGGTTCGGCACTACCGGTCAGCAGCGTGCCCGTCGTGTCCAGCGCCAGGCCGGTGGGTTGCCCCGGTGGCACCAGGTCCGGGGCGGTCACTTCGAGTGGCGCGCTGGGGTTGCCGGTGGCGTCCTGAGCGACCACGGTCAGTACCTGGCCGTCGATCTGTGGGGTGGTGAGGTCAAGCACGAAGGTGCCATCAGGGTCGATCACGCCCTGGCCGACCATGTCGCCACGGTCGTTCATCACGGTGATGCGCGCCCCTGCTTCGCCGCTACCGGTGAGCTGGGTGCCGCTGTCGTTGAGCACCGCGACCACCGTGGCCGGCGGCGTGGTGTCGGCTGCGGTGGCCGAGCTGATGGGCGATACGTTGTCGCTGTCGTCTGTCAGGGTTACCTGAACCGTCTGGCCGTTGAGCTGCGCCGAGCTGAGGTCGACCACGAAGGTACCGTCGGCCCCCACGGTGGCGGTGCCGATTTCAGTGGTACCCAGGTACACCCGTACCGTGGTGCCCGCTTCGCCGACGCCGCTTAGCTGATCGCCTGCAGCATTGAAGCGCAGTTCGGTCGCCGCTGCAGGGGGCGTGAGGTCGGGGGCATCGACGGTGACCGGCGCGCTGATGTTGCCGGGTGGGTCGGCCTGCTGTACCGACAGCACTTGCTGGTTGATCTGGGCGGGCGACAGTTCTACAGAGAAGCTGCCGTCGGTGAGCACAATGGTCGTACCGAGCACTACGCCTGCGGCATTGGTCACCGTGACGGTGGCGCCTGGTTCACCCTGGCCGGTGACCACGCTGCCATCGGCATTGATGGCCACCTCTGTGAGGATGGCCGGCGGCGTGAAGTCGGGCGTTTGCAAGGTGGCGACCGCCGACACGTTGCCGGCTGCGTCGGCCTGGCTGAGGCTGAGCAGTTCGGCGTTGCCCAGTGCCGGGTTGAGCGTGACGGTGAAATTACCGCTGGCATCGACCACTGCCGTGCCGATTTCGTCGCCCTGGGCGTTGGTCACACTCACCTGTGCGCCGGGCTCGCCGCGGCCGGTGAGGGTAACCCCGTCGCTGGAAATCGCAAGCTCGGTGGGGGCGGCTGGAGGGGTGGTATCGGCTGCGGTGATGGGGCTGGGGTCGGACTGGTTGCCGGCGGCATCGGTCAGTACCACCTGCACCTGCTGGCCGTTGGCTTGTGGCGCGCTGAGCGTGACCTGGAAGGTACCGTCGGCGCGGACCACTGCGCTGCCCAGTGTACTGCCATCGGCAGCCAGCACTTTGACGGTGCTGCCGGCCTCGCCGGTACCGTTGAGCATGCTGCCGCCGCCGGCGAATGCCAGGTTGCCAGCTGCATCGGGTGCCACGCGGTCGGGCGCAGTCAGGCTGACACTGTCGGACTCGTTGCCCGCGGCGTCGGTCTGCTGTGCACTGAGCTGCTCGCCATTGATCTGGGCGGTACTCAGGCCAATGCTGAAATTACCATCGGCACCGACAACCGCGGTGCCCAGGTCGACACCGCCTTCGCCGAGCACGGTCACCGTGGCGCCCGGCTCACCTCGGCCGGTGAGCGTCAGGCCATCGGCGCTCAGCACCAGGTTGGTCAGCGCTTGTGGAGCGGTGGTGTCCGGCGCCTGCAGGGTCGCAGGCAACGAAGCACTGCCATCGGTGCCCACGGCACTGACCTGCAAGACTTCACCGTTGGCCTGAACGCTGTCGAGGTTGACCGTGAAGCTGCCGTCATTGCCCACTGGCGCAGTACCCAACAGCACGCCGTCAGGGCCATACACACTGACGGTGCTGCCAGGGGATCCATTGCCGGTAACCACCAGGCCGTCGGCTGAGAGCGTCAGGTTGTCCGGAATGTCCGGTGCCAGGTCGCCCGGCGCGGTCACGGTCTGTGCCGGCGAGGTGTTCTGCGCGGCATCGGACTGGGTCACGCTGAGGTTTTCGCCGGCTATCGCTGCAGGGCTGAGCGCGACGGTGAAATGGCCATCGCTGCCGACCGTGGCGGTCCCCAGCGAGGTGCCGTCGGGCGCGCGCACGGTGACCGTGGCGCCGGCTTCGCCAGTACCTGTCAGGCTGGCGCCGTCGGCAGCGACGGCCAGGTTGGCGACGGCGGTGGGTGGTGTGGTATCGGCTGCGGTGTAAGGCGCGGCAGGCGACACGTTGCCTGCGGCATCGGTGGCCGTAACCTGCAAGGTCTGGCCGTTGGTTTGGGCGCTGCTCAGGGTGACCTGGAAGGTGCCATTGCTGCTGGCCACGGCGGTACCCAGGACATTGCCTGCGGCATCACGCACGGTAACGGTGCTGCCTGCTTCGGCGCTGCCGCTCAGTTGCACGCCACTGCTGGCCAGGGCGAGGTCGGTTGGCGCCGCGGGTGGGGTGAGGTCCGGCGCTGTTACCGCAACGGGCGGCGAGGTGTTGTTGCCCGCGTCGGTCTGGGTCACGCTCAAGTTCTGGGCGTTGAGTTGCGCGCTGGTCAGGGTGAGGGTGAAGCTGCCGTTGGCGACCACCTGGCCGGTGCCAATGATGGTGCCATCGGGGCCGCGTACCGTCACGCTGGCACCCGCTTCACCCAAGCCGGTGAGGGTCAGGCCATTGTTGTTGAGCACCACATTGGTCAGCGGGGCTGGTGCGGTGAGGTCGGGTGTATCGAGGGTGACAGCAGGCGAGGTGTTGCCAGCTGCATCCAGCTGGCTCACACCGATCGCCTGGCCGGTTGCCTGTGGCGTATCGAATGTGACCGTGAAACGTCCATCAGCACCCACGGTCGCGGTGCCGACCACGGTGCCGGCGGCGTTGCGCACCTGCACGGTGGCGCCGGCTTCGCCACTGCCTGACAGCTGCCTGCCATCGGCGCTGAGCACGGGGTTGCCGACCGCCGCCGGGGGCGTGCGGTCCGGTGTTGCCAGGTTCGCCGGGCCAGACACATTGCCAGCGGCATCGCTGAGGGTGACCTGCAAGGCGCTGCCGGTGGTTTGCGCACTTGGCAGGGTGATCTGGAACTCGCCGCTCTGGTTGACGGTGCCGGTGGCCAGTACCGCGCCACTGGCATCGCGCACTGTCACCGTGGCGCCCGCCTCACCCTGGCCGCTGACGACGGTTGCCGCGCTGTTCAGGCTCAGGCCGGCGGGCGCATCAGGTGCTTGCAGGTCAGGCGCCTGCAAGGTTGCGGCCAGCGAGCTATTGCCCGCCGCGTCGCTCTGGGTGACGGTGAGGTTCTGGCCGTTGGCTTGCTGGGGTGTCAGTGTGACGCTGAACAAGCCGTTGCTGCCAACGATGGCGGTGCCCAGTTCGGTGCCTTGGGCATCGACCACGCGCACGGTCGCACCCACCTCGCCCTGGCCGGTGAGGGTACTGCCGCTGCCGTCGAGGGCAAGCTGGGTGGGGGCATCCGGGGCGGTATTGTCTTCGGCCACGATCGTGGCCGGTACGGAAGGTTTACCGCCGGCTGAAAGGCGTGCGCTGACCTGCAGGGTCTGGGCATTGAGCTGGGCGTCGCTGAAGAACACGCGGAAGATGCCGTCGCTGCCGACCGTCGCGGTGCCCAGCGTGGTGCCGCCGGAGGTCACGGTGATCAGCGAGCCCACGGTGCCTTGGCCGGTCAGGAGGAAGCCGTCGGCACTGATGGTCAGCGCCGTGGGTGTGGCGACCTCGGTGCCGTCTGGCCCGTCCACGTTTACTGGGGTCTCGTTGCCAGCGTCGTCCCGGACCACCACCTGCACGGTGTCGCCGGCAACCAGAGGTGGGTCGACTTCGACCACGAAGGTGCCGTCCGGCCCGGCGGTTGCGGTGCCCAGTTCAGTGGGGCCGTCGCGAACGATGATGGTGGCGCCGGGTTCGGCAGTACCCCCGATGGTCCCGCCATCCGGGCTGATCGTGATGTCGGTGGCCGCATCAGGCGGTGTGGTGTCCGGCGCGGTAACGGTCGATGCGCCAGAGTCGTTGCCGGCCCCGTCGCTGACCACCACGGTCAGGGTCTCGCCATTGGTGAGCGGGGTATCAAGCGGCACGCTGAAGCTGCCGTCACCGTTCACTGCAACGGTGGTGGAATTGCCACTGGGGTCGGTCACCGTGACCGTGCTGGCCCCGGGGGCGTTGCCGGTCACCGTGGTGCCATCCGGGCTGACGTCTACATCGGTCGGCAGCGCAGGCGGCGTGAGGTCCGGCGCAGTGGCCTGGGCAGCGAGGGAGGTGTTGCCGGCAGCATCGGTGAGGGTCACCTCGAGGCTCTGCCCATCCAGTTGCGCTGGCGACAGCGGCACGCTGAAGTTGCCGCCCACCGGCACCACGACCGTGCCCAGCAGGTCGCCGTTGGCATTGCGCACTTCAACGGTGGAGCCGACCTCACCGTTGCCTTGCAGCGTTGTGCCATCGGCACTGACTTGCACGCCGGTCGGGGTGGCTGGGCCGGTTGAATCGTCGGCGGTGAAGGTGGCCGATGGCGAGGTATTGCCCTGATCGTCGACAAGCACCACCGACAGAACTTCGCCGTTGGTCTGGGCAGGGGCGAGGGTGACGGTGAAGCTGCCGTCGGGTTGCACTTGGGCATCGCCCAGCAATTGCCCGCCAGCATCGCGCACTTCTACGGTGGCGCCTGGCTCACCTTGCCCGCTCAACACACTGCCATCGGCGCTCAGCCCCAGGCCTTGTGCAGGTTGCGGTGCTTCCAGGTCGTTGGCGGTGACGGTGCCGGCAGTGGAGGTGTTGCCCGCAGCGTCCGCCTGGGTGACGGACAGCGTCTGGCCGTTGAGCTGCGGTGGGTCGAGGGTCACCCGGAAGCTACCGTCGGCCTCCACCACGGCAGTGCCCACTACTGCGCCGCCGGTGCCGATGACGCGCACCTGCGCGCCGGGCTCGCCGCTACCGGTGAGCACGCTGCCATCGGCGGAAAGGGCCAGGCCGGTGGGGGTGTCGGGCGCCTGATTGTCCGGGGCTGGCAGGTCGACCGCTGCAGACACGTTACCGGTTGGGTCGCGTTGCTCCACGGTCAAGGCCTGGCCATTGGTCTGCGGCGGGGCAAGGGTGAGCTCGAAGGTACCGTCGCCGGCCACCTCGACGCTGCCCAGTACAGTACCGTCGGGGCTGCGCACGATCACGGTGGCACCTGGTTCGCCAGTGCCGCTGACGGTGGTGCCGCTGTCGTCGATGCTCGGGTTGCCGACGACTTGCGGTGGGGTACTGTCGGGCGCGGTGAAGTCGACCGGCCCGGCACTGTTGCCCAGATTGTCGGTGGCCTCCACGGTCAGGCTCTGGCCGTTGCGCTGTGGCGGGTCGAGGGTGACATCGAAGCGCCCGTCGGCGCCGACTGTCGCGGTGCCCAGTACGGTGCCGTCCTCCGCCCGCACCGTGACGATCGAGCCGCTCTGGCCCTGGCCGGTGAGGTGCAGGCCTGTGCTGTCGATGGCCAGCGCGGAAGGCTGCAACGGGCCGTCCAGATCCGGCGCGGCCAGGGTTGCGGTCGATGTGTTGCCGGCAGCGTCACTCAGCGCCACGTCGAGCATCTGGCCATTGGTTTGGGCCGGTGTCAGGGTGACGGTGAAGACGCCGTTCGCACCCACCACTGCCGTGCCGAGCACTGTGCCCTCGGCATCGCTGACCTGCACGGTGGCCCCGGGTTCACCGCGGCCGGTGAGGGTGACGCCATCGGCGCTCAGGTCCAGGTCACTGGCAAGGTTGGGCGCGGTGATGTCCGGTGCGCCGACCTGGGTCGGCAGCGAGCTGTTGCCGTCAGCGTCCAGGGCCACCACATCGAGCAGTTCGCCGTTGGCTTGAGGGGGGGTCAGGCCGATGGTGAAGGTGCCGTCATTGCCCGCTTGCACGCTGCCCAGCACATTGCCTTGGGCATCGCGCACTTCGACAAAGCTGCCTGCAGGCGCCGTGCCGCTGACGGACGAGCCATCGGGGGCCACCACCAGCCCGGCCGGGCCTTCCGGTACGGGCGTCTGCGGCACGGTGATGCTCAGCTCAGGCGATGCATTGCCGGCAGCGTCGGTTTGCACCAGCACGATGCTTTCGCCCGCCACCACCGGAGCATCCAGTTCGACCAGGAAGGTGCCATTGGCTGCCACCGTGCCACTGCCGATCACATTGCCGTCGGCATCCAGCACTTGCACGGTGGCACCCGCTTCACCGCGGCCCGCGATCACGACACTGCCGGCGCCCACTATCACGCCGGTGATCAGTGCCGGGGGCGTGATGTCCGGGGCGGTATACGCCAGTGGTGCGGAGCTGTTGCCAGCGGCATCTGTGACCGTGATGGCCAAAGGTTGGCCGTTGGCCTGGGCAGGGTCGAGGGTGAGGCTGAAGCGGCCATCCGGCCCGGCGATAGCGCTGCCGATCAGGTCGCCGGAGCTGTCGCGCACTTCTACCCGTGCACCGGGTTCGGCGCTGCCGGTCAGCGTTTGGCCGTCGGTGAGCGTCAGCCCGGTCGGTTGCCCAGGGGCTACCAGGTCCGGTGCCGTCAGCGGGCTTGTCGGTGATACGTTGCCAGCGGCATCGGTCAAGGTCACTTGCAGCGACGAGCCATCGGTCACGGGCGTGGTCAGTTGCAGGGTGAAGGTGCCATCAGGCTGCACCGTCCCGGTGCCCACGACCTGCCCCTGGTCGTTCGTTACGGTTACCGTTGCACCTGCTTCACCGCGCCCCGATACGGTACGGCCATCGCCGCTGATGATCAGGTCAGTGGCGGGCGCCGGCGCAGTGGTGTCACCCCCGCCGGTATCGATGTCCGGCGCGTTGACGGTGCCGGCAGTGGAGGTGTTGCCGGCGGCGTCACTGGCAGTGACTTGCAGCGCCTGCCCCTCGGTTTGTGGGGGTTGCAGGGTGACGTTGAACAGGCCGTCGGCACCTGCCACGGCGGTACCCAGCAGGGTGCCGTCAGCGGCACGCACTTGCACGGTGGACCCGGGTTCGGCACGGCCGCTGACGATCCTGCCATCGGCGCTGACAGCCAGGTCGGCCGGTTGCGCGGGCGGGGTGGTGTCAGGCGGGTTGCTAACCCCGTCATCGGGTGCGTTGATGGCTGCGGCAGGTGAGGTGTTGCCGGCAGCGTCACTGGCAGTGACTTGCAGCGCCTGTCCATCGGTTTGTGGGGGTTGCAGGGTAATGCTGAACGAGCCGTCGGCGCCTGCCACGGCGGTACCCAGCACGGTGCCGTCAGCGGCACGCACTTGCACGGTGGACCCGGGTTCGGCACGGCCGGTGAGTGTGGTTCCCTGCTCGTTCACGGCCAGTTCGGTGGGCGCCACGGGGGCGGTTGCATCCGGCGCGGTCACGTTGCCCGGCTGCGAGATGTTGCCAGCCGCGTCGGTCAAACTGACGTCCAGGCTTTCGCCATTGACCTGGGGTGGGTTCAAGGTGACGGTGAAGGTGCCGTCGGCGTCCACGGTACCGGTGCCCAACAGGTTGCCAGCGGCATCACGCACGTTCACCGTGGCGCCCGCTTCGCCGCGGCCGGTGAGGCGCAAGCCATCGGGCGATACCAGCAGGTCGATCGGTGTGGCGGGTGGCGTGGTGTCACCTGGGGCGGAGCCGCCGCTGCTACCGCCACCACCGCCGCTGCCTGCGGCGGCGGCAGCGCCGCCAACGCCCAGCAGGCTCAACCCGGCAATCGCCCAGGTTGGGGTTTCGCTGCCCGCGACGCCGATGCCGGCGACCAGGTCATCGAGCGAGTCGACTTCCTGGAAGGTGAAACCGGTGAAGGCTTCGGCATCGTAGTTGGCGTACCACAGGGTGCCGTCTTCGCCGACGAAGACCATGTCACTGCCCACACCTGCCTGGTCCACGGCAAAGAAGTTGCCGACGGTGACCTTTTCCCCAGACTTGAGGGTGACGATCAGGTCCTGACCGCGCCGGGTCACGGTTGCCACCTGGTCCGGCGCAACGGGCATCTGCACCACGCCTGGGCTGTTGAGCGTGATATTGCCCCAGGCATTCTGGGTGGCGACGGTGGTTTGCTTATCGGCAACGACGATATTGTCCATGGAGGCTCCCTGCTGATTGCGGTACACAGGGTCGGCGTAAGCGATCCTGCTGGCGCAACCGCTTGTGCAGTAGCACGCAGCCCGGTCGTCTAACGGTCCTGTTACCGGTGGTAAGGGAGATATAGCAGCCCAACGGAAAGCAACCAGAGGCTTTCTGGGTTAATCCTTTTGTACGAAACGCGTCTAGCGCAGGCCCAAGCGCCGCGCCAGGCGGTTCAAGTTGGCGCGGTCCAGGCCGAGCTCGCGGGCGGCGGCGGCCCAGTTGTCCTGATGGCGCTGCAGGCAGGCATCGATCACCTGGCGTTGGTAGCCGTCGACAGCCTCGCGCAAGCCACCTTCGGCCAGCGCCGGCGCCGGCAAGGGCGCCGGGGCGGGGGCCTGTACCACGCCCGCCTCGGTACGCAGGTCCAGGTCACTGGCTTGCAGTGTGAGAATACGTGGCCGGTCCGGGTGCTGGCCCAGTGCCTTGAGGGCTGAGCGGCCGATCAGGTGTTCCAGTTCGCGCACGTTGCCGGGCCAGCCGTAAGCCAGGAGCGACGATTGCGCGTCGTTGCTCAGGCGCAGGCTGTTCAGGCCCAGGCGTGATCGATTCTGTTCGAGGAAGTACCCCGCCAACAGCAGCACATCACGCCCACGCTCGCGTAGGGGTGGAACCTGCAGCGGGTACACGCTCAGGCGGTGGTAGAAGTCGGCGCGGTAGTTGCCGTTGCGCACCTCGGCGGCAAGGTCGCGATTGGTCGCTGCGATCAGGCGCACATCGACTGTGTGTTCGCGGTCTGAGCCCAGACGCTGCAGTTGCCCGCTTTGCAGTACCCGCAGCAGCTTCGCCTGCACCGCCAGCGGCAGTTCGCCCACTTCGTCGAGAAACAGCGTGCCGCCATTGGCCAGTTCGAACTTGCCGCGGCGCTCACCGTGGGCGCCGGTGAAGGCCCCGCGTACATGGCCGAACAGTTCACTTTCCACCAGCGTGTCGGGCAGCGCGGCGCAGTTGAGGCTGATCAGTGGCTTGTGGGCACGGTGGCTGGCCTGGTGCAGGGCCTGGGCCACCAGTTCCTTGCCCACCCCGGTTTCACCGGTGATCAGCACCGTCAGGTCGCTGCCGCCGACCAGGCGTATTTCGTCCAGCAGGCGCCTGTGCGCCGGGCTTTGGCCAATCAGCTCTTTGCCCTGGCCGCTGGCCTGGCGGTAGATCTCGGCGCGCTGGTGCTCATCCTCGGCGCGCAGGGCCAGGTGTTCGATGCGTTCGGCCACCGTGACCGTGGCGGCTGCCAGGCTGGCGAAAGCCTGCAGGGCATCCAGCTCCAGGCTCTGGAACTGGCCAGGGGTGAGGGCATCGAGCGTCACCAGGCCCCAGGGGCGCTCGTCGACCATCAGCGGGCAGCCCATGCAGTCATGCACGTGAAGGTCGACGTCGTGGGCATTGACCAGCCCGTCATAGGGGTCGGGCAACTGGGAATCGCTGGGGAAGCGCGTGGGCTCGGCGCGGCTGAGCAGCACCTGGAAGCGCGGATGCTCGCTCACTTTGAAGCGCCGGCCCAGGGTATCGGCAGACAGCCCGTCGACCGCCAGTGGCACCAGCCATTCGCCATCCAGCCGCAACAGCGCAGCGGCATCGCAGGGTAGCAGGCCGCGCATGGCTTGCAGCAGGCGGCGGTAGCGTTCCTGGTCGGGCAGGTCGCGGGACAGGTCGCTGACCAAGGGGAGCAGGGCGGTGAGCAACGGCTTTGCGGTCATAAGGACTCCTGTTGGTCTAAATGACTATACTCCGCGGCTGGTCTTTTTGACATCAAATAGTATAAGTGCTTGATCTTTATGGAATTAAAGTTTGGCACGAATACTGATACTGCACATGCAACCTTTCCAAGCCCCTGGTTCAGGAGTCGTTGCAAATGCTCAATGCCGAACAACGTGCAATCATCAAAGCCACCGTCCCGCTGCTGGAAACCGGTGGAGAAGCGCTGACTACCCACTTCTACCAGTTGATGCTCAGCGAGTACCCGCAGGTGCGCCCACTGTTCAACCAGGCCCATCAGGCCAGTGGCGACCAGCCGCGCGCCCTGGCCAATGGCGTGCTGATGTACGCCCGGCACATCGACCAGCTGGAACAGCTCGGCGGCCTGGTCGGCCAGATCATCAACAAGCACGTCGCCTTGCAGATCCTGCCGGAGCACTATCCGATCGTTGGCAGCTGCCTGTTGCGGGCCATCGAGGAAGTACTCGGTAAGGACATCGCCACTGCCGAGGTGATCGCTGCCTGGGGCGCGGCCTACGGGCAGTTGGCCGAGATCCTCATCGGCGCCGAGGAAGGCCTCTACAAACAGAAGGAAGAGGCCGTCGGTGGCTGGCGCGGTACCCGCGAATTCCGCTTGGTGCGCCGCGAGCAGGAAAGCAGCGAGATCGTTTCGTTCTACTTCGCCCCCGTGGACGGCAAACCGGTGCTCAAGGCTGAACCGGGCCAGTACATCGGCTTGCAATTGTTCATCGACGGCGCCGAGCAGCGTCGCAATTATTCGCTCTCGGCGTTGTGCGATGGCAAGCAATACCGCATCAGCGTCAAGCGTGAGGCGGGCGGCAAGGTGTCCAATTACCTGCATCATGAAATGATGGTCGGTGACACACTGCAACTGTTTCCGCCGTCCGGCGACTTCACCCTTGCCAGCAGTGACAAGCCGCTGGTGCTGATCAGTGGTGGGGTGGGCATCACGCCGACCCTGGCGATGCTGGAGGCGGCCCTTCAGACCCAGCGCCCGGTGCACTTCATCCACTGTGCACGCAATGGTGCGGTGCATGCCTTCAGCGAGTGGGTGGATGGGCTGGCCAAGCAGCATCCTCAACTCAAGCGCTTCTATTGCTATGCCGAGGATGATGGGTCGCGTGATGCCAATGCGGTTGGGCTGTTGAGCCAGGAGCTGTTGGCTGAATGGATGCCGAGTGAGCGTGATGTGGAGGCGTATTTCCTTGGGCCCAAGGGCTTCATGGCGGTGATCAAGCGCTACCTGGAAGCGCTGGGCGTGCCGCCGCAGCAGAGCCGCTATGAGTTCTTCGGGCCAGCGGCAGCCTTGGAATGATGTATTGACCGTGCTGCCCCCATCGCCGGCAAGCCGGCTCCCCCCAGGCACGCTGCTGGTCTCAGGGCCGGCGGCGTATCGTCGATTTCTCCTATAAAGGAAAGATGAACCACGCCGGCCATCTTTCATCCTTAATCGTCCTTTAATCACTGTATCCTTCACTCCCGGGTGTCGAGGGGCTTGCCTCTGCGCGGCATCCGGGCAGCAGCTTTTTTACCGGCCGGCGTTGAACCGACGGCACGCCCGCCGGTCTCAAGCCCACTCCGGATAGCCCTCGCAGTGCTGTCTTGCCGCTTCCTCGACACGCTAACGGTCAGACCTGCGTGTAGAATCGCGCCAGGCAGGTGGACCACGCTGCCCCTATCCATCGAAGGAACCGGCAATGAACGAACAAACATCGCGCCTGAATCGGGAACGGCGCTTTCTGGTGCTACTGGGGGTGATCTGTCTCGCCCTGATCGGTGGCGCTTTGTACATGCAGGTGGTGCTCGGCGAAGCGCCCTGCCCGCTGTGCATCCTGCAACGCTATGCCCTGCTGTTCATCGCCGTGTTTGCCTTCATCGCCGCCGCGATGCCCGGCCGGCGCAGCCTCACGCTGTTCGAGGGGCTGGTGGTGCTTAGCGCCATTGGCGGAATCGTTGCGGCCGGCAACCATGTGTATATACTCGCCAACCCCATGGTCAGTTGCGGTATCGACACCCTGCAGCCGATCGTCGACGACCTGCCGCTGGCCAAGCTCTGGCCGCTCGCCTTCCAGGTCGACGGGTTCTGCAGCACGCCATACCCGCCGATCCTCGGCTTGTCCCTGGCGCAATGGGCACTGATGGCGTTCGTGCTGACGGCCATCCTGGTACCGCTGGGCATCTATCGCAACAGGCGCCAGCCTTAGACATAAGTCCCGATTTTGCTGTGGTCTTTTGCACCCACAGAGAAGAGGGAAAAGTCGCCCACCGCTTGATCCAGATCAACCACAAAGCCTTGCAGGACGCGGGTTTGAGGCCTATCAAGCGGGGTGCGACAAACTGTCGCGAAGTTGAATTTCCAACCACTATTGTTACGCATTCTGTAAAAGACTGTTGCTCAATAAGTCATAGTCAAGGGTTGGCGACCTCACTACAATCGCCCCCAATTTCCGTTCGGCACTGCTTGCGAGTCGCAGGATTGAAGGAAGCCCCAGCGCTTTCTTTTGCTGACTTCGTCAAGTTTCGCCCAGCGGCGATACCGGGCGGATACCCCTCCGCGTTTTCCCGCACCAAACGGACTTGGTCTGAAGTACAGGCCTGTTGCCTACGAAACCATAAGCACCGCTAACACGCTTGAGCCAAGGTCCTGCAGTCGGGCCCCAGGCAGGAGCGTATTCGGGCGCGAAATGCCTCACTTGGCAGGACGAAGTGTTGGCTACCAAAACACAAATTGCATTGAAGCAAGCTGATCTAGAGGTCGTGAGATGAGTAAAAAGCGTTACCCCAGACTGTTTGGCATATTGCCCTTTTTAGGCATGCTTTTACTCAGCGGGTGCAACTGGACCCTGCTCGACCCGAAAGGTCAGGTCGGCATTGAGCAAAAGAACCTCATCCTCATCGCTACCGGCCTGATGCTGCTGGTGGTGATCCCGGTCATCATCATGACCGTGGCGTTCGCCTGGAAGTACCGTGCTTCCAACAAGGCGGCCACCTACACCCCAGATTGGTCGCACTCGACCAAGATCGAGGCTGCGGTGTGGATCATCCCGATCCTGATCATCATTGCCCTGGGTTATGTCACCTACAAGTCCACCCACAAGCTGGACCCCTACCGTCCACTGGATTCGGACGTGAAGCCGATTCAGATCGACGTGGTCGCACTGGACTGGAAGTGGCTGTTCATCTACCCGGAACAAGGCATCGCCACGGTCAACAAGATCGTCTTCCCGGCTAACACCCCGGTCAACTTCCGCGTCACCTCCGACGCCGTGATGAACTCGTTCTTCATCCCGGGCCTGGGCGGTCAGATCTACGCCATGGCCGGCATGACCACCAAGCTGCACCTGATCGCCAACGAAAACGGCGTGTTTGACGGTATCAGCGCCAACTACAGCGGTGCTGGCTTCACCGGCATGAAATTCAAGGCCACTGCAACCTCCCAGGAAGACTTCGACAAGTGGGTCGCCGAGGTCAAGCAGTCGCCGAAGAAGCTGGACAAGGCCGAATACGACGCCTTGGCCAAACCAAGCGAAAACAACCCAGTCGCGCTGTATAGCGAGGCCTCGCCTGACCAGTTCCAGATCATCGTCGACAAGTACGAAGGCATGAACCGCGGTCGTCCGAGCCACGAAGAAGCAGGCAGCAAAGATCTGGCCACTACCAAGGGTGTGGAATCGAGTATGCAACCAGCTGCCGGTGCAGAGGAGTAAGAGATGTTCGGTAAATTAAGCCTGGAGGCGATACCCTATCACGAGCCGATAGTCATGGTGACGCTTGCCATGATCGCGCTCGGTGGTATCGCTGTCGTCGGTCTTATCACCTATTTCCGCAAGTGGACCTACTTGTGGACCGAGTGGCTGACCACGGTCGACCACAAGAAAATCGGGGTGATGTACATCATCGTCGCGATGGTCATGCTGCTGCGCGGCTTTGCCGACGCCATCATGATGCGTACCCAGCTGGCTGCTGCTACCGGCGGCTCCGAAGGCTACCTGCCGCCTGAACACTATGACCAGATCTTCACCGCTCACGGTGTGATCATGATCATCTTCATGGCGATGCCGTTCTTCACCGGCCTGATGAACCTGGCGGTTCCTCTGCAGATCGGTGCACGTGACGTTGCCTTCCCGTTCCTGAACTCCCTGAGCTTCTACCTGCTGCTGGCAGGCGTGCTGCTGGTCAACATCTCGCTGGGCGTTGGTGAATTCGCCAAGACCGGCTGGGTTGCCTATCCGCCGCTCGCGGGCATTCAGTACAGCCCTGGGGTGGGTGTCGATTACTATATCTGGGCGCTACAGCTATCCGGATTGGGTACGACGCTTACCGGTGTGAACTTCCTCGTCACCGTGATGAAGATGCGCGCACCTGGCATGAAACTGATGGACATGCCGATCTTCACCTGGACCTGCACCTGGGCCAACGTGCTGATCGTCGCTTCCTTCCCGATCCTGACCGCTGCACTGGCACTGCTGACTGTTGACCGTTATCTGGACTTCCACATCTTCACCAACGAGCTTGGTGGGAACCCGATGATGTACGTCAACCTGTTCTGGGCGTGGGGTCACCCTGAGGTTTACATCCTGATCCTGCCGGCCTTCGGCGTGTTCTCGGAAGTGACTTCGACCTTCTCCGGCAAGCGTCTGTTCGGCCACCACTCGATGATCTACGCATCGGGCGCGATCGCCATCCTGGGCTTCGCCGTATGGCTGCACCACTTCTTCACCATGGGTGCCGGCGCCAGCGTCAACACCTTCTTCGGCCTGGCGACGATGCTGATCTCCATTCCGACCGGTGTGAAGTTGTTCAACTGGCTGTTCACCATGTACCAGGGCCGTGTGCGCTTCACCGCACCGATGATGTGGACCCTGGGCTTCATGATCACCTTCTCCATCGGTGGCATGACCGGCGTTCTGCTGGCTGTTCCAGGTGCTGACTTCGTGCTGCACAACAGCCTGTTCGTGATCGCCCACTTCCACAACGTGATCATCGGTGGTGCGGTATTCGGCTACATTGCCGGCTTCGCCTTCTGGTTCCCGAAAGCCTTCGGCTTCACCCTGAACGAGAAGTGGGGCAAAGCTGCCTTCTGGTTCTGGATCTCGGGCTTCTACGTAGCGTTCATGCCGCTGTACGCCCTGGGCTTCATGGGCATGACCCGTCGTCTGAACCACTCCGACAACCCGCTGTGGGAACCCTACCTGTACGTTGCCGTCGCCGGCGCCGTGCTGATCCTGTTCGGTATCGCTTGCCAGCTGATCCAGATCTACGTTTCGGTCCGCGACCGCAACCAGAACCTGGACGTGACCGGCGACCCATGGGGCGGCCGTACCCTGGAATGGTCGACTTCGTCGCCACCTCCGTTCTACAACTTCGCTCACATGCCTGAGAAAGTTGGTCTGGACTGCTGGCACGAAGCCAAGGAAGCCGGTGTTGCGTACAAGGCTCCGGCCAAGTACGAAGCCATCCACATGCCGAGCAACACTGCTACCGGCTTGTTCATGGGCCTGTTCCTGACCGTCTTCGGCTTCGCCTTCATCTGGCACATCTGGTGGCTGGTGGGTGCGAGCCTGGTTGCGACCATCGCTGTCTTCGTTCGCCACGCTGCGCGTGACGACCAGGGCTACATGGTTCCGGCCGAAGAAGTGGCGCGCATCGAAGGCGAGCGCATGAAAGCGCTGGCCAAAGCAGGTGCTCTGCCTGCCGGCGCACGTGTCGAATCGTTTGAGCGGGTGTAATCAATGTCCAGTCAAGTAATCCACGGCGATGCTCATGGTCACGACCATGGGCACGACGATCACCACCACGACTCGGGCCAGATGACCGTACTCGGTTTCTGGCTGTACCTGATGACCGACTGCATCCTGTTTGCGTCGCTCTTCGCCACCTACGCGGTGCTGTCCGGCAGTTTTGCCGGCGGCCCGTCGGGTCATGACATCTTCCAGCTCGATTTCGTAGCTGTAGAAACACTGTTCCTGCTGCTGTCCTCGATCACCTTCGGCTTCGCCATGCTGAAGATGTTCGACGGCAAGAAAGCAGGCGTGCTGGGCTGGTTGGCAGTGACCTTCCTGTTCGGTGCTGCGTTCATCGCGATGGAAATCTACGAGTTCCATCACCTGATCGTTGAGGGCTACGGCCCGCAGCGCAGTGGCTTCCTGTCGGGCTTCTTCGCCCTGGTAGGCACCCACGGCCTGCACGTGACCGCCGGCCTGATCTGGATGGCAATCATGATGTACCAGATCAACAAGCACGGCATCACGCCGACCGCCAAGACCCGCATGAGCTGCCTGAGCCTGTTCTGGCACTTCCTGGACGTGGTCTGGATCTGCGTATTCACCGTCGTCTACCTGCTGGGGGTTCTGTAATGGCTAACGCACACGACACTCATCACGAAGGTAACCACGGTAGCGTGAAGTCCTACATGATCGGCTTTGTACTGTCGATCATCCTGACCGCGATCCCGTTCGGCCTGGTGATGTACCCGAGCCTGCCGAAGAACCTGACCGTCCTGATCGTGGTGGCCATGGCCGTCATCCAGGTGGTAGTGCACCTCGTGTACTTCCTGCACATGGACCGCTCGAAAGAGCAGCGTTCCAACGTGTCGACGTTCCTGTTCACCACCATGGTGATTGCACTGCTGGTCGGCCTGTCGCTGTGGATCATGTTCAGCATCCACTACGAAATGATGGCCAAGTGAGGTAAGACTGCATGTCCGTTAAGCACTTTATCCAAATCACCAAACCGGGGATCATTTTCGGTAACGTGCTTTCCGTGGCAGGCGGTTTCTTCCTTGCCTCGAAGGGCCATGTAGACTTCGCCCTGTTCCTGGCGGTGGTAATAGGTACGTCCCTGGTGGTTGCGTCCGGTTGCGTGTTCAACAACTGCATCGACCGCGACATCGATATCAAGATGGAACGCACCAAGAACCGCGTCATGGTCCAGGGCGGCATGTCGCTGACCCTCGCGCTGGTCTACGCCACCCTCCTCGGGGTGGCGGGCTTCAGCCTGCTGTATGTCCAGGCCAACCCGCTGTCGGCGTTCTGCGCGCTGATCGGGTTCATCGTCTACGTCGGTTTCTACAGCCTCTGGCTGAAGCGCAAATCGGTGCACGGCACCTTGGTCGGCAGCCTGTCCGGTGCCATGCCTCCGGTGATCGGCTACTGCGCCGTCAGCAACAGCTTCGACCTGGCGGCAGTGACCCTGCTGGTGATGTTCAGCCTGTGGCAGATGCCGCACAGCTTCGCGATCGCCATCTTCCGCTTCAAGGATTACAGCGCTGCCAACATTCCGGTCCTGCCGGTGGCGCGCGGTATTCTTGCGGCCAAGAAGCAGATCGTGCTGTACGTGCTGGCCTTCGTGCTCGCTACCCTGATGCTCACCCTCGGCGGTTACGCCGGCCTCGGCTACCTGGCCGTGGCAGCAGCCATGGGCCTGTACTGGCTGTACATGGCCTGGGGTGGTTACAAGGCCGAGGACGACAGCAAGTGGGCCCGCAAGGTATTTGGCTTCTCCATCCTCACCGTCACCGCCCTGAGCGTGATGATGTCGGTGGACAGCCAGACTGCCGCGGACGTGCTGATGACCTACGCGCGCTGATACAGTCGCCTGCAACATCAAAAACCCTGGCCTTGGTGCCAGGGTTTTTTTATGGGTGTCAGTCAGTGCTGGCCTCTTTGGGGGGCAAACGGCAACCGTGTGAGTGGCTTTAGCTTGGAAGAGGGCAGTGCAAACAATGAAATCCTGGTAATTCAAAGAATAAGCCTGAAAAGTTCTAAGTAATCAGGAAATTATCCTTTACACATACGCCTGCTCGGCACTATCTTCTGAATCAGGCCGCCGCAGCGGCCAGCGTCGCTCGGACGGTTCCGGGCGCTTACGTTTCGTAGAGGAAACCATGGCCGACCAAGGTTCGCCGCGCCGCTTCGCGCGCATCGATCGTCTCCCCCCGTATGTCTTCAACATCACTGCCGAGCTCAAGATGGCTGCCCGCCGCCGTGGTGAGGACATCATCGACCTGAGCATGGGCAACCCTGATGGCGCGACGCCGCCGCACATCGTCGAGAAGCTGGTACAGGTTGCCCAGCGTGAAGACACCCACGGCTATTCCACCTCTCGCGGCATCCCGCGCCTGCGTCGGGCGATTTCCAACTGGTACAAGCAGCGCTACGAGGTCGACATCGACCCGGACAGCGAAGCCATCGTCACCATCGGCTCCAAGGAGGGCCTGGCCCACCTGATGCTCGCCACGCTCGATCAAGGCGACACGGTGCTGGTGCCCAACCCGAGCTACCCGATCCACATCTACGGCGCAGTGATCGCCGGTGCCCAGGTGCGTTCGGTACCGCTGGTGCCCGGTGTCGACTTCTTCAACGAGCTGGAGCGGGCGATCCGCGAGTCCATCCCCAAGCCGAAGATGATGATCCTGGGCTTCCCGTCCAACCCTACTGCCCAGTGCGTAGAGCTGGACTTCTTCGAGCGCGTGGTGGCCTTGGCCAAGCAGTACGACGTGCTGGTGGTGCACGACCTGGCCTACGCCGATATCGTCTACGACGGCTGGAAGGCGCCCTCGATCATGCAGGTGCCGGGGGCCAAGGACATTGCGGTGGAATTCTTCACCTTGTCCAAGAGCTACAACATGGCTGGCTGGCGGATCGGCTTCATGGTGGGCAACCCTGAGTTGGTCAGCGCCCTGGCGCGGATCAAGAGCTACCACGACTACGGCACCTTCACCCCGCTGCAGGTGGCGGCCATCGCCGCGCTGGAAGGCGACCAGCAATGCGTGCGCGACATCGCCGAACAGTACCGCCAGCGCCGCAACCTGCTGGTCAAAGGCCTGCACGAGCTGGGCTGGATGGTCGAGAACCCCAAGGCGTCGATGTATGTCTGGGCCAAGATCCCCGAGCAGTACGCCCACCTGGGGTCGCTGGAGTTTGCCAAGAAGCTGCTGGCTGAAGCCAAGGTGTGTGTCTCGCCGGGTATCGGTTTTGGCGATTACGGTGATGACCACGTGCGCTTCGCCCTGATCGAGAACCAGGACCGGATTCGCCAGGCGATCCGGGGCATCCGGCAGATGTTCCGGGCTGATGGCCTGAGCCGCAAATAGCGCAGTTTCAGGGGCCGCGATGCGGCCCCTGATGTTTGCCGGATCGGCGGCAAACTATTTTTCATTGCCCCTCTTCTCAGCCGACCTGGCTTCGATTACAAATGGCGCCGCGGGCCAGCCCCGATAACAATAACCTTCCCCTTCCGTGCCATCATGTCCGAATACAACCCTTGCCTTGACTGCGGCGCCTGCTGCGGGTACTTCCGTGTGTCCTTCTTCTGGGGCGAATGCCAGTCAGCCGGTGGCCTTGTGCCCGATGACCTGGTGGTGCAGATCAACCCAACCCGGGTAGCCATGATCGGCACCGATGCCAAGCCCTGCCGTTGCGTCAGCCTCAAGGGCGAAATCGGCAGCGAAGTGGCGTGCACCATCTACGCCAACCGTTCCAGCCCTTGCCGTGAGTTTGAAGCATCGTGGGAGGGCGGCGTGCACAACCCCAGTTGCGACGATGCACGTGCTGCTTATGGCTTGCCACCGCTGACGCCACCGGGGGCCAATGAGCCGCATTGGCCGGATGATGGGGCCGAGGTGGCTTGAGCCCTTTGCGGCGGCCTGCGGCGTAACTGCCGCAGGCCGTTGTAAGAAGTTTCTGAATCTGAAACCAAATGCTTCAGAAAGACGGGCTTGGCGAATTATCTTACGAGCCCTGTCGGATGCCGTCTGATAGGCAAGCCTGTACCTCATAGGTAACTTTTCGCGGTCGCTGTGGTTTTGCGACCGGGTGTGAGAAGCCTGTAGTTTGAGATCGCTTGCCAGATATGGCAGCTGTGCGCGTGCAGGCTTCGGTCTGGCCGTGGTGATCTCGGACACGGTCTTCTCACCTCGCGCATGGCTGCCACCCAATCTGTGAGAAGGATGTGAGTGGTTGCTTCTGAAGCCTCTACCGAGAGAAGTGACTATGAAAAAGCTCGTTCCCGATCCCCCCGACAGCTGCCCCATTCCCTACATCACGATAATCGCCGACCTTTCCCTTGAAGACGCCAAGGCTCACGCCGCCGCGCTCATGGATAGCCTTTCGAGCACCATCGAGCTCTACCTCAGCACCGTGGGCGAAGACCAACGCAGGGTGGTGCTGGACAACATGGGCATCCTCACCGATCTTCTGCGGGCCCTTTTCAGCCACATGACCACGCTGGAGAGGGAGCATGAGTGATGACCTCAAAGCGCGAACCACGGCGGGTCGAGAGACCTTTCTCGGGCTGTATGCCATCCAGCCGGGCGTGCCGCTCGATCACGCGTTTGACGAACTTTCTGTTCTGCTTGGCTGCATTCGGCATTTGAGTGAGGAAGCGGAGATGGAGGGAAACCTCGTTGCCGGCAGCGCCGCGCGCATCCTGAGTGCCATGGCCAAGGCGCTGATCAATGACATGGAGGTGGGGTTGAACCGCGGTGCCTGAAGCGTGTTGGCCAAGGGTGCTGCAGCGCTCTTGAGAGTGGGCGCCGCCCGCGCGGCGCTCAGTCTCCAGCACAGGCTGATACGCCAAGCATGCCCCAGCCCTCCCACATGACGTTAAACTGTCATCTCCCCAGCAATGGACAGGAGATGCGGCGTGACCCCACCCCGAAGTTTCCCCACCGACCTCTGCCTCGACAGCCCGCGTCTGCAGCTGCGCCCGATGCGCCACGCCGATGCCCAGCAATGGCTGACGATCATGGCCGACCCCGAGGTCATGCGTTACTGGCACCATGCCCCCTGGCAGGACCTGGCCGAGGCACAAAGCGCCTTGGCTGCCGACCGGGAGGCCTATGCCAATGGTGACCAGCTCAAGCTGGGCATGTACCGCCGTGACACTGGCGAGCTGATTGGCATGGTCCAGCTGTTCAACATCGACGACACCTCCCGCCGTGGCGAGATTGGCTACTGCCTGGCCAGCGCGGTGCAGGGCAGGGGGTACATGGACGAGGCGCTGACCTGCTTCATCGACTACCTCGCCCATACCCTGCACATGCGTCGCCTGGAGGCAGAGATCGACCCCCGCAACAATGGTTCGGCACGCACGCTGGAACGTCAGGGTTTCGTCCTTGAAGGCACATTGCGCGCACGCTGGTGCGTGGCGGGTGAGTTGTCCGACTCGGGCATTTACGGGTTGTTGCTCGAGCCACCTGTTGCATGACGGCTTTCTACGTCACGTTCAGCCTTGCCCTGTATTTGCTCGGCCTGTGTTTCGATGGCGCGCTGATGAGCGCCGGCAGGCACATGCCGGCCTTGCAGATGTTGCTGTACGGGCCTTGGGGTGTTCCGTTCGGTCTGTTCCAGTGGTTTGCCAACCCGCTGCTGGCAGTCGCAGTCCTTGCCCATCGGCGTTTTCGGCGTTTGGCGCTGGTCGCCGGGTTGGCCGCGCTGTACCTGGCGGCGAGCAGTTTTGGCATCGAACGGCTGCCGGATAACATCAGCTACGCGTTTCAGGACCGCATTGGCTTTGGTGCGGGTTTTTACCTTTGGCTGGCATCTATCGTGGTGTTCTGCGCCGGGCAGGCATGGCATGTCTGGAAGGCGCAAGGCGCACAAGACATGCCGGGTTGGCGCTGGCTGGACGTTGCGTTGATTGCAGCACTGGCACTGGCGGTGTATGCCGCCACGCAAATGCCGTCGCTGCGTTTTGTGCCGGGCAAGGTACTGATGCCTCCCGAGCAGCCGCAGGCGTTTTGAAATTGACCAGGAGAGGGTGATGAACAAGCAGTTTTTGATGGGGTTGGGCTTGGCTTGCTGCATGCCTGTGGCGATGGCCGAGGACAACTCGCCGAGCTACACCCAGTGCATGGACAAGGCTTCCAGTACGGTGGCGATGAGCAGTTGCATCCAGGCCGAGACCCAGCTGCAGGACGCGCGGTTGAACCGGGCTTACAAACAACTGATGGGCAAGCTCGAGGCGGGGCCTAAGAAGCGCTTGCGCGATGTTCAGCGCCAGTGGATCGCTTACCGGGATGGCAACTGCAAATTCCACGTGCAAGCCAGCGGCGGCACGATGGCCCAGCTGGAGGGCGGGATGTGCATGATGGACATGACCCGCGAGCGGGCGGCAGAACTGGAGCGGGTGCTAAGCCCCGGGCAATGATGTCGCTCCTGCGGGCCCCATCGCTGGCAAGCCAGCACACATGGATTGCGCCGGCTTTTAGAAATGCCTAGAAGCTGACGCGGTCCCTGTGGCCGGCTTGCCGGCGATGGGCCGCAAAGCGGCCCTAGCGATGGCGAGCCTTGAGGTACTCGCGCACCTCCACAGCATCCCCTGCAAACTCGATCCGCTGCGCCTTGGCATCACGCTGGTAGGCATACATCGGGTCGTAGTATTCCTTCAGCAACCCCTCGATCCACCCCCGGTGTAAATCGATACCCCCGGTGCGCTGCTGCTCATCCAGCGCCAGGCGCATGATCTCTGACAGGCGCTGACAGCGCTCGCCACCCAGGCGCTTGTGGATGTTGCTCATGCTTTGTAACAGGCGCTCAGCGAACAGCCGGCGCCCGAGTTCTTCGCCATGGAGCGCGACGAATTCGGCGCACAGGTTAACCACGTAGTCGCGCAGAATGCGTTCCACACGGTTTTCGAAGCTGTCCTCCAGCCATACCAATGGGTACTGCTGCATACCCTGGTACAGCTCCAGCGGCACGGTGCAGCTCCCGACGATACGGCCCTCGTCCTCCAGCACGAATTGCTCGATACCGCGGGCGCGTTTTTTCAGCACGTCGATGGCCAGCTTGTTCTCGAAATCGATCTGCGCCGGCTGCCCGGTGGCACGTTTGCCGAAGCTCGAACCTCGATGGTTGGCATGCCCTTCAAGGTCGATCACGTTGCTCAGCTGGTGCAGCACATCGGTCTTGCCAGTGCCGGTCAGGCCGCCGAGCAGAACGAAATCGCATTGCTCCACGGCCTGCTGGGTTGTTTCCAGCAGGAACGTGCGCAGGGCTTTATAGCCACCCTTGATACGCGGGTAGGCGATGCCCGCTTCGTCGCGCAGCCACTGCTGAACGATCAGCGAGCGCAGGCCGCCGCGGGCGCAGTAGAGGTAGCCATCGGGGTGGGCCTTGGCAAAGCTGGCCCAGGCGTGCAGGCGCTCGCGCTTGAGGGTGCCGCTGACCAGTTGATGGCCAAGGGTGATGGCGGCGGCCTGGCCCTGCTGCTTGTAGCAGGTACCGACCTTTTGCCGCTCCTGGTCGGTCATCAGCGGCAGATTGACCACGCCGGGGAAGGCGCCCTTGGCAAATTCGACGGGCGCACGCATGTCCATCATCGGTACATCGTTGAGGAACAACTGGCGGAAGTCGGTGCAGTCGTGGCGCATCAGTTCACCTCGACTGCGTGGCTCTGTCGCTCAGCCAGCAGGCCGATCGGCGCAAGGTCCAGGCCCAGTTCTGCGGCGACGGCAAGGAACGCCTGCTCGCCTTCGGGGGTGACCGCCACCAGCAGGCCGCCACTGGTTTGCGGGTCGCACAGCAGGTGCTTCTGATCGTCGGTCAGCGCACCGATCTTGTGCCCGTAGCTGTCGAAGTTGCGCAGGGTACCGCCGGGGATGCAGCCCTCGGCCATGTAGTGCTCGATGCCCGGCAGGCGCGGAACGGCGGCGTAGTCCAGGTGTGCGGTCAGCCCGCTGCCCTCGGCCAATTCGACCAGGTGGCCGAGCAGGCCGAAACCGGTCACGTCGGTCATCGCCTTGACACCGTCGAGCTTGCCAAAGCGGCTGCCGGGGGTGTTGAGCGTGCACATCCAGTCGCGGGCCAGGCCCTGGTCCTGTTCGCGCAGCTTGGCCTTTTTCTCGGCGGTGGTGAGGATGCCGATGCCCAAGGGCTTGGTCAGGTACAGGCGGCAACCCACTGTCGCGGTGTCATTGCGCTTGAGGTGGCGCTTGCTGACCACGCCGGTGACAGCCAGGCCGAAGATCGGCTCGGGGGCATCGATCGAATGCCCGCCGGCCAGGGGGATGCCGGCTTCGGCGCACACGGCGCGGCCACCGCGAATCACCTCGCGCGCCACTTCGGGCGGCAGCACGTTGACCGGCCAGCCGAGGATGGCGATGGCCATCAACGGGTCGCCGCCCATGGCGTAGATGTCGCTGATGGCGTTGGTGGCGGCGATGCGGCCGAAGTCGTAGGGGTCATCGACGATGGGCATGAAGAAGTCGGTGGTGGAAACCACGCCACGCTCTTCATCCAGGGCGTACACGGAGGCATCATCGCGCGATGCGTTGCCGACCCACAGGTTCTGGTCCTGGGCCTGGACGCCACTTTCGGCCAGGATCACATCCAGCACCTTGGGGGAGATCTTGCAGCCACAGCCAGCACCATGGCTGTATTGGGTCAGGCGAATCGGCTCGCTCATTACGCACCTCATTTTTCGTGATGGGCGATTGTAGCAAAGCTGGCCTTTGCGTCCGTGCCACTTATAATCCATCTCCGTCTGCCTATCGCTGGCACTTTCCCCGCTATTGAACCGGAGAATCCCATGCTCAAACGCCCTCTGGCGCTCGCCGCCGGCCTCGTGATGTCCTGCTGTGCCGTTGTAGCGCAGGCCGCTGACACCTTGCGAGTCAGTGCCATTCCCGACGAAGCGCCGACCGAGCTGCTGCGCAAGTTCGAGCCGCTGGGCAAATACCTGTCCCAGCAACTGGGCATGCAGGTGAAGTTCGTGCCGGTGGCCGACTACCCGGCAGTGGTTGAATCGCTGGCCAGCGACCGTCTGGACCTCGCCTGGCTGGGTGGTTTCACCTTCGTTCAGGTGCACCTCAAAGACCCGACCGCCACGCCTCTGGTGCAGCGTGAGCAGGATGCCCAATTCACCTCCAAGTTCATCACCGCCAACCCGCAGGTGAAGAGCCTGGCCGACCTCAAGGGCAAGTCCTTCGCCTTCGGTTCGATTTCGTCCACCTCTGGCAGCCTGATGCCGCGCTACTTCATGCTCAAGCAAGACAACATCAAGCCTGAGGGCTACTTCAGCCGCGTCGCCTACTCCGGAGCCCACGACGCAACCGTGGCCTGGGTCCAGGCCGGCAAGGTCGATGCTGGCGTGCTCAACGCCAGCGTCTGGCAGAAGCTGGTCGATGCCGGCAAGGTCGATACCAGCAAGGTCAAGGTGTTTGCGACCACCCCGACCTACTATGACTACAACTGGACCGTGCGCGGCAACATGGACCCAGCGCTCAAAGACAAGATCAAGCAAGCCTTCCTCGCCCTGGACCCTTCGAACCCGGAGCACAAGAAGATCCTCGACCTGCAGGCCGCCAGCCGTTTCATCGAAACCAAGCCTGAGAACTATCAGGGCACCGAGCAGGCGGCACGTGAGGCCGGCCTGCTCAAGTGACTATCACGCTGCTCGACGCGGGGCTGCGTCACGGCCAGGTTCGCGCGCTTGACTCGGTGTCTGTGCGTATCACCCAGGGTGAGCGTGTTGCGATCATCGGCCCTTCAGGGGCCGGCAAATCCAGCCTCCTGCACCTGATGGCCACGGCCGTACAGCCCAGCGCAGGGCGCCTGGATTTGTTGGGTGAGCAGCCTTGGGCGTTGTCGGCAAAGGCTCGCCAGCGGCTGCGCGCCAGGGTCGGCCTGGTACATCAGGCGCCGCCCTTGCCGCCTCGCCAGCGGGTGGTGACTGCGGTGCTGGCCGGGCGTCTGGGGCAGTGGGGTACGTTACGTTCGTTGCTCAACCTCGTGTACCCCACCGATGTGCAGGGGGCACGCCAGGTGCTGGCCGAACTGGGCTTGGCGGAAAAGCTGTTCGTCCAGTGCGGGCAGCTTTCCGGGGGCCAGTTGCAGCGCGTCGGCATTGCGCGCGCGCTGTATCAGCGGCCCGAGGTACTGCTGACCGATGAGCCGGTGTCAGCGATGGACCCCGTGCTGGCCGAGCACAGTCTGGCCCTGCTCAACCGCCATGCTCAAGCTCACGGCGTGACGCTGGTAGCCAGCCTGCATGCAGTGGACCTGGCCTTGGCGCATTTCCCGCGGGTTATCGGCATTCGTGAGGGCAGGGTGGCGTTCGACTGCTCTGCCGAGGCTGTGACCGAGCAGATGCTCGATGCGCTTTACGCCAACGAGCAGTTGGGGTCGCCACTGCCCCAGGCGCCGACCTTGGCTGTGCAGATTCCGCGATGCTGAAGGCCAGCGCCCGGGATCCGGCATTGGTGCCGCGCCTGTTCGTCGCCCTGGTTGCGCTGGCCCTGCTGTGGCCTGGGGCGCAGTTGAGCGAGCTGAACCCGGGTGTGCTGCTGCAAGCGGAAAACCGCCAGCAGATCGCCAGCTTCACCAGCGCCTTCTGGCCGCCGGCGCATGATGGCGAGTTCCTCAAATTGCTCTACGAGGCGACCCTGCAGACGTTGGCGGTGGCCACTGCCGGCATGGTGCTTGCGCTGCTGCTGGCAGTCCCGGCCAGCTTGCTGGCCAGCCGCGCCTTGTCGTTGCGCGCAGCCTCTCGCGGCGGCCGTTCCGGCGCTTGGTCCCGCCTGCTCAGGATGCCGGTGCGGGGGCTGTTGATTTTCCTGCGCAGTGTCCCCGAGGTCGTCTGGGCGTTGCTGTTCGTGCGCGCGGTAGGGCTGGGGCCAACGGCGGGGGTGCTGGCCATCGCCATCACCTACAGCGGCATGCTCGGTAAGGTCTATGCCGAAATTTTCGAGTCGGTCGACCAGCGCCCGGCGCATGCCCTGCTGCAAGCGGGCAGTGGCCGGCTGACCGCCTTCTTCTACGGCATCCTGCCCAGTGCTGGGACCGAGCTTGTGTCGTATACCGTTTACCGCTGGGAGTGCGCGGTGCGCGCCTCGGTGGTGATGGGTTTCGTGGGTGCGGGGGGGCTGGGCCAGCAGATCGACCTGTCGATGCGCATGTTCGCAGGCGGTGAGGTGGCGAGCATGCTGCTCGCCTTCTTTGGCCTGGTGCTGCTGGCGGACCTGCTCAGCCGCTTCCTGCGGGGGCGGTTGGCATGAGCCGCGTGATCAATCTGCTGGTGATGGCTGCCCTGGTTGGCGCGGTAGTCGCCTCGTTCAGCTACCTGGACCTGGACCTGCAGGCGCTGGTGGGTAACGGCGGGCTGGGGCAGATGGCCGAGTATGCCGGGCGTTTTCTGCAGCCGGACGTTACCCCCGAACATTTGCAAGCGGTGGCGCGCGGTGCCCTGGAAACCCTGGCCATGTCCGGGCTGGGTACGCTGCTGGCAATGGTGCTGGGCATGCTGTTGGCATTGCCCGCCGCGGGGCGTTTCGGTTGGCCGCTGCAGGCTTCGGCGCGCCTGCTGCTCAATGCCCTGCGGGCCATTCCCGAGCTGGTATGGGCGGCGCTGATGGTACTGGCCGCAGGGCTTGGCCCCAATGCCGGGACGCTTGCACTGGCACTGCACACGGCAGGTGTGCTTGGCCGGTTGTACGCCGAGGCATTGGAAAATACCCCGGCCGAGCCGGCGGCGGCGATCCGCCTGCAAGGTGGCGGGCAACTGGCGGCGTTCTGCTTCGGCACCTTGCCCAACCTGTGGCCGCAGTTGCTGGCTTACAGCCTGTACCGCTGGGAAAACAACATCCGTATGGCCAGTGTGCTTGGCCTCGTTGGCGCAGGGGGGCTGGGGCAGATGCTCTACACCACGCTGAGCCTGTTCCAGGAGGCCCAGGCTAGCACGGTGATCCTGGCCATGCTGGTCCTGGTGCTGTTGGTGGACGTATTCAGTGATGTCATGCGCCAGCGTTATGTGCGGGCCTGAACGCCTCAGCGCCTAACTCCCCGCACTGCGCTTCACGTTGCATCGACTCCAGGTTGCGCTCGATGGTCTCGCAAATGGCGTCCATCTGGATCTGGTGTTCACTGAAGCGGAACGGGCTCTGCAGGTCGGTGCCGATCCGCTCGATGGCGAGCAGCATGAACCCCACCACGGTAGACGCCAGTGGCGTGAACCAGCCCAGCGACTCGACCAGGCCCACTGGCACGATCAGGCAGAACACCGAGATGAACAGCCGCGGAAAGTACACGTAAGGGTAGGGCAGCGGCGTGTTGGCGATACGCTCCATGCCGCCTTGGGCGTTGGACAGGTCCACCAGCGTCGATTCCAGCCGCGCCAGGCGGATGCTGTCCAGCCGCCCGGCCTTGTATTCGCGGGCGAGCAGGGCCGCCGAGCCACTGAGGATATCGTTGGCGAAATTGTTCGAACGGTTGCGCCGCTCGAACTCTCCTGGGGGAATGAACGCCATCAGTTCGTCTGGGCAGGCTTCGCCTTTGAGGTGTGCTGCCAGGCAGTTCACATAAGCGATATGCCGGCGCAACAAGGTGGCCTTGACCGGGTTCAGGCCGTCGTCGGTGTCGTCGATCAGCGTCAGCGTCTGCCGGGCGAAGCTGCGTGAACTGTTCACCAGCGCGCCCCACAAGGTACGCGCCTCCCACCAGCGGTTGTAGGCGCTGCTGTTGCGAAAACTCACCAGCACCACCAGTGCCGAACCCAGCAGTGTCAGCGGGATCAATGGCAGGGTGAATTTGCTGTTCAAGAACAGCATGAAATCGATGGTGACCAGCACGTCCCAGATCAGCAGCCAGAACAGCGACCAGCCGATGTAGCCGAAGGTCTTCACCACCAGGCGATACTTGCGGGCGATGATCTCTTTCACGCGGGGAACCTCGAAAGGGGGATGCAGGATCGGACGTCGAGGGTCGAAGAAGGTTCGCGGGTGGGTGTTGCAAGACGTTTTGATCTCGCCAGCGCGACCCTTTTGCCCTCCTGCGCCTGCCGTGGCAGGCCCCTTTGCATGAGTCGTGCTGGCCTGAGTTCAGGTTCAATTCAAGGTTTGGCGGCGACCGCGACATACCCTTTGATTGCGGCAGGCGCGGTCTTGGGCTTGGTTTTATCGGCCAGGTACTGGAAGCGGCGCCATTCCTTGTCGATTTCGCTATACGACATGAACACGCTGACACGCTCTTTGTCGGCCAGGTCCGGCCGGCTGCGCGCATCGATTTCATCTTTGGCGATGAAAGCGACATTGATCCCAACAACCTTGCCGTCGTCGGCGAACACCGGGCCACCGGACATGCCTTTGACCATCGGGCCGTCGTGCACCGAATAGAACACGCTGCCTGGCGTGCCCTGCAGACGTACCAGCGAAGCCAAGGTGTGGCCCTTGCCCTGCACGGGCATCATCAGGCTGTTGAAGCCGACCGCTGTCACAGACTCGCCTGGCACGTACTGCCGCCAGAGCGGCACCTGCGCCGCCTTGTGCTTGAAGAACACCACATCACCCAGGCCTTCATGGACCACGTTGCGCAGGAAGGGGGTGTGCTTGGCGGTTACTGCGTAGTCTTCGTTCCACTGGATGGCGGTGGCCATCAGCAGCATCGGCAGCGGAGCACCGGAGGTGACCACGAACGCCTGATCGTAGACTGGGTCCGACACGTAGGACGTTGGCACTCCATTGCACCCACTGAGCAGCATCATTGCTGCCAGGCAAGGCACAGTTGATTTCATGATTGGCACAGATATCGAGAAATGGGAGCGCGACTATGGCGAAGTGCTATTACGCCATCAATACTTTCTGTGTATATCCGACGAATGACATCTTAGGTGGGGGCAAAGGTGCTGGCCAATAGATTCCAGGCATGGCTGGAGAGCCCGTGGCCATTGGGGTGGCGTCAAAAGTGCGGGTTGAAAAGGGCTTGCATTCAAAAGTGAAATGGCCTCAGCTCGTTGAGCTGGATTGAGCTGGATTGAGCTGGATTGAGCTGGATTGAGCTGGATTGAGCTGGATTGAGCTGGATTGAGCTGGATCGAGCTGGATTGAGCTGGATTGAGCTAGATTGAACTGCATTAAGCTGCATTGAGCTGTGATTAGCTGCATTTCGACGTTGCTTGGGCGGAAGACGACGCACTGGCCCAGGAGCTTTCTGGTCAAACCGCAGGCATAAAAAAACCGACCATAAGGTCGGTTTTTTCCGGATTTTGGTGCCCGAGGGAGACTCGAACCATTGCCTGCATGCTCCGTAACGAAGGGTTTAGTCGGTGATTAATCAAGACCCTACTCACAATCCTACTCACTTCATGCCGAGGCTTCGGTCCCTTCAAGTCCTAAGACGCCCTAAGCGGCTCATCAGGTCAAGTCGGGGGGGATTTTCTGTCTCGCATTGCTGTGTTATAGCCGTCTCTTCATTGGCTGAGGTGAACCTCCCACATATTCAAGTAGTATCGGTGCAAAATCACGTCGTCTTGGGTGGATGGCCATATAACTGCTGGTCACGGTTAGGAAGCAGGAATATTTTTAGCCTGAAGAGCTGAGTCAGCAGCAAGGACTTCCTCTTTAAGTTTTTCGTGCCACAAGCGGATCACTTCAATTTTTAAATCGGATTGTTCATTTGGAAAGGCTTCAAGCAATGCGATAGTTGAGATGGCCATCGATAAACTGGTGCATTGAATTGGCTCGATCAACCCCTCGTTTGAAGGCCCTGTTAACAGAAGATCTTTTTTTGATATCGAGGTTCCAAGCTTGTAGCCAATACTGTCAATGCCGGCGTGCACATACTGACAAGCAAAGTTGAAATGGTTTTTCAAGTAGCTTAACCCAACGAATTTTTCTATTTCGTAAAATTTGCTATCTACCTTATCGGTTGTAGGCTTGCCAAGAGCTTTTGTCGCCCACCCGAAACTCTGGGAGAAATAAGGCTCATATTTTTCGATTACTTCCTTTCTTTCTGCTTCAAATCTGGAAAGTTGCTCGTTAGAGAAAGCCTCGAATTGCAATTCATTATTGGAGTTATAGTGCGTGGCTACTTTAAGTCGGGAGATGTTTTGATAGTCCTTGAATCGTGTTGCTAGATCTTCGTCCCCTTCACTTATGAACTTAGTGATCACCGAGGTTTCATGTAGTGTTCGCCACCGCGAAAATGCACCATCTGCAAAGCCACCATGTAGGAGGTGGGATATTTCGTTTCCTACCTGGACGCATCGCGCGTGAAGCCTTGTGGCTATATTGAACTTATTAGTTTGTGCGCTTGGTTTTATTGAGAAGTTAGATCTTGCCTCGTCAACGATTTCCATGGAAATATACAGGAGGCTATCAAGCCTCTTTAATGGGAGTTGCCATGTGTCAAAAAGTCGGTGCCGAAATTTTCTCAAATCGTCGTAATGATCTTCAAGTATATTGTCTTTCTCTGTGTCCAGGGACATAAACCACTGATGAGCATAAGCATCATCAATATTTATCGCGGCTTTGTCGCTACTCATTGTTAGTACAGCTTCTCGGTCTGCATCTTCAGGCGTTTGATCAATAGGGTCGGAGGTCGTGTTACCTTCCATATTGGAATTTTCCATTTCGTAACATCCTGATTTTTATCGGAAAGATACAACGAGCGTGACTCGTAACCCTTGTGCGGCAAGGTCCAAGATTGTTGTATTTTTTATACCCCGCCTGCAGCACCTTCCGTTCGCAATACATTGGAGCATCATGATTGCTTGAACAAGCTAGTAAGATGCCGCCGAGGCGGTGATTTTATAAAGTCAATCAGTGTGCTTCTTATAAAGATACTCGACTCCTATGCCTCTGCCGGCAACGCTATTTATACCCCTCTCAATTCCGTGCTTAGTAATGCCGAATCTAGAAGCGTCGACACGGTTTTCTGAAGATTTGAGTTTTTGTATGTCTTTTTTCAACTGTGTTATTAGCTGTTGCGATTCTTTATCTTTTGACTGAAGGCTTTCTAGTTTGGCAAAGGTCAAGTCTACGTCTTTTGTAGCTTGCTCTAGTTCGGCTGTAACTCGATCGTGGGCTTCGATTAAGCGGCGGTTTTCATCTTCTGCATCCTTCAGTACACGGCTCAAATCTTTTGCGAAAAGTCCCATTTCGTCTGCACTGCCCGCAAGTCCGGAGAATAATCGCAGAAATATGGCTATTTGGGCATTATCTGAAAAATCTGGATACCTTACAGTATGATCTATTTCGCTCCAGCCTTCCTGGAAAATGGTTCTGACTTGTATCTCCGCGTGATAAGTAAATTTGGCGGGCTGAATTTTGACGATATAGTGAATTGATCGATAACCTCCATCATGCTCTTTCGTCAAGGCTCCACGATCGGAAATTAGCTGATGTGGCTCCTCGCCAGCGCGTACATACGCAATCACGTTTTCGGTCAGCTCCCAATAATCTCGAACGCTCTCGTCTATCTGGGCGCATTCGTCTTTAAATAGATGAAGTGCCCGAACGCCGATTAGATCTGTGACGACATTTAGATAGTTGTGGGGAGTTATATTTTTCCATTTCGCTTGCGGCTTGTTCTCAAGGTTTTTTCTGATAATTTTTTTTAAAAGATGGTCAGGGTTTTTTACGCGCCAGCGAACAGAATGAACTTTATCGAACGTCTGGATGGTCGAAGCGATCATCTTAGCTGCTGAAGTTAGGGAAGGCTGGAGCTTTACGTAATGTTCGTAAATGGCTGATAGATTTTCAATGCTGCAGCCTGACTTTAGAAATTCTGACTCGGTAACGTTTGCTGTTTCGAGTAGTGTTTTTTGATCCATACCGTTCTCCTGGAGTGTGATGGCGCTCTGCTATGGCTGATCATATCTTCGGGTGGGGCCAACTGTCTGCAATATTTCCGGAGGGCCAATGGATTTCTGGGATTAGGGTCTCAGTTGCATGAGCAAGGCACTCGGAGTCCAGGTCAATGCACAGGCATAACAGTCGCAGTCAACACGACGGGAAAGCTCGCTTACCACGCCTCCCGGGGAGGTCCTTTTCTTAGAAAAATATAAAGGCCGCGGTAGCGCAACTGAATTCCGGCCCTGGCCCACTGCGAGCTGTGGCGGCTGATCGGGCATTTCATTGGTAGCAGCGGGGTGCAAACCGATGAAAACCCACCGGGCGAGGCATAGCCTTATTACTGAAGCGCTCAGTGGTTGATTGCCTAATAGCCTCAGAAGCTGCATATGGGCCTTGGGGTGTCCTCAATTTTGAGTACACCCCTAAATATGCCTAATGCCCTGTATGTAAAGTGATCCAGGGTCACTTTTAAGCCTTGTCCTGCGCCACGATCGATGCCGAGATGATTGCCCCGCCCCAGCGGCGATGACCGATACAGATCGGCACGGGTAGGCCGCTGGCTGTGGTGTTCTTGGCACTGCCAAAGGCGTAGCTCGCCAGGTTCTCGGGCGAGCCGCTGTGGCTTAGCCCGCCGGCCTGTGGGCTCAGCATCTGAAGAACCCCTCCCGCCACGTTGGCAATGCCGGCGCCCATCAGGCCGGCAGCAAGGCCGCCTGAGGCGAATGAAGCGGCGACGATCAGCGCTGCGCCAAGAACCGTCTGCAATAATCCGCCCCGCTTGCTGCCATGAATGACGGGGACAAACCAGAGCTCCCTGGCCCCGCCCAGGTCAAGTTCGCCTTCGCTGATGTTCTTCCCATTCTTGAAGATTGCGAAGCGCAGCCCCTTCGTTTCAGAATCCGCCAGGTCACGGGCGAAGCCTGGGTAGTTGGCATCCAGGGCCTTGGTGGCCTCTCGAGCGTCGCCACGATCCAGCACGAAGTGGTGGTGCTTGCCATACTTCTTGCCCAAAAAGCCGCCCAAGCGGATTTTGGTGTTTGGTGCGTAGTCGATCACGGCCGCAGTCATCACACGGCCTCCTGTGGCATAGCCAGGTGCACGCCCAAGCGCCGAGCGAGCATCTCGCGGCACTGCAACGCTTCCAGGCGAATGGAGGCCTCTCGGGCAGGGTCAGGGTTCCAGTTGGGCGCATAGCTCGACCTGGACGCAAGAGCGCCGCGCAGGGTGCCACGCAACAAATCAGCGGATATGCGTGCCTCCTCCTCGGTAAAGAACACGCCATCGAGCTTGACCCTTTGGCCGGCCTGTACATGCTCGACTTCCCACAACAGGTAACAGGGGCCGCCTTTGTCCAGGGTGAAGGTGGCCACGTCGCAGGCTCGGGCGAAACGCTCTTGAAAGGTAGGTGGATCTGGTTGGATGATCACTGCAGGTAGCCTCCAGGTGTTAACTCGTGGGTGTTAAAGCGTTAACTTTTCGAGGTTAAAGGTGTTAACTCGGTTAACACTCAATGAGAGGCTGAACTGACCTCTACGCCGCTATGTACGTGGCTTTCAGCCTCATGCATGTTCGGCATGGTGTTAACGTCGGATTAACATTTTTTGTTAAAGGGGGAAAAAATCTGTACGTGGGGTCGATAGCGGTCTAGGTCAGCGGACCTTCCAAACTTTCGACCCGCCCCCCCCCTCAGTAGGTCGGCGCGGTGTACGGCGGCGCCGACCGGATCTGCTCCAGCGCTTCTGCTGCGCTCAGGCCGCTGGCCAACAGTCGATCGATCTCTTTGCTCAACCGCTCACGCTCCTCCATCTGGCGCAACAGGGCGCGGCTGTGGGCGATCTGGTTAAGGGCTCGTTGAACTGGCTTGGGTAGATGGGTATGGCTCATGGTCTTCTCCGTTGTGAATGAAAAGGCCCGCGGGTGCGGGCCAGTGCCGGATCACCCCAGAAAGGAAAGAAGGGCTCCGACTGCTGCGGTTAGGGGCTACGTGGCACTCACAGCTAACCCACGCTTGCGCTTACGGAGTCGGCGCACCGGTCAGCGTCACCAGGCGGGTGGCCGTAGGAGCGAACACCGCCAGGCCGGCGCGCAGCTCGGCCAGAATGGTCACCAGGTTGCGGCGGAAGTTGTCACCGTCGTGGCGGCTGGCCTCGACAGTTACCTGCTGGCGGTCCAACAGCGCGGCGGTGGTGGTGTCGAGGATCAGCGCTTTGCCCTGCGGCATGCCATTGGTGACGACAACTGGTGTACCCCACAGGCTGGGCGGCGCGGGATCGCGTGGCGTGCCGATCACATACTGGCCATCACCATCCTCGGCTCGCTCGCTCTCGATTGCGAACCAGTCACGCGGGTTCATCACGATAACGTTCGGATTCCAGCCTTCGGCCTTGAGGTCAGTGAGCGCGGCGCCGATGCGGTCAACTGGCTGGCCGGTGGTGATCCCTGCGTCGGTGGCCTGGGCGTTGAAGCCGAGGATCTCGCCATCGCCGCCAGCGCCGGTAATCAGTTCAGCCTCCAGCTTCTGACGCACACCCACGCCCAGCAGCAGATCCAATTGGCCACTGAGCTGATCGTTGTCCTGCAGCACCTGCAGGCTTGCTGGAATCCAGGTGGCGATGGTGGCGATCTCAGCGCGCACGGGTTTACCCGCTACTTCACCCTCGGCCTTCTCGTCGCCTTCTTTCTTCTGGTAGGCCGCACCGTTCAGGTAACCATCGAGACGTACGAATTCGTAGGTGGCGCTGGTCACAGGGATGACTGGCAGAACGTCGAGCAAGGTGAGGCGCGGCTGGGGAATGCCACGGATGCCAGCACCGTCACGCTGTGGTGCGGTTGGATAGCTAGTGGAATCGGCACCGCCTTTGTTCGGGTTGGTGATCGCCGCGCGGATGCCCACCTCGCAATTGATTTGGCCGGTGGATTTCTGGCGGCCATTGCGCATTTCGCCCACGCCATCTGCTTCAAGAACGCTAGCGGTGACGACGTTGCGATCAGTGACGCCACCAGGGCCCGCGCTGCCGTGGCGACCAGAAGCGAGCTTCTGCTCAGTTTCGAGCAAACGGGCGCTGAGCTCGGCCTGTTTGGTGTTGAAGCCGTCTTTGAACTCGGTGATCTGCGCACCGATCTTGGTGATGGCTTGATTCAGCTGGGTCATGTCCTGCTGATAGGGATCTGGCATGGGGTTCTCCGGGGTGTGTAAACGATGCCGTCTACCCTATGCGCGCACGCACACCCCGGTCAGCGGTTAACTTCGACGCCCTCAGTCGGTATCCGTCGCAAAGCGCACTATGTCGGCTATTTTGTAGAACCTACGGTTGCCCCGGCGCACGAACGGCAGGGGTGAACGCCCCTCAGCAGCCAGGCGGCGCAAGTAGCTGGGTGCATAACCCAGCAGGTCCGCCGTGGCTGGCTCGGGCACCAGGCCACCAATCAGCGGCGTGATGCCGGCCTGGGCTAGCCGCTCGGTAACGTCCTGTTCAACGTCCACCATGATTTACATGCTCCTCTGTGATGCATCCGGGATTTCGCTAGAGGCCGCGTGGTCTGTGGCCTGTGTCGGATTTTGTGAAATTGCGTATCTCGGGTATGTCTCGCCTGTGAGTGCGCTCAACCCGAGCCCGTCTAAATGGTCGTGCCAGCGCTCCAGGGCTTGACGCTTGAGGGCTTCGGCGGTGGTGTGGATGTAGGTCGCGTCCATGTTGCGCAGGGCGTGGTTCACCAGCATCTCGCCCACCAGGTAATCCACGCCCAGGTCCATCCAGCAGGTGCGGGCGACCTTGCGCACGTCGTGGCTGGTCCACTGGCGGTCGCTCAGTTCGGCAAACACCTGGCTGGCTGCCGTGGCGCTTAATGGTCCGCGCCGATTGGCTGGGAACAGGTAGGCGCCGTGGTAGCCCAACGCGGCCTGCTGGGCCTGATAGCGACTCAACAGTGCGCACGCCTGGCGGGTCAGCGGCAGGGTGTGGTTCTGCTTGGTCTTGGTGTCGTCAGCGGGGATGAACCACTGGCCGGCCTGCAGATCGACATTGCGCCACAGTGCGCTGCGCGTCTCGCCCAGGCGGGTACCGTGGCACAGCATCATCAGCGCCAGCATGGCTTCACCGGGGCGCGTCTCGTTCCAGTCCCAAGTGGCCAGCTTGGCCAGCAGATCGGGCAAGTCTCGCTCCCGCAGCCGTGACGACTTCGGCTTGATCCGCACTCCGACGAAGTCCCCGAAGCGCAGCGAGCCCATGGGGTTCTGCTCGATCATCCCGAGCCGGTGTGCCTTGCGCATGGCCACCGCCAGCACGTTGAACACCAGGCGCACGAATGACAGGGCATAGCGCTCTTGTAGTGGCCACATCAGGCGTTGGTCGAGCGTGGACTTGCTGACCTCGGCCAGCAGCAGGTCATGCAGCCGTGGCGCCAGGTGGCAGGTGATGGCCGACTTCGCCCCGACCTTGCGCTTGGCCGATAGGTTGCGGTCGCGCAGCATGCGATCCAGGTACCAGTCCAGCAGCTCACCGGTACGGCTCCAGGTGCTGGTCAGCGAGGTGGCCTCGGCGTCTGCGGCGCGGCGCCCCAGGATGGCCGGCAGCGCGGTCAGCATTGCCTTGGTAGTCAAGCTGGGGAAGTCGCCGGCCTTGCCCCATTTCCCCCTGATAACAACGTGCCAGGCACCCCGGGCACGGTCGACAGTGGAATAGCGGAATCGCAGCTCGGGGTAACGCGGGTCACGCAATTGGCGCACCGGCTGGCCGGCCTGCTTGCGAATCTCGGCGTCGGTGAAGGTGATGTGTTTGGTGGTCATGCTTGCTCCTCAAACCGAGGGGGGTGTTGCACCGAACGGGGCCAGATGATCCGAATCAGACCAAATGAGCCGATTCGGATCAGGGCGCCACCGTGTAGAAAGCAACACACCGTGGCGTTTCCTACACAGTGGCGAACGTCGTCGGGCCATCCGATAAGGTGGGGAAATCCCGTGTTTCGCCAAAGCGGGAGTTCACGCCCACCTCGCCGAGCGCTCGCCGATTGCTCGTTTAGATGTCCTCTGGGCATCGTCACGGGCCCACCCCCGCACCTGGCCAGCGAACACGAACATCCGCCAAGGCCTCGTCGCGGGTGATCGGCTCGCTGATCATCGTGAACGGCCGGCACCCCGGTACCAGCACCGTCCAGTTGCAGCGGCGCTCCAGGCCGTCGTTCGCAGCCAGTTCTGCCAGCAGCGCCAGCCGGTTAGCTTTGACGTATTTGCGCACATCGTCGGTCAGCTTCGAGGCGGGGGAGATCCGCACCCGCATACCTTGCTTCTTTGCGGAAAATCCACGTTCCAGCAGGTAGTCGAGCGCGGCCATCACAGGTCCTCCGCGTCATCATCCAGCGATGAAAACGACGCGCCACCCGGCAGCGGTTCTTTATGCTGATCCTCCCACTCGTGCCCATTTTCGTTACTCGTGCCCACTCCGGGGGATGGGCACGAGTGGGATTCTGAGGGCACGAGTGGTTGAAAGGGCGCGAATGAGCCACCCACTTGGGGTAATGACCAGAAGGACTTCACATCCTTTTTGTTGCCGGTTCTGGCAGTGACAACAGACAGCTTTTCCCTGGCCCGGCGAATCTGCTTTTCGGTGTAGCCATTACGCCTCATCAGGGCCTTTGCTTCATTACTTTCGAGGGGGTTGTCCTTTAAGATCCGATACAGACAGTCGCTGGGATCATCCAGGTCTTGTGCCTCCTCATCACTGGATGCCTCCGCTTCTCCCAGGATCTCCCGGGCGCTACCTTCGATGGCTGCGCCCCACACCACGCGAGTGGCTTCGATCCCATCTCCGATGTCGCATGGCTCGACGGTATAGGAGACACCTCCCTCGTCAGCGCCGATGTTCGACTTCGCTCGCGCCAGCACACGTTGGTCGGAGTCTTCCTGCTTGGCGGCTACCAGTACCGTGCGCGCCAGCGCCGAGAACGCTTGCGAGCCAATGACTCGATCAGCAGGCGACGAGCCAGCGCCACCCTTGGCGAAGTGGGAAATTCCCACCACGGCGCAAAGGTTCTGTTCGGCGAAGTCCACTACGCCTTGCAGCGCCCGGCGCACGTCATTGGCCTTGTGCATGTCGCCCTTCACTGCGCTGACGATGGGGTCGAGCATCAGAAGCGACACACCGCCAATCTCGCTGGCCGTCTCACGCAAACGGACAATGTCGTTGGCTGGGTCGAATGGATCGGCGTCGCCTCTGGCGTTGGTGAGCCCCTGGATGATGTAGACCCGGCTCATGTCAGCGCCCGCAGCGGTTAAGCGGGGGATCAGCGTATCGGCTGGATCATCCTCACTCGACCAGATGAGTGCATTACCCGGCTCGCTACAGCGGCTGCCATCGGGCCAGCGTCCACCAGTGGTGATGGTGGCGATCAGACCGATCAGCAGCGTGGTCTTCCCGGTACCGCCAGCGCCAGCGAGAATGTGCAGCTTTCCTTTGGCCAGCCAGCCAGGCCACAGCCAGCGGATGGGAACGGCCTTGATTGTCGACGCCTTAACCGCATTGACGCGCCATAGGGGGGTTACGTTTTCACGATTGATGGGGCTAAGAGGCTCGGTCCATTCTTGTGCAAAGCGATCTGTAGTCATTTGACCCCCAGGCGCTGCTTGGCGAGGTTGAAGCGCACCAGGTCGTCATCTGCCAAGCTCCCTTGCTGCTGGAGTGATTGGCCGATCCGAAACACCATGCGCTCATGTTCAACTGCAGCCTTACTTGGCCCGCGTCGTGGTTGCTTGTCGCCGGGGAACAAGTCCCGCAACTCCAGACCAATTGCTGAGACAATCTCTTTAGTTGTGCAGCCGGCCCAGCACTTGAGCAAGAGGACGCCATCCGAAGTTTCACTAATCGCCAAGCTCGGTTTTTTGTCATCGTGTGCAGGGCAGCAGGCTTTCCACTTATCGGCGCCAGCGGACTTAACTTTGTCTAATCGGTTGAGCAATTTATCCAGGCAAGCCGATCCCGTCGGCGCAAATGCACCGTTTTGAATTTTCATGATCATGCCCTCGGGAGTTTGGCTTGCAGGTGGTACTCGGCAGCTGCTTGTGTATCGACTAAGTTGCTGATGAGAGTACCCATGCTTTCAAGCATCCAGCCGACGCTAGCCACAGCGTGATCGCTCAAACCGGTTTCGCCATTCGAAGCAGTACACGCAAGCAAATTGCCTATGCCAGATATGCCGTGCGCCAGTGTGCAGGCGTATTCCTTCGTTGAGTCGGCAGTTTTCCGAAGCTCATCGACCGACATTTCTTTGATTGCTTCATGCTTGGGAAGAAGGCCGTTCCAATTGATCAAGCTCATTGGGCACCCCCGGATTTGATCTCCCCATGTGAGGCGCCTAGGTGACGGTGCTTCCAAAGGAAGTTACCGCTGAAGAAGATGATCTGTCCCAGATGCCGCGCAATGTCACACATTGGCCCTTCCTCATGGCTTGAGCACATCGGATAGAGCAGCGCGTAGAGCTTGTGGAACTCGTCTCGAGCGAAGTTCATCGAGCACATGTCGCGGGCATCGATCAATGCCTCTGGCAGAACTTCGCCTTCAAGGGGCGAGATACTTGGGAAGCAGTTCATTGCACACCCCCTTGGGCTTCGAGGGCGCGAGCTTGGTCCATGTGGTGGTTGTAGCGCTTCAAGCGGACGGACAAGGATGAGTTTGCGCGGAGAGCGCAGAGGGCCATCTTGCGGTGGGCAAGGGCGCGGATTTTGGACGGAATGAGGGTGGTCATCGGTTCAGCTCCTAACGTTGAGGAACTGCCACGGATCGTCGCCAAACGATTTAGGGTGGCAGCTGTGCGCAGGTTGGCGAACCGGGACGTTAGGCACCCGGCAGACCCGAAGGTCTCCCGCGCACAGCCGCCATAAACAGGATGTGCGGGCACAAAAAAAGCGCCTGCAATCATCAAGGGGGCGCTTGTGCGCCTAACAGTAATCGGGTCGCCAAACCCGGTCGCTGAATTTGCAGCGACTCGTGGACGATACAGCGAGTGCTGAATGGGTGCAAGTCCTACTCGTGCCCATTTTTTCCACTCGTGCCCATCCCTGTGCATGGGCACGAGTGAGAAATATGGGCACGAGTAAGGAGAAAGGGCATCAGTGGAGGCAGGGCGGGTCATCACGCCACCTCGCCACGGCTGGCTGCGATCTGCTCATCACACCAGGTGTGAATCTCGGCCTCGATCCACACGACGCACTTCGGGCCGAGCGTGACTTGCTTGGGGAAAGCGCCAGCCGCGATACGGCGGTAAATCTCGGTGCAGGACAGGCCGGTGATCGACTCTACGTCCTGGCGCTTGATGAAGCGGCGAGCGGGTGGGGTGATGTTGGTAGGGATAGCCATCGTCTGCGCCTCCTTGGGCGTGGTTGGATGGCTATGGATTTAATAGGTAACCAAACTAGTTTTCGATCCAAATTCCTACCATAAAAATGTTCCGGAATTTACTGGGAGTGAATTTATTCCGGATGTTTTGGTTAGCCAAAATCTTCCGCAGCAAAAGGCTTCAAGCCATCTATCAAGGTGCTTAGGTCTGAGGCTAGTGGTTTCACGGTTTTTCGCAGACGGTCTTCGCCGAACGTATCAGCGGAGATTGCATTTGCCATCACCCGGTCCGGGATGTGGTTGTCAGTCTCCAAAGACCACAAGTAAAGGTCTAGGTAAGGCAACAAACCGTAATCACCCCACCAGTCAAATGCTGGTTTTTTTGGGGTGCCTGCACCTTTCGGGGAATTGGTTCTTTCTGATTTCAGCCACTCTTTGAATGATTTGAGAATGGCAGCGTCCGGTGCGTTAAGGTCAACGGTGATTGCTGGGCTATGCCACTTCTCGTTAATTTTCCTATCGATTTTTATCTCGACATGTGGCGTGCGTGAGAAAAGATCGTATTTGTCTTCCCTGGACAGTAGCTCCGTCAATGTGAGGCTTTGACTTTCCTCGTCTGACTCTAAGTCGATCTCGTTTTCTGGATATGCAGACAGTTCCTCATTTTCAAGGTAATCCCATAGGGTTAGGCTTGAACTGTCCGCTTCTCCATCTTCAACCGAAAATTGATCAGATATTTTTTGGCGCAGCATGTCGTAAAGCGTGAGCGGCTTTATGGCTCGTTGATCAGCAAGGTCGTCATTGGAAATAGAGCGGCGTGCTGCATCCCAATAGAAGTTTCCAGGCAGGTAGCAATTGATGGGGTTGTCGCGAACTTGATTGAGAACGTCCACCATGTCGAGAATGTACATAGCTTCCGTAGAGCCTGATTTTCTCAGCTCTCGAAGCTTTGGTATAACCGCTGAATAATCAAGTTTGAGCATGGGCAGCATTGGGAGCATGGTTGCTCGTAACTGAATGTGAAACAACCAGTCTTTCGCCGAAAACTCAGATGTCGCCTTGTAGTTGTTCAAGTCGAACCAGGTCGGTAAATCTTTTACGTTGTCAATCTTAGCCATGTCTGATGCCTTGTCTGAAGGTTAGGCTGATCGGCCTATGCAGATAACGTTTCCATTCGCGCACAGTGCGTCGATCGCGTCAGCCCATGCCTGCATCATCACGCGGCGTTGATCTAGGTAGTGTGCATGGTTGTAGGTGTCGCGGATCGAGTCTTGATCGCCATGGGCCAGTTGCCGCTCGATCCAGTCGCGGTTGTAGCCTCGGGTGTTCAGGCTGGTACTCAGCAGATGGCGGAAACCGTGGCCAGTCTGGCGCCCCTCGTAACCCATCGAGGAAAGTGCCTTGTTCACCGTGTTCTCGCTCATTGGCCTGGCGCGGTTGTTGCGCCCAGGGAAGGCGAGGGGGTAGGTGCCGGTCAGTTCATGCAGGGCACGCAGCAGGACCACGGCCTGGCGTGGGAGCGGGACGATGTGAGGGCGTCGTGCCTTCATTCGCGCTGCTGGGATAGTCCAGGTCGCTGACTCCAGGTCGAACTCGTCCCAGGGCGCCAGCCGCAGCTCACCGGGTCGCACTGCTGTCAGCAGTAACAGGCGAATGGCGATCTTGCTGGTGATATCACACTGGGCCGCGTCCAGTTTCTCCAGCAGCTCGGGCAGTTCGCCTTCTGATACGTGCGGATGGTGGCGAGTGCGCGGGGCGTGCGCGGCTACCACGTCCAGATCGGTGGCGGGGTTGCCGGGTACCACGCCCTTGGCCAAGCCGAAACGGAATATCTGGCTCAGCCACTGGCGAACCTTGCGGGCGACGTTGAATGCCTCGCGCCGCTCGATCTTGCGCACCAGGTCAACCAGCTCAGGGCGTTGCACTTCGGCAGCGGGCCGTTTGCCAATCACCGGGAATATGTCCGACTCCAGATACTGCTTCGCCTTCGATGCGGTGGCTGGCGCCCATCGTGGCTGGTTGTAGTCGTACCATTCCCGCGCTAGCACTTCGAGCGTCAGGACCTGGGCGGCGGCAGCGGCCTTTTCCTGCTGTTTATGTGCACTTGGGTCTATGTCCTGTGCCAGCAACTTTCGCGCAGCATCCCGGCGCTCGCGGGCTTGGGCAAGTGTGACGGCGGGGTAGGCGCCCAGGCCCAGCATCTTGGCCTTGCCCTCGAAACGGTAGCGAAGGCGCCAGAGCTTCCCGCCAGCGGTCGTCACCTCAAGGCAAAGGCCCTGCGCGTCAGCGAGGCGATAGAGCTTGTCGCGGGGTTTGGCGGTGCGGATGGCGGTATCTGTGAGCGCCACGGCTATTCCCTTGCAGTGCCGAACCGCGCCGGATTGCGGTCGGTGTGTGAGTAGGATTTTGGACCGAACTCGTCCTACTCACAAATCTACTCACATACTTTGGGGCTTACAAGGGAATCACTGGGAACAATAGGCACAAAAAAACCGGCTCAGTGGCCGGTTTCTCTGGTGTTCCGGGTCTGGTAGGGACCGCTTGGAACTATGTGATGGTGCCCCGAGGGAGACTCGAACTCCCACTCCTTTCGAAAACGGATTTTGAATCCGCCGCGTCTACCAATTCCGCCATCAGGGCGTGTGGCGCGCAGTATAGAGAGCTACCTCTGGTCGGTCAATCGGCTTTCATGGTCAATTTTCACACATTGGGCTAAACTTCCCGGCCCTGCCGAACCCGAACATCATCATGCGTGTCGCCGATTTTTCCTTCGAACTCCCCGATTCCCTGATCGCCCGCCACCCGCTGGCCGAGCGCCATGGCAGCCGACTGCTGGTCCTCGATGGGCCGAGCGGGGCGCTGGCGCACAAACAATTCACCGATCTGCTCGACTACCTGCGCCCCGGCGACCTGATGGTGTTCAACAACACCCGGGTCATCCCGGCGCGGCTGTTTGGCCAGAAAGCCTCCGGCGGCAAGCTGGAAATGCTGGTCGAGCGGGTACTGGACAGCCACCGCGTGCTCGCCCATGTGCGCGCCAGCAAGGCCCCCAAAGAAGGGGCGGTGATCCTCATCGACGGCGGTGGCGAGGCCGAGATGGTTGCCCGCCACGACACGCTGTTCGAACTGCGCTTCACCGAAGAGGTGCTGCCGTTGCTCGAACGTGTCGGGCACATGCCGCTGCCGCCTTACATCGACCGCCCGGACGAGGGCGCCGACCGTGAGCGCTACCAGACCGTGTACGCCGAACGCGCTGGTGCCGTCGCCGCACCGACCGCGGGCCTGCACTTCGACGAAGCGCTGCTGGACAAGATCGCCGCCATGGGCGTGGAGCGTGCCTTCGTCACCCTGCATGTCGGCGCGGGCACCTTCCAGCCGGTGCGGGTCGACAAGATCGAAGACCACCACATGCATAAAGAGTGGCTCGAAGTGAGCCAGGATGTGGTCGATGCCATCGAGGCCTGCCGGGCCCGGGGTGGCCGTGTGGTCGCGGTCGGCACCACCAGCGTGCGCTCGCTGGAAAGCGCTGCGCGCGATGGCGTGCTCAAGGCCTTCAGCGGCGATACCGATATTTTCATCTACCCAGGCCGGCCGTTCCATGTGGTCGATGCCTTGGTCACCAACTTCCACCTGCCGGAGTCCACGCTGCTGATGCTGGTCTCGGCATTCGCCGGTTACCCCGAGACCATGGCTGCCTACACGGCGGCGGTCGAGCAGGGGTACCGCTTCTTCAGTTACGGTGATGCCATGTTCATCACCCGCAATCCGGCGCCACGCGGCCCAGAGGATCAAGCATGAGTCGCACCTGTCGAATGTCCTTCGAACTGCTGGCCACCGACGGCAAGGCCCGTCGTGGCCGCCTGACGTTCCCCCGTGGCACGGTCGAGACCCCGGCGTTCATGCCGGTGGGCACCTATGGCACGGTCAAGGGCATGCTGCCACGTGACATCGAGGCCATTGGGGCCGAGATCATCCTCGGCAACACCTTCCACCTGTGGCTGCGCCCGGGCACCGAGGTGATCAAGAAGCACAACGGCCTGCACGATTTCATGCAGTGGAAAGGCCCGATCCTGACCGATTCGGGTGGTTTCCAGGTGTTCAGCCTGGGCGCCATGCGCAAGATCAAGGAGGAGGGCGTGACCTTCGCCTCCCCAGTGGACGGCTCCAAGGTGTTCATGGGCCCTGAAGAGTCCATGCAGGTGCAGCGCGACCTGGGTTCGGACATCGTGATGATCTTCGACGAGTGCACACCGTACCCTGCAGAGCACGATGTGGCGCGCACCTCCATGGAGCTGTCGCTGCGTTGGGCGCAACGCTCGAAGAACGCCCACGGGGACAACACCGCGGCGCTGTTCGGCATCGTTCAGGGCGGCATGTACCAGGACTTGCGCATGCGCTCGCTGGAAGCGCTGGTCAATATCGACTTCGACGGCCTGGCCATCGGTGGTCTGTCGGTGGGCGAGCCCAAGCACGAAATGATCAAGGTGCTGGATTACCTGCCGGATCAGATGCCTGCTGACAAACCTCGTTACCTTATGGGGGTAGGCAAACCTGAAGATCTCGTTGAGGGTGTGCGCCGCGGCGTCGACATGTTCGACTGCGTGATGCCGACGCGTAATGCGCGCAACGGCCATCTGTTCGTCGATACAGGGGTGATCAAGATCCGCAACGCGTTCCATCGCCACGATGATTCGCCGCTGGATCCGACCTGTGATTGCTACACCTGCACAAACTTCTCCCGCGCCTATCTCCATCATCTGGACAAGTGCGGCGAAATGTTGAGCAGCATGCTGAATACCATCCACAACTTGCGCCATTACCAGCGCTTGATGGCCGGTTTACGCGAGGCTATTCAACAGGGTAAATTGGCCGCCTTCGTCGACGCCTTCTATGCCAAGCGCGGGCTACCTGTGCCGCCTTTGGACTGATTGTTCGCACCATCTAATTAAAACTTACGCAACTGGAGTGCCCAATGAGCTTCTTGATCCCCGCCGCCTATGCGGACGCTGCTGCACCCGCCGCTGGCCCAGCCGGCACCGGCTTCGAGTGGATTTTCCTGGTCGGTTTCCTGGTCATCTTCTACCTGATGATCTGGCGCCCGCAGGCCAAGCGTGCCAAAGAGCAGAAGAACCTGCTGAGCAACTTGCAAAAAGGTGATGAAGTTGTCACCAACGGCGGCATCGCTGGCAAGATCGTCAAGGTTTCCGATGATTTCGTGGTGCTGGAAGTGTCCGACACGGTCGAGCTGAAGTTCCAGAAGGGCGCCATTGCCGCGACCCTGCCAAAAGGTACGCTCAAGGCTATCTGAGTTACCGGTTTTTTTTCCAGTCGGGGCGCGCAACGCGCCCCGCGTCTTGAACGGGCGGCGTGATGCTGAACAAATACCCTCTGTGGAAATACGCACTGATCGTGATGGTACTGGCGATCGGTTTTATTTATTCCGCTCCCAACCTCTACCCGGATGACCCGGCGGTGCAGATCAGCGGTGCCAGCTCGGCGCTGCAGGTCAACCAGGCCGACCTCGACCGCGTCAGCAAGGCGCTGACCGAAGCCGGTATCACCGTCAAAGGTGCGAGCCTGGGTGAGAAGGGCAGCGCGCTGGTGCGCCTGAGCAACCAGGAAGACCAGTTGCCAGCCAAGGATGTAGTGCGCAAGGCGCTGGGCGATGATTATGTCGTGGCCCTGAACCTGGCCCAAACCACTCCGCAATGGCTGCGTAACCTGGGTGCAAGCCCGATGAAGCTGGGCCTGGACCTGTCCGGTGGTGTGCACTTCCTGCTGGAAGTGGACATGGACAAGGCCATGAGCGCCCGCCTGAAAGTCTACGAAGGCGAGGTCAAGACCTTGCTGCGCAAAGAGCGCGTCCGCTACCGCAGCCTGCCTCAGCAGGATGGCGGCATCATGCTGGGCTTCGCCGACGATGCAACCCGCGAACAGGCACGTGCCCTGATCCGCAAGAATTTCAGTGATTTCGACCTGACCACCAGCGAACGTAATGAAACCGCTGTGCTGCGTCTGGCGCTGACTCAGGCGAAAGTCGCCGAGATCCGCGAGTACTCGATCAAGCAGAACCTCACCACCGTGCGCAACCGCGTCAACGAGCTGGGCGTCGCCGAGCCGCTGGTTCAGCGCCAGGGCGCCAACCGCATCGTGGTCGAACTGCCAGGTGTGCAGGACACTGCCGAAGCCAAGCGTATCCTCGGCAAGACCGCCAACCTGGAGTTCCGCTTCGGCGCCGAGCCGGGTGCGTCCAGGGCCACTACCGAGGTCTTCGAGTTCCGTGAGGGCGGCCGCTCCGCTCAGGTCGAGCGTGGCCTGATCATCACCGGTGACCAGGTTACCGACGCCCAGGCCAGCTTCGACGAGCATGGCCGGCCGCAGGTGAACATTCGCCTGGACGGCCACGGTGGCGAGCTGATGAGCCGCGCGACCCGCAGCAATGTCGGGCGCAGCATGGCGGTGATCTTCATCGAGCAGAAGCCGGTGACCCGCTACGTCAAGCAGACTGTCAACGGCGTCGAGAAGGACGTGCCGGTACAGAGCTTCGTGGAAGAGAAGAAGATCATCAGCCTGGCGACCATCCAGTCGCCGCTGGGCAGCCAGTTCCGCATCACCGGCCTGAACGGGCAGGGCGAATCGTCCGAGCTGGCTCTGCTGCTGCGTGCTGGTGGCCTGGCCGCGCCGATGTACTTCGCTGAAGAACGTACCATCGGCCCGAGCCTGGGTGCCGACAACATCACCAAAGGTATCAATGCGTCGCTGTGGGGCATGCTGTTCGTCTCGCTGTTCATCATCGCCATCTACCGCGCGTTCGGCGTGCTGGCGACCATCGCCCTGGCGGGCAACATGGTCTTGCTGCTGGCGTTGATGTCGCTGTTGGGGGCTACCCTGACCTTGCCAGGCATCGCCGGTATCGTGCTGACCATGGGTATGGCCGTCGACGCCAACGTACTGATCTTCTCGCGTATCCGTGAAGAGCTCGCTGCCGGCATGTCGGTGCAGCGCGCGATTCATGAAGGCTTCAACCGCGCGTATTCGGCGATCGTCGATGCCAACCTGACCACCTTGCTGGTCGGCGGCATCCTCTTTGCCATGGGTACCGGCCCGGTCAAGGGCTTTGCGGTCACCATGTCCCTCGGGATTTTCACCTCGATGTTCACCGCCATCATGATGACCCGTGCGCTGGTCAACCTGACCTGTGGCGGGCGTGACATCAAGAAGCTGTGGGTTTGAGGGGGCGACGATGAAAACCATCAATTTCATGGGTGTGCGCAAGGTCGCGTTCGCCATAACCGTGCTCCTTACCGTGCTGGCACTGTTCAGCTGGTGGCAGAAGGGCCTGAACTTCGGCCTGGACTTCACCGGCGGTACGCTGATCGAGCTGACCTACGAGCGCCCGGCCGACCTCAAGGCGGTGCGTGCCGAGCTGGTCGAATCCGGTTTCCACGAGGCTGTGGTGCAGAGCTTCGGCGCTACCACCGACCTGCTGGTGCGTATGCCTGGCGATGATCCGATGCTGGGTAACAAGGTGGCCGAAGCCCTGCAGAAGGTTGGCGGTGACAACCCGGCGACGGTCAAGCGCGTCGAGTTCGTTGGCCCGCAAGTGGGTGAAGAGCTGCGCGACCAGGGTGGCCTCGGCATGCTCCTGGCGCTGGGCGGCATCCTCATCTACCTGGCTTTCCGCTTCCAGTGGAAGTTCGCCGTGGGCGCGATCATTTCGCTGATCCACGACGTGGTGGTGACGCTGGGTATCCTGTCGTTCTTCCAGATCACCTTCGACCTGACGGTACTGGCGGCGGTGCTGGCGATCATTGGTTACTCGCTCAACGACACCATCGTGGTGTTCGACCGGGTGCGTGAGAACTTCCGCGTGATGCGCAAGGCCTCGCTGATCGAGAACATCAATATCTCGACCACGCAAACCTTGCTGCGCACGGTGGCCACTTCCGTTTCGACCCTGCTGGCAATCGCTGCGCTGCTGTTCTTCGGCGGTGACAACCTGTTCGGCTTCTCCCTGGCCCTGTTCATCGGTGTTATGGCGGGTACCTACTCCTCGATCTACATCGCCAACGTGGTGCTGATCTGGCTGAACCTGAACAGCGAAGACCTCATTCCGCCGGCCAAGACCGACGGTGTGGATGACCGCCCCTAAGGCTTAGCCCTACGCCGTTCGGCGATCGAAAAGGCGCGAGTGTTGAACTCGCGCCTTTTTTTTTGCTCCAAGGCTGGGAGCAGGCGGGTTTACCCCGCGGGTATGAATCAGGAGGTTCAATGTGAACAAATCAATGCTGGTGGGTGCGGTACTGGGTGCTGTCGGTGTGACTGCCGGAGGTGCTGTGGCGACCTACAGCTTGGTGAACAAAGGCCCCGAATACGCCCAGGTCACCGACGTGCAGCCGATCAAGCAGCAGGTGAAAACCCCTCGCGAAGTGTGCAAGGACGTGGCCGTGACGCGTCAGGCGCCAGTCAAGGATCAGCATCAGATCGCCGGTACCGTGGTAGGCGCCCTGGCGGGCGGCTTGCTGGGCAATCAGATCGGTGGCGGCACCGGCAAGAAGATCGCCACCGTGGCCGGTGCTGTCGGTGGTGGCTATGCCGGTAACAAGGTGCAGGAGGGCATGCAGCAGCGTGACACCTATACCACCACGCAAACCCGTTGCAACACGGTCAATGATGTCAGTGAGAAGGTCGTTGGGTACACCGTGACCTATTCAATCGATGGCCAGGTGGGCAGGGTGAAGATGGATCGCGAGCCGGGCTCGACCATCCCGCTGGACAAGAACGGCAAGCTGATCCTGAGTGACGCCGGGCAGCAATAAGATTGCAGGCACAAAAAAAGCACCTCGCGGTGCTTTTTTTGTGCCTGCAATCTGCGCTTAGCGCTTCATGTGCTCTGGCAGGTGCGGCTGGATAGCGGTCAGCACGGCCTTGAAGCACTTGATGTTGCCGGCAACGATGTGGCCTTTGTCGAGGAAGTCGTGGCCACCGTTGAAGTCGCTCACCAGGCCGCCCGCTTCCTGGATCAGCAGCACGCCTGCTGCCATGTCCCACTCGGACAGGCCCGACTCCCAGAAGGCGTCGAAGCGGCCAGCCGCCACGTAGGCCAGGTCCAGGCTGGCGGAGCCGGCGCGGCGGATGCCGGCGGTCTGGCCAGTCAGGGCGCGGAACATGCCCAGGTAGTTGTCCATGTCAGCCATCTGGTTGTCACGGAACGGGAAGCCGGTGCCCAGCAGGGCGCCGTCCAGGCTGGTGCGCGAGCTGACGCGCAGGCGGCGGCCATTGAGCTGGGCGCCACGGCCACGGCTGGCGGTGAATTCTTCCTGGCGTACCGGGTCGACGATCACGGCGTGCTCGAGGCGGCCACGGTATTTGCAGGCGATGCTGACGGCGAAGTGCGGGATGCCACGCAGGAAGTTGGTGGTGCCGTCCAGTGGGTCGATGACCCAAAGGTAGTCTTTGCCTTCTTCGCCGGAGCCCGCGTGCAGGCCGGTTTCCTCACCCTGGATGGAGTGGTTCGGATAAGCCTTGCGCAGGGCGTTGACGATGCTCTGCTCGGCGGCGCGATCAACCTCGGAAACGTAGTCCTTAGCCTCTTTCTCGTCCACCTTGATGCTATCCAGGCGTTCGATGGAGCGGAAAATCAGTTCACTGGCGCTGCGAGCGGCGCGCAGGGCGATATTCAGCATAGGCTGCATGGGCGGGTCACCTGGAGATGTTAAAGAAGAAAGCCGAACATTCTAGCAGAAAAGTTTGGCGGCAGAAGTGTCACATTTGCTTTCATAGCGTTACGCTGGTCGGTTCTGTAAGATCGGATCCCCCAAAACCCGCATCTGTGAGCACAACACCTTGCTGCAAAATATTCGTGTTGTTCTGGTCAATACCAGCCACCCCGGCAACATCGGCGGCGCTGCGCGAGCCATGAAAAACATGGGCTTGTCGCGTCTGGTGCTGGTGCAGCCAAAAGAATTCCCCGCCGCGGACGCCAGTGCGCGGGCCTCCGGTGCCGACGATGTGCTGGCCGGTGCCCAGGTGGTCGACAGCCTCGAGCAGGCACTGGTCGGCTGCAGCCTGGTCATGGGCACCAGCGCCCGTGAGCGCAGTATTCCCTGGCCGTTGATCGACCCCCGTGAATGCGGGGCCAGGGCCGTGGAGCATGCCGTCGGGGGAGAGGAGATCGCCTTGGTGTTCGGGCGTGAGCACGCCGGCCTGACCAACGAAGAACTGCAGCGATGTCACTTCCACGTGCACATTCCCTCGAACCCCGACTTCAGCTCGCTGAATCTGGCCGCAGCGGTCCAGGTGCTCTCTTATGAGGTGCGCATGGCCTGGCTGGCGGTTGAAGGCACGGCGCAGAAAGTCGAAAAGGTCGACGCCAGCGAGCTGGCGACCATGGACGAAATGGAGCTGTTCTATGAACACCTGGAGAAAACCCTGGTGGACATCGGCTTCCTTGACCCCGCAAAGCCCAAGCACCTGATGGCGCGCCTGCGCCGGCTGTATGGGCGCAGCTCGGTGGAGCGTCCGGAGATGAGCATTTTGCGCGGTATCCTCACCGAGACCCAGAAGGTCGCGCGGGGCGAGCCGCATAAAAGGAAGGACTGACAGATGTTCGAACGTCTGCGTGAAGATATTCAAAGCGTTTTCCATCGGGACCCGGCGGCGCGCAATGCCTTCGAGGTGCTGACCTGCTACCCGGGCATGCATGCCATCTGGCTGCATCGCCTGGGCAATGCCTTGTGGAGGCGCGATTTCAAGTGGCTGGCTCGCCTGGTGTCGAATTTCGGCCGCTGGATGACCGGTATCGAGATCCATCCCGGCGCCACCATCGGCAGGCGCTTCTTCATCGATCACGGCATGGGTATCGTGATCGGCGAAACCGCCGAGATCGGTGACGACGTCACGCTTTACCAGGGCGTGACCCTGGGTGGCACCAGCTGGAACAAAGGCAAGCGCCATCCGACCTTGGAAAACGGCGTGGTGGTGGGTGCAGGGGCCAAGGTGCTCGGCCCGTTCACCGTCGGTGCCGGGGCCAAGATCGGCTCCAACGCGGTGGTGACCAAGGCGGTGCCGGCAGGTGCCACGGCGGTCGGCATCCCGGGGCGGATCATCGTCAAGCGCGAAGACAGCGAAGTCGAGGCCAAACGCAAGGCCATGGCTGAAAAGATCGGCTTCGATGCCTACGGCGTCAGTGGCGACATGCCTGACCCGGTGGCGCGCGCCATCGGCCAGATGCTCGACCACCTGCAGGCTGTCGACGAGCGCCTGGAAGGGATGTGCGGCGCGCTGACCAAGATGGGCAGTGACTACTGCGCCAAGGAGCTGCCGGCCCTTCCTGAAGACGACTTCAGCGAGACTGCGGCAGCGGCCCCACGCGACGCTCGGTCGCATTGATCGCGCCACAGTGACGGCAGGTTGGCATAAGGGGGCGTGTGCTCACGCCCCTTTGCTGCTACAATCGCGCCCGCCTCCCAGATGCAAACCCGACTAAAGCAGTAGGTCTAATAGTTGACTTAAATGCTCGGGAATCGCATACTCGCTCACATCCTGTAACTCTCGTGGTATCCATTTAGCCATGCGACTGACTACCAAAGGCCGATACGCCGTGACAGCCATGCTTGACCTGGCGTTGCACGCGCAGCATGGGCCTGTGTCTTTGGCCGACATTTCCGAGCGCCAGGGCATTTCCCTCTCTTATCTGGAGCAGCTGTTCGCCAAGCTGCGCCGCAGCAGCCTGGTATCCAGCGTGCGCGGCCCGGGCGGTGGTTACCAGCTGTCTCGTGGCATGGAAACCATCCAGGTGGCCCAGGTCATCGACGCGGTCAACGAATCGGTCGATGCCACCCGTTGCCAGGGGCTTGGGGATTGTCATGCCGGTGACACCTGCCTGACCCACCACTTGTGGTGCGACCTCAGCCAGCAGATCCACGAATTCCTCAGCGGCATCAGCCTGGCTGACCTCGTCATGCGCCGTGAGGTGCAGGAAGTCGCCCAGCGCCAGGACCTGCGTCGTGTCGCAGGCCGTTCTGCCCAGCTGGACAAGATTGAGACGTCCGCCGTCGACTGACCTTTAACAGTGACGAGCGACGCCACCGCCTGATAGGAGATACTCAATGAAGTTGCCGATCTACCTCGATTACTCCGCGACCACCCCGGTCGATCCCCGTGTCGCCCAGAAGATGGCCGACTGCCTGCTGGTCGACGGTAACTTCGGTAACCCGGCTTCGCGCTCCCACGTGTTCGGCTGGAAAGCCGAGGAAGCGGTCGAAAACGGCCGTCGCCAGGTTGCTGAGCTGATCAACGCCGACCCCCGCGAGATCGTCTGGACCAGCGGTGCAACCGAGTCCGACAACCTCGCCCTCAAAGGCGTGGCGCACTTCTATCAGACCAAGGGCAAGCACATCATCACCTCCAAGATCGAGCACAAGGCGGTCCTGGACACCGCTCGCCAGCTCGAGCGTGAAGGTTTCGAAGTCACTTACCTGGAGCCCGGTGAAGACGGCATCGTCACCCCGGCCCAGGTCGAAGCGGTGCTGCGCGACGACACCATTCTGGTCTCGCTGATGCACGTCAACAACGAAGTCGGCTCGATCAACGACATCGCCGCCATCGGTGAACTGACCCGCTCGCGCGGCGTGCTGTTCCACGTTGACGCCGCCCAGTCGGCCGGCAAGGTCGAAATCGACCTGCAGAAGCTGAAAGTCGACCTGATGTCGTTCTCCGCGCACAAGGTCTACGGCCCGAAGGGCATTGGCGCGCTGTATGTCAGCCGCAAGCCTCGCGTGCGTCTGGAAGCGATCATTCACGGCGGTGGCCATGAGCGCGGCATGCGTTCGGGCACCCTGCCGACCCACCAGATCGTCGGCATGGGCGAAGCATTCGCCATCGCCAAGCAGGAAATGGCCGCGGAAAACCAGCGCATCAAGGCCCTGAGCGACCGCTTCTTCAAGCAGGTCTCGGACCTCGAAGAGCTGTATGTCAACGGCAGCCAGACTGCCCGCGTACCGCACAACCTGAACCTGAGCTTCAACTATGTCGAAGGCGAGTCGCTGCTGATGTCGCTCAAGGACATCGCGGTATCGTCCGGTTCGGCTTGCACCTCCGCTTCGCTCGAGCCGTCGTATGTACTGCGCGCTCTGGGCCGCAACGACGAGCTGGCGCACAGCTCGATCCGCTTCTCCTTCGGCCGCTTCACCACCGAGGAAGAAGTCGACTACGCCGCGCAGAAAGTCTGCGAGGCTGTAAACAAACTGCGTGAGCTGTCGCCGCTGTGGGACATGTACAAAGACGGCGTTGACATCTCCAAGATCGAGTGGGCCGCCCACTAAGCAGTCGCCAGTAAGAGCGGCTCCCTGATGAGGAAGGAATTGCACCATGGCATACAGTGAAAAGGTCATCGACCACTACGAAAACCCACGTAACGTCGGCAAGATGAATGCCGAGGACCCGGATGTCGGTACCGGCATGGTCGGCGCCCCGGCGTGCGGTGACGTGATGCGTCTGCAGATCAAGGTCAACGAGCAAGGCATCATCGAAGATGCCAAGTTCAAGACGTACGGCTGCGGTTCGGCCATCGCTTCCAGCTCCCTCGCCACCGAGTGGATGAAGGGCAAGACCCTGGACGAAGCCGAAACCATCAAGAACACCCAGCTGGCGGAAGAACTGGCGTTGCCGCCGGTCAAGATCCACTGCTCGGTACTCGCCGAAGATGCCATCAAGGCAGCCGTTCGCGATTACAAGCAGAAGAAAGGCTTGATCTAAGTCGCCTGTTGCGAAGTACCGACGTTGAGGAATAAGTACCGATGGCTATCAGCATGACAGAAGCCGCCGCCAACCACGTGCGGCGTTCCCTCGAAGGGCGCGGCAAGGGCGAGGGCATCCGCCTGGGCGTGCGCACCACCGGTTGCTCGGGCCTGGCCTACGTGCTGGAGTTCGTCGATGAACTGGCGGACGAGGACACCGTGTTCGAAAACCATGGCGTCAAGGTGATCATCGATCCCAAGAGCCTGGTTTACCTTGACGGCACTGAGCTGGACTTCGTCAAGGAAGGGTTGAACGAAGGCTTCAAGTTCAACAACCCCAACGTACGCGGTGAGTGTGGCTGCGGCGAAAGCTTCAACGTCTGAGGCTGGCTGTGGGTACTCCTTGTCATTTCGCTCTGTTCGACCTCCAGCCGTGCTTCCGGTTGGACCTCGACAAGCTGGCCACTCGCTATCGCGAGCTGGCCCGCGAGGTTCATCCTGACCGCTTCGCCGACGCTTCCGAGCGAGAGCAGCGGGTAGCGCTGGAAAAATCCGCCGCCCTCAACGACGCCTACCAGACGTTGCGCAGTGCCCCGCGCCGTGCCCGCTATTTGCTGGCCATCGGTGGCCACGAGGTGCCTCAGGAAGTCACGGTCCACGACCCTGACTTCCTGCTGCAGCAGATGCAGTGGCGCGAGGAACTCGAAGAGCTGCAGGACGAAGCCGACCTCGACGGTGTCGCCGTGTTCAAGAAGCGCCTGAAGGCTGCCCAGGACACGCTCAACGAGGATTTCGCCGCCTGCTGGGATGTGCCTGCCGAGCGCGACAAGGCCGAGCGCCTGATGCGCCGCATGCAGTTCCTCGACAAGCTCGCCCAGGAAGTGCGCCAACTAGAAGAGCGCCTCGACGATTAACCCGGCGTTGCCCGTGATGACGCCTAAGGTATTCAGATAAGCATGGCCCTACTGCAGATCGCCGAACCCGGTCAAACCCCCCAGCCGCACCAGCGTCGCCTGGCGGTGGGCATTGACCTGGGTACTACCAATTCTCTGGTCGCTGCCGTGCGCAGCGGTCGCAGCGAACCCCTGCCCGATGCGCAGGGCAACGTCATTCTGCCCTCCGCAGTGCGCTATCTGGCTGGCCACAATGAGGTTGGCCTGGCAGCGCGAGAAGCTGCCGCCAGCGACCCACTGAACACCGTGCTTTCGGTCAAGCGCCTGATGGGGCGTGGCCTGGCCGACGTCAAGCAACTCGGTGAGCAGCTGCCGTATCGCTTCATTGGCGGCGAGTCGCACATGCCGTTCATCGAGACTGTCCAGGGGCCCAAGAGCCCGGTGGAAGTATCCGCCGATATCCTCAAGGTGCTGCGCGAGCGCGCCGAAGCGACCTTGGGTGGCGAGTTGGTGGGCGCGGTGATCACCGTGCCGGCTTATTTCGACGACGCCCAACGCCAGGCGACCAAGGATGCCGCCAAACTGGCTGGCCTCAACGTGCTGCGCCTGCTCAATGAGCCGACCGCCGCTGCCGTTGCCTATGGCCTGGACCAGAATGCCGAAGGCCTGGTGGCCATCTATGACTTGGGCGGCGGTACGTTCGATATTTCCATCCTGCGCCTGACCGCAGGTGTGTTCGAAGTGCTTGCCACCGGTGGTGACACGGCCCTTGGCGGGGACGACTTCGATCACGCCATTGCCAGCTGGATCATCGAGCAGGCCGGGCTGTCCGCCGACCTCGACCCGGCTACCCAGCGCCAGCTGCTTCAGGCTGCCTGCGCCGCCAAGGAAGCCCTGACCGACGCCGACCTGGTCAGCGTCAGCCATGGCGCCTGGCAGGGCGAGCTCAGCCGCGCCGCTTTCGAAGCCATGATCGAACCGCTGATTGCCCGTAGCCTCAAGGCCTGCCGCCGCGCCGTGCGCGACAGTGGCGTCGAACTGGAGGAGGTGGGTGCGGTGGTCATGGTCGGTGGTTCGACCCGCGTACCGCGTGTCCGTGAAGCGGTAGGCACGCTGTTCGGCCGTACCCCGCTGACCTCGATCGACCCCGACCAGGTGGTCGCCATCGGCGCCGCCATTCAGGCTGACACCCTGGCCGGCAACCGCCGCGAAGGCGGTGAGCTGCTGCTGCTCGACGTCATTCCGCTGTCCCTTGGTCTTGAGACCATGGGCGGGCTGATGGAAAAGGTGATCCCGCGCAATACCACCATCCCAGTGGCCCGCGCGCAGGAATTCACGACGTACAAAGATGGCCAGTCGGCCATGATGATTCACGTTCTGCAGGGTGAGCGCGAGCTGATTAGCGACTGCCGTTCGCTGGCGCGCTTCGAGCTGCGTGGTATTCCGGCCATGGTTGCCGGCGCGGCGAAAATCCGCGTGACCTTCCAGGTCGATGCCGATGGTTTGCTCAGCGTCGCGGCGCGTGAGCTGGGCTCTGGCGTAGAGGCAAGCATCCAGGTCAAACCATCCTACGGCCTGACCGACGGCGAGATCGCGCGCATGCTCAAGGACTCCTTCGAGCATGCCGGCTCCGACAAACAGGCGCGTCAGCTTCGTGAACACCAGGTTGACGGCGAGCGCCTGCTTGAAGCTGTGCAGGGCGCCCTGGACGCTGATGGCGAGCGACTGCTCAGCCGTGAAGAGCGCGAAGCCATCGAATTCCAGATGCAAGAACTACGTGATTTGCTGAACGGCACCGATGGCCCTGCCATCGAGCAACAGACCAAGCGTCTGTCGCAGGTGACCGATGCATTTGCCGCCCGTCGCCTTGATTCGACGGTCAAAGCCGCACTGGCCGGGCGCAACCTGAATGAGATCGAGGAGTAACCGATGCCGCTGGTGACATTCCTGCCGCATGAGAAGTTCTGCCCAGAGGGGCTGAGCGTGGAGGTCGAGCCCGGGACCAATATCCTGGAGCTGGCCCACGACCATCACATCGAGATGGAAAGCGCTTGCGGTGGCGTGAAGGCCTGCACCACCTGCCACTGCATCGTGCGCAAGGGTTTCGATTCGCTTGAAGAAGCCGACGAACTCGAAGAGGACATGCTGGACAAGGCCTGGGGCCTGGAGGCGCAATCGCGTCTCGGCTGCCAGGTGGTCGTCGGTGATCAGGACCTGACCATCGAGATCCCGAAATATTCGCTCAACCACGCTGCCGAAGCGCCCCACTGAGGATTTTTCAATGAGTCTGAAATGGGTTGATGTACTTGAGATCGCTATCCAGCTTGCAGAAAGCAAGCCGGACGTCGATCCTCGTTATGTGAATTTCGTCGATCTGCATCGCTGGGTGCTGGCCTTGCCGGAATTCAGCGACGATCCGTCACGCGGCGGTGAGAAAGTGCTCGAGGCCATCCAGGCGGCCTGGATAGACGAAGCCGACTAAGCGTGACGCTGCAGGTTAGGCAATCCCCTGGAACCCGCGTATAATTCGCGGGTTTAATTTTTCGCAACACTCATATTCTGGAGTTTTCCATGGCTGTTCAACGTACTTTCTCGATCATCAAGCCTGACGCAGTTGCCAAAAACGTCATCGGCAAGATCACCACTCGCTTTGAAGAAGCCGGCCTGAAAATCGTTGCTTCGAAAATCAAGCAACTGTCCAAAGCCGAAGCCGAAGGTTTCTACGCTGAGCACCGCGAGCGCGGCTTCTTCGGTGACCTGGTTGCCTTCATGACTTCCGGCCCGGTTGTCGTTCAGGTTCTGGAAGGCGAAAACGCCATCGCGCTGAACCGTGAGCTGATGGGCGCTACCAACCCTAAAGAAGCTGCTGCCGGCACCATCCGTGCTGACTTCGCCGAGTCGATCGACGCCAACGCCGTTCACGGTTCGGACTCCGAAGCTGCTGCTGCTCGCGAAATCGCTTACTTCTTCGCTGCTACCGAGGTAACCACTCGCTAAGCGAAAGCTTACGGGTGAGGGTGAATCCATGACGACATCTACTGGCAAAATCAACCTGTTGGGCCTGACCCAGCCGGAAATGGAACAATTCTTCGACTCTATCGGGGAGAAGCGCTTCCGTGCCGGCCAGGTGATGAAATGGATTCACCATTTTGGCGTCGATGATTTCGCCGCCATGACGAACGTCGGCAAGGCCTTGCGCGAAAAGCTCGAGGCCGTTGCCGAAATTCGTCCTCCGGAAGTGGTCAGTGAAGACATTTCCGCAGACGGCACCCGTAAATGGGTGATCCGCGTTGCTTCCGGCAGCTGCGTCGAGACCGTCTACATCCCAACCGACGATCGCGGCACGCTCTGCGTGTCGTCGCAAGCCGGCTGTGCCCTGGACTGCAGTTTCTGCTCCACCGGCAAGCAAGGCTTCAACAGCAACCTCACCGCCGCCGAAGTGATCGGCCAGGTGTGGCTTGCCAACAAATCCTTCGGGACCGTCCCGGCCAAGATCGACCGCGCCATTACCAACGTGGTCATGATGGGCATGGGCGAGCCTCTGCTGAATTTCGACAATGTCATCGCTGCCATGAAGATCATGATGGATGATCTGGGCTATGGCATTTCCAAGCGTCGCGTCACCTTGTCCACCTCCGGGGTGGTACCGATGATCGACGAACTGGCCAAGCACATCGACGTGTCCCTGGCCCTGTCGCTGCATGCGCCAAACGACGCGCTGCGCAACCAGCTGGTGCCGATCAACAAGAAGTACCCGCTGAAGATGCTGCTGGAGTCGTGCATGGGCTATATGGCCACCTTGGGTGGCAAGCGCGTGCTGACGGTCGAGTACACCCTGCTCAAGGACGTCAACGACCAGCCAGAGCATGCCGCGCAGATGATCGAACTGCTGCGCGATGTACCGTGCAAGATCAACCTGATCCCGTTCAACCCGTTCCCCCATTCCGGTTACGAGCGCCCTAGCAACAACGCTATCCGCCGCTTCCAGGACCTGCTGCACCATGGTGGCTTCAACGTCACCACCCGTACCACCCGTGGCGATGACATCGATGCCGCCTGTGGCCAGCTGGTCGGCCAGGTCAATGACCGTACCCGCCGCAGCGAGCGCTACATCGCCGTACGTCAGCTGTCTGCCGACGCCGAGCTGCAAGACAGCGCTGTGCGCCACTGAGTCCGGGCCCGCCATGAGCCTGCGCGCCGCGCTGTCGATCCTTGCACTTTCGCTGCTGGCCGGCTGCGTGTCGGGTGGTGCGAGCGACCCACTGGCCACGCACCAGGGGCGAGTGGAGGCGGGGCGCGCTTATGTGCAGCTCGGGCTTGGTTATCTGCAACAAGGTTTGACCGAGCAGGCCAAGGCGCCGTTGGCCAGGGCACTGGCGCTGGATGCCAAGGATGCCGATGCGCACGCGGCGTTGGCGCTGGTGTTTCAGGCCCAAGGTGAAGCTCCGCTGGCCGAGCAACACTTCCAGAAAGCGTTGTCGGCACGCCCCGGTGACACGCGAATTCGCAACAATTACGGCAGTTTCCTATATGCTCAGCAGCGTTTCGCCGAAGCCGAGCAGATGTTTCGCCTCGCCAGCGCCGATACCCTGTATCCTGAACGTTCGCGCGTTTACGAGAACCTCGGCCTGACAGCCCTGAAGCTCGGCGACCGTGACCAGGCGCAGGCGTACCTGGGCAAGGCTCTGCAACTCAATCAGCGGCAACCCAGGGCGTTGCTGGAAATGGCTGAGTTGTCCTACGAAAACAGGCATTATGTGCCGGCCCGGGGTTTCTACGATCGTTTCAGCCAGTTGAGCGATCACAATGCCCGTAGTCTCCTGCTGGGCAGCCGTCTTGCCCGGGTGTTCGACGAGCAGGGCACACAGGCCGAACTGGGCCAGCAACTACAACGACTTTATCCCGGTACGCCGGAATATCAGCAATACCTGTCGGAGCAACGATGAAAGCCGCGCATCCCGAAGTAGCAGCAGCGACTGGCCAGAACCCCGGTGAATTGTTGCGCCAGGCCCGCGAAAGACGGGAGTGGTCGCAAGCCGAGGTGGCCCGCAAGCTCAACCTCACCGTCAGTTCGCTGAACCACGTGGAAACCGGTGCCTTCGACAAGTTGCCAGGGCATACCTTCGCCCGTGGCTATATCCGTGCCTATGCCAAGCTGATGGACATGGACCAGGCGCCGCTGGTCGAGGCCTTCGACCAGTACACCGGCACCCATGCCAAGGGCAGCGACGTGCACTCACTGGGCCGCATCGAAGAGCCGGTGCGCCTTTCGCACAACATTCTGCGCGGCGTCAGCCTGTTGCTGCTGCTTGTGGTGGTCGGTGGCAGCTTCCTGTGGTGGCAGGACCAGGGCAGCCTGCGCGGCAAGGACCTGGCCAAGATTGCCCTGGAGCACGTCGAGGTCGAAAGCGCCGACGGTACCACCCAGATCCACCCGCTGGACGAGCCTGAAGACCAGGCCGTTACCTTGGGCCAGCAGGGCGAAAGCGCGCCGCTGCCGCTGGAGCAGGCAGCTGCCGAGCCGGTGGCCGGGGCCGCCCCCGAGGCCGCCAGTGCCGCCGCCCCTGACGCCGCAGCACCCGCACCGGCCCAGCAGGCACCTGCCCAAGCTGCAGCGCCAGCGCCGACAACGGCAGCCGCACCGGCTGCATCGGCCTCGCCAACCGCACCCGTAGCCCAGGCCGCCCCCGTTGCGCCCGAGGCCAGCGTGCCGGCCAGTACCGCCGAGCCTGCCGCCGTACCTGCCGGCAGCGCCAAGGTAGCCATCCAGTTCACCGCCGATTGCTGGACCCAGGTGTCCGATGGCAACGGCAAGGTGCTGTTCAGCGCCATCAAGCGCAAGGGCGACAACCTCGAGTTGACCGGCAAGCCGCCGTTCGCGGTACGCCTGGGCTTTGCCCGCGGCGCCCAGGTCAGCTACAACGGCCAAGCCGTCGATGTCGCCCCGTTCACCAGTGGCGAAACCGCTCGCCTGAAGTTGGGACAGTAAGTCATGCACGGCGAATCTCCGATCAAACGTCGCGAATCCCGCAAAATCTGGGTCGGCAATGTACCGGTGGGTGGTGATGCCCCCATTGCGGTGCAGAGCATGACCAACACCGACACCAATGATGTCGCCGCCACAGTGGGCCAGATCCAGCGCCTGGTCGATGCCGGTGTCGACATCGTCCGTGTTTCGGTGCCGGACATGGACGCCGCCGAGGCGTTCGGCAAAATCAAGCAACTGGTCAGCGTACCGCTGGTCGCTGACATCCACTTCGACTACAAGATCGCGTTGCGCGTGGCCGAACTGGGCGTCGACTGCCTGCGTATCAACCCGGGCAACATCGGCCGTGAGGACCGTGTTCGTGCTGTGGTCGATGCTGCTCGTGACCGTGGCATTCCGATCCGTATCGGTGTCAACGCAGGCTCCCTGGAAAAGGACCTGCAGAAGAAATACGGCGAGCCGACCCCGGCGGCGTTGGTCGAATCGGCCCTGCGCCATGTGGAGCACCTCGATCGCCTGGATTTCCAGGACTTCAAGGTCAGCGTCAAGGCCTCCGACGTGTTCATGGCCGTCGACGCCTATCGCTTGCTGGCCAAGCAGATCATCCAGCCGCTGCACCTGGGCATCACCGAGGCCGGTGGGCTGCGCTCCGGCACGGTGAAATCCGCCGTCGGCCTCGGTATGCTGCTGGCCGAAGGCATCGGCGATACCATCCGCATTTCGCTGGCGGCCGACCCGGTCGAGGAAGTGAAGGTCGGCTACGACATCCTCAAGTCGCTGCACCTGCGTTCGCGTGGCATCAACTTCATCGCCTGCCCGAGCTGCTCGCGGCAGAACTTCGATGTGGTCAAGACCATGAACGAACTGGAAGGGCGCCTGGAAGACCTGCTGGTACCGCTGGATGTGGCGGTGATCGGTTGTGTGGTCAACGGCCCTGGCGAAGCGAAGGAAGCCCACGTTGGCCTGACCGGCGGCACGCCCAACCTGATTTACATCGATGGCAAGCCGGCGCAGAAACTGACCAATGACAACCTGGTCGATGAGCTGGAAAAGCTCATCCGCCAGAAAGCGGCCGAAAAGGTCGAGGCCGACGCGGCGCTGATCGCCCGCGGCTGACACACAGATTCGTAAGGACTTTTCGTGAGCAAATCGCTGCAAGCCATCCGTGGCATGAACGACATCCTGCCAGAGCAGTCGCCGCTGTGGCGCTACTTCGAAGGCACCGTCGCCGGGCTGCTGGACACCTATGGGTACAGCCAGATCCGCACGCCGATCGTCGAGTTCACCGAGCTGTTCAAGCGCTCCATCGGTGAAGTCACCGACATCGTCGAAAAAGAGATGTACACCTTCGAGGACCGCAACGGCGATTCGCTGACCCTGCGCCCCGAAGGCACGGCTGCCTGCGTACGTGCCGTGCTCGAGCACGGCATCACCGGCAACGGCCAGGTGCAGAAACTGTGGTACATCGGCCAGATGTTCCGCCACGAGCGCCCGCAGAAGGGCCGCTACCGCCAGTTCCACCAGATTGGCGTCGAGGTGTTCAACCTGGACGGCCCGGACATCGATGCCGAGCTGATCATGCTGACCTGGCGTTTGTGGGGCCTGCTGGGCATCCAGGATGCGGTCAAGCTCGAGCTGAACAGCCTGGGCACCAGCGAGGCCCGCGCCCGCTACCGTGACGCGCTGGTCGAGTTCCTCTCGGCGCGCCTGGAGCAACTCGACGAAGACAGCCAGCGCCGCCTCAAGAGCAATCCGCTGCGCATCCTCGACAGCAAAAACCCTGATACTCAGGCGGTGCTGGTCGGCGCGCCGAAGCTGGAAGACTACCTCGACGAAGACTCCCGGGTGCACTTCGAGGGCCTCAAGGCCCGTCTGGATGCTGCCGGTATTCCGTTCGTGATCAACACCAAGCTGGTGCGTGGCCTGGACTACTACAGCAAGACCGTGTTCGAGTGGGTCACCGACAAGCTTGGCGCCCAGGGCACTGTCTGCGCAGGCGGCCGCTACGATGGCCTGGTAGAGCAGATGGGTGGAAAGCCGACCACCGGCGTTGGTTTCGCCATGGGTATCGAGCGCCTGATCCTGCTGCTGGAGACCCTGGGCAAGGTCCCGGAATCCATCAACCGCCAGATCGATGTGTACCTGTGCGCCTTTGGCGAACAGGCGGAGCTGGCTGGCCTGCGCTTGTCCGAAAGCCTGCGCGACCGTCTGCCGGGCCTGCGCCTGGCGGTCAACGCCGGTGGCGGCAGCTTCAAGAGCCAGTTCAAGAAAGCTGACAAGAGCGGCGCGTTGTTTGCCCTGATCCTGGGTGACGACGAGCTGGCCAAGCAAGAGATTGGCCTCAAGCCCCTGCGTGGTCAGGGCGAACAACAGAACATTGCCTGGGATGCTCTGGCTGAGCACCTGGAAACCGCGATCGCTCAGGCGTAACGCGGTTCAACAAGCGAATAGGCGAAAAGGAGTATTGGGGTGTCGAGTACCGATGATGATGACCTGGCAGGGTTCAAGGACTGGTGGAGCCGCAACGGCAAGCCACTGCTGACCGGTGCACTGCTGGCGGGCGTGGTGGTTTTGGGTTGGAACGCGTGGCACAAGTACCAGGACAACCAGTCGCAAGGCGCATCGCAGCTGTATCAGGCCCTGCTTGAAACCAGCCTGACGCCGAGCGGGCAGCCGGACGCGGCCAAGGTCGCTGAGTTGGCCGGCAAGCTCAAGAGCGAGTTTGGTGGTACCGCCTACGCCCAGTACGGCAGCCTGTTCGTGGCCAAGGTCGCGGTCGAGAGCGGCAAGCTCGACGACGCCGCTGCCGAGCTGAAGAATGTGCTCGACAAGCCTGCTGACGACACCCTGGGCGAAATTTCGCGCCAGCGCCTGGCACGCGTGCTCGCGGCTCAGAACAAGGCCGAAGATGCGCTCAAGCTGCTCGACGGTGACGCTGACAAGGCGTTTCTGGCCAGCCGTGAAGAATTGAAGGGCGACCTGCTGGTGCAGTTGGGTCGTGCCGACGATGCTCACAGCGCTTATGAAAAAGCCAAGGCCGCGCTGTCCGATGAGGCGGCGGTCGGTGGCTTGCAACTGAAGCTGGATGACTTGGCCAAAGGGGACGCGTGACGTGATCGGTTGGAAACAAGCAGCAGTGCTGACCCTGGCCGTACTGGCCGCAGGGTGCAGCAGCAACAGCAAGAAGGAACTGCCTCCGGCCGAGCTGACCAAGTTCACCGAAGAAGTGGTACTGAAAAAACAGTGGAGCCGTTCGATCGGTGACGGCCAGGGCGAGACTTACAATACCCTGGTACCCGCCATCGAGAACGACCGCATCTACGCCAGCGACGTCAATGGCGAAGTCTTCGCCCTCGACCGCATCACGGGCGACGTCGTGTGGAAGAAGGACCTGGAGCTGCCGGTTTCCGGCGCCGTCGGCGTTGGCTATGGCCTGGTCATGCTCGGCACGCTCAAGGGTGAAGTGATTGCCCTGGACTCCAGCACCGGTGAAGAGCGCTGGCGCTCCCGCGTCACCAGTGAAGTGCTGGCGCCGCCTGCCAACAACGGTGACGTTGTGGTGGTGCAGACCCAGGACGACCGCCTGATCGGGCTCGATGCCGCTACCGGCGACCGCCGCTGGATCTACGAGAGCACTCCGGCTGTCCTGACCCTGCGGGGCACCGGTGCGCCGATCGTCACCAACCGTCTGGCCGTCGCCGGCCTTTCCACCGGTAAAGTGGTGGCGGTCGACATCAACAACGGCGTGCCAGTGTGGGAGAGCCGTGTGGCCATCCCGCAGGGCCGTTCCGAGCTGGACCGTGTGGTCGACATCGACGGCGGCCTGCTGCTGTCCGGTGGCACGCTGTACGTCAGCACCTACCAGGGCCGCGTAGCGGGCCTGGACCTGGAGAGCGGCCGTGTGCTGTGGCAGCGTGATGCGTCGAGCTACGTGGGTGTCGCCCAAGGTTTCGGCAACGTCTATGTCAGCGAGGCCTCAGGCAGTGTCGAAGGTGTCGACGAGCGCTCTTCCAGCGCCCTGTGGACCAACGACTCGATGGCCCGCCGTCAATTGTCGGCGCCGGAAGTGTTCTCCAGTTACGTGGCTGTAGGTGACTTCGAAGGTTACCTGCACCTGCTCAGCCAGGTCGACGGCCGTTTCGTCGGCCGTGAGCGTATCGACAGCGATGGCCTGCGCGCCCGGCCCCTGGTGGTCGGCGACACCATCTATGTCTTTGGCAACAGCGGCAAGCTCGAGGCACTGACCATCCGCTGAAGCTATGCTCAAGACCACGACAGGTCTTGAGTTGCGGCGTAGGACACGCCGCCCGAACTCCGGCCGCTGCCTTGCAGCGGCCTTTGCATTTTCAAGAATTCAAGAGTGGAGAGCCGCATGGTTCCCGTAATCGCCCTGGTGGGACGGCCGAACGTCGGCAAATCCACCATGTTCAACCGCCTGACCAAAACCCGCGATGCCATCGTGGGTGACCTGTCGGGTCTGACCCGTGACCGCCAGTATGGTGATGCCAGCTGGCAGGGTCGCTCCTTCATCCTGATCGACACCGGTGGTATCACCGGTGACGAAGTGGGCATGGACGAGAAGATGGCCGAGCAGTCGTTGATGGCTATCGAAGAAGCCGACTACGTGCTGTTCCTGGTCGACGCCCGCGCCGGTATGACTGCCGCCGACCAGATGATCGCCGAGCACCTGCGCAAGCGGAACAAGTCGGCCATCCTGGTGGCCAACAAGATCGACAACATCGACGCCGACGTCGCCCGCGCCGAGTTTTCGCCGCTGGGTATGGGCAATGCCATTCCGGTGGCGGGCTCCCAGGGCCGTGGCATCAATCAGCTGATGGAGTCGGTGCTGGGCCACATTCCTCGCGATGCGGAGGAAGAAGCCCTCGACCAGGAGGTTGCCGAAGGCGAGGAAGCGGTACGCATCCCCGGCCCGAGCGAAAAGGATGGCATCAAGATCGCCATCATCGGCCGCCCCAACGTGGGCAAGTCGACCCTGGTCAACCGCATGCTCGGCGAAGAGCGCGTGGTGGTCTACGACCAGCCGGGTACCACCCGTGACAGTATCTATATCCCGTTCGAGCGCGATAACGAGAAGTACACCTTCATCGACACCGCGGGTGTACGCAAGCGCGGCAAGATCCACGAGGAAGTCGAAAAGTTCTCGGTGGTGAAGACGCTGCAGGCGATCAAGGACGCCAACGTGGTGATCTTCGTCATGGATGCCCGCGAGGGGGTGGTCGACCACGACCTCAACCTGCTGGGCTTCGCCCTGGAGGCGGGCCGCGCCATCGTCATCGCCCTGAACAAGTGGGACGGCATGGAGCCGGGTGAGCGCGACTACGTCAAGACCGAGCTGGAGCGCCGGCTGTTCTTCGTCGACTTTGCCGACATCCACTTCATCTCGGCGCTGCACGGCACCGGCGTGGGTCACCTGTACAAGTCGGTGCAGGCCGCGTTCAAATCGGCGGTCACCCGCTGGCCAACCAGCCGTCTGACGCAGATCCTCGAAGACGCCGTCAGTGAGCACCAGCCTCCGCTGGTCAATGGCCGCCGCATCAAGCTGCGCTATGCCCACCTCGGGGGTGCCAACCCGCCGCTGATCGTGATCCACGGCAACCAGACCGAGAAGATCCCCAAGTCGTACTCGCGTTACCTGGAAAACACCTACCGCCGCGTGCTGAAACTGGTCGGTACGCCGATCCGCATCGAGTACAAGGGCGGTGAGAACCCGTACGAGGGCAAGAAGAACACCCTCACCGACCGCCAGGTCAACAAGAAGCGCCGCTTGATGTCGCACCACAAGAAGGCCGAGAAGAAGCGCCGCGACAAGCGCTGACAAGCGGCAGACTTCAAGTCGCAAGCCACAAGAATGAGCGGACGCTGATACATGTCGCTTTTTCTTGTGGCTTGGAGCTTGTAGCTTATAGCTCTCCGTCCCGCAGGAAAGAGGGCTCCATGATCCGCAGCAAACTGCCGAACGTCGGCACGACCATCTTCACCACCATGTCCCAGCTCGCTGTGCAGACGGGCGCGCTCAACCTGTCCCAGGGCTTCCCTGACTTCAATGGCCCGCAGGCCCTGCTCGATGCAGTGGGCCGGCACGTGGCTGCCGGGCACAACCAGTATTCGCCAATGACCGGCCTGCCGGCCTTGCGCCAGCAGGTGGCTGCCAAGGTGGCGCGGCTGTACGGCGCACAGGTGGATGCCGACCAGGAAGTGACCATCACCCCCGGTGCCACCGAGGCGATTTTCTGTGCCATCCAGGCAGTGGTGCATGCGGGTGACGAGGTGATTGTCTTCGACCCGTGTTACGACAGCTATGAGCCTTCGGTGGCGCTGGCCGGTGGTCGCTGCGTGCATGTGCAACTGAGCGACGGCGACTTCCGTATCGACTGGCAGAAGTTCAGCGATGCCCTGAGCCCGCGCACCCGCATGGTCATCCTCAATTCGCCGCACAACCCCAGTGGCGCGCTGATCACCCGCGAAGACCTTGAGCAGTTGGCAACGCTGGTTGCCGAGCGCGATATCTACCTGATCAGCGACGAAGTCTACGAGCACCTGGTTTACGACGGCGTCCGCCACGCCAGCGTGCTGGCCCACGAACAGCTGTATCAACGTGCCTTTGTGGTCAGCTCGTTCGGCAAGACTTACCACGTCACTGGCTGGAAGACCGGCTACGTGATCGCGCCTGCGGCGTTGAGTGCAGAGCTGCGCAAGGTGCACCAGTACGTCAACTTCTGTGGCGTGACGCCGCTGCAGTGCGCCCTGGCCGACTTCATGGCCGAGCACCCCGAGCATATCGACGAGTTGCCGGCCTTCTACCAGGGCAAACGTGACGTGTTCTGCGGTTTGCTGGAGGGTTCGCGTTTCAACTTTACCCGCACGGCGGGCACTTATTTCCAGCTGGTGGACTATTCGCAGATCCGGCCAGACCTGAACGACGTCGACATGGCCCTTTGGCTCACCCGTGAACACGGCGTTGCGACCATTCCGGTGTCGGTGTTCTACCAGCGACCCATCCCCGAGCAACGCCTGATACGCCTGTGCTTTGCCAAACGTGAGGAGACGCTGCGTCAGGCAGCGGAAAAACTATGCGCGATCTGAGTGCACTGCCCAACCTGAAAATCGCCTTGGTGCAAACGGCCCTGGCCTGGCACGACCGCGAGGCCAATTACGCTCATTTCGCGGTTTTGCTCGATCAGGCTGGAGATGCCGACCTGGTGATCCTCCCCGAGATGTTCACCACGGGTTTTTCCATGGAATCGGAAAGCCTGGCCGAGCCTGAGAACGGCCCGACCTACAAATGGCTCAAGGCGCAGGCCAAGCGCATCAACGCCGTGGTTACCGGCAGCGTGATCATCCAGGCCGCCGATGGCAGCCACCGCAACCGCTTGCTGTGGGCGCGGCCGGACGGCGAGATCCTGTTCTACGACAAGCGCCACCTGTTCCGCATGGCCGGTGAACACAAGCATTACACCCCGGGTGAGCGTCAGGTGCAGTTCGAGATCAAGGGCTGGCGGGTACGCCCGCTGATCTGCTACGACCTGCGGTTCCCCGTGTGGAGCCGCGATGCCCAGGATACCGACCTGCTGTTGTACACCGCGAACTGGCCGGCCGCGCGCCGCCAGCACTGGAACCGGCTGCTGCCGGCGCGGGGTATCGAAAACCTGTGCTTTGTGGCCGCGGTGAACCGGGTGGGCACCGATGGCAAGGGTTTCGCGTATTCAGGCGACAGCCAGGTGCTGGATTTTCAGGGTGAAAGCCTGCTCAGCGCGGGTGAGGCTGATGGCGTGTTCACGGTGGTGCTGCGGGCAGCGGAGCTCGCCAACTACCGCACCCGCTTCCCGGCCAACCTGGATGCCGATACCTTCGAGCTGCACTGAGTCTGCACGGCCAATCGCCGGCAAGCCGGCTCCCACCGGTGCGGCGCAGGCTTCAAGATAGTGGACTGCCCCAAGACATTGGATTGCTGTCCAACTTCTTGGAGGCAGTCCACATTAGAGTGGGAGCCGGCTTGCCGGCGATGGGGCCGGTGCTGGCGGCATCAACCCCTGATCAGTAAACATCCCGCCGATAACGCCCATCTTCGATCAACTGCTCGACAACCGCTTCGCCGAGCATGCCTTTGAGCACCGCATCGACACCGGCCGCCATCCCTTGCAGGCTGCCGCAGACATACACATAAGCCCCATCGGCAACCCAGCGCTTGAACGCTTCGGCCTGCTGCAGCAATACATCCTGTACATACACCTTCTCGGCCTGATCGCGCGAGAACGCCAGGTCCAGCCGCGCCAGGTCGCCGTTAGCCAGCCAGCCTTGCAGCTCATCGCCACAGAGCAGGTCATGCGCGCGGTTACGCTCGCCGAACAACAGCCAGTTGCGCTGCTCGCCGGCATTGACCCGCGCCCGCAGCAGGCTGCGCAGGCCCGCAATGCCAGTGCCGTTGCCGATCAGGATCATCGGCGCGGCGCCTTCGGGCAAATGGAAACCACTGTTGCGGCGCAGGCGCAGGCCAAGGGTGCCAGCGACTGGCAGGTATTCGGTCAGCCAGCCAGAGCCCAGGCCAAGGGTGCCATCGGGGTGACGCTCTTGGCGTACGATCAGTTCCAGCACACCATCGCTGGCGATCGAGGCGATGGAATATTCGCGGCTGCCGATCGGTACCAGCGCATCGATCAGGGCTTGTGGCTGCAAGCCGATCAGGTGCTCCCGCTGGGTGGGTAGCTGGCGGCCTGCCAGGGCCTGTGCGAGGGTTTCGTTCAGGCCGTGAAGCTGCACGGTAGCGTTGGCGTCGACGGCCAGGCCGCTGAGGAATGCCTCCACGCGTGGCTGGCCATTGAGCGGCAGAATTTCAACCAGGTCACCGGCCTCCCAGCTGGCGGGCGCTTCGCAGCGCAGGCCGATCAGGTAGACCGGTTGCCCTTGGCTGCCAGGGTTGAGCCGTTCGCGGCTGACCAAGGTCCAGTTGCCGAAACTTGGCGGTTGCCAGGCAGCGACGGGCTGGGCGCCAGTCAGCTGCGCCAGCTCCTGTTGCCATTGTTGCAGGGCCGCCTGGTCGGCGTTGTCCACCTCCACCGGGCTGAACGCCGTGCTGGCACCGCGCTCGCCGAGCCATGCCTGCAGGCGCCGGGCAAAGCCGCAGAAGTGCGGGTACTGGCGATCACCGAGCGCCAGCACGGCATAGCTGAGGCCGTTCAGTGCCCAAGGCTGGCCCAGCACCTTGCGCTCGAAGGCTCGGGCGCTGTCAGGCGCCTCGCCGTCACCGAACGTACTGACGACGAACAGCGCGCGGCGCGTCTGGCGCAGGTCCTCTTCGCCCAGATCGGCAAGCGCACGTACTTGCACCGGCAAGCCTGCCGCCTGCAGCTGGCCGGCGCTCTGCCAGGCCAATTGCTCGGCGAAACCGCTCTGGCTGGCAAAGCCGATCAACCAGCTGTCGCCGCTGCTGGCAGTGCTGTCGACACTGCCACGGGCGGCGCGGACCTGGCGTTTTTTGCGGCGGCGATCGAGGTACAGCAGCCAACCGGTGACGAAGAACAGCGGCATGGTCAGGCTGGCGAGGGTGACGATGATCCGCCCCGGCAGGCCGAAGTATTCACCCACGTGCAAGGCATAGACACTTTGCAACAGCTGGGCCTTGAAGGACTTTTCGCTGTAGCGGTCGTGGCTTTTCACCTGGCCGGTGGCCGGGTCCAGGGTCAGGGTATCGAAGGCGCGTGGGTGCGCAGCGCTGTCGAGCAGGTAGAACAGGCTGGCGGGCTGGCCCCCAGCAGGCGGCAGACGCAGGTTATACATGGCAAGGCGTGGGCCGGCAGCGTTTTTCAGGCTGGCCCAGATGGCGTCGTAGTCGACCACCAGCGGCGGCGCGTTCTTGTCCACCTTCTGCGGCCCATGGCGGCCACGGCCTTCGCCGCGCTTGTGCTGCTGCCCTGCGGCAGGGGCGTCGGCCAGCAGCCTGTTCAGGCCTTCGCGGTACCATTCGTAGGACCAAAACAGCCCGGTCAGCGCGAACAGAAGGTAGAACAGCAGGCACCAGGTGCCTGCAACGGCGTGCAGGTCCCAATTGAAGGCGCGGCCTTTTTTGGCCCATTCCAAGGTCAGCCAGGTGCGCCAGTTCAGGGCTTTGCGCGGCCAGCGCAGGTACAGGCCGGAGAGGCAGAAAAACACCAGCATCAGGGTGCAGGCGCCCGTGATTTGCCGGCCCGTGTCACCCATGGCGAGGAACCGGTGCAGGGTGAGCATCAGTTTGAAGAAGTCTTGCCCTGCGGCCTGGCCCTTGAGCTCACCGGTATAGGGGTCGGCATAGCGCAGCTCACCGCGGCGCTCGCCCGGTGGTGGTGTGAAGAACACCCGTGCGGCGTTGCCTTCGCGTACATCTACCCACAGCATCGACACTTTGTCGCCTTGAGCGGCCTCGACCCGGCGCACCAGCTCAGCCGGAGGCAGCACACCCTCGGCGCGGACCTCGACGTTCAAGACCTCGGCGTTGAAGGCACGCAGGAGTTCTTCCTGGAACGAATAGAGGGCCCCGGTAATGCCCATCAAGGCCAGCACCAGGCCGGCGGTGATGCCAAAGAACCAGTGCAATTGAAACAGTGTCTTCTTCACCACATCGATCACCTTGTATTGCTGCCGCGCCTGGCGCGGCGTGCATTATGCCTTGATACGCAAAAGCCCCGCTCACAGGAATGAACGGGGCTCCGGGCTGTTGCTTCAGAAGTGGACGCTGGTGGTCAGCAATGCGGTCCGGCCCGCCGCCTGGTTGGCGAAGTGGGTGGAAAACGCCTTGTCGTAGTACACCTCATTGGTGAGGTTCTGCACGTTCAGTTGCAGGTCGATGTGCTTGGTCAGCTTGTAGGCGGCCATGGCGTCGTAACGTACATAGCTGTCGACCATGGTGGTGTTGGCCACGTTGCCGTAGACGTCATCCACATAGAACGCGCCGCCGCCGACCGTCAGTTTCGGGGTGATCGAGTATGTGGTCCACAGGCTGGCGCTGTTGTTCGGCGTGTTGGGCAACTGGTTGCCGTCGTTGGCCTTGCCCAGCGGGCCGCCGTCGACCTGGCGGGCCTGCAGGTAGGTGTAGCCGGCGAACACTTGCCACTTGTCGGTAAGCTTGCCGCTGGCCGACAGTTCGATGCCTTGCACACGGGTTTCGCCGACGTTTTCGTAGGTGGTGGTGTCCACCTGCACACGGGCGTTTTCCTTTTCGGTGCGGAACAACGCGGCGGCCAGGGACAGGCGCTCGTCGAGCAGATCCCACTTGGTGCCGATTTCGTAGTTGGTGGTTTCTTCCGGCTCCATGTCGCTGGCCAGGATGTTGCCACCACGGTCGGTGGTGCCCGACAGCGGGTTGCCTTCGGTTCCCTCGCCGAGCATCGCCCCGGGCGGGGTGGCGGAAGTGGCATAGGAAACGTAGATGCTGCCGTTCTCAGCCGGTTTCCAGACCAGGCCCAGCTGGCCGGTGAAGAACTCGCTGGTGTCGCGGCCTTTGGTCTGAACGCCGTTCTTGTTCACCACTGTCGCGCCCGAGGCATCGTACGTGCGGAACTTGGTATCAAAGTGGTCGTAACGCAGGCCCATGTTCAACAGCCACTCAGGCGTCAGTTCCAGCGTGTCGAAGGCGTAGATTGCACGGGTCTTGCTGCTGGTTTTGGTGCCGGCGTAGTTGCGCGAGATAGTGCCATCCCAGACATCGTCGGGGTTCGGGTCGCTCAGCGATGTACAGCTGCCACCATTGCTCGGGCCGGTGCAGGTGAGCTTGCTGTTTGGCGACACCGCGTAGCTCTGGCGGTCCGAGTCCTCCTTGCTGAACTCGACCCCTGTGGAGAAGCTGTTCTTGAAACCGCCCACGAAGAACTCACCGAACAGGTCGGTCTGGTTGGTGGTGGTGGCCGTGTTGCCCACACGGGTGTTGGCACGCCGCCATACGCCGTTGTTGTTGACGTTGCCAATGCTGTCGTCTGGCTGGGTCAGGATGTAGTCCTGCATGCTGTTGCCATGACGCAGGGTGTTCTTGATGGTCAACGATTCGCTCAGGTCGTGTTCCACGGCGATAGTGGCGATGTCCACACGGGTCTTGCGGAAGTCGCGACCGGTCAGGCCATAGAAGTTGCCGCTGTCGCCGCCGTCGATCGGCTTGCTCGGGTGCGCCGAGGTACGTGCGCCGCTGCCTCCGGTCGGGATGCTGTACGGGATGCCCGAATCCGGCAGGTCGTCGCTTTCCAGGTGGTAGTAGTCGAGGTTGACGCGGGTTGGCGTGCCCAGGCCGAAGGCCAGGGAGGGGGCGATACCCCAGCGGTCATAGTTGACCTTGTCACGGCCGGCGACGTTGCTCTCGTGGGTCATCAGGTTGAGCCGGCCGGCAGCGGTGTCGCTGAACTGGTAGTTGCCGTCGAAGGTGTAGCGTTGGGTCTGGTCGCTGCCCCAGGTCCAGGCACCGTCCAGGGAGTTGCCCAGGTGTGCACGCTTGCTCACCAGGTTGATGGTGCCGCCTGCCGCGCCGCGGCCACCGATGGCCGAGTTGGGGCCTTTGGCCACTTCCACCGATTCGATGGCGAAGATTTCACGGGTTTGCGCGCCGGTGTCGCGGACACCGTCCAGGTAGGTGTCACCCTGGGCGTCGAAACCACGAATGAACGGGCGGTCGCCTTGCGGGTTGCCGCCTTCGCCTGCACCAAAGGTGATGCCCGGTACAGTGCGCAGGGCATCCTGCAGGCTCAAGGCGTTGGTGTCCTTGATGACTTGCTGGGGGATGACGGTAACCGAGCGCGGGGTGTCCACCAACGGTGCGGTGTACTTCTGCGAGGAGGCCTTCTCGACCTTGTAATCGGTGCTGGCCTGTTCGGCCTTGCCGTTGACGCTGGTGGCATCGAGGGTAATGGCGCTGCTGGTAGCGGGATCGGCGGCGTAGGCGGACGAAGCGCTCAGGGCGACGCCGATGGCGGACACGATCAGGCGTGGCGAACTCACTGCAGATGGCACGTATTGACGCATTGTTATGGACCTTCCCCAAGGTGTGAAGGCCGCGGATCATAATGCAAGTGATTGTAGGTCACAATTGAGAGTCGTTACCATTCACTGCGAATTTACAATCTTTACAAATTTTCTTTACGGTTCAAGGAAGCTGAAACGTCTCGGGTGAAGAAAGGGCTTGTGTGGCGTAAAAGGGAATCAATATCATTGACTTCTTTACAATTCGTTACGGTGCTGCCGCCATGCTGCTTCATATTCCCGGCCTGTTCGACGCCGACGAGCTTGCCCGCATTCGCGCGGCACTGGAGCAGGCTGATTGGGCCGATGGCAAGGTCACGGCCGGCTATCAGTCGGCCAAGGCCAAGCACAACTTGCAACTGCCAGAAGGCCACGCGCTGGCGAAGGAAATCGGTAGCGCGCTGATCGACCGCCTGTGGAAAACGCCGCGGTTCATGTCGGCGGCGCTGCCGCATAAAGTCTTCCCGCCGCTGATCAACTGCTACCGTGAGGGTGGCAACTTCGGCTTCCACATCGACAATGCCCTGCGCCAGCCCAAAGGCAGCCCGGAGCGGGTGCGCACTGACCTGTCCTCTACGCTTTTTCTCAGCGATCCGGACAGCTATGACGGTGGCGAGTTGGTGATTCAACACACCTATGGCGAGCAACAGGTCAAGCTGGCGGCCGGTGACCTGGTGCTGTACCCGGGCACGAGCCTGCACAAGGTCAACCCGGTGACGCGCGGCGTGCGTTATGCGGCGTTCTTCTGGACCCAGAGCCTGGTGCGGGAGGACAGCCAGCGTGCGTTGCTGTTCGAGATGGACAATGCCATCCAGCAACTGACTGCCGATGTGCCGGAGCACCCCTCGTTGCTGCAATTGACTGGCACCTACCATAACCTGCTGCGCCGCTGGGCAGAGGTCTGAGCCGTGTCCTATCCGTTGCGCCGTGAAGAAGTGGTGGATGTCGCCGGCCTGAAGGCCATGCTTGAAGATAGCCCGGGCAAAGCCGCCCAGGCCATTCTCGCGGCGGCAGGGCAGGGCGTGATCGAGGCGCAGTTGCTGCTCGGGCAGATCCTGCTCGACGGCCGCGGCATCGAAGCGGATGCCGGAGTGGCCCGGCGCTGGTTCGGTATTGCCGCCCAGGGTGGCAGCGCCATGGCGCACAATATGCTCGGGCGGTGCCTGGAGCATGGTTGGGGTGGCGAGGTAAATGTGGCGCAGGCTGCGGTTCACTATGCCCGCGCGGCCGATGCCGGGCTGGATTGGGGCCTGTATAACCTGGGCAACCTGCTGGCTACCGGGCGTGGGGTGCCGGCCAATCAGGCGCAGGCATTGATGTGCTACGAGAAGGCTGCGCAGCTGGGGCATGCCAAGTCGATGAACCTGTATGGGCGTTACCTGGAGCAGGGTATCGCTACGGCGCCAAGTCCGGTGCGGGCGGTGCGCTGGTATCGGCGATCGGCCGAGGCGGGGGATTTTCGTGGGATGTTCAGTTTGGCGATGGTGCTGGCCGAGCGTGGCCAGATGGCCGAAGTGGGGCCATGGCTGGAGCGGGCGCGGGTTGAGGGCAACCTGAATTTTTTGCGCAGTGCGTTGGTGACCTTGCAGGCGGCTGGGCCAGGGTTGATGGCCTTTGCGGCGCGGTATGCCGCTGAGATAGAACAGCGCCAGGTGTGATGGTGTCGGCGATGGGGCGAAGCCAGGCACCAATGAAAACGGGGCCTTTCGGCCCCGTTCTGCATTACAGGTAGTAGGCCTTCAGCGGCGGGAAGCCGTTGAATTCCACTGCGCTGTAGCTGGTGGTGTAGGCACCGGTCGATAGCCAGTAGAGGCGGTCACCGATCGCCAGGTTCAGCGGCAGGCCGTACTTGTAGTGCTCGTACATGATGTCGGCGCTGTCGCAGGTCGGGCCGGCGATGACCACTTCTTCCATCTCGCCTTTCTTTTCGGTCCAGATCGGGAACTTGATGGACTCGTCCATGGTTTCGATCAGGCCGGAGAATTTGCCCACATCGGTGTACACCCAGCGCTCGACAGCGGTACGCGATTTGCGCGCAACCAGCACGACTTCGCTGACCAGGATACCGGCGTTGGCGATCAGCGAGCGGCCTGGCTCAAGGATGATTTCCGGCAGGTCGTCACCGAAGTCTTCCTTCAGGAAGCGGATGATCTCTTCAGCGTAGGTTTCCAGGCTGTTGGTGCGGGTGATGTAGTTGGCCGGGAAGCCGCCACCCATGTTGATCAGCTTCAGCTCGATGCCGTCTTCTTCCTTCAGGCGCTCGAAGATCACTTTGACCTTGGCGATCGCGGCGTCCCACACACTGATGTCGCGCTGTTGCGAACCCACGTGGAAGGAAATGCCGTATGGCACCAGGCCCAGGTCGCGGGCCAGGATCAGCAGGTCCATGGCCATGTCGGTCTGGCAGCCGAACTTGCGCGACAGCGGCCAGTCGGCGGTGGTGGAACCTTCAGTCAGGATGCGTACGTAGACCTTGGAGCCCGGGGCGGCCTTGGCGATGTTGCGCAGGTCGGCTTCTGAATCGGTGGCGTACAGGCGCACACCTTTTTCAAAGAAGTAACGGATGTCCTTGGACTTCTTGATGGTGTTGCCGTAGCTGATGCGGTCGGCGCTGACGCCACGGCCCATGACCTTGTCCAGCTCATAGATCGAGGCGATGTCGAAGCTCGAGCCTTTCTCTTTGAGCAGGTCGATGATCTCGACCGCCGGGTTGGCCTTGACCGCGTAGTAGACCTTGGCGAACTCGAAACCGGCGCGCAGGTCGTCGTAGGCCTGGCTGATCATCTGGGTATCGATGAGTACGAACGGGGTTTCCTGCTTGTCGGCGAACGCCTTCATTTTCTGGAAGGTGTCACGCGCGAAATAGTCTTCGACCTGGATCGACATGCTCAGGGACTCCATGGGCAAACTGAAAAGATAAGTGGCTGCAAACTGAACGTCCTCCGTATCCCCACTTTGGTTCGCCTACTCAGTACTTGAGCCGGATGGATCGTTTCCAGCATGGACGTTCGGCGCGCACTTTAGGGCGTGAAGAACCCAAGATCAACAGGCAATCGGGGCGTGTCGACCCACGATCGACGCGCTGCCACTTGAATAACCGACTCGTGTGACCAGCAGATGTTCCCTGAACCCTGGCAGGCGTAAAAAATTGTGGAATAGACCGTCTTTGGCCCATTTCGGGCAAGCCCGTTTCCATAGGCTTGGCGGGCTTTCTGCAAAGTGGCCTGGCCTGCAAAAAAAAGCGGAGGTGTTCATATTAATGGCCACGGTCATGGCTATTGCAGTGCCTGAAATTCCCCATAAATTTTTTGTTACCGACTGGCGGATTTCCTGCGTTTTATGAGGTGCACTACTAATTTTCGCCATTGGCTACGGACCGAAGATGGTCAACCTGAGATTGGCGGCGGGGGTGAAGCACTTCTTTGACAAGCCTTTGGGCAGGGCGGTTTAGGTTTCCGATGTCACTATTCCCCCAATCGCCGGCAAGCCGGCGATTGGGGCACGAAGCGCCCCCTTCGATCAGGAAACCGCCGCCTCGGCCGGTGACACGATGCTGGTCTTGGCCCCGCGCGATCTCCCCGAGCTCAGGTAAGCCGCGATCGACTCCTGCGTCACCTCGCCCAGGAACACCTGCTCGGCATCCAGCACCGGCAACCACGCGCGGTTGAACTCGTACATCCGCGACAGCAGGATGCGCAGGTGCTCATCGTGCGAAGCCGTTGCATTGAACTGGCGCAGGAAGTCTGCACAGGTACCTTGCTGGCGGTGCATGTCGCGCCGGCGTACATACCCCAGTGCCTTGTTCTGCGCATCGGTGACCACCACATAGCGGCGATCGTGCTCGTCCAGCAGCTCCAGCGCATCGCCCACCGGCGTTTGTGGGCTCACCGAAGGGGCGTTGTCCGCCGCATCTTCGGCGCGCACCAGCAACAGGCGTTTCAAGGTGCTGTCCTGGCCGACGAAGTTGCTGACGAAGTCATCGACCGGGTGGGCCAGCAAGGTGTCCGGGTGGTCCAGCTGCAGCAACTTGCCGGCGCGGAAGATGGCAATCTTGTCGGCCAGCTTGATCGCTTCGTCGATGTCGTGGCTGACCATGATCACGGTCTTGTTCAGCGCCCGCTGCATCTCGAAGAACTCGTTCTGGATCATTTCGCGGTTGATCGGGTCGACGGCGCCGAACGGCTCGTCCATCAACAGCACCGGCGCGTCTGCGGCCAGCGCACGGATCACCCCGATGCGCTGTTGCTGGCCACCGGACAGTTCACGCGGGTAGCGTTGCAGATACTGCTTGGGCTCGAGCTTGATCATGTGCATCAGCTCGCGGGCGCGGTCGTGGCACTTTTGCTTGTCCCAGCCGAGCAGGCGCGGGACCACAGTGATGTTTTCCTCGATGGTCATGTTGGGGAACAGGCCGATCTGCTGGATCACATAGCCGATGTGGCGGCGCAAGGTCACTTCGTCCAGGCCGTTGGTGTCTTCGCCATTGATGAACACCTGCCCGGAGGTTGGCGTGATCAGGCGGTTGATCATCTTCAGCGTGGTGCTCTTGCCACAGCCCGAGGGGCCGAGGAACACGCAGATTTCGCCTTCGTTGACGGTCAGGCTGACCGCCTCGACGGCTTTGACGTCCTTGCCGTTGACGTTGAAGGTTTTGCTGAGGTTCTTGAGTTCGATCATGAGCGCAGTCCTTCTGGAGTCAGGGCACGTTGCAGGGTTTGCAGGAGCAGGTCGGCGATGATTGCCAGCAGGCTGACCAGTACGGCGCCAACCAGCAGCATCGACATGTCGCTGCGGCTGATGGAGGTGAGGATGAGCACGCCCAGGCCACCGGCACCGATGGTCGCGGCGATGGTCATCACGCCGATGTTCATCACCACGGCAGTGCGCACGCCGGCGAGGATGACGGGTACGGCAATCGGTAGCTCGACCATGCGCAGGCGCTGGCCGAAGGTCATGCCGATACCGCGCGCGGCCTCACGGATGCCGGGCTCGACGTTGGTCAGGGCCAGGTAGGTGTTGCGCAGGATGGGCAGCAGTGAATAAAGGAACACCGCGGTGATCGCAGGCAATGGCCCCAGGCCCTGGCCGAACTTGGAGTAGAACGGCAGCAGCAGGCCGAACAGGGCAATCGACGGGATGGTCAGCAGCACTGTGGCACTGGCCTGCAGTGGGCCGGCCACCACCGGGAAGCGGGTCATCAGGATGCCCAGCGGCACGCCGACCAGGATTGCCAGGCCAACGGCAATGCCGACCAGCATGATGTGCTGCCAGGTCAGTTGCAGCACCAGGGCCCAGTCGAGGTGGGCGAACGTATCGAGCAGGCTCATGGCTGCACCTCCTTGAGTGGGTGCTCACGCAGGAATGCTGCCGCCACGGCCGTCGGGCTCTGGTGTTCGACGTCGACCTTGGCATTGAGCTGGCGCATGGTCTGGTCATCGAGCTGCTCGGCCAGTGGCTTGAGCAGGGCGACCAGTTGCGGGTTGGCGTCGAGCACGGCCTTGCGCACCACCGGGGCAGCGGTGTAGTCGGGGAAGTAGTGCTTGTCGTCTTCCAGCAGCTTGAGGTTGAACGCACTCAGGCGGCCGTCCGTGGTGTAGACCAGGCCTGCGAACACCTGGTTGTTGTGCATGGCGGTATAGACCAGGCCGGCATCCATCTGCCTGATGTTGGCACGGCCGACTTGCAGGTCGTACATCTCCTTCAGGCCGACCAGGCCGTCGGGGCGGTTGGCGAACTCGGTGTCCAGGGCGATCAGGTGGTTGCGCTCGCGTTCGTCGCGCAGCACCTGATTGAGGTCACTGATCGTGTTGATCTGTGGGTAGGCCTCGGCGACCTGTTCAGGCAGGCCCAGGGCGTAGGTGTTGCTGAACTTGGTCGGGGTCAGCCAGATCAGGTCTTTCTTGGCGTCCAGCGCCTTGACCTTGGCGTAGGTGGCTTCGGCACTGGGCATGCGCTCCTCGATGTGGTTGTAGGACACCAGCGACACGCCGGTGTACTCCCACATCAAGTCCAGCTGGCCAGTCTCCTGGGCCTGGCGCGCGAGGCTGCTGCCAAGGCCGCCGGTGACGCGCACATCGAAGCCATTGGCGCGCAGGTATTGGGCGGTGATTTCGGCGAGTACGGTCTGTTCGGTGAACACCCGTGCGCCGATGCGCACCACGGGTTTTTCCGCCGCCTGGGCAAAGCCTGCGAACAGCAGGGCCGCGCCCAGCAGCAAGGCGATTCTCTTCTTCATACGTTCCCTCTTTTTATTGGGCCAGGCCACGTTCCAGCCAGCGCTTGCTGGAGAAACTCACCGCGGCATCCAGCGCCAGGGCCAGCAACGCCGTGCAGGCCGCGCCCAGCAGCAGCTGTGGCTGGTTGTTCAGGGCAATGCCGGGGAAGATCAGGCTGCCGAGGCTGTTGGCACCGATCAGGAACGCCAGGGGCGCTGTGCCCACGTTCAGCGCCAGAGCCACACGCACTCCACCGACGATGATCGGTACCGCATTGGGCAGTTCCACTTGCCAGAGTCGCTGGCGCGGGGTCATGCCGATGCCGGTGGCGGCTTCCTTGAGCGAGGCGGGGACGTTTTTCAGGCCTTCGTAGGTGTTGCGTACGATTGGCAGGAGGGAGGCGAGGAACAGCGCGAAGATCGCGGGCCCGGCGCCGATGCCCAGGACACTGAGCGCGATGGCCAGAACGGCCAGAGGGGGAATGGTGTTGCCAACGTTGAAGAACTGCATGAAGCGCTCGGCTTTGTCGACCCGGTGCGGTCGACTCAAGGCAATGCCGGCGGGGATGCCCACGGCCAACGCCGCCGCCATCGAAGCCAGCACCAATACCAGGTGCGCTTGCAGGTAGAACCCAAGATCGTCGCGATAACGCGCGATCGTGTCGATGCCGATCCAGTGGATCAGCAGGGCCAGGATGACGAGCACGGCGGCCCATCCCAACAGCCCTTTTCCGTAGCGTGTAGCCACAGGTGGACTCCTTGTGTTGTCGGCGAGCACACTCTTTTTATGGCCGGCCATGGCTGGCGGCGAGTGGTGTGTTCGCGATTAGCAGCGTGACGCTTGCGCAAGGCAGCAATCAGACCATGAGCCGAACCCCGTCGGGCCCGAAAATGCTGATCAAACCAGTCCCCAAGCGAAGCGGGTTGCAGGGGAGTGGACGTCTCCGAGGGCGTAAAGGTTCCCATCTGGGGCGGCATTTGGCCAGTGTTAATCACTGGGGCGAGTGTTTTTTCGTACTAAAAAACAACGTGAATCCTGCCTAAAGGCGTTGGTTTACCTGCTATCTGCCCCACCTGTGACGCTGGACAACTTTTCTGACCAGCAGGCGAATCGCGCCCGATCGAGCATCGTTGACCAACGGCGGGGATCAGATTTTGGTCCCTGCCCAACATCAGGTATGATATCGCCCCTTTTTGAATCCCCCAGTCAGGCGATTTCCCATGACCAACCAGGCCGCCGAAGTCGCGAAGCGCCGCACTTTCGCAATCATTTCCCACCCCGACGCCGGTAAGACCACCATCACCGAGAAACTCCTGCTGATGGGCAAGGCCATTGCCGTCGCCGGTACCGTGAAGTCGCGCAAGTCCGACCGCCACGCCACCTCCGACTGGATGGAAATGGAGAAGCAGCGCGGTATTTCCATCACCACCTCGGTGATGCAGTTCCCGTACCGCGAGCACATGATCAACCTGCTCGACACCCCCGGCCACGAAGACTTCTCGGAAGACACCTACCGCACGCTGACTGCAGTGGACTCGGCGCTGATGGTGCTCGACGGCGGTAAAGGTGTAGAGCCGCGGACCATCGCCCTGATGGATGTCTGCCGCCTGCGCGACACGCCCATCGTCAGCTTCATCAACAAACTCGACCGTGACATCCGCGACCCGATCGAACTGCTCGACGAGATCGAAGCGGTACTGAAGATCAAGGCGGCGCCGATCACCTGGCCGATCGGTTGCTATCGCGACTTCAAGGGTGTGTACCACCTTGCCGGCGACTACATCATTGTCTACACCCCGGGCCACGGCCATGAGCGTACCGAGGCGAAGATCATCGAGAAACTCGACTCTGATGAAGCCCGTGCTCATCTGGGTGACGAGTATGACCGCTTCCTGGAGCAGCTCGAGTTGGTGCAGGGCGCCTGCCATGAGTTCGATCAGGACGAGTTCATCAGTGGCCAGCTGACGCCGGTGTTCTTCGGTACCGCACTGGGTAACTTCGGTGTCGACCATGTACTTGACGCCGTTGTCGACTGGGCGCCGCGCCCGCTGGCCCGTGTAGCCCACGAGCGGACCGTGGAGCCGGTCGAGGAGAAGTTCACCGGCTTCGTGTTCAAGATCCAGGCGAACATGGACCCGAAACACCGCGACCGTATCGCCTTCATGCGCATTTGCTCGGGCAAGTACGAGAAGGGCATGAAGATGCGTCACGTGCGTACCGGCAAGGACTTGCGTATCGGTGACGCGCTGACCTTCTTCTCGTCCGAGCGCGAGCAGCTCGAAGAAGCCTATGCCGGCGACATCATCGGCTTGCACAACCATGGCACCATCCAGATCGGCGACACCTTCAGCGAAGGCGAGGTGCTGGGCTTCACCGGTATCCCGCACTTCGCCCCGGAACTGTTCCGCCGCGTGCGCCTGAAGGACCCGCTGAAATCCAAGCAGCTGCGCCAGGGCCTGCAACAGCTGGCCGAAGAAGGTGCGACCCAGGTGTTCTTCCCTGAGCGCAGCAACGACATCATCCTCGGTGCGGTCGGTGTGCTGCAGTTCGACGTGGTCGCCAGCCGCCTGAAGGAAGAGTACAAGGTCGAGTGCGCCTACGAGCCTATCACCGTGTGGTCGGCACGCTGGATCAGCTGCGACGACAAGAAGAAGCTCGAAGACTTCCAGGTCAAGGCCATGGAAAACCTGGCGATCGACGGTGGCGGTCACCTGACCTACCTGGCCCCGACCCGGGTCAACCTGTCGCTGATGGAAGAGCGCTGGCCGGACGTCAAGTTCCGCGCCACTCGCGAGCACCACTAAGGGCAGCGGCAAGCTTCAAGCTTCAAGCTGCAAGAGGAAGCGAGCCTGCGTTGGCCCGCTTTTCTTGCCGCTTGCCGCTTGCCGCTTGCCGCTGCCGTCAGTTCCCGGCCTTGATGCTGGTCCAGATCCGCGTACGAATGCGGTCGATCTTTGCCGGCATCGCCTCCAGCGCGTACAGCTTGCCCATCATCTCTTCGCTCGGATAAATCATGGTATTGCCCTTGAGGCTCGGGTCCACCAGGGCGTCGGCCTTGAGGTTGCCGTTGGCGTACTGCACATGGTTACTGATGTTGGCCATCACCTGCGGCTGCAACAGGTAATTCATGTAGGCATAGCCCGCCTTCTCATCCGGTGCATCGGCTGGCATGGCAACCATGTCGAACCACATCGGCGCGCCCTCCTTGGGGATCGAATAGCCGACTTTCACCCCATTCTTGGCTTCATCGGCGCGGTTCTTCGCCTGCAGCACATCACCCGAGAACCCTACAACCACGCAGATATCGCCATTGGCCAGGTCACCGGTGTACTTGGAGGAATGGAAGTAGCTGATGTACGGGCGCACCGTCATCAGCAGGTCCTTGGCCTTCTGGTAGTCCTTCGGGTCTTTGCTGTGGTGCGGCAGCCCCAGGTAGTGCAGGGCGATGGGTAGCAGTTCAGGGCCGTTGTCGAGCACGGCAACCCCACAGCTCTTGAGCTTGCTCATGTACTCGGGCTTGAAGATCAGGTCCCACGAATCCACCGGGGCGTTGTCACCGAGCACGGCTTTGACCTTGTCGATGTTGTAGCCGATCCCGGTACTGCCCCACAGGTACGGAAAACCGTACTGGTTGCCAGGGTCGTTGACCTCCAGCGCCTTGAGCAGCACCGGGTTGAGGTTTTTCCAGTCGGGGAGCTGCGACTTGTCCAGCTTCTTCAGCGCCTTGCCCTGAATCTGTCGGGCCATGAAGTGGTTGGAGGGAAACACCACGTCGTAGCCGGAGTTACCGGTCATCAGCTTGCCGTCGAGGGTTTCGTTGCTGTCGTACACGTCGTAGGTCGGGGTGATGCCGGTGGTTTGCTGGAATTTCTGCAAGGTGTCGGGGGCCACGTAGCTGGACCAGTTGTAGATTTTTACCGAGTCGGCGGCATTGGCCACGCTGGCGGCCAGCATCAGTGGAGCGAGGAGGAGGGTGCGCATGTCGGGAGTACCTTGCTTTGTCTGTTGTTTTCGAAGGCAGGCGATCAGCGGATCAGAAGATGAGTACGTAGGTCTTGCGCACGGTTTCCTGGATATCCCAGATGCCCATGCTGTTGGCCGGTAGCATCAGTGCGTCTCCGGCTTCTATCTGAAGGGGTTGGCCGCCGTCGGGGGTGAACGTGCAGCGGCCCTTGATGAAGTGGCAGAACTCCTGTTGCGCGATCTGCCGCCGCCAGCGCCCGGGCGTGCATTCCCAGATGCCGGTTTCCACGCCATCGCTGCGCTCCACGCAGGTGACCGAGGTCACTGCCACGGGTTCGCCAAGCGGCACCGCAACCGGGTTGGAGCTGTCCAGCACGGCGCTTTCGGTGTGTTTGAACTGGGTGATGCTCATTACCGTTGGATCCTGTGTGGGTGAAAGGAAAGTCAGCGCATGAAGCCTTCCATGAAGTCCGCCAGCGAGCTGGCCAGGCGCCGCCGCCATGGCACTGTGGCGGGGTTGGCGAGGGTTCGGTCTTCATGCACGAAGCTCTGGATGATTGCGTTGTAGCCCAGCCAGCGGCAGGGTTCGGGCGGCCAGCTGGCCAGGCTCGACAGCGGACGGTTGTCGAGTACCCAGGGTTGTGCGGTCAGCTCGTTGTGCTGGTTGAGGATCAGCGCGGCCAAGGTGCGCCCACCGAGGTTGGTGGCGCCGACACCTTCTCCGCCATAACCGCCGGACAGGGCAATGCCGCGCTGGCGGTCACACAGCATGTGCGGGCGGAAGCGCCGGGCCATGCCCAGGTTGCCACCCCACGAATGGGTGATACGCACATGCTTGAGTTGTGGGAACAGCTCGCTGAACAGGTAGCGGCGCAGTTCGACTTCGGCCTCAGTCAGGGTGAAGTCTTCACGCAGCCTGCCACCGAAGCGGTAGCCACCGCGGGCGCCGAATACCAGGCGGTTGTCGGCGGTACGCTGGCCGTAGGTGACCTGGCGGCTGCTTTCGCTGAAGGCCTGGCCCTGGGACAGGCCGATCTGCTCCCAGGTCGATTCGGGCAAGGGCTCGGTGGCCACCAGCAGGCTCTGCACCGGCAGTTGATGCTTGCCCAGCGGTGGTAGGCTGGCAGCGTAGCCCTCCACAGCAGGGACCATCCACTGGCAGCGGATGCGCGCCAGGGGGGCACGGACCTCACCGGGCTGCCAGTCGACGGCGGGGGTGTTTTCGTAGATCGGCACGCCCAGCGCTTCCACCGCCCGGGCCAGGCCACGCACCAGCTTGGCCGGTTGGATGGTCGCGGTATGCGGGCTGTAGATCGCGCCGTAGGCGTTGCTCACGCGCAGCTGTAGGTCCAGTTGCTCGGGGCGCAGCCAGCGGTAGTCATCCTCGGTCATGCCTTGGCGGTAAAGGTCATCGAGGTACGCACGTAGGCTGCGCTCCTGTTCCGGGTAGCGCGCCGCACAGTACAGCACGCCGCCTTTGCGGTAGTCGCAATCGATGCCTTCGCGTTGCAGCACGCTGTGGACTTCGTCGGGGATGCCATGCAGCAGGTCGATGCTGGCGCGGCGTTGTTGCGGCGACAGGGTGGCAAGCAGGCGGTCTTCACCGAGCATGTTGCCCATCAGCCAGCCGCCATTGCGCCCAGAGGCGCCAAAGCCGGCAATGTTGGCCTCGATCACGGCGATGTTCAGCTGTGGCGCCTGGCGCTTGAGGTAGTAGGCGGTCCACAGCCCGGTGTAGCCCGCGCCGATGATGCACACATCGACGTCGAGGTCTTCGCGCAGGGCGGGGCGGGCGCACAGCGGCTCTTCGAGCTGGTCCATCCACAGGCTGAGCGTGCGCAAAGGTTGCATCGGGTTCGGCTCCACATCCGTCAAGGTCTGTGGGCGATCCTAGTGGCGTTGGGGGATGGCTGTCTTACGTGCGTGCACGCAGGGAAATTTGCTTCAGATAGGCCTTGGGCGTAAGCCCGGTATGTTCGCGGAAGCACTTGTAGAACGCCGACAGGGAGTTGAAGCCCGCGCTGAACGCCAGGTCGTCGATCGGCGCCTCGACGCTTGCGTCATCCAGGCTGGCCAACAGGTGCTGGAGCCGGGCCTGGTTGACGTAGCGGTAGAAGCTTTGCCCCAGCACCTGGTTGAGCAGGTAGGAGATCTGGTTGCGGCTGTAGCCGCTGGCGTCGGCGACCTGTTGCAGGTCCAGGTCCGGGTCAAGGTAGGGGCGCTGGCGCTGGAAGTAGTGCTCCAAGTCCTGGGCCATGGTCGACAGCTGTCGCGGTGACAGGCCCAGGCGGCTGGTCGCCGGGCGCGGACCATGGCTGACCGTGGCTGCGTTGCCATGGCGCACCAGGGTGGCGTACTCATTGACCCGCCAGATCAGCCCGTCCTTGACCGTGATCGCTTCGCTGGACTGAAAGGCCACCAAGCCTTCACCGCCCTGCACCGTGACCTGGTACTGGATGAATGCCGTGCTGCCGTCTACGCGGATGCGGTCACCATGGACGATGTCCTCGCCAGCTTCGTGCGGCAGGCTGGCGCGGACGTAGTCACGCAACGCGTCGTAACCGAGTACGCGGTTCTGGAAAAAGTCGTGGTACTGCACGTCCGGGTGATACAGCGCAATCACCCCGTCGAGGTCGCGGTGCTTCCAGCACAGGTGGTAGCGCAGGACGGTTTCGGCGGTGATGGGCGTTTGCTCAGGGCCGTCGGCAAGGAGGATTGGGGTCATGGGTCGATAGTGCCGGGGAGGGGGCAAGCAGGCAAGCCTGTGGGGCCTGGGATGCGTGGGGCCGGTCTTCGCGAGCGTTGCATAAACCCTGAGTCGCGTGCCTCGATTCGGGTGTTTTGCACGGTCCTAGGACGCGCGCTTGAGCTAAGCCATTGATTTGGCTACATGTCATTTTTTGACACAACTGGCACAGCCGCTGCAATGGTTAATGCGCGAATGGAATTTTCGCTAACAACATAAAGGCGCACACATCATGATCACCCCTGCCGACTATCCCGTTGTAGATACGCAAAGCCGCTCAGGTGTTTCCTGGGCGGCGATCTTCGCTGGCGCGGCCGCCGCTGCGTCGGTGTCCCTGATACTTGTGGTACTGGGCGCCGGCCTTGGCTTTGCGGCCACCTCGCCGTGGGCTGACGAAGGCGCGAGTGCAAAAGCGCTGGGCGTTTCGACCATCGTCTGGCTGCTGGTGACCCAGATCATTGCTTCAGGCCTCGGCGGTTACATCGCGGGTCGGCTGCGTGTGAAGTGGGCAAACTTGCACGGCGATGAAGTGTACTTCCGTGATACCGCCCATGGCTTCCTATCCTGGGCGGTGGCCACTTTGGTAGCAGCGATGCTGATACTGGGTGCTGCCGGTAACCTGGTGGGCGCAGGTGCCAGTGCGGCTTCCCAGGCGGCCACCGTATCTGCCGCCGCAGGTGCTTCGTCGGCCAACAGTAGCGACAATGACTCGATGGGCTACTTCGTCGATAGCCTGTTCCGTGGCGACGGCCCGGCGCCGGTCAGCGAGGATGCTGCGAATGGCGTAGCGGCCCGCATTCTGGCTAAGGGTATTGCAGGAGACGGCGCGCTGCCCGCCGAGGACCGCGCTTACCTGGCGCAGTTGGTCGCACAGCGTACCCGCCTGAGCCAGGCCGAAGCTGAAGCGCGCGTGGACCAGGTGATGGCCCAAGTACAACAACTGAAGACCGATGCCAAACAAGCAGCCGACACCGCTGCCAAGGTCGCTGCCTGGACAGCGCTGTGGACCTTCGTCGCGCTGCTGTGTGGGGCCTTCTTCGCCAGCTTGGCTGCCTTGTATGGCGGTCGTCTGCGTGACCGGGTGCAGTGGGTTGAGGGCGACTACGTTCCACACCGCACCGTTCAACGTTAAACAAGGAGAATTACCATGCGCTCGATACTGCTGTGGATGCTTGGGGTACCGATTCCGGTGATCATTCTGATCGCGATATTCATGCATTGAGGCATTAGGGGCCGCAGTGCGGCCCATCGCCGGCAAGCCAGCTCCAGGTTCAGCGCTGTTGAAGAAGCAGTGCACTATCTGGAGCTGGCTTGCCGGCGATGGAGGCTAAGCCCCTTTAAAGAAACTGCTCGGCGTAGTGACACGCCACCTGCCGGCTCCCCACCTGCCGAAACGCTGGCTCTTCCTTGCCACACCGCTCGGTCGCATACGGGCAGCGTTTGTGAAATGCGCACCCATCCGGGGGATTGAGCGGATTGGGCAGCTCACCGGCAATGCGGATCTTCGGCTTCAACGGGTCCGGGTGAATCGCCGGTGTCGCGGAAAGCAGTGCCTGGGTGTAGGGGTGCAGCGGTTTTTCGTAGATATCTTCCTTCGGCCCCATCTCTGCCGGCCGCCCCAGGTACATCACCAGCACCTGATCCGCCACATGCCGCACCACCGCCAGGTTGTGCGAGATGAAGACGTAGGCGGTGTTGAACTCCTTCTGCAGGTCCATGAACAAGTTCAACACCTGCGCCTGGATCGATACGTCCAGCGCAGAGGTCGGTTCGTCGGCCACCAGCACCTTGGGTTGCAGCATCATCGCCCGGGCCAGGGCGATGCGCTGGCGCTGGCCGCCCGAGAACATGTGCGGGTAGCGCTGGTAGTGCTCAGGCCGCAAGCCCACCTGCTCCATCATCTTCTGCACTTTTTCGCGGCGCTCGGCCTTGCTCAACGAGGTGTTGATCAGCAGCGGCTCGGCCAACTGATCGCCGATTTTCTGCCGTGGGTTGAGCGAGGCATAGGGGCTCTGGAACACCATCTGGACGTCGCGGCGTAACTGCTTTCGCTCGCTTTTGCTGGCACCTTTGACCTCGGTGCCGTCGATCTGCAACGAGCCGGAGGAGGGCTCTTCGATCAATGTCAGTGCGCGCGCCAGCGTGGACTTGCCACAACCGGACTCACCCACCACGGCCAGCGTCTTGCCGGCTTCCAGTTCGAATGACACACCATTGAGTGCGCGTACCAGGGCGTGGCCTTTGAATAGCCCGCGGGACACTTCGTAATGCCGGGTCAGCTCCCGAGCGGTTAGAACGACGCTCATCACGCCACCTCCTGGTTCAGCGGGTAGAAGCAACGCACCAGGCTATGGGCCTGAGGGTCAAGGGGCGGGCGTTGGCGCCGGCAGTTGTCCTGCACGTATGGGCAGCGTGGCGACAGCAGGCAGCCGGCCGGGCGGTCGTAACGGCCGGGGACGATGCCGGGCAGCGTGGCCAGGCGTTCGGCGCCGATGCTGTGTTCAGGGATCGCCGCCAGCAGCGCTTCGCTGTACGGGTGCGCGGGCACGTCGAACAGCTCAGGCACCTGGCCCACTTCCACGGCTTGGCCGGCGTACATGACGCAGACGCGCTTGGCGGTTTCGGCGACCACGGCCAGGTCATGGGTGATCAGGATGAGCGCCATGTTGCGCTCTTGCTGCAGGTTGACCAGCAGTTCCATGATCTGCGCCTGGATGGTCACGTCCAGCGCCGTGGTCGGCTCGTCGGCGATCAGCAGCTTGGGTTCGCCGGCAATGGCCATGGCAATCGCCACCCGCTGGCTCATGCCACCGGACAGTTGGTGCGGGTAAGCGTCCAGGCGGCTTTCGGCGGCCGGGATCTCGACCTTCTTCAAAAGCTCCAGCGCACGCTGGCGCGCAGCCTTGCCCTTCAGGCCCAGGTGCTGTCGCAGCACTTCCTCGATCTGGAAGCCTACGGTGTAGCTGGGGTTAAGCGCGGTCATCGGGTCCTGGAAGACCATGGCGATGTCCTTGCCCACCACCTTGCGCCGCTGACGGCCGCTGAGCTTGAGCATGTCGGTGCCGTCGAATGTCAGGGCGTCGGCGGTGATGCGCCCGGGGGCCTCGATCAGGCCCATCAGGGCCATCATGGTGACCGATTTGCCCGAGCCGGACTCACCGACGATCGCCAGGATTTCGCCGGCGTCGACCATCAGGTCAAGGCCGTCCACCACGGGCACCGCATTGGCATCGCCGAAGCGCACGTTGAGGTTGTCGATTTGTAAAAGTGGCATGGCGTTCTCCTCAGGCGGCGTTCTTGAGTTTTGGGTCCAGCGCATCGCGCAGGCCGTCGCCCATCAGGTTGATTGCCAGCACACTGAGCAGGATGGTCAGGCCAGGCAGGCTCACGACCCACCAGGCGCGCTCGATGTAGTCCCGGGCCGAAGCCAGCATGGTGCCCCACTCCGGGGTCGGGGGTTGTACACCCAGGCCCAGGAAGCCCAGCGCAGCGGCGTCGAGGATGGCCGAGGAAAAGCTCAAGGTCGCCTGCACGATCAGCGGCGCCATGCAGTTGGGCAGCACGGTGACGAACATCAGCCGTGGCAACCCTGCGCCAGCCAGGCGCGCGGCGGTCACGTAGTCGCGGTTCAGTTCGCCCATCACGGCAGCACGGGTCAGGCGCACGTAGGACGGCAGCGAGACGATGGCGATGGCGATCACGGTGTTGATCAGGCCAGGGCCGAGGATGGCGACGATCGCCACGGCCAGCAGCAGCGACGGCAGGGCCAGCATCACGTCCATCAGGCGCATGATCGACGGGCCGAGCAAGCGCGGGAAGAAGCCGGCAAACAGGCCCAGCAGGATGCCCGGGATCAGCGACATCACCACCGACGACAGGCCGATCAGCAACGACAGCCGGGCGCCCTGGATCAGCCGCGAGAGCATGTCACGGCCCAGTTCGTCGGTGCCGAGGATGAATTGCCAGGTACCACCTTCGAGCCATACCGGCGGGGTCAGCAGGAAGTCACGGTACTGTTCGCTCGGGTCATGCGGCGCTACCCACGGCGCGAACAGCGCGCAGAACACCACCACACACATGAAGGCCAGTCCCATCACCGCACCTTTGTTGCGCGAGAAGGCATGCCAGAATTCTTTGTAGGGCGAGGGGTAGAGCAAGCTTTGGTCCACCGGGCTGGCCGGTGTCACGGAATTGGGAATCGGGCTAGTCATGACGAAGGCCTCAGCGCTGATGACGGATGCGTGGGTTGGCCAGGCCGTAGAGGATGTCCACGACGAAGTTGACCAGGATCACCAGGCAGGCGATCAACAAGATGCCGTTCTGGACCACGGGATAGTCACGGGCGCCGATGGCTTCGATCAGCCACTTGCCGATGCCCGGCCAGGAAAAGATGGTTTCGGTCAGCACCGCACCGGCCAGCAGCGTGCCCACCTGCAGGCCGAACACGGTCAGCACCGGGATCAGCGCATTGCGCAGGCCGTGCACGAACACCACCCGGGCTGGCGACAGGCCTTTGGCGCGCGCGGTGCGGATGTAGTCTTCGCGCAGCACTTCGAGCATGGACGAGCGGGTCATGCGGGCGATCACCGCCAAGGGGATGGTGCCGAGGACGATGGCTGGCAGGATCAGGTGCATCACCGCATCCTTGAACGCGCCTTCTTCGTCACTGAGCAGGGTGTCGATGAGCATGAAGCCGGTTTTCGGCTCGATGTCGTACAGCAGGTCGATACGCCCGGAGACCGGCGTCCAGCCCAGGCTCACCGAGAAGAACATGATCAGGATCAGGCCCCACCAGAAAATCGGCATCGAATAGCCGGCCAGGGAGATACCCATGACCCCGTGATCGAACAGCGAGCCCCGCTTGAGCGCAGCGATCACGCCGGCCAGCAGGCCAACGATGCCGGCGAACAGCAGCGCGGCGAAGGCCAGCTCCAGGGTGGCGGGGAACAGGGTGAGGAACTCGCGCCATACGCTTTCACGGGTGCGCAGCGACTCGCCAAGGTCCCCCTGGGCGAGCTTGCCCACGTAATCCAGGTACTGAGCGGGCAGTGGCTTGTTCAGGCCCAGGCGCTCCATGGCCTGGGCATGCATTTCGGGGTCGACTCTGCGCTCGCCCATCATCACTTCCACCGGGTCGCCGGGGATCAGGCGTATGAGCGCGAAGGTCAGCAAGGTGATGCCGAAAAACGTCGGTATCAGCAGGCCCAGGCGCCGGGCAATAAAACTCAACATTGTCAGGGTTACCTCATCAGCCGTTGTACGGCGGTGCCGCCGGTGCCCGTGTGGGTTGCCGGCGGTCGTTGTTGTTCTACTTCACCTTGGTGGTGGCGAAGTTGTTGTTGGTCAGAGGGTTGATCACATAACCCTCCACGTTGTCACGCATGGCAGTGAACATCTTCGGGTGCGCCATGCTGATCCAGGGCTGATCGTCATCGTACACCTTCAATGCCTCGGCATAGAGCCTGGCACGCTCGTCGTTGTCGATCACCTCACGGGCACGGGTGATCAGGTTCTGAAACTTCGAGTTGCACCAGCGGGCGTAGTTCTCGCCACTTTTGGCAGCCTCGCAGCTGAGCAGGGGGCTGAGGAAATTGTCCGGGTCGCCGTTGTCGCCGGCCCAGCCAGTGGAGACCAGGTCGGCCTCGCCGTTTTTCGCACGGCGCAGCATCTCGGCCCACTCCATCACACGGATGTCCAGCTTCAGGCCGATTTTGGCGAGGTCGGACTGGAGCATTTCCGCCGACAGCCGCGGGTTGGGGTTGGTCGGGCCGCCGCCGTTGCGGGTGAACAGGGTGATGACCGTGCCTTGCGGCACGCCGGCTTGCTGCAGCAATTCACGGGCCTTGGCCAGGTCACGGGGTGGGTTCTGGTTGTCATTGTTGTAGCCGATCATGGTCGGCGGGTAAGGGTTTACGCTCACCAGCGCATTGCCCTTGCCGAACAGCTGGTCGACGTGGGTCTGGCGGTCGAAGGCCATGTTGATGGCTTTGCGCACGCGCACGTCGCTGAGGTATTTGTGTTCGGTGTTCATGGCGATGTAGCCGGTGACCAGGGCCTCGATCTCGGCGACCTTCAGCGCGGGGTCCGCCTTGATCGATGGCACGTCGTCCGGCTTCGGGTAAAGGGCCACCTGGCATTCGTTGGCGCGCAGCTTCTGCAGGCGCACGTTGTTGTCGGTGGCGATGGCGAAGATCAGCGTGTCGGCCGGCGGTTTGCCGCGGAAGTAGTCCGGGTTGGCCTTGAAGCGCACCTGGGCGTCCTTGTTGTAGCGCTGGAAGATGAACGCGCCAGTGCCGATCGGCTTGCTGTTGAGGTCGCCGGTCTTGCCGGCCTTGAGCAACTGGTCGCCGTATTCGGCGGAGTAGATCGAGGTGAAGGCCATGGCCATGTCACGCAGGAACGGTGCTTGCGGGCGGGTCAGGGTGATGACCACGGTGTGGTCGTCGGTCTTGTCCACCGATTTGAGCAGGTCCTTGAAGGCCATGCTCTCGAAATACGGGTAGCCGACGCTGGTCTTGTCGTGCCACGGGTGGTTGGGGTCGAGCTGACGGCGCAGGCTCCACAGCACGTCGTCGGCATTGAAATCGCGGGTAGGTTTGAAGTAGTCGGTGGTGTGGAACTTCACCCCTTGGCGCAGGTGGAAGGTGTAGGTCAGGCCATCGGCCGAGATGTCCCAGCGTTCGGCCAGGGCTGGCTGGATGTCGGTGGTGCCGGGCTTGAAGTCGACCAGGCGGTTGAACACCGTCTCAGCCGAGGCATCGGCAGTGACCGCCGTGGTGTATTGAACGATGTCGAAGCCTTCCGGGCTGGCTTCGGTGCACACCACCAGCGGCTTGGCCGCCAGGTTGCCGGCGGCGCCCAGGATGACTGCTGCCAGGGCAGCGCGGAGCGGTAGCGATGTCATGTGTCCTCCTTGCTTGCAATGATTCCAGCGTAGCCGCCCGGGCCCGCGCTGACGCGGGCCTGGGCGCACGTGGTCAGAGAATGTTGAACGGAATGGTGGTCACCACGCGCAACTCGTCCAGGCTGCCATCGGCCTGTGCCTTGCTGGCGCGATGCGCGGTGTAGGTAGCGCGGATGCTGGTGTCTTTCAGCGGCCCGCTCTGCACCGCGTAGCTGGTGCCGATACCCCACTCATAGTGGGTTTCGCCATCCAGGCCGTTCACGTCATAGGCCGTGCCGCGGTAGTGGGTGCCATCGATGCCCCAGCCGCGGGCGTTGTACAGGTTGAACTTCAGGCCCGGCACGCCGTACGGCGCCATGTTCAGCACGTAGGAAATCTGCAGGGATTTCTCGTTCGGGCCGTTGAAGTCCGAGAGCAGGGAGTTGGCCAGGTAGATGCCGTTGGTTTCGTGCAGGTAGTCGAAGTACTCGTTACCGTTGACCTGCTGCCACGAAGCGCTGAGGGTGTGGGCCTGGTGGGTCAGGCCGAACGACAGGCTGTAGGTGTCGTTGTCGATATCGCCCATCTTCTGGCTGCCTGCGTCCACGGTCTTGTAGTAGTTCAGGCCGGTGGTCAGGCTCAGCACCGCGCTATCGCCCAGCACGTGGCTGGCGCCGAAGTAGTACTGGTTCCAGAAGTCGTCGACCTTGGTGGCGTACAGGCTGGTGGTCAGGCTCTTGAGCGGCTGGTAATTGACCCCCGCGGTACTGGCACGGTCGGTTTCCACGCCAGCGGCGCCATACTCGCTGCGAAACTTGCTCAGGCTCTGTTCGGTTCGCGGCGAGACGCGGTCGAAGGTGCCCAGGTCGAATGACAGGTTGTCGAACTCGGCACTGTGCAGGAATGCGCCCTGGAAGCTTGAGGGCAGGGCGCGGTTGCCGATGTAAGCGATCATGGGCGTGTCCACCGACTGGCGGCCGACGGTGAGGGTGGTGTTGGACACCCGGGCCTTGACGTTGGCCAGGCCCATCTTGCTCCACTGCCCGATGGGGTCGCCATCGCTATGGGTCAGGGTACGGTTGTTCGGCCCGGCGACTGCGGCACGGCCTTGCTCCAGGGCGATGGCGTTGTAGCCGGCTGCTTCCACGGCAAAGCCTACGGTGCCTTGGGTGAAGCCCGAGCTGTAGTTGAGGATGGTGCCCTGCAGCCAGTTGTCGCGGCTGTGGCTGTCATGGCGTGTGCCGTCGCTTTTGTAGTACTTGAACAACGGCGCGCGGGTGGCGCGTTCGCGGGCGTACCAGTTGCGGGTACTGCCGGACAGGCTCTGGCCGTCGATGAAACCTTTGGCGTCATCCTGTTCGCTGGTGTCTTTGAGGCTGAACGGTACGTAGTCCTGGCTTTGGGTGTCGGCCTGGGCCACGGCGCTGAAGGTGGCGATGGATAACGCCAGTGCGGTAAGCGTGAATAGTCTCAAGTTGAAAGCTCCCTTTCTGTTCTTTTAGTTATTGCCTGGCCTTGTGGGCCGGGTTGTTACGGTGTTGCCTGGGTTGCCCGGGGTTGCCGGGCCAATCGGGTGGAGCTGTGTGGCCAGTGCTGGCCCGTAAGCCGGCAAGCCGGATCCCACGGGGATCACTACAGATCCCCGGCCTGGTGCAATGTGTGTGGGGGCCGACTTGCCGGCCAACGGGCCGTTACGGGCTAGCGTTCAATCGACGCTCACTCCGGAAAAGTCGTTGCGGCCAAAGGGGCTCACCTTGAACCCGGCCACCTTGACGCTGAGCGGCTGGTTCACGGTGGAGTGCGCCACCGGGGTGATCGGCACCTGCTGTTTGAGGCGTTGCTGGGCTTGCTGGTACAGCACCGTGCGCTGCTCGCGGTCGGTTACCTGCTTGGCCTGCCTGACCAGGCTGTCGTACTGCGGGTCGCACCACTGCGAGTAGTTGTTGCTGCCGATGGCATCGCAGCTGTAGAGGGTGCCCAGCCAGTTATCCGGGTCGCCGTTGTCTCCGGTCCAGCCGATCAGGGCGATGTCGTGCTCGCCGCTTTTCATGCGCTTGATGTACTCGCCCCATTCATAACTGACGATGCGCACCTTCAAGCCGAGCTTGCTCCAGTCGGCCTGAAGCATCTCGGCCATGAGCTTGGCGTTGGGGTTGTACGGGCGCTGCACAGGCATCGCCCACAGGGTGACTTCGGTGCCTTCCTTGACCCCGGCCTGCTTGAGCAACTGGCGGGCTTTTTCAGGGTCGTAGGGGGCGTCCTTGACGCTGTCGTCGTAAGACCATTGGGTCGGTGGCATGGCATTGACTGCGCGTTGGCCGGACTCCTGATACACCGCTTGCAGGATTTCTTGCTTGTTCACTGCCATGTCCAGGGCCTGGCGTACCTCCAGGCGATCGAACGGTGGGTGCTGGGTGTTGTAAGCGATATAGCCGAGGTTGAAACCTGGTTGTTGCAGCACCTGCAGCTTGCTGTCGTGCTTGAGTGCTGGCAGGTCGGCCGGGCGTGGGTGCAGGGTGACCTGGCATTCGCCTCGGCGCAGCTTCTGGATGCGCACCGAGGGGTCGGTGTTGATCGAAAACACCAGGTTGTCGAGCTTCACCTCATCCGGGGCCCAGTAGTGCTTGTTGCCTTTGAAACGGATCTGCGAATCCTTCTGGTAGCGCTGGAACACGAACGGGCCGGTGCCGATGGGCTGCTGGTTGATGTCGCTGGGGCGCCCGCTCGCCAAAAGATACTCGGCATATTCAGCCGAAAGCACCGACGCGAAGCTCATCGCCAGGTTCTGCACGAAAGCGGCATCGACCTTGTTCAGGGTGAACACCACGGTCATCGGGCCGGTCTTTTCGATGCCGGCGATGTTCTTGTCCAGGCCCATGCTGACGAAGTAGGGGAACTCGGTGGGGTAGGCCTGGCGGAACGGGTGCTCGCGGTCGAGCATGCGGTTGAAGGTGAACAGCACGTCATCGGCGTTGAAGTCGCGGCTGGGTGTGAATGCCTTGTTGGCGTGGAATTTCACCCCTTCGCGCAGGTGGAAGGTGTAGCGCAGGCCGTCATCGGATACTTCCCACTTGGTTGCCAAGGCGGGGTGCACAGCGGTACCGCCGCGTTCGAATTCCACCAGGCGGTTGTAGATCGGTTCTGCCGCATCGTTGTCGGTGGCAGTGGTGTATTGAGCGGTGTCGAACCCAGCCGGGCTGCCCTCGGAGCAGAACACCAGGTTAGCGGCCTGAAGGGCCGGCGCCTGGCTTAGCAGGCCCAAGGCGAGCAGTGTGGAAACCAGTGAGGTATGGCGCATGGCAAATCCTTTTTTCCGTCTGTTTTTGCCGCTTCGGGATACCAAATGCGGCAACAGGCCCCCAACCCCGGCGCGGGTAGCGCCGGGGTGAGTGTGAACAGTAGAAGTGGGCGAGGGTGCTGCGAGTGCCCGGCGCTATTTCTCCACGCTGACGCCGTAGAAGGAGTTCAGTGCGAACGGGCTGATCTTGAAGTCCTTAACCTTGGCACTCATCGGCTGGTAGACCGTGGAGTGGGCGATCGGCGTGATCGGCACCTGCGCTTTGAGGATATGTTGCGCTTTCTGATACAGCTCGGTGCGCTTGGCCTGGTCAGGCGTGGCCTTGGCCTGCTTGATCAGGTCGTCGTAGGGCTTGTAGCACCACTTGGAGAAGTTGTTGCCGTCGACCGCATCGCAGCCATACAGGGTGCCTAGCCAGTTGTCCGGGTCACCGTTGTCGCCGCTCCAGCCGATCAGCATGGCGCCTTGTTCGCCGCCTTTGGAGCGCTTGATGTACTCGCCCCATTCGTAACTGACGATTTTCGCCTTGATGCCGACCTTGCTCCAGTCAGCCTGCAGCATCTCGGCCATCAGCTTGGCGTTGGGGTTGTACGGGCGCTGCACCGGCATGGCCCACAGGCTGATTTCGGTACCTTCCTTGATCCCGGCTTCCTTGAGCAGTTGCTTGGCCTTTTCCGGGTCGTACGGTACGTCTTTGATGCTGTCGTCGTAGGACCACTGGGTCGGCGGCATGGCATTGACGGCGAGCTGACCGGCGCCTTGGTACACCGACTCGATGATCTTTTGTTTGTCGACGGCCATGTCCAGTGCCTGGCGCACCTTCAGTTGAGCCAGCGGGTTGGGTTGGTCACTGCCCTTGAGCTTGTCCATCACGTTGTAGGCGATGTACCCCAGGTTGAACCCGGCCTGGTGCGGCATCTGCAGCTTATCGTTGGCCTTGAGCGGCTCGATATCGGCAGGGCGCGGGAACAAGGTCACCTGGCACTCGTTCTTCTTCAGCTTCTGCATGCGCACCGAGGCGTCGGTGGTGATGGCGAAGATCAGGTTGTCGATCTTCACGTCTTCTGGTTTCCAGTAGTCCTTGTTGCCCTTGAAGCGGATCTGGGCGTCTTTCTGGTACTTGCTGAACACGAAGGGGCCGGTGCCGATCGGTTTCTGGTTGATGTCTGCAGCCTTGCCTTCTTTGAGCAACTGGTCGGCGTACTCGGCCGACTGCACGGAGGCAAAGCTCATGGCCAGGTTCTGGATGAACGCGGCATCCACCTGGTTGAGGGTGAACTTGACGGTGTGTTCATCGAGTTTCTCCACCTTGGCGATGTTGTTGTCCATGCCCATGTCGGTGAAGTAGGGGAATTCAGTGGGGTAGGCCTTACGGAAGGGGTGGTTCTTGTCGAGCATGCGGTTGAAGGTGAACAGCACGTCGTCTGCGTTGAATTCGCGGCTTGGCTTGAAGTAGTCGGTGGTGTGGAATTTGACCCCTTCGCGCAGGTGGAAGGTGTAGGTCTTGCCGTCGTCGGACACTTCCCATTTGGTTGCCAGGCCCGGGATGACAGCGGTACCGCCACGTTCGAACTGGGTCAGGCGGTTGAACACGGTCTCGGCCGAGGCGTCGAAGTCGGTTCCGGTGGTGTATTGCCCCGGGTCGAAGCCGGCAGGGCTGCCTTCGGAGCAGAACACCAGGTTGGACGCGGCGTGGGCGAGCGGAGCGCCGGTCAGCAAGCCTGCGCCGAGCAGGAACGGAATGACTGCGTGTTTGAGCATGGTGGCCTCATTGTTGTCATTTTTCTGGTTCGAGGTGGCCTCGTGAGCCGACCTGCGGATACTTATGCAGGGTGTGTTCCCAATGCAACACTGCTAAGGATAGTTGGCGTCAGAAAAGTAGTACGAGCGTACATGGATGTCGCATATGTATAACTTTCGATGAAGTTGAACGTTTGCGAGGGCAAAATGATGGCTTTTTGCAGGATGTTTCGCGGGAGGGAATTTGTAGGAGGCACTATTTCAGTGCGTAGGAAATGTCTCTAATGGTGCTGCTGGGGCGCCAAGCGCCCCGTGAATCGCCAGCCTCGATCAAGGCATCTGCACTTCGATCAGGCCGTCAGCGTTCATGCTGACTTCGCTGGTACCTGCCTCGATATCCGGCGCCGGTGCTGCTTCGTCGGCACCCATGGCTTTCATGGCCATCGGCGCACTGCGCAGATAGGGGCGTGGGTAGCCACTGCTGTTGAGGTTCAGGCTGACCACCTTATAGCCCTTGCCACCCAAGGCTTCGGTCGCCAGTTGCGCGCGCGCCTTGAAGGCGTTGACCGCATCCTTGAGCAAGGCGTCTTCGCTGGCCTTGCGCGTGGCTGGGGCGATAGAGAAGTCCATGCCGCCCATCTTCAGGTCCTGCAGCAGGTCGGCGCTGAGCTGAGAGAGGGCCGGGAAGTCGGCGCTTTCCAGGCGCACTTCGGCACGCTCGCGCCAGCCGGTGATCTTCTGCCCCTTGCTGTCATAGACCGGGTAGCTGTTACGGCTGCCCTGGCTGATCTTCACGTCCTTGACCTGGCGGGCCTGCTGCACGGCCTTGTTCATGGTTTCGGTGATCTGTTTGGCAAGCTTGCCCGGGTCGGTGTTTTGCGCTTCGCTATAAAGGGTCACGACCATCAGGTCGCGCGGCACTTCCTTGCTGACTTCGGCACGCAGCGATACCTGATTGTAGCGCGGCTCATCAGCCGCCAGCGCCGGCAGGCTGGCAAGCAGGCCGCAGGAAAGGATCAGGGCAGCGCCGCGACGAGGGTTAGGCATGTGATACTCCTTGGCAATGAAAGGCGTGGGTTTGGCCATCCATCCCACGCATGGCCCATGAGACCGGGATCAGTGTAGTGGGTTCAAAAGTGCCATCATGAACCTGTGACAAACTGTGGCGCTTTGCCGCATCGCTGCAGCTCGGCGCCTGGCTTCGGTATACTCCAGCCGATTGTCCTGGAGCACTCATCAGGAGAGCTCATGCTCGCCGCCGCACAACCGTTGTCCGCTACCCGCCAGAACCTCTGGCGCCTGACTGTCATTCGCGTTCTGGTCCTGGCCGCTCAGGCAGGCTCGGTGGGCGTCGCCTACTGGACCGAACTGCTGCCGCTGCCGTGGTTTTCCCTGGCTGCGACCCTGGCCCTGTCGTCCCTGCTGTGCGCCTTCACCGCCTTGCGCTTGCGCCTGTCGCTGCCGGTCACCGAACTGGAATACGCGCTGCAGCTGGCCTGCGACCTGCTGATCCACAGCGCGTTGCTGTATTACTCGGGCGGCTCGACCAACCCTTTCGTTTCCTATTACCTGGTGCCGCTGGCCATCGCCGCCGTGACCTTGCCCTGGCTCTACTCGCTGATTCTTTCGGGTATCGCCCTGACCGCCTACAGCCTGTTGCTGGTCCAGTTCTACCCGCTCGAGGGGCTGCCGATGGCGCGGGACAAGATGCAGGTCTACGGCATGTGGTTGAGCATCGCGCTGGCGGCTGCGGTGATCACCTTCTTTGCCGCGCGCATGGCCGAAGAGCTGCGCCGCCAGGAAAAACTGCGGTCTGAACGGCGCGAAGAAAGCCTGCGCGACGAACAACTGTTGGCCGTGGCCACCCAGGCCGCCGGTGCGGCCCACGAGCTGGGCACGCCGCTTGCGACCATGAGCGTGTTGCTCAACGAAATGCGCCAGGACCACGCCGACCCATTGTTGCAGGAGGACCTGCAGATCCTTCAGGACCAGGTCAAGCTGTGCAAGGAAACCCTGCAGCAGCTGGTGCGTGCCGCCGAAGCCAACCGCCGCCTTGCGGTGGTGGAGCAGGACGTGACCGAATGGCTGGATGAGGCGCTGAACCGTTGGCACCTGATGCGCCCCGAAGCCAGCTACCGCTTCCAGCGTCTGCGCGATGGCCAGGTACCGCGCCTGACCCCGCCACCGGACCTGACCCAGGCACTGCTGAACTTGTTGAACAATGCCGCCGATGCGTGCCCTGACGATCTGGAGGTGCGCCTGGACTGGGACGCCCAGGATATCGTCATCAGCATCCGCGACCATGGCCCCGGCGTGCCGCCGGCCATTGCCGAAGCGATCGGCAAACCCTTCATTACCACCAAAGGCAAAGGCTTCGGCCTGGGCCTGTTCTTGAGCAAAGCCAGCGTGACCCGTGCGGGCGGTTCGGTGAAACTCTATAGTCATGAGCAGGGTGGCACCCTGACCGAACTGCGCCTGCCCCGTGGCAAGCGAGGAGATGAATGATGAGCGAAGAAAACCAGGTCGAAAGCGAAGAGCTGCCGCACCTGCTGCTGGTGGATGACGATGCCACCTTCACGCGGGTCATGGCCCGTGCCATGAGCCGTCGCGGTTTCCGTGTGAGCACTGCAGGCTCCGCCGAGGAAGGCCTGGCCCTGGCGCAGAACGACCTGCCGGACTACGCCACGCTGGACTTGAAGATGGAAGGCGACTCCGGCCTGGTACTGCTGCCAAAGCTGCTGGAACTGGACCCTGAAATGCGCGTGGTGATCCTCACCGGCTATTCGAGCATTGCCACGGCGGTCGAGGCGGTCAAGCGCGGGGCGTGCAACTACCTGTGCAAACCCGCCGATGCCGATGATGTGTTGGCCGCACTGCTTTCGGAGCATACGGACCTGGACACGTTGGTGCCGGAAAACCCCATGTCGGTGGACCGCTTGCAGTGGGAGCACATCCAGCGCGTGCTCAGCGAGCACGAGGGCAATATCTCCGCGACCGCGCGGGCGCTGGGCATGCACCGGCGCACATTGCAGCGCAAACTGCAGAAGCGGCCTGTGCGGCGCTGAGCTTATTCCTGGCAGTGCCGGCCCTATCGCCGGCAAGCCTGCTCCCACAGGTGCGGGCGTAGGATTGGACATAGTGGGCTGCCCCAAGCTAGTGGATTGGTGTTCAACTTCCTGCGGGCAGTCCATGGTGTGGGCCGGCTTGCCGGCGATAGGGCCTTGCAGAAATTTCTTTATATTGCAGCTGATCCCCGCAACTCCTGGCCTGTTGGCGTATCATTAGCCCCCTAACGGCAACCTCCTCAGGATCGCTAGCGCATGCTCGCCCTTCTTATCCAGACGCTGAACATCACGGCGCCCGTCTTCGCCATGCTGTTCCTGGGCGTGCTGCTCAAACGCATTCACCTGATCGACGACAATTTCAACCGTGTTGCCTCGCAACTGGTGTTCAACGTCTGCATGCCTGCGCTGCTATTCCTCGGCATCTACCATGCCGACCTGGCAGCGGCGGTCAAACCGGGGGTCATCCTCTATTTCGTCGCTGCCACCCTGGTCGGTTTCGCCTTGGCCTGGGGCTTGGCCATCTGGCGCAGCCCGCTGGCCGACCGCGGCATCTACACCCAGGGGGCGTTCCGCGGCAACAATGGCGTGATCGGCCTGGCCCTGGCCGCGAGCCTTTACGGGGACTACGGTATCTCCCTGGGGGCAGTGCTCGCCGGCCTGGTGATCCTGCTGTACAACTCACTTTCAGCCATCGTGCTGGCGGTATACAGCCCGGACCTGAAATCCGACCCGTGGAGCATCTGCAAGAGCATTATCAGCAACCCGCTGATCATCAGCGTGCTGCTGGCCACGCCCATGGCCTACGGCCAGGTACCCCTGCCCAACTGGTTGCTCACCTCGGGTGACTACCTCGCGCAGATGACCCTGCCGCTGGCGCTGATCTGTATCGGTGGCACCTTGTCGCTCAATGCCCTGCGCGACAGCGGCAAGCTGGCCATCGACGTCAGCCTGGTGAAGATGCTCTGGTTGCCGCTGTTCGGCACGCTCGGTGCCTGGCTCTGCGGTTTTCGCGGGGCCGAGCTGGGCATTCTGTTCTTGTACATCGGCAGCCCAACGGCGGCGGCCAGTTATGTCATGGCACGGGCAGCCAACGGCAACCACGAACTGGCGGCCTCGATCATCGTGATTACTACGCTAATGGCGGCGATCACCACCAATATTGGTATTTTCATCTTGCAGTGGGGCGGATGGATCTAGATCCTTGACTGCATACATCACAAAAACACTGCCTCACTGAGCTTAAGGACACTTCATGCAAGACCAGAGCACGCCCGAGCGGTTGCAGCGCGGGCTGAAGAATCGCCATATCCAGCTGATCGCGCTGGGGGGTGCCATCGGTACCGGGTTGTTCCTGGGCATCGCCCAGACCATCCAGCTGGCGGGCCCCTCCGTTTTGCTGGGCTATGCCATCGCTGGCCTGATGGCTTTCTTCATCATGCGCCAGTTGGGCGAAATGGTGGTCGAAGAGCCGGTCGCCGGCAGCTTCAGCCACTTCGCACACCAGTACTGGAGTGAGTTCGCAGGCTTCGTCTCGGGCTGGAACTACTGGGTGGTCTATGTGCTCGTGGGCATGGCCGAGCTTACCGCCGTGGGCATCTACGTGCAGTACTGGTGGCCGGAGTTTCCGACCTGGGCCACGGCGGCGATCTTCTTCGTGGTGATCAACCTCATCAACCTGACCCAGGTGAAGGTCTATGGCGAGATGGAGTTCTGGTTCGCGCTGGTCAAGGTAGTGGCCATCGTCAGCATGATCGGCTTCGGCGCCTGGCTGCTGAGCAGCGGTCACGGCGGCCCGGACGCCAGTGTGGCCAACCTGTGGCAATACGGTGGGTTCTTCCCCAATGGCGTCACCGGGCTGGTGATGGCCCTGGCGGTGATCATGTTCTCCTTTGGTGGCCTGGAGCTGGTGGGTATCACGGCCGCCGAAGCGGACAACCCGCGCCAGAGCATTCCCAAGGCTACCAACCAGGTGGTTTACCGCATCCTGATTTTCTACATCGGCGCGCTGGCCGTGCTGTTGTCGCTGTACCCGTGGCAGAAGGTCGTTCAGGGTGGCAGCCCGTTCGTGATGATCTTCCACGAACTGGACAGCGATCTGGTGGCGACCATCCTCAATATCGTGGTGCTCACGGCTGCGCTGTCGGTCTACAACAGTTGCGTGTACGCCAACAGCCGCATGTTATTCGGCCTGGCAAGCCAGGGCGATGCACCACGCCAGTTGCTCAAGGTCAGCCGCAGCGGCGTGCCATTGACGGCGTTGGGCGTGTCGGCATTCGCTACGGGCATGTGCGTGGTGATCAACTACCTGATGCCGGGTGAGGCATTCGGCCTGCTGATGGCGCTGGCGGTGTCGGCCCTGGTGATCAACTGGGCGAGCATCAGCATCACCCACCTGAAGTTCCGCAAGGCCAAGCTGGCGGCAGGTATTACCCCGTTCTATCAAAGCTGGGGGCACCCGTTCACCAACTACCTGTGCCTGGCATTCATCGTGCTGATTCTGGTGGTGATGTACCTGACCCCGCCGATCCGTATTTCAGTGATGCTGATCCCCGGGTGGATTGCGCTGCTGTGGGTGGCGTTCCGCTTGAAGAAAGCTCGGCAGGCTTGAGTCATGGGGCATGTCGCGGGTGGCCAGGCGCGCTACCCGCAACATGCCCTTCGCCGCGCCACGACCTTGCCGCCATTAGTGCTGTCGCTGCCATGCCCTCACCGTGGTGTACAGCAGCACCAGGCCAAGCACTGGCAATACATAGAACAGCATCAGCCGTTCCAGGCGGCCGGCCAGCGGCATGCCGGTGGTGAACGCCACCACGTGCAGCCCGTAGGCAAGGTACAGGCAAAGGAATACCAACCCTTCGGCGCGGGTAATCCGATACCCGGAGTAGAACACCGGCAGGCTCAGCGCCGCGACGCCGAGCATCACCGGAAGGTCGAAGCCCAGTGCGTTTGGCGATATGGTCAGCGGCTCGGGTGCGGTCAGTGCGGTCAGGCCGAGCACTGCCAGCAGGTTGAACAGGTTGCTGCCGATCACCGTGCCCACAGCGATCTCCCGTTCTCCTCGCAGGGCGGCAATCAGCGCCGCAGCCAGCTCGGGCAGGGACGTGCACACCGCGACAACGGTCAGGCCGATGATGCGTTCAGACAAACCGAGGTCCGTCGCGACTTCGACCGCCGCTTCCAGCAGCAAGTGGCCGGCCAGGCTGAGCAGGCCGAAGCCGAACGCCACTTGCAGCAGCGTACCGGTCCAGAAGCGCCCGGCGCTGCTGGCCAGCGCACGTGGTGCCGGGTAGGTGCGGGCATAGTGGCGCGACTGGTGCCAGAGCATGACCAGATAGCCCACCAGGCCCGAGAGCAGCACCAACCCTTCCACCCGCCCCAGGTGGCCGTTCGCGGCCAGCGCGTAGACCAGTGCGCTGGCGACGATCATCAGGGGGATGTCCAGGCGCACCAGTTGGCGCGAGACGCGGAGCGGGATGATCAAAGCCGCCAGGCCAAGAATCACCAGAACATTGAAGATATTACTGCCGATCACGCTGCCGACGGCGACATCGGGCGCGCCCTGATAGGCAGCCTGCAGGCTGACGGTCAGCTGTGGCGCGGTACTACCGAATGCCACCAGGCTCAGGCCGATGATCAGCGGGCGTACGTGCACGCGCTGGGCCAGGCGAAGGGCGGCACGCACCAGGAGTTCGGCGCCGGCCACCAGCAACAGCAAGGCTATGCCCAGTTGCAGGAGGCTGAAGGTGGGGAGGGTGGCCAGGTCGAAAATGGTTGTAACTCCGTTGCGTCAGTCGCTTAGACCTTGTACCCGCACGCGCGCCGTTCCGCTACGGATCATGCCGATTTTTTCTGCTGCAGCGCGCGACAGGTCGATGAGCCGGCCGCGTGTGTGCGGGCCGCGGTCATTGATGCGGACCACCACGCTGCGTTGGTTGGCGAGGTTGGTGACCAGGACCCGGCTGCCGAAGGGCAGGCTGCGATGCGCGGCGGTCAAGCCGTGCTGGTTGAAGGCTTCGCCGCTGGCGGTGCGTTTGCCGTGGTGGCGGGCGCCGTAATAGGAGGCGGTGCCGGTCTGGTTGTAGCCTCGGGGATCGATGTCGTGGCTGGCACAGCCGGCCAACAGGGAAAACAGGGCCAGGGTGCCGAGGGATCGTTTTAGCAAATCAGGAGCTCCGGTGCTGCGAGTGGGGCCGCTGTGCGGCCCGTCGCCGGCAAGCCGGCTTCCACAGGCAAGACGCCGTCCCATGGGGCGGCGTTGAACAGATGGGCGCCGGCTTGTCGGCGATCGAGGGCAAAGCCCTCGCCGCTGGTTTCAGCTCACCCTTCGAGCTTGGCCTTGAGCAATTGGTTCACTTGCCCCGGGTTGGCCTTGCCCTTGGAGGCCTTCATCGCCTGGCCGACGAAGAAGCCGAACATCTTGCCGCGCTTGGCTTCGTCGGCAGCGCGGTACTGTTCGACCTGCTCGGCGTTGGCGGCAAGCACTTCATCGAGCATCTTGTCGATCGCGCCGGTGTCGGTGACCTGTTTCAGCCCTTTGCTCTCGATGATGCTGTCGGCATCGCCTTCACCGGCGGCCATGGCCTCGAACACGGTCTTGGCGATCTTGCCGCTGATGGTGTTGTCGCGGATACGCAGCAGCATGCCACCGAGTTGCTCGGCGCTGACCGGTGCCTGGTCGATCTCGATGCCCAGCTTGTTCAGCAGGCTGCCCAGTTCGACCATGACCCAGTTGGCTGCCAGCTTGGCGTCACCGCCAATCTTCACCACCTGCTCGAAGTAGTCTGCCTGTTCACGGCTGGAGGCCAGCACGTTGGCGTCGTAGGCCGACAGGCCATACTGGCTCTGGAAGCGCTCGACCTTCTGCGGTGGCAGCTCCGGCAAGCCGGCACGGATGGTCTCGAGGAAGCTGTCCTCGATCACCACCGGCAGCAGGTCCGGGTCGGGGAAGTAACGGTAGTCGTTGGCTTCCTCCTTGCTGCGCATGGAGCGAGTCTCGTCCTTGTTCGGGTCGTACAGGCGGGTTTCCTGAACCACCTTGCCGCCATCTTCGATCAGGTCGATCTGGCGCTGGATCTCACTGTTGATCGCACGCTCGATGAAGCGGAACGAGTTGACGTTCTTGATCTCGCAGCGTGTGCCGAACTCGGCCTGGCCCTTGGGCCGGATCGAGACGTTGCAGTCGCAGCGCAGCGAACCTTCGGCCATGTTGCCGTCGCAGATGCCCAGGTAGCGCACCAGCGCGTGGATCGCCTTGACGTACGCTACGGCCTCCTTGGCGCTGCGCATGTCCGGTTCGGAGACGATTTCCAGCAGCGGCGTGCCGGCCCGGTTCAGGTCGATGCCGGTAAAGCCGCTGAAATCTTCGTGCAGGCTCTTGCCAGCGTCTTCTTCCAGGTGCGCGCGGGTTACGCCGATGCGCTTGATGGTGCCGTCTTCCAGGGCGATGTCCAGGTGGCCCTTGCCGACGATCGGCAGGTCCATCTGGCTGATCTGGTAGCCCTTGGGCAGGTCGGGGTAGAAGTAGTTCTTGCGCGCGAACACGTTGCGCTTGCCGATCTGGGCATCGATCGCCAGGCCGAACATGCAGGCCATGCGCACGGCTTCCTGGTTCAGTACCGGCAATACCCCAGGCATGCCAAGGTCAACCAGGCTCGCCTGGGTGTTCGGCTCGGAGCCGAAGGTGGTGGCGCTGCCGGAAAAGATCTTCGACTGGGTGGCCAGCTGGGTGTGGATTTCCAGCCCGATCACAACTTCCCATTGCATGTGTGAATTCCTCAGAAGCCGTTGGGGGCGCGGGTGTGCCAGTCGGTGACCTGCTGGTAGCGGTGCGCGACATTGAGCAGGCGGCCTTCCTGGAAGTACGGAGCCAGCAGCTGCACGCCGACCGGCAGGCCATCGACGAAGCCGGCTGGCATCGACAGGCCCGGCAGGCCCGCCAGGTTGGCGGTGATGGTGTAGACGTCTTCAAGGTATGCCGCGACCGGGTCGCTGCTCTTGGCGCCGAGCTTCCAGGCCGGGTTCGGCGTGGTCGGGCCAAGGATCAGGTCGACGCCTTCGAAGGCGGTCATGAAGTCGTTCTTGATCAGGCGACGGATCTGCTGCGCCTTGACGTAGTAGGCGTCGTAGTAGCCTGCCGACAGGGCGTAGGTGCCGACCATGATGCGGCGCTGGACTTCGGCACCGAAGCCTTCGCCACGGGAACGCTTGTACAGGTCGGTCAGGTCTTTGGGCGCGTCGCAGCGGTAGCCGAAGCGCACGCCGTCGAAGCGTGACAGGTTGGAAGAGGCTTCGGCCGGCGCGATCACGTAGTACGCAGGGATTGCGTGCTGCATGTTCGGCAGGCTGATTTCCTTGACCACTGCGCCGAGCTTTTCCAGCTCCTTGACGCTGGCTTGTACCAATTCGGCGATGCGCGGGTCGAGGCCGGCGCCGAAGTATTCTTTTGGCAGGCCGATGCGCAGGCCTTGCAGCGAGGCATTGAGGTTGGCGCTGTAGTCCGGCACCGGCTCGTCGATGCTGGTGGAGTCCTTGGCGTCGAAACCGGCCATGCCCTGCAGCAGCAGCGCGCAGTCTTCAGCGGTGCGGGCCAGCGGGCCACCCTGGTCGAGGCTGGAGGCATAGGCGATCATGCCCCAGCGCGAAACACGACCGTACGTCGGTTTGAGGCCTGTGAGGTTGGTCAGTGCTGCCGGCTGTCGGATCGAACCGCCGGTATCGGTGCCGGTGGTCGCCGGCAGCAGGCGGGCGGCCACGGCCGCAGCGGAGCCACCGGACGAGCCGCCAGGCACGTGTTCGAGGTTCCAGGGGTTCTTCACCGCGCCGTAGTGGCTGGATTCGTTGGCAGACCCCATGGCGAATTCGTCCATGTTGGTCTTGCCCAGGGTGACCATGCCGGCCTCGGCCAGCTTGGCGACCACGGTGGCGTCGTACGGCGCTTTGAAGTTGTCGAGCATCTTCGAGCCGCAGCTGGTACGTACGCCGTGGGTGCAGAACAGGTCCTTGTGGGCGATGGGGGCGCCCAGCAGTGCGCCGGTCTCACCGGCGGCGCGACGGGCGTCGGCGGCACGGGCCTGGCCCAGGGCCAGCTCCTCGGTGACGCTGATGAAACTGTTGAGTTGCGGGTCGAGTTGCTGAATGCGCGCCAGCAGGGCGCCGGTCAGCTCTTCGGAAGAAAACGACTTGTCGGCGAGCCCGCGGGCGATCTCGGCCAGGGTCAATTGATGCATGGCAGGCACTATCCCTTACTCGATGACTTTGGGAACCAGGTACAGACCGCTTTCGGTCTTCGGTGCGATGGCTTGGTAGGCATCGCGCTGGTTGCTTTCGGTGACCTGGTCGGGACGCAGGCGCTGGCTGGCCTCCAGGGGGTGGGCCAGGGGTTCGATGCCGGTGGTGTCGACCGCTTGCATCTGGTCGACCAGCCCGAGAATGCTGTTCAGTGCATCGGTAGTGCGTGGCAGTTCGCCTTCATTCAGGCCCAGACGGGCCAGATGGGCGATCTTTTCCACGTCGCAGCGTTCAAGCGCCATGGGTATCTCCAGGGGAAACAAAGAACGGAATAAGGTCCGTGATGAGGAACATGTCGGCATTCTGGCGGTCATACGGCCGCGATCATCTGCTGGCGTGCTCGGAAAAACGACCAATTTAACATATTGGCTCCTTGCCCAAAATCCCTGCCATTGTTAGAGTTTGCCGCACTTTTTTACCCACGCTTTCCCCAGGGTCCCTTTCCCATGTTCAAGAAACTGCGTGGCATGTTTTCCAGCGATCTCTCCATCGACCTGGGTACTGCCAACACCCTTATCTACGTGCGTGAGCGCGGTATCGTCCTGAATGAGCCCTCGGTAGTTGCCATCCGTACCCACGGCAACCAGAAAAGCGTCGTCGCCGTCGGTACCGAAGCCAAGCGCATGCTGGGCCGTACGCCCGGCAACATTGCTGCCATTCGTCCGATGAAGGACGGCGTCATTGCCGACTTCAGCGTTTGTGAAAAAATGTTGCAGTACTTCATCAACAAGGTTCACGAGAACAGCTTCCTGCAGCCAAGCCCTCGTGTGCTGATCTGCGTGCCGTGCAAGTCGACCCAGGTAGAGCGCCGCGCCATTCGCGAGTCGGCGCTGGGTGCCGGTGCCCGTGAAGTGTTTCTGATCGAAGAACCCATGGCCGCGGCCATCGGTGCCGGCCTGCCGGTCGAAGAAGCCCGTGGTTCGATGGTCGTCGATATCGGGGGTGGTACCACTGAAATCGCCCTGATTTCGCTCAATGGCGTGGTCTACGCCGAGTCTGTCCGCGTTGGCGGCGACCGCTTCGACGAGGCCATCGTCACCTATGTGCGCCGCAACTACGGCAGCCTGATCGGCGAATCCACTGCCGAACGCATCAAGCAGGAAATCGGTACCGCCTACCCGGGCGGCGAAGTGCGTGAAGTCGACGTGCGCGGCCGCAACCTGGCCGAAGGCGTGCCACGTGCCTTCACCCTGAACTCCAATGAAGTGCTCGAAGCCCTGCAGGAGTCGCTGGCGACCATCGTTCAGGCCGTCAAGAGCGCCCTGGAGCAGTCTCCGCCGGAGCTGGCCTCTGACATCGCCGAGCGTGGCCTGGTGCTGACCGGTGGTGGCGCGCTGCTGCGTGACCTCGACAAGCTGCTGGCCCAGGAAACCGGCTTGCCGGTGATCGTTGCCGAGGACCCGCTGACCTGCGTGGCCCGTGGCGGCGGTCGCGCCCTGGAGATGATGGACAAGCACGCGATGGACCTGCTCTCCAGCGAGTGATCGAGCGCCCGGTTTACAGGTGGCGCGCGCAGTGCTACCTGTATGCGTTGGGCTGGCGTCCGTTGCGGCGCCGCTTCTGTCAACCCGCAACCAGGCTGGTGCGTTGTCCCATGTCCAATGACCTCCTGAGTCGTCCACGAGGAACGGCCCATTAAACCGCTTTTCTCCAAGGGCCCTTCGCTGGGCGTTCGCCTGCTCGTGTTAGTGGTGCTTTCGGTCGCGCTGATGGTGGTCGATGCACGCTTTGACCTGCTCAAGCCCGTGCGTAGTCAGATGGGCCTGGTTCTGATGGAATCGTACTGGATCACCGACTTGCCTCAGCGGATGTGGCAAGGTGTGGCGGGCCAGTTCGGCAGCCGTAACGAACTGATCGCGGAAAACGAGAAGCTCAAGACCGAAGCCCTGCTGTTGCAGGGGCGCTTGCAGAAGCTGGCGGCCCTGACCGAGCAGAACGTGCGCCTGCGCGAGTTGCTCAACTCCTCCGCACTGGTCAACGAGAAGGTCGAGGTGGCCGAGCTGATCGGTGTCGACCCCAACCCGTTCACCCACCGTATCCTGATCAACAAAGGCGAGCGCGATGGGGTGTTCCTTGGCCAGCCGGTACTCGACGCCCGCGGCCTGATGGGCCAGGTGGTCGAGCTGATGCCCTACACCTCACGGGTGCTGCTGCTGACCGATACCACCCATAGCATCCCGGTACAGGTCAATCGTAACGGCCTGCGCGCGATTGCCAGCGGTACAGGCAACCCTGAGCGCCTGGAGCTGCGCCATGTCGCCGACACGGCCGACATCAAGGAAGGCGACTTGCTGGTGAGCTCCGGCATGGGCCAGCGCTTCCCGGCCGGCTACCCGGTGGCCACGGTCAATGAAGTGATCCATGACTCCGGCCAGCCGTTCGCAATCGTTCGTGCCATTCCTACCGCCGCGCTCAACCGCAGCCGCTACATGCTGCTGGTGTTCAGCGACCGGCGTTCGCCGGAGCAGCGCGCCACCGATGCGGCGCTGGCCCAGGAAGAGGCAGACCGCAAGGGCGCAGCCGCCCCCGCAGAGGCTGGTGCCAATGGCGAACAGGCCACCCCCGGCACGCCTGCAACGGCAGCGCCTGCCCCGGCCGCGCCCGCCGCCCCAGCCGGTGCAGTACCGGCCCCGGCCGCTGCACCGGCTGCAGCCCCCGCCAGCCCTGCCGCAGCGCCTGCGGCACCTGCCCAGCCTCGGAGGCAATGATGGCCAAAACACGCCGTAACCACGGGTGGGTCATCTGGCTGACCTTCGCCATTGGCCTGCTACTCAGCGTCTCGCCCATGCCGCCGTTTCTCGAGGTGTTCCGGCCAATGTGGCTGGCGATGCTGGTATCGTTCTGGACGCTCATGGTCCCGAACAAGGTTGGCATGACCACTGCGTTCGTACTGGGCCTGGCCGAGGATGTGCTGTATGGCACGTTGCTCGGGCAGAACGCCCTGGTCCTGACCCTGATCACCTTCCTGGTGCTGTCGCTGCAGCAGCGTCTGCGCATGTTCCCGATGTGGCAGCAGAGCCTGGTAATCCTGGTGATCTTCGGTATCGCCCAACTGGTCCAGTTGTGGCTCAGCGCGCTCACCGGCAACCGGCTGCCCACGCTTGCGCTGGTCTGGTCGGCAGTCATCAGTGCCTTGCTCTGGCCGTGGATCAGCTTCGCCTTGCGTGATCTGCGCCGGCGTTTGCATATCAACTGACGGCACCGCCGTCACCGACAGGGAGATGTCTGCATGAAACCACTTTACCTGGCCTCAGGCTCGCCCCGTCGTCGTGAACTGCTGGCCCAGATCGGTGTGCCGTTCACCGTTATCAGCGCCCCCATCGATGAAAGCGCGCTGCCAGATGAAAGCGCTGTGGCTTATGTCGAACGCCTGGCCAGGAGCAAGGCTGAGGCTGGCCTTGCCAGTCTTGCCGGCCCGGCCGTAGTCCTTGGCGCAGACACTGCGGTGGTGCTCGACGGGCGAATTCTCGGCAAGCCGGAAAACCGTGAAGATGCCTTGGCCATGCTGGCGGACCTGGCAGGGCGCGAACATCAGGTGTTGACGGCAGTGGCACTGAGCGATGGCCAGTGCTGCCTGAGCGTCTGTGTCACCAGCACTGTGCGTTTTCGTGCCATCGGCCCGGAAGAAGCACAGCGCTATTGGGCCAGTGGCGAGCCGGTGGATAAAGCAGGCGGTTATGCCATCCAGGGCTTGGGGGCGGTATTCGTGACCGGCCTTCAGGGCAGCTATTCGGCGGTGGTCGGCCTGCCCCTGAGCGAGACGGCCGAACTGCTCGCCCAATTCGGTATCGCCTGCTGGCAGGTGCCGGCGCTTTCTCCAGAGGTAACAAAGCAGCAGTAGCCAGCCCGGCGCCCGCGATCCATGATGACCGAAGACCTTTGACGAGAGCCTGCCATGAGTGAAGAGATCCTGATCAACATCACCCCGATGGAGTCGCGTGTGGCGGTGGTGGAAAACGGGGTGCTGCAGGAAGTGCACGTCGAGCGCACCCAGCGTCGCGGCATCGTCGGTAATATCTACAAGGGCAAAGTCGTGCGGGTGCTGCCCGGCATGCAGGCCGCGTTCGTCGATATCGGCCTGGAGCGCGCCGCGTTCATTCATGCCTCGGAGATTTCCCAGCGCGAAGGTTCTGCCGTGGAGACCATCACCGCACTGGTACACGAGGGCCAGGCCCTGGTGGTGCAGGTGACCAAAGACCCCATCGGCAGCAAAGGCGCACGGCTGACCACTCAGCTGTCGATACCGTCGCGTTACCTGGTGTACATGCCGCGTAGCAGCCATGTCGGCATTTCGCTGAAGATCGAGGACGAAGCCGAACGTGATCGCCTCAAGCAGGTGGTCAGTGACTGCATGGACAGCGAAGACATCAAGAACGCCGGCGGTTTCATCCTGCGCACGGCCGCCGAGGGCGCGCGGGCCGAAGAGATCCTGCAGGACATCCGCTACCTGCGCCGCCTGTGGGAGCAGATTGGCAGCCAGATCCAGACCTGCGGTGCCCCGACGGTCATCTACGAGGATCTTGGCCTGGCCTTGCGCACACTGCGCGACCTGGTCAACCCGAAGATCGAGAAGATCCGCATCGACTCCCGGGAAACCTTCCAGAAGACCACACAGTTCGTTGCCGAACTGATGCCGGAGATCGCCGACCGCCTGGAGCACTACCCGGGCGAGCGGCCGATTTTCGACCTGTATGGCGTAGAGGACGAAATCCAGCGCGCACTCGATCGCAAGGTGCCGCTCAAGTCCGGCGGCTATCTTGTGGTCGACCCGGCCGAGGCAATGACTACCATCGATGTGAACACCGGCGCCTTCGTCGGCCACCGCAACCTTGAAGAAACCATCTTCAAGACCAACTTGGAAGCAGCCACGGCAATCGCCCGGCAACTGCGCCTGCGCAACATTGGCGGGATCATCATCATCGACTTCATCGACATGGAGGATGAGGACCATCAACGCCAGGTGCTGCGTACCCTGGAAAAGCAACTCGAACGGGATCATGCCAAGACCAACATCATCGGCATCACCGAGCTGGGCCTGGTACAGATGACCCGCAAGCGCACGCGCGAGAGCCTGGAGCAGGTGCTGTGCGAACCCTGCTCCGCCTGCCAGGGGCGTGGCAAGCTGAAAACCCCGGAAACTATCTGTTACGAAATTTTCCGCGAGATCCTTCGTGAAGCCCGCGCCTATCAGGCAGAAGGCTATCGGGTATTGGCCAATCAGAAAGTGGTCGACCGCCTGCTCGACGAAGAATCCGGCAACGTGGCCGAGCTGGAAACCTTCATCGGTCGAACCATTCGCTTCCAGGTCGAGTCGATGTACTCGCAGGAACAATACGATGTGGTGCTGCTCTGAGGCGTTCTGATACCCAGTCCAGGGTGCCCGGGCTGGCAAAACCGCTGCTTCGAGCCATCATGGATAAACGACCTGGAGGGCCATGGCCATGGGACGTCTGACCCGCGTTCTTGTCGTCTTGACCCGTTGGGGGCTGGGCATCTGCGCCCTGCTGGCGGTGTTGGTGGCGCTCTACGTCAGCCTCGGCCGGTACCTGGTGCCATTGGTGGCCGAATACCGCGCCGACCTCGAAAGCAAGGTCGAGCAGGCGTTGGGAATGCCGGTGCATGTGGGCAGCCTGGAAGGGCGCTGGAGTGGCCTGGCGCCGGTGCTGCAAGTGCGCGACCTGCAGTTGGGCGAGGGGGCTTCGGCGTTGCGCCTGGATGACGTCAAGCTGGTGCCCGACCTGTGGGCCAGCCTCACTGCACGCGAAGTACGCCTGGCACGTGTTCAGCTGGCGGGCCTGCAACTGATCCTGCGTGAGAACGAGCAGGGCGTTTGGGCGCTTGAAGGCTTACCGAAAAAGGATGATGCGCCGCTGGACCCGGCCGAAGTGTTGCAGCGTTTGCAGCAGTTGGGCCGTATCGATGCATTCGACAGTCAAGTCACCCTGCAGCCCTGGCAGCGTGACCCGTTGACGCTTACCTATGTCAGCCTTGGCCTGCAGGCCGGCGCTTCACGCCAGGCGCTGGACCTGCGTGCGACCCTGCCTGACGGCCAGCCGTTGGCACTGAACCTTCGCAGCCGGGTGAATGCCAAGGCCTGGCGCGACGGTAAGGCAGAGGCTTACCTGAGCCTGCCGCAGAGCGACTGGGCGCGTTGGCTGCCGCCACGCCTGCTCGGCCAGTGGCAAGCCCAGGCCCTGCGCGCCGGTGGTGAGTTCTGGGTTGACTGGGGTGAGGGCCGGTTGCAGCAGGCAGTGGTCCGGCTCAATGCCCCTCAGTTGCGCGGTGGCTATGCCGAGCGCCAGGCGGTGACACTGGATAACCTGGCGGTGTCGGCCTGGTTCCAGCGCAACGCGCAGGGTTTCGATGTGGTGGTCGATTCACTGGCAGCCGACCTCGGCAAGACCCGCTGGGAGTCGAAGCTGCAGCTGCGTCAGCGGGCAGGCGAGGAGCCTGCCGGAGAAACCTGGCAGGTGCAGGCGGACCGCCTTGATCTTACGCCGCTGACGCCTTTGATAGATGCACTGGCGCCGCTGCCGGAAAAGCTCATGACGGTGGTCGATGGGCTTAAAGTGACCGGTGCCGTGCGCAATCTGCGCCTGGACGTGCGGCCCAAGGCCGACGGTGATCGACGGCTTCAATTCGCTGCCAATCTGGAAAAAGTGGGCTTTGACGCCTACCACGGCGCACCGGCTGCCGGTAACGTCAGCGGGAGCATCAGTGGAGACCTTGGCCATGGCGAGCTACGCCTGGATACCGAGGCCTTCATGTTGCATCTTTATCCGATCTTCGCCAAACCTTGGCATTATCAGAAAGCCAACGCCCGCCTGACCTACACCCTCGACAAAGCAGGATTCACCCTGGCTGCGCCCTACCTGAAAGTGCTGGGTGAGGAGGGCAAGATCGCTGGGGATTTCCTGATTCGCCTGCTGTTTGAAGAAGGCAGCGAGAGCTATATGGACCTGCGCGTTGGCCTGACCGAAGGCGATGGGCGCTACACTGCCAAATACCTGCCTGAGGTGCTCAGCCCGGCGCTCGATGAATGGCTGCGCAGTGCCATCGTCAAGGGCAACGTCGATGAAGGCTACTTCCAGTACCAAGGTTCGCTGAACCACGGTGCCAGCCCCGAATCGCGCAGCATCAGCCTGTTCTTCAAGGTGCACGACGCTGCGCTGGACTTCCAGCCTGGCTGGCCACAGGTGCAGAACGTCGCTGGCGATGTGCTGATCGAGGACAGTGGCGTGCGCATCAAGGCTAATGAAGGCCTGTTGCTGGGCACCCAGGTAAGCGACGTCAGTGTCAACATTCCCCATGTCGAGGGCGACGAGCAAAGCCACCTGTACCTTGATGGCAAGTTCGACGGTAGCCTCGGCGATGGTTTGAGGATTCTCAAAGAGGCGCCTATTGGCACCGGCGAAATTTTCGCAGGATGGGAGGGCGAGGGGCCGCTCAAGGGCAAGCTCAAACTCGACATCCCCTTGGCCCACGGGCAACGCCCGAAAGTACAGGTCGACTTTGCCACCGCCGATGCACGCCTGAAGGTTGCGCCGCCGACCCTGGAGCTGAGCCGACTCAAGGGCGACTTCAGTTTCGACCTCGATAAGGGCCTGAGTGGGAAGAGCATCGCCCTGCAGGCTTTTGGCAAACCGGTGACCGCGCAGATCACCGCCGAGGGCCAGCCTGGGCAGATGCAGACGCGTATCAGCGCGAATGGCCAGGTGGCGCTTGCGGCCTTGACCGACTGGCTGCAGTTCAAGCAGCCCTTGCCGGCGTCTGGTGAGCTGCCCTACCAGTTGCAACTCAACCTTGGCAGCCGCGACAACAGCCTGAGCGTGAATTCGTCGCTCAAAGGCCTGGTGATCGATTTGCCGGCACCGTTCGGCAAGGCCGCAGCAGAGACTCGTGATAGCCGATTCAGCATGAGCCTGCAAGGGCCGGAGCGGCGCCTGGATGCGGCCTATGCCGACCTTGCCCGCTTTGCCTATGCAGCGCCCAGCGACAACCTTGGGCAAGGCCGCGGCGAGCTGCTGCTGGGGGCAGGGCAGGCGCAGGTACCAGCTGAGCAGGGCCTGCGCGTACGGGGGCGCCTCGAGAGCCTGGACCTGGCGCCCTGGCAGGCCAAGATGACGCAGATCAGTGGCGACGACCCAGGCGCCAGTGCCCGCCAGACGCTTCAGAGCGTAGACCTGAGCATCGGCCAGTTGAAGGCCCTGGGCATGGAGCTGAACCAGGCCGTCGTGCGTCTGGCCAGGGGTGGCCCTGCGTGGGATCTGCGCCTGGATAGCAAGGAAGTCATCGGCAATGCACGGTTACCCGATGCCAAGGGCGCACCGATGACCGTGCGCCTGCAGACCTTGCGCCTGCCAGCAGCGGACCCGGTCCAAGCACAGGCCGAGGAAGGCCCGGATCCGCTGGCCTCGTTCGATCCACGCAAGGTACCGGCATTGGACCTGACCATCGACAAGCTGTACCGCGGCGATGACCTGTATGGCAACCTGGCGTTGAAGCTGCGCCCGACCGCCCGAGGCGTATCCGCTCAGGATATCGACCTGGTCTTCAAAGGCCTGCACATCGACGGCCGCGGCGGCTGGGAAGGTGACAGCGGTGCCACCAGCAGCTGGTACAAGGGCCGCCTGGATGGCAAGAACCTGGCCGACGTGCTCAAGGCCTGGGGCTTCGCGCCTACCGTGACCAGTCGCGACTTTCGTCTGGATGTGGATGGCCGCTGGCCCGGCTCGCCAGCCTGGGTTGGCCTCAAGCGCTTCTCGGGCAGCATGGATGCGGCATTGCGCACAGGGCAGTTCGTGGAAGTCGAGGGCGGCGCTCAAGCCTTGCGGGTGTTTGGCCTGCTCAACTTCAACTCCATCGGCCGGCGTCTGCGCCTGGACTTCTCCGACCTGTTCGACAAGGGCCTGGCCTATGATCGGGTAAAAGGCTTGCTGGTAGCCAGTGACGGCGTCTACGTGACCCGCGAGCCGATCAGCGTGACCGGGCCTTCGAGCAACTTCGAGCTCGACGGTACGCTGGACCTCGTCCGCGACCGGGTGGACGCCAACCTTCAGGTCTCCCTGCCAGTGACCAACAACCTGCCCCTGGCCGCGCTGATCGTAGGCGCACCGGCGGTCGGTGGGGCGCTGTTCCTGGTCGACCGGCTGATCGGTGATCGCGTATCGCGCTTCGCCAGCGTGCACTATCGCATCGAAGGGCCGTGGAAAGAGCCTAGAATCACCTTTGTGAAACCGTTCAACAAGTAGTGCCAGGAGTGCCGATGAAAGTAGCGGTCATCCAGATGGTCAGCCAGGACGATGTGTTGGCCAACTTGCAGCGTGCGGGTGCCTTGCTGGAACAGGCGGCATTCGGCGGCGCGAGGCTGGCGGTGCTGCCGGAAAATTTTGCCGCCATGGGCCGCAGGGATGCTGCTGCGATCGGGCGGGCCGAGGCTTTGGGTGAGGGGCCGATACTGCCCTGGTTGAAACGCACCGCCCGCGACCTCAGATTATGGATTGTTGCCGGCACCTTGCCGCTGCCACCTGCCGATCAGCCTGATGCCAAGGCGCATGCCTGCTCACTTTTGGTCGACGAGCACGGCGAGGTGGTGGCGCGCTACGACAAGCTGCACCTGTTCGACGTGGACGTGGCCGATAACCGTGGCCGTTACCGTGAGTCCGACGACTACGCCCATGGCGCGCACGTGGTGGTGGCCGACACGCCGGTAGGGCGCCTGGGCTTGAGCGTCTGCTACGACCTTCGTTTTCCGGAACTGTACAGCGCGCTGCGCAGTGCCGGCGCGCAACTGATTACGGCACCTGCGGCGTTCACGGCGGTCACAGGCGCGGCGCACTGGGAAGTGCTGATTCGTGCCCGGGCCATCGAAACACAGTGCTATGTGCTGGCCGCAGCACAGGGCGGTACCCATCCAGGCCCGCGGGAGACCCATGGGCACGCGGCGATCGTCGACCCCTGGGGGCGGATCGTCGCCGAACAGGCGCAAGGCGAAGCGGTATTGCTTGCCGAGCGCGACGGTGATGAACAAGCGTCCATTCGGGCGCGTATGCCGGTCGCTTTGCACCGGCGCTTTTTTTCGCAGGACGCCTTGCGGCCTGCGCACACCTCGGAGTGACTATGAGCCAGATGTTATCCACCGTCAGCGAGCAGCTCCTGGCCCCAGGCGGATTGACCCTGGACAGCCTGCAGGCTGTACTGGGCGAGTTGGCCGGGCCGGGCATCGACGCCGCCGACCTGTACTTCCAGGGCCAGATCTCGGAAACCTGGGCGCTGGAGGACGGCATTGTCAAAGAGGGCAGCTTCAACCTTGACCAAGGCGTGGGCGTGCGTGCCCAGTCGGGTGAGAAAACCGGTTTCGCCTACAGCAACGCGATCAACCTCGAGGCTCTGACTTCGGCAGCCCGGGCGGCGCGGTCGATTTCCCGCGCCGGGCAGAACGGCACCGTTCAGGCGTTCCGCAGCCAGGACGTGACGGCCCTGTATGCCCCGGATAACCCGCTGGACGTGCTTAGCCGTGCTGAAAAGGTCGAGCTGCTCAAGCGTGTCGATGCCGCCACACGGGCGCTCGACCCGCGTATCCAGCAGGTCAGCGTGAGCATGGCCGGGGTGTGGGAGCGCATTCTGATCGCTGCGGCCGACGGCAGCCTGGCCGCTGACGTGCGGCCGCTGGTGCGCTTCAACGTCAGTGTCATCGTCGAGCACAATGGTCGGCGTGAACGGGGCGGGCAGGGCGGCGGCGGGCGTACCGACTACCGCTTCTTCACCGAGGAGCGGGTCATGGGTTATGCCCGTGAGGCGCTGCGCCAGGCCTTGGTGAACCTGGAGGCCATTCCTGCCCCAGCGGGCACCTTGCCGGTGGTGTTGGGTTCCGGCTGGTCGGGTGTGCTGTTGCATGAAGCGGTCGGCCACGGCCTGGAAGGCGATTTCAACCGTAAGGGCAGCTCGGCGTTCAGTGGCCGGATCGGCGAGAAGGTGGCTTCGAGCCTGTGCACTATCGTGGACGATGGCACCCTCGAGGGCCGTCGCGGCTCGCTGAGCGTCGACGACGAGGGCACGCCGACCGAATGCACGACGCTGATCGAGAACGGCGTGCTCAAGGGCTACATGCAAGACAAACTCAATGCACGCCTGATGGGGATGGCCGTGACCGGTAACGGCCGCCGCGAATCCTATGCCCACCTGCCGATGCCGCGCATGACCAACACCTACATGCGTGCCGGCGAAAGCGACCCGCAGGAAATCATCGCTTCGGTGAAGAAAGGGATCTATTGCGCCAACCTGGGCGGTGGCCAGGTGGACATCACCAGCGGCAAGTTCGTGTTCTCGACCAGCGAAGCCTATCTGATCGAAGACGGCAAGATCACCGCACCGGTCAAAGGCGCGACACTGATCGGCAACGGGCCCGAGGCCATGAGCCGAGTGTCGATGGTCGGTAACGATCTTGCGTTGGACAGCGGCGTGGGGACGTGCGGCAAGGATGGGCAATCGGTGCCGGTAGGGGTAGGCCAGCCAACCTTGAAGCTGGACGCGATCACCGTCGGTGGTACCGGCGCGTGATGCATGCCCCGGGGCTGCAGGGCAGCCCCAGGTGGCGGGGGTCAGCGCAGGCCGCGCTGCAGTTCGTCGAGGTCGCGGATGTACTTGAAGACCTTGCGCGCAGCGGCAGGCGGCTTGTTCCGCGCCTTCTCGTGCTGGGCATGACGGATAAGCGAACGCAGCTGCTGACGGTCGGTGTCGGGGTATTCGTTGACGAAGCGTTCAAGGTCCTCGTCATTACCGTCGATCAGGCGGTCCCGCCAGCGCTCCAGGTTGTGGAAGCGTTCGTTGTACTGGCGGCTGGAGCTGTCGATCTGCTCGAGCACCGCGTGGATGGCGTCCAGGTCCTGGTCGCGCATCAGTTTGCCGACGAACGACATATGCCGTTTGCGTGCGCCATGGGCGGTGTGCTTGCAGGCTTCGGCCAAGGCTTTGCGCAGCTCATCGGTCAACGGCAGGCGCGCCAGGGTATCGGCCTTGACCGTAGTCAGGCGTTCGCCGAGTTCGACCAGCGCATGCAACTCGCGCTTGATCTGGGTTTTGCTTTTTTCGCCGTCGAAGGCGTCGTCGTATGAATCAACCATGGTGCGCAGTCCGCTTGAGTTGTATGAAAAGTCGCCGCGCAGGCACTTTTCGTAGAAGGCATAGAAATTGCCGCCATGATAACCACCCGGGGGCCGCTTGTCCGGCCCGGTCGTAGAATGACCCTCGCCGAATGCAGAATTTGAGTGGAGAAAACCATGAGTGCAGTCCAGAGCGTAGGCCCCAAGGACCTGCCAGCATTGCAGGAGCAGGTCGAAGCGATCATCGCCGAGGCGCGCCGGCAGGGTGCCAGCGCCTGCGAAGTGGCGGTGTCGCTGGAGCAGGGCTTGTCCACCACGGTGCGTCAGCGTGAGGTCGAGACGGTAGAGTTCAACCGCGACCAGGGCTTTGGCATCACCCTCTATGTCGGCCAGCGCAAGGGCTCGGCCAGTACCTCGGCCAGTGGCCCTGAGGCCATTCGCGAAACCGTTGCCGCCGCCCTGGCCATTGCCAGGCACACCTCCGAAGACGATTGCTCGGGGCTGGCTGATGCGGCACTGATGGCGCGCGAGATTCCGGACCTGGACCTTTACCATGACTGGGATCTGGAGCCCGAGAAAGCCATCGAGATGGCCCTGGCCTGCGAGGCGGCGGCATTCGACGCTGACCCGCGCATTCTCAACGCCGATGGCACCACCCTCAATACCCACCAGGGCTGCCGTGTCTATGGCAACAGCCATGGCTTCATCGGCGGTTACGCCTCGACCCGGCACAGCCTGAGCTGCGTGATGATCGCTGAAGGTGAAGGCCAGATGCAGCGTGATTACTGGTATGACGTCAACCGCCAGGGCCACCTATTGGCCGACCCGCGCAGCATTGGCCAGCGCGCTGCACAGCGCGCAGCCAGCCGGCTCGGTGCGCGTCCGGTCAAGACATGCGAAGTGCCGGTGCTGTTCTCCGCCGAGCTGGCCGGTGGCCTGTTCGGCAGCTTTCTGTCGGCCATCTCGGGTGGCAACCTGTACCGCAAGTCGTCGTTCCTCGAGGGTGCCCTTGGCCAGCGGCTGTTCCCCAGCTGGCTGACGCTGGATGAGCGCCCGCATATTCCGCGTGCCCTTGGCAGCGCGGCGTTCGACGGTGATGGCCTGGCGACCTATGCCAAGCCGTTCGTCGACAAAGGGGAGCTGGTCTCTTACCTGCTGGGTACCTATTCCGGTCGCAAGCTCGGCTTGCCAAGTACGGCCAACTCCGGGGGTGTGCACAACCTGTACGTCACCCATGGCATCGAAGACCAGGCGGCCCTGATCCGCCGCATGGGGCGCGGTTTGCTGGTGACCGAGCTGATGGGCCATGGCCTGAACATGGTCACAGGCGACTACTCGCGGGGTGCTGCAGGTTTCTGGGTCGAGAATGGCGAGATTCAGCATGCGGTGCAGGAAGTGACGATTGCCGGCAACATGAAGGACATGTTCCAGCAGATTGTCGCGATTGGCAGTGATCTTGAAACCCGCAGCAATATCCACACGGGCTCGGTGTTGATCGAGCGGATGACCGTTGCAGGTAGCTGAAACCCTGAAGCGTTGAGCGAAAACCTCGAAACCCGGCCCTGTGCCGGGTTTTTTATTTGCTCAATCCGCGCTTGAAGTGATTACATTTATCATTTAATAATGAATATCATTACCCAAAAGCACCGGTGATGATGTTCATGAAACCCGTCCTGCGCGAACTGCCTTACCTGGAAAACTGGCGCTGGCTCAGCCGGCGCATCCGCTGCGCGCTCGAGCCCGACGAGCCGCGCCTGATCGAGCACTATCTGGCCGAAGGCCGCTACCTGGCGTGCTGCACGGATACCTCGCCATGGACCGTGGCGCTCACCTCGTTCCGCCTGCTGCTGGATACCGCCTGCGATCGCATGTTGCCATGGCATTGGCGTTGCCAGTGCCTGGATCAGGCCTGGCGCCCCCTGCTTGAGCTGCGCAAGCTCGACCGCCGCGAACAGAACCAGCGCTGGCAACCCTACGCCCTGCAACTGGCCAACTGCCGGTTGCTGCCGTCCATTTCCCCCGATGAACTGATGCAAGGATTTGATGATGAGTGATACCCGTATCGAGCGTGACAGCATGGGTGAATTGCAGGTGCCGGCTCAGGCCCTGTATGGCGCCCAGACCCAGCGCGCGGTCGACAACTTCCCGATCAGCGGCCAGCGTATGCCGGCCCAGTTCATTCGTGCCCTGCTGTTGGCCAAGGCGGCTGCCGCCAAGGCCAACATCGAGCTGGAGCAGATTTCTGCCGCCCAGGGCCAAGCCATCGTCAAGGCGGTCGAGCAACTGCTCGCCGAAGACTTCATCCAGCACTTCCCGGTGGACGTGTACCAGACCGGCTCCGGCACCAGCTCGAACATGAATGCCAACGAGGTGATCGCCACGCTGGCCAGCCGCCTGCTCGGTGAGCCGGTCAATGCCAACGACCACGTCAACTGCGGCCAGAGCAGCAACGACATCATCCCGACTACCATTCACGTCAGCGCTGCACTGGCGCTGCATGAGCAGTTGCTGCCCGCCCTGGCTCACCTGGTTCAGGTGATCGAGGCCAAGTCGGTGCAAGTGCATCAGTACGTGAAGACTGGCCGTACCCACCTGATGGATGCCATGCCGGTGCGCATGAGCCAGGTGCTCGATGGCTGGGCGGCACAGATCAATGGCGCCAAGGCGCATATCGAAGCGACCCTGCCGAGCCTGCAGGCCCTGGCCCAAGGTGGCACTGCCGTGGGCACCGGGATCAACGCCCACCCGCAATTCGCCGTAGGCTTCGCTCGCCAGCTGAGCGGCCTCACCCAGGTCGAGTTCACCCCCGGCCAGAACCTGTTCGCCCTGATCGGCTCCCAGGACACCGCCGTGGCGCTGTCCGGCCAGCTCAAAACCACTGCCGTGGCACTGATGAAAATCGCCAACGACCTGCGCTGGATGAATTCCGGGCCGCTCGCAGGCCTCGGTGAGATCGAACTTCAAGCCCTGCAGCCTGGCTCCTCGATCATGCCGGGCAAGGTCAACCCGGTTATCCCGGAAGCCACCGCCATGGTCGCCGCCCAGGTGATCGGCAACGACGCGACCATCGCCGTTGCCGGGCAGTCGGGCAACTTCGAGCTGAACGTGATGCTGCCGGTGATAGCCCGCAACCTGCTGGAGAGCATCGAGCTGATGGCCAACGCCAGCCGCCTGCTGGCCGACCAGGCCATCGCCAGCTTCAAGGTCAATGAGGGCAAGCTCAAGGAAGCCCTGGCGCGCAACCCGATCCTGGTCACCGCGCTGAACCCGATCATCGGCTACCTCAAGGCCGCCGAGATCGCCAAGACCGCGTACAAGCAGGGCCGGCCGATCATCGACGTGGCGCTGGAGCATACCGACCTGTCGCGCGATCAGCTCGAAGCGCTGCTGGACCCGGAAAAACTCACCGCTGGGGGCATCTGACCCGCGTCAGCGCCCAGGAGGCCTGTCATGCAGCACTGGAAACGCACCACCGAGGCCGCCAACCGGCTGTTCGACCAGGGCGAGCTGGTCGATGCCCGGGAACTGTACCTGCAAGCCCTGGCGCTGGCCCAGGTGCTGTTCGAGCGCTGGCATGACGTCGACGAAGCAGTGGCCGCTTTGGTCATTGCCCACCACAACCTGGCCGACCTGCACCTGCGCCTGAACCAGCCGCATGAGAGCGCCGACTACCTGTGCGCCATTCATCAGCGCCTGCTCCAGGCCAGCCAGGAAGCGCGCCTGCCGCAGGCGCTGCGTGATGCCGCGCTGCGCCACAGCGGGCGCACCTACACCCAATTGCTGAGCTTCATTGCCGAATACGGGCAGTATCCGCGCGCCGAGCGCCTGCTCTATCGTCGTGCGCCCTTGGCCAGTGGACTGGCTGCCCAGACGGACCTGCCGCCCCCAACCCCCGCTTACGGAATCCATTGATATGTCTCATACCTTGCCTGCTTTGCCCTATGCCTACGATGCGCTGGAACCGCATATCGATACCCAGACCATGGAGATACACCACACCAAGCACCACCAGACTTACGTCAACGGCCTCAATGCTGCAGTCGAAGGTACCCAGTGGGCTGACTGGCCGGTTGAGAAGCTGGTTGCTGCGGTCAAACAGTTGCCAGAAAACCTGCGAGGGGCGGTGACCAACCACGGCGGTGGTCACGCCAACCATTCGCTGTTCTGGAAAGTCATGTCGCCCAAAGGTGGCGGCCAGCCACAGGACTTGGTGGCCAAGGCCATCGCGGCTGAGCTGGGTGGTTTCGAGGCGTTCAAGGAGGCCTTCACCAAAGCCGCGCTGACCCGCTTCGGCAGCGGCTGGGCCTGGCTCAGCGTGAACGGTGAGCAGAAGCTCGTGGTGGAGAGCAGCGGCAACCAGGACAGCCCGCTGATGCACGGCAACACACCGATCCTCGGCCTGGATGTGTGGGAGCATGCCTACTACTTGAAGTACCAGAACCGTCGCCCGGAATACATTGGGGCTTTCTACAACGTAATTGACTGGGCCGAAGTGGAACGCCGTTATATCGAAGCCAGCCAATGAGTCGGACCGGTATGCGTTCAGAGGTGATGTCTGTCAGTAGTGTGCGCCTGTTCCGGCTGGCACTGGGTACTGTGCTGCTCTTGGTAGGCACGGCCCTGCTGGTGGTCCGGGGCATCGCCTGGCTGGACCTGGATCCGCGCATGTTGCGTGCCCTCGAGGGCGGCGCATTGTGCGCGCTGGGAACAGCGCTGGGCGCAGTACCGGTGCTGGTGATTCGGAATATGCCGGTGGCCCTGGCCGATACCTTGTTGGGTTTCGGTGCCGGTGTGATGCTGGCGGCGACGGCGTTCTCGCTGATCATTCCTGGCCTGGATGCCGCTCAGTCCATCGGATTCAGCCCCTGGGGGGCGGGTGGCCTGGTCAGCTTCGGCCTGTTGTTCGGTGCGATGTGCCTGTTCGTCGTCGATCTGAAAGTGTCCGGTGCTTCGCCCGAGGCCTTGGTCGGCACCGGGAACCAACCGGTGATTGCAGCGCGGATCTGGCTGTTCGTGATCGCGATCATCGCCCACAACATCCCCGAAGGCATGGCCATCGGCGTGTCGGCCGGGGGCGGCATGACCGATGCTGACAGCCTCGCCATGGGCATTGCCTTGCAGGATGTTCCCGAAGGATTGGTCATTGCGCTGGTGCTGGCGGGGGCGGGGATGCCTCGGTTCAAGGCGTTTCTGATCGGTGCGGCGTCGGGGTTGGTAGAACCACTGGCAGCGGTGGTCTGTGCCTGGCTGGTGAATGTCGCCGAACTGCTGTTACCGCTGGGCCTGGCCTGTGCAGCCGGGGCCATGCTGCTGGTGGTGACCCAGGAAATCATCCCCGAGTCGCGCAGCAATGGGCATCACCGTCTGGCCAGCCTCGGCCTGTGCGTCGGTTTTTGCTTGATGATGGTGATGGACACGGCGATGTCTTGAGTTGGCATCAACTGCCCTGTCACCGGTAAGCCGGCCCCCCGAATCGGCAGTCCACGATGAGGGCGTCGGCTTGCCAGCGATGAGACCAGCCTGGAGTTAGGGGCTTATTCGCCTTCGTCGAAGTAGTTGTTGATCAGGGCTACCAGCGCTTCCAGTGCGTCGTTGTCCTGCTCGCCTTCAGTGTGCAGGTGCACCTGGGTGCCTTTGCCTGCCGCCAACATCATCACGGCCATGATGCTCTTGCCGTCCACCAGCTTGTCTGGTGCGCGGCCCACCCGCACCTGGCAGGGGAAGCGCCCGGCCACGCCGACGAACTTGGCGGCCGCCCGGGCATGCAGGCCCAGCTTGTTGATGATGGTGATTTCGCGGGCGGGCATCGGGGTGCTGATCCTGTGGGCTAGAGGTCGCGGTGGCGGACCTGGACGTTTTTCAGGGACTGTTGCAACAGTTGGCCGAGGCGCTCGGTGAGGTACACCGAGCGGTGGTGGCCGCCTGTGCAGCCAATGGCGATGGTGACATAGGCGCGGTTACTGGCAGCGAAGCGGGGCAGCCACTTGAGCAGGTAAGTCGAGATGTCGGTAAACATCTCTTCGACATCCGGCTGCGCGGCAAGGTAATCGATAACCGGCTGGTCCAGGCCGGAATGCTCACGCAGTTCGGGCTTCCAGTACGGGTTCGGCAGGCAGCGCACATCGAAAACCAGGTCTGCATCGACCGGCATGCCACGCTTGAAGCCGAATGATTCGACCAGGAATGCGGTGCCCGGCTCAGGCTGATTGAGCAGGCGCAACTTGATCGAGTCGCGCAGCTGGTAAAGGTTGAGGCTGGTGGTGTCGATCTTCAGGTCGGCAAGATCGGAGATTGGCCCCAGCAATTCGCTTTCCACGCGGATCGCTTCGGCCAGTGAGCGATCCGCATTCGTCAGCGGATGGCGCCGGCGTGTTTCGGAGAAGCGCTTGAGCAGCGTGTCCTCGTCGGCGTCGAGAAACAGCACATCGCACTGGATATGCCGGCCACGGGCTTCGGCGAGCAGTTCGGGGAAGCGTGACAGGTGGCTTGGCAGGTTGCGGGCATCGATGGACACTGCCACTTTCGGCTGCAGCAACTCTGTATGGATCAGCGCGTTTTCCGCCAACTGCGGCAGCAAGCCGGCAGGGAGGTTATCGATACAGTAAAAGCCGTTGTCTTCCAGCACATCGAGGGCGGTACTCTTGCCGGAGCCGGACCGGCCGCTGACGATGATCAGGCGCATGTTCAGTGCTCGTTCTGTGCGTCCAGGACTACCTGGTACAGGGCCTCGCTGCTGTTGGCGGCACGCAGGCGCTCGCGAACTTCCTTGCGATCCAGCATGCTGGCGATCTGGCGCAGCAGTTCCAGATGGGCGTCGGTGGCAGCCTCCGGCACCAGCAGGATGAACAGCAGGTCGACAGGCGCGCCATCGATGGCGTCATAGTCGATCGGAGCATCCAGGTGCAGCAGTGCACTGACGGGAGAAGTGCAGCCTTCGAGGCGGCAGTGAGGTATGGCGATCCCATTGCCGAAGCCTGTGGAGCCGAGCTTTTCACGAGCGATCAGCTTTTCGAAGACGTCTTGCATCTCCAGCTCGGGGATTTGATCGGCAATCAGGTTGGCGACCTTTTCCAAGGCGCGCTTCTTACTGCCACCCGGCACGTTCACCAAGGAACGGCCGGGGGTCAGGATGGTTTCAAGTCGGATCATGGATGAGGGGATCAGCGGGCAGCTGCACCTTGCAGCAGACTTTGCTGTTTTTCCTTGTGTTTTTTCAGTTGGCGGTCGAGCTTGTCGGCCAAGGCATCGATCGCTGCATACATGTCTTCGTGTTCGGCGTTGGCAACCACTTCCGAGCCAGGAATCTGCAGGGTCGCTTCGACCTTCTGCTGCAGCTTCTCGACCTTCATGATGACCTGCACGTTAGTGATCTTGTCGAAGTGGCTTTCCACGCGGGCGAGCTTTTCAAGCACGTAATCGCGCAGTGGCTGGGTGACTTCTACATGCTGTCCACTGATATTGACTTGCATACAGCTTCTCCTTTGTTGCCCGTGCATAAAGAGGCAGGTCTTGCACCTGCCCCACAAACGCTGTGGCATATCTCAGGGGCTACATCAGTCGCTTGCGCTCACTCGACGGTGCGATGCCGAGGGACTCGCGGTACTTGGCGACGGTGCGACGGGCTACCTGGATGCCTTGTGCCTCCAGTAAACCAGCGATCTTGCTGTCACTCAATGGCTTTTTCTGATTTTCCGCCGCAACCAGTTTCTTGATGATCGCGCGGATTGCCGTGGACGAGCATTCTCCGCCTTCGGAGGTGCTGACGTGGCTGGAGAAAAAGTATTTCAGTTCGTAGATGCCGCGTGGGGTGTGCATGAACTTCTGGGTGGTCACCCGCGAGATGGTCGACTCGTGCATGCCCACGGCTTCGGCGATGTCATGCAACACCAACGGTTTCATGGCCTCGTCACCGTGGTCGAGGAAGCCGCGCTGATGCTCGACGATCTGCGTGGCGACTTTCATCAGCGTTTCGTTGCGGCTTTGCAGGCTCTTGATGAACCAGCGTGCTTCCTGCAACTGATTGCGCATGAAGGTGTTGTCGGCGCTGGTGTCGGCCCGGCGGACGAAGCCGGCGTATTGCGGATTGACCCGCAGGCGCGGGATCGCTTCCTGGTTCAGTTCGACCAGCCAGCGATCACTGTCCTTGCGGACGATGACATCGGGCACCACGTATTCCGGCTCACTGGACTCGATTTGCGAACCTGGGCGCGGGTTGAGGCTCTGAACCAGCTCGATCACCTGGCGCAGTTCGTCTTCCTTGAGCTTCATGCGGCGCATCAGCTGGCTGTAGTCGCGCCCGCCCAACAGGTCGATGAACTCGCTGACCAGGCGTTTGGCCTCGGCCATCCACGGTGTGTTGGCCGGGAGTTGGCGCAGTTGCAGCAACAGGCACTCGCCCAGGTTGCGCGCGCCGACACCTGCTGGCTCGAACTGCTGGATACGGTGCAGCACCGCTTCGACTTCGTCCAGTTCGATGTCCAGCTCCGGATCGAAACCGGCGCAGATCTCTTCGATCGTGTCTTCCAGGTAACCCTGGCCGTTGATGCTGTCGATAAGGGTGACGGCGATCAGGCGGTCGGTATCGGACATCGGTGCCAGGTTCAATTGCCACAGCAGGTGGCTTTGCAGGCTTTCGCCGGCGGATGTGCGCGTGGTGAAGTCCCACTCGTCGTCATCGTTGCTCGGCAGGCTGCTCGCGCTGGTCTGGTAGATGTCTTCCCAGGCCGTATCGACCGGAAGCTCATTGGGGATGCGCTCGTTCCACTCACCGTCCTCCAGGTTCTCGGCACTGGCGGTGCTTTCCTGAAAGCTGTTGTCCTGGACTTCGGCGGCCGGTTTGCTCTCGGCGTTGTCCGCCATCGGGTCGCTGTTGTCGAAGTCTTCGCCGTCTTCCTGACGTTCGAGCATCGGATTGGACTCCAGCGCTTCCTGGATTTCCTGCTGAAGGTCCAGGGTAGAGAGCTGGAGTAGGCGGATGGCCTGTTGCAACTGCGGGGTCATCGTCAGTTGCTGGCCCATTTTTAGGACGAGCGATGGTTTCATGGCAGGGGCTAATACCTTGTTCGCCGGCGCGCATGCGCCATCCACTACACGAGGGCGCCGGAGCGCCAATTTCAAGCAAGTTTTATGCCTTAAATTGTAGCGTTTGCCTAGAGCACTGTAACAACTTAAGCCCATTCAAGGCGCTAAATCAGTGCTCCAGGCGCGTCCTGAGTCAGAGCCGGAACTCGTGACCCAGGTAAACTTCCTTGACCAGTTCGTTGGCCAGGATGGTCTGCGCGTCGCCCTCGGCGATCAGTTGCCCGTCGTTGACGATGTAGGCGGTTTCGCAGATATCCAGGGTTTCACGCACGTTGTGGTCGGTGATCAGTACACCGATACCCTTGGCCTTGAGGTGGTGGATGATCTGCTTGATGTCACCGACCGAAATCGGGTCGACGCCAGCGAAGGGTTCGTCCAGCAGGATGAACTTGGGGGCTGTCGCCAGGGCGCGTGCGATCTCGACACGACGACGTTCGCCGCCGGACAGGCTCATGCCGAGGTTGTCGCGGATGTGGCTGATGTGGAACTCCTGCAGCAGGCTCTCCAGCTCCTTGCGACGGCCCTCGCGGTCGAGTTCCTTGCGGGTTTCGAGGATGGCCATGATGTTGTCGGCCACCGACAGCTTGCGGAAGATCGAGGCTTCTTGCGGCAGGTAGCCGATGCCGGCGCGTGCACGCCCATGCATGGGCTGGTGGCTGACATCCAGGTTGTCGATGAGGACGCGCCCCTGGTCGGCCTGTACCAGGCCGACGATCATGTAGAAGCAGGTGGTCTTGCCGGCGCCGTTGGGGCCTAGCAGGCCGACGATCTGACCGCTGTCGATAGACAGGCTGACGTCACGCACGACTTGACGCCCTTTGTAGCTCTTGGCCAGGTGCTGGGCTTTGAGGGTTGCCATTTACTCGGCCTTCTTCTTCGGCTGGATCACCATGTCGATGCGCTGACGTGGCTGAGTCACGTTGCCGCCGCGACCGGCGGTCGCAACCTGGGACTTGGTGTTGTAGACGATCTTTTCGCCTTCGGTGGTGTTGCCTTCGTTTTCGACCTTGGCGCGGTCGGTCAGAATCACTGTGTCCTTCTGCGCCTGATACTGGATGGTCACGGCCCAGCCTTTCATCTTGTCAGGCTTCGCAGCGCTCTGTTGCTGCTCGAAATAAGCCAGGTTGCCCACCGAAGTGACCACGTCGATGTCACCGTTGGCGGCGCGAGTCATGGTCACGGTATTGCCTTTGATCATCATCGAGCCCTGAGTGATGATCACGTCACCGGTGTAGGTGGCTACGCCTTGCTTGTCGTCCAGGTGCGCGTTGTCGGCCTGGATGCGGATAGGCTGGTCACGGTCGGTCGGCAGGGCGAAGGCGCTCGCGCTTCCCAGTGCTGCGCTCAGGCTGAGCAAAAGGGGGAGGGTTTTAACGAGCCTCATACTGTCCTCTTACGTTAGAGAGCAGGTCCATCCTGCCTTCTTTCAAATACGCTTTCATTCCTTTGCCCGTAGTTGTGCCACCGGCGCCGTCGATTCTAACGGCTTGCTCGGTCTGCGCATATTGCTTCTGCGGGAACACGGTCATGCGTGAGCTGGTAATGATCGTTTCACGCTGCTTCTCATCGGTGCGGGCCACGCGCACCTTGTCGATCAGCTCGACCTCGGTGCCGTCCGGGTTGACCTCGGCGCGCACGCTCTGGATGTGCCAGGGGTATTCGGTGCCCCGGTACATGTGCAGGTCGGGCGTGGTCACCAGTGTGACCTCGGTGGCCTTGAGGTGTTCGACCTTGTCGGCGGTCATTTCGTACTGCAGCTTGCCATCTGGCAAGAACTGCACGCTGTGGGCGTTGATCGCATAATAGTCGATCGCGCTTTCGTCGACCTGAGCTACCGGCTTGTCGAGGAAGCTCTCGGGGCTGACATTCCAGTAGCCTATTGCCGCCAGCAGGGCGGCGATCACCGCGAGCAGCGCAATATTGCGGGCTTTCTTGCTGAACATGGGCAACCTACAGGTAGTTGGCGTTGGCAGCGTCCAGGGTGCCCTGGGCCTGCATGATAAGCTCGCAGAACTCGCGAGCGGCACCCTCGCCACCGCGTGCCTGGGTCACGCCGTCGGCGTGCTGGCGGACGAAGGGTGCGGCGTTGGCCACGGCGATACCCAGGCCGACCTTGCGAATGACTGGCAGGTCTGGCAGGTCATCGCCCAGGTACGCGACCTGCTCATAGCTTAGGCCCAGTTCGGCGAGCAGGCCGTCGAGTACCACCAGTTTGTCCTCGCGGCCCTGGAACAGGTGGGGAATGCCGAGGTTTTTCGCGCGACGCTCGACCACCGGGGTCTTGCGCCCGCTGATGATCGCCGTGGTCACCCCCGATGCCATCAGCATCTTGATGCCTTGGCCGTCGAGCGTGTTGAACGTCTTGAATTCGCTGCCATCTTCGAGGAAATAAAGGCGGCCATCGGTGAGCACGCCGTCCACATCGAACACGGCAAGCTTGATGGCCTTGCCGCGCTGCATCAGGTTCTGGGTCATTTGCGTCGTTCTCATTTACATCACGCCTGCGCGCAGCAGGTCGTGCATGTTCAGGGCACCGACCGGGCGGTCGTCCTTGTCCACCACCACCAGGGCGCTGATCTTGTGGTCTTCCATGATCTTCAGTGCTTCGGCGGCGAGCATCTCGGCGCGGGCTGTCTTGCCGTGCACGGTCATGACCTGGTCGATCAGGGTGGTGTGCACGTCGATGTTGCGGTCCAGGCTGCGGCGCAGGTCACCGTCGGTGAAGATGCCGGCCAGCTGGCCGTTCGCTTCGGCGACCACGGTCATGCCCAGGCCTTTGCGGGACATTTCGAGGAGGGCGTCCTTGAGCAGCGTGCCGCGTTGTACCTGAGGCAGGTCGGCACCCGCGTGCATGACGTTCTCGACCTTGAGCAGCAGGCGGCGGCCCAGCGCGCCACCGGGGTGCGAGAAGGCGAAATCTTCTGCGGTAAACCCGCGCGCTTCGAGCAGGGCGATGGCCAGGGCGTCGCCCAGCACCAGTGCTGCGGTGGTCGATGAGGTGGGCGCCAGGTTCAGCGGGCACGCCTCATGGGCGACACGCGCGTCGAGGTTGACCTCGGCGGCCTGGGCCAGTGGCGAGTCGGGGTTGCCGGTCATGCTGATGAGCTGGATGCCCAGGCGCTTGATCAGCGGCAGCAAGGTGACGATTTCGGCGGTGCTGCCGGAGTTGGACAGGGCCAGGATGACGTCGCCACGGGTGATCATGCCCATGTCGCCATGGCTGGCTTCGGCCGGATGCACGAAAAACGCCGGCGTGCCGGTGCTGGCCAGGGTCGCGGCGATCTTGTTGCCGATGTGCCCAGACTTGCCCATGCCGACCACAACGACGCGGCCCTTGCTCGCCAGGATCAGCTCGCAGGCCTTGACGAAGTTGGCATCGATGCTGGCCGTCAAACCTTGTACGGCCTCGATTTCCAGGCGCAGGGTGCGCTGGGCGGACTGGATCAGCTCACTGGATTGGCTCATGTCGAAAAGCAATGCCTGATGAAAAGGCGGCGATTATAGCCGCAATGGAAGAAAGCCTCACCCTTTCGATTGTGCAATGAAAAGACGTCGTAGCCTGTCGCTGGCCTGAACGACTCGCGCCATGGCCTTGGGGCCACCCTGTCAGCGGTGCTATAGTTCGCCGCTATTCGGCCCGCCGGGGGCGCGTGTGTCTTCACGATGAGGGCCGGCGTCCATTAGGACATGGCTGTACTAGCAAGGAGTCTAGATGAGTGTGGATAGCGCCTACGCGGTCGAGTTGAAGGGCGTCACCTTCAAGCGCGGTTCGCGCAGCATTTTCAGCAATGTCGACATACGCATTCCGCGTGGCAAGGTCACCGGCATCATGGGGCCGTCCGGGTGCGGCAAGACCACGCTGCTGCGCCTGATGGGCGCGCAGTTGCGTCCGTCCGTTGGTGAAGTCTGGGTCGCCGGGCAGAACCTGCCGAGCCTGTCGCGCAGCGACCTGTTCGATGCGCGCAAGCAGATGGGCGTACTGTTCCAGAGCGGTGCGCTGTTCACCGACCTCGATGTGTTCGAGAACGTCGCTTTCCCGCTGCGCGTGCACACCCAGTTGTCGGACGAGATGATCCGCGACATCGTGTTGATGAAACTGCAGGCCGTGGGTTTGCGCGGTGCCATCGATCTGATGCCCGACGAACTGTCCGGTGGCATGAAGCGACGTGTGGCGCTGGCCCGGGCGATTGCGCTCGATCCGCAGATACTGATGTATGACGAGCCGTTCGTCGGCCAGGACCCGATCGCCATGGGGGTACTGGTGCGCCTGATCCGATTGCTCAATGACGCGCTGGGTATCACCAGCATCGTGGTATCCCACGACCTGGCCGAAACCGCCAGCATCGCCGACTACATCTACGTGGTCGGTGACGGCCAGGTGCTGGGCCAGGGTACGCCCGATGAGCTGATGGGCTCGGACAATCCGCGCATTCGCCAGTTCATGAAGGGCGATCCGGACGGCCCTGTGCCATTCCATTTCCCTGCGCCAGACTACCGCGCCGATTTGTTGGGGGCGCGTTGATGCGCAGAAAATCCTTGCTTGAACGTATCCGCCTGTTCGGCCGCTCGGCGATCGACGTGTTGGCCGTGCTCGGGCGTTCCTGCCTGTTCCTGTTCCATGCACTGGTCGGTCGTGGCGGCATCGGCGGCGGCTTCCAGCTGCTGACCAAGCAGCTGTACTCGGTGGGCGTGCTGTCGCTGGCGATCGTCGCGGTGTCCGGTGTGTTCATCGGCATGGTGCTGGCACTGCAGGGTTACAGCATTCTGACCAAGTACGGTTCGGAGCAGGCGGTGGGGCAGATGGTCGCCCTGACCCTGCTGCGCGAGCTGGGGCCGGTGGTCACTGCCTTGCTGTTCGCCGGCCGGGCAGGTTCGGCGCTGACCGCCGAAATCGGCAACATGAAGTCCACCGAGCAGCTGTCGAGCCTCGAAATGATCGGTGTCGACCCGCTCAAGTACATCGTTGCGCCGCGCCTTTGGGCCGGTTTCATTTCGTTGCCGCTGCTGGCGCTGATCTTCAGCGTGGTCGGCATCTGGGGCGGCTCGTGGGTCGCCGTGGACTGGCTGGGCGTCTACGAAGGCTCGTTCTGGGCCAACATGCAGAACAGCGTTTCCTTTACCGATGACGTGCTCAACGGGCTGGTCAAGAGCCTGGTGTTCGCCTTCGTCACGACCTGGATCGCCGTATTCCAAGGGTATGACTGCGAGCCCACCTCAGAAGGGATCAGCCGTGCCACCACCAAGACCGTGGTTTATGCCTCGTTGGCTGTCCTGGGTCTGGACTTTATTCTGACCGCCTTGATGTTTGGAGATTTCTGATGCAAAACCGCACCCTGGAAATCGGTGTCGGCCTGTTCCTTTTGGCCGGGATCCTGGCGTTGCTGCTGCTGGCCCTGCGTGTCAGCGGGCTATCGGCCAGCCCGAGCAGCGATACCTACAAAGTTTACGCCTACTTCGACAATATCGCCGGTTTGACGGTCAGAGCTAAAGTGACCATGGCGGGTGTGACGATCGGCAAGGTCACCGCCATCGATCTGGACCGTGATTCCTACACTGGCCGGGTGACCCTGCAGTTGGACAGCAAAGTCGACAACCTGCCGACAGACTCCACTGCTTCGATCCTGACCGCCGGTCTGCTTGGCGAGAAATACATCGGTATCAGTGTCGGCGGCGAGGAAGAGGTGCTCAAGGATGGCGCAACCATCCATGACACCCAGTCGGCGCTGGTACTGGAAGATCTGATTGGCAAGTTCCTGCTCAACACCGTGAGCAAGGAACCGAAAGAAGCACAACCGGCTAATTAAGGAGTTTCCATGATTTCGATCCTGCGACGTGGCCTGCTGGTCCTGCTGGCGGCCTTCCCTCTGCTGGCATTGGCAGCGCCCGGGCAGTCTCCGCACGAGGTGGTGCAGGGCACGACCAACGAATTGCTGGGTGACCTCAAATCCAACAAGGAGCAGTACAAGTCCAACCCGAAGGCCTTCTACGATGCGCTCAATCGCATCCTGGGCCCGGTGGTCGATGCCGACGGCATCTCGAAAAGCATCATGACCGTGAAGTACTCGCGCAAGGCCACGCCTGAGCAGATGCAGCGCTTTCAGGAAAACTTCAAGCGCAGCCTGATGCAGTTCTATGGCAACGCCCTGCTGGAGTACAACAACCAGGGCATTACCGTCGACCCGGCCCAGGCCGATAACGGCAAGCGTGCCAGCGTTGGCATGAAGGTGACTGGCAACAATGGCGCCGTCTACCCGGTGCAGTACACCCTGGAAAACCACGGTGGCGAGTGGAAGGTACGTAACGTCATCGTCAACGGTATCAACGTCGGCAAGCTGTTCCGCGACCAGTTCGCCGACGCCATGCAGCGCAACGGCAACGACCTGGACAAGACCATCGACGGCTGGGCCGGCGAAGTGGCCAAGGCCAAGGAAGCTGCCGACTCTTCGACCGAAAAGGCCGTTAAATGAGTGAGGGTGGCGTGAGCATGGCCGAGCCGGGCGTGTTGCGCCTGGTCGGTGTACTGGATTACCGCAGCGGCCCCGCCTTGCGCAAGCAAGGCAAGGCGTTGATCGAGGCATCCCGCGAGCCACGCCTTGTCATCGACTGCACCGCGGTGGAAAAATCTTCCAGTGTCGGCCTGTCGCTGCTCCTGGCGTTCATCCGCGATGGCCAAGCCGGCGGCAAGGCCTGTGAGGTACGCGGGATGCCCGACGACATGCGGGAAATCGCCGAGGTGTATGACCTCGATGAAGTGCTGGCGAGCTGATGGCTTGCCACTGATTGGAGGCCCCTCGGTCAGCGCACGCCCTCGGTGGGCTTCGCAGGCGAGGGGCTTTTTTGTATGATGGCCGACCCGTGCGCATCGGGCGCCGATTGAGGTTGAGCATGCAGGCCGTAGAAGTTAAGAGCTTCCTTGAAGAAAAATTGCCGGGATCCCGGGTCGAAGTTGAAGGCGAAGGCTGCAACTTCCAGTTGAACGTGATCAGCGACGAGTTGGCTGGCCTGAGCCCGGTCAAGCGTCAGCAGGCGATCTATGCTCACCTTAATCCCTGGATCGCCAACGGTAGCATCCATGCAGTAACCATGAAATTTTTCAGCAGCGCAGCCTGGGCTGAGCGCACCTGAGCCAACTTGGCGGCGAGACTCCAATGGACAAACTGATTATTACTGGCGGCGCTCGCCTTGACGGCGAGATCCGCATTTCGGGCGCGAAGAACGCGGCCCTGCCGATTCTGGCGGCGACCCTGCTGGCTGACGGCCCGGTCACCGTGGGCAACCTGCCACACCTGCACGACATCACCACCATGATCGAGCTGTTCGGCCGCATGGGCATCGAGCCTGTGATCGACGAAAAGCTGGCGGTGGAAATCGACCCACGTACCATCAAGACCCTGGTCGCGCCGTACGAGCTGGTCAAGACCATGCGCGCTTCGATCCTGGTGCTTGGCCCGATGGTTGCCCGGTTCGGCGAGGCCGAAGTAGCCCTGCCAGGCGGTTGCGCCATTGGTTCGCGGCCGGTCGACCTGCACATTCGCGGCCTGGAGGCCATGGGTGCCAAGATCGAAGTCGAAGGCGGCTACATCAAGGCCAAGGCACCTGAGGGTGGCCTGCGCGGCGCGCACTTCTTCTTCGATACCGTCAGCGTGACCGGTACCGAAAACATCATGATGGCTGCTGCCCTGGCCAAGGGCCGCAGTGTGCTGCAGAACGCCGCACGCGAGCCGGAGGTGGTCGACCTGGCCAACTTCATCAACGCCATGGGCGGCAAAGTGCAAGGCGCTGGCACCGACACCATCACAATCGATGGCGTCGAGCGTTTGCATTCGGCCAACTACCGCGTGATGCCCGACCGTATCGAGACTGGTACTTACCTGGTCGCTGCGGCCGTCACCGGTGGCCGTGTCAAGGTCAAGGACACCGACCCGACCATCCTTGAAGCCGTACTGGAAAAGCTCAAGGAAGCCGGTGCCGACCTGACCACCGGTGAGGACTGGATCGAGCTGAATATGCATGGCAAGCGGCCCAAAGCCGTCAACCTGCGTACCGCCCCGTACCCGGCGTTCCCGACCGACATGCAGGCGCAGTTCATCTCGCTCAACGCCATCGCCGAAGGCACCGGCGCGGTCATCGAGACGATCTTCGAGAACCGCTTCATGCACGTGTACGAAATGCACCGCATGGGCGCGCAGATTCAGGTCGAGGGCAATACCGCCATCGTGACCGGCGTGCCGGCACTCAAGGGTGCCCCGGTCATGGCCACCGACCTGCGTGCTTCTGCCAGCCTGGTGCTGTCAGCGCTGGTCGCCGAAGGCGATACCCTGATCGATCGCATTTATCACATCGACCGTGGTTACGAGTGCATCGAAGAGAAACTGCAGATGCTGGGTGCGAAGATCCGTCGCGTACCGGGCTAATGCCTCGTCGGCGCAAGGATGCGCCCATTGAATTGAACACGGCCGGGTCGATGACCGGGCCGGTTGTAGCCGCTTAAGGACCGACGTTCCAATGTTGACCATCGCGCTTTCCAAAGGCCGCATCCTCGACGATACCCTGCCGTTGCTGGCCGAGGCCGGTATCGTGCCGACCGAGAATCCGGACAAGAGCCGCAAGCTGATCATTCCCACCACCCAGGACGACGTACGGCTGCTGATCGTGCGCGCCACCGACGTGCCGACTTACGTCGAGCATGGTGCCGCCGACCTCGGTGTGGCAGGCAAGGACGTGCTGATGGAGTACGGCGGCCAGGGCTTGTATGAGCCGCTGGACCTGCAGATCGCCCGCTGCAAGCTGATGACCGCAGGCGTGGTCGGTGCGCCCGAGCCCAAGGGCCGCCTGCGCGTTGCCACCAAGTTCGTCAACGTAGCCAAGCGCTATTACGCCGAGCAAGGTCGCCAGGTCGACATCATCAAGCTGTACGGTTCGATGGAACTGGCGCCGCTGATCAACCTCGCCGACAAGATCATCGACGTCGTCGACACCGGCAACACGCTGCGCGCCAACGGCCTGGAGCCCCAGGACCTGATCGCCACGATCAGCTCGCGCCTGGTGGTCAACAAGGCGTCCATGAAGATGCAGCACGCCCGCATCCAGAGCCTGATCGACACCCTGCGTCAAGCTGTCGAATCGCGACACCGCGGCTGACTCGAACGCGCGACCTCTGCTGTCGCGCCCGTCTATCCGCGTCATAGCCACTTTTCTCGGGTGCCCGCGCGGATGGACTGGTAGCCTAGGGCGCCTGAGCATTCGCTAATAATCGAGGCCCTCGCCATGACCGTGTCCACTGCAATTGCCCGTCTCAACGCCGCTGATCCGGATTTCGCCCGACATCTGGATCATCTGCTGAGCTGGGAAAGTGTGTCCGATGACGCGGTCAACCAGCGCGTGCTCGACATCATCAAGGCCGTGCGTGAGCGCGGCGATGCGGCGCTGGTGGAGTTTACCCAGCGTTTCGACGGCGTTGCCGCCAACAGCATCGATGACCTGATCCTGGGTCGCGAGCGCCTGGAACTGGCCCTGACCCGCATCACCGACGCCCAGCGTACAGCCCTTGAGAAAGCCGCCGAGCGCGTGCGTATCTACCACGAGCGGCAGAAGCAGGACTCCTGGCAGTACACCGAGGCCGACGGTACCGTATTGGGTCAGAAGGTGACCCCGCTCGATCGCGCCGGCTTGTATGTACCTGGCGGTAAAGCGTCCTACCCGTCGTCGGTACTGATGAACGCCATCCCGGCCAAGGTCGCGGGTGTGGCTGAAGTGGTCATGGTGGTGCCGACGCCGCGCGGTGAAGTCAACGAGCTGGTACTGGCTGCTGCCTGCATTGCAGGTGTCGACCGCGTGTTCACCGTGGGTGGTGCTCAAGCAGTTGCGGCCCTGGCCTATGGCACCGAGAGCGTGCCCCAGGTGGACAAGATCGTCGGCCCAGGCAACATCTACGTGGCCACCGCCAAGCGTCACGTATTTGGCCAGGTTGGTATCGACATGATCGCCGGCCCTTCGGAAATCCTCGTGGTGTGCGACGGCCAGACGGACCCCGACTGGATCGCCATGGACCTGTTCTCCCAGGCCGAACACGACGAAGACGCCCAGGCCATCCTGGTCAGCCCGGATGCTGAGTTCCTCGACCGTGTGGCCGCCAGTATCGACAAGCTGATGCCAACCATGGAGCGCGCCGAGATCATCGAGAAATCGATCAATGGCCGGGGCGCGTTGATCCAGGTGCGCGACATGCAGCAAGCCATCGAGGTGGCCAATCGTATCGCCCCTGAACACCTGGAACTGTCGGTCGCCAATCCGCAGGCCTGGCTGGGGCAGATCCGGCACGCCGGCGCTATCTTCATGGGCCGTCACACCAGCGAGGCGCTCGGCGACTACTGCGCCGGCCCCAACCATGTGCTGCCGACGTCCGGTACCGCGCGTTTCTCGTCGCCGCTGGGTGTTTATGACTTCCAGAAGCGTTCGTCGATCATCTTCTGCTCCGAGCAGGGTGCTTCCGAGCTGGGCCACACCGCCTCGGTCCTGGCCCGTGGCGAGTCCCTGACCGCCCACGCCCGCAGCGCCGAATACCGTATCCTGACCCAAGACAAGGGGAACTGAGCATGAGTCGATTCTGGAGCCCCTTCGTCAAGGACCTGGTGCCTTACGTCCCCGGTGAACAGCCCAAGCTGGCCCGGCTGGTCAAGCTCAACACCAACGAAAACCCCTATGGCCCGTCGCCCAAGGCCCTGGAAGCCATGCGCGGCGAGCTGAACGACAACCTGCGCTTGTACCCGGACCCCAATGGTGACCGGCTCAAGCAGGCGGTGGCCGAGTATTACGGCGTTACCACTGGGCAGGTGTTCGTGGGCAACGGCTCGGACGAGGTGCTGGCGCACATTTTCCACGGCCTGTTCCAGCACGGCGGCCCGCTGTTGTTCCCGGACATCAGCTACAGCTTTTACCCCGTGTACTGCGGCCTGTATGGCATCCCGTTCGAGCCTGTGGCGCTGGATGACCAGTTCCAGATCCGTGTCGAGGACTACCAAAAGCCCAATGCCGGGATCATCTTCCCCAACCCGAATGCGCCGACTGGTTGCCTGTTGCCGCTGCAGGCAATCGAGCAGTTGTTGCAGGCCAACCGCGACTCGGTGGTGGTGGTGGATGAAGCCTATATCGACTTTGGTGGCCAGACGGCGATCAGCCTGGTTAACCGCTACGACAACCTGCTGGTGACCCAGACCTTGTCCAAGTCGCGCTCGCTGGCCGGCCTGCGGGTCGGCCTGGCGGTAGGGCACCCGGACCTCATCGAGGCGCTGGAGCGGATCAAGAACAGCTTCAACTCCTACCCGCTGGACCGCATGGCGATCGTCGGCGCTGCTGCAGCGTTCGAGGACCAGGCGTACTTCGAAGACACCTGTCGCAAGGTGATCGAAAGCCGTGAGGCACTGGTTGAACAGTTGACTGCCAAGGGCTTCGAGGTGCTGCCATCGGCGGCTAATTTCATCTTCGCCCGCCACCCGCAGGAGGATGCGGCGCAGCTGGCGGCGCGCCTGCGTGAGCAAGGTGTGATTGTGCGCCACTTCAAGCAACAGCGGATTGCTCAGTTCCTGCGTATCACCATCGGTACGCCAGACATGAACCAGGCGCTGATCGACGCGTTGAGCTGATACCCAAAGGGGCCGCACTGCGGCCCCTTTGGTTTGGCCGGCACGCTGATTTGATCTGCTATCCACGCTGGCTTAACATACGCAAATTCGTCGGATGATTGGTTGAATAGGCATGGGCAATGAATTGGCCAAGCGATCCTTGGTCGAGCTCGCGGTGGAGCGCATGCGTGAGCGCATTCTCCAAGGTGACTGGCGGGTAGGGCAGCGTTTGCCGACCGAGCCGGAGCTGGCCCTGGAATTGGGCATCAGCCGCAATACCGTGCGTGAGGCCATGCGCGTGCTGGCCTTCAGTGGCCTGGTGGAAATCCGCCAGGGCGACGGCAGTTACCTGCGTACTTGCCTGGACCCATTGCAGGCGGTTCAGGCAATGTCGCGCTGCACGCTGGAGCAGGCGAGGGAAACGCGGCACATTCTGGAAACCGAGGCGATAGGCTTGGCAGCACTGCGCCGTACCGACGACGACTTGCGTGCCCTGCGCATCGCGTTGCAGGGCAGCGCCGAACATTTTCATGGTGATGTGGATGCTTACGTCAGTTGCGACCTGGCGTTTCACCAACGCCTTATCGACGCTGCACACAACCCGGCGCTAAGCGAGCTGTACCGCTATTTCTCGGGTGTCGTGGCTGCCGCGTTGCAGCACAACATGGCCACTGTCCCGCGCTGCCAGGCCACCTTCGATCTGCATGGTCAGATCCTCGACGCCATCGAACAACGCGATCCGGAGCGGGCCAAGTGCCTGAGCCGGACCCTCATCGAATCCTGACCACGAGAAGGCCATGGCTGAACCAATGACCCGTGACACACCTGCCCGCGAGCGCGAGCTGGATGAACTGCTGATCGATGCCGAAGCCGATGATGCGCAAGTGCAGGGCCAGCCTGTGGTACTGCAGCGGCCCTGGTTGCTGTTGTTGGGCCTGGTACTGGTTGCCTTGAACCTGCGCCCGGCGCTGTCCAGCATGGCCCCGGTACTTGGCCTGGTCAGTGAAAGCCTTGGCCTCAGTGCCTCTGAAGCGGGGCTGCTGACGACCTTGCCAGTGCTCTGCCTGGGGCTATTCGCGCCCCTTGCACCGCTGCTTGCGCGGCGTTGGGGCAGCGAGCGGGTGATCCTCGGCATCTTGCTGACGCTGGCGCTGGGCATCGTGCTGCGCAGTGCGTTGGGGACCACCGGGGTATTTCTTGGCAGCATCATGGCCGGCGCCAGCATTGGCATCATCGGCGTGCTGTTGCCTGGTATCGTCAAGCGTGATTTTCCCAGCCACGCCGGCACCTTGACGGGGGTCTACACCATGGCCCTTTGCCTGGGCGCAGCCATGGCAGCAGGCGCCACGGTACCGCTGACCGAGCATTTGCATGGCAGTTGGGCCTTGGGCCTGGGTTTCTGGATGATCCCGGCATTGCTGGCCATGCTGGTCTGGTTGCCCCAGGCGCGCCAAGGGCACGGCATGCACAAGGTGGCTTACCGGGTGAAAGGGCTATGGCGTGATCCGCTGGCCTGGCAGGTAACCCTGTACATGGGCCTGCAGTCATCGCTGGCGTACATCGTGTTCGGCTGGTTGCCGTCTATCCTCATCGGCCGTGGCCTGAGCCCGACCGAGGCGGGCCTGGTGCTCTCCGGTTCGGTGATCGTGCAACTGGTCAGCTCGCTGAGTGCGCCCTGGCTGGCCACACGGGGCAAAGACCAGCGGTTGGCAATCGTACTGGTCATGCTCATCACCCTCGCCGGCCTGTTCGGTTGCCTGTATGCGCCGTTGTCTGGCCTGTGGGGCTGGGCGGTGCTGCTGGGGCTGGGGCAGGGCGGTACATTTGCCTTGGCGCTGACGCTGATCGTGCTGCGCTCCAAAGACGCCCATGTGGCGGCCAACCTGTCGAGCATGGCCCAGGGCGTGGGCTACACCCTTGCCTCGATGGGCCCCTTTGCCGTGGGGTTGGTGCATGACATGACGGGCGGCTGGGCCGCCGTGGGCTGGATCTTTGCCGTGCTGGGCGTGGGTGCCATCGTGTTCGGCCTCGGGGCGGGGCGGGCGCGGCATGTCAACGTGAGTAGCGAAAGGCTTTGAGGCGTGCAGTGATCCAGCCTGCATTCACGTTGCAAATGGGCATGGCATTGCCGCTGCCCACAGATTATCGTGCAGCTTTCCATTCCCAGGACGGGCCTGCCCATGAGCGATGCCAACCGTGACCTGATCACCCGTTTCTATCAAGCTTTCCAGCGCCTGGACGCTGAAGCGATGGTGGCTTGCTACAGCGATGACATCGTCTTCAGTGACCCGGTTTTCGGTACCCTGCGCGGCCGTGATGCCGGTGACATGTGGCGGATGCTCACCACACGGGCCAAGGATTTCTCTCTGACATTCGACCATGTCCGCGCAGACGAGCGCAGCGCCTGCGCACATTGGGTGGCGACATACCTGTTCAGCCAGACTGGCCGTACCGTGGTCAACGATATTCAGGCGCGCTTCGTCATCCGCGACGGGTTGATCTGCCAGCACGACGACAGCTTCGACCTGTGGCGCTGGTCGCGTCAGGCGTTGGGTGCCCCGGGTGTGTTGCTGGGGTGGTCGCCCATGCTGCAGAACAAAGTGCGCCAGCAGGCATTCAAAGGGCTGCGTGCGTTTCAGCAGGCGAACTGAGCGGTTAAGCTGTGCGCTTCGCAGCCAGGCACAAGCATCGTGAGCGACGTATCGGAAAAACCCATCTGCAAACCTTGGTATGTCTACCTGGTGCGCGCTGCCAATGGTTCGCTGTACTGCGGCATCAGTGATGATCCGCAGCGGCGTTTCGTGGCGCATCAGAAGGGGCAGGGGGCGCGGTATTTCAAGACCAGCCCGGCACAGGCGCTGGTCTACGTCGAGCAATGGCCGGACAAGGGCGAGGCATTGCGCCAGGAGCGCCTGGTGAAGAAGTTGCGCAAGGCAGCCAAGGAGGCTTTGGTCGCCTCCTATGCCAACGGTTGATCAGTCCTTGCGGCGCTTGAGCTGGTCCACCAGCTGCGTCGGCAGGCCTTTGATGATCAGTGTACCCGCCGCCTCGTCATACTCCACCTTGTCCCCCAGCAGATGCGCTTCGAAGCTGATCGACAGGCCTTCGGCACGCCCGGTGAAGCGGCGAAACTGGTTGAGGGTACGTTTGTCCGCCGGGATCTCTGGCGACAGGCCGTAGTCCTTGTTGCGAATATGGTCGTAGAAGGCCTTGGGGCGGTCTTCGTCGATCAGGCTGGACAGCTCTTCCAAGGTTACCGGCTCGCCCAGTTTGGTCTGGGTGGTGGCGTAGTCGACCAGGGTCTGGGTCTTTTCGCGTGCGGCTTCTTCCGGCAGGTCCTCGCTTTCAACGAAGTCGCTGAACGCCTTGAGCAGGGTACGGGTTTCGCCTGGGCCGTCGACGCCTTCCTGGCAGCCGATGAAGTCACGGAAGTAATCCGAAACCTTCTTGCCATTCTTGCCCTTGATGAACGAGATGTACTGCTTGGAGTTCTGGTTGTTCTTCCACTCCGACAAGTTGATACGTGCCGCCAGGTGCAATTGGCCCAGGTCCAGGTGCCGCGAAGGCGTCACATCCAGCTCGGCATTCACCGCCACGCCTTCGCTGTGGTGCAGCAGCGCGATGGCCAGGTAGTCGGTCATGCCTTGCTGGTAGTGGGCGAACAGGATGTGGCCGCCAGTGGACAGGTTGGATTCTTCCATCAGTTTTTGCAGATGCTCAACGGCAACGCGGCTAAAGGCGGCAAAGTCCTTTTCATCTTCCAGGTACTGCTTGAGCCAGCCGCTCAGCGGGTAGGCGCCGGATTCACCGTGGAAGAAGCCCCAGGCTTTGCCCTGCTTGGCGTTGTAGCTGTCGTTGAGGTCGGCCAGCAGGTTTTCGATAGCGTCCGATGCACCCAGCTCGGTATCCCGTGCGTGGAGCACGGCGGGGCTGCCATCGGGCTTCTTGTCGATCAGGTGAACGATGCAATGACGGATTGGCATGGAATTCTCGGTCAGTCGTGGGCGGCCAGGCGCCGCGCTGCAAAAGTGGGGAAGTTTACCGCAGACGGCAGGTGATGCAGTGGCCGGATGTTGGCAGAAATGCCGGTTGTTGTTTTTTTGTTCAATTTTTAGCGAATTTGGCTAAAACCCCCGAAAAACCTGCACTAAATTGAAGCGAGCAGCGGATATTTATCCATTCCTGTGGTAGCTTTGCGCGGTCTTGCGCACCTCGGGTGGCGCATTGCTGGCAGCGCACTTGCGCCGTGTCGAACCAAACGCCGATTTGTGCATCTACATGCCCGATTGGCGCGGCCCTCCAGACTTCAGGGGCTGGCCCGATAACGTCGTAGAGCGCTGCATAACCACTGAATTTGATAGGGAAGGAACACCACCATGGCATTGACCAAAGACCAACTGATTGCCGATATCGCCGAGTCGATCGCTCAGCCGAAAGCCACCGCCAAAAACGCTCTGGAGCAACTGGGCCAGATCGTTGCCGACCAGCTGGAAAACGGCGCTGAAATCACTCTGCCAGGCATCGGCAAGCTGAAAGTCTCCGAGCGTCCTGCCCGTACCGGCCGCAACCCTTCGACTGGCGCCGCCATCGAAATCGCTGCCAAGAAAGTCGTCAAGTTCGTGCCGGCCAAGTCGCTGACCGACGCTATCAACAAGTAATTCGTTGATGCATTGACGAAACCGCGCCCGGCTTGCCCGGGCGCGGTTTTTTCATGCCTGTGATTTACGTCGGGCGTTCCAGGCCTGGCGTTGGCCATGGTCGTGGAAGCTCCACGCAACCATACGGCTTTGTTTCTGCCCCTGGCCCATCTCAACGATGCGTATGGCCTTGGCCCCGGCTTTTTTCAGCGCCGCTTCGATGCCCGGCAGGTTGCTGGCCTTGGACACCAGGCTGGTGAACCACAATACCTGCAAGGCGTACTGCACGCTTTCGCCAACCAGCTGGCTGACGAAACGGATCTCGCCACCTTCACACCACAGCTCGTTGTTCTGCCCGCCGAAGTTGAGCACGGGCAGCTTGCGCTTGGGGTCCTGTTTACCGAGGTTCTTCCACTTGCGCTGGCTACCGCGGGTGGCTTCATCGCGGGAGGCATGGAAGGGCGGGTTGCACAAGGTCAGGTCGAAGCGTTCGCCTTCCTCCAGCAGGCCGCCGAGAATGAGCTTGGGATCGTTCTGTTGGCGCAGTGCGATGGCCTTGCTCAGCGTGTTGGCCTGAACGATGGCCTTGGCCGAGGCCAGTGCCACTGGGTCGATGTCCGAGCCAAGGAAGCGCCAGCGGTAATCGCTGTGGCCGAGCAGCGGGTAGATGCAGTTGGCACCCACGCCAATGTCCAGGGCGCGCACCTGAGCGCCTTTGGGCACTTCACCTGCGTTGTCCTCGGCCAGCAGGTCGGCGGCGACGTGAATGTAGTCGGCGCGGCCCGGTATCGGCGGGCACAGGTAATCGGCGGGAATGTCCCAGTGCTGGATGCCGTACTGGGCCTTGAGCAAGGCGCGGTTGAACACCCGCACGGCTTCGGGGTTGGCGAAGTCGATGCTGGGTTTACCGTGAGGGTTGGTGATGGTGAAACGAGCCAGGTCCGGGTGGGCCTTGATCAGGCTGGGGAAGTCGTAGCGCCCCTGATGGCGGTTGCGCGGGTGCAGGGTGGGTTTCTGGGTCATGGTGGGTGTCCTGAAAAAGCATCGCCGGCAAGCCGGCTCCCCCAGGTACACCACTGTACGTGTTGGAGCCGGCATGCCGGCGATGGGCTGCCAAAGCAGCCCGCGATGGCTTCACTTTAGGTTACAGCGCAGCGATCCGCGCATGCTGTTCGGTGAAGTTGGCCAGGGCCTGCTCGGCCTCTGCCAGCTTGGCGCGCTCCTTCTCGATCACCGCAGGCGGTGCCTTGTCGACGAAGGCAGCATTCGACAGCTTGCCGCCGACGCGTTGCACTTCACCTTGCAGGCGCTGGATTTCCTTGTTCAGGCGAGCCAGCTCGGCGTCTTTGTCGATCAGGCCTGCCATCGGTACCAGCACCTGCAGATCGCCCACCAGTGCGGTGGCCGACAGCGGCGCTTCTTCGGCCTCGCCGAGCACGGTGAACGACTCGACCTTGGCCAGCTTCTTGAGCAGGGCTTCGTTTTCCTGCAGGCGGCGCTGGTCGTCGGCGTTGGCGTTCTTCAGGAACAGTGGCAGGGGCTTGCCCGGGCCGATGTTCATTTCGGCGCGGATGTTACGCAGGCCGACCATCAGTTCCTTGAGCCATTCGATATCGCCTTCGGCGGCGGCATCGATGCGGCTTTCGTTGGCCACTGGCCACGGCTGCAGCATGATGGTCTTGCCGTTGATGCCTGCCAGCGGCGCGATGCGCTGCCAGATTTCTTCGGTGATGAACGGCATGAACGGATGAGCCAGGCGCAGCGCCACTTCCAGCACGCGCACCAAGGTGCGACGGGTGCCGCGGGCGCGCTCTACCGGAGCGTTTTCGTCCCACAGTACCGGCTTGGACAGTTCCAGGTACCAGTCGCAGTACTGGTTCCAGATGAACTCGTACAGGGCTTGGCTGGCCAGGTCGAAACGGAACTGCTCGAGCTGGCGGGTCACTTCGGCTTCGGTGCGTTGCAGCTGCGAGATGATCCAGCGGTCGGCAAGCGACAGCTCGCAGGCTTCGCCGTTCTGCCCGCAGTCCTCGCCTTTGTCCAGCACATAGCGGGCGGCGTTCCAGATCTTGTTGCAGAAGTTGCGATAGCCTTCGACGCGGCCCATGTCGAACTTGATGTCGCGGCCAGTGGAGGCCAGCGAGCAGAAGGTGAAGCGCAGGGCGTCGGTGCCGTAGCTGGCGATGCCTTCGGGGAACTCGGCTTTGGTCTGCTTGGCGATCTTCTCGGCCAGCTTGGGCTGCATCATGCCGCTGGTGCGTTTTTCCAGCAGGGCGTCCAGGGTGATGCCGTCAACGATGTCCAGTGGGTCGAGCACGTTGCCCTTGGACTTGGACATCTTCTGGCCCTGGCCGTCACGTACCAGGCCGTGCACATACACGGTCTTGAACGGGACCTGCGGGGTGCCATCCTCGTTCTTGATCAGGTGCATGGTCAGCATGATCATCCGGGCAACCCAGAAGAAGATGATGTCAAAGCCAGTGACCAGCACGTCGGTGGAGTGGAATTTCTTGAGGAACTCGGTCTGTTCCGGCCAGCCCAGGGTGGAGAAGGTCCACAGGCCCGAGCTGAACCAAGTGTCGAGCACGTCGTCGTCCTGGCGCAGTGCCACGTCGGCGCCCAGGTTGTGCTTGGTGCGCACTTCGGCCTCGTTGCGGCCGACATAGACCTGGCCGGCCTCGTCGTACCACGCCGGGATCCGGTGGCCCCACCACAGCTGACGACTGATGCACCAATCCTGGATGTCGCGCATCCAGGAGAAATACATGTTTTCGTACTGCTTGGGCACGAACTGGATGCGGCCATCTTCAACGGCGGCAATCGCAGGTTCGGCCAGCGGCTTGGTGGAAACGTACCACTGGTCGGTCAGCCACGGCTCGATGATGGTGCCGGAGCGGTCGCCTTTCGGTACTTTCAGTGCATGGTCGTCGATGCTGACCAGCAGGCCCTGAGCGTCCAGGTCGGCGACGATCTGCTTGCGCGCGACGAACCGGTCCAGGCCTGCGTACTGGGCGGGCAGGCGGGGGTCCGCCTGCTCATTGACGCTGCCATCGAGGTTGAAGGCCTGGGCGGCGGGCAGCACCAGGGCGTTCTTGTCGAAGATGTTGAGCAGCGGCAGGTTGTGGCGCTTGCCGACTTCATAGTCATTGAAGTCGTGGGCCGGGGTGATCTTCACGCAGCCAGTGCCGAACTCGGGGTCGCAGTAGTCATCGGCGATGATCGGGATGCGGCGGCCGACCAGCGGCAATTCGACGAACTTGCCGATCAGGGCCTGGTAGCGCTCATCGTTCGGGTTGACCGCTACCGCCGCATCGCCCAGCAGGGTTTCCGGGCGAGTGGTGGCAACCACCAGGTACTCCTGGCCATCGGCAGTCCTGGCGCCGTCGGCCAGCGGGTAACGCAGGTTCCACAGGTGGCCTTTCTCGTCATGGTTTTCCACTTCGAGGTCGGAGATGGCCGTGTGCAGCTTGGTGTCCCAGTTGACCAGGCGCTTGCCACGGTAGATCAGGCCGTCTTCATGCAGGCGTACGAAGGCTTCCTTGACCGCTTCGGACAGGCCGTCATCCATGGTGAAGCGTTCGCGGCTCCAGTCCACCGACGAGCCCAGGCGACGGATCTGCCGGCTGATATTGCCGCCGGACTGCTCTTTCCATTCCCAGACCTTGTCCAGGAAGGCTTCACGGCCGAGGTCGTGACGGTTCTGGCCCTTGGCTTCGAGCTGGCGCTCGACCAGCATCTGGGTGGCGATACCGGCGTGGTCGGTACCTGGCTGCCACAGGGTGTCGCGGCCTTGCATGCGACGGAAACGGATCAGAGCGTCCATGATCGCGTTGTTGAAACCGTGGCCCATGTGCAGGCTGCCCGTCACGTTCGGTGGCGGGATCATGATGGTGTAGGACTCACCTGCACCTTGTGGAGCGAAATAGTTCTCGGACTCCCAGGTGTTGTACCAGGAAGTTTCGATGGCGTGCGGCTGGTAGGTCTTATCCATGCGCGGCGGGACCCTGTGCATTAATTCGGGAAAGCCGGGAAGTATAACGGAGCTGCGAGCTTCAAGCGACAAGCTGCAAGACCTATGGGCACTCTTCACGGGGTAAACCCGCGAAGAATCCGCCGCGTTTGGTAGGGCTTACTCAGAGCGCTTGATCAGCCGCTCGATACGCGCATCGAGCCGGCGCTTGATCTCGGTTTCGATATGCGGGGTGAAGTCGTTGATCACGTCCTGCATGATCAATTGCGCTGCGGCGCGCAGCTCGGCTTCCAGGTGCAGCAGGGTGTCCTGGCGGCGGGTCTGCGGGTTTTCTTCGGGGTCCGCTTCGGCCGGTGCGGCAGCCGCCTCAGGTGCTGGCAGGGTGTTGCCGGTCGGGGTATCGAGCAGCAGCGGAATCTGCTCCACCGTCTCGGTGAGCAGCGGTGGTTGCAGGTCGGCGTCGCCCAGCAGCTGGCGGATCGACTCGAGGTCGTCAAGCAGATGGGCGGAATCGGGTAGGGCGGAAGGCTTGTCCATCGTCGTCAAAGTCGCTGTAAGCGGTGGTCTTGCAGAGCATAGCCCTGTTCGCGGTAGAAACGGAATCGTTCGCGGGCCGATTGGCGGATATCCGCTTGCTCGACGACGATTTCGGCAACCCGCTCGAATTGCCCGACAAAGCCGGGCACAGCAGCGCCCAGGTTTATCAGCAGATCCCGGTGCTCGCCGGCGTTGTCGGCCAAACCCAAGGCCACGGTGGCGTCAGCGTGGGCCTCTGCCAGGTCGTGGGGTACGAACGCTTCGCCTTTGAACTGCCACAGGCGTTGGTCCAGCTCGCTGCGCTGTTCGGCATCCTGGCAATGCAGGTAGACCCGGTGCCCGAGGCGCCATGCCTTCTCGCACAGCTTGCAGGCGAAATCCAGCCGTGCCGACAGCGAGTCGGTGGGCAGGATGTAGAAATCGACTTTACTCATGGTTCGCTCCGTCGGCCGGTGACGCCTTGGGGCATCACCGGCCTCACGGCATCAGGCGCTGGCGCGGTCGAGCAGGTACTGGGTCAGCAGCGGCACCGGCCGGCCAGTGGCGCCCTTGTCCTTGCCCCCGCTGACCCAGGCGGTGCCGGCGATGTCCAGGTGCGCCCAGTTGTAGGCCTTGGCGAAGCGCGACAGGAAGCAGGCGGCGGTGATGGTGCCGGCCTTCGGCCCACCGATGTTGGCGATGTCGGCGAACGGGCTGTCCAGTTGCTCCTGGTACTCATCGAACAGCGGCAGCTGCCAGGCGCGGTCGTCGGCACGCTTGCCGGCATCGAGCAACTGGCCGATCAGCTCGTCGTTGTTGCCCAGCAGGCCCGCAGTGTGGCTGCCGAGGGCCACGATGCACGCGCCGGTCAGGGTCGCGATGTCGATCACCGCTTGTGGCTTGAAGCGTTCGGCGTAGGTCAGTGCATCGCACAGCACCAGGCGGCCTTCAGCGTCGGTGTTGAGGATTTCAACGGTCTGCCCGCTCATGGTGGTGACGATGTCGCCAGGCCGGGTGGCGTTGCCGCTCGGCATGTTCTCGGCGCAGGCCAGGATGCACACCAGGTTGATCGGTAGCTTCAGTTCGAGCACGGCGCGCAAGGTGCCGAACACGCTGGCGGCGCCACACATGTCGTATTTCATTTCGTCCATGCCGGCGCCGGGCTTGAGGCTGATGCCGCCGGTGTCGAAGGTGATGCCTTTACCGACCAGCACGAAGGGTTTGTCGCTCTTCTTGGCGCCCTGGTATTGCAGGACGATCAGGCGTGGCGGCTGCTCGCTGCCCTGGCCGACCGCGTAGAACGCGCCCATGCCCAGGTCCTTGATCTTCTTTTCGTCGAAGATTTCGACCTTGAGGCCTTTGTGAGCCTTGCCCAGCTCCTTGGCCTGCTCGGCCAGGTAGCTTGGGTGGCAGAGGTTTGGCGGCAGGTTGCCCAGGTCGCGGGTGAAGGCCATGCCGGTGGCGATGGCGGTGGCGTGGCTTGCCGCCCGCTCCACTTCGGCCAGGCCGGCCTTGTCGGTCAGCAGGGTGACCTTTTTCAGCGCGCGTGGCTCGGCTTTCTGGCTCTTGAAGCGGTCGAACACGTACTCGCCATCGAGCAGGGTTTCGGCCAGCAGGCGATATTTGCCGTAGTGGGCATCACGGTTGCTGACGACGATGTCGTCCAGTGCCAGCACCGCGTCGCTGCCGTTGAGGCCTTTCAGCACACCGGCAACGCTGGTGACCAGTTTGCGCCAGGCGCGGTCACCGAGGGCGTCGTCCTTGCCGCTGCCCACCAGCAGCACACGCTCGGCCTTCAGGCCAGGCAGGCTTTGCAGCAGCAGCGTCTGGCCAGGCTTGCCTGCCAGGTCGCCACGCTTGAGCATGGCACTGATGGCGCCGTCGGTGGCCAGGTCTACAGCTTTGGCAACGGCGCCGAGCTTGCGCCCTTCGCCGACCGGTACGACCAGGGTGGCAGTTTTTACGGATGCAGCAGCTACGCTTTTTACAACCAGTTCCATGTCAGGGTCCCCGAATGATCTGTGCAGTTGGCGCTTTGTGTACTTGCGCTCTGGGCGGGCCTGGCCGCGTGGTCGCGCGCCAGTGGAAAAGCTGCCAGTTTGAGCCTGCGGCAAGCGTGCTGACAACCCCGTTGTCAGCCTTGATGCGCGGCCAAGTGACAGGCGCGGTCAATCACAGGATAATGCGCGCACTTTACAAGGAGGTTCGCCCCTGGCGAACCGGCATTGGTCTTGGCTGTCGTAAGCCTTTGTTTGGCAGTCCGCCCCTGACAACCCAGGAGTGTCTGGTTTGATCGTCTTTCGTTATCTCTCCCGCGAGGTCCTGGTGACCTTGAGCGCCGTCAGCGCAGTGCTGCTGGTGATCATCATGAGCGGGCGTTTCATCAAGTACCTGGCCCAGGCGGCCCAGGGCGTGCTCGACCCGAGCGTGCTGTTCCTGATCATGGGCTTCCGCCTGCCCGGTTTCTTGCAACTGATCCTGCCATTGGGGCTGTTCCTCGGCATCCTACTGGCCTATGGCCGGCTGTATCTGGAAAGCGAGATGACCGTGCTGTCGGCCACTGGCATGAGCCAGCAACGCCTGCTCGGCCTTACCCTGGCACCCGCGGCGCTGGTCGCCTTGGTAGTCGCCTGGCTGAGCCTGAGCCTGGCGCCACTGGGCGTTGCCCAGGTGCAGCAGATCATCGGCGAGCAGGATGCCCTGACCGAATTCGATACCTTGGTGCCGGGCCGCTTCCAGACCCTGCGCGACGGTTCGCGGGTGACCTACACCGAGCAGTTGACCGATGATCGCAGCAACCTCACCGGTGTGTTCATCTCCGAGAAGCGCTTCAGCCAGGACAAGACCAAGGACCGTGCACCGTCGGTGCTGGTAGCCGAGAAGGGCCACCAGGAAGTACAGGCCGACGGCAATCGCTATCTGGTGCTGCAGAATGGCTACCGCTATGACGGCAACCCTGGCCAGGCCAATTACCGGGCGATCAAGTACGACACCTATGGCGTGCTGTTGCCCAAGCCTGAAGTCAGCGAGGAAGTGACCGAGCGTGAAGCCATTCCGACCTCCCAACTGATCGGCAGTGCCGGGCTGCGGGAACGTGCCGAGCTGCAATGGCGCATCTCGTTGCCGATCCTGGTATTCATCGTGACCCTGCTGGCAGTGCCGCTGTCCCGGGTCAATCCACGCCAGGGCCGCTTCCTCAAGCTGCTGCCGGCGATCCTTCTGTACATGGCCTACCTGACGATGCTGATTTCCGTACGTGGCGCTCTGGAGAAAGGCAAGCTGCCGATCGCCCTGGGCATGTGGTGGGTGCATGCCCTGTTCCTGCTCATCGGTCTGGGGCTGATGTACTGGGAGCCGCTGCGCCTCAAGCGTGCCGCCCGTCGTGCGGAGGTGGCGCATGGTTAAGCTCGACCGCTACATCGGCCAGAGCGTGTTGCTGGCCATCCTGGCTGTGCTGGGCATCATTCTGGGCCTGGCTTCGTTGTTCGCATTCATCGATGAGATGAGCGACCTGAGCGATACCTATACCGTCATGGATGCGGGCTGGTTCACACTGCTCACGGCGCCCCGCCGGCTGTATGACATGTTGCCGATGGCGGCATTGATCGGCTGCCTGATCGGCCTGGGCAGCCTGGCCAGCAGCAGCGAACTGACCATCATGCGTGCCGCCGGGGTTTCCATCGGGCGTATCGTATGGGCGGTGATGAAGCCCATGCTGGTGCTGATGCTGGTCGGCCTGCTGATTGGTGAGTACGTGGCGCCGATCAGCGAGAACAAGGCCCAGGCCGACCGTTCCCTGGCCCAGGGCGGCGGTGAGGCGCAGAGCTCCAAGCGTGGTATGTGGCACCGTCAGGGTGATGAGTTCGTGCATATCAACTCGGTGCAGCCCAATGGCCTGCTGCTGGGCGTGACCCGCTACCGCTTCGACGAAGCGCGCAAGATCGTCACCTCGAGTTTCGCGCGCCGGGCACGTTACGAGAGCGATCATTGGGTACTCAGCGATGTCAGCACCACCTACTTCCGTGGCGATCACACCGAAGTGGTGAAGAGCCCGGAAGAACGCTGGGATGTCTCAGTGACCCCACAGTTGCTCAATACTGTGGTGCTGGCCCCGGAGTCGCTGTCGATCACCGGGCTTTGGGATTACATCCACTACCTGTCCGAGCAAGGCCTGAACAATGCCCGTTACTGGCTGGCGTTCTGGACCAAGGTGCTGCAGCCGGCGGTGACAGCGGCGTTGGTGTTGATGGCGATTTCGTTCATCTTCGGGCCGCTGCGTTCGGTGACCCTCGGCCAACGCGTGTTCACTGGCGTACTGGTGGGGTTCGTGTTCCGCATTGCCGGCGACCTGCTTGGCCCTTCGAGCCAGGTGTTCGGCTTCCCGCCGCTGTTGGCGGTGGTGATCCCGGCCGGTGTGTGTGCGCTGGCCGGCGTATGGTTGCTGCGCCGGGCGGGATGATGGCCTGGTGAGGTGAGAAAGCCGACCTTGAGGTTGATGCCGGTCAGGTAGCGTTAGCAGGGCTGCTATGCAGCCCATCGCCGGCAAGCCGGCTCCCACCGGTACAGCGCAGCCCTCAAGCGATGCGCGGTACTTGTGGGAGCCGGCTTGCCGGCGATGGGCCGCAAAGCGGTCCCCTAATTGCTTGGCTGTCATTTCGTCTGTTTTGGCACCCGCACCAACTCGGTTTGCGAGTAAATGTCATGCCAGCCGCGCTTTCGCTTGTCGATCAGCGACCAGAGAAACCCCAGCCCCAGGCACAGCCATGAGGCGATCGACACGATAAAGCGCAGCAGCGCCTGCCACAGGCTGATTGCGCTGCCGTCAGGGTTTTGCACGCGCACGCCCCATACCTGCATGCCCAGAGTCTGCCCGCCGTGGGTCCAGAACTTGGCAAAGAAACCGAACAGCGCAAACAGCAGGAACGTCGACAGCAGCGGGTCGCCGTCCAGGGCACCAGCCTCGGTCAGTTCGCGCATGCGCGCCTCGCCGATGATCGCCATCTGGATCATCTTGTAGGCCCCTGCGGTGACGATCAGCAGGGCCGTACACAGCAGGAAATCGTAGAACATCGCCGCCAGGCGCCGGCCCAGGCCGACCGGCGGGAAATCACCTTGGGGTGAAAGCAGAGGCTTGGGCATGCAGGACAGCTCCGGAGGGGGAAGCCGTCATTCTACGGGCAAAAAAAAGCCCCTGCACAGGGCAGGGGCTTTCTTCGAAGTCGCGACCGGCTTAGCCGAGGACTTGAACCTTGTCAGCCTGCAGGCCTTTTTGGCCCTGAACTGCTTCGAAGGTGACCTTCTGGCCTTCTTTCAGGCTCTTGAAGCCGTTGCCCTCGATGGCACGGAAGTGCACGAACAGATCAGCACCGCTTTCTGGGGTGATGAAGCCGTAACCTTTCTCGTCATTGAACCACTTGACGGTACCGTTCTGACGCTCAGCCATTGTCTTATTTCCTATGAAGCTTAAATTTGAATGACAGTTACTTTCACGTTATCGAAAGTGAAAGAGTACTGGGCTGGGTTGCAGGAAAGTAAGTCACGTCGAACGGGTTGTAGCAGATTGCGGCTACTGGCCCAGGTCACGAACTGTTGCGACCCATGCAAACACAGTGCATTGACTCTACGCCAACTCCCAAGAAAAAAACAAGCCCTTGATCAGCTGGAAAATCGGGCTTTTTTCGATAACTGGAAAATTCGTCGCAAACGGCATGACGCCTGGCCTGGCGCCATGTTCATAAGTTATGGAGCAGGTTCGAAAACGAATAAGTCGACCTGCCCGCAAACCTCATGTACCGCGTTCAACCGCGATAGTAACGTTGCGCCACAAAAGGCGTTTTGCTGACTTTCAGGGCAACCTTCTTGCCGCGCACCAAGGCAAACAGTGGCGTGTCCAGCGCACCATGTTCGATATCGACATAACCCATGGCCACCGGCGCGCCAAGTGTCGGGCCGAAGCCGCCACTGCTGACGTTGCCCACAGGCTTGTCAGCGGCATCGACAATCTCTGCGCCTTCGCGCACAGGTGTACGTTCCTGTGGCAGCAGGCCCACACGCTTGCGGGCCACGCCTGCTTGCTGCTGGGCAAAGATCACCTCGGCGCCGGGGAAGCCGCCGGCACGCGCCCCTTCGGCACGGCGAACCTTGGACATGGCCCAGAGCAGGCTGGCCTCGACCGGCGTGGTGGTGGTATCCATGTCGTGGCCATACAGGCACAGGCCAGCTTCCAGGCGCAGAGAGTCGCGCGCGCCCAAGCCGATCGGCTGCACCTGCGGATCGGCCAGCAGGTGGCGGGCCAGGGCTTCGGCGGCCTTGGCCGGCACCGAAATCTCATACCCGTCTTCGCCGGTGTAGCCAGAGCGGCTGACGTAGCAGTCTTCGCCCAGCAGGGTGACGGGGCGTACCTGCATAAAGGTCATGCCGGCTACTTCCGGGGCCAGGCGCGCGAGCACGGTGACTGCGGCCGGGCCTTGCAGGGCGAGCAGGGCACGCTCCTCGAACAGTGGCTGAATCTGGCAACGGTCACCGATATGCTGCTGCAGGTGGGCCAGGTCCTGCGCCTTGCAGGCGGCATTGACCACCAGGAACAGCGTGTCGTCGCCCAGGTTGGCAACCATCAGGTCGTCGAGGATGCCACCTTGCTCGTTGGTGAGCATCGCATAGCGCTGCATGCCCACCGGCAGGTCGATGATATCCACTGGCACCAGGCTTTCCAGGGCCTGGGCGGCATCCTTGCCGCGCAGCATGATCTGGCCCATGTGCGAGACATCGAACAGCCCGGCCTGCTCACGGGTGTGCAGGTGCTCCTTGAGTACGCCCAGCGGGTACTGCACCGGCATGTCGAAGCCGGCGAATGGCACCATGCGCGCGCCCAGTTCCAGGTGCAGGGCGTGCAGCGGGGTCTTGTGCAGTGTTTCGGACATCGGTGACTCCTTGGGTTTTGTTGTCGGGTCAACATTCGATGATGTTGACGGCCAGACCGCCGCGGGCGGTCTCCTTGTATTTGCTTTTCATGTCGGCGCCGGTCTGGCGCATGGTACGGATGACCTTGTCGAGCGAGACGTAGTGCTGCCCGTCGCCACGCAGGGCCATGCGCACCGCATTGATGGCCTTGACCGAGCCCATGGCGTTGCGCTCGATACAGGGCACCTGTACCAGCCCACCGATCGGGTCGCAGGTCAGGCCCAGGTTGTGCTCCATTCCGATCTCGGCGGCGTTTTCCACCTGTTGCACGCTACCGCCCATCACCTCGCACAAGGCGCCGGCTGCCATCGAGCAGGCCACGCCGACTTCGCCCTGGCAGCCGACCTCGGCCCCGGAGATCGAGGCGTTTTCCTTGTACAGGATGCCGATGGCCGCGGCAGTCAGTAGAAAACGCACCACGCCGTCTTCACTGGCGCCGGGGACGAAGCGCATGTAGTAGTGCAGTACCGCCGGTACGATGCCCGCTGCACCGTTGGTCGGGGCAGTGACCACGCGCCCGCCGTAGGCGTTTTCCTCGTTGACCGCCAAGGCATAGAGGTTGACCCAGTCAAGTACCGACAACGCATCGCGAAGGTTGGCTTCCGGGTGCTGGCTGAGTTGGCGGTACAGTGCTGGTGCCCGGCGTTTGACCTTGAGCCCGCCCGGCAGGATGCCCTCGTGCCGGTAGCCGGCGGCGACGCAATCCTGCATCACCTGCCAGATCCGCAGCAGACCTGCACGGGTTTCGGCCTCGGGGCGCCAGGCCGCCTCGTTGGCCAGCATCACCTGGCTCACCGAGAGGTGATGGGCGGTGCAGTGCCCGAGCAGTTGCTTGGCGGTCTTGAACGGGTAGGCGAGAACGGTGCTGTCTTCGACGATACGGTCCAGCCCGGCGGCCTCTTCATCGACCACGAAACCGCCGCCTACCGAGTAGTACTCCCGGCTGCGGATTTGCAGGCCGGCCGCGTCGAAGGCGCGAAAGATCATGCCGTTGGGGTGGTAGGCCAAAGGCTTGCGGATCAGCGCCAGGTGCTGTTTCTCAATGAAGGCGATGCTGTGTTCACCGAGCAGGCGCAGGTGGCCGCTTTCACGGATTGCTTGCAGGCGGGCGGGAATGGCTTCGGTGTCGACGGTATCGGGGTGCTCGCCTTCCAGGCCAAGCAATACCGCCTTGTCGCTGCCATGGCCTTTGCCCGTGGCCCCCAACGAGCCATACAGTTCGGCCTTGACGCTGGCGGTGCTGGCCAGCAGGCCGTCGCGGCGCAAGCCTTCGGCGAACCGCGCGGCAGCGCGCATCGGGCCGACCGTGTGGGAGCTGGAGGGGCCGATGCCGATCTTGAACAGGTCGAAGACGCTCAGTGACATGGTGCTTGCTCCAGAGGTATCCGGTTATCCCATTGGGGCTGCTGCGCAGCCCATCGCCGGCAAGCCAGCTGCCACAGGTGCTGCAACCTGCCGCGTGACCTGTGGGAGCCGGCTTGCCGGCGATGGGCCGCGCAGCGGCCCCACGCGGTCAGGCGTCCTGGTAGCTCTCGATCGACGGGCAGGCGCACACCAGGTTGCGGTCGCCGAACACATTGTCGACCCGGCCCACAGGCGGCCAGTACTTGCCTTCCACCAGGCTTGGCAGCGGGTACACCGCCTGTTCGCGGCTGTAGCCGTGGCCCCACTCGCCAGCCAGCTCGGCAGCGGTGTGCGGCGCGTTCTTCAGCGGGTTGTCATCCTTGTCCAGGCTACCGTTCTCCACCGCGCGAATCTCTTCGCGGATCTGGATCATCGCATCGCAGAAGCGATCCAGTTCTTCCTTGGCCTCGCTTTCGGTCGGCTCAATCATCAGCGTGCCGGCCACCGGGAAGGACATGGTCGGGGCATGGAAACCGAAGTCGATCAGGCGCTTGGCCACGTCGTCGACGCTGATGCCGCTGGTGTCCTTGAGCGGGCGCAGGTCGAGGATGCACTCGTGGGCGACCAGGCCATTGCCGCCGGTGTACAGAACAGGATAGTGCTCTTCCAGGCGGCGGGCGATGTAGTTGGCATTGAGGATCGCCATCTGCGAGGCACGCTTGAGGCCGGCACCGCCCATCATGCGGATGTACATCCAGGTGATCGGCAGAATGCTGGCGCTGCCGAACGGTGCGGCGCATACCGCGCCGTCACGGTTGTCCAGTTGCGCGTGGCCGGGCATGAACGGCGCCAGGTGCGACTTGACGCCGATCGGGCCGACGCCTGGGCCACCACCGCCGTGCGGAATGCAGAAGGTCTTGTGCAGGTTCAGGTGCGAGACGTCGCCGCCGAACTTGCCCGGTGCGCACAGGCCCACCATGGCGTTCATGTTGGCGCCGTCGATGTACACCTGGCCGCCGTTGTCGTGAATGATCGCGCAGATCTCGCCGATCGCTTCTTCGAACACGCCGTGGGTCGACGGGTAGGTGATCATGATCGCGGCAAGGCGCTCGCGGTGCTCGATCGCCTTGGCGCGCAGGTCCTCGACATCGACGTTGCCACGCGCGTCACACGCGGTGACCACGACGCGCATACCGGCCATGTGTGCGGTTGCCGGGTTGGTGCCATGAGCCGAGGACGGGATCAGGCAGATGTCGCGATGGCTTTCGCCGCGGCTGCGGTGGTAGGCACGGATGGCCAGCAGGCCCGCGTATTCACCCTGGGAGCCGGCGTTGGGTTGCAGCGACACGGCGTCATAGCCGGTGGCGGCGCAGAGCATGGCTTCCAGCTCGGTGGTCATCTGCAGGTAACCCTGGCTTTGCTCGGCCGGGGCGAACGGGTGCAGGTTACCGAACTCGGCCCAGGTCACCGGGATCATTTCACTGGCGGCGTTGAGCTTCATGGTGCACGAGCCCAGCGGGATCATGCTGCGGTCCAGCGCCAGGTCCTTGTCGGCCAGGCGGCGCAGGTAGCGCATCAGCTCGGTTTCGCTGTGGTAGCGGTTGAACACCGGGTGTTCGAGGATGGCCGACTGGCGCAGCAGGGCGGCAGGCAGACGCGAGCCGGTACTGGCGGCCAGGGCGGCGAAGTCCGGTTGGGCCTGCTGGCCACCGAACAGCTGCCACAGTGCCTCGACGTCAGCCTGGGTGCTGGTCTCGTCGAGCGACAGGCCCAGGTGGGCGGCGTCGATCTGGCGCAGGTTGATGCGCTGGGCGCGTGCCTTGTCGTGCAGGCTTGCGGTAGCGCTGCCGGTGGCCAGGGTCAGGGTGTCGAAGGCGGTCTCGCCGACCACTTGCACGCCGAGGGTTTTCAGGCCGGCAGCGAGGATCGCGGTCAGCGCATGGGTGCGTTCGGCGATGCGCTTGAGGCCCGCAGGGCCGTGGTACACGGCGAACATGCTGGCAATGTTGGCCAGCAGCACCTGGGCGGTGCAGATGTTGCTGGTGGCCTTTTCGCGGCGGATATGCTGCTCGCGGGTTTGCATGGCCAAACGCAGGGCAGTCTTGCCGAAACGGTCGATCGACACACCGACCAGGCGGCCCGGCATGTCACGCTTGAAGGCGTCGCGGGTGGCGAAGTAAGCCGCGTGCGGGCCGCCAAAGCCCAGGGGTACGCCAAAGCGCTGGGCGCTGCCGATGGCCACGTCCGCTTCGAACTCGCCTGGTGGGGTCAGCAGCGTCAGCGCCAGCAGGTCGGCGGCCACGGCGACCAGGGCGTTGGCGGCGTGGAAGCGCTCGACGACTTCACGGTAATCGAACACTTCGCCGTTGCTGGCCGGGTACTGCAGCAAAGCGCCGAAGAAGGCGCTGACATCGCCCAGCTCACGCTCGTCGCCCACCACGATCTCGATACCCAGCGGCTCGGCACGGGTGCGCAGCACGTCGAGGGTCTGCGGGTGGCAGTGCACGGACGCGAAGAAGGCATGGCTGGCCTTGTTCTTCGACAGGCGCTTGCAGAAGGTCATGGCTTCGGCGGCGGCGGTCGCTTCGTCGAGCAATGAGGCGTTGGCGATCGGCAGGCCGGTCAGGTCGCTGACCAGGGTCTGGAAATTGAGCAAGGCTTCCAGGCGGCCTTGGGAGATTTCTGGCTGGTAAGGCGTATAAGCGGTGTACCAGGCCGGGTTTTCCAGCAGGTTGCGCAGGATCGGCGCTGGGGTGTGGGTGTTGTAGTAGCCCTGGCCGATGTAGTTCTTGAACAGCTGGTTTTTACCGGCGATAGCTTTCAGCGCGGCGAGGGCATCGGCCTCGCTCTGGCCGTCTTCGGCGCCCAGTACACTGGTGCCCTTGATGGTGTCGGGGATGACTGCGGCGGTCATCGCCTCCAGCGAGTCGAACCCCAAGGTGGCCAGCATGGCCTGCTCGTCTGCGGCGCGCGGGCCGATGTGGCGGGCGATGAATTCGTTGGCGGTGCCGAGGTTGATGGTCATGGTCGGGCTCCTCAGGCGTCGTCGTTGGCTTTGATCAGGCGGTCGTAGGCGTCCTGGTCGAGCAGGGCTCCGACTTCGCTCATGTCGGCAGGCTTGAAGCGGAAGAACCAGCCTTCGCCCAGCGGATCTTCGTTGACCAGCTCCGGGCTGTCGTTGAGCCCATCGTTGACGGCGACCACTTCACCGGCCAGTGGCATGTACACACCGCTGGCGGCCTTGACCGACTCGACGGTGGAGGCTTCGGCACCTTTGTCGTACTGCTGCAACTCCGGCAGTTGCACGTAGACCACATCGCCGAGGGCGTTCTGGGCGTAGGCGGTGATGCCTACGGTGACGCTACCGTCGGCTTCGACGCGCAGCCATTCGTGATCTTCAGTGAAACGCAACTCGCTCATGGGGAATCCTCGGGAAGCAGGGCGTTGGGCGCGGTGGGTTCGCGCTCTTGGGGTTGCTTTCCCTTAGCAATAATGCGGCCAGCCTTAAAAAATCCTTAAAAAACAGGTAGTTATTGAAATTTCATGGTGGTTGTAAAACGTTTTTGGAATGAAAACGCTACAGTTGCCCAGGCGGGGAAAAGCGTTGGAGGATCAAACCCTTGCGCAGAGTGATCTGCAGAGGTGTGTATTGATTTCAATACATCGTATTGAAATCAATACAGGGTCGAGCGCGGGCTTAGCCGGTCACAAAAAACGGTAATGCCAGATACAGCTTGATGACGATGACATTGATGATGTCGATGAAGAATGCGCCCACCATCGGCACCACCAGAAACGCCAGCTGCGAAGGGCCGAAGCGGTGGGTGACGGCTTGCATGTTGGCGATCGCCGTAGGCGTGGCGCCGAGGCCGAATCCGCAATGCCCCGCCGCCAATACCGCTGCGTCGTAATTGCGGCCCATGACCCTGAAGGTGACGAAGATCGCGAACAGTGCCATCAGCAACGTTTGTGCGGCCAGGATAATCAGGAAAGGCAGGGCCAGTGCCGCCAGGTCCCATAACTTGAGCGACATCAGCGCAATGGCCAGGAACAGCGACAGGCTGACATTGCCCAGCACTGATACTTCGCGTTCGAACACCTTATACACCCCCAGTGCAGAGAGGCCGTTGCGTAACAGGACACCCACAAACAACACGCAAACGAAAGTCGGCAATTCGAACGCAGTGCCCTGCAGTTGGCTATTCAACAACGTGCCACCCAACAGGCTCACCGAGATGAGCGCCAGCGTCTCGATGATTGAGAACGGCGTAATCAGGCGTTCTTTTTCAGGCTCTTCAAAGCCTTTAGGAAAGTGCACGACCGCCTGATTCACGCCGGGTGTCTGCACGCGCTTGATCAACAGCCGGGCGACCGGGCCCCCGATCAGGCCGCCCAGTACCAAACCAAAGGTGGCGGAGGCCAAGGCCAGTTCCGAGGCGGAGGCCAGGCCGTGTTTTTCGCTGAAGATGCTGCTCCAGGCGGCCCCTGTGCCGTGGCCGCCGGACAGCGTGATGGAGCCTGTCAGCAAGCCCATCAACGGGTCCAGCCCCAACGCCCTGGCCAGGCCGATGCCCATGGCATTCTGCACCAGCAGCAAGCCGGTCACCGCGATCAGGAAGATGCCGACCACGCGCCCGCCTTTTTTCAGGCTGGCGAAGTCTGCGCTCAGCCCGATGGTGGCGAAGAACGCCAGCATCAGCGGTGCTTGCAATGAAGTATCGAATTGCACTTGCAGATCGAAACCGCGTAATACCAGCAACATCAGGGCAACGACCAGGCCGCCTGCAACAGGTTCGGGGATATTGTAGGTTCGCAGGATAGCGACACGCGCCACCAGGCCATGGCCCAGTAACAGCACCAGGGAGGCGGCGACCAATGTGCCATAGAAGTCGAGTTCAAGCATGAGAGGCGCTCTCTCCATCAACCAAAAAGAGCGTCATTCTCGCAGCAGTGCTTGTTGAAGTATTGGCTCGCCCTGTAGGGATAGTCTGAAACCTGATCGCGGAAAGTTCTAATCCTTGCCCGGACTACCATGATTTGCGCAACGTGTGCGTCATCGGGTCTGCGATGTTTGCAGCAGTCCCGCTGTTTATCCAGGAAATCAGACGCGGCCGGTAGATCAAATCGTTGTCAGCTCGCATTCAAATGATCGGACATTACAAATGCTACCGTCTACCCAAATCGATACGCATCAGATTAGTCATGTGCTTTTAGTGCAGGAAGAAGCATGGTGCCGGCCGATCATGCAGTGTTTCCCTATGATGGAATAGTTACCTATCTTTAATAGGCAGGTGGTTGGGGTAAGTATCTGTGTATCAGTTATTTGTTCCTTGCTTGTAGGATTTGTCTATTTTCAGATGCTCATCTCCTTTTTCTTGATCTGGCGTATTAGGCTCGGTGCTGCGGTGCAACACTTTGTGCATTTTGTTGAGGGTGGTTGGGGAGTTGGCTAAGCCACTTTTCTCGGTTTTGCTCGCCCTGAAATTTATCAATAGCAATCGCAAGTGTTGTGGCGGGCGCATCCGAGGCTAATGAGAGTTTATCAAGGAGATATAATGGCCCGAAAAAAAGACAAGTCATATTGCCGCCAACCTATGTCGGGGCTCAACCTTCACGCCCTGGGGCTTCTGCTCCTGGAGGCGGCGTCGCCAATCATGTGGGACCGATTTTGGACGGGTTTAAGATATCAGCCGCTGGCGCAATGAAAATCGCTGATGAGGCAGCCAGGGTCGTTTATCTTAAAAGCTTATCTGCACTGGTTGGCCGGCTTGAGCAAGAAATCGCTGTTATACGTAAGGAACGGGGTAGCGGTCAGCGGTCACCAATCGAAAGCCTCCAGGAAGATATCGCTGCTCGGTCAGTCTTTTTGGGTCGAAAAATAGCAGATCTGGAGCTGCAGCGAACACGGGCGAATAGTTATTACGGGGGTTCTCCGTTTGGAAGGAAGGCTGAGGAATATGCCCAGGCTACCTTCAAGAATATTGCAACAGGTCTTATCAAAATAGCGAGTGCTCAAGAAGCTCTCAATGCTGCGTATCGTGCCGCTTATATGGTGCAGTTGCGAGAAGCCGAAATACCGATGCTTCAAGCGCAAATAGCAACGCTGCAACAAGCTCTTCACACTGGGCAGGAGCAACTCGGAGCGGAAGCTGAGGCCCACGCTCGGGCCAAGGTAGAGGCAGAGGCAGAAGCTGCGGCTCGGGCCAAGGCAGAGGCAGAAGCTGCGGCTCGTGCCCAGGCGGAGGCAGAAGCTGCAGCTCGAGATCAGGCAGAGGCCCGTGCCGAAGCTGAAGCGCATGTTAAAGCCCAAGAGGCGGCTGAGAGGGCGTTGGCAGAGCAAGCCATGCGCCAAGCCAACACTTATAAAGCGCTGCTATCTGAGGTAGCGGCAAAGCCAGCCATCGTCATGGCTACGGCAGCGGCTCCAGTGCTAGAGGCTGGTGTAGCACTGGGTACGGCCATTCGCTCAGCCGTCGCATCGTTGAGTGTCGCTTCGATCGAAGCTGTGGCTGGGCCTTTCCTCGTGGGTACCTTCGCACTGCTCTACGCCCCCAAACTGGGGAATGGGGAGTTACCAGACAACTATGTCCTGACCTCGCCGCTGACCGACCTGACGGTTGAATTGAATCCTGCATCTCAAGCTGCCGCCCTTGAGCTTGGCACGGTCGATCTTCCAGTGCGGATGGGCGACAAGCGCGAGCAAGTCGGGTCTATCGAGCTGTTCGCCGCCCGCACCGGGGGGGCCGTCATTCCTTCCACAGTGCCGGTACTGGCGGCAGCGTATGACGCCCCAAGCGGTCAGTACACCGTCACCACCGGTGACATACCGTCCAGAACACTGACATGGACGCCCGCAGTCGAGCCGCAGGACAGCTCGACAACCTTACCAGCGACTCCTCCATCTGGAGCGGCACTGGTTGGACCGACGCTCGAGCCACTTGAGGGCCGGCTCGACATTTACCCTGAGCTGCAAGATTTTGGGTTCGATGACTACGTCATCATTTTCCCCGCCGATTCGGGATTGCCGCCGCTTTATGTGATGTTCAAAAGCTCGCGGAATAAACCGGGGGTTGTGTCGGGTAACGGAGTATTGCACAAAGGCCCGCTGCTGGTTGAAGACAGTGAGAATGGGGCCGCTATACCGACTTCGATTGCCGATCAGTTACGAGGGAAAAGCTTTAGTAGTTTTGATGCGTTCCGAAGACAGCTCTGGAAAGTAATTGCAGATAGTTCCTACTCTGATCAGTTTGATGAGGCTGCCTTGTACATGATGCGTAAAGGCTTGGCCCCCCTCGCTTCCGCATCTGAGCAAGTGGGGGGTAGAATTAAGTACGAAATTCATCATAAAATAAAGATTGTGGAAGGGGGTGCTGTTTACGATGTGGATAATATCGTTATCTTGTCTCCGAAATTTCATATAAATATTCACAGGAAAGGGTGAGCGTGGTGAAGGAAATATCTGACTATACTGAAGCTGAATTCTTGAGTTTTGTGTTGGGAATATATACTGCCAATTCAGAGCTTTATCCTACTGAGCGCGCACATACTAAAGCGATACTGGAGTTCAAGCGATTGTCTGGACACCCGCTTGGAACTGACCTCATGTATTATCCAACCAAGCATGGGTTGAAGGACTCTCCTGAGGAAGTTGTGCGCGTCGTTAAGGAGTGGAGGGCTGCGCAGGGCCTGCCGGGTTTTAAGGCTGAACAGCAGTCTAGCGAATGACTTAGACTTAGCAATTCAGGTGGTGTTGCTAGCGTTCGCAATACCACCTGAGTTATGTATCTGCCATCAAATAAGGGTTTTGTCAGGTTGATGGCGTGAATACTCAACTTTTGCTACGAATTCCGTATTTGCGCAACCGCTGGGCGATGGCCGTATGCGAAGTCTGCAGTCTTCCCGCCAACTGCCGGGTCGAGGGATAACTGGCATACAACCGCTGCAGCAGTTCACGCTCGAAATCACCCACTGCCTGCTCAAGGCTGCCCACCTCACCATCCTGCCCGCGCGCTACCGAGGTACCGGCAATGTCGAGGTCGCCGATATCCACCAGGTTGCTTTCACAGATGGCCGCCGCGCGGAATATCACGTTCTGCAACTGGCGCACGTTGCCCGGCCAAGGGTTGGCCAGCATCGCCGAGTGGGCAGCTGGGGTCAGGCGGCAGGCGGGGCGCTGGATCTGCGTGCAGGCCTGCTGCATGAAGTAGTGCGCGAGCATCAGGATGTCCTGGCCGCGGTCACGCAGTGGCGGCACCTGCAGGTTGAGCACGTTGAGGCGGTAGAACAGGTCTTCGCGGAACGTGCCCTCGGCAACCATGCGTTCCAGGTCGCGGTGGGTGGCGCTGATGATGCGCACATCGACCTTTACCTCGCGGTCGCCGCCCACGCGGCGGAAGCTGCCATCGCTGAGAAACCGCAGCAGTTTGGCCTGCAGGTACGGCGACATCTCGCCAATCTCGTCGAGAAACACCGTGCCCTGGTTGGCCAGCTCCATCAGCCCGGGCTTGCCACCCCGTTGGGCGCCGGTGAAGGCGCCGGGGGCATAGCCGAACAGCTCGCTCTCGGCCAGGCTTTCGGGCAGCGCGGCGCAGTTTAGGGCCAGGAAAGGCGCCGCTTGGCGGCTGCTGATGGCATGGCAGGCACGGGCCACCAGCTCCTTGCCGGTGCCGGTCTCGCCATTGACCAGCAGGGGCGCATCCAGGGCCGCTACCCGCAGGGCGCGGGCCTTGAGGGTGCGGATCGCCGGGGACTCGCCGAGCAACCCATCAAAGCCCTCTGCATGGTCGTGGTGCAGGGCCGACAGGCGTTCGCCCATGCGGTTGGGCGGGTACAGGGTCAACAGGCCACCGGCGTTGGTGATGGGCGTAGCGTCCAGCAGCAGGCTCTGGCCGTTGAGCTGCATCTCGCGCATCGGCAGATGGAAGTTGTTGTCCAGCAGGGCCTGCAGCAGGCCGGGGTCACCGAACAGCTCGCCAACAGACCGCCCCGCTGACTCACGCCCGCACAAGGCGATCAACGCGGGGTTGGCCAGCAGCACCAAGCCTGCGCTGTCGACGGCCAACACCGGGTCACTCATGGCGGCCAGCAGGGCATCGAGCTGCAGGTGGCGGCGCTGGCCGGGGAGGATGTCGACCACGTCTACCGACTGCACGCCATGTACCTCGAACAGCGCGTCGTGCAGTTCTTCGAGCACGGCTGGGCTCAGGGTTGGGGCGTCGATATAGACGTTCGGTGGGACCATCTCCACGGCGTCCAGGTTGAGGTTGCGGGCACCGAGCAGGGCGAGGACTTCCTGGGTGATGCCGACGCGGTCGATGAAGCTGACGTGGATGCGCATGGGGAGGCGGGGGTCATGGCCGGGGAGGGCGGTAGTATGCCTTGGGATCAGGGTCGAACCCAATCGCCGGCACGCCGGCTCTCACAGATGCCCCGCTTTTCTGAGGCTCGGCGGGGTGCCTGTGGGGGCCGGTTTGCCGGCGATTGGCTTCACTCTAAATGTTCAGGCTTGATCGGATCGCCGGACTTCACATCCAGTTTGGCGCGGATGTCCTCGAACATCTGGTCGTAGATCTTGTGCGGTGAACTGAGCGTTTCAAATTTCTTGGGTGGTGTGAGGTGATTCTGCGCCTTGCGGCTGAGCACCATCAAAAAGCTCGGCAAGACCTGGTCTTTGGCCAGGAAGAACGTTTCATCCACCGGTTTGCCCTCGATGCTTCCATGCAGGCGAAACTGCACACCTCGGCCTTCCTTGGGATCCTGGGTCGCTTCGTACTCGATGTTGAGGTCGTAGCTGTGGTCATGGGTATTCAGCGCAGTGCGCTCGATATGCACGTGACCAGGTTCGAACTGGGCCATGGCGGAATCCTCCGAAGGGTCGAAAATGGCGGGCGGCCTGCGCCCGCCTACTGCAGTCAACGGTAGCTGATGCCTGGCTTGGCGGTTGAAACACGGGTGCCGGCGGTGCCTTTGACGATATCCTCGATATTCTCCAGCGAGCTGATCACCGCGACCTTGCCGGTGGCGCGGGCGAAATCGCTGGCGGCCTGCACCTTCGGCCCCATGGAGCCGGCGGCGAAGCCCAGGCGTTCGAGTTCGTCGGGGTGGGCCTGGGCAATGGCTTGTTGCGTGGGCTTGCCCCAGTCGATATAAGCCGCATCGACGTCAGTGGCGATTATCAGCAGGTCGGCTTCCAGTTGCTCGGCCAGCAGCGCCGAGCACAGGTCCTTGTCGATGACCGCTTCGATGCCTTTGAGCTTGCGGTTTTCATCGTACATGGTGGGGATGCCGCCACCGCCGGCGCAGATCACGATGCTGTTTTTTTCCAGCAGCCACTTGATCGGGCGGATCTCGAAGATGCGCTTGGGTTTGGGGCTGGCCACCACGCGGCGGTACTTGTCGCCGTCGGCCTTGACCACCCAGCCTTTTTCCTTGGCCAGGCGTTCGGCTTCTTCCTTGCTATAGACCGGGCCGATGAACTTGGTAGGGTCCTTGAAGGCCGGATCGTTGGCATCGACCTCGACCTGGGTCAGCAGGGTGGCGAACGGCACTTCGAACGCCAGCAGGTTACCCAGCTCCTGTTCGATCATGTAGCCGATCATGCCTTCGGTTTCGGCACCAAGTACGTCCAGCGGGTAGGCTTCATCAGGTTTGTACGACAGGGCCTGCAATGACAGCAAGCCAACCTGGGGGCCGTTACCGTGGGCGATGACCAGCTCGTTGCCGGGGTGAATCTTGGCGATCTGCTCGGTGGCGGTGCGGATATTGGCGCGCTGGTTGTCAGCGGTCATGGGCTCGCCGCGACGCAGCAGGGCGTTGCCGCCCAATGCAACAACGATACGCATGGGAATGTCCTTGTGTGGGCAGCTTCAAGCGCCAAGCTACAAGCTCAAGATGAGGCGGGCTGCAGTCATGTGCCGCTGTTCTTGCAACTTGGAGCTTGAGGCTTGCAGCTATTCAGCGTTTAGAGATCAGCCAGGGTCGACACCAGGATCGCCTTGATCGTGTGCATGCGGTTTTCCGCCTGTTCGAAAGCGATGCAGGCGGGCGACTCGAACACGTCGTCGGTCACTTCGATGCCATTGGCCAGGTCCGGGTACTGTTCGGCGATCTGCTTGCCGACCTTGGTCTCGGAATTGTGGAACGCCGGCAGGCAGTGCATGAACTTGGTCCGCGGATTGCCGGTGGATTTCATCAGTTCCGTGTTCACCTGATAGGGTTTGAGCTGCTTGATGCGCTCGCCCCAGGCTTCGATCGGCTCACCCATCGACACCCAGACGTCGGTGTGCACGAAGTCCACACCTTTGACCGCGGCTTTCGGGTCCTCGGTCAGGGTGATGCGTGCACCGCTTTCCTCCGCGTACTTCTTGCAGCGCTCGACCAGGTCGTCATGCGGCCACAGCGCTTTGGGCGCAGCGATACGCACGTCCATACCGAGCTTGGCGCCGATCAGCAGCAGCGAGTTGCCCATGTTGTTGCGGGCGTCGCCCAGGTAGGCATAGCTGATGTCGTGCAGCGGCTTGTCGCTGTGCTCACGCATGGTCAGCACGTCGGCGATCATCTGGGTAGGGTGGTACTCGTCGGTCAGGCCATTGAACACCGGCACCCCAGCGAACTTGGCCAGCTCTTCGACGATTTCCTGCTTGAAGCCGCGATACTCGATGGCATCGTACATACGCCCCAGTACCCGGGCGGTGTCCTTCATGCTTTCTTTGTGGCCGATCTGCGAAGAGTTGGGATCGATGTAGGTGACGTTGGCACCCTGGTCATAAGCGGCCACTTCGAAGGCGCAGCGGGTGCGGGTCGAGGTTTTCTCGAAGATCAGGGCGATGTTGTTGCCCTTCAGATGCTGCTGCTCGGTTCCGGTGTACTTGGCACGCTTGAGGTCGCGGGACAGGTCCAGCAGGTACTTCAGCTCGCGGGTGGTGTGGTGTTCCAGGCTGAGCAGGTTGCGGTTGTGAATGTTGAACGCCATGGTGATTCTCCTTGAGTTCGGTAATCGGCCCGGCCACCGCCTTGTGGGGCAGCAGGGAAAATGGTCGTTAGTAATCGATGGGGTCACGCACGATCGGGCAGGTCATGCAGTGGCCGCCGCCACGGCCCCGGCCAAGCTCGCCGGCACTGATGGTGATGACCTCGATGCCAGCCTTGCGCAGCAAGGTGTTGGTGTAGGTGTTGCGGTCGTAGCCGATGACCACGCCAGGCTCCATCGCCACCACGTTGTTGCCGTCATCCCACTGTTCGCGCTCGGCGGCGAAGCTGTTGCCGCCGGTCTCGACCACGCGCAGCTTTACCCCCAGTTGCTCGCCCACCACTTCGATGAACGACTTGTTCTCGCGGCGCACGTCCATGCCGTAGGGCTTGCTTTCGTCCGGCCGGATGATGAACGGCACGATTTCTTTCACCACCTCGGGGAAGATTGTCACCAGGTCGCGGTCGCAGAAGCTGAAGACGGTGTCCAGGTGCATCGCCGCGCGGGATTTCGGCAGGCCGGCAACGATGACCTTCTCCACTGCGCCCTTGGCGAACAGGTTCTGCGCCAGCTGCCCGATGGCCTGGCGTGAAGTGCGCTCGCCCATGCCGATCAGCACGATGCCTTTGCCGATCGGCATCACGTCACCGCCTTCAAGGGTGGCGTTGCCGTGTTCTTTGTCCGGGTCGCCGTACCAGACCTGGAAGTCGGCACCGGTGAACTGCGGGTGGAATTTGTAGATGGCGGTCGTCAGCAGCGTTTCCTGGCGTCGTGCCGGCCAGTACATCGGGTTCAGCGTAACCCCGCCGTAGATCCAGCAGGTGGTGTCGCGGGTGAACTGGGTGTTCGGCAGCGGTGGCAGAATGAAGCTGGAGTGGCCCAGGTAGTCGTTGTACATCTTGACCACGTCGGCGCCCTCGCTTTGCGGCAGGTCCTGGCCGGCCACACCGCCGATCAGAAACTCGGCGAGGTGGCGCGGCTCCAGGCCTTCGAGCCAGCTGCGCACTTCGTTGGTCAGCCCCACACCTACGGTGTCAGGGGTGATCTTGCGGTCAAGGATCCACTTCAGCGCGTCTTTGTTCTGCACGATATCGGTCAGCAGGTTGTGCATCTCCAGCACATCCACGCCGCGCTCGCGCATCTTGGTGACGAAGTCGAAATGGTCGCGTTTGGCCTGGTCGACCCAGATCACATCATCGAACAGCAGTTCGTCGCAGTTGCTCGGGGTCAGGCGCTTGTGCGCAAGCCCTGGGGCGCACACCATTACCTTGCGCAGTTTGCCGGCTTCGGAGTGCACACCGTACTTCTGTTTTTCAGCGGACATGGTTCTTTCCTCCAATTGAACGATGACGTGGGTCACAGGGTCAGGAAGCCGTCATACAGGCCATAGGCCGCCACCAGGGCGCCGATGACCACAGCCGCGAAGATCAGTTTTTCCACGTTGGTGAAGATCGGTTGGCCAATTTCACGCTTGGCCTTGGCGAACAGGATGACCCCAGGGGCATACAGCAAGGCCGAGAGCAGCAGGTACTTCATGCCGCCTGCATACAACAGCCAGATGGCGTAGATCAGTGCGATGGCGCCGATGAGCAGGTCTTTATTGCGTTCGCTGGCGGCCTGCTCGTAGGTTTCACCGCGCATGGCCAGCAAGAAGCCATAGGCTGCCGACCACAGGTAGGGCACCAGAATCATCGAGGTGGCGAGGTAGATCAGTGACAGGTAAGTGCTGGCGGAGAACAGTGTGATCACCAGGAAGATCTGCACCATGGCATTGGTCAGCCACAGGGCGTTGGCCGGCACCTGGTTGGCATTTTCGCGGCGCAGGAACTCCGGCATGGTGTGGTCTTTGGCTGCGGCGAACATGATCTCGGCGCACAGCAGCACCCACGACAGCAGTGCGCCGAGCAGCGAGATGATCAGGCCGACGCTGATCAGCACCGCGCCCCAATGGCCAACCACGTGCTCCAGCACGGCCGCCATCGACGGGTTTTGCAGTTTGGCCAGTTCCGGTTGAGTCATCACACCCAGCGACAACACGTTGACCAGCACCAGGAACAGCAACACGGTGATGAAGCCGATGACCGTGGCCTTGCCGACGTCGGCGCGTTTTTCCGCTCGCGAGGAGAAAATGCTCGCACCCTCGATGCCGATGAACACCCAGACGGTGACCAGCATCATGTTGCGCACCTGGTTCATCACGCTGCCCAGTTCCGGCGTACCGGTGGCCCAGATGTCAGCGGTGAAGATGTCGAGCCGGAAGGCGAACAGGCAGATCAGCGCGAACAGCACCAGCGGCACCACCTTGGCAACGGTGGTGACCAGGTTGATGAACGCCGCTTCCTTGATGCCGCGCAGGACCAGGAAATGCACTGCCCACAGCAGCACCGATGCGCCGATGATGGCGGCCGGGGTGTTGCCTTCGCCGAAGATGGGGAAGAAGTAGCCTAGGGTGCTGAACAGCAGCACGAAGTACCCGACGTTGCCCAGCCAGGCACTGATCCAGTAGCCCCAGGCCGAGGAGAAGCCCATGTAGTCACCGAAGCCGGCCTTGGCGTAGGCGTATACCCCGCCGTCCAGATCAGGCTTGCGATTGGCCAGGGTCTGGAACACGAAGGCCAGGGTCAGCATGCCCACTGCGGTGATTGCCCAGCCGATCAGTACGGCGCCAACGCCTGCGCTCGCGGCCATGTTTTGCGGCAACGAGAATATACCGCCACCAATCATCGAACCGACGACGAGTGCAACGAGTGCGCCAAGTTTAAGTTTTCCGGAAGAATCAGACATTTAACAACTCCATACCAGGAGAACGTTGACGACAGAATAAAACCGTCGCCGTGGCCATGATCTGACATGGATCAGTTCATGGCGTTGTGAAGTAGGAAATTTCCTTCACTTGACTCCTGGAGCGTGCCGACAGCCCTGTTGCAGGCCCTGTACCCTGGCACCTCCATGTACAACCAAAGCAAACGCCGTGTTCAACCTGCGAACTCTGACGCTAGTCGCTTTTGCAGTTTTCGCAAACTTTTCTCAACAAATCCCAGGGGGGATCGAGGGATTAAAGTTGCACGTCGGACAAGCGCTTATCTGGGGTGGCTGGTATAGACAAAAGAGTTATGAGTGCTATAGCTTTAATGGCTTTGTCTATTATAAGCAGCCGTATTCATATACTGATAAAGCTGTTTCAGCGGTATGACAACACGAACGACAGACGGGGAATCGCATGAGCGAACCAGGACAGAAACTGCGCCTAGGCGCGTTGATAGCACTGGTGGTCGGTTCGATGATCGGCGGCGGTATATTCTCGTTGCCACAGAACATGGCCGCGCGCGCGGATGTCGGTGCCGTGCTGATTGGTTGGGGTATCACGGCGGTGGGCATGCTGGCGCTGGCCTTCGTGTTCCAGACCTTGGCCAACCGCAAGCCTGAGCTGGACTCAGGGGTGTATGCCTATGCCAAGGCAGGGTTTGGCGATTACATGGGCTTTTCGTCAGCGTGGGGGTACTGGATCAGCGCCTGGCTGGGCAACGTGGGGTACTTCGTGCTGCTGTTCAGTACCCTTGGCTTCTATTTTCCGGTGTTCGGTGAGGGCAATACGCCCATTGCCATCGGCTGTGCCTCGTTGCTGCTGTGGTCGGTGCACTTTCTGGTGCTGCGTGGCATCAAGGAGGCGGCGTTCATCAACCAGGTGACCACCGTGGCCAAGGTGGTGCCGCTGCTGATCTTCATCGTCATTGCCGCCTTCGCCTTCCGCGCCGACATCTTCACTCGGGATATCTGGGGCGTGAGCAACCCGCAGTTCGGCAATGTGCTGGACCAGGTGCGCAACATGATGCTGGTCACCGTATTCGTGTTCATCGGCATCGAAGGCGCCAGCGTCTATTCGGGGCGGGCGCTGCGCCGGACGGATGTGGGCAAGGCCACGGTGATCGGTTTTCTCGGGGTACTGGCGCTGCTGGTGCTGGTCAACGTGCTGTCGCTGGGGGTGATGACCCAGCCGGAACTGGCCGGCTTGCAGAACCCCTCACTGGCCTCGGTGCTTGAGCACATCGTCGGGCCATGGGGCGCGTTGCTGATCAGCATCGGCCTGGCAGTTTCGCTGCTTGGCGCCTTGCTCTCCTGGGCGCTGCTGTGTGCCGAAATCCTCTTCGCCACGGCCCGGGACAAGACCATGCCGCGCTTTTTGGCCAAGGAAAATGCCAACCATGTGCCGGCCAATGCCCTGTGGCTGACCAACTGCATGATCCAGGGGTTCTTGCTGATCACCCTGGTTTCGGCGGGTACCTACACCAGCCTGATCTACCTGGCGTCGTCGATGATCCTGGTGCCGTACCTGTGGTCGGCTGCCTATGCGGTGCTGTTGGCGCTGCGCGGGGACAGTTATGCCGGGCAGGAGGCGCTGCGCCGCAAGGACCTGTTGGTGGCGTTGGTGGCGCTGTTGTATGCGGTGTGGCTGCTGTATGCCGGCGGGCTCAAGTACCTGCTGCTCTCGGCATTGCTGTACGCGCCAGGGGTGATCCTGTTCGCCCGGGCCAAGCGTGAGCAAGGCCAGGTGCTGTTCACCACGTGGGAGAAGGTGATCTTTGCCGCGGTGCTGATTGGCGCGGCCCTGGCCGCTTATGCGCTGTATTCAGGGCTACTGAGCCTGTGACGCAGGCGGGCATGCCTGCTCTGGCCGTGACCAGATCCACAGGTTGCCCAGGGCCATGCCGGCGATGGCCAGAAACACCGGCCAGTGATGGTCGAGGAAGGCCAGCATCAGGCCAGCGCACAGCAGCATGCTGAGGGTTGCGCTGACCTTCGCCCGGCGTTGGATGACCTTGCCATTGCGCCAGTTGAACAGGATGGGCCCGAACAGCCTGTGGTTCTCCAGCCATGCCGACAGGCGCGGCGAGCTGCGTGTCGCTGCCCAGGCAGCCAGGAGGATGAACTCGGTGGTCGGCAGGCCTGGAATGACGATGGCGACCAGGCCGATACCCAGGCTCACGTAAGCCAGGATGCCATAGAGCAGGCGCGAAAGTTTCGAGCGGGCAGGTCGGGTCATGGTCTCACTGCAGAAAACGGTCCGGCCACCGGAAGGGCGGCCGGGTAGAGCATATCAGGCCAGCGCGCTGTCGGCGGCGTAGGCATGTTTGAGCAGTTCGGTGAAGCGCTCGAAGGCGGACACTGCGCCGCGCTCGGCTGCAGCGTCGTCTTCGGCAGACAGCGCCAGGCCATCGAGGGTTCGGATGAACTGCTTCCAGCCTTCGGCGCGGCCTCCGGCCGGTTCGCCCAGGTGGCGTGCGCCAAAGCTGTCGGACAGCCCCAGGGCCACGGCCCGTTTGATCAGAAATGCGGCGCCCAGTTTGGAGCCTTCGGAGACGAAGATCCAGCCCAACGCCTCTGCCAGGCTTGGGGCGCGCAAGGCGCCGGGTACTGCAGCCGGTACTTCGGTGTTGAGGTCTGCCAGGTCCAGGCGGGCTTGTTCGGCGCGGCAGCGCTGGGCCAGGTCAGGCACGATGGCGATCAGTTTCGGGTCGTTGTACAGGGCCTGCAGTTCGGATTGGAACAGGTACTGGGCGACGACGAAGCGGGCGAAACTCTCGCGGCTGTCGAACGGCGCATGCGATTTGACCAGCGCATCGAGCTCGGTGTGCGGTGCGTGGGTGACCTGGTTGAGACGTTGCGAGCGCAGGGCTGGGCGGTCGGTCATGGTGTTTCCTTGGGAATGGGTGGCGTCTAGGGACAAGACGAAACAGCGGCGTGAGGACAGTAAAAATAACTGGGCGTTGTGTTGTGATTTCCGGCCCTATCGCCGGCAAGCCGGCTCCCACTGGGATCGCGCCAGCTTTTAGACATTGAGCAAGACAGTTGCTCCCATAGGTACAGCGCAGTTCTTCAGCCTTGCGCGCTGCCTGGGGAGCCGGCTTGCCGGCGATAGGGCCAGTACCGATCAGCTCAGTCAGATATCCCACACCACATTGATGGCGAAGTTGCGCCCTGGCATGGTCAGGCGGTCGAGGTTGGCCGGCTGGGTCACGCCCGCCTCACCCTGGCCGTCGTAGCCGCGCACCGAATCCCACTGCCAGTATTTCTTGTCGGTCAGGTTGTACAGCCCAGCGTTGACCGTTACGTCGTCGGTCACCTTGTAGAAACCGCTCAGGTCCAGCACGCCGTAGCCAGGGGTACGGAACTGCGAGCTCTGTCCGTCCGGGGCGAAGAACGTAGTGTCGTCGACGCGGGTCTTGCGCTTGACCAGGGTCCAGCTCAACAGACCACCGTAATTGGGCTGCTCATACCCCAGGCCGAACACGCCGGTCAGTGGGTTGACGCTGTTCAGCGGCTGGCCGTTGTCGTCGTTGCGGCCGTGGGCGTACGCGATCGAGCCTTGGGTGTAGAGCCCCTCCGGAGCACCGAAATGGTCGAGGTTGAGGCGGCCTTTGACCTCTGCGCCCTTGATGGTGGCGTGCTTGATGTTGTTGGCCTGGAAGGTGGTTTCCAGGTTGGCCGACTGCACGGCGTCTTCGTCGATGAAGTCGCGGTACTTGTTGTAGAACACCGCAGCGCTGAAGTTACCGGCGTCGAAGTTGCCGCGCAGGCCGGTCTCGTAGCTCTTGCTCTTCTCCGGCTCAAGCCCGGGGTTGCCCTGCACGCTGTAGCCCAGTGTCGGGTTCTCGAAGCGGCCGTACATCGACTTGGCAGTCGGTGTGCGGAAGCCTTCGGCGTATTGGCCGTACCAGGTGTAGTTTTCGTTGAAGGCGTAGGTCAGGCCGAACTTGGGCGACAAGCGGTGCCACTTCTTGTCCGAATCATCGAGGCTGCCAGGTGCGGCTCCGGAGCCTTGGATGCCCCGCAGGAATTCGTCGGTGAATTTCGGCTCCATGCGCGTGTAGTCGTAGCGGGCACCGGGCAGGAAGGTCCAGTTGTTCCAGCGGATCTCATCCTGCACGAACAGGCTGTAGGTGTTGATGGTCGGGTCCGGGAAATCGCTGACCAGGGCCTGGCCGTCGCGCGAGCTGTCCTGGCCGATGGCGGTGCAGGTACCACCAATGGCCACACAGGTGCCGGAGCCGCTGCGTGAGCCGGTCACTTCTTCATGCTTTATGGTGGTGCCGTAGGTCAGCAGGTGATCGGTCTGGCCGATGCTGAAAGCTTTGTCCAGCTGGGCATCGAACACCCATTGGCGGTCCTTGTAGGTGGTCTGGCGGTCGCGCAGCACCTGCCGCCCCGACGCGACATACAGCTCATCGGTACGCTGGTCGGTCTTGGCGATCTGGTAGTTCAGGCTCCATTTCACGTGGTCGGCGACCAGGCTGTCGAGGCCGAACTCGTGGTTGATGCCGAAGCGCTCGCGGGTGACGGTGTCGTTGCCCTGGCGCGTGCGGTAGGCGTTCATGGCAGCAAAGCCTGGAATGAACGGCCCTCCCACGGCGCTGAGGATGTTCTGGTCGCGGTCGTCCTTGTAGCGCTCATAGGTCAAGCCAAAGCGTGCGTCGTCGGCGTAGTTCCAGCCCAGCTTGGCCAGCACGTTGGTGGTGCGCACATCTTCCGGGTTGGCTTCGGTGCGTGACAGCCCGGTGCCGCCGTGTTCGCCATACGATTCGGTTTCGTGGCCATTGCGCTGGCTCACATGCAGCAGGCCGTCGAAGTCGCCCTGGCGGCCGGCCACGGTGGCAGAGGTCAGCCAACTATCGTCGGCCGAGCTGTAGCCGGTCTTCAGGCGCGCGCCCACATCCCTGCCGGGCTTGATGATGTCGTCCGGGTCGAGGGTGAAGTAGCTCACCGCGCCACCGATGGCGTTGCTGCCATACAGCACCGAGGCCGGGCCGCGCAGGATCTCCACGCGCTTGACGATTTCCGGGTCGACGTAGTTGCGCTGCGTCTGGGCGTAGGGGCCGTAGAAGAAGCTGTCGGGGATCGACACACCGTCGATCTGGGTGAGGATGCGTTCGCCGTCGATACCGCGGATGTTGTAGCCGTTCAGGCCACTGCGCTGGCCAACGCCGCCGACCGACACGCCAGGCTCGTAGCGCACCAGTTCCTGGATGTCATTGACGTTCTGCCGGTCCAGCTGTTCGCGGGTCTGCACGCTCACGGTGCTGGGTACCTGGCTGACATCCTGAGCGCTGCGAGTCGCGCTGACGGTCATTTGCTGCAGGGCAATGGCGTTGCCCGCCTGACGCTCCAGCACCACATTACCGTTGCTGATCTTGCGATAGCCCAGGCCGGTACCTTGCAGCAGTTGTTTCAGCGCTGCTTCCGGAGGCAGCGAGCCGCGGACGCCTGGCGAATCCACACCCTCGGCCAGTTCGGCGCTGAAGCCCACCTGCCAGCCGGTCACCTGGCTGAAGGCATTGACGGCCTCGACCAGGGGCTGCTGGGCGATGCTGAAGCGGTAGCCGCCCATATGCGGGGTTGTTGCCTGCGCAGGTTCCGCGGCCAGCGCCGGGAGGCCGCAGGCGCCACTGGCGAGCAGGGCCAGGGTCAGCAGGGACAGTTGGCCGGTACGGCGGGGAAGGTGGGACGGGCGAGTTGGACCTGTGGACATCGAAAGCGCTCCCTGACGCGCGAACTGTTATAGGTGATTACCGTTCCTGTTTTCAAACAAGAATCAGTTGCATTGGCTATAACGAGACGGGCGGGCCAGGGCGATCGCGTAAAAATAATGTTCAGGTCAGTTGAGGATGACCACGGCGGGGTATTCGTGCAGTTGCGCCGAGGTGATATGGGCCAGCGCGCGCAAGGTCTCCAGCGGCTGGTCGAGGCGGTAGTTGCCGGTGACCGCGATATCGCCGAGGTGGGCGTTGCGGTTGATGATCCAGCCCGGGTAATAGCGCCGCACCTCGGCCAGCACCTGGCTAAGTGGGCAGTTTTCGAACACCAGGCGCCCATCGACCCAGGCGAGGTCCTTGTGCATGTCCGGGCGCTGGCGCTGGCCGAAGCCTTTCGGGCCGACGCTGATACTGTCGCCAGCGCTCAGGCGGATCCGCTGGTCGCTGGCGGCCTGCAGGTCGACATCGCCGCGCTGTACCCGGACCTGTGCTTCGCCATCGAGGTAGCGCACGGCAAAATCGGTGTCGCGCACCTGTGCCCGTAGCGGGCCGGCCTGAACTTCCAGGGGGGGTTGGCTGCCACCGGGTACCTGGAAATACGCCTCGCCTTGTAGCAGCCGGGCCACCTGACGGCCGTCGCGCAGGTCGCTGGCGAAGGCCGAGTCGGTATTGAGCAGCACCTTGGCGCCGTCATCGAGTTGCAGGCGCTGGCGCTCGCCCACCACGGTCAGATGATCAGCTTGCAGGCGCATCGGCAGGTTGCCGACGGTGAACAGGCCGACCAGCAGCACTGCGGCAGTGGCCAGGGGTTTCCAGTGGGCGCGCAGGCGCCCGCCTACCGAGCGTCGCCGGCCCTGGTCCATCTTCATGGCAGCCTGACGCAGGGGGGAACCGTTCCACAGGGCTTCGGCTTCGACGTAGGCTTCGGCGTTTTCCGGCGCAGCACTGAGCCACTGCTCGAAGGCCAGGGTGTCGGCTTCTGTGGCGCATTGCAGACGTACCAGCCAGTCCAGCGCTTCGTCCATCGCTCGGGCACGGACATTGGGCCCGTTGGTGGGCGGGCGAGGGGCGCAGCTGTCGGTCACGGTGAATCCTTGAAATGATTTTCCCGAATGATCAAGGCTAAGGCGGGGCGTGGCAAGCGCTTCGCCGAAGTAGGGTGGCCAGCGGTCGCCTCACTTCAAGCGTTCGGCCACACCCATGCAGATTGCCATGATCAGCTTCAGTTCCTTCTGGACCGTGCTGGCCGAGACATTCAGTTGCTCGGCAATTTCCAGGTAGCTGGCACCGTGCAGGCGGCTGAGGATGAAAATACGCTGCTGACGTTCACTCAACTGGTTGAGGCTGACGCTCAGGTGCTTGAGCAGCTGCTCGGCGTGTGCCGCATCTTCGCTGCTGCTCAGCGGCGCGGCGACGTTGTGGAGGATTTCTTCGGGCACATCGTCCACCAGCATGCGCGCCTGCACCCGGCGTGCGCGCAGATGGTCCAGGGCCAGGTTGCGCGCGGTCTGGAACACGAAAGGCTCAAGGTGCTCGATGGGCCGCTCCCCCAGGGCGCGGGACACCCGCAGGTAGGTTTCCTGAAGCAGGTCCTCGGCGGTGCTGGGGTTGCCCACCATGCGTTGCAAGGTTCGCAGTAGGGGGAGGCGCTGAACGAGGAAGACAGAATTGAACCGGGACTGACTCACAGGGGGACCTGGCCGACGAAAGGTTAATGATAATGCTTATCATCTTGCCTGGAGGTCAAGCCTGGAATTGTTAGGAAACGGTAAAGATTGTCTGAGGGCGCGGCGTGAAGGCGCGAAAGGGCTGCTGAGCAGCCCCAACGTCGTTCCAAGCGCAACGGGCGTGCTCAGCGAGCGCTGCACAACGCCAGGCAGTTATCCAGCATGCGGTTGGAGAAGCCCCACTCGTTGTCATACCAGGCCAGCACCTTGAGCATCCTGCCGTTGGCGCGGGTATGGTTGGCATCGAAGATCGACGACAACGGGTTGTGATTGAAATCGCAGGAGACCAGCGGCAGGGCATTGTAGCCGAGCACTTTGGAGTGCCGGCTGGCTTCGAGGAACAGCTGGTTCACCTGCTCGGCCGTGGCCTCGCGCTTGAGGTTGACGGTGAGGTCGACCAGCGACACGTTGATCACCGGCACCCGTACCGCCATGCCGGTGAGCTTGCCGGCCAGCTCTGGCAAGACCAGGCCCACGGCTTCGGCGGCGCCGGTCTTGCTCGGGATCATCGATTGGGTGGCCGAGCGCGCCCGGTACGGGTCGCTGTGGTAGACGTCGGTCAGCACCTGGTCGTTGGTGTAGGCATGGATCGTGGTCATCAGCCCCTGCTCGATGCCGAACTCGCGGTCCAGTACCTGGGCGATCGGCGCCAGGCAGTTGGTGGTGCAGGAGGCGTTGGAAATGACCTGGTGCGAGGCACGCAGGATGTCGTGGTTGACGCCGTACACCACGGTGGCGTCGGCGCCCTTGGCCGGTGCCGAGACGATCACCTTGCCAGCCCCCGCAGCCAGGTGCGCTGCGGCCTTGGCGCGGTCGGTGAACAGCCCGGTGCACTCGAACACCACGTCGATCGCCTCCGCCTTCCAGGGCAGCTCGGCCGGATTACGGATGGCGCTTACCGCGATACGGTCACCATTGACCGTCAGGCTCTCGTGATCGGCTTGCACCGACGCATCGAATGTACCGTGTACGCTGTCGTACTTGAGCAGGTGGGCGTTCATGCTGCTGTCGCCCAGGTCGTTGATGGCGACGACCTGCAGGTCGTGGCGGTAGCCTTGGGTATACAGTGCGCGCAGGACATTGCGACCGATGCGGCCGAATCCGTTTATGGCGATACGTAGTGTCATGGCAGTACCTCTGGCAGTTCGAGTGAAACCTTTGGCACGAAGCAGCTTCACTGAAACGGTTTTGTTGTTGGAATTACAAGATTATTCACTGAGCGATAGAAAACAAGCCTTTTTACTGGCAGTATTTTGTTTAAATATACAACGAGTGGTCGGGCATGCCACCGTCTCGATGCGCAGGGTCTCTTACACAGGAGCCTAGGCCGCAATCGTTTGGAGGGGAAATGCCTGGTAAACCGCCCTTACCGCTAGCCTGGAGTCCAGTACATGCACCCGCGCATCCTTGAGGTCACCCAACGGCTGACCGAACGCAGCCGTGCCACCCGTGAACGCTACCTGCAGCTGATTCGCGGCGCGGCCAGTGACGGACCCATGCGGGCCAGCCTGCAGTGCGCCAACTTCGCCCATGGCGTGGCCGGGTGTGGCGCCGACGACAAGCAGAGCCTGCGCCTGATGAATGCCGCCAACGTGGCCATCGTCTCGGCCTACAACGACATGCTCTCAGCGCACCAGCCGTACGTGCATTTCCCCGAACAGATCAAGAAGGCCCTGCGCGAGGTTGGCTCCGTCGGCCAGTTCGCCGGTGGTGTGCCGGCCATGTGCGATGGCGTGACCCAGGGTGAGCCTGGCATGGAACTGGCCATCGCCAGCCGTGAGGTGATCGCCATGTCCACTGCAGTGGCACTGTCGCACAACATGTTCGACGCTGCGCTGATGCTGGGCATTTGCGACAAGATTGTTCCCGGCTTGATGATGGGCGCGCTGCGCTTCGGCCATCTGCCGACCATTTTCGTGCCGGGTGGGCCAATGGTTTCCGGTATCTCCAACAAGCAGAAGGCCGATGTGCGCCAGCGCTATGCCGAGGGCAAGGCCAGCCGCGAGGAATTGCTGGAGTCGGAGATGAAGTCCTACCACAGCCCGGGCACGTGCACCTTCTACGGCACCGCCAACACCAACCAGTTGGTGATGGAGGTGATGGGGCTGCACCTGCCGGGCGCCTCCTTCGTCAACCCGTACACGCCACTTCGCGACGCGCTTACCGCCGAGGCCGCGCAGCAAGTGACGCGCATGACCAAGGCCAGTGGCAGCTTCATGCCCTTGGGCGAGATCGTCGATGAAAAATCGCTGGTCAACTCCATCGTGGCCCTGCATGCCACCGGCGGGTCTACCAACCACACCCTGCACATGCCGGCGATCGCCCAGGCGGCAGGTATCCAGCTCACCTGGCAGGACATGGCCGACCTGTCCGAGGTGGTGCCGACCCTGTCCCACGTCTACCCCAACGGCAAGGCCGACATCAATCACTTCCAGGCTGCCGGCGGCATGTCGTTCCTGATCCGCGAGCTGCTCGATGCCGGCTTGCTGCACGAAGACGTCAACACCGTCGCCGGCCATGGGTTGCGCCGCTACACGCAGGAACCGTTCCTCGACAACGGCAAGCTGGTCTGGCGCGAGGGCCCGCAGCAGAGTCTGGACGAGAGCATCCTGCGGCCAGTGGCGCGGCCGTTCTCGGCCGAAGGCGGGCTGCGGGTGATGGAAGGCAACCTTGGGCGCGGCGTGATGAAGGTGTCTGCGGTGGCCCCCGAGCATCAGGTGGTCGAGGCTCCGGCACGGGTGTTCCAGGACCAGCAGTCGCTGGCTGACGCGTTCAAGGCCGGCGAACTGGAGTGCGACTTCGTGGCTGTGGTGCGCTTCCAGGGGCCGCGTTGCAACGGCATGCCGGAGCTGCACAAGCTGACGCCGTTCCTCGGTGTGCTGCAGGACCGCGGCTATAAAGTCGCACTGGTCACCGATGGGCGCATGTCGGGTGCATCGGGCAAGATCCCGGCCGCTATCCATGTCTGCCCTGAAGCCTTCGATGGTGGGCCGCTGGCACGGGTGCGCGATGGTGATATCGTGCGGGTAGATGGTGTCGAAGGCACGCTGCAGCTCAAGGTGTCGGCCGTGGAACTGGCCAGCCGCGACCTGCCCCCGCCGCCCCAGGGCAACGACCTGGGCTGCGGGCGCGAGCTGTTCGGCTTCATGCGCATGGCGTTCAGCTCGGCCGAGCAGGGCGCCAGCGCCTTTACCTCGGCCCTGGAGAACCTCAAATGAAGGACCTGCTGGTTGGCGACATCGGTGGCACCAATGCCCGTTTTGCGTTGTGGCGTGACAACCAGCTGCACCAGGTGAAGGTTTTCGCTACCGCTGACTACACCAGCCCGGAGCAAGCCATCGAAGCTTACCTGCACGGCCAAGGCATCGCCCGTGGCGGGTTGTCGGCGGTGTGCCTGGCGGTGGCCGGGCCGGTCGACGGTGATGAGTTTCGCTTTACCAACAATCACTGGCGGCTGAGCCGCAGTGCGTTCTGCAAGACATTGCAGGTTGACCAGCTGCTGCTGATCAACGACTTCACGGCGATGGCCCTGGGCATGACCCGGCTGCAAGCGCACGAGGTGCGCCAGGTGTGCCCCGGCAAGGCCGACCCGGCGCGACCTGCACTGGTGATCGGGCCGGGCACCGGCCTTGGCGTCGGCAGCCTGCTGCGCCTGGGTGAGCAGCATTGGCTGGCGTTGCCCGGTGAGGGCGGGCACGTCGACCTGCCGGTAGGCAATGCCCGCGAAGCGGCGATCCATCAGCAGATCCACGGGCAGATTGGCCATGTCAGCGCTGAAACCGTGCTCAGCGGTGGCGGCCTGGTGCGTTTGTACCAGGCCATCTGTGCGCTGGACGGTGATACGGTCCGGCACAAGACACCCGCAGACATCACCGATGCCGCCCTGGGTGGTGAGCCACGGGCTCTGGCGGTGGTCGAACAGTTCTGCCGCTTCCTCGGGCGTGTTGCAGGTAACAATGTTCTGACCCTTGGGGCGCGCGGTGGGGTTTATATTGTCGGCGGTGTGATTCCACGGTTTGCCGAGCTGTTCATGCGTAGCGGGTTTGCTGCAAGTTTTGCCGACAAGGGCTGCATGAGCGGGTATTTCGCGGGTGTGCCGGTGTGGTTGGTGACGGCAGAGTTTTCTGGACTGCTGGGCGCTGGCGTGGCATTACAGCAGGCTCTGGATCATTGAGAGGGGGCCGCTTTGCGGCCCAATCGCCGGCAAGCCGGCTCCCACGCAGGTCGCTACAGCACTGGGTATCAGTGAGAGCACTCGGTAACAATGGGGGCACTCGGTATCGGTGGGAGCCGGCTTGCCGGCGATTGGGGCGCGAAGCGGCCCCGAAGCAGGCAAAAGACCTGCGACAACAAGAGGGCGGGACACCTTGAGCACTGCCGGTAAATCGATCCTGATGGTGGATGACGATCAGGAAATCCGCGAGCTGTTGCAAACCTACCTGAGCCGCGCTGGCTTCCAGGTGCATGCCCAAGCCGATGGGCAAGGTTTTCGCCACGCTCTGGAAAACACTCACTGCGATCTGGTCATTCTCGATGTGATGCTGCCCGACGAGGACGGCTTCAGCCTGTGTCGCTGGGTGCGCCAGCACCCGCGCCAGTCGCGGGTACCGATCATCATGCTGACCGCCAGTTCCGACGAGGCCGACCGGGTCATCGGCCTTGAGCTCGGGGCGGACGATTACCTGGGCAAGCCGTTCAGCCCGCGGGAGCTGCAGGCACGCATCAAGGCCCTGCTGCGGCGCGCGGAATTCGGCCAGGCCGCCCCAGCCAGCGCGGTGCTGGCCTTCGACGACTGGCGCCTGGACACGGTCAGCCACCGGCTGTTCCACCGTGATGGAGAAGAGGTGATCCTTTCCGGTGCCGACTTCGCCCTGCTCAAGCTGTTTCTCGATCACCCCCAGCAGATCCTCGACCGCGATACCATCGGCAACGCTACCCGTGGCCGTGAGCCGATGCCGCTGGACCGTATCGTTGACATGGCGGTCAGCCGCCTGCGCCAGCGTCTGCGCGACACCGACAAGCCGCCACGGCTGATCCGCACGGTACGCGGCAGTGGTTACCTGCTGGCTGCGCATGTCTGCTGTGCGTCCTGAGCGGCGCTGGCGCTTGCTGCCGCGCTCGCTGCTGGGGCGCATGCTGCTGTTGACCTTGCTGGTGGTGCTGCTGGCGCAGGGCTTGTCCAGCGTCATCTGGGTCACGCAGCTACGTGCCAGCCAGGTGCAAGGCCTGCGCGCCAGTGCCGGCAGCCTGGCCCATTCGATGAGTGCCAGCGTCAGTTATTTCCGTTCTTTGCCGGTGGCCTACCGGCCGATGGTACTGGACCAGTTGCGCAGCATGGGGGGGACGCGTTTTTTCGTGTCGCTCAACGACAAGCCCCTGGACATGCCGGTATTGCCCCTTACCCCACGCAAGCGGGCGGTGATCGAAGTGTTTCAGCAGGTACTGCATGAACGGCTGGGCGCCCAGATGGAAATTTCCGTCGAGTTCGTCGCCCCCGATGACCTGCGCATCTTCAACAGCGGCCTCAAGCTCGATGAGCTGCCGCGTTCCTGGGCGCATTACTCGCTGACCCTGGAGCCACTCAACCCGCCCGTACTGGTCACGCAGATTCGCCTGGGCGAAGACGAGTGGCTGTACATCGCCTCGTTGCTGCCTGAGCCCTACACCGGCCTTGAAGCCGAGCGCCTGCCACGCCAGCAGATCGGCTTCATCGTCCTGACCACCGCCTTGCTGCTGTTGTTCATCGGCCTGCTGGTGCACTGGCAGAGCTGGCCACTCAAACGCCTGGCGCGGGCTGCGCGGGATCTGTCGCTGGGCGCCGATGTGGCGCCAGTGCCCGAGGGCGGTGGCAGCGAGGTGGTCGAGGTCGGGCGAGCGTTCAACAGCATGCGTGAGCGTATAAGCCGCTACCTTACCGAGCGCAGTCAGTTGTTCAGCGCCATTTCCCACGACCTGCGCACGCCTATCACCCGGCTGCGGCTGCGTGTGGAACTGTTGGAAGATGAGCGCATGCAGGCCAAGTTCAGTCAGGATCTCGATGAGCTGGAGCTGTTGGTCAAAGGCGCTTTGCAATGCGTGAAAGACACTGACATCCACGAGAACATCGAGCCGGTCGATCTCAACCAGGTCCTGGAGATTCTCGCCGAGCCGTATCTGGGGGATGGCCGCATCACCGTGGAAGGCCAGGCCCTGGCGCCGTACCCGGGCAAGCCGCTGGCCTTGCGCCGCTGCATCGGCAACCTGATAGACAATGCCATCAAATACGGCGAGCGTGCCCACCTGCGCATCATCGACAGCGCGCAGGGTTTTGTCCTGCAGGTGGATGACCAAGGCCCGGGCGTGCCACAGCAGCGCCTTGAGCAGGTGTTCGAGCCGCATTTCAGGCTGGCCGGGCAGCAGCAGGGGTATGGCTTGGGCTTGGGGATTGCACGCAACATTGCCCACAGCCATGGGGGGGAGGTGAGCCTGCTCAACTTGCGCGAGGGCGGGTTGCGCGTGACCCTCCATCTGCCGCGTGGCGTTGAGTGAAGGTAGGGTGACGCTGTGTCACCGATCGGTGACACAGCCGCAAGCCTTCGTGACATCCCAGCCAGGACGGCTGGCTAGAATCTGCAAACCTCACACAGGGAAGAAGCAGGAGCATGGACTACATCGATTCCCCGGAACATACCGCCTGGCTCGCAAGCGAGGGCCAGCGGCTGCTCCGTTTCGCCAAGGCCTCGCAAGCCCCCGAAGGTTTTGGCAATCTCGACGCCCGCGGCAATCTGCCCCCTACGGCTGTCGCCGAGACCATGAACACCGCACGCATGACCCACAGCTTCGCCTTGGCCCACCTCCAGGGGGCGCCTGGCTGCCTGGCATTGGTGCAGCACGGTGTACACGCCTTGTGCGGGCCTTTGCGCGACGCCGAGTACGGCGGTTGGTTCGCCCGGCCGCACGGGCAGGGCGACAATGGCAAGGCGGCTTACCTGCATGCCTTCGTCGCGCTTGCCGCCAGCTCTGCCGTGGTGGCGGGCGCTGCGGGCGCACAGGGGTTGCTGGCGCAGGCGATACAGGTCATCGAGGAGCGCTTCTGGAGCGAAGAGGAGGGTGCAATGCGCGAATCCTTTTCCAGCGACTGGCAGCAGCCCGAAGCCTACCGCGGTGCCAACAGCAACATGCACGCCACCGAGGCCTTCCTCGCCCTGGCAGACGTGACCGGTGATGTGCGTTGGTTAGAGCGCGCCTTGCGTATCGTCGAGCGCATCATTCACGGCCATGCTGGCGCCGGTGGCTACCGGGTAATCGAACATTTCGATGCCCACTGGCAACCGCTCCCCGAATACAACCAGGACAATCCTGCAGACCACTTCCGCCCTTACGGCACAACGCCAGGCCATGCATTCGAGTGGTCCCGTCTGGCCCTTCACCTCGAAGCTGCACGACGTCAGGCCGGGCTTCCCGTTCCGGCATGGCTGCTGGCCTGTGCGCGGGGCTTGTTCGCCAACGCCTGCACCCATGCCTGGAGCGTCGACGGTGCCGAGGGCATCGTCTACACCTTGGGCTGGGACGATCGGCCCAGGGTGCGCGAGCGCCTGCACTGGGTGCATGCCGAAGCCTGCGCCAGCGCCGCAGCGCTGCTGCGGCGGACCGGCGAGCAACAGTACGAACGATGGTACCGGCGCTTCTGGGCCTTCATCGACACCCACTTTATCGACCGCGCAGCCGGTAGCTGGCACCACGAACTCGGCCCGGACAATCAGCCAGCGGCGACGATCTGGGCTGGCAAGCCAGACCTCTATCACGCCTACCAGGCTGTACTGCTGCCAACGCTGCCCCTGGCTCCCAGCCTGGCCAGCGCACTGGCGCGCAATGTAACCAAACGATGACATTCATGCATCGCTTCGTTACCTGACGCAGCGGGCACTCTGATTAGACTCCATGCAATGCAAGCGCTCGACTTGCCCGGCATAACAACAAGAAAGGTACTCCGATGAATTCGACTCTCCGCCTCGCTGCCGCCATTTCCTTCGCCTCCCTGTTCCCGCTCAGTGCCTTCGCCGCCGACTCCAAAGGCAGTGTCGAAGTGGTGCACTGGTGGACTTCCGGTGGGGAAAAAGCGGCGGTCGATGTGCTCAAGGCCCAGGTCGAGAAGGATGGCTTCACCTGGAAGGATGGGGCTGTTGCCGGCGGTGGTGGGGCCACGGCCATGACCGTGCTCAAGAGCCGCGCGGTGGCCGGTAACCCGCCGGGTGTCGCCCAGATCAAGGGGCCGGACATCCAGGAATGGGCTTCCACCGGCCTGCTGGACCCGGATGTGCTCAAGGATGTGGCCAAGCAAGAAAAGTGGGACTCGCTGCTCGATAAGAAAGTCGCCGATACCGTCAAGTACGAAGGTGACTACGTGGCCGTGCCGGTGAACATCCATCGCATCAACTGGCTGTGGATCAACCCAGAAGTGTTCAAGAAGGCCGGCATCGACAAGGCGCCGACCACCCTCGACGAATTCTACGCCGCCGCCGAAAAACTCAAGGCGGCCGGCTTCATCCCGCTCGCCCATGGCGGCCAGCCATGGCAGGACAGCACGGTGTTCGAGAGTGTGGTCCTGTCGGTGATGGGGGCAGACGGTTACAAGAAAGCGCTGGTCGACCTCGATGAAGCCACGCTGACCGGGCCGCAGATGGTCAAGTCGCTGACCGAGCTGAAGAAGGTCGCCACCTATATGGACCCCGACGGCAAAGGCCAGGACTGGAACCTGGAAGCGGCCAAGGTCATCAATGGCAAGGCCGGCATGCAGATCATGGGGGACTGGGCCAAGAGCGAATGGACCCTGGCCAAGAAGACCGCTGGCAAGGACTACCAGTGTGTAGCGTTCCCTGGCACCGACAAGGCTTTCCTGTACAACATCGACTCGCTGGTGGTGTTCAAGCAGAACGACGAAGGCACGGCCGCTGGCCAGCAGGACATCGCCAGAAAGGTGCTGGGCCAGGACTTCCAGAAGGTCTTCAGCATCAACAAAGGCTCCATTCCCGTTCGTAACGACATGCTCGCAGACATGAGCGCCTACGGCTTCGACGCCTGCGCCCAGACGTCTGCCAAGGACTTCATGGCCGACGCCAAGACCGGCGGCCTGCAGCCGAGCATGGCGCACAACATGGCCACCACGCTGGCCGTGCAGGGCGCCTTCTTCGATGTGGTGACCAACTACATCAACGACCCCAAGGCAGACCCTGCAGATGCAGCGAAGAAGCTGGCTGCGGCGATCAGATCGGCCAAGTGAAAACCTGATGGCCCCATCGCCGCCAACCCGGCGCCCACAGTTGCTTCGATCCCTTTGAACACTGTGGCGTACCGGTGGGCGCCGGCTTGCCGGCGGTGAGGCCAGTACCGTCAATACAGGGGCTGCCCAGGCCCCGGGTAATCACATCATGACTACAGCAACCGCCCAACTGCGGGCCTCCCCCCTGGATGCGCTGCAGCGCTGGCTACCCAAGCTGGTGCTGGCACCGAGCATGTTCATCGTCCTGGTGGGCTTTTACGGCTACATCCTGTGGACGTTCGTCCTGTCCTTCACCACCTCGACCTTCCTGCCGACTTACAAGTGGGCGGGCCTTGCGCAATACGCCAGGCTGTTCGACAACGATCGCTGGTGGGTGGCGAGCAAGAACCTGCTGGTGTTCGGCGGGCTGTTCATCGGTATCAGCCTCGCCATCGGCGTACTGCTGGCGGTGCTGCTCGACCAGCGCATCCGCCGCGAAGGTTTCATCCGCACGGTCTACCTGTACCCCATGGCCCTGTCGATGATCGTCACCGGTACCGCTTGGAAATGGCTGCTCAACCCAGGCATGGGCCTGGACAAGCTGTTGCGTGACTGGGGCTGGGAAGGGTTCCGCCTGGACTGGCTGATCGACCCCGACCGCGTGGTGTACTGCCTGGTCATCGCCGCCGTGTGGCAAGCCTCGGGTTTCATCATGGCGATGTTCCTTGCCGGCCTGCGCGGGGTCGACCAGTCGATCATCCGTGCTGCACAGATGGATGGTGCAAGCCTGCCACGCATCTACTGGACCGTGGTGCTGCCGAGCCTGCGCCCGGTGTTCTTCAGTTCGCTGATGATCCTCTCGCACATTGCGATCAAAAGCTTCGACCTGGTGGCCGCAATGACTGCCGGTGGCCCGGGCTACTCGTCCGACCTGCCGGCCATGTTCATGTACTCGTTCACCTTCAGCCGCGGCCAGATGGGCATGGGCTCGGCCAGCGCCATCCTCATGCTCGGGGCGATCCTGGCGATTCTCGTGCCTTACCTGTACTCGGAGCTGCGGAGCAAACGCCATGCATAGCCCCATCGAAAAACCGCTGCCAAGCATCAGCCGCATCGCCATCCACGCGGTGTTGCTGATCGCCGTGCTGCTTTACCTGGTGCCGCTTGTGGTGATGCTGCTGACCAGCTTCAAAACCCCGGAGGACATCAGTACCGGCAACTTGCTGAGCTGGCCGACCGTGGTCAGCGGCATCGGTTGGGTCAAGGCCTGGGGCACGGTCAGCGGCTATTTCTGGAACTCGATCATGATCACCGTGCCAGCGGTGCTGATCTCGACCGCCATTGGTGCACTCAACGGATATGTGCTGTCGATGTGGCGTTTCCGTGGGTCCCAGTTGTTTTTCGGCCTGCTGTTGTTCGGTTGCTTTTTGCCGTTCCAGACCGTGTTGCTGCCAGCCTCGTTCACCCTCGGCAAACTGGGCCTGGCCAGCACCACCAGCGGGCTGGTGCTGGTGCACGTGGTCTATGGCCTGGCCTTTACCACGCTGTTCTTCCGCAACTTCTATGTGAGCATTCCCGATGCGCTGGTCAAGGCCGCACGCCTGGACGGTGCCGGGTTCTTCACCATTTTCCGCCGCATCATCCTGCCGATGTCGACACCCATCATCATGGTCTGCCTGATCTGGCAGTTCACCCAGATCTGGAACGACTTCCTGTTCGGCGTGGTGTTCTCCAGCGGCGATTCGCAACCGATCACCGTGGCGTTGAACAACCTGGTCAATACCAGCACCGGGGCCAAGGAGTACAACGTCGACATGGCGGCGGCGATGATCGCCGGCCTGCCAACCCTGCTGGTCTACGTGGTGGCAGGCAAGTATTTCGTTCGCGGGCTTACAGCCGGCGCGGTCAAGGGGTAAGTCATGGCAACGCTTGAACTTCGTAATGTGAACAAGACCTACGGCAGCGGCCTGCCGGACACCCTCAAGGACATTCAGCTGTCGATCAAGGACGGCGAATTCCTGATTTTGGTCGGCCCTTCGGGCTGCGGTAAATCGACGTTGATGAACTGCATCGCGGGCCTTGAAAACATCACCGGCGGCGCGATTCTCATCGATGATCAGGATGTCAGTGGCATGAGCCCCAAGGATCGTGACATCGCCATGGTGTTCCAGTCCTACGCGCTGTATCCGACCATGAGCGTGCGCGAGAACATCGAATTTGGCCTGAAGATCCGCAAGATGCCGCAGGCCGCGATCGACGAGGAAGTGGCCCGTGTGGCGAAGTTGTTGCAGATCGAACACCTGCTTGCACGCAAGCCGGCGCAGTTGTCCGGTGGCCAGCAGCAGCGGGTGGCGATGGGCCGCGCGTTGGCGCGGCGGCCGAAGATCTACCTGTTCGACGAACCGTTGTCCAACCTCGACGCCAAGCTGCGCGTCGAGATGCGCACGGAAATGAAACTGATGCACCAGCGACTGAAAACCACCACGGTCTATGTCACCCACGACCAGATCGAGGCCATGACCTTGGGCGACAAGGTTGCGGTGATGAAGGACGGCATCATTCAGCAGTTCGGTACCCCGCAACAGATCTACAACGACCCGGCCAATCAGTTCGTCGCCAGCTTCATCGGCTCACCACCGATGAACTTCATTCCGGTGCGCCTGGCCAGGCAGGACGGGCGCCTGCTGGCCCTGCTCGACAGCGGCCAGGCACGGTGCGAGCTGCCGTTGGGCATGGCCGTCGACGAACTCGACGGGCGCGAGGTCATCCTCGGCATCCGCCCGGAGCAGATCAGCCTGGGTACCGGCGAGGGCAATGGCCTGCCGGGCATTCGCGCCGAGGTGCAGGTAACCGAACCCACCGGCCCCGACCTTTTGGTCTTCATCACCCTCAACCAGACCAAAGTGTGCTGCCGCCTGGCGCCGGATGTGGCGTGCCGAGTTGGTGACAGCCTTAACCTGCAGTTCGACCCGGCTCGGGTGCTGCTGTTTGACGCCGCCAGCGGCGAACGCCTGGACTTGAATACTGCCAACGTTTCAGTGAAGGACAACGTGACTCACCTCAAGAGCCGTTGAATCGTCGACACCATCAATAAGAAAAAGAGGACGCAAAGGGATGGAACAGCGCAATCGCATAAGGACCTTGGGCTCGCTGGCCCTGCTGGCCATGGTTGGGAGCAGTGGAGCTCAGGCCGCCGAGGCCTTCTCCAGCGAATCGAAATGGATGACCGGCGACTGGGGGGGAACCCGTACCGAGCTGCTGGAAAAAGGCTACGACTTCACCCTCGACTATGTGGGTGAGGTCGCCGGTAACCTCAATGGCGGCTACAACGACGACAAGACCGCGCGCTACAGCGACCAGTTCGCCCTCGGCGCGCATCTGGACCTGCAGAAGATCTTTGGCTGGCACGATGCCGAGTTCAAACTGGCGATCACCGAGCGAAGTGGCCGCAACCTTTCCAATGACCGCATCAGCGACCCGCGGGCCGGCCAGTTCAGTTCGGTGCAGGAGGTATGGGGGCGCGGCCAGACCTGGCGCCTGACCCAGATGTGGATCAAGCAGAAGTACTTCGACGGTGCCCTGGATGTGAAATTCGGCCGGTTCGGCGAAGGCGAGGACTTCAACAGCTTCCCCTGTGACTTCCAGAACCTGGCCTTCTGTGGATCGCAGGTGGGCAACTGGGTCGGCGGCATCTGGTACAACTGGCCGGTCAGCCAGTGGGCGTTGCGGGTCAAGTACAACATCACGCCGGAGTTCTTCGTGCAGGTCGGCGCGTTCGAGCAGAACCCTTCCAACCTGGAAACCGGCAACGGCTTCAAGCTCAGCGGCAGCGGCACCAAGGGCGCGATCCTGCCGGTGGAGGCGGTGTGGTCACCGCACGTCAACGGCCTGCCGGGCGAGTACCGCCTGGGCTACTACTACAGCACGGCTGATGCCGAAGACGTCTACGAGGACGTCAATGGCAACCCGCAAGGGATCAGCGGCGCCGGCTTCAAGTCACACTCCAGCAAGCATGGCTGGTGGGTGGTTGCGCAGCAGCAGGTCACCGCCCATGGTGGCGACACCAGCCGCGGTCTGAGCCTGTTCGCCAACTTCACCGTGCATGACAAAGCGACCAACGTGGTCGATAACTACCAGCAGGTAGGGCTGGTCTACAAAGGCGCCTTCGATGCGCGGCCCAAGGACGATATCGGCTTTGGTATCGCCCGCATCCACGTCAACGATGACGTGAAAAAACGTGCCGAACAGCTCAATGCCCAGAGTGGCATAAATGACTACGACAACCCGGGCTTCGTGCCGCTGCAGCGTACCGAATACAACGCCGAGCTCTATTACGGCTTCCACGTCACCAACTGGCTGACCGTTCGCCCGAACATTCAGTACATCAAGAGCCCCGGCGGGGTGGACGAGGTGGACAACGCGCTGGTCGCTGGTTTGAAGATTCAGTCGTCATTCTGAGCCTGTTTGTTGTAAATTTACGCCAATCCAAAAACGGCTCCCGGCATCCACTGGCTTGCAGTGGTTGTCGGGGATAGGCCGAGACAGCGCTATCTCAAACAACAAGAGCTTGGAACCATGCCTGAACATCCGCTACATCGCTTCTTTACCGCACAGCGGCCCAGGCCGACATTCGAGTGGGAGCGTTACCAGCAGCGCGATGTGCTGATCATTGACCACCCCCGTTGCCAGGCGGTGTTCAGCCGCCAGGGTGCGCAACTGCTGCACTTCCAGCCGGCCGGTGAGCGGCCCTGGTTGTGGTGTGCCGAGCAGTGGCCGCAGGTGGGGGCGATCCGTGGGGGCGTGCCGGTGTGTTGGCCGTGGTATGGTCGCCACCCCAGCGAGGACCTGTGGCCTGCCCACGGCTGGGCGCGCCTGCTGGACTGGAAGCTGGTGGACAGCCGTGAGGACGAGGAGGGCGTGAGCCTGAAGTGGCGCCTGGACTTGTGCGACTGGCAGGTCGACCTGCATGCTCGCCTGGGCAGCCGCATGGAACTGAGCTTGAGTACCGAGCACCAGGACAGCGAACCCTGCCAGTTGAGCCATGCACTGCTGGCCTACTGGCGTATCAGCGACGTTTCCGAGATAGCGCTGTCCGGGCTTGAAGATATCCAAGGCTATGACCGTCTGAGCCGGCAAGCCTGCCGCGAAGACGGCGCGTTGAAGCTCAAGGGCGGCTGCCAGAAGGTCTATCCCGGCACGCCGCGCGTACAGCTGCAGGACCCGGCCTGGCAGCGAGAACTGTGCATCGATACGGGTGACAGTGACGATACCGTGGTCTGGCACCCCGGCAACCGCCCGTTGATGGGGGTGAGCGGGCGCGAGTGCCAGGGTTTCGTCTGTGTCGAGGCGGCCAGCGGCAGCGGTGAAGGCCTGAGCCTGGCGCCGGGGCAGCGCGCCCATTTACGGCTGCAGGCGCACCGGCTCAGTTGAGTTCGTCGTCCTCGATCGGGTAGCGGCTGGCGTTGAGGCTTTCCTTGATCTTGCGCAGGTGCGGCTGGAAGTCCACACCGCGGCGCAGGGTCATCCCGGTGGCGAGCACATCGAGCACGGTAAGCTGGATGATCCGCGACGTCATCGGCATGTAGATGTCGGTGTCTTCCGGTAGCGGGATGTGCAGGCTGAGGCTGCACGCTTGGGCCAAGGGGGAGCCGGCGGCGGTCAGGCCGAGCACCGAGGCGCCGTTTTCACGGGCCAGGCGCGCTACCTCCACCAGTTCGCGGGTGCGCCCGGTGTAGGAGATGATCACGAACAGATCGCCAGTGTGAGCCACCGAAGCCAGCATGCGCTGCATCAGCACGTCGGCGTGGGCCGAGACGGCGAGGTTGAAGCGGAAAAACTTGTGTTGGGCGTCCAGGGCTACCGGGGCGGACGCGCCCAGGCCGAAGAAGTGGATCTGCCGGGCCTGGATCATCATGTCCACGGCGCGGCTGACCTGCTGCGGGTCAAGCTGCTGGCAGGCGCTGTCGAGCGAGGCGATTGCACTGGCAAAGATCTTCTGGGTGTAGGCTGCAGGATCGTCATCGGCCTCGACCGCGCGGCTGACATAGGCCGCACCACTGGCGAGGCTTTGCGCCAGCTGCAGCTTGAGCTCGGGGTAACCGCTGACGCCGAACGAGCGGCAGAAGCGGTTGACGGTCGGTTCGCTGACCTTGGCCGCCTGGGCCAGTGCGGCAATGCTGAAACGGGTGGCTTGTTGCGGGTTGAGCAGGATGACTTCGGCGACTTTGCGTTCGGCCTTGTTCAGCTCGTCGAGGCGTCCCTGGATCTGCTCCAGGAGGTTTCGCACGCGGTCCATGGGTGTGTCCTTGGGTCGAGAAGACAGCCGGCTGGCGGAGCAGCAGGCTTTTTGCACAGTCGTCTATCGTACTGTCGGTGCGGGTGGCGCACCACTTATCTGTAACACTTGTGTGTAATGTTGTGGTTTTTACTACATTTTCTCTTGAAAACCGTATGTGAAAGCGGTATTCCTAGGCCAACTTTAGGAAAGAACCAACATCATGGCTGCGATCAGTGTTGAACCTTGCACCTTTGCCCTGTTTGGCGCCTTGGGCGACCTGGCATTGCGCAAGCTGTTTCCTGCGCTCTACCAGCTCGACCGCGCCAATTTGCTGCACGCCGATACTCGCCTGCTGGCGCTGGCACGCGAGCCTGGCAGCGTACAGGAGCACCTGAATACCATCGAGGCCCATCTGCGCAAGCACGTGGCGGAGGCTGATCTGGAGCCTGCGGCGCTGGCGCGTTTTCTGGGGCGTCTGAGTTACCAGCACCTGGACTTCCTGCAGCCGGAGGGCTACCAGGCCCTGGCTGAGCAGGCACCTGCCGGGCTGCCGTTGATTGCCTATTTCGCCACTGCGGCGGCCGTGTATGGCGCAATCTGCGAAAACCTCGACAAGGCGGGCCTTGCCGCGCGCACCCGGGTGGTGCTGGAAAAGCCCATCGGGCACGATCTTGAGTCATCGCGCCGGGTGAACGACGCCGTGGCGCGGTTCTTCCCGGAAAGCCGTGTTTACCGCATCGACCATTACCTGGGCAAGGAGACGGTGCAGAACCTGATTGCCCTGCGCTTCGCCAATAGCCTGTTCGAAACCCAGTGGAACCAGAACTCGATCTCCCACGTGGAAATCACCGTGGCCGAGAAGGTCGGCATCGAAGGCCGTTGGGGCTATTTCGACAAGGCCGGCCAGCTGCGCGACATGATTCAGAACCACCTGCTGCAGCTGTTGTGCCTGATCGCCATGGACCCGCCCAGCGAGCTTTCAGCCGACAGCATCCGCGACGAGAAGGTCAAGGTGCTCAAGGCCCTTGCCCCGATCACTGGCGAGGGCTTGAGTACCCGCGTGGTGCGCGGCCAGTACATCGCCGGCTACAGCGACGGCAAGCCGGTGCCGGGTTACCTGGAGGAAGACAACGCCAACGCCCAGAGCGACACGGAAACCTTCGTCGCCCTGCGTGCCGATATTCGTAACTGGCGTTGGTCGGGGGTACCGTTTTACCTGCGTACCGGTAAGCGCATGCCGCAGAAGCTGTCGCAGATCGTCATCCACTTCAAGGAGACGCCGCACTACATCTTCGCCCCGGAGCAGCGCTTGCAGGTCGGCAACAAACTGATCATCCGCCTGCAGCCGAGTGAAGGCATCTCTCTACGTGTGATGACCAAGGAGCAGGGCCTGGACAAAGGCATGCAACTGCGCAGCGGCCCCTTGCAACTGAATTTTTCCGACACCTGGCGCACCGCGCGGATTCCGGATGCCTACGAACGCCTGCTGCTCGAGGTGATGCGCGGCAACCAGAACCTGTTCGTGCGCAAGGATGAAATCGAATATGCCTGGAAGTGGTGCGACCAGTTGATCGCGGGCTGGCAAAGCGCCGGCGATGCGCCCAAGCCGTATGCGGCTGGGTCCTGGGGGCCGATGAGCTCGATCGCACTGATTACACGTGATGGGAGGGCGTGGTATGGGGATATCTGAATTGAATTTGCCGACATCGGTCAAGGCGCATCAGCTGAATGATGCCCGCGTACTTTCGGCAACATTGGCGGCTGATGTGGCCGAGCGCTTGCGCGCAGCCATCGCCGCGAAAGGGCGGGCTTGCCTGGTGTTGTCCGGCGGCCGCAGCCCGGTGCCGTTCCTGGAGAAGCTGGCGACCGAGGCCCTGGACTGGTCCAAGGTCACCGTCAGCCTGGCCGACGAGCGCTGGGTGCCGGTTGAGCACGCCGACAGCAATGCCGGTTTGCTGGCCCGCCATTTGTTCCAGGGAGGCGCTGCCAAGGCTCGTTTTATCGGGCTGTATCAGCAGGCCGAGAACCTCGACGCGGCGGCCGCCCAAGCCGACCAGGCATTGGCCGATCTGCCGGCCATCGACGTGCTGGTACTGGGCATGGGCGACGATGGTCATACCGCTTCGCTGTTCCCCGGCAGCCCGAATCTGGCCGAAGGCCTGGACCTGAACAGCACGCGCCGCTGCCTGCCGTTGCTGGCGCCGAGCGTGCCGCACCAGCGCCTTTCGCTGACCCGTTCCCTGCTGGCCAGCGCCGCGTTCATCGCGCTGTCCGTGCAGGGCCCGGGCAAACTCGCTACCCTGCGCGCCGCGCTGGCGGGCAACGACCTCAATGAAATGCCGATTCGCGCCTTTCTTCACGACCCCTTGGACATCTACTGGTGCCCATGAGCAAAGGATCCACTGTCATGACCACCCTTGAACGCCCCCAGCCTCTGCTCTCGATGGCCGAGAAAGCCGCCCGGATCGATGCGATCTGTGGGGCGGCGCGCATCCTGCCGGTGATCACCATCGCCCGTGAGGAAGACATCCTGCCGCTGGCCGATGCCCTGGCCGCTGGTGGTATCCGCACCTTGGAAGTAACCCTGCGCTCGCAGTATGGCCTGAAGGCTATCCAGGTGCTGCGTGAGCAGCGTCCGGACCTGTGTGTCGGCGCCGGTACGGTGCTCGATCGCGGCATGTTTGCCGCGGTTGAAGCCGCTGGCGCGCAGTTTGTCGTGACCCCGGGGATCACCCAGGACATCCTCGAGGCTGGGGTGGACAGCGATATCCCATTGTTGCCGGGCATCAGCACGCCTTCGGAAATCATGATGGGGTATGCCCTGGGTTACCGCCGCTTCAAGCTGTTCCCGGCGGAAATCAGTGGCGGCGTGGCAGCGATCAAGGCCTTTGGTGGCCCGTTCGGTGATATTCGATTCTGTCCTACCGGTGGGGTCAACCCGGCCAACGTGCGCAACTACATGGCGCTGCCCAATGTGATGTGCGTGGGCGGAACCTGGATGCTCGACAGCAGCTGGATCAAGAACGGCGACTGGGCGCGGATCGAAGCGTGTAGCGCCGAGGCGATGGCTTTGCTGGACTGATACTGAATTTGTTGTGTGCTTTACGGCTTATGGGGCGCTTGGTCGGCGCCCTTTTTTTTGCCCGACGTTTTTGAATTGCCAGTGCGATGCGTCGCGATCCGGTTCGTGCGTTGTGTGATGGCTGTGCAGCCATTTTTTCAGGGTGAGTGGACTGTGCGTGTTATCTTCATTTATAAGTGTTTTACAAGCGCCTATGGATATGAATGAGTGAGAGTCAGACCCTCCTGTAGTGTCGAGATTTAATGTCGATGCTAATGTCAAGAATTTATGTATGTTAGTGAGGTCTTTGGCCGGGACCTCGATCGCGTTTATGCAGCGTTTTAAAGCTTCAAGATCTGAGCATGTCTTACCTGGCCAAAAAATATGGTGGGCTACTAGTTTAAAAGGTCTGCCTCGCTTCTCTAGCAGTCCATGAAGCGTATCCAGGGTATACGCGCTCGCTCGTCGATCAAGACTCAGCAGTGTTTCCAGGTCAGCATGCACGCCAATGTTCATATTGTTCGCGAGATGTAGCTCTGCACCGGGTAACACAAGGACACCGTTACAAATAACTGAGCCATCTCCCTGCGTGCTACCACCGAGGCGATTGCTGCAGAATAGACCCAGCATCAGTTTTTCGTAAGCATCAGCTTCGATGTGTTCGGTGATGCGGATTGCATCGAGTTCATTAAAGTTTGCTACTTTCAGCGTCTGGCTCACTGAGTTCCAATCCGGCTCTGCTTGCTGCTTCCACATGAGCAGATGCACATGAGCATCCAATATTGTCCTTTTCATTCATCACCTCATTACGGCCATGATGATTTTTTCATACCTTGAATACGCATTCACGAATCCATTGTCATACGGCGTGTCATCAAATTTTCGGATGGATAGCGCGTCATGGTGGTATGGCTGGTTTTGAAATGCCAAGATTTCTTCGCTTGTCATACGTCCCCCTTAGTTAAGTAAGCTTGACAGTGATCCCGAACTCAGTTGATCGTTGTAGTTTTCATTAACGGTGATTAAGTATCGCTTTGCATCAATATGGAATTGAATGGGGATGCAGACTGACTGAGGGAACCATCGGTTTAGCCATTGGGCACCCAGATCAGCATGCTGGCAGTCCTTTTCATATGGAGTCATTTCTGGGTCACTGTTGCATAGGAAATGGCCAATGTCGTGGAACAACGCTGCGACAATCAGTTCTTCCGCACAGCCCTCAGTCAATGCCTGGTGAGCACTCCAAAGCGAGTGCTCCAAGAGTGTCTCGCCGTTGCTAAGCTTTACTTTTTTACATTCAAGCATGATTGTTTTGAGCATGTGGCAGGCAGCCCGCATGCTAGCTTTCTTGTCGAGCATAAATCAGCTCCGCATCCTTTAGTTCGTCGTAGTCCAAAAGTTGAAATACTTCGGAGAGCGAACAGATGTTATTGTCGATGTTGCAGATGCTATTGTCTGCCTGAATTTGTGCTGCTGCATTTCGCATTGCAAGCAATGAGGCCCGCATCATTTGGTTTGCACATATATACACCGAGACCCCAACTTCCTGTAGTAGCTCCGTCGACACGTTTTTATAGGTTGTTGGGGCAACTATCAAAGGGTAGCGTCCTGCCCAGCACTTACTGAATTCCAATATGTCGAATCCGTCTGTCTCTTTGGAGTGTATAAAAATTCCATCGGCACCTGCTTCGTAGTACTGCTCCGCTCGTTTCAAAGCCGCCTGGACACTCATTCCGGCTACCAATGCTTCTGTACGAGCGATAACAATAAAGTCATCGTCCCGTTTCGAATCCTGCGCAGCTTTAATCTTTCCGCAAAATTCATCCACGCTACTAAGTGCGTGCTCATGGCTGACGAACGAGTTCATTTTAGGAAACTGTTTGTCTTCTAAAGAAACTCCAGCTATCCCATAGTGCGACAGGCGCTTAACTATGTGCCTTACATTATTGAAATTACCGAAGCCTGAATCTCCGTCGAAAAGAACAGGGATATTTACTGCGTCAGCTATGCATTGAGCGACCTCCATGACCTGACTCCATGATGCCTCATTGCAATCGCGAAGCCCCATCGCTGAGGAAATAGCGAGTCCCGACGCCCAAATAGCTGGATAGCCCGTCTCCTCGACTATTCTAGCGGAGAGCCCATTGTGGGCCTCCAGAATCAGGTCGAGCCTGCCGTTGAATAATAGTTTTCGGAAACTTCCTACAGTTTTTTTTCTTGACATCACAAACTCCGTCTTTTGTTGTTGTGGATGAGTTGCTGATTCAGTCTTAGTCGCACTTGGTGAAAAATTCAATGCTCTGTATGTTTTTTTTACATTTGCTCTTCCATAGATAAAATTGTCACTGTCAGGTGACAATTCAACCTAATCTGCTGGTTGACGGTAGATTGGCCGCGATTTACGCTTCGTTGATTGATTTGTAACTAGTTAATTATGAACAATCAATCAAAGGCGATAACATGTCTGCTTCTTGCTTTCTTTGTCGAGGCGTGTGCAGCGCAGGTGATTTTTATCTACGTACCGCTAAGCAGGCTAAGTGGGTCGGGGGATGAAGTTTTCTCAGCGCTGCTAAGAGCGACCGTTTATTTAGGTCCAGTTGCCTTTGGTTATTGGGCTGGGAGACTTGTGGATGGAGTTCGCTCGCGAGCCTTAGGTTTCTTGGTCGCGCTGGGGCTATGCTGTGATGTGGCGTTGTATGCGATTCGGCGAGGGGGATGGACGTTGTTAGAGACGTTTGTTCTATTAAGTGTGATTTCCATCGGGATATATATACTCAGCAATCTTCGTGCTTGCCTGATACCCCGTATCCTCCATAAAGATTTACTCCCGCGCATGAATGCACGATTACTTATCGTCGAGCACTGTGCGCTCATCCTATCGCCCGTCGCCGTCTCATATTTTTTGATGTTGCAAAATCCGGCGGTAGTATTTTATGGTGCTTCCATTTGTTTTTTGCTTTCAAGTTTTCTGTATCGCTACTCCTCTTTCGAACTCCCGCCTCGCATCGCCCCGGTTGTCCCCACTTCCTTTATCTCCAGCTATAGGGCGCTTGTGCAAAACAAGCCGCTGGTGCATGTTGTTTATATCGTCGTGGGCAATAATGCCTTCACAGCTATTTATCTTTTTTTCGTGCTCCTGAGTGCTGCGGACAGTGGGGTATTCAATATCAGCGAAACACCATTCCTTTTGGTTTCATATGCTTTGGGTTCCATTTTTTCCGGATTAGTCGCACCGAGGATGATGCGTGCATTAAATACCCGCATTGCTGTGTGTACATGCAGTGCTGGAATGGCTGCATCAGGGGTGTCGCCACTTGGACTAGGAACGGTTGAGTCTTACTATGTGTCGGCCTTTTTCGTGGGCTTCTTTGGGGCCTATGTGATCATTACAGCTTGGACATTGAGACAGGCGCTGGTACCCGCGGATTTGCTTGGCAGAGTCACCGGAATTACCAGTGCACTCTTCAAAGTTTCGATGCTGCTTTCTGTCCCATTGGCAGGGTTGATAAGCAGTTCTTTTGGCAGTGCTGTAGCCATACTTGCGGGTCTTGTGCCCGTAGGGTTAGGGCTCGCACCTATGGCAGTCGCTTCGTTGAAAGTGAAAATGGGTAGTCCTCATACTGACTGACGGGCCTGATTTTTCTTAAACTGTTGTTTAAGCTGGCTGACAGTCCAGCTGGTGAATCCAGGGTAAAAAAAAGCCCGCATCACAGATGCGGGCTTTTTTGGGGGGGGCAAGTTACGCAGCCTTGGCCTCTTGCTGGCTCAGCGAGCGGTTCAGCGCGCTGAACAGTGCCTTGAAGCTGGCAGTGGTGATGTTCTCATCGATACCCACGCCGTGCACCGGGCGGCCACCGGCCACGCGCAGTTCGATGTAGGCCGCGGCCTTGGCGTTGGTGCCGGCACCGATAGCGTGCTCGTTGTAGTCCATGATCTCCACCGCAACCGGCAGGCCGGCTACCAGGGCTTCGAGGGCGCCATTGCCCTTGCCGCGCCAGTGCAGGGTAGTTTCGCCTTCACCGGCGACTTCCACTTCCACGGCGCTATGGCCGTTTTCTTCCTGCAGGCGGTGGCTGACCAGTGCGTACGGGCTGTTGGCCTGGAGGTATTCCTTGTGCAGCAGGCTGTAGATCTGCTGCGCGGTCATTTCCAGGCCAAGGCGGTCGGTTTCACCCTGCACCACCTGGCTGAACTCGATCTGCATGCGGCGCGGCAGGCTGATGCCGTACTCCTGCTCGAGCAGGTAGGTGATGCCGCCTTTGCCCGACTGGCTGTTGACGCGGATCACGGCCTCGTAGCTGCGGCCGATGTCGGCCGGGTCGATCGGCAGGTACGGCACTTCCCACAGCTCGCCTTCTTGCTGCTTGGCGAAGCCCTTGCGGATGGCGTCCTGGTGCGAGCCGGAGAACGCAGTGTGTACCAGGTCACCGACATACGGATGACGCGGGTGAACCGGCAGCTGGTTGCACTCTTCGACCACCTTGCGCACGCCGTCGATGTCGGAGAAGTCCAGTTGCGGGTCGATGCCCTGGGTGTAGAGGTTCAGTGCCAGGGTCACCAGGTCGACGTTGCCGGTACGCTCGCCATTACCGAACAGGCAGCCCTCGGCACGGTCGGCACCGGCCATCAGGCCCAGTTCTGTGGCGGCGATGCCGGTGCCACGGTCGTTGTGGCAGTGCAGGCTGATGATCACGCTGTCGCGGCGGCTGATGTTGCGGCAGAACCACTCGATCTGATCGGCGTAGATGTTCGGCGTGGCAACTTCCACGGTGGCCGGCAGGTTGAGGATGACCTTGTGCTCTGGCGTCGGGTTCCACACTTCGATGACTGCGTCGCAGACTTCCTTGGCGAACTCAAGCTCCGTCGCGCTGAAGGTTTCCGGCGAGTACTGGAACGTCCACTGGGTTTCCGGCTGCTGGGCGGCGTACTTGACGAACAGCTTGGCCGCGTTCACCGCGATGTCCTTCACGCCTTGCTTGTCCTGGTTGAAGACGATGCGGCGGAACGACGGGCTGGTGGCGTTGTACAGGTGGACGATGGCCTTCTTGGCCCCGCGCAGCGATTCGAAAGTACGCGCGATCAGGTCTTCACGGGCCTGGGTGAGCACCTGGATGGTGGTGTCATCCGGGATGTGACCCTCTTCGATCAAGGTGCGCACGAAGTCGAAATCGGTCTGCGAGGCGGACGGGAACGAGGCTTCGATTTCCTTCACGCCAACCTGCACCAAGGTCTTCCAGAACCGCAGCTTCTTCTCCGAGTCCATCGGCTCGATCAGCGACTGGTTGCCATCACGCAGGTCCGAGCTGCACCAGATCGGCGCTTCGGTGATGGTCTTCGACGGCCAGGTACGGTCTGGCAGGTCGATGGTCGGGAAGGCGCGGTACTTCTTCGAAGGGTCTTTGAGCATGGTCATGGAAGCAATCCTTTTGTGTGCGGCCGAGATCGGGCCTGCCGAGCGATAACGAGATGAAGAGGCGAGGCGACGCGATCAGCCTGGTAGTCGGGCGCTGACCAGGCAGAGGCTGCGATGTTGTCGGAGCAGGATGAGGGTGCTGGAGGTTTTCATGCCTTCAACCCTAACCAGTGGGGTGAGGGATGGCAAGGGCTGCCGAAAAATTGAGATAAATGCTTAAAAAAATCTTTATGGCGAGATTTTATGGCGGTTATTTGTCTCAAGCTTTATACCTGTTGCGCGGTATTTTTTGATTGCGCAAATCAAGCCAAGGGGTGCAAAAGGGCGGGCCCCATCGCCGGCTTGCCGGCGATGAAGGCGCTACGGATCAAGGTTGGAACGCCCCAATGAAGATGGCCGGATCCACCCGCGCATCATTCAGGCTAACGTTCCAGTGCATGTGCGGCCCGGTCGCCCGCCCGGTCGACCCAACCTTGCCCACCACATCCCCGCGGCGCAGCTGCTGGCCGACATTCACGTCGATCTTCGACATGTGGCAGAACATGCTGATGAAGCCCTGCCCATGGTCGACGAACACCGTGCGGCCATTGAAGAAATAATCGCCCACCAGAATCACCTTGCCATTGGCCGGTGTCTTGATCGGCGTGCCGGCTGGCACCGCGAAATCCAGCCCCGCATGCGGGTTGCGCTCTTCACCGTTGAAGAAGCGGCGTACGCCGAACTTGCTCGACAGTGGGCCGCTGACCGGCTTGTCGAGGATCAGGTTGCTCGGCAGGTTGGGGCTGAAGCTGCGGTAGGCCTTGATCTGCTCGGCCAGTTCACGGTCGATGCGCTTGAGGTCGGCGGGGTTGGGGTTGACCTGGCGCTTGTTCTTCAGGGTGATGTGCTGCTCGGGGTACTTCTTGGTGCCGACGCTGAACGGCAGGGTGCGCCCGCCTTGGGACAGCACGGCCGTGCCGGGCTTTTGCGTCAGTGGAATGCCGACGATGGCCAGCCAGTTGTCCTGCTCTTTGACCACCAGCACCGGCTTGCCGTCGAAGCGGGCGCTCGGCGCTGTGGCCGCCGGGCCCAGATCGACCACGGCAACGCCACCCGGGACAGGTTTGTTCAGGGTGCGGGTGATGTAGCTGGCCTGGGCGCCGCCAGCCAGCAACAACAGGGATAGGGCAAGCAGAGGGGCGAACAGGCGGGGCATGTGTCAGTCCAGTAGGGAAAGGGTGACCGGAGTCAGGTGGTTGTCCTCGACGCGCACCTGCAATTCGCCTTCATTCAGGCGGGCTGTCAGGCGCTGGCCGTTGCGGGTTTGCTCGGCACTGCGGATGGCTTGGCCATGCTCGTCGAGCAGGATGCTGTAGCCGCGTGCCAGGGTCGCCAATGGGCTGACCACTTGCAGCGTCTGCAGTTGCGCCTGAAAGCGCTGGCGACGGTCCTTGAGCACCTCGCGCATGGCCCGCGGCAGGCGCTCGGCGAGGCTGTCCAGGCGTTGGCTGAGCAGTTTCAGCGTGCGCCCCGGATGTTGCGCGGCCAGGCGGGTGTCCAGGCGCGCCAGGCGTTCGCGGCGCTGGTTGAGGCCCTGCAGGAACGCGCGGCGCAGGCGCATGTCCAGGTCGTCCAGGCGCTGGGCCTGCTGGCGCAAGCGCTCGCCGGGGTGGCGCAGGCGCCGGGTCAGCGATTCCAGGCGCAGGCGGTCGTGGGCCAGGCGGTTCTGCATGCGCAGCAGCAGGCGCCGCTGCAACCCTTCAAGGCGCTGCTGCAGCCCGCTGTTATCGGGGGCAAGCAGCTCGGCAGCGGCTGAGGGCGTAGGGGCGCGCACATCGGCAACGAAGTCGCTGATCGATACGTCGGTCTCATGGCCCACGGCGCTGACGATCGGTGTGACGCAGGCCGCGATTGCACGCGCCACGGCCTCTTCGTTGAAGCACCACAGGTCTTCCAGCGACCCGCCGCCACGGGCCAGGATCAGGGCATCGAAACCGCGGCTGTCGGCCAGGCGAATCGCGCGCACGATCTGCGCGATGGCTTCGCGGCCCTGCACCGCTGTGGGGATCAGGTTCAGTTCGACTTGCGGAGCGCGGCGGCCGAAGACGCTGATGATGTCGCGGATGACCGCACCGGTGGGCGAGCTGATGATGCCAATGCGTTGCGGGTGGGCTGGCAGCGCCTTCTTGCGTTCGGCACTGAACAGGCCCTCGGCCCCGAGCTTTTCCTTCAGTGCCTCGAAGGCCAGGCGCAGGGCGCCGTCACCGGCCGGTTCGACCGTGTCGAGAATCAACTGGTAGTCGCCACGGCCTTCGAACAGCGAGACCTTGCCACGCACTCGCACTGCCAGGCCATCACGCAGGGCCTGGCGGACCCGCGTGGCGCTCTGCCGGAACAGCGCGCAGCGCACCTGGGCGCCGCTGTCCTTGAGGGTGAAGTACATGTGGCCGGAGGCCGGGCGGGCGAGGTTGGATATCTCGCCTTCCACCCAGACACTGCGGAACACGTCTTCCAGCAGCACACGGGCACGGCCGTTGAGCTGGCTGACGGTGAGGACCTCGCGGTCCAGGCCGAGTCGTTCGAAGGGGTCTTTGATCATGGGGGCATGATAAGGGGGTGGGGGGAGGGCGCCAAGTGCAGGGGGCAATTTTGCCTTGGACTAGGTGGTTGCGCACAGAGGCCTCGGCTGTTACAGCGATGGCGCCTGCGGCCTTGCGCTGACCAGGTCGCTACCTGGGCGCGTGAACGGTAGAATTGCCCGACCACCGCAATCCCCAGGCCCGTTTCGCCCATGAACACCCAGAGCATCATCGTCCCTAAACTTTCCACCGTACCTGTGCACGAGGCCCGCGCCCGGGCCATCCTGCGCTGGCTGGTGCGCGAAAAAGTGGTCGAGGAGCAACTGACCACCTGTGGTCGCACCGGCAACCGCATGGGCCATGCCCTGGCCGAAGGTGCGCGCAAAATCGCCCTGCACCCGGAACAACTCCCGATCGGCGTGCCGGTGAACGGCCTTGAAGTGATGCTCAAACGCTGCATCTATACGCCCACCGAGGGTTTCCTCGAAGAAGCCGGCTGCCCCGAGTGCCGGCGCGAGGTGGGCGAACCGTTGTTCGAAAGCCTGGAGGAGTGGATGCCGGGGGTGAGTGACAACTTCACCTGCCCGTTGTGCGGCTTCGAAGACGACATCAATGGCTTCATTTACCTGCAGCCATGTGCCTTTTCCAACCTGGGGTTCATCTTCAACAACTGGGGCGAGGCCGGGTTTACCCAGGCCTTTCTCGACAGCTTCGCCGACTGGCTGGACCAGCCGGTGGCGGTGGTGCAGGTAAAACTGCCAGAACGCTGACCGAAGGCCCTTATTTTGCATTGAGCGGCGCGCCGTGGATGAGTATAATGGCGCGCTTCCATTTTTCCCGCCCGGGAGCCCCCGCGATGCTGCGTATCAGCCAAGAAGCCCTGACTTTCGACGATATCCTCCTTGTACCTGGCTACTCCGAGGTACTGCCCAATGAAGTCAGTCTCAAGACCCGTTTGACTCGTGGCATCGAGCTGAACATTCCTCTGGTTTCCGCCGCCATGGATACCGTGACCGAAGCGCGCCTGGCCATTGCCATGGCCCAGGAAGGCGGCATCGGCATCATCCACAAGAACATGACCATCGAACAGCAGGCCGGCGAAGTCCGCAAGGTCAAGAAGTTCGAGGCTGGCGTGGTCAAGGACCCGATCACCATCGACGCCGACGCCACTGTGCGCGACCTGTTCGACCTGACCCGCCTGAACAACATCTCGGGTGTTCCGGTGCTGGAGAACGGCGACCTGGTCGGTATCGTCACTTCCCGTGACGTGCGCTTCGAAACCCGCCTGGATGCCAAGGTGCGCGACGTGATGACGCCCAAAGAGCGCCTGGTCACCGTGCGCGAAGGCGCCGACAAGAACGAAGTCCGCGAGCTGCTGCACAAGCACCGCCTGGAAAAAGTCCTGATCGTCGACGACAAGTTCACCCTCAAGGGCATGATGACCGTCAAGGACATCGAAAAGGCCAAGGCCTACCCGCTGGCCAGCAAGGACGACCAGGGTCGCCTGCGCGTCGGCGCTGCGGTCGGCACCGGCAAGGACACCGGCGAGCGCGTTGCTGCCCTGGTTGCCGCTGGCGTTGACGTGGTTGTCGTCGATACCGCCCACGGCCACTCCAAAGGCGTGATCGACCGTGTTCGCTGGGTCAAGGAAACCTACCCGCACGTTCAGGTGATCGGCGGCAACATCGCCACTGGCGCTGCGGCCAAGGCCCTGGCAGAAGCCGGCGCCGACGCCGTGAAGGTCGGTATCGGCCCAGGCTCGATCTGCACCACCCGTATCGTCGCCGGTGTCGGCGTCCCGCAAATCAGTGCCATCGCCAACGTTGCCGCCGCACTGGAAGGTACGGGCGTGCCACTGATCGCCGACGGCGGCATCCGCTTCTCGGGTGACCTGTCCAAGGCCATCGTCGCCGGTGCTTCCTGCGTGATGATGGGGTCGATGTTCGCCGGTACCGAAGAGGCTCCGGGTGAAGTCGAGCTGTTCCAGGGCCGTTCCTACAAGGCCTACCGCGGCATGGGCTCGCTGGGTGCCATGGCGCAGGCGCAAGGCTCCTCCGACCGTTACTTCCAGGACTCCTCGGCCGGTGCCGAGAAGCTGGTGCCGGAAGGTATCGAAGGCCGCGTACCGTACAAGGGCGCCCTGGCCGCGATCATCCACCAGCTGATGGGCGGCCTGCGTTCGTCCATGGGCTACACCGGCAGCGCAACCATCGAAGAGATGCGTACCAAGCCGGAATTCGTGCGCATCACCGGTGCCGGCATGGCCGAGTCCCACGTGCATGACGTGCAGATCACCAAAGAAGCCCCTAACTACCGGGTCGGCTGAAGCCTCCAGCGGTAAGTAGCAAGCTCCAAGCGGTAGTTGCGTTGCAGCAGCTACCGCGTTTTCCCCGATCAACTTGCAGCTCGCAGCTAGACGCTTGCAGCTGCACCAGAGATTGAGTCATGGCCCTCGACATTCACGCTCACCGCATCCTGATCCTCGATTTCGGTTCTCAGTACACCCAGCTGATCGCCCGCCGCGTGCGTGAGATCGGTGTCTACTGCGAACTGCATCCGTTCGACATGGACGATGAAGCGATCCGCGAATTCAACCCGCGCGGCATCATCCTCGCCGGCGGCCCCGAGTCGGTCCACGAAGCCAACAGCCCGCGTGCTCCGCAGGCCGTGTTCGACCTGAACGTACCGCTGCTGGGCATCTGCTACGGCATGCAGACCATGGCCGAGCAACTGGGCGGCAAGGTCGAAGGTTCGGACCTGCGCGAGTTCGGTTATGCCCGTGTTGACGTGGTCGGCAAGAGCCGCCTGCTCGACGGCATCGAAGACCACGTCGATGGCGACGGCGTACTGGGCCTGGACGTGTGGATGAGCCACGGCGACAAGGTCACCCAGATGCCGGGCAACTTCAACATCCTGGCCAGCACCCCGAGCTGCCCGATCGCCGGCATGTTCGACGACGCGCGCGGCTACTACGGCGTGCAGTTCCACCCGGAAGTGACCCACACCAAGCAGGGCGGTCGCATCCTGTCCCGCTTCGTGCAGGACATCTGTGGCTGTGAAGCCCTGTGGACCCCTTCGAACATCGTCGAAGACGCCATCGCCCAGGTGCGTCAGCAAGTCGGCTCGGCCAACGTTCTGCTGGGCCTGTCTGGCGGTGTCGATTCCTCGGTGGTCGCTGCGCTGCTGCACCGCGCCATCGGCGACCAGCTGACCTGCGTCTTTGTCGACAACGGCCTGCTGCGCCTGCACGAAGGCGATCAGGTGATGGCCATGTTCAAAGAGAACATGGGCGTGAAAGTGATCCGTGCCGATGCCGAGAAGCAGTTCCTCGACAACCTGGAAGGCGAAGCCGACCCGGAGAAAAAGCGCAAGATCATCGGCCGTACCTTCATCGATGTGTTCGACGCCGAAGCCAGCAAACTGGAAAACATCCAGTTCCTCGCCCAGGGCACCATCTACCCGGACGTGATCGAGTCGGCCGGCGCCAAGAGCGGCAAGGCTCACGTGATCAAGTCGCACCACAACGTGGGTGGCCTGCCGGAGGAAATGAACCTCAAGCTGGTCGAACCGCTGCGTGAGCTGTTCAAGGACGAAGTGCGCAAGATCGGCCTGGAACTCGGCCTGCCGTACGACATGGTCTACCGCCACCCGTTCCCAGGCCCAGGCCTGGGTGTGCGGATCCTCGGTGAAGTGAAGAAGGAGTACGCCGACATTCTGCGTCGCGCCGACCACATCTTCATCGAAGAGCTGCGCAAGGCCGACTGGTACCACAAGACCAGCCAGGCGTTCGTGGTGTTCCAGCCGGTGAAGTCGGTGGGTGTCGTGGGCGACGGCCGTCGCTACGCCTGGGTCGTGGCCCTGCGTGCTGTCGAGACCGTGGACTTCATGACCGCGCGCTGGGCGCACCTGCCTTACGACCTGCTGGAGACCGTCAGCGGCCGTATCATCAACGAAATCGACGGTATCTCGCGCGTCACCTACGACGTGTCGAGCAAACCGCCGGCCACTATCGAGTGGGAATGAGTTGAGCCACGAGGGCGCCGCAAGGCGCCCTCGTCGTATCTGGGAAGGGCGATGAGCCCCCTGCGACGAGACTTCACTTAATCTTTCGCATTTGCAGGTGTATCGTATTCGCCCTTCATCGCCAGCTGTGCTGGCAGCTTGATTGCGCTCAAACGAGGTACCCGCACCGATGTCCTTCACCCGTCGACAAATGCTCAAGGGCCTCACTGGCCTGGTTGTGGTAGGCCTGGGCGCCGGAGGCGCAGCGCGGTACTGGCTGGGCAAGGTCGAGGATGAGAATGCCGGGCACGACTACGAACTGATCGCGGCGCCTCTGGAGGTCGAGCTCGTGCCTGGCTTCAAGACCGAGGCCTGGGCCTTCGGCCCGTCGGCACCCGGTACCGAGCTGCGGGTCCGCCAGGGCACCTGGTTGCGGGTGCGCTTCATCAACCACCTGCCGGTGGAAACCACCATTCACTGGCATGGCATCCGCCTGCCGCTGGAGATGGACGGTGTGCCGTATGTGTCGCAGTTGCCGGTCAAGCCGGGCGAGTATTTCGACTACAAGTTCCGCGTGCCTGACGCCGGCAGTTACTGGTATCACCCGCACGTCAGCAGCTCTGAAGAGCTCGGGCGCGGCCTGGTCGGCCCACTGATCGTCGAGGAGCGCGAGCCCAGCGGTTTTTTGCATGAGCGCACGCTGAGCCTGAAGAACTGGCACGTGGACGAGCAGGGTGCCTGGCTGCCGTTCAGCATCCCCCGCGAAGCGGCGCGCAATGGTACCGCTGGCCGGCTGATCACCATCAATGGCCAGGCTGATTCGGTAACCGAATTACCGGCCGGGCAGGTTGTGCGCCTGCGTCTGCTCAACCTGGACAACACCTGGACCTATCGCCTGAACCTCAAGGGCGGTGATCACGAGGCCAGAATCTATGCCCTCGATGGCAATCCGGTCACCCCGCGTGTGCTCGATGACGAGTACTGGCTGGGGCCAGGCATGCGTATCTGTCTGGCGATCCGCATCCCCCAGGCAGGTGAAGAAATTTCCCTGCGCGATGGCTTCGTCCGCTTGGGCACGTTGCGCTCGGTGCCCAGCAATGATGCGCCCAGCGACTGGCCGCCTGCCTTGCCACCGAACCCGGTGGCCGAGCCGGACCTGGAGAATGCCGAAAAGCTGAACTTCAATTTCGAATGGGTGGGCAAGGTTTCGGTCAACACCGACAATGGCAGGCCGCCTAGCCTGTGGCAGATCAATGGTCAGGCCTGGGACATCACCGACAAGACCTGCGCCGACCGGCCGATCGCCACGCTGCAAAAAGGCAAGAGCTACATCTTCGAGTTGAAGAACATGACCCAGTACCAGCACCCGATTCACCTGCATGGCATGAGCTTCAAGGTGATTGCCTCCAACAGGCACAAGATCGTCGAGCCGTGGTTCACCGATACCTACCTGCTTGGCAAGAACGAGCGGGCCCAGGTGGCGCTGGTGGCCGATAATCCAGGTACCTGGATGTTCCACTGCCACGTCATCGACCACATGGAAACCGGCCTGATGGCCGCGATTGCGGTGGTCTGATGCGCCCACAGATCATCGATCGCAGCCATGATCAGGCGTTCATGCGCCTGGCCCTGGACCTGGCTGCACAAGGTGCAGCGCTGGGCGAGGTGCCGGTGGGGGCGGTGCTGGTGCAGCACGGCCAGGTCATCGGGCAGGGCTTCAACCGGCCTATCATCGACAGCGACCCCAGTGCCCATGCCGAAATGGTCGCCATCCGTGCGGCGGCGAAATCCGCCAGCAATTACCGGCTGCCGGGCAGCACCTTGTACGTGACCCTGGAGCCTTGCAGCATGTGCGCGGGGTTGATCGTGCATTCGCGGGTGGCGCGGGTGGTCTACGGTGCGCTGGAGCCCAAGGCGGGCATCGTGCAGAGCCAGGGGCAGTTCTTCAGCCAGGGCTTTCTGAACCATCGGGTAATGTTCGAGGGCGGGGTACTGGCTGAAGAATGCGGGCAGATCCTCAGCGACTTCTTCAAGGCCCGGCGGGCCAAGGCCTAGCCTGTTTTTGCCGCATCGCCGGCAAGCCGGTAGCTACAGGTGCGGCGCAACGACAAGACTGGCGCTGACCCTGTGGAAGCCGGCTTGCCGGCGATAGGGCCTTGAGCGTCACATCGGCGGCGACTGCTCTGCCGGCTTGTCCTTGTTCACGCCAGGCACATGCAGGCTGCCCTCGGCCACCTGGCCTTCCAACTGCGGCTGGGTCACCCAGGTGAGGATGTCGTAGTAACGGCGGATGTTGGCCACGAAATGTACCGGCTCGCCACCCCGGGCGTAACCGTACTTGGTCTGGCGGTACCACTGTTTCTGCGCCAGGCGCGGCAGCATCTTCTTCACGTCCAGCCACTTGTTCGGGTTGAGCTTTTCCCGTTTGGCCAGCGTGCGCGCGTCTTCAAGGTGGCCGCTGCCGACGTTGTACGCCGCCAGGGCGAACCAGGTGCGGTCTGGCTCCTTGATGCTGTCATCGAGCTGCTGCTTGACCAGCATGAAGTATTTGGCGCCACCTTTGATGCTCTGCCTGGGGTCCAGGCGGTTGAACACGCCCATCGCCTGGGCGGTGCGCTGGGTCAGCATCATCAGGCCGCGTACGCCGGTCTTGGACGTGACTTCCGGTTGCCACAGCGATTCCTGATAACCGATCGCGGCCAGCAGGCGCCAGTCCACCTGTTCAACCTTGGCGTAGCTCTTGAAGTATTTTTCGTACTTGGGCAGGCGCTGCTGCAAATGCTGCGCAAAGGTGTAGGCGCCCACGTAACCGAGCACGTCGACGTGGCCGTAATAACGCTCTTTCAAGCGCTGCAGCGTGCCATTTTTCTGGGATTTGTCGAGGAACTCGTTGACTTCGTTCAGCAGGCTGTTGTCTTCGCCTGGGGCCACTGCCCAGCGTTGGTTGCGGGTTTCGCCAAGGTCGAAGGCTACCCGCACGTTGGGGAAGTACACCTGGTTCATCGCCAGTTCGTTGGAGTCGACCAGGGTCAGGTCGATCTGCCCTTCATCGACCATGCGCAACAGGTCGACCACCTCGACCGCGTCGGACTCTTCGTATTCCAGGCCCGGATACCGCCTTTTCAATTCAGCCAGCTGGTCGGCATGGCTGCTGCCTTTGAGCACCATGATCTTCTTGCCGACCAGGCCCTGGGGGGCGGTGGGGCGCGAGCGGCCGTTGCGATAGATGACTTGAGGGGTCACTTCCAGGTAAGGATGGGAGAACCTTGCCTGGGTCTTGCGCCGTTCGCTGCTGACCAGGCCGGCCGCTGCCAGCACAGGGCCTGACGGTTTGCCCAGGTCGTCGAACAATTCGTCGAGGTTGTCGGCGGTCTCGATCTCCAGCTTCACGCCAAGATCGTCGGCGAAACGCTTGACCAGCTCGTACTCGAAGCCGGTTTCGCCGTTGCGGTCCTGGAAGTAAGTGGCCGGGCTGTTGCGGGTGATCACGCGCAGCACGCCGTCCTCCTTCACGCGCTCGAGGGTGCTGGGTTTTTCAACGCAGGCACCGAGCAACAGAAAGAGACCGGTTGCGAAAAGCCATTTGGCGCAACGCTGGCGCAAAGCAGTATGGGCGAACATAGCTTGCAGTATACGCAAAGGACGGGGGGCGCCATATCTCGACAACTGCCAGGTTGTCTGGTAGCGCGTTCTGTGATGCTGGCTCCCGGCAGCACGGCGCAAGCGGCAGGAAAAAAGCGACCTGCGCGGCACCTGTTTTTTCCTGCAGCGTGCAGCGTGCGGGCTGTCGCTTTTTTTGACCCCGAAGTCCGGTTCCGCCGCCCGGCAGCATTGCCCTCTGGCGGGTGCCGCAAGCCGCGGAATTAGGCTAGAATGCACGGCCTCTAAGCACACCCCTTCCTGAGGCTGTCCCGACGATGTTGATCCTGCGCGGCGCTCCTGCCCTTTCTGCCTTTCGCCACGGTAAATTACTCGAGCAACTGAGCCAGAAAGTCCCCGCTGTTACTGGTTTGTATGCCGAATTTGCCCACTTCGCCGATGTCGACGGCGAGCTGACCGCCGACCAGCAGCAGGTGCTGGGCCGTCTGCTCAAGTACGGCCCGAGCGTGCCGGTGCAGGAGCCGACTGGCCGCCTGTTCCTGGTCGTGCCGCGTCTGGGCACCATCTCGCCTTGGGCCAGCAAGGCCAGCGACATCGCCCACAACTGCGGCCTGCAGTCGATCCAGCGCCTGGAGCGCGGCATCGCCTACTACGTTGCCGGTGAGCTGAGCGATGCCGACGCCGCCGTGGTCGCCGCCGAACTGCATGACCGCATGACCCAGCGCGTGCTGGCCCAGCTGGAGCAGGCGAGCGACCTGTTCAGCCACGCCCAGCCCAAGCCGATGACGTCGGTCGATATCCTGGCCGGTGGCCGCGACGCGCTGGCCAAGGCCAACATCGAGCTGGGCCTGGCCCTGGCCGAAGACGAGATCGACTACCTGGTCAACGCCTTCCAGGGCCTCAAGCGCAACCCGAACGACATCGAGCTGATGATGTTCGCCCAGGCCAACTCCGAACACTGCCGCCACAAGATCTTCAACGCTAGTTGGGACATCGACGGCCAGGCTCAGGAAAAGAGCCTGTTCGGCATGATCAAGAACACCTACCAGATGCACAGCGAAGGCGTGCTGTCTGCGTACAAGGACAACGCCTCGGTGATCGTCGGCAACGTTGCCGGCCGCTTCTTCCCGAACCCTGAAACCCGCCAGTACGGCGCGGTGCAGGAGCCGGTGCACATCCTGATGAAGGTCGAGACGCACAACCACCCGACCGCCATCGCGCCGTTCTCCGGTGCCTCCACCGGCTCGGGCGGCGAAATCCGTGACGAAGGTGCTACCGGCCGTGGCGCCAAGCCCAAAGCCGGCCTGACCGGCTTCACCGTGTCCAACCTGCGTATCCCGGGCTTCGAACAGCCATGGGAGCAGGCCTACGGTAAACCTGAGCGGATCGTTGACGCCCTCGACATCATGATCGAAGGCCCGCTGGGTGGCGCAGCGTTCAACAACGAATTCGGTCGCCCGGCGCTGACCGGCTACTTCCGTACCTTCGAGCAGGCCATCAACACCCCGCACGGTGAAGAAGTGCGCGGCTACCACAAGCCGATCATGCTCGCTGGCGGTATGGGCAACATCCGTGAAGACCACGTACAGAAGGGCGAAATCACCGTCGGCGCCAAGCTGATCGTGCTCGGTGGCCCGGCCATGCTGATCGGCCTGGGCGGCGGCGCCGCTTCGTCGGTGGCCACCGGTGCCAGCTCCGCAGACCTGGACTTCGCCTCGGTGCAGCGCGAAAACCCGGAAATGGAGCGTCGTTGCCAGGAGGTCATCGACCGTTGCTGGCAGTTGGGCGACAACAACCCGATCGCCTTCATCCATGACGTCGGCGCCGGTGGTATTTCCAACGCCTTCCCTGAGCTGGTGAACGACGGTGGCCGCGGTGGCCGCTTCGAACTGCGCAACGTGCCCAACGACGAGCCGGGCATGGCCCCGCACGAAATCTGGAGCAACGAATCGCAAGAGCGTTATGTACTGGCCGTCAGCGCCGTCGACTTCGAACGCTTCCAGGCCATCTGTGAGCGCGAGCGCTGCCCGTTCGCCGTCGTTGGCGAGGCCACCGAAGAGCCGCACCTGACCGTGACCGACAGCCACTTCGGCAATACGCCGGTGGACATGCCGCTTGACGTGCTGCTGGGCAAGCCGCCGCGCATGCACCGTTCGGTCACGCGCGAAGCCGAGCTGGGCGATGATTTCGACCCGAGCAAGGTGGACCTGGACACCGCCGTGCAGCGTGTTCTGAACCACCCGGCGGTCGCCAGCAAGAGCTTCCTGATCACCATCGGCGACCGCACCATCACCGGCCTGGTGGCCCGCGACCAGATGGTCGGCCCGTGGCAGGTTCCGGTCGCCGACTGCGCCGTCACGGCCACCAGCTTCGACGTGTACACCGGTGAAGCCATGGCCATGGGTGAGCGCACGCCGCTGGCAGTGCTCGACGCGCCTGCGTCCGGGCGCATGGCGATCGGTGAAACCCTGACCAACCTGGCTGCCGCGCAGATTGAAAAGCTGTCCGACATCAAACTGTCAGCCAACTGGATGTCCGCTGCCGGCCACCCAGGCGAAGACGCCCGTCTGTACGACACCGTCAAGGCTGTCGGCATGGAGCTGTGCCCGGAGTTGGGCCTGACCATCCCGGTCGGCAAGGACTCCATGTCGATGAAGACCAAGTGGAGTGAAGAGGGCGTCGAGAAGAGCGTCACTTCGCCAATGTCGCTGATCATCACCGGCTTCGCCCCGGTCAGTGACATCCGCAAGACCCTGACCCCGCAACTGCGCATGGACAAGGGCGAGACTGACCTGATCCTGATCGACCTGGGCCGCGGCAAGAACCGCATGGGTGCGTCGATCCTGGCCCAGACCTACGGCAAGATCGCCGCCCAGGCGCCGGACGTCGACGACGCCGAAGACCTCAAGGCGTTCTTCGCCGTGATCCAGGGCCTGAACGCCGACGGCCACCTGCTGGCCTACCACGACCGGTCCGACGGCGGCCTGCTGACCACCGTGCTGGAAATGGCCTTCGCCGGCCACTGCGGCCTCGACCTGCAACTGGACCCGCTGACCGACAACAGCAAGGACGTGCCGGCCATCCTCTTCAACGAAGAGCTGGGCGCTGTCATCCAGGTTCGCCAGGATGCCACCCCGGACGTGCTGGCGCAGTTCAGCGCCGCTGGCCTGGGCGAAGGTTGCGTGGCGGTGATTGGCAAACCGGTCAACAACGCCGAGGTGTCCATCAGCCTGAACGGCCAAGTGCTGTTCGACGACGACCGCCGCATGCTGCAGCGCCAGTGGGCCGAGACCAGCTACCAGGTCCAGCGTCTGCGCGACAACGCCGACTGCGCCGACCAGGAGTTCGACGCCCTGCTCGAAGAAGACAACCCTGGCCTGTCGGTCAAGGTGGGCTACGACGTCAACGAGGACATCGCAGCGCCGTACATCAAAAAAGGCGTGCGCCCGCAAGTGGCGATCCTGCGTGAGCAGGGCGTCAACGGCCAGGTCGAGATGGCTGCCGCCTTCGACCGCGCCGGCTTCGCCGCCATCGACGTGCACATGAGCGATATTCTCGCTGGCCGCGTCGACTTCGAAGCCTTCAAGGGCCTGGTTGCCTGCGGTGGCTTCTCCTACGGTGACGTGCTGGGGGCCGGTGAAGGCTGGGCCAAGTCGGCCTTGTTCAACGCCCGTGCCCGTGATGCCTTCCAGGCCTTCTTCGAGCGTACCGACAGCTTCGCCCTGGGCGTGTGCAATGGTTGCCAGATGATGTCCAACCTTCACGAGCTGATCCCTGGCACCGAGTACTGGCCGCACTTCGTGCGCAACCGTTCGGAGCAGTTCGAAGCCCGCGTGGCCATGGTCGAGGTGCAGAAGTCCAACTCGATCTTCCTGCAGGGCATGGCGGGTTCGCGCATGCCGATCGCCATCGCCCACGGCGAAGGCCATGCCGAATTCGCCAGCGAAGAGGCATTGCTGGAAGCCGACCTGTCCGGTTGCGTGGCCCTGCGCTACGTCGACAACCACGGCAAGGTCACCGAGGCCTACCCGGCGAACCCGAACGGCTCGCCGCGCGGTATCACCGGCCTGACCAGCCGCGACGGCCGCGTGACCATCATGATGCCGCACCCGGAGCGCGTGTTCCGCGCCGTGCAGAACTCCTGGCGCCCGGATGAGTGGCAGGAAGATGCCGCGCTGATGCGTATGTTCCGTAACGCGCGCGTCTGGGTGAACTAAGGCGTGTACAAGCTCGCCTTCTTCGTCCCGGCCAGCCACGTCGACGTGGTCAAGGCCGCCGTATTCGCCGCCGGTGGCGGGCGTATCGGCGACTACGACCACTGCGCCTGGCAAACCCTCGGCCAGGGCCAGTTTCGCCCGTTGGACGGCAGCCAGCCGTTCCTCGGGCAAACCGGCCAGGTCGAGGTGGTCGAGGAGTGGAAGGTGGAGCTGGTGGTGGCTGATGACCTGATCGCTCAGGTCGTCGCTGCGCTGCGGCTGAGCCATCCGTACGAGACGCCGGCCTTTGAGGTCTGGCGCCTGCTGGATTTCTGAAACCGGTGGTTTTCAGCCAAAGGGCGAAGGGCCCGCGTCCGGGCTGTTGACGATGCTCCAGAAGCTCGTATCGGTTATCTGTTCTATTTCCTCGACGTGCTTGACGACAGTCTCCAGCGCCTCCCCTATACCCTTCATTGCTTCTGCCAATTCGTCTGTCTGCAACTGCCTGAGCGTTTCGACGGACGCCCCCTGCTCGATCCGTTGTGGATTGGCGAGCGCCCAGTCCTTGACGATCTGATCGAATCGGTCGGTGTCGTAGGGGTGAACAATCATGCCCTCAGCCAATACACGGGGGTCGCCAGACGCTGCGCTGTTTTCCTGCCAGTGATCGAACATCGCTTGGCCTACGACCTTCACGGCTTCTGTTGCCATCTGTACCGCCAGGGTGTGGAAGGGATGCGTGTCGTGGTCCTTGGCCAGTTGTGAATGGGTTGCCAGGGCGCTGGCATCGCTGTTGGGGTCAGTGTCCAGCAGTGTTTGCAGGGTTGCGATGTGATCGCCTGCCCATTTGAGCAGGGGCTTCTTGATCAGGTTGGTGGCGTAGCCAATCGCCTCGTTGGGCAACTGAGCGACTTTTGTCACCTGGTTGATCCAGCGGTAGATCTCGTTTTTACGTACGTTGTCGCGGGCCTTCAGGTAGAGCTCATACGCATTGCGCAGCAGAGGATCCTCATCCTCGAGCAATATCAGCATGACCTGGTCGAAATCGCTGCGTTCGCCAGGCTCGGGCGTGGGGGATGACTCATCACCATAGAGCAAGTTGGCCAGCGGGTCGGCGACGCTACCGACGATGTCCAGAGCGCCGAACATGCCGGTGACCACAGGCCAGGCATGCCTGCTGTTTTCTCTGGCCTCGATCCCCGTGGTCCAGACCAGCACCTTGTCGTGCCCCAGTTTTTTCAAGCTGAGCTCGACAAAGTTCGAATGGGCAAAGTAGTCCTCGAGCACGTGCAAGGCCTCGCCAAAGTGGCGCATGCCCTCGGTAGTCATGCCCTCCTTCTTGGCCGCCTCCAGCTGTTTGACCATGTAGGCGATCGATCGGCGGATGTAACGTTTCATCGAACGCTTGGGCAGCACCGCATTCTGCTTGTGTTCAGGGAACACAAGGGCAGTGAAGTCTTTGTCGATGCTGCGCGGGTCGAAGGCATTGCGGTCCAGCGTGGTCGGGTTGTCGATGTGTTCGTGGGCCCGGTAGACCCCAAGCATCTGTGGGGTCACCCGGTAGTGTGCGCGGTCTTCGGGTGTCTGCTGCAGGCTATGGAATTCCTTCAGGGCAAACAGGTCGACAATGGCTGTCAGCTTCTTGCGCGAGACTCTCGGCAGTTGGCCTTTGGCGATGCTCTGAATGATTTCAGCGGTATCGACGCCTGCACCTTGCACCGGATGAACCAGTTTTGGGTCAATCAGTTGCGAGTAGTCCCGCAACCAGTTGCCGAAGTAGATGGCCTTGCGCTGGGCGCTGTCGAAGCCGGCGACCTCCAGTGCGTCCTCAATCGATTCATGGCCGAAGGATCTATGGCTGGCCTTCTTGTCGCCCCGGCCGGCACCGAATTCGTCAGTGTGGGGTGGCTCCTGGGTCGGGAACGCCACAACCAACGGTGTTTCAGTGCCTGAGTGGGTAAAGATCGCGAACGTCCTACCCGCTTCGATCGGCTCATTGTAGAAGAGCAGCGTCTGGGCAAAGGCGACCCCGAGGTTTTCTGCTGGGGGCTCGGTTGCCGGTTCGGTGCCTGCTGCGCCCTCATATCGACGAAGCAGCTTGTGAACATGCAGGGCAAAAACCTGCATCAGCGCCAACAGCAACGTGGCGGTGATCTCCGGATTTTCAAGTGCCTGATCTATGACTTCGCGCTGTACCTGGATCTGTTCCGCGTCCGGGTCATAGGCGGTCCATGTCGGCAGGCCCGTCTCGACCCTGAATGCGGGGTTGGCCAGCGTGTCGTCAGCCAGATGCCGTTGCAACTCGACAAATACCGCAGGCGCAAAGCCACTGCCGAACACCGACCTGAACAGGTGGGTGAACAGCTGGGCATCGAGGGTTTTGGCGAGATTGCCCAACTGCTCCAGGGCAAGGCTGCTGCTGAATGTGGTGTCGCCAATGACGTCTGAAGTTTCAAGGGGCTCGTTCATGGTGTTCCTCGCGATGGGATCGGATGAACAAGCAGCATGTAGACGAGGCATTACGAAGTTAACGAGGCAGCGCTACCGAATCAGCTGATGCTCCTCTCACGTTGTCGGCCCACCCGCCTTGCTGTGGACCAGCGCGCAGGCCACCAGGCCCAGCTCGAACAGTATCCACATGGGCACCGCCAGCATCGTCTGCGAAAACACGTCCGGCGGTGTAAGAATCATCCCCACCCCAAAGCACCCAACGATCACGTAGGGCCTGCTACGCCGCAACGTGGCCACATCGGCCAGCCCCACCCACACCACGATGAACGTTGCCACCGGGATTTCGAACGCCAGGCCGAACGCCAGGAACAGCGCCATGATGAAATCCAGGTACTGGCTGATGTCCGTCATCATCGCCACGCCATCGGGCGTCACGCTGGCAAAGAAACCGAACATCATGGGGAATACCAGGTAGAACGCGAAGGCCATGCCGGCGTAGAACAGCACGATGCTCGACACCAGCAAGGGCAGGGCGATGCGCCGTTCGCGCCGGTAAAGGCCCGGCGCAAGGAAGCCCCAGGCCTGGTGCAGCAGCAGCGGCATGGCCAGGAACAGCGCGCACATCGCCGTCAGCTTGAACGGTGTGAGAAAGGGCGAGGTGACACTGGTGGCGATCATGCTGGCGCCTTCCGGGAGGAAGCGGCGCAGCGGTTCGGAAATCAGTGTGTAGAGCTGTTGGGCGAAGGGGAACAGGCCGGCGAACACTACCGCGACCAATAGCAGGCAGCGCACCAGGCGCTTGCGCAGGTCGCGCAGGTGCCCGGTGAGCGGCATGTGTGCCGCTGGGTCCAGGGCGATGCTCATGAGGTGGTCTCCCGAATGACGGTAACGGGTGCAGCGTCAGGCGCCGGTTCCGCCTTCAGGCTGATGCCCTGGCGCAGTTGCTGCTCGAGGCGCTGCAGTGGCGCGCTGTCGAGGTCGGGCATGTCGATTTCCCGTTCCATCTGCGCGCGCAGCCCCCGCATTGCCCGGCGCGCCTGGCCCAGGCCACGGCCCAGCGTACGCGCAGCGACGGGCAAGCGTTCCGGGCCAAGCACCAGCAGCGCGACGATGCCTACCAGCAGCATCTCGCTGAAGCCTACCTCGAACATCAGGCCTGCCGATCCGCGTGCGGTTGTGGGGTGGGCGAACGGGTCAGTGGCTCCTGTTGTACCTGCTGCGGTGCGGCTGCGGTGCTGGCATCGCTGTCACCGCCCATGGACTTGCGAAAGCCCTGGATCGCTTCGCCAACATCACTGCCCAGGCCCTTGAGGCGCTTGGTGCCAAACAGCAGAAACACGATCAGCAGTACGATCACCAGTTGCCAGATTCCGATGCCACCCATTACGACCACTCCTGTAAGGCCATGAAAAGAAAGGCCAATCCTGCCTCGCGTAGATGACGCGAACATGACTGCAAGGTATTTGCAATGTGCCTGCAACAACGCCCCTGTTGACTGGCGCCTTGTCTGGTAAGAGGAGTGCTGCGCCATGGGTGGCAAGCGACAGCAGGGCGCTGCACTGCTGATGGTGTTGGTGGTACTGGCGATGCTCGCGGCGGGGATGGCCTGGCTGGTGGAGGATGGGCGGCGTCAGGTCGATGACGTGCAGTTGCTACGCCAGCGGGTACAGGTGCGGGCCATGGAACAGGCTGGCCTGGCCTATGCCGAGCAGGCCTTGCGTGACCCCGCCTGGCGGCTTAGCCCGCTGTTCTGGCAGGCGCTGCGGGGGCAACCGCTGAAATACGACTTTGGCGCCGGCCAGGCACAGCTGCGGGTGTACGACCAGCACACCTGTTTCAACGTCAATGCGCTGTTGGGGGATGACGGTGAACGTGCCGAACGCCAGCTACGGCGTTTGCTGGGTGACAACATGGCCGCGCAACGTCTGGTCGACGCCTTGGCGGACTGGCTCGACAGCGACAGCGATGCGCGCCTGCAGGGGGCCGAAAGTGCCCAGTATCTGCGCCAGCAGCCGCCTCGTCTGGCGGCCAACCAGCCGATGCTCGATACCAGTGAGTTGAACCTGCTGCTCGAGCCAGATGCCTCGCGCCAGCACCGTTATCCAATGTTGTGTGCGTTGCCGCAGACCACCGGCTGGCGCCTGAATGCCAATGCCGTAGGGCTGGAGCATCTGCCATTGCTCGAAGCGCTTTATGAAGGGCGGTATCCCCGTTCGTTGCTCAGCCGCATCGTCAGTGGTCGGCCGGCGTCAGGCTATGTAGATGCTGCGGCATTGCGCCAGGCGCTGGGGGCGGTGGACGACGAAACATTCGAGCGGTTGAGCGAGGGGTTGCTGCTCAACAGTGGGCATTTTCAGTTGCAGCTTTCGTTCGAAGAACAGGGCAGGACGATACGCAGCGCGTTTGAGCTGGAGGCCGTGGGGGTGGTGCAGTGGCATGCACGGGTGCCGGCGCAGCAGGTGCGGGTGAAGAGTCGGGCGCCGATGGTCTGGTGATCATGTTCAATGGCTGCCGTGCAGCCCATCGCCGGCAAGCCGGCGATGGGCTGCAAAGCGGCCCTGATGCACAAACCGATCAGGCAGTCCCGATTTCCCCGCCATCATCACGCTGGATCACCACGGTCGAAGCTCTCGGCCGTACCGTGGTCCCGGCCGGGGTCACATCGGTGGCCTTGTCGGTGTAAGGCCAGTTCTGCGGGTGCTGGATGTTGACGAACATCGACTTGTTGTCCGGGCTGAAGGCAATGCCGGTCACCTCGCAGCCGTTAGGCCCGACGAAGAAGCGACGTAAATCCACCTGGTTCTGGGCATTGACCGGTATCTGTTTGCCAGTGGCATCCACCAGGTCGGTAGGGATCACCGCCAGCACCTGATCATTGGTGTAATCGGTGACCGTGCTCTCGCCGTTGTCCGTCTCGAACCACAACACGCCACGGCTATCGAAGCTCATGCCGTCGGGGCTGGCGAACTGGTTGAGCTCGGTCAGGCCCGAGCGGTTGATATCGGCGGTACCGGCAGCGTTGGCGCCGAACACGAAGATGTCCCAGGTGAAGCTCAGGTGATCGTCGCTGTCGTGCCAGCGGATGATGTGGCCGTGGCGGTTCGGGCCACGCGGGTTGGCCGCATCGACTTTGTCCGGAGTGCGCGCGCTGTTGTTGGTCAGCGTCAGGTAGACATCGCCATTGAGCGGGTGGACCGCTGTCCATTCCGGGCGGTCCATCGGCGTTGCACCCACTGCATCGCCCGCGCCGCGGGTGTTGAGGATGATGCCTGCCAGGTCACCGTACAGCGCCCCGAGGGTGCTGCCGCCAGTGGTAGCGGTGGCCACGTCGAGCAGAATCCACTCGCCTGTGCCGTCTGCATTGAAGCGGGCCACGTAGAGGTTGCCCTGGTCCATGTACTTGGCGCCGGTGGCCAGGCGGTCGGCCGGGGTTGCGTCGGCGGCATCCCACAGCGCGGTGGAGACGAACTTGTACAGGTACTCGTTGTTAGAGTCGTCGCCCATGTACCAGACCAGCGGTTTACCGGCCACCGCCAGGCCCGGGCAGCAGCCCTCGTGGCGGAAGCGGCCGAGCGCGGTACGCTTGGTGGCCAAGGTGCTGCTGTTGTACGGATCGATCTCGACGATGTAGCCATAGGTGCTGGCTTCGTTGCGGTAGTCGTCGGTGGCGCTGGCCCCTTTGATGGTCACGTCGAAGCGGGCGAACTCATCGCTTTGTTCGGTGCTGTCACCGGCAGCGGTCTCCCACTTGTACTGGCCGCTGGAGGTGCCGACGCCGATGCGTCGCTGGTCTTCCGGGCGGGTGTCTTTGTTGACGAAGATGCCCGGCCAGTTCTCTTCGCAGGTCAGGTAAGTGCCCCACGGGGTGTAGCCGTTGCCGCAGTTGTTGTTGGTGCCGCGGCAGTGGGTACCGTCAGCCGAGTACTTGGTCTTGACGTGGTCGGTGCCGCGCAAGGGGCCGGTGATTTCCATGCGTGAGGCGGTCGTGAAGCGGCGGTTGAGCGGGTCGTTGTCGACCACCTGCCAGCGCCCGTTGAGCTTCTGCAGGCGCACCACGCCAGCACCGTGGGCGTTGATTTCCTTGCGCACTTCTTCGGCCGGGCGATTGCCGCTGGCGTCGGTGGTCGGGCCGTTGGGATGCAGGGCGGCGGCATCGATGTATTCGAAGTTGATCGCCAGCAGGCCGTCTTCGGAGCTGCCATTGATAGGGAAGAAATGCATGCCGTCATGGTGCATGCCCATGGCGTTGGCCTGGTCGCTGGAGGTATTGCTGCCGTCCGACTTCCACGGGTTGCCGTTGCTGTTGATCGGCGTACCCCACGGTGCCAGCACGTAGGCACTGTAGCCTGCGGCGACGACACAGGCATCGGTGCGTGAGCCCGCGATGGACTGGAAGCCCAGTGCCAGTTTCGGTACTTCAGGTTCGGTAACCGGCGGCTCGGTTGCCGGGTCATCGTTGTCGGAATCGCCACTGTCGAAGCAGCCGGTCAGGCCGGTACCGGCAATCATGGCGATAGCGGCACCCAGGCTGCCACGCATCACGCTGCGACGGCTTAGGTAGGCGTCCATGACGCTGGCCATCGGCAGGTTGCCACTGTGGTTGCGGTCCAGGTTGTCGCCGGTTTCTCGACTCATCAGGGTGTCCTTGTATTGGCTGAGTTGGAGGAAACCGCGACTTTAGAGCGCAAAGATGATGATTCTTTGGCAGAAATATTAACGTCGCTTTAAAACTTTAAGTTCTTATCGCTTGGTCAGAAAGAACAATCTGGAATGGTTGTCGGATTTCTGCCATCAAACTGTAATGCCAACGCCGCAACATCCGGGGCCCAGAAAGAACTCGATAAGGATGGCGGGCCCGATGGTAAGCAGTGTGTACAGGCGCGAGATGATCAGATGGATGGGTGTCGGTGCCCTGGCACCGTTGCTCGGTGCCTGTTCTGCATTCCCGGGCCAGCGCGGCGGCAATGCCAGCCTGGACCTGTTGTACGTCGCCGACACCCTCGATGCGCGCCAGCCCGGCCGGCCCGTGGTGCCGGCAACGCGCCTGGGCCCGGTCAGCCACCTGGGCCGGGCACCGTGGATGACCGGCGCCAGCGCCAGCGCGGCTCACCCTGAGCTCGCGCCTTTGCTCGATGCCAGCCAGGCGGCCAGCGTGCAACTGGGTGGCTATGCCGTGCTCGCGGCCCTGTTGGAACAACTGCGCGCCGAGGCGGGGCCGGGCAATAGCCTGACCCTCGAGAATGGCCAGGGCTGGAACGGAAGTGGCCTGGCCTATCTGACCCAGGGCGAGAGCGGTGTGCAGGGGAGCCAACTCTTGGGTAGCGAAGCGCGTGTGAGCAGTGATGAGCGCGTGCTCTGGCCACAGCGCAGTGCCGCGCTTTACCACCAGTCTTCGGCGATGACGCTTGCTGCAGGCATTGCCGATGAACAACGCAAAACCTTGGGCCTGGAGCCTTTGCACGTCTTCGAGCGCGGCGGTGCACGCATCGCCGTGGTGGGCGTCACCGACCCTTACGCCCAGGACCAGAAAGCCTCCCTCAAGCAGTGGTACCAATCGCTGCTGCCGACCTTCGAGCAGGCCCGCCGCGAAGCGGACCTGGTGGTGGCGCTGGCGGATGTCGGCACCGGCCCAGGCCTGTGGCTGGCCGAGCGCGTGGCGCAGATCGATGTGCTGCTCTGCGCGCGGGGCCAGGACCTGTGGCCCACACCGGTACAGGCGACCCAGGCCAGTGGCCGGCGCATACCGGTGTTGTTTGCCGGTTGCCGGGGCAGCGGTGCATTCCGCCTGCGCTGCCAACAGGTCGCTGGGCAATGGCAGTTCGATGGGCGTTTTGTTCCGGCAGTGGCCCAGCAACTCTCAGCCGCAGCGCAGTTGCGCGCCAGCCAGTTGCAGGCCGAGTTGCGTCAGCAGCGTGCAGGCCATGCAGCGTGGCTCGACCAGCCGCTTGCGCTTGCGCCCCAGGCGCTGTGGCGTCGCGACACGCGTGGCGGCAGTTGGGACGCGTTGCTGCACCAGGCCCTGGCCGATGACAGCAGTATGCCGGTGCTGTTGCCGGGCCTTCGCTATGACTACCCATTGGCCGCTGGCGAGGCCATCACGCGCGAGCACCTGATCAGCCTCACCGGTGGCTACCCGGCACCGGTGGTCGAGGCGCCGGCCCGGCAGGTCGAGCAGGTGCTGGAAAACGCGGCCGAGCAACTGTTCGGTGACCCTTTGCTGCTGGACAACAGCCAGGACCTGCCACGCTGGCAGAGCCAGGCCTGGGGGGTGAGCTACAGCCCACAAGGCAAACGCATCACTGGCCTGGAGCCGGTGCAGGGCCTGTGCCGCACCTTTGGCCTGCAATTCGAGCAGCAGGCGGGTGAGCCGTTGTGGCAGCGGGTCGAGGCCTGGCTCGGGCGACAGCGGCCGGGTTGGCAACTGGCGGCCTTGCAGGTACCGCAGGTGCGCTACGTGCAAGGCCACCCAGGCTGGCACCCACGGCAGCTGATGTCATGACACTCGCCGCTCGCCTGATGACCGGCAGCCTGCTCACGCTGGCCGGGTGGCTTGCCGCCCAATGCGTGCTGCAGCTGGCGCGCCAGCCGCAACCGGCCAGCGCCCCGGTCGCCCGCGACGCGCCGCTGCCGGGGTTGCTGGTCGGCCATTGGCAGGCCCCAGGCGACGATGGCTCGATTGCGCTCACCCGCTTGCCATTGCAGTACCTCGGCGGCCTCAAGGCACAGCCGTTGTCGGCCAGCGTCGTGGTGCTGCGCTATGGCCAGCAGGTGCGTACCTTGGGCCGTGGCCAGCGCCTGGCACCAGGGATCGTATTGCAGGACATCGACGCCGATGGCCTGATTTTCGACAACCAGGGGCGGCGCGAACGCTTGCCCTGGCCGCCACGCCCCGTCGTGACCGGCTTCAAGCGGCAAGGATGAACGATGCGGGTGAAATATTGCGTGGCCGCTGCCTTGGCCCTGGCCCTGTCTGCGGCCTGGGCAGAGGAACCGGAAACCTTCGATGACAACGGCTCACCGCTTTACGAGGTGAACTTCGTCGACACCGAGCTGGGCGAGTTCATCGACAGCGTGTCGCGCATCACCGGCACCACCTTCATCGTCGACCCGCGGGTCAAAGGCAAGGTCACGGTGCGTACCGTCGACCGCCACGATGCCGATGCCATCTACGATATCTTTCTTGCCCAGCTGCGTGCCCAAGGCTATGCCGCGGTCGATCTGCCCAATGGCAGCGTGAAGATCGTCCCCGACCAGGCCGCGCGCCTTGAGCCGGTGCCGGTGGAGGCCGCCGGCAAGCCCAGCGAAGGCAGCGATGGCGTGGCCACCCGCGTATTCAATGTGCGTAACGCCGCCAGCGAGCAGATGCTCGGTATTCTCAAGCCGCTGATCGACCCCCGTGTCGGTGTGATCACTCCTTACCCTGCGGCAAACCTGCTGGTGGTCACTGATTGGCGCAGCAACCTCGAACGCATCGACAGCCTGTTGCGCCAGCTGGACCAGGTCAGTGACGAACCCCTGAAGGTCATGCCGCTGCGCCATGCCAGCGCCGCCGATACCGCCCAGTTGCTGACCCGCCTGTTGGCCCGCGAGCAGGGCGCAGATAGCACCCAGGTGGTGGCTGACCCACGCAGCAATGCCTTGCTGGTACGTGGCAGCACCGACCGTGTGCGAGCCTTGTTGGGCCAGCTCGATCAGCCCAGTGAGAACCGGCACAGCAGCAACACCCAGGTGATCTACCTGCGCCATGCCAATGCTGGCGAGGTGGTGAAGGTGCTGCGCGGGTTGAGCCAGGAAGGCGTCGTGCCCAGCGAGGGCACAGGCGAGGGCGAGGCCAAGGACCAGCCGGTGATGGCCGCCGCCAGCGATTCGGGCATACGCCTGGAGTACGAGGAGGGCACCAATGCCGTTGTCATGGTCGGCCCCGACAGCGAACTGGCCGCCTACCGCTCCATCGTCGAGCAGTTGGACATTCGCCGCGCCCAGGTAGTGGTCGAAGCAATCATCGCCGAAGTGTCCGACAGCCGCGCCCAGGAGCTTGGCGTGCAGTGGCTGTTCGCCGACGAAAAGTTCGGCGCTGGCATCGTCAACTTCGGCAGCAACGGGGTGAACATCGCCAACATCGCGGGCGCCGCCGCCAGTGGCGACAACGAAGCGCTGGGTGACCTGCTGTCGGCCACCACAGGCGTGACGGCCGGTATCGGCCACTTCGGCGGTGGCTTCAACTTCGCCATGCTGATCAACGCACTGAAGGGCAAGAGCGGCTTCAACCTCTTGTCCACGCCAACCCTGCTGACCCTGGACAACGCCGAAGCATCGATCCTGGTCGGCCAGGAAGTGCCCTTCGTCACCGGCTCCGTGACGCAGAACAACGCCAACCCCTACCAGACCATCGAGCGCAAGGAAGTAGGGGTGAAGCTGCGCATAAAACCGCAGATCAATATCGATAACAGCGTACGCCTGGATATCGTTCAGGAAGTCTCATCGATCGCCGACTCCAGCGCCGCCAGCGACGTGATCACCAACAAGCGCGAGATCAAGACCAAGGTCATGGTCGAGGACAATGGCCTGGTGATCCTTGGCGGGCTGATCAGCGATGAGCTGAGCACCAGCGATCAACGTGTACCGTTTCTCGGTGATATTCCAGGGCTGGGCCGGCTGTTCCGGTCCGAGGCCAGCAAGAACACCAAGCAGAACCTGATGGTTTTCATCCGCCCGCGGATCCTGCGTGACGGGCCCAGCCTGGCGGGGTTGAGCGAAGACAAGTACCGCACCCTGCAGCAGACCACGCCGCTCAAGCTGCCAGGCCTTGCGCAGGACGGCCAGCTGCTGCGGGTGTTCCCCGCCAGCCGCGCACGCCTGGACGGGGGGGACTGGTGATGTTGCCCTATCGCCTTGCGCGTCAGGCCGGGCTGGCCATGGCGCCGTCCGAGGCTGGCTGGCAGTTGTGGCTGCGCCGCGATGCCGACAGTAACCAGCTGCAGGAGCTGCTGCGTGTGCACGGCCAGCCCGTGGCCCTGCACTACCTGGAAGCTGCGGCGTTCGACGAACGCCTCGGCCAGTTGTATCAGGCCGGGGATGCCGCCACCGAAGCACTGATCGAAGGCATCGGCGAACAGGTCGACCTGGACAGCCTGATGAGCGAAATGCCGCGCATCGAGGACCTGCTCGAAAGCGATGATGAAGCGCCGGTGATCCGCCTGATCAACGGCCTGTTCGGCCAGGCCCTGCGCCTGCGCGCTTCGGACATCCATATCGAGACCTTCGAGCAGAGCCTGGTGGTGCGGCTGCGTGTCGACGGCCACCTGCGCGAGGTGTTGCGCCCGCCGCGCGCGTTGTCGGCCATGCTGGTGTCGCGGATCAAGGTCATGGCGCGCCTGGACATCGCCGAGAAACGCCAGCCCCAGGACGGCCGTATCACCTTGCGCGCCGCCGGGCGTGAGGTGGACGTGCGCGTCTCGACCTTGCCCGGCATCCACGGTGAGCGCGTGGTCATGCGTGTGCTCGACAAACAGGCCAGCTTGCTGGCGTTGGACAACCTGGGCATGCCCCCGGCAGTACTGCGCGGCCTGCGCAGCTGCCTGACAAGGCCAAACGGCATCGTGCTGTCCACCGGGCCGACCGGGTCGGGCAAGACCACCACCCTGTACGCCAGCCTCAACAGCCTCAATGACGGCAGCCGCAATATCCTCACCGTGGAGGACCCGGTGGAATACGCCATCGCCGGCATCGGCCAGACGGCCATCAACCCGCGCGCCGGGCTGACCTTCGCCAGCGGCCTGCGTGCCATCCTGCGCCAGGACCCGGATGTGATCATGCTCGGCGAAATCCGCGACCAGGAAACTGCGCAGATCGCCGTGCAGGCGAGCCTCACCGGCCACCTGGTACTGTCGACGTTGCACACCAACAGCGCAGTGGGCGCGGTCACCCGCTTGCGCGACATGGGCGTCGAGCCGTTCCTGATCGCATCGTGCCTGCGCGGTGTACTGGCCCAGCGCCTGGTGCGGCGGTTGTGCCATTGCGCCGTGGCGCAGCCACTGCAGCCGGCCGAACGTGCGCTGTGGCCTGAGCTCGCGGCGCTGGGCAGCAGTTACCACGCGGTGGGCTGCGAGCAGTGCCAGAGCACTGGCTATATCGGCCGTTTGGGCCTGTACGAATTTATCGAACTGGACGCCGGTCTCATCGGCCTGCTGTATGACGGCGCCAGTGAACTGGCCATGCAGGACTACCTGGCCGAGCGCCGCCAGAGCCTGGTGGCGATGGCCAGTGACTGCCTGGCCCGCGGCGAGACCAGCCTGGCCGAAGTACTGCGTGTGGTGCAGGGCTGACCCATGCCGACCTTTCGTTACCAGGCCGTTGATCTGGCCGGCAAGACCCACAAAGCCAGCCTGCAGGCCGATAGCGAACGCCACGCACGCCAGTTGCTGCGCGAGCAGGGTTTGTTCCCCCGCCAGTTGCAGCGCTTGGAAAACGGTGCCCGGCAGCCTCGCCGACAACGCTTGAGCCGTGCCCAGCTGTGTGAGCTGACACGCCAGCTGGCGACCTTGACCGGCGCGGGCATCCCCCTGGTCGATGCCTTGGCGACGCTTGAACGCCAGTTGCGTCAGCCAGCCCTGCACGGGGTGCTGGTGGCTGTGCGGGGCTCGCTCGCCGAAGGCCTTGGCCTGGCCCGCAGCCTGGCCCGCCAGGGCGCGCCTTTCACCGGCCTGTACTGCGCGCTGGTCGAAGCCGGTGAGCGCTCGGGGCGGTTGGCCCAGGTGCTTACCCGGCTTGCAGACCACCTGGAACAGGTACAGCGCCAGCAGCACAAGGCGCGGACCGCACTGATCTACCCCTGCGTGCTGATGGGGGTGTCGCTGGCGGTGGTGATCGGCCTGATGACCTTCGTCGTACCCAAGCTCACCGAACAGTTTGCCCATGCCGGGCAGAGCCTGCCGCTGATCACCTCCTTGCTGATCGGCCTGAGCCAGGGCCTGGTGCACGCCGGCCCCTGGCTGCTGGGGCTGGCGGCCCTCACGTCGCTGCTGGCCAGCTGGTTGCTGCGCAAGCCGCACTGGTGCCTGCGCCGCGACGACCTGCTGTTGCGCCTGCCGCGCGCAGGCGGGCTGTTGCAGGTGCTGGAAAGTGCCCGCCTGGCGCGCAGCCTGGCGATCCTCACCAGCAGCGGCGTCGCGCTGCTCGAAGCCTTGCAGGTGGCCACTGAAACCGTCGGCAACCGGCGCATCCGCCTGGCCATGGAGCAGGTGCGCCAGCAGGTGCAGGGCGGCACCAGCCTGCACCGGGCGCTGGACGCCTGCCAGCAGTTCCCGCCCTTGCTGGTGAACATGGTCGGCAGTGGCGAGGCCAGCGGCACCTTGGCCGACATGCTCGAGCGGGTGGCCGACGACCAGGAGCGTGGCTTTGCCCGCCAGGTGGATACGGCCATGGCGCTTTTCGAACCCCTGATGATCCTGGTGATGGGCGCCGTCGTGCTGTTCATCGTGCTGGCGGTGCTGCTGCCGATCATGCAACTCAACCAGGGCCTGCAACTGTAGATGACTAGGAGCAACCCCATGCAGCATCGACGCAAGCGCCAACACGGCTTCACCCTGATGGAAATCATGGTGGTGATTTTCATCATCGGCCTGCTGATCGCCGTGGTTGCGCCCAGCGTGCTGGGCAACCAGGACAAGGCCATGCGGCAGAAAGTCATGGCCGACCTGAGCACGCTCGAGCAGGCGCTGGACATGTACCGGCTGGACAACCTGCGCTTTCCCAGCAATGAGCAAGGCCTGGCTGCGCTGGTGAAAAAACCGGCCCAGGAGCCGCTGCCGCGTGCCTGGCGCAGCGATGGTTATGTACGCCGCCTGCCGGATGACCCGTGGGGCACCCCGTATCAGTACCGTATGCCTGGCGAGCATGGCCGGGTCGATGTGTATTCGTTGGGCGCCGATGGTGTGCCGGGCGGCGAAGGCCAGGACGCCGACCTGGGCAACTGGGCGCTGTGAGCGATGCGCCTGCAGCGCGGTTTCAGCCTGCTCGAATTGCTGGTGGTGCTGGCCATTGCCGGCCTCATGACCGGGCTTGCCGTGGCCTGGCTGGACAGCGGCAAAGCCAGCGTCGATCAGGCGTTGCAGCGGCTGGCTGTGCAGGTCCGCTCCCAGGCTGCACTGGCCCGGCATGCCGGGCAACTGCGCGGGTTGCGCTGGACCGGCCAGCGCCCAGAGTTCGTGCGGCGTGAGCGCGAGGGCTGGGTGGCCGAACCCGCGAGCGTTGGGGACTGGCCCAAAGGGCTGCGCCCTGACTGGCCGGCCAGCCTGCAGCCGCCTCTGCAGTTCACGCCGCAAGGGTGGGCTCAACCGGGTTCGGTGCGTTGGCACTGGGCGGGCGGCAGTCAGCGCTGGGCGTGGGGGCGTAACGGCCAGTTGCGTGTGGGGCTGGAACCATGAAGCGCAGGCAACAGGGCTTCACCCTGCTGGAGGTGACCGTGGCCCTGGCGATTGCCGCCGTGCTGGCGGTGATCACCAGCCAGGTTCTGCGCCAGCGCCTGGCCGTTCAGGACAGTGTGCAATGGCATCGCCTTGGCGTGCTGTGCGCTCGCGAGCTGCAGGCACGCTTTGCCGTGGAGCAGTACTGGCCGGCCAGCAACCAGCCCAGTGGTGTGTTGAACCAGGGCGGGCGGGCGTGCCACTGGCAGCTGCAGCTGCGCCGTACCGGAGTGCGCGACCTGCGTCGCGGCGAGATGCAACTGTATGCCGACCGCGATCAGCGCCTGCCGCTGGGCCAGTACACGGTTTTTCTGGAGCGTCCATGAAGCGGCGGCAGGCAGGCTTGACCCTGATCGAACTGATGGTGGCCATGGCCTTGACTGCGCTGCTTGGGGTCATGCTCGCGGCGCTGGTCAATGGCTGGCTCAAGGTTCGCGAGCGGCTGCAGGTGACGGGCCAGGAGAACAGTGTGCTGGAGTTCTGCCTGGCCCTGGAGCGGCGCTTCGACAGCCCGGTACTGCGCCGGGTGTATGAGCAACGCCTGCCACTGGCCAGCCGCTGGCTCGACTGGCAGCCCGACCGCCAGCAGTTGCTCTGGGTGGCTGCCACGGCTGTGCCTGAGGCCGAAGGTGGCTCGCGCCTGCAGCGCCAACGCCTGCGCTTCGACGCCCGTGAGCAGCGCCTGATACTGGAAACCTCGGCAGACTTGTACGCGGCCAGCGAACCCCGTTGGATCCTGCGTGAGCAACTGCAGCAGGTCAGTGCGCTGAATGTGCTTTATCACCAGGGAGGCCGCTGGCTGCCCTGGCCTTCTGATCAACCCGCGCACCCCGGCCGGGGTGTGCGCGTGCAATTGCAGCGCGACGGAGCCCCCTATGTCTGCACCTTCACGCTCCCTTGGGGGCGTTCATGAAGCCTGAATGGCGTCGACGTGTGCCAGCGCGGCCATGGTTGCTGCTGCGCCCGGGCGTGGTCTGGGACTGGCTGTTGGTCGAAAACGGTGTGGCCCAACGGCAAGGGCAGGGCGAACCCCCGGCGAACCTGGGCGCACGGGTAGCGCTGATCATCCCGGGCGAGCGGTGCAGCCAGTTTCAGCTGGCCGCACCGCCAGGCCTCAAACGTGACGAGTGGCCCATGCTGCTGGAAGACCACTTGCTGGAGAGCGCCGAACAGGTGCAGTGCGCTTGCCTCGCTCGCCAGGCAGGGCAGTTGCGCCTGTTGGCGGTAGCGCGGGCAGCGCTGGAGGGATGGCGTGGGCAGTGCAGCCAATGGGGGCTTGAGATCGAGCGCTGTTGGGCCGAGTTCCAGCTGTTGCCCACGCCTGAGCCCGGGACGGGCTGGCAGTGGCAGCGCGCACCTGGCTTGTGCCTGTACCTGGGGCACAGCGAAGAGGGGCATGCCCATTGGCTGGCCTGGCCTGACGCGCTGGGTGAGGTGCCGCAGCAGCCCTGGGGTAGCCTGCGTAATACCAGCCAGGTCGGGCGCTGGCCAGGTACCCTGGCGCCGCTCGACACCCTCCCAAGCCTGTTCCAGCGCCCCCGTCAGGCACGCTCCGCGCCCCGAATGCCTGCCCTGCCGCGTGGGCTTGTTGTCGCCTGCCTGATGCTGGCCGTGGTGTGGTGCGGGCTATGGGCGGGCCAGCAATGGCGGCAGGTGCACACCTGGCGCGCGCAGGTGCTGGCCGTCACCGGCGCCCAGGCCAGCCCTGGGCAAGCGGCGCAGGCCCTCAAGCGCCTGCGCGAAAGCGAGCTGCAACAGCACCTGCGCGAGCGCCAGCTTCAAGACCTGCAGGCACGTCTGCAGGCCTGGCTGCATGAGCACCCAGGCTGGCGCTTGCAAGCGGTGCGCTATGACGGCCAGCGCTGGCACCTGCGCCTGCAGGGCGAGGGGGGCGAGCCGCCCTGGCACGAAATGGCCAGCGCCGCCGCAGCGGCGGTGCAGGTACTGAGCGCTGCACCCTCGGCACACGTGGTTTTCGATCTGGGAGCGCCAACATGACCCGCGAGTGGTTTGAGCGTCATCGAATGTTGCTTGCCGGGTGCCTGATCGGCGTTCTGCTGGCGTTGCTGGTCCTGCGCCAGGGCGTGTCGCAATGGCGCGAGCTCAGCCAGTGGCATGGGCTGGCAGTGCAGGCCGCCGCCTTCCACAGCGGACCAGCCGTGAGCCTGGAGCGGCTGCGGCAGTCTGCCCAGGCCCGGCGCATCGACGTGGCCGAGGTCGAGGTGCAAGGCAAGGTGTGGCAGCTGCGCGGCCTGGTGGCCGATGAGCAGGTGTTGCAGCGCTGGCTGCAGGCGTTGCGCGCAGAGGGGGCTCAGCCGTTGCAGTGGGGCTTGGAGCAGGATGCCAAAGGCCTGCGTTTCGACGTGGTGGTGCAGCCATGAGCAGCCGTGGTCTGCTGTGGGCCGGGCTGGTGTTCAGCCTGACGTTGCTGGTGCAGTTGCCGGCATCCTGGGTTGCACTGGGCTTTGGCCTGCCGATGCAGGGGGTCAGCGGCAGCCTGTGGCAGGGCCAGGCGCAGCAGATCGGGCCTGTCGGGCCGGTGCGCTGGGCGTTGCAGCCGTGGCGCTTGCAGGCCAACGCACAGCTGGGCTTTCAGGGCCAGGGCTGGCAATTGCAGGCCGAAGGCTGGCCATGGCGCTGGCGGATGCACGTTACCGCAGAGGCTCCCCAGGCGAGTGTGCAGACCGCCTACCGCCTGGCCGGGCAGTGGCAGGGCACGCTGCGCCTGCAAGGCGCGGGGCGGCAGTGCCGTACCAGCGAAGGCCGCATCGCGGTCACTGACCTGGCTTTGAGCGAACCGTGGTCGCTGGGGTTGGGGCAGGGCTGGGTAGAAATGGATTGCCGCACAGGCTGGCGCCTGCATGGGCAGCTGATACACCAGCGTGAGCATCGGTTGGCGCTGGATGCAGACCTTCTGGGGCGCCAGGCAGTGATAGCGGCCGAACTGCAGCCAGACGCCGCACTTACACCGCTGCTGCGTGCTGCTCGGCTGCTGGGGCCACAGGCATTGACGGGGCAACAGACGTGGCGTTGGTAAGCAGCGGTTGCCGGGCAGCTCATGGCCCTGTCGCCGGTTTGCCGGCGACAGGGGCTCTGGGTCAGTTGGCTTTGCCTTCAACCCCTGCAGCCCACTGCTCACTGCGGCTATGCCCACTGGTGCGTAGCAGGCCTAAGTCCAGTGCATTTTCGCCGTCTGCGGCGCCTTTGCCTTTGCTGATCTGGGCAATGGCGGTACCCAGGTCTACCGGCGAATTCGACGCATCGATCGATACATCGCGGCGGTAATCATTGCCGCTCAGCGTTTGCTGGGTCACCGCGCTGGCGGTGAGTGTGACGTCACCCATGGCCGATTGCACGCGTGCGCCCGTCAGGTGAGCGTCACCACCCACCGCAAGGTCTACCCCCTCGCTGCCCTTGAGCGTCGTCTGCTGGGCAACGCCATCACGCTGAACATGCGACACATCGAGACTGAAGGTTGGCGAAACGCCAGGGTCGACCTTGGCCAGGGCAGAACCTGCTTTTTCGCTGACCTTGCCTCCCAGCGGCCCCGCGACGGCCGTGGCAGCGTTCACATAGCCCTGCGGGTTTTGCTCTTTGCTCAGCCGTGCATCGCCGTTTACGGTCAGGGTATCGACGCTGTCCTTGCGGCTGGCAATGCGCAGGTCGCCATCGATTGCGCCGCTGATGCGCCCGGCCTCCAGGCTCACGCCTTCGATGCGGGTGTCGCCGCGGCTGTGCAGGCCGATACGCTCGGCGCGCAGGTTGCCGGCGTTCCAGATCAGGTTGTCGCGTTTGTCCAGGTCGACCCGGGCACGCCCATGCAGCCCAAGGGTGTCGGTGTCGCCCTTGGACGTGTTGAAACCGGCGCCAGCGGTGATGTCCAGGTTGTCGCGGCGCTCGACAGTGGATGACGCTTCGACCAGCACACCGCCCTTGGCGGCGTCGATGTCGATGTACTCGGCCGATGCCTGCAGGCCCGCCAGGTGCACAGCGATGTCCTCGCGAGCGCGGCTGCCGAGGGTCAGTTTGCCCGCGCTTTGCAACTGCGCATCGATTGCCTGGCGAGCATCCTCGTTCTTCTTGCCGTGGTTGAAGTGGCCCCCGATGGCGCCACCTTGGGTGGTGCCGGTCTTCACGGCCAGCTCCAGACCGCCGCCCAGGCCCCCGCCGGTGGCCTGTTGGGTATTGCTCGCAGCCTTGATGTGCAAGCGGCCAGCGCTTTGCAGGAGGGTGTCACCGACCTTGGCCTCGCGGCTGCCGATACGCGTGCCTTCGAGCAGCATGTCGCCCCCGCTGGACAGGCGCACTTGGCCTTTGCCGTCGATCTGCGCCACCTGGGCATGGGTTTGGGTTGCCTGCTCCCAGGCATGGTTGAGATAGCCCCGGCCGTCGACGCCAGTACTGCCCGGGCGGTTGCCGACCTTGGCCCAGGCGTTGCCATCGAGCTGGCGTGAGCGCTGTTGGGTGTGGTCGGTGGCTTGGGGCAGTGACAGGGTACCGGCACTCTGGATCAGCACATCACCTTCACCGCCCTCGATGCGCGTGCCTTCGTAGCGGCCATCGCTGCCCAGCTGAACTTGAATACCCTGTTGCCCATACAGGCTGCCCGGCACTGCAGTGCGGGCGACCGCCTGTTTGTCCTGCGAGCCGCCCTTGCCGGAAACGCGTACGTTCAGGTCACTCCCCGAACTGGTATCCACGCGCAGGTCGCCACCGTAGGACAGGCGCTGGAGGCTATCCTCCCGGGTGTTTTCGGCGGCGCGCAGTTGGTGGTGCTGCGCGTCGACCTGCAGGGCGCCGGCGTTGGCGCGCCAGGCGGTGCCCTGGTCATCGAGGGTATCGGCCTTGACCTTCACGCTTGCCCCTGCCAGTTCGCTCACCTGGGCAAAGCCGCGGCGCTGGTTTTCCAAGCGCTTGAGGTGGTCGAGGGTCATGTCGCCGCCACCGCTCGGTGCCACCATTGCGTCTTCGGGCGAGGCCTGCTGGAAGCGCGCTGCTTCTTCACCCTGGACCAAGCGTTCGATCGGCCGGGTCACGTCACGGTACTCCAGGCTGGCGCCGAGGCTGCCTGCCCCGTCATTGCGTTGCACTTCACGGTCATGGGTGTCCTGCACGGCACGGTTGTCGATGCGTTTGGCAGTGATCTCGAGGGTGTTGCCTGCGTTGGCGCTTGCCGCTTCGGTGATCAATTCGTCGGCGCTGAGCTTCAGGTCGCCGCTGGCCTGCAAACGGGTGCGTTGCGTCTTGCTGTCGCGCTCGGTGACGCCTTCGTTGTTGCGATGGCCTTCGAACAGGCTGCCCAGCCGGTCGATACCGCCAGTCACCTTCAGGCCGTTGCCGCTGTGGGTAGAGCCGCTGGACGACTCGCGCTCGTTGCGTGTGGCGCCAAGGGTCAGCTGTTTGGCCTGCACGTCCAGGTCGCCGGCTTTGGCCTGTACGCTGGAGCCGTTGACCTGCAGGTGCGCGCCGCTGTTCAGGCCAACCGTAGCGCCCGTCAATTCGCTGGCCACCTGCGATGTTTCACGCTGTTGGGCTGTGGTGGTGACGACTTCGTAAGCAATGCCTGCGGCGTACTGGCGCGACTCGGGCTTGCCGTCTTCGGCCGTTTCGGTCTGTTTGGCGCTGGCCGTGAAACCGCGTCGCTGGCTGCTTGTTTGGCTTTCACCGCGTGACTGCGTGCTGCCAATCGACAGGCCGCCCTTGGCCTCGACCTGCAGATGCCCGCCGGCCGTCACTTTCGAACCCTGGATACGCAATTCTTCAGCACTGGCCAGCCGCAGGTTGCTGGCAGAGCTGACGTCACTGCCCAACACCTGCTGCTTGTGTTGCGTGCGCTCGCGATCGTTGCCGATCAGGCCGAACAGCTTGCTGTTGCTGTCGCGCTCGGTGGCAACGGTGCTGGCGTGGTCTGCGTCGATCGCCAAGGCGCCTTTGTCGCTGTGCAGCACCGCGTCTTGGGCGCCGTGGACGTTGCTGCCCTTGATGCTCACCTGTTCGGCCGCAACCTTCAGCTTGGCATCGGCCGTGACCGCGCTGCCGGCCAGGCGCTGCCCTTGGGTATCGTTGCCCTTGCGGCCACCAAAGAAAGTGCCCGATACCAGGTCGCCTCTGTAGTTGCGGCCTGTGCCCTGCTCCTGCAGCGCCGTAGTACCGATGTCGAGGTTCCTGGCGTTGATGTCCAGGTCGGCGCGGCTGTGCAGCTTGCTACCTTGCACGGTGAGGGTGTCATTGGCCTTGACCGTCATGCGCGCGGCATTGAGCGTGCTGCTTTGTGCCGACTCCTGGTACTGGCTGGTATCACTGTCGCCGCGCCACAGGTCTTTGCGGTGGCGTACCTGCTCCTCGATACGTTGGCTGGTGGTGCCAGCGGCAATGCCCAGGTCGGCAGCGCTGTCGAGCGTCAGGTCGCCCCCTGCAACCACGTCGGCTGCCACCAGGCGCATGTCGGCGCCGGACTTCAACAGCACGCTGTCACTGGCTTGCAGCTGTGCGCCGCGCACGTGCTGGTCGGTGGTGGTACGTTCGCGTTGGTAGGTCTCGCGGGTGATGAACAAAAACTTCTTGTTCCAGCTTTCCTGCTCGCGGGCGATGCTCTGGCGGCTTTCGGCGTCCAGGGTGAGCTTCTTGCCTGCCTTTATCTCGATGCGCTCGGCCTTGCCGTCGACCGCGCCAAGGCGCAGGTCATCGGCGGCGGTGAGTTGCAAGGCGCCGTGGTCGGTGCTCAGTTCCCCTGGCTGGTCTGCATGGCCGCTGACCTGCAGCGCGCCGGCAGACTGCAGGGTGATGCCCTGGTCGGCCTTGAGCTGCACCGGCCCCACCCGCACCCCCGCGCCCTCGGCAGTGCTGACGACACGAATGCGCCCAGCGCGCATGGCCCCGAACAGGTTGGCGTCGATGCTCGACGGCGTACCCGGCAGATGCTCGATGACCTGACCGTCGTCGTGGCGCAGGCGGTTACGACCAACGGTGACGTTGAGGTCGCCCTGGGCCAGGAGTACGCCTTTGCTGTCGAGCTGTGGCGCGATCAGGTCAAGCGCACCTTCGGCATTGCGCTGCCCGCCTGCGAGCACTTGCAGAGTGCCGCTGGCATTGAGGGTGTTGAGGTGTTTGAGCTGTTCGTCCTGCAACTCCGGCGTACCGACCAGGAACCCGGCCCGGGTGGTGTTGATGAAGCTCCCGCCGTTGAGGGTGATGCCGTTCGGGTTGGCCAGGATGTAATCGGCCGGGCGGCCGAAGACCTCCTGTGGGCCCTCGATCAGCGAGGCGTTGCGGCTGATCACCTCGTTGAGGATGGTCGAGGCTGCGTGGCCCTGGAACTGGGGGTTGGCCGCCAGCGCGCCGGCCAGTTGCGACTGCCCGGCCTGGAGCGCGTTGTTCAATACCACGCCGGGGCGGGCGACGTTGTAATCGAGGAACTGGTTGTGCGACAGGCCGCTGGCATTGGGCGCGACGATGTCGATAACCGGTACGCCATGGTTGTTGTTGATGAGCGGTGTACCCCCAGGGCCGGTGGCCGCCTCCAGGCCGTTCTGGGCCAGCGCACTGGTGGAGGCGAGCAGGGCGAGAAAAATGGCCCAGCGCAAGGTATCAGGACGGATAGCGGGTATCTGCGAGCGTGTAAGCATGTTCTCGTTCTCTTTGTTGTGGGTCAGTCAGATGTTCAGGGCCCACTCAACTACCCAGAATCCGGGTTCGAGCATCGGGCGGTGCAGGTCGCTGGCATAGAGGGCACGCTGGTAGTCCAGGCGCAGCCGGCTGTGCGGCAGGGTCACTTCGATACCCGCCGTGGCACCTGCCAGCCGGCGCGGCGAAGCGCCTTGCGCCAGCCGTTCCCAGCCCAGGTCCAGGCCCAAGTAGGGGCGCACCGTAGCCGGTGTGGCCCAGGGCAGTGGCAGCGGTTGGCTGAAGGTATTGCGCCAGGCGGCGGCGCTGGCGCCACTGTAGGTACGCAGGCGAAAGCCACGCACGGCCGAATCGTCGCTCAACAACATCTGCTCGACGGCCGGCAAGGCATCGGTGCTGTACTGCACGCCAAGCTCGCTTTGCCAGCGCCACGGCCAGTTCGCAGGCCCCTGGCGCAGGTGCAGCAGGCTGGCGCGGTATTTTCGATAGTCGGGCTTCGGCGCTGTCGCGTGCCTGGCGGGTTGCTCGGCACCCAGCCAGTGGGTGCCTTGGGCGACGCCGATGTAGGCGTGCCACAGGCCGTGGTCCAGCCAGAGCAGGTTGAGCCCGGCCTCCACGCTGGTCAGGGTGGGGCTCTGCAGGCCGATGACGGCAGAGCCGGCGCGGTTGATCAGGCGTTTGCGGTCCAGCCGGGCGCTGGCGCTGAGCATGCCGTACTGGTTGCGCCAGAGCATGCGCTCGGCGCCGACGCTCTGGTAGCTGCTGCTGCCGTTGCTGTCGTACCGCCCCTGCGGAATCGGCGCGTTGTAGCGCAGCTGGCCGACATTCAGCGTGAAGGTCCATGGGCCGTAGGGCAGGCTGTAGTAGAGGGCGACGCCCTGGCTGCGCCCCGGCGCATCGATGACCGTGGTCGACAGCGACAGGCGCAGGTCGTCGTTCAGGCCCAAGGGGCTGTCCACGCCAAGGCCGAGGTTCAGGCGGTGACGCCCGGTCAACGGGCTGCCCCGGTTATCGAAGCGGCTGTCCAGGTGCCAGCGTGAAGCCACGTGGCGAGGCTGCAGCAGCACCCGCGTGCCGCCCTGCAGTTCGCCTGGTAGCAGGTCGACACTGAGCTCGTAGGCGCGCAGGCGGTTGAGCTGGTCCAGCCCCTGCTCGAGGTCTGGCAGGTACAGGGGGTTGCCCAGCAGATCGGGGAATGCGTTGTGCAGGGAAAGCGGCAGCTCGGCATCCAGCTCGATCGATTCGACGAAGCCTTCGATGATGACGATGTCCAGCGGTGCGTCATGCGCTGGTGCTTGCCGCAAGTAGGGGCGGCTGGCCGGGTAACCGGCGAGCACATAGCGCTGGGTGATGGCCTTGAGCACGCGATTGATGTCGGCGATGCCCATGCAGGGTTTTGTCAGTGCCTGGATGGCCGGCTCAAGGGCCTGTGCCGAAAGCTGGCGGTTGCCGGCCAGACGAACACCGGTGATCGCCCAGCAGTGGCTGTCGCGGTGTGGGTTCGGCGGGAGGGGGGCGTCGGGTCGCGCCGCTGGAGGGCGTTGCCAGCGCTGCAGCCGTTGCTGCTGCTCGAACTGGCGCAGTGTGCGCTGTTGATCCCGCAGTTGCAGGCTGGCAGGGTCGTCCGCCAATGCTTGTGGCAGGGCCAGCAAGCTGGTCATGCAGCAGGCAAGCAGCCTGCTGGCGATGTGGCGGTATCGGGATGGCATTGGGGATCCCCGCAAATGGCGTACGGCCTGCGTACTCGTTTGCGTGGATGCTAAAAATTTTGCCAGTCGATTGGATGCAGTCTGCTACCTACACTGCGGTAGGGCAGATGCTTGATTGAAGTGGGAAGGTTCCTACAGCATCAACCGGAATGCCGGACTATCAGGGCCGAATCTCGATCAATGTGCCGTCTGGTACCAGGTCCCAGACCTCGCGCATGTCCGAGTTGCGCATGGCGATACAGCCATCGGTCCAGTCAAGCGTATGGAAATACCATTCGGGATACTCGTCGTTGATCGGGGTGCCGTGGATCATGATCATGCTGCCGGCGCTCCAGCCTTCGCGTGTGGCACGGGCGGCGTCGCTGATGTTCGGGTAGGTGATGTGCATGGACAGGTTGAAACGGTCGCTTTGCTTGCGCCAGTCCAGCCAGTACAGGCCCTCGGGGGTTTTTTTGTCGCCTTCGCGCTGCTTGGCGCCCTTGGGCTGCTTGCCCAGCGAAATACGGTAGGTTTTCAGCGGTTCGCCACGGCTGATCAGTTGCAGGCGGCGCTCGGACTTGATCACCAGCACCTTGTCGATCAGCGGCTGCATGGCTGCCTGCGATTGCGATGTTGCCGGCAAAGGCGGCTGCGGCTTGCGAATGATGGTTTCGGTGAAGGCCGCCTGGGACACCGAGGTAACGCAAAGGCAGAAAAGGGCAAACAACCAGCGCATGAAGCGGTACCTGCAAGCTTAAGTGGTGGGCGAAACGTTCATCGGTGGCAGGTACTCATGGCCTATGGGGTAATGCTGCCCGATGCGGTCGCGATAATAGCATTCTAGTGTGCGTGTGACGGTCCGGAAAGCCAGCTCGCCCCACGGTATTTCGTGTTCGTCGAACAACCGCACCTCCAGGCTTTCGGTGCCGATGTCGAAGTCCAGGTCGGCCAGCTCGGCGCGGAAGAACACATGCACCTGGTTGATGTGCGGCAGGTCGAACAACTGGTACAGGGCCATCGCGCCGACCCGGGCGCAGGCTTCTTCGACAGTTTCACGGCGGGCGGCCTGGTCCAGTGTTTCGCCGTTCTCCATGAACCCTGCGGGCAAGGTCCAGAAGCCGCGGCGGGGCTCGATGGCTCGCCGGCACAGCAGCACCTGGCTGCCCCACACCGGCAACACCCCGGCAACGATGTTCGGGTTCTGGTAGTGAATGGTCTGGCAATGATCGCAGACATACCGCGGGCGGCTGTCGCCTTCGGGTATCCGCTGAATGACCGGCTGGCCGCACGCGCTGCAGAATTTCATGCTGTTCTTCCCTTGAGCCCAGGCTATCTTGGCGCGCCAGGCATGCCTGCCGCAAGCGTACAGGGCTTGGGTGCTTCGCGGCTTTGGTGCATCATGCGGGGCAGGCCTTGGAAACGAGAGTGCGCAATGCTGGACGAGCTACTTCGCCGAATGAGCAACCACCAACCAGCTTCACTGGAAACCGACCGACGGTTCCCCGAGGCTGCGGTACTTTTGCCCATTACCCGTAGCGAAGCGCCCGAGCTGGTCTTGACCCTGCGTGCCAAGGGCCTTTCCACCCATGGCGGCGAAGTTGCCTTCCCCGGTGGCCGGCGCGACCCGGAAGACCCCGACCTGGTGTTCACCGCGCTGCGCGAGGCCGAAGAAGAGATCGGCCTGCCGCCAGGCCTGGTGGAAGTACTCGGCCCCCTGAGCCCGCTGATTTCCCTGCACGGGCTGAAAGTGACGCCATTCGTCGGGGTTATCCCCGATTTCGTCGAATACCGCGCCAATGATGCAGAGATCGCGGCAGTATTCAGCGTGCCGCTCGAATTCTTCCGCCAGGACCCGCGTGACCACACCCACCGTATCGATTACCAGGGCCGCAGTTGGTATGTGCCCAGCTATCGATATGGCGAATACAAGATCTGGGGGCTGTCGGCGATCATGATCGTCGAACTGGTCAACTTGCTGTATGACGCGGGCATCAGCCTGCATCAGCCACCCGAGCGTTATGTAGAGATCTGAACGGCGCCCCCCTTCGCCGCTGATACCCTGAGGAGCGAGAATGAAATACCGCCTGGGCGACCTGCGGGTCGAGAGCCATGCCACCAGTTGGGCCGCCCCCAATGCCATGCTGATTGGCAAGGTGCGCCTGCAGGCGCGCGCCAGTGTGTGGTTCGGCGCCGTGCTGCGCGGTGACAACGAGTTGATCGACATCGGCGAGGACAGCAACGTCCAGGACGGTACCGTGATGCATACCGACATGGGTTCGCCGCTGACCTTGGGCAAGGGCGTGACCATCGGCCACAACGCCATGCTGCATGGTTGCACGGTTGGCGACTACAGCCTGGTCGGCATCAACGCGGTGATCCTCAACGGTGCGCGCATCGGCAAGCACTGCATCATCGGCGCCAATGCGCTGATCCCCGAGGGCAAGGAAATCCCCGATGGTTCGCTGGTCATGGGTTCGCCTGGCAAGGTCGTGCGCGAGCTCACCGAGCAGCAAAAACGCCTGCTCGAGGCCAGCGCCGCGCACTATGTGCACAACTCCCAGCGCTATGCGCGGGACCTGGAGATGGACGATGAGTGAGGTGATCGCCGCTGAGCGCCCGGTCGCTTCGCCCTGCGTGAGCATCTGCGCGCTGGACGAGCAGGATGTCTGCACCGGGTGCCAGCGTACCGTGGCAGAGATCGGCCGTTGGGGGCGGATGGACAATACCGAACGCCGGGCGGTGCTCAAGCGTTGCCATGAGCGGGCGGTGGCTGCCGGATTGATCATGTAAGCGCTGCGGTTGACTCGAAAATCAGGTAATCTGTGCCGCTTGCCGGACGGTCACTGCCCATGTTCTTTCTAATCGCTTACATCAGCAGCGTTGTACTGATCAACTTTGCCTTTTCCAGCGCCCCGCATCTGGACGTGATCTGGTCCGCCTGGGGCGGGCTGGTGTTCATCCTGCGTGACATGGTGCAGACCCGCTACGGCCATGGCGCGCTGATCGCCATGCTGCTGGCCCTGGTGCTGTCGTACGTGACGTCCGAGCCGGCCATTGCCCTGGCCAGCGCCACTGCGTTCTTCGTTTCCGAGCTGATCGACTGGCTGGTGTTCAGCATCACCCGGCGCCCCTTGCGTGACCGCTTGTGGTTGAGCTCGGCACTGAGCATCCCGGTGGATACCTTCATTTTCTTCGGCATGATCGGTGCCCTGACACCGGCCGTGATCGGCACCGCAATGGCCTCCAAGTTCGCCGGCGTGACTGCGGTGTGGCTGGCCATGGCATTTCGTGCGCGGCGGGCTGCCGTGGCCGGCTGATGGTGTAGAATACCGGTCCTTTTTCAGCGGGCGGCGCTAAGACTGGCGCGGCCCCGGACGCCTTCGAGGACCTGAAATGACCCGTATCGGAACCCCATTGTCGCCTACCGCGACCCGTGTACTGCTCTGCGGCTGTGGCGAGCTGGGCAAGGAAGTGGTGATCGAGCTGCAGCGCCTGGGCGTCGAAGTGATCGCCGTGGACCGCTACGCCAACGCACCGGCCATGCAGGTCGCGCACCGCAGCCACGTGGTCAACATGCTCGATGGTGTCGCCCTGCGCGCCATTATCGAGGCTGAAAAACCGCATTACATCGTCCCCGAAATCGAAGCCATCGCCACCGCTACGCTGGTCGAGCTGGAGAACGAAGGGTTCAACGTCGTGCCGACCGCCCGCGCCACCCAGTTGACCATGAACCGCGAGGGCATTCGCCGCCTGGCGGCCGAAGAGCTGGACCTGCCAACCTCGCCGTACCACTTCGCCGACACCTTTGAAGACTACGCCAAGGCCGTGGCCGATGTCGGATACCCGTGCGTGGTCAAGCCGGTGATGAGTTCGTCCGGCAAGGGCCAGAGCCTGCTGCGCAGCGATGCCGACCTGCAGAAGTCGTGGGACTACGCTCAGGAGGGTGGCCGCGCCGGCAAGGGCCGCGTGATCATCGAAGGCTTCATCGACTTCGACTACGAGATCACCTTGCTGACCGTGCGCCATGTTGGCGGCACCACGTATCTTGCGCCAGTCGGTCACCGTCAGGAGAAGGGCGACTATCAGGAGTCGTGGCAGCCCCAGGCGATGAGCCCGAAAGCCTTGGCCGAGTCGCAGCGTGTGGCGAAGGCGGTCACCGATGCGTTGGGCGGCCGTGGTTTGTTCGGCGTCGAGCTGTTCGTCAAGGGCGATCAGGTGTGGTTCAGCGAAGTCTCGCCACGCCCGCACGATACGGGCCTGGTCACCCTGATTTCCCAGGACCTCTCGCAGTTCGCGCTGCATGCCCGTGCCATTCTGGGCCTGCCGATCCCGGTGGTACGCCAGTTCGGCCCTAGCGCTTCGGCGGTGATCCTGCCTGAAGGCCAGTCGCAGCAGACCAGCTTCGCCAACCTCGGCGCAGCGTTGAGCGAGCCGGATACCGCGATCCGCCTGTTCGGTAAGCCGGAAATCAACGGCCAACGCCGCATGGGTGTGTGCCTGGCACGTGATGAGTCGATCGAAGCGGCGCGCGCCAAGGCGACCCGCGCGGCGCAGGCGGTCAAGGTCGAGTTCTAAGCTTTGAGCTGCAAGCTGCAAGCTGCAAGCTGCAAGCTGCAAGGGGATGCCTTTGCTTGCAGCTTGAGGCTTGAGGCTTGAAGCTTGCAGCTTCTAGCCTTCAAAGCTCCGTATGGCGGGTCTCTTTCAGGCACAGCACAGCGATCAGGCTGATTACCGCCGCAACCGATACATACCCCCCCACCCAGCTCAGCCCGCCCATGCTCACCAGCTTCTGAGCAAAGAACGGCGCCGCCGAAGCTCCGACGATGCCGCCCAGGTTATACGCCGCCGATGCGCCGGTGTAACGCACGTGAGTAGGGAACAGCTCTGGCAGCAATGCGCCCATCGGTGCGAACGTCACGCCCATCAGAAACAGCTCGATGGCCAGGAACAACGCAACCCCTGTGGTCGAGCCAGAGGTCAGCAAAGGCTCCATGGTGAAGCCCGAGGCCACCGCCAGCAGACCGCCGACGATCAGCACCGGCTTGCGCCCGTAACGGTCGCTGAGCCAGGCCGACAGCGGCGTGGCCAGGGCCATGAAGACCACGGCCAAGCAAAGCAGGCCAAGGAAGGTCTCGCGGCTGTAGCCCAACGTCGTGACGCCGTAGCTCAGCGAGAATACCGTCGAGATGTAGAACAGCGCATAGCACACCACCATGGCCGCGGCCCCCAGCAGTGTCGGCAGCCAGTACTTGCTGAACAGGTCCACCACCGGCATTTTCACCCGCTCGTGGCGGGCCACGGCCTTGGCGAACACCGGGCTTTCTTCAAGCTTGAGGCGTACGTACAGGCCTACCAGCACCAGCGCGGCACTGAGCAGGAACGGAATGCGCCAGCCCCACTCACGGAACTGCTCGTCGCTGAGCAGCAGGGCCAAGGTCAGGAACAGGCCGTTGGCCGCCAGGAAGCCGATCGAAGGGCCTAGCTGCGGGAACATCCCGAACCAGGCACGCTTGCCCGCCGGCGCGTTCTCGGTGGCCAGCAACGCCGCACCACCCCATTCCCCGCCCAGGCCAAGGCCCTGGCCGAAGCGCAGCAGGCACAGGATGATCGGTGCCCACACACCGATGCTGTCGTAGCCTGGCAGCACGCCTATCAGCGTGGTGGATACCCCCATCAGCAGCAGCGAGGCGACCAGCGTCGACTTGCGCCCGATGCGGTCACCGAAGTGCCCGAACAGTGCGGAACCCAGCGGGCGGGCGAGGAAGGCGATGCCGAAGGTAAGAAAGGCCGCCAGCATCTGCGCGGTGCCCGACCCCGAAGGGAAGAACACGGGCCCGATCACCAGCGCGGCGGCAGTGGCATAAACGTAGAAATCGTAGAACTCGATGGCGGTGCCGATGAAACTGGCAGTGGCGACCCGCGCGGGGGAGTTGACCGGCGCGGCAGGCGCTTGGGCATACGTGCTGCTGGTTGTCATTAAGTAGGTCCCTAACAGTCTGGTCGTGCTCCATGGGCTTTGCCCGCGAAGGTTTCCGCCGGCCAGTAAAGGGCAGGTACGGTTCGCGGACGCCGGAGCGTATTGTTCTGGTGCGCCCGACTGACGATAGCCCAAGGGGGATAGGGGCGGGAGCGGGCACTGTTCAGGGTGTTGAAGCAGGACCGCAGGGCGCGTCAGTGGGGCGCGCTGGCCGTGAGGCGCCGGGTGCGGGTAGCGGGCGGGACGGCAGGGCTGGGTAAGCGTGACCCGAGTATAGCTAGCGGGTCACGGTCCACACCAGTACCTTGCTGGCGCAATTGTCCTCTGTTTCGAGGATTTCCAGGCGATAGCGGCCGATCTTCAGGCACACAGCGCTTTCCGGGATGCTTTCCAAGGCCTCGGTGACCAAGCCGTTCAGGGTCTTCGGCCCACCGTCGCTGGGCAGGTGCCAGCCGAGAGTGCGGTTGATTTCGCGCAGCGAAGCGGCGCCCTCGATGACGAAGGTGCCATCGGGCTGTGGGTGAACATGGGGGTTGTCGAGGCTGTGCTCTTCCTCGAACTCGCCGACGATCTCTTCGAGTATGTCTTCCAGGGTGACGATACCCAGTACCTCACCGTATTCGTCTACCACCACGCCTAGCCGGCGCTGCTGCTTGTGGAAGTTCAGCAGCTGCAATTGCAGGGGCGTGCTTTCGGGGACGAAGTAGGGCTCGTAGCAGGCATCGTGGAGTTTCTCCAGCGTCAGCTCGGCCTTGGGCAGCAGGTGGCTGATCAGCTTGGTGTTCAGGATGGCTTCGACCTGGTTGATGTCGTTGTGATACACCGGCAGGCGCGTGTGGCGGCTGAGGATCAACTGCTCGATGATGCGTTCGATCGGCTCGTCGAGGTTGATGCCGTCGACCTCGTTGCGCGGCACCAGAATGTCGTTGACGGTGACCTTGTTCAGCGAGTGCAGGCCATCGAGCAGGCCGTGGCGCGGCATGTCGTGGTCTTCATCGTCGCTGAAGTCATCATCTGCCTGCGGGTGCAGGGCCACTGCGGTGGGCGGCACGCGAAACGGCCGCAACAGCAGCCTGGCGCAGCCGTCCAGCAGGCAGGCCAAGGGTTGCAGCAGCGCCAATGGCAGCTTCAGCAGGCTGACGCCCAGGCTGATGAAGGCCTGCGGATTGCGCCGCGCCAGGCGCCGCGGCAGGTACTCGGCAAAAATCAGCAAGCCAGCGGTGGCGGCCAGGCCTGCCAGCCAGAAACCGTGCTCGCCGTTGAAGCGTTGGCCCAGCAGGCAGGCCAGGCCCAGCACCAGAAGCTTGCCCGCGCTGGCACAGAGCACCAGGGCTTGGGCTGGCAATACAGGTTGCTCGTCGTGACCGGGGCGTAACGAGCCGTTGAGCTGCAGGCGGGCGGCATCTACCGCGCTGAACAGCGCCGACCACAGCAGCGCCAGTGCCAGAGTGCCGAGTAGCGGAGCGTACGGCAGGGTGTCCATGGGCGACCGTCAGATATGCAGGATGAATTCGCGAACCAGCTTGCTGCCGAAATAGGCCAGCATCAGCAGGCAGAAACCGGCCAGCGTCCAGCGGATCGCCTTGTGGCCACGCCAGCCCAGGCGGGTGCGGCCCCACAGCAGTACGCTGAAGACGATCCAGGCCACGCAGGCCAGCAGGGTTTTGTGCACCAGGTGCTGGGCAAACAGGTTGTCCAGGAACAGCCAGCCGGAGATCAGCGACAGCGACAACAGGCACCAGCCCGCCCAAAGGAAGCCGAACAGCAGGCTTTCCATCGTCTGCAGTGGCGGGAAGTTGCGGATCAGCCCGGAAGGGTGCTTGTTTTTCAGCTGGTGGTCCTGCAGCAGCAGGAGCAGCGACTGGAACACCGCGATGGTGAACAGCCCATAGGCCAGGATCGACAGCAGGATATGGGCGAGAATCCCCGGCTCTTCATCGATCAGCGGAACGGTGCCGGGTGGGGCGAACTGGGCCAGCAGGGCCGTGATGGCGCCGAGCGGGAACAGCAGCACCAACAGGTTTTCCACCGGTATGCGCAGGCAGGCCAGCAGGGTCAGGGTAATGACCGCCACGGCGATCAGGCTGGCGGCGCTGAAGAAGTCCAGGCTCAGCCCCAGCGGGGTGATCAGTTGAAAGAACAGTGCGCCGCTCTGGGCGATCACGGCGAGGGCGCCGAGCAGGCCGAGCAGCCGTTTGTCGGCTTTGTTCGACTGGGCCAGGCGCGAACCCTGATAAACGGTCGCCGCTATATATAGGCCGGCGGCGATCAGGTTGGGGATGAGGCTGGGTGAGGAGACCATAAGTCCTGGTGGGCAAGCCTTAAAGAAACGGAGTTTGGCATAGATCGCGCTGGGGGGGCTAGTGAGCTGCATGCTTCAAGCGGCACGCCGCAAACGAAGGCAGATGCGTGTGGGGAGGGGATTTTCTGATGGTTCGCGGCTTGCGCCTGGCAGCTTCAACGGTGCCGCCGGGAAGCTGAGGTGTGCGCCGCCGCCGCTCTTCGCTATAATCGCCGCCTTGCTGTGCCCAGCGCGTGTGCATATTCATCTGGGCGCCTGACAAACCTCGGCTTTTACTTGGCCTGAAAGGATCACCATGTTCGAAAACCTGACCGACCGCCTGTCACAGACGCTGCGCCATGTCACCGGCAAGGCCAAGCTGACTGAAGACAACATCAAGGATACGTTGCGCGAAGTGCGCATGGCCCTGCTCGAGGCCGACGTTGCCCTGCCGGTGGTCAAGGATTTTGTCAACAGCGTGAAAGAACGCGCCGTCGGCACCGAGGTGTCGCGCAGCCTGACCCCGGGCCAGGCGTTCGTGAAGATCGTCCAGGCCGAGCTGGAAAGCCTGATGGGCGCGGCCAACGAAGACCTCGCGCTCAATGCTGCCCCGCCTGCCGTGGTGCTGATGGCCGGCTTGCAGGGTGCGGGCAAGACCACCACCGCCGGCAAGCTGGCGCGCTTCCTCAAGGAGCGCAAGAAGAAAAGCGTGATGGTCGTTTCAGCCGACGTTTACCGCCCGGCAGCCATCAAGCAGCTGGAAACGCTGGCCAACGACATCGGTGTGACCTTCTTCCCGTCCGATATCAGCCAGAAGCCTGTCGCCATTGCCGAAGCGGCGATCCGCGAGGCCAAGCTCAAGTTCATCGACGTGGTCATCGTCGACACCGCCGGCCGTTTGCACATCGACGCCGACATGATGGACGAGATCAAGGCGTTGCATGCTTCGGTCAAGCCGGTCGAGACCCTGTTCGTGGTCGATGCCATGACCGGCCAGGACGCCGCCAATACCGCCAAGGCCTTCGGTGAAGCCCTGCCGCTGACCGGCGTGGTGCTGACCAAGGTCGACGGTGATGCCCGTGGCGGTGCTGCGCTTTCGGTGCGTGCCATCACCGGCAAGCCGATCAAGTTCATCGGTATGGGTGAGAAAACCGAGGCGCTCGAGCCCTTCCACCCGGACCGTGTGGCATCGCGCATCCTCGGCATGGGTGACGTGCTCAGCCTGATCGAGCAGGCCGAGCAGACCATCGACAAGGCCAAGGCCGACAAGCTGGCCAAGAAACTGAAGAAGGGCAAGGGCTTCGACCTCGAAGACTTCCGCGATCAGCTGCTACAGATGAAGAACATGGGCGGCTTGGGCGGCCTGATGGACAAGCTGCCGAGCATTGGCGGGGTGAACCTGTCGCAGATGGGCAATGCCCAGGGCGCGGCCGAGAAGCAGTTCAAGCAGATGGAGGCGATCATCAACTCCATGACCCCGGCCGAGCGTCGCGACCCTGACCTGATCAGCGGTTCGCGCAAGCGCCGGATCGCCCTGGGTTCTGGTACCCAGGTGCAGGATATCGGGCGGCTGATCAAGCAGCACAAGCAGATGCAGAAGATGATGAAGAAATTCTCCGCCAAGGGCGGCATGGCCAAGATGATGCGCGGCCTGGGCGGGATGCTGCCGGGTGGCGGCATGCCTAAGCTGTAACCCTTATTCCGAGCGCTTGTCTTTTGCAGGATGAGCGCTCAGAACCCCCGCTGCGGCGGGGCAACGGCCACGCAATCCGTGGCTCAACCGGCAAATCTGGACGGCAGGGCGAGGCCTTGTCGAAAAAGTCATTTGCAAATGTCCGTGTATTCCCCGAGAATATGCGGCCTTTTGGGCACCCGTGTGCCTATTTGGCATTCAGATTTGCAGCACCGACTATAGGAACGATGTTCACATGGTAACCATCCGTCTTGCCCGTGGCGGCTCGAAAAAGCGCCCTTTCTACCACCTGACCGTGACCAACTCGCGTAACGCCCGTGACGGCCGTTTCGTTGAGCGCGTAGGTTTCTTCAACCCGATCGCTGCTGGCGCTGAAGTCAAGCTGTCGGTCAACCAAGAGCGCGTCAGCTACTGGCTGAGCCAAGGCGCACAGCCGTCTGAGCGTGTTGCTCAGCTGCTGAAGGACGCTGCCAAGGCCGCTGCCTGAGCAATATGAACGCGACGCCAGAAAAGGCTGACGACCTCATCGTCGTTGGCAAGATTTTTTCGGTTCACGGCGTTCGCGGCGAGGTGAAGGTGTATTCCTTTACCGATCCGATTGAAAACCTGTTGGATTATCCAAGCTGGACGCTTCGGCACGAAGGCAAGGTAAAGCAGGTCGAGCTGGTCAGCGGTCGTGGCTCCCAAAAGGGCCTGGTCGTTAAACTGAAAGGCCTCGATGATCGTGATGAAGCGCGTCTTCTGAGCGGCTACGAAATCTGCATTGCGCGGAGCCTTTTGCCCAACCTGGCCGCAGACGAGTACTACTGGTACCAGCTGCAGGGCCTGAAGGTCATCAACCAGGACGAACAGCTGTTCGGCAAGGTCGATCACCTGTTGGAGACCGGTGCGAACGATGTCATGGTGGTCAAGCCCTGCGCAGGCAGCCTGGATGATCGCGAGCGTCTGTTGCCCTATACGGCGCAATGTGTGCTGGCAATCGACCTGGAAGCAGGCGTGATGCGGGTTGAATGGGACGCGGACTTCTAAACGATGGGTAACCTTCGCGTAGACGTCATCACGTTGTTCCCCGAGATGTTCTCGGCCATCACGGAGTACGGCATTACCAGCCGCGCGGTAAAACAGGGGTTGCTTCAGGTGACCTGCTGGAACCCGCGGGACTACACCACAGATCGCCACCACACGGTGGATGATCGGCCGTTTGGCGGTGGCCCGGGCATGGTGATGAAAATCAAGCCTCTGGAAGACGCCCTGGTTAGCGCCAGGCAAGCGACCGGAGCATCGGCAAAGGTGATTTACCTTTCGCCGCAAGGCCGCAAGCTGACTCAGCAAGCGGTCAAAGGCCTGGCCGAACAGGAATCGCTGATCCTGATCGCCGGTCGTTATGAAGGCATCGACGAGCGTTTTATCGAAGCTCATGTCGATGAGGAGTGGTCGATTGGCGACTATGTGCTTTCCGGTGGCGAGCTGCCGGCCATGGTACTGATCGATGCGGTTACACGGCTGCTGCCCGGAGCTTTAGGGCATGTGGACTCGGCGGAGGAAGACTCCTTCACCGACGGTCTGCTCGATTGCCCGCACTACACCCGACCTGAGGTGTATGCGGATCAGCGTGTTCCCGACGTGTTGCTAAGTGGCAACCATGCACACATCCGGCGTTGGAGGATGAAGCAGTCCCTTGGTAGGACCTTCGAACGACGCGCCGATCTTCTGGAAAGTCGCTCGCTTTCTGGAGAAGAGAAGAAGCTGCTCGAGGAATATCTCCGCGAGCGGGACGATAGTTAAACGTATCGATGGTGGATCACGTATCCATCTTAGGAGCACAGCATGACCAACAAGATCATCCAGCAGCTCGAAGCCGAGCAGATGAGCAAGGAAATCCCGACCTTCGCACCAGGCGACACCATCGTCGTTCAGGTTAAAGTGAAGGAAGGTGAGCGTTCCCGTCTGCAGGCGTTCGAAGGCGTCGTTATCGCCAAGCGTAACCGTGGCCTGAACAGCGCCTTCACCGTGCGCAAAATCTCCAGCGGCGTTGGCGTTGAGCGTACCTTCCAGACCTACAGCCCGCAGATCGACAGCCTGGCCGTGAAACGTCGTGGTGACGTGCGTAAAGCCAAGCTGTACTACCTGCGCGACCTGTCCGGCAAAGCCGCTCGCATCAAGGAAAAACTGTCCTGAGTACAGTTTGCCCGGTGGCTCTGGCCGCCTAGCGAGAAAAAAGCAGCCTTCGGGCTGCTTTTTTGCGTTTTGAAACCCGAAAGAAGTGACGGACATGACCAGCCGAGACCAGGAAATTCAGCGCCGCACCGAGTTGTCGGTGACCCGCGTGACCAAAGCGGTATTCCCTAGCACCACCAACCACCACAACACCTTGTTCGGCGGCACTGCGCTGGCCTGGATGGACGAAGTGTCGTTCATCGCCGCTACGCGCTTTTGCCGGTTACCGCTGGTGACCGTCTCTACCGACCGCATTGACTTCAAGCACCCGATCCCGGCGGGCACTATCGTCGAGCTGGTGGGCACGGTGATCAAGGTCGGAAACACCAGCCTGCAGGTTCAAGTGGACGTATTCGTCGAGAACATGTACCTGGATGGGCGCGAGCGGGCGATCCATGGTGTGTTCAGCTTTGTCGCCATCGACGAGGACAAGCGCCCGGTGCCGGTGTTGTCACAGGCCTGAGGGCTCAACCCGGCGCGGCAGTCGTCTCGGTGACGGGGGCCGGTTCTACCAGTGCCACCAAGGTCCAGCCAGGTTGCGGCGCAAGCGGGTTCTCGGGGCTTGATACATGCACCCAGCCCTGGGTATCCCGGGCAAACAACAGATGTGCGCGCTCGCCATGCAGCGCCTGGTAATTGCCCCAGTCGAAGCCCTCGGTCAGGTGGGTGCTGTACAGCTCCGCGCCATGATGCAGGCGATTGGCCATTTGCTGGTAGGTCATCGGGCTGGAGCCCAGCAGTTGGCCGCGGTGCTCTTCGCTGGCCCGGTGTTTGTCGCTGCGCTGCTTCTCCAGGCCGCTGGCCAGCACATACAAACGGCCGTGGCCGAAGTCATGGCGAAAGCGCGCACAGGCCAAGGCGTTGATTTCCCCAGCAGGTGACAGCCCTAGCAGGTGGCCGAGGCCTACCAGGTCCAGGTGCGCGTCGGCATGTTGCGAAGCCGGGTTGCCAAAGTAGGTCGGCAGCCCCTCCATGCGTGCCGCACGAATGTTTTCCCAGCTCGAATCGGTCAGCAACACACGGCAACCCAATTGCTGCAGAGCCTTGCCGAGGGTGCGTGCAGGCTCGTTGGCGCCGACGATGAGAAAACCGCTGGGCGCAGGCTCCGCCACTTTCAGCAGGCGCGCCAAGGGGCGCGCCGTCGCGCTCTGCAGCACGACCGTGCCGATGATCACTGCGAAGGTGAGCGGCACCAACAGCAGTGCGTCCTGATGCCCGGCCTCATCCAGGCGGATGGCGAATATCGCCGACACTGCGGCGGCTACGATACCGCGCGGTGCGATCCAGGCCAGCAGCGCCCGTTCCCGCCAGTTCAGCGTGGAGCCCAGCGTTGACAGCAAGACATTCAACGGCCGCGCCACCAGCTGGATCACCAGCAGCAGTGCCAGTACGGCCGGGCCCAGCCCCAGCAGGGCGTGCAGGTCGAGCCGAGCGGCCAGCAGGATGAACAGGCCAGAGATCAGCAGTACGCTGAGGTTCTCCTTGAAGTGCAGGATCTGCCGTACATCCACGCCACGCATGTTGGCCAGCCACATGCCCATGACCGTCACCGCCAGCAGCCCGGACTCGTGAACGATCTGGTTGGCGGCGATGAAAATACCCAGTACGGCAGCCAGCGACGCCAGGTTGTGCAGGTATTCCGGCAGCCATTGCTCGCGCATGATCTGCCCCAGTAGCCAGCCGCCGGCGGCGCCCAGGGCGCTGCCGCAGAAGATCACCCCGGCAAAGGTGCCCAGGCTCTGGCTCAGGCCATCGCCATCGGCGCTGGCGATGATGAAGCTGTACACCACGACGGCGAGCAGGGCACCGATCGGGTCGATGACGATGCCTTCCCAACGCAGGATGTTGGCAATGGTCGCCTTGGGCCGTACCACGCGCAGCATCGGTACGATGACCGTAGGGCCTGTCACCAGGGTCAAGGTGCCGAACAGGATTGCCAGCGGCCAGTCGAACCCCAGCAGCCAGTGTGTGGCCAGGGCGATCACCAGCCAGGTCGCCAGGGCGCCGACGGTGACCAGTCGGTGCACCACGCTGCCGATCTCCCGCCATTGCGAGAGGTGCAGGGTCAGGCTGCCTTCGAACAGGATCAGTGCCACCGCCAGTGATACCAGAGGCATCAGCAGCGGGCCGAACAGCGCTTGCGGGTCGAGCCAGCCGAGCAACGGCCCGAGCGTTATGCCGGCCAGCAGCAGGAAGAGAATCGCCGGAAGCTTCAGGCGCCAGGCCAGCCACTGGCAGGCGAGGGCGGCGGCACCGATACCGCCCACACTGAGAAGGATCTGCTGTTCGTTCATGCGGGCTCCCTATGCCGGCGTTGTTATGAAAGACTAAGCGTCATTTCGTCGTTTGCCACCGAGTTTTCATGCCTGCCCTTGACCACCCCTTGATCGACCAGTTCCTTGATGCCCTGTGGCTGGAAAAAGGCCTTTCCGACAACACTCGCCTCTCCTATCGCAGTGACCTGGCGCTGTTCAATGGCTGGCTGCAGGATCACGGCCTGGCCTTGCCTGAGGCCGGTCGGGAGCTGATCCTCGATCACCTGGCCTGGCGCCTGGATCAGGGTTACAAACCCCGTTCCACAGCGCGTTTTCTCTCCGGTCTGCGTGGCTTTTTTCGCTACTTGCTGCGGGAAAAGCTCATTGCCGTCGACCCGACCCTGCAGATAGAGATGCCGCAGCTGGGCAAGCCCTTGCCCAAGTCGCTGTCGGAAGCCGACGTCGAGGCCCTGTTGCAGGCCCCCGACCTTGGCGAAGCCATTGGCCAGCGCGACCGTGCCATGCTTGAGGTGCTGTATGCCTGTGGTCTTCGCGTTACCGAACTGGTCAGCCTTGCCCTGGACCAGGTCAACCTGCGCCAGGGCGTGCTCCGGGTGATGGGCAAGGGCAGCAAGGAGCGCCTGGTGCCCATGGGCGAAGAGGCGGTGCTGTGGCTGCAGCGCTACCTGCGCGACGGGCGCGCCGAGCTGCTCAGCGGGCGCCCCAGCGATGTGTTGTTCCCCAGCCTGCGCGGGGAGCAGATGACCCGCCAGACGTTCTGGCACCGCATCAAGCATCACGCGCGGGTTGCCGGTATCGACAAGCCCCTGTCGCCGCACACCTTGCGTCACGCCTTCGCCACCCATCTGCTCAACCACGGTGCCGACCTGCGCGTGGTGCAGATGCTGCTGGGGCACAGCGATCTGTCGACCACGCAAATCTATACCCATGTGGCCAAGGCCCGCCTGCAGCAACTGCACGCACAGCACCACCCACGTGGATGAATGATTTTCATGTTCCGCCGGCCGGTACTCGCAGACCCCTTCACCGGTAGCGTGTTGTGGTAGGCTTGGGCGGTTTGCACCAAGGGCCGCACGGTCGCCGCGTTTTTCCGCAGGTGACGCCCCTCGGCCCCTGTCCGCCTTCAGGAGTTCCCATGCGCGTGACCCAGATTTTCGCCGCCGCCGCGTTGGCGCTGGCCAGTACCTTTGCCGTTGCCGCGGCGACCGACAGCAATGCCGCTGCCGAGCAGGCGATTCGCAAGTCGTTGCAGAACCTTGAGCTGGAGGTGCCGGTCGAGAGCGTGGCCAGCAGCCCGCTCAACGGCCTGTATGAAGTCAAGCTGCAGGGCGGCCGTGTGCTGTACGCCAGCGCCGATGGCCAGTTCGTCATGCAGGGCTACCTGTACCAGATCCAGGACGGCAAGCCGGTCAACCTGACCGAGAAGACCGAACGCCAAGGGGTCGCCAAGCTCATCAATGGCATTCCAGCCGCCGAGATGGTGGTTTATCCTGCAAAGGGCCAGACCAAGTCGCACATCACCGTATTCACCGACACCACCTGCCCGTATTGCCACAAGCTGCACGCCGAAGTGCCAGAGCTCAACCGTCGCGGTATCGAAGTGCGCTATGTCGCCTTCCCGCGCCAGGGGCTCGGTTCGCCGGGTGACGAGCAGCTGCAGGCCGTGTGGTGCTCCAGTGACCGCCGCGCAGCGCTGGACAAGATGATCGACGGCAAGGAAATCAAAGCCGCCAAATGCACCAACCCGGTCGGCAAGCAGTTCCAGTTGGGCCAGTCGATCGGCGTCAACGGCACGCCGGCGATCGTGCTCGAAAATGGCCAGGTGATTCCAGGTTATCAACCGGCACCGCAAGTGGCCAAACTGGCCCTGGCCGGCCAACAGCAGGCCGCCAAGTAAATCATTCAGTACGCCGTCGTCATGGGGTGACGGCATGTTTCACGGTCGGCGCAGGTGCCGGCCGTTCAATGGGGAGTTCACAGTGAAACCGGTCAAAGTAGGCATCTGTGGGTTGGGGACCGTCGGTGGCGGAACCTTCAATGTACTTCAGCGCAACGCCGAGGAGATTGCCCGCCGTGCCGGGCGCGGTATTGAAGTGGCACAGATCGCCATGCGCTCGCCTAACCCGAACTGCCAGATTACCGGTACCCCCATTACCGCTGATGTGTTCGACGTTGCGAGCAACCCGGAGATCGACATTGTCATCGAGCTGATCGGTGGCTACACCATCGCCCGCGACCTGGTGCTCAAGGCCATCGACAACGGCAAGCACGTGGTCACCGCCAACAAGGCGCTGATCGCCGTACACGGCAACGAAATCTTCGCCAAGGCCCGTGAGAAGGGCGTGATCGTCGCCTTCGAAGCCGCAGTGGCAGGTGGCATCCCGGTGATCAAGGCGATCCGCGAAGGCCTGTCGGCCAACCGCATCAACTGGCTGGCCGGGATCATCAACGGCACCGGCAACTTCATCCTCACCGAGATGCGTGAAAAAGGCCGCGCCTTCCCCGACGTGCTGGCCGAAGCGCAGGCGCTGGGTTATGCCGAAGCCGACCCGACTTTCGACGTCGAAGGTATCGATGCCGCGCACAAGCTGACCATCCTGGCATCCATCGCCTTTGGTATCCCGCTGCAGTTCGACAAGGCCTACACCGAAGGCATCACCCAGCTGACCACCGCCGATGTGAACTACGCCGAAGCCCTGGGCTACCGCATCAAGCACCTGGGTGTGGCCCGCCGCACTGCAGAAGGCATCGAGCTGCGCGTGCACCCGACGCTGATCCCGAGCGACCGTCTTATCGCCAACGTCAATGGCGTGATGAACGCCGTGATGGTCAATGGCGATGCCGCAGGCTCCACCCTTTACTACGGCGCCGGCGCCGGCATGGAGCCCACCGCCTCCTCGGTGGTCGCCGACCTGGTCGACGTTGTCCGCGCCATGACCAGCGACCCTGAAAACCGCGTACCGCACCTGGCCTTCCAGCCGGATTCGCTGTCGGCGCACCCTATCCTGCCGATCGACGCCTGCCAGAGCGCCTACTACCTGCGTATCCAGGCCAAGGATCACCCGGGCGTGCTGGCCCAGGTGGCGAGCATCCTCTCGGAGCGTGGCATCAACATCGAGTCGATCATGCAGAAGGAAGCCGAGGAACAGGACGGCCTGGTGCCGATGATTCTGCTGACCCACCGTGTGGTCGAAAAGAGCATCAACGACGCCATCGTTGCACTGGAAGCCTTGCAGGACGTGGTCGGCAAGGTCGTGCGCATCCGCGTCGAACAGCTCAACTAAGCGGCAAGCTTCAAGCTGCAAGCTGCAAGAAAAAGCAGTTCGGTGTTGAGGCTTTTAACAGTTTAAATTTGCGGCAAGGGCAGTGCAGGGCGTAAGAGAAATGCCGATCGGCTTTTTCTTGCAACTCGCAGCTTGCCGCTCAAACCGAAGGTTTGCATATGCGCTATATCAGCACCCGCGGCCAGGCACCGGCCCTGAATTTCGAAGACGTCCTGCTGGCTGGCCTGGCCAGCGATGGCGGCCTGTACGTGCCAGAGAACCTCCCACGCTTCACCCAGGAAGAAATCGCTTCCTGGGCGGGCCTGCCGTATCACGAGCTGGCTTTCCGTGTGATGCGCCCGTTCGTCGAGGGCAGCATTGCCGACGCCGACTTCAAGAAGATCCTGGAAGAGACCTACGGCGAGTTCGCCCACGCCGCGGTCGCTCCGCTGCGCCAGCTGAACAGCAACGAGTGGGTTCTTGAGTTGTTCCACGGGCCGACGCTGGCCTTCAAGGACTTCGCCCTGCAGCTGCTCGGGCGCCTGCTCGATCACGTGCTGGCCAAGCGCAACGAGCGCGTGGTGATCATCGGCGCGACCAGCGGCGACACCGGCTCTGCCGCGATCGAAGGCTGCCGCCGCTGCGACAACGTCGACATCTTCATCCTTCACCCGCACCAGCGCGTGTCGGAAGTTCAGCGCCGCCAGATGACCACCATCTTCGGCGACAACATCCACAACATCGCCATCGAAGGCAACTTCGATGACTGCCAGGAGATGGTCAAGGCCAGCTTCGCCGACCAATCGTTCCTCAAAGGCACCCGCCTGGTCGCGGTCAACTCGATCAACTGGGCGCGGATCATGGCCCAGATCGTTTACTACTTCCACGCTGCCCTGCAGCTCGGCGGCCCGGCGCGTTCGGTGGCGTTCTCGGTGCCGACCGGCAACTTTGGCGACATCTTCGCCGGTTACCTGGCACGCAACATGGGCCTGCCGGTCAGCCAGCTGGTGGTTGCCACCAACCGCAACGACATCCTGCACCGCTTCATGAGCGGCAACCAGTACGTCAAGGAAACCCTGCACGCGACCTTGTCGCCGTCGATGGACATCATGGTCTCGTCCAACTTCGAGCGCTTGTTGTTCGACCTCCATGGTCGCAACGGCGCGGCTATCGGCGAATTGATGGCCAACTTCAAGCAGGGTGGCGGTTTCAGCGTCGACCAGGACCGCTGGACCGAGGCGCGCAAGCTGTTCGATTCGCTGGCCGTCAGCGACGAGCAGACCTGCCAGACCATCGCCGAGGTCTTCGCCAGCACAGGTGAAGTACTCGACCCGCATACCGCGATCGGCGTGAAGGCCGCGCGCGAATGCCGTCGCAGCCTGGATACCCCGATGGTGGTGCTGGGCACCGCGCACCCGGTCAAGTTCCCGGAGGCCGTGGAGAAGGCGGGCGTCGGCAAGGCGCTGGAGCTGCCTGCGCACCTGAGCGACCTGTTCGGCCGTGAGGAGCGCTGCACGGTTTTGGCCAACGACCTCAAGGCCGTCCAGGCCTTCGTCAGCCAGCACGGTAACCGCGGCAAGCCGCTTTAATCGTGATGAAGGGGGCCGCTGCGCGGCCCCGCTTTTAGACTTTTCCCTGGTTTTATTCAGATTTTTCCTATGTAAAACGCGTTAAGCGCTGCATACAGTGGCCCGTCCTTCCCTCAGGAGTGGCTCATGCATCAGCCCTACGTGTTGATTCACCAGGCTCGGCCTTCCCACCAGATTCTCCTGCATCAGGCGTGCAATGCCCTGGGCGTGTTCGACGTGCGCATCACCCATGATCTGCTTGACCTCAATACCTGCCTTGCACGCAAGCGCGGTGCAGACCTGCTGATCCTCGACCATTCGATGAAAGGCGGCCAGGCCCTGCTCGAACGTCTGCAGCGCAACCGCTGTTCACGCGCCTTGCTTTTTGTCGGCTGTGCCAGCGAGCACCGTCCCAACCTAGCCGAGCAAGCACGCGAGCGTGGCCTCTGGGTGCTGGCCGATTTGCCGTGGCCGCTGCCGGTGCGGCGCTGGCAACAGGCCTTGCAGCGTATTCAAACGTTCACATCCCCCACGCATGCTGATTGAAACAGCTCAAGCGTAACGAACTTTCCGCTGCGCTTGCTGGTCAGTTTCTTCATAGACCACCACGCAGCGAGTGATCCGGATGGAAAGAATCTGCAGACTGCTTAATGATGCACTGAGCCCTTATCAGACCCAGCTTGGCGCCGCCGATGCCAGTGGTAATCGGCAACTCACCGTTGTCGACAGCCTCGGTGGCATGACCTTGCGCCGAACGGTCAGCCAACGCCAGTTACAGGAGCAGCGCCTGCTGATCGACCTGGTCGATGGCCTTCACCGTGACCTGCAGATCGCCGAGGGGCGCCTGCAACCCTGTGTCATCGCGGCTTTGCAGCAACGCCAACAACCTGCGGGAACCTTTGCCTGAGTGGCGCATCAGACACAGTAGGGCAGCCAGCCAGCACACAGCTCCGGTGATGGCGGGTTGTCACGGGAAGTCCATGAGGACTTTCGATTGGCCCCGGGCGTCCTCCCCAGCGTCCCGGGGTTTCTTTTTTAGCGCCCCTCGAAAAAATGCCTGCTCTGCTCCAGGTACTCTGTCTGGAACTCCGGGTCCAGCCACCTGGCATAGAGCGCTGGAAGGGTGTCCTGGCGCAGCGCGGACAGCAGTTGGTCTATATGCGCGACGGCTGCGCGCCCCGATGGCGTATCGGAGCAGCCCACATGCAGGAACTGAAAGCGGTCCACGCCTTGTATCGGGTGAAACTGATAGTCATCGAGCGAGCCGCCTTGTTGCTGGATCAGGTAGCGCACTTCCGGCCAGTAGCCGAGCACCAGTTGCAGGCGCCCGAGGCGCTGCATCTGCAGTAGATTGGCAGTAGCATCGTTACCATAGTGGCGGCTGAAAACCGAGTCGGGAAGCGGGTGCAGGATCGCATCGATCTGGGTGCTGTAGCTGCGCCCGGCGACGATGCCGAGCTTCAGTTGCGTATCGCTCAACAAGCGCCTGAGATCGATCTGCGCGCCATCCAGAAACGGTGCCAGCAGCGGTCCGGCTTGCTTGCGCACGACCAGGCCACCGCTCATCGCCCCCAGCGCCGGTTTGGAGAAGTGCACGAACTTCGCGCGCTCCGGTGTCCACAATAACGTCGGATCGCAGGTGAAGCTGGCAGGGTCCTGCAGCATCTGTATGCCGCGCGCCCGAGTGACGCGCACGATGTCGTGGTCGTATTCGGGCATCTGCTCGATCAGCAGCGCCAGCATCCGGTCGATCGCACCTTGGCCTTTGGCCGCACCCTCCAGGATGGTGAAAGGCGGCAGGTCGCGGACCAGCCATAGCAGGCGTTCCTTGGCCTGCACTGGCGCGATGACCATGGCGAGCAGCAGCCCGCACAGCAGGGACAGGCGCGCGCGCACGGGTGGAGGCGACCTCAGACCGCGCCGGCCTGGCGCAAACGGGCGATGGCGGCGGCGTCATACCCCAGGGTGCCAAGCAGGGCATCTGTGTGTTCGCCTAGCGCCGGGCCCACCCACTCGGCCGAGCCGGGTGTCTCGGACAGCTTGGGTACGATGCCTGGCATCTTGAACGCTTTACCGTCTGGCAGGCGGGCCTGCAGGAACATTTCGCGGGCCAGGTACTGCGGGTCGCTGAACATGTCTTGCGCCGAATAGATGCGGCTGGCCGGAACATCGGCGACGGTCAACGTCTGCATCAGCTGCTCCAGCGGCAAGCTGTTGGCCCAGCGGTCGATAACGCCATACAGCTCGTCACGCCGTGCATCGCGGCCATCATTGCTGGCCAGCGTCGGGTCGTCGGCCAGGTCGTGACGGCCGATGGCCTGCATGAAGCGTTTGAAGATCGCATCGCCATTGGCACCGATCTGCACGTGCTTGCCGTCGGCGCTGGTGTGGATGGAGGAGGGCGTGATGCCTGGCATGATGTTGCCGGTGCGTTCGCGAATGAAGCCAAACACATCGAACTCCGGGACCATGCTTTCCATCATGGCGAAGATTGCCTCGTACAGCGCCACGTCCACTACCTGGCCCTGGCCGCCGTTGACTTCGCGGTGACGCAGCGCCATCAGTGCGCCGATCACGCCCCACAATGCCGCGATCGAATCGCCGATGGAGATGCCGGTGCGTACCGGTGGGCGGTCATCGAAGCCGGTGATGTAGCGCAGGCCACCCATCGACTCGCCCACGGCGCCGAAGCCTGGCTGATCCTTCATCGGCCCGGTCTGGCCGAAGCCTGAGAGGCGCACCATCACCAGTTTCGGGTTGAGCTCGTGCAGCACATCCCAGCCCAGGCCGAGCTTTTCCAGCACGCCCGGGCGGAAGTTCTCGATGAGAATATCGGCCTCGGCCAGCAGCCGCTTGAGGACCTCGCGGCCATCGGGGTGCTTGAGGTTCAGGGTCAGCGACTGCTTGTTGCGCGCCTGCACGAACCACCACAGCGACGTACCTTCGTACAGCTTGCGCCATTTACGTAGCGGATCACCGCCGTCGGGCGACTCGACCTTGATTACCTCGGCCCCGAACTCGGCGCAGATGCGCGAGGCGAACGGGCCAGCGATCAGGGTGCCAAGCTCGATCACTTTCAGGCCGGCGAGGGGTTTGCTCGGTGTAGGCATGGGGCATCCGGGGCGAATGGGCAGAGGCGTGGTTTTATCATAGGTCGTTGGCGGCAGATACTGCTGCGGCGCAACGAAGAGCAGGATCGGGTAGACTGTGTGACTTTTCTTTGCGCAAGAAGCCCGTCGACCATGGCCCAGCCGTCCACCACCTACAAATTCGAACTGAATCTGACCGATCTCGATCGCGGCGTGTACGAAAGCGTCAAGCAGACCATCGCCCGTCATCCTTCGGAAACCGAGGAGCGCATGGCCGTGCGGCTATTGGCCTACGCACTTTGGTACAACGAGAATCTGTCGTTCGGCCGCGGCCTGTCGGATGTCGACGAGCCTGCCCTGTGGGAGAAGAGCCTGGACGACCGCGTGCTGCACTGGATCGAAGTGGGCCAGCCTGACGCTGATCGCCTGACCTGGTGTTCGCGCCGTACCGAGCGCACCAGCCTGTTGGCCTACGGCAGCTTGCGGGTATGGGAGTCCAAGGTGGTGGGCGCGGTCAAGAACCTGAAAAACCTGAACATCGCCGCTGTACCGCAAGAGGTGCTCGAAGTGCTGGCCACGGACATGCCGCGCAGCATCAAGTGGGACGTGATGATCAGCGAAGGCACGGTGTTCGTCACTGATGACCGTGGCCAGCACGAAGTGCAGCTGCAGTGGCTGCTCGGTGAGCGTGGCTGAGCCAACCGACCCATGCGTATCGAACCCCGCCCGCTGCCGCCGACACTGCCGTTTCTCGGTAACCTGCCACCCTTGCTGACCCGACTGTATGCCGCCCGTGGCGTGCAATCTGAGGCAGAGCTGGACAAGAGCCTGGCGAGGCTGTTGCCGTACCAGCAGCTAAAAGGCATTGATGCCGCGGTAGACTTGCTGGTCGAAGCGCTCGACCAGCGCCAGCGCATCATCATCGTCGGCGACTTCGATGCCGACGGCGCCACCGCCAGTACGGTCGGCGTACTCGGGCTGCGCCTGCTGGGGGCAGCCCATGTCGACTACCTGGTGCCCAACCGTTTCGAATATGGCTACGGCCTGACGCCAGAGATCGTCGAGGTGGCGCTGCAGCGCCAGCCACACTTGCTGATCACGGTCGATAACGGCATTTCCAGTGTCGAGGGTGTGGCGGCAGCCAAAGCGGCCGGGCTCAAAGTGCTGGTCACCGACCACCACCTGCCAGGCCAGCAGTTGCCGGACGCCGACGCCATCGTCAACCCGAACCAGCCAGGTTGCGGCTTCCCGAGCAAGTCGCTGGCCGGCGTCGGGGTGATCTTCTATGTGCTGATGGCCTTGCGCGCCCGCCTGCGCAGCCTGGGGCGCTACGAAACAAAACCACAACCGAACATCGGTGAACTGCTCGACCTGGTCGCGCTGGGCAGCGTTGCCGACGTGGTGCCGCTGGATGCCAACAACCGCATTCTGGTGCACCAAGGCCTTGAGCGCATCCGCGCCGGCCGGGCACGGCCGGGGCTGAAGGCGATTCTGGAGGTGGCACGTCGCGACCACCGGCGTATCACCTCCACCGACCTGGGCTTCATTTTAGGCCCGCGGCTCAATGCCGCCGGGCGCCTGGACGACATGAGCCTGGGTATCGAGTGCCTGTTGTGCGAGGACGAGGCGCTGGCCCAGGACATGGCGCAGCAGCTCGATGGCCTGAACCAGGACCGCAAGTCGATCGAGCAGGGCATGCAGCGCGAAGCGTTGGCCCAGCTCAAGGATTTGCCGGTCGAGGCCATGCCGTACGGCCTGTGCCTGTTCGATGCCGAATGGCACCAAGGTGTGATCGGCATTCTTGCCTCGCGCCTGAAGGAGCGTTACCACCGCCCGACCATCGCCTTTGCCGATGCTGGCGACGGCATGCTCAAGGGCTCCGCACGTTCGGTGCCGGGGTTCCATATCCGCGATGCGCTGGATGCAGTGGCGGCGCGCCATCCGCAGTTGATCAGCAAGTTTGGCGGCCATGCCATGGCTGCAGGCCTGTCGTTGCCCGAAAGTCATTTCCCGGCGTTCGCCGAAGCGTTCGATGAAGAAGTCCGTCGCCAGTTGCGCGAAGACGATTTGACCGGCCGTCTGCTTTCGGACGGCAGCCTGGCGGTGGAGGAATTTCACCTGGACCTGGCCAAGGCCCTGCGTAATGCCGGGCCTTGGGGGCAACACTTCCCCGAACCACTGTTCCATGGCGTGTTTCAGTTGGTCGAGCAGCGTGTGGTCGGCGAGCGGCATTTGAAGGTGGTGCTCAAGAGCGAATGTGGCTCGGTTCGTCTGGACGGCATCGCCTTTGGCATTGACCGCGAAGTGTGGCCCAACCCGACCGTGCGCTGGGTGGAGCTGGCGTACAAGCTGGATGTGAACGAGTTCCGCGGAAACGAAAGTGTGCAGTTGATGATTGCGCATATGGAGCCGCGCTGAGGAGCCTGCAGGTGCCTGACTTGTCTTTGAGGGGCGGCGCTCGATTGCCCTGGCGCCGTAAACCTAAAGGTCAAGACCTAGGCTCCCTGACACTTTAGCCATCCGAAGAAAGTTAGCCTGTCATGCCTAACTCGGCATCATCCATCAGTGCCTTGGCCATGGCACTGAGGTAGTGGGATGCCCAGATCATCATCGGTTTTTCATCCATCAGGCCGATGATGGTCAGCTCTCGTACATAACCCATCAATTCCGAGGCCTGCTCACGGGCATCGCGGCAGGGAATCCCTGGCTCGATGCGGAACAGTGGGTGAGTCTGGTGTTCACCTTGAAAGAAGGTGGTCTTCCCGACAGTAAAGTGGGTGTCGTCTGTGGTCATCGAATTCCCTCCCGAAGTTTCTCGATTGCTTGTTCTGGCCTCTTTTTGGGCAAGCTCCCACAGGTCATCTGCAAGTTTTGAGGATTGGGATGCCCCGGTGGCTGCGGGGTTACCCGCGAAGAGGCCAGTGGATCCAACCTCAATGCAGGGTAGTAGTACGCTCCAAGGCCAATGACAGCGCATCCGCTTGGCCCCAGGCAATCTGCAGGGCACGCAGCCCATTCACAAGCGATTCCCGGGAGCTGTCATCTTCGACGGCATCGAGGACTCGATGGCAATGGTTGTAAGCGAGCATCAGGTAATGGGTGACATTCATCAACACGTGATCGATTGGCACGATGCCTTCGTTCACGGCGTTGGTCAGGGTCTTGTCGGAGGGAAGATCGAAATGGTGCGGTGGATCGGGGACTAGTTTTTTCATAGTGAACGACTCGTAAGGTTACTGATTGACCGACCTGTCCGATTCCACACGGATGGGTGGCAGTTGTACGCGGTGTGGAATCCAGGCTACGAGTAAACCCGGTAGGCTTTGCGGCCTCCCGCGCACAACTGCCATGACGACAGCAACTCAGTAATTGACAGGATTCCACTCCCGGACGCCAAACATCAGCGACGCAAGAAGCCTAAAGGGTGGGGTTTCCAGGGACAATCAGCCGCGAGTCGACAAGATTCGTAGGATATTTTCCTGATGTAAGTATCGCTAGCTCATATGTGTAGGAAATATCTGGTGCGCGCGTCGGAGCAGTCAGCAATCTGAGGGAACCTTCCCCCCCACCAATCTGGTCTAGTCTGATTAATGACCGGCACCGGGCCAGGGATGTGCACTTGAATGCCCGGGCCGGATCACCATTGGAGTCCTTGGGAGGTGCCCTCATGAGCCTGCTGCTCGAGCCTTACACCCTGCGTCAGCTGACGTTGCCCAACCGCATCGCCGTCTCGCCGATGTGCCAGTATTCAGCCGTCGATGGCCTGGCCAACGACTGGCACCTCGTTCATCTGGGCAGCCGCGCCGTCGGTGGCGCCGGGCTGGTCATCACCGAAGCGGTAGCCGTGACCGCCGAGGGCCGCATCACTGCCGAGGACCTTGGGCTGTGGACCGATGATCAGATCGCCCCATTGCAGCGCATTACGCGGTTCATCACTGCCCAGGGCGCTGTGCCGGGCATCCAGCTGGCCCACGCCGGGCGCAAGGCCAGCACCTACCGCCCTTGGCTGGGCAAGCATGGCAGCGTCAAAATCGAAGAAGGAGGCTGGCAGCCGGTGGGGCCGTCGAAAATTGCCTTCGACCCTGAACACACGGCGCCACGTGAGTTGAGCAAGGACGAGATCCAGGATGTGGTAGCCGAGTTTGTCAAAGCCACCGAACGCGCGTTGCAAGCGGGCTTCAAAGTGGTCGAAATCCACGCCGCCCATGGCTACCTGCTGCACCAGTTCCTCTCGCCGCTGAGCAACCAGCGCCGCGATGAATATGGCAGTTGCTTCGAAAACCGCATCCGCCTGACGCTGCAGGTGACCGAGGCGGTGCGTAAGGTCTGGCCGCAGGAACTGCCGCTGTTCGTGCGTGTGTCGGCGACCGACTGGGTAGAGGACGGCTGGAACCCGGACGAAACCGTGGAACTGGCCCGCCGGCTACGTGTGCTCGGGGTCGACCTGATCGACGTGTCCTCCGGCGGTACTTCGATGAATGCGGAAATCCCCACCGGCCCCGGCTACCAGACCCGTTTCGCCGAGCGTGTACGCAAGGAATCGGAAATCGCTACCGGCACGGTGGGCATGATCACCGAACCGGCCCAGGCTGAACACATCCTGCGCACCGGGCAGGCCGACCTGATCTTCCTGGCGCGCGAGCTGCTGCGCGACCCTTACTGGCCGTTGCATGCCGATGATGACCTGGGCGGTAACAGGGCTACATGGCCGGCGCAGTATCAACGGGCTACCAGCCGGGCAAATCCGATACATGAGTCGGATCTGCGCGACTGATTGACCCCCTCAGCTGTAAGCGGCCTTGCGCAGCCTATCGCTGACCCACTGATTGGTGCTTTTTTCCGCCAGCTCGGCCTTTGCGGCCACGCTGGCGTGAAGGGTGGGCTCAAGGCGCAGATTCAGCTTCGCCGAATAGGTCTTGTGCGGCTCACGGCCAAGGCGTTCACAGGTTTCGAAGTGTCATCAACGGCCTCCTCGACAGCCGGACTGTAGGAGATAGGGACCATGCTGAAGGAAAGGCCCTAGGTATCCATGCGAGGACGATCGCCACTTTGTACCGGCCTCCTTGCTGACTTGTCTCAGCAGAGGCCGGTAGCTTCACAGCACGTTCAGTGCTTGATCATCACATGCCGCACGCAGGTGTAATCCTCCAGCCCATACATCGACATGTCCTTGCCATACCCCGAATGCTTCTGCCCGCCATGGGGCATTTCGCTGACCAGCATGAAGTGGGTATTGACCCAGGTGCAGCCATACTGCAACCGCGCCGCCAGGCGGTGGGCGCGGCCGGTGTCGCGGGTCCACACCGACGAAGCCAGGCCGTACTCTGAGTCGTTGGCCCATTCCAGCGCCTGCGCTTCGTCAGTGAAGCGTGTTACCGACACCACTGGGCCAAACACCTCGTGACGCACGATCTCGTCATCCTGCAGCGCATCCGCCAGCACTGTTGGCTCGAAGAAGAAACCCTCCCCCGGTAGTGCCTTGCCTCCGGTGACCAGGCGAATGTGCGGCTGGGCGATGGCGCGCCCGACCAGGCCGGCTACCTTGTCACGGTGCTGAGCGCTGATCAGCGGGCCGAGTTCGGTGTCCTCGGCATCCTGCAGGCCGGTTTTAAGGCTGGCCACGGCTTTGCCGAGGCGTTCGACGAAGCGTTCGTAGATGCCCGCCTGCACATACAGGCGGCAGGCCGCAGTGCAGTCCTGCCCTGCGTTGTAGAAACCGAAGGTGCGGATGCCGTCGATGGCGGCATCGATGTCGGCATCGTCGAACACCAGCACCGGCGCCTTGCCGCCCAGCTCCATGTGCATGCGTTTAACGCTGCCCGCCGTGGCGCCGATGATGTGCGCGCCGGTGGGGATCGAACCGGTCAGCGAGACCATACGCACCTTGGCGTGGGTCACCAGTGGGCTGCCCACCGTCTGGCCGCGGCCGAAGAGGATGTTGAGCACGCCGGCCGGCAGTAGGTTCTTGGCCAGTTCGCCGAGGCGCAGGGCGGTCAGCGGGGTGAGTTCGGACGGCTTGATGACCACGGTATTGCCAGCCGCCAAGGCGGGGGCGATCTTCCACGCCAGCATCATCAGCGGGTAGTTCCAGGGGGCGATCGAGGCCACTACGCCCAGCGGGTCGCGGCGGATCATCGACGTGTGCCCGGGCAGGTATTCACCAGCCGCCGAGCCACCGAGGCAACGGGCGGCGCCGGCAAAATAGCGGAACACGTCGGCGATGGCCGGTATCTCGTCGTTCAGGGCCGCAGCGAACGGTTTGCCGCAATTCTGCGACTCCAGCCTGGCCAGCTCATCGGCATGCGCCTCGATCGTGTCGGCCAGCGCCAGCAGGGCCAGCGAGCGCTCTTTCGGGCTGGTCTGCGACCAGCTGTCGAAGGCCTGGTCGGCGGCGCGCACTGCCGTATCGACCTGGGCCTCGGTGGCTTCGTTGATCTGTGCCAAGGCACTGCCTTCGGCGGGGTTGAGCACGGTCCAGGCCGGGCCATCGCCTGCGACCAGGCGACCGTTGATCAGCATGTTGGTTTGCATCGGGGGCTCCTTGTGGGTCATTTGCCGCTGCCCGCAACGCTTTCACCGCCGCGGGTCAGGTAATAGGCGCCGAGGATCGGCAGCATGGTCACCAGCATCACCAGCATGGCAACCACGTTGGTCACCGGCACGTCGCGCGGGCGGCTGAGTTGGTTGAGCAGCCAGATTGGCAGGGTGCGCTCGTTCCCGGCAGTGAAAGTGGTGACGATGATCTCGTCGAACGACAGGGCGAAGGCCAGCATGCCGCCGGCCAGCAGCGCCGAGCCCAGGTTGGGCAGGATGATGTAGCGGAAGGTCTGCCAGCCATCGGCTCCCAAGTCCATCGAGGCCTCGATCAGGCTTTGCGAGGTGCGCCGTAGGCGGGCAATCACGTTGTTGTAGACGATCACCACACAGAAGGTGGCGTGGCCGACCACGATGGTGAACAGGCCAGGCTCGATACCCAGGGTCTTGAACGCCGACAACAGGGCGATGCCGGTAATGATGCCGGGCAGGGCGATCGGCAAGATCAGCATCAGCGAGATGCTCTCCTTGCCGAAGAAGCTGCGCCGGTACAGTGCCGCCGAGGCCAGGGTGCCGAGCACGAGCGCGATGAGCGTGGCCAGGCTGGCCACCTGCAGCGACAGCTTGATGGCTTCGAGCACGTCCGGCCGGGCGAAGGCGACGGCGATCCATTTCAGGGTGAAGCCTTTGGGCGGGAAGCTGAACGCCGCCTCTTCGGTGTTGAAGGCGTACACGAAGATGATGAGGATCGGGAAGTGCAGGAACAGTAACCCGCCCCAAGCCGCCAGGCGCAGGCCTGTGGACGCTTTTTCAGAGTGCATCGAAGGCCCCCAGGCGCTTGACGATGGACAGGTACACCGCGATCAGCACGATCGGCACCAGGGTGAACGCCGCGGCCATCGGCATGTTGCCGATCGCGCCTTGCTGGGCGTAGACCATGCTGCCGATGAAGTAGCCGGGCGGGCCGACCAGTTGCGGCACGATGAAGTCGCCCAGGGTCAGCGAGAAGGTAAAGATCGAGCCGGCCGCGATGCCGGGTATCGACAATGGCAGGATCACTTGGGTGAAGGTCTGCGCCGGCCGTGCGCCAAGGTCTGCCGATGCCTGCAGCAGTGAAGGCGGCAGGCGCTCCAGCGACGCCTGCACGGGCAGGATCATGAACGGCAGCCAGATGTACACGAACACCAGAAAGCGCCCGAGGTGCGAGGTCGACAGCGTGCTGCCACCCACCGCAGGCAAGGTCAGGAGGGCCTGCAGCAGGCCTTCGAGGTGCAACTGCTGGATGAACCACTGAGCCACACCCCCCTTGGCCAGCAGCAGGGTCCATGCGTAGGTCTTGACGATGTAGCTGGCCCACATCGGCAGCATTACGGCGATATAGAAGAATGCCCGGGTCTTGCCGCGGGTGTAGCGCGCCATGTAATAGGCGATGGGGAAAGCCAGCATGGCGCAGGCCAGCGAGACTGCCACGGCCATGGCCAAGGTGCGCAGGATGATGTCGAAGTTCGACGGGTTGAACAGCGCGGCGAAGTTGCCCAGGGTCAGTTGCGGGGTGACTGCCATGGTGAAGTCGTCGAACGTGTAAAAGCCTTGCCACAAAAGGTTGAGCAGCGACCCTAGGTAGATCGCGCCGAACCAGGTCAGCGGTGGGGTCAGCAGTAACAGCAGGTACAGGTTGGGGCGGCGGTAGAGCAGGTTGGAAAACCTGCGTGACGGGCTCAGGGCCAGGCTCATGTCACTGGCCCTCGGTCAGGACAGTTTCCTGCAGCACCGTCATCGCTTCACGTGGCCAGTGGGCCTGTACCCGTTGGCCGGGTTGCAGGGGGTGTGGCTGGTCGTGCCAGCGGTCGTTGGCCTGGCTGACCGCCAGCGATTGGCCGCTGTCCAGCTGCACTTCATAGCGGGTGGCACTGCCTTGGTACTGGATATCACGCAGCAGGCCGCTGACCTGTACATCGCGGCCGGCCTCGGGCTGGCCGAGCAGGCGAATATGCTCGGGGCGAATGGAGAACGGCGTCCGGCTGCCGCTCAGGTGCTGAGCCAGATCGCCGCGCACCACGTTGGAGGTGCCGACGAACTGGGCGACGAAGGTGGTAGCCGGTTTCATGTACAGCGTGCGCGGTGCATCGACCTGTTCAATACGGCCGCGGTTGAACACCGCTACCCGGTCCGACATCGACAGCGCTTCGGTCTGGTCATGGGTGACGAAAATGAAGGTGATACCCAGCTGGCGCTGCAGCTTTTTCAATTCGCCCTGCATCTGTTCGCGCAGTTTCAGGTCGAGGGCGCCGAGCGGCTCGTCGAGCAGCAGCACCCGCGGCCGATTGACCAGGGCGCGGGCCAAGGCAACACGCTGGCGCTGGCCGCCGGAAAGCTGTGCCGGTTTGCGCTCACCGTAGCCTGCCAGGGCTACCATCGCCAGGGCCTCTTCGGCGCGGGCATGGCGTTCGGCCTTGGCTATGCCTTTGACCTTCAGGCCATAGGCGATGTTGTCGCGCACGTTCATGTGCGGGAACAGTGCGTAGTCCTGGAATACGGTATTGACGTCGCGCTGGTAGGGCGGCACGCCAGCGGCTTCGACGCCATGGATGCGGATCGAGCCGCTGTCGGGCTGCTCGAAACCGGCTATGAGGCGCAGGCAGGTGGTCTTGCCCGAGCCTGAGGGGCCGAGCATCGAGAAGAACTCACCATCGATGATGTCGATGCTGACCTGGTCAACGGCCTTGACCTCACCGAAGGTGCGCGACACCTGGGTGAACTGGACGGCTAGGGGCATAAAGGGCTCCAGGTTGAAGCTGGGGCGCTTTGCGCCCCTTTGGCGACACAAGGCCGCTGCTGGAGAAACCGGGCGGCCCTTGTTCCTTCAGGCAATGCCACGATGCTCCGGGGGCGCTAGCGCCCGCCCATTATCGCAATGTAATCCTGGGTCCAGCGGCTGTACGGCACGAACTTGCCGCCCTGTGCCTGCGGGGTTTTCCAGAAGGCGATTTTGTCGAAGTTGTCGAAGCCATTGGTCTTGCAGCCCTCGGGCCCCAGCAGTGCATTGCCGTTGCAGGCCGCAGGTACTGCTGGCAATGAGCCGAACCAGGCCGCCACGTCACCCTGCACCTTTGGCTGCAGCGACCAGTCCATCCATTTATAGGCGCAGTTGGGGTGCTTGGCCTCGCTATGCAGCATGGTGGTGTCGGCCCAGCCGGTGGCACCTTCCTTGGGCAGGGTGGAGGCCACCGGCTGGTTGTCCGCCTTGAGGCTGTTGACCATGTAGCCCCAGGAACTGGAGGCGACCACGCCTTCGTTCTTCACATCGCTCATCTGCACCGTGGCGTCATGCCAGTAGCGGTGGATCAGCGGTTGCTGCTGGCGCAGCAGTTCGAGCACTGCCTTGTACTGTGCTTCATTCAGTTCATAGGGGTCCTGAATGCCCAGTTCGGGCTTGGCCGACTTCAGGTACAACGCCGCGTCGGCAATGTAGATGGGCCCGTCATAGGCCTGAACGCGGCCCTTGTTCGGTTTGCCGTCGGGCAGGTCCTGTGGTTCGAATACCACGCTCCAACTGGTTGGGGGCTGCTTGAAGGTGTTGGTGTTGTACAGCAGTACATTCGGCCCCCACTGGTACGGGGTACCGTAGACCTGTTTGTCGACCACGTACCAGCCACCGTCCTGCAGGCGCGGGTCGAGGTTTTTCCAGTTGGGAATCAGCGCGGTATTGATCGGCTGCACCTTCTTGCCGGCGATCAGGCGCAGCGAGGCATCGCCGGAGGCGGTGACCAGGTCGTAACCGCCCTTGTTCATCAGGCTGACCATTTCATCGGAGGTGGCTGCGGTCTTGACGCTGACCTTGCACCCGGTTTGCTTTTCGAAGCCTGTGACCCAGTCATAGGCCTTGTCGCTCTCGCCGCGCTCGATATAACCGGGCCAGGCGACGATATCCAGCCGGCCTTCGCCGGCACCGAGGGCCTTGGGCAACTCGGCAGCCTGCAGGCCTGCACTGGCCAGCAGTGCGCCGGTCACGGCGCCGAGCAATGCGGTTTTGTGCGCTGACATGGTGTTCCCTCTTTTGTAGAGCTTGGTCGGGGCAGTCATCAAGCAAGCAGTGGAGCGATCGTCATAGGTGTAAAGCGCTTGTGGCGAAATCGAGTCTAGTTGGCTTTTTGCCTACCGATGCAACATCCGGAAGCAAATCCACGGGTGGCCCCGGTCCCTGCAGGCCTTACTCTGAACGTCATTTTCCGCAGCGTGGAGCCATGCCAATGAATACTCGGGGTCTGCTCGATCAACTGCTCAAATCCGGCCAGGAACTGCTGAACAAACAGGGCGGCGCAAGCAAGCCGGCCGCAGGCTCAGGCGGCCTGGGCAGCCTGTTGTCCGGCGCTGGGGGCGGGGCGCTGGGTGCCGGCGCCCTGGGCTTGCTGTTGGGCAACAAGAAGGCGCGCAAGTACGGGGGCAAAGTGATCACCTACGGTGGCCTCGCCGCGCTCGGTGTGCTGGCCTACAAGGCCTATGGCAACTGGCAGGCCCGTCAGGGCGCAGGGCAGGGGGCCGAACCGCAAACCCTCGATCGCCTGCCCCCGGCCCAGGTCGAGCAGCACAGCCAGGCGGTACTGCGGGCGTTGGTGGCAGCGGCCAAATCCGATGGTCACATCGATGACCGTGAGCGTGCGTTGATCGAAGGCGAATTCACCCGCCTGGACAGCGACCGTGAACTGCAGCACTGGTTGCACGCCGAGCTGAACAAACCGCTGGACCCGGCCGAAGTCGCGCGCGCCGCACAAACACCAGAGATGGCTGCCGAGATGTACCTGGCCAGCCTGATGATGGTCGATCAGGAGAACTTCATGGAGCGTGCATACCTGGACGAACTGGCCCGCCAGCTTCGCCTGGACCCAGCCTTGCGTCAGGAACTGGAAAGCCAGGCCCGCCTTGCCGCCGCAGGTCAATGACGTGCACATGATCTGATCTCAAGGCAGGGATGCCTGATTACCCCGTATATTCAGCCGCCTAAGCGTAGGAAGCCTGGGCTATACTTCGGCGATTTTTCCCGCTCGTTGTGAATTCCTGAGGGCTGAATGTGAAGAACTGGACCTTGCGCCAACGGATCCTGGCAAGTTTCGCCGTGATCATCGCCATCATGTTGCTGATGGTCGTAGCTGCTTACTCGCGGCTGGTGGCGATCGAAAGTGCCGAGGAGGCAGTGGGTACTGACAGCATCCCCGGGGTCTACTACAGCTCGATGATCCGCAGTGCCTGGGTCGACAGCTATGTCACCAGCCAGCAGTTGGTGGGGTTGTCCGACCACCGCGAGATCACAGCCGCCGACATGGAGCTGTTCAAAAGCTTCGACGAACGCCTCAAGCAATATCTGGCCAGCTACCAAGGCACCATTCACGAAAAGGACGACCAGGCCCATTTCGACAGCTTCATCCAGATGGAGGCGGACTATACCCAAATCATCGGCCAGGTGATCGAAGCCTACCGTCAGCGTGATTATGCCGAGGCAGAGCGCTTGATCAAGGACGTGCTGGCACCGGTCTGGTCGCAAGGCCGTAATCATCTCAACACGATGATCGAGTACAACCGCGAAGCCGCTGACACCGCTAACCACCAGATCGTCGGTGCCGTGAGCACTGCCAAAGGCAGCATGATCGTTTCGCTGTTGTTGGCAATCATCGCAGCGGGCATCTGCGGCCTGCTGCTGATGCGCGCCATCACCGCCCCGGTGCAGCGCGTGGTGCACGCCCTCGACAAGCTGCGCTCGGGCGACTTGAGCATGCGCCTGAGCCTGGAGCGCAAGGACGAGTTCGGCGCCATCGAAAGCGGCTTCAACGAGATGGCCGAGGCGCTGGCCAAGCTGGTGTCCCAGGCTCAGCGTTCTTCGGTGCAGGTGACCACATCGGTCACCGAAATTGCCGCCACGTCCAAGCAACAGCAGGCCACCGCCACCGAAACCGCTGCTACTACCACGGAAATTGGTGCCACTTCGCGTGAAATCGCCGCCACCTCGCGCGATCTGGTGCGCACCATGACCGAAGTCACCAGTGCCGCCGACCAGGCCTCGAGCCTGGCCGGTTCCGGCCAGCAAGGCCTGGCGCGCATGGAAGACACCATGCACCAGGTCATGGGTGCAGCCGACCTGGTCAATGCCAAGCTGGCGATTCTCAACGAAAAGGCCAGCAACATCACGCAGATGGTGGTGACCATCGTCAAGGTCGCCGACCAGACCAACCTGCTCTCGCTCAATGCTGCCATCGAAGCGGAAAAAGCCGGCGAGTATGGGCGCGGCTTTGCCGTGGTAGCCACCGAAGTAAGGCGCCTGGCGGACCAGACGGCTGTGGCCACCTACGACATCGAGCAGATGGTGCGGGAAATCCAGTCGGCGGTATCGGCAGGGGTGATGGGCATGGACAAGTTTTCCGAAGAAGTACGCCGAGGCATGTTCGAAGTGCAGCAAGTGGGCGAGCAACTGAGCCAGATCATTCATCAGGTACAGGCGCTGGCGCCACGGGTGTTGATGGTCAACGAAGGCATGCAGGCCCAGGCTACGGGGGCCGAGCAGATCAACCAGGCACTGGCTCAGCTCAGCGATGCCAGCACACAGACGGTGGAATCGCTGCGCCAGGCCAGCTTCGCCATCGACGAGTTGAGCCAGGTGGCCGCGGGCCTGCGCGGTGGTGTATCGCGCTTCAAAGTCTGACCGCCATGAGTGACCTGTACTCGCATGCGGCAGTAACGGCCAGCGCCAAGGGCAAGCTGTACCTGCTGTTTCGTCTCAGCGAGCAACGCTTCGCCCTGGATGTGCGCGAGGTGATCGAGGTGCTGCCGCGCCGGCCACTCAAGCCGATCGCCCAGGCGCCGGCCTGGGTTGCTGGGATTGTCGCCCATCGAGGCGTGCTGGTGCCGGTGGTCGACCTGTCGGCCCTGAGTTTCGGCCAGCCTGCCACTGCGCGCACCAGCACACGGCTGGTGCTGGTGCACTATCGCGGCGAGCATCAGTTGGGGCTGATCCTCGAACAGGCTACCGAGACCTTGCGCTGCCTCGCCGAGGAGTTTCAGCCCTATGGGCTGGACAACCCCGACGCGCGTTACCTGGGCCCGGTTCGCCAGGACGCCGATGGCCTGCTGCAGCGTATCGAGGTCGATGACTTGCTGTCGGATCCTGTGCGCGAACTGCTGTTCCCACCAGCATCGGGGCAGGTGTCGGCATGAGCGAGCAACGGTTTTTCCGCTTTCTGCAAGCGCGCATCGGCCTGGATGTCGAGTCGGTTGGCGTGCCCATGGTCGAGCGTGCCCTGCAGCAGCGCTGTGTCGCGGTCAATGCTCAAGACCTGCACGACTATTGGCTGTACTTGCAGCGGTCCGCAGAGGAGCAGCAAGCGCTCATCGAAGCGGTGATCGTCCCGGAGACCTGGTTCTTCCGCTACCCAGAGTCGTTTACCGCGCTGGTCGGGCTGGCCCACAAACGCCTGCACGAACTTGCCGGCGAACGGCCGCTACGCTTGCTGAGCCTGCCGTGCTCCACGGGCGAAGAGCCGTATTCCCTGGCCATGGCCCTGCTCGATTCGGGGATGAACCCGGCTGCGTTTCGCATCGACGGTATCGACATCAGCCCCAACTCGGTGGCCAAGGGCGTGCAGGCGATCTACGGTCGCAACTCGTTCCGCGGCGCTGACCTGGCCTTTCGCGAGCGCCACTTCAATGCGCTTGCCGAGGGCCATGAGTTGAATGAGCGGGTGCGCGCACAGGTGGACCTGGCCGTGGGCAACGTGCTCGATCCGGCGCTGGGCAGCCGTAACGGCTGTTACGACTTCGTGTTCTGCCGCAATTTGCTGATCTACTTCGACGTGGCGACCCAGCAGCGAGTCTTCGAGGTGCTCAAGGGCCTTACCCACGAGCACGGCGTGCTGTTCATCGGGCCGGCCGAGGGTAGCCTGCTGGCAAGGCTGGGGATGCGGCCGCTGGGCATTGCCCAGTCGTTCGCCTACGTCCGCCAGCCGTTGGAGACGCCAGTCCAGCCTCGGCTCAGCCCGCCGGTGCCACTCGCACCGAGCCGTCCCGTGCCGGCCCCGGCGCCCATTTTGCGGCCATTGCGTTCGGTGCCGGTTGCCCCGCCCACAGCCGTGCAGCGCGAGAGCGCCAGTGAGTTGCTGGCCCTGATCGCGAAGCAGGCCAACGCCGGGGAGGGCGCGCAAGCGCGTGCCAATTGCCAGCGCTACCTGCAACAGTTCGAACCCACGGCTCAGGTGTATTACTGGCTGGGACTGCTCAGCGATACCGAAGGCGATGCCCGGCAAGCCCAGACTCACTACCGCAAAGCCCTGTACCTGGAGCCGCAGCACCCTGAGGCGCTGCTGCACCTGGCCATGTTGCTGGCGGCCCAAGGCGACGAAGCAGGCGCCCGCCGCTTGCAGGAGCGCGCGACACGCGCTGGCAGGGGGGCTGAACGATGAGCGTTGAAGACGCGATTGCACTGCTCGCCGAGGACGTTGAGCGTATCGATGATTGCTGGAACCGGATCGGCGTGCACGGCAACAAGCAATGCCCGCTGCTGGAAAGGCATATCCACTGTCGCAACTGTGAAATCCATGCGGCGGCCGCTACCCGTCTGCTGGACCGCTATGCATTGGTCCAGGACGATCATGTGCAGGAGGCGGCGCAGGCCGAGCCCTGCGTCGGGCGCTCGCTGCTGCTGTTTCGTCTGGGGGAGGAGTGGCTGGCCCTGGCCACTGCCTGCCTGGCCGAGATCGCCCCGGTGCAGCCGGTGCATTCCTTACCGCATCAGCGCTCCCGAGTGCTGCAAGGGGTGGCCAATGTGCGTGGCGCACTGGTGCCGTGCCTGTCGCTGAGCGAACTGCTGGGGGTGGCGCAATTCTCCGAGCCTGCGCACAGCAGCCGGGCGATGCCGCGCATGTTGATTCTGGCGGCGGCAGGCGGGCCAGTGGTGCTGGCGGTGGACGAGATCGACGGTATTCATCGCCTGGAGCCCACACTACCGGGGGGCACTGAAGATAGCGCACCCTTCACCGCCGCCGTACTGCAGTGGCGCGGGCGCAGCGTGCGTGTGCTGAACGATCAACAACTACTGTCTGCCGTGCAGCGGAGCCTGTCATGACCCCTGAGCAAATGCGCGACGCATCGTTGCTCGAGCTGTTCAGCCTGGAAGCGGAAGCTCAGACCCAGGTGCTCATCACCGGGCTGATGGCACTGGAGCGTGACCCGACCCAGGCCGATCAGCTGGAAGCCTGCATGCGTGCTGCGCACTCGTTGAAAGGGGCTGCGCGCATCGTTGGCATCGACGACGGCGTCAGCGTGGCCCATGTGATGGAAGATTGCCTGGTAGCGGCCCAGGAAGGCCGGCTGCTGCTGCGCGCTGAACATATCGACGCCTTGCTGCGCGGGACCGACCTGCTGCTGCATGTCGCCACACCCGGTGACCCCGCCGGGGAGAGCGCGGTACCCGGTTTTCTGGCCCAGATGTCTGGCCTGCTGGGCCCTTCCAGTGCACCTGCGCCTGCCACGGAGCCGCTGCACAAACCATTAGCTGCGGCCGACCCGATCACTGCCGAGCCTGAGCCAGAAGCAGAGCCGCTTGTGCCGCGCAAAACAGGCAAACGCAGCGCACCAGGTGGCGAGCGGGTGTTGCGGGTAACCGCCGATCGACTCAACAGCCTGCTCGACTTGTCGAGCAAGTCGCTGGTCGAGACGCAGCGCCTCAAACCCTACCTGGCCACGCTGCAGCGCCTCAAGCGCATGCACGGCCAAGGCATGCGCGCCCTCGATGGCCTGAAAGCCCAGTTGGAAGGCAGCGGCCAGAGCCTGCTGGTGCTCGAAGCACTGGCCCAGACGCAACGGTTGTTGCTGGAAACCCAGCAGATCCTGCAGCAGCAGACCGCCGACCTCGACGAATTCGGCTGGCAGGCCAGCCAACGCGCCCAGTTGCTGTACGACACCGCCTTGGCCTGCCGCATGCGCCCGTTCGCCGATGTGCTTACCGGCCAGAGCCGTATGGTGCGGGACCTGGGCCGCTCGCTGGGCAAGCAGGTGCGTCTGCAGATAGACGGTGAAAAGACCCAGGTCGACCGTGATGTACTGGAAAAGCTCGAAGCGCCGCTGACCCATCTGCTGCGCAATGCAGTCGACCATGGTATCGAACTGCCTGAGCAAAGATTGCTGGCGGGCAAACCGCCAGAAGGTGCAGTACGTCTGCGGGCCTCCCATCACGCCGGCCTGTTGGTCCTTGAACTGAGCGATGACGGCGCCGGTATCGACCTGCAACAGCTACAGCGCAGTATCGTTCAGCGCGGCCTGTCCCCGGCCGATACCGTGGCGCAGATGAGCGAGGCGGAGCTGCTGACCTTCCTGTTCCTGCCGGGCTTCAGCATGCGCGACAAGGTGACCGAAGTCTCCGGCCGTGGTGTCGGCCTGGACGCGGTGCAGCATCTGGTCCGGGACCTGCGCGGCTCGATCGAGCTGACGCAGCAGGCCGGCCAGGGCTGCCGTTTCCATCTTGAAGTGCCGTTGACGCTTTCGGTGGTACGCAGCCTCGTGGTGGAAGTCGGCGGTGAGGCTTATGCGTTCCCGTTGGCGCATATCGAGCGCACCTTGGAAGTGACGGCCGAGCAGATCGTGCAAATCGAGGGGCGGCAGCATTTTTGGCATGAGGGCCGGCATATCGGCCTGGTGGCGGCCAGCCAGTTGCTCAACCGGCCCGCCGTGCAAGGTGACGAAAGCGGTTTGCCGGTGGTGGTGATCCGCGAACGTGAACAGCTGTACGGTGTGGCCGTGGAGCGGCTGATCGGTGAGCGGGTGCTGGTAGTGATGCCGCTCGATGCACGGCTGGGCAAGGTCCAGGACATTTCTGCGGGGGCGCTGCTGGACGATGGTTCGGTGGTGTTGATCGTCGATGTCGAAGATGTGCTGCGCTCGGTCGAGAAGCTGCTCAGCACCGGCCGCCTGGAGCGCATCGAGCGCGGCGTGCAGGCCGGCCGTGGCGCCAGCCGCAAGCGCATTCTGGTTGTCGACGACTCGCTCACCGTACGCGAACTGCAACGCAAGCTGCTGAGCAACCGCGGCTTCGAGGTGGCCGTGGCGGTCGACGGCATGGACGGCTGGAATGCACTGCGTAGCGAGGATTTCGACCTGCTGATCACCGACATCGACATGCCGCGCATGGACGGTATCGAGCTGGTCACATTGGTGCGCCGTGACCAGCGCCTGCAGTCGCTGCCGGTGATGGTGGTGTCGTACAAGGACCGCGAAGAAGATCGACGGCGGGGCCTGGACGCTGGCGCCGACTACTATTTGGCAAAAGCCAGCTTCCACGACGATGCGTTGATCGATGCTGTGATCGAACTGATCGGAGGTGCTCAAGGATGAAGATCGCCATCGTCAACGACATGCCCCTGGCGGTAGAAGCGTTGCGCCGGGCCCTGGCCCTGGAGCCTGCGCATGAGGTGATCTGGGTGGCCAGCAATGGCGCCGAGGCCGTGCGCCAGTGTGCCCAGGCAACGCCCGACCTGATACTCATGGACCTCATCATGCCGGTGATGGATGGGGTGGAAGCGACCCGGCAGATCATGGCCGAAACGCCGTGTGCCATCGTCATCGTCACCGTCGACCGCAAGCAGAACGTGCACCGCGTGTTCGAGGCCATGGGCCACGGGGCCCTGGATGTGGTCGACACCCCGGCGCTCGGCGCGGGTGATGCGCGTGAGGCAGCGGCCCCGTTGCTGCGCAAGATCCTCAACATCAGCTGGTTGATCGGCCAACAGCGGCCCAGCGCGACCAAACCGGTCGCCGCGCCTTTACGCGACGCCGCCCAGCGCCGCGGCCTGGTGGCGATCGGCTCTTCGGCCGGGGGACCTGCGGCCCTCGAGGTACTGTTGAAAGGGTTGCCCAAGGGGTTTCCGGCATCCATCGTGCTAGTCCAGCATGTTGACCAAGTGTTCGCTGCCGGCATGGCCGAGTGGCTTGGCAGTGCCTGTGGCATGCCGGTGCGCCTGGCCCGTGAAGGCGAACCGCCGCAGCCTGGGCAGGTCCTGCTAGCGGGCACCAACCACCATATACGCCTGCTGCACAACGGCCAGTTGGCCTACACTGCCGAACCTGTCAACGAGATCTACCGGCCCTCGATCGATGTGTTCTTCGAGAGTGTGGCGCGCTATTGGCGCGGGCAGGCGGTGGGCGTGCTGCTCACCGGCATGGGGCGCGATGGTGCCCAAGGCTTGAAAATGATGCGCCAGCAAGGTTTCCTGACCATTGCTCAGGACCAGTCAAGCAGCGCAGTCTACGGTATGCCCAAAGCCGCCGCGGCAATCGATGCAGCGGTGGAAATCCGTCCGCTGGAGCGAATCGCCGGGCGCCTGATGGAAATCTTTGCACAATGACGATATGTATTGAGTCACACCGCTCCTGCGGCCGTGATCAGGTGAAAAGGGATGATTGATCTACCGATCGAAGGGTTTGCGACCGCCAATGAAAATTCGGCGATGGTCTTGCTGGTCGACGACCAGGCGATGATCGGTGAAGCGGTGCGGCGTGGCCTGGCCCAGGAGGAAAACATCGATTTCCATTTCTGCGCCGACCCCCATCAGGCCGTGGCCCAGGCCATGCGCATCAAGCCCACGGTGATCCTCCAGGACCTGATCATGCCGGGCCTCGACGGCCTGACCCTGGTGCGCGAATACCGCAACAATCCGGCTACCCGGGACATCCCGATCATCGTGCTGTCGACCAAGGAAGACCCTCTGGTCAAGAGTGCCGCCTTCGCTGCCGGGGCCAACGACTACCTGGTCAAGTTGCCGGACACCATCGAACTGGTGGCCCGCATCCGCTACCACTCGCGCTCGTACCTGACCCTGCTGCAACGTGACGAGGCCTATCGGGCATTGCGCGTGAGCCAGCAGCAATTGCTCGATACCAACCTGATGCTGCAGCGGCTGATGAACTCCGATGGCCTCACCGGGCTGTCCAACCGCCGCCATTTCGATGAGTACCTGGAGCTGGAGTGGCGCCGGGCCATGCGTGAGCAACAGCAGTTGTCGCTGCTGATGATCGATGTCGACTATTTCAAGGTCTACAACGACAGCTTCGGGCACCTGGCCGGCGATGAGGCGCTGCGCAAGGTGGCACAGGCCATTCGCGGTTCGTGTTCACGGCCTACCGACCTGCCGGCGCGCTACGGTGGCGAGGAGTTCGCGCTGGTATTGCCCAACACCTCCCCGGGCGGGGCGCGGCTGGTCGCGGAGAAACTGCGCCAGACCGTACATGGCCTGGATATCCCGCATACCGCGCCGCACGACGATTCGCGCCTGACCGTGAGCATTGGCCTGGCGACGCAGACCCCGGCTGTGGGCAGCCATTGCCGGCAGCTTATATCCGCTGCCGACAAAGGCTTGTACCTGGCCAAGAACAGTGGTCGGAACAAAGTCGGTATCGCATAAGGGCTTGGCTGGCGCGAGCGGGGTAGCCGCCAGTCAAGTTTACTTGGCGGCTTTTCTCTTGAGCCTGTAAGTCCGATCTGCAGAGCGGACGGTGAGTTCCGTTTCTTCGCCTGCGATCTTGAACCTGACGACCGCCCATATTCTGTAGCTCGCGGCCTCTTTCAGGACGGCGCCGGGTACATAGCCTTCAACGGTCTCTTCGCGCCGGGGGTCTGCAGGTGATCGTCCCGTTCCCCAATTATCGCCGTAACACCCGACGGTGACGCTTTCGAGCCCGGGAATCTCTTCCTTCAACCCCGGGTAATGTACTTTTACAGGGTTACGGGCGGGCGCTGGGTCGAACTCTAGCGTGTCGTTCACGGCGTTCGTGAATTCTGGAGGCAGAATTTCGAACCCCTCCAGCATTTTCAATGCGCGGTCAAAGTCATCACTCATTTTCATTGCTCCCATTGAGGCGGCGGACGATCCGCATGCCTGGGGGCAAGTCTTGCGTGGCTCGACGGCTGGGGGCTACTGGCAGAATTACCAGGAAATCACGCGCGGTCATGATCCGGCGCTGTGCGGGCTGCTCAACGGGCTGCCGTGCTTGGCTGTATGGGTTATACTCGCGGGCTTTTCACCGAATTCGTACGAGAGCCCCGCGCCCATGGAAATCCAACCGATCCTGAACACCATCAAGGACCTCACCGAACGCTCCCAGTCCATTCGGGGGTATCTTTGACTACGATCAAAAGCATGACCGCCTGATCGAAGTCAACCGCGAGCTGGAAGACCCCAACGTCTGGAACAAGCCTGAGTACGCCCAGGCCCTGGGCCGCGAGCGCGCCATGCTGGCGCAGGTCGTCGAGACCCTGGACAAGCTGTCCGGTGGCCTGGGGGACTGCAAGGACCTGCTCGACATGGCTGTCGAGGAAAATGACGAAGGCGCCGTCAGCGACGTCGTGACCGAGCTGGAAGGCCTGGAAGAAAACCTGGCCCAGCTTGAGTTCCGTCGCATGTTCAGCGGCGAGATGGACATGAACAACGCCTACCTGGACATCCAGGCAGGTTCCGGCGGTACCGAAGCGCAGGACTGGGCCAACATCCTGCTGCGCATGTACCTGCGCTGGGCCGACAAGCGCGGCTTCGACGCCACCATCATCGAGCTGTCCGAAGGCGAAGTCGCCGGCATCAAGGGCGCCACCGTGCACATCAAGGGCGAGTACGCCTTCGGCTGGCTGCGCACCGAAATCGGCGTGCACCGCCTGGTGCGCAAGAGCCCGTTCGACTCCGGCGCCCGTCGCCACACCTCGTTCTCGGCGGTGTTCGTGTCGCCCGAGATCGACGACAAGGTCGAGATCGATATCAACCCGTCCGACCTGCGTATCGACACCTACCGCTCCTCCGGTGCCGGTGGTCAGCACGTGAACACCACCGACTCCGCGGTGCGTATCACCCACGTGCCGACCAACACCGTGGTGGCGTGCCAGAACGAACGCTCCCAGCATGCCAACAAGGACACCGCCATGAAAATGCTGCGGGCCAAGTTGTACGAGCTGGAAATGCAGAAGCGCAACGCCGCTTCCCAGGCGTTGGAAGACAGCAAGTCGGACATCGGCTGGGGCCACCAGATCCGCTCCTACGTGCTCGATGACTCGCGCATCAAGGACCTGCGTACCGGCGTCGAGCGCAGCGACTGCAACAAGGTGCTCGATGGCGACATCGACCAGTACCTGGAAGCGAGCCTCAAGCAGGGGCTGTAAGCCGCACACCACCGCCGCGATGCCTGTACGCCGGCATCGCGTGCCCTGCCCGAAAAGGGCAACGAATACCTGATGGAAAGAATGACGACATGAGCGACCTCAAGACCGAATCGCAAGACCTGCAACAGGAAGAAAACACCCTGATCGCCCTGCGCAAGGAAAAGCTTGCCGCCGAGCGCGAGAAGGGTCAGGCCTTCCCCAACGACTTCCGCCGCGACAGCTACTGCAACGACCTGCAGAAACAGTACGCGGACAAGACCAAGGAAGAGCTGGAAGCGGCAGCGATCCCGGTCAAGGTTGCCGGTCGCATCATGCTCAACCGTGGCTCGTTCATGGTCATCCAGGACATGACCGGGCGCATCCAGGTCTACGTCAACCGCAAGACCCTGCCGGAGCAAACCCTGGCAGCGGTCAAGACCTGGGACCTGGGCGACATCATCGCCGCCGAAGGCACCTTGGCCCGTTCCGGCAAGGGCGACCTGTACGTCGAGATGACCAACGTACGCCTGCTGACCAAGTCGCTGCGCCCACTGCCGGACAAGCACCACGGCCTGACCGACACCGAGCAGCGCTACCGCCAGCGTTATGTCGACCTGATGGTCAACGAAGAAACCCGCCACACCTTCCGTGTGCGTTCGCAGGTGATCTCGCACATCCGCAAGTTCCTCATCGACCGCGACTTCCTCGAAGTCGAAACGCCGATGCTGCAGACCATCCCTGGCGGCGCCGCGGCCAAGCCGTTCGAAACCCACCATAACGCCCTGGACATGGCCATGTTCCTGCGCATCGCGCCGGAGCTGTACCTCAAGCGCCTGGTGGTCGGTGGTTTCGAGAAGGTGTTCGAGATCAACCGCAACTTCCGTAACGAAGGCGTTTCGACCCGGCACAACCCCGAGTTCACCATGCTCGAGTTCTACCAGGCCTACGCTGACTACCGCGACAACATGGACCTCACCGAGGAGCTGTTCCGCGAGCTTGCCCAGCTGGTGCTGGGTAGCACCGATGTGCCCTATGGCGACAAGGTGTTCCACTTTGGTGAGCCGTTCGTGCGTTTGTCGGTGTTCGATTCGATCCTCAAGTACAATCCGGAGCTGACCGCAGCGGACCTTCAGGATGTCGAGCGGGCCCGCGAAATCGCCAAGAAAGCCGGTGCCAAGGTACTGGGCCACGAAGGCCTGGGCAAGCTGCAGGTGATGATTTTCGAAGAGCTGGTCGAGCACAAGCTGGAGCAGCCGCACTTCATTACCGAATACCCGTTCGAAGTGTCGCCGCTGGCCCGTCGCAACGACGACAACCCGGCCGTGACCGACCGCTTCGAGCTGTTCATCGGTGGCCGCGAGATCGCCAACGCCTACTCCGAGCTCAATGACGCCGAGGACCAGGCAGAGCGTTTCCTGGCCCAGGTGGCCGAGAAGGACGCCGGTGATGACGAAGCCATGCACTACGATGCCGACTTCGTTCGCGCCCTGGAGTACGGCATGCCACCGACTGCCGGTGAAGGTATCGGCATCGATCGCCTGGTGATGCTGCTGACCAACTCGCCGTCGATTCGCGACGTGATCCTGTTCCCGCACATGCGCCCACAGGCCTGAGTGGATTGAACAAGCCGCCTTTCGGGGCGGCTTTTTATTGCCTGAAGCCTTATTTTGTTTGTCAGAGCCCCTTCGCCGGCAAGCCGGCTCCCACAGAAACCGCACTGCGCTTGAACAGAGCGGGGTGTTTGGGCGGCCCCAGGACGTCGGACACCTATCCAATGTCGTTGGGCAGTGCCCGTTGTGGAAGCCGGCTTGCCGGCGATAGGGCCGGTGCAGTCACCCCCAAGATCGATGAGGTACACCCGTGACCCCCGCAATGGCCCAGCAAGGCGCCGCCGGCATTGCCACCGCCGTCGCCGAAAGCGTGCAATACCAGGGTCGCAAGACCGCCCGCCAAGGCAGCGAACAGCGCCGCCAGTTGATCCTCGACGCCGCCATGCGCATTGTCGTGCGTGATGGTGTGCGTGGCGTGCGCCACCGTGCCGTTGCCGCCGAAGCCGGTGTGCCGCTGTCGGCCACCACCTACTATTTCAAGGATATCGAGGACCTGCTCACCGATACCTTCGCCCAATACGTCGAACGCAGTGCCGCCTACATGGCCAAGCTGTGGGCCAATACCGAAGTGGTGCTGCGCCAGCTGCTTGCCCAGGGGGATGGCAGTGCGCAATCAAGGGCGCGCCTGGCTGACGAAGTGGCGCAGATGACTGCCGACTACGTTTCCCGTCAGTTGGTCACCCGCCGCGACTTCCTGATGGCGGAGCAGGCCTTCCGTCAGGAGGCGCTGCTGTGCCCGCGCCTGGCCGAGTTGGTGTGTGCCCACGAGCAGATCCTGCTGCATGGCACGCGCCAGCTGTTGCAGGTGGTCGGTTCGCAGCAACCGGAACAGGACGCCCAGATGTTGACGGCGATCATCGAGCAGATGGAATATCAGGGCCTGCTCAAGGATGCCGATGCGCAAGCCGATGGGCAGATGCTCGCTATGCTTACCCGTTACCTGCACTTGGTGCTGGCATCGGGCTGAGCCGAGAACGAACTTTCAAGGAGAACTTGATGAAAGCCTGGCGTGTGGTGTTGTTGACGTTGTCATTCCTCCTGCTGGGCGGTTGTCTGGTGACCTTCCATGAGCCATTGCCGAGCAATCAGGCGGCGCCCAAAGCCCTGCTCGGCACGTGGAGCAGCAAGGACGCCTGGGGCGAGCCACTCAAGATGGTCATCAGCCGCAGTGGCGCCGATGCCTATAAGGCCGTGGCCACTGCCAAAGGCAAGAAGCCCGAAGAGTACGTATTCACCGTGTCACGCCACGGCAACCGCTGGTACCTCTCTGCCGGTGTCCCCAAACGCCTGGGCGGCCATTTCCTGATTGGCGGTTTCGATATCGTCGATGGCAAGGAGCTGGTCATCTATAACCTTGATGTAGAACAGGTGCAGCAGGCGCTGGAGAAAAAAGAGCTGAGCGGGCGTAGGACCGAGGTACCAGAGGACAATGGCGAGGGCGTGTTGATCGACAGCCCTTCAGCGCGGGTGCTGGCCTACCTGGATGACCCGGCCAACTCCGACCTGTTCGTCGAGGTGGCGCGCTTCCAGCGAGTCGGCAAATGACCGTGCAGGCCCTGGCGCCGGCTTGCCGAGGCTAGGGCCAGTACAGGTGCCTTGTTCTAGAAAGGAGTTCCCCGTTGGACGAGTACCAGCAGACCATTCGCGCACTGTCCGATCGCATCGTCACCGCGCAGACCCCGATCCGAGTGCTCGATGCGGTCAAATGGGACGACAGCATCCGCCAAGGCTTTCTGAAGGCCAAGGGCAAAGAGCCGCCGGCCGTGGACCGCGCCTATTACCAGTCGCGGCCGCTGTCGTTCGATTCAAGTGCGGTCAAGGCCGAGTTCCAGAGCATCGAGCGCGACATCACCCGGCAATTGGGGCAGTTCAACCCGGTGGGGCAGATCATGCGGCGCATGTGCAAGGAGTACCGCATGGTGGTGCGCATGCTCGAGGCACGCGGCACCGAGGACTTCGGCCTGATCTCCCAGGAACTCTATGGCGCGGCGTCCGATGCCTTCCACGCTGGCGACCCGACGCTGGCCGACCTTGGCCTGATGCTTTCCGATTACCTGAACAACATCGACGGCCGTGGTGACCTCAAGGACGAGCCGAAAAACATCACTGCCAAAGAGACCGTGGATATCCTGCAGCATCGCCTGAACAAGGTGTTCGGCGAGGCTGAAGAGACCATCCGGGTGTTTGAGTCGGACGGGATCGTCGCCGATGCGGCGGCCGGTGCCGACTATATCAAGGTGCGCGCCGACGCCATGTTCAACAGCCGTGATGTGCGCGCGCTGGAAGTGCACGAGGGGCTCGTGCATGTGGGCACCACGCTCAACGGCCTGAACCAGCCGATCTGCACCTTCCTGGCCAAGGGCCCGCCTTCATCGACGGTGACGCAGGAGGGCTTGGCGATTCTCATGGAGGTGATCGCCTTCGCCTCGTACCCCAGCCGCTTGCGCAAACTCACCAACCGCACGCGCGCCATCCACATGGTCGAAGAGGGCGCCGATTTCCTTCAGGTCTTCGAGTTCTTCCGCGCCCAGGGTTTCGAAATGGCGCAAAGCTACAGCAATGCAAGCCGGGTATTTCGCGGGTCGGTGCCCGATGGTCTGCCATTTACCAAGGATTTGTCCTACCTCAAGGGTTTCATCATGGTTTACAACTACATTCAGTTGGCCGTGAGAAAGGGCAAGCTAGAGCAGATTCCGCTGCTGTTCTGCGGCAAGACTACCCTCGAGGACATGCGCACCTTGCGTCAACTGGTCGAAGAAGGCCTGGTGGAACCGCCCAAGTACCTGCCGGAGCAGTTCCGCGACCTCAATGCCCTGTCGGCCTGGATGTGCTTCTCCAACTTCCTCAACCACCTGAGCCTGGATCGCATTGAAGCCGACTACGCGAACATTCTTTGAGCGCTGCCGCTGCCTGGTCCTGGGCTTGGCGCTGCTGGGTCTGGGCGGCTGCAGCAGCCTGTTGTTCTACCCGGAGCCGGGCCAGCCGTTCACGCCCGAGCGTGCCAAGCTGCAGTACCGCGATGTCACCCTGACCACCGCCGACGGCGTTCGCCTGCATGGCTGGTGGCTGCCGGCCAAGGCCGGTGTCGAGGTCAAGGGCACGGTGCTGCACTTGCACGGCAATGGCGGCAACCTGGCGGGGCACCTGGGCGGTAGCTACTGGCTGCCGGAGCAGGGTTATCAGGTGCTGATGATCGATTACCGGGGCTATGGCCTGTCTGAGGGTAAGCCCGGTTTGCCGCAGGTCTACAACGACATCGCAGCGGTCATGGCATGGCTGGACCAGGCCCCCGAGGTCAAGGGTAAATCCCTGGTACTGCTGGGGCAGAGCCTCGGTGGGGCAATGGCCATCCATTATCTGGCAGCCCACCCCGAGCAGCGCCAGCGCTTCAGCGCACTGGTGTTCGATGGCGTACCGGCCAGTTACCGTAACGTCGGGCGCTTTGCGCTGAGCACATCGTGGTTGACCTGGCCCTTGCAGGTGCCGTTGTCCTGGCTCGTACCCGATGGCGACAGCGCGATCCGTTCCGTCGAGCGCCTGAGCAGCCCACCCAAACTGTTCTTCCATAGCATCGACGACAACCTGGTACCCATGGACAACGGCATCCGCCTCTACCAGCACGCACCGCCTCCAAGGGTGCTGCAGTTGACCCGTGGGGGCCACGTGCAGACCTTCGCCGACCCGGTCTGGCGCCAGGTGATGCTGCGTTTTCTTGATGATCCCAGCCATTTCAACGGCCTGCGGCGGCTGGCCGAAGTGCCCAACTACCCCGACGAGAAGAGTAAGCAATGAGTGAAGAACGCAACGCCATCCCGCTGATCCTGACCGGTGTCGGCAGCATCATCGTGACGGTGGGGGCTCTGTGGTACTACGGCTACCTGCATTTCGCCAAGCCGGAAGACGCGCTGTTGCTGCAGGATTTCACCATGCTCAAGACCGTTCCGGGCGAGGATTACAAGGTGTCCCTCGACCCTGCGCCGCAGGTGGCGCAGTGTGTAGAGGGTGTGCTGGTGCTGTTCGACACAGCGCAGAAGGGCCTTACCGGGGTACTGGTCGACAACCGCAAGCGTGCGGTGCGCTGCATGGGTGAACAAACCCCGCAACGCGTGCAATGACCCGTTCCAGCCAATGATCAAAAATGAAGAACCCCGCCATGAAGGCGGGGTTCTTTTTAGCGGCCTGTGAGCGTTACTGCACTTGGCTCACCGAGCGCGGCGCTACCGGCTGGTTGTCGTTGGAGATGGTCACCTCCACCCGGCGGTTCTGCGCACGGCCCGAGTTGCTGGAGTTGTCAGCAACCGGGTACTCCTTGCCGTAGCCCTGGGCGACGATGCGCGCAGGGTCCACGCCTGCACGTACCAGCGCCATGCGTACAGCACCGGCGCGACGTTCGGACAGGGACTGGTTGTAGCTGGCCGAACCGACGCTGTCGGTGTAGCCCTCTACGATGACCTTGCGCTCAGGGTTTTGCTGAAGGAACTGGGCCAGCTTGGTCACGTTAGGGTAGGCGCTGCTCTTGAGTTCGGCTTTGTTGAAGTCGAACAGAACATCGCCGAAGGTCACCAGCGTACCGCGGTCGGTCTGTTTCGCGTTCAGGCTCTCCTGAAGCTTGGCGATCTGCGCGTCGCGTGCATCAAGCTTGGCTTGGGCACGTTGGGCAGACGCGTTCTTCAGCTCGTTTTCGGCCGTGCGCAGGGCAATGGTCTGCTTGGCCACTTCAACGCGCTGGTTGGTCAGGTAGGCCAGCTGGTCGACTTTCTCGCTGTCTTCACGCTCCATGTAGGCCTTGTCGGCCTTGTTCAGCCAGTCCTGTGCGTCCTTGGTTTCAAGGGCTGCGACCTTGCTCGCCTGCGGGTCGCTCTGCAGCGAGGAGAAGTTGGTGCGGGCCGACTCCAGGTTGGCATTCGGGTCGTGCGAGCAGGCAGCGAGACCGACGCTCAGGGCCAGCAGGGCGGGAATCATGACGTGTTTGCGCATAGTGTTCATCCTTTGATCGAGTGCGAAGGCTAAGGCAGGTTGGGCAGCGTTCACTGAACGCTACGCAGGCCTTCCTGACGTACGTCTTGAACGCCTTGGCGGGCGTCCTGCACGGCCTTCTGGGCTTTGGCTGCCTGGGCTTTGCGTTCGGCGAGGCGAGCATCCCATTCGGCCTGCTCGGCCAGACGCTTGGCTTGCTCGTAGTTCTTGTCGTGCATGGCGATTTCGGCCTGCTTGAACTTGTCCTGCGCCGCTTTCATTTCAACGGCGGCAAACTCGGTACCGCCAGCGCTGACGGCGGAGTTCACGGCGGATTCGGTGACGGCATATTGCTCGGTGGGCGGGTTACCTGCACAGCCGGCCAGGACCAGGCTACTGCCCAGGGCCAGCGCGGCCAGCTTGAGCCCGCGCACATGAGTTGAGGAAAATTTCGAAGTGCGGGTCTTCATGGTGGTCAGCTCCATTGGATCACTCCTGATAACGACGATGTCCGTAGCAGTCCATCCCATCGCTCAATCCCTGGCATCGCCGTGTGTGTCAGCTCAAGGGTGCACAACGACTGTGTGCAGGGTTTTAGCGTGATGGCTATTGGCTGTGACTGAGTCGTTTTTTGAATAGTTCAGAAAAAAATGCCAACTATTTCTGACTGATCGGTCAGTGGTATGGGGGCGGAACTTCCACTGTCAGAAGCGGTATTCCGGGCTGGAGGGCAGCCCGGAACGGGGGCTGGCACGTCAGTTTCCGCTGTTCTCGCCGGGGTGGCTGAGCGTGTGCAGATGGCGCCGTGAAAGCGCCAGAAAGCGCGGGGTAGAGCCTATGTCCTCGTACAACGGGTCGCCTTCTTCGTCGGTGGAAATGACCTTGTTGCCCTGCACGTAGGGGAAGCTGGCCTCAAGCTCCTCAAGCGCCGCTGCGACCAGTTCACCGAGCAACTCCTCGGCGGTGCGCTTGGGGTACATGTCGATGAGCGCCGCCAGGCGCGCCTCCGATTCCAGGTCAAGGTGCAAGGTATGGCCGGTCGGGCTCAGGGTGCCGGCGGCATTCTGTTCCCAGTGCTGGGCGAGTTCGCGGATTTTCATGATGACCTCTGTCAACGCCTTGAAAAGGCTGCACTGCATCGGACTGCTACGTGTTTACTTTAGTTTGCTTTACCGGTCATGGCTTGCCATGGCAGCCCTGCTATGGGCACTCTTGGCCAGTGCTGTATCCGGAGCAGAGCGCGGGCGAGCCGTGCCGAAGAGAGGGCCAATGACTGATATCGATGTGCGCTTGCGTGAAGATGTCCATGTGTTGGGGGATTTGCTGGGCGAAACCATACGCCAGCAGCACGGTGACGCGTTCGTGCAGAAGATCGAGGACATTCGTCATAGCGCCAAGGCGGACCGGCGCAGCGCCGGCGAACAGCTGAGCTCTACGTTGGCGAACCTGGGCGAGGACGACTTGCTGCCGGTGGCGCGTGCCTTCAACCAGTTCCTCAACCTGGCCAACATGGCTGAGCAGTACCAGTTGATCCGCCGCCGCGACGCCGAGCAGCCAGAACCTTTCGAGGCGCGGGTGCTGCCTGAGCTGCTGGCGCGTCTCAAGCAGGCCGGGCACAAGGACGATGCCTTGGCCAGGCAGTTGGCCAAGCTCGACATCCAGTTGGTGCTCACCGCGCACCCGACCGAAGTGGCACGCCGCACGCTGATCCAGAAGTACGATGCCATTGCCGGCCAGCTGGCCGCGCAGGACCATCGCGACCTGACTCCGGTCGAGCGCCAGCAGGTACGCGAGCGCCTGCGCCGGTTGATCGCTGAGGCCTGGCACACAGAAGAAATCCGCCGCACCCGGCCAACGCCGGTAGACGAAGCCAAATGGGGCTTCGCGGTGATCGAACACTCCCTGTGGCATGCCATCCCCAGCCACTTGCGCAAGGTGGACAAGGCGCTGTTCGACGCCACTGGCCTGCGCCTGCCACTGGAAGCGGCCCCCGTGCGCTTTGCCTCCTGGATGGGTGGCGACCGTGATGGCAACCCCAATGTGACCGCCGCCGTGACCCGCGAAGTGTTGCTGCTGGCGCGCTGGATGGCGGCCGACCTGTTCCTGCGCGATGTCGACGCGCTGGCCGCGGAGCTGTCCATGCAGCAAGCCAGCAGCGCTGTGCGCGAGCGGGTAGGGGACACCCCTGAACCGTACCGCGCCGTTCTCAAGCGCTTGCGTGACCGCTTGCGGGCGACGCGCGCCTGGGCCCATGCGTCGCTCACCGCAACCCAGCCGGCCAGTGCCGAGGTGCTGGTGGACAACCGTGACCTGATCGCGCCGCTGGAGCTGTGCTACCAGTCCCTGCACGAATGCGGCATGGGCGTGATCGCCGATGGGCCATTGCTCGACAGCCTGCGACGTGCCGTGACATTCGGCCTGTTCCTGGGGCGGCTGGACGTGCGCCAGGATGCCGCCCGACACCGCGACGCACTGTCGGAGATCACCGAATATCTGGGCATGGGCAGCTATGCGGACTGGGATGAAGACAAGCGTATCGCCTTCCTGCAGGCCGAACTGAAAAACCGCCGGCCTTTGCTGCCGGCCCACTTCATGCCCCAGGCGGACACTGCCGAAGTGCTTGCCACCTGTCGCGAAATCGCTGCGGCGCCGGGTGCGTCGCTCGGTTCTTATGTGATCTCCATGGCCGGCGCGGCATCGGACGTGCTGGCGGTGCAATTGCTGCTCAAGGAAGCGGGGCTGACCCGGCCGATGCGGGTCGTGCCGCTGTTCGAAACCCTCGCCGACCTGGACAACGCAGGCCCTGTGATGGAGCGGCTGCTCGGCCTGCCGGGCTACCGCGCGGGCTTGCGCGGGCCGCAGGAAGTGATGATCGGCTACTCCGATTCGGCCAAGGACGCCGGAACCACTGCCGCGGCCTGGGCCCAATACCGGGCGCAGGAAAACCTGGTGCGCATCTGCCGTGAGCATCAGGTCGAACTGCTGCTGTTCCATGGCCGCGGTGGCACAGTCGGCCGCGGCGGTGGCCCGGCGCATGCGGCGATCCTGTCGCAACCACCGGGGTCGGTGGCGGGGCGGTTCCGCACTACCGAGCAAGGCGAGATGATCCGCTTCAAGTTTGGTTTGCCAGGCATCGCCGAGCAGAACCTCAACCTGTACCTGGCGGCGGTGCTGGAAGCCACCTTGCTGCCGCCGCCACCCCCGGAGCCGGCCTGGCGCGCCTTGATGGACCAACTGGCTGCCGATGGGGTCAAGGCTTACCGCGGTGTGGTGCGGGAGAACCCCGACTTCGTCGAGTATTTCCGCCAGTCCACACCCGAACAGGAACTGGGGCGTCTGCCGCTGGGCAGCCGCCCGGCCAAGCGCCGTGCCGGTGGAATCGAAAGCCTGCGGGCCATTCCATGGATCTTCGGCTGGACGCAGACGCGTCTGATGCTGCCGGCCTGGTTGGGCTGGGAGACCGCATTGGGCAATGCACTGGCACGGGGGCAGGGTGAATTGCTGGCGCAGATGCGTGAACAGTGGCCGTTCTTTCGTACCCGCATCGACATGCTGGAGATGGTCCTGGCCAAAGCGGATGCACAAATTGCCGAGGCCTACGACGAACGTCTGGTGCAACCGGAATTGCTTCCTTTAGGTGCACACCTGCGCGACCTATTGTCGCAGTCCTGTCAGGTGGTACTGGCCCTCACCGGCCAACAGGTGCTACTGGCGCACAGCCCGGAAACCCTGGAATTCATCAGCCTGCGCAACACCTACCTGGACCCGCTGCACCGGCTCCAGGCCGAGCTGCTGGCGCGCTCGCGCAGCCGCGAAGCCGCTCTGGACAGCCCGTTGGAGCAGGCCCTGCTGGTGACCGTTGCAGGGATCGCCGCAGGCCTGCGCAACACGGGCTGAGGCCCTGCCTGGGGGCTCGCCCGCAGGGCCTTGGTGGGGACCAGGCCAGGGCAGGGCAGGTGGTTGCGCTTGGCGCAACCATCCGCCGCCTTGGCTACAGATGGCCCATTCCTGCAACTTTGGGACGCTTGTCTGGCTGACGGGCGCTGTGTATCTTGAGCAGCCTTCTGACCGATTTATGGTCATACCCGATTTTCCGGACTTGGCCCTGGTTGCCGAATCCATTGAATTTCATAAAAAAATTTGAGGAGCACGAGATGCGCGTAATTCTGCTGGGAGCTCCCGGGGCCGGTAAAGGTACTCAGGCAAAGTTCATCACCGAAAAGTTCGGTATCCCACAGATCTCCACCGGTGACATGCTGCGTGCTGCCGTCAAGGCCGGTACCCCGCTGGGTCTGGAGCTCAAGAAAGTCATGGACGCCGGCCAGCTGGTCTCCGACGAGCTGATCATCAGCCTGGTCAAAGAGCGCATCGCCCAGCCAGACTGCGCCAACGGCTGCCTGTTCGACGGTTTCCCACGCACCATTCCACAGGCTGAAGCCATGGTCGCTGCCGGTGTCGACATCGATGCAGTGGTCGAGATCGCCGTCGACGACGAAGAGATCGTCGGCCGCATGGCGGGCCGCCGCGTGCACCTGGCCTCGGGCCGTACCTACCACGTTCAGTACAACCCGCCGAAAGTGGAAGGCAAGGACGACGTCACCGGCGAAGACTTGATTCAGCGCGACGATGACAAGGAAGAAACCGTGCGTCATCGCCTGTCGGTCTACCACAACCAGACCAAACCGCTGGTGGACTTCTACCAGAAGCTGTCGGCCGCCAACGCTGGCAAGCCCAAGTACAGCCACATCGAAGGCGTGGGTTCGGTAGAGGCCATTACCGCCAAAGTGCTGGCAGCCCTGAGCTGATCCATCACCGTGCGTCACGACGGCCCGCTTGCGGGCCGTTGTCGTTTATACTGCCGCTCTTTTCACTTGCTCCTGGATACCCGTTCGATGACCACCCTGCTGGCCCTGGATACCGCCACCGAAGCCTGTTCCGTCGCGCTGCTGCATGACGGCAAGGTAACCAGCCATTACGAGGTGATCCCGCGCATGCACGCGCAGAAGCTGCTGCCGATGATCAAGCAGCTGCTGAATGATTCCGGCGTGGCGCTCAATGCCCTCGATGCCATTGCCTTCGGCCGTGGCCCCGGCGCCTTCACCGGCGTGCGGATCGCCATCGGCGTGGTGCAAGGCCTGGCTTTCGCGCTGGAGCGCCCAGTCCTGCCAGTGTCCAACCTGGCCGCGCTGGCTCAGGGGGCCTTGCGCGAGCATGGCGCGCAGCAGGTAGCGGCGGCCATCGATGCGCGCATGGACGAGGTGTACTGGGGTTGCTACCAGGCGGTGGGTGGCGAGATGCGCCTGCAAGGCCTGGAAGCGGTGCTGCCACCGGAGCGCGTGGCGTTGCCAGAGGGCAGCGGCGGCGATTGGTACGGTGCCGGTACCGGCTGGGGCTATGCCGAGCGTCTGGCCGTGCAGGCCAGTGCCAGCAACCCGGCGGCATTGCCCAATGCGCTGGACATCCTCAGCCTGGCCAGCTTCGCCTGGGCACGGGGCGAGGCAATCGTCGCCGATCAGGCGCAACCGGTTTACCTGCGCGATAATGTCGCTACGCCCAAAGCCCGCTGACGGCTGTCCGTCGGTTATCGCGCTTGTCGATAAAACCTTTGGTGCAAACTGTGGTCCAGTTATCACTAGGGCATTAGCGACGGAACACTGATGCTGCTAAATTGCCATCATTGGTCCTGAGTGCTCATCATGCGTATCGACGGTTTCTCATCGCAGTCCTATCCGGTAAAGCGCGCGCCGCGTAAGGCGCCGGTGCGCGATGAGAGCATCGACGATGCCGAGCTCGTCGAAGAGGGCGATGCCGCTCAGGAAGCGGCGCCGCGCCGTCGCCCCGGTGGCCTGCCGGCCCGCCAGCAGGACATGGTGTTCCCACGGGCGCGTGACCGCCGCACGGCGACCGCGCTGGCCAGCTACCTCAGTACTGCCGGTTTTACCGATTGGGACATGGAAGTGCTGGGGCTGGACCTGTACATTTGAGGGATGAGTTCATCCCACCTGCCTTATTTCCTGGGTTGCCCGTCTTGGAGCGAAAGCGCCTGGCGCGACTACCTGTATCCCGCTGACGCCCGCACCGGCGAGTTTCTTGGCCTTTACAGCCAGGTGCTCAATGCGGTCGAGGGCAACACCACGTTCTATGCCCGCCCAGCGCCGAGCACTGTCGAGCGTTGGGCGCAGGTCATGCCCGCGCACTTTCGTTTCACTGCCAAATTCCCCCGCGATGTCAGCCATGAAGGCGACCTGCGCGAGCGACTGGAAGCAGCATTGGACTTCACCCGGCTGCTGGCGCCCCTCGGCCAGCGGGTGTCACCGTACTGGTTGCAATTGCCGGCGCAGTTCGGCCCGGCCCGGCTGGCTGAGCTGGGGCAGTTTCTCGATCAGATCGGTGTGCCTGTGGCGGTGGAAGTGCGTAATCAGGCTTTTTTCGCCAAGGGTGAAGAGGAGCGTCTGCTCAACCGTTTGCTTAATGAGCGCGGTGTTGAGCGTATCTGCCTGGACCCGCGTGCGTTGTTCAGCTGTACCTCGCGTGAAGCCGCCGTGCTCGATGCGCAAGCCAAGAAGCCCAAGGTTCCGCCGCGCCCCGCCGCGTTCAGCCAGCACCCACAGGTCCGCTTTATCGGCCACCCTGTGCTCGAGGCCAACGAAGCGTTCCTTTCGCCATGGGTTGAAAAGGTCGCCTGCTGGATCGAGGAAGGCCGTAGCCCTTACATCTTCCTGCACACCTCGGACAACCGCCTGGCCGCCGCGCTGGCCCAGCGTTTTCATCAGCGGCTGATGGCGCGCCTGCCGGGGCTGGCGGCGTTGTGGGAATTGCCACGGGCCCCGGAGGTCGAACAACTGGGGCTACTTTGACCCTCACCGACCAGTAGGAGGTTGTGACCATGGATGTACAAACCCTGCGTGCCGAAGCCTTCAAAGCCCTGCACGAGCGCGATGGGGCGTTCGTCATCCCCAACCCTTGGGATGCCGGCTCCGCCAAGCTACTGGCAGACCTCGGTTTCGAGGCCCTGGCTACCACCAGTGCAGGCCTTGCCTTCAGCCTTGGCCGAGCGGATGCCGAAGCGGCGCTGAGCCTGGAGGAAACCCTTGGCAACGCCGGGATGATCGTCGATGCCACTGCCTTGCCAGTTGCCGCCGACCTGGAAAATGGTTTTGGTGACCTGCCGGACGACTGTGCCCACGCTATCTTGCGAGCCGCCGAAGCAGGGTTGGTCGGCGGCTCGATCGAAGATGCCAGTGGGCGCCGCGACGCGCCGATCTATGACCTGGGCCTGGCGGTGGAGCGGGTGAGGGCTGCAGTGCAGGCGGCGCGCAGCCTGCCATTCCCCTTCACGCTTTGCGCTCGCGCGGAAAACCTGCTGCACGGGCGTATGGACCTGGATGACACCATCCTGCGTCTGCAGGCTTACGCCGAAGCGGGCGCAGACGTGCTCTATGCGCCGGGTTTGCGCTCTGCCGAAGAAATTCGCGCGGTGGTGCAGGCCGTGGCACCAAAACCTGTCAATGTGCTGATGGGGCTGGCGGGTGTGCCATTGAGCGTCAATCAGCTGCAGGACTTGGGCGTACGCCGCATCAGCGTGGGCTCTTCACTGGCACGTGCAGCGCTCGGTGCGTTCCAGCGCGCGGCGTTGGAAATTCGTGACCAGGGCACGTTCAGCTACGGTGAGCAGGCGCTGCCGTTCGCCCAGCTCAACGACCTGTTCCGGCGCTGAAGCGCGGTGCGCGCATGGGTGCTGCTGTGCGGGCTGCTGCTGGTAGCAGGCGTTTTATGGCAGCTGGGTTGGCGCCTGCCCCAGGCGTGGGATCCGTGGGCAGCACTGGACGTTGGTCAGCCGCCGAACCTGCTGACGCCTTACAAGCTTTCGCGTTTGCGCGATGACCCTCAGTTGTGCCGCCAAGCGTTGGCCACCACCAGCCTGCGCTATCGGGCGCAGGCCGATAGCCCGGCATCGGCCAATTGCCCATTGCAAAACGTCTGGCGGATAGAAAGAGGCCAGGCGCGGTTGAGCAGCAGTTTTCTGGCCAGTTGCCCGTTGGCGGTGGCCTATGCGCTGTTCGAGAAGCATGGCTTGCAACCTGCGGCGCAGCAGGTGTTCGGCCAGCCGGTGGCGCAGGTCGATCATCTGGGCAGCTTTGCCTGCCGCAATGTCTATCACCGCAAGCAGGGCCGGCTCAGTCAGCACGCCACGGCCAATGCGCTGGATATCAGCGGCTTTCGTCTACAAGATGGGCAGCGGATCGTGCTGGCGCGGGACTGGCAGGCAGGTGGACAAAAGGCAGCCTTCCTGCGGCAGGTACAGCAAGCGGCCTGCAAGAGTTTCAGCACGGTGCTGGGGCCGGAATACAACGCCGCTCACCGCAATCACTTTCACCTGGACATGGGCGTGTGGCAGGTCTGCCGTTGACATCAGGCGTGAACGCGAACGTTGTTCAGCACGACCGGCCGTGCCCAATGGATGTCGAACGCCAGGTCGTTCTGCTGCTTGGCCATGGTCGCGGCGTCGAAAGGCTCTGGCGCGGGGTCGAGCAGGGCAGTCTCGAACTCGGCGATAGGCAGGTGCAGCGGGCGCGGGGAGGGTGCAGGGCCTGGCTCGGCAAGCGGCTGCCCCTGGCTGATGACGACCGGGCGTAGCCAGCTGTTGGTGATGTCCAGTTGGCGCTGCTGCTGAATCATCTCGGCGGCGCTGAATGGCTCCGGCGCGGGCTCCAGCAGGTTGGCTTCGAGTTCGGCCTTGGGCAGGAACAGGGGCTCGGGTGGTGCAACGATGGTGTCGTGCACGGGGCAGGCGCGCTGGGCATCGATCAGGGCCAGGGCCCTCGCTCCGCCAATCGGCTCACCGCTGACGGTGTCATACTGCACCAGCGCCTGATGGCTGCTGTCTGCCTCATCCCCTTGCTGTTCGGCCATGGCGCGGGCAAAGAAATCCTGCCACAGGTGGCTGACGCCTCCCAGTGCCTGGGTATTCTGCCGACCGTAGTTGCCGACGGGCGACAGGTAGGTCAAGCCGATGGGAAGAGTATCTGTCATGGCAGTCGTGCGCGTTGTGCTCTGGCAGAATAGCGGGATATTGCCTGTATCGGCCGAGGGTGCCGATTCATTAAGGGCTTGGGTTGAATTTTCAGGTGTGGATGATGGAAGAGCAAGGCACGGGTATCAGAGTCGAAGCGATGTCGGCTGAGTATGCGCACCAGGCGGCGGCATGGGCCGAGCGCCTGGGCCTGCCGCTGCAGGACGATGCAGCCGGTTTCGCTGTGCAGGTAGGCGCCGATGGCTTGCAGATCCAGCAGTTGGGCCCGCAGGCGCCCGGGCCGGTGCGGGTGGACTTCGTCGAAGGCCAGGCAGCGCATCGGCGCCAGTTCGGCGGTGGCAACGGGCAGATGATCGCCAAGGCCGTGGGCATCGCGCAGGGCGTGCGGCCGCAAGTGCTCGATGCCACGGCAGGTTTGGGCAAGGACGCGTTCGTGCTGGCCAGCCTGGGTTGCCAGATGACCCTGATCGAGCGCCAGCCGCTGATCGCGGCCTTGCTGGAAGACGGCCTGACGCGAGCCCGGTCGGATGACGAGGTGGGGCCCATCGTCGGCCGCATGCGCTTGCTGACGGGCAACGCCATCGAGCGTATGCGCGACTGGGAAGGGGAGGCGCCGCAGGTGATCTACCTTGACCCCATGTTCCCGCACCGGGACAAGAGCGCCTTGGTGAAAAAGGAAATGCGCGTGTTTCGGCCATTGGTGGGCGATGACCTGGACGCCCCGGCTTTGCTCGCAGCAGCGCTGGCGTTGGCCAGCCACCGGGTGGTGGTGAAGCGGCCGCGCAAGGCACCGATCATCGACGGGCCCAAGCCCAGCCACAGCCTGGAAGGCAAGTCGAGCCGGTATGACATTTATCCAAAGAAGGCGTTGAAGGCCTGATCAGGATCGCGTGCTGACTCTACCGGCTCTATACCGGTACGGTCAGCCAGAACTCAGGGCCGAAACGCCCGAATGAACACCCCCACCACCTCGCGCACATGCGCCTCGGCCTCAGCTCCCTCCAATGGCCCCGCACACCCCAGCAGCAGCCGGTAATCGGGCGCACCTTTGACCAGGCAGAAGAAGTGCTCGGCCGCGCGCAACGGATTGTCGATGCGCAACAGGCCGCGCTCGGCGACCTCGCGCAGCAACCCTTCCATGCCTGCCAGCACCCGTTTCGGGCCGGCTTCGTAGAAGTACTCGCCAAAACCGGGGTCCTGGCTGCCCTGGGCCATGATCAGGCGGCTGAGTTTTACCGCTTCATCACTGCTGATCAACGCCTGGAAGCCGCGGGCAATGGTCAGTAGCACTTCTTCCAGCGCGACGCCCTCGGGGTACTCGAACAGCAGATCAGGCAACTGGATCTGGCAGGTGGCCATGACCGCCGAGCAGAACAGGGTCTGCTTGTCGGTGAAGTGGCTGTACACGGTGAGCTTTGAAACACCTGCCGCCGCAGCGACCGCATCCATGCTGGTGTTGGCATAGCCGAGGCTGAGGAACAGCGTCTTGGCCGCTTCGAGGATCGCCTCGCGCTTGGCAAGGTCCTTGGGGCGACCTGGGCCGATGGGTGCGTCGTTGGGCATTGGAGTCCATGTCTGGTTGAAGGGGCCCCCATCTTACCGGCTCGGTTGCCTTCCGGCTTCAGGGAATGGCCCATCGTTAACGTTGATTCATGGTTTTTCACTCATGATTGCAATTCCCTGCAGCAGGTTAGACATTCACCGGCGTTTTCACACAGCCCAGGTCGATAGTGTGCCGCTCCTTTGGTCTCTGCTTAGCCCACTGGAAATGCGGTCCGGCAGCCGGTGAAAAGATCCAGGGATGACTCGTAGACCCGCGTGTTCACCTTCAGTAGACCCAATAAAGAATGGAACAGATTGTCATGGCTGAACGCAGCATCACGCTTGGCCTGCAAACAGCTGCCGTCGAGTTGGAACGCCCGTTGATAACCCTTGGAAAACCAGGTAATCATCGGCACATGCTTCTGCTCCTCTGGAGCAAGCATATAAGGCGTTCCGTGAAGATAAAGGTTGTATTCCCCAAGCGATTCGCCGTGGTCGGCCAGGTAGATCATGGCGCTGTCTACCTTGCCGGCGTTGCGCCGTAGCACGTCGATCAGGGTAGCCAGCACGTGGTCGTTGTAAGCGATAGTGTTGTCGTAGGCGTTGATAATGCTTTCCCGGCTGCACGTTTCAAGCGCATTGCTGTGGCATACGGGCGTGAATCGTTCGAACGCGCGAGGATAGCGCTTGAAGTACTCCGGGCCATGGCTGCCCATCTGATGCAGGACCAGAACGGTGTCCTTGTCCAGGTGATCGATCAGTGGCTGCAGGCCTTGCAGCAGGATCTCGTCCCGGCATTCGTGGTCGGCGCACAACAGCGAATCCTTATTCTTGCTGACGTCTTGCAGCGTGACGCGGTCGCAGGTGCCCTTGCAGCCAGACTGGTTATCGCGCCATATCACCGCCAGGCCGGCACGCTTGAGCACATCGAGCAGACCCTCCTGGTTTTTTGCCAGCGCCGCGTCATAGTGCTTGCGGTCCATCTTGGAAAACATGCAGGGGACAGAGACCGCGGTTTCCGTGCCACAGGAAGTGACATGGCTGAATGCGACCAGGCCGTCTTCCTTGTTCAACTCCGGCGTCGTATCGCGTGGATAGCCGAGGATGCCGAAGTTTGCCGCCCGCGCGCTCTCGCCCACCACCAGCACAGTCAGGGACTTGCGCGAGTGGCTTGCCCAACTGCCATCGAGTCGGGCGTCCTGTGCAATCGGTATGAAGGGTTGCTGCGCGGTCTTGAGCTCTTCGCGTGCATAGCTGATCGAAGCACCGATGACATTGCTCGGCACGAGCATAAGGCGCAACTCGTGATGGTTGCGGAACAATGAAGACAAGCCCTTGTAGTTGAGCAGGCTGACGCCACCCATCAGCGATGCGCAGAGCAGAACGGTGAGGCCTTTACCCATCAGCTCCCGAGGCCACGGACGGTAGCGGATGGGCGTTTTCCAAAGAACGTAGCCAGGCAGTACACCCAGCGCCAGCAGGTAGCCCAGCAAGGTTGGCGACAGCAGGCCCTGGACCTCGCTGGTATCGGTTTGCGCGACATTGCGCATCATGCCGACATCGATCAGTACGCCATATTGGTTCATGAAGTAAGCAACACCCGCACTCATGATGAAGAGCAGCATGAGTATCGGTTTCAATGTGCGACCGAACGTGAAGAGTGTAATCAGCAGGTTGAACGCGCACGCTATCAACAACGCGAAAGCGAATCGCATCATCATGCCTGATCCATTGGGCTCTGTAATGGCGACCAGGTGCAGCCAGAGTTGCGTATTGAACCCCACCAGCATAAATCCAGTGGCAAGCATTACTACCAAGGAAGGGCGAACTGCTTTTATTTTGAACATAGAAACCTACGCGATCAAAACCTGGGGCATCAGCGCAGACCTGCGTTGATGGGAGGGCATGGGCGCGCAAGTTAGGGCATGTTTCGTGGTGTTTTTGTGAAAACGTCAGTGAAAAGATGTCTGGCCAAATGTGAACACTATCAGGTCAAGTTTCAGGCCGATGGTGCCTGGTCGGTGCTTGGGCGACATTACATTTTTTTCACAAGTTGCCAACATCCACGCCACACTCAGCGACTTAACATTCGCAGCGGCACCCTTGATGAACGCTCAAGGGTCAGGGCTGCAGATCTTATAGCCATCACCGCGTACGGTATGCAGCAGTTTTTTAGCGAACGGTTTATCTACCGCTTGCCGGATTTGATGAATATGGTTGCGGATACTGTCGCCTTTCCTGTTGTGCCAGGTCGACCCCCACAGCAACGCTTCAAGTGTCTGACGTTTGACGATGGCGGGGCTGCTTCGCATCAGCAATTCGAGTATTTTCAGATTGGCGGAACTGAGATTGACCAGCATGTTTCCTCTATGGACTTCCAGCGTGTCCAGATCAATTTCGAGATCAAGCAATTGAAGCTTGCGGCCGTTATGTCCGGTACGCCGGAAAAGGATGGCTTCGAGCCGGGCAAGTATCTCGGCCATGGCGAAAGGCTTCACCACGTAATCGTCGGCCCCTGCCTTGAACCCCATCAGCCGATCATCCAGTTCATCTCGCGCGGTGAGCATGATGATGGCGGCGGGTGACCTCGAGCGCATGCGTAAAAGGTGGCAGATCTCATTACCATCGATGCCAGGCAACATGATGTCGAGAATGATAGCGTCAAAGCATCCGGTCTCGGCCAAGTGCAAACCAGTCAGGCCGTCCCGTGCGCTCTCTACGGCATGCCCCCTGAGTTTGAAAAAATCAACAAGGTTGTCGTGGATGTCACGATTGTCTTCAACGATCAGAAGTTTCATTCGGGCGCTTTCCTAAAGGCCATGGCTAGCGTTGTCAGGTGGACTGGCTCAACAACGGGCTGGCATTTGAAGTCCTTGGCAGTCGCTGATGTGTCGACAAAATGTTAAGTATTCGTGAAAAGCCGTTGTTTGTAACTGACAAGGCGGCACGGTCCTGGGACTGACTACATGAAAAGATTCTCATTATCCGCACTACCTGTATCCCGCCCTTTCAACTTTAGACTTGCAGTCGGGCTGCCGGCTCTGGCCATGTTGGCGATGCTTGCTTGCAACGTAGCTGCCGCCGATTTTTATGTTGCGCGAATGTTCTATGTTCCTGGTCTCGGGTTCTATGGCAGGCACAGTTATTGGCTGGAAACCGTGCTGCATGAACGTGTCAAACAGGTCGTCATCCTGTTTGCCTTGGTATTGATCGCCGGCCTGTTGGCCAGCCTGGTCCACCCGAAACTCCGGCTATGGCGAAGACCGTTGGGTTACGCCGTTCTGACGATCGGGCTGTGCACCAGCATCGTGACGCCGCTCAAAGCACTGACCGAAGTGCAATGCCCGTGGAGCTTGCAGGCCTTTGGTGGCAGCGAACCTTACGTATCCCTGCTGGGAGACCGTGTGGATTCAGCCAAACCGGGCCGGTGCTGGCCGGGCGGGCATGCATCCACAGGATTTGGCCTCCTGGCCTTGTATTTCGCGTTGCGTGACCGCCATCCACGGGCCGGACGGGTGGCTCTTGCCGGGGCCTTGGGGCTTGGGACGCTGCTATCGGCGGGCAGAATGCTGCAAGGCGCGCACTTTCTTTCTCACAATGTCTGGACCCTGTTGATCGACTGGCTGATAGCGGTGTCGTGCTACCGCTGGCTGCTTTATCGGCCCAGCGCTGATGGCAACGAAGAAACACCAGTGCTGGGAGGCGATGAGGTGCGCAGTGTGTAACGAGCGCACTCGCTTCGACACAGACTTTTTTCACATCCGCTTCACCGCGTCCTAATGCGTCAGCACTTACCATTCGAGCATTCGAGAACTGCCTGCCGGAACGCCTTATCGGCAAGCTAATCAGCAATCTCGTGGCATTCAGGTGCAACAGATGAATATTTTGCGGTATTGGCAGCGCACCGCCTGTATGGGGGCAGCTGTCTGTTTCACGCTTGCATTGCTCAACGGATGTCAGAGCACCAGTCAGCGCCTCCTGGCTGAAGGTTATCCGGCGCCCTTCGTCAGCGGCTTCGATGACGGCTGTGCCAGCGGTCGACAAGCGGCCGGGGCACTGGGTGAATTCCGCAAAAAGGTCAACATCTACCTCCAAGACCCGCAATACGCTACGGGCTGGGACGATGGCTTTCGCCAGTGCCAGGCCAGTGCTGCCGCCGACATAGAGCGAAACTTGCAGCCCGAAAGCCAGGCTGATCGCGAATGGCGACATGAAAAGGCCCAGGCATGGGGCAGCACATTGAGAAAGTCGTCGAAAACGCCATGAACAGCGGCGCCCGCCTTTCAGGTTTTTTTCACATAGGCTTGACTGACGTGCCATGCATGCCTCCCTACAGTGCCGCGATTCGTAGGGGCTCGCGCTTGTTTGCTGCCTGCCTCGTCTACCAGTCGGAGCGACACCATGCAGCAAGGCATCATGCAGCGTCCCGCTGTTCCCCAGCGTTCACAAAAACGCCGGTTTCACTCGAGCAATTTGATGAAAGCTACGGTAGGCGCCCTCGTTGCGCTTGCTGCTGTTTGCACATGGTATGCCTCTCATACGCAGGTGTTGGATCTGAGCAGTGCGAAGGAAATGCACGAGAGCGGGATCTACACACAATGGGCCAAGGGCGAGGTGATGGTGCTGATCCGTCACGCCGAGCGCTGTGACCGCTCGCACAATGCCTGTCTGGGTGACCCGGCGGGTATTACTGTCGCCGGTAGCAAGGTGGCCGCTGATGTTGGCAAAGGGCTGGCACGGCTTGGGCTGGAGAATGCCGAGCTCCTGAGCAGCCCCAAGGTTCGCACTCAGCAAACGGCCCGCTTCATCTTCGGCAGGCCGATTCTCACGCAAACCTGGCTGGGCCAATGTAACAAGGGGTTCGCCGACGCCGCGCTTAGCCACAAGAACAGTGGGCACAATATGGTATTGATTACCCACAGCGGTTGCATCGATCAGATGGAGCGGCACTTTAAAGTGGCTGGGGGAGAGCGCTTCAGCGCTTACGCCAGCGCGCTGTTCATCTCTGTGGCCGATAAGGGCAAAGCACGCATTCTTGGCCAGATGAACGCCAGTGCCTGGCACTACTTTTATTCCAGGGCAGGATCGTAAGCATGCAGCTTTCTTACCGTACCGCCTTCTATGCATGCAACCTGGGCATACCGCTGTTGCTGGCCGTGGTCGTTTTCCTGCTATTTGATATGACTCACCTCGACCAACAGATCAGTAATTTGCTGCTCGACCCAGCGACCGGCCAATTCCCATTGCTGCACAATCAATGGTTCGAAAAAGCGACCCACAAGTTGCCACGTGTTCTGCCGAACTGGACAGGAGAACTGGCGATCATTGGCAGCCTGCTGTCATTTGTCTGGCCGCTAACCGCGAAGTTTCCTCGGCTGGCCTCAAGCCGGTTTTTTCAAGCAAGCCGCATCGGGACTGTTTTGCGATTCACCACGCGTCATCGCCGAGACTTTTTCTACGTCGTGGTGACGTTCGCGGCCTGTACTGGAGTGATCCATTACCTGAAGAGCCATACCGGCATCTACTGTCCAGTGGAGACGACCCTTTACGGTGGAGCAGCCCCTCACAAGGAATGGTTCACCCACTTCAATTGGCTGGATAAGACCCCAGGGGGCCGGTGCTGGCCGGGTGGCCATGCCTCCAGCGCCTTCACATTGCTGGCCGTTTATTTCGTGGCCTTACGACACCGATGGCCGCATACACGGAAGCTTCTGGTAGTTATCCTCTCGCTCGGTCTCTTGTATGGCACCGCCCGTGTATTGCAAGGCTGGCACTACATGTCACATACCTTATGGGCCGGGATTTTCGTCTGGCTAACTGCCTGGGTGAGCGCATTGTTGTTTTACGGGCGCCCCGCGTTGCAGCAAGCAGCACGGGAAAATGTAAGCCCCGCATCGGTATTCGTCATCGATGCTACTCAACCCTTGAGCAGCAAGTGGAATCGGTCTCTATGACGGGATGGCGCAGGGCCAACGGCCAAGCCGTTTACCGACAGGTCGTAATGCTCTGCCGCAATCCAATCTCCTCTCCCCATCGAACTTCGCCATCGACGGCAGCAAATTCAAACTGAGCAGAGCGTCGGCTGCTATCGAACAGCGATGAATCAGACGATCGCGCAGCGCCGCAAGTGGCAGAGGCCAAGACTGAGCGGTTGGAAGAAAAGATCGAGAAGCTAAAACAGCAGATGCGAGAACGCTAGGGTACCTGGCGCTTCGCAACGGAGCATCGTCATGCGTGAATCCGGGGCAACTGAAAAATCTCCGGGTAGGTGAAAAGCCACAGACTTCGTGGTTTTTCACGATCTTCTGGATCGACCGGCTTATGAAACAGAAGGTTAAGAGGGCGCTGGTCAGTATCGCAGAGAACGTTATTTCATCGAAGTTGAGATTTTTTGGGAAGTGAAGCGATAGGGATGCGATTGAGCAAATTGTTAGAGAGCTTGGCAGCTACGCAAATTTTCTCAAGAGAGCCGAAGGCGATCCATCTGTAGGGATAGGCCAATATTGGGTATCAGAAGCCATCAGAGGACTGAGGCAAGGAGTGGGGGAGGGGCGGGGAGCCGTTAGACACGGTTGTTTACATACCCGTAAAGATGTTCCGTTGCCGGCAAATCCTCAAGATGCCTTTTTCAGTGGCGTAATTCGCCGCCAGCCAGTCCAAAAAATCCTGCCTAGGAAATGTGATAAGTCCATTAAGATAATTGTTATCACTGCGGCTGAGTGGGTACAAGGCTTTGCTCTGTATCGAGTCTTCATCCTTGATGTTTACTTTGTGAATGCGAAGTGCTTCGCGGAAAGTAATGTATGTGTTGTGGTGTTCGATAACCTTTGCTGCATCATCTTTCGTTATCAGGGTGGAGGAGATGAGTTGAATGTAAGGTACGAAGTTGGTTTTGAGGTAAACATTGATCGTCATTTTGGCTGAGCATTATCAGATGGCCGCCGTTTGGCTGACGTTGCCTTGTCTCACTTCCTGTTGGTGAAAGTTGGTTGTATGCCTCGCTGCTTCCGCGGAGAAGATCTTTGGTCAAGGTAATCAAGTGCATTGATCATCCACAGCAACTGCTGTTCTTCACTCACTGTATGATGCATTAAGTCCAAACGATGGACGTCGGTACCGCTGGTGATGTTTTGTTTACTCACCTTGATCAGCAGAAACGTCGGCTGCTTTCGAGGTCCCCGTTACTGCACGCGCTGGGCTATTATGCCGACGATACAAAGTATGCCTGCAGAAGGAAGTCTGGACGGTGAGAGATGGCCTAATGTCGTGCACGGAGCGCGGGTAGGCGAGGGCGTACCGGCAGGAGAAAATCTTTGGTCGCGCCGGACTGGCCATCGCTCGCTCGACCTTGGCCCAGTGGGTTGGGCAAACTGGCGTGCGACTCCAGCCACTGGTCGATGCACTGCGTGAAGCGGTGCTGAGCAAGGGCGTAATCCACGCCGATGAAACACCGGTGCAAATGCTTGCGCCGGGCGAGAAGAAAACCCACCGGGCCTATGTCTGGGCCTACAGCACGACGCCGTTTTCGGCGCTTAATGCGGTGGTTTACGACTTCAGCCCAAGCCGTGCCGGCGAACATGCAAGTAACTTCCTGGGCGACTGGAACGGCAAGCTGGTTTGCGATGATTTCGCTGGCTACAAAGCTGGTTTTGAACAAGGCATCACTGAAATCGGCTGCATGGCTCATGCCCGTCGCAAGTTTTTCGAACTGCACACGGCGAACAAAAGTCAGCTGAACGTGATAGCTGGAGGTGGGATTCTCTTCATCATGCTTCACATGAAGGACAGGCCAGCCATTTGATCGCCAGTGCCGCAGAAGGCGCTGGATTACGGACAAATAGCCAGGGTGGCTTTTACCATTCCAAACAGGCTGATCGATAGCATCCTGAACATCGAGGATAATCAGTGGGATGCTAGGCGTGTCCTTCATGTGGGGGCGTCTCCTTACGATGGACGCTTAGTGTGCTGCAACGTATTCCGGTCAACAAGCAGCGCAGTCTCGCTAGGGTACCGGTGCTGACAAAGAGGCCACTAAGGAGGGGCTGATACCCCGTCAGTGGACTCCGGCCCAGCTCACGCAAGGTGAGTTGGGCGGACGCTTACGTTCCTCAAAGTTTTTGGCGAGAGCTACCAGAAGCTTGTGGCGAAGCCTTCATTGGTCGAAGGCATTGATTTGGAAGTCCCAGTTGATCTAATCGGATTGCCGAGCATGGACCTGGCTCCAGCCAACCGCGACCACCGCTGGGCCTTTATCGGTCCCTCTGGGGATCGAGTGGAGGTTCCTCACTCTCCACGTTTTGTCACTGCTGACCTAGACGCCCTAAACCGAGCCGCAGTCCAAGGCGTAGGTATCGTACAGATGCCTGAGGTTCGAGGGACGAGTTCAAGGTAACTGGACAGGGGTATAAGCTGTTTTAATCAACTCCCTCAAAAGCCTTCCAGCACGACTTTCCCCTTCGCCTTTCCGCTTTCCAGCAGAGCATGGGCACGACGAAGATTTTCTGCGCTGATGGGCCCATAGTTTTCGCCAACTGTGGTGCGCAAGTTACCCGCATCAATCCGCCGCGCAACTTCGTTAAGGATGTTGCGCTGCTCCTGCATGTCCTCTGTTTCGTAGAGCGAGCGGGTGTACATAAGCTCCCAGTGCAACGACAGGCTCTTGCGCTTCAGCGGCACGGCGTCAAGGGTGGCCGGATCATCTATCAGGCCCAGCTTGCCTTGAGGTTTCAGTGACTCGATGATTTGTTCGTAGTGCCTATCGGTCTGGGTCAGGCTTGCGACATGGCTGACCTGCGCTATACCGATGCGCTTTAGCTCTTCACTAAGTGGCTTGGTATGGTCGATGACATGATGCGCACCAAGCTCGGTAACCCAGGCCTGGGTTTCAGGGCGCGAAGCCGTACTAATGATCGTCAACCCTGTTAGCTGACGCGCCAGTTGAATTAGAATTGAACCTACCCCGCCTGCAGCGCCAATGATCAGCAGTGTTTCTCCTCGGTCGGTGGGATCCCGTGCAATACCTAGGCGATCAAAGAGTAATTCCCAAGCGGTCAGGGAAGTGAGTGGCAATGCCGCAGCTTGGCCGAATTCCAGCGACTGTGGCATTGAACCGACGATACGCTCATCCACCAGTTGCAGCTCACTGTTGCTCCCCGGGCGGATCAGTGATCCCGCGTACCAGACTCTGTCACCGGGTTTAAAAAACGTCACGTCGCTGCCGACCGACTTGACCACCCCGGCAGCGTCCCAGCCGAGGATCCGCGGCTGGCTTTCGTCCGCATGCGGCACATAGCCCTGCCGTACCTTGGTATCGACAGGATTGACCGACACGGCCTTTACCTCTACTAGCAAGTCGCGCGGCCCTGGCACTGGCTCGGGTATATCGATCTCCACCAAGGCGTCGGGATGTTCAATAGGCAGACATTTAAAGTGTGCAATGGCTTTCATTCGAAGCTCCTCAGGACATGCGATGCATTTTCGTGATCGAAAATTTTTCAGCAGCACGTTCGATGAGCGGGAGCGCTGCTCGAAAATGTGTTGTCGCTTCGTGAGCCGTTAGCGCCGCCTCGTCCCGCCACTGCTCGATCATGTGGAAAGTGCGCGCCTGCTCGGCATCACGGTGCAAGTCATACTGGATACAGTCCACTTCGCCCCGGCTTGAACCCTGCAGGGCCCGCAGCGTCTGTTCGAGCTCGGCTTCGAAGCCTGCCTTTGCGACCAAAGTGGCAATCAGTGTTAAAGGGGTGTTCATCAAACCTCCGGCCGATATGCATAAAAAAAATGGGACCTCGCTAACCGACACGTCTGAATAGAGGCCGTGCGGCCCGAAACTGCTCTCCAGGTGACGGCCTGACAATCAATATTGATCTCGGAGGCCGTGCGAGCGTCCTCACCCGGCGAGAGCACTTGTAGCGTTAAAACCAGTAGATCGGGCAAGTCCAGGTCACACGCTCCCTGCCCCCAACTCATGAGCGGCGAAATTGGACCAATCAGGATTGCCGAGATATGCCCGGCCAATAATCTCCAGGTCCGGTTGCAGTCCTTAAGCGCGTCTTCGCTGACGCTCAGCGTGCGTAGGTCCCTAGCCGAGGCTATTCAACCCATACCATCGGTAGCTTCGCGTCGTGAAACCTAGGCCTTGAGGGCTTTCTATACAACGATGTTGAGCCCGAAACTGACGCTGAGCAAGTCCAATCCACCATCCTTGAAACGACGTGTCCGGTCGACAGTCAATTTTCTCCGAGGGCTTATAATTCGATAATTCGATAATATTCGAAATATAAGCGTAGTGCAAACTCGAGCGTCCCTTCGAACTCAGCGATTGGTCCGCGCAAAAGCACGCGGATCAGAGAAACAGTTAACCAGGTGGTCGTATATCAGCCTCACTCGCGGTGCCACTGGCCCTGATTGAGGACGGTACATGATCAGTTCGGAAGGCGGCGGCGCTTCCTGTTGCATGACCTCGACCAGGCGCCCTTCAGACAGGTAGGGTTCTGCCAAGTAATCGGGCATTTGCCCAAAGGCGATTCCGGCCAGAACGATCTCTCGCTCGGTTTCCGGGTCATCGCAGCTGAAGGCAGGGGAGGTAGGCAGAAACGTTCGCCCCTCGGCAAGCACCCACGGCCAGGGGCGACCGTTTTTTCGATCAATCAGCATGGACAGCGGCAAGCGTTTCAGTTCTTCGATGCTGCCAGGGCGGTGCACGGTGGCGAGGAGTGACGGGGCCGCAACGATTTTCAGGCTGACATGGGCCACTGTTCTAGCGATATAGCGCCTATCACGCACCGCGCCGACACGAATACCGATGTCGATCTTGTTGGCCACCGCGTCGGTCAGTTGGTCATCCAGGCTCAGGTCGATGCTCAGGCCCGGGTTTTCCCGTATCAGCGGTTTCAGAAATTCGACCAGATACAGCTTGCCAATGGCGTGTGGGGCCGTGATGCCGACAACGCCTTTAGCCTCCTGTTTGCTGTGGGTGATAAACAACTGATCCACCCGGTCCAAGGTTTCCTGGGCCTGCAAGGCGAGTTTGGCACCAAAAGTGGTGACATGAACCTGCCGTGTGCTGCGGTGGAACAACAGCTCACCCAGCGTACTCTCCAGTTCCTTGATGGCACGTGTCACCGTCTGCGGTGAGGTGCCGAGGCGGGTGGCTGCATCGCGGAACGTGGTCGATTGTGCGGCCACTGTGAATATCCGAATCAGTTCCATGCGATTAGGCATAGCCCTCAACTCCCGTTCCAGAAAATGGAATTCTCAAATCCTAACACTTCCATTCTCTGACGAATAAAACCAGCGCAGACTGCAGTCTCCATCCCGACAGGTCTCAACAGGAGCGCTGAATATGAGTAAGAACATCCAGGATAAGGTGGTCGTCATCACGGGTGCGAGTAGCGGTCTAGGCGAAGCAACGGCGCGTCATCTGGCGGCGCTCGGCGCCCTTGTGGTGCTTGGCGCCAGGCGCCAGGACCGTCTGGACGCGATTGTCGCGGAGATCGCCACTGCAGGCGGCAAGGCGATTGCCCATCCGACCGATGTGACACGCAAGGAGGACTTGTCTGCGCTGGTTGCCAAGGCAGTCGAGGTATTCGGTCGCATCGATGTAATGATCAACAACGCAGGGTTGATGGCGATCTCTCCGATTTCGCAACTGCGCACCGACGAGTGGGATCGTATGATCGATATCAACATCAAGGGCGTATTGTATGGCATCGCGGCCGCATTGCCGTTTTTCGAACAACAGGCAAGCGGTCACTTCATCAACATTTCTTCGGTCGCCGGCATCAAAGTATTCAGCCCCGGTGGATCGGTGTACAGCGGCACCAAGTACGCGGTGCGCGCCATTTCCGATGGCCTGCGTCATGAAGTCGGCGCGAATATTCGCACGACGACTATCGAACCGGGCGCAGTGGATTCCGAACTGAAGTTCGGCAGCGGGTACCAGCCGAGCGCCGAGGTCGTTGGCGAATTTTACAAGAAGGCCATCCCGGCTGACTCGGTTGCACGGGCCATCGCTTATGCGATCGAGCAACCTGCAGATGTCGACATCAACGAGATTGTTCTGCGTCCGACTGCGCAAGACTTCTGACATTTGTCCTGTGCCGTTTGCGCCTGATCCACAGGCATGGACCCAAGCGACCAGGCTCTGGCGCTAAGAAATGGTTAACTCAGCCTATCCAGGCTGAAACTCTCGGCATGCCGAACGTCAATATCCAGCGCGCCAACACCACCATGTCCTAGCTGATTGATTGAGCTTCCAAAGGCGAGTCGTTCCTGATTCTCGGGTTCGGCAGGCGGCTCTGCCCGCCTAATGTACCCAACTGATCATATCGGACCCTGTTGCGAATGAAGCCACCTAAAGTTGCAGACTGGTTGCTACGGAGGGCGGCGGTGTAGTGGCAATAAGCCCGGTGTGAATCATCGTGCAATCGGAGGTGTTCGATACAGGAAGCCAGGGTCCCCATGGTGCTGCCAATGATGGGCATCGCTCACAAAGCAGCAAGAGGATATCAACCCGTCAAACTGAGGAAATAACCATGGCAATGTTGGTTTTTGACGGTACGGAAGACGCCATCGTCGAAGCCCGTATTCTGGTCGGGGCGCTGAATGAATGGTTGGCGGAACAGCAACCCTGTTGCCCCCTAAAATCCGTTCATGTGCAATTTTGCTATCGGCCCGATGGCACGTTGGATTCTGTATTGACCGTTGTAACAGACGTGGCCGTGGACTAATGACTGCTTTGATTGAACGGGCACTTGGTGCGGGTATTCCCTTGGCCGCAGATCCAGCAGGGTTTTGCTGTCGGTCGCCCGGTAGATCAGATCTGCTCGACGTTGGTCGACGAAGGCTGAAAACGCTGCATGAGTGGAATCGATCTTTTGGTTATTAAATAAACGTGTTAATTATAGGTTATCTGATCGGCCAAGAAAAACCTGAGTGCCTCATGCGACATGGGTCTAGCAAAGTAATATCCCTGGAAAATATCGCATCGACCACGTTCCAGGAAGTCCACCTGAGCCGCAGTTTCCACGCCTTCCGCGACCACTGACAGGCTGAGGTGATGGGCCATGGAAATAATGCCTTGAGTAATTGCTGCATCGTGTGGGTTAGCCGAGATGTCCTGGATGAAAGAGCGATCAATCTTGATTTTGTCGATGGGCAAACACTTGAGATAACTGAGGCTGGAAAATCCTGTACCGAAATCATCCAGCGCAATGCGTACACCCAAGTCTTTAAGGCGGTGCAAGGTTTCAATTGCGATTTCAACGTTGTGCAGCAGGAGCGACTCAGTTATCTCCAATTCCAATTGCCCTGCGCTAAGCCCGTATTTGTTCAGCACTGCCTGGATACATTCAACGAACTGACCGCGCTGAAAATGCACCGGCGAAATATTTACGGCCATCGAGATGCCGTTGAAACCCTGATCACATAGATTGCGCAACTGCGCGCACGCCGTATCGAGTACCCAGAGGCTCAGCGGGATAATTTGACCACTGTCCTCTGCCACCGGTACAAACTCCGCTGGAGAGATGTATCCTTTGATCGGATGCGTCCAACGCAACAACGCTTCGATTCCGACCACCCGACGCGTGTGGGCCTCTATTTGCGGTTGATAATGCAGGCTGAACGATTGAGTTTCGATAGCCTTTTGTAGGTCATTACGTAGGCTTCGGTGCTCGCAAACTCGATCGTTAAGATCGCTGGTGTACCACTGAAAGTTGTTCCTACCTTGTTGCTTGGCTTTGTACATGGCCATGTCAGCCTGCTGGGTCAGCTGCATCGGCTGTTCGAGGTGACCATCGCTTAGCGTAATACCGATACTTGCACTGACGTGCAGGTCAATGCCCTGGATACAGTAGGGTTTGCCAATGCTTTCCAGCAGTCGCTCGGCCACCGGGACAACGTCTTCGTCACGAAGCAGGTCCGTCAGCAGAACGACAAACTCATCGCCGCCCATGCGCACGACGGCATCAGCTGGACGGACTTGCTGAGTCATGCGCTGTGCCACCTCGATCAGCACCTGATCGCCGAAGTAGTGCCCGATGGAGTCGTTGATGGATTTGAATCCATCCAGGTCGATGTACATGACCGCTAGTTGACGCTTACGTTGAAGGCTGCTGCGACACTCTAGGACAAGCCGGTCTTCCAGGGACAGGCGGTTAAGCAAACCGGTCAGTCCGTCATGGCTGGCACTGATACTCAGCTGGCGCTCGTAATGCTTCTGCTCGCTGATATCCCGAGCGATACCGAATACCCCGACGATCTCTCCATTTACCATGATCGGCAGGTTTGCGATATCCATGGTCAACTGCTTGTCGTCGCTCTCGTCGCGCACCCTTGCCTCGAATCGCTGCGGCTCACCGGCGCGGGCCGCGGAAAAATGCTGATTCACTCGCGGCAGGTCTTCTTCGAAAACGAGGTAGGAGAAATGTTGACCGACAAGATCAGTTGCCGCGCCAGCGTTAAGCTTCAGGCCAGCCGGGTTCACACTCTGGATGTTGCCCGCCATGTCGAGGGCGAAAACCGGGTTGGGGTTGTAGGTGAACAATGAGCGAAACCGTTGTTCACTTTCCTCCAGGCGTTGGCCGTCACGCTCATGCCGGATAGCAATGGCAGCCAGGTGCGCCGCGCAGGTCAACCTTTGGATCTGCATCTCGCTTGGCGCAATCGCCTGATCTTGGTACAGCGCAAATGTCCCAAGTACGGAGCCCTGATGCGAGAGTAATGGCAACGACCAGCAGGAGCGCAGATTGTACCCTAGCGCCAGGCTGCGAAAACGCTCCCAGCTCGGATCCCGGGCTATATCTGCGGTCACCACCAGCTCGCGCCGGAATGCAGCCGTGCCACACGTGCCTTCCTGAGGACCGATGGGCATGCCATGGATCGCCTCGCTGTATGCAGGCGGCAGGCCAGGCGCGGCACCTTTGAGCAAATGCTTGCCTTGCGCATCGGTGAGCAGTATCGAACACAGCGTACCGGGATCCTGGGCGTCGATCATCAAGCAGATGGCGGTGAGGATGTCGTGCAGTTGATGATTGGTCGCGATCATACCGAGTATGTCGCGCTGAGACTCGGGAAGCACCATGCTGTGATAGCTCGTGCAGAAGGTGTTCATGGTGGGATTCCTGTGTGCTTGCGAGGCCTTCCGGTTCCCTGAGCGTCTGCAGAAGTGAGTGCCTGGGCGCAGTCCGATCGCACCCCGATCGCGAAATCTTTTAAAGCAGTGGGCCTGCCACGAGAAAGACTCAGGTGATCGATAAAAGAACGTATCAGATGGAGCGCATGCGGCTGAATTCGGCTTGCAGCGGCCTGACCACCGCCCGCTGACTTTCTCTGAGCAAACCGCAGATACTTCTTGACTTCCAGACTACCAGGCGCAGACTTTAGCGAGTATTGCAAAAGTTCCCTTGGGCTGGCCGCATCTGTTTGCGGCGCTCGCCCGCCCGCGCTTGCCTGCCAGGCATGCTGAAGCTGGCGCTGGACATCACGGATGCAGTGCTGGCTTTCCTTCGAATTGCCTGGTCTCAAGGAAAGAACATCCCGATCACGCCCGACTGCTACGAGAGCAGCAGAAGTGCGCCTTCCCTCGTGCCGAACGCTACAACGGCTGTTGTTCGCGACCCTTGAACCTGCCTGACGATGCCGATCAGGTTTTGATCAAGCGCCCATTCGACAATGGGCTGCTGACGATCATCCTCGACGAGCGCGAAGCGCGTGCATCGAAGCAAAGCCGTTTGATTCCGAATTGAAGCTGACTCGGAGATTCCATGGCAGTTGTCACGAAGGCCCTCCAGCAGACGAGGAGCTGCGGCAGGCTCCACTTCGTCGCCTCAATGATTCAAGGAGCGCCCGCATGGCCAGCAAACAGTGCCAGGTCTGTGGCCAACCCGCTACGACACGGGTGGAAGCCAAGGTCAATGGCCGCCACAGCACAATGCTGTTGTGTAATGATCACTATCGCCAATTGGTGCGCCAGCAAAAGCGCACCCTTTCCCCACTGGAGGCCCTTTTCGGCTCGCGCAGCGGTTTGTTTGAGGATTTCATCGGCAGCGATTTCTTCCGCAACGGAGGAGACTCAGTATCCGTTGCCGCGGGTGCCGATGATGTGGCCGAAGCGTCGTCTGGCGAACCTGCCCCCGCAGGGGCTGGCACGCCGCGGCGTCGTGGCAGCGGGCTGGCCAGCCGCATCAGCGAACACTCCGAGGCCCTGTTGCAGGAAGCTGCCAAGCGTGCCACGGAGTTCGGTCGGCCCGAAGTCGATACTGAGCACCTGCTGCTGGCCCTAGCCGACAGCGACGTGGTGAAGACCGTCCTCAGCCAGTTCAAGATCAAGGTCGATGACCTCAAACGCCAGATCGAGGCCGAAGCCAAGCGCGGCGACAAACCGTTTGAAGGAGAAATCGGCGTGTCGCCTCGCGTGAAGGATGCGCTCAGTCGCGCCTTTGTCGCCTCGAATGAATTAGGCCACGCTTACGTCGGACCCGAGCACCTTCTGATCGGGCTAGCAGAGGAGGGCGAAGGGCTGGCCGCCAACTTGCTGCGCCGCTATGGCCTCACGCCGCAGGCCCTGCGCCAGCGGGTAAACAAGGTGGTTGGCAAAGGGGCGGAGGATGGCCGCGCCGAGGCGCCGACCAATACGCCGGAGCTCGACAAGTATTCGCGCGATCTCACCAAGATGGCCCATGCGGGCAAGCTGGATCCGGTCATCGGCCGCGCGCAGGAAATCGAAACCACCATCGAGGTGCTGGCGCGGCGCAAGAAGAACAACCCCGTACTGATCGGCGAGCCTGGCGTGGGCAAGACCGCCATCGTCGAGGGATTGGCACAGCGCATGGTGGCCGGCGAGGTACCCGAGACGCTGCGCGACAAGCGCCTGGTCGAGCTGAACATCAATTCCATGGTGGCCGGCGCGAAGTACCGTGGCGAGTTCGAGGAGCGCGTGCAGAAGGTGCTGAAGGAGATCTCCGAGCACCAAGGCGAGATGATCCTCTTCATCGACGAGGTGCACACCATTGTGGGCGCCGGCCAGGGTGGTGGCGAAGGCGGCTTGGACGTGGCCAACGTCTTCAAGCCGATGATGGCGCGCGGTGAGCTGAACCTGATCGGCGCGACGACGCTCAACGAGTACCAGAAGTACATCGAGCAGGACGCCGCGCTGGAGCGGCGCTTCCAGCCGGTCATGGTGCCCGAGCCAACGGTGGCGCAGACCATCATGATCCTGCGCGGCCTGCGCGATACCTTTGAAGCGCACCACAAGGTCAGCATCACCGAGGACGCGATCATCGCTGCCGCCGAACTGTCCGACCGCTACGTCACCGCGCGCTTCCTGCCGGACAAGGCCATCGACTTGCTTGATCAGGCTGCCGCCCGCGTGAAGCTATCGGCGACGGCCCGCCCGGTGGCGGTGCAGGAAATGGAATCCGAACTGCACCAGTTGCGCCGGGAGCAGAACTACGCGGCTTCCCGCAAGCGATATGACAATGCGGCGCAGATCAGCAAGCGCATCGAAGCCAAGGAGGCCGAACTCAAGGAGCGCGTCGCGGACTGGGAGCGCGAGCGCGGTTCGGGCAGCGCCGAAGTCAAGGCGGAGCACGTTGCACAGATCGTCTCGCGTCTGACCGGCATCCCGGTCAATGAGCTGACGGTGGAGGAGCGCGAGAAACTGCTGCACCTGGAGCAGCGGCTGCACGAACGCCTGGTGGGGCAGGACGAGGCGGTACGCGCGGTGGCGGATGCGGTGCGGCTGTCGCGCGCGGGTCTGCGCGAAGGCAGCAAGCCCGTGGCCACGTTCCTGTTCCTGGGTTCCACTGGCGTCGGCAAGACTGAGCTCGCCAAGGCGCTGGCGGAATCCATCTACGGCGACGAGGGGGCCCTGTTGCGCATCGACATGTCGGAGTATGGCGAGCGCCATTCCGTGGCTCGGCTGGTGGGCGCGCCCCCCGGCTACGTCGGTTATGACGAAGGTGGCCAGCTTACCGAAAAGGTCCGGCGCAAGCCCTATAGCGTGCTGCTGCTCGACGAGATCGAGAAGGCCCACCCCGACGTCTACAACATCCTGCTGCAGGTGTTCGACGACGGGCGACTGACCGATGGTAAGGGGCGCGTGGTGGACTTCACCAACACCATTATCATCGCCACGTCCAACCTGGGCTCCGACATCATTCAGCGCCGGCTGAATGCGCCCGGAGCGGCTGGCGAGGAATACGAGAAGACCAAGGCCGAGGTGAAGGACGTGCTGCGCGGGCACTTTCGCCCCGAGTTCCTCAACCGCATCGACGAAATCATCGTCTTCCATGCCCTGGGCAAGCAAGAGATCCGCCACATCGTCGGCCTGCAACTCGATCGCGTGGCCCGTAATGCCGCGAGCCAGGGCGTGACGCTGACGTTCGACGAGACGCTGGTCGATCACTTGGCGGAAGAGGGCTACAAACCCGAATTCGGTGCCCGCGAGCTCAAGCGACTGATCCGCAGCGAGCTGGAGACGGCACTGGCGCGTGAAATACTCGGCGGCGGCATTGGCAAGGGTGATCAGGCCCATGCGCGCTGGGACGACAAGGCGGAGCGGGTCGGGTTCGACCGGCGGCAAGCCGTGCCGGTCAAAGAGCTCGACAGTGAAAATGCGTGAAGCGCTGCCGAAGGCTGCACTTTCTCGTTGCAATGATCTGCTGCTGAAGGGGTGACGCATGAAGGACAGCAATCAGCCCGAGACCACACGCATGCGACTGCGTCGCGAGTGGGCGGTGATGACGTTTTACGAGCGTTTCGAGCAGATCGTCGCCCACATTCTATCGATGGTGATCGCGCTGGTTATCGTGGTGTCGCTGGTGCAGCTGATCCAGATAGTCTTCAGCCTGCTGATCATCGATGCGTTCAATCCGCTGGACCACCGGACCTTCCAGAATGTGTTCGGCATGGTCATGACGCTGCTGATCGCGATGGAATTCAAGCATTCCATCGTGCGCGTTGTCTTGCGCCGTGACAGCATCATTCAGGTCAAGACGGTCCTGTTGATCGGGTTGATCGCGCTGTCCCGCAAGATCGTGATCCTTGATCCCGATGTCAGCCCGGCCAAAGTCGCGGCGCTTGCTGGCGCGACCCTGGCCCTGGGGCTGACCTATTGGCTGTTGCGTGAGCGCGATGATCGAGTTGCCTAGGCTCTGTGTGAATGGCGCCAAGGCAAAGATTCAAGGGGAAAAAGAGCGCGTATCTGTAATTCCATATTCGTTCAAACCGGGGCTTGAAAACCTCGAAATCGCTCACATAATTCCGTCGTCAGGGGCCGCAGCCCGGCGCTTCATGCCTCCTGTTCGAGATCATTTCAGTCAGCTTGAAGGAGGATTGTCATGTACGAGTCCCTTCTTAATCTGTCGAGCGATCCCATTGCCGAGTTCGAGAGGCTGCAGCGCGAACTGCAACATGTGCTGGGAACGGGTCTGGGGCGCCCAGGCAGTATTCGTGCCTTGGCCAGTGGTGCTTTTCCTGCCATCAATGTCGCGAGCACGCCGTCCAGCCTGGAGGTCTACGCCTTCGTTCCCGGCGTCGACCCGAGCGACCTCGATCTGCAGATTCACCGAGGGTTGCTGTCGATTTCCGGTGAGCGCCGGCCGGCGCGCAGCGCACAGGAGGGCAATTGCTCGGTGTACGCCAACGAGCGTTTTTCCGGACGGTTCAAGCGTACCGTGAGCCTCAATGATCAGGTCGATACCGACAAGGTCGAAGCTCACTGTTGCGACGGTGTTCTGCGCATTTCGCTACCGCGGCGCGAAGCGCTGCAGCCCAAGCGCATAGCCATTCAGTAACAGCAACGGTTTGAAGGAGGAATCACCATGAACGACAAGCAAGCGGTCGTGCGCGGCGAAACTGAAACCCAAACACTGCTGCCGCGTGTCGATGTATTTGAAGACGAAAACGGAATCCAACTGTTTGCGGACCTACCGGGCGTGCCCAAGGACCATCTCGTGGTCAATGTGGACGGTGACACGCTTGTGCTGGAAGGGGAGATCATGCCGCAGTTGAGCGAACAGTTGGAGGCCGTCTACGCAGAGGTCCAGCTGTCGCGATTCAGGCGAGCCTTCACCTTGAGCTCCGAACTGGACACGACCCGGATCGACGCTGAGCTACGGGACGGCGTGCTGAACGTGCGCGTTCCCAAACATGCACATGCCCAGCCGCGCAAGATCGTCGTGAAAAGCGAGTAGGGCCTTGAGCGTGTGGAGGGCGACCCATGGACAAACTAGCTGAACTCAAACATGGCCTGGAGGAAACCTGGCATTCGCTGGGCGAGGGCTGGCGTCAGCTTCGCGATCGCACCAGCGAGGCCCTGACGCGCTTCACGCCTGTCAACCGGAGCAGGAACGTCTCGGAGGATGCTACTTCAGCACCGGCACTTGCCTCGAACTGGGGATTGCTGGCCGGCGATCTTTACGAGGATGGCGACCAGGTCGTCATTCGCCTCGAGGTGCCCGGAATGGTGAAGGAGGATCTGAATCTGGAAGTGCGGGGCGATGCCTTGATCATTCGCGGTGAAAAACGCATCGAGCAGGAGCAGGGCAATGGGCGTTATCGCGTCCGGCAGTGCACCTTCGGCAGTTTCCGCCGCGCCTTCCAGCTTCCCGCTCCGGTCATTGCCGAGAAGGCCAGAGCCATATGCAGCAACGGTGTGCTGCGTGTCGAACTGCCCAAGGAAGAGCGTGCGCGTGGCCGGCGCATCGAGGTTCGCTCGGGTTGATACTGCCACTGCATGTTCTTTGCGCAGACAAGGTACAACCCTCGTCGCCTGAACTACCCGCCCGCGAAAACCTCGCGGGCGGGTAGTACTTCGGTTGCTCAACGGGAAGAACGGTAGCCGCTCCCCCCTGCAATGGACATTGCACTTCTCTGTCGAGCTGAGGCGCCCAGCGATAATTCATCCGGATTTTTTCCCATAACCGGTCCTGCCAGGGCTGAAGGTCGAGACTATGTCCGCTGAAGGCAACGCAGGACTTTTGTTGGGTGTTATCACTTTGCTCACCGCCGCCGTGGTGGCCGTGCCGCTGCTCAAGCGCATCGGGTTCGGCTCAGTGATGGGCTACCTGTTGGCAGGGATGATGATCGGACCCTTCGGGCTGCAACTGATCAATGACCCCCACACCATCATTGATGTGGGCGAGTTGGGTGTGGTGATGTTTCTTTTCGTGATTGGCCTGGAGCTCAAACCCTCGCATCTATGGGACCTGCGTGGGCAGATCTTTGGGCTGGGCAGCCTGCAGGTGGTGATCTGTGCCGTTCTGCTCACCGTCGTCGGCAAGGCCTTTGGTTTCCCTTGGCAGGTGTCATTCGTCTGCGCGGCCGGTTTTGTGCTCACATCCACGGCGATTGTCATGCAAGTTCTCTCGGAGCGGGGTGACTTGAACGAGCCGAGGGGCCAACGCATCGTCTCCATTCTGCTGTTTGAAGACCTGTTGATAGTGCCGTTGCTGGCGGTGGTGGCATTTCTGGCACCTACTGCATCGGTGCCCGAATCCAGCTCCCCCCTGTGGCAGCGCATGGCGACCGCAGCGCTGTCCCTGAGCGCACTGGTGGTCATCGGGTTGTGGTTGCTCAACCCTCTGTTTCGGGTATTGGCCCAAGCCAGGGCGCGCGAGGTGATGACTGCTGCCGCGCTGCTGGTGGTGCTGGGAGCAGCGCTGCTGATGGAAATCGGCGGCCTGTCAATGGCGATGGGCGCGTTCGTTGCCGGTGTGCTGCTGTCGGAGTCCACCTTCCGCCACCAGCTTGAGGCTGACATAGAACCGTTTCGCGGGTTGTTGCTGGGGCTGTTTTTCCTCGGCGTCGGCATGGCGCTGGATCTGCACGTGGTGGCCGCGAACTGGCTGCTGATCACCTCTGGCGTGCTGGCGCTGATGATGGTCAAGGCGCTGTGTATCTATGGGGTCGCGCGCCTCGCGAAAAGCCAGCATGGTGATGCGCTGGACCGCGCCGTGCTGATGGCGCAGGGTGGTGAATTTGCGTTCGTGCTGTTTGCCGAAGCGCTGAAACTCAAGGTCGTCAGTGCCGAAATCAACGCCAACATGACGGCTATCGTGGTGTTGTCCATGGCCGTTACGCCGGTCAACCTTCTATTGTACAAGCGCTTCGCGCGGCCCCGGGCGGTTTCCATGGCCGGTGTGGAGCCGGCACAGAATCTCCAAGGCCATATCCTGATCATAGGGTTTGGTCGTGTCGGCCAGATCGCTTGCCAGGCACCACTCGCTCATGGCGCCAAGCTTTCGATCATCGACATGGACCCGGAGGTGATCCGCGCCGTCGAGCCTTATGGTTTCAAGGTCTATTACGGTGATGGTGCCCGGCACGACCTGTTGCATGCTGCCGGGGCCCATCACGCCCGTACCATCATTGTGTGCGTGAATGACAAGAAGGCCGCGACACGCATCGTCGAAAGCACGCGGCACTATTGCCCGCAGGTGAAGGTGCTGGTGCGCGCCTTTGACCGCGAGCACGCGTTGGAGCTGGTCAAGCACGACGCCGACTACATCGTGCGGGAAACCTTTGAATCCGCCTTGCTGCTTGGCCACCAGGCCGTGCTGACCCTGGGTGCCTCAGCGCACGAAGCCGACGCGGTGACCGACGAGGTGCGCACCCGCGATGCTGAACGTTTTGCCCTGGAAACATCCGGGGGGCTATTTGCCGGGCGAGCGTTGGTCCTGGGAAATATCGATCGCATTGATCCGCCGAAGCCTGAAGCACGGGATGCTCATTGAGCATGAAAACCTGACGGCAATACGCAAACTCACGCTATCGCAGGCACGCACACAACTGCGGGCGATTATTTTCTGCCGCTTCGTGGGCGATGTGTAGTTTCCTGGATGGCGAGACAGATTAAATCTTCATGGGATGCGGGGATTGCACATTAAACATTGCCCTTGCCCTGGTGATTATCAATGGCCTCGATGAAATTCTTGATCAACGGCGACTGCTGATTTTTTCGCCAGACGAAATAGATATCGCTTGAATCCAAGCTCGGCACATGATCGGCCTGAAAGGTATCTGCCTGGCTCGCGAAACGGTCGATATAACTCTCTGGCACGCAAGCAAAGCCAATTTCCTGTGCGATGCAGGCAAAAATACTGGGATACGATTCGATTTCCAGTATCGCCCGAGGCTGGATGCCGCTGCGTTCTAGCCAGTTATCGACCTGTTGCCTGTAGTGACAGGTGCGACCGAATACATACAGTTCGAGCCCAGCCAGGTCTTCCGGGGTGGGCGAGGAAAAGGCCTTCGGTACAACTCTCAACAAGCGCTCACGGAACGCTAAGCGGCTTTCAAGCAAAGGATGCTCGATGGGGCCATCAGTGAGGATCAAATCAAGCTCGCCATCCATCAACAGCCGCTCCAGGAGTAGCGAGTGCTCCGGACGGATGTGCAGTTCTACCCCCGGCGCCTCAAGGCGGTACCGTACCAGAAGCGGAGGGAGATGATTGGCCAGCGCTACGTCAAGCGCCCCAACGCGAAGCACGCCAGGCATGGAATCGGTTGAAAACAGCGAGCGTGTTTCAGCTGCCAGGTCGAGGAGCTGTTTGGCTTTGCGGTAGACCAGCCTACCTTCGGGGGTGACAAGTAACCGGTTATTTTCGCGGTTGAACAAGACGACGCCGAGCTGAGTTTCTAGTTCTCGCAGTCTTGCTGTGATGTTCGAGGGCACGCAATGCAGCTGTGCAGCTGCTGCGGCTATCGTACCGTGCTCTACGACAGCGCAAAAAAAACCAAGCTGTGAAAGCTTCAAGATGCTCTCCTTTTGTGATGGTATAGCTCACATCTGATCACTTTTAGTGATGCGTGTGTCAGCTTAACATTGCCCGGGCAAACGCATCCAATCACCTCGACAGCCTAGCCTCATGGGCTTGCGGTGGTAGGGCCTGGATGCACGGACTTTCGTCGTTGTCGGGGAAAGCCTTCTAGGAAATGTTGGCCTTGCGAAGGGCTGAAGCTGCAGCGGAGAATCGATGCGCATACTACATACCATGCTACGTGTGGTGGATCTGGATAAAACCATTCACTTCTACACTAAAGTGCTCGGCATGAGCCTCTTGAGACGCAAAGACTATCCGGAGGGCAAATTCACCCTTGCTTTCCTCGGATATGGCCTGGAGACAGAAACTGCTGTTCTGGAGCTGACGCGAAATTGGGGACAAGATAGCTATGAGATTGGCGATGCTTACGGGCATGTAGCTATCGAGGTTGAGGATGCAGAAGCTGTGTGCAGCCGTGCTGCTATCATGGGATATCGTGTTCCTCGACCAGCAGGTCTCATGAAACATGGACGCACAATAATCGCGTTCATTGAAGATCCCAACGGGTACAAGGTCGAGCTGATACAAAAAGGCACGCAATTCGACTGATCAAGCGAGGGAAGGCGCGAGGCAGGGCCTGGAGTGGCGAAAGTGCTTTTGTGCTCTTTACCGAAGCTCGGTCTTCAAGGCCCTGAACTCATCATAGCTGTTGGCCGTACAGGTCGGATTGCTTGTCCGGCGCCGCTCGCACAGGGAGCTAAACTTTAGAATATCGATGTAAATCCGCAACTGATTCGCACCGTGGAGCCCTCTGGTCTCAAGGTCCATCACGGTGATGGTGACCGCTCTGACACATTGAGCGGTTCATACACGATGCCGACTACCTAGGGCGGGAAACCTTTAATCCGCACTGTAGCTCGACCGTCAAGCCGTGCTGACGCTGGGCGCGTTGGGGGTCGAAACCGACGCGGTGCGCATACGCGATACCTAATGAAGTGGCGAAGGTGTCCGTTGTCATAGGACAAACCCAGGTATCTTTCAGCACCCTCATCCAGGTTCTGATGTAAGTAGGAGGGCGCATGTTCACTCCGAGTTCCATTCCCTATCAGCGACAACCGGGCTTTCAGCGCACTTACCGTCAAGGTCGGTTGAGCCTGGGCCTTTTCCTCCCCCTCGAAGCCTTTAGCGGTGATATGCCGAGTATGGCTGGCCAGGTGAGCCTGGCCCAAAGAGCCGAAAAGCTAGGTTTCGCTGCCCTTTGGTTTCGCGATGTACCGTTACGTGACCCTAGTTTCGGTGATACCGGTCAGGTCTTCGATCCTTGGGTCTACCTGGGTTTCATGGCGGCACACACGCATTCGATTGCGCTGGGTACCGCCTCGGTCATCCTGCCAATCCGCAACCCTCTTCACACCGCGAAGGCGGCCACCAGTGTAGATCAACTCAGTGGTGGCCGCCTGTTATTAGGCGTGGCTTCCGGGGACCGACCTGTAGAGTTTCCCGCATTCGGTGTAGATCCGGAGCAGCGTGACAGAATGTTCCGCGAATACCTAGAGGTATTTCGCCAGGTTCAGCGCAGCAGTTTCGTGCCTTTGACCTGGTCCGGCGGCACGCTTGAGGGCTGCGATCTGATTCCCAAGCCGACCACAGCGGAAATTCCATTCTTCGTCACCGGTCATAGCCGCCAGACGCTGGATTGGATTGCCCGCTGCAGTCATGGCTGGATCAGTTATCCGCGTGCGCCGAAGACTCAGCAACTGATTGTCGAGAACTGGCGCACTGCAGTGCATACCGAATGTGGTGAGCTGTTCAAACCCTTCACCCAGTCGCTATACATCGACTTGACGGACAACTCGCAGATACCCCCTCGACCGATCCACCTCGGCTATCAATTAGGGCGATATCATCTGATCTCACTGCTGCAACACTTACAGGAGATCGGCGTCAACCATGTGATCATCAACTTGAAGTACGGGCAACGCCCCGCTGGCGAGGTCCTCGAGGAGCTCGGTCAGTTCGTTCTGCCTGACTTCATCCTGTCTACGTGAGGCGGCACGGGGCACGAATGCTACGCCCCGAGCTTTCTATCCGGTCACCGCGCCGGGCGCGAGACGGCGATATGGCCGCCGCCACACCCGGTGACCAATACCTAGTGAAAGAAGGCCAGGGTACGAACTTCGATACTTTCGCGTGGCGGGGCTCCCGGCGGCGTATGGGGGAGCTGGAAGGCGGCATGGGGGGTGAAGCGGGCACGGCCGTCGTGACGCGAGTCATAACCCTTGATCAGCAAGACTTCGTCACGGCGCATCTCCGGAAAATAGTACCAGCGCTGGTGAGTATTGTAGGCGAGGTGATAAATTTCCCCGATGCGATCCGGATAGACCAAGTCGGTAGCCAGCAGATCATTGGGGTCGAGCGTCGAGGCGTCCAGCACCGCCAACGGCGAGCGCTTGACAGGGCCGCTTATCGGGCGCCAGACGTTGATCTGAGCGACTGACATCGCTGCCATTGCGGCGGCTTGTTCCGCGCCCAGTACTTCCCGGATACGCTCAGGCCCCGAGTGTTCGGTGTAGTCATTGTGCACACGGCTGGCTGGGCCGCGAAAATCCCGCCGTTCGGCGTCACTGCGCCTGGTGTGGTCGAAGATCACGACCCGGCTCGCGCCCGTCAATTGCTTGATCAAGGCCTTTATCTCGTCATAGTAGACCTTTACTACCGAGGTATCGTCGTAGAGATCGTCTACCACCGTCTCTCGCCGGTGGAGTTCAAACCCCTGCTTGTCCAGTGAAAGGCTGTCGGCTAACGGACGTCCGTTTTGTATCTTGACTTCGCGCTCCTCCTGCTCGGCAAAGTAGTGAGCCTCACTGTCACCGGTCAAAGCCTCGGTATGTATATAGGGCTTTGCATTTTGCCTGACCAGGTAGGTGAGTTTCGTGAGAACGCTATCGGGCATATCAATTGTGCATTTCAAGTAATACCTCCCGTTCTGCTGGCCGTACTCGGCGTGGTGGCGCTGTGGCGGCGATGTGGCTGGCATGTAGGCTCGCTCTCAATCATATGCCCTCGAACAGACGCATTAAATGCCCTCCAGGCGCAAGCCCTCCAAGAGTGACAAGTGGCTATCCACAACTTTGCTGTCAGCAGGAGAAAGCTTGGAATCTGCAAGAGGCGGATACTTGCCCAGGCCTTCCCCCGTTTCGTGAGTCGAAAGGATGGCACCACTGCTGTTCACGTACATGCCGTGTAGCATGACCTGCGTGTCTGCGGCGGAAGCTTCGTTAGCACCCATTTTCAATGGTTTGCCCAATTGACAGCGCGTGTTCCAGTCAGGTGCGTGCTGATTAGCCCCGGCCCTGCAAATGGTGGATCTCACCATGAACGACATATGCCGCCATGGGGGGGGCCGTCGAGCACCAGCAGGTCGGCCTGCTTACCTGGCTCGAGCGTGCAGACTGGTATGGGTGCCAGCGGTGCAGTAGATCACTGGGGCAGGGATCAAAGCTGCAATGGCGCTCGGCGCCTGCGGTGCGCAGCTTGGCACAGCCTTTATCCTCTGCCCTGAGACATCCGCAAACGCTGCCTACCGGGAAGCAATGAAAAGCCATCGCGCCTATCACACCCAGGTTACCAGTGTGATTTCTGGGCGACCTGCCCGGGGCATGGTCAATCGGAACTTCACGGATCTACCTTCGGATCACGCCTCTATACCGGCATAGGCATCACTTTCGAATCCTTATCGAGGCGAGATAAATGAACTGCTTAACAAGGGACTATAGCGGCATATTGCTCTGCTGACCCGCCAGAGCGAAGAAGAAGCCCAGACGAACCGGACCTGTGGCATTAGAACGGGGCTGCCTAATGGATGCCATACCAGACTGGGGGAACAGGGCACACGTGGTTTCCCGATGACACGTCATCCTCTCTCTCGAATTCTGCTGGAAGCGGGGAGCGGTGCAGTTTGGTGCGAGAGTCTAGGCAAAGTGAAAAAAATCTCAGGGTAAGTGAAAAGCCACGGACTTTCTTTCCGACGCTGGCTTCCCGGCTCCGGTTCCCTGATTTAATATACTCGACAGTATAAATATTCGATGCGCTCGTCGCGAAAGGATTCATCATGTTGCGTCATGCCTTGTGCCTCGCTCTGCCTGCCGCTGCCGCGTTGTTGCTGGCCGCCTGCGGGCAGCAAGCCGCCCCGCCCACTGCCCCTCGCCCTGCGCTGGTGGTCCAGCCGCAGCCGGCCCAAGCCTCAGCCGACAGCTACCCTGGCGAGGTGCGAGCGCGTTTCGAGCCGGAGCTGGCGTTCCGCATCGCTGGCAAGGTCAGCAAACGCCTGGTCGAGGAGGGGCAGCGGGTAAAGGCCGATCAGCCACTGGCAGAGCTCGACCCCCAGGATGTGCGCCTGCAACTTGAGGCCAACCGCGCCCAGTTGGCGGCCGCCGAGGCAAACCTGGCGCTGGTCCGCGCCGAGCGTGACCGCTACCGCACGTTGCTGGATCGGCAGATGGTCAGCCATTCCCTGTACGACAACGCCGAGAACCTCTACCGGGCCGGGCTCGCGCGCCTCAAGCAGGCCAAAGCCGAATTCGACGTGGCTGGCAACCAGGCCGGCTACGCCGTGTTGCGGGCGCCCCAGGCCGGCGTGATCGCCAAGCGTCAGGTCGAGGTCGGCCAGGTGGTGGCTGCCGGGCAGACGGTGTTCACACTGGCGGCCGACGGTGAGCGCGAAGTCGTCATCGGCGTGCCGGAGCAGCAGTTCGCCCGCTTCGCCGTTGGCCAGCAGGTCAGTGTCGAGCTGTGGTCGCGGGGCAATGAGCGCTTTGAGGGCCGTATCCGGGAGTTGTCGCCTGCAGCCGACCCCCGTTCACGTACCTTCGCCGCACGCATCGCCTTCAACTCGGCCAAGGTGCCTGCCGACCTTGGGCAGAGCGCACGGGTATTCATTGCCCATGACGGGCTGATCCCACTGGCTGTACCTCTCTCGGCGGTCACCGCGGAAAACGGCCAGGCGTACGTCTGGCGGGTCAACCAGGACCGTCGCCTGGAGCGTGCCGCCGTGCGCCTGGGGCCTTATGGCAGTGACACTGTTCCCGTACTCGAAGGCCTGAACCCTGGCGACTGGGTGGTGGCCGCCGGCGGCCACGTGCTGCGCGAGGGGCAGGAGGTGCGGCCGGTAGACCGTACCAACCGTGTGGTGAACCTGACGGCCAAGGAGTAAGTCCCGATGGGTTTCAACCTTTCCGCCTGGGCGCTGCGCAATCGCCAGATCGTACTGTTCCTGATGATCCTGCTGGCTGCCATTGGCGCCATGTCTTACACCAAGCTGGGGCAGAGCGAGGATCCGCCCTTTACTTTCAAGGCCATGGTCATCCGTACCCTGTGGCCGGGGGCAACGGCCGAGGAAGTGTCGCGCCAGGTGACCGAGCGCATCGAGAAGAAGCTGATGGAAACCGGCGAGTACGAGAGGATCGTCTCGTTCTCGCGCCCCGGCGAATCGCAAGTGACCTTCATGGCCCGGGACTCGCTGCATTCCAAGGACATCCCCGAACTGTGGTACCAGATCCGCAAGAAGGTCGCGGATATCCGCCACACTCTGCCCCCGGAAATCCAGGGGCCGTTCTTCAATGACGAGTTCGGTACCACCTTCGGCAATATTTATGCGCTCACCGGTAGCGGCTTCGACTACGCCGTGCTCAAGGACTATGCAGATCGCATCCAGATCCAGTTGCAACGTGTCAAGGACGTGGGCAAGGTCGAACTGATCGGCCTGCAGGACGAGAAAATCTGGATCGAGCTGTCCAACCTCAAGCTGGCCACTCTGGGCGTGCCGCTGGAGGCCGTACAGCAAGCGCTGCGCGAGCAGAACGCGGTGAGCACCGCCGGCTTTTTCGAAACCCCCAGCGAGCGTCTGCAACTGCGCGTCAGTGGGCAGTTCGACAGTGTCGAGCAGATTCGTCAGTTCCCCATCCGGGTAGGGGATCGCACCTTCCGTATCGGCGATGTCGCCGAGGTGTACCGGGGCTTCAATGACCCTCCCGCGCCGCGCATGCGCTTCATGGGTGAAGACGCGATCGGCCTGGCCGTGTCGATGAAGGATGGCGGCGACATCCTGGTGCTGGGCAAGGCACTGGAAGGTGAGTTCGAACGCTTGGCGCGCAACCTGCCGGCCGGCATGCAGCTGCGCAAAGTCTCCGATCAGCCGGCTGCGGTCAAGGCGGGCGTGGGCGAGTTCGTCCAGGTGCTGGTCGAGGCGCTGGTCATCGTGCTGTTGGTGAGCTTCTTCTCGCTTGGGCTGCGTACCGGCTTGGTGGTGGCCCTGGCTATACCCCTGGTGCTGGCGATGACGTTTGCCGCCATGCACTATTTCGGTATCGGCCTGCACAAGATCTCGCTGGGCGCGCTGGTGCTGGCCCTGGGCCTGCTGGTGGACGACGCGATCATTGCCGTGGAAATGATGGCGATCAAGATGGAGCAGGGCTTCGACCGGTTCAAGGCTGCCAGTTACGCCTGGACCAGCACGGCTTTTCCGATGCTGACCGGTACGCTGATTACCGCTGCCGGCTTTCTGCCGATTGCCACCGCAGCGTCCAGTACGGGTGAGTACACCCGCTCTATCTTCCAGGTGGTGACCATTGCGCTGCTCACCTCGTGGGTGGTGGCCGTGGTGTTCGTGCCTTACCTGGGCGAACGGTTGCTGCCGGACCTGGCCAAGCTGCATGCCGCCCGTCATGACGGTAACGGGCATGCGCCGGACCCCTATGCCACGCCGTTCTACCAGCGTGTGCGACGTGTAGTGGAGTGGTGCGTGCGGCGGCGCAAGACGGTGATCCTGCTGACCATCGCAGCCTTTTTCGGCAGCATTGCGTTGTTCCGCTTCGTGCCGCAGCAGTTCTTCCCGGCGTCCGGCCGCCCAGAACTGATGGTCGACCTCAAACTGGCCGAGGGCGCGTCGCTGAGCAATACCACCGAGCGGGTCAAGCAGCTCGAGGCCCTGCTCAAACAGCAGGATGGCATCGACAACTATGTGGCCTACGTAGGCACCGGGTCGCCGCGTTTTTATCTGCCATTGGACCAGCAACTGCCCGCCGCCAGCTTCGCCCAGTTCGTCGTGCTGGCCACGTCCCTGGAGGAGCGCGAGCGCTTGCGCAGTTGGCTGATCGACACGGTGGACCAGCAATTCCCCGACCTGCGCGCCCGCGTCACCCGCCTGGAGAACGGCCCGCCCGTGGGCTACCCGGTGCAGTTCAGGGTCACGGGCGAGCATATCGAGAAGGTGCGCGCCCTGGCCCGCGAGGTGGCGGACAAAGTGCGTGAAAACCCCCATGTGGTGAACGTGCACCTGGACTGGGAAGAGCCAAGCAAGGCGGTGTTCCTGGCGATCGACCAGGACCGTGCGCGTGCACTTGGCGTAAGTACCGCGCACCTGTCGAGCTTTTTGCGCAGCTCGCTCACCGGCACCACGGTGAGCCAGTACCGGGAGGACAACGAGCTGATCGAGATTCTCCTGCGTGGCACGCAGAAGGAGCGTGGCGAACTGGGCAACCTCGGCAGCCTGGCGTTGCCCACCGACAACGGCCAGAGCGTGGCGCTGTCGCAGGTAGCGACCCTGGATTATGGCTTCGAGGAAGGCATCATCTGGCACCGTAACCGCTTGCCGACGGTGACGGTACGCGGCGACATCTATGACAAGGAGCAGCCGGCGACCCTGGTCAAGCAGATTGCTCCGACCTTGCAGGCAATCAAGGACAAGCTGCCGGATGGCTACCTGCTGGAAGTGGGCGGCACCGTCGAGGACTCCGAGCGCGGGCAGAAGTCGGTGAACGCTGGCATGCCGCTGTTCATCGTCGTGGTGCTCAGCTTGTTGATGATCCAGCTGCGCAGCTTCTCGCGCACGGTGATGGTGTTCCTCACGGCACCACTGGGGCTGATCGGCGTGACCTTGTTCCTGCTGGTGTTCCGCCAGCCGTTCGGCTTCGTCGCCATGCTTGGCACCATTGCCCTGGCGGGCATGATCATGCGCAACTCGGTGATCCTGGTGGACCAGATCGAACAGGACATCGCTTCGGGACTGGACCGTTGGCAGGCCATCATCGAGGCCACGGTGCGGCGCTTCCGGCCGATCGTGCTGACGGCGCTGGCGGCAGTGCTGGCGATGATCCCGCTGTCGCGCAGCGTGTTCTACGGGCCGATGGCGGTGGCGATCATGGGCGGGTTGATCGTTGCCACGGTGCTGACCCTGTTGTTCCTGCCGGCACTGTATGCGGCGTGGTTCAGGGTGAAGAAGGGCTGAAGGCTGCGGGGGAGGGCATAGCCCTCCCTTCGCAGGTCACAGGGCGCCAAATACCTTCTTGGCCAGGCTGGTAGCTGCCTGTGCGGGGTTCTGGCGAATGCTCTGTTCTTGTTTGGCGATCATTTCGAACAGGCCGTCGAGGGCTTTTTCGGTCACATAGCTCTCGACATTGGCACTCTTGGCATCGCCCAGGCCCAGGGCTGACGCCTGGCCGGCAAAGGCGTTGTACTGTTGAACCACGCCCACCTTGTCGGTCGCGGCCTTGACGATGGGCAGGAACTTGGCGCGGATCTTCTCGCGGCTGCTCTTGTTCAGGTATTGGGTGGCTGAATCATCGCCCCCGCTGAGGATGCCCTTGGCATCGGTCACGCTCATGTTCTTCACCGCATCGACCAGGATCGCCTGGGCTTGCGGCACCGCCGCTTCCGCGGCCTTGTTCATGCTGTCTTCCAGGGCCGTGACCTGGTCACCTTTGCCGAACATCTTCATGGCCTTGGCGGCCTTGCCGAGGTTGCCTGGCAGTTCGATGCGCACATCCGGGTTGTTGCTGAAACCACCTGGGGTGCTCAATTGCTTGACGGCGACCTGTGCACCTTGGGTGAGCGCATCTTTCAGGCCGCCGGTGGCGTCCTTCTGGGTCAGGTCGCCCAGTGACAGGGCCAGGGCGCTGGCGGACAGCAGCAGGCCGGCGCACAGGACGGTGAAGCGCAGGGAGGAGCGAATCATGAAAGGGTCCCTTTCAACAGAAGTAGGCGGATATCAGCGTACGGGATCGACTTTGATCCGTACCGGCTGGGCGTCGCTGCCATCGAGCTCGACGCCGTGGTGTTCGGTGTTGATGAACAGCAGCTTGCCGCCCAGTTCGATGCGCGCGCTGACCGCGTAGCGGTGGCCGGGCTTGACTTGGGCGGGGTCGTAGGTGAGGTGGAACGGCAGCGGTACGTTGCCTTTGACCGGGCCGGCCTGGCGCGCCAGGGTGACGGCGGGGGCGTCCATCAGCGATACATCCTGCAGTTCCACGCTCAAGGTGGCGGCGGGCGGCAGGGCGATGCGCTGAAGGTAGAAGACTTCGCCATCCAGGCTGGCCTGGGGCGGCGGGGTGTGGGTGGAACAGGCTGCGAGCAGGGATGCGCACCACAGCATTACGAGCTTTTTCATGGAATCTCCGTAGTCCTTGGGGTTGGCTTGTGGCCAACCCCAAGGACTTTAACGGATTTTCCCGGGCAGGTGGTCAACCCATGAGGTTGCCGCCGTGGAGACCTTCAGTGACCGAATGGACCTTCTCGACCTCAACCTGATAGGTGCCTACGCCTGGTTTCAGCATGTAGTTCGTGGTGTTGATGTACACCAGTTGCCCATCATTCTCGATGCGCGCTTCGATGGCATATTCGTGTTTCTGGTTGATCTGGCTCCAGTCAAAGGGCAGCGGCAGGGTGATCGGAAAGCCGCTTCCCCAGCGCAGATCGAGTTCGGTAACAGGGGTGGACGGCGCATCTGCTCGCGAAACATCAGCCAAGCTCAATTTGACGAGGGCTGCTGCCGGCGGGGTGGTGGAGTCCGAGCAGGTGATTTCGACAGTCAACGATTTGATCTGAGGCATATTGATAGTCCTTGAAAGGGATGTGGGGTGCAGCGAATCGATGTTGATCCCTTTCAAGGACCGGGCGCAGGCTGAAAATCTACCCCTGCACGATGTCCACCGGCTCATCACGGTGCAGCGCCACCTGGCGGATCGACAGGCGCAGCTCGGCTGACAGCACGCGCTTGGCCACGCCCTCGGCCAGCTCTCCCAGCTTGTCGTGATAGCCCAGTTTGCCATTGCCGTCCGGGCGCAACACGCCCTGCTCGACCAGGGTCTGGATGAAGTGGCGGAACAGGGTCTTGTCGAAGAACTCCGGGGCATTGAGACCGTGCAGGATCGACAGGCGTTGAGCCATCATCACGCACAGGTCTTCGAGTTCTTCCGCGCTGAGGGTGTTCTGCCCACTGTTGAGCAGCAGCGAAGTGGCCATGTAGAAGCGTTGCAAGGTCTGGGTGATGGAGCGGGCCAGCAGGGTCAGCAGGACGAATTGGCGCGAACTCGGCGCAGGGCGAATGTAGCTGTCTTGCTCCTGGCGTAGCAGCCCCTGTTCGACCAACGCGGCCAGCCACTGGTCGATCACCTCGTCCAGTTGCTCGGGTGACCAGCGCAGGAACAGCTCGGCCTGCAGGTACGGATACAACGCGTGTACATACTGCCCGAGCAGGTCACGGTTCATCCGTGAGCTGCTGTGGAAGAAGCTTGCCAGTAACGCCGGCAAGGCAAAGATGTGCAGGACGTTGTTGCGGTAATAAGTCATCAGCACCGCATTGGCTTCATCCAGGTAGAGGATGCGGCCCAGGGCGTCTTTCTGCTCCGCCAGCAGGTTCATGCCCCTGACGTGCTCGATCAGCGCCTGGCCGTCACCCTCGGGCAGGGTGGTGTGCTGCGAATAGGGGACCTTGCGCAACAGGGCCAGGTACAGGTCCAGCACCCGGGTCAGGGCACTTTCGTCCAGTGCCAGGCGGCTGGTGGAGAGCAACGCCAGGGCCACCAGGTTGACCGGGTTGACCGCTGCAGCCTCGTTGAGGTGGCGGGCCACGGTTTCACCCAGGCGGGTGGTGGTCTCGTTCAGCCAGGCGGGACGGAACTGCGGGCCAAGTGCCTGCTCACGCCAGCCGGGTTGCTGTTGGTCGAGAAAGCCGGCCAGGCGAATGGGTTCGCCGAAGTTCACGTAGACCTGACCGAAACGCTGCTTCAGCGCGCCGATGACCTTGAAGATGTCGAAGATCGACTCCTTCTTCTTGCTGGCGCCACGCAGCTCACCCAGGTAGGTGCGGCCTTCCAGGACCCGTTCGTAGCCGATGTACACCGGCACGAAGACGATCGGTGTGCGCGATGAGCGCAGGAAGCTGCGCAAGGTGATCGCCAGCATCCCCGTGCGTGGTTGCAGCATGCGCCCGGTGCGCGAGCGCCCGCCCTCGACGAAGTACTCGACCGGGAACCCCTTGGTGAACAGGGTGTGCAGGTATTCGTTGAACACTGCGGTGTACAGCGGGTTGCCCTTGAAGGTGCGGCGCATGAAGAAGGCGCCGCCGCGGCGTAGCAAGCCGCCGATCACTGGCATGTTGAGGTTGATGCCGGCCGCGATGTGCGGTGGCGTCAGGCCGTTGCGAAACAGCAGGTACGACAGCAGCAGGTAGTCGATGTGGCTGCGATGGCAGGGTACATAGATGACTTCGTGGCCCGGTGCGATGCCCTGCACCTGCTCGATGTGGTTGACCTTGATACCGTCGTAGATCTTGTTCCAGAACCAGCTGAGCACCACTTCCAGAAAGCGGATCGCGGTGTAGGTGTAGTCCGAGGCGATCTCGTTGCCGTAGCGCAGGGCCTGTGCTTCAGCCTTGGCCAGGGGAATGTTTTCCCGTTGGGCTTGTTCGCTGATGGCCTGGCGTACCAGTGGCGCGTGGACCAGGCCTTTGACCAGATTGCGCCGGTGCGAGATGTCCGGGCCGATCACCGCAGTCTTGAGGTTGCGAAAGTGCACGCGCATCAGGCGTTGGGCCATGCGCACGGTGCGTTCATGGCCTTTGTTGTGCTGCACCAGCTCACGCACCTGGATAGGCGCCGAGAACTGCACGCGGGTCTTGCGCCCCAGTATCAGGATGGTCAGCAGCCGGCGCAGGCGCCCGGTTACCGCCCAACTGTCAGCGAAGAGCAATTTCCACGGGCTCGATTCGCTGGCAGGCGTCTGGCCCCAGAACACACTGACCGGGATGATCTGTGCGTCTTCTTCGGCATGCTGGCTGACTGCTGCAATCACCCGCTCAAGGGTGGGGGGCGCGCCGCGCTTGTCGTGGCGGCCGAGCCAGTCCGGGTCGGGCGTGAGGTAGAAGAACCCGGCCGGCTCGTGCAGCGTGCCCACCGCTACCGGCAGTACCGGGCGCGGCAGCCCCGCCTTGGTGCACTCATGGTCGAGTACGGCCAGGTCGGTGAGCGATGGCGAGGGCAGGGCATAGAACACCGGGCGGCTGCGGTCGAGCTGCAGGCTCATGGCGGACTGGTTGATGGTCTCGGAGCGCACCCACAGGTACAACAGGCGACGCAGAGCGCCGAAGATCAGGCGGCGCAGGGGAGAACGGGTCATGGGGTGTGTGCCCTGGGTGTGATGTTCAGTGAATGTGCAAACGGTTAGTCTGCCGTATCTGCGTAAGTTCAGCAAAATCCTGCAAAGGGCGCGGCGGTCATGAAAATTATTTGTTCTGTGGCATATACTCGGCCTGCCACTTGCAGGATATTTCGGCAAGCGGCGTCGGCACGGGGAGGAAACCCTGTGTCTACAAGGCGATCTTCACAATAAAAATCCGGAGTAGTTCAGATGTCGTCTCGTGAGACTGGGAATGTAAAGTGGTTCAACGATGCCAAGGGCTTTGGCTTCATTCAGCGCGAAGGTGGTGCGGATGTATTCGTCCATTATCGGGCGATCCGCGGTGAGGGGCATCGTACCCTGGTCGAAGGGCAGCGGGTCGAGTACTCCTGCGTGCAGGGCCAGAAAGGCCTGCAAGCCGAGGACGTCGTAGGGCTCTGAGTCCTGCGCTTCGAGCCTCAAGCTTCAAGCTTCAAGCTGCAAGTTGACCGTGTAACTTGCAGCCTGATGCGAACCCTTTTGTAGCGTGCTGCTCACGAGGTACGCCAGGTGATCTCCTCTTCACCGTCGGCGCTGATGCGGATCCAGCGATCGGCATCTTCCTCGCCATCTTCCTCGACCCAGCCACCTGGCGCGCAGCGCACTTCCACGCCCAGTGCGGCGAATGCGGCGCGGGCGCAGGCGACGTCATCGTCCCATGGCGTCTGGTCGCTTTCCAGGTAAAGGCTGTTCCATTTCCCTACAGCCTTGGGTAACCAGGTGACCGGAATGTTACCGGCCTTGCATTTGAAGGTCTGGCCTTTCTGCTGCCATTCGCTGCAGGGGCCAATGGCTTCGCCGAGCCATTGGGCAATCTGCTTGTGGTCGACGTCAGCGTCCTTCAGGTAGATCTCGATATCAGGTTGGCGCATAAGGGCTCCAGGTGTGCTCAGTCTTGGCGCACGAAATAGTCATAACGCATCGAAACCGTGACGTCGAAGGGCTCGGGCTGGTCTATCACCCGCGCACGTTTCTCGGCACTGGCGCGCCAGCCGTGTGGGGTCATGGCCAGCAGGTCGGCACGGGCCTTGGGGGCCGCCAGGCTCAGCCGGAACTCAAGGGTTTCGCTGTGGGTATGGGCCATGCCCTGGGGGGCCAGGGCCAGGTGTTTGTCGTCGGCATAAGGGCGTACTTCATCGTAGAGCACTTCGCGCAATTCCATCAGGTGGCCGCTGGTCGGGCCCACCCGCATCAGGCCGCCACCCGGGCTCAGCAGGCGCTGGGCCTCGGCCCAGTCCAGCGGGCTGAACACGCTGGCGATGAACTGGCAACTGGCATCGGCCATGGGGACGCGGGCCATGCTGGCGACCATCCAGGTGACCGAAGGGTCGCGGCGGCAGGCACGTTTGACGGCCTCCCGCGAGATGTCCAGGGCGTAGCCGCCAGCCTGTGGCAGAGCCTGGGCGAGTTGCGCGGTGTAATAGCCTTCGCCGCAGCCGATGTCCAGCCAGACGCCGGGCTGGCGCTCGGCGGCCAGTTCAGCCAGGCGACGGGCCACGGGCGCGTAATGGCCAGCATCGAGGAAGTCCCGGCGCGCTTCGACCATGGCCTGATTGTCGCCAGGGTCACGGCTGTTCTTGTGCTGCACAGGCAGCAGGTTCAGGTAACCCTGGCGGGCACGGTCGAAGCGGTGGCCGGCCGGGCACACCACACCGTTGTCGAGCCGCGTCAGTGACGCCTGGCAAATAGGGCAGGCGAGCATCAGGCGAGCAACCGCACCAGGGTCTGGTAGTAGATCTCGGTCAGCAGGTCGAGGTCGCTGGCCAGGATGCGTTCGTCGACCTGGTGGATGGTTGCATTGACCGGGCCCAGTTCGACGACCTGGGTGCCCATGGTGGCGATGAACCGGCCATCGGACGTGCCCCCGCTGGTGGACGGCTGAGTATCACGGCCGGTGACCCCCTTGATGCTGGCCGAAACGGCATCGAGCAGTTCACCGGGCTCGGTGAGGAATGGCAGGCCCGAAAGCGCCCAGTCGATCGACCAGTCCAGTTCATGCTTGTCGAGGATTGCCGAGACTCGCGCCTGCAGGCCTTCGACCGTCGACTCGGTGGAGAAGCGGAAATTGAACAGCGCGGTCAGATCACCCGGCACCACATTGGTGGCGCCGGTACCGGAATTGAGGTTGGAGATCTGGAAACTGGTCGGTGGGAAGAACGCGTTGCCTTCATCCCAGTGTTCGGCGGCCAGCTCCGCCAGTGCTGGTGCGGCCAGGTGGATCGGGTTGCGTGCCAGGTGCGGGTAGGCCACATGGCCTTGTTTGCCGCGCACGGTCAGTTTGGCGCCAAGCGAGCCACGACGGCCGTTCTTGACCACGTCACCGAGCAGGCTGGTGCTCGACGGCTCGCCGACGATGCACCAGTCCAGGCGCTCGTTGCGCGCGATCAGGCGCTCGACCACAGCCTTGGTGCCATGGTGTGCCGGGCCCTCTTCATCGCTGGTGATCAGGAACGCGACCCTGCCGCGGTGGTTCGGGTAGTCCTGCACGAACCGCTCACTGGCGACCACCATGGAGGCCAGGCTGCCCTTCATGTCGGCAGCGCCACGCCCGCAGAGCATGCCATCGGCATCGATCAGTGCCTCGAACGGCTCATGCTGCCACTGCTGTACCGGGCCGGTAGGGACCACATCGGTGTGGCCGGCGAAGCACAGCACCGGCCCGTCCTGGTGACCATGGGTGGCCCAGAAGTTGTCGACGTCTTCGATGCGCATCGGTTCGAGCTGGAAGCCCACGGCGCCCAAGCGGTTCATCATCTGCGCCTGGCAATCGGCGTCGACAGGGGTGACCGAGGGACGACGGATCAGGTCGCAGGCCAGTTGGAGGGTGGGCGAGAGCTCGGCTGGGGCCGTCATGGGGAACTCCGGGGCAAGGCAAGGCGGAAAAACGAGGGGCGTTATCTTATATCAAACAAGGTTTGTCGGCACGGTGCTTTGGGCCGCTGCGCGGCCCCGCGATGCTCAAGCCTCTTGAGGCTCGGCCATTGTGTGCTCGGGCTTGGGCAGCGACGACAGCAGTGCCATTACCAGCGCCGCCAGGTAGGGCAGTGACTGCACCAGCAGCATCGCGACCCAGAAGCGCATGTCCGAGCTCGGCAACCCTTGCACCAGGTAGATCCCGGCTGCCGCTCCCCACAGCAGCAGCATGATGAACAGTTCTTCGCGCGCTTCGGAAATCGCGACCAGCAGCCCATGGCTGTCGGCATTCTTCGGCGTGCGGAAGAACGGCATGCTGCTGGTGAAGAACCCGTACAGCACCGCCTTGGCGATGGTGTGCGACAGTGCCAGCCCCGCCAGGGCCGCTGCGAATGCGTCCTTGAGGTTGACCCCGACCGCCCGGCGGTAAAGGAAGATGATTTTGGCGACCTTGAAGAAGAACAGCGCCAGTGGCGGGATGGCGAAGATCATCAGGGGGGGATCGACCCGGTGCGGCACGATGATCATCGCCGCCGACCAGAGCAGGGCACCGACCGTGAAGAAGATGTTCATGCCATCGGCGACCCAGGGTAGCCAGCCGGCCAGGAAATGATAGCGCTGGCCACGGGTCAGCTCGCTGCCCTTGCCGCGCAGCAGGGCGGCGGCGTGGTGCTTGATGATCTGGATGGCGCCATAGGCCCAGCGGAAACGCTGCTTCTTGAAGTCGATGAAGGTGTCGGGCATCAGGCCCTTGCCATAGCTGTTGTGGGCGTAGGCAGCCGACAGGCCTTTCTCGAACACCCGCAGGCCCAGTTCGGCGTCTTCGCAGATGCACCATTCGGCCCAGCCCAGTTCTTCCAGCACGGTGCGCCGGGTCATGGTCATGGTGCCGTGCTGAATGATCGCGTCACGGTCGTTACGGGTGACCATGCCAATGTGGAAGAAGCCTTTGTACTCGCTGTAGCAAAGCTTCTTGAAAGCGCTCTCATGCTGGTCGCGGTAGTCCTGGGGCGACTGCACTACGGCGATCTTCGGGTCGGCGAAATGCGGCACCATGTGCTTGAGCCAGTTGCGGTCCACGCAGTAGTCCGAGTCGATCACTGCGATCACTTCGGCATCCTTGGCGGTGTGCGGCAGCAGGTAGTTCAGCGCACCGCCCTTGAACCCGGCCAACGGCGCGACGTGGAAGAACTTGAAGCGCTCGCCGAGCTTTTCGCAATGGGCCTTGAGCGGCTCCCAAACGGCTGGATCCTTGGTGTTGTTATCGATCACCAGCACTTCGTAGTCCGGGTAATCCAGGGCGGCCAGGGCGTCGAGCGTCTGTTTGACCATCTCGGGCGGTTCGTTGTAGCACGGTACATGCACCGAGACCTTGGGCCGGTAGGCGCTGTCGCCCTGCACCGGCAGAAACTCCCGGCGACGTTTGTGAATCCACACCGCCTCGGCCAACTCGTGCGCCTCGGTCAATAGCACGATGAACACGCCGAGCGCGCCCAGCGCCAGCAGCACGCCGACAGTCAGGCTGAACCAGGTGCTGTATTGCTGGCTGTAGTCGTAACCGATCCACACCAGCACTGACCCACAGAGGAAGGTGATGAAGGTGAGGAACGTTCGCCCGCGTTGGCGCAAGGCCGAGCCGTCGATCAGCAATATGGTCAGGGCGATCATCGCCAACACCACCGAGGCGACCGCCAGCGCACGCCATTGCGGTATCGCCACCACCGGCCCTTCAAAATTGAATTTTTGCTGGCGTTGGGCATTGAATACGCCCCAGTAGGCGCCCACCGAGCCCTCGTCACTGGCTTTCCAGGGTTGGTCGTAGGCTTCGATGACGAAATAGTTGTAGCCGCGGCGGTTGAGGGTGTTGACCAGCGTGCGCAGGTAGATGGCCTGGTCGGCCTGGGTAGCGTCGGCGCCGCCGCGCATGCGGCCGTTGCTCGGCCAGCCGACTTCCGAGAGCAGCAATGGCTTGCGCGGGAATTGTTGTTTCAGCTCACGGGCCCGATCCAGGACGAACTCCACGGAATCCTTCATGGGCACGAACTCCCAGTAGGGCAGGATGTGCGCGGCGATCAGGTCGACATGCTTGGCCAGTTCCGGGTGTTCCTTCCAGATGTGCCACTGTTCACTGGTGGTGACCGGCACCTTGACTGCGGCTCGCACCCGGTCGAGGTACTGGATCAAGGCTTCGGGCGTGACTTCTTCGCGAAACAGCGCTTCGTTGCCGACCACCACGCGAACCACACTGCGCGAGGTGTTGGCCAGTTCGATGGCGGTGGCGATCTCTCGCTCGTTGCGCTCCAGGTCCGGGCTGATCCAGATGCCCAGGGTGACGCGCAGCCCAAGCTCTTCAGCCAGGCGCGGGATATCGGCCTGGGTGCCTTCGACGGTATAGATACGGATGCTGTCGGTCAGCTTGCTCATCTGCTCCAGGTCTTGGCGCAGCTCGGCGTCGCTTGGGTATTGGCCTTTTTGCGGGCTTTCCCCCAGGCGAAATGGCGAGTACGAGAAACCTGATATCTGCTCAGGCCAGGCCGGCGCAGAAACCGGCCGATTGACCAGCGCCCAGAACCCGGTGAACAGTGCGGCGATGGCCAGGACAATCACCAGGTTCAAGCCGAATTTGCGAGATGACATTGTCGTCCATATCTGTCGAGGTAGTAGGACATTAAAGCAGGATCAGTAGGTGTTTTCCTAACGATAGAGGTCATCGGCGCTGCTGGCCTATAATGCGCGCCGTTTTGGCGGTATGAGCTTCGGGGTACGAACATGAGCACAGAAGATCCACGCTTTGCCGGCGTTGGCCGGCTGTACGGCGACGAAGGGCTGCAACGCCTGAACCAGGCCCACGTGGCGGTCGTCGGTATCGGCGGGGTGGGCTCCTGGGTGGCCGAGGCGCTGGCGCGCAGTGGCGTGGGTGAGATCACCTTGTTCGATCTGGATGATGTCTGTGTCAGCAACACCAACCGCCAGGCCCATGCCCTGGAAGGGCAGGTGGGGCGCCCCAAGGTCGAGGTGATGGCCGAGCGTCTGCGTGCGATCAACCCGGCCTGCACAGTGCATGCGGTGGCTGACTTCGTCACCCGCGACACCATGGCTGAGTACATCACCGAGCAGCTCGATTGCGTCGTCGACTGCATTGACAGCGTGATGGCCAAGGCGGCGCTCATTGCCTGGTGCCGGCGGCGCAAGATCGCGATCGTCACCACCGGTGGCGCAGGTGGGCAGATCGACCCCACACAGATTCAGATCGGCGACCTCAACAAGACCTTCAACGACCCGCTGGCATCGCGGGTACGTTCGACCCTGCGGCGTGACTACAACTTTTCGCGCAACGTCAGCCGCAATTACGGGGTGCCGTGTGTGTTCTCCAGCGAACAGCTGCGCTACCCCAAGGGCGATGGCAGCGTGTGCCTGCAGAAGAGTTTCGTGGGGGAGGGTGTGCGCCTTGACTGCGCCGGGGGCTTTGGCGCGGTGATGATGGTGACGGCGACCTTTGGCATGGTGGCGGCGAGCAAGGCCGTGGAAAAGCTGGTGGCTGGCGCCCGGCGCCCGTCAGAGCGGGTCAAGGCCGAGTGAGGCGCACGGCCGAGCTGGGTTCAGTGGTCTGAAACCAGCTCGGCCATGCGCAGCAACACTGCATGCAGGCCATTGCTGCGCGATGGCGACAACTGCCGCTCCAACCCCAATTGGGTAAACCATGCGCGCAGGTCAAGCGCTGCCAGTTCGCGGCTGTCCAGGCCTTGCACCCGCACCAGCAGCACTGCCAGCAGGCCACGCAACAGTCGCGCATCACTGCTCGCCTTGAACTGCCACTGGCCGTCGTGCTGTTCAGCTACCAGCCATACCAGGCTTTCACAGCCGTGCACGCGGTTGTCCTCGCCTTTTTGCGTATCGCTCAGCGGTTCCAGTTGCTCACCCATCTGCATCAGAAGCCGGGCACGCTGCTCCCAGCCGCGGGCCTGCTCGAAACGCTCCAATACTGCCTGGGCGCGTACTGGCAGGCTCATCGCAACAGCTCCAGGCCTTGATCGAGGGCATCGAAGAAACGTTGCAGGTCATCGCTGTCGTTGTACATGCCCAGCGATACCCGAATCGCGCCTTCGAGCCCCAGCCCCTTGAGCAGTGGCATGGCGCAGTGATGGCCGGCACGTACGGCAATGCCTTGCTCTGTCAGCAGGTGGGCGATGTCGGCATTGTGCACGCCTTCGATGACAAAGCTGGCCAAGGCAGCCTGTGGCGCGCCCAGCACCCGCACCCCATCACGGTCGGCCAGCCCGCGCAGCAGGTGATGATGAAGGTGGGTCTCGTGGTTCTCGACGGCCTGGCCATCGAGGCTGGCCAGGTAATCGAGCGTCGCCCCCAGGCCGATCACCCCGGCGATCGGCGGGGTGCCAGCCTCGAAGCCCAGCGGTGCGGGGCGGAAGCTGGCACTCTGGTAGTCAGCCAGCTGTACCATTTCACCGCCGAACTGCCAGTGGCGCAGCAGTTCCAACGCCTGCGCACGGCCATAAAGTACGCCGACCCCTTCCGGGCCATACAGTTTGTGGCTGGAGAATACGTAGAAATCACAGCCCAGTTGCTGAACATCGTGGCGGCCATGCACCACACCCTGGGCGCCATCGACCACCGTCAGCGCCCCTTGGGCCCGTGCATGGGCGAGTAACGCTGGCAGCGGCTGCCAAGTGCCGAGCACGTTGGACAACTGGCTGACCGCAAGCACGCGGGTACGCGGGCCAATCAACTGCAGCGCCTGCTCAAGGTCGATGCGGCCATGCTCATCCAGTGGCAGCACCACCAGGCGCAGGTTGCGCCGCCGCGCCAGTTGCTGCCAGGGCAGCAGGTTGGCATGGTGCTCCAGCGCGCTCACCGCGATTTCGTCGCCTGCCTCGAAACGGTGTTCCAGGCCATAGGCCAACAGGTTCAGGGCCGACGTGGCGCCGTGGGTGAAGATGACCTGCCGCGATTGCGCAGCGTTGAGCCAGGCGGCGACCTTGTCGCGGCTGGTTTCGAACGCCTGGGTCGCCAGTGCGCCCGGCAGGTGCTGGGCACGGTGCACATTGGCTGCGCCGTGGCCGTAATAGTGGCTCAGGGCATCGAGCAGGGCCTGGGGCTTCTGGGTGGTGGCAGCGCTGTCCAGGTAGGTCTGGTGCTGGCGTTGCAGGGCGTCGATGGCGGGGAAATCGGCACGCCAGGGGGAGGGCTGGAACATGATCACGGGGCCTGGAATGAAAATCGGGTCTGGCGTGAGTGCGCCAGACCCGATCTTAACACTTCGAACCCTTGGGGAGTTCTCAGTTGTGGGCGTGCAGCGCCTCGTTCAGCTCGATCGCCGATTTGTGCGTCTTGCACTCGACGGCGCCGTTGAGCGAGTTGCGGCGGAACAGCAGGTCGGTCTGGCCAGCCAGGTCGCGCGCCTTGACCACTTTGACCAGCTCATTGTTTTCGTCGAGCAGGTTTACCTTGGTGCCGGCTGTGATGTACAGGCCAGCTTCGACGGTGTTGCGGTCGCCCAGCGGGATGCCGATGCCGGCGTTGGCGCCGATCAGGCAACCTTCACCGACCTTGATGACGATATTGCCACCACCGGACAGGGTGCCCATGGTCGAGCAGCCGCCGCCCAGGTCCGAACCCTTGCCGACGAATACACCGGCCGATACACGGCCTTCGATCATGCCCGGGCCTTCGGTGCCGGCATTAAAGTTGACGAAGCCTTCGTGCATGATGGTGGTGCCTTCGCCGATGTAGGCGCCCAGGCGCACACGGGCGGTGTCGGCGATACGCACGCCGGCCGGGACCACGTAGTCGGTCATCTTCGGGAACTTGTCCACCGAGAACACTTCCAGCAGCTCGCCTTTGAGGCGCGCCTCCAGTTGCAGTTCGGCCAGCTCTGCCAGGTCGACGGCGCCCTGGTTGGTCCAGGCGACGTTCGGCAGCAGCGGGAAGATGCCTGCCAGGCTCACGCCGTGCGGCTTGACCAGGCGGTGCGACAGCAGGTGCAGCTTCAGGTAGGCCTCTGGGGTCGATGCCAGGGCAGCGTCTTCGGCCAGCAGGGTGGCGACCAGCGGCTTGTGGCTTTCGGCCAGGCGGGTCAGCAGGGCTGCCTGAGCGGCATCGATGCCTTTGACGGCTTCGGCCAGTTGCGCGGCCTGGGCATTGCTGAAGGTGATGGCGTGGTTGCCACCTTCATAGCCGAGGATCGGCGCAACAGCGGCGACCAGCTCGGCGCTCGGCTTGAGCAGCGGCTGTGCGTAGAAGACTTCCAGCCAGGTGCCCTGGCGGTTCTGGGAGCCGACACCGAAGGCCAGGCTGAACAGGGTAGTGGACATATGATTACCTCGTGCGAAATAGGGGGCGATGCGTAGATGGACTCAGGCCAGCGCAGCGGCGTACAGGTCAGGTTTGAAACCGACCAGGGTGCGCGCGCCAAGGTCGAGCACCGGCCGCTTGATCATCGACGGCTGGGCCAGCATCAGCTCGACGGCCTTGGCCTGGTCGAGGTCGGCCTTGCTGGTATCGTCGAGCTTGCGGAACGTGGTGCCGGCACGGTTGAGGATCACTTCCCAGCCGTGCTCGTCGCACCAGCGGTTCAGGCTGTCACGGTCGATGCCTTGAGTCTTGTAGTCATGGAATTCGTAGGCGATGGCTTGATCTTCGAGCCAGGTGCGCGCTTTTTTCATGGTATCGCAGGCTTTGATGCCGTAGAGCGTGTAGGTCATTGTGTGCATTGGGGTCACAGGCTGCCCCAATCTCTCCATTTCCGAATGTCAGTCACGCGATTATGCGGGAACGATCCTCGGTGCGCCACGCCCGAGGCGCCCTGACGGCGGGTCAGGATGTGTCTTGAGCGACCAAACGGTGAACCGGCTGGATGATTTCATTGCCCTATTGCTGCCTGGCTGTGCGCAGTGGGTAGGTGCTCTGCAAGTTCAGCCAGCACTCGGGGGTAGGCGTATGCAAGTGCAGGATTTCATTGCAACTGTGGATGCAAGCGTCAGCACCACCTCGTTAGGCGGGTATCATCATGTTACATATTCATGCACCGCCTGCGACTTTCGTGCAGCGGCCCAGGGTTGCCACACAGCGCTAACATGTTGTTTCCATGGCGGTCTTTCGCCTGGATTGATTTCGGTTCACAAAGGAAGCTTTAACGGATGCAGTCCGCCTATACCGTCCTCATCCTGCTGACGCTGGTAAGCGTGTCGAAACTGGTCGGGCGGGTGATCCCGTTGCCGCTGCCGCTGGTGCAGATCGCTGCCGGTGCGCTGTTGGCCTGGCCGAGCCTGGGGCTGCATGTGGCCCTGGACCCTGAACTGTTCCTTTTCCTGTTCCTGCCGCCGTTGCTGTTTGCCGACGGCTGGCGCATCCCCAAACGCGAACTGTGGCGCATCCGCGGGCCGGTGGTGGCGCTGGCTGTAGGGCTGGTGCTGTTCACTGTGGTCGGTGCCGGCTACTTCATCCATTGGCTGCTGCCCAGCATCCCGCTGGCGGTCGCCTTTGCCCTGGCGGCCGTATTGTCGCCGACCGACGCCGTGGCCGTCTCGGCCATCACCCAGGACCGCCTCCCCACTCCCCTGATGCACATGCTTCAGGGGGAGGCGCTGATGAATGACGCCTCTGGCCTGGTGACCTTCAAGTTCGCGCTGGCAGCGGCGATCACCGGCGTATTTTCACTGGCCGATGCCAGTTTCAGTTTTGTCTTGGTCGCCATCGGCGGGCTGGCGGTGGGTGTGGCCCTGAGCTGGCTGATTGGCAGGCTGCGCGCCTGGATGATCGCCCGTGGCTGGGATGACCCGGCCACTCACGTGGTATTCATGCTGCTGCTGCCGTTTGCCGCCTATGTATTGGCCGAGCGCCTTGGGGTATCGGGCATCCTCTCGGCGGTCGCCGCCGGCATGATGCAGAGCTGGCTCGATCTGCTGCCGCGCCAGACCAGCACCCGCCTGCTCAACCGTAGTGTCTGGTCGCTGCTGGAATTCGCCTTCAATGGCCTGATCTTCCTCCTCTTGGGCCTGCAATTGCCGGACATCATCAAGGCAGTGGTCAGCCATGAGCCTACCCTCTGGCCGACACTGGCCTGGCGTTGCCTGGATGTGCTGGCGATCTTCGCGGCGCTGATCCTGCTGCGTTTCATCTGGGTGCAAAGCATCTGGCGGGCGGTTGGGGTCGTGCGTCGCTGGCGGGGCAAACCGGCACTGGTACTGATGCCCACCGCGCACTCATGCTGGCTGCTGACCCTAGGTGGGGTGCGCGGGGCCGTGACGCTGGCGGGTGTGATGTCGATACCGCTGCTGATCGGGCCTGGCCAGGATTTCCCAGAGCGCGACCTGCTGATTTTCATCGCGGCTGGCGTCATCTTGCTTTCGCTGGTCAGCGCCTGCGTGGCGCTGCCGTTTCTCTTGAAAGGCGTCACCCGCAGCCCGGACGAGCGGCTGCATCAGGAGGTGCAGGAAGCCTGGCGGCGCACGGCCGAGGCTGCCATTCATGCCCTGGAGGCCGAGGAAGTGATAGATGCCAGCGCGCCTCAGGATGCGGCGCAGGCGACCCTGGCCACGGAGCTCAAGGCACGGTTGATGGCCGAGTACCGCGATGAACTGGACAGTTACAACGACACGGCCGAGGCGAGGGCCTTGGCAGAGCAGATGGACTTGCTGGAGCGCCGCCTGCGCCTGCGGGCGCTCAGGGCGCAGCGCCTGGAGTTGTATAACCTGCATCGCCAGCACCTGGTAGGCGACGAGGTGGTACGGCAGGTGTTGGGTGAGCTGGACTTGAGCGAGGCGAACCTGGGGGCAGTCAAATAGACCGCTGTAGCTCAAGCGCCGGTAAGCCGGCGTTCGAGCTACAGTGCGGTACTCATTCGATCAACGGTTTTGCACGAACGCACGAATCCGCTCAGCCGCTTCGATGCACTCGGCCAACGGTGCGACCAGTGCCATGCGTACCCGCCCGGCCCCGGGATTGACGCCGTCCACTTCGCGCGACAGGTACGAACCAGGCACCACCGTCACATGCTGGGCTTCGAACAGGTCGCGGGTGAAGTCAGCATCGCACCCCGGCACCTTGGCCCACAGGTAGAAGCTGCCATCGGGCCGCTGTACGTCCAGCACGGGCTGCAGGATATCCAGCACGGCATCGTATTTGGCGCGGTACTGGTCGCGATTCTCGCGCACATGCGCTTCATCCTGCCAGGCGGCGATGCTGGCCAGTTGGGTCTGCACGGGCATGGCGCAGCCATGGTAGGTGCGGTAGAGCAGGAACGGCTTGATGATTTCCGCATCGCCGGCAACGAAGCCCGAACGCAGGCCCGGCAGGTTGGAGCGTTTGGACAGGCTGTGGAATACCACGCAACGCTTGAAATCACTGCGGCCCAGTTCGGCGCAGGCACTGAGAAGGCCCGGTGGTGGGGCGTCTTCGTCAAAGTAGAGCTCGCTGTAGCACTCGTCGGCGGCGATGACGAAATCATGCTCGTCGGCCAGTGCAATCAGCTTCTTCAGGGTGTCCATCGGTACCAGTGCGCCGGTGGGGTTTCCCGGTGAGCACAGGAACAGGATCTGGCAGCGCTTCCAGACCTCGGCGGGCACGGCATCGAAGTCCGGGTTGAAACCGTTGTTTTCCAGGCACGGCAGGTAATGCGGCGTGGCGCCGGCGAGCAGGGCCGCGCCTTCGTAGATCTGGTAGAACGGGTTGGGGCTGACCACCAGGCCATCATCGGCGCGGTTGACCACCGCCTGGGTGAAGGCGAACAGCGCTTCACGGGTGCCGTTGACCGGCAGCACATGGCGGTCTGCGTCCAGCCAGCCGGCCGGTACGCCGAAGCGGCGCTCGCACCACTGGGCAATGGCCTGGCGCAGCGCTGGCAGGCCGATGGTGCTGGGGTAGACCGCCAGCTTGTCGAGGTTGTCGGCCATGGCCTGGGCTACGAATGCCGGCGATTCGTGCTTCGGCTCACCGATCGACAGGGCGATGGCGCGCTTGTCCACCGCAGGCTTCACGCTGCCCAGCAGGGCGCGGAGTTTCTCGAACGGGTAGGGCTGAAGCTGGGTCAAGGCATGGTTCATCGGCGCAAGGTCTCGTCAATCGTCTAATCGTTAAAAGGTCACGCGGGCCGGGCTGGCATCGCTGGCCTGGCCGGCCTGCAGCTGTTGCACGATCGCTTCCTGCAGGCGGCTGCACAACTGCGGGTCGGACAGCGGTTGGTTGTCGGCGTCGGTAATGAAGAATACGTCTTCCACGCGTTCGCCGAGGGTGGCGATCTTGGCGTTCTGCAGTGACAGGTCGAACTCCAGGAAGATCCGCCCGATCCGCGCCAGCAGCCCGGGGCGGTCCGGCGCGGTGATCTCGAGGATGGTCACCGCCCGCTGGGCATCGTTGAGGATGGTCACCTGCGGTGGGAAGTTGAAATGCTTGAGCTGGCGGGGTACCCGACGCTGGATGATGGTCGGGTAGTCCTCGGGGTTGCGCAGCGCCTCGGTCAGGCCGTCGCGGATCTGCTTGACCCGTTGCGGGTTGTCACCGATGGAGCCGCCGTCATTGTCGAGCACGATGTAGGTGTCGAGCGTGAACTGGCTGCTCGAGGTGATGATGCGCGCGTCATGGATGTTCAGGTTGAGCTGCGACATGGCCGCTACGGTCACGGCAAAAAAGTCGTGCTGGTCGGGGGCATAGATGAAAATCTGCGTACCGCCCTCGAACTCACGCTGGGTGGTTTCCTTGATCAGTACCAGCGGCCCGCCGTCGGCAGGCTGCTGCAGGATCGCATCACTGTGCCAGGCCACATCAGCGGCGTTGTGCTTGAGGAAATAATCGTCGCCCAGTTGCGACCAGAGTTGCTCGACGTCGTCCGGGTCGGTGCCCTCTCTGACGAGGATGTCCAGCGCAGCGCTCTGTGTCTGGCGGATCTGCTCCTCGCGGTCCAGCGGGTTTTCCAGGCCGCGACGCAGGGCCCGTTTGGTCTCGCTGTACAGCTGGCGCAGCAGGCTGGCGCGCCAGGAGTTCCACAGGCTGGGGTTGGTGGCATTGATGTCGGCCACGGTCAGCACATACAGGTAGTCCAGGCGCGTCTCGTCGCCGACATGCAGGGCGAAGTCGTTGATCACCTGCGGGTCGGACAGGTCCTTGCGTTGCGCGGTGGTGGACATCACCAGGTGGTTCTGCACCAGCCAGACGATCAGCCGGCTGTCCCAGGCGGGCAACTGATGGCGCTCGCAAAACTTCTTCGCATCCACCGCGCCCAGCTCGGAGTGGTCGCCCTGGCGCCCTTTGCCGATGTCGTGGTACAGCCCGGCCAGGTAGATGAGCTCAGGTTTGGGCAGGCGGCCCATGAGCTTGCTGGCCAGCGGGAATTTTTCGGACACCGGCGTGTACTGCAGCTTGCGCAGGTGCTTGATGAGGTTGAGGGTGTGCGCGTCGACCGTATAGATGTGGAACAGGTCGTGCTGCATCTGCCCGACGATCAGGCCGAACTCTGGCAGGTAGCGGCCGAGGATGCCGTAGCGGTTCATCCGCCGCAGGTTGCGATGGATGCCGATTTCGCACTTGAACAGCTCGATGAACAGGCTGGTGTTGCGGATATCGTTGCGGAAGGTGTCGTCGATCAGGTGGCGGTGCTCACGCAGCAGGCGCACGGTGTCAGCGCGCACACCCTTGATTTCCGGGTGCTGCGCCATCAGCACGAAGATTTCCATCATGGCGAACGGCGTGCGCTTGAACACGTTGGCGCTGACCGCTTCGATATAGCCGTCGTGCAGGCGGAAGCGTGTGTTGAGCGGCTGGGTGGTGCCACTGTCATCGTCGGCGAGGATGACTTCCTCGAAGTGCTGGATGATCAGGTCGCACAACTGGCTGATGCTCATCACCACCCGGTAGTACTGCTGCATGAACTGTTCGATGGCGCGCTTGGGGTTTTCGTCGCTGTAACCCAGCAGTGCGGCGATGCTGCGCTGGTGGTCGAACAGCAGGCGGTCTTCGGCGCGGCCGGCGAGCATGTGCAGGGCGTAGCGCACCTTCCACAAAAAGTCCTGGGAGGAAGCCAGCAGTTCGTTTTCGCTTTCCAGCAGGAAGCCTTCGCCTGCGAGGGCGTGCAGGTTCAGGGTGCCGTACTGGCGACGGGCTACCCAAAGGACTGTCTGGATGTCGCGAAGGCCACCGGGCGAGCCTTTTACATTGGGCTCGAGGTTGTACTCGGTGTCGTTGTACTTGTGGTGGCGGGCCTTGAGCTCTGCGCGCTTGGCCAGGAAGAACTCCTTGCTCGGCCACATGTGCGCGGTGCTGGTGACCTCGAGCATGCGCTGACGCAGGGCTTCGGGGCCGGCGATGGTACGGCTTTCCATCATGTTGGTGATGACCGTCAGGTCGGCACGGGCCTGTTCGGCACACTCGTCGATGGTGCGCACGCTTTGGCCCACTTCCAGGCCGATGTCCCACAGCAGCGTAAGGAAGCGTTCGATGGCATCGCGGTACTGCTCGTGTTCGACGTCGCGCAGCAGGATCAGCAGGTCGATGTCCGAGTGCGGGTGCAGTTCACCGCGCCCGTAGCCCCCGACCGCCACCAGCGCGATGCCGTCAGCGTCGCCCCAGTCGAACTGCTTCCAGGCTTGTTGCAGGATGTTGTCGACGAGCCAGGCACGGTCCTCGATCAGCTGACGGATTTCACGGCCGTCACGGAAACGCTTGTCGAGCACCTCGCCGGCCTGGCGGATGGCCTTCTTGAAAGCGGCGATGGGGCTCGCCTTGAGGGCCAGTTCCGCCTGGAACTGGCCGCGGTCGAACAGCTCGGGATCCACCTGGGGCATGCATCGCGTTCCTGTCGTAGGGGCTTTGGCGTGAATTCAGGCCGAAGTGCGCGGGATGGTGTCGTCCTTGCGCAGGGTGAAGATCTCGTAGCCGGTGGCAGTCACCACCAGGGTGTGTTCCCACTGCGCCGAGAGCTTGCGGTCCTTGGTGATGGCAGTCCAGCCGTCGCCCAGTACCTTGGTGTCGGCCTTGCCCTGGTTGATCATCGGTTCGATGGTGAAGGTCATGCCCTCTTTGAGCTCCATGCCGGTGCCGGCACGGCCGTAGTGGAGGATCTGCGGCTCTTCGTGGAACACCTTGCCGATGCCGTGGCCGCAGAATTCACGCACCACCGAAAAACCGTTCTTTTCGGCGTGCTTCTGGATCACTTCACCGATATCGCCCAGGCGGCAGCCTGGCTTGACCAGTTCGATGGCCTTGTACATGCATTCCTGGGTGACCTTGGACAGGCGTTCGGCCCAGACCGGCACGGTGCCGACGTGGAACATGCGGCTGGTGTCGCCGTGGTAGCCATCCTTGATCACGGTGACATCGATGTTCAGCGTGTCGCCGTCCTTGAGTGGCTTGTCGTTGGGGATGCCGTGGCAGACCACGTGGTTGATCGAGGTGCAGATCGACTTCGGGTAGCCCTTGTAGTTGAGCGGTGCCGGAATGGCCTGCTGGACGTTGACGATATAGTCGTGGCACAGGCGGTCGAGCTCTTCGGTGGTAACACCGGGCTTGACGTGTTTTTCGATCATTTCCAGCACTTCGGCGGCCAGGCGGCCGGCGATGCGCATCTTCTCGATGTCTTCTGCGGTCTTGATGGTAACGGTCATTACAGGCTCTCTACGGCGCCGCAGGTGGCGCGAACAAACGGAAAAGGCCCTCATTCTATCAGAGGGCGGCTGTGAACCCAGCATCAAGCTTCGAGCTTCAAGCTGCAAGCCTCAAGCTGCAAGCTGCAAGCTGAGCGGCGTGGCTTGGGGGGGGGGCTGCGGTCGGCTTTCTCTTGCAGCTTGAAGCTTGCGGCTTGAAGCTTAAAGCTGCGGGTTCCGTTCGTTGGCGGTCTGTGGTATAACATGCGCCGCTTTCGGGGACGACCCCGTCAGCTCAAACCCACACACGTGTCGACACGATGACCTGGGTGCCCCGCATTCTCGAACTTCTCGTTCAGCTGCGTGGGTTGGTCATTGGGATACGTGGAGGCCCAACCCGACTTATCAAGGAACTATCATGTCCCAAGTCAACATGCGCGATATGCTGAAGGCCGGTGTGCACTTCGGCCACCAGACCCGTTACTGGAACCCGAAAATGGGCAAGTACATTTTCGGCGCGCGTAACAAGATCCACATCATCAACCTGGAAAAAACCCTGCCAATGTTCAACGACGCTCTGTCGTTCGTAGAGCGCCTGGCCCAGGGCAAGAACAAGATCATGTTCGTCGGCACCAAGCGTTCCGCCGGCAAGATCGTCGCCGAGCAAGCTGCTCGTTGCGGTTCGCCATACGTTGACCACCGCTGGTTGGGCGGCATGCTGACCAACTACAAAACCATCCGCGCTTCGATCAAGCGTCTGCGCGACCTGGAAACCCAGGCCGAAGACGGCACCTTTGCCAAGCTGACCAAGAAAGAAGCCCTGATGCGTTCGCGCGATCTGGAAAAGCTGGACCGCAGCCTGGGTGGTATCAAGGACATGGGCGGCCTGCCTGATGCCCTGTTCGTGATCGACGTTGACCACGAGCGCATTGCTATCACCGAAGCCAACAAGCTGGGCATCCCGGTTATCGGCGTTGTCGATACCAACAGCAGCCCGGAAGGTGTTGACTACATCATCCCAGGTAACGATGACGCCATTCGCGCTATCGAGCTGTACATGACTTCGATGGCTGACGCCGTCATCCGCGGCCGCAACAACGTTGCTGGCGGCACCGAAGTCTACGCTGAAGAAGCGGCTGCACCTGCTGCCGAGTAATAGACGCTAGCGTCTGCTTGGCACGCAAAAAGGGGGCTTTGCCCCCTTTTTGCCACCTTGAAATCCTGCTGTCAGCAAGCGCCCCGCATTATGGGCCGGCTGAGGTTGAAACAGCGGATTTGCAGAATTGAACGCCCGTGATGAGCGGGTGGAATGGTTGAAAAACTTTCCAAGAGGATTTTGAAATGGCAGCAATTACTGCAGCGCTGGTCAAAGAACTGCGCGAGCGTACCGGCGAAGGCATGATGGATTGCAAAAAGGCCCTGGAAAAGGCCGGCGGCGACATCGAAAAAGCCATTGACGACATGCGTGCCTCGGGCGCCATCAAGGCCGCCAAAAAGGCTGGCAACGTCGCTGCTGAAGGCGCGATCGCCGTCAAGACCGACGGTAAATCCGCCGTCCTGCTGGAAGTCAACTCGCAGACCGACTTCCTGGCCCTGCAAGATGACTTCAAGAACTTCGTCGCTGAAAGCCTTGAAGAAGCTTTCGCCCAGAAGCTGACCGACGCCGCTCCGCTGATCGCCTCGCGCGAAGCCGCTCGTGAAGCCCTGGTCGCCAAGTGCGGCGAGAACGTCAACATCCGTCGCCTGGTGCGCGTTGAGGGTGACGTTGTCGGTGCTTACCTGCACGGTAACAAGATCGGGGCTGTTGTCGTCCTCAAAGGCGGCGACGTCGAGCTGGCCAAGAACATTGCCATGCACGTTGCAGCTTCGAACCCAGAGTTCCTGGATGCGTCGGAAATCTCCGCCGAGGCCATCGAGCGCGAGAAGAACGTCTTCCTGCAGCTGAACGCTGACAAGATCGCCGGCAAGCCGGAAAACATCGTTGAGAACATGATCAACGGCCGTATCACCAAGTTCAAGGCAGAAGCCTCGCTGAAAGAGCAAGCCTTCGTCATGAACCCGGAAGTCAAAGTCGGCGAGCTGGCCAAGAAGGCCGGTGCTGAAATCGTTTCCTTCACCTACTTCAAAGTAGGCGAAGGCATCGAGAAGCCGGTCGACGACTTCGCTGCTGAAGTTGCCGCTCAGGTAGCTGCCGCCAAGCAGTAAGACAGGCTCGTCTGTCGCCCCAAAGAGGCTGCCCGCTCACGCGCGCAGCCTCTTTGTCAAAGCGGGAGCGGTTTTCAAGGCCGTTGCTCGCTGACGCAGTCGCTGCGTCACGTTAGAGTTACAGGCAGGCTCAAGCGCAAGCAGTCCGCCAGAATTTTACAAACGCCGCAGGAGAGATTCGCAATGGCTCAGCAGGGCAGTGGTTATCAGGCTCGCTATAAACGCATTCTACTCAAACTTAGCGGCGAGGCCCTGATGGGCTCGGAAGAGTTCGGGATCGACCCCAAGGTCCTGGATCGCATGGCCCTGGAAGTCGGCCAGTTGGTCGGCATCGGTGTCCAGGTCGGCCTGGTGATCGGCGGTGGCAACCTGTTCCGTGGTGCGGCGCTCAGTGCAGCCGGCATGGACCGTGTTACCGGTGACCACATGGGTATGCTGGCGACGGTAATGAACGGCCTGGCCATGCGCGACGCGCTGGAGCGGGCGAACATTACCGCTATCGTCATGTCGGCCATTTCCATGGTGGGTGTGACCGATCACTATGACCGCCGCAAAGCCATGCGCCACCTGAACGCCAAAGAAGTCGTAATCTTCGCTGCCGGTACTGGCAACCCGTTCTTCACCACCGACTCCGCCGCGTGCCTGCGTGCCATCGAAATCGATGCCGACGTGGTATTGAAGGCAACCAAGGTCGATGGTGTATACACTGCAGATCCATTCAAGGACCCGCATGCCGAGAAGTTCGATCATCTGACCTACGATGAAGTGCTGGATCGCAAGCTGGGTGTAATGGATCTCACGGCAATCTGCCTTTGCCGCGACCACAAGATGCCGCTGCGCGTCTTCAACATGAACAAACCCGGCGCCTTGCTGAACATCGTGCATGGCGGCGCGGAAGGAACTCTGATCGAGGAAGTTCAAAAATGATCAACGACATCAAGAAAGACGCTCAGGACCGCATGGGCAAGTCTATCGAGGCTTTGGGCCGCCACCTGGCGTCCATCCGCACCGGTCGCGCCCACCCAAGCATCCTGGACAGCGTCAAGGTCACGGCGTGGGGCAGCGAAATGCCGCTGAACCAGGTCGCTGCAATCACTGTTGAAGATGCGCGCACCCTGAAAATCGTCGCCCACGACAAAAACCTCAGCGCTGCCATCGAGAAGGCCATCCTGACTTCCGACCTTGGCCTGAACCCGTCCAGCGCCGGCACCACCATCCGTGTACCGATGCCGGCCCTGACCGAGGAAACCCGTAAGGGTTACACCAAGCAGGCCAGCGCCGTTGCCGAAGATGCCAAGGTTGCGGTGCGCAACGTGCGTCGTGATGCCCTGGCCGACCTGAAGAAGCTGACCAAGGACAAGGAAATCAGCGAAGACGAAGAGCGTCGTGCCGCTGACGAGATCCAGAAGCTGACCGACAAGTTCGTCGCCGAAATCGACGCTGCGTTCAAAGCCAAGGAAAAGGACCTGTTGGCCGTCTAAGGCCGAGGTTTTTTAATGGAAAAGACCAAGCTGGCGGCACCGTCTTCGGTGCCGCGACACGTCGCGATCATCATGGATGGCAATAATCGCTGGGCGAAGAAGCGCCTGTTGCCCGGCGTAGCCGGGCACAAGGCCGGCGTCGATGCCGTACGTGCGGTTATCGAGGTCTGCGCCAAGTCCGGTGTCGAGGTGCTGACGCTGTTCGCCTTCTCCAGTGAGAACTGGCAGCGCCCTGCCGAGGAAGTAGGGGCGTTGATGGAGCTGTTCTTCTCGGCGCTGCGCCGCGAGGCCAAACGCCTGAACGAGAACAATATCAGCCTGCGCATCATCGGCGACCGTTCGCGGTTCCATCCAGAGCTGCAGGCCGCCATGCGCGAGGCCGAGGCGCAGACCGCCGGCAATAACCGTTTCATCCTGCAGATCGCCGCCAACTACGGCGGGCAGTGGGATATCGCCCAGGCCGCCCAGCGGCTGGCGCGTGAGGTTCAGGCTGGCCATTTGCGTCCGGATGACATTACGCCCGGGCTTTTGCAAACCTGCCTAGCGACGGGCGACTTGCCGTTGCCGGACCTGTGCATCCGTACGGGTGGCGAGCACCGCATCAGCAACTTCCTGCTGTGGCAGTTGGCTTACGCCGAACTGTATTTCTCCGACCTGTACTGGCCGGACTTCAAACACGAGGCCATGCGCAATGCCCTGGCCGATTTCGCTTCGCGCCAGCGCCGCTTCGGTAAGACCAGCGAGCAGGTCGAGGCTGGAGCTCGTGCTTAATGCTTAAACAACGCATCATTACCGCGCTGATCCTGCTGCCGGTCGCGCTGGGTGGTTTCTTCCTGCTCAACGGCGGGGATTTCGCTCTGTTCATCGGCTTCGTGGTGACCCTGGCGGCCTGGGAATGGGCGCGCCTGGCCGGGTTGATGGCCCAGCCGCTACGCATTGCCTATGCCGCTGTCGTCGCTGGTGCGCTGATGCTGCTCTACCTGATGCCTGACCTGGCGCCCTGGGTGCTGGGTGCGTCGGTCATCTGGTGGGGCATGGCCACCTGGTTGGTACTGACCTATCCGCGAAGCAGTGAGCTGTGGGTCAGTGCTGCCTGTCGTCTGCTGATCGGTCTGCTGATCCTGCTACCTGCCTGGCAAGGGCTGGTGTTGCTCAAGCATTGGCCGCTGGGTAACTGGCTTATTCTCTCGGTCATGGTGCTGGTGTGGGCGGCCGATATCGGCGCTTACTTCTCGGGCCGTGCTTTCGGCAAGCGCAAGCTGGCCGCGCAAGTCAGCCCGGGCAAAAGCTGGGAAGGCGTCTATGGCGGCCTGGCGGTCAGCCTGGTGATTACGCTAGCGGTCGGCCTAACTCGCGATTGGGGTGTCGGCCAGATTCTGCTGGGGCTCCTGGGGGCTGCGCTGGTGGTCATGGCATCGGTGATTGGTGACCTGACCGAGAGCATGTTCAAGCGCCGCGCGGGTATCAAGGACAGCAGCAACCTGCTGCCCGGCCATGGCGGGGTGCTTGACCGCATCGACAGCCTGACTGCAGCCATCCCGTTGTTCGCAGTGTTGCTGTGGGCTGCCGAATGGGGTGTGATGTGACAGCGCTACAGCGTATTACCGTGCTGGGCGCCACCGGCTCCATCGGCCTCAGTACCCTGGATGTGATCGCCCGCCATCCCGAGCGCTACCAGGTATTTGCATTGAGCGGCTATTCGCGCATCGATCAACTGCTGGCCCTGTGCGTGCGGCATCGCCCGGCCTATGCCGTGGTGCCGAACGGCGAAGCCGCTGTGCGCTTGCGCGAAGGCCTGGCAGCTGCGGGCTGCGCCACCGAGGTGCTGGAAGGGGAGGCGGGCCTGTGCGAGGTCGCTGCCGCCCCCGAAGTGGATGCGGTGATGGCCGCCATCGTCGGCGCTGCGGGCCTGCGCCCGACGCTGGCCGCGGTCGAGGCGGGCAAGAAGGTGCTGTTGGCCAACAAAGAGGCGCTGGTGATGTCCGGCGCGCTGTTCATGGAAGCTGTGCGGCGCAGTGGTGCAGTGCTGCTGCCGATCGACAGCGAGCACAATGCCATCTTCCAGTGCCTGCCGGGTGACTATGACCGGGGTCTGAGCCAGGTGGGGGTGCGCCGAATCCTACTGACTGCCTCGGGCGGGCCGTTTCGCCAGACCCCTCTGGCCGACCTGGCCGATGTCACGCCAGAGCAGGCGTGTGCCCACCCGAACTGGTCCATGGGGCGCAAGATTTCCGTGGACTCGGCGAGCATGATGAACAAGGGCCTGGAGCTTATCGAGGCCTGCTGGTTGTTCGATGCGGCGCCAAGCAAGGTCGAAGTGGTGGTGCACCCGCAGAGCGTGATCCATTCCCTGGTGGACTACGTAGACGGTTCGGTGCTGGCCCAGCTGGGTAACCCGGACATGCGCACGCCCATTGCCAATGCCCTGGCCTGGCCAGAGCGCATCGATTCTGGTGTGGCCCCGCTGGACCTGTTCGCCATCGCTCGCCTTGATTTCCAGGCTCCCGACGAGCTGCGCTTTCCCTGCCTGCGCCTGGCACGGCAGGCTGCGGAGGCGGGCAATAGCGCGCCAGCGGTGCTCAATGCGGCCAACGAAGTTGCCGTGGATGCATTTCTTGAGCGGCGTATCCGCTTCCCGGAGATCGCGAGTATGATCGAACAGGTGCTGGCCCAGGAACCCGTGGTGCCTGTGCCTTCGCTGGAGGCGGTGTTTGCTGCCGATCAGCGCGCCCGAGAGTTGTCCCGCGAGTGGTTGAGGCGCCACGGCCGCTGATGCTGCCCGGCCCAGAGGATGTGCGAAAAGTCGTTCCGCTGAACGTCATTCGGAGAAAGACATGACTGCGCTGTACATGATTATCGGCACCCTGGTGGCCTTGGGTGTACTGGTCACTTTCCACGAATTCGGCCACTTCTGGGTGGCTCGGCGTTGCGGGGTCAAGGTGCTGCGCTTTTCCGTGGGCTTCGGCCCCGGGCTGTTGCGCTGGCATGACCGCCACGGTACCGAGTTCGTGGTGGCGGCCATTCCTTTGGGCGGTTACGTCAAGATGCTCGACGAGCGTGAAGGCGAAGTGCCGCCAGCGCTGGCCGACCAGTCCTTCAATCGCAAATCGGTTCGCCAGCGCATCGCCATCGTCGCCGCAGGCCCCATTGCCAACTTCCTGCTGGCCATCGTTTTCTTCTGGTTGCTGGCGATGCTCGGTACCCAGCAGATCCGCCCGGTCATCGGTGCGGTAGAGCCTGGTAGCCTGGCTGCATCGGCTGGCCTGGTTGCCGGCCAGGAAATTGTTTCCATCGATGGCAAGGCGACCAGTGGCTGGTCGGCCGTCAACCTGCAGCTGGTACGTCGCCTGGGCGAAAGCGGAACATTGCAGGTTGGCGTACGCGATGAGGGCGCCAGCGCCGAGCGTCAGTTGCAGGTCAAGCTCGATAGCTGGCTCAAGGGTGCAGACGAGCCTGACCCGATTCAGTCGCTCGGGCTGCGGCCTTGGCGGCCGGTCGTGGCGCCGGTGCTGGCCGAGATCGATCCAAAAGGTCCAGCGGCAGCTGCCGGCCTGAAACCCGGCGACAGGCTGCTGAGTCTCGATGGGGTGGCCTTGAGTGACTGGCAGCAGGTTGTCGATAGCGTACGCGCCCGCCCTGAAGCCAAGGTCGTGGTGCGTGTCGAGCGCGACGGTGCGGCGCTGGATGTGCCGGTAACCTTGGCTCGAAAAGGTGAGGGCGCTGCTGCCGCAGGGTACCTGGGCGCCGGGGTGAAAGGCGGCGAATGGCCAGCCGGCATGCTTCGTGAGGTCAGCTACGGTCCGCTGGACGCGGTAGGCGAGGGCCTTTCCCGGACGTGGAACATGAGCGTCCTGACCCTCGAATCCCTGAAGAAAATGCTGTTCGGTGAGCTCTCGGTAAAAAACTTGAGCGGACCGATAACCATTGCTAAAGTGGCGGGCGCTTCAGCCCAGTCCGGCGTGGGGGATTTCTTGAATTTCCTCGCCTACCTGAGCATTAGCCTGGGGGTTCTTAACCTGCTGCCCATTCCAGTGCTGGATGGGGGGCATTTGCTGTTTTACCTGGTCGAGTGGGCGCGCGGTCGTCCATTGTCGGATCGGGTTCAAGGTTGGGGGGTCCAGATCGGTATCAGTTTGGTCATAGGGGTGATGTTGCTCGCCCTGATCAACGATCTGGGTCGACTATAAAAGCTTCGCATTGCAAACCTGCCGCCAATTGCGGCAGGTTGTTTATTGCCAGTTGGAATAAAAGGACTTCATGAAACGTCTGCTGCTAACTGCGGTCCTCTCCGCATTGATGATCGCTGAAGTTCACGCCGAGTCCTTCACCATCTCCGATATTCGTGTCAACGGCCTGCAGCGGGTATCCGCCGGCAGCGTTTTCGGTGCCTTGCCCCTGAACGTGGGCGATCAGGCCGATGACCGGCGCCTGGTGGAGTCGACCCGGTCGCTGTTCAAGACCGGCTTCTTCCAGGACATTCAGCTGAACCGCGACGGCGATGTCCTGATCATCAACGTGGTCGAGCGCCCGTCGGTGTCGAGCATCGAGATCGAAGGCAACAAGGCGATCAGCACCGAAGACCTGATGAAGGGCCTGAAACAGTCGGGCCTGGCCGAAGGCGAGATTTTCCAGCGTGCCACCCTCGAAGGTGTGCGTAACGAGCTGCAGCGCCAGTACGTGGCCCAGGGCCGCTACTCGGCCGAGGTCGACGCCGAGGTGGTGCCGCAGCCGCGCAACCGGGTTGCCCTGAAGATCAAGATCAACGAAGGCACCGTCGCTGCCATCCAGCACATCAACGTCGTTGGCAACACCGTGTTCGACGATGACGAGCTGTCGCAGCTGTTCGAACTCAAGACCACCAACTGGCTGTCGTTCTTCAAGAACGACGACAAGTACGCCCGCGAAAAGCTTTCCGGTGACCTGGAGCGCCTGCGTTCCTACTACCTGGACCGCGGCTACATCAACATGGACATCGCTTCCACCCAGGTGTCGATCACCCCGGACAAGAAGCACGTCTATATCACCGTCAACGTCAACGAAGGCGAGAAGTACACCGTTCGTGACGTGAAGCTGTCGGGTGATCTGAAGGTGCCGGAAGATCAGGTCAAGTCGCTGCTGCTGGTGCAGCCGGGCCAGGTGTTCTCGCGCAAGGTGATGACCACCACGTCCGAGCTGATCACCCGCCGCCTGGGTAACGAAGGCTACACGTTCGCCAACGTCAACGGCGTGCCACAGCCCAATGACGAAGACCACACCGTCGACATCATGTTCGTGGTCGACCCGGGCAAGCGTGCCTACGTCAACCGCATCAACTACCGCGGCAACACCAAGACCGAAGACGAAGTGCTGCGCCGCGAAATGCGCCAGATGGAAGGCGGCTGGGCTTCGACCTACCTGATCGACCAGTCCAAGACCCGTCTGGAGCGCCTGGGCTTCTTCAAGGAAGTCAACGTCGAGACCCCGCCAGTGCCGGGTACCGACGATCAGGTCGACGTCAACTACAGCGTCGAAGAGCAGGCGTCCGGCTCGATCACTGCCAGCGTGGGCTTCGCCCAGAGCGCCGGCCTGATCCTGGGCGGTTCGATCAGCCAGACCAACTTCCTCGGTACGGGTAACAAAGTTTCCATCGGTTTGACCCGTTCGGAATACCAGACCCGCTACAACTTCGGTTTCGTTGATCCCTACTTCACTGCTGACGGCGTGAGCCTGGGTTACAACGCGTTCTATCGCAGCACCGACTACGACGACCTCGACGTTGACGTGGCCAGCTATGCGGTCGACAGCCTGGGTGCCGGTGTGAGCCTGGGCTACCCGATCAGCGAAACCTCGCGCCTGACCTACGGCCTCAGCGTGCAGCAGGACAAGATCAAGACCGGTCGCTATACCGTTGACGAGATCTTCGACTTCCTCGATGAAGAGGGTGATAACTTCCTGAACTTCAAGGCGTCAATCGGCTGGTCCGAGTCGACCCTGAACAAAGGCGTGCTGGCGACCCGTGGTCACTCCCAGAGCCTGACCCTGGAATCGACCATTCCAGGCAGTGATCTGTCGTTCTACAAGCTTGATTACCGCGGCCAGCTGTTCAAGCCGATCAACAACGAGTACACCCTGCGTCTGCACACCGAATTGGGCTATGGTGATGGTTTCGGTGGCACTTCGGGCCTGCCGTTCTACGAGAACTACTATGCGGGTGGCTTCAACTCCGTTCGCGGTTTCAAGGACAGCAGCCTGGGTCCACGTAGTACGCCCAGTAGAGGTCCAGATAATAGGCCAGGCACTGAGCTTGACCCGGATCAAGACCCGCTGCCGTTCGGTGGCAACGTCCTGGTGCAGGGTGGCGTAGAGCTGCTGTTCCCGCTGCCGTTCGTGAAGGACCAGCGCTCGCTGCGCACCTCCGTGTTCTGGGATGTGGGTAACGTGTTCGACACCAATTGCGGTTCCAAACCTGACTGCGCCAAGGTCGGTTTCTCGGACATGGCCAGCTCCGTTGGTTTGGGTGTGACCTGGATCACCGCATTGGGCCCGTTGAGCTTCAGCCTGGCGATGCCGGTCAAGAAGCCGGACGATGCCGACACCCAGGTGTTCCAATTCTCTCTGGGCCAGACCTTCTAAGGTCGGCCCTTGCTTAACGACAACGGTTTATCCAGGAGTGCATCGTGCGTAAGTTGACTCAACTGGCCATACTGGCCGCGGCGCTGGTCGCCACCCCGGCTTTCGCCGAAATGAAGGTTGCCGTGCTGAACTATCAGATGGCGTTGCTTGAATCCGATGCCGCCAAGAAGTACGCGGTGGATGCCGAGAAGAAGTTCGGCCCGCAGCTGACCAAGCTCAAGACCCTGGAAAGCAGTGCCAAAGGCATTCAGGACCGCTTGATCAAGGGCGGCGACAAGTTGGCCCAGCCAGAGCGCGAGCGCCTGGAGCTTGAGTTCAAGCAAAAGGCACGTGACTTCCAGTTCCAGTCCAAGGAGCTGAATGAAGCCAAAGCGGTCGCTGACCGCGACATGCTCAAGCAGCTCAAGCCCAAGCTCGACGGTGCTGTCGAAGAAGTGATCAAGAAAGGCGGTTACGACCTGGTCCTCGAGCGTGGCGCGGTCATTGATGTCAAGCCTCAGTACGACATCACCCGCCAAGTCATCGAGCGCATGAACCAAGCCCGTTGATATGACCGTGACCATGACGCTCGGCCAGTTGGCCGAGGCCCTCGGGGCCACTCTCAAAGGCTCCGAGGCGCTACAGATCACCGGGCTGGCCACCTTGCAGGAGGCCGGCCCCGGTCAGTTGAGCTTTCTCGCCAACAAGCAGTACCGCAAGTACCTGGATAACTGTCAGGCAGCAGCGGTATTGCTGCAGGCTGCAGATGCCGAAGGCTTCGCCGGCAATGCGCTGATCGTGGCGGACCCGTACCTGGCCTACGCGCGCATTTCCCACCTGTTCGATCCCAAACCCAAGGCTGTAGCGGGAATTCATCCCAGCGCCGTGGTCGCCGAGGATGCACAGGTGGATGCCAGTGCCAGCATCGGGCCGTTCGTGGTCATCGAGAGCGGCGCACGCATTGGCGCGAACGTCAGTATCGGTGCGCATTGCGTGATCGGTGCCCGTTGTGTGGTCGGTGAGGGTGGCTGGTTGGCACCTCGCGTCACGCTGTATCACGACGTGACCATTGGCAAGCGCGTGGTCATCCAGTCTGGTGCGGTGATCGGTGGTGAGGGCTTCGGGTTTGCCAACGAGAAGGGCGTATGGCGCAAGATTGCCCAGATCGGCGGTGTCACCCTGGGTGATGACGTCGAAATCGGCGTGAACACCGCGGTGGACAGGGGCGCATTGTCCGACACGCGGATCGCTGACGGCGTCAAGCTCGACAACCAGATCCAGATCGCCCACAACGTGCAGATCGGTGAGCACACGGCCATGGCTGCCTGCGTCGGGATTTCCGGCAGCACGCGCATTGGCAAGCACTGCACCATCGCTGGCGGCGTCGGCATGGTGGGGCACATCGATGTGTGCGACAACGTATTCGTTTCCGGGATGACCATGGTCACTCGTTCGATCACCGAACCGGGTGCCTATTCTTCCGGTACTGCCATGCAGCCACTGGCTGACTGGCGCAAGAGCGCTGCGCGTATCCGCCAACTGGATGACATGTCCAAACGTCTCCAGCAGCTGGAAAAACGTGTCGATACCGTGACCTCAGGTGGCCAGCCGACATCAGAAGGCTGATACCATTTCCTGAGCAAGAGTGAACAGTCGCTAGCTGGCTCCTCTTTGGATTGCAAAAGGAGCGTGTGGTCAGCACCTGCGCTCCCTATTCTTATTACAGGCTTCCCCCCGAAATGATGGACATCAACGAGATTCGCGAATACCTGCCTCACCGTTACCCGTTCCTGTTGGTGGATCGTGTAACGGATCTGGACTTCGAGGCCCAGAGCATTCGTGCCTACAAGAATGTCAGCATCAATGAGCCGTTCTTCAACGGGCATTTCCCGGAGCACCCGGTAATGCCAGGCGTGCTGATCATCGAAGCCATGGCACAGGCTGCAGGCATTCTCGGTTTCAAGATGCTCGATGCCAAGCCGGCCGACGGCACGCTCTATTACTTCGTTGGTTCCGACAAGCTGCGTTTCCGTCAGCCCGTCCTGCCGGGCGACCAGTTGGTGCTTGAGGCCAAGTTCATCGGCCGTAAGAAGACCATCTGGAAGTTCGAGTGCCGGGCTCTGGTCGATGGCAAGCCAGTGTGCTCGGCTGAGATCACCTGTGCGGAACGTGAGCTATGAATTCGATTGATCCACGGGCGATCATCGATCCGTCGGCCAAACTGGCCGATGGCGTCGAGGTCGGCCCGTGGTCGATCGTTGGCCCTGATGTTGAAATCGGGGAGGGTACCGTCATTGGTCCTCACGTGGTGCTCAAAGGTCCGACCCGGATCGGCAAGCACAATCGCATCTACCAGTTTTCCTCGATCGGCGAAGACACCCCGGACCTGAAGTACAAAGGTGAACCGACGCGTCTGGTGATCGGTGATCACAACGTGATTCGCGAGGGTGTGACCATTCACCGTGGCACGGTTCAGGATCGCGCTGAAACCACGCTGGGTGACCACAACCTGATCATGGCCTACGCCCACATCGGCCATGACAGTGTGATCGGAAACCATTGCATCCTGGTCAACAACACTGCGTTGGCCGGGCATGTGCATGTGGGTGACTGGGCGATCCTCTCCGGGTTCACCCTGGTGCACCAGTACTGCCACATCGGCGCGCATGCCTTCTCCGGCATGGGCACGGCGATCGGCAAAGACGTTCCGGCATACGTCACGGTATTCGGCAGCCCCGCCGAAGCCCGCAGCATGAACTTCGAAGGCATGCGCCGCCGCGGTTTCAGCGACGAGGTCATCCATGCCCTGCGTCGTTCCTACAAGATCGTCTACCGCCAGGGCCTGACCGTTGAAGAAGCGGTCAAGGAGCTGGATGAGCTGGCAGGCAAACACCCAGAGGTCGACTTGTTCCGTCAGTCGATCGTGAACTCTGCTCGCGGCATTACCCGCTGACATGGCGCAACTTTGCGTAGCCTTGGTCGCGGGTGAGGCCAGCGGCGATATTCTGGGTTCCGGTCTGATGCGCGCCTTGAAGGCGCGTCATCCCCAGGTGCGTTTCATCGGCGTTGGCGGTCCGCTGATGGAAGCCGAAGGCATGCAGTCGTATTTCCCGATGGAGCGTCTGGCGGTCATGGGCCTGGTCGAGGTGCTGGGGCGCCTGCGCGAGCTGCTCAAGCGGCGCAAGGCACTGATCCAGACCCTCATCGCTGAAAAGCCGGATGTGTTCATTGGCATCGATGCACCTGATTTCACCCTCAATATCGAATTGAAGCTGCGCCAGGCCGGTATCAAGACCGTGCATTACGTCAGCCCTTCGGTCTGGGCATGGCGGCAGAAGCGCGTGCTGAAGATTCGTGAAGGTTGCGATCTGATGCTGACGCTGCTGCCCTTCGAAGCACGCTTCTATGAAGAGCAGGGGGTGCCGGTAAGGTTCGTCGGCCATCCCTTGGCCGATACCATACCGTTGGCTGCGGATCGGCAGGCTGCACGCGGGGCGCTGGGGCTCGATGCAGGGCCGGTGGTTGCCCTGATGCCTGGTAGCCGTGGCGGGGAAGTCGGGCGCCTGGGGGCGTTGTTCCTGGATGCGGCGCAGCGCCTGCGCGAGCTGATACCCGGCGTGCAGTTTGTATTGCCGTGCGCCAATGGCGCGCGGCGCGCACAGCTCGAACAGATGCTGGAAGGTCGCGATTTGCCTTTGACGCTGCTCGATGGCCAGTCGCATCAGGCTCTCGCTGCCTGTGATGCGGTGCTGATCGCCTCGGGTACCGCCACCCTGGAGGCCATGCTGTACAAACGGCCCATGGTCGTTGCTTATCGCCTCGCGCCATTGACCTACTGGATTCTCAAGCGTCTGGTGAAAAGCCCCTATGTGTCTTTGCCCAACTTGCTCGCCCAGCGCGAGTTGGTGCCAGAGTTGCTGCAGGATGCCGCCACCAGCGAGGCCCTGGCGCAAACCCTGGCCCCCCTGGTGGCCGATGGCAGGCAGCAGACCGAGCGCTTCGACGAGATTCACCGCACCCTGCGCCGCGACGCCTCCAACCAGGCGGCCGACGCGGTGCTGGCTTTGCTCAAGGACCGCTGACATGCAGATAGGACTGGATTTCAACCTGGTCGAGGACCTGGTTGCCGGCGTCGACGAAGTCGGGCGCGGCCCGCTGTGCGGCGCCGTTGTCACAGCCGCGGTGATTCTTGACCCGGCGCGGCCGATCCTCGGCCTCAACGATTCGAAAAAACTCACCGAAGCCAAGCGCGAAGCGCTGTTCGACGAGATCTGTGCGAAAGCCCTGAGTTTTTGCATTGCCCGCGCCGAAGTGGAGGAAATCGACCGCCTCAATATTCTGCAAGCGACCATGCTGGCCATGCAGCGTGCGGTCGAAGGCCTGAGCGTTACTCCCAAGCTCGCTCTGATCGACGGTAACCGCTGCCCCAAACTGTCGGTGCCGGCTGCTCCGGTCATCAAGGGCGATAGCCAAGTGCCGGCCATCGCTGCAGCGTCGATCCTGGCCAAAGTGACCCGCGATCGCGAGATGAGCGCGTTCGAGCTGATTTATCCGGGGTACGGTATTGGCGGGCACAAGGGCTACCCGACGCCGGTACATCTGCAAGCCCTGGCCCGCCTCGGGCCCACCCCCATCCATCGGCGTTCCTTTGCGCCGGTACGGGCCGCTTGGGAAGCCCGTGAAGGCATTACCGATTCTCTGATCTAGCCTGTTGGGGGCGCCTTGAGTCCCCAACCCCCCCTCGCTTTTACGCTACAATCCCGCCTTTGTCGTTCAGCACTGCTACAGGATCTTCCATGTCGGTTCCCTTCGTTCACCTGCGCGTCCATTCCGAATTCTCGCTGGTCGACGGCCTGGTGCGGATCAAACCGCTGGCCAAGGCGCTGGCCGGGATGAACATGCCCGCGGTGGCGATCACCGACCAGAGCAACATGTGTGCGCTGGTGAAGTTCTACAAGACCGCCATGGGCGCGGGCATCAAGCCGATCTGCGGTGCTGACCTGTGGCTGGCCGGTGCCGACCCTGAAGCGCCGCTGTCGCGTATCTGCTTCCTGGCGATGAACCCCAAGGGTTACCGCAACCTTACCGAGCTGATCTCCCGAGGCTGGACTGACGGCCAACGCAATGGCCTGGTGATTCTTCAGCGTGAATGGGTCGCCTCGGCCAGCGAAGGCCTGATTGCCCTGTCTGCTGGCAAGGAGGGCGATATCGGCATGGCGCTGATGGCCGGCCGTGCCACTGAGGCCGAGGTGCTGCTACACGACTGGATGGGCATGTTCCCCGAGCGTTTTTACGTCGAGGTGCAGCGCACCAATCGTGCCGGTGACGAAGAGTACGTGCACGCTGCCGTGGCGCTGGCCGACAAGGTCGGCGCGCCGCTGGTGGCCACCAATGATGTGCGCTTTATCAAGCAATCGGACTTCGACGCCCACGAAAGCCGCGTGTGCATCGGTGAAGGCTGGACCCTGGACGACCCGCGTCGCCCGCGCATGTACAGCGACCAGCAGTACCTCAAAAGCGCGGATGAAATGGCCGAGCTGTTCAGCGACCTGCCCGACGCCATCGCCAACACCGTCGAGATCGCCAAGCGCTGCAACATACAGGTACAGCTGGGCAAGTACTTCCTGCCGGATTTCCCCACGCCCAATGGCATGGGGATCGACGACTACTTGCGCCATGTCTCGCACGAAGGCCTGGAGGAGCGCCTGGCAGTGCTCTGGCCCAAGGAGACCACGCCCAATTACGAAGAGAAGCGCCAGGTTTATCTGGACCGCCTGAAATTCGAACTGGACATCATCATCCAGATGGGTTTCCCGGGTTACTTCCTGATCGTTATGGACTTCATCAAGTGGGCCAAGAACAACGGCGTGCCGGTAGGCCCTGGCCGTGGTTCGGGTGCCGGCTCGCTGGTGGCCTACGTACTGAAGATCACCGACCTCGATCCTCTGGCCTATGACCTGCTGTTCGAACGTTTCCTGAACCCTGAACGTGTTTCCATGCCCGACTTCGACGTCGACTTCTGCATGGATGGCCGGGACCGGGTGATCGACTACGTGGCCGACGCCTACGGGCGCAACGCGGTCAGCCAGATCATCACCTTCGGGACCATGGCCGCCAAGGCGGTGGTACGCGACGTGGCGCGGGTGCAGGGTAAGTCCTATGGCCTGGCTGACCGTCTGTCGAAGATGATCCCGTTCGAAGTGGGCATGACCCTGGAGAAGGCCTACGAGCAGGAAGAGATCCTGCGCGACTTCCTCAAGGGCGACGAAGACGCCCGCGAAATCTGGGAAATGGCGCTCAAGCTCGAAGGTGTCACCCGTGGTACCGGCAAGCACGCCGGTGGTGTGGTCATCGCCCCGACCAAGCTCACCGATTTTTCGCCGATCGCCTGTGACGAAGAGGGCGGCGGCCTGGTTACCCAGTTCGACAAGGACGATGTCGAGGCCGCCGGCCTGGTCAAGTTCGACTTCCTTGGCCTGCGTACCCTGACCATCATCAAGTGGGCCATGGAGACGATCAACCGCGAGCAGGCCAAGAACAACCTGCCCGACGTCAACATCGACTTCATCCCGCTGGACGATCGCAAGACCTACGAGTTGCTGCAGAAGGCCGAAACCACGGCGGTGTTCCAGCTCGAGTCGCGGGGCATGAAAGAGCTGATCAAAAAGCTCAAGCCTGACTGCCTGGAAGACCTTATCGCACTGGTGGCGTTGTTCCGCCCAGGCCCCCTGCAATCGGGCATGGTGGACGACTTCATCAACCGCAAGCACGGCCGCGCCGAACTCGCCTACCCACACGCGGACTACCAGTACGAAGGCCTCAAGCCTGTTCTTGCGCCGACCTACGGCATCATCCTGTATCAGGAGCAGGTGATGCAGATTGCGCAGGTCATGGCGGGGTACACCCTGGGCGGCGCCGACATGCTGCGCCGCGCCATGGGTAAGAAAAAGCCTGAAGAAATGGCCAAGCAGCGCGGCGGTTTCATCGAGGGTTGTGTGGCCAACAACATCGATGCAGACCTTGCCGGCAACATCTTCGACCTGGTGGAAAAGTTTGCCGGTTACGGCTTCAACAAGTCCCACTCGGCGGCCTACGGCCTGGTGTCTTACCAGACCGCCTGGCTCAAGACTCATTACCCGGCGCCGTTCATGGCCGCGGTGTTGTCAGCGGACATGCACAACACCGACAAGGTGGTGGTGCTGATCGAAGAAGTGCGCAGCATGAAGCTGCGCCTCGACGCCCCGGACGTGAATGCCTCGGAGTTCAAGTTCACGGTCAATGACGACGGCCGCATCATCTATGGCCTTGGCGCTATCAAAGGCGTGGGTGAAGGCCCGGTGGAGGCGATTGTCGAGGCACGCGCCCAGGGTGGCCCGTTCAAGGATCTGTTCGACTTCTGTGAGCGGGTCGACCTCAAGCGGGTGAACAAACGTACACTCGATGCGCTGATCCGCAGTGGCGCCCTGGATCGGCTGGGCCCGCACTTCCATGATGAGATCAAGGCGTACCACGCCAGTATCGACATCAATCGCGCGACCTTGCTGTCGGCCCTCGAGGAGGCGATCAAGGCGGCAGAGCAGACCGCACGCACCGCTGATAGCGGCCACGTGGACCTGTTCGGTGGGCTGTTCGTCGAGGCGGACTCCGATGTCTACGCCAACCACCGCAAGGTGCGTGAACTGACGCTCAAGGAGCGCCTGAAGGGCGAGAAGGATACTCTTGGCGTGTACCTCACCGGCCACCCGATCGATGAATATGAAGGGGAAATCCGCCGGTTCGCCCGCCAGCGCATCATCGACCTGAAACCCTCCCGCGAAACGCAGACTATCGCCGGGATGATAATTGCGATGCGGGTGATGAAGAACAAGAAGGGCGACAAGATGGGGTTTGTCACCCTCGATGACCGCTCCGGGCGCATCGAAGCCTCATTGTTCGCCGATGCCTTCATGGGGGCTCAGGCGTTGTTGCAGAACGATGCCATGGTCGTGGTCGAGGGTGAGGTCAGCAACGACGACTTCTCCGGTGGCCTGCGCCTGCGCGTCAAGCAGGTGATGACCATGGAGGATGCCCGTACCAAGCTTGCCGAGAGCCTGCGGCTGAAGATCACCCACGAAGCCCTCAAGGGCGATCGCCTGAACTGGCTGGGCGAGCTGATCACCCGCCATCGCGGTGGTTGCCCGATCACCCTCGAGTACACCGGCAGCGACGCCAAGGCGATGCTGCAGTTCGGCGACCAGTGGTCGATCGACCCGGCCGATGGCTTGATTCAGGCGCTGCGTGACCAGTTCGGGCGTGAGAACGTCTTCCTGCAATATCGTTGAACCGACGAAATTTAATCTCGACCTGAATGCGCCTGATCCCTTAAGGTAGGGCGCCAAACGGATCAACCGGCCGGCCGCCTGGCCGTAGACCCAAGACGGATGACTATGAACCCGAATTTTCTCGATTTCGAACAGCCGATTGCCGACCTGCAAGCCAAGATCGAAGGGCTGCGTTTGGTGGGTAACGACAACTCGCTGAACATCAGCGATGAAATTGCCCGTCTGCAAGACAAGAGCAACACTCTGACCGAAAGCATCTTCGGCAACCTGACCAGCTGGCAGATCGCCCGCCTGGCCCGTCACCCGCGTCGTCCGTACACACTGGACTACCTGGAGCACATCTTCACCGAGTTCGAAGAGCTGCACGGTGACCGTCACTTCTCCGACGATGCCGCCATCGTCGGTGGTACCGCGCGCCTGGATGGCCGGCCGGTCATGGTCATCGGCCACCAGAAGGGCCGTGAAGTGCGCGAAAAGGTTCGCCGCAACTTCGGCATGCCGCGCCCTGAAGGCTACCGCAAGGCTTGCCGCCTGATGGAAATGGCCGAGCGCTTCAAGATGCCGATCCTGACCTTCATCGACACCCCGGGTGCATACCCAGGCATCGACGCAGAAGAACGCAACCAGAGCGAAGCGATCGCCTGGAACCTGCGTGTCATGGCACGGCTGAAGACGCCGATCATCGCCACCGTCATCGGTGAAGGTGGTTCCGGCGGTGCACTGGCCATCGGTGTGTGCGACCAGCTGAACATGCTGCAGTACTCCACGTACTCGGTGATCTCGCCGGAGGGTTGCGCCTCGATCCTGTGGAAAACCGCCGACAAGGCCGCCGACGCTGCCGAGGCCATGGGCATCACCGCCGAGCGCCTGAAAAGCCTGAACATCGTCGACAAGGTCATCGAGGAACCGCTGGGCGGTGCCCACCGTGACCCGGCGCAGATGTCCGAAAGCATTCGCGCTGACCTGGTTCAGCAGCTGGACATGCTCGGCAAGCTCGATAACGACACGCTGCTGGCCCGTCGTTATGAGCGCCTGATGAGCTACGGCCTCTGATGCACCACTGGGGGCGCCAAGCGCCCCCACGCTTTCAAGCCGCGTGAGGCGCCAATGATCAACCTCACCCCTTGGCTCAATGCCCCTGCCTGGTACATCGCTTTCTCCGGTGGCCTCGACTCCACGGTCCTTCTGCACTGGCTGGCCGACTACGCCAGCATCCATGCAACGCCTCCGCTGCATGCCATCCACATCCACCACGGCCTGCAACCCGCTGGCGATGCCTGGCCAAGCCATTGCACCGCAGTGTGCGAGCGGCTCGGGATCGAACTCACCGTCATCCACGTTCAGGTCGCTGCCGAGGCGAGCCTGGAGCAGGCTGCGCGCGATGCTCGGTATGCGGCATTCCAGACCGTTCTTGGCGCGGGCGACGTTCTTTTCACGGGGCAGCACTGTGATGACCAGGCCGAAACCTTGCTGTTCCGGCTTGTGCGTGGTGCCGGCCTGCGTGGCCTGGCGGCGATGCCGCAACAGCGTCCGTTGGGGCGCGGCCACCTGGTCAGGCCGCTGCTCAACGTTTCTCGCGCGCAGTTGCACGCGTATGCACAAAGCCATGGGCTGATCTGGGCCGAAGACCCATCCAACGCAGACAGGGCCTTTGCCCGCAATTTCTTGCGCGCTGAAGTGTTCCCGCTACTGCAGCAGCGTTGGCCGCAGGCCAGCCAGGCCCTGGCTCGCACCGCCGGGCACTTGGGGGAGGCGCTCGGGCTGCTCGATGAACTGGCCCAGGCTGACCTGGCCCTGGCCCAGGAGGGCGCGCCGGCCATGTGGTCTGCGGTGGACTCCCTTGACCTAGCGAGCCTGGCGGCGCTGTCGCCGGCCCGTCAGCGCAACGCCCTGCAGTATTGGTTGAGCTTGCGCACCCGTTTGCCCGACACCCGGCATTGGGCCGGGTGGGCGGCTCTGCGTGATGCGGCAGTCGATGCCCAACCTGCCTGGCAGCTGACCGATGGCAAACTCGAGCGCAGCCACGGACGGATCTGGTGGTTGTCTGGCGACTGGCTGCAGCCTGTGTGCGGAACGCTGCGCTGGGACAAGCCCGGTAGCCCGTTGCTGTTGCCTGGGAACGGCAGCGTCAGCCTGCAGGGCGCCCCGGAAGGCGATTTGCGCATCGCCTATCGCCAGGGCGGGGAAGTGCTGGACATACCAGGCCGTGGCAAGCGCGACCTCAAGCGCCTGCTCAACGAATCGCACGTCCCGCACTTCGTGCGACCGCGCCTGCCATTGCTGTATCGTGGCGAGCGCTTGCTGGCAGTGGCCAATCTGCCGCGACTGGCGCAGGCCGATTGCCAGCTTCACTGGCAGCCTCCGACGAACGCGCAAGGTTTGAGCTGAAGGGTACATTCCGGTAGACTACCCTCCCTTCTTGATACAACTTCTGTGCGTTCCTCGGAAACACGGCAGTTGCCGATTACCACGCAGTTTTTTGCTGGGCTGATTCTGGAAATGACGAGCGAACTCCATGCCGGGGATGACCCTGGTCTGTACAGGCGCGGCAGTTTTTCGAGATGCACTGTGATTGACGCAGGTGATCGGGGGCTTCGGCCTTCCTTCGCTTTCTCCGGCGGCGCTGGCCGCCTTAACGCAGACTTCTAGGGTTTTTCATGACGCGCTACATATTCGTCACGGGCGGTGTTGTTTCTTCATTGGGGAAAGGCATTGCCTCGGCTTCCCTGGCGGCCATCCTGGAAGCGCGGGGGCTAAAGGTCACCATGCTCAAGCTGGATCCGTACATCAACGTCGATCCTGGCACCATGAGTCCGTTCCAGCACGGTGAAGTATTCGTCACCCACGACGGCGCCGAGACCGACCTCGACCTGGGCCACTACGAGCGGTTCATCCGCACGACCATGACCCAGAACAACAACTTCACCACCGGCCGCATCTACGAGCACGTGCTGCGCAAAGAGCGTCGTGGTGATTACCTTGGCGCGACCATCCAGGTCATCCCGCATATCACCGACGAGATCAAGCGCCGCATCATCAAGGGCGCCGGCGATGCCGATGTGGCCCTGGTGGAAATCGGTGGCACCGTGGGCGACATCGAGTCGCAACCGTTCCTCGAGGCGATCCGCCAGTTGCGTTTCGAAGTCGGCGCCAAGCGCGCGATGCTGATGCACCTGACGCTGGTGCCGTACATCGCCACCGCTGGTGAGACCAAGACCAAGCCGACTCAGCACTCGGTCAAGGAGCTGCGCTCCATCGGCCTGCAGCCTGATGTACTGGTCTGCCGCTCCGACCACCCGATCGACAGCTCGTCGCGCCGCAAGATCGCCCAGTTCACCAACGTTGAAGAGCGTGCGGTGATTGCCCTTGAAGACGCCGACACCATCTACAAGATCCCAGGCATTCTGCATGCCCAGGGCCTGGACGATTTCGTCGTCGAGCGCTTCGGCCTGCAGTGCAGCAGCGCCGACCTGTCCGAGTGGGACAAGGTAGTCGACGCCAAGCTCAACCCTGAGCACGAAGTGACCATCGCCATGGTCGGCAAATACATGGAGCTGCTGGACGCGTACAAGTCGCTGATCGAAGCGATGAGCCACGCCGGCATCACCAACCGCACCAAGGTCAACCTGCGCTACATCGATTCCGAAGATATCGAGAACCAGGGCACCAGCCTGCTCGAAGGCGCAGACGCCATCCTGGTACCGGGCGGTTTCGGCCTGCGTGGCGTGGAAGGCAAGATCACCGCGGTGCAGTATGCCCGTGAGAACAAGGTGCCGTACCTGGGTATCTGCCTGGGCATGCAGGTTGCCGTGATCGAATTCGCCCGCAACGTGATGGGCTGGCAAGACGCCAACTCCACCGAGTTCGATCGCAACAGCGGCCACCCGGTCGTTGGCTTGATCACCGAGTGGGCCGATGCCACCGGCGCCGTCGAGACCCGTACCGAAGCCTCCGACCTGGGTGGCACCATGCGCCTGGGCGCGCAGGATTGCCAACTGGCAGCCGGCTCCAAGGTACATGACTGCTATGGCAAGGACGTGATCACCGAGCGCCATCGCCACCGCTACGAAGTGAACAACAACCTGCTGCCGCAACTGGTCGATGCCGGCCTGGTGGTCTCGGGTCGTTCCGAAGACGGTGCGCTGGTTGAAGTGGTCGAGTCCAAGGACCACCCGTGGTTCGTCGCCTGCCAGTTCCACCCGGAGTTCACCTCGACTCCGCGTGATGGCCACCCGCTGTTCAGTGGCTTCGTCAAGGCTGCCCTGGCACAGAAGAACAAGGCCTGAGCCCAGGCTTGGTGAGTTTTCCGACGGTATAAACCGCGCAACGCTCATTTCTCGGGTAAAGTACCGTCCGTTCTGCCCCTGACTCACAGGTCAGGGGCTGCTTCTGCCAGGCCTGCCTGCTGCATTTACGCCTGGTGCAAGGCAAGAATTTCCTAAAGCTGCGTTGTTTTCGTCAATTCTGGAGTGCTTACAACAATGGCAAAAATCGTCGACATCAAAGGTCGTGAAGTTCTCGATTCGCGTGGCAACCCCACCGTGGAAGCCGATGTACTGCTCGACAACGGCATCATCGGCAGCGCTTGCGCGCCGTCCGGTGCTTCCACCGGCTCGCGCGAAGCGCTGGAGCTGCGTGATGGCGACAAGAGCCGTTACATGGGCAAGGGCGTGCTGAAAGCTGTTGGCAACATCAACGGCCCGATCCGTGACCTGCTGCTGGGCAAGGACCCTTCGGACCAGAAGGCCCTGGACCGCGCCATGATCGAACTGGACGGTACCGAGAACAAGGCCAAGCTGGGCGCCAACGCCATCCTGGCGGTTTCCCTGGCTGCCGCGAAAGCTGCTGCCCAGGACCAGGACCTGCCGCTGTACGCGCACATCGCCAACCTGAACGGCACCCCAGGTCAGTACTCGATGCCGGTTCCGATGATGAACATCATCAACGGTGGCGAGCACGCCGACAACAACGTCGACATCCAGGAGTTCATGGTGCAGCCGGTTGGCGCCAAGACCTTCTCCGATGGCCTGCGCATGGGCACCGAGATCTTCCATCACCTCAAGGCTGTGCTCAAGGCCCGTGGCCTGAACACTGCAGTGGGTGACGAAGGTGGCTTCGCGCCGAACCTGGCTTCCAACGAAGACGCCCTGGGCGCTATCGCTGAAGCCGTGGAAAAAGCTGGTTACAAGCTGGGTACCGACGTGACCCTGGCCCTCGACTGCGCGGCCTCCGAATTCTACGAAGACGGCAAGTACAACCTGTCTGGCGAAGGCAAGTCGTTCGACGCCGAAGGCTTTGCCGACTACCTGAAAGGCCTCACCGAGCGCTTCCCGATCATCTCGATCGAAGACGGCCTGGATGAGTCCGATTGGGCGGGCTGGAAGATTCTCACCGACAAGATCGGCGAGAAGGTACAGCTTGTCGGTGACGACCTGTTCGTGACCAACACCAAGATCCTCAAGGAAGGCATCGAGAAGGGCATCGGTAATTCGATCCTGATCAAGTTCAACCAGATCGGTTCGCTGACCGAAACCCTGGAAGCCATCCAGATGGCCAAGGCCGCTGGCTACACCGCCGTGATCTCGCACCGCTCCGGTGAAACCGAAGACTCGACCATTGCCGACCTGGCTGTGGGTACCGCCGCTGGCCAGATCAAGACTGGCTCGCTGTGCCGTTCCGACCGCGTCTCCAAGTACAACCAGTTGCTGCGCATCGAAGAACAACTGGGCGCCAAAGCGGTTTACCGCGGTCGTGCCGAGTTTCGCGGCTAAGCAAGAGATGGTAAAAAGACAGCAACCGAAGCTGTCGGAACTTTCATACTGAAATTTCTGACACATGATGCGGGTTTCTGTCGACGAAGCCTGGCCTCGGCCAGGCTTCGTGCTATTTGAGGTCTGCCTTTTCGCGGCGGTCTTTTTAACCTGGATACCTTGATGCGCAGTCCCTATTGGTTGTTCCTTGTCCTGCTCCTGCTGCTTGGTGGCCTGCAGTACCGCCTGTGGGTGGGTAACGGCAGCCTGGCGCAAGTGGCTGAGCTCAAGCAGCAGATCGACGAGCAGCATGCCGAAAACGAGCGGCTGCTGGAGCGTAATCGCGTGCTCTATGCCGAGGTCCTGGAATTGAAAAAAGGTATGGAGACCGTTGAAGAACGGGCTCGTCACGAATTGGGGATGGTCAAAGAGGGTGAAACCCTCTTCCAGCTGCCGCAAAAATGATCGAAACCCTACCGGCCTTCTGGGCCGTGATTCCTGCTGCGGGTGTAGGTGCCCGCATGGCTGCAGACCGCCCGAAGCAGTATTTGCAATTGGGCGGGCAGACCGTTCTCGAGCATAGCCTCGACTGTTTTCTTGGCCATCCGACGCTCAAGGGCGTGGTGGTCAGCATTGCTGCGGATGATCCTTACTGGCCTGGCTTGCGCTGCGCCAGCGATCCTCGCATCCAGCGTGCGCCGGGTGGGCGTGAGCGTGCCGACTCGGTGCTCAACGCGTTGTTGCTGTTGCATGCCCAAGGTGTGCCGGACACTGACTGGGTGCTGGTGCACGATGCGGCGCGGCCAAACCTGGCACGCACCGATCTTGACCGTCTGTTGTCGCAGTTGGCGGATGACCCTGTAGGCGGGCTGCTGGCGGTGCCAGCGCGTGACACGCTAAAGCGCGCCGATGTCGATGGCCGGGTCAGTGCGACCGTGGATCGCAGTACCATCTGGCAGGCGTTCACGCCTCAGATGTTCCGCCTTGGTGCTTTGCACCGGGCGTTGGCCGAGTGCCTGGTGTCCGATGTGGTAGTCACCGATGAAGCTTCGGCCATCGAGTGGTCCGGCCAGGCGCCGCGGCTGATCGAAGGGCGCAGCGACAACATCAAGGTGACCCGCCCGGAAGACCTGGAGTGGCTGCGCCAGCGGTGGGCAGGGCGGCGTTGAGGTTACCGGGGCCGAAAAGCGGCCCCCGGCAAACTGTCAGACCGTTCGGTACTCCGGCATCCCCGCTAACCCTTCCTTGAGATAGTCCACCAGCCGCCGGACCTTGGGCGACAGGTGCCGCTGCTGCGGGTACAGCGCCCACACCGCCGTATTGGGCGGCTGATGCGCCTCCAGTAACGACACCAGCGCGCCGCTGTTGAGGTGTTCCAGCACGTAGTAATCCGGCAACTGGCACAGCCCTATCCCCAGCAAAGCGGCATCCAGCACCGCCTGGCCACTGTTGCACCGCCAGTTGCCCTGCACCCGCTGGCTGATCTCGCGTCCGTCCTGTTGCAGCGCCCACAGGTCCGAGCTGCCCACCAGGCAGTTGTGCCGGGCCAATTCCGAAAGGCTGTGCGGACGGCCGTAGCGTTCAAGGTAGGCGGGTGAAGCGCACAGATACATGCGCCGAGGCGCCAGGCGCGTCGCCACCAACCTTGAATCGGCAAGGCGCCCCAGACGAATCGCCAGGTCCATGCCTTCGTGCAGCAGGTCCAGCGTGCGGTTGCTCAACTCCACCTCGACCCGCAACTGTGGATACAGCGTCATGAAGCGGGTCACCAGCGGCACGATGAAGCGCTCGCCATAAGCCACCGCGCAGGTCATGCGCAGTAGCCCCTTGGGTTCGCTGGCCAGATCGCCTACGGCACGCAGCGCTTCTTCACGGCCATCTTGCAGGCGTTGGCAATGTTGCAGGAATGTCTGCCCGGCTTCACTCAGGGTCACGCGGCGCGTACTGCGATACAGCAGGCGCGTTTGCAGGCGCTCCTCCAGGCGGGCGATTTGCCGGCTTATATGCGACGACGATACGCCCATGCGTTCGGCTGCAGCCGTGAATTGGCCCAATTCGGCCACCGCTACGAATTCATCGATGCCCTCCCAGCGGCTGGTCATGGATTGTCCCTATACAGCAATAATGTTTTGTCTTGGTCGCGATTATTCATCAAAACAAGCTGAATTACACTGCCTGCCTGAACTGACCCTTTGTCTGGAGAACGTTGATGATCAAGTCCCGTGCCGCTGTAGCCTTCGAGGCTAAAAAACCGCTGGAAATCGTCGAGGTGGACGTAGCCATGCCCAAGGCTGGCGAAGTGCTCCTGCGCGTGGTCGCCAGCGGCGTTTGCCACACCGATGCCTATACCCTGTCGGGTGCCGACCCGGAAGGTATCTTCCCGTCGATTTTGGGCCATGAAGGTGGCGCGATCGTCGAGGCGGTAGGTGAGGGCGTCACCTCCGTGGCGGTCGGTGATCACGTGATCCCGCTGTATACCCCTGAGTGTGGTCAGTGCAAATTCTGCCGCTCGGGCAAGACCAACCTGTGCCAGGCCATACGGGCCACCCAGGGCAAAGGACTGATGCCGGACGGCACCACCCGTTTCTCGTACAAGGGCCAGCAGCTGTTCCACTACATGGGCACCTCGACCTTCTCCGAGTACACCGTGCTGCCGGAAATTTCCGTCGCCAAGATCCAGAAGGAAGCGCCGCTGGAAAAGGTCTGCCTGCTAGGTTGCGGCGTCACCACCGGCATCGGTGCGGTGCTGAACACTGCCAAGGTCAAACCCGGTGACACCGTCGCCGTCTTCGGCCTGGGCGGCATCGGCCTGTCAGCGATCATCGGTGCAGTCAAGGCCAAGGCCTCGCGCATCATCGCCATCGACATCAACCCAGCCAAGTTCGAGATCGCTCGCCAACTGGGTGCCACCGACTGCATCAACCCGAAAGAGTACGATCGCCCGATCCAGGAAGTGATCGTCGACCTTACCGATGGTGGCGTGGACTTTTCGTTCGAATGTATCGGCAACGTGCAACTGATGCGCGCGGCCCTGGAATGCTGCCACAAGGGTTGGGGTGAGTCGGTGATCATCGGTGTCGCCGGCGCCGGCCAGGAAATCGCCACTCGCCCGTTCCAGTTGGTGACCGGTCGCGTCTGGCGCGGGTCTGCTTTCGGTGGCGTACGCGGCCGTACCGAACTGCCAAGCTACGTGGAAATGGCCGAGAAGGGCGAGATTCCGCTGGATACCTTCATCACCCATACCATGGGCCTGGAGGATATCAACAAGGCGTTCGACCTGATGCATGAAGGCAAGAGCATCCGCAGCGTGATCCACTTCTGAGGTGAGCCATGAGCCTGGATAACATCTCCTGCCAGAAAAGCTTCGGCGGCTGGCACAAGCGTTACCGGCATCACTCCAAGGTGCTGGGTTGCGACATGGTGTTCGCCGTTTACCTGCCGCCGCAGGCCGAACAGGGCGAAAAGCTGCCCGTGCTGTACTGGCTCAGCGGCCTGACGTGCACCGACGAGAACTTCATGCAGAAGGCCGGCGCCCAGCGCCTGGCCGCCGAGCTTGGCCTGATCATCGTCGCGCCCGATACCAGCCCGCGTGGCGAGCAGGTGCCAGGCGACCCTGACGGTGCCTGGGACTTCGGCCTGGGCGCCGGCTTTTACCTCAACGCCACCCAGCAGCCTTGGGCGCAGCACTACCGCATGCACGATTATGTGGTCAAGGAGCTGCCAGAGCTGATCGAAGCGCACTTCCCGGCCTCGGATCAGCGCAGCATCAGTGGCCACTCCATGGGTGGGCACGGCGCGCTGGTCTGCGCCCTGCGCAACCCGGGGCGCTATCGCTCGGTGTCGGCATTTTCACCGATCAGCAATCCGATGGATTGCCCTTGGGGTGAAAAGGCGTTCAGCCGTTACCTAGGGGAAGACCGGACGCGCTGGCGTGAGTGGGATGCCAGTGTGCTGCTTGCCGAGACGCCAGCGGGCCAATGCCCGCCATTGCTGGTCGATCAAGGCGATCGTGACGACTTCCTGGCCACGCAGCTCAAGCCTGAAGCGTTGGAGCAGGCGGCCCGCAAAGGGGGGCATGCCTTGGACCTGCGGCTGCAACCTGGCTATGACCATAGCTATTACTTCATCGCCAGCTTCATCGATGAGCATCTGCGCCATCACGCCGTGGCACTGGGGCGGGGGTAGGGGGGCAAGCTGCAAGCTTCAAGCTTCAAGCTTCAAGCTGCAAGCTACGAGCTGTAAGGCAGTGCGTTGGCGCAGCGCCTGCTTTTTGCTTGCGGCTCGTAGCTTGCAGCTTGCAGCTGCAAATGCAGGTAGAATCACGCCCTGACTCAATCAGGGCGTTTTTCTATGCGTATTGGCCACGGCTACGATGTGCACCGTTTTTGCGACGGTGATTTCATTACCCTGGGTGGGGTGCGTATCCCCCACAAATACGGCCTCCTGGCCCATTCCGACGGTGACGTGCTGCTGCATGCCCTGAGCGATGCCTTGCTTGGCGCGGCGGGGCTGGGTGACATTGGCAAGCACTTCCCCGATACCGATCCCCAATTCAAGGGTGCCGACAGCCGTGCGCTGCTGCGCCATGTGGTCGGCATCGTCCAGGCCAAAGGCTGGAAAGTCGGTAATGTCGACGCCACCATCGTTGCCCAGGCGCCAAAAATGGCCCCGCATATCGAAACCATGCGGCAACGGATCGCCGAAGACCTGCAGGTCGAGCTCGACCAGGTCAACGTCAAGGCCACCACCACCGAAAAACTGGGCTTCACCGGCCGCGAGGAGGGTATTGCCGTGCACGCGGTCGCCCTGCTGCTGCCAGCATGACCGAAGTGGAACTGCTGGGCCCGCGCGCATCGGGCCAACCCCTGGGCACTGCGAGACTCAAGGCTGTGGCCGAAGATTTCCAGGTCGACGAGGTGCTGGACATCCCGCTCTCGGGCCAAGGTGAGCACCTATGGCTGTGGGTGGAGAAGCGTGACCTCAACACCGAAGAAGCTGCCCGCCGCCTGGCGCGAGCCGCAGGCGTGCCGGTGCGTTCGATCAGTTATGCCGGCCTCAAGGACCGCCAGGCCCTGACGCGCCAGTGGTTCAGCCTGCACCTGCCGGGCAAGGCAGACCCTGACCTGTCGCGTGCCGAAGATGCCACCCTGCGCGTGCTCAAACAGGTGCGCCACCAGCGCAAGCTGCAGCGCGGCGCCCATTCGGCCAATGGCTTCACACTGCGCCTCAGGGCCCTGGCGGCTGATCATGCTGCCCTCGATGCCCGCCTGCAGACGCTTAAGCAGCAGGGTGTGCCGAATTACTTCGGCGGCCAGCGTTTCGGGCATGGCGGCGGCAACGTCCAGGATGCCCAGCACTGGGCTGCCCGCAAAGCCCTGCCCGAGCAGCGCAACGTGCGTTCGCGGTTGCTCTCGGCTGCCCGCAGCTACCTGTTCAACCAGGTTCTGGCCGCCCGTGTTGCTGACGGTAGCTGGCAGCAGGCCCAGGTCGGTGATCTGCTGGCATTCACCGATAGCCGTAGTTTTTTTTCGGCGGGTGAACTGGAATGTTCAGATCCCCGCTTGGCCATTCTGGACCTGCATCCTACCGGGCCAATGTGGGGCGAAGGCCCGTCTCCTGCGGCCGGCGCGGCCTTGGCACTGGAGACGGCGATAGGCGAGCAGCATGCAGCGCTGTGCCAATGGCTGGCCAATGCAGGCATGAGTCACGAACGGCGCATCCTGCGGCTCCCTATTGGCGGCCTTACGTGGCATTATCCGGAGCCTGATAACCTGCAACTGGAATTCGTCCTTCCGGCCGGATGCTTCGCCACCGTGGTGGTGCGCGAACTCGTCGATCTGGTGCCGGCAGGGCAGACGGACAGCCCATGCGTATTCTGATTTCGAATGACGACGGTGTTACGGCACCTGGCCTCGCCGCGCTACACGGTGCGCTGGTGGATTATGCCGAGTGCGTGGTGATCGCCCCGGACCAAGACAAGAGCGGCGCCGGCAGTTCGCTGACGCTGGACAGGCCGTTGCACCCGCAAACCCTGGCCAACGGCTTCATCAGCCTCAATGGCACGCCTACCGATTGCGTGCACCTGGGGCTCAATGGCCTGTTGCCGGAAACACCGGACATGGTGGTATCGGGTATCAACCTCGGTGCCAATCTGGGTGATGACGTGATCTATTCCGGCACGGTTGCGGCCGCGCTGGAGGGGCGCTTCCTCGGCGGTACCTCGTTGGCATTTTCATTACTGTCGCGTCTGCCCGACAATCTGCCGAGCGCCGCGTTCATCGCCCGCCGCCTGGTCGAGGCGCAGTCACGCCTGGAGCTGCCGCCGCGTACGGTCCTCAATGTCAATATTCCCAACCTGCCGCTGGAACACATCCGTGGCATACAGGTTACCCGTCTCGGTCACCGGGCGCGGGCGGCGGCACCGACCAAGGTGGTCAACCCGCGTGGCAAGGAAGGTTACTGGATTGCCGTGGCCGGTGATGCCGAAGACGGTGGCCCGGGTACCGACTTCCACGCGGTGATGCAAGGTTATGTGTCGATCACCCCGCTGCAACTGGACCGCACCTTCAACGATGCTTTCGAGCAGCTTCATGGTTGGCTGGAGGGCGTGCTCTGATGCGCGAACAGGACGATCTGCAGCGCCGGGGTATCGGTATGACTTCCCAGCGTACCCGCGAGCGGCTGATCCAGCGCCTGTGCGAAGAGGGCGTATCGAATCCCAAGGTGCTCGATGCCATCCGCCGTACGCCGCGCCATCTGTTCGTCGATGAGGCCCTGGCCCATCGTGCCTACGAAGATACTGCGCTGCCGATCGGGCACAATCAGACCATCTCCCAGCCTTTCATGGTTGCACACATGAGTGAGCTGCTACTGGAGGCCGGGCCGCTGGACAAGGTGCTGGAGATCGGAACCGGGTCCGGTTACCAGACGGCCATCCTTGCCCAATTGGTGGAGCGGGTATTTTCGGTGGAGCGCATCAAGGTGTTGCAGGACCGGGCCAAAGAACGCCTGGTCGAACTGAACCTGCGCAACGTGGTGTTCCGTTGGGGGGATGGGTGCGACGGCTGGCAGGCGCTGGCTCCCTACAACGGCATCATCGTTACCGCCGTGGCGCCAGAAGTGCCACAGGCACTGCTCGACCAGCTGGCTCCCGGGGGGCGAATGGTCATCCCGGTAGGCCCTGCTGGCGAAGTCCAGCAGCTGATGCTGATCGTGCGTGAGGAGCAAGGCTTCTCCCGCCGTGTACTGGGCGCCGTGCGCTTCGTACCGCTGCTCAATGGCCCGGTGGCCTGAGCTGCAGGGAATATTTGTGCTGGCGACGAATTCTTGCCGCATTGCCCTGTCTATCTGGCGGGGCATCCCGGCTCTTCACCGAGCCTGTGGCCGAGCCTGCCAATACAGTCGCGCTCGGTTATAATTGCAACATTATTGCATTTCTTTGCGTATTTTCGATTTTCGGCACCATGAGGGGAGCGCGGGTGGGGCACACAGTCATTCGGCAGCGCAGGGATTGGTTGAGTTTCAAGCTTCTGGTGATTGCACTGGCCATGGGCGCCCTGCTGACTGGTTGCTCAAGCACCGGCTCGGGCGGCGCACGCGTGGTCGATCGCAGCAATGCGGCGCCCAAGCGGCCGACGGTGACCTCCGGGCAGTATGTGGTCAAGCCTGGCGATACGTTGTTCTCCATTGCCTTTCGCTACGGCTGGGACTACAAGGAGCTCGCAGCCCGCAATGGCATCTCTGCGCCTTACACCATCCGGCCAGGTCAGGCGATCCGCTTCAGCAGCGGCGCTACCGGCAGCACAACAGTGGTGTCCAGCCCCTCTTCTTCGAGCAAGACGACGGTCATTCGTCGGCCTGTTGGAAAACCTATCACGACCCCCGCCAGCGGCGGGAAAACGACGCCAACAACGCGAACCACGCCTACTCCGGTGGTTACCACGGTGCCCGCCGCAGAGCGCGCGGTGGGCGGTTGGACCTGGCCTGCAAATGGCGTGCTGATTGGAAAATTCGCTTCAAACGGTAGTTTGAATAAAGGCATTGATATCGCCGGTGATTTGGGACAGCCTGTTTTTGCTGCGTCTGATGGTGCGGTGGTCTACGCCGGGAGTGGCTTGCGGGGCTACGGCGAACTGATCATCATCAAGCACAGCGATACCTACGTCAGTGCCTACGGTCACAACCGCAGGCTGTTGGTTCGGGAGGGGCAGCAGGTCAAGGCAGGGCAGTCGATTGCTGAAATGGGGTCCACGGGCACTGATCGGGTGAAGCTGCATTTCGAGATTCGCCGCCAGGGCAAACCCGTCGATCCACTCCAGTTCCTGCCACGTCGTTGATTGTTGTTCCCGGCCTGTTCCTCTGAGGTAGAGGGGAGAGGCTCCAGCGATGCCAGGGATGCAGGCGCCGCTCGAGTCTGAGTTCGAACTCAGCAAAGGACTATAACAATGGCTCTCAATAAAGAAGCGCCGGAGTTTGACATCGACGATGACGTGCTCCTGATGGAGACGGGCATCGTTTTGGAAACGGATGTGGTGTCAGACGAACCTGCTGTACCGTCGGTTCGGACCAAGGCTAAATCAGGCTCTACGCTCAAGCAGCATAAATATATCGATTACAGCCGGGCGCTCGATGCCACCCAGTTGTATCTCAACGAGATTGGTTTCTCGCCTCTGCTTTCGCCGGAAGAGGAAGTGCATTTCGCGCGCTTGTCGCAGAAGGGCGATCCAGCCGGGCGCAAGCGCATGATCGAAAGCAACCTGCGCCTGGTCGTTAAAATCGCCCGCCGTTACGTGAATCGCGGCCTGTCCTTGCTTGACCTGATCGAGGAGGGCAACCTGGGGTTGATTCGAGCAGTCGAGAAGTTCGACCCAGAACGCGGTTTCCGTTTCTCGACCTACGCGACGTGGTGGATCCGCCAGACCATCGAGCGGGCGATCATGAACCAGACCCGCACCATTCGCCTGCCGATCCATGTCGTCAAGGAGCTCAACGTCTACCTGCGTGCCGCGCGGGAGTTGACCCAAAAGCTTGACCACGAGCCTTCCCCCGAAGAGATTGCCACCCTGCTGGAAAAGCCCGTTGCCGAGGTCAAGCGCATGCTTGGTCTGAACGAGCGGGTATCGTCGGTGGATGTTTCGCTCGGGCCAGATTCGGACAAGACCCTGCTCGATACACTCACCGACGATCGGCCGACCGACCCGTGCGAACTGCTGCAGGATGACGACCTGTCTCAGAGCATCGATCAGTGGCTGGGCGAGCTCACCGACAAGCAGCGCGAGGTGGTGGTACGCCGTTTTGGTCTACGGGGGCACGAGAGCAGCACCTTGGAAGATGTAGGCCTTGAAATCGGCCTTACCCGTGAGCGGGTGCGGCAAATCCAGGTAGAGGGGCTCAAGCGCCTGCGTGAGATCCTGGAGAAGAATGGCTTGTCCAGTGAGTCACTGTTCCAGTAAGCATTCAATGCCAGTATGCAAAACGCCCCGATGACCTCGGGGCGTTTTTGTTGTGCGCCAGGCATGGCGCGTTGCGCGTCAGCGCAACCCGCTTGGCTGTGGTGGCCGAGTGGGTGACTTGGAGGTGAAAGTCCTCTACACACCCGGCAAGGGGAAGTGTTAGCCAGAGGC
>NZ_JAETZZ010000040.1 GCF_022627325.1 Pseudomonas putida
ACCACGGTGTGATTCATGACTGGGGTGAAGTCGTAACAAGGTAGCCGTAGGGGAACCTGCGGCTGGATCACCTCCTTAATCGACGACATCAGCCTGCTGATGAGCTCCCACACGAATTGCTTGATTCTTTGTATAAAGACGATGCTGTAACGCGACCCTGTTATAGGTCTGTAGCTCAGTTGGTTAGAGCGCACCCCTGATAAGGGTGAGGTCGGCAGTTCAAATCTGCCCAGACCTACCAATTACTTGGTGCGGCCTAGAAAATACGGGGCCATAGCTCAGCTGGGAGAGCGCCTGCCTTGCACGCAGGAGGTCAGCGGTTCGATCCCGCTTGGCTCCACCACTCTTTCAGGTTGTACAGCTTTCAGAACTTAGAAATGAACATTCGGTGATGAATGTTGATTTCTGACTTTTGTCAGATCGTTCTTTAAAAATTCGGATATGTGATAGAAATAGACTGAACACCAGTTTCACTGCTGGTGGATCAGGCTAAGGTAAAATTTGTGAGTTCTGCTCGAAA
>NZ_JAETZZ010000041.1 GCF_022627325.1 Pseudomonas putida
AATTCGCATGTTGCTCTTTCGAGCAGAACTCACAAATTTTACCTTAGCCTGATCCACCAGCAGTGAAACTGGTGTTCAGTCTATTTCTATCACATATCCGAATTTTTAAAGAACGATCTGACAAAAGTCAGAAATCAACATTCGAAGCGAATGCTCATTTCTGAGTTTGATCAAGGTACAGCAGAAGTGGTGGAGCCAAGCGGGATCGAACCGCTGACCTCCTGCGTGCAAGGCAGGCGCTCTCCCAGCTGAGCTATGGCCCCGCATATTGGTAGGTCTGGGCAGATTTGAACTGCCGACCTCACCCTTATCAGGGGTGCGCTCTAACCAACTGAGCTACAGACCTATATAGGGTCTTGATCGTCTTCGACAATGAATCAAGCAATTCGTGTGGGAGCTCATCAGCAGGCTGATGTCGTCGATTAAGGAGGTGATCCAGCCGCAGGTTCCCCTACGGCTACCTTGTTACGACTTCACCCCAGTCATGAATCACACCGTGGT
>NZ_JAETZZ010000042.1 GCF_022627325.1 Pseudomonas putida
TGCCCGCGTATTCGCTCCTTTTCCTCGCGCAGAGCCTTGAGCTCCTTTAGAACAGCGTTCTCCATGCGCAGGTACTCAAGTTCAGCCAACAGCTGATCTCGAGACTTCTGATCATCATTGGTATCGGCGGGTATGGCAGGCTTGATCTTCTTCGGCACGTTGTTTGGCTTACTTGGCTTGATGGCAATAGAGGGGGTAAGACTGCCACTGTAGTACTGCCGTTGCCAAAAGCCTATCCGAGAGGACTGCCCGAGGCCAAAATGGGCAGCGGTCTGGCGCAGCGAAAGCCGGTGCTCGTGCATGTAGCTGAGCACCTGCCGTTTGAAATCATTGGTATAGCGCTGCCCATGCGAGCCTGTACCAGCGCCATTATTGGCCTGATAACTGGCCACCCAGCGTCGAAGCAGACTGAAATCGATACCGAAGTGTTTAGCCACCTTTCGGAAACCGTTGCTGCCATCCAGGTAGGCTGTAATCGCTGTGAGCT
>NZ_JAETZZ010000043.1 GCF_022627325.1 Pseudomonas putida
TAACGCACCGCTGACCAACAGCATTACCAAGGTCGACGGCGGTAATTACGAGAAGCTGGATACCGCAGGTACTCCAACCACCACGGTCACCGACAGCCCGGCTACTCAGGCGACCACCAACCTGGTGCTGAGTGCCACCGGCGATGTCGCTGAAGGCGGTCAGATCGTCTACACCGCGACCTTGAGCAATCCAGCCGGCACGGCGATGACCGTGACTCTGAGCAACGGCGCGACCATCAATATCGCGGCCGGCCAGACCTCTGGCACGGTCTCTGTTCCAGCCCCGGCGGATGACGTTTACAAAGACGCCGGCCAGGTCAAAGCCACCATCACCGACACCACCGGTGGTGACTTCGAGAACCTCGCAGTCAATCCGGCTGAAGCCATAACTAACGTCAGCGATACGCTCGA
>NZ_JAETZZ010000044.1 GCF_022627325.1 Pseudomonas putida
CCTTGAACTCGGTAACGTCGGTTACCCACTTCTGGTTCGGCCGTTGCGCGACAAAATTGCGCTCCAGCACATTCGCTGCCACTTTGCCGACAGCGCCTCGATAGGAGCGGTATTTCTTCGGGCGCACTACTGATTTCAACCCCTGCTCGGCCATCAGCCGTTCAACGACCTTCTTGTTCACCCGCTTTTCCTTCCTGATTACCAGGGCGATACGGCGATAGCCATAAAGCCCTTTCTGCTCGTGATAGACGCGCTTGACCAATGCCTTGAGCTCAGCATGCCGTTCTGGCTTCTGCAGAGCTTTGAGCTGGTAGTAGAAGGTGCTGCGCGCCAATTCGACCAGCTTAAGGAGGTCAGGCAAAGGAAACCTGCGCTTGAGGTTGGAAACGATCAGGAC
>NZ_JAETZZ010000045.1 GCF_022627325.1 Pseudomonas putida
CCGACACCGAGGCGGTGTACACCACAGTACCGCCCTCGACCACGCTTGGAGTGGCGGTCAGGGTCACCGTGCTGGTATCGAGCGTATCGCTGACGTTGGTTACGGCCTCAGCCGGATTGACCGCAAGATTCTCGAAGTCGCCACCGGTGGTACCAGTAACGGTGACTTTGACCTGGCCGGCGTCTTTGTAGACGTCATCGGCCGGGGCCGGAACAGAGACCGTACCGGAGGTCTGGCCGGCGGCGATATTGATGGTCGCGCCGTTGCTCAAGGTCACGGTCATCGCCGTGCCCGCCGGGTTGCTCAGCGTGGCGGTGTAAACGATCTGACCGCCTTCAGCGACATCGCCAGTGGCGCTCAGCACCAGGC
>NZ_JAETZZ010000046.1 GCF_022627325.1 Pseudomonas putida
CGGCGAAGAAACCAGCGAGCAGCTCGATATCGTGCCGATGCAGATCCGCGTACTCAAACACGTGCGCAAGATCTATGGCTGCCGTGGTTGCGAGACTGCTCCTGTCACTGCTGACAAGCCCGCCCAGCTAATCGAAAAAAGCATGGCCAGCCCAAGCGTGCTGGCCATGCTGCTGACGACCAAGTACGTCGATGGCTTGCCGCTACACAGGTTTGAAAGTGTGCTGTCCCGCCACGGCATCGAGGTTCCACGACAAACCCTGGCGCGTTGGGTGATCCAGTGCAGTAAATACTTCCAGCCGCTGTTGAACCTGATGCGTGATCGGCTGCTGGAAAGTCCGGTGAT
>NZ_JAETZZ010000047.1 GCF_022627325.1 Pseudomonas putida
TTTTCCTGTAGTTGCTCAGTTGGAAACCATCGATGACATAAACGTCGAAACCGAAGCCATGGGCTAGCTCAACCAGGTCCAGATGGTAGACATTGGTCGCCTCAACAGCGATTGCAGTGCCGAGGGGCTGTTGCTTTAGCCATCTTTTGATTTCGGGCTTGGTATTTTTCAGCCTGATAATTTCATCACGATCATCGTGATGAATCACTAATTCGGCTTTTGCGACATCCGCACCCACGATCATTTTGTTTACCTGCATTGCCATGGGCGGCTCCTCGCGTTATGGTTTTTGAGCTTGAAGGGTTTTCACCAAGAGGCGCTGGCTTGCTTCTATCGTCGTTT
>NZ_JAETZZ010000048.1 GCF_022627325.1 Pseudomonas putida
ACGGCATCGAGGTTCCACGACAAACCCTGGCGCGTTGGGTGATCCAGTGCAGTAAATACTTCCAGCCGCTGTTGAACCTGATGCGTGATCGGCTGCTGGAAAGTCCGGTGATTCATTGCGATGAGACTCGCGTCCAGGTGTTGAAAGAACCGGATCGAGACCCGACCAGCCAATCCTGGATGTGGGTGCAAGCCAGTGGCCCGCCTGATCGACAAGTTGTGCTGTTCGACTACACCACCAGCCGTGCGCAGGAAGTACCATTGCGTCTGCTGCAAGGCTATCGCGGCTATGTGATGACCGACGATTATGCGGGTTACAACGCTTTGGCGTTGC
>NZ_JAETZZ010000049.1 GCF_022627325.1 Pseudomonas putida
CCAAAGCGTTGTAACCCGCATAATCGTCGGTCATCACATAGCCGCGATAGCCTTGCAGCAGACGCAATGGTACTTCCTGCGCACGGCTGGTGGTGTAGTCGAACAGCACAACTTGTCGATCGGGCGGGCCACTGGCTTGCACCTACATCCAGGATTGGCTGGTCGGGTCTCGATCCGGTTCTTTCAACACCTGGACGCGGGTCTCATCGCAATGAATCACCGGACTTTCCAGCAGCCGATCACGCATCAGGTTCAACAGCGGCTGGAAGTATTTACTGCACTGGATCACCCAACGCGCCAGGGTTTGTCGTGGAACCTCGATGCCGT
>NZ_JAETZZ010000005.1 GCF_022627325.1 Pseudomonas putida
TATCGGCGCTTTGGTGGAAGGGGTGGGGCGATGTCTCCCACAGTCTGTACTGCGTCAACAGTCAGAATCCGGCATTTAGTCCCACCACCCCTTCAAGTCTAACCATACAAGCCGGCTTGCCGGCGATGGGCTGCGTAGCAGCCCCAAACACTACCTGATTGCCATTAGCCCTCGGGCAGCCTTTTCATTGCCCCCCTCCTGCACCGGCCTTAATTCTTCTCAGCCCGCTCGCGCAAGCTTTTCAGGGTATTGAACGGCGCATCCACCACGAACTTGTTGGCCACCATGGCCGGCACACTGCCACCCGGCTCGGTGTGCACCTGATAGGTCACTTCTGTACTGCCGCCCTTGGGCACCAATTTCCAGAAGCCTTCGACTTTCGCCACCCTTACAAAGCCCTTCTCTTCAGGGATATAAGACGGCTCACCTTTGAGGTTACGCGTCAGGCTGCCATCCGCGCCTTTGACAGTAGTGACCAGCAATACCGAATCGCGCGGCGTTACCGGCCACGGCGTATTGAACTGGGTGTAGGTCCAACTCTGATCACCTTCGTGCTTGAGCAACTTCTGCGACTTGCACTCGTGAATCCACGCACAAGCCCCGGCCACATCCTCCTGCAGCGCCTCGACCTTGGCCAGCGGCGCCTTGATCACGGTGACACCGCGATAGGCCTTGTACTTGGAGCCCGGCACTTCGCTGAGGGACACCTTGATGCCCTCCTCGTCCTTGGCCACCTGCCAGTTTTCCGCCCAGGCGGCAGGCGCCAGCAGGACACCCATGCCACACAGCAGTGCAATACGCTTGAACGATCTCATCATCTTTATCCTTGTTGTCGAAGAGCCAGCTTTGTCACGCCGCCGTCATCTGCTCCCACCAACCGAGAATCCTGATTGCCTCGTCGCGATCATGGCCGCACACCTCGATATCCGCCTTGAACCCACCACACACCGCCGGCCGCTCGGGCATGCCGAACAGGTCGCAAAGGTTGTCGACGGTCAGGTGCAGGCAGCGCACGCCAGCCGGCTTGCCATCTGGCATGCGGGGCATGGCTGAAGTGATGGACGGGGCGATGCAGCAGGCACCGCAACCCTCACGGCATTTCATACAATCAGGACTCCCTGGAACAAAACGGGACGAACGTCCCCGGATACTAACCGCTCAAACATACGTTTGAAATTGCTGGCCCGATGAAATCTGTAGTGACCCAGCAGTCAGTTGCGCCCGACTACTGACGGAACTCAAAGTCGATGGCCGCCCCTTCCACATCACGACGACTGTCGTTGCGCATCTGCAATTGCATTTCGTTGCTGATCAACCGCCCATTGAGCTGAAACGGGCTATCGTCGCTGTGAGGCTTTTCGGTGAACATGGCCGGCAGCAAAGGTTTGCGCCGGGTAGCAGAGCTGCCGACATCAGGCTCGAGCTCGTTGACCATGCCGGCCGGCAAGCTGAGGTCGAGCTTTGCCTTGGGCACCGGTTTGGCCACAGCTTTGCTCACTGGCTTGCGCGGTACCTTGCGCTTGGCTTTGGGCTTGGGCTTGGCAGGCTGCTTGGCCGATGCCTTTTCAGCCGCCGCGCCCTGATGCGTCGATGCGGCAGGCTGCGCCGCCTGGGCAAGGCCACAAGGCGCCCAGAGCGGCGCGAGGCAAAAAATCAGGGCAACGCTACGCAACAGTTTCATGGACATCGGCTGGCAGGCTGGAAATGTGCGTATGCTCTCTGTTCCGACCGCACCTGGCAAGCGTTACACAAGCGCAGTTACAGACTCCCTGCACAATTGCTGGGCGAGCATACCCAGTGTCATCACCGCCCGTTCGGCTTCCTTGTTCCACGGAATGCCACAGTTGAGCCGGATGCAGTGGTTGAACTGCTCGGTATTACTGAAGATAAGCCCGGGGGCGATACTGATCCCCTGCTCCAGCGCACGCACATGCAGCTCTTGAGTATTGACCCGTCCCGGCAGGCTGACCCACAGAATGAAGCCCCCCGTGGGCCGGGTCATCTGCGTACCCTCAGGGAAGTGCTGCTGCACCGCCAACTGGTAGGCACTGAGGTTCTTGCGGTACTCCTGACGGATATAGCGCAGGTGGCGATCATAGCCGCCGTTCTCCAGGTAAGCCGCCACCCCCATCTGCGTGACACTGCATGCCGAGTGAGTGGTGAAGGTCTGCAGCCGCTGGATTTCCTCCTGGTATCGCCCCGCCACCATCCAGCCGACGCGCACGCCGGGTGACAAGGTCTTGGAAAAGCTCGAGCAGTAGATCACACGATCCAGCCGGTCGAATGCCTTGAGCGCTTTGGTCTTGCCCTGCTCGAACATCAACTCGCCATAGATGTCGTCCTCGACGATCTGGATGTCGAAGTCCGAAGCCAGGCGCAACAACTGCTTCTGCCGCTCTTCGGGAATCGTGCCGCCGAGCGGGTTGCTCAGACGCGTGGTCAGCACCAGCGCTTTGATCGACCATTGATTGGCAGCCAATTGCAGCGCCTCCAGACTGATCCCGGTGGACGGGTCGCTGGGGATCTCGATCACCTTCAGCCCGAGCAAATCAGCCAGCTGCAGCAGGCCGTAATAGGTGGGCGACTCGGCAGCGATCAGGTCCCCCGGGCGGGTCAGCACGCGCAACGACATCTGAAGGGCATCGACACAGCCATGGGTGACGATCACCTCACTGGGATCGACCAGCACACCCGCATCGCGCATGCGGATCGCAATCTGCCGACGCAACGGCTCGAAGCCTGGGCTGAACATGTAGCTGAAAGCTCGCGGGCTGTGAAAGCGCGTGACCTTGGCGATCTGCTGATGCAAGGCGCGCACCGGCAGGTAGTCGACATGGGGAACGGCGGCACCGAACGCGAACACGCCATCACGACGGGCCTCGGTCAAAACCTGCTGGATGATGCTCGCGCGGGTGACCAGGCCGGGGCGCTCGACCCTGGCAATGTCAGGCGTCTGCGCAGTCAACGCCGGGGTCTGGTGCACGTAGTAGCCCGACTGCGGCCGAGCGCGGATCAGCCCTTGGTCTTCGAGATTGGCATAGGCCTGCAGCACCGTGGCATGGCTGACGTTGAGCTGGGCGCTCATCTTGCGCACGGACGGCACGCGCTCGCCTGGCTGGTAGACACCACGGCGGATGTCATCGGCCAGTTGCTGGGCGATACGCTGATACAGCAGCAGGTTGGTCATGGCGATATCTCGACGCGCGGACGGGCTCATTGTTCTTGTACGACTCACTTACGGTAGAGGATACCGTAACAGTTGCAAAGTGTACTGGGACAGATTGCACAATAGTCGACATTACAGTGGTGTGGCCGCTATCGAAAGGGTTAGCCAGCGCGCCTCTTCGCCAGCCACGAAGAGGCGCCAGCGGTCAGCGTGCCGGGGCCAGCCTTCCTTTGTCATCGGAGAAGACGATTTCCACCCGGCGGTTCTGCGCCCTGCCCCGCTCCGAGGCATTGGCCTCGATCGGGTACTGGTCGCCATACCCTTCAACCTGCAGACGCTTTTCGTCGACACCCAGGTCGACCAGCATGTCGGCCACGGCCTGCGCCCGGTCGCGCGACAGCTTGAGGTTATCTTCCGGCGCCCCGGTGTTGTCGGCGTAGCCCTCGATCCGCACCACCCGGCGCGGGTTGAGCTGAAGGAACTGGACCAATTTGAGCACCGTGCGGCTGGCCGAATTCTTGAGATCCGCACGACCGGTATCGAACAGGACATCGCCCAGGGTCATCACCAGCCCGCGATCGGCCTGCTGCGAGGCCAACGCGGCGATCTGCGCTTCGACCCATTCACCCTGCTGCTGTACGCTGGCCAGCTTGGCCTCGCGCAAGGCCAGCTGCAGGCGCTGGCGCTCAAGGTCGAGCTTGGCCAAACGCTCCTGGTTCAGCGCCAACTTCGCGTGCTCACCGGCGATTTCGCTGTAACGCTGGCTCAGATACGCATAGTGGCGCACGTCGCTGCCGGTACCGATGTAGCTGGACAGGCGCTCGGCGCGGGCCAGCGATTCACCAGCCCGGATCACATCACGCGGTGCGCTGCGCAGTACAGCGGAGTCATCCTTGACCTTCTGAAAGGCCACGGAGGCATCGTCCAGCGCCGCGGCACTGCGCTGACTGGCGCAGCCCTGCAGCCCGCCAGCCAGTGCCAGCAATGCCAGCGCCGCCATCGGTTTGAAGCACTTCATGGCTGCATCTCCAGTTGCTTGCGCAAGCGCTTGACCCGCGACTGCAATACGTCGAGCTGCTCCTCACTCTTCTGGTTGAGTACCCGCGCCTCGGCCAGACGGGCATCGAGCTCGGCCTGCTCGGCACGCATACGGGCGTCGCGGTAGTCCTCGGTCAGCATGTCGCTCTTGGCGCGGGCGAGCTTGTCTTCGGCAAGCTTCAACTCCTCGACATGGTCGGTGGCGCCGACCGCCCTGGCCTGTTCCAGCGCCTGCTCGGAAATACGCATCTGTTCATTGGGCGCCGGGTCGTTGGCGCAGCCGGCCAGGCCGAGCATGGCCACGGCGAGGATCAGTGATTGGGTTCTCACGCACTCTTCCTACTGTTTGGGGGCGTCCGCCTGCACATCCATCTGCGCTTTCCAGCGCTCGACATTACGTTGCAGCACGGCTTCAGACGCACCGGAGATCGGCAATTCTGTCAGCTTTTTTGCCAGTTGCCCACGCAACCAGGTGTCATTGCATGCCGAGTTGTGCGACACAGCCAAGAACAGCCCGGGCCGGTCGACCGGCAGGCCGCGGGCGATCAGGTCATTGCTCATGCCCAGGCTTTGGGTCATGGCCATGCCCGCGTAGCGCCCAGCCAGTACGTAATCCACCTGGCCCAGCACCAGCTTCTGGAAGGCCTGGGTCAGGTTCTGCGCCGGCACCAGGTTCAACTGCGCCTTGGCGAAGGCGCTGAAAGCCGGGGTCAGACGGGCACGCTCCGACAGGCTACCCTGGTACCTGGCCAGATCCGCCGGGCCGTTGAATTCCACTTCAGCATCATGGCGGGTCCAGACCAGGTATTCATTGAGCTGCAAGGGCGGATGGATGTAGTCCAGGGCGGTCAACTGCTCCACCTGCAGGGGGGTGTCGAGCAACACATCCATGCGCCCGCTGCGCACCTCTTCCAGCGCCTGGTCGCGCCTGCCGGCATTGAGGACTTCCACTTTCAACCCCAATTCCCCGGCCACCTGGCGCAACAGATCGACATTGGCGCCGACCAGGTGTTTCGGGTCCTTCGGGTCTTGCCAGGAGTAAGGGGGCGCATCCGGGCTGCCGGTCGCCACCAGCCGCTCACACTTGCCAGCCGCCATCGCCAGCGGTGAAAGCATCGCCATCGTGCACACCAGCACCTTGCCTGCTTCACGCAACGCCATCCTTCACTCCTTGCCCGCATAAAAAAACCCGGCCCTCGTGAAAGGGCCGGGCTTCTTTATAAGTGAAGCAGGCGGATCAGACCAGCTTTTCCAGCTCCGGAACCGCTTCGAACAGGTCAGCGACCAGGCCGTAGTCGGCCACCTGGAAGATCGGCGCCTCTTCGTCCTTGTTGATCGCAACGATCACTTTGGAGTCCTTCATGCCGGCCAGGTGCTGGATCGCGCCGGAAATACCGACGGCGATGTACAGCTGCGGGGCAACGATCTTGCCGGTCTGACCGACCTGCATGTCGTTGGGCACGAAGCCTGCGTCGACCGCAGCGCGCGAGGCACCCACGGCAGCGCCAAGCTTGTCGGCCAGGCTGTACAGGTGCTTGAAGTTGTCACCGTTGCCCATGCCACGGCCGCCGGAAACGACGATCTTGGCAGCGGTCAGCTCTGGGCGGTCGGACTTGGCCAGCTCTTCGCCGACAAAGGCGGAAATACCCGCATCGTGCGCAGCGCCTACCGCTTCGACAGTTGCAGAGCCACCTTCGGCGGCCACAGCGTCGAAGCCGGTGGTACGCACGGTGATCACTTTCACAGCAGCGCTCGATTGCACAGTGGCAATGGCGTTACCGGCATAGATCGGGCGCTTGAAGGTGTCGGCCGATTCAACGGAAATGATCTCGGAGAGCTGGTCGACGTCCAGCAGCGCGGCAACGCGCGGCAGGATGTTCTTACCGTTGGTGGTGGCCGGGGCCAGCACGTGGCTGTAGCCGTTGGCCCCGCCTTGTTCAACAAGAGCAACGATCAGCGGCGCGACGTTTTCTGGCAAGACGTGGGCATAGGCTGCGTTGTCAGCAACCAGCACCTTGCCAACACCCGCGATCTTGGCAGCGGATTCAGCGATACCACCGACGTTCTGGCCGGCGACCAGCACGTGCACATCACCACCGATCTTGGCGGCTGCGGCGACAGTGTTCAGGGTGGACGGGGCTACGGCACCGTTCTCGTATTCAGCGACAACCAGGATAGTCATTTAGATTACCTTCGCTTCGTTCTTCAGCTTCTCGACCAGTTCGGCCACCGACTTGACCTTGATACCCGCGCTGCGGGCAGCAGGCGCTTCGACTTTCAGGGTCTTGTTGGTGGAGGCGAGCGATACGCCCAGCGCGTCTGGAGTCAGGGTCTCCAGTGGCTTCTTCTTGGCCTTCATGATGTTCGGCAGCGACGCGTAGCGCGGCTCGTTCAGGCGCAGGTCGGTGGTGACGATCGCTGGCAGGTTCAGCGCTACGGTCTGCAGGCCGCCATCGATTTCACGGGTGACGTTCAGCTTGTCGCCAGCCACTTCAACCTTGGAGGCGAAGGTACCTTGGGCGTAGCCGGTCAGCGCGGCCAGCATCTGGCCGGTCTGGTTGTTGTCACTGTCGATGGCCTGCTTGCCGAGGATCACCAGCTGCGGCTGCTCTTTGTCGACAACGGCTTTGAGCACCTTGGCCACGGCCAGGGAATTCAGTTCGTCGGCAGCTTCGACCAGGATGGCACGATCGGCGCCCAGGGCCAGGGCGGTACGCAACTGCTCCTGAGCGGTGGTCGGGCCGACGGAGACGACGACGATCTCGCTTGCCACGCCCTTCTCTTTCAGGCGCACAGCTTCTTCCACGGCGATTTCGCAGAAGGGGTTCATGGACATCTTGACGTTTGCAAGGTCGACGCCGGAGTTGTCCGCTTTGACGCGAACCTTGACGTTGTAGTCGACCACTCGTTTGACAGCTACAAGAACCTTCATGGATTCCTCGTTACTCTCCGGTGAATAGATAGTCGCCTGGGGCTAAGCCCGGCGATGCGCGTGGGTACAAGGGCACCTCTGAAAACGATACGCGCGGTGCAATCTTCACGGTGACCAATCAGTCCAGTTGAGACTCTTGCGGCAAATACCCGCGGGTCATTTCCTGTGGTGGCGTGTAAACTCCACTACAAACCGTGTTTTGGCCCGAAAGCCTTACCCCACACCTGGTTTTTAGAGGTGTACCTGCGCCCGGCGTTAAGCCTACGGCGAACGTAAAACCGCTCGTATCTTGACCGCAACACCCAATCCGGTCAATACGGCAAATCGGTCACCCTCCAGCCGCGCTCCTTTGATTTTACTGGCCTGCGGCAAATTCAAACAAACGTTTGTATTGGACCCGCCAAGTGGTGTAGATATAATGCGCGGCCAAGACAAAACGGTGTAGTTCATCCTCTGTGACGCTACAGCTCCGCTCCCGTGAAGCGCGGCGCGCATGATCACCCCACACCCATAAGACAAAGCAACAGCACCAGCCTTGATGAGTAGGAGAGAACCAGTGGAACGCGAATACATGGAATTCGACGTGGTCATCGTCGGCGCTGGCCCGGCGGGCCTGTCAGCCGCCTGCCGCCTGAAGCAGAAGGCCGCCGAAGCCGGTAGCGAGATCAGCGTCTGCGTGGTCGAGAAAGGCTCCGAAGTCGGCGCCCACATCCTCTCTGGCGCGGTGTTCGAACCCCGCGCCCTGAACGAACTGTTCCCCGACTGGAAGGACCTCGGCGCGCCGCTGAACACCGAAGTGAAGCGTGACGACATCTATGTGCTCAAGGATGCCGGCAACTCGACCAAGGTCCCTGACCTGTTCGTGCCCAAGACCATGCACAACCAGGGCAACTACATCATCTCGCTGGGCAACCTGTGCCGCTGGCTGGCCCAGCAGGCCGAAAACCTGGGCGTGGAGATCTACCCCGGCTTCGCCGCCCAGGAAGCGCTGTTCGATGAAAACGGCGTGGTCCGCGGCATCGTCACCGGCGACCTCGGTGTCGACCGTGAGGGCAATCCGAAGGACGGCCTGTACACCCCAGGCATGGAACTGCGTGCCAAGTACACCTTGTTCGCCGAAGGTTGCCGTGGCCATATCGGCAAGCAGCTGATCAAGCGTTTCAACCTCGACAGCGAGGCCGACGTTCAGCACTACGGCATCGGCCTGAAGGAAATCTGGGAAATCGACCCGGCCAAGCACGAACAAGGCCTGGTGGTGCACACCGCCGGCTGGCCGCTCGACGTGATGAGCGCTGAAAACACCGGCGGCTCGTTCCTCTATCACCTGGAAAACAACCAGGTGGTGGTCGGCCTGATCGTCGACCTGTCCTACAGCAACGCTTACCTGTCGCCTTTCGACGAATTCCAGCGCCTCAAGCACCACCCGGTGATGAAGCAGTACCTCGAAGGCGGCAAGCGCATCAGCTACGGCGCCCGTGCCATCTGCAAGGGCGGCCTGAACTCGCTGCCGAAGATGGTGTTCAACGGCGGCGCGCTGATCGGTTGCGACCTGGGCACCCTGAACTTTGCCAAGATCAAGGGCAGCCACACCGCCATGAAATCCGGCATGCTCGCCGCCGAGGCAGTGGCTGACGCACTGGCTGCCGGCCGCGAGGGCGGCGACCTGCTCGACGGCTACGTCAGCGCGTTCAAGGCCAGTTGGCTGTACGAAGAACTGTTCGCCAGCCGCAACTTCGGCCCTGCCCTGCACAAGTTCGGCCCGCTGCTCGGTGGTGCGTTCAACTATGTCGACCAGAACTGGTTCGGTGGCAAGCTGCCTTTCACCCTGCATGACACCAAGCCGGACTACGCCTGCCTCAAGCTTGCGGCCCACTCGAAAAAGATCGACTACCCCAAACCAGACGGCAAGCTCAGCTTCGACAAGCTCAGCTCGGTATTCCTCTCCAGCACCAACCACGAGGAGGAGCAACCCTGCCACCTGAAGCTGACCGACCCGAGCATTCCGATCGCCAGCAACCTGCCGCTGTACGACGAACCCGCTCAGCGTTACTGCCCGGCAGGCGTGTACGAAGTGGTCAGCCAGGAAGACGGCAGCAAGCGCTTCCAGATCAACGCGCAGAACTGCGTGCACTGCAAGACCTGCGACATCAAGGACCCGGCCCAGAACATCACCTGGGTTACCCCTGAAGGCGCCGGTGGGCCGAACTACCCGAACATGTAAGCCCGCCCTTGCAGCAAGCAAAAGCCCCCTGGCCTCACGGCCCGGGGGCTTTTTCGTTCAGGCTAGCAGCGCCCAGCGGGCGTTAGCCGTTCATTTGTCGACGCACATGAGCGGCATGGGCTCGGCCGCGAATGCCAAAGGTTCCCGGCGGCCAAAGTAGAGGGCCGTGAGCAGCCCCACCGCGCCCATGAGCAGGCAAAAGCCAACGCACACCCACGGGCTCCACGGCATCAACGCGATCAACGCCAACGGCGTGGTACTGGCCCACAAGGCGTAGGCCACATTGTAGGTGAAGGAAATACCCGACACCCGGATCTGCGCCGGGAACAGCCCGACCATTACCGACGGCACCACCCCCACCACACCACAGCACAGCCCGGCCAACGCGTAGGCCAGCCACGTCATGCCCCACTGCCCCACCAGGCTCGCATACAAGGCACCGATACCCAGCGGCAGCAGCGCGCTGTAGATCATCAGCGCCCGCCATGCGCCCAGGCGATCGACCAGCAGCCCGGCGAGCACACAACCGATATTGAGAAAGACGATGCCTACGCTGCTCAAGGCGAACGTGTGCGCGGCGGTCATGCCGAAGCGCTGCTGCATGACCGTCGGCGTGATCACCACCAGCACCACCACCGCCGAGGTCAGCACGCAGGTCAGCAGCGCAGCCGGGATCAACGCCCCACGATGCTCGCCCAGCACCCGTCGCAGCGGGAACTTCACCGGCTGCTCCTTGCGCTCGCGCAAGGCCAGAAACACCGGGGTTTCACTCAGCCAACGGCGCAACCACACGCCGATCACCCCAAATACCCCGCCGAGCAGGAACGGGTAACGCCAGGCGTAATCGAGAATTTCCTCGGCGGTAAACACCTGAGCCAACAGTGTCGCAGTCAGTGCCCCCAGCAAATAGCCAAAGGTCAACCCGGCCTGCAGGAAGCCCAGGGCGTAACCCCGCCGCCCTTGCGGTGCGTGTTCGGCAACGAATGTCCAGGCACTGGGCACCTCGCCACCGACCGCAGCCCCCTGCAGTATGCGCAGCGCCAGCAAGACCAGCGGCGCCGCGTAACCGATCTCAGCATAGGTCGGCATCACCCCGATCAGCAGGCACGGCAGCGCCATCATCAGAATGCTCAGGCTAAATACCCGTTTGCGGCCCAGGTGATCGGCGAAGTGCGCCATGACGATGCCGCCCAGCGGCCGCGCCAGGTAGCCGGTGACGAAAATCCCGAAGCTTTGCAGCAGGCGCAACCACTCAGGCATTTCAGGCGGGAAGAACAGCTGGCTGAGGGTCAGGGCGAAGAACACGAAGATGATGAAATCATAGATTTCCAGCGCGCCGCCCAGGGCCGCCAGGCCCAGGGTCCGGTGGTCGCCGCGGCTGAACCGGGGCGGGCGAGCGGTATCGATGGCAGTCATGGCACAGGTCCGCAGATCGGCAAAGGGCAAGAGGATAACAAATACCCGCTGCCTTGCCCTGCCCGCTGCAGCTATCGGCTGAAGACCGTGTGGGCGAAGTTCCTGCGCGGGTAGGCCGGCGGCCCACTGCTGGAAAGGCCGGACGGCAAGGCCAGCTTGCCGATCACCACCGGCGCATCGATCAGCGCCATGAAGGACTCAAGGGCCTCGTTGTCCGGCACCTGCGGCAGGCTCACACTCACCGCCTGGCGCTCGCTCGGCGGCACACTGGGGACCTTCAGGTGCCGCGAGTGGTACAGCAAGGCATGCTGAATCTGCGTGCTCACCCGGCAGAAGCGCGCCAGGTCGACACCCGCATGGCTGGCCAGCTCGAAATTGCCCAGCAGCAGGTTGAACGGCTCCAGCGCGCACTGTACCAGGCGCTGCAGTTCGTCGAAGGAGCCCACCGGGGCAATCCGGTAATAGCCCAGGCCATTGAGCAGCCTTTCCAGCTGCAGGCGCTGGGACGGGTGCTCGTCGGCGATCAGGATGCGCAGGGTCTTGTTGGTCATTGTCGGACCTGGGCAGTCAGGTGAATAGGGACACGCTCCCTGACCAAACAGCGCCAGTGACAGGCAACCACCAGGGCGGCGCCTGGCGGGGTCAATTTAGATAGTTGTCTTGAAACCGTTAGAAATCAAGTTGCCAGCACACAGAATTTTCACCGATGCACTACCTTTTTTTCAGGATTCCCACTGGCGCATGCGCACCCGGCAATGCTTCATGGCGTTGACGATGTGCTTTTCCACCAGGCTGCGCGAGATGCCCAGGTGCTCGGCGATCTGCTGATGCGACAGGCCTTCGAGCTTGCGCAACAGGAAGCTGTCACGGCAGGGCTGGCTCAATTCATCGAGTGCCTTCTGCATCAGCGCCAGGCGCTGGTCCAACTGCATGGTCTGGGTAGGCGCCGGGCTGTGCCAGCGTTCGTCCAGGTCCAGCACTTCCAGCGGTTCGGACTGGCGCAGCAGGTGGCGTCGATGACGGTCGATCACCAGGTTCAGCGCCGTGCGGTAAAGGAACGCGCGCGGATGCTCGATCTGCTGCGTACCGGTGCGTTCGAGCACCCGCAGATAAGCATCGTGAGCCACATCTTCAGCCGCCTGGCGGCTGCCCAGGCGCGCAGAGAGGAAGCTCACCAATTCGCGATAGTAGTGTTCCACGACGGCACCTGGTGTACGTCCTGACAGGCTCGGACAGGGTCATGTGATATCAGCGTGGGATCTTACAAATTATAATGATTCTCAGCAACTGTACTTCCCCTGCGCCAGCGCAGCTAAATCCGCCCCGCGCGCCTTCGTTTAACTGGCACCTCCGTGCGCACCTTGATCTGGCTGCGTGTGGCCACCCATTGGCTGGAAGTCCGCATGAGTCGCATACCCAAAACCCGCCGCCACCTCTTGGCTGGCAGCCTCGGCCTGCTGGCCGTTGGCAGCCTGCTGGCCTGGAAGGCGCTTCCTTTGGGCGCCTTGCCCGTGAGTACCGTCGCGGTCACCCGCGCCGACATCGAAAGCAGCGTCACCGCCCTGGGTACGCTGCAGCCGCGAAGGTATGTGGATGTCGGCGCCCAAGCCTCCGGGCAGATCCGCAAGCTGCACGTAGAGGCTGGCGATCAGGTGCACACGGGGCAGCTGCTGGTAGAGATCGACCCCTCTACCCAACAAGCCAGGCTGGACGCCGGGCGTTTTTCGATCGACAACCTCAAGGCGCAACTGGCCGAGCAGCGCGCACAGTACCGGCTGGCCACCCAGCAGTACCGGCGCCAGCGCGAACTGGCTGGCGCCGGCGCCACACGCGAGCAAGACCTGCAGGCAGCCGACGCCCAGCTCAAGGTCACCCAGGCCCGCATCGACATGATCCAGGCGCAGATCCGCCAGGCCCAGGCCAACCTGCGCAGCGATGAGGCGGAGCTTGGCTATACACGTATCTACGCGCCGATGGACGGCACCGTGGTGGCGGTGGATGCCCGTGAAGGCCAGACCCTCAACGCCCAGCAACAGACGCCGCTGATTCTGCGGATCGCCAAGCTCTCGCCGATGACCGTGTGGGCCCAGGTGTCCGAAGCCGACATTGGCAAGGTCAAGCCTGGCATGAGCGCCTATTTCACCACCCTGGCCGGCGGCAAACGCCGCTGGAACAGCAGCGTGCGGCAGATCCTGCCAATCCCGCCCAAGCCGCTGGCGCACGCCAGCCAGGGCGGCGGCGGCCCTGCCAGTGCCATCGCCGGTACCACAGGCAGCCAGGTGGTGCAGTACACCGTGCTGCTGGACGTCGACAACCCCGACGGGGCGTTGATGGCCGACATGACCACCCAGGTGTTCTTCGTCGCCGGCCAGGCCAGCCAGGTACTCACCGCGCCACTGGCGGCACTGGACGACAGCCAGGCTGATGACCTGCGCATGGCCCAGGTACTGGGCGAGGATGGCAAGGTCGAACAACGCACAGTGCGCATCGGCCTCAGCGACCGGCTGCGCGCGCAAGTGCTCGATGGCCTCAGCGAAGGCGAGCGCCTGGTCATCGGTGCGCCCCTGGCCAGCGGAGGTTGAATGGCCGTTCCCCTGATCGAACTGCGCGACATCCGCAAATCCTACGGTGGCATCGACACCCCCAAGGTCGACGTGCTGCGCGGCATCAGCCTGAGCATCCACCCTGGCGAATTCATCGCCATCGTCGGTGCATCGGGCTCGGGCAAGTCGACCCTGATGAACATCCTCGGCTGCCTCGACCGCCCCACCTCGGGCCATTACCTGTTCGCCGGCAAGGACGTGGCCCGGCTGGGCAGTGACGAACTGGCCTGGCTGCGCCGCGAAGCTTTCGGTTTCGTGTTCCAGGGCTACCACCTGATCCCTTCAGGCTCAGCCCAGGAAAACGTCGAGATGCCCGCCATCTACGCCGGCACTGCGCCCGCCGAGCGCCACGCCCGCGCCGCCGCCCTGCTGGAGCGCCTGGGCCTGGCCAGCCGCACCGGCAACCGCCCGCATCAATTGTCTGGCGGCCAGCAGCAACGGGTGTCGATTGCCCGCGCACTGATGAATGGCGGCCATATCATCCTTGCCGACGAGCCGACCGGCGCCCTGGACAGCCGCAGCGGTACCGAGGTCATGGCCCTGCTGGACGAACTGGCCAGCCAGGGCCATGTGATCATCCTGATCACCCACGACCGCGAGGTGGCGGCGCGGGCGCGCCGGGTGGTGGAAATCCGCGACGGGCTGATGATCAGCGACTCGGCCGGCGACCAACCTCCAGACAGTGCGCCGCAAAACCTGCAAGCCGATGACCTGCGCCAGCGCCTGGACCGCGGTACGACCGTGCGTGGTGCGTGGCAAGGCGAGCTGCTCGAGGCGCTGCAGGCAGCCTGGCGGGTGATGTGGATCAACCGGTTCCGCACCGCCCTGACCTTGCTTGGCATCGTCATTGGCGTGGCTTCGGTCGTGGTCATGCTGGCCGTGGGCGAAGGCAGCAAACGCCAGGTCATGGCCCAGATGGCCGCGTTCGGCTCCAACATCCTCTACCTCAACGGGCGCCCGCCGACGCTGCGCGAGCCCGGTGGCATCGTCACGCTCGATGACGTCGCCGCCATCGCCGAACTGCCCTTGGTTCGGCGCGTCATGCCGGTCATCGGCGGCGACCTGATGGTGCGCCACGGCAACAACAACCAGAAGTTCTATGTGGGCGGCAACAACGTCGAATTCCCCGCCATCCTCAACTGGCCGGTCGTGCAGGGCAGCTTCTTCAGCGAGGCCGACGAACGCAGTGGCGCTGCCGTGGCGGTCATCGGCCAGAAAGTCCGCGACAAACTGCTGGCCCCCGGCACCGACGCGCTGGGTCAATACCTGCTGATCGGCAACGTGCCGTTCCAGGTCGTTGGCGTACTCGCCGGCAAGGGCGCAAGTTCGGGTGACCAGAAGAGCGACGAGCGCATCGTGGTGCCTTACTCCGCCGCCTCCATGCGCCTGTTCGGCAGCCACGATCCGGAATACGTGATCATCGCCGCCGCCGATTCGGCCCGGATCGCCGAGACCGAAGCCGCGATCCAGCGCCTGATGCGCAAGCGCCATCAAGGCAAGGACGATTTCGAGCTGACCAACGATGCAGCCTTGATCCAGGCCGAAGCGCGCACACAAAACAGCCTTTCGCTCATGCTCGGGGCGATCGCTGCGATCTCGTTGCTGGTCGGCGGCATCGGCGTGATGAACATCATGCTCATGACCGTGCGCGAGCGTACCCGTGAGATCGGTATCCGCATGGCCACCGGCGCGCGCCAGCGCGACATCCTGCGCCAGTTCCTCAGCGAGGCGGTCATGCTGTCGATGGTCGGCGGGCTGAGCGGCATCGTGCTGGCGCTGCTGATCGGCGGCGGGCTGATACTCGCCGACGTCGCCGTGGCCTTCGCCCTGCCCGCCATTCTCGGCGCCTTCAGTTGCGCCGTCATCACCGGCGTGGTGTTCGGCTTCATGCCAGCACGCAAGGCCGCCCGACTCGACCCGGTCAAAGCCCTTACCAGCGAATAATCCATGACATTGCCAAGCCGCATCAGCCTGTTGACCCTGTGCCTGGGCCTCACCGCCTGCACTACCCCCCCTGCGCCCTCAAGCGGCATCAGCGCACCGCAACACTGGCAAGGCAAGGCCGCTGCGCCCGCCATCGCACTGCCATCGGGGCCCTGGTGGCAGGCGTTCGCCAGCCGTGAGCTGGACCACCTGGTCAAGCGCGCACAACACAACGCCCATGACCTCGCCGCAGCCGCGGCCCGCGTACGCCAGGCCCAGGCCCGCGCCGTGATCGCTGGCGCGCCGCTGTTGCCAGAGGTGCAAGGGGGCCTCGATGGCAGCCGGCAACGCCTGCTGCACGGCGAAGGGTCCGACCAGTTGGACGTCAGTAGCAGCGAGCCCACCTACACAGCCTTCGGCCTGCAACTGACCGCCAGCTACGAACTCGACTTCTGGGGCGGCCTGCGCGCGGCGCGGGCGAGCGCGCTGCACGGCCTAGACGCCAGCCGCTTCGACCGCCAGACGGTGGAACTGACCTTGGTCAGCGCCGTTGCCGACAGCTACCTGCAAGGCCTGGCCCTGGAAGAACAACTGCGCATCGCCCGCCTTAACCTGCGCAATGCACGGGCGGTGCTGAACCTGGTCGAAACCCGCCAGCGCGCGGGCTCCGCGACCCGCCTGGAACTGGCCCAGCAGCGCAGCCTGGTGGCGGCTGTGGAGCGCCAGGTGCCGCTGCTCGAGCAAAAGCGCCAAGACAGCCGCGTCACCCTCGCCACCTTGCTCGGCGACCCGGTACAGGCCTTGCCGGCCAGCCGCCAGCCGATCACCACCCTGCACTGGCCGGCAATCGGCAGCGGCGTTCCCAGCGAGCTGCTGACTCGCCGCCCCGACATCGCCGCTGCCGAAGCACGCCTGGCCGCCGCCAACGCCAATGTGCAGGTGGCCAGGGCGGCCATGCTGCCGAAGCTGACGCTTGGCGCCAACCTGGGCACGGGCGCGAACACCTTTGCCCAGGTGCTCGACAGCTCCTACTACACCCTCACTGCCGGCCTGGTCGCGCCCATCTTCAACAACGGCCGGCTGCGCGCCTCACGCGAGCTGGCCGAAGCCGAGCAGGACGAATTGCTCGAACAGTACCGCAGCAGCATCCTGGCCGGTTTTGCCGACGTGGAAAAAGCCCTCAACGCCATCGAGGGTGTGGAGCGTCAACGGCTGTGGCAGGACGAGGAAGTGGTGCAGGCACGCCAGGCCTTCGGCCTGGCACAACAGCGCTATGAAGCGGGTGCCGAGACCCTGCTGAGCGTACTGGAGACCCAGCGCACGCTTTACCTGGCCCAAGACCAGCAGGCGCAGTTGCGCCTGGCCCGCCTGCAGGGCAGCGTGGCGCTGTACAAGGCACTTGGGGGTGGCTGGCAGCTACCGCACTGAAAAGGCCGCGACGGCTTGCGGCCGATGTTTTCAGCGCTGCGCCAACTTCAGATTGCGCGCGTACCAGGGGCGTTGCGGGACTTTCGGCCGCAGCTTGGCGAACAGGTCATCGTCGCCAAAGATGATGCGTAACGCCAGCTTCATGGTCTCCGGGTCCATCTCCACACTGCGCCCGGGCCGCAGCCCCGGTACCGTCGAGCAACCGTGGGTGTCTGGCCCCAGCCACGGGTCGGCCACTTCGACCCAGCGCCCAGGCGCAAACCACGGCACACCGTTGACGTCCAGGCGCCTGACCTGCCCCGGGTGCACCCGCTCATGGGCGCGGAACCAATCCTCGATACGGTCGTCGATCCAGCCGTGGAAGTGCCAGAACACCGGGTTTACATGGGATGAAAACGGATCGCCGAGGAAGTCGTTCTCGGCCTGGAACCAGCGTGCGGCAAAATCTTCCGGTTTGCGTGCGAACGGCACCGGCAGGCCACTGGAGGGGTCGCGCGGCACCGAAGCCCAGCGCATGTGCAGCCAGTCGTGCAAACCCAGCTCCATTTCCGAACCGAACTGCCCCAGCGTAAGCGTGCTCAGGTAGTGCGGGTCGGTGTACTTCGACTCCCATACCTGGAAGTTGGCGTGGAACGTATCGGGCGTCTTTATATCGCGCACCCATTGGGTGTACGCGGCATCGCCCGAAGCCAGCCAAGTGGGCGGCAAGGCATTGCCATCATGGTTGTCGAAATAGCGGGCGAAGCCGATGCGGTCGCGCTCAAGCTCAGGTTGCGGCAGTGGAAAACGCTTCCAGGAGGGTAAATCCTGATGGGCCCGGGCTGCACCCAGCATGTGCCGGTGCATGAAGAAGAAATCCACGCCCGAGCCGTTGCGGTCCTTGTGCCGGCCCCGCGCATCGCGCTCATGGCCGCGCGGCCCTGGCTGCCAGCCCAGGCCGCGCAGCGCCGCCTGCTGGTCCTTGTCCAGCTTGTGCCACTTGTCGCGCGAGGCATGCCAGAGCTGGTGGAACAATCGATGCTCCGGCGCGATCAGGCTCGCCAGCAATGCCGGTGACAAGGGCGCCCGTTCCCGGGCCTCGGGGAACGGGCGCTTGAGCGCAAGAAAGCGGTTGTCCTGCTCGGGCAAGGTCAATGCGCGCCCCAGCGGCAGCATGCGGCCATTGAGGGTCGCCTGGCCGGCGTTGCCGAACCCGCCCCAGGCTTCGTCGAGGACCACCTGGCACTCATAGCTCACCTGCTCCTGCCCCGGCTGCGTCGAAAACAGCCGCCAGCGCAGTGCCCCTGGCTTGTCCGCCAGCAGGTCGCCCATCACACGATAGCGCGGCTCTTGCGTACCCCGCAGGCGCTCGGGCGTGTCCAGGTAACCACGCAGGCCACGCCCACTGTGGGCCACGTCCAGCAACAGCTCCAGCTCCCCCCCAGGCAAACCGTGCAGCCCTGCGTCCGCGCCCTGCGCCGTCCAACGCCAGCACCCGCGCAAGGTGTCCCCCAACTGCTGCAGGGGCGCATCGGCAAGTTCGACCACGGCTTCGCCCGGGGTTTCAGGAAACTGCTCGTCGAACTGCTGGCGCTGCACGTGCCGCACGTACAGCGCGGCGGGCACCGCCACGCCTGTCAATGCCACACCGGCGATGAAGCCGCGTCGAGAAATCGTCATTGCACTACCTGAGCATTCATTGCGGCCATGGAACACGGCCCGTCCAAGGCTAGAACGTTGTGCACCACGCAAAATTTACCGCCGCGGGCGGACCGCCCGTGGCGCAGCCAACGATAAATTTGCCCTGCCGTTGTTCGTCCACCTGATACCCAAGCCCTGCCCGCGCAGACCCTGAGCCGGCAGCCGCCCCGATCACCCGCGCAACGAGATGGCAATGACCAAGACCCGTTCCCGCAAAGCCCTGTACATCGGCCTGCCCCTGGCCCTGACCGTTGCCCTGGCGAGTGCCGCTGGCTACTTCTATTGGCAGCACCTGCACGCAGGCTACCCGCTGAAAATCGTGCAACAGGCTGAGCAGCTGCACGAGCACATGCTCTCGTTCGACAGCCATATCACCGTGCCCTTGAGCATGGGCAGCGAGGGGCACGAAGTGGACAAGGATGGCCCCGGCCAGTTCGACCTGGTCAAGGCCAACCGTGGCCGCCTCTCAGGTGCCGCCCTGACCGTATTCGGCTGGCCGGAAATCTGGAACGGCCCGAACGCTCCGCACCGCCCTACCCCCGGTTTCGTCGATGCCGCCCGGCAAGAACAGGAAGGGCGTTACAAGATCATCACCGGCATGGTCCGCGACTTCCCCAACCAGGTCGGTATCGCTTACACCCCTGACGACTTCCGGCGCCTCAACGGCGAAGGCAAGTTCGCCATCTTCATCAGCATGCTCAATGCCTACCCGCTGGGCCACGACCTGTCGCAGCTCGACCTGTGGGCGGCACGTGGCATGCGCATGTTCGGCTTCAGCTACGTCGGCAACAACGACTGGGCCGACTCTTCGCGGCCGCTGCCGTTCTTCAACGACACCGCCGATGCCCTGGGCGGCTTGTCACCGCTGGGCGAACAGGCAGTGAAACGCTTGAACGACCTGGGCGTGATCATCGATGTGTCTCAGATGTCCACCTTGGCACTCGAGGATGTCGCTCGCCTGTCGCGCGCGCCAATCGTGGCTTCGCACTCGGCACCGCGGGCCATGGTGGATATCCCGCGCAACCTCTCCGACAAAGAGATGCAACTGATCAAAGAGAGCGGCGGCGTGATTCAGGTGGTTGGCTTCGGTCAGTACCTCAAGCCCCTGACCCAGCCGGTCGTGGACAAGCTCGATGCCCTGCGTGCGCGCTTCGACTTGCAACCGCTGCAAGGCCTGACCAATGCCTTGATGCCGGGCGACGCGGTGATTGCCATCTGGCCAGAGGCCCGCTTCGGCGAGTATGCAAGCTCGCTGTACGCCATCCTGGAAGACGAACCCAAGGCCACCTTGAAACAGTACGTCGACGCCATCGACTACACCGTGAAAAAGGTCGGCATCGACCACGTCGGCATCGCCTCGGACTTCAACGATGGTGGCGGCCTGGAGGGCTGGAAGGACGTCAGCGAAATCAGCAACGTCACCGCCGAACTGCTGATCCGCGGCTACAGCGAAACAGACATTGCAAAGCTCTGGGCGGGCAATTTCCTGCGCGCCTGGGAGCAAGTCCAGCGCGCTGCCCACCCTGTCGCCAACCGTTGAGCCGAGCCTGCCTACCATGAGCAACCGCCGTAGCTTCCTGAAACAGGCCGGCCTGCTGGCCGCGAGCCTGCCACTGCTGCCCCAGGCCCTGGCTGGCGCCAGCGCACCACTGAGCGGCCCCGACAAATGGCGCAACCTGCGCACGCTGTTCCCGCTCGACCCACAAGTCGCGCACTTCGCCAACTTCCTGGTGACCGCCCACCCGCGCCCGGTACAGGCAGCGATCGACCGCCACCGTGCCGCGCTGGACCGCAACCCCGCCGCCCTGATGGACTGGGAAAGCCAGTACGAATGGCAGCGCGAGGATGAAGTGCGCGAGTGGGCCGGGCGCTACCTTGAAGTCAAACCGCGCCAGGTGGCCCTGACCGGGAGCACCACCGAAGGCCTGGCGATGATCTATGGCGGCCTGAAGGTCGGCGCCCACCAGGAGATCCTGGTCACCGAGCACGAACATTACTCCACCCACAAGGCGCTGGCCTTCCGCGCCCAGCGCCAGGGCACCCTGACCCGCAAGATCCGCCTGTTCGACGACCCGTGGACAGTCTCCACCGACCAGGTGCTCAGTACCCTGGACAAAGCCATCCAGCCGCATACCCGCGTGCTGGGCATGACCTGGGTGCACTCCGGCAGTGGCGTCAAGCTGCCGGTCGGCGAGATCGGCGCGCTGGTGCGCCAGCACAACCGCAACCGCAGCGAAGCCGAGCGCATCCTCTATGTGGTCGACGGTGTGCACGGCTTCGGCGTGGAGAACGCGCGTTTCGCCGACTTCAACTGCGACTACTTCATCGCCGGCACCCACAAGTGGATGTTCGGCCCGCGTGGCACGGGCATCATCTGCGCGGCCTCCACCGGCATGGAGCACCTCACCCCGACCATGGCCACGTTCTCCCGCGATGAGGACTTCGCCACCATCATGACCCCGGGCGGCTACCACGCCTTCGAGCACCGCTGGGCCGCCAATGAGGCCTTCAAACTGCACCTGGCGCTGGGCAAGGACGACGTGCAACAGCGCATCCACCAACTCAACAGCCTGCTCAAGGGGCGCCTCGCCGAGCACCCCCAGGTGCAACTGGTGACACCGCGCAGCGAGCGCTACTCGGCCGGTTTCACGTTTTTCCGCATCAAGGACCGCGACCCCGACGCCGTCGCCGCCCACCTCACCGCCAACAAGGTGATGTGCGACGCGGTGTATCGCGATGTCGGCCCGGTGATCCGCCTGGCCCCCAGCCTGCTCAATGACGAGCAGCAGATCGACCGGGCCATGGCCCTGATTACCCAACAACTCTGACAAGGCATCCCCATGACCGCTTCCATGCATCGCCTGACCCTGGCCGGCCTGCTGGCCGCCTGCAGCCTGCCGGCCCTGGCAGCACAAGCCGCCCAACCCCCGGGCACGGTGTTCCGTGACTGCGACACGCTCTGCCCGGAGATGGTGGTGCTGCCCGCCGGCACCTTCAACATGGGCACCCCGCCCGACGAAATGGGGCGCCAGGATGACGAAGGCCCACAGCATGCGGTGACCTTCGCCAAACCCTTCGCCATCAGCCGCTTCCAGGTGACCGCCGAGCAATGGGATGGCTACCTCAAGGCCACGGGCACGCGCATCGCCGACGGCGACGATCGCCCGGGCCGGCGCTGCACCGCCAGCAAGCCGAGTTACAAACAGGGCCCGCAGCAACCGGCAGTGTGCATGAGCTACCACGACGTGCAGGACTACGTGGCCTGGCTGTCGAAAAAGACCGGCAAGCACTACCGCATGGTCAGCGAGGCCCAACGTGAATATGCCGCACGCGGTGGCAGCACCGGCATGTACCCCTTCCCCATCGACCCAGACGCCACCTTGGAAATCAGCCAGCACGCCAACGTCTACGGCCCCAAGGATGGCTACAGCTACAGCTCGCCCGTGGGCAGTTACCCGGCCAACGCCTTTGGCGTGTACGACATGCACGGCAATGTCTACGAATGGGTCGCAGACTGCTACCACAACAGCTACGCAGGCGCACCGGCCGACGGCAGTGCCTGGGGCCAGGCCAGCCGGGCCAAGGACAGCTGCAAGGTGGTCAGCATCCGCGGCAACGACTGGGGCGAGGCGCCGATCTTCTCCCGCTCGGGCAACCGCAACACCAATTTCCCGGAGCGCCTGGGTGACTGGCTGGGTGTCCGGGTGGTCCGCGACCTCTGAAGGTACGCGGTTAAATTGCCCTGCGGGCCACTCGTCATAACCATGTACTTCTGCCTCTGATCCAGGAATTCAACATGACCTCCAAAACCCGCGGGGCGCTGAGCGAGCTGTTCACCCTGCTCAAACCGTTCTGGCCGATCGTTTCCCTGTCGGTCGTCATGGGCATGGTCGGCGGCCTGAGCGTTACCGCCCTGCTGGCCACCATCAACAGCGGCCTGCACGCCGACGGTGGCCTGAGCAACGGCGTGATCCTCGGCTTCGCCGGGCTTTGTGCGCTGGCACTGGCCAGCTCGATCTGCTCCGACATCGGCACCAACTATGTCGGCCAGCACATCATCGCCAAACTGCGCAAAGCCCTGGGCGAAAAGGTGCTGTCGGCGCCCATCGAGCAGATCGAGCGCTTTCGCAGCCACCGCCTGATCCCGGTGCTGACCCATGACGTCGACACCATCAGCGACTTCGCCTTTGCCTTCGCACCCCTGGCGATTTCGCTGACCGTAACCCTGGGCTGCCTGGGTTACCTGGCCACGCTGTCACTGCCGATGTTCCTGATGATGCTCGTGGCAATCGGTATCGGCAGCGTCGTCCAGTACATCGCCCGAGGCCGTGGCATCAAAGGCTTCATGGCCGCCCGCGACGCCGAAGACCGGCTGCAGAAGCACTACCACGCCATCGCCGAAGGCGCCAAGGAGCTGCGCATCCACCGCCCGCGCCGCCAGCGCATGTTCCGCCAGGGCATCCAGGACACCGCCGATGCGATCTGCGCCACCCAGGTACGCTCGATCAACACGTTCGTCATCGCCAAGAGCTTCGGCTCCATGCTGTTCTTCGTGGTCATCGGCCTGGGCCTTACCCTGCAGTTCCTCTGGCCAAGCGCCGACCCCAAGGCCATCAGCGGCTTCGTGTTGGTGCTGCTGTACATGAAAGGCCCGCTGGAACACCTGATCGGCACCTTGCCGGTGGTCAGCCGCGCGCAAATCGCCTTTCGCCGTATCGCCGAGCTTTCCGAGCAGTTTTCTTCGCCTGAACCGCACCTGCTGCTGGAGGACCACGGCAACCCGCCTGTGGTGGTCGACAGCCTGGAATTGCGCGAGGTGAGCTATGCCTACCAGGCCAGCCCAGGCGCCCAGCCCTTCCAGGTAGGGCCAGTGAACCTGCGCATCGCCCAGGGCGACATCGTCTTCGTGGTCGGTGAAAACGGCTGTGGCAAGACCACCCTGATCAAGTTGCTGCTGGGCCTGTACCCGCCGCAACAGGGGCAGATCCTGCTCAACGGCCAGGCCATCGACGCACAGGGGCGCGACGACTACCGGCAATTGTTCACCACCGTGTTCGCCGACTACTACCTGTTCGATGATGTGGTGCAGGGCGATACGCACATCCCCGACGACGCCAACCGCTACCTGGAGCGCCTGGAAATCGCCCACAAGGTCAGCGTCAAGGACGGTGCGTTCAGCACCACCGACCTGTCCACTGGCCAGCGCAAGCGCCTGGCGCTGATCAACGCGTGGCTGGAAGAACGCCCGGTGCTGGTGTTCGACGAATGGGCCGCCGACCAGGACCCGACCTTCCGGCGCATCTTCTACACCGAGCTGCTGCCGGACCTCAAGCGCCTGGGCAAGACCATCATTGTCATTTCCCACGATGACCGCTACTTCGACATCGCCGACCAGCGGGTACGGCTGCAGGCCGGCAAAGTCGTCGTCGAACACACGCCAGCCCTTGCCTGAACCCCACCCGGCGCGCCCCACGCGCGCCGGGTGCAGCTGTTTCACCGCCTGCCTAAATCACCCCCCTGCCCCTTCGTCTCTCTCAGTACGCTTAATTCTCCAGTGATGGCGAGACCGAGATGACACCCCAGAACCAATCCACCGATGACGCGCTGCTGGCCCTGCTCTGCGAGCTCGACGACACCGCCGCCCCTGCCGGTATCGTTGCCCACGGCGCCGACCACGCGCCGCTGTCGTTCGCCCAAGAGCAGCTGTGGCTGCTCGATCAGCTCGACCCCGATGCCGCCACCTACAACCAGCCGCGCGCCTTTTTGCTCCAGGGCCCGCTGCAGGCTCAAGACCTGCAACAGGCGCTGGACCGGGTCATCGACCGTCACGACATCCTGCGTACCCGCATCAACGAGGTGCAGGGCCATCCACGCCAGCAGGTCGACCGCGCGGCGCGCTTGAACCTGCGCTGCGTCGACCTGCGCGGGCAACCACCGCAGGTGTTGCACGAGGCGCTGCAGACCGAGGCCGCCATCCCGTTCGACCTCACCCAGGCCCCACTGCTGCGCGCCTGCCTGTATCAGCTGGGCGCGCAACGCCATGTACTGGCCCTGACCAGCCACCACATCGTCAGTGATGCCTGGTCCAACCCAGTGCTGCTGCGCGATCTCTCCCAGGCCTACGGCAACGTCTGCACCGGCAGTGACTGCCAGTTGCCTCGCCCTGCGGTGCAGTACCTGGACTTCGCCCACTGGCAGCGCGGCGCCTACCAGACCAGCCCGGCCCACGAGCGCGCCGCCAGCTACTGGCGCCAATACCTGCAAGGCGGCCTGCAACGGCTGGAACTGCCCACCGATCACCCGCGCGACAGCCGTCCCGCCACGGCCGCCGGGACCTGCACCCTGGCCTTGCCCGCCGCGCTGTTCAGCCAACTGCAGGCCGCCTGCCGGGCCCATGGCCTGACGCCATTCATGGTGCTGCTGGCCGCCTGGCAACTGGTACTCGGCCGCCATGCCCGGCAGGACGATTTCATCGTTGGTGTGCCCAATGCCGGGCGCAACCAGGAACAGGTGCAGGACCTGATCGGCTTTTTCGTCAACAGCCAGATCCACCGGGCGCGCCTGGACCCGCGCCAGTCCGTGGCCAGCCTGCTCGAGCAGGTACGCAAGCACGCCCTGGCATGCCTGGAGCATGCCGACTACCCGCTGGAGCAAGCGCTTGCTGAACAACGCCAAGGCAGCAACGGCGTGCTGTTCCACTGCCTGTTCAATTGGACCAGCGACAATGCCGAGCAGCCCGCGGCCGGTTTCCCAGGGTTGCACATCGAGCCGATGCCCAGCGCCCCCACTGCCGCCAAGTTCGACCTCAGCCTCAACGTTCATGCCGGTCGCGAGCGGCTGGGCATCAGCCTCGACTACGATGCCACGCTGTTCGAGGCGGCCACCGCTGAGCGGCTGGGTGAGGACTGGCTGGCCATCCTCCAGGCCATGCTCGACCACCCCCAGTGCGCCATCGGTGAGCTTCATGCGCAGCCTGCCGTGCAGCGTGAACAGTGGTTGGCCGCGGCCCAGGGCCCCGCAGGCGATGCCCTCGACGGCCTGGCCGTGCACCAGCAGTTCGCGCGCCTGGCACAGCGCCACGGCGAGGCCGTTGCACTGGTGGCCGGCGACACGCGGCTAAGCTACCGCGCCCTCGACAACGCTGCCGAGCGCCTCGCCCGGCGCCTGCACACCGCCGGCATCGGCCCAGGCGAGCGTGTCGCGGTGGCCCTGGAACGCGGCGCGCCGCTGATCGTCGCCCTGCTGGCCACCCTCAAGGCCGGTGCGGCGTACGTCCCGCTGGACCCCCAGTTCCCCGCCGAACGCCTGGCCTACATGCTTGAAGACTGCGGCGCCCCCCTGCTGCTGAGCCAGGCCTCGGTGCTGGCTGCCCTGCCAACGCCACGCCAACAGGTACTGCTGCTCGATGACGTCGACCTGCATGCCGCGCACCAGCCCGAACCGCCCCTGGCCCTGGACTGCCCACCGCAGCAACTGGCGTACGTGCTGTATACCTCCGGCTCGACTGGCAACCCCAAGGGCGTGATGGTGCCCCATGGCGCACTGTCCAACTTCGTCGCAGCCATGGCCAAGGCGCCCGGCATGCAACCGGGGCAGCGCCTGCTGAGCATCACCACCTGCTCCTTCGACATTTTCGGCCTGGAGCTGTACCTGCCGCTGTGCACCGGGGCATGCATGGTGCTGGCCGACAAGCACACCGTGCAGGACCCGGCGGCAATTCTCGACCTGCTGATCAGCGAACGCATCGACGTGCTGCAGGCCACCCCATCGACCTGGCGCATGCTGCTCGACAATGACCCCGAGCAACGCCTGCCCGCCCTGACCGCACTGTGCGGCGGCGAGGCGCTCGGCGATGACCTGGCGGCAAGGCTGCTGGCCCGTTGCGCCGCACTGTGGAACCTGTACGGTCCGACCGAAACCACCATCTGGTCGGCGCGCCACGCACTGGCCCGCAGCGGCGCCCGCCCCGAACTGGGCCAGCCGATCGAGCGCACCGCCCTGTTACTGCTCGACGGCAACCTGCTGCCCAGCCCGCAGGGCGTACCGGCCGACCTGTACATCGGCGGCGACGGCCTGGCCCAGGGTTACCACCAGCGCCCCGGCCTGACCGCCGAACGCTTCGTGCCGCACCCCTACGGCAAGCCCGGCGAGCGCCTGTACCGCACCGGCGACCTGGCGCGCCGCCACGCCAGCGGGAGCCTGGACTTCCTTGGCCGGGTCGATCATCAGGTGAAGATCCGCGGCTTTCGCATCGAGCTGGGCGAGATCGAATCGGCCCTGCTCACCCTGGACGCGGTACGTGAAGCGGCAGTGGTCGCCCGCGACGGCGTCGATGGCGCGCAGCTGGTCGGCTATGTAGTACCCGCCAGCACGCCCGCCGACAGCCAGGCATTCATCGAACACTGCCTGGCACCGCTGCGTGAGCAACTGCCGGGCTACATGCTGCCAGCACGCCTGCACCTGTTGCAGGCCATGCCCCTGACCCCCAACGGCAAGCTCGACCGCAAGGCCCTGCCGGTGGTCGACGACAGCCCGGCACAGGCTCGCTACCAGGCGCCGGCGAGTGACCTGCAACGCCAGGTTGCGGCTACCTGGGCCGAGCTGTTGAAGGCCGAACGGGTCGGGCTGGAGGATGATTTCTTCGCCCTGGGCGGGCATTCGTTGCTGGTGGCGCGGGCGGTCTCGCGCCTGCGCCACGAGCTGGCGCTGAACTTCCCCCTGCGCCTGCTGTTCGACCAGCCGCGCCTGGGCGACTTCTGCCAGGCCCTGACGCAGCTGCAAACGGCCACCCCGCTGGCCATGCCGGTACAAACCACGCGCGACCAACTGCCGCTGTCTTACGCCCAGGAGCGCCAGTGGCTGCTGTGGAAGCTGGCCCCAGACAGCAGCGCCTACCACATTCCCAGCGTACTGCGCCTGCGCGGCCCGCTGGATATCACCGCCCTGAACCGAGCCTTCGACCAACTGATCGCCCGCCATGAAGCGCTGCGTACCTGCTTCACCCTCGAAGGTGAGCAGCCGCGCCAGCACATCCTCGCCCCCTGGTCGCTGAACGTGCAAGGCGTGCCGCTTGAAGAAAGCCAGTGCCAGGCCTTCATCACAGGCCTGCTCGGCCAGCCCTTCGACCTGGCCAGCGGCCCGCTGCTGCGCGTAGGCCTGGCACGCCTGGCGGCCGACGACCACGTGCTGGTGCTGGTGCAGCACCACATCGTCTCCGATGCCTGGTCGATGCAGGTGATGGTCCGCGAGCTGTGCGCGCTCTATCAAGGCCAGGCCTTGCCCGCACTGGCTCTGCAATATGCCGACTTCGCGGCCTGGCAGCGTCGCTGGCTGGATGACGGCGAACGCGAGCGCCAGCTGGCCTACTGGCGCACACGCCTGGCCGGTGAGCAACCGGTGCTCGAGCTGCCCTGCGATCACCCCCGCCGCGACGATGCCAAGCGCCCGGCGGCACGCTTGCATCTGGCATTGCCCACGGCACTGGGCGAAGCGGTGCAACGCTTCGCCAGCGCACACCAGGCGACAGTGCCGATGGTGCTGCTGGCGGCCTGGCAGGCCCTGTTGCACCGCTACAGCGGCCAGCCGGACATCCGCATCGGCGTACCGCTGGCCAACCGCAACCGCCTGGAAACCGAGCAATTGATCGGCTTCTTCGTCAACACGCTGGTGATGCGCGCCGAGTGCACGGCCGACCTGTCGTTTGCCGGGCTGCTGGCGCAGACCCGCCAGGCCATGGTCGAAGCCCAGGACCACCAGGACCTGCCCTACGAGCAACTGCTCGAAGCCCTGCTGCCCCAGCGCGGCCCACGCCAGGGCTTGTTCCAGGTGCTGTACAACCACCACCAGGCAGCCGACGCCACGCCACTGGGTGCGCTGCGCCTGGAGGCACTGGACAGCCAACCCCAGGAGGCCCAGTTCGACCTGGCGCTAAGCACAGCCCAGGATGAACAAGGCCTGAGCGCCAGTTTTACCTACGACCGTACGCTGTTCGACGCTACGACCCTGCAACGCCTGGCCAGGCACTGGCTGAACCTGCTCGAACAGGCCTTGGCCCAGCCCGGGCTGCCGCTCGCCCGGCTGGCCCTGATGGACCCGGCCGAACGCCTGCAGGTCCAAGAGGCCTGGAACGGCGCCCCGGTCGCCCACCCACAAACGCAAGCACTGGCTGCACGCATCGAATCCCAGGCACAACGCCAGCCGCAGGCCGTTGCCCTGCGCTATCAGGGCCAGGCCTTGAGCTACGCCGAGCTCAACCAGCGCGCCAACCGCCTGGCACACCGCCTGATCGCGGCGGGCGTGGGCGCCGATGTGTCGGTGGGCCTGGCCGCCGAGCGCGGCTTCGCGCTGATCGTCGGCATGCTGGCCATCCTCAAGGCCGGCGGCGCCTACGTGCCGCTCGACCCCGCGCACCCGGCAGAGCGCCTGGCTTTCGTGGTCCGCGACAGCGGCATCGAGGTGCTGCTCGACCAACCTGGCCTGCTCGCCGAACTGCCCGCGCACGATGGGCTGCTGCGCCTGGATCTGGAGGCCGGCTACGACGACCAGCCGGTGCACAACCCCGCGCCGCGCAGCAGCGTCGACAACCTCGCCTACATCATCTACACCTCCGGCTCCACTGGCCTGCCCAAAGGCACGCTGCTCAGCCAGCGCAATGTCCTGAGGCTGTTCAGCGCCTGCGATCGCTGGTTCCGCTTCGACCACGATGACGTCTGGACCTTGTTCCACTCCTTTGCCTTCGACTTTTCGGTGTGGGAGATCTTTGGTGCGCTGCTGCATGGAGGCCGCCTGGTGATCGTGCCGCACGCCTTGAGCCGCGACCCGCAGGGGTTCCTGCAACTGCTGGTGGACGAGCGTGTGAGCGTACTCAACCAGACGCCATCGGCATTCAAACCCCTGACCCAGGCCGCGTGCAGCGCCGCCTCGGCAGACCTTGCCCTGCGTCATGTGATCTTCGGCGGCGAAGCGCTCGACGTGGCGGCACTGCGCCCCTGGTTCGAGCGCTTCGGCGCACAGCGGCCACAACTGGTGAACATGTACGGCATCACCGAAACCACGGTGCACGTCACCTATCGACCAATTGGCCTGGATGATGTGAACCGCACGCTGAGCCCGATCGGCGAACTGATCGACGACCTCAGCGGCTACCTGCTCGACGGCGAGCTCGAACCGGTTCCGGCGGGCTGCATCGGCGAGCTGTACATCGGCCAGGCGGGCCTTGCCCGAGGCTACCTCAACCGCGCCGGGCTGAGCGCTACGCGTTTCATCGCCAACCCGTTCTCCTCCCAGCCCGGCAGCCGCCTATACCGCACCGGCGACCTGGCGCGCCGCCGCAGCGACGGCACCCTCGAATACATCGGGCGCATCGACCAACAGGTGAAGGTGCGCGGCTTCCGTATCGAACTGGGCGAAGTCGAGGCCAGCCTGCTGGCGCAGCCGGCGGTGGCCCAGGCGGTGGTGATCGCCGACCAGGGGCCCGCCGGCACCCGCCTGCTCGCCTACCTGGTAGCGCATCACGGCCAGGGCGGCGACACCGCCACCCTGCGCGCCGCGCTCAAGGCGCAGCTACCCGACTACATGGTCCCGGCCCACTGCATGTGGCTCGAACAGCTGCCCCTGACCGTCAACGGCAAGCTCGACCGCAGCGCCCTGCCGGCACCGGCCGACAGCCCTGCCCAACGCCCCTACCGCGCGCCCCACACAGCGTTGCAAGTGCAACTGGCAGGCATCTGGCAACAGGTGCTCGGTGTGCAGGCGGTGGGCCTGGACGACGACTTTTTCGAGCTGGGCGGCCATTCGCTGCTGGTGATCAACGTCGTCTCGCGCATCCAGCTGGAGCTGGGCCGCGAGCTGACCCCACAGGCCCTGTTCCAGCACCCGACCCTTCAAGCCCTGGCGCTGCACCTGGACACCACTACAACCGCGGTCGATGAAAACAAGCTCGACACCCTCGAAGCCTGGCTCGACGAAATGGAGGAACACTGATGGACAGCACTGCCGCTTCGAGAATCGCCAAGCGCTTTGTCCTGCTGCCGCTGGAAAAGCGCCGGCAGTACCTGATGAAGATGCGCGAGGAAGGCCTGTCGATGGCCAGCCTGCCGATCCCTCAGGTACGTGAAGCGTTCGACCGCCTGCCGTTGTCGTTCGCCCAGCAACGCCAATGGTTCCTCTGGCAGTTCGACCGCCAGGCCAGCGCCTATCACATCCCCTGCGCCCTGCGCCTGCGTGGCGCACTGAACGTGGCTGCGCTGCAGGCCAGCCTCGAGGCGCTGGTGCATCGCCATGACAGCCTGCGCACGCGTTTCGTCGAAGACGAGCACGGCGTGGCGCAGCAGGTGGACGCCACCGTCGCCGTCGCCCTGACGCTGACCACGCTCGATGAGCAGGCCCTACAGGCGCATATCCAGGCGCGGGTACGTGAACCGTTCGACCTGGCCTGCGGCCCCTTGTTGCGTGCCGAGTTGCTGCAACTGGGCAGCGATGACCATGTGCTGCTGCTGGTGCAGCACCACATCATCAGCGACGGGCGCTCGATGCAGGTGATGGTCAAGGAGCTGACCCACTGCTATGCGCGCTTCAGCCAGGGCCTGGCCAGCCAGTTGCCTGAACCGCAGCTGCAGTACGCCGACTACGCCATCTGGCAACGCCACTGGATGGAAGCCGGCGAGCAGGAACGCCAGCTCGACTACTGGCGCCAGCGCCTGGGCAGCGAAGTGCCTGTGCTGGAACTGCCGTTGGACCGGCCACGCCCGAGCGTGCAGCGCTTCGACGGGGCGCGCCTGCCGCTGGCCATCCCACCGGCCCTGGCCCTGGCCGTGCGCCAGCTTGCCCAGGCCCGCCAGGCCACACCGTTCATGGTGCTGCTGGCCGCGTTCATGGCCCTGCTGCACCGCTACACCCGCCAGCAGGACATCCGCGTCGGCGTGCCCAGTGCCAACCGCAACCGGGTCGAGGCAGAAGACCTGATCGGCTTCTTCGTCAACACCCTGGTCATCGATGGCCAGTGCCAGCCGACCCTGTCCTTCGAGCAACTGCTCGATCAGGTCAAGGCCACCACCTTGCAGGCCCAGGCCCACCAGGACCTGCCCTTCGAGCAACTGGTCGAGGCTTTGCAGCCAGCGCGCAACCTCAGCCACAACCCACTGTTCCAGGTCATGTTCAACCACCAGGTCGGCGCGCCCCAGCCGAACGAATCGGCCCTGGGCCACGGCCTGGCCATCGAGCCGCTGCCACTGGCAGGCGAGACCGCGCAACTGGACCTGACCCTCAACACCTTCGAGGACGCCCAGGGCCTGAGTGCGAGCCTGACCTACGCCACCGCCCTGTTCGACCACAGCTCCATCCAACGCCTGGGGGACCACTGGCTGCGCCTGCTGGCGCACGTGGTGCAGGCCCCGCAGCAGGCGCTGGGCGAGATCACGCTGCTGGCCGATGACGAACGCCAGCGCTTGCTCACCCAGTGGAACGCCACTACCCACGCCTACCCGGCCACGCCGTCGATCCACGCCCTGGTCGAAGCCCAGGCACGGCGCACGCCCGATGCCACCGCACTGCTGTTCGGCGACAGCGCGCTGAGCTACGCCCAGCTCAACCGCCAGGCCAACCAGCTGGCGCACGCCCTGATTGCCCAAGGCGTGCGCCAGGACGCGCCGGTCGGCATCGCCGCCGAGCGCAGCCTGGAGCTGGTGGTTGGCCTGCTGGCCATCCTCAAGGCCGGCGGCGCCTACGTGCCGCTGGACCCTGAATACCCCGCTGAGCGCCTGAGCTACATGGTCGAAGACAGCGGCATCGGCCTGCTGCTGACCCAGGCGCACCTGCGCGAGCGTCTGCCGCTGCCGCCCGGGCTGCCGGTGCTGCTGCTCGACCAGGCGCCCGCCGCGCAGCCCGAACATGACCCGCAAGTGCCGTGCACGCCCGAGCAACTGGCCTACGTCATCTACACCTCCGGCTCCACCGGCCGCCCGAAAGGCGCAGGTAACAGCCACCAGGCCCTGGCCAACCGCCTGCAGTGGATGCAGGCGGCCTACGGCCTGGATGCCAGCGACACAGTGCTGCAGAAGACGCCCTTCAGCTTCGACGTGTCGGTGTGGGAGTTCTTCTGGCCGTTGATCACCGGCGCCCGCCTGGCCATTGCCGCGCCGGGTGACCACCGCGACCCGGCGCGCCTGGTGCAACTGATCGTCCAGCATCAGGTCACCACCCTGCACTTTGTGCCCTCGATGCTGCAGGCCTTCCTGCTCGACGACCAGGTCAGCCGCTGCAGCAGCCTGCAGCGCATCGTCTGCAGTGGCGAGGCGCTGCCGGTGGAGGCGCAGCAACAGGTGTTCGCGCAGTTGCCCCAGGCCCAACTGTACAACCTGTACGGGCCCACCGAAGCGGCCATCGACGTCACCCACTGGATCTGCCGTGACGAGGGCAAGACCGGTGTGCCGATTGGTCAACCGATCGCCAACCTGGCCTGCTGGATCCTCGATGCCGGCCTGCAGCCGCAACCCGCTGGCGTGATCGGCGAGCTCTACCTGGGCGGAGTGGGCCTGGCCCGCGGGTATCACCAACGCCCGGCGCTGACCGCCGAGCGTTTCGTTGCCTGCCCGTTCCAGCCTGGCGCGCGCATGTACCGCACCGGCGACCTGGCGCGCTACCGCGCCGACGGCGTGATCGAGTACTGCGGGCGCATCGACCACCAGGTGAAGATCCGCGGCCTGCGCATCGAACTCGGTGAGATCGAAGCGCGGCTGATGGAGCAACCCGCCATCCACGAGGCCGCCGTGCTGGCCGTGGACAACCAACTGGTCGCCTACCTGGTAGCCAGGGCCGGCGAGCCGCTGCCTGAGCGCGAGCAACTGAGCCAGGCACTGCTGGCCCAGCTGCCCGACTACATGGTGCCCAACCAGTGGTTGTTCCTGCCGCGCATGCCGCTGAGCCCCAATGGCAAGCTCGACCGCAAGGCCCTGCCCGCCCCAGGGCTGGCTCAGGCCCAGGCCAGCTACAGCGCCGCCGAAGATGAACTGCAGGCACGCCTGGTGCAGGTCTGGCAGCGGGTGCTCAAGCGTGAGCACGTGGGCATCGATGACAACTTCTTCGAGCTGGGCGGCGACTCGATCGTGTCCATCCAGCTGGTGAGCCAGGCACGACGCGACGGCCTGCACTTCACCCCCAAAGACCTGTTCAGCCACCAGACCGTGCGCACCCTGGCGCAAGTCACCCAGACCCAGGCCGAACCGGCCGAGGCCGCGTACCGGCCTGCCAGCGGTCCCAGCCTGCTACTGCCGATGCAGCAGCAGTTCTTCGCCCAGGCCGTGCCGCAGGCGCAGCGCTGGAACCAGTCGGTGATGCTCATGGCCAACCAGGCGCTGGCCCCGGCCCACGTGCGCCAGGCGCTCGCCGCGCTGCTGGAGACCCACGATGCCTTGCGCCTGCGCTTCAGCCAGGTGCAAGGCCAGTGGCAGGCTCACTTTGCCCCGCATGCGCCCGACGACGACCTGCTCTGGCTGTTCGAGCCAAGCCAGGGCGACAGCTGGCAGGACCTGTGCGACCGCGCTCAAGGCAGCCTCGACCTGGGCCAAGGCCCGTTGCTGCGCGCCGTGCTGGGGATGGTCGACGGTGAGCAGCGCCTGCTGCTGGTGATCCACCACCTGGCCGTGGACGGTGTGTCCTGGCGCATCCTGCTTGAAGACCTGCACAGTGCCTATTCCCAGGCGGTTGCCGGCCAAGCCTGCGCGCTGCCACCGCGCACCCTGTCGGTGCAGGACTGGGCCCTGCGCCTGCAAGCCTACGCACAGAGCCCGGCCGGGGAGCAGGAAGCCGCCTTCTGGCAACGCCAGTGCGCCGATATCGACAGCAGCCTGCCGGTTCTCGATGCGGACGCTGCGCTGCGCCTGTGCGACAGCCGCAGCGTCACCACCCATCTGGATGCCGCGACCACCACGCGCCTGCTCAAGGATTGCCCGGCCGCCTACCGCACGCAGATCAACGACCTGCTGCTGGCCGCCCTCGCCCGCGTGCTGCAACGCTGGACCGGCGCCTGTGACCATCTGGTGCAACTCGAAGGCCATGGCCGCGAAGCCTTCGCCGACTTCGAGGCCGACCTGACGCGCAGCGTCGGTTGGCTGACCAGCCTCTACCCGGCCCGCATCAGCGCCGGCAGCTCGCTGGCCGAAGCGATCATGCTGACCAAGGAACAGCTGCGCGCCCTGCCGGGCAAAGGTGCGTTCTTCGGCGCCCTGCGCAGTTTCGCCAGCCCGGCCATACGTGAGGCCCTGGCCGCACTGCCGGCTGCGCGCATCACCTTCAACTACCTGGGCCAGTTCGACAGTGGCCACGACGATGCCGCCACGCTGTTGCGGCCGATCCCGGCAGACAAAGGCCGCGAACAAAGCCCCGATGCGCCGTTGCAGAACTGGCTGGCCCTCAATGGCCAGGTGTTCGACGGCGAACTGCGCTTGAACTGGAGCTTCAGCCAGCGGATGTTCGAGCCGGCTCAACTGCAGCACCTGGCCGACGACTATGCCGCCGAGTTGCGTGAGGTGGTGGCCTTGTGCGGCCAGGGCGTACGCCTTGGCCTCACCCCTTCGGACGTGCCGTTGGCCCGGCTTGGCCAGGCGCAACTGGCCCTGTTGCCTTTCGCCTGCGACCAGGTCGAAGACATCTACCCGCTGTCCACCGTGCAGCAGGGCATGCTGTTCCACACCCAGGACGCCGGGGCCGGGGACTTCTACATCAACCAGACCAGCGTCGAGGTCCAAGGCCTGGAGGCGCCACGTTTCATCGCTGCCTGGGGCCGGTTGGTGGAGCGCCACGAGATGCTGCGCAGTGCCTTCTGGCAGGCGCCGCAACTGAGCGAGCCACTGCAGGTCGTGCTGCGTCAGGGCCAGCTCGACGCCAGGACGCTGGACTGGCGCGGCCAGGCCGTCGAGCCGGCGCGCCTGGCCGCCGCCGCGGAAGCCGAGCGGCGTCGCCCGTTCGACTTGCTCGCCCCACCCTTGCTGCGCCTGTTGCTGGTGCGCCTGGATGACGAGCGCCACCAGCTGATCCTGACCAGCCACCACATCCTCATGGATGGCTGGAGCCAGTCACGCCTGCTCGGTGAACTGTTCCAATGCTACGCCGGCCAGGCGTTGCCGGCTCAGCAAGGCCGTTACAGCGACTACATCCGCTGGCTGCAGGCGCCGGCGCAACAGGCGAGCGAGGCGTTCTGGCGGCCACGCCTGGCCGAGCTGCAGGCCCCTACCCAGCTGGCCGGCGTGGCCGGTAGCCGCAGCGCCCAGCAAGGCCACGGCGCGCTCTACCTGCACTGGGACGAGCAGCGCACCACCTGGCTGCGCGAGCAGGCCCAACGCCTGCGCGTTACCCCCAACACCTTGGTGCAGGCTGCCTGGGTGCTGCTGTTGCAGCGTTACACCGGCCAACAGACCGTGTGCTTCGGCGCCACCGTGTCCGGTCGCCCGGCCAGCCTCCCGGGTGCCGACAACCTGCTGGGGCTGTTCATCAACACCTTGCCGATCATCCAGGCCCCGCACCCGGCTCAACCGGTGCAGGACTGGCTGCAACAGTTGCAGACCTGCAACCTGGAAGTGCGCGACCACGAGCACACCCCGCTGGTGGACATCCAGCGCTGGGCCCAGAGCAACGGCCAGGCGCTGTTCGACAGCATCATCGTGTTCGAGAACTACCCCATCGATGAACGCCTGCAATCGGCCGGTGCCGCCGGCCTGCGTTTCGGTGAAGCGCAACTGCGCGACGTCACCAACTACCCGATGGACTTGGCGGTGCACCTCAATGCCCGTCTGCGCATCGAGTTCCTCTACCGCCAGGACCATTTCCAGGCGCCGCAGGTGGAGGCCATCCGCAGCCACTTCGACACCTTGCTCGAACGCCTGCTGAGCCACCCCGAGGCGGCAGTCGGCACGCTTGGCCTGCTCGACACCGTCGTGCAGCCGCAGCCGCAGCCGCAGCCGCAGCCGCAGCCACAGCCCGGCGTGAGCCCTGAGCATGACCTGGCCAGCCTGATCGGCCGTCATGCCCAGGCGCGTGCAGACCAGGTGGCGGTGCGCTGCGACGGGGTGCAACTGACCTACGGGCAACTGGAAGAGCAGGCCAACCGCCTGGCCTGGACCCTGCTCGAACGCGGTATCGGGCGCGAGGACCGGGTGGGCATCGCCCTGGATCGCTCGGTGCGCACCATCGTTGCCTTCTACGCGGTGATGAAAGCTGGCGCGGCCTATGTGCCGCTGGACATCGACTACCCCGCCGAACGCCTGCAGTGGATCATCGGTGACGCCGACGTGGCGCTGTTGCTGACCGACAGCATCATCGGCGAACGCCTGGGCGTGGCCCCCGAGCGCCGCCTGGACCTGGACCGCTGCGAGCTGTCCGCGCAGCGACACGCCCCGCAACGGCAAGCGCTGGACGATCAGCTCAGCTACATGATCTACACCTCCGGTTCCACCGGTAACCCCAAGGGCGTGGCCGTGGCCCGCGGCCCACTGCGCATGCACTGCCAGGCGATCATCGAACGCTACGAAATGGGCCCGTCGACCCGCGAGCTGCTGTTCATGTCGTTCGCCTTCGACGGTGCTCAGGAGCGCTGGCTGTCGACCCTGATCAGCGGGGGCCTGCTGGTGGTCCGTGGCAACACCCTGTGGACCCCGCAGCAGACCTGGGACGTGCTGCATGCCGAGGCCATCAGCATCGCCTGCTTCCCGCCGGCCTACCTGCAGCAACTGGCTGAATACGGCCAGGCCCAACCGGCACCGCCCCCGGTGCGCATCTACTGCTTCGGCGGCGATGCGGTGGCCGATGCCAACTTCGAGCTGGTCAAGCAGGTGCTCAAACCGCACTACCTCACCAACGGCTACGGCCCTACCGAAACCGTGGTCACCCCGTTGCTGTGGAAGGTGCCGGTGACGGCGCGCTGCGAAGCGGTGTACGCCCCCATTGGCGTGGCCGTGGGCAACCGCACGCTGCATGTGCTGGATGATTGCCTCAACCCGCTGCCGGCAGGCCTGGCCGGGGAGCTGTACATCGGTGGCGAGGGCCTTGCCCGCGGCTATCACCGCCGCCCGGGGCTGAGTGCCGAGCGCTTCGTCGCCGATCCGTTCAGCGCCACTGGTGGGCGCCTGTACCGCACCGGTGACCTGGTACGCCAGCGCCCGGACGGGGTATTCGACTACCTCGGGCGCCTGGACAATCAGGTGAAGGTCCGCGGTTTTCGTATCGAACTGGGCGAGATCGAGGCGCGCCTGCGTGATATCGCCAACGTGCTCGATGCGGTGGTGGTGGCGCGCGAGGGTGCCAACGGTAAGCAGCTGGTCGGTTACGTGGTACGTGGCGACGGCGAGCGTGCTGTCACGCCGATGCTCGAGCACCTGCGCCAGGTGCTGCCCGATTACATGGTACCGGCGCACCTGATGGTGCTCGATGCGTTGCCGCTGACCCCCAATGGCAAGGTCGATCGCCGCGCACTGCCCGAGCCTTTGCTGCGCGAGCGCCAGTACCAGGCCCCGGCGGATGACCGCCAGCGCGCCCTGGCGGCGATATGGGCCGATGTGCTGGGCCTGGAGCAGGTCGGGGTAAGTGATCACTTCTTCGAACTGGGGGGCGATTCACTGAGTGTGCTCAAGGTGCTCTCGCGCTTGCGCAACCAACCGCAACTGGGCCTGAACCTGAAGCTGCGCGACCTGATCGCCCGCCCGACCATCGCCGAACTGTGCCCGGCCGAGGCGGGCGAGCAGGCGGCGCTCGACCCACTGCTGCTGCTCAACCGCAAAATCGAACGCCAGGCCCCGCTGTTCTGCCTGCATGCGGGCTTCGGCACAGTGTTCGACTACCGCGCACTGGCTCAGCGGCTGGACGGCGTTTGCAGTGTCTATGGCCTGCAAAACCGCATGCTGCTCGACCGCCAATGGCAGGACGAGTCGCTCGACGCCATGGCCATCGACTACGCCCAGTACATTCGCCAGAAGCAGCCCCACGGCCCCTACCGCCTGCTGGGCTGGTCGCTGGGCGGTACCCTGGCGCTGCTGGTGGCCCGCGAGCTGGAGCGCCAGGGCCAGCAGATCGATCTGCTCGGCCTGGTTGACCCGTATGTACCGGGTGAGCCAGGTGCGGCGCTGGACGAAGACTGCGGTGGCGACTTGCGCGCCTTCCTCGCCGTGGTCAGTGGCCGCTCGGCCGACAGCCTGCCGCTGTTCCCGGTAGCGGCCAATGCCGATGCCACGCAGTTGCAGGCACTGATCGAGCAGAGCCTGGGCGCAGAGGCCAGGGACGGCCTGCAAAGCAGCGAGGAGCTGGCGCGCGCGTTTACCGTCGCCATGACCCTCAAGGCCCTGTCGCTGCAAGTGCACGCCCTGCCCGCGGTACGCGCCAGCCTGGACTGCTGGTGGGCACAGAGCAGCGAAGCGGGCGTCTGCCAGGCCTTCGAAGCGCGCCATGCGATCCACGCCAGCCAGCGCCTGGCCGCTGATCACTACGCCATCGTCAGCCATGGCGCACTGCTCGAAACCGTGCTTCAGCGCCTGCAGCCGGTGGCCGCACACACCCTGTGAACCTGCGCCCGGCCGCCCTGTGCGGCCGGGCCTTTATCCAACACTGTGAAGGAAACCCGAATGTCCCTGGATTGCGATCTGGAAGCGTTCCTGGAACTGGCCGAACTCGGCCGCCTGACGGGCAAGAGCCAGCCCATGCATCAGTTGAGCATCGCCCAGGCACGGGCGGAGTTCGAAAACGCCTCGCGTCTGCTCGACCCCGACCCTCCCGCCCATGTCGACGTGCGCGCCCTGCAGTTCAGTTGCCGCGAGGGTGCGCAGTTGCCCGCCCGCCTCTATGTGCGCCCGGGCGTCACGCCCAAGGCCACCCTGTTCTACCTGCATGGCGGTGGTTATGTGGTCGGCAGCCTGGACTCGCATGACTGCGTGTGCCGGCGCCTGGCCTGCCTGGGTGACTATGCGGTGTTCGCTCCGCACTACCGGCTGGCGCCCGAGCAGCCGTTCCCAACGGCACTGCACGATTGCCAGGACGCCGCCCTCTGGCTGCAGCACAACGCTACCGAGCTAGGCCTGCCGAGCGCGCTGGTGCTGGCCGGCGACAGCGCGGGTGCTACGCTGGCCACGGTTCTGGCGATCGAAGCCGCGCAACACCCCCAGGCCATGGCAGTCAAAGCGCAGCTACTGTTCTACCCGGTAGCCGAAAGCAACACTCGACGCGCTTCGCACCGGCAGTATGGCGAGGGTTACCTGCTGGAGAGCGGTACGCTGGACTGGTTCTACGAGCATTACCTGGGCGCCAGCCAAGCGCACACTGACTGGCGCGCCTCGCCCCTGCTGCACCCGGCGTTGCCAGCCATGGCGCCGGCCTATGTGAACCTGGCCCAGTACGACCCGTTGTTCGATGAAGGCCTGGACTATGCGCGCAAGCTCGAGGCGAGCGCCACACCGACCACGCTGCGTATCGAGGCGGGGTTGACCCACGATTTTCTGCGCATGTCGGGTATCACCGGGGCGACTGGCGAGGTGTATGCGGCTGCAGGATGCTGGTTGGAGCAGGTGCTGGCTTGAGCAGCAAGCCTGATGCCCGTAGGGCAAGCGATCTGGGGCCGCCATGCGGCCCATCGCCGGCAAGCCGGCCCACAGAATCCGCGCAGTTCTTGAGGCTTGCGCTATACCTGCAGGACCCGGCTTGCCGGCGATGGGCTGCATGGCAGCCCTGATTACGCTGGCTGAAATCAGTACGTCGCGCGTACCGTCAGCATGAAGTTGCGCGGATCGCCGTAGTAGTTGCCATAGGTCGAGGTACCGACGGTCTGGTAGTACTTCTTGTCGAACAGGTTGTTGCCGTTGAGGGTCACATTCCAGTGCTCGTCGATGCGGTAGTCGACCATCGCATTCCAGATCGCATACCCGCTCTGCTGGTATTCGAAAGGCACATTCGACTGCACCACGTTGCCCAGGCCGTCATAGGTCGCAGCAGTACCGCTGACCTTGGTCGCGCTCTGGATGTCCACACCACCCCCGACGCGGAAGTCGTTCAACACACCGGGCAGGCGGTAGGTGGTGAACAGCTTGGCCATGTGCTTGGGCGTGACCGTGCTCAACGCAGAGCCAGTGTCGCGGTTCTTGTTGATGTTCAGGGTGTAGCTGGCCATCATCATCCATTCCGGCAGGATTTCGCCGGAAATTTCCATGTCGATGCCCTTGCTGATGGTTTCCCCACCATTGACGTAACAGCAGTTACCGCCGAATGCCACCTGGCTCAACGGGTAGTTCGGGTCCTGCACCGCCTGGTCTTCACGCTTGGTGTAGTACAGCGCGATACTGGTGTTGACCGCGCCGCCAAACAGCTCGCCCTTGACACCGGTCTCGTAGGTTTTGCCGGTCATCGGGTCCAGCGTGCTGCCGGAGGTCGCAGGCCCGGCCAGCAGGTTCTGCTGTGGCTTGAAGATCTCGGCGTAGCTGGCATAAGCGGCCCACTCGTCCGTCAGGTCATAGACGATGCCACCAAACGGGGTGACTTTGGTCGGCTCGCGCATGTCCACCCGCGACTGCTGGGTCCAGGTCCCGGCGGCGTCTGCCGTCTGGTAGGTCTGGTCGAACTTGTAGCGCTGTGCCCGGGCACCGACGATCAGGTGCAACGGCTCGGCCAGTTGCAGGCGCAGGCTCGAGTACAAGCCATATTGAGTCTGGCTGTTGGGTTTGTAGTCGCGGCTGATGGCCGGGCGGGCGCCAGGATCATCCCATGGGGTGGAGTCCGGGTCGAACACATTGACCGGGCCGCCGGCAGTGGTGAAGCGGCCAGTGCCGCGCCAGCGGCTGTCGATCTCTTGATAGTCACCCCCCACCACCAGGCGGTGGTCGAGGCCGAACATGCTGAAGTCGCCGGAGACGTTGACGTCCCAGAGGTTCTGCTCGCTCCACTGGGTGTTGTAGGTGCCGTAGCGGGTCACGCCGACGCCGGTGACCGGGTTCACCGAGCCCAGCGTGGTGGCGTTGTTGGTGGTGATGGTGTCGTAGATGTTGGTGTAGCTCAGGTTGAGCTTCCAGTCATCGTTCAGGCGATGGTCGACCTTGGCGAAGTACTCGCGGGAAAAGCCGTCCGCGTACGCCCAGGTGGTAGACAGCCCGGTATGGCGCGGCAGGCCAAGGTCGGCACCGTCGCTGTAGCGTGGCACGGCCGAGGCGGTGCCGGTCTCGTGGACCTTGTTGAAACGCAAGCCGGCGGTGAGCATGGTGTCGTCGGTGACATCGGCTTCAAGCACGCCATAGAAGAACGGCTTGTCGGTGGCACGGTTGTCGACGAAGTACTGGCGGTCCTGATAGGCCACCACCATGCGGCCGCGCAGCTTGCCATCGAAGCCCAGCGGGCCGGTCACGTCCAGCTCGCTGCGGTAGTTGTCCCAGCTGCCCGCCGAGGCGGTGAACTTGAGCTGGTAGAAGTCCAGCGGGCGCTTGCGCACCAGGTTGATGATACCGCCCGGGTCACCGGTGCCGCCAAACAGCGCGCTGGCGCCACGCAGTACTTCCACGTGGTCGAACTCGGCGATGTCGTAAATGTTCGACGCGTAGAAGCTGCCGGCGGTGGTACCCAACGCCATGGGGGCGGCACCGTCGAGCTGGATGTTCTGGATCGGGAAGCCGCGCGAGTAGAAGTCCTGGATACGGAAGGTGTTGCTCTGCACCGTCACACCCGGCACGGCCTTCATCGCATCGTTGATGTCGGTGAACTGGCGGTCTTCGATGACCTGGCGGGTGATCACCGACACCGATTGTGGGGTTTCTTTCAACGAGGTCGGGCTTTTCGAGCCGACGCTGGTCAGGCCCGGCGTGTAGGAGCCAGTGTTCTCGGTCGCCTGGCCCATGCCCTGGCCCATGATGGTGGTTTCGCCAATGACCAGCGCACCGGCGCCGACGTCACTGGTGTCGGTGCTGATCAGCAGGACCGAATTGTTCTCGATACGGTACGTAAGGCCTGCGCCTTCCAGCAGTTGCGACAGGGCCTGGTCCGGCTCCATGGTGCCGCTGACCTTCGGTGCACGCTTGCCGCTGACCAGGTCGGGCGAGTAGACCATCTGCAGGCCGGTCTGCTGGCCAAGGGCGATCAGTGCCTGGTCCAGCGGTTGGGCTGCGATGTCCACCGCCACCGGCTGGGCATGGGCGTGGGCCATGGCCAGGCTCAGCACCAGTGCCGAGGCACGCAGGCTCCACTTCGATGGCCCGGCGGCCAAGGCTGCCCCCTTGTTTCGCATACGTTTGGACTTCATGTGCGCGACTGACTCCGAATGTTCTATGAGTGTGTAGGTGACGGTCTCGACGTACCGTTTCTATAAGAGCCTTACGCGTTCGAGCGACACGTTTTCAGCGGCCTACAGGTAAGACGCACGAACGTTAAAAAAACTGATAACTTTTTTCATTTACGTTCAAGGTTTCGCAGGCACGGGGTGCTGGAGCTAGCGCTCATGAGAGGCAAGTTGGAGGCTGGTGGCGGTCAGGTGAGCGATTGGGGCCGCTTTGCGGCCCATCGCCGGCAAGCCGGCCACAGGGATCGCGCCAGCTTTTAGACGTTGAGCAAGACAGTCCAACCCATGATGGCCTGCCCTGGCACACCGCCGTTCTTGAGCGCTGCGCGGTAGGGGGTGTGAGCCGGCTTGCCGGCGATTGGGCCGCAAAGCGGCCCTATGAACGCTGATCGAGCTATGCGGTGACGTTCTTCGCCTTGGCCAGCATCTGCTCTTTTTCCTCAGGGCTCATGCGCTCCAGTTGCAGGCGCGCCTGGGCAATCTTGAGCAACTGCCCGCGGTTTGCCTCGTTGGCCTGCAACGCCTCGGCCAGCCCCGCCACGGTGGGGTGCTCGAAGACCAGCGCCGGCGCCACTTCACAGTTCAGCAACTTACGGATCCCAGCCACCAGCTTGATGATCAGCAGCGAATGGCCGCCGGCCGCGAAGAAGTCGGTGTGGATACCGATGCTTTCGCGCCCGAGCAACTGCGCCATGCGCTGGGCCAGCAATGTCTGCAATGCGTCCTGCGGAGCATCCTGCTGGCCGCCCTCCTGCGGCATTTCCAGCAGCGCGCGACGGTCGAGCTTGCCGTTGGCCAGGCGCGGCAGGCTCGGCAGGCGACGCAGCTGGGTTGGCACCATGGCCGCTGGCAGGCACTCGGCCAGCCGCGCACGCAGCGAGGCTTCATCGAGCCCATGGCCTTCGCCGTGCACGACGTAGCAAGCCAGCAGCTCCAACTGCCCGGGCTGGGTTTCAACCGCCAGCACCGCACCTTGAGCAACCCCATCGACCTCCAGCAGGCGCGCTTCCACTTCGGCCAACTCGACACGGAACCCGCGGATCTTCACCTGATGATCCTGCCGGCCCTGCAGCAGGATGCTGCCATCGGCCTGGTAACGGGCCAGATCACCGCTGCGGTACAGGCGCTCGCCGGCTTGCAAGGGGTTGTCGATAAAGCGCGACGCCCCCTGCTCGCCCCCCAGATAACCCCGGCACAGCTGGCGCCCGGCAACATGCAGTTCACCCAGCTCACCCACGCCCGCCAGTTGCCCTGCAGGCGTCAGCACGTAAACGCGGTTGCCGGCCAGCACCTGGCCCAGGCTCGCCATCGGCGCGTCGGCCCGCAGTGGCTGGACCAGCACGCCGACCGTGGCTTCGGTCGGGCCATAGTGGTTGAACACCCGAGCCTGAGGCGCCAGCCGTGCGATGCGCGCCAGCAACTGCACACTCGGCGCTTCGCCGCCCAGGACCAGGGTCGCTGGCAGGCAAGGCTGCGCGCTGTCGAGCAGCGCCGCCAGGTGCGACGGCACGATTTTCAGGCAATCGATACCTTCGTCGCGCACGAACGCGGCAAACGCTGCCGGGTCCTGCATCACGGCGTCGCTGGCAACGTGCAACGTGGCGCCCACCTGCAAGGCGCCGAACAGGCTGGTGTGGCCGAGGTCGGCCGCCACCGTGGCGCTGAACGCAAAGTGCCTGCAGGCCGAAAGGTCCAAAGCCTGCTCAGCGGCCTGCAGGTACCCGGCCAGTTGCCCATGCTCGATGACCACCCCCTTGGGCTCACCGGTCGAACCTGAGGTAAACAGTACATAGGCTGCCGTATCGGCCGTGAGCACTTGCGCCTCGAACGACGCTGAAGTGTCCGCGAGCTGCTCGAACAGCGTGGCATCGACCTGCAACTGCGCGCCGGCCAAGCGGCTGACCTGCTCACGTCGCGCAGCGGGCCAGAGTGGGTCGAGCGGCAGGTACGCAGCGCCGCACTTCCAGCAGGCCAGTACCGCCGCCAGCCACTGCACCGAGCGCGGCAGGGCCAGACCGACCACGCTGGCATTGCCAATGCCCTGGGCCTGCAGGTGGGCGGCCAACGCCGTGGCCAGCTGGTCGAGCTGCTGCCAGCTCCACCCCTGCCCTTGTTCGATGATCGCCAGCGCCTGGGGCTGTTCGCGCACCCAGCGGGCGACCCGCTCGGGCAGCAGTTCGGTGACCGCTGGCAGTGCGGCCTGGGCGTTTCGCTCAAGCACCAGACGACGCTGTCGTTCACCGGCAATGCCCAGGCTGACCAAGCTCGCGTCGGGCGTCTGGGCAATGCTTGCCAGCAGCGTGGCGTACTGTTCGAGCAGGAGCTGCGCCAGTGCCGGGCTGTGCCACGCGGCCCAGTACTGCAACAGCGCCTGTGGCGCTGCGCGGTCGCTGGCGACCTGCAGCAGCAGGTCGGGGCCCGCCATCGGCGCGTCAATGCCCACCACCTGCCAACCACCGGCGAGCGGCGGGCAGGCGGGGGTCAGGCAAAAACCGATGGCGGCAGGCGCCAGCGCGGGCGTCTGCTCGGGGCTGAAGTATTCCTGCCAAGCCGCATGCTGCTCCAGCTGCGCAGCCAGGCCGTGCAGCCAGGTACGCAGTGGCTGCTCGGCCTGATAGTCGAGCAGCACCGGCAACTGCTTGTGGTACACCCCGGCGCTGCCGGCGAAATAGGCGTAGTCGCCACGGCTGTCGTGGCACCAGTTCACCACCTGCGCAGGCTGGCCATCGAGCCGCGCCAGCAGCAGCCACCAGGCTGCCTGCAGCACCCTGTCCAAGGGCAGGCCAAGCCCGGCCAGGCGTGTCAAAACGTCCGGGTCGAGGTCTGTGCGGGCCTGCGCGCGCTCACCCCGTGGGCTGCCTGGGGCTGGGCGCCAGGGCAGTTGCTGGGCGCTCGCGGGCTTGCCGTTCAGCGCGTTCCAGTAGCTGCGCGCAGTGCTGGCGTCTTCATCCACCACCACCTCGCTGCGCCACTGCAGGTATTGTTCGAAATCGCCATCGTCGGTTGTTTCCAATGCGCCTTGGCAGATCGCCGCAAGGCTTGCAGCCAGCGCCGGCAGGCTGGCAGTGTCGACCAGCGCTGCCAGTACACCCAGCACCAACTGGCAGCGCCCCTCGGCCTGTTCGCACACCAGCACGGCAACGCCCGCACCGGCCTGCACATCCACCTCACGCTCGAACCAGGCCTGGCGGCCGGCGCTATCGCCCGCCGCCAGCCACGTCAGCTCCACCCCCGCGGCCTCGCGCTCAAAAAACTGACGCAAGCCGCGATAACCTGCGGCTTGGCCGAAGCGCAGGCGCAGCGCGTCATGCTGGCCCTGCCACTGCTGCAGGGCGGCCCGCAGTGCGGCGGGCACCGGCACGTTGTCGAGCTGCAAGGTGATGCAGCGCGCCGCGTCCTGCCAGCGGGCAGGCAGTGCAGTCAGCTCGAGCGACTGCATGGGCAACAACGGCAGGCCACTCGTTTCGGCGGTGATGTTCATGCTTGCACTCCTGTGCGGTTCAAGGTGAGGGCTTCAAGGTCGGCACGTTGCATCATGTCGCCCATGGCGACGACGATCTTGCGTGGCCCCTGGAACGGGTCGCGGGCGTGTGCCGCCAGCATGTTGTCGAGCAGGATCACATCACCGGCCTGCCAGTCGAAACGCACCGCACAGGCCTCGTACAGCTCACCGATCAACGCCATGTCGGCGTCTTCGATCGGGCTGCCATCGCCGTAGTAGACCTGACGCGGCATGCGCTCCAGGCCATACAGCGCCAACAGGTCCTCGCGCACGTCGGCATCCAGGCAGAACACGTGGTGCAGCTGCACCTGATTGAAGAAACTCTTCTCACCACTGACCGGGTGCTCGATCACCGCCGGGCAAGGCGTGCGGATCTGCAGTTCATCGTTGTCCAGCCAGCGCCACTGGATACCCGACGCCTGGCAACGGCGCTCGACATCGGCACGCGAGTCGGTCTTGAAAAAATGCTGCCAGGACACGTCCAGCTTGTCGGTGAACGTACGGACGTAAAGCAGGCCTTTGTCCTCGAAACGCTGGCGCAGGGGCGCGGGCAAGCGCTGGTACATCTGCCGGCAATCGACCACCGGGGTGGCACCCCCCACCGGCGACGGCAGCTCGCAGAAAAACAGCTGCTTGCGCGGCCAGCGGTCCTGGTGGGCACTTTCGTTATGGAACAGGATCATCTTCTGTTCCGGATACGGCGTGGAGCGGTAGGTGTTCTTACCGCCTTCCTTCTTCGGCAGGTCGCCGTACTGGCCGTATAGCCCGGGCTGCACCGCCTCGGCGAAGGCTTCGAAATCCTGTGGGGTCTGCAAGCCGAAACCGCGGAACAGAATGCCGCCATGCGCCACCAGTTTGCGCTCGACCTCGGCACGGTGCTTGACCACCCAGTCGGTCAGGCTCACGCCAGGGTCGACCGGTTCGATCAACAACGGAAACGCCTGCCCCGGTACCAGTGCAGCCTCGCGCACTGCGCTGGCCGGCCGGGGTGGCGTGCCGGCGCCGCGCTTGAGGAAGCTGCCCAGCTTGTCCTTCTTCGGTTGCCCGCCGGCAGCGGCAGGCGCCGCCACGATTTCACTGTGAACCGACATAGTGATCTCTCTCAGTTGAATGTGTGGGTTGCCCAGCACCTGGCCCAGGATGCCCAGCCAGCCACGCAGCAGTGCCTGGACCCGTTCTGCCTTGAACAGCTCCGTGGCGTACTGCCAGGTGACGCGCCAGCCGTCCGCGACCGGGTCGATGAACAGCGCCATGTCGAATTTCGAATAGCCGCCCGCCTGCGGCAGTACCTGCACACTCAGGTCGGCCAGGCCGCCGTGCGCCACCGGCATGTCGTTCATCACGAACAGCACCTGTACCAGTGGGTTCATGCCGGGGTGGCGCGGCGCGCCAGCAGCCTCGACGATCAGGTCGAACGGCAGTGCCTGCTGCTCGCTGGCATCGAGCAAGGTGGTGCGGGTGCGCGCCAGCCACGCGGCGAAGTCCAGTCGTTCGTCCAGTTGCGAGCGCAGTGGCAGCACATTGACGAAGAAGCCGATCAGCGCCTCGAGGTCGGGGTGTTCCCGGCCTGCGACATCAGCCCCCAGCAGTAGATCGTGCTGGCCGCTGGCGCGGTGCATCAGCAGTTGGAACGCCGCCAGCAGCAGCATGTAGGGCGTCACACTCAGCTGTGCGGCGCGTTCACGTACCGCCACGACCGTAGCCGGCGGCAGGTCGTGATACAGGTTTTCACCCGCCTGGGACGCCTTGGCCGGGCGCGGCAAATCAGTGGGCAACTGCAAGCGCCCGCTGCTGCCTTGCAGCGCCGTGCGCCACCACTGCGCCGGGGCCTGCAGCAACCCGGCACGCTCGCGCTCGGCCTGCCACAGCGCATAGTCGGAGTACTGCAGCGCCAGCGGCGCCAGCGCGGGCGCTTGGCCACGGGCAAGGGCGCTGTAGCTGGCGATCAGTTCGTTGACCATCAGCGCCATCGACCAACCATCGGAAATGATGTGGTGCAGGTTGAGCAGCAGCACATGGGCGTCACCGGACAAGCGCAGCAGGCGTGCACGCAGCATCGGCGCCTGGTCCAGGGGCACCGGCTGATGCACGTTGGCCAGTTGCGCTTCAAGCACGCGCAGCTGCTGCTCGGCGGCAGGCAACGGGCTCAGGTCGTCCACGGGCAGGTTCAGGTCTACCGCAGCCTGGATCAGCAGCAGCGGCTCACCTTCGTCGTCACAGCCCACCGCGCTACGCAGCACTTCGTGGCGCTGCACCAGCACCTGCAACGCCTGCTTGAGGCATTCGGGCTGCAACGGCCCGTCCAGGCGCAGGCCCAGCGGCATGCCGTACGCCCCGCTTCCCTGGGCAAACTGTTCGGCAATCCACAACCGGCGCTGGGCCAGCGACAGCGGTGCACTGGCCTTGTCGCCCAGGGCGCGCAGTTGCGGGCCGGCATCGCTTACCGGCTGTGCCTGGCGCAGGCACTGAGCGAAATCACACAAGCGCGGGGCGCTGAACAGGTCGCGCACACTGACGCCGGTGTGGCCATCGCGGTGCAGGCGCGCCACCACCTGGGTGGCCAAGAGTGAGTGGCCACCGGCCTCGAAGAAGTGCTCGAAACGGCCCACTGCTGGTCTGCCCAGCACACTGGCCCAGGCCTCGGCGACCTCGCATTCGAGCGCATCCAGCGGTGCACTGAACGCTTCTTCAGGGGTGTCGGCCTCGATCGCCGGCAATGCCTTGCGATCGACCTTGCCGTTGGGGTTAAGCGGCAAACTGTCGAGCAGCTGCAGGCGTGACGGCACCATGTAGGGCGGCAGCGCGGCGCGCAACGCGTCGAGGATGCGCTGACGCAGGCCGGCATCAGCGTGCGAACCGCTGACCGGTACCAGCCAGGCCGCCAGGTACAGGTCGGCACCTTGACCGCCCGGCATCACCACCGCCTCGCGCACCTCAGGCAACGCCAGCAGGCAGGCTTCGACTTCGCCGGGCTCGACGCGGAAGCCGCGGATTTTCACCTGGTGGTCCAGGCGGCCGATGAACACCAGCTCGCCACTGGCCTGCTGGCGCACCAGGTCACCCGTGCGGTACAGGCGGCCGCCGCCAACCGTGTCGTACGGGTCGGGCACGAAGCGTTCAGCGGTCAGCGCCGCCTGGCCGAAGTAACCACGCGCCAGGCAAGGGCCGCCGATATACAGCTCGCCGTCAGTGCCGGTGTCGAGCAGTTGCAAGGCAGCATCGAGCAGGTAAGCGGTGCGCCCCGGCACCGGTGTTCCGATCGGTGCATAGCCAGTGTCGATGCGGGTCAACCCGTCGGCCTGCCACAGCAGCGGGGTGATCACGGTTTCGGTAGGGCCGTAACCATTGACGATACGCTGGGGCTGCAGGTGGGCCTGGATTCGCTCGAAGCCTTCGCGCGGCAGTGCCTCCCCGGCTACGTTCAGGCAGCGCACCGGCAGTGCCCGGCCCTGCTGATGCGCCCACTCGGCCAGCTGACAGGCGTATTGGGTTGGGAAGTAGACCACGCTGGCGTGCTCGCGCTCGATCACCTCGAAGGCCTGGGCTGCAGTCCAGATATCATCGCCACGCACGATGCAGCAGGCGCCCTGGCTCAGCGGCAGCAACCACTGCTCGGTGCCCCAGTCGAAGTTGATCGAAGCGAAGTGCACGAAGCGGTCCTGCGCCGTCACCTGGTACTGGCCGACCATGGTCGCGATGTGCGCGGCGATGGCGCCATGGGTCAGGGCCACACCCTTGGGGCGCCCGGTGGAGCCGGAGGTGTAGATCAACCCCAGCAGGTTGTCGGCGCTGGCGCGCGGCACAGGGTTGGCGTCCAGCGGCGCCAGCGGCTGGTCCAGCCACAACCACTCGGCTGCGCCTGCCAGCGCCAGTGGCTGCGCGGCGGTGCGGGTGCCCAGCACCAGCCTGACGGCGCTGTCGTCGAGCATGTCCTGCAGGCGCTGACGCGGGTAATGCGGGTCCAGCGGCACGTAGCCGGCACCGGCCTTGAGGATCGCCAGCAGGCCGACGACCATCGCCAGGCCTCGCTCGCTGCACAGGCCTACCAGGTCCTCGGGGCCGATACCCCGCGCGATCAACTGGTGCGCCCACGCGTTGGCCAAGCCGTTGAGCTGGCCGTAGTCCAGCGTGCCGTCGTCGGCGACCAAGGCCACGGCCTGCGGGTTGCGCGCCGCCTGGGCCTCGATCAGCTGGTGCACACCCCATGCCGGAACACTGCGGTCGGCGGCCTGCCATTGCCCCTGGCAACGCTGACGGCTGGCGGCATCCAGCAGGCTGAGCTCAGCCAGGCATGGATTACCCGCGCCAGCGAGCGCCTGCAGCAGCTGGCCAAACTGCTCGGCCAGGCGCTGCACGTCGGCCAGGCTGAAGGCGTCGTGGCGCACGCGATAGTCGACCTGCAACTGCTCACCCATGCCCACTGACAGGGTCAGGGCGTAGTGGGGTTGCTCGTGGCTGTCCGGCACACCGAAGCGCGGCCCGTCACCGCCACCTTGCAGCACCTCGGCAACGGGGTAGTTCTCGAACGCCAGCAAGGTGTCGAACAGTGCCTCGCCTGCTCTGCCCGCCCAGCGCTGGATGTCGGCCAGTGGCGTGTACTCGTGCTCGCGCAGTGCCAGGTTGCTGGCCTGCAGCTGTTGCAGCCAGTCATCAAGACGCTGCTCAAGGCGCGGGGCAGCCACCAATGGCACGGTGTTGATGAACAGCCCCAGTTGCGCCTCGATGCCCGGCACCTGAGCAGGCCGCCCCGATACCGACACACCGACGCAAACGGTGTCCTGACGGCAGTGCCGTTGCAGCAGCAACAGCCAGGCCGCCTGCACCAAGGTATTGACGGTAACCTTGCGCGCCCGCGCCGCCGCCTTGATCTGCGCCGATGCCGCACTGCCAAGGCGTTGCTGCCACAGGCCGTAGGCAGCCGGTTCAACACTGCGGCGCTGGCTGGCGAGCAGTGTCGGCGCCTGCATGCCCTGCAGTTGCGCCTGCCAGAACGACTGGTCCTGCTGGCGGTCACGCGCGGCCAGCCAGGCCAGGTAGGTGCGAGGGTGCGCAGGTGCCTGGCGGGGTGTCTGGCCGCTGTAGCGTTGCATCACTTCAGCCAGCAACCGGGCATGGCTCCAGCCATCGAGCAGCAGGTGGTGATGGGTGTAGATCATGTGCCAGCGCTGCTCGCCCAGGCGCACCAGGGTAATGCCCAGCAAGGGCGCCTGATCCGTCGCGGTCATGGCCAGGCGCTGCTGCTCGGCGAGGCTGTGCAGATGGTCGGCCGACGCGGCCTGGTCGCGCCAGTCGAGTTGGCTGAACGGCAGCTTCACCTGGCGGCGGATCACCTGCACCGGTTGCTGCACGCCCACCGGCCAGTGAAAGCTGGCACGCAGCCCCGGGTGGGCGTCCAGCGCCGCCTGCCAGGCCGCCTGGAAGCGTTGTGGGTCGAGCTGGTCGATGTCCAGGCGCAACTGGTTGATGTAGTCGCCGGGTGCGGCCGCATGCAGGCAATGGAACAGCAGGCCCTGTTGCAAGGGAGACAGCGGCAGGATGTCCTCCACCTGAGCGAGCTCCACTGCCAGAGCGGCGAGCCCGCTGCTGTCCAGTTCGCTCAGCGGGAAATCAGACGGCGTGGCACTGGCGACCCCCGGTTGCAGGCAGTGATCGACCAAGGCGCGCAGCTGGGTGGCGAAATCGCTGGCCAGGGCGTCGATGGTGACCTCGTCGTACATCGCTTGGCTGTAGCCGAAACTGATGCCCAGCTCGCCCTGGTAGACCTGCCCTTCCACGCTCAGCCAGTTGGCCAGCGGCGCATCGCTATCCTGCCCCTGCCCGGCCCCGCGAGGGTCGGGCTGCCACAGCGCGCCCTTGTCGAACTGGCTGTCGAACTGGCCCAGGTAGTTGAACGTCACCCGCGGCTGCGCCTGGCGCGCCAGTTGCTCGCGTTGCGCCGGTGTGCCCAGATAACGCAGCACGCCGTAGCCCAGGCCACGCTGGGGTACGGCGCGCAGTTGTTCCTTGATGGCCGCGATGCAGGCGCCGGGCTGTGCTTGCGGGCGCAGGGCGACCGGATACAGGCTGGTGAACCAGCCCACGGTACGGGTCAGGTCGATATCGTCGAACAGCGCTTCACGGCCATGCCCCTCGAGCTGCACCAGTACCTGCTGCTCGCCGCTACAGTTGCACAGGGCCCGGGCCAGGGCCGCCAGCAGCAGGTCGTTGACCTGCGTACGGTAGGCACTCGGCGCCTGTTGCAGCAGGGCCTGGGTAAAGGCCGGCGGGAAACTGACCCGTACCTTGCGCTCATCGGCCACGCGCGTCTGTGTTACCGCCCGGTCACGTGGCAGCGCCCGCACCCCGGCCTCGCCAAGCGCCAGCCAGTAGTCGAGCTGCCCCGCACAGGCGTCGGCATGCCCGGCCAGCCGCTCGGCCCAGGCCTGATAGCTGCTGGTCCGGGCAGGCAGCGGCTGGCCCAGGCAGGCACGTTGCAGGTCTTCGAGCAGAATGCGCCAGGAAACACCATCGACCACCAGATGGTGGATCACCAGCAGCAGGCGCTGGCTGCCATCGGCCATGGCCACCAGCATCGCCGCCAGCAATGGCCCCTGATCGAGCTGCAGGCTGCGCTGGGCCTCATCGCACAAGGCAGCCAGCGCTTGCTCGTTGTCTGCCTGGCGCTGCCAGAGCTGCGGCACGCCAACAGAGGCCGGCGCGTGGTGCTGCTGCCATTGGCCATCGGCCTGGGTGAAGCGCAGGCGCAAGGCGTCGTGCTGCGCCACCACCTGAGCCAGGGCCTGCTGCACCTGCGCCGCTTGCAGCGGCTCACGGGGCACCAGCAGCACGGCCTGGTTCCAGTGTTGGCGCACCGGCATGGGCGTGTCGAAAAACTGCAGCTGCACCGGGGTCAGGCGTGCCTCGCCCTCAGCCGGGCGCTGGTCGGCCTGACGGCTGTCCACGCTGCCCGCAGCCTGGGCCAGGGCGCGCAGCGTCTGGTGCTGGAACAGGTCGCGCGGACTGAGCGCCAGCCCAGCCTGACGGGCGCGGCTGACGACCTGGATGGCAATAATCGAATCGCCGCCGAGTTCGAAGAAGTTGTCATCCAGGCCCACCTGCGCGGTGCCCAGCACCTCGCTCCAGACCTTGGCCAGCTCGCGTTCGGCCGCGCTCTGAGGGGCAACATGGTCACCCTGTGCCCCGGCCTCGGGCTGGGGCAGGGCCTTGCGATCGAGCTTGCCGTTGGGTGTCAGCGGCAGGCCATCCAGTGGCAGCAGCTGGCTGGGCACCATGAATTCGGGCAGGCTTTGCAGCAGCCAGTCCTTGAGCTGCCCTTGCCAGCCCTCAGGCGTGGCATTGAGCACCAAATAGGCGACCAAGCGGCGGCCATCGAAGGCCAGCACCACACACTCGCGCACCAGCGCATGCTCGGCCAGGCGCGCTTCGATCTCACCCAACTCGATGCGCAACCCGCGGATTTTCACCTGGTGATCGAACCGCCCCAGGTACTCGATCACACCGTCGCCACGCTGGCGCACCCGGTCACCCGTACGGTAGAGGCGCTCGCCGCTGACGAACGGGGCTGCGACGAAACGCTCGGCGGTCAGCCCGGGACGGCGGTGGTAGCCGCGCGCCAGGCCCACCCCGCCCAGGTACAACTCACCGGCCACGCCGACCGGGACGGGTTCAAGACCGGCGTCGAGGACATAGGTGCGGATATTGGCGATCGGCTGGCCGATAGGCACGCTGTCCCTGCCCTCTTCGACGCAGGTCCAGTGGGTGACATCGATGGCAGCCTCGGTGGGGCCATACAGGTTGTAGAGGCTTGCTGCCGGCAAGCGCGCGAACACCTGGCGCTGGGCATCCACCGGCAACGCTTCGCCGCTGCAGACGATGCGCGAGACGGTGCTGCAGGCCTGCACACCGGGCTCGTGAATGAAGGCCTGCAGCATCGACGGCACGAAGTGCAGGGTGGTCACCCGGTAGCGCTCGATGGCGCAGATCAGGCGTTGCGGGTCGCGGTGCTCGCCCGGCGCCGCGATGGCCAGACGGGCGCCGGTCATCAACGGCCAGAAGAACTCCCACACCGACACGTCGAAGCTGAACGGGGTTTTCTGCAGCACCGTATCGCTGGCGTCCAGGCCATAAGCCTGTTGCATCCAGCACAGGCGGTTGGTCAGCGCCTGGTGGCTGTTGCCCGCGCCCTTGGGGCGCCCCGTGGAGCCCGAGGTGTAAATGACATAGGCCAACTGCGTCGGCTCTACCTTGAGCCCAGGGGTGCTGTCCGGCATGGCGTCCAGCACCAGGGTATCGAGCGCCACGCACTGCACACCGTGCGGCAGCGGCAGGCTGTCGAGCAGCGCCTGCTGGGTCAGCAGCAGGCCAATACCGCTGTCTTCGATCATGTAGGCCAGGCGTTCCTCAGGGTACTCCGGGTCCAGTGGCACGTAGGCGCCACCGGCCTTGAGGATCCCCAGCAAGGCTACGACCATCTCGATGCTGCGCTGCGCCGCGACACCGACCAGGCTGTCGGCGCCCACCCCCTGGCCGCGCAGGTAGTGGGCCAGGCGATTGGCCCGGGCATCGAGCTCGGCATAGCTGAGCAGGCTATCGTCGAACAGCAATGCCGGCGCGTGCGGGGTGCGCTGCACCTGAGCCTCGATCAACTCATGCACGCCAGGCTGCAGCGGGTAGCTGGCAGCTGTGGCGTTCCAGTCCTGCAGCACCCGGTGGCGGGTGGCCTGGTCGAGCATGGGCAGTTGCCACAGCGACCGTGCAGGGTCCGCCACCAACTCACGCAGCACGGTGAGCCAGTGCCCCGCCATGCGTTCGATGGTCGCTGCCTCGAACAGGTCGGTCGCGTACGTGAACGCAGCGCGCAGCACGCCACCCTGCTCGTACGTGTCCAGGCTCAGATCGAACTGGGTGGTGCGGCTGCGCCACTCCAGTGCGGACAGCTCCAGGCCAGAGCCCAACGTGACCGCTGCCAGGTCGGCGACCTGCGGCTGGTGGTTGTACATCACCTGGAACAACGGCGCGTGGCTCAGGTTGCGCTCCACCTTCAACGCATCGACCAGGCGCTCGAACGGCAGGTCCTGGTGGGCCTGGGCGCCCAGCACGGTCTGCCGCACGGCCTGCAGATAGGCCAGTGCGTCAGTTTGGGTATCCGGCTGCAGGCGCAATACCAGGGTGTTGACGAACAGGCCGATCAGCCCCTCGACTTCAGCACGGTTGCGGTTGGCCACCGGGCTGCCGATGCGCAGGTCGCACTGGCCGGTGTAGCGCTGCAGCAGCACGCCGAAAGCACCGAGCAGCACCATGAACAGCGTCAGGTTTTGCCGCGCCGCAAAACTACGCAGTTGCTGAGCGAGCGCCGAGTCCACCACCAGTTCCTGGCGGCTGCCTGCAAAACTTGGCGAGGCCGGGCGTGGGCGGTCGAGCGGCAACTCCAGCACCGGCTGCTCATCACCCAAGGTGGCTTGCCAGTACCCCAGCTGGCGTTCGAGCTCGCCAGCTTCGAGCCAGCGCCGCTGCCAGAGCGCGTAATCGACATACTGGATCGGCAGCGCCGGCAGTTGCGGCTGGGTGCCAGCGGCGCAGGCGTCATAGCAGTGGCTGAATTCGTCGATCAGCACGTTCATCGACCAACCGTCAGCGACGATGTGGTGCAGCGTGAGCAGCAGCACGTGTTCCTGCTCAGCCAATTGCAGCAGGCGGATGCGCAGCAACGGGCCATGCTCCAGGTCGAAGGGGCGCAGCGACTCGGCCTCGATCTCGGCTTGTACCCGGCCCTGGCGGGCGTCTTCGCCAAGCTCGCGCAGGTCCAGACGCTGGATCTGCGGCGCGGCCGGGCGGTGCACCTGGCACAGGCGCTCGTCGGCCTGCTGCTGGAACACGCAGGTCAGGGTCTGGTGGCGTTCGAGCAGGCACGTGAACGCCTGCTGCAGGGCCGCCTCATCGAGCGCCCCCTTGAGGCGGACCGCACCTGGCAGGTTATAGGCACCGCCCTGCGGGTCCAGCTGCCAGAGCACCCACATGCGTTGCTGGGCGAACGACGGTGCAAGCCGGTCCTGGGCCGCCACTGCGGCCGGAATCGGGAACTGGGAAAAGTCGATGCCCTCTCTGGCCAGGGTTTCAAGGAACAGGCGGCGCTTTTCCAGCGGCAATTCAATGAAACGGCGGGCCAGTTGCAGGGACTTTTCAAGATTCATCAGCTTGCTTTCCGTACGAGTGGGGTACCACGGGCAGTGCCCGGCTATCCCTACGAAACGGATACAACCTGCAAAAAATTACCACCGCCAACCCCCTGGCCAGCGCTGGGCGGCGCGCTAAATTTCGCCACCCGCCCTTCGTTCCGTTCTCACACCCCTCCCCCACGAAGAGGCTGCGCCGTGGAACTGCAACCTTTGCTGAACAAGCTGTTCGCCAATGCCGGTGCCGTAGGCGTCGAAGGCATCTTCCAATTCATCTTCGGCCCGCAGCAGGCCTACTGGTGTGAAGCCGGTACCCGGCCGCGCACCGAAGCCGGCCGGCATGCAACGCCGGATGTCACCATCGAAGTCACCCAGCAGGACCTGCTGGGCATCATGGCCGGCAGCGCCAACGTCGAGGAGCTGTTTGCCGGCGGCCGGCTGAAAATCGGCGGCAACCTCGGCCTGGCCACGCTGCTGCCGCAAATCATCGACCTGGCGCGCAAGGGCGTGACGGCGCAGAAGACTGACATGAACCAGCGCCATGTCACGCCACCGCGCTACAGCGAACGTGTGTCGGCCAGCCTGCCGCAGTTGACCGAAGTAGAACGAATCCCCGCCGCGCAACTGGATGTGGAGCGTTTCCAGCGCCACTATTTGCCGTACGGCACACCGGTGGTGATCAGTGACGCCCTGCGTGAGTGGAAGCTGTTCAACCTCGACCGCCAGGCTTCGCTGGAGCACTTCGCCGAACTGCAGGGCATCACCCGTCATGGCGACTACGTGAAGAAGACCTTCTCCACCGAGCGCGACTTTCGCGCCACGTCCATGGCAGATTTCATCAACGCCCTGGACAACCCGCAGCCGCGTGACAGCAACGGCGAGCCACCGGCTTACATGGGCAACAACATCGTGCCTGCGCAGTTGCTCGAGCTGATCCAGTACCCGCCCTACTTCGAGCGCTCGCTGTACATCGCACCGCGCATCTGGATCGGCCCCAAAGGCACCCTCACGCCGTTGCACCGCGACGATGCCGACAACCTGTTCGCCCAGGTGTGGGGGGACAAGTCGTTCATCCTGGCGGCGCCCCACCATCGCCCGGCCCTGGGCACCTGGTCGACCTCGCCCAAGGGAGGCCTGGACGGCTGCGACTTCAACCCCGATGCACCGGATTATCAGCGCTTCCCCGAAGCGCGCGGGGTTACCTTCCTGCGGGTGCTGCTGCAGGCCGGGGATCTGTTGTTTCTACCAGAAGGCTGGTTCCACCAGGTGGAGTCGGTATCGACATCGCTGTCTGTGAACTTCTGGGTCAACTCCGGGCGCGGCTGGTAAGCGGTAGCGAACGCGGCGGGCATGCCCCGCCAGTTCAAGTGAAAGCGGGCTTGCCGAGAAATGGGGCGCAGCGCGCCCCTCAGGGGTCAGACCGCCGCAGCCAGGGCCTGGGCAAAGCGCTGCGCCACCTCATCGACCTGCTGCGCAGTGATGATCAGCGGCGGCAGGAAGCGCACCACCGCACCGTGGCGCCCACCCAGCTCCAGAATGAGCCCGCGTTTGAGGCATTCGCGCTGCACCTTGGGTGCCAGTTCGCGATTGGCCGGCGGGTGGCCCAGCACGTCGCGCTGGCCCTGCACATCGACCAGCTCGACCCCGAGCATCAGGCCACGCCCACGGATATCGCCCAACTGTGGATAGTCGCGTTGCAGCCGCTGCAGGTGATCACGCAGGCGCCGGCCCATGGCCTCGGCATGCTCGGCCAGGCGATGCTCGACCAGGTAGTTGATCACCGCCGAACCCGCGGCCATGGCCATCTGGTTACCACGGAACGTGCCGGCATGGGCGCCCGGCTTCCAGGTGTCGAGCCAGTCGCGGTACACCACCACCGCCAGCGGCAGGCTGCCGCCAATGGCCTTGGACAGGGTGACCACATCGGGCACGATGCCGGCGTGTTCGAAGGCGAACATCCGCCCGGTACGGGCAAAACCGCTTTGAATCTCATCGACGATCAGTGCCACGCCGGCCTGCTCGGTGATGCGCCGCACCCCCTTGAGCCATTCGACATCGGCAGGTATCACCCCGCCTTCGCCCTGCACCACCTCCAGGATCACGGCAGCGGGCAGCGGCACGCCGCTTTCAGGGTCCAGCAGCAGGTTTTCCAGGTAATGCAGATTGGCCTTGACCCCGGCTTCGCCACCCAGGCCGAACGGGCAGCGGTAATCGTAGGGGTACGGCATGAACTGCACCCCGTTGGCCAGCAAGGCACCCAGCGGTTGCTTGGGGCCATGACTGCCCATCAGGCTCAGCGCGCCCTGACTCATGCCATGGTAGGCGCCCTGGAAGGCCAGCACGGTGCTGCGCCCGGTGGCGCTGCGTACCAGCTTGAGCGCCGCCTCCACGGCGTCGGTCCCGGTCGGGCCACAGAACTGCACCTTGGCTTCACGGCGCAGCGCTTCGGGCAGGATGCCGAACAGGTCCTGAACGAAGCGGTCCTTGACCGGCGTGGTCAGGTCGAGTGTGTGCAAGGGGATTTCATCGGCCAGGACACGCTGGATGGCCTCGATCACCACCGGGTGGTTATGGCCCAGGGCCAAGGTACCGGCGCCAGCCAGGCAGTCGATGAACTGCCTGCCCTCGACATCTTCGACATGGATGCCACGGGCGCGCTTGAGCGCCAACGGGATACGCCGCGGATAGCTGCGGGCGTTGGATTCCTGTCGCTGCTGGCGTTGCAGCAGGGGCGACTCGGTGAACTCGTACAGCGGTTGCGGCGCGCTGGCCGGCAGGACCTGGGCAAGGCTGGAAGCGGTCGACATGGGTAAATCCTCGCAAGCAAGCGAATGTGCGGGTAGTTGTCGCTTGGAAAACGCTTGGCTGGGAGGAGGATTTAGCGCTTGTTGTGGGATTTTTTGTGGCCTGTGCTGCCCAGTCGCCGGCAAGCCGGCGCCCACGCCGACCGTAGCGCTGCTCTGGACTGCGCGGCAAATGTCAGACCGTTAGCGTGCTCAGGGCTGCTGCGCAGCCCATCGCCGGCACAGCCGGCGCAGATCAAGCGCCCGAGCGCGCCGGCACTTGCAGCACCACCCGCAAGCCATCGCTCTGGCTGTCGAAGCGCAAGCTGCCGGCACAGCGCTGCACGATCGCCTGGACGATCGCCAACCCCAGCCCGCAGCCACCGCTCTGGCCGTTGCGCCAGAAACGCTCGGTCAAGTGCTGCAGGTCATCAGCGGCAATACCAGGCCCATGGTCGCGCACCATGAAGCCAATCTGCCCATCGGCCATCTGCACCTCCAGTTCCACTTCCGAGTCACCGCCATGGCGCAAGGCGTTGTCCAGCAAGTTGCGCAGCGCCGCCACCGCCAGCGGTGCCGGCATACCGAGGTAGATGCGCGTGGCCTCCTCCGGCAGGCGCAGGACGATGCGCCGGTTATCACCCCCACCGGCATCCTGCACCGCCTGCCGGGCGACCTGTTCGGCGCTGCACTGCACGCCATCCTCGAACGACAGGCTGCCTTCGACCCGCGCCAGCAGCAGCAGTTGTTCCAGGGTCCGGTGCATGCGGTCGGTGCCCTGTTCTGCATGCTCCAGCGCCTGCTCGCGCACTGCGCCATCGGTCATGCGGGCCACCTGCAGGTGGGTCTTGATCGCCGTCAGCGGGCTGCGCAGTTCATGCGCGGCGTCGTCGGTCAGCCGGCGTTCGCGCTCCAGGGTCTGGGCGATGCGCAGAAACAGCTGGTTCTGGGTGTCGAGCAAGGGTTGCAACTCACTGGGCAAGCCCGCCACCTGCAACGGCTCCACGCTGTCGGCTCGCCGCCTGCGCAAGGCGTCACGCATGCGATTGAGCGGCTCCAGGCCTTTGCCCAGGCCGATCCACACAAGCCCCAGGCTGCCGAGCAAGGCCATCAGCACCGGCGCCGAGGCGGCCAGCAGGATGGACTGGTTGAGCGCCTCGCGCTCCATGTGGCGGTCGGCAGTGGTGATGCGCACATCGCCATGGTTGTAGGTGAAGGTACGCCACAGCGCGCCGTCGATGGTCTGGTCGCGGAAGCCGCTCTGTTCATCGTCCATGCCCCCATCATGCTTGTGGTTGCTGGCAAGGATCTCGCCGCGCAGCGAGCTGACCTGGCAGGCCATGCCGTCGGGCACGGTGAACTGGTCGGCTGAAAAATGCGCCTCTTCGCCCTTGGCGCTCAGAGGCTTGGGCAATTGATCGATCAGCCCCGCGACCATGCGCGCTGACGCCACCAGGCGCTGGTCGAGGGAGAACATCATCTGCTGGCGCAGGTCGCGCAGCATCCAGGCAGCCGCGAGCACCCAGATGATGATGAACGCACTGCCCAGAATCAGGCTCAGGCGCACCCGCAGGCTCATGATGCGGCTTCCTCTGGCGCCTGCGCCGGGCCAAGGCGGTAACCCAGGCCGCGCACGGTCTCGACGATGCTGTTGCCAAGCTTGCGGCGCAGGTGATGGATATGCACGTTGAGGGCGTTGCTTTCGACCTCGTCACTGAAGCCGTACACGCAGTCCTTGAGCTGCTCGCTGGACAGCACCCGGCCAGGGTTCTGCAGCAGGGCCTGGAGCAAGGCCTGCTCACGCCGCGACAGGTCGACCGGCTGACCGGCCAGGGTCGCTTCGCAGCTGCTGGGGTCGTAGCGCAGCGGGCCATGCTCGATCACGTTCACCGCCCGCCCCGCGACCCGCCGCAGCAAGGTGTGCAGGCGCGCGGCCAGCTCGCGCAGGTCGAAGGGCTTGAGCAGGTAGTCGTCGGCACCGGCCTGCAGGCCGTCGACCCGGTCAGTGACCGCATCGCGGGCGGTGAGCACCAGCACCGGCAGGTCGATGCCCTGCTGACGCAGGCGGCGCAACAGTTTGAGGCCGTCTTCGTCGGGCAGGCCGAGGTCAAGGATCATCACATCGAACTGCGCCGCCTGGAGCATGGCCCGGGCGGCAGCGGCGTTGGCTACGCGGTCGACGGTCAAGCCTTGGGCAGTGAGGCCGGCGCAGATGCCGCTGGCGATCAGGTCGTCGTCCTCGCAGAGCAGAACGTGCATGGTGGGGGCTCCCGCAGTGGTGTGGCTGGCATTGCACTATGAAGGGATTAACGGGGAATTATGGGCCTTTTTCGCGCCATGGTGGGCATGCCGTTCAAGGCCGGTGAGCTCAGGCAGGGGCATCGGTCTTTTTGCACCATGATCATCTCCATTCGAAGACGATAAAGACTTTTCCTACAAGAACCACGGAAATGATTACTTCCAAACCATGATGTGATTTCCCCTGCACAGCGCTGTCAGGGAGACACACATGTTTCTGAGCCACCTGGTGCCGTCATGGCACGAGATCGAGTCACGGGTCATCGATAAAGTGGGCTATCAGGGAGGCGCCCATTTCCGCACCCACCCTAACCAGCCAGTGGCTTCACTGTCACTCAACCTACGCCGACTCAGGGCGGTGCAGTCTGCCTTCAACCAGGCCGAATGGCAGGCCGCGCACATGCTGCGCCAGCGCTTCGCCGACCTGAACATCGCCGTCATCATTGACGAACTGCTGATCGTCGTCAGGCAGATGGCGATGATCGTTGTCGGCAGCACGTTAACCGGCGGCGCGATTGGCGCCGGGATCGGGGCATTCGGCGCCGGTGCAGGGGCCATCCCCTTGGCCGGCACTGGCGCGACAGTGGGCCTCAAGGTCAGTGGCTGGATCCTGGGCGCACTGGGACTTGCCTCCATTGCCGAGTTCTTTATCGATGGTTTGCCCCGGATCGGCGAGTACTACATCGATGGTATCCGCATCGCCTGGGAGGGCACACGGGACGAAAGCCTTAACCCTTTCGGGCGGGATGATCCGCATGCAATTTCCAGGGCGGCCCATCACATTGCCTTGGGCCATGTGGAAGTGGTGGTTCTGCTATTGGGGGCAATGGTTTCGTACCTCACACGCGGTCGGGGCGATGCCCGGGTGCTGGCGCAGGAGATGGCGGCCAGCAGCAAGGGGGCGCGGCTTGGGCAATGGATGCTCAAGCATGAAGAAGGGCTGAAGAACCGGCCGGATTTGCAGGTGCCGGAGCGGCGTAAGGGGGCACTCGATGATCAACAGCCTTTACAAACGGGCCGACCGGACAACAAGGACAAAGACCACACTGTAGGTAAAGCCGCCATTATGGCTTTGCACAATGTAGAGTGTTTCAAGACAGGTAAGCTACCCACCTCAAAAACTGGAGAGTTCGAGCGGCAACTGGGAGGTCAGGAAAGGGGAATGAACCGTTTAACGGTCGATGAATTCTTGAAGAATATTGCTGACCCGATTTTAAGAAATCCGGCAAACGCCAAGCAGGCCCGAAGAGATCAAGAGGATGCTTTTATAAATCGTTTTCTCGAGGAGCTTTTGGAAGACCACGATTTTATTGAGGCCGAGAACATTGCAATCAAAAAAGCCAAATCAGAGATGTCAACCATTGCAGCCTTACACAATCCCGACCTGGTTGCCGGCGGTAAAGACGCCATCACTGACTTTGGTGACAGACAGGTCAACTCCACCATTGGCCCACAATGGAAAAACAAGATTCACAACCTCGCCATCGCCGCTGAATCAGTGCCTGAATCAATGCGAAGCACCACATTCATGAATGTAAAACTACACAAATGCTAACCTATCAAGAGATGATGATGGACAGATTATTTAGCAGATTCATTGAAAAACTCGGCCCCCCTATTTGTCAGTTTCCGGTTACAAATGCGAGCATTGACCTATACGCAGGGAGATTACCCCATCAACTTCTTGATTACTGGTCTCAACATGGCCAGTGTGGTTTTGGCAAAGGTATTTTCTGGCTGGTCAATCCCCAAGAGTACGACTGCGTCGTCAACGCTTGGTTAGAAAACACAAAATTTGCGAAATATGACAACTATCATCTCATTGCACGTAGCGCTTTCGGCGACCTTTACTTCTGGGGAGAGGAAACCGGGGCCTCACTAAAAATAAGCAGCATTCTTTCACGGTATGTGACCCGTACATCCGTATACACCGGCGAACAGCTTGATAAAGGCTTTCCTGCATTCCTTTTATCCATAAGCAAAGACTCTAACAATTACGGTGACTTGTTCGAACCTGCCTATCACAGGCTCGGCCCTCTCGCACCGGACGAAATGTACGGTTTTGTTCCAGCCGTAATGCTGGGCGGCCCTAACACACTTGAACATCTTGCGAAACTTAAAGCCGTAGAGCACCTGCTCTTACTATCAAAAATTACAAGCCTTCAAGGTTACGACCAATGAAACCCACTTGGCACAGCCATCAGACCTTATGCCCTCCGCCCCACCGTGTAATACCGGAATTTTGCCATACCCAGCATAACTAAAAAGGAATAAAACAATGAACGTAGTCTTCTCTATCTTCCTCGAAACCTTCGGCGACCGTACGGGCCACCAACCCGTTCCTCAATCCGCCCTCGATCATTACAAAGACAAACTCCCCAACCAACTCCTCGACTACTGGAAAGAACACGGTTGGTGCGGCTACGGCAGTGGCCTTTTCTGGCTGGTAAACCCACGTGAATACGAATCCGTAGTCGATGCCTGGCTGGGTGGCACCACCCACGACACCTACCACCTCATTGCCCACAGCGCTTTCGGCGAGTTGTACCTGTGGGGTGAAAACACCGGCTCGCTGCTGACCATTGCGGCCTACCATTGCCGGTACTTCCTGAGTGTGCCAAGCGCCAACAGCGAAGAACGGGACAACAAAATCCAAAGCTTGCTCATGCGGGCCATGACCGAAAACATCGGCCTGGGGCTTTTCGACGAGGCCAGAAAAGCATTGGGCGATCTGGAGGCCGGCGAGATGTACGGTTTCGTACCTGCCCTGATGCTGGGAGGCTCTGCCGAGCCGGAGCGCCTTCAGCGACTGGATGCCGAAGTGCATTTGAGTCTGCTCGCGCAACTGGCTGACCTTCAGCCGTATGACCTCGACGAAGAGGAAGAAGAAAATGAATAGGCAGAACGACGTGCTCAGCGGTTGACGGCTTCGGGCCGGTCCACGTCCTGCAACACTCCGGCATCCTGCACTGCAAGCCTGATGCAACTCGCCGGGTGCGCCTTCAGCACCGAGCGCGCGCCCTCATCACCCGTCAGGCGTGAAAGCGCCGGCCAGAAATCGCGCCCGAACAACACCGGGTGCCCCTGTTGTCCGTCATGTTCTGGCAAGACGATCCTGGACAAATCGGCCACCGCGGCAAGCTGGCCCAACGTTGCCTGAGCGATCCAGGGCATATCGCCCAACAGCACCGCCACCGCCTGTGCCTCACTGTCGATCAACGAGGCAGCCCCGGCCGCCAGGCTATGCCCCATCCCCAACCCGGCATCCGGGCTGGCAATGACCCGGCATTGGCCCGGTAAACCCAGATCCGCGCCGCGCTCTCCCTCACGCAGTACCACGCGAACATCGCTGAATACCGAACAGGCACGCTCGACGCTATGCACCAGCAAGCTGCGCCCATCGGCCAACGTGGCCCGGCGCTTGTCGCCACCGAAACGCACGCTGCTGCCCGCCGCCAGCACCAGCGCGACGATGCTCACAGCGCCGCCCGCTCGATGCCGTTACGCATGCGCAGGATATCGGCCAGCACTGCCAGGGCGATCTCTGCGGGGGTCTTGCTGCCCAGGTTGAGGCCGATCGGTGCGTGGATGCGCGCCAACTCGCCACTGCCCAGGCCACCGATGCGCTGCAGGCGTTCGCGACGTTTGTCGGAGGTGGCCTTGGAACCCATGACGCCAATGTAAAACGCCTCGGTACGTACTGCTTCAAGCATGGCCAAGTCATCGATTTTGGGATCATGGGTCAAGGCAACCACTGCCGTGTCGGCATGGCAACCACCGTTGGCGATGAATTCCGACGGCAACTCGCGGCGCACTTCGATGCCGTGCAGCACCACGCCTTCGAGCACCTCGCTGCGCGGCTCGCAGAGGATGACTTCAAACCCCAGCCCCTTGCCGAACTCGGCGCAATACTGCGCAACGCTGGAATACCCCGCCAACAGCAGCCGCTGAGCGGCGCCCACACGCAGGCGCACACGGGTGGCAGCGCGTTCGACCCTTGGGCCCTGGCACGTGTCGTCGCTGAGCCGGCGCGTGCCGTCGGGTAGGCTCACCTCGCGCAGAAGCCGCCGCTGGCCCTGCAGCGCACTTGCCAAGGCGCGCAGATGCGCCTGCACGTCGCAATCGGCCGGCAGGTTTTCCACCAGCACCTCCAGCACCCCGCCACACGGCAGGCGAATGCTCGAACGCCGGTCGCTGCCATCGCCATAGCGCACGATCGCGACCGGCTCGGGGAACTCGCCCAGGGCCACGCGCTCGAGGAAGTCGTCCTCGACGCAGCCGCCCGACAGCGAGCCCACCCACTGCCCTGCCTCATTCACCGCCAGCAGCGAGCCCGGCGCGCGCGGCGCCGAACCGTAAGTGGCCAGCACCGTGCACAACCAGACCCGCTGGCCGTTACCCGACCACTGCATCGCCTGGTGTACAACCTGCAGATCAAGATGTTGCACGTATTACTCCGCCTTCAGCTCAGCAAGCTGTTGTACGCTCAAATCACCTGGCAATCCGCCCCAGGCCTGACGCAGGTAATTGACCATATCCGTGACCTGCTCATCACTGAGCTTGTCGGCAAAGCCCGGCATCGGCTGCATGCGCTCGAAACCTGTGAATTGCTGCTCACGGATACCGTCGAGGATGGCCTTGACCAGGTTGCGTGAATCCCCCTGACGCAGCACCGTGTTGCCCTGCATTGCCACCGCGATATGCGGCTTGCCTTCGCCGTCGACACCGTGGCAACCGGCGCAGACATTGAGGTATTGCTGGCGGCCGCGCTTGGCGCTGTCGCTGAGCTGGTCCAGGGGGACTTCCTGTATGACCTTGGCAGGCGGCGGCTGTTCACCCAACAAATAGGTGGCCATGGCAGCCAGGTCGGCGTCCTCGAGGTGCTGGGTGCTGTGGTGCACCACCGGGTACATCTCGTTGAACATGCTGCCCTGGGCGCTGATACCGTGCTTGAGGAAGGTGGTGAGGTCGGGCTGGGTCCAGCCACGGTCGGCAAGGTCCTTGGCCAGCAGGCTCGGTGCCAGGTAGCCATTGAGCAGCCCGCCGGTCAGGCGCTGGTCCTGCTGCAGCGCACCAATCGGGTTACGCGGGGTATGGCACTCGCCGCAGTGGCCCATGACTTCGACCATGTACTGCCCGCGCTGCCATGCCGGGCTTTTACCTTCGGTGGGCTGTAGCTGCACACTCTTGCCGTACAGCATGTTCCAGCCCGACAGGCCCATGCGCACGTTGAACGGGAAGCTGAGCTTGGTCTGCGGGGCCGGGCGGTTGATCGGCGGCACGGTCATCAGGTACGCCAGGATCGCATCGGAGTCTTCCCGGGAGATCAGGTGGTACGAGGTGTAGGGCATGGCCGGGTACAGGTTGGCGCCGTCCTTGCGCTTGCCCTCGGTGACGGCCGCAAAGAATTCGTCGGCGGTGTAATTGCCGATACCGTACGCTTTGTCCGGGGTGATGTTGGTGCCATAGATGGTGCCGAACGGTGAGTGAATCGGCAGGCCGCCAGCATAGGGCGCGCCGCCTTCGGCGGTGTGGCAGGCCATGCAGTCGGCGGCACGGGCGAGGTATTCGCCGCGCTTGATCTGTGCCGGGTCATCGGCCTGGGCCGCCATCGATACGGCGAGGCCAAGCGCCAGCGCCAGGCTGGAACGTACGAACGCCATGCTCAACCCTCCTTGACCAGGCCGAGGTCGTTGAGGACCGTACGGGTGGCGTCGTAGTAACGCACGTAGCCCGTGCAACGGCAGATGTGGTGCCCCAGGCTCTCTTCGATACGGTCCTCCAGCTCGCTCTTCTTCACCGGCTGACGCTGGGCATTTTCCACCAGCACGGTGGCCGCGTTGACGAAGCCCGGTGCGCAGTAGCTGCACTGGAACGCGAACAGGTCGACGAACTTCTGCTGGATGGGGTTGAGCGTGAAGTTGCCGGCCTCGTCCTGCTTGGCATGGCTTTCGATAGTACGGACCTTCTTGCCGGTGAAGTAATGGGCACCGGTGATGCAGGTACGCACTTCTTCACTGGTGCCATCCGGGTTGTCGACGATCACGACGCAGGCATGGCAGATACCCTGGCCGCAGCCCAGGCGCGAGCCGGTGAGGTTCTGGTGTTCGTGCAGGTAGTCGATCATCGCCAGGTCGTCGGGGACCTCGACCGGACCGACAGGTTGACCGTTGAGGGTCAGTTGAAGCGGACGGTTAGCCATTGAGGGCCTCCTTGATGCGGGCTGGAGTAATCGGAAGGTCACGCACACGCTTGCCGATGGCATGGGCCACGGCGTTGCCGATGGCGCCGACCACCGGGATCATCACCACCTCGGCAATGCCCTTGGACGGGTCGGTGGGCGACAAGGGCGGGAGAATCTCGGAGGTCTGCTTCCAGACCGCCACGTCCTTGGCATGCGGCAGGCGATAGCGGTTGAAGTTCCAGTCGCCCTCCCCCGGGCCACCCTCATGCAACGGCATCTCTTCGGTCAGCGCATGGCCAATGCCCATGGCGATGCCGCCTTCGAGCTGGCCCTTGACCAGCTCCGGCACCAGCACACGGCCGCACTCGACCCAGCTGTGATGGTTGAGGACCTGCACCTCATGGGTGCCCTTGTTCACTTTGATTTCGACGATGGTGGCCACCGGGCTGTAGTAGGTGACCATGGCGTTGTTCAACTGGGTGGCCGGGTAGGCGGCGTTCTGCCGGTCGAGCAAGTGGTAGCCGTTGCTGCTCATCTGCGCTTTCTTGGCGTTCGGCGCACCGTCGCCGTATTTCACGGCCACGGCATCGAGCGGGAAACGCTCGCGCACGCCGTCGATGACGAAGTCGGCCTCTGCCCAGCTCCAACGGTTGAAACCGTGCACGCTGACGCCGGTGACCAGGCCCATTTCGTGGGCTTTCTTCGCAAGCTCGGCGAACGGGATCGGCGCCAGGCCATTGCCGGTCAGTTCACCGTTGACCCACACCGCGTTCTCGCGGCGCACCACCAAGGGGTTGGCCTGCCCACCGAACGGGCCTTGACGCCACAGGGCCATGGCCGCCGGCCAAAGGCCATGATTGAACAGCACGCGCGCCGCTTCGCGGGTGGCGTGGCTGAAATAGAACGCCGAGTTGGTCGCCGACGACGGCGATGCCAGCTTGCCGACCCAGCGCGGGTTGCGCAGCGCCGCGTCCTGCTCGGCCTGGCTGATCAGGTACGGGTTACCGCTGGTGGCCAGTTGCAGTTCAGGCCACTCGGTCACTGCGGTCTTCACCTCGTCAGCCGAACGGCCGAGGAAGTCGCTGACCACCAGAGCCTGGGAAGTGGACATGCCGGTGCCCAGCTCGGTACCGATGTGGCGCAGGCTGATGCGGCCATCGGCGGTGAACTCGACGCTGGCCATCGGCGCTTCGGAACCGGTGCCGAAGTCCTTCTGGCAGATGGCGAAACCGACGCCGTACCAGTGGTCCTTGTCTTTGGCGTCCATCTCGCGCTTGCGTGCGTCACGGTTGCGCCACCAGTCGTGGGCGGCGGCCTTGTCGAGGATCTCGTGCAGGCGCAGGGCACCTGCCGGGACCGCGCCCTGGGTGTTCTTCATACCCGATTTGAGCGCGTTGGCGCGGCGCAGGTCGATGGCATCGACGCCCAGGCGCCCCGCCACTTCGTCGACCATCATTTCGGTGGCGGCCATGGTCTGCAAGGTGCCGTAGCCGCGCATGGAGCCGGCCTCGACGCCACGCGAGTGGTAGGCCGTGACGGACAGGTCGTTCTGCGGCATGTAGTAGATCGACTGCGCCGCCGTAGCGCCAACCGCAGCCACCGACGGGCTGTAGTTGATGCGGCCACCGCCATCACAGCTCATGTCGGCGCGAAAGATCTTGAAGCTGTTGTCCTTCTTGTCCACGGCCAGTTGATAGCGGATGTCGAAGGCATGGCGCTTGATGCCGCTCTGGAACTGCTCATAGCGGTCGTTGGCCAGGCGGATCGGCACACCGGCGCCATACAGCGCGGCAACTGCGGCGTAGAAGACGAAGATGTTGTTGTCTTTGGAGCCATAGCCCACGGTGTAACCCGGGTGCATGTTGAGGTGGTTGAGGGCGAAGCGCGAGGGCTTGATCATGTGCACGCAGTCCTGCGCCACTTCGAACGGGCACTGGGTGGCGACCACGAAGTGCAGCGTACCGGTGCCGGCGTCGTACCAGCCATTGCCGTTGTCGGGCTCGAGCGCCGCCGGCTCGATGGAAGGCGTCTTGTAGCGCTCATCGAACACCAGCCAGTCTGCCGGCGGGTTGTCCAGTTGCTCACCGATCCGCTGGGCGTAGAACAGGCCCTGCTCGGTGAGGTCGCCGTGCTGGTTGGGCTGCTTGGACCACACCGGTTTACGGTTGAGGATGGTCGGGAACAGCATGCTGTTCTTCAGGCTGGAGAACTCGTCCTCGTCGAACGGCGTGGCGCCGCCGACGCGCACGAAACGGAAGCTGCCGTAAGGGTCACGCTGGTACAACGGGGCCTGGGCGCCGTAGCGGATCGCCTTGTCGTTGAACTGCAGCTTGCGCTTGGCCTGGCGGAAGCGCTCGAAGTCGTTCCAGATCAGGATCGCCACCGGGTGGCCAATGAACATCGGCACCTTGCCAGGTGGCAGCAGCGGGTCAGGCGAATGGGCTTCGGGCCAGGCGATACCGTCCTTTTCCAGGTCGGCGGCGGTGACGATGCGGTCCGGCTGCAGCTCGGCGCCGAGCAGGCCGAGGTCGAAACCGGCGTAGATGCGGTCGGCCTTGGTGGTCTTGAGCAACATGGCATGCCCTTGCTGCTCGGGCCAGCCGGGCATGTCCTTGGCGCGGATGTCGCGGGCAAAGACTTTGTTGCCACAGACCTTGGACAACGCGTCGTTACGGAAACGCGCCTTGCCGTCGTGGTTCATCCACTTCTGCGGCGACGTGGTGACACGGTCCTCCATCAGCGCGGCGAAGGCCTGGCTGCCGAGCGGCGCCATGCTCACGCCGACACCGGCGATCAGGCCACCTTGCAGGAAGGAGCGCCGGGAAATATCACGGTTGGACATGCTTGATCCTCTGGGCAGGCCGCTGCCTGCCCATCTTTTGATTCTTGTGCTGGAAACGCGGAAGGATGTGACCGCCCACGCAGGACGCCCACAAAAACTGACTTTCACGTCAACTTTACAGCACTCAAATAGGTTTTGGCAAAGTCAAGCAGACAGTATGTCGCGGTATGTCCACATTGCTCGCGTACGAACACGGCCACAGGTTAACTTTGGGTTAATCGGCTCAGGCCAGCATGGCCCCGTTCAACTCTGCCAAGGCGAAGACATGCGCGTCCTCCTGCTCTTCCTCACATTCCTTGTGGCCGGCCCGCTGCAGGCCAACCCGTTCGCGGTAAAACCCGATTTCCTGCCGGTGAACCAGGCGTTCGTCCTGACCCACGACCGCCAGGCCGACGGCCAGATGCGCCTTCATTTCCAGATCAAACAGGGTTACTACCTCTACCAGAAGCGCCTGAAGTTCGATGGCCTGCCCGTCGAGCAGCACCCGCAACTGCCGCCAGCCCTCAACCATCACGATGAATTCTTCGGCGACAGCGCGGTGTACCGCGAGCAACTCGAACTGCTGCTCCCCGCCAACGCCGAAGGCCAGTTGCGCCTGGGCTGGCAAGGCTGCGCCGACGCCGGCCTGTGCTACCCGCCGCAAACCACTGTCATCGACCTGGGCGGCAGCGCCGCGCCTGCCACCGACCAGGCCAGCGACCAAGCCCTGGCCAGCGGCCTGCAGAGCGCCAGCCTTCTCTGGAGCCTGCTGGCGTTCTTCGGCCTTGGCCTGCTGCTGGCTTTTACCCCTTGCTCGCTGCCGATGCTGCCGATCCTGGCCGGCCTGGTCATGGGCAACGGCGCCAGCGCACGCCGTGGCTGGGTGCTGGCCGGGGTCTACGTGCTGAGCATGGCGCTGGTCTATGCAGGGCTCGGCGTGGTTGCAGCGCTGCTTGGCGCCAGCCTGCAAGCCTGGTTGCAGCAGCCTTGGCTGTTGGGCAGCCTGGCGGCGCTGTTCGTGATACTTGCCCTGCCGATGTTCGGCGCTTTCGAATTGCAATTGCCAGCCGCCCTGCGTGATCGCCTGGACCGTGCCGGGCAAAGCACCCGTGGCGGCAACCTCTACGGTGCGGCGCTTCTGGGGGCCCTGTCGGGCCTGCTGCTCGGGCCGTGCATGACCGCGCCGCTGGCCGGCGCCCTGCTTTACATCGCGCAGAGTGGCGATGTGCTGCAAGGCGCGCTGGTGCTGTTCAGCCTTGGCCTGGGCATGGGGGTGCCCTTGCTGTTGCTGGTCACCTTGGGCAACCGTTACCTGCCCCGCCCGGGCGCCTGGATGGAGCGGGTCAAGGGGGTGTTCGGCTTCGTGTTCCTGGCCATGGCCCTGTACACCGTCCGCAGCCTGCTCGCCGCACCGCTGCTGCTGGCCTTGAGCGGCGCTTGGCTGATTGCACTGGGCTGGGCGGCCTGGCCGGCCCTGCAGCGTCTGCCTGCCTTGCGCGCCGTACCGTTGCTGGGCGCCTTGTGGGGCGGCCTGCTGCTGATAGGCGCTGCTGCCGGGGGCGATGACCTCTGGCAGCCGTTGCGCCCATTTGCCGGCGGGCCCGCACCTTCGGCCACTGAGCACGGCGAAGATAAGTTCGTCACCGTCAGCCGCCCGGAGGACCTGCAACGCGAGCTCGATGCGGCCAAAGCCCGTGGCCAATGGGTGATGGTCGATTACTACGCCGACTGGTGCGTATCGTGCAAAGTGATGGAAAAAAAGGTGTTTGCCCGTGACGACGTGCAAGCCAGCCTGGCCGGCGTGCGCCTGCTGCGCCTGGACGTGACCGCCGATGCCCCCGCCAGCCGTGCCCTGCTGCAGCGCTACCAGGTACCCGGCCCGCCCAGTATCCTCTGGCTCGGCCCGGAAGGCGAAGAACGCCGCGCGCGGCGCATCACCGGCGAGGTGGATGCGGCCGCCTTCCTGCAACATTGGGCCCAGACCAGGAGCCAAGGCTGATGCTGACGGTAACCCTGGGGCCCCTGACCATGGCCCTCAATCATCTGTTGATGCTCGCCGCCCTGGGGATCGCCAGCGTGGTCGGCTGGTGGGTGGCCCGGCGTGGCGGCGAAAGCCCGGAGTCGGCGCTGTTCAACCTGTTCTTGATCGGCCTGCTGTGCGCTCGCCTGGGCTTCGTGCTGGCCTACTGGCCGATGTACCGCGATGACCTGGTGCAGGTGATCGACATCCGCGACGGTGGTTTCCTGCTCTGGTCGGGGCTGACCGGCGTCGTGCTCGCCAGCCTGTGGCAAGGTTGGCGCCACCCCGGGCTGCGTCGCCCGCTGGGCTGGGCGCTGTTCAGTGGCGCGCTGTTCTGGGGCCTGGCCAGCCTTGGCAGCCATCTGTACAGCAAGGGCACCGAGCTGCCAGAGCTGAGCCTGCGCAATGCCAGCGGGCAATCGGTCGCGCTGCACAGCTATCGCGGCAAGCCGCTGGTGATCAACATCTGGGCGACCTGGTGCCCACCGTGCCGCCGGGAAATGCCGGTGCTGCAACACGCCCAGGGTGAGTACCCTCATGTGACGTTCCTGTTCGTCAACCAAGGCGAGACGCCGGAAAACGTCAGCACCTTCCTCGCCACCACGGGACTGAGCCTGACCCATGTGCTGTTCGACGGCACCGGTATTCTGGCCCAGCGAGTCGGTTCGATGGCCCTGCCCACCACCCTGTTCTACGACGCCAACGGGCGGCTGATCGGCAGCCACCTGGGCGAGCTGTCCCGGGCCAGCCTGCACCGTGCCTTGGAACCTTTCGAACGGGCCGCCGCGCCCGCCCCTGCCGCACAAGGAAAATGACATGCGAATGACTGCACTGCTGCCCCTGTCCCTGGCCCTGCTGGCCGCCCCGCTGGCGCAGGCCGAAACGCTGCCCAAGGCAATCGAGCAACTGCAAGCCAAGGGTGCCGTGATCAAAGGCAGCTTCGATGCACCCAATGGCCTGCGCGGTTACGCCGCCGAGTACCAGAACAACGGCATCGCCCTGTACCTCACGCCCGATGGCAAGCATGTGCTGATCGGCAGCCTGTTTGACGAACAGGGCCAGGACCTCAGTGCCGAACCCCTGGAAAAGCTGGTGTACGGGCCTATGTCCAAGGCCATCTGGGCGAAACTGGAAAAAACCAGCTGGATCGCTGACGGTAAGGCGGATGCACCGCGCAAGGTCTACCTGTTCAGCGACCCGAACTGCCCGTACTGCAACATGTTCTGGCAGCAGGCGCGGCCATGGGTGGAATCAGGCAAGGTGCAGCTGCGCCATATCATGGTCGGCATCATCCGCGAGGACAGCCCGGGCAAGTCGGCGGCACTGCTGGCCGCCAAAGACCCGGCCAAAGCGCTGGAGCAGCATGAGAAAGCAGGCAAGGCCAGTACCCTGAAAGCGCTGGACAAGGTGCCAGAGGCGGTGCAGCAGAAACTGGCGGCGAACCTGGCCTTGATGGAAGAAATGGGCTTGCAGGCCACGCCGGCGATCTTCTATCAGGATGAGCAGGGCAACCTGCAGAGCCAGCAAGGGGCACCACGGCCGGAGGCATTGGGGAAAATTCTCGGCAAGCGCTAACCTCGCCGATCCAGTGTTTTCGAGCGCCGCCCGCGCGGCGCTCAATTTCAAAAGTGGGGCACAGGGCAAGGCACCTCACGGTGCACTCGGCTAATGTGTTGCCAACCGAAAACATCACGAAACACTCATTTCAAAAAAAACGACATAAACGCATCGCGATCAATTCTCAGAACAAAGCGAAAAGTATTACGCCTCTTTAGGAAAAACTACCGGAACACTTAAAGAAGCGGCCAGACCAGCCCCTCCTCACCCAGCACTGTAGGAAATCACCTAAGCAACTTTCTTACAGCTTGAAGCCTCAATAAACCACCGCCTGTTTTTAGGTCACCCCAGGTCAATTCAACCCCGTTGACATCTGCCACCCCAACAGCAACTCTTGGCACAAGCTTGGTCTTCAGCCTCGCTGGCTTCAGCCACAGGACTTGAATTGCTACCCGAGAAGAAATGAAAACAATAAGAACCTACAACTATGAAATACTAAACTTTGAAGTACCTCCACACCAAAAAATTCAAACACCGAACTCACCCACTCAGCGAGCCAAGAACACCAAACTCGTACTGATGCTATGCACTCAGCTCATTGGCTATACGGCCATCAACACTCCCCTTGAAAACAATGAAGAACGCCTCCCGAACCACACTCGCTACTGGATCGTCGCCGCGCCTTCTTGGCGGGTAAATCAACTCCCACAAGCCCGCCGTTGTAGGTAATACAACGCAGACCTGTAGAAGGTGATCTCCCCGCTAAGAGGCCGCTACGGGTCAATCCGTACCGGTCACAACCCCTCCAGCTCCGCCATCAGATCACTCAACCTATCCACCTTGCCTTCGTCCAGCGCACTGCCCTGCAGCCCACGCACATATTCAGCCAGCTCCTCGACCGTACTGCACTCGAACATCGCCCGCAGCGGCACGTTCAGCCGCAGCTGCTTCTGCACCCGCGAGGCAATCTGCGTAGCCAGAAGCGAATGCCCGCCCAGTTCGAAGAAGTTGTCGTGCATCCCTACCCGCTCGGCCTTGAGCACGTCGGCCCAGATACCGGCGAGCACCTCCTCCAGTTCGTCGCGTGGCGCCACGTAGGCCTGGCCATGCTGGCCGCCGATGTCGATGGCCGGCAACGCCTTGCGGTCGAGCTTGCCGTTGGCGTTGTGCGGCAGGCTATCGAACCAGCCCCAGTGCAGCGGCACCATGTATTCCGGCAAGTCGGCACGCAGGCGTTGCTTGACCTGCTCCAGCAGCGTGGCATCGGCGCTGACGCCCTGGTGCGCCACCAGGTATCCGACCAGGTGCTTGCCGTTGACACCGTCCTGCACACCCACGGCGGCGTCGCGGATTTCGGCCTGCTCGTGCAGGCGGGCTTCGATTTCACCCAGTTCGATCCGGTAACCGCGGATCTTCACCTGGTGGTCGATACGTCCGACGTATTCGAGCACGCCATCGGGGCGCTGCCGCGCCAGGTCACCCGTGCGGTACAGGCGCTCGCCCGGCGCACCGTGCGGGTGCGGGATGAAGGCCAGGGCGGTGCGCACCGGGTCGCCGACATAGCCACGGCCCACGCCGGTACCGGCAACGCACAGCTCGCCCACCGCGCCCAACGGCACCAGGGTTTGATCCTCGCCGTACAGGTACAGGCGGTTGTTGTCGGTTGGCGTACCGATCGGCAGGTAGCTGCCGCGCGTTGAGGCCAGGTCGACGCAAAAGAATGCCACGTCATCGGAGCACTCGGCCGGGCCGTAGGCATTGACCAGGCCGATGTGGGGATAGCGCTGCAGCCATTGCGCGGCCAGCTCAGGCGGCATGGCTTCGCCGGTCGGCAACATCCAGCGCAGGCCGTCCAGCGCCTGGTGATCGTTGGCCAGCATGCCCTGGATCAGCGAGGGTACGCTTTCCAGCATGGTGATGCCGGTGGCCTGCACATGGGCCAGCAGGCCTTGCGGGTCGTGGGCGATGGCGTTTGGCACGATCTCGACCCTGGCACCGAACAATGGCGCGGCAAGGAATTGCCAGACCGAGATATCGAAGCTTTGCGAGGCGGTCTGGGCAATCACGTCATGCTCGTTCAGCGCCAGGTAAGGGACCTTGCTCAGCTGGTTGTTGAGCATGCCGCGCTGCTCGACCATCACGCCTTTGGGCAGGCCTGTGGAGCCTGAGGTGTAGATCACATAGGCCAGGTTGTCCGGCCTGCTGTGAATCCCTGGGTCATGGCTGGCGACGCTGCTCGCCTGTACCTCTTCCCACACCAGCAGGCGTGGCCGTGCCCCACCCGCCAGCTCGTCCAGCAACAGGCGCGCCTGCTCGGCACAGGCCGCGCTGCACACCAGCACCGGCGTGCGGCTGAGCTCGACGATGCGCTGCAGGCGCGCCGACGGCAGGCCGGGGTCCAGCGGCAGGTAACCGGCACCGGCCTTGAAGCTGCCGATGATCATGCCCAGCAGTGGCAGGCCCCGCTCGGCAAGCAGTGCGATCGGCTGATCGATGCCTGCGCCCGCAGCGACCAGCGCATGGCCCAGGCGGTTGGCTGCCAGGTTCAGGCCGGCGTAGTCGTAGCTCGCCTCGAGGCAGCGGGCCACCGTGCGCTCGGGGTGTGCGGCGACCTGTGCCTCGAACTGCGCGACGTAGCTCTGCTCCAGGGCGTAGGCATGTTCGGTACGGTTGCAGTCATCGAGCAGGAAGCGCTGCTCTTCTTCACCCAGCAGTGGCAGTTCGCTGACCTCGCCCTCGAAACCTTGCACCAACGCCAGCAACAGGCGCTTGAACTCGGCCAGCAGACGTTCGACGGTCGAATGGTCGAAGTAGCGCTGGTCGAACGACAGGTGCAGGCCAAGGTCATCGCCCGGGTAGCACACCGCCGTCAACGGGAAGTTGGTGTGAGTACGGCCCGAGTCGGAGCTGGCGTTGAGGTGCTGGGCGTGGTCGAGCACGGCGGTTTCCACCGGGGCGTTCTCGAACACGAACAGGCTGTTGAACAGTGGCTGACCTTTGGGCAGTTCGCTGCATTCCTGAATCGTCACCAAAGGCAGGTATTCGTATTCGCGCAGCTCCATGTTGCGCTCCAGCAGGCCTTGCAGCCACTGGCGCACGCTGCAACGCTGGCCCGGTTCGGGCAATTGCACACGCAGGGCGATACTGTTGATGAACAGGCCAACGGTGCGTTGCATCTGCGGCATGCTCACCGGCCGACCGGCCACGGTCACGCCAAAGGCGACGTCGCGCTCGCCGCTGTAGCGGGCAAGCACCAGGGCCCAGGCCGCCTGGGCGAAGGTGTTGATGGTCAGTTGGTGAGCCTGGGCCAGTTCGCGCAGGCGCACGCCGTCACTCACCGCCAGGCGGGTGTAGCAGTCACCGACCACCATGCCGTCACCGGCATGGTCATTACGCAGCGGGCGGTCGCTTGGGATCGCCGTGGCGCGCTCGAAGCCGGCCAGGTTGGCCTGCCACCAGCCTCGTGCTTCGTCCAGGTCCTGGCGTTGCAGCCAGCCGATGTAGTCGCGGTAGCGTGGCGGCGCCGGCAGCTGGGCCTGGCGGCCTTCGCCAAGGGCCTGGTAAAGCTCGAAGAAATCGTTCATCAACAGCGAACGGCACCAGGCATCGATGAGGATGTGGTGGTTGCTCATCATGAACCAGTAACGCTCATCGTCCACCCGCACCAGGCGCAGGTGGAACGGCGCCTGGCGCAGCAGCTCGAAGCCAGCCTCGCGTTCCTGCTTGTGCAGTGCTTGCAGCCGCTGCTCCTGGGCCGCCTCGTCGAGGCCGCGCCAGTCCTGATAGTCGACAGGCGTGTTACCCGGCTTGTGAATGATCTGCAGCATCGCTTCGCCGGCATTCCAGCTGAACGATGCTCGCAGTGCCTCGTGGCGCGCCACCACCGCCTGCCAGGCCTGGGCGAAACGCTGCGGGTCGAGGGCGCTGTTGATGCGGTAACGGTCCTGCATGTAGTAGATGCCGGTACCCGGCTCCAGCAGGGTATGCAGCAGCAGGCCCTCCTGCATTGGGGTCAGCGGGTAGACGTCTTCGATTTCGCCAGCCGGAACCGGCAGCGCGTCGATCTGTTCCTGGGTCAGGTGCGCCAGCGGGAAGTCCGAGGGCGTGAAGCTGCCCGTACCCTCGGCCAGGCAGTGGCCAACCAGTGCCAGCAGTTCGTGGCGATAGGCATCGGCCAGACGCGCAATGGTCTGCTGGTCGAAACGCTCGCGACTATAAGTCCAGCGCAACTGCAAGGCACCGCCATAGACCTGGCCGTCGACGCTCAGCCAGTTCGGCAGCGGCGCGTCGAGGTCGTGGGCCAGGCCGGCAGGGGCATCCAGCGGCTGGAACAGCGCCGCACTGTCGAACTGCTGGTCGAACTGGCCGAGGTAATTGAAGGTGATGCGAGCTTGCGGCAGCGCGGCCATGCGTTCGCGCCCGGCGTCATCAGCCAGGTAACGCAGCACGCCGAAGCCCTGGCCTTTGTGCGGCACCTCGCGCAGCTGTTCCTTGATGCGTTTGATCGAGGTGGCCCGTGCGCGGTCGTCGTTACCCGCCTGAGGGTTCAGGCGCAGCGGGTAGGCACTGGTGAACCAGCCCACGCTGCGGGTCAGGTCCATGTCTTCGAACAGCCCGTCACGGCCATGGCCTTCGAGCTGCACCAGCACCTCGTCGTCACCGGTCCAGTGGCACAGGGTGCGCGCCAGGGCAGTCAGCAGCAGGTCGTTGACCTGGGTGTGGTACGCCGCGGGGGCCTGCTGCAACAACTGACGGGTCTGCTCCACATCCAGGGCGATGGCCAGGGTATCGGCATGCCGGTGCAGGTTGCCGCCCTGCGGGTGATCACATGGCAGCTCATGGCGCACATGGCCCAGTTGGTCCTGCCACCAGCCGAGCTCGTCGCGCAGCGAATCGCTGCCGGCATAGCTTGCCAGGCGCGCGGCCCAGTCGGCCATGGCGTGGGTCTTGGCCGCCAGCGGCTGACCACGGTACAGCGCCTGCAGGTCTTCGAGCAGCACGCGCCACGACACCCCATCGACCACCAGGTGATGGACCGCCAGCAACAGTCGCTGGGCGCCCTGCCCGTCACTGACCAGCAAGGCCCGCAGCAATGGCCCGTGTTCCAGGTCCAGGCTGCGTTGTACGTCGGTGTAAAGCGCCTGGCAGTCGTTGAAATCGGCCACCGTGGCAGTCCATAGCAACTGCTCGCCAGGCGATTCGGCGTATTCGCCCTGCCAGCGGCCATCGGCCTGGGTAAAGCGCAGGCGCAAGCTGTCGTGGTGCGCCAGCAATGCAGCCAGGGCTCGCTCCAGCAGGGCGCTGTCCAACGGCACCCGCGCCTGGAGCAACACCGCCTGGTTCCAGTGGTGCGGTTGGGCCACCTCACTGTCGAAGAACCACTGCTGGATCGGCGTCAGGCCGCTGTGACCCTGGCGTTGGCCCTGTTCGATGATGTTCGCTATCTCGCTGCGGCCAACCACGGCGGCCAGGGTCTGGATGGTCTGGTGCTGGAACAGGTCGCGGGGGGTGAACTGCAGGCCCAGCTGACGCGCCCGGCTGACCACTTGAATGGACAGAATCGAGTCGCCGCCGAGTTCGAAGAAGTTGTCCTGTACACCCACGCGGGAGACGTTGAGCACTTCGCACCAGATCTGCGCCAGTTGTTCCTCCAGCTCGTTGGCCGGCGCCTGATAGTGCTGGCGCGCCTGCTCCAGGTCGGGCATCGGCAGGGCGCGGCGGTCGAGCTTGCCGTTGCCCATCAACGGCAGGCTGGCGAGCAGCACCAGGTGCGCCGGTACCATGTAATCCGGCAGATGCTGGCGGGCGTCGGCCTTGACCGCTTCGCGCAGCTGGGCCTGGGCCTCGCTGTCGACACTGGCCTGCTTGCACACCAGGTAGCCCACCAGTTGCTTGCCACCGGGCAGGTCGAGCGCGAGGACCACGGCCTCGTCGACATCGGCATGCGCCTGCAAGCGGCTTTCGATTTCGCCGAGCTCGATGCGGAAGCCGCGAATTTTCACCTGCTGGTCGGCACGGCCGATGTACTCCACCAGACCGTCGGCGCGCAGGCGAACCAGGTCACCCGTGCGGTACAGGCGCCCACCGTCAGGGCTGAACGGGTCGGCGACGAAGCGCTCGGCACTGAGGCCCGGACGATCGTGGTAACCCTGGGCCAGGCCGGCACCACCGACGTACAGCTCACCGATGCCGCCCTGTGGCAGCAATGCCAGGTCCTCGTCGAGGATGTAGGCGCTGCGGGCGCCGATCACCCGGCCGATGGGCACGCTACCAGCGTCGGCGGGCAGTGTGTCGGGCGCCACGCAGGCCAGCGGCATGACCACGGTTTCGGTCGGGCCATAGGCGTTGATGAACTGCTGCGGGGCGAAGGCCTGGCGGATGCGCGCCAGGTGCTCGCCGGTCAGCGCTTCGCCGCCGGTGATCACCAGGCGCACCGGCAGTGGCTCGCCCTGCGAGGCGAGGTATTGGGCCAGCTGGCTGCCGTAGCTTGGGGTGAAGCCAAGGACACTGACCTGCTGCTCACGCACCAGCTGGCAGATCTCTTCGGCGCCCCATTGGCCCTGGGCACGCAGCACCACGCGCGCGCCGCACAGCAATGGCACCAAAAGGCGTTCGCTGGCCGCGTCGAAGTTGATCGAGTAGAAGTGCAATTCGCAGTCGTCGCTGCGCATGCCGAACGCGCTGATCACCGCCTGGCAATGCATGGCGATTTCACCGTGGCTGACCACCACGCCCTTGGGCTTGCCGGTGGAGCCGGAGGTGTAGATCAGGTAGGCCGGGTGTTGCGGCAGGTTGAGGTTGTCTAGCGGCGCATCGCTGTAGGCGCACAGGCTTGCGGCATCGTCCTCCAGGCTCCAGCTGGCCACCCCGCCTGGCAACTCGCCCAGGGTTTGGAGCAGCGCGCGCTGGCTCAGCAGCAGGCCGATGCGGCTGTCCTCGATCATGTAGCGCAGGCGGTCGAGCGGGTATTCCGGATCGAGCGGCACATAGGCGCCGCCGGCCTTGAGGATGGCCAACAGGCCAACGACCATTTCCAGCGAACGCTCCAGGGCCAGGCCCACGCGCACCTGCGGGCCGACGCCACGCTCGCGCAGGGCACGGGCCAGGCGGTTGGCCTGCTGGTCGAGTTCGGCATAGCTCAGGTGCTGGCCGGCAAAGGTCAGCGCGCCGGCCTGCGGGGTGCGCGCGGCCTGGGCGGCGAACAGGCCGTGCAGGGTCTGGTCGAGGGCATAGTGATGTTCGCCTTGCAGCTGACCGATCATCACCTGCCGCTCGGCGTCGGCCAGCATTGGCAGTTCGCAAAGGCGCTGCTCGGGGTCGTCGAGCAGGCCAGTCAGCAGTTGCTGCCAGTGCTCGGCCATGCGCGCGATGCGCGGCTCGTCGAACAGGTCGCGGCTGTAGGTCAGGCAGCAACCCAGGCGGCCGTCGAGGTCGGTGACTTCCAGATACAGGTCGAACTTGGTGGCGCTGGCGTCGTTGACCAGATAATCCACCTGCATGCCGGCCAGCTCGCGGCTTTGCTGGAAGGCCCAGCGCTGCACGTTGCACATCACCTGGAACAGCGGGTTGTAGGCACTGCTGCGCGGTGGCTGCAGGGCTTCGACCAACTGGTCGAATGGCAGGTCCTGGTGCGACTGGCCTTCGATGGCGGCCTGGCGCACCTGGTCGAGCAAGGCGGCTACGCTCATCTGCCCGTCCACCTCGCAGCGCAGCACTTGGGTGTTGAGGAAGGCGCCGATCAGCCCTTCGCTTTCGGGGCGGATGCGGTTGGCCACGGGCGCGCCGATGCGCAGGTCACGCTGGCCGCTGTAGCGGTGGAGCAAGGCGGCCAGGGTGGCGGTCATGGTCATGAACAGGGTCAAGCCGCGCTGGCTGTTGAAGGCATGCACGCGGGCCACCAGGGCCGGGTCCAGATCGAAGCGGTACAGCTCGCCACGGTGGCTTTGCACAGCCGGGCGTGGCCGGTCTGCCGGCAGGGCCAGCACCGGGTGCTCATCGCCCAGGCGGGCTTTCCAGTAGGCCAGTTGACGCGCCCCTTCGCCGCTTTCCAGCCACTGCCGCTGCCACACGCTGTAGTCCAGGTACTGCACTGGCAACGGCGTCAGCGGCGACTCGCGCTCATCGACGAACGCTTCGTACAGCTCGCCCAGTTCGCGGGCGAAGATGTCCATGGCCCAACCTTCGGTGACGATGTGGTGCAGGGTGAGCACGAAATAGTGCTCGCGCTCCGCGGCCTTGACCAGGCAGGCGCGCAGCAGTGGGCCACGCTCCAGGTCGAACGGCTGGTGCGCCTGGGCCTCGGCCAATTGCTCCAGGCGCTGTTCGCGCAGGGCTGCTGGCAAACTGCTGAGATCCTGCCAGTCCAGGTGCACGGCGCTGTCAGCGGCCACGCACTGGTACGGCACACCGTCGATGGCGGGGAACGTGGTGCGGAGGGTTTCGTGGCGCACGATCAACGCCTGCAGCGCACGCTCGAAGGCATCCACATGCAATGTGCCGCGCAGGCGCGCCATGCCGCCGACGTTGTAGGCCGGGCTGTCCGGCTCCATTTGCCAGAGGAACCACATGCGCTGTTGCGAATACGACAGCGGCACGGCCTGGCGGCGGTCGACGCGGGTGATCTCGCCTTGCAGGTTGCGTTCACCGGCATCGCGGATACGGGCGATCTCGGCGCAGAAGGTGCCCAGTTCGCTGGCCTCGAACAACACTTTCAGCGGCAGCTCGACGTCGCACGCCTGGCGGGTGCGTGAGACGATCTGGGTGGCCAGCAACGAGTGGCCACCGAGGGCGAAGAAGTCGTCGTGCAGGCCGATGCGCGGCAGGTTGAGCACTTCACGCCAGATCGCCACGACCTCCTGTTCGAGCGCCGTTTGCGGTTCGACATGTTCACGCTGCTGCCAGGCCGGTGCCGGCAGGGCCTTGCGGTCGACTTTGCCGCTGGGGCCCAGCGGCATGTGTTCAAGCGCGATCAACTGCGCCGGCACCATGTAGGCCGGCAGGCGCTCGGCCAGGTTGGCCAGCAGCGTTTCAGCCTGGGCCGAGCCGCTGTAGTAGCCGACCAGTTGCGCCCCGACAGCGTCCTGGTGAATCAGCACCAGCGCCTGTTCGACACCCGGCTGGCTGAGCAGGCAGGCCTGAACTTCTTCCGGTTCGACGCGAAAGCCCCGCACCTTCACTTGCTGATCCAGACGGCCGAGGTACTCCAGGGCTTGTGCCTGCCAGCGGGCACGGTCGCCACTGCGGTACAGGCGCTCGCCGTTGCCATCGGCCTGGGGCACGAAGCGCTCGGCGGTCAGGCCTGGGCGGCCCAGGTAGCCGCGGGCCAGGCCCGCGCCACCGAGGTACAACTCACCCGGTACGCCTGGCGCAGCCAGCTGCAGGTCGGCATCCAGCACGCGGCAGATCACGTTGCCCAGCGGGCGACCGATGGGCGAACGCTGGCCGTCCTCGGCCTGGCAGTGCCAGTGGGTGACGTTGATGGCGGTTTCGGTCGGGCCGTAGCGGTTGTGCAGCTGCACCTGCGGCAGCAGTTGCAGCACGCGGTCACGCAGGTTAGCCGGCAGCGCTTCGCCACCAGAGTACAACCGGCGCAGGCTGGTGCAGCCTGCGGCCAGCGGCTCTTGCACGAACACCTGCAACAGCGGCGGCACAAAGTGCAGCGTGGTGACCTGATGCGCCTGCACCAGTGCGGCGATACGTTGCGGGTCGCGGTGTTCACCGGGGCCTGCGAGCACCAGTTTGCAGCCGGTGATCAGCGGCCAGAAGCACTCCCACACCGACACATCGAAGCTGATCGGCGCCTTCTGCATCAGCACGTCGCTGTCATCCAGCGCGTAGGTGGCCTGCATCCACTGCAGGCGCTCGGCCAGGGCCGCGTGGGTATTGCCCACGCCTTTGGGCTGGCCAGTGGAGCCGGAGGTATAAATCACGTAGGCGAGGTTGTCGCCGTGCAGGTGCAGGCCCGGCGCTTGGCTGGGCCAGCTGTCCAGGTGCAGCTGGTCGAGGGCGATGGCGCTGACGCCGTCGACCTGCGGCAAGCTGGCGAGCATGGCGCTGTTGCTCAACAACAGGCTGGCCTGGCAATCGCGCAGCATGTAAGCCAGGCGCTCGGCGGGGTAGTCGACGTCCAGCGGCACATAGGCGCCACCCGCCTTGAGGATGGCCAGCAGGCCAACCAGCAGTTGCGGCGAGCGCTCGACGGCGATGGCCACGCAGGTGTCGGGGCCAACGCCCTTGTCGCGCAGGTAATGGGCCAGGCGGTTGGCCTGCTGATGCAGTTCGGCGTAGTCAAGGCTGCCGCCTTGCCAGGCCAGCGCAGTGCGCTCGGGCGTCAGGCGCGCTTGTTCGTTGAGCTGCTCGACCACCAGACGCTGCGGCACCGGCGCCGGAGCCTGGCCCCAGGCCAACAGTTGCTGGCGGCCTTGCTCGTCCAGCAAGTCGACGTCGCCCACGGCCAGCTGCGGTTGTGCGCACACCTGTTCGAGCAGCGCCAGCAGGTGCTGGGACAGGCGCTTCACAGTGCCCTCGGCAAACAGCTCGGAGGCATAGTCGAAGGCCAGGCTCAGGCGGCCCTGGTGGTCTTCCTCGCTGTGCAGCTGCAGGTCGAACTTGGCTTCGCGGCTGTGCCATGGCAACTCTTCTGCCAGCAGGCCCGGCAGGCGGCGCAAGGCCGAGAGGTCGCGCTGCTGGTGGTTGAACATCACCTGGAACAGGCCTTGTTCACGGGCCTCGGGCAGCGCTTCGAGCAGTTGCTCGAACGGCAGGTCCTGGTGGGCCTGGGCATCCAGGGTGGCCTGGCGCACCTGGGCCAGCAGTGCGCTGAATGGCAGGCGGCCATCGAGTTGCGCACGCAGTACCTGGGTGTTGATGAAGAAGCCGACCATGCCCTGGGTTTCCTGGCGAGGGCGGTTGGCGTTCGGCACGCCGACGCGGATTTCCGCCTGGCCGGTGTAGCGGTGCAGCAGGCCTTGCCAGGCGGCCAGCAAGACCATGAACAGGCTGGCTTGCTGTTCGCGGGCCAGGCCCTTTAGGGCGTCGCTGAGCGCAGCCGGTACCTTGAGGCTCAAGCGTGCGGCGCGGCGAGTCTGTTGGGTGGAACGCGGCCGGTCGGGGTGCAGGTCGAGCACCGGCAGCGTCCCGCCCAGCTGTGCCTTCCAGTAGTCCAGTTGACGGGCGCTTTCGCCGTCGGCCAGCCATTGGCGCTGCCAGCTGCCGTAGTCGGCGTACCCCAGCGGCAGCGGCGCCAGCGCGGCTTGCAGACCCTGGCAGCGGGCCGCATACAGTTTGGCGAACTCGTCGAGCAGGATATTCAGCGACCAGCCATCGGCGACGATGTGGTGCAAGGTCACCCACAGTTGATGATCTTCATCGCCCAGCTGCGCCAGGGTCACACGCAGCAGTGGCCCTTGGGTCAGATCGAACGGTTGCTGGGCTTCGGCTTCGCGGCGCTCGGCCACTTCGCTGGCCGTCAGCCCTTGCAGGTCCAGGCGCTGCAGATTGAAAGGCTGCTCGGGCAGGATGTGCTGCAGGGCCTGGCCATCTGCTTCGCTGAACACGGTGCGCAGTGCTTCGTGGCGCTGCACCAGCGCCTGGAACGCGCCTTCCAGCGCGGCCTGGTGCAGCTCGCCGCGCAGGTGCAGGCCGGCGGGAATGTTGTAGGCCGCCGAGTGCGGCTCCAGTTGCCACAGCAACCACAGGCGGTTTTGCGCCAGCGACTGCGCCAGGGCCTGGCCACGGTCGAGGGCCGCGACAGCTGCCGCGCCACCACCGCCCTGGGCGATGATCGCCGCCACAGCGGCGCTGTAGTCGGCCAGGGTCGGCGCTTCGAACAAAGTGCGCAGGTTCAGCGAGATACCCAGCTCATCGGCCAGGCGCGCGGTGACCTGGGTGGCGGCAATGGAGTTACCGCCCAGCAGCAGGAAATGGTCGTCGGCGGCGACCGCTTCGGCGTTGAGAATCTCGCGCCAGACGCCGGCGATGCGGCCCTGCAGGCCATCACCGGCTGCAGCGGTCTCGGCCGCTTCGGTAGCGTTCGGGAAACGCGCGTAGCAATCCAGGCTGCCGTCATTCATGCGCAGGCGGCACGCCGAACGTTGCAGCTTGCCGCTGGAGGTCTTCGGCAGCGCGCCCGGGTTGAGCAACAGAACCACCGCCGGCGCCTGGCGGCAGGCATCGGCGATGACCTGGCGCAAGGTCTTGATCAGCGCCTCGGGCGTGACCGCCTTCTGCACGTTGCGGCTGACTTCCACCGCCACGCCGATGCCCTCCTCGCCCTGATCGTCGACGGCGAACACCGCGACGCGGCCCTTGCGCAGCAGCTCGACTTCGCGCTCCAGGGTTTTTTCCAGGTCCTGCGGGTACAGGTTCTGGCCGCGCACGATGAGCATGTCCTTCAGGCGCCCAGTGACGAACACTTCGCCGTCGCGCATGAAGCCCAGGTCGCCAGTCCGCAACCAGGTCTGGCCGTCCATGGCGACGAAGGTGCGGGCGCTGGCCTCGGGATTGCGCCAGTAGCCCAGGGCGATGCTGGGGCCACCGGCCCAGATCTCGCCCACCCGGTTGTCCTCCAGCACTTGCAGGCGCTGCGGCTCGACGATACGCACCGCATGGCCGGGTTGCGGGTAGCCGCAGCTCATCAGCACGCTGCCCTTGCCGGGTTCGGCGCGGTTGGCGGCAAACGCTTCGGCGTCGAGCTCCAGCGCACCGATGCCCTGGCCACGGCGGCTGCCGCTGACGAACAGGGTGGCTTCGGCCAGGCCATAGCTGGCGAAGAAGCTGCTGGGCGTGAAACCACAGGGGGCGAATTTTTCGGCGAAGGTCTCCAGGCTGTCCTGGCGGATGGGCTCGGAGCCGGAATAGGCCACACGCCAGCGGCTCAAGTCCAGGCCGGCCAGGGCCGCCTCACTGACCCGTTCGCTGCACAGGCGGTAGGCAAAGTCCGGCCCGCCGCTGATGGTCCCGCCGTATTCGCTGATCGCCTGCAACCAGCGTTGCGGCCGTGCGAGGAAATAACCTGGCGACATCAGCACGCAGGGCACGCCGCTGAAAATCGGCTGCAGCAGCCCGCCGATCAGGCCCATGTCGTGGTACAGCGGCAACCAGCTGACGATCACATCGTCGGGGTTGAGGTCGATGCCGAAGCCGTGGCGGATCAATTGCTCGTTGGCCACCAGGTTGCCGTGGCTGACCTGCACGCCCTTGGGCAGCGCGGTGGAACCGGAGGTGTACTGGAGAAAGGCGATGTCGTCGCCAGCCAGCGCCGGTTCGCGCCAGGCACTCGCCAACGTTGGGTCCAGGCCATCCACCGCCAGCAGTTCGGGGGCGTTGTCGGCGGCCAGGGCGGGCAGGCCCTGCAAAACCTCATGCAGCGCTGCCACAGTCAGCAGCAGGCGCGGCTCGGCATCGTCGATGATCGACAGCAGGCGCTCCTGATGATGCTGGCGCGAAGACTCCGGCGGATAGGCCGGCACGGCAATCACGCCTGCATACAGGCAGCCAAAGAACGCCGCCACGTAATCGGGGCCGCTGGGGAACAGCAACACGGCACGGTCACCGAACGCGGCGCGGCTCTGCAAGGCGGCGGCGATGGTGCGCGCGCGCAGGTCCAGGTCGCGATAGCTGAGCACGGCCTGCTCGCCTGGAGCATCGGCCAAGAAGCGCAAGGCGATGCGGTCCGGGGTCTGTGCGGCGCGTTGCGCCAGGGCCTGGACCAGCGAGAGCGGGAGTTCGAAGGCGTCCGTCATGGGGTGTTCCTGCCAGTGTCTGGGTAAGTCGGGCCGGTTGCCCGCGCAAGGTCGGCGGGCAGCGTTCGGCGGCCGGATGTACAGAGGGGAACGGACGGGCGAGGGAAGAAATTACCGGGATGAGGCGGCTTTGTACGCAGCGAAAGGTGAACCGCGTCACGCTCGCCGGCTTAGAACTGAAACTAATAGATACTCATTAACTTTCGTATTTGACAATCATTATCATTCTGCATAGTTTGTCGCACGTCGTAGGAAGCTTCCCTGTGCGGGGTGCTCCTATTCCTCTCTGTGACAAGGTGATTTCCATGGCGGAACAACTATCCACAAGTAAGTGCGATTCACCATTACTCCAGGCATTCGTCGCCAATCGCAGCATCCTGGTCAAGATCGCGGCGCGCATCACCGGCTGCCGCTCACGCGCCGAAGACGTGGTGCAGGACGCGTTCTTCCGGCTCGGCGCCGCCCCGCAGATCACCTCGTCGTTCAAGGCGCAGCTGAGCTACCTGTTCCAGATCGTGCGCAACCTGGCCATCGACCATTACCGCAAACAGGCGATGGAGCTGAAGTATTCGGGCAGCGAGGAGGAAGGCTTGAACGTGGTCATCCAGAACGCGTCGCCCGAGGCGACGCACATCAACCTGGCGGCCCTCGAGCACATTGCCGAGGCGCTGAACGAGCTGCCCCAGCGCACCCGTTACGCTTTCGAGATGTACCGTTTGCACGGTGTGCCGCAAAAAGACATCGCCAAGGAGCTGGGCGTGTCGCCGACGCTGGTCAACTTCATGATCCGTGATGCGCTGGTGCACTGCCGCAAGACCGCCAGCCGCCAGGCCTGACCCAGCGGCAAGCTGCAAGCTGCAAGCTGCAAGATGGATCAGCGCCGACCCGCTTTTCTCTTGCAGCTTGAAGCTTGAAGCTTGCCGCTCCAGCCCCTAAGCGAGGCTGCAGCGGTCGAAGAACCGCTCCCGACCCAGGATCATCAACGCTGCACGTTTGTGCGGGAAGTCGAATTCCTTGTCGCAGTGGAAGCACTGGTCCTGCATGTAGCCGATCATCTTGCCGTTGTCGGCACGGGGCTCGGCCACCACCCGCTGAGTGCGCGGGTCATCCAGAAACAGGTAGTGCACCAGCGCCGACAGCCAACTGGCGACCTTGTGCGGCCCCCGATGCGCCTGCTCACCCACCAGCATATGGATGCCACGGTCGTAGTCGTCGGCCTGGTAGAACGGCGCGATGCGGTCTTCCTTGGCCCAATAAGCCTCGAAGTAGGCAAATGGCTGATCGTCGAAGCAGCCGATCAAGGTCACGGTGTGCGGGTCGGCTTGCAGCTTGGCCAGGTACTCCCGATGCTGCTCCAGCGACCCGCCCTCCTGCCAGAACTGCTCCACACGCGGATCGTTCTGCCAACGATTGAAGCGCTCCAGGTCCTGGTCGATCTCCAGGGTGCGCAGCGACACCCAGCTGCCCAGGCGCGCATCGAAGCGCCGATACACCTCGCCACGGGGCTTGGGTGCCCGGCGCGGGTGGCGCTTGCCATCGCTGAGCTGCATCTGTTGCGGGTATGCGCCCTTGACCGGCTGCGCCAGCCAGGGCTGTGGCAACTGCCAGAACATGGAGCGCTCGCACAGGTACACGCCTGGCTGTTGCGTGCTGAGCAACAGGCCACTGGCGAGGGCCTCAGGGACAGCCTGCGGCAGGTGCCAGGCAAGGCGCTGGCAGGCTGGGTCACGCGACAACAACCAATAACAGGCGGCCCACAGGGCCTGCTCCGGGCGCTCGGGGCACAGGCGTTCAACATGCACCGCCAGGGTAGCGGCTGGCGCCAGGCGCACCTGGATCAGCGGGCGGCCCTCCAGGGTCAGGCTCAGGCACAGATCGCCCTCTTCAGCGCTGAGGCTACGCCAGCGGGGCTGTGACAAGGGCTGCGAAGCGGCATCGAAAGGCATGGTCAGGGCTCACAGAAATGAATTGAAGGCTCGCTTCTGAAAACGTCATTGCAATCGGGGAATTTAGTCGTGGGGGGCTTGGACGGTGATCTGGTAAGGCTGGAAGATGCGGGTCAGCTCGCCGGTATCACGCAGGCGGCGCAGCAACGCGGCCAACTGCGCGTCGCTGATCGGCGCACCGGGGCGCAGCAGCGCATAGTGATGGTAGACCTGATCGATGCGCGTGGAGGCGATCAGCTGGCCCTGGCTGGCCGGGTTGCGCGCCAGGAAATCACTGAGGTACGAGCGCGTCACCAGCGCGATGTCGGCGCGGCCAGCCTGCACCATCAGCAGGTTGCTGTCGTGCGAATAGGTCAGCGTGGCGTTGTAGGCCTTGCGCAGGTAGTTGGGGTCCGGGTTGAAACGGGCGAATGCATAGTGGTAACCGTTGAACAGCGCCAGGCGCTTGCCGGCAAGGTCATCGAAATAGCGTTGGTCACGGCCATCGACCTGCTTGGCCACGAACACCTCGGCATCTTCCAGGCCCATGTCCACCGCCTGATGGGGTATTCGCTGCCAGCCCCACTGCGGGTTCTCGAAGATGGCCATGTCGGTGCGGCCTTGCTGGAAATCGCCAAAGCGCCGCTGAATCGATGTGGGCACCAGCACGAAGCGATAGTCTTGCTGCAGGCGGTTCAACGCGTCGACCAGTTGCGGCAGCAACCCGGTGTCCGCGCCCTGCTCGGGGCGCACCGTATAAGGCGGAAAATGCGCGGCACCGATCTTCACCTTGATGGCGTCGGCTGCCCAGACCGGTGCCGCCAGCCATACAGCGGCCAGCATCAACAGGGTGGTCAAAGCCTTCAGGCCGGGCGCTGGAGTCAAGACGGACACTCATAACGGTTCATACCTGGATGCGCTTAAGCTAGGCGTTTTCCTGGCAAGGCACAACTGCTGGTTATGCCAAAGTGAGGGCATTTTGCCAGGGGATGCCGTGACGCCGGACATTGGCTACGCTGCTCTGGCATGTATGGCGAGGGAGCCTGGTATGGGCCACTGGTTGGTAATCGACCTGGAAGCCACCACCGACGACGGTGGCTGGCCGGTGACGGAGATGGAAATCATTGAAATCGGCGCCAGCCTGGTGACCCGTGAAGGCCGCGAAGTGGACCACTTCCAGCGCTTCGTGCGGCCCAGGCGGCGGCCGCAACTGACGCCGTTCTGCCGTGAACTGACTCATATCAGCCAGGCCAGCGTGGACAGCGCGGCGCCATTTCCCGAGGTATGGGCGCGTTTCGAGCGCTGGCTGGGGCACCACCGTGGGCAATTGCAGGCCTGGGTCAGCTGGGGTGATTACGATCGCCAGCAATTGCTTCAGGAATGGCAGCAACATGAGCTCGACAGCCTGTTGCACAGCCTGCCGCATATCAACCTCAAGCAGCGCTTCGCCAAGGCTCGTCACCTGCAGCGCCCGATGGGTCTGAACGGTGCCCTGCAACTGGCCGGCATGCACTTTTGCGGGCAACAGCACCGGGCGCTGGAGGATGCCCGCAATACCGCGCGGCTCTTGCCCTTGAGCCTGCCGGGCATTTGAGCGCAGGCCACCTGAAAGCAGATGACGAGGCGGATGGGCTTGGGCATACTGGCCAGCCCTTTTTCATCCCTCTTTTTCAGGAGTCGCCCCATGTTCAAGGTCAACGAGTACTTCGATGGTACCGTCAAGTCGATCGCCTTCGAAGGCACTGAAGGCCCGGCCACCGTCGGTGTCATGGCACCGGGCGAATACGAATTCGGCACCGCCAAGCGCGAAATCATGCACGTGGTTTCCGGTGCGCTGACCGTCAAGCTGCCGGGCAGCGACAACTGGGAAACCTTCAACGCTGGCGACAAGTTCAATGTGGCTGCCGACAGCAAGTTCCAGCTCAAGGTAGCGGTAGACACTGCCTACCTGTGCGAGTACCGCGACTAAGCGCTGCCTGCACCGGCCTCATCGCCGGCAAGCCGGCTCCCACAGGTACCACGCTGCTCTCAAGCCCAGCGCAAACCCAGTGGGCCAGCTTGCCGGCGATGGTGGCAACGCTATCGCAACAGAAACTCCGCAACCTGCTCAGCCGCCGCCTGCAAATGCTGCTCATGGCTGAACCCCGAGGCTTTCAGCGGCTTCAGGTCATGGTCGCCTGCCGCCAGCCAGCTGACCTTGATCGACGGTGACAGCGCATACCCCTGCACCGCCTCACGATTACCCAGCGCATCCCGCTCGCCCTGCACGATCAACGTCGGCGTCTGCAAGCCCGCCAAATGCTCGACCCTCGGTTTTTCCGGTTTGCCCACGGCATAGAACGGATAACCCAGGCACACCAGCGCGTCAGCACCCAACTCGTCAGCCAGCAGGCTGGCCATGCGCCCGCCCATTGACTTGCCGCCAATCGCCAGCTTGCCCGTGACCAAAGGTCGCACCTGCCGGTACACCTCGCGCCAGCATTCGAGCAGCACCTTCTGTGGATTGGGTGGCCGCTTGCCACCCCCTGCCCTGCGCTCGGCCATGTAGGGGAACTCGAAGCGAACCACCCCGACGCCAAGCGCCGCCAGCCTTTGCGCCATTTCGTCCATGAACCCGCTGTCCATTGGCGCGCCAGCGCCATGGGCCAGGATCAGGCACGCCGCCGCACTGCCATCTTGCAGCGTGTGCGGCGGATTGCAGTGCAAGCCTGGGACATTTCCGATCTTCGCCCATTGATCCCCGTCAATACCGGCACGTTGCCCATTAATCATGCTTGCCTCGCTGTAAAGCCTGCCAATAACCGTGGATGGGAACCCATACATGAACACAACCAGCAGTACCGCCTATAACTATAAGGTGGTCCGCCAATTCGCCATCATGACGGTGGTGTGGGGAATCGTCGGGATGGGGCTCGGCGTCTTCATCGCCGCCCAGCTCGCCTGGCCTTCCCTGAATTTCGACCTCCCCTGGACCAGCTTCGGCCGCCTGCGCCCACTGCATACCAATGCGGTGATCTTCGCGTTCGGCGGCTGCGCACTGTTCGCCACCTCCTATTATTCGGTGCAACGCACCTGCCAGACCACCCTGTTCGCACCCGGCCTGGCCGCGTTCACCTTCTGGGGCTGGCAACTGGTCATCCTGCTGGCGGCCATCACCCTGCCGCTGGGTTACACCAGCTCCAAGGAATATGCCGAGCTGGAATGGCCGATCGACATCCTGATCACGGTTGTCTGGGTCTGCTACGCCATCGTGTTCTTCGGGACCCTGATCAAGCGCACCACCAAGCATATCTACGTCGGCAACTGGTTCTTCGGCGCCTTCATCCTGACCGTGGCCATGCTGCACATCATCAACAACCTGGAGCTGCCGGTCAGCCTGACCAAGTCGTACTCAGTCTACGCGGGGGCCACCGACGCCATGGTGCAGTGGTGGTACGGCCACAACGCCGTGGGCTTCTTCCTCACTGCAGGCTTCCTGGGGATGATGTACTACTACGTGCCCAAGCAGGCCGAGCGCCCGGTGTATTCCTATCGTCTGTCGATCGTGCACTTCTGGGCGCTGATCACCCTGTACATCTGGGCAGGCCCCCATCACCTGCACTACACCGCGCTGCCCGACTGGGCGCAGTCGCTGGGCATGGTGATGTCGCTGATCCTGCTGGCCCCCAGCTGGGGCGGCATGATCAACGGCATGATGACCCTGTCCGGTGCCTGGCACAAACTGCGCAGCGACCCGATCCTGCGCTTTCTCGTGGTGTCCCTGGCGTTCTACGGCATGTCCACCTTCGAAGGCCCGATGATGGCCATCAAGACGGTCAACGCCCTGTCCCACTACACCGACTGGACCATCGGCCACGTGCATGCCGGCGCCCTCGGCTGGGTGGCGATGATCTCGATCGGCGCGCTTTACCACACCATCCCGCAAGTCTTCGGCAAGGCACGCATGTACAGCATCGGCCTAATCAACGCGCACTTCTGGCTGGCCACCATCGGCACCGTGCTGTACATCGCCTCGATGTGGGTCAACGGCATCGCCCAGGGCCTGATGTGGCGCGCGGTGAACAGCGACGGCACGCTCACCTACTCGTTCGTGGAAACCCTGGTGGCCAGCCACCCGGGCTTCATCGTGCGTTTCGTCGGTGGCGCGATCTTCCTCAGTGGCATGTTCCTGATGGCCTGGAACACCTGGCGCACCCTCCGTGCACCGGCCGCCGAGGCCGCCCCTGCCAACGCCCAGCTGGCCTGAGGAGACTTGCCTGATGAAACATGAAGTCATCGAGAAAAACGTTGGCCTGCTGGCCCTGTTGATGGTGTTCGCCGTCAGCATCGGCGGCCTGACCCAAATCGTCCCGCTGTTCTTCCAGGACGTCACCAACAAGCCGGTCGAAGGCATGAAGCCTTACACCGCGCTGCAGCTTGAAGGCCGCGACATCTACATCCGCGAAGGTTGCGTGGGCTGCCACTCACAGATGATCCGCCCATTCCGCGCCGAGACCGAGCGCTACGGCCACTACTCGGTCGCGGGTGAAAGCGTGTGGGACCACCCGTTCCTGTGGGGCTCCAAACGCACCGGCCCGGACCTGGCCCGGGTCGGTGGGCGCTACTCCGACGACTGGCACCGCGCGCACCTGTACAACCCGCGCAACGTGGTACCGGAGTCGAAGATGCCGTCCTACCCATGGCTGGTCGGCCAGCAGGTCGACAACAGCCACACCGACACCAAGATGCGCACCCTGCGCACGCTGGGGGTGCCGTACACCGACCAGGACATTGCCGGTGCGCGTGATGCGGTCAAGGGCAAGACCGAGATGGACGCCCTGGTCGCCTACCTGCAGGTGCTCGGCACCGCGATCAAGAACAAGAGGTAAGAGCGATGGAAATGGATATCGGCATGATCCGTGGCGTGGGCACCCTGGTGGTGATGATTGCCTTCATCGGCCTGTCGCTGTGGGTTTTCAACCGCCGCCGCGACCATGATTTCGCCGAAGCGCGCCTGCTGCCCTTCGTCGACGACCGCCTGCCCCCTGCCGGGCAGGACACTGGCATGAGGAGTAATCCCCAATGACTACCTTCTGGAGTACGTACATCTGCGTACTGACCATCGGCAGCCTGATCGGCCTGACCTGGCTGCTGCTGTCGACCCGCAAGGGCCAGAGCAGCAACACCACCGACCAGACCATGGGGCACAGCTTCGACGGCATCGAGGAGTACGACAATCCGCTGCCCAAGTGGTGGTTCTGGTTGTTCGTCGGCACCCTGGTGTTCGCCGTTGGCTACCTGATTCTCTACCCAGGCCTGGGCAACTGGAAGGGCGTTCTGCCCGGCTACGAGAACGGTTGGACCGGCGCGAACGAATGGCAGAAAGAAATGGACAAGGCCGACGCCCGGTTTGGCCCGATCTTCGCCAAGTACGCCGCCATGCCGGTCGAGGAAGTGGCCAAGGACCCGCAGGCCTTGAAGATGGGCGGCCGCCTGTTCGCCTCCAACTGCTCGGTGTGCCACGGCTCGGATGCCAAAGGCGCCTATGGTTTTCCCAACCTGACCGACAACGACTGGCGCTGGGGTGGCGAGCCCGACACCATCAAGGCGTCGATCATGAATGGACGCCACGGCGTGATGCCGGCCTGGGCTGAGGTGATCGGCGAACAGGGCGTGGCGGATGTAGCCGCCTACGTGCTGACGAACCTCGATGGCCGCAGCCTGCCGGAAGGGGCCAAGGCTGATGTGGCCAGGGGCAAGGAGATCTTCGCCGGCAACTGCGTGGCCTGCCACGGGCCCGAGGGCAATGGCACCCCGGCCATGGGCGCGCCAAACTTGAACCATCCGCAGGCGTTCATCTACGGTTCGAGCTTTGCCCAGCTGCAGCAGACCATTCGCTATGGCCGCCAAGGGCAGATGCCCGCCCAGGCGGAAATTCAGGGCAATGACAAGGTGCATCTGCTGGCCGCTTATGTGTACAGCCTTTCACAGGGTGGTATGACTGAAACCGTGACTGCCAAGTAACACCCCCGGGGCCGCCAAGCGGCCCCGGCATTCCCCGCCCCGCGCCCGCCTTGCACCCCCTCCGAACAGAACTAAGCTTGTTGGCACAGTTGCCTTCGCTGTCGATCCAGCGCAGCAGACGCGGTGCATCGCCTGACACCGCCCGCAAAAAAAGCTTGACCGATCGATCAGAAAAAGGCGAAAAACGGTACACATTACAAATATTTATTTGTGTACAATCGCCCAGACCCTACTGCCGCGGGACACCGGCAAAAGGGCCCGGACACGGGTCGGCGCAGGGCTCCTTGCGTTGCCATAACCCTGGCGGTTATCGATACTGGCGCCGATTTTTCAACCAACAAGAACACCAAAACCGTGGAACCTTAGAATGAGCACAGCAATCAGTCCGACTGCTTATAACTATAAGGTCGTCCGCCAGTTCGCCATCATGACGGTGGTCTGGGGGATCCTTGGCATGGGCCTGGGCGTTTTCATCGCCTCGCAGCTGGTGTGGCCGCAACTGAACCTGGACCTGCCCTGGACCAGCTTCGGCCGCCTGCGCCCCTTGCACACCAACCTGGTTATCTTCGCCTTCGGCGGCTGTGCGTTGTTCGGCACCAGCTACTACGTGGTGCAGCGAACCTGCCAAACCCGGCTGATCTCCGACAGCATGGCCGCCTTCACCTTCTGGGGTTGGCAGGCCGTCATCGTCGGCGCGCTGATCACCTTGCCGATGGGCTACACCACCACCAAGGAATACGCCGAGCTCGAGTGGCCACTGGCGATCCTGCTGGCCATCGTCTGGGTCACCTACGGGCTGGTGTTCTTCGGCACCATCGTCAAGCGCAAGACCAAGCACATCTACGTCGGCAACTGGTTCTACGGCGCCTTCATCGTGGTTACCGCGATGCTGCACATCGTCAACCACATCTCGCTGCCGGTGAGCCTGTTCAAGTCGTACTCGGCCTACTCCGGCGCCACCGATGCCATGATCCAGTGGTGGTACGGCCATAACGCCGTGGGCTTCTTCCTCACCACCGGCTTTCTGGGGATGATGTACTACTTCGTGCCCAAGCAGGCCGAGCGGCCCATCTACTCGTATCGCCTGTCGATCGTCCACTTCTGGGCGCTGATCACCCTGTACATCTGGGCAGGCCCCCACCACCTGCACTACACCGCGCTGCCCGACTGGGCGCAATCGCTGGGCATGGTGATGTCGATCATCCTCCTGGCACCGAGCTGGGGCGGCATGATCAACGGCATGATGACCCTGTCCGGCGCCTGGCACAAACTGCGCACCGACCCGATCCTGCGCTTCCTCGTGGTATCCCTGGCGTTCTACGGCATGTCCACCTTCGAAGGCCCGATGATGGCCATCAAGACCGTGAACTCGCTGTCGCACTACACCGACTGGACCATCGGCCACGTACATGCCGGCGCGCTCGGCTGGGTGGCGATGATCTCGATCGGCGCCGTGTACCACATGATCCCGCGCCTGTATGGCCGTGAACAGATGCACAGCGTAGGCCTGATCAACGCGCACTTCTGGCTGGCGACCATCGGCACCGTGCTGTACATCGCCTCGATGTGGGTCAACGGCATCACCCAAGGCCTGATGTGGCGCGCCATCAACGATGACGGCACGCTGACCTACTCCTTCGTCGAAGCGTTGCAGGCCAGCCACCCGGGCTACATCGTCCGCGCACTGGGCGGTGCGTTCTTCGCCTCCGGCATGCTGCTGATGGCTTACAACGTGCTGCGTACCGTACGCGCCGCCAACCCGGCAGAAGCGGATGAAGCCGCCAAGATCGTCGTTGTGGGAGCCCACTGATGAAGCATGAAGCTGTCGAGAAGAACATCGGCCTGCTGGCCTTCTTCATGGTCATCGCCGTGAGCGTCGGTGGCCTCACCCAGATCGTCCCGCTGTTCTTCCAGGACGTCACCAACAAACCCGTCGAAGGCATGAAGCCGCGCACCGCGCTGGAAGTCGAAGGCCGCGACATCTACATCCGCGAAGGTTGCGTAGGCTGCCACTCGCAGATGATCCGCCCGTTCCGCGCCGAAACCGAGCGCTACGGCCACTACTCGGTGGCGGGTGAAAGCGTGTGGGACCACCCGTTCCTGTGGGGCTCCAAGCGCACTGGCCCGGACCTGGCCCGCGTCGGTGGGCGCTACTCCGATGACTGGCACCGCGCACACCTGTACAACCCGCGCAACGTAGTGCCGGAGTCGAAAATGCCGGCCTACCCGTGGCTGGTGGAGAACACGCTCGACGGCAAAGACACCGCGAAGAAGCTGGAAGTGCTGCGTACCCTTGGCACGCCGTACACCGATGCCGACATCGCCGGGGCCCGCGACGCGGTCAAGGGCAAGACCGAAATGGACGCACTGGTCGCGTACCTGCAGGGTCTTGGCACCATCATCAAAAGCAAACGGTGACGCTGATGGATATCGGGATGATTCGCGGCCTGGGCACCGTCGTGGTGATGGTGGCCTTCGTGGGCCTGGCGCTGTGGGTATTCAACCCACGGCGCAAGCAGGAATTCGACGAGGCGACCCAACTGCCGTTCGCCGATGACCCCGAGGCCAAAACGCACGTCGAGCAAGCGCAAGCAAACGCTTCTGGGAGCAAACAACAATGACAACCTTCTGGAGTCTGTACGTCACCGTCCTGACCCTGGGCACCATCTTCGCGTTGACCTGGCTGCTGCTGTCGACCCGCAAGGGCCAGCGCGAAGAGGTCACCGACGAAACCGTCGGGCATGCCTTCGATGGCATCGAGGAATACGACAACCCGCTGCCCAAATGGTGGTTCTGGCTGTTCGTCGGCACCATCATCTTTGCCCTCGGCTACCTGGTGCTGTACCCGGGCCTGGGCAACTGGAAAGGCGTGCTGCCAGGGTATTCGTACCTGGATAACGACAAGCAGACCGAGTTCACCAACGGTCAGCCCGGCTGGACCGGCGTGCATGAGTGGGAGAAGGAAATGGCCAAGGCCGATGCCCGCTTCGGGCCGATCTTCGCCAAGTACGCGGCCATGCCTATCGAGGAAGTGGCCAAGCAGCCGCAGGCACTGAAGATGGGTGCGCGACTGTTCGCTTCCAACTGCTCGGTGTGCCACGGCTCCGACGCCAAGGGCGCCTATGGCTTCCCCAACCTCACCGACAACGACTGGCGTTGGGGTGGCGAGCCGGAGACCATCAAGGCCACCATCATGGGCGGCCGCCATGGCGTGATGCCGGCATGGGCGCAAGTGATTGGCGAGCAAGGTGTGGCCGACGTTTCAGCCTTCGTGATCAGCAAGCTCGATGGCCGCAGCCTGCCCGAGGGGGCCAAGGCCGATGTCGAGAACGGGCAGAAGATCTTCGCCGCCAATTGCGTGGCGTGCCATGGCCCTGAAGGCAAGGGCACACCCGCCATGGGCGCGCCGAACCTGACCCACCCGCAGGCATTCATCTACGGTTCGAGCTTCGCTCAATTGCAACAGACCATCCGTTATGGCCGCCAGGGCCAGATGCCGGCGCAGGAGCAACTGCAGGGCAATGACAAAGTGCACCTGCTGGCGGCTTATGTGTACAGCCTGTCGCATCAAGGGCAGGAGCCTGAAAAGGCCGAGTGAGGCCTGCACTGGCGCTATCGCCGGCACGCCGGCTGCCACAGTCACCCCGTGAACTCAGGTTCGCTGGGGCCGCTGTGTGGGCCGGCTAGCCGGCGATAGCGCCGGTAGATTCAGCGCCGCATGACCTGGATCAATTGACACCCGCCTTACCACGATAAACACCACGAAACCAACGCGACTAAAGGTCGCAGATCGACCCCGGCGTGCCATCAGCGGCGTATCATGGGTCGCAGCGCTAGCAGAATGCGCGAGACTGCGGCCGGCACGCACTGGCCGCGGCATTTCTCCACTGCCGTGGGACTTGATGATGAGCAAGCACATTCCGGTACATGACGTCACCCCGCCTGCCAGCAAAGGGAAGGATTCCGTCGACCTCTACGCCTCTCGCGAGAAAATCTACACCCGCGCCTTCACCGGCCTGTTCCGCAGGTTGCGGATGGTAGGCGGGGCGGCGCTGTTCATTCTGTACTTCGGCACGGTGTGGCTGAACTGGGGCGGGCATCAGGCGGTATGGTGGAACCTGCCTGAGCGCAAGTTCTACATCTTCGGCACCACCATCTGGCCGCAAGACTTCATCCTGCTCTCGGGCATCCTGATAGTCGCCGCCTTTGGCCTGTTCTTCGTCACCGTGTACGCCGGCCGCGTGTGGTGCGGCTACACCTGCCCGCAAAGCGTGTGGACATGGATCTTCATGTGGTGCGAAAAGGTCACCGAAGGCGACCGCAACCAGCGCATGAAGCTTGACCGGGCCCCGATGAGTGCCAACAAGTTCGTGCGCAAATTCACCAAGCACAGCCTGTGGCTGCTGATCGGTTTCGTCACCGGCATGACCTTCGTCGGCTACTTCTCGCCGATTCGCGAACTGGTCATCGAATTTTTCACCGGCCAGGCCGATGGCTGGGCCTACTTCTGGGTCGGCTTCTTCACCCTGGCCACCTACGGCAACGCCGGCTGGCTGCGCGAGCAGGTGTGCGTGTACATGTGCCCCTACGCCCGCTTCCAGAGCGTGATGTTCGACAAGGACACACTGATCGTCTCCTACGACCCGCGCCGCGGCGAAACCCGCGGCCCGCGCAAGAAGGACACGGACTACAAGGCCCAGGGCCTCGGCGACTGCATCGACTGCACCATGTGCGTACAGGTCTGCCCCACCGGCATCGACATCCGCGATGGGTTGCAGATCGAGTGCATCGGCTGCGCTGCCTGCATCGACGCGTGCGACAGCATCATGGACAAGATGAACTACCCCAAGGGCCTGATCAGCTATACCACCGAGCACAACCTGTCGGGGCAGAAAACCCACATGCTGCGCCCAAGGCTGATCGGTTACGCACTGGTGCTGGTGGTGATGATCGGCGCCTTGGCCACCGCCTTCGCCACCCGCTCGCTGGTGGGCTTCGACGTCAGCAAGGACCGCGTGCTATACCGCGAGAACGCCCAGGGCCGGATCGAGAACGTGTACAGCCTCAAGGTCATGAACAAGGACCAGCGTGACCACGTCTACGTGCTGGACGCCGCCGGCCTGCCTGACCTGCGGCTCGAAGGCCAGCGGGAAATCCGCGTGGCCGCCGGCGATATCGTCAGCCTGCCGGTGCAGTTGTCGGTCGCCCCCGAAAAACTGCCTTCGACCACCAACGAAATCACCTTCACCCTCAAAAGCGCCGATGACAGCGCTGCCGAGGTCCAAGCCAAGAGCCGCTTCATCGGCCCACAGATCCGCTGAGAGAGAACGCGAACCATGCCTGCCGCCACCGCCACCAGCCCCTGGTACAAGCACCTCTGGCCCTGGATCATTATCGGCATCCTCACCACCTCGGTGTGCCTGAGCCTGACCATGGTCAGCATTGCCGTGAACAACCCGGACAACCTGGTCAACGACAACTACTACGAAGCCGGCAAAGGCATCAACCGCTCGCTGGACCGTGAATTGCTGGCGCACAACCTGGGTTTGCAGGCCAGCGTGCACCTGGACGAACTGACGGGCGAAGTGGACCTGCGCCTGACCGGTAGCAGCGACCCGAAGCGCCTGGAGCTGAACCTGATTTCCCCCACCCAGCCAGAGAAGGACCGCAAGGTGCTGCTGAGCCGGGTCGAGGCGGGGCGCTATGTGGGGCAACTGGAAGACAAGGTCGACGGGCGCCGCTTCGTCGAACTGCTGGGTAGCGAAAACGGCCAGGTGTGGCGTTTGTTCGAGGAGGAAAAGGTGGCGCACGGTGTGACCTTGCAGCTGGGTGACGAAGCCATCCAGGGCGCTGAACACCTGTAGCCACGCGCCGGCCAGCCAAATATGCAAGGCAATGATGTGATGACCCAGCCCACCCCCTGCTACCACTGCGCCCTGCCCGTCCCCACTGGCAGCCGCTTCACCGCCATGGTCCTTGGCCAGCCCCGGCAGTTCTGCTGCCCCGGCTGCCAGGCCGTGGCCGAGGCAATAGTCGCCGGTGGTTTGGAACACTACTACCAGCACCGCAGCGAAAACAGCGCCAACCCCGAGGCCCTGCCCAAGCAGTTGCAGGACGAACTGACCCTGTACGACCGTAGCGACGTGCAAAAAACCTTCGTCCACCACCAGGGCGAGCTGGCCGAAACCACCCTGCTGGTCGAAGGCATCAGCTGCGCCGCCTGCGGCTGGCTGATCGAAAAGCACTTGCGCAACCTGCCCGGGGTGGCCGACGCACGCCTTAACCTGTCCAACCACCGTTTGCTGCTCAGTTGGGAAGACCAACGCCTGCCGCTCTCGCGATTGCTGGCCGAGCTGCGCCAGATCGGCTACGCCGCCCACCCCTACCAACCCGACCAGGCCGCCGAGCAACTGGCCCGGGAAAACCGAAGTGCCCTGCGCAGGCTGGGCGTGGCCGGGCTGCTGTGGTTCCAGGCAATGATGGCCACCATGGCCACCTGGCCGGAATTCAACATCGACCTGTCGCCCGAGCTGCACACCATCCTGCGCTGGGTGGCGCTGTTTCTTACCATCCCGATCGTGTTCTACAGCTGCGCGCCGTTCTTCAAAGGGGCTGCCCGCGACCTGCGCACCCGCCACCTGACCATGGACGTGTCGGTATCGCTGGCCATCGCCCTGGCCTTCGGTGCCGGCATCTGGACAGCCGTTACCGGCAGTGGCGAGCTGTATTTCGACACCGTGGGCATGTTCGCACTGTTCCTGCTCACCGGCCGCTACCTTGAACGCCGCGCCCGAGAGCGCACGGCGGCGGCCACTGCGCAACTGGTCAACCTGCTGCCGGCCTCTTGCCTGCGCCTGGACAGCCTTGGCCGCAGCGAGCGCATCCTGCTCAGCGAACTGCACTGCGGTGACACCGTGCAGGTGCTGCCCGGTGCGGTGATCCCGGCTGACGGGCGCATTGTCGAGGGCCGTTCCAGCGTCGACGAGTCGCTATTGACCGGTGAGTACCTGCCGCAACCGCGGCGGGTCGGCGATCGGGTCACCGGCGGCACCCTGAACGTCGAAAGCCTGCTGAACGTGGAAATCGAAGCACTCGGCCAAGCGTCGCGACTGTCGGCCATCGTCCGCCTGCTGGAACGCGCGCAGACCGAAAAGCCACGCCTGGCCCAGATTGCCGACCGTGCATCGCAGTGGTTTTTGCTGTTCACCCTGGTAGCCGCCATCGTCATCGGCCTGTGGTGGTGGCACCTGGACCCGACACGGGCGTTCTGGATTGTCCTGGCCATGCTGGTAGCCACCTGCCCCTGCGCGCTCTCGCTGGCCACCCCTACTGCACTGACCGCCGCCACCGGTACGCTGCACAAGCTCGGCCTGCTGGTCACCCGCGGTCACGTGCTCGAAGGCCTCAACCAGATCGACACGGTCATTTTCGACAAGACCGGCACGCTCACCGAGGGCCGCCTGACCCTGCGCAGCATTCGCCCGCTGGGCGCGGTGGCCGCCGACCGCTGCCTGGCGCTTGCCGCCGCCCTGGAAAACCGTTCCGAACACCCTATCGCCCGCGCCTTCGGCCGCAATGCCGAGCCCGCGGACGAGGTGCAAACGGTGCCCGGGCTGGGCCTGGAAGGGCTGGTCGGCGGGCAGCGCCTGCGCATCGGCCAGCCCACATTCGTTTGCGCCCTCAGCGGCGCGGAAATCCCGCCTGTACCGGAACCCCGCGGCCAATGGCTGCTGCTGGGCGACCGCCAAGGCCCGCTGGCCTGGTTCGGCCTGGACGATCGCCTGCGCGATGACGCCCCTGCCCTGCTGGCGGCATGCAAGGCGCGTGGCTGGCGCACCCTGCTGCTGTCGGGCGACAGCTCGCCGATGGTCGCCGAGGTGGCCGCCCAGCTGGGTATCGACCAGGCCATTGGCGGCCTGCGCCCGGACGACAAGCTGGACCGGCTCAAGGCCCAGCAGACCGCCGGGCGCAAGGTGCTGATGCTGGGTGACGGGGTCAACGATGTGCCGGTGCTGGCCGCCGCTGATATCAGCATTGCCATGGGCAGTGCCACCGACCTTGCCAAGACCAGCGCCGATGCCGTGCTGCTGAGCAACCGCCTGCAAGCGCTGGTACATGCCTTCGACCTGGCCCGCCGCACCCGCCGCAACATCCTTGAGAACCTGCTTTGGGCGACCCTGTATAATGGCCTCATGCTGCCGTTCGCCGCGCTCGGCTGGATCACCCCGGTATGGGCCGCTGTCGGCATGTCGGTCAGCTCGCTGATCGTGGTCCTCAATGCCCTGCGCCTGACCCGGCTGCCTGGCGTGGCGGCCAGGGCCAGCGCCCCACAACCTGCCATTGCCTGATCAGGAGCCGCCCATGCCAGCCCTCTATGTCATGATCCCGGCCGCCCTGCTGCTCGTTGGCGTCGCCGTGTACATCTTTTTCTGGGCGGTGGACAGCGGCCAGTACGACGACCTTGAAAGCCCTGCCCACAGCATCCTGTTCGACGACCAGGACCCCCGCCACCAAGCTGCCGTCACCCCCGAGCCCGCCGAGCCGCAAGACAAGGACCAACCACCCCGTGCCTGACCTGCTTCCCCTGCTTGGCTCCGCGCTGGTCCTCGGCCTGCTGGGCGGCGGCCACTGCCTGGGCATGTGCGGCGGCCTGATGGGCGCGCTGACGCTGGCCATCCCGCCGGAGCAACGCGGCCGGCGCCTGCGTCTGTTGCTGGCGTACAACGTCGGGCGTGTTCTCAGCTATGCCTGCGCCGGCCTGCTGCTGGGCCTGGCCGGCTGGGCCGTAGCCAGCAGCCCTGCTGCCCTGGCACTGCGGGTGGTGGCCGCGTTGCTGCTGATCGCCATGGGCTTGTACCTGGCCGGGTGGTGGAGCGGGCTGACACGCATCGAAGCACTGGGCCGGGGGCTGTGGCGGCATATCCAGCCCGTGGCTTCGCGCCTGTTGCCGGTCTCCAGCCTGCCCCGGGCCCTGCTGCTTGGCGCGCTGTGGGGCTGGCTGCCGTGCGGGCTGGTGTACAGCACCCTGCTGTGGGCAGCCAGCCAAGGCAACGCGGGGTACAGCGCGGCCCTGATGCTGGCATTCGGGCTGGGTACCTGGCCGGTGCTGCTGGCCACAGGGCTGGCGGCGGAGCGGGTCAACACCCTGTTGCGGCGGCGCAGCGTACGCATGGCAGGCGGCCTGCTGGTCATCCTGTTCGGCCTGTGGACCCTGCCGGGGCCGCACCAGCATTGGTTGATGGGGCACTGACCGGGCTGCTGCCCAGCGGCCCCCATAGCGCTTGACACAAATCAACACAGATTCCTACAGACGGCCATAGACTCCGGGGCACTGCTGCTCATTCCGGGGACCGCCCACATGCTCGAAGATCTACGCTGGGATGCCGACCTGATCCGCCGCTACGATCTGGCCGGCCCGCGCTACACCTCCTACCCGACTGCGGTGCAACTGCACAGCGAAGTCGGCTCGTTCGACCTGCTCCACGCCCTGCGCGAAAGCCGCCGGGCCGTGCGCCCGCTGTCTGTGTACGTGCATGTGCCGTTCTGCGCCAACATCTGCTACTACTGCGCCTGCAACAAGGTGATCACCAAGGACCGTGCCCGAGCCGCACCCTACCTGCAGCGCCTGGAACATGAAATCCAGCTGATCGCCTGCCACCTGGACCCTAAACAGCGTGTTGAACAGCTGCATCTGGGTGGCGGCACGCCGACCTTCCTCAGCCATGTGGAACTGCGCCAGCTGATGGCCACCCTGCGCCAGCACTTCAACCTGCTGGACGATGATTCCGGCGACTACGGCATCGAACTGGACCCGCGCGAGGCCGACTGGTCGACCATGGGCCTGCTGCGCGAACTGGGCTTCAACCGAGTGAGCCTCGGCGTGCAGGACCTGGACCCTGCGGTGCAGCGCGCGATCAACCGCCTGCAGAGCCTGGAGCAGACCCGCACCCTGATCGAGGCGGCGCGCACCTTGCAGTTCCGCTCGGTCAGCCTGGACCTGATCTATGGCTTGCCCAAGCAGACCCCGGAGGGCTTCGCCCGTACCATCGAGGAGGTGATCCGCCTGCAGCCTGACCGCATCTCGGTCTTCAACTATGCCCACCTGCCTGAGCGCTTCATGCCGCAACGGCGTATCGACAGCAACGACCTGCCGGCCCCGGCTGCCAAGCTGGAGATGCTCCGGGCCACCATCGAGCAGCTCACCACCGCCGGCTATCGCTACATCGGCATGGACCACTTCGCCCTGCCCGACGACGAGCTGGCCGTCGCCCAGGAAGAAGGCACCCTGCAGCGCAACTTCCAGGGCTACACCACCCACGGCCACTGCGACCTGATCGGCCTGGGGGTTTCGGCAATCAGCCAGATCGGCGACCTGTACTGCCAGAACAGCAGCGACCTCATCACCTATCAGGACGCGCTCTCCGGCTCGCAGCTGGCCACCCAGCGCGGCTTGCTGTGCAATCACGATGACCGCGTGCGACGCGCAGTGATCCAGCAACTGATCTGCCACTTCGAACTCGACTTCGAGCCCATCGAAAGCGCCTTCACCATCGATTTTCGCGGTTATTTCAACGACGTTTGGCCAGCGCTGCTGAACATGCAACGGGACGGCCTGATCCGCCTCGATGAACAGGGCATCCGCATCCTGCCGGCCGGGCGCCTGCTGGCACGCTCGGTCTGCATGGTGTTCGACGCGTACCTGGCGATGCACGACCGTCAGCGTTTTTCGCGAGTGATCTAGCCAGGCGAACCCTCGACCGTGTGGACAAGCCCGCTTGCCAGGCACACTATGGGCAACAACGGACCCCCGGCATGATGCAGCTGGGGTTCGGCCAAGGCGCATCATCCTCGCGCACTCTGGCCTACACCCTATGCCGTAGGTTACCCTTACGACTTATGTGTGCTTTCCCACAAGGATCGATTCAAATGTCCGAGCCAGTCAAACTGCGCGCCCACGGCCAGGCCCATTGCAAGGATTGCAGCCTGGCACCCCTGTGCCTGCCTCTTTCGCTCAACCTGGAAGACATGGATGCACTGGATGAAATCGTCAAACGCGGGCGCCCGCTGAAAAAAGGCGAGTTTCTGTTCCGACAGGGTGACAATTTCGGCTCGGTTTACGCCGTACGTTCCGGCGCCCTCAAGACGTTCAGCCTGAGCGACAGCGGTGAGGAGCAGATCACCGGCTTCCATCTGCCCAGCGAACTGGTCGGGCTGTCCGGCATGGACACTGAAGCCTACCCGGTCTCGGCTCAGGCGCAGGAAACCACCTCGGTCTGTGAAATCCCGTTCGAGCGGCTCGATGAGCTGTCTGTGCAACTCCCCCAGCTGCGCCGCCAGCTGATGCGGGTGATGAGCCGTGAAATCCGCGACGACCAGCAGATGATGCTGTTGCTGTCGAAAAAGACCGCCGATGAGCGCATTGCCACCTTCCTGGTCAACCTGTCGGCACGCTTCCGCGCCCGCGGCTATTCGGCCAACCAGTTCCGCCTGAGCATGTCGCGCAACGAAATCGGCAATTACCTGGGCTTGGCCGTTGAAACCGTGTCGCGGGTGTTCACCCGCTTCCAGCAGAACGGCCTGCTGCGCGCCGAGGGCAAGGAAGTGCACATTCTTGATCCGATCCAGTTGTGTGCGCTGGCCGGTGGTGCGATGGAGGCCTGAAAGGCTGCTTGAAAAAGGTATACTGGCGCATTCGTTTTTCAGGATACCTGCAACAATGCACAGCGAAGCCTTCGACCTCAAAGCCCTGATCCGCCCGGTAGTGGACTTCCCCAAGCCGGGTGTGATCTTCCGCGACATCACCCCGCTGTTCCAGTCGCCACGCGGGCTGCGTTATGTCGCCGACCAGTTCATCGAACGTTATGTAGAGGCGGAGTTCAGCCACATCGGCGCCATGGATGCCCGTGGCTTTCTGATCGGTTCGATCATCGCCCACCAGTTGAACAAGCCGCTGATCCTGTTCCGCAAGCAGGGCAAACTGCCGGCTGATGTGCTGTCGGAGGGTTACCAGACCGAGTATGGTGAGGCCTTCCTGGAGGTGCATGCCGACAGCCTGTGCGAGGGCGATTCGGTGCTGATCTTCGATGACCTGATCGCCACCGGCGGCACCCTGCTGGCCGCAGCCAACCTGGTGCGCCGCACCGGAGCCCAGGTGTTCGAGGCGGCGGCGATCATCGACCTGCCTGAGCTGGACGGTTCGCGCCGACTGCAGGCGGCGGGTGTGCCGACCTTCTGCCTGACCGAGTTTTCCCTGAGCGAGTACTGAGCGGCAAGCCGCAAGCCGCAAGCCGCAAGCTACAAGCTACAAGCGAACGCGGATCTGCTTTTACTTGCAGCTTGCAGCTTGCAGCTCTCAAAGCCACAAGCTACAAGCGTACGCGGACCTGCTTTTACTTGCAGCTTGAAGCTTGCAGCTCTTAAAGCGCAATGGGCTTACGCCCTGCAAAGGCATGCGCCAGGGTGCCGCCATCGACCAGCTCCAGCTCGCCGCCCAGCGGCACGCCATGGGCAATCCGCGAGGCCACCAGCCCCTTCTCGGCCAGCAACTGGGCGATGTAATGGGCGGTTGCCTCACCCTCCACGGTCGGGTTGGTGGCCAGGATCACCTCGGTGAAGCTGCCCTGCTCCTCGATCCGCGCCATCAACTGCGGCACGCCAATAGCATCAGGCCCCAGGCCATCGAGCGGCGACAGGTGCCCCTTGAGCACGAAGTAGCGACCGCGATAACCGGTCTGCTCCACCGCATACACATCCATCGGCCCCTCCACCACGCACAGCTGGGTATCGTCGCGGCGCGGGTCAGCGCATTGCGGGCACAACTCCTGCTCGGTCAACGTGCGGCACTGGCGGCAATGGCCAACCCCTTCCATGGCCAGGGTAAGCGCCTGGGCCAGGCGCACACCACCGCTGCGGTCGCGTTCCAGCAACTGCAGGGCCATGCGCTGGGCGGTTTTCTGGCCAACGCCCGGCAGCGTGCGCAGGGCGTCGATCAGTTGGCGGATGAGGGGGCTGAAGCTCATGGGAAAGGCCTGATAATTCTATGAGAGGCGGTTTATACCGGCGCAGGGTGACAGCGTCAAATCTCACACATCACAAGCGGCGCTCCATCTTGAGGCCGCCAGAACGATCCAGGCATGCGCACGGCCACACCCCTACGCCCCTGTAAACAACACCACAAAAAAAGCCGCCTTGGAACCCCACGGCGGCTTTTGAACAGCAAACGCCTTAGAACGGCATCTTGAAGCCCGGCGGCAGCTGCATGCCAGCAGTCATGCCACCCATTTTTTCCTGGCTGCTCTGCTCGACCTTGCGTACGGCGTCATTCAGCGCAGCAGCAATCAGGTCTTCGAGCACTTCCTTGTCGTCTTCATCCGTCGACATCAGGCTTTGATCGATGCTGACGCGCTTGACGTCATGACGACCGGTCATCACCACGCTGACCAGGCCGCCACCCGATTGGCCGGTCACTTCGGCGTTGGCCAGCTCTTCCTGCATCTTGGCCATTTTTTCCTGCATCTGCTGGGCCTGCTTCATCAGGCCGGCCATGCCACCTTTCATCATGGGGGTATACCTCGATTGGGTCGTGTGATGCAGCCCGCCACAGGGCGGCCGCATGGTTATCCGTTACTGACCCTGACTGACCAGGGCCGCTACAGGTTCAATAGTATCCTGCCGCACGGTAGCACCGAACTGCTTGATCATCTGCTGGATCAACGGATCCTGCTCGATCGACGCCACCGCGTCCTGCTGGCGCTCGGCACGCTTGCGCGAGGCTGCCTGGGCCGGGGTTTCCTGCTCGGGCAGGATAAGCTCGATGCGCAGGTTCAGCGTGCGCCCCAGGTGCTGGTTGAGCGCGTCATTCAAGCGCCGTTGCTGGGTGGCGTTGAACAAGGCGCCTTGGCCTGGGTCAAGGTGCAGCAGCCAATCGTCACCGTCTGCAGCGATCAGCGTGCAGTTTGCGGCGATGTTGCCTGTCATACCGGACACAGGCAACTGTGGGAATAATTCCAGCCATTGCAGGGCCAAGCCGGTGGCGGGCTTGGCAGCCGGCAGCGGCTCGGGCGCAGCGATGGGGGCGTCTTCCTGGACGTGCTCAACCAGCTCGTCCAGATAGCTGAAGCCCACCGGGTCGCTTTCGCCCCCGTAATAATCCTCATCCATGGGCGGCTCGTCATCACGCTCCATGCCCACCGAGGCGTACTCCGACGGATCGAATGGCGGCGCATCATAGGCCGGCTGGGCAGCTTGCGGCTCGGCGACTGCAGGCCGTGGCGCGGCAGCCGGCGCAGGTGTGGGCTCAACGGCCAGCGGCTCAGGCTGTGCAGCAGGCTCCTCCCAGGGCAGGTCGATGACTTCCTCTTCCGGTGCCGGTGCCGGCTCGGGCTCGGGCTCGGGCTCGGGCTCTGGCTCTGCCAGCTCAGCCTTCGGCTCAGGTTGTGGTGGCGCCGCCGACAACGCCTCGGCGACGACCGCAGGCTCGGCTTGCGGGGCCATCACCACTGCAGCGGGGGCTTGGGCAGCAACGACAGACGCGCCGGGAAGCACCGCAGGCGCTGCCACCGGGGTTGCAGGATCAGCTGTGGCCTGGCTGATCCCCACCGGCTTTAGTACCGGTTTCGGTGCATCGTCGCTGTCGGCCGGGCGGAACGCCAGCATCCGCAGCAGGACCATTTCGAAACCGCCCCGCGGGTCGGGTGCCAAAGGCAGGTCGCGGCGACCGATCAGGCCCATCTGGTAATAGAACTGCACATCCTCGGCAGGCAACGCCGACGCCAGCGCCAGCACCCGCTCGCGATCACCCTGGCCGTTGTCCACCGCTTCGGGCAGCGCCTGGGCGATGGCGACACGGTGCAGCACATTGAGCATTTCGGCCAGCACGCCACTCCAGTCCGGCCCCTGCTCGGCGAGGTTGCGCACCGCCTCCAGCAGCGCCCGTGCATCCCCCTCCAGCAATGCCTGCAGCACACCATAGACCTGGCCGTGATCGAGGCTACCGAGCATGGCCCGCACATCGGCGGCCAGCACCTTACCCTCGCCGAACGCGATAGCCTGGTCGGTGAGGCTCATGGCATCACGCATCGAACCATCGGCAGCACGGCCAAGCAACCACAGCGCATCGGGCTCGAACGGGACGTTCTCGGCCTCCAGCACATGACTCAGGTGTTCGACCACCCGCTCCGGGCTCATGTTCTTCAGCGAGAACTGCAAGCAGCGCGAAAGGATGGTGGCCGGCAGCTTTTGCGGGTCGGTGGTGGCGAGGATGAACTTGACGTAGGGTGGCGGCTCTTCCAGTGTCTTGAGCAAGGCGTTGAACGAGTGCGTGGACAGCATGTGCACTTCGTCGATCAGGTAGACCTTGAAGCGCCCGCGGCTGGGGGCATACTGCACGTTGTCGAGCAGTTCGCGGGTGTCCTCGACCTTGGTACGGCTGGCGGCGTCGATCTCGATCAGGTCGACGAAACGGCCTTCATCGATCTCCCGGCACACCGAGCAGGTGCCACAGGGCGTGGAGGTGATGCCGGTCTCGCAGTTGAGGCACTTGGCGATGATTCGCGCAATGGTGGTCTTGCCCACACCCCGCGTACCGGTGAACAGGTAGGCATGGTGCAGGCGCTGGTTGTCCAAGGCATTGATCAAGGCCTTGAGCACATGGGCCTGGCCGACCATTTCGCGGAACGAGCGCGGACGCCATTTACGTGCAAGAACCTGATAACTCATCGAAAAACCATCGCAGCCTGATCGAGCGGAAGATCGCTAATGCTAGCGGAGCGGGGCCGAAATTGCACCCTGCATGGTTCGTCTACGCTCAGTAACTGGCGCACGTTGTTCATGGAGGATGTGCTTTGCGAAGACTGCTGGCCCTGTTGTTGCTGTGGACCTCTTGCAGCCTGGCCGATCCACCGGTGCTGCGCTTTTCCGTCGCCGAAAGCTGGAGCATGCCGCTGGTGCGCGTCGAGGGCGAGCAGCCGGTCGAAGGGCTGCTGTTCGACCTGATGCAAGGGATCGCTCGCGAAGTCGGCGCCCGCCCCGAATACCACGTGCTGGCCCGCCTGCGCCTGCAGCAGGCGATGGATAATGGCGACATCGACGTGCGCTGCTATGTGAGCACGCAGTGGTTCAATGACCGGCCAGGGCATTTTGTCTGGAGCATACCGTTGTTCCATCAGCGCGATGTACTGGTCGGGCAGCCAGGTGACAACGCCCCGACCCGGCCGGAACAACTGCCGCGGCAGGCCATTGGCACGGTACTGGGGTACACCTACACGACGCTGGAGCCTTTGTTCGAGCAGGGGCAGTTGCGCCGCGAGGACAGCCGAAGCCAGGCGTTGGCGCTGCAGAAGCTGCAAATAGGGCGTTATCGGCACGCGGTCAGCAATGAGCTGTCGTTGCAGTGGTTCAACCAGCGGCTGCCGGCCGAGCAGCGCCTGCAGGTGCTGGCGGTGCTAGAGGAGCAGGCGCTGGGGTGCATGGTGAGGAACGACCCGGCAATACCGACGCAGGGAATACTCAGGGCTTTGGTACGCATGCAACAGTCTGGCGAGATCGCGCGGATCATGCAGCGTTACGGTGCCAGGGCGGTTTTTGATGAGGTCACTACACAACAACCTGGGGAATAACTGCCACGGCGTCGGGAGACTCCGTCAAAGCAGTCGCACAACCCGACGCCCGATACCCCGAAGCAAGTGGCCAGCGAAAAATACCATCATCCCCGTCAAGATCAGGCCGATGGCCAACCACTGGCCCGCGCCCAGCCTTTCACCGAAGAACATGCAGGAGGTGACCAGCCCTGATACCGGCACCAGCAACGACAAAGGGGCGACCTGGGTAGCCGGATACTTTTTCATCAGGTTGTTCCAGACCCGATAACCCAGAATGGTGGTGATCAGGCTCTGGAACAGCACGGAGAACAGCGCCTCCCACGCCAGGCCATGACCAAGGCCTTCGAATGCCTTCCAGCCTTGCGAGACGACTATGAAGGCGAGGATGAAAGGCAGCGAGAACAGGCTCGACCAGACGATGAACGCCGTCATCTCACCAGGGCGCTTGAGCTTGATCAGCAGATTGCAAAATGCCCAGGCAAGCGCGGCGAGCAGCACGAGAAATAGCCCTATCACCGTCGACGACTGGCTGCTCGACAACAGCATCATGCCCAGGCCACAGGCCGCGAGCGCCATTCCCCAGAAGTGTGCGGCAGTGATGCGCTCGCGCAGGAAGACCGCACTCAGCAGGATGGTGAAAAATGCGCTGAACTGCAGAAAGACCGAGGCCATGCCGGGGCTAAGCCCCTGGTACATGGCAAAATTGACCATCCACCAGATCCCCACTGCGAACAGCACGCCGTAGAGCGCCATGACCGCCATGGAAACGCCCGTCGGCCGCCTGATGAAGAATACCAACGGCACCGCACAGAGGGTGAAACGCAGCAGTGTCATGACGGAGGGTTCGAGCGTGCTCAAGCCCAGTTCGATCACACCGTAGTTGCAACCCCACAGCACCGTTACCAGCACACCGATGGTCAAATCCCGTTTGCACATTCCCATGCCTGCTCTCCTATTTCAGCAGGCATGACCTTATTTTTTACAAAGGTGGATAGATGTAGGGGCTTTCTTCATGGGGCGTACGAACGCTGAAAAACTAGCGCCGCCGCTCAACCGCCATCGCCACCGCATCCGCCTGCCCCCAGGCAATCTGCATCGCGCGCAATCCATGCTCCAGCTGCTGCCGCGTCTCTTCATCCTCGATCCTCTCCAGCGCGCGCCGGCTGTCGCTGTAGGCGAACATCAGGTAATGGGTGACATTCATCATCACGAATTCAATCGGCACGATGCCGTCGCTAATGGCGCGGGAGAGGGATTTGCCGGGAGGAAGTTAGAAGGTGTGTGGTGGATCAGGGACAAGTTTTTTCATGAAAGCACCGTACCGGATTGAGGGCACCCATTCGCTTCCACACTTTAGGGTGACAGTTGTACGCGGGGTGGAAGACCAGGGGTACGGTGAACCCGGCAGGCCCGAGGGCCTCCCGCGAACAACTGTCATAACGACAAGAACCGAACCCCAGGCTTCCACACCCGATCGCTGAACTGACAGCGACCGCAAAAGACTATAGGGCGAGGTTTCCAGGGACAATCAGACGGGCGTCGACAGGTTGCGTAGGATATTTCCACACCAGTCAAATAGCAGTAGGACCTTTCTTAAATACCCGTGGGATCCAGCCACCCAAGCGACGCGAGCCCAATGGAATTACATGAGGAACGACGATGTCCCGCCTGAACGAGGAAAGCGCGATCAGGTTTCAACGCGAACTGGAAGCGCTCGACGAAGACCTGCGCAAAGCAAGAATGAGTTCACCCTGGCAGGTCCTGATACCGTTTACCTTGGGCATGGGCATGGGCTAGGGCTGGCTGGACTTGTGGCAGTTATTCTGGTGATGAAAAGGCTAAAGCGCCATGAACTGGCAAAATAGTGAACATCTGAAAGGGGGGCAGTGCGAGGGGTTCTTGAGAGAGGCTGGCGTAAATGGAGGCGGCCCCACCAGCCACACCCCGGCACTCGATGTTCCCGCTATGGCTGCTCCCTTCCGGGCCTGACCAGGTTAACGGGTAATCAATGCGGGGGGACCGATGGGGCCACCACTACGCGGCTCGCCAAGTAGCGAGCCGCGCCATTGTACCGGTCTGGGGCGAAGTTACAACCTTTAACCGGAGAAAAAGTCATCATTTCTCAATGACTTGTCCAGATCCAGGGGCCTGGCCTGGCCTCATCGCCGGCAAGCCGGCTTCCACAGGGGTGGCGCCGAGCCTGGCGGCGATCAGGCCTGGACGATCAGATGGCAATGCCCTGCTCGCCCAGAAACACGACGAACGCATCCTCATCCAGTACCTTGACCCCGAGTTCACTGGCCTTGGCCAATTTGGAGCCCGCGCCTGGGCCCGCGACCACGCAGTGTGTCTTGCCCGACACCGAACCGGCAACCTTGGCGCCGAGGCTTTCCAGCTTCTCCTTGGCGATATCGCGGCTCATACGCTCCAGCGTGCCGGTCAGCACCCAGGTCTGGCCAGCCAGGGGCAAGCCCTCGGCGACCTTCTTCTGGCTGGTCCAGTGCATGCCGAACGCCAGCAACTGGGCTTCGATGTCTCTGGCCAGCTTTTGGTTGGCCTCCTCCTTGAAGAATTCGCGCACGGCTTCGGCCTGTTTCGCCGCCAGTGCCTGGCGCAGGTCGATGCCATCGGCGGCGATGATCTTTTCCAGGCTGTCCAGCTTGGCGACCAGCTTCTGCGCGCCGGTGGGCCCGACCGAAGGGATGTCGAGCTTGGCGATCATCCCGGCCAGGGTGGTGCTCGCAGCGAACTCTGCCGCCAACTCGCCTTCGTCCTGCAACTGCATACCGCAAGCGAGCAACTGCTCGATGACCTTGCAGTTGTGTTCGTCTTCAAAGAAGTTGTGGATCTCGTAGGCCACTTCCAGACCAATGTCCGGCAGGTACGTCAGCACCTGCGGCAACGCCTGCTGCACCCGTGCCAGGCTGCCCAGCGAGCGGGCCAGCACCTTGGCGGTCTCCTCGCCCACGTCCGGGATGCCCAGGGCATAGATGAAGCGCGCCAGGCTCGGGCGCTTGCTGGCCTCGATGGCATCCAGCAGCTTCTTGCTGGAGACTTCGGCAAAACCCTCCAGGCCGACGATCTGCTCGAACTGCAGTTTGTAGAGGTCCGCCGGCGAACCGATCAGGCCTTCGTCCACCAACTGCTCGACGCTCTTCTCGCCCAGGCCGTCGATATCCATGGCGCGCCGCGAAACATAGTGAATGATCGCCTGCTTGAGCTGGGCGCCACAGGCCAGACGGCCGACACAACGGTACACCGCGCCTTCGCTGGTGGTTTCCTTGCCTTTGCTGCGCTTGACCAACTGGGTGCGCTCGACCTGGGAGCCACATACCGGACACTCAGTGGGCACCTGTACCGGGCGGGCACTCAGGGGGCGCCGCTCAATTACTACCTGCATGATTTGAGGGATTACATCACCAGCTCGACGAATAATCACTGTGTCGCCGACGCGCAACCCCAAGCGAGCTATCTCATCCATGTTGTGAAGCGTTGCATTGGAGACGGTCACTCCGGCGACCTTAACAGGTTTGAGGCGGGCTACTGGTGTGACTGCACCTGTGCGACCAACCTGAAACTCGACGCCCAGTACCTCGGTCAACTCTTCCATGGCAGGGAACTTGTAGGCGATTGCCCAGCGTGGCTCGCGAGCGCGGAATCCTAGCTCGCGCTGGGAAGCTAGGCTATTGACCTTGAATACCACACCATCGATCTCGTATGGCAGACTGTTGCGCCTTTCGCCGATGTCGCGGTAGTAAGCCAGGCATTCTTCGATACCCGCTGCATGCCGAAGCTCGGGACTGATTGGCAGCCCCCATTGCTTGAGCTGCTCAAGGATCTCGATATGGCTTTCACCAATGTTCTCCGAAACCTGCCCTACGCCGTAGCAGCAGAACTCTAGCGGGCGCTTGGCGGTGATTCTTGAGTCCAGCTGACGCAGACTCCCGGCCGCCGCATTTCGCGGGTTAGCAAACGTCTTGGCACCGACGTCAGCTTGAGAAACGTTGAGACGATCGAAACCGGCCTTGCTCATAAACACTTCGCCACGCACTTCGAGCAATGCAGGCCAACCCTCACCCCGCAGTTTGAGCGGAATATTTCGCACTGTGCGCACGTTGGCGCTGATATCTTCGCCCATAGCGCCATCGCCTCGGGTGGCGCCTCGCACCAACTGTCCATCTTGATAAAGAAGGCTCACCGCTAGGCCGTCAAGCTTAGGCTCGCAGCTGAAATCAATAGCACCTGACTGGTCTAGACCATCAATAACCCGACGACCAAAATCACGCAGGTCGGCCTCTTCAAAGGCATTCCCCAGACTGAGCATAGGTACTTCGTGGCGGACTTGGGAAAATTCAGGAGAGACAATCCCGCTTACACGCTGGGTGGGCGAATCGGGAGTTATCAGATGAGGGTGCTCAGCTTCGAGTGCCTTGAGTTCTTTGAACAGACGGTCGTATTCGGCGTCGGGCACGCTCGGCTTGAAAAGCACATAGTAACGGAAATCGTGCTGAGCAATCTCTGCACGCAGCTCAAGGATTCGGGATTCGGCTTTCATTCTTCAGGTTCTCTTGCAAAGCAAAAGAGCAGCCCTAGGCTGCTCTTGCGCTTGAAACGAAGCGAGCAAGACCAGGGCAGGGTCCGCTCGCTCGATGACATCAGCGTTTCTGGGTCAGCGCGCGGCGCTCGAACTCGACGATGCGCTGGCGGTAATGCTCGATGGTCTGGGCGGTCAGCACGCTGCGCTGGTCATCCTTGAGCTCACCATTGAGCTCGTGGGCCAGCTTGCGCGCTGCGGCGACCATCACATCGAAGGCCTGCTTCGGATGGCGCGGGCCTGGCAGCCCGAGGAAGAAGCTGACCGCGCGCGTGCTGAAGTGATCGATGTCGTCCAGGTCGAAGATGCCGGGCTTGACAGCGTTGGCCATGGAGAACAGGACTTCGCCGTGACCGGCCATGCTTTCATGACGATGGAAGATGTCCATCTCGCCGAAGCGCAAACCACTTTCAAGAATGTTCTGCAGCAGCGCCGGGCCCTTGAAGCCACCTTCATCACGCGAGATGACGCTGATCACCAGCACCTCTTCGACCGGTGGCAGCTCCTTGGCAGCACTGCCCGCGGCAGCAAAACCACCGTTGCGGTTGTTGTCGGCAGCGAAATCGTCGTCGGCATCGGCGAACAGGTCGGGCTCGCGCGGCTCGGCCACCAGGTCCAGGTCGCCCTGCGGCTGCACTTCAGCGGCACGTTTGCCACGCTTGCTGGCCTTGGCCGGTTTCTGCTCGCGCTCGCGCTCACGCGCCGGCGCACTGAGCGACGGCAGGTCGCTTTCGTCCAGCTCCGGCTCCTTCTGGGTATCGAGCACGCGCGACGGGCCCAAGACCTCGGCGCTGCCTTCCTCGTCCGGGAGGTTGGAATAACTGCGATCCAGACGGAACTTCAACTTGCCTTTTCCGCCGCGCATGCGGCGCCAGCCGTCGAAAAGAATACCGGCGATGACAATGATGCCGATGAGGATCAGCCACTCGCGCAGACCGATTTCCATGTAATCCCGTGCCTCTATAAAAATATGCTTGAAAACAAAGGCTTCAAAGCCCTTTAACACGTGGCGCCAACTCTATGTTCTGACAGGCGTTTTACCCACGCATAAAACGAGTGACATTAAGCTAGCACGACCAAAGACAACTTTACACCGTCTGTCGCACATGGCGGGGGCATTTACCTGCACATTCCGCCTTCTCTTGGCTCATCAGGCGTCGACCATGGCCAGTGCCTCCTCCACATCCACTGCAACGAGACGTGAACACCCAGGCTCGTGCATGGTCACCCCCATCAATTGATCCGCCATCTCCATGGCAATCTTGTTATGCGTGATGTAGATGAACTGCACGCTTTCACTCATCTCCTTGACCAACCGGGCATACCGGCCGACGTTGGCATCGTCCAGCGGCGCATCGACCTCGTCGAGCATGCAGAACGGTGCGGGGTTCAGCTTGAAAATGGCAAACACCAGCGCCAATGCGGTCAGTGCCTTCTCGCCGCCGGACAGCAGATGGATGGTGCTGTTCTTCTTGCCAGGCGGGCGCGCCATAATCGTCACCCCTGTATCGAGTAAATCTTCGCCCGTCAGTTCCAGATAAGCGCTGCCACCACCGAAAACTTTTGGGAAAAGTGCCTGTAATCCGGCATTTATCTGATCAAAGGTATCCTTGAAGCGGGTGCGGGTTTCCTTGTCGATCTTGCGGATGACGTTTTCCAGGGTCTCCAGCGCCTCGACCAGATCGGCGTCCTGGGCATCGAGGTAGCGCTTGCGCTCGGATTGCTGTTCGTACTCCTCGATCGCAGCCAGGTTGATCGCGCCCAGGCGCTGAATACGGGCGTCGATCTGCTCCAGCTCCTGCTCGGTGCCCTGTTCGCTGGCCTCGGCCTCGACAGTGGCAAGCACACCCTGGAGGTCGTAGCCGTCGGCCAACAATTGCTCCTGTAAGGTCTTGCGTCGTACATCCAGCCCCTGGCACTCCAGGCGCAGCTGCTCGAGCTGGCCGCGCAGCAACTGCGCCTGCTGCTCGGCCTGGGTGCGGCGCTTTTCGGCGTCGCGCAGGGCGCGATCGGCGTCGTCCATGTGCAGGCGCGCCTGGCGCATTTCTTCGTCGACGCTCATGCGCCGCTCAAGCAGTTCTTCCAGCTTCAGGCGCAGCTCTTCCAGCGGCGCCTCGCCCTCTTCCAGGTTCAGGCTCAACTGCTCCTGCCGCTCACTCAGGCGGGCCGCCTGTAGCTCCAGGCGCTCCAGTGCCTGGCGGGTCGAGTCGTGCTGGGCGCGCAGCGAACCCAGGCGCACAGCCAACTGGTGGGCATGATCCTTGTGCTGGCGAGCTTCCTGGCGGACCCGGTCAAGGCCTTCGCGCAAGGTATCGCGGCGGGCCATCAACTGTTCGCGTTGCTCGGTGTCCTGGGCCATCAGGTCCAGGGCCTCCTGCAGCACCAGGCGGGCTTCGCCCAGCTGCTCTTGCTCCAGGGCGCGCTGCTCCTGAAGCTCGCTCAATTCTTCCTGCAGCCGGCGCCGACGCAGCTCGACCTGTTCGGCACGGGCCCGGCCTGCCGACAGGCTGGCCTTGAACTCGCCATGCTGGCGGCTTTCTTCCTGGGTGCGCCGGCGCAGCTGCTCGCGCTGCTCTTCCAGGCCCAGTTGCTGCTCACGCAAGGCTTGCAGCTGCTGCTCCGTGTGCTCCAGCGTAGCTTCCAGCTCCAGCTGCTCATGGCCGAGGCGCTCGATTTCCTGCGCCCGCGCCAGCACCCCACCCTGGGCTTCGCTGCCGCGGCTGACGCGCAGAAAATGCCGCCCAACCCAGTAGCCGTCGCGGCTGACCAGGCTCTGGCCTTCGTCAAGGCCGGCGCGCTCAGCGAGGGCTTGAGCCAGGTCTTCGACTGGCCGCACCTGGGCCAGCCAAGGGGCCAGGTCGGTGTGCCCCTCGACCTTGTCGAGCAAGCTGCCGGGCCGGCGCGCACCGTCCTGCCCCGCCACCAACAGACGCAACTCGCCTTGCTCCAGCCCGGCAAAATCCAAGCCGTTGAAGCCGTCCACCAGCACCGCTTGCAGGTCAGCGCCCAATACGGTTTCCACCGCCAGCTCCCAACCCGGCTCCACACGCAGCCCTTGCGCCAGGCGTGGCCGCTGCTCCAGCCCTTGCTCGCGCAACCAGTCGGCAGCTCCTGCACCGGGTTCGAGCGCAGCTTGCTGCAACGCCTCCAGGGATGCCAGGCGGCCGCCCAGACGCTGCAAGTCGCCTTGCTGTTGCTGCTGAGCCTGGGTCGCCTGCTGCAATTGCGCGCGTAGGCCCTCCAGGCGCTCGACCACCTGTTCTTCGGACAACTGCAGCTCTTCAAGCAGCATCTCGCTGGCAGCCAACTGCTCGGACAGCTCCAGCATGGCGCTTTCCTGCGGGTCAGCGCCCAACTGGTCGCGTTCCTCACCCAACTTGCGCTGGCGCTCGGCCAAGCGCTCCAGGCTGGCTTCCAGTTGCTGCAGGCGCGACTGCTGCACTTCGGCCTGGCGCCGCGGCTCGGCAGAGCGGGTGTTGAAGCTGTCCCACTGCTCCTGCCAGCCGTGCATGCCCAGTTCGGCCTCTTCGAGGGTGGCGGCAGCCTCTTCGGCTGCCGCCAGGGTCATTTCCTGCTCCGGTTCGAGCATCGCCAGCTCTTCACCGAGGGTCGCCAGCAGGGTGCGGTCATGCCCAAGGTGTGACTCGGTTTCCTGGCGCGTGCGCTCGGCTTCCTTCAGGTCATCCTGCAATTGGCGCAGGCGCTGCTGCCCATGCTGAATGCTCTGCTCGACCCGGGCGATGTCGCCGGCCACCGAATAGAAGCGGCCCTGCACCTGGTTGAAGCGCTCGGACAGCTCATGATGGCCGTCACGCAGCCGCTCGATGCTCGCATCGGCGTTGCGCTGTTCGGCCACCAGCGCCTCATGGGCCACATCCTGATCGCCGATCACCGACTCGCGCTGGCGTACGCGCTCATCCAGATCACGCCAGCGCAGCGCCGCCAGACGCGCTTTGAGCTGACGCTCCTGCGCCTTGTACTCACGGTATTTCTCCGCGGCCTGCGCCTGGCGGTGCAGGCGTTCGAGCTGGCGCTCAAGCTCATCGCGCAGGTCGGTCAGGCGCGCCAGGTTCTCCTGGGTGCGGCGGATGCGGCTTTCGGTCTCGCGGCGGCGCTCCTTGTACTTGGAGATGCCCGCCGCCTCCTCGATGAAGTTGCGCAGCTCCTCGGGCTTGGCCTCGATCAGCTTGGAGATCATGCCCTGTTCGATGATCGAGTAGCTGCGCGGGCCCAGGCCAGTGCCGAGGAAGATGTCGGTGATGTCGCGGCGGCGGCATTTGGTGCCGTTCAGGTAATAGGTGTTCTGCCCGTCACGGGTGACCTTGCGGCGGATGGAGATTTCCGCATAGGCGGCATATTCGCCCAGCAGCGTGGTCTCGCTGTTGTCGAAGACCAGCTCGATGCTGGCCTGGCTGACCGGCTTGCGGCTGGTGGAGCCGTTGAAGATGACATCGGTCATCGACTCACCGCGCAGGTTCTTCGCCGAGCTTTCGCCCATCACCCAGCGCACCGCATCGATGATGTTGGACTTGCCGCAACCATTGGGGCCGACCACGGCGGCCATGTTGCTGGGGAAGTTGACGGTGGTCGGGTCAACGAACGACTTGAACCCAGCCAGGCGAATGCACTTCAGCCGCATCGGTCAGCCTCGGGCCAGCGCCGCCAGCACCAGGTCGCAACTGCGCTGGCAATAGGCGGTGAGTACCTCGCGGATGCGCGGCAGTTCACGGGCCACCACGGCGTCTAGCAGGTGGGCGAACAGGTCAAGGTAATCGAGCATGTTGGCTTGGCGCTGATCGAGGGCCAGGTAATAGGCTCGGCTCATGGCCGGCTGCAGGTTTTCGACGGTTTCCTGCAGGTAAGGATTGTCGGCGAACGGATAGGCGGCGCGCATTACAGCAAAACTGTCGGCGACGAAGGCTTTGATGTCACCCCGTTCACGGGCCTGCTGCAGGCGTTGCTGGATGTCCAGAAACGGGCGCAGGTCCGCATCGAGGCGCCATTTCTGAGCAACGGCATTACCCAGCAGGATGTAGAACTCGCCCATGAGGGCACACAGGCTGCGCACACTGCGTTCGTCGAGCCGAGTCACATGAGCGCCGCGGCGCGGCAGGATCGCAACCAGATGGCGACGTTCGAGGATCAGCAACGCTTCACGCACCGAGCCGCGGCTGACATTCAGCGCCTGGGTGACCTTCTGCTCCTGGATGCGCTCACCCGGCGCGAGCTCGCCGCGGATGATGCGTTCGGCCAGGTAGTCGGCGATCTGCTCGGAGAGGCTGTCCGGCGCCTTGAACGTCATGGTTTTCCTTCGAAATCATTGAACTGGGCACAAGTGGGCGATTGTAGCGCACTTGGCCAGCCGTCGCGCAGAGGGGCGACAGCCTTTATTTGTGCTGCCAGGCAACGGTAAAGGCGGCCCGATCTATGCTTTATATATCGGCAGGCTGGGCGGCCAGACCTTCGTGTGGAGAATTTCTTGACCCTTAAGTCAGAAAATTATTGACCAGCGTGTCAGCTCTGCTTATTGTCCGCTCAACAACAATAAAACCATTGCGAGGCCATCCCCGTGATCCAGTTTCTCGTCAACCAGGAGCTGCGCAGCGAGCACGCCCTGGACCCGAACATGACGGTGCTGCAGTACCTGCGTGAGCACCTGGGCAAACCCGGCACCAAAGAAGGCTGCGCCAGCGGCGACTGTGGCGCCTGCACCGTGGTGGTCGGCGAGCTGACCCAGGATGATCAAGGCCAGGACAGCCTGCGCTACCGCAGCCTCAACTCCTGCCTGACCTTCGTTTCGTCGCTGCATGGCAAGCAGCTGATCAGCGTCGAGGGCCTCAAGCACCAGGGCGAACTGCACAGCGTGCAACAAGCCATGGCCGACTGCCATGGTTCGCAATGCGGCTTCTGTACCCCAGGCTTCGTCATGTCGTTGTTCGCCCTGCAGAAGAACAGCCAGGGCCACGACCTGCATCAGGCCCAGGAAGCGCTGGCGGGCAACCTGTGCCGCTGCACTGGCTACCGGCCGATTCTCGATGCCGCCGAACAGAGCTGCCGCCAGCCGTGCCGCGATCAGTTCGACGCGCAGAAGGCCCAGACCATCAGCCGCCTCAAAGCCATCGAGCCGACCCAGACCGGCGAGCTCAACAGCGGCGACAAACGCTGCCTGGTGCCGCTGACCGTAGCCGACTTGGCCGACCTCTACAGCTCGCACCCCGAAGCGCGGTTGCTGGCCGGTGGCACCGACCTGGCGCTGGAGGTCACCCAGTTCCACAAGACTTTGCCGGTGATGATCTACGTCGGCCACGTGGCCGAACTCAAACGCATCGACAAGACCGCCAGCCACCTGGAAATCGGCGCTGCCACACCGCTGACCGATTGCTATGGCGCGCTCAACGAGGAATACCCTGATTTCGGCGACTTGCTGCACCGTTTTGCGTCGCTGCAGATCCGCAACCAGGGCACCCTGGGCGGCAACATCGGCAACGCCTCACCGATTGGCGACTCACCGCCCTTGCTGATCGCCCTCGATGCGCAGATCGTGCTGCGCCAGGGCGACCGCCAGCGCACGATGCCGCTGGAGGACTACTTCATCGACTACCGCATCACTGCCCGCCAGGACAGCGAATTCATCGAGAAGATCATCGTACCGCGCGCCAGCAATGACTGGGCCTTCCGCGCCTATAAAGTCTCCAAGCGCCTGGATGACGACATCTCGGCTGTGTGTGGCGCCTTCAACCTGAGCATCGAAGACGGCGTGGTCAGCGGGGTACGCATCGCCTTCGGTGGCATGGCCGCGATCCCCAAACGTGCCCGCGCCTGTGAAGCTGCCCTTCGCGGCAAGCCGTGGAACCAGGCGAGCCTGGAGCGCGCCTGCCAGGCCCTGGCCGAGGACTTCACCCCGCTCAGCGACTTCCGCGCCAGCAAGGAATACCGCCTGCTGACCGCGCAGAACCTGCTGCGCAAGTACTTCATCGAACAGCAAACGCCGCACATCGAAACCCGGGTGACCGACTATGTCTAACCATCACGCCGTCAAGAGCCAGGCCGAGATGGCCGAACTGTTTAGCCAGGACCTGACCACCGGGGTCGGCCGCAGCGTCAAGCACGACAGCGCCGACAAGCATGTGGCAGGCGAAGCGGTGTACATCGACGACCGCCTGGAATTCCCCAACCAGTTGCACGTCTATGCGCGCACCGCCGACCGTGCCCACGCCCGCATCCTGCGCATCGACACCACGCCGTGCTATGCCTTCGAAGGCGTGCGCATCGCCATCACCCATGAAGACATTCCAGGCCTCAAGGACATTGGCCCGGTGGTGGCCGGTGACCCGCTGCTGGCCATCGACAAGGTCGAGTTCTTCGGCCAGCCGGTGCTCGCCGTGGCCGCGCGCGACCTGGACACCGCGCGCCGTGCCGCCATGGCGGCGATCATCGAATACGAAGACCTGGAGCCGGTACTGGACGTGGTCGAGGCGCTGCGCAAAAAGCACTTCGTACTCGACAGCCACACTCACCAGCGTGGTGATTCGGCCACTGCCCTGGCCAGCGCCCCGCACCGCCTGCAGGGCACCCTGCATATCGGTGGCCAGGAGCATTTCTACCTGGAGACGCAGATTTCTTCGGTGATGCCCACCGAAGACGGCGGCATGATCGTCTTCTGCTCCACGCAAAACCCTACCGAAGTGCAGAAGCTCGTCGCCGAAGTGCTGGACGTGCCGATGAACAAGGTGGTGCTCGACATGCGCCGCATGGGCGGCGGTTTCGGCGGCAAGGAAACCCAGGCCGCCAGCCCGGCCTGCCTGTGCGCCGTGGTCGCACGCCTGACCGGCCAGCCGACCAAGATGCGCCTGCCGCGCGTCGAAGACATGATGATGACCGGCAAACGCCACCCCTTCTATGTCGAGTACGACGTCGGCTTCGATGACGAAGGGCGCCTGCAGGGCATCGACATGGACCTGGCCGGCAACTGCGGCTACTCGCCCGACCTTTCCGGCTCGATCGTCGACCGTGCCATGTTCCATTCCGACAATGCCTACTACCTGGGCGATGCCACCGTGCACGGCCACCGCTGCAAGACCAACACCGCCTCCAACACCGCCTACCGCGGCTTCGGCGGCCCACAGGGCATGGTTGCCATCGAGCAGGTGATGGACCACATCGCCCGCCATCTGGGGCGCGACCCGCTGGCCGTGCGCAAGGCCAACTACTACGGCAAGACCGAGCGCAACGTCACCCACTATTACCAGACCGTCGAGCACAACATGCTCGAGGAGATGACCGCCGAGCTGGAAGCCAGCAGCGACTACGCAGAACGCCGCGAATCGATCCGCCGGTTCAACGCCAACAGCCCGGTCCTCAAGAAGGGCCTGGCGCTGACCCCGGTCAAGTTCGGCATCTCGTTCACCGCCACCTTCCTCAACCAGGCCGGTGCGCTGATCCACATCTACACCGATGGCAGCATCCACCTGAACCACGGCGGCACCGAGATGGGCCAGGGCCTGAACACCAAGGTGGCCCAGGTCGTGGCGCAGATTTTCCAGGTTGATTTCAGCCGCATCCAGATTACCGCCACCAACACCGACAAGGTGCCCAACACCTCGCCGACCGCAGCCTCCAGCGGCGCCGACCTGAACGGCAAAGCGGCGCAGAATGCGGCCGAGATTCTCAAAAAGCGCCTGACCGAGTTCGCCGCGCGGCATTATCAGGTCACCGAGGAAGACGTCGAGTTCCGTAACGGCCATGTGCGCGTGCGCGACCAGATCGTCAGCTTCGAACAACTGGTGCAGCAGGCGTACTTCGCCCAGGTCTCCCTGTCGAGTACCGGCTTCTACCGCACGCCCAAGATCTTCTACGACCGCAGCCAGGCACGCGGCCGGCCGTTCTACTACTTCGCCTTCGGCGCCGCCTGCGTGGAAGTGATCGTCGACACCCTGACCGGCGAGTACAAGATGCTGCGCGCCGACATCCTGCACGACGTCGGCGATTCGCTGAACCCGGCCATCGACATTGGCCAGGTGGAAGGCGGCTTCATCCAGGGCATGGGTTGGCTGACCACCGAAGAGCTGGTGTGGAACAGCAAGGGCAAGCTGATGACCAATGGCCCGGCCAGCTACAAGATCCCGGCCGTGGCCGACATGCCGCTGGACCTGCGGGTAAAGCTGGTGGAAAACCGCAAGAACCCGGAAGACACCGTGTTCCACTCCAAGGCTGTTGGCGAGCCACCGTTCATGCTCGGCATCGCCGCCTGGTGTGCGATCAAGGATGCCGTGGCCAGTATTGCCGGTTACCGCCTGCAACCGAACATCGACGCACCAGCGACACCGGAGCGGGTGCTGTGGGGCTGCGAGCAGATGCGCAAGGCGGTGGCGGCCACCGAGCCTGCAGAACCGCAACGGGAAACCGTCACACACTGAGGTTGGGTGGGCGCCTGTTCGGGCCCTGTCGCCGGCAAGCCCGCGCTGTACCTGCGGGCACCAGGCTTGCCAGCGACAAGGCTCGAACAGGCCACCTGGAATGAGGAACTGCATCATGCACCAATGGATCAACGCCCTCGCCGACCACCAGTCCCGTGGCGAAGCCTGCGTGCTGGTGACCATCATCGAGGAACGCGGTTCGACCCCGCGCAACGCAGGCTCGAAAATGGTCGTCAGTGCCAGCGGCCTGTTCGACACCATCGGCGGCGGCCACCTGGAATACAAGGCCCTGCACATCGCTCGGCAGATGCTTGAAGAGCAGCGCAGCACGCCGCACCTGGAGCGCTTCAGCCTCGGCGCCAGCCTCGGGCAGTGCTGTGGCGGCGTCACCGTGCTGCTGTTCGAGCCCATGACCGCTGTACAGGCGCAAATCGCCGTGTTCGGCGCGGGCCATGTCGGCCGTGCTCTGGTACCCTTGCTCGCCGCCCTGCCCTGCCGGGTGCGCTGGATCGATTCGCGAGAACAGGAATTCCCCGAGCTCATCCCCAACGGGGTGACCAAGGTGGTCAGCGAGGAGCCGGTCGACGAAGTGGCCGAGCTGCCACCTGGTTGCTACTGCATCGTCATGACCCACAACCATCAGCTCGACCTGGAGCTGACCGCCGCCATTCTCAAGCGCAACGATTTCACCTGGTTCGGCCTGATCGGCTCGAAGACCAAACGGGTCAAGTTCGAGCACCGCCTGCGCGAGCGCGGCTTCGACGAGGCCGTGATGGCGCGCATGCGCTGCCCGATGGGCCTGGCCGAGGTCAAGGGCAAGTTGCCGATCGAGATCGCCGTGTCCATCGCCGGCGAAATCATTGCCACCTACAACGCCTGCTTTGGCCAGCATGACGCTGGCGTCAATGCGGGCCCCATCGCCCAACTGCTGCCGCCGTCCCGGCGCAGCCAAGCCAATTGACGAGTGAGTTATGACCGTTACCCGCAAAGCCTACCGTGCCGCCATCCTGCACAGCATCGCTGACCCGGCCGAGGTGGGCCTGGACGCGTCCCATGAGTACTACGAGGACGGCCTGCTGGTGATCGACGATGGCCGCATCAGTGCACTGGGCCATGCCAGCGAACTGCTGCCGACGCTGGATGCCGACATCGAAGTGGTGCATTACCAGGACGCCCTGATTACCCCTGGCTTCATCGACACCCACATCCATTACCCGCAGACCGGCATGATCGGTTCCTACGGCGAACAGCTGCTGGACTGGCTCAACACCTATACCTTCCCCTGTGAAAGGCAGTTCGCCGACAAGGATCACGCCGACAACGTCGCGAAAATCTTCCTCAAGGAACTGCTGCGCAACGGCACCACCACGGCCCTGGTGTTCGGCAGTGTGCACCCGCAGTCGGTCAATGCACTGTTCGAGGAGGCCGAGCGCCTGGACCTGCGGATGATCGCCGGCAAGGTGATGATGGACCGCAACGCGCCCGACTACCTGACCGACACCGCCGAAACCAGCTACACCGACAGCAAAGCGCTGATCGAGCGCTGGCACGGCAAGGGCCGCCTGCACTACGCAGTCACCCCGCGCTTCGCCCCCACCAGCACCCCGCAGCAGTTGAAGCTTGCCGGGCAGTTGCTCAAGGAGCATCCGGGCGTCTACATGCACACGCACCTGTCCGAGAACCTCAAGGAAATCGACTGGGTCAAGGAACTGTTCCCTGAGCAGAAAGGTTACCTGGACGTCTACGACCACTTCGAACTGCTCGGCGAGCGCTCCATTTTCGCCCACGGCGTGCACCTGTGCGACGACGAATGCCAACGCCTGTCCGAAACCGGCTCGGCAATCGCCTTCTGCCCAACCTCGAACCTGTTCCTGGGCAGTGGCTTGTTCAACTTGCCCCAGGCCGAACGCTTCAAGGTGAACGTAGGCCTGGGCACCGACGTCGGTGCCGGCACCAGCTTCTCGCTGCTCAGCACCCTGAACGAAGCGTACAAGGTCATGCAGCTGCAGGGCGCGCGCCTGCACCCCTACAAATCGCTGTACCTGGCCACCCTCGGCGGCGCCCGTGCGTTGCGCCTGGATGACCGGATCGGCAGCCTGCGCCCCGGCAACGATGCCGACTTCGTGGTGCTCGACTACAAGGCCACGCCGCTGCTCGACTACCGTATCCAGCAGTCTGGCAGCATCGAAGAGACCTTGTTCGTCCTCGCCACCCTGGGCGACGACCGCACCGTGCGCGAAACCTACGCCGCCGGCCGCTGCGTGCACCAGCGCTAAGGCGCCTTGGCCAACCCCCGGTACAGTGCGCCGCCGATCGCTGCCCCGATCAGCGGCGCCAGCCAGAACAGCCACAGTTGCTGCAAGGCCCAGCCACCGACGAACAGCGCCGGCCCCGTGCTGCGCGCGGGGTTGACCGAGGTATTGGTCACCGGGATCGAGATCAGGTGGATCAGCGTCAGGGCCAGGCCGATGGCGATGGGGGCAAAGCCCGCCGGTGCCCGGGCGTCAGTTGCGCCCATGATCACCACCAGGAACATCGCCGTCATCACCACTTCACTGACAAAACCCGCGCCCAGCGAGTAACCGCCTGGCGAGTGGTCGGCGTAGCCATTGGACGCCAGGCCCGCCGACAATTCGAAGCCGGCCTTGCCGCTGGCGATGAAGTAGATCACCGCTGCCGCGAAGATCGCACCGATCACCTGGGCGATGACGTATGGCAGCAACTCCTTGGCCGGAAAACGCCCGCCCACTACCAGCCCGAAGGAAACAGCAGGGTTCAGGTGGCAACCGGAGATGTGGCCGATGGCGAATGCCATCGTCAGGACGGTAAGACCGAAGGCGAAGGCGACACCGAGAACGCCGATGCCGAGGGGAGAGCTGGCTGCGATTACCGCACTGCCGCAGCCGCCGAGTACCAACCAGAAGGTGCCGATCAGCTCGGCACCCATACGTTTACCCAGAGACATGGTCATGGACCTTTCCTCAAGAAGTGGAACGCAACGGATGCGCAAGCCCAACTGCTTGATGAAGGTTTGCCCACAAGAATTTAGCAGACGTTTGAACAATGACCAGCAACAACGAGGGCCGCTTGGCGCCCATCGCCGGCAAGGCGCCCCCCGCACAACCTCACGGGAGCCGGATTGCCGGCGACAGGCCGCGAAGCGGCCCCTCATTCAGCCAGGCAAACGATCAACCCTTCAGCGAGACCTTGGGCTTTTTCAGCAGGTGCGAAAACACCGCATGCAGGTCGTCCGAGGCGCTCTCCTCGTCCAGGTTGAGCTTGCTGTCGATATGGTCCATGTGATGCATCATCAGGCTGACCGCCTGCTCGGCATCACGCGCCTCGATGGCATCGATCAGTTGCATGTGCTCGTCATAAGAGCAGTGCGAACGGTTGCCGCTCTCATATTGGGCAATGATCAGCGATGTCTGCGACACCAGGCTGCGCTGAAAACTGACCAGCGGGGCATTGCCGGCCGCCTCGGCCAACTTCAGGTGAAACTCCCCGGACAGCCGGATGCCGGCACCCCGATCACCACGCGAGAAGCTGTCACGCTCTTCACGGACCATGTGCCGCAGTTCGTTGAGCTGCTCGACGGTGGCGTGCTGCACGGCCAGTTCGGTGATGGCGCGTTCGACCATGCGCCGCGAGAAGAACACCTGACGGGCTTCTTCGACCGTCGGGCTGGCCACCACGGCACCGCGGTTGGGGCGCAGCAGCACAACGCTTTCGTGGGCAAGGCGCGACAGGGCACGGCGGATGATGGTGCGGCTGACGCCGAATATCTCGCCCAGCGCTTCCTCGCTCAACTTGGTGCCCGGTGCGAGTCGCTGCTCGAGGATCGCCTCGAAGATGTGCGCATAGACGATATCGTCCTGGGTACCGCTGCGGCCAGCCTTGCCGGCACGCGCAGGTTTCTTCAGAGGTTGCAGCTGTTCGTTCATGGGCTCTCGAGGCACGAAGGAAAGTATGGCGGCATTGTACACAAGCTGAGCCGTTTCTGCAGGTGGGGTTTTATCTATATAGCTGATGTGCGGCATATGATGCGTACAAAAAATAAAACATTATTTGCTTTCTTTGTACACAAAAGCATAATCCATCGGGCAACTTCTTGACCCGTAAGTCAACAAAGCGGCGTCAGACGTCTGCCATCCCTCGCGGAGCCGCCAAGTGCATTGCGCAGGTCACTGGCTCCAAGAACAACAAGAAAGACTTGAGGAGTATCGCTGTGGAAAGCCGCAAATCCGACGCACCTACGCTGGATCTCGCTCCACCGCTCGAAACGAGCTGGCTGGAGCGGATTTTCAAACTCAAGCAACACGGCAGTACCGTCAAAACCGAAATGATCGCCGGGGTGACCACCTTCATCACCATGGCGTACATCATCTTCGTCAACCCGAACATCATGGCTGACGCCGGCATCGATCACGGCGCAGCCTTCGTTGCCACCTGCATCGCTGCGGCGCTGGGCTGCCTGCTGATGGGCCTTTATGCCAACTGGCCAGTGGGGCTGGCGCCAGGCATGGGGCTCAACGCCTTCTTCACCTACACCGTGGTCGGCACCATGGGCTACAACTGGGAAACGGCTCTGGGCGCGGTGTTCGTCTCAGGCGTGCTGTTCATGTTCCTGACCTTGTCGAAAGTGCGCGAATGGTTGCTGAACAGTATTCCGGTCAGCCTGCGCCATGCCATGGGGGCCGGCGTCGGATTGTTTCTCGGGCTGATCGGCCTGAAGACGGCAGGCATCATCGTCGACAGCCCCGCCACGCTGATCAAGCTGGGTTCGCTGCATGAGCCTGGCCCTTTGCTGGCGGCACTGTGCTTCCTGTCTATTGCGATCCTCAGCTACAAGCGCGTGTTCGGCGCCATCCTGATCAGCATCATCGGCGTCACCTTGGCCGGCTGGGGCCTGGGCCTGGTGAAGTTTGGCGGGGTGATGTCGATGCCGCCGAGCCTGGCACCCACCTGGATGGCCATGGACGTGGCCGGCGTGTTCAACGTGAGCATGATCAGCGTGGTGCTGGCGTTCCTCTTCGTGCACATGTTCGACACCGCCGGTACCTTGATGGGCGTCGCCCAGCGGGCCAACCTGGTGGCGCCAGACGGCCGCATCGAAGGCCTGTCGAAGGCCTTGAAGGCGGACAGCGCGTCCAGCGTGTTCGGTGCCGTGGTGGGCGTGCCGCCGGTAACCAGCTATGTGGAAAGTGCCGCGGGCGTTGCCGCAGGCGGCCGTACTGGCCTGACCGCGGTGGTGGTTGGCCTGTTGTTCGTGGCGGCGATGTTCTTCGCACCGCTGGCCGGGATGATTCCAGCCTACGCGACTGCAGGTGCACTGATTTACGTGGCCATGCTGATGATGGGCAGCATGGCGCACATCCATTGGGATGAAGCCACCGACAGCATTCCGGCGATCGTCACGGTGATCATGATGCCGCTGACCTTCTCGGTCGCAGACGGTATTGCCCTGGGTTTCATCACCTATGTGGCGCTGAAGGCCGGTACTGGCAAGTACAAAGAGATCTCGGCCAGCCTGTGGGTGCTGTGCGCGATCTTCATTGCCAAGTTCGTGTTCCTCTGAATTGACACATGCACCAGATCAGGGCGCTTCGGCGCCCTTTTTGTGCTGTCGGCTTGCCGGCGATGGGCCGCAAAGCGGACCCAGATGTTCGCGGGTCGCACCGAGCGCGCTCGGGCGATTACAGCTCCGCTATGGGGGGCTGCTTTGCAGCCCATCGCCGGCAAGCCGGCTCCCACCCCGTCCGCGGTGTTCTTCAGGTCAGCGTTTTACCTGTCGTAGCAACGGTCTTACCCATTGCTAAAAGCCGCCGCAATCCAGGTGGGAGCCGGCTTGCCGGCGATGAGGGCGCAGGGGAAAACACAAAACAGCAGACGAAAAAAAGCCCGCCAGTGTGAGAGCGGGCCAAGGACCTACGAAGATTCTTCTAGCGACCAACTAGCTCCCACGATAGGTCGAATAGCTATACGGCGAGATCAGCAGCGGCACATGGTAGTGCTCCTGCTTCTCGTCGATGCCAAAGCGCAGCACGACAACATCCAGAAACGCCGGCTCCGGCAGTTGTACGCCGCGAGCACGGTAGTAGGCGCCAGCACTGAACTGCAGCTGGTAAACGCCAGTACGGTAATCGTCACCCTGCAGCAGCGGCGCGTCCACGCGGCCGTCACTGTTGGTCAGGGCGGTGTTGACCAGCTCAAGCTGCTGGCCTTCGACACGGTACAGCTCGACCTTGATCGCGCTGCCCGGGCAACCGTGAGCTGCATCCAGTACGTGTGTAGTCAAACGTCCCATTGCTTGTCGCCTCTTGTTCAATCTGTGGGCAAAAAATACACAGCCATCCGCACGGCAAACAACCTGCGACGGGCGGGAATAGCGTTATTAAGACATTTCATCGAAAGATTGTACACAATTTTTTGAGCCCTTCCGCCAAGGCCCGGTCAAACGGGTCAATAGTCGCAAAATCAAGCGCTGTGCCGTCGCCAATCTGATTAACTGACCAATCAGGCAGGTTTCTTGCAACAGATTCTCAGGCGACAAATGGGAAGAAATGCGGAAAAACAGGCTTACAAATGATTTCAGAAGTTGTATACAATCAGCCCATCCGGTGGTGCGACATCCCGACGCGGCCCGCCCACACCCCGCACTAACGCACAAGAAGGAAGACTGCAGTGAGCGCTGACTACCCTCGCGACCTGATCGGTTACGGCAACAACCCACCTCACCCGCAATGGCCGGGCAATGCTCGCATCGCGCTGTCTTTCGTCCTGAACTACGAAGAAGGTGGCGAGCGCAACATCCTGCACGGCGACAAAGAGTCTGAAGCCTTCCTGTCCGAAATGGTCGCGGCCCAGCCACTGCAGGGCCAGCGCAACATGAGCATGGAGTCGCTGTACGAATACGGCAGCCGTGCCGGCGTATGGCGCCTGCTCAAGCTGTTCAAGGACAGCGGTGTACCGCTGACCGTGTTCGCCGTGGCCATGGCCGCCCAGCGCCACCCGGACGTGATCCGCGCCATGGTCGAGGCCGGCCACGAGATCTGCAGCCACGGCTACCGCTGGATCGACTACCAGAACATGGATGAAGCCCAGGAGCGCGAGCACATGCTCGAGGCCATCCGCATCCTTACCGAACTGACCGGCGAGCGCCCGGTTGGCTGGTACACCGGCCGCACCGGCCCCAATACCCGTCGCCTGGTCATGGAGGAAGGTGGCTTCCTCTACGACAGCGATACCTACGATGACGACCTGCCCTACTGGGAACCCAACAACCCGACCGGCAAGCCGCACCTGGTGATCCCTTACACCCTGGACACCAATGACATGCGCTTCACCCAGGTACAGGGCTTCAACTGCGGCGAGCAGTTCTTCCAGTACCTCAAGGACGCCTTCGATGTGCTGTACGCCGAAGGCGCCGAAGCCCCGAAAATGCTGTCCATCGGCCTGCACTGCCGGCTGGTCGGCCGCCCGGCGCGCCTGGCCGCGCTGAAGCGTTTCGTCGACTACGCCAAGAGCCATGACCAGGTCTGGTTCGCCCGTCGCGCGGACATCGCCCGCCACTGGCACACCACCCACCCGTACAAGAAAGAGAACGCCTGATGACCGCCTTCAAGACCCTCAAGCCATCGACCCTGGACCGTGACACCTTCGTCAAGGTTTTCGCCGACATCTACGAGCATTCGCCGTGGGTCGCCGAAAAAGCCTACGACCTGGGCCAGCTGGAGGAACTGAACGAGATCGAAGCGCTGCACCAGCGCATGAGCGACATCCTGCTCAGTGCCAACCACGCCGACCAGTTGGCGCTGATCAACGCTCACCCGGACCTGGCCGGCAAGGCCGCCATCCAGGGCGAACTGACCGAATCGAGCACCAACGAACAGGCCGGCGCCGGTATCCACCAGTGCACCGCCGAAGAGTTCGCCCGGTTCACCGAGCTGAACGATGCCTACAAGGCCAAGTTCCAGTTCCCGTTCATCATGGCCGTCAAGGGCAGCAACCGGCACCAGATCCTCGCCGCTTTCGAAAAACGCATCCACAACGACAGCGATGCCGAATTCAAGGAAGCCCTGGCGCAGATCAACCTGATCGCCCTGTTCCGTCTGCTGCAGCTGTAACCGGCGCGGCAACGTCACAGCTTTATCCAGAACAACGAACATAGAAGAGATAACCGCATGCGCACCCTGATGATCGAGCCCCTGACCAAAGAAGCCTTCGCCCCCTTCGGTGACGTGATCGAAACCGACGGCAGTGACCACTTCATGATCAACAACGGCTCGACCATGCGCTTCCACAAGCTCGCCACGGTCGAGACCGCCGAGCCTGAAGACAAAGCGATCATCAGCATCTTCCGCGCCGACGCGCTGGACATGCCGCTGACCGTGCGCATGCTGGAACGCCATCCGCTGGGCAGCCAGGCTTTCATCCCGCTGCTCGGCAACCCCTTTCTGATCGTGGTCGCGCCCGTTGGCGATGCACCTGTATCAGGCTTGGTCCGTGCCTTCCGCAGTAATGGCAGGCAGGGCGTCAATTACCATCGCGGCGTTTGGCACCACCCGGTGCTTACGATCGAAAAGCGGGATGATTTCCTGGTGGTTGATCGCAGTGGTTCCGGCAACAACTGCGATGAGCATTACTTCACCGAGGAACAGATGCTGATCCTCAATCCCCACCAATAAGAAAAGGTCGATCATCGTTCGGTGATCGGCAGAGGTACATACTGTGGAAGCACACCTTCACGAATGGCTGAACCTGAGCATTCGCTGGGTTCACATGATCACCGGCGTGGCCTGGATCGGTGCATCGTTCTACTTCGTCTGGCTGGAAAACAACCTGAACCGGAGCAATCCGCGTGACGGGCTGTCGGGTGACCTTTGGGCCATCCACGGCGGTGGTATCTACCACCTTGAGAAGTACAAGCTGGCGCCGCCGAAAATGCCCGAGAACCTGCACTGGTTCAAATGGGAAGCCTACTTCACCTGGATGTCCGGTATCGCCCTGCTGTGCGTGGTGTTCTACTGGAACCCGACCCTGTACCTGCTGGCCCCTGGCAGCACCCTGAGCGGTGCCGAGGGTGTGGCCATCGGTATCGGTTCGCTGGTGGCCGGCTGGTTCATCTACGACCTGCTCTGCGATTCGCCACTGGGCAAACGCCCGGCACTGCTTGGCGCCGTGCTGTTCGTCCTGATCATCGCCGCCTGCTGGGGCTTCAGCCTGGTGTTCAGCGGCCGTGGCGCGTACCTGCACACGGGTGCGATCATCGGCACCATCATGGTCGGTAACGTGTTCCGCATCATCATGCCGGCCCAGCGCCAGCTGGTGGCTGCGATCGAGAGCAACACCACCCCCGACCCGCGCCTGCCGGCCAAAGGCCTGCTGCGTTCGCGTCACAACAACTACTTCACCCTGCCGGTGCTGTTCATCATGATCAGCAACCACTTCCCGAGCACCTACGGTAGCCAGTACAACTGGCTGATCCTGGCCGGCATTGCGGTAGCTGCGGTACTGATCCGCCACTACTTCAACACCCGCCACGACAGCAACAAGTACGCCTGGACCCTGCCGGCCGGTGCCCTGGCGATGATCTGCCTGGCTTACGTCACCGGCCCGAAACCGATGGCGGTTGATCCAGAGCAGGCCGCGGCGAAGATCGAGTACCAGCCGCTGCCCGCGACTGCAGTGGGCGGCAAGACCGCTGCCGAGCAGCGCGCCGAGGACGCTGCCAAGGCGGCCGAAGCCCCTGCCGCACCGGCTCAAGCCCCAGCCCAGGCGACTGCTCAGGCCGGCGGCGGCGCCTTCGACAAGATCCACACGGTGATCCAGGAACGCTGCACCGTGTGCCACTCGTCGAAACCGACCAGCCCGCTGTTCAGCACCGCCCCTGGTGGCGTGATGTTCGACACCCCGCAGCAGATCCAGGCTCAGGCCGCGCGCATTCAGGCGCAAGCGGTCGCCAGCCAGATCATGCCGCTGGGCAACATCACCCAGATGACCGTCGAAGAGCGCAAGCTCGTCGGTGACTGGATCGCCAAAGGCGCCCAGGTCAACTGATCGAAGCCGCACGCTTCAAGCCTCAAGCTGTAAGTCGTAGGTAACAAGCAAGCATCGAGCGTCAGGCTCCACGCGGATCACCAAGCTTCTTCCTGAAGCTTGCCGCCTGGGGCTTGCCGCTTGGATCCGAGAATAAAAACAAAACTCGAGGTGCTGCATGTCCGAGTCACGCAAGGCGTACATTCCTGTGGCGCCACCGCGAGAACCTCTGCCCCTGTTCCAACTGATCCTGGTAGGCCTGCAACACGTTCTGCTGATGTACGGAGGCGCGATTGCCGTGCCCTTGATCATCGGCCAGGCAGCCGGATTGTCCCGTGAAGAAGTCGCTTTCCTGATCAACGCCGACCTGCTGGTCGCCGGCGTCGCCACCATCATCCAGTCGTTCGGTATCGGCCCGGTGGGGATCCGCATGCCTGTGATGATGGGGGCCAGTTTCGCTGCCGTCGGTAGCATGGTGGCCATGGCCGGCATGCCTGGCGTTGGCCTGCAGGGGATATTCGGTGCGACCATCGCCGCCGGGTTCTTCGGCATGCTCATCGCCCCGTTCATGTCCAAGGTCGTACGCTTCTTCCCGCCGCTGGTCACAGGTACCGTGATCACCTCGATCGGGCTCTCGCTGTTCCCGGTCGCAGTCAACTGGGCCGGTGGCGGCCATGAGGCACAAGCCTTCGGCTCGCCGATCTACCTGATGGTCGCGGGCCTGGTGCTGGCCGTGATCCTGCTGATCAACCGCTTCATGCGCGGCTTCTGGGTCAACGTGTCGGTGCTGGTAGGCATGGGCCTGGGTTACATCCTGGCCGGCTCCATCGGCATGGTCGACCTGTCCGGCCTGAGCCAGGCACCGTGGCTGCAAGTGGTAACGCCACTGCACTTCGGCATGCCGACCTTCAGCCTGGCGCCGATCCTGTCGATGTGCCTTGTGGTGGTGATCATCTTCGTCGAGTCCACGGGCATGTTCCTCGCCCTGGGCAAGGTGACCGATCGTGAAGTCACGCCAGGGATGCTGCGCCGCGGCCTGCTGTGCGATGCCGGCGCGTCGTTCATCGCCGGGTTCTTCAACACCTTCACCCACTCCTCGTTCGCCCAGAACATCGGCCTGGTGCAGATGACCGGCGTACGCTGCCGCTATGTCACCGTGGTCGCCGGCGCGTTGCTGATCCTGCTCAGCCTGCTGCCCAAGGCGGCTTACCTGATCGCCTCGATCCCGCCTGCAGTACTGGGTGGTGCGTCCATTGCCATGTTCGGCATGGTCACCGCCACCGGGATCAAGATCCTTCAGGAGGCAGACATCGGCGACCGTCGCAATCAACTGCTGGTTGCGGTCAGCGTCGGCTTCGGCCTGATCCCGGTGGTGCGTCCGGAGTTCTTCGCCCAGATGCCGCAGTGGATGGAACCGATCACCCACAGTGGTATCGCCATGGCCACGGTCAGCGCCTTGGTGCTGAACGTGCTGTTCAACATCCTCGGTGGTGCCGACCGCGCAGCGCACAACGACGCCTGTCACCAGCATTGAGCCAAGCGGGGCGGCGCCTGCGTCGCCCCGCGCCTATCCGTTGCAACTGCCACACCGTCGGCCCGCCGGAATGGGCCGCCCGGGGCGCCTGCGCGCCGAACAATCCGCCAACAAAAACAATAAGTCCGGGAATCACAACATGAAGCGCATCGCATCAACCCTGTTGCTGGGCAGCAGCCTGCTGGCCACCCTCCCCTCGCATGCAGGCGAATGGCTGCTGTGGCACGGCGAAAGCCTGACCTATCTGTATGGCAAGAACTTCAAGGTCAACCCAGACATCCAGCAGACCATCACGTTCGAGCACGCCAACAAATGGAAGTACGGCGACACCTTCCTGTTCGTTGACAAGATCTTCTACAACGGCAAGCCCGATGCCAGCAAAGGCGTGACCACCTACTACGGTGAGTTCAGCCCGCGCCTGTCGTTCGGCAAAATCTTCGACCAGAAGCTCGCTTTCGGCCCGATCAAGGACGTGCTGTTGGCCATGACCTACGAGCGTGGTGAAGGTGACAACGAGGCCTACCTGATCGGCCCGGGCTTTGACCTGAACATTCCCGGCTTCAATTATTTCACCCTCAATTTCTACCTGCGCAACACCGAAGGCGGCCGCCCTGGCGACGACGTGTGGCAAATCACCCCCGGTTGGTCCTACACCATTCCCGTGGGCAGGTCGGACATTCTGATCGACGGCTACATGGACTGGGTGCCCGACAACGACCAGAACCGCCGCGGCACCTATCACGCCAACCTGCACTTCAACCCCCAGGTCAAATACGACCTGGGCAAGGCCCTCAACCTGGGCGCCAAACAGCTGTATGTGGGCTTTGAGTACAGCTACTGGAAGGACAAGTACGGCATCGACAGCCGCGGCAATCTTCAGAGCAACCAGAGTGTCGCCAGCGCGCTGATCAAGGTCCATTTCTGAAAACCTGATCAAACGCCCAAGTTTGATACACACTGCTCCAGGAAGGAGCACTTGAGGCCAGGCGCGCAAGCCAGTAATCTGCGCGCCCCCTCGAACAGGGCAGGAGGGATTCTGCCCGCGTTTACTGACCGCTCAGTCAATGAATTCGGGCGGTTGGCCAACGTGTTGCCAGCCGGAAATACCCATTTTCAGCCGTTCAGAACGAGTCGAGCAGGCAGGTTGTAGCCAATCCGGAAAGTTGGCGCAGCTCTTGCCAAACAACTGTGGCCAATCGAAAAAAGCTGACTCAAAAGACAAAAAAGCGCCAATACCGAGCGCTGACAACAGACCAATCAAGGGAGCGACACTCGCAATGCGTACCATCAATAGCCTGATTCTCGCGGGCGGCCTGCTGGCCTGCGGCACCACCTACGCCGATGACCTGCTGCAGTGGCAGAACAACAGCCTGACCTACCTGTGGGGCAAGAACTTCAAGGTCAACCCAGCGATCCAGCAAACCGTCACGTTCGAGCACGCCGATGGCTGGAAGTACGGCGACAACTTCATCTTCGTCGACAAGATCTTCTACAACGGCAAGAAGGACTCGGGTAACGGCGATAACACCTACTACGGTGAGATCAGCCCGCGCCTGTCGTTCGGCAAGATCTTCGACCAGAAGCTGGCGTTCGGCCCGGTCAAGGACGTGCTGCTGGCAATGACCTACGAGTTCGGCGAGGGTGATACCGAGTCCTACCTGATCGGCCCTGGCTTCGACCTGGACATCCCGGGCTTCGACTACTTCCAGCTGAACTTCTACCAGCGCACCACCGACGGCAGCCGTGCCGGTGACAATGTCTGGCAGATCACGCCGGTTTGGTCGTACACCATTCATGTGGGCTCCTCCGACATCCTCATCGACGGTTTCATGGACTGGGTGGTCGACAACGACGAGAACCGCCGCGGCACCTACCAGGCCAACCTGCACTTCAACCCTCAGGTCAAATATGACCTGGGCAAGGCGTTGCACCTGGGTGAGAAGCAGTTGTACGTAGGCTTTGAGTACGACTACTGGAAGAACAAGTACGGGATCAAGGATTCCGACGGGTTCACCACCGACCAGAACACGGCAAGCTTCCTGGTCAAGGTCCACTTCTGACCGCGGGCTGCGCTGCAGCCCAGCGCCGGCAAGCCGGTCCCACAGAAATGGCGCCGCGCCTGAGACAGGCGGGGATAATGTGGGCCGGCTTGCCGGCGATCCGGGGCTTAGCCCCGGCCCGGCACATCAGGTGGCAGGCTTCACCGCCCGCCACAACTTGCTCGCCAGCGCCACGACAGCAAGCACAACGGCACCCGCCACAATCCCCACACCACCATTGAGCAACGCGCCAGTAAGCGCCCCGCCCCGCCCTTCGCTGAAGGCCTCGATGGCATGATGCAATGGCGCAACACCGTGCACCAGAATCCCGCCACCGACCAGGAACATTGCCGCCGTCCCGATCACCGACAGGCTCTTCATCATGTAGGGCGCCGCCCGCAGAATGCCATTGCCCACCACCTGGGCCGCTTTCGAGGCCTTGTGAGTCATCCACAAGCCCAGGTCATCGAGCTTGACGATACCGCCCACCAACCCATAGACACCTACGGTCATGACGATCGCAATACCCGACAGCACGATGATCTGCTGAGTCAGCGGCGCATCGGCCACGGTGCCCAAGGTGATGGCGATGATTTCTGCCGAGAGAATGAAGTCGGTGCGCACCGCCCCTTTGATCTTGCTCTTCTCGAACGCCACCAGGTCGACATTGGTATCGGCAACGGCCTCGCTACGCGCACTGTGCTCGGCAGCATCTTCTTCCTTGCTGTGCAAGAACTTGTGCGCCAGCTTTTCGAAGCCTTCGAAACACAGGTATGCGCCACCGAGCATCAGCAGCGGTGTCACCGCCCATGGAATGAACGCGCTGATCAGCAGCGCCGCCGGCACCAGGATCGCCTTATTGACGAACGAGCCTTTGGCCACCGCCCACACCACCGGGATCTCGCGCTCGGCGCGCACACCCGTGACTTGCTGGGCGTTGAGTGCCAGGTCGTCGCCCAGCACACCTGCGGTTTTCTTCGCCGCGACCTTGGTCATCAACGAGACGTCGTCGAGTACCGTGGCAATGTCGTCGATCAGTACCAGTAAACTGCTTCCTGCCATGTCTGCCTGTTTCCCGTGAAATGAATGGGCCGCAGTCTAGCCCAAAGTCGCTGCCTTGAGCCCCCATCGAGCCCGGTGCTACCATGCTCGATCCCTCTTAGAGGTGGCCAGACACGAGGAAGATCCCTGACCATGAGCACCATTCGCGAGCGCAACAAGGAACTGATCCTGCGCGCGGCCAGCGAGGAATTCGCCGACAAGGGCTTCGCTGCCACCAAGACCAGCGATATCGCGGCCAAGGCCGGCCTGCCCAAGCCGAACGTGTATTACTACTTCAAGTCCAAGGACAACCTCTACCGCGAGGTCCTGGAGAGCATCATCGCGCCGATCATGCAGGCCTCCACGCCGTTCAATGCCGACGGCGACCCCAAAGAAGTGCTCAGTGCCTACATCCGCTCGAAGATTCGCATTTCGCGCGACCTGCCCCATGCTTCGAAGGTGTTCGCCAGCGAGATCATGCACGGTGCACCGCACCTCTCACCCAACCAGGTGGAACAGCTCAACGAGCAGGCCCGCCACAACATCGAGTGCATCGAACGCTGGATCGAGCGCGGGCAGATTGCCAAGGTCGACGCGCACCACCTGATGTTCAGCATCTGGGCAGCGACTCAGACCTATGCCGACTTCGATTGGCAGATTTCAGTGATCACCGGCAAGGCCAAGCTGGCTGACAGTGATTACGAAGCAGCAGCCGAGACCATCATCCGGCTGGTGCTCAAAGGCTGCGAGCCCGAGGCAGCCTGACAGGACGCGAGGGGCTGCTCTGCAGCCCTATCGCCGGCAAGCCGGCTCCCACATGGATTGCGCCGGCTTTAAGAAATCGGGCAAGACGGTTGCTGCCACAGGTACACCACAGTTACCAGATCGTGGAGTACCGGTGGGAGCCGGCTTGCCGGCGATGAGGCCGGTACAGCCAACAGAAATTCAGGCCGCTACCCCGGCATCCGCCGTCAACCCCACCTCTTCGATCGCACTGATCGCACACTGCTCGTCGATATCCGACGTATCGCCGCTGATCCCTACCGCACCCAGCACCTTGCCATCCTGATCACGGATCAGCACGCCACCTGGCGCCGGCACTACCGGCCGCTCACCCACACCATTCAACGCGGCAAAAAACGCCGGCCGCTGCTGCGCATCCAGCGCCAGCAAGCGCGAACCCTTGCCCAAGGCAATCGCACCCCAGGCCTTGCCCGTGGCCACCCCAGGGCGAATCAGGCTGGCGCCATCTTCGCGCTGCAGGGCCAGCACATGCCCACCGGCATCCAGCACCACCACCGTCAACGGCGCAGCATTGATCTTGCGGCCCGCTGCCAGCGCCGCGTTCACCAGGCTGACAGCGACTTTCAGGTTCAAAGCGTTCATGGAAAGGTCCTCTTCTTGTTGTGAGAAGCCCGTAGGCAGTTGAAAAACGATCCATCAAATAGAACACAAGTAAGATTATTTTTGTATACAATAAATTGAAACGATCGTATGCGATGACGCAAATCGCCGTTTTCATGGGCGCTCGGACGAAAGCAACCTCCCCCGATGAAAACCCATTGACCTAAACCGCCAGCCGTGAATACACTCTGGCACAAAGCAAGTTGTATACAATTACAAAATCGATGAGGCACAACCCATGAGCAAAATGAGAGCAATCGATGCAGCCGTTCTGGTCATGCGCCGTGAAGGTGTAGATACCGCGTTCGGCATCCCAGGGGCTGCCATCAACCCGTTGTACTCGGCCCTGAAAAAAGTCGGTGGCATCGATCACGTCCTCGCTCGTCACGTTGAAGGCGCCTCGCACATGGCCGAGGGCTACACCCGCGCCAACCCAGGCAACATCGGCGTGTGCATCGGCACCTCGGGCCCCGCCGGCACCGACATGGTCACCGGCCTGTACAGCGCGTCGGCCGACTCCATCCCGATTCTGTGCATCACCGGCCAGGCGCCACGTGCCCGCCTGCACAAGGAAGACTTCCAGGCAGTCGACATCACCAGCATCGTCAAGCCCGTCACCAAGTGGGCGACCACTGTGCTGGAGCCAGGCCAAGTGCCTTATGCCTTCCAGAAAGCCTTCTACGAAATGCGCACTGGCCGCCCAGGCCCGGTGCTGATCGATTTGCCGTTCGACGTGCAGATGGCCGAAATCGAATTCGACATCGACGCCTACGAGCCGCTGGCCGTCAACAAGCCGTGCGCCACCCGCGTGCAGGCTGAAAAAGCCCTGGCCCTGCTCAACGACGCCGAGCGCCCACTGCTGGTGGCCGGTGGCGGCATCATCAACGCCGACGCCAGCGACAAGCTGGTAGAGTTCGCCGAACTGACCGGCGTGCCCGTGATCCCTACCCTGATGGGCTGGGGCACCATCCCGGACGACCACGCCCAGATGGTTGGCATGGTCGGCCTGCAGACCTCGCACCGCTACGGTAACGCCACCCTGCTCAAGTCCGACCTGGTGTTCGGCATCGGCAACCGTTGGGCCAACCGCCATACCGGTTCCGTTGACGTCTATACCGAAGGCCGCAAGTTCGTCCACGTCGACATCGAGCCCACCCAGATCGGCCGCGTGTTCACCCCGGACCTGGGTATCGTCTCCGACGCAGGCCTGGCGCTGGACGTGTTCATCGAAGTAGCCCGCGAGTGGAAAGCCGCCGGTAAGCTGCAGTGCCGCAAAGCCTGGCTGGAAGACTGCCAGCAGCGTAAGGCGAGCCTGCAGCGCAAGACCCACTTCGACAACGTGCCGGTCAAGCCGCAGCGCGTTTACGAAGAGATGAACCAAGTGTTCGGCAAGGACACCTGCTACGTCAGCACCATTGGCCTGTCGCAGATTGCCGGCGCGCAGTTCCTGCACGTGTACAAGCCACGCCACTGGATCAACTGTGGCCAGGCCGGCCCGCTCGGCTGGACCATCCCGGCGGCACTGGGCGTGGTCAAAGCCGACCCGAAACGCAAGGTCGTGGCACTGTCGGGCGACTATGACTTCCAGTTCATGATCGAAGAGCTGGCCGTGGGCGCGCAGTTCAACCTGCCGTACGTACATGTGCTGGTGAACAACGCCTACCTGGGCCTGATCCGTCAGGCGCAGCGTGGCTTCGACATGGATTACTGTGTACAACTGGCGTTCGAGAACATCAACTCCACCGACGCCGCCACCTATGGTGTCGATCACGTCGCCGTGGTCGAAGGCTTGGGTTGCAAGGCCATCCGGGTATTCGAGCCAGGTGAAATTGCCCCGGCCCTGCTCAAGGCTCAGAAGATGGCCGAAGAGTTCCGGGTACCGGTCGTGGTGGAAGTGATCCTCGAGCGCGTGACCAACATTTCCATGGGCACCGAGATCAACGCGGTCAACGAGTTCGAAGACCTGGCCCTGGTCGGCAACGACGCGCCAACCGCCATCTCGATGCTGGACTGATCGCCTGACGCCCCCGCGCTGCGCCCGACCGAGGGCGCCGGGGGCCTTCATCGCAAGGAGACACATCATGCCTCGCTTCGCTGCCAACCTGTCCATGCTGTTCACCGAACAGGACTTCCTGGCCCGCTTCAAGGCTGCCGCCGATGCTGGTTTCAGCGGCGTCGAATACCTCTTTCCCTACGACTTCAGCGCTGCCGACATCAAGCAGCAACTCGACGCCCACGGCCTGACCCAGGTGCTGTTCAACCTGCCGGCCGGTGATTGGGGCAAAGGTGAGCGCGGAATCGCCTGCCACCCCGACCGCGTGGAAGAATTCCGCGCGGGTGTCGACAAGGCCATCGAATACGCCAAGGTCCTGGGCAACACCCAAGTCAACTGCCTGGCCGGCATTCGCCCGCAAGGCCTGCAGTGCGCCGACGTGCGCAAGACGTTCGTCGACAACCTGAAATTCGCCGCCGACAAGCTCAAAGCCGCTGGCATTCGTTTGGTCATGGAAATGATCAACACCCGCGACATCCCGGGCTTCTACCTGAACACCACCCAGCAGGCCCTGGAAATCCAGGCCGAAGTGGGCAGCGACAACCTGTTCCTGCAGTACGACATCTACCACATGCAGATCATGGAAGGGGACCTGGCTCGCACCCTGCAGGCGAACCTGAACCTGATCAACCACATCCAGCTGGCCGACAACCCGGGCCGCAACGAGCCGGGCACCGGCGAGATCAACTATCGCTTCCTGTTCGAGCACCTGGACCGCATCGGTTACCAAGGCTGGGTAGGCGCGGAGTACAAGCCGCTGACCACCACCGAAGCGGGCCTGGGCTGGCTGAAAACCCATAACGCACTCTAAGAACGCCCGCAGAACCTGTGGGCTGCAGGTCAGCCCCGGCAGGTTCCTGCGCCACTGAGACCGAGGGGCCGCTGCGCGCCCCTTTCGCGACACCCGGCCACTCCTGGCGGGCCCGGGTCGCCTGCTCACATAACAATGAAAGAGGTAATTTCTCATGGCTAAAATCGGATTCCTCGGCACCGGCATCATGGGCAAGCCCATGGCTCAGAACCTGCAAAAAGCAGGTCACAGCATTTTCGTTTCCACCCACCACGAGCCCGCACCGGCTGACCTGATCGCCGCTGGCGCCGTGGCGCTGGCCAACCCGAAAGAGGTTGCCCAGGAAGCCGAGTTCATCATCGTCATGGTGCCGGATACCCCACAGGTCGAGAGTGTCCTGTTCGACCAGAACGGCGTTGCCGAAGGCGTGGGCCCGAACAAGGTCGTGATCGACATGAGCTCGATCTCGCCGACCGCCACCAAGGCCTTTGCCGAGAAGATCAAGGCCACCGGTGCCGCCTACCTGGACGCCCCGGTGTCCGGTGGTGAGGTCGGTGCCAAGGCCGCGACCCTGAGCATCATGGTCGGTGGCTGCCCGAAAGCCTTCGAACGCGCCCTGCCGCTGTTCGAGGCCATGGGCAAGAACATCACCCGCGTCGGCGGCAATGGCGACGGCCAGACGGCCAAGGTCGCCAACCAGATCATCGTCGCCCTGAACATCCAGGCCGTCAGTGAAGCCCTGCTGTTCGCCGCCAAGAACGGCGCGGACCCTGCCAAGGTACGTGAAGCACTGATGGGCGGTTTCGCCTCGTCGAAAATCCTCGAAGTGCACGCCGAGCGCATGATCAAAGGCACCTTCGACCCAGGCTTCCGCATCAACCTGCACCAGAAGGACCTGAACCTGGCCCTGCAAGGCGCCAAGGAACTGGGCATCAACCTGCCCAACACCTCCAATGCCCAGCAAGTGTTCAGCACCTGCGTGGCACTGGGCGGCGGCAACTGGGACCACTCGGCGCTGATCAAAGGCCTGGAACACATGGCCAACTTCTCGATCCGCGGCGAGAAATAAGCTTCAAGCTGTAAGCCTCGAGCGGCAAGCAAAAGCAGGTCTGCTTTTACTTGTGGCTTGTAGCTTGAAGCTTGCAGCTCTGGGGACCGCCCCTGGTTCGGCCTGCACGGAGGCAGTTCCAGGGGCGTTTTCGATTCTGCAGAACAACAATAATTGGGAGCCTGCCATGTCGGTCGATCCGCAAAAACTTCTCCGCGACCTGTTCGACACAGCCATCGCTGCCGCCCACCCCCGTCAAGTCCTCGAACCCTACCTGCCCGCCGACCGTAGCGGCCGGGTCATCGTCATCGGCGCCGGCAAAGCCGCTGCAGCCATGGCCGAAGTGGTCGAGAAGAGCTGGCAGGGCGAAGTGTCCGGGCTGGTTGTCACACGTTACGGCCACGGCGCCAACTGCCAGAAGATCGAAGTGGTCGAAGCCGCCCACCCGATCCCCGACGCCGCTGGCCTGGCTGTGGCCAAACGCGTGCTGGAGCTGGTCAGCAACCTGAACGAAGACGACCGTGTCATCTTCCTGCTCTCCGGCGGTGGTTCTGCCCTGCTGGCGCTGCCAGCCGAAGGCCTGACCCTGGCCGACAAGCAACACATCAACAAGGCGCTGCTCAAATCCGGCGCCACCATCGGCGAGATGAACTGCGTGCGCAAGCATCTCTCGGCGATCAAGGGCGGCCGCCTGGCCAAGGCTTGCTGGCCCGCCACGGTCTACACCTATGCAATCTCCGATGTCCCTGGCGACCTGGCCACGGTCATCGCTTCCGGCCCTACCGTGGCCGATCCAAGTACCTCGGCCGATGCCCTGGCGATCCTCAAGCGCTACAACATCGAAGCGCCCAAAGCGGTCATCGACTGGCTCAACGACCCGGCCTCGGAAACCGTCAAGGCCGATGACCCGGCCCTGGCCCGCAGCCACTTCCAGCTGATCGCCAAGCCCCAGCAATCGCTTGAAGCCGCTGCAGTACACGCCCGCCAGGCCGGCTTCAGCCCGCTGATCCTCGGCGACCTGGAAGGCGAGTCACGCGAAGTGGCCAAGGTGCACGCGGGTATCACCCGGCAGATCGTCCAGCACGGGCAGCCGCTGAAGGCGCCCTGCGTGATCCTTTCTGGCGGAGAAACCACTGTCACCGTACGCGGTAATGGCCGTGGCGGGCGCAATGCCGAGTTCCTGCTCAGCCTCACCGAAAGCCTCAAGGGCCTGCCGGGCGTGTATGCCCTGGCCGGTGACACCGACGGCATCGACGGCTCGGAAGAAAACGCCGGCGCCTTCATGACGCCAGACAGCTTCGCCCGCGCCGAGGCACTGGGCCTGTCGGCCAGCGACGAGCTGGACAACAACAACGGCTACGGCTATTTCGCGGCACTCGATGCGCTGATCGTCACAGAGCCTACCCGCACCAACGTCAACGACTTCCGCGCCATCCTGATCCTTGAGACTGCACAATCATGACGCCTGATAAGAAAGTCAAAATCCTCGCCACCCTGGGCCCTGCGATCAGCGGCATCGACGACATCCGCCAGCTGGTGGAAGCCGGGGTGAACATCTTCCGCCTCAACTTCAGCCACGGCGAACACGCCGACCACGCCCTGCGTTACCAGTGGATCCGTGAAGTCGAGCAGCAATTGAACTACCCGCTGGGTATCCTCATGGACCTGCAGGGGCCGAAGCTGCGCGTGGGCCGCTTCGCCGAGGGCAAGGTGCAATTGCAACGCGGCCAGGCCCTGCGCCTGGACCTGGACAAGACCCCGGGCGACAGCCGCCGGGTCAACCTACCACACCCTGAAATCATCGCAGCCCTTGAGCCCGGCATGGACCTGTTGCTGGACGACGGCAAGCTGCGCCTGCGCGTCACCGCCAAGCACGACGACGCCATCGACACCGAAGTGCTGAACGGTGGCGAGCTGTCCGACCGCAAGGGCGTCAACGTACCGCAAGCAGTACTCGACCTCTCCCCGCTGACTGAAAAGGACCGCCGCGACCTGGCCTTTGGCCTGGAACTGGGCGTGGACTGGGTGGCCCTGTCGTTCGTGCAGCGCCCTGAGGACATCGTCGAAGCACGCCAGCTGATTGGCGATCGCGCCTACTTGATGGCCAAGATCGAGAAGCCATCGGCAGTCGAACAACTGCAAGCCATAGCCGAACTGGCAGACGCGATCATGGTGGCCCGCGGTGACCTTGGCGTGGAAGTGCCGGCCGAAAGCGTGCCGCAAATCCAGAAACGCATCATCGGCACCTGCCGTCAGCTGGGTAAACCGGTAGTGGTGGCCACGCAGATGCTCGAATCCATGCGTTTCTCGCCGGCCCCGACCCGCGCTGAAGTCACTGATGTGGCCAATGCCGTGGCCGAGGGCGCCGATGCGGTGATGCTGTCGGCTGAGACCGCCTCAGGTGATTACCCACTGGAAGCGGTGCAGATGATGAGCAAGATCATCCGCCAGGTGGAGAACGGCCCGGACTACCAGGCCCAGCTCGACGTTGGCCGGCCCAAGGCTGAAGCTACTGTGTCGGACGCAATCAGCTGCGCGATCCGCCGCATCAGCGGCATCCTGCCGGTGGCGGTGCTGGTCAACTACAGCGAGTCGGGCGCCTCGACCCTGCGCGCCGCACGCGAGCGGCCACGGGCGCCGATCCTCAACCTGACGCCGAACCTGGTCACCGCCCGCCGCCTGAGCGTGACCTGGGGCGTGCACTCGGTGGTCAATGACCGTTTGCGCCAGGTGGATGAAGTGGTCACCACCGCACTGGAAATCGCCCAGGCGCAGGGTATGGCAAGCCGTGGTGACACCTTGCTGATCACTGCCGGTGTGCCGTTCGGCAAGCCGGGGTCGACCAACAGCCTGCGGATCGAGACCTTGATCTGAGGGGGTCGGGGGCGCTTTGCGCCAGTTTCGCTAGCAGGGCTGCTACGCAGCCCATCGCTGGCAAGCCAGCTCCACAGGTACTGCGCAGGCCTCAAGAACTGCGCGGCCCCTGGTGGAAGCTGGCTTGCCGGCGGCGGGCCGTGAAGCGGCTGCAAAGCGCTTGACTGAGTGGCTTCAAGCAACGCCCTCCCCTGGCACTGCAACGACAGACACGCGGAAAACCGAGGCCCAAAGAGGCCCACCGCTCTTCCATCAACCTTGCCGACTGCCCATGTACACCAAAAATTTCGTCAACCCGTGCCCCGACTGGGCCACGGCGCTGCTCAACGGCTTCAGCCAGGTGCTGCTGCTGCGCAATCCCCTGTGCGGCCTGTGCTGCCTGCTGGCCATTCTGCTGACCGCCCCCAACCTGGTCGGCGGCGCCCTGCTCGGCGCCCTGGCCGGCCTGCTCACCGCCCAGGCCCGCGGCTACGACCGCGCTGACCGTCAGGCCGGGCTGTACAGCTACAACGGCGTGCTGATCGGCCTGCTGATCAGCGCCGTGCTGCCCTGGTCGGCCATTCTGCCGCCACTGATCATCGCTGCTGGCGGGCTGTCCAGCATCATTACCCACCAGTGGCGCAAGCGCGGCGGCAAGCTGCTGATTGCCTATACCGCACCGTTCGTGCTGCTGGGCTGGGCCGTGCTGCTGTTCGCCAACCCCTCGCCCGGCGGCTTCGTCGAAGCCGACCCGCTGTATGCCGTGGCGCGGGGAGTAGGTCAGATTTTTCTGCTCGACCAGCCATTGGCCGGCGTACTGATCATTGTCGGCATGTTCGTCGCCAATCCCTATGCCGCGATGTGGGCTGTCATCGGCTCGGCCATCGGTGGCAGCGTGGGCTTGTTCGCCGAAGCGCAATCTGCCTGGCTGGGTCTGCACGGCTTCAACGCCGCACTGGCCGCGCTGGCCTTCAGCAGACAGGGTGAAAAGCCCTGGGTGACCCTGCTGGCGATTGCCTTGGCGGTAGTGCTGCAATCGCTGTTCAAGCTGCTACCGGCTCCCGGCCTGACCGCACCGTTCGTCGCCGCCTCTTGGCTGATGCACTTGGGCAGCCACCTGGCACAACCCAGGCAACGCAATGCCAGCCGCTTGCACAGCTGAAACGCAACCCCTAGGCTCACCCCATTGCTTTTGTGGAACGAGCCCATGAATAACCCTACGAGCCTGCGCGAACGGCTCTACGTCATCGTTTTCCAGACCGACACCGTCGCCGGCCGGCGCTTCGACAAGACGCTGCTGCTGATCATCCTGGCCAGCCTGGTCACCGTCATCCTCGACAGTATCGATGAGGTGCACCAGAACTACGCAGGCCTGTTGGCGGGTATCGAATGGGGCTTTACCGCGATTTTTCTGGCCGAGTACATCACCCGCCTGTACTGCTCGCCCAAGCCCATGCGCTACGCCTTCAGCTTCTATGGCCTGGTCGACCTGCTGGCGATCGTGCCCGGGATCCTCGCCCTGTACTACAGCGACGCGCAGTACCTGCTGATCATCCGGGTAATCCGCATGCTGCGGATTTTCCGGGTGCTCAAGCTTGGCCAGTACCTGAACCAAGCCAATTACCTGATGGCGGCACTGCGCGGCAGCAAGCAGAAGATCATCGTGTTTCTGCTCAGCGTATCGACACTGGTGACTGTGTTCGGCACCTTGATGTATGTGATCGAGGGGCCGGAGCACGGTTTTACCAGCATCCCCAAAGGCATCTATTGGGCGATCGTCACCCTCACCACAGTGGGCTTCGGCGACATCGTGCCCAAGACGCCGCTGGGGCAGGTGCTGTCTTCGCTGGTGATGATCACCGGTTATTCGATCATCGCCGTGCCCACCGGGATTTTCACGGCCGAACTGGCCAATGCCATGCGGGGAGAACAGTTGCACCACGACTGCCCAAACTGCCAGAAAAGCACGCACGGCCACGACGCGGCATTCTGCTCGCGCTGTGGTCAGGCACTGTTCGGCAAGCGCGACTGATCCTGCGCCAGCGCCTCGCGTGTCAGCGCCAGCAGCACGTCGCTACGCGCTGCCTGGCGCTCGGCGTGGACGACCCCGACCCTGGCCAGGTATTCGGCCTCGGGTACCGAATCGGCGCGCTCCAGCAATGCTTGCATGCGCGTGTGGAAGGGCGCATCGGCCGCCTCCAGGCGTGCTGCCTGCGTGCGCTGCAGATGCTCCTGCCAGAATTCGCGCTGAGCCAGTGAGACGGCAATCTGCTCATCTGTCTCGTTTGCCTGCACCCGCGCTCGCGCCGCCTCCACGCGTTCAGGCCCCACGCCGGCCACTGCGGTAAACAGCATGCTCCCAGGTTGGGCGGGCAGATCGAGTGCATCACGCAAGGCCACGCGATAGGCCAGGCCCACTTCGATCTCATCCGGATCGGCGCCTGCGGCGCGGCGAGCTTGAATGTCTTGCACAACGATGCGGTCGACCTCATCCAACCGCCAGAGTTGTCGGCCCAGGTGCAGCAAGGCGCCCTGCTGATCGCCACTCCCGGCCTCGATACGCGCACGCCAGACCAGCATGCTCAGTTCCAGGTTGCTGAAACACAACGCCACGCTGTCCTGGCAAGTGAGTTGCTGGTTGACCTGATGGAACAACATCTCTCGCAGGCTGGCGTGCTCCTGCATGGCCTGCAGCATGATGAACACCCGCTCCGCCAATGCTTCGCCGTTCTGCCTGAACTCTGCGGTGTCCAGCAAGCGGCCCAGCAACCGGAAGAAGTCGTCGCCACCGGGCTCCATCTCCAGCGCCTCCCAGCACGCCGACAGTTCGTCACGTGCCAGCACGTTGGCGCTGTCCAGCCAGCGCTGACGCAAGAACGTGGTCCCCGGTTGCGCTTCCATGTCCAGGTGTGGCATCGACGTCTGCAGGCCCTCAAGGTCGTGATCGTTCAACGGGTTGCCCCAGAGCATGAGCATGCGCCGGCTCCATACCGGTGCCCGATAATAGCTTGCAGGCAATGTGGCGATACGGTTGTCGCGCAAGTCGGCTTGCAGCAGGTCGGGGCAACGCAGCACCCCGGGCGGCAACTCCGTCTGGCCGGTATTGCGCAAATACAGCCGTCGCAGCCGAGGCAGCGCGCGCAGAGAAAAACCGCGGCCCAAAGGGTTGAACGACAGGTTGAGGTACTCCAGGGACTCGCAATGGGCGAGGATGCCCGCCTGTTCCGGGTCGAGCACGATGCGGTTGTTGAACAGGTCCAGCTCGTTCAGGCTGGGCATCTGGGCGATCGCCGCCGGCACTCGGCTCAGGCGATTGCCACTGAGCTCAAGGATGCGAAGCTCTGGAAAAGCGCCCAGGAATGCCACGGGAATATCCTCTAGCTGCATCCCCAGCAACGCCAGTTCAAAAATATGGGAAAACCTGACGTGGGAGGGCAGTTCGGGCAACTGGCCAGGCATGGCAGCGAACATGGCAAAGCGGAAACTCTGCGGCGCCTGGATATCGTTCACCCCCGCAGTAATCCGCCGCTGCCAGCAGTCGATCAGGCAACGCCGGAAATAACGGCGCTCTTCTCGCAGGCCCCGTGATGTTGCCTGACGCTCCCACTGCTGCAGCCGTTCGCGCAACGCCGCAAGCTCGTTGCCCAGCCGGGTGATTTCCCCATGGACATCGCTGCCTGAGGTGCGCAGGCCTTCGATCCAGGCCAGTATCTGCTCGTCGGAGAAGCCTGGATACAAATTGCGCACTGAGGCAAACAACCCTTGTGGAGGCCTTCCACGCCGCCCGCTCAGCGGGTACCCCAGACGACCATCGAGCTGGCGCTGCGGCAGGCGAAACCAGCCGCGCGAGGGTTGTTCACCCAACAGCTGAGTGACCTCGGCACGATGCGCTACGGCCTGGCGGCTGAGCAGTACGCGCAAGTTGTGGGCGAATGGCTCGCCGACCCCCAACGTATCGCGCAGGTGATCGTCATAGGCAGAGGCCATGACCTCGAACAGCTCGCCAGCCTGGCCCAGCGGCTGGCCTGCGCCATCCAGGCGGCGAAACTGGCCATCTTCATGGCGGATCGCACATTCAGGGCCGCCTTCCCCGGTGACCAGCAAGGGGGCACCGGCATCGCCATCGAACAAGGCCCAGCGCACGCCACCGCCCGCTGGCAAGTGCCTGAGCATGGCAAGCGCCACCCGGGCAAGGTCCAACTGCTGCTCCACTTCCAGGTAGAACGCTTCGAACACCCTGACCTGACGAATCCGCCGAACATGCACGCGCGCCGCCTCAGCAAGCCTCAACGCCACGCGCCCGCTGTCCACCAGCCGCTCGCGGTCTGCCAAGTGAGCAGTGCGCCACAACGCGCGTGCCGCCGATTCATGCAGGCTTGGAAAGACGCGACGCAGAACTGCGGTTTCTGCACTCGATGGAGGCTGGGTAGCGGCGTAGGCCTGCTGGAAGAGCAACCGACGGCGAGCGGCGGCCAGCTCGGCCAACGCCTGCTCGCCCAGCCCCTGGCCACCAGGCAATGCGCGTGCTTGCTGCAAGAGCGCAGCGTCGTCCACCGGCTGCCCGGCGCGCAGGCGCTCGATCAGTACGCTGATACGCCGGTCCAGCACAAAGCGTTCGGCGCTGTCGAGCAGCACAGCGTCGGGGGCCTGGCCCTCGACATGCAGGGCGCGCAGATGATCGGCGTGCAGGTCGTGGATCAGCAGAATCTGCTCGATCCGCTCATCATCCAACGCGTGCAGGCGTCCACCAAGCCGGCGAAACAAACCATAGCGGTCGTCCCAGTGCGCCGGCTGCTCGAACCACAGGCGCCACGCCCCCGCGCCGTTGTGGCACAGCTGCGGGCCATACCCGTCACGCGGGCGTAGCTGCCACTCACCCTGTGCGCCATGCTGCACCACGGGGTAGCAGTGGCCCTCCATCTCGACCCAGGCGCGGCCATCGAGCCGATGCACGCCCTCTTCATCCACGTGCGCCTGCAGGGGTGGCACACTGCGGTAATCGGCCAATACCGGACGGCACAGCCGGGTACTACCGTCTTCCAGTTGCTCAGCCAGCAAGCTGTCCACCCTCAGCGACCGCCGCCAGGTACGCAGTGCCACCCCCACACCGACAGCAGTGGCGCCCATCACGGCAAGGTCGGTAGCGACATGGGTCACGTGATCGAGCGCCGCGCTGGTGTCGCCTTCATGCCAGGCCTCGACGCCATGGAACACTTCCTTGAGCAAGCCCCATGCAGTGAATGCCAGCAAACCTGTGCCGATCACCGGAATGAACAGGCCGGCCAGGTTCAGCAGCGCCCAGCCCTCTGCGGCAAGGCGTTGGTCGTGGGCCTGCTGCACGGCCCGGTCGATGCTGGCGACAGGGGCGGCGATCATCGCCGCGTCATCCTTGATCTGCGCGATACGCGCCGTGCCCAGGGTTTCGAACAATGGCAGGCGCAGGGCCTGCATGTGCTCATCAAGGTCGTAATTGGCCCAATCCGCCAGATCAGCGTAAGCCGGGATGATCACAGAGAAAAATGCCTGGCTGTCCCGACGCCGCACGAAGCGGCTGAAGAACCGCTGGTAGTCACGCGTACGTAGGCGCCGGCCCAGGTCATTGGCCAGATGCCGCAGGCTGCTGGACACACACCACGGCCCATGGGGATCATCCGGCACGTACGCCAGCAAACGCCGGGTGGTGTTGCGAACCCAACCCTCCTCGATAACGTCCAGCAGCACTATCTGCTCCAGGGTACAGCCCACCAGGCTCAGTTGCCTGGCCACCACCGGATCGCCTTGCAGGCGCGGCGGCATGCCGTCGCGGCATAACCCCACAATCATCTGCAGTTCGTCGTCGTCGAGTACACCCCGCTGCCTGGCCTTGTAGGCCTCCACCAGCATTTGCAGGCGTTGGGCGTTACCCAACAGCATCGCGACGCTTGCGCCCTGGGCCGTCGGCGCCAGCAGCACGCTGTTGAGGTGAGCCTGATATTGACCGCCCAGGTCGAGGCTGCGACACAGCTTGGCAAACGCCACGGCCGACGGTGGTTTGGCTGCGCCTTTACGCGCACTGGTCAGCCGGTTACCCCGCGGCTGGCCGCCCTCCTCGGCTTGATCTTCAGTGAAATTGCGCAGCGCCGCTTCCAGCAGCGGCATGTCGTCATACACCAGTTCGGTAAGGTGCACGCCCACAGGCTGTGCATTGATCACCGGTTCACGGTGGCCGGCAATGAAGGACCAGAGATGCACGTTGAAAGGCTCGCCATCGGGCCCTTCCAAGGCCTGCTCCAGACGGCTTTTCGCGAAACTGTCGATACCTTCCAGGCGTGCAAGCACTGCACTGAGTTGCTGACGCAAGGCCAGGCTCTGGCGCAACGCCTCACTCAGGCCCGGCAAATGTTCGGCGCGGGCTGCTCGCAGCCACTGGGGCAGGCGTGCGGCAATCAATTGATCCTGGAAGGCCTGTTCCAGGGCAAGTCCATCGGGCTGCGGGTCGGTTTGGTAAGTCATGGCGCGCTCCTCCTTCGGGAGGCGCGAGCTTAGGTATGGCCCAGGGCTGAAAGTGGTTAGATACCTAACACCCGCCTGGGCGCGCGCATAAGCAAAGAGCCATTCGGTCTTTAATCGCCGCGAAGCGAACGGCTATAGTCACTGGCACACTGCCAACCCTCTGAACCCTAACAAGGAATGCTTCGTGAAAAAGCTATTCACCGCCTCGCTGCTGGCGGCCGGCCTGGCGCTGGGCAACTTGGCCCACGCCGCCCCGACCCTGTTGAATGTGTCCTACGACGTGATGCGTGACTTCTACAAAGACTACAACCCGGCCTTCCAGAAGCACTGGGAAGCCGAGCATGACGAGAAGGTCAACGTACAGATGTCGTTCGGCGGCTCGAGCAAGCAGGCGCGCGCGGTGATCGATGGCCTGCCGGCCGATGTCATCACCATGAACATGGCCACCGACATCAACGCGCTTGCCGACATCGGCAAGCTGGTGCCGGACGATTGGGTCACCCGTTTGCCCAACAACAGCGCGCCGTTCACCTCGGCCACTGTGTTCATCGTGCGCAAGGGTAACCCCAAAGCCCTGAAAGACTGGCCCGACCTGCTCAAGGACGGCGTGCAGGTAATCGTGCCCAACCCGAAGACCTCGGGTAACGGCCGCTACACCTACCTGTCGGCCTGGGGCTATGTGCTCAAGCAAGGCGGTGACGAGGCCAAGGCCCGTGACTTCGTCGGCAAGCTGTTCAAGCAGGCACCGGTACTGGATACCGGCGGTCGCGCTGCTACCACCACCTTCATGACCAACCAGATCGGCGATGTGCTGGTGACCTTCGAGAACGAAGCCGAAATGATCGCCCGCGAATTCGGCCGCGACCAGTTCGAAGTGGTCTACCCGAGCGTGTCGGCCGAGGCCGAACCACCGGTCAGTGTGGTCGACAAGGTGGTAGCCAAGAAGGGCACCCAGGCCGTGGCCGAGGAATACCTCAAGTACCTGTGGTCGCCGGCAGCCCAGGAAATCGCCGCACAGAATTACCTGCGTCCGCGTGACGCAACGGTACTGGCCAAGTACACCGACCGCTTCCCCAAGGTCGATTTCCTGTCGGTGGAAAAAACCTTCGGTGACTGGCGCACCGTGCAGAAAACCCACTTCAACGATGGCGGCGTGTTCGACCAGATCTATACCAACCCGTAATCGCGTGCTGCTTTCACTTGAGCGCCATCATTGCGCCCAAGTGAAGCTTCCCGACTACATCAGGCTGGTGATTCATCGCGAAACACCAAGGCCTTCAAGCCACCCGCCGGATCGGCATCCGGAAACTCCGGCGGGTTATCCAAACGCTCCACGAAAGCCAACGCTGGGGCCTGCTCCGCCATCCCGTCGATCAGAAACTGCGGCCCGATGCCCGGATCGTTCACGCACGCCAGCACAGTGCCACCCTTGGTCAGCAGCTCTGGCAAGCGCCGCAGGATCTTCGCGTAATCCTGGGTCAGCACGAAACTGCCTTTCTGGAAGGTGGGCGGGTCGATGATGATCAAATCGTAAGGCCCGTACTTGCGCACCTTACCCCACGACTTGAACAACTCATGCCCCAGATACGCCACCCGTGATGCATCGTGGCCATTGAGCCGGTGGTTGTCGCGGCCACGCGAAAGCGCCGACTTGGCCATGTCCAGATTGACCACCTGCTCGGCACCACCGGCGATCGCCGCGACCGAAAAGCCGCAGGTGTAGGCGAACAGGTTGAGCACACGCTTGCCCGCCGACTGTTCACGTACCCATCGGCGGCCGTAACGCATGTCGAGGAACAGACCGTTGTTCTGCCGCACGCCCAGGTCGAGCAAATAGGTCAGGCCATCTTCGACCACTTCGCGCTGCTGGCACGGCTCGCCCCACAACCACTCACCCGGGCTGTCCGGCAAGTAACGGTGCTGGATGAGGATCGCTTGGCCGGTCCACTGCGGGCGCTCGGCGAGGGTGCGCAGCATGGCCTGCAATTCGGCCAGCTGGCCTGCGGCTGGCTCACGGAATAGCGCTACCGACAGCACGCCCTGCAACCAGTCGACGGTGACCTGCTCCAGCCCCGGCCAGCAACGGCCGCGGCCGTGAAACAGGCGACGGGTTTCCTGCGGTGCGGGGTCGAGGGCGGTAAGCAGATGCTGTTCGAGCGTGTGGATCGGCGAAGTCATGGCGGGTCGCAAGCAAATAAAAGGAAGCATTCTACCCCGCGAGGCTGCTGGTGGGGCGCGCAACCGCGCCTCACTGGCCTTTGGCAGTGATCGGCGCCGAACGGAACCACCACCCCTGCTGCATGCCCGCCGCCGCCAGCAAGATCAACGCCACACCGAGCCATTGCAACGGCACCAGGCGGTGCCCAAAGGCCACCCAGTCGACCAGAATCGCGGCGATCGGGTAGATGAATGAAAGGGCGCCGGTCAATGCCGTGGGCAGGCGCTGGATGGCGCTGTACAGCAACACATACATCAGCCCGGTGTGCACCACGCCCAGCATCACCAGGCTGGCCAAGGCCGAGGGCTCGCCAGGCAGACCGCCCGGCCTGACCCACGGCGCCAACAGCAACACCCCGGTCGCTACCTGGATCAGAGCGATAAGATGCGGTGGCGTGCCGTTCAGGCGCTTGATGATCAACGCGGCAATGGCATAAAGAAACGCCGCCCCCAGCGCCAGGGCAATGCCCAGCAGGTACTCTTCACCGCTGCCCTGCCCTGCGCCATGGGCGCTGACGATGGCCAGCATGCCGAGGAACGCCACGCTCAGCCAGGTGACCTTGGCCACAGTGATCTTCTCGCCCAGAAACACTGCCGCCAGCCCCACCAGCAGAAACGGCTGCACGTTGTACACCGCGGTGCCGATCGCGATCGACGCCCGCGAATAGGAGGCGAACAGCAACACCCAGTTGCCGACGATGGCCACGCCGCTGGCGATTGCCAAGAGCAAGGCCGTGCGGCTGATCACACCAGGTTTGAGAAAGCCGAGCGCCGCACAGACCAGCAGCAACGTGCCGGTGCCAAACACACACCGCCAGAACACCACTTCCAGGACCGGCTGCCCCGATACCAGCACGAACCAGCCGATAGTCCCGGAAATCAGCATGGCAGCGACCATTTCCAGCGAGCCACGGCGCAACGAACTGTCCATCTCACACCTCCCCTGACGATGACGGACAGTATGCAGAGGCTCGCAGTGGGCCCTCCAGCGGATAACCAAGGAAAAATGCCTCTTCAGCCTTTACTATCAAGGCAAACCACCAATTGGCCCTTATGAGGCGTATATGACCGATGCCATCGACCAGCTCCTGATCAACGCCCTGATGGAAGACGCCCGCCGCTCACTCAAAGCGCTGGCGCACATCAGTGGCCTGTCTGCACCCAGCGTCAGCGAACGCCTGCGCCGCCTGGAAGAGCGCGGCGTACTGCGCGGTTACACCGTGGATGTCGATCCGCGCTGCTTTGGTTACCAATTGCAGGCCATCGTACGCATTCGCCCGCTGCCCGGGCAGCTGCAGGAGGTGGAACGGCAGATTATCGCGATTCCCGAGTTCACCGAGTGCGACAAGGTAACGGGCGAGGATTGCTTCATTGCCCGGCTGCATGTGCGGTCGATGGAACAGCTCGACACCCTGCTCGACCGTATCAATGTGCTCGCTGAAACCAACACGGCGATCATCAAGAAAAGCCCGGTGAAGCGGCGCTTGCCGCCGATGAATTGAAGCGCCGGAAAACCTGACCCACGTCTGTACACACAAACGTCACCTTAAGTGCCATTTTTGTGTGCATAAGTGCTAGCAATGCCCCAATACGTTACATACGTTGCGCAACTAAATCTGACCAAATGATCAACTAATTATGCATGAATAAAATTAAACCTGTTCAAATGGTCAATTTATAGTTCACTCAATTCATCAACTTAGCGTTCAAAGCGATAGTTTTGAAGTAAACGCAACTTGAAGTACGTTCCTCGCCTGGCATGGAACTCGCTTTTGTGTGTTCGTGTTTTGTATACAAGTTAAACAAAACATAAATACACAAGAACCCGCGACGCCGCCCCAACCCGGCCGCCGCGCCCAGAACCCAGTGATGCCAACGCTGCACTGACGAGATGGCGAGCCCGTGCGCATGCCCGCTCATCGCAGTCCACGTGCATCAGGAGCCTGCCGGAATGAGTACCAGCCTCGACCTTGCCCCTGAACTATCCGTCGCCAGCACCCACCCCTCGTCCTCCCTGGCCGGCCATGCGCCGCAACTTGAACTCAGCCCGCGCCTGCATAACCGCGACCTGGCGCCGACGCGTATCGAAGGCCGCCGCTGGGGGCGCTACAGCATCTTCGCGCTGTGGACCAACGATGTGCACAACATTGCCAACTACTCCTTCGCCATGGGCTTGTTCGCGCTTGGCCTCGGCGGCTGGCAGATTCTCCTGTCCTTGGCGATCGGCGCCGCGCTGGTGTACTTCTTCATGAACCTTTCCGGCTACATGGGGCAGAAGACCGGCGTGCCATTCCCGGTAATCAGCCGCATTGCCTTCGGCATTCATGGCGCGCAAATTCCCGCGCTGATCCGTGCTGTGATCGCCATCGCCTGGTTCGGCATCCAGACCTACCTGGCTTCAGTGGTGCTACGCGTGCTGCTGACGGCGGTGTGGCCGCAACTGGCCAGTTATGACCAAGACAGCATCCTCGGCCTGTCGAGCCTGGGCTGGGTGTGCTTCGTGGCAATCTGGCTGGTGCAACTGGTGATCCTCGCCTACGGCATGGAGATGGTGCGCCGCTACGAGGCATTCGCCGGCCCGGTGATCCTGCTGACCGTCGCCAGCCTGGCGGTGTTCATGTACTTCAAGGCCGATGCGCGTATCGCCTGGTCGGTGGCCGAGCCGCTGACCGGTTACGAGATGTGGCGCAACATATTCGCCGGCGGCGCGCTGTGGCTGGCGATCTACGGCACCCTGGTGCTCAACTTCTGCGATTTCGCCCGTTCCTCGCCATGCCGCAAGACCATCCGCGTCGGCAACTTCTGGGGCCTGCCGGTGAACATCGTGGTCTTCGCGCTGATCACCGTGGTGCTGTGCGGCGCACAGTTCCAGATCAACGGCCAGATCATCGACAGCCCGACCCAGATCGTTGCCAGCATCCCCAATACGGCCTTCCTGGTCCTCGGCTGCCTGGCCTTCCTGATCGTCACCGTGGCGGTGAACATCATGGCCAACTTCGTCGCCCCGGCCTTCGTGCTGAGCAACCTGGCGCCGCGGCACCTGAACTTCCGCCGCGCAGGGCTGATCAGCGCCACCGTGGCCGTGTTGATCCTGCCATGGAACCTCTACAACAGCCCGCTGGTGATCGTCTATTTCCTGTCTGGCCTGGGCGCCCTGCTGGGCCCACTGTACGGGGTGATCATGGCCGACTACTGGCTGCTGCGCAAAGGCTGCATCAACGTGCCGGAGCTGTACAGCGAACATCCGGCCGGGGCTTACCACTACAGCAAGGGCATCAACCTGCGGGCCGTCGCCGCGTTCCTGCCGGCAGCGCTGCTGGCCATCGTCCTGGCGTTGGTGCCCAACTTCCATGCCATCGCGCCGTTTTCCTGGCTGATCGGTGCCGGCATCGCCGCCGCGCTGTACCTGCTGATCGCCCCTCGCAACCGTCAATACGCTGATGTCAGCGGCGAATGCATCGCCGTCGACCACAGCAGCCACTGATCAAGGAGCAGTGCTCATGCGTATTCTGATCGCCAACGTCAACACCACCGAAGCCATCACCGAGGCCATCGCCGAGCAAGCCCGCAGCGTGGCGGGCCCCGACACGCAGATCATCGGCCTGACCCCCTGGTTCGGTGCCGAGTCGGTGGAGGGCAATTTCGAGAGCTACCTGGCTGCCATCGCCGTCATGGACCGCGTGCTGGCTTATGAGGGGCCGTACGATGCCGTGATCCAGGCCGGCTACGGCGAACATGGCCGCGAAGGCCTGCAGGAACTGCTGAACGTGCCGGTGGTGGACATCACCGATGCCGCCGCCAGCACGGCACTGTATCTGGGCCACGCCTACTCGGTGGTGACCACCCTGGACCGTACCGTGCCGCTGATCGAAGACCGCCTGAGGCTTTCGGGGTTGTACGACCGCTGCGCCTCGGTGCGCGCCAGTGGCCTTGCCGTGCTGGAACTGGAGGAGGACCCACAGCGTGCAGTGCAGGCGATCGTCGAACAAGCCGAGCGGGCGGTGCGCGATGACAAGGCCGAGGTGATCTGCCTGGGCTGTGGCGGCATGGCCGGGCTGGATGAGCAGATTCGTCAGCGCACCGGGGTGCCGGTGGTCGATGGCGTGAGCGCGGCGGTGACCATTGCCGAGTCGTTGGTGCGGATGGGGCTGAGCACCTCCAAGGTGCGGACCTATGCCACCCCGCGGGCGAAGAAAGTCGTGGGCTGGCCGATGCGATTCGGCCGGTAAGCGCCAAGGCGCATTCCCGCCCCCACAGACCAGCAGCACCGCCGGCCACTGGGCTGCCCCAAGGCATTGGATTGCTGTCCAACTTCCTGGGGGCAGCCCACGCGGTGGGAGCCGGCTTGCCGGCGATAGGAGCAGCGCAGTCGCCTTGTCATCCAGGCCAAGCGCCGAGCCCCCCACAAGGCCGACAGACCAGCAGCACCAAACCCAGCAGCACCCACACTTGCCCGATGTTTCAGCTTGGTTGCCAGGACAGTGACCACAAATCAGGTCGGGCAGCTGTGCGCACCGCCATCCAGGCCCTGGCGTACGTTGCGGCTGAGCAGGCTGGCCTTGCCGTCGCGCCAGGTCAGGGTCAGTACATACAGGGTGTCGAAATCGTCGCCCTGCCAGTCCTCGGTGATCACCCGGTCCTCACCCAGCGCCTTGCCGGCGATGGTATTGATCAGCTCCGGCAGGTAACCATGGGACCAGGCAGTGTAGACAGTGGCGTTGCGGTATTTGCCGCTGAGCAACTCATCCGCGAGCTCATCGGTATCGTTCGCACCGTAATCGATATTCACCGGCAAGCCGAGACGTATCGCGCTCGGGGTGATGGTCATCAGTGGGCGGATGTAGCTGTAACGCTGGTCATCGACGCCTTCCTCGACCTCTCGTGTCGGGTTGGCGGCGAAGACGAAATCGGCTTTGCCGAAGCGCTCGGGCAGCAGCCTGGCCAGGTCCAGCGCGCGGTTGAGGCCTTGACAGTTCAACTGCCCCAACCCTTCGCCGGGTTTTTCGGCATGGCGCAGAAACACCAGGGTCTGGGTACCGTCGACAGGTTGAACGCGGTTTTCGACCACTTCCAGGGCCAAGGGCACCGCCGCAACAGCGAGTGCGAGGCCCAACAGCAGATGGCGACGACGGCGAACAAACGTGGGCAACTTCATGAAGGCAGGCTCTTGTGGCAGACAATTTGGGTCGACCCGCCACACTGCCCTGAGGCCCAAGAGGCCCGGCATCCTTGTAGTGAATGCCATCCCTGGCCAACGAGTAGGGGTCAGAGTGCCCTCAACGCGTTTGGTTCCTCCCTGGGCAAGACCTACGGTAACCCACACATGTTGCGAAATTATTCCAAGCCTGCCAGCCGCGCCCGAGGCTCAGTCATCCCGCGTCAACACTTCCAGCAACTCGATCTCGAACGTCAGGTCCGAATTCGGTGGGATCGCACCCACGCTGCGCTCTCCATAACCCAGGTGCGCAGGCACCTGCAGCTTGCGTTTGCCCCCTACGCGCATGCCCATCAGGCCTTGGTCCCAGCCCTTGATCACCCGGCCCGTGCCAATCACGCACTGGAACGGTTTACCGCGCGACCGGGACGAGTCGAACTCGCTGCCATCGGCCAGCCAGCCGGTGTACTGGGTGGTGATCAGGGCGCCTTTGACGGCAGCTTTACCGTCGCCTTCGACGAGGTCGGTGATTTGCAGTTCGCTGTTCATGGGCATGCTCCAAGGGTGACATTCAAGGCCGCCCTTTTCTCAGGAATGCACGGTATTGGCAAGCACCACTCACCCCAATTGCTCGAAAGCTTGCTGGCCCGTCAGCTCGGTAGTCTGGTTGGCAAAACAGTACCAGGCAGGTTTCTGCTCGACGAAGATCTGCAGGTCGAAATCCCAGGCCTCATCGCCGTCCAGCAGGCCCACCGGCACCGCGGAGAAATCGTTGGCCTTGAGCCGGTAATACAGGTGAGTGCCGCAGCGCCCGCAAAAACCGCGCTGGGCCCAATCGGAAGAATCGTAGACGCTGGGCGAACACCCTTCGATGACCGGTGGCTGGCTGCAGTGAACGACCAGCAATGGCCCCCCGGTCCACTTGCGGCACATGCTGCAATGGCAAGCGCTGATGTGGGTAGTGTCGACGGTGACGTGCAGGCGGGTTTCCCCACAAAGGCAGCTGCCGTGCTTTTCCAGGGTCATGGTGAGGCTCCTTGCGTTGGGTGGAGGGCAAGTATAGATCGCCCCCGCACAACGGCTCGCAACCCCACCGGGCCGGTCAGACGAACACGTTGCCGCGTAGGTAGAGCGCCGCCCGCCCGCTGATGATCACTCGGCCATTGCCCGGCACCTCACAGTGCAGTTGGCCCTTGCGCGCACCACCCTGCTCACAGGTCAGGGTGCCCTTGCCCAACCGCTGCGCCCACAAAGGCGCAAGCGAAGTGTGCGCAGAACCTGTGACCGGGTCTTCGTTGACACCGACTCGCGGGCCGAACCAGCGCGTGACGAAATCGTATCCGCGCCCGGGAGCGGTCACGGCGATACCCCGCACATCGAACGCCGACAAGGCGACGAAGTCCGGCTGCAGCGGGTCCAGAAGCGAGGCGTCATCGATCATCACTACATAGTCGTCGGACCGATACACCGCACTCGCCCCACTCAGCCCCAGTGCCTTGAGCAAACCGGCGGGCGCCTCGACGGCGGCCGGCTGCTTGGCCGGGAAGTCCATGGCCAGCAAGCCGTCGGCCCCTCGGCTTACCCGCAATTCACCGCTGCGGGTGTTGAAGCGCAGTACTTCAGCCTGCTCGCCCAACTGCTCGAACAGCACATAGGCCGATGCCAAGGTGGCATGGCCGCACAGGTCGACCTCCACCGCCGGGGTGAACCAGCGCAGGTCAAAGGTCTCCCCATTGCGCACGAAATAGGCGGTTTCGGAGAGGTTGTTCTCTTCGGCGATGCGTTGCAGCACGTCATCAGGCAGCCAGCTTTCAAGCGCAATCACGGCAGCCGGGTTGCCACCGAACGGTTCTGCGCTAAAGGCATCGACCTGAAAGATCTCGAGTTGCATGCGAACACTCCTTGTGGCCCAGCGAGCGCCGGGCAGAATTAAAAACGAACGTTACGGATGGACGGGTGTAAGTACCGGTTCGCCGGCAAAGAAAGCCTGTAGATTGCGCAGGACCAAGGCCACCGTGTCACGCGCCGCTTCAGGGGATTGCCCGGCCACATGCGGGGTGAGCACGGTATTGCCGAGGGCCTTCAAGGCATCGGGCACGGAGGGTTCGTCGTCGAACACATCAAGTGCTGCGCCTGCGAGTTGCCCGCGCTGCAGGGCACTTATCAGCGCCGGGGTCTCCACAACGCTGGCACGGGCGATGTTCACCAGGTAGCCCTCGGGGCCCAGTGCCTCAAGCACCCGAGCATCGACCAGGTGGTGGGTATTGGTACCGCCCGGGGTGGCTACGACCAGAATGTCTACGGCATCGGCCAGGTGCAAGGGGCTGTCGTACCAGGTGTAAGGCACGTCCTGGCGCGGCGTGCGGCTGTGATAGCAGACACTCATGTCGAAGCCCAGGCTGGCACGTTTGGCGATGGCCCGGCCAACTGCGCCCAAGCCGAGGATGCCGAGGCGCTTGCCACTTACCGAGGGGCTGATGACCCGGTTCCACGCGCCGAGGCGGATACCGGCATCGGCGCGTGGAATGTCGCGCAGCAGGGCCAACAGTATCGCCAGGGTGTGGTCGGCCACGGCGGCAGCATTGGCACCAGCGCCATTGGTGACGGTGATGCCACGAGCAGCGGCGGCGGCCAGGTCGACCTGTTCGTAACCGGCACCGATCACGCAGATGATCTGCAAGTGGGGCAACGCTTGGATTTCAGCAGCGGTCAGGCCCAGCGGGCCGCGGGTAAGCACCGCATCGATTTCGGCGCCATGGCGGCGGATGGCGTCGCCACGCAGCTGCGCAGACGGTGCGCGAATCAGCCGGTAGCCGGCCTGTTCGAGCAGGGGCAGGTAATCATCGACGGTTTCCACCAACACCAGGACTGTCTTGCTCATGCACCCCTCCGGCGCTAATTCGAAGGGGCATTATGCGGAGTCGGCGGGCGGTACAGTCAATCGGTAAATCGCGGGTAAACTGTACTGTATCGGTTGCTTGCTACTGGCCGTGCCGGCTTGCCGACGACATGGCCAGAAAACACAAAGCGATTACTGAGCGAACGCCCGGCCCAGCCCACCGGGTACACCACTGCTGTCGGTCTCCTGCCACGGGCCATCCGGGCTCAGAGACCAGCTCCAGCCATTGTCATAGCGGTAATAGGTGCGCTGCCGGTAGAACGTATTGGGCTTCTTCTCCAACACATAAACACCCAGCTTCGGATCCCAATGGCTGGCGCCCCCCGGTGGTGGGGCAAAGCTTGCCGAGGTCCGCGGCATCGGTTTGGGTGTCGCGGCCGGTTTGCTCGGCTGCGTGGACGGCTGGCTACCCGGCAGCGGCTTGACCACCGGCCCCTTATGCGCAGGCACCGTTTCGATCGGAGGGGCCGGCTGTTCGTACGGCTCGCGCACCGTACACGCAGACAAGCCCACGGCGAGAGTGATCAGGGTCAGGCGGACGACGTTTCGCATGGCGGGTTCTCTTACCGGTCGGGGCTGTCGATGATCAGCAGTTGGGTGGCCTGGGTGGTGCTGGGCAGCGGTGCGCCTTGGCCGATCCACTCACCCTGGGTGGGCTGGCCAGCGCGCGATACCCGTGCAACCAGTTGGACTTCGGCAAAGTCGGACAGTTTCATCTGCGGCATCATCGCATCGGCGTCAGACAATTCGACCTCCAGCGGCAATTGGGCCACGGTCACCCGCTTGGCCGCCAGCGGCATGGGCGGGCCGTTGCTAGCCCGGGCGAAGATGAACACCGCATCGCCGGGCTGGACCTCATCCTTGAGCGCCGGGGCCAGCTCGACCCGGACCTTCAGGCGTGCTGCCACCGGGGTCGCAGGCTTGCCAGCGTTGCCGCCCAGGCGCTCTGCCGCACGGTCGATGCCACCTTGCAAGGCCGCGCGCGAGGCGTCGCCTTCAGGCAACTGCGCCAGCAGGCGGTTCCAGTAATCGATGGCTTCCTGGTAGCGCTCGCCTTCGAATGCCGCAATGCCGCGCAGGCCAAGGCTGGTCACTTCGTTCGGGTCGGCCTTGAGGGCCTCGTCGGTCAGCGCCTGCACCTGTGCGCTCCACTGCTTGTTGGCCGCGAAATACAGGGCCTGGGCCCATTGGCCCAGCAATTCTGGCTGGCGGCCGGCCAGGGCCACGGCGCGCTCGTAGGCTTTGGCGGCATCTGCCGGGCGCTGCTCGGCCATGTAGGCGCGGCCCAGGAAATACAGGCCCTCGGCCGAATCCGGCTGAGCCTGGACGGCGCGCTCCAGGCGCGTGGTCATTTCTTCCATCGTCTTGGGCGCCGCGGCGAACTCCTGGGTCAACTGCACTTTGTCCGCAGCACCAAAGTGCAGATACAGACCAAGCGCCACCACCGGCACCAGCACAGCGGCCAGCAGCGGCAGCACCCTGCCCAGGTGCCCCTGGCGCGGCGCTTCGGCGCCTTCGGTGTCGGCCAACAGTTCACGGGCGGCCTCATCACGGCCGCTGGCCAGTTGCGCGTCATCCAGCACCCCGGCGGCCTGCTGGGCAGCCAGTTCGGCGACACGTTCCTGGTACAGCGCTACGTTCAGCGCAGTACGGTCTTCTTCCTGCTGCTGGCGACGGCCACGCAGGATCGGGATCAGCAGAAAGCTGAGGGCGGCGAGCAGCAGCAGGCCCGCACCAAGCCAGAATTCAGTCATGGTTCTGTTCTTTTTCCAGCAGTTTGGCGAGACGTTCGCGTTCTTCGACGGACAGCTCCTGCGAGCCCGGAGTAGCTGGCACACGGCGCCGGCGGACAATCACCCACAGCACCGCAAAGCCACCGACCAGCAGAATGCCCGGGCCGAACCAGAGCAGCCAGGTACGCCCAGTGAGGGCTGGCTTGTAGCGCACAAAATCGCCATAGCGGTCGACCATGAAGTCGACGATCTGCTGGTTGCTCTTGCCTTCACCCAGCATGCGGAAAATCTCCCGGCGCAGGTCGGCGGCAATCGGTGCGTTGGAGTCGGCGATGTCCTGATTCTGGCATTTGGGGCAGCGCAGCTCTTTGGTCAGCTGCTGATAACGCTCACGCTCGGCGTCGTCGCGGAACTGGTAGGTATCGATCGCCGCCTTGGCCACGCCGGCCACGCCCAAAGCCAATACTGCGGCCGCAAGCCAGCGCTTCATGGTTTGGCCTCGTCGACCAGGCCCTGATACAGCGGCGCCAGTTGCTCGCGCCACACGCTGGCATCGACGACGCCCACATGCTTGTAGCGGATGATGCCCTTGGCGTCGATCAGGAACGTCTCCGGCGCGCCATAAACGCCCAGGTCCAGGCCCAGGCTGCCCTGTTCATCGCGAATATCCAGCTGGTAGGGGTTGTGGAAGTCGGCCAGCCACTTCTGGGCGGCAGCATTGTCGTCCTTGTAGTTGATGCCGTAGATCACCACGCCCTGCCCGGCAAGCTGGTTCAGGTAAGGGTGCTCGACCTTGCACGACGGGCACCAGGTGGCCCATACGTTGACCAGCGCCGGGCGGCCTTGCAGATCCGCCTCGGTCAGGGTGCGATCACCTTGGGTCGAGGCCAGGGAAAACGCCGGGAACGGTTTGCCGATCATTGCCGAGGGCAGCTCGTCGGGTTTGAGGAACAGGCCTTTGTAGAGGAAAACAACCACCAGCAGGAATACCGCCAGTGGCACCACCATGATCCAACGCTTCATGCAGCTGCTCCAGACACGCCCAGGACATCACGCACCCGGGTCTTGACCTTGACGCGATAGCGCCGGTCGAGGGCCGCCAGCAAACCGCCCAGGCCGGTCAACAGACCGCCCAGCCAGATCCAGCGGACGTAAGGCTTGATATGCACGCGCACGGCCCAGGCGCCGTTGTCCAGCGGCTCGCCCAAGGCGACGTACAGGTCGCGGGTGAAACCAGCATCGATGCCGGCCTCGGTCATCATCGACTGCTGCACGGTGTAGAGGCGCTTCTCGGGGTGCAGCGTGGTCACTTCACGGCCATCGCGGCTGACCACGACGGTGCCCTTGTCGGAACTGAAATTCGGCCCTTCGAAGTGCTTGGCGCCCTGGAACAGGAACTGATAGCCCGCCAGCTCCACGCTTTCACCCGGCGCCAGGCGCAGGTCACGCTCGGCACTGTTGTTGCTCGACAGCACCACGCCAAGCGCGCACACCGCAAGCCCCAGGTGCGCCAGTTGCATGCCCCAGTAGCTGCGCGTCAGGCCACGTACGCCTTTGGCCAAGCCCTTGTGGCGGGTCTTGTCGACAATGTCGCGCAACCCGCTGAGCACCACCCAGGCTGCCAGGGCAAAGGCGGTCAGGGTCGGCCAGTCGAAGTCGTCGACGATGAAACCGGCCACTGGCGCCAGCACTGCGCTGGCGATCAGTACCGGCGTCATCATGCTCGCCAGCCACTTGCCAGGGGTGTCCTTCCAACGCACCACCACGCCGACGCCGAGCACCACCATCAGCAGTGCCATCAGCGGCAGGAACAAGGCATCGAAATAGGGCGGGCCCACCGACAGCTTGGCCCCGGTCAGGGCATCGAGCACCAACGGGTAGAGGGTGCCGAGCAGGATCATCGCAGCGGCCACTACCAGCACCAGGTTGTTGGCCAGCAGCAGCGTCTCGCGCGACCACAGGGCAAAGCCCACCTGGCTTTTGACCACCGGGGCACGCAGGGCGAACAGGGTCAGCGAACCACCGACCACGAACAGCAGGAAGATCAGGATGAACACACCCCGTGACGGGTCGGAGGCGAAGGCATGCACCGAGGTCAGCACGCCGGAGCGCACCAGGAACGTCCCCAGCAGGCTCAGCGAGAACGCGGCGATCGCCAGCAGCACGGTCCAGCTCTTGAACACGCCACGCTTCTCCGTCACTGCCAGCGAGTGGATCAGTGCCGTGCCCACCAGCCAGGGCATGAAAGAGGCATTTTCCACCGGGTCCCAGAACCACCAGCCGCCCCAGCCCAGTTCGTAGTAGGCCCACCAGGAGCCCAGGGTGATACCCACCCCCAGGAAGGCCCAGGCGATGATGGTCCACGGCCGCGACCAGCGCGCCCAGGCAGCGTCCAGGCGGCCACCGAGCAAAGCGGCAATGGCGAAGGCAAAGGCCACCGAGAAGCCCACATAGCCCATGTACAGCATGGGCGGGTGAACGATCAGGCCGAAGTCCTGCAGCAGCGGGTTGAGGTCGCGACCGTCAGTGGGCACTTGTGGCAGCAGGCGCTGGAACGGGTTGGACGTGATGATCAAAAAGCTCAGGAAGCCGACGCTGATCATGCCCATCACCGCCAGCACGCGGGCCAGCATCACCTGCGGCAGCTGCCGCGAAAACACCGACACGGCAAAGGTCCAGCCGCCCAGGATCAGCGCCCAGAGCAGCAGCGAACCCTCGTGCGCGCCCCACACGGCGCTGAATTTGTAGTACCAGGGCAAGGCGCTGTTGGAGTTGCTGGCCACATAGGCGACCGAGAAGTTGTCAGTCATGAAGGCATGGGTCAAACAGGCGAAGGCAAAGGCCAGGAAAGCGAATTGCCCCCAGGCCGCCGGCCGCGCCAGGCTCATCCACAGGCTGTCGCCACGCCAGGCGCCGAGCAGCGGCACACTGGCCTGCACGGCGGCGAAGCAGATGGCCAGGATCATCGCCAATTGGCCAAGTTCGGGGATCACCAGCGCTGCGTTCATGGTCTGGCCTCCGTACCGGTGGCGGCCTGGCCGCTTTCCTTCAGGGCCTTGGTGACCTCGGGCGGCATGTACTTCTCGTCGTGCTTGGCCAGTACTTCATCGGCCACCACCACGCCTTCGGCGTTGACCTTGCCCAGGGCGACGATGCCCTGCCCTTCGCGGAACAGGTCGGGCAGGATGCCGCGGTAGGTGATCGGCACCGACTTGTTGAAGTCGGTGACCACAAAGCGCACGTCCAGCGAGTCGGACGAGCGCTGCACCGAGCCTTTCTCGACCATGCCGCCAGCACGGATGCGGGTGTCCAGCGGCGCTTCGCCATTGGCGATCTGAGTGGGCGTGTAGAACAGGTTGATGTTCTGCTGCAGTGCGCTCAAGGCAAAGCCGACGGCAACCCCGACACCGACCAGCAGGCCGACGATGAGCAACAGGCGTTTCTTGCGCTGCGGATTCACTGGTTGTTCTCCCGGCGCAAACGGCGCGCCTCTTCTTGCAGATAGCGACGACGGGCCAGCAGCGGCGCGGCGACATTCAGCGCCAGCACCGCCAGGCAGATGCCATAGGCCGACCACACGTACAGGCCATGGTGGCCCATGGCGAGAAAATCACCGAAGGTGGCAAAGCTCATTGTGCGGCCCTCCGCCCCAGGCTGTTCAACACTTCGTCCTTGACCCAACTGGCGCGCGCCTCGCGCTTGAGCACTTCAAGGCGCATGCGCAGCAACAGCACGGCACCGAAGAAGCAGTAGAAACCCAACACCGTGCACAGCAACGGCAGCCACATTTCTGCAGGCATCGCCGGCTTTTCGGTGAGGGTGAAGGTGGCGCCCTGGTGCAGGGTGTTCCACCACTCCACCGAGTACTTGATGATCGGGATGTTGACCACGCCGACGATTGCCAGCACGGCGCACGCCTTGGCCGAGCTGTCACGATTACTGATCGCCTGGCCCAGCGCAATGATGCCGAAGTACAGGAAAAGCAGAATGAGCATGGACGTGAGGCGGGCGTCCCACACCCACCAGCTGCCCCAGGTCGGCTTGCCCCAGATGGCGCCGGTCACCAGCGCCACGGCGGTCATCCAGGCGCCGATGGGCGCGGCACATTGCAGGGCCACGTCGGCCAGTTTCATCTTCCACACCAACCCCACTACCCCGGCGACTGCCAGCAGCACGTAGCAGGACTGCGCCAGCATCGCCGCCGGCACATGAATGTAGATGATGCGGAAGCTGTTGCCTTGCTGGTAGTCCTGCGGGGCGAACGCCAGGCCCCAGGTGATACCGACCAGCAGCAGAAGCACGGCAGCGCCGGCCAGCCATGGCAGCATGCGGCCGCTGATGGCATAGAACCATTTCGGGGAGCCCAGCTTGTGGAACCACGTCCAGCTTATTTTCATCAGGGTACATCCAGGGTATTTGCCGGGCTTGAGAGCCCGGGACTCGTTATTCACCGACACTGATCTTCAGGCCGGCCGCTATCGCAAAGGGTGCCAGGGTTACAGCCAGGGCCGTCAGGCTGGCGAGCCAGAGCAGGTGGCCGGTGGCCGGCATATTCTGCAATGCCGCTTGCAACGCACCACTGCCCAGGATCAATACAGGGATATACAACGGCAGTATCAGCAACGCCAGTAACAAACCACCGCGCTTCAGACCGACCGTCAGTGCCGCGCCCACCGCACCCAGCAGGCTCAATACCGGCGTGCCCAGCAGCAGGGAGCCGAGCAGCACCGGCAAGCAATGGCTCGGCAGCCCCAGCATCAGCGCCAGCAGCGGCGCCAACAATACCAGTGCCAGCCCGGAAAAGGTCCAGTGCGCCAGCACCTTGGCCAGCACCAGCAACGCCAGCGGGTGCGGCGACAGTACCCACTGTTCCAGCGAGCCATCCTCGAAGTCGCTGCGGAACAAGCCGTCCAGCGACAGCAGCACTGCCAACAGTGCCGCTACCCAGACCAGCCCAGGCGACAAGGTTTGCAACAATTGGCTTTCCGGGCCAACCGCCAAGGGAAACAGCGCAACGACGATGGCAAAGAACACCAGGGGGTTGGCCAGCTCGGCAGGGCGACGGAACAGCAGGCGCGCTTCGCGACGCAACAGCGAAATGAATACGCTCATGCCGCCCATTGCCCCAGGTTCAGTTCACGGTAACCGTAGGGCTTGCGCTCCAGCGTGTGGTGGGTGGTCAGCACCACCGTGCCGCCCTGCTCGCAGTGGGCCGCCAGGTGCGCTTCCAACTGAGCCACGCCTTGCTTGTCCAGAGCGGTGAACGGTTCGTCGAGAATCCACAGCGGCGGGCAAGCCAGGTGCAGCCGGGCCAGGGCCACGCGGCGCTGCTGGCCAGCGGACAGGGTATGGCAGGGTACGTCTTCGAAACCGCGCAGCCCTACCGCCTCCAGCGCCGCCCAGATCGCCTCGCGGCTGGCCGGCTGGTGCAACGCGCACAGCCAGGTGAGATTTTCCTCGGCGCTGAGCAGGTCCTTGATGCCCGCAGCGTGGCCGATCCACAGCAGGATGCTGGCCAAAGCGTGGCGCTGTTCGGCCAGTGGCTTGCCGCCCAGCAGAATCTGCCCGGCGGTAGGCTGCATCAAGCCGGCCAGCAGGCGCAGCAAGCTGGTCTTGCCGCTGCCATTGGGGCCGCTGATTTGCAGCATGTCGCCAGCGCCCAGCTCGAAATCGAGCTGCTCGAACAGCAGGCGCCAGTCGCGCTCGCAGGCCAAGCCTGCGGCTTGAAGGTGAAGGGTCACGGTTTCGCCTTATCATTGTCGGGCTTCGGGCCGGTGTTGGCTGCTACACGGGTGAACCCGCGTGGCAGCCAACACCGCTCCAGAGCCCTTGTGTCTCAAGTCGCCCCGCGCGCTGCCGTTATACTGGCAACCACCGGCGCGCGGCATTATTACACGCGCTGCCGCGCTGCCAAGAGGCCGGGCTCGACAGGTTGTATACAATCATGACTGAAATCAATAGTCTCGGCGCACAAACTGCGATCAACAGCCAAGCCATGAAGGCAGGCATGACCGGCGAGCTGCTGCGCCTGATCCAGGCACAACCCGGCCTGCTGGCCCCCGGCGAGACCGCGCAGGCCGAAGTCGTGTCGATGCGCCAGGCAGGCCAGGAGTTCCAGTTGGTGCTGCGCCTGATACAGGCCAACGGCGTGCAGACGCAATTGCAAGCCAATGCCAACCAGCCCCTGCCCCCCGGCAGCCAGGTCACCGTCACCCAGCCCGAAAGCAACCGCCTGGCAATCATGCTGCAGCAGGCCAACGCCAGCCAGATCGCCACCCTTACACGCCTGGACACCAGCAAGGTCCCCGTCGGGACCCTGCTGCAGGGCAAAGTCCTGACCAACCAGGCACTGGCCCAGGTGCCTGGCCAAGCGCCGATCTACCGGGCGCTGGTCAGCCTGCTCAACAGTGCACAGGCCGGCGCCACCTTGAGCGTCGACAGCCCGCGCCCACTGGCCATTGGCAGCCTGCTCAGCGCACTGGTGCAGGGTGACCAGTCGCTGCGTTTCGTGCCGCTCAGTGGCAGGCAGGACCAACTGAGCATTGCCCAGCAGCTGCTGACCCAGGAAAACCGCCAGGCTTCGCTGCCCGGCCTGCTCAACGCGCTGCAACAGCTCACCCGCGACCCGAGCGCCGATGGCGGCCTGCGCGCCAGTGCCGAACGCCTGTTGGCGGGCCTGCCGGACGCCCGGCAACTGAGCGACGCCAAAGGCGTGGCCCAAGCGCTGAACAACAGTGGCGCCTTTCTTGAAGCGAAATTGCTCGGCGGCTTCCCCGCCAGCATCGCCACAGACCTCAAGGCACACCTGCTGCGCCTGGTTGCCCAAGCCCCGATCCTGCCGGCGGGCAGCCCCAACCTGGCACCCTCCAGCCTGGCCGTGACCATGCCGGCGCTGGCGCGCAGTGCCCTGGGCATGCTTGAACGGGTCAGCCCCAAGCCGCAGCCTGGGGCATTTCCGTTGCCATCGCGCTTGCTCAAGGCCCTGGAAGACGAAGGTGACCTGCAACAACTGCTGCGCCTGGCTGCAGCTGCCGTTTCACGCTTGCAAAACCATGCCATGAGCAGCCTGCAACAAACCGGCACGCTGGAAAATGGCAACCTGCAGACCACCTGGCAAACAGAAGTACCGATCCGCCACGGCCAGGAGTTCATCCCGTTGCAGGTCAAGATCCAGCGCGAGGAAACCCCGCAACAGCAGGCCGAACAACAACAGGAATCGCAAGACCCGCTGCAAGCCCTGTGGCGCCTGGAGCTCGCGTTCGACCTCTCGCCCCTTGGCCCGTTGCAAGTACAGGCACAATTGAGCCAAGGCCGCCTGAGCGGGCACCTGTGGGCAGAGCGCGAACCAACAGCCAGGCTCATCGACAGCCAGCTCGGTGCCTTGCGCAGTCGCCTGCTGGAACGCGGCCTGGACGTCGGTGACCTGGAATGCCACCCGGGCATCCCCCCTCAAGGCCCGCGCACACGGGTAGAGCAACGCTGGGTAGACGAAAACGCATGACACAGAAACCGACACGCCAGGCGATTGCCCTGACCTACGACGGCCAACAGGCCCCGACCCTCAGCGCCAAGGGTGACGATGCGCTGGCCGAGGCCATCCTGGCTTTGGCCCGCGAGCACGAGGTACCGATCTACGAAAATGCCGAGCTTGTGCGCCTGCTGGCTCGCCTTGAGCTGGGCGAACAGATTCCTGAAGCGCTGTACCTGACCATCGCCGAAATCATTGCCTTCGCCTGGCAACTGCGCGGCCGTGTGCCGGCAGGCTTCGCCGACGACCCGGCAGCGCCCCGTGACGTCACGCCAACGCCGCTGGGCCTGCCCACGGGTGGTAGCGTTACCTGACGCCGTTTGCCGCCCCGCTCCACCACCCTGTGCCCCTTCCTCGACAGAAGGGTAACCCCATGCAGCCCGCTCCCTCCCCCAGCCCGGCCCTGATCCGCCAGGCGTTGAAAGGTGTACCGCGCCCCGACCTGCTGGCCCAGCAGGTACTTACCGACTGGCTCACCCCCCAGGGCGTGGCGCAATCGCCATTGCTGATCGACGTGGTCACGTTCCATTACCGGACCGAACCGGCGGGTGAAGGCCGCGCCAGTACCTATACCAAAGCGGTCATCACCCAGAAAATGAACCTGGTCGAAGCATTGCTCGCCAACTGGCAGGGCGAATCCGCGGCAGGCTACGGAGGTTTTCACTATGGTGACTGGGCAGGCCTCCCGCCACAGGACCCGTTGACCATCGTTGACAGGCTCGAGCCAATCGACCCGCTCTCCAACGCCTCGCCTTACCAAGTGTTCAACGGCTTGTACACGCGCACCGAGCCTGCCCGGTACGCACCGGACACGCGCTTGCCGATACGCGCCGAGGACTTTCAGACCGCTGCCTGGAAGCTGAATTTCCACACCCTGTTCAAACAGCAACTCGACACTTACTGGGCGCAGCAGCAAGCCCAGTACCGGCGGGCCATTCACATCGCCTTCATCGCCGCGTGCAACCGCCAGGTGGCGCAGGGGAGCCTGTCCGATGCCCAGCGCCGTCTGGTCTGGCGAGCTTGCGGCTTGCTGCCTTACGGCGACCTCAGTGTGTCGTTGCTCAACGTCTACGGTTACACCTCGACCGACATCCTGTACATCCAGCAGGGCACCAGCAGTGAGACCGTCCTGTACATCCCCGGCAACTCATCGCCCTTTCATGCGTTCCCCGACGCGCAAGCCATGAAGCACTGGTTTGCCCGCCAGTGCCAGGCCGCAGACAAACGCAGGGCGATGCTGGGCCACTTCGCCCGCGCCGACTGGCCCGACGGCCTGGATTTCAGCGGCCTGCGCACGGCGTTGACGGGGCTGGGCCTGTACCCGGTCGCACATCGTTTCAGCGCCCATCACCCTGGCTTTGCCACCAGCGGCTACTGGGACCCGCAACAGATCATCGATTTCCGCCCAGATACCTATTCACCTCCGATCACCAGCGACCTCTTCGAGCACCTGACCTTGCAGCGCAAGCAGCGCACCTATGCCGATGCCGACAGCCAGATCACCAGCAACCATGAGATCGACAAGTCCCGATGGGGCAACTACCTCACGCTGGTCACCGCCCTGCTGGCGCCCCTGGTCATCGTCCTGCCCGAGCTTGCGCCGCTGCTGGTGATCGGTGGCCTGGGCCAGTTCAGCCTGGGCCTCGACCAGGCCATCAATGGCAAGAGCCTGGAGAGCAAGAACGCGGGTGTCGCCGACCAGACGTTCGGCTTGTTCAACGCCCTGCCCGTGGCCGGGCAGGGCTTAGCCAGGGAGGCAGCGGTGTTTCGATACTCCCGTCCAGGGTTCTTCGGCTCCGCCCGCGTTGCGGATTTGCTGGGCGCCCCGGTCGGCGCGGCGCCTGTTGCCCAGGCGAGCGATTCGGTGGAGCTGGCATTCCGGGCCCCGGCGGTCGTGTCCTCCAGTAGCCTGGCGGCCGTGGTGACGCGCGTCGACGAAAACCTTGAGCACCGCTTCATGGCATGGCTACAGACGCCCAAAGGCGTGGTCGGTGAATGGGTCGAGTATGAGTTTGCCAGCGACAGCTTCGTCCGCGCCCGAGACACGCACATGATCGCTCCGCTGCGCTGGCGGCTCGCCGACGGCCAGGACACAGCCCTGACCCTGTCCACCCAGCGGCATGTCGCCACCGACGCCCAGCGCACCACCACCCTTCGGGCATTGGGTATCGACCTGGAGGTGCCCATCGACTACGCGCCTTATGAGCAACTGCAACGCACGCCGATCCCCCGGCTGATCAGCAGTGTCTGGTTGGGCGACAGTGTGTTGCAAGGCGAATTCCTCGAAGCCCTGGTGCACAACACGCGCGTGGCCCGCATCAGTGGTTACCGCTACCAGATACTGCTTTCGCAAAACGACCACCAGGTGTTTCAGCGCAACATGCTGCTGCTGCGCGCGCGCGCGGTAGGCGCACAGCTGCTGCCCCTGGAAACCCAAGGCTTCTTCCGGGAATTCGCCCATTCAGCCTATTACCCGCAATACCTGGCCGCCATCGCTGGCAATGGCGGACCCGGCCGCAACCTTGCCTCCGCTTGCGACATCCTGCGGTACCGGTTGCTCAAGCACTATGGCGGGCTTTACCTGGACGCCGACGATCGGTTGCTGGACGCCAGCAGCGGCCAGTTCAGCCCTCCCCTGGCCAACCTGACACTCCAGACCACGGAGGATGGCCTGCTGCTCTCGCCACCGGTGTCGAACGACCAGTTGGGCATGTACGTCAAATTCAACAGCAGCATGATCGGCAGCCACCCGGGCAACCCGACGCTGGACGCAATTTCTGAAGAAATCCTGCGCCGCTACGGCCTGGAGCCCGACTTCTACAACAGCCGCCCACACCCCCGCCTGGCGCCGCTGTTGTTCCAGGCCTATGCCCGGCGCCTGAGTCAGTTGACCGGCCCAGCAGTGCTCAATGACGTAGTCGACCAACAGCTGCCGCTGCTCAAACAGCTGCGGGAAATCTGCCATCTGCTGATGTCCCCGGTCTACGACATCCATGCAACGCTCAACCTGCGCCGGTTCCACGCAGTGCTGCAGCAGCACGTTCCGCTCGACAGGGTTGCGCGCATTGGCCGCGAGCATAGCTGGGCCTACACCTGAGCGATCCACTGGCGGTTCGCCCGAGTCGGTCCGGTTTGCCCAGGTTAGGCGAACCCTGCGATGTACCTACATAAATAGCGCCATCCCTAGCTGCACGCAGGTCACCTTGGCCAGCCCTTACAAACTCAAAGGTAACCGCCATGACAACCCAGTACATCAATGCCAAGGGCACGCAATTCGTGCGCGACAGCCTTGCCGGCTTTCCACGCCCGGACCGCGCGGCAGCCGACGCCATACGCCAGTGGGCCCACCAGCGCGCCATGGACCTGGACCCGGACCGCGTCGACGCAGTGACCCTCCACTATCAGTTCAACCCCAAGCTCGGCTGGATTGCGATCGTCGCGCAAAAGATGACCCTGACCCAGGCCGTTCTCTCGAACTGGCAGGGCGAGTCGGCCAACAACTGGCTGGGGGCGGCGCTCCATGCTCCATGGGCTGGCGAACTGCCCGAAGGGCCACTGACCATCGTCCAGACGCTGCGCGAGCGCGGCCTGTTCGACTACCATGCCCCCTACAGCATCTACAACGGGCTGTTCAGGCACAGCGACCAGCCGCTATACAACGCAGATACGCATGTAGCGCTGGCGGCCGAGCAATTCCAGTCGTTCGTCTGGGGCCTGGACTTGCAGGTGCAGTACAAGTCGATGCTCGACCGCTACTGGGATGCCAACCTGGACCGCTACCGTGTCAGCGCCAAGATCAACTTCATCGCCGCATGCAACAAGCAAGTCACCGAGGGCAGCCTGAGTGATGCCGGCAGACAGCTGGCCTGGCAGGCGTGCGGCGTGCAGGCTTCAGCGCCGACGGCGCCCAGTGACGGCAAAACCAGCAGCAAACCGAGGCTGCGCGCCCGGTGGCTGAACGTCTATGGCTACCGCGCCACTGACCTGCTGTGCCTGTACGACGCCGTCAGCGGCCTGGTCTTGCTCTACATTCCGGGTAATGCCTCGCCCCTGCACGAATTCAGCGACAAACAAGCCATGCTGGACTGGTTTGCCCACCAGTGCCGCGACCCTCGCACGCGCGATGCCTTGCAGGACCACTTCGCCCTGGCCGATCGCGAAGACGGTTTGAGTTACAGCGGCCTTCACACCGCCCTATGCGGCCTGGGCAGCTACCCAGCCCCCTATCACCTCGACAGCAACCGCCCCGGTTTCACGGTGCAAGGCATCTGGCCCCCCCAGGACTACATCAACTACAAGGCCAAGGAATACAGCCCCCTGATCGAAGGCGACCTGTTCCTTTCCCTTGCCAGGCGCCAGAAGCAGCGCAGTTACCAAGACGCACACTTCATCATCACCAGCGACAGCGAAGTGACCAAGGCCAAATGGCGCGGCTACTTGAATTCGGCAATCAACCTGCTGGCCCCCTTGGCCCTGGTGGTGCCCGAACTTGCGCCGCTGTTCGCCCTCGGCGGCATCGCCCAGTTTGGCCTGGGGTTGGACCAGGCCATCCACGCCAAGACCGCCCAGCAAAGCGCCGAAGGCGTCAGCATGTCGGTGTTCGGGGTGCTCAATGCAGCACCGCTGGTGACTGTCGGGCTGTCCAGGGCACCGGTGCTGCTGCGCTTGAAGCGTGACGGCTTTGTGGTGCCCAGCAGGGTCAACGAACAGATCGGCTACCCCTTGAGCCCCCTCGACCCACCGCATCTGGCGCTGGCCGATGTGGCGGATTTTCTCCAGACCACAGACCCCATTGCACCGCTGCCCGGTGGCGACGACGCTGTAGCCGGTGCCGTGGTGAGGATCCCGCGCTACGACGGTTCGGCCGACCTGCTTACGGCGATGATCGGCGGTTATCATGAGCATATGTTCTACGACATGCAGGCCGATGCCTTTGGCCTGGAGAGCGGCCTCAATGAGGTTGAGCCCACCTACTACATCGCAGCGCCAGGCTCGCTCAATCTGGTCGAGGTGGATGCCCGAACGCGGCAGGTTACCGATCAGATGCGCATGGCGACCCTGCGTGCATTGGGCGTCGATCTGCACCTGCCCGTCGCCCTGCCGGCCTTGCGCACCGAAGCACTGCGGCCCATCCCTAAACAGGTGATGAACCTTTGGGTGGGCGACAAGGTGATCGAGCAAAGCCTGATCGACACTATCGCCCGCAACGCCCGCACGCTGCAGAACACCCAGTATGTTCATCGCCTGTATCTTTCCAGGGCCGAGCCGGCTGCCTTCCAGGCCAACCTGCGGCTGTTGACGGCGCATGCGCCCGGGGTGGAGGTAATGCCGCTTGAGGACCAGCCGTTCTATAAACGCTTCAGCGAGAGTGCCAACTTCGCCCAATACCAGGCGGCGATTCAAGGCAATGGTGGGGTGGCGAGCAACTTTTCGTCGGCGTCGGACGTTTTGCGCTATGCCCTGCTGGATCAGGAAGGTGGCCTGTACATGGACGTCGACGACACCCTGCTGGCGCCTGGCGAATACCCGGTGTCAATCGACGGCGCTCCCAGGGGCACGCCGGGAGAGCACTTGGATGACGTGGTACTCGCCACCACTGAAAATGGGCTGCTGCTGCACCCGGCGGTATCCAATGAAAGATTGGGCATGAACTGCCTGTACAACGGCAGCCTGGTAGGCAGCCATGCAGATAACCCGACGCTCAGGGCAATCCTGGAGGAAATGCAGGCGCGCTTCGAGCAAGCGCCGGGCTTCTATAACAGCAGGCCCTCCCTGCACACCGACCCGCAAGCTTTCTATGGTTATGCTCAGACGCTGAGCCGCCTCACCGGGCCGAGGTTGCTCACCGACGTGGTCGACCGGCTGTTGCCTGAGCTGGGCGTGATGCGTCAGATCATCAACCTGTATGCGTTCCCCCGCACCAACTCCTGGCAGTTCGTCAGCCTCGTGGAGTTTGAGGCAGCGCAGCGGCAGCTGCTTCCACTCAACCGCATCGCCAGGATCGGCGGATACAATTCTTGGGCCAGGCCCTGAGCGGCAGGCTCAGCAAGCACCTGCTGAATCAGGTCCGATGCCAGCCAGGCAAGCGATTTGGGGCCGCTGTGCGGCCCATCGCCGGCAAGCCGGCTCCCACCGGGTGGTGACAGTCCTTGAGGTCTGTGCTGCATCTAACACAGGGTTGGGCTGTGACAGTCCTTGAGGCCTGCGCCGTATCTCCCAAAGGGTGGAATGCCGCAGTCCTTCAGGCCTGCGCCGTACCTGTGAGCTGGCTTGCCGGCGATGGGCTGCGCAGCAGCCCTGATTACGCCAACCGACTGGCACTCACCTCAGGTCGCCTTTTCACGCTACTCGCCACGATGCAACTTGCTCATCAGCTCGGCCTCGGCCTGGGTCAAACCGCAGCTTTCGGTCAACTCCGACACACTTGCCCCCATCCCTACCAGTTTCGCCGCCTGGCTGAAGGTTACATCGCTCGGGTCACGTTGCTCCAGACGCTCCAGCCGGTCTGGCAAGGTCGCCACTACCGCGCGCAGCTCATGGATGGCTTCACCCATGCGCACGGTACCGTTCTGGTAATCATCCAGGCGCTTGGCCAGGTCCTTGATGCGCTGGTCACGCACGGCATCGCCCTGGGCCTGCTGGGCGGCGAGCTCGCGCTGACGCTTGCTGTAGTTGAGGAAAAACCACAGGCTCAGCGCCCACAACAGCGCCAGGAAGATGACAGCAACCTCGAAAATCAACTCAGATGTTCTCCAGCTCGGACCACTCTTCCTCGGTCATCATCTTGTCCAGCTCGACCAGGATCAGCAGTTCGCCATTCTTGTTGCACACGCCCTGGATGAACTTGGCCGACTCTTCGTTCCCCACGTTCGGCGCGGTCTCGATCTCCGACTGACGCAGGTAGACCACCTCGGCCACGCTATCGACCAGGATGCCGACCACTTGCTTGTCAGCTTCGATGATGACGACGCGGGTGTTGTCGGTCACCTCGGTAGGCATCAGGCCAAAGCGCTGGCGGGTGTCGATCACCGTCACGACATTGCCGCGCAGGTTGATGATCCCCAGCACATAGCTCGGCGCGCCCGGAACCGGGGCGATCTCGGTGTAGCGCAGGACTTCCTGCACCTGCATGACATTGATGCCGTAGGACTCGTTGTCCAGACGGAAGGTTACCCATTGCAGAATCGGATCTTCCGAACCTTGTGCAGACGACTTTTTCATTCCCCTAGCCCTCAAAATCCGCCAATGGCGGTGTGTTCGCAGTTATTTGTGTTTGGGATGCAGCTGCTTGACCGCGCCACTGGCGATCAGCTCGGCCAGTTCGGCCACGTCCAGCAGCGCACACATGTGTTCGATCACCGTGCCGGCCAACCACGGTCGCTGACCACGCTGGCTGCGCCATTTGATCTCCGACGGGTCCAGGCGCAGGGAACGGCTGACCTGATGCACCGCCAGCCCCCATTCGTAGCCCTGAACGGAAATGACATAGTGCAAGCCCTGACGGAAATCGTCCCGGTAACGATCTGGCATGACCCAGCGCGCCGTGTCCAGCACCTTCAGGTTGCCCGCCTGGCAAGTGAGGATGCCAAGGAACCAGTCCGGCTGGCCGAACAGCGGCGTCAGTTCCTGGCCCTCCAGGCTGTAGATCGAGCCCAGGCACACCAGCGGCACTGCCAGCGTCAGCCCGGCGACGTCGAACAGCAGGCACTCGAAGGGCTCGGCTGCCCAGGCCGGGCGACCATCGACCGTGGCCGGTGGCACAGGCGCGCTGGGCGCGGGCAGGTTGACTTCAACCAACGGCGCGACGGGCTCGGGCGCCTGAACCTGGGTCAGTACTGGAATGGCGGCTTCGGCCACCACCTTGGCCTCGACCACCGCCACCACCGGCGCTTCGACCGGCAAGACAGTCGCAAGTACCCCGGCCTGCGGTTCGGCGAAAGGCCTTGCCGGGATGCTCACTGCAGGCTTCTGGGCCTGTGGCTGCGCGTCTCGGGCCTGTTCTTCGCGCACCGCGGCGGCAAAGTCGTCACTCGCAGCCGGCAGCTCGAGAATGGCTTCAGCCTCGGTGGCCTCCTGCAGCAGGCCGTCCAGGTAAGATTGCAAGGCCAGTTGCGGCCGCGTACCGGTCTTCACCGTCATGACGCCACCTGTACTGCAGCCTTGTAGGTGAGCAGGTGCTTGAGCAGCGCCCGGTAAGCGATCACGCCGCGGCTCTTGCCATCGAACTGTGACGGCGTGACGCCGTTGCGGCTGGCATCGCGCAGGCGCGTATCGACCGGAATGTAGCCCTGCCACACCTGATGTTCGTAGGTATCACGCAATACTTTCAGGGTACCCAGCGAGGCCTGGGTCCGGCGGTCGAACAGGGTCGGCACGATCTGGTAAGGCAAGGCCTGCTTGCGCGAACGGTTGATCATGGCCAGCGTACCGATCATGCGCTCCAGGCCCTTGACCGCGAGAAACTCGGTTTGCACCGGGATCACCAGCTGCTGGCTGGCGGCCAGTGCGTTGACCATCAGCACCCCGAGCAGCGGGGGGCTGTCGATCAGGGCGAAGTCGAAATCCTGCCACAGTTGCGCCAGACTCTTGGCGATCACCAGCCCCAGACCACTCTGCCCCGGAGACTGCCGCTCCAGCACCGCCAATGCGGTACTCGAAGGCAGCAGCGAGATACGCTGGTCGCTGGTCGGCAGCAGCAGCTGCCCGGGCAAGCCATCCGGCACCTGGCCCTTGTGCAGGAACAGGTCGTAACAGCTGTGCTCCAGCGCATCGGGGTTGTGCCCGAAATAGCTGGTCATCGAACCATGCGGGTCAAGGTCGACGACGACCACGCGCTTGCCCGCCTCGGCCAGCAAACCGGCCAGGGCGATAGTGGTGGTGGTCTTGCCGACCCCGCCTTTCTGATTGGCTACTGCCCAGACTCTCATAGGACAACTCTTGATTCATGGAGGCCGCTGAACCCTGTGCGATCCGGCTTTGCAGCCGCCACAGGGGTCGCGGTGACAGAGAATTGACGAGTCACTGCCCCGCCGTCGCTGCTGGGGTTGCCGGTGCACTTTGTGTGCCAGCGCGGCGCAGGGCGGCGTCCGGGGTGGTGTTGGCACTGCCGGAGCCCGTCAGGCTGCGGCGTACTTCAAGGTTGCGCGAGATCACCAGCACCACACGGCGGTTTCGCGCCCGGCCCTCTGCAGTGTCATTGCTGGCCACAGGCTGATATTCGCCATAGCCCACCGAGGCCATGCGCGCCGGGTTGACGCCTTCCATCGCCAGCAGGCGGACAATGCTCGCCGCCCGCGCCGAAGACAGCTCCCAGTTGGTCGGGTATTGCGCGGTACGGATCGGCAGGTTGTCGGTAAAGCCCTCGACGTGCACCGGGTTGGCGAACGGTTTGAGGATGTGCGCCACCTTCTCGATGATGTCGAACGCCTGGTCGCTGGGCATGGCATCGCCACTGCCGAACAGCAGCGAGGAATTCAGCTCGATCTCCACCCACAGCTCGTTGGCGCGGATGGTCATCTGGTCGGAGCTGATCAGGTCACCGAAGGCATCGCGCACGTCTTCACTGATGGCTTTGAGCGGGTCGACGCTGGTCTGCGCAAGGCCAGCGTCGGTCTGCTCGCTGTCCTTGATCAACGGCTCGGCCGGCCTGACGCTGAGCGGTTGCTCATCGCCGATCGGGATTGGCTTCATGCTCCGCTCAGGGTCGTTGAACACCCCGAGCAACGCTTGCGAAATGACCTTGTACTTACCCTCGTTGATCGAGGAAATCGAGTACATGACCACGAAAAAGGCGAACAGCAAGGTAATGAAGTCGGCGTACGACACCAGCCATCGCTCGTGGTTTTCATGTTCTTCAGTATGGCGACGGCGACGCATAGGTTACTCCATGAAGCCTTGCAGCTTCAGTTCGATCGAACGCGGGTTTTCACCCTCGGCAATCGACAACAGGCCTTCTAGCAGCATTTCGCGGTAGCGTGACTGGCGCATGACGATGGCCTTGAGCTTGCTCGCGACCGGCAACAGAATCAGGTTGGCACTGGCCACGCCATAAATGGTGGCAACGAACGCAACGGCGATGCCGTTGCCCAGCTGAGACGGGTCGGCCAGGTTGCCCATCACGTGGATCAGGCCCATCACCGCACCGATGATGCCGATGGTCGGCGCGTAGCCGCCCATGCTTTCAAACACCTTGGCAGCCTGGATGTCACGGCCTTCCTGGGTCAGGAAATCGACTTCGAGGATACTGCGAATGGCCTCGGGCTCGGCGCCGTCGACCAGCAACTGCAAGCCTTTGCGGGCATACGGGTCGGGCTCGCCATCGGCCACACCTTCCAGGCCAAGCAGGCCTTCCTTGCGTGCGGTCAGGCTCCAGTTCACCACCTTGTCGATGCCGCCAGCCAGATCGACCCGCGGCGGGAAGATGATCCAGCGCAAGATCTGCAAGGCACGCTTGAACGATGACAACGGTGACTGCAAAAGCGCCGCCGCCAGGGTACCGCCCAGTACGATAAGGGCTGCCGGGCCATTGAGCAGCGCACCGACATGGCCACCTTCGAGGAAGTTGCCACCGACGATGGCAACGAAGGCCAGGATCAGTCCGATCAGGCTAAGGACATCCATTACACACACGCCTCGACCAGGTGCTTGCCGATCTCATCCAGGCTGTACACCGCATCGGCCAGGTTGGCTTTGACGATGGCCATGGGCATGCCATAGATCACGCAACTGGCTTCATCCTGGGCCCACACGGTGCTGCCGCCCTGCTTGAGCAGGCGCGCGCCTTCACGGCCATCGGCACCCATGCCGGTCAGCACCACCGACAGCACCTTGTCACCGTACGACTTGGCTGCCGAACCGAAGGTGATGTCCACGCAGGGCTTGTAGTTCAAGCGCTCGTCACCGGGCAGGATCTTCACCGTGCCCCGGCCATCGATCATCATCTGCTTGCCACCGGGGGCAAGCAGGGCCAGGCCTGGGCGCAGCACGTCGCCGTCCTCGGCTTCCTTGACGCTGATCTTGCACAGCTTGTCCAGGCGCTCGGCAAACGCCTTGGTGAACGCCGCCGGCATGTGCTGGATGAGCACGATCGGAGCCGGGAACCCGGCAGGCAGTTGCGTCAGTACCCGCTGCAGCGCGACCGGGCCACCGGTCGATGTGCCGATAGCCACCAGTTTGTAGGCCTTGCGCTTGGGCGCGGGCGAATGGCTTGACGCCGGTGCAGCCGCCGCTCGGGCAGGCGCCACGCTGCGTGTTGGCGCGGTGCTGGCCAGGCTGCTGGCGGGGGCGTGCGCCACGCTGGCAGGTGCCGGCGCAGGCGCCGCGGCGGTGCTTGGGTAACCACCGAAACGACGGTTGCTGCGCGAAAGGGTGTGCACCTTCTCGCACAGCATCTGCTTGACCTTCTCCGGGTTGCGCGAGATGTCCTCGAAGTTCTTCGGCAGGTAATCCACCGCACCGGCATCCAGCGCGTCGAGGGTCACACGGGCGCCTTCGTGGGTCAGCGAGGAGAACATCAACACCGGTGTCGGGCAGCGCTGCATGATGTGCCGCACGGCGGTGATGCCATCCATCATGGGCATTTCGTAGTCCATGGTGATGACATCGGGCTTGAGCGCCAGCGCCTGGTCGATCGCTTCCCTACCGTTGGTCGCGGTACCGACGACCTGGATCGTCGGGTCCGCCGAGAGGATTTCCGAGACGCGGCGGCGGAAGAAACCCGAATCATCCACCACCAGGACCTTGACTGCCATAAACACTCCATTAGGTGGCGCAGCCCCGCAGGGCGCGCCACCGAAATCAAATACGCCGCGCCGCGTAACGCTTGAGCATGCTCGGTACGTCGAGGATCAGCGCAATGCGACCGTCACCGGTGATGGTGGCGCCGGACATGCCCGGGGTGCCCTGCAGCATCTTGCCCAGCGGCTTGATCACCACCTCTTCCTGACCCACCAGTTGGTCGACCACGAAGCCGATGCGCTGGGTGCCCACAGAGAGAATCACCACATGGCCCTCGCGCTGCTCCTCGTGCACCTGGCCCTGGACCAGCCAGCGCTTGAGGTAGAACAGCGGCAGCGCCTTGTCGCGCACGATCACCACCTCCTGGCCGTCGACCACGTTGGTGCGCGACAGGTCCAGGTGGAAGATTTCGTTGACGTTGACCAGCGGGAAGGCGAACGCCTGGTTGCCCAGCATCACCATCAGGGTCGGCATGATCGCCAGGGTCAGCGGCACCTTGATGACGATCTTCGAACCCTGGCCTTTGGCCGAGAAGATGTTGATCGAGCCGTTGAGCTGGGAAATCTTGGTCTTGACCACGTCCATACCGACACCACGGCCGGACACATCGGAGATTTCCGTCTTGGTCGAGAAGCCTGGGGCGAAGATCAGGTTGTAGCAGTCCGACTCGCTCAGACGGTCGGCGGCGTCCTTGTCCATCAGGCCCTTTTCCACCGCCTTGGCGCGCAGAATGTTAGGGTCCATGCCTTTGCCGTCATCGGAGATCGACAGCAGGATGTGGTCACCCTCCTGCTCGGCCGACAATACCACGTGGCCGGTACGCGCCTTGCCCGAGGCTTCACGCTCGTCAGGCATCTCCACACCGTGGTCCACCGCGTTGCGCACCAAGTGCACCAGGGGGTCGGCCAATGCCTCGACAAGGTTCTTGTCCAGGTCGGTCTCTTCACCGACCAGTTCCAGGTTGATCTCTTTCTTCAACTGGCGGGCCAGGTCGCGGACCAGGCGCGGGAAGCGGCCGAAGACTTTCTTGATCGGCTGCATACGCGTTTTCATCACCGCGGTCTGCAGGTCGGCAGTGACCACGTCCAGGTTCGACACGGCCTTGGACATGGCCTCGTCACCGCTGTTCAGGCCCAGGCGCACCAGGCGGTTACGCACCAGCACCAGTTCGCCGACCATGTTCATGATCTCGTCCAGGCGCGCCGTATCGACGCGCACGGTGGTTTCCGCTTCGCTCACCGCGTGCTTTTCGGCAGCAGGTGCGGGCGCGCGGGCCGGCGCGGCGGGCTTGGCCGCCGCAGCAGGTGCAGGTGCAGGTGCCGGCTTGGCCACCGGCTGGCTTTGCGCCTTGGCGGCCGCAGGGGCGGCAACGGCGGCGGGCGCTTCAGCGGTAACCGCATCGCCGGTGAACTTGCCTTTGCCATGCAACTGATCGAGCAGTGCCTCGAACTCGTGCTCGCTGATTTCATCGCTGCTACCGGCAGCTGACGCTTCGCTGGCCACCGGCGCCACGGCAGCAGGCAGCGCATCCGCCTGGAACGTGCCCTTGCCGTGCAGCTGATCGAGCAGCGACTCGAATTCTTCGTCAGTGATCTCGTCGCTGGCTGGCGCGCTGGCAGAAGCGGCCACAGGCTCTGTGGCAACGCCTTCGGCCGAGAACTGGCCCTTGCCGTGCAACTGATCGAGCAACGATTCGAATTCGTCGTCGGTGATCTCGTCACCCGAACCGGACAGCGTTTCGCCTTGCAGTTGCTGTTCGGCAGCGGCTGCCTGGGCTTTGACCGCATCGAGCGAGTCGAGCAGCTGCTCGAATTCGGTGTCGGTGATGTCGGCCTCGGCGGCAGGTTCGGCCGGCGCAGGCGCAGCCTCGACCACCGGCGCAGCCGCTTCAGGGCCAGCCGGCTCGGCCAGGCGTGCCAGGGCCGCCAGCAACTCGGGCGTGGCCGGGGTGACTTCACTGCGCTCGCGCACCTGGCCAAACATGCTGTTGACCGTGTCCAGTGCTTCGAGCACCACGTCCATCAGTTCCGCGTCGACCCGGCGCTCACCTTTGCGCAGGATGTCGAACACGTTCTCGGCGATATGGCAGCACTCCACCAGCTCATTGAGCTGGAGGAAGCCGGCGCCCCCTTTTACAGTGTGGAAACCGCGAAAGATCGCATTGAGCAGGTCGGCATCATCGGGCCGGCTTTCCAGCTCGACCAGTTGCTCGGACAGTTGCTCAAGAATTTCGCCGGCTTCTACCAGGAAATCCTGAAGGATTTCTTCATCGGCGCCGAAGCTCATTAAACGTGCTCCTCAAAAACCCAGGCTGGACAGCAGATCATCGACATCGTCCTGACCGGACACGACGTCTTCACGCTTATCGGCATGAATCTGCGGACCTTCACCCCGAGCCGGATATTTTTCTTCATCTTTTTCCGCGCGCAGCTGTTGGTGGTCATGTTCGATACCGGCAAAACGGTCGACCTGACTGGCCATCAGCACGAGCTTGAGCAGATTGCTTTCGACTTCGGTCACAAGCGCAGTCACCCGCTTGATCACCTGGCCGGTCAGGTCCTGATAGTCCTGAGCCAGCAGAATGTCATTGAGGTGGCCGGATACCTTGCGGTTACCTTCAGCGCTGTGCGTCAGGAAACTGTCGACACGCTTGACCAACTCGCGGAATTCCGGCGCAGCGACTTCGCGGCGCATGAAACGCTGCCAGTCGACACTGAGGTTCTGCGCCTCTGCAGCCAAGTCGTTGAGCACGGGCGTGCTCTCCTCCACCAGGTCCATGGTGCGGTTGGCGGCGCCTTCAGTCAGCTTGACCACATAGGACAAGCGTTCGGTGGCATCGGTGATCTGCGAGACTTCCTCGGCCTGCGGCATGCGCGGGTCGATCTGGAAGCTGACGATCGCACTGTGCAGCTCGCGTGTGAGCTTGCCGACTTCCTGATACAAGCCGCGGTCGCGGGTCTGGTTGAGCTGATGAATCAGCTGCACCGCCTCGCCGAACCGGCCCCGTTCCAGGCTTTCGACCAGTTCCTGAGCATGCTTCTTCAGGGTTGACTCAAACTCCCCCAAAGACGTTTGTGTTGATTCCATGGCGCCCCCTGACTTTGTTCAGCCGTTGACGCGTTCGAAGATCTTCTCGATCTTTTCTTTGAGCACCTGGGCGGTGAACGGCTTGACCACATACCCATTCACACCGGCCTGAGCCGCTTCGATGATCTGGTCGCGCTTGGCTTCGGCCGTCACCATCAGTACCGGCATACCCTTCAGGCGCTCGTGGGCACGTACCTTGCGCAGCAAGTCGATACCGGACATGCCAGGCATGTTCCAGTCGGTCACCAGGAAGTCGTAATGGCCGCTTTCGAGCATCGGCAACGCCGTGGTGCCGTCGTCAGCTTCGTCGGTATTGGTGAAGCCCAGATCACGCAACAGGTTCTTGATGATCCGCCGCATCGTCGAAAAGTCGTCAACGATGAGGATTTTCATGTCTTTGTTCAATTAGACCTCCAAGCAGTCTCAAACGCGCTCGGCCCCGAGCGCGCATTCAATCAATTCGGTACAACGTGAAAACGACTGCAACGACCCCGGGCTCAACGCGCCCGCCATTCCCCAAGACGGCTGCGCAAACGCGCGGCGCACTGGCTGTGCAGCTGGCTGACACGCGATTCGCTGACCCCCAGTACCTCACCGATTTCCTTGAGGTTCAGCTCTTCGTCATAGTACAGCGCCAGTACCAGCCGCTCGCGCTCCGGCAGGTTGGCGATGGCATCGGTCAGGGCGGCCTGGAAGCGCTCGTCCTCCAGGTCGCGCGACGGCTCGACCTGGCCACTGGCGCCCTCCTCGTGCAGCCCTTCGTGCTCGCCGTCCTGCAACAGGTCGTCAAAGCTGAACAGGCGGCTACCCAGGGTATCGTTCAAAATCCCGTAGTAATCATCGAGACTCAACTTGAGTTCGGCCGCAACTTCATGATCTTTAGCGTCGCGGCCGGTTCTTGCTTCCACAGCGCGCATCGCATCGCTGACCATACGCGTGTTGCGGTGCACCGAACGCGGTGCCCAATCACCTTTGCGTACCTCGTCGAGCATGGCGCCGCGGATGCGGATGCCGGCGTAGGTTTCAAAGCTGGCGCCCTTGCTGGCGTCGTATTTGTTGGCGACCTCAAGCAAGCCGATCATGCCGGCCTGGATCAGGTCTTCCACCTGCACGTTGGCAGGCAGGCGCGCCAGCAGGTGGTAGGCAATGCGCTTGACCAGCGGCGCGTAGCGTTCAACCAGATCGTACTGGGCGTCTTTGGACGCCTTGCTGTACATCTTGAACCCGCTCGCACTCATAGGACCGGCCCTGCACTGGTTGGCTGCACCAGGCGTTCGACGAAGAACTCCAGATGCCCGCGCGGGTTGGCCGGCAGCGGCCAGCTGTCGACCTTCTGGGCAATGGCCTTGAAGGCCAGCGCACACTTGGAACGAGGGAAGGCTTCGTAGACTGCCCGCTGCTTCTGCACCGCCTTGCGCACACACTCGTCATACGGCACGGCGCCGACGTATTGCAGGGCAACGTCGAGGAAGCGATCAGTGACCTTGGTCAACTTGGCGAACAGGTTGCGCCCTTCCTGCGGGCTTTGCGCCATGTTGGCCAGCACGCGGAAACGGTTCATCCCGTAATCGCGATTGAGCAGCTTGATCAGCGCGTAGGCGTCGGTGATCGAGGTCGGTTCGTCGCACACCACCAGCAGCACTTCCTGGGCTGCACGAACGAAACTGACTACCGAGTCACCAATCCCCGCAGCGGTGTCTATCACCAGCACGTCGAGGTTGTCGCCGATCTCGCTGAAGGCCTGGATCAGCCCGGCATGCTGGGCCGGTGCCAGGTGCACCATGCTCTGGGTGCCGGAGGCCGCCGGCACGATGCGCACACCGCCCGGCCCCTGCAACAGCACGTCGCGCAGCTCGCAGCGCCCTTCAATGACATCGGCCAGGGTGTGTTTGGGGGTCAGGCCCAGCAACACGTCGACGTTGGCAAGGCCCAGGTCGGCGTCAAGCAGCATGACCCGGCGGCCGAGTTCGGCCAGTGCCAGGGACAGGTTCACTGAAACGTTAGTCTTGCCGACGCCACCTTTGCCACCGGTCACGGCGATCACCTGTACGGGATGCATGCTACCCATGTTCGTTGTTCACCTTGTCTCGCTTGGACCCAAGCCACACGTGGGGCATCACAGCGGTCCCCTTGGTGTAGGTATTTTGCATACGCTTGATCATCAACCCGCTCTCCTTGGGTTGTGATAGAGATCAGCGAACATGTCGGCCATGGCCTCTTCGCTGGGCTCATCCTGCAACTGCACATTGACCGCGCGGCTAACCAGTTGGTGCGCCCGCGGCAAGTGCAGGTCGTCAGGAATGCGCGGGCCATCGGTAAGATAGGCAACGGGCAGTTCATGACTGATGGCCAGGCTCAGCACATCGCCGAGGCTCGCCGTTTCATCGAGTTTGGTCAGGATACAGCCGGCCAGGCCACAGCGCTTGTAGCTGTGGTAGGCGGCCGTCAGCACCTGCTTCTGGCTGGTGGTGGCCAGCACCAGGTAATTCTTCGCGGCGATGCCGCGGCTGGCCAGGCTTTCCAGCTGCATGCGCAGGGCCGGGTCGCTGGCCTGCAGGCCGGCGGTATCGATCAGCACCACGCGCTTGCGCAGCAGCGGCTCCAGCGCCTGGGCCAGCGACTGGCCGGGGTCTACATAAGTCACCGGCACGTTGAGGATGCGCCCCAGGGTCTTGAGCTGCTCCTGGGCACCAATGCGAAAACTGTCCATGCTGACCAGGGCCACGTTCTGCGGGCCGTACTTGAGGACATAGCGCGCCGCCAGCTTGGCCAGCGTGGTGGTCTTGCCCATGCCGGCAGGGCCGACCATGGCGATCACGCCACCCTCTTCGATCGGCTCGATCTCCGGCACTTCGATCATGCGTGCCAGGTGCGCCAGCAGCATGCGCCAGGCCTGGCGTGGCTCCTCGATTTCGGCGGTCAGGTCCAGCAGCTCGCGGGCGATCGGCCCGGACAGGCCGATGCGCTGCAGCCGGCGCCAGAGGTTGGCCTGCGCCGGTTTGCTGCCTTGCAGCTGGTTCCAGGCCAGCGAACCGAGCTGCACTTCCAGCAGCTCGCGCAGGCCCGACAGCTCAGAGCGCATCGCATCGAACAAGCGCGGGTCGACCGGTGCCGGCGCAGCAGGTGCGGCAGGGGCCGGCACGTCCACATGCGGTTCGATCAATGGCTGCGAGGCGGTCAGCGACTGCCCGGCGAACAATTGGCGGCTGCCTTCGCTGGCATCACTGCGGTTGTCCAGCTCAGCCTGGGCAGTGGCGATGCGCGTCTGGGTCTTGCGCAGCTCTTGCTCGAGCTCGGCGTTGGGCACGCGCGGGGCCAACGCGGACAGTTTGTAGTCCAGCGCGGCCGTCAGTTCGACACCGCCAGCGATGCGCCGGTTACCGATGATGGCGGCGTCGGAGCCCAGCTCATCACGGACCAGCTTCATGGCCTGGCGCATATCGGCGGCGAAAAAACGCTTAACTTGCATAACCCACTACCTCAGCCGTTGGGGCCCACGGTGGCAACGATGGTGACTTGCTTGTTATCCGGTATTTCCTGATACGCCAGAACATGCAAATTCGGTACAGCCAGGCGGCCGAAGCGCGACAGCATGGCACGGATCGGGCCGGCAACCAGAAGGATGGCCGGCTGGCCCTGCATCTCCTGACGCTGGGCCGCTTCAATCAACGAACGCTGCAGCTTTTCGGCCATGCTCGGCTCCAGAAGAACACCGTCTTCCTGACCTTGCCCGGCCCTTTGCAGACTATTGAGCAAAATCTGTTCCAACCTTGGCTCAAGCGTGATCACAGGCAGCTCGGACTCAACGCCGACAATGCTTTGCACGATGGCGCGACACAATCCGACGCGCACTGCCGCCACCAGCGCGGCAGTATCTTGACTCTTACCCGCATTATTGGCGATGGCCTCGGCAATGCTGCGGATGTCACGCACCGGCACCTGCTCGGCGAGCAATGCCTGCAGGACCTTGAGCAGGCCCGACAAGGAAATGACACCCGGCACCAGTTCCTCTGCAAGTTTAGGCGAAGCCTTGCCCAGCACCTGCAGCAATTGCTGCACTTCCTCGTGGCCGATCAGTTCGTGGCAATGCTTCTGCAGGATCTGGTTGAGGTGCGTGGCAACCACGGTACTGGCGTCGACCACGGTGTAGCCCAGCGACTGCGCCTGGGCACGCTGGCCGATATCGATCCATACCGCTTCCAGGCCGAAGGCCGGGTCACGGGCGGCGATGCCGTTGAGGGTACCGAAGACCTGCCCAGGGTTGATGGCAAGCTCGCGGTCCGGGTAGATCTCGGCCTCGGCCAGAATCACGCCCATCAGCGTCAGGCGATAGGCGCTGGGCTGCAGGTCGAGGTTGTCGCGGATGTGCACGGTCGGCATGAGGAAGCCCAGGTCCTGGGAGAGCTTTTTGCGCACGCCCTTGATCCGAGCCAGCAGTTGCCCACCCTGGTTGCGATCGACCAGCGGGATCAGGCGGTAACCGACTTCCAGGCCGATCATGTCGATCGGCGTCACGTCATCCCAGCCAAGCTCTTTGGTTTCCATGGCCCGTTGCGGCGACGGCAGCAGGTCCTGCTGGCGCTGCGCCTCTTGCTGCGCGGCGACCTTGGCCTTCTGCTGCTTCTTCCAGACCAGGTAGGCACCACCGCCGGCCACCAGCCCAAGGCTGAGGAAAGCGAAGTGCGGCATGCCTGGCACCAGGCCCATGACGATCATCAAGCCTGCCGATACCGCCAGCGCTTTGGGCGAATCGAACATTTGCCGGTTGATCAGCTTGCCCATGTCCTCGGAGCCGGAAGCACGGGTCACCATGATCGCGGCAGCGGTGGACAGCAGCAGTGATGGCAATTGCGCCACCAAACCGTCACCAATGGTCAGCAGCGCATAGACCTTGCCGGCCTCGCTGAAGGACATGTTGTACTGGAGCATGCCAATGAGCATGCCGCCGATGAGGTTGATGAACAGGATCAGCAGGCCGGCGATGGCGTCACCGCGCACGAATTTGCTGGCACCGTCCATCGAACCGTAGAACTCGGCCTCCTGGGCGACTTCGGCGCGTCGCGCCTTGGCCTGGGACTGATCGATGAGGCCGGCATTGAGGTCGGCGTCGATTGCCATCTGCTTGCCGGGCATGGCGTCCAGCGTGAAACGCGCGCTCACTTCAGAGATGCGCCCGGCACCTTTGGTGACCACCACGAAGTTGATGATCATGAGGATGGCGAACACCACTGCACCGACGACGTAGTTGCCGCCGATCACCACGTCACCGAACGCCTGGATCACTTGGCCCGCAGCGCCATGGCCCTCCTGGCCGTGGAGCATGACCACACGCGTGGAGGCGACGTTCAAGGCCAGCCGCAACAGCGTCGCCACCAGCAAAATGGTGGGGAACGCGGCAAAGTCGAGTGGCCGCAAGGCATACACGCAGACCAGCAGGACCACAATCGACAGGGCGATGTTGAAGGTGAAGAACACGTCGAGCAGGAACGGCGGTATCGGCAACATCATCATTGCCAACATCACCAGCAGCAACAGCGGCACACCCAGGTTGCCCCGGCCCAGGCCGGCCAAGTTGTGGCGTGCGTTGTTGATTAACTGACTGCGATCCACCGAGAGCCCTCTTCAAGCAAAACTTTGACGCCCCAGGGGCGCTTGGGCGTGGCTCTGCAAGAAGCTTTCCAACTTTGCGACAGCTGCGAGCTTTAAGCTGCAAGCTGCAAGGAACGCATGGCAGCGCCGTCCTGCTTTTTCTTGAGGCTTGCAGCTTGAGGCTTGCAGCTTAAAACTCAGCTATCACGCCGCAAATCCGGCGGTATCGGCAAATCTTCCTTCAATGGCTCCGGCCGTTTGCCCTTGCCGGACCGGTACTGGCGGATCTGGAACACATACGCCAGCACCTGCGCCACCGCCAGGTACAACCCTGCGGGAATCTCCTGTTCGATTTCGGTGGAGTAGTAGATCGCACGCGCCAGCGCAGGCGACTCGAGAATCTGCACCTTGTGCTCGACCCCGATCTCGCGGATTTTCAAGGCAATGAAATCCGTACCTTTGGCCAGCAGCAACGGCGCCACCCCACCCTTCTCCGGGTCATACTGCAGCGCCACGGCATAATGGGTCGGGTTGGTGATGATCACATCCGCATCGGGCACGGCAGCCATCATCCGCCGCTGCGATACCTCGCGCTGCAACTGGCGAATCCGTTGTTTGACCTCAGGCTTGCCTTCGCTGTCCTTGTACTCGTCCTTGACCTCCTGCTTGGTCATCTTCAGCTTCTTGTGCGTCTGCCAAAGCTGGAACGGCACGTCTGCCGCAGCCACCAGCAACAGCCCGGCCGACATCCACAATGCACTCCACCCCACCACCTGAACGCTATGAATGATCGCCTGCTCCAGCGGTTCGTTGGCGATCGCCAGCAACGCCTGGCGGTCGTTGGCCAGCACCACCAACGCCACCACAAGGATGACGACGAACTTGGCAACGGCCTTGAGCAGCTCGGTCAGGGCATTCATCGAGAACATGCGCTTGATCCCCGACAGCGGGTTCATGCGGCTGAATTTTGGCTGCAGCAGGCTGCCGGAGAACAGGAAACCGCCCAGCGCGATGGGCGCAATGAAGGCCACCACGAACAGCAGGATCAGCACCGGTTGCACTGCCCAGATCGCCATCTTGCCCGAGGCCAGCAAGAAGGCGCCCATGGCACCCTCGTCGACGATCACTTCACGGGTCAGGCTGAAGTTGAGGCGCATCATCTCCAGCAGCGTCTCGGCCAGGTGCCCGCCGAACGCCAGCAGCCCACCCGCGCCCCCCAGGGTCACCGCCACGGTGTTCAACTCCTTGGAACGGGCGATCTCACCTTTTTCTCGCGCGTCGCGCTTGCGTTTGTCGGTGGGGTCTTCCGTCTTGTCCTGACCACTCTCGCTCTCAGCCATGCTCAGCGCGCCCTCGCCAGTTCACGCAGCCATTGCAGCGCTTCGCTGGCCAATGCCTGGTAGTGCGGAAGAATATCGGCAAGGCCCACCCAAAAGATGCCGATACCCAGCACCAGGGTCAGCGGGAACCCGATAGAGAAGATGTTCAACTGCGGCGCAGCGCGGGTCATCACGCCAAAGGCGATGTTCACCACCAGGAGCGCGGCGATTGCCGGCAGGATCAGCAGCAGACCGGCACCAAATACCCAGCTCAGGCGGCCGGCGATTTCCCAGAAGTGGTTGACCACAAGCGCGTGACCGACCGGCAAGGTGGTAAAGCTTTCGGTCAGCACTTCGAATACCACCAGATGGCCGTTCATCACCAGGAACAGCACGCTCACCAGCATGGTCATGAACTGGCTGACCACCGCCACGTTGACGCCGTTGGCCGGGTCGACCATCGATGCGAACGCCATACCCATCTGTATCGCGATGATCTGCCCGGCGATGACGAACGCCTGGAACAGCAACTGCAACGAAAAACCGAACAATGCCCCGACGATGATCTGTTCACCGCACAGCAACATGCCACGCAAGCTCAGCGGGTCGAATTCCGGCAACGGCGGTAACGCCGGCACGATCACCACGGTAATGGCCACGGCTGCGTACAGGCGTATGCGCGCCGGCAGCATGCGGGTACCGAAGATGGGCATGGTCATCAGCACTGCGGTCACCCGGAACAGCGGCAGGATGAAGGTGGCGACCCAGGTGCCGATCTGTGCGTCGGTCAGCTCCAGCATGGCCGCCTCAACCGATCAGCTGCGGGATGCTGGTGTACAGGCCCGTGATGTATTCCATGAACTTCTGGGTCAGCCAAGGGCCGGCGACGATCAGTGTCACCAGCATCACCAGCAGGCGCGGCAGGAAGCTCAGGGTCTGTTCGTTGATCTGCGTGGCAGCCTGGAACATCGCAACCACCAGGCCGACCAGCAGGCTCGGCACCACCAGAATGGCCACCATCAGCGTGGTAAGCCACAGGGCGTCGCGAAACAGGTCGACGGCAACTTCAGGGGTCATGCAAGGCTCTCCTTGACGGCGTCAGACGCCGCCGAAACTGCCGGCCAGGGTGCCCATGATCAGCGCCCAGCCATCGACCAGAACGAACAGCATGATCTTGAACGGCAACGAGATGATCAATGGCGACAGCATCATCATACCCATGGCCATCAGCACACTGGCGACCACCATGTCGATGATCAGGAACGGGATGAAAATCATGAAACCGATCTGGAACGCGGTCTTGAGCTCCGAGGTGACGAACGCCGGCACCAGGATGGTCAGCGGGACCTGATCAGGCCCGGCAATGTCGGTGCGCTTGGACAGGCGCATGAACAGGTCCAGGTCGCTCTGCCGGGTCTGCGCCAGCATGAAGTCCTTGAGCGGCCCCTGGGCCTTGTCGATCGCCTGCTGGGCGGTCATCTGCTCGTTGAGGTACGGCTGCAGTGCATCCTGGTTCACCCGGTCGAACACCGGGGCCATGATGAACATCGTCAGGAACAGCGCCATGCCGGTCAGCACCTGGTTCGACGGTGTCTGCTGCAAGCCCAGGGCCTGGCGCAGGATCGAGAACACGATGATGATTCGGGTGAAGCTGGTCATCAGGATGACGAACGCAGGGATGAAACTCAGCGCCGTCATGATCAGCAGGATCTGCAGGCTGACCGAGTATTCCTGCTGCCCGTCCGGGCCGTTGGACAGGGTGATGGCCGGGATCGACAGCGGGTCGGCCGCCAGGGCCAGAGGCGCTGCCAACAGCAGCACCAGCATCAACAACAGGCCCGACAGGGTACGTAGCGCGCCGCTCATCACTTCTTGTCCTTATGATCCTTGCCCATCAGCTCCATGAGGCGCTGGGCAAACTCCGGCGTCGCCTGGCGGGCGCTGGCCGGCACCTGCACGGGCTCGGCCAGCACATGCAGAGCTTCGATGCTGCCTGGGGTGTGGCCGATGAGCAGCTGCTCCTTGCCCACCTGCACCAGCAACAGCCGGTCACGCGGGCCAATGGCGCGGCTGCCGATCACTTCGATCACCTGGCCGCCCTTGGGTGCTGCGCCCTGCATGCGGCGCAGCAGCCAGGCCAGAAAGAAGATCAGGCCCACCACCAGCAGCAGGCCGAGCACCATTTGCGCCAGCTGCCCACCCAGGCTGCCGGGCGCTGCGGCCGGCGGCGTGGCCACCACGGCCGGTGCGGCAGCGGCGATCACCACTTCGCTGGCGAGCAGCGCGGCAAGGGCCGTGACAGCCCGTATCGTGCCCTTCACTCAGCGCAGCTTCTTGATGCGTTCGCTGGGGCTGATCACGTCAGTCAGGCGGATGCCGAACTTCTCGTTGACCACAACCACCTCGCCGTGGGCGATCAGGGTGCCGTTGACCAGCACATCCAGCGGCTCGCCGGCCAGGCGGTCGAGCTCGATCACCGAACCTTGGTTGAGCTGCAGCAGGTTGCGGATGTTGATCTCGGTGCTGCCCACTTCCATGGAGATGTTCACCGGGATGTCCAGGATCACGTCCAGGTTCGGCCCTTCCAGGCTGACGTTTTCCTTGGGCCGGGGGGAGCTGGCGAACTCCTCCATCGGCAACCGGCCGGCACCGGCGCTACCGCCGTCGCCGCCGAGCAGCGCGTCGATGTCAGCCTGGCCGGCATCACCGGTTTCTTCCAGCGCCGCAGCCCATTCATCGGCCAGGGCCTGTTCTTCCGGGGAGGTAATCTCGTTTTCGTTAGCCATGATGTCCTCGACAGGCATTCAATTCGTAGTGAGCGACCGGCACGCCGTCAGCGGCGTTCGATCGGGTCGATGATCTGCAACGCCAGGTTGCCCTTGTGCGAACCCAGGCGCGCCTTGAACGACGGCACGCCATTGGCACGCAGCACAAGGTGCTCCGGCAGCTCCACCGGGATCACGTCACCCGGTTGCATGTGCAGCACATCGCGCAATTTGAGTTGACGGCGGGCAACCGTGGCACTGAGCGGTACCGAAACGTCCAGCACGTCTTCGCGCAGGGCCTTGACCCAGCGCTCGTCCTGGTCGTCCAGGTCGGACTGGAAACCGGCATCGAGCATCTCGCGCACCGGCTCGATCATCGAGTAGGGCATGGTCACGTGCAGGTCGCCGCCTCCACCGTCCAGTTCGATATGGAAGGTCGACACCACCACGGCTTCGCTCGGCCCGACGATGTTGGCCATGGCCGGGTTGACTTCGGAGTTCATGTACTCGAAGTTGACCGGCATGATCGCCTGCCAGGCTTCCTTGAGGTCGATGAAGCACTGGTCCAGCACCATGCGCACCACCCGCAGTTCAGTGGGGGTGAACTCGCGGCCTTCGATCTTGGCGTGACGACCGTCACCGCCGAAGAAGTTGTCCACCAGCTTGAACACCAGCTTGGCGTCCAGAATGAACAGCGAAGTACCGCGCAGCGGCTTGATCTTGACCAGGTTGAGGCTGGTCGGCACGTACAGCGAATGCACGTACTCGCCGAACTTCATCACCTGCACACCCCCCACCGCAACGTCGGCGGAGCGACGCAGGAGGTTGAACATGCTGATACGGGTGTACCGGGCGAAACGTTCGTTGATCATCTCGAGGGTCGGCATGCGACCGCGCACGATCCGATCCTGGCTGGTCAGGTCGTAGCTTTTGATGCTGCCAGGCTCGGCAGCGCTCTCGGTCTGTACCAGCCCATCATCGACGCCGTGCAGCAGGGCGTCGATCTCATCCTGGGACAGCAGGTCCTGTACGGCCATTGCGGACTCCTACTGCAATACGAAATTGGTGAACAGCAGCTGGTCTATCACCGGCTTGCCGACTTCCTTCTGCGCCACTTCCTGAACCACTGCGGTGGCTTTCTGACGCAGCATCTCCTGGCCCACGGAGCTGGCGGCCAAGGTGTCGAAGCCCTGCCCGGAGAACATCATCACCAGGTTGTTGCGGATCACCGGCATGTGCACCTTCAGGGCATCCAGGTCAGCCTGGTTGCGCCCTTGCAGGGTGATGCTCACCTGCATGTAGCGCTGGCGGCCGTTCTGGTTGAAGTTGACCACGAAGGCCGGCGCCAGGGGCTCGTAGATTGCCGCCAGCTTGACGTTGGCCGCTGCCGGATCGGCCGCTGGAGCCGACTCGCTCTTGTGCATGAAGAACCAGGTCGCGCCCACCGACAGGCCGACCGCCAGCAGAAGGGCCAGCACCAACAGCAGGATCAGCTTGAGTTTGCCTTTAGTGGCGGGGTCTTTCACTGCGTCGCTCTTCGCCATGCCAATAATCCGTCGTCCATCGGGGTTTCAAATGAGGATGACGTGGCTTGAGCAAGTGTTATGCCAGATTGGGATTTTTGCCGGTACCGGCCCTATCGCCTGCGACCGGCCATGGCAGAGAACAGCAACTCAGGCATAGAAGTCGACGGCACTGTCGCCGACCACGACCTGATGCTCGACCGGCCGGGAGGCTTCAGCGAGCTCACCCTGCTCGCTACCACCGCCATTCTGAGCCCGCCGTGCGGCAACGCCGGACAACTGTGAACCGTCCTGCTGCGCTTGCTGTTGCTGCCCGCGCGACTGGTCAGCCACGTTGACGTCCGGCTGCGCCAGCCCCTGCTGGGCAAACAGCTCGCGCAAGCGATGCACCTGGCTGTCCAGCGCATCACGCACGCCTGCATGGCCGCTGATGAAGGTCACCTGGGTCGCCTGGTCGGCAGCCACGTTGACGCGGATATCCAGCCGGCCAAGCTCGGCCGGCTCCAACTGGATGTCCGCCGACTTCAGGTTCTGGCTGGACAGGTACATGACGCGGTTGACCAGCCCTTCAGCCCAGGCGTTCTGGTTCATCGACAATGGCTGGTGCAGCGGGTTGCCGGTCACCGGCACGGCATTGGCGGTCTTGGCCGTGGCAGCCTGGGTCAGGCTCGCCAAGCGGTTGGCGAAATCGTCGATCCGAGTGTCGCTGGAGGCGCTCTTGGTATCCTTGAGGCCATCGTCGAGCAACGCACCAAAGGCCTTGTCACCGGTTTCCGCTTGCCCTGCCTCGGCCTCGACCTTGTCGATCAAGTTCGCCAAGGGATTGACGGCAGGCTGACCATCCTCGGCACTGGCCTGGGAGGGGTCGGCGGCGTGGGCCGAGGTCGTGCCCTTGGCGTGTGCGCTGTGCTCCAGCGCCAGGCGCAGGGTCGGCAAGTTGGCCAACGGGTCGGCATCAGGGTCGAAGGCTTGCGCTGCCGGATCCTCGGGCAGCGCTTCGGTTATCGCAGCTTGCGGTAGCTGGCCCGCCGCCTGAAGCACCGGCGCCACCGCTTCAGCCTGGGCTTGCAGCAACTGTGCCCCCGGCTGCGCATCGGTCACCTGGCCCGCCACCAGGCTGGCATCCAGCGAGGTCGAATCACTGCCAGGTGCGCTATCGGTACTGGCTTGCGCCTGATCGTCCGCTGGCAATTTATTGCCGTCATCGGCAGCCCCCGGTTTGTCGGCAGGCTCTTTCTTGCCGCCTTGGCCGACCTCACTCTTGTCCTTGGGCTTGGCCTGGGCGACCTTGTCATCACGGACCTGCGCTTTGTCATTGCCCTGCCTGGCCATGACCTGATCGAAGCCGCCGCCCTGCCCGCCCGCCGCCTGCAGCGGCTTGTCCACCTGCGAGGAACCCGCACGCGACGGCTTGCTCAGCGTACTGGTTTGCAACAAAGGATTAGGTGCGACAGGCATTGAGGGGTCTCCGCGCCAGAAACAAAGGTATCGTTGAGGCACATACAGGCAAAAGTCGAGCCAACTGCCCGATCAGCCTGCGGAAACACGCTTGCGTTCGCCCTGATAGAAACGCTGCACCTCCAGATACTCCTGGTCGATACGGTTGATCAGTTCTTCTATGCCATTGAACGAGCGCTGCTTGACCCGCTCCTCCAGCTGATGGCAAAGCTGCGCCAGCCCGACCGCGCCCATGTTGCTGCTGCTGCCCTTGAAACTGTGCGCGGCCACGCCAAGCTCATCGGCGTTCCTGGCACCGTGAAGTGCGTCAAGACGCCGCCCGGAATCTTCCAAAAAGGTTTCAACCAGCTGCAGATAGCCATCTTCCATGACCTCCTGCAGCTCACTGAGCACCCTGTGGTCAATATGTATGTCAGTCACTTGCTCACTCCCTGATCAAGCAGAATTATGCCTCAAGCGCCAAACAGCTCACCAATCGAACTGCACCCATGCGCACCGGCCACCTTCACGCCACCCGGCGCGGCTGCCAAGGCGCCGCACCAGGTGCAACCCACGACCACTCAACCCATGCTCACGGGCAGGACGCGCCAGCACCCGCTGCACATCGAACCCCGCACCACTGTCACGGACTTCGATCATCAGACGACCACCTTCGGCCATCGGTTCCACTTTCAGATCGATGCGCACGCTGCCCTCGGTCAACGCAGCGAGCCTGCGGGCGCGTTCCTGATAGTAGTCGGCAAACCCATGCACATCCCGCTTGAGCCGCGAATCCAGGCGCAGCACACCGTGCTCCAGCGCATTGGAATACAACTCACTGAGCACGCTGTGCAGGGCGCCGGTGCGGGGCCGCAAACCGTGGATTTCCTGCAGCAACTGCACCAGGTAGGGCACCGGGTTGAACCGTTTGAGGCTCTCACCGCGCAACTCGAAGCCTAGCGACCAGTCCAACGGGCTGGAGCGCCCACTATCAGAATAGATGGTTGGCGCCGGCACCCGCTCCTGCGCAGTGAACATACGGATATCGCACAGACTGATGTCATCCCTGGGGCGCCCGCAGAAGCGCTCCAGCGCCTCCATCACCTCGTCGAAAAGCCGCGCCGGATCACGGTTGGCCGCCAGCACCGCGCGCAGGCGCTCGACACCGAACAACGTCTGCGCTTCGTCGGCTGTATCCACAACGCCGTCGGAGAGCAGCAACACCCGCTCCCCCGGCGCCAGCGGCAACACCTCGGTACTGTCATCGAAGCGTTCAGGCGCCAGGATGCCCAGCGGAAGGTGGCGCGAACCCAGCATGGAAAGCACCTCACCGCCAGGCGACAGGCGGTAGCCATCCGGCATGCCCCCGTTCCACACCTCCACCGAACCGCGCTGCACGCTCAGGCTGAGCAGCTGTGCGCAACAGAACATGTCCACCGGCAAGATGCGTTTGAGCTTGGCGTTCATCTCACGCAGCATGTGCGCCAGGCCGTAGCCTTTGGCCGTCATGCCATAGAACACTTCCGCCAAGGGCATGGCACCGATTGCGGCAGACAGCCCATGCCCGGTGAAGTCACCCAGCAGCACATGCATGTCGCCGGATGGGGTGAACGCCGCCAGCAGCAAGTCGCCATTGAACAGTGCGTAAGGCGACTGCAGGAAACGAATGTTCGGCGCCGTGATGCAGCCAGAATGGGCAACCTTGTCGAACACCGCCTTGGCCACCCGCTGCTCGTTGAGCAGGTGATGGTGATGCCGGGTAATCAGGTCGCGCTGCTCGAGCACCGTGGCCTGCAGCCTGCGCAGGCGGTCCATGGCGCGGATCTTGGCGCCGAGGATCACCGCACTGTAGGGCTTGGCCATGAAGTCGTCACCGCCCGCCTCCAGGCAACGCACCAGGGCCTCTTCCTCATTGAGCGAAGTCAGAAAGATGATCGGCACCAAGGCCTCGCCGGCCAGCACCTTGATCTGCCGCGCCGCTTCGAAACCGTCCATGACCGGCATCAGGGCATCGAGCAGGACCAGTTGCGGACGCTTTTCGGCGAACAGCTCAACGGCTTGCTGGCCGTTTTCCGCGGTGTAGACGAGATGCCCCTGGCGCCGCACGATCTGAGCCAGCAACAGCCTGTCCGTGGCCCCGTCTTCGGCTACCAGCACGGTCAATGGCTGTTCGGCCGGCGCCATGACGCTCAACTGATAGCGAACAGTTTGTCGAAGTTGGATATGGCAAGGATCTTGCGCACGTCTGAACTGGCATGCACCACGCGCACGTCCGACTCATCGCCCCCGGCGTGGTCACGCAGCAGCAGCAACATGCCGAGGGCCGAGCTGTCCAGGTAGGTTGTGTCTTTGAGGTCGACCACAACCGAGTCCGGGCGCTTGGGTTGACGCTCGTAAGCATCGCGGAACTCCTGATGCTTACCGAAATCGAAACGACCCTTGATCTTGATCGTCAGCTTTTTCTCGTCCTGCGAAAAATCGGTCTCGACTGCCATGCTAGCGATTCCTTCGATGATGGCGAATGCAACAGTTCAAGGTTTAGCAGGCAGGGGGCAGAGCTGCAAGCCGCAAGCTGCAAGCTAGATGTGGCCTTGCCTTGGCAATCGCTGGGACAATTCATCCAGCAAGCGCTGCTCGCGCTTGTCCTCGGCGCGGCGCGCCTCTTCCTGATAACGCTGCACCAGTTTGCGCAGGCCCTCCACCCGGGCATAGGCTTGCTGCCAGGTGCCCCTGGCGTTCTTCAGGTTGTTCTGGTGCCAAGTCAGGCTCTGGCGCTGCTGGGTCATGGCCGTTTCGAGCTGGCCTAGAAAGCGCTGGTAGTTGACCAGCCAGCTGCCATTGACGCCTTGGCCACCGCGGTCGATCCATTGCGCCTGATAGCCCTCACGGAACGACTCAAGTTCGGCCAGCTTGGCCTGGGCCTGAGCCACCAACTGCTGAAAATGCCCCAGCCGCTGGGCTGCCTTGCGCTCGGCTTCCTCGGCCATCTGCACCACTGGCAGCAGACGCGCGGCACGACCAGGCGTACTCATGGCCTATCAACCGTTCGCCGGAGGCGTGAAGATAGCCCCCAGCTGCTGTCGGCTCTGCTCCATACCGACATTTTCATCCAGCCCTTGGCGCAGCAAGTCCACCAGTTTTGGCTGCAGCGCAATGGCCAGGTCGGTTTCCGGGTCGCCGCCTGCCACATAGGCGCCGACACTGATCAGGTCGCGGCTCTGCGACAGGCGCGACCACAGTTGCTTGAATTTCTGCGCCTGGCGCAGGTGATCGGCATCGACCACCTGCGGCATCACCCGGCTGATCGAGGCTTCGATATCGATCGCGGGGTAATGGCCTTCCTCGGCCAGCCGGCGGGACAAGACGAAGTGGCCATCGAGCACGCCACGCGCCGAGTCGGCGATCGGATCCTGCTGGTCGTCGCCTTCGGACAGCACGGTATAGAAGGCGGTGATCGAGCCACCGCCGGGCTCACCATTACCGGCGCGCTCCACCAGCTTGGGCAGCTTGGCGAACACCGATGGCGGGTAACCACGGGTCGCCGGCGGCTCGCCGATGGCCAAGGCAATTTCACGCTGGGCTTGGGCGAAACGGGTCAGCGAATCCATCAGCAACAGGACGTTCTTGCCCTTGTCGCGGAAGTACTCGGCAATGCGCGTGCAATACATGGCCGCACGCAACCGCATCAACGGCGCGTCGTCGGCCGGGGATGCGACCACCACCGATCGCTTGAGCCCCTCTTCACCCAGAATATGCTCAATGAACTCCTTCACCTCGCGGCCCCGTTCGCCAATCAGGCCGACCACGATGATGTCGGCGTCGGTGAAGCGAGTCATCATGCCGAGCAACACCGATTTACCGACACCGGTACCGGCGAACAGGCCCAGGCGCTGGCCCCGGCCGACGGTCAGCAGGCTGTTGATGCTACGGATGCCCACATCCAGTGGCTGGCTGATCGGGTCGCGGTTGAGCGGGTTGATGAGCGGGCCGTCCATCGGCACCCAATCCTCAGCCTTCATCCCGCCCTTGCCGTCCAGGGCTCGGCCGGCGCCATCGAGCACCCGGCCAAGCATACTCATGCCCATGGGCAAACGACCGCTGTCGTCCAGCGGCACCACCCGCGCCCCGGGGGCGATACCGGCGATGCTGCCGACCGGCATGAGGAAGACCTTGCTGCCAGCAAACCCCATGACTTCGGCTTCGACCTGCACCGGGTGGTACGAGTCGTCATTGATCACCAGGCAGCGTGCGCCCACTGCGGCGCGCAGGCCTTCAGCCTCCAGGGTGAGGCCGACCATGCGCAGCAGACGGCCTTCGACCACCGGCTGCACGGGCAGCTTGATCGCCTCGGCGTAGCCACCCAGGCGTTTGCCGAAGCTGGTGCGGTCAAGGCGCATCGTTGGCGCTCAACTCGATCGATATATCCGGCGCCGCCGGGTGCAGGGCCTGGTCGTGCAACTGATCGAACAGCTGGGCCACGGCCTTTTCGATGCGGGTTTCCATGGTTGCGTCGATGCGGCTGTGCGCGGTCTCGATGCGGCACCCTCCTGGCAACAGGGCGTCATCCTCAAGCAGCTTCCAGCTCTCCTCATGGCGTTCGCGCAGGGCTTTGGCCAGTTCGAAATCCTGGGGGTTGAGGTGAATGCGGATAGTGTCCGCGCCCATGGGCAGCAGCTTCAACGCTTCGCGCAGTACCTGGGTGATCTGGCTGGAGTCGCTGCGCAGTTCGCGACCGATCACCTGCTGCGCCATGTGCGCCACCAGGTGAACGAGGGTCTTCTCGATCTGTGTGTCCTGCTCGGCGATAGGCTCGAGCAGGTGCGCCATCAGCTGTTCCAGGTCGGCGAGCCGGGCATTGAGCGCCTCCTCGGCCTCCTGTCGCACCTTCAACTGGGTGCTGTGAAAGCCCTCGCGCTCGCCGGTGGCGAAACCTTCGTTATAGGCCTCCTGCCGGATCGCTTCGAGCTCTTCAAGGGTCAGTGGCTGGACTTCCTCCAGCGGTACTTCCTCGACCTCTTCCTCGATGATTTCCGGTTCCGGTTCGGGCTCAGGTTCCGGCTCAGGGTCGAAGCTGGGCAGTGCCCACACATCGACGCCTTCCAGGTCACGTGCGCGAATCAGGTCGCTGGGGTGCTGTTCTTTGCTGGACATTGGCATGCCTGGTGTTGAAAGCGGGATGAGCTGCAAGCTGTGGGCTGCAAGCTGCAAGAAGAAGCAGGCTGTGCAGCGTCTGGCTTTCCCTTGTCGCTTGCAGCGTGTGGCTTGCCGCTTAAATCATTTCCTCGGCGCCCTTGCCGCCGAGCACGATCTCGCCGGCCTCGGCCATGCGTCGGGCAATGGTGAGGATTTCCTTCTGCGCCGTCTCCACGTCGCTGACGCGCACCGGGCCCTTGGCCTCGAGGTCGTCGCGCAGCAGCTCCGAAGCACGCTTGGACATGTTCTTGAAAATCTTGTCCTTGACCCGCTCGTCGGCGCCCTTGAGCGACACCACCAGCACATCGGAGGACACTTCGCGCAGCAGCGCCTGGATGCCGCGATCATCGACATCGGCCAGGTTGTTGAAGACGAACATCAGGTCTTCGATCTGCTCCGACAGGTCGTTGTCGACCTCGCGGATCGAGTCCATCAGCGCACCTTCCACGGAGCTGTCGAGGAAGTTCATGATGTCGGCGGCGCGCTTGATGCCACCCAGGGTGGTGCGTGCGGCATTGGAATTACCCGAGAACTGCTTCTCGAGAATCTGGTTCAGTTCCTTGAGCGCCGCTGGCTGAACGGTGTTGAGCGAGGACACGCGCAGGATGATGTCCAGGCGCACCTTGTGGTCGAAGTTGCTCAGCACTTCACCAGCCTGATCAGGGTCGAGGTAGGCGACCACGATGGCCTGGATCTGCGGGTGCTCGAAGCGGATCACATCCGCCACCGCCCGCGGCTCCATCCACTTGAGGCTGTCCAGGCCGCTGGTATTGCCGCCCAGCAGGATGCGGTCGATCAGGCCGTTGGCCTTGTCCTCGCCCAGGGCCTGGTTGAGCATCTTGCGGATATAACCGTCGGACCCTACGCCCAGGCTGGTCTGGTCGCCGACGATCTCGACGAACTCGCTCATCACCTGCTGGACCTGCTCGCGGTGCACGTTGCCCATCTGAGCCATGGCCACACCGACCCGCTGGACTTCTTTGGGGCCCATGTGCCGCAGCACCTGGGCGGCATCGGTTTCACCCAGCGAGAGCAAAAGGATTGCCGCTTTGTCGGTGCGGCTCAGCTTGGCGGTAACGGCTCGGTTATCACTCATCGGCGTTGATCCACTCTTTCACGACCTGGGCGACACGGCCCGGGTCTTCGGCCACCAGGCCTTTGATTGCGTTGAGCTGTGCCTCGTAACCCTCGCTCGGGCTTGGCAACAGAATGCTTGTCGGGCCACCCAGGCTGACGCGGTCGTTGGCCAGTTCGCCATCCAGACCGATCATGCCGCCCAGCTCCATGTCGCTGTCCGTTGCAGCAGCCTGCTTGCCGCCGCCTGTGATGTTGTTGAGTACCGGGCGCAGCACGCCGAACACCAGTACCAGAATGAACACCACGCCCAACACTTGCTTGACGATGTCCCAGAACCACGGCTGTTGATAGAACGCAATGTCGGCGATTTCTTCGCCGCGGTCGGCAGCGAACGGCACATTGATCACCGTGACGCTGTCGCCACGGCTGGCATCGAAGCCCACGGCGTCCTGCACCAGGCGGGTGAAGCGCGCCAGGTCCTCGGCGCCCCACGGCGCGCGGGTGGTCTCGCCGGCGGCGTCGACCTTGACCTGGTCATCGACCACTACCGCCACCGACAGGCGGGTCAGGCGCCCCTGCTGCTGGCGGGTGTGGCTGATCGAGCGGTCAAGCTCAAAGTTCTTGGTGGTTTGCAGACGCTTGTCGGCCGGGTATGGCGCGAGCATTGGCTGGCCGGTAGCCGGGTCCATGATCTGCTGGCCGTTGGCATCCACCAGCGGCTGGCCAGGCTGGACCGCACCGGCAGCAGGGGCTGCGGCGGTGGCGTTTTCAGGCGCTGCTGCACCTGCCGGCGGTTGGTTGCTCAGCGCGCCAGGCACACCTTGCGGCCCCGAGCTGCTGGCACGCTGCTCGTTGACCGACTGCTCGCTGCGCAGCGCCGGCTGGTCCGGGTTGAACTGCTCGGACGTGGATTCCACTGCACTGAAGTCAAGGTCGGCAGACACCTCGGCCTTGTAGCGGTCGTTGCCCAGTACCGGTTGCAGGATGTTGTGCACACGCTGGGTGAGCATGCCTTCCATGCGGCGGCTGTAGTCGAACTGCTTGCCAGCCATGGTCAATGCAGTGTCCTGCAGCTGGTCGGAGAGCAGGTTGCCCTTCTGGTCGACCACGGTGACCTGCGACTTGTCCAGCTCGGGCACGCTGGTGGCGACCAGGTTGACGATCGCCATGACCTGGCCGGCTTCCAGGGAACGGCCGGGGTACAGTTCGACCAGGACCGAGGCGCTGGGCTTGCGCTCATCGCGCACGAACACCGAGCTTTTCGGGATCGCCAGGTGCACGCGTGCGGCCTTGACGTTGTTCAGGCTGGAGACCGTACGGGCCAGCTCGCCTTCCAGGCTGCGGCGGTAACGGGTCGCTTCCATGAACTGGCTGGTACCCAGGCCCTGCTCTTTGTCGAGCAGTTCGAAGCCGACATTGCCGTCGCTAGGCGCAACGCCTGCGGCTGCCAGTTTCAGGCGCGCACGGGAGAGGTCGTCGGCCTTGACCAGCAGAGCACCGGAATTGGGCTCAACGTTGTAGGGGATGTCTGCAGCGGCCAGGGTATCCATGACCTGCTTGGTGTCCATACCGGCAAGGCTGCCGTACAGCGGCCGGTAATCGGGCTGCTGCGACCACAGCACCACGGCGAAGCCGATCGCCACGCTCGCCGCCAACCCGACCAGCAGGCCGATCTGACGCAGCATGGGCATCTGCGAGATGTTTTCCAGAAACGCCATGCCGAACAGCGGCGGCTTGGACGCTGGCGGGCCGCTTTTGGCGGGGACGTTATCGACGACTGCTTCAGCCATGACTTACTTCCGTCCTCAAACCGGCATCTGCATGATGTCCTGGTACGCCTGGACCAGCTTGTTGCGTACCTGGGTCAGCGCTTGCATGGAAACGCTGGCTTTCTGCGAAGCGATCATCACGTCAGTCAGGTCGACGCCGCTCTTGCCGATCTCGAACGCATTGGCGAGCTGGGTCGACGCCTGCTGGGTCTGGTGCACTTTGCCGATGGCTTGGCCGAGCATGTCGGCGAAGCTGCTCTGGCCTTCTGCCAATTCGGGCGCGGCAGTGGCTTTGGGCAGCGACATGGCATCGGCCTGCATGGCACGCATGTCCAGCATCAGACGATTGAATTCAACACCTTGGCTCATGAACTTCTCTCTCCGGCTGCCGCATTTTTTTGACACTCATGCGGCGGATAGCCCTTCTAAAGCAACAACAGTGCCAGCTAGCTGGGAGCTGCAAGCTTCAAGCTTCAAGCTGCAAGCTGGACTGCGGCGCTCTTGCTCTTGCTCTTGCTTGCAGCTTGCAGCTTGTAGCTTGTAGCTTGTAGCTTGTAGCTCACCCAAAAAGGCTGGCTTCCACGTCCAGTCCGGCGTCGCGCATTTGCGCAAGCTTGTAGCGCAAGGTACGCGGGCTGATGCCGAGTCGCTCGGCAGCCTCTTTGCGGCGACCGCGCTCGGCACGCAAGGTGTCGATGATCATCTGGAACTCGTGGCGGCGCATGTCATCGCCCAGGCCACCGGCATCAGCTGCCGGCTCGACCGCGACGGGCAGCGGCGTGGCGGGTGCAACCGCCGACAAGGGAATGCCGCCGGCCAGACAAAAATCCGCCGCTTCGATCACCCCACCCTGCTGCAGGATCAGTGCCCGCTGCAACGCGTTGTCCAGCTCACGCACATTGCCCGGCCAGGCATGGGCCTGCAGGCAGGCCTTCGCCGCCGCCGACAGACGCACCGGCGCATGCTTCATCTTCGCCACGTGCCGCGCCAGCAGGCGCTCGGCCAAGGGCAGGATGTCGCCGGCACGTTCGCGCAACGGCTGCCAGGCCAACGGGAACACCGACAGGCGATAGAACAAGTCCTCACGGAAACGCCCGGCCGCCACTTCACCGGCCATGTCGCGGTTGCTGGTTGCCAGCACGCGGATGTTCAGGGTAATCGGCTTGCGCCCCCCTACCCGCTCAACCTCACGCTCCTGCAACACACGCAACAGCTTGGCCTGCAGGCCCAGAGGCATTTCAGAAATTTCATCGAGCAGCAGCGTGCCGCCCTCAGCCTGCTCGAATTTGCCGGCCTGCGCGGCAATGGCGCCGGTGAAAGCGCCTTTCTCGTGGCCGAACAAAGTGGCCTCGAGCATGTTGTCCGGGATGGCCGCGCAGTTGATCGCGACAAACGGCTGCGCCGCACGCGGCGACTGCTGGTGAATGTACCGCGCAAGCACTTCCTTGCCCGTGCCCGACTCACCCGAGATGAGTACGGTCGAATCGCTGCGCGCCACACGCGCGGCAAGCTCCAACAGTTGACGGCTGGCAGCTTCGCAGGCCACCGGCCCATCGTCCTCGACCGCACTCAGGCGCCCGGCGGCGTGACGCTCGACCAGGCTCAGCAGCGCCTTGGGCTCGAAGGGTTTGACCAGGTAATCCACAGCGCCCTGGCGCATCGCCTCGACAGCGCGCTCCACAGCAGCGTGAGCAGTCATCAGCAGCACGGGCAATTGCGGGTGCTGGCGGCGCAGGTGCGCCAGCAACTGATGCCCATCCATGCCCGGCATGTTCACGTCACTGATGACCAGGCTGTAGCCGTCGCTTTGCACCGCCTCCAGCGCTTCTTCAGCGCTGCCCACAGCACGATAGGCAAAACCGCCGATCTCCAGGGTATCGCCAAGCGCTTGGCGCAGTACCCGGTCATCCTCGACCAACAACACCTTGATGAGCATCATGCGACCTCCGCAGGCTGCCCGCCGATCAATGGCAACTCCACCCTCACACAGGTGCCGCGCCCGACCCTGGAGCGCAGCTGCAACTTACCGTGGTGCGCCCGCACCACAGCCATTACCACGGCCAAGCCGAGCCCGGTGCCGGTAGCCTTGGTCGTGAGGAACGGCTCACCGAGCCGCCCCAGGAGCTCGGCATCGATGCCGCTGCCGGCATCACTGATGCACAGGTGCAGGGTGTGTTCGCGCCGATACAGGTGCACTTTGAGCCGCGCAGCGCCAACGCTGGCCTGCAGAGCATTCTCGATCAGGTTGAGGATGGCGCCGACCAGGGTGTCGCGATTGCACAGCAACTCACCCAAGTGGCTGTCGCACTGCCAACGCACGGCATGGCCCTGGACATGTGGCTGGGCGGCTTGCTGCAAGGCCTGGAACAGGCCCTTTGGGCTCACCCGGTCACCCAGTGGCAGCTCGCCCCGGGCGAACACCAGCATGTCGCGCACCTGGTGTTCCAGTTCGTGCAGACGCTCCTTGAGGCTGCCGGCGAAACGCCGGCGGGTCTCTGGCGCAAGCTCACGCTCGTCTTCGGCCAGGTGGCTGGCATAGAGCATGGCTGCCGACAGCGGTGTGCGTATCTGATGGGCCAGCGAAGCGACCATGCGCCCCAATGACGACAGGCGCTCATGGCGTGCCAACTGGTCCTGCAGGCGACGGGTTTCGGTCAGGTCATTGAGCAGCACCAACTGCCCTGGCTCGGCATCCAGCGAACGCGTGGCAATGGACAAGCGGCGGCCATCGCGCAGGGACACCTCATGCCCGTCATCCTTGCGCGGGGCGAAGCTGCGGGCGATCACCTGGCGCCATAACTGGCCGAGCAAGGGTTCACCCAACAGTTCGCAGGCCGCCGGATTGGCTTCGCGCACCAGGCCTTGGTCATCGATGACGATCACCCCGCCGGGCAGCAGGGCCAGCAGGTTCTGCAAGCGATTGGCCAGGCGCTCTTTCTCGTTCAGCTCGGCCATGCGCTGGGCGCCGACTACCGCCAGTTCACCCTTGAGCTCACTGACGCGGGCCTCGAGCATGCTGTAGGACTGGTTGAGCTGGGTGGAGACCTGGTCGAACAGGGCGAACGCCTGCTCCAGCCCCTGTCGACTCTCCTGTTCGACGGGGGTAGGCCCCTGCGGATCAGGGACTCGGGAAAAGTGGGCGGCCTGGGGCATCGTGCTCTCTCGCGTGGCTGACCGTCATAAAAACGGTGTGATGCCAGCGGTGTAGCAATAGCCGTGCCGGGGCTGGGGGTTTGTGCTGCCTGCTCGGGCCCTATCGCCGGCAAGCCGGCTCCCACCACGACCGCGCTGCTCTTCAGGCCTGCGCTTTACCTGTGCAAGCAAAATTTCTAAAAGCCGGCGCACATCCATGTGGGCCGGCTTGCCGGCGATAGTGGCGGTACAGGCGAAGTCAATCTTCCGCCTGTTCCTCACCGCCCTGGCGACTCATGCCGTACTTGCGCATCTTCTCCACCAGGGTGGTGCGGCGAATACGCAAACGTTCAGCCGCCCGCGCCACGATACCGTTGGCATCGTCCAGCGCCTGCTGGATCAGCCCCTGCTCCAGGCTGCCCAGGTAATCCTTGAGGTCCAGCCCCTCAGGCGGCAGCATGGCATGGCTGGCAAAGCTCGGCGCATGGCCGTTGATAGCCACGCGCTCTTCCAGGTCACTGCGCAGGCTGTCGACCAACTGCTCGTCTTCATCGTCGACGTAGCGGAATTTCTTCGGCAGCTCCGACACACCAATCACCCCGTACGGGTGCATGATCGCCATGCGCTCGACCAGGTTGGCCAGCTCGCGGACGTTACCCGGCCAACCATGCCGGCACAGCGACATGATCGAAGCAGAGTTGAAACGTATCGAGCCACGCTTCTCATGCTCCATGCGCGAAATCAGCTCGTTCATCAGCAGCGGAATGTCTTCCACACGCTCACGCAACGGCGCCATCTCGATCGGGAATACATTGAGGCGGTAGTACAGGTCTTCGCGGAAGGTCCCACCCTCGATCATGGTCTCAAGGTTCTTGTGGGTCGCGGCGATGATGCGCACATCGATGCTCTGGGTCTTGTTGCTGCCAACCCGCTCGAAGGTACGCTCCTGCAGCACACGCAGCAGCTTGACCTGCATCGGCAACGGCATGTCGCCGATCTCGTCGAGGAACAGCGTGCCGCCATTGGCCAGCTCGAAACGCCCGGCACGGCTGGTGATGGCGCCCGTGAACGCACCCTTCTCGTGGCCGAACAGTTCGCTCTCCAGCAACTCGGCCGGGATCGCCCCGCAATTGACCGGCACGAACGGCGCTTCGCGGCGCTTGGAGTGGTAATGCAGGTTGCGCGCGACCACCTCCTTGCCAGTACCGGACTCACCCAGAATAAGTACGCTGGCGTCGGTGTCGGCGACCTGCTGCATCATCTGCCGAACATGCTGGATGGCGCGGCTGGTGCCAACCAGGCTGCGGAACAGGTTAGGCTCGCGCTGACGGCCGCGCTCACGGGCCTGGTCGTACATCTCGCGATAGACCTGGGCCCGGTGCAGGGAGTCGAGCAGCTGGCTGTAGCTGGGCGGCATCTCAAGGTTGGACAGCACGCGTCGACGAAGCTCTTCCGGGAACTCCGCAGAAGAAATTTCGCCGATCAGCAACACCGGAAGGAACTCATCCCACCCAGCCACTGTCTTAAGCAACCCAAGCACATTGCCTGGAGCATTCACGGTTCCGATGAGCACGCAGAGCACTTCACGACTGGAAGACAACGCCCCCACCACCTGCTGCCAATCCTGGCTGGAGCAGGGCAGGTTTTCTTCGCCGAGAAAGTTCAGGACCACCGCCAGATCGCGGCGGCGGGCGCTGTCGTCATCGATCAGGAGAATCTTGGTTTCACGCCACATGCAATAGCAACTTCCCTAGTCATATCGGCGCCCGAAGGCGTGCGCGACATCATTCAGACTGAATGGTCAGTGTTCGGACGTCTGAAATTCGAAAACAGCCACTAGTAAAGTCAAAAAAAAGTATGCAGTCAAATTAATGGCGCACGGCTTTTAGGACATCTGTGGTCAAGTGAACAGATGGTATACCTTGGCGGCACTTTTCGCCTGACGGATTTGCGTCATCTCATCGACTATAGATTGACGTTCACCGCTTGCAACATCAATTAACTGCCCGTAGACCGCCAGTAGGCCCTCAAGACTTGAGCGTACCGCGTCTTCATTGCTGAGCGCTTCGGCCAGAACCTCCTCGATACAAAGACGACACTTCAGGTCAAGCTCCCCTACCGCTTCCCAGTCACGACTGGCCAACGCAGCAAGCAACGCGCTACGGGTCCGCTCGATACCCTCGATCACCTTACTCATGAAACCTCCCGGGTCAGGGAACCATCGACTGCGGAGCGATCGCGTCCCAGCCTTCCTTGACAGTGCTCAGCAAGTCCCTGACCTCATCCAGAATCGCCGGATCATTCTGGATATTGGCCTCACTCAGACGGCGAGTCATATACAGGTAGAGACCATCGAGACGAATGAGCTCGTCGGTCATGTTGTCACGATCCAAACCTTCGCGCAGGCCACCAATGATGCCAATAGCCTTGCCGATCGCGATGCCTTTGCCGGCGATATCCTTGCGCTGCATCGCGCCGCTGGCCTGGGCAATGCGGTCCAGACCACCTTCCATCAGCATCTGCACCAGGCGATGCGGGCTCGCTTCGGAGGTCTGCGCCTGGGCGCCAATCTTCTGGTACTGCCGAAGGGCTAACATTGGATTCATGGGTACCTCGTCACCGCAGGGTTGCTGTATGACCGGGCTATCGGCGCGGCGTCAAAAAACTTTAGGAAGAATACAAAAATGCCCGACTGAGCGTCACGCCTCGTCGGGCTTTTGGCGTTTGTTTGTCTTGCGTAAATCGTAGCACGGGCGCGGCATCGCACAGCGTGATGCCGCAGCCCTGCCATGTAGCCCATGGCCGATCAGGAGTTCTTCTGCTGTGCCGCCATCGCTTCAAAGATGGAAACAACACTGTCGCGCTGAGCATTGAGTTGCCCGACCAAGGTGTCCATGGTGTTGTACTTCTTGGTCAATGACGCCTCCAGGTCCTTGATGCGGGCATCCAAAGAGCTCTGCTCCATGGTCAGGCTTTTCTTGGCAACCTCAAGCGACTTGTTGCGCTCATCCAGCACACCACCAGACGCGGAGAACGGCTCCATGGTCTTGACCATGCGATCGAGCAAGCCGCCGTCGCCATTGAACAGGTTCTGCACCTCACCACCAAGCTTCTGATCATTGATCGCCTTGGTGAACTTGGTGCTGTCAAACTCCAGCAGGCCGCTACTCTGAGCGGTATTGATCCCCAACTGCGACAGCACCGTCAATTGCCCCGAACCACCGGTACCCGAGACCACCAGCTCATTACGCATGGCCGTCAGCATGCTGCGCACTGCTGGGTCACCCGACAGAGCCGGAGTGTTCCAGGTGCCGTCTGCCGCCTTGGTCGAGACACTCACGCTGTTGATCGTATTTACCAACGCGTTATAGGCATCGACGAACGACTGCACCGACTTTTTCAGGCCCTCAGTGTTCGCAGCCACCGTGACACTGACCGGGCTGAGCGTTTCGGTCTTGGACAGCAGCTCGAACGTCATGCCACTGATCGCGTTATCGACCTTGTTCGACTTGCTGGTGAGCTTCATGCCATCGATATCGAACTCGGCATCTTTTGCGACATCGCCAATACGGCCAGCACCCCCCGCGTCGGTCATCTGCGTTGTCGGGTCGATGGTCAAATCAGCGATTCCCGAGGTAGAGATATCCGAACCTTCGCCCATGGTTTCGGAGCTCAACACCAACCGCGAACCGGTACCGTCGTTAACGATGTTGGCGGTGAAGCCCTTGCCGCCCGCCTGGGCGTTGATCGCATCACGCGCCTGCTGCAGCGTAGCGTTGGCCGGAATGGTCACATCTAAGTCGACGCTATTCTGGGTGATGGTCAACGTACCGCCACTGGCGGAAACGACCGAGCTACTGTCGGTGAAGCGCTGACTGGCTACGCGCGACGCCGTGGCCAGCTGCGTAACCTGGATCGAGTAGCTCCCGTTGACTGCCGCACTGCCGGCAGTGGCCTTGACGTACTTGTCGTTGGAGGAGGCTGCCGTGGACCCGAGAAACGCAGGGTTGGCACTGTCGTTAAGCTTCTCCAGCGCCGTCTTGTAGGCGGTCAACGCACTTTTGAGGCTACCCACCGCCGAAATCGATGCGGTGTTCGCCGACGTGCGGCGGTCGAGCTGGCTCTGCTTGGGAGTCTTTTCGGCATCAACCAGGGCCTTCACAATGGCCGAGGTATCGAGACCGGAACCCAGCCCCAAACTCGGTAGAATTGGACTTGCCATTACATCCTCCTTACTGGTTAACGCCCAAACGCAGAGTTGCCTCATCAGCGCCGGCGTAACAATTCAACTGACCGACCAGCTTTCAGGCTTTCTCATCGAAGAGCAGACTGTTGAAATCTTGCAGGCTTCGGGCCAGTTCGAGCGCTGTTTCCGACGGGATCTGACGGATCACCTCACCGCTATCGCGGGCAACGACCTTGACGACCCACCTTCCGGTGGAATCATCCACCGAAAATTCCAGGTTGCGCTGCAACGACTGGACAAAATCTTGAATTTCCTTGACGGCCGATTGCAACTCGGCCTCGCTCTTGGGAGCGTCTTCCTGCGATGTCTTGCGCAGCTGACCCGCAACCTTGTCAGCCGCAGCATTGTGCTCGACGCCGCCAAGCAGCGACGACATCGGATACGACGGGCTTGACTTCACGCTTATGTCCATCGCACATCACCTTTAAAAAGTAAAAAGCGAGAGAGCGCATGAGCACTCCCTCGCTGAACTTCATCGCGCTATTACTGAAGCAGTTTCAGTACGGCGGATGGCAGCTGGTTAGCCTGAGCCAGAACAGAGGTCGAAGCTTGCTGCAGGGTCTGCTGCTTGGTCAGCTGAGCGGTTTCTGCGGCGAAGTCGGTGTCCTGAACTCGGCCCATGGCGGCAGCCGAGTTTTCGTTCATGCTTTGCAGGTTGTTGATGGTCGACTGGAAGCGGTTCTGGATAGCACCCAGGTCCGACTTCTTGGTGTCAACGGTCTGCAGAGCAGCGTCGATCGCGGTAATGGCGGCGTCGACGGAGGTGTGAACGGCGGAGTCGGAAGTACCCGAGATCGCCAGGGTGCCAGTGCCGACAGCCAGGGTCGAAGCAGCGAACGAGGAAGTCATCGAAACGCTCAGGATCTGGCTGGTACCAGTCATCGCGCCAACCTGGAACTCCATGGTGCCAGCGGTGCCGTTCAGCAGTTGCTTGCTGGTACCGAAGGTGGTGGAGGTCGCGATACGAGTGATCTCGTCGGACTTGGCCGCGAATTCTTTGTTCAGAGCAGCGCGTTCAGTGGTGCCGTTGGAGTCGTTACGTGCCTGCAGAGCCAGTTCACGCATACGCTGCAGGATGTTGGTGATTTCCGACAGCGCGCCTTCAGCGGTCTGGGTGATCGAGTTACCGTCGTTGGCGTTCTTGATGGCAACGGTGGTACCGGTAACCATGGTCTGCAGCTTGTTGGCGATCTGCTGACCAGCAGCATCGTCTTTAGCGCTGTTGATACGCAGGCCGGAAGACAGGCGAGTCATCGAAGTGCTCAGCGCGTCGGAAGCTTTGTTCAGGTTCTTCTGCACGCCCAGCGAAGTGGTGTTGGTGTTTACGGTTAAAGCCATGACGAATTCCTCGTTGGATGGATACTGCGGCTTCCGGCCCTGGCGTCCGCCGGGTGTGGCCTAGAGAACCTTCGTAATGGTTATCGTCGGGTTTGGAAGTTGCTTTAGGGCTTTTCCAAAAAAAAATGCCATCACCACGCCACCCCCTTGCAAACCGGGCTTTACAGCCGTTCCCCGCGATGCTTTCGCCAACCACGAAGTGTGATACAGCTCACACTTCAGCGCGAGGCCGCCTGCTCGATCAGATGCAGCAGCTCATATTCGAGGTAATCGGCCAGCGCCAGCCAGTCCTGGCGCTGCTGGGCATCGAGCATGGCCTGCATGACCACCGCCCCCGCTTTTGGATCGACCTGCGGCAATACCTCATCGAACAGCTCGACCATACGCAACGCCGCCTCCACATCCCGCCCAAGGCGTAACAGCGCGGCGCATTCGCGGGCCGCGCGCCCTTGATCGGCAGCATTCATGAACAGAACTCCGGATCGAAAGTGGTGCCGGCAATGTGCGCGCCGGCACGACTGGTGTTGTGGAACCGCACCTGGGGATGGCGCGCAATGAACCGCTCAAGCTCGATCAGGTAACTGCGGAAGTTAAGCTGGGTTCGTGCACGCTGGCCATGGCCATCCAGCACCCAGTGCTGCGCCGCCGCAATCGCCGGGCCGAGTACGCCATCGTCCCAGCCTGTGTGGGTGCGACCACCCGGGAAGGCGAAATCAGCGCCGAAAAACGTAATGCGCACGACCCCCATCTTCACAGCCAGGTCCGTAGCAGGGTGAATCACGCTTCCCCCAACGAACAACTCGGCGCGCGGTATGGCTTGGCGCACCTGTGCATACAGCGCACTGCCGGAATAGGCTGTGTAGCGTGGCCCACGCCAATTACCGAGCAGCTCGACGTCCAGCATCGGCATGTAGACCAGAGTGGTCGCAGCCGAGTCTTGCGGCGGCAAGTGATGGAGGCGGATTTTATGGTCGACACTGACCACGATGTCAGGCTGGATTCCGGCGCGCAGCAGGGGGATATAAGCGGTGTCGACGCAGATGAACAGTGGCCGCTCGGCCTGAGCGCGTACCCTTGCCAACGCAGGCAGGTGCCCGGCCAAGGTTGGCCCGGTGGCAATCACATAGCAGTCACGCCCGGCCTGGCTACCGAACAGCGTGGCCACATCGGGGTCGAGACGCAGCAATGGCAAACTGTCTTCGAGCAGCTTCTGCAAGCGCGGGTCGGCCACATCGAAAGCGCGATTGCTGTCTGCCAGGTGGGCCTCGCTGATCAGACGGTCGCGCACCTTCGCATTGAAGTCATCGGCCAGCACCCGTTCGGAAGGCAAGGCGAAGAACGGCAAGGCGATTTCCGCGCTGTCGCCGGCATAGGCCAGTTCGACGCGCGGGTCGGCAAGCCAGTCGGACTGATCCAGCAGTTGCAGCACCAGCTGGAACAGTGCGCCATTGAGCAGGTACACCTGCAACCGCACGAGCCCAGGCCGCTCCAGCAGCACACGCTGCAAGTCACCCAGCCCACTGCCATAGAGATGAAGAGTGGAACTGTCTTCAGGCAGGCTCGCGGCCTGCAGGCGAGCCTCGGCAATACGATCGTGACGACTTGTGAGCTGGATGCCACACACGCTCAGGGTAGACCCCAGCCCCTCTACCAGCTCGACCTCGAGCGCACTACACGCCTCGCCTTGCAGGCGCTCGTACAGTGCCGGCCAGCGGGCCTGCAGCACTTCAGCGTTACGCTGGAAAAACTCGCTCATGGGTTGAGCTTCCCTTACCTGCGAAACACCGAAGAGTACCCGACTGGCAGCGCTTATTCAGCCTTGTAGAGAACCGCCGAGCCCCACGACAGGCCGACACCGAAGCCGCTAATGGCCACGCGCTTCCAGGCACTGTCGAACATGTGTTTCTGCAACAGCAGCGGAACGCTCGATGACACGGTATTACCGGTCTCCAGCATGTCCTTGATGAACTTGTCGGCCTGGGACTTTTCAGGGTCTTCCTCGAAGCGTCGTGCCACGGCATCGACGATCGCCGCACTGCCCTGATGGATGCAGAAGGCGTCGATATCCTTATTCTCCAGCCCTGACTCGCGCAGCAGCTCATGCAGATGCGCCGGCACCTTGATCAGAGCGAAGTTGAAGACCTGACGACCGTTCATGAAGAACTCGCCATCAGTCACCTTCAGGTGCGGCGCACCAGCACCATCGGTACCGAACTTCGCCTTGCCCAGTTGCCAGGTAGCGCCCTCACCCATCCAGGTGGCAGTGGCCGCGTCGCCGAACAACATGGTGGTATTGCGGTCTTCTGTGTTGACGATCTTGGAGTACGGATCAGCCGTCACCAGCAGGCCATTCTTCAGGCCTGCGGCTTCCATGAAGCCTTTGAGCGCGTAAATGCCATAGACGTAGCCGGAGCAGCCCAGGGAGATGTCGAAGGCCGCGACATGGGTCGGCAGACCGAGTTTGTGCTGGACGATGGCAGCGGTGTGAGGCAAGCCTTCCTCGTCACCGTTCTGGGTGACGACGATCAGCGCATCGATCGCCTCGCGCTTGAGTTGCGGGTTAGCGGCGAACAGGTTGTTGACCGCTTCGACACACAGATCGGAAGTCTCCTGCTCATCGTCCTTGCGCGGCAGGAAGCTTGCGCCGATCTTGCCGAACATGAACTCTTCGTCCTTGCCGAATTTCGCGCCTTGTACATAGTTGTCCAGGCCGGAAGCGGGCACATAGCTCGCGATGCTTTTAATGCCGATCATCATGGCTTCCCAATAAATAACAGCTCAATACCACCGCCCGGATGACTCGAGCGGCGCCTGAAGAACGGGATCTGCCGCCCAGGTGGAGTGGCGACAGGCAGGCTGGCAGGCGGCAATTGCACACCTGCCCCATTAACGGTTACAGAAGGAGATGCCCGCTCTGACCGATAGGTCACGAATATTTCAAGACAATCGCATATTTTGCCTGGCCGCGTCACGTCGTCATAGCGCTTGCGAGTTTGCCATGCAGGGCAAACCTGGCCCCGGCTGGAGCCAACTTTCAGTCGAGCAGTTGCCAGTCCAGGGGCGTACCGCGCTTGAGTGGTTGCCTGGCCTTGCGGCCAAGCACCGCATCGAGATGGCCTGGCGCCAGCCCCAAACCTGGGCGGATGGCGCGCACGTTGCTACGGTCGAAGATCTCGCCAGCAGCCATGTCACGCACTACATACAGCGAGCGGCGGAAACGCCGCGAGGCCTCCTCGGCCTGGGTCGCGCCATAGTGCACCCGCCCCAGCGACTGCCAGGCACGCTCGGTTTCCAGCACCAGCGCTGCCATTTCCTGGGGTTCCAGGGAAAATGCCGCATCCACGCCGCCATCGGCACGGTCAAGCGTGAAGTGCTTTTCCACCACCGTCGCCCCCAGGGCCACTGCCGCCACCGCAACCCCAACCCCCATGGAGTGATCCGACAGCCCGACCTGGCAACCAAACAGCTCGCGCATGTGCGGGATGGTCATTACGTTGCTGTTCTGCGGGCTGGCCGGGTAGGTACTGGTGCACTTGAGCAGCACCAGGTCGCGACACCCACCTTCGCGCGCCACCCGCACGGTAAGCTCCAGCTCCGCGAGGCTGGCCATGCCGGTGGAAATGATCATAGGCTTGCCAGTGGCCGCCACTTTGCGTATCAGTGGCAGATCGGTGTTCTCGAAGCTGGCGATCTTGTAGGCCGGCACATCCAGGCTTTCGAGGAAATCCACCGACGTTTCGTCGAACGGCGTGGAGAACACCAGCATGCCCAATTCACGAGCGCGCTTGAAGATCGCTGGGTGCCACTCCCAGGGGGTATGGGCCTTTTCGTACAGCGCATACAGCGATGAGCCAGACCAGAGGCTGTTCGGGTCGGCGATGAAAAACTCACCATGCGCCAGGTCCAGGGTCATGGTGTCGGCAGTGTAGGTCTGCAGCTTCAGCGCATGGGCGCCGGCGGCGGCGGCCGCTTCGACGATCTCCAGTGCCCGGGCCAGCGACTGGTTGTGATTGCCACTCATCTCCGCGATCACCAGCGGTGGCTGGTCCGGGCCGACACAGCGGTGCCCGATGTTGAATCTGTTCATGGGCTACTCCTGGAATACCCGCTCGAACGAGCACGGCGACTGAGCGAAGCCGGCACCCGCGAATAATTGCAATGACGCCTGATTGTCGGGCAGCACCTGGGCCTCGATCGCACGCAGGTCCGGCCAGAACTCACGCACGCAGGCCTCGCCACGGGCGAGCAACGCTCTGCCCCAACCCAGCCCGCAACGCCCCGCGAAGAGATACAACGACACCTTCGCCCGCTGCCCGGGCAAGCGGTCGTAGCGAACACAGCCCACCGGCCCGTCGCCTGTCTCGGCGATCAGCAGCAAACGCTGCCGATCAGCCAGCGTAGCAGCCAGCCAGGCCAGATGCCCCGCCCAGTCCAGCTCCCGTGCCTGCTGCGAACGGCGCCGTACCTCGGGCGCGTTGCGCCCGTCGAACAACAGCCGCGCGTCTTCACTGCGAGCAGGACGTAGCGCAAGCCCTTCCCCCAGCAAGGCCACCGCCACCCGCTGCGCCCCCAGGCCATCGACCAGTGCCCGACTGCGCTCGGCGAAGCTCTGGCGCAGTGCCTGATTGATCAGCAACAGGGCAATCGCCTGGCGCAGCGCAGGCACCTGGACCTGCCCAGCCTCCCCCAGGTAAAGATGCATGCCCGCCCGAGCCATGGCCTGGGCATTGGCCCGCTGGTTGTCTGCCACGCTCACGCACAGGCTCGGCAAGCCCAGCGCGGCGCGCTCCCAGGTAGTACCGCCGCCGGCGCCGATGAACAAGTCTGCCGCAACCATCCGCATTGGCAGATCGTCGACATAGTCATGCAGCTCCCAACCCGCCCGCGCGTCGCACAACTGGGCCAGCAGCTCACCCTGCCGATGCCCGAGCCCAGCGATGCAGGTGACCTGCAACCCTTCCAGCCCGGACAGCGCCTGCAAGGTCTTGGGCAGCATGCCAGCCACATCGAAGCCACCGAAACTCACCAGCACCCTTCGTGCCTGCAGGGGCGGCGATATCGCCGCCCCCTGAAACGCCGGCCCCACCAGCGCATAGCGTGGCCCCAGCAAGCGCCGGCACTCCGTTGCCAGCCGCGGCGCGTAGAGCGCCTCGCTGGCACTGAAATTCTGATCCAGCAGCAGGTCGGCGGCATGATCACGATCAGCCAGGTCATCGATGACCGCGATGCGCCGGGCGAACGCCCGGGCTGCCTGCTCCCAGCGGGCGTCCAAGGCGTAATGATCGACGATTAGCCAGTCGAATCGGGCCTGTGCCGGCAGCACATCACGCAGCGCCGCGATATCCGCGGCCCAGGGTTCGATGCCCGGTTTTTCCTCGCGCTGCGGCCATGCAAAGACCTTGAAACCCTCCTGCTCGATGGCGGCCCGGCGATGACCGTCAAGCAGGCAACAGGCAAAGCTCACCTGCGCACCGAGCTCTCGGAGGGCTTTGCCCAGCGTCAGGCAGCGCGCCGTGTGGCCGACGCCAATCGATGAAGAGGCATCAGCACGTACCAGCACCTTCATGGCGCCAGCTCCCCGCCAGCTTTGAGCGCTGCGTACAGGTACTGCGCGCGCAACCAGTCTTCCTCGCTGTCGATGTCCTGAACCAGATGCCGGGGGATGATCACTGGCAAACTCCGCTCGGAATGAAGGGCCTCGTTCTGCAACCAGGCCTGCACCCGCCCCCAGTAAAACTGGCCAGCATCCTGATAGGCCGGTGCCAGGTCCTGAGACCGGGTCTCACGATACTGTGGGTACAGAGGCACAAGCGCACCCTGATCGTCGAGCGACAGCGCCCGCTGGACCGGGAAACCGAAGCTGCTCACCGAAAAGGCGAAAGAGCGCTCAGGGTGTTGCCGCAACAACGCCAACCCCTGTTGCAAGTAACGCTGCTGCACGAAAGGCGCAGTGGCGTAGATGCAACAGGCATGGGTCAGGACATGGCCCTGGCTGGCCAGTACCTGCAGGGCGTGGCTGACCACAGCCTGGGTGGTGGCATGATCGTCAGCCAGGTGCGCCGGCCGACGGAACGGCACCTGCGCACCGTATTCCCGTGCCACCGCCTCTATTTCAGGGTCGTCGGTGCTGACCACCACCTGTTCGAACAAGCCACTGGCCAGTGCCACTTGGATCGAGTGGGCAATGATCGGCAGCCCGGCGAACATCTTGAGGTTCTTGCCAGGGATCCGTTTGCTGCCTCCACGGGCCGGGATGATCGCGACGTTGGTTTCCATTCGCTCAGGCATTCACGCAGCCCACCGGCAACTTCAGCAACCCGCACAGGCTGGCGATCACTTGATCCTGCTGAGCGTCAGTCAGCTGCGGGTACATTGGCAGGCTCAGGGCTTGTGCGTAGTAACTTTCGGCCTGCGGAAAATCGCCCTGTTTGAAGCCCAGGTCGCGGTAATAGGGTTGCAGGTGAATGGGAATGTAGTGAAGGTTGACCCCAACTCCTGCAGCCCGCATCCCATCGAAAATCTCCCGGTGTGAACGCGGGATACGATCACACTCAAGGCGCACCACGAACAGATGCCAGGCGGACTCGGCATCCTGCTGAGGCGCCTGGACGCTCACGGGCAGGTGCGCCAGCAAGCGCTGATAGCGAGCCGCCAACTCGCGGCGACGGGCAAGGAACGCATCCAGCCGGGTCAGTTGAGACAGCCCCAGGGCAGCTTGCAGGTCGGTGATGCGATAGTTGAAGCCCAGTTCAAGTTGCTGGTAGTACCAGGCACCATGGCTTTCTTCGGTCATTTGGCCCGGGTCACGGCTGATCCCGTGACTGCGCAGCCTGCGCAAACGCGCGGCCAGATCGGCACGCGCGGTAAGCACCATGCCGCCCTCGGCCGTGGTGATGATCTTTACCGGGTGAAAGCTGAACACCGTCATGTCGGCATATTCGCCACAGCCGACCGGCTTGCCCGCGTAACGTGCGCCGACCGCGTGGGCAGCGTCCTCGATAAGGGTAAAGCCATACTGCCGGGCCAGCACCGCGATCGAACGCATGTCGGCGCTTTGCCCGGCAAAGGCCACAGCGACTACCACCTTGGGCAGGCGCCCCTCCCGGGCGGCCTGCTCGAGTTTCAGCGCAAGTGCCTGGGCGTCGATAGTCCAGGTGTGCGGGTCGATATCGACGAAATCGACACCGGCGCCGCAGTAGCGCCCACAGTTGGCTGATGCGACAAAACTGATGGGGCTGGTCCATAGCCAGTCCCCGCTCCCCAGGCCAGCGGCGAGGCAGGCAAGGTGCAGCCCCGCAGTGGCGTTGCACACAGCTACCGCGTGCGTTGCGCCACAACGCTGGGCCATAGCCTGCTCGAAGTGCTCGATCAGTGGCCCCTGAGTCAGCCAGTCGGACTGCAGCACCTCTACGACCGCGGCGATATCCGCCTGATCGATGCTCTGCCGAGCATAGGGGATCATGCTGGCAAGCCTGCGTGCAGGTCTGCCAGCTGGTCCACGGTGAGGAAGGCGGGATTGGTATCGGAACGGTACTCGAAATCCTCGGCAACCCAGCGCCCGGTTTCACCCACGCAATCGATCGCAAAATCCACATCCGTATGGTTGAAGCGGATCGACGGAACGATGGTGAAATGATCACCAAACTCAAGGGTCATCCGCGCATCGTCCAGCGGGATCATCAGTTCGTGCAGCTTTTCCCCCGGGCGGATGCCGACCACGTTCTGCGGCAAGTGCCCGGCCATGCCGCGCGCCAGGTCGACGATGCGAATGGACGGGATCTTGGGCACGAACACTTCCCCCCCGTGCATGCGGGCAAAGCTGTCGAGCACGAACTGTACGCCATGGTCGAGGGTGATCCAGAAGCGCGTCATCCGCGGGTCAGTGACGGGGAGCTCGCGGGCACCCTCCTCGATCAGGCGCTTGAAGAATGGCACCACCGAGCCCCGGGAGCCCGCCACATTGCCATAGCGCACAACCGCAAAGCGGGTGTCCTGTTGGCCGGCAAAATTGTTGGCGGCCACGAACAGCTTGTCGGACAGCAGCTTGGTCGCACCATACAGGTTGATCGGGCTGGCCGCCTTGTCGGTGGACAGTGCGACGACCTTCTGCACGCCATTCTCGATCGCCGCGGCGATGATGTTTTCGGCACCATTGACGTTGGTGCGGATGCATTCGGTGGGGTTGTACTCGGCCGCGGGCACATGCTTGAGCGCGGCGGCATGAACCACATAGTCGATACCGCGCATGGCCTGGCGCACGCGCTCGGCATCACGGACATCGCCCAGGAAATAGCGCATGCACGGCGCGTTGAAACGCTGCTGCATCTCATACTGTTTCAACTCGTCGCGGGAGAACACCACGACGCGCCGTGGGCGGTAGCGCTCAAGCAACCGCTCGATGAAGCGGCGCCCGAACGACCCGGTCCCCCCGGAGATGAAAATGGACTTGTCGTCGAACATACCTGGTTCCTAGGGGCGGCGCCGTCAGCTGACGAAGGCGCCCGATTGCACTGTAAGGCAGGGCGCACAGCGTACAGATTTCTGACTCGCGCCCCCAATGAACCAGCTCGAAGCAAGATGCAGGCCAGTGCCGCGTCAGGCGATCAGCCCGGCCCAGTCCAGTGCCGCCTTGCCGGGGGCAAGCACCTGGCTTTGGACTGTACCTTGCCACTGCGCCGACCATTTGGCGCGCAATGCCGCCAGCGCCGCCTCGTCCTCGGCGACCACGCCGGGGTGAATCACCTGCACCTGTGGCGTCCAGACTGTCAGCAGGCCGGCCGCGGCTGCTTTCAGGCACAGGTCGACATCACCATGGGCATGGGCGAACGTGGTTTCGTCGAGCCCCTCCAGAGCACGGAAGACTTCGCTACGGACCATCAGGCAGCTCGCCGAGACCGCTGGACAGTTCTGCTCGACCGCCAGCCGATTCAGGTAACCCACGGCATTTGCGGCCTCACCGGCAAAAGCTGGCGCAACTGCGCCTTCGGCGTCCAGCAGCAAGCCCGCCTGGGCAAGCTTGCCGTCAGTATCGAGCAGCTTGGCACCGACCACGCCTACTTCCGGACGCTGCGCCTGGTTGAGCAACGCTTCGATCCAGTTGGCATTGACCACTTCGGCGTCCGCCGCCAGCAATATCAGGTATTGCCCCTTGGCCTCGGCACTGGCAGCGTTGCATAGCGCTGCCGCGCTCAGGCGCTCGGCACTTTGCAGCACGCGCACCTTGCCAACTTGCTGCTGCGCCAGCCATTCGAGCAACTGCGGTGACTGACTGGCGTTGTCGGCGATCAGTACCTCGTAGCGCGCATAGCGAGTGCGCTGCAGGATGCTCTTCAGGCAGCGCTGCAGTTCGTCCAGATTGTCCTCGCTGCGCAGCACGATGCTCACCAGCGGCCGCTCGACATGCCTGTAGTCGATACGCAAGGTGCCAGGCAGCGGCGTACTGACCTGGGCCTTGTAGCCACGGCCGGCCAAGTGTCGCATCAAGGCCTGGCGGGCATGCTCGCTGTCCTTGGCCTGCGGTGCCGGGGTGATCAGCATCGGCTCGTCGAGATGGGCCAGCCCATTGAGGCCGCCCTGCTCGATCAGGCGCAGCAGCAGGTCGAACTCCAACGCCTCGGCAAAGTCCTTATCGAAGCCACCCGCCTCCACCAGCACCTCCCGACGCAGCAGCCAATGGCGTGCCATCAGCGCGGGATTGGCCTGCAGCAGGTCCAGGTTTACTCCCGGGCGCAGCAGCTCTCGCCAGGCACCATCGGCCTGTTGCTGGATCTCGTCTACCGCGACCGCGCGGCAATCGGGAGCGTTCAGCAGCTCGAGGCTGGCGCGCAAAAGACCGGTGGCGGTGAAACGGTCACCCGCCTCAGCCAGCACCAGCCATTCGCAGGCCGTCTGCCGGGCGATCTGGTTGATCCGCTCGACGTAGTCTTCGCGGCTGACCTTGATGAAATGCAGGGTGTTCTGCAGCGAGGTGGCCACAGGCGGCTCGCCTGTGGTGAAGACCATGATCCGGAACGCCTTGCTCAGGCCGCCCAGCAGGCTGTCGAACGTGTCCTGGAGCTTGGCCATGTTGTTGTCCAGGTCCAACAGCAGGATGCCGAACTGCGGACCACCCTGATGCAGCGCCAGGTGCTCGTTGATGGTCGCTAGCGCGGCGGTGTCCGGCTTGTGCGCCTCCAGCCAGTCGAGCAGGCGACCCGAATGCATGCTCCCAAGCAGTTCGCGACCGCTTTGCTTCAATACGCCTTCAAGCCGTGCCAGCCAAGCGAACAGCGCCTCGCTCTCCTCGGTCTCATCACTGTCACGCAGGTGTCCGGCCAGGTGCCGCACCACCTCACGGTTGAACGCGTTGCACTGCAGTGCCTCCCACAAGCGGGTACGTACGGTGCCCGAAGTGTCGCTGGGCTGTGCCAGCAGCAGCTGTTCCTGGCGCAATAGCAGCGGCTCCAGTTGCTGCAACTGCAGGCGCCCGGCCGGCATGGCATGGATCAGAAACTCCAGTGCCGTAAGCTGATCGAAGAATGCCTGGTTGTAGAACGGCATTTCCACGTACTGGGACGGCTGGAAGGTACGCACCGGCGGGTTCAGCGGGTCTGTCCAGCTTGACTCCCAGATCAGCTCCAGGGTCATCGCCCGGCCTTTGAACAGCCCCTCGGCAGTGACTGCAAAGCTGTCCAGGGCCAGCTGGCGGCGCGCCTCGTGGTCCAGCCCCTCGATGGCGGTCGGCAGGCCGGCAAGGAAGTCGGCGAACTGTTCGCGCTCGGCCACCGACTTGGCGTCGGTGAAGGCCAGCACATGAATGACCTCGGTCTGATGCTCGGAGACACCGTAGTTGGTTTCACGTACCGCGTAGGGGATTGGCAGGATCCGCGCTTTGGCGTTGGTCAGCAGGAAGTACGCGTGGCCGATCTCCTGCCACTCGAAGCTCGTGCCCTCGGGCAGCAGCTCAAACCACTGGCGCAGCAATGCAGTGCGGGTGACAGCGAAGAAAGGTGGGATGAACTCACCCATGTAGTCCAGCAGGCGCTGTTCAGCGCGCGGAGCGTTGTAGTTCTCACGGACCTTCTTGTTACGCCGGTAGTACTTCACCTGGGTGGCTTCGGCCAGGTAGTTCAGACAGTAGCCATGGCACAGGCCGTAATCGGGGTTGGCCTCAAGGAAGTCCAGCGACTGGTTCAGCCCGTCGTACAGCAGGAAATCGTCATCAGCGGCGAAGGCCATGAACGGCGTGTTCACCCGGCCCACACCATAGGCCAGCTTGGCCTGGAAGCCCTGGTAGGAAAACTGTGGCAGGTGCAGGTACTCGACGCCGGGGTACTGCGCGGCCATCACCTCGGCAGATTCGCTCGAGGAATCCAGCACGAGGATCGAGCACCGATAGCCGCTGTAATACTGCAGCGTGCGCTGCAGGAACGCCGGCCGGTTGTGCGTCATCAATACCAGCGTGAACCGCTCGCGCAGTGTGGCTGCCTGGTCTGCCGAGAAATTGCCTTGCATAGTCTTACCCACCATTGGCGTTGCCGCCGAAGAAATCGAACTCTGTTGAATGTCTCAGCGAACCCGGCGCAGGTAGCCGTCCGGTGCCACGGTGACCAGCAGCTTGTTCTGCAGCTGATAGTCGATTTCGAAGCTGTCGTTACCCTTGAGGTATTCCCAAACTGCGGTCTTGGGGTTGTCGCCAGGCCCCCACGGGCGATCGGGGAAAAAGTCTGCCGGCATGTCCTCGACCACGGTGTCCATCACCACGCAGTAACTGCCCACGGCCACCAGCGGCGCATACAGCTCCAGCTCCTTGAGCACGTGCTCATGCGTGTGGTTGGAGTCGAGCACCAGGATGACCTTCTTGCCTTCGGCGAGCGCCCTGACCTGCCCGGCGATGTCGGCATCGATGCTCGAGCCTTCGATCATGCGCACGCGCTTGCTCATCGGGTGCGCCTCGATGGCCTGGCGGTTGTGCGGGCGGATGTCGATGTCGATGCCAAGCACCTCACCATGGCCCTGCAGCTCCAGCAGGGAGGCGTAGTAGAGGATCGAACCGCCGTGAGCGATGCCGCACTCGATGATCAGGTCAGGCTTGACCTGCCAGACGATCTCCTGCATCGCCATCATGTCCTGGGGCAACTGGATGATCGGCCGGCCCATCCACGAAAAATGGTAGCTGTACTTGTGCTCGGCGGACTTGTTGAAGAAGTCGCGAGACAGTTGCTGCAGCTCCTTGTCTTCGCCCTGGGAGGCGATCTGCGCGTTGCACTCGGCTTCGAAGGCTTTGATCGGCGTGTCGGTCATGGTTCTTTACTCGGTTGGCTGGTCGGTGAAATCGGCATTGTCGACGGCGTGATAGACAAAACGGCCATCGGTCATGCGGCGGATTTCCTCGAGGTAATTGGAATTCATCACGAACAGGTGGGCGCCATCCGGCAGGCTTTGCATCGCCTCTTGCGGCGATGACACCCGCGCGCCACTTAACGGCAGGTAGCGACCCTGCTTGGCAGGATTGATGTCGATAACCTGGTCCACCGGAGCACCGGCACGCTGCAGGAACAGCGAATAGATCACGCCCTTGGACGATGCGCCCCAGATCGCCGAACCACGTCCGGCATCGCGGCGCACCAGACATGCGGCATGCTGCAGGCTGGCACTGAAATCGGCCGGCAACGACAGCGGCGGCACGGGCTCGAGCGTGGTGCGCAGGCTGGCAAGGTCGGCAACGATGTACAGGTACTGGCCATCGAACAGGTGACCGGCCTCGGCGACCGTGCCGAACAGGCGGTGCAGGTCGGCCAGGCGGAAGTAATTGACATGCTCGTAGAACAGGTCAAACCACGCTTTGTGCTCGATGATCCAGTCCAGGCACGGCACTTCGATGTATATCTGCCCTGCACCGCCATTGGCATCGGCGATGGCGGCAAGGAACGTGACCGGGTCCTGAATGTGCTCGAGCACATGGCGCAACACGATGGCTTCGGCCTGGCGGTTCAACTCACGGGTGAAGGGCGCTTTGACCACGTCCGGGTTGTCGCCCTCGTAGGCAGGGTCGATGCCGGTGACGGCATAGCCGCGCTCGCGCAACAGTTCGAGGAACCAGCCTTTGCCACAGCCCACTTCGATCAGGCGCTGGCCCCTGAAGTGGCGGGCGATGACATCTTCGACATCGTCCAGGTGGCGCTGGAAGCGCGCCGAATGCGCCTGCTCGTTCTGATAGTCGCTGTCGTAGCTGAGCTTGTCGGCATCGAAAGCGTCGTTGTAGACCAACCCGGTACGGCTGTCCTGCACCAGACGCATCTCGGCGCAGGCAGAGGTACGGGCCGACTGGGCATCGGCGAATGTGCGGTTCTGCAGCACCGGCAGGCCGGCGGCGCGATACAACTCATGTTTCATGGCGTGCTCCCAGCAGAGCCTGCAACTTGCGGGCATCGCCCCAGAACGCCATGGGTTCGTGGGCTGGATAAGGGTAATGGCCAAGGTTCAGCGCAAGGGTGGCGTTGCGCTCGGCGATGCGGGCTTCCACCAGCTTGCGTACCGATATCGGCTGGCCGCTGCAGCAATTGACCACGCCGCTGAAATCGCGCTGCCCGAGCAGGTCGGCCAGGTATGTACTGGCGCTTTCGATGGCAAGGTAGTCGCGCAGTTGCTCGCCACCGGACATGTCGAAATGCGGCTGCCCCTGGTCGATTGCGCGGTCCAAGGCTGCCAGCAGACTGCCTGGGTTTTGCCCCTCGCCAAACAGGTAGAACAAGCGCACCCACTGCAGGTTGAACGGTTGCTGGCGGGCCAGGCTTTCGAGGAACAGGCGCAAGCTGTGCTTGGCCAGCCCGTAAGGGTTGGCCGGCTGGCAGGCCAGCGCCTCGTCCAGCGCGCCATTGCGCAGGCCGTATTCGAAACAGGTGCCGGCCACCTGCACCTGGCCGACACCGGCTGCGACGGCACGCTTGATGAAGGCATAGTCAGCCATCAAGTTGCGCTCCAGGTGGAACAGCCCTTGATAATTCGGCAGGCCAGGCCAGGCCAGGTGCACCAGCGCATCGATGCCGTCGCACAACTGATTGACGTCCAACTGCGGGTCATGCAGATCGGCGGCGACGAAATCGACCTGGCCGAACCACGGCATGGCTTGAGCCGGCTCCAGACGACGTGCCAGCGCACGCACCCGGTACCCGCGCGCCAGCAAGGCGGCGACCAGATGCCGGCCCACAAAGCCAGTGGCACCGGTGACAAGCACCTTCATCGCGGTCACAGGACGGTCAGCTCAGGCACGGCGATCACAAAGCGCCCGCCCCATTTGCGGATGTGCGCCTGCTGCTCGCTGACTTCCTTGAGCAGGTTCCACGGCAGTACCAGCACATAGTCCGGCCGCTCGATGGCCAGGCGCTCGGGGGCGACCACGGGAATTCGGCTGCCCGGCAGGAACTTGCCCTGCTTGTGCGGGTTGGCGTCGGCCACCCAGGCCAGCAGGTCGGGCTTCACGCCTGCGTAGTTGAACAGGGTGTTGCCCTTTGCTGCGGCGCCATAGCCAACCACTCGCTTGCCTTCGGCCTTGGCCTGCAACAGGAAGCGCAGCAGCTGGTGCTTGATCCGCTGCGCCGCCGGTGCAAGGGTGCTGTAGAACGCCGCCGTGCTGACACCGACCCGCGCCTCGATGCCAAGCAGGTCGTCGACACTGGCCTGGCGTGGGCGCGGGCCATCGGCGCGCTGCACGAAAACCCGCAACGATCCGCCATGGGTCGGCAGTTCGCTGACATCGAAGATCACCAGGCCGTTGCGGGCACAAAGCGTGTTGACCGCCGTCAGCGACAGGTAGGAGTAGTGCTCATGGTAAAGGGTATCGAACTGCTGCTCGGCCATCAGGCGCAGCAGGTGCGGAAACTCGAAAGTGGCCACACCATCGGCTTTGAGCAGGGTCGCGAAACCGCGCAGAAAATCGTTGATGTCCGGCACGTGAGCGAGCACGTTGTTGGCGGCCATCAGGTCAGCCGACCAACCTTCACTCGCCAGGTCATGGGCGGCCTGTTCGCCGAAGAACACCTCACGAATTTGCAGCCCTTTCTCCCGGGCCGCCTGTGCAGTGCTTCGGGTGGGTTCGACACCTAGGCAGGGAATGCCGCGCTCGGCCACATACTGCAACAGATAACCGTCGTTGGCGGCGATTTCAACCACCCGGCTCTCGCCGTTCAGGCCGAAACGCTCGACCATCTGCCCGACATAGTCGCGGGCATGGGCCAGCCACGAACTGGAATAGGAGCTGAAATACGCATAGTCGGCATCGAACAGCGTCTCGGCGCGGGTGTAATCCTCGGTCTGCACCAGCCAGCACTGCTCACACACCGCCACTTTAAGCGGCACCCAAGCCTCGGCCGCGGCCAGTTGGTCAGCGCGCAGGTAGGCGTTGGACGGCGGCGCAGTGCCAAGGTCGATCAGGGGCAGGCTCAGGCAGGTACCACAGCCACGGCAGTTCATGGACGCACTCCGGTAAACGACAGGTCCAGCCAGGGATGAGCGGCATCCCGGGCCGACAGATTCTTGACAGCAAGCGGCCAACGGATGGCCAACTTCGGATCGAGTACCGACAGCCCGCCTTCGCGGCCCGGCGCATAGTCGGCACTGTGCAGGTAAAGCAGCTCGGCATCCTCGCTCAGCACCTGGAAACCATGGGCAAAGCCGGCCGGTATCAACAGGCTGCGGCCATCGCCGGCCCGCAAGTGCTCGGCGTGCCAGTGCAGGAAGGTTGGCGAGCCTTCGCGAAGGTCCACTGCCACGTCCCACACCTCACCGCGCAGGCAGGTGATCAGCTTGGCCTCCGGGGTGTCGCCGGTCTGGTAGTGCAGGCCGCGTACGCTACCTGAGCCCTGAGTGTGCGAGTGGTTGATCTGGCGCACATGGAACGGCGCACCCAAGGCGCCCAGGCTGGATTCGCAGAACAGCCGCGCGAACTGCCCGCGGGCATCGCCATGGCGCTTGTGCTGGACACTGAACAGGCCACCCAGTGGCAAGGCTTGCAGCAGCAGATCAGTCACGGCAACTCCGTGTACAGGTTCAGCTGGTGCAGCGTGACGGCGCGCATGTTGTCGCCACGCTGCCACGCCAGGTGCCAGTCGAGCGTGTGCTGCAGGCATTCGTGCAACGACCAGCGCGTGCGCCAGCCCAGCACCTGACGGGCACGAGAGCTGTCCAGGCGTAGCAACCCGGCTTCATGCAACTCGCTTGGCTCGACCCGCACCCCTGGTGCCTGCGGCCATTGCCGGGCCAGGCGGTCGACCACCTCACCGACGCTGCACATGTCGCCTTCGCTCGGGCCGAAGTTCCACGCACCGGCGCAGGCCGGCCCCTGGGTATACAGGCGCTCGGCCAACTGCAGGTAGCCGGCCAGCGGTTCCAGGGCGTGCTGCCAAGGGCGCACGGCCTGCGGGTAGCGCAGGGTGACCGGCGACCCGGCCGACCAAGCCTTGAGCACATCGGGGACAAGCCGCTCTGCGGCAAAGTCTCCGCCGCCCAGTACATTGCCGGCGCGCGCGGTGGCCAGGGCCACGCCGTGTTCGGCATGCTCGGCGGCCGGGAAGAATGACGCGGCGTAGGACTGCGCCAGCAGCTCGCAGCAGGCCTTGCTGCTGCTGTACGGGTCATGCCCGCCCAGGGCCTCGTTCTCGCGGTACGGCCAGGGCCATTCCTGGTTGGCATAGACCTTGTCGGTGGTGACCAGGACGCACGCACGCACCCCGCCAGCCTGGCGCACCGCTTCAAGCAGGTTAAGGGTGCCCATCACGTTGCTGGAATAGGTACCTAGCGGGTCACGGTAGGCCTCGCGCACCAGTGGCTGAGCCGCCAGGTGCAGGACGATTTCCGGCTGGGCCTGGGCCATCGCTTCAAGCAGCGCGCCGAGGTCGCGCAGGTCGCCGCGCACGTCGGCAATGTCGCTGTCGACCTGGGCAAGTTCGAACAGGCTTGGTTCGGTGCCAGGGTCCAGCGCGAAGCCTGTGACCTGAGCGCCGAGCTCATGCAACCAGAGCGCCAGCCAACTGCCTTTGAAACCCGTGTGACCGGTGAGCAGAACACGCTTGCCCTGCCAGAACGCTGGACTCAGGCCCACTGCTTCCATGGAGCCTCCCCGCTTTGCCAGAGTTGTTCCAGATGGTTCTTGTCACGCAGCGTATCCATTGGATGCCAGAAGCCATCATGCTCAAAGGCGTTCAGTTGCGACTCAGCGGCCAGGCAGGCAAGCGGCTCCGACTCCCAGGAAGTCTGATCGTTGGCGATGTAGTCGAGCACCTTGGGCGAAAGCACGAAGAAGCCACCGTTGATCCAGCCACCGTCACCACGGGGCTTTTCGACGAAACCGGTGACGCTGTCGCCGTCGCGTGCCAGCGCGCCGTAGCGCCCAGGAGGCTGTACCGCAGTAACGGTGGCGAGTTTGCCGTGGGCCAGGTGGAAATCCACCAGGGCGCCGATGTTCAGGTCCGAAACACCGTCCCCGTAGGTGAAACAGAAGGCATCTTCGCCCTCAAGGTAGCGAGCGGCGCGGCGCAGGCGGCCACCGGTCATGGTTTCTTCACCGGTGTCGACCAGGGTCACGCGCCATGGCTCGCTGTAGTTCTGGTGCACGTCCATGCGGTTTTCGCGCATGTCGAAGGTGACGTCCGAGGTGTGCAGGAAGTAGTTGGCGAAGAAATCCTTGATCGCGTAGCCCTTGTAGCCCAGGCAGATCACGAAGTCGTGGATGCCGTGAGCCGAGTACTGCTTCATGATGTGCCAGAGAATTGGCTTCCCACCGATTTCGATCATGGGTTTGGGCTTGAGGTGAGACTCTTCGCTGATACGCGTGCCCAGTCCACCCGCCAGAATTACCGCCTTCATGTCGTCCCCTCGTGTTCGTCACCGGCCATAAGTCGTGTGGCTGCACGATTTATGGCGATATGACGGGGGGCTTGCAGGAAACGCGCCAGAAGGCGCTTTACTGGTGTCGTCCATACACCCCGCAGTCAGCCCGGCATCCAGCCGCTGTACCAATGCTGAACGTGCTCTTCGCGCAGCACATAGTCACGCAGCACTTCCTGCTTCAGACAGTCGCCCTGGCGGAAACTTTCGTCAGGGTCCGCCAGGTGCATGCGGATCGCCTCCAGCCACTCGGCGGTGCTGTTGGTCTTGATCCGCGTGCACGGCAAGTAGCCTTCATAGGCACGGGTATCGGTGACGATCACCGGGTACCCGCACGCGCCGTATTCCAGCAAGCGCAAGTTGCTCTTGCAGTCATTGAAGATGTGATACTCCAGTGGCGCCAAGGCCAGGTCCAGGTTCAGGCTGGCGAGCTTGGCCGGGTACAGCTCCAGCGGCACCGGCGGATGGAACTCGCTGATGTAGGGCCGCAATGCCGGCGGACACATACCGAAGAACACCCATTGGACTTCGTTCGCCAAGGTCTTGACCACCTCGGCAATCACTTCCAGGTCGCCGGTATGGCTGGTGCCACCGCCCCAACCCACCCGCGGCTTGCGCGCGCTGCGGCGCTGGCTACGCAAACCGGTCCAGAGCTGCTCGGCCAGCATGTTCGGCATTACCCGGATATCGCTATGGGTGTCATGCAGGGCATCCGCCAGCGCCTGGGTCGAGACCACCAGCCGATCACAGCGTTCGATACCTCGGCGCAGGGATTTTTCCAGATCTTTTGGCGTGTGCTTGAGGTGCCCGTTCTTCTTCGGCACATCAATCACGTAGTCGTCCAGCTCGTAGATGCAAAAGCCCTTGGAGAAGGTCTTGAGGCGCTCGATCTCCTTGACGAACCCTTCGGTATAACGCCCCTGCAGAATTGCCACATCCGGCGAGCTGCGTTCCAGCTCGACGTTGCTCGGTATCTCGAAGTACTGCTGCTGGGTCACCCAGCCAGCCTTCTCCAGCTCGACCAGCGGCTGGATCACCCGGTAATGCCCGACCGCAGTCTTGTTCATTGGCAATGCGAGCACATGGGGCAGTGGACGGCTGACGAAAGGCGTCCAGGCGGCCTTGAGGCCCGGATCCAGACAGAAGCTGGAGCCGTTCAGGGACAGGTTGATATTGTAAGCGGGGTCACGCGCCACCACCGGCATCCAGGCCTTGAAGAAGGCATCATGCTGTTGCGCCAGCCGGGCCTGGCGCTCGGCTTCAGCCTGCGCATCGATCGCCGCCGGCGCTGGCGGGTCAAGTACCAGCCGGGCATCCGGCGCCCACACCACGAGGTACCCGGCTTCGCCCAGGCGCAGGCCCAGGTCGATATCGCTGAAGGCCAGGCTGAAGACGCTTTCATTGAGCCCGCCCAACGACAGGAACAGCTCTTTGCGCACCAACAGGCAATCAGCGCCGACAGCAGAATAATTCTGCGCCACTTGCAAGCGCTGCATGTAACCGCCCGCCTCCATCGTCTCGCCCACGAACGGCGACCCCACGGCGCCACGCAGGCCCAGCACGCCGCCCGCATGCACGATCAGACCGTGGGCGTTGCAGAGCTTGGCACCCACCGCTCCGACTTCAGGGCGCTGGCCATGGCTGAGCAGTGCGTCGAGCCAGTCTGGCTCGGTGACCACAGCGAACGGGCTCAGCATCAGCAGGTATTCACCCCGGGCGTGTTGCGCGGCAAGGTTCTGCACAGCGGCGAAGCTGGCCTGCTCGCCAAGCATCAGGACCCGCAACTTGTCTTCGCCCAGCTGTTGAAGGGCGCTGAGCCAGGCGTGAGTCTCGGCACCTTGACTGGCATTGTCGACAATCAGCACTTCGTAGTGACCGTAGGCGGTCTTCTCAAGCACGCTTTCCAGGCAGCGCTCGAGGGCAGGCAACTGGTCCTGGGCACTGATCACCAGGCTTACCAGTGGCTGGGTGGCGTGCAGGTAGCGGACCTGGTTGATTGCCCCGCCACTGTTCTGCAGCCGGTAGGTCACGCCCAAGCGCCTGAGGTGGGCATCCAGCAGTTTCGGATTTTCCTCAACCACTGCCTGCGAAGACAGCCAGGCAGCGTAGCTGAACGCGCTTTCGGCCAGCACTTCCGGAATGTGCTCGATGGCATGGGGGCCGCGGCTTTCCACAAGACGCCAGAGCAGATCGTGCGGCGCCAGCTCGCGATATCCGGGCGTGAAACCGCCCAGTGCCCGCAAGGCGTCAAGCGAGAACGCCAGCATGCGACCGGTATAGGGGTAGCCGCGCATCAAATCGAGGTTGAAGTCGGGCTTGAACACCGGCTCTACGGACGCCTCATCCCGCACGCCCCCCTCATCGCCATAGCAGCAGGCGATCTGCGGGCGCGATACGACCCGCTCGGCCAGGAGCATCAGGCTGAAGGCATTGAGCCGGTCGCCAGCACGCAGCAGGTAGATCCAGTCCACCTCGCCCAACTGGTCAAACGCCGTGTTCAGTTGTTCAGCCCAGTCGGCCTGCAATGGCTGGTGGACCCTGCGAACATCTGGGCCGCCTGGCAGCGGCGCGCTGGACAATACCAGCGTCATCTCTGCGCCATAGGCCTGGCGCTCAATGCTGTCCAGGGTAACCTGCAAAGCTTGTGCATCACCCTCGCTGTCGATAACCACGGGCACGATACGCGGACGAGTTGGCCAGTGCTCGCTAAGGCGCATCAGACGCGCGAGCACCAGCGGATCCTGTCGGCAGGCCAGCCATTTGCTGTACAGCTCGGCAAAACTGTCGCTGTCGCTGCCGACATGAGATTCCTGGATCGCCTGCAAGCAGCGCAGGGTATGGATCAGGAACAGGTTCTCCCAGATACGCTGGGTATCGCCCTCGTCGCCCTGGAGGATTTGCACCCGCACCCAACCGGAGAACGGCTCACGTACTGCAGTGCGCGCGGCGAACATGTCGCGCAGGTGTTGTGATTCACTGGTAGCGGCAGCCTTCACATCGCTCTGGCGACGCAGTTGGTCGGGATGAACCCGCTCGACACAGTGCACCCCGGCGGTCACGCCCAGATGGCCGCGACGCAGCAGGCACACGAACAACACGAAATCGAGCATTGCCACAAAGCCCGGCGCCAGCGCAGGCAGCAATTCACGCAGATCGCGGGTACGCACCAGCACGCTGCTCAGCCCGCCGATGAAGTTGAGCTGGCGGGTCTCGAAGAAATCCAGCAGGTCGTCACCGTTGAACAGTGTGTCGCCAAACGTGACCGGGCTGGTTTCCAGACGCTGCGGCAAAATGTGATCTTCAGCATCGACCTGGTGGCGCCTGGCCGCGACCAGGCTGACATCGTCATGGGCCTGGAACAGTCGCACCTGGCTGGACACGCAATCGGCCATCAGGCGGTCATCGTCACAGAGGAACTTGATGTAGTCGCCCTGGCTCTGCTCCAGCCCGTGTTGCAAATTCCCGGCAAAACCCAGCGGTTGCGGGTTACGCAAGTAAATCAGTGGATGACGTGCAAGACTGCGCAGCTCATCGACCACCGCCTCGATCTGCGTACCTGGGCTGTCGTCGCAGACGATGACTTCGAGGTTTGCGTAATCCTGAGCCAGGGCGCTGACCAGAGCAGTACGGAAGTAACGGGGGTTGCAGGCGGGAATGACGAGGCTGACTAGAGGGGCTGGGTTCACGAGGAAATCTCTCGACCGATGACTGCCCGCAGGGAATTCAGAACAGTCGATACTACGGGGAAATCAATGCGCCTTCACCGCGTACCCGAGGGGTAAGCGGTGAAGGCGACGGGCGCACTTAACCGATGGCGTTGAACAGGCTCAGCTGGCTGACGCGTGCGAAAGCCGCCTGCGAAGCCTGAAGCAAGGTCTGCTGCTGGGTAAGGCGGACCAGCACGGTGGCAGGGTCCGAGTCACGGATCGACGACTGCGTGGTGCTGTTGGCAATGCTCAGACTCTCGTTGGTGTTTTGCTGGATTTCCAGCGCCTTGCCACGGGCACCGATATCGGTGACTGCCGTGTTGAGCGCGTCCTGACCGCTCTGGATATTGGCGATGGCCGAATCCAGGTCTGCACGCAGTTGCTGGTAGGCCGCGTTGTCGCCGTCGATCGGCTTGCTCAACGCCGTACGCAACTGGGCGACGGTGTCCAGAACGTTCTGGGTCTGGTGGTTGTCGACGTTCACCACGTACTGGTCACCGGACTGCTGCGCGGGCGTGTTGGTGAAGGTGAAGTCCACACCGGCAGCCGAGGCGACGTTGCCAGTCATGGCACCACTGGCCACCGGGCGGCTGTCAGCGGTCAGCGGCTGGGCATAGAGTTCGAAGTCCGTGGCGCTGGTGAACTTGATGACCGCACCGCCATTGGGAAACATCGCTTTGTACTGGGCCGGATCAGTGATGCTGATCGACGATACCTGAGCACTCGACGGGTTGCCCGGGCTACGGGTCGCAGTGATGGTATCGGGCTTGCTTTGCAGGGTGAAGGTATGACCTGCCACCGCTGCATCCGGAACGTCGCCGTCCTGAAGGTTGATGTTCAGCCGCATGTCCACACCACGGAAGCTGATCATCGATCCGCCTACGGTATCGGGATCAAATTTACCGCCCTGGGTGGCCTCGGCGGTCACATCGTTGCCCAAGCTGTCGGTGATGCTGAACTCGGTACTGCTGAGCATGGTGACTGTGTACGGCTGACCACTGCGGAAGCGATCGTTGTACGTGACGCTGCCGGACACTTGCCCATTGGACAGCTTCACGCGGCCATCATCCACCGCGGGGGCGCTCAGGCTGGTTTCGGTGCGGCTGGTGTTGAGGGCTTGCTCGAATACGCTATAGCCAGAGCTGTTGCCGGCCATCTTGAGCATGTCACCAACCTGCAGCTCCAGCTTGGTCTGGTCACCTTGATAAGAATAGGTACCATCGGCATTGCGCACGAACGGCGCGGTGTCGGTACTGGAACCGGCAAACAGGTACTGGCCGTTCTCATCACGGCTGTTCATGAGGCTCAACAGCTGGTCTTCCAACTGCCCCAGCTCGGCTGCCTTGGCCTTGCGTTCGGTGTCGGTGTAGCCGGCATTACCCGACTCGATCGCCAGCTCGTTGACCCGCGTCAGGATCGTGTTGATCGAATTGAGCGTGGTCTCGGTCTGGTTCAGCGAGTTGGTGATGTTTGTCGCGTTGGTCTTGTACTGGGCCAGCATGTCTGCCTGATTACCCAGCTGCAGCAGACGTGCAGCCCCCACCGGATCATCGGCAGCGGTATTGACCCTGACGAAGGAACTGGCCTCTTCGTTGGTCTTGATCAGGTTGGAATAGTTGCGCTGGTAGTTCGCCGCGCTGGTCTGGTAGAACTGGGCCGTGGAAATACGCATGGATCAATACTCCTTAAAGCGCAGCGATCAGGGTGTTGAAGATGTCCTGCGCCGTCTTGATGATCTGCGACGAGGCCGTGTAGTACTGCTGGTACTTGATCAGGTTGCTGGCTTCTTCATCCAGCTGGACGCCGGACAACGAGTCGCGGGCGCCGGCAGCCTGAGTCAGAATGACGCCGGTTGCCTGGGTATCCATTTGGCCCTGCTTGGCCTGGGCACCCACACTTTCCACCAGTTTGCCGTAGGCATCGGTGATGCTGATGCCCTTGGTCGAACCGATGTCCATCGTCTGTTTGGTCTGCAGCTCCTGCAGGGACAGTGCATTGCGGTTGTCCGAGGAGCCTGCGCCGGTCAACGATACGGTAAAGCTGTCGCCATTCTTGGGCGAGCCGGCTACATCCATCTCGAAGCTGAATGACTTCTGGACGCCGCTGGCGTCATTGATCGGATTGCCCGAGGCGTCGATCATTGGCACATCAAGCTTCAGGGTATTGCTCTGCCCCGGAATGAAGGTGCCGGTGCCAATGCTGTTGCCCTTGGCATCGAAGGCTTCGTAGGTTTGTGGTGAGGCGGTTTCGTCACCGAACACCAGGCGCACCGGGGTGGAATACTTTATGCCGGTTTGCAGTTCCAGGCGCTGGGCAGGGTCAGCAATGTCCAACACCGAGGTCAGTACCGGCTGGGTGATCACCCCGGTACCGGAATTGCCGCTGCCGGATGTGGCGGTCAGCGGTGCGGCCAAGGCGAGCCGCTTGGCGTCGGTGAGCACTACGTCGATCTCTGCCGAGGCATTGCGGGTCGGGGTAATCTTGAAGCTATCCCCCACTGCCGCAGTACCGCTCTTGAGGTCGATGCTGAAACCGTCGATCACCGGTGCCGGGTCGTCGTTGGTGCTATAGGTGCCCATGTCCGTGCCGTCAGGCAGCTTCTTGACCTGGAACTTGTCCGCAGTCGGGCCAACGAACGTCACCTGATAGTCACTGGTGCTCAGCTTGCCGGTATCGCGGATGACCACATTCAGGGCGGCGTCGCCAGCATTGCCAATCTTGGCAGTGCTGCGCGCAGACATGGCTTTGTCGCTGTTGATGTCGCCAAACAGAGCAGCGCCGAATTCACCGTTCTTGTCGATACCTTGGCCGAGCTGCGAGTTGATCTGCTGCGACACCACCAGCGCGATACGACCCAGCTCGTTCATGGCCGGTGCCAGGGTTTCACTGCGGTAGCGCAACAGCCCACCCATTTCACCACCGGTGATGCTGTTGGTGATGTCCATGGTGGTGCTGCCACGATCGAGCTTGATCGCAAACTGCGTAGGGTCGGTGGCGCTGGGTTCAGCGCTCATCTTGTTGGTGGTCTTGCCCAGTACCAGTGACTGGCCGTTCTTCAGGTAGACGTCGATATTGCCGTCACGCTCGACGGTTTGCACGCCCACCAACTCATTGAGCTGGCGCACGGCCTCGTTGCGCTGATCGAGCAGGTCGTTGGGCTGACCATTGACTGCCGAAACCTTGGAAATCTGCTCGTTGTACTGCGCGATACTGGAGGTCAGCTCGTTGATCCGGGCGGTCATCGAGCTCAAGTTGCCATTGATGTTGGTGTTCTGCTCCTTGAACTGGGCAGACAGGCTGTTGAAGCGATTGGCCAACGCATCGGCATTGCTTAACAACAGCTGGCGGGAAGCATCTTCGGTCGGTTTGTTGGCGGCGCTCTGCAAGGCAGAAAAGAAGTTGGTCAGCGCGCCAGTGATACCGGTGTTGCTGTCAGACAACAAGTTGTTGAGCGGCGTGACCTGGTTCAGGTAGGCGGTGCTGTCACTGTTGAGCGAGGTGGCGGTCTGCAACTGTGCATCCAGGAAGGCATTGTACACCCGGCGCACATCCGCCAGCGTCGTACCGGTGCCCATGAACAGCTGGCCTTCCTGGAGCGAGCCCTTGGCACGCTGGATATTCTGCTGACGGGAGTACCCGGCGACATCGGCGTTGGCGATGTTGTTGCCTGTGGTATGCAGCCCCGACTGGGAGGCCGACAATCCCGACATGCCAATGTTGATCAAACTCGCCATGTTTCCATACCCTTAAAGTGGTGTTGTGGTACCGAGCGATGCATAGCTCTCGTACGACTTCATCTGTCTTGCGATCTGCGAGATCTTGCTGGCGTAATTCGGGTCGGTGGCGTACCCGGCCTTTTGCAACTCTTGCACGAACTGTTCTGGCTTATCGGCCGCCTTCACCGCTTCTTGATAGCGGGAATTGTTCTGCAGCAGGCTGACCAGGTCGTGGAAGCTGTCCTGATAGGAGTCGTAGGAGCGGAACGCTGCGGTCTCCTTGACGAACTGGCCGTCACGGAACTCGCTGGTGATCGCCCGCGCCGAATCGCCTTCCCAATTGCCCGTGGCTTTGATGCCGAACAGGTTGTGGCTGCTGCTGCCATCGCTGTTGCGCATGACCGACTTGCCCCAGCCGGTTTCAAGGGCTGCCTGGGCCACCAGGTAGCGCGGGTCGACACCGATGCGCTTGGCGGCCTGCTCGGCCATCGGCAGCATGGTGGCGACGAATGCGTCGCTGTCGGTGAACGCTTTTTTCGGCGCCAGAGGCGGCTGCGCCACGGCACGGCCGGTGATGCGCAGCCCGCGCTCGGGCACGGCGAAGCTCTGCGCCACCTGCTGCCCATCGCGGGCCGGTACGGCGGCGGTATTGGTGGCTGCCGCCGGGTTGCCCGCCGAGGGCACGATACCGGCCAGCAAGCGGTCGGTCAGCTTGCCTGGCAACGCCAGGCGCCTTGAATTGAGCGCGGCAACGTCATTGCGGGTGGCAGTCGACTGCACGGCATGTACCGGGTCGGCTACCTTGTTGCCCCACAGCGCCGGCGCACTGCCTTCGCTACGGGGGAACGGGCTGGTGTTGACCGGCGCGCTCTTGTTCTTCGACAGCTGGCGCACCAGCACGTCCTGCAGGCCGATACCGCCCCCCTCGCGGGACATGCTCACAGCCAGCTGCTGGTCGTACATGTCGCGGTACTGCTTGACCGTCGCGCTGTTCATCGGGTTGTCGTCGGCCAGTACATCACTGGCCTTGCGCGAGGCCTTGAGCATTTCGCTGATGAACAGCGACTCGAATTCCTGGGCCACCTTGCGCACGTTGGCATCGCTGTCGCGATCACCGTGCTTGAGCGAGCTCAGGCGATTGAGGTCGGTGTAGGCGCCGCTGTCGGCGGCGCTGGAAACCAGGCTTTTCGAGTTCATGCGTGGCGTCCTCAGATCACGATCAGGTCGGCCTGCAAGGCGCCGGCCTGTTTCAGGGCTTCGAGGATGGCCATCAGGTCGCTGGGCGCTGCGCCCACCTGGTTCACCGCACGGACGATTTCATCCAGCGTGGTGCCCGGGCCGAACTTGAACATTGGCTTGGCTTCCTGTTGCGCGTTGACCCGCGAGCGTGGCACCACGGCGGTCTCGCCATTGGAGAACGGCCCCGGCTGGCTGACGATCGGGTCTTCGGTGATGGTCACGGTCAGGCTGCCGTGGGTCACCGCCGCCGGCGAAACCTTGACGTTCTGGCCGATCACGATGGTGCCGGTACGCGAGTTGATGATGACCTTGGCAACGGCCTGGCCCGGGTCGATCTCCAGGTTTTCGAGGATCGACAGGTAGTCCACACGCTGGGTCGGGTCCATCGGCGCGCTGACGCGCACCGAGCCGCCGTCCACCGCCTGGGCGACACCTGGGCCGAGCAGTTCGTTGACCTTGTCGACGATACGCTTGGCGGTGGTGAAGTCGGGCCGGTTGAGGTTCAACGTCAGGGTATTGCCCTGGTTGAACCCGCTCGGTACGGCACGCTCCACCGAAGCGCCACCTGGAATACGACCCGCCGACGGAACGTTGACGGTGATCTTCGAGCCATCGCGGCCTTCGGCATCGAAGCCGCCGACCACCAGGTTGCCCTGGGCAATGGCGTAGACGTTGCCGTCGATACCCTTGAGCGGAGTCATCAGCAGGCTACCGCCGCGCAGGCTCTTGGAGTTGCCGATCGAGGACACGGTAATGTCCACCACCTGGCCCGGCTTGGCGAAGGGCGGCAAGTCAGCATGCACCGACACTGCGGCGACGTTCTTCAACTGCACGTTGCCGGAGCCGGCGGGCACTTTGATGCCGAACTGCGACAGCATGTTGTTGAACGTCTGCAGCGTGAACGGCGTCTGGGTGGTCTGGTCACCCGTGCCGTTGAGGCCCACCACCAGGCCGTAACCGATCAACTGGTTGGAACGCACGCCCGAAATACTGGCGATGTCCTTGAGGCGCTCGGCATGGGCGCCGAACGCACAGGACAGAAGCAAGGTTGCGGCAATCAGTTGCCTGACGTTGAACATGTTCATCCGTACTCAGAAGGGCCAAAGCGGGCTGAGGAAGAAACGGTCCAGCCAGCCAGGCTGGCTGGCGTCGGCGAAGGAACCGGTACCCGAATAGGTGATGCGCGCGTCGGCCACACGGGTGGACGGCACGGTGTTGTCGGTGGCGATGTCGTCGGCGCGGATCAGCCCGGCGATGCGCACCAGCTCTTCGCCGGTGTTCAGGGTCATCCACTTCTCACCCCGCACGGCGATGATACCGTTGGGCAACACTTCGGCGACGGTGACGGTGATCGAGCCGGTCAACGTGTTGCCCTGGGTGGCCTTGCTGTCACCTTTGGTGGCACGTTCACCGCTGTAGCCCGCCTCCAGCGACAGGTCGCCGCCGCCGAACGGGTTGTTGGTGTTCGGCGTGGCACCGAACAGCGAGGTCAGGCCGATGTTGGCGCTGCTGTCCTTCTGGATCTGCGAACCGGCATTCTTGCTGGCCGAGGTACGTTCGTTGAGCGTGATGGTGATGATGTCACCCACGCGGAACGCCTTGCGGTCGCTGTACAGGTTCTGCTCGAAGCCGGCCTGGTAGATCGAACCGTTGTTGGCCGCTGCCGGCAACGGGGTGCGCGGCAAAACCGGCGCGTAGTACGGGTCGTTGGGCTTGGGCGTCGGCGCGACGCAACCAGCCAGCAACACCGCCCCCCCCAGGGCGAACAGGGACAACAGACGATTCATGACGCTTACCTCACGGTGTAACAGGGACTTGGGCTTACAGCTGCTGAGTGACGAACGACAGCATCTGGTCAGCAGTGGAGATGACCTTGGAGTTCATCTCGTAGGCGCGCTGCGTGGTGATCATGTTCACCAGCTCTTCCACGGTGCTGACGTTGGAGTTTTCCAGGGTCTGTTGCAGGGTGGTGCCGAAGCCGTTCAGGCCAGGGGTACCGACCTGTGGGGCACCACTGGCAGCGGTTTCCAGGAACAGGTTGTCGCCGATCGCCTGCAGGCCGGCCGGGTTGATGAAGTCGGCGGTCTGGATGTTGCCGATGACCTGCGCTGCCGGGTTGCCAGCGGTGGTGATCGACACGGTGCCGTCCTGGCCTACGGTGAAGGTCTGGGCGTCGTTCGGCACGACCACCGCAGGCTCCAGCGCGAAGCCGTTGGCGGTGACGATCTGGCCGTCGGAGTTCAGGTGGAAGGTACCGTCACGGGTGTACGAAACCGTACCGTCCGGCTGCAACACCTGGAAGAAACCACGGCCGTTGACCGCCATGTCCAGCGGGTTTTCGGTGGTCTGCAGGCTGCCGGTCTGGAAGTTTTTCTGGGTACCGACGATGCGCACACCGGTACCGACCTGCAGGCCCGACGGCAGTTCGCTGTCCTGGGTGGACTGCGCGCCTGGCTGGCGTTTGATCTGGTACAGCAGGTCCTGGAATTCGGCGCGGTCGCGCTTGAAGCCCGTGGTCGAAACGTTGGCCAGGTTGTTGGAAATGACCGTCAGGTTGGTGTCCTGGGCGGACAGGCCGGTTTTAGCGACCCAAAGAGCCGGAAGCATCAGTATTCTCCTCGTGCGCCTGTTTTACGGCACCCGTTCAAGTGTGGTTAGCCGAGTTGCAAAACACGCGCCATGGCTTCATCGCCTTCCTTGGCCGCGTTCATCATCTTCACGTGCAGTTCGAATTGGCGAGACAGCGCCAGCACCGACGTCATTTCTTCGACGGCATTGACGTTGCTGCCTTCGAGGAAGCCAGATACGACCTTGACGTTGACATCGGCAGCTGCCGGCTGGCCGCTGGTGGTGTGGATCAACCCGTCCAGACCCTTGGTCAGGCCCTTGGTGTCCGGGTTGACCAGCTTGATCCGGTCGACCTCAGCCATCACCCGCGGGTCTTCACCCATGGAGCGGATGCTGATGGTGCCGTCAGCGCCGACTTCGACTTTCTGCTCTGGCGGAATGGCGATCGGCCCGCCGTTGCCGATCACCGGCATGCCATTACCGGCGCGCAGCACGCCGAGGGCATCGATGTTCAGGCTACCGGTACGTACGTAGGCTTCGCTGCCATCGGGGGCCTGCACGGCAATGAAGCCCTGCCCCGCCACCGCCACGTCCAGGTCACGCCCGGTCTCGACCATGGGCCCTTCACTGAAGTCGGTGGCCGGACGCTCGGTCATGGCAAACGCCCGCGACGGAAAGCTGTCACCGAACACCGGCATCGAGCGCGCCTGCTCCAGGTCACGCTGGAAACCATTGGTGGAAATGTTCGCCAGGTTGTTGGCGTGGGCCTTCTGCGCCAGCGCGTTCTGGCTGGCGCCGGTCATGGCCACGTAAAGCATCTTGTCCACAGTCATCCTCCGCTGCACTGGCGATCGTTTGCCGCTCGCCGTTGCTGTGCAGGCACTAAAGCAAGTTCCGAACCAACTTTTTGAAATGCTGAAAAAGCCCGTAAATACGGGCCTTGAAGGGCGCTACCGGGCAGGAGAACGCCGGTTATCCGGCGCGGGGTTGCCGGTAGCGGCAACGCAGGAGTGCGCACCGGCCCCATCGCCGGCAAGCCGGCCCACAAGGATCGCGTCAACTTCTGGATATTGGGTAAGACAGTTGCCCCCAATATCCGCAGCGCTGCCAAACCCTGTGGCCGGCTTGCCGGCGATGAGGCCGGCGCAGGCAATCACCGATCGCGGCAACCGCCATTGTTGTAGGGCCCGGCAAAACGCTTCCAGTCCTCCCCCGGCGACCACTGCGAGCACACCAGGCGCCCATCCACCTGGCTTTCCCAGCGCCACCAGGGCGCAGTACCCGCATGAGCCTGATACAGGCAGAACACGGCAAGCGCGGCGACAAGCCACTTTTTCATAAGCCCTCCCACAAAAACGACGAACCCCTTCATGGCAAAGGGGTTCGTCTTCACACAATCAACCCGCGACCATCAGGTCATCTGGATGATGGTCTGCATGATGGTGCTTTCGGTGGAGATGGTCTTGGCGTTCGCCTGGTAGTTGCTCTGCGCCTTGATCAGCTCGACCAACTCCTGGGTCAGGTTGACGTTCGAAGCCTCCAGCGCATTGGACTCGACGCTACCCAGAGTACCGGTCTTGGGCTCGTCGATGCCGGGAATGCCGGAAGAGAAGGTTTCGGTCCAGCGGGTGCCGCCGATCTGCTGCAAGCCCTGCTCGTTGGCGAAGCTGGCCAGCGCCACCTGGCCAATGGCGCGCGACTGCTGGTTGCTGAAGCTGGCGAACATCACGCCGGTGGAGTCGATGCTCAGGCTCGACAGGATACCGGTGGCGTAACCATCCTGGGACTGCGACATGCGCGCGGTCTCGGTGTTGTAGGACGTGGTGCTGTTCATCGACAGCTTCATGCCATCGGCGTTACCCGCAGCGCCATTGGACGCCCAGTTGCCTGCCGAATCCTCGACCGCTGGCACCCAACCGGTCATGGTGAAGGTGTTGTTGGTCACGGTGAACGAAGCACCCGCCGGATGGCCCGTGTTATCGGCAGTCATGCTGCTCACAGAACCATCGCTGCTGAAACTGATGGTGCCGGTCAGCGGCGTGGTGGAAGCAGGATCGAACGGGTTTCGACCGTCGACCAACGTGTACATGGTCCATTCGTTCGTACCGGTCTTGCGGTAGAACTGCTCCATGGTGTGCTCGTTACCCTGGCTGTCGTACACCTTGGTCGGGAACGACTTGGTGTAGGTCGTCTCGTCGGTAGGGTCGAACGGCAGATTAGGCACCATCGCACCCGTGCCATCATCAATTTCCAGTGGAATATCGGTGGCCGAGGAGTTCAGGTTGATGCCTTGGTCAATCAGCGAGGTGGCTTTTGGCTGCAGCGCCGAGGTGTCGATCTGCAGGTCAGTCAGCACACCCTTCTGGATCTTACCGTTCGCATCGGCCGCGTAGCCTTGCAGGCGCAGGCCGTCCGAGGTGACCACGAAGTTGTTCTTGTCGGCCTGGAACGCACCGGCACGGGTGTAGACGCGAGAACCGTTGTCGGACAGGACGAAGAAGCCCTGGCCCTGGATCCCCATGTCCAACACGTTGCCCGTGTTATTGACGTCACCCTGGGAGAACTGCTGCGAGATAGCCGCCAGACGCACGCCGTTGCCGACCTGATTCTTGCCCACACCCAGGCGATTGGCGCCGGCATAGACGTCGGCGAACTCGGCACGCGAGGATTTGAATCCAGTGGTGTTGACGTTGGCGATGTTGTTGCCGGTAACGTCCAGCTGTTTGTTGGCTGCGTACAGACCGCTAAGGCCGATATTGAAAGACATGAATTCGCTCCTGCGCCGCGCTGGCGGACCTTAGATACCGATGGTTTGTATGTCAGAGAGGGAGACCTTGCCGACGCCAGCAAGGTTGAGCACCATTTCGCCGGTGGCATTGAAGCTGACGCTGGTCACCTTGGCCGGCAGCAGCGTGCTCATTTGCACCGACTGGCCATCCACGGTGGTGCTGGCGGCGAAGGTATAAGTGCCCGGGTCGACCTTCTCGCCGCTGTCGTTGGTGCCGTCCCAGATGAAGTCGGCATAGCCGGCTTTCTGCTCGCCCAGCTCGATGGTCTTGACGGTGTTGCCGTCCTTGTCCTTGATCGTGATCTTCGCTTCACTGATTGCCTGCGGCACGACGAACTGTGCATTGAAGCTTTCAGTGGTATCGACCACCGCCTTGTCGTTCTGTACCACCACCGAACGGCCGACCAGCGACGAGGCCTGCAGGGCCTGGGACGAAGCCATGGCATTGGTGATGCTGCTGACCGACTCGTTCAGGGAGGTGATGCCTTCCAGGCTGCTGAACTGCGCCAGCTGGGCCACGAACTCACCGTTCTCCTGCGGATCCAGCGGGTTCTGGTGCTGCATCTGGGTAACCAGCAACTGCAGGAACGCGTCCTTGCCAAGCGTATCGGTACCGGTCTTGGACACGGTATCGGTGGTTTTCTTGGTGGTACCACCGACGCCCGACGCTGTCAGGACATCATTGAGGTTCACACCGCTGGTGCTATCGACTGCCATGGTCCGGATTCCTTATCACTGACCCAGGGTCAGCACTTTCTGCATCATGTTCTTGGCGGTGTTCATCAGCTCGGCGTTGGTCTGGAACGCGCGGCTGGCGGAGATCATGTCAGCCATCTCCTCGACCACATTGACGTTCGGGTAGTAGACGTAACCGTCCTTGTTCGCCGCCGGATGGTTGGGCTCGTAGCGTGCTTCGAGGTTGCTCTGGTCTTCGATGATGCCCTTGACCTGCACTCCCTGCCCTGCCTCGCCCTGGTCTTCGAACAGCGACTGGCTGCCGCCGGCCTGCGCATTCTGGAAGGTGGTGGCGAACACCGGGTGCCGCGCGCGGTAGGTCTGATCGATACTCGACGAAACCGTCTCGGCGTTGGCAATGTTGGAAGCAACGGTGTTGAGGCGGGTGTTCTGCGCGCTCATGCCGCTACCGGCAATGTTGAAGACACTGGACAGGGACATGGTCATTCTCCTCGCAGGGCAGAAACCAGCCCTTTGAATTTACTGTTGAGCAGGGTGAAGCTGGCCTGGAAGCCAATGGCGTTTTCCGTGTAGTTCGATTGCTCGATCTGGGCGTCCACGGTGTTCTGGTCGATCGACGGCTGCGTCGGCGTGCGGTACTGCAGCGTGTCGTCAGCCATTGCCAGGCCTTCGGCCTCGATGTGACGGCTGTTGGTTCGGTCCATGGCAAAGCGGCCACCGCTCTGCTGCTTCTGGCTTTCGGCGGCGAGCACCGAAGAGAAGTCCATGTCACGCGCCTTGTAATTGGGCGTGTCAGCGTTGGCGATGTTGTTGGCCAGCACTTCGGCGCGCTGGGCGCGGAAGCCCAGTGCCTTTTCATGGATGCCAAGCGCCTTGTCGAAACTGATGCTCATGTCGGGGAAACCTTCGAAGGTTGACCGGAATATCGTTGGCCAAGCTATAGCAAGGGCTGTGCCAATGTTCGGAAAGGCCAGAAACACTGGGCTGGGGCGGGGATGGCTGATGGCGCGATGCCAGAAAAGCGGCAAAAGGCTTCCGCCTGAACAACGCAAAGCGGCAATTGCCGGGCGGCAAAAGCGGCAAAACAAAAAATTGACGTCAACAGGCGGGGGTGGCGCCGGGGGGGGGGCAACATGCTGCTTGGAACATCAGCCTTTTGAGCGCGAGCGCCGCGCGGGCGGCGTTCGCGCTCAGGCCTGCCCGAAACAGACCGGCAGGCGCTCGCAGCCGATCACTTGGCCTGGTAAATGATCCCGGGGCTGCACTGCACCATCTGGTAGTGGTCCGGCAACCCATTGAGCGCCTCGGACGCCCCCAGGAAGAGGTATCCACCTGGCTTCAAGGTGCTATGAATACGCAGCAGGATGTCTTTCTTCACCTGAGCCGAGAAATAGATCAACACATTCCGGCAGAACACGATGTCGAACTTGCCCAACGCCGCGTAGCTGTCGAGCAGGTTGAACGAGCGGAACTCGACACGGCTGCGAATCGCCGGCTTGACCGCCCAGCGCCCCGGCCCCTTGGTGTCGAAATAGCGCTGCAGGCGCTCCTGGGACAAGCCGCGGGCGATCGCCAGGCTGTCGTATTCACCGGTCTTGCAGTTGTTGAGCATCGACCCGGACAGGTCGGTGGCAACGATCTGCGCGCCCATCTTCAACTGGCCCAGGTTGCTGCGCTCGAACTCATCGATGGCCATCGAAATGGAGTACGGCTCCTGGCCCGACGAGCAGGCCGCCGACCACATGCGCAGGCGCTGGCCGGGGTTGTTCTTGATGAACTCGGGAATGACCTTGTTCTTCAGCACTTCGAATGGGTAGGTATCGCGAAACCACAAGGTTTCGTTGGTGGTCATCGCATCCACCACCTGCTCGCGCAGCCCCCCACGCGGCTGAGCCTGGATGCGCTGCACCAGTTCGCCCAGGCTCTTGATGCCCTGCTGCTCCATCAGCTTGTTGAGACGGCTGGAGACCAGGTACTGCTTGTTCTCACCCAGCAGGATGCCACAGGCTTTCTCCAGGAATACCCGGAACTGTTCGAAATCCAAATTACCCGTAGACACTACTGCGGCCTCTTTTCAATCACAGGTACCGGGAGTCGCCTCCCGGCTACTTCAATGCGTTGCCTTGATCCGGTCGACCACGCGCTGGGCCAGGTCGTCCGGCCTGAACTTGGCCAGGAAGTCATCGGCACCGACCTTCTTGACCATCGCCTGGTTGAACACCCCGGACAGCGAAGTATGCAGGCAGATATGCAGCTTTTGCATGCGCGGGTCACTGCGGATCTCGGCGGTCAGCGTATAACCGTCCATCTCCGGCATCTCGATGTCCGAAATCATCATCAGGAACTCTTCTTCCGGCCGCTTGCCCTCCTCCACCAGTTTGCGCAGGTAGTCCAAGGCCTGGCGCCCATCATTGAGCGCCACCACCTCGACACCGACCGTCTGCAGGCAGCGGCTGACCTGCTTGCGCGCCACCGACGAATCGTCAACGGTCAGCACACGCAGCAGCACGGCCTTGTCCTGGGTGTCGGCATCGACCACACCGGCTGACACCGACTCGGACGACGGCGCCACCTCGGCCAGTACCTTTTCCACGTCGATGATTTCAACCATGCGGTTGTCCACCCGGGTAACCGCAGTCAGGTAATGGTCGCGGCCGGTGCCCTTGGGTGGCGGGTGGATTTCTTCCCAGTTCATGTTGACGATGCGCTCGACCGAGTGCACCAGAAAACCTTGGGTCTTGGTGTTGTACTCGGTGATGATCACGAAGCTGTTGCGAGTCTCTTCCTGCAGCCCGGGCAAGCCGGTGGCCATCGACAGGTCGAGAATCGGAATGGTCGCCCCACGAATGTTGGCCACACCACGCACCACTGGGTGGGACTTGGGCAGCACGGTCAGCTCAGGGCATTGCAGCACCTCGCGGACCTTGAACACATTGATGCCGTAAAGCTGCGCGCCATTGAGGCGGAACAGCAGCAATTCCAGGCGATTCTGCCCAACCAGCTGTGTGCGCTGGTTGACTGAATCCATAACCCCCGCCATGCCTGACTCCTTTTTCTTTCTGCCATATCGTAGCCACTCCTACAGCGAGTCGGCACGGGCTTTGCTTTTTTGAGCGTCATGTACACGAAAACGACAATTTTCCGACGACTGACGCACCTGCTGAGCGGCTCGCTGGCTGCACTGTGCCTGCTGGCACCCGGCGCTCGAACGCTGGCGGACGCGGTTACCTTGCCTGAACAGCTTATCGGTGTCACCCAAGGGTTTCTTGAATTCACCGTAGAGGATTACCTGGCCACGACGCAGACACCGGGCCGCTACGAAATACAGGTCAACTCGCTCGACCCGCGCCTGCGCATGCCGCTGTGCAGCCAGCAACTGGACGCTTCGCTGGAAAGCCCGGCGCAGCCATTGGGGCGTGTCACGGTACGTGTACGCTGCGACGGCGCCGCGCCGTGGACCGTCTTCGTGCCGGCAACGGTGCGGCTGTTCCGCGATGTGGTGGTGGTTACCCGCCCGCTGAAGCGCCAGAATATCGTGGGTGAAGGTGACGTGGCCCTGCGCGAACGTGACGTTGGCACCCTCACCCAAGGCTTTCTCACCGACCTTGATCAGGTGGTTGGCATGAAGATGCTGCGCCCGACGGTGATCGACCAGGTTTTGACCCCACAGCACCTGGAGCAGGCCGAGGTGGTACGCAAGGGCGACCATGTGGTGATCATCGCCCGCAGCGGCAGCCTGGCCGTACGCATGCCCGGCGAGGCCCTCAGCAAAGGCGGCCAGGGCGAACAGATCCGGGTGCGCAACCTGAATTCGCAGAGGGTAGTGAAGGCCCGGGTCACGGCCCCCGGCCAGGTGGAGGTCGCCATGTAGATTGGGCTGGCAGTGTATTACCGCTTTTTCTAAACTGTATCAGGAACGGGTTCGCGGGCTTGCCGAGAGGCGGCTGAGCATTTATGCCTAAAGTTTCTTTCGCAATGGCCGAAAACATGGCAAGCGTCCAAATACCCAGGGGTTTCTGATCATGGTCATCGACTTCAGTCGTTTGAATAACTCTCCGTCCATCACGGGCGGCGTTCGCGGCAATGCCGCGCCCGGCAACGCCGACAAGTCCGGCGAAACCACCGCGCCGAATAGCGCAAGCGCCAGCGGAGAAGCGGTACACCTCAGCCAAGAGGCCCAGCAGTTGCAAAAGGTCAGCGACAAGCTGCGCGACCAGCCCGTTGTCGACAATGCCCGCGTGGCACAGTTGAAACAGGCGATCGCAGATGGCAGCTACCAGGTCGATGCCGGCCGGGTCGCCAGCAAACTGCTCGATTTCGAAGCCCAGCGCTGACCGTTCGGCGCGCTGACTTCACGGACGCTTGAAAAGCCAAGAGTTAGCCATGCACGACATCACATTGCTGCAACTGATCGAAGACGACATCGCCCCCACCCAGGAGCTGCTCGACCTGCTTCAGCAGGAGGCAGTCGCCCTGCACGGGCGCGATATGGCACCGCTGGAGGGCATCCTGGCCCGCAAGCAATCGCTGATCGTTCTGCTCGAGCAGCAAGGCATCCGCCGCCACAACCTGCTCACCAGCCTCGGCCTCAGCGCCGACCGCGCCGGGGTGCAGGCCGTTGCTGCACAGTCGCCAAACGGTGAAGTGATCATGCAACAACTCAGAGCGCTGACCGAATTGATGGAAACCTGCCAAAAGGTCAACGAAACCAATGGCCGGATCGTCCAGGTACAGCAGCACGTCACCGCCAACCAGATCAGAATCCTCATGGGCGGCGATTCTCCGTCGCTCTACGACAGCCGTGGCGCCACGTCGCCACTGGCCAAGCCTCGGGCGCTCAGCCAAGTGTGATTAGTTCTATCAAGGCACGGAACATACTGGCAAAATGCCTTTACTTGCGTGTGTCGTTTTTGCCTGGAGATTGATAACCCGTGTTCAATGAAACCGATGCTCCGCAGCCGCCAAAGGTGCTGAACACTCCTTTGGAGATTGCGGCCAACCTGCGCCAGTTGCTGGAGAGCCATGATCCTTTGATCATCACCTTCCATGAGCGCAGCCAGCGTTTCCAGAGCTACGTGGTTCATGTGGACCGTGACAGCAATACTTTGGCGCTGGACGAGATGATCCCGCGCGATGGCGAAAAATTCATCGAGAACGGCGAGCCGTTCCGCGTTGAAGGGTTCCACGACGGCGTACGCATTGCCTGGGAGTGCAACCACGAACTGAGGATCACCGAGGTCGATGGCCATCGCTCCTACCGCGGTGCCTTGCCGGACGAGGTGACCTACCACCAGCGGCGCAATGCATTTCGCGCTGCGCTGAAGCTGTCGCAGCTGGTCGATGTGATTCTCGATGGCACCCATCTCAAGGGTAATGGTGCCTTGCGCGGCAAGTTGCTCGACATCTCCGCCACTGGCTGCAAGCTGCGGTTCGACGGCAACGTCGAGGCGCGTCTGCAACTGGGCCAGGTTTACGAGCGCTTCAAAGCCAGCAACCCGCTGGGCCTGGTGGACATGATGGTCGAATTGCGCCACCTGCATTACGAAGAGCGGATCAACACCACCTTTGCCGGCGTACGCTTCCATAACCTCAATGGCCAGGCGCAACGCAAGATAGAGAGCTTCGTGTACCAGTTGCAGCGCGAAGCGCGGCGGTTCGATAAAGACGATTATTGATCGTCTGCTTAGAACGCCCCCCTGAAGGCTGATGCCAGTCTTTTGAACGATCAGGGCCGCTTTGCGGCCCATCGCCGGCAAGCCGGCTCCCACCGGGATCTGGCTGCACCCCAGATGTTGGACACCCATCCATCCAATGTCTTGGGCAGCCCCGTATGGTGAAGCCTACGCCGCACCGGTGGGAGCTGGCTTGCCAGCGATGGGCTGCATAGCAGCCCTGATGAAGCGTACTCACTGGCATTGACCTGAGAATGGCTATTCGTTTGCCTACCCTGGGCCCGCCTCAAACCGGCTTGCTGACCTCGCCCGGATCAGCCGGCTCGGCCTTTTCTTCAGCCTCGGTATCCTCAGCCGCCACAGGCGCCTGCATTACCTCCTGCACGGTCTGTTCATCCACCCGCGGGTCGAGCGCCGCCGACAATGGCGAGCCCGCCGCCGGCATGGCCACGTGACCCAACGGCGCGTCCTGTACCTGGTGCAACCCGGTGACCGCCTTCGGCCGAATCCGCCACACCAGCACCAGGGCGAAGAACACGAAGAAGGCATACAGCATCTGCGCGCCCAGCACCTTCATCAGCACCCCCGCCGCCAGCGGCCCGATGCACGCCCCCACGCCGTAGGTGACCAGCAGCATGGCAGTCAACGAGACACGCCGCTCGCTTTCCACGTGGTCGTTGGAAAATGCCACAGCCAGCGGATAAAGGCAAAACTGCAGCAGCGAAATCAGAAAGCCGATGCCGAACAGCAACTCCAACGGCACATTGGGCAGAAGCGCCAGCGGCGCCGCCGCCAGCGCCAGCCCCACAGCCACGCTGCGGATCAGCACGGCCCGGTCATAGCGGTCGGACAACCAGCCCAACGGCCACTGCACCAACAACCCGGCAAAGATGCAGCTGCCCATGAACAAGCCGATCTGCTCGGTGGAAAGCCCCTGGCTGGACGCATACAGCGGCGCCAGGCCGTAAAAAGAGCCGACGATCAACCCCGAACCCAGCACCGTGCTCAGCGACTGCGGCACGCGCTTGATGAAGAATTTCGGCTCCATGGGTGCCGGGCGCAGCGGCGCCGGGTGAATGCGCCGGGTCATCGCCACCGGCACCAGGCACAGGGCGAAGCACATCGCGACCAGCATCAACAGTTCAGGGCCAAGTTCGGGATGCACCACCAGAATCAGCTGACCGAGCACCAGCCCCAGGTAAGAGGCGATCATGTACGCGCCAAACACAGCGCCGCGGTGCTTGGCGTCAGCCTGCTCGTTCAGCCAGCTCTCAATGACCATGTACTGGCACATCATGCCCAGGCCAACGAGCATCCGCAGCCCGACCCAGACTGGCAGCCAGTTGGTCATGCCATGGCCCAGCACCGCCGCACAGACGATGCCGGCGCAGGTGGTATAGGCCCGGATGTGCCCTACCCGGCCGATCAGTCGGTGGCCAACCTTGCCGCCGACAGCCAGGCCGAAATAGTTGGCCGCCATCAACGCACCGACCCACAGGCTGTCGACATTGTCGGCCGCCAGGCGCAAAGCCAGGTAAGTACTGAGCAGACCCGAGCCGATAAGCATCATCAAGGCAGCGAAATACAACGACTGAAACGGCTTCCAGATGTTTCGCATACGTCCCGTAGGGCTCCCTGGTCAGGTGGCGTTGGCTTGCTGGCAAGCATAAAAGCAAATCAGCCGCGGCGCAGTCCCCTGCCTGCGAAATAGCAGAACAGGGGCGCATGCAGTAGCGTTCGTGTCGCGATCAGGCTTGTGCCGCCAACACGCGCCGCTCCCACGGCGTGATCTCGTTGTAGAAATCAGTCAACTCGAGCGTCTTGCTGGCAGCGTAACCTTCGATGAACTCAGCCCCGAACAGTTCCCGGGCCAAGGCGCTGCGCTTGAGACGTTCCAGCGCCGCGTGCAGCGTGCAGGGCAGGCTCAGGTGCTCAGGGACCTGGAACTCACCCTGGATGGCCGGTGCAGGCGCCAGGCGCTGCTCGATGCCGTGCAGGCCAGCTGCCAGGCTGGCGGCAATGGCCAGGTAGGGGTTTGCATCCGCGCCCGGCAGGCGGTTCTCGACGCGCCGCGCCGCGGGGCCGCTGGCCGGAATACGCAGCCCGGCAGCGCGGTTGTCATGCGACCAGCAGGCATTGTTCGGCGACGCATAGGGATGGCACAGGCGCTGGTACGAGTTGACATTGGGCGCGAACAGCGCAGTGAAATCGGCCATGCACGCCTGCAGGCCGCCAATGAAATGATGGAAGGTCTCGCTCGGCTGCCCCTGGTCATCGCTGAACACGTTCCGCCCCGTGGCGACCTCTACCAGGCTCTGGTGAATATGCATCGAGCTGCCCGGCGTATGCGCCAGGGGCTTGGCCATGCACACCACCGTCAGGCCATGCTTGAGCGCGACTTCCTTGAGCAAGTGCTTGAACAGGAACGTCTGGTCGGCCAGCAACAAGGGGTCGCCATGCAGCAGATTGATTTCGAACTGGCTGACGCCCATTTCATGCATGAAGGTGTCGCGCGGCAGGCCAAGCGCCGCCATGCACCGATAAACCTCCTGAAAGAACGGCCGCAGGCCGTTGTTGGAACTGACACTGAATGCCGAGTGGCCGAGCTCGCGGCGGCCATCCCTGCCCAACGGCGGCAAAAATGGCTGTACAGGGTCACTGTTGGGCGCAAAGACGAAGAACTCCAGCTCGGTTGCAACGACCGGCGCCAGGCCCAAAGCGGCGTAGCGGGCGATCACCGCTTTGAGCAGCCCGCGGGTGGACAGCCCTGACGGCCGGCCATCGAGCTCATTTGCATCGCAGATCGCCAGCGCCAGGCCCTCCTCGCTCCAGGGCAAGCGGTGGATCTGCGCAGGCTCCGCCACCAGGGCCAGATCGCCATCGTCGCTGCCGTAGTATTTCGCTGGCGGGTAGCCCCCCATGATGCATTGCAACAAGACGCCACGTGCCATTTGCAGGCGCCTGCCTTCGAGGAAGCCTTCGGCAGTCATGACCTTGCCACGAGGGACACCGTTAAGGTCGGGAGTGACACATTCGATCTGGTCGATGCCCTGGAGGTGCTCGGCGAGCGAGCGCGGGGCTGCGGTGGTCATGACGCTTGTCCTTGTTGTTATGGGCTGGCAACAACATAGGCTGGGGGTGTTTAAAATATCAAGCACCTGCATCCGCAACGATGCAGTTCTTGCCCCCTCACTCGCGCAGGGTCATGCCATTGGACGGCAATGGCAGCGCCGTTTTATACCGCACCTGCTTCAAGGCAAAACTCGAGCGTATGTTCGCTACCCCCGGGAGTCGCGTCAGGTAATCGAGAAACCGCTCCAGCGCCTGGATGCTCGGCAACAGCACCCGCAGCAAATAGTCGGGGTCGCCAGTCATCAGGTAGCACTCCATCACCTCCGGGCGCTCGGCGATTTCTTCCTCGAAGCGGTGCAGCGCTTGCTCTACCTGCTTCTCCAGGCTGACATGGATGAACACATTGACATCCAGCCCCAGCACCTCTGGCGACAGCAGGGTCACCTGCTGACGGATCACACCCAGCTCTTCCATGGCCTTGACCCGGTTGAAGCAAGGCGTGGGCGACAGGTTCACCGACCGCGCCAGTTCTGCGTTGGTGATGCGGGCGTTGTCCTGAAGGCTGTTGAGAATGCCGATATCGGTACGATCGAGTTTGCGCATGAGACAAATTCACCGGTTTTTTGTGTTTATGCAGAATGTTTATCTGGGCCGCTCGCTAAAGGCAATCAACTTGAGAGAAAAATTCTCCCGGGGTGTCACTACTATGTAATTGACGCTGACCTGCCAGTCACAAGCCGGTAGTCAGCGGCGGCCGCTTCAAAGCTCACAAAAACAACATCCGAGCGAGCGTAAAAAGCATGAACGAGTACGCCCCCCTGCGTTTGCATGTGCCCGAGCCTACCGGCCGGCCAGGCTGCCAGACCGATTTTTCCTACCTGCGCCTGAACGACGCGGGTCAAGTCCGTAAACCGCCCATCGATGTCGATGCTGCCGACACTGCCGACCTGTCCAACAGCCTGGTCCGCGTGCTCGACGAGCATGGCGATGCTCTTGGCCCATGGGCCGAAGACATCGATCCACAGCTGCTGCGCCAAGGCATGCGCGCCATGCTCAAGACGCGGATTTTCGACAGCCGCATGGTGCTTGCCCAGCGCCAGAAGAAGATGTCCTTCTACATGCAGAGCCTGGGCGAAGAAGCCATCGGCAGCGCCCAGGCGCTGGCGCTGAACCGCACCGACATGTGCTTCCCCACCTACCGCCAGCAAAGCATCCTGATGGCCCGCGACGTGTCGCTGGTGGAAATGATCTGCCAGCTGTTGTCCAACGAGCGCGACCCGCTAAAAGGCCGCCAGCTACCGATCATGTATTCGGTACGCGAAGCCGGCTTTTTCACCATCAGCGGTAACCTGGCGACGCAGTTCGTGCAGGCGGTCGGCTGGGCCATGGCCTCGGCGATCAAGGGCGATACCAAGATAGCCTCGGCCTGGATCGGCGACGGCGCCACGGCCGAGTCCGACTTCCACACCGCGCTGACCTTCGCCCACGTATACCGCGCCCCGGTGATCCTCAACGTGGTCAACAACCAGTGGGCGATCTCCACCTTCCAGGCCATCGCCGGCGGCGAATCGACCACCTTCGCCGGCCGTGGCGTGGGTTGCGGTATCGCGTCTCTGCGGGTGGACGGCAACGATTTCGTCGCTGTCTATGCCGCCTCGCGCTGGGCCGCCGAACGCGCCCGCCGTGGCCTGGGCCCGTGCCTGATCGAGTGGGTCACCTACCGCGCAGGCCCCCACTCCACTTCCGACGACCCGTCCAAATACCGCCCTGCCGACGACTGGAGCCACTTCCCGCTGGGCGACCCGATCGCCCGCCTGAAGCAGCACCTGATCAAGATCGGCCACTGGTCCGAGGAAGAACACCAGGCCGTCACCGCAGAGTTCGAAGCGGCCGTCATCGCCGCGCAAAAGGAAGCCGAACAATACGGCACCCTGGCCAACGGCCACATCCCGAGTGCAGCCTCGATGTTCGAGGACGTGTACAAGGAAATGCCCGACCACCTGCGCCGTCAGCGCCAGGAACTGGGGGTTTGAGATGAACGACCACAACAACAGCATCAAACCGGAAACCGCCATGGCCACCACTACCATGACCATGATCCAGGCCCTGCGCTCGGCCATGGATGTCATGCTTGAGCGCGACGACAACGTGGTGATCTACGGCCAGGACGTGGGCTACTTCGGCGGCGTGTTCCGCTGCACCGAGGGCCTGCAGACCAAGTACGGCAAATCGCGCGTGTTCGACGCACCGATCTCAGAGAGCGGTATCGTCGGCACCGCCGTGGGCATGGGTGCCTATGGCCTGCGGCCTGTGGTGGAAATCCAGTTCGCCGACTATTTCTATCCTGCCTCCGACCAGATCGTTTCGGAAATGGCGCGCCTGCGCTACCGCTCGGCCGGCGAATTCATCTCGCCACTGACCCTGCGCATGCCCTGCGGTGGCGGCATCTACGGTGGCCAGACCCACAGCCAGAGCCCCGAAGCGATGTTCACTCAGGTGTGCGGTCTGCGCACGGTGATGCCCTCTAACCCGTACGATGCCAAAGGCCTGCTGATCGCCTCGATCGAATGCGATGACCCGGTGATCTTCCTCGAGCCCAAGCGCCTGTACAACGGCCCGTTCGACGGCCATCACGACCGCCCGGTGACCCCGTGGTCCAAGCACCCGCAAAGTGCCGTGCCGGACGGTTACTACACCGTGCCGCTGGACAAAGCGGCCATCACTCGCCCAGGCAACGACGTCACCGTATTGACCTACGGCACCACGGTCTACGTGGCCCAGGTGGCCGCCGAGGAAACCGGTGTGGATGCTGAAGTGATCGACCTGCGCAGCCTCTGGCCGCTGGACCTGGACACCATCGTCGCGTCGGTGAAGAAGACCGGCCGCTGCGTGGTCGTGCATGAAGCCACACGGACCTGCGGTTTCGGCGCCGAACTGGTAGCGCTGGTGCAGGAGCATTGCTTCCATCACCTCGAAGCGCCCATCGAGCGCGTCACCGGCTGGGACACGCCCTACCCTCACGCACAGGAGTGGGCTTATTTCCCAGGCCCTTCTCGTGTTGGTGCGGCATTGAAACGGGTCATGGAGGTCTGAATGGGCACGCACGTCATCAAGATGCCGGACATTGGCGAAGGCATCGCGCAAGTCGAGCTGGTCGAATGGTTCGTCAAGGTCGGCGATGTGATCGCCGAAGACCAGGTGGTCGCCGATGTCATGACTGACAAGGCCACCGTGGAAATCCCTTCGCCGGTCAGTGGCAAGGTGCTGGCCCTGGGTGGCCAGCCGGGTGAAGTGATGGCGGTCGGCAGCGAGCTGATCCGCATCGAAGTGGAAGGCAGCGGCAACCACGTGGATGTGCCGCCGGCCAAGCCGGTCGAGCCGCAGGCCGCACCGGTCGCCGCCAAGCCGGAACCCCGTGTCGACGCACAACCGGTTGCCTGCCCGGCCACCACGTCGCACAGTGCCGCCCCTATCGTGCCGCGCCAGGCCGACGAAAAGCCGCTGGCCTCCCCCGCTGTGCGCAAGCGCGCCCTGGATGCTGGTATCGAATTGCGTTACGTGCATGGCAGCGGCCCCGCCGGGCGCATCCTGCACGAAGACCTCGATGCCTTCATCAGCAAACCGCAGAGCCCTGCCGGCCAGGCACCTGGCGGTTATGCCAAGCGCACCGACAGCGAGCAGGTGCAAGTGATCGGCCTGCGCCGCAAGATCGCCCAGCGCATGCAGGATGCCAAGCGCCGCGTGGCGCACTTCAGTTATGTCGAGGAAATCGACGTCACGGCGCTGGAAGCCCTGCGCCAGCAACTCAACAGCAAGTACGGCGACAGCCGCGGCAAGCTGACCCTGTTGCCGTTCCTGGTGCGCGCCCTGGTCGTGGCATTGCGCGATTTCCCGCAGATCAACGCGACCTACAACGACGAAGCCCAGGTCATCACCCGCCATGGCGCGGTGCATGTGGGGATCGCCACGCAGGGTGACAACGGGCTGGTGGTACCGGTGCTGCGCCACGCCGAGGCGGGTAGCCTGTGGGGCAACGCCAGCGAGATTTCCCGCTTGGCGAGCGCCGCACGCAACAACAAGGCCAGCCGCGAGGAACTGTCCGGCTCCACCATCACCCTGACCAGCCTCGGCGCCCTGGGTGGCATCGTCAGCACACCGGTGGTCAACACACCGGAAGTGGCGATCGTCGGGGTCAACCGTATCGTCGAGCGGCCGATGGTGATCGATGGCCAGATCGTTATTCGCAAGATGATGAACCTGTCCAGCTCGTTCGACCACCGTGTGGTCGATGGCATGGATGCCGCGCTGTTCATCCAGGCTGTACGTGGCCTGCTTGAACAACCCGCCTGCCTGTTCGTGGAGTGAGCATGCAACAGACTATCGACACCACCCTGCTGATCATCGGCGGCGGCCCTGGCGGCTACGTGGCCGCCATCCGCGCGGGGCAACTGGGCATCCCCACCGTGCTGGTGGAAGGCCAGGCGCTGGGCGGCACCTGCCTGAACATCGGCTGCATCCCGTCCAAGGCACTGATCCATGTGGCCGAGCAGTTCCATCAGACATCCCGCTACACCGAGCCGTCCGAACTTGGCATCAGCGTCTCCACGCCACGCCTGGACATCGGCCGCAGCGTGGCCTGGAAGGACGGCATCGTTGACCGACTGACCACTGGCGTCGCTGCACTCCTGAAAAAACACGGGGTCAAAGTCATCCATGGCTGGGCGAAGATCCTCGACGGCAAGCACGTCGACGTCGATGGCCAGCGCATCCAGTGCGAGCACCTGCTGCTGGCCACCGGCTCGAACAGCGTCGAACTGCCCATGCTGCCGCTGGGCGGGCCGATCATCTCTTCGACCGAGGCCCTGGCCCCCGAAACCCTACCTCAGCACCTGGTGGTGGTTGGCGGCGGCTATATCGGCCTGGAGCTGGGTATCGCCTACCGCAAACTGGGCGCGCAGGTGAGCGTGGTGGAGGCGCGTGAGCGCATCCTGCCGACCTATGACAGCGAGCTGACCGCGCCGGTAGCCGAATCATTGAAGAAGCTGGGTATCACTGTGTACCTTGGGCACAGCGTCGAAGGTTACGACAGCGGTTGCTTGCTGGCCCGCGATGCTCAAGGTGCACAGCTGCGCCTGGAGGCCGACCGGGTGCTGGTGGCCGTTGGCCGCCGCCCGCGCACGCACGGCTTCAATCTGGAAAGCCTCGAACTGAAGATGAACGGTGCGGCCATCGCCATCGACGAACGCTGCCAAACCAGCATGCGCAACGTCTGGGCCATCGGTGACGTGGCCGGCGAACCGATGCTGGCACACCGCGCAATGGCGCAAGGTGAAATGGTCGCGGAAATCATTGCCGGCAAGGCACGACGGTTCGAACCCTGCGCAATTGCAGCAGTGTGTTTTACAGACCCGGAAGTCGTTGTGGTCGGCAAGACCCCGGAACAGGCCAGCCAGCAAGGGCTGGACTGCATCGTCGCGCAGTTCCCCTTCGCCGCCAATGGCCGCGCCATGAGCCTGGAGTCGAAAACCGGCTTCGTGCGCGTGGTGGCGCGGCGTGACAATCACGTGATCCTGGGTTGGCAGGCGGTTGGCGTGGCGGTTTCAGAGCTGTCCACAGCGTTTGCCCAGTCATTGGAAATGGGCGCGCGGCTGGAGGATATCGCGGGCACTATCCACGCTCACCCGACCCTGGGCGAAGCGGTGCAGGAAGCGGCATTGCGCGCGCTGGGCCACGCCCTGCACATCTGACACTGAAGCGGCTGCGGCCGATTTGGCCCGCAGCGCCCTCGGCGCTGCGGGCTTTTTTTCATTCGGCGATGCTGCATTGGCCTGCAGACATGCCGATGATCAGTTCAAACGCGGAAGTAGCCCACCGACGAATCGAACGGCAGGCGCTTGAGTTCGATCTTGTTCAGATCCAACACGTCACGCAGCGCGGCAGTTTCGCCAGGGAAGTTGCGGTAGGCGACTTCGTCCAGCACCACGATCGCGCCTTTAGGCATGTAAGGCAGGAATGTCTCCAGCGCCACCTTGGTGGACGAATACAGGTCCGTGTCGAGGATCAGCATGGCCACTACCAGATCGGGGCGGGTTTTCACAAAGGCAGGCACGGTTTCCAGAATGTCGCCCTTGACGATCTCGCAGCGCGGGATCCGATTGACCGGGCGAATCAGATCGTTGGCCTCGATCATGTCCTGAATCAGGGTCTCGTCGGTGTCGGAGAACATGCTTTCATTGATGTCGGCTGGATCCTGCTCGGCATCGATGCTGGCAAAGCCGCCGAAGGTATCGAAACCGATGATCGAACGGTTGATCGCATAGGGTTCCAGAATCATCGATAGCTGCATGTACAGCATCAACGAGTTGCCTTTGTATACGCCGCACTCGACGATAGCGCCCGGAATGTCTTGCACCATCTTGAACAGTTCGATGCGCGAAAGCGCAGCGGTCACGGTGATACGGTTGGCAAACACGAACGGCGCATCAGCCACGTATTGGGCATCGACACGGCTCAGCACGCTGGCGCGCTTTTCGTTGTACTCGACCTCGGCAGCAGTCAGACGACGCTTGGTCATGGGTTAACTCCCTGGAATTGCGAAAAGTCGCTGGCATTGAAAAAGTCTTTGAAGCCGGCCTCTGCATCCGAACAACCGTTGTCGACGTTCGGTGCACCGCGCTTATGCAGCAGGTCTTGCAGGTGGATCAGGCGAAAGTCCACGCTGAACCGTACCTTGTCGGTGAAGTTGGCTACGGTGCCGTGCAGATGGGCACCAGAGAAAATCAGCATTTCACCACTGTTGGCAGCCACACGCAGTTCGCCGCTGGTATCGATGTCTTCCAGCGGCACCGGGTGTACCCGGGTTTCTTCGGTGATGTTCTGCGAAGCCTTGTGCCGTTGCACATGGATCCAGTCATTGAGGCTCCAATCGGCGGAGCTGTTGCGCACCGGCCGCTCGAAATAGGCCGGGTTGATCATCATGGTCTGTTCGGGCTCGATGCTGTACACCGGCATCCAGGTATTCACCTGGCTTTCCACACTGCCGTACCAGGTATCGCGGTGGGGCTTGTATGCGTAGCTCACACCTGCATGCAGGTACTCGTAGTTGGGCACTACACGCACACGAGGCACGTCGAAGATATAGTCCTTGGGATCGGCCCCGATCTCGCGAATGAAATCGCGGATCAACGCCTTGGCCTGCGGACCATTGGTAAACTGCCGCTTGAGTGCAGTGACACGCTCTACGAAGGTCTCCACCGGCATCATTTTGTGCAGCGACTGGTGGTCGGTTTCGCCATCAAAGGCGGCGGTAATACTCTGCCGGGCCAATGCACACAGCTCATGTGCATTGCCAAGGGCGGTTTCCAGGAAGATATCACCCCTGAACAGCGAGCCCCGGTAGTCCGGCTTGTTCTTCACCTGATTGACATAAAAATTCATACTTGTCCCTTCAGGACCTCATTGAGACCAATGTCCACCACGAACTACGTGCTCTGGCAGCGGTGCATGGATTGAAGCGGACGCAAGGCGACGCATCCAGCCGCTGAGGGCGGGAACTCCAACCATGGCGATACAGGTGTATTACCTGTATCCAGTGCTTCAGTGATCGGCATGCCGGCAGGAAACTTTAAGCGCGCGTGACGCCGATGCTGGCCAAATATCGGCTAATTAGTGGCCTTCAATGGCATACACAGCGCGCACCTGTTCCACGCTCGGAAAGTGCTCGGTAATCAACCCGCGCTGCATTGTCTTGTGCTGGGTGAACGGATACTCGCGCTCGATGAACGTCGGCTCACTGGCATTTTCATAACGCCCACTGACGGAAATCCGCAAGCGCTCATCCCCTTCACGAGAAGACCGATGAATGGTGAAGTTCGACATCAAGCAAACGCCACCCTTGCCGACACAGACAGGAACGAAGTCATCTTCCTTGAAGTGCTTTTCGTCGACCCTCAACACATGCTGTTCCTGGTCGCCGCTAAGCAGGCCCAGCAAATGACTGCCGGGCATCACCTCCATGGTGAACAACTGCGGGTCGATGTCCATGAACGGGATCCAGGTGGTGATGGTATCCAGGCTGCCCTGGACTGAAGTCCAGTCCTGGTGCACGTCGAACCCCTGATAACCTCCCGGGATAAGCAATTTTTTCGACATCAGATGCAACACAGGCGTGGTCTGGAACAACGGGGTTACAACGCCCAGGTCCGCAGCCGCGTCGCGCAGGCGCTCGGAGGTCATCAACCGGTAGACGCCGTACAGCTTGGAGCACATGCGCAGCGTCGCCAGATAGAGAGGAACGCTCTCCCCCAGCAGTGCGGCCATGTTCAGGTGCAGGGCTTCAAGGGTAGGGCCACCAGCGACAGGTAGAGCCCTGCGGTCCAACTGTTGGGCAAATGCCAGATTGAAGTGGGCAAGGGTTTCATCGAGATGAAGCGGGTCGAAAATGCCTTCGGCAACCAGGTAACCCTGCTCGCGATAAAAGCGGATTTGATTTCGATCAAGAATCTTTCCCATCGGCCCGGTGCCCTTTTTAGTTACGCAAGCGGAGGTGCTATCGTGGCCAGCAGTATACACAGCGTACGCTCAGCTCCGGTTGACCTGACTCATCCTCGAACACCCTGGATACCCTGATGCCAAAAGTTGTCATTTTCGGAGTGCTGGACACCGCCCAACTGGCGCACTACTACCTGAAAAAAGACCCTGCAGTGGACGTGGTCGGCTTTACCGTGCACGAACGCTACCTGCCAGAATCGAGAATGTTCGAAGGGCTGCCGGTGGTGCCCTTCGAAACCCTGCAGGACTATTTCCCAAGCACCGACTACAAGCTGTTTGCGCCCATGACCGGGCGCAAGATGAACCGCCTGCGTGAGTCGGTGTACATTCAGGGCAAGGAAAAGGGCTACGACTTCATTAGCTATGTCAGCCCCAATGCCACGGTGAACGACAACGTCATCGGTGAAAACTGCTTCATTCTCGAAGACAACACACTGCAACCTTTCACCACCATCGGCAACAATGTGGTGATGTGGAGCGGCAACCACATCGGCCACCATGGCGAGATCCGCGACCATGTGTTCTTTGCTTCCCATGTGGTCCTCTCCGGGCATTGCCTGGTTGAGCCCTACGCCTGGTTCGGCGTCAACGCGACCATCACCAACAATTGCACCATCGGCGCAGGTACCTGCGTTGCCATGGGTGCGCTGATTTCAAAAGACACTCAACCCTGGCAGCTCTACATCGGCGCACCCGCGCGCGCGGTAAAGAGCAGTCAGGAACTGGATTTTTAGGTAGAGCATGGCCTGGAAAAAACTCGGTAGAACTTTCGACCCCGATAAAGACTGGGTCGGCTCCCACGCCCAAGTGCCCACCGCGCTGGTGCTGGACGATGTGATTCGGGTATTCATCTCCACCCGCAACAGCGCAGGCAAAAGCCTGTGCTACGCGGTAGACCTGGACAAGCAGGACCCGCGCACCGTCGTTGCCCGCCACCGGGAACCTTGCCTGGGTTTCGGCGCTCCCGGCACCTTCGATGACGAAGGCGTGATGCCCAGCTACGCCCTGAAGAAAGATGGCCGTACCTACCTGTACTACAGCGGGTGGAACCAGCGCCTGACCGTGCCCTACCACAATGCCATGGGCGTCGCGGTTTCTGACGACGACGGGCTGCACTTCGAAAAACTGTTCGAAGGCCCGATCATGGATCGCACTGCCACCGAGCCCTACCTGGCCGTGACGCCCACCGTGCTGTTCGACCAAGGCCTGTGGAAGATGTGGTACGTGTCCGGTACACGCTGGCTGGAGGTGGACGGCAAATACGAGCCATTGTACGTGATCAAGTACGCCGAATCCAAAGACGGATTCGAGTTCACCCGCTTCGCGCCGCAATGCCTTGAATCGCGCTTTGAGACCGAAGCCTTTTCCCGCCCCTGCGTCATCAAGGAAAACGGGATTTTCAAGATGTGGTACTGCTCACGCGCATCGCAGGACTACCGCAACGGCGCCGGCTCGTACCGTATCCGCTACGCAGAGTCGCCCGACGGCAGAACCTGGACCCGCCATGATGATGCGGGTATCGCACCGTCAGCCGAAGGCTGGGACTCGCTGATGACCTGCTACCCGTTCATCTTCCAGAGCGGCGAGCGCACCTACATGCTGTACAACGGCAACCGTTTCGGGACCAGCGGCTTCGGCCTGGCCCAGTGGAGTGATGATGAATAACGAACAGCTTCAAAACGAAGTCTACAAACTCGAATCCACTGCATCGGATTTGCAGTACGCCTTTCGTGACAAGTTGCGCGACATGTACCTGAACAGCCCGCTCTCTGACGACGACGTGCTTTTCAATATCGGCCTGTATACCCGCAGCTCAGTATTGGTGAAGTTCATCGTCTTGAGCGACCTGTACAAACGCTTCAAGCATATCCCGGGGATGATCTGCGAGTTTGGCACCTGGTACGGCCACAACCTGGTGCTGCTGGAAAACCTGAGGGCCATGTACGAACCGTTCAACAAACAGCGGCAGATCGTCGGTTTCGACACCTTTGAAGGCTATTGCGCGCCGGGTGAAAAAGACTGCAAGGAGAGCGGTGTGTGGGTTGAGAACTCCTACTCCACCAAAGCCAGCTACAAGGATTACCTGAGCGAACTGTTGCAGGTGCACGAAGGCAACAACGTGCTGGGACACAAGCGCGGAGTACATCAACTGGTTGCGGGGGACGTCTGTCAGACCGCGCCCGAATTCTTCAAGAACAACGGCTCGGCCATCGTCGCTTTCGCCTACTTCGACATGGGTCTGTACGAGCCAACCCTGGCAGCGCTCAAGGCGGTCAAGCCCCATCTGGTTTCCGGCAGCATGCTATTGATGGATGAGCTGACATGGGCTCAAGCACCAGGCGAAGCGCTGGCCTTCAAAGAAGTCTTCACCCCTGCTGAATACACCTTGGAGAAGTGCGAGCTGTACCCCTCCAAATGCATCGTCACGATCAGGTGAAGCGCCTATGATTTCTTCCGAGGTATTCGACCAGCGCATGGCGGAACAAGGCTGGGTGATCTTTGAGAAGGCCATCCCGATCACTATCGTCGAGCAGATGCGTAAAGACATCCACGAGGCCTATGCAATCTGCCGCCACTACCAGATAAAAAACGGCATCGATCAGGACACCAGTTACACCGTGCACCACCTGATCGGCCAGTTTGGCAGTTTTCTCGACTGTCTGAAGGCCTACCCTATCTATGCCTTCATCGAGCGCTATTTCGGCGGGCAGTTCATCCTTAACTCGTATGGCGGCGCCATCAACACCCGCGACAGCCAATCTTACGCCCAGCGCGTTCACCGTGATATCCGTTCGTTTTCCGGTGACATGCCGTTGCTACTGAACACGCTGGTGATGCTCGACGACTTCACCGCCGCCAATGGCGCGACCTGGATGCTCTCCGGTTCGCACAAGGCCGAAGCCAAGCCGACGGACGACTATTTCATGGCCCACGCCGAACAGGCGATCGCACCGGCCGGCAGCATCCTCATGTTCAACTCCAATGTCTGGCATGCGGGGGGCAGCAACGTTACCGATCAGGTGCGCCGCTCGGTGACGCCAATGTTTTCCAAGCCGTTCATCAAGCAGCAATTCGACTACCCGCGGGCCCTGGGCTATGACCTGGGGCCAAACCTCGACCCATTGATGCGCCAGGTCATCGGCTACAACGCGCGGGTACCCGCATCGCTGGACGAGTGGTATCAGCCACCGGCCAGGCGCATGTATCACTCCAACCAGGGTTAACCATGTCACGAGATCTGAATACCGAGTACCAGGACACGGAAAACCGCCTGTACGCCTACGATTTCGACTATATACACCGCGACTACATGCTCAGGGCGCTAAACGGGCAGTTTCGCCCCGGGAATGCGCTGGAAATGGGATGCTATCACGGCGAGTTCACCAAAAAGTTGTTGCAGGTCTTCGATGACGTGACCGTGCTTGAAGGGGCCTGTGACCTGCTCGAAGTCGCCCGCAAAAACGTTGCCGATTCGCGCGCAACATTCATCCTGGGTCGGTTCGAAGACACTACCCTGGAACGTCGCTTCGACAACATCTTCCTGATCCATACCCTCGAACATCTGACCGAGCCGCAGCCGGTGCTCAAGAAGATACGCCAGTGGCTGGCGCCGGGTGGCCGGCTATTCATCGTCGTGCCCAATGCCAATGCGGCGTCGCGGCAGATCGCGGTGAACATGGGGCTGATCGACTTCAATGCAGCTGTTACCGATGGCGAGCGCAAGCACGGCCACCGTTGCACTTACAGCCTCGACACACTGGAGCACGAGGCGTTGCAGGCGGGCTTCGAAGTGACCCAGCGCGGCGGTATCCTGTTCAAGCCGATGGCCAACTTTCAGTTCGATGCAGCCTTGCGTGCCGGTATCATCGACCAGGCATTCTTCGAGGGCTGTTACAAGATGGGCATGAAATACCCGGACCTCACCGCGAGTATCTATGTAGTCTGCCAGGCTTGAACCTCAGAGGTAGTCGTAGGCCGCCAAGTGCGGCCCGATGCCCTCGGCGCCGACCTCCATCAGGGCATCAATGATCGACAGGTACGGTGTGAAACCCCCGCAGCGTTGGCGATAGCCCATTACCCGCATACCGATGAAACGCAGATCGATGTTGGCGTCGGCGAACCGCTCCGCCTCATAGAGCGAGCGCCCGCCCTGAGCATTGATATAGCAGGTAGCACCTTCGTGGCGGCAAATATCTAGAATCCGCGCCTGCGCTCTAAGTTGAGCATTGCCGTAAGCCTCACTACTCGTAACTAGCCGAGTCGTTTGGCCCATGAAGTTGGCCAACACCTGAATTTGATGACTCAGAAAACCCGCGAGATTGTTGTCTTCGTGCGCCAGAATACGCTCTATCACTGGAAATACCTGATCAAAGCAGGGTGCCTTGCGGTAGGCCATTTCCACGCTGCGCAGCATACGTCGTTGCCACTGGGCAGCAGGTGCGATGTCTATTTCGTTGATCTTGCGGTTTTGCGACGCCTGCAATAACGGCAGCGTGATCAGCCCTGGCGCCCCGTTGATGAGGATGCGATTGCGGTTGATCCATCCCCGCGTGATGAAGTTAACGTCATCGTAGACCACGAAGCAGTCTGCAGCCTTCAATAGTTGCCAATAGCCAATGTAGGGAAACAGGTACGGCTGCATGATCGCCACCCTGGTCATGCACTGGCCCCGACGATCAAACCGATAATGAAGTCCACGGTGCAGAGATCCAGATCAGGATAGATCGGTAGGCAGATAACCTGCTCCACCGCCTGATGCGCTACTGGCAGGTTGTCGGCACTGGACGATGGGTACCCGCAGTACATCGGCAAGCCACTTATCAGGGGTTGGAAATACCGCCGCCCATGGATGTTGTGGGCGGCGAGGTGCGAGAACAGTGCATCACGGCCAAGCGCAAACTCAGGCCCTACCAGTATCGGGAAGTACGCATGATTGGCGACTGCCTCGCCCCTCCCCTCGATACAGCGAATACCCGCAATACCCGCAAGGCCTTCGCGATAACGCTGGTCGATCAGCCGCCGCTTCCCCAGCGCTTCATCCAGTCCCTCCAGTTGCAACAGGCCAAAGGCTGCGTGAATTTCGCTGAGCTTGCCGTTGGTGCCGGTCAGTTCTACGGTGCTTCCGTCGGCAGACAGACCAAAGTTCTTCAACTGGTCGATGCGCCGCTTGGTCGCCTCGTCGCGACAGATGACAGCGCCGCCTTCGAAGGTACTGAACACCTTGGTAGCGTGGAAGCTCAGGGTCACGAGGTCGCCGTGGCGCAGCAGGCTGCCGTTTGTATCCTGAATACCAAAAGCATGTGCCGCGTCATAGATCACCTGCAGGCCATGGCGCTCGGCAATCGCGCGTATCGCCTCCACATCGCAGGGATGGCCATAGCAGTGTACCGGCAGGATGGCTGTGGTCTGGTCGGTGATGGCCGCCTCGATGCGTGCCGGGTCTAGGTTCAGGGTGTGCGGGTCGATATCGACGAACACCGGCGTCAGATTGTTCCATAGCAGCGAATGGGCAGTGGCAACAAAGGAGTACGGCGTGGTGATCACCTCACCGCTGAGCCCGGCCGCCTGCAACGCCGTTATCAGCGCCTGGGTACCGTTGCAGAATAGCGAAATGTGTTCCACGCCCAGGTAAGCGCACAGCGCCGCTTCCAGTCGCTGGTGCATGGCTGCGCCATTGGTCAGCATGCGGCTGTCCCAAATTTCCCGCAGGTATGGCAAGAAAGCCTCCAGCTCGGGCAATGCGGGCTGGGTCACGAAAACGGGGGGCCGACCATTCATGAGCGGTGTTCCTGCGGCTGGCGGCGTTGGCCGGCCTTGTGTTGTTCAGGCGTGGGCATACTGCGCAATGTCAGAGCGCCTTGTCGAATTCATGCCGCGCCCAGAAGTCGCGCATGATTGCCCAGCAGCGTCGGGATTCACCTTGTGCGGCGGCGCCGTAAAGCACCTGGCATTGCTCGCCGTGAATGCGGAAGCTACTCAGTGGCTGGACCAGATAAACGGTGTTGCCGCGCAGTGCGAGGTTGAGAAAAATCGCCACGTCGGAGGCCCAGGCGATGGGTTGTTCGTCTACCGACATGAAGTCCGGAGTGATTTCCAGCATATCGGCGCGGCGAAACATGACCGTGCTCGGCTCGCCAACGAAATTGATCTGCGACTGCATGAGTGCGGTGCCCAGCGATAGGCCTTCGATCATCGCATCGTCTGCCACGGGGGCTTGGGTTGCGGCGATATCGGCCAGCGGCTCGCCGTACTGGTCGATGCGCTGCCGCTTGGAGGTTACCAGCGTAACGTCTGGATAACTGCGGAAGCTGTCGAGCATCCGCTCCACGCATTCGAGTTCCAGCAGGTCGTCGTCGTTGAGAAACTTGATGAATTCGCCGCGAGCCTCTTTCAGGCAAAGGACATGGTTTAGACGGCCAATGTCCTTTCCGGCATCTGGGTTGCGCACATAACGCACGCGCGGGTCGTCCTGGCTCAGGTCGGCGCAGATCCTTTCGATCTCATCAGTCGGGCAGTCGTCGCACACCAGGATTTCCAGGTTGCGGTAGGTCTGGTTCAGCGCGCTGCCCAAGGCGTCGTAGAGGTGTTCGGTCTTGTAGGTCGGCATGACGATGCTGACCAGAGGCTGGGCATCCGCCGCCAATTGACGCTGCGGCTTGCAAAATTCCAGCACTAACTGGCCCGCCACCGAAGCGTCCAGCCCACTCAGATGCGGATCGCTGCTATTGGCTTCTGCGGTGATAGCTATCGGTTCCAGCCCTACCATCGTGCAGATCCGCGTGAGCTCCTCGGCGTCGAAGATCCAGGTATGCTGGCGCAGGGCTTTGTTCAGCCTTTCAGCGCGACCGACGCCCGGCGCCTCAGGGCGTGTGCGGTTATTAACATAATCGTCCACCAACGCTTCCAGGTCGGCGCAGACGAGACGGATCACCCCGCCCGGCTGCAGGACTCGGCGGCATTCGTGCAGCAAGCGAATACCTTGATTACGCTCGAGTCGCTCCAGAAGATGAGCACTATAGATCCCAGGCACCGTGCCTTGGTCCCACGGCAAAGCCTGGCCCGGCTTCCATTGCAGATCGGCGCCCGTGGACTCCACATCAATATTGATAAAGCCTTGGCGAGGGTGATCGGCGCAACCTAGGTTCAAATAGATGGGGAGCATGGTACTCGCTTCGAAGGGGTCAACAAGGGCGTAGTGCAGCAACCCAGTTATCGGCCGTGCTCTTCAAATCATGACCGTTGGTTCCGGGACATTATGCAACAGGAGTAGCCCCAAATCGAGAAACCCAATCAGCACCGCGCAACAGGCGCAATACAGCAACGTGATCGGACATTTCTTCAATTGACGTCAGTACGCCGTATAATTCTGCCCCCGCAATCCGATGATGCTTTCTCATGAAGAAACTGCTGTACGTCTTTACCCTCGCCCTCTCTGTCATCCCCGCCGCCTTCGCCAATCCCCCCGCAACGTTTACCGAAGCCAAGGTTGTCGCCAAACAGAAGATCTTCCTCGACCAGGCAAACAGCCCAATGGGCGAACTGTACTGTGGCTGCAAATGGAAGTGGGTCGGCAAGTCCGGTGGCCGTGTCGACGCCAAGTCCTGCGGCTACGAAACCCGCAAAGTGCAAACCCGCGCCGAACGTACCGAATGGGAGCACATCGTGCCGGCCTGGACGTTTGGCCAACAGCGCAAATGCTGGCAGAACGGTGGTCGCGAGCATTGCGTCAATGAAGACCCGACCTTCCGCGCCATGGAAGCGGACCTGTTCAACCTTTACCCGTCTGTGGGTGAAGTGAACGGTGACCGCAGCAATTTCAACTACGGCATGGTTTCCGGCGTTGAGCGCCAGTATGGACAGTGCACCACCAAGGTCGACTTCCAGCAAAAAACCGCCGAGCCGCGTGACGAAGTCAAAGGCCTGGTTGCGCGTACCACGTTCTACATGTTCGACCGCTACAAGTTGAGCATGTCGCGCCAGCAGCAGCAGGTGCTCATGGCCTGGGATAAACAGCACCCGGTGTCGGCATGGGAAAAGCAGCGCAATCAGCGCATCGCCGCGATCATGGGGCACTCGAACCCGTTCGTCACCGGCGAGCGTAAATGGACGCTGGGCTACAAGCCTGTTGGGGCGATGGACGTGGTAGCTTCGGCTCCCGCTAAAACGGCGGCGAGAGATGTCGGTAAGCCGGCCCTGACGAATGCGCCAGCTGACGGTGCGATCATTGGCAACCGTAACAGTCACGTGTACCACCTGGCCAGCGGTTGCCCCAGTTACAGCCAGGTCGCTCAGAAAAACCAGGTAGCCTTTGGCAGTGAAGCAGAAGCGCAGCGTGCAGGTTACCGCAAGGCAGGGAACTGCAAGTAGGCGTATGGAGCGAGAGAAGATATGGCGTCCCAGGCAGGATTTGAACCTGCAACCTTCCCCTTAGGAGGGGGATGCTCTATCCAATTGAGCTACTGAGACACGAGAACCGGCAGCGAACGCTGCACAGCTGGACGGCGAGCATGTTAACCAGCGGGCAGCCGTTTGTCATGCATCTATCGGGCTTTTTGCACGTAGGGCTTTTCCGAGGCTTGTCAAACAGGCACCCCGTGCTGACGCAACAGGCCCATCAATGTGCTGACCGCCGTGGCCAGTGCTCCTGAGTTGTCCAGCACATGCACGCGGGGATCGGGGCAGGACTGGAGCCTGGCGCTGCGCGCCAGGCGCTGATCGATCTCTTGCGCTGCCTCCCTGCCCCGAGCAACCAGGCGCGCGCGCAACACCGCGGGGTCAACCTCCAGGCGCACTGCCAGCAGGTTGGGGTAGCGCTTGCACGCCTCGGGCAGATAGCCACGGGAACCGTTGACCAGCACCGATCGCCCTTGCGCGAGCCAAATGTCCACTTGCTTGGGTATGCCGTACTCCAGGCCATTGGCTTGCCAATGCATGGCAAATTCGCCTGCCGCACGCATCGCTTCGAAGCGCTGTGGCGTGACGCTCTGCGCGGCCTCACCGGTGGCCTCTGCAGAGCGTGTGATCACCCGCCGGGCGATTTCCACACCGGCGGCAGCCAGTTGTGAGCGAGCGGCCTCGATCAGAGAATCTTTCCCCGAACCGGAGGGGCCTATCAGATAAATCAGGCGACCTAGGGCTTTATCGTGGGAGCTTGCGTCATGTTGCATAGCCACTATGCTCTATGGAAGGAAACCCGCGCATTTTAAGGGTTTTCTCTACCCTTTGCCGCGTTTTACGGGTTTTTGACGGCAGAGGGCTGACGGTAAGGCGAGCCTGGAAATGCAAAACTTTTCCAACCAGTACTCATTTCTGATAATTGGTACTGGCAAAAAGCCTTTACCGAGATCACTATTTGTCACAGAATTGACGCCAAGGAAACGGCGACCTTGAGGCAAGATGAGCACCAAATTTTCCAGGCGGTTGAACATTTTGTCGTCGCCACGGTCGTACCAGCATCCCGTGCGGCCAATTTGTGAACCGCTTCCCCTGAACCAAAAACCGGTTAATTTATATGCGCCCAATGAAACAGGCTATTTATTCGAGCCGCACCGCTGACAAGTTTGTCGTCCGCCTGCCAGACGGAATGCGTGAGCGCATTGCCGAGGTAGCGCGCAATCATCACCGCAGCATGAACTCCGAGATCATCGCACGCCTGGAGCAGAGTCTTATCCAGGAAGGTGCGCTGGGCGACGAGCTGAGCATGCGCCTGGACAGCCCCGAACTGTCCCTGCATGAGCGCGAGTTGCTGCAACGCTTCCGCCAGTTGTCCCACCGACAGCAGAACGCGCTGGTCGCCCTCATCGCTCACGATGTGGAAATGGCAGCCGACGCCTCCTGAGGCGCGCAGCAAAAATAAAAAAGCCAGCGTAAGCTGGCTTTTTTTTGGGTTGTTCACTGGTCGGTGGTGATCCGGCCGGGCACATGCCTTGATCGCCCTGGCGGCCTGGGTATCCAGCGCCGCACGGGCGGCGCACACACCTGCACCATCACAGCAGGAACAGCGTAGCCAGCCCCAGGAAGATGAAGAAGCCACCACTGTCGGTCACGGCAGTGATCATCACGCTGGACCCCATGGCAGGGTCGCGCCCCAGGCGCGTCAGGGTCATCGGGATCAATACCCCCATGAGCGCTGCCAGCAACAGGTTCAACGTCATGGCCGCAGTCATGACCAACCCCAGTGACCAACTGTCATACAGCCAGAACGCCACAGCACCGATCACCCCACCCCAGATCAGGCCATTGAGCAGCGATACCGCCAGCTCTTTGCGCATAAGGCGGCTGGTATTGCCTGGCGACACTTGGTCCAACGCCATGGCGCGAACGATCATGGTAATGGTCTGGTTGCCGGAGTTGCCGCCAATACCCGCCACGATCGGCATCAGCGCCGCCAGGGCCACGAGCTTCTCGATCGAGCCCTCGAACAAGCCGATCACCCGCGAGGCCAGAAACGCAGTTATCAGGTTGATCGCCAGCCAGGCCCAACGGTTGCGCAATGAACGCCAGACCGAGGCGAAGATGTCTTCCTCCTCGCGCAGACCCGCCATGTTGAGCACTTCGCTCTCGCTCTCTTCACGAATCAGGTCGACCATCTCATCGATGGTCAAACGGCCGATCAGGCGGTCGCTCTTGTCCACAACTGGCGCCGAAACCAGGTCGTAACGCTCGAAAGCCTGCGCAGCGTCGTAGGCATCTTCGTCGGGGTGGAAGGACACCGGATCAACCGCCATGACCTCCGCGACCTTCTTGTCCGGGTCGTTGACCAACAGGCGCTTGATCGGCAACACACCTTTGAGGATGCCGTCGTAGTCGACCACGAACAGTTTGTCAGTGTGGTTGGGCAGCTCTTTAAGGCGGCGCAGGTAACGCAGAACCACTTCCAGGCTGACGTCTTCACGGATGGTCACCATCTCGAAGTCCATCAGCGCACCGACCTGCTCCTCGTCGTAGCTCAACGCCGAGCGCACACGCTCACGCTGTTGGGCATCGAGGCTTTCCATCAGCTCGTGGACGACATCACGCGGCAATTCCGGCGCCAGGTCCGCCAGCTCGTCGGCGTCCATTTCCTTGGCCGCAGCGAGGATCTCGTGATCGTCCATGTCGGCGATCAGCGATTGACGAACCGAGTCGGAAACCTCAAGCAAGATGTCGCCGTCACGATCCGAGCGCACCAGCTGCCAGACCGTCAGGCGGGCTTCCAGGGGCAAAGCTTCGAGGATATAGGCGATATCTGCGGGGTGCAGGTCGTCGAGCTTACGCTGCAACTCGACGAGGTTTTGACGGTGGACGAGGTTTTCCACCAGGTCGTGGTGATGACCTTCCTGACGATGGGTCAGGTCTTCAACGACGCGCTGACGCTGCAACAGTTCGACCACCTGGGCCAGGCGATCCTGCAGGCTCTCTTGCGCTTTCTTTACTTCTACTTCAGTCATAGGCGAACTCCACTCCCAGCAGCGGAGCACGCCGGGGGAATCAATCGGTCAGATCAGGCTGTGAGAATCTTGTTAACGAGTAACTACTGGGTAAGTCCATGGTGGTATTCCACAAGCCCCGGCGGGGCTGACGGGCGCAATCATACACTGCCTAAGCTGTCAGATCGCTTAAATTTTTGGCCAGAACAATCGTTTGCGCGATAAAGCTATGACAACGCTCGAAGCCATGTGTGCGACGGCACGAGCCAGCGAAAAAACACATGCGGCGCAAAGGAGTGTCGGGCGGGTTGATTTTCAGTCTAGCGGGCATCACTGATAAATCAGTGAACGGCGCACAACAAAAAGCCCGCTCAATTGAGCGGGCTTCTTGATATGTGGCGGACTCAGGAGGATTCGAACCTCCGACCGCTCGGTTCGTAGCCGAGTACTCTATCCAGCTGAGCTATGAGTCCGTGGTTGGTAGTTTTAGGCCAGATTACCACTGGCTGACTGAAGCCGCTTTGCAAGCAGAGCCACTTCAAAAGTGGCGGACTCAGGAGGATTCGAACCTCCGACCGCTCGGTTCGTAGCCGAGTACTCTATCCAGCTGAGCTATGAGTCCGTAATTGGTAGTTTTAGACCAGATTACCACTGGTTGCTTGAAGCAGCTTTGTAAGCAAAGCCACTTCAAAAGTGGCGGACTCAGGAGGATTCGAACCTCCGACCGCTCGGTTCGTAGCCGAGTACTCTATCCAGCTGAGCTATGAGTCCGTGTCTTGCCGCGCATTATAGGTCGCTGAAACATTTTTGCAAGAATTTTTTCGTTTAAATTCAACGACTTAGCGTTCTTACCGATTACAGCGCCCTAAGCGAATAATGGCGGTGAAGGGGGGATTCGAACCCCCGATACCCTTATGAGGTATACTCCCTTAGCAGGGGAGCGCCTTCGGCCACTCGGCCACCTCACCGCAACACGAGGCGAATATTAAACAGGCTCTTCCTCGTTTGCAACCCTTTTTTTGAAAAAAACTTCAAAAAAATTAAAGGCTTGGCTCCTCATCCTTCTCTTTCTTGATCCGCAGGTAGATTTCCTCGCGGTGAACGGCCACTTCCTTGGGCGCGCTGACGCCGATACGCACCTGGTTTCCTTTGACGCCGAGCACCGTCACGGTGATCTCGCCATCTCCAATGATCAGGCTCTCGGCGCACCGACGAGTCAGAATCAACATAGCTTTCTCCTTACGCAAGACATTCAGGGATAACAGTCTGGGAACAACAGGGCCTGGCCGTGGACGACGACACAGGGCTCCGTAGCACGTCACGCTGGCAGGACAGGGCCTGCGTGACGCGCAGAAACGCGAAGGGCGCGGCAAGCCGCGCCCCTCAAGGCAACGCCTTACTCGCCCTGTCGGGCCGGAGCGTCAAGCTCGAACGCGGTATGCAGCGCGCGAACGGCCAGCTCCAGGTACTTCTCTTCGATGACGACCGACACCTTGATCTCGGACGTGGAGATCATCTGGATGTTGATGCTCTCCTTGGCCAGGGCTTCGAACATGCGGCTGGCAACACCCGCGTGGGAACGCATGCCAACACCGACGATCGACACCTTGGCGATCTTGGTATCACCGATCACTTCGCGGGCACCGATTTCACGTGCGGTGTTTTCCAGCACGCTGTGAGCCTTCTCGTACTCGTTGCGGTGCACGGTGAAGGTGAAGTCGGTGGTGTTATCGTGCGAAACGTTCTGCACGATCATGTCCACTTCGATGTTCGAAGCGCTGATCGGGCCGAGGATCTTGAAAGCGACGCCCGGGGTGTCCGGCACGCCGCGAATGGTCAGCTTGGCTTCATCACGGTTGAAGGCGATACCGGAAATGATCGGCTGTTCCATGGATTCCTCTTCATCAATGGTAATGAGGGTACCTGGACCCTCCTTGAAGCTGTGCAGCACGCGCAGCGGAACGTTGTACTTGCCGGCGAACTCCACCGAGCGGATCTGCAGCACCTTGGAGCCGAGGCTGGCCATTTCCAGCATCTCTTCGAAGGTGATCTTCTCCAGGCGGCGCGCCTGTGGCACGACGCGCGGGTCGGTGGTGTACACGCCATCGACGTCGGTGTAGATCTGGCACTCGTCAGCCTTGAGCGCGGCCGCCAGGGCCACGCCCGTGGTATCGGAGCCGCCGCGGCCCAGGGTGGTGATGCTGCCGTGCTCGTCAACGCCCTGGAAACCGGCTACAACCACCACGCGCCCGGCCTTGAGGTCGGCGCGAATCTTCTGGTCGTCGATCTGCAGGATGCGTGCTTTATTGTGCGCGCTGTCGGTGAGGATGCGCACCTGGTTGCCGGTGTAGGACACCGCCGGCACACCACGCTTGATCAAGGCCATGGCCAGCAGGGCAATGGTGACCTGCTCACCGGTGGACACGATCACGTCCAGCTCACGCGGAACCGGCTGATCGGTGATCTGCTTGGCCAGGTCGATCAGGCGATTGGTTTCGCCACTCATGGCCGACAGCACAACCACCAGGTCGTCGCCCGCTTCACGGTGTTTCTTGACCTTGTCGGCAACCTGCTCGATCCGCTCGATGGAACCGACAGAGGTACCGCCAAATTTCTGTACGATCAACGCCATTTCAATGGTGCCTCAGCCCATACCGGGCCTCAAAAAAACCATCCAACATGGAGGGGCCGATGACTAGACCATCGGCCCCTCCATCTCAAAGTCCCTGCTCTGCGAACGGCACGGCCAGCGCCAGGGCCTGGTCCAGCGCAGCGACGTCGACGCCACCGCCCTGAGCCATGTCCGGACGGCCACCGCCCTTGCCACCCACTGCCGCAGCGGCTTGTTTCATCAGGTCACCAGCCTTGAGTTGGCTGGAGAGGTCTTTGGTCACGCCGGCCACCAGCACGACCTTGCCCTCATGCTCGCTGCCCAGCAGGATCACTGCGTGGCCGAGCTTGTTCTTCAACTGATCGACCAGGGCCAACAGGGCCTTGCCATCCTGCCCATCCAGGCGGGCGGCGAGGACCTTGGCACCCTTGACCTCAACAGCCGCATTGGAGAGATCGTCCCCTGCGGCGCTGGCGGCCTTGGCCTGCAGCTGTTCCAGCTGCTTCTCAAGCTGACGATTGCGCTCGAGCACAGCCGACAGCTTGTCGATCAGGTTGTCACGGTTGCCCTTGACCAGCTGCGCGGCTTCCTTGACCTGCTCTTCGGCAGCGTTCAGGTAGGCCAGTGCAGCAGCGCCGGTCACCGCTTCGATACGGCGCACGCCAGAGGCCACGCCGCCTTCGCTGATGATCTTGAACAGGCTGATATCGCCGGTGCGCTTGGCGTGGATACCGCCGCACAGCTCGACGGAGAAATCGCCACCCATGCTCAGCACGCGCACGGTATCGCCGTACTTCTCGCCGAACAGCGCCATCGCGCCCTTGCGCTTGGCGGTTTCGATATCGGTAACTTCAGTTTCCACCGGAGTGTTCTTGCGCACTTCGCGGTTGACGATATCTTCCAGCGCCTTGATCTGCGCAGGCGTCACCGCCTCGAAATGGCTGAAGTCGAAACGCAGACGCTGGCTGTCGACCAGCGAGCCCTTCTGCTGCACATGCTCGCCCAACACCTGGCGCAACGCTTCGTGCAGCAGGTGCGTGGCCGAGTGGTTCAGCGAGGTGGCGTGCTGTACTTCGGCATCGACCTTGGCTTCGACCGGAGAACCGATCAGCAGCGCGCCGCTGGCCACCACACCATGGTGCAGGAAAGCGCCGCCGGTCTTGGTGGTGTCTTGCACGTCAAAGCGCACGGCGCCGGACTGCAGGTAGCCGGTATCGCCGACCTGGCCACCGGACTCGGCATAGAACGGGGTGCGGTCCAGCACCACGACGCCCTGCTCGCCCTCGCCCAATTGGTCGACTGACTGGCCGTCCTTGTACAGGGCAATGACCTTGCCCTGACCTTCGGTGGCGTTGTACCCGACGAAATCGGTGGCGGTGTCGACCTTGACCAGGCTGTTGTAATCCATGCCGAAGGCACTGGCCGAACGGGCACGCTCACGCTGGGCATCCATCTCGCGCTCGAAGCCCGCTTCATCGATGGTCAGCTCGCGCTCACGGGCGATGTCGGCGGTCAGGTCCATCGGGAAGCCGTAGGTGTCGTAGAGCTTGAACACCACGTCACCCGGCACGACGTCGCCCTTGAGCTGGGCAAGGTCCTGCTCGAGGATGCGCAGGCCCTGTTCGAGGGTCTTGGCGAACTGTTCTTCTTCGGCCTTGAGCACGCGCTCGATGTGGGCCTGCTGGCTCTTGAGCTCGGGGAACGCCTCGCCCATCTCGGCAGCCAGGGCTGCGACGATCTGGTAGAAGAAGCTGCCCTTGGCACCCAGCTTGTTACCGTGACGGCAGGCGCGACGAATGATGCGGCGCAGCACGTAGCCACGGCCTTCGTTGGACGGCAGCACGCCGTCTGCGATCAGGAAGCCGCAAGAGCGGATGTGGTCTGCCACGACTTTCAGCGAAGCCTGGCCGTCGTTGCTGCAGCCGATGGCCTTGGCCGCAGCGCTCAGCAGGTTCTGGAACAGGTCGATCTCGTAGTTCGAGTGCACGTGCTGCATGACCGCACTGATGCGCTCCAGGCCCATGCCGGTGTCCACCGACGGCGCTGGCAGCGGGTGCAGCACGCCATCGGCCGTACGGTTGAACTGCATGAAGACGTTGTTCCAGATCTCGATGTAGCGGTCGCCGTCTTCTTCCGGGGAACCGGGTGGGCCGCCCCAGATATCGGCACCGTGGTCGTAGAAGATCTCGGTGCAAGGGCCGCACGGGCCGGTATCGCCCATGGTCCAGAAGTTGTCGGAGGCGTACGGGGCGCCTTTGTTGTCACCAATACGCACCATGCGCTCGGCCGGCACGCCGACTTCCTTGGTCCAGATGTCGTAGGCTTCGTCGTCGCTGGCGTAGACGGTGACCCAGAGCTTCTCCTTGGGCAGGTTCAGCCACTTGTCGGAGGTCAGGAAGGTCCAGGCGAAAGTGATCGCATCGCGCTTGAAATAGTCGCCGAAGCTGAAGTTGCCCAGCATCTCGAAGAAGGTGTGGTGACGCGCGGTGTAACCGACGTTTTCCAGGTCGTTATGCTTGCCACCGGCGCGCACGCACTTCTGGCTGCTGACCGCACGGGTGTAGGCGCGCTTCTCGGCACCGAGGAAGCAGTCCTTGAACTGGTTCATGCCTGCGTTGGTGAACAGCAGGGTCGGGTCGTTGTTCGGAATCAGCGAACTGGAGGCGACTCGGGTATGGCCCTGCTCTTCGAAGAAGCGAAGGAAGGCTTCACGGATTTCTGCGCTTTTCATAGGTTCTTCCACGGAAACGACGGCCCCTGGGGGCAAACGCGTCGACGAAACGACGGCAAAGGGCCGCATTATATCGGTCCTGCAATCTCGGTGCAGTGTGTTTATGCGATGCAAAACGTCGATTGGACGGCTTTTGAAGCGCGTGCAAACGAAAATGACATGACCGGATGCTAAATGCAGGCTTTTGCCGCTGGCAAGCCTATTACCGCTCAAGGGAAGGGAAAATGGAACAGGCGGTGAATTAAATGATTGTCATGGGCAAGGTTCAGCGACGACCGGCCTTGGCAGAAGCGCCCTTTGGCGACAACAAGGCCGCTCCTGCCAGGCACTGCGCAAACTCAGCCCAGACGCTGTCCTGAATCCGGGACGATGAGAATCCCGGCGCGCAGCCCGTTCTTGACCTTGGGGTTGGGGAAGATGATCCGCGCACCCTCCTCCTCCACCACCCAGCGCATTTCAGCCAGGTCCTCGGCCAGCAGATAACCTTTGCTCAGCTCGGAGAAGTTCTCGATATCCGCCGGCAGATGCAGGCGAAAGCCCTCACTGTGCTTGATGATCTCGCGAGCCACACTGAACAGTTTAAGACCATCGAGCGACTCCCCGGCCTCAGGCTCATCGCCTTCGATGATCTGGATCAGGCGCTGCTCCAGCTTGTCGAGGTTGACCTGCTCGTTCTGCCCGAACGGCCGCGCCTTGCCCAGCTCCAAGGTAAATGCTTCGGCATCCAGCTGCTCATAGGTGAACGCACTGAAGGTGATCGATGACTTGCTCTGCAGCAGCACCGCCTCCATGCCTGCAGCAGCCAGCCGAGCCAGCTCACGGCGGGAATGCTTGCGCCCCTCTTTATAGGGGTAAAGGGCAAACTGCTCTATCTTGGAGCCACGAATGGCGGTGTGCAGGTCGTAGTGCAGACGGGTACGCTCAGGCTTGCTGAAGAACACCCGGGCGAACTGCTCAAGCTCCGCGGCACGCAGTGCCTCGAAACCACTGGAAAGCTCGTGACGACCATTGAACAGGCGGTTGATGTCCTGCTCGATGAAGCGCTCGCCCTTGCGAATCGCCGCTGGGTTGCCGAACAGGAACATCACTCGCGAACGCGGCTTGATCTTGCCATTGGCCACGCCGTGCAGCAGCCGTTCGAGCAATTCGATCGGCGCTGTTTCATTGCCATGAATACCGGCCGACAACAGCAGGTCCAGCCCGCAATCGTCGCCTTCGGGCGGACGCACCTCGAGTGCGCCCTCCCCCAGCCAGCGTAAACGCACGCCCTTAGGTGTAACTTGGGTCTTCTCGGCCGGCTCGTGATCGGTCAGGGTCAGCTCAAGCAATTTGCCAAGGGCGAGCATAGGCGCTTCCTTAGTGGTCGTGGCCGCAGTCGGGGCCATGGACGTGGTCATCGTCTTCACCGACTTCTGCCGGCTCCATCTCCAGTTGCAGGCTGACCAGGTTGGTAGCCATCGGGCGCAGGAGCAGGTTGGCGTACTCGGTGTCGTTCTCATCGACGTCGACACCGATCAGCAATTGGCCACGGCCGTCTTGCTGAATCCACACTTCCTTGCCCTGCCAGACAACGGCAAAGCGGGTGCAGGAAGTTTCCAGCTGGGTGCCGTCTACATCTTCAAGGATCAGGCGCAGGGCGTCGGTCATTACAAAAGTCTCTCTTCAAGGTTGGCGTTGGAACGGATACACCGAGCCCAACTTCAGAATCTGGGTCAACTCATCCAGCGCCGTACGGCATTCGACCAGCAACTGCGGGTCGGCAAGGTCCGCTTCGCCCAGGCGGTCGCGGTAGTGCTTGTCGACCCACTGCAGCAGTGTGTCGTACAGCGGGGCGGTCATGATAACGCCTGGATTGACCGCCGCTAGTTCCGATTCCTTCAAAGCCACGCGCAAGCGCAGGCATGCCGGGCCGCCGCCGTTCTGCATGCTTTGCTTGAGGTCGAACACCTTGACCTCCTTCACCGCGCCACCCTGGCGGGTCAGTTGCTGCAAGTACGCCCAGACCCGCTCATTGTTGCGGCACTCCTCCGGCACCACCAGCAGCATCGAGCCGTCGTCGCGGCTGAGCAGTTGGCTGTTGAACAGGTAGGAACGCACCGCATCCTCTACCGCCACCGCTGCCCGTGGTACACGGATGGCCTGGAAGTTGCCACCCTTGCTGGCCAGTTTAGCTTGCAGCTGGCCAAGCACCGCGTCAGTCTCGAGGAAAGCATCTTCGTGGTAGAACAGCACCTCGCCATTGCCCACCGAAATCACATCGTTGTGGAATACACCCTGATCGATCACCGATGGGTTCTGTTGAGCGTAGACCACACCGTCATCGCTCAGACCATGAAGCCGTGCCACGGCCTGTGAGGCTTCCAGGGTCTGGCGTGCCGGATACTTCTGCGGCGCGGGATAACGGCCGTCGAACGCGCTGCGACCATAGACGAAAAACTCGACGCCCGCCTCGCCGTAGCTGCGGCAGAAGCGCGTATGGTTGGCCGCGCCCTCGTCGCCGAACTGCGCCACGGCAGGCAGCGCCGGGTGATGGGCAAAGTGCTGCTCATTGCTGAACATGGCAGCCAGCACACGGCTGGTGGTCGGATGCTCGATGCTGCGGTGGTACTTGCAGTTGAGGTTGGCAGCGGTGAAATGCACGCGGCCATCCGCGGTGTCGGCGCTGGGGCTGACGGTGGCCGCGTTGGCCACCCACATGCTCGATGCCGAACAGCTGGCGACCAACAGCGGCATGGCCTCTTTGGCGGCGCGCCGGATCACTTCGGCATCGCTACCGCTGAAGCCCAGACGACGCAGAGCGGCCACGTCCGGGCGCTCCTGCGGCGCCAGCACGCCCTGCTTGAAGCCCATATCGGCCAGCGCTTTCATCTTGGCCAGGCCTTGGCGCGCCGCTTCACGCGGGTTCGAGGCCTGCTGGCTGTTGCTCTGCGAAGCCACGTTACCGTAGGACAGGCCGCCGTAATTGTGGGTAGGCCCCACCAGGCCATCAAAATTCACTTCATAGGATTTCATCGGCTAGGCTCCGTGACCTGTTGTTATAGGGTGACGCCCGGCGTCAGGGTCGCCGGCAGGGCAAGGCTGGCAGTCTCCAGCGAAGCCACGGGGTAAGCGCAGTAGTCGGCGGCGTAATAGGCGCTGGCGCGATGGTTGCCACTGGCGCCTACCCCCCCGAATGGCGCGCTGCTGGCGGCACCGGTCAGTTGCTTGTTCCAGTTGACGATGCCGGCGCGGCTGCGCAGCCAGAAGTACTGGTAGCGGGCACGGGAGTCGGACAGCAGGCCAGCCGCCAGGCCGTACTGGGTGTTGTTGGCCTCATCGATGGCGGCATCGAAGTCCGCGTAACGAATCACCTGCAGCAGCGGGCCGAAAAATTCTTCGTCGGGCCGGTCGGTCACGGCAGTGACATCAATGATGCCCGGGGTCAGCAATGCGGCATCGGCTTGGGGCTGGGTCATCTCCAGCAACGGGGTGGCGCCTTTGGCGAGCAGCTCAGCCTGGGCCGCGATCAGCACCTGCGCAGCCTGCAGCGAAATGACCGAACCCATGAAAGGTGCCGGCTGCTGATCGAAAGCGCCGACCGTGATGCCTTTGCACACCTCGACCAACCGCGCGAGCAGCGCATCGCCCCAGGCGCCCTGCGGCACCAGCAGGCGTCGAGCGCAGGTGCAGCGCTGGCCAGCGGAGATGAACGCCGACTGGATGATCGTGTACACCGCCGCATCGAGGTCCTTGACCTCATCCACCAGCAATGGGTTGTTGCCGCCCATTTCCAGGGCAAGGATCTTGTCCGGACGGCCGGCAAACTGCTGATGAAGCAAGTTGCCGGTGCGGCTGGAGCCTGTGAAGAACAAGCCATCGATACCCGGGTTGGCAGCCAGCGCCACCCCCGTATCGCGCGCGCCCTGCACCAGGTTCAGCACGCCGGCAGGCAGGCCCGCGGCGATCCAGCAATTGACGGTCAGCTCAGCGACCTTGGGGGTCAGCTCGCTGGGCTTGAACACTACACAGTTACCCGCCAGCAGTGCCGGAACGATGTGCCCATTGGGCAAATGGCCGGGGAAATTGTAGGGGCCGAATACTGCCACCACTCCGTGGGGCTTGTGCCGCAGTACCGCGGTAGCCTCTGCCAGCGGGCCGCTTTTCTCGCCCGTGCGCTCGCGGTAGCTCTGTATCGAGATCGCGACCTTGTTGACCATGCTGCTCACTTCGGTAGCCGACTCCCACAGCGGCTTGCCGGTTTCCTCGCCAATGCAGTGAGCCAGCGCCTGGGAATGCTGCTTCAGCTGTTCGGCGAACTTTTCCAGTACGTCGATGCGCGCCTCCAGGCTCAGTTGCGCCCAGGCTGGAAAAGCCTGACGCGCAGCCTGTACGGCAGCCTCGACCTGGCCGGCATCGGCGCCCTGCCCTTGCCAGACAACGGCTTGCGTGACCGGGTTGAGCGACTGCAGGGTTTCACCCTGGCCGGCCTGCCAGCTGCCGGCGATGTAATGCGTGGTCATTTACTGGGCCTCCCGGCTTGCCGACAGCGGCACGGCGCGCACGTTGTCACCCGCGCCCATGCGCAGGCGCTTGGCGGTCAGCGGGTCGACCACCAGGGTGCCCGCCGCCAGGCGTGCGGGCGCGGCAGTGATACGGCAGTCATCGCGCTTGCGGTTATGGATGATGTAAGGGGTTGCGTCATCGCCAGGCGTACCCACGGCCAGCACCAAGGTCTGGCTCTCGCGTACGGCACGAATCTTCGAGGTTTCGCACTCGATGGCGGGGCCTGCGTCGAAGATGTCCACATACCCTTGGTAGCTGAAGCCTTCCTGCTTGAGCATGGCCAGCGCAGGCTCGGTGTGGGTGTGCACACGGCCGATCACGCTGCGTGCGGCTTCCGACAGGAAGCAGGTGTACAACGGGAACTTGGGCATCAGTTCGGCAATGAACGACTTGTTGCCTACGCCAGTGAGGTAGTCGGCCTGGCTGAACTCCATCTTGAAAAAGTGCCGGCCAAGGCTCTCCCAGAACGGCGAACGGCCCTGCTCGTCGGACATGCCGCGCATTTCGGCAATGATCTTGTTGCCGAACAGTTCCGGGAACTCGGCGATGAACAGCATGCGCGCCCGCGACAGCAAGCGGCCATTGAGCCCAGAGCGGTGGTCACTGCGCAAAAACAGCGAGCACAGTTCGGAGTTGCCGGTCAGGTCATTGGCCAGGAACAGGGTGGGGATCTCGCGATAGATGTTCAGCTCCTGCGAGGCGCTGACGGTCAGGCCCACCCGGTAGTTGTACCAGGGCTCGCGCAGGCCGACGGCGCCGGCGATGGCACTGATGCCGACCACCAGGCCTTCGTCGTTCTCCAGCACGAACAGGTAGTCGGTGTCTCCGCGCTCGGCTTCACCCCGGAAGCTCTTCTCGGCCCAGCCGACACGGTGCCCGAGGCGCTCCTCGTTGGCCGGCAAGGTGGTCAGCCCGGTGGTACCGGTGCTGCGTGCCAACTCGATCAGCGCAGGTAAATCGCTGCTGCGTACAGGACGAACGATCATGCTATCTCCTTGTGCGGCAGCTGTGGCTACCGCAAAACTCTCTGTTCCCAGGCCTCAGACCGCGACCAGGCGCACGCTGGCGCCCTCGCCCACACCCAGCGCCTCGGCAGCCTCGGCACTGAGGCTCACAGGCTTGCCCGGCACCCAGTCCAGCTCGACCAGCACCGCACGGTAATCCTGCAGTTGGCCGTTGCACACCAGGTACGGGCGCCCGCCCTTGGCCGGCAGCTCCTCGAGCTTGACCGGCACCACCCTGCTCTGGGCGATCGAGCGGATGCCCGAGGCACGCGCATGCAAGGTGGGGCCGCCATCGAAGATGTCGATGTAGTGCTCGGTCTCGAAGCCCTCACGCATGAGGATGTCGAACGTGATTTGCGCGCGCGGATGCACCTGCCCCATGGCCTCCTGCGCAGCGTCCGGCAGCAGGGGTACGTAGATCGGGTAGTGCGGCATCAGTTCGGCGAGGAAAGTACGGCTCTTCAGGCCGCACAGGCGCTCGGCGTGGGCGTAGTTGAGGTCGAAGAAGTTGCGCCCTATGGCATCCCAGAACGGCGACTCGCCTTGCTCATCGCTGTAACCGACGATCTCGGTGACCACCGAGTCGGCAAAGCGCTCAGGGTGCGAAGCCATGAACAGCAAGCGACCACGCGAATTCAGCTCGGCCCAGCCACTGTTCACCAGTTCAGGCAGGACATAGAAGCTGGTCAGCAGGCTGTTGCCGGTGAGGTCATGGCACAGCGACAGCACGTGGATCTTGTTGTGGATCTTCAGCTCGCGGGAGGCGTGCACGAAGGTTTCGTTGCGAAAGCTGTAGAAAGGCTCGGAGTAGCCTGCCGAGGCGACGATTGCCGAGCAACCGGCCAGCTTGCCGGTGACACTGTCCTCGAGCACGAAGAAGTAGCTTTCTTCGCCATTGAAACTGACTTCGGCAGCGAACGACGTTTCCGAGGCGGCTATCTTGTCGCCCAGACGGGCAGCGTCATCTGGCAGCGAAGTGACACCAACGGGGCTGTCTGCAGCCATGCGCTGCACTTCGTTCAGATCAGCCATTTGCGCGGGGCGCATCACCAGCATGGTGTCACTCCTTTGGAAAAACTGGCCGCTCTGGCGGCACGGAAAAACGGCGGGCGCGTGTTGAGTCTGCAAGCACGCGCCCGCACTGGGATTCTGCTATCGCCGGCCCGACGGGGCCGGCGAAGGGACCGCCGGCGAATCAGGCCTGGGTCAGTTTGGCCACAGCCCGCTCGAAGCGGTCCAGACCTTCATCGATATCGGCATCTTCGATCACCAGGCTCGGCGCGAAGCGCACCACGTCCGGGCCGGCCTGCAGCACCATCACGCCTTCTTTCTCGGCGGCATTGAGGATGTCCTTGGCCTTGCCCTGCCAGGCTTCGGTCAGCACGCAGCCGATCAACAGGCCGACACCACGCACCTGAGAGAACAGGCCAGCCTTCTGGCCGATCTGCTCCAGACGCGCCTTGAAGCGCTCGTGCTTGGCTTTGATACCGGCCAGGGTTTCTGGGGTATTGATCACGTCCAGTACCGCGCAGGCAACGGCGCAGCCCAACGGGTTACCGCCATAGGTGGTGCCGTGAGTACCGACCGCCAGATGCTTGGCAAGCTCCGTGGTGGTGAGCATGGCCCCGATCGGGAAGCCACCGCCCAGGCTCTTGGCGCTGGTCAGGATGTCTGGCGTCACACCGTAATGCTGATAGGCGTACAGCGAGCCGGTACGGCCCACACCCGTCTGCACTTCATCGAAAATCAGCAGGGCGTTGTGCTCGTCACACAGCTTGCGGGCGCCTTCCAGGTACGCCTTGTCGGCCGGGACCACACCACTCTCGCCCTGGATCGGCTCGATCACCACGGCGCAGGTCTTGTCGGAAATCTGAGCCTTCAGCGCTTCCAGATCGTTGTAGGGCACATGGCTGATGCCAGTGATCTTCGGGCCGAAACCATCCGAGTACTTCGGCTGACCGCCGACGCTGACGGTGAACAGGGTGCGACCGTGGAAGCTGTTCACGGCGGAGATGATTTCGTGCTTGTCAGGACCGAAGCGGTCATGGGCGACACGACGGGCCAGCTTGAAGGCGGCCTCGTTGGATTCGGCGCCTGAGTTGCAGAAAAAAGCCCGGTCGGCAAAGGTGGCGTCGACCAGTTTGTGCGCCAGGCGCAGTGCCGGCTCGTTGGTGAAGACGTTGGAAACGTGCCAGAGGGTATTGGCCTGCTCGGTCAGGGCCTTGACCAGTGCCGGATGGCAGTGGCCCAAGGCATTCACCGCGATGCCGCCGGCAAAGTCGATGAGCTCGCGGCCCGACTGGTCCCACACGCGGGAACCCTCGCCTCGCACAGGAATGAAGGCCGCCGGAGAATAGTTGGGGACCATGACCTGGTCGAAATCGGCACGCTGCACCGGGGCTTGCTCAACGGACATCTGAGTCTCCTGAAGAGGAACGCTGGCCTGGAAGTGGCGAGCGATGGGGGGATTGTAAGGACTGATCTGCGCCTGTCCTTGCGGCCAAGCGACAACTTGTTACAGCGCAAAACCCAGTTTTACCCAGGCTTTCGGCAATGCGACAAACACTGTCGCAATCGCGCAGTGTAACGGCAGAGCGGGACTGGGTGAACGGGTGTTCACATAAGAAGATACGCCGGCTGCACCGCCGCCCTCACCGGCAAGCCGGCCGCCACCGGACCGGCGGCAACCCGATCAGCCTGGACGCTGGCTTGCAGGCGACAGAGGCGCAGTGCACCGGGCAGCGTTCAGCCCTTTTCGGCAGGCGCCGAACTCAACTCGAAGGGGCTGCTGTTACGCCGCTGGTTACGGTCTTCGCGGGGCGTGGCGCCAAAGAAATTGCGGTAGGCACTGGAGAAATGCGGGCCGGAGGAGAAGCCACAGGAAAGGCCGATCTGGATGATCGATTTGCTGGTCTGCATCAGCATCTGCCGTGCCTTGTTCAGCCGCAGCTCCAGGTAGTACTGGCTAGGCACACGGTTGAGGTACTGCTTGAAGATGCGCTCCAGCTGCCTGCGCGATACGCACACATGCTGAGCGATTTCGTCGGTGGTCAGCGGCTCTTCGATATTGGCTTCCATCAACAGCACCGCCTGGGTCAGCTTCGGATGGCTGGAGCCGAGGCGGTTCTGCAGCGGAATGCGCTGACGCTCCCCACCCTCACGGATGCGCTCGACCACCAGCTCCTCGGAAACCGCACCCGCCAGCTCGGCCCCGTGATCACGTGCCAGCACCGCCAACAGCAGATCGGTCACCGCCATACCGCCGCAGGCGGTCAGGCGATCACGGTCCCAATCGAACAGATGGCTGGTGGCGATGACCTTGGGGAAACGCTCGGCGAAATCGTCTTGCCAGCGCCAATGCACCGCAGCGCGGTAACCATCGAGCAGGCCGAGCATGGCCAACGGATACACACCTGCAGACAGCCCACCGATGATGCAGCCGCTGCGGGCCAGTTGCTTGAGCGCCGTGGACAGCGCCGACCCCAGTGCCTGGGGCAGTTCATCAGCGAGCAGGAACAGTTTGTGACACCCCTCCAGGCGCCCGCTCCAAGGCTCGCCCGGCAGGCGCCAGGCGTCTTCCTGCGCAGGCTCGGCCTGGAGAAAGGCCAGCTCGTATACCACGTCAGGATGTACCCGCTGGGCCACCAGCAATACTTCCTCCGCCAGCGCCAACGTCAAGGGCTTGGTGCTTGGCCAGATGAGAAAACCGATTCGCTGGGTGGTCATAGGGTAAGGTCCGAAACCTGAAGTCGTTCGAGTCTGTGGCGCCAGGGCAGACTGCGCACTGCTGCGCAGCATGCCCTATTCTGGTGCAAAGGTGCAGCCTTTACTTCAGGCTGCCAGAGAGAAACTGCTTGAGCCGCTCCGATTGCGGGTTGACCAGCACTTCGCGCGGGCAGCCCGTCTCTTCGACCAGGCCTTTGTGCAGGAACACCAGCTGGTTGGACACTTCGCGGGCAAAGCCCATCTCGTGGGTCACCACCACCATGGTCCGGCCTTCCTGGGCCAGGGCCTGCATGACCTTCAGCACATCGCCGACCAGCTCCGGGTCCAGCGCCGACGTCGGTTCGTCGAACAACATCACCTCCGGCTCCACGGCCAGCGCCCGGGCAATCGCCACACGCTGCTGCTCACCGCCGGACATATGCCCCGGGAAAGCATCCTTGCGATGGGCCACGCCCACCTTGGCCAGGTAGTGCTCGGCTTTTTCCAGGGCTTCCTTCTTGTTCACGCCAAGCACATGCACCGGCGCCTCGATGACGTTTTCCAGCGCGGTCATGTGCGACCACAGATTGAAGTGCTGGAACACCATCGACAGCCGCGAGCGCATGCGCTGCAGTTGGCGCGGGTCGGCAGCCTTGAGGGCGCCGTCCTTGCCGGCGACCATCTTCAGCTCTTCGTTGTTGAGCAGGATCTTGCCGGCGTGCGGCTGCTCGAGCAGGTTGATGCAGCGCAGGAAGGTCGACTTGCCCGAACCGCTGGAGCCGATGATGCTGATCACATCGCCTGCCTTGGCCGCCAGGGACACACCCTTGAGCACTTCATGGCTGCCGTAGCGCTTGTGCAGGTCTTGGACTTCTAATTTGTACATGCTGTCGGTTCTCACAGAGCGTTCAGTGCTTGCGCGGCGCCAGGTAGCCGAGCCAGCGGCGTTCGGCCATCTTGAACAGGCGCACCAGGATGAAGGTCAGGCACAGATAGAACACGCCCGCCGTGATGTAGGCCTCGAAAGGCAGGTAATACTGGGCATTGACCGTACGTGCGGCACCGGTGATGTCGATCAGGGTGACGATCGACGCCAGGCTGGTGGTCTGCAGCATCATGATCACTTCGTTGCTGTACTGCGGCAGCGCCCGGCGCAAGGCCGAAGGCAGCAGGATGCGGCGGTACATCTTCATGCGTGACATGCCCATGGCCTTGGCTGCTTCGATCTCGCCATGCGGCGTGGCCTTGAGGCTGCCAGCGATGATTTCGGCGGTATAGGCGCTGGTGTTGACGGCGAACGCCAGGCAGGCACAGAAGGTCGCACTGGAAAGCCACGGCCAGAAGATGCTCTGGCGCACCGCCTCGAACTGGGCCAGGCCGTAATAGATCAGGAACAACTGCACCAGCATCGGCGTACCGCGGATGACGTAGGTGTACAGCCAGGCCGTCATGTTCACCAGCGGCTGTTTGGACACCCGCATCAGGCCCAGCGGCACCGCCGCCAGTAAACCGAACAACAGTGACAGCGCCAGCAGCTTGAGCGTGGTCAGCAGCCCGCCGATATAAAGCGGCATGGCTTCCCAGATGACGTTGTAGTCGAAGATCATAGCTCAGCCACCTTGACGCCCACCGAGTAGCGCTTCTCGAGATACTTGAGCGCCAGCAGCGAGACACTGGTGAGCACCAGGTACAGCGCAGCCACCGCCAGGAAGAAGGTGAAAGGTTCGCGGGTGGCATCTGCCGCCTGCTTGGCCTTGAACATCATGTCCTGCAGGCCCACTACCGAAATGAGCGCCGTAGCCTTGGTCAGCACCAGCCAGTTGTTGGTGAAACCCGGAATCGCCAGGCGGATCATCTGCGGCACCATGATGCGGAAGAACACCTGCCGCCCGCTCATGCCGTAGGCCGCGCCGGCCTCCGCCTGCCCCTTGGGGATACCGAGGAAGGCACCACGGAAGGTTTCCGACAGATAGGCGCCAAAGATGAAGCCCAAGGTACCGATCCCTGCCACCAGCGGATTCAGGTCGATGTAATCGTCATAGCCGACCAGCGGCGCCACACGGTTGATGATGTCCTGCCCGCCGTAGAAGATCAGCAGGATCAGCACCAGGTCCGGAATACCACGGATCACCGTGGCATACATATCGCCCAACCAGGCCAGCCAGCGCACCGGCGACAAGCGCAGCGCCACGCCAATCAGGCCGAGTACGATGGCCAGGGCCATCGACGACAGGGCGAGCTGCAGCGTCAGCCACGCCCCGTCGAGGATGACTGCCCCGTAGCCTTTCAACATGATGAGGTCCTCGACCTAGAGAATGAAAAATGGTGCAAACCTCAGAGCCTCTGCTGTTTGCACCATTGCACAGGTGAAACCCGACGTCTTACTTCGAGTCTGGACCGTAGATGTCAAAATTGAAGTACTTGTCCTGGATCGCCTTGTACTTGCCGTTGGCACGGATGGCGTCGATCGCGGCATTGATGCGCTCGGCGTTGGCCTTGTCACCCTTGCGCACGGCGATGCCGACACCGTCACCGAAGTACTTCACGTCGGTGAACGACGGGCCCACGAAGGCGAAGCCCTTGCCAGCGTCGGTTTTCAGGAAGCTGTCTTCGAGCAGGGTGGCATCGGCCACGGTGCCGTCCAGGCGGCCAGCGGCGACGTCCAGGTAGATTTCGTTCTGGGTACCGTACGGCACCACGGTAGCGCCTTGCGGGGCCAGCACTTCCTTGGCGAAGCGGTCGTGGATCGAACCACGCTGCACGCCGATCTTCTTGCCCTTGAGCTCAGCCAGGCTGTCACTCACGGTAGTCCCTTCCTTCATCACGAGGCGAGCCGGGGTCAGGTAGTAGCGCTTGGTGAAGTCGACCGACTTCTTACGGTCTTCGGTGATCGACATGGACGACAGGATTGCGTCGATCTTGCGCACTTTCAGTGCCGGGATCAGACCATCGAACTCCTGTTCTACCCAGGTGCACTTGGCTTTCATCTCTTCACACAGGGCGTTGCCGATATCGTAGTCGAAACCAGCGAGGCTGCCGTCGGGCTGCTTGAAGGCGAAGGGTGGGTAAGCGGCTTCGATACCGATTTTCAACGGTTTTTCATCAGCCTGCGACACCAGGGAAAACACGGAAAGCGCCAGGGCGCCAAGCAGTGCGAGCTTCTTCATCAGGTAACTCCATCGGTACGGGGCAATACAAGGCAGGAGTAACAACTGCCCGATATGCGAATGGGTACAACGCGAGCCGCGCAGGGTTCGACCAAGGTCGCAGACCACGAGCGAGTGAGTGGCATTTTAACGACAGCCCGGTAGTCGATATTTCTTCAAAGCGACAACTACTTACAGAAGCGCTTGAAACGGCAGCGGGCGAGGTTGACAGCCCCTGCAAGATATGCAAGAGCTCAAGGAAAACAACCTACAGACCTAGCAATTACTGGGCCTATTATTGGCAAAGCCTTGTACGACGGCAAGTGCAGCGTGCCGCCATGGGAAAAATGGTGCCCTGAACGCACCGAAACGAGTCATGAGTGTTCCCGCTCGCCCCGTGACTGTGCGTAATCGGTGACAAACAGAGTTACCGATGAATGTCGGGTAACAGTAAAGCAAAAACCCCGCCGGTCGCCCGTACGGGGTTTTCGTTTGAAGCAGAACTGCGCTGCAGCCCTGCTCAGCTCATCAAGCCGATGCCAGGCTCATCGCTTTGTGCGTATCGATCAAGTGCTGCACCACGCCCGGGTCGGCCAAGGTGGAGATATCCCCCAGCGAGCCGTATTCCGCCGTGGCGATCTTGCGAAGGATCCGCCGCATGATCTTGCCCGAGCGCGTCTTCGGCAGCCCAGGCGCCCACTGAATGACATCCGGGGAGGCAATCGGGCCGATTTCCTTGCGCACCCAGTTCTTCAGCTCCATGCGCAACTGCTCGCTGGGCTCCACGCCGGCGTTGAGGGTCACGTACACATAGATGCCCTGCCCTTTGATGTCGTGCGGCACACCCACCACTGCAGCCTCGGCCACTTTGGCATGGGCAACCATGGCACTTTCGATCTCTGCGGTACCCATACGGTGGCCGGAAACGTTGAGCACGTCATCCACGCGGCCCGTGATCCAGTAGTAACCATCCTCGTCACGGCGCGCACCGTCGCCGGTGAAATACATGCCACGGAAGGTCTTGAAGTAGGTATCGACGAAGCGGTCATGATCGCCATACAGCGAGCGGGACTGGCCCGGCCAGGAATCGAGGATGACCAGGTTGCCCTCGGCCGCGCCATCGATCAGGTTGCCCAGGTTGTCCACCAGCGCCGGCACCACACCGAAGAACGGACGGGTCGCCGAACCCGGCTTCAGGCCCGTGGCGCCTGGCAGCGGGCTGATCAGGATGCCGCCGGTCTCGGTCTGCCACCAGGTGTCGACGATCGGGCAGCGCTCCTTGCCGACGGTCTTGTAGTACCAGTTCCACGCCTCAGGGTTGATCGGCTCACCGACCGAACCCAGCAGGCGCAGGCTCGAGCCATCGGCCCCCTCAACGGCCGCCTGCCCTTCGGCCATCATGGCGCGGATCGCGGTAGGAGCGGTGTAGAGGATGTTGACCTTGTGCTTGTCGACGATCTTCGACACCCGGGTAATGTCCGGGTAGTTCGGTACGCCCTCGAACAGCAGCGTGGTAGCACCATTGGCCAGCGGGCCGTAGACGATGTAGCTGTGGCCGGTGACCCAACCGACGTCCGCGGTGCACCAGTAGACCTCGCCGGGGCGGTAGTCGAAGACGCGCTCGTGGGTCAGCGCGGCGTACACCAGGTAACCACCCGTTGTGTGCAGCACCCCCTTGGGTTTGCCGGTGGAGCCGGAGGTGTAAAGAATGAACAACGCCTCTTCGGCGCCCATTTCCTTTGGCGCACAATGGCTGGAAGCCACCTTCATCAGGTCTTCGTACCAGATGTCGCGGTGCTGGTGCCAGGCGATGTCACCACCGGTGCGCTTGCACACGATGATTTTCTGCACGCTGCTGGTTTCAGGGTTGGTCAGCGCCAGGTCGACGTTGGCCTTGAGTGGAGTACGGCGGCCGCCGCGCAAACCTTCGTCGGCAGTGATCACCACCTTGGACTTGCAATCGATGATGCGCCCGGCCAGCGCTTCAGGCGAGAAACCGCCAAACACGACCGAGTGAATCGCACCGATGCGCGCACAGGCCAGCATCGCCACCACGGCCTCGGGGATCATCGGCATGTAGATGGTGACTACATCGCCACGGTGCACGTCCTGCCCGCGCAGGGCGTTGGCGAACTTGCAGACCTGCTCGTGGAGTTCGCGGTAGGTGATGTTGCGGTGTTCGGAAGGGTCGTCGCCTTCCCAGATGATCGCCAGTTGGTCGCCGCGCTCTTCGAGGTGGCGGTCCAGGCAGTTGGAGGAAACGTTCAGAGTGCCATCGGCAAACCACTTGATATCGACATGGTGATCGTCGAAGGAAGTCTGCTTGACCTTGGTGAAAGGCTTGATCCAGTCAATGCGCTGGGCCTGCTCACGCCAGAAGCCGTCCGGATTGATCACCGATTGCTGGTACATGGCCTTGTAGGTGGCCTCGTCGGTCAGGGTAGTGGCCGCAACCTCGGGACGAACGGGATACAGTGGAGCCGCACTCATCTGTGTTACCTCGGTGTAATAGTTGTTTTTGTATGGAACCGTTTGTAACTGTACCAGAGCGGCAAAAGCCATACGACGATGGTAGTAACGCGACGGGCTGCGCACCTCGTGACCCGCCGGAAAGGCTCTAGGCCGCAGCTGGCAGCGTGGCGAGAGGGAAATGCACAAGATTTGGCCGGGGGATTGTTACAGTTTTTGTCAAAAGGCGAAAAAACTTTATCAAAACCCCTACTGTTTCCGGTAATTACCCAGGCATAACATTCACCTCGCCAGCAACGGCAAGGCGATTAACAACTGGTAACAGTAACAGCCCCCACGAAGGCAATACGTTAATCCCACTCTAATCCGACAGTTGAACACTTGGCTTTACTTGCGGCGCCACAAGCGCCGCATGCCCTCTTACGACCTTAGACAGGTAAATTGAAAATGAAAGCGTTACTGGTATTGGTACTTGGCGGTCTTTGCAGTGCGGCAATCGCCGGTGAAGCAAAGGATGTCGAGCAGATTCCGGTTGAGCAGTACAGTTATTCGCAGCACCTGGACATCGCCCGCGTCATCTCCATGAGCGAAGTGCCAAACGTGTGCGAAGTCGTGCCGGCCCGCATGACCTATGAGGACTCCAAGGGCCAGAAGCATATTCTCGAATACCGCGTGATGGGTAACGGCTGCTCCAACGGCTGATGAATGATCTGGGCCCTGCGGGGCCCATTCATTAACGTATAATGAACCGCTTGAGTTCAATCCAGCACTATTCGTTCGACTTGCCCAACGAATAATCCCGCAACTTATTGGCAATGGTCGTATGTGAAACACCCAGCCGTTTGCCCAGCGCCCGGCTACTTGGGTATTCACCGATCAGACTTTCCAGTACAGCCTTTTCGAAGCGCCCGACAATCTGCGAAAGATCACCTTCAAGGGTAAACTCACCCAAGGGTTGCCGTACGCCGTAATCCGGCAAGCGAATATGTTCGCTCTTCACCATTGCGCCTTCGCACAACGAGACCGCCTGGAACAATACGTTTTCCAGTTGCCGGACATTGCCCGGCCAATGGTAGTGCGCCAGCTTGTCCATCGCCGCAGGCGCCAGGCGCGGCATGGCACACCCAATCTGCCGGCTGGCCTGATCGAGAAAGTGCTGCACCAACCCTTCCAGGCCGTCCATGCACTCGCGCAACGGCGGTATGTGCAACGACAACACATTGAGGCGATGGTACAGGTCCTGGCGAAATTCACCCCGGGCGCACAGCTCGGACAGGTCCACCTGGGTGGCGCAGATCACCCGTACATCCAGGTACACCTCTTCATCACTGCCTACCCGGCGGAAGCAGCCATCCTGCAGAAAGCGCAGCAACTTCACCTGCAGGCGCGGGCTCATCTCCCCCACCCCGTCGAGGAACAGTGTGCCACCCGCGGTCAACTCCAGAAGGCCCAGCTTGCCTTCGGCGCGCGCGCCCTCGAACGCACCGGGGCCATAACCGAACAGCTCGGTTTCCGCCATGGACTCTGGCAGGCCGGCACAATTGAGTGCCATCAAGGGCGCCTGGCCGCGCGGGCTGGCCAGATGACAGGCACGCGCCAGCAGCTCCTTGCCGGTGCCTGTCTCGCCCTCGATCAGCAACGGCGCGTCCAGTGGCGCCATACGCCGCGCCTCACGCACCACCGCCGCCATCACACGCGAGCTCTGGAATATGCTGTCGAAACCGCGCAGCTCCTGCTTGCGCACGCTGTAGATCCGCTCGCCGATGCGGTCGGCACGGTGCAGGGTCAATACCGCGCCAGCCAATGCCTCGCTGTCGTCATGCTCGGACTGCAACGGTGCGATGTCGGCCAGGAAAATGTCGCCTTTGACCTTGACCCGCAGGCCATTAATTCGCGATTTATTAGCCCGCACCAGTTCCGGCAAATCGAAGTCTTCGGCGTAACGCGCCAACGGGATGCCCGGCACCTCGTCGACCCTCACGCCCAGCAACTGCGCCGCGGCGCGGTTGGCGGCGACGATGCTGCCACCCATGTCGACCGACAGCACCGGGAAGTCCAGGGCACCCAGCAACGCGTTGAGCTCCATGTGCCGTCGCTCACTGGGCATCAGGCCGACGCGCTTGACCCCGAACACCCCGGCGATCGACTCGAACTTCGGGCGCAGAGCCTGAAACTGCAGGTTGATCAGGTTCGGGCAGTGCAGGTAGATGGCGTTGCCATGGTCGCCACCGACTTCACCACGGAGCACGTTGATACCGTACTCCACCAACAGGTTGAGAATGTCGCGCAGGATGCCGATGCGGTTCTGGCAATGCACTTTGATACGCATGAAAGCTCTCGAAGCGGCGAAGTTTTTCAACCGGCCGCATAAAATCCGTAAAGAAAAGCTGACAAAAACACAGCAATGGTCAGCCCGACACACCAAATTTTCCGCGACCCTGCAGCATTTGTAAAATTATCGTTACGAAAATCACTTGTGAGCTGCCGCCCAAGGGTTCGGGCACCCCGTGCAATCGGTCGGATGAAGGGATATTTCTTGGGTATGTCGTGGACATAACAATAAAAGCCCTCACCAGGAGAGCCACATGAAACAGACGCAATACGTGGCACGCGAGCCCGATGCACAAGGCTTCATCGACTACCCGCAGCAAGAGCATGCGGTGTGGAATACCCTGATCACCCGACAGCTGAAGGTCATCGAAGGCCGGGCATGCCAGGAGTACCTCGATGGCATCGATCAGCTCAAACTGCCCCATGACCGCATCCCGCAGCTGGGCGAGATCAACAAGGTGCTGGGCGCCACCACCGGCTGGCAAGTTGCCCGTGTGCCGGCGCTGATCCCTTTCCAGACCTTCTTCGAGCTGCTGGCCAGCAAGCGCTTCCCGGTCGCTACGTTTATTCGCACCCCGCAAGAGCTGGATTACCTGCAGGAGCCCGACATCTTCCACGAGATCTTCGGCCACTGCCCATTGCTGACCAACCCCTGGTTCGCCGAATTCACCCACACCTATGGCAAGTTGGGCCTAGCCGCGACCAAGGAACAGCGCGTCTACCTGGCGCGGCTGTACTGGATGACCATTGAGTTCGGCCTGATGGAAACCGCGCAGGGCTGCAAGATCTATGGCGGCGGCATCCTCTCGTCGCCCAAGGAAACCGTCTACAGTCTGTCCGGTGAGCCGGAGCACCAGGCCTTCGACCCGATCGAAGCCATGCGCACCCCCTACCGTATCGACATTCTGCAGCCGCTGTACTTCGTGCTACCGAACCTCAAGCGCCTGTTCGACCTGGCCCACGAAGACATCATGGGCATGGTCCAGCAAGCCATGCAGCTGGGGCTGCATGCACCGAAATTTCCACCCAAGGTCGCCGCCTGAGCGACCTCGCCGACAACAACTCGAATCGGAAAATACCTTATGAATGCCTTGAACCAAGCCCACTGCGAAGCCTGCCGCGCCGATGCGCCAAAAGTCACCGACGAGGAACTGGCCGAACTCATCCGCGAGATCCCGGACTGGAACATCGAAGTACGTGACGGTCACATGGAGCTGGAGCGCGTGTTCCTGTTCAAGAACTTCAAGCATGCCCTGGCCTTCACCAATGCCGTAGGCGAAATCGCCGAAGCTGAAGGCCATCACCCAGGCCTGCTGACCGAGTGGGGCAAAGTGACTGTCACCTGGTGGAGCCACTCCATCAAAGGCCTGCACCGCAACGACTTCATCATGTGCGCGCGCACCGACAAGGTTGCCGAAACCGCTGAAGGGCGCAAGTAAACGCGCTGGCCAAGGCCGCTGCGCGCCCTGTTCACGGGGGGCGCAGCGGCTTTTTCGTGCCCGGGCAATGTCCGGTATCCGCCCGCAAAACCGACAAGCGACCGGGAAAAATTACAAACTGTCATCCAGACTTGTGTATCCTGCGTCAGCTTTGCGAAGCTCCAAACGCGCCTGGCGCAGCCTTTTGACTCACACTTGCGAGGAACGACGAGATGCACGAAATCCCGAATCTTCCCTTCCCAAGCCTGAACCCCGAAGAGCAAACCGTTGCCGCTCATTCCGAACCGACGCCTGCCGTCGAGGATGGCGACGATCAATCCAGCGCTGACCAGGACTAACCGCGCAACCCCGACTGTGTGAAAACGGCTGACTTTCGGATTACCGCTGTCATCACGTTTTCACACCGTCCAGAACCTCTGCCACGTAGGCCCCCATGCCCGACTCACCGCACCCCCTTGCGGTCACCCTGCAAGTCGTCTCCATCGTCCTGTTCACCTTCATCGGCTACCTGAACATCGGCATCCCCCTCGCCGTACTGCCTGGCTATGTGCACACCGATCTGGGTTTCAGCACCGTCGTCGCCGGCCTGGTGATCAGCGTGCAATACCTCGCCACCCTGCTCAGCCGCCCCACAGCCAGCCGCATCATCGACAACCTGGGCAGCAAGAAGGCCGTCATGTATGGCCTCGCCGGTTGCGGCCTGAGTGGCGTGTTCATGCTCGCCTGTGCCTTTCTCACCCATCTGCCCTGGCTGAGCCTGGCCTGCCTGCTGGTCGGCCGCCTGGTACTGGGAAGTGCAGAGAGCCTGGTGGGCTCGGGCTCGATAGGCTGGGGGATTGGCCGGGTCGGCGCCGAAAACACCGCTAAAGTCATCTCCTGGAACGGGATCGCCAGCTACGGTGCACTGGCCATCGGCGCCCCACTGGGCGTGCTGATGGTCAAGCACCTGGGGCTGTGGAGCATGGGGGCGAGCATCATCGCGCTGTGCGCGGCAGGCTTGCTGCTGGCATGGCCAAAACGCGCTGCGCCGATCGTCAGCGGCGTGCGCCTGCCGTTTCTGCGGGTACTGGGCAAGGTGTTCCCACACGGTTCGGGCCTGGCCTTGGGCTCGATCGGCTTTGGCACCATCGCCACCTTCATCACCCTGTACTACGCCAGCCGTGGCTGGGCGAACGCAGCACTGACCCTGAGCCTGTTCGGTGCCAGTTTCATCTGTGCGCGGCTGCTGTTCGGCAACCTCATCAACCGGATTGGCGGGTTCAAGGTGGCGATCGCGTGCCTGTCGGTCGAGACACTGGGGCTGTTGATGCTGTGGCTGGCACCCAGTGCAGAGCTCGCCTTGGCCGGCGCGGCGCTAAGTGGCTTCGGCTTCTCGCTGGTATTCCCGGCACTGGGCGTGGAAGCGGTGAACCAGGTTTCGGCAGCCAACCGCGGGGCGGCGGTGGGGGCGTACTCGCTGTTCATCGACCTGTCGCTGGGGATTACCGGGCCACTGGTGGGCGCGGTGGCCTCGGGGTTCGGCTTCGCTTCGATGTTTTTGTTCGCGGCAGCGGCAGCCTGCAGCGGGCTGCTATTGAGCCTGTACCTGTACCGTCAGGCACGGCGTTTCAGGCAGAGTTGAGTGGGGGCGAAGCGCCCCCACGCCTTGCTTCAGCGGACGTACTGCAACACCACTTCCAGCGGATGACGCATCTGCCGCTCGGTCATGCGCTTGACCTGGCTACGGCACGAATAGCCGGTTGCCAGCGCCTCCCCTTGCTTGTCCAGCTTGGTCGCCCAGGATTGCTCGAAGATGGTCCGCGACGTCTGCTGGTTACGTGCCTCGTGCCCGTAGGTACCGGACATACCGCAGCACCCCGTGGCCTCGGTCACCAGCTTCAGGCCCAAGCGCGCGAATACCTGCTCCCACTGGCGGGTGCTGGCCGGCACGTTGGTTTTTTCGGTGCAGTGGGCCATCAGCCGGAAGCTCGCAGGCTCGGCCTGCCCCTGCTCGGGCAGCACCTCCATCAACCACTCCTGCGGCAACAGCACCTTGGGGCAGCCCTCCAGGCCCGGCACCTTCTGGTACTCCTGGCGGTAGACCAGGGTCATGGCAGGGTCCAGGCCCACCAGCGGCACACCGCAGTCAGCCAGGGCCTTGAGCTGGGTGGCATTGCGGATTGCCGCTTTGGCGAATGCCCCCAAAAAGCCCTGCACGTGCAGCGGCTTGCCATTGGCACTGTAAGGCGCCAGGAATACACGGTGGCCAAGGCGATTGGCCAGCTCGATGAACGCCGCCAGCAGCGGTGTCTCGAAGTAACGGGTGAAGGCATCCTGCACCAGCACGATGCTGCGCTCGCGCTGGGCCGGGGTCAGCTCGCGCAGCGCCGGAACGCTGGCCACACCAACCCGGCAGCGCGTGAGGGTGGACTGGAAGTTGAAGCGACTGATCAGCGGGCTGTCGACCATGCCGACCTTGTCCGCCAGCAACCTGCTGACCCACTTCGACCCCATCACCGCGTTGTACAGCCCAGGTGCATGGGCCAGGTAGGGGATGGTGAACTCCAGCGAGCCTATCAAATAGTCACGCACCGGGCGCTGGTAGCGGCCGTGGTACAGCTCGAGGAAGCGCGAGCGGAAGTCTGGCACGTTGACCTTGATCGGGCACTGGCCTGCACATGACTTGCACGCCAGGCAGCCGGCCATGGCGTCGTAGACCTCATGGGAAAAGTCCTCCTGGCCCTGGTTGCGTGCCCGGTTGTTGAGCAGCCGCGCCGGCAGCCCTTTGAGCCAGGATGCCTTGTTGCGCGCCGCAGCCAGCACATCGATGTTCGCTGCACCCTGCAGGCGCAGCCATTCACGCATCAACGAGGCGCGCCCCTTGGGCGAATGCTGGCGCTCACGGGTGGCCTTCCACGAAGGGCACATGGCGTCGTTGGGGTCGTAGTTGTAGCAGGCGCCATTGCCGTTGCAGTGCACGGCGCTGTCGAAGTCCTGCCATACACGCTCGTCGATGGTACGGTCGAGGTCGCCCCGCAAGGTCACGCCATCTACCTTGGTCAACCCTTCGGCGCTGTCCGGCGGGGTGCAGATCTTGCCAGGGTTGAGTTGGTTGCGCGGGTCGAAGGCACCCTTGAGGCGCTGCAGAGCCGGATACAGTTCGCCGAAGTACTCCGGCACATATTCCGAACGCAACCCCTTGCCGTGCTCGCCCCACAGCAGGCCGCCGTAGCGTTTGGTCAACGCTGCCACTGCATCGGAAATCGGCTTGACCAGCGCCGCCTGGGCGGGGTCTTTCATGTCCAGAGCCGGGCGTACGTGCAGCACGCCGGCGTCGACGTGGCCAAACATGCCGTAGGCCAGGCCATAGCCGTCGAGCAGCGCGCGGAAATCGGCAATGTAGTCGGCCAGTTGCTCGGGCGGCACCGCAGTGTCTTCAACGAAAGGTTGCGGGCGCACCTCGCCCTCGACGTTGCCCAACAGCCCCACCGAACGCTTGCGCATGGTGTAGACGCGAGTCACGGCCTCAGCCCCTTCGGCCAGGGTATGGCCCAGGCGCTCGACACTGGTGTCGCGCTGCAGGTGATCGATGAAGGCTTCAACCCGAGCATTGACCTCGGCAGGCTCATCGCCACAGAACTCCACCAGGTTGATACCCAGCGTCGGGCGCTCTGGGTCGGCCGGGAAGTACTCGGCAACGCTATGCCAGACGATGTCCTTCATCGCCAGCATCAGCACCTTGGAATCCACTGTCTCGATCGACAGGGGCTTGTGCGCCATCAGCGCATTGGCATCGCGCAGCGCGTCCATGAAGCTGGTGTAGCGGACGTTGACCAGCACCGCATACTTGGGAATCGGCAGCACGTTGAGCTTGGCTTCGACCACATAACCCAACGACCCTTCGGCACCACACAGCACGCTGTTGAGGTTGAAACGGCCCTGCTCGTCGCGCAGGTGCGCCAGGTCGTAGCCGGTCAGGCAGCGGTTGAGCTTGGGAAAGGTGGCTGCGATCAGCTCGGCCTGGGTTTGCTGGATGTCGCGGGCAGTGCGGTACACCTCACCCACCCGACCGGGGGCCGCACAAGCCTGCTCCAGCGCTGCATCGTCGATCGGCAGGCTGTGCAGGCGCTCACCACCGAGCAGCACGCTGTGCAGTTCCAGCACGTGGTCGCGGGTCTTGCCGTAGGTGCAACTGCCCTGGCCGCTGGCGTCGGTGTTGATCATGCCGCCGACGGTAGCGCGATTGGAGGTGGACAGTTCAGGCGCAAAGAACAGCCCGTGAGGCTTGAGCGCGGCATTGAGCTGGTCCTTGACCACGCCAGCCTGCACCCGCACCCAACGCTCCTGGGCATTGATTTCGAGGATGCTGTTCATGTGCCGCGAGAGGTCGACGACGATACCGTCGGTCAGCGATTGGCCATTGGTGCCGGTACCGCCACCGCGCGGGGTCAGTTTGACCTGCTGGAAGCGTTCTTCGGCCATCAGCGCGGCCACCCGCGCGACATCGTCGGCGTCCAGCGGGAATACCGCCGCCTGGGGCAGGCGCTGATAGATGGAGTTGTCAGTAGCCAGCACGGTGCGGGTGGCGTAATCGGCACTGATCTGGCCACGGAAGCCGCTGTTGCGCAGGGCTTCGAGGAATTCTGGGTAACCGGCGGTTGGCGCAGTGGTCGGCAGTTGGGCGATCATCGAAGGATGGCCTCTTGAAATGGGCTAATTCACGGGATTCCTGTCGCCTTGGCATGGATTGAGCCACGCAAGGATGACGAATGGGCCAATGTTCCTGTAGTTTCGCCCCAGGGGCAAACGGATAATCCTGCCGCTATCAATGACTTTAATGAATGAATTACCGTCACCTGACACCCTCCATGTCATTGCTGCTGGCTTTCGAGGCTGCCGCCCGGCATGAAAGCTACACCCGCGCCGCTGCCGAACTGTCCCTGACCCAGAGCGCGGTCAGCCGGCAAGTGCAGGCGCTGGAACAGCAACTCGGGCTGACCCTGTTCCGCCGCGAAGGCCGCCAGGTACAACTCACCGACGTGGGCCGGCTGTACCAGCGCGAACTCAGCGAAGCGCTGGGCCGCATCCGCAGCGCCACCTTGCAAGCCCTGGCTTACCAGTCCGGGGTCGGCACGCTGCGCTTGGCTACCCTGCCCACCTTCGGCTCCAAGTGGCTGCTGCCGCGCCTGCATGCCTTCTACAGCGCCCACCCGGGCATGCTGGTGCACATTCATTCGCGGATCGAAGCGATCAACTTCGATACCAGCGAGATCGATGCCGCCATCGGCGTGGCCAGCCATGACCTGCCGGGGCTGATCTGCCATCGGCTGCATGCCGAGGAGCTGGTGGTGATCCTCCCGCCACAAGCCGGCAGCGATTCCCAGGCCTGGGACCCGGCACGCATCAGTGCCGAGGTACTGCTCAACGTCGCCAACAATCCTCATGCCTGGGGCGAATGGTTTTCGCACCATGGCCTGGCGCACCGGGCGATGCGCCTGGGGCCGAGCTTCGAGCTGACTTCACACCTGATTCAGGCGGTGCGCGCTGGGATCGGCATCGGCCTGGTGCCGCGGATACTGGTGGACGAGGAGCTGGCCAAGGGCGAACTGTTCAGCCCGGGCACGGCGTTCGCCAGCCAGCGCAGCTATTACCTGATCTACCCCCCACGGAACGAAGCGCTGCCCTCGCTGCGGGCATTTCGTGGCTGGCTGCTCGAGCAGATCTGAGTGCTTTCTCCCGTCACAGGCCCTGTCGCTGGCAAGGCGACGCAGACAGCCTCCAGCAATGCCCGCGAAAACGCTGGGGGCAGGCAATGAAAAACCCGATGCCAGCTACCTGACATCGGGTTTCGTTCACCGCCCGCTGCGCTTACTTGGCAACAGTACCCGCTGCTGCGCCGTTGCCCAGCTCACGGCGTTTGGGCTTGATGATGTAGAACAGGAACATCATCAGCACCCACACTGGAATGGCATATACCGAAACCTGGATGCCCGGGATTTGCAGCATGATGCCCAGAATCAGCACCACGAACGCCAGGCAGATGTAGTTGCCATAGGGGTACCACAGCGCCTTGAACAGCGGCTTCTGGCCGGTGCGGTTCAAATGCTGGCGGAATTTCAGGTGCGAGAAACTGATCATTGCCCAGTTGATCACCAGGGTCGCCACGACCAGCGACATCAGCAGCTCCAGCGCATCATGCGGCATGAAGTAGTTGAGCAGCACGGCGATCAAAGTAACGGCTGCCGACACCAGGATCGAACGCACCGGCACACCACGTTTGTCGACCTTGGCCAGGGCTGCGGGGGCATCGCCTTGCTCGGCCATGCCCAGCAGCATGCGGGCATTGCAGTAGGTACCACTGTTGTACACCGAGAGTGCCGCCGTCAGGACCACGAAGTTCAACAGGTGGGCGGCCACGTCACTGCCCAGCAGCGAGAACACCTGCACGAACGGGCTGCTGCCGTAGCTGCCGCCAGAAGCATCGATGCTGGCGACCAGGGTATCCCACGGGGTCAGCGACAGCAGGACGACCAGTGCACCGATGTAGAAGATCAGGATGCGGTAGATGACCTGGTTGATGGCCTTGGGGATCACGGTTTTCGGCTTGTCTGCCTCCGCTGCAGTGAAGCCGAGCATTTCCAGGCCACCGAAGGAGAACATGATGAACGCCAGTGCCATGACCAGGCCGCTGACACCGTTCGGGAAGAAGCCATCATGCGCCCACAGGTTGGTCACCGAAGCTTCGGGGCCGCCGCTGCCGCTGGTCAGCAGATAGGCACCCAGGCCGATCATGCCGACGATGGCGGCGACCTTGATGATGGCGAACCAGAACTCGGCTTCGCCGAACACCTTCACGTTCATGAGGTTGATGACGTTGATCAGCAGGAAGAAGCCTGCTGCCGTGACCCACGTCGGGATCTCCGGCCACCAGTAGTGAATGTACTTGCCGACCGCCGTCAGCTCCGACATGCCCACCAGGATGTACAGCACCCAGCAATTCCAGCCTGACATGAAACCGGCAAAACCGCCCCAGTACTTATGGGCAAAGTGGCTGAACGAACCGGCCACCGGCTCTTCGACGATCATCTCCCCAAGCTGGCGCATGATCATGAAGGCGATGAAACCGCAGATGGCGTAGCCCAGGATCATCGACGGGCCGGCGTATTTCATCACGCCTGCCGAGCCAAGGAACAGGCCGGTACCAATCGCGCCGCCAAGGGCGATCAACTGGATGTGGCGGTTCTTCAGGCCCCGCTTGAGCTCGCCTGAATGCATGTTGTGTTCACTCATGAACGAAGTCACCTGCATTGTTTTTATCTGTGACGGAATCGGACCCACCGCGCTCGTGGCGCAGCGGAATGGGCAAGGTGGTTACCTTGGTTTCTTGAACACAGCCGCTGCCGGAGCGGATCAGCCGGGTGTGAGCAAGAGTGCGCGGTACGCAAGAGGGTCACAGGTAAAACGCGGCGCACTGTATACCCCTGCAAGCGCGCAGGCGTCAACGCGTTGCGTCGTTTCCTCGGAAAAAACGCAGCGATCCTGTGGTAGGAAGCCTTGAAAGGCGGAGTGATCGGCGTACATGGCGCCTCCATTTGTTGTTCTGTGTGCCCGGCTCTGTGGACGGGCTTTTGCGCACGGCAATGGTCGCTATATCAGCGTGGGACGGGGCTTTGAGCAATAGGGTTGACGGGCGCAGGTGGGGTCTTGGGCGGTGGGGCGCGGCAAGATCTGTTTACAGGGAGGGGGGCCGGGTAGAGAAATCGGGTGAATCCGTATAGTTTTCTTTACAGCGCGGTTCGAAAACTTGCCAGTCGTCCGAAAAAATCTTTTTCTTCAATATCTTGGCGCGCGGTGAGGCGGGTGCGGAGCTGCTGCGGGCGCAATAGGCCAGGATGCAGGTTGATGTATTGCCTGTCAGCGTTGTTGGGGCTGCTTTGCAGCCCATCGCCGGCAAGCCGGCCCCCACCTGGGCCGCGTTGGGCTTCAGAAGGCCGGCCTGAAATATGGTGTATTGCCCGCCAGGGTTCGTGGGGCTGCTACGCAGCCCATCGCCGGCAAGCCGGCCCACAGGTCACCGCGCAAATCTGCAGACGGCGCGGTCCGGGTGGGAGCCGGCTTGCTGGCGATGGGCCGCACAGCGGCCCCAAGTCGCTTAACTGACGGGCCTTAGCGGATCAGCCACGCGGCTTGCCGCGACCACGCCCTGCCGGCTTGTCACCGTCAGGCTTGGCCGGGCGCTTGCGCATCTCGCTCGGACGCTCAGCAACGGCGCTGCCGCGGCTGCCCTTGCGTGGCGCCTCTTCACGCGGCTGGCGAGCCGGACGCTCGGCAGCCGCGGCATCCTGCGCCGGCCGCAGGCTGCGCACACGCTCGCTACGCCCCATCGGCCGCGTCGACTTGCGCTGCAGGCGCTCCATCTTGTCCTTGGCCTTCAGGTTCATGGCAGGCAGCGCCACCGGCTGCAGGCCCACTTCAGCGGCCAGGATGTCGATTTCGCCCTGGGTCATTTCACGCCAGCGGCCCATCGGCAGATCGGAGTTGAGGAACACCGGGCCGAAACGCACGCGCTTGAGGCGGCTGACCACCATGCCCTGCGATTCCCACAGGCGGCGTACCTCACGGTTGCGCCCTTCCATCACCACACAGTGGTACCAGTGGTTGAAACCTTCACCACCCGGAGCCTTCTGGATGTCGGTGAACTTGGCCGGGCCGTCTTCAAGCATCACGCCCGCCTTCAGGCGTTCGATCATCTCGTCATCGACCTCGCCACGCACACGCACCGCGTATTCGCGGTCCATCTCGTAGGACGGGTGCATCAGGCGGTTGGCCAGTTCACCGTCGGTGGTGAACAGCAGCAGGCCGGTGGTGTTGATGTCGAGGCGGCCAATGTTGATCCAGCGGCCTTCCTTCGGCCGCGGCAGGCGGTCGAACACCGTCGGGCGGCCTTCCGGGTCGTCACGGGTGCAGATCTCGCCATCGGGCTTGTTGTACATGATCACCCGGCGCGTGGCCTCGGCGGCTTCTTCGCGCTTGATCAGCTTGCCGTCGACAGCGATGGCATCGTGCAGGTCGACGCGCTGGCCGAGGGTGGCCTCGACGCCATTGACCTTGATACGGCCCTGGCTGATCCAGGCCTCGACGTCACGGCGCGAACCCACGCCAATGCGCGCCAGCACTTTCTGCAGCTTTTCGCCGGCTGGCGGGGTGATTTCGGTGTTTTGCAGGTCTTGCTCACTCATCTGGGCACCTCCCGGTGTAGGAATGAAAACAGAGATTCTGGCGACGAACGCGCCAAAAGGTCGCGCATCATACGCGCTTCTAACGGGGAACGCACTGGAGCTTAGAGGGTTTTCAGGGGGTGAAGTGGTTTTCTGCCCAGCGGTTTCGTATTGAAAGCCCCGGCCTCATGGCCGGCAAGCCCACCCCCACCCGACGGCGCAGCACCTGTGATCTTGGCGCACAAGACTCAGGGCTGCAGCTTGCCTTGATCCTCGACCGAGGCCTCTGGCTCTGGCTCTGGCGCATCCTGCTCTGGCAAATCATCGAAATCGGTCTTGAGCCCCTCCTCCATCGCATCCAGTTCCACCAGCAGGCTACGGAAGCTCGTCTTCTCCTCGGGTTCGGCAACTGCCTGCTCGTCGGCCAGGCTGGCATCGGCCAACGCCTGCAAATGCGCCGGCACCGGTGCATCATCCGGGTCGATCGAGGGCGCCGGCTCCATTTCACGCAGCTCGGCCAAGGCCGGTAACTCGTCCAGGCTCTTGAGGTTGAAATGATCGAGAAACGCCTTGGTGGTGGCGAACATCGCCGGCCGCCCAGGTACCTCGCGATGGCCAACCACCCGGATCCATTCACGCTCCATCAGGGTCTTGATGATGTTGCTGTTGACCGCAACACCCCGCACGTCCTCGATCTCGCCGCGGGTGATGGGCTGGCGGTAAGCGATCAAGGCCATGGTTTCGAGCAGCGCACGGGAATAGCGCTGCGGGCGCTCTTCCCACAGGCGGCCCACCCACGGCGCGAAATTCTCGCGAATCTGCAAGCGATAGCCGCTGGCCACTTCCTTGAGCTCGAAGGCCCGACCACTGCAGGATTTGCCGAGCACTTCCAACGCTTTCTTGAATACCTTCGGCTCAGGGCGCTCGGCCTCCTCGAACAGCTCGTACAGCCGTTCGAGAGATTGCGGCTTGCCTGAGGCGAGGAGAAACGCCTCGATCAGCGACGCCAGGTCGCGGGGTTCATTCAGATTCATCAGGTTCTTCGACAGACTCGGCACGCACCCGGACATGGATAGCGGCGAAAGGCTCATTCTGCACCAGTTCGATCAGCGATTCCTTCACCAACTCAAGAATCGCCATGAAGGTGACCACCACACCCAGCTTGCCTTCCTCAGCCGTGAACAGTTCGACGAAAGGCACGAAGCCGCCGCCCTTCAGGCGCGCCAGCACTTCGCTCATGCGCTCGCGGGTAGAGAGCGTTTCACGGGTGATCTGGTGGCTTTCGAACAGATCGTTGCGGCGCATGACTTCGGCCATGCTGACCAACAATTCTTCCAGGCTGACCTGGGGCAACAGCTTGCGCACCTTGGCCTGGGGCGCCTCCAGGCGCGGCACCACGACGTCACGGCCAACACGCGGCAGCTCGTCGATGCCTTCGGCTGCAGCCTTGAAACGCTCGTACTCCTGCAAGCGGCGAATCAGCTCGGCACGCGGGTCGCCTTCCTCCTCCTCGACCTCGGCGGAGCGTGGCAGCAACATGCGCGACTTGATCTCGGCAAGCATGGCAGCCATCACCAGGTATTCGGCGGCCAACTCCAGGCGCACGCTTTTCATCAACTCGACATAACCCATGTACTGGCGGGTGATCTCCGCCACGGGGATGTCGAGAATGTCGATGTTCTGCTTGCGGATCAGGTAAAGCAGCAGGTCGAGCGGGCCTTCGAAGGCCTCGAGGATGACCTCCAGCGCGTCCGGCGGAATGTAAAGGTCCACCGGCATCTCGGTCAGGGCTTCGCCGTAGACCAGGGCCAACTGCAATTGCCGAGGCAGTTCGGCTTCGATGGCCGAAGCCTCGGGTAGCTCCATCTGGCTCACGCGTTGACCAGAAATGGCGTGGGGTCGCCGCAACCTTCGCGGATCAGTTCAGGCTCTTCGCCGGACAGGTCGATGATGGTCGAGGCCTTGAGGTCGCCGAAACCGCCGTCAATCACCAAGTCCACATGGTGTTCCAGGCGCTCGCGGATTTCATAGGGGTCGGTCATCGGCTCGGTATCACCGGGCAGGATCAGGCTCACGCTCATCAGCGGCTCACCCAGCTCAGCCAACAATGCCAGGGTGATGCCGTGGTCCGGCACCCGCAGGCCGATGGTGCGACGCTTCTCGTGCAGCAACAGCCGCGGCACCTCACGGGTGCCATTGAGGATGAACGTGTAGGGGCCGGGTACGTGGGCCTTGAGCAGGCGGAAGGTACCGGTGTCGACCTTGGCGTAAAGGCCCAGCTGCGACATGTCGCAGCACATCAGGGTGAAATTGTGGGTCTTGTCCAACCCACGCAGACGCCGAACCCGTTCGATCGCTGCCTTGTCACCGATCTGGCATCCCAGTGCGTAGGCCGAATCGGTCGGGTAGACGACCACACCGCCCTTGCGGATGATTTCCACCGCCTGACGGATCAGCCGCGGCTGGGGGTTTTCCGGATGAATCTGGAAAAATTGGCTCACGAAGTCTTCCTGTTCATATCGCCATAGGTTGTTCATGGCTGAATCGGCGCCACAGAGGTGGCAGATCCTCAGGCAATGGCCGGTAGGCACCGATCTCGCCCCAGGTGCCGGGGCCGTGGAAATCGCTGCCAGCGCTTGCCAGCAGACCGAACTCACGAGTGAGGATGGACATCGTGCCCACCTGCTCGGCAGGCATCATCCCATTGACCACTTCAAGCGCCTGCCCGCCTGCCTGAATATAGTCGGCAATCAGGCGCCTGCGCTTGCTGCGGGTCAGATCGTAGTGCATCGGGTGGGCCAGGCTCACCCAGGCTTTGGACCGGCGCAAGGTGGCAACGGTTTCCTCGAGCGTCGGCCAATGCAGTTTGACGTCACCCAGCTTGCCGGCCCCCAACCACTTGCGAAACGCTTCACCACGGTCCTTGACGTGGCCCGCGCGCACCAGGTGCTCGGCAAAATGCGGCCGCGCCGGTGCATTACCGCTGTCCCCCAACGCCTGCTGCACGGCGCGGGCACCCTCGAGGGCACCTGGCATGCCCTTGGCCGCCAGCCGCTTGTCGATTTCCTCGGCTCGCAGCCAGCGGCCACGGTGCAGGGCTTCGATCGCTTCGAGCAACGGTGGGGCATCAAGCGGGAAGTCATACCCCAGTACATGGATGGTCGCGCCCCCCCACGTGCACGAAAGCTCCACGCCGCTGACCCAGCGCATACCCCGATCGACGCAGGCCTTGCGGGCCTCGGGCAGGCCTTCAAGGGTGTCGTGGTCGGTCAGTGCCAAGGTCTGCACCCCGTGCTCATGGGCCCGGGCGACCAGGACCGTAGGCGACAGGGCGCCGTCGGAGGCCGTGCTGTGACAGTGCAGATCAACATTCATGGAGGAGCGCTACCGCTGGATTCGATGTTTGTTATTATGCCGCCACATCCCGATTCTGGCTGCCATTGTGAAACAATTCATCGATTTCATCCCGCTGCTACTGTTCTTCATCGTCTACAAGCTTGACCCACGCCCCATGGAAGTTGCCGGGCACAGCTTCGAATTCGGCGGCATCTACAGCGCCACGGCAATGCTGATCATCAGCTCGCTGGTGGTGTATGGCGCGCTGTTCCTGCGCCAGCGCAAGCTGGAGAAAGGCCAGTGGCTGACGCTGGTGGCCTGCCTGGTATTCGGCGGCCTGACCCTGACCTTCCATAGCGAAACCTTCCTCAAGTGGAAGGCGCCGGTGGTCAACTGGCTGTTCGCCTTGGGCTTTGCCGGCAGCCACTTCATCGGCGACCGGGTGCTGATCAAGCGCATCATGGGCCACGCCCTGAGCTTGCCCGATGCCATCTGGACCCGCCTGAACGTGGCGTGGATCGCGTTTTTCCTGTTCTGTGGCGCGGCCAACCTGTTTGTCGCTTTCACCTTCCAGGATTTCTGGGTCGACTTCAAAGTGTTCGGCAGCCTGGGCATGACCGTGATATTCCTGGTAGCGCAAGGCTTGTACCTGTCGCGCCACCTGCACGACGACCCTTCTACCTCCAAACCCAAGGATTGACATGCTTTACGCCATCATTGCCAGCGACGTCGCAAATTCCCTGGAAAAACGCCTGGCCGCGCGCCCGGCGCACATCGAGCGCCTGAAGCAGCTGCAAAGCGAAGGCCGCGTGGTGCTGGCCGGCCCGCACCCGGCCATCGACAGCAACGACCCGGGCGAAGCCGGCTTCAGCGGCAGCCTGATCGTCGCCGAGTTCGATTCCCTGAGCGCTGCCCAGGCCTGGGCCGATGCCGACCCGTACATCGCTGCGGGTGTTTACGACCAGGTCATCGTCAAACCCTTCAAGCAAGTCTTGCCCTGATCGATAAATTGTCGGCGTCTGCGGTATCTTTGCCACTGGCGAGCGCGTCAGACGCCGTCGATTTGAATTGAGTGAGTCATGAGCGAGCTGTTACTGATTGATGATGACCAGGAACTCTGCGAGCTGCTCGGCAGCTGGCTGACCCAGGAAGGTTTTGCCGTCCGCGCCTGCCATGATGGCCAGAGCGCGCGCCAGGCATTGGCCGAACATGCGCCGGCAGCTGTGGTGCTTGACGTGATGCTGCCTGACGGTAGCGGCCTTGAGCTGCTCAAGCAGTTGCGTAGCGACCACGCAGAACTGCCGGTACTGATGTTGTCGGCCCGCGGCGAGCCTCTGGACCGCATTCTTGGCCTGGAACTGGGCGCTGATGATTACCTGGCCAAGCCCTGCGACCCGCGCGAGCTGACCGCCCGCCTGCGCGCAGTGCTGCGCCGTAGCCACCCGACCGCCACCACGACGCAGGTGGAGATCGGCGATCTGGCCTTCAGCCCTGTGCGCGGGGTGGTCAGCATCGATGGCCGCGAGATGACCCTTACCCTGTCTGAAAGCCGCATCCTCGAAGCCTTGCTGCGCCAGCCTGGCGAGCCGCTGGACAAGCAGGAGCTTGCGCAAATCGGCCTTGGCCGCAAGCTGACCCTTTACGATCGCAGCCTGGACATGCATGTCAGCAACCTGCGCAAGAAGATCGGCCCCCACGCCGACGGCCGCCCGCGCATCGTCGCACTGCGTAGCCGCGGCTACTACTACAGTCTCTGAGCTGCAAGCTGCAAGCTGCAAGAAAAAGCCCAGCGTGCGCGCTCGCTCTTGCTCTTGCTCTTGCTCTTGCTCTTGCTTGAAGCTCTTGCTCTTGCTCTTGCTTGAAGCTTGAAGCTTGAAGCTTGAAGCTTGAAGCTTGAAGCTTGCAGCTTGCAGCTTGCAGCTCAAAGCCCCTTCTTTACCCAGCCTTTACCGTTCGCTGACCGCGCCTGACCTTGATCTCCCTAAACTGAGCTCATCCGGTAACCACCGGCCCATGACAGGAGAGACACCATGCGCAAGACCTTGATCGCCCTGATGTTCGCCGCTGCCCTGCCGACCGTGGCCATGGCCATGCCCGACGGCGGCCCGCGTCACGACGGCCCGCATCATCGCGGTGACGCGCCTTTCGCCCAACTGGACCTGAGCCGCGACCAGCGCCAGCAGATTGGCAAGCTGATGGGCGAGCAGATGAAAAACCGCCACGACATCACCGAACGCTACCTGGCCAAACTGCCAGCAGCAGACCAGAAAGCCATGAAAGACGAACTCAAGGCCAGCCGCGACAAGACCGACAGCCAGGTCCGCGCCCTGCTCAAGCCAGAGCAGCAAAAGAAGTTCGACGAACTGCAGAAAGCCCGCGAAGCACGCAAGGCTGAATGGAAGGAATTCCAGGCCTGGAAAGCTGAAAAAGCCGCCAAGGCCCAGTAAGCTGTCCCACCCATGCCCGGCCCGCCCCCAAGCGGGCCGGGCTTTTCCCGTTTAGGAGGTGCTCTTGCGTTCTCTGTTCTGGCGCATCCTGGCCAGTTTCTGGCTGGCTATCACCCTGGTCGCAGGCCTGTCGATCCTGCTGGGCCACATGCTCAACCAGGATGCCTGGATACTCAGCCGCCACCCCGGCCTCAGCAACCTCGCCAGCCGTTGGGTCAAGCACTATGAACACCAAGGCCTGGCGTCGGCCCAGCATTTCCTCGAACGTCGCAAGCAGCGCTTCAAGATCGATGTACAGGTACTCGACGACAGTGGCCAGGCGGTGGTGCCCGGTACCTTCCCGCGCCGTGCCGCAGCCTTCGAGGCGCGCCAGCACAATGACGAGCGGCACCTGCCGTGGCGTCGCCTGACCGAGGAGTACACCAGCCCCGAGAGCGGCGAGACGTACCTGCTGATCTACCGAATCCCACACCCGGAACTGGATGCCTGGCACCGCGAGAGCCTGCTCTGGCCGTTGAGTGCCTTGGGTATAGCCCTGGTGGTGCTGACCCTGTTCAGCCTGCTGGTGACCCTGTCCATCACCCGCCCTCTGAGCCGCTTGCGCAGTGCCGTGCACGACCTTGGACAGGCCAGCTACCAGCAGAACAGCCTGGCGCGCCTGGCTGCACGGCGCGATGAGTTCGGCGTGCTGGCCAAGGACTTCAACAAGATGGGCGCCCGCCTGCAGAGCCTGATCGGCAGCCAGCGCCAGTTGCTGCGCGACGTTTCCCACGAACTGCGCTCACCGCTGGCACGCCTGCGCATCGCCCTGGCGCTCGCCGAACGGGCTGAAGCCGAGCAACGCCAAGCCTTGTGGCCGCGCCTGACCCGCGAATGTGACCGCCTGGAGGACCTGATCAGCGAGATCCTCACGCTGGCCCGGGTCGATGCCGAACAGTCTCACGCCGAAACGGTCGACCTCAACGCCCTGCTGGGCAGCGTGCGCAAGGACGCACAGCTCAGCGCGCCAGAGCAGGACGTTCGGCTGGAGGCGCAACCGGGCTTGACCTTGCAAGGCTGGCCAACGCTGATTGAACGTGCCGTTGACAACCTGCTGCGCAATGCCTTGCGTTTCAACCCACAGGGGCAGCCGATCGAAGTGCGCGCCGGTCGCGAGCAGGGGCGCATCGTCGTGAGTGTGCGTGACCATGGGCCTGGGGTGTCTGCCGAGCACCTGGCGCAGCTGGGTGAGCCCTTCTTCCGTGCCCCCGGGCAGGAAGCAGCGGGGCATGGCCTGGGGCTGGCGATCGCGCGCAAGGCGGCGGAGCGCCATGGCGGGAGCCTGGTACTTGCGAACCACCCACAGGGTGGTTTTGTCGCGCGCCTGGAGTTGCCGCTGGAAGTGGAGGTTGGCAGCTGAATTCAGCGCTCCCGCACCAGTGGGAGCAGCTGCCTTACCCAATGTCAAAAACGTTGACGCAAACCACCTTGCGGGGGCCTGCTTGCCGGCGATCAAGCCACAGCGGCCCTGGCGTTACTGGCCCCAGGCGCTGACGAACTCGGCGGTTTGCAGCACTGGCGCCGTACGCGGCTCGGCCAGCGGCGTGCCGACATACAGGTAGCCGATCAACTCTTCGTTCTCGCCCAGCCCCAAGCCCTTGTGCACATGGACATCGAAGGCCATGTCGCCGGTACGCCACACGGCACCGATGCCTTGGGCATGCGCGGCAATCAGAATGCCATGCGCGGCACAGCCAGCGGCCAGGCGCTGTTCTGACATCGGCACCTTGTAGTGCTCCTGCAGCTTGGCGATCACCACGATCAGCAGCGGCGCACGCAACGGCATGGCGCGGGCCTTGTCCAGCGCAGCCTGGGTGGCATCGCCCTTGTTCTGCACCGCTTCGGCAAACAGCTCGCCGAGCTTGTCGCGGCCCTGGCCTTCGATGGTCAGAAAGCGCCATGGCCGCAGCTGGCCGTGATCGGGCGCGCGCAGCGCAGCCTGGAACAGCGCCTCGCGCTGGGCGGCATTAGGCGCAGGTTCAGTCAGGCGTGGCACGGATACACGGTTGAGCAATGCGTCGAGAGCCTCCATCGGCTACCCTCCTGGCAGTTGAATGTGCGGCCATTCTCAAGCTGCAAGCCACAAGCTGCAAGCGCCACGCAGAAGCCACCCGGTGCACACTGCCATTTCTGCCTGCGGGTAGCTCTCGGCTTGCAGCTGGCAGGCCCATAGGTAGAATGGCGCCCCTTCGTTCAAAGTCAGAGCAGATCACATGGCGTTGCCGACCTTAAGGATCATTGGTTTCATCATCGGCATCTTCCTGATCACCCTGGCGGTCAGCATGGTCGTACCCATGGCGACGCTGGTGATCTTCGAACGTACCGGCGACATGCCGTCGTTCCTCTGGTCAAGCCTGATCACCTTCGTTGCAGGCTTGCTCCTGATCGTCCAGGGCCGTCCGGAGCATGTGCACCTGCGTCCGCGCGACATGTACCTGCTGACCGTCAGCAGCTGGCTGGTGGTAGGCGTATTCGCCGCCCTGCCCTTCCTGCTGACCCAGCACATCAGCTACACCGACGCCTTCTTCGAAAGCATGTCCGGCATCACTGCCACGGGTGCCACCGTGCTCAGCGGGCTGGATACCATGTCGCCGGGCATCCTGATGTGGCGCTCGATGCTGCACTGGCTCGGCGGTATCGGCTTCATCGCCATGGCGGTGGCGATCCTGCCGCTGCTGCGCATCGGTGGCATGCGCCTGTTCCAGACCGAATCGTCCGACCGCTCGGAAAAGGTCATGCCGCGCTCACACATGGTCGCCAAGTCGATCGTCGGGGTGTACGTCTGCTTCTCGGTGCTTGGCGCCCTGGCCTTCTGGTGGGCCGGCATGAAGCCGTTCGACGCCATCAACCACGCCATGTCAGCCATTTCCACCGGGGGGTTCTCCACCTCTGACCAGTCCCTGGCCAAGTGGGACATCCCTGCCGTGCACTGGGTCGCGGTGGTCGTGATGATTCTGGGCAGCCTGCCCTTCGCCTTGTACGTGGCCACCCTTCGCGGCAACCGCAGGGCACTGATTCGCGACCAGCAGGTCCAGGGGCTGCTTGGCTTGCTGGTGGTCACCTGGCTGGTGCTGGGCACCTGGTACTGGGTCACCACCAACCTGCCTTGGCTCGATGCCCTGCGCCACGTTGCGTTCAACGTGACCTCCGTGGTCACCACTACCGGTTTCGCCCTGGGCGATTACAGCCTGTGGGGCAATTTTTCGCTGATGCTGTTCTTCTACCTGGGCTTCGTCGGTGGCTGCTCTGGTTCGACCGCCGGCGGTATCAAGATCTTCCGCTTCCAAGTGGCCTACATCCTGCTCAAGGCCAGCCTCAACCAGTTGATCCATCCACGTGCGGTGATCAAGCAGAAATACAACGGCCATCGCCTGGACGAAGAGATCGTGCGCTCGATCCTGACCTTCTCGTTCTTCTTCGCGATCACCATCTGCGTGATGGCGTTGCTATTGTCGCTGCTGGGCGTGGACTGGATGACCGCACTGACCGGCGCCGCGGCAACCGTTTCAGGCGTCGGCCCGGGCCTGGGTGAAGTGATCGGCCCGGCAGGCAACTACGCCATGCTGCCGGACGCTGCCAAGTGGATTCTTGCCGGCGGGATGCTGCTCGGCCGCCTGGAGATCATCACGGTGCTGGTGCTGTGCATGCCGGCGTTTTGGCGTCACTGACCGCCTCGGGGTCCGCGCCCAGACGGGCGCGGTACTCGCTGGGGGTAACGTCGAACCAGCGGCGGAAGGCCCGGTAGAAGTTGCTCGGGTCAGCGAACCCCAACAGGTAGGCGGTTTCCAGCAAGGTCATGCCGGGCTGGGCGAGGTACTGCTCGGCCAGCTCACGACGGGTGTCGTCCAGCAATGCCTGAAAGCTGGTGCCCTCCTCCTGCAGGCGGCGCTGCAGCGTGCGCTGGGACAGGTGCAACGCCTGGGCCAGGGTTTCCCGCTTCGGTTCGCCCTGAGGCAGGATGCGGCAAAGCACCTGGCGCACCCGGTGGGTCACCCGGCTTTCAGAGAAGCGTGCCAGGTATTCCCCGGCAAACCGGTCGTGCAGAATGGCCATGGCCTCATTGGCGGTAGGGAGCGCAGCTTCCATGTCGGCGCGTTCGAACACCAGCGCATCGTGGGGCGCACCGAACACCAGCGGGGAATGGAAAGCCACCTTGTAGGGCTCGACGTCCTTGGGTTGAGGCCCCTGGATCAGTACCCGCCGCGGCTGGATGGGTCGCCCGCTGAGCCACTTGCACAGCGCCAGCGCACAGGCCAGCGAAGCCTCCGCACTGTGCCGCGTCGGCGGCAGGTGATCACCGTGCACGGTGAGGATCAGCGAATACCCCTCAGGCCCCAGGCGGAAGCTCAGATCGGAGCTTTCGGCGATGATGCGCTGGTAGCGCACCAGGCGCTCGAAACCTTCGGCCAAGGTGCGGCTGGACATCAACGCGTAGCCCACCACATGGAAAGAAGCCGGCCTGACCACCCGTGCCATGTTCAGGCCAATCGCTTCATTGCCCGACAGCTCTACAGCCAGTTGCCAAAGGCGGGTCATGGCATCCTGCGGGAAGCGCGCATCGGGGTCGTCGAGGGCAGCGAAATCCAGGCCGAGCTGCTCGAACATGGCCGGGCAATCGAGCCCTTCCAGCTCGAGCGCCTTCACAATCCCTGATGCCCAGCTGGCTGACGTGGTTCTCTCGCTCATGACAGGCTTCTTATGCTGACCGCTTCATGCGGTTAACCCCAAGGATACTCATTTGGCGCCTATTGTCACTGGTAGGCTCCGCCAATGACTCTAGACTCGATTCAGGCTCCACGCCGTGTATCCTGTCAAAAAGTGTCAATCCTGGAGCACTGCCCATGAACAGCTCAGCGCAGTTTCGCAGTTTTGCCGAGTTCTACCCCTATTACCTGGGGGAGCACAGCAACCCCACCTGTCGGCGCCTGCACTTCGTCGGCACCAGCCTGGTGATCGCCCTGCTGGCGTACACCATCGCCAGCGGCAAATGGCTGCTGCTATTGGCGGTGCCGGTGTTCGGCTATGGGTTTGCCTGGGTCGGGCACTTCTTTTTCGAGAAAAACCGGCCAGCGACCTTCAAGCATCCGCTGTACAGCCTGATTGGCGATTTCGCCATGTTCCGCGACATTCTGCTGGGCAGGATCAGCCTCTAGTTGCCCGGGCGGCGGTCACGCAGGTTCGCGCGACGCCGCCACGCCCTCTGCCTGCCGTAGCTGGGCGTCGGCCAACCGGTACAGCTCGATGCTGCCATCCCAATGCTCGATCAGCGCAGTGCAGGACTCCACCCAATCGCCACAGTTAAGGTAATCCACGTTCCCGACCTTGCGGATTTCGGCATGGTGGATATGCCCGCACACCACCCCGTGAAAGCCACGACGGGTGCACTCATGGGCTATGGCATCCTCGAAATCGCTGATGAAGTTCACCGCACCTTTGACCTTGTGCTTGAGGTAGGCCGAAAGTGACCAATAACCATACCCGTAGCGGGCCCGCCAATGGTTGAGCCAGCGGTTGAGCACCAAGGTGCATTCATAGGCACGATCGCCAAGGAACGCTAGCCAGCGGTGGTAGCGGGTAATCACATCGAACTGGTCACCATGGATCACCAGCAACCGACGGCCATCGGCCGTGAGGTGCTCAGCCTCGTCCACCAGGTGGATGTTGCCCAGAACCAGCCTGGAGTAGCGCCGCAGGAACTCATCATGATTGCCCGTCACGTAGATCACCTCGGTGCCGCGCTTGCTCAGGGTCAACAAGCGGCGGATCACATTGGTGTGGGCCTGGGGCCAGTAGATGCCGCCACGCAGCTTCCAGCCATCGATGATGTCGCCGACCAGGTAGATACGGTCGGCCTGGTAGCCCTTGAGGAAGCGCGACAGGTGTTCGGCCTGACAGTCGCGGGTGCCCAGGTGCACGTCAGAGATCCACAGGGTGCGTACGCGCTGCTTGCGCGACGGGCGAGAGAGTTCGGCATGGGTCATGGGGCGGGCTCCGGCGCTGTTTGCTGGAGACTGGCATCGGTACATGACAGGCTGGTGGCAGCGATGTGACCGGTGCTGACCAGCCAGGATTGATGCACAATGGCGCTCTGCCCTGCGAGGACCCACCATGGCCGCCGGCCCGATTCTTTCCCTTCGCCACTACCGCGATGACGTGATCGCTCACAGCCACGACCACCCACAGTTGGTATTCGGCCTGCGCGGCCGGCTGGATTTCGAGGTACAAGGGCACGGGGCACGGATCGACCGTCAAGGCCTGATCGTGGTGCCCGCCGGTGCTCACCATACCTGTGGCAGCGATACTGGCAGCCACTGCCTGGTGCTCGATGTACCGAGCGACCATTGGCTGGACGAGCAACTCGGCGAGCATGCCGACGCCAGCCGCCGGCTGCTGGACCGTTCTGGCGCGCTGGGCCTGGACCCTCGCCAACAGCAACTGGTGGACTGGCTGGCGGCAAGCCCGGTGGACGACCCGCTGATCGCCCGCCAAGGCGCAGCGCTGTTGCTGGCCTGCCTCAACCCTGCGGCGTCGGCCAATGTCACACCCAGCCATCGCCTGCCTTACGCCGCTTTCGACAGCCACATCGAGCAGCATGCAGCCTACCCGCTGCAGGTCGCCGACCTGGCGCGCATCGCCGGATTGTCCAGTGCGCGGCTGCATGCGCGATTTACGGCCGAGTGCGGCATGACGCCCATGGATTACATCCGCCAGCGGCGCTTGCTCAAGGCGCGCGAACTGGTTACCCAGACATTGCTGCCGATGGGAGAGATCGCCGCGCAGGTGGGGTACAGCTCACAAAGTGCGTTTTCGGCGGCGATGCTGCGCATGTTCGGATGCGTGCCGAGTGCATTGCGACGAGAATCTGGCGACAAACCACGCTAGGGTGGCGACAGACCGGGCTTGGCAGCGGCTTTACACTGTGCCTGCCCCGGCCAGTTGGGGTAACCGCACGACAAGGCCGGGCCTGACCAGACGGATTTCAAAGGACCACCATGAACCACCGTACCGCCCTGGGCGCCCTGCACATCGGCGCACTGTTCTTCGGCCTGACCGGCGTCTTTGGCAAACTGGCCGCCAGCGCGAGCCCAGCCATCATCGTCTTCGGCCGTGCCGCCTTTGCCGTGCTTGCCCTTGCGCTGTTCGCCAGCATCGCCGGCCCAGGCTGGCAGCGCCTGCGCCGCCAGGACGTCCAGCGCCTCTTGCTGGGCGGTGTGCTACTGGCCGGCCACTGGGTCAGCTTCTTCATCGCCGTCAAAGTCGGTGGCGTGGCTATCGCCACCCTCGGCTTCGCCAGTTTCCCGGCATTCACCGTGATGCTCGAAGGGCTGCTGTTCCGTGAACGCATCCGCCGCAACGAAGCGCTGCTGGTGTTGCTGGTGAGTATCGGCCTGGTGCTGGTGACGCCCTCTTTCGACCTGGCCAGCGACGCCACGGGCGGGCTGCTATGGGCCCTGCTTTCCGGCCTGCTGTTTTCGCTACTGTCGCTGACCAACCGGGCAGGCTCCGGGCGCTTGCCTGCCGTTCAGGCAGCGCTGTGGCAAAACCTCGTGGTCGGCCTGTGCCTGCTGCCGTTCGCTGCGCATGGCCTGGGTACGGTAAAGCCCATGGATTGGCTGTGGATCGCCCTGCTGGGGGTTTTCTGCACGGGCGTCGCCCATAGCCTGTTCGTCGCCAGCCTGGCGGTGATCAAGGCACGTACTGCCGCGTTGGTTTTCGGCATGGAACCGATCTACGGCATCGCTGTTGCCTGGATGGTGTTCGCCGAAACCCCAACCCTGCGCATGCTGCTGGGCGGTGCACTGATCATCTTCGCCATCGTGCTCTCCAGCCGCCTTGCCGCCGAGCAGCCGCCCAGGCCACGCACCGTGGCCGAGGGCGCCTGATCAGCGGTCGTTGTGCCCAAGGTCGCGCTGCGGGTCGATCTGGTCACGCACACGCTGCTTGAGCACCTTGGCCTCAGGGAAGCCACCGTCAGCCTTGCGCTCCCAGATCTGCACGCCATTGCAAGTGATGCGGAAAGTACCGCCGGTAGCGGGCTCCAGCGCCACCCTGGCCAGGTCATCGGCGAAGGTGCTGAGCAGTTCCTGGGCGAGCCAGGCGGCGCGCAACAGCCATTGGCACTGCGTGCAATAGGTGATGATGATTTCCGGCTTGTTGTCGGCCATGGTGCGCTTTCTCCAGGTGATGGCCGCTTATACTAGCGGTCTTTAGCCCCCTGTTTGAGACTCACGATGCGCCGCCTGCTGTTCTGCCTCCTGCTGACGCTCAGCTCCTTCACCGTGCTCGCCGAGGCGGCACGCCCCAAGGTCGGTTTGGTACTCTCCGGGGGCGCCGCCCGTGGCCTGGCCCACATCGGCGTGCTCAAGGCCCTGGAGGAACAGGGCGTGCGCATCGACGCCATCGCCGGCACCAGCATGGGCGCCGTGGTTGGCGGCCTGTATGCGTCCGGCTACAGCGTCGAGGAGCTGGAAAAGCTCGCCACCACGCTGGACTGGCAGGAAGCCTTGTCCGATGCCCCGCCGCGCAAGGACGTGCCCTTCCGGCGCAAGCAGGACGACCGCGACTTTCTGGTCAAGCAGAAGCTGAGTTTTAGAGACGACGGTAGCCTCGGCCTGCCACTGGGCGTGATTCAAGGCCAGAACCTCGCACTGCTGCTGGAAAGCAAGCTGGCCCACACCGCCGATACCCGCGATTTCGACAAATTGCCGATACCGTTCCGCGCCGTGGCAACCGACATCGCCAGCGGCGAGAAGGTGGTATTCCGCCGCGGCCACCTGCCCCAAGTGATCCGCGCCAGCATGTCGATCCCGGCGGTATTCGCCCCGGTCGAGCTTGATGGGCGCCTGCTGGTCGATGGCGGCATGGTCGACAACATACCCGTGGATGTAGCCCGGGACATGGGCGTTGACCTGGCCATCGTGGTCGATATCGGCACCCCGCTGCGTGACCGCAAACAACTGGCCACGGTGGTGGACGTACTCAACCAGTCCATCACGCTGATGACCCGGCGCAATTCCGAAGAGCAGCTGGCCAGTTTGCACAGAGATGACATCCTCATCCAGCCACAGCTGGCGGCGTTCGGCGTCACCGACTTCGGCCGCGCGCGCGACATGATCGAAGCCGGCTACCGCGCAACCCGCCTGCTCGACCCTCGCCTGGCTGCCCTGCGCCAGCCTGAAGGGGATGCCGAACTGGCCATGGCACGCTCACCGCGCCAACGCACCCCGGTGATCACCGCCATCAAGGTGGAGAACGACTCCAAGGTCAGCGATGACGTGATTCGCTATTACATCCGCCAGCCGATCGGCGAGCCGCTGGAGCTCGACCGCCTGCAAACCGACATGGGCACCTTGTATGGCCTGGACTACTTCGACCGCGTGCAATACCGCGTGGTCCACAAAGGCAACGACAACACCTTGGTGATCAACGCCCGCGGCAAGCGCGGCGGCACCGATTACCTGCGCCTGGGCCTGAACCTGTCGGATGACCTGCGCGGGGACAGTGCCTTCAACCTGGGCGCCAGCTATCGGGTCAACGGTATCAACCAACTGGGCGCCGAGTGGCTGACGCGCGCGCAGATCGGGGACAAGCAAGAGCTTTACAGCGAGTTCTACCAGCCACTTGACGTGGGTTCACGCTACTTCATCGCCCCTTATCTGGACTTCGGCTCGCAGAATATCGAAGCCACCCTGGACAGCGATCCGATAGCCGAATACCGCCTCGAACGCTATGGCTTTGGCCTCAACATCGGCCGCCAGATCGGCACCTATGGCGAAGTGCGCCTGGGTGCGGGCAAGGCCTGGGGCGAGGCCGAGGTGCGCATCGGCGAACAGGACCTGCCCAAGGTCAGTTTCAACGAAGGCTTCTACGAGCTGAAATACTCGTTCGACACGCTCGACAATGTGTACTTCCCCCACAGTGGCGAGAACATAGGCCTGACCCTGCGCAAATACGACAAATCGCTGGACTCGGACGCGGACTACCGCCAATGGATGTTCAATCTGGACAAGGCATTGAGCAGCGGGCCGAACACGCTGGTGCTCGGTGGGGGGTATGGTCGCACGCTCGACGACACCGAGGTGGTGACGTCGAGCTTTGTGCTTGGCGGGGCACGGCAACTGTCCGGGTTCCGCCAGGACTCGGTATCCGGGCAGAACGTGAGCCTGCTGCGCATGGTCTATTACCGCCGCCTCACGCCGCGTTCCTATCTGCCGCTGGACTTTCCACTCTACATCGGCGGGTCCCTGGAGCGCGGACGGGCGTGGAACAATGACAATGAGTTCGACAGTGGCTACATCAATGCCGCCAGTATCTTCCTGGGGCTGGACACGCCCCTGGGGCCACTGAGCCTCAGCTACGGCGCCAACACGGCGGATGAGCAGGCAATCTACTTGAACCTGGGGAACACGTTCTAAGCTTGAAGCCCGAATCGGGCCTCAGGACTTTTCCAGGTTGGCCAGAATCTTTGCATGCACGCGCATGCACACGTCCAGGTCAGCCTCATCAACCCCGGTGAACAATTCCAGGCGCAAGGCATTGGCGATGGTTTCGATCTGCTCGATCAGCGGCTTTGCCGGAGGACACAGCTGGATCTTCTTCGCCCGCCGGTCCTCAAGCACCGCCTGGCGTCGAACCAGGCCCTGGCTTTCCAGGCTGTCCAGCAGACGCGCCAGGGTCGGGCCTTCAACGCCGACGCTTTTGGCCAGCTCGCGCTGGGTAGGCGCTTCTTCGAAACGAGCCAGGTGCAGCAACACCAGCCAGCGCGCCTGGGACAAGTTGAGCCCGGCCAGGCGGCGATCCAGTTCGGCGCGCCAGCCACGGGACATCTGGGCCAGCTGCATGCCGAAACGGTGTTGGTTGTCGGTCAGGGGCATAAACAACTCATTGACTAGAACTAATTATTAGTCAGCTAACCATGCCCCGGGCCATCAGGCAAGGCTGCCCCGCCCGGAAATGTCTGAAAGTCGTCAAAAAGGATGACATTGATCAGTGGATGTCCGAAATGTCTTCCATCATCAGAGCTCGAACTCAGCCGCCAGCGCAGCACGCACGCAGTACAGCACACCTTCGGGCAGGCGCGCGCCGAACAGCGGGGCAATGGCCGAGACCGGCGGCAGCTCGCCTTCGCCATCGAGGAAGGCATCCTGCACCTCCATCAGCAAGTCTTCTGGCAAGTCCAGCGCCTGGTCCAGGCTCAGCTCCTGACGGCCGATGGCTTCGGCCAGCAAGCCGTAGACGTTCTTTTCGCTGCAATTGAGCTGGCCGGCGATCTGCGCCGGGGTCATGCCGGCACGGGCCAGGCTGACCAGTTCGTGGCGCAGATCGAGTACCACCTTGGGCGCCTCCGTGGTGCCACCGGCGTCATTGAGCACTTCGAGGAAGGCCTGCCCGTAGCGCTCCAGCTTGCGCGCACCCACGCCGCTGACCTGGGCCATGTCGCTGAGGCTGGTAGGCTGGCTACGCAGCATCTCCAGCAGCGTGGAGTCCGGGAAGATGACATAAGGCGGCACGCTGTGCTCTTCGGCCAGCTTGCGGCGCAACGTGCGCAGCGCGTCCCACAGTTCGCGCTCCTCGGCGCGCACCAACTGGCTGGCCGGGCTGCCGCCGCCCGAGGACGTTTTCGCCACGGTCTGGGGCTTGAGGTCGCGACGCAACTGCAAGGTCACTTCGCCGCGCAGCAGCGGCCGGCAGCTGTCGGACAGGCGCAGGCCACCGTAGCCTTCCAGGTCGATGTCGACCAGGCCGCGCGCCACCAACTGGCGGAACAGCGAGCGCCATTCGACCTCGGCCATCGCCTTGCCAACACCGAACACCGACAGTTTCTCGTGGCCGAAATTGCGTACCTTTTCGGTATCCTTGCCAAGCAGCACATCGATCAGGTGGCCGACACCATACCGCTGGCCGGTACGGAACACCGCCGACAGCGCCTGGCGCGCAGGCTCAGTGGCGTCCCAGGTCTGGACCTGGTCGACGCAGTTGTCGCAATGCCCGCACGGCTGTTCGAGGACTTCATCGAAATAGGCCAGCAACGCCTGGCGGCGACAACGGGTTTCCTCGCACAGCGCCAACATGGCATCGAGCTTGTGTTGCTCGACGCGCTTGTGGCGCTCGTCCCCGTCGGAGTTCTGCAGCATCTGCTTGAGCATCACCATGTCCTGCAGGCCGTAGGCCATCCAGGCATCGGACGGCAGGCCATCCCGGCCGGCACGCCCCGTCTCCTGGTAGTAAGCCTCGAGCGACTTGGGCAGGTCGAGGTGGGCGACGAAGCGCACGTTGGGCTTGTCGATGCCCATGCCGAACGCAATGGTGGCGACCATGATCAGCCCTTCCTCGTTGAGGAAGCGATGCTGGTTGGCCGAACGGGTTTCAGCAGCCAGGCCGGCGTGGTACGGCAGCGCCGGGAAGCCTTGGGCGCACAGGTAGGCGGCGGTCTCATCGACCTTCTTGCGTGACAGGCAGTAGACGATGCCGGCATTGCCGCGGCGCTCGCCGAGGAAGGCCATCAACTGCTTGCGCGGCGACTCCTTGGGCACGATGCGGTAGAAGATATTGGGCCGGTCGAAGCTCGACAGGAACCGCTCGGCGCCCTGCAGGTGCAGGCGCTGGACGATTTCCTCACGGGTGCGCATGTCGGCGGTGGCGGTAAGGGCGATGCGTGGCACATGCGGGAAAAGCTCGGCCAGCTGGCCCAGTTGCAGGTACTCGGGGCGGAAGTCGTGGCCCCATTGCGAAACGCAGTGGGCCTCGTCGATGGCGAACAGGGAAACGTCCAGGCCGCGCAGGAAATCCAGCATCCGCGGCTGCACCAGGCGCTCAGGCGCCAGGTACAGCATCTTCACTTCACCGCGGCGCAGCCGCCCGGCCAGATCACGCTGCTGCTCGGCACTGAGGGTGGAGTTCAGGGCCGCCGCCGCGACCCCGAGTTCATCGAGCGTGGCGACCTGATCGTCCATCAGCGCGATCAGCGGCGACACCACTACGGTCAAACCCGGGCGCAATAACCCCGGCACCTGGAAACACAGCGACTTGCCGCCGCCGGTGGGCATCAGCACCAGGGCATCGCCACCATTGGCCACGCATTCGATGATTGCTGCCTGGCGCCCACGGAAACTGTCGTAGCCGAAGATATCCTTGAGAACGCGCTGAGCCTGTTCGAGCATGTGCAACTCCACAAATCGCCGTACCATCCTGGACACAGGCTGGACGAAAAACCCGCTCCGCACACGCCAAATGCGTAAGCGGCTTTTGCCAGAAGCCGGGGAAACCCGCCCCTGGGTGAAAAACCGCGAAGTATACCCCAGTGCCAGCCTGTACAGGATGCCCGGTGACAGACGTTCCCTTTGCCCCGCCATCGCCGCAAGGTGCTAGAATTCACTATCGTTTATTCCCCAAGGTAGCCCTGTAATGTCCTTCGCCGAGCAACTGACCCGCCTGCAAGCCTTCCTCGACGCCGACGAGCTGCACGAAGAAGCGCTGGACTACGTCGCCGCCCACGGCTACCTGACCGCGCTGTCGATCTGCTCGGAAGACGTCCCCGAGCGTGAATGGATCGACGCACTGTTCGCCGAAGAGCCTCATTACGCCAGCGATGCCCAGCGCACCGAGATCGAAGCTACCTTGGTGGCACTGAAGGGCCACATCGCCCGTCAGCTGGCCAGCGACGAAGAATTCGACCTGCCGTGCGACCTGGACCTGACCGACGAGCCGGACGACTCCGACCTGCGCGGCTGGTGCATCGGCTTCATGGAAGGCGTTTTCCTGCGTGAAGAGGCCTGGTTCGAGAACGCCGAAGAAGAAGTCAGCGAGATGCTGCTGCCGATCATGGTCGGTTCGGGCCTGTTCGACGAGCAGCCGGAGTTCGCCGACATCGCCAGCAACGCCAACCTGCAGGACGACATGATCGTGCAGATCCCAGAGGCGCTGAGCGCGTTGTTCCTGCTGCTGCACGCGCCTGACGAGAAGCCTGCGCTGCTCAAGCCCCGCCACCACTGAGTCGGCTGTGCGCTACCTGCTGCTGGCCATCGGCTGGCTCAGCGTTGCGCTGGGGGTGCTGGGGATCTTCCTGCCGGTGTTGCCCACCACCCCTTTTCTGCTGCTGGCGGCGGCCTGCTTCGCCCGCAGCTCGCCACGCTTTCATCACTGGCTGGTCAACCACCCCACCCTGGGGCCGTGGATCCGTGACTACCTGAGCGGTGAAGGTATCCCCTTGAAGGGCAAGGTATACGCCATCGGCCTGATGTGGGCGAGCATCGGCCTGTCGTGCTTCCTGGTACCCCTGTTTTGGGCGCGGGCATTCATGCTGACCAGTGCGGTGCTGGTCAGCCTGTATATTCTGAAGCAGAAGACGTTGCGCAAACCTGACTGAATTGGCCCTGTTGCCAACGGGTACTTCCTGTTGATTAATTGTTGCCGTTTATTTTCACTGCAACAATTACAAACATATATTGGCGACAATTCCTACATCATTTTAGGACGCTAAAATCTGCACTAAGATTCAGTTCCCCGTTAGTGTTAGGTCCACAGCTAAAACATGGACACTAACAGTGCGCGAGGATTACCAATGCCAGATAAAACGAGGCGTTGCACTGAAACGGACGATTCGAACACTCCTCCTTACGACGTAACCGAGCGCCGAGCAAATCTGCTGCTCAAACAGGCGGTGTGGGGCGATCCCCCCTCATCGGCTCAAGGCTCTTCAGCGGGCCCTGAAATCAACGTTTGCGGCTATCCAGCCGACCCGCAATTCCAGCTGAGGGGCGGCCACAGCAACCTGATGGTCGATGCAGCCATGCCGCTGTTCGGCCTGGCCATGCGCCTTCGCACCCTGGACGCACTCCCCCATATCGCGGCGCTACGCCAGCAGGTGCACACGCAGATTTGCGCCATTCTCGAAGAGGTGGGCCAGCGCGGCTACGACGCTATCCAGATGCAGGCCTACTCCTATGCCTTGTGCCTGCACCTCGACGAAATCGTCATGGCCACACCGTGGGGCAGCAACTCCGTCTGGAGTGGCCGAACATTGCTCAGCGATTTTCATCAGGACACTCAGGGTGGCGAAAAAATATTCGCGGTGCTTTCGCGCATGATGCAAGAGCCTGAGCGTTTCCAGGATGTTCTGGAATTTCTCTACTTGTGCCTGTGCTTTGGCCTGAAAGGCAAATACGCCCTAGAGCCCAAAGGTGATGAACTGCTGGACGCACTGATAACGGAACTTCACGGCATCATCCGCCAACTTCGCGGGCCCGTGCCTGAAGACGTTTGCGACCCTTACACCAATGTCGTCATGCGCCCGTACAAAAAGCCACGCGATTGGCTGCCTTGGTGGAGTCCATTGGTGATATCGGCTTTGGCCATGGTAGCTGCGTACAGCTATTACAGCTACCGCCTGGGCCTGCTCACCGCAGAAGTACTCGAATCGCTCGACCTCATTTTGCAGCAGTAGCTGGAAAAGTGCTTCCAGGAGGAACCGTGTCTAGCCAATCCGATCTGCGTTACACCTTTGAGCCGCTCGTGGGCGATGGCGAATTCGATGTGGTGTCGTTCACCCTCAAAGAGGAACTGAGCCAGCCGTTCACACTGACGCTGGAACTGGTCAGTTTTGAGCACGCTGTCGACTTCGGTCACCTGCTCGACAAACCTGTGCTGTTCACGATCTGGCGTGACGAGCGCCCGGTGCGTTATGTGCACGGCCTGGTCAGCAGCTTCACTCAAGGGGAGACCGGCTTTCATCGTACGCGCTACAAAGCGCTGGTCGAACCGCAACTGGCCCGGGCCAGCCTGCGCTCGAACTGGCGCATCTTCCAGCACAAAACCACACGACAGATTCTTGAGCTGATGCTCGAACGCCAAGGCATTACCCGGTCCCAGTTCATTATCAGAAACGACGACCCACCCCGCGAGTTTTGTGTTCAGGCTGGCGAAACCGACCTCGACTTCTTCGCCCGCCTGGCAGGCGAGGCAGGGTTCGTCTATCGCTTCAAGCACACCGCTGAACGGCACGAACTGGTCATCACTGACCGGGTGCTTTCGCTGGGCACGATCAGCGTGATCAAGGATAGAGCGCTGGCCCCCGTCGAGCGCGATGAAACCGCAGCTGGCTACACCGTGCTGTACAACCCAAACAGCGGCGGCTATCAGGCCGAACCCTGCCTGCGTCGTTTCCACTACAGCGAACAAGTACGCACAGCACGCCAGGTGCAACGCGACCATACCTTCACCAACCCCGAGTACCGCCAGGAGCATCGCGCCACCGGTGCTCACCTCGAGCACCAGTCCAAGGCGTACGAACGCTTCGATTACCCCGGCCGCTACAAGCGCGACGCGGTGGGCAAACCCTTCACCGAAACCCGCATCACCGGTTTGCGCCATGACGCACGCGTTGCCGAGGTCGAAGGCGATGACGAGCGCTTGCAACCCGGCCTGAGTTTCAACCTCGTCAACCACGAGCGTGACGACCTCAACGTGCACTGGCGCGTGAAAAGCGTGGCTCACGAAGGCATCCAGTACTCCAGCCTGGAGGACGAAGCCGCTGGTGCCGAGCAGGGTACCCGTTACCAGCAGACTGCAGTGCTGGTACCCGGCCGCTTCGAGTGGCGCCCACAGCCGCTGCCCAAACCGCGCATCGATGGCCCACACATGGCCACCGTGGTCGGTCCGGCCGGCGAAGAGATCTATTGCGATGAGTGGGGCCGGGTCAAGGTCAGCTTCCCCTGGGACCGGGAAAGCAAGAACAACGAATTCAGTTCCTGCTGGGTGCGTGTTTCGCAAGGTTGGGCCGGTGGGAGCTGGGGCTCGATGGCCATCCCGCGCATTGGCCAGGACGTGATCATCCACTACGTCAACGCCGACCCGGACCAACCGATGATCACCGGGCGCACCTACTGCGGTAATCAGCTGCCCCCTTACGACTTGCCACAGCACAAGACGCGCATGACCATCAAGAGCCAGACTCACAAGGGCACAGGCTTCAATGAGCTGCGCTTCGAGGATGAGCTGGGGCGCGAGGAACTGTATATCCATGCGCAACGGGACCAGAACATAGAAGTCGGCAACGATGAGTCGACCTGCATCGGGCGCAACCGTGTAGAGCAAGTGGGCAATGATGAACAGCTGAGTGTCGGCAACAATCTTTGCCAGGACATAGGCCAGGACCGCACCGAACGGACGGGGCGAACGTGCAAGGTGAAGGTTGGCCACGACCTGATCGAGCACGTCGGCAATGACCGCTGCGAATCCACGGGGGTCAATCACTCTGTCACCATCGGTGGTCAAAGCGCACTACTCGTCAAAGGCGGCCAGAAGATCAGCGTCGGCGATGGCGTGGATCAGCAAACGACCGTCTACCAGCTCCGCGCCAGCGAACGTATCGAGTTCAGAAGCCCGGGGGGCAGCATCGTGCTGGACGCCGAAGGCATCACCCTCAATGGCCTGTCACTCACCCTGCTTGGGCCGACCAAAGCCGGGGCAAAAGGCGCTGGAAACGCCCTGGCACTGGACCTCGCCGCCGTTACCGGCAGCCAGTGCGAGGAACGACGCCGATGAGCACCGAAGCCTTGCTCCAACTCATCGCCGACTACCACACCCCAGAGCTGTACTGCCATGTACTGATCGACCCGTTGGCAATACCCGAGAACAGCGACCAATCCGTGCTTTCACACTTGAACAAAGCGTTGGGGGAAGGTGCGATGAGTCGGGTGGTTCGAGCCGACTTGCCCCATGCCCCGCAGCTGCACCCCGTGCTGGCCTGCCTGTCATCACCCGGCGCGAAACCGAGCCCGCCACTGCTGAAGATGACTGCCCATGCAGCACAACGTGATAACCAGCGCCGAAAGCGCCACGTGTGTGGCTGGTTGCTGAGCGAAGCACCGGCACCGGTAATCGCTGCGCACCTGGCGGCGCTGTGCCGGCTTCCCGGTTCCGCAAGCGAGCCCCGTTTCTACCCCCTCTACGAACCCGTGCGCCTCGAACTGCTGGCTGCGAGCTTCGAACACGTGGAGCGCGGGCCTTGGTGGCCGATCAAGCACTGGCTGTTCGTGAGCAGCGGCGCGCAGCTGGCGGGTTTCAGCGGTGAAGCCCGTCCTCGCAGCGGCTTGCCTGCGTCCGCCTTGCGCATTCAGGACGACGTAGCGTTGATCGAAATGCTCCTCGCGGCCTGGCGAGCCCTGCCATCAGGCCCTGCTGATCCGAAGCCAAGGCCGCTACCGGCGTTCGCTGCGGTAAAAGCCTCCAACCACATAGATGACGCTCGCAGGCTGGGCTTGAGCGCAACCGATGACATCCTGGTTTTCGCCCTGTACCACCTGTACCTGCACCCTCGCCTGCACGCCGCGCCCTACGTGCGCCAGATCATCGACGCCGCTGTGCAACAGCAACGTCCCCTCGCGCCACTGCTCGCCCGCCACGACGATGCGCACTGGCGGCAAATGATCGCCTCCCTTGGCCCTTCAGAGGTTCGCCCATGAGCATCAGCCAACGCGTCGCCACCGCCCTCGCCGAAGCCGCAGTCTCGGTCGACCCGTGCAGGGCCTGTGAGCGGCAAGGCCTGCCGATCCTGCCACTGCGCCGCGCCCTGGTGCCCGACACGCGCCCGGGCTACGCCGGCACCGTGGCCGGTGAGCCCCATGTCGAAACCCGAATGGGGCTGCGCACCTTGCGCTCCGGTTACCTGTACGTGCTGCTCGACCAGCGCATCTGGCAGGCCTACGAGGTCACCGACCAAGGCCACCTGCGCCGCTTCAACCCCTACGAGCCACCGCCCGGCCCGCCGCCTTCGCTGCCCGCCCGGTGCCTGAACGAAAACCACGATATCCCCTCGTCTTTTCTCACCCTCGACAGCGAAGCCTACGGCTCGGCCTGGCTCGCCTTCTCCAGTGACGCCTGGCCGCGCAGCGTGCTGGATGCGTACAAGCGCGGCCATGCACCTGCGCAGCGTTTCGAGGGCCTGGACCTGGCTCAGGCGCGTGAGCACCCGCAACTGCTGGGCTTGGCGATGACCCCGGACAACCTGCAGGTAGACAAGCAGGTCTTTGAATACGCCCAGCAGCTTTGCGCACCCTTCGACAGTGCACATGGCTTTCACAGCCGGCTGTTGCGCCGAACCGCCCTGCGTGGCTTCGTGGTCAATGCCATGAACAGGCACCAACTGGAACAGGGCGTGCTAGCCGTGGTGCTGGATGACACGGTCGGGCTGGTGCAGGAGTACAACCATCAGCGCCTGAGCTGGCTCGTCAAACGCCAGGCATGGCGCGAGGACCCGCTGCGCGCCTACCAATTCCAGACATCGCAAATTCTGCAGATCATTCGGGCTACGCACAGACAGTGGGCGGCGCAGCAAGTCGCGCCGTTCGGAGCCCCGACTACAGGTGATGGGGCACCGGCCTTTGCTGCGCCCGAGGTGGAGAGGCAACGGCTCGTCGCGGTGCAGGAGCAACAAAGCGATAAACGCCTTGAGGAGCGCTACCACGAGCCCCAGCGTGCCGCCTTCCAGGACGAATACGATCGGCAGGAACGCCAGTTCCAGGCCTATATCGACCAGAACGCCAACGCCTATGCCGAACGCTGCCAAAGCCAGATGTTCACGCTGATCGAGCAATACGACTATGACGGCCATGATCGTGAGTCAGGCGTGGCCTACAGCAAGACCATGGCCGGTTGCCTGGCTGGCGGCGTCACCGAGGCGGCTGCAACCAGCGCAGCGCATGGCCAGCCGTCCTCCGGCACCAGCGAAGCGCTGTGGCTCAAATGGCTGCAGGACCCAAACAGCCCACCCTACCGCGCCGTATTGCTACGCAATGAATTTCTACTGGCGGCACTGCTGCCCAGTTTTTCCGCCAGCGCCCCCATCAACTGGAACGACAGCGAAAAGCTCTACGCGGCGTTGAGCAAGATGATCACCAGCGAAGAGGGTCGTCTTCACCTGCGTCATCAGCTCAATCAGGCGGTGGCGCAAACTCAAGGCGCGTTGAATGCAGCCAGTCAACGCCTGCAGGCCCTGCTCGGCCCAGGTATCCAGCAAGCCGTGCGACATCTGAACAGCGCCAGTCAGTACCTCTATAACGGCGTACACCTGGTCGAGCTGCAGGTAAAGATGAAACTGGGCGAGTACTACGCCCTGCAGAATGCGCACCTTCGGGAATTGCAAAACAAGGCAAGCGCCACGCTGGCCAAAGCGCGAGACCGGATGATGCCTAGCCTCGAAGAACTGAAAGCCGGCGCCCAGATGAACGCCCGCAAGGTACAACCGATTATCCAGAGCGGTTTGTTGAGCCTAGCGGTCCTCGATCCCAAGGTGGCGCATACGCTGATCGACGTCAGCGTCTGGGTCGAGGGCAAGGCTGAGATGCTGCGAGAGCAGCTGCTCCAGGAGGTCAGCCAGAATGTGAACCAGCTCAGTCACGCGGCGCAGATGAGCCTGGTAGACATAAGGGTTGCAGCGGGCACGCTGGAGCCCGGTGCGCGGAAAATGCTCGAGGGGATACGGATCAGCGCGCTGCAGGCGTCGCAGATGGTGCGACGCAGTTTTTCTGGGCTGAAGGGGGTGGCGGGAAGTGGGGAGTTGCTGCTCACGCTGGGCGGGTTGTATTTGCTGAGTGACAGCCTGGGCAAGAACCTGAAAAAAGTGGAAGAGGAAACTGGGGCGAAGTCTGCTGAAGCCATGACCGCGTTTTATGGCTCAAGTGTTGGAGTGCTCGGTGGAGGTATTGAGGCGCTAGGGTTGATACTGAGCAAATCAGGGCAAACTAGCGTGCCACTGGGCCAATCAATATTCAGAATCGGAGCGTTAGTCAGTGCTACTTCTGGGGTGTTCGATGGTGTTCAAGCAATTCTCGCGGTTTATCGGTCCAAGCAGGCTGGTGACACCTGGGCAAATACTAATTATAAGGCCGCAGCCTTCTCAGCGCTGCTAGGAACCGCAGCCTCAATCGCAGCAGTATTCAACCCGCTGCTTTACGGCCCTCTCGGAGCTGCTATTGCATTTAGCATTATCACATACAGCTTAATCAAATATGCAGCATCCGCAGAATCAAACACCATCGAGCGCTGGATGATGCGCTGCTACTTCGGCAAAGCGGAAGAGACCCCAAAGATTCATTGGAAAACTCCAGAACTTGCTGATATTGCTTTCGCAGAACTGAATGCCGCTACGCTAAACATCTCAAGCTCGCTCACATTCAAGAGCTCTACCATAACATCTAAAGTCGGTGGTCCAGCGGGCTCGAAAAAAAAGCAGTGGATAGAGTTTCACCTCTCGCTCCCAGCGTTCACCGAGAAAACGTCGAGCTATCAGTGGGTTATCGTACTTCATCGACACGGAGACGGCCGCTCTCCCAATTATAATGGAGGGGAAGTTATAGCCGAGGAAAGCTTTTTCACTCCCCCTTTGCCAACACGGACCTCAAAACAATATGCGATAGCTCCTTCAAAGCGACATAATTTCACTGACTACCGACCAGAAAGTTTAATTATCAATAAAAACGAACGCCCGATAAAAAACCCTACCACTCACCTGACGCACACTCTTGAACTCAAAGGGTATCTTGAGCTCATTCCAGAGATCGCCCAACACAACATCCAGGCCGCCAGTCTTTTCGTCAGTTACTGGCCAGATCGCCACAGCCCGAACAGTTACGCCGAGATCACTATTCAGGATTATATCTAATGATAGACGTCTATCGCCCACGAGGCAGGATTTACAATTTACCCGGCCCCAACACCCCAGCCAAAACGGATGACATCACAGCTCAACTGGACATACCACCCAACCATGTCAATAGTATCTACATGGAGCTCACCAGAAGGACGATAAGAATCAGAGGCTACTGGATTGTAACAGGAGTCATAATGACGCTACTGAGCTTCTTCTTGATAGTAGCACCGATACTGGAAGCATTGATCTCACCATCAGAACTTAGATTGGACATAATTGCAATCAGCATTTCCACATACCTTTTTGGTTATTGGATCATGATCCCATACATAAGAATGGAAATAGAAACACCGTGCAACGAACCTATTCGCTTCAACAGGGCTCGTCGAAAGGTCTACTTCTACCAGTACCGATTCGATCGACTTAACCCTTTAGGCAAAAGAAATTGGGGAGTTAAACCTATCGCTCACAACTGGGATGATCTTACAGCAGAGGTCTATCGTATCTACAGACCCATGGGGGGCGGCGGACTTATTGAAAACATCCTGTTATCAGTTCGCAACCCGGAAACTGATGAGGTAATCGACCGGGTATTTTTTTCCTGTGATCTCGAACAAGGGAAGCAGTACTGGGAGCTTGCGAAGCTTTTCATGCAGGAGGGTATCGAAGCTATTCCAGCGTTCGTGCATAGCTCCGTTGACTGGAATACAAAAGACTCTTCCAACCCGTTCGAACGCCTAGCCCCAAAAGTCCAATGGCCCCCCGAAATGGATCTTGAATCCCGCACCGCCCCCGGCCAAGGAGAACAACCATGAATCCCGTCGTCCTGGTAGATCACCGCCATAACAGCCCAAAACATGGCATTTGCGTAGTGAAAACAGACAGCGCCGACTACACCTTCAATGGCAAGGCCGTTGCGCGAGTACCGGCACAGCTCCCGCCACGCTGCTGACCTCTATAGTCGAGACCACATTGCCCCCTCTGCCGCTGACCTTGAAGTGCAGGTAGTCGTCCAATAACGCGGTCGTAATGTGTTTACCCTGCAGCAGTTACGACAGCCCGGACGGTTACGCCGAGATCACAATCCAGGATTATATCTAATGCCAGACGTCTATCGCCCACGGGGTAGGATTTACAACTTACCCGGCCCAAACACTCCAGCCAAAACGGATGGCATCACCGCTCAACTGGACATACCACCCAACCATGTGAATAGTATCTACATGGAGCTCACCAGAAGGACGATAAGAATCAGAGGCTATTGGATTGTAACAGGAATCATAATAACGCTACTGAGCTTATTCGTGACACTTCCGCCGATACTGGAATTATTGATCTCACCATCAGAAATTAGATTGGACACTATTGGAATCGGCATTTCCACACACTTGTTTTGTTATTGGGCCATGATCCCATACATAAGAATGGAAATAGAAACACCGTGCAACGAACCTATTCGCTTCAACAGGGCTCGTCGAAAGGTCTACTTCTACCAATACCGATTCGATCGACTTCTCCCTTTAGGCAGAAGAAATTGGGGAGTTAAGCCTGTCGCCTACAACTGGGATGATCTTACGGCAGAGGTCTATCGTATCTACAGACCCATGGGGGCCGGCGGACTTATTGAAAACATCCTGTTATCAGTTCGCAACCCGGAAACTGATGAGGTAATCGACCGGGTATTTTTTTCCTGTGATCTCGAACAAGGGAAGCAGTACTGGGAGCTTGCAAAGCTTTTCATGCAGGACGGTATCCAAGCTATTCCAGCGTTCGTGCATAGCTCCGTTGACTGGAACACAAAAGACTTTTCCAACCCGTTCGACCGCCTAGCCCCCAAAGTCCAATGGCCCCCCGAAATGGACCTGGAATCCCGCACCGCCCCCGCCCAAGGAGAACATCCATGAATCCCGTCGTCCTGGTAGATCACCGCCATGACTGTCCAAAACATCGCATTGGCGTAGTGAAAACAGGTAGCGCCGACTACGCCTTCAATGGCAAGGCCGTTGCCCGAGTGGGCGGCCGGATCAGTAGTGGTGAGGTAATCACCGATGGTTCGGCGGGTTATCTGATCAAGGGCACAGCGGTCGCATGCGAAGGAGATCAGACGATCCACGATGGGGGTCGCCATTACTGGCCTCATCGCGGGCAAGCCCGCCCCTAAAGGCCGGCGACAAACCTTTACGAGCGCGCTTGCCCGCGATGAGGTTTGACCTATTGGCCAGAGCGCAACATCCCAAGTGCATAGGTCGAAATTGAACTACAGGAAGTTAACAAATGATTTTGCCCAGAAGAGCTTTCGGCTGGAAATATGACTTACCCGCCCCAGCCACCCCTTCAGATTTTCGCCCAGTGACAGAAGAATTTCTGGCACCACCAAGCCATGTTGACTCAATATACATTGAGCTTCCGAGATCGCTATTCAAATTCAGAGGCTACAACCCTATTGTAGGCGGCTCACTCATGCTCGCGTGGTTAATTATTCTCATTTACTTCATCTACGACGATTTCACCTCCCCCACCAGAGCAGACGTTAGCGGACTACTCACAATTGCAGCCACTTATGCAATTTGTTTCTTCATCACATTTGCGTACATACGCATGGACCTTACATACCCACGCAACGAGCCTATTCGATTCAACAGGCGCCGCCAGAGGGTTTATTTCTATCAATACAGACATGATCGACTGCACCCCTTTGGTCGGAAAAACTGGGGCGTTAAACCTGTTGCCTACGACTGGGAACAGCTTACCGCCGAAGTCTATAGTGTTACTGCCCCAATGGGATACGGTGGGCGAGTTGAAAAAGTCATGATCTCAGTCCGCAAACCTGGCACCAACGAAGTGATCGACCGCGTTTTTTTCGCCGGTAATATTGAACAGGGCAAACAATTCTGGGCACTTGCGAGAATTTTTATGCAGGAAGGCCCGGACGCCCTCCCAGCATTTACCCACGCGCCTACGGACTGGAACAGTGATGATCTGCGCAACCCATTTCATCGTTTAGCCCCCAAAGTTCAATGGCCACCGGAAATGGATCTTGAATCCCGCACCGCCCCCGCCCAAGGAGAACATCCATGAATCCCGTCGTCCTGGTAGGTCACCGCCATGATTGCCCGATACATGGCATTGGCGTAGTGGAAACAGGCAGCGCCGACTACACCTTCAATGGCAAGGCCGTTGCCCGAGTGGGCGACCGGATCAGTTGTGGTGCGGTGATCACCGGTGGTTCGGCGAGTTATCTGATCGAGGGCCGAGAGGTCGCACGCGAAGGCGATCGGACGGACCACGATGGGATGCTGGTCGAGGGCGATAGTGATTGGCTAGTTGAATGACTGGGCTTGGTGTTTTGGGTCGCCAGTGCTGGCCTGATCGCGGCAAACCCGCTCCTACAGGCCAGCGGCAACCCTGTACGAGCGGGCTTGCCCGCGATGAGGCCAGCCCGCTCAACGCACGTCCGGACACCTCACACCGTATCCACCTTCAACGAATGGTCATCCAGCATCCCGTTGATGATGGTCGCCGTGTCATGGCCCGCCGATACCACTCCCCCTGCCCCTGCCGACACCCCGTAATGCTGAGCCAGGTCTACGCCAGCCAGGTCGATGGTCTGTACCGGCGCAGCCCCCGCGACGCTGCTGACCTCGATGGTCGAGACCACATCGGCCCCTGTGCCGCTGACCTTGAAGTGCAGGTAGTCGTCCAATGACGCGGCGGTGCCGTGTTCCCCCTGCAGCAGTTGCGACAGGTCGAGCTTATCGCTGCCCGGGGTGAAGTCGGTGACGGTGTCATGGCCCGTGTCGCCTTTCTGCCAGACGAACGTGTCGTTACCGTTGCCGCCGGTCATGCTGTCGTTGCCCGGCCCGCCGATCAGGATGTCGTTGCCACCCCCTCCCTTGAGCACATCATTGCCCGCACCGCCGTCGAGCACGTTGTCGGCGCTGTTGCCGATGAGGGTATCGCCGTAGTCCGAGCCGACCAGGTTGTGGATGCCGTTCAAGGTCTCCACACCGGCACCACCGGTGTCCTGCGCGCCTTCATGGCTCAGGTCGATTGTTACCGCGGCCTTGGCCTGCGCGTAGTTGGCAGTGTGGCCGTCGTGCTCATCGCCGGCAGGTGCAGGCGCCTGCAGCGATGCGATGTCGACCGGGCTGGAGAGGCCCGCAGCGGAGTGCTCAGTGCCGCCATTGAGGTGCGGCGCCGCGGCCTGCGCATAGTCCACGACCAGGCTCAGCTTGTAGCTTTCGCCCGCCTTGCCCGCCCCCGTCGGGTCGCTGGCATGGATGCTGTACACCCCGTCATGGCTGGCGGTGAAGCTGCCACCGGCGGCAATGGGCTGGTAACTGCCACCGGCGTCCTTCCACTCCAGCGCCAGGTTGCCACCGTGCTGGTCGTGGTCGAGCTGCAGGGTCTCACCCTTGCGCAGGCTAACGTTGATCACCTCTTCGGCATTGCCTTGCGCCGCAGCCGCGCCTGTGGCGCCGAGGTAGCCGAGCACCACCAACGCTGCAGTCATGCTGCTGGCATCGAGGGTGAACGCGCCGCGATCGATCACCCGCTGCCCCTGCGCCCTGCCATAGCCGTCAGCACATTCGGACATCGAGCTGTCGTGCACATTGATGGTAATGGTCGCGGTGCTCTCGTCGCCGTCGCCATCGCGCAGGGTGTAGACGAACGTGTCGATGGCATCGCGCGGCGCAGCAACGTTCGGGTCGGAGTGGTAGACCGCGTTGCCCTGGGCATCCAGGGTGAGGTAGCCGAACTGGCCTGCCACATGGCTACCCAGCTGGCCGATGGCCGAGGTGGAGGTGTCATGGCCGGCGCGCACGCCCACCACGTAGCCGCAGTCGGCGGGCAGATCGGCACCGATGGCGTCGTTGTACAGCACGTTGCCCCGCACCTCATCGCCTTTGCTGACACTCACGGTGTCGCAATGGGCCTGCGGTACGTCGTCGACGATGGTGATGTTGACCGTGCTGGTGGTCCAATTGCCCACCGTGTCCTCGACCCTGTAGGTGAAGGATTCGCTCACGGTAGTGGCGCCATCGTTGGCGTGGGGTTGCGAATTGGCTGGCGAGGTCAGCGTGTAGGTGTAGGAACCGTCTGCGTTCAGATGGATCTGGCCGTACTGGCCGACGGCGTGCCCGATCAAGGTGTAGGTCAGTGCCCCCACTCCACCCCCCACCTGCCCGACCAGGCTGCCGGAGGCGGTTTCCGCTGTCGAACCTGGGTCACTGCCATTGACGCTACCGGCCGCCAGGTCATGGCCGTCCTTGTTGAGGTCCAGGGCTTTCTCGAACACGGTGACGCCGCCATCGCCGCATGGGTGCAGCGATTTGTCGTGCACGTTGATGGTCACGGTGGCGGTGCTTTCGTCGCCGTCGCCATCGCGCAGGGTGTAGACGAAGGTGTCGATCGCGTCGCGCGGCGCCACGGCATTGGGGTTGGCGTGGTACTCCGCGTTGCCTTGGGCATCGAGGGTCAGGTAGCCGTATTGGCCGTAGACGTGGCTGCCGAGCTGGCCAACCGCCGAACTGGAGGTGTCATGACCGGCGCGCACCCCGACCACGTAGGCGCCGTCGCCCAGGGTGTCGGCACCGACCACGTCGTTGTACAGCACGTTGCCGCGCACGACGTCGCCTTTGGCCACGCTGACAAAGTCGCAATGGGCCTGCGGGACGTCATCGACGACGGTGATCTTGACCGTGCTGGTGGTCCAGTTGCCCACCGTGTCCTCCACCCGGTAGCTGAAGGATTCACTGACGGTATTGGCGCCGTCGTTGGCATGGGTCGGCGAATTCGCCGGCGAGGTCAGCGTGTAGGTATAGGAGCCGTCAGCGTTCAGGTGCAACTGGCCGAATTGGCCGACGGCATTGCCGACCAGGGTGTAGGTCAACGCCCCCACGCCACCAGCGACTTGCCCGACCAGGCTGCCGGACGCAGTCTCGCGGGTTGAGCTGGGGTCACTGCCAGTGACGCTGCCGGCCGCTAGGTCATTGCCATCCTTGTGCAGGTCCAGGGCGTTCTCGTACACCCACACGCCACCGTCACCGCACGGCTGCAGCGCCGGGTTGTGCACATTGATGGTGAGGGTCGTGGTGCTCTCGTCGCCATCGCCATCGCGAATGGTGTAGACGAACGTGTCGAGCGCATCACGCGGTGCCACGGCATCCGGGTTGGAGTGGTACTGGGCATTGCCCTGGGCATCGATGGTCAGGTAACCATACTGGCCATGCACCTGGCTGTTGAGCTGGCCGATGGCAGACGTGGAGGTGTCACTGCCGGCGCGCACGCCGACCACGTACTGGCCGTCGCCACGGGTGTCGGCACCGACCACGTCGTTGTACATCACGTTGCCGCTCACCACGTCGCCCTTGTACACACTGACGAAGTCGCTGTTGGCGGTGGGCACGTCGTCGACGATGGTGATGACGATGGTGCTGGTGGTCGAATGGCCGGCGGAATCCTGCACCCGGTAGGTGAAGCTTTCCGTCAAGGTATTCGCGCCATCGTTGGCGTGGTTCGGCGAATTCGCCGGTGACGTCAGTGTGTAGGTGTAGGAGCCATCTGCGTTCAGGTGGATCTGCCCGTATTGGCCTACAGCGGTGCCGACCAAGGTGTAGGTCAGCGCGCCAACGCCGCCGCTGGTGGAGCCGGCCAAGGTGCCGGCAGCTGTTTCCTGAGGCGAGCCGGGGTCGCTCCCCGTAACCGTGCCTGCCGCAAGATCGTTGCCGTCCTTTTGCAGGTCCAGGGCCTTCTCGTGCACCGTCACATCGCGGTCCTCACAGGTCATCAGTGCACTGTGCACGTTGATGGTGAGGGTGGTGGTGCTTTCGTCGCCGTCGGCATCGCGGAGGGTGTAGACGAAGGTGTCGACGGCATCACGCGGCGAGGCAACGTTGGGGTTGGAGTGGTACTCGGCATTGCCGTAGCCATCGATGGTCAGGTAGCCAAACTGGCCATTGACCTGGGTGTTGAGCTGGCCGATGGCAGAGGTCGAAGTATCGCTGCCGGCGCGCACGCCGACCACATACTGGCCATCGCCACGGGTGTCAGCACCGACCACGTCGTTGTACATGACGTTGCCGCGCACCACATCGCCTTTGTCAACGCTGACGAAATCGCTGTTGGCGGTGGGTACGTCGTCGACGATGGTGATAACGATGGTATTGATGGCCGAATTGCCCAGCGAATCCTGCACCTGGTAGGTGAAGGTCTCGGTCACGGCGTTCGCCCCATCGTTGGCATGGGTGGGCGAATTGGCGGGCGAGGTAAGCGTGTAGGTGTAGGAGCCATCCGCGTTCAGCTGGATCTGGCCGTATTGGCCTACGGCATTGCCCACCAGGGTAAAGGTCAACGCGCCCACCCCACCGACCGTAAGCGTGCCGGACGCCGTTTCGTGGGTCGAGCCAGGGTTGCTGCCGGTGACCGTACCTGCCGCCAGGTCGCTACCGTCCTTGTGCAAGTCCAGCGCGTTTTCATACACGGTCACATCACGGTCTGCACAGACAATCAGACCGTTGTGCACATTGACGGTAATGGTCGTGGTGCTTTCGTCACCGTCGGCGTCACGGATGGTGTAGACGAAGGTGTCGATGGCATCCCGGGGCGAGGCGATAGCGGGGTTGGAATGGTATTGCGCGTTGCCATAGGCATCGATGGTCAGGTAGCCGTACTGGCCGTTCACCTGCGTGTTGAGCTGGCCGATGGCCGAGCTGGAGGTATCGCTGCCAGCACGCACACCTACCACATACTGGCCGTCGCCGCGGGTATCGGCGCCCACCACGTCGTTGTACATCACGTTGCCGCGCACCACGTCGCCTTTGAAGACGCTGACAAAATCGCTGTTGGCGGTGGGCACGTCGTCGACGACGGTTATGACGATGGTGCTGGTGGTCGAATTGCCCAGGGAGTCCTGCACCTGGTAGGTGAAGGTTTCGGTCACGGTATTGGCGCCGTCATTGGCAGGGTTCGGGGAGTTCGCCGGCGAAGTCAGCGTATAGGTGTAGGAGCCATCAGCGTTGAGCTGAATCTGGCCGTACTGGCCTACGGCATTTCCGACCAGTGTGTAGGTGAGCGCACCTACTCCGCCGCTGGCTGAGCCAACCAATGTACCGGATGTGGTTTCCTGGCTCGAACCCGGGTCGCTGCCCGTGACATTGCCGGCGGCCAGGTCGTTACCGTCCTTTTGCAGGTCCAGGGCGTTCTCGTAAACCGTGATGTCACGGTCTTCGCAGGCCATCAACGAATTGTGCACATTCACGGTTATGGTCGTGGTGCTTTCGTCGCCATCGGCGTCGCGAATGGTATAGACGAAGGTGTCTACAGCGTCCCGTGGAGAAACGACACTGGGGTTGGAGTGGTACTCAGCGTTGCCCTGGGCATCGATGATCAGGTAGCCGTACTGGCCGTTGACCTGGGTATTGAGCTGGCCGATAGCCGACGTGGAGGTATCGCTGCCGGCACGCACGCCGACCACGTGCTGGCCGTCGCCGCGTGTATCGGCACCGACCACGTCGTTGTACATCACATTGCCGTACACCACACCGCCTTTATCCACGGCGGCGTGATCGTCATGAGCCTGAGGCAGGTCGTCGATTATGTTGACGTCCAGGCTGCCGGTCGCGGTGCTGCCATCGACATCCTTGGCGATCACTTGGAAGTGCTCGCTCAGCGAGTTGCTGCCCGCGCCGTCGGCATGCTGCTCTGCACCCGTCAGCGTGTAGCTGTAGCTCACCACGCCCGTCGCCGGGTCATACCCGGTCACGGTCAGGGTGTTGCCTTCAGGCGTGACAATCGACTGCGGGAAGCCCGCCACCACGCCACCGCTGACTACGCTGATGCCACCCACGCTCAGGCTTTGCAAACCGTCTGGTGCAGTGACCTTGAAGGTACCCTGCTGGGTCAGGGCGCCGGCATCGGGTGCGCTGCCGTCCTGCAGGTTTTTCTCGTAGACCGTCAGCTCGCCACCCTGCACGCCAAGGCCATCGAGCGAGACCGGGTCATTGAGGTTGGTCACGTTCAGCGTCAACGTCGCGCTGCTGGTGTCGCCGTCGGCGTCCTTGATGGTGTAGTTGAAACTCTCCACGCCCTGGCCGCCGCCGCCCAGGTTCTTGAAGTCCGGGTCGCTGGTGTTCAGCGTGTAGGTGTAGGAACCGTCTGCGGCAAGCACCAAGGTGCCGTAAGTACCGGTGAAGGTCCCGGCGATTACCGGGCCACCGGGCACACGGTCGGCGCCCTGTATGTCATTGCCCAGTACATTCCCGGTCAGTTCGGTGTGCTGTTCGGTGGCGGCAACCGTATTGCTGTCATCCACAGCTTGGGGCACATCGTCACGGATGGTCACATCCAGGCTGCCGGTCGCCGTGCTGCCATCGACATCCTTGGCGATCACTTGGAAGTGCTCGCTCAGCGAGTTGCTGCCCGCGCCGTCGGCATGCTGCTCTGCACCCGTCAGCGTGTAGCTGTAGCTCACCACGCCCGTCGCCGGGTCATACCCGGTCACGGTCAGGGTGTTGCCTTCAGGCGTGACAATCGACTGCGGGAAGCCCGCCACCACGCCACCGCTGACTACGCTGATGCCACCCACGCTCAGGCTTTGCAAACCGTCTGGTGCAGTGACCTTGAAGGTACCCTGCTGGGTCAGGGCGCCGGCATCGGGTGCGCTGCCGTCCTGCAGGTTTTTCTCGTAGACCGTCAGCTCGCCACCCTGCACGCCAAGGCCATCGAGCGAGACCGGGTCATTGAGGTTGGTCACGTTCAGCGTCAACGTCGCGCTGCTGGTGTCGCCGTCGGCGTCCTTGATGGTGTAGTTGAAACTCTCCACGCCCTGGCCGCCGCCGCCCAGGTTCTTGAAGTCCGGGTCGCTGGTGTTCAGCGTGTAGGTGTAGGAACCGTCTGCGGCAAGCACCAAGGTGCCGTAAGTACCGGTGAAGGTCCCGGCGATTACCGGGCCACCGGGCACACGGTCGGCGCCCTGTATGTCATTGCCCAGTACATTCCCGGTCAGTTCGGTGTGCTGTTCGGTGGCGGCAACCGTATTGCTGTCATCCACAGCTTGGGGCACATCGTCACGGATGGTCACATCCAGGCTGCCGGTCGCCGTGCTGCCATCGACATCCTTGGCGATCACTTGGAAGTGCTCGCTCAGCGAGTTGCTGCCCGCGCCGTCGGCATGCTGCTCTGCCCCCGTGAGGGTGTAGCTGTAGCTCACCACGCCCGTCGCCGGGTCATACCCGGTCACGGTCAGGGTGTTGCCTTCAGGCGTGACAATCGACTGCGGGAAGCCCGCCACCACGCCACCGCTGACCACGCTGATGCCACCCACGCTCAGGCTTTGCAAACCGTCTGGTGCAGTGATCTTGAAGGTACCCTGCTGGGTCAGGGCGCCAGCATCGGGTGCGCTACCGTCCTGCAGGTTCTTTTCGTAGACCGTCAGCTCGCCACCCTGCACGCCAAGGCCATCGAGCGAGACCGGGTCATTGAGGTTGGTCACGTTCAACGTCAACGTCGCGCTGCTGGTGTCGCCGTCGGCGTCCTTGATGGTGTAGTTGAAACTCTCCACGCCCTGGCCGCCGCCACCCAGGTTCTTGAAGTCCGGATCGCTGGTGTTCAGCGTGTAGGTGTAGGAACCGTCTGCGGCGAGCACCAAGGTGCCGTAAGTACCGGTGAAGGTCCCGGCGATTACCGGGCCACCGGGCACACGGTCGGCGCCCTGTATGTCATTGCCCAGTACGTTCCCGGTCAATTCGGTGTGCTGTTCGGTGGCCGCAACCGCATTGCTGTCATCCACGGCTTGGGGCACATCGTCACGGATGACCACGTCCAGCGACCCTTGGGCGACATCGCCGTCGCTGTCGCTGACCAGTACCGGGAGATGTTCGCTGTGGGAGTTGTTGCCCCCACCCTCGACGTGCTGCTCGGCACCGGTCAGGGTGTAGCTGTAGCTCACCACGCCCGTGGCAGGGTTATACCCGGTGATGGTCAGGGTGTTGCCCAGGCCTGTGGTTATCGATTGGCCAACACCGGTGACCACACCAGCCGTCACCACGTTGATGCCACCCACACTGAGGTTGTACACCCCGTCTGGCGCCAGCACGGTAAAGCTGCCTTGCTGGGTCAGGGCTGCGGGGTCGCTGGCCGAGCCCAGGGGCAGATTGGCCTCATCCAGCGTCAGCTCGCCAGGGCTCACATCCAACCCGGAAAGCTCTACCTGGCGGTCGTCATCGATCGGCGTGACGGGTGGATTGGGCTGCTCCGGCGGACTGGGCGGCAAGCCCCCGTTGCCTGCGTTGTCAGCGCCAGATTCGTCACCCACATAGCGGTTGGCCAATTCAGGAATGCCATTGAAGCCAGCCGTGGGAAAGCCCACCACCGGGTCCACCCGATCCGCCACTTCGGTAAGCATCACAAAACTGTGGCCACCGCCCAGTGCCCCTGGCGCGCCGTTGCCACCATTACCAGCGGCAGGCGCTTCAGTGCTGACACTGGGGTCGTCGCCGGCGGCAATCGCCCGCTGAATACGCTCGACGTCGCTCAATTGCGCCTGGCTCGGCGCAACATCCTGCGTCTGAACGTGGGCTGGCTGGTTAGCCAGGAGTTCGTGGGTCATCACAAGGCTGCTATCGCGGCCGAGTGTCAGCTCGGCGCCGTTATCCAAGCGCACAGCCACGGCGCCGGCGACACCCGTTTGCAACTGCTCGCCCGCGTACAGGCGGTCACCTTCGATCAGAAGACGCTGGCTGCCATCGCTGCCAACGGCGAATACCTGCCCCACCACCTTGCTGACCACACCGACTGACTTAGCCATGAGCGCACGCCTCCCTAACCGATTGGCTACACAGCCAACAACATGGCAGAGGGAGGTCAACGGCTTCGCGTCCGTCCGATTGTCTCAACCGTGAGCATCGTGCGCGAAGGTCACTGATTTGGCGATAGTAACAATGTGAATTTGCCATCAGTTGATGCCAAATTTTTGTCGCCAAATTCCGCTTTTACCTACCTACCCCACGTCCTTAGCCATAAAAACTCTGGAACTCTTTGCGATGCAGGAAACTCGCAGGCTACAGCGGCTTCCCAAATCACTTGGGTAAAACAATGTCTTGGTTTCGATAGAGCGCATAAGTTTTTTTTCGCATAGGGCTTATGAAAAAATCTTCTTAGCTCGCGCGCTAAATGTTCTTAGCTCTGTTGTTACAAACATGAAACGGTTTTAACTAAAAAATCGTCATTTTTTTGGCGAATAGCAGGACCATTTTGAGATCAGGGAGAAGTACCCCATGCGCGTTTTCAACCCCATCACCAGTGCAATTCTGTTGGCCATGGCGTGCGCCAACGTTCAGGCGATGTCACTCACCGAGGCCGTCCAGAGCGCCGTGGACTACCACCCGGAAATAAGCTCCAACCGTAACAGCCGGTTATCCGCCGACGAGGACGTTAAATTCGCCCGTGGTGGCTACTACCCAACCGTCGACCTGGTAGCCGGGTACGGCAGGCAGCGCTCGGACAACCTCAACACCCGCGGCCTGAACCCTGACGGTACCCGCAACCACAACAAAGAAACCCTGAACTACACCCAGTCGGAGTTGCGTCTTCGGCAAATGATCTTCGATGGTTTCAACACCGCCAACGAAGTGGGGCGTACCGAGGCGGTAGCGACCTCCCGCGCTTACTACACACAGGCCGTCGCCCAAGATGTCGCCCTGCGCGCCATCGAGGTGTACCTGGAAGTGCTCAAACGCCGCGAGTTGGTGACCCTGGCAAAGAACAACCTGCAGGCGCACTTGCGCGTCAGCGACCAGATAGGCCTGCGTAGCGAGCGGGGCGTGGGCAGCACTGCCGACCTTGACCAATCCCGCGCACGCCGGGCTCTGGCGGAAAACAACCTGGACACCGCCGAGGTCGACCTGGCCGATGCCGAAGCCAATTTCTACAGCGTGGTCGGCCGCCTGCCGGATGAGCTGGAAGGCCCGCAATCGGTCAAGGTGCAAATGCCGGGCACGCTGGACGAGGCGCGCGAAGGCATGCGCCAGAACAACCCCTACCTGAAATCTGCCCAGGCCGACGTCAACGCCGCCGAGCAGCAGTACGAAGTGGCCAAATCACCGTTCTACCCGCGCCTGGACGCGGTGCTGGCCACCGGCGCCAACAACAACCTCGGTGGTGAAAAAGGCCACAGCAACAACGACTGGCAGGCCGGCGTAGAACTCAGCTACAACCTGTTCCGCGGCGGCAGCGACAAGGCCCGCCTGCAGTCCGACGCTCACAAGATCAACCAGGCGCTGGACATCCGCAACAACGCGTTGCGCGAGCTGACCGAAAACCTCAGCCTGGCCTGGAACGCCATGAACAACGCGCGTAAGCAGACCCCTACCGCCCGCGAGTACGCAGAAACGACGCAGCGTGTGCGCGCCGCTTATCAGGACCAGTTCGGCCTGGGCCAACGCACCCTGCTCGATGTGCTGGACAGCGAGAATGAGCTCTACAACGCCAACCGCCGTTACACCGAGGTGCGTTACACCGAGGAGTACTCGATGTATCGCGTGCTGGCGACCATGGGTGAGCTGTTGAGCAAACAGCGTATTTCGCTGCCGCCGGAGGCCATTGCCAACAACGACGTACGCATCGAAGCCAGGTTGCCTGACATGCGTTGAGCCAGTCGCACGCAACTGGCACGCAGTACCGCACCTCACCCCCTAACACCGTGGCGGGAGTAGTTCATCGTGACCAGTATGCAAAGCGCACAACCGCGCCCCGATATCGATGACCCGCTGCTCGATGGCCTGCTGATCCTATGCCACCTGCATGGTCGGCCGGCCAGCCGCGCCAGCCTGAGCAGTGGGCTGCCACTGTTCCAGCAACGCCTGGGGGCGGATTTGCTGCCACGCGCTGCGGCGCGTGCCGGTTTGCAAGGGCGTGTGTTGCAGCGTGAACTGGAGGCCATTTCGCCGCTCAACCTGCCGGTGCTGCTGTTGCTCAAAGACGGCCGCAGTGCCGTGCTGCAGCGCTGGGGCGAAGATGGCCGGGCGCTGATCCTGCCCTGCGAGGCTGAAGGCGGCGAACAATGGGTAGAGCGCGAGGCGCTGGAACAGGCCTACGCAGGCCACGCCCTGTTCGCACGCCCCCGTCATACCCTGGAGGAGGTCCGCTCGCCACTGCTACCGCGGGTCGAGGCCTGGTTCCGCGATACATTGCGCCATTCCCGCTGGCTGTACGGCGATGCGTTGCTGGCCAGCCTGCTGATCAACCTGCTGGGCCTGATGGTGCCGCTGTTCGTGATGCAGACCTACGACCGCGTAGTACCCAACCAGGCTCTTTCGACCCTGTGGGTGCTGGTCGCTGGCCTGTTCATCGGCACCGCCTTCGAGCTGGTGCTGCGCATGGTCCGCGCCCACCTGCTGGACCAAGCCGGCAAGAAGACCGACCTGATCCTCTCCGCCGCCCTGTTCGAACGCATCACCGGCATGGCGATGAAGGCCAAACCTGCCAGCATCGGCGGCTTCGCCCAGAGCATCCACGACTTCCAGGGCCTGCGCGAATTCCTCACCGCAGTCACCCTGACCAGCATCATCGACCTGCCCTTCGTCGCCCTCATGCTACTGGTGATCGGCCTGCTGGGCGGCTGGCTGGTACTGATCCCGCTGATCGCCTTCCCGCTGGCGGTGGGCTTTGCCCTGCTCATTCAGGCACGCCTGCGCGACACCGTGCAAAAAAGCCTCAGCCTCGGTGCGGTACGCCAGGCATTGCTGATCGAAACCCTCGGTGGCCTGGAAACCCTCAAGGCCTGCGGTGCTCAGAGCGAGCGCCAGTACCAGTGGGAACACACCAATGGCGCCATCGCCCGGCTCGACGCCCACGCCCGCAACCTGTCGTCGCTGGCGAGCAACGGCACGCTGTTCATCCAACAGTTCTGCGGCATGGCCACCATCGTCGCCGGGGTGTACAGCATCATCGCGGGTAACCTCAGTGTCGGCGCCCTGGTCGCCAGCTACATGCTCGGTAGCCGAGTACTGGCACCGCTCGGCCAGATCGCAGGGCTGATCACCCGCTATCAGCAAGCGCAACTGACGATGCGCAGCACCGATGCCCTGATGGCCCTGCCGCAAGAACGCCAGGCCGAACAGCAAGCCCTGGAACACACCGCCCTCAAGGGCGGCCTGACCCTCAGCCATGTCAGCTTCCGTTACCCAGCACAGATCGGCCCGGCACTGCAGGATGTCAATGTGACCATCAAGCCGGGTGAGCGGATCGGCATCATTGGCCGCAGCGGCTCGGGCAAAAGCACCTTGGGCCGGCTACTGATGGGCTTCCATCACCCAGAAGAAGGCCAGGTGTTGCTGGACAACCTCGACCTGCGCCAACTGGACATCGCCGACCTACGCAGCCAGCTTGGCTACGTGGCCCATGACCTGCCCCTGCTGGCCGGCAGCCTGCGTGACAACCTCACCCTCGGTGCCCGCCACGTGAGCGATGCGCGCATGCTCGAAGTGGCCGAGCTGACCGGCGTCAGCGAGCTGGCCCGCCAGCACCCGCAGGGTTTCGACCGCCCGGTGGGCGAACGCGGCCAGCTGCTCTCCGGCGGGCAGCGCCAGGCCGTGCTATTGGCCCGTGCGCTGCTGCTGGAGCCGCCCATCCTGATCCTCGACGAACCTACCAGCCACATGGACAACAGCAGCGAAGAGCAACTGCGCCAACGCCTGCTGAACTGGGTGCCTGGCAAGACCCTGCTGCTGGTCACCCACCGCACCTCGATGCTGAGCCTGGTGGACCGCCTGCTGGTGCTGGACAACGGCAAGATCGTCGCCGACGGGCCCAAGGATGCGGTCATCGATGCCCTGCGCAAGGGCCGCATCGGCGCAGCTCTCTAGGAGGTTTACATGCCCATGGGCCACAGCGTGCGCAGCACCCACAGCAGCGCCGACAAGCGCACCGAACACGACTACATGCCAGAGCTGGCCAGCGCCACCCTGCAGGATTCCCCGCGCCTGTCGCGCCTGACCGTATGGCTGGCGGCGGCGCTACTGCTGGCGGCCGTGATCTGGGCAAGCCTGGCAGTGCTCGACGAGGTGACGGTCGGCGAAGGCAAGGCGATCCCTTCGAGCAAGGTGCAGGTGGTGCAGAACCTTGAAGGCGGCATCGTCACCGAGATCTTCGTGCGCGAAGGCCAGATGGTGGACAAAGGCGCCACCCTGCTGCGCCTGGACGACACGCGGTTCCAGTCCAACAAAGGCGAAAGCGAGGCTGACCGCTATGCCTTGACTGCCCAGGTCGAGCGCCTGTCAGCAGAAGCCGAAGGCCGGCCCTTCGTGCTGTCCGAGGAGGTACGGGCCAAAGCGCCTCAGGTGGCCGAGGACGAGCTGTCGCTGTACGACTCGCGCCAGCGTCGCCTGGCCAGTGAAAAGCAGACCCTCAACGAGCAGCTGCGACAGAAGACCCAGGAATTGGCCGAGTTCCGTTCCAAGGTCGAGCAGTACCGCTCGGCGGTAGGCCTGCTGCAACAGGAATTGGACATGTCGGCCCCCCTGGTGAGCAAAGGTGCCATCTCACCGGTGGAAATCCTGCGGCTCAAGCAACGCACCGTGGAAGCTCGCGGCCAACTCAACGCCACCAACCTGGCCATCCCCCGTGCCGAGGCAGCCGTGGCTGAAATCAGGAGCAAGATCCAGGAATCAGAGGCCGCCTTTCGCTCCGACGCCGCCAAAGAGCTCAACGACAAACGCACGGAGCTGTCGAAGATCACCGCCACCAGCATCGCCATCGACGACCGGGTCAACCGCACCACCGTGGTGTCGCCGGTGCGAGGTATCGTCAAGATGCTCAAGGTCAACACCATTGGCGGCGTGGTGCAGCCGGGCAGCGACCTGGTGGAGATCGTGCCGATCGAGGACAACCTGCTGATCGAGGCGAAGGTGCGGCCACAGGACGTGGCGTTCCTGCACCCGGGGCAACCGGCGATGGTGAAGTTCAGTGCGTATGACTACACCATTTATGGCGGTATGAAGGCCAAGCTCGAGCTGATCGGTGCCGATACCGTGACCGATGACAAAGGCAATGCGTTTTACCTGATTCAGGTACGCACCGAGAAGAACCACCTGGGCGGCGACAACAAGCCGCTGCTGATCATCCCCGGGATGGTGGCCACGGTGGATATCATCACCGGGCAGAAGAGTGTGCTGGATTATCTGCTCAAGCCGGTGCTCAAAGCACGTACCGAGGCGTTGCGGGAGCGGTGATCGGCAGGCGATTACCGGCCCGCAAAAAAAACTGACAGGCCGGCGACGCTTCGCGAGCAGCATTTGTTCCGGCGCTTTGCGCAAACGCTCACACAATGTTGAGTCGGACGTGTTCCATCGCCTGATCGGGAGTCATGGGTGCAAGCGGCTCCTTTCCGTTCATCAGCCTCTGTGCAGCCAAACGAGCATAGGTACGTGCCCGCTCACTCAGCGCGAAATGGTTTGCCATGGCAACCTGCTCCGGCCCGGCAGTACCTCTGGCCAAGTGAAGGCTCACTGCGTCCGCCGCATCGCGTGATACACGCCCTAGTTGCATCAGCCCCTTGTTTCCCACGTACCCCAGTAACATATCAGTAGCCGGACTATTCTGTTTCAGAACGACCATTGAAGGCGCCATAGGAGGAGGCGTTCGAGGTGACGTTGCCAAGCGTTCATTAACAAAACTGACCGAGGCGGGTGGATCTGACCTGATCACCGGGAACGTGATGACGGGGTTCTCTACGTCAATGGCTACCGACTTGACCGGTATAGGGTTTCTTAACCGCGATCTAAACATTCGGCCGGTAGGATCATCTCGATTTACCGGGTCACCCTGCACGTAGGCGTATGCGTTCAAACCGCCCGCCTCAAAAGGGCTCAATCTGTCCGCCGAGAAGAACCTCATGAGCCCGGTACTGTAGACCCTGTAACCCGCCCCCATCACATAGGCATGCTTCAACATACAAGAGAGCTGGCCGTTGAATCCCAGCATGGTGCTTTCAGTCAGTAATGCATCGTAGCCATACGCCGTATAGCTGTGACGCTCTTTGCAAAGTGGGTCCACGATCAATAAAGGTGAGCACATGCCATCGGTGCCGATCAAGCGCGCGCTACCGTCACTGGTAGCACTCCCACTCACCTGCCCCACAACGAAATCCTGCCCCCGCATCAAGGTGTAGACATGCTCGCCGGCCTCCACCGTAGAGGCTACATCGTGATTCTGATACCAGATTCTGATCATGATGATTGCTCGGATGACTATTGGTAATGCCTCCCAGCATTACCAAACCCGATCGCCACGAAAACTGGCAAAACTATCAGTTGAATTCCGGATGTCCGGAGCACCCTCCGTTATCTGGCGTGGTTTCGCTCGTGCCCGGCATTTTCAATGCTGCTCAAGGTCAGCATCGGGTCCGATGACAAGGGCGCCGAGTTTTACCTGATTCAGGTGGGCACCGAGAAGAACCAAAGATAACGGCACTAATTGTGCCGTTATCAACCTTCACTATGATTTCTGTGGAACGTCTCAGTCCCCATCGCCCTGATCTGCCCTTCGATCAAGGCTTCGAACGGGCGCAGCAACGCATCGAAACACGCCGGCTGCTCCAGCACATTCAAGGCCTGCACCACCGCCTCTATGGTCGACACCGCTCCCGGCTCCGGCGCCTTGCGCAGGCGGTAACGCGAGGGCGACACCTGCGCCAGCGTCACCCTGGGCAACGCTTCGAGCAATGGATTGAGGTACAAAAGCTTGCGGGCCTTGCGCCAGGTGCCATCGGGAACAATCAGCATGAGCGGCCTGCCCTCTGCATCGCCATCGGCGGCGAGCACCTGGGCCTGCTCACCTGGGAACAAGAGCACCGGCCGATACCCCGGTGCGCTCAGCAAATCACCCAGGTCTTCAAACACCTCGCCAACGCGCAACTCGGCATTGACCAGCCCAAGCGCAGCCAGGCGTGCGGTGTTCAGGGCGTGCGAAGTTTCACTGGGGTGCTGCAGCAGGACCACACGGGTGCGGCTGTCGAGCGAGGGGATCAGTGGGCAAAGGCAGTGATCGAGCGGGCGCTGGCAGCGCTCGCAGCGGGGTCTGGACATCGGCTTCTCCTTACCGGGCGCAGTGTGCCACAGCCCTGAGGAAAAGCCCCACATCCTTGTGGGAGAGGCTGTGAATCAGCGGTTGAAACGCTCCGCCAGGCTGTGCAGATACTCCGCCATTCGCTCCAGGTCCTGGCTGATCTCAGCCCCCTGCTTGGCCTGCCCCGCCGTTTGGTCACACAACTGGGCGATGCGCACGATCTGCTGGTTGATGTCTTCAGCCACGTGGCTTTGCTGCTCGGACGCCGTCGCCATCTGCTGGCTCATGCCCGTGATACGGCTGACCGCCTGGGCAATCCCGGCCAGCGCCGACTGCACCGCCTCGACACTGTGCACGCTGTCGCGTGAAATCTGTTCGCCACGGCTGGCAGTACTCACCGCCCGCTCGGCGCCAGCGCGCAGCGAGGCGATGATCTGGTGGATCTCCTCGGTCGAGGTGCGCGTGCGCTGCGCCAGCGAGCGCACCTCATCGGCCACCACGGCAAAGCCCCTGCCCTGCTCACCCGCCCGCGCCGCCTCGATCGCGGCATTGAGCGCGAGCAAATTGGTCTGTTCGGCAATCGAGGTGATGGTGTCGACCACACTGCCGATCGACTGGGTCTGTTCAGCCAGGGCATTGACCGCCTGGCCAATGTCGCTGACCGCCTCGCTCATGCTGCCCATCGCCTTGAGGCTCTGCTGGGCCAGTTCGCTGCCCTGCTGCGCCAACTGGTCGGCATCGCCTGCCGCATGCGCGGTGCTTTGCACGTTATGCGTCACTTCCTGGATGGTCGCCGCCATTTGCGCAATGGCGGTGGCCGACTGATCGGTCTCACTGCGCTGGCGATCGAGCATCTGCGCCTGGGCATCGGACAGGTCGGCCGACTGGGCGGCCCGCGACTTCACGCCGACGCCGGCGTCCACCAGCCGCGTCAGGGCGGTCTGCAGCCTGGCTTCCTCGCTGATGATTGCCAGGTCGAGCTGGCCATGCAGGCCCGGGTTGTCACTGTACGTCAGCGCTACCAGCGGGCTGGTGAAGGCCTTGGGATGTTCGGCCAGTGTGCGGCGGATCGCCTGGTTATGCCGCTGTTCGATCAGGTACCAGGCCAACAGCATGCTGGCCATCAGTACGCCCAGCGCTGCATAGGGCGGTAACCAGAGGTAGCCGGCGGCCGACAGCAGGCCTGCACCGATCAGCGGCCAGCCATCGCCAACGCCACGCCCCAGCCGCGCGGCCCAGGGTACGGCCGGGCGCCCGGCGCGCAGGCGCGCATACAGCCGCTCTGCGCGGCGGATCTGCTCACGGCTGGGCACCGAACGCACCGACTCGTAACCGCTGACCCGGCCGTTCTCATAGATGGCGGTTACATAGGCACTCACCCAGTAGAAATCACCATTCTTGGCGCGGTTCTTCACCACGCCCATCCAAGGTTTACCTTGTTTGAGGGTGTCCCACATATGCCCGAAAACCGCCGGTGGCATGTCGGGGTGACGCACCAGGTTGTGGGGCTGGCCCACCAGCTCGTCGTAGGTGAACCCGCTTATCGCCACGAACGCGTCGTTGCAGTACGTGATGTGGCTGTTCAGGTCGGTGGTAGAGATCAGCCGCTGGTCGCTGGAAAAGGTTCTTTCATGCTCAGTGACGGGCAAATTCATGCGCATCTGGGCGGTCCTTGCTTGTATAGATGAAGGGGAAAATCATCAAAGCAAGTAGAGGTTTAGCAGAACGCCATCAGCGTAGTGGTCAGGTTTGTAGGAAATTTACTCATCCCGACGGAATGACCAGAACGCCTTGTACATCAGCCAACATTGAGTTGGCTTTTGAGCAGGTCGCGGAAGGTCTGAATCAAGGGCTCCCGGCTGCGGCCGCGGCGGATGATCAACGAAAATGGCGCTTGATAGCCGAAAGTGGCCGGAGATAGTACACGCAAGTCGCCCTTGTCGACCCAGGCCTGGGCATAGTGCTCGGGCAGGTAGCCGATATAGGCACCGGACAGGATCAGAATCAGCTGCGCCTCCATACTCTCGACGGTCGCCGCGCTGTGTTTGAAGCCGTGCCGGGCCAACTCCGCCTGGCTCCAGTAACCACGCCCGACCATACGCTGTTGGGTCACCACCGGCTCGGGGATGCGCCGCTCGACGAACAACGGGTGGCGACTGCTGCAGTACAACCAATGCTGCTCGCGGTACAGCGGCTGGTAAACCAGGCCACTCATGCGCGAGGAGAATGCCCCGATCGCCAGGTCCAGGCGGTTGTCCTGCACGCCCAGCTGCAGCTCATAGGGGCTGGACACCGAAAGGTGCAGGTGCACCGCCGGGTGCTCCTGGCTGTAGGCGCCGATCGCTTCAGCCAAAGGCAGCGCGCGGTCGCCCACGGTTGAGTCGATCACCCCGAGGTTGAGCGTACCGCGCAGCTCCCCCTTGAGCGCTGCGGCGTATTGCTCGAAGCCATCGAGCTCCGCCAGCAGGCGCAAGGTCTCCTGGTGGAACAGCTCGCCCTTGCTGGTCAGGCTGAAGCCGCCACGGCCCCGGTGGCACAGCACGATGCCCAAGGCACCTTCGAGCTGGCTCATGTAGGTACTGATGGCCGAGGTCGACAGGTTGAGATCGCGCTGTGCATTGGCGAAGCCTTGGTGGCGCACCACGCTGACAAAGATGCGCAGCAGTTTCAGGTCAGGCAGGGTCGAGGCCATGGTGCAACGGTTCCGCAGTGTCATTTGCGCGCAGTCTACCCGCTGCGGGGGCGTTTAGTTCAGAAATTCCTGAAGTAAGTATTTGCCGGTAGCGATTTTTCCCACGCACTACCTTCAGCAGACTTGGCCGAAATATCCCTGCCCGCCGGCATGACCGTATTTCAAGGCGCGCGGCGGCACAGGTTCGAACAAACAAAACAATCGACCGACTGATGAGGCCCACCGTGGACAAAGTTCTCCATCAACCACTGGGCGGCAACGAAATGCCGCGTTTCGGCGGCATCGCCACCATGCTCCGTCTGCCCCACCTGCAAAGCGCTGAAGGCCTGGATGCCGCGTTCATCGGCGTACCCCTGGACATCGGCACCTCGCTGCGCTCCGGTACCCGCTTCGGGCCACGGCAGATCCGCGCCGAATCGGTGATGATCCGCCCGTACAACATGGCCACCGGTGCCGCCCCGTTCGACTCGCTGTCGGTGGCCGATATCGGTGACGTGGCGATCAACACCTTCAACCTGCTCGATGCCGTGCGCATCATCGAGGAAGCCTACGACGAGATCGTCGAGCACAACGTCATCCCGATGACGCTGGGTGGCGACCACACCATCACCCTGCCGATCCTGCGCGCCCTGCACAAGAAACACGGCAAGATCGGCCTGGTGCACATCGACGCGCACGCCGACGTCAACGACCACATGTTCGGCGAGAAAATCGCCCACGGCACCACCTTCCGCCGCGCGGTGGAAGAGGGCCTGCTCGATTGCGACCGCGTGGTCCAGATCGGCCTGCGCGCCCAGGGCTACACCGCCGACGACTTCAACTGGAGCCGCCGCCAAGGTTTTCGCGTGGTGCAGGCCGAAGAGTGCTGGCACAAGTCACTGGAACCGCTGATGGCCGAAGTACGTGAAAAGGTCGGCGGCGGCCCGGTGTACCTGTCCTTCGACATCGACGGTATCGACCCGGCCTGGGCACCTGGCACCGGTACCCCGGAAATTGGCGGCTTGACCACCATCCAGGCGATGGAGATCATTCGCGGCTGCCACGGCCTGGACCTGATCGGCTGTGACCTTGTCGAAGTCTCCCCGCCTTACGACACCACCGGCAACACCTCGCTGCTCGGTGCCAACCTGCTGTTCGAAATGCTCTGCGTGCTACCGGGCGTCGTGCGCCGCTGAAACGTGTTGCACCCCGGCAGGAGCCATGAGGGAGGGCCACAGAGGCCCGCCAACACAAGACAAGACCGCCAGGCGCCGTGAGGCCGCCTGAGTGGTCGATCTCGCCATAATAAAGATAATCGGGAGACCCCCAATGGCCTTGGACATCATTGTTGTAATGATCTATACCGCCGGCATGCTCGGGCTGGGCTGGTATGGCATGCGGCGCGCGAAAACACACGAAGACTACCTGGTGGCAGGGCGCAACCTGGGCCCGACCTTGTACATGGGCACCATGGCCACCACCGTGCTCGGCGGCGCCTCCACCGTCGGCACCGTACGCCTTGGCTATGTGCACGGCATCTCCGGCTTCTGGCTATGCGCAGCCTTGGGCCTGGGCATCATCGCCCTCAACCTGTTCCTCGCCAAACCGCTGCTGCGCCTGAAGATCTTCACCGTGACCCAGGTACTGGAGCGGCGCTACAACCCCATGGCGCGCCAGGCCAGTGCGGCAATCATGCTGGCCTACGCGCTGATGATCGGCGTCACCTCGACCCTGGCCATGGCGACTGTCCTGCAGGTGTTGCTGGACTTGCCGTTCTGGATGTCGCTGCTGCTCGGCGGCGGGGTGGTGGTGGTCTACTCGACCATCGGCGGCATGTGGTCGTTGACCCTGACCGACATCGTCCAGTTCGTGATCAAGACCGTGGGCCTGATGTTCATCCTGCTGCCGGTGTGCCTGTACAACGCGGGTGGCTGGGACACCCTGGTAGCCAAGCTGCCAGCGGCCAGCTTCGCCTGGACCACCATCGGCTGGGACACCATCATCACCTACTTCCTGATCTACTTCTTCGGCATCCTGATTGGCCAGGACATCTGGCAGCGGGTATTCACCGCCCGCGACGAGAAGGTCTGCCAACGTGCCGGTACCACTGCAGGCCTGTACTGCGTGCTCTATGGCCTGGCTTGTGCCCTGATCGGCATGGCTGCGCACGTGCTGATGCCGGACCTGGCCAACCCGAACAACGCGTTCGCCGAAATGATCAAGAGCCAGTTGCCTGATGGTATCCGTGGCCTGCTGATGGCCGCTGCCCTGGCTGCGATGATGTCGACCGCCAGTGCCGGCCTGCTGGCCGCCTCGACCACCATTACCGAAGACTTGCTGCCTAAATTGCGTGGCGGCAAGCAATCGAGCCTGGGTGTCAGCCGCCTGTTCACCCTGCTCACCGGCTTGGTGGTGCTGGGCATCGCGCTGGCGGTGAACGATGTGATCAGCGCACTGACCCTGGCCTATAACCTGCTGGTCGGCGGCATGCTGATCCCGCTGATCGGGGCGATCTTCTGGAAACGTGCGACCACCGCAGGGGCCATCGCCAGCATGACGCTGGGCTTTGCCACGGCGCTGTTGTTCATGTTCAAGGATGGGCTGGACGCCAATACGCCGATCTACTACAGCCTGGCGGTTGGCCTGGTGAGCTTCGTGCTGGTCAGCCTGCTGTCGCGCAAACCGGTGGGAGTGGTAACGCTGGCTTGAGGATGGCGCAGGCCTTAACAACGCCTATGGGATCGAGTGCCGCGCAGGCAGCGCTCGGTCCCAAGCAAGCGCAAAATCAAAGCATGCATCCGGGCAACAACGAAAAAAGCCGCGCCATCATCACTGATATCGCGGCCTCGTTGCGTTCAGCGACGACGCGGCTGGCGCCTGCGCTGCTCTTCATCAGTCGGGATCGGCACCGGCTGTAGAGGTGGTGGTATCAGCCCCAGGGCGACAGCCAAGTCGTGGAGCCAGTTGAACATTTGGTTTTTCATAGTGCCCCCTTGACGGGTCAGCCTCTTGGTCAATCAATCCTACGATGTTTCATACAGATCATAGCCCGATGTCCTGTACTACGCATGCCCTTGTTGTTACAGATAGGGGCAAGTTTGACGCGGATCAAGCGGAAACGGTGGATTCCGACGGTTGGTTAATCGTTTCGCTTTGTTGCAAATCGACCCACGCCTGCAAATTCGCCCCACGCATCCCCTGCCGCCACATCAGCCAGGTCACCGCCTGATCGAACGGCGCCTGCAGCCGGTGGACCCGTACGCGGTCCCGCCCCGGCAGGCTGTCGAGCATCGACTGCGCCATCAGCGCCACGCCCGCGCCGGCTATCACACAAGCCAGCATGCTCTGATAAGACTCGATTTCCATTACCCGCCCCATCGGCGTATGGGCATGGGCATACCACGCCTCCAGGCGCATCCGGTAGGAGCACCCTTGACGAAATGTGAACACCGCCTTGCCCGCCACATCGCTGGCGCTGTGCACCGGTGGGTGTTCGGGGCTGGTGATCAGTACCAGTTCTTCTTCGCACAAGGGCACACCATCCAGCCCCGCCAGGCTCGGCGGCCCGTCCACCAGGGCGGCGTCCAGGCGGTGGCTGAGCAACCCCTCGAGCAACTCGCCACTGGGGGCAGCCTGCACCTGCAGGTTAACGGCCGGATAGGCCTGATGGTAACGCGCCAACAACGCTGGCAGGTGAATGGCAGCCGTGCTGTACATGGTGCCCAGGATGAAATCGCCGGCCGGCTGCCCGCCCTGCACTGCCGCCATGGCTTCGTCCCGCAGCGCCGCCAGACGGTTGGCGTAATCCAGCAGCACCTTGCCGGCGGGTGACAACTGCAGGCGCTGGCGCTCACGCAAGAACAGCTCCACGCCCAGTTGCTCTTCGAGTTGGCGCAAGCGCGTCGAAAGGTTCGACGGCACCCGGTGCAAGCGCTCGGCGGCGCGGGTGATGGAACCCTCCTCAGCGACCGCCTGAAAGATACGCAGCTGGCTGAATTCCATTACATTCTCCAAAACAGAACAACTTCATCATCATTATTCAATTTTATTGAAAATAAAAGCGCCCTAACCTCCCCTTCATCGTTTACAGCCTTGCGGGAGTGTTCTCATGTCGCCATTCGTACAACTGTTGGCCAGCGCCGTGGCGCTGATGATGGCCATGGGCATCGGCCGCTTCGCTCTCACCCCGCAACTGCCGCAACTGATCGCCGAAGGCCAGTTCGACCTGACCGGCGCCGGGCTTGTCGCAGCAGCCAACTACCTGGGCTATTTCGTTGGTGCGGCGTATGCCATGTTCGCCCGCACCCCCGCCCAGGTCAGGCTGTGCCTGCATGGCGGGCTGTGGCTCTGTGTGGTGCTGACCCTGGCGTCCTGGGCTGCGGACGGCTTCTGGAGCCACCTGCTGCTGCGTTTCGGTACGGGCGTAGCCAGTGCCTGGGTGCTGGTGATGATCACCAGCCTCAGCCAGCAACTGGCCAACGCCAACAATCGTCCGCGCCTTGGCGCCCTGGTGTTCGCCGGGCCTGGGCTGGGCATCGCCGTGACCGGCCTGCTGGCACTGGTCGCTCACTCGCTTGGGTTGAGCTCCGCGGCGTTGTGGCTGGTGTATAGCGTTGCCGCGCTGGTCATGTTGCTGGCGGTGCGCCCTTGGCTGCCTCGCGCTCAGGCACCCGCTGGGGTGCCGAGCACGGTGCAGGGAGGGGCGACACGCAGCGTTGGCATCGGCCGCCTTGGCCTGGTGTATGGCTTGTATGGCGTGGGCTACATCCTGCCGGCCACGTTCCTGGCGCAAATGGCCAACCAACAGTTCCAAGGCAACTGGATGGCGGACCTGTTCTGGCCGGGGTTTGGTGTGGCGGCGGCGTTGGGCGTGGTGCTGGTGAGTGTGCGACGCGCCGGCCGCACTTCGGCCTGGCTGACCGCGACCTTGTGGCTGCAAGGCCTTGGCGTACTGGCCTGCCTGATAGGCGGCGGCCTTGGCTTGGCCTTGGGCGTGGTGCTCTGCGGTACGCCGTTTCTGGCATGCATGCAGCTGGTGATGCAACGCTCGCGGGAGCTGGCGCCCCATGCCACGCAGCGCAATGCCGGGCTGCTGACAGCGTGCTTTGCGCTGGGACAGTTGAGCGGCCCGTTGCTGGCGGCGTTGAGCAACCATTACAGCGGGGGCTTGCAGCCGGCGCTGGCAACGGCGGCGGCTGGGTTGGGGCTAGCGGGGGTGTTGGTGCTTACGGGCACACGCCACAACCGGGACTGCCAGATTGCGGGACGGGTTGCCTGATGGATCGAGGCTGATCAGTACCGGCCCTATCGCCGGCAAGCCGGCTTGTATGGTTAGACTTGAAGGGGTGGTGGGACTAAATGCCGGATTCTGACTGTTGACGCAGTACAGACTGTGGGAGACATCGCCCCACCCCTTCCACCAAAGCGCCGATA
>NZ_JAETZZ010000050.1 GCF_022627325.1 Pseudomonas putida
TCTCGTAATTACCGCCTTCAACCTTGGTGATGCTGTTGGTCAGCGGCGCATTGGTGTTGTAGACGTTGTTCGGCGCAACAAAGTCGACCGAACCGGACGACTCGCCAACGCCGATGGTGATGGTTTGGCCGTTAGCCAGGGTCACGACCAGCGGCGAACCAGTAACAGGCGCCGATACCGAGGCGGTGTAAGTCACCACGCCACCTTCGACTACTGAAGCATTGGCGGTCAGGGTCACCGTGCTGGTATCGAGCGTATCGCTGACGTTAGTTACGGCTTCAGCCGGATTCACTGCGAGGTTCTCGAAGTCACCACCGGTGG
>NZ_JAETZZ010000051.1 GCF_022627325.1 Pseudomonas putida
GTGTTTGAAGCTAAACGAGTTTCTCGCAAAAAACTTCAAAATAAACGCTTGACAGGCTCTGAGGAAAGCGTAGAATGCGCGCCTCGGTTGAGACGAAAAGCTCTTAACCAAACGCTCTTTAACAAATTGAATCAAGCAATTCGTGTGGGTGCTTGTGAGTATGGACTGATAGTCAAAAAGATTATCAGCATCACAAGTGGCCATGCGAGAAATCACATAGTCATTTGAGATTGCTGAGCCAAGTTTAGGGTTTCTTAAAAACCCAAGCAGTATTGAACTGAAGAGTTTG
>NZ_JAETZZ010000052.1 GCF_022627325.1 Pseudomonas putida
AACAAAATGATCGTGGGTGCGGATGTCGCAAAAGCTGAATTAGTGATTCATCACGATGATCGTGATGAAATTATCAGGCTGAAAAATACCAAGCCCGAAATCAAAAGCTGGCTAAAGCAACAGCCCCTCGGCACTGCAATCGCTGTTGAGGCGACCAATATCTACCATCTGGACCTGGTTGAGCTAGCCCATGGCTTCGGTTTCGACGTTTATGTCATCGATGGTTTCCAACTGAGCAACTACAGGAAAAGCGTTGGAGGGCGGGTTAAAACTGACCCCTCTGATGC
>NZ_JAETZZ010000053.1 GCF_022627325.1 Pseudomonas putida
TACCTGGCCGCGCGCACCGAGAAGATCCGTCTGGGCGCCGGCACCATCATTGCGCCTTTCTGGAACCCGATCCGCGTGGCTGGCGAGTGCGCCCAGTCGCTGTTGTCGCGGATAAGCTTCTGGCTCGCAGCGATGTTGTCGACGGTGGCCTTGAAGCCTTCCCAGACCGACACCGTGCAGTTGGCTGCGGTCAGCCCGCCTTTGCGCATATCCTCGAACAGTTCGCGGTTCCACTATGGAACAGGTTTGCCAGGACCAGGCCGACAACGATGGCGATCGTCG
>NZ_JAETZZ010000054.1 GCF_022627325.1 Pseudomonas putida
GATGGCCCTGTTCATCCTCGCCATCTATTTCGCCACAAGATACCTGTACGACACACTGCTGAAAATAGCGGCGGGTTGTCACAATCCCTTCAATCCAATGTACTGTTACCGCGATTACCCCACCTGGGCCAAGGGCTACAACCGGGGTAGAAGCGAAATGCTGAAAGCGGTGAAAAAAATAATTGCCGAGTTCGGCACCGATGGCATCGAGCGTGGTGAGCAGTTCCTTTGCGTTGACCGTTACTTCCGTTCCGCCAGCAAACACCCGTCTGCGGATCAGT
>NZ_JAETZZ010000055.1 GCF_022627325.1 Pseudomonas putida
GGCCCTGCTCGTCTGCCGCACCGACCTGGGCCAGCACGTTGAACGCTACCTGGCGGTCGAAAAAGCGCGGCTCCAGTGGGCGGGCGTTGAGCAGCTCGGCGGTGTCTGCCCAGGGCCGGGAGGCAGTTAATGAACTGGCCCGGCAGACCGCCGAGCATGGTGATGCAACTATTCAATCTGCAACCCTATGCTCCGTTTCACCGGGCCGCGCGCCCGCTTGAACACTGCCCGATCCCTTTGGCAGCCGGCTTGCCTGTGATCACGCCGGCCGCTGAAAGCG
>NZ_JAETZZ010000056.1 GCF_022627325.1 Pseudomonas putida
GAGAAGGTCACTTCCCAGAACACGCGAAGCACTCATGTAAACAGTGGGCCGCGATCTACGGGAACGGGACCGTCTCCCGACTCATGGGTTTAGACATGTGCTTTCATCTCATGAACGCCGCTCAAGCCTCGACCTTCTGGAAGAATCCGCTCGCTCCGACGCTCTACGTGACGGCGTGGGCCGAGATCCGAGCGAATGCCGGAATGTTCGGCGGTGAGGACTCCGTGTCGTTCAAGAAGAAGCGTAAACGCTTGGAGCGGGCCGGCCGTGCTCTAAAAT
>NZ_JAETZZ010000057.1 GCF_022627325.1 Pseudomonas putida
ACCAATATGCGGGGCCATAGCTCAGCTGGGAGAGCGCCTGCCTTGCACGCAGGAGGTCAGCGGTTCGATCCCGCTTGGCTCCACCACTTCTGCTGTACCTTGATCAAACTCAGAAATGAGCATTCGCGTCGAATGTTGATTTCTGGCTTTTGTCAGATCGTTCTTTAAAAATTCGGATATGTGATAGAAATAGACTGAACACCAGTTTCACTGCTGGTGGATCAGGCTAAGGTAAAATTTGTGAGTTCTGCTCGAAAGAGCAACATGCGAATT
>NZ_JAETZZ010000058.1 GCF_022627325.1 Pseudomonas putida
ACCCCACACTACCATCGGCGATGCATCGTTTCACTACTGAGTTCGGGATGGGATCAGGTGGTTCCAATGCTCTATGGTCGTCAAGAAATTCTGTAGCCAGAATGTCCAGATGGACAGCCCAGCGAATTCGGATATGTGATGTTTGTGGTTCGTTGCGAACTTTCGGTTCGTATCATCTTCACCACCGCAATCTGCAGAAGCAAATTGCTTGGGTGTTATATGGTCAAGCCTCACGGGCAATTAGTATTGGTTAGCTCAACGCCTCACA
>NZ_JAETZZ010000059.1 GCF_022627325.1 Pseudomonas putida
ACCTGGCAGAGCGTGCGATAAAACCGTTTGTCATTGGGCGCAAGGCTTGGCTGTTCAGTGACACGCCCAAGGGCGCCACGGCAAGTGCGCAGATATACAGCTTGGTCGAGACCGCCAAGGTCAACGGCCAGGAGCCCTATACGTGGCTGCGCCACGTACTTGAGCGCCTGCCGTATGCGTCGTCGGTCTCAGACTACGAAGCCTTGCTGCCATGGAACTGCTCGCCAGAGATACCACAGTAAGCTGAGGCCCTATCTTTTAGAAGGTG
>NZ_JAETZZ010000006.1 GCF_022627325.1 Pseudomonas putida
TCGGACTGGTCTCGATACTGGATACGATCAACCGGCTTAGCCGCATAGCCTGAACCGCCGTGTACGGAACCGTACGCACGGTGGTGTGAGAGGACGGCGGGTGTGAACCCGCCTCCTACTCGATTGTGGGGAGGAAATATGCATTTGGGCTGCCAGGTGCTTGCCTTGGCTTTTCCAGCGCTCTTGAGATCGAGCGCCGCCCGCGCGGCGCTCGATTTGCGCGCCACCTCAGCGCGTAAGTCATGCACCTTGATGGACGAACGTATTTACAAATGGATGCATTGAGAAATTGACTGACGCAACTGGACGGCCATAGCCTCAGGTAGTACGGAAGCGTATCGACAGCCGTTGTCAGTTGTTGGATGTTCAAGCAGCCTGCGAGTTTTTGGGCATTACAGAACAAACATTGAGCCAGTAGGCACCGCTCCCCAATGACTACCTAGCCCTTCTTGCCCTCGACTGACTTGAAATGCTGGCCATAATCATTTTGCCGTTCGCACCCTTGTTTATAAGGATCCATGTCGCAGGCAAATTTCAGGTCCTGCTGATTGGGCAACAGAAAGAAATCTCCATTGGTGCAACCCGAGAGAAGCAGCATCAGCATCCATACCGACTTTTTCATTGCATATCCTTGAACAGGGCAAATCCCTTCGATTTTCTCCAGGCAATGATACGTGCGATCACACCCATGGCGCAGCCCTCGAGTTCGTTTGCCGGGTAATAGAGCAGATCCGAGCCGCTCGGGTGCTCGGTCATGTCGATAAAGTGTTCAAGCAATCGGTCCTGCCAGGCCGAGGTGCCAGAGGCCTGGAGCAGTTCCTCGATCACCGCCTTGAACTCGGCGCAGGTGTAATCGGCAAGGCTGTGCTTTTGACTGATCACCACTGCACCTCCGACGATAGCGCGTATTGCAGGACGCTCATGATTCGCAGGTTTTCAGCGTCGTACATTGCACCGCCCAAGGTGGGTGGGTCGAGGTGGCAGAGCTGATAGTTGCGCACGGCTTTGGCGGTTTCGCCGAACGGGGCGCGGGGTGGCCAGCCTTGTTTGATGCGGTTGAGTTGCGAGGTGACGAATTGATGAGAGTAGACCGGGTCCTCGGCGACGGCCATCCAGAAGGACTCGGAAAATTCGTCGAAGTTGGCGAAGCTTTGTTCTGCCAGCTTCTGTGCGATGTACTCTGGAAGGTGCATAGCCATGAAAGCGTTTCTCTCTTGAAGTGATGCATGGATCATGACTGTGTTTGTTTGGGTTGGAAATGTTCACCGTACTGCACTGAGTGTGAGGATTTTTCTAAAGGTTTGTAGGAAAATTCTTGCTCTAATTAGGGTGCCCCGCCGAAGCGGGGGTATATGGTTTAGTTATCCTTGAATCCGGGCTTTCCGTTAGCTGCACGCCAAGTTTTGATAATGTTCAGGACCGCTTCAGGCTCACCTTGCTCATCATTCTCGGGCCAGTAAATCAGGTCGGTTCCGCTAGGATGCTCGGTTATTGCAGAAAAGTGCTCCAGCAAAGGATCTAATACGTCATCCGGCTCCTCGGTATTGGCCCGGTATATTTCCTTTAGGAATTCAATGAATTCCAGCTCTGTATAGTCGTGGTAGTTGGTCTTAAGGCTCATGGTTTGTCTCCATAATGAATCCTATGATGAGCTGCTGGTGTCACAACCCTTAAGTTGTCAATGTCGTAGACCGCACCCCCTTCGCTGATGGGTACTACATGGTGTAGTTCAAAACTCTTCTTTTTCCCGTAAGCATCAGAGTAACGTGACCTAGGTGCGTTCCCTCTTTCCCGCATGCGGCTAAGGTTCTGTTTGGAAAATTGCTTTGAAAGCTCGGGATCATTTGCAACGATTTTCCAGAGTTTTTCTCGAAAAGCATCGTAGCTCGGAAATTCAATACCTCTAAGCTGATCGGCAATATGTGCCGGTATCGGCGCGCCTCCTTCACGGGCGGCCTCACCAAGCCAGATCCCTGTTACTTGTGCACCGACGCCTGTGACGGTACCTGGCTCATACCTTGGACTCTTGAAAACCACCAGAATAGGCGGCAATCCCGAGTCGATCGGGAAGGTGATGATCAGCCGTTCCTGATCGAGCAGATCCAGTGCCGGATAACCTTCCGTTTCATTACTTACAGGATTCAGGCTACTGCCAGTGTAAACAATCGTGCCCGGTGGAGCGGGTGGCAGGCTGGTGGAGCTACCTTCACCACCTCCGGGCGGGCTGGCGGGGGTCCAGGTCAGGATGCGCTGCGGGTTTTCAAGTACAAGGCTGTAAACCTGCCGTTCTGTATCAAACGTGGCCGCTCTTACGGCCACTGCTTTCCCACCGGGCACCACGTATAGGCCGATGTTATTCCCTTCTTCACTGCCAGCCAGTAAGTAAGGAACGTCTACGCTGGCTGACGAAAGTGCAAGGGCTGCCAGGTCAGGCCCGCCCGGCGGAGAAAGGCTGGAAAGAGGAGTGCTGATCAGGTAGCGCCTTTCAGCGTTACCGAGCGTCGAAGGCCATGCTGCCGAAAGAATGGCTACAGCCAAGGTGGCCGAAGGGGCAGCCAATCGACTTACTGCAGCGACGATCGTAGCGCGAAGGGCAACTGACGCGACCTCGACAGCGAAGCTCGCTGCCCCAATCGGAATGACGGTAGTCGCAGATGCAACAGAATGGGTGTCGTTGATATAGCTGATGCTTCTGCGTGCTACTTCCTGCCTGTGGCGTTCAGCCTCGGCAGCCAGTCGCTTCGCCTCGGCCGCTTGTCGTGCAGCTTCCTCTGCCGCCAGGCGTTCAGCTTCCGCCTTCTGACGTTCCACCTCTAGCTGACTGGCATGCTGGGCGCGTAATTGTTCAACTTCATTGGCGCGACGAACCAGATTCTGCGTACTGCTGGAGTACGCGCCGAGAAACCTGATCGACTCGCTCAGTGCCAGGGCTTGGTGATACTCCTTCCAGCGTGGACCGGCTCGTCTTAAACGTTGTTCGTCGACAAGATGCAAAAGTGCTTCAAGCTGAGGCTTTGACAGGGGGCCGTTGATCTGCGGGTTTTTTTGTTTAAATGTCGGGATCTGAGATTGCTTGGCTTGCACCATGCGTGTGGCGGTTGCCAAATAAGCATTGAGTGTTTGGGCTAGCGTCCATGAGCTGTCGATAGTGGTCTGCTGGCTCAATTCATGCTGCAGAACATTGGGTAAGCAATTGAAGTAAATCTGCCGTTCGGCAATGATTTGCGTTGTTCTACGCTCGGCAGCCTTGATGAGGTCAACCGGAGGGTGGCTCAGTTCCGCTCCATCCACTTGCGCTGCCACGGCACTGAGGTCGTCAGCCAACGCTTGGTGCTTGTGGGCTTCGATGTGTAATTTATAGGCACCCTCCCAGGATCGCTGTAATCGCGAAGAAAACGCCCTTGCGAACGCTTCATCCCTTTCAGTGAATACTCCAGGCTCCAGCAGCCTGCTCATCATCGAGTCGGCGCGCTTATAAAACGCTAGGGCGCCGTAATATGCGTTGGCATTTGGCACAATTTGCAGGTAGCCATCGCGGATTTGAGTGATGCGCGAGGTTAAAATTTTCTGTTGTGCTATCGCTTGGGAAAGTGGGTCAGGGAAGTTGGAAGCTTCAGTTGAAATTTGGAGCTTTAAGGCTCCCACTGTTTCTGGAAGTTTACTTAATTGCGGGGCATATTGCTCTTCGTAGTCTTTTTCAATAATTTGATATTCTTCGCTTAAGACCCTGCGCGCGGATATGATCCTTGAAATGTCTGACCGACTGGGGCTGGTTCCTCTTGGGGTTCCTTGGTTGAGCCCCCAGCCGCCGTAGCCTGGTCCCCCGCCGCCGGACAAAGGAGGGAGCGGTGCTCGGTCTGGGGCCTCCTCGTTCATCCAGAGCCCCTCATTCAGATTCAGCGCATTGCGGGAATCACGGAAGGGTTCACCAAATTTGATAGTGTCATCTTGAGCCATGTAGTCATCCTCCTGATCGCTACATGGCAAGCGTGCTACGGCTGGTTTTTCGTGTATGTCAGGCGCGGCTTGTCAATCGGTAGGAGACTTCCCACCGACTTGAAAGATCTGATTCAAATGTGTACTTCAGATACAGGAATTACCCGTTTTTCCTTAACGGCCTTGTAGGAAAAGCTCGAATAGATCTCTTTCACCCCCGGCAACCGCTGCAGCACTTCCCGGGTAAATTCCCCAAACGATTCCAGGTCCCGCGCCAGTATCTCCAGCAGAAAGTCATACCGCCCAGAGATGTTGTGGCAAGCCACAATCTCGGGAATCTCCATCAGCCTTTGCTCGAACGCCAGAGCCATCTCCTTGGTATGCGAATCCATCATGATGCTGACAAACGCCGTCACCCCAAACCCCAGCGACTTGGGCGACAAGATGGCCTGGTAACCGGTGATATAACCGTTGTCTTCCAGCAACTTGACCCGTCGCCAGCAAGGCGAGGTCGTCAGCGCGACCTGGTCGGCGAGTTCGGAGATGGTAAGGCGGGCATTGTCCTGCAAGGCCGCGAGCAGAGCGCGGTCGGTACGGTCGAGGCTTGAAGGCATGATTTGCCCTCCTGGTGTTGTATTTGTTGTTTTCTTTCCAAAACAGGCGCGAATGTGTGGGCAATTTTGGAAAATTTCAGGCAGCTCGGTGGCATAAGCTTATAACAAACCACCAGAGGCTGTTGCCATGCGCGACTCCCATAACAACACCGGTTTTTCCACCCGCGCCATCCACCATGGCTACGACCCGCTTTCCCACAACGGTGCCTTGGTGCCACCGGTTTACCAGACTTCAACCTATGCCTTCCCCAGCGTTGAATACGGCGCGGCGTGCTTTGCCGGGGAGGAGGGTGGGCATTTCTACAGCCGTATTTCCAACCCGACCCTGGCCTTGCTGGAGCAGCGCATGGCTTCACTGGAGGGGGGCGAGGCGGGCCTGGCGCTGGCGTCGGGCATGGGGGCCATCACCTCGACGCTATGGACCCTGTTGCGCCCCGGTGACGAGCTGCTTGTCGGGCGCACGGTGTATGGCTGCACCTTTGCCTATATGCACCATGGCATCGGCGAGTTCGGGGTAAAGGTCCGCCATGTCGACCTCAATGACGCCAAGGCGCTGAAGGCCGCGATCACCCCTAAAACCCGGGTGATCTATTTCGAAACGCCGGCCAACCCGAACATGCAACTGGTCGATATTGCGGCAGTGGCTGAAGCGGCGCGGGGGCATGACTTGCATATCGTGGTCGACAACACCTATTGCACGCCGTACCTGCAGCGGCCATTGGAGTTGGGCGCCGATCTGGTGGTGCATTCGGCGACCAAGTACCTCAGTGGCCACGGTGATATCACGGCCGGGCTGGTGATAGGGCGCAAGGCACTGGTGGATCGGATTCGCCTTGAAGGCCTCAAGGACATGACCGGTGCGGTGTTGTCGCCGCACGATGCCTCATTGCTGATGCGCGGCATCAAGACCCTGGCGCTGCGCATGGATCGTCACTGCGCCAATGCCCAGCAAGTAGCCGAATTTCTCGCGCGCCAGCCCCAGGTGGAGCTGATCCAGTATCCAGGGCTGCCATCGTTTGCCCAATACGAGCTGGCGCAGCGGCAGATGCGCTTGCCGGGCGGGATGATTGCTTTCGAACTCAAGGGCGGGATCGAGGCTGGGCGGCGCTTCATGAATGCGCTGCAACTCTTTGCCAGGGCGGTGAGCCTGGGCGATGCCGAGTCGCTGGCGCAGCATCCGGCGAGCATGACCCATTCCAGCTATACGCCCGAAGAGCGGGCGCATCATGGCATCTCAGAGGGGCTGGTGCGGTTGTCGGTGGGGTTGGAAGATGTGGAGGACTTGCTGGCAGATATCGAGCATGCGCTTAAGGCCAGCCACCAGGCTGGCTGAACTGGCCTTTCGCGGATAAAACCGTATACCTGCACTGCGCAGTCGCTATAACGTGCGTGGCCTCAGATTTCGTCTGGGTCATTGAGATAAGCGGCGTTTCTTTCAAGGATGTTCAGGCGTAACTCAAGAGGTTGCTGACCCTGCTTGCAGATGTAGGTAAACGGCACCCCATTGAAAGTACGCAGCATAAGAGGGGTTCGTCTTCCAGCAGGTGCCAGGCGCACGATTGCTTGGTCGGCGAGGTCTTCGAAGGGAATTGGCGTATCGTCGCAGTCGAGTAAGTCGAACAGCGTTGGGTAGGCACCCTTCAGTGGCGAGCGGAAAGCACCCACGCAGTCCTCGTCATGTATGTACAGCGCATGCCCGTGACGCACTTCTGAACGGACAAACAGCCGGTAGCCGTTATCTACCCGGCGGAAGTAAAGTTTCAAAGGCGGACAACTGACTGTGTTCGATACGTGGCCGAGGTAATGTGACTCGTCTCGTTTGACTGGTTGTTCAATTTTCTTTGGCTCATCTTTTCGGCGCGCTTCATTTTGTCCGGCTCGGCGAAGGGCTCTGCGAAATGTTCGACTGGCAAATCCGGCCGTCGCCAGGCCGCCCGCAGTCAGGCTGCCAGGGGGGCTCGTTGAAGTTTTTTCCAGTTCGGCGGGCCCACTGTGCAGTACGTCGAGGAAGTGCAACGTGCCATCCACGACTTCGACGGTGGCAATGAAAGAGCGTTGTCGATTAGTCAGCATAGGTCTACTCCGGTTGAGGGACTTATGCAGGATCCTGAAGTACTTGATTGGCCGGCAGTAGGAAATGCGGCCTGAGGCGGGGTGAAGAAGGCTGAACCTTTGCGGCAGGTTTGTCTGGAGGGGTGAAGCAGGAGGAGCGGCTAGCCACTCCTCCCTGGCAATCGATCAGCGCTTGAGCCCGTAGCTCTCGTCGAGCATGCCCGGCGAGTTCGGCGACTTCGGTGCATAGTCGCGTGGCACTTCAGCAGTGTCCTTCGGCGGGGTCAGGCGGTCACGTGGACCTTGGGTGCCTTCAGAGTGCAGGGCAGCCAGCAGGCGCTGACGGGTGACATCGTCAAGGGCCAGGTTGTTGGCGCCTTCGGCAAGGTGATCCTGCACGTCCTGGTAGCTCTGGGTCAGTTTCTTGACCAGCATGGCGGTGCTGTTGAAGTGGGTGACCACTTCGTTCTGGTAACTGTCGAAACGCTTCTGGATGTCATCCAGTTGGCGCTGGGTATTGCTGGGCGCCGCATTGGGCAACAGGCGGGCCACGATGAAACCGACCGCCACACCGATGACCAGGGCCAGGGTTGGCAACAACCAAACAAGGAGCGAGAGTTCCACGAGTCCTTCCTCTATAAACGGCTTTGCTTTACGTTAACGGCTCAGACCTGCGCTGTATACCGCGAGCGATCGCAAATCAGAACAGAATTCCTCACCTAGACGAATCGACCCTCTTCGAGGTCACGGAGTAGTGCCTTGCTTGTCCGCGAAACCCCCTTGTTCATCGATGGCCCGATCGGCCAGCTGGAAGCCTTGTACCTGGACGTGGCCGATGCCCGCGGCGCGGTGTTGATCTGCCACCCCAACCCGGTCCAGGGCGGCACCATGCTCAACAAGGTGGTCTCGACCCTGCAGCGCACCGCCCGCGACGCCGGCTACGTGACCCTGCGCTTCAACTATCGCGGCGTCGGCCAGAGTGCCGGCAGCCATGACATGGGCGCCGGTGAGGTGGCCGATGCCGAGGCGGCGGCGGCCTGGTTGCGTGCCAAGCACCCCGAGCTGCCGTTGGTATTGATGGGCTTCTCGTTCGGCGGCTTTGTCGCCACCAGCCTGGCCGGTCGCCTGGAAGCCCAGGGTGTGACGCTGCAGCAGCTGTTCATGATCGCCCCGGCGGTGATGCGCCTGACCGCAGAGTTCCCGCTGCCGCAGCGCTGCCCGATTGCCGTGGTGCAGCCTGACGCCGACGAAGTCGTCGATCCGCAACTGGTTTACGAATGGTCCGACGCACTGGGGCGCCCCCATGAGCTGCTGAAAGTGGCAGAATGCGGACACTTCTTCCATGGCAAGCTGACCGATCTGAAGGATCTGCTGCTGCCGCGCCTTTCGAACTGAGCCAAGCCTGAATAAGCGAACACCCATGACCACGCGCATCCTCACCGGTATCACCACCACCGGCACCCCGCACCTGGGCAACTACGCCGGCGCCATCCGCCCGGCGATCGTCGCCAGCCAGCAGCCGGGTGTCGACTCGTTCTATTTCCTAGCCGACTACCACGCCCTGATCAAGTGCGACGACCCGTTGCGCATCCAGCGCTCGCGCCTGGAAATCGCCGCCACCTGGCTGGCCGGTGGCCTGGACCCGGCCAAGGTGACTTTCTACCGTCAGTCCGATATCCCCGAGATCCCCGAGCTGACCTGGCTGCTGACCTGCGTCGCCGCCAAGGGCCTGCTCAACCGTGCCCACGCCTACAAAGCCTCGGTGGACAAGAATCTGGAAACCGGCGAAGACCCGGATGCTGGCGTGACCATGGGCCTGTACAGCTACCCGGTGCTGATGGCTGCAGACATTCTGATGTTCAACGCCAACAAGGTGCCGGTCGGCCGTGACCAGATCCAGCACGTGGAAATGGCCCGCGACATCGGCCAGCGCTTCAACCACCTGTTCGGCCAGGGCAACGACTTCTTCGCCCTGCCCGAAGCGGTGATCGAGGAGAGCGTGGCGACCCTGCCGGGCCTGGACGGTCGCAAGATGTCCAAGAGCTACGACAACACCATCCCGCTGTTCACCAGCGCCAAGGACATGAAAGACGCCATCTCGCGCATCGTCACCGATTCGCGCGCACCTGGCGAAGCCAAGGATCCGGACAATTCGCACCTGTTCACCCTGTTCCAGGCCTTCTCGACGCCGTCGCAGTGCGCCGAGTTCCGCGAAGAGCTGCTGCAGGGTCTGGGCTGGGGCGAAGCGAAGCAACGCCTGTTCCAGCTGCTCGACGGCCAGCTGGCCGAGAAGCGCGAGCACTACCACCAGCTGATCTCGCGCCCGGCAGACCTGGAGGACATCCTCCTCGCCGGTGCCGCCAAGGCCCGCAAGATCGCCACCCCGTTCCTCGAGCAACTGCGTGAGGCCGTAGGCCTGCGTTCGTTCCGCAGCAGCGTGCAGGCCAGCACCGAAGTGAAGAAGAAAGCCGCCAAGAGCGCGCGCTTCGTCAGCTTCCGTGACGAAGACGGTAGCTTCCGTTTCCGCCTGCTGGCAGCCGATGGCGAGCAACTGCTGCTGTCGCGCAGCTTCGCCGACGGCAAGAGCGCCGGTGCCGTGAGCAAGCAGCTGCAGCAGGGCGGTGAAGCCGACGTGCGTGTTGACGGCCTCGGCTTCAGCCTGTGGCTGAACGACGAGCAGGTTGCCGACGGGCCGCAGTTCGACACAGCTGAAGCCCGTGATTCGGCCATCGAAAGTCTGCGTGTAGCGCTTCAGCCGCAACAAGACTGAGGCATATTGCCTGTAGGAGCGGGCTTGCCCGCGATCACCGGCGAAGCCGGTGCCATACAGCGTAAAAGTGCCTTGAATGAGGCATATTGACGCAAGTCGCATTGCCATTAAGCGGGCCTGTCGCTACAGTGACGGCCCGTTTTTTGTTGCCTCGCTAACGAAATCATGACGCCCCTAGAACGATATCAAGCAGATCTGAAACGTCCCGACTTCTTCCATGACGCGGCGCAGGAAACTGCGGTACGTCACCTGCAGCGTCTGTACGACGATCTCGTGCACGCGCAGAACAACAAGCCGGGCATGTTCGGCAAGCTGTTCGGCAAGAAGGAGCAGACGCCAGTCAAAGGCCTGTACTTCTGGGGTGGAGTAGGGCGCGGCAAGACCTATCTGGTCGACACCTTCTACGAAGCGCTGCCGTTCAAGCAGAAGATGCGCACGCACTTCCACCGCTTCATGAAGCGCGTCCACGAGGAAATGAAGACCCTCAAGGGCGAGAAGAATCCGTTGACCCTCATCGCCAAGCGCTTCAGCGAAGAAGCCAAGGTGATCTGCTTCGACGAATTCTTCGTCTCCGACATCACCGATGCCATGATCCTCGGCACCCTGATGGAAGAGCTGTTCAAGAACGGCGTCTCGCTGGTGGCGACCTCCAACATCGTCCCTGACGGCCTGTACAAGGACGGCCTGCAGCGCGCACGCTTCTTGCCGGCCATCGCCATGATCAAGCAGTACACCGATGTGGTGAACGTCGACAGCGGCGTCGACTACCGCCTGCGCCACCTGGAGCAGGCCGAACTCTTCCACTTCCCGCTCAATGATGCGGCGCACCAGAGCATGCGCGCCAGCTTCAAGGCGCTGACGCCCGAGTGCACCCAGGCCGTCGAAAACGACGTGCTGATGATCGAAAATCGCCCGATCAATGCCCTGCGCACCTGCGACGACGTCGCCTGGTTCGACTTCCGCGCACTGTGCGACGGGCCGCGTAGCCAGAACGACTACATCGAATTGGGCAAGATCTTCCATGCCGTGTTGCTGAGCAACGTGGAGCAGATGGGGGTCACCACCGACGACATCGCCCGCCGCTTCATCAACATGGTGGACGAGTTCTACGACCGTAACGTCAAGCTGATCATCTCGGCCGAGGTGGAGCTGAAGGACCTGTACACCGGCGGGCGCCTGAGCTTCGAGTTCCAGCGGACCCTGAGCCGTTTGCTGGAAATGCAGTCGCACGAATTCCTGTCTCGCGCTCACAAGCCATAAGATCTTGGGGCCGCTTTGCGGCCCTTTCGCGACACAAGGCCGCTCCTACAGGAGATCGCATAACCCTTGTAGGAGCGGCCTTGTGTCGCGATGGGCTGCAAAGCAGCCCCATGGGCCTCAAGCCTCTTGCATGAACTGCTGCCGATATTGATTCGGCGACAACTCCGTGTGCTGGCGGAACAACCGCGCAAAGAAACTCGCATCGTCATAGCCGACCTCATAACTGATGGTCTTGATGCTCTTGCGCGTGCTCGACAGCAGCCCCTTGGCTGTCTCGATGCGTAACCGCTGCAGGTAGTGCAGCGGCTTGTCACCGGTCGCCCCCTGGAAGCGGCGCATGAAGTTGCGGATGCTCATGCCATGGTTGCGGGCCACGTCCTCGAAGCGGAACTTGTCGGCGAAGTGCTCCTCCAGCCAGTGCTGGATCTGCAGGATGATCAGGTCCTGGTGCAGCTTCTGGCCACCGAAGCCCATGCGCCCTGGCGTGTAGTTGCGCTGCACTTCGTAGAGAATGTCGCGGGCCACGGCGCGCGCCACATTGGCCCCGCAGAAGCGCTCGATCAGGTAGATGTAAAGGTCACAGGCTGAAGTAGTGCCGCCGGCGCAGTACAGGTTGTCGGCGTCGGTCAGGTGCTTGTCCTGATTCAGGCGGATCTTCGGGTAGCGCTCGGCAAAGCTGTTGAAGAAGCGCCAGTAGGTGGTCGCCTCCTTGCCATCGAGCAGGCCGGATTCGGCCAGCCAGAACACACCGCTGGCTTCGGCACACAACACGGCGCCACGGGCGTGCTGCTCGCGCAGCCATGGCAGCACCTGTGGGTAACGTTGCTGGAGGTTGTCGAAATCTTCCCAGAAGGCCGGGAGGATGATCACGTCGGCATCATCGAGGCCGCCATCGACCGGCAACTGCACATTGCTGAAGCTGTCCACCGGCTTGCCATCGGGGCTCACCAGGCGAATCTCGAACATGGGCTGCAAGCCCAGGCCCAGTTGCTTGCTGTAGCGCAGGCTGGCGAGATGGAAGAAATCCTTGGCTTGCATCAGGGTCGAAGCGAACACCTTGTCAATGGCCAGGATGCTGACGCGCCGCAACGACGCGGAGGGTTGGGTAAACATCATTGTCATTGTTCTTATAGGGTAGAGTGGTCAATCACCGGCTGGATCGTCTTATGTTTTTTGTCGAGCTGCAAGCTTCGAGCTGCAAGCGGCAAGAAAAAAGCAGCGAGTGCAACACTCACTCTGACTTGCAGCTTGCAGCTTCGCTCAAGGCGCGGGGTTGGGCTGCTCCTGATGAATCGCTTCGATCGCCGCCAGTAGCTCATCGCTCAGGTTCAGCTCCAGGCTGTTGAGGTTGCTCTGAAGTTGCACCAGGTCGGTGGCACCGATGATGTTGCTGGTCACGAAGGGCTGGCGGGTGACGAATGCCAGGGCCATCTGCGCCGGGTCCAGCCCGTGTGCCTGGGCCAGTTGCACATAACGGCTGCAGGCCGCCACTGTCTGTGGGTTGGAGTAACGGGCGAAGCGGCTGAACAGGGTCAGGCGACCATTTTCTGGTCGGGCGCCATTTTCGTATTTGCCCGACAGCATGCCGAAGGCCAGCGGCGAGTAGGCCAACAGGCCGCACTGCTCGCGGATGGCCACTTCCGCCAGGCCCACTTCGAAGCTGCGGTTGAGCAGGTTGTACGGGTTCTGTATCGACACCGCCCGGGGCCAGCCGCGGGTTTCGGCCAGGTTCAGGAACTTCATGGTGCCCCACGGCGTTTCGTTGGATAGGCCAATGTGGCGGATCTTGCCTGCCCGCACCTGCTCGTCGAGCACCTCGAGGGTTTCTTCCAGCGGGGTGAACAGGTCATGCGCTAGGTGCTGGTAACCCAGCTTGCCGAAGAAATTGGTGCTGCGCTCCGGCCAGTGCAGCTGATACAGGTCGATACGGTCGGTTTGCAGCCGCTCAAGGCTTGCATCCAGCGCCGCGACGATATGCTGGCGGTTGTGCTTGAGCTGGCCGTCGCGGATATGGCTGATACCGTTGCCGGGGCCTGCGACCTTGCTGGCGAGAACCCAGTCATCGCGGTCGCCGTGCTGGCGGAACCAGTTGCCGATGATGCGCTCGGTGGCGGCATAGGTCTCCGGGCGCGGCGGCACGGGGTACATTTCTGCGGTGTCGATGAAGTTGACCCCGCTGGTTTTGGCCAGCTTGATCTGGGCGAAGGCCTCGGCCTCATCGTTCTGCTCGCCCCAGGTCATGGTGCCCAGGCACAGGGCGCTGACATCGAGATCGGTACGGCCAAGCTTGCGGTATTCCATCGGGAAAACACTCCTAGGCAAAGACACCCATAAAAGCAGGTTGAAATTTTTCGCGCAATCTGGATAATTCGGCACCTCTCCGTGTGGCGGAAGTGATGCACCACCACGCAGGAAGAACCCCGTCGAACATTGGCGTGCCCGACCCGAGCCCCCAAAAGCGTCTGTGTTCGGCTGCGCGTTTGCCCTTGGCAAGCTGTGCACTATCCAGTAAGATTCGCCGTCTATTTTTCGCTGGGCGGCCTCTGAGGCTTTAGAGAATGAAAACTTTTACTGCTAAACCGGAAACAGTAAAGCGCGAGTGGTTCGTAGTCGACGCCGCTGGCCAGACCCTGGGTCGTCTGGCTACCGAAATCGCTAGCCGTCTGCGTGGCAAGCACAAACCAGAATACACCCCTCACGTTGACACCGGCGACTACATCGTCGTTATCAACGCCGAGCAAATCCGTGTAACTGGCGCCAAGTCTTCCGACAAGATGTACTACTCCCACTCCGGCTTCCCGGGCGGTATCAAGGAAATCAACTTCGAGAAGTTGATCGCCAAGGCCCCTGAGCGTGTTATCGAAACCGCGGTCAAAGGCATGCTGCCGAAGAACCCGCTGGGTCGCGACATGTACCGTAAGCTGAAAGTGTACGCGGGTGCTGCTCACCCACACACTGCTCAGCAGCCTCAAGAACTGAAGATCTAACGGGATAGTTCATTATGTCGGCGACTCAAAATTACGGCACTGGCCGTCGCAAGACCGCAACCGCTCGCGTTTTCCTGCGTCCGGGTACTGGTAACATCTCCATCAACAACCGTCCTCTGGACACCTTCTTCGGCCGCGAAACCGCTCGCATGGTTGTTCGCCAGCCGCTGGAGCTGACCGAGAGCACCGAGAAGTTCGACATCTACGTCACCGTTGCCGGTGGTGGTGTCAGCGGTCAAGCCGGTGCGATCCGTCACGGTATCACCCGCGCTCTGATGGAATATGACGAAACCCTGCGTGGCGCTCTGCGTCGTGCTGGCTACGTCACCCGCGACGCTCGTGAAGTCGAGCGTAAGAAAGTGGGTCTGCGTAAAGCGCGTAAGCGTCCTCAGTACTCCAAGCGTTAATACCGCTTCGGCAGTCGAAAAAAGCCCGGTTCCTTGGAACCGGGCTTTTTTTATGTCTTGAACTAACCTGTCAGCATGCCCGTGGTGTCCTGCCGCATAGACGCAGATCAAGCAAAGCGAGGGTTGTAGCCCATACCGGGGTTAATCACCTTGTCACTGTGTGGATTTGTTTCTTACCATGGCGGCCAATTTTGGGTGCCACAGACATTACCTAAGTACAGGCCTGATTCAACAGGCCAAGCAAGCTGATGGGAGAGGACTGAATGAGCAATGACGGCGTCAACGCAGGCCGGCGCCGCTTCCTCGTAGCCGCGACATCCGTGGTCGGGGCAGCGGGGGCAGTGGGGGCTGCGGTACCGTTCGTAGGGTCATGGTTTCCCAGTGCCAAGGCGAAGGCGGCTGGTGCACCGGTGAAGGTCAACATCGCCAAGGTTGAACCTGGGCAGCAGATGGTGGCGGAGTGGCGCGGTCAGCCAGTGTTCATCGTGCGGCGAACGGACGAGATCCTGGGGAACCTCAAAAAGGTCACAGCCGAGCTCGCCGACCCTGAATCGAAGGCCTCCGTGCAGCCGGAGTACGTCGACCCCCAGGTGCGCTCGATCAAGCCGGAAATCCTCATTCTCGTAGGCCTGTGCACCCACCTTGGCTGCTCGCCGACCTTCCGCCCGGAAGTCGCGCCCGCCGACCTTGGGCCGAAATGGGTGGGGGGCTACTTCTGCCCCTGCCACGGCTCCCACTACGACTTGGCCGGGCGTGTCTACAAATCGCAGCCAGCACCTCTCAACCTGCCAGTGCCACCGCACTCTTACGAGTCGGATGACATCGTCGTCATCGGCGTCGACCAGGAGAAAGCATGATGAGCAAGTTCATGGACTGGATTGATGCTCGCTTCCCCGCCACCAAGATGTGGGAAGATCACCTGAGCAAGTATTACGCGCCCAAGAACTTCAATTTCCTGTATTTCTTCGGCTCGCTGGCCCTGTTGGTGCTGGTCAACCAGATCGTCACCGGTGTATGGCTGACCATGAGTTTCACGCCCTCGGCGGAAGAGGCCTTCGCGTCCGTCGAGTACATCATGCGGGACGTGGAATACGGCTGGATCTTGCGCTATTTGCACTCCACCGGCGCCTCGGCGTTCTTCGTGGTGGTCTACCTGCACATGTTTCGCGGCCTGCTCTATGGCTCCTACCAAAAGCCACGGGAGCTGGTCTGGCTGTTCGGTATGCTGATCTACCTGGCGCTGATGGCCGAGGCCTTCATGGGCTATCTGCTGCCCTGGGGGCAGATGTCGTACTGGGGAGCCCAGGTGATCATCTCGCTGTTCGGTGCAATCCCGGTGATCGGCGACGACCTCACCCAGTGGATCCGCGGTGACTACCTGATTTCTGGCATCACCCTCAACCGCTTCTTTGCGCTGCACGTAGTAGCCCTGCCGATCGTCATTCTCGGGCTGGTCGTGTTGCACATCCTCGCCTTGCACGAGGTGGGCTCGAACAACCCGGACGGGGTCGATATCAAGAAGAAAAAGGACGAAAACGGTATCCCGCTGGATGGTATTCCGTTCCACCCGTACTACACCGTCAAAGACATCGTCGGCGTGGTGGTGTTCCTGTTCGTCTTCTGTGCGGTAGTGTTCTTCTTCCCGGAAATGGGCGGCTACTTCCTGGAAAAACCCAACTTCGAACAGGCCAATGCGTTCAAGACGCCCGAGCATATCGCGCCGGTCTGGTACTTCACGCCGTTCTACGCGATTTTGCGTGCGGTGCCCGATAAGCTCATGGGCGTAATCGCCATGGGGGCGGCGATCGCCGTGCTGTTCGTGTTGCCTTGGCTCGACCGAAGCCCGGTACGCTCAATGCGCTACAAGGGCTGGATCAGCAAGGTCTTCCTGCTGGTGTTCTGCATTTCCTTCGTCATCCTCGGCATTTTGGGGGTGCTGGCACCTACCCCAGGCCGCACGCTGCTGTCGCAGGTGTGCACCGTGCTGTACTTCGCCTACTTCCTGTTGATGCCGTTCTACACAAGGCTTGAGAAGACCAAACCGGTTCCGGAAAGGGTGACTGGCTGATGAAAAAGTTGATTGCAGTATTTTTGCTGGCAGTGATGCCTGCCTTTACCTTTGCTGCCGGATCGGGGCTGGAGCTGGACAAAGTCGATATCGACCTGACGGACAAGGCTGCGATGCAGGATGGTGCGCGCACTTTCGCCAACTATTGCATGGGTTGCCACAGCGCCAAGTTCCAGCGTTACGAGCGCGTAGCCGATGACTTGGGAATACCCCATGAGCTGATGCTCGAGAAACTGGTGTTCACCGGGGCCAAGATCGGCGACCACATGAACATCGGCATGAAGCCCGATGATGCCAAGACCTGGTTCGGTGCTGCGCCGCCTGACCTGACCCTGGTTGCCCGGGTGCGGGGTACCGATTGGCTGTACACCTACCTGCGCAGCTTCTATGAGGACAAATCGCGGCCTTATGGGGTCAACAACAAGGTATTCCCGAATGTCGGCATGCCCAATGTGCTGGTCGGGCTGCAGGGTAACCAGGTGATCGGGTGCAAGCAGGTGCAGAGGGTGGTCGATGGCAAGAAGCAATTCGACCCCTTGACCGGCAGCCCTTTGACCCATGAAGCGTGTGACCAGCTGACCATCACGCCGAATTCCGGTACCCTGACGCCTGAGCAGTTCGACGAGAAGGTCAAGAACCTGGTGACCTTCCTGGCCTATTCGGCCAACCCGGTCAAACTGGAAAGCCAGCGCATCGGCACCTATGTGTTGCTGTACCTGGCCTTCTTCTTCGTGTTCGCCTACTTGCTCAAGCGCGAATACTGGAAGGACGTGCACTGATCACGCAGTAGTTTCTGGTAGTTGAACGCGCCCTGGGCGCCCCCTCGTCTAAGCGAGGGGGCCTCCAGGGCGCGTTTGCATTTGCAGTTTCACAAGCATCCCCATGCGAGGAGGCGCTACATGGGCGCGACCATCAGGTTAGCCTGCTATTCCGACCCCGCTGATCATTATTCTCATCGGGTACGCCTGGTTCTCGCCGAGAAAGGTGTCAGCGTGCAGATCATCGACGTCGATCCCGGTCGTCTGCCACCCAAGCTGGGTGAAGTGAACCCTTACGGCAGCGTGCCGACCCTGGTCGATCGCGACCTGGCGTTGTATGAATCGACCGTGGTGATGGAGTACCTCGAGGAGCGTTATCCGCATCCGCCCCTGATGCCGGTGTATCCGGTGGCGCGTGGTAACAGCCGCTTGTTGATGCATCGCATTCAGCGTGATTGGTGCGTGCTGGCCGATACCGTGCTCGACTCGCGCAGCAGTGATGCCGCCCGTGCCGAGGCGCGCAAGGCGCTGCGTGAGAGCCTGACGGGCGTCTCGCCCTTGTTCAACGAGTTCGCTTGCTTCATGAGCGATGAGCAAAGCCTGGTCGATTGTTGTCTATTGCCCATACTCTGGCGTTTGCCGGTACTGGGTATCGAATTGCCGCGGCAAGCAAAGCCGCTGCTGGATTACATGGAGCGACAGTTCGCCCGCGAGCCTTTCCTGGCGAGCCTGTCTTCCGTTGAACGTGAAATGCGCAAGCTTTAAGGAGCCGTTGATGAACTCCAGTCGCCCCTATCTGGTTCGAGCACTGTACGAGTGGATCGTCGACAACGATTGCACGCCCCATATGCTGGTCAATGCCGAATACCCGGCAGTCCAGGTGCCGCAAGGTTTCGCCAGTGACGGCCAGATCGTCCTGAACATCTCCCCAAGTGCCGTGCGCAGCCTGCACATGGACAACGATGCGGTGAGCTTCGAAGGGCGCTTCGGTGGTGTTGCCCACTCGTTGTTCGTGCCGGTCGGCGCAATTCTGGGCATCTATGCCCGCGAGAACGGCCAAGGCATGGTCTTCGAGCTGGAGCCTCCGTTGATGGACGGTGAAGAGCCGGAAGATGAGGGTGTCGAGCCGGACGACGACGGCCCGCCGGAAGGGGGTGGCCAGCCGCCGCGTCCGTCTGGTCGGCCGAGCCTGAAGGTGGTCAAGTAACGAAAAAAGGCGATCCGTCAGGGTCGCCTTTTTCTTTGCTGCGCGGTGACGGTTACAGGTCGCTGATGGTGCGGATCTGGTCACGGTTAACGCGGGTCTGTTTACCGTCGAGCTGCTGGAATTCGTAGAAGCCGGACTCCTGATCGAACGTCGGCTCGTCAACGGTCTGGAACTCGCGACCGTCGTTCAGGGTAATCAGGCTAGGGGTGGAGCAGCCGGCCAGGGTGGCGAAGGCGCCGATCAGTAGGGCGGGCAGCAGAAGCTTTTTCATACGGTGTTTCCTGAAGTTGCGAAGGTAGAGCGATCAGGTTGCCTGTACCAGCGCCCAAGGGCCGGTGCAGGCAAGGGTGTCAGTCGATGTACTCGAACAGCTTGACGATCTTTTGCACGCCCGACACGCCCTGTACCACGGCGGTGGCGGAGTTGGCTTCCTGCTGAGTAACCAGGCCGAGCAGGTAGACGATTCCGTTCTCGGTAATCACTTTGATGCGCGAGCTGGGCACGGCATTGTCGGTGAGCATCTGGGTCTTGATCTTGGTGGTCAGCCAGGCGTCGTTATTGCGTGCAAGGATCGAGGAGGGTTGCATTACCTGCAGCTCGTTATGCACCCGCTTGACCCGCTGCACCTGGCTGGCGGTCTGCTCGGCCAGGCTCTTGAGGTCGGCGCGCGGGGTTTGGCCGGCGAGCAGGACAATGCCGTTGTAGCTGCTGACGACGATGTGTGAGCCTTCGTCCAGATCAGGGCTGGCTTTCGCGATGTTTACCGAGGCCTTGGTTTCGATCAGCGAGTCATCGATCTTGCTGCCGATGGTGCGAGTGCCGCGATCATCCTCGATAGGCGAATTGCGGGTCGAGGTCAGTACCGAGCTGCAGCCGGTGACGCTCAGGCACAGGGTCAGGGCCATCAGGCCGAGGCGCTTGGGGATCATTCTTCACTCCCGAACAGTTGGCTGTCGATCAGATCACACAGGCAGTGGATCGCCAGCAGGTGGACTTCCTGGATGCGTGCAGTGACCGTCGAGGGTACGCGGATCTCTACGTCCTCGGGCAACAGCAGCGAAGCCATGCCGCCACCGTCACGCCCGGTCAATGCTACGACAATCATTTCGCGATCATGTGCCGCCTGGATCGCTTGAATCACGTTTGCCGAGTTGCCGCTGGTCGAAATCGCCAGCAGCACGTCGCCGGGCTGGCCGAGGGCGCGAATCTGCTTGGAGAAGATTTCGTTGTAGCTGTAGTCGTTGGCAATCGAGGTCAGCGTCGAGCTGTCGGTGGTCAGGGCGATCGCCGGCAGGCTCGGACGCTCACGCTCAAAGCGGTTGAGGAGTTCCGACGAAAAATGCTGGGCGTCGCCGGCCGAGCCGCCGTTGCCGCAGGCGAGCATCTTGCCCTCGTTGAGCAGCGCATTGACCATGACCAGGCTGGCCTGCTCGATGTGCGGTGCCAGGATGTCCATTGCCTGTTGCTTGGTATCGATGCTGGCCTGGAACAGCCGGCGAATTCGGGATTGCATGTCCATCTGGTGACCTTAAGTGGGGCGGTGGCCTTTGCTACACGCAACAGGGACCAGCCCGCGAAACATAGAGCAATAAAAGGGGAGTGGGTTCAGCATTCGAAGGCGTTTTTCAGCCATTGAAGCGGCCTGCCTGCGTGGTGGCTACCCTGCAAGGCGACAACATCGAAGCGGCACGGGTGGTTGGCCCAGCAAGACTCCTTCAGCAGAAAAAGGCTGGCGGCATGCACCAGTCGCTTCTGCTTGCGCCCGTCGATACTGCCGAGGGCGCCACCGAAGCCCGCGTGCAACCGATAGCGGACTTCGACGAATACTACTGTATCGGTGTCGAGCATGACCAGATCAAGCTCGCCACCTTTGCATCGCCAATTACGCGTCAGCAGTTGCAGGCCTTGCCCTTGAAGAAATTCAAGGGCTTGGTTTTCTGCGGCATGGCCGGCGCTGGTTGGCGATGCGTGGGGCATCAGCGGAGGGTATCGGGCAGGCGCTTGACCTGGCCGCCAGAGAATTCAGCCCACGGCAGCTGGCGCTCGATGCGCTGGCTGGCGTTCATGCTCAGGCTGCCCGACAGGCCCTGCACACGGTTGTCCGGCAGCGCTTTGAGCTGGCCCAGGCGGGGCGCCAGGCTATAGGCGTCTACACCCATGGCATACAGCCGGCCCAGGCTGCCAGCGGCTTGTGGCCACTGCTGGACCACCTGCTGACGCAGGCTGTTGGTGGTGTCGAGCAGCCACGGGGTTTCGCAGAAACGGATGCCGTTCATGTCCTTGTACTGGTTGACGTCACCGCTGGCGCTGTACAGGTTCGAGGTGGCGTAGACCGGAACGTCGCCAGCGTACTGGAAGTTCAGGGTTGGCTTGATCTGCTGCGCCTGTTGCGGGGTCGAGGCGAGGAAGATGAAGTCGATGTCCTGGCGGCGCGAGGGTTGCGCAGCAATGGTGCCGCCCACGGTGCTCTGCAGGCTCTGTGCGCGGCCTTCGCTCTGGCGCAGTTGGAACAGATTGGCGATCTGTTGGGCCAGGGCAACTGGCTGGGCGATGCGTTCGGCGGCGAGGATGGTGCCGCCATTGCCTTCCCAATCCTGGCGGAACGCGGCAAGCACGCGGTCGCCCCATTCACCGCTCGGCACCAGGGCCACCGCGCGAACCATGCCATCGGCGCGGGCGCGGCGCGACACTTCGCGGGCTTCGTCCTCAGCAGCCAGGCCGAACTGGAAAAGTTGTGGCGGGGCGGTCTGGCCGGCGTCAGCGTAATTCAGGGCGAGGGTGGTGATGGGCAGCTGGGCATTGGCGGCCAGTTTCTTGACCAGTGCTTTTTCCAGCGGGCCGACTACCAGTTGCACGCCATCGGCCTGGGCCTGGCGATAGAAGTCATCCAGCGAGCCGATGCGTGAGCTGTCATACACCTGTACGGCCGGCGCTTGCTGGCCCGCCTGCTGGGCCTGGAAGTGCGCGGCCATGAAGCCGTCACGCAGGGCGCGGGCGACACCGGCAAGCGGGCCTTCCTGTGGTAGCAGCAGGCCGATCTTGGTCAGCGGCTGGCTTGCCAGCTCCTTGAGCTTGACCAAGGCCGATGGCAGCTGCAGTGCCGCGGGATGGTCTGGGTGTTGCTGGCGCCAGGTCTCGATCGCGGCCTGCTGCTGCTCCAGCGTGCCTGCGCTTTTCACGGCCAGGGCCAGGCGGGTCCAGCCGACCAGGGTCTGGTCGCCAGCGGGCTGCTGCAGTTGCTCTGCCGGCAGCGAGGCGACCAAGGCCCAGATCGCGTCATTGTTGGCGGCGGCAGCCTGGCCGCTGAGCAGTGGGGCCAGCATCACGCGCTGTTGCGCAGCGGCCAGGGCTTGACCGTCGGCTTCCAGGGCGGCGGCGTGGACGCTATACGTGCGCACCTGCTGCTCTGCCGGCAATTGGCCGAGGTGCTGCAGGCTAGGGTGCGACAAGGCGCTGAGGGCGGCTTTGGGCTGGTTGCGGCTCATGGCCAGTTCGGCGCCCAGTGTGGCGGCGAAGATCTGCTGGGCAGGCTTGAGCGTATCCATGGGGACCTGCTCGAGAATGCGTGCCGCGCGCGGGTAGTCCTTCTGCTTGTATGCCAGGTCGGCAGCGCTCAGGCGCAGCAGGGCGGCATCTTCGGCAGACGTGCTGGCCGCCGCTTTTTCGAGCAGTTGCTCGATGCTGGCGTCCGGCGTGCGTGGCAGCTCTCCGAGGCTGGATGAGGGCGAGCTGGCGCAGGCTGCCAGCAAGGCAGCGAGGCAGAGGGCTGTGAGCAGCCGCAGGCAAGCGATCATGTAAAGGTCCTGTTACTCGATCAAGTTGGCCGGCAATTGTACCCAAGCGTTGGCCGGGGCGCGATGTTGCTGAACGCGAACCTTCACTATAGGTGTACCTGAGGTGGCTGCTGGTGAAGTTCTTTGCGCCCTGTTACCGGCGCTCGGGCTACAATGGCGCCTTTGATCCGAAAGGCAGGTGTGCGCAGTGACTGATGTGGCAGGGGCTTCGAAATCCACCGTGGGGACGCTGTACGTGGTCGCGACCCCCATTGGCAACCTCGACGACATGAGCGCCAGGGCGTTGAAGGTGTTGGCTAACGTCGCCCTGATCGCCGCCGAGGACACCCGGCACTCGATCCGCCTGCTGCAGCATTTCGGCATCGATACGCCGCTGGCAGCCTGTCACGAGCACAATGAACGGGACGAAGGCGGGCGTTTCATCACCAAGCTTCTGGCCGGTGAAGATGTGGCGCTGGTTTCCGATGCCGGTACGCCATTGATTTCCGACCCTGGTTACCACCTGGTGCGCCAGGCGCGAGCCGCCGGCGTCGATGTGGTGCCTGTGCCTGGCGCCTGTGCGCTGATTGCCGCGCTTTCGGCGGCCGGGCTGCCCTCTGATCGGTTCATTTTCGAAGGCTTCCTCCCCGCCAAAAGCGCAGGCCGCCGTGCCCGGCTCGAACAGGTGAAGGAAGAGCCGCGTACGTTGATTTTCTACGAGGCGCCCCATCGCATTCTTGAGTGTCTGGAGGACATGGCGCTGGTGTTCGGTGCCGAGCGCCCGGCGTTGCTCGCGCGTGAGCTGACCAAAACCTTCGAGACCCTCAAAGGCTTGCCGCTCGGGGAGCTGCGCGAGTTCGTGGCGGGTGACAGTAACCAGCAGCGCGGCGAGTGCGTGGTGTTGGTCGGTGGCTGGAGTGCGCCGGAGGGTGAGGCGGCGATCAGCGTCCAGGCGCAGCGTGTACTGGACCTGCTTTTGGCCGAATTGCCGCTCAAGCGTGCGGCGGCCCTGGCGGCGGAGATAACCGGCGTGCGCAAGAACCTGTTGTATCAGGCGGCACTGGAAAAGCAGAAAGCGCAGTAGTGGCGCTTTGATATAATTGCGGTATTGCTTGTTCTTGAGCGCAGCTGCCGTTAACCTTGGCGCCGGAGAGTCGATCGGACAGTCGCTGCCCGCTTTGGTTCCGCAACTTTTGTTGCGTAACGGCGGGGGGAGGAAAGTCCGGGCTCCATAGGGCAGAGTGCCAGGTAACGCCTGGGAGGCGCGAGCCTACGGAAAGTGCCACAGAAAATAACCGCCTAAGCACTTCGGTGCCGGTAAGGGTGAAAAGGTGCGGTAAGAGCGCACCGCACGTCTGGCAACAGTTCGTGGCTAGGTAAACCCCACTCGGAGCAAGACCAAATAGGGTTCCATCAGGCGTGGCCCGCGTCGGAACCGGGTAGGTTGCTAGAGGCGTCCAGTGATGGCCGTCGTAGAGGAATGACTGTCCTCGACAAAACCCGGCTTACAGATCGACTCTCCACCTCTCCTCCCTTCTGCTTGATCGATGGCAGAGCGCGTTTGTAATACCGAAAAGATCTTACTCTTCATAAATCACTTTAAGTTCAAACGGTATCCGTTTGAGTGGGTTTGATTTTTCACGTTTTTTTTTACCCTCTGTAGTCCTTCCTCCTTCCTTTATTGAGCTAAATCTCGGTCCTGTAAGGGTTTTCCCTATGAACGCGCCTTGACGGTGCAGCGGACGGATTCCTATAGTGTGCGCAAGTGGCAGAAAGTGGGATGAAGTGGGTTTTCTGGCACAAAAAAGCTACCATTGTGGGGAATCGCAGCCGTGTTCCGCGGAGCCAACGCCGTCAGCCTCGATGCCAAGGGCCGTCTCGCCATGCCGAGCCGGTACCGTGACGAGCTCGATTCGCGTTGCCATGGTCAGCTGATCGTGACCATCGACGCCGTCGACCCCTGCTTGTGCGTTTACCCCCTCGATGAGTGGGAACAGATTGAAGCCAAGTTGCGTGCCTTGCCGTCGTTGCGTGAGGAAAACCGCCGCCTGCAGCGTTTGCTGATCGGTAATGCGGTTGACCTGGAGCTCGACGGCAGTGGCCGTTTCCTGGTACCGCCCCGCCTGCGGGAGTACGCCAAGCTGGACAAGAAGGCGATGCTGGTGGGGCAGCTGAACAAATTCCAGCTGTGGGATGAGGATGCCTGGAACGCAGTTTCGGCAGCCGACCTTGCAGCTATCCAACAACCGGGCGCCATGCCCGACGATTTACGTGACCTGATCCTGTGACCATAGATAGCGGCTTCAACCACATCACCGTCCTGCTCGACGAAGCTGTCGAGGCATTGGCCCTGCGCGCCGACGGTTGCTATCTCGACGGCACCTTCGGCCGCGGCGGGCACAGCCGTCTGATCCTCAGCAAGCTCGGGCCGGATGGTCGGCTGCTGGGCTTCGACAAAGATCCTCAAGCGATTGCCACGGGGCAAGCGCTGGCGGCCGAAGACGGCCGCTTTGTCATTGTGCAGCGCAGTTTTGCCGAACTGGGCGCTGAAGTGGCCGAGCGAGGCCTGGCTGGCAAGGTCAGCGGTATCCTGCTCGATCTGGGCGTGTCCTCGCCCCAGCTGGACGACCCCGAGCGGGGCTTCAGTTTCCTCAATGACGGCCCGCTGGATATGCGCATGAACCCCGACCAGGGCATCAGCGCTGCCGAGTTCATCGCCACCGCGCCGGTCGAGGAAATTGCCCGCGTGTTCAAAGAGTATGGCGAGGAGCGTTTTGCCGGCCGCATGGCGCGCGCCGTGGTAGAGCGCCGCGAAAAGCAGCCGTTCACCCGGACTGCGGACCTGGCCGAAGTGCTCAAGGTCGCCAACCCTGCCTGGGAAAAGGGCAAGAACCCGGCAACCCGTGCCTTCCAGGGCCTGCGCATTCACGTCAACAACGAACTGGGCGATCTTGAGGCCGGCCTTGAGGCTGCACTCGAGGCGCTGGAAGTCGGCGGCCGTCTGGCGGTGATCAGCTTCCATTCGCTGGAAGACCGTATCGTCAAGCTGTTCATGCGCAAACTGGTCAAGGGTGAAGCGGACAACCTGCCGCGCAACCTGCCGGTTCAGCACAAGGCCTTCGAGCCGAAAATCCGTCTGATCGGCAAGGCTCAGTTTGCTTCCGAAGCCGAGCTCAAGGCCAACCCGCGGTCGCGCAGCGCCGTGATGCGGGTGGCGGAGAAGCTTCGGTGAGCCGGCTATTTGCCAAGCCTTTGCCAGGCGGAAGCTTCCTGATGCTTCTGCTGTTCGTTGGCGTGCTTGTTTCGGCCATTGCCGTGTCGTACAGCGCCCATTGGAATCGCCAGTTGCTCAACACCCTGTACGGCGAGTTGAATGAGCGCGACAAGGCCCAGGCCGAGTGGGGCCGGCTGATCCTCGAACAAAGCACCTGGACCGCTGCCAGCCGCATCGAGAACCTGGCTTCCGAGCAACTGAAGATGCACGTGCCTGCCGCCGACGAAGTACGGATGGTGGCGCCATGATGAAGCTCGAAGGTGCACTCTACCCCTGGCGCTTCCGCGTGGTGATCGGCCTGCTGGCGTTGATGGTCGGCGCCATCTGCTGGCGCATCATCGACTTGCAGGTGGTCGACCGTGACTTCCTCAAGGGCCAGGGCGATGCCCGCAGCCTGCGTCATATTCCTATTCCGGCACACCGAGGTCTGATTACCGACCGTAATGGTGAGCCCTTGGCCGTCAGTACGCCTGTCACCACCTTGTGGGCCAACCCCAAGGAAATGCAAGCGTCCAAGGACCGCTGGCCGCAACTGGCCGCCGCATTGGGGCAGAACGCCCAGCAGCTGAGCGAGCGCCTGACCCAGCAGGCCAGCAAAGAATTCATCTACCTGGTCCGCGGCCTGACCCCGGAGCAGGGGCAGCATGTGCTCGACCTGAAAGTGCCGGGTGTATACGGCCTCGAAGAATTCCGCCGCTTCTATCCCGCCGGTGATGTCACCGCTCACATGGTCGGTTTCACTGACCTGGATGACCATGGCCGCGAAGGGGTAGAGCTGGCCTACGATGAGTGGCTGGCCGGGGTGCCCGGCAAGCGGCAAGTGATCAAGGACCGGCGTGGCCGCTTGATCAAAGACATTCAGGTAACCAAGAACGCCAAGGCCGGCAAGACCTTGGCGTTGTCCATCGACCTGCGCCTGCAATACCTGGCCACGCGCGAGCTGCGTAACGCAATCGCCGAGCAGGATGCCAAGGCCGGCAGCCTGGTGATCATGGACGTCAAGACCGGTGAGGTCCTGGCGATGGTCAATCAGCCGACCTACAACCCCAACAACCGCCGCACCATGTTCCCGTCGGCGATGCGTAACCGGGCGATCATTGACGTGTTCGAGCCAGGCTCTACGGTCAAGCCGATCTCCATGAGCGCCGCATTGGAGAGTGGGCGCTGGAAGCCCACCGACAAGGTCGAAGTCTACCCGGGCAGCCTGCAGATCGGCCGCTACACCATCAGGGACGTGTCCAGGAGCGAGGGTCCGATCCTCGACCTGACCGGCATCCTGATCAACTCCAGTAACGTGGGCATGAGCAAGATCGCCTTCGATATCGGCGGCGAAGCCATCTACCGGGTCATGTCCCAGGTCGGCCTTGGCCAGTACACCGGCCTTGGGTTCCCGGGCGAGCGGGTTGGCAACCTGCCCAACCATCGTGAGTGGCGCAAGGCCGAAACCGCGACCTTGTCCTATGGCTACGGCGTCTCGGTTACCGCCTTGCAGCTGGTGCATGCCTATGCGGCGCTGGCCAACGACGGGAAGATGGTGCCGCTGTCGATCCTCAAGGTCGACAAGGTCCCGGAGGCAGTCCAGGCCATTCCAAAGGACACCGCCAAAACCGTGCAAGGCATGTTGCAGCAAGTGATCGAGGCGCCGCGTGGGGTGTTCCGCGCCCAGGTGCCGTTCTATCACGTGGGCGGCAAGTCTGGTACCGCGCGGAAAGCCACAGTGGGCTCCAAGGGCTACACCGAAAACGCCTACCGCTCGCTGTTCGCCGGCTTCGGCCCGATGAGCGACCCGCGTTACGCCATTGTCGTGGTCATCGACGAGCCGAGGAAAGGCGGTTATTTCGGTGGCCTGGTATCGGCGCCGGTGTTCAGCAATGTCATGTCGGGCACCCTGCGGCTGATGAATGTGCCGCCAGACAACCTGCCACCGCCTGCCGACCCGCAACAAGTCAATGCAGCACCCGCCAAGGGAGGGCGTGGATGATGACAATGCCACTGAGCAAGCTTTTCGCCCACGCCAGTCGCGACCCGCTGATCCGTGAGCTGACCTTGGACAGCCGTGCTGTGCGCGCAGGTGACCTGTTCCTGGCCGTGCCGGGCGCCAAGGTCGATGGCCGTGACCATATCAGCGACGCGCTGGCCCGCGGTGCCGCTGCGGTCGCCTACGAACAGCAGGGCACCCATGTGCTGCCGATCACCGATGTGCCGCTGATCCCGGTCAAAGGCCTGATCGCTCAGCTGTCGGATATTGCCGGCCGCTTCTACGGCGAGCCGAGCCGTCAGCTGAACCTGGTCGGGGTTACCGGTACCAACGGCAAGACCAGCGTCACTCAACTGGTGGCCCAGGCGCTAGATGCGCTTGGCCAACGGTGCGGCCTGATCGGTACCCTGGGTACCGGATTTTATGGTGAGTTGCAGAGCGGCCGGCTGACCACGCCAGATCCGATTGCGGTGCAGTCGACGCTGTACGACCTGAAAAAGGCCGGGGCCAAGGCCGTGGCGATGGAAGTATCCTCGCATGCCCTGGAACAGGGGCGTGTCGCCGCGCTGGAATTCGATATCGCGGTGATGACCAACCTGTCCCGTGATCATCTGGACTATCACGGCAGCATGGAGGCCTACGAGGCCGCGAAGGCCAAGCTTTTCGCCTGGCCTAGCCTGCGTTGCCAGGTGGTCAACCTGGATGACGGTTTCGGCCGTCGTCTGGCGGCTGATTTTGCCCGTCGTCCGAGTGTCGACCATATCGAGACGCGTCTGCTCAGCTACAGCCTGGAAAACCCCGACGCTTCTTTGTATTGCCGTGAAGCCAGGTTCGATGACGATGGCGTACGGGCCATCATCGTCACCGCCCAGGGTGAGCGTACCTTGCGCAGCCAACTGCTGGGCCGTTTCAACCTGAGCAACATGCTCGCGGCCGTGGCGACCTTGCTCGCGCTGGATTATTCGCTGGACGAAATCCTCAAGGTCACCGCGCAGTTGAAAGGCCCGGTGGGGCGCATGCAGCGTCTTGGCGGCGGTCAGAAGCCGTTGGTGGTGGTCGATTACGCGCACACCCCTGACGCCCTGGAACAGGTACTCCAAGCCCTGCGCCCGCACGCCCACGGTCAGTTGCTGTGCCTGTTCGGTTGTGGTGGCGATCGCGATCGGGGCAAGCGTCCGCTGATGGCCGAAGTGGCCGAGCGCCTGGCTGATCGTGTACTGGTCACTGACGATAACCCTCGTACCGAAGACCCGCAGGCGATCTTCAACGACATTCGCCCCGGTTTTGTCCGCCCCGCCGACGTCGAGTTCGTCGCGGGCCGCGGCGAGGCCATCGCACACCTGATCGCTTCTGCTGCCGCTTCGGACGTCATCGTCCTGGCAGGCAAGGGGCATGAGGATTACCAGGAGATCAATGGCCAACGCCATGATTTCTCTGACTTGGTCGAAGCCGAAAAGGCACTTGCAGCCTGGGAGGCTCCACATGCTTAAGCCCATGACACTCAGCCAGCTGACCGCAGCGCTGAGCGCTCGCCTGGTCGGCGCCGACGCCAGCTTCAGCGGTGTCAGCATCGACAGCCGCAGCGTCGGCGCCGGGCAGTTGTTCGTCGCCCTGGTGGGGCCGCGTTTCGACGGCCACGACTACCTGGCCGATGTGCAGGCCAAGGGCGCCGTGGCAGCGCTGGTGGAGCGTGAAGTGGCCGATGTCGACTTGCCGCAGCTGGTGGTTGCCGACGGCCGTCTGGCCCTTGGCCAGCTCGGTGCGCTGAACCGTGCCAGCTACGACAAGCCGGTGGTCGCCATCACCGGCTCCAGTGGCAAGACCACGGTCAAAGAGATGCTTGCCTGCATCCTGCGTACCCGTGGCCCTGTTCATGCCACCCGTGGCAACCTGAACAACGACCTGGGTGCACCGCTGACCCTACTGGAAATTGCCCCCCAACACAGCGCCGCCGTCATCGAGCTGGGCGCTTCGCGCATTGGCGAGATCCGCTACACCGTGGGCCTCACCCAGCCACAGGTAGTCATCATCAACAATGCCGGTACAGCCCACGTCGGCGAGTTCGGCGGGCCAGAGAAGATCGTTGAAGCCAAGGGCGAGATTCTCGAAGGGCTGGGCGAGGGCGGCACTGCCATCCTCAATCTGGACGACAAGGCCTTTGCCATCTGGAAGGCGCGCGCGGGTGCCCACAAGGTCATCAGTTTTGCCCGCAGCGACGCCCGCGCCGACTTCCATGCCACCGACATCGGTCGCGACGCGCGGGGTTGCCCGTCGTTCACACTGCACGGCGCCGGTGCATCGGTGGCCGTGCAGCTCAATGTGCTCGGTGAGCATAACGTCAGCAACGCCCTGGCCGCTGCCGCCGCCGCGCATGCCGTTGGTCTGACCCTGAGCGGCATTGCCGCGGGCCTTAACGCCATGCAGCCGGTCAAGGGCCGTACCGTGGCGCAAATCGCCCCGAGTGGCGTGCGCGTGATCGATGACAGTTACAACGCAAATCCCACCTCGATGTGCGCGGCCATTGATATACTCGCCGGCTTTTCCGGGCGCACCGTTCTGGTGCTGGGGGATATCGGCGAGCTGGGGCAGTGGGCGCAAGAAGGTCACCATCAGGTGGGCGATTACGCTCGCGGCAAGGTCGATGCCCTGTATGCAGTGGGTACCAACATGACACATGCGGTCAAGGCGTTCGGCGCCAATGGCCGTCATTTCGCAACTCAAGCTGAGCTGATCGAGGCCGTTCGCGCCGAAACTGCCAGCAATACCACTATCTTGATCAAGGGCTCGCGCAGCGCTGCGATGGAAAACGTCGTGGCTGCACTGTGCGGTGCCAGCGGGGAGAAACATTAATGCTGCTGCTGTTGGCTGAGTATCTGCAACAGTTCCACAAAGGCTTCGCGGTCTTCCAGTACCTGTCCCTGCGCGGGATCCTTGGCGTACTGACCGCGCTGTCGCTGGCGCTGTGGCTGGGCCCGTGGATGATCCGTACCCTGCAGATCCGCCAGATCGGTCAGGCCGTCCGTAATGACGGCCCGCAATCGCACTTGTCCAAATCCGGCACGCCAACCATGGGTGGTGCCTTGATCCTGTCTGCCATTGGCATCAGCACCCTGCTGTGGGCCGACCTGTCCAATCGCTATGTGTGGACGGTACTGATCGTCACGCTGCTGTTCGGCGCCATCGGCTGGGTCGACGACTACCGCAAGGTGATCGAAAAAAACTCGCGCGGCCTGCCTAGCCGCTGGAAGTACTTCTGGCAGTCGGTGTTCGGCCTGACGGCGGCGATCTTCCTGTACCAGACGGCTCCCACCACTGTCGAAACCACCCTGATCGTGCCATTCCTCAAGGATGTCACCATCCCGCTGGGCATCGGCTTCGTCATCCTGACCTACTTCGTCATCGTCGGCTCCAGCAATGCGGTCAACCTGACCGATGGCCTCGATGGCCTGGCGATCATGCCGACGGTAATGGTCGGTGGTGCGCTGGGCATCTTCTGCTACCTGTCGGGTAACGTGAAGTTCGCTGAGTACTTGCTCATTCCTTATGTACCGGGCTCGGGTGAACTCATCGTGTTCTGCGGCGCGCTGATCGGCGCCGGCCTGGGCTTCCTGTGGTTCAACACCTATCCGGCCCAGGTGTTCATGGGCGACGTCGGTGCGCTGGCGCTGGGCGCCGCGCTGGGCACCATCGCCGTGATCGTGCGCCAGGAAATCGTGCTGTTCATCATGGGCGGCATCTTCGTGATGGAAACCCTGTCGGTGGTGATCCAGGTCGCCTCCTTCAAGCTGACCGGCAAGCGCGTGTTCCGTATGGCACCGATTCACCACCATTTTGAACTCAAGGGCTGGCCTGAGCCGCGGGTGATTGTCCGTTTCTGGATCATCACCGTGATTCTGGTGCTGATCGGCCTTGCAACCCTGAAACTGAGGTAGACGAGCGTGTCACTGATCGCTTCCGACCAATTCCGCATCGTTGTCGGCCTCGGCAAGAGCGGCATGTCCCTGGTTCGCTTCCTGGCGAACCAGGGCATTGCCTTTGCGGTCGCCGACACCCGCGAGCAACCGCCGGAACTGGACACCCTGCGCCGTGATTACCCGCAGGTGGAAGTACGCTGTGGTGAACTGGACGTGGATTTCCTGTGCCGCGCCAACGAACTGTACGTGAGCCCCGGCCTGGCACTGGCCACGCCGGCCCTGCAGCAGGCGGCGGCGCGTGGCGTGAAGCTGTCCGGTGACATCGAACTGTTCGCCCGCCATGCCAAGGCGCCGATCGTGGCCATCAGTGGCTCCAATGCGAAAAGCACGGTAACCACCCTGGTCGGCGAGATGGCTGCCAAGGCCGGCAAGCGCGTGGCCGTCGGCGGCAACCTGGGGACACCTGCCCTGGACTTGCTCAGCGATGACATCGAGCTGTACGTCATGGAACTGTCCAGCTTCCAGCTGGAAACCACCGACCAGCTCAATGCCGAAGTGGCCACCGTGCTGAACATCAGCGAAGACCACATGGACCGCTACAGCGGCCTGCCGGCCTATCACCTGGCCAAGCACCGGATATTCCGTGGCGCGCGCCAGGTGGTGGTCAACCGCCAGGATGCCCTGAGCCGGCCGTTGCCGGTCGAAGGGCGCCCGTGCTGGAGCTTTGGCCTGAATCAGCCGGACTTCAAGGGTTTCGGCCTGCGTGAAGTCGAGGGTGAGAAGTACCTGGCTTTCGAGTTCCAGGCATTGCTGCCGGCCCGTGAGCTGAAAGTGCGTGGTGCCCACAACCAGAGCAACGCATTGGCGGCCCTGGCCCTGGGGCATGCTGCCGGTCTGCCGTTCGAGCCGATGCTCGAGGCCCTGCGCGAATTCGGCGGCCTGCCTCATCGTTGCCAGTGGGTGCGTGCGCGCAACGGTGTGAACTGGTACGACGATTCCAAGGCGACCAACGTCGGCGCGGCCCTGGCCGCCATCGAAGGCCTGGGCGCGGATATCGACGGCAAGCTTGTGCTGATCGCCGGTGGCGACGGCAAGGGTGCCGATTTTGCCGCCTTGCGTGAACCGGTAGCCCGCATGTGCCGCGCCGTTGTGCTGCTCGGTCGCGATGCGCAGCGCTTGGCCGAAGCGCTGGGTGATGGCGTGCCGCAGGTGCGGGTCAAGACGCTGGACGAAGCCGTGCAGCAATGCGCCGAGCTGGCCCTGCCGGGGGACGCCGTGTTGCTGTCGCCGGCGTGTGCCAGCCTGGACATGTTCAAGAACTTTGAAGAACGCGGGCGGCTGTTCGCCCAGGCGGCGGGAGGGCTGGCATGATCTTCGGCATCCTCAAGCCGTACCCGTCGCCGCTGGTCAGTGGCCGTGGCATCGACCTCGACTTCGCCTTCCTGGCTGGCTGCCTGGCGCTGCTGGGCCTGGGCCTGGTGATGATCACGTCGGCGTCGTCGGAAGTGGCCGCAGCACAGTCAGGTAACCCGCTGTACCACATGTACCGCCATCTGGTTTACGTGGCCATTGGCCTTGTCGCCTGTGGTGCGACGCTGCTGGTACCGATCGCCACATGGCAGCGCATGGGCTTCATGATGCTGGTGGGCGCCTTTGGCCTGCTGGTACTGGTGCTGGTGCCTGGCATCGGTCGTGAGGTGAACGGCTCGATGCGCTGGATCGGCTTCAGCTTCTTCAACGTCCAGCCTTCGGAGATCGCCAAGGTCTTCGTGGTCATTTATCTCGCCGGCTACCTGGTACGTCGGCAGACCGAAGTACGCGAAAGCTGGATGGGCTTTTTCAAACCGTTCATCGTGCTGCTGCCAATGGCCGGCCTGCTGCTGATGGAGCCGGACTTCGGTGCCACCGTGGTCATGATGGGCGCTGCTGCGGCCATGCTGTTCCTCGGCGGCGTAGGGTTGTTCCGCTTCAGCCTGATGGTGGCGCTGGCGGTGGTCGCCGTATTCGTACTGGTGCAGGCGCAGCCGTACCGGATGGCGCGCCTGATCACCTTTACCGACCCCTGGTCCGACCAGTTCGGCTCTGGCTACCAGTTGACCCAGGCACTGATCGCTTTCGGCCGCGGCGAGTGGCTGGGCGTAGGGCTGGGCAACAGTGTGCAAAAGCAATTCTACCTGCCTGAGGCGCACACCGACTTCGTGTTCTCGGTACTGGCCGAGGAGTTGGGCGTGGTCGGTTCGCTGGTGACCATCGCGCTGTTCGTGTTCGTGACCGTTCGCGCGCTCTATATCGGCCTGTGGGCCGAAAAGGCCAAGCAGTACTTTGCCGCCTATATGGCATTTGGCCTGGCATTCCTGTGGATTGGCCAGTTCCTGATCAACATTGGCGTGAACGTCGGCTTGCTGCCGACCAAGGGCCTGACCTTGCCTTTCCTCAGTTACGGGGGCAGTTCCCTGGTGATCTGCTGTGCCTGCGTCGGTCTGTTGCTGCGTATCGAATGGGAAAGCCGCACGCACCTGGGCAGCGAGGAGCACGAATTCAGCGAAAGCGATTTTGCCGAGGAGACCAGTCATGGCCGCTGACGGCAAAAACGTACTGATCATGGCGGGCGGCACTGGGGGCCATGTGTTCCCGGCCCTGGCGTGCGCACGTGAGTTCCAGGCGCGCGGCTATACCGTGCACTGGCTGGGCACCCCCCGTGGCATCGAGAATGAACTGGTCCCTCAGGCCGGCTTGTCGCTGCACCAGATCCAGGTCAGCGGTTTGCGTGGCAAGGGCAAGCTGTCGCTGCTCAAGGCGCCGTTCACCCTGGTCAAGGCCGTGCTCCAGGCGCGGCGGATCATTGGCCAGCTCAAGCCGGTCTGCGTGATCGGCTTCGGTGGCTATGTGACCGGCCCTGGCGGCGTCGCCGCGCGCCTGTGCGGTGTGCCGCTGGTGATTCACGAACAGAACGCCCGCGCCGGTACCGCCAATCGCTTGCTGGTGCCGTTGTCGGCACGCGTTTGCGAGGCTTTCCCAGGCACCTTCGAAGCGGGCGACAAGCTGCGTACCACCGGCAACCCGGTGCGCCCCGAGCTGTTCATGGACGCGCAGCGTGCGCCCTTGGGCGAGCGCCGTGCCCGCCTGCTGGTCATGGGTGGCAGCCTGGGTGCGGAACCATTGAACAAATTGTTGCCTAAGGCCCTGTCCGAGGTGCCCGCTGACCTGCGGCCCGAGGTGTTCCATCAGGCCGGCAAGCACCACGCGCCGATCACCGCCGAGCGCTATCAAGAAGCGGGTGTCGAGGCTCAGGTAGAGCCGTTCATCACGGACATGGCCCACGCCTACGGCTGGGCTGACCTGGTGGTGTGCCGGGCCGGTGCCCTGACCGTCAGCGAGCTCGCGGCGGCCGGCCTGCCTTCGATGCTGGTGCCTTTGCCCCATGCCATCGACGACCACCAGACCCATAACGCCCAATATCTGGCTCGGGAAGGCGCTGCCTTCCTCATGCCACAAGCGACAACTGGCGCAGCGCAACTCGCTGAACGCCTGAACGAGGTGCTGATGCAACCCGAGAAACTCAACACCATGGCACGCACCGCAAGGAGCCTTGCCAAACCATCCGCAACCAGCACCGTGGTCGATATCTGCCTGGAGGTGGCCCATGGTTGAAAGCCAGAAAGCCATGCCCCAGCCAAAGATGGGCCGCATTCATCGCATCCACTTCGTCGGTATCGGCGGCGTGGGTATGTGCGGTATTGCTGAAGTGCTGCTGAACCTGGGCTACGAAGTGTCCGGCTCGGACCTCAAGGTGTCGCCGGTCACCCAGCGCCTGGAGTCGTTCGGTGCCGAGATCTTCGTTGGCCACCGCGCCGAAAACGCCGCCAATGCCGATGTGCTGGTGGTGTCCAGCGCCATCAACCCGGCCAACCCGGAAGTCGCCACTGCGCTCGAGCGGCGTATCCCGGTGGTGCCGCGTGCCGAAATGCTCGCAGAGCTGATGCGCTATCGCCATGGCGTGGCGGTTGCCGGCACCCATGGCAAAACCACCACCACCAGCCTGCTGGCCTCGGTGTTTGCCGCAGGTGGGCTGGACCCGACTTTCGTGATCGGTGGCCGCCTGACCGCTGCCGGCACCAATGCGCAGTTGGGTACCAGCCGCTACCTGATCGCTGAAGCCGACGAAAGCGATGCCAGCTTCCTGCACCTGCAGCCGATGGTTGCCGTGGTCACCAACATCGACGCCGACCACATGGCCACCTACGAGGGTGACTTCAACAAACTGAAGAAAACCTTCGTCGAGTTCCTGCACAACCTGCCGTTCTATGGCCTGGCCGTGATGTGCCTGGACGATCCTGTGGTGCGCGAGATCCTGCCGCAGGTCAAGCGCCCGACCGTGACCTACGGTTTCAGCGAAGAGGCCGACATCCGGGCGATCAACGTCAGCCAGAAGGGCATGCAGACCCACTTCACCGTGCTGCGCCGTGATCGTGAGCCGCTTGAAGTGTCGGTCAACATGCCGGGCAACCACAACGTGCTCAATGCCCTGGCGACCATTGCCATCGCCACCGACGAAGGTATCAGCGACGAAGCCATCGTGCAGGGGCTTTCCGGCTTCCAGGGCGTTGGCCGACGGTTCCAGGTATACGGCGAACTGCCGGTTGAAGGCGGCAGCGTGATGCTGGTCGACGACTACGGCCACCACCCGACCGAAGTGGCGGCGGTGATCAAGGCCGTGCGCGGTGGCTGGCCAAGCCGTCGCCTGGTCATCGTCTACCAGCCACACCGATACAGCCGCACCCGTGACCTGTATGACGACTTCGTGCAGGTACTGGGCGATGCCAACGTGCTGCTGCTGATGGAGGTGTACCCGGCCGGTGAAGAGCCGATACCCGGTGCCGACAGCCGTCAGCTGTGCCACAGCATTCGCCAGCGCGGCAAGCTGGACCCGATCTACATCGAACGTGGCGCCGAGCTGGCGCCGCTGGTCAAGCCGCTGCTGCGTGCCGGTGACATCCTGCTGTGCCAGGGTGCCGGCGATGTCGGTGGCCTGGCCCCGCAATTGATGAAAAGCCCGCTGTTCGCTGGCGCCAAGCAGGAGAAGTCTAAATGACCAGCGCCTACGAAAAACTGCATTCGACCCTGGACGTCAAGGCGTTCGGCCGCGTCGCTGTCCTCTACGGTGGCAAGAGCGCCGAGCGTGAAGTCTCGCTCAAGTCGGGCGCTGCCGTGATCGAGGCGCTGCGCAGCGCCGGTGTCGACGTGGTCGCCATCGACGTGGGCGACGACCTGCTGGCCCGCCTGCAAAGCGAGAAGATCGACCGCGCCTTCATCATCCTGCACGGCAGGGGTGGCGAGGATGGCAGCATGCAAGGGCTGCTGGAGTGTCTGGGTGTCCCTTACACCGGCAGTGGCATCCTCGCCTCGGCCCTGGCGATGGACAAGCTGCGGACCAAACAGGTGTGGCAAAGCCTGGGCATTCCGACCCCGCGTCATGCCGTGCTGGCCAGCGCAGAAGATTGTGTTGCAGCCGGTACGGAACTGGGCTTCCCGCTTATCGTCAAACCTGCCCATGAAGGCTCTAGCATCGGCATGGCCAAGGTGAACAGCGAGCAGGAACTGGTTGCTGCCTGGCAAGACGCCGCCCAATACGATTCTCAGGTGCTGGTCGAGCAATGGATTCACGGCCCGGAGTTCACCATCGCCGTTCTGCGTGGCCAGGTGCTGCCGCCGATCGCTTTGGGCACCCCGCACGTGTTCTACGACTACGACGCCAAATACATCGCCAATGACACCCAGTACCGCATCCCGTGCGGGCTGGACAGTGCCAAGGAACAGGAGCTCATCGACCTGACCGCACGCGCCTGCAATGCCATCGGCATTGAAGGCTGGGGCCGTCTGGACGTGATGCAGGACGAGCAGGGCCGGTTCTGGCTGCTCGAAGTAAACACCGCACCGGGCATGACTGATCATAGCCTGGTGCCCATGGCGGCCCGCGCGGCCGGCCTGGACTTCCAGCAGTTGGTGCTGGCGATCCTGGCCGAAAGCGTAGCGACGCGAGGTTAACAAACCATGCAAGGCGCAATGATACGTCAGCAGCAACCCGTTACCGGCCGTAGCAAGCCGGTGCCGCGTGGTGCCAGCCGACTGGTGGCCGACGAGCCCGTATCGGCGCGCCTGCCGCGGCCCAGCCTGGGCGGCCTCAAGCGCCTGCTGTGGCCGGTGTTGCTGGTGGCCGCAGGCTTTGGCGCCTACGAGGGCGCCATTCGCCTGATGCCGTACGCCGACCGGCCGATCACCAAGATCGACGTGCAGGGCGACCTCAGTTACATCAGCCAACAGTCGGTGCAGCAGCGGATCGCGCCATACGTGGCAGCGAGCTTCTTCAGCGTCGACCTGCCAGCGATGCGAGCCGAGCTCGAGCAGATGCCATGGATCGCCCACGCCGAAGTACGGCGGGTTTGGCCGGACGAGGTGGTGATTCGCCTGGAAGAACAGTTGCCGGTCGCCCGCTGGGGGGAAGAAGCCTTGCTCAACAACCAGGGCCAGGCCTTCACCCCGCGCGAGCTGGCCAACTATGAGCATCTTCCGCAGTTGGCCGGGCCGCAGCGTGCCCAGCAGCAAGTCATGCAGCAGTATCAGGTATTGAGCCAGATGCTGCGCCCCCTGGGCTTTTCCATCGCTCGCCTGGAGCTGCGCGAGCGTGGCAGCTGGTTCCTGACCACCGGTGCGGGCAGCACCGGGCAGGGCGTCGAGCTGCTGCTGGGGCGCGATCATCTGGTGGAGAAAATGCGCCGTTTCATTGCCATTTACGACAAGACACTCAAAGAGCAGATCACCAACATTGCCCGCATTGATCTGCGTTATGCCAACGGACTTGCCGTTGGTTGGCGGGAACCGAACGCACCGACGACGGCCCAACCCGCCGTTGCGAAGAATTAGAGAGAGGCAGGACCATGGCAAACGCGCATAGCGGCAAAATGATCGTCGGGCTGGACATTGGCACCTCCAAGGTGGTGGCGCTGGTGGGTGAAGTTGGCGAAGACGGTACCCTGGAGATCGTCGGGATCGGTACCCACCCTTCTCGCGGCCTGAAGAAGGGCGTGGTGGTGAACATCGAATCCACCGTGCAGTCGATCCAGCGCGCAGTGGAAGAAGCACAGCTGATGGCTGGTTGCCGCATCCACTCGGCTTTCGTCGGTGTGGCCGGTAACCATATCCGCAGCCTGAACTCCCACGGCATCGTCGCCATCCGCGACCGCGAGGTCAGCCTTGCCGACCTCGAACGTGTGCTGGACGCTGCACAGGCCGTGGCCATTCCGGCTGACCAGCGCGTGCTGCACACCCTGCCGCAAGACTACGTGATCGACAACCAGGAAGGCGTGCGAGAGCCGCTGGGCATGTCGGGTGTGCGCCTGGAAGCCAAGGTTCACGTGGTCACCTGCGCGGTCAACGCGGCGCAGAACATCGAGAAATGCGTGCGCCGTTGTGGCCTGGAAATCGACGACATCATCCTCGAGCAACTGGCCTCGGCCTACTCGGTGCTGACCGACGATGAGAAAGAGCTCGGCGTGTGCCTGGTGGACATCGGTGGCGGCACCACCGACATCGCCATCTTCACCGAAGGTGCGATCCGCCATACGGCGGTCATCCCGATTGCCGGTGACCAGGTCACCAACGACATCGCCATGGCCCTGCGTACACCCACCCAGTACGCCGAAGAAATCAAGATCCGTTACGCCTGCGCCCTGGCCAAACTGGCCGGCGCCGGCGAGACCATCAAGGTGCCGAGCGTGGGCGACCGCCCACCGCGCGAACTGTCGCGCCAGGCCTTGGCTGAAGTCGTGGAGCCTCGTTACGACGAGCTTTTCACGCTGATCCAGGCCGAGCTGCGCCGCAGCGGCTACGAGGACCTGGTGCCGGCCGGCATCGTCCTCACCGGCGGCACCGCCAAGATGGAAGGCGCCGTAGAGCTGGCAGAAGAAATTTTCCACATGCCGGTACGCCTGGGCGTACCGCACAGCGTTCGGGGGCTGAGCGACGTGGTGCGCAACCCGATCTATTCCACCGGCGTGGGCTTGCTCGCGTACGGCCTGCAGAAGCAGTCCGAAGACCTGCCCCTGACCGGTAACAGCAGCAGCAACAGCTATGGCGATGAACCGAAGGCCCCAGTGCTTGAGCGCTTCAAGCGGTGGGTTCAGGGCAACTTCTAAGTTTCAAAGCAGTAGTGGTAGGCGCGACAACTAGAGAACTGAAAGGAGAGGGAAAATGTTCGAGCTCGTAGACAACGTCCCGCAAAGCCCGGTCATCAAAGTGATCGGTGTCGGCGGTGGCGGCGGCAACGCCGTCAACCACATGGTCAAGAGCAGCATCGAAGGTGTGGAGTTCATCTGCGCCAACACCGATGCTCAGGCGCTGAAAAACATCGGCGCGCGCACCATCCTGCAATTGGGTACCGGGGTCACCAAGGGCCTGGGTGCCGGTGCCAATCCGGAAGTCGGCCGTCAGGCTGCGCTGGAAGACCGTGAGCGCATCGCCGAGGTGCTGCAGGGCACCAACATGGTGTTCATCACCACCGGCATGGGCGGCGGTACCGGTACCGGTGCGGCGCCGATCATCGCCGAAGTGGCGAAGGAAATGGGCATTCTCACGGTTGCCGTGGTGACCCGTCCGTTCCCGTTCGAAGGTCGCAAACGTATGCAGATCGCCGATGAAGGCATCCGCATGCTGGCCGAGAGCGTCGACTCGCTGATCACCATTCCCAACGAGAAGCTGCTGACCATCCTGGGCAAGGATGCCAGCCTGCTGTCCGCCTTTGCCAAGGCTGACGATGTACTGGCCGGTGCCGTTCGCGGTATTTCCGACATCATCAAGCGCCCTGGCATGATCAACGTCGACTTCGCCGACGTGCGCACCGTGATGGGTGAGATGGGCATGGCGATGATGGGTACCGGTTGCGCCAGCGGCCCGAACCGTGCTCGCGAAGCCACCGAGGCGGCAATTCGCAACCCGCTGCTCGAAGACGTCAACCTGCAGGGCGCTCGCGGCATCCTGGTGAACATCACCGCAGGCCCTGACCTGTCGCTGGGCGAGTACTCCGATGTGGGTAGCATCATCGAAGCCTTCGCCTCCGACCACGCGATGGTCAAGGTCGGCACCGTGATCGACCCGGACATGCGCGATGAGCTGCACGTGACCGTGGTGGCCACTGGCCTGGGCGCGCGCATCGAGAAGCCGGTCAAGGTGGTCGACAACACCCTGCAGACCGCTCAGCAGGCGTACGAGGCCTCTAACCCGGCCCCTGTTCGTCAGGAGCAGCCAGCGGTCAATTACCGTGACCTGGAGCGTCCGACCGTGATGCGCAACCAGGCCCACGCAGGCGCTGCCGCAGCAGCTAAACTCAACCCTCAGGATGACCTGGATTACCTGGATATCCCGGCCTTCCTGCGTCGTCAGGCCGATTAATGGAATTTATCAGGGGTATAAGGGTGATTGGTGTTCAGCAAAGGCCGGGTCTGTTATCATCCTCAGCCTTTGTTGATACCTGTTCGCAATTTGCGCTGAAGCGGCCAATGCCATGATTAGACAACGCACCCTGAAGAATACCATCCGTGCCACAGGCGTCGGCCTGCACTCCGGGGAGAAGGTCTATCTGACCCTCAAGCCTGCGCCTGTCGATACCGGCATCGTCTTCCGTCGCGCCGACCTCGACCCTGTGGTCGAGATCCCGGCACGTGCGGCCAACGTCGGTGAGACCACCATGTCCACCACGTTGGTCAACGGTGGCGTCAAGGTCGATACCGTCGAGCACCTGCTTTCCGCCATGGCGGGGTTGGGCATCGATAACGCCTACGTCGAGCTCTCCGCCTCGGAAGTTCCGATCATGGATGGCAGCGCCGGTCCCTTCGTATTCCTGATTCAGTCTGCCGGCCTGGAAGAACAGGAGGCAGCCAAGAAGTTCATCCGCATCCTGCGTGAAGTGACAGTGGAGGAGGGCGACAAGCGCGCTACCTTCCTGCCTTTCGAGGGGTTCAAGGTGAGCTTCGAGATCGACTTCGATCACCCGGTCCTCAAGGGCCAGACCCAGAGCGCCGTCGTCGACTTCTCCAGCACCTCGTTCGTCAAGGAAGTCAGCCGCGCCCGCACCTTCGGTTTCATGCGTGACATCGAGTACCTGCGCAAGCACAACCTTGCGCTCGGTGGCAGTGTCGAGAACGCCATCGTCGTCGATGAGACCGGCGTACTTAACGAAGACGGCCTTCGCTCCGAAGACGAATTCGTCAAGCACAAGATCCTCGACGCCATCGGCGACCTGTACCTGCTGGGCAACAGCCTGATTGGCGAGTTCAAGGGCTACAAGTCCGGGCACGCGCTGAACAACCAGCTGCTGCGTAAGCTGATCGAGGAAACCGACGCCTGGGAAGTGGTCACTTTCGAAGATGCCAGTACGGCACCGATCTCTTATATGCGCCCTGTTGCGGCCGTGTAAGTTCGAACACTCTCTCTAGTGATTGAGGCCACCTTCGGGTGGCCTTTTTTATGTGCTGAGTTTCCCAGGCATCCTTGGGGGCGTCATGCGTCGTCGCTATCTGTGTCGTGGGCGCTCAGGACAGCATGCGTTTTCAGCAGGATGAAATCGATGTAACTGTGGTCCTGCGAGGTGAATTCCACGCGTGTGATTGGCTTGCCGCTGGGCGAGCGGAACCTCACCAGGAAGTGCTGGGGTGTGCCGTCACTCTCAAGGTTGATTGTTCTCAGCGGATCTGTCTCAGTCGAGGTGAAGAAACTTACTGACCCTGTGTAATGAATCAGGCTCCAGGCGAACGCCATGTACCCATATTCACCGTTCAGGTCCAGTGCTACTTTACTCTCGTCCGAGCTTTGGCCTTTGGAGAGCACAAGTGCCTTTCCTTCCGCCCTGTTTTCAACGGGTTGATTGACGATCTCAATGCCAGTTTTAGCTCCATACTTGCTGCTCACATGGCGCAGCGTTAGGTGCGGAAGTACGAGTGATTGCCCGGGTAGAATAAGCTGTTCGCCTTCAGGCTGTTCTTCGAAATTGATGTGAAGTACGTGCGGATAAATGCGGATATCGTCGAGAGCGAAATGCACATGTGTATTGTCAGGTTCGAAGCTGCCAAGCGTCAGGGTATGAGTCGGGGCGGTAGCGCGGAAGTCGACAACGAAACGTTGCCAGTCGTGGTGGTTTTCAAGCGTTGAGTGGTGCTGGACAGTGTCGTCTATGTACCAGGTGAGGTGCGGGACGGGGTCCTTGGGGAACCGCTTGACACGCAGGCTGATGGAGTAGAGGTGTCCCGGGATCAGGCCGCTTATTGTCTTCTGGATCAGCAGCACGCCATCATGTTGGGGAAGCGGTGGAAGGTTCGCTGGCGAGTTATATTCAACATAGATATTGCTTTCATTTGCGGTGTTGAATGTGAGTGAGTGCTTGCTGCGAATGGCGTTCCAGCCGTTGTATTCTTTTTCAGTGAAAGTTGTGTGTTCGCTATAGTCGGTCGTGGGCATGGTCATGGCGCAGCTCCTAGGTTGAGAACGCTCAATAAACCATCTCCAAAATTTACCGGCTACTGGTAAAATTATCAGTCGCAAAATACCGTTTTTTGCGTGTTTTATGCTGAAGGCTTTGTGGCGCGTGAAGCATTGCTGGCCAAACGCTCCAGTGCCGCGCGCAACTTTTCGTCGGTAATGCCTTCGGCAGAACCGCGAATGCTCTGCGCGGCATTGACGGACAACTCCGTGGTATTTGTACCGCGTTTGGCCGGCACCAGCGGTGGCTGCACTTTAAACAGGATGCGCCTGAGGTTGCCGAACGCCTCCATGGCCTGCAATGCCGCCAGCAGGCGCTTCTGCTGATAGCGCAGGCGTGTGGCCCAGTGCCCGTCCGTCACCACCAGCAACAGTGTGCCATCGCGCCACGAAGCCACATGGCAGTGCTCGCGGGCAGCCGGTTGCAACTGGCTTTCCAGCAGGCGCTGCAGGTGCGCCAGGCGTTCGGCCTGGTTCAGCAACAGGCGCAGCGGGCGCACCTGGCGCAGCAGTGCCGAAGGAGGCTGGGCGGGGGAGGGTTTGTAGGCCATTGGGCGTCGCATCGGGTTACAAGACTGGCAGTCTAACACCTCCACCGGCCTCCCTGCCGGCGCCCTGGCCATCGCACGCCGGCCGGACAAGAGTCATTCTCGATACGTTTCATGATGCTCCGGGTTGAACTCAGCGAAAATGCCCTTATCTTAGAAAACGCCCCGCCTAAGCGCTGTGCCAGCATCGTGGAAATCCACCACTTTCCTCACCATCGTTTCCGGGTAGAATGCTCGTTCGCATGCGGCCCAAGGGCTGCACGGGCGACTCATGGGGCCGCCCTCCATCCCTACGTGTGGAAGATCCTGCCGATATGTTTGCGCCTTTGTTAAAGAAACTTTTTGGAAGCAAGAACGAGCGTGAAGTGAAACGCATGCTCAAGACGGTGAACATCGTCAATGCCTTCGAAGAGAAAATGGTCGCCCTCTCCGATGAGCAACTGCGCGCCAAAACCGCAGAGTTCAAGGAGCGTCTGGCCAAGGGCGAGACACTGGACCAACTGCTGCCTGAAGCCTTCGCCGTGGCCCGTGAAGCCGGCAAGCGCGTGATGGGCATGCGCCACTTCGATGTTCAGCTGATCGGCGGCATGACCCTGCACGAGGGCATGATCGCAGAAATGCGCACCGGTGAAGGCAAGACCTTGGTCGGTACCCTGGCCGTTTACCTCAACGCCCTTTCCGGCAAAGGGGTGCACGTGGTCACGGTCAACGACTACCTGGCCCGCCGCGACGCCAACTGGATGCGCCCGTTGTATGAGTTCCTCGGCCTGTCGGTCGGCATCGTCTCGGCCTTCCAGCCGCCAGAGGAAAAACGCGCTGCCTATGCGTCCGATATCACCTACGGCACCAACAACGAATTCGGTTTCGACTACCTGCGCGACAACATGGCTTTCAGCCTGGACGAGAAATTCCAGCGTGAACTGAATTTCGCCGTGATCGACGAAGTCGACTCGATCCTCATCGATGAAGCCCGTACGCCGCTGATCATCTCCGGCCAGGCCGAAGACAGTTCCAAGCTGTACATCGAGATCAACCGCCTGATCCCGCGCCTGACCCAGCACATCGAAGAAGTCGAAGGCCAGGTCACCCAGGAAGGCCACTTCACCATCGACGAGAAAAGCCGCCAGGTCGAACTCAACGAAGCCGGTCACCAGTTCATCGAAGAGATGCTCACCCAGTCCGGCCTGCTGGCCGAAGGCGAGAGCCTCTATTCGTCGCACAACCTGGGCCTGCTGACTCATGTCTATGCCGGCCTGCGTGCGCACAAGCTGTTCCACCGCAACGTCGAGTACATCGTTCAGGACGGTCAGGTCCTGCTTATCGACGAGCACACCGGCCGGACCATGCCTGGCCGTCGCCTGTCCGAAGGCCTGCACCAGGCCATCGAGGCGAAAGAAAACCTGAACATCCAGGCCGAGAGCCAGACCCTGGCGTCGACCACCTTCCAGAACTATTTCCGCCTGTACACCAAGCTGTCCGGCATGACCGGTACCGCTGACACCGAAGCGTTCGAGTTCCAGTCGATCTACGGCCTGAACGTGATGGTGATCCCGCCGAACAAACCGCTGGCGCGTAAGGATTTCAACGACCTGGTGTACCTGACCGCGGACGAGAAGTACGCCGCGATCATCGCCGACATCAAGGAAAGCATGACCCAGGGCCGTCCGGTGCTGGTGGGTACTGCGACCATTGAAACCTCCGAGCACATGTCGAACCTGCTGAAGCAGGAAGGCATCGAGCACAAGGTCCTGAACGCCAAGTACCACGAAAAGGAAGCCGAGATCATCGCGCAAGCGGGGGCTCCGGGTGCACTGACCATCGCCACCAACATGGCCGGTCGTGGTACCGACATTCTGCTGGGGGGTAACTGGGAATCCGAAGTGGCTGCCCTGGAGAACCCAAGCCCCGAGCAGATCGCCCAGATCAAGGCCGACTGGCAGAAGCGACACCAGCAGGTGATCGAGTCCGGTGGCCTGCACGTGATCGCCTCCGAACGCCACGAGTCGCGCCGTATCGACAACCAGCTGCGTGGCCGTTCCGGCCGTCAGGGCGACCCGGGTTCCAGCCGCTTCTACCTGTCGCTGGAAGACAGCCTGATGCGTATCTTCGCCTCCGATCGGGTGAAGAATTTCATGAAAGCACTGGGCATGCAGTCCGGTGAGGCCATCGAACACCGCATGGTCACCAACGCCATCGAAAAGGCGCAGCGCAAGGTCGAAGGCCGCAACTTCGATATTCGTAAGCAACTGCTCGAATACGATGACGTGGCCAACGAACAGCGCAAGGTGATCTACCACATGCGCAACAGCCTGCTGGCTGCCGAGAACATCGGTGACACCATCGCCGAGTTCCGCCAGGAAGTGCTCGATGCCACCATCAACCAGCACATCCCGCCGCAGTCGCTGCCCGAGCAGTGGGACGTGGCCGGCCTGGAGGCTTCGCTGGCCAGCGACTTCGCCATCAAGCTGCCGATCCAGCAGTGGCTCGACGAGGACGATCACCTCTACGAGGAGACCCTGCGCGAGAAGCTGTTGAAGGAAATCACCGACGCCTACAACGAGAAGGAAGATCAGGCCGGCATCGACGCCCTGCGTACCTTCGAGAAGCAGATCCTGTTGCGCGTGCTGGACGACCTGTGGAAAGACCACCTGTCGACCATGGACCACCTGCGCCACGGCATTCACCTGCGTGGTTACGCGCAGAAGAACCCGAAGCAGGAGTACAAGCGCGAATCCTTCACCCTGTTCCAGGAATTGCTCGAGTCGATCAAGCGCGACACTATCCGTGTGCTGTCACACGTTCAGGTACGCCGCGAAGACCCGGTCGAAGAAGAAGCCCGACTGCGCCGCGAAGCCGAAGAACTGGCCAGCCGCATGCAGTTCCAGCACGCCCCTGCGCCCGGCCTTGAGAGCGAGCAACTGAGCGAAGAAGGTGCCGAAGTGGCGGTCGCCGTGGCTCCGGTACGCAACGATCAGAAGCTGGGCCGCAACGAGCCGTGCTGGTGTGGCTCGGGCAAGAAGTTCAAGCATTGCCATGGTCAGATCGAGTGATCTGAACGGGCGTTTGTAAAAGCCGGGGGCCGCAGTGCGGCCCTTTCGCGACACAAGGCCGCTCTCACACATCGCGTTCGCCCTCGGGTTGGCGCGGTCCCTGTAGGAGCGGCCTTGTGCCGCACATGGGGCGCGAAGCGGCCCTGCTCTTCCCTTATCACTTCACCGTTTTTCTAGGAGCGCTCTAATGGCTGTTGGTCTTGGTCCTTTGCCCACCCTGCATCCGGTTCCGGGTTTTGAACTCGGCATCGCTTCTGCCGGCATCAAGCGCCCAGGGCGCAAGGATGTGGTGGTCATGCGCTGCGCCGAGGGCTCCAGCGTGGCAGGCGTATTCACCCTCAACGCCTTTTGCGCAGCACCGGTGATCCTCGCCAAGCAACGCGTTCAGGGCACTGTGCGTTACCTGCTGACCAACACTGGCAACGCCAACGCAGGTACCGGTGCGCCGGGGCTGGCCGCCGCTGAGCGTACCTGCGCCAAGCTGGCGGAACTGGCCGGCGTGCCTGCCGAGTCGGTGTTGCCATTCTCCACCGGTGTGATCGGAGAGCCGCTCCCGGTCGAAAGGATCGAAGGTGCGTTGCAGGCCGCTCTGGACAACCTGTCGGAAAACAACTGGGCTGAAGCCGCCACGGGCATCATGACCACCGACACCCTGCCCAAGGGTGCCAGCCGTCAGTTCCAGCACGAAGGCGTCACCGTGACCGTCACCGGTATCAGCAAAGGCGCCGGCATGATCCGCCCGAACATGGCCACCATGCTCGGCTATATCGCCACCGACGCCAAAGTCGCCCCGGCCGTGCTCAAGGACCTGATGCTCGACGGCGCCAACAAGTCGTTCAACCGCATCACCATCGATGGCGACACCTCGACCAATGACTGCTGCATGCTGATCGCCACGGGCAAAGCGGGCCTGCCGGAAGTCACCGAGGCCAGCGGCGCGTTGTTCGACGCACTGAAGAAGGCGGTGTTCGAAGTGTGCATGGAAGTGGCCCAGGCCATCGTCCGTGACGGCGAGGGCGCTACCAAGTTCGTGACCGTGCAGGTCAATGGCGGTGGCAACCATCAGGAATGCCTGGATGTCGGTTACGCCGTGGCTCACTCGCCGCTGATCAAGACCGCGCTGTTCGCCTCCGACCCGAACTGGGGCCGCATCCTCGCTGCCGTAGGGCGCGCCGGTGTGCCTGCGCTGGATGTAAGCCTGATCGACGTGTACCTCGACACTGTGTGTATCGCCAGCAAAGGCGGCCGCAGCCCGAGTTATACCGAAGAGCAGGGCTCGGCGGTGATGGCCCAGGAAGAGATCACCATCCGTATCGAGCTGGGCCGTGGCCAGTGCAGCGAAACCATCTGGACCACCGACCTGTCCCACGAATACGTGAAGATCAACGCCGAATACCGTACCTGATCCAACGGCCTCATCGCCGGCGCGCCGCCTCCCACAGTCATTGCACTGAGCAGCAGGGAGCCGGCTAGCCGGCGACAGGCTGCACTGCAGCCTCAGGCCCACCGACATTGCCACATCATCGGAGCCGACCCATGAGCTATCACCTGATCATCGGCGACAAGCTGTATTCTTCCTGGTCGCTACGCGGCGCCCTGGCGCTTGAGCTGGCCGGCGTTCCCTATGAAGAGACCCTGATCAAACTCGACCAGCCCGACACCCGTCAGCGCCTTCTCGCATTTTCCTCCACCGGCAAGGTGCCGCTGCTCAAGACCGAGCACGGGGTGATCGCCGACTCCCTGGCCATCGCCGAATACCTCAACGAGCAACACCCTGAGGCGCAGCTGTGGCCTGTCGATATTGCCGCCCGTGCCCAGGCCCGTTCGGCCTGCGCGCAGATGCACAGCGGTTTCGTCGCCCTGCGTGGCGCCATGCCGTTCGATCTTTCCCGGGACGAGGCGCTGGAAAACATCCCGCTGGATGTGCAGGTGGATATCGACCGTATCGTCGCGCTGTGGTCCGAATGCCGTCTGGTGGCCAAGGACAGTGGCCCGTTCCTGTTCGGCAAGCCGACCCTGGCCGATGCCTTCTTCGCTCCGGTTGCCGTGCGTTTGCGCGCTTACCGTGTAGAGGTGCCAGCGCAGGCTGCGAGCTATGTCGAAACCATTTACCAATGGCCAGCCTTCAAGGCCTGGCAGCAAGCAGGCCTGGCGGAGCGTGAAGGGTGAAACGGATTCATGTAGCAGCAGGTGTCATTCGCGGTACAGACGGCCGCATCCTCATTGCCCGACGCGCCGGCAGCCAGCATCAGGGCGGCCTGTGGGAATTCCCCGGCGGTAAGGTGGAGGAGGGCGAAAGCGTCGAAGCGGCGCTGGCTCGGGAGCTTCGCGAAGAGCTGGGAATCCAGGTGACCCGTTCTCGGGCGCTGATCAAGGTCAGCCACGACTACCCGGACAAGCAGGTATTGCTCGATGTCCGTGAGGTCGAAGCGTTCACCGGCGAACCCCATGGCGCTGAAGGCCAGCCGCTGGCCTGGGTGTCGCCAAGGGACTTGCCACAGTATGAGTTCCCCGAGGCCAACAAGCCGATCGTGGCCGCCGCGCGCCTGCCCGATCAGTACTTGATCACCCCGGACGGCCTGGACGTGCCCGAGCTGCTCAAGGGGATACAGAAGGCAGTCGCCGCCGGTATCCGCCTGATCCAGTTGCGTGCGCCGGACATGTACGACCCCAAGTACCGCGATGTGGCGGTGGATGCAGTGGGGCTATGTGCGGGCAAGGCCCAGTTGATGCTCAAGGGGCCGCTGGAGTGGTTGGGCGACTTCCCCTCGGCTGGCTGGCACCTGACGGCTGCGCAACTGCGTAAATATGCCGCCAAGGGTCGGCCTTTCCCTAAAGAGCGTTGGCTGGCAGCGTCCTGCCACAGTGCTGAAGAGCTGGCGCTGGCTGAGCAGATGGGCGTGGATTTCGTCACGCTGTCGCCAGTGCAGGCGACGCAGACCCATCCTGACGCCGCGCCGCTGGGGTGGGATGAGGCTCAGCGCTTGATTGCCGGCTTCGGCAAACCGGTGTTCCTGCTCGGTGGTGTAGGGCCACAGGTGCGTGAGCTGGCCTGGGAAGCCGGGGCGCAAGGTGTTGCCGGGATTCGGGCCTTTTGGCCTGAGACCTGAGCCGGCTTATCGCAGGGGCTGCCACGCAGCCCCTTGCGGTTTCAGCCTGCTGGCTTTTGCGCAGCCTGCCACAACACCTCGGCAATGCCTTGCCGCCGCCCGATGATCCGCGCCGCCACGAACAGCAGATCGGAAAGGCGATTGATATACGCCAGCCCCACACCGTCCAGAGGCTCAACCGCATTCAATTGCTGGCAGCGTCGCTCCGCACTGCGCGCCAGGCTTCGGCAGACGTGCGCCTGGGCGACCAGCGCCGAGCCACTGGGCAGGATAAAGTTCGTCAGCGGTCCCAGCTCCTCGTTCCACTCATCGATGGCGGCCTCAAGCCGTTGCACCTCGGCCTCGTTCAATGCCTTGTAACTGGGCATCGCCAACTCGCCGCCGAGGTCGAACAGGCGATGCTGGCAAGGCGCCAGAACCTCGCTGACCTCATCCAGGCCTTGTTCTGCCAAACCGGCCAGCAACAGCCCAAGCTGGCTGTTGAGGCTGTCCACCTCGCCGATGGCCTCGATCCGCGGATGGTCCTTGGGCACTCTGCGCCCATCGCCCAGGCCGGTTTCACCTGAGTCGCCGGTGCGGGTGTAGATCTTCGACAGGCGATAGCCCATGTCATGTCTCCGTCTGATTCGGGGCCGCCGCAGAGGGCTGACCGAGGGGCAGGCGCAGGGTGAAGCAAGTGCCCTGGCCGGGCGTGGAATGCACTTCCATCTGCCCCTTGTGGTTATTGGTGATGATGAAGTAGGAAACCGACAACCCGAGCCCGGTGCCCTGGCCGATTTCCTTGGTGGTGAAGAACGGCTCGAAGGTGCGCTTGCGGACTGCTTCGGGCATGCCGACGCCGTTGTCCTCGACCTGGATCTCGGCCCACGGGGGGCTGAGCCGGGTGCGCAAGGTGATCCTTCCTGGCTCGCAGGGTTGAGGCCGTTGGTGAATGGCTTGGGCGGCATTCTTCAGCAGGTTGAGCAGCACTTGCTCCAGCTCGTTGGCGGTGCACGGCACCGGCCCCAGGTTGGGATCGAACTGACGGACAATGGCCTGGCCTTTGAAATCGAAACCGATGGCCAGGTCGAAGTCGTTACCGGCGATTTCAACGGCCTGGTCGATCAATGCCGGCAGGTCACAGGGCGCCAGTTGGCGGTTGCTGCGGCGGCTGAAACTGAGCATATGAGTGACGATCTTGGCCGCCCGGGCGCCGGCCTGCTGAATGCCATCCAGCAGTTGCGGTACTTCGCGGCTCTCCAGGTAGCGATTGACGCTGGGCAGGTCGATGCCCAGCTCGTCGGCTTGCTCCTGGTTGCGTGGCAGCTCCGGTGACAATCGCCTGCGGATGTTCTGCACGTTATGCAGGATCGCCCCCAGGGGGTTGTTGATTTCGTGCGCCATGCCGGCCGCCAGGCCGCCGACCGAAAGCATCTTTTCAGATTGCACCATCATCTCCTCCAGCGACAGGCGCTGGGTGATGTCGTCGATGCGGATGACCACGCCGCGACCGCCGCCACCCATCAGTGGATAGAAGGTCAGGGCGTAGTGGCGCACGTCATCGCCTTTGGCCCAGGTCACCCGCTCGATCTTGGCGACACGGTGTTTTTCCACGGTTTCCTTGAGCTGCGGCAGGAACGGCTTGAGCGGCTCGAAAGCGATGAAGATCGGCTGATTCAGCGCTTCGTCCAGCGGCGTGCCGGAGAGCACCGTGGCCTCGTGATTCCACTGGGTGACATAGAGCTGCTCGTCGAGGGCGATCAGCGCCGAAGGCATGGAGTCGATGATGCTGTTGAGATAATTCTGAAAGCCGGTGAGTTTTTTCTCGATCTTGCTGCGCACCTGGACTTCCAGTTCCAGCTTGCGGTTGGTATGGCGGGTTTCCTCGGCCAGGCCCTGGGCCTGATCGTAAGCGTCCTGGAATTCGTCGCGGGTGCGCTTGAGTTGCTGCTCGCGCGCCTCGATGCGCGACAGCATGGTGTTGAAGGCGTCGGCGAGGCTGCCGATCTCATCGTCGTTGCCCCGTTTGGCGCGCAGCGCGTAGCTTTCTTCGCGGGTGACCTGGCGGCTGAGTTCTTCGAGCTGATTGATCGGCTGCGTGATCAGGCGCTTGATCTGCCGGGCGATGACCAGCCATAACAGAATGCTGAATACGAGGATCGCCAGGCTGGCACTCAGAGTGCCCGTATAGAACGCGGTGGGCAGTTCGCTGCTGGCCACCAGCAGCAGGTGTGCAGGCGGGCGGGCATCACGGGGGATACGGATCAGTTCGGTGCTGCGAAATTCCATCAAGCGCCAGCTGTCGATGTTTCGATAACGCTTGGGCAGGGCAAGCGGGTCGCCATGTTGCAACTGGGCCAGCATGCGACCATCGCCACCATAGACCGCCGCAGCGCGCAGCGGCGTATAGCTGTCCAGCTCTTTGAGCAGTGCCGTGGCAGCGTCCGGGGATTCGCCGGCACGTGCAGCCAACTGAGGGTTGGCGACCAGGCGGCCGATGGTCTGCAACGCTTGCGGCGCCATGCTCTCCTGGGTGATCCAGTAGGCGGCGCTGATGAAGGTCAGGTTGGCCACCAGCAGGATGGTCACCAGCAGCACCAGCAGGGCGGCCAGCAGCTTCTGCCCGACCGGGAGGTTTTCCAGGCGTTGGCGCAAGGTCATGGGCTAGGCAATGTCCGTATCCGGTTGAAAGGGCGCGTCAGGCGCTTGGCAAGCCACGTGCACGCAGGTTATCGACCAGGCTCTGGTGCAGGTGTTCCAGCCGAGGCAGCACCATGCCATGGCGCGTGGCTGCGCGGCAGGCGTGGCCAAGCAGGTAGTGCACCTCGGTACGCCGGCCAGCACGCACATCCTGATACATGGAAGAGTAGTTGGCTGACGTGGCGAGAATCACCCGATGGACTTCTTCGCCCAGATCATCGGCAGCTTGGGGCTGGCCACAGCGGCCCAGCAGCTCGCCCAGTTCTGCTATCAGCCCATCGACTTCGCCAAGATGCCCCAGCAGCCCGCCGTTCTGGCAGTCATGCAGTACGGTCAGGGGGTTTATCGCGCAATTGAGCGCAAGTTTGCGCCACAGGCGGGTCAGTATGTCCACGGTCCATTGAGCCGGGATGCCGGCGTCGTTGAGCTCGTCGAACCACTCCGGCGCGGCGGGGTTGGCCGGGTCGCCCAGCCAGTTGAAACCGTGGCCGGCGAAACGTACCCGCCAGTCGTCCTCGCGGAACGCACCCTCGGTGCTGGAGGCGAAGATGCAGCGGGCCAGCGGTACCTGATCGGCGACTTCGTCCTGGCTGCCCAGGCCGTTCTGCAGCAGCACGATTTCAGCGCCAGCGGCCAGGCGCGGGGCCAGCTGTGCGATGGCAGGTGCTGCGTCGTAGGCCTTGCACGCCACCAGCAGGCGGTGCACCGGCCCGTTGGCATCGGCTGTTTCGGCAGAGATCGCGTAATGATTGGCGTGGTCCTGTTCGACCAGGGTCAAGCCGCCAGCCTGTTCATAGGCCTGCAACCGCTGACGATCGCGCAGAATCAGGCGCACCGCCTTGCCGGCGCGTGCCAGCCGGCAAGCCCAGAGGGTGCCGAGGCTACCGGCGCCGAGAATATGCCAGGTGCTGCTCATCTGCGTTTCGCAACCCGTTATAATAAGCCCGCATTTTAACCTTCAAACCCCGACGCGCTCCATCTTCAGACTGAGCGCGCTTTTATTTTATGGAGAACAACCATGCCTTCGTTCGACGTGGTATCGGAACTGGACAAGCACGAAGTGCAGAACGCTGTCGAAAACGCCATCAAGGAGCTCGACCGTCGTTACGACCTCAAAGGCAAGGGCAGCTTTGAGTTCAAGGACAAGGAACAGACCGTGCTGCTGACTGCCGAGGCTCAGTTCCAGCTCGAGGCGATGATCGAAATCCTGCGCCTGGCGCTGGTCAAGCGCAAGATCGACGTCAAGTGCCTGGAAGTCAAAGACGCCTACGCCTCGGGCAAGGAAATGAAGCAGGAAGCCACGTTCCGCGAAGGCATCGACAAAGAGCTGGCCAAGAAAATCGTCGCCCACATCAAGGATGCCAAGCTCAAGGTCCAGGCTGCCATCCAGGGTGAGCAGGTGCGGGTGACCGGCAAGAAGCGTGATGACCTGCAGGAAGCCATCGCTGCCTTGCGTGCCAAAGAGTTCGACATGCCGCTGCAGTTCAACAACTTCCGCGACTGATCCTGGTGTCACCAGGAACCCCGATGGCGCAATGATGTCCATGGGGGCCATGGCCGCTGATCGTGTGGTGGCCGGTTTTACGTGTACGTGCCGTTCGGTACCAGGAGATGAACATGGATTTGAACGCTGAAGTCGATCAGCTGGTCCGCCAGTCGCAGACCTGGATCCCTTTGATCATGGAATACGGCAGCCGTGTGCTGCTGGCACTGCTGACCCTGGCGGTCGGCTGGTGGATCGTCAACAAGGTCAGCGCCCGCCTGGGCAAACTGGTGGGGCTGCGTAACGCCGACCTGGCGCTGCAGGGCTTCATCAGCACCTTGGCCAACATCGTGCTGAAAGTGCTGCTGTTGGTCAGCGTGGCGTCGATGATCGGCATCGAAACCACCTCCTTCGTCGCTGCCATCGGTGCCGCCGGCCTGGCCATCGGCCTGGCCTTGCAGGGCAGCCTGGCGAACTTCGCCGGCGGCGTGCTGATCCTGATGTTCCGCCCGTTCCGCATCGGCGACTGGATCGAGGCGCAGGGTGTAGCGGGAACGGTAGACAGCATTCAGATCTTTCACACTGTGTTGCGCACCGGTGACAACAAGACAGTGATCATGCCTAACGGCAGCCTGTCCAACGGCATCATCACCAACACCAACCGTCAGCCGACCCGCAAGGTGGTGTTCGACGTGGGTGTGGATTACGAGGCCGACCTGCAGGTGGCGCGCAACGTCCTGCTCGAGCTTGCGCAGGACCCTCGCGTGCTGGCTGACCCTGCGCCGCAGGCCGTGGTGTCGACCCTGGGTGACAGCTCGATCACCGTTTCGCTGCGCCTGTGGACCAAGACCAGCGATTACTGGGATGTGATGTTCATGCTCAATGAACATGCGCGTGATCGCCTGAAGGCTGAAGGCATCGACATTCCGTTCCCGCAGCGGGTGATTCGAGTGGTCCAGGAGTCTGCCGTGCAGTAACGCTTCAGGTTCTGACAAAGGGGCCGCTGTGCGGCCCAATCGCCGGCGAGCCGGCGCTCACAGGTAATGCACTGCGCCGGATGTTTGCAGTGAGCCTGTGGGGGCCGGCTTGCTGGCGATTGGGGCGCGCAGCGGCCCCTTGTCGTTACACTTGTTCACAGCCAAGCCGCGTCATTTCTGGCATATAGCCTAGCCCCACCTGCCTTTGCACCGATACTCACCATGAAACCATTGCTGTACATCACCCCTCTCAGAGCCCTGTTGTTCGGCCTGACCCTGGCCCTGTTCGAACTGCTGACCTACCTTGCCAGCGACGCTGTCATGCCGGCCATGCCGGTGGTGGTCGACCACCTGAACGCCAGCCCCGAATACATCCCCCACGCATTGAACCTGTACCTGCTCGGTGGTGTGGTATTGCAGTGGCTGATCGGCCCGCTGGCCGACCGTTATGGTCGTCGTCCACTGCTGCTGGCCGGTTGCGCGCTGTTTGGTGCCGCTTGCCTGGCCACCTATTGGGTGCAGGACATTGGCCTTTTCAACCTGCTGCGGCTACTGCAGGGCATCGGCCTGGGCTTTGTGGTGACGGTCAGCTACCCGGCCCTGAACGAAGCGTTCAGCGAGGCCGATGCGGTGCGGATGATGGCGTTGCTGGCCAATATTGCCTTGCTGTCGCCACTGCTCGGCCCGCTGGTGGGTACCTTGATGTTGCAATGGCTGGACTGGCGCTGGCTGTTCGTGGCGTTCGCCGCTGGTGCGGTGCTGGTGTGGGGGCTGCTGTACCGCTTGATGCCGGAGACCTTAGGTGTGGAGCGGCGCGACGGCTCCCGCCTGCCGTTCACGCCGATTCACCTGCTGCCGCTACTGGCGGGCTATGGCCAGTTGCTCGCCAACCGGCGTTTCGTCGCCGGCAGCGCGGCGTTGGGCCTGGTGGGCCTGCCGCTGATCGGCTGGATCGGCCTCTCTCCCGTGTTGCTTATCCACGACGAGGGGCTCAGCACGATGGAATACGCCCTGTGGCAGTTGCCGGTATTCGGCGGGCTGATCCTGGGTAACCTGATCATCAACCGCATCGCTGACCGCTATCCGCTGCCGGCGCTGGTGCGCGGCGCGCTGTGGCCGTACCTGGCAGGTTTGGGCCTGATGGTGCTAGCCACCTGGTACTGGCCCAGCGTGACCAGCGTGGTGGCGGGCATGTCGCTGTATGCGCTGGGCCTGGGCGTGGCCAATGCGGTGCTGTACCGCATGACGTTGTTCTCCAGCGATCAGAGCAAAGGGTTGGTGTCTGCGATGCTGGGGATGATCACCATTGCCTTGTTGGGCTTGGGCGGGGCGCTCATGGCCATGATCGGGGCGGGGGCGAGCTTGATGCACTTCGCGCTGGCGGCAGGGGTAGCGGGAGCGCTGGCGCTCTGGCCGTTGTGGTCTGTGGTAGGTGGCCGGCCTGATGAGGGTGCTGTCGCTCAGTAGCGATAGCAGTGGCCCCATTGCCGGCAAGCCGGCGATGGGGCGGGTAACGTCCGCGACTGACACTCAGGGCTGCTCGGTCGCCGAGTTATCCACCGGTGCCTGTTTCCCGCGGCCTGCTTCCTGTCGCCATTGCAAGGCGATCAGGATCAGGGTCGGTACACCCAGCAGGGCGGTGATCAGGAAGAAGTCGTGATAACCGAACTTCTCGACCATCACCCCCGAATAGCCGCCAATCAGGCGTGGCAACAACAGCATGATCGAGCTGAGCAGGGCATATTGCGTGGCCGAGAACTTCAGGTTGGTCAGGCTCGACAGGTAGGCGACGAACGCCGATGTCGCCAGGCCCGAGCTGAAGTTGTCCAGGGAAATGGTCACCACCAGCATTTGCAGGTTCGGCCCCATGTCGGCCAGCATCAGGAACAGGATGTTGGTCGCCGCCGACGCCGCGCCGCCGATGAACAGGATCGGCAGGATGCCGAAGCGCACGATCAGCAGCCCACCTGCGCCTGCGCCCACCAAGGTCATGATCAGGCCGAAGATCTTGCTGACGCTGGCAATCTGGTCCTTGGTGAAGCCCATGTCGATGTAAAACACGTTGGCCATGACGCCCATCACCGTGTCCGACATCCGGTAGGTGGCGATCAGCCCCAGCAGCAGCAGGGCCTGCCAGCGGTAACGGGTGATGAAATCATTGACTGGCGTCAGCACTGGCGCCAGGCCGCGACGGCCCATGCCCGACAGGCACGCCCAGCTCAGCAGTACATAGAGAATCAGGCGCAGGAAGGCGCGGTCTTCGAGCAGCAGGTCCAGTGGTGTGGCATCGCCGAAGATGACGCTGGCCCAATCGGTGTTGAACAGCTGGGTGAAGCTTGCCGGCACCGATACCAACAGAATGATCAGCACGAACACCGAAGCCAGTTGGTGGATAAGCCCGTAGCGCGCTGCCGACAACTGGGTGCGCAGGGGCACGGGAGGTTCGCGCATCACCAGCGTGGTGAACAGCGCCGGCAGCATCATCACACCGAACAGGACGTAAGTGCCGGCCCAGGCCTTGTGCAGGTAGCTGAAGCCGGTGGAACCGAACCATTCGGCAAAGAACAGGGCGCCAGCGGTGGCGAGCAGCGCAGCGATCCGGTAACCGGCCATGTAGCTTGCGGCCAGGGCGGCCTGACGTTGATCGTCGGCAATCTCCAGGCGGTAGGCGTCGACGGCGATGTCCTGGGTGGCAGACGCGAACGCGACCAGCACGGCCAGAGCGATCAGCCACGACAGGTGCTGTTGCGGGTCACACAAGCTCATGCCCACCAGGCCGATCACCACCAGTGCCTGTGACAGCAACAGCCACGAGCGCCGCCGACCCAACCCACCGAGCAGCGGCAGCCGCCACTGATCGAGCAGCGGGGACCATACCCATTTGAAGGCATAGGCCAGGCCGATCAGGCTGGCATAGCCAATGGTTTCGCGCGCCACGCCAGCTTCGCGCAGCCACACCGACAGGGTCGAAAACACCAGCATGTAGGGCAGACCGGCAGCGAAGCCGAGCAGCAGAAGCACCAGGGTTGACGGGCTGGCATAGGCAGCGAGCGCAGCGCGCCAGGTTTTACGGGGCATGGGCCAACATCTGCCTCAAGTTTGCGAAAACAAAACGCGCACTCTAACCGCTGTGCTCCATCGGGCGCCAGCCATGGCGCATCATATCCACACGATTATTGGCTACATTCACGCCCTCCGCACGCAGCCGCGCCCTTTGTTCGTCACCCGATGGCGTGCCCAGCGCCAGGCTCAGACGGCCGCCTGCACCCAGCACACGGTGCCACGGCAGGCGGGTGTCCGCAGGAAGCTGGCCAAGGGTCCTGCCAACCCAACGCGCCGCTCGGCCAAGCCCTGCCAATTCGGCGAGCTGACCGTAGCTGACCACCTTGCCGGCAGGCACCTGGCCCAGTACCGAATAAAGCGCCGTTCGTCGGGCCTCGGGTGTTTCCAGCGCGTGCTCATATCCCTCAGACATCCCGGCAGCCCTGGCCTGAAGTGAAACCGGACCAATGGTCACGGTAAATGCGTATTGAACTCAACGCCATGGTGGTGGGTCTGTCCTTGCTCTGGTCGTCCGCATCCGGATAATGCCCGGCTCATTCGTCTAATCGAACCTGTATTTCGCTTATGCATTCTAGATCCTTGCTGTGCCTGCTGACCGTTTCCTTGTGCGCTTCTTCTGCGTTCGCCGACACCGTGTGGATGAAGAACGGTGACCGCTTGAGCGGCAAGATTCGCGTTTTTGACGGTGGCAAGTTGTTGCTGGAGACCCCGTACGGTGGCTCTATCTCGCTGGACTGGAAACAGGTGCAGACCCTGGAGAGCGACCAGGAGTTGCTGGTCAAGCAGGATGCCTACAATGGAGAGCGGGCCAAGTCGTTGAAGGCCGCTGAACCGGGCAAGGTGACCCTGGCCAATGGTGACGCGCCCAAGACTGTCGAGCTTGCCAGCATCGAGCAGATCATGAAGCCCAAGCCTGTGGTCGAGGACTTGGTCTGGAAAGGTAATGTCGATGCCGCACTGGATTATAAGCGCGCGGAGAACGATACCGATGACTATGACATCGGCTTCAAGACCACGGCCCGTCATGGCCATTGGCGGCACAACGCTGAAGGCGAGTACAACCGCGAGACCAAGGACGACGTCACCACGACCAACAATTGGAGCGCGGAGTACGCGCTCGATCGCTTCATCACCGAGAAGTGGTTCTGGCAGGGCCGTCTTGAGTACAAGCGTGATCACATCGAGGATCTGGCGCGCCAGCGCACCGTGGGTACCGGCCCCGGTTATCAGTTCTGGGATGACGAACTGGGCGCGTTCTCGCTCGGCTCTTTGATCAACCGCACCGACTTCGAATACCAGGATGGCAGCAAGGACAACTTCTATGCGGCAGCGGTGAAGTGGGACTACACCCGTTATCTGATCGGCAAGAATGTCCAGCTGTTCACCAACGGTGAGTTCGCCAAGCCTCTGGGTGGCGTAGCCGACTATTCGCTCGATGCGGAGGTGGGGCTGCGCTACAAAGTGACCGAATGGGCCTCGCTCAACCTCAAGGCTGAAAAGGACATCATCACTGGCACGCGTGAGAGTGACCTGGACAAGACGCGCTACACCGCAGGTTTTGGCGTGACCTGGTAAGGGCAGCTGCAAGCCGCAAGCTCCAAGCTCCAAGCGAAAGCAGATGTCATGGCACCTCGCTCCCGCTTTTTCTTGCAGCTTGAAGCTTGAAGCTTGAAGCTTGAAGCTTGAAGCTTAAGGGCCCCCTAGCCCCCTGCCGAGGAGTAAGACGTGAGTCAAAAGGCCATCCGCCCCGCCCGGGAACTGCTGCTCAAGGAGTACCGCGGTGTACTCTCGACCCATTCCAAGTCCATGCCTGGCTTCCCTTTCGGCTCTGTGGTGCCCTACTGCCTGGATGCCGAGGGCAACCCGCTGATCCTCATCAGCCGCATCGCCCAGCACACCCACAACCTGCAGAAAGACCCAAAGTGCTCCTTGCTGGTGGGGGAGCGAGAGGCTGAGGACGTGCAGGCCGTGGGCCGCCTGACCATCATGGCCGAGGCGCACAAACTGCTGGACGAAGCGGCCGTCGACGCCGCTGCCGAACGCTACTACCGTTACTTCCCCGAAGCCGCCAACTACCACAAGGCGCACGACTTCGACTTCTGGGTGCTGCAGCCAGTGCGTCATCGGTACATAGGTGGCTTCGGGGCGATCCACTGGCTCGACCAAGTGACGCTGGCCAATCCCTTCGCCGGCAAGGCCGAGGCCAGCATGATCGAGCACATGAACAGCGACCATGCCAACGCCATCGCCCACTACGTAGCATTGAGCGATTTGCCGCGCAGCGCGCCAGCGCAGTTGGTCGGCATCGACAGTGAAGGCATGCACCTGCGTATCGGCCAAGGTATCCACTGGCTGGCTTTTCCAAGCAATTGCAATACGCCGACACAAGTTCGCGAGGCCTTGGTTTTACTGGCGCGCGCCGACCAATGGCCGGCCCCGGCAGAAATCGACGCTTGAAAAACCGAGCGCACGCATCCATCTGATGGTCTTAAAGGAAGATAGTCTTCCGTCGAGGAATCCTTGATGCGTGCTTTTCTACTGCTGTTTCTGCTTTTCCCTGTGCTGGAGTTGTTCGTCTTCGTCAAGGTCAGCGCAGCCATCGGTTTCTTCCCGGCGCTGCTGCTGATCATCGCCGGCTCCGCCCTGGGTGTGCTGGTCATGCGTGTGGCCGGCCTGGCCACTGCCTTGCGTGCCCGTGAAAGCCTGCAACGTGGCGAACTGCCTGCCGAGGACATGTTCCAGGGCCTGATGCTGGCGGTGGGCGGTGGCCTGCTGCTGCTCCCGGGCTTCATCAGTGACGTGCTGGGCCTGCTCTGCCTGTTGCCCTTCACCCGCCACTTTGCCGCGCGCAAGATGCGTCAGCGTGCCGAGGCCCAGGCCATGCGTCAGCGGGCGTTTCAGGATGACCCCTTTCAGGCACAGCCGCGCGACAGCGGCCACCGGCCCAATGTGATCGAAGGCGAGTACGAACGTCGCGACAAATAGACATCCCTGGGGCCGCTTTGCGGCCCCAGGCATTTCTGCTCGTTGAAAAAATTTCTGCAGCAAGCCTTGTAATTGATCCTGCCGGCCTCATGTATGTGGTCACCGCAAGGTTTCTGGTGGCAACACCGGACAATACACAGGTGGTTCGCCCGTCGCGGGCCACCCCGGCAACGCCGGACCGCATCAACCCGCCGGTGTCGACACCGGCCGATGAAAACCACAAATTGGGAGAGATCGACAATGAAGCTTCGTCCTCTGCATGACCGCGTAGTCATCCGTCGCAGCGAAGAAGAATCGAAAACCGCTGGCGGTATCGTCCTGCCGGGTTCGGCCGCTGAAAAACCAAACCGTGGCGAAGTTGTCGCCGTCGGCACCGGTCGCATCCTGGACAACGGCGAAGTACGTGCACTGGCCGTCAAAGTGGGTGACAAAGTGGTTTTCGGCCCTTACTCGGGCAGCAACACCGTGAAAGTCGATGGCGAAGACCTGCTGGTAATGAGCGAGAACGAAATCCTCGCCGTTGTCGAAGGCTGATTTACCCGACTTCCCGTTACTCCAAAGAATTTCAAGGATTAAACGATCATGGCTGCTAAAGACGTAAAATTCGGCGATTCCGCCCGTAAAAAAATGCTCGTTGGTGTCAACGTTCTGGCTGACGCGGTAAAAGCGACCCTGGGCCCGAAAGGCCGCAACGTCGTCCTGGCCAAGAGCTTCGGCGCGCCGACCATCACCAAGGACGGCGTTTCCGTCGCCAAAGAGATCGAGCTCAAAGACGCTTTCGAGAACATGGGCGCCCAGCTGGTCAAGGAAGTCGCTTCCAAGGCCAACGATGCTGCCGGTGACGGCACCACCACTGCGACCGTTCTGGCTCAGGCCATCGTCAACGAAGGCCTGAAGGCCGTCGCTGCCGGCATGAACCCGATGGACCTCAAGCGCGGTATCGACAAGGCCACCGCTGCAGTCGTCGCCGAGCTGAAAAACCTGTCCAAGCCATGCGCCGACTCCAAGGCCATCGCTCAGGTAGGCACCATCTCCGCCAACTCCGACAACTCCATCGGTGAAATCATCGCCGAAGCCATGGAAAAAGTCGGCAAAGAAGGCGTGATCACCGTTGAAGAAGGCTCGGGCCTGGAAAACGAACTGTCCGTCGTAGAAGGCATGCAGTTCGACCGCGGCTACCTGTCGCCTTACTTCGTCAACAAGCCAGACACCATGGTTGCCGAGCTGGAAAGCCCGCTGCTGCTGCTGGTCGACAAGAAAATCTCCAACATCCGCGAGCTGCTGCCAGTGCTGGAAGCCGTTGCCAAGGCCGGCCGCCCGCTGCTGATCGTTGCTGAAGACGTCGAAGGCGAAGCCCTGGCTACCCTGGTCGTCAACAACATGCGCGGTATCGTCAAGGTTGCCGCAGTCAAGGCACCTGGCTTCGGCGACCGCCGCAAGGCCATGCTGCAGGACATCGCCGTCCTGACCGGCGGCCAGGTCATTTCCGAAGAAATCGGCCTGACCCTGGAAACCACCACCCTGGAGCACCTGGGTAACGCCAAGCGCGTCATCCTGTCCAAGGAAAACACCACCATCATCGACGGTGCTGGCGTTGACGGCGACATCGAAGCACGCGTCAAGCAGATCCGTGCCCAGATCGAGGAAACGTCTTCGGACTACGACCGTGAGAAGCTGCAAGAGCGTCTGGCCAAGCTGGCTGGCGGTGTTGCCGTGATCAAGGTCGGTGCTGGCACCGAAGTTGAAATGAAAGAGAAGAAAGCCCGCGTTGAAGACGCCCTGCACGCTACCCGTGCAGCCGTCGAAGAAGGCGTGGTGCCTGGCGGTGGTGTTGCCCTGGTTCGCGCCCTGGCTGCCATTGTCGACCTCAAAGGCGACAACGAAGACCAGAACGTCGGTATCGCTCTGCTGCGTCGCGCTGTTGAAGCGCCGCTGCGCCAGATCACTGCCAACGCCGGCGACGAGCCAAGCGTTGTGGCCGACAAGGTCAAGCAAGGTTCGGGTAACTACGGCTACAACGCTGCTACCGGCGAATACGGCGACATGATCGAGATGGGTATCCTTGACCCAGCCAAGGTCACCCGTTCGGCCCTGCAAGCAGCTGCTTCGATCGGCGGTCTGATGATCACCACCGAAGCCATGGTTGCCGACCTGCCGGAAGACAAGCCAGCTGGCGGCATGCCAGACATGGGCGGCATGGGCGGTATGGGCGGCATGATGTAAGCCAGCCTTACCCCTGTAACAGGAAAAGCCCCGGTTCGTGAGAATCGGGGCTTTTTCGTTTGCGTAAACTTCGCTGAATATGTACCAGCACTGGCACTGTCCGGTCGATGGCCTTAAGCTGCGCCTGCCGCGCACCACAGCGAAGCGCCGCACAGGAGAACCCGATGCGAATTCTTTTGGTTGAAGACAACCGCGATATCCTTGCCAACCTGGCTGATTATCTGGGCATGAAGGGCTACACCGTCGACTGCGCCCAGGACGGCCTGTCAGGTCTGCACCTTGCAGCCACCGAGCACTACGACCTGATCGTGCTCGATATCATGCTGCCTGGTATCGACGGTTACACCCTGTGCAAGCGCCTGCGCGAGGATGCCCGTCGCGATACGCCGGTGATCATGCTGACCGCCCGCGACCAGCTCGATGACCGCCTGCAGGGCTTCCGCTCCGGCGCCGACGATTACCTGCTCAAACCGTTCGCCCTGTCCGAGCTCGCCGCGCGCATCGAAGCCGTGCTGCGCCGCGCCCAGGGCGGCGGGCGACGCACCTTGCAGGTTGCCGACCTGAGCTACGACCTTGATACCCTCGAAGTCACGCGCCAAGGGCGCTTGCTCAAGCTCAACCCTGTCGGCCTCAAGCTGCTCGCGGTGCTGATGCAGAAAAGCCCCCACGTGTTGCGCCGTGAGGTACTGGAAGAGGCGTTGTGGGGTGATGATTGCCCCGACAGCGACAGCTTGCGCAGCCACGTACACCAACTGCGGCAAGTGATCGACAAACCCTTCGAAAAGCCGTTGCTGCATACCGTCCATGGCGTCGGCTATCGCCTGGCCGAGGGTCGCGATGGAGTTTAAGCAAAGCCTGGCGCAGCGCATCATCATCGCCTTCGCGCTGATGAGCGCGCTGGTGGCCGGGGCGTTCGCCTTCGGTATCGTCGCCACGGTGCATCTGGTTGAAGAACGCTTGATCTCCTCGGTGCTGGGCGGCGACTTGCAGCGCCTGCTGCGCATGGACAGCATCAGTGACTGGAGCCATCGGCCGCGCCCCGACCAGCTGTTCTACTTCAGCGGTGGGCGAGATGACTTCGAGCTGCCGAAAGACTTGCGCCACCTCGATGCAGGCTTTCATGAGGTATTCCGCGACCAGCTTTCCTACCACGCAATGGTGGAAATCGTAGACGGCCGACGTTATGTACTGCTGCAGGATCAGAGCGATTTCGAAGAGCGCGAACGGGTGCTGTTCGCTGTCGTCGTGGTGGGCTTCGTGCTCAGCCTGGTCCTGGCAGTGTTCCTCGGCTGGCTGCTGGCGCGGCGTGTAATGGCACCGGTGATCCGCCTGGCGCGGCAAGTGCGCCATCGTGATCAACTGCTTGGCCTGGCACCGCCCTTGGCGCCTGACTACGCCGCCGATGAAGTCGGCCAGCTGGCCGCGGCCTTCGACGATACGCTTGGTCGTTTGCGCGATGCACTGACACGCGAGCGTCTGTTCACCAGCGACGTTAGCCATGAATTGCGCACGCCACTGATGGTTCTGGCCACTTCCTGTGAGCTGCTGATCGAAAACCCCAATCTGGACAGCCGCTCACGCAGCCAGGTCGAGCGCATCGCCCGTGCCACCGAAGAAATGCGTGAGTTGGTCAAAACCTTCCTGATGCTCGCCCGTGCCCAGCGCGACCAGGGGGCCGTGGCCTCCCAAGCGACGCTGCGTGAAGTGGCCGACGATTTGATCGGCGTGTGGCGCGACACCATCGAGCAGAAGGGGCTGACGCTGTACTTCGATGGCCGCGTCAGTGCCGGCCCGCTGCTGTACAACGCGACGTTCCTGCAGTCGGTGATGGGCAACCTCTTGCGCAACGCGGCGCACTACACCGACAGTGGCTACATTCGCCTGAGCCTTGAAGCCAACGGGTTCAGCGTCGAAGACAGCGGTGTCGGCATTCCGGAGGAGCAGCGTGAAGCGATGTTCAAACCCTTCGTGCGGGGTGATGAACGGCGCGGTGAGGGTCTGGGCCTTGGCTTATCGCTGGTCCAACGGATCTGCGACGATCAGGGATGGCACGTTACGCTGACCTCAACCGCACCCCATGGCTGCCGCTTTCAGGTGGACTTGAGCCAGAGCGCTGAGAAGTCCGATCCGCTGAAGCCTTGCGAGTGAATCGCTGGGCTATATTCCTTTAGGGATAACACTTTTTTCACATTGGAATGACCTGTTTCCTACGCAGTGTTACTTAAGGTGCGTGCAATGGAGCCAGGAGATGCCCAATGCGTAGCCCTATCAAACTCGAGTTTTCCAAGAAGTACGACCAGCAACATGCCCGGGAGTACTTTCTAAAGCACCAAGATGGTCTGGCACGTCGCCTTTCCCATAAGCGCGACGAGCAACTGGCCCGTCGCGCCTTGGCGCTGGCCGGAGAACCGGGGTTGGTGCTGGACTTGCCTTGCGGCGCGGGCCGTTTCTGGCCGCTGCTGGCCGAAAAACCCAACAGGGTGATCATCGGTGCCGACAATTCCGAGGCAATGATCGAGACAGCCTGTGCGGCACAACCGCCAGAGGTGGTGGCGCGGGTACGGCCCTTGCAAACATCAGCGTTCGCCATCGACTTGCCGGACAACTCGGTCGATAGCATTTTCTGCATGCGCTTGTTTCACCACATCGGCGAGGCGGCCCACAGGAAAGCGATTTTGTCGGAGTTTCAAAGGGTTAGCCGCGACAGCGTAATCCTGTCATTGTGGGTGGATGGAAACTTCAAGGCCTGGCGGCGGCAGAAGCTCGAGCACAAGCGCAGTGCCAAAGCCGAGCCGGGCAGCTACCAGAACCGTTTCGTGTTACCGGCAGAGACAGTCGAAGAAGAATTCAAAGCCGCCGGCTTCAGAATCCAGGAACGCCTGGATTTCCTGCCGTTCTATGCCATGTGGCGGGTTTATGTATTGCGTAAGGGGTAGTGTTTGATGGCTGTAGCCCAAAGCGGGGAATCACGCTTCGATTATTACTGGCGTCAGCAGGGCGAATGGGTCGAGGAACCGAACCAGCGCCGTGGTGGTGAAAGTGGCGTGCAACGCCTTAACGATGCCGATGGCAACTTGCTGTATGCCAAGCGCCAGGTCGGGCACATCTACCGCAGCCTGCTGCACCCGTTCGGCAGGCCGACGGTGCTGCGTGAGCTTGACGCGCTGAACAGCTTCGAACAGCTGGGGGTGCGTGTGCCGCGTATCGTGTTTTGCGGAGCCGAGCGCGATGCTGACCATCAATGGCGTGCGCTGCTGGTCAGCGAGGCGCTCGATGGTTTCATCGAGCTCGATGCCTGGCATGCCCAAGGTGCCCGCGAGCGTTACCCGCACGTGGTGCATGAACGCATGCTCAAAGAGTTGGCCGACAACCTGGCCCGCATGCACCTGGGCCATTGGCAACATGGTTGCCTGTACGGCAAGCACGTGTTCGTCAAGGTGATCGGCGAGGGTGAACAAAGCCGCGTTGAAGTGGCGCTGCTCGATCTGGAGAAGTGCCGCCGCCGCATCAGCTGCCAGCGCGCAGCGGCCAATGATCTTCGCCAGCTGCGCCGCCATTCGTCGCTCAATGACGCGGAATGGCAATCCTTGCTCTACTTTTACGAGATGGCGTTTGGCAGCGCTGTCAAAGGGTTAGGGTAATGAAACTAGAAATCGCTCGAGCTTTGTTTCTGATAGCCGGCCTGGCGGTTACCACGGTGGCGGTTGCTGCCTGGGAAGAGCCGCGGCCCAAGGTGTTCAGCAAGGCTGAACTGGCGGAACAATGCGCGTTGCCGCAGGCAGTGAAACAGCAGGTCCATGCCCAGCCGGACCAGGATCTGCTGTTGTTTCTGTTCGGGCTTCGGCAGGGCTTGCGGCCGGCAGGCTGAGCCAGGTTCGAGCATCGCAGGCCTCGCTATTGCGGGGCCTTTGCTTTTCTGCGTTGCCCCGGTCAGGCGACCACAGGTTGTTTGGCCGCAGACTTGTGCGCCAGCAGGGTGTAGATAGCCGGCAGCACGAACAAGGTAAACAACGTCCCGATCGACATCCCCGTCGCAATCACAGTACCAATGTCGAAGCGGCTCACGGCCCCGGCGCCCGTCGCCAGAATCAGCGGCACCATGCCAAATACCATCGCCGCGGTGGTCATCAGCACGGGGCGTAGGCGAATGGCCGCAGCTTCCTCGATCGCCTCCCTTGCGCTCAGGCCCTTTTCCTCGCGCAACTGGTTGGCGAATTCGACGATCAGGATACCGTGCTTGCTGATCAGGCCGATCAGTGTCACCAGGCCGACCTGGGTGTAGATGTTCATGCTGGAGATACCCAGGAACAGCGGCAACAGCGCCCCGCAGACCGACAGCGGTACCGTCACCAGAATCACCAGTGGGTCGCGGAAGCTTTCAAACTGCGCTGCCAGCACCAGGAAGATGATCGCCAGGGCCAGGCCGAAGGTCACCCACAGCGCGCTGCCTTCCTGTATGTACTGGCGTGCTGCACCTGCATAGTCGAAGGAGAACCCTTCCGGCGCCTGCTCGGCAGCAATGTCCCGTACCGTCTGCAAGGCTTCGCCGATGCTGACCAACGGCACACCCTGGATGATCGCCGAATTCAATTGCTGGAACTGGTTGAGCTGGCGCGGACGCGCCCGGTCACTCAGGGTGATCAAGGTCGACAGTGGCAGCAGTTGGCCCTGGTCGTTCTTGACGTAGTAGTTGTTAAGCCAGCCGGGATTGTCGCGGTAGGGGCGTTCGACCTGGGCGATGACTTTATAGCTGCGGCCTTCGAGGGTGAACCGGTTGATTTCCCCCTCGCCCAGCAAGGTCGCCAACGTGCCACCCAGGACGTCCATGGATACCCCCATCTGCGCAGCCTTGGCACGGTCGATGTCGACTACCACCTCGGGCTTGTCGAACGCCAGGTCGATGTCGAGGAAGGCAAATTTGCCCGATGCCTGGGCGCGTTCCTTGATCCGTTGAGCGACCTCCAGCAGCGTCTGGTAATCGCCAGCGGTATTGATGACGAACTGGAACGGCAGGCCCTCGCCGGTCCCAGGCAGTGACGGCAGATTGAAACCAAAGATCTGCAGGCCGCTGATGTTGTCGAGTTTGGCCTGTACCAGGGGCAGCAACTCCATCTGCGTGCGGTCGCGCTCGTTCCAGGGTTTGAGCAGAAAACCACCGATGCCGCTCTGCACACCGTTGAAGCCGTTGATCTGGAACGACGAGTAGTATTCGGGGAAGGCTTTGAACAGTGGGGTGAACTGGTCGGTGTAGGCATTGAGGTAGTCGAGGTTGGCCGGTTGTGGCGAGCTACTGATCATGAAGATCACCCCCTGATCCTCGTTCGGTGCCAGTTCGTTCTGGGTGAACTTGAGCAGCACCGGGATCAGGCACAGGATGATCACTGCGAACACCAGCACCACCGGGCGGCTGTCCAGGGTAGTGTGCAGCAGGCGCTGATAACGGCCCTTGATTCGCTCGAACAGCATGTCAAGGCGATGGGCCAGGCCGCTGGCATTCTGTTCCCGACGCAGCAGCAAGGCACACATCATCGGCGACAGGGTCAGGGCGACGACACCAGAGATGATTACCGCCCCAGCCAGGGTCAGGGCGAACTCCTTGAACAAGGCACCGGTGAGCCCGGTCAGGAAGCCGATCGGTGCATACACTGCGGCCAGGGTGATGGTCATCGACACCACTGGCATGGCGATTTCCCGCGCACCCTCCAGCGCGGCGTCCAGCGGTGACTTGCCTTCCTCCATGTGCCGGTGGATGTTTTCCACCACGACGATGGCATCGTCCACCACCAGGCCGATGGCCAATACCATTGCCAGCAGGGTCAGCAGGTTGAGCGAATAGCCCATCATCTGCATGAAAAACAACACCCCGATCATCGACAGTGGGATGGTCACCACCGGGATCAGTACCGAGCGCAGTGCGCCGAGGAACAAAAACACCACCACGATGACGATCAGCACCGCTTCGCCAAGGGTCTTGACCACTTCGTCAATCGAGGCCTGGATGAACAGCGTGGCGTCATAGGCAATCGACCCCTTGAGCGTGGACGGCAGCTGGCTTTCCAGCTCCGGCATGATGCGGCGTACTTCCTTGATCACCTCCAGCGGGTTGGCGGCCGGGGTGGCCTTGATGCCGATGTACACCGAAGGCGTGCCATCGAACGAGCTGACCGTGTCGTAATTTTCCGCTCCCATCTCCACCCGGGCCACATCACCGAGCAAGACCCGGCTGTCGCCTGAGGTCTTGAGCGGCAATGCGGCGAAAGCCTCGGCCGACTTCAGTTCGGTGTTGGCGTTGATGCTGGTGACCACGTATTCGCCCTTCACCTCACCCGCGGCGGCGAGAAAGTTGTAGCGGCGTACGGCGCTGGTCACGTCAGTGGCGGCAAGGCCGAAGGCTGCCAGCTTGACCGGGTCGATCCAGATGCGCATGGCGAACACCTGGTTGCCGAGGATTTCGGCCTCGGCCATGCCCGGCAAGGTTGCAAGTTTCGGCTGGATGACCCGTGACAGGTAGTCGGTGATCTGCGGGTTGCTCATTTCCTTGCTGTAGAAGCTGATGTACATCAGGGCCGAGGCATCTGCGGCTTCTTTGCTCAGGACCGGGTCTTCTGCGTCTTGCGGCAACTGGTTGCGCACTTCGTTGGCCTTGGCCAGCAACTCGGTGAACAGGCGGTCGCTGTCGGCACCGATACGCGCATAGATGGAGATGATCGAGAAGTTTTGCCGGCTCACCGAGGTCATGTAGTCGATGCCCTCGGCGCTGGCCAGGCTCTGCTGCAGCGGTTGGGTGATGTAGCCCTGAATGGTCTCTGCGTTGGCGCCGGGGTAGGCCGTGGTCACCGTGATCAGGGCATTTTCCATTTGCGGGTACTGGCGGATCTGCAGCGTGTTCCAAGCCTGAAAACCCAACAGCAGGATCAGCAGGCTGACCACGCTGGCCAGCACCGGGCGGCGGATGAACGGGTCGGTGAACGCCATGCCTGCCTCCTGGTCAGTCCGCGCGCGGGGCGCCTTGTTGGGGATCGAGGGCTGCGTCCTGGCCGATACGGATGGCCGCGCCAGGGCTCAGTTTGAGCTGCCCGGCGGTGACCACCTGTTCGCCAGCGGCGAGCCCTTTGCTGATCACCACCACGCCGTCGCGCCGCTCGCCAGTCTGCACACTGCGTTGTTCGGCGCTGAGCCGCGGCTGGCCACTGTCGTCGCGCTCGGGGTTACCGTCCTTGTCTTTCTTGGGCGCGACGACATACACGGAATTGCCATACAGCGTGTAGGTAATGGCGCTTTCCGGCACCACGATCTGTGGGCGCGGGTCAGGCAGGAGCACCAGCAGGTTGGCGAACATGCCCGGCAGCAGCTTGCCATCCGGGTTGGCCATGGTCGCGCGCACCAGCAGGTTGCGCGTGCTCTCATCGACCTTGGGGTTGATGGCGCTGAGGCTGGCAGAGAAGGTCTGGCCAGGGTAGGCGGCCACCTGCACCTGTACCTGCTGGCCCAGGCTCAGTTGGGGCAGTGCCTGCTCCGGTACGTTGAAGTCGACGTACAGGCTGGAAAGGTCCTGCAGGGTAGCGATCACAGAACCCGCCGCCAGGTAGTCACCGACATCCACCTGGCGGATGCCGATCGTGCCGCTGAACGGGGCGCTGATGCTTTTCTTGGCTTTCGAGGCCTTGAGCTGGTCGACCACCGCCTGGTTGCGCCGGTATTGGGCGGTGAGGCGATCATATTCGCCCCGAGAGATGGCTGAATCGCCCACCAGCTGGCTGCCGCGGCCGAAGTCCACTTTGGCCAGGCCCAGGTCCGCCTGGGCAGTGCCCAGCAGTGCGGTCTCCTGATCGTCATTGAGCTTGAGCAGCAGTTGCCCAGCCTTGACCTTCTGGCCGGAGTCGAAATGCAAGGATTGGACGATGCCTTCCACCTCAAGGCTCAGCTCGACTCCCTGCAGGGCCTTGAGGCTGCCCACGGCGGGCAGGCGCTGCTGCCACTGGCGCTGCTCGGCCATGGCCGCCGCCACGGTGATGGGGGGCTTGGGGGCAGTGAACATCTGGATCTGCTGGTAGATCGAGAAGGCCTTGTAGCCCCCCAGGGCCAGCACGATCAGCAGAACGACGGCCAACATGATGAGCATGCGGCGGCGCAGCATAAGTCCGTTTCCTTGGATGCGAGGTTGTTATTGGTTTTGACACGACAACGGGCAGTCCTGCCCACGTGCGGATGGGAGAAGTATTGACTGTTTTTTGAGTGACGGGGAAATGGTTTGCGACCCCGCGCCTGACGGGGCCGCGCGAACCTGGGTGAATCAGGCCAGGTGCAGGTGGTTGTCCCAGAACCCGGAGGGCAAATCCATCGGCTGGCCGATCGGTGCCTGCTTGCGGCAATCATAGTAGCGGCAACGTCCCTGCCCGGAAGTCACGACGAAACCATCCTTCACCGCCCCGACCCCGGCACAGTCCGGCATCGGCGCATCCAGCCTGACCGCGCCACTGTCCAGGTCCCAGACGAACAGACGGTTGGCCCGCGGCGCCGTCAGCGCCACCAGGCGCAGGTCGCTGTGGATCGCTACGCTGGCCGTGTACTGAGCCATGGCTTGCAGCTGGTGCTCGGGTACCGGGAACGCCTTGAACGGCTCGCCCGGGCGCTTGATGGCCAGCAGCTCGGCGGTTTCATCGGCATCGCCCATGAACTGCTGGCAGGCGGCGATGGTGCCATCACTGCCCACTGCCAGATGGCGCACGCTGTTCATTTGCTGAGCCAGCGTTTCCTTGCTCAGCAAGGTGCCGTCGCGCTGCATCAATACCAGGCTTGGCTCCATTGCGTTGAGGTTCATCTCGACCCGGCTTTCGGCCTCGGTACGAATCCCGCCATTGGCCACGATCAGCGTCTCGCCATCTGGCAGCCATGCCACTTCATGCGGGCCGATGCCGTGGGTGGGGATCTCGCCGGTATGGACCAGGCGTTCACCTTCGAAACGGTACACGCCCAGCAGGCCACGCCCGGGGTCGGTCGTGTCATTCTCGGTGGCGTACAGCCATTCGCCGCTTTCATGAATCACGGCGTGCCCGTAAAAGTGCCGGTCAGGCCGCGACGAGACGGTCTGCAACAAGCGCCCGTCGCGCAGGTCGATCAGGTAGCTTTCGGTGCCGGGGCGGCGCGCGACGAACAGGGCGATCGGCAGTTGCGGATGGTTGATGATGGCATGGCAACGCTGGGCCACCTGGGTGCTGAACACCTGGGTACCGTCCAGGCGGAACCCGACGGCATAGTGCTTGCCGTCACCATCGTCACGCGCCGACAGCAGCAAAGGATCGCTGCCTTTGTTGCGCATCAGGCTCCAGCCCCCCAAGGTCAGGGCGCTGAGCAGAACGCTACCGATTTTGAGTGCCTGGCGTCGCAGCATGATCAGTCACCGTCGTTGGCATTGAAGCCCAGCTGGATGTTCAACGCCTTGGCCAGTTCGCCTTCGTGCAGGCGATGCACGACGTTGAGGCTGTCGTAGATCTGGTTGAGGCGTTGCATGCCATCGTCGTCTGCCAGCAACTCGCCCAGGGGTTTCTGGTTGTCGGCCAGCAGTTTGAGCGAAGTAGCGTAAGCGTCGTCGATCTTTTGCGCCAGGGCTTTCTGGTCACTGCCCAGCAAGCTGCGCAGGCCCTGGTTGTCGACCCCGACCCAGACTGCCTGAGCGGCCTTGAGGCTGGCTTCCAGGCTTTTGAGCGAGGCGTGGCTGCGCCAGGCTTCGGCCTGCAGGGGTTGCGCAATGCCTTTGCTCTGGCGACCCATCGGTGCACCGAGCTTCTTCTTGAGGGTATCCAGCGCAGTCACCTGTGCACGCAGCAGGTCGGCGATCGCCTCGTGCGAGTCGGCATAGCGCTGGTTGGGGAACTTGGTCATTTGCGAGAGCATGCCGTCGGTGCTGTTCCAGCCTTTGAGGATCTCTTCAGCCAAGGCCTTCTGGTGCTCACCGATGGCGACCAGCAGCGGGCAGTAGCGGGCTTTCTGCTCGGCGGTGGCGACATCCGGCTTGCTGTCGAACAGGATGTATTCGTAGGCCGACAGGCCGCGGACCACGACGCTGGACTTGCCCAGGGTCTGGGCGTCGATCGGCTTGTCGCCATTGACCAACTGCTCGACCTGGCGACCGACCAGGTTCTTCTTGTCGGGCCAGAACTGCACCTGCCAGGCGCGGTTGCCCTCGGCCAGGGGGCCGACCAGCAGTGGCTGCAACTCGGCCCAGGCTTTTTGCGCGTTGAGGAAGTCGGCGCGGGCGCTGTCCAGGCTTTCTTTGCCTTCGCAGTAGGCCAAGGCACTGGCGGCCAGTTGGCGGTCGGCTTCGACCCAGCGGCTGTAGGTCGGCAGGATCACCTGCTTGGCGATAGCGGCCGAAGCCACGGCCTGCGGGTCCTGCGGCGAGCAGGCGCCCAGAGCGAGTGCGGCGAGGCTGGTGAACAACAGTTTGGGTCGGAACATGCCCGGCTCCTTGCGCTTTTAAAGTGAGTTCAGGAAAGCCAGCAACGCAGCGCGCTGCTCGGCATTGAAGGTCAACACATGATCGCGTGCGGCCTGCGCTTCGCCGCCGTGCCAGAGCACGGCCTCGAGCAGGTTGCGGGCGCGGCCGTCATGCAGGTACTGGGTGTGGCCACTGACCACTGGGCTGAGGCCGATGCCCCACAGCGGTGGGGTCCGCCAGTCTTGGCCGTTGGCGGTAAATTCGGTGCGGTCGTCGGCAAGGCCCGGGCCCATGTCGTGCAGCAGCAGGTCGCTGTAGGGGCGAATCACTTGCCCGGCCAGCTCTGGTTCGCTGGCGTCGGCGGCCGTGGTGAACTGCGGGGTGTGGCAACCCTGGCAGCCGGCCTGGTAGAACAGGTTCTTGCCGGCCAGCACTTGCGGGGCGCCGACGTCGCGCCGGGCTGGCACGCCCAGGTTGCGGGTGTAGAAGGTGACCAGGCGCAGGATGTTGTCGCTGACTTCTTTTTCACCGTTGGCGCCATCGCCATTGGGCGCTGCAAGGCAATCGCGCTGCGCCGGGGTACAGTCGTCCCGGGGCTGCAGGGTGCTGGTCAAACCCATGTCACCCGCAAAGGCGTGCACGTTCTGCTGGTTGACGTTTGGCTGCCCGGCCTTCCAGCCAAAGCGGCCGACCACCGTCTTGCCCAGGGCGTCGTCCCACACCCGGTTGGCCCGGCCGCGAATACCGTCGCGATTGCGATCGTCGGGGTCCTCGTTGGCCAGAATCTGAGCTTGCGGGATGGCTTCGAGCAGCCCCAGGCCGATCATGGGCGGTGCCACGCGTGCCGAGAACCGGGTGTCAGGGTGCATCGGCCCATAGCCGAGCCGGGTGATGTGCAGGGTAGGAAGACGCAGTTCGACCTGGTGGCCGTCCCTGAAGGTGACCGTCTGATGGTCGTAAGTCACGCGCACCTTGCCTTCCGGGGCCACGCCTGGGTTGGCCATGTCCTGCAACTGGGTGCCATAGACCGGCTCAGGAACCACGCCCAGGCGCTCGATTTCATTTGCCAGGTAAGGCTGGTCGGGGATCGACAGGCGCACGAGCATCGACACCGCGTTGCTGTCGCCAGGCTCTGGCGGATGGCCACGGCCATCGCGTACGTGGCAGTTCTGGCAGGCGTTGGTGTTGAACAGTGGCCCCAGGCCGTCGCGTGCAGTGGTGGTGGACGGGGCGATCACCCAGGGGTTGCGGAAGAAACTGTTGCCTACGGCAAAGTCCAGGCGCCGCTCGGGCGACAGGTTGGCCGAGGGCAGGGAAAAGGCATTGCGGTCGTTGCGCTGGACAGTCGCCTGGCCACCTGACAGCGCTTCGCCTGGCTCTGCCTGGGTGAAACGCGGGGCGTCATCACAGGCGGCGAGGGCGAGGGCCAGCAGCAAAGGGGAGAGTCGGGACAGCGACAAGGACATGCAAAATCCTGGGCGTGGGCGAAAAAGCGGCGTGCAAGCTTAGCAGGCTGAGGTTTTTTGAATAAGAGGAATTTGCAATTGCTGGATGAAACAGCTGTCATTTTTGTCGGCCCCATCGCCGGCAAGCCAGGTCCTCAGGTACCACGCAGCATTCAAGTACTGCGTGGTCGCCGTTGGAGCTGGCTTGCCGGTGAAGGGGGCTGCCTGGCAGCCCTGATAGCGCTCAATGACTGGCATTAGCCAGAAGGCCGCGCCAAGTTGCCTGGCAATGCCGAATCAGAATTCGTGATCGGCAGTGTCCGGGTTCAGGTTGGCAATGCCCAGCTTGCCCGCAGCCTGCTCGATCGCACCGGTCTGCTTGACCAGCGAGGCAATGGCGTCACGCACGACCTGGTTGCCGGCAGCATTGTCGGCAGCGATCAGTTGGTCGTAGTGCTCGCCTTTGAGCGCGTGGTCGACGATGACCTGAAGCTTGGCCTCGGTCGCTTCCAGGTCGGCCTTGAGGGTAGCGTCGGCGGCCGGGTCGGCCTTGGCCACGAGCGACGACAGGCTTGGGCCGGTCAGCTGGGTGCCGTCGGTGCGGGTGTACTCGCCCAGGTAGACATTGCGGATGCCCTTGGCGTCGTAGAAGTGCGAGTAGTGGGTGTTGTCACTGAAACAGTCCTGCTCGTCTTCCGGCGAGTTGGCTTCCAGCGAGACCTTCATGCGCTCGCCCGCCAGTTCGCCCAGCGACAGGCTGCCCATGCCGAACAGCATCTTGCGCAGGCCGTCGGTGGCAGGCTCGGCTTCCAGCGTGGCGCGGTAGTTGTCGGCGACGTTCGGCGCCCAGTTGCCGACCATTTCTTCGAGGTCCTTGACCAGCAGCTCGGTGACCGCCTTCAGGTAGGCGCGGCGACGCTCGTTGTGGCCACCGGTGGCGCCTTCACCTTCGAGGTAGTCGGAAGCAGGGCGGTTGCCTGCGCCCGGGCCGGTGCCGTTGAGGTCCTGGCCCCAGAGCAGGAATTCGATGGCGTGGTAGCCCGTGGCGACGTTGGCTTCGGAGCCGCCCAGTTCGTTCAGGCTGGCCAGCTTCTCAGGGGTGATGTCCTTGACATCGACCTTCTCCTCGCCGACCTGGATCTCGGTATTGGCGATGATGTTGGCGCTTGCAGCCGGGTTGCCCAGCGCATGTTCGTAGCTCGTGTCGACGTAGTCGATCAGGCCTTCGTCAAGCGGCCAGGCGTTCACCTGGCCTTCCCAGTCGTCGATGATGGTGTTGCCGAAGCGGAAGGCTTCGCTCTGCAGGTACGGTACGCGTGCTGCAGCCCAGGCTTCTTTGGCCGCTTTGAGGGTGTCGTCGTTGGGCTTGGCGAGGAATGCATCGATGGCCGTTTGCAGGGACTTGGCGGTGCTCAGCGAGTCGCTGTAAACGGCGTAGACCATCTCGGTGTAATGCTTGACCACGGCCTTGCCGGCCGCTTCGTCGACAGCAGCCGGAGCCGCAGCGGCGGTGCTGGCAGCAGCAGGTGCCGCAGCTTGCGGGGCGGCGGCCTTCTCGTCCTTGCTTTCACCGCAACCGGCGAGAGCGATGGCGATGGCCAGCAGACTGGCGGTGGCCAGAGGCTTACGAATCATTGTTGGTTTCCCTGCGTCGTGTGGTTGGACAGTGCGCCGTGGCACGTAAAACGACAACATCATGCGAAAGATTTGCATTTGCTGTAAAGGGGTGGTGGCGCAATTAGGCAAATGCCGGCAACGCGCTGGAGCCAGCAGGGGCAGGGGTTATAACGCAGAAACCTGATTGCGCTGGGCCTGGCGCAGGAAACTGGTCAGCTCGCGTGCCGACAGTGGCTTGCTGTAGTGATAGCCCTGACCTTCATGGCAGCCTTGGGCGATGATGTAGGCTTCCTGCTCGGACGTCTCCACGCCCTCGGCGATCACCTGCATGCCCAGGCTTTTGCCCAACTGGATGATTGCCCGAACGATGGTGGCATCGTCATCGTCGTCGAGCAGGTCCTGGACGAAGCTCTTGTCGATCTTGATCTTGTCCAGGGGCAGCGACTTGAGATAGCTGAGCGACGAGTAACCGGTGCCGAAGTCGTCAATGGCGATCATCGCACCGGAGCGGCGCAGGCTGAGCAGATGCTGGGCGGCGGTGCTGATGTCTTCCATCAGGCCGGTTTCGGTCACTTCCAGCTCCAGGCTGCGCGGTGGCAGACGGTAAGCCTGCAGCAGATTGTTGACCACGCGCGGAAGTTCGTTGTGATGCAGTTGCACGGTGGACAGGTTGACTGCCATGCGCAATTCGCTGAAGCCCAGGTCGTGCCATTCACGCAGTTGCCTGCAGGCCTGGTCGAGTACCCACTCGCCGATGGCGATGATGTTGCCGTTCTGTTCGGCCAGCGGGATGAACTGGTCCGGCGGGACCATGCCCAGTTCAGGGTGCTGCCAGCGCAGCAAGGCTTCGACGCCGACCACGCGGTGGTCGCGGTAGCTGATCTGCGGTTGGTAAACAAGGAACAACTGGTTGCGCGACAACGCCTCGCGCAGGTCTTTTTCCAATTCACGGCGCCGGCGCATCTCGCTGTCGACGCTGGCGATGTAGAACTGGTAGCGGTTGCGCGAGCGGGCCTTGGCCAACGTCATGGTCTGCTCGGCCTTTTGCAGCAGCTTCTCGGTGCTGTCGCCGTCTTCAGGGAACAGGGTGATGCCGATGGTGGCGCGCAGGCGAATCTGCTGGTGGTCCAGGTCGAATGGCGCTTCCAGGTCGTCGAGGATGCTCTGCGCCAGTTCTGCGGCCTCGTAGGGCTGTTCGATATTGGCCTGCACCAGGGCGAACTGGTCGCCACCCAGGCGCGCCAGCGCCCCCAGGCGGCCACTGTGGGCGCGCAGGCGGTCAGCCAGGGCGAGCAGCAATTGGTCGCCGACCTGATAGCTGAACTGCTCGTTTATGCCTTTGAAGTCGTCCAGGCCTACGCACAGTACGGCAACGCGATGCTGCAGGCGGGAGCCGTCTGTAAGGATCTTGTCGAGCTGTGCCTGGAGTTGCTGGCGGTTCGGCAGCCCGGTCAGGAAATCGTATTGGGCCATGCGTTGCAGGCTGTTTTCGGCTTCATGGCGCAGATGGGTATTGCGCTCGATCGAGGCCAGCAGCTGGTTGGCCGTATTGACCCAGATGCCCAGTTCGTTTTTTTCATGGCCTTTGAGCAACGGAATCTGATGCTGGCTGGGGCGGTCAGGGTTGATCTGGGTGAGGTGCTCGATGATTTCCGACAGCGGCTTGGTCAGCAGCCAGTGGTAGACCAGGTACAGCACCAGGCCCATGGCCAGGGCGCGCAGCACGCCGGAAATGAAGATGATGACGGCGTTGAGCAGGAAACCTTCACCGTAGGCGGCAGTGTCCAGGGTGATGCTCAGGTCACCGTAGTACTCGCTGTAGGGGCCGCGGCCGACCAATTGCGTGGTGTAGGTGCGTTCCTGGCCAAGGAGCAGGTCGGTCAACCAGCGTACTGGCGAGTCCTGCAGCGGGCGGGACTTTTCGGCGAGCATGGTTTCATTGGGGTGGCCGATGGAAGCCTGGCGCACAGAATTGTCTTGGAAGAGGCCTTCCATGACCTGCATGCCCATTTCCCGGTCGAGGCTGTAGACCGCCTGGGTCGAGGGGTCACGGAACATGTCGAGGATGCGATGGGCGTCGTTGTCGACGGTCTGGCGGGTCTTGTAGGTGTCATACACGATCTGCGCGCAGCTGAGAACGACACCGACCGCCAGCGCCGAAAGGAGCACGACCCTGAGCAACTTGACCGATAAGCTGTTCCGCAATTCCAGCTTCAATGGGGTTTCCTTAATCCATGCAATGGCATCATTTTGCCATTAACCTTGGCAATACACTATCGGCCGGTGGGCTGCCCTTAGCAGTGTATCGGTTGCCTGACCCTGCAACTTGAGTGCGCTGTTGCGAACTTCCAGACGTTTGATGTTAGCGCGCTATGCGGGGTGAGCAAGAGCCGCTGAGAAAACTGTTGATGGGCAGGCTGGGATGCCGGCGCCGGCCATAAAAAAACCCGGCACATGGCCGGGTTTCTTGGTCAAGGCGCTGGCAATCAGGCCTTGAAGGTCTTGCCTTCGAACTGTTCGGCAACGAAGGCCCAGTTGACCAGGTTCCAGAATGCCTCGACGTACTTGGGACGCAGGTTGCGGTAGTCGATGTAGTAGGCGTGTTCCCAGACGTCGCAGGTCAGCAGCGGGGTGTCGCCGCTGGTCAGCGGGCAGCCGGCACCGATGGTGCTGGCCAGGGCCAGGGAGCCGTCGGCTTTCTTGACCAGCCAGCCCCAGCCGGAGCCGAAGGTGCCAACCGAGGTCTTGGTGAACTCTTCTTTGAACTTGTCGAAGGAACCGAATGCGGCGTTGATGGCTTCAGCCAGTGCACCGGTAGGCTGGCCACCGCCGTTTGGCGACAGGCAGTTCCAGTAGAAGGTGTGGTTCCAGACTTGAGCGGCGTTGTTGAAGATGCCGCCCGAAGAGCTCTTGACGATCTCTTCCAGGGTCTTGCCTTCGAATTCGGTGCCTGGGACCAGGTTGTTCAGGTTCACGACGTAGGTGTTGTGGTGCTTGTCGTGGTGATACTCCAGGGTTTCCTTGGAGATGTGCGGCTGCAGGGCATCGTGGGCGTACGGCAGCGGCGGCAATTCAAAAGCCATGGTGGATCTCCTGATTCAGGTCTAGTTCGCGGTTTGCGCAAGGCCGATCACGGGCGGCCCTATGTGCGTCGGCGAGTTTGTACTCTTTGCGACGCAAGGGCTGGATCATAGCACCAGCCCCGGCGCATAACCACGCAACAAAGATAGGGAATAGAGGTTCCAGAGCGGTTGCCCGCCGCCGACGGGTGGCGCCCCGGGGCAGGAGAGCGGCAAGCTTCAAGCTTCAAGCTGCAAGTAGAAGCGGACCGCGTACAGTCTTGCCGCTTGCCGCTTGCCGCTTGCCGCTTGCCGCTTGCCGCTTGCAGCTCAAGAAAAGACCAGTTGCGCCGCCACGGCGAACATCATTACCGCCACCATCAGGTCGAGCATCCGCCAGGTCGCCGGGCGGGCCAGCCAGGGCGCCAGCCATGCAGCACCGATCGCCAGGGTCGAGAACCACAGCAGCGAAGCGCTGGCGGCGCCTGCCACATACGCGCCTGGTACGGTCTGCTGGGCGCCCAGCGAGCCGATCAGCAACACCGTGTCCAGGTACACATGTGGGTTCAGCAGGGTCACGGCCAAGGCGCTGAGCAGCACCGCACGCCGCGAACGCATGCCTTGGCCTTGCTGATGCTGCAGGCTCTGCTTGGAACAGGCGCTACGCAGCGCTTTGGCGCCGTACCAGAGCAGGAACACCGCGCCACCCCAGCGTGCGACCGCCAACAGCGTCGGATTGTGTGCCAGCACCGTCGCCAGGCCGAATACCCCGGCGGCGACCAGCAGAGCGTCGCAGACGATGCACAGTGCTGCCACCGGCAGGTGATGTTCACGGCGCAGGCTCTGCGCCAGGACGAAGGCGTTCTGGGCGCCGATGGCCATGATCAGGCCGAGGGCCACCAGCATGCCGTTCAGATAGCTTTGCCACATGGCAGATACTCCAAAGAAGATGCTGGCTATTGTGGCGATCGGCCCTGTATAAGAAAAACAAATAATGCTGATCCGTCATTAGGGAAATCGATGTTCGACTACAAGCTGCTGGCCGCCCTCGCCGCCGTGATCGAGCAAGGGGGGTTCGAACGTGCAGCGCAGGTACTGGGGCTGTCGCAATCGGCTATCTCACAGCGCATCAAACTGCTCGAGGCGCGGGTTGGCCAGCCGGTGCTGGTGCGCGCCGCGCCACCGAGCCCGACGGAGGTCGGGCGCCAGTTGCTCAACCATGTGCAGCAGGTGCGGTTGCTCGAACGTGACCTGCAGCGCCAGGTACCGGCACTGGATGAGGAAGGCATGCCAGAGCGTCTGCGCATTGCGCTCAACGCGGATAGCCTGGCGACCTGGTGGGCAGGCGCGGTGGGTTCGTTCTGCGCCGAGCAGCAGGTCCTCACCGACCTTGTGGTGGAAGACCAGGAAGTCGGCCTCAAGCGCATGCGTGCCGGGGAAGTGGCGGCCTGCCTGTGCGGCAGCGAGCGGCCAGTGGCGGGCGCGCGCAGCATGCCACTGGGCGCCATGCGCTACCGGGCGCTGGCCAGCCCGGCATTCATGGCGCGCTATTTCCCTGGGGGCTTCGAGGCCCGGCGGCTGGCCCGCACGCCGGCGATCGTGTACGGCCCGGACGATTTTCTGCAGCACCGATACCTCGCTTCTCTAGGTATCGAGGATGGCTTCCTGCACCACCTTTGCCCCTCGTCCGAAGGCTTCCTGCGCATGACCGAAGCCGGCCTGGGTTGGGGCCTGGTGCCAGAGTTGCAGGCCCGCGAACAGTTGAAAAGCGGGCAACTGGTGGAAATATCGACCGATACCCCCATCGATGTGCCGCTGTACTGGCATCATTGGCGCAATGGCGGGCAACTGCTCGCGCAACTGACCGAACACCTGCGCCACACAGCACAGCATTGGCTGGTGCCGTTGTAGTGGTGGCCGGCGTCTGTTGCATCTGAAATCTGAGGCGGAGTGTTACATGCGAATTCTGGTCACTGGCGCGAGCGGCTTCATCGGCGGGCGCTTTGCGCGCTTTGCCCTGGAGCAAGGCCTGGATGTGCGGGTCAGCGGCCGCCGCGCCGAGGGCGTCGAGCACCTGGTCAAGCGTGGAGCGCAGTTCATCCCCGGCGACCTCGGTGACGCCGAACTGGCCCGGCGCCTGTGCCAGGGCGTCGAGGCGGTGGTGCATTGCGCCGGAGCGGTGGGCACCTGGGGGCGCTATCAGGATTTTTACCAGGGCAATGTGGTGGTCACCGAGAATGTGGTCGAAGGCTGCCTGAAGGAGCACGTCCGTCGCCTCGTGCACCTGTCGTCGCCGTCGATCTACTTCGATGGCCGCTCGCGCCTGGATATCCGCGAAGACCAGGTGCCGCGTCGTTTTCACCACCCCTATGCGCAGACCAAATACCTTGGCGAGCAAAAGGTCTTCGGCGCCCAGGAGTTCGGGCTCGAAGTGCTGGCGCTGCGCCCGCGTTTTGTGACCGGCGCCGGTGACGCCAGTATTTTCCCGCGGCTGATGCAGATGCAGCGCAAGGGCCGCGTGGCGATCATCGGCAACGGCCTGAACAAAGTCGATTTCACCAGCGTGCACAACCTCAACGAGGCATTGCTTGGCGCGCTGTTCGCCGATGATCGTGCGTTAGGGCAGGCCTACAACATCAGTAATGGCCAACCGTTACCCTTGTGGGATGTGGTCAATTACGTCATGCGCCAGATGCAGTTGCCCCAGGTGACCCGTTATCGCGCCTATGGCCTGGCCTACAGCATGGCGGCGCTCAATGAAGCCGCTTGCCTGCTCTGGCCCGGGCGACCCGAGCCCACCCTCACGCGCCTGGGGATGCAGGTGATGCACCGCGATTTCACGCTGGATATCAGCCGCGCCCGGCAGTACCTGGACTATCAACCCAAGGTCAGCCTGTGGACGGCGCTGGATGAATTCTGCGCGTGGTGGAAGCACCAACCTTTTGCTCAGTGAACCAGGCGCCTGGATGATGGTCATCAGTGCGCCGCTTGAGCGGTTTATACTCATGTCTCTTTGCTACTACCGCGGTTGAATCTATCCATGCGCAACGATGCCCACGACGATTTTGATGATGTGCCAACCCTGCGTGCCGGCACCCCGGATGACGACGAACTCTTGCCGGCGCGGGTCTCGCGCAACCGTCAGAAGGCCGTCAGGCCCGCCAGCACGGGCCCTTTGTGGGCGTTGCTGGGGGCCTCGTTCATCGCGTTGGCCGGGCTCGGCTGGTGGAGCTTTCAGCAAATCTCGCTGATGGAGCAGCAACTGGTGGCTACCCAGGAGAGCTTTGCGCGCATCAGCGAGGAAGCAGCGGGGCGTTTGCAGGCGATCAGTGGCAAGGTCGCTGCCACTGAGACCTCTACCACCACCGGCAGTGAAGCGCTCAAGCTGCAGATCCGCCAATTGCAGGCCAGCCTGGCCGAGCAGGGCAAGCAACAGCAGGGCGTGGCAGGGCAAACGGGTGACTTGGGCAAGCGCCTGGAGCAGGTGCTGGCCGATACCCGCGAACAGCAAAAGGCGGTCACTGAACTGCAAACTCAGTTACAGGCGCAGTTGAAATCGGTGAATGCCGAGCTGGCGGCGTTGAAGTCGGGCCAGGTGGATGGCGGCAAGCTCGATGGGCAGCTCAAGAGCCTTAGCGAGGAGGTGGCCGCGCTGAAGAAGCAGGGCAACCCGAAAGCGGCGATCGAGAGCCTGGAGCAGGACGTGCTGGTATTGAAAAGCCAGGTGGACAATCGCCCAGCTGCGGCGGCTGCCGGTAGTGCTTCGGTTCAGGAGTTCGATGCGTTTCGTGGCCAGACGACCCGCAACTTCAACACCCTGCAAAGCCAGATTCGGAACCTGCAGCAGCAGATCAACGCCCGCCCTTGAGGCCTTGCGCGAGGGCTTTGCCCTCCTTACGTCAGGCCAGGGCGCTTCTACAGGATCATCCATAGGTCAGCCATGCGTCGCGCAGGGCCGCAAAGCGGCCCTGGCGTTCGGGCTTACAGCCGCGGGTAATCGATGTACCCCACCGGCCCCTTGGCATAGAAGGTTTCCGGGTGCGCCTGGTTCAACGGCGCATCGGCTGCCAGGCGTGCCGGCAGGTCCGGGTTGGCAATGAATGGCACGCCAAATGCCACCGCATCTGCCTTGCCACTGGCCAATGCAGCATTGGCACTCGCCTTGTCGAACCGCTCGTTGACGATGTAAGGGCCACCGAACGCTGCTTTGATCAGCGGGCCGATACTGTCATCGGCTTCCTTCTCCCGCGAGCAGATGAAGGCGATACCCCGCTTGCCCAGTTCCCGCGCGACATAGGTGAACGTTTCGGCGCGGTCGGCATCACCCATGTCATGGGCGTCTGCGCGCGGTGCAAGGTGCACGCCGACCCGGCCTGCGCCCCACACGCCGATGGCGGCGTCTGTCACCTCCAGCAGCAGGCGGGCACGGTTTTCCAGTGAACCACCGTAGCGGTCGGTGCGCTGGTTGGTGCTGCTCTGCAGGAACTGGTCGAGCAGATAGCCGTTGGCACCGTGGATCTCCACGCCATCGAAACCGGCCGCCTTGGCGTTCTCTGCGCCACTGCGGTAAGCCTCGACGATGTCGGCGATTTCTTCGCTTTCCAAGGCACGCGGGGTCGGGTATTCGGTGATCGGTCGCACCAGGCTGACATGGCCCTTGGGCTGGATGGCGCTGGGCGCCACCGGCAACTCACCGTTCAGGTAGCTGGGGTGGGAAATGCGGCCAACATGCCACAACTGCAAGAATATGCGACCGCCCGCGCCGTGCACGGCCTTGGTCACGTTGTTCCAGCCGCGTACCTGTTGGTCGTTCCAGATGCCTGGGGTATCAGGGTAGCCGACGCCCATGGGCGTGACCGAAGTCGCTTCACTGAGGATCAGCCCGGCGCTGGCGCGCTGCACGTAGTACTCGGCCATCAGCGCATTGGGCACCCGGCCTTCGTCGGCGCGGCAGCGGGTGAGTGGCGCCATGATGATGCGGTTGGGCAGTTGCACATCGCCCAGTGTGATCGGATCGAAAAGCGTGGTCATAAGTGTTTACCTGCTGGGTCAAAGCGCTTGGCGCAGTTGTTCGAGAAACGCCTGGATGGTGGCTTCGTTGCGTTTGAAAAAATGCCACTGGCCGATCTTCTGGCTGCTGACCAGGCCAGCGCGCTGCAAGGTCGCCAGGTGGGCCGAAACGGTCGACTGCGACAGGCCGCAGCGTTGATCGATCTGCCCGGCACAGACACCGTGCTCGGTGCTGTGGTGTTGGGCAGGAAAGTGCGCTGCCGGGTCTTTGAGCCAGTTGAGGATTTCTCGCCGGACCGGGTGGGCCAGGGCTTTTATTATTTCGTCGAGATCGAGAGGCATGGTGTGGGGCTCATGGTGTAGCCATATATCGTGATGTGACGAAATATAAATCGGTATTTCGCGATATAGAAATATGAAGTCGTTCTGAGCTGAGCGCGAATCGTTATATCGCGTTATAACGATATATGAGTGCACGGTGCTAAACTGCGCCCATGAACTACCTCGCACACCTGCACCTGGGCGGCCCGGCGCCGCAACAATTGCTTGGCAGCCTGTATGGCGATTTCGTCAAAGGCTCGCTGGAGGGGCGCTTTGCGCCGACGCTGGAAGCTGCCATCCGTCTGCATCGGCATATCGACAGCTATACCGATCAACACCCGCTGGTGTTGGCGGCGCTTGCGCGGTTCCCCCGGGAGCGGCGCCGCTATGCCGGGATCATTGTGGATGTGTTCTTCGACCATTGCCTGGCACAACACTGGGGCGACTACGCCGAGCAGCCGCTGGAGCAGTTTACCGGTGCGTTCTATCGCGTGTTGCTGGCCGAGCCCGAGTTGCCAGAACGCTTGGCACGCATTGCGCCCTCGATGGCCGCAGATGATTGGCTGGGGGCCTATGGCGATTTTGCCACCTTGGAGCAGGTCTTCAACGGCATTGGGCGACGCTTGTCCAGGCCTGAGGGCATGATGGGCGTGATGACTGAGCTTGAGCGGTTATACGAGCCGTTGCTGGCGGATTTCCGTGAGTTCTATCCGCAGTTGCAGGCGTTTGCCGTAGCGCAAAGGGCTGGCACCTAGCGCTGTACTGCCAATCGAGCATCAAGCCACCTGAGCCTGTCGGCCCAGGGCCACCTCCACTTCGCCAACGCCGAACAACGCCCGCTCGATGGCCTGCTGCGCCTGCAATGCCAATGCCGCGCGCTCTTTGTTCACGCTGCTGATCGGCTGCAACAGGTGAATGCACACCTTACCCCGCGGCTCGGCGAACAGGCGCAACAGGTGGGCCACCAGGTCATCGTTACCAATGAACGGCGCAACCAGGTCGGCCTCGCCGTTGCGCAGGTACGCAAGGGCAACGGGCTGCACCGCCACACCCTGGTCGATGGCCCCTGCCAGCAGACGCCCGTGGAAGGTCCGCACCTGGCGCCCATCGGTCGTGGTGCCTTCGGGGAAGATCAACAGCGGCCTGGCGTCGCCCAGTTGTGCGCTGATCTGTTCACGCAGGCGCTGGCTGTCGCCGCCGCCGCGGCGGATGAACAACGTGCCGGCTTTCTCCGCCAGCCAGCCCGCCACTGGCCAGTGGCGGACTTCGGCCTTGGACAGGAACGACAGCGGCAGCAGCATGCCGAGCAGTGGGATATCGGTCCAGGACACGTGGTTGCTGACCCACAACATCGGCCGTTGGGGCAGCTCACCGATTACCTGCACGTCGAAGGGCAGGGCCGCGACCAGGCGCTTCATGAACAGGCAGGTCCAGCGCTGGCGGCGCTCGATGGAGGCTTTGCTGCCCAGGCGTTCGCCGACGGCGATCACGCTGGCCATGAGCATGCCCAAGAGCAGCACCAACAACAGCCTTGCGAGGCGGGCGAACACCCGCAGCTTGGGCATCAGACCGCTGCCTTGAAGTGGCGGGCGTAACGCGGGCACAGGTCATCACGCTTGAGCAGGATGAACACGTCGGCAACCTGGAAGTCCTCATCCCAGCAGGGTTCACCGCAGATCTTCGCACCCAGGCGCATGTAGGCCTTCAGCAGCGGCGGCATTTCAGCGATGACATTGTGCGGCAGGGCCAGGGTGGGCAGCGGGTTCTTCGGTTCTGCACGCAGATGTTCGGTGCACAGGTAGCGCTCGCGCAGCCGTTGCATGACAGCATGGGCCTGAACACCGCCATCCTGCATGGGGATGCTCGCGCAGCCCATCAGGTAGCTGTAACGGCCTTCATTGAGCACTTCGGCCAGCTCGCCCCAGAGCACGGCGATGGTGCCGCCGTTGCGGTAGCCGGGGTCCACGCAGGTGCGGCCCAGTTCGAGAATTGGCCCCTGCAGTTGCAGCAGGCCGTGCAGGCTGAATTCTTCTTCACTGTAGAAACGCCCCAGGCTGCTGGCGGCCTGATGGTCGAGCAGGCGGGTGGTGGCGACCAGTTCGCCGGTGCTCAGGTCGCGTACGCCGATGTGCTGGCAGTGTACGTCGTAGTCATCCATGTCCAGGCCCAGTTCAGCGCCCTTGAGCCTGGCCTTGAATTCTGCGCTGAACACGTTGTAGCGCAGGGCCTGTGCTTCCTGCAGGGCCGCGGCGCCGACCAGGCGTTCGGCTTGCAGACGGCGTTCAGTGCTGTTGTCGCCAGAGCGAGCGGTCCGAGTCATTGCGAGTCTCCCTAAGCCAGCCATGAAGGGTTGCGGCCGGTCGGCTTTGTTGTGCAAAGTCAGCCTAGGTAGGCGCGGTGTCACCCCTGTGAACCTTTGGTGATGCTTGCGTGACACCCCTGACAAGCGCTTATGAGAGGAGCGTCCGATGGCCTGGTTGCAACGACTCAACGATCCCTTTCGCCAGCCTCTGGCCGACACCTTGGGCGAGCTCTATGCCGCGCAGCTCGAACGCCTCGGCGGGTGCGCCCCGTTCGAGCTGGCGGTGCTGGGTGGGCGCGCCATGGCCACACCTGGCCTGGCGTTTCTGCTTGGCTACCAGGCCGCCTTGCGTGCGCTGTGGCCCAGCGCCCCCGCCACCCTCGGCGCGCTGTGCGCCACCGAGGGGCGTAGCGTGCGCCCGGCGCACATGCAGACGCGCCTGGAGGGCTTGCGCCTGACCGGCAGCAAGGACTTCGTGACCGCCGGGCTTGACGCCGAATGGCTGCTGGTGGCGGCGCGCAGCGAGGGGCAGGGGGAAGCACCGCGCCTGAGCCTGGGGGTGGTTTACCCGGGTGAGCCAGGGGTGACCCTGGAGGCGTTGCCGACCCTGCCATTGATGCCTGATGTCGGCCACGGGCGCCTGCAACTGCGCCAGGCTGCCTGCGAGTTGCTCGCCGGTGATGGTTGGGATGCATACGTCAAACCGTTTCGTTCACTGGAAGATCTGTACGTGCTGGCGGCGATGGTTGCCTGGTTGTATGGCGTAGCGCAGGAAAGCGGCTGGCAACGGGCGCTGCGGTTGCGCCTGATCGGCTTGTTGGCGGGTTGTGCCGAGGCCAGCCGCCAGTGCGCCGACAGTGTCGGCTGCCATTTATTGCTGGCGGGCTTGTTTGCGCAGTTTCAGGCACTGAAGCCGTCCCTCGACGAAGCCCTGTCGGCCGGGCCGGCGCAATGGGCGCAGCTGTGGCAGCGCGATCAGGGCGTCATGGCGCTGGCGACGGCTGCTCGGGAAAAGCGCCTGGCCAAGGCTTGGGAGGCTGCCGGATTGTCATGAACGCCTGGCAGGATCGCCTGATCCGTTGACACCCGGGTCGCCCTGCGGCCCCAAGAGGCGTCTATGTTCAAGACAGGGTTGATCATCCTGGCGGTGGCGGTCGGTTCGGCCAGGGCAGAGGACTGGCCCCTGCCGGAGTGGCAAGCCGACACCACGGCCATCGACTGGCAGGCTGTCGATAGCTATGCCTTCCCGGAGCGCGATACCACCCGGCGCAGCGGCATTCGCAGCGACGCCCTGCTGATCATCCGCGACGGCCGCATCCTGCACGAGCGGTACGCCGCGCCTACTACCGCGAAAACCGCCCACCTGACCTGGTCGGTGAGCAAGAGCGTACTGGCGACAGTGCTGGGCGTGGCCCAGGGCGAGGGGCGTTTTCAGTTGCAGGACCCCGCAGCACGCTATTACCCGCCCATGCAGGCCCACCCCGATGTGCGTATGGCCGACCTGTTGCATTGGGCCAGTGGACTGGCCTGGCAGGAAGACTACGAATACGCACCGCTGAAATCCTCGGTGGTGGCAATGCTCTATACCCGAGGGCGCCATGACATGGCCGCGTATACCGCTGCAAGGCCCGTTGCCGAAGCGCCTGGGCAGCGATTCCTGTATTCGAGTGGCGACAGCAATGTCCTGGCCGCCGCATTGCGCGGCATGCTCAAGGGCGGTGCTTACCCTGACTACCCCTGGCAGGCGCTGTTCACCCCGCTGGGCATTCACAGCGCCGTGTGGGAGCGCGATGGCAGTGGCACCTTCGTTGGCTCTTCCTACCTCTACCTCAGTGCCCGCGACCTGGCACGCATCGGCCTGTTGATGCAGCGTGAAGGGCGCTGGGGTGGCCGCCAGTTGCTGCCGGCAAGCTGGGTTGCCTTCAATCGTACCCTGTTCAGCCAGGCCACACCGCTGCCCGGCGAAGCCAACCCCGGTGGCCACTGGTGGCTCAACCAGCCACTGCCGGGCAGTACCTTGCCCTGGCCTGACGCGCCGGCGGACACCTATGCCGCCCTCGGCCACTGGGGCCAGGCCCTTTACATACTGCCGAGCCACAAGCTGGTCATCGTCCGCTACGCTGATGACCGTGATGGCAGTTACAGCCATAACGAACTGCTAAGGCGCGTGCTGACAGCGCTGGCCAAGGAGGGGGCATGAAGCGGCTGCTGGGGCTGGTGGTGCTTGCCTTGCTGGGCTGGGCTTGGCTGGAGCGCCAGGCATTGGCGGATTTCCCGGGTATTCTTTCGGCTTATTCGGCCAAGGAGTATTGCTCCTGCCGTTTCGTCATGGGCCTGGACCCTGACTATTGCCGGGGTTATGTAGCGCAGTGGTTGCCGTTGAGCATGCTGGAGGAAGACAGCCAGCGGCGTCTGGTCAGTGCCGCAGGGCTGGGCCAGCGCAATCAGGCGGCATGGCAGGGCGCGCAGGTTGGCTGCCGCTTGCTGCCATGAAAAGGGCCGGGTAAGGTTGGCGGTCTGGTTTCACGAGATCTGTCATGTTCAAGCTGCCCCGTCTTTTACCCGCCCTGTTGCTGGCCCTGTGCCTGCCCGCCCACGCCAATTGGCACCTCGATGGTGAGTCCTCACGCCTTTCATTCGTCACTGGCAAGGACGGCGACACGGCCGAAGTCCATCGTTTTCTGGTGCTGCATGGTACCGTCGACCGCAAGGGCGCCGCCGGGCTGCGTATCGAGATGGATTCGGTCAGCAGTGGTATCCCGCTGCGGGACGAGCGTATGCGTGACGATCTGTTCGAGGTCGGCCGCTTTGCCGAAGCGACGGTCAAGGCCCAGCTCGACCTGCGGCCGATAAACGATCTGGCCGATGGCGCGCAGATCGAACTGCGCCTGCCGTTGACCGTTACGCTGCATGGCCAGTCGCACAGCTACAACGCCTTGTTGCTGGCAACCCGCCTCGATGCGCGGCGCTTTCAGGTGGTGACCCTTGAGCCACTGATTTTGCAGGCCCACGATTTCGGCTTGCTGCCCGGGCTGGAAACCTTGCGCAAGTTCGCCAAGCTCAAATCCATCAACCCGACGGTACCGGTCAATGCGGTGCTGATTTTCAACGCCCGCTGACATGCCGGGGCCGGTCTTTCCCTGGCGTGATGGCAACCAGTTCGAACTGCTGATCGACGGCCCCGAATTCTTTCCACGCATGCTTCAGGCGATCGTGGATGCGCAAGCCCAGGTCGATCTTGAGTTGTATCTGGTCGAGGCCGGTGCGTGCGCCGAAGCAGTGGTCGATGCACTGGAGCAGGCCGCCCGGCGTGGGGTACGCGTGCGGTGCCTGTTCGATGACTACGGCTCGCTGGCGTTCAATTCGGCTTTGCGCCAACGCCTGCTCGATGCCGGTGTGTACCTGCGCTGGTACAACCGCCTGCGCTGGCGCCGCGGCCTGCGCAACCTGTATCGCGACCATCGCAAGCTGCTGCTGGTCGACGAGCGCCTGGCGGTGGTAGGGGGTACCGGTGTCACCGATGAGTTCTGGACGCCGGGCGAAGCGACCAGCGAGTGGCATGAGGTGATGGTACAGATGCACGGCCCGGTGGTCAGCGATTGGCAGCTACTGTTCGACCGCCAGTGGCAGGCCAACCACCGCCGTACTGCCTGGCGCCCCGCTGAGGGCTTCGGCCTGCCGCGCCTGCCCAAGGTGCCGGTGCATGGCCCGGGCATGGGCCGCGTGGCCTATGCCGACGCCCGCCAGCACCGTGACATCCTGCATTCGCTGGTGCGTGCGCTCAACAGCGGCAAGCAGCGAGTCTGGCTGGCCACACCTTATTTTCTGCCAACCTGGAGCGTGCGCCGTTCGCTGCGCCGGGCGGCAGGCAAGGGCGTCGATGTGCGCCTGCTGCTCACCGGCCCGCGGACCGATCACCCCTCGGTCCGCTACGCCGGCCATCGTTACTACCCTCGTTTATTGCGCGCGGGGGTACGTATCTATGAATACCAGCCGTGCTTCCTGCACCTGAAGATGGCGCTGGTGGATGATTGGGTCAGCGTCGGCTCGTGCAACTTCGATCACTGGAACCTGCGCTTCAACCTGGAGGCCAACCTCGAGGCCTTGGACCCGCCGCTGACGGCCGCCGTGGTCGCCAGCTTCGAACGCGATTTCGCCCTCAGTCACGAAGTCGACCTTGACCACTGGCATGCCCGGCCACTGTGGCGTCGTTTGAAGCAACGGATATGGGGCTGGATGGACCGGCTGGTGGTCAACCTGCTCGACCGTCGTAACTGAAGCAGACTATCGTGCAGGTTGCTTCCCAAACTACCGAAGGAGTGGATGGCGATGACTGCGAAGAAGATTCTCATGCTGGTGGGCGACTACGTCGAGGACTACGAGGCGATGGTGCCTTTTCAGGCCTTGAGCATGGTGGGCCACACGGTGCATGCGGTGTGCCCGGAGAAAATCGCGGGGCAGACGGTGCGCACGGCGATCCACGATTTCGAAGGCGAGCAGACCTACAGCGAGAAGCCTGGCCACAACTTTGCCCTCAATCATGATTTCGTCCAGGTCCGTGCCGAAAGCTACGATGCCTTGCTGATCCCCGGTGGGCGTGCCCCTGAGTATCTGCGCCTGGATGAGCGCGTGCTGGCGCTGGTCAAGGCGTTCGACCAGGCCAGCAAGCCGATTGCGGCGGTTTGCCATGGGGCGCAGTTGCTGGCGGCGGCTGGCGTGCTCGAAGGGCGTGAGTGCAGTGCGTATCCGGCCTGTGCGCCGGAGGTGCGCCTGGCAGGGGGCACGTTCATCGATATCGCAGTGGACCAGGCGCACGTGGATGGCAACCTGGTGACAGCGCCAGCGTGGCCGGCGCACCCGGCATGGCTTGCGGCCTTCCTCAAGGTGCTGGGAACGCGCATCAGCTGAGCCGGCCTGGTCGCCGGCTTGCCGGCGCTGCTGGGTTCAACCCACCTGCTCAACCCAGTCATTGAGGTTGTAGTAGTTGCTTACCCGGGCAATCTTCCCGCAGTGAATGTAGAAGAAGGCGCCTGCCGGTAGCACGTAGGTCTGCCCCTTGGCCGCAGGCAATCCCTCATCATCGGCCAGGTACTCGCCATGTACGGTGAACTCGGCCGCCGCGCGGCTGCCGTCGGCATTTTGCATCACCACGATATCGGCCAGGCGCTCGCGGTAGCAGCGGTTCATCTTGTCCATGAACGCGGCAAACCTGGCCTTGCCCATTTGCCGCTCGCCCTGGTTGATGTCGTGAATCACGTCTTCGCTGAGCAAGGCAAGGAAGGCAGGCATGTCGCCGGCATTGAACGCCGCGTAGTAGGCATTTACCAGTTCGGTAGCGGTCATGGAACAGTTCCTGTCGTGTAGGGGAAAGGTGCAGCCTTGGTTCGGATGATAGGGTTTCCCCTCAAGCCCGGCTTAGCCGAGCGCGTCATCCACATCGACAAAACGACCGCCAAGCATGGAAATACGCCTGTTGCACGGCGCCGCTATCGCGCCTTACATCGATGACCTCGCTCGTCTGCGCCTGACCGTTTTCCGCGAGTTCCCCTATCTCTATGACGGTACGCTGGAGTATGAAGCCGAGTACCTGGCAGCCTATGCGCGTTCCGGCCGCAGCCTGGTAGTGCTGGCCCTGGACAATGGCCAGGTGGTGGGCGCCTCGACCGGCGTGCCGCTGGTGGACGTTGCGCCCCAGTTTCAGCAGCCATTTCTGGCGCAGGGTCGCGACCCGGCCAGCGTGTACTACTTTGGCGAATCGGTGGTACTGCCCCAATACCGTGGCCAAGGCCTGGGCGTGCGCTTCTTCATCGAGCGCGAGTCTTATGCGCACAAGCTGGCCGAGTTCGATTGCTGCGCCTTCTGCACCGTCGAGCGCCCTGGCGTGCACCCAAGGCGGCCTGCCAACTACAAGTCATTGCACGGTTTTTGGCGAAACCGGGGCTTCCTGCATGACCCGTCCCTGCGCACGCATTACGCCTGGCGCGACCTGGACGAGCAGGAAAGCAGCGACAAGATCATGTCGTTCTGGCTCAAGGAATTACCGATATGATCCGTGTGGCGGCCTGCCAGTACGCCATCGAGTTGCATGAATCCTGGAGTGCTTACGCCGAGCACCTGCAACGCGTATGCGCCGAGGCGGTGGCGGCGGGCGCTCAATTGCTGCTGTTGCCTGAATACGCCGGCATGGTGCTCAGCGGCCAGTTGCCTGCCGACCAGCGCGGCGACCTGAAAGCCTCCATCGCCGGTGTTCAGCCGTTGGTCAAACCCTGGTTGGCGCTGTGCGAAGGCATCGCCCGGCGCTTGGGGGTGTACCTGCAGCCGGGCAGCCTGCCGGTGCTGGACAACGATGGGCACTATCGCAACCGGGCTTGGCTGTTCGGGCCGGAAGGTATGCTTGGGCATCAGGACAAACTCATGATGACCCGTTTCGAGCGAGAACACTGGGGCATTAGCGCGGGCCAGGGGCTGCGGGTATTCGATACGCGCCTCGGCCGCCTGGGCATCCTGATCTGCTATGACAATGAGTTCCCGCTGCTGGCGCGGCACTTGGCCGAAGCGGGGGCCGACCTGATTCTGGCGCCCAGTTGTACCGACACCGAAGCGGGCTACCACCGCGTGCGCATCGGTATTCAGGCGCGGGCGCTGGAAAACCAGATAGCGCTGTTGCAGAGCCCGACTGTGGGCTCGGCACCGTGGTCACCGGCGCTGGATGAGAACGTTGGGCGTGCGGGGTTGTTCGTGCCGCCGGATCATGGCATGCCGAGCAATGGGGTGGTGGGTGAAAGCGAAACGCTGAGCCCCGTAGGCAGCCAATGGCTGGTATGCGATGTGGACCTGGGAGCGGTCCGGCGGGTGAGGGAGCAGGGGCAGGTCTTTACCCGGCGCGATTGGCCAGAGCAGTTCGAGCGTATTGCGTGAATCGGGGCCGCGACGCGGCCCCGATACCGATTACTTGACTTCGACCGCCAGGCTTTCGGCGATCTTGCTCTGCCACAGCGCAGGGCCGGTGATGTGCACCGACTCACCGTTGCTGTCCACCGCGACGGTGACCGGCATGTCTTTGACTTCGAACTCGTAGATCGCTTCCATGCCCAGTTCGGCGAAGGCCAGCACCTTGGACTTGCGAATCGCCTGGGCCACCAGGTAGGCGGCGCCGCCGACGGCCATCAGGTAAACGGCCTTGTTGTCCTTGATCGCTTCGATGGCGGTCGGGCCACGCTCGGACTTGCCGATCATGCCCAGCAGGCCGGTTTGCTCAAGGATCTGCCGGGTGAACTTGTCCATCCGGGTGGCGGTGGTCGGGCCAGCCGGGCCTACCACTTCGTCACCGACCGGGTCGACCGGGCCGACGTAGTAGATGAAGCGGCCTTTGAGGTCAACCGGCAGCGCTTCGCCACGGTTGAGCATCTCGACCATGCGCTTGTGCGCGGCATCGCGGCCGGTGAGCATCTTGCCGTTGAGCAGGATGGTCTCGCCCGGTTTCCAGCTGGCGACTTCTTCCGGGGTGATGTCGTCGAGGTTGACGCGGCGGGCGCTCGGGCCTGCTTCCCAGACGATTTCCGGGTAGGCGTCCAGCGACGGGGCTTCCAGCTCGGCCGGGCCGGAGCCGTCGAGCACGAAGTGCGCGTGACGGGTGGCGGCGCAGTTGGGGATCATGCACACCGGCAGCGATGCGGCGTGGGTCGGGTAGTCCATGATCTTGACGTCGAGCACGGTGGTCAGGCCGCCCAGACCTTGGGCGCCGATACCCAGCTGGTTGACCTTCTCGAACAGCTCCAGGCGGATTTCTTCGAGGCGGTTCTGCGGGCCACGGGCTTTGAGTTCATGGATGTCGATGGACTCCATCAACACTTCCTTGGCCATGACCGCAGCTTTTTCGGCGGTACCGCCGATGCCGATGCCGAGCATGCCCGGCGGGCACCAGCCGGCACCCATGGTCGGAACGGTCTTCAGAACCCAGTCGACGATCGAGTCGGACGGGTTGAGCATGGCCATCTTCGACTTGTTTTCCGAGCCGCCGCCTTTGGCTGCCACATCGACTTCGACCTTGTCGCCTGGGACGATCGAGTAGTGGATGACGGCTGGCGTGTTGTCCTTGGTGTTCTTGCGGGCACCGGCCGGGTCGGCCAGGATCGAAGCGCGCAGGACGTTTTCAGGCAGGTTGTAGGCGCGACGCACACCTTCGTTGATCATGTCGTCGACGCTCAGGGTGGCGCCGTCCCAGCGCACGTCCATGCCGACGCGCACGAATACGGTGACGATACCTGTATCCTGACAGATCGGGCGGTGGCCGGTGGCGCACATGCGCGAGTTGATCAGGATCTGGGCGATGGAGTCGCGCGCGGCAGGCGACTCTTCACGCAGGTAGGCCTCGTGCATCGCCTGGATGAAATCGACGGGGTGGTAGTACGAAATGAATTGCAGGGCGTCGGCGACGCTCTGAATCAGGTCGTCTTGCTTGATCACGGTCATGCAGCGCGCTCCTCTTAAAGACGGGAACATTCGTAAAGGCCTTCCGACACTGCACACCTGCGTGTCGAAACGCCTGGCAAGGCGTCGACAGGTCAGGCCGACGCAAAAAGGCGCGGCAGTATAGCGCGCCTGTGCCTGCGAAACACCTGCGCGTGGTCTGGACCATGGTCGGCAGGCGGCGGGCATCCTTTTTGCTGCCGATGCCGGCTTGCCTTAGAGTGGCGATGTATAGCCGGAGAAGTGATGACCATGCCTGAACTCTGTGTGGGCGAGCGCCGCTGGACGGTGCCCACCGGCAGCAATCTGCTCGATGCCCTGAACGATGCGGGGCTGAACGTGCCCTACAGCTGCCGTGCCGGTAGCTGTCATGCCTGCCTGGTGCATTGCCTGGAAGGGCAACCCGCCGATGCACTGCCAGAGGCCTTGGCGCTGGAAAAACACGCTCAGGGCTGGCGACTGGCATGCCAGTGCCGGGTGACTGATGACCTGCGCGTGGCGGTGTTCGACCCCCTGCTGGACGGCATCCCTGCACAGGTCTGTGCGCTGGACTGGTTGGGTGATGTGCTGCGCTTGCGCCTGAGGCCGGAGCGCGCATTGCGTTATCAGGCGGGGCAACATGTGGTGCTGTGGAACGGCCCGGTGGCCCGGCCCTATTCCCTGGCAAGCCTGCCGGGCGAAGACGCGTACCTGGAGTTTCATATCGACTGCCGGCACCCGGGCGCGTTTTGCGACAAGGCCCGTGGTTTGCAGGTCGGCGATACGTTGCGCTTGGGAGAGCTGCGCGGTGGGGCGCTGCATTACGATCTGGACTGGCAGGGGCAGGCGCTATGGCTGCTGGCGGCAGGTACTGGGCTTGCGCCCTTGTGGGGCATCTTGCGCGAGGCGGTGCGCCAGGGGCATCGGGGAGAGATCAGGGTGATGCATGTGGCCCATGATGACGCAGGGCATTATCTGGCTGAGCCGTTGATGCAGATCGAGGGCGTGACTGTCGAGCGGGTACTGGCAGGGCAGCTGGATGCAGCGCTGGCGACACTGCGGCCATCATCGCGCCAGACCATTGCGTTGCTGTGTGGCTCGCCGGCCAGTGTGGAGCGGTTCGCGAGGCGGCTGTTCATTGCGGGGGTACCGAGGAATCAGGTATTTGCCGACGTGTTCGTCGCGCATGCCTGACGGCGCTGTGCAGTGATCGAGCCGGCCTGATCGCTGCGGCGCGTCGTGGCGATGAACCGCAGCGATGGGCCGCAGCGCGGCCCCGGTCAAGACCGATCAGCCGACCAGCGGATCACCGACATGCAGGATCTTCATGCCGTTGGTACCACCGATGGTGTGGTAGCTGTCGCCCTTGGTCAGGATCACCCAGTCGCCTTGCGCCACCAGGCCACGCTTGAGCAGTTCGTCGACCGCCGCCTGGCTGACCTTGTCGGCCGGCAGCGAAGCCGGGTCGAACGCGATCGGGTAGACGCCGCGGAACATCGACGCGCGCGCTTGGGTAGCGCGGTGCGGCGACAGTGCGTAGATCGGCACATGCGAGCGCAGGCGCGACATGATCAGCGGGGTGTAGCCACTTTCGGTGAGGGCGATGATCGCCTTGACACCGGGGAAGTGGTTGGCGGTGTACATGGCCGCCAGGGCGATGCTCTCGTCGCAGCGCTCGAAGGTGGTGTGCAAACGGTGGCTGGATTTCTGGCTGGTCGGATGCTTTTCAGCGCCCAGACAGATGCGCGCCATGGCCTGGACCGCTTCGATCGGGTAGGAACCGGCGGCGCTTTCGGCCGACAGCATCACCGCATCGGTGTTGTCCAGCACGGCGTTGGCCACGTCGGAAACTTCGGCGCGGGTCGGCATCGGGTTCTGGATCATCGACTCCATCATCTGGGTCGCCACGATCACCGCCTTGTTGTTGCGGCGAGCGTGCTGGATGATCTTCTTCTGGATGGCGATCAGCTCGGCGTCACCGATTTCCACGCCCAGGTCGCCACGGGCAACCATCACGGCATCGGAGGCAGCGATCAGCTTGTCGAGGGTTTCGTCGTCGGCAACGGCTTCGGCACGCTCGATCTTCGCCACCAGCCAGGCGCTGCCGCCGGACTCGTCGCGCAGCTTGCGGGCATATTCCATGTCGCTGGCGTCACGCGGGAAGGATACGGCGAGGTAGTCCAGGTCCATTTCCGCGGCCAGCTTGATGTCGGCCTTGTCTTTTTCGGTCAGGGCTGGTGCGGTCAGGCCGCCACCTTTGCGGTTGATGCCTTTGTGGTCCGACAGCGGGCCACCGATGATCACCACGCAGTGCAGTGCATCAGCGGTAGCGGTCTCGACGCGCATGACCACACGGCCGTCGTCGAGCAACAGTTCGTCACCAACGCCGCAGTCCTTGACCAGGTCGGGATAGTCGATACCGACGATGTCCTGGTTGCCTTCGGTCAGCGGATGGGCGGTGGAGAAGGTGAACTTGTCACCGATCTTCAGTTCGATGCGCTTGTTGCTGAACTTGGCGATGCGGATCTTCGGACCCTGCAGATCGCCCAGCAATGCGACATGGCGGCCGTTCTTGGCAGCGATCTCACGGATCAGGCGGGCGCGCGCCTTGTGCTCGTCCGGGGTGCCGTGGGAAAAGTTCAGACGTGCCACGTCCAGGCCGGCGAGGATCAGCTGTTCGATCACTTGCGGCGAGTTGCTGGCGGGGCCGAGGGTGGCGACGATTTTGGTACGGCGGATGGTCATGCACAGACTCCTATAGTGAAGCGCAGCGAAAGGCTACTCCTGAATCGCCCTGTAGTCATTGTTCCGTTGCACTACCTGAAGGCGGGTACGATAGGGCAGCTGCAAGCCGCACGTGGCAAGCTGAAGAAATATACCGGCACGCCGATATACTCTTTATTAAAGGAGATCCCCATGCGAGCCCTGATCGTTTTCGCCCTGGCGGCCAGCGCCGTCGGCTGTACCCGCTGGTCCATGGACCACCACCTGAACAACGCCTATCGTGCGTACGACCGTGGCGATTGCCAACGGGTGATGCTCGAGCTGTCACAGGTCGACCGTACCAGCCGCGCGCGGCCGTTCATTCATCCGGAAGTTTCGTTGCTGCGTGGCCAGTGCCTGGAGCGCCAGAAGCTTTACGTGGACGCTGCACAAACCTACGAGTACCTGATTCAGCAGTATCCACGCAACGAGTATGCCTACCGGGCCAAGGCGCGGCTGCAAACCCTGGAGAAGCTGGGCCACTACCGCGCTGGCGAGGCTGCGATGGCCAACCCGGTGAGTACCTCTCCTTGGCGTTAACACCAAGGTGTCGTTTATTTCACGGGATTTGCCGCGCGCGCTGCGCTAACCTGTAACTCAGTTGTTACAACAACCGCCAGTACCTCGTATTCCTGGCATCGGGTACGGACTGCAATTGTGACCATGTTCAACCAGCGTCATATCGAGCGCCATCAGTTACCTTGCGTACTGATGGTCTTCAATCGCGTGACCGATCAGCCGATCGGGCAGTTGGGCAATGCCTCGGAAGATGGCTTGATGTTGATCAGCCAGTTACCGGTGCTGGTGGGCCCGGATTTCGAATTGCAATTGCGCCTGCCGCTGCCCGGTGGCGGCTTTCAGTTCATCAACCTGACCGCCAGTTGCCTGTGGTGCCGTGAGGACCAGACGCCTGGCCATTACGATTCGGGCTTCATGCTGTTGCAGGCACCACGCGAGTACGACGAGTTCGTGCGCTCGTTGCGCGACTATTTCAGTTTCCATCCGGCCAACGCTTCCGTCTGAGGCCATGTCCGCTAGAATCGGGGCGACCTTCGATCAGGACGACCCCGTGACCTCCAGCATTTTCTGGCACGACTACGAAACCACCGGTATCAATCCGCGCTGCGACAGGCCGTTGCAGGTGGCCGGTGTGCGCACCGACTTCGAGCTCAATGAAATCGACGAGCCGATAAGTCTTTATTGCCGCCCCAGCGACGATATCCTGCCGCACCCGGCGGCTTGCCTGGTGACAGGCATCACCCCGCAGCAGCTGGCCAACCAGGGCCTGAGCGAAGCCGAGTTCATGACGCGGGTGCACGCGCAACTGGCCCAGCCGGGGACCTGCGGCGCGGGTTACAACACGTTGCGCTTCGACGACGAGGTTACCCGCTACAGCCTGTACCGCAATTTCTTCGACCCGTATGCCCGGGAGTGGCAGGGCGGCAATAGCCGCTGGGACTTGATCGATGTGGTCCGCACTGCTTACGCCCTGCGCCCTGAGGGCATCGTCTGGCCGCAACAGGACGGGCGCGTCAGCTTGCGCCTTGAATTGCTCAGCAAGGCCAACGGCATCGATCATGGGCATGCCCACGAGGCACTTTCCGACGTGCGGGCTACCATCGCGCTGGCGCGCTTGATCCGCGACAAGCAGCCTAAGTTGTATGAGTGGCTGTTCCAATTGCGCAGCAAGCACAAAGTGATGGAGCAAATCCGTCTGCTGCAGCCCTTGGTGCATATATCGGGGCGCTTCTCGGCGGCGCGCAATTATCTTGGGGTGGTCTTGCCGTTGGCCTGGCACCCACGTAATCGCAACGCGCTGATTGTGTGCGACCTGCAAAGTGAAACCCTACCCTTATTAAGGGAAAGTGCCGAGGTAATTCGTGAGCGCTTGTACACGCGTCGTGAGGAATTGTCTGATGGGCAATTACCCATACCGCTGAAGTTGGTGCAGATCAATCGCTGCCCGGTAGTGGCGCCGCTTTCGGTATTGCGCGCGGCCGATCAGCAACGGCTCGGGATCGATCTGGCGCTCGTACACGCTCGCGCTGAAGAGTTGGCCAATCAGCAGAACGCCTGGCAACACAAGCTGGAACATATTTACGGCAAGGACGACTTTGCTCCGAGTGAAGATCCCGAGCAGCAATTGTATGAAGGGTTTCTCGGCGACCGCGACCGCCGGCTGTGTGAACAAGTAAGAACGCTGGACCCTTCACAGTTGGGGCAAGGCCACTGGATGTTCGATGACCCGCGCCTGCCTGAGTTGTTGTTCCGGTACCGGGCGCGTAACTTCCCGGACACCTTGAATAGCGAAGAGCGGCAGCGCTGGTATGGTTTCTGTCAGCAGCGATTGAGCGACCCACACTGGGGAGCACCGAACACGCTGGGCGACTTCGAGCAGGCGCGGCAAAGCGCCTGGGCCAAGGCGGACGAGCCGGGGCGCCAGGTGCTGGACGCCTGGCAGGCGCATGCCCGTCAACTGGCAGAGCAATTTGCCATTCCTTTTTGAGTGGTTTTGTACACGCAAACAAAAACGCCGGCATTGTGCCGGCGTTTTTGTTTTAAGCAGTACAGCGATCGAGCGGACAATCAGTCCAGCAGGGTCGCCCAGCTTTCAACCACATCGCCACCCCATTTGGCTTTCCACTCTTTCAGGGTTTTGTGGTTGCCGCCTTTGGTTTCGATCACTTCACCGTTGTGCGGGTTTTTGTATTGCTTGACCTTGCGCGCACGTTTGGTGGCGGTGGTCTTGACTGCGCCACGTGGGCCTTTGCTCAGCTTCGATTCTGGGTCGAGCAGGGCAATGACGTCGCGCAGCGATTTGGAGTATTCGCCCATCAGCGTGCGCAGTTTGCCTTCGAACTCCAGTTCTTTCTTCAGCTTGTCATCCTGCGACAGGTTGGCCAGGCGGGCTTGAAGTTCTTTGATGGCTTCTTCGGTGGCGCGGTATTCGTTGATCAGGGACATGGAGTGTTCCTTAATGCGTGTTCGGGAAATGTGTGGAGCAATAATAGACAGGCGATACTCTCAAGTAAACCTATTAATCAGTTCATCAACTGTTTATGTGGGCTGTGACAAAATATCTCAAGGTTAAAAAAATATTTACATTAGCCCGCGTAACTCGTCATGTTTCGCCTGGCTGTTGCTGCGTGCCACGGCCCGCGTCTAGGCGCGCAAGGGGCGATGGCGGGGTGCAATGATTACTGCGTTTTTCCGGGCGGGCCGCTAGAATGAGCGCCTTTGCGAAGTTCTGGAGTCTTATTCATGCGCACCTATCGTCTGGTGATCGCTTGCCCCGACCGTGTTGGTATCGTGGCGAAAGTCAGTAATTTCCTGGCTTTGTACAATGGCTGGATCAACGAAGCGAGCCACCACTCCGATGAGCAGAGTGGCTGGTTCTTCATGCGCCATGAAATCCGCGCCGAATCGCTGCCATTCGGTATCGAGGCCTTCCGCGAAGCCTTTTCGCCGATAGCCGAAGAGTTTTCCATGACCTGGCGCATTACGGATTCGGCTCAGAAAAAGCGTGTGGTGTTGATGGCGAGCCGTGAATCCCACTGCCTGGCTGATCTGCTGCATCGCTGGCACACGGATGAACTCGATTGCGAGATCCCCTGCGTGATCTCCAACCACAACGACCTGCGCAGCATGGTCGAGTGGCACGGCATCCCGTTCTTCCATGTACCCGTCGACCCGAAAGACAAGGCGCCTGCGTTCGCTGAAGTGTCGCGCCTGGTCCAGGAACATGCGGCCGATGTGGTTGTGCTGGCGCGGTACATGCAAATCCTGCCACCGCAGTTGTGCCAGGATTACGCCGAAAAAGTCATCAACATCCACCACAGCTTCCTGCCGTCGTTCGTCGGTGCCAAGCCTTACCACCAGGCCGCCCTGCGTGGGGTGAAGCTGATCGGTGCTACTTGCCACTACGTGACCGAAGAACTGGACGCAGGCCCGATCATCGAGCAGGACGTGGTGCGTGTGAGCCATGCCGACAGCATCGAGGACATGGTCCGCTTCGGCCGCGATGTGGAGAAGATGGTGCTTGCCCGTGGCCTGCGCTATCACTTGGAAGACCGCGTGCTGGTGCACGGCAACAAGACTGTGGTGTTCGACTGATACGGGCTTTGGGGCTGCACTGCAGCCCCAGCCATGCAGGGGGTGAAACATGACAGGCTCACGCAACAAACCCACCGCATCAGCACCGCCTACCCTCGGGGAAGGCTGCCTTTCTCGCTACGACCCCGACGCCCTGAGCGAACAGGACGGCACTGATTTCCCCGGTGCCGCTGAGCTCTGGCGCCAGCTCAACCCGTCTGACGCCGCCAGCGCTCCAGCAGGGGACGCGCCAGCAGGCAGACAAACACCGGCCCCCCGGCCAGCAGATAAAAGTAGTAAGTGACCGCACGCCAGATCAGGATCGCCGCAGCCGCGGTGGAACTGCCCACCAAAGGCGTCAACAGGCTCGCCGAGGTCAGCTCGGCCGCCCCGGCGCCGCCCGGCAGCAGGCTGAACTGCCCGGCACTGAGCGAGAGCATCTGTACCAGGAAGCTCGGAATCCACGACAACTCCACACCCAAGCCTTGCAAGACCAGGTACAGCACGCTGTAGCGCAGGCTCCAATGCGCGCAGGTGAGGGTGAACACCAGTGCCAGTGTGCTTTTTGGCAGCTGCCAGGTCTGCGCCAAGGCATCGATGAAGTGCAACAGCTTGCGCGCCCAGCGCCGTTTGCGCGCAGGCGCCACCCCCATGCGCTGCAGCAGCCGCCCATTCAGGCGCATCACCGTCCGTCGGTACCGTAGCAGCGCCACGATTGCCGCCAGTGCCGAGCACAGCAGTAGGGCACTGCCCAGCAACATGCTCTGCTGGCTGCGGCCAAGGCTGTGGAACAGTGCGTAACCGGCGATTGCCAACATGGCGCAGAAGAAGAACAGCAGATCATTCAACTGGTCCATGGCAAACACCGCGCCGCTGCGTGCCGGGCCGATACGGTCACGGGCCAGCAGGGCCATGAGTGTCAACGGCCCGCCGCTGCCGCCTGGGGTGGTGCAAATGGCGAATTCGGTGGCCATCACCACGCCGAGGCTGCGCACGTGGCCAAGCTTTGCTCCCTGCTGGCCAAGCAGCAGGCGCAAGCGCACGGCATTGATTACCCAGCACATCAGGATCATGCCCAGCAGGGTCAGCAGCAGTGCGGGGTCGAAGGCCTTGAGCCTGGGCAGCAGGTCGCTGCCCCCCAGCAGGGCCGGTATCACCATGGCCATCACCAGCGCCATGGCCAGCCAGCCCAGACGGTTCATCCTACTGCCTGGCGCTGTAGCCAGGCCGACTTGGTCAGGGGGGCGCGCCCTTGCATCAGCAGCTTGTCCAGCGTGCGCAGCCAGTAATCTCGTGAGGCGCGGTGGCGCATGTCCACGGGGTGCAGCCCAAGGCGCAGGGTCTCAGCGTTGCGCCAGCGCCTGCACTGCCAGTCACAGACCACCTGCGACACACCACGACGCCAGGCGCTGCGGGCACTCCAGACCAGGCCCGGGGCATTGAACGCGGTGAAGTCGGGTAAACGATAAAGGTGCTGCGGGGTGCTGGTGTAGCGCAACGGCAATTGGCTCAAGGCCTGGCGGGTGCCTTGGCTCATCAGCCAGGCTGGGGCGACGAAGCCTGCCACGGGCCAGCCTTGCCGGTCGAAGACTTCAAGGCCGGCCTCCAGGCGTTGCATGGCCTGCGCCTGGTTCAAGGCATAGAACTCCCCTTCATGGGTGTACAGGCGGCGCATGAAGTAGTCACGCAGGCTGCGTGGCGCTGGCCCGTCGTCGGCGTGATACAAGCCATGCAGCGCCAGTTCGTCGCCACGCGCCAGGCGTCGTTCGAGCAGGCGGCAGAATGCGGGTGAGCCTGCCAGCGGGTTGCGGTGATGGAAGTTCGGCACTACCAGCCAGGTCATGGGCACATGGCCCATTTCGTCGACGGCCTCGACGAAGGGCTGGTAATCCGGCCAGGTCTCAGGCGCCATGTCATGCAGCACAAGCATCAGGCTGCCCGGCGCGGCGCTGGTCTCAAGCATGGGCGCGTACCTGCGGTTGATGGCCAAGCACCGCCTGATAGTGCTGCAGCAGGCCGGCGACGACATTGTCCCATGAATAATGCTGCTCCACATGGCTGCGGGCCTGGGCCCCGAGCTTGCGCACGCCGGCTTCGAACACCTCACGCACCGCGGTGGCCATGGCCAGGCCGTCGTTTGCCCGGCACAGGCGCCCGCACTGCTCATTGACGATCTCGCCGAAGGCCCCGGCGTGCACGGCCACCACGGGCGTGGCGCTGGCCATGGCTTCAAGGATGACCAGGCCGAAGGTTTCCTGGTCGCCGGCATGCACCAGCAGGTCGGCGCTGGCCACGAGCCGGGCGACGTCCTGCGGCGCGCAGAATCGATTGATCACACTGACGTTGTCAGGGACGTTGCTTGGCATGTTCGAGCCTACCAGCAGCAGGTGGTAAGGGCGGCCAAGGCGCTGTATGCAATCGAGCAGTACGGGCAGGTTTTTTTCCCGCGAGCCACGGCCAGCGAAGACCAGCAGGCGGCTGGTATCGGGGATACCCAGTTCGGCGCGCAGTTGTGGGTCACGGTGTTGCGGGTTGAACGTGGCCAAGTCCACGCCCAGGCGCTGCACATGCACATCGCGCACGCCCAGGCGGCGAAGTTTGTCGGCCATCACCTGGCTGGGCGCCAGCACTCGGTCGAAATTGCCGTACAGCTTGCTGACATAGGCTTCTACATTCGGCGTGAACCAGTTGCCCATGCGGTTGCTGACCAGCAGTGGCAAGTCGGAGTGATAGAAGCCGATCACGGGGACATCGAGCTGGCGGCGCGCCTCGAGGGCGGCCCAGGCGGTCAGGTACGGGTCACCCACTTCGATGAGGTCGGGCTTGAGGCCGCGCAGCACATTGCACCAGGGAGCAAGGCGCACGGGGAAGCGGTAGCCTTTGCCAAAGGGCAGGGGCGGCGCCGGAACTTGATAGATGCCGTCTTCCTGGCGAGCACTGGCCCCGGGAATCAACAGGCTGTGGCGTACGCCCTCAATGGCGTCGAGACGGTGGTGTTTGGCATCAAGATAGGTACGTACGCCCCCGCTGGCCGGGGCGTAGAACATGGTGATGTCAGCGATGTGCACGATCAGCATCCCTCCGGGATCGACTTTTGGTCCGTCATCGGGCTGTAACAGGCCGACGATGACGCGCCTAAAGATTGACCTACCTGAAGGATAGTTTGTTCGGTTGGGTTGGGAGCTGCAGCTGCAAGCTGCAAGCGGCAAGCTACAAGCGAGAGGGCGCATGGCCCGCTTTTACTTGCAGCTTGCAGCTTGCCGCTTGCCGCTTAGATGCGGAAGCTGCCTACCAGGTGCTTGAGGCGGGTGGCCTGTTGTTCGAGGTCCGAGCACGCTCGCAGGGTGGCCTGGAGGTTCTCCACGCCTTCCTGGTTGAGCATGTTGATCTCATTGATGTCCATGTTGATCGAGTCGACCACCGCTGTTTGCTCTTCGGTTGCAGTTGCCACCGACTGGTTCATGCCGTCGATTTCACCGATGCGTACAGTCACGCTGTCCAGGCGCTCACCCGCCTGGTTGGCGATCGCCATGCTGTCCTGGCTGTGGCGCTGGCTCTGGCCCATGGTGTCCACCGACTCACGGGCACCGACCTGCAGCTCCTCGATCATCGCCTGGACCTGTTGCGCCGACTCTTGGGTACGGTGCGCCAGATTGCGGACTTCGTCGGCGACCACGGCAAAACCACGCCCGGCTTCACCCGCCCGTGCGGCTTCGATGGCAGCGTTCAGCGCCAGCAGGTTGGTCTGCTGGGAGATGCTGGTGATCACTTCGAGGATCTGGCCGATGTTCACCGTCTTGCTGTTGAGCGTTTCGATGTGCGCGCTGGACGTGACGATCAGGTCCGACAGGCGATTCATCGCCTCGATATTGCGCGTCACTACCTGCTGACCTTCTTCTGCCAGCAGCCGTGCAGAACTTGCATGCTGCGAAGCCTGGGCGGCATTGCCGGCGATTTCCTGGGCGGCGGCACCCAGTTCATTGATGGCCGCGGCAACGCTGTTGGTGCGGTTGGACTGCTCGTCGGAGTTGGTCATCGACGAGTTGGAGGCGCTGATCACGCGCAGCGCCACCTCGTTGACCTGCTCGGTGGCCGAGGACACCTCGCGGATCGAGCCGTGGATGCGCTCGACGAAGCGGTTGAAGGCAGTGCCGAGGATGCCGAACTCATCCTGCTGGTGAATTTTCAAGCGTTTGGTCAGGTCGCCTTCACCTTCGGCAATGTCCTCCATGGCGCGGGTCATGGTGAGCAACGGCTGCATCAGCACGCGGATCAGCAGGCCCAGCAAACCGATGATGATCACGACCGCTACCACCGTGGCGATCACTGCCGAAGTACGGAAGTTGCTGAGCATGGCAAAGGCTTTGTCCTTGTCCACGGACAGGCCGATGTACCAGTTGGCCGATGGCAGGCCCTTGATCGGGGTGAAGGTCAGCAGGCGGGTCTGGCCATCGGCTTCGATTTCAGTCAGCTCGCCAGTCAGTTTCGGCGTGTGCTGCGGGAACAGGTCCGACAACGATTTCATGACCAGTGCCTTGTCAGGGTGCACCAGAATCTTGCCTTGGTCGTTGACCAGGAAGGCGTAGCCCATGCCGCCAAAATTCAGCGAGTTGATGATCTGCACCAGGCCGTCCAGCGCCAGGTCGCCGCCGACCACGCCCACACCCGCGGACACTTTGCTGAGGATGCCGATGACCATCTGGTTGGTGGTCATGTCGATGTAGGGCTCGGTGAGGATGGCGCCTGTGGCGCTCATGCCATCCTTGTACCAGGGGCGGGTGCGGGGGTCGTAACCATCCGGCATCTTCGAGTCGGGGCGCACGCTGAAGCCGCCATCGACCTTGCCCAGGTAGACGGTCAAAAAGCTTGAAGTCAGGGCGCTCTGGCCCATCAGCGTTTCTGCGCTGGCAGGTTGCTGGGCGATGTTCTGCGCCAGGTTTTCAACCAGCGTTATCCGGCCTTCGAACAGGTTGCGAATGTTGTTCGAAGTGGAGGCGCCCATTTCAGCCAGATAATTCTCCAGGTTTTCACGGATGGCATTACGCTGGAGATAGTCGTTGTAGAGGGTGAACAGGCTGAAGGCGAGTATCACGATCAGTGATGCGGCCAAAAGAATCTTGTGGCTGAAACGAAGGCTTTTGTTCATGGCGTGATCGGTTCCGCTAAGGTTTTTATCGGGCGTTCGCACGAGTACCGCTTAAAACAGTGCAACATCCCGTAAGTCCTTTCAGGGGTGTTCTGTCTTCAAAGGCGAATATCATCCAGAGCTATCGGCTGATGGGTGGTCGAGCTTGAGCAGGGGATTAAAAAGATGTCGGAAAACTCGACGATAGTTGTAGGTGCTGGCCCGGATGGCCAGCCTGTGACCCAAGCCATGCGCCTGGCTAACCGCCATGGCCTGGTCGCCGGTGCCACCGGTACCGGCAAGACCGTGACCTTGCAACACCTGGCGGAAGCGTTCAGTGATGCCGGTGTGGCGGTGTTCGCGGCCGATGTCAAAGGTGACCTGTGTGGTGTCGGTGCGGCGGCAGCGCCCCAGGGCAAGGTGGCCGAGCGCATTGCCGGCATGCCTTGGCTGGGGTACCGGGCGCAAGCGTACCCGTTGAGCCTTTGGGATATCGCCGGGCAGTCCGGCCACCCGCTGCGCACCACCCTGAGCGAGATGGGGCCGCTGTTGCTTGGCAACCTGCTTGAACTGACCGACAGCCAGCAGGCAGCGTTGTATGCCGCATTCAAGGTGGCCGACCGTGACGGTTTGCTGCTGCTCGATCTCAAGGACCTCAAAGCGCTGCTGGCACACCTTAAAGACAATCCCCAGTTGCTGGGCGAAGACAGTGCACTGATGACCACCGGTTCGACCCAGGCATTGTTGCGTCGTTTGGCAACGTTGGAGCAGCAGGGCGCCGAGGCGCTGTTCGGTGAGCCGGCATTGCAACTGGAGGACCTGCTGCGCACGGACGCTGATGGTCGTGGGCGAATCCACCTGCTCGATGCCAGCCGCTTGGTGCATGAGGCGCCGAAGGTCTACGCCACCTTCCTGCTGTGGCTGTTGGCCGAACTGTTCGAGCAGTTGCCGGAGCGAGGCGATGCCGACAAGCCGGTGCTTGCGCTGTTTTTCGACGAAGCCCATCTACTGTTCAACGGCACCCCGAAAGCGCTGCAGGATCGATTGGAACAGGTGGTTCGGCTCATCCGCTCCAAGGGCGTGGGGGTGTTCTTTGTCACCCAGTCGCCGGGCGATCTGCCCGACAGCGTGCTGGCCCAATTGGGGTTGCGTATACAGCATGGGTTACGGGCGTTTACCGCCAAGGAGCAGAAGTCGCTGCGGGCCGTGGCAGACGGCTTTCGCCCGAACCCGGCATTCGACACTCTGGCAGTGCTGACCGAGCTTGGGATTGGCGAGGCGCTGGTGGGGACGCTTGAAGACCGGGGGACGCCGGCGATGGTGCAGCGAGTACTGATCGCGCCGCCGCAATCGCGAATCGGGCCGTTGAGTGCGGGCGAGCGTAGTGCGCTGATAGCCGGGTCGCCGTTGGCGGGGCGCTATGACAAGCCGATCGACCGTGAGTCGGCGTATGAAATGCTGGCCCGGCGCAAAGGCGAGCCGGCGGAGCCGGTACCGGCGCCCCAGGCGGATGAAGACAGCTTGGTGGACAAGGCTGGGGACTTCTTGCAGAGCGCCGCAGGGCAGGCGATCAAGTCGGCTGTGCGTCAGGCGGCCAATCAGTTAGGGCGCCAACTGGTGCGGGGGTTGATGGGGTCGTTGCTCGGGGGCAAGAAGCGTTAGCGGTGGTGATGCTGGCTTCTGTGCATTAAAAGCCGCTTGAGGGTTGGTGTTGGTCAGCCCGGGTAAAAGGGGCCGCAGAGCGGCCCTTTTCACTGCACTGCCAAGGTTCAGCCGATTGCCTTGGATGCCAGCCAGAACAAGCCAGCCGCAAGGCCCATCGTCGCAGGCAGGGTCAATACCCAGGCCAGCAGGATGGTTTTCACCGTGCCGCCTTGCAGGCCACTCTTGTTGGCAACCATGGTGCCGGCCACACCGGACGACAACACATGGGTCGTCGAAACCGGCAGGGCGAACACGTTGGCCATGCCAATGGCGCAGGCTGCGGTGATCTGCGCCGACATGCCCTGGGCATAGGTCATGCCCTGTTTGCCGATCTTCTCGCCTACGGTCAGTACAACGCGTTTCCAGCCGACCATGGTCCCCAGGCCCAGCGCCAGGGCGACGGCAACGATTACCCAGAACGGGGCATATTCGGTGGTGGCGGTGAGGTCTTTGCGCAACTTGTCGAGGTCGGACTTTTCACGCGCCTCCAGCCCTGGCAGCTTGCCAACCTTCTTCGCCGTATCATCCAGGCACAGCAGGTAGCGGCGCACTTCCACACGCTTTTCGGCGTCAAGGGCACGGTAATCGGTAACGCCCTGAAGCGAGGATTGCAATGCCGCGATGGTAGGTTCGGTCTGCTGCGGGTTGCAGCTGAACTGCTCCGGAAGGTCGCTGGCCTGCGCCTTGCCCAGTGCCAGGAACTCGCCAAGTGTGGCGGCGTTGCGCTGGTAGAACTGGCTAAGGTGCATCGTTGCGTCGCGGGTGCGTTCGATCTGGTAAGTGGTGCTGTTCAGGTCGAGTACGAACTTGGCCGGAACAATGCCGATCAGCACCAGCATGATCAGGCCGATGCCCTTCTGGCCGTCGTTGGAGCCGTGTACGAAGCTCACGCCCATGGCCGAAATCACCAGCACCAGGCGGTTCCAGAAGGGTGGGTGCTTCTTGTCGTCGAGCTTGCGGCGTTGCTCTGGTGTCTTGTGCATCTTCGACAGCGGGCGCCACCATTTCAGGCCGAGCAGCAACAGCGCAGCGACAGCGAAGCCAGCCATGGGCGAAATGACCAACGACATGGCGATGTCGATCGCCTTCTGCCAGTTGACGCCGTCACCCAAGGGAATGTCGCTGATCAGGGCATTGGCCAGGCCCACGCCCAGGATCGAACCGATCAAGGTGTGCGAGCTCGAGGCCGGGATGCCGAAATACCAGGTGCCCAGGTTCCAGGTGATGGCCGCAGCCAGCAACGAGAAGACCATGGCCAGGCCATGCCCGGTGTTCACATTGATCAGCAGCTCGACCGGCAGCAGGTGAACGATGGCGTAAGCCACCCCGACACCGCCCAGCAGAACGCCAAGGAAGTTGAACACCCCGGAGAAGAACACGGCCAGGTGTGGTGGCATGGCTTTGGTATAGATGACGGTGGCTACCGCGTTGGCGGTGTCATGAAAGCCATTGATGAACTCGAATGCGAGCACGAAGGTCAGGGCGAGCAGCAGGCTCACCAATACCCAGGCATCCAGTCCGCTGAATAAATCGATCATGAAGGTTGTCTGGCGGTCATTTGGGGGGCGGGATTATGCCAGAAAACCTTTGCAATCGATGCACCCGCAGCTGACCGATGGCAGCCTTTTGCGCGCCCCCCTAGCGTCATTACCCACGGCGTAAAGCGCAGAAAGCTCCGCTAAAAATCACAAAAAGCGCCGAAATCCAGGGTATTCCTACAAAATGGACTCGCCATTCAGGATTCAAACGGCTGTATGAAATTTGTGTAATTCCATTTCATGAGTGGCTGTTCGGTAACGATCTATGTCCCGAGCGCCGCCCCTGACCGCGAATGCGATTGCCTGCGGCAAATGGCTCAGGTGTCTTCGTTGCGCAACTCTTTCTCCATCTTTTCCAGTTCCTGGTTGAAGGCCTGGTCCTGGACCGTGGCCCGCTTGCGCCAAGGTTTGCGCTCCGGTTCCGGTTGAGCGGCGTAAGTGGTGACTTCACCACCGTAAACTTCCTTGTAACGTTCAGCCTGGCGCTCCAGTTCCGCGCGCAGTTCATCTTTCGTCACAGTAGTACCTGAATGTAAAAAGTGGCCGGTAATGCGTGCACATGCACGTTGCCCATGCACTGGGCGTGCTGGTCGTCGGATAAAGGTAGGCGGTAAGTGCCTTGCCCGAATATCGAACCGGGCCAGCCGGTTGGATTATAGCAATCGATAAAACGCCAGCCAGCGTAATTTACCCAGCGCCTACAACCCTTTGTTCAAGTTGCGGGTAATGGCTGCTTGTGCAAAGTTTGAACGGCCGGTGCATGGAAAGTTCGCTGCTGTTCGGGTGCCAGCAGGGAAATAAAAACGGCCTCGCACAAAGGCGAGGCCGCTGCCTGGGGACTTCTACGGTGGGTACCTGACCAGTCTCTCCAAAGAAGCCACAAGTGGCAGTAGAAAGGTATAAGCAAACGTGTCAGCGGTCAATTGCGATTATCGGCCGCTTGTTCGATAATCGCACGAAGCAGCGAATTTTTTGAGGTGAGCGATGAGTGACGAAATCCCGGCCAACGAATCTGCCAGCCCTGAGTCGGCACGCCAGAGCACCCCTGCCTTGGCGCCGCCAATCGTGGCCTCGCCAGCCAAGCGTATTCAGGCATTTACCGGTGATCCGGACTTCATGACCTCGCTGGCGCGGGGGCTTGCCGTGATCCAGGCATTCCAGGAGCGCAAGCGCCACCTGACCATCGCTCAGATCAGCCACCGCACCGAGATCCCGCGAGCGGCGGTGCGTCGTTGTCTGCATACCTTGATCAAGCTCGGCTACGCCACGACCGACGGGCGTACCTATTCGCTGCTGCCCAAGGTGCTGACGCTTGGCCATGCCTACCTTTCGTCAACGCCCCTGGCGGTGTCCGCCCAGCCTTACCTGGACCGCATCAGCGATCAGTTGCACGAAGCGGCCAACATGGCCACCCTCGAAGGCGACGACATCCTTTATATAGCCCGTTCGGCCACTGTCGAGCGGCTGATATCGGTCGATCTGTCGGTCGGTGGACGGCTGCCGGCCTACTGCACGTCGATGGGGCGCATTCTCTTGGCCGCCATGGATGACACCAGCTTGCGCGAGTATCTCGACCGCGCCGACCTCAAGGCCCGAACCAGCCGTACCTTGCATGATCCGGAGTCGCTGTTCGCGTGCATCCAGCAGGTGCGTGAGCAGGGCTGGTGCGTGGTCGATCAGGAACTGGAGCAGGGCCTGCGTTCGATCGCCGTACCGATTTACGATGCTTCCGGGCAGGTGCTTGCGGCGTTGAATGTCAGCACCCATGTGGGGCGTGTGAGCCGAAGCGAACTGGAGCAGCGCTTCTTGCCGATCCTGTTGGCGTCCAGTCGCGATCTTTGCCACCAGTTGTTTGGTTGAAACAACCCCCGCCCAACGCGCCGCTGTGCACCGTTATCGAACATGCCAACCGTTTCCTGTTCGATAAACGCACAGTGTCGCTCTGGACGAATTGCGCGCCCTGCATTGGCTGATTAATGTCTCCCGCAGCGGTCGGCTGTGCCGACCGAACAAGAAAAACACAAGAGGCGCACATCATGACCACTGTCACTTCGCTGCTGCGGCCGCACCCGCACGCAGTTGCGTTGTATCCAGGCTGACTCAGGCCGAACTCCCTCGACTTTGAACCCTGTACCTGTCGCCCTCGTGCAGTGGCTCGACTGTGCTCAATTTCTGGATAACAACAATGAACAAGCCACAACCTGTCGGGAACTGCCTCGACGTTCAGTCTTTCATCAACGAACAACCGCTGTCGCGCTATCAGTGGCGTGTAGTGATCCTTTGCTTCCTGATTGTCTTCCTCGATGGCCTGGACACGGCGGCCATGGGCTTCATCGCTCCGGCATTGTCCCAGGAGTGGGGCATCGACCGCGCCAGCCTTGGCCCGGTGATGAGCGCCGCCTTGATCGGGATGGTGTTCGGCGCCTTGGGTTCAGGGCCGCTGGCCGACCGCTTTGGCCGCAAGGTCGTGCTGGTGGGTGCGGTATTGGTGTTCGGTGGTTTCAGCCTGGCCTCGGCCTACGCCAGCAACGTCGACCAGTTGCTGATGCTGCGCTTTCTGACCGGCCTCGGCCTGGGCGCCGGCATGCCCAATGCCACCACGCTGCTTTCCGAATATACCCCGGAGCGCCTCAAGTCACTGTTGGTGACCAGCATGTTCTGCGGTTTCAACCTGGGCATGGCCGGTGGTGGGTTCATCTCCGCGAAGATGATCCCGGCCTACGGCTGGCATAGCCTGCTGGTAGTGGGTGGTGTGCTGCCACTGCTGCTGGTTGTGGTGCTGATGGTCTGGCTACCTGAGTCGGCACGCTTCCTGGTGGTGCGCAACCGCGGTACCGACAAGGTGCGCAAGACCCTGGCGCCGATCGCACCGGCCGTTGTCGCGCAGGCCGGCAGCTTCAGTGTGCCGGAACAGAAGGTTGTGGCGGCGCGCAACGTGTTCGCAGTGATCTTCTCCGGCACCTATGGCCTGGGCACGATGCTGCTGTGGCTGACCTACTTCATGGGCCTGGTCATCGTCTACCTGCTCACCAGCTGGCTGCCGACGCTGATGCGTGACAGCGGCGCAAGCATGGAGCAGGCTGCGTTCATCGGCGCGCTGTTCCAGTTCGGTGGTGTACTCAGCGCCGTGGCAGTAGGCTGGGCCATGGACCGTTTCAACCCGCACAAGGTCATCGGTATCTTCTACTTGCTGGCGGGCGTGTTCGCTTATGCAGTGGGGCAGAGCCTGGGCAACATTGCCGTGCTTGCCACGCTGGTGCTGGTAGCCGGGATGTGTGTGAACGGCGCGCAATCGGCCATGCCTTCGCTGGCGGCGCGGTTCTATCCGACCCAGGCACGTGCCACCGGTGTTTCCTGGATGCTCGGTATCGGCCGCTTTGGCGCGATTCTCGGCGCCTGGAGTGGCGCGACCCTGCTTGGCCTGGGCTGGAACTTCGAGCAGGTGCTGACGGCACTGCTGGTGCCAGCTGCACTTGCGACGGTAGGCGTGATCGTGAAAGGCCTGGTAAGCCACGCCGACGCGACCTGAGCCTGCGCTTGCGGGCCGCGTTGCGGCCCCACAAGAGAGGGTGGGTTGGATGACAAAATGTTCGATAACCGCACTAATAGTCGATTATCGGATTGTCAGCGACCCACCACTCTCCTTAATCTGGGCTCAACGTAGCACCCTGAACCGAGGTCCAGCGGGGTGCGCTGCGTGACTTTGAACCCCGCACCGCCGAGGCCCGTGGCCCACTGGCAGGAGAAGCTTGATGCGCGACGTATTTATCTGTGACGCTATTCGCACCCCGATCGGCCGCTTCGGCGGCGCCCTCGCTGGCGTGCGTGCCGATGATCTGGCCGCTGTACCGCTCAAGGCGCTGATCGAGCGCAACCCGGGTGTGAAGTGGGATCAGGTCGACGAAGTGTTCTTTGGCTGTGCCAACCAGGCCGGTGAAGATAACCGCAACGTGGCGCGCATGGCCCTGCTGCTGGCGGGCCTTCCCGAGACTATCCCGGGCGTGACCCTGAACCGCCTGTGCGCCTCGGGTATGGACGCCATCGGTACTGCATTCCGTGCCATCGCCAGCGGCGAGATGGAGCTGGCCATTGCCGGCGGTGTCGAGTCCATGTCGCGCGCGCCTTTTGTCATGGGCAAAGCCGAGAGCGCTTACTCGCGCAACATGAAGCTTGAGGACACCACCATCGGTTGGCGCTTCATCAACCCGCTGATGAAGCGCCAGTACGGTGTGGATTCCATGCCTGAAACCGCTGATAACGTCGCAGACGATTACCAGGTTTCGCGTGCCGATCAGGATGCATTCGCCCTGCGCAGCCAGCAGAAGGCCGCTGCAGCCCAGGCGGCGGGCTTCTTCGCCGAAGAAATCGTGCCTGTGCGTATCGCCCACAAGAAGGGCGAAACCATCGTCGAGCGCGACGAGCACCTGCGCCCGGAAACCACCCTCGAAGCACTGACCAAGCTCAAGCCGGTCAACGGCCCGGACAAGACCGTCACCGCTGGTAATGCCTCGGGCGTCAACGACGGTGCTGCTGCACTGATCCTGGCCTCGGCTGAGGCGGTGAAGAAGCACGGCCTGACCCCGCGTGCCCGTGTTCTGGGCATGGCCAGCGGCGGTGTGGCGCCCCGGGTGATGGGCATCGGCCCGGTACCCGCAGTGCGCAAGCTGACCGAGCGCCTGGGTGTGGCCATGAGCGATTTCGACGTCATCGAGCTCAACGAAGCGTTCGCCAGCCAAGGCCTGGCGGTGCTGCGTGAGCTGGGTGTGGCCGATGATGCACCGCAGGTGAACCCTAACGGCGGTGCCATTGCCCTGGGCCACCCGCTGGGCATGAGCGGTGCGCGCCTGGTACTGACTGCGCTGCATCAACTGGAAAAAAGCGGCGGGCGCAAGGGCTTGGCGACCATGTGTGTCGGTGTTGGCCAAGGCCTGGCGCTGGCCATCGAGCGGGTTTGACCTGTTCCGGCCCCTTCGCGGGCCAAGCCCGTTCTCACAGGGGACCACGCCTCCCATGTGAGGGCGGGCTTGGCCCGCGAAGGGGCCGGACTTATGCGACACAAGGCCAATAGCCAGCCCGGAAGCGGAACGAGTGTGTTACTAAGTATGTCTAGACCTACCTAGGACACTCCAGGAGTAAAGCCGTCATGACCTCAACCTACTACACCGGTGAAGAGCGCAGCAAGCGCATCTTCGCCATCGTCGGTGCCTCTTCAGGCAACCTGGTGGAATGGTTCGACTTCTATGTCTACGCCTTCTGTGCAATCTATTTTGCCCCGGCCTTCTTCCCCTCTGACGACCCCACCGTTCAATTGCTCAATACCGCGGGTGTGTTTGCCGCTGGCTTCTTGATGCGGCCTATCGGTGGCTGGATCTTCGGTCGCCTGGCGGACCGCCATGGCCGCAAGAATTCCCTGATGATCTCGGTGCTGATGATGTGTTTCGGCTCCTTGATGATTGCCTGTTTGCCTACCTACTCGAGCATTGGCACCTGGGCTCCGGCATTGCTGTTGCTCGCCCGTTTGATTCAGGGCCTGTCGGTCGGCGGCGAGTACGGCACCACCGCGACCTACATGAGTGAGGTGGCGCTGCGTGGCCAGCGCGGTTTCTTCGCATCGTTCCAGTACGTCACGCTGATCGGTGGCCAACTGCTTGCCGTGCTAGTGGTGGTGATCCTCCAACAAATGCTGACCGAAGAAGAATTGCGTGCCTGGGGCTGGCGCATCCCGTTCGTGGTCGGTTCCATCGCCGCGCTGATCTCGCTGATGCTGCGCCGCTCGCTGCACGAGACCAGCAATGCCGAAACCCGCAAGGACAAGGATGCAGGTTCCATCAAAGGCCTGTTCCGCAACCACACGGCGGCCTTCATCACCGTGCTCGGCTATACCGCCGGTGGCTCGCTGATCTTCTATACCTTCACGACGTACATGCAGAAGTACCTGGTCAACACCGCGGGCATGAGCGCCAAGAACGCCAGTTTCGTGATGACCGGTGCCTTGTTCCTGTACATGGTGATGCAGCCGTTCTTCGGCATGCTTTCCGACCGTATCGGCCGACGTAACTCGATGCTGCTGTTCGGTGCCTTGGGCACGTTGTTCACCGTGCCGTTGCTGATGGCGCTGAAAACCGTCAGCAGCCCGTTCATGGCCTTCGTGCTGGTGACCCTGGCACTGTGCATCGTCAGTTTCTACACCTCGATCAGTGGCCTGGTGAAGGCCGAGATGTTCCCGCCGCAGGTGCGTGCGTTGGGTGTGGGCCTGGCTTACGCGGTAGCCAACGCGATGTTCGGCGGCTCGGCCGAGTACGTGGCCCTGGGCTTGAAAAGCCTGGGGATGGAGAACACCTTTTACTGGTACGTGACGGCGATGATGGCCATCGCGTTCCTGTTCAGCCTGCGTCTGCCGAAACAGGCGGCGTATCTGCACCATGATGATTAAGGACGTTGCATGAGCAACCTACTGTTCGACGCCTATTTCACCGCCCCGGCCATGCGCGAGATCTTCTCTGACCGCGGCCGCCTGCAAGGCATGCTCGATTTCGAAGCTGCCCTGGCCCGTGCCGAGGCCGCTGCCGGCCTGGTGCCGCTCAGCGCGGTTGCGGCCATCGAGACAGCCTGCCAGGCCGAGCGCTATGACGTTCGTGCGCTTGCCGATACCATCGCCACGGCAGGCAACTCGGCAATCCCGCTGGTCAAGGCGCTGGGCAAGGTGGTCGCCAGTGGTGTTCCCGAGGCCGAGCGCTATGTGCACTTGGGCGCCACCAGCCAGGATGCGATGGATACCGGGCTGGTGCTGCAGTTGCGTGATGCACTGGGGCTGATCGAGGCCGACCTCGCAGCGCTGGCCGAAACCTTGTCGCGCCAGGCCCTGCAGCACGCCGACACACCACTGGTGGGGCGTACCTGGCTGCAGCACGCCACCCCGGTGACCCTGGGCATGAAACTGGCCGGCATCCTGGGCGCCGTTACCCGCCACCGTCAACGGCTGCAGGAGCTGCGTCCGCGCTTGCTGGTACTGCAGTTCGGTGGCGCCTCCGGCAGCCTGGCGGCCTTGGGCAGCAAAGCTATGCCGGTCGCCGAGGGCCTGGCTGCACAGTTGAAACTGACCTTGCCCGAGCAACCCTGGCACACCCAGCGCGACCGCCTGGTGGAGTTCGCCTCGGTGCTGGGCCTTGTTGCCGGTAGCCTCGGCAAGCTGGGCCGCGATGTCAGCCTGCTGATGCAGACCGAGGCGGGTGAGGTGTTCGAGCCTTCCGCGCCTGGCAAGGGTGGGTCGTCGACCATGCCGCACAAGCGCAACCCGGTGGGCGCGGCAGTCCTGATCGGTGCTGCCACCCGGGTTCCGGGGCTGCTATCGACGCTTTACGCAGCCATGCCCCAGGAGCACGAGCGCAGCCTCGGCCTGTGGCATGCCGAGTGGGAAACACTGCCGGAGATCTGCTGCCTGGTTTCAGGCGCCTTGCGCCAGGCCCAGGTGATCGTCGAAGGCATGGAGGTGGACGCCGAGCGCATGCGCCGTAACCTCGACCTGACCCAGGGCCTGGTGCTGGCCGAGGCGGTGAGCATCGTTCTGGCCCAGCGCCTCGGCCGCGACCGCGCCCATCACTTGCTCGAGCAATGCTGCCAGCGCGCAGTCGCCGAACAGCGCCATTTGCGCGCTGTGCTGGGCGACGAGCCGCAGGTGACTGCCGAACTGACCGAACAGGAACTCGACCGTCTGCTCGACCCTGCCCATTACCTTGGTCAGGCCCGCGTCTGGGTGGCGCGCGCCGTGGCTGAACATCAACGTTTCACTGCCTGAAGGAGACCGCTGTGGCGCATTTGCAACTGGCCGATGGCGTACTGAACTATCGACTCGATGGCCCGGATGATGCCCCGGTGCTGGTGCTGTCCAACTCCCTGGGGACCGACCTGGGCATGTGGGACAGCCAGATTCCGCTGTGGAGCGAGCATTTCCGTGTACTGCGTTACGACACCCGCGGTCACGGCGCTTCGCTGGTCACCGAGGGCCCCTACAGCATCGAGCAACTGGGCGGTGATGTGCTGGCGCTGCTCGATGCGCTGGATATCGCCCATGCCCACTTCGTCGGCCTGTCCATGGGTGGCCTGATCGGCCAGTGGCTGGGGATCAATGCAGGCGAGCGCCTGCACAGCCTGACCCTGTGCAATACCGCTGCCAAGATCGCCAATGACGAGGTGTGGAATACCCGCATCGACATGGTGCTCAAAGGCGGGCAGCAAGCCATGGCCGACCTGCGCGACGCCTCGATCGCTCGCTGGTTCACCCCCGCTTTTGCCCAGGCTCAACCTGAGCAGGCGCAGCGCATCTGCCAGATGCTCGCGCAGACCTCTCCACAGGGCTATGCCGCCAACTGTGCGGCGGTACGCGATGCCGATTACCGTGAACAACTCGGCCGTATCCAGGTGCCTACGCTGGTTGTCGCCGGTACCGAGGACGTGGTGACCACGCCGGAACATGGCCGCTTCATGCAGGCCGCGATCATCGGTGCCACCTATGCCGAATTCCCGGCAGCGCACCTGTCCAACGTCGAGATCGGCGAGGCGTTCAGCCTTCGCGTACTTGACTTCCTGCTGGCTCGCTGAGGACTCTGCCATGGATGAGAAACAACGCTACGACGCCGGCATGCAAGTACGCCGCGCGGTACTGGGCGATGCCCATGTAGATCGCAGCCTGGAAAAACTCAACGACTTCAATGGCGAGTTCCAGGAAATGATCACCCGCCATGCCTGGGGTGATATCTGGACCCGCCCGGGCCTGCCACGGCATACGCGCAGCCTGATCACCATCGCGATGCTGATCGGCATGAACCGCAACGATGAGCTCAAGTTGCACCTGCGCGCAGCGGCCAACAACGGCGTGACCCGTGATGAGATCAAGGAAGTGCTGATGCAGAGCGCTATCTACTGTGGTATCCCGGCGGCCAATGCCACCTTCCACCTGGCAGAGTCGGTGTGGGATGAGCTGGGTGTAGAGTCTCGTCAACAGCCGTGAAGCTCACGCCTGTAGGGGCGGCCTTGGGTCGCGCCTACACAGAGCGCAGCGCCACCGGCCCGGCATTGGCCTCCACAGCCTGCTTGAGCGCCGGGCACATGCCCAGCATGAATGCCGCTTCTGCCACCACGAACAGCGGCCCTATGATCAGCCCACTGATATCGTCGACGAACGCAGGCTTGCGGCCTTCGTAGTAATGCCCGACGAACTGGATGATCCAGCCCAGCACGAACGCTCCTGCCCCAGCACTGAGCCACAGCGCGGTGCTTTGCAGCGCCAATGCCTGGCCAACCCATAGGCACAGCCCCAGCAGCAAGCCCATCACCAAGCCGAAACGCAGGTCCAGGCGCAGGTAGAACCACACCGACGCCGCAGCGGCCAGCAGGGCAGGGGACAGCCACACCCCGGCCACGTCCCAGCCTGGGCGCGACAGCAGGATGGTCACTGCCAGCACGATCAGCGGAATGCCGACGAAGTGGGTAGCGATATTGCGTGGGTCGCGGTGGTAGCTTGCGTACTGGCTCAGGTGTTCGACGAGGTTTTTCATTGTCGTTCCTCCCTCGGTGGCCTGCCTGCATGGGGGTAGCCTGTGCCGCCGTGGTGGGGGCACAGGCCACTCATGATGCTCAGCATAGCCTGTGGCGCACCACCATCATCAGCTTAGCGAATGGTGGCACTGCGCATGGCAGATGGCCGGGGGATCACAACAGGCTCAACGGATAGCTGACGATCAACCGGTTCTCATCGAACGCGTTGGTGCTGAAGTCCCTGCGCATGGTGGAGTTGCGCCATTTCACAGAAAGATCCTTGAAGGACCCCGACTGCACCACGTAGGCCAGTTCGGTTTCCCGCGCCCATTCCTTGCCGTCGTCGATGCTGCCAGAGGTGACATTGTCACCTTTGATGTAGCGGTTCATCAGGGTCAGCCCGGGGATACCGACGCTGACGAAGTTGAAGTCATGGCGCACCTGCCAGGACCGTTCCTTGGCATTGTCGAAGCTGGAGTTGTAGCTGTCGTTGGCCAGGGTGCCACCGCTGGTGCCGTTGACCCGCAACCAGGCATCGTCGCCACTGACTTTCTGCAGGCCGACGTAGAAGGTGTTGCCCTTGTAGCGTGCAGAGAGCATCGCCGAGGCAGTGCGGTTGTCGAGCTGGCCTGCACGTTCGGCGCCGTCTTCCTTGCCGATGAAGTAGCCGAGGTTGGCGCCCAGGGTCCATTCGCCCAGCGGCTGGCTATGTACCAGGTTGATGTACTGCTGACGGTAGATGTCCTTGAGCTGGGCATCCCACACGCCGATCATCGTGCGCTTGTCGTTGAAGGTGTATTCGCCACCGCCAAAGTTGAAACGATCGGAGGTGAACGCCGCTCGGCCGTTGAGCGACATGTCTTCCATGCTGGCGTCGTTGCGTGGGCTGTTGGCGCGGAACTGACCTGCGTACAGGGTCAGGCCCTCGATCTCTTTCGAGGTGAGTTGGCCGCCACGGAAGGTCTGCGGCAGCGACCGGCCGTCATCCGAGCGCAGGATCGGCAGCACGGGCATCCATTCGCCTACTTTCAGCTCGGTCTGCGACAGCTTGGCTTTCAGCGCAACGCCCAGGCGGCCGAAGTCGTCGGCAGGCCGGCCGTCATCGTGGACCGGTAGCAGGTTGGTGTTGGTGGTGCCTTTGCCGCCGTCGAGCTTGACCGAGTACATGCCCAGCACATCCACGCCGAAGCCTACGACGCCCTGAGTGAAGCCGGAGCGGGCATCGAGGATGAAACTCTGTGTCCATTCCTCGCCCTTGGCTTGGGAGTGCGCCGGGTCGACGAAGTTGCGGTTGATGTAAAAGTTGCGCAGGTTGAGGGTGGCCTTGGCGTCCTCCATGAAACCACCTTCGGCGGCCAATGCGGGGAGGGCGCAGGAGATGGCCAACAGGCCGGGCAGCAGCTGGCGTGCGGGGTGCGAAATGCTCATCTGTCGTGGATCTCTTGTTTTTATTGGCGAACCGGTGCGCTGCAGCGTGCGGCCTGCAGGGCGGGTCTTTTCTGTCAAATTGGCAACGTGTTGCTGGGGAGGATGGTGCGGGGGAGGGCAGCGGTGAGGCAATTCGCCGCAAGCGGAAGCGGGCGATAATCGAACGGAATGTTCCAGGTGGTTAATTATTTGTCAGGCAGCGTGGTGATGTAAAAACATCCCTGGAAGTCATGCCAGCCAGTAAGCGTTTTCAGGGCCGCAAAGCGGCCCCAATACGCCGGACTGACTTGCACCACCGCCAGGGATGGGCTTGGTGCTTTCAACCCGAGCACTCAGCTCTTCGGTGTTGCCGCCGATGCCTGCTGATTGGCCTGGCCAGTCTTCTCATACCAGCCACCGCCGAGCGCTTTGTACAGGTTGACCTCGCTGGTCAGCTGCGACAGGCGATCGGTGATCAGTGACTGCTGTGCACTGAACAGGTTGCGCTGGGCATCGAGGAAGGTCAGGTTGCTGTCGATGCCGATGCGGTAACGGCGTTCGGCCAGGCGGTAGTAATCCTGGTTCGCTTGCACCAGGTCACGTTGCGCCTGCAACTGCTCTTCGAAGGTCTTGCGCGCCGCCAGGCCATCGGAGACTTCCTGGAAGGCGGTCTGGATGGTCTTTTCATACTTGGCGACGTTGATGTCCTTCTGGATCTTCGAATAGTCCAGGCTGGCCTTCAGGCTGCCGGCGTTGAAGATCGGCAGGTTGATCTGCGGCTGGAACAGCCAGGTCCCCGAACCACCCTTGAACAGCCCGTCCATGTCCGGGCTCAGGGTGCCCGCGTTGGCGGTCAGGCTGATGCTCGGGAAGAACGCTGCTCGCGCTGCGCCAATGTTGGCATTGGCGGCCTTGAGCAGGTGTTCGGCTTCCTGAATGTCCGGGCGGCGCTGAAGAAGGTCCGACGGCAGGCCAGCCGGCACTTCCGCCAGCTGGTCGGCATCGAGCTCCAGCGGCTTGGGCAGGTTGGCCGGGATGCCGGTACCCACCAGCACAGCCAGGCTGTTGAGGTCCTGGGCTACCAGGCGCTGGTATTGCGAGTACTTGACCCGTGCCCCTTCCACAGCGGTGCGCGCCTGGCTGAGGTCGAGCGCCGACGCCACACCGACTTCGTTGCTGCGGCGGGTCAGGTTGTAGCTTTCTTCGTAGGTCTTGAGCGTTTCTTCGGTCAGCTTGAACAGCGCCTGGTCGGCCTGCCAGGTGTAGTAGGCGTTGGCCACGCTGGCCACCAGGGCGATCTGCGTGGAGCGACGCGCCTGCTCACTGGACAGGTAGGTTTCCAGAGCCTGCTCGGTCAGGCTGCGTACGCGGCCGAACAGGTCCAGCTCATAGGCGCTGACACCCAGGGTGGCCGAGTACTGGCTGGTGATGTTGGCTTCGCCGGTGGTCGACAGGTCAGCCGGGACGCGCTGGCGGCTGCCGCTACCAGTGGCCGAAACCGCCGGGAACAGGTCAGCGCGCTGGATGCGGTACTGCGCACGGTAGGCATCGAGGTTCAGCGCCGCCACGCGCAGGTCGCGGTTGTTGACCAGCGAAGTCTGGATCAACTGCTGCAGTGCCGGGTCGTGGAAGAACTGGCGCCAGCCCTGTTCGGCGGCGGCCACATCGGCCGACTCGGTCGGCGAGTACGCAGGGCCTTGCGGCCACTGCGCAGCCACCGGTGCTTCCGGGGTCTGGTAGTCAGGGATCAGCGAGCAGCCGCCGAGAATGAAAGCGGTTACCGCAAGGGACAACAAAGACTTGGTCATTGCCCAGCCTCATAACGTGGAGTTTCAGGGGTGGCGTCCTTTTCCGGCTTTTTGCTGCCGAACAGCGACGACACTGCGACGAAGAACAGCGGTACCCAGAAGATGGCCAGCACGGTCGCACTGATCATGCCGCCAATTACCCCAGTACCGATGGCATGCTGGCTGCCCGCGCCCGCGCCGCTGGAAATGGTCAACGGTACCACGCCCAGGATGAATGCCAGCGAAGTCATGATGATCGGGCGAAGACGCATGCGGCATGCCTCGATCGCTGCGTCAAACAGGCTCTTGCCTTGCTCGTGCAGTTCCTTGGCGAATTCCACGATCAGGATCGCGTTCTTCGCCGCCAGGCCGATGGTAGTCAGCAGGCCGACCAGGAAGTACACGTCATTGGACAGGCCGCGCAGGCTGGTGGCGATCAGCGCACCGATGATGCCCAGTGGAACGACAAGCACGACGGCGATCGGGATCGACCAGCTTTCATACAGTGCAGCCAGGCACAGGAACACGAACAGGATCGAGAGGGCGAACAGTGCCGGCATCTGCGAGCCGGAGAGTTTTTCCTCGTAGGACATGCCGGTCCAGGAGTAGCCGATACCGTCCGGCAGTTCGCCAGCGATACGCTCCACCTCGGCCATGGCTTCACCGGTACTGTAGCCTGGGGCCGGGGCACCGAGGATTTCCATCGCCTCGACACCGTTGTAGCGCGAGAGCTTGGGCGAACCGTAGGTCCACTCGCCGGTGGCGAAGGACGAGAACGGCACCATCTCGCCTTCGCCGTTGCGCACGTACCACTTCTGCAGGTCTTCCGGGCTCATCCGGGCGTTCGCTTCGCCCTGGATGTACACCTTCTTGACCCGGCCGCGGTCGATGAAGTCGTTGACGTAGCTGGCACCCAAGGCAATCGACAGGGTGTTGTTGATGTCGGAGATGGTCACGCCCAGGGCGCTGGCACGTTCGTCATCGATGGTCAGCTGGTACTGCGGCTCATCGTTCAGGCCGTTCGGGCGCACGCCGCTGAGCACCTTGCTCTGGCCAGCCTTGGCCAGGAACTGGTTGCGCGCTTCCATCAGTTTTGCATGGCCGACGCCCCCACGGTCCTGAAGGAATACGTCGAAGCCGGTGGCGTTACCCAGTTCCATTACCGCAGGCGGCGCGAAGGCGAACACCATCGCATCACGGAAGCTGAAGAAGTGCTGCTGGGCACGCTCGGCCAGGCCGAACACGCTGTTCTCCTTGGTGCGCTCGTCCCATGGCTTGAGCATGATGAACGCCATGCCCGAGCTTTGCCCGCGACCGGCAAAGTTGAAGCCGTTGACGGTGAACACCGACGACACGGTATCGGCTTCGTCCTTGAGCAGGTAATCACGCATGTTGTCGATCACCACCTGGGTGCGCTCGGCACTGGAACCGGCCGGGGTCTGTACCTGGGCGAACAGTACGCCCTGGTCTTCCTCTGGCAGGAACGCGGTAGGGATGCGGGTGAACAGCCAGATCATGCCGACGACAATCAAGACATAGCCCAGCAGGAACGGCACCTTGTTGCGCAGGATGGTGCCCACGCTGCGCTCGTAGCCGGTCACGCCGCGGTCGAAGTTACGGTTGAACCAGCCGAAGAAGCCACCTTTGGCTACATGGTGCTCGCCCTTTTTGAGTGGCTTGAGCATGGTGGCGCACAGGGCCGGGGTGAAGATCAGCGCCACCAGCACCGACAGGCCCATGGCCGAGACGATGGTGATGGAGAATTGCCGGTAGATCACCCCCGTGGAGCCGCCGAAGAAGGCCATCGGCAGCAGTACTGCCGACAGTACCAGGGCGATGCCCACCAGCGCGCCCTGGATCTGCTCCATCGACCGCTTGGTTGCCTCTTTGGGCGGCAAGCCTTCCTCGGACATGACCCGTTCGACGTTCTCCACCACGACGATGGCGTCGTCCACCAACAAGCCAATGGCCAGAACCATGGCGAACATGGTCAGGGTGTTGATGCTGAAGCCCGCTGCGGCAAGGATGCCGAAGGTGCCCAGCAATACCACCGGTACGGTCATGGTGGTAATGATGGTGGCGCGGAAGTTCTGCAGGAACAGGTACATTACCAGGAATACCAGGACCACGGCTTCGATCAGGGTGTGGATAACCCCGCTGATCGATTCGGTGACCACCGGTGTGGTGTCATACGGGAATACCGCCTTCACCCCTGGCGGGAAGAACGGCTCCAGCTCGCTGATGGTCTTGCGCAAGGCCGTGGCGGTATCCAGGGCGTTGGCACCGGTTGCCAGCTTGACCGCAAGGCCCGAGGCCGGCTTGCCGTTGAACTGGGCGCTGATGGCGTAGTTTTCGCCACCCAGGCCGACCTGGGCAACATCACTCAGGCGCACCTGCGAACCGTCGCTGTTGACCTTGAGCAGGATCTTCTCGAACTGCTCGGCGGTCTGCAGGCGGGTCTTGCCGATGATGGTGGCGTTCAGCTGGGTGCCCGGCATCGCAGGCAGGCCGCCGAGCTGGCCGGAGGAGACCTGCACGTTCTGCGCGGCGACCGCATTCTTGACGTCGACCGGGGTCAGCTGGAACTTGTTCAGCTTGGCCGGATCGAGCCAGATACGCATTGCGTACTGTGCACCGAATACCTGGAAGTCACCCACACCTGCCGTACGCGAAATCGAGTCCTGCATGTTGGAAACGATGTAGTTGGCAAGGTCATCCTTGGTCATGCTGCCGTCTTCGGACACCAGGCCGATCACCATCAGGAAGTTCTTCACTGCCTTGGTGACGCGGATACCTTGCTGCTGCACTTCCTGCGGCAGCAGTGGGGTGGCCAGGTTCAGCTTGTTCTGTACCTGAACCTGCGCGGTATCAGGGTTGGTGCCCTGCTCGAAGGTGGCGGTGATGGTCATGCTGCCGTCGGAGTTGCTCTCCGAGGACACATAACGCAGGTTGTCGATGCCGTTGAGCTGCTGCTCGATCACCTGCACCACGGTGTCCTGCACGGTTTGCGCCGAGGCGCCCGGGTAGGTCACGGAGATGGCGATAGCCGGCGGCGCGATGCTCGGGTACTGGTTGATCGGCAGCTTCAGGATCGACAAAGCGCCGACGAGCATGATCACCAAGGCGATCACCCAGGCGAAGATCGGGCGATCGATAAAGAACTTCGACATGGTTTACTCCGCTTTGGCGTCTGCTTTGGCCGCGCTGGCCTGATCAGGGCTGCCCGGTTTCTTGACGTTGGTGGCATCGCTGACCTTGACCTCGACACCTGGGCGCACGTACTGCAGGCCTTCGGTGATCAGGCGGTCGCCCGGGTTCAGGCCTTCTTCGATCAGCCAATCGCTGCCCAGGGTGCGGCTGGCCTTGAGCTGGCGCAGTTCGACCTTGTTCTGCTGGTTGACTACCAGCGCAGTGGGTGCACCCTTGAGGTCACGGGTCACGCCTTGCTGCGGGGCCAGGATGGCATTGCTGTTGACCCCGGCCTTGAGCCGCGCGTGCACGAACATGCCGGGCAGCAGGGTGTGGTCAGGGTTGGGGAAGATGGCGCGCAGCGTCACCGAACCTGTGGTCTCGTCGACCGCCACTTCGGAGAACTCCAGGCGACCTTCCTGCTTGAACAGGCTGCCGTCTTCAAGCACCAGCTGGACGGAGGCGGCGTTGTCGCCGGACTTCTGCAGCTGGCCACTTTCCAGGTCACGACGCAGTTTGAGCAACTCGGCGGTGGACTGCGTGACATCGACGTAGATCGGGTCGAGTTGCTGGATGGTAGCCATGGCATTGGTCTGGCCATTGCTCACCAGCGCACCTTCGGTGAACGACGAGCGACCGATGCGGCCACTGATCGGCGCCAGTACCTTGGTATAGCGCAGATCGATCTGGGCGCTCTTGAGCGCGGCCTCGGCCTGCAATCGTTTGGCATTGGCGTCGTCGTATTCCTGCTTGGACACCGCCTGTTCGTCGATCAGCTGCTTGTAGCGCTCGGCCAGCGAACGGGTAGCCTGCAGGTTGGCCTGGGCGTTGGCCAGGGTCGCCTCGTAGACGGCAGGGTCGATCTGGTACAGCTGCTGACCGGCCTTGACGTCGCTGCCTTCCTTGAACAGGCGCTTGAGAATGATGCCATTGACCTGGGGGCGCACTTCGGCAACGCGATAGGCGCTGGTACGCCCCGGCAGCTCGGAGGTCAAGGTGAAGGCCTGGGGCTGGATTGTCACGACGCCGACCAGAGGAGCCTGTGCTGCGGGCGCGGCTTCTTCTTTCTTACAGCCACTTAGCAGAGTTGCCAGGGCGACGGCGGAAACCAGAGCGGTAACGGCTGGCTTGAATTGCATGAGGATCCTCGGGTCGCTAGAGCAGGGAGACGCTCAAGAGTAATGGAAGAGTCTTGTCAGAAAAAATGCTATCAGGTTGGATAAATAGCTTACTAACGAATATACTTACATTCATGGTTGTTTGTAAATACCGTAGGGTGGTACTTGGCTACTATCCGGCCCCTTGATTAGCCCATCCGGAGGCGCCCTTCAGAGGTGACCCCGGCGGATTCCCCACCGGCAGCGTGCCTGTGGGCCCAGATGAGGTTGTACTGCCATGGTCCGTCGAACCAAAGAAGAAGCCCAGGAAACCCGAACTCAGATCATCGAGGCGGCGGAAAAGGCTTTCTACAAGCGTGGGGTTGCGCGAACCACCCTTGCTGACATCGCCGAGCTGGCGGGCGTGACCCGCGGTGCCATCTACTGGCATTTCAACAACAAGGCGGAGTTGGTGCAGGCGCTGCTCGACAGCCTGCACGAAACCCATGACCATTTGGCGCGGGCCAGTGAAAGCGAGGACGAGCTGGACCCTCTCGGCTGCATGCGCAAGCTGCTGTTGCAAGTGTTCAACGAGCTGGTGCTCGACGCCCGGACCCGGCGTATCAATGAGATCTTGCATCACAAGTGCGAGTTCACCGATGACATGTGTGAAATTCGCCAGCAGCGCCAAGGCGCGGTGCTGGATTGCCACGAAGGTATTACCTTGGCGTTGGCCAATGCCGTACGCCGTGAACAGTTGCCGGCCGGGCTGGATGTGGAGCGAGCGGCCGTGGCCCTGTTTGCCTATGTCGATGGCCTGATCGGGCGCTGGTTGCTCCTGCCAGACAGCTTCGATCTGTTGCGCGATGCCGATAAATGGGTGGACACCGGGCTGGATATGCTGCGCTGGAGCCCGGCGTTGCGCAAATGACACTTTGTTAAGGATTGTGAGGGAGTGTTTTCCCTGAGTATTAAGGGATGATTAATACCTTCAAGGTGTGCCCCTAGCGTCCACGCAACTGCCGGTCTGGCAATGCCACCGCCGCGACCAGCCCGAGCATCGCCACTGCGGCGCTGCCCAGCAGCAGGTGCCTGAAGGTTTGCAGTAATCGTGCCTGGGTTGCTGGGTCCGCTTCGCCTGCCTGCAGGCTCCCCAGCAACGGATTACCCAGCAACTCGAACCCACCCTGATGCAGCAGTGCCAGCAGTACGCTGGACATGCATGCCACGCCCATCGCGCCGCCCAGTGAGCGGAACAGGTTGGTCGTGCTGGTAGCCACGCCGATGTCCTTGCTGTCCACGGCGCTCTGTGTGCCTACCAGCGATGTCGGGAACTGCAGCCCGCAGGCGATCCCCGTGCACAGCATGAAGAGCGCGCTGAGTACGCCCGACTGTGGTGGGGTGATGGCCATGGCGAAGATTGCCACCGGCATCAGCAACGCACCGGCGAGGATCTGCGGCTTGTAGCGGCCAGTGAAGCTGGTCATGCGCCCGCCGGTGAATGCACCGATAGGCAAGCCGATGGCCAAAGGCAGCAGGTGTAGCGCCGCGCTGTCGGCCCCGGCCCCGGTGATGCCCTGGTAACGCAGGGGCATCAGCATGGTCAGAGAGATCGATTGGAAGCTGGCGAAGAAAATCACCGCCCAGCACAGCACGGCAACCCGGTTGCCGAACAGCCCCAGTGGCAGCAATGGCTCCTGGCAACGACGTTCATGCCCGATGAACAAGGCCGCGCCAAGCCCGGCGCAGGCGAACAGGGCCACCACGGCAGGCGCAGTCCAGGCATGGCCCTGGCCGACCAGGGTAATGCCCAGCAGCAGGCTGCCCAGGCCAAGGATCAACAAAACCGCCCCCACATAGTCCACCTGAGCCCGCCGCCGTTGCACGGGTATGCCCCGTAGAGCGCGATGGAGGGCCCACAGGGCGATCAAGCCCAAGGGCAGGTTGATCCAGAACACCCAGCGCCACGACAGGTATTCGGTCAGCCAGCCACCTAGCACCGGCCCTGCCACACTCGCTGCGGCATACATGCTGCTGAAATAGCCCTGGTAGCGCCCACGCTCGCGCGGCGGCACGAAGTCGCCGATGATCGCCTGGCTCACCGAGACCATTCCGCCCGCACCGATGCCTTGCAGTACGCGCGCCAGCACCAGTTGCTGCATGTCTTGGGCCAGGGCGCAGGCGAAGGAGGCCAGGGTGAACAGACTGATGCCGGTAAGGATCATGCGCCGGCGCCCATACAGGTCCCCCAGCTTGCCGTAGATCGGCACCGCCACGGTCATCGCCACCATGTAGCCCGAAATCACCCAGGCCAGCAGCCCGACGTCATTGAACTGCGCGGAAATGGCGGGCAGTGAGACGGCGACGATGGTCTGGTCCAGGGCGCCAAGGAAAATGGCCAGCATCAACGCGTTGAGCACGTTACGCAGGCCGGCAGGAGGCAGGGCGGCGGTCACGGGGGTACCTTGTTTGAAGGACGGCGGTGGCTTGGCCGGCCCGCGAAACGGGTCGGCATCAAATGTGCAATTGTAACCCGACTTAGATAGCTACCTATCCACTATCTGCATCGCCTATGCAAGATCGGCATTGGCGCATTCATCCAGTGCTGCATGGCCGCGTGATATCGTGCATAGGCCGCAGAGCCTTGAATCCTGGGGTTGCACCAGCGTGGTGCAACATTATGTCGCAGGTTTCCAGTGCCGCTGTTTCCCACACCTTTTATTCCTCTGCCTGCATGTCGAGCATGACCGCCCAGATGGCGACGGTTGGAACAGGTCAGGTAGACCCGATTCAGGGGTCGGTAGCAACCGTTCAATTTTACGTATAAGCGGAGTGATCATGCCCAAGGCTTCCCATCAAGATCTGCGTTTTGCCTTCCGCGAGCTGCTCGCTTCAGGTTCCTGCTATCACACGGCGTCCGTGTTCGACCCGATGTCGGCGCGTATTGCCGCTGACCTGGGCTTTGAAGTCGGCATTCTCGGCGGCTCGGTCGCCTCGCTGCAGGTGCTGGCCGCACCAGACTTCGCCCTTATCACGCTGAGTGAGTTCGTCGAGCAGGCTACCCGCATCGGCCGGGTGGCCCAGCTGCCGGTGCTCGCCGATGCCGACCACGGTTATGGCAATGCGCTGAACGTCATGCGCACGGTCGTCGAATTGGAGCGCGCCGGTGTGGCTGCGCTGACGATCGAAGACACGCTGCTGCCGGCCCAGTTCGGGCGCAAGTCCACCGACCTGATCCCGGTCGAGGAGGGCGTTGGCAAGATCCGTGCGGCGCTGGAGGCACGGGTAGACGCGTCGCTGTCGATCATCGCCCGGACCAACGCCGGTGTGCTCAGCACCGAAGAAATCATCGTGCGCACGCAGAGCTACCAGAAGGCCGGTGCCGACGCCATCTGCATGGTGGGTGTCAAAGACTTCGAGCAACTGGAGCAGATTGCCGAGCACCTGAGCGTGCCGCTGATGCTGGTGACCTATGCCAACCCGAACCTGCACGACGATGAGCGCCTGGCGCGCCTTGGCGTGCGGATCGTGGTCGATGGCCATGCCGCCTATTTTGCCGCGATCAAGGCCACTTATGACTGCCTGCGCCTGCAGCGCGGTCGGCAGAACAAGTCGGAAAACCTCACCGCCACCGAGCTGTCGCACACCTACACCCAGCCTGAGGACTACATCCGCTGGGCCAAGGAATACATGAGCGTCGACGAGTGACCGGCATGGCGCCGTTCCGCCTGGCGGGCGGCGCTCAACGGGCAAGCACCCTAGGGCATTCGTTGGCCGGTGCTTGCCGATACTGCCGCGCTGCGGGCTCAGGCGTTCAGCGGTTGGCGCGCGCTTGCAGCCAAGCCATCAACTCGACCAGCCCAGGCGGCACATTCCTGGCCTGACAGGCCAGGTAATAGCCTTTGCCGGTCATCACCTTGAGCCCGAACGGCATGCACAGCCTGCCGCTTTTCAGGTCGTCACCTATCAGCGCCCAATCACCTATGGCCACCCCGGTGCCCTGGGAGGCCATTGCCATGGCCATGTCCAAGGTTTCGAAATGCTGCCGGGGCCCTTGAGTGTCGAAGGCGACCCCAGCGGCCTGTAGCCATAGGCGCCAGTCATGTTCATCACGCGAGGGGTGCAGCAGCATGTGGCGCTGAAGATCCCCAACCTCTTTCAGTGGCACCGGCCCTGCCAGTAACGAGGGGGCGCATACCGGCGTGAGCTGTTCATCGAACAGCTTGCACACGTGCAGCCCATGGTTCGGCGCATCGCCGTAGACGACCGCTGCATCGAACCCTTCACGACGAAAATCCACGCCATGCTGCACTGTGGTGGTCAGCTCCACAGGCACATCCGGGCGCAGCGCCTGCCATTCCATCAGGCGCGGCAGCAACCAGCGCATCACGCAGGTCGGCGCCTTGAGCTGGAGGGTCGCGCTGCGCCCGCCCACTTCCCGTACGCCCTGATCGATCAAGGCAAATACCTGCTGCACGCGCGGCAGCCAGTCTTGCCCTTCACGGGTCAGGCTCAGGCCACGGGCCTGGCGCTGGAACAAGGCGTACCCCAGGTGCTCTTCGAGCCCCGCGATCTGCCGGCTGACGGCGCCCTGGGTGATATGCAACTGCTGTGCGGCACGGGTGAAGTTGCAGTGCTGGGCGGTGATCAGGAAGGTGTGCAGGGAGGAAAGCGGTGGTAGGCGTTTCATCGCTCAAGCCATGATTTAAAGACATGGCTAGTATGCTTTTTTTTGCCTTGTCGCGATAGCCCCGGTTGGGTCCAATGAGCGCAGATTCCAACGGATACAAGGTGAAACGTGATGGCTACCTGCGGCGAAGTACTGGTCAAACTCCTCGAAAGCTATGGCGTTGACCATGTTTTCGGCATTCCCGGCGTGCATACCGTGGAACTCTACCGAGGCCTGGCGGGCTCGTCGATCCGGCATGTCACACCGCGCCACGAGCAAGGCGCGGGCTTCATGGCTGACGGCTATGCGCGTACGCGTGGCACGCCGGGGGTATGTTTCATCATCACCGGCCCCGGGATGACCAACATCACCACCGCGATGGGCCAGGCTTACGCTGATTCGATCCCGATGCTGGTGATTTCCAGCGTGCAGTCGCGCAGCCAGCTGGGCGGGGGGCGTGGCAAGCTGCACGAGCTGCCCAACCAGAGCGCCCTGGTGGCTGGGGTGGCCGCGTTCTCGCACACCTTGATGAGCGCTGATGACTTGCCGCAGGTACTGGCGCGCGCGTTCGCCGTGTTCGATGGCGCCCGGCCGCGCCCGGTTCATATCGAGATTCCGTTGGATGTGCTGGTCGAGCCTGCCGACCACTTGCTACCGGGGCGCCCTGTGCGCAGTAGCCGTGCGGGCGCCGCGCCGCAGGCGGTGGCACGGATGGCCGAACGTCTGGGCAAGGCGCGCAAGCCATTGATCCTGGCCGGCGGCGGTGCGTTGGCTGCCGGCCCTGCGTTGGCGCGCATGGCCGAGTATCTGCAGGCACCGGTGGCACTCACCATCAATGCCAAGGGCCTGCTGCCCTCTGACCATCCGTTGCAGATCGGTTCGACCCAGTCGCTGGTCGCTACCCGTGCGCTGGTGGCAGAGGCAGATGTCGTGCTGGCGATTGGCACCGAGCTGGCTGAAACCGACTACGACGTGACATTCAAGGGCGGCTTTGAAATCCCTGGCGCACTGCTGCGCATCGACATCGATCCGGACCAGACCGTACGCAACTACCTGCCGGAGCTGGCGCTGGTCGCCGATGCCGAGCTGGCAGCGCAGGCACTGCTCGATGCCCTGCACGACCTGCCACAGCCTGCTCGCGATGGCGCGTGGGGGGCGGCACGCGTAGCGCGCCTGCGCGCGTCACTGAGCGCGACATGGGACCCGCCAACCCTGAGCCAGACCCGTTTGCTGACCAGCATTCTGGAACGTTTGCCCAACGCCATCCTGGTGGGCGATTCGACGCAGCCTGTGTACAGCGGCAACCTGACCCTGGATATGGACCAGCCACGCCGTTGGTTCAATGCCTCGACCGGCTACGGCACCTTGGGTTATGCGCTGCCAGCGGCGATGGGGGCGTGGCTGGGCAGTGCCGAGCGACCCGCCGCGCGTGCCCCGGCAGTGTGCCTGATCGGGGACGGTGGGCTGCAGTTCACTTTGCCGGAGCTGGCCAGTGCGGTGGAGGCCCAGGTGCCGCTTATCGTGCTGTTGTGGAACAACCAGGGCTATGAGGAAATCAAGAAGTACATGGTCAACCGTGCCATCGAACCGGTCGGGGTGGATATCCATACCCCCGATTTCATCGGCGTGGCACGTGCCTTGGGGGCTGAAGCGGAACAGGTCGGCGATGTGCAGCAGCTGCAGGCGGCCCTGGGGAGGGCCGTGGAGCGTAATGGGCCGACGTTGATCCAGGTCGATCAGAACCAGTGGCAGGCAGCGGTCAAAGGCTGAGCCCGCAAACCATCACCCGGCACTGGCCCGCAGCCGTGCCACATCCCGGATCGGCGGGGCGCCATACAGCCGGCTGTATTCGCGGCTGAACTGCGAGGGGCTTTCATAGCCCACCCGATAACCTGCCACCGCCGCCTCGAGGCCGTCGTTGAGCATCAGGCGGCGGGCCTCCTGCAGGCGCAATTGCTTCTGGTATTGCAACGGGCTCATGGAGGTCACGGCCTTGAACCTGTGGTGCAAGGTTGACGTGCTGAGGTTGACCTCACGCGCCAGGTCCTCGATGCGCAGCGGCTGCTGGAAGTTCTGGTTGAGCCAGGTAATGGCTTGGCACACTCGGTGCGTCTGGCTGTTGGCCAGGGCTATTTCATACAGGCGGTAGCCCTGAGGGCCGCGCAGCAGTCGGTAAAGGATCTCCCGGCGGATCAGCGGCGCGAGCATGGCGATGTCACGCGGCGAGTCCAGCAGGCGAATCAGCCGCAGCAGTGCGTCGAGCAGTTGCGGGTCGGTCCTTTCCACGTACAGGCCGCGGCCTGAGGGCAGGTTGGGCACCAGCATCGGCCCGCTTTCGGCGATCAACTGGCTGATCTCGGCCGGGTCGAGGTCCAGGCGCAGGCCCAGGCTGGGGTTTTCCGGGCTGGCATCGAGCTTCGCGCCGCTGAGCGGCAGGGTCACCGACACCACCATGTAATGCAGCGGGTCGTAGGCATACTGCTCGTCGCCCAGAAACAGCGTCTTGCTGCCCTGCGCAAGGACACACAGGGCCGGCTGGGCCAAGGTCGGCACCGAGCGCACATTCTCGGTGTAGCGCACCAGGTACAGGTCGTCGATGGCCGACGCGGGGCCGTGGGCCTCGCCGGCATGTCGTCCGATCAGCTCGGCCAGTTCCTGGCGCTGTACTTCCAGAGTCGGATCAATGGACGGGACGGGGGTCATGATGGCTTTCCTCTGCTGACCGACGCAGCATAGGTTTGGGCAAGGGTGGGCGCTAGTCCAAAGCTGCACGTCGATTGCCTGATCCTGCCGCGCGGCAGGATCAGGCAATCGACGTGCAGTAATGGCCTAACGCGCCGCGCGAGGGCGCCACTAACCTTGGCAGCCTGGTTTTCCCGTCCATCTGCTCCAAGGAGATCGTGCAATGGCCCTTCTACAACCGGTCACCCATTTGGCTTTCATCCGTGCCAGCAGTGGTCGCTCGGCAGAGCTCGGCGTGCGTTTGCGGGACCTGCTCGAACCCTCGCTGAGCGCGCCTGGCTGCCTGAGCTTTACCGTACAGCGCTCGCAGGCCGATGCCGATCTGTGGCTGCTCAGCGGGAGCTGGCGTGACCAGCAGGCGATGACAGGTTATTTCGAGTCGCCGGCCCTGCAGGTGTTCGGCGAGCTGGTGCAAGCCCAGGTGGTCAGCAGCCTGGATCTGCATACCTTTGGTTGAATGCCACGCCGCGCGGGGTAGAATCCCGCCCCTCGATCAACGACGCGGATTGCAACAATGGCACGTAAAGAATTCCCGCATTTCGAAGCGGTTTCGGCGATGGTCCCGGTGGAGGGCGGCGGTTACCACGCTGCTATCGCGGTCAAGGCCTTGGGCATGGGGGGAGCGCCGCGTTTCCACAAGGTGCTCGATGGCCAGGTGTTCAAGAGCGCCATGGCGGCCGACGAGGCCGCCTGCGCTGAGCTTGATCGCCTCAAGGGCGTGGGTGAAGAAGGCCAATTGCTCTGGTGATCACACCTGTGGCCTTCTCATCTTGAACAGGTTGCCCAGTTCGAAGTAGTCCGCCAGGCCACCGCCTCGCAAGATCGGCTCGGCGGCCGCGGTATCGTAAATACCCTCCTTGAGCAGGTGCTCAGCGATGTGCACCGCCACCACTTCGCCCAGTATCAGCCAGCTCGGCACCGGCTCCTGGTCGGCCCGCGTGAGCTGGACGATCTGGCTCACCTTGCATTCGAAGGCCACCGGGGTTTCGCCCACGCGGGGCACCTTCACCAGGCTCGACGGGGTTGCGCTCAACCCGCTCAAGTCGAATTCGTTGACCTCTGCCGGTACGGCTGCGCAGCTCTGGTTCATGGCTTCGGCCAGCGGGCGGGTGGCCAGGTTCCAGACGAACTCGCCGGTCTGCTCGATATTGTTCAGGCTGTCTTTGCGCCCGACGCTGCAGAAACCGATGATTGGCGGGATGTAGTTGAAGGCATTGAAGAAACTGTAGGGCGCGAGGTTCAAGCGGCCTTCGCGGTCCTGGGAGGAGATCCAGCCGATCGGACGTGGGCCGACGATGGCATTGAACGGGTCGTGGGGCAGGCCGTGGCCTTTGGCGGGTTCGTAGTAGTACATCTGCGGGGCTTGGGGCCCTACCTCCAGAGGGGACGAGGCGCCTAGTGTGCCAAGCTTGTGCCCGCCTGGAAATGATCAAGCCCGACCGAGGCCGGGCTGGTGGCACGCATCAGGGATCAGCTGATGCGGTGGGCGTTGGTGCGATCGAAGCCGTCTTCGGCGAAGCGTTGTGCGCCAGTGCGGTCGAAGCCGTCTTCGGCGAAGCGCTGTGCGCCAGTGCGGTCGAAGCCATCTTCGGCGAAGCGTTGTGCGCCAGTGCGGTCGAAGCCGTCTTCGGCGAAGCGTTGTGCGCCAGTGCGGTCGAAGCCGTCTTCGGCGAAGCGCTGTGCACCGGTACGGTCGAAACCGTCTTCAGCGTAAGTGGCCGCTTGGCTGTGGGCCGCTGCGAAGCTGTGGCCGTTGGTGCGATCGAATCCATCTTCGGCAAAGGCGCCAGTGGCGAAAACCGAGAAGGCCAGGGTAAGGATCAGTTTGTTTTTCATGGTCGTTGCTCCGTTGGGTTCGAAAGGTGTTTCGTTTCTATGGGTTCAATGCTACGCCGATTAATTTGATTGAAAAGCGCAAAAATCCGCGCTAACAGATCGAATTAGTAGATGTTTTTGGGCCCGCCAATGGCGAACATCGCACTTGGTGAAGCCACCGGAACGCCGGTGAGGCAGTTCGCGTGCAAAGGGCTTGTCAGCGTATGCAGGATGGCGCAGCGGAATTAATGCGGAGTTAAGGCGGGTATTGGGTTGGCTGAAGGGCAGGTGTCACGGGCGGCAGAACACTCGAACCCTGCACTCTGCGGCATCACAAATGCGTTTTTGCACAATGAAAAAAGGGGCGCCCAGTTACTTGGGCGCCCCTTTTCAAACCGCAGGATCACGGTCAGTCAGTCGTAATCCGCGAATGCTGCTTGGTGTCCTTCATGGTTGCGTACACCAACAACGAACAAGCGATGCACGCTGTGACGTACCAGTAGAAACCGCTCTCCATCCCGGCGCTCTTGAACCACAGGGCTACGTATTCTGCGGTGCCGCCGAAGATCGAGACGGTCAGGGCGTAAGGCAGACCGACGCCCAGCGCGCGAATCTCGGTCGGGAACAGTTCCGCCTTGACCACGGCGTTGATCGAGGTGTAACCGCTGACGATGATCAACGCGGCCATGATCAGGAAGAACGCACCCCACCAGGTCTGGATGGTGTGCAGGGTGCTGAGGATCGGCACGGTGAACAGGGTGCCCAGCACGCCAAAGGCAATCAGGATCGGGCGACGGCCGATCTTGTCGGACAGGCCGCCAATGATTGGCTGGAGGCACATGAACAGGAACAGCGTGGCCGCCGAGATGGTGGTCGAATCACTGATGCTCATGCCGACGGTGTTGACCAGGTACTTCTGCATGTAGGTGGTGTAGGTATAGAAGGCCAAGGTGCCGCCCATGGTCAGGCCGACCACGGTCATCAGTTCCTTGGGGTGGCGCATCAGGGTGCGCATCAGGCTTTCCTTGGCCTTTTCCTTCTTGGTGAACGAGGCGGTTTCTTCCATGCCACGGCGCAGATACAGCGCGACCACCGCGCACAGTGCGCCAATCACGAACGGCACGCGCCAGCCCCAGGCATACAGTTGCTCGGTGGTCAGCGTCTGCTGCAGAACGATCAGTACCGCCAGGGCGATGAGCTGGCCGGAGATCAGGGTGACGTACTGGAAGCTGGAGAAGAAACCACGGCGGTCCTTGCTGGCCATTTCGCTGAGGTAGGTAGCTGAGGTGCCGTATTCACCACCTACCGACAGGCCCTGCAGCAGGCGGGCGATGACCAGCAGGACGGGGGCGGCGACGCCGATGGTTTCGTAACCCGGCGTCAGGGCTATAACCAGGGAGCCGGCGCACATCAGCAGCACAGACGCCATCAACGCAGCCTTGCGCCCCTTGCGGTCGGCGTAAAGGCCCATCAGCCAGCCACCGATCGGGCGCATGAGGAAGCCCACGGCGAAGATCGCGGCAGTGTTGAGCAGTTGTGCGGTGGAGTCGCCGGCCGGGAAGAAGGCCTTGGCGAAATACAGCGAGAATGCTGCGTAGACGTACCAGTCGTACCATTCGACCATGTTGCCGATGGAGCCGCTGAAGATCGACTTGAGGCGGCTGGCGGTGGTTCTTTCTGCGGCGGGCGCGACAGCTGCCCCGGTTGGCAGGGAGGTGGCGTTATCCATCAGGGATACCTTCTCGTTGTTTTTGTGGAGCGCGCCGAAGCGCAGCTTGCCAGCAAGATTGCAGAAGGTGTGCCAAACGGGTGCGTGGTGATTCATTTGAGGGCGCGTCGCGCCGTTGGTGGGCGTGCCGGGGCCACGGGAGGCGCGCTGCTGCTGGCCCGTCGCGGTTGCATCGGCGCGAGCTCGCAGGTGAGGAACTGCAGGGCAGGCCTATGAAAATACGTAGCAGTAAGCGGATTTTTGCTTATTGAGGTAAGCCTATAGGCGGATTTCCGCTCATTCCCTTGCGATGAAATCCTCGCGTACCAGCCCATGGCGCTGCATTTTTTCGTTGAGGGTGCGCCTGGGCAGTTGCAGGTCGTGCATCACCCCTTTGATTTCGCCCTTGTGCAAGCGCAGTGCCGCGCGCAGGCATTGCGCCTCGAACGCTTCCATCTGCGCTGCCAGGGAATGGCCTGCAGGCAAGCTGTCCAGGCTCGGCGAACCCAACCCCAGGGCGTGGCGTTCGGCGGCATTGGCCAGTTCCCGCACGTTGCCCGGCCAGTCATGGGACAGCAGCTGCGCCAGTTGCGTCCCCGACAGCGGCGGGGCTGAGCGGCCGAGTTTCTGCGCGGCGGCATGGGCGAAATGTTCGAACAACAGCGGGATGTCCTCGCGCCGCTCGCGCAACGGCGCCAGGCGCAGCTCGGCGACATTCAGGCGGTAGGCCAGGTCTTCGCGAAAACGCCCGGCCCGCGCTTCTTCAAGCAGGTCAGGCTTGGTTGCGGCGATGATTCGCAGGTCCACACTGATGCTCTGATTGGCCCCCAGCCTTTCCAGCTTCTGCTCCTGGATCACCCGCAGCAGTTTGGCTTGCTGGGCCAGTGGCATGCTTTCTATTTCATCGAGAAATACCGTGCCGCCGTTGGCATATTCGAGCTTGCCGATGCGCTTGCCCTGGGCGCCGGTAAAGGCACCGCTTTCGTGGCCGAACAGCTCGGCTTCGAACAGCGACTCAGGAATGGCTGCGCAGTTGAGTGCCACGAAGGGTTTGCCAGCACGCGGGCCGAAGTCGTGCAGGCAGCGCGCCACACGCTCCTTGCCACTGCCGGTTTCGCCGCGGATGAGCACATTGACCGGCAGGCTGGCCAGGTCCAGCACCTGCCGACGCAATTGTTGCAGGCCTTGGGACATACCCAGAAGCGTGGATTCCAGGCGCGACTTGAGGTCTGCCTGCTCATGCAGGCGGCGGTTCTCCAGCACCAGTTGGCGCTTCTCCAGCGCGCGGCGCAGGCTACCGAGCAGGTGCTGTGGGGTGAAAGGTTTTTCCAGGAAGTCATAGGCACCGTTGCGCATGGCTTCCACCGCCATCGGCACATCGCCATGCCCGGTCAGCAGGATGATCGGCAGGTCCGGGTCATCGGCCTGCACGCGCTCGAGCAGCTGCAAGCCACCCATGCCCGGCATGCGCACGTCACTGATCACGACCCCTGGAAAATGACGGGGCAACTGAGCCAGGCAGTCCTCGGCGCGGGCGAACAATTGCACGTTGAAACCTGACAGGTTCAACCATTGCTCGACGGCGCTTCGAATGCTGGCTTCATCATCGACGACGATCACTGAATTCAACATACAGGCTCCAGGTCGCGGGGCAGAGTTAGGCTCAGGCGCGCACCGCCTGGCAGGTTTTCGGCCTGCAGCTGGCCGCCGGCCTCATGGATGATGCCATAGGAAATCGCCAGGCCCAGGCCGAGCCCCTCACCCACGGGTTTGGTGGTGAAGAAGGGGTCGAACACTTTGGCCAGGTCGGGCTCGGCAATCCCGCCGCCAGAGTCGAGCACGCTCAGGCGCCATTGATCGTGCTCGGGCTCGATGCGGATTTCCAGGCGTTTGTAACGTTTGTCGGCCATGGCGTCGAGGGCGTTGCGCAGCAGGTTTATCAGCACCTGCTCCAGGCGGATCGCATCACCGCGCACCCATGCCGGGCGGGCCAGGTAGAGCGCCACTTCGACCTCGTCGTTACGGATGCGTGTGTCCAGCAGGTGCAAGGCCTGATCGACGACGGTCGCCAGGTCCAGCCGCTCGCGCAGACCGACCGGGCTGTTACGGGCGAAGGTTTTCAGGTGGCTGGTCAGCGCGGCCATGCGCGTGAGCATCTGCTCCAGCGGCTCCAGCGCCTGGCGTGCCTCTTCGTAACGGCCGTGATCAAGCAGCAGGCGCAGGGTCTCCAGTTGCATGCGCTGGGTTGTCAGTGGCTGGTTGATCTCGTGGGCCATGGCGGCTGACATCTGCCCCAGTGCGGCCAGCTTGGCCGACTGCACCAGGCCCTCCTGGGCGGTACGCAGCTCGCGGGTGCGCTCTTCCACCTGGCGCTTGAGCTCTTCGCGGCTGCGCCGGCGCAAGCGGGCCAGGCGCAGCCGCTGGCTGACCAACAGTGCGGCGAACACCAGGCTCAGCCACGCGGCGGCTGCGCCCAGGGCTGCGTTACGGCCATCAGCGGCCAGTTGTGGTTTGCGCAACAGGTGCAAGGTCCAGTCTTCACTTTCCAGCGGCAGGCTTTCCCACAGGTACTCGGCCGGCCCATCAGGCCCCTGCACGCGGCTGAGGGTGCTGTTGCTGGCGAAGCGGGTCAGCACCTGATGCTGCAGCGCTACCAGCGGCTGCTTGTCGTACTGGCGGGTCTCGGCCAGTTCTGCCCGATCGGGGCCGCTGAGCGGTTGCAGTTCGCGGTAGCGCCAGCCGTCCTGGTTGGCGATGAAGGTGATACCGCGGGCGTCGCTGACCAGTAGGATGTCGTTGCCCTGGCGCCACTCGCGTTCAAGTTCGGGAAACTCCAGCTTGACCACCATGGCCCCGAGAAAGCGCCCTTGTTCATCGGTGACTGCACTGGACAGGAAATACCCCGGCACGCCGCTGGTCACGCCCACGGCATAGAAACGGCCGCTGCCCTGGCTGCGGGTTTGCTTGAAATACGGGCGAAAGCCGTAGTTGGAGCCTACGTAGGTGGTGGGCAGCCGCCAGTTGCTGGCCGCGACGGCCAGCCCGGTGCTGTCGAGCAGCTCCAGGGTGGAGGAATTGGCGGCACCATTGATGCGTTCGAGCTTGCGGTTGAGTGCGTTCTGCACCGGCTCGCTGATCGGGCCGCGCAGTGCCTGGATCAGTTCAGGGTCCAGCGCCAGCACCGCAGGCAGGGCGCGATAGCGTTCGATCAAGGTATGCAGCGAGGTGGCGTACAGCCCCAACTGTTGGCTGGCGCGGCGGGCATCCTCCTCCATGGCTTGGCGCTTGGCCTGTTGCATGGCCCAGCCGGCACTGAGCGCAGTGCCGGCCAGGATCAGCAGGGTGATCAGCCCCAAACGCAGGGCGCGAAAGGAAAATGGCATGGGGCAGGTCCGGATGATGGGGTTGTCCGTACCGTCCTGTCGCCGTCAAGCCAGCGAGAGGACGGTAAGGCTTGCAGGTCCGTTACAGCAGGTTGAAGCCCTTTTGTTGCACCGCCTCTGAGTCCAGGCCGACCTGGACATTGAACGCGCCAGGCTCAGCGACCCGCTGCAGCTGCCCATTGAAGAACTTCAGGTCCTCTTCGCTGATACGGAAGGCCAAGGTCCGCGACTCTCCGGCCTTGAGCATCACTTTCTGGAAGTTCTTGAGCTCTTTGACCGGACGGCTCATGGATGCCGCGACGTCCTGCAGGTACAACTGGACCACGGTCTCGCCATCGACGTTGCCGGTGTTCTTCACCGTCACCTTGGCCTCCAGCGTGTCGCCGCGCTTGAGGTCCTTGTGCGACAGGTTCAGCCCCGACAGTTCGAAAGTGCTGTAGCTCAAGCCGTAACCGAATGGATACAGCGGGCCGTTTGGCTCTTCGAAGTACTGTGAGGTGTAGTTGCCCGGCTTGCCTGGGGTGAACGGGCGGCCAATGCGCGTGTGGTTGTAATACATCGGGATCTGCCCGACCGAACGCGGGAAGGTAATGGCCAGCTTGCCCGACGGGTTGTAGTCACCGAACAGCACGTCGGCGATGGCATTGCCGCCCTCGGTGCCAGCGAACCAGGTTTCCAGGATGGCATCGGCCTGTTCGCGCTCCCAGGCGATCGACAACGGCCGGCCGTTCATCAGCACCAGCACCAGCGGCTTGCCGGTGGCTTTCAGGGCCTTGATCAGCTCGCGCTGGCTGGCCGGGATCTCCAGGGTGGTGCGGCTGGACGACTCGTGGGACATGCCGCGGGACTCGCCCACCACCGCCACCACCACATCGGATTGTTTCGCTGCCTTGACCGCTTCATCGATCAGCACCGCGGCCGGGCGCGGATCGTCAACGATTTCCGGGGCATCGAAGTTGAGGAAGTTGAGGTAATCGACGATCGCCTTGTCGCCGGTAACGTTGGAGCCTTTGGCGTAGACCAGCTTGGCCTTGCCCTCGACGGCGCGACGCAGGCCTTCGCGCACGGTGACCGAGTGCATCGGCTTACCGTCGGCAGCCCAGCTGCCCATCATGTCGATCGGCGCATCGGCCAGCGGGCCGACCAGGGCAATGGTGCCGGTTTTTTTCAGCGGCAGGGTCTGCTTGCGGTTTTCCAGCAGCACCAGGCTGCGGCGCGCCACGTCGCGCGCGGCCTCACGGTGCAGCCGGTCCTCGCCGTAGTAATCCTTCAGGTCGGTTTCGGCTTTGCCGATACGCACGTAAGGGTCCTTGAACAGGCCCATTTCATACTTGGCGCCCAGTACTTCGCGCACGGCCTGGTCCAGTTCGGCCTGGGTCACCTCGCCTGACTTGAGCAGCCCTGGCAGCTCTTCGCCGTACAGGGTGTCGTTCATGCTCATGTCGATGCCGGCCTTGATCGCCAGTTTGGCCGCTTCGCGACCATCATGGGCAACGCCATGGCGGATCAGCTCCTGGATGGCGCCATGGTCACTGATGGTCACGCCCTTGAAGCCCCACTCCTTGCGCAGCAGGTCGTTCATCAGCCAGGTATTGGAGGTGGCCGGCACGCCGTTGATCGAGTTCAGCGCTACCATCACCCCGCCGGCACCGGCGTCGAGCGCGGCGCGGTAGGGCGGCAGGTAGTCGTTGTACATCTTCGGCAGGCTCATATCGACCGTGTTGTAGTCGCGCCCGCCTTCCACCGCGCCATACAGGGCGAAGTGCTTGACGATGGCCATGATGCTGTCGGCGTTGGCCGGGCTGCTGCCCTGGAACGAGCGGACCATCGCCTGGCCGATCCGCGAGGTCAGGTAGGTGTCTTCACCGAAGCCCTCGCTGGTGCGGCCCCAGCGAGGGTCGCGGGCGATGTCGACCATGGGCGCAAAAGTCATGTCCAGGGCGTCGGCGGCGGCTTCGATGGCCGACGTGCGGCCGACCTTGGCGATGGCGTCCATGTCCCAGGTGGCAGCCAGCCCCAGGCCGATCGGGAAAATGGTGCGCTCGCCGTGGATGGTGTCGTAGGCGAAGAACATCGGAATCTTCAGGCGGCTGCGCATGGCGGCGTCCTGCATGGGCCGGTTCTCGGGGGCGGTGCGCGAGTTGAAAGTACCGCCGATACGGCCTGCGGCGATTTCCTCACGGATCTTTTCCCGTGGCATCTCCGGGCCGATGCTGATCAGGCGCAACTGGCCGATCTTTTCTGCCTCGGTCATCTGGCTGATCAGATGCTCGATGAATGCCTGCTTGTCCTGCAGGGGCGGGGCGGTGGGGGCGGCAAGGGCCGCCTGACTGGCAAGGCCCAAGGCCAGGCCCAGCAAAGACAGTTTCATCATGAATCCCGTTGTCGAGGCCTGTGCCGTATCCACAGTGATACGCGCGCGGCAGAAGTTTTCAGGCGGCTATTGTTGTACGATTTACCGGCATTAATTCCAGCGGCGGATTATGCCTGATTATGTCGCTCGCTGAGGATCGCCCGCGTGCCGGGACAACAACTATAAAAACGATCAGAGACCGAAGGCATGACCCCCCTCGACGAATACCAGCAGCGCCAGATCGCTGAGGCCATAGCGCGCGTGGAACGGCGCACCGATGCCGAGCTGGTGACCGTGCTGGCCCGACGCGCCGATGATTACCCCTATCTTCCACTGTTTTGGGCCGCCGTGCTGGCGCTGGCGGGGCCTGGCCTGCTGCAGCTGGTGCTGGGCTGGCCGGTTGGGCACGCGCTGCTGGTGGCCAACCTGCTGCTGTTCATTGGCCTGTGCGCGCTGCTGCGCATCCCACGCCTGAACGCCTGGTTGGTCCCCCCTGCGCTGCGCCGCTGGCGGGCATCGCGCCTGGCCCGGCAACAGTTTCGCGAGCAGAGACTGCATTGCACGGCCAAGGGGGCCGGGGTGCTGATCTTCGTGGCCGAAGCTGAGCTGCATGTGGAGATTCTGGTCGATCAAGGTATCGATCGGCACCTCGATGCCCATGCGCGTGCGGTGATCGGCGCCCGCTTTGCCGAGCAGGTGCGCCAGGGCCACACCCTTCTGGGCTTCATCGAGTGCATCGAGGCTTGCGGTGAGCGGCTGTGCGAGCACGTGCCACGCACCCACGCAGGCAACGAGCTGCCGAACCGCCTGGTGATTCTGGAGTGAACCACGCCCATCGCGAAAACCTTCGCCTGAGCCGGGCATCAACGTAGAATGCGCGGCATTGTGCAACGCACTCACCGCTATCCGAGGCACCTGTTTTCCATGTCCGCCAGTACTTCCGCTTCCATCGCGCCGGATGCGCGCGCCCAGTTTCTCGACCTGCTGAGCGCTGCCTTGCACGGCAACACCCTGGTCAAGCTGGTGCTGGCGCGCCATATCGGCACCGACCCGACCCTGCAGCGGATCATCGCCAAGCCGGTGCAGGTCAAAGGGCAGGCCAACCTGTCGCTGGTCTACCGCCATCAAACGCGCGACATCACCCGTAACGTGCCGCTGGAGCAGGTCCAGGCATTGATTGCCGGGCTGCTGCCGGAAAGCTTTCGCAATGCCCACTTGTTCGACGCCGAGGGCGAAGTGCAACTGACCTTCAGCAAAAAGGGCAAGCCGATGCTCCAGCGCCACGGTGCGCAGGCGCCGCGCGAAGCTGCTGCCAGCACGGGCCACGACCGCGAGAAGAAGCGTTATCTGGAACTGTCGCGCCCCTTCCTGCGTGATCTGGGTGTGACCGACGCACAGGGAGCGCTGATCCCGTCCATGTCGCGCAAGTGGAAGCAGATCAACAAGTTCGTTGAAGTGTTCGATCACGCCCTGGCCAATGCGCCGGTGCCGGCTGAGCAGGTGCTGCGGGTGGCCGACTTTGGCTCAGGCAAGGGCTACCTGACCTTCGCCATGCACGACTACCTGACCAACAGCCTGGGCCGCACGGCGCAGGTGACCGGGGTGGAGCTGCGTCCGGACATGGTCGATTTGTGCAATGCAGCCGCTTCGCGCCTGGAGCATCCGGGCCTTGAGTTTCAGTGCGGCGATGTGCGCAGCGTCGTACCCGAGGCCATCGAGGTGATGATCGCCCTGCATGCTTGCGACATTGCAACTGATTACGCGATCCACACGGGAATCCGTTGCAACGCCGCGATCATCATGTGCTCACCGTGCTGCCACAAGCAAATTCGCCCGCAACTGCAAAGCCCAGGCTTGCTGCAGCCGATGCTGCAATACGGGCTGCATCTGGGGCAACAGGCCGAGATGCTCACTGACAGCTTGCGCGCGCTGTATCTGGAAGCCTGTGGTTACGAGACCAAGGTGTTCGAGTTCATCTCGCTGGAGCACACCAACAAGAACAAGATGATTCTTGCCGTGAAACGCAAGCAGCCCGCACCGGCGCAAGCGTTGCTGGAGAAGATTGCGCAACTGAAAGCGTTTTATGGCGTGCAGGAGCATTGCCTGGAGACGTTGTTGCGAGGGGATGGTTTGATTTAAACCCGTCACGGGGCTAGCGGACCGGTCGGACCGTGGAGGTACGCCAGCCCCGAAAACGATAAACCTGCGCAGCTCTGCCATCAGCGCGCAGTCAGTGAGATCACCGCGACGCCAGCCACGATTACGAGTATTGAAGCAATTTTTCGGAATAAGCTTGTCGGCGCGATATCTTCGGTTAGCGTATTCGGAAAATACCGTGTTGCGACGTAACCGAAGAGAAGAACAAACAGTGGATGTATGCTGACGACGACGGATACCAGTGCAGCTCCACCACCTGCAGACAATGCAGCCATGAAAAAAACATAGCCGCCTACATCCAAGGTGTTGGTGGTGCCAAAAATGCAATATTCTTTGGTGGTTAGTCGCTTCAGGTCGTGAGTGATCAGCTTTCGGCAGAAGGGGACTAGCAAGAGCAGTACCCCGCCAAGTGCGTAGCCTGCAAAGTTGAAAAGCAGTACGGATTCCAGGCTTTTTGTTTTGAGTATTTCATCTGAGATGATGGTGGATGCCGCACCGAAAAAAGCGGACACCAAAATCATTGATAGGTGCCTCTTCTGGCCTAATCCGCTCATTGTTTTACGTGAAATACAGAGCAGCAGAATACCCCCGGTTATCAGCACGAATCCACTTGCCTGCCCGTATGTGGGGATCGAATTGAATAGCAATGCTGAGGCGATGAGAACGAACAGCGGTTCCGATTGATGGATCGGGATTACGGCGGAGACGTCCATTTCCTCCAGTGAATAGCTATAGGCGAAATATTGCAAGAATATTGCCAGGCCGGACAGTAAGTTTATACTCGCGGTCCAAGGGTCTAGATCAGATGGTCGAAGCAAAAAGTAAATGCCAATGGCGAAGAATATGTTGCCAATGCTCAGCAGAAAGGTGAATGAAATATAGTGCGATGTGATGTTATTGATCGCAAATTTGTCCACCATGTTAGAGAGACTCCACAGCAGTGGCGCCATCAGCGAAAAATATAACCAGCTCATGTTGGCCTGCCTAAAACTTCAAGAATCGTAGAGCGGCTATGGTTGAGTAATGCCGTCGAAAAATCATCGGTGTCATGGTCGAAAATGAAGGTATTCTGGTACAGAAACGCTTGAGAACTCTCGTAGGAAACGATGTTGTCTAATAAGTCAGGAGCTTCTTCAAATCTGGAGGAGTGATTTAGTTTTAAAAGCTTTATAGCGTTTCCATAATGTGCAGCCTCATCCCGGGCGGCATTTCTAATCCAAGTTGACAGGCAGTCGGGGCCGAGGCTATCAAAGAGGTTGAAGTCTTGTTTGTACGCCCGTGTACTTGTGATTTCATCGAATGCGATAGAAAGCAATACTGTGAATTCATCGGCGAGAAATGGCGCGATTGACCTAAAGTCTGGTTCCCTTGATCTGATTCTCTCATCGATGGATGCCTCACTTTGTCCGTAGAGAACGCTGTTGATTTTGCGGAGGCCTCGATAATGATTTTGCTCGTCCAAGTGCCAAAGGCAGACAAACTCCAGAAACTCATCGCTCAGGTCAAGATCATTCCGGCTTAAGAGGTAGGTGAGGAAATGTTTTGAGTCAAACTCAGAGCTCATGTCATGCCAGAAATTCTCCTCGCGGCTCTTGATTTTTTCTTTGCAACCAGTAATGGAGGTGGGAGACAGATCATTTAGTAACTCTACAGATGACCAGTCATAGGATTTGAGTCCAATAGCCGTTTTTTTGTAATTCATCGATGCATCCCTCATCTATTCAAGGAAGTTTGCAAACTGCCAGTCTTCGTCGACGCCGGCACCGGCACGCTCGTTTGGAAATAGTGCTTTAGATTTACTAAACGGTGTCCAGTCTGTGTAAGCGCCGACCATGTCTCCTAAATAACGCTGAGCGACCTCCAGTACGAGTCTAAAATCAATTTCTTCCGCTTCCACAAGCCCCTGCTTAGGATTAGCAATTGCCCATTTAACGCCAGCCAGGACCCCAGCAGCCACTTGCAAGGTGGTGGCCGAACTCTGGGGGTTAAGACGCTGAGCAGTGGAGTTTTCGAGTACTGAGCCATACCAGTAAGCATTCTTTTCATGGCCCATGAGAAGCACGCCCAGATAATCTGAACCGTAAACGATTTCGTCTCCCCGAAGCACTCGTTTACGCGGTTGCGGCTGCCAGAAATTGCCACTAAGTTCATGAATGGAAAGAATAGCGTCATTGCAGGGGTGATAGGCATAGTGGACTGTAGGTCGGTAGATGAGCCCACGGTCGTCTTTATAGGTCAGGTATTCTGACAGTGACAACGCCTCGTTATGGGTAATCAGTAATCCTAGGCACGGGCCGTAGGCAGGTGTCCAGGTTTTTACGCGCACCGACGCGCCTGGGCGATTCAGATAAATTGACTTACTTTCAGATGTTGTATGGAAGTGACCGTCGTCGGGCAAATGTTGTTCGTGAGTTCCCCATCCCAGCTCTGAGGGCTGGCATCCCTCTCCGATAAAACCATCTACAGACCAAGTGTTTAAGAACTCCCCTGGGTTTTTGGATTTATCTGCTACCTGGGTGTCGTGTTCCGCAACGTGAATGGTCTTGATATTCAGTTGCCAAGCTAATCGCGCCCAGTCTTGGCGTGTAATCGGGCTCGCGTTACTGGATGGATGTAGGTCTTGGGAAATATTGAGCAGGGCCTGTTTGGCGAAATGAGACACCAACCCGGGATTCGCTCCATGAGCAATGATCGCGGTTGGCCCATTATGCAATGCGCGCTTTAATGCGAGCATGCTTTCTCGCAAAGAGTAATTTGTTCTGTTTGCAGGTGGAATGCTGGGATCGGTGTAGTGCCCCGCCCATGGCTCAATGCAGGTATCCAGATACATAGCATTATTTTCATGGCAGAGCGCGATCAGATCTAAGGATGAAACGTCGACTGATAGATTGATGAGAAATGTTTCGTCATCAAGTTCCTTCAGAACGGATCTGTAGTTGTATTTTGTTAGTTTTTGATGAGCCCAAGTGACGCGCAGCCCTTGTTCCTTTGTCTCTTTGTCGTTAACTGAAGGGGCGATGATTTTTAGCGATTTTATTTCGTCGCGTAATTCATTGATAAGGAGAGGGAGTACTGCGCTGGATACCGCTCCGTAGCCAATAATGATGAGTTTCATATGCTAAAGCCCTGATTGGTTTTATAGTGTGAGGCTGCACTCGGTGTGTCGGTAATGTCGTTTGTAGTGTTGCCTTTCAGCGCGCGCTTTCGATGTGCTGTTGTGGGCTAGGTATCGCACTTGAATTTAATGTATCTAGGCGATGCATGACGTGATTTTCAAGATGCTGTTGCCTGGTGTCGCATTTCATCGGGTAACGACGTTTCGAAGTGTCAATACAATAGCTGTATTGCTAATAGGTCAAGGGTATTCTCGTGAATACCTGTTTTTTCAGACGTGTACTACAGATATAGCGCTGCGTTGCGTGGGATTTTTCTTATTAGTGGCTAGTTCGAGCTAGATATTTGAGATCTGGTGTGCACTTTCGAAAGTGCATGGTTGGTACGTGACTATCCAGGCATAGATACGCCACGCATGAGGGAAGTTGATTCATGCCTTCATGATGCCGGAATGGAGTTCGCATCAACGGAGTACCTCCCTTGGCATCGCCAACGTGCTGGCCTGGTTGCAGACCAGCGGAAGTCATAGCAACGGCCAAGACATGCTCGCCTGACTCAGGATGCGATGGTCACGATGTGTTAAGCGCTCATGCACGCACGATCAAGTGCACACGGCTTTTGCTTATTGAGAGCGAACCCTGGAAGCGGTCTTAACGGCGCACCGTCGGCACTTCGATCGCCAACGCTGCAGCCCCCAGCGGATGCGTACCCGCATCGAAGAAATGCAGCGCTGTGCCCGCCAGATCACCAAACCGTTCCACAAAGTGCTGCTTCTGATTGATCACCGAAGCCTCGCTCAACGGCCGTATGGCAATTGCAAGATGGCGCGGCCGCGCCTGGCGAATGGCGTCGAGCAGATGCTGGTCGCTGCTGTCCAGATGCTGCCCGAACAAGCATAGGCCCTGGCTTTCCTGGGCCAACTGGCCCAGGCACCAGCCCAGGTAGTCCGAGTTGCGGATGGCGCGCAGTTTTTCGTCGCTCCGGTCTTCGTTGACGAACAGCGGTACTTCCCCCGGGATGTTCACGGCAAAGCCGTCCAGCAGTTCGGCGCTTTCGGCGCTGCGCTGACGGGTGGTGCCGTCTGGCAGCTTGAGCAGGTGCAGGCCACCGTGCACATGCAGCACGCGCGTTCCTTCGCTGCGCGTGCGGCGTACGTCGAAGAAACCTTGCTCATCGAACAGCGTGGCGAAGCCCTGAGGTGCATGCTGCACTGCCCAAGGCAGGATCAGGTCATAGTTGCTGGTGTAGACACTACGGTAGCCGCGTAAGGCTTGGTTGATGGACGCCAGGGTCGTCACTGGCATCTTAGGCCATGGCAGGTGCACGGTGCGCACGGCGTGGATCAGCGCTTCCTTGATCGAGTAGTAGCGGTTCAGCGGCGCAGTAGAGTTGATCGCCAGCGCCGCATTGGCGCGCACGGTCTGGTTCAGTGTAGTGAGCACCGGTTCGAACAGTTCGGTGCCCAAGGACTTGAACAAGGCTTGGTCGCTGATCGCCAGCCCTTTTTTGCGGCCGGCGCGCTGGGCCTCTTCGAACAGCGAAAAGTAGCCGAATGGTTTCCACAGCACACGGCTGGCGCCGTTGCCCAGTAGCAGGGCTTCGCAGGGGTGGCGGTGGGCGAGTTCCTGCCAGGTGGCGAGGTGGGCGTCTAGTGCGGGCATGATGGGTCCATTCGCTGGAGCGGGAAACGGGGGCGACTTTAGCATGTCATGCAATGTGTGCGAGGGTTGCGCTAGAGCCACGACCAAGTTCGCAGAACGAAAGAGGACTTCAGATGCGCAATTGTTTGATCGGGATGCTGGCCTTGGCAGCGCTGGTGCAGGCCGGCGTGGCATTGGCAACGGACGGCAAGGCCCTCGCCGCAGCCCATGGCATACCCTACCCGGCAGTGATCGCTCACCGCGGCGCCTCCTATGATGCACCGGAATCCACCAAGCCCGCTTACCTGTTGGCCCGCGAGTTGGGCGCCGACTATCTGGAACTGGACCTGCAGCGCACGCGCGACGGCGTGCTGGTTGTGGTCCACGACGATGAGCTGTCACGTACCAGCGATGTCGCCAAGCGTTTCCCCGAGCGCAAACACAGCCCAGTCAGCGCCTTTACCCTCGCCGAGCTCAAGTCCCTGGACGCCGGTAGCTGGTTCAACGAGGCCTATCCGGCACGTGCACGGGCGTCGTTCGCCAACCTGCCGATCCTCACCCTCGACGAAGTCATCGATATTGCCGAAGGCAACCCGCAGCGCCAGCCCGGGTTGTACATCGAGACCAAGGTGCCCAGCCAGTTCCCCGGTATTGAGCGCCAGCTCAAGGAGCGCTTGAAGGCCCGTGGCTGGCTCGACCGGCCTGGGCGCGTGGTATTGCAGACATTCGACCGCAACAGCCTGGCGCTGCTGCACGAGACGATGCCGCAGGTACCGAAGATTCTGCTGCTGTGGGTGGGCACCAAGGCCATCGCACCGGCCTCGGGACACGATTTCGCGGGTTCAGGCGAAAGCGACAAGGCCGCTTTTTATGCCCGCCAGCAACCCAAGAGCCGGGCTGAATTCCTGCGCTGGCTGGACTTGGCCAAGCAGGGCGGTGCAATTGGAACCGGGCCTTCTGCCAGGCGCGGCAAGCTGGGCGAACAGAGCTACGCCGATCTCATTGAGCCATGGATGAACCAGGCCGGCCATGAGCGTGGGCTGTTGGTGCACGTCTATACGCTCGACGAGGCGCAGGACTTCGACGCAGCCATGAAGGCGGGGGTGGACGGGGTCTTTACCAACAGGGCGGGTGCGCTATTGCGCTTTTATGATCGCCCGGCTGAACGTGAGTCGGCTGTGCTGAAAAGGCTGGGGTACTGAGCGGTTGAGTCTGTCAAGCCGGCCGGCTTGCGGATGATCTTCGCCTCGAGGGCAGCGATGACGTTGCTGGAACGCCATGCGGGGGATGCGATGTGGAGCGGGTAGAGGGAATCGAACCCTCGTCGGAAGCTTGGGAAGCTACTGTTCTACCATTAAACTATACCCGCGTCTGCGCTCGACTTTTTACCAGAACCTGTCTGGAATTAGAAGCCCTCGTTATAAACCGGTGAAAAAAAACTGTCGGCGCCCATAGCCTGCAGGCCATGGCTACAGGGCGCCGATGCACTCAGATTGCCCATGCATGCTGCTCTTGGCTGGCGTTGTACGCAGTACGTGCCCGCACCTGGCGCACGGTCGGCTTGAGGAAACCGAGCAACGCGCTGCGGGTGGCTTCGCAGGCCGTCTTGTTTTCCATGTCCAGGAAGTGCCCGGCATCCCGGATCACCGTGAAGTGACTGTTGTCGACATGGTTGCCGAACTGGCGAGCGTCTTCGGCTGTGGTGTACTCGTCACGGTCGCCGTTGATGAACAGCACCGGGATGTCGATGTTACGTGCGCCACGCAGTGCCCGTTCCAGGTCATGCTGCAGTACCTGATTGATGTGGAAGTGCATCTGCGCATATTCATGGCTGTCCAGGCTGCTGACGTGCCGGTAGTTGAAGCGCTTGAACAGCGATGGCAAGTGCTTGCCGATGGTGTCGTTGACCAGGTTGCCGACCTGGTAGCGATCGCAGGCAGCCAGGTACTGGCAACCGCGGTTCAGGTAGTCGCGCATCGGTTCGTTGATCACCGGCGAGAACGAGCTGACCACCGCCTTTTTCACCCTACGCGGCTGGTGCGCCAGCGCCAGCAGGGTGCAGGCACCGCCCCAGGAGAACGACATCACGTGGTCGGCCTGGAAGTGCTCGATCAGCTCAAGCAGGATATGCGCCTCGTCTTCCTTGCTGATCAGGCGTTCCTGGCGGTTGTGCGCCTTGGACTTGCCCGAGTAGGGCTGGTCGTACAGCACGACATTGAACTGTGGGTGCAGGTTACGCACCGTCTGGGCGAACGAAGCCGTGGTGGCCAGCGAGCCATTGATCAGGATGATCGTCTTTTCGGCTGCATCCGCGCGATAGAACTCCGTGTAAACCCGATACTGACCTTGGATATCAAGTACAGCGATTTCTGGCCTCATGTCATCGACTCCTGGCGCAAAAAGGGTGTTCGCGTCACCTAGGGTGCACGTTCTTTATGACAGGTAGGCATTTGCCTGAAGGAATTACCGGGCCCTGTGTCGATCCTTGGCACACGTGTCGACGGTATTGTTTTTGGCGGGCAATCTGCCGTGCTCCAAGGCATCGAGGCCTTGGGTAGCCGACAAAAAGATGTCTTGGCGCGCAGCGTGACCGACGAGTCACGCGCGGACCGACAAGTTAGGAGTCAAGCATCGGGTCTGGCATCCCGCAAGTGCCGGCTGGATAAAATTGTGACTTTTCTCGCCGGGCGGTCGTACGACGTGTTGACCGTGCCTGAACCGCTCTAGACCGAGGCGATTTCTGCAGCCGTGAGCGCCCGGAATTCGCCCGGCGCCAAGCCTGGATCGAGCTGTATCGCCCCCATGGTTTCGCGGTGCAGCCCCACAACCTTGTTGTCGAAGTAGCCGAACATGCGCTTGACCTGGTGATAACGCCCTTCAGTGATGGACAGCTGCGCCGTACGCGGGCCAAGGATGTCCAGGTGCGCGGGGAGGGTAGTCAGGTCTTCGAAGGCGAAGTAGAAGCCTGCGCGAAACGTGTCGATGTAGTGCGCGCCGATTTCATCTTCCGTTTCCACCCGATAGCGCTTGGGCAGCTTCGTCGCCGGCTGCGTCAGGCGCCGGGACCACTGGCCGTCGTTGGTCAGGATCATCAGGCCGGTGGTGTTGTAGTCGAGCCGCCCGGCAATGTGCAGGTCCTCGCGCAACGGCGCAGGCAGCAGGTCGAGTACGGTGCGGTGCTGTGGGTCGTGAGTGGCGCTGACGCAGCCGGGCGGTTTGTGCAGCATCAGGTAGCGCGCCGGGCGCCCGGCCTGCAGCAGCAGATCATCCACCTCGATGCGGCTGAACACACGGACTTCGGCCTGCGGGTCGGTTACCGTTTCGCCATCCACCCGCACGCGGCGCTGTACCAGCAGCAAGCGTACTTGCTGGCGGTTGTAGCTGGGCAGGTTGGCAAGGAAGCGGTCGAGGCGCATGGCGTTGAGGTGGTCCAGGGAGGGGCGCGCAGTCTAGCGCTTTTTTGCCTCGATCCGTGCAGGCGCGTCCTCGGCCAGGCCGGCGCCTGCGGCGCAGCGCGGGCACAGGCAGGATTTGTCGCGCAGTTCTTCTGGCAGAGCCTGCAGAACGGCAGGGTCGATTGTCACCGCGTAGCACCAGCAGGCTGCGGCTGCGGTGCGTGGGTCGGCCAGGGTGCACTGGTTGAGGGCGCCACAGGCAGGGCAGTGCTGGCTGTCATTCATACACAAGTCCGGGATTTTCACTGCAGACGCGGTTGCGGCCGGCCTGCTTGGCACGATAAAGCGCACGGTCGGCGCGGGTCAGCAGGGCTTGTAGGGTATCGCCCGGCTGCAGGCCACTGAGGCCTATGCTGGTGGTCAGGCGCAACGGCTGTTCGTCATGGCTGAAGGTCAGTTGCTCGGTACGCCGACGGATCTTCTCCGCCACGTCGATCGCTTGCCGGCCTTGAGTTTCACGCAGCAGCACGATGAACTCCTCGCCGCCCCAGCGGCACAGTATATCCGACTGGCGCAGGCTGCCCTGGAGCACATTGGCAAACTGGCGCAGCACTTCGTCGCCTGCCAGGTGGCCGTGGTTGTCGTTGAGCGCCTTGAAGTGGTCCAGGTCGATCAACAGCGCCACCAGCGGGGCGCAATCGCGCTGGGCTTGTTGCAAGGCTTTTGCCGCCAGCAGATCGAAGCTGCGCCGGTTGGGCAGCCCGGTAAGGCTGTCGAGCGTGGCCAGGGACTCGATACTGGCCTGATGGCGCCTGAGCATGGCATGCAGCAGCGACACCACCACCAGGCTGATCATCGCGCAGATCGCCAGGTTGAGGTAGAGCGAGTGGCGAATGCGCGCCAAAGCGCCGGCCTCGCGTTTATCCACCAACAGGTACCAGTCAAGTTCGGGCAGGTGCCTTACGTTGAGAAAGTGGCTGTGGCCCTCGCTGTCTTTGTATTCATGGCTGCCCTCGGCGGGTACCGGCTGCTGCGCCTGCAAGGCATCCAGTTCGGGGTTGTCGCGCAGTGGCTGGCCGACCCGCAGGCCATGCGGCCCGCCGTCGGAGCCAGTGAGCAAGATTTTGCCCTTGGCATCGGTGAACAACACCGAACGCTGGTAACGCCGCTGGTAGGTGTCGATCAGCTTGACCACCGTGTCCACGCTCAGACCCACCCCGGTCGCACCGATGAACCGCTGCTGGTAGTCCAGCACGCGGTAGTTGATGAACACCGTGAGGCTGTCCTGGTTGGCCATGTCCAGGTCGACGTTGATTTCATAGGGTGCTTTCTGGTCGCGCAGGCGGAAATACCAAGCGTCGCGCCAGCTGTCGGGCTCGACCTGCTTGAGCACACCTTTGGCCTGGTAATAGGTCAGGGTGCGGTCGGAGACGAAGAACGAAGTGAAGGTGTCCTGCTTGCCCATGACTTCGCCAAGGAAGCGCGTGATGCGCTGAGTGTCCTGCTCGCCAGCGAGCACCCAGTCACGCAGGAAAGTGTCCTGGGCCATCATCGAGGCGATCAGTACCGGGCGGATGAGGTCTTTCTGGATTTCCGAATAGACCGTGTCGGAGGTCAGCGGCAGTTCAGTGTTGACGATGCCATCGCGGATCGCGCTGCGGGAGGCGAAATAGCTGAGCAGCGAGGTGGCGATGAAACCGCAGGCCAGCAGCATCAAGATGGTGAGGATCAGCGAGCGGTGCGCGAACAGAGCGGAACGTGAGGGCATGATCATCCCGTGATGTGTGCCGAGGCGATCATTCTAGTGATAAGCCTGGGAAAAGACTGCAGGTTTATTGGGGGTATCCAAGCTATTTCAAATTATTGCGGAAATGGCACTGCACGATGGCGACAATGTCTTATTCCTTGTCGATGTTCGCTTTGGCGTCGACGCTCGGCAGCGCCGCTGTGCGGGCACCCCAGCGGTCCAGGAGGCCGCCATGTCCTATCGAATTCTGTTGATCGCCCTGTTGGGCCTGATGACAAGCGCGTGCGTGCCCTACCACGAGGGTGGCCGTTATTATCGTACCGATTACTACACCGCTGACCGGTATGTCTCGCCGGGTTATTACCGTCATGACCGCTATTACGTCGCCCCCCAGCCGCGCTACTACTACCAGCCGGCGCCGCGCTACTACCGGCCTGCGCCGGTGCCGCAATACCGTGCGCACCCTCAGCCGGGGGTGAAGCAGTGGCATGGCAACCCGCGTTACGACTATGGCAATCGCCAGCGTTATGACTACGGCCGTGATCGCGACCGGCATGATTACCGCAATGACAGCCGGCGGTATCAGAACGACCGCTGGCACTCCAATGGCCGGGGTGATCGTGATCGCCGTCCGGAGGGTAGGCGCTCAGGTGACCGCAACTGGCAACGGTGAAGGTTTGTCGGGAGGGGCATAGCGGCCCCGGTCAGGCAAGATCTGCCAAAGGATGGCGCCCCTCCCATACCTTCTCAAAATGGGCCTCGACCACCGCCGCCGGCACTTGCGTGACATCCGGCCAGTGCCAGCGTGGCTGGTTGTCCTTGTCCAGCAGGCGGGCGCGCACGCCTTCGCTGAATTCGGGGTGACGGCAGCAATTGAGGCTCATGCTGTATTCCATCTGGAACACCTGGGCCAATGACAGATGCCTGGCCCGACGGATCTGTTCCCAGACCAGGTGCGCCGTGAGCGGGCAGCCCTCGTGCAGGCGTTGGCCAGCGGCGGCCAGCAAGGGGTCTTCATGCTGCTTGAGCCCCTCCAGTGCCCGCCACGCGGCCGCCGGGTCGGCAACATCGAGCAGGGCATCGATCAGCTGGCGCCGCGGCAACCACTGCGCCTGCGGCAGTTCGGCATAGGCACGGTGCTGCTCCGCCTTGAGCAGGCTGTTCAACTGCAGGTCGGTCTGTTCTTGCCAGTTGAGTTGCAACAACTCTTCGATAAGCCCGTCTTGTTGATGCTCGCCTAAGAATCGGTCCGCCAGGCCCAGGTCGATGGCGTCCCGGGCGTTGATGGGGGCGCCGGTCAGCCCCAGAAACAGCCCAAGCCTGCCCGGCAGGCGCCCAAGAAACCAGCTGGCGCCCACGTCGGGGTACAGGCCAATACTGATTTCTGGCATAGCCAGGCGGCTGCTGGGCGTGACGATGCGTACCCCGGCCCCCTGCAACAGCCCCATGCCGCCCCCCAGTACATGGCCGTGGCCCCAGCACAGCAACGGCTTGGGGTAGGTGTGCAGGAGATAGTCGAGGCGGTATTCGGCGGCGAAGAAGGTGGCTGCCAGCGGTGGCACGCTGCCAGGGTGGTCGCGGCAGGCCTGGGCCAGTGCCCGTACATCGCCGCCGGCGCAAAATGCCTTGGCGCCGTTGCCACGCAGCAATACACAGACTACGCCCGGGTCGCGTGCCCAGTCCTGCAGGTATTCGCCGAGCACTTCGATCATCGGCAGGCTCAGGGCATTGAGCGCCTTGGGCGCGTCCAGTGTGGCAATGCCGATGCGGGCGCCATCGGCGCCGGTAAGTACCTCGCAGTGAATGGTCATGGCTACCTCGTTCAAGTCATCGCTCAAGTATGGCTTGCCTGGGCGATCATGCAGGCCACAGGTCGGACCGATTGACAAGGGCAGATGGCTTACCTAGTGTCGCGCCATTGTTTACGGATGGCCCCATGACTGACGACGATCGCATCAAACTCGAACCCAGCTGGAAAAACGCCCTGCGGGCCGAGTTCGACCAGCCCTACATGCACCAGCTGCGTGAATTCCTGCGCCAAGAGTATGCCGCTGGCAAGGAAATCTACCCACCCGGCCCGATGATCTTCAATGCGCTCAACTCCACCCCGCTCGATCAGGTGAAAGTCGTCATCCTCGGCCAGGACCCGTATCACGGCCCGGGCCAGGCTCACGGCCTGTGCTTCTCGGTGCAGCCGGGTGTGCCGACCCCGCCGTCGTTGGTCAACATCTACAAGGAACTGCAGCGCGACCTGAACATCCCCATTGCCAGCCATGGTTACCTGCAAAGCTGGGCCGAGCAGGGGGTGCTGCTGCTCAACACGACCATGACCGTCGAGCGCGCCAATGCCGCTTCGCATGCCAAGAAAGGCTGGGAATTCTTTACCGACCGGATCATCCAGGTGGTCAGCGAGCAGTGTTCGAACGTGGTGTTCCTGCTGTGGGGCGCGCATGCCCAGAGCAAGCAGAAGCTGATCGATGGCACCAAGCATCTGGTATTGAAGTCGGTGCACCCCTCACCACTGTCGGCGTACCGGGGGTTCCTGGGTTGTGGGCATTTCAGCCGGGCCAATGGCTTCCTCGAACAGCGTGGCCTGGCGCCGATCAACTGGGCGTTGCCGCCGCTTTGAAGGGCAGGGGGGCTCTGAGGGGGGAGTGAGCGGCTGCCTTGCCTGCGATGTCGATGCAGCGCTGCATGGCACCGGCTTCGCCGGCGATGGGCTGCGCAGCAGCCCTGATCACATTGACTGTCTGACATCAACCTCAGGTCGCCTCCCACAAATGGTGCGTTCGCTTCAGTCCTGGCCTTTCACCCAGCATCTGAACAGCGGTTCGGCCAGAAACAGCACGAACAGCAAGCGCATCACTTGCAATGCGGTCACCAACGGCACCGACAACTGCAACGTCTCTGCGGTCAGGCTCATCTCGGCAATGCCGCCCGGCATCATGCCCAGCGTCAGCGAGCGCAGATCCAGCGCAGTCATCACGCTCAACCCCCAGGCGGCAGCGCCCGCGATCAACATGCACAGCGCGGTGGCGAGCAACGTGCGCAGCAAGAACGACGGCGCTCGGCGGAAGAATGTGCGGCTGAAGTGGCAGGCCAGGCCACTGCCGATCAACCATTGGCCGATCTGGCTGGCACCGTCGGGCAGGGCAATCTGCAGGTTGCCCGCCAGGCTTAGCGTGGCGGCCACCAGCAGCGGCCCGAACAGCCAGGGGTTGGGCTGGCGCAAGCGCTGCCAGGCGAGAGCGACCGCCACACCCAGCGGTGCGATCAGTGCCAGCCAGCCCCAGCTCACACTGGCGGTATGATTGAGCGGCACACCGTCACCGATCAGGAACTTGAACAGCGCCGGTACGCACAGCACCACCGCCAGCACCCGCAGGCTTTGCGCCGCAGCCACCTGGCTGAGCACCGCGCCGTTACGTGCGCCGAGGTTGACCATCTCCCCGGAACCCCCGGGCATGCTGGCAAAAAATGCCGTGGCACGGTCTTCGCCGGTACGCCGCAGCAACCAGACGCCCACCCCGCTGGAAACCGTGGTTAGCAGCGCGGCAAAGAAGATCAGCACGAAATGGCTGGCCACCTGTTCGATCACGGCAGGGGTGAAGTGCAGGCCGATACCCAGGCCGATGATGCATTGGCCGCATTTGCGGCCATTGGGGATTTCCGAGAGTTGCCAGGGCGTCAGGCAGCGCACCAGGATGATCGCCAGCAAGGCGCCGACCATCCAGGGCAAGGGCCAGCCGACCAGGCTGGCGAGATACCCGCCCGCCAGGCCGACCAGCCCTGTCGCCCAGTACAGCGGTAACGACCGATCAGGCATCGGCCATCGCCCGGCGCTGCAGGCTGCGCTTGCGCCAGATACGCAGCAGCGGCAGGCAGAGCATGAACACCACCAGTGCCCAGATGCCCATGCTGATCGAGCTCGACCACAGAATGCCCAGTTCGCCATTGGAAATCGACAGCGCACGGCGCAGGTTCTGCTCCATCAGGCCGCCCAGAATGAAGCCGAGCAGGATGGGCGAGAGCGGGAAGTCCAGCTTGCGCAGGATGTAGCCCATGATGCCGATGCCGACCATCAGGAACAGGTCGAAGGTGGTGGCGTGCACGGCGTACACACCGATCGCGGTGATGATCGCGATTACCGGCACCAGCGCCCAGTTCGGTACGGCGAGGATGCGCGTGAAGATGCGGATCATCGGGATGTTCAGGATCACCAGCATGATGTTGGCGACGAACAGCGAAGCGATCAGCCCCCAGACAATGTCAGGTTGCTGTTCGAACAGCAGGGGGCCGGGGGTGATGTTGTACAGGGTCAGTGCACCGATCATCACCGCCGTGGTGCCCGAGCCGGGAACGCCCAGGGTCAGCATCGGCACCAGGGCGCCGCAGCAGGACGCGCCGATGGCCGTTTCCGGGGCAGCCAGGCCACGGGCATCGCCCTTGCCGAACTTGCCACTTTCGCCGGCGATACGCTTCTCGGTCATGTAGGCCACGGCGCTGGCCAGGGTCGCACCCGCACCTGGCAGCACGCCCATGATGAAACCAAGCACGCCACAGCGAACATTGATGACGAACACCGAGGCCGCTTCCTTGAAGTTGAACAGCATGCGCCCCGTGGCTTTGACCGCCTGGTGGCCATGATGAGTCTTCTCCAGTAGCAGCAGGATTTCGCTGATCGAGAACAGGCCCAGCACCAGCACCACGAACTGGATACCGTCGGCTAGGTGCACGCTGTCACCGGTGAAGCGGTATACGCCGCTGTTGGCGTCGATGCCCACCGCTGACAGGAACAGGCCGATCAGGGCGGCGATGAAGGTCTTCAGCGGTTTGTCCCCGGCCATGCCGCCCAACGCAACGATGGCGAACACCATCAGCACGAAGTACTCCGCCGGCCCGAAGGCGATCGCCCATTTCGCCAGCAGCGGGGCGAACAGCACCATGCCGCAGGTGGCGATGAGTGCGCCGATGAACGAACTCCACGCCGACAGCGACAGGGCAACGCCAGCCAGGCCGTTGCGGGCCATCGGGTAGCCGTCCAGGGTGGTCATCACGGTCGAGGCTTCGCCCGGGATATTCAACAGGATCGAGCTGATCCGCCCGCCGTATTCGCAGCCCAGGTACACCGCTGCCAACAGGATCAGTGCCGACTCTGGGGGCAGGCCGAGGGCGAAGGCGATCGGGATCAGCAACGCCACGCCGTTGATCGGGCCCAGGCCCGGCAGCAGGCCGACCACGGTGCCGATGAGGGTGCCCGAAAGGGCGGTAACCAGGTTGTAGGGGGTCAGGGCAACGCCGAAGCCCTGGCCCAGGTAGCTCAAGGTATCCATCTGTCAGTTCTCCAGTACGCTCAGCAGGCCGAGGGGCAGGGGCACATCCATCACGCGGTCGAACAGCCAGTAGAGGAACAGGCTCATGCCCACCACCACGAGGGTGCTGTGCAACCAGCGGCCGCCGTACAAGCGGGCCATGGGGATGCCAACCAGGATGGCGCTGAGGATGAAGCCCAAGGCTTCAAAGGTGCTGGCGAAGACCAGCAGCAGGCCGACGCAGATAGCAATCTTGGTCAGGGTCGCGCGGTCCAGCGCAGGCTCGTCGTCCTTGTGCACGATGGGCGTGGGGCGTATGGCGAGATAGAGCAGGCCAAGGCTCATCAGGCCAAGCATCAGCAGCGGGTAGGCCCGTGGGCCGACCGGTTCGTAGGAAAAGGCCGCCTGGTAGGGCCAGGCCATCACGGCCAGGACGGCGCACAGCGCCAGCAGAGCCAGGGCGAAGATGCGTTGCAGGATCATTGGGAATCCTCATTGAGGTTGCAGTGGCCGTGCAGGCCTTTTCGCCGGCACGCTGGCTCCCTACGCTGTAGCCGTGGGAGCCGACTTGCCGGTGATGTGGCCAGTACAGGCGCCCAGGCTTACTGAACCAGGCCAAATTCCTTGGCCAGTGCCTTGTAGTCCGCCACTTGCTTCTTCACATAGGTGTCCAGCTCTGCGCCGGTCATTGCGAACGGGAACAGCTCGCGCTGGTCACGCAGCTTGGCGAAGTCTTCAGAGGCAAGCATCTTGTCGAAGGAGTCCTTCCACCAGGCATACTCCTCGTCGCTCACTTTCGGCCCAAGGTAGAAACCGCGCACCACCGGCCAGACGATGTCGTAGCCCTGTTCCTTGGCGGTTGGGATGTTTTTCATCTCCGGCTCGTCGAGGCGGTTTTCCGAGAACACGGCGAGGATGCGCATGTTGCCGCTCTGGATGTGGGGCATGGAGTCGGAGATATCGGTGGAGCCGACCTGGATGTGGCCACCGAGCAGCGCAGTGGCGATCTCACCGCCACCTTCAAGGGCCACGTAGCGCAGGTCGCGCGGGTTGATGCCGGCGGCCTTGGCGATCAGGGCTGTCTGCATCCAGTCCTGGCTGCCGACGGTACCGCCAGAGCCGATCACCACCTTGCTCGGGTCTTTCTTCAGCGCTGCGACCAAGTCATCCAGGGTCTTGTAGGGTGAATCGCTTTTCACCGCGATGGCGCCGTAGCTGGTGCCGACCGCCGCCAACCATTTCACGGCATTTTCGTCGAAGCGGCCGAATTTGCCCTGGGCCAGGTTGAGCAAGGAGCCGCTGGACCATGCCACCAAGGTGCCGGCATCCGCTGGGCGCTGCGCTACCACCGCGTTGTAGGCCACTGCGCCGACACCACCTGGCATGTAGGTGACGCGCATCGGTTTGCTGAGGATCTTCTCCTGCACCAGGGCACTTTGCACCAGCTTGCAGGTCAGGTCGAAGCCGCCACCGGGCGAGGCCGGGGCGATGCATTCGGGGCGTTTGGGTTCGGCGGCGATGGCATGGCCGGCCAGCAGCAGGCAGCCGGTAGCCAGGGCGAGGCGGCGCAATGAAAAGGTCATCGTCTATCTCCGTTAGCGTTGTTGTTATGGGTTACCACAGGGCGACGCTGTAGCTCACCAGCAGCCGTACTTCGTCGGCATCGCGGGCGAAATTCGAGCGGAAGGTCGCGTTGCGCAGGCGCACGGCGACGTTTTTCAACGGGCCGCTTTGAACCACGTACTTGAACTCGGTATTACGTTCCCACTCCTTGCCCTCGCTGCCATCGGCGCGGCTGACGTTGTCGCCGTTGATGTAGCGGGTCATGAAGGTCAGGCCCGGAATGCCCAGCGCCGCGAAGTTGTAGTCGTAGCGCACTTGCCACGAGCGCTCGTCGGCCCCGGCGAAGTCGTTGATCTGCACGAAGTTGACCAGGTATGGGTTGGCACCATCGACATAAGGGAAGGCGCTGTCACCTGACAGGTGCTGGTAGGCGGCGCTCACCTTGTGCCCGCCCAAGGCATAGCTGAACATGCCGTTGACGGTGGTGTTGTCGATGCTACCGGCCTTGGCCTGGCCCTGATCGTCGCTCACGGCCAGGCGCAGGTCGGCACCGAAGGTGCCCGGGCCCCAAGGCTGGGTGGCGACCATGCCGAGGAAGTGCTGGCGGTAGATGTCGTCGAGTTGGGCGAAGTGGTAGCTGCCGGTGATGCGATCGGTGAACTGGTAGTCGACGCCCCCCAGGTCGAGGTTGTCGGCCGAGAACGTGCCGCCGAAGCGGCCGTTCTTGTTGTTCAGGGCCAGGTCTTCCCAGTTGGTGTCATTGCGATCCTTGACCTTCTCCAGCCGCCCGCCGGTGAAGGTGAGGTGCTTGATCTCCTTGGAGGTGACCAGGCCGCCCTCGAAGGTTTGCGGCAGAATGCGCCCGTCGTTGGGCTGCAGGGTCGGCAGTTCGGGGATCAGCGAGCCGATTTTCAGTTCGGTCTGGGACACTTTCACTTTGCCGGTCAGGCCGAGTTTGGAGTACTCATCGGCGGCCTTGCCATCATCGTGGGTCGGCAACAGCCCAGAGCCTGCGCGGTCGGGGCTTGAGTCGAGCTTGATGCCGAGCATGCCCAAGGCGTCCAGGCCAAAGCCCACGGTGCCGTCGGTGTAGCCGGACTCAAAGTTGAGCATCAAGCCCTGGGCCCACTCGTCGCGCTTGGACTGCTGCGCACTGGTGCCGTCGCGAAAGTCGCGGTTGAAGTACATGTTGCGGGTTTCGAAGGTTGCCGTGCTGTCTTCGAAGAAGGCGGCCTGGCTCATCGGGGCGACGCCGGCCAGCGCGAAGGCACAAGCGTAGGCGTATGGGCGTGCGGAAAGGGAACGGGTAGGCGCGAACGCCTGCGGCTGCGATGACAGCATCGAGGATGACTCCGTTATTGTTCTTATTGGTTGCACCTTGCTGGTGCTTTTTTTCGGCGCATGGGGCGACCGTGGTGCGATGCTAGGTAACGAACCTTTCGCTAACCTTTCAGCCTGAAAGGTTTGTTACGAGGGGCTTCACAGACCGGGCGACAGCGGTACACTCCGCGCCACCGCCCCACCCGAGCAGGGAGAATCCGATGCGTGTGCTGCTGGTCGAAGACCACGTACAACTGGCCGAAAGCGTGGCCCAGGCCCTGAAGAGCCATGGCTTGACCGTGGATGTGCTGCATGATGGCGTGGCCGCCGACCTGGCGCTGGCCAGCGAGGAGTACGCCGTTGCCGTGCTCGACGTGGGCTTGCCGCGCATGGACGGCTTTGAAGTGCTGGCCCGCCTGCGTGGGCGCGGCAAGACCCTGCCGGTGCTGATGCTGACTGCGCGCAGCGATGTGAAGGACCGGGTGCATGGCCTGAACCTGGGCGCCGACGACTACCTGGCCAAACCTTTTGAGCTGACCGAGCTGGAAGCACGGGTCAAGGCGCTGCTGCGGCGCAGCGTACTGGGCGGCGAGCGCCAGCAACGCTGCGGTCCGCTGGTGTATGACCTTGATACCCGGCGGTTCACCCTGGGCGAGGACACCTTGACCCTGACCTCCCGTGAACAGAGCGTACTCGAGGCGCTGATCGCCCGGCCCGGCCGGGTGATGAGCAAGGAGCAGTTGGCCGCCCAGGTCTTTGGCCTGGACGAAGAGGCCAGCCCTGACGCCATCGAAATCTACATCCACCGCCTGCGCAAGAAGCTCGACGGCCAGCCGGTGGCCATTGTCACATTCCGCGGCCTCGGCTACCTGCTCGAGCACCGCGATGCGTGACAATGGCAGCCTGCGCGGGCGCTTGCTGGGCAACCTGGCGCTGCTGCTGGTCGTGCTGATGCTGGCCAGCGGCCTGAGCGCCTACTGGAATGGGCGCGAGGCTGCCGATACGGCCTATGACCGGACCTTGCTGGCATCGGCGCGGACCATCGCCGCCGGCCTGTCCCAGCGCGACGGTACCCTCAGCGCGGACGTGCCCTACGTGGCGCTGGACACCTTTGCCTACGACAGTGCCGGGCGCATCTACTACCAGGTGCTGGACATCAACCAGAAACTGATCTCGGGCTACGAGAACCTGCCGCCCCCGCCGCCAGGCACACCGCGTACGGACGATTACCCGGCGCTGGCGCGCTTCTACAACGCCACCTACCTCGGGCAGGACGTGCGCGTGGTCAGCCTGCTCAAGGCTGTGAGCGAGCCGAACATGAACGGCATGGCTGAAATCCGGGTGGCCGAGACCGAGGAGGCGCGGGTGAGCATGGCCCGTGGGCTGATGGCCGACACCCTGCTGCGCCTGGGTATGCTGGCGCTCGGGGCATTGGGGATGGTCTGGTTCGCGGTGAGTGCGGCGCTGCGCCCGCTGGAGCGTCTGCGCAAAGCCGTGGAAGAGCGTCAGCCGGATGACCTGCGCGCGCTGCCGCTGGTACAGGTGCAGCGTGAGCTTGACCCGCTGGTGCGTGCCTTGAATCACTTCACCGAACGCTTGCGAGGGCAGTTCGAGCGCCAGGCGCAATTCATTGCCGAGGCCGCCCACGAACTGCGCACGCCGTTGGCGGCCCTCAAGGCGCGGGTCGAACTGGGCTTGCGGGCGAAACAGCCCGAACAGTGGCACCAGACGCTGGAGTCTGCCGCCCAAGGCACTGACAGGCTGACCCATCTGGCCAACCAGCTGTTGTCGTTGGCCCGTGTGGAAAATGGCGCCCGGGCAATCGCCGAGGGTGGCGCTCAGCGCCTGGACCTCAGCCAACTGGCCCGCGAGCTGGGCATGGCCATGGCGCCGCTGGCGCATAAACGCGGTGTGGCCTTGGCGCTGGAGGCCGCGGCGCCGGTGTGGCTCAAAGGTGAGCCGACCTTGCTCAACGAATTGCTCAGCAACCTGATGGACAACGCGCTGGCCCATACCCCGGCGGGCGGTAACGTGATCTTGCGGGTGCTGGCGCCAGCGATACTGGAGGTCGAGGATGATGGCCCCGGTATTCCCGAAGATGAGCGCGAGCGGGTGTTCGAGCGCTTCTATCGACGCAGCGCCCAAGGCACTGGCTTGGGGTTGGCGATCGTCGGTGAGATCTGTCGCGCGCACCTGGCGCAGATCAGTCTGCACGACGGCGAGAAGGGCGGGCTGAAAGTGCGCGTGAGTTTTATCGCTGACTGAGGCCTTGCCTGCGCGGCACCGTTGGCGGGCAAGGCACGGCTAGCGCAGCATGCTGCGCGCTTCCAGCAGCTCGCCAACCTCCAGCTCCGTGCCAAACGGCAACCCCAGGTGGCGATAGGCCGGCAACGCCGCCAGAGGCCGGCTGCGCCCGCGCTGGCTGAGGCAGCGGGCGATCTGCACCACGTCGATGTAGTCGATTTTGTCGGTGCGCCGGTCCAGGTCCTGCACCTGGCTTGGCAGGTTGACCAATTGCTCGGGGAATTCCCATGACGAAAGGATCTTGTCCCCCAGCACAGGCTGGATCTGCTCGATCACGTAGTGCAGGCATACCGGGTCCGAGAGCAGTTCGTTGTGCTCTTCGGCGTAGATCAGTACCGGCAGCGCGCCAATCTGGTTGACCAGGCCGCCGAGGGTAGCCTGGTCAGGCTTGAGGTGGGTGAAACGACGGCAGATTTCATAGCTGATGCCCGCGACTTCCAGGCTGTTCGCCCAGATATCCCGTAGTTTTTGCTCAACTGCCGCTGAGCGTGCGTGGAAGATCTGTTCGATCACCAGGCCGATGGCCAGGTTGCAGCTGTAGTTGATGCCCAGGCGGGTGATGGCCGTATGCAGGTCGGTGACCTCGATCGCCGCCCGCAGCAGGGGGCTGTTCACTACCTTGATCAGGCGGGCGGAGAGGGCCGCATCGCGGCCAATCACCTTGCTCAGGGCAGCAACGCTGATTTCCGTGTCCTCGGCGGCCTCACGGATGCTCAAGGCAACTTCCGGAAGGGTCGGCAGGACCAGGTCATCGTTGGCGATGGCAGCCAGCAACTGTGCTTGAACCATCTCGGCCAGCTTGTTCATTTACTTCTCTACAGCAGGGGTGGCGGGCTGGTCAGCGCTGGATTTCCCGGTCGCGATCCAGTTCGTAGGGTAGGCTCGAAACCTGCAGGCGTGGGCCTTGCAGGCTGCCCAGGTGCAGGTTGTCATCCTCCACGGCCTCGGCACTGAGTACCGCTAGCAGTTCGCAGCCCTGGCCCGTGCCAGCGGCAATGACCACTTCGCCAACCGATGAGCCATGGGTCGGCGAGAAGATCTGCGCCCCTGGGGCAGGAATAGCTTGCTGGTCCAGCAGCAGGCGGTACTGGCGTCGCTTGAGCTTGCCCAGATACTGCATGCGCGCGACGATTTCCTGGCCGGTGTAGCAGCCTTTCTTGAAACTCACGCCATCGACCGCCTGCAAATTGATCATCTGCGGGATGAACAGCTCACGGGTCGGGCCCATGACCTGGCCGATGCCGGCACGGACCTGCCCCAGCAGCCAGTCGTTCAGCGGTGCTTCAGGCAATGAGGTTGCCAGTTTTTCGCGCACGCTGGCGGCGGCGTCCGCCGGTACCCAAAGCTCCACGCGCCCCTCGGAGACGGCCACGGCGATCAGGCCTTCATGGCGTTCGGTGGCGCCCGCGTTGGTCGGCACCTTCAAACCCAAGGCCAGCAGCGCCGCATCACCGCCCTGCAGGCCGAAACGCGCCCAGGCAGCGCTTTCGTCGCTGAGCGTGGCCTTGGAAAACACAGCGTACTTTTTCAGGTCGGCCAGCTGTGCCTCGAGCAGCTCGCTGGCCATGGCCAACAGGTAGCCGTTGCCTTCGGGCAGGATGCGGAAGCTCGACTGCATGCGCCCCTTGACCATGCAGCGGGCGCCCAGGCTAGCGTACTCGGGGCTGAGGTAGTTGATGTTGCAGGTCAATTGGCCCTGCAGGAACTTGCCGGCATCGGAGCCGCGGACGGCGAGGATGCCCTCGTGGGACAGCGGGCAGTAGAAAGCGGAATCGGCCATGGGGGATCGCGGTGGCTAAAGACTGGCGGCCATCATAGAACGCCAGTAACAAAATAGGTAGGTGACTAGACCAACGCCTCGTGCCGCTTCGTGCGCCTGGCTGTATACTGGCCGCCCATTTGAGGAGGGCCCCATGGTCGAACAAACTGAACTCAACCGGCTTTTCTGGCACAGCCGTCGCGGCATGCTGGAACTCGACGTACTGCTGGTGCCTTTCACCCAGGAGGTCTACCCGACCCTGAGCGAAGCCGATCGCGAACTCTACGTTCGCCTGTTGAGCTGTGAGGATCAGGATATGTTCGGCTGGTTCATGGAGCGTACCGAGTCCGAAGACCCGGAGCTGCAGCGCATGGTTCGCATCATTCTGGACCGTGTCCAGCCCAAGTGAATGTTTCGAGTGCCGTTGGCAGGGTTCGCGCCTGCTGCTGGCGGCCTACCTGATCTGCCAGGTGCTGGCGTTGCTGGCCTTGTGGCTGAGTGCGCTGCCCTGGTGGTTTTCCCTCGCTGTCTCTGGCGCTTGCCTGGCCCACGCCCGCTGGGTGATCCCTCGACGCATACTGCTGACCCATGCTCAAGCCGTCACTGGCCTGCGCCGGGATGCAGCGGGCTGGCAGCTTTTCAGCCGTGCCGGGGGCTGGCAGGCGGTGCGCCTGTGTCGCGACAGCGTGGCGCTGCCGGGCCTGGTGGTATTGCGGTTCACAAGGCCTGGGCGCTGGCTGGCCGAGAGCCAGTGCGTTGTCGGCGATGCCACGGCGGCTGATCAGCATCGGCGTCTGCGGGTACGGCTGAAATTCAGCCGGCGCCGGTGGGCAGAGGTCGCGGCCCGCTAGGCAGGCGCCGCGTCTGCCCTTGCGGTTTGCCTGCCAAAGCGGCATCGACCCTCAGGTTGGGCTCAGGATGGTGTCCTTGGCCTCAGCCAGCATCCCGGGGTAGTCCAAGGTGTAGTGCAACCCGCGGCTTTCCTTGCGCTGCATGGCCGAGCGGATCATCAACTCCGCCACCTGTGCCAGGTTGCGCAACTCGATCAGGTCGCGGCTGACCTTGTAGTTGCTGTAGAACTCGACGTGATGAGGCTAAACCCAATGGATACAGGGGTTTCAGCCGATGACCATCAACCAGCCCTCCCAAACTGGGACAAACCTGTTACAAACTGCCCTCGCCAAGCCATACCACTATCGCCGGTCTGGTCGCTATTACCTTCGCCTTCGCCCTCAAGGCACCGCTAAGGGCTTCTTCACGCTGTCACTCAGGACCACCGACAAGGCCACCGCTATGACCATCTCGCAAGACATCCTCTCGACCCTCAAGGCCTACCATCTGGACAACCCAGAGGCGTCATGGGATGAGCTGAGAGAGCGTCTGTTGGACATCGCTGAGTACAGCCTGACGATGGCCCATGGCGATAGCTCACTGGTTGCCTACGAGATGATTAACGATGAGCACCATCAGGCCCTCCGTGAGGCAAGCGCAAAGCTGCCCCTGAGCGTCAATCAGCAACGGGCTGTGAGTAAGGCACTGGAGATCATTGAGGCGTCTCAGGAGCGCATGAAGGGCAGGTCTGGGAATCTGGTGGAGATCGTAAAGGGTCTCAAGGATGAGCATTGTAGCACGTCAGTGGCCCTGTCTCCGTCCCTATCTGTAAGTTCATCTGAGCGGCTGACCTTCAAGGCTCTGTCTGCGCTGTACATGGAGGAACGCAAAGACAGCATTCAGGCCAGCACCATGCGGGACGTGAGATCGTCCTGTGAGGCTATCGCTACGATCCTCGGTGACTTGGACTTGAAGGCCCATACGCGGGAGGACATGAAGAACCTTCGGGACAAACTCCTTGAGGACCGCAAGCCATCGACGGTGAAGAAGCTACTGACCCGGCTATCAACTGTCATGGACTGGGCTGTGCATAACGGTTACCTCGATAAGAGCTTCGACAAGGGTCTGAAGCCAACGAAAGGAGCTGATAGCTCCCGTGAGGCGTTCTCTCAGGATCAGGTAAAGGCCCTCATGGCTCACGCTAAGACCCTGCCAGTGGACGCATGGCAGCGCTGGGCGTTGTCCCTTGGGGTCATCACTGGGACCCGTATCGAGGAACTCAGGCAGTTAACGAAGGCCGATGTTAAGCAGGTCGGGGATGTCTGGGTCATCGACATCAATAGGAACGATGGCAAGACAGCCAAGACCAAGAATGCGCTTCGTGTCATCCCGTTGACCGATGGGGCCTATGGGTTCGACCTGAAGGCTTTCCTTGAGTTTGTCCAAAGGGCGGACTCTCGCCTGTTCGCTTTGGGCGCTGGGCGATTCTCTGAGTTGCTCAATGGTCTGATCCGTGATGTCTTGGGCGTGAAAGCTGATCGGACGCAAACCTTCCATTCGCTACGGCACTCGCTGGCTGGTGCTCTGAAAGCCGCTGAGATTCCTGTGGGCACCGCTGAGTCGATCTTGGGGCACGCTTCGGGGTCGATCAGTTATGACCTGTATGGGGCGGGCAGTGCGGTTGAGGTGGGGCGTATGGCTGAGGCTTTGAGTAAGGCGTTCAAGTTCGGATAATCTGACATTGGTATGTATCTCCAAAGCTCACAACCTCTACAAGGAATGAAGATGGGACAAGTCACAGAGTTGCACAAGGCATATCTCGAAGCGTCATCCAAATCCGACCATTTTTTACTGGGTGCGATAGCAGCCGCATGTGCATATCTCGCTCAAAGCAATCCATATGGAAAAATCGGATTCAATCCAGAAACGCTTTTTCTCATCGACCTTGTAGTGCTTGGATTGGCAGCGTTCTTTGCTCACAGGCGCATCGAAAATACAATCCAGGTTTTGAAGTTCAATACTACCTTTTTACAGGGGCGTAATGCGGGAGACCCTGTTTCATATCTTGGAGGCAAGCAGCTTGCGGAAGACTACTCTGATCGGTCGAACTCAAGCTATAAATATAGAAATTTTTTCATGGCCTTGGGATTCATTCTCTATGTCGTGGCAAAGGTCTGGCGAGCCTATTGAACAGGGCTGCCGTAAAGCTCCGAGTTTAGAGCTGGAGAATCGGTGTCGTTAAAAACCCTCACTATGGCTGCACGTTCGCAGCGGCCATATGAGGACCACTACCATGACCCTGCTCACCCAACCCGGACCACTACACCGCCACGTCGATCACGAAACAGGCACCATCCTTCACACTGACCCGATCACGGGCGAAGTCATCCGCCGCAAGGATATGATCCGACCGGCAACCCTTGAAGCTCAGTATCTGGCATGGGCCGCTGAGCGCCGTGCCGATGAGTCCCTCTCTGAGGACCACCAGAAAGCCGCCAAGGGCCTTTCCAGCGAGACCCAATGGCAACCCCAAGAGACCCCAAGCGATGAACCCAAGCGAGGCCGTGGACGCCAGAAGACGACCTACGCTAACCCTGTCGCAGCCTATATGTACCTCCTTGCGATTCCCGATCCGCTGCCATGGGTAGACGACATCGTTACTGGGTCGATCATCACCAGTGCCGGAGTCACCAACGGAAAGATCAACGTTAAGGCCCGAGCGGTCATCGGTGCGTTGTTCCTTTCGGAGATCACAGCGGACGCCTGCAAGACCAATGAGTATTCCTTGAGAACCGCCCAGCGGATCGCCAAGGCTGCCCGACACGCTGCCCATGGGATCGCTTCGTATGTGGAGAGACACCCAGACATCAAGGCAGAGATTGTGGCCGAGGTGGGCGCAGAGGCTCTATTTCGGGGCTTAGCGACTTAACGCCGGATAATATAAAGAAAATCTCAACGACCTCTCAACGACCATCGGAATCGACCAGCTCATCGACCAGACCCAGAGGGAGAGGGGTTGTTAATTACAACTCCCCTCATCTCTCAGTCATCTCAAAGGGCATCTTAAAGAACAACCGAAAGGAGACCTCTACCATGACCAATACCATCGTCTGTCCAGCTAACTCACGCCTCACTGATGAGCAATTGAGCATCTTGTCTATGGTCTTCAACCGACCTGCCCGCGCCCAGCTCATCGAACTACGAAACATCCTTAGCGACTACCGGGCCGCATTCAGAGTCTATAAGGCAGGAGAAGTAACTTTCGACATGGAGGGTCTCGCTCAAAGAGTCCTCGTTAAGTGTCCCGCTAAAACACTCGACCGCCTGAACCAACTGCTCGACCAAGGGCTTTGTCTTCAAGCAATCGCAGTGACGCCTTTGAGGATTCCATTGAGTGGCCCCGAGGGAATCTCACTCACAACTTGAAGGCAACCGTCAGGTTGTCGTTAAAAACCCTCACTATGGGTAAGACAGAACGACCAATAACAAAAATAATTTCTCTCTGCCAATGCTGCACAGCCGTTGCCACGGTTGAACCCTTCGCATTACCGATGCCCTTCAGGCCCGCCATGTCCTGATCGACCAGCATCACCAGAATCCAAACCTCAAATCAAGAACTCATTCGTCAGCCTTGGAAGGTGCCCACGCGGCTCTCTCCTTGCCGTCTTGTCGTGCGCATCTATGGCACCAAGGCTGAGCGAATGGGTCACCTCACAGGAGAACCCAGCCATGAAAATCACCATCACCAAAGTCCTGAAGAACGAAGTCACCGTGTCGGGCCAGACCCTTAACCGTGAGTACGTCGAGAACATCATGTTGCCCATGCTGGTCGCCCAATGCGGGACCGTTAAGGGCCAGCAATTCGAGATCGTTAAGGCGTTCGATGAGGCCGGTCTGTCGCTCCAAGCGATTCCCGTAGTTGCCCGAGAGTACCGCCAAGACCAATACCAGAAGGCCCAAGAGAAGGCTCAGAGAGAGGCTGAGGCCCGTTGGCATCAAGAGCGCTGCCGTGAGTACACACCTCGTGAGATCGCCCAAGCGAAGGCCGATAAGGAAGCCCGAGCCGCTGCCATTCGTGAGCATGGTGCCCGTATCCGTGCTGCCTCCCGTGCCAATAGCGCTGGCTGGTAACAGCACCTCGACACACAACCACTTCATTCATCTATTCAGGAGAAACAACCATGACTAAGCCATTCCAGTACACCAAACCTTCGACCTACACCACCGCCATCACCGATGAGCACACTGGGTCGATTCGATTCAACACTGCTGATGTTCGCCCAGAGACCCAAGCGGCCACCGATGTATCCGTCTATGTGGAGGCCCTTGTGGAAGCCGCTGAGGACTACTTGAACGGCGATGAGTGGCGAGAGGCTGCCATGGAGGCAACCCCTTGCGAGTTCCGTCCGGCTGGCTCTGAGGCCACTGGGCAACAAATCATCACCATGGCCGACCGCTCTGTCACCTTCGACCCTCGTAAGAACTGGGATAACCAGACCGTCGAGAAGGGCGAGGTCCTGGCCGGTTCTGTGATCTTCACCGAGGCGACCGACAAGGCATTGGTCATCAGCCACCGAGCTACGATCTTTGACCACAACCTGATGGCAGGCTTCACCGTCCAGTCTATGGAGCAAACCGCTGACAAGATGCTTCGTGACATTGAGCACAGCGCAGCCGGTAAGGTCGCTGCCATCTTGGCGACTGCCCCAAGCACTGAGAGCGTCTCTGAGGCCAAACCAACGGGTAAGCCTGCTGAGATCGCTGAGGACCTCATCGACATCCTCACGACCCACGTTAACCAGACTGTAGGGACCTCGCTGAGCGACTTCGTGATCCTGCTGCCCGTGTCACTGGTGGCTGTTCTTGAGCGTGCTGCTCAACGTGCTGGTCAGGACTCTATCGAGGACCTCATTGGCGCGGGCGTACAGCCGTACACTGGGACCGACCACGGCGTCTTCATGTTGCCCAAGCTTTTCACCTCGCTGAGCTACCGTGAGCGCCAAGACGGTAGCATCTGGAAGATTGAAGCGACTCGCAACCCAAACGCCCAAGGCTGGGACCTTGAGATCGTGGCTGTGGTGGACATCATCGCCAATGGCATGGTCAAGGTAGCTCTGACCGAGGATCGTCTTCAGACCGTTCAAGTGCCGTTCCCGCTGGTCACTCGCATTGCCCTGAGCTGATCGAAGGGAAACCCTGAGCTGATCTAAGGGAAACCCTGATAGCCCCGTAAGGCCGGACCTAAAGAGGGACCGGCAGGGGCACAGCTTCACCTATCCGCATCATCGCCCGTCGCTGGGCATCTATCTAACCGAAAGTCTTTCTGTTTGTTCCTTCATGCCACCGGCAGAACCCTTGGTCGGGTCTTTCGGCTGCCGGTGGGAGCGAACTTGAGGGAGCAAACAAGAGGAAAACAGACTATGACCATGACCACCAATACAGCGACCATCTTCGAGAACATCTCCAAGGCCGGAGCGGTATCCTCAACGACTCTCAACGGCTTACCCGGTATGTCGTCCTTGGAGATCGCTGAGATCACCGGTAAGCGCCATGACCATGTACTCAGAGACATCCGAAAGATGCTCAACGAGCTGGAAAGGGAGACCCCAAATCTGGGGGCACCTCAATGGGTCGAGGCCAGCTACCAGTCCAGTCAAAGCAAGTTATTACCGCTGACCATCCTCGACAAAGAGCTGACCTTTACGCTGCTCTCCCGGTATTCCTTCAAGCTGTCCAACATGATCGTCAAGCGCTGGCTTGAACTGGAAGGCTCAGGGTTTGAACGTGTGTCGATACAGGCTGCTGTGGTTCACCTGCTCGAACGAGAGAAGGACAACTATCGAATCGCAATGAGGGACATCAAGGCCGCTGCAAGGCGTCTCAAGGCCCGCTGAGGTCGTTGATTGATACTTCCTCAAACGAAGCGTGACGGGCTATGCTCAATAGCTAAGTTGCCCACAAAAAGGTCCCGCGATGAGTGTCACACTGTGCTACACCTACAAGGGCAAACGGGTAGTCACTAAGGTGCCTGTCCAGTCTCTGACACCACATGCGGCGCTATGCTATGCCTTGCTTCAATCAGGCGCTTCTAATGACCAATCTCAAGGGAGTTGGCCGCATACCTATGAGCGCCTCCTTGAGGTAGCCCTGCAACACGAACTCACAGACGTTCGCTTTCACAAGTCACTCTAACCCTTCAAGGAGAACCCCATGGACCACCTACAGGCCCTCTACTGGGTCTGTCTGGCCGTTCAACTGGGGTTCTGGTTGTGGTCGCATAGGCCCCCTTGAGAATCTGACAGAAAAATCTGAAAGGTCACCATTACAAGACTTCCCGCGCAGGCTCCCCCGTAGGCCCTCGCATGGGTGCCCGTGGGCGCGTTAAGGACCCTCGCGGGCAGGCGATAAGGACCCCAGCGATGGGACAAAGATGCGCCAAAGCTGTAACAAACCGGGGCCTTACCGTGCTACGCTGAGGCTTCCTAACGTGCCTCATTCGGTCGGTGTAAGGATCGTATCCTTCGCTTCTGAAAGCAGCCCTGGATAGTCCAGCGTGTAGTGGAGACCCCGAGATTCCTTGCGTTGCATGGCTGACCTAATCATCAGCTCCGCTACCTGAGCAAGGTTCCTCAGTTCGATCAGGTCCCTACTTACTCGGTAGTTGCTGTAGAACTCGTCGATCTCGTCCAGCAGCAGGCGCACGCGGTGCTCGGCACGCTGCAGGCGCTTGCTGGTGCGCACGATGCCCACATAGTCCCACATGAACCGCCGCAGTTCGTCCCAGTTGTGGGCAATGATCACATCCTCATCCGAGTCGGTGACCTGGCTGGCATCCCAGCAGGGCAGGGCTTTGGGCATGGCGATCTGGGCCAGGCGGTCCTCGATGTCTGCGGCAGCCGAACGGCCGTAGACGAAACACTCGAGCAGCGAGTTGCTGGCCATGCGATTGGCGCCGTGCAGGCCGGTGAAGCTGGTCTCGCCGATGGCGTACAGGCCCGGGACGTCGGTATGGCCGCGATCGTCGACCACCACCCCACCACAGGTGTAGTGGGCGGCCGGCACTACCGGGATCGGTTGGCGGGTGATGTCGATACCGAAGGTCAGGCAGCGCTCATAGACGGTCGGGAAGTGGCTTTTGATGAAGTCGGCCGGTTTGTGCGTGATGTCCAGGTAGACGCAGTCCACACCCAGGCGCTTCATCTCGTGGTCGATGGCCCGGGCCACGATGTCGCGCGGAGCCAGTTCTTCACGGGGGTCGAAACGCGGCATGAAGCGCTCACCATTGGGCAGGCGCAGCAGGGCGCCTTCGCCGCGCAGGGCTTCGGTGACCAGGAAGCTTTTGGCTTGCGGATGATAGAGGCAGGTCGGATGGAACTGGTTGAATTCCAGATTGGCAACCCGGCAGCCGGCGCGCCAGGCCATGGCGATGCCATCGCCGCAGGCACCATCTGGGTTGCTGGTATACAGGTAGACCTTGGCGGCACCGCCGGTAGCAAGCACGGTAAAACGCGCGCCGAAGGTATCCACCTCACCACTGTTGCGGTTCAGCACATAGGCGCCCAGGCACCGCTCGCCGGGCAGGCCAAGGCGCCGCTCGGTAATCAGGTCGACCGCTACGCGTTGCTCGAGCAGTTCGATATTGGGGCGTTTGCGGGCTTGCTCCAGCAACGTGGTGAAAATGGCCGCGCCCGTGGCGTCGGCGGCATGAATGATGCGCCGGTGGCTGTGCCCGCCTTCGCGGGTCAGGTGAAATTCGAAACCGCCATCGTCAACGCTGGCGTGCTCATCGCGGGTAAAAGGCACGCCTTGCTCGATCAGCCACTCAATGGCTTCGCGGCTGTGCTCGACGGTGAATCGCACCGCCTCTTCATGGCACAGGCCGCCACCGGCGTTGAGGGTGTCTTCGACATGGGACTGCACGGTATCGGAATCGTCCAGCACCGCCGCCACGCCGCCTTGCGCCCAGAAGGTCGAGCCATTGGCCAGGTCGCCCTTGCTCAGTACGGCGATGCGCAGGTGGGCGGGAAGGTTGAGTGCCAGGCTGAGACCGGCTGCGCCGCTGCCGATCACCAGGACATCATGTTGGAATTGTTGGCTCATGTCGGGACACTAGTAATCTTTGGAGGGGGCACGGCACAATAGTCACGCGTAGATGGCATTGTGAAACTATCGTGAATAGCGGCCGGGTTGCCTTTATAGCAGCCTGTGGTGGCCAATTTCCATGCCACTTGCGACGTAAGGGTAATCTTCCTGGGAACTTTCCTACATGGCTGGAAATCCTAGGAAGGCTGCCCGTGCGCCATCATTTCGCGCGGCGACGCGAGGCGGCGGCTCTATCCGGGCTGACACCTGCGTATCCGAAACCTGATTATCGACGCTGCCGGCCTTGCCCGCGCTGCGTCTTCCGTGCGAGCCAGTCAAGGGCCGCAGGAAACTTGCTTGGAGGAGAGAACTTTTGCGAAAAGCCCGAGTCTATGTTTGCAAGCCTGAACGATGGCTGATGCAACGCTCCTTCGAGTCCACTGAGGAGTGTTCATGCTAACCCAGGAAGAGGATCAGCAGCTTGTAGAGCGCGTGCAGCGCGGCGACAGGCGAGCGTTCGATCTGTTGGTGCTGAAGTATCAGCACAAGATTCTCGGGTTGATCGTGCGGTTCGTTCACGATACCCACGAGGCCCAGGATGTGGCGCAGGAAGCCTTTATCAAGGCCTACCGTGCGCTTGGCAATTTCCGCGGTGACAGCGCGTTTTATACCTGGCTGTACCGCATCGCCATCAACACGGCGAAGAACTATCTGGTGTCCCGTGGAAGACGGCCGCCAGACAGCGATGTGAGCTCCGAGGATGCGGAGTTTTACGACGGCGATCATGGCCTCAAGGATCTCGAGTCCCCAGAACGCTCCCTGTTGCGGGATGAAATCGAAGGCACAGTCCATCGCACCATCCAGCAACTGCCCGAAGATTTGCGCACGGCACTGACCCTGCGTGAGTTCGACGGGTTGAGTTACGAAGACATTGCCAGTGTCATGCAATGTCCGGTGGGTACCGTGCGCTCTCGAATCTTCCGCGCTCGGGAGGCCATAGACAAAGCCCTGCAGCCCTTGTTGCAGGAAACCTGAGACAGCGGCGATAGCCAAGAGAGGAACCGCCATGAGTCGTGAAGCTTTGCAGGAATCGCTGTCCGCGGTAATGGATAACGAAGCGGACGAACTGGAATTGCGACGGGTGCTGAGCGCCGTCGACGATGCCGAAACCCGTGCCACCTGGTCGCGTTACCAGGTTGCCCGCGCAGCGATGCACAAGGAGCTGTTGCTGCCGAAACTGGATATCGCCTCGGCGGTGTCTGCCGCCCTGGCTGACGAAGCCGTGCCGGCCAAGGTCAACAAAGGCCCATGGCGCAGCATTGGCCGTCTGGCCGTTGCCGCTTCGGTGACTGTCGCTGTGCTGGCGGGTGTGCGCATGTACAACCAGGACGAGATCACCGGTGCCGAACTGGCTGCGCAACAACCTGCCCAGCAGGGCCTGAGCATGCCACAAACTCAGGGTCCAGCCGTTTTGGCAGGCTATAGTGAAAGCAGTGAGCAACCGACCGGGCCGATGGCCAATGGCGTGCTGCAGAACCAGGCCGGCTGGGATCAGCGTCTGCCGGGCTACCTGCGTCAGCATGCGCAGGAATCCGCGCTCAAGGGTACTGAAACTGCCCTGCCGTATGCCCGCGCCGCCAGCCTGGAAAACCGCTAAGTAAGGAGGATCATGCGCGCGCTACCTCTCTTGTCGCTGCTTTTAGGCAGTTGCATGACGGTGCCAGCGTTGGCAGCCAATTCGTCGCCTGAGGCAAGCGAATGGCTGAGCAAGCTGGCACAAGCCGAACAGAAGCAGAGTTATCAGGGCGCCTTCGTTTACGAACGAAATGGCAGCTTCTCCTCCCACGATATCTGGCATCGGGTGCATGACGGCAAGGTCAGCGAGCGGCTGTTGCAGCTTGACGGTACCGCTCAGGAAATCGTGCGCGTGGATGGCAAGGTGCAATGTATTGGCGGTGCCTTGGCAAGTGGTGTGAGCGACTTGCCTGATGCCGCGCCGCGCATGCTCGACCCCCTCAAGTTGATGAGCTGGTACGACTTGGCTCTAGCAGGCAAGTCACGTGTTGCCGGGCGCGATGCGGTCATTGTCACCCTGACACCGCGCGACCAGCATCGCTACGCATTCGAATTGCATCTGGACAGCAAGACCGGCCTGCCGCTGCGCTCGTTGATGCTCAACGACAAGGGGCAATTGCTCGAACGCTTCCAGATGACGCGCCTGGATACCGATGACTTGCCAACCGATGCCGATCTGAAGGCCAGTGCCGCCTGCAAACCGGTGGAGCGGGTGGCCAGCACCAAGACCGAAGCGGTCGCAGGCTGGCGCTCGGACTGGCTGCCGCCGGGTTTCGAGCTGATCAACAGCGCCGTGCGGCGCGACCCGTCTCGCAACAGCACCGTCAGCAGTCTCATGTACGACGATGGCCTGGCGCGCTTCTCGGTGTTTCTGGAGCCGGTTACCGAAGATGCCAGTGCCGATGTGCGTACTCAACTGGGCCCCACCTCTGCCGTTTCACGTCGCCTGAACACGCCCAAGGGCAAGGTGATGGTCACCGTGGTCGGCGAAATTCCGCTGGGTACCGCAGAACGCGTCGCACTCTCGATGCGGCCACAGGATGCTCAGGCGCGCCAGTAATGGCGCCCTTTTTCGGCTCATGCCAAGGCGCACGGACATGCAGCTGAAATGAAATTAAAGCATTGTCATTTGCAATCCATCTGTAAATTTTCTATAGGTCAGGCTTCTTGGAGTCTGACCTTTCCTGCTTTTGCAGGCGGTCTTATGTTAACTACGCTCGTTGTGACGGGAGCCGTATGTCAATACCACGCTTGAAATCCTATCTATCGATGTTCGCCGCCGTGCTGATGCTCGGCCAGGTGCTGACTGCCCAGGCCGAGGAAGCCTTGCCTGACTTCACTACTCTGGTCGAGCAGGCCTCGCCGGCAGTGGTCAACATCAGTACCAAGCAAAAACTGCCGGACCGCCGTATTGCTGCCGGGCAGATGCCGGACCTCGAAGGGTTGCCGCCGATGTTCCGTGAGTTCTTCGAGCGCAACATACCGCAGCAGCCGCGCTCGCCCCGAGGTGACCGTCAGCGTGAGGCCCAGTCGCTGGGTTCAGGCTTCATCATTTCCAGTGACGGCTATGTGCTGACCAACAACCACGTGGTTGCCGATGCCGACGAGATCATCGTCCGTCTGTCGGATCGCAGCGAGCTGCAGGCCAAGCTGGTCGGCACCGACCCGCGCACCGACGTGGCCCTGCTCAAGGTCGACGGCAAGAACCTGCCCACCGTCAAACTGGGCGACTCCGAGAAGCTCAAGGTGGGTGAGTGGGTGTTGGCCATCGGTTCGCCGTTCGGTTTCGATCATTCGGTGACCAAAGGGATCGTCAGCGCCAAAGGCCGCACCCTGCCCAATGACACCTATGTGCCCTTCATTCAGACCGACGTAGCCATCAACCCGGGCAACTCCGGTGGGCCGCTGTTCAACATGAATGGCGAAGTCGTGGGTATCAACTCGCAGATCTTCACCCGTTCGGGTGGTTTCATGGGGCTGTCGTTCGCCATCCCGATCGATGTCGCCCTCGATGTTTCCAATCAGTTGAAGAAAGACGGCAAGGTCAGCCGCGGCTGGCTGGGTGTGGTCATTCAGGAGGTCAACAAGGACCTGGCTGAATCCTTCGGCCTCGACAAGCCGGCCGGCGCCCTGGTGGCGCAGGTGCTGGAAGATGGCCCGGCAGCCAAGAGCGGCCTGCAGGTGGGCGACGTGATCCTGAGCATGAACGGCCAACCGATTGTCATGTCGGCCGACCTGCCACACTTGGTCGGCACCCTGAAAGCTGGCGCCAAGGCCAAGCTGGAAATCATCCGCAATGGCAAGCGCCAGAACCTGGATGTGACCATTGGTGCGATGCCTGATGACGATGCCGATATCGGTACCGGCACGGGTGCCGATGGCAGTGCCGAGCGCAGCAGCAACCGCCTGGGTGTGTCCGTCTCCGACCTGACTGCCGAGCAGAAGAAGTCCCTGGAGCTCAAGGGTGGCGTGGTCATCAAAGAAGTCCAGGATGGCCCGGCTGCCATGATTGGCCTGCGTCCAGGTGACGTGATCAGCCACTTGAACAACCAGGCGATCGCCTCGGCCAAGCAGTTCACCGAAATTGCCAAGGAGCTGCCGAAGAACCGTTCGGTATCCATGCGCGTGCTGCGCCAGGGCCGTGCCAGCTTCATCACCTTCAAGCTGGCCGAATAAGCCGGCTTGTCAGTCGCAAAGGGCAGCTTCGGCTGCCCTTTTTCATGAACGTTCACAATTATTGGGGGCACTCAGCCTGTATCGTGCGTCAGAGGAATCTCCCATATCCCTGCTGGTTGAGGTACAATTCCCGGCTATTTTTCGGCGGGCGTCCGGCTCGCAGCCTTTTCGAGTGTTGACCCGTGAGTGATTTGAGTCATATCCGCAATTTCTCCATCATCGCCCACATCGACCATGGCAAGTCGACGCTGGCCGACCGTTTCATCCAGTTGTGCGGTGGCCTGACGGCACGCGAAATGGAAGCTCAGGTTCTCGACTCCATGGACTTGGAGCGCGAACGCGGGATCACCATCAAAGCCCACAGCGTCACGCTTCACTACAAGGCGCTGGACGGCAAGACCTACCAGCTGAACTTCATCGATACCCCCGGCCACGTCGACTTCACCTATGAAGTCTCGCGTTCCCTGGCGGCGTGTGAGGGTGCGCTGCTGGTGGTGGACGCCGGCCAGGGCGTCGAAGCCCAGTCCGTCGCCAACTGCTACACCGCCATCGAGCAAGGCCTTGAGGTCATGCCGGTCCTGAACAAGATGGACCTGCCCCAGGCCGACCCTGATCGGGTCAAGGACGAGATCGAGAAGATCATCGGCATCGACGCCACCGATGCAGTAGCGTGCAGTGCCAAGAGCGGCATGGGCGTCGACGAGGTGCTCGAGCGTCTGGTCCACACCATCCCCGCGCCTGTGGGCGAAATCGATGCCCCGTTGCAGGCGTTGATCATCGACTCCTGGTTCGACAACTACCTGGGCGTGGTTTCGTTGGTGCGCGTGCGCCAGGGCCGCGTCAAAAAGGGCGACAAGATCCTGGTCAAGTCCACCGGCAAGGTGCACCTGGTCGACAGCGTGGGTGTGTTCACCCCGAAACATACCCAGACCGCTGACCTGAAAGCCGGTGAAGTTGGCTTCATCATTGCCAGCATCAAGGACATCCATGGTGCGCCGGTCGGCGACACCCTGACCCTGTCCTCGACCCCCGAGGTCGAAATGCTGGCAGGCTTCAAGAAGATTCAGCCGCAGGTTTATGCCGGCCTGTTCCCGGTCAGCTCCGACGATTTCGAGGACTTCCGCGACGCCCTGCAGAAGCTGACCCTGAACGACTCGTCGCTGCAGTACATGCCCGAGAGCTCCGACGCACTGGGCTTCGGCTTCCGTTGCGGCTTCCTGGGCATGCTGCACATGGAGATCATCCAGGAGCGCCTGGAGCGCGAGTACGACCTGGACCTGATCACCACCGCGCCAAGCGTGATCTACGAGCTGGAACTCAAGACCGGCGAAACCATCGTGGTCGACAACCCGTCCAAGCTGCCTGATGTTTCGTCTGTCACCGACTTCCGCGAGCCGATCGTCACCGCGACCATCCTGGTGCCGCAGGAGCACCTGGGCAACGTCATCACCCTGTGCATCGAGAAGCGTGGGGTACAGCGCGACATGCAGTTCCTCGGCAGCCAGGTGCAGGTGCGTTATGACATGCCGATGAACGAAGTGGTGCTGGACTTCTTCGACCGCCTCAAGTCGACCAGCCGCGGCTATGCTTCGCTGGACTATCATTTCGATCGCTATCAATCGGCTAACCTCGTCAAGCTGGATGTACTGATCAACGGCGACAAGGTCGATGCCCTGGCATTGATCGTGCACCGCGACAACGCGGCCTACAAAGGCCGTGCGTTGACCGAGAAGATGAAGGAACTGATCCCGCGGCAGATGTTCGATGTGGCGATCCAGGCAGCCATTGGCGGCCAGATCATTGCGCGGACAACCGTCAAGGCGCTCAGAAAGAACGTACTGGCCAAGTGCTACGGTGGTGACGTCAGCCGTAAGAAAAAGCTGCTGGAGAAGCAGAAGGCCGGTAAGAAACGCATGAAACAGGTGGGCAACGTGGAGATTCCACAAGAAGCCTTCCTCGCCGTGCTCAGGTTGGATAGCTAGGTCCTATGTCGCTAAATTTCCCGCTGTTGCTAGTCATCGCCGTAGCCGTTTGCGGTCTGTTGGGCTTGATCGACCTGCTGTTCCTGGCTCCGCGCCGGCGGGCGGCGGTCGCCAACTACCAGGGTAGTGTCACTCAGCCAGAAATGGCGGTGGTCGAGCGCCTGAACAAGGAACCGCTGCTGGTCGAGTACGGTAAGTCGTTCTTCCCGGTGCTGTTCATCGTACTGGTGCTGCGCTCTTTCCTTGTGGAGCCGTTCCAGATTCCTTCGGGGTCGATGAAACCGACCCTGGAAGTGGGCGATTTCATCCTGGTGAACAAGTTCTCGTATGGCATTCGCCTGCCGGTGATCGACAAGAAGGTCATCGAGGTGGGTGACCCGCAACGCGGTGATGTGATGGTGTTCCGCTACCCAAGCGACCCGAACGTCAATTACATCAAGCGTGTGGTGGGCCTGCCAGGCGACCAGATCCGCTACACCAGCGACAAGCGGCTGTTCGTCAATGGCCAGCCAGTGGCCGAGCAATTGGTCGGTGCCGAGCCAGGAACCCTGGGCAGCGCCGAGCTGTTCAAGGAAAAGCTTGGCGAAACCGAGCACTTGATCCGCAAGGAAATGACCCGTTATCGCATGCCGCCGGACCAGCAGTGGACCGTGCCGGCTGGCCATTACTTCATGATGGGCGACAACCGCGACAACTCCAACGACAGCCGTTACTGGGATGACCCGAACATTCCCAAGGAACTGCACGGCATGGTTCCGGACCGGAACATTGTCGGCAAGGCCTTCGCGGTCTGGATGAGCTGGCCAGAGCCAAAGCTCAGCCACTTGCCCAACCTGTCGCGGGTCGGCCTGATCCATTGATACCCTTCGGCGCTGTCCAGCAGACAGCGCCGAATGCATTTCTGACATAGGCTGTGTTCTCAGGGATCGAGAGATTCGTTGCTCGCCGCGACGGGCCACAGCCAAACAGTCTTTCAGGATGTTGATTTGAACAACGCGTTGAACAACCAGCGGGTGGCTGCATGAGTGCTTCCCTTGCCCGTCTCGAGCGCAAGCTCGGTTACACCTTCAAAGACCAGGACCAGATGGTGCTGGCCCTGACCCATCGCAGCTACGCCGGGCGCAACAATGAGCGCCTGGAGTTTCTTGGCGATGCCATTCTCAACTTCGTGGCCGGCGAGGCGCTGTTCGAGCGCTTCCCGCAGGCCCGCGAAGGTCAGTTGTCGCGCTTGCGTGCCCGTCTGGTCAAGGGTGAGACCCTGGCCCGTCTGGCCCGTGGTTTCGACCTGGGTGAGTACCTGCGCCTGGGCTCCGGTGAGCTCAAGAGCGGCGGTTTCCGCCGCGAGTCGATCCTGGCCGACGCCCTCGAAGCCCTGATCGGCGCCATCTATCTTGATGCCGACATGCAGACCGCCCGCGAGCGCGTGCTGGCCTGGCTGACCGACGAGTTCGAAAGCCTGACCCTGGTCGATACCAACAAAGACCCGAAAACCCGCCTGCAGGAGTTTCTGCAGTCGCGTAGCTGTGAGCTGCCTCGCTACGAGGTGGTGGACATCCAGGGCGAACCGCACTGCCGTACCTTCTTCGTCGAATGCGAAGTGGTGCTGCTGAACAACAAGAGCCGTGGCCAGGGCGTGAGCCGGCGTATTGCCGAGCAAGTCGCCGCCGCCGCCGCATTGATCGCCCTGGGCGTGGAGAATGGCAATGACTGAGAACAATCCGACCCGCTGCGGCTACGTGGCCATCGTCGGCCGCCCCAACGTGGGCAAGTCCACCTTGCTCAACCATATCCTCGGCCAGAAGCTGGCGATCACCTCGCGCAAGCCACAGACTACCCGCCACAACATGCTCGGCATCAAGACCGAGGGTGATGTGCAGGCCATCTATGTCGATACCCCCGGCATGCACAAGGCCAACGACAAGGCCTTGAACCGCTACATGAACCGCAATGCCTCGGCGGCCCTCAAGGACGTCGATGTGGTGATCTTCGTGGTTGACCGTACGCGCTGGACCGATGAGGACCAACTGGTGCTCGAACGCGTTCAGTACGTGACCGGCCCGCTGATCATTGCCGTCAACAAAACCGACCGCATGGACGAGAAAGCCGAGCTGATCCCGCACCTGCAGTGGCTGCAGGAGCAACTGCCCAATGCCGAGGTGGTACCCATCTCTGCCCAGCAAGGTCACAACCTCGACGCACTGGAGGCGCTGATCGCCAAGCACCTGCCGGAAAACGATCACTTCTTCCCGGAAGACCAGATCACCGACCGCAGCAGCCGTTTCCTGGCCGCTGAACTGGTGCGTGAGAAAATCATGCGCCAGCTGGGTGCTGAGTTGCCCTACCAGATCACCGTGGAGATCGAGGAGTTCAAGCAGCAGGGTCATGTGCTGCACATCCATGCGCTGATCCTGGTTGAACGTGATGGCCAGAAGAAGATCATCATTGGCGACAAGGGCGAGCGCATCAAACGCATCGGCTCCGACGCCCGCAAGGACATGGAAACCCTGTTCGACGCCAAGGTCATGCTCAACCTCTGGGTCAAGGTCAAAGGCGGCTGGTCCGATGACGAGCGCGCACTGCGCTCGCTGGGCTACGGCGACCTGTAACCCTTCCAGTGGCCCGGATCTCTCCGGGCCGCTTTGCTTTCAGGCCACACTTCATGGAACAACCTGTCGGCCAACCAGCCTACGTGCTGCACAGCCGTGCCTATAAGGAAACCAGTGCGCTGGTGGACTTTTTCACGCCGCAAGGGCGCGTGCGCGCGGTGTTGCGCCGAGCACGGGGCAAGGGTGGCAGCCTGGTGCGGCCGTTCGTGCCGCTGGAAGTGGAACTGCGCGGGCGCAGTGAGCTCAAGAACGTCGGGCGCCTGGACAGCATGGGCGTCGCTGCCTGGCTGCATGGCGATGCACTGTTCAGCGGCCTCTACCTCAATGAGCTGCTGATGCGCCTGCTGCCTGCCGAGGCACCACAACCCGCACTTTTCGAGCACTACGCACTGACCTTGCAGGCCCTGGCCGCCGGGCGGCCGTTGGAGCCCCTGCTGCGCTCCTTCGAGTGGCGCCTGCTGGAAGACCTGGGCTACGCCTTTGCGCTTGACCACGACGTCAGCGACGAGCCCATCGAGGCTGATGGGCTTTACCGCTTGCAGGTCGATGCCGGCCTTGAACGCGTTTACCTGGTGCAGCCTGGTTTGTTCAACGGCGCGCAGCTGTTGGCCCTCGCCCAGGCGGACTGGGATGCACCTGGTGCTCTGCTGGCGGCCAAGCGCCTGATGCGTCAGGCGCTGGCGGTCCATCTGGGGCCAAAACCGCTGGTCAGTCGGGAACTGTTTCGTAAGCGCTGAGCACGTCGTATGCTGTGGGGCTAAATCTTCAGGAGAGCCTTTCGTGACTCACAGCAACCGTATGCTTCTCGGCGTCAACATCGACCACGTGGCTACCTTGCGCCAGGCCCGCGGCACACGCTATCCGGACCCGGTCAAGGCTGCGCTGGATGCCGAAGAAGCAGGCGCCGATGGCATCACCGTGCACCTGCGCGAAGACCGCCGGCATATCCAGGAGCGCGATGTGGTGTTGCTCAAGGACGTGTTGCAAACCCGCATGAATTTCGAGATGGGCGTCACTGAAGAGATGATGGCGTTCGCCGAGAAGATTCGCCCGGCACACATCTGCCTGGTGCCTGAAACACGCCAGGAACTGACCACCGAGGGCGGCCTCGACGTGGCTGGCCAGGAGGCACGGATCAAGGCTGCGGTAGAGCGCCTGTCGCGCACTGGCGCTGAAGTGTCGCTGTTCATCGACGCCGACGAGCGGCAGATCGAGGCATCCCGCCGCGTCAGGGCCCCGGCGATCGAATTGCACACCGGCCGTTATGCCGATGCTCAAACGCCAACTGAGGTGGCTGAGGAGCTCAAGAGGATCGTCGATGGCGTCGCTTTTGGCGTCGGCCAGGGGCTGATCGTCAATGCCGGCCATGGCCTGCATTACCACAACGTCGAGGCGGTGGCGGCAATCAAGGGCATCAATGAATTGAACATTGGCCACGCCTTGGTAGCCCATGCACTGTTCGTAGGTTTCAAGGCGGCGGTGGCAGAGATGAAGGCGCTGATCGTTGCAGCTTCGCGCTGATCATCGCTGCATGGCTGTTTGCGGACGGGGCAGGGGTTAGTACCAGTCAGTCAGGCAGTCTGGGGCCGCTTTGCGGCCCATCGCCGGCAAGCCGGCTCACAGGTACAGCGCAGTTCTTGAAGTTTGCGCCATACCGGTGGGCCGGCTTGCCGGCGATAGGACGGTTAGCAACTGACTGGCAGTACTCTGCGCAAAGCCTTCATTTGCGCGCCAACAGCGTGGCGCGGCGTGGGGCGGGCAATCCCTCAATGGTCTTGCTGTGGTCGTGCGGGTCGAGGAAGTCCCCCAGCGACTGGTAGCGCATCCACTCGGTGCTGCGCTGCTCCTCCACACTGGTCACACTGACATCCACACAGCGCACATCGCTGAAACCCGCACGGCGCAACCAGCGCTCCAACGCCGGTACCGATGGCAGGTACCAGACGTTGCGCATCTGCGCATAGCGGTCTTCAGGCACCAGTACCTGCTGCTCGTCGCCCTCGACCACCAGCGTCTCCAGTACCAGCTCACCCCCTTTGACCAGGCAGTCCTTGAGCGCCAGCAGGTGCTCGATGGGGGAGCGGCGATGGTAGAACACCCCCATGGAAAAGACCGTGTCGAAACCTTCCAGGTTGGCTGGCAGCTCTTCCAGCGCAAACGGCAGATGCCAGGCCGGCAAATCGGGCAGGTACCGCTGCACGGCCTGGAACTGGCAGAAAAACAGCCAATTGGGGTCAACGCCGATGACCATGTCGGCGCCTGCACCGAGCATGCGCCATTGGTAATAGCCGTTGCCGCAACCCACATCGAGCACACGCTTGCCCTGCAGGTTCAGGTGCGGAGCCACGCGCGACCACTTCCAGTCCGAGCGCCACTCCGTGTCGACATGCACGCCGAACAAGTCGAACGGCCCTTTGCGCCAAGGCGACAGGCCCATCAGGGCCTGGCGCATCTGCGCGCGGGTGGCATCGTCGCAGTCACAGTCCAGCCGCAGGCCATCGACCAGGTCGATTTCGCTTGGCAGCAGTGCCGGCAGGGCGTCCAGCGCACCGCGCCAGCGCTCGAGATCGCCGTGGCCTTTCTCCAGCTTGGCTTGAAGTTGTGCTTGCAGGCCTTGCGACCAGCAAGCCAGTGGGGTGCCCGCCAGGCGGCGGACGAGAGGGGACAGATCGATCATGGCAGGGCTATCAGCGAGGCGAAATTAAGGCATTGGAACCACGGCACCACCTTGCTGAAGCCTGCCGCGTGCAGGCGCTCGGTGTGGGTGTGCAGGGTGTCGGGCTTCATCACGTTCTCGATGGCGCTGCGCTTCTGGGCGATTTCCAGTTCGCTGTAGCCATTGGCACGTTTGAAGTCCAGGTGCAGTTCATTGAGCAGATCCTGCTCTTGGTCATCGGCGAAACGCAGCTTTTCCGAGAGGATCAGTGCGCCACCGGGCAGCAGTGCCTGACGGATGCGGCCAAGCAACGCCAGGCGCTGTTCCGGGGCGATGAACTGCAGGGTGAAGTTCATCGCCACGACCGAGGCGGGCTCGAAGGGCAGGGCCAGTATGTCGGCCTCCAGCACCTGAACCGGCAGCAGTTCCTGGAACATCGAGTCCTGCGCGGTGAGGTACTGGCGGCAGCGCTCGACCATGGCGGCGGAGTTGTCCACGGCGATGACCCGGCAGCCCTCGCTGCGCACATGGCGGCGCAGCGCCTGGGTAACGGCACCCAGCGATGCGCCGAGGTCATAAAGGGCGGTATCAGGCTGGGCGAAGCGCGCGGCCAGCACACCAAGGTTCTCGACGATGGTCGGGTAACCGGGCACCGAGCGCTTGATCATGTCCGGGAACACACGCACCACGTCTTCGTTGAACACGAAGTCGGGAACTTGCTCCAGAGGCTGGGAGAAAAGGCGGTCGGGTTGTTTGCTCACGGTGAATCCAGGCGGCTGACGATTGGCAGGGCCGGCATTCTAGCCAAACCGTGCCAAGGATGCATGGTCGGCTGACCAGCGCTGTGCGTTCAGTCGACCCGCACCGCGCAATCGAAGGTCTGCACCGGCCGAACTTCCGGGGCCCAGGGCTGCTGATAGACCAGCACCAGATGGCCTTCGCCGGCGGCGCGGGCTTCGAAGCGCCAGGTGGATAAGCCCGCGCTGCCGACGATGCCGGCGTCCTCGGGCGCGCTGTAAACCTCGGGGCCAAGGCTGCGCAAGATGTTCGAGGCCGGGTTCTGCACCAGCCAGCGGTAGCCGGTGGAGGGATTACTGGGCAGGGTCAGGGTGAGCGGCTGGCCGACCTTGAGGCGCTGGGGGCATTCACTTTCAGCGTCAAGTTCGACGGTGTGCCTGGGCTGCTGGGCGCAGGCGGTGAGCAGGGCAAGGCTCAGGGGAACGAGCAGACGAGGGGCAGTCATGGTGGCTCCAGAGGCTGGCGAAGGCCTGAGGATAACCGAACAGAGAGGGGTTTTGTGTTGTCAGTGCCAGCCTCACCGCCTGCAAGTCGGCCCCCACCGGTACTCCACTGAACCACAAACAATTGGAATACCGGGGGTGGCCTTGCAGGCGATGGGGCCGTCGCGGGTCAGAACAGCACTTTGGCCACGTCGGCAAAGCGCTTGGCGAAGTGTACGGTCAGCCCTTCACGCAGGTAGTCAGGCAATTCTTCGAAATCCCCGCGGTTGGGCTCGGGCAGGATCAGTTCGAAGATCTTCTGCCGCCGCGCCGCGATGACCTTTTCGCGTACGCCACCAATCGGCAGGACCTGGCCGGTGAGGGTCAGCTCGCCGGTCATGGCCACCCCTTTTTTCGGTGCCTGGTCACGGGCCAGCGAGAGCAGTGCGCTGGCCATGGTGATCCCGGCGCTCGGGCCATCCTTGGGCGTGGCACCTTCCGGCACGTGCAGGTGAACGAAGGCTTCGTTGAAGAAGGCCGGATCGCCGCCGAATTGCTTGAGGTTGGAGCTGACGTAGCTGTAGGCGATCTCGGCAGACTCCTTCATCACATCACCCAGCTTGCCGGTGAGCTTGAAGCCGCGATTGAGCGTGTGGATGCGGGTTGCCTCGATCGGCAGTGTCGCGCCACCCATGCTGGTCCAGGCAAGGCCGGTAATCACGCCTTTGCCTGCCAGCACCTGCTCACTGCGGAACACAGGTATGCCAAGTGCGGCCTCCAGGTCCTTGGTGCCGATCTTGAGCTTGGCATCCGGGGCATCCAAGAGCTTGATCACCGCCTTGCGCACCAGTTTGCCCAGCTGTTTTTCCAGCTGGCGAACGCCGGCTTCGCGAGCATAGCCCTCGATCACGGCGCGCAGGGCGCTATCGCTGATGGTCAGGCTGGTCTTGGCCACGCCGGCCTTTTCCAGTTGTTTGGGCCAAAGGTGGCGCTTGGCGATGGCCAGCTTCTCTTCGGTGATGTAGCCGGACAGGCGGATCACTTCCATACGGTCGAGCAGTGGGCCGGGGATCGAGTCCAGCGTGTTGGCGGTACACACGAACAACACCTTGGACAGGTCCAGGCGCAAGTCCAGGTAATGGTCGAGGAAGTCGACGTTCTGTTCTGGGTCCAGGGTTTCGAGCAGCGCCGAGGCCGGGTCGCCCTGATAGCTCTGGCCCATCTTGTCGATTTCGTCGAGCATGATTACCGGGTTCATCACCTCGACATCTTTCAGCGCCTGCACCAGCTTGCCCGGCTGGGCGCCGATGTAGGTGCGCCGGTGCCCCTTGATCTCGGCCTCGTCGCGCATGCCGCCGACACTGAACCGGTAGAACGGGCGGCCGAGCGATTCGGCGATGGATTTGCCGATGCTGGTCTTGCCCACGCCAGGCGGGCCCACCAGCAGGACGATCGAGCCACTGATCTCGCCCTTCCAGGCGCCCACGGCGAGGAACTCCAGAATGCGTTCCTTGATGTCATCGAGGCCCGCGTGATGCTGGTCGAGCACCTTGCGCGCATGCTTGAGGTCGAGCTTGTCCTTGCCGTACACGCCCCAGGGCAGGGCACTGGCCCAATCCAGGTAGTTGCGGGTGACGGCGTACTCGGGGGAGCCGGTTTCAAGGATGGCCAGCTTGGCCATTTCTTCATCGATGCGCTTTTGGGCCTGCTCCGGCAAGGTCTTGCCTTGCAGGCGCTGTTGGAACTGTTCGAGGTCGGCACTGCGGTCGTCCTTGGTCAGGCCAAGCTCTTGCTGGATGACCTTGAGCTGTTCCTTGAGGAAGAATTCGCGCTGGTGCTCGCCGATCTGCCGGTTGACCTCGGCCGAAATCTCATTCTGCAGGCGTGCGACCTCGACCTCTTTGCGCAGCATCGGCAAGACCTTTTCCATGCGTTTGAGCATGGGCACGCAATCGAGCACTTCCTGCAACTGGTTGCCGGTGGCGGAAGTGAGGGCGGCGGCAAAATCGGTAAGAGGCGATGGGTCGTTGGGGCTGAAGCGGTTGAGGTAGTTCTTCAGCTCTTCGCTGTACAGCGGGTTGAGCGGCAGCAGTTCCTTGATCGCGTTGATCAGGGCCATACCGTAGGCCTTGACCTCGTCGGTCGGCTCGCTTGGCTGGCGTGGGTATTCGACTTCGACCAGATAAGGCGGGCGATGGTGCTTGAGCCAGGTGCGGATGCGTACGCGGGTCAGGCCCTGGGCGACGAACTGCAGTTTGCCGTTTTCGCGGCTGGCATGGTGCACCTTGACCAGGGTGCCGTACTCGGGCAAGGCCGCGGTGTCGAAATGGCGGTGATCTTCGGGCGGGGTGTCCATGAAGAACAGGGCGAGGCAGTGATCCGGTGTCTTGGCCACCAGATCGAGGGTTTCGGCCCAGGGTTCTTCGTTGACGATGACCGGCAGTACTTGTGCGGGGAAGAACGGGCGGTTGTGAATCGGAATCACGTAGACCTTGTCTGGCAATTGCTGGCCGGGCAGGGCTAGTGCGTGGCCAGGCGCGCTTTGGGCCTGACCCTCAAGGTGTTCAATTTCGCTATTTTCGTCGGGTTGTTCCGGAAAATCCTGCTGGTCGCTCATGGGGCACCTGCGTGAATGGCTATGGTGCTTAGATGGGGCGCTGGCCCATGGGTTTCAAGCCGCAAGCTTCAAGCTTCAAGCTGCAAGAAAAAAGCGGGACCGCGCAGGCCCCGCTCTTGCTTGTAGCTTGCAGCTTGCAGCTTGCAGCTTGCAGCTTGCCGCTTGCCGCTTACTCGGCCAGTTTGTAAGCGATGATGTAATCGCCCATTTTGGTGCCCAGGGAACCGTGGCCGCCGGCGACGATCAGCACGTACTGCTTGCCGTCCTTGCCGGTGTACGTCATCGGCGTGGCCTGGCCACCCGCTGGCAGGCGGGCTTTCCACAGTTCCTTGCCATTGTTCACGTCATACGCACGCAGGTACTGGTCCAGCGTGCCGCTGAGGAAACCCACACCACCGGCGGTGACGATCGAGCCACCCATGCTCGGTACACCCACCGGCAGGCCGATCGGAATCGGCGTGCTGTCACGGGTGGTGCCGTTCTTGCGCTTCCACACCACCTTGTTGGTGAACAGATCGATGGCTGCCACGTAACCCCAGGCCGGCGCCTGGCACGGAACGCCCAGCGGCGACATGAACGGGTGCATGATCACGGCGTAAGGCGCGCCAGTGTTGGGCTGCACGCCGCTGGTTTCACTTTCGCGCTTGCTGCCGGCGGCAACCTGTTCTCGCGGCACCATCTTCGACACGAAGGCCATGTAGTTCGGCGAGGTGAACAGCAGTTGGCGCACCGGGTCGACCGAGACGCTGCCCCAGTTGAACACGCCGACGTTGCCTGGGTATACCAACGAGCCTTGCTCGGACGGTGGCGTGTACTGGCCCTCGTAGCGCAGTTCACGGAACTGGATACGGCATAGCATCTGATCGAACGGCGTGGCGCCCCACATGGCCTGTTCAGTCAGGTCCGGGCCCAGCAGGTTGAGGTCGGAGCGGGCCTGGGTCGGTGCAGTGTGGTCACCCTTGACCGCACCTTGCGGCACCGGGATCTCACGGATCGGCACGATGGGGGTACCATCACGACGGTCGAGTACGTACAGGCTGCCCTGCTTGGTCGGTACGATGATCGCGGGCTTGACGCCTTCCTTGGTCTTCAGGTGAACCAAGGTTGGCTGGCTGCCGACGTCCATGTCCCACAGGTCGTGGTGAGTGAACTGGTAGTTCCAGCGCGCCTTGCCGGTGGCAAGGTCCAGGGCCACCACGCCAGCGCTGTACTTCTCTGCACCCGGGGTGCGGTTGGCGCCATACTGGTCGGGTGTCTGGTTGCCCAGCGGCAGGTAGACCATGCCCAGGTCTTCATCGACGCTGGCCAGCGACCACATGTTGGCCGAGTTGCGGCTGTAGGTCTTGCCCGGGGCCAGTGGCTGGGTGTCTTCGGGGTTGTTGCTGTCCCAGTTCCAGACCAGGCGACCATCGTGCACGTCGTAGGCGCGGATCACGCCGGAGGGCTCGTTGGTCGACTCGTTGTCGGTGACATGGCCGCCGATGATCACCAGGCTGCGGGTGATCGCCACCGGCGAGGTGGAGTAATAACCGCCGGCAGTGAACGGCCCGATACCGGTAGTCAGGTCGATCGCGCCCTGGTTGGCGAAGCCTTCGCAGACTTTGCCGTTGTCGGCATTGATGGCGATCAGGCGGGCGTCGGCCGTCGGCAGGTAGAGGCGGCGAGGGCAGGCTTGAGCGACAGCCTGGCCTGCGTCGGAGACTTTCGGCGCCGGGCTGCCATCGCGGCTGACGTAGTTGTTCTCGTCATAATACGAAACGCCGCGGCAAGTCATGTGGGCGAAGCCCTTGAAGGTACCCACCGGGCTCTTGATCTGCGGGTCGTAGCGCCAGATCTCGGCGCCGGTGTCCGGGTCCAGGGCCAGCACCTTGCTGTGGGCGGTGCAGGCGTACAGCATGCCGTTGGCCTTCAGCGGCGTGTTTTCGTTGGTCAACTCGACCGGGTCGTTGTCCGTTGGCAGGTCACCGGTGCGGATGCGCCAGGCTTCTTCCAGGCGGTAGGCATTTTGCGGGGTGATCTGGCGCAGCGGCGAATAACGGTCACCATGCTCGGTGCGGCCATAGGCTTGCCAGTCGCCGTCGGGCATCGCGGGGGCGGCACTGCCCATTTCGCTGTTGTCGCGGCCCAGTTCGCCAAACACTTCACCCGGGTGGGTGAACTGGCTGCCCAGCGCGCAAGCGCCCGAGGCGAGCACGGCAACGCTGAGCAGGGCGGTATTGGCCTTGTTGCCCGGCCCGGTCAGCGGGCGGCGTGCCCAAGGCAGCAGCAGCACAACGCCGATGGCGAACCAGATGGCCAGGCGTGGCACCAGTTGCCACCAGTCCAGGCCCACCTCCAGCAGTGCCCAGGCCGTGCTGCCCAGCAGCACCAGGCCGTACAGGCCCAGGGCAAGCCGGCGCTGAGCCAGCAGCAGTGCGCCCGCCACGGCGAAGCCGATACCGGCGATCAGGTAATAAAGTGACCCGCCGAGCTGGCTGAGCTTGATACCGCCCGCCAGCAAAGCCAGGCCCATCAACAGCAGCAGTACGCCTATCAGGCGCGGTAGCCAGCGGCTTCCATTCTTGGCACCGTCAGTGCTCATCGTATGTTCTCCGTTAGGTGAAGGGTTGTCAGAAAGTGCTTTGGATCTTCAGGCCGCCGATCAGGGCATCGTCCACCTGCGACACCCCGCCCGGATGGCGGATGTACTGCAGGTTCGGGCGCACCGTGAGCCAGTCGGCCAAGTGAATGCCGTAATAGAGTTCAGCGCTGTACTCGGTGTCCTGCACGGGCAGGTAACCGGGATTGTCGTAGTCGTAAAGGCCGGCTGCCTGGTTGGCCAGGCGGGCGTTCTTGCGGTAGGCGGGGTTGACGTGCACGCGGGCGAGGGCGAAACCGATGTCGTCCTTGGCGCGGGCATCGAAGGGGCCCTTGTATACCAGTCCTGCCTGCACATAGTTGTCGATGGCATTGGTCTTCTTGTCGTGCACTGTGGCATTGGCGAACAGGCTCAGGCCGCGCGACTGGTCAGTGGCCAGCGAGGTAACCTGCTGCTGGGCACCGATCCACAGGCCGTGCTTGCTCGAACTGCTGCGGTAGGTGGCGCCACTGATGGCGGCCGGCCGGCCGTCGCTGTCCTTCAGAACATCCTGTGCCTTGGCATTACTGTAGTAGTACCCGGCGCGATATTCCCCTTTCAGGCCATTGACCCGCGGGCTCCACACCAGTTCGATCGGCATTACGGCACCCTGGGTACCGCTGCCGCTGAGTTTGAAACCGTTGCCAGATTCCAGGTTGGAGGGGTTTTGTTCGAACACGCCGACCTGAGCGTAGAGCGCGTCGTTGATGTTGTAGCGCACGCGCAGCGCCCACTGGCTGACGGGCCAGTTGTACCAGATGCCGCCAACCCAATTGCCCACCTGCGAGCCGCAGAAGGCCAGGTTCTGGAAGTCGCACGGGAAGCTGTTGAAGTCCTCGCCTTCACCGAAGCGGCCGAATTTCACGTCCAGGGCGCCATCGAAGTATTTCTGCCTGATCCACAGCTGGGTCAGCCGCCAGGTTTCACCGCGGCCCCAGACTTCCTGGGCTGAAGTGAAGCCGCCGACCCGCGGGTCGTTGATGCGGTCGTTGCTGATATTGTCCCCGTGGCGTTCGGTGATGGTCAGCTGCAGTTCGGTGTCTTGCCAGCCCAGGATCTTTTCCAGGTCCAGGTGGCTGCCAAAGGTGAACTGGTCGCTGTAACGCGCGGTGCGATCATGGTCGTAACCGCCGTGCAGGTTGCTGCCCATCTCGCCGGTGTAGCCGAGGTTGAAGTCGTAGCCTTTTTCCAGCAGTTCGCTGCGGGTGCCGCCCCAGTCACCCAGCATCCATGGCGAGTCGCTGGCGAACATTTCACTGGCGCTGGTGGTGGATGTAAAACAGGCGGTCATGGCAAGCAGAGCGGTGCCGGTGTAGCGAATATTGGGCAGTGAGAACATGAGATAGCGCTATCTTTTGATTGTCGAAAAAACGGCAAGCGCACCGAAGCGCGAGCGCTTCGATGGAAATGGCGACAGGTGAGGTAAGTGAAGCGATTCAGCTTGCGGCGGGGAGGATATAGGGGAACTTGTAAGAAAAAAAGACAAATTGTCGCAGTTGATTGTTGCCGCAGCGGTAACAGTGAGGGAAAGGGGCGCAGCGCGCCCCTAGGTTGGTCAGAAGGTTGTACGCAGGCCCACTTCGACGCTGCGCCCCGGCGCCGGCGCGATATCGCGCAGAATCGAACTGGCGTAACGCACGGTCTGATCTGTCAGGTTTTCACCGCGCACGAACGCCAGCCACTGGCTCTGGCCGATATCGAAGCGGTAGCCGACACTCGCGCCCAGGGTGGTGTAACCCTCGGTGCTGGTCTCGTTCGCCGGCTTGCGATGCTGCGACGCGGCATGCTGCACATCCACACGCGCCTGCCAGCGGTCCCGCTCCCAGACCAGTGCGCTGTTCAGGCGCAACGGCGCGATACGCGGCAGCGGCTCGCCGCTGTCGAGGTTCTTGGCACGGGTATAGTCGCCCGACAGCTCCAGGGCGAAACTGCCGTAGCGGTTTTCGACCAACTGCCAGCGGTCCTGGGCTTCGAGGCCGTAGAAGCGCGCCCGTACGCCCTGGTACTGATACTCAGGGAAGCCGCCATCGTCGTGATCATGGTCGTCGTCGCCATCATCGTGGTCATGGCCCTCGCGCAGGGTGCCCGTGCCAATCAGGCCGATGTAGTTGCGAAAGTGGCTGTAGAACACCCCGACGCTGCCCTTGTGGGTGCCATTGTCGAAGCGCAGCGCCAGGTCGGCGGAGAGGGCTTTTTCCTTGTTCAGGCTGGCGTCGCCGACTTCATAAGCCCCGGTGGCGACGTGGGCGCCGTTTGCGTAAAGCTCGTAAAAGGTCGGGGCCCGCTCGGTGTAACCGACGTTTGCAGCGAGCGCCCAGACCGGGTCGAGTTGATACACCGCCCCCGACGACAGGCTCAGGGCATTGAAGCTGCTGGCGCTGTCGGCATCGACGAAGTTTTCGTTGCCTTTGGCATCCGGGTCGACGCGGGTGTGTTCCAGGCGCGCACCCAGGCTCAGGTTGAGCCGTTCGGTGGCCTGCCATTGCTCGAGCATGAACAACGCCAGGCTATCGGTATCGGTGTGCGGCACGAAGGCTTCTTCACCCAGCGCCGAGAATTCGTTGCGACTGACCTGGGCGCCGATCACGCCTTCCAGAGGGCCGATCGGTTGGTGCCTGGCCTCGACCCGCGCCTCATAGCCCTTGTTCTTGAAGGTGGTGTGCACTTCGCCTTCTTCGATTTCGCTGTGCTCGTAATCGGTGTAACCGGCATCGAGCTTGACCGAGCTGAAGGGGCCATCGAGGTCACGCAGTTCCGAGGCGAAGCCGTAGTGATCCTGCTTCATGTCCAGGCGCACGCCGGACTCGGCCACTGAGCCGTAGTTACTGTCGTAGCGGCTGTAGGACAGGCCCGCATAGCCGTGATCCCAGTGGTAGGACCCGCCCACTGCGCCGCCATCCTGGCGACCGTCGCTGTTTTCCAGGCGGTGCTTGCTGCCGGGCTCGTCAGCGTCACGCACCTTGGAACTGCGGGCGTAGCCCGGGATGCGCAGGTCGTTGAACTGGCGGCTGTTGGCATCCAGGTGCAGGGCGAAGGTGCCGTCACCGGCTTCCAGTTTGCCGGCACTGCTGCGCGTGGTATCGGCACCGCCGTAGCGTAGTTCGCCGGCACCGTGAATACCCTCGATGGGCGCATCGGGGATGCGGTTGTCGAAGGTATTGACCACCCCACCGATGGCGTTGCCGCCGTAGAGCAGGGCGGCGGGGCCCCGGACGATTTCGACGCGCTCGACGGTGACCGGGTCCAGTGGCACGGCATGGTCGTAAGACAGTGCCGAAGCGTCGAGGGCGCCGACGCCGTTGCGCAGGATGCGGATACGGTCACCGTCCAGGCCGCGAATCACCGGGCGGCTGGCGCCTGGGCCAAACCAGGTGGAGGCGACGCCGGGCTGTTTGTTGAGGGTTTCGCCCAAGCTACCGTGCTGCTGCTGCAGCAGGTCGTCGCCTTCGAGCACGGTGGTGGGAGCAGCCAGTTCGCGGTTGCCCAGAGGGTTGGCAGTGATGACCTGGGGATCGAGCTCAACAGCCTGGCTGGGTGATGAGGCGAGCAAGAGCGCAACGGCGAGTGGAGAGAGGCGTAGGGGAGAGCACAACATGGAAAGTAGCGGTCCTTGGCAGAGGCAATATTTTGTTACCATATAACATCGCTATTTCAGCACAGAGGTTTCACCGCTTGCCAGTGGTTTTTGTAATGGCAGTGCTGCGCCCCCTTCATCACTACACTCGTGTAATGTGCGCATCTTTTTATCCGCGGGAGTACTGGCATGAGCACAGCCAACCACAATGCGCTGCACGGCAAGACCCTCGAGCAGATCCTCACTGAGCTGGTGGCGCACTACCAATGGCAGGGCCTGGCCGAACGCGTGGATGTGCGCTGCTTCAAGAGCGACCCGAGCATCAAGTCGAGCCTGACCTTCCTGCGCAAGACGCCCTGGGCCCGGGAGAAGGTCGAGCAGCTGTACGTGAAACTGCAGCGCAACGCCTGAGATGCCGCGTCATCCCTGGCTGACCCTGGCCGCAGTGCTTGGCTGGTTGGGCCTTGCTGTGCAGGTCTACCTGGTGCTGCTGGCGCGCTGGCAGGAAGCGGCGAGCCTGATCGGCGGGCTGATCAATGTGTTCGGCTATTTCACGGTGTTGACCAATACCCTGGTGGCGACGGTGCTCAGCTATGCGGCGTTCGGGCGGGAATCGCGCGCCAAGCGCTTGTTCCTTTCGCCTTCGGTAAGTTCCGCTGTGGCCGCCAGCATCGTGCTGGTGGCGCTGGCCTACAGCGTGCTGCTGCGGCACCTGTGGCAACCCCAGGGTTGGCAATGGCTGGCGGACGAACTGCTGCACGATGTGATGCCGGCGCTTTACGTTGTGTACTGGTGGTTCGCCGTGCCCAAGGGGCATTTGCGGCTCTGGCACCTGGGGCCGTGGGCGCTGTACCCGGCGGTGTACTTTGGCTATGCACTGTGGCGGGGGAGTGAGATCGGGGTTTACCCGTATCCGTTCATAGACGTTGCAAGCCTTGGCTACGGGCAGGTCATGCTCAATGCTCTGGGCGTGCTGGCCGGGTTTTGGGCCATTGCGTTGGTACTGCTCGGGCTCGATTGTTGGCGCGGGCGCTGGCTTGCCAGGCCGGTGCAGGCCCCTTCGCGGGTGAAACCGCGAAAGGACCGGGCCTGACAACACAGGTCACTCGTCGTCCGCTGTGCCTTCTGCCCGCCAGTAGGCAGCCGCTTTGAGGGCATCTTCGGGGGCACCCTTCTCCAGCAGCAGCGCCTTGGCCTGCCGGGTCAGCGATTTCTCCAGTGCCACCCAGCTGTACAGCTTGCCCTCAGGCAAGCTCAACCCCTGCACCAGCGCGAGTAGATCCTCATCCCGCTTCACCCAGATCACTTCAACCTCAGCCTTGCTCGGCAGCGCTTGGCGCTCCTGCTCATCTTCGATCTGGATGATCGCCAGTACCCGCCGGCCTGCCGGCAGTTCTTCAAGGCGACGGCCGATGGCCGGAATCGCTGTTTCGTCACCAATGAGCAGGTAGCTGTCGAAGATGTCCGGGACCACCATCGACGCCCGTGGCCCGGCAATGTTCAGCGTCTGCCCCGGTTCAGCCTGTGCGGCCCAGGTGGAGGCAGGGCCATCGCCGTGCAGGACGAAATCGATGTCCAGTTCCTGGTTGGCCAGGTCGATGCGCCGCGGCGTGTACTCACGCATGGTGGGCCGCGCTCCGCCGTCGCGGCCCATGTTGCGGGCGTCGATGGCCTGCTGTTGTTCGGCGTTTTCGGCGAACAGCAGCTTGATATGGTCGTCACTGCCCAGGCTGATGAAGCCTTGCAGCTCGGGGCCGGTGAGGGTGATGCGGCGCATGCGCGGGGTGAGGTCGGTGACCCGCAGCACCTGCAGGCGACGCTGGCGGATTTCGTGATTGACGCGGTGGATGGTGTCACTCATGGAGGTTCTCCGTAGCAGGGGCCGGCCCGTCGGCGATGGCCTTGGCAGTGTCGTTGAGCAGGGCGCGGACCCGCTCGATTTCTTCCGGTGTCCAGCGGCCGCTGTGCATATGCAGGGCGTGGCGCAGGTTGCCGACGGCTTCGTGAATTTCTGGTGGGCGGTCGTGACCACGCAGGGCGCGCTTGCCGACTTCGATGCGCATGCGCACGCCGTCCAGGGCCACGGCCTGGTCAGCCAGGGCTGCGCTACCGGCTTGGGTGATGGCGTAGAGACGTTTGCTGCCTTGCACCTGGCCGTAGATCAGCTCCGCTTCCTCGAGAAAGTTGAGGGTGGGGTAGATGACCCCGGGGCTGGGCGTGTAGCTGCCATCGAACAAGTTCTCGATCTGGCGGATCAGGTCATAGCCGTGCCCAGGTTGCTCGGCCAGCAGCGACAGCATCAACAGCTTCAGGTCGCCGGGGGCGAATACCCGTGGGCCGCGTTCACCCCGGCCGGGCCGGCGCTCGAAAGGGTCGTGGGCGGAATGTTCACGCATGGCAGCGAGGCTCCGTGTGTTTAGATATATCGCAAGATATTACTCAAGATATATCTAAACACAAGCGGTCAAATGCCGATGGTTATCATTCAAATATTAGATGGGTTACTCGGGAGCATCGCAATCTTCGGTGGTTTGCACGCGTTCGGATTGCCAGGCTCAAGGTAGGGCATGAGGATCGGCGCCATGCCCTTGAGCACCTGCACCGGCAGCGCCGAGGTGAACTTGAACGCCTCCGCGGAGCGCCCGGGCACGAATGCGGTCAGCGTGCCGAAGTGGTTGTCACCGAGGAAGAATACGAAAGTGGCGGTGCGGTTCAGCGAACGCGAGCCGATCAACCGGCCACCGGCGCCGAAGCTTTCGATGCGGTTGTCGCCGGTGCCGGTCTTGCCGCCCATCACCAGCGGGGTGCCGTCATGCAGCTTGAAGCTGCCGGAAATACGCCGCGCCGTGCCTGCGTCGACCACTTGCGACATGGCACCCTTGAGTGCCCGGGCGACTTCCACGGGGAGAATTCGCTGGCCACGGTCGGGGTCGCTGCTCAGCTTGGTTTCATAAGGCGTATCGGCGGCGAAGTGCAGCGTATCGATGCGCAGTGTGGGCAGGCGCACACCGTCGTTCTGAATGATGCCGACCAGCTCGGAAAGCGCCGCCGGCCGGTCGCCGGAGCTGCCGATGGCGGTGGCCAGCGACGGCACCAGGTGATCGAACGGATAACCCACGCCCTTCCAGCGCCGGTGAATATCGAGGAAGGCTTCGATTTCCACCATGGTGCGGATACGGCTGTCGCGGGCACCCTGATGGCGGCTCTTGAACAGCCAGCCATAGACTTCCTGACGCTCGAAGCGGCTGGCGTTGACCATCTCTGTGATTGAAGCGCTAGGGTTCTTCAGCAGGTAGCCGAGCAGCCACAGGTCCAGCGGGTGAACCTTGGCGATGTAGCCTTGGTCGGGCAGGTCATATTTGCCTGGGCCGTAGGCCTCGTACATCTCTGCCAGGCGGCCATCGGTAAGTTTGCTCAGGGCGCGCTTGTCTTCCTTGAGGTGCGCGCGCACGAAAGCATTGAATGTTTCCTGGCCCGCTGCCGGGAACAGATAGCGGTGTACTGCGGCCAGGCGCTGCGGTGTGACGCGCATGCTGTCGAGGAAGGTATCCAGGCGTTGCTGCGAGGTTTTGCGCTGGTACTTGCGCCAGAAGCGCATCAGGTAGCTGGTGCCTTCCTTGTCGGCAAAGCGTGCCAGGTATTCCTGGCGGCGCGGGTCCGAATCGTCCTTGAGCAGTGGCACGCGGTTGAATGGCTGTTGGTAGGTCACATAGCGCACCAGGTCGCGCATCAGGCGAATGAAGGGCAGGTTGATCGACTCGCGCAGGGCTGCCTTGAGCGTCGGGTTGCGGCTGTTGTCCTCCTTGCGGAAGTTGTTGAACACGTGCATGCCGCCGCCGGTGAAGAACGCTTCGCCGGTGTTGGCCGAGTACTTGCGCTCCAGCGCCGCGTCGAGCATGGCATCCAGGCTCTGGTTCTTGCTGTTCTGCGCCAGCCATTGCAGCGACCATTGGGTGATGCGATCGAGTTCGGCGACCTCGACCTTCTTCAACTCGGCGGCTGGCATGCCGGCGTACTTGTCGTGCAGCTCGGCGATTATCTGCAGGTAGGTGGTGAGCACTCGCAGCTTGGCCGTCGAACCCAGCTCAAGCTTGCTGCCTTCGTTGATGTCGAAGGGCTGGTCGGTGCTGTCAGTCTGCACCCGCACCCGTGAGCCATCGGCAGTGCGCTCGAACAAGGTGAAGCTGTAGCGCACCTGGTCGGTGGTCTTGCTGGTGAGCAGGCGCTCGCCGATTAGGCCAATCTGTGCCGCGAATTCAGGGTCGGAGAGGTTCTTCAGGTACTGGCTGACCTGTAGCTGAAGGTCGGCCTGCAAGGTGCTCGTTGCCGAGAGGTCGAGGCGGTCAAGGTCATACAGCGGGCGGTTGAGCATGCCTGACAGGCGGTTCCGGGCCAGGCTGATGCCTTTGTTGGTGATGATCGGAACGATGGTTGGCTGTGCCACCCAGTCCCGGTACAGCGCCTTGCTGGCCAAGGCTGCGTCGGCCAGGGCGCGATCAATGATGCCGTTGGCTGCGAGCACGCGGATGTGCGAATCGGTGAGTTCGGCCAGCTCGACGCGGCCCTTGGTCAGGTAATGCGAGGGGCGGCGCTGGGCAATCATCAACGACAGTACCTGACGCAGGGCCAAGCCGCGTGCGGCCATGCTGTCGGGGTCTGTTGCGGTCGAGGTGAGGGCCTGGTTGACCTGGTCGAAATCGGCGCCGTACCAGACACGCAGGCCTTCGGCCATGCCATGCACTTCGCCATGGCCGGGCACCGCCGACAGCGGCACGCTGTTGAGGTAGTCGCGCACGATGCGCTGGCGGGCTTCGGTGGTATCAGGCCCGCCCTGATAGGCACGGACGCTGGCGGAAATCATCTGGCGGATCTTCTCGGCACCGGAGACAGTCAGGCCGTCCGGTGAGTGGCGGTATTTTTCCAGCTGCGTGGCCAGGGTGCTGCCACCGGCGGACTGGCCGGGCAAGGCCAGGTATTTGGCCACCTGGCTGTAGGCGGCCTTGGCGAAGCGCGGCCAATCGACTGCCGGGTTGTTTTGCGGGTCCTTCGGGTCCAGCAGGTCGCGGTTTTCGATGAACAGCAGGCTGTTGACCATCACGGGTGGGATTGCGGCGAAGTTCGGGTACAGGTATTGCGGGTAGTTGTACTGGTACAGCGTCTCGCCGCGGCAATCGGTGATCGACAATCCGGCCTGGATTTTCTCGATGTAGGGGGCGAAAAGGCCGTGATCCACGTAGTTCATCAACGCAGGCGAAAACCGTACCTGCTCGCTGATCAGGTAGTCGCGCTTGAGCAGCCGCGGCAGGAACTCGCCCAGCGCGCTATAGCCCAGGCGTTTGTCGAACGGCCCCTCGCCGGGGTAGACGATGGCATCACTGGGGCCGGGCTGCAGCGAATAGGTAAGGGTGCTGGCCAGCTTGCTGAATTCGCGGGACTGCAGGTCGGATGTACGGAACTCGTCATAGGCGGCGAAGCCGATGGCGGTGATCGCGACCAGCAGGATCAGCAGGATCAGCCGCCACCAAAGCCGACGCTGACGTGGGGGCTTTGGCTGCGGCGTCTCGGCCAGAGGTGTTTCGGGTGCTTCCGTTCTGGATGGTTCCGATTGCCACAGTGCGCCCATAGTCTTCAATCCGGCCAGGTATTTTCGTCTTGCTTGTCTGAAGCTTAGACGTTGAAGGCAGTAGGTGAAAAATTTGTAGAAAGTGCAGAAACCTCATGTGCCCTCTGCGCCTTTGGTGTGAGTTTTTTCATACAACGCTGTTGCCGGGGTAGCTGGGGTGAGCCAGGAGGCTGCAGCAGACGTGCGGGTTTCTCTCCAAATTTTTGGTTATTTATAGTGAAAAGCCCTACAGCGAGCTTCCTATACTGCTCGGCCCCTTCGCCCTGCCGGGCCGCTCTACACCGGCACACGGGCCGGCCCACAAGGCCAGCCTGGCAAGCCAACGCCACGCCTATCGGCATGGCCGGCGCTGCACGAAGGTCTAATCCAATAACAAAATGAGGTTGTATTGCTATGCCAGTCGGCAACCACCCTGCCCATGGCGAGACCGCACAAGGCGGCCCGCTCAAGCGTGAACTGGGCGAACGGCACATCCGCCTGATGGCGCTGGGCGCCTGTATCGGCGTCGGTCTGTTCCTCGGTTCGGCCAAAGCCATTGAGATGGCCGGCCCTGCGATCATGCTGTCCTACATCATCGGGGGCCTGGCGATCCTGGTGATCATGCGCGCCCTTGGCGAGATGGCCGTGCACAACCCTGTCGCCGGGTCATTCAGCCGCTATGCCCAAGACTACCTTGGCCCCTTGGCGGGCTTTCTGACCGGTTGGAACTACTGGTTCCTGTGGCTGGTGACCTGCGTTGCGGAAATCACCGCCGTGGCGATCTACATGGGCATCTGGTTCCCGGACGTGCCGCGCTGGATCTGGGCCCTGGCGGCGCTGGGCAGCATGGGCGCGGTGAACCTGATCGCGGTCAAGGCGTTCGGCGAGTTCGAATTCTGGTTCGCCCTGATCAAGATCGTCACCATCATCGCCATGGTCCTGGGCGGCATCGGCATCATCGCCTTCGGCCTGGGCAACGACGGTGTGGCAGTCGGCATCTCCAACCTGTGGAGCAACGGCGGCTTCATGCCCAACGGCGTGACCGGTGTGCTGATGTCGTTGCAGATGGTCATGTTCGCCTACCTGGGCGTGGAAATGATCGGCCTGACGGCCGGCGAAGCCCGCAACCCGCAAAAAACCATCCCGCAGGCCATTGGCTCGGTGTTCTGGCGCATTCTGCTGTTCTACGTCGGTGCCTTGTTCGTGATCCTGTCGATCTACCCGTGGAATGAAATCGGCAGCCAGGGCAGCCCGTTCGTCATGACCTTCGAGCGCCTGGGTATCAAGACTGCCGCCGGCATCATCAATTTCGTGGTGATCACCGCCGCCCTTTCGTCCTGCAACGGCGGTATTTTCAGCACCGGGCGCATGCTTTACAGCCTGGCGCAAAATGGCCAGGCGCCGGCTGTCTTCGCGCGTACTTCAAAAAGCGGTGTGCCACGCAACGCGTTGCTGCTGTCCATCGGCGCCTTGCTGCTGGGTGTGCTGGCCAACTACCTGGTGCCGGAGAAGGTGTTCGTCTGGGTGACATCGATCGCCACCTTCGGCGCGATCTGGACCTGGGTGATGATCCTGCTGGCGCAGCTCAGGTTCCGCGCCGGGCTATCGGCCGCCGAGCGCAAGGGCTTGAAGTACCGCATGTGGCTTTGGCCGCTGAGCTCCTACCTGGCACTGGCCTTCCTGGTACTGGTGGTGGGCCTGATGGCGTACTTCGAGGATACCCGTGTGGCGCTGTACATCGGGCCGGCGTTCCTGGCACTGCTGACGGTGCTGTACTACACGTTGCGCCTGGCGCCCAAAGCAGTACAAGGGGTAGCCAGTTCCGCTTCCTGATCTGCAACTGCAGGGGCTGCAAAGCGGCCCCCGCGTTCCCTCAGGCCGCCACCTCATCGTGCGGCTCAAAGCTGTCCGCCCGCGCCAGTTGCCACATCCGCGAATAGAACTGCCCGTTCACCTCGCCATTGAGCAGCTCCCCCGGTTTCAAGAACACATGCATTTGTGAGAACAGCTTGATTTCGGTGGCAGAGGTGCGCCGCACCAAGTGCTTGGCTTCCAGTTGCGCCGGGTGTTCCAGGCCGGCCGCTGCGAGCATTTCTGCCAGGGCGCGCAAGGTGTTGTGGTGGAAATTCACTACCCGCTGGGCTTTGTCCGGGACCACCAGCGCACGCTGGCGCAACGGGTCTTGCGTCGCTACGCCAGTGGGGCACTTGTTGGTATGGCAGCTCTGCGACTGAATGCAGCCGATGGCGAACATGAAGCCGCGCGCTGAGTTGGCCCAGTCGGCACCGATGGCCAGCACGCTGGCGATGTCGAAGGCGCTGACGATCTTGCCGCTGGCGCCGAGCTTGATCTTGTCGCGCAGGTTCAGACCAACCAGGGTGTTGTGCACGAACAGCAGCCCTTCGCGCAGCGGCACGCCGATATGGTCGGTGAACTCCACGGGGGCCGCCCCGGTACCGCCTTCCTTGCCATCGACCACGATGAAGTCGGGGAGGATGCCGGTTTCCAGCATGGCCTTGGCGATGCCCATGAATTCCCAGGGGTGGCCCAGGCAGAACTTGAAGCCCACCGGCTTGCCGCCGGACAGCTCACGTAGTTGGGCGATGAACTGCATCATTTCGATGGGGGTGGAGAAGGCGCTGTGGCGCGATGGCGAAATGCAGTCCTCACCCATGAGAATACCGCGGGTCTCGGCAATTTCCTGGGTTACCTTGTGCTTGGGCAGGATGCCGCCGTGGCCGGGCTTGGCGCCCTGGCTCATCTTGATCTCGATCATCCGCACCTGCGGGCTGCGCGCCTGGGCGGCAAAGCGCTCGGGGTCGAAGCGCCCGTCCGCCGTGCGGCAGCCGAAGTAGCCGCTGCCCAGCTCCCACACCAGGTCGCCGCCGTGTTCGCGGTGGTAGGGGCTGATGCTGCCTTCGCCGGTGTCATGGTGGAAGTTGCCCAGCTTGGCCCCTTGGTTGAGCGCGCGGATGGCATTGGCGCTCAGCGAGCCAAAGCTCATGGCAGAAATATTGAAGATCGATGCCGAATACGGCTGGCTGCACTGCGGTCCGCCAATGTGGATGCGAAAGCTTGCAGGGTCGGCCAGCGGCGCCGGGCGCATGGAGTGGCCGATGAACTCGAAGCCGGACTCGTACACGTCGATCAGCGTACCGAAGGGTTTGTCCGACGCCTCGTTCTTGGCCCGCGCGTACACCAGCGAGCGTTGCGCGCGGGAAAAGGGCAGGGCATCGCTGTCGGCTTCCAGCAGGTACTGGCGGATCTCCGGGCGAATACCCTCGACCAGGTAGCGGATGTTGCCCAGTATCGGGTAGTTGCGGCGTACCGCGTGGCGTCGCTGCAGCAGGTCGAACAGGCCGATCAGGCTGAGCACGGCCGTGGTCAGGGTGAATGGCCACAGCCATTGGTGGTGGAGCAACGGCAGGCTCGCCAGGGTGAACAGAACACAGGCAGCAAACACTGCGTAGCGACTGAGAAGTGACAGGCTCATACGGGGTCCTTACGATGGCGCGGTCAGGCTCAGGGCCTGGGGAAACCCCGACCATAGCCCGGTTGGGCAGCGCTGAACATGAAAATCGGCTTATCGAAAATCATTCGCGCAGCAGTCTCTGCCGCCACCGTTGCTGCTCGTCATCCGTGGTTTGCACAAGGTAGGTGTATCGGTTGGCGACTCGCACGGCCACCGACACGCCATCGCGGTACAACACACGGTTGCCGCCGGCCGCCGGTACCTTCGCTCCGGGCAGCAGCGACCCGATCAGGTTCAGCGGGTCACTGGCACTGACCACCACCAGCGCGCCCTCCCTCTCGCGTCGGCGCACCTGGCGCAGCAGCCCGACTGCCTCCGGCAGGGCGAACTGCTCACCGGCCAAGCCGGCGATGAAGCGCCCGCCGCGGATCTCGCCGCGCGCCTCAAGCCGGTGGTAGCAACGCAGCAGCTCACGCCAGGGTGGCAGCACATCACTTTCGCGCGCCAGCAGCCGCCAACAGATCACGCCATAGCGCCTCAACAGGGTGCGAGCGACGTGTTCCAGCCGTTGCCCGTGGTCATCTTCGGTATTGCCCCTGCGTAACAATGCCCAGCGCCCGGCGTGTGCCATGCTGGTGGAAATCGGCGCATGGCCGCGCCGGCTGTTGCGCGCTGAGCGTTTCGCCGCCGGGGTGATCAGGCTACGCAGCCCTGTAAAGCTGTCGGCGCTCGCCAGGCCGGAACCGACCAATTCCTGTAACGCTGTTTCCAGCTCGCTGGGCAGCAAGTGGGCTTGCTGGGTCAATTCGTCGAAGAACAGTGCACCGTGCGCCTGCAGTACTTCGTGCACACGTTTGGCACGCGGGCTCAGCTCATCCAGAGCCGGCGCAGGCACCAGGCTGCGCCACAAGCCCAGGTGTTGACGTGGCAGCAGCACCAGCGGCGTACTCGCCAGCGTACTGCTCGACACCTTGCCCGCCAGGCGGCTCCAGGCGAACTGCCCGCTGCGGCACACCTCATCGAGCCAGTGCGCGCTGTAGTCGTTGATTCTTGCCGGCAGTAGTTCTGCCTCCCAGGCGCCAGCCGCGCCAGGGAACCCCTGCAACTGGTCGAGCACCTCGGCCACGGCTTGAGGCCCGCGCAGTTTTTCGTCGGCCGCCAGGTGCTGCCAGTCAAACAGAAAGCGCATGAAGTCCTGCAGACTGACCGGCTCGATCTCCCGGCGCAGGCGTTTGACGGTATAGCGATGGATACGCGCCAACAGGTGGCGTTCGCACCATTGCCGTTGGACCTCTCCCGGGCTGAACTGGCCGTGCAGCACGTAGCCTTCTGCTTCCAGGCGGGCCAATGCCTGTTCGGTGGCTGGCTGCGGCTTGCCCAGTGGTGCGGCGATCTGCGCCAGGGTCAGGGGGCCGTGGCCGCTCAGGCGGGCGCGCAGCAGCTCGCTCAGAGCGCTGTCCGGGTCGAGGGCCTGGTCGAAGCCGGGGAGCACATTGAGCTCGGGCTCCAGGCGTGCATCCGGGTACACAGTTTGAAGCAGGCTCAGGCGCTCGCGGGCCAGCCACAGGTGCTGGTCGGGCAAGCGTAACGCTCGGCCTGCCTTGGCCAGTTGCCGCAGCAGCAAGGCCCAGCCCGGGTTGGCCTGGACTTCGTGCTGGCTGACGGCGCCCAAGGTCATCAAGGCTTCGTGCATCTCGTCGGCGCTGCCAGGTTGCGGCCAGGCCTCTGCCTGGACAGCGCTGATGGCATCGGCGTCCAGCGCGCCCAGGTCATCGCTACTGTGCACCTCGTTCCAGCGCCGGTTGAGTACCGCCTGGGTGCGGCGCTCCTCCAGTGGGGCATCGTCAAGGAATGCATAAGGCCTGGCATTGAGGATGGCCGAGGCCAGCGGCGAGGGGGCCGGCAGGTCGCGGCACAGCAAGCGCACCTGGCCACTCTCCATGCGCCTCAACAGGGCCAGCCAGCCCTCGCTGTCCATGGCTTCGTGCAGGCAGTCGTCGAGGGTTTGCTCGACCAGCGGGTGATCCGGGATTTGCCGTTCACCGACGATGTTTTCCAGGCAGGCGATCTGGTCGGGGAAGACCGCGGCAATCAGGTCTTCGCTTTTCATGCGCTGGACCTGTGGCGCGACCTTGCGCCCCCCGACGTAGCGTGGCAAGGCCATCGCCACGGCTGCGTTCCAGCGCCATCGCACACCGAACAACGGGGCCTCAAGCAGGGCCTGGATGAGTATCTGCTCGGCGCTGCGACTGGACAGGTAGCGCCACACTTCGTCCAGTTCGAAACTGTGGCTGGTCGACAGCGACAGCACGATGGCGTCCTCGCTGGCTGCCGCCTGCAATTCGAAATTGAACGTGCGGCAGAACCGTTTGCGCAGGGCCAGGCCCCAGGCGCGGTTGATGCGGCTGCCATAGGGCGAATGGATGATCAACTGGGTGCCGCCGGACTCGTCGAAGAAGCGTTCCATCACCAGTGTGCTCTGCGAGGGCAGGGCGCCCAGCACTTCACGGGTACGGCCCAGGTAATCGAGCAGTTGGCTGGCGCAGGCCTCGTCCAGTGCATAGGTACGCTGCAGCCAAGACAGCACTGGGGCGAAAACGCCGTTACTCAGCCCCAACTGCTCATCGATGCGTGCCTGCAGGCGGGCAACGGCGGCGGACAGTTCATCACTGCGTCCCGGCGCCTCGCCAAGCCAGAACGGAATGGTCGGCGGCAGGCCTTGGGCATCTTCGACCCTTACCCGGCCGGGTTCCACCCGCAGGATGCGGTAGGACGCATTGCCCAGCTGAAAGATGTCGCCAGCGATGCTCTCCACGGCAAAGTCTTCGTTGACGCTGCCGATGTTCAGCGCCTGCGGCTCCAGCAGCACTGCGTAGTCGGCGGTTTCGGGGATGGTCCCGCCGCTGGTGAGCGCGGCCAGCTGGCTACCCCGGCGCCCGCGCAAGGTGCCAGTCACTGCGTCGCGGTGCAGGTAGGCGCTGCGGATGCCTTGGCGCCCGTTGTAGCCCTCGGCGAGCATGCTCAGCAGGGCCTGGTAATGTTTGCTGTCCAGCGCTGTGTAGGGCGTTGCCTGGCGCAGGCAGTCGAACAATGCCTGTTCCTGCCACGGCTGGTTGCTGGTTTCGGCGACGATCTGCTGAGCCAGTACGTCCAGTGGCGCTTGAGGGATGTGCAACAGGTCGAGCTCGCCCTGGCGCACACAGTCGAGCAAGGCGGTGCACTCGATCAGGTCATCCCGCGAGGTGGCGAACAGGCGCCCTTTGGGGATGCCGTCGACCTGATGCCCGGAGCGGCCGACCCGCTGCAAAAAGCCGGCGATAGAGCCTGGCGAGGCGATCTGGCAAACCAGGTCGACATCACCGATATCGATGCCCAGCTCCAGGGAAGCGGTGGCCACCAGCACCTGCAACTGGCCGTTTTTCAGGCGCTGCTCCGCATCCAGGCGCAGCTCTTTGGCCAGGCTGCCGTGGTGTGCGGCCACGGCCTCGTGGCCAAGGCGGTCGCTGAGGTGGCGGGTGAGGCGCTCGGCCAGGCGCCGAGTGTTGACGAAGACCAGCGTGGTGCGGTGTTCGCGGGCCAGCGCTGCCAGGCGATCATAGACCAGGTTCCACACATCCGTGGCCATCACCGCGCCCAAGGGTACAGGGGGCACTTCAAGGGCAAGGTCGCGCTGGCGGGTGTGGCCGATATCGACGACCGCGCAAGGCCGTTGGTGGCCAACCAGAAAGGCTGCCACGCGCTCCACCGGACGCTGGGTCGCAGACAGCCCGATGCGCCGCAGCCCGCGCCCGGTGAGCGCCTGAAGGCGCTCCAGGGTCAGGGCCAGGTGCGCGCCGCGCTTGTTGCCGGCCAAGGCGTGAATCTCATCGACGATCACCGTGTGCACGCCGCTCAGGCCAGCACGGCCCGAGGCAGACCCCATCAGTACGTACAGCGACTCAGGTGTGGTCACGAGGATGTGTGGGGCCAGCTTGCGCATGGCCGCGCGCTCTTTTTGCGGCGTGTCGCCGGTGCGTACGGCAGTGGTGATGCGAGGGGGCGTCAGCCCCTGGTCTACCAGTGCCTGGCTGATGCCCTCCAGCGGCGCCTGCAGGTTCAGGCGGATGTCGTTGGACAGTGCCTTGAGCGGCGAAACGTATACGACCTGGGTTCGCGCAGGCAGTTCGCCCGCGTGTTCAAGGCCCTGGCGAAACAGTTCATCGAGCACCGCGAGAAAGGCGCTCAAGGTTTTGCCCGACCCGGTCGGCGCTGCCAGCAGCGTCGATTGGCGCGCGTGAATCAACGGCCAGGCGCGGGCCTGGGCGTCGGTGACCGTGGCGAAATGGCGACGGAACCAGGTGCCGATCGCCGGGTGGAAAAGCTCCAGCACGGGGTGCTGTTGGGCAGGCAGGTTCATGAGAAGGTTATGGAGGGTCGCTGGCGGATTGGCAAGGGACCGTTCGTCTGCGCAACCGCCTTGCCCGGTAACAGGGCCCTATGGGATCCTCAGCAGTTTTCAAGAGCGAGCCTGACCATGCCCAACGTTATCCGCATTGCCGCTGCCCTGCTGATCGACCCATTGGGTCGAACCCTGCTGGTACGCAAACGGGGTACCCAGGCGTTCATGCAGCCTGGGGGCAAGATCGATGCGGGGGAAACGCCGCTGCAGGCGCTGGTGCGCGAACTGCAGGAGGAATTAGGGGTGTGCATTGACCCTGCTCAGGCCATCCCGATGGGCCGTTTCAGCGCACCAGCCGCCAACGAACCTGGCTACGAGGTGCAGGCCGAGCTGTTCCGGGTCGACAGCGCCGAGGCCGTGGTCCCGGCGGCGGAAATCGAGGAAGTGCTCTGGTTGGCCGCAGACCAGGAATCGATGCCTGAGCTGGCGCCGCTGACCCGCGACCTGATACTGCCGCTCTACCGCAAGGCCCTCAGCGTACCGCGCTGACCCCATCGAGCGTGGCGAACGAGGTGTCCTTGGCGGTGAGCAGGAAGTCGCGCATGTAGGGGGCATCGAGCATGTCGGTGCGCACGGCCGCATACAGCGTGGCGAACAGGCCTTTCTCGCCAAGGCGTTTGCCCTTCACATACCCGCGCGAGCTGTACTCATGCAGTGCCCAGTGCGGCATGCCGCAGACCCCGCGGCCGCTGGCCACCAATTGCATCATCATCACGGTCAGCTCCGAGGTGCGTACGGCCGCCGGCTCGATGTCGGCCGGTTCCAGGAAGCGGGTGAAGATATCCAGCCGATCGCGCTCCACCGGGTAGGTGATCAGCGTCTGGTCGAGCAGGTCCTGGGGCACGATGTAAGGCTTGTTGGCCAGCGGGTGCTGGTTGGCCACGGCGAGCATGGCTTCATAGGTGAACAGCGGTACGTAAGTGATGCCGGCAAGGTCCAGTGGGTCGGAGGTCACTACCAGGTCCAGGTCGCCACGGGCAAGGGCGGGCAGTGGCGCGAATGCGAAGCCTGACGCCAGGTCCAGCTCCACTTCCGGCCAGGCATCGCGGAACTGGTCGATGGTGGGCATCAGCCACTGGAAGCAGCTGTGGCATTCGATGGCCATGTGCAGGCGCCCGGCAGTCCCCCCCGCCAGGCGGGCGATATCACGCTCGGCGCTGCGCAGCAGCGGAAGGGTGGCATCTGCCAGCTGCAGCAAGCGCAGGCCGGCGCTGGTGAAGCGGATAGGTTTGGTCTTGCGTGCGAACAGCGGCAGGCCCAGGCGTTCTTCAAGCTCCTTGAACTGATGCGACAGTGCCGACTGGGTCAGGTGCAGCCGTTCTGCGGCCTCCACCAGGCTATCGGCCTCGCGCAGGGCATGAAGGGTTTTCAGGTGGCGGATCTCCAGCACGGCTGACTCCGAGAGCATAATTTGTGTGAATAGCGAATGAGTTGAGTTTCTCTCATGTTGCGCTGGCTGTCGACTGGACCTTGCGCCGCACCACTGGGCGGGGTTCATCAAATTGTCACGCAACTGTGGCAGCGCGCCCGAATGAATTTCATCAGACTCGCGCTCTACTGGGGATCTGCATTCTGGTGTTTCTTTCATGCGGGCTTTTTTGCTTTTTTTCGTGTTCCTTCTCAGCGTGCCAGCGAGCTTCGCCGATCAGCGTTGTGACACTCATGTCCCGGTCCAACGGGCCGAGGCGGGCGATCTGAGCCTGGTTTACCAAAGTGTCGGCGCGCCGCAGGACCCTGCGTTGCTGCTGGTCATGGGGCTGGGTGGGCAGCTGATCCACTGGCCCGATGACGTGGTCCAGGCCTTGTGTCTGCAAGGCTTTCGGGTCATTCGCTATGACAACCGTGACGTTGGCCTGTCGCGCTGGAACCAACAGCCGCCCTCGGCCAACCTCACGGTCGAGCTGTTGCGCTACAAGTTCGGCCTGCCGGTTGCCGCGCCCTATACGCTGACCGACATGGCCGGTGACGGGCTGCGCCTGATGGACGCATTGGGGATTGGCCAATTCCATGTGCTGGGTGTGAGCATGGGCGGGATGATCGCCCAGCACATGGCCGCGATTGCGCCGCAGCGGGTGCGCAGCCTGACACTGGTCATGTCCAGCTCTGGTGCGGCAGGGCTGCCGGCGCCGGCCCCAGCCCTGGTGCAGTTGCTGGCCCGGCGCAGTGCGCCGAACCGGGAAGTGGCCATCGAGCAGCAGGCCGACCTGCTGGCGGCATTGGGTAGCCCGCGGGTGCATGATGACCGGGCCGCTTTGTTGCAGCAGGCTGCGGTGGCCTATGATCGGGCGTTCAACCCTGAAGGTGCCAAGCGCCAGATCATGGCGATCCTGGCCGAGCCAAGCCGGGTAGCGCTACTCAATCAGCTGCGCGTTCCGACATTGGTGGTGCACGGGACGGCTGACCCATTGTTGCCGGTGATGCATGGGGTGCACCTGGCGGCGCATATCCGTGGTAGCCAGCTGCGGCTGATCCCGGGGTTGGCACATCGTTTCCAGGAACCCTTCAAGGCACCCTTGTTGGGGGCCGTGCTGCCTTATCTGCAGTCACATCGTGAGGACGTGGCGCACCTTGCCGGGTTATGACAGTGCGCAGGCCCCTCAGGTGGGCGTTCAGCCCAACCCGTACTTTTTCACTTTGTCGAACAGCGTGGTCTTGGCCATGCCCAGCTCCTGGCTGGCTTGGCTGAGATTGCCGCCGGTGCGCTGCAGGGCATCGCTGAGCAGATTGCGCTCGAACGCCTCGACCGCCTCGGCAAAGCCCAGCCCTTGGCTGGCGCCACCGCTCGGGCCTTTCTTGAATGCCGGCAGGCCCAGGGCATAGCGCTCGGCAACGTTGCGCAGTTCACGCACATTGCCGGGCCAGTCGTGGGCCATCAGGCGCGACAGGGTCTGGCTGTCCAGTGTCGGTACTTCCCGGTCGAAGCGCAGCGCCGATTGCTGCAGGAAGTGTTCGAACAGCTGCAGCACGTCTTCACGGCGTTCGCGCAACGGTGGTAACTCCAGGGTCACCACGTTGAGGCGGTAGTACAAGTCGCTGCGAAACTGCCCGCTTTTGCCAAGCGAATCGAGGTCGGCCTTGGTCGCAGCGATCACGCGGCAGTCCACCGCAATGCTCTGGTTCGACCCCAGGCGCTCCAGGGTGCGCTCCTGCAATACCCGCAGCAGCTTGATCTGCAGGTTGATCGGCATGCTCTCGACTTCATCGAGGAACAGCGTGCCGCCGTTGGCATGCTCGATCTTGCCGATACGACGCTTGCCCGCGCCGGTGAACGCATTGGCCTCGTGGCCGAAGATCTCGCTTTCGAACAGGTTTTCCGGCAGGCCGCCACAGTTGAGCGCCACAAAAGGTTGGCCCTGGCGTCGGCTGAAATCGTGCAGGCAACGTGCGACCAGCTCTTTGCCGGTGCCGGTCTCGCCCTCGATCAGCACGTTGGCCGAAGTGTCGGCAACGTTGGCGATCAGCTCGCGCAGTTGCTCCATGGCGGGGGAGCGGCCAATGATGCGGCCTTCCAGGCTGCTCTTTTCGGCCAGTTGGCGGCGCAGGGCCAGCACTTCGCGCGAGAGCCCGCGCTGTTCGAGTGCGCGGCGCACCACGTCGACCAGGCGTTCCGGCGAAAACGGCTTCTCCATGAAGTCGTAGGCACCGTTGCGCATGGCGCCCACGGCCATGTCGATATCGCCATGGCCGGTAATCAGGACCACCGGCAGGCTGCGGTCGCGCGCCTTGAGGCGGTTGAGCAGTTCCAGGCCGTCGATACCCGGCAGGCGGATGTCACTGACGACGATGCCGGCGAAGTCATCGCCGATCCGTTCCAGGGCCTGTTCGGCGCTGCCGACCCCTTCGCAGGCGATATCTTCCAGGGCCAGCGCCTGCTGGCAGCCGAGCAGCACATGCGGGTCGTCTTCGACGATCAGGACGGTAAGAGGCGCTTGGTTCATGGGAGCTCTGCCGGTTCATTAGGGGGGGACACCAGTGGCAGGGTGAGAACGAAGGCCGTTCCGCCACTGACAGGATGCTCGACGTTGAGGCTGCCCTTGGCGGCGGCGGCAAGGCTCGCCGACAGGGTCAGGCCCAGGCCCAGGCCGTGTTCGCCCGGTTTGGTGGTGAAGAAGGGTTCGAACAGGTGCTTGCGCGCCTCGTCATCGATACCGTGGCCATTGTCACGTACCCGCAGGCGATACTTGTCGCCCTGCAACTCGCCCTCCAGCCACAGCTCAGGTGCCGGCTGGGTTGCCATGGCATCCAGGGCGTTGCCGATCAGGTTGACCAGAATCTGCTCCAGGCGGGTCTGGTCAATGGCCAGTTGCAGGTCGTCGAACTGGCTGTGCAGCTTCAGGTGGCAGCCGCTGATGCGAGTGGCCAGCACCTGCAAGGTGGCCTCCACTGCCTTGGCCAGCGAGGCCTGGCCGCGGTCGTCACCGCGGCGGGCGAACGAACGCAGGCTGGCGGTGATGCGGCCCATGCGGTCGATCAGTGCGTTCATGGTGCGCAGGTTGGTACTGGCGGTGTCCAGCGCGCCTCGTTCGAGAAAGCGCACGGTGTTGCCGGACAGTGTGCGCAGCGCCGCCAGGGGCTGGTTGAGCTCGTGGGCGATGCTGGTGGACATCTGCCCAATGGCGGCCAATTTGCCGGCCTGGACCAGTTCGTCCTGGGCGTGGCGCAGGGTCTGCTCGGCATGACGGCGTTCGCGGATCTGCCCCTTGAGCCTTTCGTTGCTGGCGCGCAGGTCGGCAGTGCGCTCAGCGATGCGCCGCTCCAGCTGGCTGTTGGCCTCCTCGAGCGCTTCGCGTGCAGCCAGGCGGGTGGCGATCACCTTGCGCCGCTCGTTCCAGGCGATACCCAGGATCGCCAGCAGGGCGAACGCCACGCCTACCAGAATGCCTTGCACCATCGACTCGCGGCGCAGGTCCTGCAGGGGAGTGAGCAGGGTGAAATGCCAGGGCGTATCCACCAGGCGCCGGGTTTGCGCCAGGTAGGCGACCTCATGCGGTTTGCCGTGGGCGGTTTCACTGTTGGCCGGGAACGTCAGTTTCTCTACGCCATCGGCGAGCGTCTCACGGGCCAGTGGCTGCAGCTCGTTCAGCGGCCACCAGTAATATTGCAGGCTGCGCGCCAGGCGCTCCTTGATCTGCGGGGTCATGGGGCGCACCGACTTCAGGCGCCGCGCCGGGTCGCTGGAGAGGATGATGATGCCGTTTTCGTCGCTGACGAACGCTTCCAGGCGGGCGCGCTGCCAGCGCTCTTCCAGGGTGTCCAGGCGTACCTTGATCACCGCCACGCCAATGATCTTGCCGTGTTCTTCAAGGCCGTGGGCCAGGTAATAGCCGGCCTCGCCGGTGGTGCTGCCAATGCCGTAGAAACGGCCCGGCTCGCCGCGCACGGCGGTCTGGAAATAGGCGCGGAAAGACAGGTCTTCACCGAGGAACGAGTCGGCATCGCGCCAGTTGCTGGTAGCCTGTACCCGGCCATTGGTATCGAGCACGAAGATGGCCCGGCTGCGGCTGCGGCGGTTGAGGCCTTCGAGGTATTCGTTGACGGCCTGGCGTGAGCCGCCGTCGGGGTCGGTGAGCAGGTGCGAGACGCTGTCTTCGAGCTCCAGCAGGCTCGGCAGGTAGGTGTACTTGCTGATTTCGCTTTCGACCGTACGCGCATGCAACTCCAGCTGGCGCTCGCCGTTTTCACTCAGGGCGCGTATGCCGTTGCTCTCGCTGATCAGGTAGCCAGCCAGGCCCAGCCCGACCATCAGCAGGATGATCAGGGGCGGCAGCAGCAATTGGCGGATCAGGCGGGATTTCACGGCAGGCTTGGCAGGGAGAAGAAGCGAGGGGTCGCATTTCATCACAGTGGCCTTGTCACGACCAGCATCCGCTGCCCGGTGAAGCCCTGGGCAGCGGTTACTGTGGCCGGCTCAGTGTTGCAGGATCTTGCTGAGGAAGTGCTGGGTGCGTTGGTCGCGGGTACCTTGGTCACCGAAGAACTCTTCCTTGGTGCAGTCTTCGATAATGCTGCCCTTGTCCATGAAGATGACCCGGTTGGCGACCTTGCGGGCGAAGCCCATCTCGTGGGTCACGCACATCATGGTCATGCCTTCGTTGGCCAACTGCACCATCACATCCAGCACTTCGCTGACCATTTCCGGGTCCAGCGCCGAGGTCGGCTCGTCGAACAGCATGACGATCGGGTCCATGGCCAGGGCGCGGGCGATCGCCACACGTTGTTGCTGGCCACCGGAGAGTTGGCCTGGGTGCTTCTTGGCGTGCGCGCTGAGGCCGACCCGTTCGAGCAGGGCCAGGCCCTTCTTGGTCGCCTCCTCTTCACTGCGGCCCAGTACCTTGCGTTGAGCGATGGTCAGGTTCTCGGTGATGGTCAGGTGCGGGAACAGCTCGAAGTGCTGGAACACCATGCCGACGCGCGAGCGCAACTTGGGCAGGTTGGTCTTGGGGTCGGCAATCGACGTGCCATCGACCACGATGTCGCCTTTCTGGAACGGTTCCAGGGCGTTGACGCACTTGATCAGTGTGGATTTACCCGAGCCCGAAGGGCCGCACACCACCACCACTTCACCTTTCTTGACCTCAGTGCTGCAGTCGGTCAGTACCTGGAAGTCGCCGTACCACTTGTTGACGTTCTTGATGGAAATCATACGGTGATCCTTTTTTGCAGGCGCTTGACCAGCCACGAAGCGGAGAAGCTGATGAGGAAATAGACGACCCCGGCGAAGATCAGGAACTCATGGGAGCGCCCAATGATGTCGCCGTTGGAACGGGCTGAGTTGAGGAAGTCTACCAGGCCCACGGTGTAGACCAGCGAGGTGTCCTGGAACAGGATGATGCTCTGCTGCAGCAGCAGCGGGGTCATCTTGCGGAAGGCCTGGGGCAGGATGATCAGGCGCATGGTCTGGGCGTAGTTCATGCCCAGTGCTTGCGCGGCGCCCATCTGGCCTTTGGAAATCGACTGCACGCCGGCGCGGACGATTTCACAGAAGTAGGCGGCCTCGAACATCATGAAGGCCACCACGCACGAGGTGAAGGCGCCCACCGGGGTGTCCTCCCCGGTGATCCAACGCAGCACGAAAGGCACGGCCAGATAGAACCAGGTGATCACCAGCAGCAGCGGGATCGAGCGGAAGTAGTTGACGTAGGCACCGGCGAGGTTCGAAAGCAGCTTGCTCGACGACAAGCGCATCAATGCCAGGAGGGTGCCCAGCACGATACCGCCGATCACGCCCATGACCATCAGCTTGAGGGTCATGACCATACCTTCCCAGAGGGCGGGCAGGGCCGGGATGATTTCGCTGAAATCCATTTCCATTTACTTGCCCCCCACGGAAATCAGGCCAGGCACGGCGACTTTTTTCTCGATCAGGCGCATCAGCAGCATCAGGCCCATGTTCAGGGTGAAGTAGATCAGCGTGGCCAGGGTGAACGCCTCGAACAGGTTGGCGGAAAACTCTGCGGTCTGTTTGGTCTGTGCCAGCAGCTCCATCAGGCCGATCAGCGACGCCACCGAAGAGTTCTTGAACACGTTGAGGAACTCGGAGGTGAGCGGCGGAATGATGATCCGGTACGCTTGCGGCAAGAGCACGTTGTTGTAGATCTGCGGCAGGCTGAAGCCCATGGCGCGGGCGGCAGCTTCCTGGCCGCGCGGCAACGCCTGGATGCCGGTGCGCACCTGTTCGCACACGCGGGCAGCGGTGAACAGGCCCAGGCAGATGACCACGCTGATCAATGCCGAGGTGGTCGGGTTGAGGTCCTGCTTGAACCACTCCTGCAGGCCTTCAGGCAGCAGGTCTGGTATCAGGAAGTACCAGATGAACAGTTGCACCAGCAGCGGTACGTTGCGGAACAGCTCTACGTAGGCGGTGGCGATACCCGCTACCAGGCGGTTCGGCACGGTACGCATGACGCCAAGCAGCGAGCCCAGCAGCAGCGCGATGATCCAGGCGGAGATGGCGATGGCGATGGTCCAGCCCAGACCGGTGATATACCAGTCCAGATAGGTTTCGCTGCCCACGCCGGTGGACTTGAAGAACACGCCCCAGTCCCAGTTGTAATTCATCGGGATTTCCCCTCAGACGGTTGTTTCACGGGCACCTTCGAGCATCCGGGGGCGCTTGGCGCCCTCGGAGGAAAGGTTAGACACTAATAAGTGGCTTGCAGGATTGATTCGTGCGCGTGCGCACCAGGCCACTAACTGAGGATCAGGATTTCTTCTCGTCCGCGGCCTTGTCGGTCGGCTCGGCGATCAGCTTTTTCAGTTCATCGCTCATCGGGAACTGAAGGTTCAGGCCTTTTGGCGGAATCGGCTGCTGGAACCACTTGTCGTAGCTCTTGTTGACCTCGCCGGATTTGAAGTAACCCACGATGGCATCGTCGACGGCTTTCTTGAAGCTCTCGTCACCCTTGCGCATCATGCAGCCGTAGATCTCGTAAGACTGCGGCGTGCCGGTGATGACCCAGTCCGCAGGCTTGCGCGCTTTGGCCATTTCACCGGCCAGCAGGGCATCGTCCATCATGAAGGCCACGGCGCGGCCGCTTTCGAGCATGTTGAAGGCTTCACCGTGGTCCTTGGCGGAAATCACGTTCATCTTCATCTGCTTGTCGGCGTTCATCGCCTTGAGGATGCGCTCGGAGGTGGTGCCGGCGGTGGTCACCACGTTCTTGCCGCCCAGGTCGGTAAAGTCTTTATAGGAGGGTTGGCCATCCTTGACCTTGGTCAGCAGGCGCGTGCCGACTTCGAAGATACCCACCGAGAAGGCGACTTGCTGCTGGCGCTCGACGTTGTTGGTGGTGGAGCCGCACTCAAGGTCGACGGTGCCGTTCTGCACCAGCGGGATACGGGTCTGGGAGGTGACGAGGTTGTACCTGACCTTGATGTCGGTGCCCAGTTGCTTCTTCAGGGCGTCGACCACGGCCATCTGGATGTCGTGGGAGTAGCCCACAGGCTCGGGTTTACCGGCCAGGTAGGAAAACGGGATGGAGGAGTCGCGGTGGCCCAGGGTGATGGTGCCCGAATCCTTGATCTTCTTCAGGGTGCCAGTCAGTTCTTCGGCCATGGCCGGCGAAGCGATCACAGCGGCCGCGATGGCGGCGCCCAGCAATTGACGAACGATACGCATCAAATTTTCCTCGACGTGTTTGTTTTTTTTATGGAGCCGTTGGCGGACTCTTTCGTTCAACGAATACAGCAAGAAGCGAGTGCATTCGGCTACCAAGTGTAGAGCATGAGTCGTGCCAAGCCCTGTGACAGATCATAACCCCGCGCAAAGCCTGGGCATGAACCCTCTGTGAAGGTTTTTCTGCACCACGGATTGGTCGGAACACCGAATGAGTTGATAAGTCGCGTTCGGCAATCCGAACGATTACTTGCACCGCGCTCCGCTCCCAGATTTAAGTATCACCTGAGGGCGCGAAACCCATGATGAGCTCGCTGGCTAACCACCAGGAGCTCATACCGTGTCCGCTATTGCGATTCCTTCCGATTCCGTCGATGCCTTCATCGCCGGCCAGTTGCCAGGCTGGTTGAAGTCTGCCGATGTCGATCTGCTTCTGACCCTGTACCGGGCGTTGCGTCATCAGCAGGCCGCTGCTGAAGGCGTCAGAAACCTATTGGCGCAGATGCCAAGCATCGAGGCCTTTGCCACGCCGCTGCTCGAGACTGCGCTGGGGCAAAGTGGCCTGGCCGACGCAGACGTGCGCAACATGAAGGTCTACATCGAGAACGATGTGCCTTTGCCCAGTGCGGCGCCCCGACTGCATACCCCGTGGACGACGCTACCTAGCAAGCAGCCTTTGCTGACGGCGGCGTTGCACAACTTTCATGAGGCCGAGACGCGTCCCTCGGTTCATCGCCGTGCCCATCTGCAGGACGTTCACGGCATCAAGCTGCCGCTGGCATTCGAAGCGTTTGCCAGCTGTTGCAGAACGCTGGATATAGGGGGGCGCTACCAGGAAATGTTGCACGCGCGGCTGTTTCCGAAAAGCAGGCCCCCTGCGCCTGAGGGGTTTGCCCGCGCGGCGGTGGAGCGCGTGCTCGAAGAGAATCTGCGCGCGAAGATGGAAGTTGCGGTGCGCATGGCCAGGATCAAGTCCGAGCTGGACGATGTCGACTACCTGCGTCTGTTGCCTGTGTGCGCAAGCAAACCTATCGTGCCGGCGGCATCAGGCATCGCCACGCCTCGCCAGCTGTACCTGTTGGGCAAACGCATCCATGGCCCCGTGGCCTTCGAGATGCGCGACAGTGCCGCAGGGCCGCTCTCGGGAATCATCAGTTGGATACCACAGGATCCCTACCGGCAGATCGCCAGGTACCCCACCTGGGCCGCCCTCTATCAGTCTTTGGCCAAACAGCTGCGTGCACCCCATTACCGTTCGTTTTTCTGTCGATTCATCAGTGAGCGTGATAAACCGACCTTCACGGCAACCCTCGAACGGCTGATCCAGGCGAGCGACGGCAAGCAGCCAGTTGATCTGGATGGGCGCAATTTCTCGATCGATATGCCCTTGTTCGCCTATCTGCGGGCGCAGCAGGTGGACAAGATACTCGATGATGCAAGGGTCCTGGCAGTGCCCACCGGTGACGAGACTGCGATCGAGCGACATCAACGCCTGGAAGTGCTCAAGAGTGCTGGCTTCGATCTGCTCAACCTGGCGGCGCTGTTCGTTCCGGTGTTGGGCGAGGTGATGATGGCCGTGGCAGCGGTGGACGTTGTCAGCGAAGTCTACAAAGGTTATGCCGACTGGCGCATTGGCGATCGCCAGGGGGCGCTGGATCACCTGTTTGGCGTGGCAGAGAACCTGGCGGTCGGCACGGTGATCGGCGCCGCGCAGGTAGGTGTAGGCCGGGTGCTTGAGCGCATCCCTTTTGTCGATGCACTTACCCCCTTGCACGAGGGTGAGGGGCGATACCGGCTGGCGGATCGGCCCGTTTCGGCTCACCACATCGACGGTGGAGGGGCACTTTTGCGCAGCTTAGGTGGGCGCTGGGCGCAAATATCAGACCAAAGTGCCGAAACGCTACTACGCGTCACCGGGTTAGAGCAGGATCACCTGCGCAACGTGCACCTGCAGGGCGAAGCTCCTCCTGCTCGCCTGCTCGATGCCCATGAGCGTCACGAACTGCATACCCTTGAGCCGCACCTGCAGGGGGCCGCCCTGGAGCGTGAACTGGCAGCTCGGCAAGATCAGCCTTCTGCTGCTGGCGCATTGCTGATCAGGGTCTTCCCTGGGCTGTCCGTTCGCGGCGCTGAAAGCGTGCTCGAACAGGCCAGTGGTGAGCAGGTCAAGGCGTTGCTCACCACTGGCCGTATACCCTTGGAAATGGCCGAGCGCGCCCGTTGGCTCTTGCGCGAAAGCCGCCTGGACCGTGCGTTGCTGGGGTTCGAGCACCAAGGCGCGGTCAACGATGCCACTCAGCGCCTGGTGCTCAAGTGGGTCAACGAACTCGCGCCCTGGCCGGCTTCGGTTCGCATTGAACTGCGCCTGGGCGAAGCGAAGGGGCGGCTGCTCGCATCGGTGGGAAGCACCACTGCGACCCGCGTACGGTGCCTTGTGCAGACCGAGCAGGGCTATCAGCTGAGTGATGCCCCGCAGCCAATAATTGGCCAAGGGTTATTGGCCTGCCTGATTCAGACACTTGAGGAGGGCCAGAAAGTAGCGCTCGGGGAGGGCTCGGTTGACGCCCGTGCTTTGGGCAACAGGGTTGCTCAAGCGGCCAGCGCAGACCGGCAAAAGACAGCTCAGTTGATGGGCTTGCGGCCGATCGGAGAACGCTTTCGCCCGCCGCAGCGCTTCGCTGACGGCCGTTTCGGTTATGCACTCAGTGGAAGGGGAGAGAGTAGCCGTCAGGCGATTCGCCGCGGGATACATGAAATCTTCCCAACCCTGACCGACGCACAACTTGACGCCTACCTGGGCGACCTGATGCAGCGCCGTATCGGGCTCTGGGACCACCTCAGCACGCTGCAGCGGCAACTGGATAGCTTGCGCAACGCGCTGGATGCCTGGCAACGTGAGCGCGTGAGCTTCTTGGATGGGCGCAGGCGACAACGGGTGGCCAGCCAGATCCGCCGGGCCTGGCGGCGCAAGACGGCAGGCTTGGCAGGTGACGATTTCAGCCTGCATATCGAGGGTGAACTCGTGGGCAGCCTGCCGATCCTCCCCGAAGGCGTCGAATTCACTCATGTCCAGCGGTTGACGTTGCGTAACATGAGCCTCGACCACATGGATGAACAGTTCCTGCTCAGGTTCACCGGCGTTCGTGAGCTCGACCTGCGGGACAATCAGTTGGTCACCCTGCCGGCAGGCCTGGAGCGCCTGACCGCTCTGCGCAGGCTGCATCTGGCAGGAAACCGGATTGCCTTCGATGCTCAGAGCAATCTCCGGTTGGCAAGCCTTTCCATGCTGCAGCAGCTGGATCTGACCTACAACCCGCTGGGCCTGGTCCCCGACCTTTCCGGGTTGCGCCACTTGCGCGAAGTATCGTTGCGCGCTACAGGGCTGCAAGCGTTGCCCGACGCTTCGGCGTTGCCGTGGAGGGGGCTTGTCGATTTCCGTGAAAACCAGATCCGCCAAGTCACCGATGATCTACGCAACCTCAATGGTCGATTGCAGCGCCTGTCGTTACACGACAACCCGCTGGATGAGGCCAGTGAGTCATTGCTTTCGCGCAGTGCCAGCAGTGACTACCCCGCGAATCGGCGCAGCTCTTACCATCACGCCATCGCCGATGCCAACCTGCAAGAGCGGTGGTTGGGCAGCATTACCGGGGACGTGCTGGAGCAGCGCAGAGCGCTATGGGCGAGGTTGACCGAAGAGCCGCAATCGGCAGACCTGTTCAGGTATCTGGCGGATTTTGCCAGGTCTGACGATTTCCGTGACCACCCGCGCTACTACCGTGCCAGGGTATGGCGGATTCTTGAGCTTTGTGCAGACAACACCGATGTGCGTGAGGTCGTTTTCTGGCAGGTGCAAGGGCCCAGAACCTGCGAGGATCAGTTACTGCTCATACTCAGCCAACTGGAAGTCAGGGCCCACATCGCCTTGCACAGCGCGGAGGCTGGCACAGCGCGCGCCGAAGCCACCTTGTTACGGCTGGGGCGCTCGCTCTATCGCCTGGATCAGGTCGACAGTATCGCGACCCGGCATATCGAGGAGATGCGCCAGAACCCTTACGCGTCGGTGGATGACATTGAGGTTTACCTTGCCTATCGGGTCAACCTGGCTGACACCTTGGGCTTGCCGGCCCAGCCCCAGCACATGCATTACCCCGAGCATAGCGGTGTAACGGGAACACGGATTCTGCGCGCCCGCGCACAGGTTGTTGCCGGTGAAAGTACCGAGGCACTGAGCAATGCGCTGGCGCAGCGGGAGTTTTGGCAAGGGTATGTGCGCAATCGCTATGCCGAGCGGTTCGAAGCGCTCGCTGCGCCTTACCATGAGCAGTTGGAGGCTTTCGAGCGCGAGACGGGCGAGTCTGGCGAGCAGCTTTACCTTGAGCGTGCCGATGCATTGATGGCAGCGCTCAATGCCGAGGAGCGTGCGCTTTACCTGGAGCTGGCCAGGGAGGCATACGAGCGGGAAGTCTGAGAACCGGCGACCGCCTGGCGGTCGCCGTGCAAGGTTCAGGCAGCGTCGCTGCGAGCATCGCTTTGCGCAAGGTAATCGGCCAATGCGCGTTGCTCGCTCTCGCTGGTGAACAAACCCAGCTTGGTCCGCCGCCAGAGGATGTCCTGGGCACTGATGGCCCACTCGCTATCGCGCAGGTAATCGACTTCACGGGCGAACAAACCACCGCCGATCGCCTGGCCAAGATCGTCAGGGCCGTTGACCCCCTCCAGCAGCTGCCAGGTGCGGCTGCCATAGGTCACGGCCCAGCGCTTGGCGATATCCACGGCAAGCCATGGATGCTGGGCGAGCAGTTCGTCGACCAGTACCTGAGGCGTGCTCATGCCTTCACCGCCGGGCAGTGCTGAGCTGGCGGTCCAGCTCTGGCCCATCTGGCTGAAGAACGGCTTGAGTTCTGCCATGGCCGACTCGGCAAGCTTGCGGTACGTGGTCAGTTTGCCGCCGAACACCGACAGCAACGGCGCCTCGCCCTGAGTTGCCGACAGTGCCAGGGTGTAGTCACGGGTGACTGCCGACGGGTTGTCCGATTCGTCGTTGCACAGCGGACGCACGCCAGAGTAGGTGTGCAGGATATCGCTGGCGCTCAACTGATGATTGAAATGAGCGTTGACCACGTCGAGCAGATAGCCGGTTTCCTGCTCGGTGATCGCTACCTTGGCGGGATCGCCGCTGTATTCGCGGTCGGTGGTGCCGACCAGGGTGAAGCGGTCCAGGTACGGGATGCAGAATACAATCCGTTGGTCCTCGTTCTGCAGGATGTAGGCATGATCCCCTTCGTACAGGCGCGGCACGATGAGGTGGCTGCCCTGGATCAGTCGAATGCCGTACGGCGCAGTGAGCTTGAGGTCATCCTTGATGAACCGGGCGACCCACGGACCGGCGGCGTTGACCAAGGCGCGCGCGCGAATGGTCTGCAGGCTGCCGTCGGCATGCTGCAGCTCTACCTGCCACAGGCCGTCGACACGTTCTGCGCGCAGGCAGCGGGTGCGGGTACGAATGTGCGCGCCATGTTCGCGTGCAGCCATGGCGTTGACCACCACCAGGCGGGCGTCGTCGACCGCGCAGTCGGCATATTCGAAACCGCGGGTGATCGCCGGTTTGAGCGGGTAGCCCGGGCCGAAGTGCAGGCTGCGCGAGGCACCCAGACGCTTGCGTTTGCCCAGGTGATCGTAAAGGAACAGGCCGGCACGGATCATCCACGCCGGGCGCAGGTGCGGGCGGTGCGGCAGCACGAAGCGCATCGGTTTGACGATGTGCGGTGCCTTGGCCAACAGCACTTCGCGCTCGGCCAGGGCCTCCCGTACAAGGCGGAATTCATAGTGTTCCAGGTAACGCAGGCCGCCATGGATCAGCTTGCTGCTGGCCGACGAGGTGTGCTGGGCCAAGTCGTCCTTCTCGCAGAGGAAGACCTTCAGGCCACGCCCTGCGGCGTCGGCAGCAATGCCCACGCCGTTGATGCCACCGCCGATCACGGCAAGGTCATAGCAATCGGCAAGTAGGGGCTGGGACGAAACGGGCTGGGACACGGGCAAGGCCTCCTGGGGCTGTTCACATCGAATATGAACATTAATGTTCGTTTCCGAAAATACTAGCGCAACAGAACGCCCATCGCCAGTCACTGTTTATAGAAAAAACTGATCGGATGGCAAGAAAGTGAACAATATCGAAAATTACGAGCCCTTCCGGGCCCGCTTGCGTTTCACACCACGTCGAGGCGGATCTTGTTCTGGTTGAGCAATTCACTCAATGCAGGCGATGGCGGCTGGTCGGTCACCAGGCAGTCGACCAGGCTGATCGAGCCCAGGCGTACCATGGCGTTACGCCCGAATTTGCTGGAGTCCGCCGCCAGGATGACCTGGCGGGCGTTGGCGATGATCGCCTGAGACACGCGTACCTCCTGGTAGTCGAAATCCAGCAGGCTGCCGTCTTCATCGATACCGCTGATGCCGACCAAGGCGAAGTCGACCTTGAACTGGCTGATGAAGTCGACGCTGGCCTGGCCGACCACGCCACCGTCACGGCGTACGGTGCCACCTGCGACCAAGACTTCGAAATCATCCTTGGCTGCCAGGATCGCGGCCACGTGCAGGTTATTGGTGATGACCTTCAAGTGGCTGTGGTTGAGCAGCGCCCGGGCAATCGACTCGGTGGTGGTGCCGATATTGATGAACAGCGAAGCATGATCGGGAATTTGCCGGGCCACGGCATCGGCAATGCGCTGTTTTTCGTCACGCATCTGGTCGGCACGCATGGCGTAAGCAGTGTTCTCGATACTCGAATCATAGGCTGCGCCACCGTGGTAGCGGCGCAGCAGATTGAGCTCAGCGAGCTGGTTGATGTCGCGACGGATGGTTTGCGGAGTGACGACGAATAACTGCGCCATTTCCTCGATGCTGACGTAGCCGCGTTCGCGGACCAGCTCGAGGATTTGTTGTTGGCGTGGGGGCAGATTCATGGGCGGTCCTTATGGGCTGCCGGACAAATTCTGCAATGATGCCGTAGGAAACAGACTACGGCCAGTAGGCCATGGCATGGCGGGGCCGCGAAGCAGCCCCTGTCCAGCGTGATCAGGCCTCGTGATCTTCCCAGTCGCGGGTGCGCTCGACGGCTTTGCGCCAGCCGGCGTACAGTTTTTCCTTCTGCGCTTGCTCAAGCTGCGGGCTGAATTCGCGCTCGATGATTGCCTTGTCACGCAACTCGTCCAGGCCACTCCAGAAACCACAGGCCAGGCCCGCCAGGTAAGCGGCGCCAAGGGCTGTGGTTTCACGCATCTTCGGGCGCTCTACGCAGGTGCCGAGGATGTCGGCCTGAAACTGCATGAGGAAATTGTTGGCCACCGCGCCACCGTCGACGCGCAACTCGGAAAGGCGTTGGCCGCAGTCCTGCTGCATGGCGTCGAGCACGTCGCGGGTCTGATAGGCGATCGACTCCAATGCCGCGCGGATGATGTGGTCGACTTTCACCCCACGGGTCAGGCCGAACAGCGCGCCGCGGGCGTAAGGGTCCCAGTACGGTGCGCCCAGGCCCGTGAAGGCGGGCACCAGGTAAACCCCGTTGCTGTCCTTGACCTTGCTGGCGAAGTACTCGGTGTCCAGGGCATCGTTTACGATCTTCAGTTCGTCGCGCAGCCATTGCACGGTCGAGCCGCCGTTGAACACAGCGCCTTCCAGGGCATAGGCCACTTCGCCTCGTGGTCCGCAGGCAATGGTGGTGAGCAGGCCGTGGGACGAGGTTACGGCTTTGTCGCCGGTGTTCATCAGCAGGAAGCAACCCGTGCCATAGGTGTTCTTGGCCTGGCCGGGTTCCACGCACATCTGGCCGAACAGCGCTGACTGCTGGTCACCGGCGATACCGGCGATGGCGATGCCGCTCTTGGTGTGGCCGTAGACTTCGGAAGACGGGCGCACCTGGGGCAGCATCTGGCGCGGGATGCCGAGAATTTCGAGCAGCGTGTCATCCCACTGCAGGCTGTGGATGTTGAACATCAGTGTGCGCGAAGCGTTGGTGTAGTCGGTGACATGCACCTTGCCGCCGGAAAACTTCCAGATAAGCCAGGTATCCACGGTGCCGAACAACAGCTCGCCGCGTTCGGCCCGCTCACGTACGCCCTCTACATTGTCGAGGATCCACTTGAGCTTGGTGCCGGAGAAGTACGGATCGGTGACCAGGCCGGTGGTCTCGCGAATGTATCGTTCATGCCCGTCGCGCTTGAGTTGTGCGCAGATCTCTGTGCTGCGGCGGCACTGCCAGACGATGGCGTTGTAAACCGGGCGCCCGGTTTCCTTGTCCCACACCACGGTGGTTTCACGTTGGTTGGTGATGCCCAATGCGGCGACCTGGGCATGGCTGATGCCGGCCTGCGCCAAGGCTTCGACCATGGTCGCGCTTTGTGTGGCGAAGATCTCCATCGGGTCATGTTCGACCCAGCCGGCTTGCGGATAATGCTGGGCGAACTCGCGCTGGGAGGTGCCAACCACATTGGCGTCACGGTCGAAGATGATCGCCCGCGAGCTGGTGGTGCCCTGGTCCAAGGCGATGATGTAGTTCTTGTCCTGGGTATCTGTCATGGTCATAGGCCTTGCAAAATGAGGAGGTCAGGGCGCCAGCATCAGTTGGCTTGAGTATCGCCCTGGCGATTACCGTTTGTCTCTGGGTCCGCGCATTGAGCCGTCGGCAGGTTGCGGGCGATCACGCCACGATAGGTCGCAGCACCCAGGCAGGCACCGAAGATCGGCGCGAACACCGGAACCAGGAAATAAGGGATGTCCCGACCGCCAGTGAAGGCGATTTCGCCCCAGCCGGCCAGGAAGGTCATCAGTTTGGGCCCGAAATCGCGGGCCGGGTTCATCGCGAAGCCGGTCAGCGGGCCCATGGCGCTACCGATCACGGCGATCAACAGGCCGATCAGCAGCGGCGCCATCGCACCACGGGGCAAGCCGTTGTTGTCGTCGGTCAGGGCCATGATGACCGCCATCAGGATTGCAGTGATCACCACTTCGACCAGAAACGCTTGTGCGGTGGAAAGCGATGGGTGCGGGTAGGTGGAGAACACCGCCGCCAGCTCCAGGCTTTCGTGACTGCCGCGCAGCATGGCGTGGGCTTGTTCGAAATCGAAGAACAGATTGCTGTACAGGGTATAGACCAGCGCTGCGCCGCAGAAGGCGCCACAAACCTGGGCCAGCATGTAGAACGGCAGTTTGCGTTTGTCGAAGCTTGCGAACAGGGTAAGGGCGATGCTCACGGCCGGGTTCAGGTGCGCACCAGAGATGCCGGCGGTGAAGTAGATCGCCATGCTCACGCCGACGCCCCAGATGATGCTGATTTCCCACAGGCCAAAGCTGGCGCCCGCGACCTTGAGGGCGGCGACGCACCCTGTGCCGAAAAAGATGAGCAGTGCCGTGCCGAGGAATTCGGCCAGGCATTGGCTGGACAGCGTAGGTTCGCGTAGAGCAGTCGTCATGTATGACCTCTTTGTTTTTGTTGTGAGGCGCTAAGCGCTCGACAGCAAAGTCCGGCGTCCATCCCCATTGACCCCGGGCACAGGTAGGAATGCACTTAAAAAGTGCACCATTTATTCAGAAACGAAAAAATATAGACAAGAAACGCTTATGTCAAAGGTCGAAAGTGAACGATCAGTCACGATCTGAGCGTTGAATGCGGTCGTGAATCCCAAGCTAGAGCGGCGTGTCAGTTGCTAACTGGCTGGAGTGTAGGATTTGCCCTAAAGTAGCCGCCGAATTGTCTCGGAGCGGAGCACTGCATGACCCCGGCCCTCGATCTTCTGAAAAAAACGCGCGCGCCACATCGCGTGCACAGTTACGAACACGATCCCAAGTCGGCGTCTTATGGGCTGGAGGCGGCTGAAAAACTGGGGCTGGAACCGCAGCAGGTGTTCAAGACCTTGTTGGCCAGCAGTGAGAAGGGTGAGTTGCTGGTGGCTGTAGTGCCTGTTGTGGGAACGCTGGACCTCAAGGCGCTAGCTCACGCCGCCGGCGTGAAAAAATGCGAGATGGCTGACCCCATGGCAGCTCAGCGTGCCACTGGCTACCTGGTGGGTGGCATCAGCCCGCTGGGGCAGAAAAAGCGTCTGCGCACCTTCATCGACGAATCGGCGCAGCGTTTTGCAACTATCCATGTCAGTGCGGGGCGGCGGGGATTGGAAGTCGAACTGGCTGCCGCTGTACTGGCCGAGCACACCCAAGGCACCTTCGCCAGTATCGGCCGGGGTTGACCCGCGCAAGGGGCCGCCTTGCAGCCCCTTGGCCGAATCGCCGAATCAGGTCGCTGAGCTGTAGCGACGCACCCCGTTTTCCTGCCGTGGCAACTGCGCCGCGACACTGCCAGGGACCGGGAACAGCACCAAGTGGTCAGCTTTCACGCTAATGCCGACCTGCTCGCCTACCTGGTGATCGACATGGCTGGGGAAGATCGCTTCCAGCTGGCTGCCTGTCGGCAACTGCAGCCGGTACAGCGTCGATGCACCCAGGAAGCTCTTGCCCACGATGCTCGCGCGCAGTGCGCTGTTCGCGTCCGGGACGATATCGTCAGGGCGCAGCAGCACGTCTACCGAGCTGCCGGGCGCCATGATGTAGGCGCGGTTACCCCGCAGCTCACCGAGCTCGGTGTTGACTGACTCATGGCTGCTCATCTGGCCACGTATGAAATAACCCTGGCCGATGAAGCTGGCGACGAATGGCGTCTGCGGCTCATGGTAGAGGTTGTAGGGCGTGTCCCACTGCTCCAGCCGGCCTTCCTTGAACACACCCACATGGTCGCTGACCGCGAAGGCTTCTTCCTGGTCATGGGTCACCAGAATCGCGCTGGTACCGCGGCTTTTGAGGATGTCACGGACCTCGTGGCTCAGGCGCCTGCGCAATTCGACGTCCAGGTTGGAGAACGGCTCGTCGAGCAGCAGCAATTGCGGCTCGGGGGCCAGCGCGCGGGCCAGGGCCACGCGCTGTTGCTGGCCACCAGAGAGCTCGTGTGGATACCGCCCGCCGAGCCCACCGAGCTTGACCAGGTCGAGCATTTCCTCGACCACCTGCCCCTGGGCGGGGTGCTTGGCGATGCCGAAGGCAATGTTTTGCGCCACGGTCAGGTGGGGGAACAGCGCATAGTCCTGGAACACCATGCCTATGCGGCGCTTCTCCGGGGACAGGGTGAAACCGGCGCGGGAAATCACTTCGCCCGCCAGCTGGATCTCACCTTCGTGGACCGGCTCGAAGCCGGCGATGGCGCGCAAGGTGGTGGTCTTGCCGCACCCCGACGAACCCAGCAGGCAACCAATGTCGCCTGCGTTCAGGTGCAGGTTGAGGTTCTGGACGATGCGCTGGTCGCCGTAGCCGCAGGCGAGGTTGCGCAGGTTGAGCAGTAGGGGTTGACTCATGCGTGGTGGTAAGCCGGTTCGACAAGGAATTCGAGAAGGGCCTTCTGTGCATGCAGGCGGTTTTCAGCCTGGTCCCACGCGACCGAACGGGGGTCGTCGAGCAGGTCATGGCTGATTTCCTCGCCGCGATGGGCGGGCAGGCAGTGCATGAACAGGGCATCGGGTGCCGCCAGGTCAAGCAGTTCGCGGGTGACCTGGTAAGGCGCGAAATGCGCCAGACGCCGTGCAGTTTCCTCTTCTTGGCCCATGGAAGTCCAGACATCGGTGGTCACCAGATGCGCGCCACGTACGGCTTCACGCGGATCTCGGATGATCTGCACGCGATCTGCGCCCAGTGCCATGAAGCGTGGGTCCGGGTCATAACCCTCCGGGCAGGCGATACGCAACTGGAAATCGAACTGCCGGGCGGCCTCGATGTATGAGTTGCACATATTGAAACCATCGCCGATCCAGGCCACGGTCTTGCCTTGGATGGCGCCACGGTGCTCGTGGAACGTCTGCATGTCGGCCAGCAATTGGCAGGGGTGCGACTCATCGGACAGGCCATTGATCAGCGGTACACGCGAATTGGCGGCGAATTCGGTGAGGGTGCTGTGCGCGTGGGTGCGGATCATCACCGCATCGACCATGCTCGACAGCACGATGGCGCTGTCGCTGATCGGCTCGCCCCGGCCCAGCTGGGTGTCGCGTGGCGACAGGAAGATGGCCTGGCCGCCGAGCTGGATCATGCCGGCTTCGAACGACACCCGGGTCCGGGTGGAGGATTTCTCGAAGATCATGCCCAGCACACGATTTTTCAGCGGTTCGAACAGCACGCCGCGCTTGCGCAGGTCCTTCAGCTCGATGCCTCGGCGGATCACACCGAGCAATTCGTCGGTGGTGAAATCCAGCAGGGAGAGAAAGTGCCTAGCGCTCATGATTGACTACCTTATCTGCAACGGTATGCAGGTCGACCGTATGGTTTTTTTGACAACGGGAGTGACCTGCGGCGTAAGCCGCACGGGGCGGACGAAATCGGGAAAGGCGCAATACTATAATTAAATGTCGCCTGAAACCAAGAGGGGTAACAGCGGCTCTGTTGCAAAGGGTGTCATTACCCCTTGAGCCTGCGCTGTTTTTTATTTGCTACACAGGTTTTACACGGCTTGCTGGCAATTTGGCAAATGGCTGTCGCAAATCGTGCGCCTGATGTCGGTAGATTCACACGGCGAAGCGCGCTGGCAGGGTGCCGGGCGGGGGGGCCATAGTCGAGGTTCGATAATTGCGAGGCAGAGGCAGCCATGACCAAGACCCTGCACCACCGTGCCTGCCACCTGTGTGAGGCGATCTGCGGGCTGAACATCGAGGTGAGCCACGAAAACGACGGGAGCGCGCGCATCAGCGCGATCAAGGGCGATCCCCAGGACCCGTTCAGCCGTGGCCACATCTGCCCAAAGGCCGTGGCGCTGCAGGATATCCAGGATGACCCGGACCGCCTGCGCCAACCGCATCGACGGGTGGCGGGCCAGTGGCAGGCCATCAGTTGGGAGGAGGCTTTTGCCCTGGCCGCCGACAAGCTGTGGTCGATACAGCAGGCGCATGGGCGCAACGCCGTGGCGGTTTACCAAGGCAACCCGAGCGTGCACAACTATGGCTTGATGACCCACAGCAACTACTTTCTGGGGCTACTCAAGACGCGTAACCGTTTCTCCGCAACTTCGGTGGACCAGTTACCGCAGCACCTGACCAGTTACCTTATGTACGGCCACGGCCTGCTGTTGCCGGTCCCTGACATCGATCACACCGATTTCATGCTGATCCTCGGTGGCAACCCGTTGGCCTCCAATGGCAGCATCATGACCGTGCCGGATGTGGAGAAGCGCCTCAAGGCCTTGAAAGCCAGAGGCGGGCAACTGGTGGTGGTGGACCCGCGGCGCAGTGAAACTGCGGCCATCGCAAGCCAGCACCTGTTCGTGCGCCCCGGCGGCGATGCGGCGTTGCTCTGCGCTTTGCTCAACACCCTCTTCGACGAAGGCCTGGCGAGAGGTTCGCATCTGCCGGTCAACGGCCTGGAGCAGGTGCGCACGGCGATCCAGCCGTTCACCGCCGAGGCCATGAGCGCCCAGTGCGGCATCGACGCTGCCAGCATTCGCCAGCTGGCGCGGGATTTCGCCGCTGCGGACAAGGCGGTCTGCTATGGCCGCATGGGTGTATCGACACAGGCGTTCGGCACCCTGTGCCATTGGCTGGTGCAAGTGATCAATCTGGTAACCGGCAACTTGGATCGTCAAGGTGGTGCACTGTGCACCGAGCCTGCCGTGGACCTGGTGGCCAGTACCTCGGGCGGGCATTTCAATGCCTGGCAGAGCCGCGTATCGGGGTTGCCCGAGTACGGTGGTGAACTGCCCGTGGCGGCCTTGGCCGAGGAAATGCTCACGCCGGGCGAGGGGCAGGTGCGGGCCCTGATCACCGTGGCCGGTAACCCGGTGCTGTCTACACCCAATGGCAGGCAGTTGGACGCGGCGCTGCAGGGGCTGGAGTTCATGCTCAGCATCGACCTGTACATCAACGAGACGACCCGCCACGCTGACCTGATCCTGCCGTCTACCTCGGCACTGGAAAACGACCATTACGACAGCACCTTCAACCTGTTGGCTGTGCGCAATGTCACCCGCTTCAACCGGGCCATACTGGCCAAGCCTGCAGGCGCGTTGCACGACTGGGAAATATTCGTAGGCCTGGCGCAAGCCTTTGCCAAGCGCGCAGACCAGGAGCTGAAACCGACCCTCGCACCTGCGCAGATGATCGACCTGGCGTTGCGCAAGGGCCGCTATGGCGACGAAAGTCCCCGCAAGCTTTCCGTCGAAACGCTTGATCAATACCCGCATGGCCTCGATCTGGGCCCCCTGGGCGCTAACCTGCGAGGGCGTCTGGCAACGGCCAGCAAAGCCGTGGAAGCGGCGCCCCAGGTTGTGCTGGATGACTTGCGCCGCTTGGCTGAATGCGTGCCGACGGCCGCGGGTGATTTACTGCTCATTGGTCGTCGTCATGTACGCAGCAACAACTCATGGATGCACAACTACCATCGCCTGGTCAAAGGTAAGCCACGCCATCAGTTGCTGATGCATCCCCAGGACATGCGTCAGCGGCAGTTGGAGGATGGCCAGCGGGTGCGTATCCGCTCGCGCACCGGTGACCTGGAAGTCGAGGTGCAGGCCTGTGAGGACATCATGCCTGGCGTGGTCAGCCTGCCCCATGGCTTCGGTCATGGCCGCCAGGGCATCAATCTGCAGATCGCCCAGGCGCAACCCGGCATCAGTGCCAATGACCTGACCGATGAGCGCCTGCGTGATGCTGTGTCCGGAAATGCGGCGCTCAATGGCGTACCCGTGCAAGTGAGTGCCGCCTGAGCACCGGCAAGGCCGAGCACAAGGCTCAGGTTTCCGATACAATGCGTCACCGTGCCGACCATCGAGTCGGAAAGTTCAGACGAGGTGTTCCATGGATATCATCGAAACGATCAAAGAGCAGATTGCCAACAACACCATTCTGCTTTACATGAAGGGCTCGCCGAATGCCCCGCAATGCGGGTTCTCGGCCAAGGCATCGCAAGCTGTGATGGGTTGTGGCGAAAAGTTTGCTTACGTGGATATCCTGCAGAACCCGGAAATCCGCGCCAATCTGCCCAAGTACGCCAACTGGCCGACCTTCCCGCAACTGTGGGTAGCTGGCGAGCTGGTCGGCGGCAGCGACATCATGTTGGAGATGTTCGAGAACGGTGAGCTTCAAGCACTGATCAAGGACGCCGCTGCCAAGGCCAAGGCTTCCGAAGCCTGATCTTCCGGCAAGCATGAAAAAACCCGCTCATGGCGGGTTTTTTTATGGGGCTGGAATTTATTCTTCGCCCATCTGCGACTGCAGGTAGTTCTCGAGGGTGATCTTGTCGATCAGGCTCAATTGAGTTTCCAGCCAGTCAATGTGTTCTTCCTCGGACTCGAGGATGTCTTCAAGCAGTTCACGCGAGCCGAAGTCACCGACGGTTTCGCAGTGGGCGATGGCGGCTTTGAGATCGATCAGGCCTTTCTGCTCGATCTTCAGGTCGCACTCGAGCATTTCCTTGGTGTGCTCGCCGATCAGCAGCTTGCCCAGGTCCTGAACGTTAGGGATGCCTTCGAGGAAGAGAATACGCTTGATCAACTTGTCAGCGTGTTTCATCTCATCGATGGATTCTTTGTACTCATGCTTGCCGAGCTTGTTCAGGCCCCAATCTTCGTACATGCGTGCGTGCAGGAAGTACTGGTTGATCGCGACCAGCTCGTTTCCGAGGATCTTGTTGAGATGCTGGATGACGCTTACGTCGCCTTTCATTGCGGGTTCCTGCCCTAGAAGTGTGCCAATACAGCGAAGTTTGAGCCTGATACTTAGGGCTGTCAAACCTAAGTTCTTGAATAATAAGTGAAAATTAATAGGAATAAGAATGTTTGTGAACCGCGTTGGGGCGCTAACTTATTGAATTTTAGGCATAAAAAAACCGGACACGAGGTCCGGTTCTTCGAATTGGGCGATATCAGGCGGCGGTAAATTCCACCGGATAGGGCAGGGCGGCTTGCTGGCTCACCTGAAGCTCGGTCAGGGTCTCGCGGACGACCTGCTTGGCCAGGCAGGCGCATTTGCCACATTGGCTGGCGACATTGGTCGCGGCTCTGACGTCCTTGTAGCTGCAGCATCCTTCATAGATCGCATCGCGGATCTGTCCGTCGGTCACGCCGACACAAAGACACACATACATAAAGTCGGACCATCGCTGGTTGAGTCGATGGGTGGAGAGTAATGGTAATGAGAATGCTTGTCAAAACACTTTCTGTAAGTGCCGTGCTTGAGCGACCGGCGGTTGGATTCGGCCTGTCAGCGGAAGCCGTGTATGATGGTCGGCCTTTGTTGGATGTCGGGCAAGCCCGCCTTGGCCTGGCAAACGGTTCTTCACCCTCATCTGGAGATTACAATGAGCGTACTCGTTGGCAAAAAAGCCCCCGACTTCACCGTCCCGGCTGTACTGGGCAATGGCGAAATCGTCGACAGCTTCAACCTGGCCTCGGCCATCAAGGGCAAGTACGGCCTGGTGTTCTTCTACCCACTGGACTTCACCTTCGTATGCCCGTCCGAGCTGATTGCCCTGGACAACCGCATTCCGGACTTCCAGGCCCGCAACGTTGAAGTGATCGGCGTTTCGATCGATTCGCACTTCACCCACAATGCCTGGCGTAACACCCCGGTCAACAATGGCGGTATCGGCCAGGTCAAGTACACCCTGGCAGCCGACATGACCCACGAAATCTGCAAGGCCTACGACGTTGAGTCCGAAGGCGGCGTGGCTTTCCGTGGCGCTTTCCTGATCGATACCAACGGTGTCGTCCGTTCGCAGATCATCAATGACCTGCCGCTGGGCCGTAACATGGACGAGCTGCTGCGTCTGGTCGATGCCCTGCAATTCCACGAAGAGCACGGCGAAGTCTGCCCGGCCAACTGGAAAAAAGGCGACAAGGGCATGAACGCTTCGCCAGAAGGCGTCGCTGCATACCTGAGCGAGAACGCTGGCAAGCTGTAATTGCTGAGCGCCAAAAAAAACCGGCCTTCGTGGCCGGTTTTTTTTGGCTTCAAGCTGCAAGCTGCAAGCTGCAAGCTTCAAGCAAAAGCCAGAGCGATCCGCGTACTGCTTTGGCTCTTTCTTGCAGCTTGCAGCTTGTAGCTTGCCGCTCCACTTCAATCGTTGAAATCGCGCCAGCCGCCCATCTCTTTCCAGCGGTTGACGATGCCGCAGAAGAGTTCGGCGGTCTTCTCGGTGTCGTAACGTGCCGAGTGCGCCTCACGGCCGTCGAAGTCGATGTCAGCGCTCTGGCAGGCCCTTGCCAGCACGGTCTGGCCGTACGCCAGGCCAGCCAGGGTCGCGGTGTCGAAGCTGGAGAACGGGTGGAACGGGTTGCGCTTCAGATCGTTGCGCGCTACCGCGGCATTGAGGAAACCCAGGTCGAAGCTGCTGTTGTGGCCGACCAGGATCGCCCGCTTGCAGCCATTGGCCTTCAATGCCTTGCGCACGCCGCGAAAGATGTCGGTCAGCGCGCTGTCTTCGCTCACCGCCATGCGCAGCGGGTGGTCCAGCTTGATACCGGTGAACTCCAGCGCGGCAGCCTCGATATTGGCCCCCTCGAACGGCTCCACACGGTAGAAGTAAGTGTGCTCCGGGAACAGGAAACCTTTCTCGTCCATACCGATGGTTACCGCAGCGATTTCCAGCAGGGCATCGGTGGCGCTGTTGAAACCGCCAGTCTCCACATCCACCACTACTGGCAAATAGCCACGGAAGCGCTCGGCCATCGGGTGGCGCGAGCCGCTGCCGGCTTGCCCGTCCTGGTCGTCTTCGTAGAGGTCTTCGCTCACGCGTTGTCCTCCAGCAGGCGCCAACGCAGTTTTTCACCGGCGCGCAGCGGGATCACCGTCTGATCGCCAAACGGCAGGCTGTCCGGGGCCGTCCATTCTTCACGGACCAGGGTAATGGTGTCGGTATTCGCTGGCAGGCCATAGAAGGCCGGGCCATGCAGGCTGGCGAAACCTTCCAGCTTGTCCAGCGCATGACGCTGTTCGAAAGCTTCGGCGTACATCTCGATGGCCGCATAGGCGGTGTAGCAACCGGCACAACCACAGGCAGCTTCCTTGGCGTGGCGGGCGTGGGGTGCCGAGTCAGTGCCGAGGAAGAACTTCGGGTTGCCACTGGTAGCCGCGTCCAGCAGCGCCACCTGATGGGTGTTGCGCTTGAGGATCGGCAGGCAGTAGAAGTGCGGTCGAATGCCGCCGACCAGCATGTGGTTGCGGTTGTACAACAGATGCTGTGCGGTGATGGTCGCCCCGACGTTGGCGGGGGCCTCGGTGACGAATTGCGCTGCATCGGCGGTGGTGATGTGCTCGAACACCACTTTCAGCGTGGGGAAGCGCTCGACCAGGCGACGCATGTGTTCGTCGATGAAGCGTTTTTCGCGGTCGAACACGTCGATCTCGCTACGGGTCACTTCACCATGCACCAGCAACGGCATGCCGACTTCAGCCAGCGCTTCGATGGCCGGGAAGATATTGTCGATGCTGGTTACGCCGGAATCGGAGTTGGTGGTGGCGCCGGCCGGGTACAGCTTGGCGGCGTACACGATGCCGCTGGCCTTGGCCGCGCGGATGTCCTCGGGGCTGGTGCGGTCGGTGAGGTACAGCACCATCAACGGCTCGAAGCGGCTACCGGCCGGGCGGGCATTGAGGATGCGCTCACGGTAGGCCCCGGCTTCGTCGGCAGTGCGTACCGGTGGAACCAGGTTGGGCATGATGATGGCACGGGCGAAAGTACGCGCCACATCGCCAACGGTATGGGGCAGGACGGCACCATCGCGCAGATGGATGTGCCAGTCGTCGGGACGCAGGAGGGTCAGGCGATCGGACATTGGGGATTCCAGGCGGGTCGAACTCAGGCCCCAATGCTACCGGAAAACCCTCGCCCGAGCACGGCTATCAAGTTTTCCGGCGAGCGTCCGATAGCCTGCCTGTAAGCCGTCAGAATTAGTGGAGCCTCCCGTGCGCCAGCGTTACCTAGCCCTGTTGACCCTGTTCGCCAGCCTGCCGGCCGGCGCATTGACCTTCCAGACCCGCATGGAAAACATCGCCTGGAAAGTCGAGGGTGATCAGTTCGAGTGCCGCCTGATTCAGCCGATCGATGGTTTCGGCAGTGGTGAGTTCGTGCGCCGGGCCGGTGAGCAGCCAGTGTTCCAGCTGCGCTCCGGCAGTACTGTGCTGGGCGCAGGTTCCGCTACGCTGCTGGCGGCTGCGGCCCCCTGGCAGCCGGGCCGTGGCGATATCAACCTGGGGGCGGTGCGGCTGGCGCGTACTGGCGTGCTGTTCAGTTCATCCCAAGGCCAGGCCAGCCGCTTGATCAACGGGCTGCTCGATGGCCGCAGCACGGTGGTGCGAAGCTACGCCGGGGAGGCGGGGCGGCCGATCGAAGTGCGTGTGCTGCCGGTCAGTTTTGCCAAAGCGTGGAGTGATTACCAGGCCTGTGCCGGCAAGATGCTGGCAATGAACTATGACCAGGTGCGCCAGACGCAGGTGGGGTTCCCTGGGGGGGGCATCGACCTGGATGCGGCGGCGCGCGCGCGACTGGATGTGGTCCTGGCGTATTTGAAGGCCGATCCGACGGTCAACCATATCGAGCTCAATGGCCACTCGGACAACAGCGGCAATCGCTTGACCAACCGTGATACCTCGCGGCGCCGTGCGCTGGCGGTTGCTGATTACTTCAAAGCCCATGGGGTGCCGGAGGAGCAGATCACCGTGCGCTTCCATGGCGAACGTTACCCCCTGGTGAAGAACAACAGCGCCGCAAACCGCGCACGCAACCGGCGCGTCAATATCGAGCTGGATCGTGTCGCGCCGGTCGAAAAGCCGGCCGCCCAACCTGCCCTGCAACCGGCCCCGGCAACCGCACCCGCGACCGCGCCTGCGCCAGCCCCGGCCAGCGCTACTGCTGCCCCGCCCGCCGCGAAACCGTCCTGACGCTGCAGGGCGTCGCCCCGTCGACAGTTCCTGTCGCTTTGTCGTCAGAAGCTGTCGCGCCACTGTAAATTTATCCGCAACGCCGGTAGAATCGACCCCTTTCCGTACAACCCCGTGGAGTGATGGCATGGCGGACGTAAAAAAGGTCGTACTGGCGTATTCCGGCGGCCTTGATACTTCGGTGATTCTCAAGTGGCTGCAGGATACCTACGACTGCGAAGTGGTGACGTTCACCGCTGACCTGGGTCAGGGCGAAGAAGTCGAGCCGGCTCGCGCCAAAGCTCAGGCAATGGGCGTCAAAGAGATCTATATCGACGACCTGCGCGAAGAATTCGTGCGCGACTTCGTCTTCCCGATGTTCCGCGCCAACACCGTCTACGAAGGCGAGTACCTGCTGGGTACTTCCATCGCCCGTCCGCTGATCGCCAAGCGCCTGATCGAAATCGCCAACGAAACCGGCGCTGATGCCATTTCCCACGGCGCTACCGGCAAAGGTAACGACCAGGTGCGTTTCGAGCTGGGTGCCTATGCACTCAAGCCGGGCGTCAAGGTCATCGCCCCATGGCGCGAGTGGGACCTGCTGTCGCGCGAGAAGCTGATGGACTACGCCGAGAAGCACGGCATCCCGATCGAGCGCCACGGCAAGAAGAAGTCCCCGTACTCGATGGATGCCAACCTGCTGCATATCTCCTACGAAGGCGGTGTGCTGGAAGATACCTGGACCGAGCACGAAGAAGACATGTGGCGCTGGAGCGTCTCGCCAGAGAACGCGCCGGACCAGGCGACCTACCTCGAACTGACCTACCGCAACGGTGACATCGTCGCCATCGATGGCGTCGAGAAGACCCCGGCCACCGTCCTGGCCGACCTGAACCGCATTGGCGGTGCCAACGGTATCGGCCGTCTGGACATCGTCGAAAACCGTTACGTGGGCATGAAGTCGCGCGGCTGCTACGAGACCCCGGGCGGCACCATCATGCTCAAGGCTCACCGTGCCATCGAGTCGATCACCCTCGACCGCGAAGTCGCACACCTGAAAGACGAGCTGATGCCCAAGTACGCCAGCCTGATCTACACCGGCTACTGGTGGAGCCCGGAGCGTCTGATGCTTCAGCAGATGATCGACGCGTCGCAGGTCAACGTGAACGGTGTCGTGCGCCTGAAGCTGTACAAAGGTAATGTCACCGTGGTCGGCCGCAAGTCGGACGACTCGCTGTTCGATGCCAACATCGCGACCTTCGAAGAAGATGGTGGCGCGTACAACCAGGCTGATGCTGCGGGCTTCATCAAGCTCAATGCACTGCGCATGCGTATCGCTGCCAACAAGGGCCGCGCGTTGCTCTAAGCCTCATTGTTGTTGCATGAACCCCGGTTTCGGGCTAGTGCCAGTCAGTTAGCGTCATCGGGCTGCAAAGCAGCCCCCTCTCGCTCAACTGCCAGGCGTCTGGCTCGGCCGGGGTTTTTGTATGCACGAATAGGTTTTACCTAACGTGCAAGGCCGTGGACCGATCAATTTTTCAGGTGTGCCGCGTTGTCCGGCAACTCACAGACCGACACGCGAAAACATTGTTGCTTGTCCAGGTTGCAGTAAACCCAGGTGCCTGAATTGACGTGAGGCTGTGCAAGCGTCCTCAGCACATGTTGCTCGATCATTCTTTGCGCATCAGGGCCTGACAGCATGACAGTTACAGGCTCCGCTTCGAGTGAGGGTTGTCGAGCGTTCTGCACGGAACTGGCAGAGGGCGGGATAACAGGCAAAACAGTCGTCGTTGGCTGCGGCGCACTGGTTGCGTCGTCACCGGAAGTACGTTCTGGTTTGTACAGGGACTTATAGTTGAAGTTCAGCGTCAGGAAAAACAGCCCTGTCAGAAAGAACGGAAAGCCCACTAGAAACCAGGTATAGAGGCTCTGGCTTTTTTCGCTGAGAAACGGAAGTGTCGCCAGTGCAGAGGCCTCGATGATGCCTGCAAAGATGGCGATGATCGTCATGGGGGCGGTGGGTTGGTTTTCAGCCATGATAGTGGCCTCCTGCGTTTTTTCAATCAATACCTTACCGAGCCGCTCAACCAAATTATGCACCGTTTCCGGGTGATGAAATGGATCCCGGTATTTCGGAGCGGTTTTTGTTTTGCTGCTGGTTTGATTGTTGAGTAATGCAGGCTTTATTTCTGTTTTAAGAGAGTGGTCATGCGCTTTTGCGTCTAGACAGGTATTTATATTGGATAATTAGTTGTGCGTTGTAGGAAGATTCCTAAACCGACGTAAGGTTCATCTATTCATGTGTTTGCGAAGGAAATAGGCGCGCCATAATGCTTGCTGCTCGGTTATGGTGGCGTGTAGTCAAAGCAAATAATGAATGAATGGATATCGCATGAATAAAGTCCTTATCGTGGATGATCATCCTGTCATACGCTTGGCAGTGCGAATGCTGATGGAGCGGCATGGATACGATGTGGTCGCGGAAACCGACAACGGCGTGGCAGCTTTGCAGCTAACCCGGGAGTACCTGCCCGATATCGTGGTACTGGATATCGGCATTCCCAAGCTCGATGGGCTGGAAGTCATTGCCCGCATGGCTTCGGCAAGCCCGGGCAGCCGGGTGCTGGTGCTTACCTCGCAGGCCCCCGGGCACTTCTCGATGCGTTGTATGCAGGCCGGGGCTTCAGGCTACGTGTGCAAGCAACAGGAACTCACCGAACTGCTCAGTGCGATCAAGGCTGTGCTGTCTGGTTACAGCTATTTTCCCAATCAGGCATTGCACAAGTCGCGCGGCCGGGTTGGGGGGGGCAGCGAGACGGAGATGGTCGATCGCCTGTCGGCGCGGGAGATGATGGTGCTGCAGCAACTGGCGCGGGGCAGGTCCAACAAGGAGATAGCCGACAGCATGTTCCTCAGCAACAAGACGGTCAGTACCTACAAGACCCGTCTGCTGCTCAAGCTCAATGCTCACTCGCTGGTGGACTTGATCGAATTGGCCCGGCGCCATGGCCTGACGTGACCCTGGGTACAGGCAGCCTCCTTGAAGGAGGCTTTCTCGCCTGTGGTTACAGGTCGTAGTCGAAATCGGCGAGTTGCCGTTGCAGGCGCCGCTCTTCCAGAAGGTTGTCGATAGTACGCCGCTTGCTCAGGTTGGTCTTTGCGGTTTCAACCAGAGGTTCGGCGTCGTCTTCAGCGGTGGCAAAGTCTTCTTCGATCGACAGTTCGTCTTTATCGTTACTCATGAGTCGCTCCAAGCCAAGGGGCCATTGGCCGTCCTTATAGCGAGAAAGCGAAGTTTGGTAAAAAAGATTTTTTCAATCGGGACGTGCATGAATTCGCTATTGAATCAATCGTCAGACGTCTTCTGCTTGAACTCGCACAGGTCCTCGATCCGGCAACTGCCGCAGCGTGGCTTGCGCGCCTGGCACACGTAGCGCCCATGCAAGATGAGCCAGTGATGGGCATCGAGCAGGTAATCCTTGGGCACGAACTTGAGCAGTTTTTTCTCGACGTCCAGTACGGTCTTGCCCGGTGCGATACCGGTGCGGTTGCTGACCCTGAAAATATGCGTGTCGACCGCCATGGTGGGCTGGCGGAAGGCGGTATTGAGCACCACATTGGCGGTCTTGCGGCCAACACCGGGTAGCGCCTCCAGCGCCTCCCGGTTTTGCGGAACTTCGCCCCCATGCCGTTCGATCAGCAAGCGACAGGCTTCGATCACATTCCTGGCCTTGCTGTTATACAGCCCGATGGTCTTGATGTACTCGCTCAGGCCGTCGACCCCGAGTGCGTAGATGGCGTGGGGCGTATTGGCGACCGGGAACAGGCGGGCGGTGGCCTTGTTGACCCCGACATCGGTGGACTGTGCCGACAGTGTCACGGCCACGAGTAGTTCGAAAGGCGTGGTGTAAGCCAGCTCTGTCTTGGGGTCGGGATTGTCTTCGTGCAGCCTGCGAAAGATCTCCAGGCGTTTTGCGGCATTCATGGGGTCAACGCTTTCCTTGACGACGTGAGAGGGCGGGGCCCGGGCGTAGACGATTGTACAAGGCCAGCAGCACACCGAGCAGTATCAGTGCGCCGGGCGCCAGGCTGGCCGACGCAATGCCCAGCCCCTCGGTCAGCCATTGGCGGATAACGCCGAGCAACAGGCAAAAGCCCATCAGGCCGACCATCTGCAGGCAAAGTTGACGCCACCGGTCCTTCTCTACCAACAGGTGGTCCGTAACCAGGCACTGCAGGCAAATCAGCGCCGGGAAGTAACCCGTCGCCAGCGCAAGCGGTAACGCCCAGGCCCGCAATGCCATCTGCAGGCAGCTGGCGAGGGCCGCTAGCAGTAGCAGGCTTGCCAGTGTGTACAGGCGACCTTCGAGCCTGGGGCGCACAACGGCCAGCACGGCCTGGTGCAGCACCGTAAGCACCAGCATGCTGGCGCCGATGACGGCGGCTTGAGGGAGCGTACGTGTAGCGCCGAGGACAGGCGCAAGGCCGGCTACCAGCAGCCAGTACCTAGTCATGGTTGAGCGCTCCGAGTAGACGTGCGCGATGTTGGTCGAAGTAGCGCAGGGCATCCTGCTGTGCCTGGATCACCGCACGCGAAGTGACCGTTGCGCCGGCCAGTTGGTCGAAATCACCCTGGTCACGCTTGATTGCCCAACGATCCTCCAGGCGACGGTTGGCGAACTGCCCCAGCCAGTTCACCTGGGGATCGTTGATGCGTCCTCCCAGCCCAGGGCTTTCCTGCTGTTCGATGACTTGCGTGCCTATCAGTCGGCCTTGCGCGCTTATGGCAATGGTCAACCGAATGGGGGCGGCGTAACCCTGGACCTGGCTAATCAGTACGACGGCCACGGGGGTCGTGCCGCGTTCGGCGCGGTAGGCGGCCATTATGCGGCTATGCGGCGGTTGGTCTGCCGGGAGTGACACCGCGTTGCTCAGTGGCTGGTTGTCATAGCTCTGCGGTGCCAGCACCGAGAGGAACCTGCGTGCGTAAAATTGTTTCTCGGCCTCGGCGATGGGCGCGCGGGTCCAGCGTTGCCAGGCCAGCGTGCTCGCCAGTGCCAGGCCGGCCACTACCAGCAGTATCAATACACTGCGCACGGGTCGCCTCATGGCCTCACCTGCCGATACCTTGAGGCCAGGCGGTCCAGGGAGGGTACCGCAAGGTTCATCAGCAGGATGGCGAACGCGGTACCATCGGGGTAACTACCCCACGTCCTGATCAGGTAGATCAGTGCCCCGGCGCCCATCCCGAACAGCAGTCGGGCGAGCTCGGTCTTCGGGCCGGAAACAGGTTCCGTGGCAATGAAAAACGCTGCCAGCATGGTCGAACCGCTGAGCAGGTGCAGCAGCGGTGAGCCGTTCGAGTCCGAGCCGGAGCCATTCCAGGCCAGCAGGCTGAATAGAGACAACCCGGCCAGCAAACCCACTGGCGCATGCCAACTGAATACCTTGCGCTGCAACAGAAACAGCCCACCCAACAAGAACGCCAGATTGACCCATTCGATGCCATGGCCGCCAACGTTGCCGAAGCCTGGGTGGCTGGCAAACAGCTCATCGATGGTCAGGCTGCGGTTGTGCCTGAGGCCGTCGAGTGCCGTGGGGCCGGCCCACGCGTCGATCTGCTCGCCGTGCGCGAAGACCAGCTGCAGGCTGGCGCTGAAGCCTGGTGCTTGCGCTGGCCAGTGGTTCATCTGCAGTGGAAAGCTCAGCACCACGAAGGCGTACCCAATCATCGCCGGGTTGAACACGTTATGGCCGGCCCCGCCGAACGCTTGCTTGCCCAGGCCTATGGCCATCCCCGCTGCAACCACCGGCAACCACCACGGCGCCCCGGTGGGCAGGGCGAGGGCGAGCAGCACTGCAGTGACCAGGGCGCTGCCGTCACTCAACGCCGATGTGACCGGCTGGTTGCGCAACGCAAGCGCTACCGCCTCGCAGCAAATAGCGGTGATTGCACACAGCGCCAGGCTCCAGAGCAGGCCCCAGCCCAGTAGCCAGAGCGAAGCCAGCAGGCCTGGCAGGCAGGCCAACAAGACCAGGCCCATGGCATGGCGCAGGCGAGGGTCAGGGGATGCCAGGGTCGGGCTCATTGCGTGAACATCCCGTTGAGGCCAGAGAGCGCCATGCCCATCACACCTGCGCCAAGCAGCGCGATGGGTAGCCCGCGCAGTGCCTCTGGCACCTGTGCGTGTTCGCTGCGCTGATTGAGGTCGTCAAACAACGCCAGGGCCAGCCAGAAGCCGAGCCCGGCCAGAACAGCCCAGCTCAGCGTGGCTTGCCATTCACGCTGTTCACCTATTACCTGCAGTGCCATGCCCAGCACCACGGCATTCCCCAATAGCGGCCACGCGAGGCCCTGTGTGGGCCATTGCGGCCGCAGCCTGGCAAGCGTCTGGGGGATGCCCCACGCCAGTAGTGCCTGCCAGGGCAGCAGCAGGAACAGACGCAGGTGCTGCAGTTGCCAGGGCGCCACGATCAGGTGTTCGAGCAATTGGCCGCCGGTGACTGCCAACATGATCGACAGCGCGCAGGCCAGGCCGCATACATGGACCCGCAGCCGGGAGGCAGGCTGTCGTCGCAAAAACAAGTGGCTGACCAGTGCGGCACTGATCAGCATCAGGACATAGTCGTTCATTCAAATGACGATAGCCGTGAATCACCTGCGCTGTCCGGCGAAGCGCAAGGGGGATGAAAAAGCCCCGGCGGTGAGGCCGGGGCTTGGGGCAGATTACTTGATACGCTGGCCTGGTTTTGCGCCACTGTCAGGGCTGAGCAGGTAGATTTCTTCACCGCCAGGGCCCGCTGCCATGACCATGCCCTCGGAGACGCCAAAGCGCATTTTCCGTGGTTTGAGGTTGGCAACCATCATGGTCAGCCGGCCTTCGAGCAGGGATGGGTCAGGGTAAGCCGACTTGATGCCCGAGAACACGTTGCGGCGTTCGTCACCGATGTCCAGGGTCAGTTGCAGCAGCTTGTCGGCACCTGGCACCGCTTCGGCCTTGACGATCAGCGCCACGCGCAGGTCGACGGCAGCGAAGGTATCGAATTCGATCTCTGCCGACAGCGGGTCCTTGGCCAGTTCGCCATTGCCGGCCGGCGCCTGGGCTTGGGCTTCGGCTGCCAGCAGGTCTTCCTTGCTGGCGGCAATCATGGCTTCGACCTTGGCAGGTTCTATGCGGCTCATCAGGGGTTTGAACGGGTTGAGCGTGTGGTTTTCCAGGCGCGACAGGTGGTCGTCCCAGGCCAGCGGCGCGACATTCAGGAACGCCTCGGCGTCGGCGGCCAGCACCGGCAATACCGGCTTGAGGAAGATCACCAGCTGACGGAACAGGTTGATGCCCTGGGCACAGATCGCCTGCACTTCGTCCTGCTTGCCTTCCTGCTTGGCCAGCGACCAGGGCGCTTTGTCGGCGATCCATGCATTGGCGCGGTCGGCCAGGGCCATGATTTCGCGCATGGCACGGCCAAAGTCGCGGGCTTCATACGCGTCGGCGATGCTCGGGGCAGCAGCCAGGAAGGCCTCGGTCAGCTCCGGGGCGGCGTCGCCGGCAACCATCACGCCGTCGTTGCCTTTGTGGATGAAGCCTGCGCAGCGGCTGGCGATGTTGACCACTTTGCCGACCAGGTCGGAGTTGACCTTCTGCACGAAGTCCTCAAGGTTGAGGTCCAGGTCATCGACGCCGCGCCCAAGCTTGGCGGCGTAGTAGTAGCGCAGGTATTCGGGCTGCAGGTGATCCAGGTAGGTGCGGGCCTTGATGAAGGTGCCGCGCGATTTCGACATCTTCGCGCCGTTGACGGTCAGGTAGCCGTGCACGTTGACCGCTGTCGGCTTGCGCAGGCCTGCGCCTTCGAGCATGGCAGGCCAGAACAGGGCGTGGAAGTTGACGATGTCCTTGCCGATGAAGTGGTACAGCTCGGCCTTGGAGTCCTTGTTCCAGAACGCATCGAAATCCAGCTCCGGGCGGCGCGCGCAGAGGTTCTTGAAGCTGGCCATGTAGCCGATCGGCGCATCCAGCCAGACATAGAAGTATTTGCCCGGCTCGCCGGGGATCTCGAAGCCGAAGTACGGCGCATCACGCGAGATATCCCATTCCTGCAGGCCGGCATCCAGCCATTCGGCGAGCTTGTTGGCCACCGCATCCTGCAGGGTGCCGCTGCGGGTCCATTGCTGCAGCATGGCCTGGAAGTCCGGCAGCTTGAAGAAGAAATGCTGCGAGTCGCGCAGTACCGGGGTGGCCCCGGAGATGGCCGACTTGGGGTTTTTCAGCTCGGTCGGGGCGTACGTGGCGCCGCATTTTTCACAGTTGTCGCCGTACTGATCCTCGGCCGCGCACTTGGGGCAGGTGCCCTTGATGAAGCGGTCGGCCAGGAACATGCCCTTTTCAGGGTCGAAGTACTGGGTGACCGAACGGGTGGCAATGTGACCGGCGTCGCGCAGGCGCGAGTAGATCAGGCTCGACAGTTCGCGGTTTTCTTCGCTGTGGGTGGAGTGGAAATTGTCGAAATCCACCAGGAAGTCGGCAAAGTCGGTGCTGTGCTCGGCCTGGACGTTGGCAATCAGTTGCTCTGGCGTGATGCCTTCCTTTTCGGCGCGCAGCATGATGGCCGAACCGTGGGCGTCATCGGCACAGACATAGATGCACTGGTTGCCGCGCAATTTCTGGAAGCGAACCCACATATCCGTCTGGATGTACTCGAGCATATGGCCAAGGTGGATGGACCCATTGGCATAGGGCAGGGCGCTGGTGACGAGAATCTGACGTGGCTCGGACATGGTGGCTCGGCTACTTATCTGGCTCGGGGTAAATTGAAGGTGATCGGCCACTATAAAGGGCTGGCGAATATATTTCACCCCATGGGCGCAACGGCTGACGATTGACGGGTTAGGATAGGCGCCTGTTCGACTAATCGTATGCCAATGGGAGCCTCCATGAGTGCCGTCACCCGTGCCGCCGTCGAAGGCGTGCTTCGTCAGTACACCGACCCTTATCTGAACCAGGACCCGGTCAGCGCCGGCTGTGTGCGTGCCATCGACATCCAGGGCGGGCAGGTCGCTGTGCAACTGCAGCTGGGGTATGCCGCCGGTTTGTTCAAAAATGGCTGGGCGCAGGTGCTGCAGACCGCGATCGAGAACCTTGACGGTGTCAGCTCCGCCCAGGTAACGATCGACTGCGTGGTCGCCGCGCACAAGGCTCAGGCCCAGGTGCCGGCCATGGCCAACGTCAAGAACATCATCGCCGTGGCCTCGGGCAAGGGCGGTGTCGGCAAGTCGACCACCGCCGCCAACCTGGCTTTGGCCCTGGCCCGCGAAGGGGCACGAGTCGGCATCCTCGACGCCGATATCTACGGCCCCAGCCAGGGCGTGATGTTCGGTATCGCCGAAGGCACGCGGCCGCAGATTCGCGAGCAGAAGTGGTTCGTGCCGATCAAGGCGCATGGGGTTGAAGTCATGTCGATGGCGTTCCTCACCGATGACAACACACCCATGGTATGGCGTGGCCCGATGGTTTCTGGTGCGCTGCTGCAACTGGTGACCCAGACTGCCTGGGATGACCTCGATTACCTGGTGATCGACATGCCGCCGGGTACCGGCGATATCCAGCTGACGCTGGCGCAGAAGGTTCCAGTGGCAGGCTCGGTGATCGTTACCACGCCGCAGGACCTGGCACTGCTGGATGCGAAGAAAGGCGTGGAGATGTTCCGCAAGGTCAACATCCCGGTGCTGGGCGTGGTCGAGAACATGGCGGTGCACATCTGCTCCAATTGCGGCCATGCCGAGCACCTGTTCGGTGAAGGTGGCGGCGAGAAGCTGGCGGCGCAGTATGGGGTGGAACTGTTGGCTTCACTGCCCTTGTCGATGCTGATCCGTGAGCAGGCCGACAGCGGCAAGCCGACTGCGATTGCCGAGCCACAAAGCCAGATCGCCATGGTTTACCAGGAACTGGCGCGCCAGGTTGGGGCGCGGATCGTATTGCAGGAAGCGGCTGCGCCCGCGATGCCGAGCATTACCATCAGCGAAGATTGATACCCCGGTACAGTGCTGCCGCCGTTTTGGCAGGGCTGCCTTGCAGCCCTTTGGCGGCACTGACCTACGGTCACGATGGCCTGCAGCGCCTTTTCCAAGGCATAAAAAAACCCGCCTGATGGCGGGTTCTTTTGAAAGCTAGGAAGCTAAATCGACTTAGGCGATTTGAACTTCTTCAGCCTGCATGCCTTTCTGGCCGCGGGTAGCGACGAAAGTAACAGCCTGGCCTTCTTTCAGGGTTTTGAAGCCGTCAGCTTGGATGGCTTTGAAGTGTACGAACAGATCGTCGCCCGACTGAGGGGTGATGAAGCCGTAGCCTTTCTCATCGTTGAACCACTTAACGGTACCGGATTGACGGTTGGACATTTTTCTGTCTCCTTGGACAAAGTAGATAACGGTCAGGAAAAACCCTGGCCGGGACTGAGTGCAAAGAGAGCAGAAAATTCAGCGATGGTGCGATCAGGATCGTGCATCAAACTAGAGATTCTCGGTGTCACGTGCAGCACAGTGGCGTCACCTTAACCCACTTTCCACGACCTGCCAATCTCCAAAACAGCCTTTGATGAAATTCGGATCGGCGGCGGCCGCAAGCCCCGTCTGGCGCGGGATACGGTATGGAACTTTAACCTGAGCGCCGGGACCGGTAATATGCGCTTCTCGTTTTTTCACCTCGCAACTCTCAGGACACCCCGCCATGAGCATCAAATCGGACAAGTGGATTCGCCGCATGGCGCAGGAACACGGCATGATCGAGCCGTTCGTCGAGCGCCAGGTGCGCGGCGAGCACGACAGCCGGGTGATCTCGTTCGGCGTCTCCAGCTACGGTTACGACGTGCGCTGCGCCGATGAATTCAAGGTGTTCACCAACATCAACTCGGCCACCGTCGACCCGAAAAACTTCGACGCCGGCAGCTTCGTCGACATCAAGAGCGATGTCTGCATCATCCCGCCGAACTCCTTTGCCCTGGCCCGCACCGTCGAATACTTCCGCATTCCGCGCAATGTCCTGACCATCTGTCTGGGCAAGAGCACCTATGCCCGCTGCGGCATCATCGTCAACGTCACCCCGCTCGAGCCAGAGTGGGAAGGCCACGTGACGCTGGAGTTCTCCAACACCACCACCTTGCCGGCCAAGATCTACGCCAACGAAGGCGTGGCGCAGATGCTCTTCCTTGAATCCGACGAAGAATGCGAAGTGTCGTACAAAGACCGTGGTGGCAAGTACCAGGGCCAGCGCGGCGTCACCCTGCCACGCACCTGAGCCGACGAGCGCGGGGAATTAGTTTTCGCTCGGGCACTCCAAGCTAGTGAACAGTGCCGCCATGCATGAAGCGTGGCGGCCCTTGTCAGGAGTTGCCCATGAAACTCGATCCCGCAATCAGTGCGAAGCTGGCTGTCCTGCAGCCCAACCAGATCGGCTTGCTGGCGTGGTCCCTGCTGGCCCACCCGGCTCCCATGCATCTGGGCGGAGTACCAGGTCAGCCCGACCCGGATACCCCGCAACCGGCTCAACCTGGCGACACGCCGCCCATGGAGCCGGGTGAGCCTACCCTGCCCGACGAACCTCCGCCTGCGCCGGTGGCATGAACCCTCGATGACATCACCCTTGCAGGGCCCAGACCTGGTCTGTGCCCGCAAGATAGATACGGCTCTCTTGCCTGGGTTCGACATTCCATCCCCCGGTGAACTCGCCGAACGCCGGTAACAGGCTGACCTGCTGGTCCATCAGGAAGCAGGGCAGCCTGAGCCGCTGGCGAGCGCGGCCGCGCAGGACGAATACCGGGTGCACATGGCCGCACAGCACGGGGTGTTCGGGGTGGGCGACCGGTTCGTGCTGAAGCGCAAACGGTGCCAGCAGCCAAGGTTCTTCTGCTACCTCGATATTCAGGTCGGCTGGAGGATCACCGGCATGGCGGTCGTGGTTACCGCGTACCAGCACGATGCGCAAACCACTGTGCTGTTCTCGCCAAGCCTTCAGCTGCGCCATGGTGGCAGGCGCCTGGGCAGTTCGGGCATGCAGAAAGTCGCCAAGAATGATCAACTGCTCGCAGTCACAGGCTGCCAGCAGCGCGTTCAGGCGCTTGAGTGTGGTTTCGGTGGTGCCGCGCGGCACGGGTTGATGCAGCGCGCGGTAGCTGGCGGCTTTGCCGATATGCACGTCCGCGACCAGCAATGCGCGGCGTGCCGGCCAATAGAGCGCGCGGTCTGGCATCAGCCACAGCGTTTGCCCGCAATGCTCGATGGTCAGGTGCTTGCTCATGCTTTCGTGCCTGCGGCTTTTTCGAGGTCCGCCACCATGCGCGCAATGCGATCGGCCAGCTTTTCTGTGCTCAGGGTCTCACGCATACCTTCGACCATTAGCGTGAAAGCCAAGGGCCCGGGCCGTCGAAGCTCACGCACATCCAGGCGCAGCTTGCTCATTTTCGCCAATTGATCTTGCAAGCGTTCGATCTCCAGTTCTTCACGCAGTACCTCATCGCGCGCCTGGCCAAGCAGCAGGTTATCGGCGTCATGTTTGCGAAATACCTCGTAGAACAGCCCGCTGGAAGCCTGGATCTGCCGGGTGCTTTTCTGCGCGCCAGGGTACCCGCCGAACACCAGCCCGGAGATCTGGGCGATTTCGCGAAAGCGCCGCAAGGCCATTTCACTGGCGTTCAGGCTGGCCAGCACATCGTCCAGCAGGTGCTCGGTGGACAGCGCTGCGGGCAGGTGGCTCGCCCAGTCCACAGGGGCTGGGCTAAGCAATTCGAAGCCGTAGTCGCTGACGGCAATGGATACCGAAAGCGGCTGGTTGCGGCTGACCCGCCAGGCAATCAGGTTGGCCAGGCCAAGGTTGGCCATGCGGCCGGCGAACGGGTAGACGAACAGGTGCCAGCCTTGGCGTGTGGCAAGGGTTTCGGCCAGCAGCGTTTGCGTGGTGGGCAAGGCCGACCATTGCCCTTGGAGTGCGAGCAAGGGCTGCACGGTGCGCATTTCAGGGTCGTCGAAATGGCCGTGGGCTGCGGCGTCGAGTTTTTCCACCAGGGCATCGGCCAGCTCGCTGGACAGCGGCATGCGCCCGCCATTCCAGCGCGCTACGGCGGCTTTGCGGGCAGTGCTGCGGCGTACATAGGCGGTCATGTTTTCCACCCTGACAAGCTCGAGTATCCGCCCGGCGAACACCAGGGTATCGCCCGGGCGCAGGCGGGCGATAAAGGCTTCCTCGACACTTCCCAGATGCTTGCCACCGCCGCCTTTGCTCCAATACTTGAGCTGCAGGCTGGCGTCGCTGACGATGGTGCCGATGCCCATGCGGTGTCGCCGCGCCAGGCGCTCACTGACGACCCGCCAGATACCATCGCTGTGGGCCTCGACGCGCTGGTAATCGGGGTAGGCGCCGAGCGAACTGCCGCCGTGACAGACAAAATCCAATGCCCACTGCCACTGGCTGTCGCGTAAATCGCCGAAAGCCCAGGTGCTGCGTACTTCGGTGAGTAGCTCGGCGGGGCGAAAGCCACAGCCCAACGCCATGCTGACCAGGTGCTGAACCAGCACATCCATGCACAGCCGCGGGGAGCGACGGGCCTCGATATGGCCTGCCGCAATTGCACTGCGTGCGGCTGCGGCCTCGACCAGCTCCAGGCTGTGCGTCGGCACCAGGGTGACCCGTGACTGGCGCCCCGGCGCGTGCCCGGAGCGCCCAGCCCGTTGCATCAGGCGGGCGACGCCTTTGGCCGAGCCAATTTGCAACACCCGTTCCACGGGCAAGAAGTCCACACCCAGGTCCAGGCTGGAGGTGCAGATCACGGCCTTGAGCGTGCCCTGCTTGAGGCTCAGTTCCACCCAGTCGCGGGTTGCGCGGGCCAGCGAGGCGTGGTGCAGGGCAATTTGCCCAGCCCAGTCAGGACGGGCGTCAAGCAGGGCCTGGTACCAGAGCTCAGCTTGGGCACGGGTGTTGGTGAATACCAGGCTGCTGGCGCTGGTGTCGAGCTCCCGGGCGACCTGAGCGAGCATCTTCAGCCCCATGTGCCCTGCCCAGGGAAAGCGTTCGATGGCCTCGGGCAGGAGTGTGTCGACTACCAGGCGCTTGTCCTGGCGGCCCTTTATCAGCCGGCCGCCGTTGGGCACCAGCACCTCGAGTGCATGCGGCAGGTTGCCCAAGGTGGCAGACAGCCCCCAGGTCACCAGTTGCGGTTGCCAGCGACGCAAGCGGGCGAGGGCCAATTGCAGCTGTACGCCGCGTTTGTTGCCGAGCAGTTCGTGCCATTCATCCACCACGACCATGCGCAGGTTGGCGAAATCATCGCAGGCTTTGGCCCGCGTCAATAGCAGGGTCAGGCTCTCGGGGGTGGTGATCAATGTACTCGGCAGGCGCCGGGCCTGGCGGGCGCGCTCGGCGCTGCCGGTGTCGCCGCTGCGCACGCCGACACTCCAGTTCAGGCCAAGGTCGTCCAGCGGCGCTTGCAAGGCGCGTGCGGTATCGGCCGCCAGCGCGCGCATGGGGGTAATCCACAAGACCTGCAATGGCGCCGGCTGCCGCCCTGCGCCCTGCTTGGCGAAGGCGCGCAGTGCGGCCAGCCACAGGGCGTAGGTCTTGCCGGCGCCGGTACTGGCATGCAGCAGCCCCGACTCGCCACGCTCGACCGCCGCCCAGGTTTGCCGCTGGAAGGCGAAGGGCGTCCAGCTGCGCATGCGAAACCAGGCATTGGCAATGTCAGGAGGGCTTGGCATCGGGCCGTCGGGTCCTTCGAAGGTTGTGCTTCTACTGACCATCGGCCCGGTGGTTTGGTTTTACCGGGTCAGTTGGCCAGCAGGTAACCGCTGCGACACACCTGTTCACCGGCGACATGGGCGATGACCATGCCCGTCGTGGCCATGCGCCGAACGCTGCGGGCATACAGCAGGCCAGGCTGGCGGTTGCGCACGGCCGTCACCCGGTCGCTGAGCGGGTCGATGACCTCCGCGACCAGTTGCCCTGCCTCAAGGTACTGACCGGGGCGGGCGTGGTACACCAGCAGCCCACCGAGCGGAGCCGATATCGGCTCTACGGCGGCCAGGGGCGTCGCGGCTCGGGGCAGGGGGGGCAAGGGCGCTGCAGGGCTTTCGATGACTTCGGCGTGAATCAGGTAATCGAGGATCGCCTGGCAGTCATGGCTGGCCAGGTCATGGCTGACATCGGCCTGGCCACGCAACTCGACCGTTACCGACACGCTACCCAATGGGATCGGGAAGCGCTTGCCGAAGCGTTGCTGCAACTGCCACCAGACCAGGCTGAAGCATTCGTCGAACGACTGCCCGCCGGAATCGGTGGCCAGCAAGCTGGCCTGGGCACCCAGGTAGCGGGCCAGCGGCTCTACTTGAGGCCAGGCTTCCGGGGTGGTGTAGAGGTGCTCTACCGCCTCGAAGTCGCAGTGCAGGTCCAGAATCAGGTCGGCATCGCAGGCCAACCGCTGCAGGGTCAGGCGCTGGGACTGCAGCGGTGTGTGGGCCGGGTGTGCGTCCAGGCCACGGCGCAGGTATTCGCGGATCAAGGTACGGTTGTGGTCGGCATCCTGGGTCAGGTGGCCCTCCACCTGGTCGCCGATGGCGTCGGAAAGGTCGACGAAGTTGCGGTTGAAGTTCTCGCCGCTCTGTAATTCGAAACGACCCAGTGGTGCGTCCAGCATCACTTGCTCCAGGCCTACCGGGTTGGCCACCGGCACCAGGACGATTTCGCGGCGCAGGCGCCCTTGCTGCTCCAGTTCGGCCAGGCGACGCTTGAGGTGCCAGGCCACCAGCATGCCGGGTAACTCATCGGCATGCAGCGAGGCCTGTATGTACACCTTGGCGCCACCGCGCGGGCCGAAGTGGAAGCTGTGGAGTTGGCGAATGATGCCCGGTACGGGCGAGAGCAGGTCGTGTGTCGAATGGTGCATGGTGGTCCTGGCTGCGTGGCGAAAACGGTCTGCGACACGGGTCGGCACAAAGATAGAAGCATAATTTTAGCCAGTATGCTTCACCGTGTTGGCTTCTTCAGGCCAGCAGCGCTTGCAGGGTCGCCAGGTCATCGGCCTCCTCCACAGGTTTATCCAGGCGCCAGCGCAGCATGCGCGGAAAACGCACGGCTATCCCGCTCTTGTGCCGTTTAGACAGGGCGATGCCTTCGAACCCCAGTTCGAACACCAGCGTTGGCTTGACGCTGCGCACCGGCCCGAAGGTCTCCACCGTGGTCTTGCGAATGATTGCATCGACCTTGCGCATTTCTTCATCGCTCAGGCCCGAATAGGCCTTGGCAAAAGGTACCAGGGCACGCTCAGGGTCGCCGGGTGGTGCGTTCCACACCGCGAAGGTGTAGTCACTGTAAAGGCTGGCGCGTCGGCCGTGGCCGCGCTGGGCATAGATCAGCACGGCATCCACGCTGAGCGGGTCGATCTTCCACTTCCACCACACCCCCATATCCTTGGTCCGGCCCACCCCGTACAGCGCATCGCGCTGCTTGAGCATCAGGCCCTCGACGCCCAGGCTGCGCGATCGTTCGCGCTGGATGGCAAGCGCATGCCAGTCCGCCCCTTCGAGCAGAGGCGAAAGCAGTACCGGGGCCAAGGGGTAGGCGTCGACCAGACGCTGCAATTGCTGGCGGCGCTCATGTTGGGGGCGGTTTCGCCAGTCCTCGCCTTGCCACTCCAGCAAATCGTAGGCTTGCAGTACCACCGGAGCATCGGCGAGCAGCTTCTTGCCCAGCGTCTTGCGGCCAATGCGCTGCTGCAGCAGTGCAAACGGTTGCACGGCCAGTGCCTGGTCGCCGCTGGCGTCAGGCTTCCAGACCAGGATCTCACCGTCGAGCACAACGCCGTCGGGAAGGTTCTGCGCCAGGCTGTGCAGCTCCGGGAAGCGCTCGGTGACCAGCTCTTCGCCGCGTGACCACACCCAGACATGGCCGTCGCGCTTGACCACTTGGGCGCGGATGCCATCCCACTTCCATTCTATCTGCCAGGCGCTGGGCGGGCCGAGCAGGGCGTCGAACTGTTCGATCGGGGCCTGCAGGGCATGGGCCAGGAAGAACGGGTAAGGTTGGCCACCCCGTTGGCTATGTTCATCGGCCGATTCAGCAGCGACCAGCGTGTGGTAACTGTTGGCTGTGGGGCGATGACTGATGTCGGTATAGCCGACCAGGCGCTGCGCTATGCGTTTGGCATCCAGCCCGGCCAGTTGCGCCAGTGCCCGGGTGACCAGCAGCTTGGATACGCCCACGCGAAAGCTGCCGGTGATCAGCTTCAGGCACAGCATCAGGCTGGGGCGATCCAACTGTGCCCACAGTGGCGGTAGGCGCTGTTGGACCTCTTCGGCGGGCAGCCCACGCAATGGCAGCAGATGGGCTTCGACCCAGTAGGCCAGCCCGCTGTCGCTCCCTTGCTGGTTTTCAGGCAGCAACAAAGAGATGGTCTCCGCCAGGTCGCCCACGGCCTGGTAGCTTTCTTCGAATAACCAGCCCGGCAGCCCGGCCAATGCCGTTGCCAGTTCGCGCAGCACCCGGGTGGGGACCAACTGCCGTGGCCGGCCACCGGAAAGAAAATACACAGCCCAGGCGGCATCCTCGGCGGGCGCTGCGGCAAAGTACTCGCGCAATGCTTGCAGCTTGGCATTGCTGGAGGTCGTGGCATCCAGGCGCAGGTACAGCTGGGCAAAGGCCTTCATGCCTCGGCTTCCGTTGCTGGCGTGTCATCCTCTTCACCGTACTCGGTAACGAACGCTCGCGCGTCCAGGCCCCGCTCACTGAGGTAGCGCACCAGCACGTTGACCGAACCATGGGTGACCATGACGCGCTCGGCCCCTGTCTGTTCGATGGCCCATAGCAGCCCAGGCCAGTCTGCATGGTCGGAAAGTACGAAACCGCGGTCTACGCCGCGCCGGCGTCGCGTGCCGCGCAGCAGCATCCAGCCACTGGCGAAGGCGTCGCTGTAATCACCGAAGCGACGCATCCAGCTGCTGCCGGCGGCAGAAGGGGGCGCCAAGACGATGGCCTGGCGCATGAGCGGGTCATTACGGGGAACATCGCCGGCATAGAGGGTTTGTGGCAGGTGTACACCGCCCTCTCGGTATACCTGGTTCAATGGCTCTACTGCGCCATGTACCAGGATCGGCCCGATGCTCGGATCCAGGCCATGCAGTATTCGCTGGGCCTTGCCGAAGGCATAGCAGAACAACACGCTGGCCTTGCCTTGGTCGCGATTGGCCCGCCACCATTCATTCACCCCCGCAAATACCTCTGCCTGGCTGGGCCAGCGGTAGATGGGCAGGCCGAAGGTCGACTCGGTGATGAAGGTGTGGCAGCGCACTGGCTCGAACGGCGCACAGGTAGCATCCGGCTCGACTTTGTAGTCCCCGGAGGCAACCCAGACTTCGCCGTCGTGTTCCAGGCGTACCTGTGCCGAGCCCAGCACGTGCCCGGCCGGGTGCAAGCTCAGGGTGACGCCGTGGTGGCGGATACGCTCGCCGTAGGGCAGGGCCTGCAGGTCGATATCCTGGCCCAGGCGGCTGCGCAGGATGCCGGCCCCAGGGGCGGCGGTCAGGTAATGTGTATTGCCACGACGGGCATGATCGCCATGGCCGTGGGTGATGATGGCGCGCTCCACCGGCCGCCAAGGGTCGATGTAGAAATCACCGGGCGGGCAGTACAGGCCTTCGGGGCGGGCGATGACGAGGTCCATGGCGATGCCTGGCAAGAGGGCTTACAGGCTCAGAGCATCAGCGTGGCGTGGAAGTTCGCGTGGTGTTGGTAGCCAACCCTGCAGCGCAGGGCTGGCTGTGGGGCTATTCAGCGCAGCGCCATTTTCCAGGCCGCGCCTTTGGTCTGCGCCACGCTGATTTTTTCGGCGTGGGCAATGTTCTTGATGAAGCCACCCTGCACCAGCCTTGGGGAGGTATGGAAGTATTCCCAAGTGGTGGTGCCGTCCTGGCTCTGCAGGTCTTGGCTGTCATAAGAGATTTCAAGGGTGGCTGGCGACGTGGTCGCTGGCGTCGAGAACTCGCCGTCGATCATGCTGTAGCCTGCTTGCTCGTTGCCGGCCCACAGCTGAAGATCAATGGTGCTGCCCTCCGGCACGGCCAGCGATGCAGGCCAGGACACTTCGATCGTCAGGGTTTCTTTGCTCATGCTGAACATCCTTCTTTGATGGGTTGACCGCATTCGCTATCTGAACGAGCGCGGCAAGAAGGGATGCTAAGTACCCAGGCGTCAGGGATGCAGATGGAAACCGGACCTATCTTCCCGGTACCAGGGTCAGCCGCTGGTTGCCATAGGCCCGGGCAAAATGCTGCGGCTGGAGTGGCAGGCTCATGAACCGGCCCTTGAACCAGGCATCGAGCCCGTCGCTGTAGTGGGCGCTGGCCGGGTTACCGGATTGCCCAGTACTGGTCAGTACCTGTAGGGGTTCTGCCTGGCCGAAGTCGACGATCATGCGCGCCGAGGCCGGCAGGTGCGTGTCGAAATCGCTGCCCCACGCATAGGGCGTCAGGGCCACGGTGCTGAAGTCACCGCCGGCCGCCTGGGGCGAACGGCTCAGCGCATCGCCCAGGCCGTGGTACGCAGGGGCAGGCCAACGGTATTGGTGCAATTTGCCCCATTGCCAGGCGCGGCGGTCGGCACCCAGTTGGGCATTGCCGGCATCCACGGCAGCGGCCAGGCTGCGGGCCAGAATGGCCGGTTTGTCTTCTTTTTGCGCCGTGCTGCGATCATCCCAGAACGGGCTGTCTTCGCGGCCAAGCAGGTGGTCGGCCTGGGCCGAGTAGGACAGGCGCGCATTGCTGACGAACGCCTGCCAGGCAGTGCTGGATGGCGGACCGAGGTCGTCGAGGAAGGTCTGGCGCGCCACTTCCTGGAGGAACAGTTCATACAGCGCGGCATCCGCTGAGACCGGGCTCAGGCGACCATCGAACGCTTTGAGGCGGGCCAGCGCGTCGCGGGCCTTGTCGCGCTGGGCGGCAGGCAGGGCGTCGATCGCTTGCTTGAGCGGTTGGGCCATGCCTGGGGCGTCGAACATCTGCTTGAGCTTGTCGGCCAGCAGCGTCTGCTGGTCGTTCTGCAGGGCCATCAGGCTACGGCTGTCGTGACGGCCATTGCCGGCCAGCTCGCCAAGGCGCTCGGCGCGTTCGGGGTAATACCAGGTGTTGGACAACTGCATGCCGTAGCCGCGCGGCAAGCTGCGCTGGTTGGCATGGGCGATCCAGCCGCTCGGTGGGTCCTGGTCGTAGGGGTGCAGCATCGGGTCGGCGTAACCGTCCCAGTCGTAGCGACCCTCCCAGCCCGGGGATGGCAGCAGGCCCTGGCCCTCACGGCGGTTCGGGTAGCGGCCGCTGACCTGCCAGCCAATATGCTCAGGTTCGGCGAACACGAAGTTGAGCGCCACCGCCGCGACCTCGCGGGTGCTGTCGAACGCGCGTTCCACGGTTTGCGCTCGGGTCAGGTCGAACAACGCATCCAGGCTGCGATCACCCTTGGGCTGCGGCAAGTTCAGGGCCAGACCTAGGCTGGGGCTGCCGGGCTGGGCGAGCAGGGTGCCATGACGGGTGTCGTACATCACTTCGCGCAGCGGGCGTTGGCCGCGGATGAAGAAGGTTTCGCTGCGTGCGCGTGCGGGCAGCCACTTGCCGTCGGCCAAGTAGCTGACCTGGGTGCCCTGATGGCGCAACCGCTCCAGGTACAGGTCCTGGTTGTCGGCCATTACCGCGCTGCTGCTCCAGGCCAGCTTGCCGTTGTAGCCGGCCAGGACGATGGGCAGGCCCGGCAGCGACAGGCCTGCAACCTGGTACTTGCCGGTGTGGATCTGCACCGGGCTCAGGGCCCAGGCGGCGCGGCTGTCGCTTGCCAACAGGCTTTTGCCGCTGCGGCTGCGTTGCGGGCCCAAGGCCAGGTTGGCCGACCCCGGGCTGCCCAGCAGGTTGAGGTCAGCGAGCTTCTGGCTGGCGGCTGCGAGCGCAGCCAGGCCCGGTAGTTGGCTGCTCAGGTTCAGCCCCTTCAGCTTTTCCACTTCAGCGTCAGCCAGGGGTTCGTCCGGCGCGCCAGGCAGCAGCCAGGGCAGCTTATCGCTGCCGACCTTCTGCGCCAGGGTCAGGGCACTGAGTTCTTCTTGCAGGTTCACTGACTGGCTGAAGGCATACAGGCTGAAGACCAGCGCCGAATCCTCGGGCTTCCAGTATTCGGGGCGGTAGCCGCTGCTGGCGAGGTTGGCCGGTAATTTGTCACGGTAGCGGAACAGATAGGCATTGACCCCGCGGGCGTAGACTTCGAAGAAGCGCTTGAGCCGGGGCGAAGCATCGGCGTACAGCTCGGCGGCGTTGTGCTTGAGGTTGGCAGCGCGCATCAGGCGGTCGATGTCCAGCGCCTCGCTTCCGGCCAGTTCCGCCAGGCGGCCCTGGGCCAGCAGGCGCATGGCGAGCATTTGCTCGATACGGTCGCCGGCGTGCACATAGCCGAGGCTGAACAGGGCGTCATGGAAGCTGCTGCTTTCGATCAGCGGTGCGCCCATGGCGTTACGGCGTACCGAAACATTCTGCGCCAGGCCTTTGAGCGGCTGCACGCCGGTGGTCGGTGGCACACTGTCCTGATAGCCGCCCAACTGGCAACCGGCAAGCGCGAGCATGCCGAGCAGCGTGGCAGTGGCGGCGAACCGAGGGCGGAAGGGAGGAAGGACGGGGGCGGCCATGACAAGGGCTCCTGCAAGGCGTGGCGGGGGTCGAATGGCGCTAAGGTAGTGAGCGCGCAGGCGCCGTGCAAGGTGCGGGGAAGCTTTATTTACCAGCGGTCGGTAGCTTCAAGCTGCACCTGGTGCGGGCCTGCTTTTTCCAGCAGCTTGAAGCTTGCCGCTTAGCGCTTGATCAGGCCCCGTGGCACTTCTTGAATTTCTTCTCGCTGCCGCACGGGCATGGATCGTTGCGGCCGACGTCTTTCAACGCATTGCGAACCGGCTCCTGATGGCCGTGATTGCAATGCGGGCCGTGCACATGGCCATGGTCGTGATCGTGGTGATGATCGTGTCCGTGGTTGCAGTCGGGGCCATGAACATGGGGTTGTTGGGTCATTGCAGGGTTACTCCGGTATGAAATCACCGGGGATTATCTCACCACTGCGCGATAAGTGCAGGTCCCGGTGGATGATCAGCCCGGTCTCGAGGTCGCCTTGCAAGCGGTAGTGCAGCGGTTGTTCGCTCTTGAGCAGCTTGGCCAGCGGCTTGAGGTGGCGCCACAGGTTGGTCCGCGCGGTGATCTTGAAGGTGCGCCGGGCATGCCCGCCGACACTGCGCCAGATACTGGCCTGATCCTCTACCAGCATCAGATCGTTGAGCCAGACCGAATACGCCAGGTTGCGAATGAACAGGCGGCTGTCATTGGGGTTGTCGATACGCAGGTGCAAGACGAACTCCTGCTCCAGCAAGCGCGCCTTGACTGTCTCGACCTTGACCAGGTGCACCTGCGGGTCGCGCCAGTCATCGTCGCCCCATATCGCGCAACCCGCCAGCAACGTCAGCGCAGCGCTGAGCAGGAACAGGCGGGCCAAGGCGATCACCCTCAGTTACCCACGTAACCGGCGCAGCACTTCTTGAATTTCTGACCGCTGTTACAGGGGCAGGGGTCATTGCGGCCAGCCTTGAGCGCTACGGTCGGGTCGATGAAGTACCAGCGCCCGTCATGCTGCACGAAGGCGGAGCGCTCGCGGTGCTGATGATCACCCTCCAGATCGTGCCAGCGCGCAGTGAACGTGACAAAAGCATGTTCGGGCTGGCCACCGAGCACCTCGGCGTTTTCCACTTCAAGGCCAAGCCAGGTGCTCTGTGCGCTCCAGGCCGCTATTGCGCTGCGATCCAGACCGCTTCGCTGGGCTGGCAAGGTGGTGGCTACCAGGTAATCGATCAGGCCGAGCACGTAGGCGCTGTAGCGCGAGCGCATCAGTGCCTGGGCATCCGGCGCCGGGGTGCCGGCATGGTAGTGCCCGCAGCAGGCGTCCAGCAGGTTACCGCTGCCACAGGGGCAAACCGAGACACTCATTCATCACCACCAGTACTTGCCGAAGTTTTCAGGGTTGGCCCAGAACCTGGCGTTGAGCCAGTCGGGGACCTGTTTGTAGTCATGTAGATCATAGGTGAACAAGCTCAAGACCTGCTCGTCGCGGCGGAATTTCTCGCTGGCCGACAGGGCCAGGGCAAAAAAATCGGTTTCCTGCCAGCCACAGGCGCGCAGGTCGGCCAGCACCGCGACGCGGCTGGCGTTGAGGTTGCGGATGCCGCCCAACAACTCCAGGCCAGTGCGTTTGGGCAAGTGCTCCAGGCAGTCCACCAGTAATGCCAGGTCGAAGCGTTGTGCGGCAACAGGCGCTGCAAGCGCGCCTGGCTGGCAGGTCTCGATGGTCACCTGCGGGTGTGCCTGGGCAAAGGCCTCCAAGGCCGGAAAGCGCGTGCCTACCAGCAGCAGACGTTGCGGGGTGAAGCGCTCCAGCAGGGCCGCCAAGGCTTGCTGGGGTGTACGTTGGGAAAAACCGTCGGTCATTGCCAATCCTCGTTCAGGTCTTCCAAGACTAACGGGCTGTCGGCCGTGGGCAAAGCGCCGTATGACCGTGTCGTGGCTTATTGCTGGCAGGGATCAGATGTGCGGTCTTTACTCCCATGGATCGGCCTTATGCCGATTCCCCTAGGAGAAGCTACGAAATGAGCATAGTACGCACAGCGATACCCCTGGTACTGCTCACCAGTGTGTTGACTGGTTGTGCAGGTTTGCAAAAAACCGACTGGCCGAAGTGTGCTGCCGTCGGGGGCGTGGGCGGTGCTGCCCTGGGTGCCATCGAAAGCTCCAGCTGGGCTGGCTGGGGTGCATTGTTGGGTGGCGGCCTGGCAGCTGGCTATTGCTGGGCCAAGGGCGATGGCGACGAGGATGGCGATGGTGTGCCGGACAGCCGTGACAAGTGCCCTGGCACACCTCGTGGTGTGCAGGTCGATGCCAATGGCTGCCCGCCCGAGCCGGCGCCCGTGGTCGAAGAAGTCGTGGTGCAGAAAGAGGAAGTCATCGTCATCCGTGACGTGCACTTCGAGTTCGACTCTGCGCGCCTGACCGCAGCCGACAAGGAGCGCCTGAACACCATTGCCACGCGCCTCAAGCAGGAAGCACCGAGCGCTCGACTGAGCGTCACCGGTCATACCGACAGCGTTGGCTCCGACAGTTACAACCAGAACCTGTCCGAGCGCCGTGCCCACTCGGTGACCGATTACCTGGTCGAGAGCGGGGTGCCACGCGCCAGCTTCGTGTCCGTGGTCGGTGCCGGCGAAACCCAGCCTGTAGCGGACAACGCCACAGCCGATGGGCGTTCGATGAACCGGCGCACCGAGATCAGGATCGAGCGCTGACGGCGTGCGCCTGCGCCTTGAGAAGTGGCGCGGGCGCGTCTTTACTCCTGTAGGCCGGTTGCGGCCAACGACACAGGAGCATTGATCATGAGTGTCATGTCAAAGGCGGCGCTGCCGTTGCTGGTGGTTTCCAGCCTGCTGGCAGGCTGCGCCACCCACAGTGACGGCAGTGCGCCCCTCAATCAACGGACCTGGCCCATCTGCAGCCTGCTCGGTGGGCTGGCGGGCGGCGGCCTGGGCGCTATAGAAAGCTCGAGCTGGGCTGCAGGCGGTGGCGCCCTGGGTGTGATCGCCGGCGGCCTGATCTGTTACGCCCAGGATGGGGATGAAGATGAAGATGGCGTGTTCGATCGCCGTGACCGTTGCCCCGACACGCCTGCCGGCACCGCAGTCAACCATATGGGCTGCCCGCTGCCGCAGTATCCGCCCAGCCAACCTGCGCCCGAACCGCAGCCAGAGGTGATCTCCCTCGACGACCAGGGCCAGGTGATGTTCGCGTTCGACTCCGCCGACTTGACGGCGGGCAGCCAGCAACGGCTGCAAAGCCTGTTACCCAGGCTCAATGAGCTGGGGGTATCGCGGATCAAGGTGGTTGGCCATACCGACAATGTCGGGTCCGACAGTTACAACCAGGCCCTCTCCGAGCGGCGTGCCGCCAGCGTTGCACAGTACTTGATCAGCCAGGGCCTGGCCCCGCAGAAGGTGACCAGCGAGGGGCGCGGGGCGAGCGAGCCGGTGGCAGAAAACGACACCGAAGAAGGCCGTGCGCACAACCGGCGGGTGGACCTGCACCTTAACTGAGCAGCGATGGGAGCAGCAGATGAAATTCATTCTGGGCCTGGGTAAGACCCTCACCATCGCTTTCTGGGGCGTGGTGATGTTCAACCTGATGCTGCCGCAGCCGCTGCCGTTCAACCTGTTGATCAATGCTGCGGGCATTGCTTTGCTGGGCCTGCACTTTCTGGAAGTGCTGTTCTTCAACGGCAGCTTGCGTGGGCGCAGCCACCGCTGGTTCGATCGTTTGCAGATACTGCTGACGGGAATTTTCCATGTGATGTCCATACCGCGGCCGGCAGCGCTGCCGCGCCGTGGCTGACCACGGCGCGGCCTTGCTACGCCGGTAACCGCGAACTGGCTACCGCCACCACCGCCAACCCCAGCAGGAGGTTGGCCCCCACCAGGCGCCGGATCCGGCCTAGCGCCGCAGCGCCTGCGGCCCAGTCTTCGGCTTGCACCGCAGCCTTGAGTTCAGGCAGCAACAGTGCCTGGATCCGCATGAACAGCGCGAACATGGCGATCCCGCCCCCCATCATCACCTGCACATACCTGGGGGCTGTCTCGAAGCCGTTGAAGCGCAGGTGCAACATGCCGACACCGCTTATCGCCAGAATGGCGATCGCCAGCCAGACCCATCTGAAGAAACGTCGGAAAACGTCCACCCAGAGCCGAAGCCGGGCAGGCCCCTCAAGGGCTGCAACCGTGGCAGGGCGCAGCACCAGCCAGGCGAAGAACATGCCGCCGACCCACACAAGGGCGGCCAGGACATGCAGTGTGTAGGGGAGGGCAAAGGCAAGCATCCGGATCTCCATGCGGCACAATGGGCAATAGCGGGGTATGATAGCCGCCCCATGCGAAACACTGAAAATATATCCAGCCCTTCGGGCGCCTGCAGACCATGATCAGCAACGAACTCAAAGCCACCATCCAGGGCGCCTACTCGCGTTTTCTCGAAGCCAAGAGCCTCAAGCCGCGTTATGGCCAGCGCCTGATGATCGCCGAAGTGGCCAAGGTCCTGGGCGACATTGCCTGCGACGACGAAGGCCGCCGCGCGGGCGAGCCTGCCGTGGTCGCGGTGGAGGCGGGCACCGGTACCGGCAAGACGGTCGCCTACAGCCTGGCCGCAATCCCGGCCGCCAAGGCTGCTGGCAAGCGCCTGGTGATCGCCACCGCGACCGTGGCCCTGCAGGAGCAGATCGTCTTCAAGGACCTGCCCGACCTCATGCGCAGCAGCGGTCTGAACTTCAGCTTCGCCCTGGCCAAGGGCCGCGGCCGCTACCTGTGCCTGTCCAAGCTCGACATCCTGCTGCAGGAGGGCCACGCGCAATCGGCCACTGCACAGCTGTTCGAGGAAGAGGGCTTTCATATCGAGGTCGACGAGCGCAGCCAGAAGCTGTTCAACAGCATGATCGAGAAGCTCGCCGGCAATCGTTGGGACGGCGACCGTGACAGCTGGCCCGAAGCCCTGGAAGACCAGGACTGGGCGCGCCTGACCACCGACCACAGCCAATGTACCGGCCGCCACTGCCCGAACTTCCAGCAGTGCGTGTTCTACAAGGCCCGCGAAGGCATGGGTAAGGTCGACGTGATCGTCACCAACCACGACATGGTCCTGGCCGACCTGGCCCTGGGCGGCGGCGCGGTGCTGCCTGACCCGCGCGACACCATGTATGTGTTCGACGAAGGCCACCACCTGCCCGACAAGGCCATCGGCCATTTCGCCCACTTTTCGCGTTTGCGTTCCACTGCCGACTGGCTGGAGCAGACTGCCAAGAACCTGACCAAGCTGCTGGCCCAGCACCCTTTGCCGGGCGATCTGGGTAAGCTGATCGAGCAGGTGCCGGAGCTGGCGCGGGAAATCCGCACCCAGCAACAGTTCATGTTCACCTTGTGCGAGCAAGTCGCCGACTTCCGCCCCAGCGAAGACGTGGAGGGGCGAGAGCGCCCGCGCTATCGCTTCGAAGGCGGCGTGGTGCCCGAGCAGATTCGCGAAGTCGGCATCGAGCTGAAAAAGGGCTTCGCCCGCCTCAACGATCTGTTCACCCGCCTGGCCGACCTGCTCAAGGAAGGCATGGACGGCGAGGTCAACATCGGTATCGCCAGCCACCAGGCTGAAGAGTGGTATCCCTTGTTCGGCAGCCTGGTCACCCGCGCCCAGGGCAACTGGGAGCTGTGGACCGCCTTCACGGCCGAGGACCCAGAGGACAGTCCGCCCATGGCCCGCTGGTTGACCCTGGCCGAAAGCGGGGCGCTGTTCGACATCGAGGTCAACGCAAGCCCCATTCTGGCAGCCGAAATGCTGCGGCGTAGCCTGTGGAGCGTTGCCCATGGCGCGCTGGTCACCTCGGCGACGCTGACCGCGCTGGGCAAGTTCGACCGTTTCCGCATGCGCTCGGGCCTGCCGCGCGATGCGGTGACCTGCGTGGTGCCCAGCCCGTTCGTGCATGGCGATGCCGGCCTGCTGCGGGTGCCCGACCTCAAGGCCGACCCGCGTGATGCCGCGGCGCATACCGCTGCGATCATCCGCGAGCTGCCGAACATCGTCGAAGATGCCCGCGGTGCGCTGGTGCTGTTTTCCTCGCGCAAGCAGATGCAGGAAGTGTTCGACGGCCTGGACCGCGACTGGCGCAAGCTGGTGCTGATCCAGGGCAATCTGTCCAAGCAAGAGACCCTGAACAAGCACAAGGCGCGGGTCGATGATGGCCAGCACAGTGTGTTGTTCGGTCTGGCCAGCTTCGCCGAGGGCGTCGACCTGCCCGGTGCCTATTGCGAGCATGTGGTGATCGCCAAGATCCCCTTCGCCGTGCCTGACGATCCGGTCGAGGCGGCACTGGCCGAGTGGATCGAGGCCCGCGGTGGCAACCCCTTCATGGAAATTGCCGTGCCCGATGCATCGTTGAAGCTGATCCAGGCCTGTGGTCGCCTGCTACGTACCGAACAGGACCGGGGCGTGATTACCTTGCTTGACCGGCGTCTGGTTACCCAACGCTACGGCAAGGCTATTCTCAATGCGCTACCGCCCTTCCGGCGGGAGATTTCCTGAAGGCCGGAGCATGATGTGCCGGCCCGTTGTCCACCACGCTGTCGGGGGCCCATGAGGGCCTCACAGGAGAGCCTGAGCCCTATGATCCGCCGCACCTTGCCTGCTGTTCTCACCTTGTTGTTCAGCGCATCTGCACTGGCCGGGCAGCAGACGCTGTTCAGCTTCGTGCGCCCGGCCTCGGTCGTCAATGTGGTGACCGAAGGGGCCGGGATGCCGCAGTACAACGCAGAACAGACCGCAGAAGGCGAGGTGTTGCGGCGGGTGGTGTTCAACCCGGTTGAACGGCCTACCCTGCGCCTGAGCCCACAGAGTGGCGCATGGGATTGGTCGGCTGGGCAGTTTCTGACCTTGCGCCTGCAAAGTGCCATGGATTGGGCGCTGACCGTCGATGTCACGGTGCTGGGCAGCGACGGGCGTACTCTGACCAGCCGTATCGACCTGCCGGCAGGGCCTGCGCAGACGGTCATGGTGCCGCTCAAGGCCAGTTCCCCCCTTAGCCAGGGCATGCGCGCCGGCCCACCGATGCCCTGGAACCGTGAGGGGCAACGGTTGCTGCTGACCAGCAGCGCCGGTGAGGTCGATCTCAAGCAGGTGGTTTCCGTCAGCTTGAGCATTCCCGGCCCCAAGGTTGCGCAGAACCTGCTGATCGAGAAGGTCGGTATCCAGGACGATGACCTTGCCTACCAGGCCGCCTACCACGCGCTGATCGACGCTTACGGCCAGTCCACCCGCAGCCGCTGGCCCGAAAAGGTGGTCAACGATGACCAACTGAAGGCTGCCGACAGCCGCGAGCAGCAACAGCTCAAGGCCTGGCGGGCCGAGCATCACAAGCAACAACTGGACATCTACGGCGGCCTGCTGGCGGGGCCGGCGTTCGAGGCCAAGGGTTTCTTCCGTACCGAAAAGCGTGACGGCCGCTGGCACCTGGTAACCCCCGATGGCCATCCCTTCTACTCGCTGGGGGTCAATGCCGTGGCTGCCGATGGCGGGCGTACCTATGTCGCAGGGCGCGAAGGCATGTTCGAGGCGCTACCGGGTGAAGGTGACGCACTCGGCGCCTTTTATGGCGAGAGCAACAACGATGATGGCAATGCCTCGTCGCAGGGGCGCAACTTCAAGAAAGGGCGTTGGTTCGACTTCTATGCGGCCAACATTCACCGCGCCCATGGCAAGCCTTGCCCGCCGGAGGGCGAATCGCAACCTGCCGCGCCCTGCCCGCCGCCTGCGCTGGACAGCGCTCGTTGGCAGGCGCATACGCTCGATCGGTTGCAGGCCTGGGGCTTTAACACCCTGGGCAACTGGAGCGACCCCGAGCTCGGCCAGGCCAAGCGCATGCCTTATACACTGCCGCTGTCGATCGTCGGTGACTATGCCAGCATCAGCACAGGCATGGACTGGTGGGGGCGCATGCCCGACCCGTTCGATCCGCGTTTCGCCATGGCCACCGAGCGTGCCGTGGCCATCGCCGCACGTGACCACCGGGATGACCCCTGGCTGATCGGTTACTTCGCCGACAACGAGCTGGCCTGGGCTGCGCCTGGCAACGACCCGAAGGCCCGTTACGGCCTTGCCTATGGCACCCTGCGTCTGACAACCGATGTGCCGGCCAAGCGTGCTTTTCTCAAGCAGCTGCGTGACAAGTACCGTAACCAGCAGGGGCTGTCCAAGGCCTGGGGCATCGACCTGCAAGCCTGGGAGTTGATGGAAGACCCGGGCTTCGAGGCGCCGCTGCCCAACCCCGAGCACCCTGAGATCGAACGCGATTACCAGCACTTTCAGCAGGTGTTCGCTGAAACCTATTTCAAGACCATCGCCGATTCGCTGAACTGGCATGCGCCCAACCACCTTCTGCTGGGCGGGCGCTTTGCCGTCAGCACACCCGAAGCGGTCAAGGCCTGCGCCGAGTTCTGCGACGTGCTGAGCTTCAACTTCTATACCCTCAAACCCGACGACGGCTACGACTTCGCCCGCCTGGCCGAGCTGGACAAGCCCGTGCTGGTGTCCGAGTTCCAGTTCGGTTCGCGTGACCGTGGGCCTTTCTGGCCAGGGCCGGTGGAAGTGGCACGTGAAGAGGAGCGGGGGCCGGCCTACGGCAACTTCCTCAAGGCGGCATTGGCGCAGCCGATGATCGTCGGTGCCCACTGGTTCCAATACCTCGACCAGCCCGCCAGCGGGCGCTTGCTCGATGGCGAAAACGGGCACCTTGGCTTGGTGGCGATCACCGATATGCCGTATCCGGCTTTTGTCGAGGCGGTGCGCAAGAGTAACCGGCAGGCCGTTGGTCAGTTGAGCAGCCTGTTGCACCAAGAGGGCTCTACCTCGGGCGCGGCAACCGAAGAGGCGCCCTGAAAAGGGCGCTTTTCTGCGTGATCAACCCGCCTTGCCCAGTAGGCAAAACCGCCAACTACTGAAACAATGCCCCCTTTTTCGGCAAGGTCGAACGGAGAACGAGCGGGTGCAGATCCAGGGTCACTATGAGCTGAAGTTCGAGGCAGTGCGCGAAGCGTTCGCGGCATTGTTCGATGATCCTCAGGAGCGCGGCGCCGCGCTGTGCATTCAAGTCGGTGGCGAGACGGTAATCGACCTTTGGGCGGGCAGTGCCGACAAAGACGGCCAGCAGGCCTGGCACAGCGATACCCTCGCCAATCTGTTCTCCTGCACCAAGACGTTCACTGCCGTCACGGCGCTGCAGCTGGTCGGTGAGGGCAAGCTGGCGCTGGATGCGCCGGTGGCGCGCTATTGGCCAGCGTTTGCCCAGGCAGGCAAGGAGAGCGTCACCCTGCGCCAACTGCTCAGCCACAGGGCGGGTTTGCCCGCTATCCGCGAGCTGCTGCCAGCAGAGGCCCTGTATGACTGGCAAACCATGGTCGATGCACTGGCCGCCGAGACACCTTGGTGGGCGCCGGGTACCGCGCATGGCTATGCCGCCATCACCTACGGCTGGCTGATCGGCGAGTTGATCCGCCGCGCCGATGGCCGTGGCCCAGGGGAGTCGATCGTGGCGCGTACCGCGAGGCCGCTGGGGCTCGACTTCCACGTAGGCCTGGCGGACGATGAATTCCACCGTGTGGCGCATATTGCGCGCGGCAAGGGCAACGCCGGCGATGCCGCCGCCCAGCGCTTGCTGCAGGTGACCATGCGTGAGCCCGAGGCGTTGTCTACCCGTGCGTTCACCAACCCGCCGGCCATCCTCACCAGTACCAACAAGCCTGAGTGGCGCCGCATGCAGCAACCGGCGGCCAATGGCCACGGCAATGCCCGTAGCCTGGCGGGTTTCTACGCCGGCCTGCTCGACGGCAGCCTGCTTGAGTCCGAGCTGCTCGATGAACTGACGCGTGAACACAGCATCGGCGAGGATCGCACCCTGCTGACCAAGACCCGTTTCGGCCTTGGCTGCATGCTGGACCAGCCCACCGTGGCCAACGCCACTTTCGGCCTGGGGGCGCGGGCCTTTGGCCATCCCGGCGCAGGGGGGTCGGTGGGTTTTGCCGACCCCGAGCACGACGTTGCTTTCGGTTTCGTGGTCAATACCCTCGGCCCTTACGTGCTCATGGATCCCAGGGCCCAGCAACTGGTGCGTGTCCTTGGCACTTGCCTTTGATCGGGTAACGCGGGTATTGCGCAATCCCTTTGACTATCCTCAATGCCAACGCCTCGAATGTGTGGGCAAAATTTCTTTCTATTTCATGGTGTATCGCTGATGTCTTCACATAAAACCTTAGCTCTCGCCCTGTGCCTGACCGCCATGACCGGCTGCGCCAGCCATTCCCAGGATGCCTCCAAGGGCGGCCTCAGCAACTGGTGGCCATTCGGTTCGGACGAGGTCGCCGAGCAGGAAGTGAAGCAGGCCGTTACCGAAAAAGTCGCCAAGGCCGATGCCAAGTCCGAGAGCGCCAGCCGCTGGTGGTGGCCATTTGGCGGTGACGACAAGCAGGCCAAGGGCCCGGTTGTGCCAAAAATTGACGAAAAGGCCACTCAGGCCTGGCTCGATCAGTACGAGCCAAAGCTGCGTGAAGCGATCAAGGACAGCAAGCTGGAGTTGGAGCGCCGCGAGAATGTGCTGGTGGTGACCCTCCCGGCTGACAGCTCCTACAACCCGGATCGTCCGAACATGCTGCTGCCCATGAGCCTGGGCCCGATTACCCGTGTGGCCAAGGCTGTCGAGGGCGATCCCAAGACTGCCGTGCTGGTGCTTGGCCACGCCGACACCAGCGGTGCTGCGGCTACTAACCAGAAGCTCAGCCTGGAGCGCGCCGCTTCGGTGTCGGCGATTTTCCGCTTGAGCGGTTTGAACCGTGACCGCCTGTCCCTCAAGGGCATGGGTTCGGAAATGCCGCGGGCAGCGAACGACAGCGTTGAAGGCCGTGCCCTGAACCGCCGCGTGGAGATGATGCTGACCCCGCAGAACACCATGCTTGCCTTGATGGCTAAGTATCAGCGTCCAGCGCCGGCACCGAGCACGATGGTAGCTGTCCAGGACACCAAGGCACCTGCCACCAAGCCAGCCGAGACCAAGCCAGCCGCCAAGGCAGCGGCCAAACCTGCTGCGAAGAAGCCTGTAGCCAAAGCCAAGGCATCGACTAAAACCGCCGCTAAAAAGAAAGCCGCGCCGGCCAAGCCCGCGGCCAAGAAAGCTACCGCCGAGAAAAAAGTAGCCGCCAATAGCCCTGCGAAGACCAACTGATCGTCAAGGAAACGCAGCCATGACCCAATCCCTGGCCGATATGCGCCGCGACTACACCCGTGATGGCCTGGCTGAAGCCCAGGCGCCGGGCGAGCCGTTCGCTTTGTTCCACCAGTGGTTCGCCGATGCGGTGAAGACCGAGCAGCCACCGGTGGAGGCCAACGCCATGACGCTCGCCACGGTCGACGGTGATGGCCGTCCCCATTGCCGTGTATTGCTGCTCAAGGGGCTCGATGACCGCGGCTTCACCTTCTTTACCAACTACGACAGCGCCAAGGGCCAGCAACTCCTGGCCAACCCCTACGCTGCCATGACCTTTTTCTGGCCGGCGCTGGAGCGTCAGGTGCGCATCGAAGGGCGTGTGGAAAAGGTTACACCTCAAGAGTCGGATGACTACTACCAGGTCCGTCCACTGGGTAGCCGCCTTGGCGCATGGGCTTCACCGCAAAGCCGGGTGATCGCCAGCCGCGAGGCGCTAGAAGGGCTGGTGAAGGCCACTGAAGCCCGGTTCTGCAACACCCAGCCACACTGCCCCGAGCATTGGGGAGGCTACCGCGTGCTGCCGGAGCGCATCGAGTTCTGGCAGGGACGGGCGAGCCGGCTGCATGATCGGCTGAACTATCGATGGGTCGATGGCCAGTGGCTGCGCGAGCGCCTGGCGCCGTAGGGTGCGGGGGGCTGCTTGGCAGCCCTGCATGCCGTTAGCACTTCAATGCAGTAAACCCTGACTATCTTCTGTCTAGATTTCCAGGCCCGGCTCGGAGGCTGTACCGTAGCTGAACGGAAATATTTTTTATGGCTTTGCTATCGTGACAGCCGTCGAAGTGCAGCGTCTAATGGACACCTGACTTATGGAGACTTTACCCATGCGTAAATCCGCTTTGCTGGTGGCGACGTTCACCACCCTGTCGTTGCTGTTGGGCGGCTGTGCTTCCAGCCTGACCGGCGACAGCTACTCCCGTGATGAGGCCCGTCGCGTGCAGACCGTGCGCATGGGGACCATCGAGTCCCTGCGCCCGGTCAAGATCGAAGGCACCAAAACCCCTATCGGCGGCGGTGCAGGCGCAATCGTCGGTGGTGTTGCCGGCAGTGCCATCGGTGGTGGCCGTGGCAGTATCGTTGCTGCGGTAATCGGCGCCGTGGCGGGTGGCCTGGCGGGTTCCGCTGCCGAAGAAGGCATCACCCGCACCCAAGGTGTCGAAATCACCGTGCGTGAGGACGATGGCAGCATGCGCGCCTACGTGCAGGCCGTGCAGGAGAACGAAATCTTCCGCGTCGGTGAGCGTGTGCGCATCATGACAGTCGACGGTACCAGCCGCGTTACGCACTGATTGCGGCAAAAACAAAACCCCGAACTGGCCAGGCCCGTTCGGGGTTTTTTATTGGCCTGTCCTGGCCCTGTCGCTGGCAATCCGGCTCCAGGCTTCAGGCTGGGGTAGGCGCTGGCGGCTTACAGCCCGAGGATGTCCCGCGCCACGGCCTCGGCAATGCGAATGCCATCCACGCCCGCCGAGAGGATGCCCCCGGCATACCCGGCACCCTCACCTGCAGGGAACAGCCCCTTCACGTTCAGGCTCTGGTAATCCGTGCCGCGGGTAATGCGCAGCGGCGAGGAGGTACGTGTCTCGATCCCGGTGAGCACAGCGTCATGCAGGTTGTAGCCTTTGATCTGTCGATCGAAGGCTGGCAGCGCCTCGCGGATTGCCTCGATGGCGAAAGCCGGCAAACTTGGCGCCAGGTCACCCAAGGTCACGCCCGGCTTGTAGGACGGCTCGACGCTACCCAGCGCGGTGGAGGGTTTGCCTGCCACGAAGTCGCCGACCAGCTGCGCCGGTGCCTGGTAGTTGCTGCCGCCCATCACGTAGGCATGCGCTTCCAGGCGCTCCTGCAGTTCGATACCGGCCAGCGGGCCGCCCGGGTAATCGCGCTCAGGGTCGATACCGACCACGATGCCGGAGTTGGCGTTGCGCTCGTTACGCGAATACTGGCTCATGCCATTGGTAACGACGCGGCCTGGTTCGCTGGTGGCTGCGACCACGGTGCCGCCGGGGCACATGCAGAAGCTGTACACAGAGCGGCCGTTCTTGGCGTGGTACACCAGCTTGTAGTCAGCGGCACCCAATTTCGGGTGGCCGGCATATTTGCCAAGGCGCGCCTTGTCGATCAGCGTTTGCGGGTGCTCGATACGGAAGCCCACCGAGAACGGCTTGGCCTCCATGAACACGCCTTTGCCGTGCAGCATGCGGAAGGTATCGCGGGCGCTGTGGCCCAGGGCAAGCACCACATGGCGCGACTGCAACTGCTCGCCGCTCTCCAGCACCACGCCGCTCAGTTGGCCATCGTCGAGCAACAGGTCGGTGACTTTCTCCTGGAAGCGCACTTCGCCGCCCAGGGCGATGATGTCCTGGCGCATCTGCTCGACCATGCCGGTCAGGCGGAAAGTACCGATATGCGGCTTGTTGATGTAGAGGATCTCGTCCGGGGCACCGGCTTTGACGAACTCCTCCAGTACCTTGCGGCCATGGTGAAGCGGGTCCTTGATCTGGCTGTACAGCTTGCCGTCGGAGAAGGTCCCGGCACCGCCTTCGCCGAATTGTACGTTGGACTCGGGGTTGAGCACGCTCTTGCGCCACAGGCCCCAGGTGTCCTTGGTGCGCTGGCGCACTTCCTTGCCACGCTCGAGAATGATCGGCTTGAAGCCCATCTGGGCCAGCAGCAGGCCGGCGATGATGCCGCACGGGCCGAAGCCGACCACGATCGGGCGCTCCTGCAGGTCGGCCGGTGCGTGGCCAACGAACGTGTAGGTGACATCCGGCGCGACGGTGATGTTGCGGTCGTCAGCGAACTTGCTCAGCAGCTCCGCTTCGTTGCTGGTTTCAAGGTCGATGGTGTAGATGAACAGCAGTTCGCTGTTCTTCTTGCGCGCATCGTAGCTGCGCTTGAACAGGTTGAAGCTGAGCAGTTGCTCATCACGGATGCCCAAGCGCTGAACAATGGCTTCGCGCAGCGCTTCGTCGGGATGGTCCAGGGGCAGCTTCAGTTCGGTGATTCGTAGCATGGCAGGGTCCAGTATCCCGGCCATGGGCGGCCGGCGGCTTTACACAAACCGCCAAGTATAAGCTGTTCGCCGCCCTGACTGGCAGGATAAAAGTGCCCGGCGATCAGTTGTCGCGTGCACCGCCGTAGTAGCCGCAGCCCTGCAGGGTCTGGCCATCGATGCGCAGCTCGGCACGCAGGTGGTGCACGGCACCGGTGGCAGTATCGACGCAACGCTGGGGGGCAGCCCACAGTTCCACATGCTGGCCGTTGGCTTCGCTGGTCAGGGTCAGGCCGCCGCCGGGCACTTCCTCTTCCAGGAAGGGCAGCGGCAATGGTTCCTTGCCAATGCGGTTGATCACCATACCTTTGCCACTGGCCTTGACGTCCCACTCGGGCTCATGGCCGCTGGCGCGCAGGGTCAGTTGCTTGAAGTTGGGGTCTTCGCAGGCGCGGGTGGACGGATCCAGGCGGTACAGGGTGCGCACCTCGAGCTGACCGTCGTTGTCGGCCTGCTTGCTGCCGGTGAGGCGCCCGCGCACATCGGCGAACAGTTTGTCACCGGCGTCGTCTGCCAGGTTCGCGGCTTCCTGCAAAATGCCGGTGCCGGCGACATCCTTGATCACGAACCGGCGGGCTTCGTTGCAGGGCTTGAACAGCAACTGGCCGCCACCGGCGCTCAACTCGCCCTGCATGCGTGTAGTACCGATGTTCGGGTCGCTTGGTGGCGCGGCCAGCATCTGGCAGCCGGCGAACAGTGGCAGCAGGGCGGTGAGTACGAGGGAAGGGGTGAGGCGCATGGGGCGGGGCTCCGGGATGCTTGCATGAAGTGCAGGCCACGGTACGCATGCCAGGCGCCGATCACAAGAGGTGGGTACGGGCGGTGCATCTGCATCAGGCAGAAAATGGGTTGAAGCCCTGATGCCATTCAGGTGAGCGATTTGGGGCTGCGTAGCAGCCCCGAAACGCTAACTGACAGCGTCAACCGCCGAGGTAGGCGTCACGCACTTTCGGGTCGGTCAGCAGCGCCTCTCCCGTGCCCTGCATGACAACCCGGCCATTCTCCAGCACATAGGCCCGATCAGCGACTTTCAACGCCTGGTTGGCGTTCTGTTCCACCAGAAACACCGTCACGCCATCGCGGCGCAACTGTTCGATGATGTCGAAGATCTGCTGGATGATGATCGGCGCCAGGCCCAGCGAGGGCTCGTCGAGCAGCAGCAGCTTGGGCTTGCTCATCAGCGCCCGGCCGATGGCCAGCATCTGCTGCTCGCCGCCGGACATGGTGCCGCCGCGCTGCACATAACGCTCTTTCAACCTCGGGAACAGTTGCAGGACTTTGTCCAGTTGCTCCTGATAGTCGCCCTTGTCGGTGAAGAAGCCACCCATGGCGAGGTTTTCCTCGACGGTCAGGCGGGCGAACACCCGGCGCCCTTCCGGGACCACGGCGATGCTCTTGCGCATGATGTGCGAGGAAGGCTGGCCGACCAGCTCCTCACCCAGGTACTTGATGCTACCGCTGTGCGCCTGGGGCGAGCCGCACAGGGTCATCAGCAGGGTCGACTTGCCCGCGCCGTTGGCACCGATCAAGGTGACGATTTCACCCTGATTGATCTCGACGTTGACGCTATGCAAAGCCTGGATCTTGCCGTAGAAGGTGGAGACGTTCTCGAACTTCAGCATTTACGCTTCCCCCAGGTAAGCTTTGATCACGTCAGGGTTGTCGCGAATTTCCTCCGGTGTGCCGTTTGCCAGGGGCGTGCCCTGGTTGATGACGACAATATGGTCGGAAATGCTCATCACCAGCTTCATGTCGTGTTCGATCAGCAGCACGGTGACATCGTGCGACTCTCGCAGATAAGCGATCAGCGCTTTGAGATCCTCGGTTTCCTTGGGGTTCAGGCCCGCTGCCGGCTCGTCGAGCATGATGATCCGCGGCTGGGTCATCATGCAGCGGGCGATTTCCAGGCGGCGTTGCTGGCCGTAGGCGAGGGTGCCGGCGGTACGGTTGGCGAACTCGGTCAGGTTGACCTTCTCCAGCCAGTACTGCGCACGCTCCAAGGCCTCTTTCTCGCTGCGGCGGAAGCTTGGGGTCTTGAACAGGCCGGCCAAGAAGTTGGTGTTGAGGTGGCGGTGCTGGGCGATCAGCAGGTTTTCCAGCGCGGTCATCTCTTTGAACAGGCGCACGTTCTGGAAGGTCCGCACCACGCCCTTGCGGGCGATCTGGTGGCCGGCCAGCCCCTGGATCGGCTGGCCATCGAGCAGAATGGTGCCGCCGCTGGGTTTGTAGAAACCCGTCAGGCAGTTGAACACCGTGGTCTTGCCGGCGCCGTTCGGGCCGATCAGCGCCACCACCTGTTTTTCCTTGACGGTCAGGCCCACGCCGTTGACCGCCAACAAGCCGCCGAAGCGCATGCTCAGGCCGCTGACTTGCAGAATTTCGCGGCTCATCGACGCAGCTCCATGTGTGGACGTTGCATAGGCAGCAAGCCTTGCGGACGCCAGATCATCATCAACACCATCAGCGCACCGAACATCAGCATCCGGTATTCGCTGAACTCACGCATCAGCTCAGGCAGCAGGATCATCACGATGGCCGCGAGGATCACGCCCAGTTGTGAGCCCATGCCGCCAAGCACGACGATGGCGAGGATGATCGCCGACTCGATGAACGTGAACGACTCAGGTGTCACCAACCCTTGGCGGGCGGCGAAGAAGCTGCCGGCGAAACCGGCGAAGCAGGCGCCCAGGGTGAATGCCGAGAGCTTGATCACGGTCGGGTTCAGGCCCAACGCACGACAGGCGATCTCGTCTTCACGCAGCGCTTCCCAGGCTCGCCCGATCGGCATGCGCAGCAGGCGATTGATGACGAACAGCGCCAACAGGGCCAGCAGCAGTGCCACCAGGTAGAGGAAGATGACCTTGTTGATCGAGTTGTACGGCAGCCCGAAGTACTCGTGGAAGGTCTGCATCCCCTCGGCGGCACGGCGCTCGAAGGTCAGGCCGAAGAGTTCCGGTTTGGGGATGTTGCTGATGCCGTTGGGGCCGCCGGTCCAGTCGGTCAGGTTGCGCAGGAACAGGCGGATGATCTCGCCAAAGCCCAGGGTCACGATCGCCAGGTAGTCACCGCGCAGGCGCAGCACCGGGAAGCCGAGCAGGAAGCCGAAGGTGGCGGCCATCAGGCCAGCGATCGGCAGGCATACCCAGAAGCTCCAGCCCAGATAGTGCGACAGCATCGCGTAGCTGTAGGCGCCGACAGCGTAGAAACCGACGTAACCCAGGTCCAGCAGGCCCGCCAGGCCGACCACGATGTTCAGCCCCAGGCCCAGCAACACGTAGATCAGGATCAGCGTGGCGATGTCGACGGCTCCGCGCGAGCCGAAGAACGGCCACACCAGCGCCACCACGATCAGGCCGATGATGATCCAGCGCTGCGTCTTGGGCAACGTCAGGAAATTGCTTACCGCCGGCGGGATCAGCTTGCGATCCGAGCGGCGGCCCATCACCGAGCTCCACTGCCTGTCGAACAGCACACGCAGGAACATCAGCACCGAGCAGGCGGCGATGATGCCGATGGTGAACGAGCCCTGGGTGTGCACCACCAGGCTGATGCCATCGATGCTCAGTTTCAGGCCCAGCACCGGGAAGGCCACGGCCCACACCAGCAAGGCGCTGAAGAACGCCTGTTTGAGATTTCTGTTCATACTTTTTCAACCTCCGGGCGGCCGAGGATGCCGGTCGGCCGGAACAGCAGGACAAGAACCAACAAGCCGAATGCCACCACGTCCTTGTACTGGTCGCCAAAGATGTCGGCGCCAAAGGCTTCGGCCACGCCCAGCACCAGGCCACCGAGCATCGCGCCCGGAATGCTGCCGATGCCGCCCAGTACCGCCGCGGTGAAGGCCTTCAGGCCCACCAGGAAACCGGCGTTGGGGTTGATCACGCCGTACTGCATGCTCAGCAGCACAGCCGCCACCGCCGCCAGCGCGGCACCGATGACGAAGGTCAGGGCGATGATGTTGTTGGTGTTGATGCCCAGCAGGTTGGCCATCTTGATGTCCTCGGCGCAGGCGCGGCAGGCGCGTCCCAGGCGAGAGCGGGAGATGAACAGGGTCAGCAGGGTCATGGCGACCAGGGTGACCACGAATACCAGGATCTGCATGTAGCTGATCAGGACTTCTTCAGCACCGCCCGGCCCGAAGGAGAAGCTCCCGGGGATCAGGTTGGGGATGGATTTGTCCTTGGAATCCTGCGAAAGCAGCACAGTGTTTTGCAGGAATATCGACATGCCGATGGCGGAAATCAGCGGGATCAGACGGTTGCTGTTGCGCAGGGGGCGGTAGGCAACCCGTTCGATGCTGTAGCCATAGGCGCTGGTGACGAAGATCGTCGCGACGAAGGCAACGGTCATCAGGATCGGTAGCGAATGGATACCCATCATGGCCAGCCCTGCGAGGGCGATGAAGGCCACGTAGGACCCGATCATGTACACCTCGCCATGGGCGAAGTTGATCATGCCAATGATGCCGTACACCATCGTGTAACCGATGGCGATCAAGGCATAGGTGCTGCCGATGGTCAATCCATTAACCAGTTGTTGGAAGAAATGGTAGATCTCAGGCATTACAGCGCTCCTAAAAACCTGATTTGCATTTCGCTGGCAGGGGTAGGCCAGGAAACCGCGAGTGACGGTTTTAAGATTTTCAGGTGAACCGGCCCCCGGATCGCGGGAGTCAGGTCCATGAACCTCGTAAAACAAAGCCCACTGCTCGCACAGTGGGCTTTTACGGTCAGCTATTTAGTCACGCAGTTATTGAGGGGAGACTTCGGTCTTCGGCTTGCCGAAGTGCCATTCGTAGACCACGAACTTGAAGTCTTTCAGGTCGCCTTTTTCGTCGAACGACAGCGTGCCGGTCGGGGTCTTGAAGGAGCCGGCGTGGATGGCGTCTGCCACCTTGTCGGTGTCTTCGGACTTGGCGGCCTCGATGCCTTTGGCGATCAGCTCCACGGCGGAGTAGGCCGGGAACACGAATGGACCGCTCGGGTCCTTCTTGTCAGCCTTGATGGCGTCGACGATGGCCTTGTTCTCAGGGTCGGCGTCGAACGACTTCGGCAGGGTGACCAGCAGGCCTTCGGAGGCGTTCTGGGCGATCTGCGAGATCGAGTCGTTACCCACGCCCTCTGGGCCCATGAACTTGGCGTCCAGGCCTTTTTCCTTCGCCTGGCGCAGGATCAGGCCCAGCTCTGGGTGGTAGCCGCCGTAGTAGACGAAGTCGACGTTGTTCTGCTTGAGCTTCTGGATGATCGAGGAGAAGTCCTTGTCACCAGCGTTCAGGCCTTCGAACACGGCAACCTTGGTGCCTTTCTTCTCCAGGGTTTGTTTGACCGCAGTGGCGATACCTTCGCCGTATTGCTGCTTGTCGTGCAGCACTGCAACGACCTTCGGCTTGACGTAATCGGCGATGTAGTTGCCGGCGGCCGGGCCCTGGGCGCTGTCCAGGCCGATGGTGCGGAAGATCAGCTTGTAGCCACGGGCGGTGATTTCCGGCGAGGTGGCGGCCGGGGTGATCATGATCACGCCTTCGTCTTCGTAGATGTCGGACGCTGGCTGGGTGGAGCTGGAGCACAGGTGGCCGATGACGAACTTGACGCCGTCGTTGACCACTTTGTTGGCGACTGCCACGGCCTGTTTAGGGTCGCAAGCGTCGTCGTATTCCTTGGCTTCAAGCATTTTGCCATCCACGCCACCTTTGGCGTTGATGTCCTTGATGGCCTGTTTCGCGCCGATGAACTGCATGTCGCCGTATTGGGTCACAGGACCCGTCTTGGGACCGGCGATGCCGATCTTGATGGTATCGGCGGCAAACGAATGGCTGGCTACCCCGGCCAGTACCATTGCGGCGAACAGCTTGGAAATCTTGATCATAGTGCTCCACTCATTCTGTTGTAATTCTTATAGTCCTGGCGGCCAGGGCTACAGACCGGGCGGGACTCGCGGTATGGCCACGCCATACTGCATGCCCACCTTCCCCCGGAACATGTCCCGGAACTGTACCGGTACAGTGTAGAGCGCTGCCCGAGCGCTTGAAAAGCGGGCGAAAAGCGCCTGTTTCGCGGGTTGTCGCATGGTCGACACAAAGATACAGAAAGGCGCCATTAGATTGCCTGCATCTTCGGCCCAACCCCACAAGTTCTGGGCCAATCGACCAAATTACATATTTGAAACCGGGTTTTTCTGCAAAAATGCCGACCTTTTTTATTGGCTGATATTTGCGGTAAAAACCCATGACTGATCAAACAAGCACCCTCTATGCCAAATTGCTCGGCGAGACGGCAACTATCGAGTGGAAAGCTTTGGAGCGTTTCTGGGCAAAGGGTGACCTGATTTGGGTCGACCCTGGCCTGGACCTGATAGCGGTTGCCGAAGTGATGGCTGAGAATCGCAGCGAGATGTTCGCCAAATGGCGGGATGATGGCACTGTGGGCCCTGTCTCGGCCGAACAGGCGCTCGACCTGCAAAGCCGCGATCCAGAGATATGGGCAGTGGTGGTTTCGCCGTTCATCCTGATTCAAGTGAAGAGCGCGAATTCTGCTGGTTGATTTTGGTGCGTAAAAATGCGCAGGTGCCCCATTATGGTGCTCGACGGCGTTCAGCTGGGGTAGAGGTAGGTAACAATTTGGCGTGGCGGTAACAGTTTACGGGATGCGTAATGGGGCCTGATAAGGCCCGGATAACCATTGGATTTGCCAGGAGTCGTTTATGAGCACTGAACTGCCTTCGCTTGGATTCGCCGGGATCGGTCTGATGGGGCTGCCCATGTGTCGGCGCCTGTTGGACGCAGGTTATCCGCTGACCGTCTGGAACCGCAGCCCGGAGAAGTGTGCCGAGCTGGTCGCAGCTGGCGCCCGGCTGGCTGCAGATCCTGCGGCGTTGTGCCGGGGCAGTGACATGGTGCTGCTGTGCCTGGCGGATACGGCGGTGGTACGCGAGGTGGTTTTCGGCGAGCGAGGTATCGCCCAGGGTGGGCGCAGTGGGCAACTGCTGATCGACTTGTCCAGCCTTGAGCCGACCGCCACCCGCGAGATGGCTGCCGAGTTGGCCGCCTTGTGCGGCATGGCCTGGCTGGATGCACCCGTGTCCGGTGGCACGCCGGGCGCCGAGGCCGGCACCTTGGCGATCATGGTCGGCGGCGAGGCTGCCGACCTGGAGCGAGCGCGCCCGGTATTGCTTACCCTTGGCCAGCGGGTCACGCACATGGGTGGGGTGGGGGCGGGGCAGGTGACCAAAGCCTGCAATCAGATGATCGTGGCCTGCAACGCCTTGGTGATTGCCGAAGTGGTGGCGTTGGCCGAGCAGTCAGGAGTGGACGCGACGCTCATCGCCCAAGCCCTGGCCGGTGGTTTTGCCGACTCCAAGCCGCTACAGATCCTGGCACCGCAGATGGCCGAGCGCCGCTTCGAACCGGTCAAATGGCACGTGCGCACGTTGCTCAAAGACCTCGACGGGGCGGTCAAGCTGTCCCGGGAGCAGGGCGCGGCGACCCCGCTCAGTGCCCTCGCCGCGCAATTGATGCGCTTGCACGGTAGCCAGGGGTATCTGCAAAAAGATCCGGCGACCCTGGTAGAGCTGTATCGCAACACGCGCTGACGGCGGCTTCCTGGCGGTCGAGCCGCTCCAGGATCGGCCGCAGTTCGGCCAGCGGTACCGGCCGGCTGAGCAGGTAGCCCTGCAGGTAGTCGCAGCCGTTGGCGGCCAGAAACTCGTGCTGCTCGACGGTTTCTACACCCTCGCTGACCACCTGAAGATGCAGGGTATGGGCCATGGCGATGATCGCCTGTACGATTTCACGGTCTTTCAGGCTGGCCGGCACGTCCTGAAGAAAGCTGCGGTCGATCTTGAGGACGTCCAGAGGCAGGCGCTTGAGGTAAGCCAGTGACGAGTACCCCGTGCCGAAGTCATCGATCGAAAGGCTGACACCCTGGCCACGGATTCGCTTGAGCAGGCTGAGCGTGCGCTGGATGTCGCCCATCAGGGCATTCTCGGTGACCTCAAGTTCCAGGTGTCGAGGGGCCAGCCCCGCCTGGAACAGGGCCATTTCCACTTCTTTGGGCAACCCGTCATGGCCCAGGGTCACCGCTGAGCAGTTGACCGTGAGCTTGAGGTCGGCGAAGCCATGGCGATGCAACTGCGCCAGGTCATCGCAGGCGTGGCGTAGTACCCATAGATCCAGGTCGACGATCAGGCCGTTGGCTTCGGCAATGCCGATGAAGCGGTCCGGGCTCAGCAACCCATGCTGCGGGTGCTGCCAGCGTACCAGCGCTTCAAGCTTGGCGACCTGGCCGGTGCCCAGGTGATAGATGGGCTGGTAATGCACGCGCAGCCCACGTTCTTCAAGCAAGGCGATGCGCAGTTCTTCTTCCAGTTGCAGTTCAAGGGTGGCGCGGGTTTTCAGGCTGCTGTTGAAAAAATGCAGGCTGTTGCGCCCACTTCCCTTGGATTGATACAGGGCAAGGTCGGCATGCTTGAGCAGCTCTTCAGCGGTGAGGCCGTCGTCGGGGTAAATGCTGACGCCGATGCTGGTGGTCATGACCATGCGCCGCCCGCCCAGGTCGATGGGGTCCTTCATGCGCTGCATGATGCGCTGTGCCAGGTGGCGTGCTTCGTCAGGCCCATTGAGGCTGGTCACCACGCAGAACTCGTCGCCGCCGAAGCGTGCCACCAGGTCGTGGCTGCGTGTGGCTGCTTTGATATGGCTGGCGATCACCTTGAGCAGTTGGTCGCCGGCGTCATGGCCGAGGCTGTCGTTGATCCGTTTGAAATGGTCGATATCGAGGAACATCACCGCCAGGCGATGCTCTTCGGGGTCCTGTTCGGCCAGGCGTTCGGCGAACACCTGATTGAAGCCTCGCCGGTTGACCAAGCTGGTCAGTGCATCGTAGTGAGCGGCTTGCTGCAAAGAGGCGCGCGCCTGGTCCAGTTGGCTGAGCAGCATATTCACCCTGCGCAGGTCGTGTTCCTTGCTCTGCAGCTTTTTGTCGGCCAAGGCTGCGCTGATGCTGCTTGCGCTGATCAGCAGGGTGATGAAAGCCACCGTCAGGCCCAGTTGCAGGCTGTTGTCGGCGGATGGCAAATGCAGGGCGGTGTCGGCAGGAATGACCAGCGTCATGGCGGCCATGGCGGTGAAATGGGTAGCCACGATGCCGCCGGCCATGAGCAGGCTCGCGCCATATTTCAGGGCTTGGTGCAGCGTGCCGCTGCCGTTGCGGAAGTAGCGGGCCATCAGCAGTGCGGCCAGGCTGGTCAGCAGGGCGATGACGGTGCTGGCCAGCAAAAGCTCGGTTTGGTAGTACTGCTTGGCCCCGGTCTGCAACGCCGCCATGCCGACAAAGTGCATCAGCAGGATGCCCAGGCCGATCAGCAGGGCGCTTTGCAGGTAGTGCTGTGGGCTCATGCGCTCGCGGTCGAGGCTGGTCATCGCCATCCAGGCCGCACCCAATGCAATCAGCAGCGAAAGGCCGCTCAGCGGTGCATCGTAGTGCAACTCCAGCGGCGCCCTGAACGCCAGCATGCTGATGAAATGCATCGCCCAGATACCCCCGGCCAGGCAGCAGGCACCCAGCATGCGCCATTGCCTCTGTGCAGCCGGTTGTTCGCTGTGTGACTGGCGCTCGGCCATGTCCAGGGTGGCAAAGCAGGCAGCGCTGGCCACCGCGAAGGCGATCAGGATCAGTAGTGGTTCATGACGGCAGTCGATGACGATGCTGCCGCTAGCCGGCACATCGGAGAACAGTTGCAGTCCCAGCCATTCCATTGCTTGCCCCATGGTCGAGTTCGCACGGGTCTCCAGTCAATCCCCAAGGAGACTATCCACAAAGGAGTATAGGAACCGGTGTTTAAACCTTCCGGGGTAATGGCTCTTTGATTGCAACGATTTGGTTATGAGGTCGATAACGCAGAGATATAAAGGAGTGGGAGATGCGCTGGCACCTCCCGCTCCCCGCGGTCGGCCTTAGCCAGCCACCAGCACGCGGATGGCCTCCAGGCGCAGCGCTGCCTTTTCGAGCATCGCCAAGCCATCTTCACGTTGCTTGCGCAGGGCGTCGATTTCGCTGTCGCGTACGCTTGGGTTCACGGCTTTCAGAGCGGTCAGACGCGCCAGTTCTTCGTCCGCTTCGGCGGCCAAGCGGCGTTGCGCCTCTGCCACGCGCTCGACGTGGGTCGGCATGATCTTGGCTTCACCGCCACTGATGCGCTTGGCCAGCACGTCGCGCTGAGCCTGCACGAACTTGTTGGCACTGGCCCGAGGCACGCTTTCGAGTTGCTCGTTGAGCGTTTCGAAGGCCACGCGCGAGGCCAGGTCGTTGCCGTTGGCATCGAGCAGGCAGCGCAGCGCCGCAGGCGGCAGGTAGCGGCCCAACTGCAGGCTGCGCGGCGCAACCACCTCGCTGACGAACAGCAGCTCCAGCAGCACGGTGCCAGGCTTGAGCGCCTTGTTCTTGATCAGCGCGACGGCGGTGTTGCCCATCGAGCCGGACAGCACCAGGTCCATGCCGCCCTGCACCATCGGGTGTTCCCAGGTGAGGAACTGCATGTCTTCGCGCGACAGCGCCTGGCCACGGTCGTAGGTGATGGTGACGCCTTCGTCATCGCCCAGCGGGAAGCTGGCGTCGAGCATCTTCTCGCTCGGCTTGAGGATCAGGGCGTTCTCCGAGTGGTCTTCGCTGTCGATGCCGAAGGCGTCGAACAGGGTTTCCATGTAGATCGGCAGTGCGAACTGGTCGTCCTGCTCAAGGATGTCCTGGACCAGCGCCTGGCCTTCGCCAGCACCGCCGGAGTTGAGCTCCAGCAGGCGGTCGCGGCCGCTGTGCAGTTCTGCTTCCAGGCGTTCACGCTCGCCTTTGGCTTCTGCTACCAAGGTATCCCATTGCTGGCTGTCCCCGCCTTCGAGCATCGGCAGCAGGCGTGGGCCGAACGTGTGCTGCAGGGCGTTGCCGGTCGGGCAGGTGTTGAGGAAGGCGTTGAGTGCTTCGTGGTACCACTGGAACAGGCGCTCTTGCGGGCTTTCCTGCAGGTAAGGGATGTGCAGCTGGATGACGTGCTTCTGACCGATCCGGTCGAGGCGGCCGATGCGCTGCTCAAGCAGGTCGGGGTGGGCCGGCAGGTCGAACATCACCAGGTGGTGGGCGAACTGGAAGTTGCGCCCTTCACTGCCGATCTCGGAGCAGATCAGCACCTGGGCGCCGAACTCTTCGTCAGCGAAGTAGGCTGCGGCGCGGTCGCGCTCAAGGATGCTCATGCCTTCATGGAAGACCGAGGCCGGAATGCCCGAGCGCACGCGCAGGGCGTCTTCCAGGTCCATGGCCGTTTCGGCGTGGGCGCAGATCACCAGGACCTTGGTGCGCTTGAGCATCTTCAGCGTGTCGATCAGCCAGTCGACGCGAGGGTCGAAACGCCACCAGCGCTCGTCGTCGCCGACTTCACCTTGGGCCTGGAACGCGACTTCCGGGTACAGCTCGGCGTGCTCGCCGGCTGGCAGGTCGCGGTACTGTTCTGGCATTGGCAGCGGGTAGGGGTGCAGTTCGCGCTCCGGGAAGCCCTGGATGGCCGCACGGGTGTTACGGAACAGGACGCGGCCCGTGCCATGGCGGTCAAGCAGTTCGCGGATCAGGCGGGCGCTCGCCTGGCTGTCGCCATCGCTGACGGCGGCCAGCAGGGCGTCGCCCTCGGCACCCAGGAAACCTTGAATGGTGGCGTGGGCCTTGGGCGACAGGCGGCCTTCGTCGAGCAGTTCCTGGACGGCTTCAGCCACCGGGCGATAGTGCTCGCTTTCGGCGCGAAAGGCTGCCAAGTCATGGAAGCGATTGGGGTCGAGCAGGCGCAGGCGCGCGAAGTGACTGTCCTGACCAAGCTGTTCGGGGGTGGCGGTGAGCAACAGTACGCCCGGGATGACCTGGGCCAGTTGCTCGACCAGGCTGTATTCGGTGCTGGCCTTGTCTTCGTGCCACACCAGGTGGTGGGCTTCATCGACTACCATCAGGTCCCAGCCCGCAGCGAACAGCGCATCCTGGGCTTTTTCATCCTCGACCAGCCATTCCAGGGCGACCAGCGCCAACTGTGCGTCCTCGAACGGGTTGCTGGCGTCGCTTTCAATGAAACGTTCGGCGTCGAACAGTGCCACCTGCAGGTTGAAGCGCCGGCGCATTTCCACCAGCCATTGGTGCTGGAGGTTTTCCGGCACCAGGATCAGCACGCGGTTGGCACGCCCGGTCAGCAACTGGCGATGGATCACCAGGCCCGCTTCAATGGTTTTGCCCAGGCCCACTTCGTCGGCCAGCAGTACCCGAGGGGCGCTACGGTCCGCCACTTCACGGGCGATGTGCAACTGGTGGGCGATCGGCTGCGCGCGGCAGCCACCCAGGCCCCACAGCGACGACTGGACCTGCTTGCTGGTGTGCTGCAGCGTGTTGTAGCGCAGGCTGAACCAGGACAATGGGTCGATCTGGCCGGCGAACAGCCGGTCGCTGGCCAGGCGGAACTGGATGAAATTCGACAGCTGGGTTTCCGGCAGGGTGCGCGGCTGGTTCTGGCCGTCGAGGCCGTGGTAGACCATCAGCCCGTCGATGTCCTCGACTTCGCGTACCGTCAGCTTCCAGCCTTCGAAGTGGGTGATCTGATCACCTGGCGAGAAGCGCACGCGGGTCAGCGGCGCATTGCGCAGGGAATACTGGCGGGTGTCGCCAGTGGCCGGGTAGAGCACGGTCAGCAAGCGGCCATCCTGGGCCAGGATGGTCCCCAGGCCGAGCTCCGCTTCGCTGTCACTGATCCAGCGTTGCCCCGGTTGATACTGCTGCGCCATACTGCCTGAACTCCCGCGATGAAAAGCCGGCTATGTTAACGGATAGGCCCGGCGGACCATAGAGTTGAAGTCCAAGAGTCTAGCTGTTTCATCGCACAATACCGTCTTGCCGATGAGGGCAACCCACGCCATGCCGCTCAAGCACCGCTGGTTGAACGCTTCTCTGGCCGTGGGCAGCCTCGTGCTGCTGGCCGCTTGCGAGCAGAAAAACTTCGAAAGCCTGCCTGCGATCCCGGTGGAGCAGCTCGAGGTGCTGGGTGTGCAGACACCGATCAAGAGCGTGCATTTCCGTGACCGGGACGGTGAAGGCCTGCTGGTGCTCAGCCGCAGCGATGGCCAGGCGGTCGATGCCGAGTCCGAGCAGGAAGTCGACAAGGTGGTGCTCAAGGCCACGCTGTACGGGCGAAACACCGAGGGCGATGGGTTCAAGCCGCGCTGGCAGATCGAGCAGGAAACCACCTGCCCTGGCCTGGACCTGGATGTCGACTTCTACAACGATGTCAGCGATGTGGGCGACCTGAACAAAGACGGCATCGCCGAGGTGACGGTGGCCAGCCATGCGTTCTGCGGCGGTGGTATCGATCCGCACGACATTGCCATCGAGATGCGCGAGGGCCAGACCAGTTACACCATCACCGGGCAGTCGTTGATCACCCCGGCAGGCGAAGAGCCGATCGGTGGCGTTCGCCAAGACAGTGCCTCGCTGAAGAACGCGGCGCCCGTGCTGCGCGAGCATATGGACGCGGTCTGGCAGCAGGTCTTCAAGCGCCCCTGGAGCGAGGCCAGCCCGCCAAGCGATCAAGACCCTTATGACGAAGTGCCGTAGCCGCTGTCTATACTGGCATGACGTGGCCGACGCCGGCCGCATTACCTTGCTCGCCAACACTCAAGGCGGCTGACAACCGGCCGATACAGTGGGCACAGGAGAATTCTCATGCTGCCGCCGATCATTCCGCTCAGTGCCGCCCCAGTGACCTCGCAACAGGACCCGGTCAAGCCGACCCCGGACATCAAGCCGGTAGTCCCCACGCAGCCTGCATCCGGTGAGAGCGCCATCGACCTCAAACAGCAACGCGACCCGCAGGAGCAAGTCCTGTTGCTGCGCGAGGAGCAGCGCCGGCAACAGCGGCGTCATCAACAGAGGGGCGACGAGCGCTACAGCGCCTTGCCGGGTGACGAAGTCAACGGCGACAACACGGTACCGGTCGCTCCGCTGATGGGCGAGCAGACGCGCCAGGGGCTGCTGGTCGATATCGAAATCTAGGGGCCCTGTGCCGCGGGGCTGGTCATGACCCACGCCTGGCTGCATCATGCAAGTCTCTGTTGATCCTCGAGCCCACCCATGAGCCAAGACAACCTCATCGACTTCGATGCCGAACGTGCCAAGCGCGTGCACGACCTCAAGGAAAAGCGCCTGAACGAAGTGCGTCAGGCGTTCGAGCAAGCCATGCCGCTGGGCAAGGCGAAGAAAAAGAAGCCCAAGAGCAAGCCCAAGAAGCGCTGAAACTTGACGCAGGTCAACCCTGCACCCGCCTCGCGTGCCCGGCCCCGGGCACCATTGACTTCGATCAATTCCCCCGCGCCCCTTATTCGTTACCTTGCATCCATCGGACAACGGCAAACGAATCGGGAGGCCGACATGTTCTTCGACAATGTGGTTATCGCTGGTGTGGTAACGGTCGGGTTGATGTTCGCGTTCTTTGCCGGTCTGGGCATTTTCATCTGGAAGGACTCGAACAAGCGCAAGCCGCGCTGACCTTCCAGCTTCACGGGCACGCAAGGCATTTAGGGCGACTTCGGTCGCCCATTTTTTTTGTCTTGATGGTCGAGATGACAGCACTTTAAAGATGATTAGCTAGCTAATTATTCGTTTCAGCATTATCCTTCCCTCCGTTGTCTATCGTTTACCAGATCAGCCCCCGCAAGGTCCGTTTCGTGCCAATCACCCTCCAGGCCCTGTTCGCACCCAGCAGCCTCGCCCTCAAATTCGCCATCAAAACCCTGCTTGGCGGCGGCCTTGCCCTGTGGCTGGCCATGCGCTGGGGGCTGGAGCAGCCTTCCTGGGCGCTGATGACCGCGTTCATCGTCGCTCAACCCCTGTCGGGCATGGTGGTACAGAAGGGCCTTGCACGCTTGGCCGGGACATTGGTTGGCACCTTCATGTCGGTGCTGTTCATGGGGCTGTTCGCCCAGACGCCATGGCTTTTTCTCATTACGCTGGCGTTGTGGCTGGCCCTGTGTACCGCGGCCTCGACCCAACTGCGCAGCGCCTGGGCGTATGCCTTCGTACTGGCCGGCTACACCGCAGCGATCATCGCCTTGCCCGCGATCGACAAGCCGCTGCAAGTGTTCGATCAGGCGGTAGCGCGTTGTACCGAGATTTGCCTGGGAATCTTCTGCGCAACGGCCACCAGCGCCTTGCTCTGGCCGATGCGGGTGGAGCAGCAGCTTGCCGGGCAGGCGCGCCAGGCCTGGCACAGCGGGTTCCAGGCCGCCAGCGCCATGCTTGGCGGTGAAGACCAGGCGCGCGAAGGCCTGCTGGAGATCCTCGGGCGCCTCGTTGCCATCGATACCCAGCGCGAACATGCCTGGTTCGAGGGCCCGCGCGGGCGCCAGCGGGCGAGAGCCATTCGTGGCCTGAGCCAGAAACTGATGGTACTGCTGCGGATTTCACGTTCGGTGCGTCGCCAGTGGCAGCAGCTGGATGAACAGCAAGCCCTGCGTCTTGGCCCGTGGCTGGACGAGGTGCGCGCCCTGCTGGTCAAGCCCGATCAGCCGAGCCTGTTGTTGTTGCGTCAGCGCATCTGGGACGCCGCGCATGATGAGCAGATCAGCTCTGCCGAGCATTTTTGCCTGGCCCGCATGACCCTGCTACTGGACTACGCCATGGCTGCCTCACAGGCACTCGAGGATGTCGAAGCGGGCAGGGCGCCGAAGGATGTGGCGCAGGGGCTGGCCGCCCACCGCGACTGGTCGCTGGCGTTGCTGTTCGGTTCCCGCAGTGCGCTGGCATTTTTGGTGATGAGTGGTTTCTGGCTCGCCACTGCCTGGCCTTCCGCGCCCGGTGGCCTGGTGCTGACGTGTGTGGTCTGCAGCCTGTTCGCCAGCCGTGAAAATGGTGCGCAGATCGGCCTCAGCTTCTTGCGGGGCATCCTGCTGGCGATCCCGACGGCATTGTTGGTGGGGCAGATCATCTTGCCGCAATGGAGCAGTTTCGCCCTGCTGTGCCTGGGCATGGGCGTGCCTCTGTTCTTTGGTGCTCTGGGTATGGCTCACCCGCGCACCGGCGCCACGGCGACTTCTTATTGCTTGCACTTCATCGTATTGGTGTCGCCGCTCAATGCCATGCAGTTCGGTGTGGCGACCATGCTCAACAGTGCCCTGGCCATGCTGGTGGGCGTAGGTGCGGCGGTCATGGCGTTTCGCCTGCTGGTGTTCCGTCACCCGGCCTGGCTTGGGCGGCGTCTGCGCGCGTCGACCCAAAGCGACCTGGTGCGCCTGACCCGGCGTGACCTGCGCGGTGCCGACAGCTGGTTTGGCGGGCGCATGGCCGACCGCCTGATGCAATTGGCCCGGCACGCCGGCGAGCTGCAAGAAGCCGACCGCAAGCGTTGGGACGATGGCCTGCATGGTCTGGACATCGGCGACGAACTGGTGCACTTGCGCATGTGCCTGGCGGTCGCCCAGGCGCCGCTTGGGGATGCCGAACGGGAATATCTGCAGCAACTGGAAACAGTCTTGGCCAGTGGTCCGGCGGCCGGCCGAGGGCAGTGGCTGGATGCCGCCAGCGAGCGATTCATCGCGGCGCTACGACGCTTGCCGGCGAGTGACCCGTTACGCCTGGCCGAAGGGGCAGTGTTGCAGTTGCAGAAAAGCTGGGGCAAATGGTGCCGCTGGCAGGAGGAAGCCCATGGGGTTGCGTGAGTGGGCATTGGGCGGCGTGCTGCTCAGCCCTTTTCTGATCTACGTGCTGATGGCGCTGGTGCTTACCGGGTTGTTGCGCTTTGTCGTGCAAGCCACGCCATTGGCGCGTTGGATCTGGCATGAAGCGCTGTTCGACGCTGCGTTGTTCGTTTGCGTGCTCTATCTGGTAGTCCGCCTGCTGGGGCCTTTGTAAGGAGTGATTCGATGCGTGCTGTCGTCCGTATCCTGGTGACCCTCTGTGTGGTCGCCATTGCCGTTCTGGCCGGCTATAAACTCTGGCAGTACTACATGCTCACCCCATGGACACGTGATGCACGGGTGCGGGCCGACGTGGTGGTCATCGCACCCGATGTGTCCGGCTGGGTGCGTGAACTCAAGGTGCAGGACAACCAGCGGGTCAAGGCTGGCGAGCTGTTGATGAGCATAGACCGTGAGCGCTTCCAGGCCGCGTTCGACCAGGCCAGCGCCGTGGCCGAGACACGCACCCAGCAGTTGCATCTGCGTGAGCGCGAAGCAGCACGGCGCACGGCACTGGGGCCCGGGGCGATCAGTGCCGAGCTGCGCGAAAACGCGCAAATCAATGCCGCCATTGCCCGCGGTGAGTTGCATGAGGCGCAAGCTCAGTTACAGGTGGCGAAAATCAACCTTGCCCGCAGCGAAGTGCGAGCACCGCGCAGTGGGCACATCACCAACTTGCGCCTGGCTCAGGGCAACTATGTAAATGCCGGCCAGTCGGTAATGGCCCTGGTGGATGACTCGACCTTTTATATCCAGGCGTATTTCGAGGAAACCAAATTGCCGCGCATCCGTGTGGGCGATTCGGTGAAGGTCTGGCTGATGGGGGCAGGAGAAGCCATGCAGGGGCATGTGGAAAGCATCAGCCGGGGTATCACCGACAAGAACAGCAACCCTGACAGCCAGTTGTTGCCAGAGGTTGAGCCAACCTTCAACTGGGTAAGGCTGGCCCAGCGAATACCGGTGCGCATCCGGCTCGACGACATTCCCGAAGGCATGAACCTCAGCGCGGGGATGACGGCCAGTGTGCAGGTGCACGAGGATGCGCCTGAGTGATCCTCGGCGATGCGTTACAGGCTGGCCGCCGACGGCCCCGGCATCTGCCTCGGTGCAGTGGCCGGCAAGTGAAAGCTGAACAGCGTGCCGGTTTGCTCATCTGAGATAACCTGCATGCGTCCACCATGGGCCAGGGCTATCTGGTTGGCTATATAAAGGCCAAGCCCAAGCCCCTGTTTTGGCCCCGCAGACAGCGGCCTGGTAAAGGGCTTGAACAGTTGGTCCAGGGTTTGTGAGGCGATGGGGTGCCCATTGTTGTGCACGCTAAGCGCGAACTCCCCGTCGGCGATCGCCGCCCTGACCGTCACCGGCCCGTCAGGCGCACCATGGATCAGCGCGTTGGCGATAAGGTTGGAGAGCAGCTGGGCCACCCGTTCGCGATCACAGTACAGGCCGCCGATATCTCCGATCTGAAGCACGATCTGCCGCTGTGGGTGGATGTGCTGCAGTTCTGCAGCGACATGCATGAGGCCTTCGGCAAGGTCCGGGCAGGGCTCGAGGTTCAATGGGATGCCGCTGCCAAGCCGGCCTCGGGCAAAATCCAGCACGTCGCGTACCAGCTGTGCGGCGCGCTGCCCGCACGTGTGGATGTGGCGGGCGATCCCACGGTGCTTGTCTTCATCCAGGCGCTGAATCAACAGTTCGGCGCCTGCGGTGATGGCGAACAGAGGATTGCGCAGGTCGTGGCCGAGCACTGCGATGAACTGTTCGCGCACTTCGGCCATCGCCCGTTCCTCACGCAGGGCGCGCTCGGTGTGCTGGACGCTCTCTTCATTCTCGATCTGGATGGCGAGCAGGCGGGCGAACGACTCCATCATGGGCTGGATGGCCTGGCCTTTTAGCGAGGCCGGATTCGGGTCCAGGGCGCAGATGGTGCCGAAGAAGTTGCCATCTGTACGGAACACCGGTACGGATATGTAGCTTTCGAAGCGATAGAGCTGCGGCGTATGGTGGTGGCAGTAGCGCTCATCTTCGCTGGCTTTATCGATCACGATGGTCTGGTGAGAGCTGCGAATTTCGTGGCACAGCGTGGTTGCCAATTCGAGCTCGCCGCCCACCTCGAGGCCAAAGCCCAGATTGTCGAGTACGGCGCAGGCGGTCCAGTTGCTTTCGGTAACCCGTGCCACGGCGGCGAAACGCATGCCGGTGGATTCGCAGATGACCTGAAGGATGGCGGGCACGGCGCTGATGCGGCCGATGGTGGCGATATCGGCGCTGATGGCGTTGGTCATGAACGGTCCCAAAATTGGCGACGGAATAGATTAGCCCATCAGTCTAGCGGGGCGGTTGGGCCAATGGCGAAAAACCTTGGCGAAACGGCCGGCGATTGAGCTAGGCTGGCCTTGCGCGTCGCCCACCAGAGGCGACCGTTGCCCGCCTGGCGTGCGTCACTTCCGGTTATTTGCGAGGTTTCGACATGGCCATCACATCCCAGGACATCTGCAGTGCGGCCGACCAGCTCAAGGGCTTCGTCGGCTTTCATGGCAAACGCGGCGTCCATATCGTACGGTTCAGCGAAGACGCGTTCGGTATGGACGTGGCAGACGAGAGCATCATCCCGTGCAGCGAGTTCGTCTGGCGGCCAGCGCAGGGCGCGCACATGGCGCTGTGCCGCCAGCGCCTGTCGCTGCTGCTGGAGCAGCATGTGGACGATCGGCTGAACATTGCCGAACCGCTGCGCCAGTACCTGCGGCGCACGGACCTGCCGGAAATTCTGGCGCAGCGCTCCTTGCGCTGCTGACAGTGCCGCGGCGCTCTTTATGCTCGTGAAACGGTCGATATCGATCAGGGCAATCGCTGGTGGCATTTGCAGGTTCTGGCAAGCCTGGACGCGAAGCTGGAGCCAATGCTTCCAGGCACAGTGATCCAGCAGCCCGGTCAGACTAGCAATCCGGCTCAGGTCCCGAAGGCGGCGCTTGTGTCCGGCAAGCTTGATCGCCAGGCGGTAGCGCACCTAGCCCGGACCAGTGGATAGAGTGTCAGCCTTGGCAGGTTGAGGTGGCCCCTGGTTAGCTGCGTGTTTTGCCAGGGGCCTGGCCGCCTAGGATTCCCAGGTTGAACTGCGTTGGCGAGCCCGAACCGGCAGCGACTGCACGCTTCGGATCATTGCTTGTCGTCCTGCTTGCCGAACGAAGACCTTTTTTCATCCTTTAATAGCTGCGAAGGTGGCTTGCCGCTGTCGCTTCGCACCTGGGCGTGGCTGATCAGGGCAAAAATGAAGCTGCCGCCAATGATATTCCCGGCCAGGGTCGGCAAGGCAAACTCCAGCCAGAAGCTGCGCCAGCTTTCGTCTCCCGCCCAGACCAGATAGGACACCTCGACCGAACCTACGACGATGTGAGTGAAGTCGCCCAGTGCCATCAGGTAGGTGATCATCAGGATGATCCAGATCTTGGCGTTCTCCATGGATGGGATCATCCACACCATGGTCGCTATCATCCAGCCCGATATGATGCCCTTGGCGAACATCTGGCTGATATCGTTCTCCATCACCTTGCGGCCGATTTCAAGGAAGGCGACATCCGTCTTGCTGTCGAAAATGGGCAGCTCGAGGATGACCCAGGCAACCAGCAAGGTGCCTGCCAGGTTTCCTACCAGTACTACGCCCCATAGGCGCAACAGGCGCCCGAGGTTGGCGAAGGTTGGTGTCGTCATCACCGGCAGGACCGCTGTGAGGGTGTTTTCCGTAAACAGTTGTTGACGCGCCAGGATCACCGCAAGAAAGCCCGCGCTGTAGCCGATGCTGGCGATGACGTGCGCACTCTCGCCTTCGGGCAGGCGGGCGTAAAAAAGCCCCATGGCCATGAATGAAAGCCCCATGGTCAGGCCAGCTGCCAAGGCCGACCACCACAGCGCCGCCAGGGTCCGCTCCAGTTCCTGGTCGCCCTGGTAGCGAATGATTTCGTGCAGAACCGCCGCCCTCGGGGGTTGGTTATGGCTGACTTCCTTCTCTTCATCAGCCGACAGGCCAGGGGTCTTCTCGCTCTGCGCATCGCTCATGCCATTGCCCTCCACGGAGTGTTTATCTACAGAGCGATGGTTCATGCATTTAGTTGCCCAGCGGCTGCAAAATGCGAGGCGAAGTTTTTTTAGATCAAGGTGTTGACTCAAATTTCAAACCGCGTATTATTCGCCTCCTCGCAGCGTTGAACGCGGTGAGGCAGGCGGTAAGTTGCTGAAGTTCAAGGCTTTTGAAGGAAAGTGGATTCAAAAAAACTTCAAAACAAACGCTTGACAGCAAATGAGGAAAGCGTAGAATGCGCGCCTCGGTTGAGACGAAACGCTCTTAACCAAACGCTCTTTAACAAATTGAATCAAGCAATTCGTGTGGGTGCTTGTGAGTACGGACTGATAGTCAAAAAGATTATCAGCATCACAAGTGGCCATGCGAGAAATCACATAGTCATTTGAGATTGCTGAGCCAAGTTTAGGGTTTCTTAAAAACCCAAGCAGTATTGAACTGAAGAGTTTGATCATGGCTCAGATTGAACGCTGGCGGCAGGCCTAACA
>NZ_JAETZZ010000060.1 GCF_022627325.1 Pseudomonas putida
CCGTTGACCTTGGCGGTCTCGACCAAGCTGTATATCTGCGCACTTGCCGTGGCGCCCTTGGGCGTGTCACTGAACAGCCAAGCCTTGCGCCCAATGACAAACGGTTTTATCGCACGCTCTGCCAGGTTGTTGTCGATTGGCAAATGGCCCGCTTCGACATACCGTTCCAGGCGGCTCCAGTTGTTTGCCAGGTAATGCACCGCCTTGCCCAATACGCTTTGCGGCGTCACCTGGGCGTACGTCTTGTCCAGCCAGCTTTTC
>NZ_JAETZZ010000061.1 GCF_022627325.1 Pseudomonas putida
CTTTCGGCGTGCGAGTTTTTCACTCGCATTGTCGTTACTCATGTCAGCATTCGCACTTCTGATACCTCCAGCAAGCTTCTCAACTCACCTTCACAGGCTTACAGAACGCTCCTCTACCGCATCACCAAAGGTGATACCCGTAGCTTCGGTGCATGGTTTGAGCCCCGTTACATCTTCCGCGCAGGCCGACTCGACTAGTGAGCTATTACGCTTTCTTTAAAGGGTGGCTGCTTCTAAGCCAACCTCCTAGCTGTC
>NZ_JAETZZ010000062.1 GCF_022627325.1 Pseudomonas putida
GACAGCTAGGAGGTTGGCTTAGAAGCAGCCACCCTTTAAAGAAAGCGTAATAGCTCACTAGTCGAGTCGGCCTGCGCGGAAGATGTAACGGGGCTCAAACCATGCACCGAAGCTACGGGTATCACCTCTGGTGATGCGGTAGAGGAGCGTTCTGTAAGCCTGTGAAGGTGAGTTGAGAAGCTTGCTGGAGGTATCAGAAGTGCGAATGCTGACATGAGTAACGACAATGCGAGTGAAAAACTCGCACGCCGAAAG
>NZ_JAETZZ010000063.1 GCF_022627325.1 Pseudomonas putida
CGACCAGCGGGCTGCCGGTGACCGGAGCGCTAACCGACGCCGTGTAGGTGACCACGCCACCTTCGGCCACCGAAGCATTCGCCGTCAGGGTCACGGTCGACGTATCGAGCGTATCGCTGACATTGGTTACGGCTTCAGCCGGATTGACTGCGAGGTTCTCGAAGTCGCCACCGGTGGTGCCAGTGATGGTGGCTTTGACCTGGCCAGCGTCTTTGTAAACGTCATCAGCTGGTGCGGCGACGGTCACTTGGCCAG
>NZ_JAETZZ010000064.1 GCF_022627325.1 Pseudomonas putida
ATTGAGTTCTTGGACGGTCAGGACAATCGCTTCGTCGCTGGGCTCAGGCGACATTTTGAAGCGCTCGGCTTCCAGGCGCTTGAGCCAGAGGCAGAAGCCGTTGCGCTCCCAGTACAACACTTTGATCTGATTACGCGCCTTGTTGAGGAAGACGAAGAGCACGGGGTCGAACACGGCGACTTTGATATCCAGTTCTACCAAGGCAGTAAGGCCGTCGATGGACTTTCGAAAGTCCACAGGCTTGGGGTAGAGGTA
>NZ_JAETZZ010000065.1 GCF_022627325.1 Pseudomonas putida
TCAACAGCGGCTGGAAGTATTTACTGCACTGGATCACCCAACGCGCCAGGGTTTGTCGTGGAACCTCGATGCCGTGGCGGGACAGCACACGTTCAAACCTGTGTAGCGGCAAGCCATCGACGTACTTAGTCGTCAGCAGCATGGCCAGCACGCTTGGGCTGGCCATGCTTTTTTCGATTAACTGGGCGGGCTTGTCAGCAGTGACAGGAGCAGTCTCGCAACCACGGCAGCCATAGATCTTGCGCACGTGTTTGA
>NZ_JAETZZ010000066.1 GCF_022627325.1 Pseudomonas putida
GGTCACAGTCATCGCGGTGCCGGCTGGGTTGCTCAGCGTGGCGGTGTAAACGATCTGACCGCCCTCGGCGACATCGCCAGTGGCGCTCAGCACCAGGTTGGTGGTCGCCTGGGTAGCAGGACTGTCGATGACTGTGGTGGTTGGAGTACCGGCAGTATCCAGCTTCTCGTAATTACCGCCTTCAACCTTGGTGATGCTGTTGGTCAGCGGCGCATTGGTGTTGTAGACGTTGTTCGGCGCAACAAAGTCGACCGA
>NZ_JAETZZ010000067.1 GCF_022627325.1 Pseudomonas putida
GCTGTTCGTCGCTGACCTCCTTGAGGTCGCGCTCGATGTCATACAGCTTATTGATCATCGTCAGCGCCACATCGGCTCGTCCGGTCTTACCCTTGGGCTGCACCTTTTGTGCTTCGACGAACTTGCGACGCGCGTGAACCATGCATGCCAGTCGCTCGATACCGGGCTGCAACGCCAAAGCGTTGTAACCCGCATAATCGTCGGTCATCACATAGCCGCGATAGCCTTGCAGCAGACGCAATGGTACTTCCTGCG
>NZ_JAETZZ010000068.1 GCF_022627325.1 Pseudomonas putida
AAATGACTATGTGATTTCTCGCATGGTCACTTGTGATGCTGATAATCTTTTTGACTATCAGTCCGTACTCACAAGCACCCACACGAATTGCTTGATTCGATTTGTTAAAGAGCGTTTGGTTAAGAGCGTTTCGTCTCAACCGAGGCGCGCATTCTACGCTTTCCTCAGAGCCTGTCAAGCGTTTATTTTGAAGTTTTTTGCGAGAAACTCGTTTAGCTTCAAACACTTGGCTCGCTTCGATCTCTCGTAGCGGGA
>NZ_JAETZZ010000069.1 GCF_022627325.1 Pseudomonas putida
TTGCGCACGTGTTTGAGTACGCGGATCTGCATCGGCACGATATCGAGCTGCTCGCTGGTTTCTTCGCCGATGACATGCTTGCGGCAACCGCAGGCGCAGGTCAGTTCGTGTTCGGGCAACTCATGGAGAACTTCGATACGTGGCAGATTAGCCGCCAGTGACTTGCGCTTGCCACGGCGCTTGACCGGGACAACGACTTCTTCATCGGCATCATCGACTACAGCCAGCAGAGGGTCATTTTCCGCTTCATCGAAC
>NZ_JAETZZ010000007.1 GCF_022627325.1 Pseudomonas putida
CCGTATGCCTACCTCAAGGACGTGCTGACACGACTGCCTACTCAACGGGCGAGCGAGATCGAGGCCTTGTTGCCGCATCAGTGGACGCCTGCTTAACGAGCGCAAGGTGTGTTCGCGGGTCGCTTACTATTTGAGACGATTGTGTCAGGGTGCCACCATACCCCTGCAGGGCTGCCACAGCCACCGTATCGTCCGGGCTTGATACCCAGAGTTCCTGATACGCTGTACCTGGCTATTCCTGCGCTGAGCCATGACTGTCCGGCTGTAGAGCCACGGGCAATGCGCCAGATCAGTGCTCCTACGTCGTCTACCAGGCCGCGTTCAGCTTCCTCACCTAAGATCCAGTCGACTCGCGCGGAGAGCCTAGGGGATCGAGCGAGAGGATTTACTCAATGCTGACAGTGCAGCCTCAAGGTCCATGTGTTCAGCTTCTTGAGCAACTTGAGCGAGGAGGTCCCTAGCTGATCGGTTCTCCTTAAGGGCATAGCTACCTATCATCAGGGTTACCGGATGCACTCCTAGCACCGGCGCGATCGTGTCCAATTTCTGTATGGTTGGAACGTATCGGCCCCGCTCCAGCGTGCTGATATAGGTACGGCTGCTCACAGTCGCGAAATCTTCCTGGGTCAGTTTTTGCTTGACTCTCATCCACTGCAAAATCCGGCCGAATGCGCTTTTCAATTCCACTTTGCATGTTCCACAAAAGGAACGATAAGGCACCCGACGAACAGTATATGACTACAATGTATGCTGTTCATTTGAGAGGGAGTCGGTATGTTTATCACCAACCGATGGGCAGAAGTGGATCGTTCACACGCCTGGCTGGCTGAGGATCAGCAGGCTTGGCATTTCGTAGAGCAACGGCTTTCATCGCCTTGGATCCACATCACGGTCACGAGGGCGCGGGGAGAAGACACATGTATCGAGGTCTTTTTCCTGGAGGACATGCGGGGCCTGGAACGATTCACACGGATGGCCCTAGAGGGCACAGCACAGCTGTCCTTGCAGATTGTCACTCCAGGATGGATGAATGGCAGCGGCGAGTGGTCAATGGAGCCCTTGGAGGCTATTCATGAAAGCGATGATGGCTTGCACAGATGTTACACCGTTCAGAGCGGGCGGCGTTATTACCAGCCTAATGGCGTTGATTGCCAGCAACGTTCATTCAAAGAGCTTTTCCGAAGAGAATAGAGGCTTTGTCAGGTTGTGGCATCTCCAAAATACCGTCTTGGATCGATCGCGTCCTCCGTCATGAGCTGAGCAGCTTTGATGATAATTTGAATCAGCCGATTGTTCTCCGCACGCGCTTTCTCAAGTTGCGTTTCGAGAGCAAAAATCCTGGCGCAGCTGTCTTTTCGTCCTTTCTTTTTTATATTTAGAAGGTAATCCTGGGTAGTAGCATATAAAGATCGGATCTCCTCGTCTCTCCATAGAGTCTGGCGACTGACAGCGACTTTCTGCGCAAGTCCACTTTGTGTGAGCGGCCCCGTAACTCGACCCTCCTTATAATCGGCAAGAATAGACCTCGCACGCTCCTTCCATTTTTTATCCTGCTTCACGATGATACCTGCTTAGATTTCGAATATGCATTCAAAGCTGCCTTGCAGCTCCTAACCATATCGCAAACAAACAAAACGTGCTGATCGAATTCATGTGTGCTGTCGAGTTCGGACTCGATGCTGGCTGTTATATCTGTTCGGTTGTCAAAAATCACCTTCATAATTCGCTCATACTCTGTGAGTAAGGTCTCAATGGCTGCCCTTGCTTCTAGATCATCAGGGTTCAGATGAAATGATTTGCACCCTGCTTCCGTGCCGAACCCTCTTACGCACATGAGGCCTCGATCACAAGGGCTAATGTACAACTCCCGTGAGCATCCGCCCCATGGCGTTAGATTTAAAATGCTCAGCTTCTGAATGATCATATCTTCAATTAGATCATCAGCGACTTCCTCCTCGCGCCATCGGATGACTAATTTTCCCAAAAAGTCTTCGGGTGGCTCATCGGTCAAGTATAACGACCTCACATATTCTGCCCGTTCTTTAGCGGTCCGATAGTCATATTGACGACTCTGGCGTGGAGTACGTCCCATCCAGAGATCCACCGCTGTCTCAGAGGGACCGGCGCGTAGGATCGCCGTGGTAACCCAGCGGCGGATCTGGTGGGGAGTGATGGAAAATATCTTCCCGTTTCGGTCCCTCAAATCAAGGCGTTGAAAAATAGTTTTTTTTGACGAGTTGTTTGAAAGGTAGTTATAAAGGTCCGCCCTGAAAAGCGGGCGCGGGATAATACCTTGCTGTGAGACCGAATTAAATTGGTTCTCCCAGATAACAATTAGGTTGTCGCTGAGTTTGTTAGGGTAGCCCTTGCTCGAAAATTTTGCATGATAAGGTGCTTCTTCGCCATCATCGGGCATAGCAAATTGTTCGTCAAAGTGGCGTTGCAAATGGAATCTGTACTTTTTTTCTAGAGCTCGTTTGAATAATCTGATGTCTATGGCCAGGGAGGGAACCCCCGCTCCCATCCCTCTCCTAGACAGCATGAGTTCTCTAATGCGAGCCCATTCTCTTTTAATGTCGAACAGCTGCACGTATGAGGGCAGGGCACCAGGCTTAAATAGCCCGCTTTTGACCATCCCCTTGAGAAATATTCGAAGTTCGTCATTAAACCACTTGCATTTGTTTACTGATGAGCGAGATGAGTTGGTGTGAATCCCGATATCAAGCACAGAGACACTATAGCAATTCTTTTTGTACTCATTAAGGTAGTTCGACCAGTCCCACTTGCTAATTCGGTCGTCTATCCAGGCCGCAAAGCGTGCAGCTGTTATTCTAGGAAGTTCAATTGCAGAGCTGTAAAACCGCCCGCCGCTGCAAAGCTCTTTAGCTGATATCGCAAAGCAACTCGTTAATTCCTCTACAAAATAGTGGTGCTCTACGGTTAGGTCCAGCGATGTGAGCTGATCTTTAGCTCCGGAGTCTAGTGGATTTTTTTCTCGGTAGGTGGTGAGTATTTTATCTACAAAGGAGAAACCATTCGCTTCGATATCAAGGGCTCGATCTCTTGCATCACGGCAAAACGCCAGTAAATACGCATAAGCTTCTGTGAGTGGAGTGCTCCATAAATCTGCGACTGGTACGGCGGCTGGTACGAGGTTTTTTTCAACAGGGACCCGCACGAAAGTTGTATGAGTATCATGGTCCTGGAAGAGGCAATTTTCCGGTAAGTTTGTGATTTCACCCACCCTCAAGCCGAGCGCCATGCCGAAGCAAGTCGCTTCCAGACGTACTCTGTCGAAGCCATTGATTGGCTCTAGGCTCGGATCGTTCTTTATAAGGCATCGGGCTTTCGCGATGCCCTCGTGTAAGTCAGGAGAGAACAGGGTTTCTTCTCTGTGTCTGAATTGTTGAGACGTGAGCTCAAGGTTGCTGTGGGTCGGGTTAGGTACGCCAGTCTTCCACTTGATGAATCTTTCAAGGAACCGAAGCGGTACTCCGCTACTGGTTATACTGAAGTTGTTGAGGAAGTTTAGAAAAGCCTTTAGGGCGTTCGCTCTATGGTATACCGTAGCCTCCGAGTGATCTTGCCTGATTGAGTCCACGGTGGTGTCAAAAACCTTGCGTGTTATGTCGCTCCATTTGACGTCATGGTTATTCATTACGGCCGAGAGGCGTCTGACCGCTGCCATTCGTCCGATGACCAGGGTGGCCGACGGACGCCTAAGCATTTCATGGGCTATGAAACAGCGAGCCAGCTTTCCCGTCACTGTCGGAAGAGCGGGCTGATCTTCATGTCGTTTTTGCACAGAGCAGAGTGACGTAAATGGGATATTACTCGATCTGTATTGCCATACCTTACCCTCGAAATCTCCGGACACTAGTCCACTCGATTTGAGGTCGTTAAACTGTTTTCGTGCAAGCTCATAACGTTCATCGAGAACAGCCATTGATACGCTCAATTGTCTAGCTCCTTCACGGCAATTAGAATTGACTTGGCGCCGTGTATTGCAGCTTCGACTTGTTGAGCCATGGCGCCACTAGAAGAGCTTCCCAACATTTGTTGAAATCTAGTGATGTCAGCTAGAGCGGCTTCATGGTCTGCGTGACGGCTGGGCCTGAATTTGGAACATGCATAGCATGTAACAGTAGGGTGAAAAGGGCATGGTTTTTTCGAGCTGCATAATCCCAAGCTGCTTATAGGTGATAATGCAGATCTGTCAGCAGTATCCTCCATGAACCTTCCGCACCACATCTCAACTGCCGCATTGATTTCCGGGCTAGCCATGTGAGTGGTGTTAATGAATTCTTGAAGTTCAAGGTTGTAGCGAAAATAATGCTTTATGGAATTTAGATTTATATGATCGAGAGCTTCTGCTACCTCGTCAGGAGACGCCCCAGAAAGGACCATGGAGGTTCCTTTGGTTCTGCGAAGCCGGTACGCAGAAATACGCATAAAAGGCGCGGCTTCTCTAGGGGACTTGTGAGGATCAAGCAACTGAAGCTCCCAAGTAAGCGAGGTTAGCTCATAGCTCAAGCGTCGATTATCTTGATGTAATGTGAAGGGGGTCAGTCTTGGATTGGTTAGAAATCGCACGAGACGGGGTTCAGTTCTGAATGGTGCTGGAAACAATGGTATGGGCAGTTGAGGGACGCTGATACCATGCGTTACGCATAGCTTTTCAATTAACCCCGATGCAGCTTTGCATTGGTGCTCAGCTAAGGCGCACTGTTGCTGAACGGCTTCCGCTGTATCGTTGGAAATGTAGCGTTTCTTCAAATTACTGGGGTGTCTCCTAAGCCTTGAACGTCGAATTCCTTTCACGCTTGGCACCATGACGAAAGGGCCGTTCTCGTCAATACCAAAATCTGTGACCTGCATGAGCGCTAGCTGAATTGGGCGTATTCCCCAATCCCGACAAAGGAGAAACATCGTGCGTTGTACATGCGATACATGCTTACTTGTGAAAATACGCATTTCAATGTGCGTTAACTGTACCCGAGTAAAAGGTCCGAAGTCATCGTCTCGCATCGTGACCAGGTGCTTGTTATCAAATGCCTTTACAGTTAACTGAGAAAGCTCAAGGCTATCATGCTCATTGAATCCTGAAACATCCTCGTCCAGGCACCATCGATAGAACACTCGGAGGGCAACTAAGTCGTCGTTGCGGCCGGATGTTTTTAGGCGGATGCATTCGCGTACAGCAAAGGATGATAGCCGATCTCCAATAGTCTCTGCATCGTCACCCGGAAACTCATGAGCGGCTAAGATTCGCTGCACGAGGATCAGCGGTCTAAGGTCAATGTGGGTTTGAATTCGATCTATAAACCATCCTCTGAGAAGCCACTCCACTAACAAATTCTCGTGAAGTTGTTGGCCCCAGGCAATATTCATCGGGGCACACCCGACGATTTCGATGGTCATCTTTTCGAGCCATCCAGTATTGTTGCGAATCGTTATGGTCTGGCCGAAAGTAGATTGCACCCGAAAAGGGAAATCGTCAGTCTCGATGCCGAATCTACGTTCGATCTCTGTGGTCAACTCAGTCGGAGAATTAGTCATCAGTTTTCTCTCGTGGAAGTGTTCTGTCAGATGTCCTTAGTATTTCTCCGAGACGATCAGATATGGCTTGTCGAGAGTACTTCTGAATGCTGTCGCTGTTCGGGCTCCAGCCTCCCAGATACGCAAGAGCATCTCTGATGTTGAGGCTGGGTGCATCGCTTTTTTCAAGCTTTTTGCGGGCGTCGTTTGCACCTGTTGTTCTCAAACCATGCGGGTGAAGGCGGGTTGAGAAATTGGATAGGCCAAGGCTACTAGCGACGGTTCTGAGAATCGTGTTCACTGTTCGTGCTGACATTCGTCTGCCGTCACGGGAGCTGACAAATAGTGCGGTACAAGGCTGTTTCGGCTTGAGCAGCCTCGGTCGATGGTCGCAAAGATACTCATTCAGCATCGCGGCCAGCGATACAGATATCGGAACTATACGTCCGCGTGTCTTTAGGCTCGCGCCGTCTCTTCGTCGCTCCCTGTTGATATCGTTCGGCTGCTTAATACGAATGGTTGCAGAGGGGCCTAGATCAAGATCGTTCAACTCAATCAGTACAACTTCGCCACGTCTGGCAAGTGTTTCCAGCATGACCAAAAAAAGGCAATAGTTACGGACCTGGATTTTTACGCTCTTGAAGGGATTTTTCGAGCTGCTCGGGTATAAAACTTTTTTGAGTAGAGCTTCTTCGTCTGCATCGAGTGGAGTGGAAGGTCGGGAGGGTTCAGACTGTTGCGCGATCTTAATGACTTTTTTACTAAGGTTTCGGAGGTTTTTATTTTTGTTTTTTTCAGCTTGGCTCTGCTCCTGCAGACCCAACCGATTGAGCTCGATGTAATGATCAAACGAAAAATCTATGAATGATTTGATGGATTCGAGCCGTCGCGTGCAGGTCGACTGACTCGCTTCCGCACCGCGCCTGGTTGAGCATAGGCGCTCAGCCAGCATTGTCAGCTCCGTTGAGCTGAAAACGGCCAAGCGTTCAAGCTTTCGCTCCAGGGGAGAGTCTCGGCTGAGGGCCCACTCGTACGCGACAGCAACGTCACGAAGGTAGCTCTCAACGGTGTTGAGGCGCGATTTGTGAAGCAAATCCTCGGCCCAGAGGTTTGCTAAGATCACCGGAACCCCCTCCACCAGCAGATACGGCCTGAGGCCGCTGGAAGCAGTCCGGATCATTCGGATTTCGCAGCAAGGCACGTCGGGCATCGGAAGCTCCACGTCTGCAACGTTTCCAAACATATACCATAACTGCCACAACCATCCTTCGGGGAACAGTGAGCCGAGCCAGGACGATGTGCACATGACGCTTGCATTGAAGCAGGGGTTGGCGCTGATCGACGTGCGGGTGCTCGATCACATCATCGTCGGTGATGGGGAGCCGCTGTCGATGGTGGAGCAAGGGTGGATTATCGCTTAGTTGCTGCCTGTCTGCAGGCTCGACCAGTCGCCGGCAAGCCAGCGGTGGGTCGAGCCTGCAAAGCCAAGGGTCAGCGTTTCACCGAAACCTTGCTCAGGTCCAACCGCCCGAACGGGCTTACCTGGTACCCCTCGACCCCGTCGCGCAACAGCGCTGCCGCCGTCGGGTGCGCCAGCGGCACCCAGAGCGCCTGTTGCTGAATCAGCGTCTGCGCCTGCTGGTACAACCGGCTGCGCACGCTCTGGTCGTTGGTGGTGCGCCCTGCACTGATCAACTGGTCCAGCCGGCTGTCACAGAACCGCGCGAAGTTGGTCCCCGACTTGACCGCCGCACAGGAAAACTGCGGGCTGAGGAAGTTGTCCGGGTCGCCATTGTCACCGGCCCAGCCCATGAACAGCAGGTCATGCTCGCCGGCCTTGGCCCGACGGATCAGCTCACCCCATTCGATCACGCGGATTTCAGCCTTGATGCCGATCTTGGCCAGGTCTGCCTGGAGCATCTGCGCGCCCAGGCTCGGGTTGGGGTTGAGCAGGCTGCCCGACGGGCGGGTCCAGATCGTGGTGCTGAACCCCTCTGCGTAACCGGCTTTGCTCAGCAGCGCCTTGGCTCGCTTGAGATCCAGCGGGTAGCCCGGCAGGTCCTTAGCATAGCTCCAGGTGTTCGGCGGGTAGGGGCCGTTGGCGGCGGTGGCGGTGCCTTCGAAAACGGCCTTGAGGTAGGCCTGCTTGTCGAAGGCCAGGTTGATTGCCTGGCGCACTTCAGGTTTGTCCAGCGGCGGGTGCTCGCTGTTGATGGCCACGAAGGCTGTCATGAAGGCCGGCGTCGTGGCGACCTTCAGGTTACCGTCCTTGCTGGCTTCGGCAACGTCCAGGGGCTTGGGCGACAGGGCGACCTGGCATTCCCCACGCTTGAGTTTCTGCAGGCGTACGTTGGCGTCGGTGGTGATGGCGAAGATCAGTGGATCGACCGCAGGCTTGCCATCGAAGTAGTCAGGGTTGGCGCGGTAGCGCACCACGGCGTCCTTCTGGTAACGCTGGAAGACGAACGGGCCGGTGCCGATCGGCTGGCTATTGAGCTTTTCCGGGGTGCCTGCCTTGAGCAGTTTGTCGGCGTACTCGGCGGAGTAGATCGAAGCGAAGCCCATGCTCAAGGTGGCCAGGAACGTGGCGTCGGCGTGGGTCAGGGTGAAGCGTACGCTGTTCGGCTCCGGGGCCTCGATCGATTTGATCAGGCTGCCCAGTTGCAGTGATTGGGCGTGCGGGTAGCCACCCGGTGCGGTCTTGTGCCAAGCGTGGGCGGGGTAGAGCATGCGCTGGAAGCTGAACAGCACATCGTCGGCATCGAGCGCGCGGGTTGGTTTGAAATAAGGCGTGGAGTGGAATTTGACCCCGTCACGCAGCTTGAAGTCGTACACCAGCCCGTCAGTCGACACTGTCCAGCTCTGCGCCAGGCTTGGGACGACCTTGCCTTGGCTTGCGTCGAACTCGACCAGGCGGTTCATCAGAACGTCGGCCGAGGCGTTGGTGGTGGTCAGCGAGTTGTACTGGACCACGTCGAAGCCCTCGGGGCTGGCTTCGCTGCAGATACTCAGTGGCGCGGCCTGGGCGATGCCGGCAGCAAGCAGGGTGGTGAGCATTAAGGAAAGGGCGGCGGCACGCATCGTGGCTCCTTGGCTGTCAGTGGCCCATCTGCCAGAGCAGTCTGGAAACGTCCTACCCTAGTGTGCGCATCAGCAAATGACCACCCTCTTTTTATGCGGGTTGGCGACGAGTGGTCGACAGTTCGCCGGGCTAGCCGCTATGCTGCTCGCGCACGATTTGTCTCCGGCAGATGCTCATCAGCAGTTGTTGCAATGCAGTCTTTCTGGTATAAAGCAGCGCTCTTTTCTAGGGGCTCGGCCTGTCGCATCAGCGGATCCGGTCGGTAAGACCTCCAGAATCACGGCGCCTGGCGCCAAAGACTGAGAGATTAAGCGGCCAACCCATGCCGGGTTGGGCATGTGGTTTTAGAGGGCTGAGTCATGTCGAGAGTCTGTCAAGTTACTGGTAAGGGTCCAGTAACCGGGAACAACATTTCCCACGCAAACAACAAAACCCGTCGTCGTTTCCTGCCGAACCTGCAGCACCACCGTTTCTGGGTTGAATCCGAGAACCGTTTCGTGCGTCTGCGCGTATCTGCCAAAGGCATGCGCGTCATTGACAAGCGTGGTATCGACGTAGTGCTGGCCGAGCTGCGTGCTCGCGGCGAAAAGTTCTAAGGAGAACGTCATGCGTGAATTGATCCGTCTGGTTTCGAGTGCTGGCACTGGCCACTTCTACACCACCGACAAGAACAAGCGCACCACCCCGGACAAAATCGAGATCAAGAAATACGATCCCGTTGTTCGCAAGCACGTGGTGTACAAGGAAGCCAAGATCAAGTAATTGATCGGCGACCTGAAAAAAACCCGCATCCGAAAGGACGCGGGTTTTTTTTTACGTGGATGCCAACAGCAGTGGATATCAGCTGATGCGCAGGCCGTCGATGGTGCCGTTGGCATCGACGCTGATCATCACCCGGTCGGAGCGTATGTCCAAGGTGGTGACGTCGCGTGGGCCGGCGGCGCTCAGCAGGCCAGTAAGTTCGAGAATGTAGGGTTTGACGCTTTCTACATACTGCGAGCCAATCACGTGACGAGCACGGTCGAGGATATCGGTAGTCATGGTGTTCTCCTTGAGTTGTCCCGAATTGGACGCATCAAGGATCCCGCCTTTGGCTTGCCGGGCTGTGGTACTTAATCACCACGCTGGCGTCGCAATCATTTCTGCTCGAACATCACATAAATCTTGCGGCACGGCTCCAGCACTTCCCAGGTGCCCTGGAAGCCAGCCGGGATGACGAACCGATCACCGGCACGCAGGGTCTTGGCCCCGCCATCCGGGTCGCGCAATACTGAAACGCCCTGCACGATCTCGCAGTATTCGTGCTCGGTGTAGTTCACCGTCCACTGCCCCACTTCACCTTCCCAGACACCTGCGGCGAACTGCCCGCACGGGCTGGAATAGTGGTTGTAGACAGCCTGGTCTGGCTCGCCCTTGAGGATTTTTTCTGCCGCGGGACGGTAGCGTTCAGCCTCGGTGAGGACCTGGGCGAAGTCGATGATGTTGGCGATGTTCATGGTGCGGCTCCTATTTTTGTTTAATAAAATGCACATCAGTAGGCTTTTGAGCCTCATGTGTCAAATATATTGATAGTTTGCACTGGCTGGTTTAGGGTATCGCTTGCCAGTGTGCGCTTGTCGCCCGGCCAGAATTCTGACAACGCCTGTGAGTCCTCAGTGCGGCGTTGCACCTAAACAAGAGGAGGAGTTTCGTATGACCACCCTGACTCGTGCAGACTGGGAGCAACGTGCCCAGCAATTGAAGATCGAAGGGCGTGCCTTCATCAACGGCGAATACACCGACGCCGCATCCGGTGAAACCTTCGACTGCCTGAGCCCGGTCGACGGACGCTTCCTGGCCAAGGTTGCCAGCTGCGACCTGGCCGATGCCAACCGCGCGGTGGAAAACGCCCGTGCAACGTTCGATTCCGGCGTGTGGTCGCAGCTGGCTCCGGCCAAGCGCAAAGCCAAGCTGATCCGCTTCGCCGACCTGCTGCGCAAGCACGTCGAAGAGCTGGCGCTGCTGGAAACCCTGGACATGGGCAAGCCGATCGGCGACTCCTCCAGCATCGACGTGCCAGGTGCGGCCAATGCCATCCACTGGACCGCCGAAGCCATCGACAAGGTCTACGACGAAGTTGCACCCACCCCGCATGACCAGCTAGGCCTGGTTACCCGCGAGCCAGTGGGTGTGGTCGGTGCCATCGTACCGTGGAACTTCCCGCTGCTGATGGCCTGCTGGAAGATCGCTCCAGCCCTGGCCACCGGTAACTCGCTGGTACTCAAGCCATCCGAGAAGTCGCCGCTGACCGCTATCCGCATCGCCCAGCTGGCCATCGAAGCCGGCATCCCCGCCGGTGTGCTGAACGTACTCCCAGGCTACGGCCACACCGTCGGCAAGGCCCTGGCCCTGCACATGGACGTCGATACCCTGGTGTTCACCGGCTCGACCAAGATCGCCAAGCAGCTGATGGTGTACGCCGGCGAGTCGAACATGAAGCGCGTCTGGCTGGAGGCCGGCGGCAAGAGCCCGAACATCGTCTTCGCCGACGCCCCGGACCTGCAGGCCGCTGCCGAAGCTGCCGCCAGTGCCATCGCCTTCAACCAGGGCGAAGTCTGCACTGCCGGTTCCCGCCTGCTGGTCGAGCGTTCGATCAAGGACAAGTTCCTGCCCATGGTGGTTGACGCGCTCAAGGGCTGGAAACCAGGCAACCCGCTGGACCCGCAGACCACCGTCGGTGCGCTGGTCGACACCCAGCAGATGAATACCGTGCTGTCGTACATCGACGCCGGCCACAAGGACGGCGCCAAGTTGCTGGCCGGTGGCAAGCGCACCTTGGAAGAAACGGGCGGCACTTATGTCGAGCCGACCATCTTCGACGGCGTGACCAACGCCATGAAGATCGCCCAGGAAGAAATCTTCGGCCCGGTGCTGTCGGTCATCGCCTTCGATACCGCCGAAGAAGCCATCGCCATTGCCAACGACACGCCCTACGGTCTGGCCGCTGGTATCTGGACCTCGGATATTTCCAAGGCCCACAAGACTGCCCGTGCCGTGCGCGCGGGCAGTGTCTGGGTCAACCAGTACGATGGCGGCGACATGACCGCGCCGTTCGGCGGCTTCAAGCAGTCGGGCAACGGCCGTGACAAGTCGCTGCATGCGCTGGAGAAGTACACCGAGCTGAAGGCGACCTGGATCAAGCTGTAAATCCACAGGGGCTGCGCTACAGCCCCAACAACAGCCGGGCCGGTTCACGCCGTCCCGGCTGTGTCGTTTCTGCTATTCAAGAATTCTGCCTGGGAGGCTGCTATGCGCTGGGGAACCTACTTTGCCGTGCTGGCATCGGTGCTGAGCGTCGGGCTCGCGCTCGGCGTGAGCATGCCGCTGGTGTCCCTGCGGCTGGAGGCCTGGGGCTACGGCAGCTTCGCCATCGGCGTCATGGCGGCTATGCCGGCGCTGGGTGTGCTGCTCGGGGCGAGCCTGGCCAGCCGCCTGGCCGGGTGGGTCGGCGTGCCTGCGGCCATGCGCTTGTGCCTGTGGGGCGGGGCGTTATCGATCGGCCTGCTGGCGGTGTTGCCGAGCTACCCGCTGTGGTTGGCGCTACGCTTGCTGATCGGTATGTCGCTGACCGTGGTGTTCATCCTTGGCGAGAGCTGGATCAACCAGTTGGTGGTGGAGCAGTGGCGCGGGCGCCTGGTGGCGCTGTATGGCAGCAGCTACGCCTTGAGCCAGCTGGCCGGGCCACTGGTACTGGGCTTTCTCGGCTCTGACGATGACTTTGGCTTCTGGGCTGCGACGGGCCTGTTACTGCTATCGCCCTTGCTGCTGTTGGGCCGTGGCGGCGCACCGAGTACCGAGGCCTGCAGCGTTACCTTCCGCGACCTGTTCGCCTTCTGTCGCCGACTGCCGGTGATCGCCTGGGCCATCGCGCTGTTCGCTTCCTTCGAGGCGATGATCCTCACCCTGTTGCCGGTGTATTGCCTGCAGCAGGGTTTCACCACCGAGCTGGCGCTGTTCATGGTCAGTACTGTGGTGGTGGGTGACGCGGTGCTGCAATTGCCGATTGGCGCCTTGGCCGACCACATGTCGCGGCGCGCGCTGTTCACCGCTTGTGCGGTGACCTTGCTGTGTTCCAGCCTGGCGATTCCGTTGCTTTTGCACACGCCGGCGATCTGGCCGTTGTGGGTGCTGTTCGGTGCCAGTGCCGGTGGCCTGTTCACCTTGTCGCTGATACTGATCGGCGAGCGGTACCGGGATGATGCCCTCGTGCGGGCCAATGCCCATGTGGCGCAGCTGTGGGGTATCGGCTGCCTGCTGGGGCCGTTGCTGGCAGGTGCAGGTAGCCAGTGGCTCAGTGGCCATGCCTTGCCGCTGCTGATGGCAATTGGGGCGGCCGGGTTGGTGGTGTTGACCCGGCGGCGCGGTGCCTTCGAGCCCGCCGCCGCCTGAGGCCCGGGCTAGAGCATTTTCTCCAGCCCGACGGCCTTGCTGATCCACGCATTGAACCGCCGCCAGAGCCCACCGGGCTCTGCCGTCAGGGTGTGCAGTCGGCCGTTGTCCTCGGTCACCCAGGCCAGTTTGTCATGCTCGAGCCTGACCTGATAACTGAGCGCTGGCGCCATACCCTGAACGGCCAGCTCGCGGGTGTATTCGGCCAGCTCCGGGCTGTCCACCAGCACCCCGACCTCGGTATTCCACAGCACCGAACGCGGGTCGAAATTGAACGAGCCGATGAAGGTCTTGCGCCGGTCGAACACGATCGCCTTGCTGTGCAGGCTGGAATCCGAACCGCCTTGGTAACTCAGGCGTCCGGCACTGGGGTCGCCCGGCTGGCGGCGTAACTCGAACAGCTGCACGCCGTGTTCGAGCAGCGCCCGGCGGTAGGGTGCATACCCGCCATGCACCGCCGGTACATCGGTGGCCTCCAGTGAGTTGGTCAACAGCTTGACCGACGTACCGGCGTCCGCACGGCCGGTCAGGTACAGCAGCCCCGGCTCGCCAGGGACGAAATAGGCCGAAACCAGGATCAACTCGTGATGCACGTTAGCCAGGTCAGGGGCCAACTGCTGGCTCATCAGCAGCTGCGGATCCGGCTCGTCGTCTGCCAGCACCTTGCTCGGTGCGTCCCACAAGGCCTGACTGTGGGCCCAGATCAGCTCATTACGCCAAACATCCAGGCGTGGCTCTGACTGATAGGCCATCAGGCGGTCATACAGCGCCTTGCGTTGGACCCGCGCCTCGGCCAGGGACACTTCCAGGCGGTGGCGGCTGGCGGCAAGGTCGGCGGCATCCGGCAGTTGCCAGAGGAAGTCAGTGACAGGCCTGCTCAGGGCACTGTTCCAGTATTGGTCGAAGCTGTGCCCGAGCTGCTCGGCCACCGGGCCCACGCCGAGCATGTCGATGTCAGTGAAATTCAGGTTGGGCTCGGCATCGAAATATTCATCGCCCAGGTTGCGTCCGCCGACGATGGCCATGCTGTTGTCCACCAGGAACAGCTTGTTGTGCATGCGCCGGTGCTGGCGCGACAGGTTGAACAGGCGCCCGAACGCCCGTGTCACCCCTGTGCTGCGGCCCAGGTGCAGTGGGTTGAATACACGGATCTGGATGTTCGGATGGGCATCCAAGGTGCCCATGATGGTATCCAGGCCATCGCTGGTGGTGTCGTCGAGCAGAATGCGCACGCGTACGCCCCGATCGGCCGCGCGCAGCAGTTCATGGACCAGGGCGCGGGTGCTCAGGCCGTCGTGGACGATGTAGTACTGCAAGTCGATGCTGGCCTGGGCGTTACGGATCAGCTCGGCGCGGGCACGGAAGGCCTCGTTGCTGTTGGGCAGCAGACGGAAACCGGACCGTCCCTCATAGGGTGCGGCCTGGCGCAATACCGAACGGCCGAAAGCTGAATCTTTGGCCGGCAATGCCTGGCTGGTCTCGCGGGGTGTACCGACGCTGGCGCAGCCTGCAAGGCCTAGCAGCGCCAGCAGCAGGGGCAGAGCTCGCTGGAGTCTCAAAGGTGGATCGTCCTGTGCGGCAAGGGCTTGAGAGGTAGGACCGTCAAGGGCGGCGCAAAGTTACCCGTCGGTGTGACTTTCATCCAGTAGACGAAGGGCGGTTTCCCCCACTTTGCGCACCGCGTCCTCGATTTGCGGGGTTGGCCGCGCGGCGAAATTCATCCGCAGGCAGTGGCGGAACTTGCCAGAGGCCGAAAAGATGCTGCCCACGGCAACCTGCACGCCCTGTTCCAGTAAAGCGCGGTTCAGCCGCAGCGTGTCGAAATGTTCTGGCAGCTCCACCCACAGCATGAAGCCGCCCTGAGGCCGGCTGACGCGTGTGCCAGGCGGGAAGTAACGGTTTACCCAGTCGCTCATCAGGTCGCGGCCGCGCTGGTACTGGCTACGCATGCGCCGTACATGGGGGTGGTAGTGGCCGCTGGCGATGAAATCGGCGATCGCCAGCTGCGGCTGGGTGGCCGTGCTGCCGGTGCTGATGTACTTCATGTGCAACACCCGCTCCAGATAGCGCCCTGGCGCCACCCAGCCGATGCGCAGGCCCGGGGCGAGCGTCTTGGAAAACGAACTGCACAGCAGCACGCGACCGTCGTCGTCGAACGACTTGAGGGTGCGCGGGCGAGGGTAGGTGTAGGCCAGGTCGCCATACACATCGTCTTCGAGGATGGCGACATCATAGCGCTGGGCGAGGTTCAGCAGGGCCTTCTTGCGCGCTTCGGGCATGATGTAGCCAAGCGGATTGTTACAGCTTGGCGTGATCTGGATGAGCTTGATCGGCCACTGTTCAAGTGCCAGTTCCAGCGCTTGCAGGCTGATGCCGGTGATGGGGTCGGTAGGGATCTCCAACGCCTTCATGCCCAAGCCTTTGAGGGTTTGCATGGCGCCGTGGAAGCTCGGCGAATCTACCGCGACAATGTCGCCCGGCTCGCAGACTGCGCGGATACTGCACGACAACGCCTCGTGGCAGCCGGTCGTCACCACCAGGTCCGCCGGGCCAAGGCGGCAGCCCGAGTCCAGCACCAGGCGGGCAACCTGCTCGCGCAAGGCGAGGTTGCCGTGGATGTTGTCGTAGTACAGCCCCGGCATGTCCTGGCGCCGGCTGAGCTGGGCCAGGCTGCGCAGCAGGGGCTTCAGGCTCGGGCTGTCGATGTCGGGCATGCCACGGCCGAGCTGTATGACGTCTTGACGAGGCGTGCTGCGTACCAGCTCCAGGACCTGTTCCCACTGCGAAATGTCCACTGGCCGCTGGGCCGGGCGGCTGACGGCGGGCAGTGCGGCGAGGTGGCGATGGTCGTTGACGAAGTAGCCGGATTTGGGGCGTGGCGAAACCATGCCGTTGTCTTCCAGCAGGCGGTAGGCCTGCTGCACCGTACTCAGGCTGACCCCGTGCTCCACGCTCAGGGCGCGCACCGATGGCAGGCGCTGGCCGGGGCGGTAGAGGCCCTGCTCGATACGGGTGCCGAGCAGCTCGGCGAGGTTCAGGTAGAGCGTCACGGCATACTCCTGTGGGCGATTGCCCGCCCGACCAGTACAGTTGCGTTGAAAATACAGCATTCAGGCAGAAATTGGCCAATTCTGTATGGGAATAATAAGGGTGTATTGAATCTGTATTGCTGGTGCTGGCAACGCGCATGCTTTCTCCACGTAACCACTGAACGGGAGAACGCAGCGATGGGCGGGATGAGCGATGTGCGCTTGCAATTGTTGGCCAGGGAGCTGGAAGCCGGGCAGCAGGCCAAGGTGTTCAACGCCCCGCAAGGGATGGGGCGCTGGGGCCTGATGCTGCATCGCTGGCACACCCGCAGGGCGTTGCTGCAGTTGACTGATGCCGAGCTGCGCGATGTTGGGCTGAGCTGGGAGCAGGCCCTGAGCGAAGGGCGTAAACCCTTCTGGAAAGACTGACCTGCATGAGCCTGCGCGGTCCTTGCTGGACCGCTCAGGTTTCAGGCCAATTCTTTGAGCCTGTGCCAGAGCATCCCCAACGCCAGCAGCGGCGAGCGCAGGTATTTGCCGCCAGGGAAGGTGATGTGTGGCACCTTGGCGAACAGGTCGAAGCGCCCGCTTTGCTGGCCGCTGATGGCTTCACCCAGCAGGCGCGCTGCCAGGTGAGTGGCGTTGAGCCCATGGCCAGAGTAGGCCTGGGCGTAATAGACATTCGGCTGGCTGGCCAGGCGGCCGATCTGTGGCAGGCGGTTGGCGCCGATGCCGATCATCCCACCCCACTGGTAATCGATGCGCACATCGGCCAGTTGCGGGAACACCTTGAACATCTTCGGCTGCATGTAGGCGGCAATGTCCTGCGGATCGCGGCCGGAGTAATGGCAGGCACCGCCGAACAACAGGCGGTGGTCGGCGGACAGGCGATAGTAGTCCAGTGCCACGCGCTGGTCGCACACCGCCATGTTCTGCGGCAGCAACTGGCGCGCGCGTTCCTCACCCAGCGGTTCGGTGGCGATGATGTAGCTGCCTGCTGGCAGCACCTTGCCGCCCAGCTCGCGGTTCAGGCCATTGTGGTAGGCATTGCAGCACAGCACCAGGGTTTTGGCGCGCACCCTGCCCTGGGCGGTGTGCACTTTCACTTCAGGGCCGTACTCGATGCGGCTGACGTGCGATTGCTCGAATAGCTGCACACCGAGGCGGCTGGCCACGGCTGCTTCGCCCAGCGCCAGGTTGAGCGGGTGCAGGTGCCCTGAGCCCATGTCGATCAGGCCGCCCACATAACGGTCGGAGCCGACCACGCTGTGGATAGCGTCTTTGTGCACCAGGCGCAGTTCGTGACGGTAGCCCAGGCTGCGCAATTCTTCGGCATCTTCGGCGAAGCCTTGCAGCTCGCCGGGCTTGTTGGCCAGGTCGCAGTAACCCCAGGTCAGGTCGCAGGCGATGGCGTGGCGCTCGACCCGCTCGCGGACGATGTCCACGGCTTCCAGGCCCATCAGCTTCATGCTGCGTACGCCTTCTTCACCGATCACCGCACGGAACTGCTCGAGGCCGTGGCCCACGCCCCGGATAAGCTGGCCGCCATTGCGCCCGCTGGCACCCCAGCCGAGCTTGCGCGCTTCGAGCAGGATCACCGACAGGCCACGCTCGGCCAGCTCGATGGCGGTATTGAGGCCCGAGTAGCCGCCGCCAACGATGCACACGTCGGCGCTGTGCTCGCCTTGCAGGTACGGATGATCGGGGTGTGGCGCGCTGCTGGCGGCGTAGTAGGAGGCGGCGTGCTGCGCGCTGTGGATCATTGGCGGGTCCTGGGTGTCGAGACAGAGGAGGGAGGATAAGCCGGGTTTTCGGGGTCGGGCAACCGGCCTCATTCTGGGCAAGCCGGCGATGAGGCCTATAATCGAGCCTCAATCTTCAATGTGTTTGTCACCATGTCCTGCAACCGCCACAAGATCCAGTTCCTGCGTGAACTCATCCCTTCCTTCGAATGCGAGCCCGGTTGTCACGACTGTTGCGGCCCGGTAACCACGTCTGCCGAAGAGATGGCCCGCCTGCCGCGCAAGTCACAGGCTGAGCAGAATGCGGCACTGGAGCGCCTGGACTGTGTGCACCTGGGGCCCAATGGCTGCACCGTCTACGAAGAACGCCCGATGATCTGCCGCCTGTTCGGCACCACCCCACGCATGGCCTGCCCACGCGGCCGTGGCCCGGAACCGATGATCGAGCCGCAGGCCGAGGAGCTCGTCCACCGGTTCATCGCCACCACCCGGCAGGTGCTGGTCTAGCGTCAATCCGGGATCGGCAGGCAGAGGCTTTCCTTCACCTCCTCCATCACGATGTAGCTCTTGGATTCACGCACATGCGGTAGCTTGAGCAGGATGTCGCCAAGCAGCTTGCGGTATGAAGCCATCTCCGAAATACGTGCCTTGACCAGGTAATCGAAATCGCCCGACACCAAGTGGCATTCCAGCACGTGGGGCAGCTTGAGTACCGCGCGGCGGAACTCCTCGAACGTGTCGCCCGACTTGTAGTCCAGGCTGATCTCCACGAATACCAGCAGGCTGCCCTTCAGGTGCTGAGGGTTGAGCCGGGCGTTGTAGCCCATGATGATGCCCTCCCGCTCCAGGCGGCGCACGCGCTCGGTGCAAGGGGTGGTGGAAAGCCCGACTTTCTCGCCCAGTTCGGTGAAGGAAATGCGCCCGTCACTCTGCAGGATCCGCAGGATGTTGCGGTCGATCTTGTCCAGTTCACGCTTGCTCTGGTGCTGGGTTCTCATAGGGGATGCCCCTCCGTGAAAGGCGTTTTTGCCGAGAATTCTCGCCAAATATAGGCTTTTATATAGTGAATTGCACTGGCCTGTAATTTTTATACTGCGCGCATCCATGCCATTTCAACAAAAATGCGGTGCGCCGCGTGCGAGGGATCAACGATGCGAGTTCTGGTACTTGGTAGCGGTGTAATCGGAACCGCCAGTGCCTATTACCTGGCCCGGCAAGGTTTTGAAGTGACTGTGGTCGATCGCCAACCGGCGGTGGCGATGGAAACCAGCTTCGCCAACGCAGGCCAGATCTCGCCCGGCTACGCCTCGCCCTGGGCCGCCCCAGGCGTGCCGCTCAAAGCCATCAAGTGGCTGCTGGAGCGCCACGCGCCACTGGCCATCAAGCTGACCGGCGACGTCGACCAGTACCTGTGGATGGCGCAGATGCTGCGCAACTGCACCGCCAGCCGGTATGCAGTGAACAAGGAGCGCATGGTGCGCCTGTCTGAGTACAGCCGTGATTGCCTCGACGAACTGCGCGCCGAAACCGGTATCGCTTACGAAAGCCGCACTTTGGGCACCACCCAGCTGTTCCGCACCCAGGCTCAGGTCGATGCTGCTGCCAAGGACATCGCTGTGCTCGAGCAGTCGGGCGTGCCCTATGAGCTGCTGGACCGCGACGGCATTGCCCGTGTCGAGCCCGCCCTGGCAGGGGTCAAGGACATTCTCGCCGGTGCCCTGCGCCTGCCCAACGACCAGACCGGCGACTGCCAGCTGTTCACCACCAGGCTTGCTGACATGGCCCTCAAGCTGGGTGTCGAATTCCGCTTCGGCCAGGACATCCAGCGCCTCGACTTCGCCGGTGACCGAATCAATGGCGTATGGGTCGACGGCAAGCTTGAAACCGCCGACCGCTACGTGCTGGCGCTGGGCAGCTACTCGCCGCAGATGCTCAAACCGCTGGGCATCAAAGCACCGGTCTACCCGCTCAAGGGGTATTCGCTGACCGTGCCGATCACCAACGCCGACATGGCGCCTACTTCGACCATTCTCGATGAGACCTACAAGGTCGCCATCACCCGCTTCGACAACCGTATCCGTGTCGGTGGCATGGCTGAGATCGCCGGTTTTGACCTGTCGCTGAACCCGCGCCGGCGCGAAACACTGGAGATGATCGTCAACGACCTTTATCCTCGCGGCGGTGACCTGAGCCAGGCCAGTTTCTGGACCGGCCTGCGGCCGGCGACTCCGGACGGCACCCCGATCGTGGGGGCTACCGCGTTCCGAAACCTGTTCCTCAATACCGGCCACGGTACGCTGGGTTGGACCATGGCCTGTGGTTCCGGGCGCCTGCTGGCTGACCTGATTGCGCGCAAAAAGCCGCAAATCAGCGCTGAAGGGCTGGATATTTCACGCTATGGCAACACCCGGGAAGCCGCCAAGCAAGGCCATACGGCGCCAGTGCACCAGTAATCGCCTGGCGTCACCGGCCCATCGCTGGCCTGCCGGCGATGGGTTCAACACTGTTTTCAACCTGAACCACCATAAGGCTGCCGCCATGCGTCCCGCCCGCGCCCTGATCGACCTCCAAGCCCTGCGCCACAACTACCGTCTTGCCCGTGAACTGACCGGCGCTAAAGCGCTCGCCGTGATCAAGGCCGACGCCTATGGCCACGGTGCAGTGCGTTGCGCCCTTGCACTGGAAGCCGAAGCCGATGGCTTTGCCGTGGCGTGCATCGAAGAGGCGCTGGAGTTGCGTGCGGCAGGCATCAAGGCGCCGATGCTGCTGCTCGAAGGCTTTTTCCAAGCCAGCGAGCTTTCCCTGATCGCCGAGCATGACCTGTGGTGCGTGGTGCATTCGCTGTGGCAGCTTGAGGCCATCGAAAATACCCCCGTGCACAAGCCATTGACCGTTTGGCTCAAGCTCGACAGCGGCATGCACCGTGTCGGACTGCACCCCAAGGACTATCACGACGCTTACCAGCGCCTGCTGGCCAGCGGCAAGGTTGCGCGCATCGTGCTGATGAGCCATTTCGCCCGTGCCGATGAACTGGATGCCGACGCCACTGGGCAACAGATTGCCGTGTTCGAGGCCGCCCGCCAGGGGCTGGCTGCCGAATGCAGCCTGCGCAACTCGCCCGGCGTGCTCGCCTGGCCTCATGCCCCCAGCGACTGGGTGCGCCCTGGCATCATGCTGTATGGCGCAACCCCGTTCGACGTGGCGCAAGCCCAGGCCGAGCGCCTGCAGCCGGTAATGACCCTGCAATCGCAGGTGATCAGTGTGCGGGAACTGCCCGCTGGCGAGCCCGTAGGCTATGGCGCCAAGTTCATCAGCCAACGCCCCACCCGGGTCGGTGTCGTTGCCATGGGCTATGCCGATGGCTACCCCCGCCAGGCCCCGACCGGTACCCCGGTGATGGTCGCCGGCAAGCGCAGCCAGCTGATTGGCCGGGTTTCCATGGACATGCTGTGCATCGACCTGACCGACGTGCCCGAAGCGACCATCGGCAGCCCGGTCGAGCTGTGGGGCAAGCACGTGTTGGCCAGTGACGTCGCCATGCACGCAGGGACCATCCCCTACCAGATCTTCTGCAACCTCAAACGCGTGCCACTGGACTACGTCGGCGAATGACACGCTGAAGCGGACAGCCTGAGGGGCGGTGTGTTGTAAATACTGAACGGCATTGCCATGATATCGTTCACATTCACCCCGCCATCTCACCGTTTCAGGAGGCTCCAGCTTTGGACGTCGGCGAACGACTGCAAGCCATCCGCAAGCTCAAGGGCCTGTCCCAGCGTGAACTCGCCAAGCGTGCGGGCGTGACCAACAGCACCATCTCGATGATCGAGAAGAACAGTGTGAGCCCCTCGATCAGTTCGCTGCGCAAGGTGCTCAGCGGCATTCCCATGTCCATGGTCGAGTTTTTCTCCGTGGAACTGGAAGCGCAAAGCCAGGCCCAGATTGTCTACAAGGCCCACGAGTTGATCGACATTTCCGACGGCGCGGTGACCATGAAGCTGGTAGGCAAGTCGCATCCCAACCGCGCGATCGCCTTCCTTACCGAGGTCTACCCGCCGGGTGCCGACACCGGAGCGGAGATGCTCACCCACGATGGCGAAGAGACCGGCATCCTCCTGGAGGGCCGGCTGGAACTGGTGGTAGGCACCGAGACCTTCATCCTCGAAGAAGGTGACAGCTACTATTTCGAGAGCACCCGCCCGCACCGTTTTCGCAACCCGTTCGATGAGCCGGCCCGACTGATCAGCGCGGCAACGCCCTCGAACTTTTGATCCAGCGCAGTGCATTGATTCGGCAATACCCCTTTCCTGAGTAGGGTCGTTTCACGGCTTGTGGGTTCCCGCTATACTTTTCAACGCTCGCATTACCGTGGCCGCGGGCGTGATTAGCCACCATGAGGGTGTTCGCGTGAACCAAACCAAGAAGATGCTGGCCGTACCAGCAGCCGTATTCGCCCTTTGGGCAATGAGCGCAACCGCTGCGACCAATGATGACATTGCCAAACGCCTCGAGCCGGTGGGTCAGGTGTGCGTCCAGGGCCAGGAATGCAAGGGCATGGAGGTGGCCGCTTCGGCTGGCGGTGGCGGTGCCAAGACACCGGATGAAATCATCGCCAAGCATTGCAACGCCTGCCATGGCAGCGGCCTGCTCGGCGCGCCGAAAATTGGCGATACCGCCGCATGGAAAGAACGTGCCGACCACCAGGGCGGCCTCGATGGGATCCTTGCCAAGGCCATAACCGGCATCAATGCCATGCCCCCCAAGGGCACCTGCGCCGATTGCTCGGATGAAGAACTCAAAGCAGCCATCCAGAAGATGTCCGGGCTTTGAACCAGCGTTGAATTGCCGATAGCCCGCCTTCCATGGCGGGCTTTGTCTTTGCGCAGGCAACGACCGCTGTCGATTCCTGTCCAACCCCTGAACCTACGGAAGACTCAGGAGGCCAAGATGCACCTCTGCTCCATCGACCAGGCAGTCGAGCAGGTCTTGTCACGCTTGCCCGCCCACATTCACATGGGCCTGCCGCTGGGGCTTGGCAAACCCAATGCCTTCGTCAATGCGTTGTACGCCCGGGTGCGTGACCTGCCAGAGCGCCGCTTGACGATCTACACGGCTTTGTCGCTTGGCCGCCCACCCTTGGGCGACGGCCTGCAACGACGTTTCCTCGAGCCCTTCGTCGAGCGTGTGTTCGCCGATTACCAGGAACTCACCTACCTGGCCGACCTGCGCAACGACCAGCTGCCGCCCAACATCCGCGTCGAGCAGTTCTTCATGCAGCCCGGCGGCCTGCTGCACAGTGATTGCGCGCAGCAAGACTACGTCAGCAGCAACTACAGCCATGCAGCCCGCGACATCAACGCCAAGGGCCTGAACCTGATCGCGCAATTGGTCGCCGCCACGCCGCAAAGGCCGGTGCACTTGAGCCTGGCCTGCAACCCCGACATCACCCTCGACCTGCTGCCGATGATCGCCAAGCGCCGCGAGGCCGGCGAAACCATCCTCATGCTCGGTCAGGTGCATGCCGAGCTGCCCTACATGCCAGGCGATTCGGAGTTGGGCATGGAGGCGTTCGACCTGCTGATCGATCAGGTGGAACAGCGTCGGCTGTTCTCCACACCGAACATGCCGGTAACCACCCAGGACCATTGCATCGGCCTGCACGCCAGCACCCTGGTGCGCGATGGCGGCACCCTGCAGATCGGCATTGGCGCCATGGGTGATGCCGTGACCGCTGCGTTGCTGGCGCGCCAAGGCGACAACCCTGGGTATCGGGCATTGATGGGTGAGCTGGATGTAGGGCCCTGGCACACCCTGATCGAGCGTGAGGGCGGGCTGGATGCGTTCGCCCAAGGCCTCTATGGGTGCAGTGAGATGTTCGTCAACGGCCTGCTGGCGCTGGCCGAAGCCGGGGTGGTGCGGCGCCCGGCTGACGAGCAAGGCGTGCTGGTACATGGCGGCTTCTTCCTTGGCCCGCAGGCGTTCTATCAACGCTTGCGGGAGATGCCACTGGAGCAGCGCGCGCAGTTTGCCATGACGCGTATCAGCTTCATCAACGAGCTGTATGGCCAGGAAGAACTGAAGCGCCGCCAGCGGCGTGATGCCCGCTTCATCAACACCGTGTTCACCATGACCCTGCTCGGCGCGGGGGTAGCCGACCAGCTGGAAAATGGCCGCGTGCTCAGCGGCGTGGGCGGGCAGTACAATTTCGTCGCACAGGGCCATGCGCTGGAGGGCGGGCGATCCATCCTGTTGCTGCGCAGTTGGCGTGAGGCGGGGGGCGAGGTCAGCTCCAACCTGCTCTGGGCCTACGGCCACTGCACCATCCCCCGGCACTTGCGTGACATCGTGGTGACCGAGTACGGCATCGCCGACTTGCGTGGGCAGACCGACAGCGAAGTGATCGCCCGGCTACTGGCAATCACCGACTCCAGATTCCAGGGCGAGCTGATCGAACAGGCCAAGCAGGCAGGCAAGCTCGCAAAAGACTTTCAACTCGATGCGCGGTTTACCGACAACACGCCTGAGCGACTTGAGCAGATCAGGGCGCGGCATGCACGGCTGTTCCCTGAGTACCCGTTGGGGACAGATTTCACCGCTGAGGAACGGGACTTGCTGCGGGCGTTGGGCTGGCTCAAAAGCAAGTTCAGGTTGAGCGAGGTGCTGGAGCTGGGCAAGGCAGCGCTGGATGCGCCGGGGCCGGAGGGGTATGCGGCGCAGTTGGCGCGCATGCAGCTCGATGAGCCGCGAGGGCTGAAGGAAGAGCTGTATCAGCGGTTGGTTTTGGCAGGGTTGGCAGCGACGCGATAAATACCGGGCCTGCTTTGCAGCGGACTGCCGGGAAGCCAGCTCCTTTGGGAGCCGGCTTACCGACGATGAGGCCGGTACAGGCTCAATCGATGAAGCTGACCACGCCACCTTCCAGCGACTTGACCCGGGCCAGGGATTCAACGCGGTAACCTTGGCTGTCCAGTTCGGCACGGCCACCCTGGAACGATTTCTCGATGACGATACCCAGGCCGGCAACGGTGGCACCGGCTTGCTTGATGATCGAGATCAGCGCCTGGGAGGCCTTGCCGTTGGCCAGGAAATCATCGATCACCAGCACGCGGTCGCTGCTGTTGAGGTGGCGCGGGGAGATGGCCACGGTGTTTTCGGTCTGCTTGGTGAAGGAATACACCGAGGCCGTCAGCAGGTTTTCGGTCAGGGTCAGGGACTGATGCTTGCGCGCGAAGATCACCGGAACGCCCAGCTTCAGGCCAGTCATCACCGCCGGCGCAATGCCCGAGGCTTCGATGGTGACGATCTTGGTCACACCGGCATCGGCGTAAAGGCGAGCGAATTCGTCACCGATCAGCTGCATCAGCGCAGGGTCGATCTGGTGGTTGAGAAACGCATCGACTTTTAGAACCTGATCGGAAAGCACGATGCCTTCGTCGCGAATCTTCTGCTGCAGTGCTTCCACTGTGTATCTCCGATGTAGCAAAGGTGGCCGCAAAGCGCGGCAGAGTTAAAGAGTAATGGTTGATCAGCGTTTGAGCATTGCCCGGATATCGGCCAGCGCGTTGTTGCCACGCGCGGCTTTGACTTCCACTGGCGCATCGTCCAGGCCTTCCCAGGCCAGGTCGTCCGGCGGCAGTTCGTCGAGAAACCGGCTGGGCGTGCAGTCGATGATTTCGCCATACTGCTTGCGTTTGGCAGCGAAGGTGAAGGCCAGGGTCTGGCGGGCGCGGGTAATGCCCACGTAGGCCAGGCGGCGTTCCTCTTCGATGGTGTCGGCTTCGATGCTCGAGCGGTGGGGGAGGATTTCCTCCTCCATGCCCATGATGAACACGTAAGGGAATTCCAGGCCTTTGGACGCGTGCAGGGTCATCATCTGCACCCCCTCGGCGTTTTCTTCCTCTTCCTGCTGGCGCTCGAGCATGTCGCGCAGCACCAGTTTGCCGATGGCGTCCTCGATGGTCATGTCACCCTCTTCGTCCTTCTCGAGGGTGTTCTTCAGTGCTTCTACCAGGAACCAGACGTTGCTGATGCGGAACTCAGCGGCTTTGTCGCTGGCCGTTTGCTGGCGAATCCAGTTTTCATAGTCGATGTCGCGGATCATCTCGTGCAGCGCGGCAATCGGGTCTTCCAGGGCGACTTTGTGGCGCACGCCGTCGAGCCAGTGCTTGAAACGCTGCAGACGCTCGGTATAACGCGCGTCCAAGTGCTCGCCCAAGCCCAGTTCCTCGCTGGCGGCATACATCGACACGCCCCGTTCGGTCGCGTAGTTGCCGAGCTTTTCCAGGGTGGTCGAGCCGATCTCGCGGCGCGGTACGTTGATCACCCGCAGGTAGGCGTTGTCGTCATCCGGGTTCACCAGCAAGCGCAGGTAGGCCATCAGGTCCTTGACTTCCTGGCGGCCGAAGAAGCTGTTGCCGCCCGACAGGCGATACGGCACCTGATGGTGCTGCAGTTTCAGCTCGATCAGCTTGGCCTGGTAGTTACCGCGGTACAGGATGGCGAAGTCACTGTAAGGGCGGTTGGTGCGCAGGTGCAGGGTGAGGATTTCCATGGCCACACGCTCGGCCTCGGCGTCCTCATTCTTGCAGCGGATCACACGGATCTCGTCGCCCACGCCCATCTCGCTCCACAGCTGCTTCTCGAACGCATGCGGGTTGTTGGCGATCAGCACGTTGGCGCAGCGCAGGATGCGGCTGGTGGAGCGGTAGTTCTGTTCGAGCATGACGATTTTCAGGGAAGGGTAGTCTTCCTTGAGCAGCATCAGGTTCTCGGGGCGCGCACCACGCCAGGCGTAGATCGACTGGTCATCGTCACCCACCACGGTGAACTGGTTGCGCATGCCGATGAGCATCTTCACCAGCAGATACTGGCTGGCGTTGGTGTCCTGGTATTCGTCCACCAGCAGGTAGCGCACGCGGTTCTGCCAGCGCTCCAGCACTTCGGGGTGCTCCTGGAACAGCTTGACCGGCTGCAGGATCAGGTCGTCGAAGTCCACCGCGTTGAACGCCTTGAGCGTGCGCTGGTAATGGGTGTAGACGATGGCGGCGGTCTGCTCGCGCGGGTTTCGCGCTTTTTCCAGGGCTTCGGCGGGCAGGATCAGGTCGTTCTTCCAGGCACCGATCATGTTCTTGATCTCGTCGATGCCGTCGTCGCCGGAATACTCCTTCTGCATGATGTCCGACAGCAGCGCCTTGATATCGGACTCGTCGAAGATCGAAAAGCCCGGCTTGTAGCCCAGCTTGTCGTGCTCCTTGCGGATGATGTTCAGGCCCAGGTTGTGGAAGGTACACACCGTCAGGCCTCGGCCTTCCCCCGGGCGCAGCAGGGTGGCGACCCGCTCCTTCATCTCGCGCGCAGCCTTGTTGGTGAAGGTCATGGCGACGATGTACTGGGCACGGATGCCGCAGTTCTGGATCAGGTGGGCAATCTTGCGCGTGATCACGCTGGTCTTGCCGGAGCCTGCACCGGCGAGCACCAAAAGAGGGCCGCCGACGTAGTCACGGGCTTCCTGTTGCCTGGGATTGAGTCGGGACATGCTAGAAACCGGGGGTCGCCAGAAAATAGCCGCGCATTCTAACAGGCATGGGGCCCTTGTGGCGCGACCGTCTGACGTCTGAGTCAGACTTTGTGTCGCGCATAGCATTAGTCAGGCTCATGCTATTCATGGAAAAAATCGTATTTGCTGGTTTAACCGCTTTCGAGCAGGATGCACGTCAAAATGTGTCGGGACGCACTGTGGGCAAGGATACGTCTAAAAGTGAAAATCATTTTCATTTATCCAGTAGCATACACGGCCACCCTTTTGCCACCGTCCTCGCTTTAAGGAGCCCGCTTGTCCACGCCTGTCGAACCTTTGCGTTTGCTGTTGTTGGCTGATGAGCCGGAATGGGCCGCCTTGTTGCGCGAATGCCTGCTGCCGCTGAACGGTACAGCGGTACTGCTGACTGCGCCCAACTGGGCTGCAGTGGACAGCCTGTTCAGCCAAGACCGCCAGGCCGTGATCCTGGCCACCCAGGCCCTGCAACCTGCGCCGGGGCGTTGCGAGCTGCCGACCATCCTGTTGCTGGACGAGGAGCCGCTGACCCCACCCACAGGCGTCAGCGACTGGCTGGTGCGCAGCCAGTTGAATACCGATGCGCTTCGCCGTTCCTTGCGCCACGTACGCGAACGTGGCGTGCTGGTGGCCACCTTACAGCGCCTGGCCGAGCAGGACCCGTTGACGGGCATCGCCAACCGCCAGGGTTTCCAGGCCCTGCTGACCGCCCGGCTGGCTGAGAACGACGGGCGCGGAGTAGCCCTTGGGCATCTGGACCTGGACAACTTTCGTCATGTCAACGATGCCCTCGGCCACCAGGGTGGCGACCGGCTGATCCTGCAGGTGGTGTCACGGCTGAAGCAGCAACTGGCGGCCGGCGACCAGCTGGCACGCCTGGGCAGTGATGAATTTGCCCTGCTGATCGACACCCGCCGCGACAACGCCCGCGCCGAGCGCATCGCCGAAAGCATCGTCGAAGCCCTGGCCGAGCCTTACTGGATCGACGGCGAAAGCCTGTTGCTTGGCTGCAGCCTGGGCCTTGCCCACGCCCGCGCGCAAAGTGGCGCCGACCCATTGATGTGGCATGCGCACATCGCCATGCGCCAGGCCAAAAGCAGCCAGGGCTGTACCTTCCATGTGTTCAATGAGCGAATCAACCGCAACGCCCGCAGCCTCGCCGACCTGGAAGGCGAACTGCGCAGGGCCCTGCGTCGTGATGAGCTGGAGCTGCACTACCAGCCACGGCTGAACCTGGGCGATGGCAGCATCGTCGGCCTTGAGGCGCTGGTGCGCTGGCGTCATGCCGAGCGCGGCCTGTTGCCGCCGAGCGAGTTCGTGCCGCTGGCCGAGCAGAGCGGGTTGATCGTGCCGTTGGGCTACTGGGTTATCTCCCGTGCCCTGCGTGACATGCAGGCCTTGCGCGAGAGCGGCCTGGCCCCCCTGCACATGGCGGTCAACCTGAGCTTTCGCCAGTTCCAGGACAGCCAGCTGCTGGCGACCCTGAGCCGGCTGATCATCGAACATGGCGTCGACGCCCGCTGGCTGGAGTTCGAACTGACCGAAACGGCGGTGATGCGCCGCAATGAGCTGGTCCGCCAGACCATGGATGCTCTGGGGCGCCTTGGCGTGCGCTTCTCGCTCGACGATTTCGGCACCGGTTTCTCATCCTTCGTGCACCTGAACAGCCTGCCGATCACCTTGCTCAAGGTCGATCGCAGCTTTGTCGCCGAAATGGAGATGCGCGAGGAAAACCGCAAGCTGGTGCACGCGATGATCAACCTGGCGCACAACCTCAACCTCGAGGTGGTGGCCGAGGGCGTTGAAAGCCCTGAGCAGATGGCCTTGCTACGCGAGTTCGGCTGTGACCAGGTGCAGGGGTTTCTGGTCAGCAAGCCACTGCCGGTGGATGAGCTGATGGCGTACCTGGGGCAGGCGTGTGAACGCAAGCTGACGCAAGTGCTCTAGCGCCATATCGCTGGCAAGCCAGCTCCCGCGACTGCCTGGTTCTTCAGGTCTGCGCTTTACCGTTGGGAGCCGGCCTGCCGGCGATGTGGCCCAGCAGTCAGGCCGAAACAGCAGCCTGTGCACCCGCTCCCGCCTTGCCCAGCATCCGCTTCATCCGCCACTCAAAGGCCAGGGTCAGCGCCACCGAAGCACACGCCAGCCCCAATGCCAGCCCCCACCACACACCGACTGCACCGCCACCCAGGTTGAAGGTCAGCAACCACGCACTTGGCGCTCCGACCAGCCAGTAGCAGCAAAGGCCGATCAGGAAGGTGGTCTTGGCATCCTTCAACCCGCGGATCGAACCCATGGCGATGGTCTGCACACCATCGAACAGCTCGAACCAGGCCGCCACCATCAGCAAGCTCACTGCCAGCTGGTAGATCGGCGCAAACGCTGGATCATTGCCATCGATGAACAGGCTCACCAGCATCTCCGGGCGCAGCCAGAACAGTGCCGCGAAGGCGAACATGATCAGCGCGCCAAAGCTGATGCCTACACGCCCGGCACTGCGCGCCGCCGGCAGGTTGCCGGCACCGTAATACAGCCCTACGCGCATGGTCACCGCATACGAAAGCCCGGTCGGCACCATGAATGCGGTAGAAACGATCTGCAGGGCAATCTGGTGGGCCGCAAGCTCGGTGCTGCCAAGTACACCCATGCACAGGGCGGCAAAAGCGAACAGGCCGACCTCCACCATGTAGGTGCCCCCGATCGGCAAGCCCAGGCGCCACAGCTCGCGCAAGGCCGGCAGCGAAGGGCGCGACAGGCCCTTGCGCAGCGGGTAGGCGGCATACGCCGGGTGCCAGCGGATGTACAAGGCCAGCGCGATGGCCATGCCCATCGACACCACGGCGGTGACCAGGCCGATGCCCATCAGCCCAAGCTTGGGCAGGCCGAACATGCCTTCGATCAGCGCGACGTTGAACAGGTAGTTGAGCACCGTACCGATCAGGCTGATGACCATCACCGGGGTCGAGCGGCCCAAGGCGCTGGTGAAACCGCGCAGGGCCATGAAGGTCAGGTAGCCCGGCAGCGCCAGTGGCAAGAGGGTGAGGAATTCGGTGGCCGAGGCGACGTTTTCAGGCTGTTGGCCGAACAGCAGCAACACCGGCTTGAGGTTCCACAACGCCAGCGCGGCCACCAGCGCCAGCCCCCAGGCCAGCCACAAACCGTTTTGCGCCAGCCGGGTGGCGCCTTCGATGTCATTGGCGCCCTTGCGGATCGCCACCAGCGTGCCGACTGCAGCGATCACCCCCAGGCAGAAGATCGACACGAACGAATAGCTCGCAGCCCCCAGCCCACCGCCGGCCAAGGCCTGGGGGCTGATGCGGGCCATCATCAGGGTGTCGGTCAACACCATCAGCATGTGCGCCAACTGCGAGGCAACCAGCGGCCCGGCCAGGCGCAGCAAAGCCTTGAGTTCTTTAGTGGGCGCGACGTGCATGGGGGTGGTCCTTCTGACTCTGTGAGCGAGGGACGATTCTGAGGCTTCGGTCAACTTTGCACAAAAGGATAAAAACGATGATTGGCATGAGTTGAACTCATGCATATATGATTTCATGCATCCCCTTTCTGCCCCCGTAAGCAGGTGCCATATGTCCCGTCAGCTGCCTGCGCTGTATGCGCTGCGCGCATTCGAAGCCGCCGCCCGGCTCAGCTCTTTCACCCGTGCCGGTCAGGAGCTGTCGATCACCCAGAGTGCGGTCAGCCGCCACATCCGTACCTTGGAGGAGCACTTTGCCTGTCGCCTGTTCATCCGCAGCGGGCGCAGCCTGCAATTGACCGAGGCCGCCCGGGTGCTGCTGCCCGGCGTGCGTGAGGGCTTTGCCGCGCTGGAGCGCGCGTGCGACACCTTGCGCGGTGAGGACGACATACTGCGCATGAAGGCGCCGTCGACGCTGACCATGCGCTGGCTGCTGGCGCGCCTGAGCCAGTTCCGGCACTTGCAGCCGGGCAATGAAGTGCAGTTGACCAGCGCCTGGATGGATGTCGACCACGTGGACTTCAACCAGGAACCCTTCGACTGCGCGGTATTGCTCAGTGACGGTGCTTTTCCGCCGGACTGGGAGGTACGCCGGCTGTTTTCCGAGCTACTGATCCCGGTGGGCGCACCCGACCTGCTCAAGGAAGGCCCTTTGGACGAGCGCAGGCTGGCCGGCATCGAGCTGTTGCACCCGACCCCCGACAAGCGTGACTGGCGAGAATGGCTGGAGCGCATGGGGCTGGCTGATAGCGTTTCACTCAAAGGTGGGCAGGTGTTCGACACCTTGGAGCTGGGGATGATTGCGGCGGCCCGTGGCTACGGGATATCCATGGGTGACCTGCTGATGGTCGCCGAGGATGTTGCGCAGGGTCGTTTGAGCCTGCCATGGCCGACGGCGGTGCCCAGCGGCATGGATTACTACCTGGTCTGGCCGAGAACCCGGCCGGGTGGGGAGCGGTTGCGGCGGTTGAGCGTATTTCTGCAGGAAGAGGCCGCGGCGGTGAGCCTGCCGGCTGTGCAAATACTGCCGGCCATCTGATTGCCTGCGCTGGCTTTATCGCCGGCAGTCCAGCCGGTGGGAGTCAGCTTGCCAGCGATTTGGGCCGGTACAGAAATAGAAAACGTTTGCGAATACCCCGGCCCGACACTCAAGTATTTGCCAGCGACGCCGATCTAGTTGCACCAGCGTCCCGGAAGAGGGCGCGACTCTCCGTTGATAACAGCAGGTGGTCGGGGTGATCAGGATGATCCGGGCCGCCTGCCAGGAGCTCCCCATGTCTCAACCGCGTGCCCGAATCGCCTCGCAGCTTGGTATCGCTCTCGCCATCGTGCTGGCGCTGGTGATTACCGGCAGTACCTTGTTCGCCCTGCGTTCCCTGGACGACGCCAACCTGACCACTCGCCAGGAACACCTGGCCAGTGAAGCGCGGCTGTTGGCCGACCAGCTCGACACCTTCCATGGTTCGCTCAAGGACAACACCCAGCGCCTGAGCGGCCTGTTCGAGCGCCGCTTCGCTTCGGGGCTGTCGCTGCATGCCGGCGAAACCGTGCAGGTGGCCGGCCAACCCACACCGGCGCTGTACCTGGGTGATCAACTGCTCAACAACGACTTCCACCAGGTCGATGAATTTCAGCAGCTGACCGCGGGTGTAGCGACCCTGTTCGTGCGCAGTGGCGACGACTTCGTACGCATCAGCACCAACCTGAAGAAACAGGATGGCAGCCGGGCCATCGGCACTCAGCTCGACCGCCAGCACCCGGCCTACGCAAAACTGATGGCGGGGCAGACGTATGTCGGCCGTGCCCTGCTGTTCGAGCGCAATTACATGACCCGTTATGTGCCAGTGACCGATGGCAGCGGGCGGGTGATCGCGGTGCTGTTCGTTGGCTTTGACTATACCGACGCGCAAAACGCGCAGTTCGCCAACCTCAAGCGCTTCCGGATTGGCGATACTGGCTCGCTGGCCTTGCGCGACGAGCAAGGCAAGTGGCTGGTACCCCCAGCCAATGCCGACCAGCCTCTGTACAGCGCTTCTGCACCCTTTGCCGAAGGCCCCTGGACGGTAGTCGCCAGCATGCCTCTGGAGGAGATCCGTGCGGTGACCTGGAGCGTTGGCTTGCGCCTGGCCATCGGCAGCTTGCTGGCGATGCTGCTGGCAGTGGCCGCCACGCTGTGGCTGTTGCGCCGCAAGTTGCGCCCGCTGGATGACCTGGTGCGCCAAGCCGAGGCGCTGGGTGCAGGCGACCTGAGCGCCCGCCTGGCCGTGACCAGCCATGACGAGATCGGCCAACTGGCACGCAGCTTCAACAAGATGGGCGAAGCGTTGGCGACCATGGTCGAACACATTCGCGGGGCTTCCGAGCAAGTCAGCAGCCGTGCCCGCTCGCTGTCTGGCCTGTCGGCCGGTGCCTGCGAAGGCATGGACCAGCAGTCCGGCGAAATCACCAGCATGGCCGGTGCGGTAGAGGAGTTCAGCGCTACCTCGATGAACATCGCTGACAACATGGCGGGCACCGAGCGCATGGCCCGTGACAATGCCCAGCAGACCCGCATCGGCCGTAGCGCGATGGATGAAGCGTCGAGTTCGTTGCGCCAGATCGCCGAGGCCCTGGGTGGCACTGCAACGGTGATGGACACACTGGGTGCACGCTCCCAGGAAATTGGTGGCATTGTCGGGGTGATTACTGCCATTGCCGAACAGACCAACCTGTTGGCGCTCAACGCGGCCATCGAAGCGGCGCGGGCGGGCGAGCAGGGCCGTGGATTTGCCGTGGTGGCTGACGAGGTTCGTGGCCTGGCGGCGCGTACGCGTCAAGCGACGGATGAGATCTCCGGGATGATCGCCAGTATCCAGCAGCAGACCGGCCATGCCATCAGCACCCTGGAGCAGGGCAACCAGCTGATGCAGGAAGGCCTGACACGCAACGACAAGGTGGCTGAAGCGCTGGCGCGTATTGACGAGCAAAGCCGCGTCGCGGGTGAGCAGTTCACGGTGATCAGCACTGCCACCCAGGAGCAAAGCAGCACCGCAACGGTGCTAAGCCGCAACCTGCAGAGCATTGCCCAAGCCAACAGCGAACAGCGTGACGTGGCCAATGAGCTGGCCTTTACCGCCAAGAAGCTCGAAGGGCTGGCGGCGCAGTTGCGCCAGGAAGTCGACCGGTTTCGTTGAGTAAACCGGGGCCGCGCCTGCGAATCTTCGTAGGCGCGGCCTTGTGTCGCCAAAGGGCGCACAGCGCCCCCAGCAACCCTGAGGCTTACACCAACTCCAGGTTCAATGCCTGCGCACAAGCCTGCACCGAGCGCTGCTCAGTCTGCGCGTACAACGCCAGCTCATCCAGTACCTGCAGCCCCAATGCCGCTTCGAAGGCCTCGCGGTTGGCGTTGCTGCCATACTCGGCCTGGGCATCGTCACCCAGGTTGGACTGGAAGATCCCCGCCGCGCTCACTGGCAGGAAGTCTTCGTAGACCAGCGCCTCGAAGTGCACATGGCCGGCCTCGATCAAGCCCTGCAGAGTGGTCGGGCGCTCAGCCTGCTCGCGTGCGGCCATGCCCTTCTCGGTCGCGAAATAGCGGAAGTACGCCAGCCCTTGCTCACGCATCTGTGCCAGGTCATCCGGAAACGCGGCAAAGTGCTCTTTCAGCAGTGCCATGTAGCGCTCGGCGTTGGCCTCTGCCGGTGCGCCGCCCAAGGCTGCACGGGTAGCGTCGAGCAGCGTGTCATACAGCTGCCGGCCTTTGGGCGTGAGTGCCGCGCCGCGCTGCTCGATCTCGCCGAAACGTGCGGTGTGGCTGCCTTCGCTACCGTGCTGGTCCCTGAACGCAACCTTCTCCTGCAGAGCCTTGAAGCTGGTCTGGCGCAGCAGGATCGGGTGGCGGCGAGTGGGCGGGCCTTCGACAACGGCTTTGGGTGGGATACCTTTGGCCGGCATGCCCAACTGGATCGCATCGATGTCCAGGGTGCGCGGGGTCAGGTGATTGATGTGCGGGCCCTTGAACGCCACCACGTCAGCGATCAGGCGGTGCTGGTCGTGTAACTGCTGGTACTGCTCGGCGGTAACCGTAGCCTCCTGGTGCCAGCGGAAGGTGTGCAGGGCCTCCTGCACGAACGCCTCGGCGTCGGTCGCGTTCAGGCCGCCATCGCGCTCGCACTGGGTGATCAGCTCAAGGGCGCGGGCGGTGAAGATCTTGCGTTTGGCCAGGAGGCTCTGTGCCAACTCACGCAGTGCGGGATTGTCGATCAGTTCCAGGCGCAGCAGCGAGGTGAAGACGCGGAACGGGCTGATGTGCAGTGCCTGTTCGTGCACGGCGCGAAACGCGGTGGAGTGCACGGGCACGCCTGCGCTGCTGAGGTCGTAGTACCCAACCGGCTGCATGCCCATCACCGCGAACAACCGGGCGATGGTGGCCAGCTCTTGTGCTGTGCCGACCCGGATGGCGCCGTGGCGCTCCTGGTCCAGGCGCTCCACCTCGCCGGTCCAGCGCAGCGCCTGGGCCACCTCAGGCTGCTGGGCCATGACCTGCTGGTTGATTTCGCTCACCAGCGCCAGCAGCGTGCCGTACAGCGGCACTTCCTGTTTGTACATGAGCGACATGGCGGCAGAGAACTGCGCGCGGATGCTGTCGGGGCTGACGAAATCGTGGGCGGGCATCGCTAGCTTCCTGGTTGGGTTCGGACGCTTACATGAAAGCTGGGAATGCACTATGGCCACAAGCGAAAAAAAGTGGCTGTGTCATTCCTTTTTTGATCGACCTTCGAGGCCTTTCGCCGCAATGGCGATTCTCAAGCCTGCAACTGCTCCAGAACCCATTGCGCCAACGCCCGCACCTTCGGCACCTCTGCCGCGTGCTCGGCATAGGCCAGGTAATGCGCCCCGGTACTGTTCATCGCATGGTTCCAAGCAATCACCAGGCTGCCTTCGCTCAATTCCTTGGCCACCAGGTAGCGCGGTACCAGCGCTACCCCGCAGCCCGCCTGGGCCGCACTCAGCGCCATGTAGAAGGTATCGAACCGTGGCCCGTGGTAGGCGCTGACGCTGTGCAGCCCCAGCTCCAGGAACCACTCGTGCCAGGCTTCGGGCCGCGACGTGCTTTGCAGCAGCACCAGCTCCGCCAGCTCGGCCGCATCCCCCAGTTCACGCCCGGCCAGCAGCTCCGGGGCGCACACCGGCACTACTTGCTCGCGGAACAATTCGATGCAGGTCGCCCCCGGCCAGGTGCCTTGGCCATAGAAAAACACCACATCCGCCGAGCCCTGCAGCAAGGCGAAGGGCTCCATCTCGTTACGGATGTCCAGATGGATGTTGCTGTGGCGCTTGCCGAAGCCTTTGAGGTGCGGGATCAACCAACGCACGCCAAAACTCGGTTGAGTGGCTACCTTCAATATCTCGGTCTGCTCGCCATAGGTCAGCACGTAGCGGCTGGACATGTCCACCTGGGTGAGGATCTTGTTGACCTCGGCCAGGTACAGGCTGCCAGCGGGGGTTAGTTGCAGGCGCCGGCGGATACGCAGGAACAGGTGGTGGCGCAGCATCTCTTCGAGCTGTGCGACCTGCTTGCTGACCGCGCTCTGGGTCAGGTGCAGCTCTTCGGCGGCACGGGTAAAACTCAAGTGGCGGGCTGCAGCTTCGAAGCACTGCAGGGCGGTCATGGAAGGCACCAGGCGTTTGGACATAGCGGTCTCTGCAACTCAAATCATTACCTGACGGAATGATATGCGGAATAAAGGTCGTTTGTTGCACTGGTGTGATCGGATTAATACTGATCCACATCATTTTTCCACCCCATCACCCGATGTAGGAGAAGCACAATGGTTGCTGGATTGCTCGAGCGCCTTGGCGTTGCCGCCACGGCTTACACCCAGGGCGACTACCCTGTTCACACCCCGATCGACGGTAGCCAGATCGCCTCGGTGAAACTGCTTGGCAAGGCCGAGACCACCGCCCGCATCGACCAGGCGCAGAGTGCCTTCCAAGCCTGGCGCAGCGTGCCGGCCCCGCGCCGTGGCGAACTGGTGCGCCTGTTCGGTGAAGTGCTGCGTGAACACAAGGCCGACCTGGGCGAACTGGTGTCGATCGAAGCCGGCAAGATCACTCAGGAAGGCCTGGGTGAAGTCCAGGAAATGATCGACATCTGCGATTTCGCCGTTGGCCTGTCGCGTCAGCTGTACGGCCTGACCATCGCATCGGAGCGCCCTGGCCACCACATGCGTGAGAGCTGGCACCCGCTGGGCGTGGTCGGCGTGATCAGCGCCTTCAACTTCCCGGTGGCCGTGTGGGCCTGGAACACCGCGCTGGCCCTGGTGGCCGGTAACGCGGTGGTGTGGAAGCCTTCGGAGAAGACCCCGCTGACCGCGCTGGCCTGCCAGGCACTGTTCGAAAAAGCCCTGAAAGCCTTTGGCGATGCCCCGGCTGGCCTGGCACAACTGGTCATCGGTGGCCGCGAAGCGGGCGAAGCCTTGGTCGATGACCCACGCGTGCCGCTGGTCAGCGCCACCGGCAGCACCCGTATGGGCCGTGAAGTCGGCCCGCGCGTTGCTGCCCGTTTCGGCCGCAGCATCCTGGAACTGGGCGGTAACAATGCCATGATCCTGGCACCGAGCGCCGATCTGGATCTGGCCGTGCGTGGCATTCTGTTCTCCGCTGTGGGCACTGCCGGCCAGCGCTGCACCACCCTGCGCCGCCTGATCGTGCACCGCTCTATCAAGGACGAAGTGGTTGCCCGTGTGAAAGCCGCCTACGCCAAGGTACGTATCGGCGACCCGCGCAAGGACAACCTGGTGGGCCCACTGATCGACAAATTGTCGTTCGACGCCATGCAGGGCGCGCTGGCCAAGGCCCGCGACGAGGGTGGCCAGGTATTCGGTGGCGAGCGCCAGCTGGCCGACCAGTTCCCGAACGCCTACTACGTGTCGCCAGCCATCGCCGAGATGCCCGCGCAGAGCGACGTGGTGCGCCACGAAACCTTCGCACCGATCCTCTACGTACTGGCCTACGATGACTTCGAAGAGGCCCTGCGCCTGAACAACGAAGTACCGCAAGGCCTGTCGTCGTGCATCTTCACCACCGACATCCGTGAGGCCGAGCGCTTCCAGAGCGCCTCGGGCAGCGACTGCGGTATCGCCAACGTCAACATCGGCACCAGCGGCGCCGAAATTGGCGGCGCCTTCGGTGGCGAGAAGGAAACCGGCGGCGGTCGTGAGTCGGGTTCCGATGCCTGGAAAGGCTACATGCGTCGCCAGACCAACACCGTGAACTACTCGCGTGAGCTGCCGCTGGCGCAGGGTATCGTGTTCGACTGATGCTGCATGGCCGGGGGCTTTGCCCCCGGTTCGCCGGCAAGCCGGCTCCCACAGCGATCGTGCGGGCGATGCGATCCTTGTGGAAGCCGGCTTGCCAGCGATGGGCCGCACAGCGGCCCCAACAAGAACAATAGTGCTGGAGCCGGCCATGTCCGAACTGCGTCAACAATGCTTGTGGGAACACGTCAGCCAACCTACCGTCGCCGCTCAGGCCCTGGCCGGTGAACACAAGGCCGACGTCTGCGTCATCGGCGGCGGCATCACCGGCCTGTCGGCGGCCATCCACCTGCTCGAACAGGGCAAGTCGGTGATCCTGCTGGAGGCCTGGAAGATCGGCCACGGCGGCTCCGGACGTAACGTAGGCCTGGTCAACGCCGGCACCTGGATCCGTCCCGACGATGTCGAGGCAACGTTGGGCCAGAAGCAGGGCAGCCGCTTGAACAAGGTGCTCGGCGAGGCGCCAGGCGAAGTGTTCGCCATGATCGAACGCCTCGGCATCGATTGCCAGGCGCAGCACAAAGGCACCCTGCACATGGCGCACAACGCCACCGGCATCGCCGACCTCGAAGCGCGCCATGAGCAATGGCGCCGACGCGGCGCCGATGTGCAGCTGCTGACCGGCGCCCAGTGCCAGGAGTACTGCGGCACCGACAAGATTTCCGCCGCGCTGCTCGACCGCCGCGCCGGCACCATCAACCCCATGGGGTATACCCAAGGCCTGGCCGCGGCGGTTGCGCGCCTGGGCGGCAAGTTGTTCCAGCAATCGGCCGTGGAAGGCCTGGAGCGCGAAGACGATGCCTGGCGGGTCAAGACTGCCCGCGGCTCGGTGCGCGCCGAGAAGGTGGTGATCTCGACCGGCGCCTACACCGAGGGTGATTGGAGCAACCTGCAGAAGCAGTTCTTCCGTGGCTACTACTACCAGGTCGCTTCCAAGCCGCTGCACGGTGCTGCTGCCGACAAGGTTCTGCCACATGGCCAAGGCTCGTGGGACACCCGCACGGTGCTCAGCAGCATCCGCCGCGACGACCAGGGCCGCCTGCTGCTTGGCAGCCTTGGACGGGTGGATAACAAGCCTGCATGGTTCGTGCGCAGTTGGGCTGACCGCATCCAGAGCCATTACTACCCTGAGCTGGGCAAGGTCGAGTGGGAGATGCACTGGACCGGCTGCATCGACTTCACCCCTGACCACCTGATGCGCCTGTTCGAACCGGCGCCGGGGTTGGTTGCGGTGACGGGCTACAACGGGCGCGGCAATACCACCGGCACGGTGATTGGCCGGGCGTTCGCCGAGTTTCTGCTCAAGGGCGAGGCGGACAGCCTGCCGATCCCGTTCTCGCCGATGACCGGGGTGAGTGCGCCATCGTTGCGCACCGCGTTCTACGAGTCCGGGTTCTCGCTGTACCACGCGGGGCAGTGTTTGCGGGTAGTGCTGTAGGTGTTTGTACCGGCCCTATCGCCGGCAAGCCGGCTCCCGCAGGGTTCTGCGGCGCTGCGGATGGCGCAGGTGGCACAGACTCATTTTGGGCGCCGCTTGCCGGCGATAGGGCCGGTGCAGGCGTCAGCATTACCTGTGCAACCAGCTGAGAAAGCCACCTTTCTTGATCGCTGTCGGCTTTTGCAGCAGCAATGACTCCCGGCTCTGGCGCCGGAACCGCTGCAACTTGGTCAACGCCGTCTGCACCTCGCCGCGCTGTACCAGGCAGCTGCGCACCTGCTCCTTCTCGATGCGATACAGCACGCAACTGGTCAGGGTACGGAATTCGGCAAACGAGTCATCCTCATCGATGAGGCCCTCGATCCCCAGCACTTCCCCCGGCCCCATGCGCCCGGCTTCCACTAACGTGTCGCCATCGCGAATCGCCGCCGAAACCACGCCGCTACCGATCACCAGCAAGTGATCGGAATGCTCGCCCACGCCCAGAATCACTTGGTCTGCCAGGTACTCGACGGCAGTCATGCGCTGGCTCAAGGCATCGCGCTCCTCGTCAGTCAACGAACGGAACACCCGTACCTCGTCCAGCACTTCACGCTGACGGCTGCGCGGCGGCATGGCCAGGTCGACGTTCCACATCACGCCACTGGCCTCCAGGTGGCGATGTGCAAGATCGAACAGCTGGTTGCGCGCCTCGGTCTTGCCGCCCAAGTCAGCGACGAAGCCGCTGGCTTCGTACTCCACCGATTCCAGCGTCGAGGCCTTCACCGTCACTTTCGGCTTGGGTGATGCGAGTATCGCGCGGGTGCCTTGCAAGGCCTTTTCCAGCGCATCGAAGACCCGCTTCGGCCTTACCTTGGCGGGTACCACCACACTGATCGACACCCCATGCACATCGGCCGGGCGGCTGTGGTTGAGCAACTTGGCCTTGGCCGCCACCGAGTTGGGGATCACCGCCAGGCTGCCGGAGCCGGTGAGCAGGCGGGTGGCCCGCCAGTCGATGTCCAGCACCTTGCCTTCAGTGCCGTCGATCGAGATCGCATCGCCGATCTGATAAGGCCGCGTGGTGTTCAGCACGATCCCGCTGAACACGTCGGCCAAGGTGCTTTGCAACGCCAGGCCAATGACGATGGCCATCACCCCGGAGGTGGCCAGCAAGCCCTTTACCGGCAGCTGCATCACATAGCCTGCAGCGGCGACCACCGCCGCCAGGAAGATCAGCGCCCCCAGCACATCCTGCAGCAACCGCCCGCCATGGCTGCCGCGCGCCCCCAGCAGCAGGCCGAACACCACCGTCACCGTGCGTGCGCCGAACAGCCACCAGCCGATCGCCAGCACCGTGGCCATCAGGTTGCGCGACACGTCGTCGACCCAGGGCGGCGGTTGCAGCGGGCTCATCCCGGCAGTCACCAGCACCCAGCTGAACAGCAGGAAAATCGCCAACCGCGCACCGATACGCCATGCCCTGCGCTGAACAGGGATCAGTTGCCAAAGCACGAGGTCGAGCAGGATCAGGGCACAACCGAGCAACAAAGGGGACGACTGGATGAAAGCCAGCATGGTGGTCTCGGGTGTGAGGGGAGGGCTGTGTGTAGTAATAGAGCAGGTTGAGGTGGCCGGCAATGGGGGCGAGTGAACCTTACAGGCGCATTTCACCCGCGCGCCATCGACGGCTGTGGGAGTGCCGTCCAGCCTCCAGCGTGGCTCGCCTTCGATGACGGCGCCTGGAACCCCGCAATGCGGGCGAAGGTGGTATTTGCGAGCCGGCCCAGGACCCACAATCATCGTTCACAAAACAGAACGCTAAAGCCAAAAATCACTATCTACCGCTCCAAAGGTGGTGGTTTTAAGCTTCTCCCATCAACGCGAAACACCCAACTTACTGAACATCCAAACCCTTAGGAGCACGACCATGACCCACTTCAAATACAACCGCCTGAACAAAGACGACGCCGCCGTTCTGCTGGTCGACCACCAGGCTGGCCTGCTGTCCCTGGTCCGTGACATCGAGCCGGATGCGTTCAAGAACAACGTGCTGGCCCTGGCGGACCTCGCCAAGTTTTTCAACCTGCCGACCATCCTCACCACCAGCTTCGAACAAGGCCCCAACGGCCCGCTGGTACCGGAGCTCAAAGCACTGTTCCCGGACGCCCCATACATCGCCCGCCCTGGCCAGATCAACGCCTGGGACAACGAAGACTTCGTCAAGGCGGTGAAGGCCACCGGCAAGAAGCAGCTGATCATCGCCGGTGTAGTGACCGAGGTGTGTGTAGCCTTCCCGGCGCTGTCGGCACTGGAAGAAGAGTTCGAGGTGTTCGTGGTGACTGACGCTTCCGGCACCTTCAATGCCATGACCCGCGACGCCGCCCACGACCGCATGAGCCAGGCTGGCGCACAACTGATGACCTGGTTCGGCGTGGCATGTGAGCTCCACCGCGACTGGCGCAACGACGTCGAAGGGCTGGCGGCGCTGTGCTCCAACCACATCCCGGATTACCGCAACCTGATGACCAGCTACAACGCCTTCAACGCCGGCAAGTAAGCCGACCGCCTCGGGCACCGGCAGCGGTGCCCGCGCAGGGCAGCACACTCATCCAATCATCCGCCCGTCCGCCGTTGCACAGTGGATGCGGGCAAGCTCATCCCAAGGAACGCCGATGAACACCGCATTCCAAGACAACCGCAACGTGGTGACGCTGGTCATCCAGCACAAGGTCCGCGCCCAGGCACTGGCCAGGTACGAGGCTTGGCTCAAGCGTACGGTCAGCACCGCACGGCGCCAGCCGGGGCACCTCGACGTCAACGTGATCCGCCCGGACGACGGCGGGCTGCACTTCACCACCGTGGTGCGCTTTGCAGATGCCAGCTTGTTGCAGGCCTGGGTCAACTCCAGCGAGCGCCAGACGCTGGTCAACGAAGTGCTACCGCTGCTCGACGGCGGCGACCACACCCAGGTGCATGAAGACCCGGAGTTCTGGTTCACACCGCCCAGCATGACGTCCGCGCAACCGCCGCGCTGGAAGCAGGCCCTGCTGACCTACCTGGTGATCTGCCCGATGACCATGATCATTCCGCAATTGCTGGCGCCGTTCTTCATCCGCTTCCCGCAGTTTGGCGGGATGGTCACAGGCAACCTGATCGTCAACCTGTTCGTGATCCTGCCCGTGGTGTTTTTCATCATGCCCTGGGTAACCCGTCGTTGCGCCAACTGGCTGCGCAGCTGATTCATCTCTCAACCAAGACACTTCAAGGAGATACAGACATGACTACGCTCGTTACCCGCGATGGCACTTCGATCTATTACAAGGACTGGGGCAGCGGCAAGCCCGTGCTGTTCAGCCACGGCTGGCCGCTGGATGCCGACATGTGGGACTCGCAGATGGAGTACCTGGCCAGCCGCGGCTACCGCGCAATCGCCTTCGACCGCCGTGGTTTCGGCCGCTCGGGCCAGCCGTGGAACGGTTATGACTACGACACCTTCGCTGACGACATCGCCCAGCTGATCGAGCACCTCGACCTGCGCGACGTGACCCTGGTGGGCTTCTCCATGGGTGGCGGCGACGTCAGCCGCTACATCGCCCGCCATGGCAGCGCACGGGTTGCCGGGCTGGTGTTGCTGGGCGCGGTGACGCCGGTGTTCGGGAAGCGCGACGATAACCCGGAGGGTGTCGACACCTCGGTATTCGACGGTATCCAGGCTGGCCTGCGGGCGGATCGGGCGCAGTTCATCGCTGATTTCGCCACGCCGTTCTATGGGCTGAACCATGGGCAGCAGGTGTCTCAGGGGGTGCAGACGCAGACCCTGAACATTGCGCTGATGGCTTCGATCAAGGCCACGCTGGATTGCGTCAGTGCGTTCTCTGAAACCGACTTCCGCCCGGACATGGCCAAGATCGATGTACCGACCTTGGTGGTCCACGGTGACGACGATCAGATCGTACCGTTCGAGACTACCGGCAAGCGGGCTGCGGAGTTGATTCGGGGGGCTGAGCTGAAGGTGTACAGCGGGGCGCCGCACGGGTTCGCAGTGACCCATGCGCAGCAGCTCAATGAAGACCTGCTGGCGTTCCTGAACCGCTGAGCAGGCTAGGGCCGCGTTGCGGCCCATCGCCGGCCCTGCCAGCACAAAACGTGAACAGGGCTAACCTTCTTCAACCCACCGCACATCCATGCAATCCCTAGCCAGGCTTGAAGCGGCATGCTCCGCAGTTGCCGCTGCCGCCGCCGCACCCAGACGGAGAAGACCATGTCCCAGGACCCCAACGACAAGACCCGTCGCCAGTTCCTTGCCACCAGTACCGTGCTCGGTGCCGCCGGCGCGCTCTGGTCCGCATTGCCCTTCACCGGCGCCGCCGGCTCCGCCCACGCATCCATCCAAGGAGGTTCCATGACCGCCGACCTGATCCTGTTCAACGGCAAACTGCATACAGTCGACCGTGAAAAGCCCACCGCCACTGCCGTCGCCATCAAAGATGGCCGATTCATTGCCGTGGGCAACGACGCCGAGGCCATGGCCCACAAGGGTGCTGCCACGCAGATCATCGACCTGAAGCAGCGCACGGTGATCCCGGGCCTGAACGACTCGCACCTGCACCTGATCCGCGGCGGTCTGAACTACAACCTTGAACTGCGCTGGGAAGGTGTGCCGTCGGTAGCCGATGCCCTGCGCATGCTCAAGGACCAGGCGGCGCGCACGCCAACGCCGCAATGGGTGCGCGTGGTCGGTGGCTGGAACGAATTCCAGTTCGCTGAAAAACGCATGCCCACCCTGGAAGAAATCAACCAGGCTGCGCCCGATACCCCGGTGTTTCTGCTGCACCTGTACGACCGCGCACTGCTCAACCGCGCCGCGCTCAAGGCCGTGGGCTACAGCAAGGACACGCCGAACCCACCGGGCGGTGAAATTCAGCGCGACAAGTTCGGCAACCCCACTGGCATGCTCATCGCCCGCCCCAACGCGATGATCCTTTACGCAACCTTGGCCAAAGGGCCTAAGCTGCCGCTGGAGTACCAGGTCAACTCGACCCGCCAGTTCATGCGTGAGCTCAACCGCCTGGGCCTGACCAGCGCCATCGACGCAGGGGGCGGCTACCAGAACTTCCCCGACGACTACGCGGTGATTCAGGAACTGGCCGACAGCGACCAGCTGACGGTGCGCATCGCCTACAACCTGTTCACCCAAAAGCCCAAGGAAGAGCTGGACGACTTCAGGAAGTGGACTTCCAGTGTCAAGCTGCACAGCGGCACCGACTTCCTGCGCCATAACGGCGCCGGTGAGATGCTGGTGTTCTCAGCCGCCGACTTCGAGGACTTCCTCGAACCGCGCCCGGACCTGCCACAAACCATGGAAGAGGAGCTGGAACCGGTGGTGCGCCACCTGGTCGAGCAGCGCTGGCCGTTCCGCCTGCACGCCACCTACAACGAATCGATCACGCGCATGCTCGACGTGTTCGAGAAGGTCAACCGCGATATCCCGTTCAACGGGTTGCCCTGGTTCTTCGACCACGCCGAGACCATCACGCCTCAGAACATCGAGCGCGTGCGTGCGCTGGGCGGCGGTATTGCCATCCAGGACCGCATGGCGTTCCAGGGTGAGTACTTCGTCGATCGCTACGGTGCGAAGGCCGCCGAGCAGACCCCGCCGATCAAGCGCATGCTCGAAATGGGTGTGCCTGTGGGCGCCGGTACCGACGCCACCCGGGTCTCCAGCTACAACCCTTGGACGTCGCTGTACTGGTTGGTCAGCGGCAAGACGGTGGGCGGCATGGCGCTGTACCCGGAGGGCCTGAGCCGCGATACCGCGCTGCAACTGTTCACCCAGGGCAGCGCGTGGTTCTCCAGCGAGCAGGGCAAGAAAGGCCAGATCAAGGTTGGCCAGCTGGCGGACCTGGCGGCGCTGTCGCTGGATTTCTTCAGCGTTGATGAAGAGGCGATCAAGGGCATCGAGTCGGTACTGACTATCGTCGACGGCAAGGTCGTGTACGGCGCTGGCGAATTCGACAAGCTCGGCCCGCCACAGGTCCCGGTATTGCCGGAGTGGTCGCCAGTGGTCAAGGTGCCGGGGCATTGGCGCGTGGGTACGCCCTCATTGGCTGCAGCGGTGCACCAGTGCAGCGGGCCTTGCGGGGTGCATGCGCACAGCCATGAAAAAGCGCGGCATTCGAGTGTGCCGGTGAATGACTACCAGGGCTTCTGGGGGGCCTTGGGCTGTTCGTGCTTTGCGTTTTGAGCTGATGTGAAGAGTGGCCCCCCTGCGGTTATGCCAGTCAGTTCGTGTTATCAGGGCTGCTACGCAGCCCATCGCCGGCAAGGCCGCTCCCACCGCGACCGCGCAGTTCTTCAGGCCTCACCTCTGGTTGAATGATCCGGGACTGTGGGGCAAGCGTAGAACAAGGTTTTGGAAGCGTGCGCTGGTTCAGGCCATGTCGCTGATCGCGAATTCCTCCGCCAGGTGGTCGATCAGCGACCGCACCGACGGCAACAACCCACGCCGCGAAGGGAAAATGGCATGCACGATGCCGCAGCGTGGGTGCCACTGCGGCAACAGCTCCACCAAACGGCCTTCGGCCAGATCTTCGCGCACTGCCACCCGTGGCAAGTGCGCGATACCCACCCCGGCCACCACGAAATGGCGCAGGGCAAACAGGTCATCGGTGACCATGCGCGGTGTGTGCGGGATCACGATGCTGCGGCTCATGTCCTCGCCCTGGAACAGCTCCCACTGGTAATCGCGCTGGGCGCTACCCCAGTGCACGCTGGGCAGCGTGCCGAGCAGCTGCGGGTCGAAGCCCTTGGGCAACTGCTGCAGATACTGCGGGTGCCCCACCAGGCACTGGGTGCTGTTGCTCAGCACCTTCATCACCATGTCGGTGTTTTCCAGCGGCGGGAAGCGCACGCGCAGCGCCACGTCGAAGCCCTCGTGCAGCAGGTCGACGCGGCGGTTGGTGCTCTCGATGAACAGCTCTACCTGTGGGTACTTGAGCATGTAGCGGGTGAGCATTGGCCCGACCCAGGAGTTGAGCAGTGTGGTCGGGCAGCTGATGCGCACCAAGCCGCGCGGCTCGCTGCGGTTGCGCTCGATGATTTCCGCTGCACCTTCGGCCTCTACACGCATGGCCAGGCAACGGTTGTAGTAGGCCTGGCCGATCTCGGTGAGCGAGCAGTGCCGGCTGGTGCGGTGCAGCAGGCGCACGCCCAGGCGGTCCTCAAGGTCGGCGATGCGGCGGCTGAGTTTCGACTTGGGCATGTCCAGCGCCCGCCCGGCCGGGGCGAAGCCGCCGTGCTCGACCACCTGGGTGAAATAGTAGAGGGAGTTCAGGTCTTCCAATGATCGTTCTCCAGGTGGAACGCTAAGGGCAATTTTCGCAGTCTACCGCTCTAAAGGTGATGATTTTAATCTGTGCCCATCAACGCGAAACACCCCAGATTGCTGAAAAATTCATAAACCTCAGGAGCACAGAACATGAGCAAATACACCTACAACCGCCTCAACAAAGACGACGCCGCCGTGCTGCTGGTGGACCACCAGGCGGGGCTGCTGTCGCTGGTGCGTGACATCGAGCCGGACAAGTTCAAGAACAACGTGCTGGCCCTGGCGGACCTCGCCAAGTTCTTCAACCTGCCGACCATCCTCACCACCAGCTTCGAACAAGGCCCCAACGGCCCGCTGGTACCGGAGCTAAAAGCACTGTTCCCGGACGCCCCTTACATCGCCCGCCCTGGCCAGATCAACGCCTGGGACAACGAAGACTTCGTCAAGGCGGTGAAGGCCACCGGCAAGAAGCAGCTGATCATCGCCGGTGTAGTGACCGAGGTGTGTGTAGCCTTCCCGGCGCTGTCGGCACTGGAAGAAGAGTTCGAGGTGTTCGTGGTGACCGATGCCTCCGGCACCTTCAACGCCATGACCCGCGACGCTGCCCACGACCGCATGAGCCAGGCTGGCGCACAACTGATGACCTGGTTCGGCGTGGCATGTGAACTGCACCGCGACTGGCGCAACGATGTTGAAGGGCTGGCGGCGCTGTGCTCCAACCACATCCCGGATTACCGCAACCTGATGACCAGCTATAACGCGTTGACTGCTGGGAAGTAATACACAGCAACTTGACGGATGGCTCCTGCAAAAGGGGCCATCGTTACTTGATTCAGAAGTATTGTCAGCGTTTTGCTGGAGCGCGAAACCAGCTGCCATCCAGCGGCACTCGCTGGTGGAGGAACCCTGTCGATGGCTGGATCATCAACGTCGGGTTAGACCTCCACACCCTGGCTTGAGGGTGTATGAATATCAAGCATGATTACAGGGCCACTGGTGACAGTGGCCCTTTTCTTTGTTCGACAGCACACCGTATCGCTTGTAGAACAGCTTCCCATGACGACGTTTGTTCAGTGCCTTTGCACCGCACTGCATGATGAAGGCGAGCCTATTGGTGCCATGGGTGTAAGCGACCTCCCACGCCTCGAACGGCCCGGTTGATGTACCCAGCGCTACTTTCACATATCGCTAACTGGCGTCTTGTCGTTTCTAGAAAATGTGACGGACACCCAAAAGATGGGCTGAGACTAATGCCAGACAGTTAGCGTTATCAGGGCTGCGCAGCAGCCCCCTAGCAGCGCTGTAATAGCCCGAGCGCTCGACGGGGCCAGCGAGTACTTGGGGCCGCTTTGCGGCCCATCGCCGGCAAGCCCGGCTCCCACATGGATTGCGTCAGCTTTTAGAGATTGGGCAAGACGCTTGCTTCCTCAGGTAAAGCACAGGCCTGAAGAACAGCACGGTCGTGGTGGGAGCCGGCTTGCCGGCGATGGGCCGCAAAGCGGCCCCGGATCACTTAACTGGCTGGCATTACGCCTGAGCCCTCTTTGTCTTCGACGTACAAGCCTCAATCCGCATCCGAATCGAACAATCGCTCCAACTCCATCCGCGCTTCCTTGGCCGTCTGCATCACCTTGGCCCGGTCATCACGCACCTGCCCCTGCGCCTCCAGCACTTCCTCGTCATGCTGGGCAAACCGATCGATGCGGTCCGCCGCCTGTTCACTGCTCAGCCCCAACCCGACCAGCGCCCGGCGGGTCATTTCCAGGCTCGAATAGAACGTCTCGCGAATAGGCTCTGCACCAACGTCCACCAGCTTGTGCACATGCTGCCGGTTACGCGCGCGTGCCAGCACTTTGAGGTGAGGGTACAGGCGCTTGACTCGCTCTGCCGTGCGTATGGTCACCTCCGGGTCGTCGGTGGTAATGATGAAGTATTCCGCTTCGCCGACCTTGGCAGCGTGCAGCACTTCGGGGCGCTGTGGGTCGCCGTAAAACACCGGCGCCTGTTCGAACATACGGGTCATCTCGATGGCGTCCACCGAGGTTTCCAGGGCCACGAAAGGGATTTTCTGCGCACGCAGGATGCGTGAAACGATCTGCCCCATGCGGCCCATGCCGACGATCACCACACGCGGGGTACCGGCATCGATGGCTTTGTATTGCTCAGGTACTTCACGCGCAGGCTGCGTGCGCTTGAGGGCACGGGCGCAGCCGAGCATCAGCAGCGGGGTGATGGCCATCGACAGGGTGATGGTCATCAGCAGCAGGTCGTAGGTCTGGGTGTCGAACAGGCCCTGGTCCTTGCCCAGCTTGAACACCACGAAGGCAAACTCACCACCGGCGGCCAGTACCATCCCCAGGCGCAGTGCACTGGCGCTGTTCAGGCCACCGGCCAAGCGGCCGACACCCATCAGCAGCACCAGTTTGACCGTCACCAACAGCAGGGTCAGGCCCAGCAGAACCAGTGGCATTTCCAGCAGCAGGCGCAGGTTTGCACCCATACCCACACTCATGAAAAACAGCCCCAGCAGCAGGCCTTTGAACGGTTCGATCTGTGATTCCAGCTCATGCCGGTATTCCGAGTCGGCCAGCAGCAAGCCCGCGAGGAAGGCGCCCAGGGCCATGGAAATACCGGCTTCCTCCATCAGCCAGGCGGTACCGATCACCACCAGCAACGCGGTGGCGGTGGACACTTCAGGCAGGCCGGTGCGGGCCACGATGCGGAACACCGGGCGCAGCAGGTAGCGCCCGCCGACGATCACCACTGCGATACTGGCGAAGACATTCAGGCCATGCTGCAGGCTGTCACCGTGGCTGGTGTCCGGGCCGCTGGCAGCCAGCAGTGGCACCAGGGCTATCAGCGGGATCGCGGCAATGTCCTGGAACAGCAGGATGGCGAACGCCAGGCGGCCATGCGGGGCGTTGAGCTGCTTGCTCTCGGCCAGGCTCTGCAGGCCCAGGGCGGTGGAAGACAGGGCCAGGCCAAGGCCGACCACGAGGGCGGCCGAGAGTGACTGGCCGAAACCGAACAGGGCAATGGCGCCGATCAGTGCACCGGTCAGCAGCACCTGTGCCGTACCGACGCCGAACACTGACTTGCGCATCAGCCACAGGCGCTTGGGCGACAGTTCCAGGCCGATGATGAACAGCAACAGGACCACGCCCAGTTCGGAAATGTGCGCCACGCTTTCGGTGTCGCGGATCAGGCCCAAGGCCTGTGGGCCGATGGCCACGCCCGCCAGCAGGTAGCCGATCACGGCGCCCAGTTGCAGGCGTTTGGCCAAGGGTACGGCAAGGACGGCGGCGAACAGGAAGATCACCGCGGTTTGCAGAAGGCTGCCTTCGTGTGGCATTGGCTCGAACTCCATGAGCTGCCGGGGCAGCGTTAGAACAGTGTGGCGGGCAATTCTGGGGATTGCGGCTGCCTAAGACAATCTGCCGCAGGAGAGAAACATTGTCCCACCAAGTGTGACAGTTTTACCTGGCGCTTCCCGGGCAACGCGGAACGCTCAGCTCAACTGCCGCCGAACTGCGCCCGGTACTGCGCCGGCGTCATGCCTAGCCGCTCGCAGAACACTTTGCGCATATGCCGGTCACTGCCAAACCCACATTGCGCCGCCACCACCTTCAAAGGACGGTCGCTGCCTTCGAGCAGTTTGCGTGCCTGATCGATACGCGCGTTCTGCAGGTACTGCATCGGCGTGATGCCCACCTCACGCTGAAAGGTACGAGCGAAATTGCGCCCGCTCATTGCCACCAGGTCGGCCATCTTCTGCACAGTGAAGGCTTGGTCGATATGGTCGACGACATACGCTTGTACGCGTGCTATCACCGAGCCGTCCCGTGGCACCGCAGCGAGCAGCGGACCGTAGGGCGCCTGCCCACCCTGGCGATGACGGGCGACCAGCAGCACCTTGGCCACCTCCAAGGCCAGCGCCTTGCCGTGATCTTCTGCCACGATGGCCAACGCCAGGTCGATACCTGCGGTGATACCACCTGAAGTGATCAGGCCACGGTCGACCACATAGATCTGCTCGGTCTCGACTTTCGCTTCGGGGAATGCGCGGGCCAGGCGTTCCACATAATTCCAGTGGGTGGTACAGCGGTAGCCGCTCAGCAGCCCGGCCCGCCCCAGCAAGAACACTCCGGTGCAGATGGCGCCGAAGCGTTTGGCACTGTGCACGGCGTGCCCAAGCCAGCGCTCCAGCGTGGGCAGGGCGACGTCATAGGCTCCTGGCCCACCGGGCACCAGTAGCAGGTCGACGTTGCCTGGCAGGTCCTCCAGGCGCAGGTCTGCGATGACGTTCAGGCCACAGGACCCCCGAATGGCACTTTGGCTTTCAGCCACGGTGATCAGCCGATAGCGCCTGTCTTCGGGCAAGAACCGGTTGGCGATGGCGAAGGCGTCCATGGGCCCCGTGACATCCAGCAATAGCACATCGTTGAACAGCACCATGGCCACGGTGCGATGAGCGCGATTTTCCTGCATACCTCTTACGCCTTGAATGCTGGCCGCTGCTGCGGCCCGAAGCTGAATTCGGCGTGCATTTTAAGGTATCGGTGAGGCCTTGGGGCCAGCAGTGCACAATTAAGAACTCTTCAGGTTCGGCTCAGGACTTTGTCATGCACCGAGGGTGAGACTTTCTGCATTGAACAGGAGAGTCGCCATGAACCCTGGTTTGCCCGAAGACAACCCTCATTCCCCCGGTGCCCTGACCCCCACACGGTTACGCCAGGCCAAGGAACTGATGCTGCGCAGTTCGCTGTCGATCATAGAGATCGCAGGGGTGTGCAACCTCACCCGGAGCCACTTCTCCCGTGCCTTCAAGGTCAATACCGGCCTTTCGCCCCAGGCCTGGCGACTGCTGGCGCGGATGGAGAAGGCAAAGCGTCTGTTGGCCACCGAGGCGCCCATTACCCATGTGAGCCTTGAGTGCGGTTTTTGCGACCAGGCCCATTTCACTCGCGCCTTCAGCCGCCTGGTAGGCCAGCCGCCCAAGGCCTGGCGCCGAGCAGCGCGCATCGATGCCCATCCTTAAGACGTTTTTATCCACAGGTATAAGCCCTCGGAACAGTGCCGAGGCCATTTTCCCTACCCAAGGAGTTACCCCAATGAGCCAACCCGATTACAAGCGCCTGAACAAAGACGACGCCGTGGTGTTGCTGGTCGATCACCAGACTGGCCTTATCTCACTTGTGCAGGACTTTTCGCCAAACGAATTCAAGAACAACGTTCTGGCGCTGGGCGACCTGGCCAAGTTCTTCGGGCTGCCGACCATCCTTACCACCAGCTTCGAGCAAGGTCCCAATGGCCCGCTGGTGCCTGAACTGAAAGAGATGTTCCCGGACGCGCCTTACATTGCCCGCCCTGGCCAGATCAATGCCTGGGACAACGAAGACTTCGTCAAGGCAATCAAGGCCACCGGCCGCAAGCAACTGATCATCGCCGGTGTGGTTACCGACGTGTGCGTAGCGTTCCCCACCCTGTCGGCACTGGCCGAGGGTTTCGAGGTCTTCGTGGTGACCGATGCCTCAGGCACCTTCAATCAAACCGTGCAGCAGGCGGCGTGGGTCCGCATGACCGAGGCGGGCGCGCAGATGATGAACTGGTTCTCGGTGGCCTGTGAGCTGCACCGTGACTGGCGCAACGATATCGAGGGGCTGGGCAATCTGCTGTCACAGCGCATTCCCAACTACCGCAACCTGATGAACAGCTATGCGGCGTTGAGCGCGCGTTGATGTGACGCGAGGGCCGCTAGGCGGCCCAACCGCCGGTCAAGCCGGCTCCCGCTTGGATTGTGCCAGCTTTCGGGGGCAGTCCAAGTGCAGGGCCGATCGAGCTTGAGCAACTGGGCTAGCTGAGGGCGCTTGCCGGCCATTGGCCGGTGCCGAAAGGAGAATTCAGGGCTGCTGCAGCGCGAGGGTAAGCCGAATCCTGCACCCACCCAGTGCCGAAACCTGCGCCTGCAACTGCCCCCCATGGGCCTGTACCACCGAATTGCAGATCGCCAGGCCCATCCCCAAACCGCCGCTCTTGGTCGTATAGAACGCGCCGAATACCTGATCCCGCTCCTCCGGAGCGATGCCCGGGCCGTTATCATCGACGCAGATCTGCACTTTGTCTGCCAGCACCTCGGATGAAATCTGCAGCAATCCATCGCTGCGATAGCCCGCCAGCGCCTCCAGCGCATTGGTGATGAGGTTGAACACCAACTGCTGCAATTGCACGGGGTCGGCCATCACGCTTACCCCGGCATGCAATCTGGTCTGCACCTCCACCTTGCATTTGCCGGCATCCCCAGAGGTCAGCCGCACTACTTCCAGAATCAGGTCGTCCAGCTTCACCGCCTTGAGCTGCATCGGCGTTTGTTTGGCCAGCGAGCGCAGTGCCCGCACGATGTTGGCGGCGCGCTCGCTGTCGTTGCGAATGTCTTCCAGGCCGGCAATGGCTTCCTTCAGATCAGGTGTTTCGCGCTTGAGCCAGCGCAGGCTGGCTGCGGCATTGGCGGCGATACCCAGAAGCGGCTGGCTGATCTCGTGGGCGATGGATGCCGAAAGCTCGTTCATCACCTGCTGGTGCGCACTGCTGGCAAGCTGCGCACGTGAACGGCGCAGTTCGGCTTCCATCTGCGCGCGAGTCTGGTTGTCTTCGGCCAGGCGCGTATAGAACTTTGCCGTCTGCAGCGACACCGCCGCTTGCGAGGCCAGAATCTCCAGCATGGCCAGGCGCTGGCTGCCGAACAGGTTCGGCACCAGGCGGTTCTCCAGGTAAACCAAGCCGATCAGCACACCCTGGATCACCAATGGCAGGCACAGTACCGAGCGCGCATTGCGCGCCTGCAGCTCTTGGCGGAAGGCTTCCGGGCATTCGCTCAGGGCATCGTCGAGCACCAGCGGTTTCTTGGTGCGCATGGTGGCGTTGATGATCGACAGCGGGGCCTGGGTCAGGAATTTCTGGCAGTTGTCCATGTGCACATGCAGGCCGACATCATCGATATAGGCCAGGGCGGCCATCTGGAACTCCGCGCCGCTGACGATCAGCAGTGCGCCGTGATCGGCGCCGGAGTGCTGGGTCAGGTGGCCCATCAGCGTCTCGATGAGGCCTTCGAGCAACACCTCTTCGGACAGCGCCCGTGCAGCTTCGATACCCGCTTCCAGGTCCAGCCGCGCCTGGCTGGACGAACGGTGGGTTTCTTGTACCGGCTGGGTGCGCAGGAACGGGTGCAGTGTCTCGAGTTGGCGCACTTTGCCAGTCGCGCCCCAGATATGAAAACAGTCGCGGGCAATGCGCAGGTGCAGGTTGGCGCCAGAGATCAAGCCGTTAGGGATGCATACCTCGGCCAGTTGTTCGTGAGCCAGGGCCTGCTCATGAATGAACCCGGCAGTGGTGGCGGCGATCTGTGCCTGATCGAAGCAGCGGATGGCGGCCATGCCGTCGTTATTGAGTTTGGCGATGACCCCTTCTATCAACAGCAGCTTGTTGCGGAAGGTAACCGGGTTGAAGTTCGCCCAACTGGCAAAACGCACGCGCGCGGCTTGCAGCGCGGCCAGTTTGCTGGCAAGGCTGCCAGGTGCCTCGGGGCTGCCCAGCGCCAGGCCATGGAACAGGTAGTAGTCCGCCAGGTTGATGTGCGCAGGTGCCGCCCAGGCATGCTCGTCCGCACAGGCAAGGCTGTGTATGGCCTGCTTGATGTTGCCCAGGTAGAAGGCCGACATGCCGCTGAACAGGTGTTTGAAGAACAGGGTCGTTGGTGATCTTACCTCCCCGGACGAGCCTGAGCAGGGGGTGCCGCACAGGTCGGCGACGAATGCTTGTTGGGCCAAGAGGATATGTTCAATGTCGCTGTAGTTGTACCTGCGCACGGTGGCCAAGCCTTGTGCCACTTCATCGGCAACTTCCGGCAGGTAGCGCCCCATGAACAGCGAGTCCGAGACCAAGTGATTGCAGGCATAGCAACTCATTGCCAGGTCGCCGCTCAAGCGGCCTGAATCAACAGCCTCCAGGGCGGTGCGCCGGGCGAATTCCATGGGGGCAGTCCAGGCACTGACCTGGTCCAGGGCAAGCAGGGCGCTGGTCAGGTCTGCCTCGAAGCCGTGACGCTCGATCAGTTTCAGTGCCGCCAGGCAGCAGGCATGCCCATCGTGGTAGGCACCGAAACGCTCGGCGATCATCACCCCGTACCAGGCCAGCCCATAGGTGCTGCCGGGCGCAACGCCCTGGCTCAGGGACAACTCCACGAGCTTGGCCAAGTGCAGGAAACAAATATCGTCCTGGACGAAAAAAGACGATGAAAGGGTCGCCAGCAGGCCAACGGCGACCGTCACCTCCTGCGCATTGCACCGCGGCAGTGACTCCAGGCAGTGGCGGCCTTTGCGCTCGATCAGGGCCTGCACAACGGCGAAGCTGGCCTCGACCTGGGCCTGATTGCTACCGCGGTCCAGGGTGATGCCCAGTAGCTCGAGGCCGTAAAGCGCTGCACTGATGGCCGCCTGATAGTCGCAGTGCAAGGTATGCAAGCGTGCCTGCAGCCTGCAAACCTGCGCCTGGTCAAGGGGCGTTCTCGCCCGTTTCTGGCAATCGGCGAGACGGGCCTGAGCCTGCGGCATGCGTGACAGCTGCATGTCGCACTCCGCTGCCAAGCAGGCGATGCTAAAAGCGTGTTGCGCATGGGCGGAAGGTGTCCCGCTGACGCGCAGCATAGGGTCGGCGGTGTGCAGGTAGCCTGCCGCCTGGTCAATGGCACCACTGTCGCGCGCTCGCAGGGCGGCCTCGCGCAGTAATGGCAGGAAGGCCTCGCAGGTATTCGTTTCAAACGCCTGGCCGCCGGTGCGTTGCAGCTGGTTGGCAATATCGAAGACGGCATCGTTCAGGTCGTCTTGCCATGTGTGCAGCATGGCGTGCGCGATCTGCGCATGCAGCTGTGCCCGTTCACGCAGCGGCGTGAGTGCGTAGGCGGCGCCCTGTACACGGTCATGGGCGAAACCCAGGCCCTTGTTACCCGGCAGCAGGAAGCCCGCGGCAGTCAGTGCTCGGAGCGATTCGGCGCAGAGCCCGGCAGGCAGCCCCAGGATGTGCTCAAGCAGCCGCTCATCGCAACGGTTGCCGACCGCGCTGGCAATGCGCAGCGTATCGCGCTGGGCAGGGGGCAGGCGCACCATGCGCTGGACCATCAGGTCGGCGACGTTATCGGCGTAACGGTGGCGCGACACCGCTTCCAATGACCATGACCAGCGCATGGCTTGGGTGTCGAACGTAAACAGCCCATCCTCGACCATCGCGGTGAGGATCTGGTTGATGAAAAACGGGTTGCCCGCGGTCTTGTCGTGCACCAGTTGCGCAACCTCCAGAGCAGCCTCGGGCTGCACGTGGTAGCGCTCGCCGATAAGCGCTGTCACAGCGCTCACGGTAAGCGGGCGCAGGTTCAAGGTGGTGCTGCGTACCGGGGCTGCAGGCGTCAGGGCATTGCTGCTGGGGTGGGCATCGTTGCGCCGGGCGAAAATCAGCAAGAGGTTGCCCGGCGGTTTGGCGAACAGCTCCGCCAGCAAGTGCTGGGTGCCATCGTCGGCCCACTGCATGTCGTCCAGGAACAGCACCAGCGGGTGGCCCGGCCGGCTGAGTACATGGAGGAACTCGACTATGGCCTTGAGCTCTTTCTGCAAGGCCAACCGCGAAGGTTTTTCCGGCAGTTCAGGCAGTGGGCCGATGATCAGGTTGAGGTCTGGCGCCAGCTTGCCCAGCAGGCGGCCACGGCCTTTTAGCCGGCGCAGGATCTCGCGGCGCAGCGTTTCGAGGTCTTGGCTGTTTTTGGCCAGCAACTGCGTGGCCAGCGACTGCAGAATTTCGATCCAGGGCGCGTAGGGCACTGCCTGTTCGAGGCTGTTGCATTTGCCGATGGCCCAATAGCCGTGGGCATCGGCCCTCAGCGCCGTCTCGACAAGGCGCGACTTGCCCATGCCGGTCGCACCGCTGATGAACAGCGCTTGCGGTGTGCTGTTACGGCGCACGGCTTTCATCAGCAGAGCGATCACCTTCTGCTCGGCATCGCGACCGTACAGGCGTTCGCGGCTGGGCGCGATACCGTCCGCGCTGCCTGGTTCAAAGCCTTCGATGGCCTGCGTGGTGGCCCACTGCCGCTGACAATGGTCAAGGTCGATGGCCAGGGCACGTGCGCTCTGGTAACGGGCTTCAGGCTCTTTGGCCAGCGCTTTGGCGAGGATGTCGCTTAGCGCCAGCGGCACCCTGGCATCGACTTCGTTGGCTGCCCGCGGCTGCACGCCGGCATGTAGCTGGCGCCAGTGCAGCTTGTCGCGCCCGCGCAAGGGTAGCTCGCCCAGGAGCAACTGGTAGAGGATCGCGCCCAAGGCATAGATGTCGCTGCGCTGATCGCGGCTGGTGCCATGGGGGCAGAGTTGCTCCGGTGCCAGGTAGGCCCAGTTGCCGATGGGCGTTTGCTGTGCGCTGCCCTGTGCCTGAGTGTCGGCGCTGAAAAAACCAAGCCGCACACGCTGCGCTTTGCCGATGCAGATATGTTCCGGTTGCAAGGCCCCATGCAGCACATTGTGCTCATGAGCCTGCGCCAGAGCCTTCGCAGCGTTTACCGCAACGCCGAGAAAAGTCGCAATCGCCGCCGGGCCTTGGGCGATGAGGTCCGCGACCGAACGGCCTGCCGGGTATACCAGCAATGAGCCTTCGGCGCAGCGCAGAAAAGCCGAAGGGAGCACCGCCCACTCAGGGTCAAGGTGCAGGCGGTAGTCGCGTTCCAGGCGTTGGCAGGCGGCGGGCGCTTCGACCGGGGCGCGCACGGCTAGCCAGGCCAGGCGTGTGACAGGGTCGTGCAGGCGGAAGTAAGTGAGGTCGCCTAGCTGGCCCCGTTGCGTGATGTCACACCGGTTCAACCAGCCTTCGTCAATAGACTGAACGTAGTCGACGTGCCCGTGCACAAGGCGTTCATCGAGCATCCATCACCCCCTGCTTGGCGACATCCAGAGGCGCGAGTATACGCAGCGAAACCCTTGCCCTTGATGCAGGGAGGCAGCTTGGCAGGATTGGGCACCATCTTGACCGTTATGAGCCCCGGTGCAGCGGCGCACGCTTGTATAGTCCTGATGCCAACCTATCCCTCGGGATAATTGTTAGATCGCGCCCGCTGGCCTAGATTGCACAAGGCCGCGCAACCGCCCGTGCCCGCGAGATGAAGCCCATGATCCGATTAGGCAATGCCCAAGTATCGTTGGAGCGGCGAGAAGCCTTCGTCGACGGCAAGCCGGTGCCTTTGGGCGGGCGTGCGTTCGAGGTGCTGGCCACCTTGATCAAGGCCAAGGGCCGCGTGGTCGGCAAAGACGAGCTGTTCAGCCAGGTCTGGGCGGGCACGGTGGTTGAAGACAACAACCTGCAGGTGCAGGTCTCTTTGCTGCGCAAGGCCTTTGGCGCCCCGGGTCTGATCCAGACGGTACCACGGCGTGGCTACCGGCTGGCTGTCGACGTTGTCCTCGATCTGCCGCGCACTGCCCTGGGTAAGCCACCCTTGGAGGACGCGGCAGAGGGCCTGGTAGATCTGGGCGACAGTGCCAGCGTGCCGGTGCTGGTGGTGGATGACGACCCGGCGGTGCGCAAGGCTCTGGCGCGGCTGTTCCGTTCACAGGATATCGCGCATCGGTTGTATGCCTCGGCTGAAGAACTGTTCGAAGGCCAGGCAGATACGCCCTACGCGTGCCTGTTGCTGGACATGAACCTGCCGGAGGCCAGCGGGCTGGAGGTCCAGGATGTACTGCGTCGGCTCGACCTGCCCTGGCCGGTCATCTTCATGACCGGTTACGGCACCATCCCCATGACGGTGCAGGCCATGCGCGCAGGTGCGGTGGAGTTTCTGACCAAGCCCTTTGACGAAGCGCAGTTGCTGACGGTACTCGACGCGGCGCGCGCACGGGCCTTGGTGCAAGGTCGCAAATGGCATCGAGCGCGGCAGGTGAAGGAGAAATACCAGCGCCTTACCCAGCGTGAGCGTCAGGTGTTCTCGTTGGTGGTCGATGGCCTTTCGCACAAACAGATTGCCAAGCAGATCGGCACCAGCGAGGTGACCACGAAGGTCCACAAGAAGAACATCATGAACAAGATGCAGTCGCGCTCACTGGTCGAACTGGTCGCCATGCACAACGTCATCGAGTCGTGTGCCGAGGGCCAGGGCCCGGCATGAACGGAGTGGTGTGTATCGTTGATGACGATGCTTCAGTGCGAAAAAGCTTGGCCAACCTGTTGCGTTCGGCCGGGGTTGCCACGTTGCTGTTCGCCTCGGGTGAAGAGTTGCTGGCCTCTGAGCTGGCACCGATGGCCGGGTGTGTGCTGTTGGACCTGAAGATGCCTGGGCTGAGCGGCCTGGAGGTTCAGCGGGAACTGGCGCGGTTGGGCTGGCGGTTGCCGGTGATCTGTATGTCGGCGCACTGGGATGATTTGGCGGTGCAGGCGTCTATGCGCAACGGGGCATTGGCATGCCTTGGCAAACCATTCAGCGAAGAGGTTTTGCTTGGGGTTGTCGAAGAAGCCCTGGCAAGTGCAAGGCATTTGTGAACTTCAAGCCAGATGCTTCAGCGTCGACCTGTTTGGCAAGGGTCCCAAGCGCATGCCTCAGGGATAACGCGTTCGCCAAGAACAGCCAGCGTTGACCTTCAGTGCCCCATCGCCGGCAGGCCGGCGATGGGGCGAGGGGCTCAGCCCAGGCCGAGCAGATCCACACCCAACTGGAAGGCCACCCATAACGCCAGCCCGGTCGCGAATGCCAGCGCGATGTTTTCGAACAGGTTGTTGCGGTATTGCTTGCTGAGCAGCGACTTTTGGTTCGACATGATCAGCAGGCCCAGCGAAATGACAGGCAAGCCAATGATGTTCAACGCACTGACGCCAATGGTCAGGGTCACGAAGTCGGGCATGCCCGGGATCGACCAGATCAGCGGCGTTACCAGAATGAACAGCATGAACCACTTGTGCATCGGGTCCTTGTGGAACTCTTTGCCGTAACGCTCACGCCGCTGCGGGCGGACATGCTGGAAGGCATCGGTAATCAGCATCGGGAAGGCCGTGGTCTTGCCGGAAATGCTGGCGCACAGTGTGGCGAACACACCGATGAAGAAGATGTACCAGCCGATCGGGCCGAAGAATATTTCCAGTGCCTTGCCCAGGTCGCCGAGGGTTTTCACTTCGATGCCGTTTGGCCGCAGTATTTCCGCGCCGACGATCCAGATGGCCAGGTTGATGACGATACCGATGAACACGGCGAACAGCAGGTCATTGCGCTGGATGCGTTTGTGTTGCGGGCCTACCCAGCCCTTCTGGCGCATCACGTAGGGGTGCACGAAGTTGGCCACCGAGCCTGCCACCGCGCCGATCACCGACACCGCCACCAGCAGTGCACCGTGCACGCCTTCGTCGGCGGGGATGCTGAAGCCGATGGTGCCTTTGACGATACCGGCCACATCCGGGCCAGACATTACGGCCAGTGCCAGAAACGCCAGCGTCATCACCGCCAGCAGCAGCTTCATCACGCCTTCGATCATGGCGTAGATGTTGCGCCCGACCAGCATCCACACCGCCAGCACCACAGCCATCGAGCACAGCAGCGGGTAGTCGATGCGCAACAGCATCGCCAGCGCTTCGCCTGCGCCCTTGATCATGTAGGCGTTCATCAGGTGGCCCATCAGCAGCGCGTAGGCCAGCATGAACCAGGCAAATATGGGGTGCAGTTGCGCGTACCCCTGGAGGATGGTCATGCCTTGGTTATTGCACAGCTGGAAGCGGGCGATGATGTTGACGATGAGGTACCTGAGCAGCAACGAAACGGCCAGTACCCACATCATGGCGTAACCGTAGTTGGCGCCTGCCACGGATGAGGTTATCAGATCACCTGCGCCAAGCCAGGACAACACCGCGATGATGCCTGGGCCCAGCAGTTTGATCAGCCGTGTTACGCGGCTTTGAGAGGGTGCGGCAGCACTGCCCTCGGCCGAATGAATGCTCGACATGGGGATGTCTCCGTTATTGTTCTTGTTTAAACGAGCGCAGTCGAACACAGTAGATAGGATGTCGTACAACTACATTTTGTTTTCAAATGTGTCTAAGTATTACAGGTTTTAGGTAACGCCTTGTCGCTACGGGTGTCGCGAGCAGTTGCTTTGAATATGCCAGGATCCTGCAAATGCAAAAGGCCGCTTGCACGGCCTTGTTCGATCTTGCATGGGCATTCAGTTCTGGTTGCCTTGAGCGTTATCGGGCTGGTAGTAGCGAATGCTCCGGACTTGGCCAGTGCTGTCTCGGTAGGTCATGGTAGCGGTGCTTGGCTGGCCCTGGATCGTGGCCGAGGGGGCCAGGCTGATCACTTGCGCGATGTCCAGGTTCATGCCGTAGTGGTAGGGCGTCGCTTCGGTGGACTGAGCAAAGGTACCGGCACTGGTGCCCAGTGCAAGGGTGGCGAGGGTGAGTGCGAATACGGTGCGAAGGGTCATGGTCGTTCTCCAGATTCAGTAAGGGGTGGCGACGATTGCTTTCTGTCTGGAGCTAATATTGCGCGCTATTATTTTGCGCACAAAATATATTGCCGCTATGGGTAGTATTGAGTGCGCATATGAAGGGCCCGCCGGATGGCTAGTGACTTCCGGGCCGGTACTGCAGGGCTTCGGCCAGGTGCGCCCTGGCAATCGTACTGGCCCCCTCCAGGTCAGCCAGCGTGCGGGCCACCTTCAACAGCCTGTGGGCGGCGCGCAGGGAAAGTGTCAGGCGCTCGCAGGCACTCTCCAGCCAGGCCTGGTCGGCAGCGCACAATTCGCAGTGCCGGCGCAGCCCCTCGAGGTCCAGAAACGCATTGGCACAGCCTTGCCGCCGGTACTGCACCTCGCGTGCCTCGGCCACCTGGGCGGCCACATCGGCGCTTGTCTCGCCGCAAGGTTGGTTGTTGAGCGTGGTGGTTTCACGCGCCACGGTAAGGTGCAGATCGATGCGGTCCAGCAGCGGGCCGGAAAGCTTGTTGCGGTAGCGCTGGATCTGTTCGGTGCTGCAGCGGCAGCGGCCGGTGGGGTCGCCCAGGTAGCCGCAAGGGCAGGGGTTCATGGCCGCCACCAGTTGGAAACGCGCCGGAAAGCGTACTTTGTCCCGTGCCCGGGCAATCACGATCTCGCCAGACTCCAGCGGCTCGCGAAGCACCTCAAGTACACGACGCTCAAACTCCGGCAATTCATCGAGAAACAGTACCCCATGGTGCGCCAAGGTGATTTCACCTGGTTGCGGCCGGCTGCCTCCGCCGACCAGCGCGGGCCCGGACGCTGAGTGGTGCGGATGGCGAAACGGCCGTTGCGGCCAGCTATCAAGGGGTTTGTGCCCGCTTACCGACTGGATGGCTGCCACTTCCAGCGCTTCATGTTCATCCAGCGGCGGCAGCAGGCCGGGCAGGCGGCTGGCGAGCAGTGTCTTGCCCGTGCCGGGCGGGCCGGTGAACAGCAGGTTATGAGCACCTGAGGCCGCCAGCAGTAACGCACGCTTGGCGGCTACCTGGCCCTGCACCTCGCTGAGGTCGGGGTAAGGGCGGCTGTGCAGCAATAGACCGTTAGCGGCAAAGGGAGGCAGAGGTACCTGGCCGTTGAGGTGCGCCACCAGTTCCAGCAGGTGCCCCACCGCGTACACCACCAGCCCACCCGCCAGGCTCGCCTCTTCGGCGTTTTCCCGTGGCACTACCAATGCCCGGCCAGCCTCGCGCGCCGCCAGTGCCGCAGGCAGCACGCCCTGAACCGGGCGCAGCTTGCCAGACAGCGCCAGTTCGCCCAGGCATTCGATATCGGTCAGTGTGGCCACCGGCACCTGACCGTCAGCGGCAAGGATGCCCAGGGCGATGGCCAGGTCGTAGCGCCCGCCATCCTTAGGTAGGTCTGCCGGTGCCAGGTTCTGGGTGATGCGCCTTTGCGGGTAGTTCAGCCCGGAGTTGACGATGGCGCTGCGCACCCGGTCCTTGCTTTCCTTGACCGTGGTTTCGGGCAGGCCGACCAGTGTGAGATTGGGCAGCCCGTTGGCCAGGTGAGTTTCGACGCTGACCGCCGGTGCCTGCACGCCAACCTGGGCGCGGCTGTGGACGAGGGCAAGGGACATGGACGCTCCGTTGTCGCGAATAGGGGCCGCTTCGTGCGGTATTGCCAAGCATAGCGAGGCTCAGGAGGCCAGGAGCAAGAAGAGTGCATCCTCGTTTTTCACGTCATTACAAAAATGGATCCAATAACTTTGCACCCGGCAAATCTATGGCTTAGTGTTTAAACGTTACTTTCCTGCCATCGGATGGCAATGCATCGCCTGCAAATGGACTTGAGGTACTGCCCGTGCAATCACTCACTCGCACCCGCCAGCAGATCCTGGAACGGGTCAAGGCCAATGAGTTCACTGAACTCAACCGTTTCTTCGATACCCTTCAGGCGCAGTGGCGGCAAGCGCGCCCTGGGGAGTGCCCGGCCTACCTTGAGGCCGTTCAGGGGTACATGCTGGTCGACTGGGATGTCGAAGGCAGCAAGGCCCTGACCCAGCGCCTCAACGCTTGGATCGAAGCCTGCCCCAAGGCCTATCACCCCCAGGTGGCCATGGGCTTTCACTGCTTCAATCGTGCTTGCCATATTCGCGGTACGGCTCCCGCCCATGAGGTGTCTGCAGCGCGCTGGCTGGCCGCCGAGCAAGCCTGCGAAATGGCTGCGGCGCACTTTCTGAGGGCCATCGAGCGATGCGCGCAGCCCGTAGCGGCGGCGATCGGTATGTTGCAGATCAGTGCGCACTTTCGTGAGCCAGGCTGGCTGGTGGAGCTGTTTCATGGCCGGCCGGCGCGCTTTCGGCCCAGTGCCCATGCCGATGTCGAAGTGCAGGAGGCCGCTGCACCGTTGCTGGTCAAATATGGACTGGCACCGCTGGTCGAGCTGCCGCACGTGTTGCCTTCGTGCCTGAGTTTGCGCCCGCTCGCCGAGCAGGGGTCTGCGCGGGACTACTGGTTGCGGCATGCCTTGAACGGGTTCCCTGGCTGTTTCGAGGCGGTCGAGGCCTATGCCAGCTACCTGACACCCCGTTGGGGCGGTAGCTATGAGGCCATCGATGCCGTGGCCAGCGGCCCTTTGTGTCGGGACTGGCCTGAAACTTTGCGTAATGCGATCCGCTGGCTGGCGCTTGAGGATCAGTTCCGGCTGCCGCCTGCCGATCAGGTGCAGCAGGTCGCGGCGTGGCAGCGCGTCTTCGAGCGGTGGATGCAACGCGAACTCAGGCCAAAGGAACGCGCCACGCTCATGGCGTGGCGAGGGGCCTTTCGCCGCTATTCGCTGCAAGACTACCCCGGTGCGATGTGCGACTTCGTCGCCTCTGTCGCGCTATACCCCGACCAGGGCTTCGTACCGGCCATTGGCGAGCCGTTCTACAGCTTTGTCTGCCTGGTCGTGAGCCATGGTGTGCCAGACGATGCGCAAAGCCTGCGTATCGCCATCGAGCGGTTAAGCGAAAACCGCAGGCAAGCGGCGGCCTGTGCGTTGCGCTCGGTTGGGCACCAGTTCGGCATGTGGGGTTTCAGGCAGTGCGTCGAGCAGGCGCGTATCTGGCTGCACGCTGCGGTGAAACGCCAGTGCGGGCGCGAGGGGCTGGGCTTTGATGTACTCGAGGTGGCGCGCCTGCTTTGGGCCGCCAAGTACCACGAGGCCGCGTATTTTCTATACAGGCAGTGTGCCGAGTGCAAGCTGCCCGATGCCGCCGCCGCGCTTTATGCGCTGCATTGCGGTCGGCTCGAGAGTACGCCGGAACACTACATCGATACTGGGGTTGCTGCGCATTGGCTGCTGTGTGCCGCGCAGTCAGGCAGCCAGGTAGCCAAGTACGAACTGGCCTGCCAGCGCATGCGTGATGAACAGCGTTTGAGCGAGCGTAGCGCGATGCTGGCGGTCAGGCGCTTGCTGCTCGATTGCCTGGGCAACGAAGCGCTCGATGCCCATGCCCGCTTGCAAGTGGCCATTTTGCAGCGCCAATTCGGCGACCCTCGGGAACGTGCGGAGGCGGTCGCCTATTTGCTGGATCTGGTGCACTACCCCGATTGCGCGATAGCCGGGCGAGCCAGCGCGGAGCTTGGCCTGGCCTGGATGCACGGGCATGGTACGCGCAAGCCGAGCCGCTTTGCGGCCATCGAGTGGGCCAACCGTGCTGTCGCGCTGCAGCCGGGGGATGCGACCATCGAGGGCATTCAGGCGCAGATTCGCAACTCGCACAACCTGTTCAGGACGCTGTTCACGGTGTGCGGCGCAACGCTGTTTCGCGGGGACCTGCACGCCAGCGAGCTGCCGCCCAAGCCAAGCAGCCAGGCGCCCGGCCGGGTGCGGGCTCCCGCGTGAGGGCAGGGCGCGGGGCTTACTCCTGTGACGCAGGTGCCATGCGCGCTTCCAGCTCGGCGACCTGTTTTTCCAGGGCCTCCAGGCGCGCACGGGTGCGGGCCAATACGACCATCTGGCTGTCGAATTCTTCGCGGCTGACCAGGTCCAGCTTGCTGAAGGCACCTTGCATCAGCACCTTGAACTGGCTTTCCAGTTCAGCGCGGGGCTGGGCGGTGTCGCCGCTGAACAGGCGCGAGGCCTGGTCGCTGAGGGCATCGAGAAGGGCTTTGGGCGCGAGCATGATCGGCTGTCCACTGCAGATGGGTAATGGCCGGCAGTGTAACACGGGGCCGGTTTGGCGTTCCGTTGCACATTTTTCGAGCAGCCCCGTGCACTGCCGTGCACCAAGGTTGTGCATCTTTTCAATGCTGGCGACTGGCCAATCCTCAATCTTTCACTCAACTGCCTGTTTTTCAGCGCTTTAACAGAACTGGCAAGGTTTCTGCAAAGACCTGTACGAGCCATGCACTGATGCAGTTCCTTGTGACCAGGCAGTGCGCACGCGGAGCCGGATGCCGACGACGCGTTACAAAGCCAACCGCTGCGCTTAGACTTGAGACGGGTTTGTTTTCCTGGGGCAAGTCCACCAAATCGGGAGAGAGTTTCATGAAGCTAGTCACAGCCATCATCAAGCCGTTCAAGCTGGACGACGTGCGCGAGTCACTGTCGGAAATCGGCGTGCAGGGCATCACCGTCACCGAAGTCAAAGGCTTCGGTCGGCAGAAGGGTCACACCGAGCTGTATCGCGGTGCGGAATACGTGGTCGACTTCCTGCCCAAGGTGAAGATCGACGTCGCCATCGACGACAAGGACCTCGATCGAGTGATCGAAGCCATCACCAAGGCTGCCAACACCGGCAAGATCGGTGACGGCAAGATCTTCGTGGTGAATCTGGAGCAGGCAATCCGCATCCGTACCGGCGAAACCGATACCGACGCGATCTAAGCGCCCAAAAAAAGCCTCACCAAACCCAACGCCCCAGGAGAAAACAACATGACTCTGCGTAAGATCGCAGGGCTAGGAGCCCTATTGTCCCTCGTAATGCCGGGCATCGCCCTGGCAGAGGAGGCTGCCGCCCCTGTACTGAACTCCGGTGACACCGCCTGGATGCTGACTGCCACGGCGCTGGTGCTGTTCATGACCATCCCGGGCCTGGCCCTGTTCTACGGCGGCATGGTGCGTTCGAAGAACGTACTCTCGGTGATGATGCAATGCTTTGCCATCACCGGCCTGATGAGCATCCTCTGGGTCGTTTACGGTTACAGCATGGCCTTCGATACCACCGGTATGGAAAAGGGCGTGCTCAACTTCAATTCCTTCGTCGGCGGCTTCTCCAAGGCGTTCCTCAGCGGCGTAACGCCGGACGGGCTGACGTCGGCTGCGGCACTGTTCCCTGAAGCGGTCTTCATTACCTTCCAGATGACCTTCGCCATCATCACCCCGGCGCTGATCGTGGGTGCCTTCGCCGAACGCATGAAGTTCTCGGCGATGCTGGTGTTCATGGGCATCTGGTTCACCCTGGTCTATGCACCGATCGCGCACATGGTCTGGAGCGGTGATGGCGCGCTGATGTGGGACTGGGGCGTGCTCGACTTCGCTGGCGGCACCGTGGTGCACATCAACGCAGGTATCGCTGGCCTGGTCTGCTGCCTGGTACTGGGCAAGCGCAAAGGCTACCCGACCACCCCGATGGCCCCGCACAACCTGGGCTACACCCTGATGGGCGCAGCCATGCTGTGGATCGGTTGGTTCGGCTTCAACGCCGGCTCCGCCGCGGCCGCCAACGGCACTGCCGGCATGGCCATGCTGGTGACCCAGATCGCTACCGCTGCTGCAGCGCTGGGCTGGATGTTCGCCGAGTGGATCGGCCACGGCAAACCGAGCGCCCTGGGCATCGCCTCTGGTGTGGTCGCCGGCCTGGTTGCCATCACCCCGGCTGCCGGCACCGTGGGCCCGATGGGCGCCCTGGTGATTGGCCTGGTGTCTGGCGTGCTCTGCTACTTCTGCGCTACCAGCCTCAAGCGCAAGCTGGGTTATGACGACTCCCTGGATGCCTTCGGCGTGCATGGCATCGGCGGCATCATCGGCGCCATCCTCACCGGTGTGTTCGCGGCACCGGCCCTGGGCGGCTTCGGCGCGGTCACCGACATCGGTGCGCAGGTCTGGATCCAGGCCAAGGGCGTGATTTTCACCGTGGTCTACACCGCCATCGTCACCTACGTGATCCTCAAGGTGCTGGACGTGGTGATGGGCCTGCGGGTCAACGAAGAAGAAGAGTCGGTCGGCCTCGACCTGGCTCAACACAACGAACGTGGTTACAACCTGTAACTGCGACGCTGGAAAAACTTGCCCGGCTTGCCGGGCATTTTTTTGCCTGTTTTTCGCCATTTTCCGCAGAGCAAACGGTTTATCAGTCACGTTCGCGACGTAGGCAAAAAACTTACAACTCGCAGGGCGTTCATGGAGCTTTGCTTTTTCTCCGGGCGCGCTAGAATGCGCGCCGAGAGGTGTTGCACGAGTTGTCCGCACGCTTCGTCAGCCTTTGCTAGGCTTGCCAATAGCGTGTGGCCAGCAAGGGCTGCAAGGTTTTGTCGGGTCCTGCCAGGAGCAGGGCCTGCTGGGCGGGGCGTCCCATCAGGAGTGCCGTCTCAAGGGCAGTGGCCAACCCACGGCCAGTTGAATTTTCACTGGTGGCTGCCGGTCTACGGCTGCACTGGTCTATAACTAACCTGCTTTTCGCAAGTCATGAGGTAGAACATGAGCGACGACGATCTGGAAAATGATGACCTCGAAGTAGGCGACGAAGACGAGGCTGATGATGGCCTCGAAGCTGCGGCTGACGATGTTGCCGAGGACGCTGGCGATGACGACAGCAGCCCGGCACCGGTCGCCAAGGGTAAATCCAAGGCGGCTGTTTCGGTAGACGAGATGCCGAGCATGGAAGCCAAGCAAAAGGAGCGTGATGCCCTGGCCAAGGCGATGGAAGAATTCCTTTCGCGCGGTGGCAAGGTGCAGGAAGTCGAGGCCAACGTAGTCGCCGACCCGCCCAAGAAGCCGGACAACAAGTACGGCAGCCGCCCTATCTGAGTGGCTGAATACAAAAGAGCCCGCCGTCGCTGCGGGCTTTTTTGTGCCTGACGAAAATTGCAGTTATTTCTTACACAAAAAGTAGGTGTTTTAAGCTAGGCCATGTTGTCGCTTCCAGGCAAGCATTGCTCACTGATTCTGGAGGTGTTTATGGACAAACTGGTTCGTCGTTGCAAGCTACGCAAGGAAGACTTTTCTAGAGTAGAGGACCCTTTTTTTGCTAAGGGAAACGGAGAGCGTGCTCTTAAAGGGAACAGTCGCCTTGACGGTAAGGATGAGTTTCTCAGGAGTTGCGGCATCACCCTTCAGCGAGACCTTTCCGCCAAAGATATCGAGGTAGGAGTCGAAGAAATCAGAAGCGGCAGGTGGCTATTTTTGACCAACGAACCATTCAAGCCCATGAGGATAGATGGTTACCAAGGTGCAACTCAGTGCTTTCCTCTGCCAGGGCCGTTCAAGCAGCAGGCCGATGATGAGAGAGGGCCTGGTAAGTGGCGCACGATCGACATCGATTATGACGGGTTGAAAAATACATTCGCGATGCTGCAAAACCGCCTAGGCTCGCTGGGTGACGAGGGTCGTCTCTTCGGCTCGGAAGGCAAGGATTATGACAACACCACCCGTGTCGTAACCCCGCAATGGGTTCCCCTCGATGGTAATGATGATCATCTGGCATCACGATCTGTTATTCGTCGCTATGGGGAATTGCGAGCTATAACGCAGCGGTATTCTGAAGGAGATGATAAGTGGCAGGTCAGTGGAAAATCTTGGCACTGGCAGCCAGTTCTTCCTTTTGAAACCTACGAACACCGAGAAAAAAATGATGCCCGGAGGACGAAAAGAAGAGCGTTGGGTATTGCAATTGTGGGGCATTCTGGATGCCCTTTCTTTGCTGCTCTACATCGTAGCCAGCGTGCGGCGTAGCCATCTACCTTTCTTTACTGACTTGCAGAGCATGTTGAGCTTATGGCGAGAGCAAGGTCTGCTAACCGTTATGCTCATTTTGATGAATCTGGTTCTGCACGTTTCGATCATTCTCAGCACTGTGCTTCTCCTCAGTGGCAGAAAGTCTGGTGTGTATTTAGGGCTCGCGCAGATACCCTTTAGGCTGCTTTTCGCTGCACCTTCGCTCTCGATATTGTTGATCTGGGCTAGCTTCGTACCCGATTACGATCCGTGGCTGATGCTTGGTTTCATAGGGCTTTCAGAGCTGATCAAGGGCGGCACCTCCTGGTGGTGGCTGCATCGCCAACGATCGCATCACCGGTTAGCCAGCAATTGAACAGTCTTTGTTGTGCCTGTGAGATTTGTATGGCCTGTGCCGGCCTCTTTGCGGCGGTTCGGCGCCCCGACACGCCCGCTCCCACAGGAACCGCACAATGCCTAAGGGCGGTGGTATTACTGTGGGAGCGGGCTTGCCCCGCGAATGGGGCGCGAAGCGGCCCCTGTCAGCGCCAGCGCGCGAGCACGTCGGGCAGCTGGGACAAGCGCTGGATCTCGGCATCCGGCGCCCGCTCGCCCGCCCAGGCCTTACCCTGCGGGTTGAACCAGACGGCGCGCAAACCGGCACGCTGGGCCCCGGCGATGTCGTCGCCTGGGTGATCACCAATATGCACCGCCGCACTGGCTTCAGCCTCGCCACGCTTGAGTGCTTCCATGAACGGCGCCGGGTCTGGCTTGCCGATGCCCAGGTCCTCTGCACACAGGGCAAAGCGGAAGTAATCCGCCAGCCCCAGACGGCTTACATCGGCGTTGCCGTTGGTGACCACGCCCAAGGTGTAGTGATGGCGCAGAATCTCCAGCACCGGCTGCACTTCAGGGAATACTTCGACCTGATGGCGTGCATGCAGGAACACTTCAAAGCCCTCGTTGGCCAGTTCTTGTGCCTGCTTCTCGCTGTAGCCGACTTCTTCCAGGGCGTGGAACAGCACACGCCGGCGCAGGGTACTGATGCGGTGCTTGAGGCCTGGCTCGGCCTGTACCAGGCGTTCGCGAATGGCGAACAGGTGTTCCACCGGCACGCCGCCAAGGATCGGAGCGTTGGCCTGCAGCCAGTCGCGCAGCACGATTTCCGCGCTGGCAATCACTGGCGCGGTATCCCACAGGGTGTCGTCAAGGTCGAACGTGATCAGCTTGATGCTCATGAGTCTGTGCCTTTGCTGCGTTTGGCCCGTGGGTGGGCGCTGTCGTACACCGCGGCCAGGTGCTGGAAGTCCAGGTGGGTGTAGATCTGTGTGGTGCTGATGTCGGCATGGCCGAGCATTTCCTGCACCGCCCGCAGGTCCTGGGACGATTCCAGCACATGGCTGGCGAATGAATGGCGAAGCATGTGCGGGTGCAGGTGCTGGCCCAGTTCGCGTTCACCGGCTGCCTTGACCCGCATCTGGATAGCCCGTGGCCCAAGGCGGTTGCCTTGGCGGCTGATGAACACGGCGCCGTCACGCGGGCCGCCGATACCGCGCAGTCGCAACCATTGCTGCATGGCCTCGCGCGCCTTGCGGCCCACAGGCAGCACGCGCGCCTTGCCACCCTTGCCGAGCACTTGTACCAGGCCGGCGGCAAGGTCCAGGTGTTCGAGGTCGAGGTTGGTCAGCTCGGACAGGCGCAGGCCAGAGGAATAGAACAGTTCGAGGATCGCCTGGTCGCGGCGGGCGATGAAGTCGTCGTCCACGCCGCCGTCGAGCAGTTGCAGGGCGCGGTCGGTGTCCAGCACCTTGGGCAGCCGGCGCTCGCCTTTGGGCGCGCTCAGGCCGCTGGCAGGGTCGTGCTGGCAAAGGCCTTCACGGTTCAGGTAGCGATACAGCCCGCGTACCGCCGACAGCAGCCGCGCCAGGCTGCGCGAGGACTGCCCATGATGATGCTGGCGGGCGATCAGTTGGCGCAGTTGCTGGATCTGTAATGCGCCCCAGCCAGCGATGCCTTGGGTGTTGCAGTATTCGATGACCTTTTGGAGGTCGCGACGGTAGGCCAGCAGCGTGTGTTCGGACACTTGGCGCTCGTTGCGCAGGTGGGCGCAATAAGCCTCCAGCTGGCGTTCCATCAGCGCACCGGGCGCAGGGGCTGGGTCACCCGTGGGACCACGCGGGCGAGCACTTCGGCGATGTAGCCAAGGAACAGGGTGCCGACGCTGCTTTTGTAGTGTTGCGGGTCGCGGCTGCCGATCGCCAGCACGCCGTGCAACCCTTGGTACTCCAGGGCAGCGACGGCGCTGGAGCCCACTTCCTGGTGCTGCTGCTCACCGAACAGGAACACCAGTTCGTGCTCACGCAGGTTGCCACTGACTGTCTTGCCACCGCCCAGCAGGCCGCCGATGGCCTGTTGGGCCTCGGCATTGCTGGCCCAACGGCCGACCGGCGCTGCATGGTCACCGAACAGGATCAGGCTGACGAACGGTACCTGGAACTCCTGGCGCAGGCTGTCTTCGACCGCCATGACCACTTCTTCCAGGCTGCCGGCATCGAGCAGGTCCAGGATCAGCCGGCGCGTCTTGTCGAACAGCCGGTCGTTGTCCCGGGCCACGTCCATCAGTTGCGACAGGCGATGGCGCATCTCGATGTTGCGATCGCGCAGCAGTTTGAGCTGGCGCTCCACCAGCGACACGCTGTCGCCTCGCTGGTGAGGGATACGCTGCTCGACCAGCAGTTCATCGTGTTCGGCGAAGAAGGTCGGGTGGGCGCGCAGATAGGCGACCACCGCTTCGGCATCGAGCTCACTGGACTGGTGGGGTACAACCTTGGGCTGATCGGTCATGGCAGTTACTCGCTTAGAGACGAACCTGTCCTTCGTAGACACGTACGGCTGGGCCAGTCATCAACACGGACGTGCCGGGGCCGGCCCACTCGATGTGCAGGCGCCCACCAGGCAGGTCCAGGGTCACCGGAGAGTCCATCCAGCCCTGGCTGATGGCTGCCACGGCGGCTGCACAAGCACCGGTGCCGCAGGCCTGGGTCTCGCCGGCACCACGTTCCCATACCCGCAGGTTGGCGCGGTGGCGGTCAATGACCTGAAGGAAACCGGCGTTCACCCGCTGCGCAAAGCGTGGGTGGTTTTCGATTTTCGGGCCCAGGTCATGGACCGGCGCAGTATGTACGTCATCGACGCGCAGCACGGCATGCGGGTTACCCATGGACAAGGCAGCGATAGCGTGCACTTCGCCGTCCACCTCCAGCGGGTAACTGAGCGCCTGCTCATCAGCGTCGAATGGGATTTCGGCGGGATTGAAGCGCGGCGGCCCCATGTCGACACACACCTGGCCGTCGTTCTGCACGTCCAGTTCGATGATGCCGCCCTTGGTTTCCACACGGATGCGCTTTTTCGCGGTCAAGCGTTTGTCCAGCACGAAGCGTGCGAAGCAGCGTGCGCCGTTGCCGCATTGCTCCACTTCCGAACCGTCGGCATTGAAGATCCGGTAGCGGAAATCCACTTCCGGATTGTTCGGAGCCTCGACGATCAGCAGCTGGTCGAAGCCGATCCCGGTGTGGCGGTCGCCCCATTGCTTGGCGTGCTTGGGCTGGATGTGTGCGTGTTGGCTGACCAGGTCCAGGACCATGAAGTCATTGCCCAGCCCATGCATCTTGGTAAAACGCAGAAGCATGGGGTCACTCCGGCAGCAGGCTTTCGCCAGCGTACAGTTCGGCAATGGTCTCGCGACGGCGGACTTCGAAAGCCTGATCGCCGTCGACCAGGATTTCCGCACAACGGCCACGGGTGTTGTAGTTCGAGCTCATGACGAAACCATAGGCGCCCGCGGACTGCACAGCCAGCAGGTCACCTTCGGCCAGGTTCAGCTGGCGGTCCTTGGCGAGGAAATCGCCGGTTTCGCAGATTGGCCCGACCAGGTCGTAGGCACGGCCTTCGCCTTCGCGTGGGATGACCGCGCTGACGCCCATCCAGGCCTGGTAGAGGGCCGGACGGATCAGGTCGTTCATCGCCGCATCGATGATGGCGAAGTCTTTGTGTTCGGTGTGCTTGAGGTATTCAACGCGGGTCAGTAGGGCACCGGCGTTGGCCACGATGTAGCGGCCAGGCTCGAACACCAGGGCCAGGTCACGATCACCGACGCGCTCGCGGATGGCCTTGATGTAATCGGCTACCAGCGGCGGCTCTTCGTCGCGATAGCGCACGCCAACACCGCCGCCCAGGTCCAGGTGGCGCAGGTGGATGCCGCAGTCGGCCAGGCGGTCGACCAGGTCCAGCAGGCGGTCGAGGGCGTCGAGGAATGGGTCTACGCTGGTCAGCTGCGAGCCGATGTGGCAGTCGACACCGACCACTTCCAGGTTTGGCAGCTGCGCGGCACGCACATAGATGGCTTCGGCGTCGGCGATGGCGATGCCGAACTTGTTCTCTTTGAGGCCGGTGGAAATGTACGGGTGGGTACCGGCATCGACATCCGGGTTGACCCGCAGCGAGACCGGGGCCACCTTGCCCATCTCGGCGGCTACCACCTGCAGGCGCTCCAGTTCGTCGGTGGATTCGACGTTGAAGCAATGCACGCCGACTTCCAGGGCCCGGCGCATGTCATCGCGGGTCTTGCCGACGCCGGAGAACACCACGCGGTCAGCCCGCCCACCGGCGGCCAGTACCCGCTCCAGCTCACCGCCGGAAACGATGTCGAAGCCTGCGCCCATGCGGGCCAGCACGTTCAGCACGCCAAGGTTGGAGTTAGCCTTGACCGCGAAGCACACCAGGTGCTCGACACCTTGCAGGGCATCGGTATAGCTGCGGTACTGGGCCTCGATGTGGGCGCGCGAGTACACGTAGGTGGGGGTGCCGAAGCGTTCGGCGATGGCCGACAGGGCCACGCCCTCCGCGAACAGTTCACCGTCGCGGTAATTGAAAGCGTTCATCTGATTTCCTTACTGCTCTGGCGTTTGCTCGGGCTCGATTGGCTGTTCATCCTGTGGCTGGACAGGCTGAGCGTGCTGGTGCTGATGCGACTTCTGGCTGCCCTTGCCGTCCTTGCCGTCTTCTGGCAGGTAGAGGGGGCCTTTCTGACCGCAGGCCGAAACGAGGCAGGCAACCGCGACCAGCGCCGCGAGCGAGGAAATCAGGCGCTTCATGGGTGAAATCCTTTGAAATATGCAGTATTGCGCCCGAGTATACCGAGCGACTGCCGGATTGCCTATGCAAGAGCCGGTCCGCCGGGCGGGCAGAAATTGGCCCCGAGCGGCGAGCGGCAAGCGGCAAGAAAAAACGTTCAGGTGTAGGCTGAGCTTTTTCCTGCCGCTTGAAGCTCCCCGCTTGCGGCTGGCGCCAAGCGCCCGTATCGTGCCCGACCTGCCTGTAATGCAGCCAATTTCGAGGTTCCTGCAATGAGTTTGAGCGAAGCGCGTTTCCATGATCTGGTCGACGCCACCCAACAGGCCCTGGAAGACCTGTTCGACGAGAGCGGCCTTGACCTGGACATGGAGAATTCCGCGGGCGTCCTTACCGTCAAGTTCGACAATGGCAGCCAGCTGATCTTCAGCCGCCAGGAGCCGCTGCGTCAGCTTTGGCTGGCCGACCGCTCCGGGGGCTTCCACTTCGACTACGACGAAGAGAGCGGCAAGTGGGTCTGCGAGAAGAGCGAAGAGCTGTTGGGCGAGATGCTCGAGCGGATTGTCTGGGAGCGGGCCGGCGAAAAGCTGGACTTCGACGAGATCTGAAATGAGCGCCCAGGCGCGGCCGGCCAAGCCGCTTTACAGTAACGTCAGCCCAGCGGTGCCGTCGCCGTGCATCAGCGTGTGCCGGCTGAATGAACAGCGCGTTTGCACCGGTTGCCATCGCCATGTCGAGCACATTCGCGAGTGGCGCTCGGCCGATGACGAACGGCGCCGGCAGATTTGCCGCGAAGCCGAGGCCTTGCGCACGCAGGGTTGAGTATTTGCCCGGCTGTGGTAGTGTCGGGTTATGCGTCGGTGACGCCAAAGCACTCATCAAACCCCGCCCTCTGGGCGGGGTTTTGCTTTATCTGCCCTTAGAAAACCACCTGTTCAATGGAGTCTGACTGGATCATGAGCACCAAGCCCTCCCTCATCCTTACCCGATTGGACGTGCAGCGTCTCGAGCGCCTGATCGACAGCCTCGACGAAAGCACCCCAGGTGTGCTCGCCCTGCAGGAGGAGCTGGACCGCGCCGAGCAGGTGGTCGGCCACGAGGACGTGCCGGCCGGCGTGGTGACCATGAATTCGCGCGTGCACTGCCGCGAAGAAGCCAGTGGCAAGGACTACCACCTGACCCTGGTGTACCCGAAGGATGCCGGCGGCGAAGGCAAGGTCTCGGTCCTGGCACCGATCGGATGCGCGCTGCTGGGCTTGTCGGTGGGTGAACAGATCGATTGGCCGGCGCCGGGCGGCAAGACCCTTAAGCTCAAGCTGCTGGAGGTGGAATACCAGCCGGAAGCGGCAGGCGATTTCGACCTCTGATCCCCCATGGCTTTCAGGGCGTATTCCGCGCCCTGACAGAGCAGGCATGGATGCAGTTGTCGACGATCCTGCTGCGCAGCGACCAGTCCGTGTTGATGATGTGGAAGTTCTGGATGTAACTGTCGATACCCGTTGATTCGAACCATTCATCGACCTTGTCGCTGAAGTCGTCCGGCGAAAACCACCCTTTGTTGTATTTGGCGCACTGGATGGAACGCAGGGTGTAATCAGGTTTATAGCGTTGCGCCCGCTCGTCCATGAAGGCTTTCAGCTCTTCGGTGGACGGTGTGTTCTCACCCATCCAGCCATGTTCCACGCCTGGCCAGTGCTGCCCGCGGGCGGAGTTGTTGTACGCAATCACCACGGTCTTGCCTGGGTGTTCAATCCAGAGTTGATCCAGCGTCAGGGGGTGCAACGCCCAGGGGATGATGCGCTGGCCCAGGTGCTTCTCCAGCGTCTCCTGCAACCAGGCATGTTCCTGGTCGCTGAAGTTGTCGAACCCATGGAAGTCGAGAATGATGATTTCGCGAACGTTTGCCGGGTCTTCGTAAAAGCGGTTCAGTTCCAGGACGATGTCGCCCAGTACGGTGCGCCCCGATGTACTCAGGTGGAACAGCTTGTAGCGATAGGGCGAATCGGGCATGTACTCGCGGTTGGCGCGCACCCGCAGATCAAGCACGCGGATGCCGCCGCGAACCTGTTCGATGCAGGAAACGTCCTGGGTCACTTCCTGGGGCGGGACGATGTTGTCCGCCTGCTTGTCCATCCCAGAGTCATGGCTGCCGGGGAGAATCAGCTGATCGATACGCAGGCGGCCTAATTCGGGCAGGGCGCCCATCCAGTTCTGCTTGTCCATGACGCACTCCAGTCATTGATTGAGTGCCCAAGGATGTTGCCGCCGTGTGCGGCCGTGCAGAGGGAAAGCGCACCGGGGTCAAGGTGCGAGCGACGCCTGCAACTGCTCCAACCCGTCGTTCAGGGCTTTTTCCAGCTCCCGCTTGTAGCGCAGGTAGAGGAGGGTCGAACCCTGTTCGTCATCGAGCAGTTCGGACAGGTCCAGGTCAGTGATGTAGCAACGATAATGCCCGGCATCGCGGCGCTGGCTCAGAATCTGCCTGGCTACCACGGTGTACAGTTCATCGCCGTGGTCCAGTTCGGAGAATTCCAGTTGGTCGCAGTAGAGCGTGACGTGCACGTCATCGCCGGTGCCGGCCTGGAGGATGGCCTGAACTTCATAGTAGGGCTGATCGTTGACGATGTCTGGCGTCGGTCGGGGCTCGATGCTGCGTGCCTTGCCCGTGCCCGAGGGCAGTAGCTGAGCATAATCGATGTACAAAGATGCCTGGTGCAGGTTATCGAGCGGCACGCGGGCGTCGTGGCGCATTACCACCGAGCGCAGAAAGCGCTGCAGGGGCAATAGCAGGTGATTCTCGTCGTGCAATGGCAGGCGTTGCTGCCATAACGCGTTGTACTCATCCAGCACATACAGGTCGGCCCAGCCCTCGAGCAGGCGGTAGAACACCTGAATGCAGCCGGGGCGGCCTTGTTCCAGCAGCAGCGAAAGGTCGTGGTCCTGCAGTGCGTTGGCATCCAGATAAAGTGGGCTGTAGGCGCTGCGTTCTTCGCTTAGGTAATCGAGCACGGCATCGTGATCGGTCAGGGTGGCGAGGCTGACCTGGCCGGGCACCAGTTCCAGTGCGTGGGTGTACTGCGCCACCTGCAGCAGGTAGCGGTGGTTGCGGCCCTGGTCGAGCAGTAATTGCACCGTGTCGAAAATCTCCTCGACCCGCTGGCTGATGGCTTGCGCGCGGTTGTGGCAGAAGCAACGCACCCGCACGCGCGGCCGGTGGCTGCGCTGGCCGAGGCTGTTGAGGAAGTCCCGCATGCAGCGCAGCAGGGCGTGCTCGCCGTCGTAGCGCTGCACCAGCACCTCGTTCCAGCTGTTGAGGGTGACCTGATCGAGGGTCAGCACCAGGTTTTCGCGCACGCCTGCATAGCTCAGCGAGTCGGTGCGCTCGGTGGTCATCAGGATGTTCAGGTCGCGGTGGTGGCGCAGCGGGTCGACGCCAACGTTGACCAGCAGCAGGATCTCTTCGGCCACGCTGGGCTGCAGCAGTCGCACTTCGCTGACGGCCTCAAGCGGCAAGGGAATGCTTTGCTGCAGGCTGCCAAGCAGGTTGAACAGCTCGAATTCGCTCAAGTCGCTGACGCCTGGGTGCAGCGCAAAGCGCGTAGTGCTGTCGATAACGCCGTTGCGGTGGGCCCAGGTCAGCAGTTCGAGCAGCTCCCGGCAACGCTTGATCGGGCTGAAATGCTCCCACTCGTGGACGCCCAGGTTGCCGTTGTACAGGCCCCAGTGGTGGCTGCCGGGTTCCTTGCGGTTGGGTGACTGAACCAGTGTCAGGGTGTCCTCGGCGAGGTCCGGTGCGATGCCTGGGTTGATCACCTCTATCTTGCCGGCGCGCCGCTCGAAGGCTGCGTACAGGCGCCGGCCCAGTACGTTGAGGTCGCGTTGGTCGGCGCGGCTGTTGGCGTTCTGGTTTTGCGCGAACTGGCTGAGAAAGCGGTAGCTGTGGTTGAGCTCGGCGACCAGCTCGCGGCGCTCGACCGCCACCTGGCGTACCTTCCACTGGCTACGGCTGTCGAGTAAGGCCAGCTGGCGCTCGTCCCAGCCCCACTCATCGGCCAGGCGCTTGAGCAACCGGCGCTGCCAGCCGTTGCTGCGTGCGCGGTCCAGGCCGCTGAGCTTCTTGTTGACCTTCAGGTAAAGGCTGCGCCTTGCCAGCTCCAGCCGCCTGGTTTCACCGCGCGCTAGCAAGTAGCGTTCGATGCGCCGGTAAACCATGACATAGGGGTCAAGCGCGTCGAGGTCGAGGTGGTTGGCGAAGACCGCCTGTTTGTAGTCCAGGCTCAGGCAGCGCACGGCTGGGTGTTCGCTGGCGTAGACCTCGGTTAGCAACAGCTTGAGCAGTGACTTGTAAGGTGAGTCGATCCCTTTGAACAGCTGCCACAGGCCAGCACCGACGAACTCGCCGGCCGGGATGTGGGCCAGGTTGCCCAGGTCGAGGGCATCGGTGCTGCGGATGAAACGCTTGGACAGCAAGGTTTCGGTATAGCGGCTGTAATTGCGCTCCTCATACACCGGCACCAGCCACCAGAGCGGTGTGCGCCCGGCCAGCCAGATGGCCGTGCGGTAGAACTCGTCGAGCAGCAGGTAGTGCTGGGTGGTACCACAGTCGTCGGAGCTGAGCTGGCTGTCGCGCTGGCCTCGGGCGAAGCTTTGCGGGTCGATCAGGAAGCAATGTGCTTCGGCGCCGAGGCTGGCAGCCCAGGTTTCGAGCAACTGGCATTTGCGCCGCAGCTCTTCGAGCTGGCTGTCACCCAGGCCGGGGGCATGACAGACCCACAGGTCGATGTCGCTTTGCTCGGCCTGGGCCAGCGTGCCAAGGCTGCCCATCAGGTACAGGCCGTGTATCGGGCGGTTGGGGTTGCCCAGGCGTGTCTTGTAGGTGAATGACCGCGCCAGCCGTTGGCCCTCGGCGACCAGGTTGGCATCGGGCTCGAAGCCCGACACGCCGGCCGGTGTGCTACCCGAAACATACCCAGGCAACAGGGGATGGTTGACGTGAAACAGCAGCGGTAGCAGGGTCAAAACCTGTTGCTGGCGGGTCGAAAGCCCATCCATGGCGCGCTGTAGCCGGCCCGTGTTCAGCTGCAGGAACCGCGCACGCAATTTCGCCAGCACCTTGCGGTCGATGCCGTCTTCGATATCAGGGCGAATCTCGTGGGGATGGGTCATTGCGAACTCAGGGCAGGCCGGGGGAACTTTGGCGAGTTTAGCCTGAGTAATGCACTCGGATAAGCGGCAGTTGGAGTTTTGACGCCATTTTTCTCGCGCCTTTGTGTGCCCCATCCCCGGCTTGCCGGCGATGGGGCCGGGCAGGTTACGCCGGCTGGGGCGACTTGAGGATGTTCAGCAGCAGTTGCACGCTTTCGACCGCGTCATGCCCAAGGCTGGTGAGGTAACCGCCATCAGGCTGATCGGTCAATTGCTTTTCATGCAGGCGTCGAGCCGCTGCGACCAGCGCGGGTGAGGCATTGGCGTGAATCTTGATGCCTTCCTGGCTGCTGTCCAGATTGAACAGGGCAAGGACTTCCAGTTCAGCAATCAGTTCGGGGGTGAAGGACATGGCGACTCCTGACTTCCAGACAAGGATGGCGGCACCGCCAACGGTGCCTGACCCTGGAGTGTAGTCGGGTTATTCGTCCCCGCCTTGATCTGCCTCAGGTGGTAGCTCGGGCAGGGCGCGCAGGGCGGTTTCGTACCATTGGGTGTCGAACGGGCGGTCCTCGTCGAGCATGTTGTCGATCTCGATGGCCAGCACGTGGGCCATGAGGTTGAGGATGTCTTCGCGCTCGTAGCCGACCAAGCTCAGCTTGTTGAACGTCGCCTTGGCGGCCGGCGGTTCGCCGCTTTCGATCTGGTTTTCGATGGCCTGGGTCAGCGTCGCCTCGGCGAAGGCTTCGTCGTCATTGTCGATGTCGGTGGGCTCGCTCATGGCGCTACTCCTGTGATTGGGCACACAGTGTGCCACGCCCGAGTCGGCAATGCCCGGTCATCGACCGGGTGCATGACGCTGGTCAGGCGCAGGCGTAACGAGCTATAAAAGCCCAGCCAACCCCTTACGGCCTGGAGGCTGTTACCCCATGCTCAAGCTTCACGGATTCTCGGTCAGCAACTACTACAACATGGTCAAGCTGGCCCTGCTGGAAAAAGGCTTGCCGTTCGAAGAGGTCACCTTTTATGGCGGCCAGGCACCGCAAGCGCTGGAAGTCAGCCCGCGCGGCAAGGTGCCAGTGCTGGAAACCGAACACGGCTTCATCAGCGAGACCAGCGTGATTCTCGACTATATCGAGCAGACGCAGGGCGGCAAGGCGCTGTTGCCGGCCGATCCATTCGAACAGGCGAAAGTGCGTGAGCTGCTCAAGGAGATCGAGCTGTATATCGAACTGCCGGCGCGTACCTGCTATGCCGAGTCGTTCTTTGGGATGGAGGTCGATTCAGTGATCAAGGAGCGGGCGCGTGCGGATCTGCTGGCGGGCTTCGCCACCTTGAAGCGCAACGGCCGTTTTGCGCCCTATGTGGCCGGTGAGCAACTGACCATTGCCGACCTGATGTTCTGCTTCTCGGTCGATCTGGCGTGTGCGGTAGGCAAGAAGGTGCTGAACATCGACTTCCTCGCAGACTTCCCGCAGGCGAAGGCGTTGCTGGAGAAAATGCGCGAGAACCCGCACATGGCGAAGATTCTGGCGGACAAGGAGGCGGCAATGCCGGCCTTCATGGAGATGATCCGCAGCGGCAAGCGCTGATCTGAAGAGGGGCTGCTGTGCAGCCCAATCGCCGGCAAGCCGGCTCCTACTGGGATTGCGCACCGCTTGAGAGCGGCGCGGTCATTGTGGGAGCCGGCTTGCCGGCGAACGAGGGCGAAGCCCTCGCAATGGCGCTTAGCGCGAAGCCAGCAATGCCTTGCCGCGCACAACGGCAGCGCGCACCTGGGCAGGCGCAGTACCACCAATGTGGTTACGGGCATTCACCGAGCCTTCCAGCGTCAACACGGCGAATACGTCCTGCTCGATCTGGTCGCTGAACTGGCGCAGTTCGTCCAGGCTCATCTCGGCCAGGTCCTTGCCGGTGTCAACGCCATACTTCACCGCATGGCCGACGATCTCGTGGCAATCACGGAACGGCAGGCCGCGGCGCACCAGGTAGTCGGCCAGGTCGGTGGCGGTGGAGAAGCCGCGCAGGGCCGCTTCGCGCATGATCGCGTGCTTGGGCTTGATGGCCGGGATCATGTCGGCAAAGGCACGCAGCGAATCGCGCAGCGTATCAGCGGCGTCGAACAGCGGCTCCTTGTCTTCCTGATTGTCCTTGTTGTAGGCCAGCGGCTGGCCTTTCATCAAGGTCAGCAGGCCGGTCAGGGCGCCGAACACGCGGCCGCTCTTGCCGCGCACCAGCTCAGGTACGTCGGGGTTCTTCTTCTGCGGCATGATCGAGCTGCCAGTGCAGAAACGGTCGGGCAGATCGACGAACTGGAACTGGGCGCTGGTCCACAGCACCAGCTCTTCAGAGAAGCGCGACAAATGCATCATCGCCACGCTGGCGGCCGCGCAGAATTCGATGGCGAAATCACGGTCCGACACGCCATCCAGCGAGTTGCCGGCCACGGCTTCGAAACCGAGCAGTTTGCAGGTCAGCTCGCGGTCGATCGGGTAGGTGGTACCGGCCAGCGCAGCGCTGCCCAAGGGCATGCGATTGGTGCGTTTGCGGCAGTCCACCAAGCGCTCGTAGTCGCGGCTGAGCATTTCGAACCAGGCCAGCAGGTGGTGGCCGAAAGTGACCGGCTGGGCGGTCTGCAGGTGGGTGAAGCCCGGCATGATGGTTTCGGCTTCGCGCTCGGCCTGTTCCAGCAGGCCCTGCTGCAAGCGGGTGATTTCGGCCAGAATCAGGTCGATCTCGTCGCGCAGCCACAGGCGGATGTCGGTGGCGACCTGGTCGTTGCGGCTACGGCCGGTGTGCAGCTTCTTGCCGGTGATGCCGATGCGGTCGGTCAGGCGTGCTTCGATGTTCATGTGCACATCTTCGAGGTCGACGCGCCAGTCGAAATTGCCGGCCTCGATTTCAGCCTGGATGGTGTTCAGGCCATCGATGATGGTGTCGCGCTCGGCATCGCTGAGTACACCGACCTGCGCCAGCATGGTGGCGTGGGCGATCGAACCCATGATGTCGTGGCGGTACAGGCGCTTGTCGAAATCGACCGAGGCGGTGAAGCGGGCGACGAAGGCGTCGACGGGTTCACTGAAGCGGCCGCCCCAGGACTGATTGGTCTTGTCGGTGCTCATGGATTCACTCGTTGAAGGCGTGAACGAAAAAGTGGCGGCGATAATAGCAGGGTTGGGCGTGTGGCCGAAGGACGCCGGTCGACAGAAATCGGCATAAAACCCCGCTCGATTGAGGTAAAGACGATATTCAACGATTGAACGGCAGTGTTCCACGGACCGTCTACAGTTGGACAAAGGACTGGCAGCGAATCTGCCAGCGCAGTGAATCTTTGGCCATCGTATTGGTCTAGAGCGTGACCGCAGTGTCGCTCGACCTGCAACTGTCTACGCTATACCTGTGCGAGACTCACTCAGGAATCCAGAGCAATTATGAATGTCCTGATCGTTGATGACGAATCCCTACCCCGTGAACGCTTGGCGCGGCTATTCGGGGAGCTGGAGGGGTACACCGTGCTGGAGCCCAGCGCTACCAGCGGCGAGGAGGCCCTGGCCCTGATTGAAAGCCTCAAGCCTGATGTGGTCCTGCTGGATATTCGCATGCCGGGCCTTGATGGCCTGCAGGTCGCGGCCCGCTTGTGCGAGCGCGAATCACCGCCATCGGTAGTGTTCTGCAGCGACGCCGATGACGATAAGTACGGCGCAGAGGCTTTCACCGACAGCACCCTCAGCCATGTATCCAAACCGATCCATCCCCATGCTCTGCGTGATGCTTTGCGCAAAGCTGAGAAACCCAGTCGCACGCAGTTGGCGGCGCTGACCCGGCCAGGAAGTGAAGGGGGTGGCCCGCGCCGCCATATCAGCGCGCGTACGCGCAAGGGCATCGAGCTGATCCCTTTGCTCCAGGTGATCTATTTCATCGCCGACCACAAATACGTCACGCTGCGCCACGAAGCGGGCGAAGTGTTGCTCGATGAGCCACTCAAGGCCTTGGAAGATGAGTTCGGCGACCGCTTCGTGCGTATTCACCGCAACGCCCTGGTAGCCCGCGATCGCATCGAACGCCTGCAGCGCACGCCGCTTGGGCATTTTCAACTGTTCCTCAAAGGCCTCAATGGTGATGCCTTGACTGTCAGCCGCCGGCATGTGGCTGGCGTACGCAAGATGATGCAGACGCTCTGAGCGCTGCAGGTGCCCCATCGCCGGCGACCTGGCGATGAGGGCGCGCATGGCCAGCCTGGTTCATGACCCACATCTGCTAGCGATACCGACGGAGCTGTTATCATCGGCGGCATTCCTAAGCATCGGGGCGTTCCATGTCCACTCGCGAAATCCGCATTGCCACCCGTAAAAGTGCCTTGGCCCTGTGGCAGGCCGAATATGTCAAAGCCCGCCTGGAACAGGCGCACCCTGGCCTTCTGGTGACGCTGGTGCCCATGGTCAGCCGCGGCGACAAACTGCTCGACGCGCCGCTGGCGAAGATTGGCGGCAAAGGCCTGTTCGTCAAGGAGCTGGAAACAGCCCTGCTGGACAATGAGGCCGACATCGCCGTGCATTCGATGAAGGATGTACCCATGGACTTCCCCGAAGGCCTGGGCCTGTACTGCATCTGCGAACGTGAAGACCCGCGCGATGCCTTCGTTTCAAACCGTTTTCCCAGCCTCCAAGCGCTGCCGGCCGGCAGCATCGTCGGCACCTCCAGCCTGCGCCGTCAGGCCCAGTTGCTGGCCCGCCGCCCTGACCTGCAAATCCGCTTCCTGCGCGGCAACGTCAACACTCGCCTGGCCAAGCTCGATGCCGGTGAGTACGACGCCATCATCCTTGCCGCGGCGGGCCTGATCCGTCTGGGCTTCGAAGACCGCATCACCGCCAGCATCAGTGTCGACGACAGCCTGCCGGCCGGTGGCCAGGGCGCGGTGGGTATCGAGTGCCGTAGCGCAGACAGCGAGATCCATGCGCTGTTGGCGCCTTTGCACCACAACGATACCGCTGACCGTGTGGTGGCTGAACGCGCGTTGAACAAGCACTTGAACGGTGGCTGCCAGGTACCGATTGCCTGCTATGCCGTGCTCGAAGGCGAGCAGCTATGGCTGCGCGGCCTGGTCGGCCAGCCCAGCGGTGGGACCCTGCTGATGGCTGAGGCGCGTGCACCGCGGGCATCCGCTGAAACCTTGGGGGTGCAGGTGGCCGAAGACCTTCTGGGCCAAGGTGCCGCGGCCATTCTCAAGGAAGTCTATGGTGAGGCCGGGCATCCGTGAGTTCGTGGCGCCTGTTGCTGACCCGTCCTGAAGAGGACTGCGCGGCGCTGGCCCAGACGCTGGCCGCGGCCGGCATTGCCAGCGAGTGCCTGCCGTTGCTGGCGATCGAGCCGGTGCAGATGGATGCTCAGCAGCGTCAGCAGCTTGCCGGCCTAGGGCAGTACCAGGCGATGATCGTGGTCAGTAAGCCGGCAGCCAGGTTGCTGCTTGCGCAGCTTGCTCAAGCAGGGCTGCAGCCGCCCCCAGCTGGTTGGTTCACCGTAGGTCAAGCCACGGCGGCGGTGTTGCAGGCTGCGGGGCTGTCGGTGGCTTTCCCTGCACAGGGTGACGACAGCGAAGCCTTGCTCACGCTCCCGGCGTTGGACCAGGCTATCAAGGGGCCCGCACCCCGTGTCGTGATCGTCCGTGGGGTAGGAGGTCGCGAACTGCTGGCCGAGCGTCTTGCAGAGCAAGGTGCTAGTGTCGATTATCTGGAACTGTATCGTCGTTGCCTGCCGGTATACCCGGCGGGCACGCTGGTGGCTCGCATCGAAGCGGAACGCCTGAACGGCGTGGTGGTCAGCAGTGGGCAGGGTCTTGAACACCTGCAACAGTTGGCCGCTGCCGATTGGCCGCGTGTGGCGCGCTTGCCCTTGTTCGTGCCGAGCCCCAGGGTCGCCGAGCAGGCCAGGGCCGCAGGGGCACAACAGATTGTGGATTGTCGTGGCGCGAGTGCCACGGCCTTGCTGGCAGCCGTGCAGCGCAGCGCTGCACCTGCCTCTTAAGGCGCTAAGCTCAGAGCGACGCGCCCCCATGCAAAGGATGGATACGTGAGCGAAACTGTCTTGTCCCACAACGATCAGCCGTCGGCGCAGGAGCCGACGCAACCCGTCACCCCGCCACCTGCCAAACGTTCCGGCACAGGCCTGGCCTTGCTGGCATTGTTAGTGGGTGCTGCCGGGGTCGCAGTGGGCGGGTGGGGTGTTTGGCAGGTGCGGCATCTGCAAGGCAATGAGCTGAGCCAACGTCAGCACCTTGAGACGCTGAGCCAGCGTGCCGCTGCTCTGCAGCAGCGCGAGCAACAGATCAGTGCCCAGTTGGCCAGCCTGCCGGCAGCCAGCGAACTGGAAGACCGCCGCCGCCTGGTGGCGCAGTTGCAGGGTGACCAGCAGCGACTGAGCCAGCGCCTGGAAACCGTGCTTGGCGAAAGCCGCAAGGAATGGCGCCTGGCCGAGGCCGAGCACCTGTTGCGCCTGGCTACTTTGCGGCTTTCGGCCCTGCAGGACATCACCAGTGCCAAGGCCCTGGTCGAAGGCGCAGACGAAATTCTGCGCGAGCAAAGCGACCCTGGTTCCTTTGCCGCCCGTGAGCAGTTGGCGCGTAGCCTGGCAACGCTCAACAGCACCCAGCAACCGGACCGTACCGGGTTGTATCTGAAACTGGCGGCCCAGCGAGAGTTGGTGCAGCACCTCAACGCCCAGTCGCCGGAGTTCGACAGCGATGCCGATGCCCTCGGTGCGTTGACCTCCGATGGCGATGGCGCCAGCCGCCTGGCGCAGTGGTGGGCGGAGATTTCCAAGTACTTCCAGATCGATTTCAACGCCGACGACAATGTACGTCCGTTGCTGGCCGGGCAGTCGCTCAACCAGTTGCGCCTGGCCCTGAGCCTGACCATCGAGCAAGCCCAGTGGGCTGCGCTCAATGGCGACGCCAAGGTCTACACCCAAGCGCTGGATGACGCCCGCAGTGTGCTGGTGGCCAATTTCGACGCTGACAACCCGCAGAGCAAGGCCATGCTCGAAAGCCTCAATGCGCTGGCCGAGCAACCGGTGTCGGTGGTTACCCCGGACCTCAGTGAAAGCCTGGCTGCGGTGCAGGCGTATATCCAGCGCCGCCACCTGCCTGCCGAGGGCGAGGGGGGCAAGCCATGAAGCGTGTGTACCTGCTGGCCGTGCTGGCGATTGTGATCGCCGCGGCACTGGGCATCGCGGTGGCCAAACACAGCGGCTACGTGCTGGTCTCCTACGGTGGCTTCCGTTACCAGTCCGGGCTGTGGGCGGCGCTCGCGGCCCTGGTTGCCGTGCTTGCACTGTTGTGGCTGCTGCGCTACCTGGTCGGGCTGGTGCTGACGTCCAGTGGCGTGGTCAACCCGTGGTCACGACGTAACCGCAGCCGTCGCATTCGCATCGCGATCGAGCAGGGCCAACTGGACCTCGCAGAAGGCCGCTGGGCCAGCGCCCAGCGCCACTTGCACCGCGCAGCCGAGGCCGAACGCCAGCCATTGCTGTATTACCTCGGTGCCGCACGGGCGGCCAATGAACAGGGGCGTACCGAAGACAGGGACAACCTGCTCGAGCGTGCACTGGAGCGTCAGCCCCAGGCGGAATTGGCGGTCGCCCTGGCCCATGCGCAATTGCAGATGGACCGTGGCGAAAGCGACGGCGCCCTGGACGCCCTGCTGGTCATGCAGGAGCGGCACCCGCACAACAACCAGGTCTTGCGCCTGTTGCAGCGCCTGTATCTGGAGCGCGGCGACTGGTCGGCGCTGATTCGCCTGTTGCCTGATTTGCGCAAGGGCAAAGTGCTGCCGGCCGAGGAGCTCGCTGCACTGGAGCAGCGTGCCTGGGGTCAGAACCTGGGGCTTGCGGCGACCCGTGGCGACGATGAGCAAAGCGCCCGTCAGTCGTTGGAGCGGGCCTGGCAACAGCTGACTGCGGCCCAGCGTCAAGAGCCCCGGTTGGTGCTGGCTTATGCCGAACAACTGCGCCAGGTTGGCGCTCAAGGCGAGGCCGAGCAGGTATTACGTGCCGCGCTCAAGCGTGATTACGAAAGTCACCTGGCGCGGCTCTATGGCCTGGTGCGCGGCGATGATCCGGCGCGCCAACTGCAAACAGCCGAGGGCTGGCTCAAGGCGCACCCACAGGACCCGAGCCTGTTGCTGACGCTTGGGCGTCTGAGCTTGCAAAACCGCCTTTGGGGCAAGGCGCGCGATTACCTGGAAAGCAGCTTGCGCATGGAGCGCAACCCAGAGACCTGCGCTGAACTGGCCCGGCTGCTGGCTAGCCTGGGGGAGACCGAGCGCAGCAACCAACTGTTCCAGGAAGGCCTGGGCCTGCTCGATGAGCGTTTGTTGGCCCTGCCATTGCCGCAAGGCGTGCGCGCCTGAGAGATCCCATGAGCCCGCGCTGAGGGCGGGCTCATGGGGTGTTTGAGGCGTCTCGCGATCCCTGCGTTATTCTGTAATACCCTTCGCAAGATTTTTCCCACATTGCGATTGGAAATTTCTGCTACCCCTCAGTGACTTATCTCCCCTGTAGTGCCTTGAAACAAAGCACCTCTTTCCTCTACCGTTCCAAGCCACTCAATTTGCCCCGGGACCACCACCTTTCATGTTGCCGGCCCGCTTGCGCACGTTTTTTCTACCGGCCTGCCTTGCCTCGTTGGCGGTGCTGATCGCGTCCATTTACCTGGAGATCACCCTCGGTCTGGTGCCTTGCCCGCTGTGCTTCAGCCAGCGGTTCCTGCTGGGCGTGTATGCCATGATCTGCCTGTGTGCGGCCGTGCATGCGTCGGGCGTTGCCGCTATGCGCCAGTACGCGCGTGCTGCCCTGGGCTGTTCCGCGGCCGGGGCTCTGCTGGCGGCCAGGCATGTCTGGATACAAGGGGAGATCGCTACGAGCCAGGAGTGCCCGGTGCCTTTCTGGCATGTACTGGAACGCTCGTGGGGTGAAGCGGCCCGTCAACTCTTGCTTGGCGGCCCCGATTGCAGCTCGCTGACCTGGAGCTTTCTGGACCTGACCTTGCCCGAATGGAGCCTGTTGTCCTTCTTGCTGCTGGCAGTGCTGCCCTTGACTCGCCTGATGGCGTATCGTTTCCGCACGCTGGCCAACGCTTGATTGGGTGCGGCTGCGCTAGCCGGCACGACCAGTGGTGCTGCCCCAGGGTATTAAACACTTGTATGAACTTTGTCTGCTGCGTACCTTGAAGGGCAGCACGCACGGGAATAATCTCCCTGCACGCCTATCAAAAAACACAACTGCTCGATGCCGTCCTGCTGATGTCACCTTTGTGCCGCACGATCGGGGTGCGAGGTGCAGCGGCATCTACCCAGAAGGGATGAGATCGCCATGCTCGATAGTTGTCAGAACGCCCAGGAACGCTGGGGTGGGGTTCACAAGCTGATCGACCGCTGGCTCAAGGAGCGAGAGGAGCTGGTTCAGGCTTTTCGTGCCTTGCGCGATGCCAAGCCGGCATTTGCGGACAAGGAAAAAAACCGAGATTTCTGCGCGGTGCTGGTCGATTATGTGTCGGCTTGGCATTTTGAAGTCAGCGAGCAATTGGTCAGTGAAGCCAAAGCTTTCGGTGACACGCGTGGCCTGGAGCTGGCCAAGCAAATCACTCCGCGTATCGATGCCATCACTGAAATCGCGTCGGCCTTCAATGACCATTGCGAAAAGGGCGATTGCAAGGACCCGGACCGTTTCGCCAAGAAGCTCGGCGAGCTTGGTAGTCTGCTGCATGAACGCTTCGAGCTCGAAGACTGCCTGATCGAAGTGCTGCATACCGCGCACAAGGAAGAGGGCGCGGTCGAGGCTTGAGGGTCGGCGTCAGTCGCCGACCGCCAGCAGTTCTATCTCGAACACCAGTGGCGTATAGGGCGCGATCAGGTCACCCGCGCCCTCGGCACCGTAGGCTTGTGCCGATGGGATCACCAGGCGCCATTTCGCCCCCGTTTTCATGTGTGGCAACGCCACTTGCCAGCCTTCGATCACCGAGTCCAGGCTGAACCACTGTGGCTGTTGGTTCTGATCGAATACGGTGCCGTCAGGCAACTTGCCTACATAGCGTACCTGCACCTTGCTCTTGGGGTTGGGCTGCGCGCCGTTACCACTTTTCAGTTCACTGTAGAGCACGCCCTCAGGCAGCTCATGCACACCGGCTCGTGCGCGCTCGTTGGCCATGAAGCGCGCCTCGATGCCGTGCAGTTTTTCCACTTCGGCTTGCACGGCGGTATTGTTCGCCTGTTCTTCATGCTGCTGAAGAATGGCTTGCATGCGCGCCTTGTCGAGTTTCAGCGGCTGGTTCTGGTAGGACTGGCGAAGCCCTTCAACCAAAGCCTCCAGTTGCAACCCAGGCACTTCCTCGCGCAGCCGCTCCCCCAGGCTGGCGCCCAGGCTGTAGGCCACGTCGTGATCACTGGCAGGCGCCGTTTCAGGGGCGGCGAGTGCGATGGGAGCCGCCAGGCACAGGCCGATAAAAAGATAACGAGGCATGGTCAACTCCGAGCTCAAGAGCAGAGAAGTATGCCAGCCTTGTTGCATCGATTTGCGTAAATCTCGGCAACCATTTGTTGAGCAACTACACTTTCACGCAGCTGCAAGACAACAACTTTGCCCAGGCATGCAACGCGGCGCCAACGATACTGTCCACATGCCCTAGCGGCGGTAGCAGCACAAGCATAGTATTAGCCGCACTCTCGTCAGCCAGGAGGTAAACCATGTCGGCCAAGAAGAAGCCAGTAAGTACGCCGTTACACCTGCTCCAGCAACTTTCGGGCAGCTTGCTCGAACACTTGGAAGATGCTTGCTCGCAAGCGCTGGCCGATGCGGAAAAACTGCTGGCGAAGTTGGAGAAGCAGCGTGGCAAGGCTCAGGAAAAACTGCACAACGGTCGCCTGAAATTACAGGACGCGGCCAAGGCAGGTAAAACCAAGGCGCAAGGCAAAGCCCAGAAAGCCATTGGTGAACTCGAGTCGTTGCTCGACTCGCTCAAAGAGCGCCAGACGCAAACCCGTACTTATATCCAGCAACTCAAACGCGATGCTCAGGAAAGCCTGAAGCTGGCCCAGGGTGTAGGTAAGGTGCGTGAGGCTGCTGGCAAGGCCCTGGACCAACGGGCAGTTGCAGCCAAGGCGGCTAAACCAGCCGCTGCCAAAGCGCCTGCCAAAGCTGCGGCCAAACCTGCAGCAAGGTCTTCCACCAGCGCTGCGGCCAAAGCGCCTGCCAAGGCCGCTGCTGCCAAGGCACCGTCGCGCGCTGCTGCCGCCAAGCCTGCTGCCCTAAAAACCCCGGCCAAGGCTGCGGCTAAACCTGTAGCTAAAGCTGCAGCCAAGCCAGTCACTGCCAAAGCGGCTGCAGCCAAGGCGCCATCGCGCACTGCTGCGGCCAAGCCTGCTGCCACCAAGGCCCCCGCCAAAGCCGCTGCTGACAAGCCTGCCAAACCCGCCACGTCCAGAGGCACTGCAGCCAAACCGGCCGCGGCCAAGGCGCCGGCTAAAACCACTGCAGCCAAGCCTGCTGCGAAAACTGCTGCCGCCAAGCCTGCCGCTAAGGCCACAGCCAAGCCAGCTGCCAAGGCCCCGGCCAAGCCCGCAGCCAAACCAGCTGCCAAGAGTGCGGCCAAGCCCGCCGCTGCAAAGCCGGCCACCAGCAAACCAGCTGAAACCAAGCCAGCGGCGCCTGCGGTGACCAACTCGGCAGGCCCTGCCGCCCCGGCGACGTCCTCCGCCGCACCGGCAAGCACCTCGCCTCAGGCGCCGTCTTCGGCCTCCTGAAGCCCGGTGGCCGCGACACGCAGCTGAGTCAGCGAGTCGTGGCCATGGACCTGGTCGGGCGCCAGCCTGGCCAGCCAATCGTCCACGGGTTCAGGCGAGCCCGTGGGCCATTGCCTTGCACATGCCTCCAGGCGTTGCAGCAAGTGCTTCTCTGCCTTTAATTCCAAGCCCTTTACCTGCTCACGCAACGCCTGCAGGTGCGGGTCATGCTGCGCGGCCGCCCGCCATTGCTGGCGCAAATGGCGTAGCGGCGTCACCACTTCAGTTTGCCAAGGCTCGGCAATTGCGCGTAAAGCGTCGATTCGCCCGGCTTCTACGGCGACACCTCGGGCTTGCAGCCAGCTTGCGCACAACAGAAGGCACACATCGCCCCCCTCGGCCTGCACGCTCAGGCAAGCCGCTTCGACGCCCGGCCGGCCATACAGGGCCAGGGCGTAATTCCACAGGTCGGTGTACATGATTCCACTTACGCTCCGGGTCGAGGAAGCTGGTAGACTCCGCGACCATCATGATCAGACTATCCAACCTCACTTTACAGCGTGGTCCGCAGCGCTTGCTAGAAGGCGCCGAGATGACCCTGCACGCCGGTCACAAGGCCGGCCTGATCGGCGCCAACGGCGCCGGAAAATCCAGCCTGTTCGCCTTGCTGCGCGGTGAGCTGTCGCCTGATGCCGGCGACTGCCAACTGCCGGGTGACTGGCGCATCGCCCACATGCGTCAGGAGGTCGATACCCTCGATCGGCTGGCCGTGGACTATGTGCTCGACGGCGACGCGCGCCTGCGCAAGGTCCAGGCCGAGCTCGCTGTGGCCGAAACTGCCCACGACGGCACTGCCCTGGCACGCCTGCACAGTGAGCTGGAAAGCGCCGACGGCTATACCGCCGATGCCCGTGCGCGCAAATTGCTGGCCGGTCTTGGGTTTACCAACGAGCAGATGGACCGCCGCGTCGGCGACTTCTCCGGTGGCTGGCGGATGCGCCTGAACCTGGCCCAGGCCCTGATGTGCCCATCCGACCTGCTGCTGCTCGACGAACCGACCAACCACCTGGACCTCGATGCGATCCTGTGGCTCGAAGACTGGCTCAAGGGCTACCCGGGCACGCTGTTGCTGATTTCCCACGACCGCGACTTCCTCGACGCCGTGGTCGACCATGTGTTGCATGTCGAGCAGCGCAAGCTGAACCTGTACAAGGGTGGCTATACCGCCTTCGAGCGCACCCGTGCCGAGCGCCTGGCGCAGCAGCAACAAGCCTACGAGAAGCAACAGGCCCAGCGTGCGCACATGGAAAAGTACATTGCCCGCTTCAAGGCCCAAGCCACCAAGGCCCGTCAGGCGCAGAGCCGGATCAAGGCCCTGGAGCGCATGGAGGAGCTGTCGGCGGCGCACGTGGATTCGCCGTTCGACTTCGTTTTCCGTGAATCGCACAAGATTTCCAGCCCGCTGCTGAGCCTTTCCGAAGGCCGTCTGGGCTACGGCGACAAGGCGATCCTCGACAAGGTCAAGCTGCAGCTGGTGCCCGGTGCGCGCATCGGCCTGCTGGGCCCCAACGGCGCTGGCAAGTCGACCCTGATCAAGAACCTTGCCGGCGAACTGTCGCCGCTGTCGGGCCGCCTGGTGCTGGGGGAGAACCTGGCCGTCGGTTACTTCGCCCAGCATCAGTTGGACTCGCTGGACGACAAGGCCAGCCCGCTGTTGCACTTGCAGCGTATTGCGCCGGCCGAGCGCGAGCAGACCCTGCGTGATTTCCTTGGCGGTTTCGACTTCCATGGCGACCGCGTGGACGAGCCGGTGGTGAATTTCTCCGGGGGCGAAAAAGCCCGCCTGGCGCTTGCCCTGATCGCCTGGGAGCGGCCTAACCTGCTGCTGCTCGACGAGCCGACCAACCACCTGGACCTGGAAATGCGCCTGGCACTGACCATGGCGTTGCAGGAGTTCGCGGGTGCTGTGGTAGTCGTTTCCCACGACCGTCACTTGCTCAAGAGCACCACCGACGATTTCCTGCTGGTGGCCGATGGCAAGGTCGATACCTTCGATGGCGACCTGGACGACTACAGCCGCTGGCTGGTCGAGTACCGGCAGCGCAGCGCACCGGCGAGCAACGCGCCGGTCAACCCGGACAAGACCGACAAGAAGGCCCAGCGCCAGGCCGCCGCTGCCTTGCGCCAGCAGCTGGCACCGCACAAGAAGGCTGCCGACAAGCTGGAGGCCGAACTGAACCAGGTGCATGCGCAGCTGGCCGAGGTCGAAACCGCCTTGGGCGACAGCGGCCTCTATGAGGGGGCGCGCAAGGACGAGCTGCGCGACCTGCTGGCCCGCCAGAGCAAGCTGAAGCAGCGTGAAGGCGAACTTGAGGAAGACTGGATGCAGGCCCTGGAAACGTTGGAAAGCATGCAAGCCGAGCTTGAGGCGCTGTCCTGACAGCGAGGTTGAGCTAGACCGACGCAGGGTTTGCGGCTGTCAGGCTGAGCGTTTGCAACGAGCGCATGATCGAGCGACGCCCGCGCGGGTGGCGCTCGATGCACAACACATCCGACAAACCACGCTTTCCCTTCGCGCCCTACAAAATTTGCTGGTTATTTTTTCGCCAACATCTTAGCTTAACGTTTTGCAACATATGTTCGAACGAGGTGTGTGATGTCGATGGAAGTGTGGTTGGGCTTCTTTGCCGCTTGTTGGGTGATCAGCCTTTCTCCCGGGGCCGGGGCGATCGCCTCGATGTCCAGCGGCCTGCAATATGGTTTCTGGCGCGGTTACTGGAACGCCCTGGGCCTGCAGATTGGCCTGGTAGTGCAGATCGCCATCATCGCAGCGGGTGTCGGCGCCATTCTTGCGGCCTCCGCCACGGCCTTCACCCTCATCAAATGGTTTGGCGTCGCTTACCTGGTCTACCTGGCCTACAAGCAATGGCGCGCCTTGCCTATGGACATGACTGATGAATCCACCGTGCGTCCGATCGGCAAGCCTTTGAGCCTGGTGTTCCGTGGTTTCCTGGTCAACGTCAGCAACCCCAAGGCCTTGGTGTTCATGCTTGCTGTGCTGCCACAGTTCATCAACCCGCATGCACCGCTGTTGCCGCAATACGTGGCGATCACGGTGACCATGGTCACCGTCGATATGCTGGTGATGGCGGGTTATACCGGGTTGGCTTCACGGGTGCTGCGCCTGTTGCGCACCCCCAAGCAACAGAAACGTCTGAACCGGACGTTCGCCGGCCTGTTCATCGGGGCTGCCACGTTCCTCGCGACCCTGCGCCGCGCGCCTGTCTGACCGTTTTGCGGGGGGCCTCGTGCAGGCCCCTCATTTCTCCCGGTCCATCATCCCCTTGAGCAAGTCCAAGGGCATTGGGAAGACGATGGTCGAGCTCTTGTCTCCGGCAATCGACCCCAGCGTCTGCATGTAGCGCAACTGCATGGCGCCCGGCTCCTTGCTGAGCATCTGCGCGGCCTGCATCAATTTTTCCGACGCTTGCAGTTCCCCTTCGGCGTGGATGACCTTGGCCCGCCGCTCACGCTCGGCCTCGGCCTGACGGGCGATGGCGCGCACCATCGATTCGTTGAGGTCGACGTGCTTGATCTCGACGTTGGCCACCTTGATGCCCCAGGCGTCGGTTTGCGCGTCCAGCACCTGGCGGATATCCAGGTTCAACTGTTCACGCTCGGCCAGCAGCTCGTCGAGTTCGTGCTTACCCAATACCGCCCGAAGGGTTGTCTGTGCCAGCTGGCTTGTGGCGACCAGGAAGTCTTCGACCTGGATGATCGCCTTCTGAGGGTCGAGCACACGGAAGTACAGCACCGCATTGACCTTCACTGACACGTTGTCGCGGGTTATCACATCCTGCGGTGGTATATCCAGCACCACGGTACGCAAGTCCACCCGCACCATCTGCTGGATCACGGGGATGAGCAGAATCAGCCCCGGCCCCTTGACCTGCCAGAAGCGCCCCAATTGAAACACCACCCCACGCTCGTATTCGCGCAAGATGCGAAACGCCGACAGCAACAGCACGCCCAGCAGCACCAGCAGGGCCCCGAAACCCAATTGCATGAACATCGTCATTCTCCTTGCGCTGGAGGAGCAGCAGCGCTCACTTCGAGCATCACGCCATGACGCGCGGTGACCCGCACCTGCTGGCCGAGCTGCAAGGGCGTAGTGCACTGGACCTGCCATTGTTCGCCCTGGGCCTGTACTGCGCCACAGAACGGGTTGTCTGCCACCACCTGAGTGACGCTCACCAAGCTGCCCACCAAGCCGGCGTCACCGCTGACCAAGGCCCGCTTGCGAGCTTTGAGGGCCATGCCCAGCACACCCCCTATCAGCAATGCCGAGAGCACCGCCAGGCTCGCGATCAACGCCAGCGGAATGCCGAACCCGGGGGCGTCGGTGTCTATCAGGATGACCGCGCCCACCACGAACGCCACGATGCCGCCAAAACCGACCACACCGAAGCTGGGCAGGAACGCCTCGGCGATCATGAAGGCGATACCGAGCATGACCAGCGCGACACCGGCAAAGCTCACCGGTAGCAACTGCAGGGCATACAGCGCCAGCAACAGGCAGATGCCACCAACCACGCCGGCCACGCCGGAACCTGGGTTGATGAACTCGAACAGCAGGCCATACACGCCGATCATGATCAGAATCAGTGCCACGCTAGGGTTGGTGATCACGGCCAGCAGGCGTGTGCGCCAGTCCGGCAGATGCTCGACCAGGTTGGCGTCACGGGTCTGCAACGGGTGCGGCTGGTCAGCGGCGATGAGGGTCTTGCCGTGGAGCTGGCGCAGCAGGTCAGGCAGGTCGTTGGCCACGTAGTCGACCACTTTTTGTTTGAGCGCTTCGCTGGCCGACAGGCTCACTGCTTCGCGTACAGCCTGTTCTGCCCAGTCGGCGTTGCGCCCGCGCAGCTGCGCCAGGCCGCGGATATAGGCGGCGGCATCGTTCACCTGCTTGCGCGCAAGGGCTTGTTCATTGCTGTCGGGGTTGGCCTTGTCATCCTTTGGTGCACCCGGTGGGCCGCCAATCTGCACGGGTGTGGCGGCGCCGAGGTTGGTCCCGGGCGCCATGGCCGCTACGTGGCTGGCATAAAGGATGTAGGTGCCAGCACTGGCAGCACGGGCACCGCTTGGGGCAACGAAGGTCGCAACCGGCACGGGGCTGGCGAGGATGACCTTGATGATCTGACGCATGGCGCTGTCCAGGCCGCCGGGGGTATCCATGCGGATCACCACCAACTGCGCGCCCTGTTCCCTGGCCTGGTCCAGGCCGCGTAGCACATAGTCGGCAGTGGCCGGCCCAATGGCGTCATCGATGCTCAGCACCCAGATTGCTCCGGGCGCGGCCTGGCTGCCTGGGGCGAGGCCAAGCATCAGCACCAATAACCACCAGCGCCAGCAGCGAGCGATCACCTGTCGTCACCTTGTTCGCTTCCGTTCTCCAAGTTTAGCCCTGCCCGCCCCGGCAGGGCCTAAAATTGGAGATGGGGGCGAAACCGGAGGTGCATCATGCGAATGGCCAAGACCCTGCAGCAGCGCCTGGACCAGGCCAACTGCGACTACGACATCATTCCCCATCCCCACTCGGCGACCAGCCTGGAATCGGCGCGTACGGCTGGCGTGCCTGCCGAGCGGGTCGCCAAGTCGGTCATGCTCGACGATCGCCATGGCAACTACATCATGGCGGTGCTGCCTGCCAACCGGCACCTGGACATGAGCAAGGTGCGCATGTCTGGCGCCTGGCAACTGACCCGCGAAAGCGGCCTGCCGAGCCTGTTCGGTGACTGCGAGCGTGGCGCCATCCCGGCAATGGGTGACGCTTATCAGATAAAGATGCTGCTCGATTCGAGTCTTACCCGCCAAGGCGATGTCTACCTGGAGGCGGGTGACCACGATCACCTGATCCACATGAGCATGGAGCAGTACCTGAAACTTGTGCCGCAAGCGGAAGTACGCGAGCTGTGCTGATGTTCTCAAACCAATGCCGGGCTGGCGTCGTGGACGGCCCGCCCGGTACCCAGGAGGAAACATGGAAGCGCCTACCCATCACTTTTCCGAGCTGTTCAAGCAGTTGGGCTTGCCCGATGATCCTCAGAGCATCGATCAGTTCATCTCCAGCCATTCGCCGCTGAAAAACGAGATCAAGCTGGTGGACGCGCCGTTCTGGACCGACTCCCAGCGCGCTTTTCTCAAAGAAAGCATCATTGAGGATTCCGATTGGGCAGTGCCCTTCGATCAACTCAACGAAGCGTTGCGCCGCCCCCGAAAATAAAGCGCCGAGCGGCACCTGACGAGTGATCGGCCGTTGCTATGCTCAGGAAAACAATAAGGGGATATGCGCGATGAAAGATCCCTACGCACCAGGTTTCTGGTGCACCGTGACCATCCTGGGCACCCTGACGGCCGGTTACTTCTACGGTATCCGCCACACACACCACATGAGCCAGGCTGTGCAGTTTCTGTACGCTGCTGCGGCAGTCGCTGCAGCGGTCGCGCTGCTGGGCCTGACGTGGATCGCGTGGCAGCAACTGCACCTGAACAAGCGCGAGGTGATCCAAGGGCGAACGTTGCTCACCATCTGGAACACCAAGGTGGCGCTACGCCGGGTAGAGACGGTATTCGACCGGTATTTCTGGGGCAGCTATTGGCATTCGGGGCGCACCTTCGAGGAAGTGATGGGCGAGCTCAGAGGTACACCCCTGGAACAAAGCCTTGATGCGCTCAAGCGCCAGTGCCGAGCCTTGGACCGCGAGGTCCACGACCATCACCATCACTGGTTGGCCAACGCCCGGGATCTGTCCAGCGTCGCCACAGCCATGGCACGCGAACGTTACCAACTCGACCTGCTCGAGCCCTCGAGCAGTGGCCATGGCAATACCGCAGTGCTCAACCGTGACCTTGAAGTGCTGGTCTACACATGGTCGGCGCGCCTGCGCAGCTTCGACCATCAGTTGGACGAACTGGAGCGCGCCTACCACTGAAGTGGGTCATTCACCGCGGATGTACTGCTCCAGCTGTACGATCAGGCTGGCCTGTTCGGCGATGGTTTCCTTGACCAGGTCGCCGATCGACAGCAGCCCGAGCAACTCGCCATTGCTGACCACCGGCAGGTGGCGCAGGTGGCGGTTGGTCATGAGGTTCATGCAGTACTCCAGATTCTGCTTGGGCTCCACCGTGACCACGGGTGCACTCATGATTTCCCGCACCGGCGTAGCCGCCGAAGACCGGCCCTTGAGCACCAGCTTACGGGCATAGTCACGCTCGCTGACGATTCCCACCACCTGGTTGTTCTCCACGACCGGCAGCGCACCGACGTTTTTCTCCGCCAGCATTTTCAGGGCTTCGAGCACCGAGTCGTCAGGGCCGATGGTGTAGACGGTCTGGTGCTGGGACTTGGTCCTGAGGATTTGTTCGACGTTCTTCATACAGGCCTCTGCGGATGGAAAAAACGGGCTCTTGGAGTAACTAAAGCATCCGGCACGCTGGGCTGCACGGCAATGCAGGAAGCGGCATCGAGTCGATTGAAAAACGTCATGGCTGAAGTCGTTACGGGGTGAAGTGATAGACAGGCTTGAGGGCGCAGGGGAGATGCCAAATCGGATGGGGTAATATGCGCGATAATCTGTGACAATACATGTCAAGTTGCCATCATTCAGTCCTCTTTCGGCAAGGAGCCGCAATGCACCGTGCGTTTCGCCTCACAGCGCTAAGCTGTGCCTTCATTACCGCTGCCGGGTGCAGCACTCAGCAGATGGACACCCTTTCCAAGAAAGTCAAAGACATCGGCAGGGACTACGGCATGCCGGTGCTCTGTGGTGTCGGTGTGGTGGCCGGGGGAGCTGCCGGTTACGCCCTCAACGGCAAGGACGGCATCTTGCCGGGTGCTGCCGTAGGTGGCGCGGTGGGTTGCGTCGTGGGTTATGCGTGGCAGTCCCGCCTGCAGGAGCTGGACCGCATCGCCAAAGAAGAAAACCTGAAGATCACCACAGAGAAGCTGACAGTGGCCTCTGCCGCCGTGGTAACTGCTGTGCCGGAGCAGGCAGGTTTGGTGACCCAGATCGAAGACAGCGGCATGTTCGCCACCGGCTCTGACCAATTGACCCCAAGCGGGAAGCGCGCCGTGGCCAAGCTGGCACAGATGTATGCCAAGCCTGCCGCCACCGATAAGCAGGCCGCTGCCAAGGAGTCGCTGGACCGTCGCCTGCTGATCGTCGGCCACAGTGATGCTGTGGGTAACGCCGAATTCAACCAGAAGCTGTCCGAGCGCCGCGCCAAGACGGTCGGCAAGGTCATGCTGCAGGCGGGCATACCTGCCCATGCGATCTACTACCAGGGGGCAGGAGCCTCGCGACCGATTGCCGACAACAGTGACCCGCTGTTGCGTGGCCAGAACCGTCGTGTGGAAATCGTCGAGCTGGCCAACGAACAGGCCTTGGTGATGCGGGCCCAGGCAGAGGCGGGCAACACCCGCTACCTGCACTATGGCACCTCGACCGCAGCCAGGTCCAAGGCTGCCGGCAGCGCTAAGGCCAGCAGCACGCCGGCACAGGCCCAGCCGACCCAGCGGGCGACCGTAATGTCCGGTACGGGCGTTGCCAAAACCCCTGGCAGCACCCAGCCCACGAAGGCCGCAGCCGCTGCCCGGCCGCAAGTCGATTTCGCCGGCACGCCGGTGGCCAGCTACAACTGGACCATGGCCCAGAGCATCAAGCCAAAACAGAGCGGCTTTACCTTGATCAGCAGCGCTTATGCGGCGCAGATGCCGATGTCGAGCTGTGAGGCCGACAGGCCGCGCACCGCCGGCGAGGTCTTGAGCATGGCCAACGACCAGCCGCTGCCAAGGCACGCGACCAAAGACTACCTGCCTGGTTATAACAACCGTGTCTGGGCCAACTTGGTCAATGGGCACCTGGTGACGGTGTCGCCGGTATCGATCCTGCGCGAGAACGCCAAGGTCGATCGCCAGCCGATCCTTCAACTGGTGGAAGATTACAAGCTGCCAACCCAGCACAAGCCACGGACGATGAAAGCCGTGGCCAACACCTATGAAGGCGAAAGCGAAGTGCTGTACCGGGTCTTCGCCCGTGATGCCAAGGCCTCGATTTCCTGCATGGATATCGTCTTCAGCAAGGGCAATGCCCAGGCCAGCCAAGGTGCCTTGTTCTATGCCGCCGGCGCTGATGCTTTCGTCGCTGCTTACACGCCGATCCCGGCCACCAAATAACCCAAGTCAAGGACGTCCTGAATGGAAGACTTTTCGCTAGCTGCACTCAAATCATTGATTCTCGCCAACCAGTTATTCACCGCCGGCCTGCTTTCGCTGCTGGTGACTGCGCTGATCGTGCATAAATACTGGGAGGAGGTTTCCTATTTCCTCATCCGTGTCTGGCACAGCTTCCCCCTGATCGGTACGGTGGCCCGGCTGTCGCGCAAGCGGTCTTCGGTCGACAGCGATGGCTGGATCAACCACGAAGTGACCTTGTCCAAGCCGTACTACGGCCAGTACAAGAAGTACATGAAAGGCGTGAACGCCTACAATGCCTCCCTGGACTACCTCGCCAAGGCCGGTGAGGCCGGGCGCTCGCCGCGCCCGGGTTGGGTGCTGGTACTGGTGCTGATGCTGGTACTGATCGAGGCCATGGGTTTTGCCTACGTTTTGGCCGGCTGGATGAACATGGATGCCTCGACCAATGACCGCCATTGGCTGACCGCGGGCACTGCGATCCTGCTCGCCGTCGCCTCGGCGTTTTTCGCCGAAGCCGCCGGCCATACGCTGCACCACAACAGCCTGATCGCCCGTGCCCGCCACTGGTGGCAAGGTGAAGAGCCTACCAAGCGCTCGCGTTCGCTGAAGGCCGGCAAGGCGATCAACCTGGAGGATTCCTTCACCGACTCGGACAAGCCGGACTACGAGCAACTGCTGGTCCGGGTAAAGGACGTCAACTCCACCGTCTCGCGCAAGTACGTCTGGCTGGTGGTCTGCGGTGTGTTCGTGGCGGCCATGGCTGTGGGTGCGTTCGTGGTGCGCTCGGCGACCCTGGACAGCATCGAGACCGAGATGGTCAACGGTATGCGCGCAGAGTCCGCGGCGCAAAGCTCCCTTGCAGGTTCCCCGTTTGACCTGCCAGCAGAATCCCAAGCCATCAATGATGAGGCCGACAACGCCACCATCGATGACAAGATGCACGCGATCCGCCAGGCCAGCCTGACCACCTATATCATGCTGTCACTGATCTACATCGCCATTCAGGGCATCAGCATCTGGCTGGCCAGCCGTTACTACTTTGCCGGCACCCACTCGCCAACCGCCTGGCGCCTGACCCACGAGTACGCCACCGCCGAGGAAATGCTCGACGCGATGGACCAGAAACGCCATGCCATTGCCAGTCACGCCGACGACAAGCTGCGCCGCCTGCAGACGTCGCTGTCCGGCCGCGACCATACCGACGCCGCTGTGCTGCACGCGCTGGAAGGTGAAAACACCGCACATCGCAACTTCCTCGCCTACGTCGAGTACAAGGCCGGTAAGGTTTCGCCCCAGCCAGTCAAGCCAAAGCCTAGCGTTGAGGCGGCTGCACCCGCGCCTTTGGCGCAGCCTGTAGCCCCGGCTCCGGTTGCGCCGCAGCCTGCCGTGGCCGAGCCTGTCGCCGCGGCCGTTGCCCAGCCTGCCGCGCCGGTTGAAATCAAGGCTTCGGACTTCCACGACATGACTGGTCTGCCGGAAGAGAACCTGGCTGCCGCCAGCCGGGCGCTGAACGTCAGCGAGGCGACACTGCGTGACATCCGCGAGCAACAGCAGGCGCTCAAGGCGCTTGGCCTGTTCCCAGCAAAAAAGGAGGGCATGCTGTCATGAGGCTTGCCAAGGCCCTGATCCTTGCGTTGGCGTTGCCTTGTGCAGCGCTGGCGGCTGAGCGCAATGACCTGCAGAGCTGCTACACGCGCAACGGTCTGGCGGACATCAAACCCGCAGCCTCGGGGCGTGAGCTGGTGGTGATCATCGATCAGACCATCCCGATGCCTGAAGACCTGCAGCGCAGCAGCTGGGGCCATATCGACCGGTTCGTGCAGCCGGGTGATCGCGTCAGGCTCTATACGTTTTCAGCGTTCTTGCCGGGGGAATACCAGCGCCTGGTGTACGCCGGCGAACTGGACATGCCGTTGCAGGGCGATGTTCGCGACGACGTCAACATGCGCAAGCTGAGGGCCCTGGATCTGTGCCTGGCGACCCAGAAGAAAGCGTTCCAGGCCGGCTTTGGCGGGCTGTTCGTCAAAGGGCTGCGTGATGCGCGCCAGGACATTCCCAAGAGCGAAATCATGAACACCTTGCGCCGGGTAGGTGAGGACATGAGCAAAGAGCAGGGTGTCCAGGAGCGGGTGGTGTATCTGATTTCGGACATGCTCGAGCATTCTGACTACACCAGTTTCTATGCGGCCAACCAGATCAAGCAGCTCAATGTCAGCAATGAACTCAAGCTGGCACAGAGCAAAGGGCTGTATGCGGACCTGCAGGGTGCCAGGGTGTATGTTTCCGGTGCAGGCTTGGTGACCGATGCGGTGAAGCATGCCTACCGATCGGGCAAGACAATGGATGCCCTGAACGATTTCTGGGCGCAATACCTGAATGCGTCCAATGCAACGCTGGAAGGTTTCGGCACGCCCAGCCTGAGTACTGACCTTCGCTGAACGGGGCGGGGCTGTAACCAGCCCCAACCCACCAACGAAAAAGCCCCGGGCGCAGGCCCAGGGCTTTTTGATATGGCGCACTCGGCGGGATTCGAACCCACGACCCCTGCCTTCGGAGGGCAGTACTCTATCCAGCTGAGCTACGAGTGCAACGCGCACGCATGATACCCATCTGATTCGGTCGCGTCCATCGCCTTGATCTTCGTCCATTTTTCCTGATCCAGGCGCACTTGCGCGACGCATACCAGATTGCGCAATTTTTGCGCAATCACCTCCGCCCGATGCCAGCTCAGCCCGCCGATACCCACTTCGATGTCCAGCAAATCATCTTGCTGGCTGACCTGCACGCTGTGCGGCGTCAGAAACTGCAGGGCGAACAGGTTGAGTACCCGGCACAGGGTGTCCGGCTCGGCTTCGGCTTGCAGGCGATAGCACACGCTGCTGTGGCTACTGCTGGCGGCCCAGACATCGGTTCGGGGCAGGGCGCGTTCGAATGGGTTCATGCTGGTCTCCGCAAAGGTGGGAGAAATTCTGGCAGGTTGATGCGGGTATTTTTTCGCTATTATTTGATGAATTGGCCAGTGCGGTGAATTGATCAATTTGAATAATACGAGATCAGGGAATTTTTAATGCAAAGCGAACTGGATGCGTATGACCGGCGGATTCTCGAGCTTCTTCAGGAGGATGCGTCACTGTCCAGCGCGCAGATTGCCGAGCGCATAGGGCTGTCGCAGTCACCGTGCTGGCGCCGTATTCAGCGGCTCAAGGACGACGGGGTGATTCGTGGGCAGGTCACCTTGCTCGATCGCAAGAAGGTCGGGCTGAACACCCAGATCTTTGCCGAGGTGAAACTGAACGCCCATGGTCGCTCCAACTTCACCGAGTTCACCGAGGCGATCCGGGGCTTTCCCGAGGTGCTGGAGTGTTATGTGCTGATGGGGTCAGTGGACTTCATGTTGCGTATCGTCACGCAGGATATCGAGGCTTATGAGCGGTTCTTCTTCGAAAAGCTCTCGAACGTACCGGGGATTCAGGAGGTGAACTCCATCGTGGCGCTTTCGGAGATCAAGTCCACCACCTGCCTGCCGCTGACCCGCTGACGCTGTCGCCTGCAAGCCGGCCCCTAAACGTCAACCGCGGCCTGCGAGGCCGTGGTGACAGGGGTGCCGGCTTACCGGCGATGATGCACAAGCGGATGTCAGGCCTTGAGCAGGTGCTTCCAGCCGCGGCTCTGATCAATCGCGCGGGCCTGCTCCACGCGGGCTTCCAGCAGCTCGTCAGGCGCTTCAACCAATGGCAGTTCCGCCAGCTCATGCAGCTTTTTCAGGTCGCCATACAGGCGGTCCATCTGCGGCGCCTCGAGCACCTGGCGCGCATGGTGCAGCCAGGCCAGCAACTGCTCGATACGCGGCAGTTGTTCAGCCAGGTCTTCCGGGCGTTGGGTGTAAAGCGGTAGCTTCAGCGCACGGCCTTCCTCGCCCAGCAGGTGTGCCAGCCAGCTGGCCAGTTGAGCCTTGCCCTGGCGTTCGCCACGAGCCTTGCGCTCTGCGGTCCAGGCACGGGCCAGCAGCCAGCGTGATGTTTCCAGAGAGAATTGGCCCCAGCGGACGTCCTCGAGTTCTTCGAGGAACTGCTCTGGCGCGGCGCGACGGATGTCCTCGTCGTCATTGCCGGCCTGAACCAGCGGGCGCCAGTCTTCCAGCAGCGCGTCCAGGCTGGCGCGCAGGTCACGGGTGCTGGCACGCGGCGCGGCCTGGCCAAGGCTGGCGACCAGTGCACGCAGTTCTGCCAGGCACTGCACCCAGTCCTGCAGCAGGCGCCAGTGGCCATTGTGGCGGTATTGCTCTGCCAGGCGCTGGCTGCTGCCCAGCAGTTGCCAGGCGAGGGCCGCGAAGGCATCGTCGACCGGCATTTCGGCGTCCAGTTCGCTGCTTGGCAAACCCAGCTCGTAGCTGTCGGGCTCCAGCAGGCGGTAACCGCGCTCGGCCTTGCTGATGTCGCACGGCATCAGGGGCAGGCTGGCGGCCAGCTCAGCGGCCAGTTCCAGCAGCGCCTCGGGGGCACCTTCGCGCAGTTCCAGCTCCAGCTCGCAGATCGCTTCCTTGCGTTTGCCGGCGATCACGAAGCCCTGGTCCAGCGCTGCCTCGATCACCACTTTGCTCTTGCCGCGGCCCCAGGCGATCTCGGCGAATTCGCGGGTGAAGTCGGTGGTGAACAGCGGTTTGATGGATTTTTTGTCAAGCTCGGCCAGTTGCTCAGGCCAGCAGGTGGCGTCGAGCTTTTTCAGGTCGAGTTTGACTTTGTCCAGGTGCCACTCGTATTCGTTGCGTTCGGACAGGCCGGCGACGCTTTGGCCACGGCACTTCAAGGTCTGGATGATCACCTCGCCGTCGCGGCGCAGGCGCAGCGCGACTCGGGCAGCAGAAAGTTCGCGCTCAGGGGTGTCGAAGTACTGGTTGAGCAGCTCGCGGGTCTGCCAGCCGGACTTGTTGCGCTTTTTCAGCAGAGGGTGCTCGCGCAGTGCGGCCAGTGTCTCGCGGCTGGCGCGGAGCTTGAGTTCGGTTTCTTTGTGCATCGCAGGCTCGAAGAGGGGCGTGATTGCCGTGCAGTCTACAGCAGTGTGCCGGCAACGGTTTATTCCTTACGGCGGATGGCCCTATGATGGGCAATGCTTCCGAGGAGTTCGCGCATGCCGTTGCCAACGCTGAAAGACCAGTTTGCCGCTTTGATCGCCGCGCCCTCGGTCAGCTGCACCCAGCCTGCCCTGGACCAGTCGAACCGCCAGGTCATTGACCTGCTGGCCGGCTGGTTGGGTGACCTGGGGTTCAGCTGCGACATCCAGCAGGTCGGCCCAGGTAAGTTCAACCTGTTGGCCAGCCGTGGCAGTGGCCCGGGCGGGCTTGTGCTGGCTGGCCACAGCGACACCGTGCCGTATGACGAGCAGTTGTGGACCAGCGACCCGCTCAAGCTGACCGAGGTCGATGGCCGCTGGGTGGGCCTGGGCAGCTGCGACATGAAAGGCTTCTTCGCCCTGATCATCGAGGCGGTGATTCCATTGCTGGAGCACGACTTCAAGCAGCCGCTGCTGATCCTCGCCACCTGCGACGAAGAAAGCTCGATGTCCGGTGCCCGAGCCTTGGCTGAGGCGGGTCAGCCACTCGGCCGTGCGGCGGTCATCGGTGAGCCGACCGGCCTGCGCCCGATCCGCATGCACAAAGGTATCCTCATGGACCGCATCGACATCCTCGGGCGCAGCGGCCATTCCTCGGACCCAAGCCTTGGCCACAGCGCGCTGGAGGCCATGCACGCGGTGATGGGTGAGCTGATGGGCTTGCGCCGGCAATGGCAGGATACCTACCGCAACCCGCAATTCACCGTGCCCACGCCGACCATGAACTTTGGCTGCATTCACGGTGGCGACAACCCCAATCGTATCTGCGGGCAGTGCGCCCTGGAGTTCGACCTGCGCCCACTGCCAGGCATGGATGTAGAGCAGCTTCGTGCGGCCATCCGTGAAAAGCTCCGGCCGGTGGCCGAGCGCCATGAGGTGCGCATCGACTACGCGCCGCTGTTCCCCGAGGTGCCGCCGTTCGAGCAGGCGGCCGATGCCGAGCTGGTGCAGGTGGCCGAGCGCTTGACCGGCCATCGCGCCGAAGCGGTGGCGTTCGGTACCGAAGCGCCTTATCTTCAGCAGCTGGGGTGCCAGACGATCGTGCTGGGCCCTGGCGACATTGCCTGCGCCCACCAGCCGGGCGAATACCTGGAAATGTCACGAATCGAGCCTACCGTGCGTCTATTGCGTGACCTGATCCGGCACTATTGCCTGAATTAAACGTCCACCCTGCTGATTCGTCTTTGCCTAGAGGAGACCGCGCGTGACCGCAAGCCTGTTCCGACGATGATCCTGAACGCCGTGTGATCCAACGTTCTCCGTCCACTTTATCCACAGGCCCTGTCATGCCCGATTACGTCAACTGGCTGCGTCATGCCTCCCCGTACATCAATGCCCATCGCGACTGCACCTTTGTTGTCATGCTCCCCGGCGATGGGGTAGAACACCCCAATTTCGGCAATATCGTCCATGACCTGGTGTTGCTGCACAGCCTGGGCGTGCGCCTGGTGCTTGTGCACGGTTCCCGCCCGCAGATCGAAAGCCGCCTGGCGGCCCGTGGCCTGACCCCGCACTACCACCACGGCCTGCGCATCACCGATGCCGCAACCCTGGACTGCGTGATCGACGCTGTGGGTGCCTTGCGCCTGGCCATCGAAGCGCGCCTTTCGATGGACATCGCCGCCTCGCCGATGCAGGGCTCGCGCCTGCGCGTGGCTTGCGGCAACCTGGTGACGGCCCGGCCTATCGGCGTGCTCGAAGGGGTGGACTACCACCACACCGGTGAAGTACGGCGCATCGACCGCAAAGGCATCAGCCGCCTGCTCGACGAGCGCTCGATTGTGCTGCTGTCGCCGCTGGGCTATTCGCCGACGGGTGAAATCTTCAACCTGGCTTGCGAAGACGTGGCCACCCGCGCCGCCATCGAATTGGGTGCCGACAAGCTGTTGCTGTTCGGCGCCGAGCCCGGGCTGCTGGATGAGAGCGGCAAGTTGGTGCGTGAGTTGCGCCCGCAGCAGGTCGCACCGCACCTGGCGCGGCTGGGCAGTGATTATCAGGGCGAGTTGCTCGATGCCGCCGCCGAGGCCTGCAAGGGCGGCGTGGCACGTAGCCACATCGTCAGCTATGCCGAGGACGGCGCACTGCTCACCGAGCTGTTCACCCGCGGCGGTGGCGGCACGCTGGTGTCGCAGGAGCAGTTTGAAGTGGTGCGCGAGGCGACCATCGAGGATGTGGGTGGGTTGCTGGAGCTGATCAGCCCGCTGGAGGAGCAGGGCATTCTGGTGCGACGCTCGCGTGAAGTGCTGGAACGTGAGATCGAGCAGTTCAGCGTGGTCGAGCGCGAGGGCATGATCATCGCCTGCGCGGCCTTGTATCCGATTGCCGATTCCCAAGCCGGTGAGCTGGCGTGCCTGGCGGTGAACCCGGAGTACCGCCACGGCGGGCGCGGTGACGAGTTGCTGGAGCGGATCGAGAGCCGGGCGCGGGCGTTGGGGTTGAATACCTTGTTCGTGCTTACCACCCGGACCGCGCACTGGTTCCGCGAGCGTGGCTTTGCCCCCAGTGGGGTAGAGCGGCTGCCTTCGGCACGAGCATCGCTGTACAACTACCAGCGCAATTCGAAGATTTTCGAAAAGTCTCTGTAAACCAGACGATCGATTGCCCTGCCAACCCATGCAAAACGCCGCCCCAGAGGGCGGCGTTTTCATTTACACGGTATGCAGATACCAGTTGTACTCGAGGTCGGAGATCGAATGCTCGAACTCCTCCAGCTCGCTCTCCTTGCACGCGACGAAGATGTCGATGTACTTCGGATCGATGTACTTGTTCAGGATCTCGCTGTCGTCCAGCTCGCGCAGGGCATCGCGCAGGTTGTTCGGCAGGCTCTGCTCCAGCTGTTCGTACGAGTTGCCTTCGATCGGCTCACCTGGCTCGACCTTGTTGGTCAGGCCATGGTGCACACCAGCCAGCACGGCGGCCATCATCAGGTACGGGTTGGCGTCGGCGCCGGCCACGCGGTGCTCAAGGCGTACGGCGTCGGGCGAGCCGGTCGGTACGCGCAGGGCCACGGTGCGGTTGTCCAGGCCCCAGCTCGGCGCGTTCGGCACGTAGAACTGAGCGCCAAAGCGACGATACGAGTTGACGTTCGGGCAAAGGAACGCCATCGACGCAGGCAGGGTCTCGAGCACACCGCCGACAGCGTGACGTAGCGCGGCGTTCTGCTCGGGATCCTCGCTGGTGAAGATGTTGTTGCCATCCTTGTCCAGCACGGAAATGTGTACATGCAGGCCGTTGCCTGCCTGGCCCGGGTAGGGCTTGGCCATGAAGGTGGTGTCCATTTCATGGTCGTAGGCGATGTTCTTGATCAAGCGCTTGAGCAGCACTGCATAGTCACAGGCCTTGAGCGGGTCAGGGACGTGGTGCAGGTTGACTTCGAACTGTGCCGGGGCGCTTTCCTTGACGATGGCGTCGGCCGGAATGCCTTGTTCCTTGGCGCCTTCGAGGATGTCCTGCAGGCAATCGGCGTATTCGTCCAGGTCGTCGATCAGGTACACCTGGGTCGACTGCGGGCGCTTGCCCGAGATCGGCGAGCGCGGTGGCTGCGGGCGGCCGTTCACGTTCTCCTGGTCGATCAGGTAGAACTCCAGTTCGAACGCGGCGCAGATGGTCAGGCCCATGTCGTCGAACTTGCTCACTACCTGACGCAGCACTTCACGAGGGTCGGCGAAGAAAGGCTCGCCTTCAAGCTCGTGCATGGTCATCAGCAGCTGTGCGGTGGGGCGTTTCTGCCAGGGCTCGTTACTGAGCGTACCCGGGATCGGATAGCAGATGCGGTCAGCATCGCCGATGTCCAGGCCAAGCCCGGTGCTTTCGACGGTGGAACCGTTGATATCGAGGGCGAAGAGGGAGGCCGGCAGGTTGATGCCTTTCTCGTAAACCTTGTGGAGGCTGGTGCGCTCTATGCGCTTGCCGCGCACCACACCATTCATATCTGCAATCAGAAGGTCAACGTAGAGAACCTCAGGATGTTCCTTAAGGAACGCGTTCGCTTCGTTAAGCTGAACGGCACGCGGGGGTACCGACATGATGCAACACCTTTGTTGTTAAAAATATCAATCAAGGGGGGCTTGCAGGACCAGTCAATCGAAAAGCCATACTGATGTCAAGCCAACCCCATGATGCCCTGAAATGGCACATCGACGGCAGATTTGCTGCATATCGGGGCGTGCCATTATCCGCTATTTCCCTGCCAATGGGCTATCTCCGACGTGCCGTGTTTTATTTTTTACGGAGGTGTTGTGTAAAAAAATGAACAAGGCTAAGCTCGGTCTCAACCCAAAACACAATAATACGAGGGTCACATGGTCCGCTTGTCGCGACCTGAAAGCGCTGCCTGTGCAGTGCGCTCGGGTATCCCTGCCGTTTCGGCACGCATCGATCGCGCTGTGGCCGCACTGGCCGCAATAATTGACGCTTTGCGTTTCTGGACTACCCCTCGTAGCGCCGTTTCGCTTCCTTTCTTGTATTCCTGCCCTTCGAACTCATTACGGACACGCTTGTTTCCAGTGTATCCACTGTGGTCCTGCGTGGGGGTTTTTGCTTTAGCAACCCACTCCATCCAGAATCAATGCGCGGACCACATTACCTCCTGAGGTATCTATGAGTAACAACCTCGACCAGCTCACCGATTGGTTGAAAGAGCACAAGATCACCGAAGTCGAATGCCTGATCAGTGACCTGACCGGCATCACCCGCGGCAAGATCTCGCCGACCAACAAGTTCATCGCCGAAAAAGGCATGCGTCTGCCCGAGAGCGTGTTGCTGCAGACCGTGACCGGCGATTACGTCGATGACGACATCTATTACGAACTGCTCGACCCGGCCGACATCGACATGATCTGCCGGCCCGACGAAAACGCTGTGTTCCTCGTGCCGTGGGCCATCGAGCCTACCGCCCAGGTCATCCACGACACCTACGACAAGAAGGGCAACCCGGTCGAGCTGTCGCCGCGCAACGTCCTGAAGAAAGTCCTGCAGCTTTACGCCGACAAGGGCTGGCAACCGATCGTCGCGCCAGAGATGGAGTTCTACCTGACCAAGCGCAGCGAGGACCCTGACTTCCCGCTGCAGCCGCCGGTAGGTCGTTCCGGCCGCCCCGAAACCGGCCGCCAGTCGTTCTCCATCGAAGCTGCCAACGAATTCGACCCGCTGTTCGAGGACGTCTACGACTGGTGCGAGCTGCAGCAGCTGGACCTCGATACCCTGATTCACGAAGACGGCACGGCGCAGATGGAGATCAACTTCCGTCACGGCAACGCCCTGCACCTGGCCGACCAGATCCTGGTGTTCAAGCGCACCATGCGCGAAGCGGCGCTCAAGCACAATGTGGCCGCCACTTTCATGGCCAAGCCCATGACCGGCGAGCCGGGCAGTGCCATGCACCTGCACCAGAGCGTGGTCGATTCGGTCACGGGCAAGAACATCTTCAGCAATGAAGACGGCAGCATGAGCGAGCTGTTCCTGCACCACATCGGTGGCCTGCAGAAGTTCATCCCCGAGGCGCTGCCGCTGTTCGCCCCGAACGTCAACTCGTTCCGCCGCTTCCTGCCCGACACGTCGGCCCCGGTCAACGTCGAGTGGGGCGAGGAAAACCGCACCGTCGGCCTGCGCGTACCGGATGCCGGCCCGCAGAACCGTCGCGTCGAGAACCGCCTGCCGGGCGCCGATGCCAACCCTTACCTGGCCATCGCTGCGAGCCTGCTGTGCGGCTACATCGGCATGGTCGAAGGTATTGCCGCCAGCGCCCCGGTGCAGGGGCGCGGTTATGAGCGGCGCAACCTGCGCTTGCCGCTGACCATCGAGGACGCCTTGGAACGCATGGAAGTCAGCCGCGCGCTGACCCAGTACCTGGGCAAGAAATTCATCACCGGTTACGTCGCCACCAAACGCGCCGAGCATGAGAACTTCAAGCGTGTCATCAGCTCCTGGGAGCGTGAGTTCCTGCTGTTTGCTGTGTGATCAACCCCTGAGGCCGCCCGCCGGCGGCCTGTGGACCCTGGAGAAGCACATGAGCGTCAAAAACCCGCAAACCCGTGACTGGCAAACCCTGAGCGGCGAGCACCACCTTGCACCTTTCAGTGACTACAAGCAGCTGAAGGAAAAGGGGCCGCGCATCATTACCAAGGCGCAGGGTGTGCATTTGTGGGACAGCGAGGGGCACAAGATCCTCGACGGCATGGCCGGCTTGTGGTGCGTCGCGGTGGGTTATGGCCGTGAAGAGCTGGTCCAGGCTGCCGAAAAGCAGATGCGCGAACTGCCGTACTACAACCTGTTCTTCCAGACGGCGCACCCGCCTGCGCTGGAGCTGGCCAAGGCCATTACCGACCTGGCGCCCGAGGGCATGACCCATGTGTTCTTCACAGGCTCCGGCTCCGAAGGCAATGACACGGTGCTGCGCATGGTCCGCCACTACTGGGCGCTCAAGGGCAAGCCGCAGAAGCAGACCATCATCGGCCGTATCAACGGCTACCACGGCTCGACGGTTGCCGGTGCAAGCCTGGGCGGCATGAGCGGCATGCACGAACAGGGCGGCCTGCCGATCCCGGGCATCGTGCATATCCCGCAACCGTACTGGTTCGGTGAAGGCGGCGACATGAGCCCGGACGAGTTCGGGGTGTGGGCGGCCGAGCAATTGGAGAAGAAGATTCTCGAAGTCGGCGAGGACAACGTGGCGGCCTTCATTGCCGAGCCTATCCAGGGCGCCGGCGGCGTGATCATCCCGCCAGACACCTACTGGCCCAAGGTCAAACAGATCCTCGCCAAGTACGACATCCTGTTCGTCGCTGACGAAGTGATCTGCGGTTTTGGCCGCACCGGCGAGTGGTTCGGCTCTGACTACTACGGCCTCAAGCCCGACCTGATGACCATCGCCAAAGGCCTTACTTCCGGTTACATCCCCATGGGCGGTGTGATCGTGCGTGACAAGGTGGCCAAGGTGCTCAGCGAAGGCGGCGACTTCAACCACGGGTTCACCTATTCCGGGCACCCGGTGGCCGCTGCGGTTGGCCTGGAAAACCTGCGCATCCTGCGCGACGAGAAGATCGTCGAGAAGGTCCGTACGGAAGTGGCACCCTACTTGCAAAAACGTCTGCGTGAGCTGCAGGACCACCCGCTGGTGGGCGAGGTACGCGGCCTGGGCCTGCTCGGCGCGATCGAGCTGGTCAAGGACAAGGCCTCCCGCAGCCGTTACGAAGGCAAGGGGGTGGGCATGATCTGCCGCAACTTCTGCTTCGACAACGGCCTGATCATGCGCGCGGTGGGTGACACCATGATCATCGCACCACCGCTGGTGATCAGCCATGCAGAGGTAGACGAGCTGGTGGAAAAGGCACGCAAGTGCCTGGACCTGACCCTCGAAGCGATCCGTTGAGCGCCTGCTAGGCTAGCGATGTGACATTAAGTCGTTACAAGGGGCTGGTTTCCTTGAAACAGCGCCTTGTAACTTGCCAGACTAGTGGCTGTTTCAGTCGCCCGGCGCTCTGCACGGTAGGTTCTGGCTGCTGAACAGATGGCTAAATAAAAATTCTGGAGCATGACGCATGAAGAAAATGGGCAAGACGTTGTTGGCCGCCGCCCTGATGGGAGCCATGGCCACCGCTGTACAGGCTGAAGACAAGGTGCTGAACGTCTACAACTGGTCGGACTACATTGCTCCGGACACCATCGCGAAGTTCGAGAAACAGACTGGCATCAAGGTCAAGTACGACGTTTTCGACAGCAACGAAACCCTGGAAGCCAAGCTGCTGGCGGGCAAGTCCGGCTATGACGTGGTCGTACCGTCCAACAACTTCCTGGCCAAGCAGATCAAGGCAGGGGTCTACGAAGAGCTCGACCGCTCGAAGCTGCCAAACTGGAAGAACCTCGACGAAGACCTGCTCAAGGCCGTGGGTGACGCCAGCGACAAAGGCAACAAGCACGCGTTCCCATACATGTGGGGCTCGATCGGTATCGGCTACAACCCGGAGAAGGTCAAGGCTGCTTTGGGCGTCGACAAGATCGATTCGTGGGACGCCGTATTCAAGCCGGAGAACATCGCCAAGCTCAAGAGCTGCGGCGTGAGCTTCCTCGACGCACCGACCGAGATGCTGCCGGCCGCGCTGCACTACCTGGGGCTGCCTAGCGACAGCACCAAGAAAGAAGACCTGAAGAAGGCCGAGGACCTGTTCCTGAAGATCCGTCCTTCGATCACCTACTTCCACTCGTCCAAATACATCGGCGACATGGCCAACGGCAACATCTGCGTGGCCGTCGGTTACTCGGGTGACCTGGAGCAATCCAAGGCGCGCGCCCATGAAGCCGGCGACAAGGTCAAGGTCGACTACATCATTCCGAAAGAAGGCGCCGGTACCTTCTACGACATGGTCGCCATGCCCAAGGATGCCGAGCACAAGGAAGCCGCCTACAAGTTCATGGACTTCCTGATGCAACCGGAAATCATGGCCGAGATCACCAACGCCGTACGCTTCCCGAACGGCAACGCTGCTGCGACCCCGTTGGTGGACAAGGACATCACCAGCGACCCGAGCATCTATCCGCCTGCCGACGTGAAAAAGCACCTGTACGCGATCGCCGCGCCAGAAGCTGCTGCCCAGCGCCTGATCACTCGCAGCTGGACCAAGATCAAGTCGGGCAAATAAGCCTGACTGCAACAGCTCTGGGCCGGGGTTTTCCGGCCCAGAGCCGGTGAATGGCAATTGATGATTGCGGCATCGTGGCTGCGAAGGTAAGTTGCGCGCCGGTTTTGCGTGCGTGGCAGCGCTGCGCCGTTACCAAGGCACTGATTGTGAGGACCATCCACTTGTCTATTTCTGTATTACGCAAAGCCTTGATGGCTGGAGCGGGCCTGACGCTGGCATGCAGCGTCCAAGCGGCGCCTACGGTGCACTTCTACAACTGGTCCGACTACATCGGCCCGACCACGCTCGAAGACTTCGAGAAAACCACGGGTATCAAACCTGTGCAGGACGTGTTCGACTCCAACGAAACCCTGGAAGGCAAGCTACTGGCCGGCAACACCGGTTATGACGTGGTAGTGCCGTCCAACCATTTCCTCGGCAAGCAGATCAAGGCGGGCGCGTTCCAGACGCTCGACAAGAAACTGCTGCCCAATTATTCCAACCTGGACCCGGCGTTGATGAAGCGCCTGGAAAAGAACGACCCAGGTAACCAGTACGCCGTGCCTTACCTGTGGGGTACCAATGGCATCGGCTACAACGTCGACAAGGTCAAGGCGGCTCTGGGCGTGGAGACTATCGATTCCTGGGCCGTGCTGTTCGAGCCCGAGAACATGAAGAAGCTGTCCAAGTGCGGCGTGGCGTTCCTCGACTCGGCGGATGAAATGCTGCCAGCGGTGCTCAACTACATGGGGCTGGACCCCAACAGCACCAACCCCAAGGACTACGCCAAGGCCGAGCAGAAGCTGCTGGCCGTACGCCCGTACGTGACCTACTTCCACTCCTCCAAGTACATCACGGACCTCGCCAACGGCAACATCTGCGTCGCAGCAGGTTTCTCCGGTGATGTGTTCCAGGCCAAGGCCCGCGCTGAAGAAGCGAAGAAGGGCGTGAACCTGGCCTACTCGATTCCCAAGGAAGGCGGCAACCTCTGGTTCGATGTGCTGGCGATCCCCAAGGACGCCAGGAACGTCAAAGAGGCCCACGCCTTCATCAACTATTTGCTGAAACCTGAGGTTATCGCCCAGGTCAGTGATTACGTCGGTTACGCCAACCCGAACCCCAAGGCTGGCGCCCTGATGGACCAGGCCGTGAGGACTGACGCCGCGGTTTACCCACCGCAGGAAGTGCTGGACAAGATGTTCGTCAACAGTGAGTTGCCACCCAAGGTGCAACGTTTGATGACCCGCAGCTGGACCAAGGTCAAGTCGGGCAAGTAAAAATCCAGGCCCGCCGCCAAAGCAGGGGCGGGCACACAAATCTTGTTGGGAGTTTCACTCATGGCAGTTGCCTCCGGTGCCTATAAGAAAGCCCTCGAGGGTGGCCAGCAACCCAAGCAGGTGTTGGTCAAGATCGACCGGGTCACAAAAAAATTCGACGAAACGGTAGCGGTGGACGATGTGTCGCTGGAGATCCGCAAAGGCGAAATCTTCGCCCTGCTCGGTGGCTCCGGTTCGGGCAAGTCGACCTTGCTGCGCATGCTGGCCGGTTTCGAGCGCCCGACTGACGGGCGCATTTTCCTCGATGGCGTAGACATCACCGACATGCCGCCCTACGAGCGGCCGATCAACATGATGTTCCAGTCCTACGCGCTGTTCCCGCACATGACCGTGGCGCAGAACATCGCCTTCGGCTTGCAGCAGGACCGGATGCCCAAGGCCGAGATCGACGCCCGCGTGGCCGAGATGCTCAAGCTGGTGCACATGACCCAGTACGCCAAGCGCAAGCCGCACCAGCTCTCCGGTGGTCAGCGTCAGCGTGTGGCCTTGGCCCGCTCGCTGGCCAAGCGCCCCAAGCTGTTGCTGCTCGATGAGCCCATGGGTGCGCTGGACAAGAAACTGCGCTCGCAGATGCAGCTGGAACTGGTCGAGATCATCGAGCGCGTGGGCGTGACCTGCGTGATGGTGACCCACGATCAGGAAGAGGCCATGACCATGGCCCAGCGCATCGCCATCATGCACCTGGGCTGGATTGCCCAGATCGGTTCGCCTGTGGATATCTATGAAACGCCCACCAGCCGCCTGGTGTGCGAGTTCATCGGTAACGTCAACCTGTTCGAGGCCGAAGTGATCGACGATGCCGAAGGCCATGCGCTGATCGCCTCGCCGGAACTCGAGCGCAAGATCTACGTTGGCCACGGTGTGTCCACTTCGGTCGAAGACAAGCACATTACCTACGCCCTGCGCCCGGAAAAAATGCTGGTCACAACCGAACAGCCGGACTTCGAGCACAACTGGTCGCGCGGCAAGGTCCATGACATCGCCTACCTGGGCGGCCACTCGGTGTTCTACGTCGAGCTGCCCAGCGGCAAGGTGGTCCAGTCTTTCGTCGCCAACGCCGAGCGCCAGGGCACCCGCCCGACCTGGGGCGATGAAGTGTACGTGTGGTGGGAAGACGACAGCGGCGTGGTACTGCGGTCATGAAACTGCGCAAGCTCAAGCGAGCCTTCCAGCGCCTTATTCCCGAGGGGCGGCACCTGGTGATCGGCGTGCCGTTCATCTGGCTGTTCCTGTTCTTCATGCTGCCGTTCTTCATCGTGCTGAAGATCAGCTTTGCCGAAGCCGACGTGGCGATCCCGCCGTATACCGAGATCTATAGCTACGTCGAAGACAAGGTGCAGCTGGTAATCAACCTGGCCAACTATGGCCTGCTGACCGACGATGAGCTGTACATCTCGGCTTATCTGGGCTCGTTGAAGATGGCCTTCATCAGCACCGTGCTGTGCCTGCTGATCGGCTATCCGATGGCCTACGCGATCGCCAACGCACGCAAGGAAACCCAGACCGTGCTGTTGCTGCTGATCATGATGCCGACCTGGACCGCGATCCTGATCCGCGTCTATGCCTGGATGGGCATCCTCAGCAACAACGGCCTGCTCAACGGGTTCTTGATGTGGACCGGGCTGATCGACCAGCCGCTGCAGATCCTCAACACCAACCTGGCGGTGTATATCGGCGTGGTCTATTCGTACCTGCCGTTCATGATCCTGCCGCTGTTCGCCAACCTGGTAAAGCACGATCAGAGCCTGCTCGAAGCCGCATCGGACCTGGGTTCGAGCACCTTCAACAGCTTCTGGAAGATCACCGTGCCGCTGTCGAAAAACGGCATTATCGCCGGCTGCATGCTGGTGTTCATCCCGGTGGTGGGCGAGTTCGTCATTCCCGAACTGCTGGGCGGCCCGGAAACCCTGATGATCGGTAAGGTGCTGTGGCAAGAGTTCTTCAACAACCGTGACTGGCCGGTGGCATCTGCCCTGGCGGTGGTGATGCTGTTGATCCTGATCGTACCGATCCTGCTGTTCAACCGCAGCCAGGCCAAAGAGATGGAGGGCAGGGCATGAAGCGCTTCAGTTTCTCCAAGCTGATGCTGGTGCTCGGCTTGTTGTTCATCTACCTGCCGATGCTGATCCTGGTGATCTATTCGTTCAACGCCTCCAAGCTGGTAACGGTGTGGGGTGGCTGGTCGGTCAAGTGGTACGTCGGCCTGCTCGACAACACCCAGCTAATGGGTTCGGTGATGCGCTCACTGGAGATCGCCTGCTACACGGCGGTGGCGGCGGTGGCTTTGGGTACCCTGGCAGCCTTCGTGCTGACCCGGGTCACCCGCTTCAAGGGCCGCACGCTGTTCGGTGGCCTGGTCACTGCACCGCTGGTGATGCCTGAAGTGATCACAGGCCTGTCGCTGTTGCTGCTGTTCGTGGCCATGGCGCAGACGATCGGCTGGCCGCAGGAGCGTGGCGTGGTCACCATCTGGATCGCCCACACCACGTTCTGTGCGGCCTATGTGGCAGTGGTGGTGTCGGCGCGCCTGCGAGAGCTGGACCTGTCGATCGAAGAAGCGGCCATGGACCTGGGTGCCAAGCCGTGGAAGGTGTTCTTCCTGATCACCATCCCGATGATTGCGCCGTCGCTGGCGGCGGGTGGCATGATGTCGTTCGCCCTGTCGCTGGATGACCTGGTACTGGCGAGCTTCGTTTCCGGGCCTGGTTCGACCACCCTGCCGATGGAAGTATTCTCCGCTGTGCGCCTGGGCGTGAAGCCGGAGATCAACGCCGTGGCCAGCCTGATCCTGCTGTCGGTGTCGTTGGTGACCTTCATGGTCTGGTACTTCAGCCGCCGCGCCGAAGAGCACCGCCGCAAGGCGATTCAGCAGGCGATCGAAGAGGGGGCTGCTGCCAACGTTTCGCAGCCGCAGATCAAGCGCCCGACGGCCACCGCTGCGTCGGCCTGAGTGCGCTAGCTACGGCCGGGCCCGCTTCCAAAGGACGTTGCACGCCGCAAGGGCTGCATCAGTCCAGTGGGAGCGGGCTTGCTTCAGGGCCCGCCTCCCCGCCATGGCCGCCCAACTGACCCTGGTCAGTGTTTTTTCTGAACCCTGATCTACGCTAACAGTCGCATCCCACGAATCATTTGCGCGCAAGCTAGGAGCCTGCATGAGGGTGACGCGTTCACTGTTGGTTGTAGGCTTGGGGCTGCTTGGCCTGCTGACAGGTTGCAGCAAGGAAGAGGCTCCCGAGGTTTTGCCACGGGTGGGGGTACTGCAGGTCCAACCCACTGACTTCGCCGCCAGGGTCACCTTGACCGGCGATGTGCAGGCGCGTGTGCAGACCGATCTTTCGTTTCGCGTGGGTGGCAAGATCATCTCGCGCAGCGTTGACGTGGGCGATCACGTGAAGGCCAACCAGGTGCTGGCCCGGCTGGACCCCAAAGACCTGCAGAACAATGTCGATTCGGCCAAGGCCGAGGTGTTCGCCGCTCAGGCGCGCGTCACCCAGACCAGCGCGGCCTTCGTCCGCCAGCAAAAGCTCTTGCCCAAGGGCTACACCAGCCAGAGCGAATACGACGCCGCCGAAGCATCGCTGCGCAGCAACCAGAGCGCGCTCAAGGCGGCCCAGGCGCAACTGGCCAATGCCCAGGAGCAACTGAGCTATACCGCCTTGGTGTCAGAGGCCGATGGGGTGATCACCGAGCGCCAGGCCGAGGTCGGTCAGGTGGTCCAGGCGACCATGCCGATATTCAGCCTTGCGCGTGATGGCGACCGCGATGCTGTCTTCAATGTCTACGAGTCCCTGCTGGTGGCGCCGCCGAGCGATGCCGGTGTCATGGTCAGCCTGCTCGACGACCCCAAGGTCCAGGCACAAGGCTTTGTCCGGGAAATTACCCCGACCGTATCGGCGCAGAGCGGCACGGTCCAGGTCAAGGTGGGCCTGCGTGATGTGCCTGCGGCCATGCTCCTGGGTTCACCGGTTACCGCCACGGCCAACACGCAAGGGCGGCCGAGCATCGAATTGCCCTGGTCGGCACTGACCAAGGCGTTGCATGAGCCTGCGGTGTGGGTGGTTGGCGAAGGCGACAAGGTTGAGTTGCGCAAAGTCCAGGTAGCCCGTTACCTCACCGGCAAGGTTGTCATTGCCCAAGGCATACAAGGCGGGGAGACGGTAGTCGTCAGCGGTGGCCAGTTGCTGCATCCCGGTATGCAGGTCGAGAAGGTCGATGCCAAGGACGGAGGCGCCGCGCCATGAACAAAGTACTGTTGCTGTGTGCGGCAGGCTTGCTGTTGACGGCCTGTGGCAGTGAGGAAGATCAACCTGAAGCCGTGCGCCCTGTGCTGTCGACCGTGGTCGAGGCCCAGGCGCAGTCGCAGCTTGGCCGCTTTGCCGGCACCATCCAGGCACGCTATGAAAGCACCCTGGGCTTCCGGGTGGCCGGGCGCATTGCCCGGCGCTGGCTGGATGTGGGGGCCCAGGTAAAGCCGGGCGACACGCTTGCCACCCTTGACCCCACCGACCAGCAAAACCAGCTGCGCGCTGCCGAAGGCGACCTGGCCAGGGTCCAGGCGCAATGGATCAACGCCCAGGCCAATGCCCGCCGGCAACAGCAGCTGTATGACCGCGGCGTCGGCGCCCAGGCCCAGTTGGACATTGCCCAGACCGACCTGAAAACCACCGGTGCGAGCCTGGAGCAAGCGCGCTCGGCGGTCAGCCAGGCGCGTGACCAGCTCGATTACAGCACCCTGCGCAGCGACCATTCGGCGGTGATCACGGCGTGGCAGGCAGAGGCCGGGCAGACGGTTACCGCCGGCCAGGCGGTGGTCACGCTGGCGCGACCAGACATCAAGGAAGCGGTGATCGACCTGCCCATCGGCATTGCCGAGCAGCTGACCAAGGACCTGACGTTCACGGTCGCCTCGCAACTGGACAACAGCATCAATACCACCGCCACGCTGCGTGAACTGGAACCCCAGGCCGATGCCGCGACGCGCACCCGGCGTGCCCGCCTGACCCTTGCCAGCACTCCCGATGCCTTCCACCTGGGCACCGCGATTAGTGTCACCTTGACCTCGGCGATCACCCCGCGCAGCGAACTGCCGCTGAGCGCGCTGCTCGAGCGTGATGGCAAGACCCAGGTATGGGTCATCGACCCACAGCAAAAAACCGTCGCTACCCGTGACGTCGCCCTGCTGGAACGCTCCGCCGACAGTATCGTGCTGGCCTCTGGAGTGCAGCCTGGTGAGCGGGTGGTCACTGCCGGTGTCAACAGCCTCAAGCCTGGCCAGAAGGTCACCTTCGACGAGGAAGCGCAATGAAAGGAAGCTTCAACCTGTCCGACTGGGCGTTGCGCCATCAATCTTTCGTCTGGTACCTGATGTTCGTCGGCCTGCTGATGGGGATTTTTTCCTACTTCAACCTTGGCCGCGAAGAAGACCCGTCGTTCACCATCAAAACCATGGTGATCCAGACCCGCTGGCCGGGCGCGACCCAGGATGAAACCCTGTACCAGGTCACCGACCGCATCGAGAAAAAGCTCGAGGAGCTGGACTCCCTCGACTACACCAAGAGCTATACCCGCCCGGGTGAGTCGACCGTCTACGTCTACCTGCGAGACACCACCAAAGCCGCCGACATCCCGCAAATCTGGTACCAGGTGCGCAAGAAGATCCAGGACATTCGCGGCGAATTCCCCCAAGGTATCCAGGGCCCAGGGTTCAACGACGAGTTCGGCGATGTCTTCGGCTCGATCTACGCGTTCACCGCAGATGGCTTGACCTTGCGCCAGTTGCGCGATTACGTGGAGCAGGCCCGTGCCGAGGTGCGCGAGGTCCCCAATATCGGCAAGATCGAGCTGGTCGGCACCCAGGATGAGGTGCTCTACCTGAACTTTTCCACGCGCAAACTGGCCGCGCTGGGCATCGACCAGCGCCAGGTCATGCAGGCCCTGCAGCAACAGAACGCGGTAACGCCGGCCGGGGTGATCGAAGCAGGCCCAGAGCGGATCTCGGTGCGCACCACTGGGCAATTCGCCTCAGAGAAAGACCTGCAAACGGTCAACCTGCGCATCAATGACCGCTTCTTCCGCCTGGCCGATATCGCCGATATCGAGCGCGGCTATGTCGACCCGCCGTCACCGATGTTCCGTTACAACGGCCAGACCGCGATTGGCCTGGCCATCGGCATGAAGGCCGGCGGCAACATCCAGGTATTCGGCGCCGCACTCAAGAAGAAGATGGACAGCATCGTCAACGACCTGCCCGTTGGCGTAGGCGTTCATACCGTGTCCGACCAGGCGGTGGTGGTGAAAGAGGCGGTTGGGGGCTTCACCAGCGCACTGTTCGAGGCCGTGGTAATTGTACTGGCAGTGAGTTTCGTCAGCCTTGGCGTGCGAGCAGGGCTGGTGGTGGCCTGCTCGATCCCGTTGGTGCTGGCCATGGTCTTCGTGTTCATGGAGTACAGCGGCATCACCATGCAGCGGATCTCGCTCGGCGCGCTGATCATCGCGCTGGGCCTGCTGGTGGATGATGCAATGATCACCGTCGAGGTCATGGTCACACGCCTTGAGATGGGCGAGAGCAAGGAACAGGCTGCGACCTTCGCCTATACCTCGACCGCGTTCCCGATGCTCACCGGTACCCTTGTGACCGTTGCCGGCTTCGTGCCGATCGGCCTCAATGCCAGTTCAGCAGGCGAGTACACCTATACCCTGTTCGCGGTGATTGCCGTGGCGCTTATCGTGTCCTGGGTGGTGGCGGTGTTCTTCGCGCCCGTGCTTGGCGTGCATATTCTCAAGAGCGACAAGCTCAAGGGCCATGAGGCGGAACCCGGCCGCGTCGGGCGAGCGTTCGAAGGTGGGTTGCTGTGGTGCATGCGTCACCGCTGGCTGACCATCGTCGGCACCATCCTGCTGTTCGCACTGGCGCTGTTCAGCATGCGCTTTGTGCAGAACCAGTTCTTCCCGTCCTCGGACCGTCCGGAAATCCTCGTCGACCTCAACCTGCCGCAGAATGCCTCGATAGAGGAGACGCGCAAGGTGGTCGATCGCCTGGAGGCAAAGATCAAGGATGACCCTGACATGGTGCGCTGGAGCACCTACATCGGCCAGGGCGCCATCCGTTTCTATCTGCCGCTGGATCAGCAACTGCAGAACCCGTACTACGCCCAGCTGGTCATCGTCAGCAAAGGCTTGGAGGAGCGTGCGGGCATGATGGCGCGCCTGCAGAAGCTGTTGCACGAAGAGTTTGTCGGCATCGGCACCAACGTGCAGTCGCTGGAAATGGGCCCGCCGGTAGGGCGGCCGATCCAGTATCGGGTCAGCGGCAAGGACATCGACCAGGTGCGCAAACATGCGATCGACCTCGCCACCCTGCTCAATACCAATGAGCACATCGGCGAGATGATCTACGACTGGAACGAGCCGGGTAAGGTGCTGCGCATAGAAATCGCCCAGGACAAGGCGCGCCAGCTCGGGCTGTCGTCCGAGGACGTGGCCAATGTGATGAACAGCATCGTCAGCGGCGCGCCGGTCACCGAGGTCAACGACAACATCTACCTGGTGGACGTGATCGCCCGTGCGGTGGACAGCGAGAGGGGCTCCCCAGACACCCTGCAGAACCTGCAGATCGTCACGCCCAGCGGCACGTCGATACCCTTGCTGGCGTTCGCCACGGTGCGCTACGAGCTGGAGCAGCCGCTGGTATGGCGCCGCGACCGCAAACCTACCATCACCATCAAGGCATCGGTCAACGGCGACATCCAGCCTACCGACCTGGTCGCGCAGCTCAAGCCGAAGATCGACGAGTTCGCCAGCCAGTTGCCTGTCGGTTACGAGGTGGCCACAGGTGGTACGGTGGAGGAGAGCGGCAAGGCACAAGGGCCGATTGCCAAGGTCATCCCGCTGATGCTGTTCCTCATGGCGACGTTCCTGATGATCCAGCTGCACAGTGTGCAGAAGCTGTTCCTGGTGGTCAGCGTGGCGCCGCTGGGGTTGATCGGTGTGGTCGTGGCACTGGTGCCGACGGGCACGCCCATGGGCTTCGTGGCGATTCTCGGGATACTCGCGCTGGCGGGGATCATCATTCGTAACTCGGTCATTCTGGTGACCCAGATCGATGAGTTCGAAGCGCAGGGCTACTCACCCTGGGATGCGGTGCTCGAAGCCACCAACCACCGTCGCAGGCCGATCTTGCTGACTGCTGCAGCGGCCAGCCTGGGCATGATCCCGATCGCTCGTGAGGTGTTCTGGGGGCCGATGGCCTACGCCATGATTGGCGGCATCATCAGCGCAACGCTGCTGACCCTGCTGTTCCTGCCGGCGCTTTACGTGGCCTGGTACAAGATCCGCGAGCCACAGCACAGCGAAGAACCTGCGGCGTGACTTTTGTGGGGGTTGGGTACGACAGCCCCCATGAACGCTTCGAACTGCTAATCAAAAATGGTTATATAAAAATTCTTAAAGAGTATTTTTAAGAATAACTACGCCTGTCTACTATCGCTCCCAAGCCAGGCGCAAATCCCCTTCAAACATGTCTGCCCGGCACCTCACTCACAGGAGAGCGAGCATGAGTGCATCAGTGCGCAGCATCGACGGTCAGGACGAAGCCACCATTTTGCGTGAGATCCAGAGCGCCTTGCGCGATCTGCGTTTCGGTGCAGTGGAAATCACCGTGCACAACGCCCAGGTCGTGCAGATCGAGCGTAAGGAGAAGTTCCGCCTGCAACAGCCCGGCAACAAACCCAGCTGATCACGCACCACACACAAAATTAGAAAAATGCCAATCGGGAGCTTCACCATGTCCATCCGCCGTTATGCACTCGCCGCTTTGGCCAGTGCTGTTTTTGCCGGTTCCGCCATCGCCAAGGACTACGAACTGCTGAACGTGTCCTACGACCCGACCCGTGAGCTGTATCAGCAATACAATGCTGAATTCATCAAGCATTGGCAGCAGTCGCACCCGGATGACAAAGTGAAGATCCAGCAGTCCCATGGCGGCTCGGGCAAACAGGCCCGCGCGGTAATCGACGGCCTGCGCGCCGACGTCGTGACCCTGGCCCTGGCGGGTGACATCGATGAGATCGCCAAGCTGGGCAAGGCCTTGCCGGAGGACTGGCAGAAGCGCCTGCCGGACGCCAGTACCCCGTACACCTCGACCATCGTGTTCCTGGTGCGCAAGGGCAACCCGAAAGGCATCAAGGACTGGGGTGACCTGATCAAGAAGGACGTTTCGGTCATTACCCCCAACCCTAAAACCTCCGGTGGCGCTCGCTGGAACTTCCTCGCTGCCTGGGCCTACGGCCTGAAGCAAGGTGGCAGCGAAGCCAAAGCCAAGGAGTACGTGCAGGAGCTGTTCAAGCATGTGCCGGTTCTGGATACCGGCGCCCGTGGCTCGACCATCACGTTCGTCAACAACGGCCAGGGTGATGTGCTGCTGGCCTGGGAAAACGAAGCTTTCCTGGCGCTGAAGGAGGACGGCGGGGCCGACACGTTCGAAATCGTCGTGCCTTCGCTGTCGATCCTGGCAGAACCCCCTGTGGCGGTGGTCGACAAGAACGCTCAGAAGAAGGGTAATGAACAGATCGCCGAGGCGTACCTCAAGCACCTGTACAGCCCGGCTGGCCAGAAAATCGCTGCCGAAAACTTCTACCGCCCACGTGACGCGAAGGTCGCAGCCGAATTCGGCAAGCAATTCCCTAAACTGGATCTGGTAACCATCGACAAGGACTTCGGTGGCTGGAAGACGGCACAGCCCAAATTCTTCAATGATGGCGGTGTGTTCGACCAGATCTATCAGGCGCAATAAGCGGCCATGGAACAGCGGGGCCGCCTTGCGGCCCAGGATTCACAAGCCTGCACCCGCCTGGCATGACTGCCGGGCTTGGTGCGTTCAACCAGGGATCTTTATGTCACGTCGCATTTCCCCTGTCATACCCGGCTTCGGGCTGACACTGGGCTACACCTTGGTGTATCTCAGCCTGATTGTGCTGATACCGCTGGCCGCCATGTTCGTGCATGCCGCGCAGCTTACCTGGGAGCAGTTCTGGAACATCATCAGTGCGCCGCGCGTGATCGCCGCGCTCAAGCTGAGTTTCGGCACCGCCCTGTTCGCGGCCATCATCAATGGTGTCATCGGTACCCTGCTGGCTTGGGTGCTGGTGCGCTATACCTTCCCTGGGCGCAAGATCATCGATGCGATGATCGACCTGCCGTTCGCTCTGCCCACGGCCGTTGCGGGTATCGCCCTGACCGCGCTTTATGCCCCGGCAGGCTGGGTCGGTCAGTTCGCCACCGACCTGGGCTTCAAGATCGCCTACACCCCTCTGGGCATCACCCTGGCGCTGACCTTCGTCACCCTGCCGTTCGTGGTGCGTACCGTGCAACCGGTGCTGGCGGACATCCCGCGGGAAGTCGAAGAGGCTGCTGCCTGCCTGGGCGCCAAACCACTGCAGGTGTTCCGCCACGTACTGGCACCGGCCCTGCTGCCGGCCTGGCTCACCGGGTTTGCCCTGGCCTTTGCCCGTGGTGTGGGCGAGTACGGTTCGGTGATCTTCATTGCCGGCAACATGCCGATGAAGACCGAGATTCTGCCGCTGCTGATCATGGTCAAGCTCGACCAATACGACTACACCGGCGCGACTGCCATCGGCGTACTGATGCTGGTGGTTTCCTTCATCCTGCTGCTGCTGATCAACCTGCTGCAGCGCCGCATTGAAACCCCTTGAAGGAGGCCGGCATGTCCAGTTCATCCCTGACTACCGCCGACGCCAATGCCGCACGGCGTGGCAGCGCCACCTCGCGGCGCATCCTGATCGGCCTCGGCTGGCTGGTGTTCGCACTGTTTCTGCTGCTGCCGCTGGTGATCGTGGTGTCGCAGGCGCTGAAGAACGGTTTCGGCACCTTCTTCGAGGCGATCTTCGAGCCTGATGCCTTGTCGGCGCTGAAGCTGACGCTGCTCGCGGTCGTCATCTCGGTGCCGCTGAACCTGGTATTCGGCGTCAGCGCCGCCTGGTGCGTGAGCAAGTACACCTTCCGCGGCAAGAGCATCCTGGTCACCCTGATCGACCTGCCGTTCTCGGTATCGCCGGTCATCGCCGGCCTGGTCTACGTGTTGATGTTCGGCGCCCAAGGCTTGTTCGGGCCTTGGCTGCAGGATCACGACATTCAGATCGTCTTCGCTTTGCCGGGCATCGTGTTGGCGACCATCTTCGTCACCGTGCCCTTCGTTGCCCGTGAGCTGATCCCGCTGATGCAGGAGCAAGGCACCCAGGAAGAGGAGGCTGCGCGCCTGCTCGGCGCCAACGGCTGGCAGATGTTCTGGCACGTGACCCTGCCCAACATCAAGTGGGGCCTGATCTACGGTGTGGTGCTTTGTACCGCGCGGGCCATGGGCGAGTTCGGTGCGGTATCTGTGGTCTCGGGCCATATCCGTGGCGTCACCAATACCTTGCCGCTGCACGTGGAGATCCTCTACAACGAGTACAACCACGTCGCGGCCTTCAGTGTGGCCAGCCTGTTGCTGATCCTGGCGCTCTTCATCCTGCTGCTCAAGCAGTGGAGCGAGAACCGTATTAACCGCCTGCGCCATAGCGCAGCGGAGGAATAAGTCATGTCGATCGAAGTTCGTAACGTCAGCAAGCGCTTCAACAGCTTCCAGGCCCTGGACAACATCAACCTGGATATCCACAGCGGTGAGCTGGTGGCCCTGCTCGGCCCCTCAGGCTGTGGCAAGACCACCCTGCTGCGCATCATCGCCGGCCTGGAAACGCCGGACGACGGCAATATCGTGTTCCATGGCGAAGACGTATCCGGCCACGATGTACGCGATCGCAACGTCGGTTTCGTGTTCCAGCACTACGCGCTGTTCCGCCACATGAGCGTGTTCGACAACGTTGCCTTCGGCCTGCGCATGAAGCCCAAGGGCGAGCGCCCGAGCGAGAGCAAGATTGCCGAGAAGGTGCATGAACTGCTGAACATGGTGCAGCTGGACTGGCTGGCGGACCGCTACCCCGAACAGCTTTCCGGTGGTCAGCGCCAGCGTATCGCCCTGGCCCGCGCTTTGGCGGTGGAGCCCAAGGTGCTGCTGCTCGATGAGCCGTTCGGAGCCCTCGATGCCAAGGTGCGCAAGGAATTGCGCCGCTGGCTGGCGCGTTTGCACGAGGACATCAATCTGACTTCGGTATTCGTGACCCACGACCAGGAAGAGGCCATGGAAGTGGCCGATCGCATCGTGGTGATGAACAAGGGGGTGATCGAGCAGATCGGCTCCCCAGGGGAAGTGTATGAAAAGCCGGCCAACGACTTCGTCTACCACTTCCTCGGCGACTCCAACCGCCTGGCGTTGAGCGAGGGGCATCATGTGCTGTTCCGGCCACACGAGGTGTCGCTGTCGCGCCATGAAACAGAAGGGCACCATGCCGCCGAGGTGCGTGATATCCGGCCATTGGGCGCGACTACCCGGGTGACCTTGAAGGTGGAAGGGCAAAGCGAGCTGATCGAGGCCGAGGTGGTCAAGGATCACGACAGCCTGACCGGCCTGGCGCGAGGTGAAACACTGTTCTTCAGGCCGAAGGTCTGGCAGAAGGTGGCGGATATCTGAGCCGCGTAAACGATTTGGGGCCGCAGAGCGGCCCCAATAACGCTGAAAGGTTGGCATTCTCGTATTGATTTTTGGTTATTAGCAAATGCCTACTTATTCCTTTACCAGTATAAGCGCCTCCCTATACTTTGCCTCTCAGCACACAAATTCACAGGAGGCGCCCCCATGCGCAATGAGTCCATTCGCTACCTGATTGTGCCGGGTTGGCAAGGCTCGCCAGACAACCATTGGCAGAGTCACTGGCAACGCACCTTGCCCAACAGCGCCCGGGTCGAGCAGCAGGACTGGCTCACCCCACAGCGCCAGGACTGGGTGCAGGCGTTGGAGCAGGCAATCGCTGCCGAACCCTCGCCAGTGATACTCGTTGCCCATAGCCTGGGCTGCATCACGGTCGTCCATTGGGCTGCCCAGGCCACGCCGGCCTTGCAGCGGCGCGTGCGCGGCGCGCTGTTGGTTGCCCCGGCGGATGTCGAGCGGCCGACCTGCTCGCCCGCCCTGCGCAACTTCGCGCCGATCCCGCTGCAGGCCCTGCCGTTTGCAAGCCAGGTGATCAGCTCGGACAACGACCCGGCCGTGAGCGTGCCGCGCGCCCTGTACCTGGCCCAGGCTTGGGGCGCAGAAGCGGGGTTGCTGAGCAATGCAGGGCATATCAACGTCAAATCCGGGCATGAGCGCTGGGAGCAGGGTTTTGCCTACCTGTATCGCTTGCAAAGCCGTGTGGAACAGCGCGCGCTGCGCCGCGCCTGACCGGCACCCCTGTCTATCGTTTGCCTGACGCCCTGCCCGCTGAGGCCTGGGCGGGAGTTAGTCATGACTTTTCAAAACCCGTTTGGCCAGCCGCTGCTGACCTTCCCTGAACTGGACAAGAGCCCGCTCAGCATTCGTGCCAAGGCGCTGGTGTTCATCGACCCACGCTCGCAGCAGGTGCGTCAGGCGCTGGAATACCTGGCACCGCAAGCCCTGCCGGTGCTGATCCGCGGTGAAACGGGGACCGGCAAGGAGTTGCTGGCACGGCAAATTCACCGGGCCAGTGATCGTGCCGGGCTCTTCGTCTCGGTAAACTGCGCGGCCATCAGCCCTACCTACGCCGATGCCGAGCTGTTCGGCTACAGTGCCGGCACCCATGGTGGCACCGCCAGCAGCCGGGCGGGCTGGTTCGGCTCGGCCAACGGCGGCACGCTGTACCTGGACGAAATCGCCGACTTGCCGTTGGCGATCCAAGGCAAGCTGCTGGCCGCGCTGGAAAACCGCGAGGTCACCCGTGTCGGTGCGCATCAGCCGCAGCCGGTGGACGTGCGTCTGGTGGCTGCGACCAGCATTGACCTGGCGCGGGTTGTAAAAGCGGGCAGATTCAACGAACGCTTGTACCAGTACTTGCGCGAGGGCGCGCTGGAGCTTCCTCCGTTGCGTGAGCGCTGCGGCGATATCCTGCCATTGGCTGAGTATTTCGTGGGCATCTACTGCGCACGCCTGCAGCGCCCGGTGCCGTTGATCAGCGAAGCGGCGCAGCAGGTGCTCGAAGCCCACGCATGGCCCGGCAATACCCGCGAACTGGAGAACATCATCCACTTCGCCCTGCTGGTCAATGACAGTGGACAGATCCAGCCAGAGGACCTCGACCTGCCGAACACCGCACGCTAGACATGGCTCATAAGCAAATGGGCTAATGGCAATTTGCTTTTGGAATAAGCAGCTAATTAAAAGGTATTGTTGCGGAATAAAAATTCTCGGTATCTTGCGCCCCACGCCCGCTGATGAAACGGTTGGGCACCTGACTTCGCCATCACCGATGGCCCAGAAACAAAACAAGGACCACCATGAAGAAGACCCTGCTGACCACCGCCCTGGCCGCTGCCCTGTCGTTCTCCGGCCTGGCTGCCGCCGCCGAAAAACTGGTGGTTGCCGCTACCCCTGTGCCCCACGCCGAAATTCTGGAGCTGATCAAGCCGACCTTGGCCAAGGAAGGCGTGGACCTGCAGATCAAGGTCTTCACTGACTACGTACAACCCAACGTACAGGTAGATCAGAAGCGTCTGGACGCTAACTACTTCCAGACCCTGCCTTACCTGAAGAGCTTCAACGAAGGTAAAGGTACCCATCTGGAAACCGTGATCGGCGTGCACGTCGAGCCGTTCGGTGGCTACTCGAAGAAGATCAAGAACCTGTCCGAACTCAAGGATGGCGCTACCGTTGCCATTCCTAACGAAGGCAGCAACAGTGGCCGCGCCCTGATCCTGCTGCAGAAGGCTGGCCTGATCACCCTGAAAGATCCTAAAAACGCCCTGGCCACGCCGAAAGACATTGCCGAGAACCCGAAGAACCTGAAGTTCAAGGAACTTGAGTCGGCCATGCTGGCGCGTGTGCTGGACCAGGTGGACCTGGACATGATCAACACCAACTACGCCCTGGAAGCTGGCCTGAACCCGGCCAAAGATGCGTTGGTGATCGAGGGTAGCGATTCGCCGTACGTGAACTTCCTGGTGGCCCGCCCGGACAACAAGAACAGCGAGGCGATGCAGAAGCTGGCCAAGGCCCTGACCAGCCCCGAGGTCAAGGCATTCATCGCCAAGAAGTACAGCGGTGCGGTGCTGCCGGCGTTCTGATACGCCTGCTTACCCCTTGTACGAAAAACGCCGACGCATTTGCGTCGGCGTTTTTTTTTTGCGGTGGCCCAACGCTCAGCGTTGGCTACCCAGTGCCCGGCTCAATGCCAGCAGCCACAGCAGTTGTTCGTTGGCGTCAGTCGGGCAGGGGCTTTTCATCGTTATCGTCCTTGTAGTGTGATGGCCATGCGGATCGCAATCTGAAGCTCTTGGAGAAGCCGACCCGAAGAAAAGTTTCCATCACTCTGTCGGCACCAGACGCAAGGTAGTGTGAGCCGGTATTGCCCCCATCTGGGCGCGCTGATATTGCCCCTCGATATAGCCTTCAGCCTGGTCCGAATAGTGGCGGTCAAACGGCACGCCACTTTGCCCGACCGGGTTGCTGGTCAAGGCCTGGCCAACGTCGGCGAAGTCGATCAGCCGCCGTGTCGAAGGCCCATACGTCACCGGCCACGGCGCAGGCCCGATTTTCGCTGACAGGTTGTTGGGTACCTCATGGGTCCCCGGTGCAGCAAACGGGCCGACGTTGAACAGCAGGTTCAACGGTTTTTTAACACCCAGTGGATGGTTGTGCGTCAGGGTATGCGCCTTGCCCCATTGCCAGCTGGCTGGGTCTTTGCCAAAGGTTTCACGCAAGTGCGCGAGGGTTTGCTGCCAAGCGATGCGCACGATGGCGGTGCGGTCGGTACGCTGGTCGGCACCGCGCGTGTCCCACCACGGTGATTGCGCGTCCGCTGCCAAGCGTGGCAGGGCAGAGTCGATGGTCCGGGTACTGATGAGCACCGGAAACCAGGTGTCGCCCAGCTCGTCATGCAACGCGGCATGGGCCAACTGGTAGAGAAACTGGTTGAACAGTGTGGCGCTGGTCGAGTCCAGCGGGTGATCCCCGCGCCAAGCGGCCAGTTGCTCGACCAGCTCCTTTTCCTCCTCGCCCTGGGCGATGTCGCGCAGGGTCGCAAGCAGGGGCGCCAGGGTGCGTGGGCCGTAGTCGTTGGCGGTGTCCAGCTGCAGCGCCTGGCTGTTCTGGGTATCCCACTTCACCTGCGGGTTGGCCAGGTGGCGCTCCAGCTGACGGCCCCGGTCTGGCAAGTTGTAATAGCCCGGTATCGGTACCGCCGCTGGCGGCTGGTAATTGGCTGAAACGATGTAACCGCTGGCCGGGTTTTCCTGCTGTGGGTTGACGCTGAATGGATAGAAACCCAGCTTGTCGGCCTGGGCGCTCGCGCCATCGAGGATGAACGACGGGTTGACGCCATCCGGGCGGATCGGCAGTTGCGCCGCCGCCCACCAACCAATGTCGCCACCTGCACTGGCCCAGACGAAGTTGAGCCCAGGCGCCTGAACCATGGCCGCCGCCTCGCGCATCTTGGCAAGGGAGTCGGCACGGTTGAGCTGATAGAAGCCTTCGAGGATCGGATTGTCGGTTTCCAGAAAGGCCCACCACATGGCAATTGGCGTCGTGCCGGCGGTCGCGCCCAGCACGTCGTTGACGATCGGCCCGTGGGGTGAGCGGCGCAGGCTGATGACGACCGGCTGCTCGCCTTTGACGGCGATTTTCTCCTCAGTCTTTTCCAGTGTTCGCCATTGGCCGTTGACCATGACCTGATCGCTGTCTGCCGGGTTGGTCTTTTCCGCAATCAGGTCGACGTCGTCGTTCTGGAACATGGTCAGGCTCCAGCCGAAGTCGAGATTGTGACCGAGCAGCGCAAACGGGTTCAGCGCCTGGAAGTAGCCGTACAGGTTGAACCCTGGCGCCGACAGCTCGGCCTCGTACCAGACGGCCGGCACCGCGAAGCTGATGTGCGGATCGCCGGCCAGCAGTGGCTTGCCGCTGCGGGTACGGCCGCCGGCCACTGCCCAGGCATTGCTGCCTTCGAATTGGGGAATGCCGGCATCGCCAAGGGCTTCGTGGCTGAGGCGGGCGAGGGCTTCAAGGCCCTGCCAATCGGCCGTCGCCAGCGGGGTGCCCAACGCGCCGTCAGGTTGCCAGTCGAGGTCGAACATCTTCAGGTACTGCGGCCCGAGCTGGTCGCGGATATAGGTCAAGGCAGGCTCGGTGCGGAACGCGGCGGCAAAACTGTAGGCCAGGTAGCCGGCGATGCTCAGGGTATCCTCAGCGGTGAACGGCCTGGGCGTGATGCCGATCAGGTCGAACTCCATGGGCTTGGGGTGGCTCGCCTGCCAGGCGTTGATGCCATCGAGGTAGGCTTGCAGGGCCTTGTACGCGGGGGACTGGCGGTCCAGCCGCTGCACCATCAGCGCCGCTTGATCACGGATGCGCAGGCTGCGGAACAGGGTATCGGTGGGCAGCAGCTTTTCGCCCAACACCTCGGCCAGCTCTCCGCGGGCCAGGCGGCGCATGATTTCCATCTGGAACAATCGGTCCTGGGCATGCACGTAGCCAAGGGCGCGGTACAGGTCTGCTTCGTTCTGCGCCTGCAGGTGCGGCACGCCGCGGGTGTCATAGCGCACACTGACCGGGGCCTGCAGGCCGGCGATCGCTACCTCGCCGTCACGCTGCGGCAGTTTGCCGTGCACGTACCAGTAACCGGCACCGGTGGCCATGGCCACTACCACGGCTAACAGGGTCAGGCTGCGCTTCATCGAGGCTCCTTGTGCATTCGAGCGGAAATTGTGGTCCGATCTTCGGCAGATTTGCGCAAAGAGCATAGCCCTCTCCAAGGAGTTTCCATGTTTCTCAGCGAAAAACAGAAAATGCTTAGTGGCCAGCTCTACCATGCCGGCTGCCCCGAACTGCAGGCCGAGCAAATCGCCACCAAGCACTGGATGCAGCGCTACAACACCAGCGTCGACCTGCTTAACGAAGCCCGCAACGGCTTGCTTGCCGAGCACTTCGGCCATGTGGGCGAAGGCACGGTCATTCGCCCACCGTTCTATTGCGACTACGGCTACAACATCAGCGTCGGCCGCAATACCTTCATGAATTTCAACTGCGTCATCCTGGACGTGCTGCCGGTACGTATCGGCGATGATTGCCAGATCGGCCCGGCGGTGCAGATCTACACCGCCGATCACCCGCTAGACCCTGAAATTCGGCGTACCGGGCTGGAGAGCGGAAGGCCGGTGACCATCGGCAACAATGTGTGGATTGGTGGCGCGGCGATCATCCTGCCGGGGGTGAGCATTGGCGACAATGCCGTGGTCGGTGCAGGTAGCGTGGTGACCCGCGATGTGCCGGCGGGGGTGACGGTGGTGGGGAACCCGGCGCGGGTGCGAGGGTGATATGAAAAGCCCTGCGGTGTTGCCGCGGGGCTCGGTGTCAGGCAGGTTTGAAGCCGGGTTTGCCGTTGGCGGCGCGCCATTCTTTTACGCGGTTGACGACGCCTTGGGGGCTGTCATCAGATCCTTCCGGGGGGTAGTAAATAACGTCACAGCCGTCAGGGTGCTCGGTCAACTCCTCGAAAAGAAGCGCTGTACTAATACGGTGTTTTTCCAGCTCAGAACCCTTCAGGCCCGTCCGGTCTTCAAATAAATCAGAGACGAATGCGAGAAATTCAGCTTCTGTGTAATCTGGCAAACGCTGTTTCTGCGTCATTGGTTGTTTTCTCGGTGGTGATCAATGTGAACTCGGGCTTCCTCATAGCGTTTAGGATTGCGGACTTAAAGGTTTCATCCGGCACAATCCCCTTCCAGACAGCTTCCTCAAGCTTAGCGAACCGACTAAACCTTCGCCCCCTTCAGCCTTTCCGCAATTCTTGTAGGAATGGGTGCGCCTGCCGACGTACTTGCGGCGTCCAATACCTTGTCAGGCGTTAGCACCCGATTGCCATTGGTAACCCCTGGAATGGCCCGAGGGCTGCGCAAGGCGGGGAAGAGGATGACGTAGTCATCGATCTGCAGGTCGCGCAGTCCGGGGAAGGTTCGAGTATCAGGCCGCGGTGGGACGATACTGTTGCCCGGTAGGACCCGAGCCAGGCCTCGTGGGGATAAGCCTGGGCTCCCAGCGCACGGCCCGCGGCCAGGAACTCGCGAAAGATGCGGTGTTCCTGCCGGGGTGAGCATTGGCGACAATGCCGTGGTGGGTGCCGGTAGCATGCTGACCCGGGATGTGCCCGCAGGCGCGACGGTGGAGGGCAACCCGGCGAAGGCAAGTGGTTAAATGATCGAGCCCTGCGGTATCAGCCGCGGGGCTTGGTGTCAGGCAGGTTTGAAGCCAGGTTTGCCGTTGGCGGCGCGCCATTCTTTTATACGGTTTACGATGCCTCGAGGGCTCTTGTCCGAGTTTGCTGGAGGCCTAGTAAGGACGTCTGCTCCATCTGGGTGCTCTGTGATTTTCCTAAAGTTGAAAACAATCATGTCTCGAAAACTTTCCAACTCAGCGCCGCGACGGCCTGCGCGATTCTCGAATAGCTCTGTTATGAGTGTGAGGAATTCATCTTCTGTGTAATCCTCCAATTTTTCCTTGAGGGTCATTGATTGCTCTCCTTGTGGTGATCAATATGAACTCGAGGCGTCATGAGCAATAGATTGTCCCAATCATACACAGCGCCACCGTTTGCGATTTCATGCTTGTGATGGGTCTCTATTTTTGTCCGTCTTTCAACCCAATGGCTCTCGGGTGCGAATGGATATCTATCGGACACCCGCTATCTACCAGGGGCAATAGCACCCTACGGCCAAGGTATCGGTGGCCTGCACGGGTCGTGATGCGAGCAACGCCTTGATGATCGGTTCGATGAAGCTGTTGCTGGCGTTGCACACTGCGCCTTCGCTGTAAGGGCCGAAATAGGCGAGGTTGCCCTGGTGGTCCCAGATGGCCACGGCGGGGGAGGCGGGCAGGTGTTCGCTGCCTGGCACGTTGGCGATGGGTTGCAGGCTGTTCAGGTTGGCGGGCAACAGGCCGTGGCTGCCGGGCTTTTGCAGCACGTGGAAGGCCACGTCCTGGCTGGCGAACTGGCTGACCAGGTCGCCCAGGTGCTGCTGGTTGCTGACGTTGCACGGGCAGGCAGGGTCCCAGAAATGCACCACGCGGATCGGGCCGGGGCCGGCCAGCTCGGCGGGGAGCTGCAGCTGGCTGCCATTGAACAGCGTGACCTGGTTGCCGAACGGGCGCAGGTAGCGGGCCTGGAAGGTGGTGTAGGCCTGCCAGAGGATGACGGCGCCAACCAGCAAGGCAATTACCGTGCTCAGCGGTTTGATGATTCGGCTATTCATGACCAGTCGGTGGACCTTTGTGGGAGCGGGCCAGCATTCAGGCTTTGTGCAAGACAGGGGTTGCTCAAAGGTGAGCAAGCTTGCCACGACGCCGCCCAGAGCTGAAGATTCCAGATCAATACTTGCATCAATGTGGATGTGCTCGATGCCCGCTGCTTTTCACCCTGACCGCCTGCGCGCCAGCCTCGCGCCCCTTGGCAAACGCCAACCTTTATCCGTTCAGGCGCAGGATTATCAGCGCTTCTACGGCCTGAATCTGTCGACGCAGAGCTGGCTGGGCGGTTTTCAGGCTGCGGGTTTCGAGCTGGTGGGGCAAGTCTGGCTGCCGGCTCAGCCTGTGGCGACAGTGTTTCTGCTGCATGGCTACTACGATCACATGGGCCTCTATCGCCATGTGATCGAATGGGCAGTCAAGCAGGGTTATGCCGTTATCAGCTGCGACCTGCCTGGCCATGGCCTGTCCAGTGGCGAGCGCGCCAGCATCACTGATTTCGCCCTCTACCAACAGGTGCTCGATGCCCTGTTCGAGCAGGCGCGCGGCCTTGGTTTGCCGCACCCGTGGCACCTTTGCGGGCAGAGCACGGGCGGCGCCATCGCCGTCGATCACCTGTTGCATCAGGGGCTACAGAGCCCGGTTGATGGCCAGGTCATTCTGCTTGCGCCGCTCGTGCGCCCACGCGCGTGGCTGTGGTCGAAACTCAGTTATCGAGTGTTGCGCCACTTCGTCAATGGCATTGAGCGGCGCTTCAGCGAGAACAGCAATGACCCGACGTTCCTGCCGTTCCTGGAGGCCGACCCGCTTCAGCCCCGGCGCCTGCCGACAGCCTGGGTCGGCGCGCTGATGGCCTGGGTCAAGCGGATCGAGGCTGCGCCCTGCAGTGCGCGGCGACCATTGATCGTGCAGGGGCAGGCTGACGGCACAGTGGACTGGCCCTACAACCTCGAAGTGCTCAAGGCCAAGTTCGCCGAGCCCCAGATACTGCTGCTGCCCGAAGCCCGTCACCACCTGGCCAACGAACTGCCGGCCATCCGCCAGCGCTATTTCGACTTCATCGACCAGCGCCTGGGCTGATCACTTGAGGTTCGCGCCGCTCTGGCCGACTGCCAGGCCGGCGCGCACAGCTGCCACGGCGGCTTGGTAGTACGCTTTGCCTTCGGGTGACTCGGCGAAGGTGGCGAACTCTTCCAGCTCGGCGTCGGACAGGTCGCGGTACACGTATAGCAACGTGTTGTTGAGGTCTTCGCCAATCTGGTTCATCAGCCGCTGGCGCTGGCCATCGAGCAGGCCTTGGGCCTGGCCACCGCCGAACAGGCCGGGGATCATCGAACTGAGGCTGTCGGCCGCTACGCCGGCGATCGCCAGGCTAACCTCGGCACCGGCTTCGCGGGCCGGGAGCGCCTGAGCCAGGTGCCCGATGATCAGCAGACGATCATCGCTGGCCTGGATTTTCGGCAAGCCCTTGGCGTGCTTGGCCAGTTGGTCCTTGCGCGTGGCCAGCAGTTCGGCAGCTACGATCTTGCGCCCCAGCGGTGACTGGAAAAAGGCCAGCGCCGGCGCAGGGTCGGGCAGCGCGCTGCGCAATTGTGCCTGGGCACGGCGGTCCATGGCCTCAGCCTGGAAGCGCTGATTGCTGTTGCTGACCAGCGCCTGGTAAACCGCAGGCGGCAGGCTGTTGCGGTAGCGCTGCTGGGCGGCGCTCACGGCATCATTGAAATGGGCGCGCTGGTCGGGCCAGCCGGCGGCCTTGTAGAGCTGATCGAGGCTGTCTGCCCAGACAGGCACGGTGCAGATCATCAGCAAAATCAGGAAAAACAGACGGCGCATTCAGGACTCCTGTCGGCAGATGGCTATTGTCCTTGGCTCGGCGCCGGTTTGTCGAGATAGGGGCGTGTTTCTCGGCCAAGTGGCGCTGTGCGAGGGCATGGCTAATGGATATGATGCGCGCCATGCATATCTCCCCTGAAAACCCGATGCTTGCAGCCGTCGTTGACGATCTGGCCACCCGTGGCTGGTCGCAGCAGGCTCTTTTCCTGCCCGCTGAGCTGGTCGGCGCGCTTGCGGCCGAGTGTCGTCGGCGTGATGCCGAAGGCCAGCTCAACCCCGCTGGGGTGGGGCGCGGTGTGGCCCAGGAGGTGCGCGAGGCGATCCGCGGGGACCAGATCCAGTGGATCGACCCGGGTCAGGCCCAGGCCTGCGATCAGTACCTTGAAGCGATGGACCAGCTGCGTCTGGCCATCAACCAGGGCCTGTTCCTGGGCCTTGAAGACTTCGAGTGTCACTTCGCCCTGTACCCGGCAGGTGCGTTCTACCGTCGCCACCTTGACCGTTTTCGCGACGACGACCGGCGCATGGTTTCGGCCGTGCTTTACCTCAATGAAAACTGGCAGCCGCAGGATGGCGGCCAGTTGCGCATGTTCCTGGCTGACGCTGTCGAGCATGATGTGCTGCCCGTGGCCGGTTGCCTGGTGGTGTTTCTATCGGGTGAAGTGCCTCATGAAGTCTTGCCTGCGGGGCGTGAGAGGCTTTCGTTGACGGGGTGGTTCCGGCGCCGTGGCAATGACCCGTTCTGACCCGCCCAAGGTGCTGGTCAGCGCCTGCCTGCTGGGGCAACCGGTGCGCTATGACGGGCGCGCCAGCGGCCATCCTGATCTGTTGCAGCGCTGGCAGGCTGAAGGGCGTGTGGTGCCGTTGTGCCCGGAGGTGGCGGGTGGCCTGCCCACACCGCGCCCGCCCGCGGAGATACCGGGCGGGCAGGGCGGCGAGGTGCTCGATGGCGCCACGCAGGTGCTGACGATCGATGGCGAGGACGTAAGCGCGGCCTTTCTTGCCGGTGCCCGGCAGGCGCTGGCGCTGGTGCGTCGGCATGGCATCCGGGTGGCGGTGCTCAAGGCGGGCAGCCCTTCGTGTGGCAACCGCTTGACCTACGATGGCACGTTCGCTGGGGTGAAAGTGCCAGGGCAGGGGGTGACCACCGCACTGCTGCGGCGGGAGGGCGTGCTGGTGTTCAGCGAGCTGGAGCTGGAAGAGGCCCAGCGAGCGCTGGCTGGGCTGACAGCGTAGTTGGGTGCTGGCCCGTTCGCGAGGGTTACCCGCGACTGGCTGTGCAGGCAATAACTGACTTACTCTCCGGTAGCCGTCTGCTGCACACCCTTGAACCACTTCTGCTCAAGCTCCGCTGTTCGGCCGCTGTCCTTGAGGCGCTGCAGCGCGTTGTTCACCGCGCTCTCGAACGCCGGGTTGTCTTTCTGGAACGGGATGACCAGTTTCCTCTCGCCAAAAGGCTGGCTCAGGTCGAACGGTGTGTCGGCCTTGGGGGCATTTTCCGCTGGGGTCAGGGTGATGTCGTATTTGCCCGTTTCAACACCGGGGAGGATCTCGTCCTCAGGTGTTTCAATGAACTCGACACGCAGGTCCAGTTGTTTGGCCAGCTCTTGGCCGAACTCGATCTCAAAGCCCGTCAGGTGCTCGTTTTCCTTGAAGGCATACGGCGAGTTGTCGGCCTGTACGGCAATGCGCAGTTCGCCCCGGTCGGCGATTTCGTCTATCAGCTCGGCTTGAGCCGATGGCGTGATCAGTACTGCCAGCAGTACACCCAGCGTCGAACGCATCTAATGCCCCTTTTTTTTGGCAAATGAATAACTTTCGCCACGACTTTCTTCCTCGTCGTGGTCGAGCGCAGCCTATGACCTTGAAGCCTTGGCGATGTTTAACCCTAACTGAAATTTTTCTCTTTGTGGGCTATGGTGGACTTCCGCCGCCGTTCGTTTGCAGGTGGCGGTCAATGAGTGAATCACAGGAGAAGTGAATGAACAGCCTATTTTCGCGTGCTGCCGTAGCCGGTCTGCTGATGGGGGCCTCGGTACTGGCCAGCGCTGCGGATGCGCTGAAGAGCCAGGAGCCGCCCAAGGATGCCAAGGTCTTCATCGTTTCCCCCGCTGATGGTGCAACGGTCGACAAGACCTTCACCGTCAAGTTTGGCATCGAAGGCATGGGGCTCAAACCTGCGGGTGACCAGACCCCGCACACCGGCCACCACCACCTGCTGGTGGATGTGGACAAGGAGCCTGCAGCCGATCAGCCACTGCCGACCAGCTTGATGCCTGAAGGCGGTGCAGCGCTGCCAGCCGGCCCACAGGTGCTGCACTTCGGCAAGGCCCAGACCGAGACCACCCTTACCCTGACGCCGGGCAAGCACACCCTGCAGTTGGTACTGGGTGACCGGTATCACGTACCGTTCAAGCCAAGCGTTGAGTCGAAGAAGATCACGGTCGAAGTGAAGTAAGCCGACGCCGCTGGCATCGCTAAGGGGGGCGGGCTTGTTGGCCGAACTATAAAGGAGGCCATCAAGTTCGAGGCCCCTCGGCTAAGCGGTTTTGGGGCCGCTTTGCGGCCCATCGCCGGCAAGCCGACTCCCACAGAATGGACTGCCCCAGGCCGTTGGATTGGTGTCCAGCTTGCTTGGGGCAGTTCAGAGACCGCGCAGCGCTTGAGGCCTGCGCGCAGCCTGTGGGAGCCGGCTTGCCGGCGATGGGCTGCGTAGCAGCCCTGATAACGCTGTCTGACTGGCAGCCGCTACCAGGGCTTGGCAATCAAGCTCAGAACAGTACGCGCGAGCGGATGGTGCCCTTGACGTGCTGCAGCTTCTCTTGCGCCAGGTCGGAGTACTCGGCGTCAACGTCGATTACCACGTAACCCACTTTCTCGTTGGTCTGCAGGAACTGACCGGAGATGTTGATACCGTTCTCGGCGAAGACTTTGTTGATCTCGCTGAGCACGCCCGGGATGTTTTCGTGGATGTGCAGCAGGCGGTGCTTGCCCGGGTGCGCTGGCAGGGCGACTTCCGGGAAGTTGACCGACGATACAGAGGTACCGTTGTCGCTGTACTTGACCAGTTTCTCGGCCACTTCCAGGCCGATGTTGGCCTGGGCCTCGGCGGTGGAGCCACCGATGTGCGGGGTCAGGATCACGTTGTCCAGGCCGCGCAGCGGGCTTTCGAACTCTTCATCGTTGGAGCGCGGCTCGACCGGGAACACGTCGATGGCGGCGCCGATCAGGTGCTTGTCTTTGATGGCCGCGGCCAGGTGGTCCAGCTCTACCACGGTGCCACGGGCGGCGTTGATCAGGATCGAGCCCTTCTTCATCGCGCGGATTTCTTTTTCACCGATCATCCACTGGGTGGATGGCAGCTCAGGCACATGCAGCGAGACGATGTCGGCCAGGCCCAGCAGTTCGTGCAGGCTGGTGACCTGCACGGCGTTGCCCAGCGGCAGCTTGGTCAGCGGGTCGTAGAAGTAGACCTGCATGCCCAGGCTCTCGGCCAGTACCGACAGTTGGGTACCGATCGAGCCGTAGCCGACGATGCCCAGCTTCTTGCCGCGGATTTCGAACGAGTTGGCAGCGCTCTTGATCCAGCCGCCACGGTGGCAGGAGGCGTTTTTCTCGGGGATGCCTCGCAGCAGCAGGATGGCTTCGGCCAGCACCAGCTCGGCCACCGAGCGGGTGTTGGAGTATGGCGCGTTGAACACGGCAATGCCGCGCTCGCGGGCAGCGTCCAGATCGACCTGGTTGGTGCCGATGCAGAAGCAACCGACGGCGACCAGTTTCTTGGCGCAGTCGAAGATCTCTTCGGTCAGCTGGGTACGCGAACGGATGCCGATGAAGTGGGCATCGGCGATCTTTTCCTTGAGTTCCGCTTCCGGCAGCGAGCCAGTGAGGTACTCGATGTTGGTGTACCCGGCGGCCTTGAGGGTATCCACCGCGTTCTGGTGCACACCTTCAAGGAGAAGGAACCTGATCTTGCTCTTGTCGAGAGAAGTCTTGCTCATCTGCGTAAACCTGTATCCCGGAGAAAAAATGGCGAGAAGTGATGCTAGGCGCGGCGTCGGCCTTAGCATGAACAGCGGGAGCGCTATGCTAGCATACGCGACACAATCTGAGCTTATCCCGACAGGTGAAGAGTACTCAGGGTGACTATGAATAAGTCGAGAGTTCCGGCGATGACGCAGCCCGCGGTAATTGATGAACTGATGACCTTGGTAGACCCTGGCAAGGTCCTGACCGATGCCGTTTCCCTGGAAACGTACGGCAAGGACTGGACCAAGCATTTCCCGCCCGCGCCGACTGCCATCGTGTTCCCCAAAAGCGTGGAACAGGTTCAGGCCATCGTTGGCTGGGCCAATCGCCATCAGGTTGCCCTGGTGCCTTCCGGCGGTCGGACCGGGCTCTCCGCCGGTGCCGTGGCAGCCAATGGTGAAGTGGTGGTCGCCTTCGACTACATGAACCAGATTCTCGATTTCAATGCATTCGATCGCACGGTGGTCTGCCAGCCTGGGGTCATCACCCGCCAGTTGCAGGCATTCGCCGAAGAACAGGGGCTTTATTACCCGGTGGATTTCGCCTCGAGCGGCTCCAGCCAGATTGGCGGTAACATCGGCACAAACGCGGGTGGCATCAAGGTCATTCGCTATGGCATGACCCGTAACTGGGTCGCTGGCCTCAAAGTTGTCACGGGCAAGGGCGAACTGCTCGAGCTGAACAAGGACCTCATCAAGAACGCCACGGGCTATGACCTGCGCCAGTTGTTCATCGGCGCCGAAGGCACCCTGGGGTTCGTAGTCGAGGCGACCATGCGCCTGGACCGCGCCCCACGCAACCTCACCGCGATGGTGCTGGGCACGCCGGACTTCGATTCGATCATGCCGGTGTTGCATGCCTTCCAGGGCAAGCTTGACCTCACGGCATTCGAGTTCTTTTCCGACAAGGGCCTGGCCAAGATCATGGCCCGTGGCGACGTTCCTGCGCCGTTCGCCACCGACTGCCCGTTCTATGCCTTGCTGGAGTTCGAGGCCAGTACCGAGGAGGTGGCCAATGAAGCGCTGGCCACCTTCGAGCACTGCGTCGAGCAAGGCTGGGTACTGGACGGGGTGATGAGCCAGAGCGAAGCCCAGTTGCGAAACCTCTGGAAGCTGCGCGAATACTTGTCCGAAACCATCTCCCACTGGACGCCGTACAAGAACGACATTTCGGTCACGGTTTCCAAGGTGCCGGCCTTCCTGCGCGACATCGATGCCATCGTCAGCGAGCACTATCCCGACTATGAGGTGGTGTGGTACGGGCACATTGGTGACGGCAACCTGCACCTGAACATCCTCAAGCCCGAGACCATGAGCAAAGACGATTTCTTCGCTTCATGCGCCAAGGTCAACAAGTGGGTGTTCGACATCGTCCAGCGCTATGACGGCTCGATCTCCGCTGAGCACGGTGTGGGCATGACAAAGCGCGATTACCTTGGCTACAGCCGCTCACCGCAGGAAATCGCCTGCATGAAGGCGATAAAGGCCGTCTTCGACCCTAACGGCATCATGAATCCGGGTAAGATCTTCGCTCCTGAATAAAAGCAGTAATCAAAGGAGTCGGCCATGAGTTACCAGCACCAGTACGTAGACGGCACCCGTATCCACTTCCCGTTGGGCAAGGTTGTTTGCGTTGGCCGCAACTATGCCGAGCACGCCAAGGAATTGGGCAACCCCATTCCGAGCGAGCCGTTGCTGTTCATCAAGCCGGGCAGTTGCGTGGTGCCGCTGGAGGGTGGCTTCAAGATTCCTAGCGACCGTGGGTCGGTGCATTACGAAGCCGAAATCGCAGTGTTGCTGGGCAAGCCGCTGTCGGCGCACCCGTCCGAAGAAGAAGTGCTGGATGCCATCTCAGGCTTCGCCCCAGCGCTGGACCTGACCCTGCGTGACGTGCAAGCCAAGCTCAAAGAGAAGGGCATGCCGTGGGAGACCGCCAAGAGTTTCGACGGTGCCTGTGTACTGCCGCCTTTCGTTGCTGCCGGTACGTTCGAAGACCTGGCCGACATTCCCGTGCGCCTGACCATCAATGGTGAGGTTCGCCAGGACGGCAACAGCGCGATGATGCTCAACCCGATCGTGCCGATCATCCAGCACATGGCCTCGCACTTTTCGCTGTTGCCGGGGGATGTGATCCTGACCGGGACCCCGGCAGGCGTCGGGCCCTTCGAGGTGGGTGATGAACTGGTGCTGGAGTTGCCGGGCGTGAGCCGCTTCGAAAGCCGGGTGCTCTGACCAAGGGCCGCGCCGCCCGCGAAGCGGGCGACGCGATTTACCGTTTTTTTCACAACCCATCTGGATAATGCGCGAATCTCCGCCTATTTACCCAGGAACACTCTGTATGGCCCCGTCTTCCAGCGCTTCCGTATCCCCCAAGCGTCGCTTCTACCTGCGCTGGCCATTCGGCCTGGCCGTGGCGGCGGTGATTGGCTATGGCGTGGCCGTGGCAATGCACTGGGATGACCGGGGCCGGCTGTGGTTGCAGGAAGGCTTCGAGAGCAGCGCAGAGCGCGGCGAAAGCGTCTGGTTGCCGGACTACCAGGTCGATATCGATGCCAAGCCCCTGCCGGGCATGGACGACGATGAAGCGTCGGACGTGGCGTTCAATCCGCATACGCGTACGTTATTTGTGGTCATGGGCAAGAACCCGTTCCTGGTCGAGTTGAGCCTCGAGGGTGATGTGCTGAGGCAGATCCCATTGCAGGGCTGGAACAACCCTGAAGGGGTTGCCGTGCTGGAGGATGGCCGCTTGGCCATTACCGATGAGCGTCTGCACGACCTGACCGTGGTCAAGGTGGATGCGCAAACCAAGTCGCTGAACCATGCAGATTTTCAGAGCCACGACTTGGGCGAGTCGGTGCAAAGCAACAAGGGCTTCGAAGGCGTGGCATGGGACCCGATGCGCCAGCGCCTGGTGATCGGTGAGGAGCGGCCGCCGAAGCTGTATACCTGGAGCACCGATGGTCGTAGCCCGCTGCAGGGTGACAAGCAGCCGCTGCCCAGCGACGAACTCGACCTGCGCAACCTCTCAGCCCTGGGCGTCGACCCGCGTACGGGCCACCTTCTGGTGCTGTCGTCGGACTCCAACATGCTGCTGGAGCTCGACGAGCAAGGTCAGCAGGTCAGCTTCATGACCTTGCTGGGCGGGTTCAACGGCCTCAAGGACACCATTCCGCGTGCTGAAGGGGTGGCAATGGATGACCAGGACAACCTGTACATGGTCAGTGAGCCGGCGCTGTTCTATCGATTCAAGAAAACTGACTGAAAAATCCGATATTTCGGATGCTGGCATTAAGCTTTACTTCAGTTGGTCGTGGTTAGATTCGTCGTCCTCAAACCGAGTCTGCCCTATGCGTCGTTATGTTCGTCTGCCCCTGATCCTGGCCGTCACTGGTCTGCTCGCCTTGCTCTTGCTGGGCGTGGCGCAGCAGCAGTTCCGTTTGCTCGAGCGTGGCTGGTTCAACGTCAAGTCCTGGTGGCAGCCCGCTGAACGAAGCATGGGCCTGGATCGCTATCAGGTGGTGATCCAGGCGCAGTCCATCGACGGGCTGGACGATGATGTTTCGGCGCTGACGTACGACCCCGACCGCAAGACGCTGTTCACCGTGACCAACAAGCGGTCCGAACTGATCGAATTGTCCCTCGACGGCCGTATCCTGCGGCGGGTGCCATTGACCGGTTTCGGCGACCCCGAGGCGGTGGAATACGTTGGGCCCAACAGTTACGTGATCACCGATGAGCGCCAGCAACGGCTGATTCGCGTGCGCCTGGAGGATGACACGCTGTTCCTGGATGCCAACGATGCCGAGCAATTGAGCCTGGGTATCGGCCTGAACGGTAACAAGGGCTTCGAGGGCCTGGCCTACGACTCGGCGGGCAAACGCCTGTTCGTGGCCAAGGAGCGGGACCCGATAGTGATCTATGAAATTCACGGGTTCCCCCATGAAAATCCGGAGCAGCCCTATGCAGTGCATGTAGCGCAGGACCGCAAGCGCGATGAGGGGCTGTTCGTGAGGGATCTGTCGAGCCTGCAATTCGACGAGCGCAGCGGGCATCTGCTGGCGTTGTCGGATGAATCACGGCTGGTGCTGGAGCTGGATGTGAAGGGCAAACCGTTGAGCACACTGTCGCTGCGCAAGGGTTACCAGGGGCTGAAGCAGACGGTGCCGCAGGCGGAAGGGATTGCGATGGATGAAGCGGGGACCATTTATCTGGTCAGTGAGCCGAACCTGTTCTACGTGTTCAAGCAGCCGGTCGATTGAGTGTGTTGTTGCCCCAACCGCCGGCTTGCCGCCGAGGCGTTACTCGGCAGTGAGGCGCTTGACGCCTTCAGCGGTGCCCAGCAGCAGCAGGTCGGCCGGGCGCGCGGCGAACAGGCCGTTGGTGACCACGCCGACGATTGCATTGATCTGCGCTTCCAGCTCCACCGGGTTGGTGATCTGCAGGTTGTGAACGTCCAGGATGACGTTGCCGTTATCGGTCACCACCCCCTCACGGTACACCGGATCGCCCCCCAGCTTGACCAGTTGACGCGCCACGTGGCTGCGGGCCATCGGGATGACCTCGACCGGCAGCGGGAAGGCGCCCAGCACCGGCACCAGCTTGCTGCCATCGGCGATGCAAATGAAGGTCTTGGCCACGGCCGCGACGATTTTTTCGCGCGTCAGTGCCGCGCCACCCCCTTTGATCAGGTTCAGGTGTGCGTCGCTTTCGTCGGCGCCGTCGACGTAGAACTCCAGGTCGCTGACGCTGTTGAGCTCATACACCGGGATGCCGTGGCCCTTCAGGCGCTGTGCCGTGGCCTCGGAGCTGGCGACCGCGCCGTCGAACGCGGTCTTGTGCTGGGCCAGGGCGTCAATGAAGAAATTGGCAGTCGAACCGGTGCCGACGCCGATGACGCTCTTTTCATCCAGCTTGGGCAGAATGAAGTCGACAGCGGCCTGGGCGACGGCCTGTTTGAGTTGGTCCTGGGTCATGCGGGCTCCGGAAAGGGGCAGGGCGGTAATGAAAGGAGGCTAGTATAACGGCTCGGACGGCTTTGCTGTGGTCGCCCGACGTGGCGCTGGGGTAGACTCGCAGCCCTTGTCCCGCGGCCAGTGATGCTTTCCCGATGCTTGAACAGTACGTCAAGAAGATCCTCACCTCGCGCGTCTACGACGTCGCTGTCGAAACCCCGCTGCACAGCGCCGGGCAACTGAGCAAGCGCCTGGGCAACCATATCTGGCTCAAGCGTGAAGACCTGCAGCCGGTGTTCTCCTTCAAGATCCGTGGGGCGTACAACAAGCTGGCGCAACTGAGCCCGGAAGAACTGGCACGCGGCGTGGTTACCGCTTCGGCCGGCAACCATGCTCAGGGCCTGGCGTTGGCCGCGCGTGAGATGGGCATCAAGGCCACCATCGTGATGCCCAAAACCACGCCGGAGATCAAGGTCGAAGGCGTGCGTTCGCGGGGCGGCAAGGTTGTCTTGCATGGCGACTCGTTCCCAGAGGCGCTGGCCTACTCGCTGAAGCTGGTCGATGAGAAGGGCTTGGTCTATGTCCACCCTTACGACGACCCGCACACCATCGCCGGCCAAGGCACCGTGGCCATGGAGATCCTGCGCCAGCACCCGGGCCAGTTGGACGCGATCTTCGTGCCGGTGGGTGGTGGCGGCCTGATCGCCGGTATCGCGGCCTACGTGAAATACCTGCGCCCGGAAATCAAGGTCATCGGCGTCGAACCTGACGACTCCAACTGCCTGCAGGCCGCCATGGCCGCTGGCGAGCGCGTGGTCCTGCCGCAGGTCGGGCTGTTTGCCGATGGTGTGGCGGTGGCGCAGATTGGCCAGCATACCTTCGATATCTGCCGGCTGTACGTGGATGACGTGATTACCGTCAGCACTGACGAGATCTGTGCGGCGATCAAGGATATCTACGACGATACCCGCTCGATCACCGAACCTGCTGGCGCGTTGGGCGTTGCCGGTATCAAGAAGTACGTGGAGCTCACCGGTGTGAGCGGCCAAACCCTGGTCGCTATCGATTCCGGCGCCAACGTCAACTTCGACCGCCTGCGCCATGTCGCCGAGCGCGCCGAGCTGGGCGAGAAGCGCGAAGCGATCATCGCGGTGACCATCCCCGAGCGCCCCGGTAGCTTCAAGGCCTTCTGCGAGGCCATCGGCAAGCGCCAGATCACCGAATTCAACTACCGCAAGCATACCTCCGACGAAGCCCATATCTTCGTTGGTGTGCAGACCCACCCAGAGAACGATCCGCGCGCTGCGCTGGTGCAACAGCTGACCGACCAGGGCTTCCCGGTCACCGACCTGACCGACAACGAACTCGCCAAGCTGCACATCCGCCATATGGTCGGCGGCCATTCGGCCGGTGCCAGTGACGAGATCGTGCTGCGCTTCGAATTCCCTGAGCGGCCGGGGGCGTTGTTCAACTTCCTCAACAAGCTGGGCGGGCGCTGGAACATCTCGATGTTCCACTACCGCAACCATGGCGCGGCTGACGGCCGTGTCGTCGCTGGGCTGCAGGTGCCGGAGGACGAGCGCCACCTGGTGCCGGCAGCGCTGGCCAAGATCGGTTACCCGTACTGGGATGAAACCGAAAACCCGGCTTACCGGCTATTCCTGGGTTGAGCGGCTAAGCTTGGCTAACCACCCAAGGACGTGACGACATGGAACACCTGACCACCCTCAAGGCTCTGCACATCGTCGCCACCGCGCTCCTGATTCTGGGCGCGCTGGGCCTGGCGATCTGGACTGTACGCGCCAGGCGCCAGGGCGATGCCGATGCCTACGGCAAGCTGCTGCGACGGCCGCTGGTGTTCGTCTGGGTGTTGATGGGCGTGTGCCTGTTGAGCATGCCGTTCACCGGCTGGTGGCTGGTGCACCTGGTGGGCTGGCCGTTGGGGCAGACCTGGGTGCTGGCTTCCAGCGTCCTCTATACGGTAGGTGCGTTTTCCGCATGGTGGCTGCTGGTGCGCCTGAATCGGCTGCGCAAGGCGGAGGTGGTGGGGTTGCGGTTTACCCTGGCCCTGGCGGTGTTCAGCGGGGTCTGCTTATTGTCCATTGCCGGCCTGATGGGCGCCAAACCGGTCTGAGCCGATGGGGCTGCGCGGCAGCCCCAACCCTTTCAATCCCGCAGGGATATCACCGGCCAGCCGCGTCGTTCTGCCTCGGCCTGCAGGTTAGGGTCCGGGTCCACCGCCACCGCGTGCGTTACCCGCTCCAGCAATGGCAGGTCATTCATCGAGTCGCTGTAGAAATAGCTGTCTTCCAGGTCGAAGCCGTTCTCCAGCATCCAGCGCTCCAGCCGCGTCACCTTGCCTTCACGGAAACACGGTATATCGGTACTGCGCCCTGTGTAGCGGCCATCCTGCATCTCACATTCGGTCGCCAGCAGCACCCGCACGCCCAGGCGGCGGGCAATCGGTGCGGTGACGAAGCGGTTGGTGGCCGTGATGATCGCCAGCTGGTCGCCGGCATCGCGGTGCTGCTGCAGCAAGGCCAGTGCCTTGGGCAGGATGATCGGCTCGATGCAGTCGCGCATGAAGTCGCGGTGCCATTGGTCAAGCTGCGCCGGCTCGGTCGCCGCGAGGATTTCCATGGAGAAGGCCAGGTAGGCCTGCAGGTCCAGGGTGCCGTTCAGGTAATCCTGGTAGAAGGCGTCGTTGCGGCGTTTATAGGCGATGGGGTCCAGAATGCCCCGTTCGCACAAATAATCACCCCAGGCGTGGTCACTGTCGCCACCAAGGAGGGTATTGTCCAGGTCGAATAAAGCCAGGCGCATTGCGGTTACTCGCGTCAGCCATAGGGAAGGCCCGCAGAATACGGAGTTTTCACCTCACTGCACATAAGCGTGGCGGGCGCGTTGCTGCCCTCGCAAGCTTTGTGGAACAATGCGGTGACATGCGTTTGCGAGGTTGCTGCCGTGATCGACCCGGATGGTTTTCGCCCAAATGTCGGGATCATTCTCACGAATGATGCCGGGCAGGTGCTATGGGCTCGGCGGATCAACCAGGATGCCTGGCAATTCCCTCAGGGTGGCATCAACCCTGACGAGACGCCGGAAGATGCCCTGTACCGCGAGCTGAACGAAGAAGTTGGCCTTGAACGCGATGATGTGGAAATTCTTGCCTGCACCCGCGGCTGGTTGCGTTATCGTTTACCCCAGCGTCTGGTACGCACCCACAGCCAACCGCTGTGTATCGGCCAGAAGCAGAAATGGTTTTTACTGCGCCTGGTGAGCAATGAGCAACGGGTGCGGATGGACCTGACCGGCAAGCCCGAATTCGATGGCTGGCGCTGGGTCAGCTATTGGTACCCGCTGGGCCAGGTGGTGACCTTCAAGCGTGAAGTGTATCGCCGCGCCCTGAAAGAGCTAGCACCGCGTCTTTTGACGCGCGACTGACGACGGAGTTCGACCCCGAGCCATGCTCAATACGCTGCGCAAGATCGTCCAGGAAGTGAACTCCGCCAAAGATCTCAAGACGGCGTTGGGTATCATTGTCTTGCGCGTCAAGGAGGCCATGGGCAGCCAGGTCTGCTCGGTCTACCTGCTCGACCCGGAAACCAACCGCTTCGTGCTGATGGCCAGCGAAGGCCTCAACAAGCGTTCCATCGGCAAGGTCAGCATGGCCCCCAACGAAGGCCTGGTGGGTCTGGTCGGTACCCGGGAAGAGCCGCTGAACCTGGAAAACGCTGCCGATCACCCACGTTACCGCTACTTCGCTGAAACGGGCGAGGAGCGTTTCGCATCCTTCCTCGGTGCACCGATCATCCACCACCGTCGTGTGGTCGGCGTACTGGTCATTCAGCAGAAAGAACGCCGCCAGTTCGATGAGGGTGAAGAAGCGTTCCTGGTCACCATGAGTGCCCAGCTCGCCGGGGTCATCGCCCACGCCGAGGCCACCGGCTCGATTCGCGGCTTGGGCCGCCAGGGCAAGGGCATCCAGGAAGCGCGCTTCGTCGGCGTGCCAGGCTCGCCGGGTGCTGCCGTCGGGCGTGCCGTGGTCATGCTGCCGCCGGCCGACCTTGAGGTGGTGCCAGACAAGACGGTCGAAGACATCGACGCTGAACTCAAGCTGTTCAACAACGCCCTCGAAGGCGTGCGTGCCGATATGCGCAAGCTGTCGGCGAAGCTGGCCACCCAGCTGCGCCCTGAAGAACGCGCGCTGTTCGACGTGTACCTGATGATGCTGGAGGATGCAGCCCTTGGCGGTGAGGTGACGGATGTCATCAAGACCGGCCAGTGGGCCCAGGGTGCCCTGCGCCAGGTGGTAGGCGAGCACGTCAACCGCTTCGAACTGATGGACGACGACTACCTGCGCGAGCGCGCCTCGGACGTCAAAGACCTCGGCCGCCGTCTGCTGGCCTACCTCCAGCAAGCCCGTTCGCAATCGCTGGTGTATGCCGACAACACCATTCTGGTCAGCGAGGAGCTGACCCCGGCGATGCTCGGTGAGGTGCCCGAAGGCAAGCTCGTGGGCCTGGTCTCGGTGCTGGGCTCGGGCAACTCCCACGTCGCCATCCTGGCCCGTGCCATGGGTATCCCGACGGTGATGGGCCTGGTCGACCTGCCGTATTCCAAGGTCGACGGTATCGAGCTGATCGTCGATGGCTACAAGGGCGAGGTGTTCACCAACCCCAGCGATGTGCTGCGCAAGCAATACAGCGAGGTGGTCGAAGAAGAGCGTCAGCTGGCCCAGGGCCTGGATGCGCTGCGCGAACTGCCTTGCGTCACCCCGGACGGTCATCGCATGCCGCTGTGGGTCAACACCGGCCTGCTTGCCGACGTGGCCCGTGCCCAGCAGCGGGGCGCCGAAGGGGTGGGGCTGTACCGCACAGAAGTGCCGTTCATGATCAACCAGCGCTTCCCCAGCGAAAAAGAGCAGCTGGCCATCTATCGCGAGCAGTTGGCGGCGTTTCACCCGCTGCCGGTGACCATGCGTACCCTCGACATCGGCGGGGACAAGGCGCTGTCGTACTTCCCGATCAAGGAAGAAAACCCGTTCCTGGGCTGGCGCGGCATACGCGTGACGCTCGACCACCCGGAAATCTTCCTGGTGCAGACCCGCGCCATGCTCAAGGCCAGTGAAGGCCTGAACAACCTGCGCATTCTGCTGCCGATGATTTCCGGCATTCACGAACTCGAAGAAGCGCTGCACTTGATTCACCGCGCCTGGGGCGAGGTACGTGACGAAGGCACGGACGTGCCCATGCCACCTGTTGGCGTGATGGTCGAGATCCCGGCTGCGGTTTACCAGACCAAGGAGCTGGCGCGTCAGGTGGATTTCCTTTCGGTAGGCTCCAACGACCTGACCCAGTACCTGCTGGCAGTGGACCGCAACAACCCGCGGGTTGCCGACTTGTACGACTACTTGCACCCGGCAGTGCTGCAAGCCTTGAACACCGTGGTGCGTGATGCTCACGGCGAAGGCAAGCCCGTCAGTATCTGCGGCGAGATGGCCGGTGATCCGGCAGCTGCGGTGCTGTTGATGGCCATGGGCTTCGACAGCTTGTCGATGAACGCTACCAACCTGCCCAAGGTCAAGTGGATGCTGCGTCAGATCAACATGAGCAAGGCCAAGGAGCTGCTGGCCGATGCCCTGAGCCATGACAACCCGCAGGTTATCCACAGCTCGTTGCAATTGGCCCTGAAAAACCTGGGGCTGGCGCGGATGATCGGGCCAGAGGCCAACAAGACCCTCTGAATTTCAGGGCCGCTTTGCGGCCCCAGGGTCTCAGACCGAAAGCTCAACCTCCCCCAGATGCCCACCAAACGGGCCGAAGCTGCGTTCTATCAGCCGTCTATTACCCTGATCATCCACGATCAGCACCGTACTGGCGCGTGTCCCATAGTTTTGGCTGGCAATGAACACACTCGACAGCAGCTTCTCGGTCGCCACGCCCACGCCAGTTTCCGGCAGGTCTGCTTCAGGCGCCGTCTCACCATCGGCCAGCAACCCCATCAAACCCTGCGGGTCCGCTGAATCCAGTACCCGTGCCAGCCCCTCGCGCGCCTTGATCAGCTTAGGCCATGGCGTGTCCAGCCCGGCATTGGAAAGCCCATAGACCCCAGCCGCCAGCAAGCGCGGCGCCGCGTCTCGGGCGTGCAGAAACCCCAGGCGCGCCCCATCGCCTACCAGCAGGTTGAACCCCGAGTACTGTTGGCTGCGGCTGGCGACCTGGTCCAGGTATGCCTCGACCCCACGTTCACCTTGCAGGTAGGCCGCCACCAGCTCGCCGCGCGAGCGGGGGCCCAATGGCTGCCCGGGGTCGCGAATATTGGTCAGCGCAGCGAACCGCCCCTGCGGCCCCACGCCCAGCCAGGTACCACCGGCCTCCAGGTCACGCCCGGCATATACGCCGGGCGCATCTTCCCAGGGCGCCAGCGCCTGAGTGGGGCGGGCATAGAACTCGTCGCGGTTGGCCGCCACGATCAGCGGCAAGGCATGCCCTGGCCGCCAGGCGAATACGATCAGGCACATAGGTTGGGCCTCTGTGTTTTTTGCCACTGTACCCACAGCGGCGGTGCCGATCCATCCTGTAGCAGAGTTCACTAGAGCCCCGAGCCCGCCTTCCGTTACCATGCCGGATTGTTTTTTCGGGGACGACGAATGGAGTTCGCACTCTATCTGCTTCTGGGCGCCTGTGCCGGTGTGCTGGCCGGGCTGTTCGGCGTGGGCGGTGGCATCATCATCGTGCCGGTGCTCGTGTTCAGCTTCACCTTGCAGGGTTTCGACGCTTCGGTGCTCACTCACCTGGCAGTCGGTACCTCGCTGGCCACCATCGTCTTCACCTCGGTTAACGCCGTGCTCGAGCACCATCGCCGGGGGGCGGTGCAGTGGCCGGTCTTCGCCTGGATGACCGTGGGTATCTTGCTGGGCGCCGGGGTGGGCGCCAAGACGGCTTCGCTTATCCAGGGCCCGCTGTTGCAGAAGATCATCGGCGTATTCGCCCTGATCATTGCCGCGCAGATGGCACTGGAGCTCAAGCCCAAGGCCAGCCGCGGCATTCCCGGCAAGCCCGCGCTCATCGGCGCCGGTGGCGTGATCGGTTGGGCCTCGGCAATCTTCGGGATCGGCGGTGGTTCGTTGACCGTGCCATTCCTGACCTGGCGCAGCCTGCCGATGCAGCAGGCGGTCGCCACGTCTTCGGCCTGTGGCCTGCCGATTGCCGTGGCCAGCGCCCTGAGTTTCATGTGGCTGGGTTGGCACGATGAGCATCTGCCCGCCCATAGCGTGGGCTTCGTGTACTTGCCAGCGCTGGTCGGCATTGCCGTGACCAGCATGTTTTTCGCCCGCTTCGGCGCGCGGCTGGCGCACAAGTTGTCGCCCCGTCTGCTCAAGCGTTTGTTCGCCGCGCTGCTGTTTTGCGTAGGTCTGAGCTTTTTGATTTGAAACCAGAGGAATATCCATGCTGCCTTACCCGCAGATAGACCCCGTGGCCGTTGCGCTCGGGCCGCTGAAAATCCATTGGTACGGCCTGATGTACCTGATCGGCATTGGTGGCGCCTGGCTGCTCGCCTCGCGCCGGCTCAACCGTTTCGACCCCACTTGGTCGCGTGAAAAGCTCTCGGACCTGGTGTTCTGGTTGTCGATGGGGGTCATCGTCGGCGGGCGCTTGGGTTATGTGCTGTTCTACGACCTGCACGCCTACCTGGCCAACCCGACGTTGATCTTCGAGGTATGGAAGGGTGGCATGTCGTTCCACGGCGGCTTCATCGGTGTGATGCTGGCCGCCTTGTGGTTCGGCAAGCGCAACAACAAGTCGTTCTTCGAGCTGATGGACTTCGTCGCACCACTGGTGCCGATTGGCCTGGGCGCAGGGCGTATCGGCAACTTCATCAACGCCGAACTGTGGGGCAAACCGACCGATGTGCCGTGGGCGATGATCTTCCCGCCGTTCAGCGACCCGGCCCAGCTGCCGCGCCACCCATCGCAGCTGTACCAGTTCGCCCTGGAAGGCGTGGCGTTGTTCGCCATCCTCTGGCTGTTCTCACGCAAGCCACGCCCAACCATGGCGGTGTCTGGGATGTTCGCGCTGTTCTACGGCATCTTCCGCTTCGTCGTCGAATTCGTCCGCGTGCCGGATGCCCAGCTGGGCTACATTGCCTGGGGCTGGCTGACCATGGGTCAGATACTCTGCATCCCGATGATTCTGGCCGGCCTCGGATTGATCTGGTGGGCTTATAATCGCAAACCTACGGCGAAACCCGCCATCTGATTCCCAACGGCAGGGGCGATCCCCCTGCCGTTATCGCTACAGGTAAGCCATGAAACAGTATCTGGACCTGGTCCGTGACGTCATCGAAAACGGCACTCTGCAGGAAAACCGCACGGGCATCCGTACCATCAGCCTACCGGGCGCCATGCTGCGCTTCGATCTGCAAAAGGGCTTTCCTGCCATCACCACGCGCAAGCTGGCATTCAAGTCTGCCATCGGCGAGATGGTCGGCTTCCTGCGTGGCGTGAAGAACGCGGGTGAATTCCGTGAGCTGGGCTGCAAGGTGTGGGATCAGAACGCCAACGAGAACGCCCAGTGGCTGGCCAACCCGTTCCGCCAGGGCCATGACGACCTCGGCGAGATCTACGGTGTGCAGTGGCGCCAGTGGCCGGGTTACAAGCGCATCCCGCTGAGCAATCCGGCTGCGATCGAAATGGCCGAACAAGCCGGCTTTCGCAGGATTGCCCAGGACGAAGAAGATGGCCAGGCGTTCGTCGTCCTGTACAAGGCCATCGACCAGGTGCGTCAGTGCCTGGACACCATCGCCAACGACCCGGGCAGCCGCCGCATCCTGTTCCACGGCTGGAACTGCGCGCAGCTGGACGAAATGGCGCTGCCGCCCTGCCATCTGCTGTACCAGTTCCACCCGAACGTGCAGACCAGGGAAATCTCACTGACGCTGTACATCCGCTCCAACGACTTGGGCCTGGGCACGCCGTTCAACCTCACCGAAGGTGCGGCGCTGCTGTCGCTGTTCGGCCGCCTGACCGGTTACACGCCGCGCTGGTTCACGTACTTCATTGGCGATGCCCATGTATACGAAAACCATCTGGACATGCTCAATGAGCAACTCAAGCGTGAACCGCTGCAAGCGCCGAAGCTGGTGATCAGCGATCGCGTACCTGCCTTTGCCGAGACGGGCAAGTATGAGCCTGAGTGGCTGGAGAAGATCGAACCGAGCGATTTCAGCCTGGAAGGCTATGAGCACCATGCAGCGATGACGGCGCCGATGGCGGTCTGATTCACGCGACTCCCGAGGGCTGCACAGCAGCCCCACGGCGTCAATGCCCGTGGCTGCGCCCTACGTGCGAATGCTCTGAATCCGGCACGGATACAGCCCCGTTCACTTCCAAACGCTGCAAGATCGCGCATTCCTCTCCCTGCTCACTGCACCGCCTGCGTAATTCCACCAGTTGCTCCTGCAATGCCACCAGTCCATCGATCCGCGCCTGCACGTGTTCGATATGTTCATCGATCAACGCATTCACGCTGCCACATGAACCCGTCGGGCTGTCACGCAGGCGCAAAAGGCTGCGGATCTCGTCCAGGGTCATGTCCAAGGTGCGGCAGTTGCGGATGAAGGTCAGCCGCTCGACATGGGCTTGGGTATACAGCCGGTAATTACCGTCGGTACGTGCAGGCTCCGGCAGCAGCTGTTCACGCTCGTAATAACGGATGGTCTCCACTGCACAGTCGGTGGCTTTGGCCAGTTCTCCGATTTTCATGGCGAATCTCCAACAGGTGGCTTGACCCTATAGTGGCTACAGGGTGTTCACTTGGCAACAGGTGCTCACTAAGGATGACCCCATGAACCAGCCTGTCAGCCACGAACACGTGCATGACCATGACCATGACCACGTCAACGCCAATAAAAGCCATTGCCACGACGCCCATGCACACAGTTGCTGCGGGTCCCGTGCGGCACCTGCGTTCGTGCAACTGAGCGAAAAGGCCAGTGGTCAGGCCCGCCTCAGCCGTTTTCGCATACAAGCCATGGACTGCCCGACAGAACAGACCCTGATCCAGGACAAGCTCGGCAAGCTGGCCGGCATCGAGCAGCTGGAGTTCAACCTGATCAACCGCGTACTGGGCGTGCGCCATACCCTGGAGGGCACTACTGAGATCGAGCGGGCCATCGAAAGCCTGGGTATGAAGGCAGAACCGCTGGCTGCAGAGGATGAGGGTGGCGCCTTTGCGCCAGCCAAGACTCGCTGGTGGCCATTGGCATTGTCCGGCGTCGCGGCGATCGCCGCCGAAATAATCCATTTCAGCGCCTTAGCGCCTGAGTGGGTGGTAGCCGCGCTGGCGCTGGCCGCGATCCTTGGCTGTGGCCTGGGCACCTACAAGAAGGGCTGGATTGCCCTGAAGAACCGCAACCTGAACATCAACGCGCTGATGAGCATTGCCGTGACCGGTGCCGTGCTGATCGGCCAATGGCCTGAGGCGGCCATGGTCATGGTGCTGTTCACCATCGCCGAACTGATCGAGGCGCGTTCACTTGACCGTGCGCGCCATGCCATCAGTGGCCTGATGCAGCTTACGCCGGACATGGCCACGGTGCAGCAGGCTGACGGCCAATGGCGTGAGGCCCCGGTGCGCGATGTGGCGATCGGTGCCCTCGTGCGCGTGCGCCCCGGTGAGCGTATCGGCCTGGACGGGGAGGTGGTCAGTGGGCAATCCAGCGTCGATCAGGCGCCGATCACCGGCGAGAGCCTGCCTGTGGAAAAGGCCCCTGGCGACAAGTTGTTCGCCGGTACCATCAACCAGGCCGGCGCGCTCGAGTACCGGGTAACGGCCGTGGCGGGGCATTCCACATTGGCCCGTATCGTCAAGGCCGTGGAGGAGGCGCAGGGCGCCCGCGCGCCTACCCAACGTTTCGTCGATACCTTCTCGCGCATCTACACCCCTGTGGTTTTCGCCCTGGCTTTGGCCGTAGCGCTCATCCCGCCGCTGCTGATGGCCGGCGCCTGGTTCGACTGGGTCTACCGCGCTTTGGTGCTGCTGGTGGTGGCCTGCCCCTGTGCCTTGGTGATTTCCACGCCGGTGACCATTGTAAGTGGCCTGGCGGCTGCGGCGCGCAAGGGGATCCTGATCAAAGGTGGCGTGTACCTGGAAGGGGGCCGCAAGCTGGATTTCCTGGCCCTGGACAAAACCGGCACCCTTACCCACGGCAAACCGGTGCAGACCGATACCAAGGTGCTCGACCCCTTGTTCGAAGGCCGCGCCCAGGCACTGGCGGCAAGCCTGGCCGAGCGCTCAGACCACCCGGTATCGGCTGCCATCGCCCAGTTCGCCAGGGCGCAGGGGCTTCAACTGAGTGAGGTCAGCGGGTTCGCTGCCTTGGCCGGGCGGGGTGTGCGCGGTGATATCGATGGCGAAACCTATCACCTGGGCAACCATCGCCTGGTCGAAGAGCTTGGCTTGTGCTCACCGCAGCTCGAAGCGCAGCTGGACCAACTCGAGCGTCAAGGCAAGACGGTGGTGCTGTTGCTCGACCGCTCTGGCCCGTTGGCGCTGTTCGCCGTTGCCGACACGGTCAAGGACAGCAGCCGCGAGGCCATCGCCGATTTGCACGCGCTTGGCATCAAGACTGTCATGCTGACCGGCGACAATCCTCACACTGCCCAGGCCATCGCTGCCCAGGTCGGTATCGACCGCGCCGAAGGCAACCTGCTCCCTGCCGACAAACTGAGCACGATCGAGCAGCTCTACGCCCAGGGGCACCGGGTTGGCATGGTCGGTGATGGCATCAACGATGCGCCGGCGCTGGCCCGCGCCGAGATCGGTTTCGCCATGGCGGCTGCCGGTACCGACACCGCCATCGAGACCGCCGATGTGGCACTGATGGATGACGACTTGCGCAAAATCCCGGCCTTCGTCAGGCTGTCGCGGCAAAGTGCGGCGATACTGAAACAGAACATCGTTCTGGCGTTAGGTATCAAGGCCATCTTCCTGGCGTTCACCTTTGCCGGCATGGCCACGTTGTGGATGGCAGTGTTCGCCGACATGGGCGTAAGCCTGCTGGTGGTGTTCAACGGTCTGCGCCTGTTGCGCAAGTAGCAGCGGCAAGCTGCAAGCTTCAAGCGGCAAGCTGATCGAGGTGGAATCGAGATTTATGAAACTACACAGGACTGCCTCAGCTTGCGGCTTGCAGCTTGGCGCTTGCCGCTGCCGAGCCCGCAGCTGCGGAGCCCGCAAATGCTGAGTGCCGAGCTCAAAGCCTTCTACATGGTGGCCCGCCTGGGCAGCATCACCCTGGCGGCGAAGAAGCTTGGCCTGAGCCAGCCGACGGTGACAACCCAGATCCGCAATCTCGAAAGCCAGTACGCGGTGGAGCTGTTCTACCGCGGCGGGCGGCGCCTGGTGCTGAGCGAAGAGGGCGTGCGCCTGCTGCCGATGGTCAAGGCGCTGCTGCAACAGGAAGCCGACATCGAGTTCGAACTGCGCAACAGCGGCCATGCCCAAGGCAACCTGCGCATCGCTGCCACCGCGCCGTATTACATCCTCGATCTGGTGAAGATTTTCCGTGAGCGCTTGCCACAGGTGGGCGTGGCCGTGGAGATCGGTAATTCGCAGCAAGTGCTGGAGATGCTGGAAGACTACCGCGTCGATCTCGCCGCCTCCTCACAGTTGCTAGAGGATGCGCGCCTGGTCAGGCGGGTGCTGGGTACCGATCCGCTGGTAGTGGCGGTGCACCGCAATCACCCGCTGGCGCACCGTCAGGTGGTCTCGATCGAGGTGGTGGCAGGGCAATGCCTGCTGATGCGCGAAAAAGGCTCGACCACGCGCAAGCTCACCGAAGAAATGATGCAAGGCGCTGGGGTGAAGGCCGAAGCGGTGCTGGAAATCGGCAGCCGCGAGTCGATCCGTGAGGCGGTGCTGCGTAATATCGGCATCAGCGTGATTGCCCGGCACGAGGTGCCGCACAATCCGGAGCTGCGGGTGCTGACCCTGGAAGACGCGCCGGTGATGCACGAGTACCTGTATTGCCTGAAAGAAAGACGCCAGGCCCGCTTGCCGGCAGCCTTCCTCGGGGTAGCGCAGGAAGTGGTGGGGTCGCAGTTCTAGCCAGCAACGCCACTACAAAATCTGCCTATACCACTATCGCCCGCTTTTGCCTCACCGCCACAGAACCTTCGCACAGCCTTCCTAGCATGGCCACATCTGCTCGATGAGGCTTTGCCATGAACCACGCCACCCCAGGCGCACACATGAAAGTGCGCGGTATTCACAAGCGCTTCGGCGCCTTCACGGCGCTGAACGATGTCTCCCTGGATATCGCTGCGGGCGAACTGGTCTGCCTGCTCGGCCCCTCGGGCTGTGGCAAGACCACGCTGCTGCGCTGCATCGCCGGCCTCGAGCGCCAGGACCGTGGTGAGCTGTTCATTGGCGAGCGTGACATCTCCGAACTGCCGCCACAGGCGCGTGATTACGGCATTCTGTTCCAGTCCTACGCGCTGTTCCCCAACCTCACCGTCGAAGCCAACATCGCCTACGGGCTGACCGGCAGCGGCCGGGATGCAAGCCGCCAGCGTGTGGGCCAGATGCTCGAACTGGTCGGCCTGACCGGCAGCGAAAAGAAATACCCCGGCCAGCTATCCGGCGGCCAGCAGCAGCGCGTGGCCCTGGCCCGTGCGTTGGCGCCGTCGCCTTCGCTGTTGTTGCTCGATGAGCCGATGTCGGCTCTGGATGCGCGAGTGCGTGAGCACCTGTGCACCGAATTGCGCCAGCTGCAGCGCCAATTGGGCATCACCACCCTGATGGTCACCCACAACCAGGACGAAGCCATGCTGATGGCTGACCGCATTGCGGTGATGAACAACGGCCAGGTCGAGCAGTACGCCACGCCGCAGGAAATCTACGATCAGCCCGCCACACCCTTCGTCGCGGAATTCGTCGGCCAGGGCAACTGGCTGCCGTTCCAACGCACGGGCGACAGCTCCGCCCAGGTCGGCGGCATCAGCATGCGTCTGGCATCGGGGGCGCCGCGAGCCAGCAGTGGCCGGTTGTTCTGCCGCCCGGAGGCGATCACCGTCAACCCGGTGGTGCAGGAGGAAAACCTGTTCCCGGCCAAGGTCCGCGAGATCACCTTCCTCGGCAACCGCTGCCGCATGAGCTTCGAGCTCCAGGCCCTGCCGGGCCACGCCCTGCTCGCCGAGCTGGCGCCAGAAGCCATGCCGCGTCTGGGCTCGCAGGACATCTGGGTGGCGCTGCCGCCGCAGAGCCTGCAGGTGTTTGCCTGAGATGGGCGCGTCAATGTCGCTGCCGCTCACCCAGGCCAAGCGCGGTGATGTCGCCTTGGGGGACCGCCTGTTCGTCGTCGGTGGCAAAAGCCTGCTGCTGTTCATGCTGCTGCTTGCGGTGCTGATGCCATTGCTGGCGATCTTCTGGCGTGGCTTCAGTGGCGATGCCGGCCAGGGCGGTGGCCTGCACGCGGCCCGTGAGCTGTTCGCCAGCGCGAATTTCCACTGGCTGCTCGGTAACAGCCTGTCGGTGGCCCTGACCGTTGCCGCGATCGTGATCCCGCTGGCCTACCTGTTCGCCTACGCCCTGCAACGCACGCTGATCCCGGCCAAGGGCCTGTGGCGGGGGATTTCGCTGTTGCCGTTACTGGCGCCGTCGATGCTGCCGGCCATTGCCCTGGTGTATCTGTTCGGCAACCAGGGCCTGCTGCGTGGGCTGCTCAGCGACAATATCTATGGCTTCTGGGGCATCGTCCTGGGTGAGGCCATCTACACCTTCCCGCATGCGCTGATGATTCTGCTGTCGGCCTTGTCGCTGGCCGATGCGCGGCTGTTCGACGCTGCCTCCAGCATGGGCGCCGGGTCATGGCGGGCGTTTTGCAGCATCACCTGGCCGGCCACGCGCCAGGCCGTGTTCGCGGCCTTCTGCCTGGTGTTCACCCTGACCATCACCGATTTCGGTGTGCCGGTGGTTGTCGGTGGCGACTACCAGGTGCTGGCTCTGGAGGCTTACAAAGCGGTCGTAGGCCAGCAGCAATTTGGCCGGGGTGCATTGATCGGCATGGTGCTGCTGGTGCCGGCATTGCTCAGCTTCGCGGTGGACGCCTGGCTGCGTCGTCGCCAGGGCGAGTCCATGAACGGCCGCGCCCAGGTGTTCGAGCCCAAGCCGTCGCGCGGCCGCGATGCCTGCTACCTGGCCATCGTCGTGCTGGTGTGCGTGGCGCTGGTGGGGGTGATCGGCATGGCGGTGTACTCGTCGCTGGTGACCTTCTGGCCCTACAACATGACCCTGTCGTTCAAGCATTACATGTTCGAGGACACCGCAGGGGGCGGCTGGCTGGCGTATCGCAACAGCGTGACCATGGCCCTGGGCACCGCCCTGATCGGCAGCATCGTGATCTTCGCCGGTGCCTACCTGATGGAGAAAACCCCGGGGCAGCGCCTGCTCAATCAGGCACTGCGCCTGCTCAGCTTCATCCCCATGGCGGTGCCGGGGCTGGTGCTGGGCCTGGGTTATGTCTTCTTCTTCAACCTCAATGGCAACCCACTGCATGTGTTCTACGGCGGCATGGGGCTGCTGGTGGTATGCACCATCGCCCATTACCTGACCACCGCGCAGATGACCGCCACTACCGCGCTACGCCAGCTCGATGGCGAGTTCGAGGCCGCCGCGCTGTCGCTCAAGGCGCCGCTGTACAAGCACTTCGTGCGGGTCACCGTGCCGATCTGCCTGCCTGCGCTGCTGGACATCATCCGCTACCTGTTCGTCTCGGCGATGACCACCGTTTCGGCGGCGATCTTCCTGTATAGCCCGGACACCATCCTCGCCGCCGTCGCCGTGCTGAACATGGACGATGCCGGCAACGTGGGTGGCGCTGCCGCCATGTCGACCTTGATCCTGCTGACCAGCGCCGCTGCATCCCTGCTGCTGGCCGGTGCTTCTCGCGGCCTGCTGCGCCGCTCCCAGGCCTGGCGCCAGCGCGCGCCTGGCCATTGACCGACTGCCCACTCTGATAGGAACCGCATCATGTTCAAGCCCCTTGCACTTGCCGCTGCCGTATCCGCTGTATTCAGCCTGCAGGCCTCGGCCGCCAGCACGCAGCTGACCGTCTACACCGCCCTGGAAGCCGAGCAGCTCAGGAGCTACAAGCAGGCCTTCGAAAAGGCCAACCCGGACATCGAGATCAAGTGGGTGCGTGACTCCACCGGCATCATCACCGCCAAGCTGCTGGCCGAGAAAGACCGTCCGCAGGCCGATGCGGTGTGGGGGCTGGCGGCTTCCAGCCTGGCCATCCTCGACCAGAACGGCATGCTTGAAGCCTATGCACCGAAAGATCTGGGCACGATCTCCGCGAACTACCGTGACGCCGCCAACCCGCCAGCCTGGGTCGGCATGGACGTCTGGGCCGCGACGATCTGCTTCAACACCATCGAGGCTCAGAAGCAGGGCCTGAGCAAGCCGGTGAGCTGGCAGGACCTGACCAAGCCGGAGTACAAGGGCAAGATCGTGATGCCGAACCCGGCGTCGTCCGGTACCGGCTTCCTGGATGTGAGCGCGTGGCTGCAGACCTTTGGCGAGCCGCAAGGCTGGGCTTACATGGACGCGCTGCACCAGAACATCGGCCAGTACGTCCATTCCGGCTCCAAGCCGTGCAAGCTGGCAGCGGCGGGCGAGTTCCCGATCGGTATATCGTTCGAATACCCGGCCGTGCAGCTCAAGCGCCAGGGCGCACCTCTGGACATCGTCCTGCCGAAAGAAGGGCTAGGCTGGGAAATCGAGGCGACCGCGCTGATCAAAGGCTCGCCAAAGGTTGAAGCCGCCAAGCGTCTGGCCGACTTCTCGGCAAGCCCGGCGGCGATGGAGCTGTACAAGGAGAACTTCGCCGTGCTCGCTGCACCAGGCATTGCCAAACCGCAGACCGAACTCCCGGCCGACTATGAACAGCGCCTGATCAAGAACGACTTTGCCTGGGCCTCGAAGAACCGTGACCAGATCCTGGCCGAGTGGCGCAAGCGCTACGATGGCAAGTCGGAGAAAGTAGCGCAGCAGTAACCCGAGGAAGCCATTGGATGACCACGCCAGTCCAGATTATCGACAACACGTTCGCCCTGTATGACCGCCACGGCAGCGACGACTACATCGGCGAAGCCATCACCCAGCTGGAGCACATGTCCCAGGCTGCGCAATTGGCCATGGAAGAAGGCTTCGACGACGACGTGGTGCTGGCCGCGTTCTTCCACGATATTGGCCACCTGTGTGGCGGTGAAGGCGACATGGGCGGTTATGGCGTGGTCAGCCACGAGCGCATCGGCGCTGAATACCTGCGTCGCTGCGGTTTTGGCGAGCGCATGGCGCGGCTGGTGGAGTATCACGTCGAGGCCAAACGGTATCTGACGCTGCGCAAGCCGGGTTATTACACACTGCTGAGCGAGGCCAGTCGGCGGACGCTTGAGTATCAGGGTGGCGTGATGACTGAAGCGCAGGCGGATGCCTTTGAGCGGGATCCGCTGTTCAGCGTGAGTTTGCGCATGCGGGAGTGGGATGAGCGGGCCAAGGAGGTTGGCGTGCCAGTGGTTGATCTGGCGGCATTGAAACGCAAGGCGTTGGCGTTGCTTCAAAAGGATGCTGCCTGAGCGGGCCTCTTTGCGGGGCGAGCCTGCGAATAGGGCCTGCCAGGCAGCATCAAATCTGCAAAACCAGCGCCTCCAACTGCTCCTGCCGCTCTGGCTGATTCAGCCGCGCCCCAGGGTTGAGCGTGGACCACTGCGGATGTGCCCTGGCCTTGCTCAAGGCCTCGGGCAGCTTGCCTTCGCGCCAAGCCTTTTCATCCAGCTCACCGAGGCGAATGCTGTTCTGCGCCGCATGCCCGCGGCTGTCCAGCGCAACCATCAGCTGCTGCTGACGCAACGCCAGCAAGCGCAGCACGGTATCGTCCACGGTCAGTTCGCGCTGGCCCTTCAATTTCCCCAGCAATCTAGCGCCATAATTGCGCGCAGTCTGCAGCGCGCCCCCGGCAATGGCGCCGGCCAGTGCTGCAGCACCTAGCGTGATACCACCGACCAGCAAATCAACGCCTGCACCGGCCGCGGCGCCCGCCGCCACGCCGCTGCCCAGGCGCACGCCGAGCAACTTCAGCGTTTCGGGGTTGAACAAGTCATCGCCCCAGCGCCCATCCAGCAACGGCAGGTCCCCGGCATTGGCATCCTCGCGGCGGAACGCATAGAGCTTGAGCAACGCCTCTACACAACGCTGCTCACGTTGGCGTACGTCCTGGCGCAGCGTTTCGATAGCCTTGGCCTCGGCTGCCGGCTCGGCTGCAACGCTGCGCCGGCAAGCGGCGCAGTCCAGCAGCAACTCGGCGATCAGCCGCTTGCCGCTTTGCTGGCGAGCGAGGCGCTGCGCCTGTTGGTCGTCGATCAACCGCTGCAGCGCAGGGCGGGCGTCCTCCAGCAGCAAGGCCAGGCTTTCGTAAAGGCGACGTTCGCCGTCCTCCGGGGGCGCCACGCTGTCGAACCGCACCAGCGCATGCAGGCCCAGGCGGGCCAGGGCATCACGCCATTCGGGTTCACGATGCTGGCTGCTGGCGACGAAGTTGAGCACCGGCAACAGCGGTTTGCCGCAACTGGCCAGTACTTCCAGTTCATCGCGGTATTTGGCCAGCACCGGCTCGCGGGCGTCGATCACATACAGGCCGGCGTTGCTGGCCAGCAACTGGCGCAGCACCTTGGCCTCCTGCTCGAAGCGCTGGCGCGCCTCGCTGCCTTGCAGAAAGCGCTCCAGGCGTGCCGGGCCGTCGAGGCGCTCGCCCGGGCGCTCCAGGCGCTCCAGGTAATCGAGCAGGGCGATGGCATCTTCCAGGCCCGGGGTGTCGTACAGTTCGAGCAGCGCTTGGCCGTCCACCGACAGGCGTGCGCCTTCGACGTGGCGGGTAGTGCTTGGGCGATGGGACACCTCGCCGAAGCCTACATCGCGGGTAAGCGTGCGCAGCAACGAGGTCTTGCCGACATTGGTGTGGCCGACCACGGCCAGTTTCAGCGGCTCAGTCATGGCCATGCTCCAGCCAGGTCAGCGGTGAGGTGTCAGCGTGAGGCAGGCCGAGGCGCTCCAGTGCTTCGTGCCAGTCGCCCAGGCGCTCGGCGTCCAGGGCCTGGCCGGGTGCCGCCTGCAGCAACCAGATGCGCGTGGCGCCGGCATTGCGTGCCAGTTCGGCCAGCAGCGCGAGGCTGCCACGGTCCGGCGAACGGCGCGGGTCGCAGGCGATCGCCAGGCGCGCCGGGGGGAAGCGGCTGAGCTGTTCGAGCAGGCGGTTGCGCGACTCGCGGCTGTCGAGCACCCCGGCGTCGGTCACGCCCTTGCTCAGGGCAGGGGGCCACGGGCGCTGGTCGTCCAGTTCCAGCCCGACCAACAGGGCGCCGCTGCTGCCGGAATCCAATTGGCCAGCCTGGAATTGGGGCAGGGAGTGGGGCGCCGTATCTTGCACGCCGATACGTTCGCTGCGCGGCATCAACGCTTCACGCAGTTGCGCATAGCCGGGCAGGCTGAGGTCCAGGGCCAGGCGTTGGCGGCCCTGGCGCCAGCGCCACAGGCACAGCCCGGCCAGCAGCACACGGGGCAGCAGGCCATACACCAGCACCACGCCGAGCAGCCAGCTGGCCCACGCCTGGCGGGCGATGTCGAGGGCGGGCAGGGTGTCGCCGCTGAGGCGGATCATGCTCTCGTCCGGCACGGCGAAGCCGAGCAGCGAGGGCAGGGCGCCGAGGGCTTGGGTCAGGTTGACGAAGGGGTCGGCAGCGAGCAGCGTGGTCTCCCAGACGAAGCCATAGCGCCGTGTGGCGAGCAGTGCCAGCAACAGCGCCAGCGCGCTGAGCATGGCCAGCGCCCACAAGCTGTGGACCAGCAGGCCAAGCAGCCAGCGGTTCAGGCGCTGGCGTTGCAGCAGCACCAGCAGCGCCGGGGCCAGGTGCGCGGCCTTGGCATCGCGGGCGAAGCGTTCGCTCAGCCACAACCACAGCCGCCCGAGGTTGGCGCCGTGTTCGCCGCTTAGCACCAGGCCTGCAGCCCATCCCAGCAGCATCAGCAGGTTCAGCCCGAGCAGACTGCCCAGGGCCCAGAATACGTTGACCGGGCGTTGCCCGTCGCCCAAGGCGGCAAAGGCCATGCCGGCGCCACTGACGACGGCCAGCAGCGTCAACGCCAGCAGCGCCAGGCGTGCGCCTTGCTTCCAGCGCTGCAAGGCGGTGCTGATGCCATCGCGTTCCGCCAGGAACATTGCCCGTGCTTCGATGCGCGCGGCCAGGTCGCCCCCGTGCTGGCGGGCGTGGCGGTTGGCTTCCTGGTCTTCCAGGGGGCCGGCGTGTTCCTCGCGCAGGCGTATCGCTTCGGTGAGCCAGCGCTTGTCCAGTGGAGTCGGTCCAGTCACAAGGTCTTCCATTGCACGGTTCAGGGCGCAAGCATAACCCACTGCGGGTTTGCTATCCTCGCCGGCATGACTACCTCACTCCCTCTCAGCCTGATTGCGGCGCTCGCCGAGAACCGCGTGATCGGCATCGACAACTCCATGCCCTGGCACTTGCCGGGGGACTTCAAGTACTTCAAGGCCACCACCTTGGGCAAGCCGATCATCATGGGCCGCAAGACCTGGGATTCGCTCGGCCGGCCGTTGCCAGGGCGCCTGAACCTGGTGGTCAGCCGTCAGCCGGGCCTGGTGCTGGCCGGCGCCGAAGTGTTCGCCTCGCTGGAAGATGCGCTGCTGCGCGCCGAACAATGGGCGCGTGAGCAAGGCGTCGATGAGCTGATGCTGATCGGCGGCGCGCAGTTGTATGCCCAGGCGTTGGACAAAGGCCTGGTCAGCCGCATGTACCTGACCCGGGTGGAACTGGAGCCGCAAGGCGATGCCTGGTTCCCTGAGTTCGACAAGGGGCAATGGCGGCTGGCTTCAAGTGAGCCGCAGGCCGGACCGGACACGCCTGCTTATCACTTCGAGGTGTGGAACAAGCGTGGTTGAAAGGGGGGCTGCAGCAGCGGCCCCCCTTCATTTCAGGAGTGGCTCAGCTCGGCATGCTCATCGCCGGCCAGCACATCCTTGTCGGTTTCTTTGAGCAGTTGGCTGGTCACCACGCCCGCCGTCATCGACCCGTTCACGTTCAGCGCCGTGCGGCCCATGTCGATCAGCGGCTCGACTGAAATCAGCAGCGCCACCAGTTCCACTGGCAGGCCCATGGCCGGCAGTACGATCAGCGCCGCGAAGGTCGCACCACCGCCCACACCGGCAACGCCCGCTGAGCTCAGGGTGACGATCGCCACCAGGGTCGCGACCCACAGCGGGTCGAACGTATCGATGCCTACGGCCGGGGCTACCATTACCGCCAACATGGCCGGGTACAGGCCGGCGCAGCCGTTCTGGCCGATGGTGGTGCCGAACGATGCGCTGAAGCTGGCGATCGACTGCGGCACGCCCAGGCGGCGGGTTTGCGCTTCGATGTTCAGCGGGATGCTGGCGGCGCTGGAGCGGCTGGTGAAGGCGAAGGTCAGCACTGGCCAGACCTTGCGGAAGAAGCGCAGCGGGCTGACGCCGGTGGCGGCGAGGATGATGCCGTGCACCACGAACATCAGGCCCAGGCCGATGTACGACACCACCACGAAGCTGCCCAGTTTGAGGATGTCATCCAGGTTGGAGCTGGCCACGACCTTGGTCATCAGCGCCAGCACGCCATAGGGGGTGAGCTTCATCACTACGCGCACCAGGCGCATCACCCAGGCTTGCAGGGTGTCGATGGCCGACAAGGCCCGCTGGCCCTTTTCGGCATCGTCCTTGATCAGCTGCAACGCGGCCAGCCCGACGAACACGGCGAAGATCACCACGCTGATGATCGAGGTCGGTTTGGCCCGCGCCAGGTCGCCTACCGGGTTGCTGGGGATGAACGACAGCAGCAATTGCGGGATGTTGAGGTCGGCGACCTTGCCCGCGTAATCGCTGTGGATAACGTGCATGCGTGCACTTTCCTGGGCACCGGCGACCAGGCCTTCGGCGCTCAGGCCGAACAGGTTGGTCAGGACGATGCCGATCAGCGCAGCGATGGCGGTGGTCAGCAGCAGGGTGCCGATGCTCAGCACGCTGATGCGGCCCAGTGAAGAGGCATTGTGCAGGCGGGCCACGGCGCTGAGGATCGAGGCGAAGATCAGCGGCATGACGATCATCTGCAGCAAGCCGACGTAGCCGTTGCCGACCAGGTCGAGCCAGCCGATGGTGGCTTTGAGGACCGGGTGGCCTGCACCGTAGATCGTGTGCAGGACCAAGCCGAAACCTACGCCCAGTGCCAGGCCCAGCAGGACTTTCTTGGCCAGGCTCCAGTCAGTATGGCGAGTTTGCGCCAGGCCCAGCAGCAAGGCCAGGAACACCAGCAGGTTGAGAGACAGCGGCAGGTTCATTGAAGCTCCAGGAAAAAGCAGAAGAGGCATCGCCTCTGTGAGCGATTGCGAACGGAAATGCTAACAGCCTGAAAACAAACGAATTTATACCCAAAAGTAATTGGATTAGTCGTTTATGGAATAACAGGCTGTCGCTAATAGCAATGAACACGACGTTTACCATTGTGTGAACGTCGTAGTGAAAGGGGGCACGGGTGGATTGTTGGTCTAGTTTTTCCCGGTCACTTCAGGAGATTGATATATGAAGTTTGCTCCGAAAGCCTGGGCCATCGGTTTGTCCCTGCTGTTCAGTATCGAAAGCGGAGCCACCGAGCTCAAGCATTGGCCAGCCGAGGCGGCCAAGCAGCTCGACGCGATGATCGCCGCCAATGCCAACAAGGGTAACTACGCGGTGTTCGACATGGACAACACCAGCTACCGCTACGACCTTGAGGAAGCCTTGCTGCCGTTCATGGAAAACAAGGGCCTGCTGAGCCGTGAAAAGCTCGACCCTTCACTCAAGCTGATCCCGTTCAAAGACACCGCAGAGCACAAGGAAAGCCTGTTCAGTTATTACTATCGCCTGTGCGAAATCGACGACATGGTCTGCTACCCGTGGGTGGCTCAGGTGTTCTCGGGCTTCACACTGAAAGAGCTGAAAGTGCAGGTCGATGAGCTGATGGCGTCTGCCAAACCTGTCCCCAGCACCTACTTTGACGGTGACCAGGTAAAAGCCATCGAGGTGCAACCCCCCAAGGTCTTCGCCGGCCAGGCCGAGCTTTACAACAAGCTGATGGAAAATGGCATCGAGGTGTATGTCATTTCGGCCGCCTCCGAAGAGCTGGTACGCATGGTGGCGTCCGACCCCAAGTATGGCTACAACGTGAAACCGCAGAACGTCATTGGCGTCAGCCTGCTGCTCAAGGACCGTACCAACGGCCACTTGACCACCGCACGCAAGCAGATCAGTGAAGGCAAGTACGATGCGACGGCCAACGCTGGCCTGGAACTGACCCCCTACCTATGGACGCCGGCGACATGGATGGCGGGCAAGCAAGCGGCGATCCTCACCTACATCGATGAGTGGAAGAAGCCGGTGCTGGTGGGGGGTGATACCCCGACCAGTGATGGCTACATGCAGTTTCATGGCGTGGACGTTGGCAAGGGCGGCATCCACCTGTGGATAAACCGCAAGGCCAAGTACATGGACCAGTTGAACGGGATGATCGCCAAAAACGCGGCGGCCCAGGCCAAGGCGGGGTTGCCGGTGACAGCAGACAAGAATTGGGTGGTGGTCACACCGGAGCAGATTCAGTAGGCCATTGGGGCTGTGCAACGCCTCGCCGGCAGGCCAGCGCCCCATACCTGTGGGCGCTGGCCTGCCAGCGATGGGCCGCAGAGCGGCCCCAAATCGCTTGACTGACTCGTATCAGCGCTCAGGGCCTCACAGCCCTTCCAGCATCGCCTTGTTGCGCACCGCACCCTTGTCGGCACTGGTCGCCAGCAGGGCGTAGGCCTTCAGCGCGGTGGTCACCTTGCGTGGGCGCACTTCGGCCGGTTTCCAGCCTTTCTTGTCCTGCTCCACGCGGCGCGCAGCCAGCTCTTCATCGCTGACCTGCAGGTTGATCGAACGGTTGGGGATGTCGATCAATACCTTGTCGCCGTCACGTACCAGGCCGATCGCGCCGCCAGCAGCGGCCTCGGGCGAGGCGTGGCCGATCGACAGGCCCGAGGTACCACCCGAGAACCGGCCATCGGTGAGCAACGCACAGGCTTTACCCAGGCCTTTGGATTTCAGGTACGAAGTCGGGTAGAGCATTTCTTGCATGCCCGGGCCGCCTTTCGGGCCTTCATAGCGGATGATGACGATGTCACCAGCCTTCACTTCGTCGGCGAGGATGCCGCGCACGGCGCTGTCCTGGCTTTCGAAGATCTTGGCGTTGCCTTCGAACACATGGATCGACTCATCGACACCTGCGGTTTTCACCACGCAGCCATCCAGGGCGATGTTGCCGTACAGCACGGCCAGCCCGCCTTCCTGTGAGTAAGCGTGTTCGAAGCTGCGAATGCAGCCGTTTTCACGGTCGTCGTCCAGGGTTTCCCAACGGGTCGACTGGCTGAAGGCCGTCTGGGTCGGGATACCCGCCGGGCCGGCTTTGAAGAAGGTGTGCACCGCTTCATCGTCGGTTTGGGTGATATCCCACTTGGCGATGGCTTCTTCCATGCTGCGGCTGTGAACCGTCGGCAGGTCGGTGTGCAGCAGGCCGCCACGGGCCAGCGAACCGAGGATGCTGAAGATGCCGCCGGCGCGGTGCACGTCTTCCATGTGGTACTTCTGGATGTTCGGCGCCACTTTGCACAGCTGCGGCACTTTGCGCGACAGGCGGTCGATGTCGCGCAGGTCGAACGCCACTTCGCCTTCCTGGGCTGCGGCCAGCAGGTGCAGGATGGTGTTGGTCGAGCCGCCCATGGCGATGTCGAGCATCATGGCGTTTTCGAACGCCTTGAAGTTGGCGATGCTGCGCGGCAGGACCGATTCGTCGTTCTCGCCGTAGTAGCGCTTGCACAGCTCGACGATGGTGCGCCCGGCAGTGAGGAACAACTGCTCACGGTCGGCGTGGGTGGCCAGGGTCGAGCCGTTGCCCGGCAGGGCCAGGCCCAGGGCCTCGGTCAGGCAGTTCATCGAGTTGGCGGTGAACATGCCGGAGCACGAACCGCAGGTCGGGCAGGCGCTGCGCTCGTATTCGGCGACTTTTTCGTCGGACGCCGTGGAGTCCGCGGCGATGACCATGGCGTCGACCAGGTCCAGGCCGTGGCTGGCCAGTTTGGTCTTGCCGGCTTCCATCGGGCCACCGGAAACGAAGATCACCGGGATGTTCAGGCGCAGGGCAGCCATCAGCATGCCGGGGGTGATCTTGTCGCAGTTGGAGATGCACACGATGGCGTCGGCGCAGTGGGCGTTGACCATGTATTCCACGGCGTCGGCAATGATCTCGCGGCTTGGCAGCGAGTACAGCATGCCGTCGTGGCCCATGGCGATGCCGTCATCGACCGCGATCGTGTTGAATTCCTTGGCCACGCCACCGGCGCGTTCGATTTCGCGGGCGACCAGCTGGCCCAGGTCCTTCAGGTGCACGTGCCCCGGGACGAACTGGGTGAACGAGTTGGCGATGGCGATGATCGGTTTCTTGAAGTCTTCGTCCTTCATCCCGGTGGCGCGCCACAGGGCACGGGCGCCGGCCATGTTGCGGCCTTGGGTGGAAGTCTTGGAACGATAATCAGGCATGAAGCACTCCTGGCGGCTTAATCAGGTCACAAAAAGGGGAGTGAGCTTCTCTTTTCCTATGCGCCTCAGGCCGGTTGCCACTGGCACGGATGGGGCCGAAGACACTACGGGATCGCCGCGTGCTCGACCAGAGCTCATAAACCCGCCGGGGATGACTGGCGATGAATAGCCCGATTCTACACCGCTGGCGCGGTGAGGGAATGGCGATGTGTCTGGGCGGTGGTTCGGGAAGTGTGACCGGCACTTTGTAGGACCCATCCGAAAAGCCCGATGCGCTGCTGACAGGTGCGTCCTGGCTGCTTATGATCCGCCGCGCCGCATGTGCGGCTTCACGAGACACTACCTCAATGGACCTTCCCAGTTTCAGTTCTTACAGAACCTGCAAATTGGCGCTGAGCGCGCCGTCGTCAGGGCTTGCGAAGGCTTGAGTCGATCAGGCTGAGGTTCGCGGGTGCCTGTGTCGGCGCCTGGAGAATCTCATGCAACACACGTCCGATTTCGTCGTTTCCCCGCTCGACCTGCGTCAGGCTGCCCAGGCGCGGCGTGATGGCCTGCTTCATCCTGAAGGCTACGTCGAAGGCACTGCCGGCTACCTGATGACCAGCGAGTATTCGTGCCTGGATGCCGGCCTCACTGCCAGCCAGGCGATCGACATGCTGCGCCGTGAGGCTGCAGATGCCGAAACCATCTATCAGTCCTATGTGCTCGACGAGAGCCGCAACCTGCTGGGTACGCTTTCCCTGCGCGAGCTGATCCTTGCCGCGCCTGAACAGCCGATCGAGCAACTCATGGTGCGCAAGGTCATCTACGTATTCACCTCGACCCGTCAGGAGGAAGTGGCGCGGTTGATCCGCGAGCACGACCTGCTGGCGCTGCCGGTGCTGGATCAGGCCGGCCGGCTGGTGGGCCTGGTGACCTGCGATGACGCACTCGATGTGGTTGTCGAAGAGGCTACCGAAGACTTCCACAAGGGCGCATCCATCACCAACCACGTGGGCAACCTCAGGGACGCCACTGTCAGCCTGCTGTACCGCAAGCGGGTGCTGTGGCTGGTGCTGCTGGTGTTTGGCAATCTGTTTTCGGGGGCGGGGATCGCGGCATTCGAGGAAACCATCGCCGCGCATATCGTCCTGGTGTTCTTCCTGCCCCTGTTGGTGGACAGCGGTGGCAACGCGGGCGCGCAATCGGCGACTTTGATGGTGCGTGGCCTGGCGACGGGCGAGGTGGTGATGCGCGACTGGTTGCGCATGCTGGCACGTGAATGCGCGGTGGCGCTGGCGCTGGGCGGCACCATGGCGGTGGCGGTGGCATCGCTGGGGGCGCTGCGCGGTGGGACGGAGGTCGCCTTGATCGTTGCCAGCAGCATGCTGGTGATCGTCCTGCTAGGCAGCCTGATTGGCATGAGCCTGCCCTTCATGTTCACCAGGCTCAAGCTTGACCCGGCCACTGCCAGCGGGCCGCTGGTGACTTCGATCGCCGATGCGGCAGGGGTACTGGTGTACTTCGGTATCGCTTCTTACGTGCTGGGCATCTGAGGCACCCAGGGGGCGGCAACGCGGCCCCCTGGGCGTGAATCAGCTGTTGGGCAGCAGCCGGCAGGTAATGCTCTTGATGTAGCGGGTTTCCGCGATGGCCGGGTGAACCGGGTGGTCCGGGCCTTGGCCGCCGCGCTCGAGCATTTGCAGGTTGCGGTCCAAGTGGCGGGCGCTGGTCAGCAGGATGTTGTTCAGGTCGTCCTCGGGCAAGTGCATCGAGCACGAGGCGCTGACCAGGATGCCATCCTTGGTCAGCATGCGCATGGCCTGTTCGTTGAGGCGGCGGTAAGCGGCCTCGCCGTTTTTCAGGTCTTTCTTGCGCTTGATGAACGCGGGTGGGTCGGCAATGATCACGTCGAAGCGCTCTTCTGCGGCCTTCAGCTCGCGCAGTGCCTCGAATACATCACCTTCGATGCAGGTCAGTTTTTCGCTGATGCCATTGAGCGCGGCATTACGTTCCACGCCATCCAGGGCAAAGCCTGAGGCATCCACACAGAACACTTCGCTGGCGCCGAATGCGCCGGCCTGCACGCCCCAGCCACCGATGTAGCTGAACAGGTCGAGCACACGCTTGCCTTTGACGTAGGGCGCCAGGCGTGCGCGGTTCATGCGGTGGTCATAGAACCAGCCGGTCTTCTGGCCTTCGCGTACCGGCGCTTCGAACTTCACGCCGTTTTCTTCCAGCGGGACCCAGTCCGGCACTTCGCCGTAGACGGTTTCGACATAACGCTGCAAGCCTTCGGCGTCACGGGCGGCGGAGTCGTTCTTGAACAGGATGCCGCTGGGCTTGAGCACCTGGACCAGGGCGGCGATCACGTCGTCCTTGTGCAGCTCCATGGTGGCGGAGGCCAGCTGTACCACGAGAATGTCGAAGAAGCGGTCGACCACCAGGCCCGGCAGCAGGTCAGAATCACCGTAGACCAGGCGGTAGCACGGCTGGTCGAACAGGCGCTGGCGCAGGGACAGGGCGACGTTGAGGCGGTGTACCAGCAGCGACTTGTCCAGCGGCAGCTTGGCATCGCGCGACAGCAGGCGGGCGCAGATCAGGTTGTTCGGGCTCAGCGCCACGATGCCCAGCGGCTTGCCGTTGGCAGCCTCGAGAATTGCCTGTTGGCCGGCCTGAAAGCCCTGCAGCGGCGTCGCGGTGACATCGACTTCGTTGCTGTAGACCCACAGGTGGCCGGCGCGCAGGCGGCGGTCGGCATTGGCTTTGAGGCGAAGGCTGGGCAGGGACATGACGTCGCTCCGGGAAAAAAGAGCGGGAGTATAACCGGTTGGCCCTTGATTCGGTGCAGGGCACGACAAAGTGCCCTGCCTGTTCGCCAGCACAAGCGCTACAAGTCGAGCGAGCTACAGGGTTAGAATCGCTCGTCCACAAAGAGTATGTACGTATGTCCCAAGAACTCAGCGCCGAACAGATCCAGCAAGCCTTGCAAGGCATTACCATCCCGCCGCAACCGCAGATCATGGTCGACCTGCAGTTCGAGCAGTACATGCCCGACCCGGACCTGGAAACCATCGCCAAGCTGATTTCCCAGGATCCGGGCCTGTCCGGTGCCTTGCTCAAGCTGGTCAACTCGCCGCACTTCGGGCTGTCCAACAAGATCGGTTCGATCCAGCGTGCGGTGAACCTGCTGGGTAGCCGTTCGATCATCAACCTGATCAACGCCCAGTCGATCAAGGGCGAGATGAGCGACGAGACCATCGTTACCCTCAACCGCTTCTGGGACACTGCCCAGGATGTGGCCATGACCTGCCTGACACTGGCCAAGCGCACCGGCATCCAGGCGGCGGACGAGGCCTACACCCTGGGGCTGTTCCATGATTGCGGCATCCCGCTGATGCTCAAGCGTTTCCCCAGCTACATGGATGTCCTGGAGGAGGCTTACGCCAAGGCTGATGCGCAAACCCGGGTGGTCGACACCGAGAACCGTGCATTCAATACCAATCATTCGGTGGTCGGCTATTTCACCGCCAAGTCCTGGCGGCTGCCGGAGCACATCAGCGCGGCCATCGCCAACCACCACAATGCCTTGGCCGTGTTCCGCGAGGAGTCGCTGCGCAACACCCAGAGCCAGCTGAAGAACCTGCTGGCGGTGCTCAAGATGGCCGAACACATCTGCGCGTCCTACCGTGTGTTGGGCAACCAGCCTGTCGACCACGAGTGGCATGCGGTCGGCCCGCTGGTACTGGACTATATCGGTTTGTCGGAGTACGACTTCGAGAACCTCAAACAGACCATTCGCGAGCTGGGCGGGCACTGATTCATGCCGGAATTACCCGAAGTCGAAACCACGCGGCGCGGTATCGCGCCGCATCTGGAAGGCCAGCGGGTCAGCCGCGTGGTGGTGCGAGACCGGCGCTTGCGCTGGCCAATCCCCGAGGACCTGGACGTGCGTTTGTCCGGGCAGCGTATTCTCAGCGTCGAGCGGCGCGCCAAATACCTGCTGATCAACGCCGAGGTGGGCACCTTGATCAGCCATCTGGGCATGTCGGGCAACCTGCGCCTGGTGCAGATGGGGCTACCGGCGGCCAAGCATGAGCACGTCGACATCGAGCTGGAGTCAGGGCTGGTGCTGCGCTACACCGATCCGCGTCGTTTCGGCGCCATGCTCTGGAGCCTCGACCCGCTCAATCATGAGTTGCTGCTGCGCCTGGGCCCAGAGCCGTTGACCGACCTGTTCGATGGCGAGCGCCTGTTCCAGCTGTCCCGCGGGCGGACGATGGCAGTCAAGCCGTTCATCATGGATAACGCGGTGGTGGTGGGTGTGGGCAATATCTACGCGACCGAGGCGTTGTTCGCCGCCGGTATCGACCCGCGCCGTGAGGCGGGTGGGATATCCCGTAGCCGCTACCTGAAGCTGGCCATCGAGATCAAGCGCGTGCTGGCGGCTGCCATCGAGCAAGGGGGCACGACGTTGCGCGACTTCATTGGCGGCGACGGGCAGCCGGGTTACTTCCAGCAGGAACTGTTCGTCTACGGCCGGGGCGGGCTGCCGTGCAAGCTGTGCGGCACTACCTTGCGTGAGGCCAAGCTTGGGCAACGGGCCAGCGTTTACTGCCCACGTTGCCAGCGGTGAATGGTATGGCCCAATCGCCGGTTTAGCAGCGATTGGGCCATACGCAGCAGCGCAGCGATCACGCCTTGCCGGTGATCCGGCGGTACTTGGCCATCAACTGCTCTTCGGTTTCCGGGTGCGCCTCATCCAGCGGGATGCAGTCGACCGGGCAGACCTGCTGGCACTGCGGCTCGTCATAATGACCCACGCACTGGGTGCACAGGTTCGGATCGATCACGTAGATCTCTTCGCCTTGGGAGATGGCCTCGTTCGGGCACTCGGGTTCGCAGACGTCGCAGTTGATGCAATCGTCGGTGATAATCAGGGACATGGGGACTCCGGCCGGGGCTCACCGCCCGGGCATGTTCAACGCAATGGGCACAATTGTGCCGCATTCGCGCCCGCAGTGCACGCGGGCGCGATAATCAGCGCTCAGGCTTACTTCTTGAAGCGTTCAGTTAACGCTTCGGCCACCACTGGGTGCACGAATTTGGTGATGTCGCCTCCCAGCGCAGCGATTTCCCGGACCAAGGTCGAAGAAATGAACGAATAGCGCTCCGACGGCGTGAGGAACAGGCTTTCGACCTCAGGCGCGAGTTGCCGATTCATGTTCGCCAACTGGAACTCGTATTCGAAGTCGGACACCGCCCGCAGCCCCCGCAAGAAGACGTTGGCGCCCTGTTCCTTGGCAAAATGCGCAAGCAGGGTGGAGAAGCCGATGACTTCGACATTGGGCAAGTGCCTGGTGACCTCACGGGCCAGCGCTACACGTTGCTCCAGCGGGAACAGCGGGTTCTTCTTCGGGCTGGCTGCCACAGCGATGATCACGTGGTCGAACAGCCGCGAGGCGCGCTCGACCAGGTCGCCATGGCCCTTGGTAATAGGGTCGAAAGTACCCGGGTACAACACTCGGTTCATCGCGTCATCCTGGCTGGAGTGCGTTGGGGAGTCGGATGGTAGCGCAGCGTTTGCGCCCGGCCAAGTCATGCGGCCGGCTGATGGCACTATAGACAGCAGGGGCATTTGTTGTCATGCACTGTGTGCCAGGCGGGTTATCAGGGCGTCGGTGAGCTTCGCGCTGATGGCGTAGACCGACAGTTGTGGGTTGGCACCGATGCTGGTCGGGAACAACGAGCCGTCGTGAATCGACAGGTTTTCCAGCTGATGGTGACGGCCCAGGCTATCGCACACCGCATGCTGTGGATCTTCGCCCATTGCGCAGCCGCCCATCACGTGGGCGCTGCCCAACCGCGTATGGAACGGCTCCAGGCGCAAACCGTCGATCATGCGTTGGGCCTGCGCCAGGCGGGTAGCTGCGCGGGCATCGCTGTGCGCGGGTGTCACCTGCGTGGCGCCCGCGGCGAACTGGATCTGCGCCATGCTGTGAAAGGCACGGCGCAGGCCGTCTCGCAAGTAGTCGGTGACCGGGTAATCGAGCACCGGTGAGCCATCGCCACGCAGCTCCACCGTGCCACCTGGGCTTTCGGGATGGAACCCGTCGCGCAACAGCGCAAGCATGACGTGGGTGTGCGGCAGCTCGGCCATGCGCTGGGCATTTTCGACACCCTCGCCACCGAGCAGGGTGCTGGCCAGCGCCGGGTGCAGGGGCGGCACTTCAAGTTTGTAGCCGACCGCGCCATCGACGCCGTCCTGCCATTGGAAGTGGTCACTGTAGATGGACTGCGGGGCGCCGTAATAGGGGTCGATGCGTGCGTCGAAGCGGGCCGCGCTGAAGTTGACCAGGTGCAGGAAGGTCCGTTTGCCCAGGCGCTCGTGGGGGTCAGGAGCCTTGGAGCGCAGTAGCAGGGCGGGGCTGTTGATGCCGCCGCCCGCGAGGATGTAGTGGCGGGCGCGCACCGTGATGCTGCGCCCGTTGGGGTGTAGGCCTTGCGCGTCCAGGCCTTGGCAGCGCAGCTGCGCAATGCGTTCGCCGTCATGCTCGAAGCGTTCGGCCCGGGCCAGGTACAGCAGCTCGCCGCCCTTGTCGAGCAGGGCTGGAATGCGCGTCACCAGCATCGATTGCTTGGCGTTGACCGGGCAACCCATGCCGCAATAGCCAAGATTCCAGCACCCCCTGACATTGCGTGGGATCACCGCCCATCGGTAGCCGAGCTGTTCACACCCACGGCGCAGTACGTCGTTGTTGGCGTTTGCCGGCATCGCCCAAGGGGTGATGCCGAGGTCTTGCTCGATGCGATCGAACCAGGGGCGCAGTGCGTCGTCGCCCAGCCCTTTGACGTTGTGGGCCGTGGCCCAGTGGGCCAAGGTCGGCGCGGGTGTGCGAAAGCTGGAGGTCCAGTTGACCAGTGTGGTGCCGCCCACCGCGCGGCCCTGCAGAATGGTGATGGCGCCGTCCTTGCTCATCCTGCCCAGGCCTTCCTGGTAGAGACTGGCGTAGGCCTCATTCTCTAGCAGGTGGAAGTCACTGCTGGTCTTGAGCGGGCCTTCCTCGATCAGCAGTACCTTGAAGCCTGCAGCGCTGAGCATCTGCGCGCTGGTGGCACCGCCGGCGCCGCTGCCTATCACGGCGATGTCGGCTTGCACGCTGAGGTCCTGCCCCAGGCGCGAGGCGTCATGGGTGATCCAGCCGCGTTCGAGGCCTTGGCGAAACGGGTCGATGACAGGCATTGAAAGTGCTCTTGTTGTTGTTGTTGTTGTTGTTGTTGTTGTTCAGATTTTCGGTGGCCCCGGGTAGCCACAGGCGGCCCAGCTTTCCGGGCATTCATACCAGGCCATCGTCAGCAGTTGCACGATCGACGCGTGCCCCATGCGCAGCAGGTTCAGGGAACTGCTCTGCCAGCGTTGCAGAAACGCCGCTATCTGCGGTTCACCCGCCAGGTCCCAGGCACCCCAGACCCCCGTCAGTGGGCCACGGGTCAGCGGCAGGCTGAGCACATCGAACAGTTGCCGGGTGAGCTTGAGCATTGGCGGGGACAGTGCCGCCAGTTTGTCGTCCAGCCTGGGCAGCACGAGTGTTGCGCTTGCCGAAGTACCGGCAAGCACCACCGGGATCAGTGCCCGTAGCAATGGCAGGTCGTCATCGCGCAGTACCTGGTACCCGGTAGCACGCCCCTGCGGGCTGCAGCCGACCAGGCTGGCACTGGCCAGAAACACGCTGGCGCCCAGACTGAAGCGCAGAAGGTCACGACGTTGCATGGCCCAGACCTCAGCGGATGAACAGTGTGTAGACCAGGCGCTGCAGCGCCTTGCCATATGGCGGGTAAATCAGGCGCGCGGCGTTCAGGCGCTGCTTGGCCAGCACCGCCTTGGCCTTGCTGAAGGTCAGGAAGCCGTCACGGCCGTGGTAGTGGCCCATGCCCGAAGGGCCGATGCCGCCGAACGGCAGGTCGTCCTGAGCGACATGCAGCAGTGTGTCGTTGATACAGACGCCACCGGAGTGGCTGCGCTGCAGCACATGCTCTTGCTCGGCATGGTCGTAGCCGAAGTAGTACAGCGCCAGTGGGCGTGGCCGTTCATTGATGTAGGCCAGTGCACCGTCGAGGCTGTCATAGGGCACTACCGGCAGCAGCGGGCCAAAGATTTCGTCCTGCATCACCTGCATGCTGTCATTCACCTCCAGCAGCACGTGCGGCGGCAGGCGCCTGCCCTGGCGAGGCTCGTCCGGGTACAGGTCGATGACCTGCGCGCCCTTGCTGCTGGCGTCGTCCACCAGCTGTTGCAGGCGCTGCAATTGCCTCGGATTGATGATGGCGCTGTAGTCGGGGTTGTCGGCGATGCGCGGGTACAGCCGGTGGACCGCCCTGCGGTAGGCCTCGCTGAAGGCGTTCAGGCGCTCGCGTGGCACCAGGACGTAGTCTGGGGCGACGCAGGTCTGGCCGGCATTGAGGGTCTTGCCGAATGCGATACGCTCGGCGGCGCTATCGAGCGGCACGCTGGACGAAATGATGGCCGGTGACTTGCCGCCGAGTTCCAGTGTGACCGGGGTCAGGTTCTGTGCAGCCGCCAGCATGATCTGGCGGCCGACGCTGGTGGCGCCGGTGAACAGCAGATGGTCGAAGGGCAGCCGGGCAAATGCCTGGCCGACTTCCACATCACCCAGCACCACGCTGACCAGGTCGTGGGGGAATACCTGCTCAAGCAAGGCTTTGAGCGCCAGGGCGCTGGCAGGGGTGGCCTCACTGAGCTTGAGCATCACGCGGTTGCCGGCCGCCAGGGCGCACGTCAGCGGGCCGATGGCGAGAAACAGCGGGTAGTTCCACGGCACGATGATGCCCACTACTCCCAGCGGCTGGTACAGCACGCGGGCGCTGGCCGGCTGGAAGGCCAGGCCGACGGCTCGCCTGGCGGGTCGCATCCAGCCCTTGAGGTGGCGTTCGGCATGGCGAATCCCCTGTACGGAGGGCAGTAGCTCGGCCAACAGGGTTTCGTCGGCGCTGCGCCCGGAAAAATCCGCATCGATCGCCTCTATCAGCCGTTGTCGATCCGCCAGCAATGCTTCGCGCAGGCTTTTCAGCCACTGCCGGCGTTGGGCCAGCGGCGGCATGGGGTTGCCGGCAAATGCCTTGCGCTGGGCAGTGAATGTGCTTGTCAATTCAGTGTCGAACTGCAGAGGGGGCGAGGCGATAGGAGAAGTCACGGCGGCTCCCATAGGGGCTGAGAATCTCTAGAGCCTATACTCTAATCGGTACGATGGTGCGAATTTTTTCGCGCCAGCGCACGGTGCATCCGGGCCCTGTTACACCGTAAGATGAACCACTTACCGAAAGCCTGCAGACTGGGAGCTGAGCATGGCCCCGCGCATCAAGACCCGAGAGCGCATCGTGCAGAACAGCCTTGAACTGTTCAATCAACAAGGCGAGCGTAGCGTGAGCACCAACCACATTGCCGCGCACATGGAGATTTCGCCCGGCAACCTCTACTACCACTTCCCCAACAAGCAGGCGATCATCGCACTGTTGTTCAGCCAGTATGAGGAATTGGTGGACAGCTTCCTGCGCCCCCCGCAGGGCCGCGCCGCTACCGTCGAAGACAAGCGCTTCTACCTCAAGGCATTGCTCGCAGCGATGTGGAACTACCGGTTCCTGCACCGTGATCTCGAGCACCTGCTCGACAGCGACCCTGAGCTGGCTGCCCGTTACCGACGCTTTTCCGAACGTTGCCTGCGCCAGGGCCAGGCGATCTACCGGGGCTTCGTCGAGGCCGGCATTCTGGTCATGGCCCCTGCCCAGATCGAATCGCTGACCATCAACGCCTGGATCGTACTGACCTCTTGGGTCCGTTTTCTCAGCACCACGCGGGAGCACTCCGCTCATCTGGGTGAAGAAGCCTTCAAGCGTGGGGTGTATCAGGTGCTGGTACTGGAACTCGGCTTCGTCACCGCCAACGCCCGCAGTGCCGTGGATGCCCTGTGCCATGAATTCCATGTTCCGTTCAACCAGGCCCTGGAGCGTTAGCCCAGAGCCTTCGTGCCATCGATCAGGAGATTGTCATGCCTCTTGCGCAATTGATCACCCCGCAGCAACTGGCCGAGCGTCTGGGCTCGCCCAAGCTGGTGATCCTCGATTGTCGGTTTGCCTTGGAAGACGCGGATTATGGCCAGCGCAGCTATGCCGAGGGGCATATAGCCGGGGCCCACTTCGCCGACCTGGAGCGCGACCTGAGTGGCCCGGTAATCAAGGGCCAGACCGGCCGCCATCCCTTGCCTGATCCGCAGCGGCTGGTCGAGCGCTTGCGTGAGTGGGGGCTGGACAATGACAGCGAGGTGGTGCTGTACGACGACGGGCCTGGTGCCTTTGCCGCCCGTGCCTGGTGGCTGTTGGCCTGGTTGGGCAAACGCACCGGTGTGGCCATTCTCGACGGAGGCCTCAAGGCCTGGCACGCCGCGGGCCAGCCATTGAGCCTGGACGCGCCGGCACGGTACGAGGGGACGTTCAGCGGCAAACCGGATACCAAGCTGCTGATTGACGCCGAGCACGTGGTCACCGAGCTTGCAAGCCCCGAGCTGACGTTGATCGATGCGCGTGCCTTGCCGCGTTTTCGTGGGGATGTGGAGCCGATCGACCCGGTGGCCGGGCATATACCCGGCGCTCAGTGCGCAGCTTTCACCGACAATCTGAACGAAGAGGGGCGCTTCTTGGCGCCAGAGCAGCTCAGGCAGCGCTTTGCCGAGAAGCTGGCGGGGCGTTCAGCGGAACGTTTGGTGGCCTATTGCGGCTCGGGCGTGACGGCTTGCCATAACCTGTTTGCCCTGGCGTTGGCGGGGTATCCACTGGGCAGGCTGTATGCCGGATCGTGGAGTGAGTGGATCAATGATCCCGCGCATCAGGTTGCCACGGGCGACTGAGCCGCGGGTTCATCGCCCATCCACCAGCCACTGCGGAATCCGCCGCTCAAGGTAATACCCCGGGTTTCGCAGGCTGCCCTCGACAAAGCCCACATGCCCACCCCGCTCATGCAGCTCGAACTGAGTCTGCGGTGCCAGCTCGCTCGGCGTGGGCTGGCTGTGGCGGGATACGAACGGATCATCGTTTGCGTGGATGATCAGCGTCGGCGTGCGGTTCTCCCCGAGGTAGTAGCGGCTCGATGAGCGACGATAGTAGTCGTGTACATCGTCAAAGCCGTTGAGTGGCGCGGTCACTTTGCCGTCAAAATCCCAGAAGGTCCGCAGTTTGCGCAACGATCCGAGGCGGTCGAGTGCGGCAAGCCCTTCATGATGGCCCTGGGCACGAAAATGCCGCTGCTTCACCTGCACATAGGCCATCATTTCGCGCATGAAATGTGCCTGATAGACCTTCGAAAAGCCTTGGCCGATGCGGTCGGCGCACTGATCCAGGCGAAACGGCACCGACACCGCCACGGCCGCCTGCAGTTGGCTGGCGCTGCCACTTTCACCCAGGTACTTGAGCAGTACATTGCCGCCCAGCGAATAGCCGACGGCGTACAGAGGGGCCAGCGGGCGTTGGGCACGCAGGTGGGCGACCACCTCGGCCAGGTCCCCGCTGGCCCCGGAATGGTAACTGCGTGGCAGCAGGTTCGGCTCGCCCGAGCAGCCGCGCCAGTTCACCGCAACGCTGGCCCAGCCGCGGGCATCGAGCGCCTGCTGCAGGCCTTTGACATAAGGCGAATGGGACGAGCCCGTCAGGCCGTGCAGCACCAGCACCAGCGGTGTATCTGGCTGGTGCGGCCCGTGCCAGTCGAGGTCGATGAAGTCACCATCGGCCAGCCACAGGCGCTCGCGTTTGCGTTCAAGCACAGGCAGCTTGCGCCACAGCGGGCCCCAAAGGGTTTGCAGGTGAGGGTTGGATAGCCCGGTGGCCGGGCGGAACGTGGCGGTAAGGCTGGGCATGCTGGGCGACTCGTGTTGTGCCGTCCTAGATTGCCATGAAATACCGCCGTTGTACCCGCGCTATTGGTCGGTCAGCCCGGTTCGGGCAAAGGTTGTTGCGCAGGGGCCGGGCCGACAGTGATGAATACTTCCTGCGCAGGGGTCAGCCATATCCGGGCGGCTTCGCGAATGTCCATGGGTGTCAGCGCTGCCAGGCGCTGGACATAGGTCGCAAAGTGATCGGCGGGTTGCCCCAGGTGGCTTGAGGTTGCCAGGCTCTTGGCCAGCTCTGCGTTGCTCACCAGGGTGCGATGCAACCTGCCTGCTATCTGGTTGCGCGCCATGTCGCACTCCGCCTGGCTTGGGCCATGCTCGCGCAGGCAAGCCAGCATCCCTGAAACCAGCTCACGTGAGGCATCTCGGTATTCGGGTGCGATGTCCCATTGAATCTGCAGCAGGCTCGCCGCATCGAAGGGGGTGAGCGATGAGTGGATGCTGTAGGTCAAGGCACGTCGGCCTCGCAGCTCTTGTGTAAGGCGCGACTCGTAGCCGCTGCCGAGGATTTCATCGAGCATGGTCAGCGCTGCATACCCCGGCTTGTCGGGGGATGTGGGCAACAGCAGCGCCAGCGTGGCCAGTGTGGTACTTGCGGTGTGTGGTTGATGCCGGGTGAGGGGCTCTGGCAACGGCGCCGGTGGTGGGGCCTGTCCCGCCCAGTGTTGCGGTAGCGCCTGAAGGAGTTCAGTGATGAGGGTTTGCGCCTCGTCACGCGACAGGTCGCCCACCAGGCCGATAGCGAGGTTGTTGGCAGAGTAGGCGCGTCGGTGGAAAGCCCGCATTTGCTGCTCGTCGATCCGCTCGAGGCTTTCAGGCGTGCCAGCCCAGTGGGTGGCGTAGGGATGGCCATCGAACACATGGCTCATGATCGCCGGTGACACCCCATAGACCGCGCTCGACGCGATTGCGCGAGCGTGATTGAGCAGTCGTTCGCGGATGCCTGCGACGGCTTTCTCGCGGAAGGCGGGGCGTGCCAGCATTTGGGTGAGCAGTTGCAGGGCGCTTGTACGAAGCGCCGGCAGGCTCAGGCAGCGCAGCGTAATCACCGCCTCATCCTGATTCACCCGCCTTGCCATGATCGCACCGAGCCCCTCCATAGCCTGAGCGAACTGGGCGGCGTCCAGAAGCTCGCTACCCTGATCGAGGCTGTAAAGGACAAGGGCGGCGAGGCCCGGGCTGTCGCCATCGAGTGCACTACCAGCGCGAAAGCGCAGCGCCAGGTCGAAGATCGGGCGGCCATGGGACGGGCTGAAGCTGACCCTGGCGCCTTCGTCGGTCTGCCATTGCTGTATCTGGGCCGGCACCTGCTGCAGCTGCTCCAGGTCAAGGCCTTGCGCGGACTCCAGCCTGGCCATTGCCGCCACAGCGGTATCGCTCACGGGGCCTTTGCAAATCAGAGGCATGTTGCGGGTGGTAAGCGATGTGTTCATGCCGGTGCTCCTGCCTGCAGGTGGGTGATGGTCAGCCTCTCGCGGCTCAGGTAGTCGAACGCTACCTGCTGTAATGTCGCGCTATCGAGGTGGCGGATACTGTGGGCTTCTTGATCGATCAGCGAGGGGGGCAGGCCAGCGGTCGCTGCTGCGCCGATGCGGTCAGCTTGCAGGCTGATGCTGTCGTGGCTGAACAGGCGACGGGTGAGCATGCGCAGTTTCGCGCGCTTGAGCTCCTGGGTGGAAAGCGGCGTATGGCGCAGGGCATCGATCGCGGTATAGATCGCCTCCTCGGCCTGCTCGTGCGTAGACTTTTGACTGTTGATGTAGGTTGAAAGGGTCAACAGCGTGTCACCACGCGCCAGTGGCTCATATGCCAGGGTGAGGCCCTTGAGCAGCCGTCGGTCTCGCACCAACTCGCTGTAGAGCCTTGCGCTGAACCCTTTGCCAAGCACCTCGCAGAGCAGGCCCAGGGCAGGCACTGTCGTTGCGTCGGTGGCCGTGGCGTGGCTGGGTACATTGAAGGACATGAACAAGCCATCACGGCCTGGCAGTGTCAGCTTCTGGCTTCGCGCCTGCAGGTGCGCGTCGTGCCGGGGGACGGGTACTGCGTCAAGCGCAGCCCTGGCAATGCTGGCGAAATACCGGCTCACGTGCTGGCCAAGCGTGGCAAGATCGACGGCACCCACCACCACGAGGGTGGCGTTATTGGGCCGATACCACTTTTGATACCAGGCGCGCACGGTCTCCACGCTCAAGTTGCGCAAATCTGCCGGGTTGCCGAACGTCGCCGTTGCATAAGGGCTGCTGCCGTGTGCAAGTGCATTGTGTCGTTCAGCTGCCTGCTGGGCAGGGACGTTGTCAACTTTGAGCCGGCGCTCGTCTTCGATGGCTTTGGCTGCCCGTTCCAGGGCTGCCTGGCCAAAGGTCGCGCCCTCCATGGCATCGGCCATTATTTCCAGCGCAACCGGTAGCCGTGCCGCAGGTAACAGCATTTCGTAGACCGTTGCATCATCGATGGTAGTGGCATTGGCCTCTCCGCCGAGCCGGGCTATCACCTGGCTGTATCGGCCCGCCTCAAGTTTGCGGCTGCCTTCGAATATCAGGTGTTCCAGCAGGTGCGAGATGTTGGTATGGCCGGCTGACTCATGGCTGGTGCCCACGTGGTACCGGAGCTGAATTGCGGCGAGCGGGGTGCTGTGGTCTTCACGCAGGTAGACAGCCAGGCCGTTGTCCAGTGTGAAGTGCTGCAACGGGGGCTGGGTGGCATCGGCGATGGACTCGATGCCGGCTGACAGGGTTGTGTCGTCGAGGGTGAACGGTGGAGTCGATGGCATTGCTCAAGTGCTCCTGGTTGGGTGACCAGGAGCAGCTTCGGTGAGATTCTGCGCTTGCCTGCGTTACATAATTACGGCTTGCCGTCAGGCGCGCTGCCACAGCGCGTAATGCACCTGGCCGGTCTTTTTTTCGCGGTGCAGGCGCCAGTTGCCTGGCATTTGCAGGGTAGAGGGTGCCGCTTCGCTCTCGGTGTAGATCCACGCCTGCTCGCGCAGCCACTGGTTCTGCTCCAGCAGGTTGCAGGTGTTGGCCAGCAGGTCCTGATGGAACGGTGGGTCGAGAAACACGACGTCGAACTGTTGCTTGGCCGGTGCTTGCAAGTAGCGCTGGGCGTCGGTCTGAAGGATTTGCCCGCGCGGGCAGCGCAGGATCTCCAGGTTGTTCTTCAGGTTGCTGATAGCCGCTGGGTTGCTGTCCAGCGCAACGGCATCTGCAGCACCGCGGGACAACGCTTCGAGCACCAGGGCGCCACTGCCGGTGAAGGCATCCAGCACCCGGGCGCCTTCGATGTAGGGTGCCAGCCAGTTGAACAGGGTTTCCCGCACGCGGTCGGTGGTCGGCCGCAGTCCGTCGCCTTCAGGCACCGCCAGGCGGCGGCTGCGCCACTCGCCGGCGATGATGCGCAGGTGGCCCTGGCCCTTGCTTTGGCCCTGCTGAGAGCGGGCGGGAGGGGTGGATCTAGGCATTAGTGCTCCGGTACGCCGAGGGGCTGCTCGGCGGGTTTGTCAGTGGGGGCTGGCAGCGATTTTTGCGGCACGCTCGGGCCGACGGTAACGATCACCAGTTTATCGGCGGCCAAGTGCTTGTTCATGGCTGCCTTGACCTGCTCGACGGTCAGTGCCTGGGACTGCTGCATGAAGTCTTCCAGCCAGGTCAAGGGCAGGTCGTAGAAGCCGATGGCGCCCAATTGGCCGACGATGCTCGCATTGCTGGCGTTCGACAGCGGGAAGCTACCGGCCAGTTCGCGCTTGGCGTCGTCCAGTTCCTGCTGGGTCGGGCCGCTCTTGAGGTAGTCGGCAAGAATGCCTTGCACCAGCTTGAGGGTGCCCTCGCTGAGTTCGGCACGGGTCTGCAGGTTGATCATGAAGGGGCCGCGCACCTGCATCGGGCTGAATACCGAGTATACGCCGTAGGTCAGGCCGCGTTTTTCCCGCACTTCGCTCATCAGGCGCGTACCGAAGGCGCCACCGCCGAGAATCTGGTTGCCCAGCGACAGGGCTGGCCAGTCCGGGTCTTGGCGGTCGATGCCCAGTTCGGCCAGCATCAGGTGGGTCTGCTTGGATGGGAAGTCTATGTGGGTCGCGCCAGCCTTGGGCTCGACGGGTTGCGCAGGCTTGGCCAGTGCCGGGCCTTTGGGCAGGGCGGCGGAGACCTGGGCGGCAATCGCCTCGGCCTCTTCACGGCTGAGGTCGCCGACCAGGGCGATTACCGCGTTGCCCGCTGCATAGGCTTTGGCGTGGAATGCGCGCAGCTGCTCCAGGGTGATGCCCGGGATGCTTTCAGCGGTGCCGTCGCTTGGATGGCCGTACGGGTGTTCGCCATAAAGGTTGCTCAACAACGCCTTGCCGGCGATCTTGCTGGGGTTCTGCTTCTCGTATTCGAAACCTGCCAGCAGCTGGTTCTTGATGCGCTTGAGTGCGTCCTCTGGGAAGGTCGGCTTGCCGGTCACTTCAGCGAACAGCTTCAGGGCCGGCTCGCGCTTGTCCTTGGCACTGAGGCTACGCAACGAGGCCACTGCCATGTCGCGGTAGGAGCCGTTGCCGAAGTCTGCGCCGAGCCCTTCGAAACCTTCGGCGATGGCGGTCACATCCTTGCCGGCAATGCCCTCGTTGAGCATGGCGTTGGTCAGGGTGGCCAGGCCCGGCGTGTTGCCGTCCTGGCTGCTGCCGGCGGCGAAGGTCAGGCGCAGGTCGAACATCGGTAGCTCGCGGGCTTCGACGAACAGCACGCGTGCACCTTCGGCGGTGGTCCAGTTCTGGATGTTCAGCTGGCGCCGGCTGGGGGCTTTGCCGTCCAGTTCGGCCAGCGATTGCAGGGTATTGGCGGGGCGGGCTGCGGTGCTGTCGGCTTCGGAATGCGCGGGGCGCGCCAGCACGGCGGCAAGCGCCACCACCAGGGCGATGATGCCTGTGCCGATCAGGGTGTAGCGTGGTGCGCTGCGATCACTCATGAGCGGACTCCTCAGGCAGTACATGGGCAACGCTCAGGCGTTCGCGGGTGAAATAGGTGCGTGCGGCGGCCTGGATGTCCTCTGGGGTCACACGCTTGAGTTCGTCCAGTTCGCTGTCGATCAGTTTCCAGGACAGGCCGACCGTTTCCAGCTGGCCAATGGTGGTGGCCTGGCTGCTGATGGAGTCGCGGTCGTAGACCAGGCCAGCGATCACCTGGGCACGTACACGTTCCAGTTCCTCGGCGCTCGGTGGGGTCGTCTTGAGCTCATCGAGCAACTGCCAGACGCCTTTCTCGACATCGGCGAGGGTCTTTTGCTTCTGCACGTTAGGGGTAGCCGAGATCAGGAACAGGCTGTCGCCGCGGGTGAAGGCGTTGTAGCTGGACGAGGCGCCGGCCACCAGTTCCTGACCGCGCTCCAGGCGCGCCGGCAGGCGGGCGCTGTAGCCGCCGTCGAGCAAGGCCGAGATCAGCCGCAGGGCGTGCGCGGTGCGTGGGTCCTTGGCGGTCGCAAGGCCCGGTACGTTGAAGCCGTAGATCAGGCTGGGCAGTTGGGTGCGCACGTGCAGGGTCAGCTGACGCCGGCCTGGCTCGGTCAGCTCCAGCGGCAGCTTTGCCGGCGGAACAGCGCGCTTGGGGATACTGCCGAAGTATTTCTGCGCCAGGCCTTTGACCTCGGCGGCGGTAACATCGCCGACCACCACCAGGGTGGCGTTGTTCGGCGCGTACCAGGACTCGTACCAGTGGCGCAGCTCCTCGACTTTCATGCGTTCGAGGTCGGCCATCCAGCCGATGGTCGGGGTGTGGTAGCCGCTGGCCGGGTAGGCCATGGCGCGGAACAGTTCGAATGCTTTGGCGCTTGGCTGATCGTCGGTACGCAAGCGGCGCTCTTCCTTGATCACCTCGATTTCGCGGCTGAACTCATCGGCCGGCAGGCGCAGGCTGGCCAGCCGGTCGGCCTCCAGCTCCAGCGCCACCGGCAGACGGTCGCGGGCCAGAACCTGGTAGTAGGCGGTGTAGTCGTCGCTGGTGAAGGCGTTCTCTTCCGCGCCCAGGTCGCGCAGGATGCGCGAAGCTTCGCCGGGGCCGACCTTGGCGCTGCCCTTGAACATCATGTGCTCCAGGGCGTGAGACAGCCCGGTCTGGCCGGGGGTCTCGTAGCTGGAGCCGACCTTGTACCAGATCTGCGAAACCACCACTGGCGCGCGGTGGTCCTCGCGCACGACCACTTTCAGGCCGTTGTCGAGGATGAATTCGTGGGTGGGTTGCACATCGGCGGCAAAGGCTGCGAGCGGCAGGCAGAGCGTGCCGAGCAACACGCCAGCGGCGCGGCGGGCTAGAGCATTCATAAGGTGTTTAACCTGTTCGGCGGCCTGCAGGGTTTAGCGTCGGCGGGCCAGGAGGTGCTAGGATACTGATCCGGTTGCCTGGCGACCATGCCTGTCGCCGTTCTGGCCTGCAGGTCCATTAAGACAAAACATTGCGCATGAACCAGCCGGCTTCAAAATAGTCTGTTCTGCGTTTAGAGAATTCCAGATGAGCCGCTGCTGGCCCATCGCTACCCTGAGATAGCCGTCTTCCATGTTTGGTTCAAACGACGACAAAAAAGCGCCGGCCGAGGCTGGCGAGAAAAAAGGCCTGTTCAGCTGGTTTCGCAAGAAGCCGCAGCAACCTGTCGCCGAACAGCCACAAGCCCCTGATGCGCAGGCAGTAGAGCCGGTATCGCCGCAGCCTGCTGCCGAGCAGCCTGAGCCGGTTGCGGCCGAGCCGGTGGCTGGCGAAGCGCCCACGCCTGCCGTTGAGCCGGTAAGGCCCGCCGAGCCGGTGCTGGCCCCGCAGCCTGCGCCTGTCGTTGCCCCCGCACCGGCCCAAGCGCTCGCGCCGGTGCCTGAGCCGGCCCCGGCTCCTGAAGTGGCCCCGCTCCCTGAGCCTGCTCCGGTCCCTGAGCCAGTGCCGGTTCCCGAGCCTGCTGCGGCCCCTGTGCGGGTGGACCTGCCGGCACGTTCCGAGCCTGCTGCCGCTCCGCTCGAAAGCCCTGCTCCAGTGGCCGCAGCCCCCGAAGCCCCGGTCAGCAACCTGGTCCTGCCGGTTGCCGAAGAGCCGGTCGCCCTGGTTCCAGACCTGGAGCCCAAGGCCCCGCCAGCGATTCCCGAGCGCCCGGCCCCCGAACAGGCCGTCGCGGCCATCACCCCAGCCGATGCCGAACCTGCCAAACCCGGCTTCTTCGCTCGCCTCAAGCAGGGCCTGTCGAAGACCAGTGCCAGCATTGGCGAAGGCATGGCCAGCCTGTTCCTGGGCAAGAAAGTCATCGATGACGACCTGTTGGACGAGATCGAAACACGCTTGCTGACCGCTGACGTCGGCGTTGAGGCGACCTCGATCATCGTTCAGAACCTGACCCAGAAGGTTGCGCGTAAACAGCTGGCCGATGCCGATGCCCTGTACAAGTCGCTGCAGGAAGAACTGGCCGCGCTGCTTCGCCCGGTCGAGCAGCCGCTGAAGATCCAGGCGCAGAACAAGCCCTATGTGATCCTCGTCGTCGGCGTCAACGGCGCCGGCAAGACCACCACGATCGGCAAGCTGGCCAAGAAGCTGCAGCTCGAGGGCAAGAAGGTCATGCTGGCGGCGGGTGACACATTCCGAGCTGCTGCAGTCGAGCAGTTGCAGGTCTGGGGCGAGCGCAACCAGATTCCGGTGATCGCTCAGCACACCGGTGCCGATTCCGCGTCGGTGATCTTCGATGCCGTGCAGGCCGCCAAGGCCCGTGGCGTCGATGTGCTGATCGCCGATACCGCCGGGCGGCTGCACACCAAAGACAACTTGATGGAAGAGCTGAAGAAGGTTCGCCGGGTCATTGGCAAGCTTGACGCCGAGGCGCCCCACGAGGTGCTGCTGGTGCTCGATGCCGGTACTGGCCAGAACGCCATCAGCCAGGCCAAGTACTTCAATCAGAGCGTCGAGCTGACCGGCCTGGCCCTGACCAAGCTGGATGGCACCGCCAAGGGCGGGGTGATCTTCGCCCTTGCCAAGCAGTTCAACATCCCGATCCGCTTCATCGGCGTGGGTGAAGGCATCGACGATCTGCGCACCTTCGAAGCCGAGCCGTTCGTCAAGGCTCTGTTTGCCGAGCGAGAGCACCCATGATCCGATTCGAACAGGTTGCCAAGCGCTACCCCAACGGCCATGTTGGCTTGCATGAGCTGAGTTTCCGGGCGCGCCGGGGCGAATTCCTGTTCGTCACCGGCCATTCCGGGGCCGGCAAGAGCACCTTGCTGCGCCTGTTGCTGGCCATGGAGCGCCCGACCAGCGGCAAGTTGATGCTGGCCGGGCAGGACCTGGGCCAGATCAGCAATGCGCAGATCCCGTTCCTGCGTCGGCAGATCGGGGTGGTGTTCCAGAATCACCAGTTGCTGTTCGACCGCACCGTTTTCAACAACATCGCCCTGCCGCTGCAGATTCTCGGCCTGTCCAAGGCAGAGATCGCCAAGCGCGTGGATTCGGCGCTGGAGCGTGTGTCGCTGGTCGACAAGGGGGAGCTGTACCCGGCCGACCTGTCCACTGGCCAGCAGCAGCGGGTCGGTATCGCCCGTGCGATCGTCCACCAGCCCGCCTTGCTGCTGGCCGACGAACCCACCGGTAACCTTGACCCGCGCCTTGCCGCAGAGATCATGGGGGTGTTCGAGGACATCAACCGCCTGGGCACCACGGTGTTGATCGCCAGCCATGACCTGGCACTGATTGCGCGCATGCGCCACCGCATGCTGACCTTGCAGCGCGGCCGTCTGATCGGCGATGGGGAGGCCGGGCAATGAGCACTACACGTACACCCAAGGTTTCCGAGCGTGTCGCGCCCAAGGCGGCCGACGCGGATACCCGCAAAAAGCGCGGCGAGCATGATGATGACGGCCCGGACTTCCGCACGCTGTTGCATGCCTGGCTGGACAGCCACCGTGCCAGTCTGGCCGACAGCCTACGCCGTCTGGGCAAGCAGCCAATCGGCAGCTTCTTCACCTGCCTGGTGATGGCCGTGGCGCTGAGCATGCCCATGGGCTTGTCGCTGCTGTTGAAGAACGTCGAGAAGCTGGGGGGCTCCTGGCAGCGCGCCGCGCAGATTTCCCTGTACCTGAAGCTCGACGCGGGCAGCAAGGAAGGCGAGGCCCTGCGCGAAGAGATCAAAGGCATGCCTGGGGTGGCCGATGCCTTGTACATCAGCCCAGGGCAGGCGCTGGAAGAGTTCCAGCAGCAGTCGGGGCTGGGCGAAGCCTTGCGTGAATTGCCCGACAACCCGCTGCCTGGTGTCGTGGTGGTAACCCCGACCGAAGTCGATAAGCCCGCCCTGGAAGCGCTGCGTCAGCGTCTGGCCGAGCTGCCTCGGGTTGAAAACGCACAACTTGACCTGGTGTGGGTGGAGCGCCTGGCGGCGATCCTGAAACTGGGCGACCGGTTCGTCTTCGGTCTGGCGGTGATGCTGATTTCTGCCTTGCTGTTAGTAATCGGTAACACAATTCGTCTACATATCGAAAACCGCCGTACCGAGATCGAAGTCATCAAGCTGGTAGGCGGCACCGACAGCTACGTACGGCGGCCTTTCCTGTACATGGGCGCGTTGTATGGCCTGGGTGCGGGCCTGCTGGCCTGGGGTATCCTGGCATTCGGCCTGAACTGGCTGAACGAGGCCGTGGTAGGGCTGTCCGGGCTCTACGGCAGCGACTTCTCCCTGGGCGGGGTGCCAGCATCCGATGGTCTGTCGCTCTTGATCGGAGCGGTGCTGTTGGGGTATATCGGTGCATGGATTGCGGTGGCTCGCCATTTGAACGAGCTGGCCCCGCGATAGTTTTTCTGAGCCAGCATTGACAATTTTTCATCTTTGGAACTTGCACCTTGGTTCCAGGTCTATGTTGGCAGTGCTCACAAGGCACGAGTCTGGTAAGTCGGAGGTTCTTGAATGACCACATCGTTGCAACCTGCCTATGCCCTGGTTCCCGGTGCAAACCTGGAAGCCTATGTGCACACGGTCAACAGCATCCCGCTGCTGACTGTCGAGCAGGAGCGTGATCTGGCCGAGCGTCTCTATTATGAGCAGGATCTTGAGGCCGCTCGGCAAATGGTGATGGCCCACCTGCGCTTCGTCGTACATATCGCCCGTAGCTATGCTGGCTACGGCTTGGCCCAGGCCGACCTGATTCAGGAAGGCAACGTCGGCCTGATGAAAGCGGTCAAGCGCTTCAACCCGGAAATGGGTGTGCGCCTGGTGTCGTTCGCCGTGCACTGGATCAAGGCTGAAATCCACGAATTCATCCTGCGCAACTGGCGCATCGTCAAGGTGGCTACCACCAAGGCCCAGCGCAAGCTGTTCTTCAACCTGCGCAGCCAGAAGAAACGCCTGGCCTGGTTGAACAACGATGAAGTTCACCGCGTGGCCGAAAGCCTCGGCGTCGAGCCGCGTGAAGTGCGTGAAATGGAAAGCCGCCTGAGTGGCCAGGACATGGCCTTCGACCCGGCAGCAGAGGCGGATGACGACAGCGCCTTCCAGTCGCCTGCACATTACCTGGAAGACCATCGCTACGACCCGGCTGTGCAGCTCGAAGATGCTGACTGGAGCGACAACTCCACCAGCAACCTGCATGAAGCCCTGCAGGGCCTGGACGAGCGTAGCCGCGACATTCTCTACCAGCGTTGGTTGGCTGAAGAGAAAGCCACATTGCATGAGCTGGCGGACAAGTACAGCGTTTCGGCTGAGCGTATTCGCCAGTTGGAAAAGAATGCAATGAACAAGGTAAAAGCGTTGATCGCAGCCTGATTGGCGCCTGATGCCTGAAAAAGCCGCTGACCCGTAGCAGGGTGAGCGGCTTTTTTGTTCGTGCAGGCTTTACCGGCTTGTGGAAGGGGCAGTTAGAGCCCGCGTCTCCATTCAGGGCTTGCGCGAAGCATCCAGTTGCATCAGGTAGCTCGGCCCACCCAGCTGGCTCATCTGCCGGCGAATCCAGCCTGCTCGGCTTGCCACGTAGGCGCTCGGCCGGCTGGCGCTCCACTTGATGGGGCTGGGCAGCACGGCAGCCAATTGAGCCGCCTGCTGGCGGCTCAGCCGACTTGCATCGACACCAAAGTGGTAGCGCGCCGCAGCTTGCGCACCGAACACCCCTTTGCCCCATTCGGCACTGTTCAGGTAGACCTCAAGGATCCGCTCTTTCGACCAGAACAGCTCGATCAGCGCCGTGAACCAGGCTTCCAGGCCCTTGCGCAGCCAACTGCGGCCCGGCCACAGGAACAAGTTCTTGGCCACTTGCTGGGTCAATGTGCTGGCACCCCGGATGCTGCCGCCGCGCTCGTTATAGGCCAGTGCCGCCTGAATGGCAGGGATGTCGAACCCCCAGTGGTTGGCGAACTTCTGGTCCTCACCGGCGATGACCGCGACTTTGAGGTCGTCGGAAATATTCTCCCACGGCTGCCAGTCGCGCTGCAGGTCGATCGGCTCGCCACTGACCCACGACTGCACCTTGCGCTCGACCATCAATGCCGTGCCGGGAGGCGGCACCCAGCGGAACACCAGCACCAGTACGATGCTGCCGGCAGCGAACCAGAGCAGGGCGCGGGCGAGGCGGCGGAGTAGGGATGACAGCATGGCGATGGCTTGGCCGGACCGATGGAACGGGCCATTATACAGACCCGATCCCAGGAGTCGTCCCATGCTTCGCACCTTCCTCATGCTCGCCGCCTTTTTTGGCTTTACCGGCGTCGGCCTGGGCGCATTCGCCGCCCACGGCCTGAAAAACCGTCTGAGCGCAGATTACCTGGCCATCTTCCAAACCGGGGTGACCTATCAACTGGTGCATGCCTTGGCAATCTTCGGTGTCGCGCTGCTCGCCGCGCACTTGCCGGGGCGTCTGGTTGGCTGGGCCGGTGGTCTGTTCGCCCTGGGCATCGTGCTGTTCTCCGGTAGCCTGTACCTGCTGACCCTGAGCGGGCTGGGCAAGCTTGGCATCATCACCCCTATCGGTGGCTTGTGCTTCCTGGCCGGCTGGCTCTGCCTGGGCATGGCGGCATGGCGCTTAGGCTGACCAAGCGGTCCACAATCACGACTAATGGCGTGCACTACCCTTGGGTTAACGCGTTGATCGGCGCTAGAATGCTGGCCCCCAACGCACAATGGTGGCCGTGCGCATGCGCATTCAATTGAACGGTGAACCCTACGAATTGCCCGCTGGCGAAAGCGTCGCGGCGCTGCTGACCCGCCTGGAACTTACCGGGCGCCGGGTGGCAGTGGAATTGAACCTGGATATCGTGCCGCGCAGTCAGCACGACAGCACGCAGCTCAACGACGGCGACCAGGTCGAAGTGGTGCACGCCATTGGTGGCGGCTGATTCCGGCCTGGTGATTCACCTGCAAGCCCAGCAATCTATTCCAGAGGATCTCTGATGAGCAACGTTCGTAGCGACAAGCCCTTTACCCTGGCCGGGCGCACTTTCCAGTCGCGCCTGCTGGTTGGCACCGGCAAGTACCGTGACATGGAAGAAACCCGCCTGGCCATCGAGGCCTCGGGCGCTGAAATCGTCACTGTCGCCGTGCGCCGCACCAACCTCGGCCAGAACCCGGGCGAGCCGAACCTGCTCGACGTGTTGCCGCCGGACCGCTACACCATTTTGCCGAACACCGCCGGCTGCTATGACGCCGTCGAAGCGGTGCGCACCTGCCGTCTGGCCCGTGAATTGCTCGATGGCCATAACCTGGTCAAGCTGGAAGTCCTGGCAGACCAGAAGACTTTGTTCCCCAACGTGATCGAAACCCTCAAGGCCGCCGAAGTGCTGGTCAAGGACGGCTTCGACGTGATGGTCTACACCAGCGATGACCCGATCATCGCTCGTCAACTGGCCGAAGCAGGCTGCATCGCAGTGATGCCGCTGGCCGGCCTTATCGGCACTGGCCTGGGCATCTGCAACCCGTACAACCTGCAGATCATCCTGGAAGAATCCAAGGTGCCGGTGCTGGTCGATGCCGGCGTGGGTACTGCCTCCGATGCCACCATCGCCATGGAAATGGGCTGTGAAGCGGTGCTGATGAACTCGGCCATCGCCCACGCCCAGCAGCCGGTGCTGATGGCCGAGGCCATGAAACACGCAATCGTCGCCGGGCGCATGGCCTACCTGGCCGGGCGCATGCCGAAGAAACTCTATGCCAGCGCGTCTTCGCCGCTGGATGGTCTGATCAAGTAAGAGCTACTGATGACTGAATCGCAAGATACGCCGATCACCACCGACGGCGAAGCGCGCCCACACCGCCGCATCAAGAGTTTCGTGATGCGCGCCGGGCGCATGACCGAAGGCCAGCAACGTGGCCTGGACCAGGGCGGCCCGCTTTATATCCTGCCGCTGGCCGACAGCCCGGTGGACTACGACCAGGTGTTTGGCCGCTCGGCGCCGCGCACCCTGGAGATCGGCTTCGGCATGGGCCATTCCCTGTTGGAAATGGCCGCCGCCGCACCTGAACAAGACTTCATCGGTGTTGAAGTGCACCGCCCAGGTGTGGGTGCACTGCTCAACGGCGTGCTGACCGAAGGCCTGAAGAACCTGCGGGTCTACGATTGCGACGCCATCGAAGTGCTCAACCGCTGCGTGGCCGATAACAGCCTCGACCGCTTGATGCTGTTCTTCCCGGACCCGTGGCACAAGGCGCGCCACCACAAGCGCCGTATCGTGCAGCTGGAGTTCGCCGAGCTGGTGCGTCGCAAGCTCAAGCCGGGTGGCGTATTCCATATGGCCACCGACTGGGAACCGTATGCCGAATACATGCTGGAAGTGATGAGCGCGGCTCCGGGGTACCGCAACCTGGCAGCGGACGGGGCTTATGTACCGCGTCCCGAAGAACGTCCCATCACCAAGTTCGAGCGCCGTGGTGAGCGCTTGGGCCATGGGGTTTGGGATTTGAAGTTCGAGAAGGTGGATTGATTGGCCGTTTGAGCCTTTCGATTGTGCGCTGATCTGCCTGTGCAAGCCCTTCGGGGCTTGTTTGCATTCAAGGCCCGGGGTGATTTCATGCGGATCACTTCGGCGCACCCTGTATGGGCAGCCCAGTGGTAGGGCTGCCCTGATGCCGGGGCAGCGTCCAGTGAGCGTTATCCCCGCCGATCAGCGACCACGCCAATCAACACCAGCACCACCAACAGCACCGGCGCCAACGCGTAGTTGTTGAACTGGCTCAGGCCCCTCACCACCCACGGCGTGGCATAGATCAACGCCGCGCCGCTGCCGATCATCACCAGCAGCGCCATGAACGGCACCCGCAGGGCTCCTGCCAGGCCGCCCAGCCGTTGTTCCACCCAGCCCTTGATGTCGGTACCAAACAGCACCAGCAGGCAGCCTACCAGGGCCAGCGAAATCTCAGACAGGTTGCTACGGCTCCAGCGGGAAACCGTTGCCAGCAGGTCAAGTACCAGATCCATGGGTCATCCTTAGGTCAAGAAATACTGCAGCAGGTCATTGAGGAACAGCTGGCCGCGTGGCGTGGCCACCAACCGATCCGGTTCGACCTGCAAAAGGCCTTTTTGTTCGGCGGCGCGGCGGGCCTCAGCCAGCTGTGCCAGTGGCAGGCCGGTACGCTGGCTGAACAGCTCGGCTTCCACGCCATCGGTCAGGCGCAGGGCGTTCATCAGGAACTCGAACGGCAGTTCGTCCACCGGCAGCAGCTTCTCGCCGGCCTTGAACGGCTTGGCCAGGTTCAGGTAGTCCTTGGGCAGGCGGGTCTTCCAGGTACGCAGGATGCGCCCATCGGCAAAGGTCAGCTTGCCGTGGGCGCCGGCGCCGATGCCGATGAAATCGCCAAAGCGCCAGTAGTTGAGGTTGTGCTTGGCGGCACGCCCAGCCTGGGCATAGGCCGAAACCTCGTACTGCTTGTAGCCGTGGGCCGCCATCAGGGCCTGGCCAGCCTCCTGGATGTCCCAAAGGATGTCGTCCTCGGGCAGTTCCGGTGGCTGGTTCCAGAACACCGTGTTTGGCTCCACGGTCAGTTGGTACCAGGACAGGTGCGTCGGCCCCAGGTCGATGGCCTGGCGCAGGTCGCCCAGCGCATCGTCCAGCGACTGATCGGGCAGGCCGTGCATCAGGTCCATGTTGAAGTTGTCGAAGCCGGCTGCCCGGGCCATGCCCGCTGCGCGGATCGCTTCGTCGCCATTGTGGATGCGCCCGAGCGCTTGCAGCTTGGCTGGCTGGAAGCTCTGCACGCCAATCGACAGGCGATTGATGCCCGTTTGCCGGTACGCCTTGAACTTCTCCTGCTCGAACGTCCCTGGGTTGGCCTCCAGCGTGATCTCAATGTCGGGGGCGAAGGGGATGCGTTGCTCCACGCCGCGCAGCAGCCTGCCGAGGGCATGGGCGCTGAACAGGCTCGGAGTACCGCCACCGAAGAAGATCGACGAAATCGGCCTCCCCTGAACCGCTGGCAGCTCTTGGTCGAGGTCGGTCAGCAGGGCATCGACATAGGCCTCTTCCGGAAGCTCAGGCCCAGCCGCGTGGGAGTTGAAGTCGCAGTACGGGCATTTGCGTACGCACCACGGAATGTGGATGTACAGCGCCAAAGGCGGCAGCGAGGCGAAACCCGCCACGCCAGGCTGGCGCGGCGGGGTGGGCAGCACTTCGATCATGCCAGGCCCAGACGTTGGCGCAGCAGGACCATGGCCCGCGCGCGGTGGCTGAGTTGGTTCTTGTCGGCAGGCGCGAGATCGGCGCTCGAGCAGTTGCGCTCAGGCACCCAGAACAGCGGGTCATAGCCAAACCCTTGATCGCCGCTGGCTTCGAACATGATGCGCCCATGCCACAGGCCTTCGCAGAGAATGGGCAGTGGGTCGTCGGCATGGCGTACCAGCGCCAGCACACAGACGAACTGGGCGCCGCGCTGATCTTGCGGGACATCCTTGAGTGCTTCGAGCAGTTTGGCGTTGTTTGCTGCATCGCCCTTACCGTCGGCATACCGCGCCGAGTAGATGCCTGGCGCGCCGCCGAGAAAGTCGACCGCCAGCCCGGAGTCGTCAGCCAGTGCCGGCAACCCGGAAATGCGTGCGGCATTACGCGCCTTGAGGATGGCGTTTTCGACGAACGACAGGCCGGTTTCTTCGGGCTCTACCTGGCTGAACTCACCGATCGAGCGCAGTTGTACGGTCTGGCCGAGCATGGCCTGAAGTTCCTTGAGTTTGCCGGCATTGTGGCTGGCCAATACGAGTTGCTGGAGATTCATCATTCGCCTGGGAACACTTCCTGGTTGAAGCTGAGTTTATGACTGATCCCGCCGGTTTCGACATTCAGGTCGAAGGTCAGCGTCTCGGCCTGGTCGATCTTGAACTGGGCGATATAGTAGATCGCGCCGCGATCGTTGAGTTGTTTGAACGACAACGGGTTGCTGCGCCCGGTGAGGTCTTTCACCGTGCCGCTGACCACCGCCATGGCGGGTTTGCTGGCCTTGAGCACGGCAATGTTGAGCACCCCCTGATTCTTGCTGCGTACAAGCCCAGTGGCGGCGGCAATGTCCGGCTGCAGCATGCTGGAGGTGAAGGCGCTGTAGTGCACCGTCACGTCGCCGAACACCTCCTTGCGCTCGGCTTTGGCGGCATCGGCCGCCAGTGCCGGCAGCGCCAGGCACAGGCTGATCAGGAACAGGGCTAGGCGACGCATGGGGCGATTCCTCTGCTGGGCGTCAGACCGCGAGCGGGTGCTCCTGCAGGCCTGGGCTACTGACGCGGTAGATGCCGATTTCCCCTAACAGATTAGGCCAAAGCCGGCCGCCCCACCCGTTGCGGTGCAAGTGGTCGACGGCCAGGCGGTCCAGGACCTTGGCGCGGCGCTCATGGCACAGCTGTTCGAAGTCGGCGAAGGTGCAGAAGTGGATGTTCGGCGTGTTGTACCAGGTGTACGGCATGAAGTCCGAAACCGGCATGCGGCCTTTGGTCGCCAGGTACCAGCGGCAACGCCAGTGGCCGAAGTTGGGGAAGGTGATGATGCACTGGCGGCCCACCCGAAGCATCTCGTCGAGAATGCGGTCGGGGTACTCCACGGCCTGCAGGGCCTGGGTCATGATCACAACGTCGAAGCTGTTGCTGGCGAAGTTGCCCAGGCCTTTGTCCAAGTCCTGTTCGATGACGTTGACGCCTTTGGCCACGCACGCGGCGATGTTGTCGGGGTCGATTTCCAGCCCATAGCCTGTAACCTGCTTGCGGTCACGCAGCGAAGCCAGCAGCTCGCCACTGCCGCAGCCCAGGTCGAGTACCCGGCTGCCGGCGGGAATCCAGTCGTGGATGATTTCCAGATCGGCTCTCATGCTGTCCTCAGATGGCGATGCGGTTCATGTAGTTCGCGAAACCCTGCATGTAGCGAGGCGTGGGGATCAGGAAGGCATCGTGCCCGTAAGGGGAATCGATCTCCAGGTAACAGACGTTCTTGCGTGCCGCCATCAGGGCATTGACGATCTCGCGCGAGCGAGCCGGCGAGAACCGCCAGTCGGTGGTGAACGACATGATGCAGTAGTCGGCTGTGACGTGGGCCAGGGTCGCGGCCAGGTCGCCGCCATTGGCCGCCGCCGGGTCGAAGTAGTCCAGCGCCTTGGTCATCAGCAGGTAGGTGTTGGCGTCGAAGCGCCCGGAGAACTCTTCGCCCTGATAGCGCAGGTAGCTCTCTACCTGGAATTCCACGCTGTGGAAGTCGTAATTGAGCTTGTCGCTCTTGAGCTCCCGGCCAAACTTTTCACCCATCGAGTCGTCGGACAGGTAGGTGATATGCCCGACCATGCGCGCCAGCATCAGACCACGCTTGGGGATCACGCCCTGGTCCTGGAACGAGCCGCCGTGGAATTCAGGGTCGGTGAGGATGGCCTGGCGCGCCACTTCGTTGAAGGCGATGTTCTGCGCCGACAACTTAGGTGCCGAGGCAATGTCGACGCAATGGCGCACGCGGTCGGGGTAGGTCATGGTCCACTGCAGGGCCTGCATGCCGCCGAGGCTTCCGCCGACAATGGCCGCCCACTGCTGGATGCCCAGGCGATCGGCCAGGCGTGCCTGGCTGTGTACCCAGTCTTCTACGGTCAATACCGGGAAATCGGCGCCATACGGCTTGCCGGTGGCGGGGTTGACGCTGCTGGGGCCAGTGCTGCCGTTGCAGCCACCGAGGTTGTTCAGGCTGACCACGAAGAAACGGTTGGTGTCGATCGGCTTGCCGGGGCCGATGCAGCTGTCCCACCAGCCGGGCTTGCGGTCGGTGGCAGCGTGGTAGCCGGCCGCATGATGGTGGCCAGACAGCGCATGGCAGATCAGCACAGCATTGCTGGCGTTGGTATTGAGGGTGCCATAGGTCTCGTAGACCAGCTCGTAGCTGGCCAGAGCGCGGCCACAGGCCAGGGCCAGCGGTTCATCGAACCGGGCTATTTGCGGTGTAACCAGACCGACGGAATCTTCGGGAAGGACAGTGGACATCGACCCTGCTCACGCTTGACGGAGGCGTAAGTCTAAAGAGCGCTACCCCCAGCGGCAAGCAAAGGCTTGCCGCTGAGAACAACCGGGGTCAGATCATCCGCCACAGTTCCTGTGGCATGCCGGCATAGGCTGCCAGCGGGGGCATGACGAACGATTGCAGCACCTGGATGGCGATGAAGGCGAAGATCGGCGAAATGTCCATGCCGCCCAGGTTGGGTACGATGCGGCGGAACGGCGCCAGCACGGGTTCGCTGATCTGGTAGGCCAGCTCGGCCGCTGGGTTGTGGCTGTTCGGCGCGACCCAGGACACGATCACCATGACGATCATCGCGACCCAGAAAATCTTCAGGAACAGCGAGGTGATGCCGATGATCGCCCACATCAGCAGGTGCAGCACATCACCGAAGGTGCCGTAGGTCACCATCAGCACGAAGCCCATCAGCAGAGCCTGGATCACCACTGCCAGCAGCAGCGACGAGGTATCCAGGCCGCCGACGCTTGGGATGATGCGACGGATCGGCTTGAGCAGCGGTTGCGTGGCGCGCACCGCGAATTGGCACAGCGGGTTGTAGAAGTTGGCCTTCACCAGCTGCAGCACGAAACGCAGCAGGACGATCACCAGGTACAGGCTGACCAGGGTTTGCACCACGAAGATCGCGGCGCCGGACAATGCATTCATCTAAGACTCCTTATTTGCCCAATTGCTCGGCCAGCTCGGCAGAACGCTTCGCCGCGGCGGCCAGTGCCTGCTCGACGATGGCTTCGAAACCGTTGCTCTGGAACGACTTGATCGCGGCCTCTGTGGTGCCGGCTGGCGAAGTGACCCGGCGGCGCAGCTCGGCGGCGTCAACGTCGCTGGCCACCGCCATGTGCGCGGCACCCAGTGCGGTCTGCAGGGTCAGCTGGGTAGCGGTTTCGCGTGGCAGGCCAAGCTTCTCGCCGGCGGCAGTCATGGCTTCGATCAGCAGGAAGAAATAGGCCGGACCGCTGCCCGAAACCGCTGTCACGGCATCGAGCTGGTGTTCGTGCTCAAGCCACAAGGCGGTGCCCACGGCCGATAGCAGCTGCTCGGCCTGCTGGTGCTGTGTGCTGGTGACTTCGGCGGTGGCATACAGCCCGCTGACGCCTTGGCGCAGCAGGGCCGGCGTGTTGGGCATGCAACGTACCACCGGGCGGGCGCCTAGCCAGGCCTGAAGGCTGGCGCAGGTGATGCCGGCGGCAATCGAAACGATCAGCTGGCCATCCTGCAGGTTCGGCTGCAGGGCCTCGCAGACGGTTTTCATCACCTGCGGTTTGACTGCCAGGACGATCACGTCGGCCCCGGCGATGGCGTGTGCGTTGTCTTCGAATGCCTCGATACCGTGCTCGGCCTGGACCCGGGTGCGGGTTTCGGCGCCTGGATCGCTGGCGCGGATCTGCGTGGCGTCCAGGCCTTGGGCGCGCAGGCCGCCGATCAGGCTGGCAGCCATGTTGCCGGCGCCGATGAAAGCAATACGTGTCTTGCTCATGTCAGGTCCTTGAGGGAAAGAGTGAGTAAAGCATGGAATCAGACGGGGCCGTAGCTGCGGGCCCCGAACAGGGCGGTGCCGATACGCACCCAGGTCGCACCCTGCGCGATGGCGGCTTCCAAGTCATGGCTCATGCCCATGGACAGGGTATCAAGGCCAAGATTCAGGCCCTCCTGCAGCTGGCGCAGGCTGGCAAAGGCGGCTTCTTGCTCGGCGCGGTCTTCGCTGGGTTCGGGGATGGCCATCAGCCCGCGCAGGCGCAGGTTGGGCAGTGTGGCCACGGCATTGGCCAGGCCCGGCAAGTCCTCGGGCGCACAGCCCGATTTGCTGGCCTCGCCGCTGACATTCACCTGCAGGCAGATGTTCAGTGGCGGCAGGCTGGGTGGGCGCTGTTCAGACAGGCGTTGGGCGATCTTCAGGCGGTCCACGGAGTGTACCCAGTCGAAATGCTCGGCAATGGCTTTGGTCTTGTTCGACTGAATGGGGCCGATGAAGTGCCAGATCAAGGGCAAGTCCTGCAGGTCCTGCTGTTTGGCCAGGGCTTCCTGCAGGTAGTTCTCACCGAAATCGCATACCCCTGCGGCATGCAGCTCGCGGATGGCACTGGCCGGTTTGGTCTTGCTGACTGCCAGCAACGTGAGGCTGGCCGGGTCGCGCCCAGCCGCCTTGGCTGCACTATCGATACGGGCGGCAAGGGCGCGAAGGTTGTCTGCTATGGTGGACATGGATCGATGCCGTTGGCTCAGGAGTCAGCGGCATTCTACCTGCTTGATGGCCGTTGGGGAGTCTCATGGACGTGACTGACCTGTTGGCTCGGGCTGGCGATGCAGGGGCGAGCGACCTGCACCTGGCCGCGGGCGAGATACCGATGCTGCGCGTGGAGGGTGAACTGCGGCGCATGGCGCTACCGAGCATGACGCCTGTGGCGTTGACCGATGCCCTGGCGCCGCTGCTCGATGAGCGCCGGCGCCAGCAGTGGGCGCAAGGTGACGAGCAGGACCTGGCACTGGAACTGCCCTCGCTTGGGCGCTTTCGCCTGAACCTGTTTCGCCAGTTGAATGGCCCGGCGGCCACCTTTCGCTTGATCCCGAAGCGGATCGCGACACTCGACGAGCTTGACCTTGAAGATGTGTTTCGTTCTGTTGCGCAGTGGACGGACGGCCTGATTCTGCTCGGCGGGCCTACCGGCAGTGGTAAGTCCAGCACGTTGGCGGCGCTGGTCGATCAGCTGAACCGGCAGCGGCCCTTGCACATCATCACCCTCGAAGACCCTGTTGAAGTTATCCACAGCAGCCAGCGAAGCCTGGTCAATCAGCGTGAGATCGGTCGACACTGCCGCGACTTTTCCCAAGGGTTGCGCAGCGCCTTGCGTCAGGACCCGGACGTGATCGTCATAGGCGAATTGCGCGACCTGGAGACGATTCGCCTGGCGTTGCGGGCTGCGGAGACCGGGCACCTGGTGTTGGCAACCGTACATACGCGCTCGGCTGCCGGTAGTGTCGACCGGCTGGTGGACGTGTTTGCCGCCGAGGAGAAACCGCTGGTGCGGGCGATGTTGGCGGAGTCATTGCGCATGGTCGTTGCGCAGGTGCTGGTCAAGCGTGCCGGGGGCGGGCGGGTGGCAGCCCGGGAGGTGCTGGTGGGTACGCCCGCGGTGCGCAACCTCATCCGCGAGGGGCGCATGGCGCAATTGAATTCGGTGATGCAGGCGGGTGCTGCGCAGGGTATGCGCACGATGGAGGGGGCATTGCAGCGATTGAAGGCCCAGGGATTGATCGGGGCCGTGTAGCGGTGGCCCCAGCAATCGATGGGTCGCCTGGCAGGTCAGCGCTTGGCCAGAGCCAACTGCTGCGGCTGCTTCGGCAACACCCGCTTGGCCACGACGTAATGCTTCTGCCAGTAAGGCTTGCTCAGGTTGTCGATGCTCACCCGCTTGCCGCGGCGCGGTGCGTGGATGAAGCGATCGTTGCCCAGGTAGATGGCGACGTGGTTGACGCGGCGGCTCTTGATGTTGAAAAAGATCAGGTCGCCAGGCTTCAGGTCGCTTTTGGCCACCTTCACGCCGTGGCCCTTGGCCATGGCATTGGAGGTGCGCGGCAGGTCGACGTCAGCCACCTCGTTGAAGGCATACTTGACCAGCCCGCTGCAATCGAACCCTTTTTTAGGGCTGCTGCCGCCCCAAACATAAGGGGTGCCGAGCACATTCACGGCGCGGCTGAGCACGTCGCTGCTCTGTTTCGGCGACATGGCGGCGACCGGCAGGTTGTGTACCTGGCCAGCGTTACTGGAGCGTGCACGCACCGCGGTGTGCTTGCTCGGCGCGCGTTTCACCGTGGCATTGGTGGTATAGCCGGTGAAACCATTTGGAAGACGTTGCTCACGGTTGGTGGCGTGGGCGGCCAGGGGCAATAATAGGCAGAGGGTCAGCCATGTCTTTAACAAAGGCGGCATAGATGAAGCTCTTGTGAAGTTTTAATAGTGGTTTTGGTGTTGGCGCGCAACTTTATAACAGCTTTTCGATCAATTTTTGATCCGTTGGTCGATTGTCATGTTGCCGTGCGTCGGCCTGCGAAGAAAAAGTCACATTTTTTTTTAGAAAATTTTCGGCTAAGCCATGGGGGCTATGAATGAACAGTTATGAACACGGGGCGCCGTTTCACGACACCCACAGCAAGGTCATTGGCTACCTGTTGTGGATTTTCGGCTTCACTGGCTCGCACCGCTTCTACTACGGCAAGCCGATCACCGGGACCCTCTGGTTCTTCACGCTGGGCTTGCTGGGCATAGGCTGGCTGATCGACCTGTTCCTGATCCCGTCGATGGACCGGGAGGCCGACTTGCGCTTCCAGTCTGGACGCATCGACTACAACATTGCCTGGGTACTGCTGACCTTCCTCGGTATTTTTGGCGTGCATCGCCTGTACCAGGGCAAGTGGATCACCGCAATCATCTACTTCTTTACCGGTGGCCTGTTCCTGGTGGGTGTGCTGTATGACTTCTGGACGCTGAACGGCCAGATTTCCCAGGCCAACGCCGAACGCCGTTGAGCACAAAAAAGGCCTTGTCACGCTGAGCGACAAGGCCTTTTCGTTACTGGCGGGTCTGCCGCTGCTGCAGTAGCAGGTTGCTGAACCCTGCGCCGGCCAGTTGCTTCTGCGCACCGGTCAACTGCTCGCGGTTGCTGTAGGGGCCGACCAGCACGCGGTACCAGGTTTCATCCTTGACCGTGCCTGATTCCACCTTCACCGTCTGGCCCAGCAGGATGATCTGCGCCCGCACCTTGTCGGCGTCAGCCTGCTTGCGGAACGAGCCCGCCTGAAGGAAGTACTGCGTGGTGGCTGCCGGTTTGATCACTGGCGGCGCCGGCTGTGGCGTCTGGCCCAGCAGTGCGGCCTGGGCGCGCGCAGTGTCGATTTTCGCCGCTTCGGCAGGTGTGACCGGGGTCACCGGCTGGGCTGGGACAGGCGGGGTCTTCTCAGGCACGGCTTCTGGCGGCACGATCACTTCCGACTCGGGCAGCAGGGTGTAGAAGTCATACTTGGGCTTTACCGGCTGCTGCGTCGTGGCCGTCGCGGTCTTGCCCGCTTCGGCCACTTTCGCGGGCTTCTGCTGCTCGGGCTTGGCGCGCTTGATGTCGCCGCCCCCAGGCTCGAGCTTCATCAGGAAGACGATGAAGGCGCCGACCGTCAGGCCGACCGCCAGCCATATCCAGCCGGGAATCGGCTGTTTGGCCGGTGCCTGGGTGCGGCTTGCGCCGCGCTTGGGAGCTGGTTTTTTCTTGGCAGCCAACTTACATGCGCTCCAGGGTTTCCAGGCCGAGCAGCTCCAGACCTTGCTTCAGGGTGCGCCCCGTCAGGGCCGCCAGGCGCAGACGGCTCTGCTGTTGCTCGGGGGTTTCGGCGGCGAGGATCGGGCAATTCTCGTAGAAGCTGGAGAACAGGCCGGCCAGGTCGTACAGGTAGGTGCACAACACGTGCGGGGTGCCTTTTTCGGCAACGTTGTTGAGGACTTCACCGAACTGCGCCAGGCGTGCAGCCAGGTCCTGCTCGTGGGCAGCCTGCAGCACGATGTGCCCATCCACCTCGTCAAAGCCCTTGCCCAGCTTGCGGAACACGCCGGCCACGCGGGTGTAGGCGTACAGCAGGTAAGGCGCGGTATTGCCTTCGAAGTTGAGCATCAACTCGAAGTTGAAGCTGTAGTCGCTGGTACGGTGCTTCGACAGGTCTGCGTATTTCACCGCGCCGATACCGACCACTTCACCGATGCGGCGCAGTTCGTCCTCGGCCAGGCTCGGGTTTTTCTCCTTGACCAGGGCGTAGGCACGGTCCTTGGCCTCGGTGAGCAGGTCGATCAGCTTCACGGTGCCGCCATCACGGGTCTTGAATGGACGGCCATCGGCGCCGTTCATGGTGCCGAAGCCCATGTGTTCCATCTGCATCGGGTGGCCGACGAAACCGGCGCGGCGCGCCACTTCGAACACCTGGTTGAAATGCAGGGCCTGGCGTTGGTCGACGAAGTACAGCGCGCGGTCGGCCTTGAGCACATTGCTGCGATAGCGCACGGCTGCCAGGTCGGTGGTGGCGTACAGGTAGCCGCCGTCGGCCTTCTGGACGATCACGGGCAAGGGCTCGCCTTCGCTGTTCTTGAACTCTTCGAGGAACACGCACTGGGCGCCTTGGTCCTCGACCAGCAGGCCTTTGGCCTTGAGGTCGGCCACCACGTTGGCGAGGTCGGCGTTGTAGGCGCTTTCGCCCATCACGTCGGCCATGGTCAGTTTGACGTTGAGCAGCTCGTAGGTTTTCTGGCAGTGCGACAGTGAAATGTCCTTGAAGCGCGTCCACAGCGCCATGCACTCGGGGTCGCCGGCCTGCAGCTTGACCACCAGGCCTCGGGCGCGAGTGGCGAATTCCTCGGACTCGTCGAAGCGCTTCTTGGCAGCGCGGTAGAAGTTTTCCAGATCGGACAGCTCGTCGCTGGTGATCGGGTTTTCTTCCAGATAGGCCAGCAGCATGCCGAACTGAGTACCCCAGTCGCCCACGTGGTTCTGGCGGATGACCTCATCACCCAGGAACTCCAGGACGCGGGCGACGCTGTCACCGATGATGGTCGAGCGCAGGTGGCCGACGTGCATCTCCTTGGCCAGGTTCGGCGCCGATAGGTCGATCACGACCTTCTGTGCAGGGCCAGCCTTGCGCGCACCCAGGTGTGCATCGGCCAGGGCGGCGTCCAGGCGGTTGGCCAGGGCGTCGGTGTTCTGGAAGAAGTTGAGGAAACCTGGGCCGGCGATCTCGACCTTGCTGATGTCGGTGCTGGCCGGCAGGGCTGCGATCAGCTTTTCGGCCAGGTCGCGTGGTTTCATGCCGGCCGGTTTGGCCAGCATCATCGCGATGTTGCTGGCGAAGTCGCCGTGGGTCTTGTCCCGGGCGTTTTCCACCTGGATCGCCGGCGACAGCCCTTCAGGCAGCACACCGTCGGTGACGAGTTGGGTGAGGGCTTGCTGGATCAGCTGGCGAATGGTGTCTTTCATTGGGATCTCTTTTCGACCGCTAGCGCGGAGGAGCGCCTGGGTGCGCAGGTGGAAAAACTGGGCATTATCCGTTGCTGGGCTCGGGTTGCCAAGCTTCTAGCTTCAAGCCGCAAGCCTGAAGCTGCAAGCCTCAAGCCTCAAGCCTCAAGCTGCAAGCTGCAAGAAAAAGCGCGATCGCCACCGGCCTGCTCTTGCTTGCCGCTTGTAGCTTGCCGCTTGCCGCTCAATAGAGGTCAACCGGGTCGACATCCAGCGACCAGCGTACTTGCCGGCCGCCTGGAAGCTGCTCCAGCACCAGTAGCCAGGCACTGATCAGACGATGCAGTGGTGCCCGGGTTTCGGCCTGTATCAATAGCTGCGCACGGAAGCGCCCGGCTTTGCGCTCCATCGGAGCAGGCACCGGGCCCAACAGTTCAATGCCAGGCAAGTGTTGCTCCGTCACCAGGCGCTGCGCTGCGCTGCAGGCTTCGTCTAGGAAACCTTCGGCCTGCCCGGGCTTGTGCGCTTCGGCGCGCAGCAGGGCAAGGTGGGAATACGGTGGCAGGCCGGCGGCGCGGCGTTCGTCCAGGGCCTGTTCGGCAAAGGCGAAATAGCCTTGCTCGGTCAACTGCACCAACAGCGGGTGGTCGGCCAGGTGCGTCTGGATGACCACTTTGCCGGGCTCTTCGGCACGCCCGGCGCGCCCGGCGACCTGCACGATCAGTTGTGCCATGCGCTCGGTGGCGCGGAAGTCACCAGAGAATAGTCCGCCATCGGCATCGAGAATCGCGACCAAGGTAACCCGGGGGAAGTGATGCCCCTTGGCCAGCATCTGCGTTCCGACCAGGATGCTCGGCTGGCCGCGCTGGATGGTGCTGAACAAATTGTGCATGGCGTCCTTGCGGGCCGTGCTGTCGCGGTCGACCCGCAGGATCGGGTAATCGGGGAACAATACCTTCAGGCGTTCCTCGGCGCGCTCGGTACCTGCACCTACCGGGCGCAAGTCGACATGGTTGCACTTGGGGCACTGGTGCGGCAGGCGTTCGTCGTAGCCGCAATGGTGGCAGCGCAGTACGCCGGCGCGCTGATGCACGGTCATGCGCGCATCGCAGCGCGGGCATTCGCTGAGCCAGCCGCAGTCGTGGCACAGCAGCGTCGGGGCGAAGCCACGGCGGTTGAGGAAAACCAGCACCTGCTGGCCTGCTTCCAGTGTCTGACGGATGGCCTGTTGCAGCGGGCCGCTGATGCCGCTGTCCAGCGGCAGGCTTTTCACATCCAGGCGGAGCATGCGTGGTGGACGCGCGCCTCCTGCGCGCTGGTTCATGCGCAGCAGGCGGTAGCGGCCGGTCAGGGCATTGTGCAGGGTTTCCAGCGACGGGGTGGCCGAGCCCAGCAGGATCGGGATGTTTTCCTGGTGAGCGCGCACCATCGCCAGGTCGCGGGCGTGGTAGCGCAGGCCTTCCTGCTGTTTATAAGAGCCGTCATGCTCCTCGTCGATGATGATCAGGCCCGGGTTCTTCATCGGCGTGAACAGCGCCGAACGCGTGCCGATGATGATATCGGCCTCGCCATCTCGCGCCGCCAGCCAGGCGTCGAGGCGTTCGCGGTCATTGACGGCCGAATGCACCAGGGCGATGCGTGCGTTGAAACGCTGTTCGAAACGCGCCAGGGTTTGCGGGCCGAGGTTGATTTCCGGGATCAGCACCAGCGCCTGCTTTCCAGCCTCCAGGGTTTCGCGGATCAGTTGCAGGTAGACCTCGGTCTTGCCGCTGCCGGTAACGCCAGCCAGAAGAAACGCATTGAAGCCGTCAAAGCCATCGCGCACGGCCTCGAAGGCCACTCGCTGCTCTTCATTTAGCGGCAGTTCCGGCTGGGCCAGCCAGTGCTCATGGCGCTGTTCCGGCAGGTGGCGGCGTGTTTCGAGCTGAACCAGGTCCTTGGCCAGTAACAGGTCAAGGCTGTCCTTGTTGAGGTTGAGCTTGCTCAGCAGGCTGTGCGCAACGCCGTGCGGGTGTTGCGCCAGCGTTCTGAGCGCGTCCCGCTGGCGCGGTGCGCGCGCGATGCGCGGGTCTTCCAGGCGGGCGCCTGGGGCCACGTGCCAGAAGCGCTCCTGGCGCATCTCGGCCGGCTCGCCTTGGCGCAGCAAGGTCGGCAAGGCCCAGCTCAGGGTGTCGCCGAGGCTGTGCTGGTAGTACTGGGCTGTCCACAGGCACAGCTTGAACAGCGGTGCAGGGACCGGTGAAACCGGGTCGAGCAGGGCGCTGGCCGGCTTCAGCTTGTCGGCAGGGACCTCGCTCTGGTCGCAGACCTCCACCAGCACGCCGATCATTTCGCGGCGGCCGAACGGCACGCGGATACGCATTCCGGGGGTCAGTGCCTGGCGCGCCATGCTCGCCGGCGCCCTGTAATCGAACAGGCGACGCAGGGGGGAAGGCAGGGCAAGGCGTAGAATGACGTCGGACACGCGTAAGGTCTCGCAGGGCGTTTCAAAGACTGGCGAGCCTAGCAGACGACAGTCGGTGCAAGCGACAACTTGCGTCGAGGCGGCGCTCTGGTATTATTCCCCGCCTAATTACGTGCGGTATTCAACAATTGGTGTTGGGTGGCGGCACGCAGCTCGAGGAAGTGACCATGAAAGCTGATATTCATCCGAACTACGAAGCAGTTGCTGTGACCTGCAGCTGCGGCAACAAATTCGAAACCCGTTCGACTCTGGGCAACACCCTGGCGATCGACGTTTGCAACCTGTGCCACCCGTTCTACACCGGTAAGCAGAAAGTGCTGGACACCGGTGGCCGCGTTCAGCGCTTCGCCGATCGCTTCGGTATGTTCGGTACCAAGAAGTAATCATGCGCATGGCGAACCCTTCGGGTTTCGCGTTGTTGCTGAAAAAGGCGCCCCTTGTGGGCGCCTTTTTTGTGGGCGCTCTTTGGCAGATGTCGGCCCTGGCATTTTGCCCATTGCCGGACGGGCCGCAGAGCGCGGCGGTGCGCCAGGTGGTCGATGGCGATACGCTGCGCCTTACCGACGGTCGCAGCGTGCGCATGATTGGCATCAACGCCCCGGAGATCGGGCGTAAGGGGCGCGCCAGCGAGCCTTTTGCAGTGACTGCCAAGCAGCGTTTGCAAGCGCTGGTCAAGGCCAGCGACGGCCGTGTCTGGTTGGTGCCCGGCGTCGAGCCCAAGGACAAGTATGGGCGGACCCTGGCGCACGTTTACGCCCGCAATGGCGACAATCTTGAAGCGCGGTTGCTTAGCGAGGGGCTTGGTTACCGCGTCGCGGTTGCGCCCAATGTGCGCCTGGTGGCCTGCCAACAGGTGGCCGAGCAATCGGCGCGCAAGGCAGGCGCTGGCCTTTGGCGCAGTTCACCGGTGCTGCGCGCCAGCCAGGTCCGCCAGTCGGGCTTTGCGGTGATCGGCGGCAGTATCCGCAATATTGCCCGCAATCGTGGTGGGATCTGGCTGGAACTGGAAGCTGACGTGGTGCTACAGGTTCCCGCTCGTCTGCAACGCAACTTCCCCGTCGGCTTCTTCGATAACCTCAAAGGACGCCAGGTCGAGGCGCGTGGCTGGGTGCTGGATCGTTCCCGCAAGGGTGGGCTCAAGCCGGGGCAGCGACGCTGGGTGTTACCAATCACCGATCCGAGCATGCTTGAACGTATTTCGAGCTGAAAAGATGTAGACATTTCGCTGTTAGATTGTACACACTGTGGTTCGAATGCCCCCGTGTGTTATAGCGTAAAGTCTTAGGCTAAAGGCCTTGACACAAGTGACCGGCCAGTCTTGTGGCTCCCCGGCTCTTTGCGTATCCTCGGCGGTCCGTCAGAACAGTAAATAGCGGAATGCCCACCATGTCAGACCTGAAAACCGCCGCTCTCGAATACCACGCTCAACCTCGTCCGGGGAAACTGAGCGTCGAGCTCTCCAAGCCCACTGCCACCGCCCGTGATCTCGCCCTGGCCTACAGCCCAGGCGTTGCAGAACCGGTGCGTGAAATCGGCCGTGATCCTGAGCTGGCCTACAAATACACTGGCAAGGGCAACCTTGTTGCAGTTATTTCCGATGGCACTGCCATCCTCGGTCTGGGTGACCTTGGCCCACTGGCTTCCAAGCCGGTCATGGAAGGCAAGGGCGTTCTGTTCAAGCGTTTCGCCGGTATCGACGTATTCGATATCGAAGTCGAGTCGGAAAGCCCGCAAGCGTTCATCGACACCGTTCGCCGCATCTCGATTACCTTCGGTGGCATCAACCTCGAAGACATCAAGGCGCCAGAGTGCTTCGAGATCGAGCGCACCCTGATCGAGCAGTGCGACATCCCTGTGTTCCACGATGACCAGCACGGCACCGCTATCGTTACTGCGGCCGGCATGATCAACGCCCTGGAAATCGCGGGCAAGAAGCTCGAAGACGCCAAGATTGTCTGCCTGGGGGCTGGCGCTGCGGCCATCTCTTGCATGAAGCTGCTGGTCAGCATGGGTGCCAAGGTCGAAAACATCTTCATGATCGACCGCAGCGGCGTCATCCACGCTGGCCGTGACGATCTGAACCAGTACAAGGCCCAGTTCGCTCACGCTACCGACAAGCGCACCCTGGCTGATGCCCTGGACGGCGCCGATGTATTCGTTGGCCTGTCCGGCCCGAACCTGCTGAGCGCGGAAGGCCTGAAATCGATGGCTGCCAACCCGATCGTGTTCGCCTGCTCGAACCCGGACCCGGAGATCTCGCCAGAGCTGGCTCATGCCACCCGCAGCGACGTGATCATGGCGACCGGTCGTTCCGACTACCCGAACCAAGTCAACAACGTGCTGGGCTTCCCGTTCATCTTCCGTGGTGCCCTGGACGTTCGCGCCAAGCGTATCAACGAAGAAATGAAGATCGCCGCGGCCATCGCACTGAAGGACCTGGCCAAGCTGCCGGTGCCTAAGGAAGTTTGCGAAGCCTATGGCGTGGAAGGCCTGGAGTTCGGTCGTGAGTACATCATTCCGAAGCCACTGGACGCCCGCCTGATCACCGTCGTTTCCGATGCCGTAGCCAAGGCTGCCATCGAATCCGGCGTAGCTACCCTGCCATATCCGAAGCACTACCCGCTCAACAGCGTGGACGAAGTGTTCAACGGCTGAAGCAAGGCGCAAAAAAGAACCGGCTCATATGAGCCGGTTTTTTTTTGCTTCGAGCTTCAAGCTTCAAGCTACAAGCCTGACCGCGTCAGCATTGACTGGCGCGGTGGGTCAGTCAGCCGAGAACAGCTTGCCGCTTGCAGCTTGAGGCTTGAGGCTTGCGGCTTGCGGCTTGCCGCTTAAAACAGATCCATGGGCGCCGCTTCGTCGGCTGGGAGGGGGCTGCCGGGGGCTGCGCCGTTGCCCAGTTCGTCTACCGAGGGGGGCGAATCTTCAGCTTTGAACAGCTCGAAATAAGCGTTAGGCGTGCTCGGGGAGGCGGCGCGGCCGCTCACCGGGTCGACCCGCAGGCTGAGGATGCCCTCCGGTTCTGCAGGCGGATGGTTGGGTTTGTCCTTGAGCGCCGCGCCCATGAAGCTCATCCAGATCGGCAGTGCAGCCGTCCCGCCATATTCGCGGCGGCCCAGGGTTTCCGGCTGGTCGAAACCTACCCACACGGTAGTGACGTAGTCGGCATTGTAGCCAGAGAACCAGGCATCCTTGGACTCGTTGGTGGTGCCGGTCTTGCCCGCCAGGTCCGTACGGCCCAAGGCCAGGGCACGGCGCCCGGTGCCGCGTTTGATTACGTCCTGCAGCATGCTGGTCAGGATATAGGTGGTCCGGCCATCGATGATCTGCTCGGCGGTTACCGGCACTTGTGGAGCAGGGGCCGGCTGGCTCGCAGCCGACGGCCCCTCACCTGGCAGCGACGCCGTGCTGATCGGTTGCTCGGGTGCCGCGAGGCCCGCATCGTCTTCGGCGCCCTGCGGCACGCGCGCAGGGTTGGCGGTGAACAGCGTCTCACCGTTGCGGCTCTCGATGCGCTCGATCAGGTACGGGTTGATCTTGTAACCACCGTTGGCGAAGGTGCTCCAGCCGGTAGCGATTTCCATCGGCGTCAGGGTCGCGGTGCCCAATGCCAGCGAAAGGTTGGGCGGCAGGTCCTGCTTGTTGAAGCCGAACTTTGTGATGTAGTCGATGGTGCGGCCTACGCCCATGGCCTGCAGCAGACGGATCGATACCAGGTTGCGCGACTTGTACAGCGCTTCGCGCATACGAATCGGGCCGAGGAAGGTGTTGTTGTCATTCTTCGGTCGCCATTCCTTGTCCAGGTACTCGTCGACGAACACGATCGGCGCGTCGTTGACCAAGCTGGAGGCGGTATACCCGCTGTCCAGTGCCGCACTATAGATGAAGGGCTTGAAGCTCGAACCGGGCTGGCGCTTGGCCTGCATGGCGCGGTTGTAGTTGCTCTGCTCGAACGAGAAACCGCCAACCAGTGCACGAATGGCGCCGTTGTAAGGGTCCAGCGTGATCAGCGCGCTCTGCGCTGCCGGCACCTGGCTGAATTTGAGTGTGCCGTCGTCCAGGCGCTGCACGCGTATCAGGTCGCCGACCTGGGCCACGTCCGCCGGCGATTGTGGCGCCCGGCCCTGAGCATTGCTATTGATGAACGGCCGTGCCCACTTCATGGTGTCCCAGGCGACGTCTTCTTCGTTGCCGCCACGGGTCAGCACCTTCAGGCCACTCTTCTCGACCTGGGTGACGATGGCCGGTTCCAGCCCGCCCAAGGTGCGCTGCTTGTTCAATTCCTGCAGCCAGGCAGCCTGACCTTTGCCCGGGAAGCGCGATTCAGGGCCGCGGTAGCCGTGGCGTTCATCATAATCGGACAGACCACCGTGAACGGCCTTGTTGGCCATTTCCTGCATGTCGCTCGGCACGGTGGTGGTGACGCGGAAGCCTTCGGTATACGCCTCGCTGCCATAGCGGCCGACCATTTCAGCTCGGGCCATCTCGGCGATGTAGGGCGCATTCACCTCTGGTGCCGATACGTGGTAGCTGGCGTTGAGCGGTTCGGCCAGGGCGGCCTGGTAGCTCGCCTCGTCGATCTTGCCGAGCTTGTACATGCGGCCCAGGATCCAGTCGCGGCGCTCTTTTGCGCGCGCCGGGTTGGCCAGAGGGTTGAAGCGCGACGGCGCCTTGGGCAGGCCAGCGATCATCGCCATCTGCGCCAGGCTCACGTCACGGATCGACTTGCCATAGTAAACCTGTGCGGCAGCGTCGATGCCGTAGGCGCGGTTGCCCAGGTAGATCTTGTTCACGTACAGCTCAAGGATCTCGTCCTTGGTCAGTTCGCGCTCGATCTGCAGTGCCAGCAGAATCTCGTTGGTCTTGCGCGAGAAGCTGCGCTCGCTGGTGAGGAAGTAGTTCTTCGCCACCTGCATGGTAATTGTGCTGCCGCCGGTCTGTATGTGACCGGTTTTCACCAGTTGGGTCGCGGCGCGCATCAGGCTGCCCGGGTCGACGCCGTAGTGATTGAGGAAATTGTCGTCCTCGGCTGACAGAAGCGCCTGTATGAATTGCGGGGGAATGTCCGCGAAGCGGATGGGCGAGCGGCGCATTTCGCCAAATTCAGCGATCAGCTTGCCATCGCTGCTGTACACCCTCAGGGGTATCTGCAACTGGATGCTTCTGAGCGAATCGACCGACGGCAGGTTGGGGCTAAGATACAGAAACGCACCGCTCACACCGAGTACGAGCGCGCAGATGACTGCGACGAAAGACCACCAGAAGAACTTCAGCAGGCGTATCAAGGCTTTTGGGTGTCCAGGTTGAGGGGTGAGTTGCGCACGGAGCCGGCGGACGAAAAAAACGCTGGGCATTATAAGCATTTTTCGCCTCGCCGGGTGACCGGCCGGGCAGCCCGCTGCACCGTCTGGCCATCGAGCCTGGGTGCTGGTGCGGGTTTCAGGGCTGACACAGAGGAGCAGCGATGCTTGGACGCATGGGCAAGGATGCCGGTTCACTGTTGGGGGTTGAAATCGCCGCCGATTCGGTTCGGCTTGTACAACTGCAACGCAGAAAAGGGCGCTGCGAGCGTCTTGCCTGGGAGGCCGAGCCGTTCGAGCCCGTAGGTGCTGGTGAGTGGTGGCAGGTGCCCGATCGCGTAGTGGCGGCGCTGCATCGCGCTTGTCGGCGCAGTGGCAGCCGCCAGCGGCGGGCCGCAGTGGCGCTGCCTGCCTCGCAGGTGATCTGCAAGTTGTGCCAGCTACCGGCCGACCAGCCGGTGGCCGAGATGGAGGCGCAACTCTTGGCTGATGCGGACAGGTTGTTTCCTTTTCCGCTGGAAGACTTGGTGATGGACTTCCAGGTTTTGGGGCCTTCCTGTGGCCAGGCTGACGCGCGTGATGTTCTGGTGGTGGCTTGCCGGCAGACCGTGCTGCAGCCGTTGGAAGCGCTGTTCGACGAGGCCGGCCTGCTGCTGGAGGTCGTGGAGGTCGACAGCATCGCCTTGTGGCGAATGATGCCGCAACCGCGTGCAGACGGCTCCGCGTTGCTGCGCCTCGAACCCGGTAGCGCTACGCTGCATGGCTGGTCTGAAGGTGTGTTGCCGCAGCGGCGCGAAGTGCCCTTGGCCCGGCTGGATGAACTGTTTGTCGATAACCCACAGGTGCAGGACCTGCTTCTGACCGGAAGCCTGCTGCTTGAGCAAGGTCGGCTCGATCAGTTGTGCAGCCAGTTGAATAGGCCTTGCCGGCCATTGCCACAGGTGGCTGGCCTTGTATGCCACGACGGCGACATGGCACTGGCGACTGCCCTGGCGCTGGGGGCTTGGCGCTGATGCTGCGTATCAATCTTCTGCCCTGGCGCGAGCAGCAGCGCCAGGCAGCACTTCGCCGCTTTCAATTCAGGCTGATTGGCGGCGTGGTGCTGGCGCTTTGTGTGGTGTTGTTGATGGACCAGCTGGCACGCCAGCGCGCGCAGCATCAGTTGGCTGCCAACCTGGGCCGGCAGGCCGCCATCGCTGGTCTCGATACGCAGTTGCAGCAGCTTGACGTTATTCACCAGGCCCTCGACGCAGCACAGGCCCAAACCGCTCTGCTGGACGCTCTGTTCGCTGATCGAGGGTATCTGACGGCGCTGTTCAGCGCGCTGGAGCGGGCATTACCCGAGGGCGTTCAGGTGGTCGAACTGAAGGTCGAGGGTGAGCGGTTGCACGTGGTCGGGCTGGCTGCGTCCAGTGCTGTGATAGCGCAATTGATGCGCGATCTCGGGCGCTCCGGGGTACTGCTCGACCTGGAGTTGAAGCGGATCGAGAGCTTGCCTGCTGGTGAGAAGTTTTTGCTGCAGGCGCGGATGTCGGCCTCTTGGTCGTGAAACTGCGCACCCGTCTGGACTGGCAGGCGCTCGTGGCGCGCTCGCGCCTGTTCCGGTGTGCCCTGCCGATAGCTGCGGGGTGCCTGGTCGTTGCGGCAGGCTGCCTGATGCGTTGGCCGGAATGGCGGCAACAGCAGCACACAGCCCAGGCAAACCAAAAGGCCCTTGACGACAAGCACCAGGCCAAGGCTGCCGAGGTATCGGCTCGTGTGCATGCTCCGCAAGCGCTGAGCGACGCCCAGCGCCACTTGGACGATATGCGATGGCGTCTGGCGGCCGGCGGCGAAATCAGCGATCTGCTCGACCAATTGGCCGCATCGGGGCATGTGCATGGGCTGCATTTCGAGCGGCTTGAGGTACTGGATGAGCAGAATCAGCCAGGTTTTGGCCGAACACCGCTGGATGTGCAGGTCGTGGGGCGTTACGCGGCACTGCGAATGTGGCTCGATGATTGGCTTGGGCAGGTTCGCCTGCTGCGTGCCGGTGATATGCATCTGGCCAGTGCTCATGGCAGGCCGGGCGTGTTGAGGTTAAGGCTGCGTGTCGACGCCTTCCACGCCGATGGGGCGGTGGCAGAGCCGGAATCACTGGCTTGGCTGCCTGCGCGTGATCAGGTCAGGCCAGCTGTGGCCGACCCCTTTTCAAGCTGGTCGGGCCGCGCTGTCAGGCAAGGGCTCGCCAACATACCGCTCGCTCAGCTGGAAATGGTCGGCAGCTTGTCCCGAGGCATGCAGCACGAGGCTCTGCTGTTGTCTGCAGGGCGGCTCTATCGCGTGCGTGCCGGTGACCGGCTGGGGCGCGATGAGGGGGTGGTGGTGCGCGTGGACGCGCAACAGGTCGAGGTGTGCGAACGGTTGTTCGTGGGGGGCATTTGGCGCGAGCGCACCACAGTGCTGACACTCAGGAAGGGCGTGGACAGGGAGATCACGCGGGACAATGAACGGGATGATGAAGTGGCTGGTGGCGGCCTTGCTGCCGATGCCTTCGCTGGCAGCGACGCCTTATCAGGGTGAACCGGTTTCGCTGAACTTCCAGGACGTGGAAGTGCGCCTTGTGTTGCAGGTGCTGGCCGATTATGCCGGCATCAACCTGGTCGCCAGCGACACGGTGCAGGGCAGTATCACCTTGCGTCTGCAGGATGTTCCGTGGGATCAGGCACTGGAATTGGTGCTGCGCAGCAAGGGGCTGGCCCGGCGGGAAGAAGGCAAGGTACTGGTGGTGGCGCCAGCGGCTGAGCTGGCCGAGCAGGCGCTGGGGGCGCGTATGGGGTTGGAGTTGGAGGCCCAGTCGCAGCCGTTGCGCCGGGAGTTGCTGCCGATACAACACGCCGCGGCCTCAGAACTTGCCGAGTTGCTGCTGGCTACGTTGGCCGATGACGGCATTCTGACTGGGCGCGGTAGTTTGCATGTGGATGTGCGCACCAATACGCTGGTCGCTCACCAGCCTGAGGACCGGCTTGCCGAGTTGCGCCAGTTGGTTGCGCAGCTGGATGTGCCTGTACGGCAGGTCGAGATCGAGGCCCGCATCGTGGAGGCCAATGTCGATTACGAGCACAGCCTTGGGGTGCGCTGGGGCCCGCGTCTCTATGGCGAAGCCCCTGCGTTGGGCGCGGACGTATTTGTCGATCTTGGGGTGGAGCGGGCCGGTTCCAGCATCGGCTTGGGCGTATTGCGCGGGGGCGTGCTGCTGGACCTTGAGCTCAGCGCCATGGAGAAGACCGGTAATGGCGAAATCATCTCCCAGCCCAAGGTGGTAACGGCCAATAACGAGACTGCCCGTATCCTCAAAGGCACCGAAGTCCCTTACCAGGAGACCTCTAAGAGTGGCGCTACGTCGGTTGCATTCCGCGAGGCGTCGCTGTCGCTGGAGGTCACGCCGCAGATTACGCCGGACGGCAAGGTGATCATGACGGTCAAGGTGACCAAGGACGAGCCTGATTTCGTCAATGCCTTGCACGATGTGCCGCCGATCCGCAAGAACGAGGTCAATGCCAAGGTCCGGGTAGCGGATGGGGAAACCATCGTCATTGGCGGCGTGTACTCGACCACGCAAAACAATGTGGTCGACAAGGTGCCATTTTTCGGCGATCTGCCGTATGTTGGGCGGCTGTTTCGACGCGATGTATTACAAGAGAAAAAATCCGAGCTGCTGGTCTTCCTGACTCCGCGTATCATGAGTGACCAGGCGATTGCTGTGAGTCGTTGATTCTGTGCGAAATTTGATACTTGTAGGGCCCATGGGCGCTGGAAAAAGCACCATCGGGCGCCTGTTGGCCAAAGAGCTGCGCCTGCTGTTCAAAGATTCCGACAAGGAAATCGAACTGCGAACCGGCGCCAATATCCCGTGGATCTTCGACAAAGAAGGCGAGCCGGGTTTCCGTGACCGTGAGCAGGCGATGATCGCCGAGCTCTGCGCGCTCGATGGCGTGGTCGTGGCGACCGGCGGCGGTGCGGTCATGCGCGAGGCCAACCGCCACGCGCTGCACCATGGCGGCCGGGTGATCTACCTGCATGCCTCGGTGGAACAGCAAGTGGGGCGTACTGCGCGCGATCGCAATCGGCCATTGCTGCGTACCGCCAATCCGGAGGCGACCTTGCGCAACCTGCTCGAGGCGCGCGACCCGCTGTACCGTGAGATCGCCGACATCGTGGTGGAAACCGACGAACGGCCGCCGCGCATGGTCGTACTGGATATTCTCGAACGCTTGCAGCAATTGCCGCCCCGGTAGGCCGGGACTATTCTCGGCCAGGGCCGAGGCGAGGTTCAACGTTACCGCGTGGGTCGCTCAGCCGGCGCCGCGCCCAAGTACATTGTGGGGATACATGCAGACACTTAAGGTCGACCTGGGCGAGCGTAGCTACCCGATCTACATTGGCGAAGGCCTGCTTGACCAGCCAGAACTGCTGGCGCCGCATATTGCCGGCCGGCAGGTTGCCATCGTTTCCAACGAGACCGTCGCGCCCCTGTATCTCGAACGTCTGAGCAAGACGCTGGGTGCCTATGCGGTGCTGCCAGTGATCCTTCCGGATGGCGAAGCCCACAAGAACTGGGAAACCCTGCAGTTGATCTTCGACGGCCTGCTGCGCGCCCGGCACGACCGCCGCACCACGGTGGTGGCCCTCGGTGGTGGCGTTATCGGCGACATGGCCGGCTTCGCTGCCGCGTGCTATCAGCGTGGCGTCGATTTCATCCAGGTCCCCACCACCCTGCTTTCCCAGGTCGACTCCTCTGTTGGAGGCAAGACCGGGATCAACCACCCGCTGGGCAAGAACATGGTAGGTGCGTTCTATCAGCCCAATGCCGTGCTGATCGACACCGCCACCCTCAAGACCCTGCCCGAGCGCGAGCTGTCGGCGGGCCTTGCCGAAGTGATCAAGTACGGGCTGATCTGCGACAAGCCCTTCCTCGGTTGGCTCGAGGACAATATCAAGGCCTTGCGCGCCCTTGAACCTGCGGCGCTGACCGAAGCGATCCAGCGCTCATGTGCAGCCAAGGCCGCCGTGGTCGGGGCTGATGAACGTGAGTCCGGTGTGCGCGCGACGCTCAACCTGGGGCATACCTTCGGGCATGCCATCGAAACGCACATGGGCTACGGTGTCTGGTTGCACGGCGAAGCCGTGGCAGCGGGCACGGTGATGGCTCTGGAGATGTCGATGCGCCTGGGCTGGATCGACCAGTCCGAGCGCGATCGCGCAATCCGCCTGCTGCAGGATGCAGGTTTGCCGGTGGTGCCACCACAGGAAATGACCCCGGCGCATTTCATGGAGCATATGGCGGTCGACAAGAAGGTGATCGATGGGCGTTTGCGTCTGGTGCTCCTGCGCCAGATGGGCGAAGCCGTGGTGACCGACGACTATCCGAAAGAGGTTCTTCAGGCCACGCTGTCGGCGGATTACCGCGCGATCGTGGCCCAGCTTTGAGGTTGTGACAGCGCAATGACCAGTTTGCATGCCGATGAGGCGTTTCTCGACCATTACCAGTTGAGCCACGATCCGTTCGCGCCGCGTGTGCCCGGCTTCAAGTTTTTCCCTGCCCAGCGCAAGCCTGTGCTCGGCCAACTGCACCACCTGGCCCGTTACAGCCAGCTGATGCTGGTGGTTACAGGCCCTGTCGGCAGTGGTAAAACCTTGCTGCGCCAGGCCTTGGTGGCCAGCACCAACAAGCAGTCGGTGCAGAGCGTAGTGGTCTCGGCCCGTAGCGCCAGCGATGCCGCCAGTGTGCTGGGCCAGGTGGCCCAGGCGCTTGAGCTGGCCACGGCGGACGTTCAGGCGATCCTCTCCAAGGTAGTCCAGCTTGCCCTCACCGGGCAGGAAGTCTATTTACTGGTGGACGATGCGGAACAACTCGACGAGTCGGCACTCCAAGCGTTGCTGGAGCTGGCTGCAGGTGTCCCGGAGGGGCGCCCGCACGTGTTCCTGTTCGGCGAAGCGTCGCTGATCGCCGGGTTGGACGAGATCCCTGTCGAGGAAGAACGTTTCCACGTCATTGAACTCGCGCCCTACAGCGAGGAAGAGACCCGCGAGTACCTGGAGCAGCGCCTGGAAGGCGCAGGCCGGGGCATCGAGGTGTTCACCCATGAGCAGATCGTCGATATTCACGAACACTCCGACGGGTGGCCCGGCAATATCAACCAGGTCGCCCGCGATACTTTGATCGAAGCCATGATCGCCAGCCGTAGTTCGGCGAAGCGACCAACCATGGGGTTCAAAATGCCTAAGAAACACGTGCTCGCGCTATCCGCTGTCGTTGTGGTCGCCGTTGCTGCCGCGGTTCTCATGCCCAAGAAAAGCGACAAGGCGGCCACGGATGCGCCGACGGCCCAAGCCCAATTGCCGCTGGGGGAAGGGAAGCCTGCTGACCCGGCGATCGAGTTCTCAGGGTCGTCGCAGCCGATGCCACTGCCGCTGGTTGGCCAGTCGCAGCCGGTGATGCGCGAGCCTCTGGCGCAGGCCGCCGGCATGGGGGATGGTGAGGAAGGTGGCCCGGCGGACAGCACTGCGCTGCAGCCGGGCAATCCGCCTACGGTCACGACCATCGCACCACCGCAGGGTGAGGCTGCCGGCCCTGCACCCACCATGGCCCAGGCCACTACCAGCACGCCGCCGGCTCAGCCGGTTGCTCCTGCGCAGAAACCGGTAGCAACCCAGCCGGCCAAGCCGGTTGCACCTGCCAAGCCTGCTCCGGCACCGGCCCAGGTTGCCACCGCCAAGCCTGCTGCCAAAGCGGCTGGCGGGAGCGGTAACAGTGGCTGGTACACCGGGCAGAAGCCTGGCAACTATGTCGTGCAGATCCTCGGTACCAGCTCTGAAGCGTCGGCGCAGGCCTTCATCAAGGCGCAGGGTGGCGACTATCGCTACTTCAAGAAAACCCTGCAGGGCAAGCCGCTTTACGTGGTCACTTATGGTAGCTTCGCCAACCGCGATGCAGCGGTTGCGGCAATCAAGAACTTGCCAGCGAAGGTTCAGGCTGGTAAACCTTGGCCACGTACTGTAGCCAGCGTCCAACAAGAGCTGGCTACGGCCCGCTGATACCTTCCGGGCGGCACCACCCCGCCGCCCAGTTGCTGAGCGATAACTGACTTTCGTCTAGCCTGCTGCGCCCGAGCGCGGCAGGCTTTTCTGTCCCAGGCTGCCGGCCACAAGCCAATCTTGCAGTCATGGCTGGAACGCTTCAGGCTCGAGCCAAGCCGCTATCACGGCGCATGGCGCAAAACATTCAATATTGCGACATAAATTTTCAATGGTGAGACATGAAAATTTGTGGGTATCGCTGTCGCTGTGCAACAATGGTTTTCCATGGCCACCGCAAAAAAGCTGGCATTTGATCGGCGTGGATGGTAAGTGGTTGTTAAAAAAGAGATTTGCCTCCGGTTGAGAGGTGAACCTGGTGAGAAAGTGTCTATGAAAACAGGTCTGTACCATCCCGAAGAATTCAAGGACAACTGTGGTTTTGGCCTGATCGCCCATATGACGGGCGAACCGAGCCACCACCTTCTGCAAACTGCCATGCAGGCCCTGACTTGCATGACCCACCGTGGCGGTATCAACGCCGACGGCAAGACCGGTGACGGTTGCGGTCTGCTCATGCAGAAACCCGATCAATTCCTGCGTGCCGTAGCCCAGGAACATTTTGCCGTCGACCTGCCAAAGCAGTACGCCGTTGGCATGGTGTTCTTCAACCAGGACCCGGTAAAAGCCGAAGCTGCTCGCGCCAACATGGACCGCGAAATCATCGCTGCCGGCCTGACCCTGGTTGGCTGGCGCAAAGTCCCGATCGACACCAGCGTGCTCGGCCGCCTGGCGCTGGAGCGCCTGCCGCAGATCGAACAGGTGTTCATCGGCGGTGAAGGCCTGAGCGATCAGGAATTCGCCATCAAGCTGTTCAGTGCCCGTCGCCGTTCGTCCGTGGCCAACGCCCACGACGCCGACCACTACATCTGCAGCTTCTCGCACAAGACCATCATCTACAAAGGCCTGATGATGCCGCGCGATCTCGCGGCCTTCTATCCGGACCTGGACGACGAGCGCCTGCAAACCGCGATCTGCGTGTTCCACCAGCGCTTCTCCACCAACACCCTGCCGAAATGGCCGCTGGCGCAGCCGTTCCGCTTCCTCGCCCACAATGGCGAGATCAATACCATCACCGGTAACCGCAACTGGGCCATGGCCCGTCGCACCAAGTTCGCCAACGACCAGATCCCCGACCTCGAAGCGCTCGGCCCGCTGGTCAACCGCGTTGGTTCCGACTCCTCGAGCATGGACAACATGCTGGAGCTGATGGTCACCGGCGGCATCGACCTGTTCCGCGGCGTGCGCATGCTGGTACCGCCAGCCTGGCAGAACGTCGAGACCATGGACGCCGACCTGCGCGCGTTCTATGAATACAACTCCATGCACATGGAGCCGTGGGATGGCCCGGCCGGCATCGTCATGACCGAAGGCCGCCATGCGGTGTGCCTGCTTGACCGCAACGGCCTGCGCCCGGCGCGCTGGGTGACCACCAAGAATGGCTATATCACCCTGGCGTCGGAAATCGGCGTCTGGGACTACAAGCCTGAAGATGTCATCGCCAAGGGGCGTGTCGGCCCAGGCCAGATCTTCGCCGTGGACACCGAGACCGGTCACATCCTCGACACCGATGCCATCGACAACCGGCTGAAGTCGCGCCACCCGTACAAGCGCTGGCTGCGTCAGCACGCCTTGCGCATCCAGGCGACCCTCACCGACGACCAGGGCGCGGCCAGCTACGACGCTGACCAGCTCAAGCAGTACATGAAGATGTTCCAGGTCACGTTCGAAGAGCGTGACCAGGTACTGCGCCCACTCGGCGAGCAAGGCCAGGAAGCGGTCGGTTCGATGGGTGACGACACGCCAATGGCTGTTCTGTCGCAGCGCGTGCGTTCGCCTTACGACTTCTTCCGCCAGCAGTTCGCCCAGGTTACCAACCCGCCGATCGACCCGCTGCGCGAAGCGATCGTCATGTCGCTGGAGATCTGCCTGGGTGCCGAGCGCAACATCTTCCAGGAATCTCCCGAGCATGCCTCGCGGGTAATCCTCAGCTCCCCGGTCATCTCGCCCGCCAAATGGCGTTCATTGATGAACCTGGAGCGCGAAGGCTTCGACCGTCAGCTGATCGACCTCAACTACGAGGAAGGCATCGGCCTGGAAGCGGCCATCCGCAACATCGCCGATCAGGCAGAAGAAGCGGTTCGCGCAGGCAAGACCCAGCTGGTGCTCAGCGACCGCTATATCGCCCCGGGCAAGCTGCCGGTGCATGCTTCGTTCGCCGTTGGCGCGGTCCATCACCGCCTGACGGAAAAAGGCCTGCGTTGCGACAGCAACATCCTGGTCGAAACCGCCACTGCCCGTGATCCGCACCACTTCGCGGTACTGCTTGGCTTCGGCGCCTCTGCGGTATACCCGTACCTGGCGTATGAAGTGCTGGCCGACCTGATCCGCACCGGCGAAGTGCTGGGCGATCTGGACGAAGTGTTCAAGTACTACCGCAAAGGCATCTCCAAGGGCCTGCTGAAGATCCTGTCGAAGATGGGCATCTCCACCATCGCCTCTTACCGTGGCGCCCAGCTGTTCGAAGCGGTGGGCCTGGCCGAAGAAGTGGTCGGCTTGAGCTTCAAAGGCGTGTCCAGCCGCATCAAGGGCGCGCGTTTCGTCGACCTTGAGGGCGACCAGAAGCTGCTCGCCGCCGAGGCCTGGAGCGCGCGCAAGCCGATCCAGCAGGGCGGTCTGCTCAAGTTCGTCCACGGCGGCGAGTACCACGCCTACAACCCGGATGTGGTCAATACGCTGCAGGCTGCCGTGCAGCAGGGCGACTACGCCAAGTTCAAGGAATACACCACGCTGGTCGACCAGCGCCCGGTATCGATGATCCGCGACCTGCTGAAGGTGAAGGTGGCCGATCAGGCCCTGCCGCTGGATCAGATCGAGCCGCTGGAGGCGATCCTCAAGCGCTTCGACTCTGCTGGTATCTCGCTGGGCGCGCTGTCGCCAGAGGCTCACGAAGCGCTGGCCGAGGCGATGAACCGCCTGGGCGCGCGCTCCAACTCCGGGGAAGGCGGTGAAGACCCGTCGCGCTATGGCACCCTCCGTAGCTCCAAGATCAAGCAGGTGGCCACCGGCCGCTTCGGTGTGACTCCGGAATACCTGGTCAATGCCGAAGTGCTGCAGATCAAGGTTGCCCAAGGCGCCAAACCGGGCGAGGGTGGGCAGTTGCCAGGCGGCAAGGTCAACGGCCTGATCGCCAAGCTGCGCTATGCGGTACCGGGCGTGACCCTGATTTCGCCGCCGCCACACCACGATATCTACTCGATCGAAGACCTGGCCCAGCTGATTTATGACCTCAAGCAGGTCAACCCTCAGGCCCTGGTGTCGGTCAAGCTGGTGGCAGAAGCAGGCGTGGGTACCATCGCCGCTGGCGTGGCCAAGGCCTATGCCGACCTGATCACCATCTCCGGTTACGACGGTGGTACCGGTGCTTCGCCGCTGACCTCGATCAAGTACGCCGGCGCCCCGTGGGAACTGGGCCTGGCCGAAACCCACCAGACCCTGCGCGGCAACGACCTGCGCGGCAAGGTACGGGTACAGACCGACGGTGGCCTGAAAACCGGCCTGGACGTGATCAAGGCTGCCATCCTGGGTGCCGAGAGCTTTGGCTTCGGTACCGCACCGATGATCGCCCTGGGCTGCAAGTACCTGCGCATCTGCCACCTGAACAACTGCGCCACCGGCGTGGCCACGCAGAACGACAAGCTGCGCAAGGACCATTACATCGGCACCGTCGACATGGTGATCAACTTCTTCACCTTCGTTGCCGAAGAAACCCGCGAATGGCTGGCCAAGCTGGGTGTGCGTAGCCTGGGCGAGCTGATCGGCCGGACCGACCTGCTCGACGTGCTGCCAGGCGATACCGAGCGCCAGCACCACCTTGACCTGTCGCCGCTGCTGGGCAGCTCGCACATTCCGGCCGACAAGCCGCAGTTCTGCGAAGTCGACAAGAACCCGCCGTTCGACAAGGGCGAGCTGGCCGAGAAGATGGTCGAAATGGCCCTGCCGGCCATCCGCGATCAGGCCGGTGGCGAGTTCGCGCTCGACATCTGCAACTGTGACCGCTCCATCGGTGCGCGCATCTCCGGCGAAATCGCCAAGCTGCACGGCAACCAGGGCATGGCCGCAGCGCCGATCACCTTCCGCTTCAAGGGCACTGCAGGCCAGAGCTTCGGCGTGTGGAACGCCGGCGGCCTGAACCTGTACCTGGAAGGTGACGCCAACGACTACGTCGGCAAAGGCATGACCGGTGGCAAGGTCACCATCGTGCCGCCAGCCGGCAGCCCGTTCGAAACCCAGCACAGCGCCATTGTCGGCAACACCTGCCTCTATGGCGCCACGGGCGGCAAGCTGTTCGCCGCCGGCACCGCGGGCGAGCGCTTCGCTGTGCGTAACTCCGGCGCCCACGCTGTTGTCGAGGGTACTGGCGATCACTGCTGTGAATACATGACCGGTGGCTTTGTCTGCGTCCTGGGCAAGACCGGTTACAACTTCGGCTCTGGCATGACTGGCGGCTTCGCCTACGTGCTCGACATGGACAACAGCTTCGTCGACAAGCTCAACCACGAACTGGTGGAAATCCAGCGTATCAGTGGTGAAGCGATGGAAGCCTACCGTAGCCACCTGGCGCGGGTCCTTGGCGAATACGTGGAAGAAACCGGCAGCGAGTGGGGGCGTGAGCTCTCGGAGAACCTGGACGATTACGTGCGGCGCTTCTGGTTGGTCAAGCCGAAGGCGGCCAATCTCAAGCAACTGCTGTCCAGTACCCGTGCCAACCCGCAGTAAAAACAGCTGCAAGTGGCAAGCCTCAAGCTGCAAGTAAGAGCAGCTCGAGGTTCGCCCGGCTTAAGTGATCGTCTTGCGGCTTGCAGCTTGTAGCTTGCAGCTGCTGTTAAGAGGTTTTGAAAAATGGCTGAACGTCTGAGTAACGACTTCCAGTTCATCGAAGTGGGCCGCAAGGACCCGAAGAAAAAGCTGCTGCGCCAGCGCAAGAAGGAGTTCGTGGAAATCTACGAGCCCTTCAAGCCTCAGCAGTCCGTAGAGCAGGCGCATCGCTGCCTGGGCTGCGGTAACCCGTATTGCGAGTGGAAGTGCCCGGTGCACAACTTCATCCCGAACTGGTTGAAGCTGGTCGCCGAAGGCAACATCCTGGCCGCGGCCGAACTGTCGCATCAGACCAACACCCTGCCGGAGGTCTGTGGCCGTGTGTGCCCGCAAGACCGTTTGTGCGAGGGGGCCTGCACGTTGAACGACGGCTTCGGCGCGGTGACCATCGGTTCGGTTGAGAAGTACATCACCGACACCGCCTTCGCCATGGGTTGGCGCCCGGACATGTCCAAGGTCAAACCGACTGGCAAGCGCGTTGCCATCATCGGTGCTGGCCCGGCGGGCCTGGGCTGTGCCGACGTGCTGGTGCGTGCCGGGGTTACCCCGGTGGTGTTCGACAAGAACCCTGAAATCGGCGGCTTGCTGACCTTCGGCATCCCCGAGTTCAAGCTGGAAAAGACCGTGCTGAGCCATCGTCGCGAAGTCTTTACTGGCATGGGTATCGAGTTCCGCCTGAACACCGAGGTGGGCACCGACATCACCATGGAACAGCTGCTCGCCGAGTACGACGCCGTGTTCATGGGCATGGGTACCTATACCTACATGAAAGGCGGCTTCCCGGGCGAGGACCTGCCGGGCGTGCATGACGCGCTGGACTTCCTGATCGCCAACGTCAACCGCAACCTGGGCTTCGAGAAGTCGCCGCAAGACTTCGTCGATATGCAGGGCAAGAGGGTCGTGGTGCTGGGCGGTGGCGACACCGCGATGGACTGCAACCGCACCTCGATCCGCCAGGGAGCCAAGTCGGTGACCTGTGCCTACCGCCGTGACGAAGCCAACATGCCAGGCTCGCGCAAAGAGGTGAAGAACGCCAAGGAAGAGGGCGTGAAATTCCTCTACAACCGTCAGCCGATCGCCATTGTCGGTGAAGACAAGGTGGAAGGCGTGAAGGTGGTCGAGACCCGTCTTGGCGAGCCGGATGCCCGTGGCCGTCGCAGCCCTGAGCCAATCCCGGGTTCCGAAGAAATCCTCCCGGCGGACGCCGTGGTGATCGCATTCGGCTTCCGCCCAAGCCCGGCCCCCTGGTTCGAGCAGCATGGCATCCAGATGGACAGCCAAGGCCGCGTGGTGGCCCCGGAGAAAGGCAAGTTCAAGCACCAGACCAGCAACCCGAAAATATTTGCCGGTGGCGATATGGTGCGCGGTTCGGACCTGGTGGTGACCGCCATCTTCGAAGGCCGCAACGCTGCTGAAGGTATCCTGGATTACCTCGAAGTCTGATCGGCCCGATGGGGCCGCACAGCGGCCTCATCGGTTTTTGTATACAAAATTGTTTGATCCACGGCACCCAATAGACAAAACGCATGGTCTCAACCGTGCCTTTTGCGCTGGCGTCTGAGAAAATGCCCGCACTTTTTTGCCGGATGCCGACATGACTGCCCTGAAGAACGATCGTTTCCTGCGTGCACTGCTCAAGCAACCCGTAGACGTCACCCCTGTATGGATGATGCGCCAGGCCGGCCGTTACCTGCCGGAATACCGCGCCAGCCGCGCCAAGGCCGGTGACTTCATGAGCCTGTGCATGAACCCCCAGTTCGCCTGTGAGGTCACCCTGCAGCCGCTGGAACGCTACCCGCTCGACGCAGCGATCCTGTTCTCGGACATCCTCACCATTCCCGATGCCATGGGCCTTGGCCTTTACTTCGAGACCGGCGAAGGCCCGCGTTTCAAGAAGGTCATCAGCACCCCGGCCGACATCGAAGCGTTGGCCATCCCTGATCCGCAGAAAGACCTCGGCTACGTGATGGATGCCGTCAGCACCATTCGGCGCGAGCTCAACGGCCGTGTGCCGCTGATCGGTTTCTCCGGCAGCCCATGGACCCTGGCCACCTACATGGTCGAAGGTGGCTCGTCCAAAGACTTCCGCAAGACCAAGGCGATGGCCTACGACAACCCGCAAGCCCTGCACATGCTGCTGGACAAGCTGGCACAGTCGGTCACCAGCTACCTCAACGGGCAGATTCTGGCCGGTGCCCAGGCCGTGCAGATCTTCGACACCTGGGGCGGCAACCTGTCGGCGGCGGCGTATCAGGAGTTCTCCCTGGCCTACATGCGCAAGATCGTCAGCGGCCTGATCCGTGAGCACGATGGGCGCAAGGTGCCGGTAATCCTGTTCACCAAGAATGGCGGCCTGTGGCTGGAGAGCATCGCTGAAGCCGGCGCTGATGCACTGGGCCTGGACTGGACCTGCGAGATCGGCGACGCCCGCCGCCGCGTGGGTGACAAGGTTGCCCTGCAAGGCAACATGGACCCGACCGTGCTGTACGCCAAGCCCGAGGCCATCCGCAACGAAGTGGCACGGATCCTGGCGAGCTATGGCAAGGGTACCGGCCATGTGTTCAACCTCGGTCACGGCATTACGCCGGAGGTCGACCCGGAGCATGCGGGCGTGTTCATCAACGCCGTGCATGGACTGTCCGCGCAGTACCACCAGTGATCTGAGTGCTGGCCAGTCACGCGAATCGGGGCCGCTTTGCGGCCCATCGCCGGCAAGCCGGCTCCCACAGGGGCCGCGCCAGCTTTTAGCAGTTGCGCAAGACAGGTACTCCCACGAGGTGCGGTCAGCTGTGGCTGGCTTGTCGGCGATCACCGGCAAAGCCGGTGCCATGCCCTGGTTTTGTTGCATTAAGTTTTAATTCAGCGATCGTCGCTAATCTGGTCCCATCGAAACCGAAACAGGACCCGAACCTCATGAAAGCTCGCTACTTCGCTCTGATTCTCGCCCCCTTGTTCAGTACCGCTGCCTTGGCCGCCGGTTACACCGGCCCAGGCGCTCAGGCGGTGACTACCGTCGCCGCGGCCAATGACGCAGCCGATGACACCCCCGTAGTGCTGCAGGGGTATGTCACCAAGAAGGTCAACAATGACGACAAGTACGAATTCAAGGACAACACCGGCACTATCTCCGTCGAGATCGATGATGAAGACCTGCCGCCGACGCCGTTCAACGACAAGACCAAGGTCAAGCTGACCGGTGAGGTGGAAAAGCACCTGATGAGCCGTGAAGTGGATGTGGACATCGTCGAGATCGTTAACTGACCTGAGGGCCCAATCGTCGGCAAGCCGGCGATTGGGCTGCAGCGCAACCCTGTTCAGGCAGCCTTGGGCGCCAGCTTGCTGAGGTGCAATGCCACCAGCAACGCCACCGTCAGCAGGCTGCCGATGAACAGCCCGATACCACTCCAGCCCCACTGGTGCCAGAACACCCCACCTGCCGTGCCCGCCACACTCGACCCCGCGTAATAGCAGAACAGGTACAACGAAGAAGCCTGGCCCTTGGCCTTCAGCGCTCGCCGGCCGATCCAGCTGCTGGCTACCGAATGCGCTCCGAAAAAGCCGAAGGTAAAGATCAGCATCCCCACGATAATCATCACCAGGGGGCTGGCCAATGTCAGCAACAGCCCGCCCGCCATGACCAGAATGCTCGCCCAGAACACCCGCCGGCGTCCCAGTTTATCTGCCAGCGCCCCCACTTGTGCCGAGCTGTAGATACCCGACAGGTAAACCACCGATAGCAGGCCGACCAGCGCTTGGTTCATGTGATAGGGCTCGGCCAGCAGCCGATAGCCGATGTAGTTGAACAGGGTGACGAACGCGCCCATCAGCAGGAACGCTTCGAGGAACAACCAGGGCAGGCCCGCGTCCTTGAAGTGCATGACGAAGCCGTCCAGCAGGCTGCGCGGTTTCAGCGTCTGCGCCCTGAAATTGCGCGATTCGGGGAGCACCTTCCAGAACACCAGCGCTGCGATCAGGGCCAGGCCACCGATGGTCAGCATTGCCGTGTGCCAGCTGACGAAGTCGATCAGCACGCCGGTGATCAGGCGACCGCTCATGCCGCCGATGGCATTGCCACCGATATACAAGCCCATGGCCAGGCCGATGTGCTGGGGGTGGATTTCTTCGCTCAGGTAGGTCATCGCCACAGCTGCCAGGCCGCTCAGCGACAGGCCGACCAGCGCCCGCGTGGCGAGTACGCCTTCCCAGGTCGGCATCACCGCGCTGACGATGGTCGATAACGCGGCGCAGAGCAGGGCAAACACCATCACCGGCTTGCGCCCGATGCGGTCGGAAATCGGCCCGGTGATCAGCAGGCCGAACGCCAGCATGCCGGTCGACACCGACAGTACCAGGCTGCTCTGCGCGGCATTGATCGAAAACTCCTGCGACAGCAGCGGCATCATCGGCTGCACGCAATACAGCAGGGCGAAGGTCGCGAAGCCACCGCTGAACAGGGCCAGTACGGTCTTCATGAAGGCAGGGGTGCCTTTCTCGATCCAGATGTCGTTCAGCGGGGCAGGCTCGGGCTCAGCAGGAAGGGGGGCTACAGCAGTCTTCACGGGTGGGTACCTCAGGTGCAATGAAAAAATCATATAGCTGCCTAATGATTAGATCCAATATATTGTTCGACCTATTTAAGATGTTTGACGACTTGTTCTGGAGGGCCCATGGAACTGCGCCACCTGCGTTACTTCATTGCAGTTGCCGAAGAGCTGCACTTTGGGCGGGCGGCCCAGCAATTAGGCATTTCTCAGCCACCCCTGAGCCAACAGATCCAGGCCTTGGAACAGGAGTTGGGCGCGCGCCTGTTCGAACGTACCAATCGTCGGGTCGAGCTGAGTGAGGCCGGCCGGCTGTTCCTCGAGGAAGCGCGTCAGGTACTCGCGCAGGTTGAGAAGGCGGCTGATGTCGCGCGCCGCGCGCAGTTGGGTGAGCTGGGCGAAATGAAGATCGGCTTTACGTCGTCTGCCCCCTTCACCTCGAAAATTCCCAAGGCTATTCATGCCTTCCGCCAGCGTTTCCCGGCAGTGCACCTGAACCTCAAGGAAATGAGCAGCCGCGATGTCGCCGAGGGGGTGTTCGATGAGTCCATCGAGGTCGGGCTGATGCGGCCCATGCCCTTGCCGGAAGGGCTGGTGGCCACGGAGTTGTTTCGCGAACCATTGGTGGCGGTGATCAATGCCTCGCATGCGCTGGCCGAAGGGACCGAGCACGGTGTGCACATGGCGGCGCTGGCCCACGAACCGTTCGTGTTCTTCCCGCGCAGTTACGGCAGTGGTTTGCACGCCCAGTTGCTCAGCCTGGCGCGGCAGGCGGGGTTCAATCCGCATTTTGCTCAAGAAGCGGGGGAGGCCATGACCATCATTGGGCTGGTGTCGGCGGGTTTGGGGGTTTCGGTCCTGCCGGCTTCATTCCAACGCATGCGCATCGAGGGCGTGGTGTACCGTACCTTACTGGATGAAGAGGCGACGTCAGCGGTGTGGCTGGTGCAGCGTGAACGAGGCGGGTCGGCGATGGCGAGAGCGTTTGCCGAGTTGGTGACCGGGCAGGTATACGGCTAGGCGGGCAAAAGCGGGCACGATTGGACTGGCCTGCGCGCACCGGCGAGAGCTGGCTTGCCAGTGTTGGGCTGCATAGCAGCCCTAATGGAGCTGACTCACTGGAATTGACCTGGAGATGGCACTGCTAAAAGTGCCAAACCTGAAGGCTGATGCCAGTCTTGTAGCGATTCAGGGCCGCTTTGCGGCCCATCGCCGGCAAGCTGGCTCACACATTTTCCAGGTTTGCAGAAGCGATCAGTTCACGCGCGCCAGGTCACCCTTGAGCGCCACACCCGCGATCACCGCGCCAGCATGGCACTCGTAGGTCGCAGCATCCTTGCGTTCGTTCTTCTTGTAGTAGCTGGCGATATTGGTCACCGCGTTGGCGTTCACCTTGCGCGCGGCGTCCTGCAGGGTCAGCAGGGCCGATTGCAACGCCCATTCGCAGGCCGCTTCGTCGCTTTTGTTGAAGGCATTGGTCTTCTTGTTAGTGACCGCGTTGGCGCTGATCACATTGACCTTGCCGCGTGGCTGTACGCCAGCCAGGTAGAACTTCACCGAGCCATCGAGCTTCTTCTCGTTGAGCATCTGCTGCACAACTTTCTCGAAGGGTAGGTACAGGGCGGTGTCACGGGCCTGGCTGACGCCCGGCAGGGCGCAGAGCAGCAGGGCGGTGGCAGCGGTCCAGGTTTTCAGGCGCATCGGGTCTTCCTTGGTTTCAGTGGGGTTGGGTTGCGTCAGTGCCAGCGACGGAAGATCAACGAGGTGTTGACCCCGCCGAAGGCGAAGTTGTTGTTCATCACATATTGATGGTTCATGGCGCGGAACTCGCCGCGCAGGTAGTCCAGTTCACCGCAGCGCGGGTCGACATTATCGAGGTTGAGCGTGTGTACGTAGCGGTCGCTGTTGAGCATCTCGATGCTGAACCACGACTCCAATGCACCGCAGGCACCGAGGGTGTGGCCGAGGAAACACTTTTGCGAGCTGATCGGCATACGCGGGCCGAACAGGCTGCTGGTGGCCAGCGTCTCGGCGATATCGCCCTGCTCGGTAGCGGTGCCGTGGCCGTTGACGTAGCCGATGGCCTCGGGCGACAAGTTTGCGTCCTCCAAGGCCAACTGCATGGCGCGGCGCATGGTGAGCTGCTCAGGGCGGGTGGTGTGCTGGCCGTCGGCATTGCTGCCGAAACCGACGATTTCGGCGTGGATCTTCGCCCCACGGGCCAGGGCATGTTCCAGTTCCTCCAGCACCAGCATGCCGCCGCCCTCGCCGATCACCAGGCCGTCGCGGCCGCTGTCATAGGGGCGCGGGCTCAGGTGGGGTGTGTCGTTCTTCAGGCTGGTGGCGTACAGCGCGTCGAACACCATCGCCTCGGTCGGGCACAGCTCCTCGGCGCCACCCGCGAGCATCAGCGGCAGGCGGCCGAACTTGATCGCCTCGTAGGCGTAGCCGATGCCCTGACTGCCGCTGGTGCAGGCGCTGGAGGTGGGGATCAGGCGCCCGGTGAGGCCGAAGAAGATGCTGATGTTGGCGGCGGTGGTGTGCGGCATCATGCGCACATAGGAGTTGGCGTTCAGGCCATCAGCCACCGAGTTCAGCAGCATGTTGCCGAACGCCTTGATTTCGTCGGTGCTGCCGGTGGACGAACCGCAGGCCACGCCCATGCGCCCATCGCGGATGCTCGGGTCGCCGAACAGCCCGGCATCGTCCAGGGCACGCTCGGCGGCAGCCACTGCCAGGCGCGAAACCCGGCCCATGCTGCGCAGTTGTTTGCGGGTCCAGTGGCTTGGCACCTTGAAATCATCGATGGGGCCCGCCAGGCGTGTGTTCAACTCCTCGAAACGGTCCCATTCGTCCATGCGGCGGATGCCGCTGCGCTGGTTGGCGAAATGCCCGCTGATGCTCGCCCAGTCGCTGCCCAGGGCGGTGATCCCGGCCATGCCGGTGACGACGACGCGGCGCATCAGCATAGCCCCCCGTTCACCGCCAGGACCTGGCGGGTGATGTACGCCGCCTCGGGCGACATCAGGAAATTCACCGCGCCGGCCACTTCGTCCGGTGTGCCCATGCGCCCGGCGGGGATCATCTTCAGCAGCTCGTCCACCGGCACGTGTTCGTCGAGCATGGCCGTGTCGATCAGCCCGGGGGCCACGCAATTGACGGTGATGCGGCGCTTGCCCAGTTCTATTGCCAGGGCCTTGGCGGCGCCGATCAGGCCCGCTTTGGAGGCGCTGTAGTTGACTTGGCCTCGGTTGCCGATCAGCCCCGACACCGAGGTGATACAGACGATGCGCCCCGGCGCGCGGCGGCGGATCATCGGCATGGTCAGTGGCTGCAGGACGTTGTAGAAGCCGTCGAGGTTGGTGCGCAACACCTGGTCCCAGTCTTCGTCAGTGAGCGCCGGGAAGGCCCCGTCGCGGGTCAGGCCGGCGTTGCAGACCACGCCGTAGTAGGCACCGAAGCGTTCCACGTCGCTTTCGAGAATGGCCCGGCAGGCAGCGCGATCGCTGATGTCGAACTGCAGCACCCGTACCTGCTGGCCCAGCGCGCGGATTTCCTCGGCCACTGCATGGGCCTCGGCCAGGCCGCTGCGGCAGTGCAGCACCAGGTCGTAGCCGGCCCGGGCCAGGCGCAGGGCGATGGCGCGGCCGATGCCCCGGCTCGAGCCGGTGACCAGAATGGTATCAGTCATGGGAAGGTTCCTCTGGGCGTGCTTCGGCCAGGTAGCTGGCCGCTTGGGGCGGGCGGTAGACGTTCAGGCGGGCACTGGCATGGATACCGGGGCCGCGCAGGTGGCATTCGAACACGCCCATGCCGTTCTCGTCTTCGAGCGAACGCAGGGCGTGGATGTGCAGTTCGGCGCCGGCCGGGAAGTGCTCGACATCACATTCGAACTTGCGTGTGCCGAGCAGAAAGCCCAGTTCCACCGGCTGACCATTGCGCCGCGCCCGGCAACCGGCATAGGCCGCCACGCTCTGGGCCATCAGCTCGACGCCGAGCCAGGCCGGCAGGCTGCCATCGGCGCGGTTGAACAGGCCGCCGGGGCGCACGGTGGCGCGGGTGTGGATCTGCTCGTCGTCGCAGCTGTCGACCTGGTCGATCAGAATCATGTCGCCGGCGTGGGGCAGCAGCTCGGCCAGTGGCCAGGGGATCATGGGGTGTCTCCGAGAATCAGGCTGACGTTGTTGCCGCCGAAGGCGAACGAGTTGCTCATCAAACGGCGTGGGCGTTGCGTGCCCATGCGCTGGCTGCCGTCGACCAAGGCCAGGGCCGGCAGTGCCGGGTCCTGTTGGCGGTCCCAGACATGCGGCGGCAGCAACCCCTCGGGGTTGTGCCCGCTCAGGCTCAACCAGCAGAACGCCGCTTCCAGCGCGCCGGCGGCGCCAAGCGTGTGGCCGGTCATCGGTTTGCTCGACGAGCAGGGCAGCGTGGCGCCGAACAGCGTATGCACGGCCAGGCTTTCCATGGCGTCGTTATGCGCCGTGGCAGTGCCGTGCAAGTTCAGGTAATCGATCTGCGCTGGTGCAAGGCCGGCATTGTCCAGTGCTTTGCCCATGCACTGCAAGGCGCCAGTGCCAGTCGGGTCGGGGGCAGAGATGTGGTGGGCGTCGGAGCTGGCCCCGGCACCCAGCAATGCGATGTGACTGCCTGCGGCGTTGCCCTCGCGGGTCATCAGGAACAACGCCGCGGCCTCGCCGATGTTGATGCCGTTGCGGTTGACCGAGAATGGGTTGCAGCGCTGCTCGCTGATCGCCTCCAGGGCGCTGAAGCCATTGAGGGTCAGGCCGCACAGGCTGTCGACGCCGCCGCACAGCACCGCGTCGCACAGGCCCAGGTCGAGCAGGCGCCGGGCGCTGAGCAGGGCACGGCCACTGGAGGTGCAGGCGGTGGAAATCACGTAAGCCGGGCCGCTCAGCTGCAACCAGTCGGCGAGGAAGTTGGCCGGTGCGCTCAGCTCTTGCTCGGCGTAGCGGTAATTGGCAGGGAACTGCCCGCTTTGCAGGTACTGCGAAAAGCCTGCGCTGGCTTCGGCGATGCCAGAGGTGCTGGTGCCGAGGATCACCGCGACGCGGTGCGCGCCATACCGGCCGATGGCCTGGCGGATGGCCGGCTCGATCTGCAGGGCTGCGGTGTACAGCAACTGGTTGTTGCGGCTGTGCTGCTCGGGCAGCGGCACGGCGGGCAGGGCGCCGATGACCGCCCCGACCGGTGGCTGGCGCTCGGGGATCCAGCCCGCTGCCGGCTGCATGCCGGAGCAGTCGCCGGCGAACAGGCGCGCGGCCACTTCGGCCTGCCCTTGGCCAAGGGCGCAGACCAGGCCGAGGGCATTGAGGTAGGCGGTCATGGGGTGTCCTCGCGGGGCAGAGGGTCGACTGAATAACGCAGGCCATCACCGAGGTTCAAGTCGAAAGCGTCGGCGGCGCGATAGCGGACCTGCCAGCGATCGCCCAGCCAGCGGCGCTCATTCTGCTGGCGCGCCTGCGGATAAAGCTGCGGCAGTTGCTCGGCCGGGGTCAGGGCAAACAGCACGGCGGCGAACAGCTCGCGCGCGGCCGGGTTCGGCGGCAGCAGGCCATCGGCATGCCACTGCTGGCCATCGAGCAGCTGACGCGCCTGGGGAATGCCCAGCAGGTCGAGCAGCGACCAGCGCAGGTAGCCGTGCTCGCCCTGGATCACCAGCAGCCAGTCCTGGCGCTGGCCAGCCTGTTCACGTTCGACATGCAGCTGCTGCGGCAGTTGCAGCGCAGGCATGTGCGCCGGCAGCGGCGGGCGTGCGGCGCAGGCGCCGAGCAGCAGGCACAGGGCCAGGGCCAGCAGGTGCTTCATGGCTGCTCCAGGGGCTTGCGCGCCACCACGTTGACCAGCGTCTCTTCGCGCTGGCCGACCGCAGGTGGCGTGCGCAGGCCCAGGCGTTCGAGCAGGCCGAAGTCCGTGGCGCGACTCCACCACAGGTAGGGATACGAGACGTTGCGCGGGCCGAACTGGAAGCCTTGCTGGCGCAGCATCTGCAAGTACCCCTCGGCGCTCTTTTGCACGTGCATGGGGTGGCGGAAGAACCAGCGGATCACCCAGGTATCGATGTAGGCTTCGGTGGACTCGGCGAACAGCAGGTAGCCGCCAGGCTTGAGCACCCGGTAGAACTCGGCCAGGGCCTTTTCCTGCTCCACCAGGTGGTGGAAGGTCTGGTGGCAGAACAGGATATCGACGCTGGCGTCCGGGTACTGCAACCGGGCGCAGTCGCTGCCCCGCAGCTCCACCTCAAGGCCCAGGCGGCGGGCCTCGGCGGCGCTCAGCTCAAGGCTGTGCGGGTCGGCATCGGTGCCCATCAGCTTGGCCGGGGCGAACACCTGTTGCAGGTGCTTGAACGACTTGCCCTGGCCGCAGCCGGCGTCGAGCAGCACCGGCGCCTGCGGCGGCTCACCGTCGAACAGTTGGCGCAGGTCGTTGATCGCCACGCGCAGCACATGGTGCTGCCAGACGTGGCTGGCAAGGAAGCGGAAACCGATACGGGTTTCTTCGACGTAGGTGTCGCTGAGGAACGGGCGCTGGTTCATGCAGGGGCTCTCGCGCACAGCTCGGCCAGGGTGCGCAGGCGCCGCCTCGGCTCGGCGACGAAGGGGTTGCGGGCGTCCCAGGCGTAACCGGCGAGGATCGAGCTGATCATGGCGCGGATCTCCGGCGAGCTGCCGGAGTGGTAGATGACGTCCTGGAAGCTGCCGTCGTACCAACCTTCCACGTACACGCGGAAGGTATCGACGCCACGCTTGAGCGGTTCGGCGAACTCGCCCTGCCAGTCCACCGCCTCGCCTTGCAGTTGGCGGTGCAGCAGGCCGGCGGCCATGCTCGCCGAACGCATGGCGATGGTCACGCCCGAGGAGAACACCGGGTCGAGGAATTCGGCGGCGTTGCCGAGCAAGGCGTAGCCCTTGCCGTGCAGGCCCTTGACGTTGGCCGAGTAGCCACCGATGGTGCGTGCTGGGGTGTCCCACACCGCGTTGGCCAAGACCTTGGCCAAGCTTGGGGTCTGCGCCACGAAGTGCTTGAGGCAGGCATCCAGGTCCTTGGGCGCGGCGGCGAAGCGCTCGGCGGCGGCGACCACGCCCAGCGACGTGCGGCCATCGCTGAAGGGGATGGTCCAGAACCAGATGTCGCGGTGCTGGGGGTGAGTGGTGATGAGGATCTTGTCGCGGTCGAAGCCTGGATGGTCGATGCGGTCCTCGATGTGGGTGAACACTGCCTGGCGCACAGGGAAGTTCGACGGTGCCTCGAGGTCGAGCAGGCGCGGCAGTACGCGGCCATAGCCGCTGGCGTCGAGCACGAACTGCGCCTGCACGTTGTATTCGCTGCCATCCGGGCGACGGGCGCGCACCTGCGGCCGTTCACCGCTCATGTCGGCGCTGACGATCTCGTGCTCGTAGCGGATTTCGACGCCCTGAGCCTCGGCCTGGTCGGCCAGCAGCTTGTCGAAGCGCCCGCGCTGCACCTGAAAGGTGCTCGGCTTGCCTTGGCTGAAGGTCTGGCCGAAATCGAAGGCGGTGTATTCCTCGCCCCAGGCGAAGGCTGCGCCGTTCTTGTGCTGGAAGCCGGCTGCTTGCAGGGCATCGAGCATGCCCGCTTCCTCGACGAAGTCGAGGCAGTGGGACAGCAGGCTTTCGCCGATGGAGAAACGTGGGAAGCGCTGGCGTTCGATCACCAGCACGTCGTGGCCCTGGCGCTTGAGCAGCGCGGCGGCGATGGCGCCGGACGGGCCGGCACCGATCACCAGCACCTGGCGTTGTTGCAGTTCAATGTTCGGCATGAGGGCTCCTTGCCATGGAAACGGAATTCGAAAGGATGTGCTGGGCCAGTGCGGCGACACGGCGCAGGCCGAGCACCCACAGGGCGAACAGACACAGGGCCATGGCCCAGAGCGACAGCGGGGTCATGGGTGCGGTTGCGCTCCATCACGGGGGGCCGCCCAAGGGGCCAGGAGGAAGCTGAACGCCAGGCCCAGGCTCACGGCCAGGCCGAAACTGCTCACTGCCGGTGTGCTCGACAGCGCCAGCAGGCCGAACGACAGCCAGGTGGTCAGCGCCGCCAGCAAGGTGCCGAGCAGGCTAACCGCCGCGCCGCCGATGCGCTCGTGCATGAGGATCGCGTAGTCGACGCTGATGGCGGTCACCAGCAGCAGGCCGAACAGGCTGAACAGGGTCAGCGGTTGACCGAGCCAGCCGAGGCTGGCCAGGCTGCACAGCGCCGCCAAGAGCGGCAGGGCGACGATACGCAGTGAACCACGCAAGCCGAACGGCGGCACCAGCAGCACCAGGATCAGCGCGCAGGACAGCAACTTGAGCTCCGCCGCACTGACCTGGGTAGCGGCGAACAGCTGGTTCAGTTCACCGAGGCGGTCGATCAGTTGCACGCCATCTAGGCCATCGGTCTGTAGGTGCAGCAGCGCGGTGTCGCTCAAGCCTTGCAGGCTGACGATGGCGGCTACCCCGCTGTCTTGCTGGCCCAGCCACAACGGCCGCCAGGCTTCGCCGAGCGGGCCGGCCAGGACGTGCTCGATAACCTGGTCCGGCAGTTGGCGCAGCTGATCAGCCTGCGCGGCCAGCGCGGCCTGCGGAACGCCCAGGGCCAGCAGTGGCTGCCAGTGTTGCGGCAGTACGGCCAGTGCCTGGCGTACCTGGCCTTGAGCGGCCGGGCTGGCAACCAACTGGCTGAGGCTCATGAACCCCTTGAGCTTGCCCAGCTCGACCAGCTCTTGAAGCTCGCCGGACAGCGCCTCGAGGCGGCCCAGCAGTTGTTGTTGATCGGCCCCGCGTACCAGGTAGAACTGGCTGGTGGGCTGGTAGCCGGTGATGCGCGCCACCGCCTGGGCTTCTTCCATCAGTTGCGGCGGGGTGCCAACCCACTGGCGGATGTCGTTGTGGGTTTGCAGCTGCCACAGGCCAGCGGCGCAGAACGACAGCGCCAAAGCCAGCAAGGCGCCGCTGGGCACCTTGCGCAGCAATTGCTCGCGCCAGGTGGTGAGGGTTTCGGCGATGCGCAGCGGCCATTGCGCCGGTTGCAGTTCGACCGTGGCCAGCAGCGCCGGCAGCAGGCACACCGCGCTCAGGTAGGCGCCGACCAGGCCGGCTGCGGAAAACGCGGCGATCTGGGTCAGTGCCGGGAACGGCGTGAAGGCCAGGGCCAGGTAGCCGATGCAACTGGTGGCCAGGCTCAGGCTCATGCCCGGCAAGGTCAGGCGCATAGCTGGCCAGCTGCGCCAGGGCTTGAGGCTCCAGCCCTTGGACAGGTAGTGCAGCGGGTAGTCGACCGCCACGCCGATCAGGCTGGAACCGAGTACCAGGGTCATTACGTGCATCTGGCCGAACAGCGCTACGCACACCACCGAGCCGAACAGCATGCCCACCAGTACCGGGACGAACGCCAGCCACGCCCGCCAACGGCGAAAGGTCAGCAGCAACAGCAACAGGATGCCCAGTGTGGCGCCACCCCCGACCCAGGTGATTTCCCGGCTGGCCTGTTGCTGGCCGGCAGCGGCGTGCAGCAGGCCGCTGGCTGCCAGCAGGTGGGCACCGGCCTGGCCGGCCTGGGCGCGGCTCTGCTTGAGCAGTTCGGCTACCTGCAAGGGCAGGTGCAGGTCGAAGGCGTTGCCCACGGTGCGCGCGCGCAGCAGCACCCAGGCCTGGCCGTCGGCCTGAGCGACCAGTGCGCCGCTGGTGGTATCCAGTTCGACATTGGCCGGCTTCGGCTGGCTGTTCTGGATACGCCCGGTAAGGCCCAGCCAGTCGTCCTGGCTGGGCACCAGGCTGAAACCGGCGAAGGGGTCGAACAGGCTTTCCACGCGTTGCTCGATAAAGGCGTCCGGGTGCTCGACCAGCTGTTTCCGGTCCTCGGCCGCCAGCATCGCCAGGCGGCCTTGCAGCAGTTGTTCACGCACCGCCTGCAGGTCGGTCTGCAGGCTCCACTGGACCTTTTCGAACAGGCCGCTGGCCTGCCATTGCCCGGCCAGTTTCTGCGCCATGGCCAGCGCCTGCTGGCGGTCGGCATGGCCGACCAGCACCAGCAGCTCGCGGTTCAGCGGCTCCTGCATGCGTTGTTCGGCGCGCTTGACCAGTGGGTCCTCGGTGGCCCCGGGCACCAGGGTCATCAGGTCGGCGGACAGCGGCGCGCCGCGATGCCACTGCCAAGCGGCAATCGCCAGCATGGCCAGCAGCAGGCAGACGAACAGGCGCGGCAACAGGCGTTCAGTTGGCAAAATCACGGCGCTCCGCGTCGCTCAGGGCAGCGCTGCCACTGCTGTCGGGCATGCGCAGCACGGTGCTGTCACCCTGGGTTTCGCTCAGCACGATGCGCTCGACATAGCGCCCCCCGCTGATGTCGATGTGGGTGAAGACCTGCTTGAGCAGCAACGAACGGGGCGTCAGGCGCAATTGCCACTGCTCGGCCTCGCCGCTCAGGCTCAACTCGAAGTCCCGTTGCAGGCCGCTGCTGTCGCCTTGCAGCACAGCGAAGAACAGGCGGTTCTGCTCGGCCCCGGCGCTGCGGCTGGGCAGGGTTTGCCAGCCACTCGGGTCGCGCCGGGCAATGCCTTGGGCGTCGATGCGGTAATCCTGGCGCAGTGGCGTTTGCAGCAGCCACAGCAGGCCAAGGTCGCGGGCCAGCACGAAGCGGCCCTTGCTCAACAGGGGCTGGGGCAGGGCACGCAGATGCTTTTCCTGGATGAACGGACCCTTGATCACCGCCGGCGCGCTCAGCTGCTTTTGCAGGTCGTCGAGGCCGAAGGCGAAGGCCAAAGGGCTGATGAGCGACATCACGATTACAGCGAGGATCTTGCGGGAGCGGCCTTGTGCTCGCGCTGATCTGCCCGAGTTCGAGCCAGGGCGCAGTGCCGAGAATGACCGGTACAGGCTGTGTTTCATGCCAGCACCTGCTGCACGGCGTCGAGCATCACCTGCGGCGAGGCCAACTGCATCTCGCCGCTGTCGATATGCACCGCGACCTGCACGGTGCTGGCCCGGGTCATGCGTTCGCCGGTCATGGCGTCGCTGATCAGGTAGTGGATCTTCAGACGGTTTTCCCACTCCACCAGGCTGGCGCGCACGGTAAGGTGCTGGCCGAAGGTGGCGCCGCGGATGTAGCGCAGTTGCAGGTCGATCACCGGCCACGCGTAGCCGCTGGCCTGCATCTGCAGGTAATTGTGGGCCAGGCGGTCGAGCAGGGCGCAGCGGGCCACCTCCAGGTACTTCACGTAATGGCCGTGCCAGACGATGTGCATGCTATCGACGTCGAAGAAGGGAACGACGATCTCGCTGTCGACATGGAAGACCCCGGGGTTACGCATGCAACCTCCAGTGGCGCTGGGCGATACGCTGCAGACAGTGGCGCAGGTCGCTTTCCAGGGCGCGGTCTTCGATGACTGGAGCGAAGTCCGCCAGCAGTGCTTCGTGCATGTGCGCCAGGGCTGGCGGCAGTGGCCGTGCGTCGGCCTGGCGGCTGCGCAGCCAAACACCTTGGTTGGCGGCCAGCAGCGAGGCGGCGGCAACCTGTTCGGTCAGCTCCAGCACCCGCAGGGCATCGCGTGCGGCGATGGTGCCCATGCTCACTTTGTCCTGGTTGTGGCACTCGGTGGAGCGCGAGAACACGCTGGCCGGCATGGTCTGCTTCAGGGCCTCGGCAGTCCAGGCGCTGGCGCCGATCTGCACGGCCTTGAAACCGTGGTTGATCATCGCTCGCTCGGCGTCGGCGCCGGAAAGGTTGCTCGGCAGGCCGTGGTTGTAGCGCACGTCCACCAGCAGCGCCAGCTGGCGGTCGAGCAGGTCGGCGACGTTGGCCACCAGGGTTTTCAGGCTGTCCATGGCAAACGCGATATGCCCGCCATAGAAGTGCCCGCCGTGCAGCACACGCTCAGCGTCGCCATCGATGATCGGGTTGTCGTTGGCGCTGTTCAGTTCGGTTTCGATGAACCCGCGCAACCACCCCAGGCTGTCGGCCAGCACGCCGAGTACATGCGGGGCGCAGCGCAGCGAGTAGCGGTCCTGCAGGCGGTGCAGTGGTGGCAGTGGTGCGTCGATGGCCAGGTCCTGGCGCAGCCAGGCGGCGACCTGGGTCTGGCCGGGGTGCGGCTTGGCGGCGAACAGGCGTTCGTCGAAGTGCTCCGGGTTGCCCTGCAGGCCGATCACATTGAGCGCGGTGATGCGCGTGGCCAACTGCAGCACGTAATCGGCACGGGCATAGGCCAGGCAGGCCAGGCCGGTCATGACCGCGGTGCCGTTCATCAGCGCCAAGGCTTCCTTGGGGCGCAGTACCAGCGGTTGCCAGCCCAGCTCGCGGTGCACATCGGCACTGCTGCGGCGCTGGCCCTGGTACATCACCTCACGCTCGCCGGACAGGGTCGCTGCCACGTACGACAAGGGTGTCAGGTCCCCGCTGGCGCCCACCGAGCCTTCCTCGGGGATCAGCGGCAGGATGTCGTGGGCGAGAAAGTCGCGCAGGCGCTCGAGCAGTTCCAGGCGAACACCGGAAACGCCGTGGCTCAGCGAACGCAGGCGGGCGGCCAGCACCGCGCGGGTGGCGGGGGCGTCGAGCAGCTTGCCCAGCCCGCAGCCATGGAACGTGTACAGATGCTGTGGCAGGGCCTCCACGTGTTCCAGCGGCACGGCCACCACGCAGGAGTCGCCGTAGCCGGTGGTGACGCCGTAGATCACCCCTTCCTTGTCGAGCAGGGTGTCGAGAAAGCGCGCGCCGCGGGCGATGCGTTCACGGTAGGCGGCGTCGTTCTGCAGCGCTACCTGCGCGCGGCGCTCGGCCAGGGCCAGGACATCTTCGATTGCCAGCGGCGATTCGCCGAAGGTGACAGGCTCATGCGGATGCATCGTCATCGGTCTTCCAGAAAGGGTAGAAATTGAACCACTGCAATGGCGCCTGGACGCAGTAGTGCCCCAGGCGTGCGGCGTAGCGCGTGGCCCACTCGGCGATCACTTGGTCACGCTGGCCGCGCCGCCATTGCAGGCGTTCGGCGAAGGGTTCGAGGGTGATGTGGTAGCGGCCCTGGAGCTTGAGGCAGAACAGCAGGTTGAGCGGGCATTCGAGCATGCCGGCGAGTAGCCAGGGGCCTTGCGGGAAGGCCGCCGGGTGGCCGAGGAAATCCACCTCGACGGTACGTGCGCCGTGCAAGGGCACGCGGTCGCCGGCGATCGCCAGCCACTCGCCGCGCTCCAGTCGCTCGGACAGCTGCAGCATCACCGCTGGGTCCAGTTCGCTGACCTGAATCAGCCGCAGGTTAGTGGCACCGGCCTCACCGAGCAGGCGGTTGAAGCGCTCGGCATGGCGGGTGTGTACCAGCACGTTCATGGTTACCTGTTCGCCAATCTCGGCCAGGGCCCGGCACACTTCGAGGTTGCCCAAATGCGCACCGACCAGCATCTGCCCGCGTGCACCGCGCAGTTGCTGGCGCAGGTTGGCGGGGTCGTGGATCTCGATGTCCTCGATGCGCAGCTTGCCGTTCCACACATCGAGCTTGTCCAACAGTGCCTCGGCAAACGCCATGAACTGGCGAAACACCTGCCAATGGTTGGGCGCAGCGGTTTGCCCGGCGTTCCATTGGTGCAGCCGCTGCTGGTACTGGCGGGCGCTGCGTCGGGCGCGGCGGCCAAACAGGAAGAAGTAGGCGACGATGAGGTGGATCAGCGGGCTGAGTACACGGCGCCCGAGCAGGCGCACCAGGGTCGCGGTCAGCTTCATCAACCAGAAGCTGCCCCGTTCCTGGTGCTCGGCCCAGTGTTGTGGCTGTTCGCTCATGCGCGCCACCTGCGCCAGAGTATCAGGGGTGCGCGCAGCAACATGCCGAAGAACAGCTTGGCGTGCATCTTCGAGATCAGCGCATTGTCGTGGAACAGGCGAAAGTGCGAGAGGCCGTCCTGTGGGTAGTGCACGCGGGTCGGCAGCCACTTCATGGGCTGGTTGCGCCAGGCCAGGCGCACGAGAATCTCCGGGTCGAAATCCATGCGTTTGCCCAGCTTTACGCTGTCGATCATCGCCAGGGTCGCCGGCAGCGGGTAAACCCGAAAGCCGCACATGGAGTCAGGTATCTGCAGCGACAGGCTGTTGATCCACACCCACACGTGGGTCAGGTAGCGGGCGTACAGGCGGCCCTTGGGCACGCTGGCATCGTACTGTGGATAACCGCACACCAGCGCCTGTGGATAAGCTTGCGATTGCTCGACGAAGCGGCCGACATCGGCGAGATCGTGCTGGCCGTCGGCGTCCACTTGCAGGGCATGGCTGAAACCGAGCCGTGCGGCTTCGCGCAGGCCGGCCATGACTGCGCCGCCCTTGCCCTGGTTGACCGCCAGGGTCACCAGGTGCACGTCAGGCTGGCCGGCGAGGCGCCCCAGCACTTGGGCGCAGGGCGCGTAGCTGGCGTCATCTACCAGCACGCAGGGAAGGCCTGCGCGCAGCAGGTCGGCGACCACGGCCGGCACTGCCTGCTCGTGGTTGTACACCGGGATCACCGCACAGGGCTTATGCACAGACGGCCTCCAGCAGAATACGGCCACTGGAGCAGGGCAACCCAGCGCAGGTGAAGGTGAAGTACAGCTTGCCGCGCGCGCTGTCCCAGCGCAGGGTCAGCGCCAGTTCATCGCCTGGGCGCACCAGCTGCTGGAACTTGAGCACTTCCATGCCGCTGAAGCGCCGCTCGCAATCGAGCAGTTCGCCGCCGAGGTCGATGGCCCAGTCGATCTGGACCACGCCCGGCAGTACCGGGGTCTGCGGGAAGTGCCCGGGGAAACACGCCAGGTCCAGCGGCACGGCCAGGCGCAGGTGCAGTTCGTCGCCCTCGCGGCGCTGTTCCAGCACCTCGGGCGCCAGGCTGCGCTGGGCCAGCAGCAGGGCCTGCAAGTTGGCCTGGGGCAGCTTGCCCTGGCTGTTCAGCGGCAGGCGGCGCAGCAACCGCCAACGGCGTGGCAGGGCCAGCGCTTCGCAGTGGCTGGCCAGGTGCGTGCGCAGGCCGTCGACCAGCGCCCGACGGCCAAGGTTGCGCAATGTGTGCAGGCCTGCCGGGCTTGGCACCAGCAGCGCGCCAAGGAAGGCGCGGCCTTCCTCGATCATGCCCAGGCGCGCTTCGGCGACCCACGGGTGGCTGCACAGGGCCTGTTCGAGCATCGGCAGGGAGATACGCTTTTCTTCCAGCTTGACGATACGGTCCAGGCGCCCGAGCAGGCGGAAGCGCCCGCCTTCGACGAACTCGACGGCATCGGCGCTCTGCTCGACATGGCCGGCTGGCAGGTAGCTGGAGGCGATGCGCAAGGCACCTTGCTCATCCTGGCTCAGTTGCACATCGGCGAACGGGCTCCACAGTTCTTCGCCCTGACGCCAGGCGATGCCGCCGGTTTCCGAGCTGCCGAGGATTTCCGCCGGCCACTGGCCCAGGCGCTGGTGCAGGCGCTCGCCAGCCTCCGCCGGCAGTTCGCCGCCGGACGAGAACACTAGGCGCACCGGGCGCAGGGCCGCCCAGTCGAGGTTGTCGCCCATGCGCTTGAGGAGCGCCGGGCTGGCCACCCAGGCAAATGCCGGGTGTTCGCGGCTGGCACGTTGCAGGTCTTCGGGGAAGGGTAGCGGGCGGCGCTCGAAGCCACGCCCGGCGCACAGGGGCCAGAGCACGCGGAACAGCAGCCCATAGATGTGCTGGGTGGCGACGCTGCCGATGATCCACGCATCGCCCAAGGTGCTGCCCCATAGTCGTTCCAGGGCGGTCACTTCGTTGGCCAGCTGGCGCAGCTGCTTGTCGATGCGCTTTGGCTCGCCGCTGGAGCCGGAGGTGCAGAGGCTGATCCGGCACTGCGCCAGATCCAGGTCGGCAGGTTCCAGGGCGTTGCCCAGCAAGGCCTCCAGCGTGGCATCGCCTGGCTGATCGCTGAGCCACAGGTCGACTTGGGCATTCCAGCGCTCGCGGGTTGCCGGTTGCAGGTCGGCGGGCAGCAGCACCTCGACTCCGGCCCGCCAGGCGCCCAGCAGCGCGGCCGCCAGTTGCGCGGCGTCTTCCAGATGCACTGCCAGGCGTTTGACCCCACGCTGGCGCAGGCCACCGGCCAACTGCAGGGCCTGCCGGCACAGTGCGGCGTGGTCCAGGGCCGGCGCCTGGGTCACCTGGCGCGGCGCTTCCAGCGGGCGCAGCAGGTGTTCGAGGTTGATCCAGTTCATGAGCGTCCTCGCACACGTTGTCTTATCAGCCATTCGATGGCGAACAGCAGGCCCATCGCGGCATAGGCGATCACGCCGTTGTACAGGGTCCACCAGCGCAGTGGCGCCCACAGCGTGAGGCTGGCGGCGATCAGGCCGTTGCACAGAAAGAACAGGCTCCACGCCTCGGTCACCCGGCGCGTGTAGCGCACGGCCCGGGGTGGCAATTCAGGGTCACGCAGGCGCGCCAGGCGCTCGGCCATGGGCATGCCGTGCAGCAGGGTGCTGCCGAACAGGGCGAGCATGAAGGCGCTGATCAGCACCGGGTACCAGCGCAGCAGTTGCTGGCTGTCGGACAGCCCCAGCACGCCACAGAATGCCAGCGCCGCCAGCGCCATCCACAGGCTGCCCGGGCGGCGCGGCGCGCTCAGGGCGCGGGCCAGCCAGAGGGCGCCAAGCAGCAGGCCGAATTGCCAGGGGGCGAAATGGGCCATGCCGAAATGCACGGCAAACGGATAGAGCAGGCCGGCCAACAGCAGACCGAGGCCGATCAGGCGTTTCATGCCGTCGGGTTTACCAGGCGGAACACGGCCTCGACCACGTCATTGACGGTACGTACCGACTTGAAATCGTCAGCGGCGATCTTCTTGCCGGTCTGGCGCTTGATGTGGTCGATCAGGTCGACGGCATCGATGCTGTCGATTTCCAGGTCCTGATACAGGTTGGATTGCAGAGAGATGCTGGCCGGTTCCAGTTCGAACAGTTCGACCAGAGCGTCGCGCAGGATGTTGAAGATGTCTTCGCGGGTTTGCATGGTACGTTCTCAGGCGGCCTGACGGGCGGTGACGAATGCCGCCAGCGTGGCGACGTTGCTGAAGTGGTTGCGGGTGTCCTTGGCATCGGCGTCGATCTTGAAGCCGTAGCGCTTCTGGATCGCCAGGCCGAGTTCCAGTGCGTCTACCGAGTCCAGGCCCAGGCCTTCGCCGAACAGGGGTTGTTCATCGTCGATGTCCTGAACGCTGATGTCTTCCAGGCCCAGGGCGTCGATGATCAGCTGTTTGAGGTCACGGTTCAGGTCTTGCTGTGGCACGCTCATTGGCGGCGAGCTCCTTGATGAAGTAGTGGTGCAGATGGTCGTTGAGCAGCCGCGATGCCTTGGGGGCGGGGCCCAGGGCGGCGAAGGCCTGAGGATCGATATCGGCGCCGACCTTGAGGGTAAAGTGCACGCGGCGGCTGGGAATGCGGTACCAGGGTTCATTCTTGGTCAGCGTGGTGGGGCTGACCTGGATGGTCACCGGGGTGATGATCTTCGCACCGCGCAGGGCGATTGCGGCGGCGCCACGATGAAAGGCCGGCGCCTGGCCGGGCGAGGTGCGCGTGCCTTCGGGGAAGATCACCAGTGGCTGGCCCTGGCGCAGCGACTCCACGGCGGTGTCGAGCATGTCCAGGCTGCCGTCGTTGCCGATGTACTGGGCTTCGCTGACCGGACCGCGGGTGAATGGGTTGTCGAACAGGCTCTGCTTGACCACGCAGTTGGCCTGGCGCACCAGGCCAATGAGAAACACCACGTCGATCAGCGACGGGTGGTTGGCGATGATCATCTGCCCAGGCCGGCCGAGGCGCTCGGCGCCGTCGATCTGGTAAGTCAGCACGCCGGTGGCGTGCATGAACCGCACGAAACGCCAGAACAGCCAACTGATGGTGCGCCGCGCGCGCCGGCGATGGCGTTCGGCACCGCCTGGCAGGCAGGCCAGCAGCGGAAAGACCAGCAGGCGCAGGCACAAACCGCCCAGGCCGAACAGAAAGAAGCTCGCGGCGGTGGCCACCAGACGCCAATAGTAAGCGTCGCGTGGCCGGCTCACGGCTGTCGTTGCCAGTTCCATGTACGACGATTCCAGGTGTGGGTGAAGGAATTGCAGCCAGTCAGCATGGCTTTGAGCCAGCTGAGGCCGTGAGGCAATTCCACGGGAGGTGTTGCCAACGCCTGCCCGGGCGCGAGTTGCCATTGCTGGCCGGGGGTCAGCAGCAGGCCCAGGGCGTAGGCGAAGGGCACGTCGTCGATCCAAGGGCTGTAGGCCTCGGGGGGCAGTTCCTCGGTGACGATCAACAGCACGGCGGGTGCACCCTCGGCCAGCAGTGCCGCCGCCTCCAGCACGCCTTGCTCGAACCCGTCGCCCGCGGCCGCCAGGGCGGTCATTTCGCTGGTCGAGCCGCGCAGGATCGACCACAGGCCGATGACCGCGTTGTGCACCGACAGGCTGAACTGAGTGGGCGACAGCGGCTGGCGTGCGGCCAGCTCGCTGAGAATCGAAAAGGTGCGGGGCGTTTCACCGTGGCGCGATACGAACACCAGTGGCAACTGCTCGCGGCCCTCGGCCAATGGCCAACCCACGGCAAAGGCCATGCGCGCCAGGTGGCTGAGGCGACGGCGTTGCATGGCGGGCAGGAAGCTCACGTCAGGCGCCTGCGCATCGCTGCGTGGCGGCTGATGGCCATTTGCCCATAATTGCCAGTCGGCGTGTGTCGAGAGGCCAGGGGCCCACGCGCGCCATTGGCTGATGTCGAAGGTGATCACGGTGCTTTGTTTCCCGCCCTGAGGGACTTCCATGCCGAGGGAATGACTCGGCGTAACGACCTGCCAGGGTTGGCGCATTCATCGAGTGGCGCGCATTATCCCGGTGCCGGGGTCATGTATCAATGCATAGTGGTTCAATCAGACATTGCCTTCGTCTGGACATGACATACGCTGATCGCCGTGTACGCGGTTTCCGACAACCGGTCAGGGCAAGGTTGTCGGTCGGGAGGTGCACAACTTGAATGAAGAATGCTGGTCAACGCCGAGCGGGCGCCACATACTCGGGCATTCGTTGATACACGGAGGTCTCTCATGCGGCGCGTGGTGTTCAATCAGAAAGGTGGCGTGGGCAAGTCGAGCATCGCTTGCAACCTGGCTGCGGTCAGCGCCAGCGACGGCTATCGGACCCTGCTGATCGACCTGGATGCCCAGGCCAACTCGACTCAGTACCTGACCGGCCTCACCGGCGAAGACATCCCCATGGGTATCGCCGACTTCTTCAAGCAAAGCCTCTCCAGCGGGCCGTTCAGCAAGAAGAACAAGGTCGATATCTACGAAACCCCGTTCGATAACCTGCATGTGGTCACCGCCACCTCGGAGCTGGCCGATTTGCAGCCCAAGCTCGAGGCCAAGCACAAGATCAACAAGCTGCGTAAGTTGCTCGACGAGCTCGACGAGGATTACGAGCGGATCTACATCGATACCCCGCCTGCACTCAACTTCTATGCGGTATCTGCGCTGATTGCGGCAGATCGCGTGCTGATCCCCTTCGACTGCGACAGTTTTTCACGCCAGGCGCTGTACGGGCTGCTGGCTGAGATCGAAGAGTTGAAGGATGACCACAACGAAGAGCTGGTGGTCGAGGGCATTGTCGTCAACCAGTTCCAGTCCCGCGCCAGCCTGCCCCAGCAAATGCTCGACGAACTGCTGGCCGAAGGGCTGCCGGTATTGCCGGTCTACCTGAGCAGTTCGGTGAAGATGCGCGAGTCGCACCACGCCAGCTTACCGCTGATTCACCTGGAGCCACGGCACAAGCTGACCCAACAGTTCGTCGAGCTGCACTCGCTGCTCGAAGAAAACGCTTAAATCCCTTGGCTGCGTAGCCACTCCAGCAGCGACTGCAGTGGAAACGCGCCCGCCTGGCGGCTGACTTCGCGGCCGTTCTTGAACAGGATCAGGCTGGGAATCGAACGGATACCCAACTGGCCAGCAAGGGTGCGGTTGGCTTCGCTGTCGAGCTTGGCCAGGCGGCAGCGCCCCTCGAGTTGGCGGGCGGCCTGTTCGAAGGTGGGGGCGAAGGACTTGCAGGGGCCGCACCAGTCGGCCCAGACGTCGATCAGCAGCGGCAGGTCGCCTTTGATCTGGCTGGCGTAGTTGCGTTCGTTGAGTTCGAACGACTGGCCCAACAGCACCTGCTGTTTGCAGCGGCCGCATTTAGGCGCATCGCCCAGGCGGGTGGCAGGCAGGCGGTTGAGGCCGTCGCAGTGGGGGCAGGGGATTAGCAACGAGTCGGACATAGGGTTTCCTTGTGGTGTTTGGTCAAGCCCTGTCGCCAGCCATCAGGAGGAGCAGCTGATTTCCAGGTGTTTGCCCCACGCTGGCGGGCGTTCGGCGTAGGCCTGCATTCCGGCTTGTTCCTCGAACGGCGTGCTCAGCACCTGATGCAGCCGCCGCACTTCACTGTAGTCACCGGCCTCGGCGGCTTCGATGGCTTTTTGCGCCAGGTAGTTGCGCAGCACGTACAGCGGGTTCACCGCGTGCATGCGCTCGCGGCGCCCATCGCCATTACCGGCTTCACGCTCACAACGGGCCAGATAGGCTGCGCCCCAGGCATCGAAGCCTTCCAGGTCGATGAAGTCGTCGCGTACGTCCTTGAGTGCCTCGGCCACCGGCTGCTCGCCCAGCCTGCGGAAGAACAGGTTGTAGTCCACACCCCCGCTCTGCATGCGCTGCAGCAGGCGCTCGACCAGCGCCATGTCCTCGTCCTCAGCCGTGGTCAGGCCCAGGCGCCGGCGCATCAGGTCCAGGTAATGCGCCTGGTACAGCGGCAGGAACAACGCCAGCGCTTGCTTGAGGGGCTCGACCTCAATCACCGTGGTCAGGGCCTGGGCCAGTGCGCTGAGGTTCCAGTGGGCGATCGGCACCTGGTTGGCATAGCTGTAGCGGCCGCGGTCATCGGAATGGTTGCAGATGAAGTTGGCGTCGAAGTCGTCGAGGAAGGCGAAGGGGCCGAAATCGAAGGTGATGCCCAGGATCGACATGTTGTCGGTGTTCATCACCCCATGGCAGAAGCCATAGGCCTGCCAGCGCGCAATCAGCTCGGCGTTGCGCTCGACGATGGTGCGGAACATGGCCAGGTACGGCTGCTCGGCCTCGCGGCATTCGGGGTAATGCTGCGCCAGCACGTGGTCGATCAACACCCGCTGTTGCTCCGGCTGCTTGGTGTAGTAGAAGTACTCGAAATGGCCAAAGCGCACGTGGCTCTGTGCCAGCCGTGTGAGCATGGCGGCGCTCTCGCGGGTTTCACGCCATACCGGGGTATTGGAACCGATCACGCACAGCGCGCGGCTGCTGGGGATGCCCAGGGCGTGCAGGGCTTCGGAGGCGAGAAACTCGCGAATCGACGAACGCAGCACCGCCCGGCCATCGCCCATGCGCGAGTAAGGGGTCTGGCCGGCACCCTTGAGGTGCAGGTCCCAGTGCTCGCCCGTCTCGTTGAGCACTTCGGCCAGCAGCAGCCCACGGCCATCACCCAGGCGCGGGTTGTACGAGCCGAATTGATGGCCTGAATAGACCATCGCCCGTGGGTCGGCCTCTTCCCAGAGTTTATGGCCGCTGAACAGCTCGGCGAACACTGGCAGGTCGGCCTGGGCCGGGTCGAGGTCGAGCAAGCCCATGGCCGACTCGCTTGCCACGACCAGGCGCGGCTCTGCGATGGGCTCGGGCAGGACCTGGGTGGAAAACGCATCGCCCAGGCGGGCGAAGCGGTTGTCGAAGGTGAGTTGGTCGAGGGCTTTCACGGGCTGCTCCTAGGGTTCAGCACAGAATAAAGCATTCGAGCCGTATCAGGCCGGCGCAGTGCCATCGGGTTTTGGTTGTTCCACGGGAATCAGCTGCTGCTTGCCGCCTTTGGTGTCCATCAGGAACACCTCGACCTGGCGTACCGAGATCTTGATGTTATGCGCCTTGAACTCACGGTTGATGTAGCGGTTGATCTCGTCCAGCGTCGGGTTGCGGTCGCCCAGGTCGCGTACGTGCATGCGCAGTTCGTGGTCCAGCGAGCTCTCGCCGAAGTTGAGGAAATACACCAGCGGTTCCGGGTCTTTGAGCACCCGTGGATTTTCATGGGCGCCCTTGAGCAGCAGGTCGCGCACCAGGTCCAGGTCGGAGCCGTAGTCGATGCCCAGTTTCAGCGTGACGCGGGTGACCGTGTCGGTCAGCGACCAGTTGATCAGTTGGCCGGTGATGAAGGTCTTGTTGGGGACGATGATGTCCTTGCGGTCGAAGTCGGTAATGGTAGTGGCGCGGATGCGGATCTTGCTCACGGTGCCGGACAGGTTGCCGATGGTGATGGTGTCGCCGATGCGCACTGGGCGTTCGAACAGGATCATGATGCCGGAGATGAAGTTGGCGAAGATCTCCTGCATGCCGAAACCCAGCCCGACCGACAGCGCTGCCACCAGCCACTGCAGCTTGTCCCAGCTCACGCCGAGGGTCGACAGGGTACTGACGATGCCTATACCGACGATGGTGTACGACAGCAGCGTGGTGGTGGCGTAGGCGCTGCCTTGGGCCAGGTTCAGCCGCGACAGCACCAGCACCTCCAGCAAGCCCGGCAAGTTGCCGGCCAGGGCGAAGGTGATGCCGACGATCACCAGCGCACCGAGCAGGTCGCCGAGGCTGATCGGCACCATGCTGGCGGCCGTGCCGGTGCCGCTGGTGTATTCGTACAGGGTGAAGTTGTTGAGGTAGGCGAACACCGTGATCAAGTCCGCCCACACCCAGTACAGGCCGGCAATGAAGCCACCGAGCAAGGCCAGGCGGATCAGGCGCAACGACTGCTGGTTGACCTGCTCGATGTCCAGCGTCGGCTCTTCGGTGATGACTTCGCCGTCCAGGCCTTCCTTGGCGGCCGCGCGCTTGCTCAGCGCACGCTGGTAGGCCAGGCGCCGTGCGGCAACCGATAGGCCACGTACGAATGCTGCCTCGATCACCAACCAGAACATCAGCAGGTAAAGGGTGTAGATCAGCCGGTCGGTGAGCTTCAGTGCGGTGTAGTAATAGCCAAAGCAGACCGCAACGAACAAGGCGATTGGCAACGCCGTGAAGGCCAGCCCGACGGCCCGGCGGAACAGCGAAGCGTCGCGGTGCGCGGGGCTGCTCAGCAGCAGGCGGCTGAGCAGCCAGGCCATGAGTGCGTAACAGGTCAGCACAACGCCGATGCCCAGCACATCGTCGGCCAGTGCCGACGGCTGGTGCTCGGCCACTGCCACCACGCCGACCAGCGCCAGCACGACGGTACCCAGCCGGCGCACCCAGCCGCGCAGGAACTCGACTTGCGGTTTGTGCCAGCGGAAGTGGATTTCCGCCACCCCTCCTGGGGCGAGAATGCGGTAGGCGGTGTAGAACACGAGCCAGGCCTGGGCCAGTTGCCAGAGCGCGGAGCCAAGGTTGGCGTTTTGCCCACGGGCGTCGATCTGCAGGGCATAGCTGCACAGGGCAAGGCCCAGGCTCACTGGCATCGCCAGGAGAATGTTGATCAGGATCGCCTGGGGCGTGTGCCACTGGCTGTCACGGCGGAAATGGCCGATATCCTGGTGCACCTTGTTCAACCGTTGGTAGAGGTATTTACGGCGCCACAGCAGGGCACCGATCACCAGCAGCAATGGCAGGAAAAGCAATGGGCGCTGGCTCAGCCCGTCGCCCAGCTCCTTCAGGCCAGAGCCCCAGGGCAGGTCTGAGACCTGTTTGGCAAAGCGCTCCGGCACCGTCTTCAACCAGTCCCAATCCAGCGGCTTGTTGCTCGGGATCCAGAACATCTGCTCGTCGAGCGTGGTGCGCAGGCCTTGCGCGGTGCTGAGCAACTGCTTCTGGTTGAGCTGCAGGGTGATCGATTCGTTGAGCAGCGCCGACAGCTCGCGGTTAAGGCGTTCAAGCAGGTCGCTGCGGGTGATCGCAACCTCCAGCAGGGCCTTGCGCAAGGCTGGGGTGACGTCTTGCTGCGGCTGGTTGGCCAGCAGTTTGTCGACATAGGTCACCGGGCTGCTCATCTGCTCGCGCTGCTGGTTGATCTCGAACTGGTACAGACGGATGTCAGCGATCTGGTCCGCCAGGTCACGGTCGAGCTTCAGGTGCGGCAGGGCCTGCTTCTGCTTGTAGAGGATCTTCGACAGCAACAGGCTGCCCTTGAGCACGCTGATCTGCTCGTCCAGGGCTTGATCGGCCTGGGTCAGGCTGTCGAGCTGCTGTTTGGTGCGCAGGTTCTGCTGGGTCAATTCGTTGAGGCGGTCGGTGCTTTTGAGCAGGTAGTCGGAAAGCTTGAGGTTGGCTGCGCTTTCGCTGGCCAGCAGGCTGCTGCCGCCAGCCTTCTGCGCTTCGATCGACTGTTGGGTTACGGTTTGCTGGGACTGGGCCAGGCGCTTCTCGTTGATCAGCGTCTGCAGGTCCTGGATTTCCTGTTCCAGACGTGCGGTGCGTTCGATCAGCAGGTCGTGGCGGGCGTTGCCCAGGTCTTGCAGCAGGCCGTTGCCGGCCAGTTCCTGGCGGCGCAGCAGGGTCAGGGCATTGAGCGAGGCCAGTTCGGCACTGAGTTGGTTGCGCTGGTCGGCATTGATCGATTTGCCGCCATCCTTGCCGCTCTTGAGGATGGTGTTGATTTGCTGGCTGCGTGTCTGGTTGTTGCTGATCTCGGCCTGGGCGCGCTCGGGGCGGGTCTGGGAATTGATGATCAGGCTGTTGGCATCGGACAGCGCTTTTTGCAGCTCACCCTGCAGCGTGTTGCGTTCGCTGAGCATCTGCTCGAGCTGCGGCACGCTCAGGCTGGCGTAGCGTTGAGCCACCGGTTGTGGCTTGCTGGCTTTGAGCTTGGCCAGTTCTTTCTGGCTGTCGCTGGTCTCTTTGGGCGCGTCAGCCAGCTGTTGCTTGAGCTCGGCAAGCCTCTTCTCGCTATCTTCCTTGTTGGCAAGCAGGCTCAGGGTTTGTTCGAGCACCTGCTGCAAGGCCTTCTGATCGGCCTCCGGGAGTTTGCGTTCGGCGATCTTGTCGAGGCTGTTCTGAATGCTGGCAGCGCTCGGAGCTTCGGCCGCAGCAGCGGCGAACGGCAGGGACAGGCACAACCCGAGCAGGGCTGTGCGAAGGTACACGCGCAGGGACATAGGCAGACTACTTATGGATCATGCAGAAACGAAGTTTAGAGGAACAATCCTGGTCCGGGTCGCGTTCCTTCGGGGAATCTGACGCCCACTTTCTGGATCTTGTTCCCGTCCATGGTCGCCACGGTCCAAATCGTGCCGTGCCATTCCACCTGATCGCCCACTACTGGAGCGCCCCCGACCTTCTGTCGGATGAACTGCGCCAGTGGCATTTTCGCGTCCAGGCCGTCGAGTTTCAGGCCGTAAAGGGCTGCCACCGCGCCCAGTTCGGCATCGCCTTCGAGCACGAAATCGCCGAAAAAGCGCAGGTCCAGGCCGCGTTGCGGGGCCTGGCTGAACAGCTTGCCCAATGCGGGCAGGTTGTGTTCGTGGCCGATCACGCACAGCATGTCGCCGACTTCGAGTACGGTACTGCCGGAGGGGTGCAATAACTGTTCGCCACGGAACAGTGCGGCAATACGGGTGCCCTCGGGCATCTTCAATTCGCGCAGGGCGGCACCAATGCACCACTTTTCCGCGCCCAGGCGATAGACGAACAACTCCCACTCGCTGGTAACGTGCACTTCGAGCGCGGACCGTGAGATCGGTGCCGGGTCCGGTGGTACCGTGACTTTCAACAGCTTGGCCATCCACGGCAGGCTGGTGCCCTGCACCAGCAGCGATACCAGCACGATGAAGAATGCCAGGTTGAAGAACAGTTGCGCGTCAGGTAGCCCCGCCATCAGCGGGAACACCGCAAGGATGATGGGTACCGCGCCACGCAGGCCGACCCAGGAAATGAAGGCTTTCTCGCGGCCATGGAAGGCCTTGAACGGCAGCAGTGCGGCCACCACCGACAGCGGCCGCGCGATCAGGATCATCCACAGCGCCAGGCCCAGTGCGGGCAGGGCGATCGGCAGCAGGTCGTGCGGTGTTACCAGCAGCCCCAGCACCAGGAACATGCCGATCTGGGCGAGCCAGGCCATGCCGTCGAGCATGTGCAGGATGCCGTGGCGGCTGCGGATGGGTTTGTTGCCCAGCACCAGGCCGCACAGGTAAACGGCAAGGAAGCCGCTGCCGTGCAGGGCGTTGGTCAGCGAGAACACCGCCAAACCGCCAGCGATGACCAGAATCGGGTAGAGGCCGCCGGCCAGGTTGATCCGGTTGACCAGTTGCAGCATCAGCCAGCCACCGCCCAGCCCCAACAGCCCACCGATGCCGAATTCGCGCAGCAAGTGCCCCAGCAGGCTCCAGTGCAGGCCGGTCTGGCTGCTGGCGATCATCTCGATCAGGGTGACGGTGAGGAACACGGCCATGGGATCGTTGCTGCCCGATTCGATTTCCAGCGTCGCCGTGACCCGTTCGTTCAGGCCTTTGCCGCCAAGCAGTGAGAACACCGCCGCGGCGTCGGTGGAGCCGACGATGGCACCGATCAGCAGGCCCTGGATGAGGCTCAGGTCAAACAGCCAGGCCGCGACCAGGCCGGTGAGGGCGGTGGTGATCATCACGCCGATGGTGGCCAGCGACAATGCCGGCCACAGGGCTACGCGGAAGCTCGCTACCCGCGTGCGCAGGCCGCCGTCGAGCAGGATCACCGCCAGCGCCAGGTTGCCCACCAGGTAGGCGGTCGGGTAGTTGTTGAAGATGATGCCGCCACCGTCCACGCCGGCGAGCATGCCCACCGCGAGGATGATGACCAGGATTGGAATGCCAAGGCGCGACGACAGCGAGCTGACCAGGATGCTTGCGCCCACCAGCAATGCGCCGATCAAGAACAGGCTGTTGATGGTGCTTGCATCCAAAGGCAGGTACTCCGGGATAACGCGGGGAAGAGGACTCGATAGCTTTGAAGAACTAGCAGGTCGCGTGCCAATCGATTCTAACCTGATGAATTGGCAGCATGTAAAGCGTTTCTGCAGATGTAGAAAAGGCACCCCGAAGAGTGCCTTTTCCTGCGTTGCGCCTGCGCGCCTCAGCGCCGGCAAGCCGGCTCCCGCAGGGGGCGGCGGTATTGCCGCTGATGGCGCAAGTGGGGGCAGGTCAGGCCTGCTTCACTTCACGCATCGGCTTGCCCTTGACCGGCGCACCGTTGGCCACGTAGTACTTGGCAGTGCTGCGCGGCAGCGGCTTGCGGTTGCGGATCTTGTCCGAGATTTTCTCGGCGATCATGATGGTGGTGGCGTTGAGGTTGCCGGTGATGATGATCGGCATGATCGACGCATCCACCACACGCAGGCCCTGCATGCCGTGCACGCGGCCTTCGCCATCGACCACCGCCATCTCGTCGGTCCCCATCTTGCAGGAGCAGGACGGGTGGAAGGCGGTTTCGGCGTGCTCGCGGATGAACTTGTCCAGTTCTTCGTCCGTCTGCACGTGCGCGCCAGGGCTGATTTCACGGCCACGGTAGGGGTCCAGCGCTGGCTGGGCCATGATTTCGCGCGTCAGCCGGATACCGTCACGGAACTCCTGCCAGTCCTGCTCGGTGGCCATGTAGTTGAACAGGATGCTCGGGTGCTGGCGCGGGTCCTTGGACTTGACCTGGACGCGGCCACGGCTAGGCGAACGCATCGAGCCCATGTGCGCCTGGAAACCGTGTTCCTTCACGCCATTGGAGCCGTTGTAGTTAATCGCGACCGGCAGGAAGTGGTACTGAATGTTCGGCCATTCGAATTCAGGGCGAGTACGGATAAAGCCGCCTGCCTCGAACTGGTTGCTGGCGCCGATACCGGTGCCCTTGAACAGCCACTCGGCACCGATGGCAGGCTGGTTCCACCACAGCAACGACGGGTACAGCGACACCGGCTGGGTGCAGGCGTACTGCAGGTACAACTCAAGGTGATCCTGCAGGTTTTCGCCGACGCCCGGCAGGTCGTGCACGACCGGGATGTCGAGGCTTTCCAGCAGGGCCCGCGGGCCGACGCCGGAGCGCTGCAGCAGCTGCGGCGAGGCGATGGCGCCGGAGCTGACGATGACTTCCTTGCGGGCACGGGCCTCGACGCGCTCTTCGCTGTCGCCGACCAGGTAGGTCACGCCAACGGCGCGCTTGCCTTCGAACAGCACGCGATCGCTCAGGGCGTGGGTGACGATGGTCAGGTTCGGGCGCTTCTTGGCCTGGTCCAGGTAGCCGCGGGCGGTGCTGGAGCGGCGGCCGTTCTTGGTCACCGAGCGGTCCATCGGGCCGAAGCCTTCCTGCTGGTAGCCGTTCAGGTCTTCCGTGCGTGGGTAACCGGCCTGTACGCCGGCCTCGACCATGGCGTTGAACAGCGGGTTGTTGCCCGCTTTGGGGGTGGCAACGCTGAGCGGGCCTTCGCCGCCGTGGTAGTCGTTGGGGCCGATGTCACGGGTTTCTGCCTTGCGGAAGTACGGCAGGCAGTCCAGGTAAGCCCAGTCTTCCAGGCCTGGTAGCTTCGCCCAGCCGTCGAAGTCCAAGGCGTTACCGCGGATGTAGCACATGCCGTTGATCAGCGAGGAGCCACCCAGGCCCTTGCCGCGGCCACATTCCATGCGGCGGCCGTCCATGTGCGGCTCCGGGTCGGTCTCGTAGGCCCAGTTGTAGCGGCGGCCCTGCAGCGGGAATGCCAGGGCAGCCGGCATCTGGGTGCGGAAATCGAGGCGGTAGTCGGGGCCACCGGCTTCCAGCAGCAGGACGGTGACGCCGGCGTCTTCGGTCAGGCGAGTGGCCAGGGTGTTACCGGCCGAGCCGGCACCAACGATGATGTAATCGTATTCCATGGGGCTTCCTCCGGAAGCAGCTGCGAGCTTCAAACGGCAAACTGTAAGTAAAGGCAGCCGTGGGAAACTCGCGGATGGATGAGCCTGCAAGGGCCGGTGGCGTTACGCCGACCGGCTCTTTCTTGCAGCTTGCAGCTTGCAGCTTGCAGCTTGCAGCTTGCAGCTTGCCGCTGTTTGTCAGAAGACCGACGCGTAGCCGCCCAGTTCGACCTGAACCGACTTGATGCGCGTGTACTGAGCCAGCGAGCTGACGCCGTTTTCACGGCCGACGCCCGACTGCTTGTAGCCACCGACCGGCATTTCGGCCGGCGATTCACCCCAGGCGTTGATCCAGCAGATGCCGGCTTCGAGCTTGTGGATGATGCGGTGGGCGCGGGTGATGTCGTTGGTGCACACGCCTGCGGCCAAGCCGTATTCGGTGTCATTGGCGCGGCGGATGACTTCTTCTTCGGTTTCGTAGGTGAGGATGCTCATCACCGGGCCGAAGATTTCTTCCTTGACGATGGTCATGTCGTCGGTGCAATCGGTGAACACGGTCGGGGCCACGAAGGCGCCCTTGGCGAAATCACCTTCGGTCAGACGCTCGCCGCCACACAGCACGCGGGCACCTTCTTGCTTGCCCTTGGCGATGTAGCCCAGCACGCTTTCCATGTGCTGGAAGCTGACCAGCGGGCCGAAGTTGGTGTTTTCGTCTTCCGGGTTGCCGGCGCGAATGCGGGCAACGCGCTCGGCGATCTTGGCTTCGAAGGCCGCTTTCATCTGGGCTGGGATGAACACGCGGGTGCCGTTGGTGCAGACCTGGCCGGAGCTGTAGAAGTTGGCCATCATGGCGATGTCGGCGGCCTTGTCCAGGTCGGCATCGGCGCAGATGATCAGCGGCGACTTGCCGCCCAGCTCCATGGTGACTTCCTTGAGCGAGGAGCTCGAAGCGCTGGCCATGACCTTCTTGCCGGTGGTGGTGCCGCCGGTGAAAGAGACTTTCTCGATGCGCGGGTGTTCGGTCAGCCAGGTGCCGACTTCGCGGCCGCTGCCGGTCAGGACGTTGAACACGCCGTCCGGCAGGCCGGCTTCGGTGTAGATCTCGGCCAGCTTCAGGGTGGTCAGCGAGGTGACTTCCGAAGGCTTGAAGATCATCGCGTTGCCAGCGGCCAGGGCTGGGGCGGACTTCCACAGGGCGATCTGGATCGGGTAGTTCCAGGCGCCGATACCGACGGTCACGCCCAGCGGCTCGCGGCGGGTGTAGACGAACGAGCTTTCACGCAGCGGAATCTGCTCGCCTTCGATGGCCGGTACCAGGCCTGCGTAGTATTCCAGTACGTCGGCGCCGGTGACGATGTCGACATAGCGGGTTTCGGAGTACGACTTGCCGGTGTCCAGGGTTTCCAGCATGGCCAGCTCGTCGTTGCGCTCACGCAGGATGTCGACGGCACGGCGCAGGATACGCGAACGCTGCATGGCAGTCATTGCGGCCCAGACTTTCTGACCGCGCTCGGCGCTTTCGACGGCTTTCTCGACGTCGGCCTCAGTGGCGCGCTGAACGTGGGCCAGAACTTCGCCGGTCGCCGGGTTGATGGCTTCGAAGGTGGCATCGCTGCCAGCGTCGACATAACCGCCGTCGATGTAGAGTTTTTGCGTTCCGAAACGGGCCATAGTGTCCTCGCAAGTGCAGTGTGTGAGTGGCTTTCGCGTCACGCTCCGGCCGGCTGGGCAAGGGCTGTGCGCATTTTTTCAGAGGCCGGTGGTTGCGTGTCCGGGCGCTTCTGTTTAGCCAGTTGTAGTTCCAGGTATTCGTAAGCGATCTGTATCGCCTGGCGGGTGTCGAAGGCATCGCCCGACAGCGCTCCACGCAGCCACAGCCCGTCGATCAAGGCAGCCAGGCCGCGGGCGGCGGTGCGCGCTTCATCGAGCGGCATGGCGCGGCGGAACTGGCAGCACAGGTTGGAATACAGGCGGTGATCGTTGATCCGCTGCAACCTGTGCAAGGACGGCTGGTGCATGCTGGAGGCCCAGAAGGCCAACCAGGTTTTCATTGCCGGGCCATTCACCTGGCTGGCATCGAAGTTGCCATCGATGATCACCCTCAGGTGGGCTCGCGGGCTGTCGTCGGTCAGTGCCTGGCGACGGGCGATCACGCCCTCGTTGAGCATGTTCATGATGTGGCGCATCGTCGCCGCGATCAGGCCGTTCTTGTCCTGAAAGTAGTGACTGATGATGCCGTTCGACACACCGGCCAAACGGGCAATCAGCGCAATGCTGGCATCTCCCAGGCCGACCTGATCGACTGCTTGCAGCGTCGCTTCGATCAATTGCTGGCGGCGGATGGGTTGCATACCGACCTTGGGCATCTTGCTATCTCCTCAGGCCTGACGAGCAGACAACGTGCGGCTGACTCGGCGAGGACCAGTCTATTTTGTTTTGATTGAACGTTCAATCAATAAAGAATAAGCTCTGCGACAATTTGTGCCATTGACAGCTTCCAAGGCTGTTTCGGTGGCACGGATTGACACCCCAGGAAATCGCGTAACCCCCGTATTACAAGGTGTTGACGGGTATTAGCGATGCGAAATGCAGATTCTGCTCAACGGCCATGCGCCTGCGGCAGGCCCTTGGAGCGGGCGGGGTGCTCTGTGACGAATGCGCGCACTCAACTGATTTGGCGAGGCATTTGCGCAGACCACCTGTCTGGTTTTGCAACGTTTCTATTCGGGATCACGGTTTCCAAGTTGCTTTTATAACACCTGATGCAGTGGGGGTATTCCACCAATTGCTCGGGAAAAGACTGATTAGCCTCCACAGCCGCACTGCCCGGAGCATTCGTGCAATGAGTTCTGCCTCCCTTACCAAACCCCCCGCCGAGAGGGTACGGGTCAATCGCGTGGTGTTTTACACCTCCGCGCTGATGATCCTCGTTCTGACTGCCTTGCTTATCGCTGTTCCCGAAACCGCCGGTCAGGTACTGGGCGTGGCCCAGAAGTGGCTGACACGCACCTTCGGCTGGTACTACATGCTGGTGATCTGCGGTTACCTGCTGTTCGTCGTTTACCTGGCGTTCTCCGACTACGGCAAGCTCAAGCTTGGCGGCAAGGATGACCAGCCCGACTTCAGCTACGGGGCCTGGGCCGGCATGCTGTTCTCCTCCGGTATCGGTATCTCGCTGCTGTACTTCGGCGCCTCTGAGCCGCTGGACCACTACTTCAATCCGCCGGAAGGCACCCCTGCCAGCCTTGAGGCCGCGCGCCAGGGCCTGCAACTGACCTTCCTGCACTGGGGGCTGCATGGCTGGGCGATCTACGCCCTGGTCGGGCTGGCCGTAGGCTATTTCGCCTACCGCCACAACCAGCCGCTGGCACTGCGCTCGGCCCTGTATCCGCTGGTCGGTGAGCGTTGGGTCAGAGGGGCCGCCGGTAACGCCGTGGACATCTTCGGCATGTTCGTCACCTTGCTGGGCCTGGTGACCAACCTCGGGATCGGCGCGATGCAGGTGTCTTCGGGCCTTGAATACCTGTTCGGCATGGACCATAGCCAGACCAACCTGCTGGTGGTGATTCTGGTCATGGCCGGGGTGGCCACGGTGGCAGCGGTGTCGGGTGTGGAAAACGGCATTCGCCGCCTGTCCAACCTGAACATCATGCTGTTCAGTGGCTTGCTGATCTTCGTGCTGCTGGGCGGCGAGACCCTGCACCTGCTCAACGGCCTGGTGCAGAACGTCGGCGACTACCTCAACGGCATCGTGCTGAAGACCTTCGACCTTTATGTCTACGAAGGCGAGGCCGGCAAATCTGAGCGTTGGTTGGGCCTGTGGACCGTGTTCTACTGGGCGTGGTGGATCTCCTGGGGGCCGTTCGTGGGCATGTTCATTGCCCGGATCTCCAAGGGCCGTACCGTGCGCCAACTGGTCTGCGGCGTACTGCTGATTCCGTTGGGCTTCACCCTGGCCTGGTTGTCGATCTTCGGTAACACCGCGCTTGACCTGGTGATCAACCAGGGCGCTGTGGCGCTGGGCAAGACCGCGCTGGAGCAGCCGTCGATGTCGATCTACCAGCTGCTGGAATACTTCCCAGCCGCCAAGATCGTGATCGGTGTGGCGGTGTTCGTCGGCTTCGTGCTGTTCCTTACCCCGGCCGACTCCGGCGCGGTGATGATGGCCAACCTGTCATGCAAAGGTGGCAAGGTCGACGAAGATGCCCCGCACTGGATGGTGGTGTTCTGGTCGGTGATCATCACCCTGGTCACCATCGGCCTGCTGTTCGCCGGTAACTTCGAAGCCATGCAGACCATGGTGGTGCTGGCGGGCCTGCCGTTCTCGGTGGTGCTGGTGCTGTTCATGTTCGGCCTGTACAAGGCCATGAAGCAGGACGTTGCCGTGGAGCAGGAGCGTGCCGAGCTGGCCGCCCGTGGCCGCCGCGGTTTCAGCGAGCGCCTGAGCCAGCTTGAGCTGCAACCGACCCAGGCTGTGGTGCAGCGCTTCATGGACAGGCAAGTCAGCCCGGCCCTCAAAGAGGCTGGCGAACAGCTGCGCAGCCTGGGCTTCGATGTCGAGAGCCGTGTTGGCCAATCGCGCAACACGATGGGCCTGCGGGTAATGATGGAAGAGGGCAACCCTTTCGTTTACGAAGTGAGCCTGGACGGTTACATGGCCGCACCGAGCGAGGCGCCGGTCGAAGGCGAGCCCGAGGTGCGCCAGCGCTTCTATCGCGCCGAAGTGTACCTGCACGATGGCAGCCAGGAGTACGACCTGATGGGCTTCGCGCCCGAGCAGATCGTGCGTGATGTACTGGACCAGTTCGAGAGCCATCGCCAGTTGCTTGGCCGCGTGTACAGCTGACGCGGCTAGCCCTTGCGCGGCCGGATGCCTGGCCGCGCAAGGGCTACAGCTTTATGTAACGCAGCGTACCCAGCCCCTTGGCACATCCTTGCGCTCCATTTGCCGCGAGGAAGCCGCCCATGCCCATCCAGCCAAGTGCTGTTCCTGACTTTCGTCGGTCAGTCGCTGCCGAGTTTCTCGATCGTCCCACCTTGCGTAGCGTTCTGAGCCAGCAGGTTCTCGAGTTGCTGGTCCCCTGGCATGCCGCGCTGGCGGGTGCCGGGCTGCCCGATGCCGAAGCGCTCATACTCAACATTCCTGCCCAAATTGCGTCCGGCCCACAGACCTACGATGCCTGGACACCCCGGCCACTGTTGGAGGTCATGCTTGAAGCATTGCACGCCCGTCAGCCACTGGCGTCGTTGGGGGCTGATGGTGGGGATTTCCTGCTGGCGGTCCGGGAGCCGTGGTTCCTGCGTGACCAGGCGGGTAACCCGTTGCCGTTCGGGACGATCTCGATCGGCGCCCAAATGGCTGCGCTGGATGACCTGCTGCTCATGCTCGCGGACAGCTTCTGCCAAGCGCAGGTCGATTTCTGGAAGGCGCCAGGCAGTCAGGGCGTAAGCCGTGACCTGTGGCTGCAGCACCTGCTCAAGAGGGCGTTGTTGCACAATTTGCCACTGCAGGGGCTGGACCAACAGCAACGTCAGTGTTTGCTGAGCCTGCTGAAGAATCACGGCGCCACACCTGCGGTATTTCTGGTCCAGGTGCAACTCGATAACGATGTTCAGTGGCTGCCCCACCTGCTGGTCATTGGCGAGTGGGACGAGCGCGAAGTGTTTTTGTGGTGCGCCCCCTCCAGCGTGGTGAAGGCATTTGACTCGCTCGATCTGTTTGCTGAAGCGTTAAGGGCCGAGCTTGCCGAGCATCAGCGCTTCGAAGCCATGGTGTGGCACCGCTATGAGCTCGAAGGCGACGTTTTTGCCCAGCAAAGCAGCCTGTTGCTGGAGATCATGCTCGATGACATCGCACGTTTGCGTTATGCCGCGTTGCCAGAGGGTTCGTTGCTTGAAAGGGGCTTTGCTGCACTGAGTGACCCCGCGCGCTGGTTCATCGAAGGTTACGGCCAGGCCAGTGATGCACAGATCGCGTTGCCACCAGGCCTGCGCCATGGCAGTGCGGAGAATGGTTTTGCCTATCAGCGGGGCGTGTTCGAACTGGCGTTGGCGCAGGCTCAGTCCGAAGGCGTTGGGGCGCTTGATGATGTGCTCGATTTGCGCAGTTTCACCCGGCGGGAGCTGCGCACGCTGATGCTTGCCGATTTTCCGCTCGAAGCCAATTATTTCCCGGATGACCTGCTCCTGCACCTGCCCACCCATGTCGGCTGGCCCGGTGGTGCTGGCGTCGGGCCGGGTGGTTGGACGACTGAGCCCCACCGCATGAGCTTGACCGAGTTCGCCATCGGTAATCTCTGGTCGCTTCATAACGCGCAGCTTACCGCCATCACCCATCGTGAAAACCAGTTGATCATGGACTGGATGAACGTCGACTACGTCAAGTCGCTGGTGCAGCGGGTCGACATCGGCAAGCACTACCCCGTCTACGTCGCGCAGAAGCTGGACGACCCCGCTACACAACCCGAGCGGATCAAACGCTTTGGCCGTGAATGGCGGTGTTCACTGCTGTTCAGCGCGCTCTATGCCCGCATGCAGGGCGAGCTGAGCGACGCCGGCTTGCAGTGCGTTACAGACTTTTGCCACGGCTACCTTGACCCGCAATTGCCAGCGCTGATGTTGATGCCGCTGGCCTTCAAACGCGGGGCGGGCGAGGTCGAGCCCGATACCGTCAGTGGCATGTATGTCCTGTTCGCCACGGAGCCTGCACGGGTTTTGCTGTATCGGCCGCTGTACAGCGCAAAGCCTCTGCTGGAGTTTGCCAGCCTGGACCTGATGATGGACGCAATCCGCAGGCCCGGGCCATTGCAGGACAGCATCCTTGCGTGGATGCCGTCGGCCTCGCGTGCCGTCTACGCCTATGGCGGCTTCTACGAGCCGCATTGGTCAGGGCCTATCCTGGACAGCCAGCTACTGCCTGCGCGAGGGTATCCGCCAACATTTGCAGCGCAGTTCTGGCGTGATGAGGTCGATGCAAGACTGTACAAGGCCAATCGCGACCTGTTGGTTGAGTTGGCTGACCGCGAATCGGTTTCCAACGCCGAGAGCCGCTGGGCGATTCTCGTTCAGGGGGCCTGGCTGTTGTTCGATGTGGTGACGTTGATCTTGCGTGGGCCTGTGGCCAGCGTTGCCTGGCTGGTCCAGGCCATTGCCGGGTTGCACAACGACCTGTCGGCCTTGCGCGATGGCAGTGCGTTCGAGCGCAGTACCGCTGTGGTCGACGTGTTGCTCAACGCTTGCATGGCCTTGATGCATTTGCGTTTACCGCAGTTCCCCCTGGGCGAGCCTGTACGCAACCTTCCCCGCCGGGCCGCAATGCCCGCATTGGGTGATGCAGAAGCACTGGTGGCGCCCATACAAGGCAAGGTCGCTGCGCCGGGAGTGCTGGCGCAACATGGCTCGACCCGTCTGGATTTTTCCTGGCGCGGCACTCAGGGGTTCAATGTGCTGTCGCCGCAGCAGCGCACCGTGGTGTTCGGCCTGCGCGTCGAGCAATCGCTGGAAGGCCTGGAACCGCTTGCAGAGGGGCCTGGCCGCGGGTTGTACCGCGTGGGTGAGCACTACTACCTCACGCTGGGTGATGGGGTATACCGGGCCACCTTTGAGGAGCAAGGCCTGCGCATGGTCGGTGCCGACGGTGCCATGGGGCCCTGGTTGGCGTTCGAGCACGGCCAATGGCGTGTGGATCGTGGTTTGCGCTTGCGTGGCGGCATGCCACGCAGCCGCCTTGAAGCCTTGAAAGAGGAGAACCGCAAGAAAGCCGAACAACTCAAGAACGAAGAGGCTGAATTGGCCCGCCATCACAATGCGTTGGCCGAAACCCTGAACAGGCATCGCGACCTGCTCAATGAGAAGGACGAGCGCATCGCGGTGCTGGAAGCGGTGACTGAACCGGACGAGCTGACCCTTCGCGAGCTTGAATTGACCCGGCGTCTGCGCAAGCAGATCAATCTGAAAATCATCTACGAAGTCAAAGGCGTGGTCGAGGCTTCACTCAAGCATGAGCAAGTGGTCAACAGCCTGTACAACATGCGCCACGACGATGCAGCCTACAGCATCGCCCTCACCGCGCAGCGCAGCCTGATCCGCCAGAGCCTGATCGAGAATATGTCCATCTTCTACAACGAGACGGCCATGATCATCAATGCAGAGGACCTGGAAAACCTCGCCCAGCAGCTTGTCATCCACCCAGAGAGTGAGGCCGAGATCAGCCAGTACCTGCAATTTCGCTCTGCCTTGGAACAGGTCATCAAATGGGAGGTGGATCTGGTCGACATGTCCCGGTTGCTGGACACGCTGCTCGAAGAAACCCTCAAAGACGACACGTTCGTGTTCAGGAACGAAGACACGCAAGCGCGCATCAACAAAGGCCACGAGCTCAAGAGCACCATCGAGGCGCGGCGGTTGTCGGCCATCGACCTTGATTTCCGTCTGCTTCAAGACCTGGCCGAAGCCAGCCTGGAAAGACGGGCCGATGTTGAGGAGCGGGTGTTATCGCAATACCTCGACTACCTGGCCGGCGACAGCCTGAAGAGCGCGGGCAACGCGCATGGCGACCTGGCGGGAAGCGAGCTGTCGCTGGCCGAGCGGATCGAGGTGTTGACCGGCATCCTGGAGGGCTATGAGGAGGCTGCGGCAATGGCCGACTACCTCGGCAGTGTGGGCGGCGCGGCGATCAGGCAGGAGTCGCTGCAACTGTACAAGAAAACCTTGCACGGGTTGCAGCGCGCTGCCCAAGGCGACCTCGCCCAGGCAGTGCGCGAGCACGAACTCAGCGAGCCCGCCCCACCGCGTCCAACGGTCTATGCCCCGCGCGGTGGGCGGCGCCAGCTGGTCAGGACTCACCGCGGGCGCAAGGTACTCGCTCAGGAAGTCGAGGTGGATGGTGTCGCCCTCGTCCAGCAACGTGATGAGCGTACCCAGCATGTACTCAAAACCTTCCACCAGCGTGGTGGCGAGTGGGTCGAGGATGCGCCGCAACCTACAGAGTCAGAGCCGCCATTTTCCCCACTGGAACCTCGCCTGGCGCGCAAGCGTGCACAGGCCCTGCTTGCAGAGGTCGAACGGATCATCAAGCTGGCCAGAAGCTTCTTTCAGGCAGAGCAGCCCAACAGTCTGGCCACGGTCATCGACGGGCACCTGGACAAAATGCGCAATGCCCTGAGCACGTTGCCAAGGATGAGCCCCGAAGATGCCTTGTTCGAAAATCTGGGTGAGGGCATCGAGCGCTTGCAGGCTACCCGCCGCGACCTGTTGACCGGTATCTATCTGTCCACCGATCACCCCGACGCCCGGAGCCTGCAATTTCTGCTCGACAACCACCAGGTCACTGTCCAGCGCGCCGGGCCACGCAAGGCATTGGCAGCAGGTGACTACCTGGATGTCTACGAGGTCAGGCGCCAGCCGCGGGCCGGCCAGGTTCAGGGTGATGGGCTGTGGGAGGCGCACTTCCACTACCCGGACATCGGCACCCCGGGGCGGCAGTTCAGCAAAGGGCACCTGAAACTGTGGGCGCAGCGCAAACTGGGACGCCTGGCGCAACTGCGGGCTGCGACCAGCGGCGAAGACCTGGTCGCTATTTACCGGGGAGATTTACGCCTGACCCAGGTGGAGGGGCTGATCCCCTTCGACTGAATGGCTCAGCGATTGCTGTAGCGGCCGTGCTTGCCATGGGCAGGCATGGCCTGATTGCCGCGTTCTGCAATCATCTGTGCCAGTGTTACCAACTCGATGCCCTGGCTGCGCAGCCGGGGCATTTCCTGTTCCAGCACCTGCAGGGTTTGCGGGTAAGGGTGCCCGATCAGCACCGCCGAGCCTTGCCGACGTGCCAGTGCCACGCCTTGCTGCAACTGTGCGGTGATGGCCTCTGTGGTACGGACGTCGTCCAGAAACACGTCACGCGAGACTTGCCCAAGGGCCTGTGCCTGGGCCTCGGCGGCAGCGACGGTGGCAGCACTGGTGCGGCTGTCCACGAAAAACAGATGCCGCCGCTGAAGTTCACCCATCAGCCAGGTCATGGCGCTACGCTGGGCGGTCATGCGGCTGCCCATGTGGTTGTTGATGCCGGCGGCGTAGGGCACCTTGGCCAAGGCCGCGTCCAATCGCCTGGCGAGCTCTGGTAGGGCGATCTCCGGGTGCCAGGCATAGGGCCCGGTGGCGGGGTCCATGGGCATGTGCAGGATTACCGTCTTGCCTGCCTGGTGCGCCTGGCGGGCGAACTCGGTGGCGTGTGGGGTATCCGGCATGATCGCCATCGTCACAGGGCCAGGCAGCGCGAGCGTCCTGCTGTCGCGCTCGGTGCTCTGGCCCAGGTCGTCGATGATGATGCTCATGTAGGCCTTGCTGGCCGGGGCCGCGTGGGCACATGCGGCTGCCAGGCACAACAGCACGGGCAGCAGATACCGCAGCGGATGAATCATTTGCCGGAGGTGATGTTCAGCCCCTTGAGCAGGCTGAGCGCCTGGCTCAGCTGGAAGTCATCGTCCTGCGGGCGCTCCTTGCGCTTGCTGCTGCCGGTCGGGCGGTCAGCACCACCGTTGCCGTTGCCCAGGTGGCCCTGCAGGTCGGCTTCCTTGAAGTTCTCGGTATCCGCCTCTGCGGTGAGCTTGGCCGGGCGCACTTCGATGTCCGGGACGATGCCCTGTGCCTGGATCGAACGGCCATTGGGGGTGAAGTACAGCGCGGTGGTGAGCTTCAGGGCTCGGTCGTTGGCCAGCGGCAGCACGGTCTGGACCGAGCCTTTTCCGAAGCTGTCGGTGCCCATCAGCACGGCGCGTTTCTGGTCTTGCAGGGCGCCGGCGACGATTTCCGAGGCCGAGGCGCTGCCGCCGTTGATCAGCACTACCAATGGCACGGCCTCACTGGCATCGGCCGGGTCAGCGGAGAAGCGCAGTTCGGAGTTGGCGATACGGCCTTTGGTGTACACGATCAGGCCCTTGGTCAGGAAGTGGTCGGCCACTTCCACCGCCGACTGGAGCACGCCACCGGGGTTGTTGCGCAGGTCCAGCACGATGCCGCGCAGTTTCTTGCCATTGTCCTTGCGCAACTTGGCCAATGCTTTGCCCACTTCGTCCCCGGTCTTGACCTGGAACTGGGTGATGCGGATGTAGCCGTAGTCGTTTTCCAGCAACTGGCTTTTCACGCTCTTGACCTGGATCACGGCACGGACCAGGTTCACATCGAACGGGGTGCCGCCGTCACGTACCAGGGTCAGGGTGATCTTCTCGCCGACTTTGCCGCGCATCTTGTCGACCGCTTCGGTCATGCTCTGGCCACGGGTCGGCGCACCGTTGATCTTGACGATCAGGTCGCCAGCCTGCACGCCAGCGCGCGAGGCGGGGGTGTCATCGATGGGCGAGACCACCTTGACGAAGCCGTCTTCCTGGCCGACTTCGATGCCCAGGCCACCGAACTCGCCACTGGTGCTTTCCTGCAGCTCCTGGAAGTCCTCGGGGCCAAGGTAGGCCGAATGTGGATCGAGGTTGCTGAGCATGCCTTTGATGGCGTTCTCCAGCAGCGTCTTGTCGTCTACCGGCTCGACATAGGCCGCTTTGATGCGGTCCATGACCTCGGCGAAGGTGCGCAGCTCTTCCAGTGGCAGCGGCGCCCTGGCGGTCACCTCGGTGGCTGGCACCGCGGCAGGCTTGGCCGGCGCCGGCTCGGCAGCGATGGCCAAAGGCATACCAGTCGCCAGGGCGATGGTCAGGGCCAGCTGGGTGAGACGAGGCGAGTGCAGCATGTCGAACGAACTCCTGATCCTGTAGGCGCTCCTTGGGGAGCATCGGCCCAGCGTGGGACGCCAGGCCGTAAAAAAGTGACTAGGGTTGAAGCTTAACCTCTGCACCACTGGGAAGGGTCGGTGGGCCGGCCCTGCTGGCGGATGGCGAAGTACAAGCCGGCGGCATCCTGGCCGCCGCTGTCGCCAACGGTGGAAATGGCCTCGCCGGCCTTGACGATGTCTCCGGCGCTCTTGAGCAGGCTCTGGTTGTGGCCGTACAGGCTCAGGTAACCATTACCATGGTCGAGAATGACCAGAAGTCCAGCGCCGCGCAACCAGTCGGCGAATACCACGCGCCCGCCGTGCACGGCGCGTACCTGGGTGCCGGGGTTGGCGCTGATCATCACACCGTCCCACTTGGCTCGGGCATCGCTGCCACGGGCTTCACCGAAACGTGCCAGCAATCGACCATTGACCGGCCACGGAAGTTTGCCCCGTGCGGCAGAAAAAGCACCGCCGTAGGTTGTGCTGTCGCTGGACACCAAGGGGCCGAGGGTAGTGCGCGCCTTTTTTGGTGGTTCGCTGTCCTGCTGTGCGGTCAACGCTTGCTGCTGTCGGCGCTTCTGGGCCTCCTGCTCGGCCAGCAGGGCCTTCTTGCGCGCCTCCTCGGCCTCCCGGGCCTGGCGGGCCAAGGTTTCCTCGATGGTCTTGAGCACCTTGGCAAGGTCCGCCTGGTCCTGTTCACGGGCCTGCAGCTTCTTGTCGCGGTCTTTCATGTCACTGTTGAGCTTGGCCAGTACCTGCTGACGTTTGCCACGCTCGGCTTCCAGGGCCTGGCGGCGGCTGTCGAGGTCGGCGCGCTGGGCCAGCAACTGTTCTTGCTGGCGGGAAATGTCCTGTTCGACATTGGCCAGCTGGCGCAGGGTTTCGTTGAAGGCACGCAGTTGCTCCGTGCGCGCCTTGCTCAGGTAGTCGTAGTAGCTGAGGGTGCGGGCGAACTTCTCTGGGTTCTGCTGGTTGAGCAGCAGCTTGAGGTATTCCTCGCGGCCATTGTTCTGGTAGGCGGAGCGCGCCTGAATGGCGATCAGTCGTTGTTGTTCAATGCGCGAGCTCTGGAGTTTTTTTTTCTCGGTATCAAGGCGCTCCAGCTCGCCCTCGGTCTTTTTTAGTTGTTGCTGCAGAGCCTCCACCTGCTTTTCGAGGTTGCCGATGTCGGTCTCGGTGGCTTTGAGGTCTTTCTGCACGCCGGATTTTTCTTCCTGGAGCTTGCCCAGCGTCTTCTTGAGCTCGGCGATGTCCTGGCGGGTGGCGTCCAGTTGTTGCTGGGTCTGAGCGCGCTCGTCGGCGAAGGCCGGGCTGAGCAGGCAAGACAGGGCTAGGAAGATCAGGGCGCGAAGCATGAGGTTGGGCGTACCAAGGATGGAGACTGGCCTAGTATGCCCGCCCGGGCCTGCAAAAAAAACGCCTCACGGCGTCAGCGGTAAGTTTCAAGCTACAAGCCGCAAGAAAAGCGGGTGTTGGGTCAATACCGGTAGTCAAGCGCTTTGGGGCCGCTTTGCATCGCCGGGCTTGCCGGCGATGGGCTGCGTAGCAGCCCCAAATAGCGAACTGCCTGGCACAAGACTCCAGGCTTTCTCTTGCAGCTTGCAGCTTGCAGCTTGCAGCTTACCCGTCGACCAAAATCGAGCTACCCGTCATCTCCGCAGGCTTTTCCAGCCCCAGCAGCTTGAGCATGGTCGGCGCCACGTCGGCCAGCACGCCGCCCTCGCGAACCTTGACCTGGCGTTTGCCGACATAGATGAAAGGCACCGGCTCGGTGGTGTGGGCCGTGTGCGCCTGGCCGGTGCACTCGTCTTCCATCTGCTCGACATTGCCGTGGTCTGCGGTGATCAGCGCTTCGCCGCCCACCTTGTCCAAGGCCTCGACGATGCGACCGACACAGCCATCCAGGGCTTCGACGGCCTTGACCGCGGCTTCGAACACGCCGGTATGGCCGACCATGTCACCGTTGGCGTAATTGACCACGATCACGTCATAGCGCTGCTGCTCGATGGCCTCGACGATGCGGTCGGTGACCTCTGGGGCGCTCATCTCCGGCTGCAGGTCGTAAGTGGCGACTTTCGGCGATGGGATCAGAATGCGCTCTTCGCCTTCGAACGGCTCTTCGCGCCCCCCGGAGAAGAAGAACGTGACGTGTGCATACTTCTCGGTCTCGGCGATGCGCAGTTGGGTCTTGCCGTTCTTGGCCAGGTACTCACCCAGCACGTTGTTCAGGCTGGCCGGGGCAAACGCCGCAGGGGCGGGGATTTTCGCCGAGTACTGGGTCAGGCCGATGTAGGCAGCCAGTTTGGGCAGGCGGGCCCGTGGGAACTCGTTGAAATCGGCTTCGACGAACACGCGCGACAGCTCGCGTGCGCGGTCGGCGCGGAAGTTCATGAAAATCACGGCATCGCCATCTTCGACCTTTACCGCTTCGCCGATACGTGTGGCCTTGACGAACTCGTCGCTCTCGCCACGCGCATAGGCCGCTTCGAGCCCGGCAGTGGCGCTGTCTGCGGTGTGTTCGGCAACGCTGTCGACGATCAGGTTGTAGGCAGCACTGACGCGGTCCCAGCGGTTGTCGCGGTCCATCGCGTAGTAACGGCCGATGAGGCTGGCGATACGGCCTTTGCCGAGCTTGGCAAAGGTCGAATCGAGCAGCTCGATGGACGACTGCGCACTGCGTGGCGGGGTGTCACGACCGTCGAGGAATGCGTGCAGGTAGATCTTTTCGGCACCACGCTGCGCGGCCAGTTCGGCCATGGCAATCAGGTGGTCCTGGTGGCTGTGGACGCCGCCGTCGGAGAGCAGGCCGAGAATGTGCACGGCCTTGCCGGCACCTGCAGCCTGGTCCACCGCGCCTGTCAGCACCGGGTTTTCGAAGAACTCGCCGTCGCGGATGGCCTTGGTCACGCGGGTGAAGTCCTGGTAGACGACACGGCCGGCGCCCAGGTTCATGTGACCGACTTCGGAGTTGCCCATCTGCCCGTCCGGCAGGCCGACATCCATCCCCGAACCGGAAATCAGGCCATGCGGCGCTGTGGCGCGCAGGCGATCATAGACCGGCGTGTTGGCGGCGTAGATGGCGTTGTATTCGGGGCTTTCGCTGTGGCCGAAGCCATCCAGGATGATCAGGACCAGGGGTTTGGGCGTACTCGTCATCAATCAAACTCACGGTTGTTCAAAGATGATAAAGACACGCATTTTAGGGCAAATGCGCCACCTGCGGCGAATATTCGTCCTGTTCCCTGACCAGCGTGGCGCCCGCAGCAACATGAAGGTAGCTTCCCCGCCGGCCTGTCGGGCTTTGGCGGTGTTAGGGGGCTGTGTATACTGGCCGGCATTTTCAATCGCCTGGAACACCGCTGATGGTTGCTCACCTGATTCAATTCGCGACAGATCACTACATCCTGGTTGCGATCTTCGTTGTTCTGCTGGTCCTGCTGCTGCTCAATGAAATCCGCCGCGGCGGCCAGAGCCTGAGCAATGGCCAACTGACCGCCCTGGTCAACGCCGAGAAAGGCCTTGTCATCGATATCCGCCCTGCCAAGGAATACTCCGCCGGCCACATCGTCGGTGCTGTGAACATCCCGCAGGACAAGGTCGCCACTCGCATGAGCGAACTGGACAAGCACAAAGAGAAGACCCTGATCGTCGTCGACGCGATGGGCCAGCAGTCCGGCACCATCTGCCGCGAACTGCTCAAGGCTGGTTACAACGCCGCCAAGCTGAGCGGTGGCGTTTCCAGCTGGAAAGCCGATAACCTGCCCCTGGTGAAGTGATATGAACGACGTCATCGTCTACTCCAGCGACTACTGCCCCTACTGCATGCGCGCCAAGTACCTGCTCCAGAGCAAGGGCGTGGCCTTCGAGGAAATCAAGGTCGACGGCCAGCCGCAGGTGCGCGCCGCGATGAGCCAGAAGGCCGGCCGGACTTCGGTGCCGCAGATCTGGATCGGCAGTACCCATGTCGGTGGCTGCGATGACCTCTACGCCCTGGAGCGCGCCGGCAAGCTCGACGCGCTGCTCAAGGCCTGATTTGCACTGCATTCAAAAACATTAGGATAAGGATCTGCCATGACTGACCAACAGACCAACGGCGCAGCAGCCGAAGACAACAGCCCTCAGTTCTCCATGCAGCGTATCTACGTGCGCGACCTGTCGTTCGAGGCCCCGAAAAGCCCGCAGATCTTCCGTCAGACCTGGGAGCCGAGCGTTGCCCTGGACCTGAACACCAAGCAGAAAGCCCTGGAAGGCGACTTCCACGAGGTGGTGCTGACCCTGTCGGTAACCGTCAAGAATGGTGACGAAGTGGCGTTCATCGCCGAAGTTCAGCAGGCCGGTATCTTCCTGATCAAGAACCTCGACGCCTCTTCCATGAGCCACACCCTGGGTGCGTTCTGCCCGAACATCCTGTTCCCGTACGCCCGCGAGACCCTGGATAGCCTGGTGACCCGTGGTTCGTTCCCGGCCCTGATGCTGTCGCCGGTCAACTTCGACGCCCTGTACGCGCAAGAGATGCAGCGCATGCAGGAAGCCGGCGAAGCGCCGACCGTGCAGTAAGCGCGGCCGGTATCGAAAAGCGCCTCTCGGGGCGCTTTTTTGTTGCCTGTTCGGGCCTCATCGCGGGCACGCCCGCTCAGGTGTGGCGTCAGGTGTTGAACAAGGCCGGCGCCAGCACCAGTACAGGCACTGCATCAGCTCCCGGCAAACCCTTGCTGGCGCCACGCCTCATACACCGTCACCGCGACAGTGTTGGACAGGTTCAGGCTGCGGCATCCAGGCCTCATCGGCAGGCGCAGGCGCTGTTCGGCCGGCAGGCTGTCCAGCACCTCGGTGGGCAGGCCGCGGCTCTCGGGCCCGAACAGGAAGGCATCGCCGGGCTGGTAGGCGACTTCATGAAAGGGGTGCGAGCCCTTGGTGGTGAAGGCGAACAGGCGAGGGTTGCCAAGGCTTTCCAGGCATCCGGCCAGGCTTTCGTGGCGCTTGAGCGTGGCATACTCGTGGTAGTCCAGCCCCGCACGGCGCAGCCGTTTGTCGTCCAGCTCGAAGCTGATCGGTTCGATCAGGTGCAGGTCGCAACCGCTGTTGGCGCAGAGGCGAATGATGTTGCCGGTATTCGGCGGAATTTCAGGTTGAAAAAGGATGACGTGAAACATGCACGGCTCCAAGCATGAAGATGGTGCACATTCTACCCCCGAACCCGAGTCGCGTTCGAAGGCCTTGCCGCGTGTGATGCTTTCGCTGGCGATCGTCGGCGTGATGGTCGGCCTGATGATCGGCCGCCTCACCACCCCAGAAGAGCGTGTGCTCGAGCAGGTGGAGGTGGTGCAGGATGGGTTGGACCTGTGGTTCAGCGACGAGCCGAAGCTGCATGGCGAGAATGTCGAGGGGACTGTCGCCGTACTGTTCCAGGCTCAGGGCAAGGCCCAGCGCGGGCAACTGATCCTGCAGGGCAAGCCGGTGAGCTGGCGTTTGCAGAAAACGGACGAAGGGTTGCTGCTGAGCGTGATTGCCGCGCGCCCTCTGCGGGGCGAATGGGCCGGTGCAGAGGACGCGGGGCGCTGGCGGGTGCGGGTGCGGCTGCACGAATAAAAGAGGGGATGTCCCGGCCTGCCTGTACCAGGGTCCCCAAAGCTTGCGTTACTGCGTGTAAAAGAGGGGATTCCCGGCCTGCCTGTACCGAGGTCCCCAAAGCTTGCGTCACTGCGTATAAAAGAGGGGATTCCCGGCCTGCCTGTACCGAGGTCCCCAAAGCTTGCGTTACTGCGTATAAAAGAGGGGTTCACCCGGCCTGCCTGTACCGAGGCCCCCGAAACTGGAGATGTAGTAGCTATTGCAGGTGGCGTGCCAGTTTTGAAAGTCCGGAAACATTGGGTTTCAGGGCGATCTGGCCGGGTTTTGAGGGGATTTGTGCCTTGGCGCGGTGCAGTTGGCACAGCTTCGGTGCATGGGCCATAAATGGCTGGGGCCGCAAAGCGGCCCCAACGGTGTCACTGATTCAGCGGGAAGTCAGTGCTCATCGCCCTCATCGTCATCCCCGCCATCGACGTTCATCCCCAGTTCCTTGATCTTGCGGGTCAGGGTATTGCGCCCCCACCCCAGCAGCACCGCGGCATCCCGGCGACGCCCGGCAGTGTGCTTGAGCGCCGTCTCGATCATGATCCGTTCGAAGCTGGGCACGGCGCTGTCGAGCAGGTTGGATTGCCCTCGGGCCAAGGCCTGGTCGGCCCATTGGCGCAGCGCCTGCTCCCAGTTGGTCACCGGTGCCGCGTCCTGCGGGAGGTTGAGCAGCTCGGGTGGCAGGTCGCCGACCAGCACTTCGCGGCTGGACGCCATGACGGTGATCCAGCGGCAGGTGTTTTCCAGCTGGCGGACGTTGCCAGGCCACGGCAGGTTGCGGATGAATTCTTCGGTTTCCGGCTTGAGCAGCTTCGGCTCGACGGCCAGCTCCTGAGCCGCGCGGCCCAGGAAGTGGCGTGCCAGTGCTGGGATGTCCTCGCGGCGGTCGGCCAGGCGCGGGATATGAATACGGATTACGTTCAGGCGATGGAACAAGTCTTCACGGAACTTGCCAGCCTGTACCAGTGACTCGAGATTTTGATGGGTCGCAGCGATGATTCGCACATCGACCTTCACGGGCACATGGCCGCCCACACGGTAGAACTCGCCATCGGCCAGTACACGCAGCAGGCGTGTCTGGGTATCGGCAGGCATGTCTCCGATTTCGTCGAGGAACAAGGTGCCGCCGTCCGCTTGCTCGAAGCGGCCGCGTCGCAAGTTGGCCGCGCCGGTGAAGGCGCCTTTTTCATGGCCGAACAGCTCCGACTCCATCAGGTCCTTGGGAATGGCGGCCATGTTCAAGGCAATGAACGGTGAGGCAGCCCGCGGGCTGTGGCGGTGCAGGGCGTGCGCCACCAGCTCCTTGCCGGTACCGGACTCGCCGTTGATCAGTACGGTGATGTTGGAGTGGCTCAGCCGACCAATGGCACGGAACACCTCCTGCATCGCCGGAGCTTCACCGATGATTTCCGGGGTACGAGCCAGGGCCTGGGGCACATCGAGGCCTTGCTGTTCCTGCGCATGCTGGTTGGCGCGCTTGACCAGCGAGACCGCCTCATCGACGTCGAACGGTTTGGGCAGGTACTCGAAAGCACCGCCCTGGTACGACGCGACTGCGCTGTCCAGGTCGGAATGGGCGGTCATGATGATGACCGGCAGACGCGGGTGTTGGTCGCGAATCTGTGCCAGCAGGTCGAGGCCGCTGGCGCCCGGCATGCGAATGTCGGAAATGATCACGTCCGGCTGTTGCCGGGCCAGGCGGCCCATCACCCCATCAGCGCTGTCGAAGCTCTGGGTGGTCATGCCCTCCTGTTGCAGGGCTTTTTCCAGGACCCAGCGGATGGAGCGATCATCGTCGACGATCCATACGGTTTCACTTCGGCTCATGAGGCGGTGGCTCCTTGTTCCAGTGGCAGGAAGATCGAAAAGGCCGTGTGGCCGGCGTGGCTTTCACACTCGATCAGGCCCTGGTGCTGGCTGATGATGTTCTGGGTAATGGCCAGGCCCAACCCGGTACCGTCCGGGCGGCCACTGACCATGGGATAGAAGAGCGTGTCTTGCAGTTCACTGGGGATGCCGGGGCCGTTATCGATGATCTCGACGCGGGCCACCAGGCGGTGGCGCACATGGCCGATGGTGAACTGGCGCATCGCGCGGCTGCGCAGGGTGATGCGGCCCAGGCGCAACTCGTTCTGCGAGCTGATCGCCTGCATCGCGTTGCGCACGATATTCAGCACCGCCTGGATCATCTGCTCGCGGTCGATCAGTACGTCCGGCAGGCTCGGGTCATAGTCGCGCACCAAAGTGATGCATCCTTGGCTTTCTGCGTCGACCAGGCTGCAGACCCGCTCAAGGACTTCGTGAATGTTGGTCATGGCCAGCGATGGCAGCTTGTTCGAACCGAGCATGCGGTCGACCAGGTTGCGCAGGCGATCGGCCTCTTCGATGATCACGTTGGTGTAGTCGCGCAGGCCCTCTTCGGGCAATTCCCGGGCCAGCAGTTGCGCCGCGCCACGGATGCCGCCCAGCGGGTTCTTGATCTCGTGGGCGAGGCCGCGGACCAGCATCTTGGTGGTTTCCTGCTTGCTCAGCTGGGCTTCTTCCTTGGTGATGCGCAGCAGGCGGTCACGCGGGTGTACCTCCAGCAGCAGCAGGGTGTTGCCCTGGTGCAAGATGGGTGTCACGGCATAGTCGACCGTGATGGTCTGCCCGGTCAGCGAGGTCAGTTGGGCTTCGCGCTTGGTGAACGGGTGCGCCTGTTCGACCGCCTGGCGCAGCGAGTTGAGCGCCTCGGACGATTCGGTGAACAGTTCACTGATGAACTGCCCATGGCTGCGCTGGCCACTCACGGCCAGGAGCATTTCCGCAGCCGGGTTCATGTACTCCAGGCGCAGCTCGGCGTTGAGCAGGAGCGTCGCTGTGGTCAGGTTGTCCAGAAGCAGACGGTGCTGTGCATCGCTGATGGTCATAAGGCGTCGTTGACCTCTTTTGGCGCTGGCGGGTCCTTGGTCGGGCCAAGGACGAGCGCGCTATGGATCCGCTGATGCCTGGAAAATGCAAGAAACAAACCAAGGCTCCGAAAAGAAGCGGAATTCTCTGATAAAGACCTGTAATTGCGCTTATTCGGAACAGAAGACGCTGATTTACCGTTTCACGTGACCTGTTTTGGTGTGATCGGCGGCGCAATGCGTGTCATTGCGCACCAATATAGAGCATAGCCGTGGCTAGTGTTCGACACACAGCTGTGAGGTGGCGCGCACCAGCGCCTGGTGGCGTAAAGGGTCGTTGGTGCGTCGCGCCAGGGCGCGGGCGAGTTCTTGCCTGCAGTCTGGGTAACGTTGCTGGTCAAACCGGGCCAGTTCGAACAGGAGCGTCGCCTGGAGTTGGTCCAGGCGGGGGCGAATCTGGTTGGCAAGGTCGAGCGGTTTAGCCGGCGGGCGTTGCCCTAGCATTGCCCAGCGATCGCGCAGGGTGTACTGGATCAGCTTGTTGGCTTCGATCTGGTCAGCGAAGAACGCAGCGGCGCGCTCAGGGCTCAGGTCGTAGTCCGGTGCCATCTGTTGGACACCTGACAGCACCTGCCGCTCGCGTTCGGGGGCCTCCACGGGCAGGTGGTGGTCCCATTTGTGTACCGCTACCGAGGTGGCCAGGTCCAGGCGCTGCTCGATACTGGAAAGCAAGGGCTGGAATTCTGGCTCAGAAGGTGATGATGCCTGGCAGCCGAGAAGGCCGAAGGTGATGGCGAGCACAAAGGTGGCGCGTTGCATGGTGATCTCCTGTGGATGGAGACCTGATTGTGGATTTGGATGGCGAGTTCTGCTTGTAGGATGCGTCCGATTCGGGCAGTCGAAAAACAAAAACGGCCTTCAGAAGAAGGCCGTTTTCGGTGATTTCATCGACGCCAGGCGCCGATCAGATCAGCAGCTGTAGTACAGCTCGTATTCCAGCGGGTGCACGAAGGTACGGACTTTGATCTCTTCTTCGGACTTCAGCTCGATGAAGGCATCGATGAAGTCGTCGGAGAACACGCCGCCCTTGGTCAAGAACGCACGGCCTTTATCCAGTTCTTCCAGCGCTTCTTTCAGGCTGCCGCAAACTTGCGGGATATCTTTCGCCTCTTCAGGCGGCAGGTCGTACAGGTTCTTGTCGGCAGCATCGCCTGGGTGAATCTTGTTCTGGATACCGTCCAGGCCAGCCATCAGCAGGGCGGCGAAAGCCAGGTACGGGTTGGCCGATGGGTCCGGGAAGCGCGCTTCGATACGGCGGGCTTTAGGGCTGCCGACGTAAGGAATACGGATCGAGGCCGAACGGTTACGTGCCGAGTAGGCCAGCATTACCGGGGCTTCGAAGCCTGGAACCAGACGCTTGTAGGAGTTGGTCGACGGGTTGGTGAAGCCGTTCAGTGCCTTACCGTGCTTGATGATACCGCCGATGAAGTACAGGGCAGTTTCGGACAGACCGGCATAGCCTTCACCGGCGAAGGTGTTCTTGCCTTCTTTCCAGATCGACATGTGCACGTGCATGCCCGAGCCGTTGTCGCCGTACAGTGGCTTCGGCATGAAGGTGGCGGTACGGCCGTAAGCGTCGGCTACGTTGTGCACGACGTATTTCAGGGCCTGTACTTCGTCAGCTTTCTTCACCAGGGTGTTGAACTTGACGCCGATTTCGTTCTGGCCGGCAGTCGCCACTTCATGGTGGTGAACTTCAACGGTCTGGCCCATTTCTTCCAGTGCGTTGCACATGGCAGTACGGATTTCGTGGTCGTGGTCGAACGGCGGAACTGGGAAGTAGCCACCTTTGACGCCTGGACGGTGGCCTTTGTTGCCGCCTTCCACGTCAGCGCCAGTCATCCACGAGCCTTGCTCGGAGAAGATCTTGAACATCGAGCCGGAGATGTCCGACTGGAACTTCACTTCGTCGAAGATGAAGAACTCAGGCTCTGGGCCGGCGAAGACGGTGTCACCGATGCCGGTGCTCTTGAGGTACTCTTCAGCGCGCTTGGCGATTGCGCGTGGGTCGCGATCGTAGCCCTGCATGCTCGAAGGGTCGACGATGTCGCAGGTGATGATCAGGGTCGGCTCTTCGGTGAACGGGTCCAGGACGGCGGTCTCGTCAACCGGCATCAGGATCATGTCGGAGGCTTCGATGCCTTTCCAGCCAGCGATGGAGGAACCGTCGAACATCTTGCCGACTTCGAAGAAGTCTTCGTCCAGGCCATCACGCGCTGGCATGGTCACGTGATGCTGAGTGCCTTTGGTGTCCGTGAAACGCAGATCAATCCACTTGACGTCATGATCTTTGATGAGTTGAACCGACTTCGACATGTTGTCCTCCGGATGGTCTAGAGCGCGGTGGGCCGCTGCCCTGGAAAAAAGGGTGTTGCCGGGCGCGGATAGTCGGCCAAGCTTACCTGCCTCACAAGGGAGCAAATTGCATGCCAGTGCCCGAAAATGGCGAGGCCGGGATAAAAAGGGGCGTTTACGGGCATTTGAGGCCGGGTTGTCGGGGAAAAGTGCACCCTTACGATGCGGTTTTTGTTACTGGCGCACCAATTGCGTGCACGGTTGGGGCCGTGTGCTTCCTTTAGGGGCTTCATCGCCGGTACGCCTGCTCGCACAGATCAGGCGCCGGTCGTGGGGCCTGCCGATGTCCCCCAGGCGCTGGCTTGCCGGCGATGAGGCCAGTACCGGCAATATAAATCCGACCTTCTGTACAAAAGTTGGTCAAATCCTGAGCAATTTCCGATATAATTCGCGCCCCTCATTTTTCGGCAGGCCCTGCGCGCGCTGTTAACCAATGAAACTTATCGTCAAAGTCTTCCCAGAAATCACCATCAAGAGCCGGCCGGTGCGCAAGCGCTTCATCCGCCAGCTCGGCAAGAACATCCGCAACGTGCTCAAGGACCTCGACCCTGAGCTCGCGGTCGATGGTGTCTGGGACAACCTCGAAGTGGTCACCCGCGTCGAAGACGAAAAAGTCCAGCGCGAGATGATCGAGCGCCTCACCTGCACCCCGGGGATCACCCACTTCCTGCAGGTAGAGGAATACCCGCTCGGTGACTTCGACGATATCGTCGCCAAGTGCAAGCAGCACTTCGGCCACTTGCTCGCCGGCAAGTATTTCGCCGTGCGCTGCAAGCGTGGCGGCCACCATGACTTCACCTCGATGGACGTCGACCGTTACGTGGGTAGCCAGCTGCGCCAGCAGTGCGGCGCCGCCGGCATCGAGCTCAAGCAGCCTGAAGTGACGGTGCGCATCGAAATCCGCAACCAGCGCCTGTACGTGATCCACAATCAGCATCAAGGCATCGGCGGCTACCCGCTGGGTGCCCTGGAGCAGACCCTGGTTCTGATGTCCGGCGGTTTCGACTCCACCGTGGCGGCCTACCAGATGATGCGTCGCGGCCTGATGACCCATTTCTGCTTCTTCAACCTCGGCGGCCGGGCCCACGAACTGGGCGTGATGGAAGTGGCCCACTACCTGTGGAAAAAGTACGGCAGCAGCCAGCGCGTACTGTTCATCAGCGTGCCGTTCGAAGAAGTGGTCGGCGAGATCCTCAACAAGGTCGACAACAGCTACATGGGCGTGACCCTCAAGCGCATGATGCTGCGCGGCGCTGCGCGCATGGCCGATCGTCTGGAAATCGATGCGCTGGTCACCGGCGAGGCGATCTCCCAGGTGTCCAGCCAGACGCTGCCGAACCTGTCGATCATCGACTCGGCCACCGACAAGCTGGTGCTGCGCCCATTGCTGGCCAGCCACAAGCAGGACATCATCGACCTGGCCAACGAAATCGGCACCGCCGACTTCGCCAAGCACATGCCTGAATATTGCGGCGTGATCTCGGTGAACCCGACCACCCATGCCAAGCGTCACCGCATGGAGCATGAAGAGAAGCAGTTCGACATGGCCGTGCTGGAGCGCGCCCTCGAACGTGCCAAGTTCATCTCGATCGACCACGTGATCGACGAGCTGGGCAAAGACGTGGAAATCGAGGAAGTCAGCGAAGCATTGCCAGGCCAGATCGTGATCGACATCCGCCACCCTGACGCCCAGGAAGACGAGCCTTTGGTGCTTGAGGGTATCGAAGTTCAGGTGATGCCGTTCTACGCGATCAACAGCAAGTTCAAGCAGCTGGATGAAACCCGCCAGTACTTGCTGTATTGCGACAAAGGTGTGATGAGCCGATTGCACGCACACCACCTGCTCAGTGAGGGACATGCCAATGTGCGTGTTTATCGTCCGGCATAAGACCCCAGGGCTGTATGGCGGCAGCATCCGCCATCGCCCTCCCGACCGCCGGGCCCGCTGAGCCTTTTACCTTCATATTGGCCGCCTAGACTGGCGGCAACCGAATCCTCTGATCGAGATACAGTTGTGATCGAAAATCTGCGTAACATCGCCATCATCGCCCACGTTGACCATGGTAAAACCACCCTGGTCGACAAACTCCTGCGTCAGTCCGGCACCCTGGAACGTAACGAGCTCAACGACGAGCGCGTAATGGACTCCAACGACCAGGAAAAAGAGCGTGGCATTACCATTCTGGCAAAAAACACCGCCATCAACTGGAACGGCTACCACATCAACATCGTCGACACCCCCGGCCACGCCGACTTCGGTGGCGAGGTTGAGCGCGTAATGTCCATGGTCGACTCCGTGCTGCTGCTGGTCGACGCCCAGGACGGCCCTATGCCGCAAACCCGCTTCGTGACCAAGAAGGCCTTCGAAGCCGGCCTCAAGCCGATCGTCGTGATCAACAAGGTCGACCGTCCGGGCGCACGTCCAGACTGGGTTCTGGACCAGATCTTCGACCTGTTCGACAACCTCGGTGCAACCGACGAGCAGCTGGACTTCAAAGTGGTCTACGCCTCGGCCCTGAACGGCATTGCCGGCCTGGACCACACCGCCATGGCCGAAGACATGACCCCGCTGTACCAGTCGATCGTCGACAACGTACCCGCGCCGGACGTTGACCGTGAAGGCCCGTTCCAGATGCAGATCTCGGCACTGGATTACAACAGCTTCCTGGGTGTCATCGGCGTTGGCCGTATCGCCCGTGGCCGCGTGAAGCCGAACACCCCGGTCGTCGCCATCGACACCAACGGCAAGAAGCGTAACGGCCGTATCCTCAAGCTGATGGGCCACCACGGCCTGCACCGCGTCGACGTCGAAGAAGCCCAGGCTGGCGACATCGTCTGCATCAGCGGTTTCGACGAGCTGTTCATCTCCGACACCCTGTGCGACCCGACTGCCGTCGAAGCGATGAAGCCGCTGACCGTTGACGAGCCAACCGTTTCGATGACCTTCCAGGTCAACGACTCGCCGTTCTGCGGCAAGGAAGGCAAGTTCGTCACCAGCCGCAACATCAAGGACCGTCTGGACAAAGAGCTGCTGTACAACGTTGCTCTGCGTGTTCAGGAAACCGATTCCCCTGACAAGTTCAAGGTATCGGGCCGTGGTGAACTGCACCTGTCGGTACTGATCGAAACCATGCGCCGTGAAGGCTTCGAGATGGCCGTGGGCCGTCCTGAAGTGATCATCCGCGAAGTGGATGGCGTCAAGCAGGAACCGTTCGAGAACGTCACCATCGACATCCCTGAGGAATCCCAGGGCAAGGTGATGGAAGAGATGGGTCTGCGTAAAGGCGACCTGACCAACATGGTTCCGGATGGCAAGGGCCGTGTTCGCCTGGAGTACAACATTCCAGCCCGTGGCCTGATCGGCTTCCGTAACCAGTTCCTGACCCTGACCAACGGTGCAGGCATCCTGACCTCGATCTTCGATCGCTACGACACCATGAAGTCGGGCCAGATGTCCGGCCGCCTCAACGGTGTACTGGTATCGGTCGAGACCGGCAAGGCACTGACCTACTCCCTGGAAACCCTGCAGGCGCGCGGCAAGCTGTTCGTCGAGCACGGCCAGGAGATCTACAACGGTCAGATCATCGGTCTGAACAGCCGTGACAACGATCTGGGCGTGAACCCGACCAAAGGCAAGAAGCTCGACAACATGCGTGCTTCGGGCAAAGACGAAGTCATCGCCCTGGTTCCGCCAGTTCGCCACACCCTCGAACAGGCCCTGGAATTCATCCAGGACGACGAGCTGTGCGAAGTCACGCCGAAGTCGATCCGTCTGCGCAAGAAGATCCTGGACGAAGGCGAGCGTACCCGCGCTGCCAAGAAAGCCAAGAGCTGAGTTAGCTCAGGCTGAATGAAAACGCCCCCGGTCGAAAGGCCGGGGGCGTTTTTGTTGTGCGCCAGGCATGGCGCGTTGCGCGTCAGCGCAACCCGCTTGGCTGTGGTGGCCGAGTGGGTGACTTGGAGGTGAAAGTCCTCTACACACCCGGCAAGGGGAAGTGTTAGCC
>NZ_JAETZZ010000070.1 GCF_022627325.1 Pseudomonas putida
GCCAGTGACTTGCGCTTGCCACGGCGCTTGACCGGGACAACGACTTCTTCATCGGCATCATCGACTACAGCCAGCAGAGGGTCATTTTCCGCTTCATCGAACATGGCCAGTTGCGGCGTTTTGGGATTGACGGTTTGCTCGGACTTGCGGCCAAAGAAACGGTCACGCCATAACTTGATTTGCTCTTTCAGATCGTCAATTTGGACGATGTGGGCCTGATTGACTTCCTGCTCGCGCAAACGAGCAGCATAGCTC
>NZ_JAETZZ010000071.1 GCF_022627325.1 Pseudomonas putida
CGGCGATGCATCGTTTCACTACTGAGTTCGGGATGGGATCAGGTGGTTCCAATGCTCTATGGTCGTCAAGAAATTCTGTAGCCAGAATGTCCAGATGGACAGCCCAGCGAATCCGGATATGCGATATGTGTGGTTCGTTGCGAACTTTCGGTTCGTATCATCTTCACCACCGCAATCTGCAGAAGCAAATTGCTTGGGTGTTATATGGTCAAGCCTCACGGGCAATTAGTATTGGTTAGCTCAACGCCTCACAGC
>NZ_JAETZZ010000072.1 GCF_022627325.1 Pseudomonas putida
AGCCGCGATAGCCTTGCAGCAGACGCAATGGTACTTCCTGCGCACGGCTGGTGGTGTAGTCGAACAGCACAACTTGTCGATCGGGCGGACCACTGGCTTGCACCCACATCCAGGATTGGCTGGTCGGAGTGCGATCCATGAACCCCACCTTCTAAAAGATAGGGCCTCAGCTTACTGTGGTATCTCTGGCGAGCAGTTCCATGGCAGCAAGGCTTCGTAGTCTGAGACCGACGACGCATACGGCAGGCGCTCA
>NZ_JAETZZ010000073.1 GCF_022627325.1 Pseudomonas putida
AAGTACCATTGCGTCTGCTGCAAGGCTATCGCGGCTATGTGATGACCGACGATTATGCGGGTTACAACGCTTTGGCGTTGCAGCCCGGTATCGAGCGACTGGCATGCATGGTTCACGCGCGCCGCAAGTTCGTCGAAGCACAAAAGGTGCAGCCCAAGGGTAAGACCGGACGAGCCGATGTGGCGCTGACGATGATCAATAAGCTGTATGACATCGAGCGCGACCTCAAGGAGGTCAGCGACGAACAGC
>NZ_JAETZZ010000074.1 GCF_022627325.1 Pseudomonas putida
TGCAACAAAACCAGGGCATGGCACCGGCTTTGCCGGTGATCGCCGACAAGCCAGCCACAGCTGACCGCACCTCGTGGGAGTACCTGTCTTGCGCAACTGCTAAAAGCTGGCGCGGCCCCTGTGGGAGATTCTATGGTTCTCAGCAAGCCATTTTCCCGCCTTTGGTAACGTATTCGTCCTGATTTCTCATCAGGGCGAATGCCACTCGTGCGAGCTTCCTGGCCAGAATTACCAACGCCTGG
>NZ_JAETZZ010000075.1 GCF_022627325.1 Pseudomonas putida
GAGTAGCGGGGCTGTCGGTAACAGTCGTGGTTGGAGTACCTGCGGTATCCAGCTTCTCGTAATTACCGCCCTCGACCTTGGTAATGCTGTTGGTCAGCGGCGCATTGGTGTTGTAGACGTTGTTCGGCGCGGTGAAGTCGACCGAGCCGGACGATTCACCGACACCAATGGTGATGGTTTGACCGTTAGCCAGGGTCACGACCAGCGGGCTGCCGGTGACCGGAGCGC
>NZ_JAETZZ010000076.1 GCF_022627325.1 Pseudomonas putida
TCGCCTGGGTAGCCGGACTGTCAGTGACCGTGGTGGTCGGGGTGCCGGCGGTGTCGAGCTGTTCGTAATTCCCGCCTTCAACCTTGGTGATACTGTTGGTCAGCGGTGCATTGGTGTTGTAGACGTTATTCGGCGCGGTGAAATTGACCGAACCGGACGACTCACCGACGCCGATGGTAATGCTCTGGCCGTTGGCCAGGGTCACGACCAGCGGGCTACCGGTGA
>NZ_JAETZZ010000077.1 GCF_022627325.1 Pseudomonas putida
TTTACAAAGACGCCGGCCAGGTCAAAGCCACCATCACCGACACCACCGGTGGTGACTTCGAGAACCTCGCAGTCAATCCGGCTGAAGCCATAACTAACGTCAGCGATACGCTCGACACGTCGACCGTGACCCTGACTGCCAATGCCTCGGTTGTCGAAGGCGGGGTGGTCACCTACACGGCGTCGGTTAGCGCTCCGGTCACCGGTAGCCCACTGGTGGTCA
>NZ_JAETZZ010000078.1 GCF_022627325.1 Pseudomonas putida
TGCCACCGGCGATGTCGCCGAAGGCGGCCAGATCGTCTACACCGCGACCTTGAGCAACCCAGCGGGTACGGCGATGACCGTGACGCTGAGCAATGGCGCGACCATCAATATCGCGGCCGGCCAGACCTCTGGCCAAGTGACCGTCGCAGCTCCGGCCGATGACGTCTACAAAGACGCGGGCCAGGTCAAAGCCACCGTCACTGGTACCACCGGTGGTGACT
>NZ_JAETZZ010000079.1 GCF_022627325.1 Pseudomonas putida
GAGGCTTGACCATATAACACCCAAGCAATTTGCTTCTGCAGATTGCGGTGGTGAAGATGATACGAACCGAAAGTTCGCAACGAACCACAAATATCGCATATCCGGATTCGCTGGGCTGTCCATCTGGACATTCTGGCTACAGAATTTCTTGACGACCATAGAGCATTGGAACCACCTGATCCCATCCCGAACTCAGTAGTGAAACGATGCATCGCCG
>NZ_JAETZZ010000008.1 GCF_022627325.1 Pseudomonas putida
TGCCCGCGTATTCGCTCCTTTTCCTCGCGCAGAGCCTTGAGCTCCTTTAGAACAGCGTTCTCCATGCGCAGGTACTCAAGTTCAGCCAACAGCTGATCTCGAGACTTCTGATCATCATTGGTATCGGTGGGTATGGCAGGCTTGATCTTCTTCGGCACGTTGTTTGGCTTACTTGGTTTGATGGCAATAGAGGGTGTAAGACTGCCACTGTAGTACTGCCGTTGCCAAAAGCCTATCCGAGAGGACTGCCCGAGGCCAAAATGGGCAGCGGTCTGGCGCAGCGAAAGCCGGTGCTCGTGCATGTAGCTGAGCACCTGTCGTTTGAAATCATTGGTATAGCGCTGCCGATGCGAGCCTGTACCAGCGCCATTATTGGCCTGATAACTGGCCACCCAGCGTCGAAGCAGACTGAAATCGATACCGAAGTGTTTAGCCACCTTTCGGAAACCGTTGCTGCTATCCAGGTAGGCTGTAATCGCTGTGAGCTTGAATTGCTCGGTGTACTTACCCATAGATCCCCCAAGGGTTGGATTGGTGTCCAACTTCTTGGGGGCAGTCCAGGGGTGGTGCAGACCTGGAGGCTGGTGACATACCTTAGGGCGACGCGTGCCGCCGGTGTACGGCAGCTACCGACGCGTCGCGCAAATGCCAAAATTGCTCAGCTGCAGCTCGTGGAGTTCAGGTCGTTGATCACATCGTCGAACGCGCTACCGAAGAACTTGGCATCATGCTCGATCGGGTTGTTGTGCTTCCATGCCATCTGGCGTTGCTCATTGTATTTGTAGCCACCGGATCTGGCCGTATCGATAGCTTCACGGCCCTTGCCGACAAACTGGTTCAGGCGGCTGAGCATCACGCTGCAGCCTGGACCGGTTGCCGTGTTTTGCTTGTGCCAGCCTTCGATCATCTGCGCGGTTTTACCCAGGCTTTCTTCAAACGGCTTGACCGACGCCTCGGCCCCGGCCGACTGGAAGAAGTCGGTGGACAAGCGCATCGATTGCTTGGCGTATAGCACGATCCCGGCGCGGTAATACGCCAGCGAGTCCTTTTCGGCCTCGTCGAACGCCTGTCGGGTGTTGACTTCATCGCGCTTGGCCAGGCCGTCATAGAACTTGGCCTGCTCGATGGCAACACCCTCGAGCGCTGCATCCAGGGCCGGCTCCATCTCCCTGGCCTTCTGGCCACCATCGCTCAGGTAGCCTTTGGAGGCGGCGTAGTTGGCGAGTTCGCTGTGGACGGGCTGGAGCTTGTCCAGGGCCACCAGCATCGCTTTTGCTGGCGCGTCCAGGTCCGGCATGGGTGACGGCAAGGCCAGGGCCTTGTTCAGGTTGTCGCGCAGGAGGCTGATGTCGTAGGCGCTGAACAGGTAGTACTCCGACAGCTTGTTCTTGGACTGCAGGTCCTTCGAATACTCTGTTCGGCGGTGATCCAGAATGGCCGCAAAATTGCCACCGCGGTTGGCGGCATCGACATAGGCGTTGTACTTCTCGATCTCGATCTGTTCGGCGCTGGGTTGTTCGGCCGCAACCTGACCTTGCGGGGCCGTCGCACTGCGAGGTGCTTGCGCGTTGTCACAACCGGCCAGCAGAACCCCTGCGGCGATCAGCAGTCCTAGCCATACCCTGCTTGCTTGCATCGTCTTCATCCTTGTCTTGTCCTGGGGCGACCAGCTGCTGACACATTGCCATCAGCCGGGAGCGGTATTCTAGAGACTCAATACTCGATGAAGTTCAAGCAGGGCCTGCCTTTTTGCGTTTTTGTGGCCGGCCTCGCATTCTGCCTCGGTGACAGCACCGTAAACTTGCATTCGGAACGAAAAGGAATTCGCCATGATTGTCGGGATTGACCTTGGTACGACCAACAGCCTGGTCGCGGTATGGAACGAAAACACCAGTGAGCTGGTGCCCAATGCCCTGGGGCAATTGCTGACTCCCTCTGTGGTCGGGCTCGACGACGAAGGCCGGATACTGGTTGGCCAGGCTGCCCGCGAACGCTTGTGCACGCACCCGTCACTGACCGCAGCGCTATTCAAACGGCATATGGGCAGTGCCCGCACGCTGCAGTTGGGCGCGACGCCGTTTCGTCCCGAAGAGCTGTCGGCGATGCTGCTCAGAAGCCTCAAGGCAGATGTCGAGCGCACCTATGGCGAGGTAGTCACCGAAGCGGTGATCAGCGTGCCGGCCTACTTCAACGATGCTCAGCGCAAGGCGACCCGCATCGCCGGTGAGCTGGCCGGGCTGAAAGTCGACAAGCTGATCAATGAGCCTACCGCCGCGGCGCTCGCCTACGGCCTGCCCCAGCACGGCAGTGAGTCGTCGTTTCTGGTGTTCGACCTGGGCGGTGGCACCTTCGACGTGTCGATCCTCGAGCTGTTCGAGGGCGTGATGGAGGTACGTGCCAGCGCAGGCGACAACTACCTGGGTGGCGAGGACTTCGATCAGTTGCTGGCCAGGCAGTTTATCCAGGCCCACGCTGAAGATCCGGACTTCCCGGATAGCGCGTCGATCAGCCCGCTACTGCGCCGCGAGGCCGAGCGGGTACGCATCGCACTGGGCCACTCCCCCACCAGCGAATTCGTGCTGCAGGTCGGTGCGCAACGCTGGCAGCACACCTTCACCCAGCAGGCCATGGCCACGCTGTTCGAGCCCTTGCTGGAGCGGCTGCGCAACCCTGTGGAACGCGCCCTGCGCGATGCGCGCATACGCAGCGACGAGCTGGACCAGGTGCTGCTGGTGGGCGGCGCCACGCGCATGCCGCTGGTCCGCAAGCTGGCTGCCAGCCTGTTCGGCCGCTTCCCTTCAGTGCAGCTGAACCCGGACGAAACCGTAGCGCTGGGCGCTGCGGTGCAGGCCGCCTTGAAGGCACGGCACGCGGCCCTGGAAGAAGTGGTGCTGACCGACGTCTGCCCCTATACCCTCGGCATCGCGACCCTGCGGCGGGTGGGCAACGAACATGAGAGCGGGCACTATCTGCCGATCATCGAGCGCAATTCCACCGTCCCCGTCAGCCGGGTGAAAACCGTGTGCACGGTGCATGAGGCGCAAGAGCTCGTGCGGGTACAGATCTACCAGGGCGAGAGCCGCCTGGTGCGTGACAACATCGCCTTGGGCGAACTGGAAATCCCGGTGCCGCCGAACAAGGGCGTGGTTGAAATGGATGTGCGCTTCACCTACGACAGCAACGGCCTGCTCGAATGCCAGGTCAGCATCCCCGTCACAGGCGAGCAGTACGCGCTGGTCATCGAGAACAACCCCGGGGTGCTCAGCGCCGATGAAATTGCCGAACGCCTGCACAAGCTCGAAGCCCTGAAAGTGCACCCACGCGACCAGCAGGTCAACACCCTGCTGGTCGCCCGCCTGGAGCGCTTGTATGAAGAAAGCCTGGGCGAGCGTCGTGAGCTGGTAGACCACTGGGCCACACGGTTCCAAGAGGCGCTTGCCAGCCAGGATGAACGTGTCATCGGCCGGGCGCGCCACGAGCTGAACGCGCGCATGGCAGCATTCGAAAGCAGCGACGGGCGCTGACCGATGAGCTCGCTTTCCGATTGCTGGCAGGTGCTGGAGCTTACATCCGCGTGCGACGAGCGAAGCCTCAAGCGTCAGTACGCCAAACTGCTCAAAGTCACGCGCCCCGACGAAGACCCGGCCGCGTTCCAGCAGCTGCGCGACGCCTATGAACAGGCCCTGCAGGCGCTGCAGGGGGAGCGCACGGATGCTCAAGTTACCGAACGCGCGCCAGCGCCCGACACACCACCCGCCAGCCGTACGCTTCACGCGGGTTCGGCCCATGAGCAAGCCGTTGCCTTGCTGGACGGGTTCGTCGACTCGGCCATCGAAAAGGCCTGGGCCCAAGCGCAAGCAAAAGGCATCGAGGGCGTCTTCGAACGCCTGTTGTTCGAGCGTTGCCTGCACGCCGCGTCAGCCCATTCACATACCCTGCACTGGGGTATCGAACAGCGTCAGTGGCTCACCCCATGGCAGCAGTTTCCCGCCTCGCACGCCGAACAGCAGCACCTGTCGCTCATACTCGCTGCCACCCTGTACAACGCGCTCGAACAATTATTGGCCGCAGGCGAGCATGAGCGCTTTAGCGGCATGCTCGAACGGGCCAGTCGCCAAGGCTGGCTAGCGGACCTGGAGCGTCGCCAAGCGCTTCAAGTGCACGTGCTGACCCTGTTGCTGAACGATGAAGGCTGGCCGCCCGAGCTGTTCGAGCACCTGTGCCAGACATTCGCCTGGAACGCATCAGGTGCCGAGCCGCCGATTGCAGACGAGCACTGGCAAACCCTGCGCAGGCGTTACCAACAGCGAGCCTGGCTGAGCCACCTGCGCAGCCTGGCGGATCGCCGCGAGGCGCAGGCCAGCCCCGATGCCAACGCCGCCGCGCTGTTTCTGTCGGCGCCTCACCCTGAGCAGCAAAAGGCAATGGCCGCTGCCTTCGTCGAGGCCGACTGGCAAGCCTGCGAGCGCCTGTCTGAGGCGTTCGCAGCGCGCTACCCCGACCTGCTGGGGATGTTCCCCAACCATGACGCCTGGTTCTGGAAAATGCTGGTCGAGCCCCGCGACCCGCCCCACGGCGTCAAACGCGCCGCCGCTGTGATCACACTGGCCCTGGCGCTGAAAGGCTTGCCCAATCTGGACCCTGTCACCACCTTGATCCTGCTTCCGCTTTACGCGGTGGGCGGGCTGCTGGCAGCGAAGATGGGCCAGTGGCTGTTCGGCCACTGGGCGCAGATTGCAGCCAGCCTTGAAGACATCGATCAACGCCTCAGCGCCTGGTGCGTCAGCAAGCGCATCACCCGCGACCGCCGCTACCTGGTCATACGCAACGCAGGGCCGTTGCTTGGGCTGGCCGTGCTGTTATGGCACTGGCTGGGGCCGCTTGGCCTGGGCACCTACGTGCTCATTGGCATCATCGGGCTGCTGCAGCCCGCCGATTGGGGGCCGCAGGCCCGCGACTATCGCTGGCGCAGGCCGCTGCAAGCGGTCTATCGGATTGCCGGGCTCAGTGGTGTGCAGTGGCTGCTTTGCAGCGTGATGGTGGGGGTGATCGCTTGGATGCGGTGGGTAGCCTGATCGCCTTTGACACCTGAGTGAGCAACGAGACATGACAATGGCATGCGCATCCCAGTATCCCTCAGGCTCGTACCACGTGGCGCTTAGGGTTAGCAAAGCCTGCCGTTTTCACACGGTGCAATCGATAGTCACTATCGAGAATGGCAATTTCTAATGATCGCGGCCGCTCAATAACCTTGCTCCATCGATTCGTCATACACCCCCCCCCGAATCCTGGAGCTTCGCGATGAACACCACGGCCCGCCTGCTGCTCGCCACCCTGTCCGCTACAGCCATTGCCGTGCTCAGCGGTTGCGCCAGCCACCCGGAATTGCGCCCTTACACCGCGGAAGAAACCCGCCAGCTGCAGCTCGAAGCCATCCAGCGCCAGGCACTGTCCCTGGATGAGTACGAACTGCGCAAGCGCGTGATCCTGCGCGCCGCCAGCAAGCAGGTGGTGACCGAGGTGGCCGAAACGCCCGGGGCGATCGAAGGTTGAATTCAAAAGCAGGCAGTACGTTCGCCACCTGGGCCAGAACCTGATCGAGCCCGCCTGAATCCGCTGGAATACGCCGTATTGTTTTCCCCACCCGCCAACACAGGTATCCTGTGCCGCTCAAGCGCAAGCCTTCCAGGACGGTGACCATGACCAGGCCCTTTCTGTTGCTCAGTGCGGCTCTGCTGTTCAGCACAGCGCTGCAGGCGCAGCAAATACAGCGCGAACTGGGCGATTTCGACTTCAAACTTGGCACCACGCCTTCACGCAGCATGGCCCAGGGGCTGATTTCGCCCAGCGCCAGCGGCGCCTTTCACGGTGGCCTGGACCTCACCCACCCCAGCGGTTGGTACGTGGGCCAGTATGCGCCGAGCATGGGGGTAACGCCTGACTCGACCCTGCGCCTCGACAGCTACCTGGGCTACAAGCACCACTTCGACAGCACACTGGGTTACGAGGTAGGCCTGATCCACTACAGCCAGCCGAACATCGCAGGGCCAGACAGCTATGCGTTGTATGGCGGCATTTCGGTCATGGGCAGCCGGATCGGCGGGGCCTGGCGTGACAACCCGGACAATCGCACCGGTACGCTGTTCGCCGATTTCGGCCAATTGCCGTTGTTCGACATCGACCTCACGGTCAAACTCGCCCATCATCGCCTGGGCACGCCCTTCACCATCGGCGACGGCAGCCAGGTCAATGCCTTCTCCGACTGGTCACTGGAGCTGTCGCGGCCCTGGCTGGGCATCGACCTGAACCTGATCTACAGCAACTCCGACCTCAACGGCGGGGGCTGCGATGCCTATGCCGGGATCAACGCGTATTGCGAGAGCATGGTGACGTTCAAGGCTCAGCGTAGTTTCTTCTAGGGGGCCGGGGGCGGTTGCAATGGGCTGCCTGCACCCTCAGGCATCAAGGTGGCGATCAACGCCCTCACCGTCCCAGGCAACGCATCCAGCTCACGCACCAGAATGCTCCGCTCGCGCACGGCCCAGGCTTCATCCAGTTCGATGGTGACTAGGTTCATGGTCTGGCTGTGGCGGATCGCCGCCGACTCGGGGATGATGCCAATCCCCACGCCCGCCTCCACCAGCCGGCAGATGGCCTCGAAGCTCGACAGCTGGATCCGCAGCGACAGGCTCAGGCCCATGCGCTCGACATGGTCGCGCAGAAAGCTGAGCAAGGTGCTGCCGTCGTGCAGCCCGATATGCTGGAACGCCAGCGTCTGCCTCAACGTGACCTGCCGGCTGCCAGCCAGCTCATGCCCTGCCGGCACGATCAGCACCAGCCGGTCGGTACTGAAGTGCAGCACTTGCAAGCCGCTGGCTTCCACGGGGCCGGCAATGATGCCCATGTCGGTGCTGCCATCGAGCACACCGCGCACGATATCCCGCGACAGGCGCTCCTGCAGGTCCACGGTCACGCCGGGACGTTTGGCGAGAAAGCCCGCCAGCACTTCGGGCAGGAACTCGGTCACGGCAGTGGTGTTGGCAAAGATGCGGATATGCCCGGCCGAATCGGTGCCGAACTGGGCGAATTCGGCTTTCAGGTAGTCCACCTGGCGCATGATCAACCGCGCATGCATGAGCAGTTTCTGCCCGGCCGGCGTCAGCTCGACACCCCGGCTGTCACGGTACAACAGGCGCGTGTCCAACTGCGCTTCCAGGGCCTTGACCCGTGCACTGGCGGCGGCTGGCGAGAGGAATGCCCGCCGCGCGCCTTGGGTCAGGCTCGGTGACTCGCCGATATGAATGAACAGCCTCAGGTCTGCCAGATCGAAATGCATGGGCCTATCCGAAAGGTGTACAGGCGTTCAGCATACACGAACGCTGCTTTACACAAATGCAAATTCACAGAATGCCAGGTGCCTCGCATGATCGCTGCATAACAACAAATGCAGAGGCCAATGGTTATGACTGCTACGCACCCGCCCACGGATTACAGCGCCTGGATCGGCCGCACCGAAGAAGCCGTCGATGAGCTCAGCCGCAACCTGATCAAGCGCATCGCCGCCACCCTCGGCGAAAGCGCCCCTGCCGTGGGGCAGCCCTTGCCACCGCTGTGGATGTGGTGTTTTTTCCAGGAGCCGGTGGCCGAATCGCAACTGGGCAGCGATGGCCACCCGACGCGCGGCGGCTTCCTGCCCCCCGCCGACAACCGCAACCGCATGTGGGCCGGGGGCCGTGTCGAGTTCATTGCCCCGCTCACGGTCGGTGCCGAGGCCCAGCGCCTGTCGACCATCGTGAATATCGAAGAAAAGCACGGGCGCAGTGGCGCATTGCTGTTCGTCACCGTGCGCCACGAGTATTCACAGCACGGCGCACTGTGCGTGCGTGAAGAGCAGGATATCGTCTACCGCGAACCGACCCCGCCCAAACTCAGCAGTGCCGTGCCAAGCGCACCAAGCGACTGGAGCGAGGCCGTTACGCCCTCCCCGACCCTGCTGTTCCGTTACTCCGCCGTCACCTTCAACGGCCACCGCATCCACTACGACTACCCCTATGTCACCGGCACCGAGGGCTACCCCGGCCTGGTGGTGCACGGGCCATTGATCGCCACCCTCACCCTGCGCGCCTTCCAGCGCGCCAACCCTGGCAAGCGCCTGCGCCAGTTCGCCTACCGCGGCGTACGCCCACTGACCGTGCCCACCCCATTCGACGTGGCCGGGCGCCTGGGCGCACCGGGCCAGGCGCAACTGTGGGCCGGCAATGCCGACGGCGTGGCGCAGAGCGCCGACGTGCTTTTCGACTGAGAACTGGACAGGGAACCCCCGCATGCATACGTACGACAGCGATGATCTCAATGCCATCCGCGAAGGCGTGCGCGCCTTGTGTGCCGAATTCGACGCCGGCTACTGGCGCAAGATCGATGAAGAAAAAGGCTTCCCCGAAGCCTTTGTAAAAGCCATGACCGACGCTGGGTGGCTGTCGGCGATGATCCCCGAGCACTACGGCGGATCGGGCCTGGGCCTGGCCGAAGCTTCGGTGATCCTGGAAGAAGTGAATGCCTGCGGTGGCAACTCCGGCACCGTGCATGGGCAGATGTACAACATGTTCACCCTGCTGCGCCATGGCAGCGAAGAGCAGAAGCGCCACTACCTGCCCAAACTGGCCAGTGGCGAACTGCGCCTGCAATCGATGGGCGTGACCGAGCCGACCACCGGTACCGACACCACCAAGATCAAGACCACGGCGGTGCGCCAGGGCGACAAGTACGTGATCAACGGGCAGAAAGTGTGGATCTCGAGGGTCCAGCATTCCGACCTGATGATCCTGCTGGCCCGCACCACGCCCTTGCCTGAGGTGAAGAAAAAGTCCGAGGGCATGTCGATCTTCCTGGTCGACCTGCGCGAGGCCATCGGCAAGGGCCTGACCGTGCAGCCGATCGCCAACATGGTCAACCACGAGACCAACGAGCTGTTCTTCGACAACCTCGAGCTGCCGGCCAGCAGCCTGATCGGTGAAGAAGGCAAGGGCTTCCGCTACATCCTCGACGGCCTCAACGCCGAGCGCACCCTGATTGCCGCCGAATGCATCGGCGATGGCCGCTGGTTCATCGAGAAAGCGAGCCAGTACGCCCGTGACCGCGAGGTGTTCGGCCGGCCGATCGGCAAGAACCAAGGCGTGCAGTTCCCCATCGCCGAGGCGCACATCGAAATCGAGGCCGCCGACCTGATGCGCTGGCGCGCCTGCGCCGAGTACGACAGCGGGCAGCCGGCCGGGGCCAGCGCCAATATGGCCAAGTACCTGGCGGCGAAGGCTTCCTGGGAGGCTGCCAATGCGTGCCTGCAGACCCACGGCGGCTTTGGCTTCGCCTGCGAATACGACGTCGAGCGCAAGTTCCGCGAGACCCGCCTGTACCAGGTGGCGCCTATTTCCACCAACCTGATCCTGTCCTACGTGGCCGAGCACCTGCTCGAACTGCCGCGTAGCTTCTGAGGGCTTGAGCATGCAGCATACCCATGCCCTGGCCGGCTTTCTCGCCGACCTGCGCTACCCGCACCTGCCCGGCCACGTGCTGGACCGCACCGAAGACCTGTTCCTGGACTGGCTTGGCTCAGCCCTGGCAAGCCAAGGCGCGCATCCGATCCCGCTGTTCGAGCGCTATGCCGAACGCATGGGGCCTGCGCAAGGCCGTGCGCGGGTGCTGACCAACGGGCGCACGTCATCGCCCTACTTCGCCGCCCTGGTCAATGGCGCGGCCTCGCACCTGGTCGAGCAGGACGATTTGCACAACAGCTCGGTGCTGCACCCGGCCACCGTCGTGTTTTCTGCCGTTCTGGCGGCGGCGCAGGACCTGGGCAAGTCTGGCCAGGACCTGCTGCTGGCTGCGGTAGCCGGCTATGAAGCCGGCATCCGCATCGGTGAATTCCTCGGCCGCTCGCATTACCGCATCTTCCATACCACCGCCACTGCCGGCACCCTGGCCGCCGCCGTGGGTGTAGGCAAACTGCTGGGCTTCAACCAGGCGCAGTTCATCAACCTGCTCGGCAGCGCTGGCACCCAGGCCGCCGGGCTCTGGGAGTTTCTGCGCGACGCCGCCGACTCCAAACAGCTGCACACCGCCAAGGCTGCCGCCGACGGCCTGCTGGCCGCCTACCTCACCGCCGATGGCCTGAGCGGTGCGCGCAATATCCTCGAAGGCGAACAGGGCATGGCCGCCGGCATGTCCTGCGATGCTGACCCGGCGCGCCTGAGCGACCGCCTGGGCACCCGCTGGGCCCTGGTGGAAACCTCATTCAAGTACCACGCGTCGTGTCGCCATACCCACCCCGCCGCCGATGCCTTGCTGGTGCTGATGCAGCGCGAAGGCCTGCGCCATGACCAGATCGCCAAGGTCGTCACCCGCGTGCATCAGGGCGCGATCGATGTGCTTGGCCGCGTTACCACACCGGCCACCGTCCACCAGGCCAAGTTCTCGATGGGCACCGTACTTGGCCTGATTGCGGTGCATGGCAGCGCTCAACTCATCGACTTCCGTGACCTGGCGTTGAACGACCCACAGGTCGCGCACTTTCGCGAGCGCGTCGAGATGCACCTGGACACCGAAGTGGACGCCGCCTACCCCAAGCGCTGGCTGGGCCGCGTGGAGGTCACCGGCAACGACGGCCGGCGCTTCAGCGCCGCCATCGACGAACCCAAAGGCGACCCCGGCAACACCCTGTCGCGCCCTGAGCTCGAGGCCAAGTTCCAGCGCCTGCTGGCCTATTCCGGCGCGCGCAGCCCGGCCCAGGGCCAGGCATTGATCGAGCGCGTGTGGCAACTGCGCGACGCCCGCTCACTGGCTGATCTGCACTGAACACCAACAGGTGACCCTATGACTCAAACAACGCCCCGCCCGCTGGACGGCATCACCGTGATCAGCCTGGAGCACGCCATCGCGGCCCCCTTCTGCACCCGTCAGCTGGCCGACCTAGGCGCCCGCGTGATCAAGGTCGAGCGCCCTGGCAGCGGCGATTTCGCCCGCGGCTACGATCAACGTGTCGATGGCCTTGCCTCGCACTTCGTATGGACCAACCGCTCAAAGGAAAGCCTTACCCTGGACCTCAAGCAGGACGCCGCCGACGGCATTCTCCAGGCCCTGCTGGCCAAGGCGGATGTGCTGGTGCAAAACCTCGCCCCGGGTGCAGCAGCACGCATGGGGCTGTCGTTCGAGGCCCTGCACGCGCGCTTCCCACGGCTGATCGTGTGCGATATCTCCGGCTATGGCGAAGGCGGGCCTTATGAAAAGAAAAAAGCCTATGACCTGCTGATCCAGAGCGAAGGCGGCTTTCTTTCGGTGACCGGTGGCTCGGGCGACAACGACATGGCCAAGGCCGGCTGCTCGATCGCCGACATCGCCGCCGGCATGTACGCGTATACCGGCGTGCTCTCGGCGTTGCTGCTGCGGGAGAAAACCGGTGTCGGCAGCCGCATCGACGTCTCGATGCTCGAAAGCCTGGTGGAGTGGATGGGCTACCCGATGTACTACGCCTACGACGGCGCGCCGCCGCCCCCGCGTGCCGGCGCTTCGCACTCCACCATCTACCCGTATGGGCCGTTCCCCACTGGCGGTGGCGGCACCATCATGCTTGGCCTTCAGAACGAACGGGAATGGGCGCTGTTTTGCGAAAAGGTGCTGCTGGACCCGAAGCTGGCCAGTGATGACCGCTTCAATGCCAACTTCAAGCGCTCGGATAACCGCGAGGTGCTGCGCCAGATCATCATCGAGGGCTTCGCCAGCCTGTCGCTGGACCAGGTAGTGGCACGCCTTGAAGAGGCGCAAATCGCCAACGCCCGGGTCAACGACATGCACGGGGTGTGGCACCACCCACAGTTGCAGGCCCGCGACTGCTGGCGTGAAGTGGACAGCCCGGCCGGCAAGCTGCCCTCGCTGCTGCCACCAGGGCGCAATGCAGCCTTTGCCCCGCGCATGGACGCCGTGCCGGCGCTTGGGCAACACACCCAGGGCATCCTCGGCGAACTGGGCTTGAGCCCGGCAGAGCAGGCCAGCCTGGCCGCAAGCGGTGTGGTATGAACGCCGTCCGCTCTGCGCTGTTCGTACCCGGCAGCCGGCCTGAGCGTTTCGCCAAGGCGCTGGCGGCGGGGGCTGATGCCGTCATCGTCGATTTCGAGGATGCCGTGGAGGAGCCCCTCAAGCGTCAGGCCCGGGACAACCTGGAGGCTTTCCTGCAGGCCACGCCACTGGCGTCGCTGTGGGTCCGGGTGAACGCGCCGCAGCACCTGGAACATGCCTCGGACCTGGCCTTTTGCGCGCAGCAGCCTGGCATCGCCGGCGTGCTGCTGCCCAAGGTGGAAAACGCAGCCCAGGTGGCCGTAGCACGGCACACCGGCAAACCGGTATGGCCCATCATCGAAAGCGCCAAGGGGCTGTTGGCGCTGGAGCAGATCGCCCATGCCGAGGGGGTCGAGCGCTTGTCGTTCGGCAGCCTGGACCTGGCGCTGGACCTTCACCTGAACACCGACAGCGCTGCGGCCCGGCAATTTCTCGATCAAGCACGCATGGCCGTGCAGCTACACTCGCGGGGTGCCGACCTGCTGCCACCGCTCGATGGGGTATTTCCGGCCATTGCCGATGCCGAAGGTTTGCACCAGGCGATGCGCCATGCCTACGACCTGGGGTATGGCGGGGCGTTGTGCATTCACCCCGCCCAGGTGGCGGTGATTCACGCGGCTTTCACCCCCAGCGCCGAAGTGCTGGCATGGGCCCGCCGGGTGCTGGCGGCGAGCGCCGCAGCCAACGGGGCCGGTGCGTTTCAGCTGGACGGGCACATGGTGGATGCGCCGGTGGTGTTGCGGGCGCAACGGTTGTTGGCACAGGCGCCCGCTTGAACCGCGCGGGCGTTCGGCTATACCGAATGCTGTCTTATACAAATGCTAATTCACCACACGCAAGCCATTGGTCCATCTTTACCTCCAATCCTCCTACAACAATAAATCAGAGGTGACATCGATGTTGAAGCTGACCCAGGCGCTGTTCTGCGCCGCTGCAGTGTCCATGGCCAGCCTTGCACAGGCTGCCGATCCGATAATCATCAAGTTCGCCCACGTGGTGGCCGACAGCACGCCCAAAGGCCAGGGTGCGCTGATGTTCCAGAAGCTGGTGGCGCAAGACCCGAAGCTCAAGGACAAGGTCAAGGTCGAGGTCTACCCCAACTCGTCACTGTTCGGCGACGGTAAGGAGATGGAGGCACTGCTGTTGGGTGATGTGCAGATGCTGGCGCCTTCCCTGGCCAAGTTCGAGCACTACAACAAGCAGGTGCAGATCTTCGACCTGCCGTTTTTGTTCGACGATCTGGCGGCCGTCGACCGCTTCCAGCAAGGGCCGCAGGGCAAGGCATTGCTGACCTCGATGGACGATAAAGGCATCCACGGCCTGGCCTACTGGCACAACGGCCTCAAGCAGCTGTCGGCCAACAAGAAAGTGATCCTGCCCAAAGATGCCCGCGGCCTGAAGTTCCGCGTGCAAGCCTCCAGCGTGCTCGAAGAGCAGTTCAAGGCGATCCGCGCCAACCCGCGCAAGATGAGCTTCGCCGAGGTTTATCAGGGCCTGCAGACCGGCACGGTCAACGGCACCGAAAACACCTGGTCCAATTACGAAAGCCAGAAGGTCAACGAGGTGCAGCCGTTCTTCACCGAGACCAACCATGGCCTGATCGACTACATGGTGATCACCAACGCCAAGTTCTGGAGCGGCCTGCCTGAAGATGTACGTACCGAGCTGCAAACGCTCATGGACCAGGTCACCGTCGAGGTGAACAAGCAGGCCGAAGCCCTCAACCAGACCTCCAGGCAGAAAATCATCGATGCCAAGACCAGCGAGATAGATGCCCTGACTGCCGAGCAGCGCCAGCAATGGCGTGAGGCCATGCGCCCAGTGTGGGACAAGTTCTCCGACCAGATCGGCGCTGACCTGATCAAGGCCGCCGAGGCGGCCAACAAGGCTTCCTGACAGCCGCACGCCCTGCCCCGGCCACCTCTGGCACAGGTGGCCAACCCTCTCTCTGTGTGGAGAATTCCTATGCAATCGCTCAGGCGTGTCTGGGAGCACTTCGAGGAAGGCATGATCGCCTTTCTCCTGGCGGCCATGACCTTGGTGACCTTCGTCTACGTAGCACTGAACAACCTCTATACCGTGTTCTACACGCTCAGTGATCACTGGAGTTTTGCCAGTGACCTGCTGCTGGGCATCGGCGACCACCTGATGGGTTACGCCCAGGAAATGACCTGGAGCATAGCCCTGACCAAGGCGCTGTTCGGCTGGCTGATCTTTTTCGGTATTGCCTATGGCGTGCGCACCGCCGGCCACCTGGGGGTCGACGTTTTGGTGCGGCGCACCCCCAAGCCCGTACAACGCGTGCTGGCGATGATCGCCTGTGCCTGTTGCCTGGCGTATGCCGGGCTGTTCCTGGTGGCGAGCATCAAATGGGTAAGCGCGGTGCTGGTCGCCGGCATCGGCGCCGAAGACCTGGACCGCTACGGCATCAAGGTCGGCCATATCGCACTGATCGTGCCCTTCGGTTTCGCCTTGGTCATCGTCCGCTACCTGCAGATCCTCTATCGCCTGTTCACCCATCGCCAGTATGGCCTGGGCCTGGCCGACGAGGCTGCCGAGGCGAGCAAGCTGGCCAACCCAGGTGAGGAGCATCACTGATGACGGTCATTTGCCTTTTTCTGTTGTTGTTCGTGTTCATGTTCCTGGGGGTGCCGATCGCGATTTCGCTGGGCTTGTCGGGCGCACTTTCAATCCTGATGTTCAGCCAGGACTCCCTGAGCTCGCTGGCGATCAAGCTGTTCGAGACCTCCGACAGCTACACCTTCCTGGCCATCCCCTTCTTCCTGCTGTCAGGCGCGTTCATGACCACCGGGGGCGTGGCGCAGCGGCTGATCGACTTCGCCAACGCCTGTGTCGGCCACATACGCGGCGGCCTGGCCATTGCCGCGGTGCTGGCATGCATGCTGTTCTCGGCGCTGTCGGGCTCGTCACCGGCCACAGTCGCGGCGGTGGGTTCGATCGCCGTTGCCGGCATGGTGCGCTCCGGTTACCCACGCGAGTTCGGCGCCGGGATCATCTGCAACGCCGGCACCCTGGGCATCCTGATTCCGCCATCGATCGTCATGGTGGTGTACTCGGCGGCGACCGAAACCTCGGTAGGCAAGCTGTTCATGGCCGGTGTGGTACCCGGCATCCTGCTGGGCCTGGCGCTGATGGTGACGATCTACATCGTCGCCCGGATCAAGAACCTGCCCGCACAACCTCGTGCCAGTTTTGCCCAGTGGTTGAGTACCGCCAGGCGTGCGTTCTGGGGGCTGTTGCTGCTGGTGATCATATTGGGCGGCATCTACAGCGGTATGTTCACCCCCACCGAGGCGGCCGCCGTGGCAGCGGTGTATTCGGCGTTCATCGCGCTGTTCGTGTACAAGGACATGCGCCTGCGCGACTGCCCGAAAGTACTGCTGGAGTCGGGCCGGCTGACCATCATGCTGCTGTTCATCATCGCCAACGCCATGTTGTTCGCCCATGTGCTGACCACCGAGCAGATCCCGCAGCAGATCACCCAGTGGGTGATGGCCGAGGGCCTGACGCCGATCGGTTTCCTGATCATGGTCAACGTCGTGCTGCTGGTGGCGGGCAGCTTCATGGAGCCGTCGGCGATCATCCTGATTCTGGCGCCGATTTTCTTCCCGATCGCCATGAAACTTGGGATAGACCCGATCCACCTGGGGATCGTCATGGTGGTGAACATGGAGATCGGCCTGGTGCATCCACCGGTGGGGCTGAACCTGTTCGTGACGTCAGCGGTGACGGGCCTGACGCTGGGGCAGACGATTCGCGCCGCACTGCCGTGGCTGTCGATCCTGCTGCTGTTCCTGATACTGGTGACGTACGTGCCGTTCATTTCGCTAGCACTGCCGCAGTGGCTTGGCATGCCGTGATGCGCGGATCATCCGGCCCCATCGGCGGCACGCCGCCGCTGGGGCCGTAAAGGCATCAGATGCCTCCGCCCTCCAGCACCTGGGACATCACCTTGGCCAATGCCGTGACCATCACATCAGCCGTCGGCCGGTGGACGATGACGATTTCGTAGATGTCCACCTCCGGCAGTCCCTGTTCCCCCCCCAGCACTCGATGCTCCCCAGTGGCCGCCCGTGGCGGCAACAGGCTTATGCCCATACCATCGGCCACCGCTGCCTGGATGCCACTGAGGCTGGAACTGGTGAAACTGATGCGCCAGCGCCGGCCCATGCCTTCGATGGCGCTGATCATGTCATCGCGGTACAGCCCGCGTGGCGGAAATGTCACCAGCGGGATCGGGTCGAGTTCGAAGGCAGGCATGCGTGCGCTGTCGATCCACTGCAGGCGCTCGGGCCAGCACGCCACGCCTTCGCGGCTGTTGCGGCGCTGCTTGAGCAGTACCAGGTCAAGTTCACCGTTGTCATAGGCCTGGCTGAGGTCGCGGCACAGCCCGCTGGTGACCTCCAGCTTGACCTGCGGGTGCAGCCGGCTGAATGCCGACAGCGCGTTGGTGGTGCGCCCGCCGACGAAATCTTCGGGAACGCCCAGGCGTACGGTGACGCCGACCATGGCACCGGCCAGGGCTTCGAGCATCTGGTCGTTCAATGCCAGCATGTGCCGGGCATAACCGAGCAAGGTCTGGCCGGCGTCGGTCGGCAACACGTCACGGTTCCCGCGCACCAGCAGGCGGTGGCCAACCATGTCCTCGAGACGGCGGACTTTCTGGCTGATGGTCGATTGCGTCGAATGCAGGCGTGCGGCAGCGGTGGTGAAGCTGCCACAATCGGCTACCACGACAATGGCACGCAGCAGGTCGAGGTCGAACAGGCTCCTATTCGATTTAACGCTGATAGACATCCCGGTATTCAACTTTTGAATGACAAGGTTGTCTTCTACCACGACTAATCGCCAAGCGCCACGCCCTCGCGCCGCGGGTCGGCGCCCCCCGCCCAGCCTGCGCCGGAGCGCTGGATGATCTGCATGCCGCTGGTCATGGTCATGGGCGTCACCTCATGGCCCCAGGCCGCCAATTGCCGGATCAGCGCCGGGCTGGTCAGCCCGGCTTCCACTTCAGTACCTACGTTGCGGCTGCCGAAATTTGGCAGGTTGCTGGCCTGTTGCGGGTCGAGCCGCCAGTCCAGCAAACCCACCAGCGCCTTGTTCACGTAGCCGATGATCTGCGAGCCACCGGGTGATCCGAGGCTGGCCACCAGTTCCCCGGACGCCCGCGCGAACACCAGGGTCGGGGCCATCGCCGACAAGGGCCGCTTGCCCGGTTCCACCCGGTTGGCAACGGGCTTGCCCTTCTCCTGGGGAATGAATGAAAAGTCGGTCAACTGATTGTTCAGCAGGAAGCCCTTGACCATCAGGTGCGAACCGAATGCCGCCTCTACCGAAGTGGTCATGGCCAGCGCCTGACCGCTGTCATCCACCGCCGAAACGTGCGAGGTGGAAATACGCAACGGCGAGCGGTCCGGGGCCAAGGCCAGGTCCGCACCCTGCGGCCTTCCCGGCCGCGCCTGTTTCATGCTGAAGTCACCGATCAGCGTGGCCCGCCGGGCCAGGTACGCCGGGGCGGTCAGTGCCTTGAGCGGTATCGGCACATAGTCGCTGTCGGCCAGGTACTGGGCACGATCGGCGTAAGCCAGCCGTTCGGCCTCGGCAATCAGGTGAACGGCCAGCGGCGCAGGCTCAAGGCCTGCAGGCGAGGCACTGGGGCTGGGCGGCAGCTTCGCAAGGTCCCGTTGTGGCATGGCGTGCTGCAGCGCCTCGAGGATACCCAGGGTCTGCAGCACGGTCACCGCACCGGACGAGGGCGGCGGCATGCCACAGATCTGCCAGGCCTTGTAGGGGCCGCACAACGGCGTGCGCTCCTTGGCCTGGTACGCGCGTAAATCCGCCAGTGACAGGAAACCGGCATTGGCATGCCCCTGTACCTGGGCGACTATCGCTTCGGCAATTTCACCGGTATAGAACGCCTCAACGCCCTGCTGCGCGATGCGTTCGAAGGTACGGGCAAGTTCGGGGTTGCGCAGTTGCGTGCCCACCGCCAGCGGCTGGCCGTGCTCATCCAGGAAATAGCGGGCCATGGCGGGTGATTTGGCGATGAAAGGGTCACCCGCCAGCAACGCGTGCAGGCGTTCGGACACGGGGAAGCCACTGCGTGCCAGCGCGATGGCCGGCGCGAACAGTTGACTCCACGGCAGCTTGCCATGTTGCTCGTGCGCCATTTCCAAGGCACGCAGCACCCCGGGTACGCCTACCGAGCGCCCGCCGATCTGCGCTGCCCGAAACGGCATCGGGGTGCCGTCCGGTTGCAGGAACAGCGTTTGCGTCGCCGCTGCCGGCGCGGTCTCACGGCCGTCGAATGCCTGCACCCGTTGGCCATCCCAGTACAGGATGAACGCCCCACCGCCAATGCCGCTCGATTGCGGCTCGACCAGGGTGAGTACCATCTGCATGGCAATCGCGGCATCGATAGCGCTGCCACCGGCACGCAGCATTGCCCGCCCGGCTTCACTGGCCAGCGGGTTGGCAGCCGCCACCATGTGCCGGTTGGCGTGAACCGCTTGCAGGCCAGAGCGGTACCCGGACTCAAGCTCAGGCGGCGCAGGCAGCGGTTGGTCGGCCCAAGCCCAGGGACTGGCCAGGGCAAGGCACAGGGTGCTGATCAATTGGGAAGACGATGGCATGGGTGGCGTCCTGTCGAAATGCGTGCCTTGGCCGCCCAACATAAACCAGGGCAGGTACTGCGCAAAGCGCCGTGGCACCACCTGGGCATTGAATGCACAATTTCTCGTATACAAAAATGAACATTTCTGGTTACATCAACCCGCGCCTACGACAGTGGTAATCGCTGCTGCGTATTGCGACAGGCTAAAGCCATGTACTACCCCTATCTGCTCATTCCCTTCGAGCGCCCCTTGCGAATCGACGCATTCGCCGTTCACCCGTTGCCCTTTGCACCCCTCCACCGCCTTACGCCAAGTCTTAGTGACCCGGCGTCGTCGGTGCGTGCCCGGCTGCGCTGACCGGCCCTGCCGCCCACACCGTGTTTTCCAAGCCGGGCCTGGTTGCCGCGATAACAACCAGGTGTCCGCACTGACAAATTGCACCCCGCCATTAGCGGGAAGGAATACCTATGCCAAAGACTTTGCTGATCAAGAACGCCGAACTGCTGGTGACGATGGACGGCGAGCGCCGCGAAATCAGACGCGGCGGCCTGTTCATAGAAGACAACCTGATCAAGCAGGTCGGCCCCAGCGACGAACTGCCCCAGCATGCCGACGAGATTCTGGACATGACCGGCAAGGTGGTCATCCCGGGGCTGGTCAACACCCATCATCACATGTACCAAAGCCTGACCCGCGTGGTGCCAGCGGCCCAGGACGGTGAACTGTTCAACTGGCTGACCAACCTTTACCCGATCTGGGCACGGTTGACGCCCGAGATGATCGCGGTGTCGACCCAGACCGCGATGGCCGAACTGATCCTCTCCGGCTGCACCACCTCCAGCGACCACCTGTACATCTACCCTAATGGCTGCAAGCTCGACGACAGTATCCACGCCGCCGGGGAAATCGGCATGCGTTTCCATGCCGCGCGCGGCAGCATGAGCGTGGGTCGCAGCCAAGGCGGCCTGCCGCCAGATTCGGTGGTGGAAAAGGAAAGCGATATCCTCAAGGAGTCGCAGCGCCTGATCGAGGACTACCATGACGCCAGCCATGGCTCGATGCTGCGCGTGGTCGTGGCGCCCTGCTCGCCGTTCTCGGTCAGCCGCGACCTGATGCGCGAAGCCGCGGTACTGGCACGCAACTACGGGGTTTCACTGCACACTCATCTGGCTGAAAACGTCAACGATATCGCTTACAGCCGCGAAAAGTTCGGTATGACACCGGCTGAATACGCCGAGGACCTGGGCTGGGTCGGCCATGATGTGTGGCACGCGCACTGCGTGCAGCTCGACCAGCACGGCATCGAGCTGTTCGCCCGTACCGGCACCGGCGTTGCTCACTGCCCGTGCTCGAACATGCGCCTGGCCTCCGGTATCGCGCCGATCCGCAAGATGCGCGACCACGGGGTGCCGGTAGGCCTGGGGGTCGACGGCTCGGCCTCCAACGATGGCGCGAGCATGATCGGTGAAGTGCGCCAGGCTCTGCTGCTACAACGTGTCGGCTTCGGCCCTGATGCGATGACCGCCCGCGAAGCGCTGGAAATTGCCACCCTGGGCGGTGCCAAGGTACTCAACCGTAATGACATTGGGGCATTGGCACCGGGCATGGTCGCCGACGTCGTCGCCTTCGACCTCGGCCATGTCGCCTACGCAGGCGCCCACCACGACCCGCTTGCGGCCTTGGTGTTCTGCACCCCGACCCAGGTCCACACCAGCGTGATCAACGGCCGTGTAGTGGTCAAGGATGGGCGCATCACCACCGTCGACCTGCCGCTGGTACTGGAGCGCCACAACCAGTTGGCCCGCCAGCTGGTTAGCGGCGACTGATAGCGGCATGCAAGCCCGTGGAGCGGCGCGCGGGCGCCGCTTTGCCGGGCCCTGCGCAAGGCGCTGTCACAGCACCTTCACCGCCCGACCGATGAACTGCACCGGCCCGGTTGGGCGTCCGGTCGGCGAGCCACCGGGCCTTTCCAGGGTCAACTCAAACAGCTGGTTGGGCTCCAGCGGGGGCAGGCCATCGGCGGGCACACGGTATTGCTCGCCAGGTTTGACCAGGCCCAGCGACAGTGGCGCCTGCCACTGTTCGCCCTTGGTCCAGAACTGCAGCACCTTGTCGCTCGGTACCGCGAACTGCCCCAAGGGTATCAGCTGAATGCTGCGTGTATCGCTTGCCTGCACCACCCAGCCCGGGGCACTGTCTGCCGGCGCAACCAGCACCACCAGGTAGGAAGGCTCTGGCGCCTTGGCGGTGAGCAGCGTGAAGGCCAACAACAGGCTGGCAACCAGGCCTGCACCGGCCAGGCCCTGCCACAGCACCAAGCGATGCCACCAACGCTCGGCCTGCGCTGGCGGCCCGACGCGCTGCGGCTGTTGCTGTGCATCGACGCTGCGGCTGATCCGCGCCCACAACCGTGGGCTGGGCGCCAACGGCTCAGCGAGCGCATTCAACGCCAGTAGCCGCTGCTCCCAGGCATCCACGACAGCACGCAACGGCTGATCCTCCGTAAGGCGTTGACGCACAGCCTCATGCTGTTCAGCCGACAAGGTACCCAGCACATACTCCCCGGCCAATTCATCGAGTGCGTCGGCGGTCTCGCCTTGTGGCTTCTTCATCCCATGCACTCCCGCAACGCCTTCAGGCTGCGTTTGATCCAGGCTTTGACGGTGCCCAGCGGCGTGTTCAGCAACCCGGCGATTTCGGCATGGCTGCAACCGTCGACATACGCGTGCAGGATGCACAGCTTGCGTGAAGGCTCCAGTTGCTCCAGGCAACGGTGAACCTTGGCCGAGTCCGCCATGAGATCGATATCACTGGCATAGGGCAACGGGGCTTGTGCGCTGTCCAACGCTTCTTCATCCAGCACGACTTCGCGCCGGGTGTCGCGTATGTAATTGAGCGCCAGGTGCCGGGTCACGCTATAGATCCAGCCCCGCGCAGAACCACGTGAAGCATCGAAGCTGGCTGCGCGGGACCATATCCGAATGAACGCATCGTGCAGGATGTCTTCTGCTGTAGCGTGGTCACGGGCGATACGGCGCACCACACCTAACAGGCGTGCGCCCTCCTCCTCGTAGAGTGCATGCAGCGCTCGGCGGTCTCCCTCTGCGCAAGCTTCAAGGCAACGCTGAAAATCGAAAGGGGGCAAAGGTGAGTTCAATGCAAGGTCAGCCCTGTAGTCCCTGGACGGTTCCCCCGGCCATTGGGCCGGGGGGCTGTCGATCAGCGTAGACGCCAGTGGCTCACCTGCCTATACGCACTGCCATCATTTTGCCGCCCAGAAGATATAGTCGGCCTGGTAGTCGACGATTTTGCGCTCACCTTTGTTCTGCATCGAGCAGGCAGTTGCCGGGGCGACCCCGCCACGGGTAGCCACGCGCTGGATATAGCTCACACCCGTCATGGCGCCTTTACCTTCGGCCGGGCTGGCCTGAACCAGTTGGTAAGGCAGGTCGCCCTTGCCCGCTGGCGCCACGGCCAACTGGGTGCCGGTGACCTTCGAACCGTCTTTGGCCTGCCAGGTGGCTGGGGGGCCGAAGTAGTCGCCCACCGCCTTGCCAGACCTGTCCTTGAGTACCGCTTTGGGGCCGACGAATGTCCACTCGGTCTGGCCGGGTGCATTGGCTTTGTCGCGGCATTCGTAGGTGACCTGGCCCACACCGACGGTTTCGAGCATGACGCTGTGGCCGTCCGGAACCTTGACCGCGGCAGGCAACGCGGATTGAGCGTGTGCGGCTTGGCTGGCCACGATCAAGACTAAGCCGCCTGTGAGCATCAACATGGTAACTGGGCTGTTCATGGTGCAAATCTCCTGGCGAGTAATCGACAGCGCGAAGTCGCGCTACCGGTAATACCCGCCAGGTTGCAGATTGGATGCACCTGCAGAAAAAAATGTGCACCCACTCGCCCGTTACCCGGCTCGCCCATCAGCCAACTTGGGCGGGTGCCGCCTTGGCTGCCTTGCGCAGGCTCCATACACCCCAAGTCAGGCCGATCACAGCCGCGATGACCGAGCCGGACAGCACGCCAAGCTTCGCCGCGCCCAGAACGCCAGGGTCAGAGAACGCCAGGTTGGCAATGAAGATCGACATGGTAAAGCCGATGCCCGCCAACAGCCCGATCAGCGTGATGCCGTGCCAGGTAACGCCCGCCGGCAGCGCACACCAGCCCAAACGGACCATCAGCCAGCTGATCGTCACGATACCCAACGGCTTGCCCAGCACCAGCGCCACAGCGACGCCTGTCATCACCCAGTGAGGACCATCGGCAGACAGGTCGACACCAGACAACCCGACACCGGCGTTGGCCAGGGCGAACAGCGGCATGATCGCGAAAGCCACCCAAGGGTGCAGATAGCCTTGCACGCGCAGCACAGGAGCAACCAGCTCCCGCTGCGCCACACGCAGGTTTTTCAACGGGTTCATCAGTTCGCTGTCATCGATCTGCGGTGCCTTGGCGCGACCTAGCAGGTCGTCGGTAAAGCGCCTGACGGCTTCCATCGGGCGCTCGCCCAAGGGCATCGCCCTGACCGGTGTCATCAGGCCGAGTACCACGCCCGCCAAAGTGGGGTGGGCACCAGTCATCAACATGCCGACCCAGGTGATGAACCCGGGAATGACGTAGGCATAGGCCGAACCGACACCGATCTTCTGCAGGCCGAGCACCAGCAGCAGGCCGATGCCAGCGACGCCGAAGCCACTGTAATCCAGGCCACCGGAGTAGAAGAAGGCAATGATCAGCACGGCGATGATGTCGTCGATGATCGCCAGGGCGAGCAGGAACACCCGCACATTGGAAGGGATCGACTTGCCCAGCAGCGCCAGTACACCCACCGCAAAGGCAATGTCGGTGGCGGTGGGCACGGCCCAGCCCTCTAGCCCGGGTGGCGAATGATTGAACGCCAGGTAAATGCACGCGGGTACCACCACACCGCCGACTGCTGCCGCCATCGGCAACGTGGCCTGGCGCAGGCTGGACAGCGCGCCTTCATGGATTTCGCGACGGATCTCCATACCCACGACCAGGAAGAAGATGGTCATCAGGCCGTCGTTGATCCAGAAGTGCAGTGACTGGGAATAGACCAGGGAGCCGAGGCCGAAGCTTATCGGCGTGTGCCAGAGGGCGTCGTAGCTTTCGGCAGCGGGCGAATTCGCCCAGATGAGTGCTGCAACGGCGGCGATCAACAGTACGACACCGCTCACGGCCTCAATGTGCAGAAAGCGCTCGAAGTTGGCGAATGCACGCTGGGCAAGTTGCTGGGCACGGGGCATTGCATGTTTTTGCATGGGCACAAGAACTCCCGCACGGCGGCCCGACCTGCGTAGTTATTTAACCTGCGTCACTGCTTCATGCAGCTAGCACCCGCGGGCATTCTAACCACATGGCCTGCCCCAAGTCATCCATTGTTGGTCTCGGGCCAACGCAGATGCATGAACAAATCTTCATAGTGCCTGTGAGCGCCCGGGTTGCGGGGTGAAACGCCGGATGCTCAGTTTTGCGCATGGCAGCTGTCTTGAGCAGAGCCCCCGGCACGCGTAGCATCGCCGCCCCGCATGCTTGTGGGAGCCGGCCTGCCGGCGATTCGAGTGCATGGCACTCGTCTACATCCATGTTGGCTGGCCTGGCGTAGTCGCCGGCAGGCCGGCTCCCACAGGTTCGCGTTCAGCCGACACATCACCGCCCATGCCCCAACCGATCCCTCTCAAAGACCACGAAAAGGAAAAGCACCTGGTCAACCGCCGGCTCCTGGCTTGCGCTGCCCTGGTCTTCAGCCTGGTCGCCGTGCTGATCGGTCGTCTCTACGTGCTGCAAGTACTGCAACACGACCAGCAAAGCGCGGTGTCGGAAAACAACCGCGTACACGTGCTGCCCATCGCCCCCGAGCGCGGGCTGATCTATGACCGCAACGGCGTGGTACTGGCCGACAACAAGCCCAGTTTCGACCTGACCATGACCCGTGAGCGCGCCGGCAACCCGGCCAAGGTGCTCGATACCCTGATCCAGGTGCTGGGTTTGAGCGAGGATGAACGCAAGCAGTTCGACAAGGACCTGCGCCGTGGGCGCAAGCCGTTTGAACCGGTCACCCTGATGGTTGGCCTGACCGAGCAGCAGATCGCCCTGGTGGCAGTCAACCAGTTCCGCCTGCCCGGCCTGGATGTCGAACCGCAGTTCATCCGTGAATACCCGCTGGCCGAGCACTTTGCCCACTCGGTCGGCTATGTCGGGCGGATCAACGAAAAGGAAGCCAAGACCCTCGACAGCACCGAGTACCGCGGCACTCAATCGATCGGCAAGACCGGTATCGAACACTTCTATGAAAGCCAGCTGCACGGCCACGTCGGCTATGAAGAGGTCGAGACCAACGCCCAGGGCCGGGTGATGCGCGTGCTCAACCATCAGGACCCGATCCCCGGCAAAGACATCCACCTCAGCCTCGACGCGCACCTGCAACTGGCCAGCGAAAAGGCCCTGGGTGACCGCCGCGGCGCGGTGGTGGTGCTCGACCCGGCCAACGGTGACGTGCTGGCAATGGTCAGTAACCCAGGCTTCGACCCCAACCTGTTCGTCAAGGGCATCAGTTTCAAGCAATACGCCGCCCTGCGTGACTCCATCGACCGGCCGCTGTTCAACCGCGTGCTGCGCGGGCTGTATGCACCGGGCTCGACGGTCAAGCCGGAAGTGGCCATCGCCGGCCTCGACAGCGGCGTGATCACCCCCGGCAGCCGGGTGTTCGACCCGGGTTACTACGAGCTGCCCAACTACGCGCACAAGTACAGGAACTGGAACCGCAGCGGCGATGGCTGGGTGGACATGTACACCGCCATCATGCGCTCCAACGACACGTACTTCTACGACCTGGCGCACAAGCTCGGGATCGACCGCCTGCACGACTACATGGCCGAATTCGGCCTTGGCCAGAAGGTCTCGCTGGACATGAACGAAGAGGCTTCGGGGTTGATGCCGTCCGCTCAATGGAAACGCGCCACCCGCCGCCAGGCCTGGTACCCCGGCGAAACGCTGATCCTGGGCATCGGCCAGGGCTACATGCAGGTCACCCCGCTGCAGTTGGCCCAGGCCACCAGCCTTCTGGCCAGCAAGGGCGTATGGCACCGCCCACACCTGGCTCTGACCGTGGGTGACGAAACACCGGTCGACCCGAACCCGATGCCGGACATCGTGCTGCACGACCGGCACGCCTGGGACCAGGTCAGCCAGGGCATGCAGATGGTCATGCATGACCCGCGCGGCATTGCCCGCGCCGCCGCCGCTGGCGCGCAGTACCGCATCGCTGGCAAGAGCGGCACGGCGCAGGTGGTGGCGATCAAGCAAGGTGAGCGCTACAACCGCAACAAGACACTGGAGCGCCACCGTGACAATGCCCTGTTCGTCGGCTTTGCACCCGCTGACCACCCGCGCGTGGTCGTGGCGGTGTTGATCGAGAACGGTGAGGCCGGTGGCCGGGTGGCCGGCCCTGTGGTGCGCGAGGTGATGGATGCATACCTGCTGGATGACCAGGGGCACCTGAAACCGCAGTATGCCGGTGATGCAGTACCCAAGCAGGTTCCACACGCCTGAGGCTGCCCGGCAAACTGATCGCCGGCACGCCCATAGTCACATTTCGGTCACGCTACCGTCGTAATCTGCCGGGCAATTCTGTGCCAAAGGTCGCCCGGCATGCTCCGTCCGTTGCTCTTGCTGCTTCACCTGCTCCCGCTGACGGCCTTGGCCGAACCCGTACACCTGCGGGTGCAAGGGTCCAACACCATCGGCGCGGCGCTGTTGCCCGCGCTGGTGCAAGGGCACCTGTGGGCGCAACAGGCAACGGCGATCGAGCAACGCCCAGGCGCGCTGGCCAACGAGACCGTGATCACCGCCGTAGACGCCCACGGCCAGCCGCTGCGCATCGACATCGCGGCGCACGGCTCGAGCACCGGCTTTATCGCGCTTGGCCGTGGCGAGGCCGATCTGGCCGCAGCGTCTCGTCCCATCAACGATACCGAGGTGCGCCAGCTCAAGGCGCTGGGCGACTTGCGTGCAGCCGGCGCCGAGCAGGTGATCGGGCTGGATGGCGTGGCAGTGATCGTCCACCCCGATAACCCCCTGCCGCAGCTCACCACTGCGCAGTTGGCTCAGGTGTTTTCCGGCGCTATCGGCACTTGGGAGCAACTCGGTATCGCGGGGGGGCCGATCCACCTGTATGCCCGCGACGATCGCTCCGGTACTTTCGAGACCTTCAAGGCGCTGGTGCTGGAGCCGCATCAAGGTGAACTGGCCCCCGGAGCACAGCGCTTCGAGTCCGGTGACAGGCTGGCCGACAACGTGGTTGCCGATCGCCAGGCCATCGGTTTCAGCAGCCTAGCAGCCGTGCACGGGGCCAAGGTGCTGGCAATTGCCGAAGGCAACGCGCCGGCCATGCTACCTGAGCGCCCGCAAGTGGCCAGCGAGGACTACCCCCTCTCGCGCCGGCTGTATCTGTATCTGCCCGCCAACGCCAAACCTCAGGCCAAGGCCCTGGCGGAGTTCGCGCAAAGCCCTGCTGGCCAGTCGATCGTCGCTGAGCAGGGGTTCGTTTCACAGCAGATCCGGCCCCTTGCAGTGCCGGCGCAAGCCGACATGCCACCGCGCTACCGCAACCTGGCCCAGCAAGCGCAACGCCTGAGCGTCAACTTCCGCTTCCAGGAAGGCAGTGCCAGCCTCGACAACAAAGCCCTGCGCGATGTACAGCGGGTCGCCGACTACCTGCGTCAGGCCGGCAAGCTGCAGAGCAAGGCGGTGCTGGTCGGCTTTGGCGACCCCAAGGAAACACCAGGCCGCGCCGCCCTGCTCTCGCGCCTGCGAGCACAGGCGGTACGCCGTGAACTGGCGCGCGATGGTGTGGAAGTGCTGGAGGTCACCGGCATGGGCGACGAGCTGCCGGTCGCGGGTAACGAGCTGGAACAGGGGCGCTTGCGTAACCGCCGGGTGGAGGTTTGGGTGTACTGAGGCAGGCCGCCGCGCACGGGCTCAGGCAAAAATTTGTAACAGCACGCCACTCGGCATCACAGGGAAATGGGGCTAGGCTCAAATCCATGTGATACCGGGCCCCTCTGACGGCTGCGCGCCGCCATGTCGGATCACTGTTGCCATGCAACGTCGACAATCAAGGAGGGGCTCATGACAGCTCTACACACCTTTCTCACAACCCCATTTCTCGGCACCAGCACCTGGTTGTGGCTGGTGTTCCTGGCCATCGTCATCGGCCTGCTGGTACTCGACCTGGGTGTGCTGCACCGCAAAGAACGCGAAATCGAAATGCGCGAAAGCCTGCTGTTGTACTCGGGCTATTTCAGCGTGGGCGTGTTGTTCGGCGCGTGGGTCTGGTACGAACTGGGCGCGCAGTCGGCGCTTGAGTTCTACACCGGCTTTTTGGTCGAACAGTCCTTGTCGATGGACAACGTGTTCGTCATGGCGATGATCTTCGGTTTCTTCGCCATCCCCCGCCGTTACCAGCATCGGGTACTGTTCTGGGGCATTCTGGGTGTGGTGTTCCTGCGCGCGATCATGATCGGCGTGGGCGCGACGCTGGTGCAGAACTTTGAATGGGTGCTGTACATCTTCGGGGCATTCCTGCTGTTTACCGGGGTAAAAATGGCGCTGTCGAAAGAAGACAGCCACCCCGACCTGGCCAACAACCCGGTACTCAAATTCGTCAAGCGGCACATGCGCGTGACCGACCAGATTCATGGTTCACACTTCTTCGTGCGCCTCACCCCGCCAGGCGAGAGCAAGGCATTGCGCTATGCCACACCGCTGTTCCTCGCGCTGGTACTGATCGAGCTGGCCGACCTGGTGTTTGCGGTCGACAGCGTGCCGGCCATCTTCGCCATCACGCAGGACCCGTTCATCGTCTACACCTCGAACATCTTTGCCATTCTGGGTCTGCGCTCGCTGTACTTTGCCCTGTCGGCATTGATGCACCGCTTCGTGTACCTCAAGTACGCGCTGGCGCTGGTGCTGATCTTCATTGGCTGCAAGATCTTCTACCACGGCATGGTCGGCAAGGTGCCGGCGCTGCTGTCGCTGGGCGTGACGTTCGGCTTGTTGCTCGGTGGGGTCGTGGTGTCGCTGATCAAGACCCGCGGCGAGAAAGCGGTCGTGGGCGACGTGCAAGGGGAGCAGCTCCCACCCACGCAGCCCGAAAGCGCCAAAAAGGAAGAAGACCCGCAATTGCGGGTCTGATCCTCTGCATCTGCTGCGTACATTGCTTTCAGAACACCGAACAAGCGTTTATCGAGGCCGCGCTCACCGCCCGCTACGCAACATTTCAACCGGCACATATTTGCCGATCTCGTACTTGCCGATCGCCGCCCGGTGCACCTCATCCGGCCCGTCAGCCAGGCGCAAGGTACGCTGCATCGCGTACATGTATGCCAGCGGGAAATCCCCACTCACCCCTGCACCACCATGGAGCTGAATGGCACGGTCGATCACCTTCAATGCGACATTCGGCGCCACCACCTTGATCTGGGCGATCTCACTGCGCGCCACCTTGTTGCCGACCGTGTCCATCATGTACGCCGCCTTCAGCGTCAGCAGCCGCGCCATGTCGATTTCCATGCGTGAATCAGCGATCTTGTCGACATTGCCGCCCAGCCGTGCCAGCGGCCGGCCGAACGCCGTGCGCTCGACCGAGCGCCGGCACATCAACTCCAGCGCCCGTTCGGCCATGCCGACCGAGCGCATGCAGTGGTGAATACGGCCTGGGCCCAGGCGCCCCTGAGCGATCTCAAAGCCGCGCCCCTCACCAAGGATCACGTTTTCGTAGGGCACACGCACGTTCTCGAACAGCACCTCGGCGTGGCCATGGGGGGCGTCGTCGTAACCGAACACAGGCAACGGCCGAACGATCTTCACCCCCGGTGCGTCAGTCGGCACCAGCACCATCGAGTGCTGCTGGTGGCGCGGCCCGTCAGGGTTGGACAGGCCCATGAAGATCATCACCTTGCAACGCGGGTCGCAGGCCCCGGAGGTCCACCACTTGCGGCCATTGATCACCCACTGATCACCGTCACGCACGGCAGTGGCGGCCATGTTGGTGGCGTCCGAGGAGGCTACGTCAGGTTCGGTCATGGCAAATGCCGAGCGAATCTCGCCCCGCAGCAGCGGCTCCAGCCACTGCTGCTTCTGCGCCTCGCTGCCATAGCGCACCAGCACTTCCATGTTGCCCGTGTCCGGCGCCGAACAGTTGAAGGGCTCCGGCCCCAGCAGCGAGCGGCCCATGATCTCGGCCAGGGGCGCGTACTCCAGGTTGCTCAGGCCGGCACCGTACTGCGACTCCGGCAAGAACAGGTTCCACAAGCCCTCGGCGCGGGCCTTGGCCTTGAGCTCCTCCATGATTGCGGTAGGTTGCCAGCGGTCACCTTCTGCGACCTGGCGCTCGAACACTGGCTCGGCGGGATAGACATGGGCATCCATGAACGCGGTGACGCGCTCGCGCAGAGCCTGGACCTTGGGTGAATAGGCGAAATCCATCGGGGCTACCTTCACGGTTCGAAGTACATGGGCAGAGCCTAGAGCAGCACAGCTCAATCCACCTAGTCTATTTTCTGTGTGTATAAACATTCATAACCGATATATGATCGGCCGATAATTCCAACAAAGAGCGGCGCCCATGAACCTCAGCAAGGTCGACCTGAACCTGTTCATCGTCTTCGATGCCATCTATACCGAAGCCAACCTGACCCGCGCAGGGCAGATCGTCGGCATTACCCAGCCAGCGGTGTCCAACGCGCTCTCGCGCCTTCGCGAAACCTTCAACGACCCGTTGTTCGTGCGCACCGCCCAGGGCATGGTGCCGACCCCCATGGCGCAGAACATCATCGGCCCGGTGCGCAACGCCTTGGCGCTGCTGCGCACCTCGGTGCAGGAAAGCCGCATCTTCAACCCGCAGCAGGCCAACAAGACCTTCCGCATCAGCATGACCGACCTGACCGAAGCGGTGATCCTGCCCCCGCTGTTCCAGCGCCTGCGGCGCCTGGCGCCTGCGGTGCTGATCGAGAGCTTCCTGTGCAAGCGGCGTGAAACTACCAAGGAGCTGGCTGCAGGGCGCCTGGACTTTGCCGTCGACGCGCCGTTGAACACCGATCCGCAGGTGCGCCATGTCAAGCTGATGCAGGACCGCTACGTCTGCGCCGTACGCCAGGGTCACCCGCTGGCCGACGCCAAGCTCACCGTCGAGAGCTACCTGGGCATGACCCATATCCATATCTCCAGCCGCCGAAACGGCCTGGGCTATGTCGACCTGGCGCTAGGCAAGATGGGTGTGCAACGCAAAGTCGCCCTGCGCTCGCAGCATTACCTGATGGCTTCCCAGGTGCTGCAACAGACAGACATGGCGATGACCGTGCCAGAACGGTTCGCCCGCCGCCACCAATTGCGCTACCAGCCTTTGCCGGTGGAAGTGCCTGCGCTTGAGACGCACCTGTACTGGCACGAGAGCACCGACCAGGATCCGGCCAACCGCTGGATGCGCGAGCAGATCATCGAGCTGTGCCAACGGGTAGTGGCTGAAGAAGAGCGGAGTTTAGAAAGCACTTGAGCGTCGGCCTAGCTTATGAAACAACCTACGATCGGTCACTTTTGGAGAATAGTTTTCTACAGAAACGGGCAAACCATGAAAACAAGGGCAAAAATTTTCGCAGCGCCCGGGGTACGCTTGCTGTCAGGATCGCCGAACCCGCGGCGACAGCTACGGACCCAACGCCATGCCCAGCGCCCCACTCTATTTCGACTACGCCGCCACCACACCGGTAGACGACCGCGTCATTGAAACCATGCTCACCTGCCTCGGCCGCCAGGTGCACTTCGGCAACCCCGCCTCCTCAGGTCACGCCTACGGCCAGCGGGCTCGCGAGGCCGTGGAGCAGGCTCGCCAGCAAGTGGCCGAGCGTGTCGGGGCGAGCGCTGAAGACCTGGTCTGGACATCGGGCGCCACCGAGTCCAACAACCTTGCGCTCAAAGGCATCGCGCAGGGCATTGGCCAGCCAGGCCACCTGATCACCAGTGCACTTGAGCACAAGGCCGTACTCGATACCGTCAGCGAACTGGAGCGCCAGGGCTGGGCAGTCACCCGCCTGGCCCCGGACGCTGCCGGCCTGATTCAGCCCTACGACGTACAGGCGGCCCTGCGCGAGGATACCCGCCTGGTCTCGCTGATGGCGGTCAACAACGAACTGGGCACCGTCACCGATTTCGCTGCCATTGGCGAGCGCGTGCGTGCCCATGGCGCCCTGCTGCACGTGGATGCGGCCCAGGCGGTGGGCAAGCTGGCCATCGAGTTGCGGGCGATGGCGGTAGACCTGATGTCGTTTTCTGCCCATAAGGTCTATGGGCCAAAAGGCATTGGCGCGCTGTATGTCGGCCCTCGCGCACGCGCCTGGATGCGGGCCCAGATCCACGGGGGTGGCCATGAGCTTGGCCTGCGCTCAGGCACCCTGCCTACCCATCAGATCGTTGGCATGGGCAGCGCCTTCGCCCTGGCCGGCCAGCCTGGCGACAGCGAGCACCAGCGCATCGAGCAGCTCGCCCGGCGGCTGCGCGAAGGGCTGCTGGCCGTGCCTGGGGTCCGCCTCAACGGCTGCGCCCGCCAGCGCGTAGCGCATACCTTGAACCTCTGTATCGAGGCCCCGGGCTTCAACAGCCTGGCGCTGGCCAGTGAACTGGCGCTATCGAGCACCTCGGCGTGCAACTCGGCGAGTCACGCGCCGTCGCATGTACTGCTGGCGCTGGGGCTGGATGAGGCGCAGGCGCGCAAAAGCGTGCGCTTGAGCATCGGGCGGTTTACCAGCGAAGCGGAGGTGGACAAAGCGATCGAGGTGTTCGAACGCACAGTTGCGGGCGCTTCGCTGGCCTTGTGGTGAACCTGGCGTTACCGCTTCCTGCACCGGCCTCCCTCAGAGGAAGGTGAAGACCTTCGAAGCCGGCAGGCGCGATTTGTTCAGCCCGGCATTGAAGTCCGACTCGCTACGGTAACCCAGGCTCAGCACCACCACACTGGTGTACCCCTGCTCACGCAGGCCCAGTTCGGCATCCATGATCTTGCTGTCGAAACCTTCGATCGGCGTTGCGTCCAGCCCATGGGCGGCAGCGCCGAGCAATGCAGTGCCCAGGGCCAGGTAAGTCTGCTTCTCCATCCAGTGCTGCAGGTCTTTCTGGTCGTAGCGGTGCAGGCTCACATAATGGCGACGGCTCTGGTTCTGGCCGGCACGGGCCTGATCATCGCGAAAACGTCCGTCGGCCGCTTCCTGGTCGAGCACGGCGTCCAGGTGTGCTTCGGTCATGTCGGTGCGGGTACAGAACACGATCACATGGGACGCATCGAGGATCTTCGGCGTGTTGTAGGCAAAACCGTCCAGGGTGCTCTTGGCCAGGCGTGTCTTGCCCTCTGCGCTGTCGGCCACGATGAAGTGCCACGGCTGCGAGTTGACCGAGGATGGGCTGTGGCGCAGCTGCTCGAGCAAGGCGTCGATGGTGGCCTGAGGGATCTTGCGCGCGGCGTCGTAGGCCTTGGTGGTGTAGCGGCCCTTGGCCAGAGAAACGGTATCCATGTTGCAACTCCTTAAGCGGAACGGGACGTGCGGCGCATATTATCTTTCCTGCCAATCAAAAAAAGCAGCAAAATGCAGCAACACTTTCACCCATGGAGTGAAAATGCTCCGCATCACCGACCTCGAACTGTTCGTGCGCAGCAGCGCACTGGGCAGTTTCACCGCCGCCGCCCACGAGGCCGACCTGCTGCCCGGGCAGGTCGCCGCCGCCATCAAACGCCTGGAGCGTGACCTCGACGTGCGCCTGTTCGCACGGACCACCCGCAGCCTGCGCCTGACAGCCGAGGGCGAGCTGTACCTGCCTACCGCGCTCAGCGTGCTGCAAAGCCTGCGCCAAGGCCGGGAGAACCTGCACGGCGCCAACAGCACCCTGCGTGGGGTGCTGCAGGTGTCGGCGCCCTCGGACCTTGGGCGCAATATCCTGCTGCCATGGTTGAGTGATTTTCGCCGCGAGCACCCTGAACTGACCCTGCGCCTGCACCTGTCCGATCAGGTCGCCGACCTGTTCCGCGACCCGGTGGACGTAGCCATACGCTATGGCCTGAACGAAGAAGCCAACTACATCGCCCTGCCCCTGGCGCCGTGGAATCGTCGTGTGCTGGTGGCCTCGCCGGCCTACCTGGCGCGTCACGGGCGGCCGCAGACGCTGGATGACTTGCAGCAGCATGCGTGCCTGCTTTACCTGCAACAGGGGCGTATCTACGACAAGTGGCGGCTGGGCAACCGTACCGTTCAGGTGAGTGGCCCACTGTTCAGCGACGATGCCGATGTGGTGCGGCGCTGGGCCATCCTTGGCGAGGGTATCGCCTACAAATCGTGGCTGGATGTCAGCGCCAATGTGGCAACTGGCGAGCTGCAAGTGCTGCTGCCGGAGCACCCGGGCGAACTGAGCCCGGTAACCTTGGTGTGCCCACACCGCAAGCAGCTGTCGCCTGCGGTATCGCAGTTGCATCTATGGCTGCGCGAGCGTTTCGCCGCGCAGCAGCCGCGCTGAAGCCTGCTGTGCACAATTATTCTAAACGCAGGGCGGATTCTGCATTAAGGTGAACTGCCCTACCTTCTGCAGCCTTGCCGCCATGCCAGACTGGATCGACCTCAAGCAAGACGCCGACACCGGCATCGAGTCGGTGCGTGCGCATTTCGTTGGCCACGCCTACGACCCGCACTGGCATGAGAGCTTTCTGGTCGGCGTCACCGAGCAGGGTGTGCAGCAGTTCCACTGCCGGCGTACACGCCATCACAGCACACCCGGGCAGGTGTTCCTGCTCGAGCCAGGCGACATTCACGACGGCGATGCGCCAACGGCAGAAGGTTTTACCTATTCGACCCTGTACCTGGAGCCGACCTGGCTGGAGGCGGAGCTGCGCGTGCTGTTCGAGCAAGCGCCCAGTGACAGCCTGCCACGCTTCGCCGATACGCTGTGCGATGATCGCCAGCTTACCCGCGCCACCACCCTCGCCTTTCAGGCGGTGCATGGCGGGGAGCTGCGCATCGTGCGGCAAACCGCCACCGATGACCTGCTCAGTTGCCTTACCGGCCACCTGCACTGGCGCAAACGCCTGAACCCCGATCCGCGCCTGCCGCTGACCGCCCAGCGGGCACGCGACTACCTGCATGCACACCTCGATCAGGACATCGGCCTCGACGACCTGGCACTGGCCTGCGGCGTAGACCGCTTCCGTCTGACCCGTGCCTTCAAGGCGGCATTTGGCCTGGCGCCGCACGCCTATCTGATCCAGCTGCGCCTGGCGCGCGCCCGACGTCTGCTTGCCCAAGGCCGGACCCCGACCGAAGTGGCCATGGCCCTGGGCTTCGCTGACCAGAGCCACCTGGGGCGCTGGTTCCGCCGTGCCTACCGGCTCACCCCCGCGGACTACCGGCGCCGCTGCTCAAACCTTCCAGACTGACACACAGCAATCGGCCAGCATGGTGCCCTGTTCAATAGGAGCCGTTCACCATGTCGCATTCGTTGTTGCCGTTCATGCTCTTCGCCCTGGTCGCCAGCATCAGCCCAGGGCCGACCAACCTGCTGATCCTAGGCCATGGCGCACGGCAGGGCCTGCGCGCGAGTGTGGCGCCGATCCTGGCGGGTTGCAGTGCGGCGGCAGCGGTCGTATTGCTGGTCGGCCTGGGCCTTGGTGAGTGGCTGATGCGTCACCCGCTGGCCCAGCAGGTGATGAGCTGGGCCGGCGTACTGTGGTTGAGCTGGCTGGCGTGGCGCATTTTACGCAGCGCGGGGCAGCCCTTGGATGTCAGTGCAGCCAAGCCTTTCGGCGCCCTCAGTGCCGCGTCGCTGCAAGTGGTCAACCCGAAAGTGTGGCTGATGGCAGTGGCGGTGATCGGGGTGTTCGCCGCGCCGTCACTGCCGGTGTGGCAATTGGCACTGGTGTTTCTCGTGATTGCCCTGCCGTGCATGACGGCCTGGGCACTGTTGGGGGTCGGAAGTGCACGCTGGTTGCAGACGCCGCAGCGGTTGCTGTGGTTCAACCGAGGGTTGGCGGGCATGTTGCTGGTGTCGGCCTGGGCCGCGCTGCTTGGCTGAGCCGAAGGTAGGCTGTACCGGCCCTGTCGGCAGCAAGCCGACGACAGGGCCGGCACCATTAATCAATGCCGCAGGGCCTCGCGAAAGCGTCGGGTGCTGGCCAAGGCCAGCAGCAACCCGGCCACCGCCACAGTGCCGCCGGCCCACCCGATGGAGGCCACCCCCATCTGGCTGCTGACAATACTGCCCAGTAGCGCCCCGCCGCCAATGCCGATGTTATAGATGCCCGAAAACAATGCCATCGCCACGTCCGTGGCATCGGACGCCAGCTTCAGCGTCTTGGACTGCAGCGACAGGCTGAAGCTGAGGATCGCGACGCCCCAGAACATGCTCAGCCCGGCAAACAGATAGAAGTTGCCTGCCAAAGGCAACAGCAGCAGCAGGCACGCCGCCAGCAAGCCGATCGAGCCTACCAGCAGGCCATGCGGAAAGCGCTCGCTGTAGCGGCTGAACAGCACCGAGCCAAACACCCCCGCCCCGCCGAACAGCAGCAGCAACAAGGTGATGCGCTCACCACTGATCTGCGCCACCTGCAGGGCGAACGGCTCGATGTAGCTGTACGCCGTGAATTGCGCGGTGATCACCAGGGTCACCAGCACATACGTGATCACCAGCGCCGGGCGTTTGAACAGGATCGGCAAGCTGCGCAGCGAGCCGGAGTTCTGGCTGGGCAAAAGCGGCAGCGATTTCACCAGGCAAAGCATGGTGGCCAGCGCCACCCCGGCAATGCTGAGGAAGGTCACCCGCCAGCCCAACGCTTCGCCGACCACGCGCCCCAGCGGGATGCCCAGGACCATTGCCAGGGTCGTACCGGTAGCCAGCAAGCCCAACGCCTTGGCCTGCTGGCCTGGCGGCGCCACACGCACGGCCAGCGAGGCGGTGATGGACCAGAACACGGCATGGGCCAGGGCGATGCCGATGCGGCTCAGCAGCAGTACCGCAAAACTTTGCGACAGCCACGACAGCAGGTGGCAGACCACGAACACCACGAACACGAACAACAGCAGGCGCCGACGCTCGATATTACGCGTGAGCAGCATCATGGGCAGCGAGGCCAAGGCCACCACCCAGGCATAGATAGTCAGCATCAGGCCGACCTGAGCGGTGCTCATGTCGAAACTGCGGCCGATGTCGCTGAGCAGCGCCACCGGGACGAACTCAGTGGTGTTGAAGATGAAAGCCGCAAGGGCCAGGGCGATCACACTCAGCCAGCTGCCGCCGCCGGCGGTTGGCGGCAGGTTGGTGGGGATGGGTCCGTTCATGGGGCGAATTCTATTCTCCGCAGGCAAGGCGAAAAGACGCGCGTCAGGGGCCAAGTATCGGCCGCGCTGAGGCACGGGTTTGTTATTGGAGGGAATGCCGGCATGGTACGCGTCAACAGCGCACCTCACAACCAGACGCGCGCAGGGGAATGGGCGCCGCCCCCAGACCCGATCGCCCGGAGGGTCTGGGGGCAACGCCTGGCTGGGAAGGATCAGCCCTGCAGCGTCGCCATGTCGATCACGAAACGGTACTTCACATCACCGGCGATCATGCGCTCATAAGCCTGGTTGATATTACGGATATCCAGCATCTCGATATCGCAGCGGATATCGTGCTCGGCACAGAAATCCAGTACTTCCTGGGTCTCGGCGATACCGCCAATCAGCGAGCCTGCCAGCACCCGGCGCTTCATCACCAGGTTGGCCGCGTGCAGCGCCGGGTCGATCGGCTCGATCAGGCCCACCAGGATATGCACGCCATCGAACTTCAGCGTCTCCAGGTACGGGTTCAAGTCGTGCTGCACCGGGATGGTATCGAGCAGGAAGTCGAAGCGCCCGGCAGCGGCGCGCATCTGCTCGGCATCGGTGGAGACGATCACATGGTCGGCGCCTTGGCGACGGGCTTCATCAGCCTTGGCCTGCGAGCGGGTGAACAGGGTCACTTCAGCGCCCAACGCCTTGGCCAGCTTGATGCCCATGTGCCCCAGGCCACCCATGCCAAGAATGCCGACCTTGTGGCCAGGGCCGACGCCATGGTGCTTGAGCGGCGAGTAGGTGGTGATACCGGCGCACAGAATCGGCGCCGCGCTGGGCAGGTCCATGCCAGCCGGGATGCGCACCACGAAGTGCTCGCTGACCACGATGCTGCTGGAGTAACCCCCCATGGTATTGCTGCCATCGACCCGGTCCGGGGTGGCGTAGGTCATGGTCGGGCCTTCCAGGCAGTATTGCTCCAGGTCCTTGGCGCAAGCCTCACAGTGGCGGCAGGAATCGACCATGCAGCCGACGCCGACCAGGTCACCGACCTTGTGCGCCGATACCTTCTCGCCCACCGCCGTGACGCGGCCGATGATCTCGTGGCCGGGCATCAGCGGGTACACGGCAATGCCCCACTCGTTGCGGGCCTGATGGATGTCGGAGTGGCAGACGCCACAGTAGAGGATCTCGATGGCGACATCGTCCGGGCGCGGGCTGCGACGCTCGAAGGTCATGGGCGCCAAGGGGCTGGTCGGGGTTTGCGCGGCGTAACCGATAGCAGTGTACATACAAGACCTCAGGTGACAGTGAAACGATTCAGGCGGTATATTTTCCCCGTCCTCGCCCTGCCCGCCCACAGCAAATCCTCCGAGGTGAATGCCTGATTCTCCGAACCTGGCCTGAGCCACCTGGCGCCGAGCCTCGGATCTGAGATGATGCAAGTGTCTGATTCTCTGCCCATGGTCCATCATGCAACTGACCCGCCACGTCGACGCCAACGCCACGCTGTGCGCCCTGATCCGCAGCCTGGCCACACGCCCGGGCTTCGTGCCCACTCATCTGCCACAAGTCCAGGTGTTGAGCTGGGACCATTACGTGGCCAGCAGCCCGCAGATCTACGAACCCAGCCTGATGATCCTGGCTCAGGGCAGCAAACTGGCGCGCCTTGGCCCGCGCACGCTGGAGTATGGCGCCGGGCATTACCTCGTGCAGGCGCTGTCGGTGCCGTTCATGTGCGAAACCTTCGCCACCGCCGAAGCGCCGTTACTGGGCGTTGCGGTGGACATCGACCGCGGCGTGCTGGGTGAACTGGTACAAAGCATGGCGCTGGCGCCTGACCCTGCAGTGCAGGCGCAGACGCCGCAATCGATGACCTCGGCAGCGCTGGATGCGCCCATGCGCGAGTGCGTCGAGCGGCTGTTACGCTGCCTGCAGGATCCGACAGATGCCAAGGTGCTCGGCCCGGCGCGGGTACGCGAGGTTCTGTACACCGCACTGCGCGGGCCGCAGGCCGGGGTGTTGCGGGCGCTGGTCGAACAGCAGGGGCACTTCGCGCGCATCGGCGCCGCCCTTGCTCACCTGCGTGAACACTACACCGAGCCGCTGAGCGTGGAAGCGTTGGCTGCACGGGCGAACATGAGCGTGTCGACCTTCCACGAGCACTTCAAGCGCTGCACCGACATGGCGCCGATGCAATACCTCAAGCGCCTGCGGCTGCTCAAGGCGCAACAGATGCTGATCGGCGAAGGGCTGGGTGTGGCGCAAGCAGCGCATCGCGTGGGCTACCAGAGCACTTCGCAGTTCAGCCGCGAGTACAAACGCCAGTTTGCCCGTAGCCCGGGGGATGAGCAGGCCTATCAGAGTTTGCCTGTGTGACGGCGGGCAGCCACGAGCACCCCGTCGTGATTGCCGCGCAAGCATGGCGGCAGATCGACCAGTACCCGCCTCAGGGCGTCAACGGCCACTGCGCCAGCGGCAGGTACTGGCCTTTGCGCGATTCGTAGAGCGTGAAGTGCCGGGCTGCGATGAAAAAGTCGGGGGCCACGCTGGCCTCGGGCACCTGGCCGCGAAAGTCCCGTGACAGGGTCAGGTGTGGCCGGTACTCCCGGGCCTGCTCGGCAAACCCCATGGGCAGCAGTGCCTGCTGCAGCCCATAGACGAATTGGCGCAGCGCCGCCGGGGGCTGCTGCGGCTCGAGCACGAGCACGTTTGCCCGGGGCCAGACCTTGAGCTGATCGAGCAGCAAGCGCAGGGGGGCATCGGGACGCGCCAGGTTGTCCACCGCAGCGCAAATCGCCGGCACCTGCACGGCATCCACATCGCCTAGAAACATCAAGGTCAGGTGGAAGTTGGCACTCGGCACCGGTTTGCCACTACGCAGCTGGAGGCCACGTCGCCACTGGGCGATCGCACGCTGCTGGGCGTCGGTGACCGGCAGGGCGAAAAACAGCCGTTTGAAGGGGGCGCCAGTGAGGCGCTGATCCTGAACCATGCGTGCTCCTTTACGTTAAACGTTTGCGCATACTGCGGCCATTGCACCTTGGTCGGCCGCAAATCTCGCCAACCACGGTGCAAACTATCTGTACAAACTCCCCCCATGATTGTTTATGCTGGCGGGCTTATGCCATGGCGCATGGCCATTTTTCGACAAGTAATCGTCCATGAAAATTGCACTCGTACTCATCTTCGCCCTCTCGATCGCCTATGTTCATCTGCGCGGTCGGGTACGCCACAAGCTCACCCGCCAGTTGGGTGACCACTCCAGTTTCCTGGCCCCGGTCAACAGCTTGCTTTACCTGTTCTCCAGGCACCCGGCCAAACCCTACCTGCCGGTCGAAGCCTTCCCCGAGCTGCAGCCACTGAAGGATCACTGGCAGGAAATCCGCCAGGAGGCCCAGCAGTTGCTGCATGTTGGCGAGATCAAGAAGTCCGACAATTACGACGACGTTGGCTTCAATTCCTTCTTCAAGACCGGCTGGAAGCGCTTCTACCTGAAATGGTACGGCGAAAGCCACCCGTCTGCGATGAACCTGTGCCCACGCACCACCGAGTTGCTGCAAGGCATCGGCTCTGTCAAGGCAGCCATGTTCGCGACCTTGCCGCCGGGCGCCAAGCTGGTGCGCCACCGCGACCCGTATGCCGGCTCGTACCGCTACCACCTGGGCCTGGACACGCCGAACGACGATGGCTGCTACATCGATGTGGATGGAGAGAAGTACTCATGGCGTGACGGCGAAGCCGTGGTGTTCGACGAGACCTACATCCACTACGCCGCCAACACCACCGAGCACAACCGGATCATTCTGTTCTGCGACATCGAGCGCCCGTTGAAATACCGCTGGGCGACGGCGTTCAACCGCTGGTTCAGCCGCAATGTCATGGCTGCCGCGGCAGCGCCGAACAATGCCAATGACAAGACTGGCGGCATCAACCGCCTGTTCACCCGGATCTACAAGATCCGCGAACGGGGCAAGGCACTGAAAAAACGCAACCGCATGCGCTACTACCTGGAGAAGTGGCTGGTGGTGGCGGCCTTGGTTCTGGTGTTCATCTATATCTGAATGGGCCGGGAGCCTTTGCCGCCATGATCCACATCCGCCCCATGACGCCCGAGGATTTCGAGCGTTTCTGGCCCACCTTTCAGGCCGTTGTCCAGGCCCGCGAAACCTACGCCTACGACTCTGCCCTGAGCTTCGAACAGGCGCGCCAGCTATGGTTGGAGCTGCCCTTGCGCACGCTGGTGGCCGAGCAAGACGGTGTGTTGCTGGGGTCGTACTACCTCAAGGCCAATGCCGCGGGCCCCGGCGCCCATGTCGGCAACTGCGGCTACATGGTTGACGAAGCCGCCCGTGGCCGTGGCGTGGCCAGGCTGATGTGCGAGCATTCACAGAAACTGGCGCGCCAGGAAGGCTTCCTGGCGCTGCAGTTCAACTCGGTGGTGGCCAGCAATGAAGTGGCCGTGGCGCTGTGGCACAAACTGGGCTTCGAGACCGTCGGCCGCTTGCCCAAGGCTTACCGCCATGCCCGCCTGGGCCTGGTGGATTGCCTGGTGATGTACAAATGGCTGGCCGACGAGCCGGTAGTGGAAAAACCGCCGCTGCTGATTGGCCGCAAGAACATCGAGGCGCGCGTGTCGCGGCGGCGTGGGCGCTAGGTGCGTTGCACTTTTCTGCGAACCCGTGGCATAGATGCAGGTCAACGCCTGTATGTGACCGTTTGCGCCACTCAAGGAGCCCCGCATGAACAATCCCCCCTACGTTCCACCCAAGGTCTGGCGTAACGAAGCTGCCTCCGGCGGCCAGTTCGCCAGCATCAACCGCCCCATCGCCGGCCCTACCCACGACAAGGCGTTACCTGTCGGCAAGCATCCGCTACAGCTGTACTCGCTGGCCACCCCAAACGGTGTGAAGGTCACCATCCTTCTTGAGGAACTGCTGGCTCTGGGCCATAGCGGCGCCGAGTATGACGCCTGGTTGATCCGCATCGGTGAAGGTGACCAGTTCTCCAGCGGGTTCGTTGAGGTCAACCCCAACTCGAAGATCCCCGCCCTGTTCGACCGCAGCGTCGAGCCAGCGGTGCGGGTATTCGAATCGGGCTCGATCCTGCTGTACCTGGCCGAGAAATTCGCGGCCTTCCTGCCCAGCGGTGCGGCTGCGCGTACCGAAACCCTGAACTGGCTGTTCTGGCAGATGGGTTCGGCGCCTTATCTGGGTGGGGGCTTTGGTCACTTCTACGTGTATGCCCCGGAAAAGTTCGAATACGCCATCAACCGCTTCACCATGGAAGCCAAGCGCCAGCTGGATGTGCTCGAACGGCGCCTCGCGCAAAGCCGCTACCTGGGTGGCGACGAGTACAGCATCGCCGATATCGCCGTATGGCCGTGGTATGGCCAATTGGTGCGCGGCAACCTGTATGACGCAGCAGAGTTCCTTGCCGTGCATGAATACCCGCAGGTGCAACGCTGGGCCGAGGAAATCGCGCAGCGCCCGGCCGTGCAGCGAGGCACCCGGGTCAACCGCACTTGGGGGGACGAAGCCAGCCAGGTGCCCGAGCGCCATTCGGCAGCGGACCTGGATTAAACACGTGAGGGCCGCCTGGCGGCCCTTCGCCGGGCACGCCGGCCGCCGCAGTGCCCTACAATGCCCCGCTGCAAAAAACCATTTGCCCCCGCGCAAACCTGCTTCCGCCCAGCCCTTCTTGTACACTCCTCGCAAAAGCCCCCACCTGCACACATTTTGGTGAAAGCATGATCGAGGTAACCGAGGTTTCCATTGCCGAGCTGCGCGATGCGCTCGAACAGGGCCGCACGACGGCGGTCGAGCTGGTCAAGGCCTACCTGGCGCGCATCGACGCCTACGATGGAGCCGATACCCCCACTGCGCTGAACGCTGTGGTCGTACGCAACCCCGAGGCGATCAAGGAGGCCGAGGCTTCCGACGCGCGCCGCGCCCGCGGCGAACTGCTCGGCCCGCTCGACGGCATCCCTTACACCGCCAAGGACAGCTACCTGGTCAAGGGCCTGACCGCGGCATCCGGCAGCCCGGCGTTCAAGGACCTGGTAGCCCAGCGCGACGCGTTCACCGTCGAGCGCCTGCGCGCCGGCGGCGCCATCTGCCTGGGCAAGACCAACATGCCGCCCATGGCCAACGGTGGCATGCAGCGCGGCGTCTATGGCCGTGCCGAAAGCCCATACAACGCCAACTACCTGACCGCACCGTTCGCCTCCGGCTCATCCAACGGCGCCGGCACCGCCACCGCTGCCAGCTTCAGCGCCTTCGGCCTGGCCGAGGAAACCTGGTCCAGTGGCCGTGGCCCGGCCTCCAACAACGGCCTGTGCGCCTACACCCCTTCGCGCGGGGTCATTTCGGTGCGCGGCAACTGGCCGCTGACACCGACCATGGACGTGGTAGTACCTTTCGCCCGCACCATGGCCGACCTGCTGGAAGTGCTCGACGTGGTGGTTGCCGACGATGCCGACAAGCGCGGCGACCTCTGGCGCCTGCAGCCTTGGGTGCCAATCCCGGCGGCCTCTTCGGTCCGCCCGGCGTCCTACCTGGACCTGGCGGTTGACGCCAGCGCGCTCAAGGGCAAGCGTTTCGGCGTACCGCGCATGTACATCAATGCCGACCCCGAGGCCGGCACGTCCGAAAAACCTGGCATCGGTGGCCCGACCGGCCAGCGCATCAACACCCGTGCCACGGTCATCGAACTGTGGCAACAGGCGCGCCAGGCCTTGGAAGCAGCGGGCGCGGATGTGGTGGAGGTGGATTTCCCGCTGGTTTCCAACTGCGAGGGCGATCGCCCCGGCGCACCGACCGTGTACAACCGCGGCATCGTCAGCAAGGCGTTCCTGCATGACGAGCTGTGGGAACTGTCCGGCTGGGGCTTCGACGATTTCCTGCGCGCCAATAACGACCCCAAGCTCAACCGCCTGGCCGATGTCGACGGCCCGCTGATTTTCCCCCACGACCCAGGCACCCTGCCCAACCGTGAAGACGACCTGGCCGCCGGCATGGACGAGTACGTCAACATGGCCAAACGCGGCTTGAAGGGCTGGGACCAGATCGAAACCCTGCCAGACGGGCTGCGCGGCCTGGAAAAGACGCGCAAACTGGACCTGGAAGACTGGATGGACGCTCAAGGCCTCGATGCGGTGCTGTTCCCCACCGTAGCCGACGTTGGCCCGGCCGACGCCGACGTGAACCCAGCCTCGGCGGACATCGCCTGGAGCAACGGTATCTGGGTGGCCAACGGCAACCTCGCCATTCGCCATCTGGGCGTGCCGACCGTCACCGTGCCAATGGGCGTGATGGCTGACATCGGCATGCCGGTGGGGCTGACATTCGCCGGGCGTGCCTACAGCGACAATGCACTGTTGAGTTTTGCCGCGGCCTTTGAGGCGACCGGCTCACGCCGCATGGTCCCGCCGCGTACACCGGCACTGGGGTGAGGATGGCCTGAAAGGCCATTTGCTTGCCCATCCCTGGGGTCCAGCCCCGCTTGAGGCGCGTTGAGGCCTGTCAGTCACGCGATCCAGGGCCGCTTCGCGGCCCATCGCCGGCAAGCCAGCTCCTACCGTTACCGCGCATGCCTCAAGAACTGCGCGGGCATCGAGGGAGCTGGCAGCGCCACGAATCACTTCACGTCGGCAATCTGCTGCGCGGTGCCATCGGCGGTTGCGGCCGGGACACTCGCTGCGGCCTTCGCACGATTGCGTCGGCCCTGGCTGCGTTGCCGCGAAGCCTGTTGCTTGGCATGCAGCGCCTGAGCGGCGGTCACGATGCCAGAGGGTTGCCCATTCAAGTCAAGGCGCGGTGCATTCTCCACCATGGCTGTCCAGTACCGCGCTCCGCGGCACCAGGTAGAAATGCCCAGCTTGAGTTGTTCGCGGGTCAGGCCGAGCAGTTCCAGGTGCTGCTCGGCATCCTTGAAAATACCCTCCTTGAGCGGCACCTTGGGCGCCGGATTGACCGGGAAGGCCAATGGAAAATGCTTCTGCAACGGCCAGATCGCCTGCACTGCAGGGTCCAGGTCGCGAGGCTTCGCCTGGGGGGAAGCCTTGCGCTTGGGGTGTTTACCACCCTCGCCTTTTACCTGCTCTTTTTCCGACCTGAGGCGGTCACGTAGCTCAGCTAGTTGTTCAAAACCCATCGTTCAATTCACTGCTTCGAGGTTGATTGCGTTACGCAAGGATATGCCATGCAAGCCTTGAACGCAGCTAGAACAGGATAAGCCGCCGCTCAATGGGGGCTGCGACTAAGCATTCAGCGCCCTTTTCAACACCTCGTAGATCTTGCTGTCACCAGATTGAGCGACGTTGAAACGCAGGTAATCACCCGCACTCATGGACTGGCTGAACGCATTGCCGGGCGCGAGCACCACGCCTTCCTTCAAGCACACCCTGGCCAGCGTCGCTGCATCCTTGCCCTGAGGGAGTTGGCACCACACGTACATGCCTGCCTGGGGCACCAGCCAAGGCTTGATCCCAATCGCCTGAAGCCTCGCGACTGTTTTGTCCATTTCCTCGGCTAATCTGAGGCGGACACCTTCCATGTGTTTTCGGTACCCGCTATCGGTAATCGCGTGATGAACGATGTCCGCAGCCATGCGCCCGCCCCCGAATGTGGTGGCAATCTTGAGGTCGACCAGGCTCTCGATCCATTCCCTGCGCGAAGCGATATAGCCGCACCTGATCGACGCGGAAATGGTCTTGGAAAAACTACCGATCTGGATCACCCGAGCCAGGCCATCGAAGGCAGACAGTCGTGGAGCCGGGCTATGCTCGAAATCAGCAAAAATGTCGTCCTCCACGATGACCAGGTTGGAGGCGTCGGCCAGCTTCAGCAGCTTGTGTGCTGTGACGGGCGACAAGGTGGCCCCGGTCGGGTTGTGGATGCCGGAATTCGTGATGTACAACCGCGGAGCATGCGCGAGCAGCGCGGCGCCAAACGCATCGATATCTGGGCCCTTTGCCGTGTAGGGCACCCCGACGATATTGACCCTATGTGCCTTGAGCAATGCGTGAAAATTGAAATAACACGGGTCGTCCACCAGCACAGTGTCTCCCGGTTCCAGCAGAAAACGGCAAACCAGGTCGATGGCGTGGGTGCCGGACTCCGTGAGCATGATCTGTTCCAGAGGGGCCTCTACACCGATGCCCGCCAGGCGTCGCGACAAGAATTGCCTGAGGGGCGGATGCCCAAGCGGTGAAGCGTATTCGGTCAGCCTCAACGTGTCAGAACGCGCGACCATTCGTAGCGCTTTACGCATGCCGGCTTCGTACAGCCAGGATGGGGGTAGCCAACCGCACCCGGGTTTCAACGCATCGCCGGAGGTTTCCAAAGACTGACGCGAGATCCACAGCGGGTCGACATTACGATCGAGTTTGGGGCCGAGCTCAGTCAGTGCCAAAGGCGCAACTGGCCCAGCCACGTAAAAGCCGGAGCCAGGGCGGGCGCTAAGCACACCCTCTGCGCTTAACCGTTCATAGGCCTCCAGAACGGTAGAAACCGATACCTGCATGCTCTGAGCCATTGCGCGAACTGAGGGAATTCTCGCGCCTGGCGTGTAGCTTCGCGAGGCGATCTTGGCCTGGACCTCCCCCATCACAGCTCGGATCCGCGTTCCGTTACGTTTCATCGCACCCTCAACTGTGCTGGATTCACTTGCATAACAGTTCGGTTGAATTGTAGTGGAGTGTACATGGCCTCGGCGAACCCGTCAGTGATGTACTGAGCCCTGACTTATCGAGGACTCACGGATGGACAAAACAACCAGCGGGTGGATAAACGGCTTCATCGGCGTGGCCATATTTGCCGGCTCCTTGCCGGCGACCCGTGTGGCTGTGACGGCCTTCGAACCTACGTTCCTGACATGTGCCAGGGCAACCATTGCCTCGCTGTTGGGTGCGCTGTTCTTGATCGTGCTACGCCAGCCCCGGCCCCAGCGTGGTGACCTGTTGTCACTGGCTGTCACAGCGCTTGGCGTCGTCATCGGTTTTCCGCTGCTGACGGCGCTGGCCCTCCAGCACGTCACTTCTGCTCATTCCATCGTGTTCGTCGGGCTGCTGCCGCTCTGTACTGCAGGGTTCGCCGTGCTGCGGGGCGGTGAACGACCAGGGCCGCTGTTCTGGTTGTTCTCATTGGTCGGTGCCGGGCTGGTCGTTGGCTATGCGTTGATGAATGGAGGCGAGGCGTCGGCGCTGGGCGACCTGCTGATGATGGCGGCGGTGGTGGTCTGTGGGTTGGGCTATGCCGAAGGGGCGCGCCTGTCGCGCACGCTCGGTGGGTGGCAGGTGATCAGTTGGGCATTGCTGGTAGCGTTGCCGTTCATGCTGCTGCTCACTATCGCGAATTTCCCGGCGCCCGATGCCTTCGCCCGGGTCAGCACCGGCGCCTGGTTCAGCTTCGCCTACGTTTCGCTGTTCAGCATGCTGATCGGGTTTGTGTTCTGGTACAAAGGGCTCGTCCAGGGCGGCATCGCCGCCGTGGGCCAACTGCAACTCGTTCAGCCGTTCATGGGGCTTGGGCTGGCTGCGTTGCTTCTGCACGAGCACGTCAGCTGGGTGATGCTTGTGGTAACGCTGGGTGCGGTCATCTGTGTTGCCGGAGCCAAGAAATACGCCAGCGCATGACGTTTCGCTGCGGGCTTGCCGCGCGCAGTGCGTTCAGCTCAGCGGTTGCCGCCGGTAAACCAGCGCATGTAAGGGTTCTGTGCGCTGATCGGTGCCAAGGCCCGCGCCTCGCGCATCCAGGCCTGGCGATTACCGTTGTAAGCCAGCAATGACAGCCCATAAAAACGACGCAGCAACGCCCACTCATCATTCACCGCGGCTTGCACCGAGGGGGCGGCATTCGCCAAGGGCGGCGCCACACGCAGCGCCAGCAATGCCGGCAGCACGCGGGTGATTTCGCGCGGCCGTACCCACGGCGCATACTCGATCCGGGGCCGATCGTCGGTAACCGGCTGTGCATCGCCGGCATAACGCTCAAGCCCTTGCCTGTCGGTGACCCAAGTGGCCAGCAATGCCTCGACCGAACTCACGCCGACCTGGGCCAAAGCAGCCGAAACCTGGGCTTGCTCGAAGCGCTGGCGGATGCGCGGTACATCCAGCACCATCGGCGTTGGCGAGCCGATCAAGAGCATCTCGTGAAACTCGGTGGTCCACAACGAGGCATGCGGGAACACGTCAAGAAAGCTGCGTACCAACGAGCGACTGTCCTCGTCGTTCTGAGTGGGGAGCGGTAGCCATTGGGCGACCAGCCCATGCTCCTGCAGGCGCGACGCTGCCAGTTGGTAAAAGTCGCGCGAGTACAGGTTCACCACCCCTGCCGCCGAAGGCGGTGGCGGCTCCAGGGTGATCACGTCGTAGCGTTGCTCGTTACGCAAAAGCTCACGGCGCCCATCACGCAGGCGAATGTCAAGGCGCGGGTCGTTCACCGCATCGAAGTTACCAGAGAACAGCGGCGCCGCTGCCAGCACCTGTGGCAGCAGCTCGGCAACCACCGGATGCTCCAGCCCTGAATAGCGCAGCATTGCCCCGGCGGTGATCCCGGTGCCGAAGCCGATCACCAGCGCCGAGCGCGGCTCGCCGCGATGTATCAGCAAAGGCAGCAACGCCTGCAGGCGCATGTAGCGCAGTGACGGCATGGCATCCCCAGTGTTGGACACACCCTGGATGTACAGGCGGTTGAACGCTTGCCCCTGACGCTGCTGGTGGACCACCGCTACCGTGCCGCCGCGGCCTTCCTGGTAGAACACCAGCTCACCACTACGCGCGCCGGGTAACAACTGCGCCAAGCGTTCTGGTGGGGTGAGCGCGCCGGTAACCAGGGTCGCGCCGCCAACCAGCAGGACCGCTGCCCGCATGCCCTTGTGCACGGCCTGGCCGCGCCATGTCGCTACCGCGCCGATGGCCGCCGCCACGCAGGCGAGCACCACCAAGGTTCGCACCAGCCCTATTCCAGGCACCAGGACAAACCCCGTGAGCATGACACCGACGATGCCGCCCAGGGTATTGAGGGCAACCACCGCGCCCACGTCCCGCCCCACTTGGCCACTGTCCACGGCCAGGCGCAGGGCCAGGGGAAACGCCGCCCCGAGCAAGGTGGTCGGGATGAACACCACACACACTGCGGCAGCCGCAAAGCGCGCGCACATCCCTGCCAACTGGCTGCCGGTCAGTTGCAGTACATGGCTTTCGAGCAGGGTCTGCCAGGCCACCAGCCAGCGCCCGAGCCCGGCAATCTGCAACAATGCCAGCAACCCGGCGCACGCGATCAGCAGGCCGAACAGCCCCCAAGGGTCGCGGATGCGGTCGGCGCGCCGGGCGTACAGCGCACTGCCCAGCACCAGCCCCGTCAGGTAGGTGGCCAACACCACGGAGAAGGCGAACGCGCGGGTACTCATGAACTGCACGATCGATTGCGTCCACACCACTTCGTAACCGAGCGCCACGCCACCTGCCAGGCAATACAGGGCGATGGCCAAGCGAGCCTGCGGCGTGCGCGGCAGCGAGGCCGCAGGGCAAGCAGGCAAGGCCCGCTCATCCCTGCCGCGCCCGCACCAGGCACCCAGCGCGGCCAGCAGATTCAGCGCACCCGCTACGCAGGCGGCTCCGGTGACGCCAAGCTGCGGCAGCAAGACGAATGCCGCCAGCAAGGTGCCGAAGATCGCGCCAGCGGTATTGGCGGCGTATAGCCGACCGCCCGCCTCCCCCGTCTGTGCATCAGTGGGGGTCAGCGCTCGCACCAGTACAGGCAAGGTGCCGCCCATCAAAAAAGCCGGCAGCCCCACCAGGCTCAATGGCAGCAGCCAGGCCAGCAAACCGACACTCGCTTCCAGGCGGGCAAACAGTGCCGCACTCTGCGCCAGCCCCAGGGTTGCGGCCACCGCCAGCACTACCACCGCCAACTCCAGCCCCGCATAGAGCTTGACCGGGTGGCGCAAGCGGTCAGCCCAGCGACCGAACAGCAGCCCCCCCATGGCCAGCCCCGCAAAAAACGCGCTGATGCCCGCGGTGATGGCATACACCTCCACCCCAACCACTAGAGACAGCTGCTTGACCCAAAGCACCTGATAGATCAGCGCTGCACCGCCAGAAACGAACAGCAGCGCCGCAGGCAGCAGCCATGGCAACGGAGCCTGCGTTTCGGTGGTGCTGGAACTGTCAGCGCGGGGAAGGTTCACGACTGCGGGCATCGACAAGCCTTAGCGGACCCACACCTCTGTCCGCACTGGGTAGGAAAGAATGCGCCCGCCAAGGGCGGGCGCGGGCATCGCGTTTACTGCTTCATCTTCTCTTCGATCTTCTTGTCCACGTCAGCACGAATCTGGTCGATGCTGAAGCTGGCCGGACGCTGGCTCGGCGGGAATTCCACGAACGTCTGCAGGAAGGCGGCAGCCTTGCGGGTCCCCTGGAAGATCAGGTAATCGTTTTTGGTCACCCAATCGTAGTACTGGTTGGAGACCACATCAGCGCGCTCATACGGGTCCATACGCAAGTTGAAGAGCTTGGGCACCCGCAAGCAGGTGAACGGCTCGCTCCAAACCGCGAAACCACCGGGGGCGCGCTGTTCGCAGAACACCAGCTTCCAGTCGCCGAAGCGCATCGACACCAATTCACCGTCATCGTTGAAGTAGTAGAACTCGCTACGTGCGCTCTTGTCCGTTTTACCAGTCAGGTAGTCCAGCTGGTTGTAACCGTCCAGATGCACCTTGAAGTTCTTGCCACCTACATCGGCGCCCTTGAGCAAGCGGTCCTTGATGCCCGTGTCACCGGCTGCGGCCAGCAGTGTCGGGAACCAGTCCAGCCCCGAGAACATCTGGGTGGACACCGTGCCCGGTTTGACCTTGCCAGGCCAACGGATCATCGCCGGCACGCGGTAGGCGCCTTCCCAGTTGGAGTTCTTCTCGTTGCGGAACGGTGTGGTCGCAGCATCAGGCCAGGAGAACTGGTTAGGGCCGTTGTCGGTGGTGTAAACCACGATGGTGTTGTCGGCGATCTTCAGATCATCGAGGGTCTTGAGCAGTTTGCCCACATCACCGTCGTGCTCGAGCATGCCATCTGCATACTCATTGCCCGGCATGCCACTCTGCCCGCGCATCGACTCGCGCACGTGGGTATAAAGGTGCATTCGGGTGGTGTTCATCCACACGAAGAACGGCTTGTCAGCCTTGACTTGCTTGTCGATGAAGTTGATTGCCGCCTGGGTGGTCTCGTCGTCGATGGTCTCCATGCGCGACTTGGTCAACGCACCGGTATCCTCGATCTTGCCATCGGCGCTCGACTTGATCACACCGCGTGGCGAGGCGGCCTTGACGAATGCCTCGTCATCCTTGGGCCACAGGTCACGCTCCGGCTCTTCCTCGGCGTTCAGGTGATACAGGTTGCCGAAAAACTCGTCGAAGCCATGATTGGTCGGCAGGTATTCATCCCGGTCGCCCAAATGGTTCTTGCCGAACTGGCCAGTGGCATAGCCCTGCGCCTTGAGGGCCTGGGCAATGGTGACATCGCGCGCCTGCAAACCCACGGGCACACCCGGCATGCCGACCTTGGACAAGCCGGTGCGCAGCGGTGTCTGCCCGGTGATGAAGGAGGAACGCCCAGCGGTGCAGCTGTTCTCGGCGTAATAGTCAGTGAACAGCATGCCTTCCTGGCCGATGCGGTCAATGTTGGGCGTCTGATAGCCGACCACGCCCTTGCCATAGGCGCTGATGTTGGTCTGGCCGATGTCATCGCCGAATATCACCAGGATATTGGGCTTTTCCGCGGCGGTTGCCGTGCACACGCTCACCGCTGCAGTAGCGGCTAGCGCGAATGAGGTTATCCATCTTCTGCTGGACTTCATGGGGCGGTTTCTCCGTATCACGTCTACTGGCGTTGGCCACGACTACGTGCACGATCGACCTACTGCTTGGCTGGCTCCCTGTGCCCTGCGGTTCTGTTTCATTGAGCCTGGTTGCTTTCGAATGGGTAGATGCGCTGCCACTCGCGGGCCATATCGACCACGGTCCAGTTCGCACCCTTGGCGGCATCCAGCGCCTTGTCCAAGCGCCCGACCTTGCTGTCGCGGTCATAGGCCCATTCGCGTGTCGCGTCGGTGTGATGGACCAGGCCGGCAAAGCGCTTGCCTTCGCCAGCCATGGTCCATTGCAGCATTTGCAAGTCGCCGTCGGAGTTGCCAAAGGCGAAGATCGGGCGACGGCCGATATGGGCATCGATGCTCACCGGCTTGCCTGGGCCATCGTCGTTGTGCAGCAACTTGGGCAGACGTTCGATCGACAGTGTGCCGTTGTCATCGATGAAGCGAGCCTCCAGCGTGGTGCCGATCACCTGCTCTGGCGGCACCCCGTAGACTTCCTCTGCAAATGCACGCATGAACGCCACCTCACCGCCCGAGACGATGTAGGTCCTGAAACCGTTGGCCCGCAGGTACTGCAAAAGTTCGAGCATGGGCTGGAAGACCATCTCGGTGTACGGCCTGTGGGTGCGAGGGTGTACGGCCGTTGCCAGCCAACGCTGGGTATTGGCGATAAACGCCTCGGTGCTGACCCCGCCATGAGTGGCGGCGACGATCTTGAGCATGCCGTCCATGCCGCTGTCACTCAAAGCCTTCTGGTCGCCCTCCAGAACGGCCTTGAACGGCTGCTGGCTGGTCCATTCCGGGTGTTGCGGTGCGAGCCTCTTGACCTCATCAAGGGCAAACAACACCTCAAAATACAGCGGCTGCTCGCTCCATAGCGTGCCGTCATTGTCGAAGACGGCAATGCGCTCGGCCTCGGGCACATAGTCTTCACTGCCTTCGGTGGTCACAGCGCCCACGAACGCTTCGATGGCTTGCCGTGAGGGGCCATCCCGCCAGGAAGGCAGCGCATTGGCCGCCTGCACCGCCAGAGGCAACACGAGCAACAAGGCCAACCACCAGCGCGCACGGTGTAGAACGAGCATGAAGTATCCCTTCTCAGTGCTGCCTATCACTTCAGGCAAAGACTCATGGGTTGAGTGGTTTCAAGCCTTCAGGGTGACTGACCTGCCGCCCGCTCACTGCCGCTCGCCGCAACGCTGGTAGCATCGGGCTCAGTGACGGCGCGCTCTGGCGTACTTCACTGCCATTGCCGTAGCGGTTCTGGAGCCAGTCTAGTAGACGTATTCGCAATTGGGGCGGCAAAGCTGAGGAAAATGCTGACACTGTGCGCTGCCCGGTAGCCCTGCGAATCCACAGGTACAGCCCGTCGAGCTGCGGCGGGTCTTGCGCAAGTTGAGCACGCGCCTGCCGCCAGGCATGCTCAGCAGAGTGCAACCGCGCCATACGCCGCGCTGCTTGCCAGCTTTGCAAATGCCGCCACACCGCCCACAGGCACGGCCGTGCAACGTAAATCAGCGCCCCGCCAAGCAGCAGCAAGCCTGCAGCCCACAACCAGTGGCCAGGCAGGCGCAACTGTGCCTGACGGCCGAGCGTGCGCAGGTCCTGGTCGATGGAAAACGGCGCTTTGTAACCACCCTCGATGGCGGTGACGTCGATCGCGGGCAACGTTGCTTGCCTGGCCTCACCCGTCGCCGCATCCCACCACTGCAGTTCGATCGCGGGCAGCTGGTAACGTCCGGCGGCCGATACCACATAGCTCACACTGTCCTCGCGCTGGCCGCCGGTCGAGCCTCCTCGGCCATCGCTTAGCGGCGCAACACGAGGGGTTTGCACATAGCGTTTGAGGCCTTCGATCTCGATCAGCGGTGGCGGTGGTATGAGCATCGCCTGCGCACCTTCGGCTCGCGTCACCACCCGACGGGTAATGCTGTCCCCTGCACGCAGCGGTGAATGCGACAGCTGCGTTTGTTGCTCAAGGCTGACCTTGCGTGCCACCAGGCGGTGCACGGTCGCATCACCGGCGAGGGCCTTGGCGACGAATGAAAGCGGCTCGCTGGCCAGTGTGACCGGCGCATCCGACTGGCCGGGGAACACCTGAAAGGTTTGCGCAGGAAGGGTGAAGGCCTGGGCCGTTTGCGGGGTGATCTGATAGGTATAGCGCAGGCCGAAGAAGGCCTTGCCGTCGAGCCGTTCGTTCAGATGCTGCGCTTCTCCGCTGGGTGCGCTCACCGTAGCACCCGGCAACTCGATCACCGGCAGCACGGCCGGCTGGGTGAACCAGGTGTCTACCAGCAGATCGACCTGCAACTCGAGCGTCGCGCCTACCACCGTGTCACCGGCCGGCAGCAGGCGCGCCTGCACACGAGCCTCGGGTGCCGCGACCGCAAGCAATGGCAGGGAGAGCCCTAGCAGCAACAGCATGCGTTTCATTAGCTGCCCTCCGCTGTTTGTCGTGAGGCTTCCTGAAGCAGGAACTTGCGCCTGAGGAACTGCGCCGGCGACGTCGTCAGGTTATTCAGCCAGACCTGGTCCGAAGCGGCCTGCGGCGTTTGCTGCTGCTTTTGCCGGGCGCCTTTGGAAGGCGTCTGGTCCTCCACCACCTTGTCGGCCTTCTCGTCGGGTGTGCCTGCCTTTTGCTGGTCTTCATAGTCTTTGAGCAGCGCCTGCGCCAGTGCCAGGTTGGCACTGGCCTCAGGGAATGCAGGCTGGCGCTGCAAAGCCTGTTGGTAGGCCTGAACCGCCTGGGGAAACTTGAACTGGCGCACGTAGATATTGCCCCGGTAGAAAAAAGCCTGGGCGGTGTCGAGCTTGCCGAGGCTGGCCAAGGCAACGTCATAGTCGGCGGCGGTGTAGGCAGCCAGGCCTTTCCAGTAAGGGTCGTTGAAATGCGCTGCGGCCTGCGGGTAATGGCCATGCTCGAAGGCCCAGCGGCCCTGCTGGTCAGGGGTGAAGAAGGCATCCGCGACAGGCCCGGCCCGCGCGCTTTGCGGCTGTGTGCCCAACACTACCGCCACCAGCACGGTGGCCAGCCAGTGCACCTTCCAGCCACGGCGCAGGCACAGCAGCGCAAGCAGCGCCAGCGGCCAGCACAGCCAGTAGCCGGCGTCCTTCCAGTGCACCTGCTGCGGGTCGCCTTGGGCTGCCTGAAAATGCTGCTGCGCATGCAGTTCGATCCAGTCCAGATCATCGTCGCTCAGGGTCAGGCTGCCCAGCGGGCCGTTGACGGCGTCGGCCAACTGCCTCAAGCCCTGCTGGTCGAAGTCCGCCTGCAGCGGGCGCCCTTCGGCATCGACCCGGGTACGGCCCTGAGCGTCATGCACAACCCCGCTGTCTTGGCTGCCCACGGCCAGGACCATCACCTGCAGGTCGCTGCCTTTGAGCGCGCCCGTCAGTGCCGACAATTGCCCGGCATCGGCGCCATCGGTCAGCAGCACCAGCGTGCCGGGCACCTGCTCGGCTGCCAGCAAGCGTTTCGCCACGTCGATCACCCCTGCTACATCCTTGCCGGGTTGCGCGATCAAATCGGTGGTCAGTGCTTGCAAGAAGGTGTCGAGCAACTGTGGGTCTTCGGTGGCGGGCAGCACCAGGTGCGCGCTGCCGGCATACGCGATGAGCGCTGTGCGTGCCCCTGCGCGGCGCACCACCAGGTCGTGCAAGGTATGTTTGGCGGCTTGCAGGCGGGATGGGGGTACGTCGTCGGCATCCATCGACGGCGACAGGTCCAGCGCCAGGATCAGCGGCGCACGGTTGTCGACGAACGCGGGGATGTCGCGCTGCCAGGTCGGCCCCGCGGCGGCCAGGGCACCCAGGCCGAGCAGTGCTGCCAGCAGGTGAACGGGCCGTAACCGCGCTTGCTCCTCGGGGGTGATGAGCAGATGCTCGACCAGGTGTGGAGCGATCACGCCGTGCAACTGCCGCTTCAGGTCATTGCGCCGCTGCCATGCCCAGGGCAGCAGCGCGGCCGGTACCCACAGTAACAACCAATAGGGGCGCAGCAGGTGCAAGGCACTAAGGTCGATGTCCATTCATGGCCTCCCCTGCGCAGGCCGTGCCCGCAACGGGCCAGCCACGGCTGCCAGGCTATGCCCCAAGGCCAGCAACAGCAAGGCCGCCCCCAGGGGCCACCAGAACAGGTCACGCTTGGGCTGGTGGCTGAAGGTCTTCACGCTGTGGGGGGTGATCCGGTCCAGCGTGGCATACACCTGGGCCAGCGCGCTCCGGTCGTCGGCGCGAAAGAACCTGCCACCGGTAGTGCGTGCGATGCCCTCCAGCGCTTGCAGATCGACCTTGTCTTCACCGCTGGCCTGGGGGTCGCCGATCCCAATGGTATGTACCACGATGTTCCGCTCGCTGGCCAAGCCTGCCGCGTGTGCGGGAGTGATCGCACTGCCGGTGTCATTGCCGTCACTCAGTAGCACCATCAACTTTTCCTGCTCCTTGGCCTGATCCAGCAGCTTGATGGCAAGGCCAATGGCATCGCCTATGGCGGTGTTCGGCCCGGCCATGCCCACCCCGACTTCATCGAGCAGCAGCGAGAGACTGGCGTGATCGAGGGTCAGGGGCGACTGTGGGTAGGCGCCGGTGCCGAATACGATCAGGCCGATGCGGTCTTGCTTGCGCTGGGCGATGAAGTCGCGCACCACCGCTTTCACCGCGCTCAACCTGTCCACTTGCTGGCCATTGGCGTCGGTAAAGTCCTTGGCCTGCATGGACTGAGAAATATCGATCGCCAGCAGCATGTCGCGGATGGGCTGCTCACGCTCGATGGCCTTTTCCACCAGTACGGGCCGCGCGCAGGCGGCCAGCAGAAGGCCCCATACCAGCAGGTTCAAAAGCACTTGCCAGCGCCCACCCGAGGGTGGCGTGGTGCCGGGGAGCTGGTTCACCGCACGGCTCATGGCGAAGAAAAACGGCACCCGCAATGCGCTGCGCGCCTCGTGATAGGGGCGCATGAAGCGGTAGGCCAGCCAGGGCAAGGGCAGCAACAAGAACACCCACAGGTAATCAAACTGCCACATGGTGAGCCTCGATCCAGCGCCTGCAGGTGTTCACCAAGGTTCGCAGCTCAGGCTCGCCGATTGCCTGCACCTGCAGGTCTGGCGCATAAGCCAGCGTGTGCAGTTGCGCGGCGAACTGCTCAGGCAAGGCAAAGCGTGCCCGCTGCTGCAAAAACACCTGCCATTGCTGGCCTGACAGGCCGCGCACCGCTGGCGCGTCAGGCATGGAAAGCGCTACCCGCTTGAGCAACGCCGGTAATTCCCGCAGCGCTGGCAAACGCTGCTCGGAATGGGCCTGCGCCGCAACAAGGGCGTCGAGCCGCTGCAACGCCTCACGTCGATAACGATCACGCTGCCAGCGCCGCCAGGCATACACGGCATACGCGAGCCCTACCACCACCACAACGGCCAGCAATACCGCCCAACCCCAGGTTTGCGGGGCATAACTGAACGGTGGCACCGGCAACGGCAGCTCCTTGAGCTGGTCGATGGCGGCAGGCGACGGCCGGGCGCTCATCGGCCACTGCCCCCAAGCCGCCCCAGTTCACGCTGCACCTGGCCCAACACCTCATCGCCGGTACTGATCATCATCAGCGGTATCTGGCTGCGGCGCAGCAACTGCGCCACTTGCTCAAGGCGCCCGGAGAGAAAATCGCCCAGCGGCCGGTGCACCTGGCGCCGCCCGATTTCAAGGTCGATCTGCATCTCGCCCTGGGTCACGCTCAAACGCCCCTTGTCGGGGACATCCAGCGCGATAGGGTCATACACCTGCATGGCGATCACGTCATTGTGCGCGCCCAGTTGCCGCAACAGCTTCAAGGTCTGTTCCGTCACCCCGGCAAAGTCACTGATGATGCACACCAGCGCATCATGCCCGGCCAGGCCGATGACGTTGCGCAGCGCAGTGTCGAGTTGCCCCTCTCGCTCGCTGTCCGGGCCTGACGCGCTAAGGCGGTTGTTGCTGCGCACCACTGCCGCGCACAGGGCCTGCACCCGTGCGCGGCTGCGCAGCGGCCTGATGTGCACCACTTGCTGATCATCGAATACCAGCCCGCCCACCCGATCACCGGCCTGCAGGGCTATCCATGCCGACAATGCGGCAAGCTCGGCAGCGGTGACTGACTTGAAACTGCGCCTGGAGCCGAAATACATGTTCATGCGTTGATCGACCAGCAGCAGTGTCGGCCGGTCGCGCTCTTCGGTGAAGGTGCGCACGAACGGCTTGCCGTAGCGTAACGATGCGCGCCAGTCGAGGTGGCGCAGATCATCGCCAGGTATGTAACGGCGCAGCTCGTCGAAGCTCAAGCCGCGGCCACGCAGGCGTGAGGCGTGATTGCCCGCCAGGATGCTTGCCAGCGGCTGACGCGCCAGGAAGCTCAAGCCGCGCACGCGGTATTCGAACGCCATCAGCTGGCTGAGCGAGGCGTAGACGAAACCATCCTGGGTCGGTTGCATGGGCTCGCTCCGTTCAGGCCGGGATGGCGACCGTGTCCAGCAGCCGGTCGATCACCTGGTCGGCGCCGATGCCATCGGCAACCGCGTCGTAGGAGAGCTGCAATCGGTGGCGCAACACCGGATGGACCACTGCTCGTACATTGTCCGGGGTGACGTACCCCTGCCCGGCCAGCCATGCGTGGGCACGCGCCACTCTGTCCAGGCTGATCCCGCCACGTGGGCTGGCGCCGATCTTGATCCACCGCGCAAGGTCCGGATCATGCTCGACCGGGTGGCGGGTGGCGTTGATCAAGTCGATCAGGTAACGATCGATCGCCGGCGACACTTCAATGCCCGCGATCGCACTGCGTGCGGCGAACACCACGTCCTGGGGCAGACGCCCAGGCGCCTGGTGCGGGTGGCCTGCCTGTTGTTCCTCGTTGCGCACCAGGCGCAGCACCAGGGTTTCATCCTCCACCTTGGGATAGTCCAGTTGCAGCTTCATCAGGAACCTGTCCATCTGCGCCTCGGGCAACGGGTAGGTACCCTCTTGCTCGATGGGGTTCTGGGTCGCCAGCACCATGAACAGGTTTGACATCGGGTAGCTCTGACCGGCCACGGTAATCTGGCGCTCCTCCATGGCTTCAAGCAGGGCCGCCTGAACCTTGGCCGGGGCGCGGTTGATCTCATCGGCAAGAATCACGTTGCCGAACAGCGGCCCGGGTTGAAACTTGATCTCGTTGCCCTGTGCGGTCTGCTGGAGGATTTCGCCACCAGTGATGTCCGACGGCAGCAGGTCGGGGGTGAACTGGATGCGCCGCATGCTGGCCTCCAGGTGGGTGGCCAGCGCCTTGACGGTACGCGTTTTGGCCAACCCCGGCAGGCTTTCCAGCAATACGTGACCATTGGCCAGCAAGCCAAGAATCACATGCCGGATGGTGTCGGCCTGGCCCAGCACGCTCTGCGCCACACTGGCTTCGAGTTCAGCAATCTGCTCGCGTATATCCACTGCTCGGTCCTTGTCAGTCGGAGCATCGACACGAGGCCCCACGGATGTTCGCAACTGCTCGAAGGCGACGAGGTAAATCTAGCCGCTCACAGCGCCATCGCCAGCTCAGTTGGTGCTTTCGTACTTTTGCCAGTAAGGCTCTATGCCTTGCAGGCGTGAATCGTCAGGGGCCGCTTTGCGCATCCGTTGCACATAGGCATAGGCTTCGCTGCGTTCACCGGCCAAGGCATGCAGGTAGATCAACGAGTACAGAAGGTCGGCGTTATCCGGTGCCTGCTCAAGGCCACGCTCCAGCGCCGCCAAGGCCTCATCGCGACGGTTCATGCGCGACAGCAGCAAACCTTGGTTGTAGCGAATCCGCGCATTGCCTGGCAGCGCGACCGCTGCCGACTCCATCAAGCCCACGGCCTCTTCGGGCTGGCGTCGTTCCACCAGCAGCAGGGCCAGCATGTACGCCAGGTTGCCGTGATCGGTCGCCGGCATCTTTTCCAGCGCCAGGCCTGCGCGCAGTACGTTTTCCGCTTCATCGAGCTGGTGCTCGGCTGTGGCGAGATTGGCCAGGTTGACCCGCGCCGGCACAAAGTAAGGGTCAAGGCGCAGTGCCTGACGGTACTGCTCCATGGCTTCTTGCTGACGCCCCTGGCGGCTCAACAGAACGGCCAGGTTCAAGCGCCCGCCTGGCAGGTCTGCATTGCCACGCAGGCGCGCCTCGTAGTCTGCCAGCGCGGTGCTGAACGCCTCCTTCGCCTGGGCCGGCAACTGCGTGCTGGGCACATCCGCAAGCGCCCGCACTGCCTCATCGCGCACCGCCAGGTAGGGGTCTTCGAGCAGGGGCAACAGTGGCTTGAGGCGCTGCTCTGGCGGCACGCTCGAGAACCCAGACGTGGCATAGGCACGCACCAATGGGCTTGGATCGTTCAACGCCCAGCCCAGGCTGATGAGGGCTTGAGGGCCCAGGTCAGCCATCTGTTCGGCGGCAGTGGCGCGCACGATGCTTGGCTTGGTCTTGTCTGCCAGCACCGTGCCCAAAAGGCTCAATGGGATACCTTGGCCATTGCGCACCGCCTGGAACGCCTCGCCAAACAAAACCGGGCGCTGCGGCTTGCCAAACCACTGCTCGATCGCCTTGGCGGCCCAAGCCGGTTGCTGGTCTTGGTGGCAAGCCGTGCAGGCATCGGGGCTGTCGACCTTGCTGGCGAGGTCCGGACGCGGGATCCGCAAGCTGTGGTCGCGCCGGGGGTCGACGACCATGTAGGTCTTGGTCGGCATGTGGCAACTGACACACTGGGCGCCAGGGCTGCCGGCGACGTGGTGATGGTGCGCGGGCGTATCATAGTCCTTGGCCTGCAGGGTGGCGAAGCGGGCTACCGGTGGGTTGCCGTTGTGGCATTGCAGGCACAGCCCGTTGCCTTCGACCTTGACCTTGGCGGTATGAGGGTTGTGGCAGTCGGTGCAGCCCACCCCTGCGTTGTACATCTTGCTTTGCGTAAAGGAGCCGTACTCGTACACCTCACCGTCGATCTGGCCGTCTGCGTGATAAAGCCCCGCGCGCAATGTTGCCGGCAGGCTCTGGTCGAGCTGCGGATGACCGGGTAGCTGGCCCACGCCAAGGGTCTGCCGCCGGCTGTGGCAGAACGCACACTGCTCGACCAGGCCCTGACTGCCCAACGCCTTGTAATCGACAGCCAGGCCCATGTCCTTGGCCGACGCATCGGCTTGCTCAGCGGATGTGGCGTTGTTCGCCCAATCGACATGGGCCTGGCCAGGCCCATGACAGCTCTGGCAGCCAACGTTCTGCTCTTTCCAGGTGGACGCAAAGCTGTCCTGGCGATCGTCGTAGTGCTTGATCAAACGCGTGGAATGGCAATCGGCGCACATGCCGTTCCAGTTCTGGTAGCGACCGGTCCAGTGCAAAGGGTCATCGGGTGCAAAACGTTGCCCAGGGTAGAGCGAGAACCAGCGTTGCCCGCCCTCGCCCTTGGCTCTGCTGTCCCAGGCGATGGTCAACGCCTGCAGGCGGCCCCTGGGCAGTGCAACCAGGTACTGCTGCAGCGGATAGTGGCCGAAGGTGTAGATGATTTTAAAGTCTGCCGGCTGGCCATCCTCACCTTCGGTATTGACGTAAAAGCCGCCGTGCCTGCGAAAGAAACGCGCCGAGACCCCGGCCTCGTCGAAGCGCGCGTCGTTGAAATTGCCAAGCACATTGGCCTCGTTGGCGTCGCGCATCGCCCAACCGTGATCCGAGTCCTTCCAGGCCTTGGCCTGGTCAACGTGACAGCCAAGGCAAGTAGCGGCAGCCACATAGCCTTCGGATTCGGTCGAAAAGGCGGGTGCAGCCCCCGCCTGCTCGGCACACAGCGCAGTGCCCACTGAGCCAACCAGGCAGGTGATCAAAACTGCAGACCAGGACAAGGCCTTCAATGCCAAGCCCAGAATATTGCCTTTGTCGCGACGCCCCATCCTTAGCTCCGTGATCAATAGAATCAGCAACCCTTGCGGGTTGTTCTTGCAGGCGTATGAGCGATGCCGGCGTGCATTACCTTGGGAAAAGCAGCGTTACAGCAAACCGAAAGCCCCAGCCTTCGGGGCCATTATCCGGTGAGTCGAGCCAATAACGCGGGCCCGCCTGGACGGTAATGGGGTGCCCACCCACTTTTAGTAGTTGGGTCACCATCAGGTTGATTGGAATTGACCATTGTTTGGATTGCCAGTCGTAGGTCGACTCACTGTTGATGCCAAATGTGGTCAAGGCGCTGTTCGTGTAGGAAAGAAACGGCTGCATGAACGTCTGGTTGACCTTCTCCTTGCCATCTGCAGGGCTGCCCTCCAGCCCCCAGATATGGTTCGCCAGTATCCCGTGCGTCCACCCGTTGGCTTGCTTCAAGGCTACCGCTGTCGGTCCGAGCCCCCACTGTTCACTGCTCAGCACATCGTTGCTGCCTGTTGGTATCAACAGCGCCGGCCCTGCGCCCAGTATCCAGCCACTGGCCGTGGGTTGTTTCGGTGAGAAGAAAAAGCTTTGGGTCACATCGCCCACACCGGAGGTGTCCGCCGCGCCACCCAAACCGTGTTGATCGACGACGGGCAGGATGGTCCTGGAGATCAGGTTCCAGTCATCATTCAGGCTGAACGGCAGCACGGGCTGGATATTGGTCAGGCTGCGCTTGCCCTCGCCATTGGGGCCCAGTTTCTGGTCCCAGTTATATTGCACCGGCAAGCTGTACATGGCCGCAACCGGGTTCAGCGCCTTCTTGGCAAGCTCTGCCGAATCCTCTGCTTGGCCTTGGCCGGTGTGCGCCAACAAAGCAAGCGCGTAAAGCGGGTAAACGTTCTTTTTCAACGCGGTGTCTCCCGTCAACGGCAAGCCTAGTGGCCAAACCGGATCCGTCGTTCGGCTATCCGCTGTGTTTCGGCATGTCGGGCTGCTTTGGCGGCAGCGGACCAATGAACATGCGTTTAAGGCGCTCGCGACCAATAACGCGCGCCAGTTCAGCGATGACGCAATACATGAATATCAAGGTGATCAACAGGATCTGAACCGCCCAGAAGCGAGGCCAGTTAATGGATGACCACAACAGCGCATTGGCATCCATCACGCCAGCCGCCTCTTTCCAATACTCGTACAGACGCTCCAGGTAATGGACGATCAGCGCGACCAAGGCATACATGCAGGTCTTCCAGGCGACGTTCCAGATCAGCGGCTTGTCGGGAAAGCGATTGATGAAAGGCAGCATATCGGCCACCAGCACAGACTTGCCCAATATCAGCGCGGCGATCAGGACCGACGCTGAAACAGGCAGTTCCACCCCTGACCCTTTGATCATCAGCGCACGAATCAGCGCAACGATGTGCAGGATCACGAAAAAAAACACGGTGGGAGGAAGCACTTTAAGGAATTCATGTTTGAGCTTGAGCATGACCGTTTTCATGGGGGCATCCTTGAAACTTCGAGTCCGTGCATCAAATGCCGATGCCCCTGCCGCAGCCACGGCAGGGGAACATTCGGGCTACTTTTTCAGGGCCTTGAATGAACTGACCATGTCCTTGGCCCAGCCATCGAGCACGGCACGTGCGTCCGTGGCCTGCATGACCTGCGAGGAGTTCTCCAATTCAGTACCTGCTCCTTTGCGTACCACCTGGGCCACCACCTCATTGGAATTTCCGTCAATGAATGCGGCCTCGGTGGCCACGCTGGTGTCTTGATCGCGGATCCCCGTCGCCGTGCTGATGCCGGCGGCCACCAACGCGATCGGGATAACTTCATACGGGCGCAGCCCCTTGGTTTTAGCGCTTACCCCAGTGATCGCTGGGCGCACCACCAGCACACCTGGCCCAGGGCTGGTCGCCAGCGGCAGCACGGTGGAAAACTGGTTTTTCAGCGCCTGATCGTAGTATTGGGTAATGCCTTGCAAGGTTTGCTGCGGAATTTTCGCAGTGGGTTGCGGCTTGGGATAAAACTGGCTGGGTTCGATATAGACGCTGGTAAATTGGTTGGCAGTGATGCCCGGCTTGATCCAGCGCATAACCTCCGCACCTGACGGTGATTTTTCCTCTTTGAGTTTGCTGTAGTCCTTCAGAAACCCGGAGTAATCATCAGGCTCCACGTATTTGCTCGCACAGCCATGCAGCAACAGCGATGCGAGGCACACGGTTGCAATAAGCGACCTACTTTTCATGCAACTTCTCCTTCCACGTTGAAGCGGTTATCGAGGATGAAATCCATCAGAATCGCCACGTTGCACCGCCGCCGATGACGTGCAAGGCGGCGTTATCGAAACTGCCTGACAACGTATCGCCGGAGCGTGCCTTGGTCTGCTCCACGTCCATATCGCCGAGCCAGACCAGCGTGTAGGCCAGGTGCAGGTCCAAGCCTTCTTCAACCTGATAGTTCACCCCGGTCGCGAAGCGCCACGTCTCGCCCATCGGGTTGTCCACGGTGCGGTCCTTGTCATCGACGGCCGAGCTGTCATACCCCACCCCAACGCTCCAGCGCAGCTGGCGGGTCATTTGGTACTGCGCGCCGAGTGAGGCGTGCCAGGTATCCTTGTACTTGCGATCGACCGTGCGGCTGACACCGGCGGCATTGGCATCGACCTCCACGCCGATATCCCCGAAATCGCTCCAGTCCTGCCAACCCACGCTGCCAAGCAACGTCCATTGCTCGTCCAACTGGTGGGCCATGCTGAACGTCGCGGTCTGCGGCACGTTCATGTCCAATTCCAGGGTGTCCACCGCCAAGCGGTTGAGCGCGGCGTTGATGAGGGGGTTGTTGATGCCGCTGACATGCGGGCTGTCCTCGAACTCCAGCTTCACCTTGCTGGTGTAGGCCAGGCCAATACGCGTGCGGGGGTCGACCTGGTAGAGCACGCCCAGGTTCACACCCATGCCGAAGTCGGTGTCCTTGTATTCGAGTTGGCCATCGGGCCGCTCGACCAAACCCAGCAGGCTGTTGTTGATGGCCACCTCAGTGCGGTAATAGCCCAGCATCATGCGAGGGCCGATGCCGACAGTGAGGTCATCGGTGAACTTGTAGGCAAAGGTGGGTTGAAACGAGACGCCGATCACAGCCGCTTCCTGGGTGAAGTACCGCCCTGCCCAGTCGTCGTCGTAGTTCAGTGCCAAGCCGAAGTTGCCGTACAGGCCGAATCCGATCGCCGAACGGTCATCGAGTTGGTGGCTGATGAACAGGCTGGCGCCCGGTAGATACTGCAGAGCATTGCCGCCCTCGTTGCCGTCGAACTGGTTGTTGCTGTCGCGTGAGTAACGCAGGTCGCCGAGGATGACCTGTGCGTTGGCGCTGACCTGCGTGCCGGGCAGCAAGGCGATGCCTGCCGGGTTGCTCATCAACACGCTGGGGTCTGTGGCGAGCGCCGCCGAGCCCGCGTTGGCCAGGCCGTTACTTTCCTGGCCGGCCTCATAGATGAAGATGCCTCCCGCTGACACGCCACTACTGTGCAAAGCCAATACCGTTATCGCCGCGGGCATCCACCCTTTCGCGTGCGCGATACGATTCGAAGTGGTCATCGTTCCTTGCTCCACACTTGGAATGGAACAGGACACCGATTGCTCAGTGCCCCGCCTGGCGCAGTCTGCGTCAACAGAGCAATCAGGGCGTCAAGGTCGGAAACCAGCTGTCTGGGTCTCTCATGCGTTATTTGAGAACAGCCATTTCCAGTCCCTTTTGACCAATGCCCTACATCGTTTCGGCATAGCCTCTATGACGACTAGAGAGAGTAGACCGTGGTTTAGTACTTCGCTTCTCAGTGACGTCGTGTTTTACGCAAGGCATCGATACTCATCATTGGCTTGAGGTCGCACGCGAGCACAACTCGCTGCTGTGCTGAACGTCGGCAGTGGTTAAGTCGGCAAATGGCTAGATCACAGCAAGTGTTTTCAAACAGCCTGGCCCCTTATCGCCCGCTCAGCCCTGAGAAGCTTGCACAGTACATATGGGAATACGTATATTCGGCTATCCACATGTTCTGGTGCTGCCATGTTCACCCCGCCTGATGTCTTCAAATGCCTCTCCGACGAAACCCGTGCTCGGGCCACACTGTTGATTGCCAGTCTCGGTGAACTTTGCGTCTGCGAACTGATGTGCGCGCTGAACGACAGCCAACCTAAGATCAGCCGCCACCTCGCGCAGCTTCGCAGCAATGGCATGCTGCTCGATCGCAGGCAGGGCCAGTGGGTGTACTACCGCCTGAACCCGGAACTGCCCGCCTGGGTGCATGAAATGTTGCAGGTGACCTTGCAGGCCAACGCACAGTGGTTGGCAGATAACGCTCTGCGGCTGAAGAACATGGACGGCCGGCCCGTCCGTGATGCTGCCTGCTGCTGACCTACATCGAGCGAGGTATTCATGCTGGTCGCCATTGCAGTCTTTGTATTCACGCTCATCCTGGTCATCTGGCAACCGAGGGGGCTTGGTGTTGGCTGGAGTGCCACGCTCGGTGCGCTCATCGCCCTGGCAGCGGGTGCCGTTTCGCTGCACGATATCCCGACCGTGTGGGCCATTGTCTGGAATGCCACCGCCACCTTCATCGCCGTCATCATCATCAGCCTGCTGCTGGACGAGGCGGGTTTCTTCGAATGGGCCGCGCTGCACGTCGCGCGCTGGGCAAACGGCAGCGGCTACCGCCTGTTCGCCTTCTGCGTACTGCTGGGTGCCGCCGTGTCGGCGCTGTTCGCCAATGACGGTGCGGCACTGATCCTCACCCCTATCGTGATGTCGATGCTAGTGGCGCTACGCTTTTCGCCCGCCGCTACGCTGGCGTTCGTCATGGCCGCAGGCTTTATCGCCGACACGGCGAGCCTGCCGCTGGTAGTCTCAAACCTGGTGAACATCGTCTCCGCCGACTACTTCAAACTGGGCTTCAGCGAATACGCCTCGGTGATGGTGCCCGTGAATTTCGCCAGCGTGGCCGCCACCCTGCTGGTGCTGTTCCTGTTCTACCGCCGTGACATCCCTGAGCAGTACACGGTCGCTGCCCTGAAAGCGCCAAGTGAGGCGATCCACGACCGCGCCACCTTCAACGTCGGTGGCTGGGTGCTGCTGGTGTTGCTGATCGGGCTGTTCGCCCTGGAACCCCTGGGTATCCCGATCAGCGCGGTAGCCGCGGCCTGTGCGGCGATCCTCTTCGCCGTCGCCGCTCGCGGGCATCGCATCTCGACCCGTCGTGTGCTGCGCGAAGCGCCCTGGCAGGTGGTGATCTTCTCTCTCGGTATGTATCTGGTGGTCTACGGGCTGAAGAACGCCGGCCTCACCGATATGCTCACACAGCTGCTCGATCGCCTTGCGCAACAAGGGCTCTGGAGTGCCGCCATCGGCACGGGGTTGATCGCTGCAGTGCTGTCCTCGGTCATGAACAACATGCCCAGCGTGCTGGTCGGCGCCTTGTCGATCCAGGCCAGCGAGGCGCAAGGGCTGGTGCGCGAGGCAATGATCTACGCCAACGTCATCGGCTGCGACCTCGGCCCGAAAATCACCCCGATCGGCAGCCTCGCCACGCTGCTTTGGTTGCACGTGCTGGAGCGCAAAGGCATGCGCATCACCTGGGGTTACTACTTCAAGGTCGGCATTGTGCTGACGCTCCCGGTTCTGTTGATCACCCTTTCGGCTCTGGCATTGCGCCTGAGCCTCTGACATCCGCCACGAAGCGGAGGAGCCTCTATGCGAGTCCTGTTCATGTGCACGGCCAACAGTTGCCGCAGCATCCTTTCCGAGGCCATGTTCAATCATTTGGCGCCTCACGGATTTGAAGCAGTCAGCGCCGGCAGCTTTCCCAAAGGCCAGGTGTTGCCTCGCAGCCTGACAACCTTGCAAGACGCCGGCATCTCGACCGATGGGCTGAGCAGCAAGGGCAATGACGCGTTCGAGGATTGCCCTCCTGACATCGTCATTACCGTTTGCGACAAGGCAGCCGGCGAAGCTTGCCCGGTCTATTTCGGCCCGGCCTTGAAGTCGCATTGGGGGCTGGAGGACCCGTCCGATGTCGTGGGTGAGGCGGCGGCGGTCGACGCTGCGTTCCGCGCCACACTGGCGCGCATCGCCTCACGCTGCCAGGCATTCTTCGCACTGCCTTTCGATCACCTCGACCGTGACCAGCTCAAGCATGAGCTGGATCGCATCGGCACGCTTTGAGCGGGAGGAAACATGTCTGAGCACCTGCCCAATCTCGACCTGGCGCTGCTCGATGGGCCGCCAGCGGTAGCCCGTTCCAGCGAGCACAAACCGCGCATCCTGCTGCTGTATGGATCGACCCGTGAACGCTCCTTCAGCCGCTTGCTGGTGGAAGAAGCCGCACGCTTGCTGGAGCACTTGGGCGCCGAGACACGGGTCTTCAATCCGTCGGGGCTGCCGCTGCCTGACGATGCACCTGCCGAGCACCCCAAAGTGCAGGAACTGCGTGAGCTGATGCAGTGGTCGGAAGGCCAGGTCTGGTGCTCGCCAGAACGCCATGGTGCGATGTCTGCGGTATTCAAGGCGCAGATCGACTGGATTCCTTTGGCACTGGGTGCGGTGCGCCCTACTCAAGGCAAGACCCTGGCGGTCATGCAGGTGTGTGGCGGCTCGCAGTCGTTCAACGTGGTCAACCAACTGCGCGTGCTTGGGCGCTGGATGCGGATGTTCACCATCCCGAACCAGTCCTCGGTGCCCAAAGCCTACCTTGAGTTCGACGACGCCGGGCGGATGAAGCCCTCGCCGTACTACGATCGCGTGGTGGATGTCATGGAGGAACTGGTCAAGTTCACCGTCCTGCTGCGCGACCGCCAGGCGTTCTTGGTAGACCGTTATTCGGAGCGCAAGGAAAACGCTGAGCAACTCTCTGCCCGTGTGAACCAGCGCTCGATCTGAGGCTTTGAGCGGCATGGACGAGACTGGACAACGCCGCGTTTCTTTGGGTCGACAACAGTTGCTCGCCAATGGCAGCAAACACCCGAAGCCGGCGTTGGTAACCGGGGCCGCTTCGCAGCCCATCGCCGGCAAGCGCGGCTCCCATAGGTTCAGCGTATGCCCGAAGGCTGGTGATATGTTGTGAGCCGGCTTGTCGGCGATGAGGCCGGAACTGACGAGAGCGCTTTGAATCGCTCCCTGCCCTTGGGCAGGGTTTTATTTATGGCGCCTTGACATGAACTCACTCGCCCGCGATTCAAGTCAACGAGCGACAGAGAGCTTCGGTAACTCAGCGTCTATCAGCCACCCACCTCAACATGCTGTCAACGGTCCCGCTCCGCAGTGGAAGTAAAAAACCTAGGTAGCCCTAGGTTTTCCGCATGGATGATATCCGCTTTAACACTTGGCCTCTGCATGCGTCGCGGCTGAATGAATGTCCGCAGCCGGCGACGCATCAAGTCCCGGCGTACTGGGAAGCCTGACCGCGTCGTCCAAAACAATTTCCGTCGTTACCCGTTCACACCCAAGATCTGCACGAATCATGCGCAGCAGTGACCAGGCCAACACGCCCAGCACCGGTATCAACGGCAGCGCGACGACAATGGTAGACGTTTGCACGGCCTTCAGCCCACCTACCTTGAGCAAACCAATGCCGATCACCGCCAGCAATAATGCCCAAACGATTCGTAGCCACCGCTGAGGCTCTTCATAACCGCTTAGTTCATGAGATGTCACTGACGCAAGCACGTAAGCCGCCGAATCAAGCGTCGTCGCCAAAAACACAAAGCAAAGAACAACGAAAATACCAATAACGAGACTTGAGAACGGCATTGTTTTCAAGATGGCGAGTACTGCCGCCGGAATACCCTGCGCTGAAAGAACAGCGCTGACATCCAGCTCGCCTGTAAGCTGAAGATTAAGCGAGTAGCCGCCCCAGACCGCGAAGAACACCCAGCAACCCAGGCTCCCCCAAACCAGCTCAGCCAGAATGAGCTCTCTGATTGTCCGACCTCGAGAAATCCGAGCAACAAACAATCCCATCATGGGTGCATAGGCGATCCACCAGGCCCAATAGAAAATCGTCCAGTCCTGAGGGAACGTACCTTTTGCAACAGGATCAGTCCACAAGCTCATGTGAATGAAATTATTGATCATCAGGCCGAGGCTGTTTGCCCAACCATTGACGAGCAGCAAGGTTGGGCCAACGACGGCAGCGAACAAGAGAAGCGCAAAAGCCAAATAGACGTTGATATCGCTGAGAATCTTTATCCCTTTGCTCAGTCCAAACCAGACACTCATGCCGAACATCAATGTCCAAAGCGCCAAGACCCCCATGTCAAACGCGAAGGACTGCTGTATTCCAAAAATGTCGCCAGCCAAGGTTGATACAAGGGGCACGGCCAAGCCAAGGGAGGTGCCCACCCCGCCAACAATCCCGAACACCACCACCGTATCGAGCGTAAGCCCCAACCATCCGTTGGACTTATCACCCAACACACCACGGGCGGCTACGGACAACCGAACCCCGGGCTGTCTGCGCACATACATCGAATAGGCAATCGGCAACGCCGGCAGGCAATAGAATGCCCACGGGGTCAGCCCCCAATGAAACTGGCCATAGGTCAACGCCCACTCTGCCGCTTCCCGGCTCTGAGCCGCCACATTCAAAGGAGGTCCGTTAAAATAATAAATCGGCTCAACCCAGGCCCAGTTGACAATGGCAATGCCGATACCGCCACAAAAAATCATGGCGACCCAGCTAAAATAGGAAAACTCGGGTGCATCACTCTTTCGACCAAGGCGTATATTGCCGTAACGCCCGAACGCTATCCACAACAGGAACACCACCGTCATCAGGCCGGAAACCAGATAAAGCCAGCCAAATTTACCGGTCGCAAATGCGAACATCTGATTAATCACCGCATTCCCGGCGTCAGGAAATACAATAAGCGGGACCGTGACACCCAGTATCACAGCGATCGATGGCCAAAACACACGCCCATCCAGCGACGCCCCTTCTTTTACCATACTCATTTGGCATATCTCCTCAGAACGTTCGACTCAACACTCAACATCTGTTGAATACAAATAGGTCAAGCACGAACAGTGAACCCCATTCGAACAGACCTCGTTCCTTGAAGAAATGAAAGGCCGCCGGCCTTTCCCGAACAGATCGTGTGCTTATTATTCATATTCGCCTCTAGCTATATGTAATTATTATTTGAGCGGCACAGCAAACAACCCTAAAACAGCACATCACCCCTCTGGCAGTCCAACGACGACTCACTTCAATGCCACACAAAAATGTGTGCCTGGCGGCAGTCAGGCACACGTCTCCTCCAATCGTTACTTCATGGTCGGCATGGAAAACTCAACGCCTTCCCGAACACCTGACGACGGCCATCGCTGGGTGACGGTTTTGCGTCGGGTGTAGAACCGGACGCCATCCGGCCCGTAGGCATGCAAGTCACCGAACAACGAGCGCTTCCAACCACCGAAACTGTGGTAAGCGACGGGAACAGGCAGAGGAACGTTAATACCGACCATGCCCACCTTGATGTTGTCGGAGAAGTAGCGAGCGGCTTCTCCGTCTCGGGTGAAAATGCATGTGCCATTGCCGTACTCGTGCTTGTCGATCAACGCCATGGCTTCCTTCATGCTGTTGACGCGTACTACCTGCAGTACCGGGCCAAAGATTTCTTCCTTGTAGCTCTGCATGTCTGGAGTAACGTGATCGAGCAGGGTGCCGCCGACGAAGAAGCCTTCCTCATAGCCAGCAACGTTCGGCTGACGACCGTCGACAACCACCGTTGCGCCCTGCGCTTCAGCACTGTCGATATACCCGACCACCTTCTGCTGATGCTGGCGGGTGATCACCGGGCCAAAGTCATTCTTGCTGTCGGTGTAAGCCCCTACCTTCAGGTTCTTCATGGCTTCTTTCATTTTGGCGATCAACGCATCGGCTGCCGCATCACCCACTGCAACGGCGACTGACAGTGCCATGCAACGCTCACCGGAGGAGCCAAATGCAGCGCCCAGGAGCTGGTTCACCGCATTGTCGATATCGGCGTCAGGCATGACGATGGCGTGGTTTTTCGCCCCACCCAATGCCTGACAGCGTTTGCCGTGGGCCGTGGCAGTGGTGTAGATATACTCGGCAACCGGCGTCGAACCCACGAAACTGACCGCCTGAATGCGCGAGTCGCGCAGCAGGATGTCAACCGCTTCCTTGTCGCCATTTACCACGTTCAACACGCCCTTGGGCAGACCTGCTTCCTGCAGCAGTTGGGCGATGAACAGCGTTGAGCTCGGGTCGCGCTCGGAAGGCTTGAGAATGAAGCAGTTCCCCGCCGCAATAGCCACCGGGATCATCCACAGCGGCACCATCACCGGGAAGTTGAACGGTGTGATACCTGCCACGACGCCCAGAGGCTGGAACTCGCTCCAGGCATCGATGTTCGGCCCGACATTCTTGCTGTGCTCGCCTTTGAGCAGCTCGGCGATCCCGCACGCGTACTCGACGTTCTCAATGCCACGCTGCAGTTCACCGGCAGCGTCATGGGAAATCTTTCCGTGTTCTTCACCAATCAGTTTGCAGATCGCATCAGCGTTCTGCTCCAGCAGTTCCTTGAAGCGGAACATGATACGGGCCCGCTTGATAGGCGGCGTATCGCGCCAGTCCGGGAAAGCAGCTTCAGCAGTAGCAATGGCGTGCTCTACCGTATGGCTCGATGCCAAGGCAACTTGGCGCGCAACCTCGCCGGTGGCGGGATTGAAGACATCCTGAGTGCGCTTGGATTCGACAACGACTTCGCCGTTGATCAGATGACCGACAGTATTCATGTGTAGCTCCACTTTTTGTTATTCAAATAATGCGTTGAGGCGGCATTACCAAAGGCTGCGATACAACTCGACCATCTCGGCCTCGGTCGGCACACGCGGGTTATTGCCAGGTGAACCGGAAGCAAGCGCTTGAGCGGCCATGGTTGGCATCAGTTCGAAGAATTTTTCACGATCAATTCCGAACTGCGCAGGGCTCGGTACATTGAGCTCATCATTGATTGCCACCAGCTCATCCAGCAGTTTCTCCACCGCGGATTGATCGTTGTCGCTTTGCGTGGCGACACCCATGGCACGCGCACAATCGGCGTACCGATCACGTGCAGCGGGTATGGAGAAAGCCGTCACCTCGGGCAGCAGCATGGCGTTCGACAAGCCATGGGGTACATGGAATGCCGCGCCGATTGGCCGGCTCATTCCATGCACCAAGGCAACAGAGGCAGCAGAGAAAGCCAGGCCTGCCAAGGTCGACCCCAGCATCACGGCCTCACGAGCAGCACGGTCGCTACCCTCGTGGTAGACCTTGCGAAGGTTGGGCCCGATCAGGCGCATGGCGGCCAGTGCCTGGGCATCGCTGAACAGATTCGCTTTTTTGCTGACGTAAGCCTCGATGGCGTGCGTCAGCGCATCGATGCCGGTGTCCGCCGTTACGCGAGGCGGCAATGAGAGCGTCAGCTCATAATCGACGAGGGCAGCGACAGGCATGAAGCCTGCGCCGACGCACAGCATTTTTTCGTCGGTAGACTCATCGGTGATGATGGTGAAACGGGTGACTTCGGAACCCGTGCCAGCAGTGGTCGGAATGGCAATGATCGGCAAGCCCGTTTCGGTCACATTGCGCGGGAACTTGTAATCGCACATGACTCCGCCGAACTTGGCCAGGATACCAATCGCTTTGGCACTGTCGATGGGGCTTCCGCCGCCGAGCGCGATGATGCTGTCGTAGCCCCCCTCCCTGGCGGTGGCCACGCCTGCTTGAATTGACGCAACGGTAGGCTCAGGGACGGTTTCGGAAAACACGTCGACAGCGATTGCGTGCGCTGCCAGCACGGCGCTGATACGACCGGCATAACCCAACTCGACCATCATTCGGTCAGTGATGATGAGTGGCTTGCGGCAACCGAGGCTGGCCAACACCTGGTGGATTTGCTGGCTGGCACCGGCACCGGTTTGCAGGATACGTGGGAGGATGCTGTTGTAAGTCATGGCTCTATCTCATTTCCTGGGCATGAACGCGCCCGCGAGCAGCCTTTGGGCTCGTGTTCGCTTGATCGGTTGAATCGGCAAACAAGGGGGCGCTAACAGGCCGCCCCTTGACCTGCCTTCAGCAGTCAGCTCGGCAGATATTCCTCGCTCCAGGACTCGCCGATTGCGCCAGCGTCCAGAAGCGATTGAACCTGTGCGTCGGTATAGCCGTAACGGCCCAGCACCTTGCGCGTCGAAGCGCCAAACTTCTCAGCGGGTGACAGTGCTCGAATTTGCGCTACCCGTGGGCGAATGGCGTAGGGATCGAGCTGCGTAACCCGATGGCCGCTCGGATGGTCGCTGTAGATGCTGAAGGAGTAGCTGCCATTCTGGGTACCCGGTAGGCCATCAGCGGTTCGACTGTATTGGCTGCGCAGGTGATCGATGTTGTCCGGTACCGCGGCAGCGATGTTGGCAGCCTGCAGACGCTCTTGAAGGACCGAACTGCTCATGCGGCCGAGGGCAGAGTTCAGGTAGGCCACCCGGTCAGTTGCGGTTACCACCCCACTGAGTTCGGCGATGGCCGCGAACTTGTGCAGCTCCTGTTCGCAGGCATCCAGGTAGATCCAACCATCCGCGGTCTTGTAGAACCGGGAAAGGTCGCTGTAGCCGACCACGTCCCGCCCGGACGGCTCATCGAATGGCGCCCGGCCTGCGTAGTCGTAGCAGAATGGAATCTGTACCAGATTACCCAGTGATGCGAGCGAGGTGCGCGCCCGGTGAGCTTCGCCGCTGCGATGCTTGCGATAAAGGGCTGTTGCCACGCCCAGGGCGGCAGCAAAACCGCACATCACATCGATGGTGCCAACGTGAGCATGTTCCTCTGGCGTCTCCATCCCTCCGCCGAAGCGCAGCATGATCCCGGTCGTGGCCTGGATAAGATCGTCATACCCCAAATAATCCGTACGAGGGCCGCGACGTGGCCCGCCGAAGCAGTCCAGCTGGCAGAAGATCACACCGGGATTCACCGCTTGCAGACTGGCCTCGTCGAGGCCCAGCGGTGCCAGTTGGCGATCAGGCGCGTTCATGACGATCACGTCGACTTCCCGCACCAGGCGATTGAAAACGTCCCGCCCTTCGGGCTTGTTCAGATCAACCAGAACACTTTCCTTGCCACGTGCCGACGACATACCGAAGACCACGGTATTCCACGGATCATAATTGGGTACGACAGGGTCCAGCTTGATGACGTCTGCCCCGAAGCGGCCGAGGAAGGATGTGGAATGGGGGCCGGCGATGACGTTCGTCAGGTCGAGAATCTTGACCCCCTCCAGCCAACCGGTAGGCTGGTCGAACCTGGCCGGCGGCAATGCAGGTTCAGGTCGTTCGGACAGCGTTGCCAGTGCTTCCTCGAAGCGCACATCGCGGCGCGAAAGCGGCTTGAGCATGGGCTCTGAGCACCCTTCCAACCAGGCGATCGGGCCAGGCTGCTTCATGACGCCGAACTCGCGATCGTCGACCTCTACGATCAAGCCAGCGGTGTTCGAGTGCTCGTCATGCAGCCACTCTTGGGTAGACCTGTGAGGCGCACCGGGGAAACGCCCCTCACCGAAGATGGCCTCCCACTCGGCCGCCGTTTTGGTCAGGAACACCTCTTTCATCCGGGCCGAGATACGTGCAGCCCAGTCGGCAGGCAACGGATAAACGCCGAGGGATGCATTGCCATCCCACTGGTCGATTGGCATGTAGGGGTCATCCACCTTCGGCAAGCCGGCGGCAACCATTTCTTCATAGATACCCATTGCCTGCAGGCAGCGCTTGGCATGCTCTCGGTGCGACGGGCAGACGGCGTAGAACTTGCGGCCATCGGCACATTCATAGGTACGGTAGAACGGGTCGAGGAACTCCTGCAGATCCTGGTAGCTCAGGTTCATCGGCAGGTTCTGCGCCCGACGGCGCTCGCTCTCCTTTTCACGCAAGGTCTTGTAGCGCAGCGGGTACCCATCGATCTTGATCGAGTTGTACGACAGGCCTTCCATCACCGCAGAAGCCAAGGGCACTTCGATCTGATCGCCAACGCCATGCGTTTCACGCGCCTGGAGCGCAAGCACTACAGAAGACACAGCCAGCATGGTGCCGTATGCGGATGCCAGGGGGAGTGGCGAGAAACTTGGGTTGATGCCCATCAGCACACGGTTTTGGCCCATATCGGTGAACACACCGGAAGCAGAGGCAATCACCGACTCGGTCGCACGCCATTGCGCCCGCAATTCGTCATCGCTGGCAAAGCCCGGAATCGACAACGTGATCAACTCAGGGCGCGCACGTCTCAGCTCTGCGAAATCAAGACCCAACCTGGACAGCACCCCGGGCCGGAAATTTTCTATCACGATATCGGCACGGGAGATGAGTTCGCGCGCTTGCTGCAGCCCCTCCTGAGCCTTCAGATCCAGGCGCATGCACAGCTTGTTGCGGTTGAGCGTGGCATTGGCCGGGCTGTCCCAGAGGGGCCCACCCAGCGGGTCGATGTGAACGACTGTCGCACCGAGATCGGCGAGGATCATCGCGACTGCCGGGCCTGCGATGTACTGCCCAAGATCGATGACATTGACGCCTTGCAAAGGCAATTGGTTGATTTGCTGCATGAGGGTAACCCTTAGGTAGCCCGGACCGACGCGATTCGGCGGCACGGTTATTTTTGTTATTGAGACCTCGTACTGACCGGTCCCTGGACGGCTGCACCATCCAAGGGCTTGCGATGTGCTTGCTACTTTCAGAAATTCGACGGCAACGCGAAAGCAATAAAAAATGGCCCTAAGGGGCCATTTTTTTTATTGCTTGAGCACTCGGCTTATTGCTGGGGAAGTTCGCCGTGCTGCGCGCCGGCCTCTTCCTTGAACGATTGGGCCTCTTCGCACAGCCACTGGGCGAAGCCCGCCGCATCGGGATTGACCAGGCTGTGGCTCGAATACACAAGGTAAAAAGCTTCCTTGGTCGGCACCTGGCAACCTAAGGGGGCGATGAGTCGGCCTTCGTCCAGCAGGTGCTTGACCAGTGAGGAGCGCGCCAATGCGACGCCTTGCCCCAGTTCAGCCATCGTCAGTGCCGAAATAAGGGTGTCGAACTGCATTCCCTGAGAGGAGTCAACGCGCTCTGCATTGTTTTTTTGAAGCCAATAGCCCCACCCTTCTTCATAGCCCAGCACGTGCAGTAACGGGTGCCTTGCAAGGTCCTGGGGGCACTGCAGCGGGCGGTCTGCGCTAATCAACGCCGGTGAACACACGGGCACCAGGGTGTCCCACGTCAGGCGCTCGGCTTTCATCCCAGGCCAGCGCCCTTGCCCATACCTGATTTCCAGGTCGGCATCGAACTCTGTTTCGTCCACCCAGATGTTGCTTGCAACGCGGATGCTCACGTACGGATGTCGTGCCTTGAATCGGGGTAACCGGGGGGCGATCCAGTGCGTGAAAAATACCAGGCTGCTGCGGATGCTCAGCACACTTCGGTGACCTTGCCCAAAGATTTCATCCGTGGATGCCGCAAGTCGCTCGACCGACTCCCTTACCACTGGAAAGTAGGATTTACCGGCCTCGGTGAGTTCAAGCCCACGGGGCAAGCGCTTGAAAAGCGCTACGCCCAATTGCGACTCCAAGGCCTTTACCTGCTGACTGATCGCCGCTTGCGTGAGATTGAGCTCTTCAGCGGCATGCGTGAAATTCAACAGCCGGGCCGAAACCTCGAAGGCCCGAAGCCAGTTCAAGGGAGGTAAACGCTTTTTCATGACGCATCCAACGCTAGGCTCATCGGGTATCGAGTCGCTTCACGGTTGACATTAGAGACGAACAGTCTAAATTACAACGCATGAATAGCGCCCAACCGACGCCTCGAAGAGGCCGACCGCCGAAAATCGCCCGTGAGCATGGCGAAACCCTTGAGCTCCTGCTGCGCTGCGGCATGGAAATCCTCACCGAACAAGGCTTCGCTGCCACCGGCATCGATACTGTGCTCAAACGCGTGCAAGTACCCAAAGGCTCGTTCTATCACTACTTCGACAGCAAAGAAGCCTTTGGCCAAGCGGTACTGCAACGCTATGCAGACTACTTCGCTCGAAAGCTCGATCGAAACTTCAACGATCAGAGCGTGTCGCCGCTACGAAGGCTTTGCAATTTCGTGGAAGAAGCGAAGGTGGGAATGGCCAAGTACCAGTTCCGAAGAGGCTGCCTGGTTGGCAATCTTGGTCAGGAGGTGTTGGTGCTGCCTGAAAGCTTCCGCGAACAACTGGAACGGGTGCTGCAGGACTGGGAGCAGCGCTTGTCTGCATGCCTGGAGGATGCAGTCAGGCTAGGCGAAGTTTCTTGCGAGCACGACTGCAAGGCGCTGGCTGCCTACTTCTGGGTTGGCTGGGAGGGTGCTGTGCTTCGGGCACGACTGACGCAGCATGTCCGCCCCCTAGACATTTTTTTTCAAGGTTTTCTGACAGGAATCACCCGGTGATTTCTTTTGGGCAATTTAAAGACAAACGGTCTAAATGAGGATGAAGCATGTTCAAAGCGATTCTGATCGAAAAGCGGGAAGACAACTATTTGTCTCGAGTCACTGAACTAGAAGATGACCAGCTCCCCCCCGGGAACGTGACCGTGAAGGTGGCCTACAGCACCTTGAACTACAAGGATGCGCTCGCGATCACCGGCAAGGGGCCGGTTGTTCGTCAGTTCCCAATGGTGCCGGGCATCGACCTGGCGGGCACCGTAGAAGCGAGTGACGATCCACGATACAAGGCTGGCGAACGCGTACTGCTCAATGGCTGGGGGGTGGGTGAAAGCCATTGGGGCGGGCTTGCACAAAAGGCGAGACTGAACGGCGACTGGCTTATTCCCCACCCCGTAGGCCTTGATGAACGCCAAGCCATGGCCATCGGCACCGCTGGCTACACCGCCATGCTGTGCCTGATGGCGCTGGAACGCCATGGGTTGAAACCCTCCAATGGACCGGTGCTGGTCACAGGCGCCACAGGCGGCGTCGGCAGCTTCGCCATCAGCCTTCTGGCCAGTGCCGGGTATACCGTCACGGCAGCCACAGGCAAGTCTAGCGAAGCGGCGTACCTGAAAAGCCTGGGAGCGACAGCCATCATCGACCGAGCCGAGCTCTCAGCCCCGGGGCGGCCCTTGGCAAAAGAAAAATGGGCGGGCGTGATCGATTCGGTCGGCAGCCATACACTGGCCAACGCGTGTGCGGCCACAATGTCCGAAGGCCTGGTGGCGGCCTGCGGATTGGCACAGGGAATGGATTTCCCGGCAACCGTTGCACCTTTTATTCTTCGAGGGGTCAGCCTGCTCGGCATCAACAGCGTCACTCAGCCATTCGAACGACGCGTCGAGGCTTGGGAAAGGCTCTCCGATCAGCTGAACCTCGACGCACTGTCATCAATGAGCAAAGAAGTTCGCCTTGAGGACGCGATTGGCGCCGCCTCTGAACTGATGGACGGGAAGATCCGAGGCCGGTTGATTGTGAATGTGAACGCCTAGCCTTGGCGTTTTGTAGCAATCATCAGAGGATCAATTCAGCGAGGAAAATACCGGGTGAACATCGTGATGAAGGCGTGAACAGAGTCATAGCCTAGAATGCCTGCAACCCTGCACGGATACCCCTGCGCCAAATGGCTCAGTGCAGTCATCAAATGCGACTGGTGACGCGAGCGTCCTAAGCTCAGCCCGATCGCGCATTCTACCGGCCGGGGCAGCGTTCATTGACGCGAAGTCCTCGAGCCAGCTCATTCAGCCCGGCAGACACTGGCCTCAGGCTGAAACAAGAAGGAGTGGGCGAAGCAGCGTGATTCAAACGCCTGAGAATCGCAGCTCTGCTCAGCAAGTGGCTGAATCGCGGTCGCGAACGAGCCCAGCGACCCAGTCAGCGAATGCACTCACGGCTGGAGAGAGAAAGCGCTGATGCGGGTATAGCAGGTGTACGGGAACCGAGCCAGGCTGCCAGTCAGCAAGCACTTCGACCAGCCGTCCTTCCCGCAGATGCTCGCTGACCACGTTCTCGGCCAACTGCACCAGCCCAAAACCTTCAAGACACATTTTTATATAGAGCCCCGTCTCGTTGACAGCTGCCGTGCCGTTTACCAGGACTGAGATCTTTTCAGTGCCGCGGGCGAAGCGCATTTCGCCCGCTTGCCTTGCGCGGCCTGAGAAGTAATGAATGGCACGGTGGTAAGACAAGTCTTGCGGTGTTTGCGGCGTACCATTTTCTTCGAGATAGGCGGCAGACGCACAGGTCACCCAGCGAAAGCGGCCGAGTGGGCGCGCAACAAGCGTTGAATCATTCAGCTCGCCTGTACGAATGACACAATCGACACCCTCTTGAACCAGATCAACCTGCCGATCGTTGACGCCTATCATCAGGTAAATATCTGGGTAGCGCCGATAAAAGTCGTGCAGGTTCGGCATGACGATGAAGTGTGCGATACCGCCCGGCATATCGACCCGCAAACGACCCTGTGGCCGTTTTACTGAGTCCGTCAGGCTCGTTTCCGTATGTTCGATCAGCGCAAGAATTTCTCGGCATTGCCCCAGATACTGCGCCCCCCTCTGGAGTAAGGCTGACCCGACGTGTTGTTCTGTTCAGCAGGCGCACCTGTAGGTATTTCTCAAGATTCTTGACGCTGCTGGTAACCGTCGATGCCGGCAAAGACAGCGTCTGTGCCGCCTGGATGAAGCTGCCTGACTCAGCCACACGAACAAAAACCTGCATCGCTTGAATACGGTCCATGACTGTTTGCAGCCTCAAATCAATGGTGGAGGGAGCCCGTCATTATTCGTCATCATTGAATAATAAAACCAGTTTAACCGCCTTTTTCCCGCAGTATCGCCTCGCGTACATTTCTTTCATCGTAATTTGGAAGGGTGTACCGAAAATGGCTGAATACAACCGCACTATCGTGAATACCCCAGCTGGCCCGGCCGGCCGCACACTCATCCGCGACGCTACAGTGCTGAGCATGGATGGCGAGATCGGCAATCTGGAGCGCGGCGACATCCTTATTGAAGGCAACACCATCACGGCGATTGGTGAGGACCTTGAGGCCGGCGACGCTATGGTGATCGAGGCATCCGGCATGATTGTCATGCCGGGCATGGTCGATACGCACCGTCACTCTTGGGAAGGGCAATTGCGTCGAATCAATCCGAATGCCGAGACCCTGGAAGACTACTGCAACGCCACGCACTTCTCCTTCGCCAAATACTATCGCCCGGCTGACATGTACATCGGCAACCTGCTGACTGCATTGGGCTGCATCGATGCAGGTATCACTACCCTGGTGGACAACTCCCATAACAGCCGCACCGGGGCGCATTCCGATGCGGCGGTCGAGGCGCTGCTCGATTCAGGCATACGCGCCGTACACGCCTCGGGGGCGCCAGTGGCGGGAGATTGGGACAAAACCCACTGGCCCGGCAATCTGGAGCGTCTGCAGGAAAAATACATCAAGAATGGTGAAAATCCGCTGCTCTCGCTGGCAGTGATGGCGCAGCTGGAGCCGGAGCTATGGGCTGAGGCCAGACGCCTGGGACTACCGATCATCACCGAGTTTTTTGGCGGGGACATGGCCGCTGAGTTGGAAGGCTTGCATCGCAGGGGCCTGCTGCTCTCCGACAACATCTTCAACCATTGCACCGCGCTTCCGGACGCCGGCTGGAAGATACTTCGCGAGGCTGGTGTGCGGGTCAATCTATGCCCGCGTTCAGATGCCCACTACGGCATTGAAGATGGAATGTTTGCCATGCAGTCTGCCCAGCGCCATGGCATCAGCCCAGGACTGAGTGTCGATAACGAAACCTCCTACAGCGGTGACATGTTCATGGAGATGCGGGTGGCGTTCTACCTGCAACGTGTCATGGGCATGCACCAGCAGCGCTGCTGCGGTGAGGGCCACAGTCCAGTGGTGACCCTGCCCGCCCATGGCCTGCTCAAAGCCGCGACTGTCGACGGCGCCACCTGTGCCGGCTTGCAGGACAAAGTCGGCAGCCTGGTTCCCGGCAAACAGGCGGACGTGATCTTTATCAACGTCCAGGACCTTAACCTTTACCCGTCAGGCAACGCCTACGGCACCGTGGTGCATGCGGCTGAGCGCAGCAATGTCGATACTGTCATCATTGGCGGGCGTATCGTTAAGCGCGGCGGCAAGGTGCTAGGCGTGGACAGCGAAAAGCTGCGTGCAGCGATCGACGAGTCCCGTCAGCATCTGTTTGCTGCTGCTGGCTACCAGCCAGATATTTTTGCCGAGACATTCCTGCCGCTTGAATCCGCCAAATAAGGAGGCGTGAGATGAACGCAGCCTACTACCTGCTGGCCGTCTGTGCTGGGCTTGGCATCACTCTGCAGACCACGCTGAATGGCCAGCTCGCTAAAGGTGTGGGTGGAGACTCCGTAGCGGCGGCGTTGTTTTCTTTTACTGCCGGAGCGGTATGCCTGGGCATCTTTTCATTGATGCGCGGCGGGATATGGGCTTCACTGGCGGCTATACCTGCTCAGCCTTGGTGGAGCCTGCTTGGAGGCTTGCTGGGTGCAGGCGCGTTGCTCAGCTACGTAGTGCTTGCGCCAAAAATCGGTCTATCAGCCCTGCTTGGTCTCGCCATCGCCGGACAGATTACATCGTCCTTGGTGATCGATCATTTGGGATTGCTCGCGGCTGTTGAGCGGCCAGTGTCCGCCGTCAAATTGGGCGGTACGATTATGATGCTCGCAGGCCAGACCATCGCTTTGTTCGGTGATAGGTTGACAGCACATTACTCCCACTAAGGCCGGCTTGGCCCTTGTGTCAGGGAGGTATGAATAGGCGCTGCTACCGCGTTTTCTCGTATGCGGTCGGCGAAGGCCCGCTCTGGGTTGATTGCAGCCATTCGCGACCGGCTGCAATCAACGCTTAACGCCGTTCTCTACCCACCGCGTCAGAGGCCACTCAAGCACACTACGAAAGAAGGCTTCGTGCGCCCATCGCTTTCTGCTTTTTTGCTCTGCTGGTCCACGCCGGGTACCACTGGCTGTGGGAGCCGCGCTTGCCGGCGATGGGCTGCGAAGCGGCCCCGGTTGAAAATGCCTGTTATAGGTCGTTGGCGGCCAGTCGCAAAAGTTTGCCAACCACCCAACCGACAAGCACCCAGCGCGGGTCACCTATCGTCAATCTCGCTTTTTAGAGATCCGAGCCATGCTGCCCTGCTCAAAGCATGTTGATTGCCGCACGCAACGCCAGCAGGTAGGTTTCGACACCAAACCCGCAGATCTGCCCTCGCACCACCTCGGCAAACACCGAGTGATGGCGGAACGGCTCCCTGGCATGGATGTTAGACATGTGCACTTCAACCACCGGCACTTCGATAATGGCCAGTGCATCACGAATGCCGTAGCTGTAGTGGGTCCAGGCGCCGGCATTGATCAGCACCGCATCCACCCGGTCCTCATAGGCCTGATGGATGCGTTCGCACATCGCGCCTTCGAAGTTGCTCTGAAAGCTCTCGACCTGCGCCCCCAGCTCCTCGCCCAGGGCCTGCAACGCCTGGTCGATGTCTGCCAAGGTCGCCGTGCCGTACTGGCGCGGGTCGCGCTTGCCGAACATGTTGTGATTGATGCCATGCAGCATCAGTACTTTGGCGACCATCGACCTACTCCAGGGGAATCGTCAGCTGATCGATCACCGCACGTGTGTCGGGCCGCACCCCGCGCCACCAGGCGAACGCCTCGGCGGCCTGCTCCACCAACATGCCGACGCCATCGGCCAGGCGCGCCTGGCCCTGCTCGCGAGCCAGGCGCAGGAACGGCGTGAGGCCTTTGCCATAGGCCAGCTCATAGGCCAGGCGCGCTTCGCCCAGCACATCCGCCGGCAGTGGCGGCAAATCGCCGGTCAGGCTCGCCGAGGTGGCGTTGACCACAATGTCGAACGATTGCCCTTCCAGCTCTTCGTAGCGGCTGATGCGCAGACGCGGGTGATCGAGTTCGTTACGCAGCGTCAGCGCCTTGGCCATGTCACGGTTCGCGATCACCAGCTCACATGGCCCCGCCTGCAGGAACGGCAGCAACGCCCCGCGCACCGCACCGCCGGCGCCCAGCAGCAGCACACGGCGGTTGCGCAGCGGCTCGCCAAGGTTCTCCTCGATGTCGCGCAGCAAACCGATGCCATCGAAGTTCTCGGCAATGATGCAGCCGCCCTCGAACTTCAGCGCATTGGCCGCCCGTGCCAGTTGCGCCCGCTCACTGCGCTGGCTGGCCAGTTCGAAGGCACGCAGCTTGAACGGGGCGGTGATGTTCATGCCCTTCCCGCCTTCACTACGAAACTGCAGCACCTGGGCTTCGAAGTCATCCAGCGAGCCTTCGATAGCCCCGTATTCCATCTGCTGGTTGCTGACCTGGGCGAACAGGCCATGAATCAACGGGGATTTGGTGTGGTTGATCGGCCGGCCGATCACTGCGTAGCGGTCGCTCATCGTGCATCTCCGTGGGTAAACAGCACACCATCCGCCTGCAGGACGGCGATTTCTTCAGGGCTGAAGCCAAGCCCGGCAGCCACTTCGGCGTTGTGCTGGCCAAGGTCCGGGGCGACTTGGTGGATCGTGGTATCGCAGTCGGAAAAGCGGAACGGCAGGTTAGGCAGGCGCAGCGTGCCGTAGCGTGGATGCTGCTGCTCGATGACCATGTTGCGTGCCTGGATCTGCGGGTCGGCCAGCACTTCGTCGATGCGCTGGACCTTGGCACTGGGGATGTCGATGGCATCGAGCAACGCCAGAATCTCAGCCACCCGACGCGCGCCGACCCAGTCGCGGACCACCGCCAGGATCGCCTCGCGGTGGGCGTTGCGGCCGTTGAGGCTGTGGTAGCGCTGGTCGCTGCCGAACCCGGGCGGGCCGCCGTTGGCTTCGAGCATGGCCGCGAAGCGCCGCCAGGCATCGTCGACCTGGGCGGCGATCACCAGGTCGCCGTCGGCGGCGCGGAACACGCCGTAAAGGGTCGAGGTGGGCATGTCGTGGCCAGTCTGCTGGGGCAATACCGTGCCACCGGACAGCGTGTAGCACTGCACCGCGTATTCGTGCATCGACACCAGGGTGTCGTACAGGGCCATGTCGATGTGCTGGCCACGGCCACTGTTCACGCGGCCGAGCAGCGCGGCATTGATCGCCGCCACCGCGTGGATGCCGGTGTACATGTCGCCTAGGGAAATACGCAGCAGCGGCGGCGCCTCACCCGGCACGCCAACCATCTGCATGATCCCGCTCTTGGCCTCGGCGATCAGGCCGAAGCCGGCGCGGTGGGCGTCCGGCCCGGTGTGCCCGTAGGCGGAAATCGAGCAGTACACCAGACCCGGGTTGCGCGCCGACAGCTCGGCGTAACCCAGGCCCAGCTTGTCCAGAGCGCCGGGGCGGTAGTTTTCGATGAACACATCGGCCGAATCGGTCAGGCGTTGCATGAAGGCTTTGCCACGCGGGTCCTTCATATTGACGCTGACGCCCTGCTTGCCCATGTTCAGTTGCAGGAAGTAGCCGCTCTGCTGGTCATCCAGGGTAAACGCATGCTGGCGGCCGGCATCGCCGCTGCCCGGCCGTTCGACCTTGATCACCTCGGCACCCAGCGCGGCCAGGCAGCGCCCCACATAAGGACCGGCGAGGAAGTGGCTGTAGTCGATGACGCGGATACCCGCCAATGGCAATGCCTGGCTCATGCGTCTGCCCTCCTCGGCACCATCAGGCGGTGCTCGCCGCGCTGCACGACCTCGCCATTCTGGTTGATCAGTTCCGACGGCAGTACCACGATGCCCCAGCCCGGGCGGCTTTTGCTGGGACGCATCGCCCCCACGCGCATGCGAACATGCAGCACATCGTTGACCTTGATCGGCAGCACGAAATCCCAGGTCCAGCCCAGCGACATACCCGGCACGAAGCGGTATTCACATTGGGTCTTCAGGCCGTCGGCGATCGACAGCCCGAACAAGCCGTGGGCGACCAGGCAGCCGAAATGGCTGGCATTGGCGTATGCCTCATCGACATGGACCGGGGTGTGGTCGCCGGTAAGGTCGGCGTAGGCCAGGATGCGCTCGCGAGTTACCGTGTAGGTGGGGCTGAGGCATTCATCGCCTTCGCGGGCATCGTCCCAGAATTTTTCCACTACGCTCATGCCGATACCTCCGCACGCGGGTCGATGGCCAGTGCCTGGGCGACGCATTTGGCCGGCGAGGCCTGGATGAACTCAACCGCCAAACCGTCGGGCAGGCGCAGCCAGTTGCGGCCCTGAGGCATTTCGCTGACGCCGAAGCGCTGGGCTGTGGCCAGGGCGGCTTCCAGGTCCTCGCACATGATGCCCAGGTGCGCCATGCGACCCTCCGGCCCGGCGAAGTCAGGCTGGTGAATGAACTGCAGGCCGCCCAGCGTCCAGTACTGCGTCGGCTGCTCGACGTCGCCCTGCACTTCCCGCATGGTCATACCGCACACTTCGTTGAAGAAACGGATATGCCACTGAATGTCCCGCACCCAGAAGGCAGCGTGTTCGAGATAGGCTTTCGGCTGGCTCATGGAGTGTCCCTTTTCTGGTGATCGGCCATCGCGCGTTCGATGCCCTTGATACAGGCCACCAAGGTCGCGTTGACGGGGGTGGCAACGCCATGGCGCTGACCCCAGCGCACGACGGAGCCGTTGATGAAATCGATTTCGGTGATCGAGCCCTTTTCCAGGCTTTGCAGCATCGAGGTACGAAAGCTTGCCGGCAGGCCCTCGGCAGCCAGCGTCCATGCCGCTTCGGGACTGGTCAGGCTCAGGCGAATGCCCGCCCGTTCGGCAACGGCGATGGCCTCGGCCACGGCAGCCTTTGCCGTGCTTTCCAGCAACGGCTCGCTGTACAGCTGCCCATAGCTGAGCATGGTGATGCCGCTCAACGCGCCTGTCGCGACGTTGACCAGCAGCTTGTCCCACATGGTGCCGAGGATGTTGTCACTGACCGTGGTGGCCAGCCCGGCGTTGTTGAAAGCTTCGGCGATGGCCTGCACGCGCGGGGTCAGCTGGCCGTCGAGCTCGCCAATGAAGGTTTGTTTACCGACGACACCGGCGCTGATCGAGCCCGGGGCGAGCAGCACGCCGCCGACATAGGTCTTGCCAGCAAGCACCCGCTCGCGGCCCACCGCCTCGGCCAGGATGTCCTCGTGGCCAAGGCCGTTCTGCAGCGACAGCACCAGCGTCTGCGGCCCGATCAGCGCGGCGGCACCGGCGATGGCCTCGGCGGTGTGAAACGACTTCACCAACACCACCACCAGGTCGGTCACGCCGACGTCCTCGGCTTCGATGGCCGCGTTGACCGGTACATAGCGCTCGCCCCGCTCGTCCTGCACCCGCAGGCCCTGCTGGTTCATCGCCTCGACGTGCGCGCGGCCGCGGTTCAACAGCCAGGTTTCATGCCCTGCCTCGCTCAGGGCCGCACCGATGGCGCAACCCAGTGCACCGGCACCCAGAATGCAGATTTTCACGTCGCAGACCTCCTGTGATTTGCGATCACCTTATGCAGCGGGGATTATTTGCGCTATACAATGACCTCAATAAGCCTATTGAGATTGTTAATAATGACGACCCTGGAGGCCCTGCCCGAGCCCAAGCTGCTGCAACTGTTCGACGTGCTGTACCACTGCCGCAGCGTGACCCGCGCCGCCGAGCAGTTGGGGCAGAGCCAGCCGACCATCAGCATCTGGCTGGCGCGCCTGCGCGAACAATTGAACGACCCACTGTTCGTGCGCACGCCGGGCGGCATGGCCCCTACCCCGCGCGCCGACCAGCTGATAGGGCCGTGCCGCGAGGTGCTGGAATCGCTACGGCGGCTGACCGCCTGGGAGCCGCAGTTCATCGCCGCCACCGCGCAGCGGCGGTTTCGCCTGTGTGTCAGCGATGCCAGTCACATCACCTTGCTGCCCAGCATCCTCAACCATTTGCGCAAGCATGCGCCGGGCATACGCCTGGAGGCGGCGCGGATCGATGGCAATACCGAGAGTGCCCTGGAATCGGGCGAAGCGGACCTGGCCATCGGCTTCGTGCCATGGCTGGGAGGGGGGATGTATCAGCAGGTGCTGTTCGAGCAGGACTGGGTGTGCCTGAGCAACCCGCAGCATCCGCGCCTGGGCAAGGGCATGAGCCTGGAGCGGTATCGGGCCGAGGGGCATGTGCAGATCAGTTTCGGCACCGGGCAGAAGCTGCTGGAAGCGGGATTGGCGCGGGCCGGGATCGAACGGCGAATCATGCTGGAGCTGCCGGCGTTTCTCGGCTTAGGGATGATAATCGGGACTACCGATCTACTCGCCACCTTGCCGCGGCATATCGGCCGGACACTGGCCGACATGCATGGGCTGCAGGTCCATGACTGCCCGTTCGAAGTTGAAGGGTTCACAGTCAAACAGCATTGGCATGCCCGATATCATCAGGACAGTGGAAACCGGTGGTTGAGGGAAGTCGTTCGCGGATTGTTTCAGTCCGCAAGCCAGGCATGACGTTGTTTCGACTTAGCGCGCGCATGTGGTTCAAGCAGTGTGCTTTAGCCGTAAGCGGATCTTCGCGAAAGACGGATTTAGGTCGAAAACAGTCAACCCCGACCGGCACCTTTCGCCCCATAGCAGACCTCCGGTTTTCTGAGGTTCCACTGAGCTTTACTGCCCCTGTATTCTCACCACGTTCATATCGGGCTCATAGCGGTCCTGGAAGATAATCATGGAAGAAGGGAAGAGCAATGGCTGCTGAATATAACTGGGTACTGGTCCTCGGGGCTGTGCTGAGCCTCATGGCGGCAACGCTGCATGTGGTCGCTATCATTATGGGGCCCTCGGGTTATCGGCTGTTTGGCGCCGGCGAGCGTTTCGTCCGCGCTGCCGAAAAAGGCAAAATTCATCCGCCTCTCATCACGCTGGCCATCGCACTGGTTCTCGTCTCTTGGGCTGCCTATGCACTCTCCGGTGCTGGGATAATCAGGCCGCTGCCGCTGCTGCGTCCGACGCTCGTCGGGGTAACGCTCGTCTACCTGGTGCGGGGATTAATAGGGCCGTTTTTCCTGGCGGGTACGGGGCGCACGATACAGTTCATTGCGGTCAGTTCAGCGGTCTGTACCCTCTTTGGTCTCGTTCATCTCGTGGGAGTGATTCAGATTGGGTCCTGATGGCACAACGGATGGCTACCAGTTCTGGTATGGGGCTCTGGCCCAGTTCGCCTTTTACTTGATTGCGGATATGGATCGCTCAGGGGGCAGTCCACTACCACAAAACGCCGCTGCATTCACTGGCCGCTTCGGGTCGAAAGCTGCCATTTGCGCGTCTACTGCCCGCCCATCAAGATCTCGTGGCAAAGAAGACTTCGCACCAATTCAAGGAGGATTGACCCCATGAACCTTCAACAACTCACGCACCTGCCGCAACAAATGGCTAACCTTGAGAAAGAGGCAGTTGCAGAAGGCTTTAGGTTTCTCACCAGACTGATTTCAGAACGGAATTCCGGCACCAATCGCTTCGATGCGCCCGACGAATTCCTCATGGCGGCCTATCTGAACCAGCGCTTGGTGTGCATTGCAGGTTTGTCTGTTGATCCGTTTACGCATGACCGTACAGGAAGGTTGTGACGTGTGTATGTGGCGCCTGCATCGCGCGGGCAGCAGGTTGGCCGCAGACTGGTAAGCGCATTGCTTGCCCACGCCGCGTTGCACTTTGAAAGTGTGCGTCTGTACACCGACACCTCAGAGGGGAGCGCTTTTTATCTGCGCTGCGGCTTCACTCGAACAGACGACGCTCACGCGACCCACATAGTCCAGATCAAAAACCCCTGAGGTTTTTGGCTATCGTCCAGAATCTAACGGGCGCGACCTTAGGCCTGGAAGATTCTTTACGTGCAGTCTGTCCAACTCGCTCAGACCTTCGCGCCACAGTCTTCATCACATTCTCCATGCACCTTGAGGCTGATCGGGCCCATCGTCGGCCAAGGCTTCGCGCAGGCCAGCGATGTCCAGCGGCCGGCAGTAGGCCGGACGAGCCCGCTCGAAACGACGACCTTCTGCGAGGACACCCGCATCGACCACATCAAACCCGAACCGCTCATGCAGATTGATGACCCTACGCTTGGCGTACGCGTCATCACCCGCAATCGGCAATGCCCGGCGCCACATCGAACTGTCCGGATGTGAATGTGCAATGAGATCGCGCTCCAGAATGGCGTTGAATGCCTTGACCACCCTGGCACCGGAGAGATGCCGCGCCAATATCTCGCTGGTGGTGCTTTCATGGTTGTCCAGTTCGGCGATCTGACCGTCACGCTGGGGATAGTAGTTACCAGCATCCAGCACGATCGTGCCGGTAAACGCCTGTACTGGCAGCTCTGAGTAGCGGCCAAAAGGAATAGCGAGTAACACCAGGTCGCCAAACGTTGCGGCCTGCTCGACCGTTCCGACCTGACATCCCAGCGATGCGACAGTGCTGGTCAATGTATGGGGCCCGCGCGAGTTGCTGAGCATGACCTCGCACCCATTTTTCATGGCGAGGGCAGCGATTGCCCGGCCGATAAATCCCGCTCCGATAATGCCGATTCGCATTGCTCAACTCCTGCTTTCCAGACAGATATTGCTGAAAGGCCCTTGCCCATCAGCTCGATAGTCAGGATGCTATTTGAAATCGGACGGATTAAATATTGGCTTTAGATTGCGAGAGTCGAAACCATGAGTACTGAATGATGGACCAATTGCAAAGCATGGCCGTGTTCATCAAAGCCGCAGACAGCGGCTCATTCTCCGCGGCCGCAGAAGCTCTGGGCATGTCTTCGCAGATGGCTGGCAAACACGTCAGCTCTCTGGAAGAGCGTCTGGGCGTGAAGTTGCTGAATCGCACGACACGTCGGCAAAGCCTGACCGAGATCGGCCAGCAGTATTACGAACGCTGCAAGCGGGTGCTGGCCGAAGCCCAAGCCGCCGACGCCGTGGCCGAGAACTACACAGAAGCGCCACGCGGCCGGTTGCGCATCAGCGCCCCTGTGACCTACGGGTCCTACTGCCTGATGCCACTGTTGAACCGCTACCTGCGTCGATATCCGGAGGTAAAGGTAGAACTGTCGCTCAATGACCGCTTCGTGGATCTTGTCGATGATGACTTCGAGGTCGCGATCCGCATCGGGAAGCTCGACGACTCCAGCCTGATCGCTCGTCCATTGGCCCCCTACCGGCTGATTGCCTGCGCCGCCCCAAGTTACCTCGCCGAGCACGGCACCCCACTGTCGCCCGACGACCTCACCGGTCATCATTGCCTGGGATCAAACGCCTGGCCCGCGACGGTGTCAGGCGAGTGGAGAATGCTGGGTGGAGAAAATCTGCAACAGCTCGCCCGGCAAAGTCGGCTTCAGGTCAACGACGCGCGCGCACAGCGTGCTGCGGCCTGCGACGGTTTGGGCATTATCGTGGGGGCTGAGATCATGCTCGCAGACGATATTCGTGAAGGTCGCCTGGTACGCCTCTTTCCCCAGCTCCAGACACCAGCACGACCGGTTCACCTGTTGTATGCGAGCGACCGGCGTATGCCGCCCAAGCTGCGCAGCTTTATCGAACAAGTGGTGGCAGAACTTGAAATTGATCCGGGTTCAATGAGGTGATGGTGTAGACGGGGCGCAGCCAGCGTTTGAGATCCGGCGCCGCCGATAAAGCCACCAGGCTTGGTTGGCCAATCGATGCATAGCGAAAAGGAAGGCTCAAGCGGCAAACTGCATGAATTTTATCTGGCCCATTGGTTAGCATCAGCAGTCATCGACAATGTAGGCCGGGCAAGCACCGACAAAGTTCGTCCTGCGGTAAAACCCTGATCATGAATTTTTCCGGTTAGATGCAATGGCAGCGGCTGCAACATTCATGAAGGTTCTGGCGATAGAGTTGGCTGCACAGCTCTGCCATCAAACAACTCCTTAATCCATCATGGCATCATGGTCGGTCAATCTCCGCTAAATGCAAAGTCCGCTAAGGGTCGATAGCGGTCACTCTTGACCGGCTACAATCGCCCCAGGCTGTGTGAAACGTTCGGGACGCTCCGGCTAGTTAGAAAATGCCGGGGGTTCGCGTTCCTACGCGAAATCTGGGTTAACTGAATAACCAAGCCATCACAAGTTTCACGTACGCTCGCGCCCTTAAGTGATGCGTTTGGCTTTTCACACAGCCTGGACCCAAAGCAGTCATTTTGGTCTTCGGCGAACGATCAGAAAAGCCGGCACTATAAGACCAGGGGCGGTTCAAGCAATGCCACTACCTGTCCAGCAGTCGCTCTGGCAGACTGCGGATTCTGGCCTGTCACCAAGCGGCCATCGACGACCACATGCGAAGTGAATGGCAAGAATGCTTTCTCGTAGCGCGCCCCCCGACGTTTCATTTCTTGCTCAGCGTTATAGGGAACCTTGCTCGCAACGCCCGCAAGCACTTCTTCGATCCAGGCGTAGCCAGTCAGACGACGCCCCTCTACCAGAAGACGACCATCAGACAGCCGCGTATTCAGCAGCCCGCAATACCCATGGCAAACCGAAGAAACGACCCCACCCTGCTCATAGATTTCGCGAGTCAGCCTCTGCAGCCCCTCGTCCTCAGGGAAGTCCCACATCACCGCATGGCCGCCGGTAAAATAGATGGCGTCGAAGTCGCAGGACACTAATGCCTGCGGACTTGAGGTGTTGGCAAGACGTGCCATTGACACCGGATTGTTCAACCAGGCTTTGCCGCTACTATCGAGCAATGGCCATTTGAGCGAGCGAGGTTCGAGGGGGGATTTCCCACCCAGTGGGCTCACCAGGTGCTGTTCATATCCTCTGTCAGCGAACACATGCCAGGCATGCGTCAACTCACCCAACCACAGCCCTGTGGGATGACTTGGGTCGCTGTAATGGGCAACGTTGGTAACGACGTGCAAGATGCGTTTGGTCATACCTGAATACCTGATCGGTGGTCGTTAGGCCAAGCATCGCCTTTATGCAGGCGAGAATTACTTTGTCATAAGCGCTGGATCCAGCGGCAGGCCATCAGGTCGCCGGATCACGTACCAAACCATCAAGCAAGGTCGTCAAGGCATCTTCAATGGCGTGGTCGCCGACCTTCGCCGGCACCAACCGGCTATCGATCGAAAGCAGGGTCAACCCATGGAGATGCGCCCAGCTCGCGGTCGCTTGTCCCATGGCAGAGCGGGCCCGGATAGTACCTTCCTCCTGACCTCGCTCCAAAACCTCGATCACCAGGTAGAAAGGTGCCTGGGCTCGGGGATCGACATGTATGTGCGCGGGGTCGCCCGCCTGTGTCGAGAACATCAACCGGTATAAATCCGGATTCTCCTCACCAAAAGCCAAGTAGGCATAGGCCATTGCCTGTAAGCGCTCCGGCGCCGACATCGTGGGTCGCATCGAGTCGTTCATCGCCGCGTTCAATCGCTCGAAGCCTAGTAGTGCCAACTCGTACAGCAGCGCCGCCTTGTCTGGAAAATGACGATACGGAGCCGAGTGACTCACTTGGGCTCGCCGGGCTATTTCGCGCAGGGTGAATTGCCAGCCTTGCTGTTCCTCTAGCGTCGCCAAAGCAGTATCGATGATGGTGCGACGCAAATCGCCATGGTGGTAGGGCTTTGCTTCGCAAATTTCATCAGATGACATACGGCTGCTCCACTCATGTTGACAGTGAACACATTGTCTTCCTAAGATCGGCTCAAATCAAGTTTACAGTGTCTACATTGCAATGACCTTGAGAGGTGCAAGATGACCATCGCCGTAACATCCATCCCTGCTGTCGACGCCGAAACCACGCTGGAGCAACAGCGTCGCGCATTTATCAATGACGGACCACCCGGCGTTGAGCTACGCAAAGCCAACCTGATCAAGTTGCGCGCGGCGGTGCTTGCCTGCCGACGTGATGTGGAGGAAGCGATCAGCGCCGATTTTGGCAACCGCTCAAGGCATGAAACAGACGTCATGGAGCTGCTTGGCGTGGTTCAGTCCATCGATTACCTGGTGCGGCACCTCCGGCGTTTCATGAAATCCGAGCGGCGCCACGTCGCGGCCTTTCACCGTAATGGCCGTGCTTATGTGGAGTACCAGCCTAAAGGCGTGATCGGCGTCATGGCACCGTGGAACTACCCGATAGCTTTGACCTTCATCCCCCTGGCCACCGCACTGGCTGCTGGCAATCGGGTGATGATCAAACCCTCTGAACTGACGCCACGCACCAGTGAGCTGATTCAGCGCATTTTGGCGAGTAGTTTCGCCGCCGATGAGGTCGCGGTAATACTCGGCGGTCCTGAAATAGGTGCAAGCTTTAGCGCTTTACCCTTCGACCACCTATTGTTCACCGGCAGTACGCAGGTTGGCCGAATGGTGATGCGGGCGGCTAGCGACAATCTGGTGCCGCTGACGCTTGAACTGGGCGGCAAAAGTCCTGTGGTTGTGGCCCCGGGGCATGCCGGACGCAATACCCTAGACAGCATTGTCTTTGGCAAACTCGCCAACGCTGGCCAGACGTGCGTCGCGCCGGACTACGTCCTGGTCTACGAGGATGATCTGGGTGAGTTCATCTCCCAGTACCGCGCTGCTGTCGCCCGTGCTTATCCGCAAGGCCCAACCAGCCCGGACTACACCTCCATCGTCAGTGACAGGCATTACACGCGGTTGCAGTCACTGATCGAAGACGCCCGCGCCAGGGGCGCCAAGGTAATTGAGGCTGGCGTGACGCCGGAGCGTGCGGTCGAGCGACCGCGAACACTGGCTCCGGTGCTGATCGTGGGGGCTGGTGACGATGCACTGGTCATGCGCGAAGAAATCTTCGGGCCTTTGCTACCTGTGCGCACCTACCGCTTCCTCGACGAAGCTATCGCCTATATCAATGCCAGGCCACGTCCGCTAGCGCTCTACTACTTCGGCAACGTGGGAGCCGACAGCGAAGCGCTTCTCAAGAGCACCACCTCCGGCAACGTCGGCATCAACAACACCCTGATGCACGTCGCGGTGGACGACCTGCCGTTCGGCGGCGTGGGCCCCAGTGGAATGGGTGCTTACCACGGTATCGAGGGTTTTCGGTCGATGAGCCATGCCAAGGGCGTGTTCGTTCAAGGTCGTTGGAACTTGCCAAGGCTGCTCCGGGCACCGTTCGGAAAACTGGCTGATTTTGCCCTCGCCTTCACCCTGCGGCCCCGGCCCTAGCAGCACGCCGAGTAGCTGAAAAAACTGATCATTGACGCCTTGACATTAAAGTTAAGTTTAACGTTAAGGTGCGTATGTAAGGTCCACCTAGCTCGGCGCCAAGCGAGATGCCTGGTCGCATTCATCAATGCGTGATGCAATTCACCGGAGAGACTGAATAGTGAAACTCGGAACCGTCGCCGCAGTGGCAGGTGCACTCCTGACGCCCATTGCCAACCTCACCATGGCGGACACTACCGGCATCCCCAAACATGCCGAAACCACGATGATAGATATCGCAGGGCACCAGGTACCCGTCGTAAAAGACGGCTTGTACGACCGATACCGCTCCAACCCTCCCCTGTCGGTGATCCAGGCCGAAGCGCCAGGTATGGACCTCAGTTGGTTCAAAGGCCTGAAAAAAACCAAGGTCGACATAGGCTTTGAGTCGTACTCGCCTAACTTCTACTACATGAACAGCAGGATTACAGCCGTTTACACGGCGGATATTGATCGGCTGCGCGCCTTGATGCCCGCTGAAGTGCTCAACCAGGTGCAACCCCTGCAGGTATGGCCGGGCCGCGGCCTGATAGCGTTCACGGCTTACACCTACGATTATTGCGACAACGACAGCTACAACGAAATTGCCTTGTCGATCATCACCAACAAACCAGGTAAGTCCAATCTCGGGCCATTCAGCTTGATCGGACAATCCATGTCCAAGGACTTCTGGGGTTACGTGCTCAAATTGCCGGTGAATACCGAGCTTGCCCGTGTCCGCGGTGTAGTGGGCTACAACCTGCCGAAATGGCTGACAGAGATCAACCGCCGAGAGGATGCCTCGAGCGTGTCCTATGACATCGTCGACGCGCAGACTGGCAATATCGATGTCGTCTTCAAGGCAAAAAAGCTCGACGACGTATCCAGTGAAGCCGGCCTGGTGACCAACAGCTTTACCAACCTCAACCATGCCGGCCAGTTGAGCTATGGCTATGCGACGTCTCGGCAGACCCGTCATGGGTCGAGCATGAACGCTGACTCCGCCGACCTGGTGCTGGGCGACGGTAGCCTGTCGACTTATATCCGCGCTTTGAAGCTGGGCAAGATGGTGAAATACGAATATGTGCCTGAGTTCCAGAGCGCCCTCTATGCTCCGAAGCCGCTGGCAGCATTGAATAGCGGTGACTGACCGCTACAGCCGCGCCGGCCATTGGGCCGGCGCTTTACTTCCCAGCAGACGTTGGCATGCCTCATTTGGTAGATGAAGCGCTCACTTTGTTCAAAGCGATCTCCTCGCGCAGACGGCCAAGCACACGTTGGGTGTTATCTACGCACTGCATGCCGTCTGGCTTGCTTTCAATGCCGTCGATTACCATCAGCAACTGCTCCTTGTTGCGAACCAAGCGCTGCTGTAACACCTCGATCTCCTCGACCTTGCGCTTTAGCCCGGAAAGTAGTTCGTCATGACGCCATCCTTGCGAACTCACCGGCAACAGGTTGCGGATTTCATCCAAGGTAAACCCTGCTGCCTGGGCGCTGGTAATCATCTCCAGTATCCAGACTGCATCATCTGAATAGTCGCGGTAGCCATTGGCCTTGCGCTCAACGGATTGAATCAGTCCGCTTGCCTCGTAAAAACGGATGCGCGAAGGGGCAAGGCCCGTGATTTTCGCAAGCGCTCCAATTCTCATACCACACCTTTACGGAAGTTCTGACCTTAAAGCTCACTTTAACCCCGTGATCACTAAAGAGCCAACTTGATTACGGATCTACGATCATAGGCTTGATCAAATCGGCCCAACCTATCACCACCCTGCGCCTACTCTGATCGGATAAACGTACGACAAGGCCTTGACCTTAAGGTTTACTTTAAGCTTAAGGTAAGTACCTAGGCTACGAGGCCCTTGCTCTGTCGCGCTCAAGGACGGCAGCCATAGCGTCGCGGCCGGCACAAGCAAGCGGGCCATCATCATCGCAGTTAGTAGAGAGAAACCTTCTATTGAGGTTTCCAGGAGACCAAATGCAAACCGTTTTAGGCGCAACTGGCCAGATTGCCATAGAGCTGGCACGAGAACTGAACCGGACTTTCACCGAGGATATAAGGCTGGTCAGCCGAAATCCGCGCAAAGTCAGCGACTCTGACACGCTGGTTGCAGCTGACTTGCTCGACGCTAGCCAGGCGGCCAAGGCCGTCCAGGGCAGCAGCATCGTTTATTTCACAGCCGGACTTCCGCCAGACACACAACTCTGGGAAACGCAGTTTCCTGTGATGCTGCGAAACGCTCTTGATGCGGCTCGCGCATCTGATGCCAGGTTCGTCTATTTCGACAACACTTATATGTATCCGCAGGATGATCGTCTACTGACGGAGAACACGCCCTTCGAACCGGTCGGTCGTAAAGGACAGGTTCGTGCGCGAATGGCATCGATGGTGTTGCAGGAGATGGAGCGAGGCGACATTCCTGTCGTCATAGGGCGAGCTCCGGAGTTTTATGGGCCAGGCAAGACGCAAAGCATCACTAACACCTTGGTTATCGACAACCTGAAGGCCGGCAAGCTACCTCGGGTCCCCGTGCGGGACGATACTCAGCGCACACTCATCTGGACTCCGGATGCAAGTCGGGCACTGGCAGCATTGGGGAACACGACAGACGCATACGGGCAGACCTGGCACCTTCCTTGTGACGACGAACGGCTGACCTACAAACAGTTTGTCACGCTCGCTTCTCAGATTTTTGGCAAGGACGCTACTTATAAAATTCTAGGTAAATTGACCCTGACAGCGGTAGGCCTGATATCCAAGCAAGTTCGTGAGCTGCGGGAGCTGTTGCCACGTTACGAGCACGATAACCTGTTCGACTCCTCGAAGTACAAGCAGCGTTTTCCGGATTTCAAAGTCACGACCTACCGTCAAGGGCTCACACAAATCTTGAATGAGCTTGGTAGCAGCTGAGACGGACTTCTAGTCCGCCTGGGCTGTAGCATTCTGAGCTAGCTGATCTGGAGAGGGCTCGATTCCGGCAGCTGGCTTACCAACCTTGAGCCAACCAGTTTGGCAGGTGTGTAGGTGCCAGGCACGGGTTCAGACTTCATGAGATATTCCACGACTGCCAGTGAGCCAGTAATCGTCAAACTGTAGCCATTTGCTGTGCATAGTCTGGCGGTCCTCTTTTCTCCGCGCGCGTTGACAACCTCACCCCAGACGAAAGTAGGCTGAAGGGCACGCTTTTCCTCGCTAGGCCCTTTCACCGTCCTGGCGATACGCGACTTGATCAACCTTTGCACCCAGGCTAATCCAAGCACCGGACGGAAATAGTTAGCGCGTTTGGCGTTGGTGATCATGCTTGGTGAGCCTGGAATGAATACTTCAATGTTGGGAATTCCGGTGGTGTGGTACGCGGTGGACACATCGCCCCAAGGAATAGTCATGGCATCTTTCTCGCCGTCGCCAAAGTCTATCCTGCGCACCTTGTAGGCGAGCGGCACACTTACTATTCTGCCGTCGCGGCGCACTTTACCGCCTTGCGCCAAGCCTTCGACCGAGGTCTTCGCAGTTCCTGGAGAGAATCCCGATCGAGAGTCAAACCCTAGCGATAGGTGCGTGGCGTCGGGAAGCGCCGCTTTCAACGCGGCTGCCACGCAGTCGGTCGGGATAACGTCAAAACCCACGCCAGGGCAAAGTACGACACCGGCTTGCTCGGCTCGCTTGCCCAACGATTGTGCCAACTCGAATACGGCAATCTCACCTGTAATGTCGAGATAGTGGGCGCCAGCGCGCAAGCAGGCGTCCATCATGGGTGCCGCAGTAGCCGAGAATGGGCCGGCACAGTTCAGAACTAGCAACTGGCCTTGGATGTGATCAGCCAGAGCTGAAGCCTCACCAAGCCCGAATACACAAAACGCCAACCCCAATTCAAGAGCAAGCGCTTGAATGCTTTCCTGGTTACGTCCGGCCAAAACAGGCCTAAAGCCTCGCCGTACGGCCTCCCGAGCAATGAGCTCCCCGGTATAACCGTTAGCGCCGTAAATCATCCAGCGCATCTCTGCTGGCGTATTTATTTTTGTTTCCATGCCATCGTTTCCTGATTCGTTCATGACCAACAACGTAGTAGCTGACCATCATCGATAAATTCGCTTCTCACAACTCGTCCGGTCTGCTCGCCACAACCTGAACGGTGACCATCCTGCGGATGCCTGTTAGAGGCATAGCGATGATGCACAGTCGCATAGCGACCGATTGCAGGCCTCAGCAGTGCTGGGAGCGTAACGTTCAAGCAAGCTTCAATGTCAACCGAAGTTTTCACCAGCGTCGGTGATGGTGCTCAAAACAGGTTGTGTCTTTCTCTGCTGATACGTTTGTGTTTTTTGGTTGGCTGAACCAGTGGACATGCGCCGGCTTTGAGAAATTGGGCAAGACGGTTGCTTCCATAGGTAATGCGCGGGCCTGAAGAACTGCGCGGTCGCGGTGGGTACCGCCGAAGAATCCATCGCCATCGCCATCGCCAACGACACGCCATATGGCCTGGCCGCTGGTATCTGGACCTCGGATATTTCCAAGGCCCACAAGACCGCCCGTGCCGTGCGCGGGGGCAGTGTCGGGGTCAACCAGTACGATGGCGGCGACATGACCGCGCCGTTCGGCGGCTTCAATCAGTCGGGCAACGGCCGTGACAAGTCGCTGCATGCGCTGGAGAAGTACACCGAGCTGAAGGCGACCTGGATCAAGCTGTGATTCCACGGGCCGCGAAGCGGCCTCGATTGTCGAGTCGTGTAAAGGAGCGTTGAACCCGTTCTGAGCCTCACAAGAACATTGAATCGCCTCTGCATTCACAGATACCTTTGAGCGTCCGGTTTTGGCTCATAGCTGCCCCTAGCAAACGGCAGCTATGGGTCCAGGCTGTGTGAAAACGCCCGCAGTTGTCTAACCTTCTGACCGTCGTGATCGTGGCGGGGACAATCATGAAGCGGTTCATCGAAGGTAAGGCTCGGACGCACGTCACATTGCTGCCAGAGTGCCTGGATGACTACATCACCGATGAAAACCCAGTGCGAGTGGTCGATGTTTTGTCGATGAACTCGACCTGAGCGCGCTCGGTTTCGCAGGCGTCGATCCGGCAGCAACAGGTCGCCCGGCCTACCATCCAGCGGTCCTGCTGAAGATCTACATCTACGGCTACCTAAACCGCATTCAGTCCAGCCGCCGGCTCGAGCGTGAAGCTGAACGCAATGTCGAGTTGATGTGGCTTACGGGGCGTCTGGCTCCAGATTTCAAAACCATCGCCGACGTTCGCAAGGACAACGGTAAAGCCATTCGCAGTGTCTGCCGTCAGTTCGTGATCCTCTGTCGCAACCTCAACCTGTTCTCCGACTCAATCATTGCCATCGACGGCAGCAAGTTCAAAGCCGTGAACAATCGCGACCGTAACTTCACCCAGGCCAAGGTGAAGGCCCGTATGCAGCAAGTCGAGCAGAGTATTGAGCGCTATCTGACAGCGATGGATTCGGCGGACCGGGCAATGCCGGAGGTGGCTGTGGCCAAGGCCGAGCGACTGAAAGAGAAGATCGAAACGCTGAAACAGCAGATGCAGAAGCTCAAAGACATTGAGCGCAGCTACTTCAAACCCCAGACAAACAAATCTCTCTCACAGATCCCGATGCTCGCTCCATGTCATTTGGTGGTCGGGGCAGTGGCACCGTTGGCTATAACGTGCAAACGGCCGTTGACGATCAGCAGCATCTGATCGTTGCGCATGAGGTGACGAATGTCGGTCATGATCGCGGCCAGTTGAGCAACATGGCGAAGCAAGCACGTGACCCTCCATTTGGAACGCTCAAGTACTGGATGGGGGCGATGCGTGCAAGCCCGGAAAAGACGTAGATCATGTAGCCGAGCAACATGAGCGGCATATCGACGGGAATCATGGATGTCCTTGTGAACCCTTACGTGGACGCCGCAGAATGTACCCATTGGCAGTGATGCCACAAGCCCGGACATAGAAGGACATCCCACGCAATGACGCCCGACGAGGCTTTGAAATTCACCCGCACGGTGGCTGGCCTTTCGATCACAACAGTGATCCTTGGCCCGATCCTGGCGCTTTACGTACTTCAGTCGCCAACCACTTCCCCCGTCAAGATCTCGGGCATTCTTGCGTTTGCGATCCTGGCGCTCACCAACGTGATTTCAATGATATTCAACGCGGTTTACTGGTTTATCCGGCGGGAGCCCAAATGGCTCTCGGTCACGCTCTTGGTTCAAGCCGGTGTCGCAGTTGCCACGTTAATTCCATTCTTATAACCCGTTCATTGCTTCGGCTGAGCAGCCTCAACAATGCTCATGAGGCCAATCCCCGCAACCGACTGGCAGGTCACCATCCAAGCGCTCGAATCCAAAATACCGAGCGTCACCGAGCCGCTCTTCCAGCCATGGGTGAAAGTGCTGAGCCATGACCTGTGGGGTTTCAAAACTCCGTCACCCACCTCTTGAGCGCTGGAAACGCCAAGAAATCAGATTTTGCCTCTTCCTTGTAGTCCATTTCCCAAACATACTCTCGCCGCACTTTTTCCGTTGCCGTCGCTTGGGCTGCGTTCTAGTCTCGGCGGGTCGTTGCTCATCAACGATACAGCTTTGACAGGCTGTGACGGCAAATAGTGTGCGGCCCCCTTATGGTGGCTGTACGTGCGGGCACGCTTGCGTGCGCCGGAACTTAGCTATTTCCGCCGGTCTGTCAACCCACGTACAGCTGCCACCCTTCTGTTTGACAGCAGATAGGTGGCAGCACAAAAAAGGTAAATAGCTATGTTAAAGGTCGTCCCCGATCCACCCCACAACCACCACTCCCTCGAAGACACGATCATCCAGGCTGCGGAGTTCGCCCTGTGCGCGCAGAGCGTGGCGCAGCAGGCTGTTTCGCTACAGCCCAGAACGCCCGCCTCGGTTCTGATGATGGCCTCGATGCATGAGCTCGAGTCGCTACGCGTGCTGCTCGAATCAGCCCTGATCCAGCTGCAGATGCCGAACGAACCACGCACCCTGCACTAGGCCGTTAAGCCTGTGTTGCCTGGGCGGGCGCTGTAGCCGGCAAGCCCGTACGCACAGCGCGCTGCGTGAGACCGGTGCTGAGCTAAAGGCGGGTTGTCCGTCATGACGTTCGCCCAGGCCCTAAACCTTCAGGGAGGCAACGCAATGACCCCAGATGACACCAAAGTCACTGTCGGTAAGACCACGTTCTACCAGGGTGAAAACCAGACCCACCCACTGTTTCGCATCGAAGCGGGCATCCCTTGCCAGAATGCCCGCGAACAGGCTTCAAAGCTGATGGGCTATGTGCGGGACCTGACCATCGAAGGCTTGATGGACGGTAAACCACAGCTGATCTGGGCCTCGCACTACCTGAGTGCGTTGGCCAAAGCACTGATGGATGATGCCGAGCTGGGCATGATGCACTGAGGGCTGAACTGCCTGACCATGGCGGACATCTGCAACCGGGGCCGCTTCGCGGCCCATCGCCGGCAAGCGCGGCTCCCACCGCGACCGCGCAATTCTTCAGGCCTGCGCTTTACCTATGGAAGCAACCGTCTTGCCCAATTTCTAAAAGACTAAATCTGTAATTTTTCTCACTGCTGCGCTTGCTTCAGGTTTCGCCATGGCGGTCGATGAGGCTGATTATTCAGTGTCAGAAGAGCATTGCACTCCTGAGTACTGGGAGACGCTACCAGATGGCAAAAAAACGGAAGATCTCATCGATAAGTGCGATGATCTGGAGCCATCCGAGAACGGCGGTTCTGGGCAATAGGTCCGCTGAGCGCGATCCGAAAGATAAGGAGCCCGTAGGCTCCTTATTGGCCGAGGTGGCTTGTCAGGCTAGATTCTCAGAAATTGTCTTCTGGGCTTTTCTTGAATTCCCAATTGGTCATTTTCTTCGCAGCGAGGAAACTCTTGCAGTTTGCGATGAACTCGTTACGGTTCGACTCTTTCGATAAGCTCGACAGATTCTTTTCGTACATCACCGGAGCACAGTTGTCTGCTGTCGGCTCGGGCACTTTTTCCTCCGAGCAAGCTGCCAAAACCACGGCCAATCCCATGGCTGCACCCAGCCGAGCCAATTTAATATCCATATTTTGATCCTTCAGTCATTGCGTTTAGCGTGGTAACGGACTCCCTCGAGCCCGGCGGTAGCCTAAAGCGTGGGGACGTGAAACGCCAGGTGACCATTTCCCTCGCCATACACCAATGGCCGTTTTGGGTCGACTCCGTTGCGCCGTGGTACATGCCTCCAGGCAATCAAATTGGTTGGCCGCAACGGGTCGAATGCGGTCACCATCAACTCATGGATCTGGCAATTTCCGCCGCCCCAGTCCAACCGATTTCCTTAGAGAGCGATGTGCCCGTCGCGGTGGCGTGCAGGACAGCGAAGGTGATTCCTCGGCGAGCGAACTCGGCATCAACAGCTTGCATCACGGCCAAGGCTAGAACTCAGCGGCGATAGGCCGGATGGACAAACACATTCAACTCCCTCCCCCGCTTACCCAGGGTTGGGTGCGATGGATAGGAAGGCCGGGCAATGCTCATAAGGCCAATCCCCGCAACCGACTGGCAGGTCACCGTCCAAGCGCTCGAATCGATGATACCGAGCGTCACCGAGCCGCTCCTCCAGCCATGGGTGAAAGTGCCGAGCCATGACCTGTGGTGTTTCAAGACTCCGTCACCCACATCTTGAGCGCTGAAACGCCAAGAAATCAGATTTTGCCTCTTCCTTGTAGTCCATTTCCCAAACATACTCCCGCCGCACTTTTTCCGTTGCGGTCGCTTGGGCTGCATTCTAGTCTCGGCGGGTCGCTGTTGTTCAGCGATCGGCTTTGACAGGCCGCGACGGTATTATGCATACGGCTTGCCTTCAATGGCGGCTGTACGTGCGGGCACGCTTGCGTGCGCCGGAACTTGCATAGTCCGCCGGTCTGTCAACCCATGTACAGCTGCCACCCTTCTGTTTGACAGCGGATAGGTGACCGCCTAATTGAAGGTACTATGCAATGCTCAAAATGGTCCCCGATCCACCCCACAACCACCACTCCCTCGAAGACACGATCATCCAGGCTGCGGAGTTCGCCCTGTGCGCGCAGAGCGTGGCGCAGCAGGCTGTTTCGCTACAGCCCAGAACGCCCGCCTCGCTTCTGATGATGGCCTCGATGCATGAGCTCGAGTCGCTACGCGTGCTGCTCGAATCAGCCCTGATCCAACTGCAGATGCCGAACGAACCACGCACCCTGCACTAGGCCGTTAAGCCTGTGTTGCCTGGGCGGGCGCTGTGGCCGGCAAGCCCGTACGCACAGCGCGCTGCGCGAGACCGGTGCTGAGCTAAAGGCGGGTTGTCCGTCATGACGTTCGCCCAGGCCCTAAACCTTCAGGGAGGGCAACGCAATGACCCCAGATGACACCAAAGTCACTGTCGGTAAGACCACGTTCTACCAGGGTGAAAACCAGACACACCCACTGTTTCGCATCGAAGCGGGTATCCCTTGCCAGAATGCCCGCGAACAGGCTTCAGAGCTGATGGGCTATGTGCGGGACCTGACCATCGAAGGCTTGATGGACGGTAAACCACAGCTGATCTGGGCCTCGCACTACCTGAGTGCGTTGGCCAAAGCACTGATGGATGATGCCGAGCTGGGCATGATGCACTAAGGGCTGAACTGCCTGACCAGGGCGAACATCTGCAACCGGGGCCGCTTCGCGGCCCATCGCCGGCAAGCGCGGCTCCCACGGGTACAGCGCATACCTGAAGGCTGGTGACATTCCTGGACTGCCTCCAGGGGTCAGCTTCTTGGGGGCAGTCCACAGGTGTGGGATTTCCAGGTCGTTAGTTGACGAGCCAACCTGCTGCGCAGGTTTCACGACGCTCGGACGCAAAACTAACATTGGCGAAGGCCTGGTAACGGCCATACTCCGATGTACGGTCAATTCAGCTAGTCTGCTTGGAAGTCCGAACACGCACGGTATTTTCGCTTCATAGCGAGGCAACGCAATTGGTTGACAATACGCAACTGCATAACGTTTCAGCGTCCTCGCCTACTCTCACTCGGCGACATCTACTCCAGGCAGGCATGACCGGGATTGCCGTCAGTGTGTTTGCGCCCTGGTCGTCATGGGCGGCACCATCGGGCGTCTTGGTGAACGATGTGACGATGCTCAATCCGATTTGGGTCAATCGCCTGTTCGCACCCCGCACCACTGGCGAAATACAGCGAGCGCTCGCTATGTCGTCAGGCCCAGTCAGCATCGGTGGTGGCCGTTATAGCATGGGGGGACAAATTGCGACCGAAGACAGCCTGCACCTCGACATGCGGCAGTTTGACCAGGTGATCCGATACTCGCCTGAGAACAGAGTCATACGCGTGCAAACAGGGATGCGGTGGCGTGACTTGCAGTCGGTCATCGACCCAGACGACCTCTCGATAAAAATCATGCAGAGCTATGCCAATTTCACCGTCGGCGGATCGCTCTCGGTCAACGCTCATGGACGCTACGTCGGCGCTGGCCCGGTCATCAACTCTGTGCGTTCTCTGCAACTGGTGCTTGCGGACGGTTCGGCATTAGAAGCGTCCCGCACCACGAATTCCGACCTCTTCTACGCTGCTATCGGTGGCTATGGCGCGATGGGGGTGATCACTGAGGTCGAATTGGACCTGGTGCCCAACACCATAATTGAACGTCAGATACAGCGCATGCCAGCGGCTGATTACCCGAGTTTTTTCAATGACCGAGTGCGCAACAACGAACAGGCCATCCTGCATAACGCCGATTTGACTCCCCCTTTTTTCGACACAGCCACGTCCGTCACTTGGCACACTTCGGACAAAGCGTTGACGGTCGCAGAAAGGCTGGTTGCGCCGGGGCAGTCTTACAAAATCAACCAGACCGTCATGTGGAGTGTGACCAAGCTTCCCGGCGGCCCAATGCTTCGCAAGGATGTGATCGATCCACTGCGTTATTTCAACCAACCGGTGGTACGGCGCAACTACGAGGCCAGTGCGGATGTCGCCTCGCTTGGCCCCATTGCAACCCGGAACGGTACCTACGCATTGCAGGAGTATTTTGTGCCGGTGGCACAGTTCAATGCGTTCGTGAAACAAATGGCCGCCATCCTCCAGGCGCACCGCGTTGACGCCGTCAATATATCCATTCGACACGCACCAGCCGACCCCGACTCGTTTCTGTCCTGGGCACGCGAAGAGGTGTTTTCCTTCGTGCTTTATTATTGGCAGCGCGTGGAGGTGGATGATCGCGAGCAGGTTGGTGTGTGGACACGCGAACTCATCGACGCTGCGCTGTTGCTTGGCGGTACCTACTACCTTCCCTATCAACTGCATGCAACGCAGGAACAGTTCTCAAGTGCCTACCCAAACGCTCGGCGTCTGCTCGCACTCAAAGCACAAGTCGACCCAGGCGATCGATTCCGGAACAAGCTCTGGGACAAGTACCACACGGGATAGTGGAAAGCTTGTGACCAGATTGGCCCTGCGCACGGGTCATCTTGCGTCTCTCAGTCCGTTGTAATGCTCCGACCTTTCACTCCATTTACGATACTGGCGAGTACGAAAAGCCATGTTGAGCTGTTGCAGGATCAGCGCGCGCAGCGGCGACACGCTCGGGTCGGGCTTTTTACCCCGGCTTAGTTTGCGCAATTGAAACTTCACTACCGCCATGTTCGCCAAGGCCGCGATTGCTTTGTTTTTCCAGGTGATCGGCGGTAATTCAGGGGCGTTGTCTTTCCCCTGCAACCAGGCACGAGGCAGGTGCGGATCGATGGCTAACGCCGTTCCCATGCCTACCATGTCCACCCCGCTCTGCACGACGCTTTCAGCTACCGGGCGGCGACGTATACCGCCGGTGACCATCACCGGCATTCTGGCGACGGTTTGGAGATCACGGGCAAACTCGACGAAATACGCTTCGCGAGCCAGGGTGCGACCATCGCGCGCGTGCCCCTGCATGGCAGGTACTTCGTAACTGCCTCCCGACAACTCCACCATGTCGACGCCCAGGTCATTGAGCAGCTCAACAACCTTTTTCGCGTCATCGGTGGTGAATCCTCCGCGCTGGAAATCGGCGGAATTGAGTTTGACCGCCACCGCAAAATCCGCAGAAACCACGGCCCTTACCGCCTTGACGATTTCCAGCAACAGGCGCGCCCGGTTTTCCAAAGCGCCACCCCACTGGTCGTTCCGTTGGTTGGTCAACGGCGAAAGGAACTGGCTCAACAAATAGCCATGGGCGGCGTGGATTTCCACACCGGTGAATCCGGCTTGTTCACCCAGGCGTGCGGTGTTGGCGAAGCGCTGAATAACTTCTTCGATCACGCCAGGGGTCATCGCGTGAGGCATGGCAAAACGCTTGGACATGTTGCCCAGTTCCAGCGGAACGGCTGATGGTGCCCAGGTTTTTTGCCCAAGATTGGACTGCATCTGCCGCCCTGGGTGGTTGATCTGCAACCAGAACTGCGCACCGCCGGATCGACCAATACGCGCCCAGCGCTTGAACTTGTCCAGTTGCTGATCGTCCTGTAAAACCACGCCCCCCGGCCCGGTCATGGCACGGCCGTCGACCATCACATTGCCGGTGATGATAAGGCCGGCACCACCGTCCGCCCACGCTTGATACAAACGCATGAGTGCTTCGGAAGGCGCCTGGTCGGCATCCGCCATATTCTCTTCCATGGCGGCTTTGGCGATTCGGTTCTTGACGGTCGAACCGTTGGGAAGCATCAGGGCGTCGAACACATTCATGGAGCAGTCCTCACCTGGATATGAGGCCACCTTAAGCTTGAAGTTAACTTTAAGGTCAATGCCTTTTTCAAGTTCAGGCGATTTTGAATCGCTCCTTACGGTATCGAAAACGTGTTCAATTGCCCAAAGCCGTGGCTGAGGCCGTGATGGCGGTGCTTTGTGGCGACAACGGGGCGCGCTGAGGCTGTCAGGCCCCGGACGCCTGGCGGGCGTTTTTTCTCGTGGGAGACTTCACCGCAGGTTTGCCGGAGGCTTGGCCAACCCCTTCTTCGCGCAAACGATTGATCAGCATTTGTGCATTGTCGGCACACGCCATGCCCTCGGGCTTATCCTCAATGCCCTTGATGACGAGCAGAAGTTGCGCTTTGTTCTGTGCGAGCCGTTGCTCCAGAACAGTGATTTCCTCCACCTTCTGTTTGAGTCCTGAGAGCAACTCGTCATGCCGCCAGCCACTGGCGTTCATCGGCATCAATTGCCGGATCTGCTGCAAAGAAAAACCTGCCGCTTGTGCGCCGGTTATCAGTTCCAGAACCCATTCGGTATCAGGCGCATAGTCGCGGTATCCATTGGCCTTGCGCTCGACGGAGCTGATCAAGCCTCTGGCCTCGTAGAATCGGATGCGTGACGGATTCAATCCACTGATTTTCGCCAGTTCGCCTATTCTCATGCCTCACCCTGAAATGCCTGTTGACCTTGAAGTTGACTTTAAACCTAAAGCCATCAGGCGGCCAGGCATCAGGTAGGCCCCTGCCACTTGCAACGCTTGCAACGAGCGGCTCGGCTTTTCGCGGCGAAGGGTGAACTGGCTTTTTGATCCCGCAGACCTCTTGAAGGCGTTAGATCGCCCTCAAGAGTCTCTTGGCCAATGCCCTGACCTGTCAAAGACTCATGTTTATCGAAACGAACGCTGAACGGCCTGGTGCTGGCGAGAACATCGCCTGGTCGTCGCCGCCCCAGAAGAAGTTGTCATACCAGACATATTCGTACTCACGGTCAAAGAGGTTTTTCACCTGCAGATCCACGCTGGTTGACGCGGTGATGCGGTAACTGACACTGGCGTCCACGACCACGAAACCACCGTACTTGCCCTGCTCGTTCTGCTCGTCGATGTAGTAGCTGCCTTGCGCCCGCCCCTGCGCCCCGAACTTCCAGTCGTCATTGTATCGGTAGTCCACGCCCAGATTGCTGATGTAGCGCGGGGTGGAAAATACCTCTTTGCCCGCCAAAGACTGGCCGTTCGCCGCGTAGGCCTTGACCACTTTGGCCTCCTGGATCGCGTGGGACGCCCATACCGTCCATTGATCGTCCAGCTGAGCACTGATCTGCATGTCCACGCCACGCCGGCGTGTTTCGCCAAGACCGACCGTGGTGCCAGTGCTGGGCATGTTAGCAACTTCATCGGTCGCATCCTGCTGCCACAGCGCAACCCGCGCTTGAGCCCCAGGGAATGGCTGAAACTTGATGCCGACTTCCTTGCCGGTGTTGATCGACGGGTCGTACGAGGTTTGCCCAGGCACCCTATAAGCTGGCCCGCCAGAGCCGGTAAGAATCTGGAAAGTACGCCCCCAGTTGGCGTAAAGGTCGATCTCCGGGGTGACGCTGTAGATGACGCTCAGCTTCGGCTGGCGGATCCAGCCATAATCCTGCAGGGATCCCTTGACCTCGCCAAGCGTCTCGCTGTTGCCAGAAAACTTGTCGACGCGCATGGCTGGGATGATCTTCAGCGCGTCGGTAGGCTGAATGACCGCCTGCACATAACCGCCAATATTGCGCAGGGTGTAAGTGTCGTCATTCTGCACACGTGCCGCAGGGGCATCGAAGTCGGTCGGGATCCCATAGCTGTAGCGCAGGCGACGATACTCATTGTCCTGCTCCTCGTAGTTGATGCCGCCATCCAGCGTCAGCACATCGTTAGCGCGCCAGGTCAGGTTACTGAGCATCCCGCGCTGCTGCTCATCCCACTGCCGACGCTGGCGTGGCGCGTTGCCGGGCTGGTAATCGGTGAACGTGATGGTTCGGTCATCGTTGTAACTGTTGTAGTACAACTTGCTGCTCAGGCTCAGGTCGTCGGCGAGCTGCCAGTCGGCGTGCAGGCTCAGCTGCTTCATGTCGCGGTCGTCACCGTCATTGGCGTTCTTGGCCGGCGATTGGGTGCGGCTGGCGTGCAGTTGTTCGCGGGTGAGGAAACCAGACTCTTGGGCCTGGTGGTGGTAAAGGCGAGCGATAAGGCCGACACGGAAGTCTTGTTCATCGTTGCTGACGAACCATTTGCCGCCAAGCGCATATTTGTTGGACTCACTGTGGTCGCGGAAACCGTTGCTGTCCTGTTTGGCGAGGATATAGTTCTGGGCGAAATTCCCCTCTTCATGCCCAACTGCCAACTGCACTTCACGCGTGTCGAAGCTGCCGTATGTCACACGGCTATCGACATAGTTCCCGCCTTGGCGGGTCGCGAAATTGATGTTGCCACCGATATTGTGCAGCCCATAGCGCGGATCGTTGGTACCGCGCACGACTTCGATGTACTCGATGTCCAGCGGAAAGATCATGTCAATGAAGCGCTGGTTACCACTGTTCACATTGCTCGGCACACCGTCGATCAAGGTCTTGATGCCGTTGATGTAGCCCTCGCCATTGAATGCGCGGAAGGTGACCTTGCCTGACTCGGCGCCTTGCCCTGTTTCAGTCAACTGGATGCCCGGCATCTGCCCCAACAGCTGCCAACTGTTCATCACATTCTTGTCTCGCACCTGATCGCCGCCCAGGACATCGACCGAGGTCAGCACATTTTCAGTGCTCAGGGCTATAGCGGCAGTTTCGGTGATATTCACATCACCGAGGATGATGGTGGAGTTACCCGTCTGTTCGGCGAGGATTTCAGGTGTGAACATTGCTGTGAAGATGGCTAACGAAGCTGGGGTGAATCGCATGAAGGTTCCTGAGGCGGGGTTGAGTGGTGGTTGGCGATAGCGACAGGAGGCAGGGCCTCTTTTTGCTTTATGAAAACGTTATACCATAACGTTACGTTCTCATGGAACGGGTTCATCGGACCTGTACCGCATCGTTCGCTGCGCTCTAGCGCGTCGATTTGACCTTGATTGCCATGGCCTTTTCGCCGAGCACGAGGGGCCTCTCCTGCCCAAAGCGCTACCACTTCACAACCTGCCGGGAATGGTCCTGACCTGACGTGGCTGGTGGGCCATACTGTTGCCGAACTATCAGGCGTGAATGCGTCCTTGAGCCTGGCCTGCGGATTTAGCATTTGGCCTGGAAATGCTGCAGTTTGCGTCCTATACCAGAACATCCCGTTTTGCTAGAAAATCGCGTGCTGATCCTGTCCTCGCAACGAATGCCGCAGCCTCTGACAGGTGCCGCCCGCACCCCCAGAAAAAGGAAGCCCCATGCCAGCTTGTCCCCTGCCCTCCGACGAAGCAGCCCGCCAACGCACTCTGGATGAGATGCACCTGCTCGACACACCGGCCGAGCATTACCTCGACACCCTGGTACGGCTTACCCAGCAACTGGCGCAAGTGGACACCGTGCTGATCAGCCTGATCGACCAGGAGCGCCAGTGGTTCAAGGCACGTATCGGGCTGGAGGCCACCGAGACGCCGCGCAACGTTTCATTCTGTGGCTACGCCATCCTTGGCGAAGGCACCTTGTTGGTGCCCGATGCCACGCATGACCCGCGTTTCGTCGACAACCCGCTGGTACTCAGCCCACCCTACATCCGCTTTTACGCTGGCCATCCGTTGCGCGCGGGGAATGGCAAAGCCATAGGGACGTTGTGCATGCTCGACCCTCGCCCGCGCACGCTGAACGAGACGCAGCAAGCCAACTTCAAGGACCTGGCCACCCTCGCAGAGGGTTATCTGCAGTTGCGTGGCCTGATCCAGACCAACCGTGACCTGCGCCTGGAAATGGACCGAGAGCAGCGCAAGGCCATGCTCGACCCTTTGACGCAGCTGTGGAACCGCAACGGTCTGACAGCGTTCGAGGACCACGAGCGGCGCCGCGCAGCACAGAGCAGCCTGCGCCTGGGGGCGATCTATGCAGACCTCGACCATTTCAAACGCATCAACGACCGGTATGGCCATGCCACTGGCGATCAGGTGCTGTGCGAATGCGCCCGCCGCCTGCGCGCAGCGCTGCGCCCGGACGATCTGGTGGTGCGCCAGGGCGGCGAGGAATTCGTCGCGCTGGTCATGGTCAACGACAGCGAAGAGCTCAAGGGGATTGCAGAGCGGGTGCGGCAGATGATTGGCAGCGAACCGCTACAACTGCCCACCGGCCCGCTGCGTGTCAGCCTGAGCATCGGCTGCACGCTGCTCAACGATCAAGAGCACCTCGACCGGGCGCTGGAACGCGCCGACTCCGGGCTCTACAGCGCCAAGCAGAATGGGCGTGACCGGGTGGTTTATGTAGCAACCGTTGACTGACCTGGACATCTGTAGACGCAAGAGTTGGCCTGTGCCTGACGTTCGTTTCAGGACAGCGTGATCCATGCAAACAGGCGGCGGGCACCTCCTCAGGGTGTACGCCGCCCCTGCAGCACAGTGAACGCATACATCCCCGCCAGCATGGCCAATACGAATACCAGTATCTGCCAGTGCCCGGTGAGCGAGATAGCGACCGCAGGCCCCGGGCAGATGCCGGCAATGCCCCAGCCTATGCCGAACACCAGGCTGCCACCGATCAGACGGGCGTCCAGCTCTCTTTTCACAGGTAACTGCATAGGGGCGCCCAGCAACGACCGCTGGTGTTTGCGGGCCCAATTCAACGGCGCAGCCGCCACCGCGATGGCCCCGGCCATCACCAGTGCAAGTGACGGATCCCAGGCCCCGGTCACATCGAGAAAAGCCAGCACTTTGGCGGGGTTCGCCATTCCTGCCAACAGCAGGCCCAGACCAAAGATCAACCCGGCGACAAAAGCCGTCAACTTGTTCATTCTCAGGCCCCCAGCGCATGGCGGATGACGTACACGGTGGCAAAACCGCTGGCCATGAAGCACACCGTCGCCACGATGGAGCGGGGAGACAAGCGGGAGACACCACACACGCCGTGGCCACTGGTACAACCCGAGCCGTATCGTGTCCCCAAGCCAACCAGCAGCCCGGCAATCACCAACGCCGGCCACGGGGTATCGATTTCGATTTCCGGCAGCACGGCGAACAGCCCCCACAGCAAAGGCGTAATCAGCAGGCCGAGAACAAACAGCGCCTTCTCACCCCAGCCCTCACTGCCCCTTTGCATCACACTTGCAAGCAGGCCGCTGATGCCGGCGATGCGGCCATTGGCCAGAATGAACAGGCTGGCGGCCAGCCCGATCAAGGCCCCTCCCCCCAAAGCACTCCAGGGTGTGAAGTTGATCCAATCAATGCTCATGTTGCACCTCCGGCGCAGTGAACCTGGTATAGGGCGTTGAACAGCACAGCAAGATGGCACGCATGATAACGATTCGCCGAACGCCCCACACCGCTCAACCCGGCAGCGCCGCCAACACCGCAGTGACCATGCCGTTGAACGTCGCCGGTGAGTCCACCACGCGTGCAGTGACTTTCGCCTCACCGTCGGCACGGGTGGCGCGCCGGGCCTGGTCGGCAGTGGCCGACAGCTTGACGATCACTACTTCGCGGCGCGGGTTGATATAGATTTTCTGACCGAAGCGCCCGCTGGCCTCGACAGAGCCGTCGCCATCGTTTTTCTGATACCAGTAGTTGCGATAAGCGTAGCCCGGGCGGCCGGGGGCAAGGTTGCCTTGGGCGAACGACGCCGGGTCAGCGGGCTGGAACGTGCTGCGCACCGCTTGGTTGAAACTGTCACCCTTGACGTCACGGGCCAGCTCACGGCGCACCCGTTCAGCGAAGCGCGCCGTGTCGCGCAGGTTGCAGCTGATACCGCCGCTGGCCATCTCGGTACCGAGCGGGTCGACTTGCACATAGGCATCGTCCTGGGCGAAGCGTGACCAGATACGTTGTTCAACCAGTTGCGCCCAGTTCAGCCCGGTGATGCGCCGCAGTGCCCAGGCCAACGCTTCGGGTGAGCCGTTCTGGTAGAAAAACAGCGGTTTGGCGCCTGAGTCGGGCGCCTTTCGTGCGTGCTGGAGGAAACTGTAGATATCCCCCGGCATGCCTTCGGCGCGAGGTATGAGCCCCGTGGCGGCAAACAGCCCCAGGTCCGGCGGCATCTGCGGCGGGTACTCCACCGCCACCTGCATGTCCAGGTTGGCCTGCACCGTCGCCTCGCCAAATGGCGTGCCGCTGAGTTCCGGCACGTAATGCGCCAATGTACGTTGCGGGTCCAGCGTGCCTTCGGCGATCAGTTGGGCGGCGATCAGGCCAGTCACGGACTTGGTCATCGAGGCCCAGATATGCGGCTGCCCGGGTTGGAAACCCTCCAGATAACGCTCGTACACCACCTGGCCACGGTGCAGCACGATGAGCCCGTCGGTGCTGGTCTGTTGCAGGTAGCTCGCCAACGTCAGGGGCTGCTCGCCGGCAGTGAACGCCACCTGGTCAAGCGCCAGCTCGGTGCCTGTCGGCAAGGCCAGCGGCGTGGACGCGCGGCCGATGCCCCGGGTCGGCGAAACCTCGCGGGCGTGGCGCATGGACCAGCGCAGGAACGGGGGCTGGAACGCGTTGGCCTGGTTCACGCGCAACTGCGGTGCAGGGGGAAACCCTTGCATCACGCCCTGCTCTGCCGGTGCGCTGCTGGCCACGCCCGGGGCAAGTGTACCGGCCAGCATCAAAGCGATGGCCGGCAGGTTGGCCGGTGATGGGTGTATGCTGCGTTTGGACATAGTCTTGCCTCCTTGAGTGGTCTAGAAGTTGGCGCCCACGCTCACGGCCACGTAGTCGCGGTCGCCGCGGGTGCCGTAATCGCCATCGAGATAATCGGTATAGGCAAGGCTTGCCCAGTACTTGCTGGCCAGCGCCACGTCCACGCCCAGGCTGATCGAGCGCGAGCCTTCATTGAAGCCCGACCCATCGGCAGGCGAATAGCCTTTCACGTCGTGGGACCAGGCCAGGTTAGGGCGGATGTCCAGGCCCGGGACCAGGTTCTGGTAGCTCCAGGTCGCCCGCAGCCGGTAGCCCCAGGAAAACGGCGTGACGAACCCTTCGCCGTTGCAGTCCGCAGGGCTTTTCGAGATCGCCTGGCAGAGGCTGTTATCGGCCAGCTCACCATTGCCGTAGGCCCCCGAGCGACCATAACGCGGCCCGAAACGCCCCTCGAGCCCGCCCACATAGGTTGCGCCCACCTCCCCCATCAGCAGCAGCTGGTTGGCGCCCATCACCTGGCTGAACGCCTGCATCGCCGACACTTGGGCCTGGGTCACTTCCTTGCGTCGATACCCGTCGAACAAGGTGTCGTCGGTGGGTGGGCGCAGGCCTTCGGCGTTGAGCGGGCTGCGGCCCGGGGCGTTGAGCAGCGACTGCAGCACATCGTTACCGTTGAGTTGCACCGGCTGGTTGGGGCGGTGGCTCAACTCCCCCTGCACGGCGGTGCCGTTGTGCAGGGTGGTGGCGAAGGTGATGCCGTAGAGCCGGATATCCTCGGGGTACTGCGCCAGGTACTGCGAGGTTCCCATGCGCAGGGCGCCGGCCAGGGACTGCCCGCTGCTCGACGCCAGGAAGGCACCGCAGCCAGACAGTGGCACGCCAACCGTGCTGCACAGGTCCCTGGCAAAACCGGTATTGGCGTAGTAGCGGCTGCTGACTGTGCCCAGGTAGGGAGAGCGGCTGTGGTAGTTGGCCGCGAACAGGCCAAACTCGGTATCCAGCGATTGCACATACCAGTGCAAGGCAAACCCCCATTGGCCTCCATTGCGCGCATCCTGGTCGGCCCCACGCGGCACGCGCACGCCCTCATCGGTGAGTGTCACACCCAGGGACGCCAGCGCTTGGGAAACACCCGGGTTGGCGACCATCTGCCCACCCACGTCCAGGCCTTGGCAGCCCTCGGGCATGAAGTCGTTGTTGGAGAAGAAGGTCGCACAGTTGTCCAACCGGGTCTGCTCCCAGTCCAGTTGGTAGAAGGCGTCGAATGACAGGGCCTGGTTGAGGTTCTGCGTGACATACAGAAGGTTGACCGGCGCCAGCGCGTCTTTGACCTCTGAGCCTGGCCGGCGCAACGCGGCCTGATTGAACGGGCTGATCACGTTCAGGCCACCCTGGATGAACAGGCTTTCGCCCCAGTTCACGACCTGTTTGCCCAGGCGCACCGAGCCGGGCTCGCCGTCGATGTCGTAGAGGGCATAGGCAAAGGCATCGAGCAGTTCCGCTGCGGCAGTTTTAGCCGATGCCTGGCGGTTGTGGTCGTCGATGTCGACTGCACGCTGGCTATGGTCGCGTTGCACCGTGTCATACCAGTAGGTGCCGCGCAGAAACACCCCAACGTTGTCCCGGTGCAGTTCCAGGTCATGGGTTGCTTTGAAAATGGCCGAGAACACATCACCCGAGCGGTAGTTCCGCCGCCCGTCATTACTGTTGGCGGCCTGCAACTGCTGCTTGTCGGGGTTGGCTGTGCTGACGGCAGTGCCGAACGACAGCGCCGTGTCGAACCGCCCTTCGAGCGGGCCGGCCTGGAACTGCAAGGCAGCCGCCGGGGCGGCTAGCAGGCAGCATAGCGCCGCCAGCGGCGCTTGGCGCCGGCAGATACGGATGTATTCGCTCACTCTTAACCTCTTGTTGTTTTATTCGAGAGTGAAAGGTGGGGTAGCACAGATGAACTGCCGGTCGCCGAGGCAGGCGGTACCGGTAATCTGGATTATCGGGGCAGTGAACGCGGGCTCACAAATAGCGTCTTCGGATCAGTGCCATGCCAGATTGTTATGGCCTGGGCGGGGCTTGAGAGAGGCGTTCGGGGCTGCCCGGGTTTATGGGGCGGCGCGAATCGAGCACCGCCCCGCAGGTGACCTCACACCGCCAACAGTTCCAAGGCCCTGCGCACCTTGCCTGGTATGGCAACCGCACGCTGCTCACGACGATCGACGAATACATGGGTGAAACGCCCGGCCGCGCACGCTTGAGGTTCCCCCTCGACGAAGACGGCCAGCGCGTAGTGCACCGAACTGTTGCCTATCCCCGTGACCGCGATACCCACTTCAATGCGCTGCGGAAAGGCGACCGCGGCGAAGTAGTCGCAAGCAGACCCGGCCACATAGGCCACCACCGGGTCGCGGTGAATATCCAGACCGGCATGCTCGATCAGCCAGGTGTTCACCGCGCTGTCGAAAAAACCGTAGTAGACGACATTGTTCACATGCCCATACAGGTCGTTGTCGTGCCAGCGCGTGGTGATCGGCTGGAAGTGGCGATAGGCGCCGCGTAGCGGGCGTTCCCTGGCCATGATCAGAACGCCGCCTGGTAAAGTTCGACGGCATCGGCAAGGGTGACCTTGCGCGGGTTGTTCACCAGCAGGCGCTGTTGTTGCAGCGCTTCTTCAGCAAGCTGTTGCAAACTGTGCCGGGGCACGCCGACATCCCGCAACCGGCTCGGCAAGCCGCAGCGAGGTGCCAATTGCTCCAGCTCGGCAATGAACTGGCTGCACAACTCATGGGGCCCGCCAGGCACCAGCCGCTCGCCCAACAAGGCCGGCGCCAGCGCCGCGTAGTCGGCGAATGCCTCGCTACGGTTGAAGCGCATGACATGCGGCAGGACCAAGGCATTGGCCAGCCCGTGCGGTACGTGAAAGCGCGCCCCCAGCGGGTAGGCCAAGGCGTGCACCGCAGCGACCGGTGCGTTGGCGAACGCCTGGCCGGCCAGGCAAGCCCCCAGCAGCATGGCCTGACGGGCCTGCAGATTACCGCCGTTGTGGACTGCCTGGTCGAGGTTGCCTGCCAGCAGTGTCAAGGCTTCGCGGGCCAGCAGGCTGGACAGTGGGTTGCGCTTGAACTTGCTGGTGCTGGCTTCGATGGCATGCACCATCGCATCGATGCCCGTGGCGGCCGTGATCGCAGGTGGCAGGCCCAGCGTGCGCTCGGCATCGAGCAGCGCCAGGTCTGGCAGCAGCAGCGGTGAAATCACCGCCATCTTGGCGCACTCGCCGGTGGTGATGACGGCAATGGGCGTGACCTCCGAGCCGGTACCCGCAGTGGTCGGGACCTGGATCAGGGGCAGGCGCTGGCCCTTGGCCTGGTCAATGCCATACACCGCCTCCAGGGTCTGGTCGCACCCTGGGTGGGCCAGCAGCGCGACCAGCTTGGCGACATCCATGGAGCTGCCGCCACCGAAACCGACGATCAGCTCGGCACCGATATGCCGGGCACGGCCGACCGCAGCCAGCACGCAGGCATGGCTGGGGTCGGCGCTGACATCACTGAAGATCGCCGCACTCAGGTTCGCCCGGGTGAAGCCAGGCAGGATGTCGTCAAGCATCCCCAGGCTGACCAGACCGGGGTCGGTAACGATCAGCACGCGGCGCACGCCGCGTTGCTGACACAACTGGGCCAGGCGACCCGCAGCGCCCGGTTCGCAGAGCAGGTGAGCGGTCGTGGCAAAACTGAATGGCTGCATGTTCAGGGTCCTTTTGTTCTTGTGGGTGAACGGCGCAGCGCTCAGAAGGCGAAGTGCGCTTCATTCAGGCTCATCAGGCACTGCGCGCCGCCACGCAAAGCCTCACAGTGGGCACTTGCGCGCGGCAGGATGCGCCGCCAGTAAAAGTCCGCTGCGTGCAATTTGGCCTGATAGAAAGCGCTGTCGCCGCTGCCGGCGGCCAGTGCCGCACGGGCCCGCTCGGCCGCCCGCAGCCACAGCGCAGCCAGCAGCACATAGCCTGAATAGGCAAGAAAATCGACCGACACCGCGCCAATTTCCTGGGGGTCGCAGCGGCAGGCATCGAGCACCTCGGCGCTCAGGTTGCGCCACTCCTGCAGGCGCAGGGTCACCGCCTCGGCCATCGCTGCCAGGTCATCTGCGCGGCACGCGTGCGCCGCCTCCAGCAGGTCATCGATCAACAGGCGCAGCTGTTCGCCACCATCGGCCAGCACCTTGCGTCGCACGAGGTCCAGGGCCTGAATGCCATTGGTGCCCTCATACAGCTGGGTGATGCGGCTGTCGCGCATCAACTGCTCCATGCCCCACTCGCGAATGTAACCATGGCCGCCATACAGCTGCACGCCCAGGCTGGCGACCTCCTGGCCGACATCGGTGAGGAAGGCCTTGACCACCGGAATCAGCAGCGCTGCCCGACGCCCGGCGGCAGCCTGCACTTCAGGCTGCGCCGCACCCTGCTCCAGGTCGAGCGCCTGTGCAGCATAGGCCGCCAGCATCCGGCAACCCTCGCTGAGGGTCTTCTGGGTCAGCAGCATGCGCCGCACATCAGGGTGGCAGATGATCGGGTCGGCACTGCGCTCGGGCGCCACCGGGCCGGCCAGGCTACGCGACTGCAAGCGCTCGCGGGCGTAGGTCAGGCCGCCCTGGAAGGCAGCTTCGGCAATGCCCAGCCCCTGCAGCCCCACCTGAAAGCGCGCATCGTTCATCATGGTGAACATGCACGCCAGGCCCTGGTTGGCTTCACCCACCAGCCAGCCGCGGGCGCCGTCGAAGTTCATCACGCAGGTGGCTGCCCCCTTGATGCCCATCTTGTGTTCAAGGGCACCGCAGCCCAAGGCGTTGGGCACCCCCGGCCCACCGTCGGCCGCGCACTCGAACTTGGGCACCAGGAACAGGCTGATGCCGCGCACACCGGCCGGCGCATCGGGCAGGCGCGCCAGCACCAGGTGGATGATGTTGTCGGTCAGGTCCTGGTCGCCGCCACTGATGAAGATCTTGCTGCCACTGATGCGATAGCTGCCATCGCCTTGCGGCTCGGCCCGGGTACGCAACAGCGCCAGGTCGGTGCCAGCCTGCGGTTCGGTCAGGCACATGGTGCCGGCCCACTCGCCGCTGACCAGCTTGCCCAGGTAGTCGCGTTTGAGCGCCGGGCTGCCATGGCGATGCAGCGCCAGCACAGCGCCTTCGGTGAGGCCCGAATAGATGCGAAACGACAGCGAGGCGCCCATCAGCATTTCGTGGAAACAGGCTGCGACCATCTGCGGCAGGCCCTGGCCATCGTGCTCGGTCGGGCCAGTCATGCCGCCCCAGCCCTGCTCGACATACAGCCGGTAGGCCTGGCGGAAGCCTTCGGGGGTCAGCACCTGCCCCTGTTCCAGGCGGCAGCCCTGCTCGTCGCCCTGGCGATTGAGCGGGGCCACCACCTCGCTGGCAAAGCGAGCGCCCTGTTCAAGGATGCCATCGATGGTTTCACGGTCCAGACCGTTGCCCAGGCGGGCGCAATGTTGCGCCACATCGAACACCTCATGCAGGACGAACTGCATGTCACGCAGGGGGGCTCGGTAGTTCATACGCGGCCCTCATTCACGTCAGCCAACTGTTTGCCAGCTGCCGCCAGCCGCATCAGAAGACCCGCCGGGCGCCAGTGTTCGCCAAACAGGCCTTGCAGCCGCTCCAGCCTCGCCAGCAGCAGCCCCAGCCCTTGCCGATCGGCCCAGGACATCGGCCCGCCCGTCTCTGCCGGGAAGCCATAGCCATGCAAGTAGACCCGGTCGATGTCCTGGCTGCTGCTGGCTATGCCCTGCTCGAGAATCTTCGCCCCTTCATTGACCAGCGCCAGCAGGCAGCGCTCACGGATTTCCTCATCGTCGATCGGACGCCGACGCACACCCAGGTCCTGAGCGACCTTGAGCACCAAGGCATCCACTTCGGGGTCATGCACGGCTTCGCGGCTGCCGGGTGCGTACCGGTAATAGCCCTGGCCAACCTTCTGCCCGAAGCGACCGAGCGCGCACAGGGCATTGTCGACCTGGACCAACGGGGCATCCATCCCCTGCCCGGCCAATTGACGTGCGCGCCACTCCAGGTCGATGCCTACCACGTCGTACATGCGGAACGGCCCCATGGCAAAGCCGAACCCCTGCAGCGCCTCGTCCACCTGCCGCGGCGTGGCACCCTCGAGCAGCAACTGGCGGGCCTCGGCGACATAGGTGCGCAACATGCGGTTGCCAATGAAACCGGGGCAGTTCCCAGCGACCACCACCTCCTTGCCGATGCGCTGGCCCAGCGCCACGGCCGCCTCCAGCACTGTGGGCGCGGTGCACTTCCCGCGCACCACCTCCAGCAGCTTCATCACATGCGCCGGGCTGAAAAAGTGCAGCCCCAACACCTGTTCAGGCCGCCCGGTGACGGCGGCGATGGCATCGATGTCCAGCGCCGAGGTATTGCTGGCCAGGATCGCTTCAGGCTTGAGTGTGCTGTCCAGGGTGCGGAAGATCTCTTGCTTGAGCGCCAGGTTTTCGTACACCGCCTCGATCACCAGGTCGGCCTCGGCCAGCTCGGTGTAAGCCGTGACCTGCCGCACGCGAGCCAGGCAGGCATCGGCCTGGGCCTGGTCGATGCGGCCTTTGGCGACCTGCTGCGCCCACGTCTGCGCAAGCATGGCCAGGCCTGCCTCGGTGGCGCTGGGGTCGTTGTCCAGCCACAGCACAGGCAGCCCGGCACGGGCCAGGCTGATGACGATGCCGCGGCCCATGGTGCCGGCGCCGATCACTGCAGCCTGCTGAACGTTATAGGAAGTACTCACGGGTGACACTCCTGATTCGGTGTAAAGGCATTGCCCCCACCCTAGTCAGGCGCCTACTATTTTTGAAATTCTAATTTTCCATCCCATGTATTTTTCGCATGAATATAGCCAACTTCGATCTCAACTTGCTGCGTGTGCTGGACATGCTGCTGCGTGAACAGAACGTGTCACGTGCTGCCGAGCGCCTGGCGTTGACCCAGCCGACGGTGAGCAACGCCCTGGCGCGTCTACGGGACATTCTCGGTGACCCGCTGCTGGTGCGGGTCGGCCGACGCATGCGCCCAACCCCCCGCGCCCTGGCCCTGGAAGGGCCAATTCGCGCGGCCCTGCAGCAGATCGAGCAGACCCTCGGCGCTGGCGACAGCTTCGACCCAGGCCGCAGCCACCGGCAACTGCGCATCGCCCTGACCGACTTCGCCGAACAATTGTGCATGCCCAGGTTGCTCGCCACCTTGCAAACCCAGGCGCCGCATCTGCGTGTGGACGTGCTGCACCTGGCACCCAACCTGCCGGCCGAAGCCCTCGACCGTGGCGAACTCGACCTGGTGCTGGGGCGCTTCGACGATGTGCCGGCGCGCTACGAGCGCCGCCACTGGCGCAGCGAAACCCTGCACGTGGCGGTGCGCCAGGGGCATCCAGAGGTCGATGGCGCGCTCGACCTGCAAGCCTTCCTGGGCTTGCGTCACCTCTGGGTGCACGGCGGCCAGACCCGGGGCATGGTCGACCAGTGGCTGGCCGAACAGGGCCTTGCGCGGCGCATCGCCTATACCACGCCCAATTACCTGCAGGCCGCTCACCTGGCGGCCAGCTCCGACCTGTGCGTGGTCTTGCCCACCGCACTGGCCCGCCATTTCGCCCAGCTACTGCCCTTGCAGGTCTTTGACCTGCCCTTCGCCCTGGAGCCCTTCGAGCTGGAACTGGTGTACCTTGCCCATCGTCAGCACGACCCGGCACTGGCCTGGCTGGTCGCGCGCATCATGGACATTCGCGCCGGCTGAGCCATCGCATTCAGGTATGGCCACCCATGCGAGAGTGGTATTGGTTCGCTGGCAATCGATGTCCTTAGAGTGGTGGCCCCCATAACAACAAGGACCACCCCTATGCGCCTACGCTACCTGCCCACCCTGCTGGCCCTCGCCCTGCCCTCTGCGGTGCTGGCCCAGGCACCGGCCAAGGATGCCACCGAGCTGACGCGCCAAAGCAACCAGCAGTGGCTGCAGCGCCTGCCCTTCGAGAACCGGGCAGACTTCGACAACGCCCGCCGCGGCCTGCTGGAAAGTGCCGACCAGGCGGTGCTCAATGCCGATGGCAAGACGGTCTGGGACCTGCAGCGCTACGCCTTCCTCAAGGGCGAGGCGCCGGCGACGGTCAACCCCAGCCTGTGGCGCATCGCCCAACTCAATACCATCGCCGGGCTGTTCAAGGTTACCGACCGCATCTACCAGATACGCGGCATGGACCTGGCCAACATGACCTTGATCGAAGGCGAACAGGGGCTGATCGTGATGGACCCGCTGCTGTCGGTGGAAACCGCCCGGGCCGGGCTGGCCATGTACTTCAGGCATCGCCCGCAGCGGCCGGTGGTGGCAGTGATCTACACCCACCCACACGTCGACCATTTTGGCGGCGTGCGCGGGGTGATCGATGAGGCCGACGTAAAGGCCGGCAAGGTTCAGGTCATCGCCCCTCAAGGCTTCTTCGAACATGCCATCAGCGAGAATGTACTGGCCGGGCCGGCGATGAAGCGCCGGGCACAGTACATGTATGGTGCGCCACTGCCACGCAGCGCCCGCGGGCAGGTTGACGCGGGCCTCGGCAAGGGCGTGCCGGCCAATGCCACAGTCAGCCTCATCGCCCCGACACGGCTGATCGAAAAGCCGTTCGAAACCCTGCGCATCGACGGCGTGGATATCGAGTTCCAGCTGACGCCCGGCACCGAAGCACCGGCCGAGATGAACCTGTGGTTCCCGGCGTTCAAAGCCCTGTGCATGGCAGAAAACGCCTCCCATGTGCAGCACAACATCCTCACCCTGCGTGGCGCGCAGGTGCGCGATGCCAAGGTCTGGGCGCACTACCTGGACCAGTCGCTGCTGCGTTACGGCGACAAGGCCGAGGTGGTGTTCGCCCAGCACCATTGGCCGACCTGGGGCGGCGCGGCGATCCGTGAATACCTGGCCGATCAGCGCGACATGTACGCCTTCCTCGACAGCCAGACGCTGCGCCTGCTCAACCGCGGCCTCACCCCTACCGAGATCGCCGCCGAACTGACCTCGCTGCCCCCCCGCCTGGCCAACAAATGGTACAGCCGTGACTACTACGGCTCGCTCAGCCACAACGTGCGGGCGGTGTACCAGCGCTACATGGGCTTCTACGACGGCAACCCGGCGACCCTCAACCCCTTGCCGCCGAGCGATGCAGGCCAGCGCTACGTGGCGGCGCTGGGCGGCAGCGAGCGGGTGCTGACGCTGGCGCGTGAGGCGTACGACAAGGGTGACTACCGCTGGGTGGCGGAGCTCACCCGGCACCTGGTGTTCGCCCAAGCCGACAACAGCGCTGCACGTGACCTGCAAGCCGATGCCCTGGAGCAACTGGGTTACCAGAGCGAGAACGCCACCTGGCGCAACGCCTACCTGACCGGTGCGCAGGAGCTGCGCAACGGCGTCGCGGCCGGTGCCAGCAAAGGCGGCAGCGCCGACGACTTGGTACGCGCACTGACCCCATCGCTGTTCTTCGACTACCTGGGTGTGCGCGTCGATGCCGCCAAGGCGGCTGAGCAGGACCTGACCATCAACTGGCGCTTCACCGACATCGATGAAGACTACGCCCTGACCCTGCGCAATGGCGTGCTGACTCACCGCGACCATGCACAGCACGCCCAAGCGGATGTGCAGATCAACATGAGCAAGGCCACCCTGGACCGCATCGCACTCAAGCAGACCGGTTTTCTCAAGGAAGCCAAGACGGGTGATATCGACATCAGCGGTGAGCGGGTGAAGTTCATGCAGTTCATGGCTGGGCTGGATGAGCCGGACGGGCGCTTCAATATCGTCACGCCCTGAGCCTGCAACGGCGCCGTGCTAAGCAGTGCGGCGCAACCACACGCCCAGCACCAACCCGGCCACCAGTAACGCAGCCAGCGGCACGGTGCGCACTGCAGCCCACCCCCGCTCGCTGCGCAACATGGCCAGGCCCCGGCGGTAGATGGCGCGTTCGCGGGCCCTGCCCAGTAGCGCCAACGACAGTGCCGCGCCGGCCACAGCCACCAGGCCGCCGCGCCAGGCCAGGCAAGCCAGTACCAGTAAAGCCAACTGGGTTCGCCGCCAGGCCAACACCGTACGCTCGGCCTGCAGCCCGGTATCGACCGGGCCGTCAGCCATGCCAACGTCCCCATAACAGCGGTATCAGTGCCGCGCAGGCCAGCGCGCAGGCCACGCTCAACAGCGGTACCAAGCGTGGCAGCGGCAATGGCGCAGCGCGGCGCAGGGCACGTTCCACCACCAGCCAGCGCCAACCAGCCCCCAGGCTTACCAGCAGGCTCGCCAGCAGCAACGCGAACTCCATGGCCAGGCGCCCGGATTGCGGCCAGGCATGCGCGGCAAAGGTTTCCAGGGCAATAGCACCGCCCAGCAATGCCAGGGCGGTGCGCAGCCAGGCCAGAAAGGTGCGTTCATTGGCCAGGGTGAAGCGCGGGTCAGGTGGCTTGCCAGGCCCCAGCAACCAGCGCTCCCAGGCGCTGTAATGGTGATCGGAACTCATCGGCTGTCCTGTGTGTGGCCCTGGGCGCTCAACGCAGCCCTTGGCTGCGCAGTGCCCCGGGCGAGAAGTACGAAGCGCTGGTGCGCAGGTCGAAGGTGAAGGGTTTGGGTTGCTCGTTGGTCAGGCCAGACAGCTGGTAACGCCCGTTGCGCAGGTCGTAGATCACCTCCATGGCGTTGACCAATGCCTGCCCGGTGACGTGGTAGTAACTGTGCGCCTGGGCCGTGCGCCACAGCCGCCCCTGGTGGTCGAAGAAGTCGGCTTCGACGATGGCCCAGCTGTCCTCGTCCAGGTAATAGCGGCGGCTGGCATAGATATGCTCGGCCCCGGGCTTGAGGGTACCGACCAGCTCCCATACCCGGTGCAATTCGTAGCGGGTTGGCTGCGGGTTGACGTGGCCCGGGCCGACCAGCGCGGTGTAGCTCAGCTGTGGCGAAGCCAGGCGATAACTGTTGTAGGGTACGTGCAGGGTTTTCTTGCCGATCAGGGTCCAGTGGTAAAGGTCCGGGGCACCGTTGAACATGTCGCGGCTGTCGGCGGTGCGCAGCCCGGCAGTCCCTGGGGTGATGCTGTCATAGGCCACGGCAGGCGCGCGCCGTACGCGTCGCTGGCTGCTGCTGTACAACCACGACAGGCGTGGCTGGGCGACCTGGTCGAGGGTTTCGTGCAGCACCAAGGCGTCACCTGCCAGGCGCGATGGCGCGGTCATGCGGTAGCTCAGGTAATACAGTACGTTGCTTGCCTGGCCGCCTGGCAGCACATCGGGCCGGGCGAAGGTTTGCTGCGCGCTGAACATGACGAAGCGACCATCACGACGCGGGGTGATGCTGTCCGAGGCCAGGCTGTAACTGCCGTTGCGTGGCCGCGTCAGGTGGTTCCACAGAACCTGCAGGCCATTGCGTGGCAGCGGAAACGCCAGTACTCCGGCAAAGCCCTGCACGCCATTGCCGTCATTGACCAGATGGGCGCTGGCGGCGTTGTGCCGGGCCCACTCGCTGACCCGAGCCGGCACCGCGACACTGCGGTGCGAGGGGTATACCGGCAGGCGAAAAGAGTCGGGAAAACGCTCGAGCAGCGCCACCTGGCCTGTCGTGAGCTGCTCGCGATAGCGCCGGTAGTTCTGCGCGGTGATGGTGTACAGCGGCTGCTCATCGGCGTAGGGGTCAAGCGGCGTGCCGTTGACCGCCAGTGAGACCTGCCCCGGTTGCAGCCCCCCGTTCCAGGCCGGTATGCGGCCATCACTGCTGGGTGCACGCTCGGCACCCACGGGTGTCAGTTGCGGGGGCAGTGGCGTAGCGCCAAGGGGGAGGGCCAGCAGGCTGGCATTGACGAGCAGGATACTTCGCAGCAGGGCGACAGCTTTCATGGGGTTGGCCTCTTGTTGTTGTTGGCTGACCTGGCCGTGCGGGCTTGCTTTGGCACGCCCCTTCCGGGTGATACTAGGAGCCACGCTTCGAACCCCACAAATAACGTGTTCGGATACGTGCCATATCAGTTCGGCATACCCTTGGAACCGCTGCGATGACCCTCAAACAGCTCCGCTACCTGATCGCAATCGTCGAAGCCGGCAGCTTTTCCTCGGCCGCGCGTCGTGCCTACATCGCCCAGCCGGCGCTGAGCAGGCAGATCGGCCTGCTGGAGAGTGAACTGGAAATGCAACTGCTCGACCGCCAGCACGACGGCATCGTCCTGACCGACGCCGGTCGGCAGCTTTACGAGGTGGCCCGCCAGGTGGTGCAGAAGCTCGATTCGGTGAAGGACGAGCTCAAATCGAGCCGCGGTGACCCCAAGGGCCACGTCGCCATTTCCATTCCCGCCACCGCCGCAGACATGCTGCTGCCAGAAATCATCAAGCGTGCCGAGCAGCGCTTTCCCGGCGTGACCCTGACCGTGTGGGACGGCCTGAGCCGCAACGGTGGCCAAGCCATCGAACTGGGCAAGGTCGACTTCGGCGTGGTGCCCAATGCCGAGGAGCTGGAGCATGTCGAGGCCGAGCCGATCTTCACCGAGGCGCTGTACTGGGTCGGCCCTTCAGCCGCTGGCGTCGCCGATACCATCACCCTGGCCGAAGCCGCCGCCACGCGGCTGGTGCTGCCACCAAGGGCACTGCACCTGCGCCGGCGCATCGAACAGGCGGCCATGGAAGCCGGCGTGCCATTGGCGGCCGCCTACGAGCAGCAGTCGGCCCCCGGCATCGCCAGCCTGGTCCGCGCAGGGCTGGCGGCGACCATCAGCAACTGGCCGCCGCTGTGCGAGCTGCTCGAACCGACCCAGGCGCGGCTCATCGTCGAGCCACGTATCAGCCGCACCATTGCCTTGGCGCACTCACGGCACAAGCCCCTGTCGTTTGCCGCCGGTTGCTTGCACGACCTGGTGCGCGGGCTGCTGATCGAGCTGGTACTCGGCGGCCGCTGGCGTGGTGAGCTGATCGGCGGCGATGACGCGCCGCTCGGGTCGGTGCCGGGGGTTCAGCTGGCTGTCTGAGAGCGCGCCGGCACGCCACGCGCCACCGCACGCGGTTCAGCCAAGCGCTTCAGGGTGCGCTGCGGGTTCAGGCTCACCAGGCCCACCAGCCCCGCCACGACCAGTACTGCGCCACACACCAGAAAGCCCTGGGCATACCCTGCGGGATGCGCGGCACCTGCGCCCTGCACCAGCAACCCGGTTACCACCGGCGCAGCCAGCCCGGCCAGCGAAGCGATACCGTTACCGATGGCAAGCACCCCGCCGCGCTGGGCCGTCGGGGTGAACTCGGCGAGCATGGCCGGCCCGACGGAGTACATCACCAGCGCCAGGCCACCGCTGAAGGTCAGTGCGCCAACCCGCACAGCGGTGCTCAGGCCTGGCAGCATCAGCGACGCGGACAGCAGCCCGGCAAGCACCAGGCACAGCGAGACGAACACGCCGCGCGCCACGCGCGAAGATACGCCACGGCGCATCAGGCGTTGGGACAACCAGGCCATGAACAGGCTCAACGGCGTGGTCACCACCACGAACATCACAAAGATCCGCCCGGTCTGCAACGGGTCTATGCCCAGGCCGACCTGCAGATAACTGGGCACCCAGGTCAGCGTCAGGGCCAGTGACCAGTTGGCGGCGAAGTGGCAAAGGTAGTTGCCCATCACGCTGGGGTCGCCCAGCAGCTTGCGGTACGGTATTGCCGGCTCATCGCTCTTGAGCTGGCTGGCACGCAGGCGCTCAAGGGTGCCCTCCTGCCCCAGCCGCCACCACAGCAGGCACCACACTACGCCGATCAATGAAAGGACGATGAAGTTGGTGCGCCAGCCATAGTGCAGGCTGACCCAGGGGATCATCGCGCCGGCCACCAGCAGCCCCATGGCGCTACCGGCATGCAGCAACGCCACAGGCAGGTTGCGACGGTCATTGGGAAACCACTTGTACAGCGCATGGGTGGCGACCGGCGATGCCGGGCCCTCACCGATGCCCAGCAACACGCGGCAGGCAACGATGGCCCACAGTGAAGTGGCGAACAGCATCGGCAACTGGATCACCGCCCAGAACAGGCCCATGCCCAATAGCAGCGTGCGGGTGGGGCGCCGGTTGGCCATGAAGCCGCCCACCACGGCGGACAAGGCGAAGAACCAATGCAAAGCGCCGCCAATCAGCCCGAACTCGGTTGCGGTCAGGCCCAGCTCGGCGCTCATCGGCACCGCAACCAGGCCAATCACCACCTTGTCGAGAAAATTGACCAGCATCAGCATGGCCAGCAGTACGGCCACCATCCAGGCGGTCCGTGGGTTGGGCAGGGAAGCATCCACAGTCATGGCGATTACTCTTGTTATTGTTGTGGAATGTAACAAAAGGCCGCCTTGGTGGCGGCCTGAGGGTCACGCGGGCATCAGCACGCCTTTGGCGATGGTGTTGCGCTGAATTTCACTGGTTCCGGTCAGGATGCGCATCATTCGGGTGGCACGGAAAATCCATTCCACCGGGTGGCCCTGCATCAACCCGGCACCGCCATGCACCTGCACGGCCTTGTCGGCAATGCGGAATGCAGCCTCCGAGACGAACAGCTTGCACATCGGCGCCTGGGTACGGATATCGCCGCCGGCATCGTTCACCTGCGCCGTGGCGTAGACCATGCTGCGTGCTGCATGCAGCTCGGTAGCCATGTCGGCGATCATGTGGTTGACCGCCTGGAACATGGCGATCGGCTGGCCGAACTGCTTGCGGCTACGGGCATGCTCGATCGACAGGTTCAGGGCCAGGCCGGCCATGCCCAGCAAGGTCGGGCAATGCAGCAGCCGGTTGAGGGTAATGCGCCCCATGGCCAGCTTGAAGCCCTGGCCCTGCTCGCCAATCAGGTTGGCCGCTGGCACGCGCACGTCATCCAGCACGATGTCGCCGTGGGCCCCGCCACCGGACATCACCGCATAGTCGCTTTCGACACGCACGCCCGGGGCCTTGAGGTCGACGAAGAACGCCGAAATACCCTGCGCGCCCTGCCCGGGCACGGTCACGGCCAGCAACACCGCCAGGTCCGCGTACGTGGCACCCGAGATGTAGCGCTTGCTGCCGCTCAGCACGTAGTGATCACCGTCGCGGCGCGCCTGGGTACGGATTGCAGTGGCGTCTGAACCCGCCTCGGCCTCGGTCAGGGCGAAGCACACGGCTTTCTCGGCACGGCACACTGGCTGCAGGAAATGCTCCACCTGATAGGGGCTGGCCACTTTGAGCAGGTGGCCCACCCGCGGCGGCCCGGACAGCTCGCCCAGTACGTGCGGGGCGAGCATCGAACCGGTCAGCACCGTGGCTTCTTTCACGGCGCACAGGTCAGCCACGCTCAAACCTGCACCGCCCATGGCTTCGGGCAGCATGAGGGTGTAAAGGCCCTGCTCGCTGGAGCGCTTCCATACTTCCCGCAAGACCGCCTGAGGATGTGGGCGCGCCCAATCCAGCTGCATCTGCTGCTCCAGCGGGCGAACCTGGTCGCGGACGAACCCTTCGATGGCTTCAATGATCTGCGCAGCTTTTGCACTTGGTTGATACATGGTCATGCTCCCTGTTCAGATACGACGATCGCTGTGTTGCCAGTAGGCTTCCCGGACCAGGCGGCGGACCACCTTGCCATTGGGGTTCTTCGGCAGTTCGGTGACGAAATCCACGCCTCGCGGCTTCTTGAAACCGGCCAGTGCACGGCCGCAGCGCTCGATGAGCTGGGCGGCGTCAAGCTGCGCGCCGGGCTTGAGCACCACCACAGCACGCACCGCTTCACCCCACTGCTCATCCGGCACACCGACCACTGCCGCCTCGAACACTTCTGGAAAGCCGTAGATCACCTGCTCCACTTCGCTGGGGTATACATTGAAGCCCCCGGAAATGATCATTTCCTTCTTGCGGTCGACGATGAACACGTAACCCTGCGCATCGACCGTGGCCAGGTCGCCGGTCAGGTAATAGCCGTCGCGCATGACTTCGGCGGTGAGCGCGGGCGCGCGCCAGTAGCCCTGCATGATGTCCGGGCCCTTGACCACGATTTCGCCGATCTCGCCCGGCACCACATCCTCGAATGCGTCGTTCACCACACGCAGGTCGGTCTCGAAATAGCAGCGCCCGCAAGAGGCCAGGCGTTGGTAGTTGCCGTCCTCGACCAGGTGGTCCTGCTCGGTCAGTACCGTGACCAGCGAGCAGGTTTCGCCGGCGCCATAACCTTGCACCAGAATCGGCCCGAACAGTTCGATGGCCTTCTTCACCAGGGTCGGCGCCATGGGCGCAGCGCCATACATGACCAGCCTGAGGCTGGACAGGTCGAAGCGCTCGACGTCGGGGTAATTGACCAGGCGGTTGATCATCGCCGGCACCAGGAACAACCGCGTCACCCGCTCACGTTCGATGGTCTCCAGCAACAGGCGATCGTCGTAGCGGTCGAGCAGCAGGTTGCAGGCGCCTACCGCCAGCAGCGGCATGATCTGCATGCCGCTGGCATGGGTGATCGGCCCCACATGGGCCATCACATCATCAGGGCCAGAGCGCCGCGTGGGGCTGGCGATGCTCTTGCGGACCAGCGCCTTGCGGTTGCCAAACGACAACATGGCCGCCTTGAGTACCCCGGAGCTACCGGAGGTGTAATGCAGCACTGCCAGGGCGTCGTCGGCAGGGTCAAGGCTGCACGGTGCCTCGCTGCCGCGCTCAAGCAGCGCGGCGTAACCCAGGTCACCGCCCTCGCCCTCCAGCGCGATCACCTGGCGCAACATCGGCAAAGCCTCGCGCCGTTCGGCCAGCGCCTGGGCGAAGGTGGCATCGGTGATCAGCGCAACGCTGCAGGAGTCTTCCAGTACCCGTACCACTTCATCCAGCGACAACCGCGCGTTGATCGGCACCTTGACCATCGCTGCCTTGTACAGCGCCACCTCTGCCTCTACCAGTTCCACGCGGTTGGCAGCGAGGATCGCCACATGTTCACCGCTGGCCACGCCCAGTGCGCCCAGCCCCGAGGCCAGGCGGTTGCTGCGCCGTTCCAGCTGGGCATAGGTCAGGCGCGTCTGGCTGTCCGCCACGGCAGTGTGGTCCGGCCAGTAGCGGGCACTGCGGGTAATGATCTTTCCAAGGTTCACGTTGTTGTTCTCGTCGACAGGAAGACATCGACGATGCTAAACACCCAGGCGTGGGCGGATGTAATACCAGTTTCCGATGCCGGCCATAACGAATTTGGCTGGGGTCATACAGCTGCCTGCAACCGTCGCCACAATGCACCCTGCACTGACGGGCTACAGGCCAGATTCACCAAATGGCGATGTCATAGGTCAGGTACAGGCGGTTGCTGTCCCGACCGCGGGAAAAGTCAGACCTGTAGACATAGTTGCGCAGCCGTATCCCAAGCCCTTTGAGCGCCCCGCCCTGCACCACATACGCAAGCTCGGCGTCACGCTCCCATTCACTCAGGCCCTGCGCCCCGGAGCGGCCGTTGTCCCCGCTCAGGTAGCGCGTCATGAAGGTCAGCCCGGGCACCCCTGCGGCGGCAAAGTTGTAGGCATAGCTTGCCATCCAGGTCTTTTCTTCTTCCTCGATGAACTTGCCGATGCCAACGTTGCTGAACGAATACACCGTTGCGCCACTGATGTACGGCAGCCCGGCTTCACCGTCCAGCACCTGGTACCCCGCGCCGAAGGTGTGCCCTGAATGGGCGTAGGACACTTGCGCACTGAACAGGTCGTTGTCGATGCTGCCGCCGTATGCGGCGCCGCTGTCACGGCTGGCGAAATACCGCAGGTCGGTGGTCAGTACCCCGCCGGCCAGCGCAAGGTCATGCACCAGGCCGGCGAAGTCCTGGCGGTAGAAGTGTTCGAGCTGACCGTGGAAGTAGCTCAAGCGCACGTGCTTGCTGAGCGCGTAGTCGGCGCCGGCGAAGTTGAAATCGCCCGACTCGGCGCCGCCATCACCGTCCAGGTACAAGCCGGTACTGTCGGACGAGTCGCGTTGTTTGAACCGGTCCAGATGCCCGGCGGTGAGTGTCAGCCGCTCGATGTCGGTGCTGGTCAGCTGTGTGCCCTGGTAGGTCTGCGGCAGTACTCGGGCATCGTTGTAGACCAATACCGGCGTCTTGGGCAGCAAGGTACCGTGCTTGACCACCGTACGGCCCAGGCGAGCCTTGGCCGTCACCCCGGCACTGGCGAATTCCTGGGCAGCGCGACCGTCGTCATGCACCGGCAACAGGCCCGTACCGCTGCGGCCACGGCCGGAGTCCAGCCTGACTCCCAACAGCCCCATGGCGTCGAGCCCCAGGCCCAGCGTGCCTTGGGTAAAGCCTGACTGATAGTCGAGCAGAAAACCCTGCGCCCACTCGGTTCGCTCGCTTTTGGCGGTGGCGGCGGCGCGGGCGCTCATGCCCTGTTCGTCGCGGAAATTTTCGTTGAAGTAAACGTTGCGCAGTTGCAGTTTGAGCGTGCCGTCATCGACGAATCCAGCAGCGCCGGCAACAGGCAGGCCGCCGCAGAGCAGGCCACAGGCGGCCGCCGCACGCAGAGCAGTTGGGGACATGGTCGGTACTCTGTTGTTGTTTTTGAATGAGTTGAAAGCGGGCGCCCGGCGGCGCCCTGGGCGGTTCAGACGAAGAAGGACAAGGCCCCGGTGGCCAGGGCCAGGGCGGTGATCACCAGGGAGGTGAGCACCGCCCATTTGACGGTGGCTTTCTGGAAATCGCCGATATCGCGGTCGACCATACCCACCAGCAGCAGGGTCGAGGCCACCAGCGGGCTCATCAGGTGCACAGGCTGGCCGAGCACCGATGCGCGGGCGATCTCTACCGGGTCGATGCCGTAGGCGGCCGCCGCGTTGGCCAGGATCGGGACCACGCCAAAGTAGTAGGCATCATTGGACAGCACGAACGTCAGCGGCATGCTGGTGATCGCCACCACCAGCGGGAACCAGTGGCCCCAGGACTGCGGAATCCAGTCCACCAGTGTCTGCGCCAGCGCATCGACCATTTTCGTGCCGGAGAAGATGCCGGCGAAAATCCCTGCGGCAAACACCAGCAGCACGACCGTCATGGCGTTGCCGGAGTGGGCCAGGATGCGCTCTTTCTGCACCTCCAGTTGCGGGTAGTTGATCATCAAGGCAGCAACGAAACCGATCATGAACAGGATCGCTGCGTGCATCACGCCCAGGACCAGCGCGACCATTACCGCTACCACCAGCAGCAGGTTCACGTAGGCAAGCCGCGGACGCTTGTGCGGCGTGTCTTCGAGAATCGCCTTGATGTAGCAATTGCCGCCACCAGACTCGAGCTTGATGTTGCCGATGCGTTTGCGTTCGGCACGGCCCAGCAGAAACGCAGTGAAGACCACCCAGGCAGCCCCACCGATCATGGTGGGCAACATCGGGATGAAGTACTCGGTCGCATCGAGCCCCAGCGCCGCGATGGCCCGCGTCGCCGGGCCGCCCCAAGGGCTCAGGCCGCTCATGATGCTCAGTGAAAGCATCGCCACCGTTGCCAGGATCATCGGGTTCATGCCGATGCGCTTGTACAGCGGCAACATGGCTGCGCAGGTGATCATGTAGGTGGTGGTGCCATCACCATCGAGCGCCACCAGCAGCGAAAGCAGTGCAGTGCCGATGGCGATCTTGATCGGGTCGCCATTGACGCGTTTGAGAATCTTGCGGATCAGCGGGTCGAACAGCCCTGCGTCGATCATCAGGCCAAAGAACAGAATGGCGAACAGCAACAAGGCAGCCGACGGGGCAACCATCTTCAGGCCGTCGAGCATCATCTTGCCGGTGGTCGGCGCAAAACCGCCGATCACGGCGAAAACGATGGGGACTACGGTGAGCGCAACGATCGGCGACAGGCGTTTGCTCATGATGAGGTAGGTGAATGTCACCACCATGATCAAGCCAAGCAATGCAAGCATGTTTGGGTTCTCTTGTTTTTATTCTAAGGCGTGGCCATCTGGCGCGCAGACGGCCCCCTGCCCCACTCGGCATCACAGTGATGCTGAGCGGAGTCCAAGTCAACGAAGGGGGTTAAGGGTGACGATCAGCCGTGACGACGGGGCTCTGCAGGCCAGCTGGACACCCTTGGCGTACCCTGCTCGGCGAGCGGCTCAGGCTCACCGTTCAGGGTGCGCATCAAGGTCTCCCGCTCACAGGCATTTTCCGAAAGCGAGACCACCACGGTGGCCACGGCATTGCTGGCCAGGCTGGTCAGGGCACGCGCCTCGGACATGAAACGATCGACGCCAATCAGCAGCGCCAAGCCAGCCAAGGGGATGTCGTGGATGACGGTCAGGGTCGAGGCCAGGGCCACGAAGCCACTCCCGGTGACACCGGCAGCGCCCTTGGAAGACAGCAGCATGATGGCGAGCATGGTGATGGTCTGGCCCAAGGTCAGATCGATGTTGCACGCCTGGGCGATGAAGATGGCCGCCAGCGACAGGTAGATCGCCGTGCCGTCCAGGTTGAAGGAGTACCCGGTGGGCAGCACCAGCCCCACCACACCTTTTTTGCAGCCCAGTGCTTCCAGTTTCTCCAACATGCGCGGCAACACCGGCTCGGTGGAAGAAGTACCCAGCACCACCAGAAACTCCTCACGGAAATAACGCAGCAGTTTCCACAGGCTGAAACCGTGCGCCCGGCAGATGCCACCCAACACGACGATGACGAAGAAGGCACAGGCGATGTACAAGGTGCCGACCAGTTTCGCCAGGGCGCCAAGGGAGCTGATTCCGTACTGGCCTACGGTAAAGGCCAGTGCACCGAACGCACCGATCGGCGCGAAGCGCATCAGGTAGCCGAAAATGCGAAACACCATGGTCGACGCGGATTCGAGCACATCCAGCACCGGCTTGCCCTTTTCACCCATCGACGACAGGGCAAAACCGCTGAGTACCGCGATGAACAGCACTGGCAGCACTTCGCCTTTGTTGAATGCGCCGATGAAGGTATCGGGAATGATGTGCATGAAAAAGTCGACCACACTCAGTTTCGCCGCAGACGCAGCATACTGGCTCAGCCCCTCGGTGCTGAGGGTGGCGGGGTCAATGTTCATGCCCTCGCCAGGCCGAAAGAGGTAGACCGCCGCAAGGCCGATGATCAGGCTGACCACGGTCAAGCCCAGGAACAGCAGCAACGTCTTGCTCATCAAGCGCCCCAGCGAACGCTTGTCGGTCATGCCGGCGATCCCGGTGACGATGGTGCAGAACACCACAGGCGCGATCATCATCTTGATCAGCTTGATGAAGGCATCGCCCAGCGGTTTGAGCGCAACCGCCTGTTGCGCCCAGAAATGCCCGACCACCACGCCCAGCAGGACGGCGCAGAGAATCTGGAAGTACAGTGATTTTGCGATCTTCATGAGGCATCACCCATTGTTGAAATTGTGCGGATGCGCTTGTGTTGCCTGGGTCACCACGGTTTGACGCTTGGCAGGTTTCAACCCGCCATGCGCTGAAAACCAGGGGCGTATACAAATCCGGAGAACAGCCGGCGGGCGGTGCGAACCACCGAGGCCTGAATGGTCTGGCCATCCGGGCCACCGCGCGAAAGCGCGACATCGATACCGCCGCTGGGATGTTCCAGGCGTACTTCGGTGAGTGCTTGGGCAGCATCACCGAGCATGTCCATCACGACGGTGCCTGGGCTGACGCAGGCAGTTGCCAGCCCGATGGATCCTGTGATGGCCAGCGCCCGGTGGCAATTGTGCGGCATGAAATACCTTACCTGCAGGGTACCGTCATAGCGCGGCGCAGAGATCAACACGGGCTTGGGGATCACCATGTTGCTGACGTCGCCCAGGCCCATGGCCTTGCCCGCTTTCAGGCGCAGGGCTTCCAGGCGCTGCAGCAGGTGCGTGTTCGCATCCAGTTGCGCGGGGGTTTCCGAACCTGTCACGCCCATTTGCGCGGCATCGACGATCATCATCGGCATGGCCATGTCGATGCAGGTGACAGGGATACCGTCGATCACATCCTTGGCCTGCCCGGTAGGGAACAGCTTGCCCGTCTTGCTACCCACGGCATCGAGGAATGTCAGGTGCACCGGGGCGGCAGTCCCCGGTACGCCGTCGATCGCCGTACGCCCTTCGTAGCGCACGATGCCGCCGGGGGTCTCCACCAGCGAATTGACGAACGTGTGGGTATTGAGGTTGCGGATACGCACCAGGGTCTTACCGTCATTGCCCTTGACCAGCCCTTGCTCGATGGCGAAAGGGCCCACGGCACACAGCATGTTGCCGCAGTTGGGGGCGGTATCGACGCGGCGCTGGGCAACCATCACTTGCACGAACAGGTAGTCGACGTCGGCGTCGGCATGCAGCGAAGGGCTGATGATGGCCACCTTGCTGGTCTGCGGGCTGCCACCGCCAATGCCGTCGATCTCCAGCTCGTGACCGGAGCCCATCAGGTTGATCAGCAGCTCGTCGCGCTCGACCACATTGGCTGGCAGATCCCACGCATGAAAGAACGGGCCTTTGGAGGTACCGCCGCGCATGAGCACACAAGGAATTCGTTGCATGACTACTGACTCTTGTTGATCAATTGGGGAAATTGATGTTCTGGACACAAGAGTGACAAAGTTTGATAAATCGATCCAATGCAAATATCGTAGCCATTGTTGCGTTTGACAAAACAATAAAGCGGTGAATTCCCTTAGGAAAACGTCATGGAATATGAGCTGCAAGACATTAGATCTTTCGTGAAAATCGCCGAACTTGGCAGCTTCCACGAGGCGGCTGAGGTGCTGCACCTGTCACAACCGGCGTTGAGCCGGCGGATAAAAAAGCTCGAAGAGGGCCTGGGAACGCCCTTGCTCGAACGGACCACCCGCCGCGTGAGCCTGACCACGGTCGGTCGCGACTTTCTGCCCAAGGCCAGGCGTCTGCTGGACGATTTCGAAGATTCGATCCTGAGCATTCGTGAACTTGCCGAGCGCCAGACCGGCCAAGTGACCCTGGCCTGCATCCCGACCGCTGCGTTTTACTTCCTGCCCTCGGTGATTCGGGACTACAACGAGCAGTACCCGAAAATCCGTATTCGGCTGCTGGACCTCAGTGCCAACGAGGGGCTGGAGGCGGTGCTGCGCGGTGAAGCCGATTTCGGTATCAACATGATGAGCGGCCAGCATCCGGATATCGAGTTCGTGTCGCTGGTGCAGGAGCGTTTCGTGCTGGCGTGCCGGCGCGATCACGAGCTGGCCGATCGCGCGTCGGTCACCTGGACAGAGCTTGCCGATTACAGGCTCATCGGCGTCGGGCGCCTGAGCGGCAATCGCATGTTGCTGGACCATGCGCTGTCCGGCCTCAGCTGGCGGCCGAAGTGGTTCTATGAGGTGCAGCACCTTTCCACCTCGTTGGGCATGGTCGAAGCGGGGCTGGGGGTGTCGGCCATGCCAAGCCTGGCCATGCCGGCTGCCGACCATCCGACGTTGGTGAGTGTTCCGCTGATGGAACCCGAGGTGACGCGTACGCTCGGGCTGGTGTATCGGCGTGGGGCCTCGCTTTCACCTGCGGCAGAAAAGTTCGTTTCCATTCTGCTGGAGAAATGGCCGAATCGCTGAGTAAGCTGCCCGTGAACGTCTCTGCGGCCGTGTGGGTCTGCAGATGGCGTCGTAATGATTGGAGTCACCCCAGGTTGCGAAAACAAGGGATGATAAGGAGTGCAAGATCGGCGCCACGCTGAACGTGCTCGGTTGATCTGCAACTTCCGGTAAACTGCGCTGCGCCAAGGAAATTCACAGGACATGGAATGCCCCTCTCTCCCGCTTCATCCCTGGCCAGACGCCGCCTGTATAGGGTGCGCTGGCTACAGACTGCCGCCCTGGCACATTTGCTGGTTGGCCTGGGCCTGACCTGGGCAGGGCACACCCCCCTGCTGAACGATTACCAACTGAATATCGAACAGGCTTTCTGGGGCCAGGCGGCACCTACGCCCGCGCGCAGCCAACAAGTCTGGTGGCTGGCCCTGTTCGGCGCCACCCTGCAAAGCTACTCGCTTTACATGCTCGGCCTTATCCACTTGGGTGATCGCCTTCGCAGCCACCTGGCATGGGCCTGGTTGATCGCCGGCATCGCGCTGTGGGCACCACAGGATGCGTTGGTTTCACTGCAGGCGGGTATCTGGTCGCACCTGCTGGTCGACGGGGTCGCCGTGCTTGTGCTGATTCCTCCATTGCTCTGGCTGTACCGCCATGACCGCTCAGTTTCCATAGTAAAAGGACTTGAACGTGGCTGAATTACCTCTTCTGCACTGGGCCATCACCCTGCTGCTGTTTCAAGGTTTTCTCGGGGCGCTCGATACGCTCTACCACCATGAGCTGACCGTCGCCCTGCCCCAGCGCCACAGCGCGCGTCTGGAGCTGACGATTCACGCTGTGCGCTCGTGTTTTTACGGTGTGCTGTTCTTGGGCATCGCACATGTTGCCTTCCAGGGACTGTGGGCGATCGTGGTGGCGGTTCTGTTTGCGCTGGAAATCGGCTTGACCCTGTGGGATTTCGTGGTCGAGGATCGTAGCCGCAAGTTGCCGGCGGTAGAGCGCATCATGCATACGGTACTGGCTATCAACGCGGGTGCGTTTTTCGCCCTGTATGGCACACAGTTGCTGGAGTGGTCGCGCCTCCCCAGCGGCCTGGCGGCGATCGACCTTGGTTGGCAAGGCTGGTTACTCACCCTGTTCGCCGTTGGGGTCACGGCATCGGGTATTCGGGATGGCCTGGCGGCGCTTCGCATGCAGCGCAAGGGGCTGCCGCCCAACCCGTTTGCAGGGACTGCTTACAAGCAGGTGCTGGTCACCGGTGGCACTGGCTTCATCGGCGAAGCGCTGGTCAGCCAACTGCTGGACGCCGGCCACACCGTCACCGTGCTGGCCCGAGACCCGCTGCGTGCTGCCTACCTGTTCGACGGCCGGGCCCGCTGCGTGCGCGAGCTGGGCAAGCTCGGCTACGGTGAACGCTACGATGTGGTCATCAACCTGGCCGGCGCACCGGTCGCAGGGCCGCGCTGGTCGGCACGGCGCCAGGCGCAACTGCTCGCAAGCCGGGTCGCCACCACCGAGGCGCTGCTGGACTGGCTGAAACATGCCGTGCACAAGCCGACCGTCTGGATTCAGGCATCGGCCATTGGTTATTACGGTGTGCGCGATGGCAGCGAACTGCTGGATGAAACCGCCAGCAAAGGTAGAGGGTTCATGGCCGAATTATGTGCCCGCTGGGAGGCCGCAGCTCGGCCCGCCGCCGCGATGAGCGTGCGCCAGGTTGTGCTACGCCTGGGCGTCGTGTTCGGCCCAGGTGGCGCTCTGCCGGCGCTACTGATGCCGTTGCGTCTGGGCTTTGGCGGACGCATGGGGGATGGTCGACAGGTCATGAGCTGGGTGCACCGCGACGATGTACTGCAGGTCATGGCTCGGGCCATGGACGACCCTTCACTGAGCGGCACCTACAACCTGGTCGCGCCCGAGCCCGTCAGCCAGGCCCAGTTCGTCGAGGCTGCCGGGGCACTGCTAAAGCGCCCGGTATGGCTGAACATTCCCGCAGCGCCGGTCCGCCTGTTCGCCGGTGAAATGGCTGAGTTGTTCTTCGATGGCCAGCGTGTTCAGCCAACCCGGCTGCAACAAGCCGGCCACTGCTTCAAGTACCCAACCCTGGCCAGCGCGCTGCGTGACCTGGCCTGAGGAGCAGCGATGAACAAGCCTTTGATGTACCTGCTGGCTGGTAATGGCAGTGCCGCTGACTGGTGGGAAGATACGCTTCCACATTTTCGCCATTACCGAGTGCAAGCACTCGAGCTTCCTGGCTTTGGCGACAACCCCCAGCCGCCGTGCACGGATCTGTCAGGCTATGCCCAGGCGCTGCTAGAGATGACCGAGCCTGGTCACGGGATCATGGCGGTGGGTGTGAATGCACTTGTCGTGCTGCATGCCCTACAACAGCGGCCAGGACACTTTTCCCGCAGCGTGCTGCTGGCGCCGGTGGGCGCTTTCCTGTGGCAGCGTCGCCTACCGGCACTCATGTCGCCACTGCCGCTGCGTAAGGCCATCCACTGGCTGCTCAGCCACAAGCCACACTGGTTCGCCGACAAGTTTTCCCGCCAGCGCTGGAGCGCTGCACACTATCGCCGCATGGGTGCCGGATATGCCCGCTGCCGAGCCTTCATACCCTACTGGGATCAACTGCGCGCCGATACCGCGCTGACGCTGCTGGAGTGGATCAGCGATCCCATCGAACTGGTCTGGGGGGACCAAGACCAGTTGCTCGGCACCGCCCAGGCAGCGGCCTGGTCTGCGATTCTGGCCCGCGCCGACTTGCGCATCAGCGTGCAACCAGGTTGGGGGCATTACCCTTGGATCGATACACCTGGCCAATTCGCGGCCTGGCTCGAATCAGGAACACAGGGTTTTGTCGCTCACACCAAGGGCGGCCGCTTGCGCCTGGCGGAACTCGCGGGGCAACCGGTGCCGCAGGCACTGACAATCACGCATGAGGCCGACCCGCGCCTTGCGCAGTTGCTCGCCAGTTCACCTTCCATGACCTGGGCTGTACGCTCTTCCAGCTATGACGAAGATCAGGCCGACGCTGCCAATGCTGGCCTTAGCACCACCTACTTGCGCGTGCCGCCCAGTGAAGTCGCGGCCCGAGTACAGAAGTTGCGTATGGCGGGTGTCGAAGAGGTTGTGGTGCAGCATTTCGTCAGCCCCAAAGTGTCGGGTATCGCATTCGTCCGCAACCTTGCGGTGGAGGTGGAGTGGGTCGAGGGGCATTTGGAATCGCTCGCCGATGGCCAAGCCACGCCCGAGCGGGCAATACTTTCGCGCCTCGGGCCGGCCTGGGAAAGCGGTCAATTCCAGAATAAGCACGGGCTCGCAGCCAATGCACTTTGGGATTTCCTGCAAGGCGTGCTCAAGGTATTTCACTATGTGCCTGGAGATATCGAGTGGGCCTGGGACGGCAAGCAGCTCTGGCTGCTGCAGTATCGCCCGATCAGTGAGCATGGATGGCGCAGGCACCTGACAGCGGCGAACATTTCCGAAATACTGCCGCCACAGCCCAGCTACTTCGTCGAATATGCCCAACGCCGCGCGGCTGCCAGTATCCCGGCGATAATGGCACGGTGGGACAGCCGCACGCTGGAAGACAATGAACCGTTTACCGCTGTTTTCAACGGTGCTTCCTATATCAACAATGACCTGTTTCTGGCTCGCTTGGCCGACTGGGGCGTATCGGCCAAAAATTATGCTGGCGAGGTTGGCGGGGCCACGCCAGCCTTGCCGTGGCGACCCGTACGCCTGTTGCGGTCGTTGCCGATGTTCTGGCGCATGCAGCGCGCCGCACGCGGACATCTGCAAACCTTGGACGCAGGTCTGCGACGCTTCGATGACGAACTGTCGCAACTGACAGCAGAGGGCGCCGATGGCCAGCAACTGGCGAACTGGTTCAGTCGCTTTTATGTGTTTGTCGTACAAGGCAACCTGTGCATCGCCACCGCGTTGGCCTGTAGCGGCGGCGCGCTGCTTGGTCGCCCCCCCACCGCCTACGACGACCTGCGCAACAGCCCGCATCGCCTGCCTTGGGAAACCGACCCGGGTACTGCACGCCCATGTCATGCCGAACTGCCCCTGCAGCCGCTGCCACACTGGCCCACGCCCATCACCATTGCCCACCGCCTGGGGCTTCCGGGTTTACGGGGCTACTACCTGCAAGTGCGCGAGTGGTATCGCGATAACCTGATGCGTATCTTCTCGCGCGTACACCATGCAATGCCTCAAGCCGATCGAGCGCACTGGTTCGCCCCCCATCCAGAGGTGCGCGACCGCTCGGGCAGCTTCTGGCAAGACGGCCGTGAAGGTCTTGAGCAAGCGATGGGGTTCATGATTTATCCCGGCCGCGTGCAGGGCATTCTCGGCCAGGACATTCTGCTTGAGGACAGCCTCGACCCTGGGCGCCATGCCCACTACGAGAAGGCTGGCGCGGTGATCGCGAGGATGGGGGGGCGGTTGTCCCACGGTTCCACGCTTTTGCGAGAGTTGCGCAAGCCATCGGCAATACTGCCTCAGCTTGACAATGAATGGCTGGGCCGTGAGGTCATTTATTGCGACGGAGAGCTACGGCTCGTGGACGTTGCCAGTAACGTCGGTGGGCGGCCCAGCCAATGAATGTCACTCGCTAGCGCTGCAGTTACCGACTGATGGGGGTGGCCCGATCGCTTGCCACCCACAGCAGCAGTGAGAAGCCCACCGCCAGCACTGCAATCAGCGCGCCCACCCAGCCCAGCGCAGCCAGCCCCAGTTGCTCGATGGTGAAGCCGCCAATCACAGCGCCCAACCCGATGCCCGCGTTCGCCGCCGAGACATTCAATGTGCCGGCCAGGGCCTGCGCTTTGGCGCCTGCGATCATCACGCGTACCTGGCAAACAGGGAACAACGCGGTATACGCAATACCCCACGCGGCCAAGGCCACCACCAGTAACCACCGCGTATCGACCGCAGGCGGTGCGCCTGCCATGCCGGCGCCCAGCACCGTCAGCAGCACGATGGTCGCGCCAAGCGGGCTGCGGTCGACCAGCCGCCCGCCGATGGCGTTGCCGATCATGCCCACCGCACCGAAGCCCATCAGCCACCAGCCGACCTGCGCGCTGGGCACGTGGGCAAGGCGCTCGAGCATGTCGGCCAGGTAGGTGTAGGCGCTGAACATCGCAGTGAACACCACCACAGAGAGCGCGACATGGAAGATGAATTTCGGGTCCCGCAGGATGATCGTCTGGCGTTCGCCGCCCGCCCTTTTGGGCGCCTCCGGCAGCTGTGGCAGGCACACCCACATCAGCAGCGCGATGATCAGGCAAAGGCCCGAGATCAGCCAGAAGGTGCCCCGCCAGCCGAGCGCATCGGCTGCCAGGGTGCCCAGCGGAATGCCGAACACGAACGCCGCCGTGATGCCCAGATAGACCCGCGCTACGGCCTTGCCTTCGTTGCCTTTACCCGCCAGCTGGCCTGCCGATTCACTGGCGGTGCCCCAGAACACCGGAAGCGTGGCAGCAGCCAGGATGCGCGACAAGGCCATGGTCCAGAAATCCGTAGCGACCGCCGACAGCGCATTGGATGCGGCGAAGATGATCAGCACCCCGAGAAACACCTTTTTGCGGTCCCAGTGGGATATGGCAGCGGTGAGAAACGGCCCGACCAGCATCACGGTAAAGGCGAAAACGGTGACCAACTGACCCGCTTTCGGCACAGAAATACCCAGATCACGGGCGAGCCCGGGCAAGATGCCGAGAATGATGAATTCGGTGGTCAGCACAGCGAACGCCGCCATCGTAAGGATCAGAATGCTGGTGCCTGCACGGGCATCTGCTGCCCCCGACAGGGACGCAGGGTTGGCATGCATGAGCGACTACTCCAGAAAAGGAAATTGGAGCAGGAGGGTATCCTGGAATAAAATTATCGTCTTTGGTATTTAAGAAAGGCCATTTGAGAAATTTATTCAACAATTGGAGGCGTCTTTGCTCAATGAACAACGCTTGAAGGGCATTGCGGTCTTCATTTGCGTGGCAGAGGCCGGAAGCTTCACTGCTGCGGCCGAACGCATAAGCCTGACCACCTCCGCCGTCAGCAAAAGCGTGACCCGGCTGGAGCAACGCCTGAACATGAAGCTCTTCGCACGCACCACACGGCGCTTGGCGCTGACCGATGCGGGAGCCAATTACTACCAGACCTGCAAGCAGATCCTGGCCAGCCTGGAAGAGGCCGAAATGCAGATGCACAGTGCCCAGGTCGAGCCCTGTGGCCGGGTGCGCATCGACCTGCCTGCTTCTTACGGCAAACTGCGGGTACTGCCCTTGCTCATCGAGCTGATTGCCGAGCATGAGCTGCTGATGCCACATATCACGCTCACAGACCGCTTCCTCGACCCCATCGAGCATGACATTGACATCCTGGTCCGCATTGGCGGGCCGCACATCTGGCCCCAAGGTGTAGAGCGGCGGCTGATTGGCGTGCAGCAGCACATCTTTTGCGCCGCACCGGGTTATCTGCAACGCCGGGGCGTGCCTGAAACGGAACGGGACCTCCATGAGCACGGTTGCGTGCTTTATGGCAGGACCGACGGCGGTGTGTATCCGCTGCACTTCCCAGGTGCCCATGCCAGCGACAGCGAGCAGCGCGTGGTCTCGGGCCGTATTGCCATCGGCAACGCAGAAGGCCAGCTTGCCATGGTGCTGGCCGGGCTGGGGGTGGCCCAGTTGCCCTCCTGGCTGGTGCAGGAGCATCTTGACGCGGGCTCGCTGGTCCAGATCCTGCCGCAGCTGAGCACCACCGGCCTGCCTATCAACGTCGCATGGCTGAAAAGCCGGCAGTCGCTTCCCAAAGTAGCCGCATTGGTCGATGCCATGTGCACCAGGCTGAGCGAGCAAGCAACAGCCAACGCCGGCTAGCGGGATTGCTCAGCGCTTTGCTTCCCTGGTGCAGGCTGGGTGGTCGAAAGCTCCAACGCCCCCCTGAGCAAGGCATTGAGCATCGCGCCGGCATCACCACCCTGCCCCTCCAGCAGGCGCAGTGGAATACCCTTGAGCGCAGTCGCCGATTCGGCCAGGCCATCGCCGAGCAGCGCCAATGGGCAGGCAATATCCATCTGCAAGGCGCGCAGACGATCTGCCAGGCCACGGCTCACAGGGGGCTGCACCAGCAGCACCAGCGCGGCAGGCGCAATGGCTGCACACAACAGGGGCAACTCCTCCAGTGGTTGGTCGCTGCTGAGCACCTCGATCCGCTGCTGCTCACCGCTCATCAGCAAGCCGTGGCACAGCAGTTCAAACTCAGCGCTGCCACCGGTGCCGGCCAACAGCACGCGAGGGGCGGCGGCCTGGTTCAACTGCAGACGTAGCAGCAAACGGGCGCGCAGAAAGGCATCGAGAAACAGCCACTGGCTACGCTGGCCGTATGTGCTGCCTGACTGTAATGTGCGCCACACAGGCATCAGTATGTCGAGCAGCACCGTGGATTTGGGAAACAGTGTGAACAGCTGGCCATGAATGGCTTCTAGCGCCTGGCCATCGAACGCCAGGGTTGCGCGGAGCACGGCAGCGCGCCACGTGGCATAGCCATCGGCAGCCGGTTCAACCGTTTGCTCATAGGCGTCTCGCCGCCTGGCCAGCATTTCGCTGACTTTGCTGATCGGTAGCCCGCTGGCGGTCCAGCGCAGTATGTCGCGGATGTGCTGCACATCCTGTGCGGTGTACAGCCGGTGACCACCCTCGGTACGCTGCGGCTGGATCAGGCCATGACGGCGCTCCCAGGCACGCAAGGTCACCGGGTTGACCCCGGTCAGGCTGACAACGTCACGCATTGGCAACAGGTCGGTGAAGGTCGCTTCGTTCATTGCGGCGGATCATCAGGGCGGTTACACATACTAAACCTATAGCTGCATGCAGGCTAAGCTGCGCATAAGCATACGCAACCACTTCAAGGAGGCCCCATGATCGACGCAAAACTCCTGCAATTGATGGTCGAGGCGTCCAACGACGGCATCGTCATTGCCGAGCAGGAAGGAAACGACAGCATCCTCATCTACGTCAACCCCGCCTTCGAGCGCCTGACCGGCTACGCGGCCGATGACATTCTCTACCAGGATTGCCGCTTCCTGCAGGGGCAGGACCATGATCAAGAGGCGCTGGACGCCATTCGCCAGGCCATCCGGGACGGGCGCCCGTGCTGCCAGGTGCTGCGCAATTACCGCAAGGATGGCAGCCTGTTCTGGAATGAACTGTCGATTTCGCCAATACGCAACGAGGCCGATCAATTGACGTATTACATTGGCATACAGCGTGATGTCACGGCCCAGGTGTTTGCCGAGGAAAGGGTACGAGAGCTGGAAGCAGAGGTGGCGCAATTGCGCCGGCAACTGGATGAAAGGGACATCTGACACGCCCATGCAAAACTGTACAAAAATATGACCCTGTATAGCTTTATACGGCGGGATCGACTATACCTGTACAAGAAACCATTTTTGTACAGGGCCGCGCATGTCAAGCTACCTGCAAACCTTCGCCGAACGCTTTGCCAGCCTCGATGCGAACAACCTCGACCGCTTGGGTGACTTGTACAGCGAAGATGTCACCTTCCGCGACCCCTTGCACAAGATCGACGGGCTGAGCGACCTGCGCGCGTACTTTGCAGAGCTCTACGCCAACACCCAGGAGGTGCACTACACCTTCGAGGGTACCGACGAAGTCCAACCCGGCCACGGCTACATTCGCTGGACGCTGAACTTCCGCCACCCACGCCTGGCCAACGGGCGCCTGATCAGTTTGCAGGGTTGCAGCCACCTGCGCTGGCATGAACGCGTGCACTTTCATCAAGACTACTTCGACGCCGGTGCACTGCTTTATGAGCATGTACCGGTGATGGGCAGCGCTGTGCGTTGGCTCAAGGGGCGGCTGGCATGAGCCGCTGTTGGCTGACGGGCGCCAGCAGCGGCATCGGCGCTGCGCTGGCGCAACAGCTGCTTGAGCAGGGGCATCAGGTGGCGCTGGGTGGCCGGCAAGCGGAAAAACTGGCGCCGTTGGCCGCCCAGTACCCCCAGCAGACGCTGCAGGCCATCGGCGATATCAGTGACCCTCGACAGGTCGCTGATGTTGCCGCGCACATCGAGCGCAACTGGGGCGCGCTCGACCTGGTAATCCTCAATGCAGGCACCTGTGAATACCTGGAGCCAGGCCATTTCGACCCAGAGCTGGTCGAGCGCGTGGTGCGCACCAACCTGCTCGGCGTCAGTCACTGCCTGCAGGCTGCCCTGCCCTTGCTGCGCCGTGGTCGACGCCCGCACCTGGTGGTGATCGGCAGCTCGGTATCCTGGCTGGCGCTGCCCCGTGCCGGGGCCTATGGCGCCTCCAAAGCGGCCGTGCGCTACCTGATCGAGTCCCTGCGCATCGATCTGGTCAACGAGGGCATCGATGTCACGCTGGTCAGCCCTGGCTTTGTCGATACGCCATTGACCCGCCGCAATGACTTCCCCATGCCCCAGATCTGGAGTGCAGAACGCGCCGCCAGGCACATTGCCGAGCGCATACCCAAGCGCCCGCTGGAAATCAACTTCCCCGGTGTCTTCACTGTGGTACTGCGCCTGCTGGGCGCAATGCCGGTGCGCTGGCGACTGAAGCTAGGCCAGCGCCTGGCACGTAAGCAACAGGACTGAAACAGACATGCGCATCGCAATCATCGGCAGCGGTATTGCCGGCCTCACCTGTGCCTATCTGCTGTCTCGGCGGCATGAAGTCACTGTATTCGAGGCCGCCGACTGGATCGGTGGCCACACCCATACCGTCGATGTCCAATGGGGTGGCCGGCAATACGCTGTGGACACCGGTTTTATCGTGTTCAACGACTGGACCTACCCGCATTTCATCCGCCTGCTCGACCAGCTCAAGGTTGCCTCCAGGCCCACTGAAATGAGCTTTTCGGTGCATGACCCGCGCAGCGGCTTCGAATACAACGGCCATGACCTGAACACGCTGTTCGCCCAGCGCAGCAACCTGCTATCGCCAGGCTTCTGGGGCATGCTGCGCGATATCCTGCGCTTCAACCGCAAGGCCATTGCCGACCTGGACAGCCAACGTATCGACGAGGCCACCACCCTGGGCGGCTACCTGCAGACGCAGGGCTATGGCCAGCGTTTCATCGACCACTACATCGTGCCAATGGGCTCGGCGATCTGGTCGATGTCACGCGCTGACATGCTCAGTTTTCCGCTGCAGTTCTTCGTGCGTTTTTGCCGTAACCACGGCCTTCTCTCGGTGAGCAACCGCCCGCAGTGGCGGGTGATCGAAGGTGGCTCGCGCAGCTACCTGGCGCCGTTGTGCAAACCCTTTGCCGAGCGCATCCGCCTCAACTGCCCTGTTGACCGCGTCAGCCGTGATGCAGGTGGCGTGACCGTGTTCAGCGCGGCCGGTAGCGAACGCTTCGACAACGTGGTGTTCGCCTGCCACAGCGATCAGGCGTTGGCCTTGCTGGAGGCGCCGAGTGCCGATGAGCGTGCAGTGCTCGGCGCCATCACCTACGCCAGCAACGATGTGGTGCTGCATACCGACACCCGGCTGCTGCCCACCCGACGCAAAGCCTGGGCCAGCTGGAACTACCGCCTTGGCGGGCCGCAACAGGCACCGGCTGCGCTGACCTACGCGATGAACATCCTGCAAGGTATCGAAGCGCCGGTGACCTTCTGCGTGAGCCTGAACCAGACCGCGCTGGTGGACCCGACGCAGATCCTCGCTCGCTTCAACTACGCGCACCCGCAGTACAGTCTTGTCGCCCTCGCCGCCCAGGCCCGGCAGGCTGAACTGCAGGGCCGCCAGCACAGCTACTTCTGCGGCGCCTACTGGGCCAACGGCTTCCACGAGGACGGTGTGGTCAGCGCCTTGAAAGTGGCCGAGTGTTTTGGGGAAGCGTTGTGATCAGCAGCCTGTGCCACGGCTGGGTCAGCCATCGGCGCCTGACCCCGCGCCAGCATGCCTTTCGCTATCGGATCGGCATGTTCTACCTGGACCTGGATGAGCAAACCCACCTGCTCAGCCTAAGCCGCTGGCTGGGGCGGTCGCGACTGGCGCCGCTGAGCTGGCGCGAGAGCGATTACCTGCCAGCGCTGACCGGCAATGGCACGCCACTGGCCCAGGCCGCTCGGCAATTGGTTGGCCAGGCGACCGGGCAAACGCCAGAAGGCGCCGTACACCTGCTGACCCAGCCGCGCTGCTGGGGCCTTTCGTTCAACCCGGTGAGTGTCTACTTCTGCCACGACCAGGCGGGCCAGTTGCAAGCCATCCTGCTGGAGGTGCGCAACACGCCATGGCGCGAGCGCTTTCATTACGTATTGCCGGTGCAGGATGGCCTGTCTACCGGGTTTTCCGTGGCCAAGGCGTTTCATGTGTCGCCGTTCATGCCCCTGGACATGGAGTACCGCCTGCGTTTCTTGCTCGATGCGCGGCGCGTGCACGTGCACATGGAGAACTGGCGCGAAGGGCAAAAGGTGTTCGATGCCGACCTGGCGCTGCAGCGCGGGCCGCTGGATCGCACCGCCCTGCACCGCCACATCCTGAATTTCCCCTGGATGAGCCTGCGTACCGTAGCGGCCATCTACTGGCAGGCCTTGCAGCTACTGCTCAAGCGCACGCCCGTCCACGACCATAGCGCCAGCCTGGGCAACCTGAGCCTGGGCCAAGCCGCCTCCAAGGAGTTAGATGATGACCGAGCCCACCCTGAGCGTTAGCAAGTCCACCGGCCTGACACCGCTGCTTGGCAACCTGGCCAGGACCGCCGTGCTGGCCCAGTTGCGCGGCTTGGCCCACGGCAGTTTGCGGGTCATCTGCAATGATCGTCAGTGGACCTTCGGTGAAGCCGGCAGCGCCCTGCAAGCCGAGGTCGAGATCGTTGACGAGGCCGCCTGGAGCCTGGTCGCCAGTAACGGCTCGATCGGCGCAGGGGAAGGCTATATCCATGGCTACTGGCGCACCCCCGACCTGGCCGCAGTCACCCGTTTGTTCGTCGCCAACCTTGAGGTGCTCGATGCCATGGAGGGCGGGCTGGCACGCCTGGCACGCCCGGCCCTGCACCTGCTGCACCGGCTCAACCGCAACAGCCGACGCGGTGCGCGGCGCAACATCCTGGCCCATTACGACCTGGGCAACGCCTTGTTCGAACGCCTGCTCGACCCAACCATGATGTACTCGGCGGCGCAGTTCGAGAGCGCCGAGCAAACCCTGGAGCAGGCGCAACTGAACAAGCTTGAACGCATCTGCCAGAAGCTCGAACTCAAACCTCACGAACACCTGCTGGAAATCGGTACCGGCTGGGGCAGCCTGGCTATCCATGCTGCCACCCGGTATGGCTGCCGCGTCACCACCACGACGCTGTCCGAGGCGCAGTACGCCCATACCCAGCAGCGGGTGCAAGCGCTGGGCCTCACGCAACAGATCACGGTACTGCGCGAGGACTACCGCGACCTGAGCGGGCGCTTCGACAAGCTGGTTTCGATCGAGATGATAGAAGCCGTCGGCCACCGGTACCTGCCCACCTATTTCCGCCAGTGTGCCGCCCTGCTCAAAGAGGATGGCCTGATGCTGCTGCAGGCCATCACCATTCGCGACCAACGATACGCCCAGGCGCGGCGCTCGGTGGACTTCATTCAGCGCTACATATTCCCGGGCGGTGCGCTGCCATCCTTGAGCGTGCTGCTGGACACCGCCAGCCGCAAGACCGGGTTGAACCTGGTGCATATGGAGGACTTTGGCCAGGACTATGCCCGCACCTTGCGCCACTGGCGCGATAACCTGCGCCAGGCGCGCACGGCACTCAAGGAGCTGGGTTACGACGAAACCTTCCAGCGCCTGTGGGAGTTCTACCTGTGTTACTGCCAGGGCGGTTTCGAGGAGCGTGCCATCGGCGTGGCGCAGTTGTTGTGGGCCGCGCCAAAGGCCCGTCGGGCGCCTTTGTCAGGTGCCTGAACATGTCCCGTACCTGGCTTATCGCCAACGCCGTAGGGTTGCAGGCTGGCTGGTGGGTGTGTGTACTCGGCGCCCACACGCCCTGGCTGCTTGCGCTGGTACCGTTGGGCCTGGCGCTGCACTTGGGTTATTGCCATGAGCGGCGGGCAGAAGTGCGTGCGCTGCTGGCGGTAGGGTTTGCAGGTTGCCTGCTGGACAGCATCCTGGGGGCACTGGGGGTATTCGCGTTTGCCCAGTGGCCCCTGCCCGGCTGGTTGGCCCTGATGTGGCTGGTGTTGGCCAGTGGTTTACGCCACAGCTTGGCCTGGGCTACCCACCCGCTCTGGCTTGGGGCGCTGCTGGGACTGTTCGGTGGGCCGTTGGCCTACCTGGCCGGGGCGCGGCTGGCCGGTGTGGAACTGCCGATGGGGCCCATGCCTACCGCCCTGCTGCTGGCAGGGGTCTGGGCGGTGGCATTTCCGATGATGCTACGCCTGGCAAGAGCAACCTGAGTCACGGCACAGCCGTTGGCAGGCGGCGGAAGAACAAGGTGATCTGCCCAACCTCCACACCCAGCTTGCGCATGCTCGAGCGGTTGATCAGGGTGTCCTCATCCATCAGGTACATCCAGTCATCGATGTCCATTTCCCAATGCCGACCGTCGACCGGCAGGTCCAGGCGGTAGCGCCAGTGCAGAGCATTGCCCGCAACCTCGCCGCGGGCTTCGCCGATCACGTCACCCGCACGCCCGCGCCAGCGCCCGGGGCCGTCCGGGGTCAGGGTCCAGGTGCGTTGCTGACGCGTACCGTCGCTGTACACGAAGTGCTCGTCAAGAATCAGCCGGTCCCCTTCGCGGCGGCTGTCGATGCGCACATCGAAACGTTTGACCACCTCCCCCGAGCGATTCTGGAAGATACCCCAAGCCTGCACCGGCCCGGAAAAGAATTTGACCAGATCCAGTGCGGGTTTTTCACGGGCGTAATGGTCGACTTCGACATTGCCGCAGCTGGCCAGCAGCAGGCAGCCGACCAGTAGCAAAATTCTTCGCATGTTCAATCTCCTGGTTCATTACCGGCCAGGCCGAGCAGGCGCTGGCGCAATTGGGGGTCACGGGCACGCGGGTCCAGCCAGATAGCAAAAAATGCCCGGGCAAATACCGGGTCGGCGATTTCGCGACGCAGTTGGCCATTGACATAGAACCGGCAGCCCTGCCCCGGCAGGTACACCCCGGTGATGCGCGTGCCCGGGCGCACATCGACGAACGCCCCATTCATCGCTTGCGCCCAACGCTCAAGCGTGGCCTCGGCCAGGGGACGGTCGCTCAAGCGCTGCATTTCATCGAGACTGGCCTGCACCAGCGTCTCGCGTGACAGCCCCCGGTGGTAGAGAAGTTCCAGGGCAAACGGCTCACTCCAGCCCTGCGGCGAGCCGGCGCTCCACAAACGGGCGGTATAGACACGCAGGCCAAACCAGGTGAACTCACCGCTGCCCACGCTGCGTGCGTCGGGCACCGCTGGCCGCCAGTCCGCCAGGGCGGGTGGCAAGACGGTAAGCGCCATGGTAAGCACGAACAGATTCAGGGCTGAGATAGAGCTGCGCATGGCCATACTCTGAAGACCGTGATACCCAAATATTGTACAAGTATATTTTCATGTACAACTTTATGCAGAGATATCGGTTTTCCCACGCTAAATAATGACGGACGGCGACTGTTCGGTTATCGAACGCTAGAGCATTCTCTGGCATTGACGGTCCTTGTTTCACTGCTCACCATGCCCCGGCCTTGCGAGTGCTCCCTGCCTTGAGCCAAACCCGCGGGCTAGAAGCATCCAGCAACTCATTACAATTTCAAGAAACAGGTACATCGGCCATGCCTCCTATTCCCCCTGCTTCCATGGGCAGCAAGATTCGCGACGCCTTCGCTGTCGGCAAGACGCGCTGGGGCATGCTTGCCCTGGTGTTCTTCGCCACCACACTCAATTACATCGACCGCGCCGCCCTCGGCATCATGCAGCCCATGCTGGCCAAGGACATGAGCTGGACGGCGATGGACTACGCCAACATCAACTTCTGGTTCCAGGTGGGTTACGCCATCGGCTTTTTGCTGCAGGGCCGGCTGATCGACAAAATCGGCGTAAAACGCGCATTCTTCATGGCGGTACTGCTCTGGAGCCTGGCCACCGGGGCCCATGGCTTGGCCACATCGGCCGCTGGCTTCATGGTCTGCCGCTTCATCCTCGGCCTGACCGAGGCCGCCAACTACCCGGCCTGTGTGAAGACCACCCGGCTGTGGTTCCCCGCAGGTGAAAGAGCCATCGCCACCGGGCTGTTCAACGCCGGCACCAACGTTGGCGCGATGGTCACCCCGGCGCTGCTGCCAGTGATCCTGGCTGCCTGGGGCTGGCAGGCGGCCTTTATCGTCATGGGCTGCCTGGGGCTGGTCTGGGTGGTGTTCTGGGGCTTGAAATACTTCAACCCCGAAGAGCACCCCACCGTGCGCCAGAGCGAGCTGGAGTACATTCAGCGCGAGGCCGAGCCTGAGGCGGTACGTGTGCCCTTCAGCCGTATCATGCGCATGCGCGGTACCTGGGCCTTTGCCGTGGCGTTCGCGATCACCGCACCGGTGTTCTGGTTCTACCTGTACTGGCTGCCACCTTTTCTCAACCAGCAGTACAACCTGGGCATCAGCGTGACCCAGATGGGCATCCCGCTGATCCTGATCTGGCTAACGGCCGACTTCGGCAGCATTGGCGGCGGCATCCTTTCATCCTGGCTCATAGGCCGTGGCGTACGCGCCATACGGGCCCGCCTGATATCGATGCTGATCTTCGCCTGCACCATGATCAGCGTGATCTTCGCTGCCAACGCCAGTGGCCTGTGGGTAGCGGTGCTCGCCATTGCCGTGGCGGTCGGCGCGCACCAGGCCTGGACGGCGAACATCTGGAGCCTGCTGATGGATTACACGCCCAAGCACCTGATAAGCACGGTGTTCGGCTTTGGCAGCATGTGTGCGGCCATCGGCGGCATGTTCATGACGCAGATCGTCGGCACGGTGCTGACTGTTACCAATAACAACTACGCCGTGCTGTTCACCATGATCCCGGCGATGTACTTCATTGCACTGGTGTGGTTGTACTTCATGGCACCGCGCAAGGTGGAAGCGGCGTAAGGGGCAGTTGCGTTCTTCTGGCAGGGCCTGCCGGCAGAGACCGTCAGTCAAGCGACTGGGGGCCGGGCTGCCGGCGAATGGGGCGCATCGCGCCCCCGCCTTGAATCAGCCTTCGGTCGCTTCACGCTTCATGCGTGCGCGGCGGGCCAGGATGTTGAGCACTTCGATCGCCGTCGAGAAGGCCATTGCCGCATACACATACCCTTTGGGCACATGGGCACCGAAACCTTCAGCGATCAAGGTCATGCCGATCATGATCAGGAAGCCCAAGGCCAACATGACGACGGTCGGGTTGTCGTTGATGAAGTTCGCCAACGGGTCAGCGGCCACCATCATCACGATCACGGCAGTGACCACGGCAATGATCATGATCGGCAGGTGCTCGGTCATGCCCACAGCGGTGATGATGCTGTCAACCGAGAACACGATGTCCAGCAACAGGATCTGGAAGATCGCGGCAGCGAAGCCCAGGGTGACTGTGGAGGACACCTTGGCTTCTTCCTTGGCGCCGTGCGGGTCGACGTTCTCATGGATTTCCTTGGTCGCTTTCCACAGCAGGAACAGGCCACCGACAATCAGGATCACGTCCTTCCAGGAGAAGGCATTACCGAACACTTCGAACACCGGGTCGGTCAACTGAACGATCCACGCCACCGTGCTGAGCAGCGCCAAGCGCATGACCAAGGCCATGCTGATACCGATCCGGCGTGCCTTGGAGCGGTATTCGACCGGCAACTTGTTGGTCAGGATCGAGATGAAGATCAGGTTATCGATGCCCAGTACCACTTCCATCGCCACCAGCGTGGCAAGTGCTACCCAGGCGGTGGGGCTTGCAGCGAGTTCCAGCAAATATTCCATTTTTCAGTCCTGCAACGTTTCTGGGTCAGATGTCCTGGGTTTTGTCTTGCTGGTCAGCGGCCTTGGGCTGCTGCCCTTCGGTGCCGATAGCGTCGCTCAACGCCTGCTGCGCCGCCTCGTTGGTGTCATCGATGGCCTGCTTGGCCGACTTGGCGGCCTGGTCGAGCATCTGCTGGGCAGATTTCTCGGCCTGGTCGCAGCCTGCCAGGCTCATCAGTGCCAAGGCTAGCACCAAGGGTGTGCCAATGGATTTGAATTGCAGCATGGGGTCCTCGCTTGTCGATATACCGGCGGCGCGCAATACGCCTGATGGCGTCGAATTCTAAAGATGACGATACATCAGGAAAATTCGTATTTTCACCGGGTATACTTCGGTTTTAACGAATCGGGAATCCAGTGATGCTCAACTATCGACAGCTTCACTATTTCTGGGCCGTGGCCAAGACCGGCAGCATCGCCCGCGCCAGTGAGCAACTGAACCTGACCCCGCAGACCATCAGCGGTCAGATCAGCCTGTTCGAGCAAACCTATGGCCTGGAACTGTTCCAGCGGGTTGGGCGGCAGCTGGAACTGACCGAAACCGGTCGCCAGACCTTGGCCTACGCCGAACAGATGTTCCAGATCGGCAGTGAGCTGGAGGCGATGTTGCGAGCGGGCCCGCAGGAGCAGATCCTGTTCCGTGTGGGGGTGGCTGACGTGGTGCCCAAGTCCATCGTCTATCGCCTGCTCGCGCCCACCATGGAGCTGGACGACGTGTTGCGCATCAACTGCCGTGAGGACAAACTCGAACGTTTGCTGGCCGACCTGGCGATCCAGCGCCTGGACCTGGTGATCTCTGACAGCCCGATGCCCAGCCACCTGGATATCAAGGGTTACAGCCAGAAGCTCGGGGAGTGCGGCTTGAGCTTCTTCGCTACAAAAGCGTTGGCCCAACGCCACGCTGGCGTCTTTCCTGGCTGCCTGCACGATGCACCCTTGCTGATCCCGGGCCAGGAGACAGTGGTGCGCAGCCGGCTGCTGCGCTGGCTTGGCGAGCAGCAGGTGCAGCCGCGGATAATCGGCGAATTCGACGACAGCGCCTTGATGCAGGCGTTCGGCCAGTCCGGCAGCGGTATCTTCGTGGCGCCCAGTGTGATTGCCGAGGAAGTGTGCCGCCAGTACGGGGTGGAACTGATCGGGCAGACCGAAGCGGTGCACGAGTCGTTCTACGCTATTTCAGTCGAGCGCAAGGTCAAGCACCCCGGCATCGTGGCCATTACCGAGGGGGCGCGCCGAGAGCTATTCCACTGGTGAGCGAAGAGGCCGGGACGACCCTACCAAGGTCTATGGTAAAGTCACGCCCTTTCAAGATACCGAGATAGCGCAGCACATGTCCCCCTTCCTCAGCCTCCTCAACCGCACCAGCCTGGTGACCCAGATCGTCATCGGCCTTATCGCCGGTATTGTCCTGGCCTTGCTTGCGCCAGCCATCGCCCTCGACCTGGGCTTTCTCGGCAAGGTGTTCGTCAGCGCCCTGAAAGCAGTCGCACCGGTGCTTGTGTTCATCCTGGTGATGGCCTCGATCGCCAACCATCGCCATGGCCAGGAAACCCACATCCGCCCGATTCTCTGGCTGTACGTGCTAGGCACTTTCTCCGCGTCAGTGGTGGCCGTTGTTGCCAGCATGCTGTTCCCTTCGCAGCTTGCGCTAAGCAACGGCGATGTCACCCTGAGCGCGCCTGGCGGCATTGGTGAAGTGCTGCAAAACCTGGTATTGAGCGCCGTCGACAACCCGATCAATGCCCTGCTCAATGCCAATTTCATTGGTGTGCTGACCTGGGCCATTGGTTTGGGCGTGGCCCTGCGCCATGCCGGGACAACCACCCGAACCGTAGTCGAGGACCTGTCCAACGGCGTAACCCTGATCGTGCGTGTGGTCATCCGCTTCGCCCCACTGGGCATCTTCGGCCTGGTCAGCTCGACACTCGCTCAGTCTGGCCTCGACGCCCTGCTTGGCTACCTGCACCTCCTGGCGGTGCTGATTGGCTGCATGCTGTTCGTGGCACTGGTGATGAACCCGCTGATCGTGTTCTGGAAGATCCGTCGCAATCCTTACCCATTGACGCTGCTGTGCCTGCGCGAGAGTGGGATCACGGCGTTCTTCACCCGCAGCTCAGCGGCGAACATTCCGGTCAACATGGCACTGTCCGAGCGCCTGGGGCTGCATGAAGACACCTATTCGGTATCCATCCCGCTGGGTGCGACCATCAACATGGCGGGCGCGGCCATCACGATCACCGTGCTGACCCTGGCAGCGGTGCACACGCTGGGCATCCCGGTCGACCTGCCTACCGCCGTGCTGCTGAGCATGGTGGCGGCGGTCTGCGCCTGTGGTGCGTCTGGCGTGGCCGGCGGTTCGTTGCTGCTGATCCCGCTGGCATGCAGCCTGTTCGGCATTCCCAGCGAGATTGCCATGCAGGTGGTGGCTGTGGGCTTCATCATTGGCGTGCTGCAGGACTCGGCCGAGACTGCACTGAATTCTTCGACCGATGTGCTGTTCACTGCGGCGGCCTGCCAGGCGCAAGAGCGCCGCAGCGCCTGAGACACGTGGGGCCGCATGGCGGCCCTTTCGCTGCAAAGCAGGCTCCCATAGCAGCCCCCAAGTGATTGCTTAAGCCAGGCGCTTTACCTACGCTAGTGGCCTTTTCCTCGCAATGAGAGTTGGCCATGTCAGAACATCAAACCGCAGACGAAGGCCGCTTCAGCAGTATCGAGATCCGCATTCTCGGCGCGCTGATCGAAAAACAGGCCACCAGCCCTGAAAGTTACCCACTGACCCTCAATGCCCTGGTGCTGGCCTGCAACCAGAAGACCAGCCGTGAGCCGGTGATGAACCTGACCCAGGGCCAGGTCGGCTTGGCGCTGCGTGCCCTGGAAGGCCAAGGCATGACCCGTCTGCAGATGGGTAGCCGCGCAGACCGTTGGGAGCAGCGGGTGGACAAGGCACTGGAGCTGGTACCGGCCCAGTTGATACTGATGGGCCTGATGTTTCTGCGTGGGCCGCAAACGCTCAACGAACTGCTGACGCGCAGCAACCGCCTGCACGACTTCGACGACACCGAGCAGATCCAGCACCAGCTCGAGCGCCTGATCTCGCGTGGTTTGGCGCTGCACCTGCCACGCCAGGCCGGGCAGCGCGAAGACCGCTATACCCATGCGCTGGGGAATCCGGCCGAAATCGAGGCGATTCTTGCGGCTCGCCAGCAGGAAGGCGGGGCGCGCAACAGTGGCGCCAATGTGTCGGAAGAAAGGATCGAAGCCCTGGAGGCACGAATTGCCGCGCTGGAGGCGCGCCTGGCCGAGCTTGAAGGCTAAGCCACTCAGTGTTCCGGTTCGGGGAAGTTGCGGCAGCTTTTGCGCTCGGCCATTTCCCGGTCACTGGGGCGCTGGTCGACGAACACGGTACGGCCGTCTGCGTAGATCTCCAGGTAACCCCAGTGCAGGTCCTGCTCCTGCTGCCCGGGCTGGGGTGGCACTAGCCACCAGGGTTCACGGCTGATCAGGGTCATGGCTAACAATTCCGGAGGGTGTCGGCACTAAGCATAGACACCCCCCGGTTGTCAGCGTTACGCCGGCGCCGAGGCGCGGATCAGGTGATCGAAGGCCGCCAACGATGCCTTGGCACCCTCGCCCACTGCAATGACGATCTGCTTGTACGGCACGGTGGTCACGTCCCCGGCTGCGAAGACGCCCGGGATGCTGGTAGCACCTTTGGCATCGACAATGATCTCGCCACGCGGCGACAGCTCGACCGTCCCCTTGAGCCAATCGGTGTTGGGCAACAGGCCGATCTGCACGAAGATACCTTCCAGCGCCAGGTCATGCAGCTCGTCGCTGGTGCGGTCCTTGTAGCGCAGGCCGGTCACCTTCTCGCCATTGCCCAGCACTTCGGTGGTCAGCGCGCTGGTGATCACCTTGACGTTCGGCAGGCTGTGCAGCTTACGCTGCAGCACGGCGTCGGCACGCAGCTGGCTGTCGAACTCGATCAACGTCACCTGGGCGACGATACCTGCCAGGTCGATCGCTGCTTCAACGCCGGAGTTGCCGCCGCCGATCACCGCCACACGCTTGCCCTTGAACAGCGGGCCGTCACAGTGCGGGCAGTAAGCCACGCCACGGGCGCGGTACTGCTGCTCACCCGGCACGTTCATTTCGCGCCAGCGGGCGCCCGTGGCGAGGATCACGGTCTTGGCTTTGAGCGAGGCGCCGCCGGCAAGGCGCACTTCGTGCAGGCCACCGTCGGTGGCAGGAATGAGTGCTTCACCGCGCTGAAGGTTCATGATGTCGACATCGTACTGCTTGACGTGCTCTTCCAGTGCAGTCGCCAGTTTCGGCCCCTCGGTTTCCTGCACGGAAATGAAGTTCTCGATGGCCATGGTATCGAGCACCTGGCCGCCGAAACGCTCGGCAGCGACACCGGTACGGATACCCTTGCGTGCTGCGTAGATGGCGGCGGCAGCGCCGGCGGGGCCACCACCGACCACCAGCACGTCGAAAGCGTCCTTGGCGTTGATCTTCTCGGCCTGACGGGCGCCGGAACTGGTGTCGATCTTGCCGAGGATCTCTTCCAGGCCCATGCGGCCCTGGCCGAACACTTCACCGTTCAGGTAGATGCTGGGCACGGCCATGATCTTGCGTGACTCGACTTCGTCCTGGAACAGCGCGCCGTCAATGGCCACGTGGCGTACGTTGGGGTTGAGCACCGCCATCAGGTTCAGCGCCTGGACCACGTCGGGGCAGTTCTGGCACGACAGCGAGAAGTAGGTCTCGAAGGTGAACTCGCCCTCCAGGGCCTGGATCTGCTCGATCACTTCGGCACTGGCCTTGGAGGGGTGGCCGCCGACTTGCAGCAGCGCCAGCACCAGGGAGGTGAATTCGTGGCCCATGGGGATGCCGGCAAAACGCAGGCTGATGTCGGCACCCGGGCGGTTGAGCGAGAACGACGGGCGACGGGCATCGGTACCGTCCGCGCTCAAGGTAATGAGGTTCGACAGACTGGCAATTTCCACCAGCAGGTCGTGCAGTTCGCGGGACTTCGCGCCGTCGTCGAGGGATGCAACGATCTCGATCGGCTGGGTGACCCGCTCCAGGTAGGTTTTCAGTTGCGATTTAAGCGTGGCGTCCAACATACGGGCGATTCCTTTTTCAATCTTCGGATACAAAAACGCCCAGGCAATAGCGCCCGGGCGTTTGGCGGGGCAGTGAGTACTTCAGCTTTGGCGGCTGCTCACCGCCCACGACTGGCGCACGGTCTTAGATCTTGCCGACCAGGTCCAGGGATGGCGCGAGGGTAGCTTCGCCTTCTTTCCACTTGGCTGGGCAGACTTCGCCTGGGTGAGCGGCGATGTACTGGGCAGCCTTGACCTTGCGCAGCAGCTCGCTGGCGTCGCGGCCTACGCCACCGTCGTTGATTTCGACGATCTTGATCTGGCCTTCCGGGTTGATCACGAAGGTACCGCGATCGGCCATGCCGGCTTCTTCGATCAGCACGTCGAAGTTGCGCGAAATGACGTGGGTCGGGTCACCGATCAGCGGGTACTTGATCTTGCTGATGGTGTCGGAAGTGTCGTGCCAGGCTTTGTGGGTGAAGTGGGTGTCGGTGGACACGCCGTAGATTTCCACGCCCAGCTTCTGGAACTCGGCGTAGTTGTCAGCAAGGTCACCCAGCTCGGTCGGGCAGACGAAGGTGAAATCGGCCGGGTAGAAGAACACGACAGACCACTTGCCCTTCAGGTCGGCTTCGCTGACCTGAACGAATTCGCCGTTGTGGAAGGCGGTGGCGTTGAACGGTTTGACCTGGCTGTTGATGATTGGCATGAGAGACGCTCCTTCATGGGGTTGGAATCAGTTGATGGAGAGAATCCTAACCGCTGGTCGCCATGAAGGCTCATTGGCAAACCTCATGCTTGCGATTGGTTTTGGCTATAAGCGAGGTTTATTAATAGAAGGGATTGGGCTGAGCAAAGGATTGCGCCCGCTTGTGCGGCCCTCTCCGGCAAGCCGACTGCCATTGCTAGGCGCCGGCTTCAGGGCTGGGCATACCCGGGAAGCCGGCTTGCGGGTTTCAGGGGGAGTGAGGTTCAGCGCGTAACGGTGCGCATGGTGACGAACTCTTCCGCCGCCGTCGGGTGCACGCCAATGGTCTCGTCGAACTGCTGCTTGGTAGCGCCAGCCTTCAGGGCAATACCCAAGCCCTGGATGATCTCGCCAGCCTCAGGGCCGACCATGTGGCAGCCCAGCACCTTGTCGGTTTCGGCGTCCACCACCAGTTTCATCAGGGTCTTTTCCTGGATGTCGGTGAGGGTCAGTTTCATGGCGCGGAAGCGGCTTTCGAAGACCTGCACCTTGTGCCCGGCTTCCAGTGCCTGCTCTTCAGTCAGGCCCACGGTACCGATCGGCGGCTGGCTGAACACTGCGGTGGGGATGTTCTGGTAATCCACCGGGCGGTACTGCTCGGGTTTGAACAGGCGCCGTGCCACGGCCATGCCTTCGGCCAGGGCGACCGGGGTGAGCTGCACGCGGCCGATCACATCGCCGATGGCCAGGATCGTCGGAGCGGTGGTCTGGTACTGCTCGTCCACACGGATGTAACCGCGGCCGTCCAGCTCCACACCGGTGTTTTCCAGGCCCAGATTGTCGAGCATCGGGCGTCGGCCGGTGGCGTAGAACACGCAATCGGTGACCAGTTCACGGCCATCCTTGAGGGTGGCCTTGAGGCTGCCGTCTTCAAGCTGCTCGATGCGCTGGATATCGGCATTGAACTGTAAGTCCATGCCGCGTTTTTCCAGCTCTTCCTTCAAATGGGTACGCACCGAACCGTCGAAACCGCGCAGGAACATGTCGCCGCGATAGAGCAACGTGGTGGCAGCGCCCAGCCCTTGGAAAATGCCGGCGAACTCGACCGCAATGTAGCCGCCGCCCACCACCAGCACCCGGCGTGGCAGCGCTTTGAGGTAAAACGCCTCGTTGGAGGTGATGGCCAGTTCCTTGCCCGGAATGTCCGGTACCTGGGGCCAGCCACCCGTCGCGATAAGGATGTGCCCGGCGCTGTAGCGCTGGCCTTGCACTTCCACTTCGTTGGCGCCGGTGATGCGCGCATGGCCTTGCAGCAGCGTCACGCCGCTGTTGACCAGCAGGTTGCGATAGATGCCGTTGAGGCGTTCGATTTCGCGATTTTTGTTGGCGATGAGGGTACCCCAGTCGAAGTGGCCCTCCTCCAAGGTCCAGCCGTAGCCGGCAGCCTGCTCCAGTTCATCCGCGACGTGGGCGCCATACACCAGCAGCTTCTTGGGCACACAACCAACGTTGACGCAGGTACCACCCAGGTAGCGGCTCTCGGCTACCGCCACTTTTGCGCCAAAGCCCGCTGCGAAGCGCGCCGCGCGCACACCACCGGACCCGGCACCAATCACGAACAGATCAAAATCGTAGGCCATGTATTCAGTCTCCTTGGCTGGCGTTCAGCATACCGCCGTTGGCCGCCACAAACAAAAAAGCCACCCAGCCGGGTAATGCACGGCAGTCAGCATTTTCAGGGCCGCTGTGCGGCTCCAAATCGCTTGACTGTAGTGCATTACCCCGAAGGGTGGCTCGTAGACCCGCGGTGGCTTATCAGTAAGCCTTGCCGGTCTTGTAGTAGTTCTCGAAGCAGAAGTTGGTCGCGTCGATGTAACCTTCGGCGCCGCCGCAGTCGAAACGCTGGCCCTTGAACTTGTAGGCGATCACGCAGCCGTTCTGCGCCTGCTGCATCAGTGCGTCAGTGATCTGGATCTCGCCGCCTTTGCCCGGTGGGGTGTTGCGGATGATATCGAAGATATCCGGGGTCAGGATGTAGCGGCCGATGATCGCCAGGTTCGACGGAGCGTCTTCCGGGGCAGGCTTCTCGACCATGTTGGTCACACGGAAGATGTCGTCGCGGATCATGTCGCCGGCAATCACGCCGTACTTGTTGGTTTCCTGCGGATCGACTTCCTGGATGGCGATGATCGAGCAGCGGAACTGGTTATACAGCTTCACCATCTGGGTCAGTACGCCGTCACCTTCCGGGTTGACGCACAGGTCATCGGCCAGCACCACGGCAAACGGTTCGTCACCGATCAGCGGCTGGCCGGTGAGGATGGCATGGCCCAGGCCTTTCATTTCGGTCTGGCGGGTGTAGGAGAACGAGCACTCGTTGAGCAGGCGACGGATGCCGACCAGGTATTTTTCCTTGTCGGTGCCCTTGATCTGGTTTTCCAGCTCGTAGCTGATGTCGAAGTGGTCTTCCAGGGCGCGCTTACCGCGGCCTGTGACAATGGAAATCTCGTTCAGGCCAGCGTCCAGGGCCTCTTCAACGCCATACTGGATCAGTGGCTTGTTGACCACTGGCAGCATTTCCTTGGGCATGGCTTTGGTAGCAGGCAGGAAGCGAGTGCCGTAACCGGCTGCCGGGAACAAGCATTTCTTGATCATAAACGTCCTTAAACAAAGGCGGAGCCTGTGGAATTCGGCGCAGTCTAATCAGGCGGCAGTCACCTTACAATGCCCCGCCTGGGGCCGACCGATGCCATGATAGAGATAACCCAGTGTAGATAGTTCCAGGGGATCGTAAATATTACGACCATCAAATATCACTGGCATGCGCATCAGCCCGCGCACTCGGCTGAAATCCGGTTGGCGGAACTGCTTCCATTCAGTCACCAGGGCCAGTGCATCGGCACCTTCCACGCAGGCGTAAGGGTCCTCGGTCAGCTTCAGTTGACCACTGGCCAGCGCCTGCGCATAGCGCTCGGCAACCCCGGCCAGCGCTACCGGATCGCAGGCCTGCACGCGTGTGCCTGCGGCCAGCAACGCATCGAGCAGCACCAGGCTGGGTGCCTCGCGCAGGTCATCGGTGCCCGGTTTGAAGGCCAGCCCCCATACCGCCACGGTACGCCCGCGTAGCACACCACCGAAATGCTGCTGCAGGGCGGTGAACAACAGGTTTTTTTGCTGATCGTTGCGGGCCTGTACTGCCCGCAGGATGGCAGGCTGATAACCTTGCTGCTCGGCTGTGCGCAGCAACGCACGGATGTCCTTCGGGAAGCACGATCCCCCATAGCCACAGCCGGCGTAGATGAAATGGCTGCCGATGCGCCGGTCGCTGCCAATGCCGTGGCGCACCTGCTCGATGTCCACGCCCAGGTGGGCGCACAGCCCGGCCAGTTCGTTGATGAACGATATCTTGGTGGCCAGGAAGGCGTTGGCGGCGTACTTGCTGAACTCGGCCGCACGCGGGGACATCACCAGGATACGTTCGCGGTTGCGCACAAAGGGCGCGTAGAGGCGTTGCAAGCACTGCCGTGCTGTCTCGTTGTCCGTGCCTATGATGATGCGGTCCGGGCGCATGAAATCGTCGACGGCGCTGCCTTCCTTGAGAAACTCCGGGTTGCTCGCCACCTCGACGGTAAAACCGGCGCTGCGCTCGCGCAGGCCCTGCATCACCTGCCGGGCCACGCGCTCTGCGGTGCCGACCGGCACGGTCGACTTGTTGACCACCAGGCAACTGCGCGGCAAATGGCGGCCAAGGCTGTCGGCCACGGCCAGGACGTGCTGCAGGTCGGCCGAGCCGTCCTCCAGGCTGGGCGTACCCACGGCGATGAACACCACCTGCGCCGTGGCCAGCGACGGCTGCCACTGGTCGCTGAAGCTCAGCAGCCCTTGCTCCATGCCCGCTTGCAGCAGTGCCTGCAACCCCGGTTCGTGGATCGGACACTGGCCCTGCCGTAGCTGTGCCAGGCGGTGCGGGTCACGCTCCAGGCACACCACCCGGTTGCCCATCCCGGCGAAACAGGCTGCCGTCACCAACCCTACATACCCTGCCCCGATCACACAGAGGTCCATGGCCGCGCTCCTTGAGTGAGATAGCGGACATTGCTACCGCCCGGGGGTTGCAAAGCGGTGACGGCGCCATGACAGAACAGTGCGGCCAACGGTGAGCGCGTCAGCTACCGGTGCCCTGCCCGATCAGCACCCCGTCGACCTTCTGCCCATACAGGTTGACGCCGTCGTTGGCATGGAACTTCAGCCGGGTCTTCTCGATAGAGCCCTCCACCAGCCGAGGGTCCTGCGGCCGTTCGTGGCGGTTGACCCAGGCTGCCACATCCCACGCCTGCTGATCACTCAGGCTGCCTGGCCGGCCCAGCGGCATGTTGTGCTTGATGAAGGAAGCCGCCGTATTGATCCGGTGCATGCCGGCGCCCCAGTTGTAGGAATCCTTGCCCCACAACGGCGGCATCACGTATTCGTCGGCCACCTTCTGCCCTTCGCCGTTGTCCCCGTGGCAGATGGCGCACTGCTCGCGGTAAACCTGCTGACCGCGCTTGAAGTCATAGCCACCCTTGGGTTGCGGTACTTCAGGGTACCCGCGCCCGGCGATCTCCACCCCTGTAGGGGCTTTGGTAGCCAACCAGTAGGCATAGACCGACAGCGCGGTCATCTGCGGGCTGTCGGCGGCCGGTGGCTTGCCGTTCATGCTGAACTGGAAGCAGCCTTGGATACGCTCGGCGAAGGTGTTGACCTTGTCATTTTTCTTGCGATATGCCGGATACATAGGGTAGGCACCCCACATCGGCGCAGAGTGCGCCAAGCGGCCTTGGTCCAGGTGGCAGTTGCTGCAGTTCATGCCGTTACCCACCGCCTCAGGCATCAGTCGGCGGGTGTCGACGAACAGCGCATGGCCCTCGCGCACCCTGTTGCCGAAAGCGTTGTCGGGCAGTTCACGCTCAGCGGGAGGCGCAAACTGCGCTGAGCCCTTGGCAGCAGTAACGTTCAACTGCGACTGGTCTTCCATGGCGATGGGCGCCGCAACTGCATGCCCCATGGCCGACAGCAGCAACGCTGGCATCAGTGCTTTCTTGGCTTTCTTGGCTGTCATGGCTTGACCTCCTGGCTGGCAGGGTTGGCAAAGAATGCTGCGATTGCCTGGACCTCTTGGTCGGTCAGGGCCTTGGCCACGCCGACCATCAGCTGATTGGGGTCGTTGCTGCGGCTGCCATCGCGCCAGCCATTGAGTTGCGCCGCCAGGTAGCTGGCAGGCTGACCTGCCAGGGGCGGAAAGTGCTCGCCCACACCACTGCCACCAGGGCCATGGCATTGCACGCAACCGGGAATGTTACGGCTCCAGTCACCGTAAAGCGCCAGGCGGGTGGTGGGGTCGTTAGCGATCTGCTGGCGGCGCACACCTGGGGCCTGCTCGCCTGGCAGGCTGGCCAGGTAGCTGCTGACAGCCGTGATCTCATCCTCGGTCAAGGCCTTGGCCAGCGGCTCCATCACCGCTTGTTTGCGGCTGCCGGCACGCCAGTCATGCAACTGTTTGCTCAGGTAACCTGCCGGCAGGCCGGCCAGGCGTGGGAAGCCAGCGGTGGCTATGCCCTTGCCGTCAGGGCCATGGCAGCCCAGGCAAGCCATGGCGGCGGGGTTGGCGCCACCCTGGGTGAAGATCTTCTGGCCATCGGCGGCGTGCGCCATGGGCCAGGCCACGATCAGCAGGCTGCCGATCAGGACTCGACTCAACGGGGTCATCACGAATCTCCATTTCTTTTGTTATAAGCTTAGGCTTAAAACACATAAGCAAATGGATACTAGCCCCGCCTGGGAACTGCCAACAACGGCAACACGACCAGCACATGGCAATTGGCCTTGTTAACCGCGTTTTACTTGAGCCAGATCAACCGCCAGAGATGCACTTGGTCGCCGCGGTGCGCACATCCCCCAGACGCAGTGGGAAGTTGTTCAAGCGTTCATGCAGCTTGATGCTGCTGCCGCTGCCACGTTCATCGATATCCACCAGTGCCGCTGGCCCGGCGCCGGCCGTCAGCTTTTGCGGCACGATCAAGCGCAGGCCATCGCCGCGCTGCTCTTCGACCAACGGATCACGGGTGTTCGCCAGCTCCTTCTTGACACAGTCGGCATACTCGCGGGGCGTCTTGCCAGAGATCACATCCATCGTTTCGTGCGACTGCTCCAGCTCGGCAACGCTGACACAACCACCCAGCGTCAGGGACAACGCCGCCACCATCCACTTCATTTGGCATACCTCAGCTATCAGGAATGCATCAGACCACGGCCAGGCACTTTTGCTCCGTGCTTTGGCAGATTTATCTAGCCCCACGCCATCCGGCGCGCCAGCCAATCCCGACATCGTGGTATCGTTCGCGTTTGCTGAACCCGACTTTGCGGAGCACCCCATGAAATTCGTACACCAGCGCGAGCATCTGAACGAGGACGACATCGTCGTCATCGAGTGCTCTCAACGCTGCAACATCCGCCTGATGAACGACGCCAACTTCCGCAGCTTCAAAAACGGCGGCCGACACACCTACCACGGCGGCCACTTCGAGCGGTTCCCGGCCAAGATCACGGTACCTAGCACCGGTTTCTGGAACATCACCATCGACACCGTGACCACGCGCCCGATCTCGGTAACGCGCAAGCCAACCTTGTCCCACAAGATCAAGATCATCCGTCGTTCGTCGTCCAAACTCAGATAAGACCGCCATGAACCAGAACATCAAGTACGTCATCAAATACAAGCTCGACGGCGAACGCCGCTGGGACTTCGCCGTCATGTCCGATGCCTCGCACGAGCAGGCACTGGAAGCCCTGCGCAAGATCCACGGCGACGACGCCGACAAGATCAGCGAGATCCACGTCAGCAAGGCCCTGTAAAAACCGCTGGGAAAACCGCTGGGAGAACTGCATGAGCAACTGGCCCGACCGTCGTATTCTCGATCTGCTGGGCATCGAGTTGCCCATTCTCCAGGCGCCCATGGCCGGCGCCAGCGGCTCGGCTCTGGCCATCGCCGTGGCCAACGCCGGGGGCCTGGGCGCCCTGCCCTGCGCCATGCTTACCGGCGAGCAGGTGCGCGACGAGATCGCAGCCTTTCGCAGCGCTTGCCCGAGCGCCCCGCTGAACCTGAATTTCTTCTGCCACCAGCCGCCAGCCCCTGACGTCGACCGCGACAAGCGCTGGAAGCTGGCACTCAAGCCGTACTACACCGAACTGGGCGCCGACTTCGAGGCTCCCACCCCGGTGTCCAACCGCGCCCCCTTTGACGAGCACAGCTGCCAGTGGGTCGAACAACTGCGCCCGGAGGTGGTGAGCTTCCACTTCGGCCTGCCCGACGCTGCGCTGCTGCAGCGTGTGAAAGCAACCGGCGCCAAGGTGCTGTCCAGCGCCACTACGGTGGAAGAAGCGCTGTGGTTGGAGGCCAAGGGTTGCGACGCGATCATTGCCATGGGCAGTGAAGCCGGTGGCCATCGCGGCATGTTCCTCAGTGAAGACATCAACAGCCAGATCGGCACCTTCGCCCTGGTGCCGCAGGTTGCCGATGCAGTCGGGGTGCCGGTGATCGCCGCTGGCGGCATCGCTGACCCTCGTGGCCTGGTTGCCGCGCTGGCCCTGGGGGCCAGCGCCGTGCAAATCGGCACGGCCTACCTGTTCTGCCCGCAGGCCAAGGTGTCTGCAGCCCACCGGCGCGCGCTGGACAGTGCTTCGGCCAGCGACACGGCCCTGACCAACCTGTTCACCGGGCGCCCGGCACGCGGCATCAACAACCGCGTCATGCGCGAACTGGGGCCGATGAGTGAACTGGCGCCACGCTTCCCCCTGGCTGGCGGCGCGCTGATGCCGTTGCGGGCAATCACCGATCCACAAGGCAACAGCGACTTCAGCAACTTGTGGGCAGGGCAAGCGTTGCGGCTGGGCAAAGCGATGCCGGCTGAACAGCTGACCCGGGAAATTGCAGAGAGGGCGTTGACGCTGATTGGCCGTTAGCCACTGACCTGGGGTGCCGCCCCTGAAGGGATTGCGCCAATTTCAGCTATCAAGCCAGGCAGCACCTTCCGGCTTCAGGGCTATCGCTATATAGTTACCGCTATAACGACAACCTGCACTCCTAAGGAGCTGTTTTCATGCGTACACGCTTGCCCCTCCTGGCCGCCACTGCCCTCGCCTGCATCCTATACGTCAACAGCGCCTGGGCCGACGAGGTGCAGGTTGCGGTCGCTGCAAACTTCACCGCGCCGATCCAGGCCATCGCCAAGGACTTCGAGAAAGACACCGGCCACAAGCTGATCGCTGCCTACGGCGCCACCGGGCAGTTCTACGCACAGATCAAGAACGGCGCGCCGTTCGAGGTGTTCCTCGCCGCCGATGACAGCACCCCGGCCAAGCTGGAGCAGGAAAAGGACATCGTCCCCGGCTCGCGCTTCACCTACGCCATTGGTACGTTGGCCCTGTGGTCGGCCAAGGACGGCTACGTTGACGCCCAAGGTGAGGTATTGAAGAAAAACCAGTACAAGCACCTGTCCATCGCCAACCCGAAAACGGCGCCCTACGGCCTGGCCGCCACGCAAGTACTGGCCAAGCTTGGCTTGGCTCAAGCCACCCAGGGTAAGATCGTCGAAGGCCAGAACATCACTCAAGCCTTCCAGTTCGTCTCCACCGGCAATGCCGAGCTGGGTTTCGTCGCCCTGTCGCAGATCTACAAGGACGGCAAAGTCACCCGTGGTTCGGCCTGGGTCGTACCGTCCGAGCTGCACGACCCTATCCGCCAGGACGCCGTCATTCTCAACAAGGGCAAAGACAACCCGGCGGCCAAGGCACTGGTTGAATACCTCAAAGGCCCCAAAGCCACTGCGATCATCAAGTCTTATGGTTATGAACGCTGATGCCACTGGACGCCAGTGACCTGGGTGCCATCTGGCTGACCGTCAAGCTGGCCAGCCTGACCACCCTGATCTTGCTGCTCATCGGCACGCCCATCGCCTGGTGGCTGGCGCGTACGCGCTCTTGGCTGCGCGGGCCCGTGGGCGCAGTGGTGGCGCTGCCGCTGGTGCTGCCGCCGACAGTGATCGGGTTTTACCTGCTGATCGCCCTCGGCCCGCATGGCTGGATAGGCCAGGCCACCGAGGCGCTGGGCCTGGGCAGCGTGGTGTTCAGTTTCACTGGCCTGGTGATCGGCTCGACGGTGTACTCCCTGCCGTTCGTGGTGCAACCGCTGCAGAACGCCTTCGCTGCCATCGGCCAGCGCCCGCTGGAAGTCGCCGCGACCTTGCGCGCCAGCCCGTGGGACACCTTCGTACATGTGGTGCTGCCGCTGGCACGGCCTGGTTTCATCACCGCCAGCATCCTTGGTTTTGCCCACACCGTAGGCGAGTTTGGTGTGGTGCTGATGATTGGCGGCAACATCCCTGACAAGACCCGCGTGGTCTCGGTGCAGATCTTCGATCACGTCGAGGCCATGGAATACACGCAAGCCCACTGGCTGGCCGGTGCCATGCTGGTGTTCTCGTTCCTGGTGCTGCTCCTGCTGTACGCAGGGCGCCGAGGCAAGCCTGGCTGGAGCTGAAATGAGCGGATCGATTGTGGCGCGCATCAAGCTTGCGCGTGACGACTTCACCTTGGATGTCGACCTGCAACTGCCAGGGCGCGGCATCAGCGCCCTGTTCGGCCATTCCGGCTCGGGCAAAACCTCGTGCCTGCGCTGCCTGGCCGGCCTGGAAAGGGCCGCGAGCGCCTATATCGAGGTCAATGGTGAAGTCTGGGAAGACAGTGCGCGCAACTACTTCCAGGCGCCCCACCTGCGGCCGGTCGGCTACGTGTTTCAGGAGGCCAGCCTGTTCCCGCATTTGTCGGTGCGCGGCAACCTGGCGTTCGGCTGGCGGCGAATTGCACCAGGCGAGCGCAAGGTCAACCTCGACCAGGCCTGCCAACTGCTGGGCATCGGCCATCTGCTCGAGCGCAGGCCGGCAACCCTGTCGGGCGGCGAGGCTCAGCGTGTGGGTATCGCCCGGGCGCTGCTCAGCAGCCCGCGCCTGTTATTGATGGATGAGCCCCTGGCCGCACTGGACGGGCCGCGCAAGCGCGAGATCCTGCCCTACCTGGAGCGCCTGCACGATGAACTGGACGTTCCCGTGATCTACGTCAGCCATGCCCAGGACGAAGTGGCGCGGCTGGCCGACCACCTGGTGCTGCTGGAGCAAGGCAGGGCAACGGCCAGCGGCCCGATTGGGCAAACCCTCGCGCGCCTGGACCTGTCGCTGGCCCAGGGCGACGATGCCGGCGCGGTATTAGAGGGCGTGGTGGTTGACCACGACGCCCATTACGGCTTGCTCGACCTGCGCCTGCCTGGCAGTGAAGCGCCGTTGCTGCGCATTGCCTACCCGGCGCACGAAACGGGCAGCACCTTGCGGGTCAAGATTCAGGCCCGCGACGTCAGCCTGACGCTATCGCCAGATGGCGCCTCCAGCATCCTTAACCGGCTGGCCGTGCGGGTGCGTGACGTGCACCCGGCAGACAACCCGGCGCATGTGCTCGTCAGCCTGGATGCCGGCGGCAATGCCCTGCTGGCGCGCATCACCCGCTTCTCGGCGGACCAGCTCGGCCTGCATCCGGGGCAGGCGTTGATCGCGCAAATAAAGTCGGTAGCGCTATTGGGCTGAGCATCACTCGCGCGGCCGCTGTCCATTGATCAGTGACCTGATCGAGGCCTGCCGCCCATGCTTGACTGCACCTTACCCGCCAGCCTGCATTACGTTGACGATAGCCAGCCCGGCCTGAGCCGGCGCCGCTGGCGCGACCGTTTCATCTACCTCGATGCCCAAGGCCAGCGGGTGCGCGACAGCGAAACCCTGGCGCGCATCGCCGCCCTGGTGATCCCGCCAGCCTACACCGACGTGTGGATTTGCGCCGACCCGCAAGGCCACCTGCAAGCCACAGGGCGCGATGCGCGTGGCCGCAAGCAATACCGCTACCACGCCCAGTGGCGTGAGCTGCGCGATCAACACAAATATGGACGCATGCTGGCCTTCGCCCAGGCATTGCCCAAGCTTCGCGCACAGCTGGAGACCCACCTGGCGCGCCCGGGGCTGGACCGGGAGAAGGTAATGGCACTGGTGGTCAGCCTGCTGGACCACACACTGATTCGCATCGGCAATCAGCGCTATTTGCGCGACAACAAATCCTACGGCCTGACCACGCTGCGCAACCGCCATGTGAAGGTCGAGGGCAGCACCATCCGCTTCCAGTTCCGCGGCAAGCGCGGCGTGGAACACAATGTCACCCTGCGCGACCGACGCCTGGCCAACCTGCTCAAACGTTGCATGGAGCTGCCGGGCCAAGCGCTGTTCCAGTACCTGGACGAAGAAGGCCAGCGGCACAGCATTGGGTCGAGTGAGATCAACCAGTTCCTGCAGCAACTGACCGGTGCCGATTTCACTGCCAAGGATTACCGCACCTGGGCAGGTAGCAGCCTGGCGCTGAGCCTGCTCAGGCCGCTGGCCTGGGAGCCGGAAAGCGAGGCCAAGCGCCAGGTTGCGAGTATCGTCAAGCAGGTGGCCGCGCGCCTGGGCAACACGCCGGCCGTATGCAGGCGCTGCTATATCCACCCTGCCGTGCTGGAGCATTACGCGTTGGGACGCCTGGCAGAGCTTCCTGGCCGCCGCGTGCGCAAGGGCCTTGATCCCGAAGAAGTGGCATTGCTGTTGTTTCTGCAGGCACTGGAGCAAGCACAAGCCAATTGAACGAGCCTATACCTGTAATCATGCAGAGAAATTTCCCATTAAGGCCGAAGCGCCCTATCCTTGCCACCGAGCACCTTCGCCGGACGCTTACCCGCGTTTCACCACGGCACCTGCAACTAAAGACACACAACAGAATTTGCTTTACGGGGAATTAATATCCGCCGAAAGCGTCTTTAATGAGAAGGAAGAGGGACAGGCTCCCACCACTGCGGCACTTGCCGGGTGGATTTCGATACCACCAAGGAGAACTACATGCTGATACTCACCCGTAAGGTTGGCGAAAGCATCGTCATCAACGATGACATCAAAGTCACCATTCTGGGCGTCAAGGGGATGCAGGTGAGGATTGGCATTGATGCACCAAAAGATGTCCAGGTGCACCGTGAAGAAATCTTCAAGCGTATCCAGGCCGGTAGCCCGGCGCCGGAAAAGCACGACGATTAACACTGATTGCGACACTTCAAGCCGCACGGACGCGCTTGATCGATTGCGTACCTACCGCAGCCCGAGCCTCAGGCGCCAAGCAGCTCGCGCACTTTGGCGATCAACTTGTCCACGTCGAACGGTTTGTCGAACGCCGCAGCGAACAGCTCCGGGCGTCCTTGGCTGGCCTGCGCGCCACTCATCAGGATCACAGGGAGGTCGGGCAACTGCAGCTCTTTGCGAATAGCCAGCACCAGCTCTTCGCCGTTGAGCACCGGCATCATGTAGTCGGTGATCACCAGATCCACGCGTTTTTCCTGTAACGCTTCCAGGGCCTTGCGCCCATTGCTCGCCTTTTCTACCAGAAAGCCTTCGTCCTCCAGGGCAAAGCCCAGGATATCGGCGATCAGGTATTCGTCATCGACGATCAGAATAGTGTTCATCCGCCGCCCTTCACCCGCTGCCTTGGGGCACGGGCGTACCCGAGAGCACACCGGATGCGCCCTCGAAAGCCTTGTGCAGGTGAATGCCCTGCGGGCCGATATGCAACTCATGCAGCGCAGGGTCGTGATGGCTGTCGCGCACCTTGAGCACTGACAACATGCGCCGCAGTTGCGAATCCAGTTCGACAAAACGCATCAATAACAGGTTATCGACGATGCTCGACAGGTCGGGAGCCGGGGCGGTGATTTCCGCGCCAAACAGGTCGCGCATCTCCCAGGTGAGCATGACGCTGACATCGCGTGCGCGCAGCTCGCCAGTCAAGGCGCGGAAAAACGCATTGAGCCGTGCCGGATCAGTCGCCAGGCGGCTGAATGCGCCCAGGCTGTCGATCAGCACACGCTTGCTACCCTGCTGCTGGACTTGTTCCAACAGGCGGGCACCGACCTGGTCGAGCAAGCCCTCGGTCGTCGGTTGCCAGCTCAGTTGCAAAGCACCTTGCCGCTCCAGCGCGTCGAAGTCGTAACCCAAGGAAGCGGCCTTCAGGCGTACCCTGGCAGGTGTTTCATAGAAGCCGAAATGCAGCGCAGGGCTTTCGGCGGTTGCTGCGCCAAGAAAGGCCAGGCCCAGCGACGTCTTGCCTGCACCGGAGGGGCCCATCAACAAACTCACCGAACCACTGGCCAGCCCGCCGCCCAACATTTCATCCAGCGCGGTTACGCCCGAGGTCACCTGGCTCAGCGTGGCCGAACCCAGCTGGCTGGGGTGGCTGTACAGCGCTTCCAGGCGCGGGTAAACATGGATCCCGTCCTCGTCGATCAGGCATTCATGGCGCCCGGACAGTGCCCCGCTACCCCGCGTCTTGCGCAGTTGCACATGGCGCACGGCGCGGCTACCCAGCAACTGTTCCCCCAGTTCGATCACGCCATCGACCATGGTGTGCTCGGGGCTGCCTTCATCGAGCCGGGCACTGGTCAGCAGCAGCACGGTACAGCCGGCAAAAGCGGCATGCCCCTGCAGTTCAGAAACGAACTTCTTGGTATCCAGTGTGGTTTCCGCGCGGACCCTGGCATTGAGCAGGCCGTCGACGATCAGCAGGCTGGCTTGCTGCCGGGCAATTTCCTGGCGGAGCAATTTGACCACCGCATCGAGCCCCTCCTTTTCGAGGGTATCGAAGGCACTGACGAACTGGATCTGGTCACCGATCAGCGCCGAGTCGAAGAACCCCATGGTCGCCAGATACTGAAAAAGCCGTTCATGGGACTCGCTGAGCAGGGTGGCAACCAACACTCGTCCACCCGTGCGTACATGACCACATGCCAACTGGTTGGCGAGGATGGTCTTGCCCGCGCCAGGTGGGCCCTGAACGATGTAGGAGCCGCCTGCGACCAGGCCGCCCTTGAGCAAGGCATCGAGCCCTTCGATCCCCGTCAACAGCCGCTTGAGTGCCTGAACCATGGGAGTTACCTGTGGGATTGAGGGGCCGCAGCGTGCTCCGACGCCGGCAGGTAGAGGCGCATGCAGGTGCCCTTGCCGACCGTACTTTGCACAGAGATTGCGCCGTTGCTTTGCTTGGCAAAGCCGTAGGCCTGACTGAGCCCGAGACCTGTACCCTTGCCAAAAGGCTTGGTGGTGAAAAATGGCTCGAAGATGCGTGGCAGCACGTGGGAGTCGATGCCAGCACCGGAGTCGCGCACTTCAAAGCACACGAACGTGCCGTGCAGCCCGTCTACTTCGCCCGTGAGCTCGACCGCATCAAGCGCAATACAGATCGTGCCGCGCTCACCGACGGCATCGCGGGCATTGAACAGCAAATTGAGCAGTACCATCTGCAACTGCCCGGCATCCACCTCGATCACAGGCAGGTCAGGTTGCAGGTGCTCTTGCAGTTCGATATCGCTCGGCAAGGCGTGCTCCAGCAAACTGCGCGTGGAAGCCAGTACCGTAGCGGGCGCCACCACCGTGACATCCATCTGCCGATGCCTGGCGAACGTCAGCAGTTGCTGCGTCAGCTCGGTACCACGCTGGCCTGCATCCAGGATGTGCTCCAGCATACGCTGCACACGCACCGGGTCCGGGCTGTTCAGTGCCAGCTTGGCCGAACTCATGATGATGGTGAGCAGGTTGTTGAAGTCGTGCGCCAATCCGCCCGTCAATTGGCCCAGCGCCTCGAGCTTTTGCGCCTGGAACAGCTGGGCACGCATGGCGTCCAGTTGCAGTGCCGATTCGCGCCGGTCGGTAATATCGCGCGTGACCTTGGCTAGGCCAATGATCTGTCCCAGATCATCGCGGATCACATCGAGGGCGGCCAACGCCCAGAATTGCGTACCGTCCTTGCGTACCCGCCAGCCCTCATCTTGCGCCACGCCCAGCTCGAGGGCTTGCTTGAGCAGATAGTCAGGGCGCCCTTCAGCGCGGTCTTGGGGTGTGAAGAACAGCGAGAAATGCCGGCCTATCACCTCGTCGGCACGGTAGCCCTTGATCCGTTCAGCGCCGGCATTCCACGACACCACGTGGCCAGAAGGGTCGAGCATGTAGATGGCATAGTCCACCACAGCCTGCACCAGCTGCTCGTAGCGGTTGGCGGTCATTGCAGGTGGGGCGATGCAGTCGGCTGAAACCATGCAAACTCCACTGGCACAGCGGTTGGGCGGTAATGAGTGCGGCCAGCGTAGCCTCAGGCATGGGCGGACGATGCACCCGTTAGCACGATGATGGCTGGCTAAGTACGCAGACGCTGCACTTATTGGATCCAGTAAGGAACGGCACAGTGGCCTAATGACAGCGAGGTGTCAATCGCCTGTGCAAATGCCACCCACTCCTTTGATCATAGGCGCTATGGTTGACTCAACTATAACAATGGGTTATAAAGCGCGCCTGATTACCAGCGCCTCTGCTCAGAGGCGTGCCGGTTTCAAGCGTGCGAGTGTGGTGGAATTGGTATACACAGCAGACTTAAAATCTGTCGGCGTGAGCCTTGCGGGTTCGAGTCCCGCCACTCGCACCATATTCCTCGAAAAGGCGCCCTTACGGTGATGCCCGTCAGTCAAGCGACGTGCTGCATAGCAGTCCTGACAACGCCAACTGACCGACATTAGCCATACGGCGCCTTTTTGCTGCCCGGCGGCAATTCGCCATGCAACTGCTAGAGTGGAGTTTGTCTGCACCCACTGGAACGCTACCATGCGCTACTCCCTGCTTGCTGGTCAACGCGACGTGATCATCCTGGTCGCCCGTGTGCTGTTGATGATCCTCTTCGTCATTTCCGGCTGGGCGAAGCTGACCGGCTTCGAGGGCACGGTCGGCTACATGACGTCGCTGGGGGCCCCCGCGCCCATGGTTGCCGCAGCGGTCGCCGTGATCATGGAATTCTTCGTCGCCATCATCCTGATCCTCGGCTTCTATACCCGTCCGCTAGCCTTGCTGTTCGCCCTGTTCGTACTGGGCACCGCGCTGTTGGGGCACCCGTTCTGGAATATGGTCGACCCTGAACGTGCCGCCAACATGACCCAGTTCCTGAAGAACCTCAGCATCGTTGGCGGTTTGCTGTTGCTGGCGGTGAGCGGCCCCGGGCGATTCTCGCTGGACGGGCGCTGAGTCAGTCGTCCAGGTCATCGTGCCAGGCTGGATGGTCGCGCTCGTCATCATCGAGGTCATCGAGGTCATCCAGCAGCGCATCATCCTCTTCGACCTCATCCTCGGCCCCCTGCGCATCCGCCTCAGGTTCAAAGCTGTCGTAGAGAAATTCGTGGTCGAGCAGGTGATCGTGTTCAGGCTCGTGCAGGTCGTCTTCGTCGCGCATGGTCGCTCCCGGAAAAATGGCACGCCTGTATAGGCGCATCTGCAGCCATGGTCAATGGAGGGTGGGTTAATACTGACTTAACCGGTTGCCCCCATCCTACAGGCTCTCCCTTCAAACGTGACTTGCCCGCCAGCATGGCGGGCTTTTTTCTCCCTGCGCCTCATCAGTGAAACCCGTCTTCGATGGAACTTCCCCCCTGCCTGCCAGGCTCGCAAACCTTGCAGGACTCGGAATTTTCAAGGAGAAATTTCATGGCCGTATACATCGACAATCTGATCATCACCACCCCGGTGCCGAAATCGCCCTCCAACCCGGTTGCCCTGGAGGTCACTGGCGCACAGGCCTTGGCCACCCTGACCAGCGTTATTGCCCGCCAGAGTGACGGCTCGATACGCATGACCGCCCCGACCAAGGGCGCGGCCAGCAAGAGTACTCACCGCACACGCTGCGAATGGAAAGAAGCCGTGTACTGGTCACTGGGCAGTGCCGCCCGCCACCGCAATCACCAGACCATGACCCTGGAGAAGGTCAATCTGGCGCAAAAGGTGGTCATTGCCCAATTGCATGTCAAAGATAACAACAGCCCACCAATCAAGGTGTTCTGGAACAAAGGCAAAATCACTGCAGGCTTTCGCTCAGACTTTAACCAGGCGACGTCTGTCAACAGCACTGTGTTGGCCGAAGTGCCGCTGGGTGTGCGTCTCGATGTGAGTATCGAGGTTATCGAAGACGGTGCTTGCAAGATCAGCGCGAACTGCAATGGCCGCAGTGGCACTGCGGTCGGGCTGCAACTGGGACCTTCCTGGGCAACGCAGACGCTGAATTTTCACGGCGGGGTCTACAACCAAGTGGACTTCAGCGATGACACGCCGGCAGAGGATGCTTCGGTGTGTGTGATCAGCGCACTTGAGCTGAGCCATGAGTAAGCCAGGCTTTGCAGCCCTTTGGTCATCTTTTTGTACTACTCAGTACATTTCATGGGTAAAATTCGCTCCCCACTTGGAATTGCCCTACAAACCTACGATCTGGTTATGGAGTGTATTGAGACGATGCAAACGGATTCAAATCGCCTGATGACCGCTCTGGAGCGCAAAATGCTGCTTGAGAGTTTCAGCATCAGTGCTACCCGGATTGAGGAGCAGTTGAAGTACATCGTTTGCGGGCAATCCACATCAGCCGAGCTAGAGCGACTGCTTGGCCCGTATGAAAACTGCGAGAGCCGGGGGGAGCTGAGATTGCTTCGGTGGGCGTTTGTCTACACAGAAGAGGGCCTGGGCCTGAGCGACCCTCAAGTGCTCACGGTGGCCATCGACGCAAAGGGCTGTGTCACTGATTTTGCCCTCGTGTAGCGCCAGACCTTAAGGACTCATTCACGAACGCCCTGACGCTCTGAATGCTATCTACTTCTCAATCGCGGGTTCAAATTATTGCTCGCGCCTCTCAGCTGGGGCGCCTTCAGAACCCTGAGATTCTGGGCATCGGCGAACTCCATCCAGTAATCGAACGCCTCACGGTGGCTGCGGCAGGTATCGTACCAATCGATGCTATCGATTTGCCCATAGGCGATCTTGGTCATCGTATCAGCCGTCAACTCGCTGAGCCTTTTGAGCGCTTGGTACGCATGATACTGGCGCTCTTGATTATCAGTGTCCATGAGAATTCACCCGCAAGTCCATGTTTCTTATCAGTACTACTTACACCGACTAGCACACCTGTCAGGTGTTTCTTACTGCTGGTGAAAACCCGACGAACGTATCACCTCTCCCCCCGCTGAACTCATTCTTAGCTGCCAAGATAAGCGCGAAAACGGGAGGCCTTAACCAGTCTTAGAGCGCTCCGACTGATCAATCTCTCCGGCCGCGATCCGGCGGGCACGCCCCACACCCCAGGCCAGCGCTCTGGTCATGGATTCACCGGGACGTGAATCGAATGCCTCCTCATGAAGGGCCATGCCGCCTGAGGCATACACCCCGATGAACATCTGCGTGTTACCTGTGCGCGACAGTCGTACCTGCACATCTATGAATGTTCCGTCATCGAGTCTTTCGTCATGAGTCCTACTGTGAAGCGTCGGGTCAGCCCAAGCCCAGAAAACTTCACCGCGTATCCTCATGGCGCTCTCCTAATACTTTGGTCTTATTCGGATGGTGTATTGCCACCATAGCCAAAGCCCGGCGCTAAGCAACCGAGTACCACCGGTTTGTGATTTGAATCGGACAATCGGTTGTAATCGTCTCCCCGCCATTCACTGCCGTGATATGGCGGGCACGGCGCATCAGGCATAGACCGTGCGATCGACCTGGGCATGGAGGCGCTCATGCCTTGGCACAGCGTCACCTGCCACCTGCTCAAATGGGGTCGGCATCGACTGCATCACCATCGAACGGGCGAAGACGGTTTGCAAACCGATACAAGAACGGCCTATAGCCCCCAGTCGCTTCGAGCGCCTCACGCTACCTCTTCACGCTCAAACAGTGCCCACAGCCGAGCAGACTCGGCGAACTCCAGCATCTCGACGAGTTGGTCTGCATCAACGTCGCTGCGCCGGTGCGCGGCAATCGCGAGTTCAGCAAGCACAGCTGCTCGACCATCGGGATCGGCCACCAGAGCCGATTGGTCATTGAGTTCGGCCAACCAAGCCGATGGCAGCCTCAACATTTGACCGTCCACAACTGGTCGATCCGCGTCGTATAGGATTGGCTCATCATCTCCCTCCTCATTGCCCAGTCCGGTGTCGCCGGCACACTGGCGGCGCGCATCGTCCCCCTCCCCCAGCGCTCGTTGATGCCATCCATCACCTGCATCAACCGGTCACATGCCACCGATTGCTTCAGCGCAAACAAGTCCCCTGAAAACTCACCTGATTGCCGCAGGTCCATCAGCAGCACCTCTGCCTTGCTGTAGCGAAAACCGGGCCTGAAGATACGGCCAACCGCTTCTGTGGCTAATCGGGTCATCAACAGCGTGTCGCAGGTAGGGTATGGAAGTTCAACCAAAGCCCCCTGTGCGTGGTGCGCCTCATCCGGGTTGAACATGCCGGTGCGGATGCTGACGCGCATGCGCTTGCACACCGAACCCTGGGCCCGAAGCTTTTCTGCAGCCCGACCGACGTAGGTGGCCACCGCCTGCTTGATGGGCGCCAGCTCAGTCAGCCGCTTGCCGAACATCCGACTGCAGCAAATTTCCTGCTTCGGCGGCTCAGCCTCGTCCAACTCCAGGCAAGGCGTGCCAGCCAGCTCGCGGGCAGTTTTCTCCACCACCACACTGAATTTCTGTCGCAGCGTCCAGGCGTCAGCCTTGGCCAGATCCATCGCCGTGTGAATGCCCATCGCTTCAAGGTGGGCAGTCATACGGCGGCCCACTCCCCACACCTCTTTCACCTTGGTATTGCGTAGCACCCAATCGCGCTTGAACGGCTCGGTAATATCGACCACCCCGCCAGTCTGGGCTTGCAAGCGCTTGGCCATGTGATTGGCGAGCTTGGCCAAGGTCTTTGTGCCGGCGATCCCAACCCCCACTGGTATGCCGGTGCACTGGAAGACCCTGGACCTGAGCTTTCGCCCGAACTGGGTCAGGTTTTCCTGGATACCGGACAGATCAGCGAAGCACTCGTCGATGCTGTAGATCTCGGCGGCAGGCACCATCGACTCGATCAGGGACATGACGCGCTCGCTCATGTCGCCGTAGAGCGCGTAATTACTGCTAAAGGCCATGATGCCGTGCCGACGCAGCTTGTCCTTGGCCTGAAAGTACGGCTCGCCCATCTTCACGAATGGCTTGGCGTCGTATGACCTGGCGATCACGCACCCATCATTGTTGCTCAACACAACGATCGGGGTCTTGGCCAGGTCGGGCCGGAATACTCGCTCGCAGCTCGCGTAAAACGAGTTGCAATCGATGAGTGCGAAAACTTGGTCACTGCGCATGGTCGCGAACGCTGTAACGCACAACGCCCCATATGACCAGATCATCGCCCTCCATGATGTACCGCGGCGGATACGCCGGGTTTTCCGACTTGAGGATCACCACGCCGTCGCGACGATGCAGGCGCTTGCAGACCGGCTCGCTGTTTACCGCGGCAATGACCACGTCGCCGTGCTCGGCCTCCCGGCCGCGATCTACGATGACAATGTCGCCGGAGTAAATCCCCGCCCCTTGCATGCTGTCGCCCTCCACTTTCACCAGATACACATGGGGTGCGCGGAGGTCGAACAGCTCATCAAGGGAGATATGGCCTTCCAGATGGTCCGCTGCCGGGGATGGAAATCCGGCCGGCACATGAAATGAATAGAGCGGTAGCGGCTCGGTAGTGCCAGATGGCGTACCCAAAATTGTGATGGTCATAATGGTGAGCCTGATGAATACTGTATGTGTATACAGTAAATCCGGCATCGGCCGCTCGGTCAATCCTGAGCGATGAAAATTCTGACGGGCGAGAGGTGGGCAATGTGCGGACGGTACTCGATCTACGAATCGATGGATCACTACCTGCGCCAGCTATCGCTGGACCTGGTCGTGATAAATGGCTATGACCACGAGCCAATAAGCCGTTACAACGTGGCGCCCTCCACCCGCGTCGAGGTCATACGCCAGGTAGACGGGGGGCTGAGCGTGGACCGGGTGAAGTGGGGGTGGTCGCCATTTTGGGCGAAGGGGAAGCGCCCCGACCCGATCAATGCTCGTGCTGAGACGGTCGTGACGGGGAAGTTCTTCAGAGACCTGTGGCCCGCCGGTAGAGCCCTGGCGCCAGCGAACGGGTGGTTCGAGTGGATACCCGACCCAGCAGAGCCAAAGCGAAAACAACCGATGTACATCACGAGCGTGGATGGCGCCCCGCTTTACTTCGCTGCGCTCGCTGAAGTGCACCAGGGCACTGAGCCGGACGAGCGCGACGGGTTCGTGATCGTCACGGCGGCGGCAGACCAGGGGCTGATCGACATCCATGACAGAAAGCCCTTGGTGCTGACGCCAGAGACCGCTCTAGAATGGCTGGCCCCTACCACGTCGCCTGAGCGCGCTGCGGCGATCGTGAAGACAGGATGCCGCCTGGCTGAGGATTTCAGGTGGTACCCGGTGGGCAAGGCCGTGGGGAATGTACGTAATCAAAGCGCTGAATTGATACGGCCGATTCGGTGAAGAGGCGGCACATCCTTTGCGCGGGCTTTAGCTGTCGCGCGAAGGTGGTGGTCGGCTACTGTCTGAAACAGCGACTAGCAGACCTTGGTCAGTTTACCGAGGCACTGCTGGAACGGCGAAAGCTGCACGGTGTGCACAACTCATGCCTCACCACCATGACTCAAGCCTGCGGAAACGATAGGGTTTTCTAACGCCCAAAGAAAAACCCCGCAGACGTTAATCTGCGGGGCTTTCGAATGTGGAGGCCGAGGTCGGAATCGAACCGGCGTAGACGGATTTGCAATCCGGAGCATAACCACTTTGCTACTCGGCCTCAAAGTTCGGATCTAGTTGCTTACGCTTCTATCTCCTTGAAACGTAGAACCTTTTTCAAAGTTTGCTGCGTTTCGATGGGCGCCATTATGTCTGCATTCATTCAACCTTGCAACCCCCTGAACAGAAAAAATATTCAAGAGGTTCAAGGTGTTAGCGCAAGCGGCCAAGTTTGCTCCACAACCCTACCACGGCGTTCTCCACCGCACCGCTCGCCGCCATGCCGATTCGCTCCTGAAGGCTTTTGCGTTCGGCATAGTGCACATGGAACAGGTTGGCGTTGCGAGCGCGCTCGCTGAGGTACTCGTCGCTGGTCTGCAACTGGTCCACCAGCTTGCGATTCAGCGCGGCGACACCCAGCCAGACTTCGCCGGTGGCCACTTCGTCGATGTGCAACTGCGGGCGATAGCGGGCGACGAAATCCTTGAAGAGCTGGTGGGTAATGTCCAGGTCTTCCTGGAACTTCTCGCGCCCCTTCTCGGTGTTCTCGCCGAACACGGTCAGGGTGCGCTTGTACTCACCGGCAGTCAGCACTTCGAAATCGATATTGTGCTTCTTCAGCAGGCGGTTGACGTTGGGCAACTGCGCCACCACGCCGATCGAACCGAGCACGGCAAACGGCGCGCTGACGATTTTCTCGCCGATACAGGCCATCATGTAACCACCGCTGGCGGCCACCTTGTCGATGCACACGGTCAGCGGGATGCCGGCCTGGCGGATGCGCGCCAGCTGCGAGGCTGCAAGGCCGTAGCTGTGCACCAGGCCACCACCGCTTTCCAGGCGCAGTACCACCTCGTCACGCGGCGTGGCGAGGGTCAGCAGTGCCGTGATTTCGTTGCGCAGGCTCTCGGTGGCGGACGCCTTGATGTCGCCATCGAAGTCGAGCACGAACACCCGGCCTTTCTCTTCGACCTTGCCTTTTTTCTGCTGTTTTTCCGCTTTGGCCTGCTGCTTGCGCAGGGCCTTGAGCTGGGCCTTGTCGAGCAGGCCGGATTCCAGCCGCTCGCGCAACTCTTTGTAGAACTCGTTCAGGCGGGTAACCTGCAACTGCCCGCCAGCCTTGCGCCGCCCCTTGCCGCGCAAGCCGGCGATGGCAGACAGCACCACCAGGATGGCAATCACCAGGGTGGCGGTTTTAGCGAGAAAGCTTGCGTATTCGGCAAGAAACTCCACGTTGACTCCTTATGAACCTGCGCCTGTACGGCGCGAAACTTTAGCAAGCATACCGGTGCGCCCGTGGCGCTGCCAGCTGCGGTAAACGCTGGCAACACAGTTCAAACGACCTTTTCAAACGCTTGTATGTTTTTTCGTTGACAGCCCGTGTGGCGCATCCTAACCTCGCAGCAACCTTCAAGCGGCCGGATACCTTCGTGGGCAACCTCTACCTCATCCGACATGGCCAAGCCTCATTCGGCGCAGACGACTATGACGTGCTGTCGCCGGTGGGCGTGCGGCAAAGCCAGGCACTGGGTGAGCACCTTGCCCGGCTGGACCTGCGCCTGGACCGATGCGTGGCGGGTGACCTGCGCCGCCAGCAAGACACTGCGCGGCTGGCGCTGGAGGCGTTGCACGCCAATGGCTGCGCAGTGCCCGCCATTGAGACCGACCCTGCGTTCAATGAGTTCGATGCCGACGGTGTTATCCGTGCCCTGCTGCCCGGCTTGCTGGCCGAAGAGCCACAGGCCCTGCACATCCTGCGCAATGGCGCGCAGAACCGCAGCGAATTCCAGCGCCTGTTCGCCGTGATGGTGCAGCGCTGGCACGACGGCGAACAGGCCGACGACGGCCTGGAAACCTGGCAAGCGTTCACCACGCGAGTCCAGGGTGGTTTGCAACGTGTGCTGGACAGCGCCGGCAGTGGCGACAACATCGCGGTGTTCACCTCAGGAGGCACCATTGCCGCCCTGCTTCACCTGACTACTGGAATTACCCCCAGCCAGGCCTTCTCGCTGAACTGGCAGATCATCAACACGTCGCTCAGCCAGCTGAAGTTCCGCGGCCGCGACGTGGCACTGGCTTCCTTCAACAACCAGGCCCACGTGCAGTTGTTGAAGGTGCCGGAGCTCATTACCTACAGATGAGCCCGGCTTGTTGTGTCCCGATCAGGGACGTAAATCACTCAATAAGGAATACGCCATGACCTCCGTAGCTGATGCCGTGAAAAAGATGCAAGAGAAGTTCAATCCGTCTGCAGCCGAAGGCCTGGACCTGGTGTTCGGCTTCGACATCACCGACGAAGACAAGAAATACGCCCTGATCGTCAAGGACGGTACCTGCGACCTGCAGGAAGGCGAGAACCCGAACGCCAACTGCACCTTGGTGATGGACAGCGACACCCTCAAGGGCATCGTCAGCGGCGAGACCGACGGCATGCAGGCGTTCATGAGCGGCAAGCTTCGCGTTGAAGGCGACATGATGCTGTCGATGAAACTCAGCGAGCTGTTCCCTTCCTGAGTGATGGGCGCACCGCGCGAGACGAAAACCGAAGCCAGACCGGCTTCGGTTTTTTTTTGCCCGCCGTGGCGTATTCGGTGCAGTGATCGGCCGGCAACACGCAAACCTATAGGGCACCTGGCACGCTTGTTCCAATGCCTCAAGGCCATTAGATTAGCCAATAATCCTTGCAATCGATAATAAGGTAAACGCATGACGCTCACCGATCAGTCCACTCAGGTACGCCCCGGCGAAGAACTCGACGCGGCCGTCATCGATCCTTACCTGAAGGCCAACATCGCCGGCCTTGAGGGCACACCACGCATCAGCCAGTTCCCCGGGGGAGCCTCCAACCTGACCTATCTGGTGGCTTACCCAGGCCGTGAGTTCGTGCTGCGGCGCCCGCCTTTTGGCCAGAAAGCCAAGTCGGCCCACGACATGGGCCGTGAGTTCCGTATCCTCAACCAGCTCAACAGCGGCTTTCCTTATTGCCCCAAGGCCTACGCCCACTGCACCGATGAAACGGTGATCGGTGCCGAGTTCTATGTGATGGAGCGGGTGAACGGCATCATCCTGCGTTCGGACATTCCCGCCGAACTGAACCTGGATGCCAGCCGTACCGAGGCCCTCTGCAAAAGCTTCATCGACCGCCTGGTAGAGCTGCATCAAGTCGACTACCAGGCCTGCGGCCTCGCCGACCTGGGCAAACCTGAGGGCTATGTGCAGCGCCAGATCGAAGGCTGGACCAGCCGCTACGAAAAAGCCCTGACACCCGATGCGCCGCGCTGGGAGCAGGTCATTGCCTGGCTGCGCGAAAAGATGCCGGCCGACCACCCTCGCCCAGGCATCGTGCACAACGACTACCGCTTCGACAACGTGATCCTCGATGCCGAAAACCCCATGCGCATCATTGGCGTACTGGACTGGGAGATGGCCACGATCGGCGACCCACTGATGGACTTGGGCAACAGCCTGGCCTACTGGATCGAGGCGAGCGACCCGGCGCCGGTGCAACTGATGCGGCGCCAGCCGAGCAATGCCCAGGGCATGCTGACCCGCCGCCAGTTCGTCGATTACTACGCCGAGCGTGCGGGCATCCGCCTGGACAACTTCGATTACTACTATTGCTATGGCCTGTTCCGCCTGGCAGGCATCGTGCAGCAGATCTACTACCGCTTCTACCACGGCCAGACCCAGGACAAGCGCTTCGCCCAGTTCATTCACATGAACCGGCTGCTGGAGCAGATGAGCCTGCAGGTAATAGCCAAGTCCACGCTCTGACGACAGACAACAAGGAAAACAGCATGTCCAAGACCCACCTGTTCGACCTCGATGGCAAGATCGCTTTCGTCTCCGGCGCCAGCCGCGGCATTGGCGAGGCCATCGCGCACCTGCTGGCCCAGCAAGGTGCTCACGTGATCGTTTCCAGCCGCAAGCTCGAGGGCTGCCAGCAGGTGGCCGATGCGATCATCGCGGCAGGCGGCAAGGCCACCGCAGTGGCCTGCCACATCGGCGAACTGGAACAGATCCAGCAGGTTTTCGCCGGTATCCGCGAACAGTTCGGCCGCCTGGACGTGCTGGTCAACAACGCCGCCACCAACCCGCAGTTCTGCAACGTGCTGGACACCGACGCGGGCGCCTTCCAGAAGACCGTCGACGTCAATATCCGTGGCTATTTCTTCATGTCCGTCGAAGCCGGCAAGCTGATGCGTGAAAACGGCGGCGGCAGCATCATCAACGTGGCGTCGATCAATGGGATTTCGCCGGGGCATTTCCAGGGGATCTACTCGGTGACCAAGGCTGCGGTGATCAACATGACCAAGGTCTTCGCCAAGGAGTGCGCGCAGTTCGGCATCCGCTGCAATGCCTTGCTGCCTGGCCTGACCGACACAAAGTTCGCCTCGGCGCTGGTGAAAAACGACGCCATCCTCAACGCCGCACTGCAGAAAATTCCGCTCAAACGCGTGGCCGACCCCAAGGAAATGGCCGGCGCCGTGCTGTACCTGGCCAGCGATGCCTCCAGTTACACCACCGGTACAGCGCTTAATGTCGACGGAGGCTACCTGTCCTGATCAGGCCTTGATCGCCTGCAGGGTGTAACTCAGCGGCAAGCGCTCAGGCCCCAGGCGCAGGCGCCATTCGCCGTCGGCGCCTTTGTCCATCTGGCCGGGTAACGCCTCCCAGGGGATGCTCTGGTGCTCGACCAGTGACGTCAGTTGCAGCCCTTGCGCCAGCAGGGCACTGACGACTTCGCCCAGACCATGGTTCCACTCATGGGTTTCGGTCTGGGTGAGGCGTTGATCGCTGTCGACGTAAGTCTGGTCGCTGTGCCAAACCGTCGGCGCTTCGTGCTCGAAGTAGGAATATTCCAGTTGCAGCCGGTCCTGATGGTCTTCATTGACGGCCATCAGCACCGGGTGGCCATCGCGCAGAAACAGCCGACCGCCAGGTTTGAGCAAGGCCGCCACTGCCCGGGCCCAAGGCTCGATGCGCGGTAGCCAGCACAATGCACCGATTCCGGTGTAGACCAGGTCGAAGGTGCCTGCCTGCAGTACCTGATCGGCCTCATAGACATCGGCTTCTACGTAGTCGATGGCTGTGTTGCAACGCCCGGCAAGGCGCCGCGCCTGCATCAGCGAGGCTGCCGAATAATCCAGCCCGCACACCAGCGCGCCCAAGCGCGCCAGCGACAAGGTGTCGGTGCCGATATGGCATTGCAGGTGAGCGGTGCGCAGGCCCTGAATATCGCCAAGGCGTGGCAGGTCGAAGCGTACGGTCTGGGAAAGGTGCGCCGGCTGCTGGACCAGCTGCTCGACCTCGTAGTCCTTCGAGGCAGCATGCAGCGGCGCGCGCTCATCCCAGCTGGCGCGGTTGAGTTGATGTGATCGGTCCATGCTGTACGTCCTTGTCGTTTGAGTTGCGGCCATCGGCACCTTGCCAAGCGTGCCCACGCAGGCGCCGGCAAAGCCCCTAATCCTGCAAGCGTTACAGGCAGGTAGTCGCCGCCGCCCGCCGCTGCAGGGCCACGCCGTCATTCTTCTGCGCGTAGTAATCCACCCGCGTGCCGCCCGCTTGAGGATAGACATCCACGAACGACTCCGCTTCGCGGGTATACACCGTCAGCCCACCTTGCTTGCGCGGCTGCAGATAGCCGCTGGCGTCGTCCCCGAACACATCCTCTTTCTGCCAACTGAACTGGATGCACTGGGCCACCAACTCCGGCGCCTTTTGCGAATCGAGCTGTGCAGTCGGCTTGCCAGCACGGGCCGTATCCATGGTCGCTGAAGCACAACCGACCAATACCAGCGCCGCAGCCATCGGCAGAATTGCTCGCATGTTCCATCCTCGGGACAAAAAGAAGGCGACTCTAGCACTGCGCAGCATCGCGAGTGAATTGTCGGATGGGGGCTGTTGTCGCAGATAAGGCATGCCATCTCAGGAGATTGAAATGAAAGTCCCTCGCCTTTTGCCTTCGCTGCTACTCGCCACCCTGCCCTGCCTGCCAATGATGGCGTCAGCCGCACCCTCGGCTCAAGAGAGCGTTACCGCACCAGAAACCCATAACCGCGAACTCAAAGTGGGCGACAAGGCCCCCGACCAGTACAAGCGCGACGAAGCAGCTGTGGCCGACTGGAAAGCCAAGGGCCTGCCAGCACCGGAGAAGGAAAGCCACTGGGTACGCATGGGCGACCACTATGTGCTGGTGCAGATCACCAACGGCGTGGTGCTGGCCATCCACCCGGCGTCCTGACTCAACTGGCAGCGGTCAACGCCGCCATGTACACCGTGTTGCGCCCGGCTGCCTTGGCCTGATACAGCGCCGCGTCAGCCTGGGCAAGCAGGCTCGCGGTAGTGTCGTGCGGGCCAGGCACGCCGCACCACAGCCCCACACTGAAGCGCAGCGTGATTTGGTCCCCGGCGAAGTGCGCCGGGCTGAGGGCAATGGCCTCCCTCAGGCCCTGCAGAGCTGCCATCGCGCCATTACGATCGGCTTGCGGCAACAGTAGCAGGAACTCCTCCCCCCCATAGCGGCCCAGACTGTCGCGGTGACGCAGGCGCTGCTCCAACTGCCGAACGCAATGGCATAACACCTCGTCCCCGGCCAGGTGCCCGTACAGGTCATTGATACGCTTGAAATGGTCGAGGTCGATCATCGCCACGGCCAAGCTGCTGCGCTCGCCACGGGCGCGGTCCAGCTCGACGGCAAAGCGCTCGAGAATCGCCCGACGGTTATAGGTGCCCGTCAGTACATCGCGCAAGGCCAGGTGCTTCAACCGCGATTCGCTGCGTTCCTTGGCCATCAGCACCAGGCCAATGGAGTACATCATCACCGTTACCGTACCGATAGCGACGGAAATGCTCTGCTTGAGGTTACTGCTGTCGTAGCGCATTTCCACGGCAGTGCCATTGATCACTGCCACCGCCCGCATGCCCAGCCCTACCAGGCTGACAAGGGCGCCAATCTGAAGCAACAGGTGCGCCCTGCCCGGCCGCTCCACGTGGCGCCGCACCCAGTACAGGATCAGCGTGCACTGCAGCATCAGCACCAGCGTCGCCAGCAGCATGCGCGGCTCCACGGTGTCGAGCAGCAGCATCAGGCCCACCAACATGCAGACGGGAATGATGAAGACCTGCCGCCAGGGCACAGCCTGCTCGCGCACGCGAAACAGGCTGGCCGAATAGAAAGCCAGGGCCAATGAAAGCAGGCTGTTACCCACCCCATAGCTGAGCCACAGCGGGGCGTGACCATAGACGGTGTAGCAAACGTAGGCCAACGCATGGGCGAGCAAGCCGCAAGCGGTAAGCCACTGGTTGTCGTGGCGATTGGACCGGCCGACCAGCAACAGGCAGAACGCCAGGATGGTCGCGACCAGTGCAACGGCGGCGAACAGCGTGGGTGTATGGGCGATCATCATGATTCACCGTGTGGCAGATGGCCGTCTTCTTTGCGGCCTGTGCGCAAGTCTAAGCGCCCAGCCACAGCCGAGCCATGACCGAGCGGGACAGAACAGCTGCCGGCAAGCACGCCATTGATCGTCACCGCAGCAAAAAATTGTCCGCTCAGGAAACCAAACGGATCGATCACAGTCTCAGCATGTGCCCCGTAAACCTAAGCGGATCAAGGACCTATATCGTGATGACCCGCCTTGCAAGTTTTTCTCTGATCGCCACTTTTCTATTGGTTGCCGGCTGCCACCATCATCACTACCACGATGACGAGGGTGGATGGCGCGATGGCGACCGTGATCACCGTCACCATCAGCGGCATGACCGAGACGATGATGATCGCCGCTACCGTGACCGCAACTACCGCTGACACTACTTTGCACCCCATTCTTAACCTGATGAATTTCCGAGGCTCCCTATCATGCGTCTGACTTTGCCTTCCCTTGCCCTTGGCCTGATGCTGTGCCAAGGCGCTTTCGCCGGTGACGGTACTGCCGCCATTGGCGGTGGCCTGGGTGGCGTCCTGGGTAATGTCGTCGGCCAACAGCTCGGTGGCAGCACGGGTGCAGCTGTCGGCGCAGGCCTTGGCGGCGCCGCGGGCAGCGCGGTGGCTGCGCGCAAAGGCAATCGCACCGAAGCCGCCATCGGCGGCGGCCTGGGCTCGGCGGGCGGTTCGCTGTTGGGCGGCAAGGTCGGCGGCTCGACCGGCTCGACCATCGGCGCCGGCCTGGGCGGCGCGGCAGGTGGCGCCATTGGCAACCACCTGGGTGACAACAACGGCAAGAAGCATCGCCGGCACCGTCACTGATTCAGCACAGCCTTTGCGGGGCCGGCTTGCCGGCTCCTGCTTTCCGGGCCTCATCGTTCCCGCAAGCTCCAGCGCCTGAACCAGGCAGCCCCCTCCACGCTGACCCTCATCAACACCCTCTTCACCACAAGCTGCCACACTGAATGCTACTGTCTTTCGTGCCCCCTTGAGTGAAGGAACACCCCCGCCCCATGAACCAGGAACTGCTCTGGGTCCTCGGCCTGCTGGCTGTCGTCATCGTGCTCTTCGTCATCAACCGACCACGCATGGACGTCGTCGCGCTGATGGTGATTCTCGCCCTGCCCCTGTCGGGCATCCTCACCGTGCAGCAGGCCTTGGCCGGCTTCAGCGACCCCAACGTGGTATTGATCGCAGCCTTGTTCGTGATCGGCGAAGGGCTGGTGCGGACCGGCATCGCTTACCGCATCGGCGAATGGATGAGCGACCGGGCCGGCAATAGCGAGGCACGCCTGCTGGTGTTGCTGATGGTATCGGTGGCCGGGCTGGGCTCGGTGATGAGTTCGACCGGCGTGGTCGCGATCTTTATCCCGGTGGTGTTGAGCATCGCCGCACGCCTGCAGATTTCGCCCAGCCGCCTGATGATGCCGCTGAGCTTTGCAGGCCTGATCAGCGGCATGCTCAGCCTGGTGGCCACACCGCCCAACGTGGTGGTGCACAGCGAGCTGGTGCGCCACGGCGAGCAAGGTTTCAGCTTCTTCAGCTTCACGCCCTTCGGCCTGGTGGTGCTGGTGCTGGGGATCGGCTACATGCTGCTGACACGCCACTGGCTCAATGGCGAAATACGCAAGGACGGCCGAGTGGAAAGCCGCCGCACCCTGCTCGACCTGGTGCTGGACTACAAGCTCAACGGCCGGGAGCGGCGCCTGCGTATTCGCCCGCGCTCCCCGCTGATCGGCCATACCCTCGGGGAGTTGGAGCTGCGCACCCGGCATGGCGCCAACGTGATCGGCATCGAACGCCAGCACAAATTCACCACCAGGGTGATCGCCGCCGATTCGAGCACCGTCCTGCAGCAGGGTGATGTGCTGCTGCTCGACCTGTTCGCCAATCGCGACGACCTGCGCAACCTGTGCCAGACCATGCAGCTGGAACCGTTGCACTTCAAGGCCGCGTATTTCATCGACCAGTCCCAGGAGCTGGGCATGGCCGAAGTGTCCCTGCCGCCCGGCTCGCAACTGGTGGGTAAAAGTATCCTGAGCCTCGCCTTTCGTACCCGCTACGGCCTTAACGTGGTGGGCTTGCGCCGTGAGCAGAAGGCGATCGACGAGCGCCTGGTAGAAGAGCCCCTGCGTCTGGGCGACACGCTGCTGGTTGTCGGCCCGTGGAAGGCGGTGCGCCAGTTGCAAAGCCAGCCAAAGGACTTCCTGGTACTGAGCTTGCCTGCCGAAATCGACCAAGTGGCACCGGCCCGTACCCGGGCACCCTATGCCCTGATCAGCCTGGCGGTGATGGTCGGGCTGATGGTCAGCGGCGTGGTACCCAATGTGATCGCCGCGTTGATCGGCTGCCTATTGATGGGGGCCGGGCGTTGCATCGATATGAACAGCGCCTACCGCGCCGTTCACTGGCCAAGCCTGATATTGATCGTCGGCATGCTGCCCTTCGCCCAGGCACTGCAGCAGACCGGGGGCATCGACCTGGCAGTGGGCGGGCTGGTCAGCCTGTTGGGCGACGCCGGGCCGATCGCCATGCTCGTCTGCCTGTTCATGGTCACAGCGGTGATCGGCCTGTTCATCTCCAATACGGCGACCGCAGTACTGATGGCACCCGTGGCGATCAGCACCGCGGCCCAGCTCGGCCTGTCGCCGTATCCGTTCGCCATGATCGTGGCCCTGGCCGCATCGGCGGCGTTCATGACCCCGGTTTCCTCGCCGGTGAATACCCTGGTGCTCGGCCCGGGCCAGTACCGCTTCGGCGACTTCGTCAAGGTTGGTGTGCCCTTCACTGTGCTGGTGATGCTGGTAGCGGTGGTAATGGTGCCGTGGTTCTACGGTCTATGAAGCGAGAGGTTATTGGCCGTTATCCTGCGCGATCGCGGCAGATTGACATGAAGCGGCCGCTGGAAACACACTGACACGTTATTGCTCCAGGTGCCCTAGGCCGTTGCCCTGGATTTCGTCTCCGCTTGTCGGTCGAGCCTATGGTTTATTCAGCCAAATCGCGCGTGTTGCCCTATGTCGCTCTGTTCGGCCTGACCTTCGCCCTGGCCCTGGGCGGTATTCTGGCGCGGCCGATCGAGTCCTTGTCGTTGTTCTGGCCCGTCAATGCGGTACTGACCGGCGTGCTCTTGCGCTACCCGCGCCAGGCCACCCTGCTGGGGTTCACCTTGGTCTGGCTGGGCATGGTCGCCGCCGACCTGGCCTGCGGCAGCGCCTGGCCGCCAGCGCTGTGGCTCAACCTGTGCAACCTGAGCGTCATAGTGACCGTGTGGCTACTGCTATCACGCTTGCCGCGCCTGCACCGGCGCATGCGCAGCCCGCGTGGGGTGCTCAGTGTATTCGGCGCCTGCGCGGCCGGTGCGACGGTGGCGGCGAGCCTGGCCTGTGCCATGGCTACACCCTGGTTCGAGCAATCGGTGCGCGCCACCTGGCTGGCCTGGTTCAGCGAACAATTCTCGACGGCGGTGCTGCTCCTGCCGGTACTACTGACGGCACCCTCCACACGGGCACTGGTGCGCAGCAGCGCCCAGGCGGTAGCCATGGCACCTTTATTGGTGCTGCTGGCCTCGCTGGCCTTCAGCATCGCCTTCGGCGGGCCAGGCGCGATTGCCTTTCCGATCGCGGCACTGCTGTGGTGTGCATGGACCTACTCACCGTTTCTGGTTTCGCTGCTGACCCTGATTGCCGGGAGCACGCTGATCGTCGCGGTGGCGCAGAACCTGATGCACTTCAGCGTGCCGCAAAGCGAGCTTGGGGTCACCACACTGATGTCGGCTCGCCTGGGCATCGCCATGCTGATCCTCGGGCCACTGGTGGTCGCCTGTGTCAGCCAGACCAATCGCAGCCTGCTCGCGCGCCTGGCGCATCAGGCCACCATCGATCACCTGACCGGCGCGCTGACCCGCAGCGCCTTCAGCCGCCGCGCCAACGCCCTGCTCGACAGCCGGCAAAAACATGCACAGGCGCTACCGCTGACCTTGATGATGCTCGATATCGACCATTTCAAGTCGATCAACGACCGCCACGGCCACGGCGTGGGCGATCAAGTGCTTCGCCTGTTCGCCCGGACCCTGCAAGACCAGTTGCACGGTGGCGAGCTGCTGGCGCGCATGGGCGGTGAGGAGTTTGTGGTACTGCTGCCAGGCCTGGCACCGGAGCGCGCCAGCTTCACCGCCGAACGCCTGCGCAGAGCAGTCCAGGACCTGCACCTGGCACAGGGCGACGGGCGCCTGCAGATCACCGTCAGTATCGGCCTGGACGGCTGCGCCGGGCACGAGCCGGCGCCGAACCTGGACGACCTGCTGGCCCGTGCGGACCAGGCGCTGTACCGCGCCAAGGCCTACGGCCGCAATCGTGTCGAAGTGGCGAAGGCGCAGCGCCAGGTGATTTGACTCAGCCTATCAGCAAGTCCCAGGACAGCTTGGCGATCAGCACGCACAGCAAGACCAGGAACAGCCCGCGCACAAAGCCTGCGCCCTTGCGCACGGCCAGCCAGGTCCCGGTCAGCGCTCCAAGCACGTTGCATGCGGCCATGGGCAAAGCAATGGCATACAGCACATTGCCCGAGGGCACGAAGAACACCAGCGCCGCGAGGTTGGTGGCGATGTTGACCACCTTGGCCGATGCCGAAGCGTGCAGGAAGTCCAACGCGAAAAAGCGAATGAACAGGAAGATCAGGAAGCTGCCGGTACCCGGCCCGAACAGGCCGTCGTAGAAACCGATGGCGCCACCGATCAGTACCGCCAGGCATTGCTCCTTGCGGCCGATCTTTGCCGGCGCGTGCAAGGTGCCGAAATCTTTCTTGCAAAAGGTGTAGATCGCCATCAGCACGATCAGCACCAGCACGGCTGGGCGCATCACGCTGGGCGGCACCAGCGACACCGTGGCGGCCCCTGCAAACGACATGATGAACGCACTGAGCGCCGCCGGCACGATCAACCCCCAGTCCAGGGTGACCTTGCGAATGAACGAGCGCGCTGCGAACGCCGTGCCGCATACCGATGCCAGTTTGTTGCTGCCCAGCAAGGCCGCAGGTTGCGCCGTGGGCAGTACATTGAACAGTGCCGGAATCTGAATGAGCCCACCACCTCCGACCGCAGCATCGATGAGGCCGGCGGCAAAAGCGAACAGGGAAAGTACGGCGATATCCATGATGGCGCGGGTTCCAGGCAGTGAAAGCAGACTGCAAGGCTAATCAAAACGGCGCGCCTGTGTTGAAATGCCATATTGCGAAAACTGCAACCAGGAGACACCCATGGCATTGGACATGCTGCGCGAAATCCAGGCGTTCGTCAGCGTCGCGCACAAACGCAGCTTCGTCGCCGCTGCGCGCGCCCTGGGCCGCTCGCCCAGCGCCGTTACACGGGCGGTGCAGGCCCTGGAAGACAACACAGGGTGCAAGTTGCTCAACCGCAACGCCAACGCGGTGACCCTGACCGATGCCGGCGAGCGACTACTCCCTCATGCCGAGCGCTTGCTTGATGTGCAACGTGATGCCACGGATGAATTGGCCGCACTCAGTGGCAGCGCCCAAGGCTGGATCCGCTTCGGCGTGCCGCAACTGCTTGGCGAACACGTGCTGCCGGCTGTGCTGGCGGCGTTTTCCCAGCGCCACCCACAGGTAACGCTGGACGTGCACTACCGTGACGAGGCGCTCGACCCATTGCTGGGCAAGCTTGATTTCGTGGTGCGCGGCGCGTTTCCACAATCAAGCGAGCTGATCGGTTATCCACTGTGGCGCTACCAGCGCCATCTGTATGCCAGCCCGGACTACCTGGCGCGCCATGGCATGCCCAAGCGGCCAGAGGATCTGGCTGACCATTCGCTGATCCTGCATACCGCCCCGCGCATTCTCAAGGCCTGGCACTTTTCCCGCGACGGCCGAATTACCAGCCTGCGCCCCCATCCAAGGCTGCGACTGAGCTCAGGCGATGCGGTCTATCACAGTACGCTGGCCGGTGCCGGCATTGCCCGCCTGGCCGACTGGGTGGGCGAAGCACAAGTCAGCGCCGGCCGTTTGGTACGTGTTTGCGCTGATTACCGGCTGACATCCAGTACCGGCCAAGACCCGCAAATGCACGCCGTGTATCCTGCCGGCGAGTTGCCAGCGCGGGTCCGTGAGCTGCTGCTGGCACTGCGCGAGGCAGGCAATGGGGGCAGCCGGCAGGCACGCTGACATCTGTTCAAAATCTGCTCAATTCAACAGAAGCCGCAAACGGCTTGGCTTACAGCATTTTATCCACAGACCTACCCACGTTTTTTGTGGACAGATTTCCCCGCGTAAAGAAGGACTTATCGCACGCGCAGTAGTGCTGCATTCGCCGCCTTGACCAGTTCGATCCACTCAACCGCACTGATCACGCCAGATTGTTCCAGCGCATCGGCACTGCGCAACGCCTGGTCGTATTCGTTTTCTTCGAGAATACCTGCGGCCAGGAAACGGCTACGCCACTCCAGCAGCGCTGAAGGGTCCTTCTTGCATTCCATCTATCTATCGACTCCAAGGTAAAAGGCCGGCCCACTGCCGCGACTCATTATGACGCGAGCGGGAGAGTACACGAGGCCTTTTCACTTGAGAATGACTTGCAGCTACCGCCAGTCTAACGGTATACCAAGGACCACTGGCGTGACGGCACGACGCGGGCCCGCGCGAGAAAATAGCCGGGCCGCAGGGAACGGTGTCAGCCGGGGGGGATGGTGCCCAGCAGGCCTATCAAAAGGGTCAGCAGCAGAAAACCACCCAGAAACAGCGCGAGCTTGCCCATCAGAACCTCTTCAATGTGATAGCGGGAATGAAGGCATTGTCGGCGCAGAGCTGATATGGATACAGAGTCAGGTCGGATGAAAAAAAGCGTATCAGATGCGCTCGCGGTCACCGCGACGCAGATACGCGCCCGGTCGACCGTGATCGCCAAGGTGGCAGTGGGTTCGTAGGCGTTCACAAGAGCGAGTTCGACCTGCCCGCCCCCGCACAATTGCAACTTTAAGTTTCAGCGCATGACTGGCCAGCCTGCCAACACCATCGTGCCTACTTGAACGGCTTGGTCATCGCCGGCTCAGCAATTACGGGCATCCGCCGCACGTCTGATCTACACGAATAGAAACAGCCCCTCGTTAATTTGTAGGAAGTTTTCCCCTCGGCTGTAGGCCGCATCTTGCTGCTGAGTATGTGCTGTATGAAACCTCAGTTTCCGTTGCGATATCGAACTGCTAGGGTCCATTTTTCCTACAACGGCACGGAAGCCTTCAGCATGAGGGAAACATGGACCAGTTCAATACTTCTGGCCTGGGTCTGCAAAAATGCCTGCTCGCATTACGCAAGGAGCGGGATCTTCTGAAAGCACAGGGCAAAGATGAGGAGGCGCAACGGCTTACACGTAAAATCGCGGGGATGGAGGCGACGCTGGCAGGGATGCCCCTGGAGATGAGGCCGGTGACACTGCAGTAGCGTACCTGTCCGTTTGCCAATGATCGCTCGTCACCACTGCGGGCTGGATATCGAGCGCCGCCCGCGCGGCGCTCGATACTTGAGTGGGTGGCGGACAGCTTCGGCCGCGTGGCCATCGACCCCTAGCTTTTGGCGCAGATGGCGCTGGAGACCCCAGCACTAAAAATCCACTTTGCCCCGCCCCGCCTTGACATTGCTCCGCCTGGCTTTGCCTTCCAGGCGACGGGTCTTCGAACCAAGGGTCGGCTTGGTGGGACGGCGTTTCTTCTCGGTCTTGCCGGCATTGATGATCAACTCGGCAAGGCGCGCCAGTGCGTCAGCACGGTTCTGCTCCTGTGTGCGGTACTGCTGCCCTTTGATGATCAACACCCCCTCGCTGGTGATGCGGCTGTCACGCAGCGCCAGCAACCGTTCTTTGTAGAACTCGGGTAACGAAGAGGCCGGGATGTCAAAGCGCAGGTGCACGGCGCTGGATACCTTGTTGACATTCTGCCCACCCGCGCCCTGCGCGCGGATGTAAGTCAGTTCGATTTCGGCATCCGGTATCTGTACGTTGTTGGAGATGGTCAGCATGATCAGGCCCTTGCAATTGCCCCCGATTATCGCAGGGTTCTCGCGAGAAGAAATGAGTGAATAGTCCTTCTGCATCATCTCCCCTGTCACACTCGGATTAACGAATGCCGGCGGGGCATGAGGACTGTGGGGGCGACATTGAATTTTCGTTGCCTGGAACAGCTAGGATCCACCGCCAGCAACCCGTCGCTGGCCAAGCGGTCCACCAATGTCGCTTCCTCACGCACATAGTCGGCCACCTCGTTCTATGGGGAACGAACACACCACCTATAGACAGGGGCCAGCGGCTCGTAGCGTCATTCCAATACAGCGGGTACACCACCACTCCACCTTGTGCCTCTTCCAGGAACCGCTCAGTGTCGGGTAGCAAGCCGGCCAGATCAGGCTCCAGAGTGACGCATAAAGCGATTCGCTTCGTTGAACGGTGGCACCCCTGGCGTAGGCACAAAAATTCAGCGCCTACTCGCTCTTCCGTTTGCATGAACTCCCTCTTTATAAACCTGCCTGCGTGCTAGCCCCCAGCTTGGGCGACTGTTGCAATAGCCCTCGTGGCAACTGGAAAACTTTATGAAGTGAAGTACCTCGGCCAACCTTATTGAATAAAAGTAATATCGCTCCGGCTTGAGACTGATTAACCAGCCTCGCCGCTAAGCACGGTGATAGCGCAAAGCAACTGATCGGCAATTTCAGGCATAAGAAAGAAGACCCTGAATTTTTTGCTCAGCGATAATCACAGTACAAAAGCTGCAACCGTTTTCAACAGAACCACGGTGCGCACAATACGTATTGTCCATCGACCGCGCCTACCTGCAAATTGAATGTTCCCAACCCTTATAATCATCATAGTCAATCACGATAACTTCTTTTTCAGGTTTCAGACAAAAGCGCCTGGAAAAACCAGAAACCGAGCTGTATGGATCTGAATAGCGAGCATTTATAAATACTTCGTAGACGGCCCCAGCGCTTAGCGCTTCTGCATCTTTTTCGCTGATCGCATCATTAGGGAGAACCCCATAACTCAGGCACTCCGAACTAAGCGCCGACTATTTTGTGCTGAAGTTTTTGAAGGCTCCAGGCTCAATCAATATGGGTAATTATTCCGACTCGTTATGGTTGTGCGAGGATGTTCTTGGTGAATTTATTAATGATCCGCGATTGGCGATTCATTTGCCGTAGTTCGGTTATTTGCTCGTCCATTTTTTTGATGGCATGTCTAAGTGACGTGCGTGTCTGGATACCCAAGTTGATGCTGCCATACATGTGTCATTTCGTGGATAAACCACCACTTAAGCCTAGTCCTTTCGATCGAGAAGTCTTCTTTGAAGTCCGCAGGATGAAAATATATATGACCATTAGGCGCGATGGCCATTTCCTTGGGATGAAATGCAAAATATTTGTTATTATAGACCCTTACAGACCCATAATTTATTGAGTCCCTGAATAGCAGTCTGGCGAGCCCAACTTCACCTTCGGTCAATGGTCTATAGCCTTTCTCGACCGTGACATGTTTCTCAGATTGCCCAAATCCTTCTTTAGATGTATGGACACCATTCAAATCCACCGAAAGCAAAACTTCTTCTGTATGTCCATCGCCGCAACATGGACTAAGATCCTCTACAAATATCTCAATTTTTTCAAAACCGATAGGTTCTGAACTCTTAATTCTCTCCGTGCATCCTGCATCATCGGTACAGCCGGAAACGATACGCCCATCCGCCAGTGTAATTATGTATTTACTACCGGCAGGCAGCATTTCACCCTCAGAGGTCAGCCTGATTTTTTCATCAAACAGCCTACACTGACACATCCAGCCCAAACCGTGCCGATCAAGTATCTCGCACCCGCTAATAGCTCCATTAAAATCTGCACCTACAATAGATTGGCCACTACTGGTTTGGAAGGACAGCTTGTCAAACTCAGTTCCAAACGACTGCTTGAATTTATTAATCACATCGAAATATGTAGCGCAGTGACTACCACGTTGTTCACTCATCTAGTATCCCCTCTGATCAACGAGAGCCTTTGGTTCTCACATGGAAACGTCATGCGCCTGTGCCATCTTCGGTATCTGCTGCAACAACCCACGAGGTAACCGAAAACCTTTGAACGGTTCCTGAGTAATGGGGTTGAATGCTTTTTCAGCGTTGAGCCTGTAGCGCATCACGCCATCGCCGGCCCTGAAGCTCAGGTCCACGCTGGCCGCCGTGCGTCCATTGAGCGAGCCACGGCTGAGCAAGCGGAACATCGACCAGGGGCCACGGTATTCAAGGCTGCTGCTGTTGCCGTTCTGCCTCAGCAAGGTCAGGTTGCTGCGCACCTGCTGCCCCAGGGTGTTAGGCCAGACGATGCCGGTGATTTGGCTCGGGCCATGGGTGTAGGCAATCAGTTGGCCGTCCAGGTCCAGCAAACTTGTACGCTGATTGGCACTCAGGCCCAACGGCTCGATGCTGAACTGCACGCTCAGGTTGCCGCGCTGATCGAAGAAGGTCTCACGGATACGGTCTGCCCGTTCCAGCTGTTCGATCACATCGCTACGGATCAGTGAATTCCCCTGATGGCCCGCTTGCAGGCTTTCGAGGTTTTCCTGCAGGAAGACCTTCAGGTATTGATCATGGAATCGCTGAAGCCGACCCTTCGGGCCAAAGAATGCCTCGAAGTCGTCCAAGGAGGCATCGGGCGCCCGCACCACGAAGGGGTAGCGCCCGGCCAGGCGCTGCTGGAAGAAGCTATAGACCTCAGCGTCCCAGCGCCGCTCCAACTCACGCAGGGCTTCGACATTCAGCACTCGCGCCGTTTGATCGGCGACCTTCCGGACCTGATGGTTGATGGGTTCCGGCAAGCCAGTAGCCACCCGCTGCAGGGTGCCTATCGGGTCCTGCCCCGTCATCGAGAATCGCTGATGCACGGCCTGCAGCGCCGCCTTGCCTCTGTCAGGGCTATCCTGCACCGACTTGGCATAGTCGTGCACGGCCGCGATCGCACCGAGGGTCTCATCGTAATAGCTGGGTTTCTCACCGGCTGCTTGCAGCATGGCACCCAGCCCAGCAAAGGCCCGTTGAATAGCCAATGCCTGTTGCTGCTCAGGTTTGCTATTTGCAGGCAGCAACGCTTCGGCTTGCGCAAGAGACTCTGCGCCCACGGCCGATGAAAGCGACGTATTGTCCTTCACAGCATCCAATAGCCGATGCAGGGGCGCCGCAGGCCCGGTCAGTTGCTGCAGGATCGCGACCCCATGATCCAGATCACGGAAGTCAGCCACCGCGAAGGCATTCAAGGCACGCCGCCAGCTGTCAATGAAATCGGCGCTGTACAAGTTACGCAGCCGTTCGCCTAGCGCCTCCCGGTCGGCATCCGAGTAATCAAGCTGACCGCGCTCACCCAGCGCCCACTGGTCGATCATCGCCATTTCCGCAAACCGCTGACTACGGGGTTCGAAGTACTCTTTGAAGCCTTTGGCGGTGAGCATGGGTGCTATCAGTACCCCCTCACCCTGCCCGGCGCGAGACGACAGCTGATACACCACATCGAACGCTGGCCCCACCTGATGACGCAGATCCAAGCCAACATGCAGCTGTTCCCCAGCCTGCTGTTTCAGGCTCGCATAGACTCGCTCTGGCAGGGGAATCTGGCGCAGCGTCTGCTGCACCTCGGCAATGCGCTGGCTGTACTGCGGCAGATCGGTATCGGCATAGGCCAAGGCATAGTTGAGGTGCCGCATCAGGTCGCGTTGCAGTTGCCCCTGGCCGGGATACTTCTGTTGCCACTGATGGGCGAACCAGTCCTCGACCCATTCGGGCCGGCGGTTCTGGCGGTCCTCCAGCATTCGATAAACACGAAGAGCAGCCATTTGCTGTTCACTGCCAGGTGGTGCAGCGTCCATTGCATCGATCACGCCACTTGCCAGGGCGGGCAAGAAACGCTTGGAAAGCAACGCCAGGTAGGCCTCATCGACGCGGGGGCCGATGGCGCGCCCCTGGTACAAACCAAGATCGGAAATACCCGGCCACGCATCACGGTAGTTGCCAAACACCGACACGGCATCGCGAATCTGGTCCAGGGGCTCCAACAGGTTGCGCCCGGAGGGGTCCAGACGCTGGTCCACTTGGTGATGGCTGTACTCACTGCTCTTGGCAAGCACGTTGGCGGCCTTGGCGCCATTGATGTCAAAGTAGCGCTGCCAACTGGCGATGGCGACGCAGAAGGCAAGCCCGCCTACTGCAGAACCCACCCACAGCAACCGCCGTTTGCTGCGTGCCACTTTGATGTTGTCTCCGGCAAGCCCGGCTTCCTGGTAGATGACACGCCGGAAGGCATGCTGAATGAAATAGACCAGCGCCGGCCCCTGCGACTTGCCCTCACGCAGCGGAAAGTCGGTGTTGTAGGGCTGCGCCGCCTCACGCACGAACGCGTTGAGCATGTCGCCCTGCTGCACGACCGAGGACCAGTAAACACCGCGTACCAGAGCCGGGGTGGTGAAGCGGTCACTCGCGAGGGCTTCTTTCAAGAAGCCAAGCAGTATCGGACGCAACCCGATCAGCTGCCCATGCAGTGTGAACAGACGCGAGCGCTGTGCTGCACCGTTCAGGACGTCCAGCCGTTCGACCACCTGTTCGAACAGATCGTTGATCAACCGACGGTAGTGTTCACCATATTCCTCCAGCCAATCGTCGAACGTGCCGGCAGCCTCCAGCTTGAACGTGAAGCCCAGCATTTTTTCCCGTGTGGCGGCAGGCAGCGCGGCGTATAGCTGGTCAAAACCGTCCAGCAGGTCGAATTTGGTCAGCACCACATACACTGGCAGGCGCGATCCCAACTGATTGCTTACCTCATACAACCGCGCGCGCAAGACATGCGCCAGTGCAACACGGTGCTCAGGTGCCCCCTGCAGCAGAGCAGGCAGGTCGACAACCAGCAAGAGGCCGTTGAGGGCTCTTTGGCTTCGGTTACGCACCAGCCAGCCCAACAGGTGTTCCCACAACCTGGCCGAGGTTGCAGGGGGTGGGTTCGATGTTTTCGATGCTTCGGACAACCCCGCCAACGCCCCCTGACGAATGAAGGCGCCCGGAGGGTCGATGATCACGGCGTCGTCACTGACCCACCAGCCTATCGGGTGTGCCAGTGCTTGCGCCTGTCGGCCCCGAGCTTGTGCTTTGTCGATACGGGTCAGGGAAAAGCTTTGTTCAGTACGGTCGATAAAACTGGTCTTGCCGGCCTGTTCGTCACCCACCACCAGATACCAGGGCAGCCGATACAACGCACGTCGGCCACCGGCGTTGTCCAGATAACGCGCCAGCCCTTGGTCTAATGCCTTTTCTTGTGCCTGAACGAAGGGCAATACATCGTCCAGCTCAGCGGCCACCGCCTGCTGGCGCTGCGCCTGCAGGCGGCGCGAACGCCCGTGCAAGACCACCAGCCAGCAGAGCAGCGGCACCAACACAAGCGTCAGGCTAGCCAGCGCGCGATGCGCCACGCTCGCCAGCGGCTGCTGCTCGCGCCAGGTCCATTGCGGGCCGAGCCACCAGATCGCAGCCAGTAGCAAGACGGCGCCCAGCCCAAGCAGCAGCGGCATGGCCAGGCCGACACCCGTCAGCAGCGGCAGGCCCCAACGTTTAAGATGCTTCCACACTCGACTCATCGTGACTCCCGTTTCTTGTTGCAATCAGCCCGCGAGGGATGGTGGATGCATACTGCTGAAGGCGTTGAAACACCTCAGGCTCCCAGGCGCTGGCGGAGGTTTCCTGCATCGTTCGAGCAACGCCTGCGCACAAATCCTGGGCCAGCCAGGACACACCCCGGGCAGCCAACAGATCAGCCGCGATCACGGTGGTATGGCAGCGCTCACGCAAACTACGGAAGTCCGCCTGCATTCCCTGCAGCCTGAGCAATACCGCTTCAACGCCGCTAGTTTCCAGCTGGCAGGCCAGTTCCTCTCGAAGCGTTGCGAATTCCTGAGAAGCCGCGCCCGAATCGGACTGCCCTTGTGCACCCCGGAGCCACGCCAGACATTGGTCGTCGACAAATACCCTGCCGTCGCTGAAGCACAGCTGCTGCAGCGCAGGTATGCGCTGCACGAACCGCGCACTCGCTGCGCGGATAGCCTCAGCCACCTCGCTCATCGCCAGGCGCGTGGCAGCGCTCGCTGCGAGAAAACTGCCACGTATCCAGTAGGGACTGGCCGTCACGCTCTTTTCGATCCGCTGGAGGATGGCCACGTCAACTGCAGTGCCGGCGATGGCATCTTCATAGTCCCCGGCGATCTCCTGCGGCACCGCCATCAGCTCAGTGCGATGGCCGTGCCTGGTTTCAGGCGCCGTCTGGATGTGGGCCCACAAGCCGAAACGACGCAACTGGTAGCCAGCAGGATCGTAGGGGTCCTGCTGGTTGATCAGCTCCGCCATGGTGAGCATGGCTCTTCGTGATTCACGCTCGTTGGCGAACGACACACGGGACATTGGCGTGGCGATGACCTCGGCCAACGACGCAGACTTGCTGCCTTTTGCAGGGGGCTTTTCCGTGGGGGCCTCAGTGAGCCCGTTAGCAAGCTCCATGTGCTTGCGTAGTAACCGATCCAGCTCGCTCAGGGCCGCTTCTTCGAGCTGCGCTGCATCGCGCTGCTGTTGCAGCCTTTGCAGTGCGCCCTGAGCCGCCGCCGCGTGCGCGGGGCTGAAGGTCAAGCGATCCAGGCGCGGTAATGCCTCGGCCAAGCGGATCAGTGTCAGGGCAACCAGCTTACGCTTACCGAGAAACCCTTTAGGGCCCGGTTTAGGATGTGCACTTTCCCAATAGGCTTCGACCATGCCGGCCAACAAGGCCAGGGTAAAACCCCAGTGCTCCCAGCATCGGCTACGTAGCCAAGCGACACTCAGGTGCGCGACGATGCGATAGTGCTTGCACGCTTGGCCCAAGTACTGGCGGGACGCTTCTTCGATGAATGCCCAATCGATGGAAGGCTCCTGCAGCCCACCCAGCTTGACCATCTCCTGGTCAATGGCCTGGTAGGTTTCGTCCTCCACGTCGAACAGGCCGGCAGGGTTCTGTGCGTCGATGGGGGCAAGCAGCCGGGCAATGTTCTGTGCGGTGACCTCTGCTACCAGCGACATGCTTTGCGCGCCTCATCGATGAGTGGGTCCAGCCCATGGGCATCGAAAAGCAGCCCGTCAACGGCCGGGCTATCGCTCTGGACCTGAATGCGATAGGCCTTTATCAGCTTTTTGATCTGCTCGATGGCCGGCAAGCCTCTGCCAGCGTCAAGCACCTGGCCGTTTTCCGTCACTTGCCAGAGGGTAGGGACAGTTGAACCCCGCTCGCCCTGCAACTGCACGTTCACCCGACTGGCCTCGATGGGTTGTGCTGTAACCAGTTGCAACCTGGAAATGTTTTGCACGCAGCTGATGACCAGGTAGGTATGCGGAGCGACCGAAGCAATCGCCGGCGCCGAGATCATCAGCCCATCATCTTCAGCCTTGAGGCGAAACGTCAGGTCCTCTGGGGGCCGCCCCACCTCGTTGGTCAACACACGACGCAACGTGGGCGAGTCTTGCTCCGGCGCGGACCATTGCACAGGCACAAGATGAGCAGGCGTTCCGGCCGATCTATCGAAACAGGCCAAACGCTCCAAATTGGAAACGATGCGCCGACAATCCTGATCGGAATACACGGACATCGATAGAAAGCTGAGCACCAGTGCAAGACTTACTATGTAAGAATTTTTACCAGCCATCGCAAGTAACTCCCTTTCAACAACACACACTCCTTGATCACCATCGAATCCAAATAACCATCAGGCACTTCAGAATCCGGAAATCGACAACAGCCTAGCTGATAAAATTCCTGTGCGACAAACAAATATTTTTTAACACTTTTGCACTCGACCAAACATGCAAACCAAGCGCATGTTTTTTTGGGCAACCCATACAGCCCGCCAGCTTGTTTAAAACCGTTGTTTTTTGTTTATACCGCAGACCAACATCAGGGAAATTTCCTACAAAACATACTGACGCACACCACATAACTTTTACGCACGCCCACAATTAAAAAGGGAGATATTCGGCGATGGCAAAAGCCACAGGGTCAGTTGCACCTAAAGAACGCATCAACATCAAATACGTACCCGCTACTGGCGATGAACAGGCCGAAGTAGAGCTGCCGCATAAGATGCTGGTGCTTGGTGATTTCGGGTTGAAAGATGCCCGCGCCTTGGAGGACCGCTCGGTCATGCGCATCGATAAACACTCCTTCAACAATGTGTTGAACGATGCCGATGTCAACCTGGTGATGTCCGTGCCGTCCGTGCTCAGCACGGCCCCCGACGCAGAGCTCGCGGTCAGCCTGCGGTTCAAGTCCATCAACGATTTCGGGCCCGACAGCATCGCGCGACAGGTACCGGAGCTGAACAAGCTGCTGGAGCTTCGCGAAGCGTTGGTCGCCCTGAAAGGCCCCCTGGGCAACGTGCCCACGTTCCGCAAGCAACTGCAGCACCTGCTGAATGACGAGCAAGCGCGCAAACAACTGGCCCAGGAACTGGACTTGGTGCTTGAAGCGCCGAAAGAAGACTGAGACAACGGAGCGTCCCTATGCCAAAGCAAAACAACACGACTGTCGCGGTTGAAACAACGACCGAAACGCTGAGCAACGCCACCCTGCTCGACCAGATCATGGCAGAAACCAAATTGGTTCCCAGCCAAGAGGGTTATCAAGTCGCTCGCCAAGGCGTGTCTGCCTTTATTACCGAAATCCTTAAAAGTCATGACCCAGATCAACTCATCAACAAACACCGGGTCGATCAGATGATTGCGGAGCTGGATCGAGTACTCAGCAAGCAGATGGATGCCATCCTGCATGAACCCGAGTTCCAGCAACTTGAATCCGCCTGGCGAAGCCTCAAGCTTTTGGTCGACCGAACAGACTTTCGCGAGAACATCAAGCTTGAAGTTTTGCACGTCAGCAAAGGTGATCTGCTCGACGACTTCGAGAACTCAGCCGACATCACCTGCAGTGGCATCTACAAACATGTCTACACCGCAGGTTATGGCCAGTTTGGCGGTGAACCGATTGCCGCGATGGTCGGCAACTACAACTTCGGCCCCTCCTCTCCAGATATCAAACTGCTGAGTTACATGGCCTCGGTGGGCGCCATGGCACACGCCCCATTTCTCGCGGCGCCGTCTCCTGAGTTCTTCAATCTCAGCAGCTTCGAAGAGCTGCCAAACCTCAAGGAGGTCAAGGACATTTTCGCCGGCCCACGGCATGCCAAGTGGCGTGCCTTCCGTGAAAGCGAGGATGCCCGGCATGTTGGGCTGACCGGCCCACGCTTCATGCTCCGCTCGGCCTATCATCCGCAGGAAAATCCGGTCCAGAGCTATCACTACCGCGAGGACATCGACGGGCAGCACGACAACTACCTGTGGGGCAACTCCGCCTTTCTGCTGGCCAGTTGCATCAACGACAGCTTCGCCCGCTACCGCTGGTGCCCGAACATCATCGGCCCACAATCGGGTGGTGCAGTCGAGGACCTGCCGGTGCACCTCTATGAGTCCTTAGGCCAGCTTCAGGCCAAGATCCCTACCGAAGTGTTGATTTCCGACCGCAAGGAGTTCGAGCTGGCCGAAGAAGGCTTCATCGCCCTGACCATGCGCAAGGACAGCGACAACGCCGCGTTCTTCTCAGCCAACTCGGTGCAAAAACCAAAGAACTTCCCCAAGACCCCGGAAGGCCTGCGAGCGCAGACCAACTACAAGCTCGGCACCCAGCTGCCCTACCTGTTCATCGTCAACCGGCTGGCTCACTACATCAAGGTGCTGCAACGCGAACAGATCGGCAGCTGGAAAGAGCGCAAGGACCTTGAGTCCGAGCTGAACAAATGGATCAAGCAATACGTCGCCGACCAGGAAAACCCGTCTGCCGATGTGCGCAGCCGTCGCCCGTTACGTGCTGCAAAGGTCGAAGTTTCGGACGTTGCCGGTGAACCGGGTTGGTACCAGGTTTCTCTCGCCGTACGACCGCACTTCAAGTACATGGGAGCGAATTTCGAAATCTCCCTGGTTGGCCGGCTTGATACCCAATGAGTGGATTTTTCGATGATTTGGTGACGAACCCGTTCGCAGGCCGGGCGCTGTCCAGGCAAGAAAACGCTACCCAGAAGTTCGCCGCCATCAAGCGCCACCTCGAAACGTTGCTCAACGCTCGCCAGGGTTGCTCACAAAGCAGCCCTGAGCTGGGCCTGCATGACTTCAACCGGCACGACGCAAGCAGCGGCGACCTCCTGAAGCAAGTGAGCGCAGACATCCGCCGCACCATTGAGCGCTTCGAGCCGCGCGTGCACGTGCGAACGCTCAAGGCAGTACCCGATTGTCATGCCCCCTTGGAGCTGCATTTCCGGCTGGACTGCCACGTGCAGGTCAACAACCACACCGAGCAGCTGCAACTGGAGCTGCTGGTCAACGGCCATAACCGCCACACCCGCGTGAGGTGACCCATGTCACTCAAGGATCGATTCAGCGAAGAGTTGCGTTATCTCCATGAACTGGGGAACGATTTCGCTCAGGACAACCCACAACTTGCCCGGCTGCTCGGCAAGGGTGGTAGCGACCCGGATGTCGAACGCCTGATGGAAGCCTTTGCCTTCCTGACCGCCAAGCTGCGGTTGAAGCTGGAGGACGACCTGCCGGAGCTGACGCACCCGATGCTGCAGTTGCTTTGGCCCAACTACCTGCGGCCTCTGCCGAGCGCCACGATCATCCAGTTCACCCCACGCAAGCAAGCGCTCAGCCAGTCGCAGCGTATTCCCAAGGGCTCGCGGTTGTTCTCCAAACCCGTGGATGGCGTGCACTGCGAGTTTCGGACCTGTACGGCGGTGGACATCCATCCGTTCGAGATCGAAGCGGTGAGTGCTACGCAGACGCTCGACAGTTCGGTGGTTCGGCTCGACCTGCGAACCTTGGTCGATCGGCCGTTGAACACCTTGGGCTGCGCCAGTCTCGATTTTCATTTGAGCGGTGATACGCAAACGGCCCGCACCCTCTATCTGTGGATTGCTCACTACCTCAAACATGTCGCGGTGACAGTCGACGGCGAGGTCCGCCGGCTGCCGGCCAGCAGCATCGTCCTCCCAGGGTTCAGCCCGGATGAAGCCTTGCTGCCGTACCCACCGAACGTGTTCGACGGCTACCGGATTTTGCAGGAGTACTTCATCTTTCCCGAGCGTTTCCACTTTTTCAGCGTTGCCGGCCTGGAGAAGGTCTGGCCCGCTGAGGCGGCTCAGGAGGTCTGCCTTGAATTTCACTTCACCCGGCAGTTGCCTGATTCGCTGCGGGTCGGCAGGGCAGACTTCAGCCTGTTCTGCACCCCCGCGGTAAACCTGTTCAGCCACAGCGCCGAGCCCATCGACCTGTCCCAACGGTTCGCCCAGGCTGAGCTTACGCCCCGAGGTGAGGAGCGCCACGCGTATGAAATATTCAGCGTCGATCGGGTCATCAGCACCCGCACGACAACAGACGGCAGCGCCGGCGAACACCTGCGAACCTTCCGAGCCTTCGAGTCGTTCGCCCATGAAATCGAGCACGTGCAGGGGCGCACAGCGCTGTATTACCGCTACATCATGGAACCGTCCCTGCGGGACGATAGCGTCACCCACCGTATCGCATTCGTACGCGCAGACGCCAACGCCTACATCGGCGAACTGGAAACAGCCTCCATCGACCTGACCTGCACCAACCGAGATCTGCCGCGGGCGTTGGCGGTCAATGACATCAATGTGATTTCCGAGATCACGCCTCCCCTGGCCACCTACACCAACCTCTGTGCTCCAAGCCGCCCCTGTCGGCCGGTGCTGGACGGCCAGTTGCAATGGGCCCTGATCTCCAACATGTCGCTGAACTACCTGTCGCTGCTCTCGGCCGAGCCGTTGAAAGCGGTCATCAATGCCTACGACTTCGCCGCCCTGCATGACATCCAGCAAACCCGTTCCACCCGCAAACGCCTGGACGGCATCCAGGATGTGCACACAGCCCCCCTGGACTGGCTGATCAAGGGCCAGCCCATTCGCGGCCTGCGTACACGGCTGAAACTGGACCAAAGCGCATTCCTCTGCGAAGGCGACCTGTATCTGTTCGGTTGCGTGCTCGCGCACTTCTTCGCCCTGTACGCCAGCATCAATTCCTTCCACCAACTGGAAGTGATCAACACCACCAACAACGAGCACTACACATGGCCAATCCAGACCGGCAAGCAACCGCTGATCTAGCCGACAAACTGCTCGCCGAGGCGCACCAGTACAACTTCTTCCAGTTGCTGGAGCGCCTGCACGGTTTGCACGGGGACAACCTGGAACCACGCTGGCCCGAACCGGCCACACGGCGGCGCGTGCGGCTTGCGAGCGACCCGCGGCTGACCTTTCCGGTGGCCGACGTGTACAAGGCCGAACGCATGCCAGACGCAGGAGACCGCTATCGCGTGTGCACCACCTTCATGGGGTTGCACGGCACTGACTCGCCCTTGCCAACCTATTACTTGGAAGAAGTGTCGTACGAGCATGCCCACGGCATCGGTGTGCGGCCGGCCTTCTTCGACTTTTTCAATCACTACCTGCTGAGCCTGTTGTACCGCATCTGGCGCAAGTACCGCTATTACATCCGCTTCCAGCCGGGTGCTACCGATGGCTTCTCGCAGTACATCTTTGCCCTGCTCGGGTTGAACGACAAACAGCTGCGCGGCCACACCGCCCTGCCCTGGAGCCGGCTGCTCAGCTTCGCTGGGGTCATTGCCAGCCGCAGCCGTGCACCGGGTACCGTTGCCGGCATCATTGCCCACTGTTTCGACTTGCAGCAGGTGCAGATCCGCGAATTCGAAACGCGCTCGGTCCTCACTGAGGCCAAGCAGCTGGTACGCCTTGGCCGCAGCAACGGCGAGCTTGGCAACTCCTTCATGGTCGGCAGCCGCACGCGAACCCGCAGCAGCAAGTTCACCATCGTGATCAGCGAGCTGGACCAGGAACAGTTGCGTGACTTTTTGCCCAGCGGCCTCAATTTCAATCGCTTGCGTGCACTGATCGATTTCCTGTTGCGCGACGGGCTGGCCTATGACTTGGAGCTGCGGATAAAGCGCAACGCGCTGTCATCCTTCTGCCTGCACCGCAGCCAAGGCGCCTATCTGGGCTGGACCAGCTTTGTCGATGACCGCCACGGCCAGATCAGCCCTGTGGTGCGGTTCCGGGGGCGCTCATGAGCACATTGACCTTGAGCATCACCAACCTTGATCAGCTGCAACACAACGTCACCGCCCGCCATCAGTTCGACTGCGCGGGCGGCACCATCGGCAGCGCCGGGTGCACTTGGCTGATCAATGATCGTGAGCAGACCGTTGCACCGGTCCATTGCGAGATTCGCTGGATCGAGGGCAGCTTCTGCGTAATCGACCGCTGTCAGCGTACCTACCTGAATGACAGCCGCGAGAACTTGGGGCCACTCGCCCCCAGGCGTCTGGTTGAGGGTGACCAACTGGGGGTTGGTGCCTATCGCCTGCACGTTCAATTTTTACAGGCCGATTCACATTCCCTGGAGGAGCTGTTCAGTTCTAAACAGAACCTCCTTGACCGCTGGTTGCTAGAGGCCCCAGGCACCGCCTGGCAAACCGATTCAGGCGCCGCGCAGGTTGCCGCCGATATCTGCTCGGCCTTCGCGCCAGGTATCGGCAACGACCCCTTGACGGCGCTGGATACAGCGACAAGCCCTGCCAACGAGCCCCCGCTGGACCATTTGATTGCAGGAGATCGCCCATGATGCGTCATTCACTCGTGGCCGGCCTGCTGGTTGCGCTGCTCGGACTTTCGGGGTGCACCTCCCTGAGCAAAATCGGCCAAGTGGTGATGGACCCCTCGGTACCCGTCGGGCCACCCAATGAACACCCCACTCAAGTCGCGTTCAGCATCAATGCCAGCCCAACACTCAATGGCAATCCGCACAGCCTTGAAGTGGTATCCGAGTTGGAGCCTGTGATCGAGCCCAGCCCATATGCCGTTAGCCTGAGCGCCGGTGACCCTTACGTGCTGACCGAAAAAGTCGGGGCCTTGCATGAGTACCTGCAGGAACACTTCCCCGCCCTGTCGCCCGTCGACATGCCACTGGACGATGGCGACGATCCAGCGCGCTCCCCCCTGGAAGAAAGTACCCCCGGCAGCTACGAGGATCCGACCGTAGCCCTGACCTTGCCTCGCACCACCACCGTGGCTGCCGAGCCCATCGCTACGCCCATGGCCATCAAAATCCTGCAACTTCGCGACGACTCGCTCATCCGCAACAGCGTGTACGAACTGCTGGACAAGGACCCTGCCAAGGCGCTGCGAAGCACCTACATACGCGATGACGATTACTTGCTGCGCCCTGGCCAGTTCAAGTTCATCCCCTTTACGCCCATCGAGCCGGAGACACGCTTCGTTGCGGTGATCGCCGACTACCGGAACCAGGAAAACGCCACCTGGAGCCAGGTACTGCGCATTGCGCCCCGCGGCCACCAGATCATCTTGTCGGTATTGCTCAACGACACGCAGGTCCTGCTCAAGGAGGAGGACTGATGGTACCTGCAGCCGTGCATTTCTCGCTTACTCACGCTGACATGGAGCGCTCATGAGTTCACGTAACCCCGTCCTGTGGCCTGAGGGCCTGTTCGTCAAACCGCAGCATTTCCAACAGGCTTGCCGTGCCGCCGAAGCGGCGTTGCATCAACGTCTTGGTAGCCTGAACGCCGCCTTCTACGGCTTCAGCGAGCTGCAGTTGAACGATGAATACCTGAGCCTGGGCAAGGTCGCCATCACCCGTGCACGAGGCATCATGCCGGACGGCACAGTATTCGATATCCCCGCAGACCTGCCACCACCCCCACCGCTGGAAATCGAGGACGACGGCGCCAACGACAGCGAGATCTACCTGTGCCTGCCGCTGCGTACCGAAGGTGGCCGGGAGGTGAGCTGGCCCGACAATGCCGCCAACTTCCGTTACCGTGCCCACGCAGAGGAAATCAAGGACACCCACAGCGCCGACGGAGACTTGGTGCAAGTGGACCTGGCGGTGCCGAATCTACAGCTCAAACGCAAGGCCGAAGACAGCAGCGCTTATACACGGTTGGCTTTGGCCCGCATTCTGGAACGCCGCCCCGATGGCAGCCTGCAGCTGGATGAGGGGTTCTACCCCACCAGCGTTTCGGTGCGTGCGGTGCCAGCGCTGCAGCGTTTCCTTGAAGAAATCACCAACTCCCTTCGCGAACGTGCGCGCAGCCTGGCCGCCCGCATTGGCGCCTCAGGGCAGTCCGGTATCGCCGATATTCGCGACTTCAACCTATTGCAAGCCATGAACCGCTGGTGGCCGTGCTTCCAGCATCTGGCTCGGCAAGGGCAGACCCACCCCGAGCAGCTCTACCTGTGCATGAGCCAGGCCTGCGGTGAGTTCGTGACCTTTACCGACGAGAGCCGGCTGCCGCAGGAATATCCCGCCTATCACCATACCGCGCTACGCACCTCCTTCAAGCCGCTGGAAGAGACGCTACGCCGGGCACTGAGCACAGTCTTGCAACCACGCGCCGTTTCGCTGCCATTGGAGACGCTGGAGTACGGCGTTTTGACAGCCGCGTTGGAGGACCGCCGACTGATCGATGGGGCCACGTTCATCCTTGCAGTGCGCGCCGATCTGCCACCCCAGGCGTTGCGCCAGATGTTCATCCAGAAAGCCAAGATCACTTCACTCGAGGCACTGGAGGAGTTGGTGCAGTTGCAACTGCCCGGCATTCCCTTGAACACCTTGCCGGTGGCGCCTCGCGACCTGCCCTTCCATGCAGGCTTCAGCTACTTCGAACTGGATCGACGTGCCCCTGCCTGGGCGTGCATGAAAACAGCCAATGGGTTCGGGATTCATATTGCAGGGGACTTCCCTGGGCTAGAGCTGCAGTTCTGGGCGATTAGGAGTGAATGAGATGAAAAATGACACTCACAACAGTCAGGGTCACGATAAAAAGTTCTTCGGGGCGATAGAGAATGCTGATAGCGGGGCGAATACATCGCCTGCCGATCCTCAATCAGAACAACAGGCCCAGCCTGCTTCTGAAGGCTACCCCGCCGACCCGGAATTTCAACTGCGCGGTGGTTACGTAAACCTGATGCTGGACGCCGCCGCCCCCTTGTTTGGCCTGGTGATACGCCTGCGCACCTTGGATGCGTTGCCCAACATCCAGGAGGTGCACCAGCAGGTAAGCAACACGATCGTCAATATTCGCGAGGAGCTACGCCAGCACGGCTACGAGCCCGCTCAGTTGCTGGCGTACTCCTACGGCCTTTGCCTGTTCATTGATGAAGCGGTCATGGAAAGGCCCTGGGGTAAAAACAGTTGCTGGAGCCAGGAACCGCTGCTGAGCATCTTCCATGACGAAACCTGGGGTGGGGAGAAATTCTTCACCGTGCTGTCGCGCTTGATGCAGGAACCCAAGCGCTACCAGGACGTGTTGGAGTTCATGTACTTCGTGCTGTGCCTTGGCCTGAAGGGCAAATACGCCATCGCGCCGAAAGGCGAAGAGTCACTGAACGGGCTTATTCACCAGCTCCACGGGATCATCCGGGAACTGCGCGGCCCCGTGCCGGAATCGGTCTGCGACCCCTACACCAACGTGGCCCCACGCAACTTCCGCATGAACCGGCAATGGCCGTGGTGGAGCCCGTTAGTGATTTCCGCGATCGCCATGGCGGTGGCCTACGGCATCTACAGCTACCGGCTGCACTTGATAACCACCGAAGTGCTGGAGTCGCTCAACAGCATTTTGCAGCAGTGAACAGCCGACAACCGACGCAACTGAATTCAACGGATTGACGAGGCGATTTGCTTCGTTGACAAGCCCATCGTTCCCGATGGCCACGCCACCCGGAGTGCGCGTGCTTTTTCCACATGGACGCAGGAGAGACTGCCATGCCAACACCCGCCTACATCAAGATAACTGGTCAAACTCAAGGCAACATCACCGCCGGCGCCTTCACCGCTGACTCCGTCGGTAACGTTTTCCAAGAAGGCCATGAAGATGAAATTCTGGTTCAGGAAATCAAGCATGAAGTGACCACGCCCACCAATCCACAGAATGGTCAACCCAGCGGGCAACGCGTACATAAGCCACTTATGTTCACAAGTTCGCTCAACAAGGCCACGCCGCTCATGTATGCAGCGCTGGTCACAGGTGAAAGGCTGCCGACCGTTGAAATCAATTGGTACCGCACCTCTATGGAAGGCAAACAAGAGCACTTCTTCAGCACCACGCTCATAGACGCAACCATTGTCAGCATCAACACCGTCCTCCCCCACGCTGAAAACAAGGTGAACGAGAACTACACGCAACTGGTCGAGGTTGCGATGACTTATCGGAAGATCGTCTGGGATCACACCGTAGCGGGTACCAGTGGCTCTGATGATTGGCGAGCACCCGTCGCCTGATATTCATGAATGCTCCGGGCGGGTTCACCTGCCCGGGCTTTGTGTCACCTCAGACGGCGGACAAGGATTGCTTATGCCTAGCCAATCTGACTTGCGTTACAGCTTCCAGCCTCTAATTGGCAAAGCTGAATTCGAAGTGGTGTCGTTCGAGCTTCGAGAAGGGATCAGCATCCCCTTCGAGTTGGACCTGAAATTGGTCAGTTTCGAAAACGATATCGACTTTGGCCACCTGCTCGACCAACCCGTGCTCTTCACCATCTGGGAAGGCGAACGCCCAGTGCGCTACGTGCACGGCCTGGTCAGCCGTTTCAGCCAGGCGGAAAGTGGCTTCTATCGCACCTACTATGACGCACTGATCGAGCCCCAGCTGGCCCGTGCCAACCTGCGTTCGAACTGGCGCATCTTCCAGCAGAAGACCGTGCCGCAGATTCTTGAATTGATGCTCCAGCGCCAGGGCATCAACCAATACCAAGTGCGCGCCAGCATGGACCATCAGGTCCGCGAATTCTGCGTCCAGGCCGGTGAGACGGACTTGGCGTTCATCGCCCGCCTGGCGGCCGAAGAGGGCTTCGTCTACCGCTTCGCGCACAGTGAAAAGCTGCACAAACTGATCATCACCGATCGGCTGCAGTCCCTGGGCCAGATCAGCCATGGCGCCATCAAAACCGACGATGAAGATGAAGGGTTCTACGATGACGACGAGCCTATAGACCCTAACCGCGTGCTGTACCACACCAACAGCGGTGGTGACCAAACCAAACCCTGCCTGCGCCGCTTGCGCTACAGCGAGCAGGTGCGTACTGCCCGCCAAGTGCAGCGCGACTACACCTTTACCAACCCGGCCTACCGCCAGGAGCACAGAGCCGCCGGGCCCTTCCTGGAGCATCAGTCCAGAGAGTACGAATACTTCGATTACCCAGGCCGCTATAAACGCGATGCCGTGGGCAAACCGTTCACTGAAAACCGCATCACTGCGCTGCGCCATGATGTCCGTATTGCCGAGGTCCAGGGCGATGACGTGCGCCTGCAACCGGGCCTCAGTTTCACCCTGACCGGTCACCCACGTGACGACCTCAATACGCATTGGCGGGTGAACACCGTTATCCATAAAGGCCACCAGTTCACCAGCCTGCAGGAAGAAGCCGCCGGCGCCGATGCAAGCACGCGCTACGAGCAGACCGCAGTGCTGGTCCCCGGCAGAACCGAGTGGCGCCCTGCCCCATTGGCAAAACCGCGAATCGACGGGCCGCACATGGCGACCGTCGTCGGCCCACCGGGCGAAGAAATCTACTGCGATCAATGGGGCCGGGTAAAAGTCAGTTTCCCCTGGGACCGCGAAAGCCAGAACAACGAGTTCAGTTCGTGCTGGCTGCGAGTATCTCAAGGCTGGGCGGGTGGCAGTTGGGGCTCGATGGCCATCCCTCGGATCGGCCAGGACGTGATCGTGCAGTACGTCAACGGTGACCCCGACCAGCCGATGATCACCGGGCGCACCTACTGCGGTGATCAGCTGCCGCCTTATGACCTGCCCGATCACAAGACGCGGATGACCATCAAGAGCCAGACACATAAGGGCGATGGTTTCAATGAGCTGCGTTTCGAGGATGAACTGGGCCGGCAGGAGGTATTCATCCATGCCGAAAAGGACCAGAACAACGTCGTCAAAAACAACGAGACCACCTTCGTCGGCAATGACCGCAGCGAACGCGTGGACCACAACGAAACCCTCTCCATTGGTGACCACCGCACTGAAGACGTTGGCAAGAACGAAACAATCAGCATCGGCGCCAACCGCAGCGTGACCATCGGCGCCAACAAGACTGAAACCATCAGTCTCGCCAAGGCGGAAACCATCGGTTTGGCCAAGGCCCTGACCATCGGGGCGGGCTACCAAGTGAGTGTCGGTGCGGGCATGAACACGACAGTTGGGCTCAGCCAGAGCGAACAGGTGGGGATACATAAGTCGGTGATAGTCGGCAACACGTTCAACATCACCGCTGGTGACGAACTGAGCATCACCGTGGGTAAGTCCACGCTAGTGATGAAGTCCGACGGCACCGTGCTGATCAACGGCAGCAACTTTGACTTCAGTGCCACAGGGCCTGTGCAAATCAACGGCAAGGATGTCGATATCAACTGAAGGGGTAACCCAAGATGAAGTTTCGCAACCTGACGCCCTTTGACGTCATGTGCTTCAGTGCGCTCGCGCCTGACGGCCAGGAACATCCGGTCATCGCAATGAAGGTTGGCTATCGCCTTGAACCGGTTGAAGATCAGGCAGGCCGGTATCGCGCTATCGTCATCGATAAAGACCCGCTACCGCTATGTAAAGCCGACACCTACTATGGCGAACCCGGTATCGGCTCTGTGCTCGAGGAAAGCGACCTAGCGCCCTTCAAACCCCGCTGCGATGTCATCGTAGTCGGCCACTCACATGCGCCTGCAGGTCGTCCGGCACACACTTGGGAGGCTGGGATACGCGTCACATCCACCCGCCCCAACATCGAGCTCTCTGATCCAGCGCCGCCAAAGCGTGCACCGGGTGTTCGCCTCACCGCCGCCGAATTGCAAGAGCATCAGGCCAACATCTTGGACGTGCGGCGACGTAATAGAGAACAGCGCACGCCGCAGCTGTTATTGGACAAAACACTTCGCTTCACCGGCCCGCGTGAGTTTCGCCATGGGCTACTGGGATGGCATTTGTCCGAACCAGAACTCGCCACCCGCGTTCCACTGCGCTGGGAATGGGCTTTTGGGGGGGCGAGCCAAATCGCCAACCCACAATTTGGGCGCGCACCCGATGCTCCCGAGTTTCTTCTCAACGAAGTCTGCTTTAGCAACCCATTAGGCCGGGGATGGCTAGAGCACCACCATGGAAAGCTGCATTACGAGCTGACGGGCGACTTCCTTGAGCGCTTGCCGGCCGCCCAAATAGAACATCTGGACGATCCCATTGAACGCCTCGTTCGCACACGGCACCCGGCGGGCCCGCTGGATGCATCAGCTATGGCCGATGTGGCAAATGGGTATGGCTACACGCCCGCAGGCTTTGGCGTCGTCGGCCGCGCCTGGTCACCACGTCTGGCTCTCGCCGGCACCTATGATCAAACCTGGCAAGACAACCACTGGCCGGGTCTGCCGCAAGACTTCGACTTCGCTTACTGGAACGGTGCCCCCTCCGATCAACAGATCCCTCACCCAGCGCCCAACGCGCGCATCACGCTGTTCAATCTGACCGATCCATCATTGAGCGCTGACGGACGCTGTGACATCCAGTTACCTGGGCACAGACCTTTCGTACTCATGCGTATGACCAACGGTGTGATGCTCCCGCTGCCCATGCTCACCGACACGCTACGCATCGATACCGATGCCATGACGCTGTCAATGACCCACCGCATCAGCCTGCCCGGATCGCTCGATATACGTGTGCTCGAAGCACGGTTTGAGAGCAACCCTGACGCTCCGATCATCCGGCGGGCAAAACGCGGCAATAGGGAGCAGGTGTGACATGGCCGACAACGTAATGGCCCGCCAACAAGGCAAATGGACAGTCGTCAGCATCGCGCCCGATGTTTGCAAAACGCCCATGGGTAGCAGCATTCCACCCGTGCCCTACCCCGTTACCGCAGAGCTCGATACCAGCACCGGGGTTGCCCAGAGCGTACGCGCCAATGGCCATCCGGTTGTGATCTACAAACGTAGCTTTACACCCAATACCATCGGCGACGCAGCCGGCAAGGCGAAAGGTATAAAGAGCGGCACTGTAGAGGGCAAGTGTCACCCACTGGAGCACAGCAGTTCCGTGCGTGCCGAGGGGCGTCATTTGGTTCGTCATGGCGACTTGTTCTGGATGAATGGGAGCTGATGCCATGACGGATCAGCCCGTGCAACTGGACACGCTTCATGTCCAGGTCCAGGAGGTAGCACTACGCAAGCTGCCAGGCGGCCCAGACAGGATGTTCATACAGACTGACGGCACCAGTAAGGTGTTGGTCGACTTTGCAGATGGGGTCAGCGAATGGGGCGAGGCCCTTCAGCTTGACGAAGAACGATATGAAGCACTGCGCAAGGAGGCATTTCAGAGAGAACTTGCTGACCTGCAGGACATACCCACCTACACTGAACTCTACCCTCCCGCAGGCCGCGGTGGCGCTATCACCTCGCCCAATGGCAACACGCTGGGGCGCGTGAACGGTGAAACGCCTGCAATGGGTAAGGCTGCGAACGACGCCAATGCTGAGGTGGAAAGCGAGACGCCCGCGGAAGGGGTAACGGGCGAACAGGTGCTGGACGGTATTCAGTTAGGGCTGGATATTGTTGGCTTGATTCCGGTGGTGGGCGAGATCGCCGATGTCGCTAACGCCGGCATCAGCCTATCGCGCGGGGACTATGCGGGTGCCGCATTGTCGCTGCTTTCGGCTATTCCCTTTGCGGGTTACACAGGCACGGCAGGAAAAATAAGAAGACATGGCGCCAAGGCAGTGGTGGAGGCGTCGGTCAAGACTTCCAAGGAGGCTGTTGAGCGAACGGCGAGAGGAGCAGCGCAGAAGCGAGCCAGGGAGGCACCTGCACGTAAACAGGCGTCAGGCGGAAAGGTACGGCCGAAGAAACTGCAAAAGAAAAAACCAGACTGTTTCGATCCTCGGCAGTCAGACGCCTACAAGAAGATGAGCGAGGCAGACAAGAAAGGGTATCTCAAAGAGTATGCTCGCCAGATCAAACGGCAGGAGGATTCAATTAACAGCATGTCGGCAAAAGAATTCTCTGATGCAAGGAGAATATTCAACGAAACCAAGCAAAAAACTGGAAATTCCGGCCGGAATCCTTTAGCAGAAAAAGCGCAGCGCGATTACCGAAGTGACAGACGTAAAGAAATCGAAAAGAGCATATACGAAAGCAAAAGAAACAAGGGCTTAGAGCCTAAAGTGGCGAAAGCTGAAGCTAAAAAAGAGAGCGGCGCTATCATGGAAAGACTAGCCGCTCTACACGAGCCCGATATGATCGCGGGAGGTTGGGCCAAACCTGACCCCAAAGGGTTAGGAGACAAACGTATAAACAGCGCTATTGGTGGAAGTTGGGGACATAAGGCAAGAATTGAGACAATCGAACGCGCGGCAGAAAGAGCCATAAAGCAGGGCAAAGGTATGGACAGTATGAATGTAGAGCTAACCATTTGCCCTCCAGACAAAAGAAGGAAATAATTTATGCGAGATTTAGATTTTGCTGAGTTCATCGAGTGCTTTGGAGAAGCCATTCAACAAACCCACGTTCCAGAAGCAAGCATTGCGAAATGGAAGGATACACTTCCTCCTCTATTAATCCAATACTGGCAAGATGAGGGGTGGGCAGGATATGGAAACGGAATTTTTTGGACTGTTAACCCTGACGATTACGAACATCTTAAAGACGTCTGGCTGAAAGATACACCGATGGAATTTCTTGATAGATTCCACGTCATAGCCAGAAGCGCTTTCGGAAACCTATACTTATGCGGCGAAAAAACCGGGCATAGTGCATCAGTTATCTGTAACAACAATGAGATACTTGCATTAAAAAGCCGCCTAAAACCTAAAGAGCTGGCAAATCAAAACATGACGATACAATCACTATTTGGAACCAGCGAACCCGACGACTATGATAACACCGATTCAAACGGCAAACCTTTATTTGAGCGCGCACTTAAGAAATACGGCCCACTTGCCGTCGACGAAATGTACGGCTTCGAACACGCCCTTGTGGCAGGAGGGAAGCCCAGCTTGGAAAATCTTCGTAAAGTAAAGCTCGACCCTCACTTGCTAATTCTACGTGATCTCGACACTCCGAAACTACCCCTCTCCAATACAGACCTAGAAAAACTGATGAAATAATCCAACTTTATTCGATAGGAATATCCCTATGAAACGACCATTAGACGAAATAAGGATCAGACAGCATAGACATCGCATCAGCACAGGAAGTAGAACCTGAACTAAAATCAAACCACACACAGCTATCATTACAGCCTTGTTTTACCATTGAGACCACGGGCAATCTAACTACATTTAATGTAAGCGGCCGGGGAAAAACCTACCGACCCCTTGTATTCCAGGCATACAGCATTCAAACAATGCTTAGCCTTTAAGCATCTTAGGAAGTCAGGATTAAGAATGTTACTCACCATGGAACAAATTGAGTCTGAACTCAGAACGAAGTTTGAGCCTTTCGGCAGCGACATGAATGACCTTATCCTTAAACGCCGCACATCGCCCCGCAAAAATATAAACATACTGGAAAACTCGATCAGCGCAAAGATCCCAAGCGATTTTTTGATGTTCATCCAAGAGTACGACATGAACAATTTTACGCTTGGACCTATATCATTCGGCACACAAAAAGATTATATTGAGCAACTCATAGAAATCAATACAGATAATGAATTTAGTCGCTGGTGGACAGGAAATCTAAGACCAAGTAACACCATTGCCATTGCAACCTCCGACCCTTATACAATATTGCTAAATACGGAAAATGGGAAAATTTCTGCTATCACTAGCGAATCAAAAATGTCTGACTGGAAAACAATCGCCTGTAATTTTGAAGCATTTGCAAGAGGAGTCGGAACTATTTTCCTAAAACAAGGAAACGCTTCAGAAATAATACCTGCGGTACACGCAGAGAACGGTGAGTTCTGGGAAGAGCTTTTATCATGAATAGGTGCCGTCCGCAGTAATACCTGAACATCTGCGACGAACCTATCTTGCAATCAGCTGTATACGCGTCTCGTCGCTTGGGCGACGGTAGCCATAACACCGTCATCGGGCGGCACTTATTGCACCTGCTCGACCAGAAGCGTGGGCATCCTCTGCCGCCCCCAACAACGGCCAAAGCCCAGCCAGGAATTGGGAGTCATGAGCCACTGGGGCAGTGATGGAGACGAGTACCGGTTCGAGTACAACCTGGAAGCCGGTGAAACCCTCGTCACGGACAATCTCGGCCGCCTTGATCACTACTTCTGGGGCCCATTGTAAGACGGTCTATAAACACATCGATCCGCTCGGCAACTGTTGGCAAGAAGATACTTTGGCCGGCCAACTGCTGAATAGCATCGACCCACTAGGAGGCGAATGGCGCTACAGCTACGATGATATCGGCCGCCTGATTGGACCCGAGATCCCCTCGGTCGCAACGAGCACATCAAATATTTGCGACACTGGGCATTGCCGGTCCGGGTCACGGATACAGCCGGGCGAACTCAGCAGTACGGCTAACATTCAACCACTGGCAAAACATGGCTTCAGAAATTTTAGCAAAGATTCAGCGATCCTAGAAACGTTAGAAATGGTGGAGCAGTCCCTGATACTAGACTTAGCAATCGCCCAACACATTGTGGATAGACGTATGAAAAACATCATAATGAAATTATGGGAACAGGAGCTACTTCCAATAAAGGATGCCATCTACTTCTCCAGCGGAGAGGCTTGCTCGTGTAAAATTGCCACTTACCCATCGCCCAGTATAAAAATCGGAGAAAAATTCAGCCTGGAAGACTTTCATGCAACACATAAATGCGATGTTTGCCACATTGATATTCTCAAGGAAATCCCGCTTACTAATGGAGGCTATTGCTGCGTAGGTGAGGGAAGCTACGGACCCGAAGGATTTATTGCTTACTTGGACAAAGAAAAAGAACTTATCTGGGTAATTTATTCAGAGTCATCAAACCCTTTCATAGACGTCACCCAAGTCAACGACAAAACAATAAGCACTAGATCCACCACAGACATTAAAATTACCATTGACCTGGAAAACCCCCAAACCCTTGATTTTATTCAACAGCGATGCGACCAAGAAGGCGGGCTTACTCCTCTGCAAAAGAAACATTTGAAATACATAAAGCAAGAGCCACAGTGGTTTATCTAGTAGCTCGTAAATCCGGACAGAGAAATGACAAGCCTGACTCCATTTTTCGCATGGTCGGGCGCTGCAAAAAACACAATGGCGACAACGATAAAAATCTAACTAGTAACTTCTTTACCTATTTCGTCCAAATTCGTAAAGCACAACGACTCGCCAGCCCATTTCGGGGCATGTATAAAATGCCCCAAACGAACGATCGCCAACCGCCATGACGTCGAGCGTGACGCAATCGGCCGTCTTATCAGCAAGCGCACTGAAGATGGCACCACCGACTACGACTGCGACGCCGCCGACAACCTGCTGTCCATCACCTTCACGGACAACCAGGGTGAGAAGCGGCAGCTTGAATACACTTACGATCCTAACGGGTGCAGACGCTGGTCCCGCCCGACTAGCGCGAACTCAACCACCTGTACTATGACAGCGAGAGATATAATTCCAGCAAGAGCGCCGCTTGTAGTACCTAAAGATGGCGGGATTAGAACCGCTTACCCGATATCGGAGTGAGTTTAAATGAAAATTAAGATCTCAATCAAATCGTCAAATTTTGAAAACTTTACTCTCCGTAGCTACAACCCAGAGGAAGATGATGTTCGATCCATATTAATAGACATATGCCAATTTATTGAAAACCAGATAGACTTCAAGATTTCCGGATTCGGACAGGATAATTGGCCAGTGGACAGCGGAATTGATCTAGCCGTCTTCCTTGAGCAACTTCCGGACGCAATAAAGGCGGTAAAACAAAAAAAGAATCTAGCTCTAGACTTTTATGAGCAAGGCATTGAAAGACATTTGAAATTTTCTGCCCCAGACATTAACGGCATGCATCAGATCGCCTGCACTAGCTACACCAGTTGGAAACCCGACCCTGAAGTCGAAGAAACCCACAACTCCGAGCTATTGGAAATGCTATATATTACCAAAGAAACCTTTATTAAAATCCTCACAGAACTACCACCAAACATAATTAATCATCCATGGATCGTGGAATGGAAGAATAATTAAAACACCCGAGGCATGGAATCTCATCTTGAGGATTTCTCCACGACAGCAGGGATATGCGCAGCAACGGTCTGTCCGGCATGGGCTGTAGTGTTCCATAGAGGTTGAGTTGGGTCGCGTCTAACATCCACACGGCGGAGAACTATGGATCAACATCCACAACGACGAACCGACTGGAACTGGGACGCCTCAATGCCGGTGATGCCTTCGTCAATGTCGTGGACGGCTTGGCCTTCTTTCAGCTGGAGGACGGTCAGACCGTTGCCGAAGATATCCATGACGGGCTCTATCAGGTTTTCGATACTGACCCACTGAATCCCAAACGCTCACGCCTGATCAGGCTCGGCGACCGCAATCTCTATTGCCTCGACCTGCTGTACAACGAACAAGGGCGCCTGATAGCCCTCTATGACAAGTACGGTCAAACGGTCGTGCAGCTTCATTATGACGCCAGGCATTTCTGGCGGGTCAGAGACATATCGCGGGTTTTCCTGAAGGGCGGCGGAACACCGACTGTAGAACACAGCGAACTGCTGGTTAGCTATCGCTACACTGACAGCGGGCAACTGCATGAGGTACTGGATGCTACGGGGCAACGGATCCGCCGCTTCACTTACACTCCCGAGTGCTACCTCAACAATCATCAACGGGCCAGCGGTGCTGTCCGCGAGTATGAATGGGCCCGCTTAGCCAGTCCTGAAGTAGGCCCTGCTCCCAAGCGTCTGAACGGGACGCCTTACCGCTTGCCTCTACTGCTGGAGCCTCAGCCCGATCACGAGTGGCGGGTGATTCGACACTGGGGCAGCGATGGAGAAGAGTAACGGTTCGACTACAACCTGGAAGCCGGTGAAACCCTCGTCACGGACAATCTCGGCCGTCGTGATCACTACTATTGGGGGCCATTGTACGAGGTCTATAAACACATCGATCCACTCGGCAATTGCTGGCAAGAAGATACCGTCGCCGGCCAACTGCTGAATAGCATCGACCCACTAGGAGGCGAATGGCGCGACAGCTATTTGGCGGTCCGGGTCACCGATACAACCGGACGCACTCAGCAATACGGCTACGACAACCACGACATAGCGTTCCAACCGACTCTAGTTGCTCGCCAGGTACTGCATCGCCTTACACCGCACGCTGGGGCTGGCCATGCTCTTTTCGATCAACTGGGTAGGCTTGTCGGCTGTGACCGGCGCGGGTTCACAACGATCCACAGCCGTAGACCTTGCGCACATGTTTGAGCACACGTCAGCAGAGGCTGGGCGCAGCTGATGTCCCTGGTTTGACCGTGGCTTTGACTGAAACGAAAAAAAGACGCCTAAGCGTCTTTTTTCGATGACTTACAGACTTCGATCGAACTCTGTAGATCTATAACTGGAGCGGGAAACGAGACTCGAACTCGCGACCCCGACCTTGGCAAGGTCGTGCTCTACCAACTGAGCTATTCCCGCGTCGTGATGGGTGCCATTCTAGCGATATCTAAAACGGCGTCAACCCCTTGATTCAAAAAAGTTTTATTTTTGTTCCGAACCTTCACGCAGGTGTGGCCAGGCGGCCAGCAGGTAGTGGGCCATCGACCACAGCGTCAGCGCCGCAGCAACCAACAGCAACCCGTAGCCCAGAATCACCCAGAAGGTCACCAGCGGCGGATTGCCCAGCAGGATGATCAGCGCCAGCATTTGCGCTGCGGTTTTCCACTTGCCGAGGTTTGACACCGCCACATGCGCCCGCGCCCCGAGCTCAGCCATCCACTCACGCAGGGCCGACACCACGATCTCGCGGCCGATGATCACGGCGGCCGGCAGGGTCAGCCAGAAGTTGGCGTGCACTTGCACCAGCAGCACCAAGGCTACGGCGACCATCAGCTTGTCGGCCACAGGGTCGAGGAACGCGCCGAACGGCGTGCTCTGCTGCAGGCGACGCGCCAGGTAGCCGTCCAGCCAGTCGGTGGCGGCGGCGATGGCGAACACCGTGCTGGCGGCCATATAGCTCCAGTGATAGGGCATATAGAACAGCAAGATGAAGATCGGAATGAGCAGGACGCGTAGAACGGTGAGCAGGTTTGGAATATTCATCGGTACGACTGGCTGCGGGTTGAGCCCGGCATTCTACTCGCTATGCAGGCTGGCATAAATCGACTCGGCAAGCTTTTTACTGATGCCGGGCGCTTTGGCAATTTCATCGATACTGGCGCGGTTGAGCTCTTGCAGGCCGCCGAAATGTTTCAGCAGGTCGCGGCGGCGCTTGGGCCCTACCCCGGCAACATCTTCCAGGCTGGACACCCGGCGGGCCTTGCCACGGCGAGCGCGGTGGCCGGTGATGGCAAAACGGTGCGCTTCGTCGCGGATCTGCTGGATCAGGTGCAGTGCCGGGTTGTCACCTTTGAGGGTGAACTCGTGGGCCACGTCATTGAGGTAAAGGGTCTCGAAACCGGCCTTGCGGGTCACGCCCTTTGCCACACCGAGCAGGGTCAGGTCGGTGAAGGCCAGCTCCTGCATCACTTCGCGGGCCATGTTCAGCTGGCCCTTGCCGCCATCCACCAGCAGCACGTCGGGCAACTTGCCCTCGCCGTCCTTGATGCGCCCATAGCGGCGCGTCAGGGCCTGGTGCATAGCGGCGTAGTCATCACCGGCGGTCACACCTTCGATGTTGAACCGACGGTAATCAGACTTGAGCGGACCTTCAGGCCCGAATACCACGCAACTGGCGACCGTTGCCTCGCCGCTGGAGTGGCTGATGTCGTAGCACTCCAGGCGCTGCGGCACTTCGTCCAGGCCCAGCACCTCGGCCAGGGCCTCGAACCGTGCTGCCATGTGTTGGCGGTTGGCCAGGCGGGCGTTGAGCGCCTGTTCGGCGTTGGTCACCGCCAGTTGCTGCCAACGCGCGCGGGTGCCGCGCACGCGGTGGCTGATGGTCAGCTCACGGCCGCGCAGGGTTTGCAATGCCTCGCTGATTGCAGCGAAGTCCTCGTGCACCACGTTGACGATCAGTTCGCCCGGCAATTCGCGCTCGGCATTGCCCACATAGAACTGGGACAGGAAGGCGGCCATCACTTCGGACACCTCTTCCTCGATGCCTACCTGCGGGAAGAAGTTCTTGCTGCCCAGCACCCGGCCACCGCGCACGCTGATCAGGTGCACGCAGGCCCCACCGGGGTTGATGAATGCGGCGACTACGTCGACATCGCCGGAGCCGCCTTCCATGTATTGCTGGTCCTGGACCCGGCGCAGCAAGGCGATCTGGTCGCGCAGTTCGGCGGCCTTCTCGAAGTTCAGGGCCATCGCGGCCTTTTCCATCTCGGCATTGAGCTCATTACCCAACTGCTGGCTGCGGCCCTCGAGGAACATCACCGAATGGCGCACGTCCTCGGCATATTCCTCTGCATCGACCAGGCCCACACAAGGCCCCTTGCAGCGCTTGATCTGGTATTGCAGACAAGGGCGGGTGCGGTTGGCGTAATAGCTGTCCTCGCATTGGCGTACCGAGAAGGCTTTTTGCAGCAGGCCGAGGCTTTCGCGAATGGCCCCGGCGCTGGGGTATGGCCCAAAGTAGCGCCCCTTGGCTTTTTTCGCGCCGCGGTGAATGCCCAGCCGTGGGAATTGGCCGTCGGATAAAAACACGTACGGGTAGGATTTATCGTCGCGCAGCAGGATGTTGTAAGGCGGCCGCCACTGCTTGATCAGGTTCTGCTCTAACAGCAGCGCCTCGGTCTCATTGGCGGTGATGGTGGTCTCGACCTGGGCGATGCGCCCCACCAGCGCGGCCGTTTTAGGCGCCAGGCCAGTCTTGCGGAAATAGCTGGCCAAACGCTTCTTGAGGTTCTTGGCCTTGCCCACATAGAGCAGCCGAGCCTCGCTGTCGAACATCCGGTAGACGCCCGGGCGAGCGCTGCAGGTTGCCAGGAACGCGCTGGCATCAAAAGCTTGGGACATGAGGTTCAGAGGCTTGCGTCGACCATACCGTGGCGAACGGCCAGCAACGTCAGTTCGACGTCGCTGGTGACCGAGAGTTTTTCAAAGATCCGATACCGGTAAGTATTGACGGTCTTGGGCGACAGGCACAACTTGTCGGAGATGAGCTGAACCTTCTGGCACCCAACGATCATCAGGGCAATCTGGATTTCCCGCTCCGACAGCGCGTCGAACGGCGAACCTTGCGGCTGGAACGACTTGAGTGCCAGTTGCTGAGCAATCTGCGGGCTGATGTAACGCTGCCCGGCAAACGCCAGGCGGATGGCCTGGACCATCTCGTCCAGCCCCGCGCCCTTGGTCAGGTAGCCGGCCGCGCCGGCTTGCATCAGGCGCGTGGGGAACGGGTCTTCCTCGCACACGGTCACGGCCACCACCTTGGTATCAGGGTGGCTGCGCAACAGTTTACGGGTAGCCTCAAGGCCACCAATGCCAGGCATCTTGACGTCCATCAGCACGACATCCGGCTTGAGCTCCCGGACCAGCTTGAGCGCCGACTCGCCCGAATCCGCCTCCCCCACTACCTGCAAGCCGTCGATGTCGGCCAGCATGCGTGTAATACCGGTTCGCACCAGATCGTGGTCGTCGACCACTAGGACCCTAATCAAGCAGACACCTCGTCAACAGGGCGATTGGATCCCGCCACCTTAACAAAATTTTTCAAGACGGGCCTAGCGTAAAACTTCCTTAGGGAAGGCCCTACGCTCACGCCACTGCGGCCGCATCGCATCACTGCGCCCTCCATCGCCCAACAGGCGCTCCAGCAAATGCCCGAACGCGGCTTTGTCGTCAGCAGCCAGGCGCCTGAACGCAGCCACTAAACCGGTTTCATCCGCCGTCAGACTGTCCAGTTGCGCGGGGGTGCGCACACCGCTGAGCACATAGAGCGCGTCCACACCTCTGGCCGCCAGCGCCGCTAGGTAATCGAGCCTTGGCGTGCGCTCGCCACTTTCATATTTGCCCTGGGCATTGGGTTCGACGCCGCCGATATCACCAAACACCCGCTGGGTCATCCCCAGCCGTTCACGCTCTTCCTTAAGACGCGGACCGAGCCCATTCATACTGATGTTTCTCCTGCTTCCCTAGCCATCATCAAATACTGCTCACAACCCTGTGGGCCTTTGCAGACTACTCGGTCACTATGCCCATCGCACGCCGGAGTCGCAAGCCAGTATCATGCCTCCACCAAGCGCCGTAAGTCTTGATCTGCATGGCTTTTACAACACACATATGACGCGGATCAGCCAATCACCTTCTGCATACGCACAAAACACTCATCCTCGCCCATTTCGACAAACCCTTGGCGCTGGTACAGCCGCCGCGCCGGGTTGCTCTTGAACACCATCAAGCGCAGCAATGGCAGCCTCTGCTGCGCCGCCTTATCGGCCAGCGCTTGCAGTACCCAACTGCCAACCCCTCGCCCGCGATGCTCAGGCACCAGGTGCAGTTCGCGAATGAACAATGCCTGGCGGTCCTTGCTAAGGCTGCAGAAGCCCAGCACGGATCCCCCTTCCACGATCAGCCACTGCTCCCGCCAATCCCAGGCCTGATCGAACGCCTCTTCGATCCACAACAGATCGAATTCCCGATAGTAGGCCAGCATGGCCCGGCGCGTGAGGTCACGGGCGAAGGTGCGGTGGGCATCGGTCGCAGGTATCAACTCAATGGGCATCACACACCGCCTTGCTCAACCAACCGTGGCCGGGCACCTCGCGCTTGCAGCGGATCATCGGGGCCTCCTGCATTGGCCTGCAGCCTTTCGACAGGCTCGGAGATTCACTGACCGGGTCACAGCGCATCAACCTGGGATTTTCAGGCCCCGCTGAACGGCTGGGCGCTCGAGAAAATCGCTCAGCACGCGCTGCACGTTCTTGAACTGATCGAAGCCGACCAGCTCACTGGCGTTATAGCGTTCCACCAGGTTACGCACCCAAGGGAAGATGGCGATATCGGCGATGCTGTACTCATCGACCATCCACTGCCGCCCTTGCAGGTGCCGGTCCAGCACGCCTAGCAGGCGCTTGGATTCGTTGACGTAGCGGTCCCGTGGGCGCTTGTCTTCATACTCCTTGCCAGCGAAGAAGTGAAAGAAGCCGACCTGGCCGAACATCGGGCCGATGCCGCCCATCTGGAACATCAGCCACTGCAGCGTCTGGTAGCGGGTCGCCGGGTCATGGCTGAGCAATTGCCCGCTCTTTTCTGCCAGGTACTGCAGGATCGCGCCCGACTCGAACAACGGCAAAGGCTGGCCGCCAGGGCCATCGGGGTCGAGGATCGCCGGGATCTTGTTGTTGGCGCTGAGGGAGATGAACTCAGGGCTGAGCTGGTCGTCGGTTTCGAAGCTCACCTTGTGCGGCTCGTAAGCCAGGCCGATCTCCTCCAGCATGATCGACACCTTGACGCCGTTGGGCGTAGGCAGCGAGTACAGCTGCAGGCGCTCGGGGTGTTGCGCGGGCCATTTGCGTGTGACGGGAAATGCGCTGAGATCGGTCATGGTCAACCTGTGCCAAGGGAATGAACCTGTCACTTTAGTAACATCCCGGGCGGCTGACCATCACCTGCCGTTGTCAGCTCACTTGGCCATGGGCCTTGAGCTTGAGCTTTTCGGTATCCACACGGACGAACACCGAATCGGCGCTGACTGTCAGCACATCCCCCGCCCAGACCTCGCAGATGACCCGCGTCTTGCGCCCGACTTCGCCTTCCACACGCGCCTTCAGCAGCAGCTCGACACCCAGAGGTGTGGGTTTGAGGTAGTTCAGGCCCAGGCTGCCGGTGACACAATCGATACGTGGCAGGCTGCCCGGCGTACGCCCTTCGGCCCGGTAGTGGTAGGCCATGGCAGTCCAGTTGGAATGGCAATCGACCAGCATCGCCAGCAGGCCGCCGTAGACCAGCCCCGGCCAGCCGGTGAACGTGCCGTCGGGCGTGTGGCGGCACACCAGGTGGATACCGTCGGCGTCCCAATGGCTTTGCACATGCAGGCCGCTGGGGTGGGCAACGCCGCAGCCGTAGCAAATACCATCGGGTGCGGCCAATGCCTGCAGGCAGAGCGCTTGTTCGTTCATACGCGTCCTTTACGTGTGGCAATGGGTAGGGATGCAAGCTGCATGGTAGCGCCGCGCCTGGCATGCACCAATGCAAAGGGGCGCAAAGCGCCCCAATGTTCAGGCAGGCTGCGCCACCGCCCTGGCACCGCGCTGAGTCAGCGAAACCAGCAAGATGAACAAGGTCACCCCGGCCGTCATCAGGGTCTCGTAACGGTACGCATCACTGAACAGCATATAGCCCAGCACCATCACGATCGTGCCGATCACCAGCCAGGTCAGCCAGGGGAATAGCCACATCTTCAGCTCCAGCGCACGCCCCTCTCGATCGGCACGGGCCCGCATGCGCAATTGCGATACGGCAATCACCAGGTACACCAGCAAGGCAATCGCACCGGTGGTCGACAGCAGGAAGCCGAACACCTTGCCGGGGAACACGTAGTTGACGAAGCAGCCGGCAAAGCCTGCCAGGGTCGAGAAGACCACCGCAACGGTCGGCACGCCGGCACCGGAAATACGTTTGGTCATGCTCAGCGCCTGGCCACGGGCACCCAGGGAATACAGCATGCGCGAAGCGGTATACAGGCCGGAGTTCATGCAACTGGTGACCGCCACCAGCACCACCAGGTCGACCAGCAATTTCGCACCGGGCACATTCAGCACCTCAAGCACCCGCTGGAACGAACCCACCGCCTTGAGTTGCGGATCGTTCCAGGCCACCAGCGACACCACCAGGAAGATCGAGGCCAGGTAGAAGATGGCGATGCGGTACACCACCAGGTTGGTGGCGCGGCGGATCTTGTCTTTCGGGTTGGCGGTCTCGTCAGCGGCAATGGTGACGATCTCGGCGCCGAAGAACGAGAAGATGGTGATCAACACGCCACCGAGCACGGTACCGAAGCCATTGGGCATGAACCCACCGCTGTCCCAGAGCCGGCTCACCCCTGAGACCTCGGCCAGTGGCCAGAAGCCGAACACAGCCAGGCTGCAGACCACGATGAAGGCAATGATCGCGACCACCTTGACCAAGGCAAACCAGTACTCGAACGCACCGAAGTTCTTCACGCTGACCAGGTTGGTGCCCGACAGCACGAACATGATCAGGAAGGCGAATAACCACGACGGTACCGCTGGGAAGTAGGCGTGCAGGATGTCAGCACCGGCGATGGCTTCGACCGGGATGATCAGCACCCAGAACCACCAGTAGAGCCAGCCGATGGTGAACCCTGCCCAGGGGCCGATGGCCTCGGAGGCGTAAGTCGAGAAGGAACCGCTGTTGGGGTTGGCAATGGCCATTTCGCCGAGCATGCGCATCACCAGCAACACCAACAGGCCCGTCATGGCGTAGGAGATGAGAATGGCCGGGCCAGCGGTGGCAATGGCATTTGAGGAACCGATGAACAAGCCGGCGCCAATGATGCCGGCGATGGAAATCATCGACACCTGACGGGAGGTCAGGCCGTGCTGCAGGGAACGCTGTTTCTTGTTTTCTAGCGAAGCCATGGAGAACCCTCGAATGGGTCGGCCGTCGCAGGGACGGCTGAAAAAGTTGGAGCAGAATTCATCTAAGTCGTGATGCTGTTTTTCTTGTTTTGCAGTTGCCGGCGGTGCACTTTCCTCCTCTTCGCAGTACCGGTTGTCATCGTTGATCCAGGTCAGTATTAATCTATAGGGCGAGGTCAACAAACGACCTTTTCGAAGCACATGATTCCAGTATGGAATGAACTCCTTCCTTTTTTGCTCGGTACGCGCCTGCCATGTCCAAACGCCTGATGCCCTCGACTACCGCCCTGCAGTGTTTCGAAGCGGCCGCCCGCCACCTGAGCTTCACCCGGGCGGCGCAAGAGCTGCACCTGACCCAGAGCGCCGTCAGCAAGCAGGTCGCGCAGCTTGAAGAACTGCTTGCACACTCGCTGTTCCAGCGCGTTCGTCGGCGCCTGCACCTGACCCCGGCCGGCGCCCTGTACCTGACCGAAGTGAACAAGATCCTCAACCAGATCGACATTTCCAGCCGCTACATCCTCAGCTATGGCGACGAAACCGAAGTGCTGCGCATCGCCACCCAGCCCACCTTCGGTGCTCGCTGGCTGGTGCCCAGGCTCAGGGGCTTCGGTGACCGCTACCCGCGCATCCACCTGGACATCCGCAACGAGCTGGAGCCCTTCGACCTGGCGCAGGCCAAGGCGGACATCGCCTTCTTTTTCGGCCAGGGCACCTGGCCGGGGGCGACCTGCATCGAACTGTTCAGCGAAGAAGTGGTGCCGGTGTGCGCACCGCAGCTACAGGCCAGGCACCGCTTCGACAGTGCCCAGGCCCTCACCGAGCACCGCTTGCTGCAATGCGCATCTCGCCCGGAAGCCTGGCACGAATGGTTTCTGGGGCTGGGCCTGCACAGCCAGAACAGCTACCACGGGCCACGGTTCGACACGTTCTACCTGTGCATCCGTGCGGCCATCGCAGGTTGCGGCATCGCCCTGATCCCGCGCTACCTGGTGGCCGAGGAGTTGAGCGAAGGCAAGCTGGTAGTGGCCTGGGACCACCCGGTGGCGAGCAATGGGCGGCACTTCATCGCCCATGCCGAGCACGCGGCAGAGGTACCGAAGATCAGGGCCTTCGTGCAGTGGATTGGTGAACGCGTGGCAGAGGGAGACTGACCAAGTTCGCGAATCCATGGAATGATCGCAATCGAATAATTCGTTTGTGGAATAGCACTTCGACGCGCTTCGATAGTAAGAAACTCGAACAAGGTCTGCGTGCCCATGAATCTGGAAAGTATCAGCCAATCCATTGCCATCGTTCATCCGATTACACTTTCCCATGGCCGTAATGCCGAAGTCTGGGATACCGACGGCAAACGTTACATCGACTTCGTCGGCGGCATTGGCGTGCTCAACCTGGGCCACTGCAACCCGGCCGTGGTCGCGGCCATCCAGGCCCAGGCCACGCGCCTGACCCACTCTGCCTTCAACGCGGCCCCTCACGGCCCTTACCTGGAGCTCATGGAGCGCCTGCGCGCGTTCGTGCCGGTCAGCTACCCGCTGGCCGGCATGTTGACCAACAGCGGCGCAGAAGCAGCAGAAAACGCCCTCAAGGTCGCCCGCGGTGCCACCGGCAAGCGCGCCATCATCGCCTTCGATGGCGGCTTTCATGGCCGCACACTGGCCACCCTGAACCTCAACGGCAAGGTCGCGCCCTACAAACAAAGGGTCGGTGAACTGCCGGGGCCGGTCTACCACCTGCCCTACCCCAGCGCCGACACCGGAGTCACCTGCGAGCAGGCGCTCCAGGCCATGGACCGCCTGTTCAGCGTCGAGCTTGCGGTCGAGGACGTGGCGGCGTTCATCCTGGAGCCGGTGCAAGGCGAAGGCGGCTTCCTCGCCCTGGACCCGGCCTTTGCCCAGGCGCTGCGCCGGTTCTGCGACGAGCGCGGGATCCTGATCATCATCGACGAGATCCAGTCGGGTTTCGGCCGCACCGGGCAGCGCTTCGCCTTCCCGCGGCTGGGCATCGAGCCGGATTTGCTGCTGTTGGCCAAGAGTATTGCCGGTGGCCTGCCGCTGGGGGCGGTGGTCGGGCGCCAGGCGTTGATGGCTGCGCTGCCCAAGGGCGGCCTCGGCGGGACCTATTCGGGCAATCCGATTGCCTGTGCGGCGGCGCTGGCAAGCCTGGCGCAGATGACGGATGAGAACATTGCCACATGGGGCGAGCGCCAGGAGCAGGCCATCGTCAGCCACGTAGAACGCTGGCAGCAACGCTTCCCGTTCATCGGGCGCCTGACAGGCGTCGGTGCGATGCGCGGGATCGAGTTCGTCAATGCCGACGGCAGCCCTGCCCCCGCTCAGCTGGCCAAGGTCATGGACGCGGCGAGGGCCAAAGGCCTGTTGCTGATGCCCAGCGGCAAGGCGCGCCACATCATTCGCCTGCTGGCCCCCCTGACCATCGAAGCCGAGGTGCTCGAAGAAGGGTTGAACATCTTCGAGCAGTGCCTGGCGGAGTTGAACTGAGGCTTACAGGCCCAGCTCCTGCGGGGTCAGCATGTCGGACTCGAAAGCGATCCAGCCGCCTTCGAGTTCGGCGTGGCCGTTGACGATCGGACCGTAGTAGGTGAGGCCGTTCTCAAGCGTCACGCAGATATGCGTGGCCGGTTTTTCCGGGGCCGCGAGCGTGCCGACGAAATGCACCTTCTTCAGGGTTTCGGTCACGGCTTCCAGGCCAACACGCATGCTGGGGTTTTCCGAGGCCTCGACATCGCCCCCACGGTCTTCGGCGCTGATGGTGACGGTGGCGGTGTACGGGAACTGGGTGCTCAAGCGGGGTTACCTCGGTATTGGATGCAGGCTTGCGGGCGCGTAGATTACGGCAGCTGTACGCTGTTGTCTCTAATGGCCTCCCCCGGCTTGATCTGTTAGGGTGCGCGCCGATGCACGCCACACCACACGAGGACACCGAGTGAGCGCCGAAGAACCCCTGATCGCCGACCTGTTCGAGGTCGACAAACGCCTGACCCTCAAGCCCGTCGTGGACTTCAACAGCTACCTGCGCAACGCGTTTGGCGAAGGCCCGTGCCGCTGCCACCGCTGCAGCGAAGGTGGCGACGAAAGCACCTATACCCACGCCCACAGTTTCCTGTTCGAGGGCGGCCAGTGGCACCGACGTTTCGCCAGCACCGCCGGCAGCGACGTCGCGCAGGTACTGAAAAAAGCCTGGCTGTCGTACACCAAGGCTGACCTGCCCTTGGTCGGGGCCCTAGACCTTGCCACTCTCAAGACCTTTACCGAAGCGGCGTTGCATGAGCGCCTGCTGGCCCTGCTGCCCGCCAGCGGCCTTGCCCGCGAAGTGGACGGCCAGTGGCTGCTGCAAGCCCAGGCCGACTGACGGCCCGGCGGTAAAGCAGGATTCTCCCGCTCTGCTACCTTGGGAGAATCCGCTCATCCGCAGGTAGTCCGTCATGGCCCGTACAACGCCCATCGAGCTGTACCGCAACATTGGTATCGTCGCCCACGTGGATGCCGGCAAGACCACGACCACCGAGCGCATCCTGTTCTACACCGGGGTCAACCACAAGATGGGCGAGGTGCATGATGGTGCCGCGACCATGGACTGGATGGCCCAGGAGCAGGAGCGCGGCATCACCATCACTTCGGCGGCGACCACGGCCTTCTGGCAGGGCTCGACCAAGCAGTTCGCCGACAAGTACCGTTTCAACATCATCGACACCCCCGGCCACGTCGACTTCACCATCGAGGTGGAACGTTCGCTGCGCGTGCTCGATGGCGCCGTGGTGGTGTTCAGCGGTGCCGACGGGGTGGAGCCACAGTCCGAGACCGTGTGGCGGCAGGCCAACAAGTATCACGTCCCGCGCCTGGCCTATATCAACAAGATGGACCGCCAGGGCGCGGACTTCCTGCGCGTGGTCAAACAGATCGACAAGCGCCTGGGGCACCACCCGGTACCGATCCAGCTGGCCATCGGCAGCGAAGAAAACTTCATCGGTCAGATCGACCTGGTGAAGATGAAGGCGATCTACTGGAACGACGCCGACCATGGCACCACCTACCGCGAAGAAGAAATCCCGGACGAACTCAAAGCATTGGCTGACGAATGGCGCGCGCACATGGTCGAGGCGGCGGCCGAGGCCAATGACGAGTTGACCACGAAGTTTCTCGATGGCGAGGAACTGAGCATCGAGGAGATCAAGGCCGCCCTGCGCCAGCGCACCATTGCCAACGAAATCGTGCCGACCATCCTTGGCTCATCGTTCAAGAACAAAGGCGTGCCGCTGATGCTCGATGCGGTGATCGACTACCTGCCAGCGCCCTCCGAGATCCCGGCAATCAAGGGCACCGACCCGGACGACGAAGATAAGCACCTGGAACGCCACGCCGACGACAAAGAACCGTTCTCGGCCCTGGCGTTCAAGATCGCCACCGACCCTTTCGTCGGTACGCTCACGTTCGCCCGGGTGTACTCCGGCGTGCTCAGTTCCGGCAATGCAGTGCTCAATTCGGTCAAAGGCAAGAAAGAACGGATTGGCCGGATGGTGCAGATGCATGCCAACCAACGTGCTGAAATCAAGGACGTATGCGCCGGTGACATCGCGGCCTTGATCGGCATGAAGGACGTGACGACCGGCGACACGCTGTGCGACATGGACAAACCTATCATCCTCGAGCGCATGGACTTCCCGGACCCGGTGATCTCCGTGGCCGTAGAACCCAAAACCAAAGCCGACCAGGAAAAAATGGGCATCGCCCTGGGCAAGCTGGCCCAGGAAGACCCCTCGTTCCGCGTGCGCACCGATGAGGAGACTGGCCAGACCATCATCTCCGGCATGGGCGAACTGCACCTGGATATCATCGTCGACCGCATGCGGCGTGAGTTCAACGTCGAGGCCAATATCGGCAAGCCCCAGGTGGCCTACCGCGAGAAGATCCGCAACACCTGCGAGATCGAGGGCCGCTTCGTTCGCCAGTCCGGCGGGCGCGGCCAGTATGGGCACTGCTGGATCCGCTTTGCGCCAGGTGATGAAGGTAAGGAAGGCCTGGAGTTCATCAACGAAATCGTTGGCGGTGTGATACCGCGCGAGTACATCCCGGCGATTCAGAAAGGCATCGAGGAGCAGATGAAGAACGGCGTGCTTGCCGGCTACCCACTGATCAACCTCAAGGCTGCGGTATACGACGGCTCGTATCACGACGTCGATTCCAACGAGATGGCCTACAAGATCGCCGCCTCCATGGCCACCAAGCAACTGTCGCAAAAAGGTGGGGCGGTGTTGCTGGAGCCGGTGATGAAGGTCGAGGTGGTCACGCCCGAAGAATACCAGGGCGACATCATGGGTGACCTTAGCCGGCGCCGGGGCATGATCCAGGATGGCGACGAGACGCCCGCCGGCAAGGTGATCCGTGCCGAGGTGCCACTGGGAGAAATGTTCGGCTACGCCACCTCGATGCGCTCGATGACTCAGGGGCGCGCCAGCTACACGATGGAGTTCACCCGTTATGCCGAGGCGCCGGCGAGCATTGCAGACGGGATTGTGAAGAAGAATCGCGGGGAGTGAACCGCGCGAGGGCTGCGCCCTCGATCGCCGGCAAGCCGGCTCCCACCTCGCCCGCGCAGCGCTTCAGGGCTGCGCTTTACCTGTGGAAGCAACCGGCTTGCCCGATTTCTAAAAATTGGCGCAATCCAAGTGGGAGCCGGCTTGCCGGCGATAGGGCCGGCACTGCCCCATCAAGAACTCAGTGGTGTTCGCCAGCCCGCTTCAACAGCTTCTTGCAACGCTCGGACAGATGCACCACCCGCAGCTGCTTGCCCGCCTTGGCATAGCGCTCGCGCAAGGTCTTCAATGCGGCAATTGCCGAGTAATCGACAAAGCTCACATGCTGGCAATCCAGGGTAACCTTGGCCGGGTCACCCGCCGGGTCGAACTGGTTGAGAAACGGCGTGACCGAGGCGAAGAACAGCGTGCCATGCACCTGGTAATGCTTGATCCCCTCGGCATCTTCATGGCTGTCGGCATACAGCTCCCGAGCATGCTGCCAGGCAAAATTCACCGCTGCGATGACGATACCGAACAATACGGCCGTGGCCAGGTCGGTGAACACCGTGACCACCGTCACAGCGATGATCGCCAGCACATCACTGACCGGCACTTTGTGCAGCACGCGCAAGGACGCCCAGGCGAAGGTCTGCTGGGCGACCACGAACATCACCCCGACCAGCGCCGCCAACGGAATACGCTCGATCAGCGGCGACAGGAACAGCACGAACAACAAGATCATCACCCCCGCCACCACGCCGGACAGCCGGCCGCGGCCATTGGAGCTCAGGTTGATCACCGTCTGGCCGATCATCGCGCAGCCGCCCATGCCACCGCACAAGCCTGAAACCATGTTGGCCGCCCCCAGAGCCACGCACTCGCGGTCCGGATAGCCGCGGCTCTCGGTAATCTCGTCGGTGAGGTTCAGGGTCAGCAGGGTCTCCAGCAGGCCGACCATGGCCATCAGCACCGCGTATGGGGCAATGATCTTCAGCGTTTCCAGGTTCCAGGGCACGTCCGGCAGGGCCAGCGCCGGCAGCCCACCCGCGATGTGCGCCATGTCTCCGAGGGTGCGGGTTGGCAGGTCAAGCAGGTACACCAACACGCCAACGCCGAGGATCGCCACCAGCGCTGGTGGCACGGCGCGGGTCAGCTTGGGCAGCACGTACACCACCAGCATGGTCAGCGCCACCAGGCCGATCATCAGCCACAGCGGCGTGCCGCTGAGCCACTGCTCACCCGCCTTGAAGTGCTCCAGCTGGGCCAGGGCGATGACGATCGCCAGGCCGTTGACGAAGCCAAGCATCACCGGATACGGCACCAGGCGCACCAGCTTACCCAGGCGCAGCAGGCCGAACAGGACCATCACCACTCCGCCCAACAGCACGGTGGCCAGCAGGTACTGCGCACCGTGCTGCACCACCAGGGCGACGATGACCACCGCCATCGAGCCGGCAGCACCGGAGATCATGCCCGGCCGGCCACCGAACAGCGCAGTCAGGGTGCAGATGATGAAGGCGCCGTACAGGCCCATCAGCGGGTTGAGGTGCGCCACCAGGGCGAAGGCGATGCACTCGGGCACCAGGGCGAATGAAGTGGTCAGGCCGGCGAGCAGGTCGGCGCGAAGTCGGGCGGGTTTCATGAGTATCCTGTGATGCTGGGCCAGGCGGCCGATACTGGAAAAACAAACGAAGGGCGGGATGTTACGGAATTTGTCTGGCTGAGACCACCGCAAGCAGGCCAGCCCTAGCCGCGCGCCAGCCACTCGGCCATTGCCACATCTTCCAGCGCGTACTCGCCACGATTGGCCTTCCACACCAGCTCCTTTTCCCGCAAGGCATCCAGGGCTTTCTGCACATTGGGTGTGGTGGCATTGGCTTGAGCAGCGGCCTGTTCCAGCTTTCGATTGACGTCGATGAAGGTCTGCTCGGTGAAAGGCGAGAACGGCTGCCGGGCCAGCGTGCGCTCGGCCATCACCGCCAGCACCGCCTGTTGCAAGGCAGACAGCTCGTTCCAGGCACTTTCGTAGTCGCTCCACACCCCGGCCTGATGGTTCAACGCGCCGGTGCGCAGCAGCTCGCCAAGGTTACCTGCTTCGCCCAGCCCGATACTCACCTCGGTCAGCAACTTACCGAGCATCTCCGGGCGCCGGCCCACACGTTCGAAGGCATACTCCAGGTCCTCGGCCTTGAACTGGTTGCTGGCCGCCAGACGGCCATTCCAGACAGCGGTCACGAAGTCGACGAAGTCCCGCCCCAACAGCGGAAACGCTGTGATGCTGGCACCATAGAATGGCTGCTTGCTCTTGAGCACCAGATTGGCCAGCTTGTCCCGGCTGGAGCCGGTAAACACCAGGCGCAGCCCATCCGGGCGGTCACCCCGGTTGAGGTGGTCGCGCGCCGCCTTGAGGGCGAACATGGCGTTCAGCCCACCCTCGCTGTTGAGGGCATGCTGCGCCTCGTCCACTACCAGCACCACCATTTGCCCACACACCTGATGCAAGACCGCAAGCGCCTGGGCCAGTGTGGTACCGGCGGGCAGTTGCGGCCGGGTGAAATCCCAGCTGAGCGTGCGCAGCAGGTTGATCTTGTCGATACCCGCCTTCTTCGCGGTTTTAGCCAGGGTGCTTTCAAAACGCGCCAGAGCGCTGCCGATGGCACCACTGATCAACTCGGCAGGGTCGGCATCACGGTCAGACCACAGGTCGACATACACCGGCAGCCAGCCACGTTCCAGGCAGGCTGGAATGAAGTCGTTGTTCAGGAATGTACTCTTGCCCGTGCGCCGTGGCGCTGCGAGGAACATCCCCGAGCTGTAGTCGACGAACGACTCGCCAGCCAGGTCCCTTACCAGGGCTTTAGCCAGCTGTTCGCGGCGGAAGATCGGGCGGGCAAGGCTCATGGCACTATCCTGAATTATCCAGACGACTATAATTTATGGTTTATAGAATAAATTCAGGATAAAAGACAGCGTGTGATGCACGACAGGCACGAGTCGCGCAATTTTGCCATCATGTTGATTCCACCTGCGGAGATCATGGACATGGCGCTACGCCCCCTTTTAACTTCCCTGCTGCTGGCCGCCAGCCTGGCCGCCCACGCCGCCACCGAAGTGCTGCCGCTGCAGTACCGCAGCAGCGCCGAGCTGCTGCCCGCCGCCCAGTCGTTCATCGGCAAGGACGGTAGCGTCAGCGCCTTCGAGAACAAGTTGATCGTCAATGCCAGCCCCGAACGCATCGACGACCTGCGCACCCTGCTGCAACAGCTGGACACCGCGCCCAAGCGCCTGATGATCAGCGTCGACAACAACGACAGCAACTACCAGGACAACCGTGGCAATGCACGCATCATCCATTACGGCACCAGCAACCGGGAGGGTGGCCTGCAGCAGGTCCAGGCCAGCGAAGGCCAACCCGCGCTGATCCAGGTCGGCCAGAGCATCCCGGTCACCAGCACCAGCACCGACGGCTACGGGCGCATCCAGAGCACTACCGAATACCGCAATGTCACCCAGGGTTTCTACGTGACCCCAAGCCTGACCGGGGAAACGGTTCGTCTGCAAATAAGCACCAATAATGACCGCATCAGCCATGAACGTGCTGATGTAGTGAAAGTGCAAAGTACCGACACGACGGTGACCGGCAAGCTCGGCGAGTGGATTACCCTGGCAGGATTCAACCAGCAGAGCCAGGCCGAGCTCAATGCGTCAAGCCGCACATACAGCACCCAACGGGGTGAAAACATGACTTTACGTGTCAAAGTCGACCTTCTCGACTGAGCCCAGGCGAATCAAGGCCTCGACCAAAAGCCTTGAAACTGACCGACAAGTCGCATTAGACCAAAGATGTAGTAAGCACAAAAAAGCACTACAAAACATTTGACAGCTTCTTTTTCCCAAGGGCATGATGGCCTCGCTCCCGCTAATCAGGGGCCCTGGCAAGGGCCTTCGAGGCGCCCTCCTCCCACCCTTGGAGGCACTCGTGTCTATACGGCCCACAAGGCGGTTCGACGGGATTGCGACTGCAACGAAGAAGTTGTCCCGAGGGACGGAAGCGCATCACCGCAGTTCTGGCAATCGCGTAGCACCGCAGCAAGGCATCCACGAGCCGACCTGTCGGCGCATGCCCTCGCCCGGCCTGCAACCCCTTCCCCCTCCGAACCTTCCCGTTCGCCGCCGCACTCCCCCGGACAGGACAGCCGCCACGCCCCTGATTCGCTTCGTGAGCATCAGCACAATTACCCCAAGATCGATGCGACGAGGTTTATTTCCATGGCACTGACACGCGAACAGCAAATTGCAGCCCTCGAGAAAGACTGGGCCGAAAACCCGCGCTGGAAAGGCGTGACCCGTACCTACACCGCCGCCGATGTCGTTCGCCTGCGTGGCTCCCTGCAGCCGGAGCACACCCTGGCCCGCCTGGGTGCAGAAAAACTGTGGAAGCTGGTCACCGAAGGTGCCCACCCGTCCTTCCGCCCTGAAAAAGATTTCGTCAACTGCATGGGCGCCCTGACCGGCGGCCAGGCAGTGCAGCAGGTCAAGGCCGGCATCCAGGCCATCTACCTGTCTGGCTGGCAGGTGGCCGCCGACAACAACTCGGCCGAGTCCATGTACCCTGACCAGTCGCTGTACCCGGTCGACTCCGTACCGACCGTGGTCAAGCGCATCAACAACTCGTTCCGCCGCGCCGACCAGATCCAGTGGAAAGCCGGCAAGAACCCCGGCGACGAAGGTTACATCGACTACTTCGCACCAATCGTGGCAGACGCTGAGGCCGGTTTCGGCGGCGTATTGAACGCCTACGAGCTGATGAAGAACATGATCGAAGCGGGCGCTGCCGGTGTGCACTTCGAAGACCAGCTGGCCTCGGTGAAAAAGTGTGGCCACATGGGCGGCAAGGTGCTGGTACCTACCCAGGAAGCCGTGCAAAAGCTGGTGGCAGCTCGCCTGGCCGCTGACGTATCGGGCGTACCGACCATCATCCTGGCCCGTACCGACGCCAACGCCGCCGACCTGCTGACCAGCGACTGCGACCCCTACGACCAGCCGTTCGTGATCGGTGAGCGTACCCGTGAAGGCTTCTACAAGGTACGCGCCGGCCTCGACCAGGCCATCGCCCGCGGCCTTGCCTACGCGCCGTATGCCGACCTGATCTGGTGCGAAACCGCCAAGCCGGACCTAGACGAAGCCCGCCGCTTCGCCGAAGCGATCAAGAAGGAATACCCGGACCAGCTGCTGTCGTACAACTGCTCGCCTTCCTTCAACTGGAAGAAGAACCTGGACGACGCCACCATCGCCAAATTCCAGCGCGAGCTGTCGGCCATGGGCTACAAGCACCAGTTCATCACCCTGGCCGGCATCCACAACATGTGGCACGGCATGTTCAACCTGGCGCACGACTACGCCCGCAACGACATGACCGCTTACGTGAAGCTGCAGGAGCAGGAGTTCGCCGACGCCAGCAAAGGCTACACCTTCGTGGCGCACCAGCAGGAAGTGGGCACCGGCTACTTCGACGACATGACCACCGTGATTCAGGGTGGCGCATCGTCGGTGACGGCACTGACCGGTTCGACCGAAGAAGAGCAGTTCCACTGATAGTGGCTTGCTGTTGAACAAAAGCCCGGGGCTTGTGAAAGCTCCGGGCTTTTTTTCATACAAGCTTCTGGTTGTTTTCAGAGAAAGAGCGCACGCAGGCCTGAGTTGTTCATGCCGGAGAAAATTTGGCTGCCATGCTAGCCTCGTCACGTCGCACTGACTTTTCTTTCACTCAATTTTCACGGCAACGAGCGGATACTGCAGCCATCCCTACGTGATAGACGCTCCTTTGCCCGCCCCTCCCGGCGGGCTTTCTTTTGCTCGCGATTTGCCATGGCCTGCCTCGTCCATGGCACCATTCATTTCAGAACGCTGCCCATCGGCGTGAACCTTCAGGGCTTTGCGGGCTCAGTTGTGCAGACAGCGCTTGCACCATCGAGAAAGGGATTTGTAATGGGACATGCTCCACCCGCCGCTCTGCCAAAGGTTCGCATCGAACGTGAACTGAGCCCGCGGGCCGTGCTCACCGGCGCGCTGCTGGGCATCTTGCTCACGCCATCGAATGTGTATGCGGGCCTCAAGATCGGCTGGTCATTCAACATGTCGATCATCGCGTTGCTGGTCGGCTTCGCCCTGTGGCAGGGCATGGCGGGCCGCGCGAAGGGCCGGCCCGCGTGGACACTGCACGAAAGCAATATCAACCAGACCATGGCGTCGGCGGCTGCTTCCATCATTTCCGGCGGGCTGGTGGCACCGATCCCTGCCTATACGCTGCTCACCGGCAACCAACTGGACCCAGTGCCGATGATCGCCTGGGTGTTTTCCGTAAGCTTTTTGGGCATCTGGATCGCCTGGTATCTACGCCTCGCCTTGCTCAACGACCGTGACCTGAAGTTCCCCGAAGGCATGGCGACCCTGGAAACGCTGCAGCAGATCTACAATCATGGGCGCGAGGCCATGGCTCGCATCAAAGTGCTATGCAGTGCAGCGCTGCTGTCAGGGCTGGTGAAGTGGATTGATGGCTTCGTCTGGGCCATACCGCGCTGGGCCCCCACACCTGCGCTCGAACGCCTGACCTTCACTGTCGACCCTTCACTGTTGCTTATCGGCTTTGGCGGCATCATCGGCATTCGCGTGGGCCTGACGTTGCTGTTCGGCGCTGCGCTGGCCTGGGGTGGGCTAGCGCCGTGGCTGATCGACCACGCATTGGTAGTGATCGCCCCTAACGCCAGCGGCCCCCAGTTCGCCGCGTTGGTGGAGTGGCTGTTGTGGCCGGGCGTAAGCCTGATGGTCTGTGCGACCCTGACGTCATTGGCAATTCGTCTGTTGCAAGTGCCACGGCGGTTGCCTGCGAATGAGCCAGAACGTCGGGCGCCGCGTGTCAGGGCACGGTTTTCGCCAGGGCCTGCATCGGGTCTGCTGCTGTCCATCGCTCTGGTCGTCGCCCTCCAGGCGCTGCTGTTCGGGATCGATTGGTGGATGGCGTTGTTGAGCATTCCTTTGGCGATTTGCCTTGCTGTCGTCGCCGCACGCGTCGTCGGTGCCACCGGCATTGCGCCGATTGGCGCGATTGGCAAGCTGTCGCAACTCAGCTTCGGCCTGATCGCCCCGGGCCAGGTGGCCATCAACCTGATGAGCGCCAACACGGCAGGTGGCGCGGCCGGGCAGGCCACTGACCTGATGAACGATTTCAAGGTTGGCCTGGCGATCGGCGCCACCCCGCACAAGCAGCTGGTTGCTCAATGCATCGGTATTTTCATAGGCAGTGTGGTCGGCGTACTGGTTTACCTGATGCTGATCCCGGATCCGCAAACCATGTTGCTTACCGAGCAGTGGCCTGCGCCGGCTGTCGCGACCTGGAAAGCGGTGGCCCAGACGCTGACACATGGCTTGGGCGCGCTGTCGCCGGAAATCCGCTGGGCGATCTTGGTCGGCAGCGCCGTTGGCGTACTGCTGGGCATGCTGGACAGCCTGCTACCGCAACGGGCGGCACGCTGGTTGCCGAGCACCGCCGCGCTGGGGTTGGCATTCATACTGCCAGCGTCGATCGCAATGATGATGGGCTTTGGCGCAGTGCTTACCTGGCTGATCAACTGCCGATGGCCGAGAGTCACAGAGCGCTTCGCGATCACAGCGGCCGCAGGGTTGATTGCCGGTGAAAGCATCACGGGCGTTGGGGCATCGTTCTGGGAGATGCTTAGGGCGTTGTAGCTGCAGGAAACAGCATTGCACACACGGCAGCGCCAGTGTTTTTGCCTGCCGTGAGTGAATGTCAGCTCTGGGTCTAGGTGTTTTCCGGTTGTGTTCGGAAAATCAGACTTTTTCCCTTTCATGTAGTCCATTTCCCAAACATACTGCAGCCGCCTGATTTCCGTTGCGGTCGCCCTGCTCGCGCTCTAGTCTCGGCCTGTTGCTGCACAACAGCGACACGGCTTTGACAGGTCGTAACGGTTTAAGCACATGGCTTTCCTTCTATGGTGGCTGTGCGTGGGGCACGCTTGCGTGCGCCGGAACTTTGCTTATTCCGCCGGTCTGTCAACCCACGTACAGCTGCCACCCTTCTGTTTGACAGCGGCGAGGTGACGGCATCCATAGAGGTAATAAGCGATGTTGAAGATGGTTCCCGATCCACCCCACGCCCTCCACAATCTCGAAGACACTCTCATCCAGGCCGCAGACTTCGCTAACTGCGCGCTAGCCGTTGCGCATCAGGCGATGCTTGTTCAGCCGCGGTCGCCTGCGTCGGCTCTGATGAGGGCGTCGACACATGAACTCGAGTCGCTGCGTGTGCTGCTTGAGGCGGCATTGATTCAGGTCCAGATGCCGGCCGAGCCGCGAACCCTGCACTGAGTCGACAACACTGTGTTGTCTGGGCGGGCACTGACGCCGGCAAGCCGGCTACCGAGGCATGCGCGGCACTGCTTGAGGCTGGTGTCGCGACAACGGGCGCAGCTTACCCGCGAAAGGGCCCGCTCAGACCCTGGATGCTTCGGAGAGATCAATGCCTAGCGACGAGCCGGACGTAAAAACCACCGTGGGCAAGACCACGTTCTTTCAAGGTGAACACCAGACCCACCCCCTGTTTCGCGTCGAGGCCGGCATCCCTTGCCAGTCTGCCCGGGAGCAGGCTTCGGAACTGATGGGTTATGTGCGGGAATTGACGATCATCGGCGTGCTGGATGAGAACCCGATGATGGTCTGGGCAGCGCATTACCTGAGTGCCTTGGCCAAGGCGCTGATGGATGATGCCGAGTTGGGCATGATGCGCCGAGAAAGAGGCCCGGCATCACTGAGGTGAAGTTGAAAGCACTGCAAAAGCTGCTGCCACCGATTTCTAAGAAGGCTCGCTCAACGTCGCCGAAACCGTTACCCAGCGCTCCCGCAAATGACGCGGATAGCCAGCAAATCTCTCGCATCCTTTAATCAGACACAACGCTTGAGCACGGTTTTGGATCGGTCGTCGGACTTGACGCCTGGCAACATCCCTCGCTTTGATCCACCGGCAAGCCTCGATCTCGTTGCGAAGTCGAGGTTTGTCACTAGCCACTAGCCCTGCGTGCTTCGAACAGGTAATAAATCACCTTCTCTTCGCGGTACACCGAGACATAGCGAAGCTCATCAAAGACTAAACCTGTTTCTTCCGCCATTTCCGCATAGCCGCCTGCCGAGGGGTCTCCTCGCGTTCTACGCTGCCGCCCGGCAGGTTCCACTTCGCGTTGCGATTGCGCACAAACAGCACTTCGCCATCTTTTTGCTAGATCACGGTAGCGCGAACTTTGATGACCTTGCGTTCGGCTGTAGCAATGCCCGTTGCCTTCATGGAGAGTTCTGATGGGTTGGGGCCGGACTTGGGCTCTGCGGCCCCTTTATGCCAAGCCTATGCCTGCTTTGTGTCCGTTAAATGACCGCCAGTGATCTCGACCGTTCAAGCTATTCTCTTAGTTGGAAAAACTTCAGACAGCTCAATGCGATGTTCCGCTCATCCCTCAAGCTGAAAGATATTGGAAGCGCTTCCGACATAAACCATACCCTAGGGTGTTTCCAGAGCTAGCTTTCTATCCCCCAGAAACGCAAAAGGCAGGCCCACTTTCGCACTTAGCCAACTGACTTAACTGATAAAAACAAGTAAAAGGCAATCCAACAAAAGTCAGCAGCCTGAAGTCTGCAAATGCCATTTCAATAAATCAAAAACAGGCATATCAAGAAATATTGAATGAATTATCTAGCGCGGAAATATGGACTGAAATATGGGCCTAATGCATCTGATCTATTTTTTCCTTACACCGAACAGCTAAGTAGTCCATTAACATGGCGGAGTTTTTCTGCCCCAAATGGCATGCCATGCATTTCAAAAAGTGGGGGCTGGGGAGGAATCGTCAGGCTTGAGTGGGCACCCACCACAAGCGCTTTTTCTCATCCGCTTCCACCTCCCCTGCTCCGATAGCTTTACCCGCACTGTGATCGTCGAGATAATGGCATTTTAAAATCAAAATACCTGCCAACAGTAGGCATCACATGGAGCTCGAATGAACCAAGCACAACCCCCCGTGTTTTCTCCCCGCACCAACCAGATCACCTCGCTGGCAGCTAGGATCATGACCGGGCTGGGCGTTGTCCTGGGCGGCATGTGGGCAATCATCACCTACCTGGTACCCGACCCAAGCGTATTCGGTTTCGGCTTCATTAATTGGCGCAACATCGTGCTGCTGGTCAGCGTATTCACTGTTCTCGGCGCGCTTTCGCTATGCTGGCAAATCCGCAATTTACCGAAGATGCTCCACGGGGCGACCCTCACCCTGCTGATCGCCGGTCTGTCGTTCATCTTTTTCATTCTTGGCACCGAATACGCCAAGCCGACGTTCGAGTTCGCCAAGGTTCAATCCATGGTCGTCGAGAATGACGGCAACAACCTTTTGGGCAAGCGCATGGAAGTAGTGGACAGCGTGCGTGTTGAGTTGGTGGGTTGCGAGAACATCGGCCGCTATCCCAACTGCACCTTCACTCTCACCAACCTGGAAATGGACCGCGACTTCCGGTTCGAGAGCGCCAGCCGGTTCTTCGATGAGTCCGGTGCACCGGTGTCGATCAAGGAGCTGCGGGTGGGCCAACAACCAGTGAGCTACTGGAACAGCTTCCAAATCCTTCGGAATGTGCCGACCACCGTGATCTTGGTGTTCCAGGAAACCGACCGAAAGGTCGAGCACAGTCCGTCGATCAAGCTGATTGTCTCGACGCGGGACAACGGCACCCAGGCCCTCAAGTTCAACGATGTGACCTTGAAGTGAGTACTCTGCCCCCCTTTTGAAATGGCTTCAACTGCCCGACATGCACTCTGCCATCCGCGTCCCAGCGGCGAGCTCGCGCCCGCCGTTGCTTAAGAAAAACTTAACGCGGTGTCCGAGGTTAGTTGACCACTACATGCTTACCTCAAGCAGGCCGTAGATAAACGGCAAGGGGAAGAAACCGCAAGCGAGGCTATCAACCTGCGCCTGAAATTCATTAGGAACATGGTGTGCTTCCGACTGCCACGGGACATCATGGCGATCAACAAGATCCAGGCTGATGTCCTGGCGAAGAGGGGCTACGAACCTGGTGATTTCAGCTTCTTTGCGGAGCAGCTCGAAAACCTATTCCTCGACCCACTGCTGACGGCTTTGGACGAGTATGGAATCCCCACGCAGATTTCCACCCAGATCAAACACCTCATTCTGCCGTCAGATAATCTGAACGACCTTTTGGCCAAACTCCGCGCGCTAGCCCCACGCTTGGAGCATCTCCGGCTTACTGGGTTTGAAAAAGGCGTAATGCACTGGGCTGTAGCCGAGATGTGACAGCTCCCCCCTGGCATAGGGGGGGGCGACCTCGTGTCCGCCAGCCTCGGGCCGGACTCTGTCTTTCGTGAAGGCTCAGCATGCCGTTCTGGCTTCTGCAGAGCTTTGAGCTGGTAGTAGAAGGTGCTGCGCGCCAATTCGACCAGCTTAAGGAGGTCAGGCAAAGGAAACCTGCGCTTGAGGTTGGAAACGATCAGGACTTTTGCCCGCGTATTCGCTCCTTTTCCTCGCGCAGAGCCTTGAGCTCCTTTAGAACAGCATTCTCCATGCGCAGGTACTCAAGTTCAGCCAACAGCTGATCTCGAGACTTCTGATCATCATTGGTATCGGTGGGTATGGCAGGCTTGATCTTCTTCGGCACGTTGTTTGGCTTACTTGGTTTGATGGCAATAGAGGGGGTAAGACTGCCACTGTAGTACTGCCGTTGCCAAAAGCCTATCCGAGAGGACTGCCCGAGACCAAAATGGGCAGCGGTCTGGCGCAGCGAAAGCCGGTGCTCGTGCATGTAGCTGAGCACCTGCCGTTTGAAATCATTGGTATAGCGCTGCCCATGCGAGCCTGTGCCAGCGCCATTATTGGCCTGATAACTGGCCACCCAGCGTCGAAGCAGACTGAAATCGATACCGAAGTGTTTAGCCACCTTTCGGAAACCGTTGCTGCCATCCAGGTAGGCTGTAATCGCTGTGAGCTTGAATTGCTCGGTGTACTTACCCATAGATCCCCCAAGGGTTGGATTGGTGTCCAACTTCTTGGGGGCAGTCCAGTGCGTGGGGCACGCTTGCGTGCGCCGGAACTTTGCTTATTCCGCCGGTCTGTCAACCCACGTACAGCTGCCACCCTTCTGTTTGACAGCGGCGAGGTGACGGCATCCATAGAGGTAATAAGCGATGTTGAAGATGGTTCCCGATCCACCCCACGCCCTCCACAATCTCGAAGACACTCTCATCCAGGCCGCAGACTTCGCTAACTGCGCGCTAGCCGTTGCGCATCAGGCGATGCTTGTTCAGCCGCGGTCGCCTGCGTCGGCTCTGATGAGGGCGTCGACACATGAACTCGAGTCGCTGCGTGTTCTGCTTGAGGCGGCATTGATTCAGGTCCAGATGCCGGCCGAGCCGCGAACTCTGCACTGAGTCGACAACACTGTGTTGTCTGGGCGGGCACTGACGCCGGCAAGCCGGCTACCGAGGCATGCGCGGCATTGCGTGAGGCTGGTGTCGCGACTACGGGCGCAGCTTACCCGCGAAAGGGCCCGCTCAGACCCTGGATGCTTCGGAGAGATCAATGCCTAGCGACGAGCCGGACGTAAAAACCACCGTGGGCAAGACCACGTTCTTTCAAGGTGAACACCAGACCCACCCCCTGTTTCGCGTCGAGGCCGGCATCCCTTGCCAGTCTGCCCGGGAGCAGGCTTCGGAACTGATGGGTTATGTGCGGGAATTGACGATCATCGGCGTGCTGGATGAGAACCCGATGATGGTCTGGGCAGCGCATTACCTGAGTGCCATGGCCAAGGCGCTGATGGATGATGCCGAGTTGGGCATGATGCGCCGAGAAAGACGCCCGGCATCAGCGTGCAGATGAAGCATTGCAGGCTTTGAATCAAAGGCCGCCAGCTGCTTGCATCCCTGACACCAGAAACGCAAAAGCCCCGAATAATCGGGGCTTTTGCTGAAGAAAGTGGCGGAAGCGTAGAGATTCGAACTCTAGGATAGTTGCCCATCGACGGTTTTCAAGACCGTTGCCTTAAACCACTCGGCCACGCTTCCAGCTCGTTTGCGGCCGCCATAATACCGTAATGAAACACGCTGTCAAACTCTCTATGTCGCCGGTTGCAGGAGCTCTGATAGACTCCTAGCATCTGAACGTTCCAAAACCACAGGTTCACCAAGGAGTGTCGCCATGCGCGAACAGGATTATGCCGTACACAGCGGCCAACAGGTTGAGCAGCGCGAGGTCAGCAAGGTCCTGCGCAACACCTACAGCCTGCTGGCACTCACCCTCGCCTTCAGCGGTGTCATGGCCTTCGTCGCCCAGCAGATGCGTGTGGGCTACCCGAACATCTTCGTTGTGCTGATCGGCTTCTACGGCCTGTTCTTCCTCACCAACAAACTGCGTGATTCGGCGTGGGGCCTGGTGTCCACCTTCGCCCTCACCGGCTTCATGGGCTTCATCCTCGGCCCAATCCTCAACCGTTACCTGGGTATGGCCGGTGGCGCTGAGGTGGTCAGCTCGGCGTTCGCCATGACTGCCCTGGTGTTCGGTGGCCTGTCGGCCTATGTGCTGATCTCGCGCAAGGACATGAGCTTCCTCAGCGGTTTCATCACCGCCGGCTTCTTCGTCCTGCTGGGTGCCGTAGTGGCTAGCTTCTTCTTCCAGATCAGTGGCCTGCAACTGGCGATCAGCGCTGGCTTCGTGCTGTTCTCGTCGGTCTGCATCCTGTTCCAGACCAGCGCGATCATTCATGGCGGTGAGCGTAACTACATCATGGCGACCATCAGCCTGTATGTATCGATCTACAACCTGTTTGTCAGCCTGTTGCAACTGTTCGGCATCATGGGGCGCGACGACTGATAGCGGTTGCTAGCCCGTTCAAAAAGCCCGCTTCGGCGGGCTTTTTTGTGTGTTCGTGCAGGCCTGTATCTTCTAGCCAGCTCTCGGCGCGGCGACTGACTCAAAAGTCAGGTTATTAACGGCATACTCGCCGATCTTGCCGCCATCGTGCATGCCACTACCGCAATTCCCCTTCACCCCGTAGAATGCGCTCCTTTTTTCTTCCGGGGCAGCTTCACCGATGAGCTCACACGAACACAGCCCGGGCGCGGATGCGCCTGCCAATGAATTGGTGCTTGGCCTCGAGGACAAGCCACGGCTGCTGATCGGCCTGCTGGCGGCGCTGCAGCACCTGTTGGCGATCATCGTGCCGATCGTGACCCCAGGCCTGCTTATCTGCCAGGCGCTAGGTGTTTCGGCGCGTGATACCAACCTGATCGTGTCGATGTCGCTGGTGATCTCGGGTATCGCCACCTTCGTGCAGTGCAAGCGGTTCGGACCGTTTGGCGCGGGGTTGCTGATCGTACAGGGCACCAGCTTCAACTTCGTCGGCCCACTGATTGCAGGTGGTGCGCTGATGGTCAAGCAGGGCACCCCTGTCGAAAGCGTGATGGCAGCGATCTTCGGCGTGGTGATCGCCGGCTCGTTCGTCGAAATGGGCGTGTCGCGCATCCTGCCCTTCGTCAAACGCCTGATCACGCCGCTGGTGACGGGCATCGTGGTGTTGATGATCGGCCTGACCCTCATAAAGGTAGGCTTGATAAGCATGGGCGGCGGCTTTGGCGCCATGGCCAATGGCACCTTCGCCAATGGTGAAAACCTGCTGCTGTCGGGCGTGGTGCTGGCAATCATCGTCATCCTCAACCGCATCCCGGTGGTGTGGATGCGCAGCTGCGCGATCGTCATCGCCCTGGCGGTGGGTTACGCCCTGGCGGGTTACCTCGGCCGGCTGGACTTCACCGGCATGCATGAAGCTGCACTGTTCCAGGTGCCGACGCCGCTGCACTTCGGCCTCGGTTTCTCGTGGGCGCTGTTCATCCCGATGCTGGTGATCTACCTGGTGACCTCACTGGAAGCCATCGGCGACGTTACGGCAACCAGCAAGGTCTCACGCCAACCGGTCGAAGGCCCGGTGTGGATGCAGCGCATCAAGGGCGGCGTGCTGGTCAACGGCGCCAACTCGCTGCTGGCAGGCCTGTTCAATACCTTCCCCAGCTCGATCTTCGCGCAGAACAACGGCGTGATTCAGCTGACCGGCATCGCCAGCCGCCACATTGGTATCTGGATTGCCGTGATGCTGGTGGTATTGGGCCTTTTCCCGAGTGTTGCCGGTGTGATTCAGGCTGTACCTGAGCCTGTGCTGGGCGGCGCGGCCATGGTCATGTTCGGTGCAGTGGCCGCTTCGGGCATCAACATTCTGGCCAGCACGCGCCTGGACCGCCGGGCACTGCTGATCATCGCCGTGTCGTTGGCGTTGGGCCTGGGCGTGGCCCAGGTGCCGGAGTTCCTGGCGCACATGCCGGCGGCTATTCGCAATGTACTTGAGTCAGGCGTTGCCACCGGTGGTATCTGCGCCCTGGTGCTGAACTGGTTCCTGCCAGAGCGCAACGAACACGCCTGACAGCCCTGCCCCGGCCAGCCAGCCCGCGCCTACTCGCGCGGGCTTTTTGCTTTAGAATGGCCGCATTCCTTTGCACGAGTTGCCCATGAAATTCGCTATCGCGGTTTTTTCCCCGGCCCACGCACCCTCCTCGCGGCGCGCTTTGCGCTACGCCGAGGCGGTGCTGGCCGGCGGGCATGAGATTGCCCGGTTGTTCTTCTATCAGGACGGTGTTCACAGCGCCTCGGCCAACGTGGTCGCGCCCCAGGACGAACAGGACATCGCCGCCCAGTGGCGCGCCTTTATCGAGCAGCACCAGCTGGACGCCGTGGTGTGCATCGCCGCTGCCTTGCGCCGCGGCGTGCTCGATGAGGCCGAAGCCAGCCGCTACCAGCGCCAAGCGGTGAACCTGCCCAAGCCGTGGGAGCTCTCCGGCCTGGGTCAACTGCATGAAGCGGCACAGCTCGCCGACCGCCTTGTCTGCTTTGGAGGCGATTGAAATGGCCAAATCCCTGTTGATCATCAGCCGCCAGGCGCCCTGGAGCGGCCCGTCTGCCCGCGAAGCGCTGGACATCGCACTGGCCGGCGGCGCTTTCGATCTGCCACTGGGCATGCTGTTCCTCGATGACGGCGTGTTCCAGCTCGCCCCAGCCCAACAACCAGCGGCCGTGCAACAAAAGAACCTCGCCGCCAACCTGCAGGCACTGCCGATGTTTGGTGTAGAAGAGCTGTTCGCCTGCCAGCACAGCCTGGCCCTGCGCGGGCTTGCTGCCGACAGCCTGGCCCTGCCCGTTGAGGTGCTGGACGACGCGGCCCTGAAGGCCCTGATTGCCCGTTTCGACCAAGTGGTGACGCTCTGATGCCGACTTTGCATGTGATATCCCACTCGCCTTTTGGCGACGATCGTTTGAGCAGTTGCCTGCGCCTGCTTGCCGGCGAAGATGCCCTGCTGCTGTGCGGCGATGCAGTGTATGCCCTGCGTGACGGCAGCGAACCACAGCGCCTGCTTCAGACGGCAGCGTTGGAGCAGCGCCTTTTTGCACTCGACGAGGACCTGCAAGCGCGCGGTATCCACAGCGAGTTGGCCAACGCCGTGGACTATCAGGGGTTCGTCGCGTTGTCACTGCACTATGACAAGGTCAACAGCTGGCTATGAACACCCTGACCGTAGACGACCAGGCAATCGCCCTGGACAAGGACGGCTTTCTGGTCGACCTGCAAGACTGGTCCCACGCCGTCGCCGAAGCGCTGGCCGCGCGCGAAAGCATTGCCCTGACCAACGACCACTGGGAAGTGCTCGAACTGCTGCGCCAGTTCTATGAGGAGTTCCAGCTGTCTCCGGCAACGCGCCCACTGATCAAGTACACCGCGTTGAAGCTGGGCCCTGAAAAGGGCAACAGCCCGCACCTCAACCGCCTGTTCAACGGCACCCCCGCCAAACTTGCCGCCAAGCTGGCGGGCCTGCCCAAGCCGACCAATTGCATATGACAGACGCTCGCCCGCTCACCCTGCAAACCCCGGCCGAACACCCGTTCGCCGAATTCGTACGCATCCTTGGCAAAGGCAAACGCGGTGCTCGCAGCCTCACCCGTGAAGAAGCCCGAGCCGCCATGGCCCTGCTGCTTGAAGGCAAGGTTGAAGACACCCAGCTCGGCGCCTTCCTCATGCTGCTGCGGCACAAGGAAGAGAGCGCGGAGGAGCTGGCGGGCTTCACCGAGGCCCTGCGCGCGCAACTGAATGCTCCTCGCATTGCTGTCGATCTGGACTGGCCCAGCTATGCCGGCAAGAAGCGCCACCTACCTTGGTTCCTGCTGGCTGCCAAATGCCTGGCCGCCAACGGCGTGCGCATTCTGATGCATGGTGGTGGCGCCCACACCGCCGGGCGCATGTACACCGAGCAGCTGTTGGCCCTGCTGGAAATTCCGCTTTGTCGCCATTGGTCCGCCGTGGAGCAGGCGCTGGACCAGCAAAGGCTGGCGTTTTTCCCGTTGCACGATTGGGCCCCGCAACTGCAGCGCATGATCGACCTGCGCAACATACTTGGCCTGCGCTCCCCCATCCATTCGCTGGCGCGCGTGCTCAACCCGCTGAGCGCCCGCTGTGGCCTGCAGAGCATCTTCCACCCCGGTTACCAGGCCGTACACCGTGAGGCCAGCCGGCTGCTGGGTGACCACGCGGTAGTCATCAAGGGCGATGGTGGCGAAATTGAAGTTAACCCGGATGTGATCAGCCACCTGTACGGCACTAGCGCAGGTGAAAACTGGGACGAAGAGTGGCCAGCGCTGAGTGAGCGGCGTCATGTAAAACCTGCAAGCCTGCAGCCCGAGCAACTGCTGGCGGTTTGGCGCGGGGAGGCTCAGGACAGCTATGGGGAAATGGCCGTGGTGGCGACCATGGCCTTGGCGTTGCGCGGCTTGGGGCAGGACCGCGAGCAGGCCTTTGCGACCGCACGCAGCTATTGGAGCGCCCGGAACCAATCGAATAAATAGATCATTGCTTTGCAGTCTTTGCGCTATTTTTTCGAACGCTTTGCCCTAGACTGGGCTCCAACGACAAACACCTTTGTTCCGAGGAGCTCATCATGGGCCTATTGATCGACGGCCGCTGGCACGACCAGTGGTACGAAAACGGCAAGGATGGCACGTTCAAGCGCGAGAACGCCCAACGCCGCAATCCGCTGCCCGCCCCTGAAGCCGGTCGCTACCACCTCTATGTGTCGCTGGCCTGTCCATGGGCTCACCGCACCCTGATCGTTCGGGCGCTCAAAGGCTTGGAGCCGTTGATCGATGTGTCGGTGGTCAGTTGGCTGATGCAGGAAAACGGCTGGACTTTCGACCAGCAACAGGGCTCCACCGGCGATCACCTTGACGCCCTCGAATTCATGCACCAGCGCTATACCCAGGACGACCCGCACTACACAGGCCGCGTGACCGTACCCGTGCTGTGGGATAAAAAGGAAAAGCGCATCGTCAACAACGAGTCGGCGGAGATCATCCGTATCTTCAACAGTGCGTTCAATGAGCTGACAGGCAACACCCTCGACCTGTATCCGCAGCCATTGCGCCCGACCATCGAGGCGCTCAACGCACGTATCTACCCAGCCGTGAACAATGGTGTTTACCGTGCCGGCTTCGCCACCACGCAAGAAGCCTACGAGGCTGCGTTCGACGAAGTGTTCAACGAGCTGGACTACCTGGAAGCACTGCTGGATCGCCAACGTTACCTTGCAGGCGAGTATCTGACGGAGGCCGATGTGCGCCTGTTTACCACGCTGGTGCGCTTCGATGCGGTGTATCACGGCCACTTCAAGTGCAACCTGCGCCGGTTGAGCGATTACCCGAACCTGTCGAACTGGCTGCGTGAGCTGTACCAGTGGCCGGGTGTGGCGCCGACGGTGAACATGGAGCACATCCAGAAGCACTATTACATGAGCCACAAAACCATCAATCCGAACGGGATCGTGCCCAAAGGCCCGCTGCAGGATTTCAACTTGCCGCATGATCGGGAACGGTTGCCTGGCAAAGGGATTTGGGGCTGAGGAAATTTCGGGCTGAGGAAAGTTGGGGCTGCTTGCAGCCCCCGCTTTTACTGGTCCTGCTGCGCACCTTCGAACCAGGCCAGCTTGTCACGCAACTGGACCACTTCCCCGACAATCACCAGGGTCGGCGCATGCACTTCATGCTTGGCCACCAACGCTGGCAGGTCAGCCAGAGTACCAGTGAACACCCGCTGATTACGGGTAGTCCCCTGCTGCACCAACGCCGCCGGCGTGCTCGACGCACGGCCATGGCGAATCAGCTCAGCGCAAATGGTCGGTAACCCTACCAGGCCCATGTAGAACACCAAGGTCTGGTTCGGCGCCACCAGGTCATTCCAAGGCAGGTTGCTGGTACCGTCCTTGAGGTGGCCGGTGACGAAGCGCACTGACTGAGCATGGTCACGGTGGGTCAACGGAATGCCGCCGTAGGCAGAGCAACCACTGGCTGCGGTAATACCGGGCACCACCTGGAACGGGATGCCATGCTCGGCAAGCTCTTCGATCTCTTCGCCCCCACGGCCGAAAATGAACGGGTCACCGCCCTTCAGGCGCAACACACGCTTACCCTCGCGGGCCAGGTCGACCAGCAGACGGTTGATCTGGTCCTGCGGCACGGCATGCTCGGCACGACGCTTACCAACGTAGATACGCTCGGCGTCGCGGCGGCACATTTCAATGATCGCCGGTGCCACCAGGCGGTCATACAGCACCACATCGGCCTGCTGCATCAGGCGCAAGGCGCGGAAGGTGAGCAAGTCCGGATCACCCGGCCCCGCCCCTACCAGATACACCTCCCCCCCCTGCTGCACCGGGGCTCCGTCGACCATGGCCTGCAACAGCCGCTCGGCCTCGGCACCCTGCCCGGCCAGCTGACGCTCGGCGATCGGGCCCTGGAACACGGTTTCCCAGAAGCCGCGACGCTGGTTGACATCCGGGTAAAGCGACTTGACCTTGTGCCGGAAGCGCGCCGCCAAGGCGGCCAGCTCGCCATAAGTGGACGGGATCCAGGTTTCCAGCTTGGCGCGAATCAGGCGCGCCAGCACAGGGGCGTCACCGCCGCTGGATACCGCAACCACCAGCGGCGAACGGTCGACAATGGCCGGGAAGATCACCGTGCACAGCGCCGGTGCATCCACCACATTGACCGGCACGCAAAGCGCCTGTGCCTGCGCCGACACCTGAGCATTGAGCTCCGGGTCGTCGGTGGCCGCAATCACCAGGCGACAGCCAACCAGGTCAGCCCCCTGATAGCCACGCACCAGGACCTCGCCGCCACCTTCACGGGCCAGCGCAGCCAGTTGGCCGTCGACCTCAGGCGCCACCACCCGCAGCGCGGCGCCGGCATCGGCCAGCAGGCGCGCCTTGCGCAAGGCGATCTCGCCGCCGCCGACGACCAGCACACGGCCGCCCTGCAGCTTGTGGAACAGCGGCAGGTAATCCATTTAGCGGATGACCTCGACACCGCCCATGTAGGGCTTGAGCACTTCCGGCACGCGGATGGAGCCATCGGCCTGCTGGTAGTTTTCCAGCACAGCGACCAGGGTACGGCCTACGGCCAGGCCCGAACCGTTGAGGGTGTGCACCAGCTCTGGCTTGCCGGTTTCCGGGTTGCGCCAGCGGGCCTGCATGCGGCGCGCCTGGAAGTCACCGCAGTTGGAGCAGGAGCTGATCTCGCGGTACTTGTCCTGGCTCGGCACCCATACTTCCAAGTCGTAGGTTTTCACCGCGCCGAAGCCCATGTCGCCGGTGCACAGGGCCAGTACGCGGTAGGGCAGTTCCAGCAGCTGCAGTACGCGCTCGGCGTTGGCAGTGAGGCCTTCCAGCGCCTCCATGGACTTGGACGGCTCGACCACCTGGACCATCTCGACCTTGTCGAACTGGTGCTGGCGGATCATGCCACGGGTATCACGGCCCGAAGCGCCGGCTTCACTGCGGAAGCACGGGGTATGGGCGACCAGCTTGAGCGGCAGCAGCTTGGCATCGATGATCTCGCCGGCTACCAGGTTGGTCAGCGACACTTCAGCGGTCGGGATCAGGTAGAAGTCGGCTTCGCCTTCACGGGTGATCTTGAACAGGTCTTCCTCGAACTTCGGCAGCTGGCCGGTGCCCTGCAACGCTGGCGCCTGCACCAGGTACGGGGTGTAGTGTTCTTCGTAGCCGTGTTCAGCGGTGTGCAGGTTGATCATGAACTGCGCCAGGGCGCGGTGCAGGCGGGCAACCGGGCCGCGCAGCACGGCAAAACGGGCGCCCGACAGCTTGGCAGCAGCTTCGAAGTCCAGGCCACCGCTGATTTCACCCAGGGCGACGTGGTCCTTGATTGGAAAATCGAACGCCCTCGGCGTGCCCCAACGGCGCACTTCGACGTTGTCGTCTTCGCTGGTACCGACCGGCACACTGGCGTCCGGCAGGTTGGGGATGGTCAGGACAATGCCATCCAGTTCGGCCTGGATGCCATCGAGCTCGACCTTGCCAGCGGCCAGTTCATTGGCCATGCGCTCGACGTCAGCCATCAGCGGTGCGATGTCCTCGCCCTTGGCCTTGGCCTGACCGATGGATTTGGAGCGGGCGTTACGCTCGGCCTGCAGCTGCTCGGTGCGGGTCTGCACCGCCTTGCGGCGCTCTTCCAGCGATTCGATGCGCGCGACATCCAGGCTGAAGCCACGGGAGGCGAGGCGGTCCGCCACTTCCTGAAGTTGGCCGCGTAACAGTTTGGAATCGAGCATATCGTTCTCTCGTTATGTGTGTAGGTTGGTTCAGAGTCGGGTCAGGGGCAGGCCAGTAGCCCGCCCATCACGCTAATACCGGTATAGCCCACGGCCAGGGGCACTTGCCCACTTTCCACCGGGCGCACGGTATCGAGCGAAAAAGAGGAAAACGTCGCCGTGACGCCGAAAATAAGGCCAGCGCGCTGTCCGACAGGCGCCAGCGACTTGTGCAGGGACGGGTCATGGCACAGAGCGATCACGGCTTTCTCCGTTGACGCGGGCTGCTGCGATCGAGGTCGGCCAAGTGGCGCAGTTTCTCGCCGATCTTCAGCTCAAGCCCCCGAGGCACGGGCTGATAATACTGACGTGGCTCGAGCTGGTCCGGGAAGTAATCTTCACCTGCGGCATAGGCATCGGGCTCGTCGTGAGCGTAGCGGTACTCCTCGCCGTAGCCGAGCTGCTTCATCAGCTTGGTCGGGGCGTTGCGCAGGTGCAGCGGCACCTCCAGCGAGCCATGCTCGGCGGCTTCGCGCAGGGCAGTCTTGAAGCCCATGTACACGGCGTTGCTCTTCGGCGCGCAGGCAATGTAGGTAATGGCCTGAGCCACCGCCAGCTCGCCCTCTGGGCTACCCAGGCGCTCCTGCACGTCCCAGGCTGCCAGGCACAGGCTCAGGGCCCGTGGGTCGGCGTTGCCGATGTCCTCGCTGGCCATGCGCACCACGCGGCGGGCGATGTACAGCGGGTCGCAGCCGCCATCGAGCATGCGCGCGAACCAGTAAAGCGCGGCGTCCGGGTTGGAGCCGCGCACCGATTTGTGCAGGGCGGAAATCTGGTCATAGAAGGCCTCGCCGCCTTTGTCGAAGCGCCGGCGGCTGTCACCGAGCAGGCTCTGCAGCAGGTCTACGCCAATCTCGCTGCCATCTTCGGCCAGGTCCGAGGCGTTTTCGAGGAAGTTGAGCATGCGCCGGCCATCGCCATCGGCGGCGGCCATCAGCATCTTGAAAGCGTCGTCGCCCACGCTCAGGTTGCGCTTGCCCAAACCGCGCTCTTCGTTGAGTGCGCGGTCGACCAGCTTGCGCAAGGCGGGCTCGTCCAGGCTCTTGAGCACGTAGACCCGCGCACGCGAGAGCAAAGCGTTGTTCAGTTCGAAGGAAGGGTTCTCGGTGGTGGCGCCGATGAAGATCAGCGTGCCATCTTCGACAAAAGGCAGGAACGCATCCTGCTGGGACTTGTTGAAGCGGTGCACCTCGTCCACGAACAGGATGGTCCGGCGGCCATACTGGCCGGCCTGCTGCTTGGCCACCTCGACGGCCTGGCGGATTTCCTTGACCCCTGCCAGTACCGCCGAAACCGTCTCGAAGTGCGCATCGCAAAACTGTGCCAGCAGCCGGGCGAGCGTGGTCTTGCCCACGCCCGGCGGCCCCCAGAAAATCATCGAGTGCAGCGCACCCTGCTCCAGCGCCTCACGCAGCGGTTTGCCGCGCGCCAGCAGGTGCTCCTGGCCAACATACTCGTCCAGGTTGGACGGGCGTAGCCGGGCAGCCAGGGGCTGGGCAACGGGTTCGCTTCGAAACAGGTCCATGGTGCGCTCTGCTTACTCCTTGATGACGTCCGCGCCTTTCGGGATGTCGAACTTGAACCTGCTGTCCGGCACCGGCTGGTTGGCTTTGACGCCATTGAACAGGATGTTGGTGCGCTGGCCGACGCTGTCGATCAGCTGCATGTCGTTGATCAGGCCACGGCGGAACGATACGCGCAGCGAATCGAACAGGGTGTCCTTGGTGGTTGGCTTGAGGGTGAAGTCCATCACTTCGCCCTGCTCCTTGGAGGTGATGTCGAAGCTCTGGCTGATCTTCGACACGTCACCGGACAGCAGCAGCGCCGGGGTCTGGTTCAGGCGCACATCGAGCTTCTTGATGGTGGCCTGCTCCAGGTCAGGGTCCCACAGGGTGACGTTCTTGCCGTCGGACACCACCACCTGCTCCTGGGGTGCATCGGTGTGCCAGTAGAACAGGCCCGGGCGCTTGACCGTCATCTTGCCGGTTGTCTCCTGCAGGCTGGTGCCACCGGCATCCAGGGTCAGCTGGGAGAAATTGGCCTCGATGGTCTGCGACTTTTCCAGCAACTGGGTCAGGCGCTGTACGTCCTGCTCACCAGCGTGAGCCGACAGTGTGGCTGTTACCGAACCCAGGGTCAGGGCAGAAACCAACAGCATGCGAATCGCGCGCATGTTAATCCTCATTGAGCATTTATGAAGCCAGGCGCCACCGTCGGCGCCTGGCAAGGTGTTCATCAGTCGCGCGGGCCGCCCGGGGCAATCACTTCCCGCGAACCGTTGCTGTTCATGGGGGTGACCACACCGGCCATCTCCATCGCCTCGATCATGCGGGCGGCGCGGTTGTAGCCGATCTTGAGCTTGCGCTGCACGGCCGAAATCGACGCCCGGCGGCTTTCGAGGACGAACTGCACCGCCTCATCATACAGGGCGTCACTTTCCGAATCTTCGTCGCCGCCACCGCCACCGCCGCCTTCAAAGCCGCTGCCGGCCTCCTCGACGCCGTTGAGGATGTCGTCGTTGTAGTCGGGAGCGCCACGCAGCTTCCAGGCTTCCACCACGCGGTGCACTTCATCGTCGGAGACGAATGCGCCATGTACCCGGATCGGCAGGCTGGTACCTGGCGGCATGTAGAGCATGTCACCGTGGCCCAGCAGTTGCTCGGCGCCACCTTGGTCGATGATGGTGCGCGAGTCGATCTTGCTCGACACCTGGAACGCCATGCGGGTCGGGATGTTGGCCTTGATCAGGCCGGTGATCACATCCACCGATGGGCGCTGGGTGGCGAGGATCAGGTGAATACCGGCTGCCCGAGCCTTCTGGGCGATACGGGCGATCAGCTCTTCGACCTTCTTGCCAACGATCATCATCATGTCGGCGAATTCGTCGACCACCACCACGATGGTCGGCAGGGTCTTGAGGGCCGGTGGCTCGTCTTCCATGCTCTCGCGGCGGTACAGCGGATCATGGATGACCTCGCCGGCCTCCTGGGCATCCTTGATCTTGCGGTTGAAACCGGCAAGGTTACGCACGCCCATGGCCGCCATGAGCTTGTAGCGCCGCTCCATCTCGGCCACGCTCCAGCGCAGCGCGTTGGCGGCGTCCTTCATGTCGGTGACCACCGGGCACAGCAAGTGCGGGATGCCTTCGTAAATCGACAGCTCGAGCATCTTCGGGTCGATCATGATCAGGCGCGCGTCTTCAGGGCCGGACTTGAACAGGATCGACAGGATCATCGCGTTCACACCCACCGACTTACCGGAACCGGTGGTACCGGCTACCAGCAGGTGTGGCATCTTGGCCAGGTCGGTGATCACCGGCTTGCCGCCGATATCGTGGCCCAGGGCCAGGGTGACGGGCGACTTCTGCTCGTCGTATTGGGGTGTCGACAGCACCTCGGAGAAGCGCACCATCTGCCGGTTTTCGTTGGGGATCTCGATACCCACGGTGGTCTTGCCGGGGATGACCTCGACCACCCGCACACTGGTCACGGCCAGCGACCGTGCAAGGTCCTTGGCCAGGTTGGCGATGCGGCTGACCTTGACCCCGGCCGCGGGCTGGATTTCGTAGCGGGTAATGACCGGGCCCGGGTGAATGGAGTCCACCGAGACTTCGACGCCGAATTCCTTGAGTTTGATTTCCAGCAACTGACCGACGCCGGCCAGGGATTCTGGCGAGTACTCGATCTTCTTCTGCTCGGCTGGGTCGAGGATGGAGATGGACGGCAAGGTGCCTTCCACGGCGCTGTCGACGAACAATGGCGCCTGCTTTTCCTTCATCACCCGCTTGCTCGGCTCCACTGCCTTGGCCGGCGCGGCAGGCGGCATGATCACAGGGGCAATCGACGGCTCACGGGGGACCACAGGCTCGCGTGGCACAACCGGTTCGCGCTGGGCGACGACAGGGCGCGCTGGGGGCTCATCGCGCTCACCGATGCGCTCGCGCAGTTGCGTCTTGGCCGGCTCGCGTTTCTCGGCAGCCGCTGGCGGCGCATCGAACCTTGGCTCGTCCACCTCACGCAGTTGCGCTTCCAGGCGTTTGCGCTCGTTGCGCGCCTCCCACCAGCGGTTGGCCGCGCCTTGCACGAGCTCGAACAGGTCCAGGGTGATCTTGCCGGTCATGTCCATCACCTTGAACCACGAGAGGTCGGTGAACACGGTCAGGCCGAACAGGAACAGGGCGATGAACATCAGCGTGCTGCCCTGCACGTTGAGCAGGTTGCGCGCCAGATCGCCGAGGCTTTCGCCCAAGGCACCACCGGCGGAGAACGGCAGGCTCGCCGGGGGATGGAAATGGATATGCGCCAGTGCAGCACCCGACAGCACCAGGAACACCAGGCCGATCAGGCGCCAGGAGAACAGCCAGCCGCTCCATTGCCAGGGTTGATGGCGCTCGCGGAAGATCTGCCAGGTTTTGATCGCCAGCAGCAAAGGGAAGATGTAGGCGAAATAGCCGAGCACCATGAACATGATATCGGCGAAATACGCACCGGCACGCCCGGCAGCGTTCTGCACCTGGTCGACGTTGCTGGTGTGGCTGAAGCCTGGGTCGGAGGTATCGTAGGTCAGCAGCGCCATCCACAGGTACAGGCACAGGGCGCCGACAGCGATCAACGCACCTTCCTTAAGGCGGTAATGCAGCTGCTGGCGCCACAGGGGCACAGGCAATGGAGCTGGAGTTGCGGTGGATTTCTTCAAAACGCGTCTATTCCTGCGCGTGCTGCGCGTCCAGTAGTGATTGGCCGATGACAGGCCAATGAACCCCTACTTTTAACATTACTGCCCGCCGGCCGCCATGGCGGCACGCCCTATGGCGTTTGGGTGGGGGCGACTTTCGTATAGCTGCAATTTGAGCATGCATTTTCTTTTGTGACAAAGGCTTATGCTGTGTTTTTGCACAGGTGTGACAGCAAATGTGCCAGATGGTGCCTGCAGCCTCACGAATGTGTAGGAAATTGCCGACCCTATCGCCTGATTGGACGCCCCTGCGGGGAGGACTTGCCCCGCGCGGGCCAAGCATTGACCGCAGGCGCCCTCCTTGCCATGCTGCCGGCTCCCCTCCCCCACCGCACGATAGACCATGCTCACCTGGCTGACTCGCGACTCGCTGACCTTCCCACCCCTGGAAAAAGCCCTGCAGGACCCTAACGGCCTGCTCGCCGCTGGTGGCGACCTGAGCCCCGAGCGCCTGGTGCAGGCCTATCGCCATGGCTGCTTCCCGTGGTACCAGGACGGCCAACCCATCCTCTGGTGGTCGCCCGACCCACGCACCGTTCTGTTCCCGGACGAGCTGCATGTCTCGCGCTCGCTGGCCAAGCTGTTGCGCCAGGCGCGTTATCAGGTCAGCTTCGACACCGACTTCCCCGCCGTGATCGACGCCTGCGCGGCGCCGCGCGACTACGCGGACGGCACCTGGATCACCGACACCATGCGCAACGCCTACTGCGAGCTGCACCGGCGCGGTATCGCCCATTCGGTGGAGGTACGCCACAACGGCGAACTGGTGGGCGGCCTGTACGGCCTGGCCATGGGGCGGTTGTTTTTCGGCGAGTCGATGTTCAGCCGCGCCGACAATGCGTCCAAGGTCGGCTTCGTGATCCTGGTCAACCACCTGCGCGATGCAGGCTTCGTGCTGATCGACTGCCAGATGCCAACCGATCACCTGCACAGCCTGGGCGCTCGCGCAATCAGCCGCGCGAGCTTCGCCGATTACCTGGCCCTTCACCTCGACCAGCCCAACAGTGCCAGCTGGCGCACCTAGGCGAGTTTCGAGAGCTGGCTTACACTTAAAGCAAAGTCTCACCGAAGGGGTCGATCATGACAGAGTTGGCGCGGTTGAAGTTCTATGCCACTCAGCCCCACTCCTGCAGCTATCTGCCGAACGAGCAGGCGACCACCCTGTTCCTCGACCCCAGCCAGCCGATGGATGTGCATGTGTATGCCGACCTCTCGGAGATGGGCTTTCGCCGCAGTGGCGACCACCTGTACCGCCCCCATTGCCAGAACTGCAATGCCTGCGTGCCGGCGCGCATCCCGGCCGCGCGCTTCATTCCCAACCGCCAGCAACGGCGCATCCTCAAGCGCAATGCAGACCTCACCGTGACAGCTGCACGGCCGGCGTTCAAAGAAGAATATTTCGACCTGTACCGTCGCTACATCGAAACCCGTCATGCCGATGGCGACATGTACCCGCCAAGCCGCGATCAGTTTTCCACCTTTCTGGTGCGCGACTTGCCGTTCTGCTGGTTCTACGAATTCCGCCTGGCCGGTCGCCTGCTGGCAGTTGCCGTCTGCGACCTGCTACCCAACGGGCTGTCTGCGGTGTACACGTTCTATGAGCCCGACGAAGAACGGCGCAGCCTGGGGCGCTTTGCCATCCTCTGGCAAATCACCGAAGCCCTGCGCCAGGACCTCGAAGCGGTTTATCTTGGCTACTGGATCAAGAACTGCAAGAAGATGAACTACAAGACCCAGTATCGCCCCATCGAGCTGCTGATCAACCAGCGTTGGGTCACTCTCAACTGAAAGCATTGGCTTGACACACTATTTTCCGGCATAATCCACGCCACTTTTTTGCCCGGTGCGGTTATGCGTCGGGCCAACACTGGACACCGAGGGCTCAACTGCATGTCGAAAGAAGACAGCTTCGAAATGGAAGGTACTGTCGTCGACACCCTGCCCAACACCATGTTCCGCGTGGAGTTGGAAAACGGGCACGTCGTAACCGCGCACATCTCCGGAAAGATGCGCAAGAACTACATCCGTATTCTCACTGGCGACAAGGTCCGCGTCGAGCTGACGCCTTATGACCTGAGCAAGGGCCGCATCACCTACCGTGCGCGCTAAGCTCCAGCCATGAAAAAGCCCGGCCATGTGCCGGGCTTTTTTGTGCTTGCAAAAATGGCTTGGGGCCGCGAAGCAGCCCCTTGCATCACGCGACTTCCGCCGTGGTTTCGAAGTCGAACACCAACTCCCCATCGCGCAGGTCGATGTGCACCACACCGCCGTGCTCGGCCAGCTCGCCAAACAGAATCTCCTCGGCCAACGGCCGCTTGATCTTGTCCTGGATAAGCCGCGCCATCGGCCGCGCCCCCATCTGCACATCGTAGCCAGAGGCCGCCAGCCAGCCGCGGGCGGCATCGCTGACTTCAAGCAACACGCGCTTGTCTTCCAGCTGCGCCTGAAGTTCGATGAGGAACTTGTCGACGATGCTTTTGATGGTCTCGTGACTCAGGCGGCCAAACTGGATGATGGTGTCCAGACGGTTGCGGAACTCCGGTGTGAAGCTCTTGCGAATGACTTCCATCGCATCGGACGCATGGTCCTGATGGGTGAAACCAATGGAAGCGCGTGCCGCCGTTTCAGCGCCGGCATTGGTGGTCATGATCAGAATCACATTGCGGAAGTCCGCTTTGCGCCCGTTGTTGTCGGTCAAGGTACCGTGGTCCATCACCTGCAGCAGCAGGTTGAAGACTTCCGGGTGCGCCTTCTCGATCTCATCGAGCAGCAACACGCAATGCGGCTGCTTGGTGATCGCCTCGGTCAGCAGACCACCCTGGTCGAACCCGACATACCCAGGAGGCGCACCGATCAGGCGCGACACAGTGTGCCGTTCCATGTACTCGGACATGTCGAAGCGCACCAGCTCGACCCCCAGCGCCTTGGCCAGCTGCCGCGCCGCTTCGGTCTTGCCCACACCGGTAGGGCCGGCGAACAGGAACGAACCGACCGGCTTGTCCGGTGCCTTGAGGCCTGCACGGGACAGCTTGATTGCCGTGGCCAGCGAATCGATCGCCTGGTCCTGGCCGAACACGGTCAGTTTCAGGTCACGCTCCAGGTTACGCAGCAGTTCCTTGTCGGAGCTGGTGACGTGCTTCGGCGGAATCCGCGCGATCTTGGCGACGATGTCCTCGACTTGAGGTACATCGATACGCTTGACCCGATTCGCCTCAGGCTGCAGGCGCTGATACGCCCCGGCTTCGTCGATCACGTCGATGGCCTTGTCCGGCATGTGGCGGTCATTGATGTAGCGTGATGCCAGCTCGGCGGCGGCGCGCAAGGCTTCGTCGCTGTACTCGATATTGTGATGGCTTTCAAAGCGCCCTTTGAGGCCGCGCAGAATGCCCACGGTGTCCTCGACAGACGGCTCGCTGACATCCACCTTCTGGAAGCGCCGTGCCAGGGCACGATCCTTCTCGAAGATCCCGCGAAACTCTTGGAACGTCGTCGAACCGATGCAGCGAATCTCGCCGGAAGACAGCAGCGGCTTGAGCAGGTTGGAGGCGTCCATCACGCCGCCCGAGGCAGCACCGGCACCAATGATGGTGTGGATTTCGTCAATGAACAGGATGGCCTGGGGGCGTTTGCGCAGCTCACCAAGCAACGCCTTGAAGCGTTTCTCGAAGTCGCCACGGTACTTGGTCCCCGCCAGCAGTGCGCCAAGGTCGAGCGAATACACCACGCTCTGCGACAGCAGGTCGGGCACCTGACCGTCGACGATGCGCTTGGCCAGGCCTTCGGCAATCGCGGTCTTGCCCACACCAGCCTCACCGACCAGCAGCGGGTTGTTCTTGCGCCGGCGGGCAAGGATCTGCGCCACACGCTCGACTTCCTGCTCGCGCCCGACCAGCGGGTCGATCCGCCCAGCGCGGGCCAATTCGTTCAGGTTGCTGGCATACGCATCCAGGGGGTTGCTCGAGGACGACGTCTCGCCGCCCTCCTCATCCTGCATTTCCTGGTCGCTGTCACTGTGCGAGCCGTGGCCCGGCACTTTGGAAATGCCGTGGGCAATGTAGTTGACCACGTCGATACGGGCTACGCTCTGCTGCTTGAGCAGGAACACGGCCTGGCTTTCCTGTTCGCTGAAGATCGCCACCAGCACATTGGCACCGGTCACCTCGCGCTTGCCAGAGCTTTGCACGTGGAACACGGCACGCTGCAGCACACGCTGGAAGCCTAAGGTCGGCTGGGTTTCGCGATCCTCGTCGTTGACGGGAATCAGGGGAGTGGTGGAATCGATGAACTCTTGCAGGTCGTGCTTGAGTTTGTCGAGATTGGCGCCACAGGCGCGCAGAACGGTCGCAGCAGCCTCATTGTCAAGGAGTGCCAGCAGCAGATGCTCGACGGTCATGAACTCATGACGCTTCGAACGGGCCTCCTTGAAGGCAAGATTGAGGGTGACTTCGAGCTCGCGGTTTAACATAGCTTCACCTCATACCCAAGTGGTCGGCGATTAACCGTCCTTCTCGATTTCACAGAGTAGCGGATGCTGGCTTTCCCTGGCGTATTGGTTGACCTGCATGGCCTTCGTTTCGGCGATGTCCCGGGTAAACAATCCGCACACTGCCCGCCCTTCGGTATGGACGGTCAGCATGATCTTGGTCGCCAGCTCGCGGTTCAGATTGAAGAACGTTTCGAGCACTTCGACGACGAAATCCATCGGCGTGTAGTCATCGTTGAACAAAACCACCTTGTACATCGGTGGCGCCTGCAGGATCGGCTTGGCTTCCTGTACCGCAAGCCCTGAGCCGTCGTCCTCATTCGATTGCGGGCGATCCTGATTGAATGTTAGTCGAATCTCGCTACGTGCATGCATGGAAAGAATTTCATCATGATCGACAGGTTAAGGTTGTGAGTTGACCGCACAAGCCGCAGCCCGCGTGTAGACGGGGCGACCTTGACTATCGGCAAAACGGTGTTACAACCAATAAGAACCCACCGTGGTCGATAAAGATCCGCGCAGTCAACCAGATTTTTCGCAAGGTTCGTATGCGGATGAAGTGGATGATACTCCAGTGATGGAGTCCTTTGCAGAGGGACATAGGGATGGCAAGCGGTAAAGTCAAGTGGTTCAACAATGCCAAGGGCTACGGATTCATCAATGAAGACGGCAAAACCGACGATCTGTTCGCCCACTATTCGGCGATCAAGATGGACGGTTACAAAACCCTCAAGGCCGGACAAGCCGTGACTTTCGAGATCGTGCAGGGCCCCAAGGGCCTGCATGCGACCGAGATCGCCAACGCTATCACCAGCACCTCGACGGGAGCCTCGCAATCATCGACCGCAGAAGCCTGACCCCTGCTTTGCGCCGGCACACGAAAAACCGGCCGCCCCATCATAAGGGGCGGCCGGTTTTCAATTGTTTCACATATGCTTGATCATTTCGTCCCCGAAGCCTGAGCTGCCCACCAGCTTCGCGCCCTCCATCAGCCGCTCGAAGTCGTAGGTGACGGTCTTGGCCGCTATCGCGCCGTTGGTGCCCTTGATGATCAGGTCGGCTGCCTCGGTCCAGCCCATGTGGCGCAGCATCATCTCTGCCGAGAGGATCACCGAGCCCGGGTTGACCTTGTCCTGGCCGGCATACTTGGGCGCCGTGCCGTGGGTGGCCTCGAACATGGCCACGGTGTCGGACAGGTTGGCGCCTGGCGCGATACCGATACCCCCCACTTCCGCCGCCAATGCATCGGACAGGTAGTCGCCGTTGAGATTGAGCGTGGCGATCACGTCATACTCGGCCGGGCGCAGCAGTATCTGCTGGAGCATGGCGTCGGCAATGGCGTCCTTGACGATGACCTCGCGGCCGGTCTTGGGGTTCTTGAACTTCATCCACGGGCCACCATCGAGCAACTCGGCGCCAAACTCATCCTTGGCTACCTCGTAACCCCAGTCCTTGAAGGCACCTTCGGTGAACTTCATGATGTTGCCCTTGTGCACCAGGGTCAGCGACTCTCGGTCGTTGTCCACGACGTACTGCAGGGCCTTGCGCACCAGGCGCTTGGTGCCCTCGCGGGAAACCGGCTTGACCCCGATGCCGCAGTCCTGGTCGAAACGGATCTTGGTGACGCCCATTTCCTCCTTGAGAAACTTGATCACCTTGTCCGCCTCGGGCGAGCCGGCTTTCCATTCGATACCGGCGTAGATGTCCTCGGAGTTCTCACGGAAGATCACCATGTCGACATCGCCTGGCTTCTTGACCGGGCTGGGCACGCCCTCGAACCACAGCACCGGGCGCAGGCACACATAAAGATCGAGCTGCTGGCGCAGGGCCACGTTCAGCGAACGGATGCCCCCTCCGACCGGGGTGGTCAGCGGCCCCTTGATCGATACGACATAGTCGCGCACTGCATCCAGGGTCTCCTGGGGCAGCCATGTATCCTGGTCATAGACCTGGGTGGCCTTCTCCCCGGCGTACACCTCCATCCAGGCGATCTTGCGCTTGCCGCCGTAGGCCTTGTTCACAGCAGCGTCAACCACCTTGATCATCACCGGCGAGACGTCGATGCCAATGCCGTCGCCTTCGATATAGGGAATGATGGGGTTGTCGGGCACATTGAGCGAATGGTCTGCATTGACGGTGATCTTGGCGCCGTCGGTCGGAACCTTGATTTTCTGGTATCCCATGCTTGCACTACTCCGCTTTCGGGTGTGATTGGACATCATGCGATCCCACTGAGCCTAAACCACATCTGCCGACCTGCAAGCGCTGCGACATCACGCCACATTGCCGCTACGTCTTTGGTCTTATAAATGGCGCCGATGTCACTTCGCCTTGCTGAATAGCCCGATTGGTTTGATATACTGCGCCGCGACCGAAGGGTCATCGGGGCGAATCCCAGGAAAATGCGGCTCGCCCTCGGCCAGTAACTGGCCACAAAGCCTGGGCTGTTACCGCAGTTCAGCACTTGACGCTCGACTGATGCATCCACCATCACCGCTCGCAGCCTCTCGACTTTCCGCTCATGGCGTCGCCAGGGCGAAGCGCCTACCCTGCGCACCTCGAGACTCGAGTACGCTCAGCACATAGAGAGTTAACCCGCATGCCCACCCGTTCCAAGATCATCTATACCTTCACCGACGAAGCCCCCGCCCTCGCCACCTACTCGCTGCTGCCGATCGTCGAAGCGTTCACCGCTTCGGCTGACATCGCCGTCGAAACTCGCGACATTTCCCTGGCTGGCCGCATCCTCGCGGCATTCCCGGAGCAACTGGGCACCGAGAAGCAGGTAGGCGATCACCTGGCGGAACTGGGCCAACTGGCTACCACACCTGAAGCCAACATCATCAAGCTGCCGAACATCAGCGCCTCGGTGCCGCAGCTCAAGGCCGCTATCAAGGAACTGCAAGGCAAGGGCTTCAACATCCCGGACTACGCCGACGAACCGGCCACCGCGGAAGAAAAAGAATCCCGCGCGCGCTACGACCGCATCAAGGGCAGCGCCGTGAACCCGGTACTGCGCGAAGGCAACTCCGACCGCCGCGCACCGCTGTCGGTCAAGAACTACGCGCGCAAGCACCCGCACAAGATGGGTGCCTGGGCCGCCGACTCCAAGTCGCACGTTGCCCACATGACCCAGGGCGACTTCTACGGCAGCGAAAAGGCCGCACTGATCGAGGCTGACGACAGCCTGCGCATCGAGCTGGTTGCCAAAGACGGCAGCATCACCGTGCTGAAAGAAAAAACCGCCGTCAAAGCCGCCGAAGTCATCGACTGCGCGACCATGAGCCGCAAGGCCCTGAAAGCCTTCATCGCCGAGCAGATCGCCGATGCCAAGGCCTCTGGCGTGCTGCTGTCGGTGCACCTGAAAGCCACCATGATGAAGGTGTCCGACCCGATCATGTTCGGCGTCATCGTCGAAGCCTTCTACGGCGAAGTGCTGGCCAAGCATGCTGCCGCGCTGACCGAAGTGGGCTTCAATGCCAACAACGGCATCGGCGACCTGTATGCCCGCATCAAGGACCTGCCAGCCGACAAGCAGGCCGAGATCGAAGCCGACATCCAGGCCCTGTACGCCGACCGCCCGGCCCTGGCCATGGTCAACTCCGATAAAGGCATCACCAACCTGCACGTGCCGAGCGACGTCATCGTCGACGCATCGATGCCGGCCATGATCCGTGACTCGGGCAAGATGTGGAACACCGCCGGTGAGCTGCAGGACGCCAAGGCGATCATCCCGGACCGCTGCTACGCCGGTATCTACCAGGCCACCATCGAAGACTGCAAGGCCAACGGCGCGTTCGACCCGACCACCATGGGCAGCGTACCGAACGTCGGCCTGATGGCACAGAAAGCCGAAGAGTACGGCTCCCACGACAAGACGTTCCAGGTCAAGGCCGACGGTGTCGTGCGCGTGGTCGATGGCAAGGGCAAGGTCGTTCTGGAGCAGAACGTCGAAGCCGGTGACATCTTCCGCATGTGCCAGACCAAAGACGCGCCGATCCAGGACTGGGTCAAGCTGGCCGTCAACCGCGCCCGCCTGAGCAACACCCCGGCTGTATTCTGGCTGGACCCGGCCCGCGCCCACGACGGTGTGATGATCGAGAAGGTGCAGAAGTACCTGAAGGATCACGACACCGCTGGCCTGGACATCCGTGTCCTGGCGCCGGTCGACGCCATCAAGTTCTCGCTTGCCCGCATTCGTGAAGGCAAGGACACCATCTCGGTGACCGGCAACGTGCTGCGCGACTACCTGACCGACCTGTTCCCGATCATGGAGCTGGGCACCAGCGCCAAGATGCTGTCGATCGTACCGCTGATGAACGGCGGCGGCCTGTTCGAAACCGGCGCTGGCGGTTCGGCACCCAAGCACGTGCAACAGTTGGTGGAAGAGAACTTCCTGCGTTGGGACTCGCTGGGTGAATTCCTGGCCCTGGCCGCTTCCCTGGAGCACCTGGGCAACACTTACGACAACCCGCGCGCCAAGGTCCTGGCCAACACCCTGGACCAGGCCACCGGCAAGTTCCTCGACACCAACAAGTCGCCTTCGCGCAAAGTCGGTGGTATCGACAACCGCGGCAGCCACTTCTACCTGACCCTGTACTGGGCAGAAGCCCTGGCCGCCCAGACTGACGACGCCGCGCTGCAGGCGCGCTTCGCGCCGCTGGCAAAAACCCTGGCCGAGAACGAAGCGACCATCGTCGCCGAGCTCAACGCCGTTCAGGGCAAGCCGGCCGACATCGGTGGCTACTACGCTCCGGACGCAGAGCTGACCGCCAAGGTGATGCGCCCAAGCCAGACCCTGAACAGCGCGATCGCCGCCCTGTAAGGCTCGCTTGACGTAACAGCACAAACCCCGGCCACGCACCGGGGTTTGTGCTTTTTGAGCTGCAAGCTTCAAGCTGCAAGCTGCAAGCTGCAAGAAAAAGCGATGCGCGCACTGCTCTTGCTCTTGCTTGTAGCTTGTGGCTTGTGGCTTGTGGCTTGCAGCTTGCAGCTTGCAGCTTGCAGCTTGCAGCTTGCAGCTTGCAGCTTCTAACCATCGGAGAACATCGACCGTGTCCTGGCAACCGCACATCACCGTCGCCACTGTCGTCGAGCACGCAGGCAAATTCCTCTTCGTCGAGGAATTCAAGGCCGGCCAGCACGTGTTCAACCAGCCCGCCGGCCACCTGGAGCCTGACGAAACCCTGCCCCAGGCCGCACTGCGCGAAACGCTGGAAGAAACCGCGTGGGAAGTCGAGCTCACCGGCGTGGTCGGCATCTATCTGTACACCGCACCCAGCAACGGCGTGACCTACCAGCGCATCTGCTTCGCCGCACGCCCCGTGCGCCACCACGCCGACCGCGCCCTGGACAGCGACATCGTCCGTGCCGTCTGGCTCACCCGCGAGGAGCTGTTGGCCGCCCCCGTCCGCTGGCGCAGCGAACTGGTGCCACGCTGCCTGGATGACTACCTCGCAGGCCCGTTGCACAGCCTCGACTTGCTGCGCGACTGACGCGCAGCCTCGGGTTTGATAGAATCGGCGCTTTTCCCCCTTGATACACATCGGTAGCCATGACCAGCCCAGCACTCAAAGACCCCGCCAAGACCCGCGTCATCGTCGGCATGTCCGGCGGCGTGGACTCTTCCGTCTCCGCCCTTCTGCTCATGGAGCAGGGCTACCAGGTGGAAGGTCTGTTCATGAAGAACTGGGAAGAGGACGACGGCACCGAATACTGCACCGCCCGGGAAGATCTGGCCGACGCCCAGGCCGTGTGCGACCGTATCGGCGTCAAGCTGCATACCGCCAACTTCGCTGCTGAATACTGGGACAACGTTTTCGAGCACTTCCTCGAAGAATACAAAGCCGGCCGTACACCCAACCCGGACATCCTCTGCAACCGCGAAATCAAGTTCAAGGCGTTTCTCGACTACGCGCTTTCGCTGGGGGCAGACCTGATCGCCACCGGTCATTACGTGCGCCGCCGCGACACCGGCGCGATCACCGAACTGCTCAAGGGCCTGGACCCGAACAAGGACCAGAGCTATTTCCTGCATGCCGTGGGCGGCAAGGAAATCGCTCGCACCCTGTTCCCGGTCGGCGAACTGGAAAAGCCCGAGGTCCGCGCCATCGCCGAAAAACACGGCCTGGCCACCGCCAAGAAGAAGGATTCCACCGGTATCTGCTTCATCGGTGAGCGCCGTTTCAGTGACTTCCTCAAGCAGTACCTGCCGGCCCAGCCAGGTGAGATCCAGACCACCGAAGGCGAAGTCATCGGCCGCCACCACGGTCTGATGTACCACACCATTGGCCAGCGCCAGGGCTTGGGTATTGGCGGCCTGAAAGACGCAGGCGACGAGCCGTGGTACGTGCTGCACAAAGACCTGGCCCGCAATGTACTGGTGGTCGGTCAGGGCAATGAACACCCTTGGTTGTTCTCCCGCGCGCTGCTCGCTTCGGAAATCTTCTGGGTCAACCCGATCGACCTCAGCAGCCCGCGCACGCTCACTGCCAAGGTGCGCTACCGCCAGAGCGACCAGCGCTGCACCCTGGAACTGACCGAAAGCGGCTACCGCGCCGTGTTCGACGAGCCGCAGCGCGCCGTTACCCCTGGCCAGTCGGTAGTGTTCTACGACGGTGAGGTGTGCCTGGGTGGCGGCGTGATCGAGACGGCCGAGCCGTGGAGCCCGCGCGCATGAGCAAACTGCAGGAGCAATTGATTGCCCTGGGCGGGGTGTTTCAGGCCGCCGTGCTGGTCGACCGCATCGCCCGCACCGGCCAGGCCAGCGAGGCCGATATCGGCTGCATGCTGGGCAGCCTGCTGGTGCGCGACCCCAAGGACACCCTGGAGGTGTTCGGTGGCGACGACCTCAACCTGCGTGACGGTTATCGCGCCCTGGTCGGCGCCCTGGAGCGCGACCCCAGCAGCCTGCAGCGCGAACCGCTGCGTTATGCGCTGTCGATGCTCGGCCTGGAACGCCAGCTGAACAAGCGGGGCGACCTGCTCGACACCATTGGCAACCGCCTGCCGCAGATCCAATCGCAGGCCGACCATTTCGGCCTGGTTCACGAAAACGTCATCGCCTCCAGCGGCGCGTTGTATCAGGACACCCTGAGCACCCTGCGCCAGCGCATTCAGGTGCATGGCGACATGCGCTTCCTGCAGCAGGCCAGCAACGCTTCGAAAATTCGCGCTCTGCTGCTGGCCGGTATACGCGCCGCACGCCTTTGGCGCCAGCTGGGCGGGCACCGCTGGCAGCTGGTGTTCAGCCGGCGCAAGTTGCTCAACGAGCTGTACGATATGATGCGCAGCCCCAGCTGAGGGCTGAGCTGCCTGTTTGCACAGCGACTGCCACCCGATCCAGATTGGGCTGACCTTTGGTCAGCCACCCGACCTCGGCGCATTTTTCATGTATGATATGCGCCCTCCAAAAGCCTGACTGTCCGAGAACACCCCATGCAGCTCTCTTCGCTCACTGCGGTTTCCCCTGTAGACGGCCGTTATGCCGGCAAAACCCAGGCCTTGCGCCCCATTTTCAGCGAATTCGGCCTGATCCGTTTCCGCGCCCTGGTCGAAGTGCGCTGGCTGCAGCGCCTGGCCGCCCACCCGCAGATCGGCGAAGTGCCGGCGTTCTCCGCCGAAGCCAACGCCCTGCTGGACAGCCTGGCCACCGACTTCAAGCTCGAGCACGCTGAACGCGTCAAGGAAATCGAGCGCACCACCAACCATGACGTCAAGGCGATCGAGTACCTCCTCAAGGAGCAGGCTGCGCAACTGCCTGAGTTGGCCAAAGTCAGCGAATTCATCCACTTCGCCTGCACCAGTGAGGACATCAACAACCTGTCCCACGCCCTGATGCTGCGTGCTGGCCGCGATGACGTGCTGCTGCCACTGATGCGTCAGATCGCGGATGCCATCCGTGCCCTGGCCCATGCACATGCCGACGTGCCGATGCTGTCGCGCACCCACGGCCAGCCGGCTTCGCCGACCACGCTGGGTAAAGAGCTGGCCAACGTCGTCTACCGCCTGGAGCGCCAGATCGCTCAAGTGGCCGCCGTGCCGCTGCTGGGCAAGATCAACGGTGCCGTGGGCAACTACAACGCCCACCTGTCGGCCTACTCGCAGATCGACTGGGAAGAAAACGCCCGCGCCTTCATCGAAGACGAACTGGGCCTGGTGTTCAACCCGTACACCACCCAGATCGAGCCGCACGACTACATCGCCGAGCTGTTCGACGCCATCGCCCGCTTCAACACCATCCTCATCGACTTCGACCGCGACGTCTGGGGCTACATCTCGCTGGGCTACTTCAAGCAGAAGACCGTCGCTGGCGAAATCGGCTCGTCGACCATGCCGCACAAGGTCAACCCGATCGACTTCGAAAACTCCGAAGGCAACCTGGGTATCGCCAACGCACTGTTCCAGCACTTGGCCAGCAAGCTGCCGATCTCGCGCTGGCAGCGTGACCTGACCGACTCCACCGTGCTGCGCAACCTGGGTGTGGGCTTCGCTCACAGCGTCATCGCCTATGAAGCCAGCCTCAAAGGCATCGGCAAGCTGGAAGTCAACGCCGCACGTATCGCCGCCGACCTGGACGCCTGCTGGGAAGTCCTCGCCGAGCCGATCCAGACCGTGATGCGCCGCTTCAACATCGAGAACCCCTACGAGAAGCTCAAGGAGCTGACCCGTGGCAAGGGCATCACCCCAGAAGCACTGCTGACCTTCATCGACGGCCTGGACATGCCAGCCGAAGCCAAGGCCGAGCTCAAGCAGCTGACCCCTGCCAGCTACATCGGTAACGCCGTAGCGCAGGCCAAACGCATCTAAGCTAAGCGTCGAGTTCAACGCCCGGCCTGGCCGGGCGTTTTTATTCCCGGACGAAAATTACGTTTTTTCAATAGGTTGAACATGAATCCTGATACTCCACTGCAGCTGCTCGGCGGCATCTCGGCCCGTGAATTCATGCGCGACTACTGGCAGAAGAAGCCGCTGCTGGTGCGCCAGGCATTCCCGGACTTCGAAAGCCCGATCGACCCCGACGAGCTGGCCGGCCTGGCCCTGGAAGAGGAAGTCGAGTCGCGCATCGTGCTCGAGCACGGCGCCCACCCGTGGGAGCTGCGCCGCGGCCCGTTCAACGAAGACACCTTCGCCGACCTGCCTGAGAAAGACTGGACCCTGCTGGTTCAGGCCGTCGACCAGTTCGTACCTGAAGTGGCCGAACTACTGGAGCACTTCCGCTTCCTGCCAAGCTGGCGCATCGACGATGTGATGATCAGCTTCGCCACTCCCGGTGGCAGCGTAGGCCCGCACTTCGACAACTACGACGTGTTCCTGCTGCAAGGCCACGGCCAGCGCAACTGGAAGATCGGCCAGATGTGCAACAGCGACAGCCCGCTGCTGGACCATGCCGACCTGCGCATCCTCGCCGAATTCGAACAGAGCGGCGAATGGACCCTGGAGCCTGGCGACATGCTCTACCTGCCACCGCGCCTGGCCCACTACGGCGTGGCCGTGGACGACTGCCTGACCTACTCGGTCGGTTTCCGCGCGCCAAGCGCCGCCGAAGTGCTGACCCACTTCACCGACTTCCTCGGCCAGTTCCTGCCGGACGAGGAACGCTACAGCGACGCCGACGCCGAGCCTGCCAGCGACCCGCACCAGATCCAGCACGACGCCCTCGACCGTCTCAAGGGCCTGCTCGACAAGCACATGAACGACAAGGACCTGCTGCTGACCTGGTTCGGCCAGTTCATGACCGAGCCGCGCTACCCCGAACAGGTCGTCGGTGAAGAGCTGGACGAGCAGGAGCTGATCGAAGCACTCGAAGACGGTGCCATCCTGATTCGCAACCCAAGTGCGCGGATGGCCTGGTCGGAGCTTGGCGATGACCTGATGCTGTTCGCCAGCGGCCGCAGCTGCCCGCTGCCCGCCAAACTGCGCGAGCTGCTGAAGCTGGTGTGTGCCGCCGACGCGTTACACATCGACAACCTTGCACAGTGGCTGGAGGATGAAGACGGCCTTATGCTAGTACAGCAGTTGATCAAACAAGGAAGCCTGGGATTCGCCAATGAATAAGATTCGCGTGCGCCTCGCCGATTGGCAGAAAGACAACGCCGATATCCGGCGTATCCGTGAAGCGGTGTTCGTCGCCGAACAGCACATTCCACCTGAGCTGGAGTTCGACTCGGAAGACCAGGACGCGCTGCATTTTCTGGCGCTGGAAGGCGATTACCCGATTGGCACTGCCCGCCTGCTGGCCGACGGTACCATCGGGCGCATCTCGGTGCTCAAGGACTGGCGCGGGCTGAAGGTTGGCGATGCACTGGTCAATGCGGTCATCCTCGAGGCGCAGAACCGTGACCTCAAGCAACAGATGCTCAGCGCGCAAGTGCATGCCACGCCATTCTACGAGCGGCTCGGCTTTCGCGTGGTCAGCGAGGAATTCCTTGAAGCCGGCATCCCGCATGTTGACATGGTGCGCGACTCCCGCGAGTTTGCCTGATTCCTAGCGGCTGACCTCACCGGCCCTCTCGCCGGCAAGCCGGCTCCCCCACATGCCTCATAGCTTTCAGGAGCGATGACACACCTGTGGGGGCCGGCTTGCCGGCGCGAGGCCGGTGGTCGCAGCAACATCCTCACCGACAAAACCTGTACATCCATCCAGATAAAACTTGCCTCCGCGCCCGCGCTTGCGCATCCTAGTGCCTATCACTCTCGATAAAGCGTCCCGGCCATGCGCCTGTTCCTCTGCGAAAAACCCTCCCAGGCAAAAGACATCGCCAAGATCCTAGGTGCCAACCGCAAGGGCGACGGCTGCTGGCAAGGCACAGACGTCTGCGTCACCTGGTGCATCGGCCACCTGTTGGAAACCGCGCCGCCCGGCAGCTACGACGAACGCTACAAGCGCTGGAACCTCGCCGACCTGCCCATCATTCCAGACAAATGGAAGATGCTGGTCAAGCCCAAGACCGCCAGCCAGTTCAAGGCCGTCAAGCGCTTGCTCGGCGAGGCACGCGAACTGGTAATCGCCACCGATGCCGACCGCGAAGGCGAAATGATCGCCCGCGAACTGGTCGAGCATTGTCGCTACCGTGGGCCCATACAGCGCCTGTGGCTGTCCGCTCTGGACGATGCCTCGATTCGCAAGGCCTTGGCGCGCCTTCTGCCAGGGCAGGATACCTTCAACCTCTATCACTCGGCGCTGGGCCGCTCACGCGCCGACTGGCTCATCGGCATGAACATGAGCCGGCTGTTCACCCTATTGGGCCGCCAGTCGGGCTACCAGGGTGTGCTACCGGTGGGCCGGGTACAAACACCTACCCTGCGCCTGGTGGTGGACCGCGACCGCAGCATCGCCGATTTCGTACCGTTACCGTTCTGGGCCATCGACGTGCAACTCGAGCATGCCGGCATGGGCTTCAACGCCCAGTGGCGAGCGCCACAACACATCTGCGACGACCAGGGCCGCTGCCTTGACCAGGCACTGGCCCAACAGGCCGCCACAGACATCGGCAACGCCCGGACTGCACGGGTGATCAAGGTGACCACAGAGCGTGTACGCGAGGCAGCCCCCCTGCCCTTCGACCTCGGCACCCTGCAGGAACTGTGCTCCAAGAAATTCGGCCTTGGTGCCCAGGAAACCCTCGACATTGCCCAGGCCCTGTACGAAACCCACAAGCTGATCACCTACCCACGCAGCGATTGCGGTTACCTGCCCCTCAGCCAGCACAGCGAAGCGCCGGCAATCCTTGCTGCATTGCAGCGAGCCGATAGCAGCCTGGCGCCGCTGCAAGCGCACCTTGCGCCGCACCGCCGCTCGCGGGCCTGGAACGATGCCAAAGTCACCGCGCACCACGGCATCATCCCTACTGCGGCCGCCAGCGACCCGTCACGCTTGCCAGCCAAGCACAAGGCGGTCTACACCCTGATCCGCGCCCGCTACCTGGCCCAGTTCCTGCCTAACCACGAGTATGATCGCACCCAGGCCGAGTTCGACTGTGCAGGCCATGCCCTGCGTGCAGTGGGCAAGCAGATCGCGGAGCCGGGCTGGCGTCGCGCATTACCCGAGGCGCTGGCTCCAGCCAAAGGTCGCGAAGCGCCGCCAGCGCAAGTGCTGCCCACATTGTGCGAGGGCCAGGACTGCGCCGTACAGGGCCTGCAGTTGAAGGACCTCTGGACCCAACCGCCCAAACCCTTCACCGAAGGCGACCTGATCAAGGCCATGAAGAACGTCGCCAAGCTGGTGGACGACCCGCGGCTGAAACAGAAGCTCAAGGAAACCACCGGCATCGGCACCGAGGCGACCCGTGCCAGCATCATCCAGGGCCTGCTCGACCGCGGCTATCTGGTCAAGAACGGCAAGGCACTGGCCGCCACCCCAGCCGCCTTCAGCCTGATCGACGCCGTGCCACGCGCCATCGCCGACCCAGGTACCACGGCAATCTGGGAACAGGCGCTGGACATGGTGCAAAATGGTGAAATGAGCCTGGAGGACTTCGTTGCTCGGCAGTCGGCATGGATGGGCAAACTGGTGGAGCGCTGCAGCGGCATGCGCATGACCATCAACGGGCCAGCGGTGGGCAAGGCGGCGCCGTGGAAGAAAAAGCGCCGCAGCGGTGGCAAAGGCAAACCTGCAGCTAACGGTGCCAAGGCCACAGGCAGCAAGCCGCGGCAACCCCGGCGCAAAGCCGCCAACTGAATAGTCAGCCAGTGCAGCACGGCCTCACTTCCAGACGCGGTCCTCGCTCCAGCCAAGCTCGGCAAAATCATGCACTCGCAAACCGGCCTCTTCCTCACAGAAGAACTCATCGAGCTGGGGCGGGCGCACCGCTGTATCGCTGAGCATGGCATGGACCTGGCCACGGTGATGGATCTGGTGCTCGAAAAGGTGTGCAAGCAAGCGCAGGCGCTGTTCACGCTGCACACGGTCGGGCCTCACGATGCTCACGTAGCGCGATAACTGGTCGTCGCTCAGCACACTGCAGTAAGCGATCAGCCGATGGTCGGCCTGGGCCTGTTCGGCGTGCAGGTCGGTGCACGTAGCAAAAGGCTGCTCCGCCTCGAAGAAGCGTTCACCGTCGGCCGCAGGCGCCTCGCCACGCTGCTCGCACTCGAGCATGTGCAGATAGAACCAGTCCACCGTCAGCACATGGTTGAGGGTGGCCTTGATCGACGGAAAGAAGCTGCACCGGGGCGCGACGAACTCGTCCTGGGTCAGTTGCAGACAGGCCTTGTACAGGCGGTGGTTGGCCCAGCCATTGTTATAGGCCTGGGTCAGCAGATGATGCGACAGCGGCTCCATGGTTCGGCTCCTTCAGGCGAAGCGTTGCAGTTGCATCTCCCGTAGCCGGCTTAGGGTCCTTTGGTACGGGAAGGCCAGATACCCTTGAGTGTAGAGCGCTTCAAGCGGAACCTGCGCCTCAAGGTACAGCGCCACCCTGCGGTCGTAGCATTCGTCGACCAGCGCAATGAAGCGGCGCACGGCGTCATCCTTGGCTGCCAGCGCTGGCAGCTGCCGATCACCGGCTTCCACCCGTGCGGCACCGTCCTCGGTACCACGGGCGATACGCCCGGCCTGCTGCTCGCCGCTCAGGGCTGGAATGCCTTCGACCAGGATCGCCGGAAACTGATCGCACAGCGCCATGAATTCCATTGCTGCCATTGGCTGCTCGCAGAGGTCGGCAAAGCGACACCAGATCGCTTGTGAGCTACGCCGGATCACCCGGATCTGCCGTGCGCCCACTGCGAACGGCAGCGCAGTGCCCGGATCGTCGGGGCTGAGCTGCTTGAACACCGCCTCAAGCGCCTTTGCCTTGCCAGCTTCAGCCACCCAGTAGCGCTGGTGTGCGGCCCCAGGGTGAAGGCGATGGTCCAGTTCGCCTGCCACCGCCAGGACTTGCATGTGCCGCTCTATGGCGGTGATAGCCGGCAGAAAACGATCGCGATTGAAACCGTCTTGGTACAGCAACTGCGGCGGCTGGTTGGAGGTGGCAACCACTACCACACCATGATCGAACAACACCTGGAACAGGCGACCGAGAATGATTGCATCTGCGATGTCGCTGACAAAAAGCTCATCGAAGCACAGCACGCGGATCTCCGCCGCCAGCGCTCGGGCAAGTGCCTGCAGCGGATCAGCGGTGCCATTGAGTTGAAACAGCCGTTGGTGGACCCACGCCATGAAATGGTGGAAGTGCTGCCGCCGGGCGCCAGTACTCAGGCAGCGGTGGAACAAGTCCATGAGCCAGGTCTTGCCGCGGCCGACCGGTCCCCACAGGTAAAGGCCCCGAGCGGGGCGACCGCCCTCCAGGGCCTCGAAACAGGCTTGCAAGGCATAGACGGCCTGAGCCTGCTCCGGGTCGGGGACATAGCCTTGCTCGGCAAGGGCCTGCTGATAGAGCGTTTTGGGGTCTAAGGCCATGCCGCATTATGTTGATGGAGCCCATCGCCGACAAGCCAGGGCCGCTACTGTACTTCAGCTCAGAAGTTCGCCAGCGACAGTTCAGTACATCCCGGAAGCGTGTTCAGCCCTGGCTCAGGCCAACTTTCAGCAGCATCCCGTCCTTTTCATCGGTGAGCACGTACAGGTAACCATCCGGCCCAACCCGCACATCACGGATTCGCGTTTTCAAATCCCCTAACAGGCGCTCTTCATGGACGACCCTGTCGCCATCGAGCTGCAGGCGAATCAGCTCTTGAGTCGCCAGCGCACCGATGAACAGATTGTGGTCCCAAGCCTTGAACGTGGGGCTGGCGTAAAAAGCCATGCCGCTGATCCCTGGCGACTTTTCCCAAACATGATGCGGATCGACCATACCGTCCACATGTTCGCCCTTGGCCTCAGGGATTGGCATCAGCGAGTAGTTGATGCCATGGGTGGCGATTGGCCAACCATAATTCTTCCCAGCCTGCGGAATGTTAATCTCATCACCGCCGCGGGGGCCATGCTCGTGCGTCCATAGCTTGCCGGTCCAGGGGTTGAGCGCTGCCCCCTGCTGGTTTCGATGGCCAAACGACCATATTTCAGGGCGCACGCCGTCTTTGCCGACGAAGGGGTTGTCTTTGGGCACTTCACCATCGGGCAGGATGCGCACAACCTTGCCCTGCAGCTTGTCCAGGTCCTGTGAGGTGGCGCGCTGGTTGTTCTCGCCCAGCGCGACGAACAGGTAGCCATTACGATCGAAGACCAAGCGCGAGCCAAAGTGATTGCCCACCGAAAGCTTGGGTTGCTGGCGGAAGATCACCTCGAAGTTTTCCAAACGTGCGCGATCTTGGGACAGTTGGCCACGGCCAACGGCAGTGCCGGCCTTGCCATCACTGCCCTCTTCGGCATACGACAGGTAAACCGTACGATCTTGGGCGAACTTGGGCGACAACACTACGTCGAGCAGGCCGCCCTGGCCCTCGGCCCAGACGTTGGGCACCCCGCTTATGGGGGGCCCGACCTTGCCTTCGGCATTGACCACACGCAGATTACCGGAGCGTTCAGTCACCAGCATATCCTTACCGCCCGGCAGGAACGCCAATGCCCAAGGGTTGCGCAAGCCGTCGGCTACGGTGCTGACGGTCACCTGCCCCTCCTCGCTGGGAAAGCGCTTCTCGGCGGCGGCATGCACGAGCAGCGGCAGCATTGCGGCAGCGGTAAGCGTGGTCAGCCAGGTAGCTTTGATCATGCAGAATTCCTTTGAGTGGCGGCTCAGGGCGCGCGTTGGGTGTCACGCGGTGGGCGGGTGGGTTCCAGGTTCGGCGTCTGCTGCTGGCGGCGCAAATTGTCACCATTACCAATGCCGCGGTTGTCCAGACTAGGTGTGCGCTGGATGGGCTGGGTCGAAGGGCCGCGCACTGGTGGCGTGACAGGCAGGCTGCCTTGGCGGCTGTTGGGGTTGGCCCGCTGGATCGAGCTGTTGTAGGGGTTGTTACTACTGGCAGCAAGCAGCAAAGGCTGTAGCGGCGCTGCCTGTACGGGCAGGCCCAGCAACAGGCCGACGGCCAGGGCCGGCAATGTAAGATTCATACTCCACCTCGTGTACGAAAAGGTGCGCCTCGTGCGTTTGATAGCCTAAGGCGTGAGGCGTTCGCAGAAAAAGGGTGAATGCGATTCGCGATGTTTCAGTATGAACCTCAGGCAGCCCTGAGCACCTGCAGACTATGCCAGGCGTAGGCTTCGGATGGTCGAAGGTAGCGGTTGCGGCATCCCAGCAGCAGAACCGCTGCTTTCAACACCGGCTGACATTTGCCACACTCAAGGCCGGTTTCCATTGGCAAGGTCCATTTTCATGACTGCCGTTCTGCAACGCTACGCCCGATTGCTGCTGGTCTTGTTGCTGGCTGGTGTGCTGAACGCCTGCGCTTTGCTCCAGGCACGCGACCCGCTGAACATCAGCGTGATCGGCATCGAACCCTTGCCGGGTCAAGAATTGGAAATGCGCATGGCGGTAAAGATGCGCGTGCAAAATCCCAACGAGGCAGCCGTCGACTACAACGGCATCGCGCTGAACCTGGAGGTCAACGGCCAGGCACTCGCCTCTGGAGTCAGCGACCAGCGGGGGCATATCGGCCGTTACAGTGAAGCGGTGGTGGTGGTACCGGTGAGCATCACGGCGTTTGCATTCCTGCGCCAGGCCTATGGCCTGAGCAAGCTCGACTCGCTACAAGGGATGCCTTATGTGCTGCGCGGTAAACTGGCTGGCGGCCCCCTGGGCACCGTGCGTTTTACCGATGAGGGCAAGCTGGACCTGCCCAAAGGGGGCAACGTGTACTGGTGACAGGCCGCGGATCATCAGCGGTTGGTGCTGGCAGCAGCCATCATCTTGTTTACCTCGCTGCGTACCATGCTGGCGTATTCTGGCGGCGACATGCCGTCCAGCTCGGCACGTACCCATTCAGCCCATTTGCCCTTGCGACGCGGCTTTTCCGAAATCAGCCGGGCTGCGTCAGCCTTCGCCTTGCCCAGGTTGTTCTGCCACAGTTCGAACAGCCGCGCCTTTTCTGCCTCGATCTGCGCCCGTTCCTCGAAGCTCCTGTTGGCCAGATTGAAACTCATGAATGCACCTGCCAGTTGAAATGGCCGCTATCTTACACCGTAGTGGTGCTTCATCGCTAAGCTGGCGCAACTTTCCCGGCGCACCGGCATCCATTGCTTACCCCCCCTATCGACGAGGACATGTTCATGGCCCGAAAATCAGCCTTTGCAGCTAACAGCGAGCAGATCAAGGATCAGGTGTTCAGTGAGCTGCAGGCATTGATAGAAGAATCCGAGAAGCTGCTCAACGACAGCGCCTCCCTGGTAGGTGAAGAAGCCGACACGCTACGCGCGCAGGTCAGCCTGAAACTTCGCCAGGCTCGAGAGGCGGCCGGACAGGTGCGCGCCAAAGCCCAACCGGTAGTAGACGCTACAAACGAATATATCGGCGGCCACCCATGGCAAACCGTTGCGGTCTCTGCCGGGTTTGGCCTGGTAATTGGCTTGCTACTGGGCCGCCGTCACTAACCGATACCAGGCGCAGTGCCGGCTGTTGCACATCAGGCGGCCTGCGCCATCGGAATACCACTGTGGAAACGCAGTTCCTGATCCGCAGACAGGATCAGATCTGCTTCCGCCTCACGCACCCGCTGAACCCGCTGGGCGATATCTGCTTCATCGCCATACTGATGGGCGAGTTTCAGGTAGCCTTGGTAGTGGCGCGCTTCACTTTTAAGCAAGCCGTGATAAAAAGTGCCGAGCTCATCATCCAGGTGCGGGACCAATGCTGCAAAGCGCTCGCAGCTGCGTGCTTCGATAAAGGCACCTACCACCAGGGTATCCACCAGTTTGACTGGCTCATGGGCGCGCACCAGGCGGCGCAAGCCAGAGGCATAGCGCCCCGCCGACACTGGGCGCAAAGGCACACCACGGCGCTTCATCAAACGCAACACCTGCTCATGATGTACCAGTTCCTCACGGGCCAAGCGTGACATCATGTTGATCAGGTCCAGATGGGTGTTGTACTTGGCGATCAGGCTCAACGCCGTGCTGGCAGCTTTGAACTCGCAGTTCTTGTGGTCGATCAGCAAGGTTTCCTGGTCAGCAATGGCCGCCTCGATCCAGGCGTCTGGCGTCTTGCAACCAAGGAAGGCATCTATTTCGGGGATCAGGGACATAACGTACAACCACACACAGCAGGCAGGACGGGCGATTATACCGGTGCCGATCATGAGCGCCAGTGGCTATGCTTGATGTACATCAAACGGCCACGCAAGGCCGGCCTACTATAGTCAGGCATAGGCCACCACCTTTTCAGGGGAGTTCATGCCCATGCAATCTGTCCGTAGCATTCTAGTGGTACTCGATCCCCATCATGCCCATAGCCGTGCGTTGACCCGCGCCAAGCTGATAGCCGGCGTAACCGGCGCGCGCCTGCACTTGCTGATGTGCGACAAAAAACAGGATCACAGCGCACTGCTCAGCTTGCTTAGCAGTCAGCTACACGACGATGGCTACGCTAATGTCTCTCACGAACAGAACTGGAGGGAGAGCCTGCATGAGTCGATCATTGCCGTTCAACAGGCTGAAGGTTGTGACCTGGTGATCAAGGAGCACCGGCCGGACAACCCCCTGCGCAAGGCATTGCTGACGCCAAGCGACTGGAAACTTCTACGCCAGTGCCCTTGCGCAGTGTTGATGGTCAAGAGCGAGCGGCCTTGGACGGAAGGCATAATTCTGGCTGCCGTGGATGTCGGCAACGATGATGAAGACCATCGGCGGCTGCATGCCAGCATCATCGAGCATGGCTATGACATCGCCAGCCTGGCCAAGGGTGAACTGCACGTGATCACTGCGCATCCCTCCCCCATGCTGGCGGCATCCGACCCGGTCTACCAGCTCAGTGAGACCATCGAAAAACGCTACCGAGAGGCCTGCAGGGCTTTCCAGGCCGAATACGATATCAGCGAGGATCGCCTGCATGTCGCAGAGGGCCCTGCGGATGTGCTGATACCGCATACCGAGCAGAAGCTCGATGCAGTGGTCACGGTCATTGGCACTGTCGCACGCACGGGCATTTCCGGAGCCTTGATCGGCAACACCTCTGAAGTCGTGCTGGATACGCTTGTGGGCGATGTGCTGGTGCTCAAAAGCGAAGAGGCGATCGCGCACCTGGCTGAACTGGCCCGAGGCTAGAGACATTTCCGCGCACAAAGACAAAACCCCTACCTGCTTGCGCAGATAGGGGTTTTGCGAAATGAATCTTGACGATGACCTACTCTCACATGGGGAAACCCCACACTACCATCGGCGATGCATCGTTTCACTACTGAGTTCGG
>NZ_JAETZZ010000009.1 GCF_022627325.1 Pseudomonas putida
CGGCGGATGACGTTTACAAAGACGCCGGCCAGGTCAAAGCCACCATCACCGACACCACCGGTGGTGACTTCGAGAACCTCGCAGTCAATCCGGCTGAAGCCATAACTAACGTCAGCGATACGCTCGACACGTCGACCGTCACGTTGACCGCCACTCCAAGCGTGATCGAGGGCGGCACTGTGGTGTACACCGCGTCCGTGTCGGCCCCAGTCACCGGCAGCCCACTGGTGGTCACCCTGGCCAACGGCCAGAGCATCACCATCGGTGTCGGTGAGTCGTCCGGCTCGGTCAACTTCACCGCACCGAACAACGTCTACAACACCAATGCACCGTTGACCAACAGCATCACCAAGGTTGACGGCGGTAACTACGAGAAGCTGGATACCGCCGGTACTCCAACCACGACGGTTACCGACAGTCCTGCTACCCAGGCGACTACCAGCCTGGTGCTGAGCGCCACCGGCGATGTCGCTGAAGGCGGTCAGATCGTCTACACCGCGACCTTGAGCAACCCAGCCGGCACGGCGATGACTGTCACCCTGAGCAATGGCGCGACCATCAATATCGCGGCCGGCCAAACCACTGGCCAAGTGACCGTCGCTGCACCGGCCGATGACGTCTACAAAGACGCCGGGCAGGTCAAAGCCACCATCACCGGCACCACCGGTGGCGACTTCGAGAATCTTGCGGTCAATCCGGCTGAGGCCGTGACCAACGTCAGCGATACGCTCGACACTTCGACCGTGACCCTGACGGCCAATGCTTCAGTAATCGAAGGTGGCGTGGTGACCTACACCGCCTCGGTATCGGCGCCTGTTACTGGTTCGCCGCTGGTCGTAACCTTGGCTAACGGCCAAACCATCACCATCGGCGTTGGCGAGTCGTCCGGTTCGGTCGACTTCGTTGCGCCGAATAACGTCTACAACACTAACGCACCGCTGACCAACAGCATTACCAAGGTCGACGGCGGTAATTACGAGAAGCTGGATACCGCAGGTACTCCAACCACGACTGTTACCGACAGCCCCGCTACCCAGGCGACTACCAGCCTGGTGCTGAGCGCCACTGGCGATGTCGCCGAAGGCGGTCAGATCGTTTACACCGCCACGCTGAGCAACCCGGCAGGCACGGCGATGACCGTGACCCTGAGCAACGGCGCGACCATCAGTATCGCGGCAGGCCAGACCTCCGGCACGGTCTCTGTTCCAGCCCCGGCTGACGATGTTTACAAAGACGCCGGTCAGGTCAAAGCCACCGTCACCGGTACCACCGGTGGTGACTTCGAGAACCTCGCAGTCAATCCGGCTGAAGCCGTGACCAATGTCAGCGACACGCTCGATACCAGCACGGTGACCCTGACCGCCACTCCAAGCGTGGTCGAGGGCGGTACCGTGGTGTACACCGCCTCGGTATCGGCGCCTGTTACTGGTTCGCCGCTGGTCGTAACCTTGGCTAACGGCCAAACCATCACCATCGGTGTCGGCGAATCGTCCGGCTCGGTCGACTTCACCGCGCCGAACAACGTCTACAACACCAATGCGCCGCTGACCAACAGCATTACCAAGGTTGAAGGCGGGAATTACGAACAGCTCGACACCGCCGGCACTCCAACTACAACGGTCACCGACAGTCCGGCTACCCAGGCGACTACCAACCTGGTGCTGAGCGCCACCGGCGATGTCGCTGAAGGCGGTCAGATCGTCTACACCGCGACCTTGAGCAATCCAGCCGGCACGGCGATGACCGTCACCCTGAGCAACGGCGCGACCATCAATATTGCGGCCGGCCAAACCTCTGGCCAAGTGACCGTCGCAGCTCCGGCCGATGACGTCTACAAAGACGCCGGGCAGGTCAAAGCCACCATCACCGGCACCACCGGTGGCGACTTCGAGAACCTCGCAGTCAACCCGGCTGAGGCCGTGACCAACGTCAGCGATACGCTCGACACGTCGACCGTCACCTTGACCGCCACTCCAAGCGTGGTCGAGGGCGGCACCGTGGTGTACACCGCGTCGGTGTCGGCCCCAGTCACCGGCAGCCCACTGGTGGTCACCCTGGCTAACGGCCAAACCATCACCATCGGTGTCGGCGAATCGTCCGGCTCGGTCGACTTCACCGCGCCAAACAACGTCTACAACACCAATGCGCCGCTGACCAACAGCATCACCAAGGTTGAAGGCGGTAATTACGAACAGCTCGACACCGCGGGCACCCCGACCACGACGGTTACCGACAGTCCGGCTACCCAGGCGACCACCAACCTGGTGCTGAGCGCCACCGGCGATGTCGCTGAAGGCGGCCAGATCGTCTACACCGCCACGCTGAGCAACCCAGCGGGCACGGCGATGACCGTGACCTTGAGCAACGGCGCAACTATCAACATCGCGGCAGGCCAGACCTCTGGCCAAGTGACCGTCGCCGCTCCGGCCGATGACGTCTACAAAGACGCGGGCCAGGTCAAAGTCGGCGTTACTGGTACCACCGGTGGTGACTTCGAAAATCTTGCGGTCAATCCGGCTGAGGCCGTGACCAACGTCAGCGATACGCTCGACACGTCGACCGTGACCCTGACTGCCAATGCCTCGGTTGTCGAAGGCGGGGTGGTCACCTACACGGCGTCGGTTAGCGCTCCGGTCACCGGTAGCCCACTGGTGGTCACTCTGGCTAACGGCCAGAGCATCACCATTGGCGTCGGCGAATCGTCCGGCTCGGTCGACTTCGTTGCGCCGAATAACGTCTACAACACTAACGCACCGCTGACCAACAGCATTACCAAGGTCGACGGCGGTAATTACGAGAAGCTGGATACCGCAGGTACTCCAACCACCACGGTCACCGACAGCCCGGCTACTCAGGCGACCACCAACCTGGTGTTGAGTGCCACCGGCGATGTCGCCGAAGGCGGTCAGATCGTTTACACCGCCACGCTGAGCAACCCGGCGGGCACGGCGATGACCGTGACCTTGAGCAACGGCGCAACTATCAATATCGCGGCCGGCCAGACCTCTGGCCAAGTGACCGTCGCTGCACCGGCTGATGACGTCTACAAAGACGCCGGTCAGGTCAAAGTCACCGTCACCGGCACCACCGGTGGTGACTTTGAAAATCTTGCGGTCAACCCGGCTGAGGCCGTGACCAATGTCAGCGATACGCTCGACACGTCGACCGTGACCCTGACTGCCAATGCCTCGGTTGTCGAAGGCGGGGTGGTCACCTACACGGCGTCGGTTAGCGCTCCGGTCACCGGTTCGCCGCTGGTCGTAACCCTGGCTAACGGCCAAACCATCACCATCGGTGTTGGCGAGTCGTCCGGCTCGGTCGATTTTGTTGCGCCGAATAACGTCTACAACACCAACACACCGCTGACCAACAGCATTACCAAGGTCGACGGCGGTAACTACGAGAAGCTGGATACCGCGGGTACTCCAACCACCACGGTCACCGACAGTCCTGCTACCCAAGCGACTACCAGTTTGGTGCTGAGCGCCACCGGCGATGTCGCTGAAGGCGGTCAGATCGTCTACACCGCGACCTTGAGCAACCCTGCCGGCACGGCGATGACCGTCACCCTGAGCAACGGCGCGACCATCAACATTGCAGCCGGCCAAACCTCTGGCCAAGTGACCATCGCTGCCCCGGCGGATGACGTCTATAAAGACGCCGGTCAGGTCAAAGCCACCGTTACTGGTACCACTGGTGGCGACTTCGAAAACCTCGCGGTCAATCCGGCTGAAGCCGTGACCAATGTCAGCGATACGCTCGATACGTCGACCGTGACCCTGACGGCGAATGCTTCGGTGGCCGAAGGTGGCGTGGTCACCTACACGGCGTCGGTTAGCGCTCCGGTCACCGGCAGCCCGCTGGTCGTGACCCTGGCTAACGGTCAAACCATCACCATTGGTGTCGGTGAATCGTCCGGCTCGGTCGACTTCACCGCGCCGAACAACGTCTACAACACCAATGCACCGTTGACCAACAGCATTACCAAGGTCGACGGCGGTAACTACGAGAAGCTGGATACTGCCGGTACTCCAACCACCACGGTCACCGACAGCCCAGCTACGCAGGCGACTACCAACCTGGTGCTGAGCGCCACTGGCGATGTCGCTGAAGGCGGCCAGATCGTCTACACCGCGACCTTGAGCAACCCAGCCGGCACGGCGATGACCGTGACGCTGAGCAACGGTGCGACCATCAATATCGCGGCTGGCCAGACCACTGGCCAAGTGACCGTCGCCGCACCAGCCGATGACGTCTACAAAGATGCCGGCCAGGTCAAAGCCACCATCACTGGCACCACCGGTGGCGACTTCGAGAAGCTGGCGGTCAACCCGGCGCAAGCCGTGACCAACGTCAGCGATACGCTCGACACGTCGACCGTCACGTTGACCGCCACTCCAAGCGTGGTCGAGGGCGGTACCGTGGTGTACACCGCCTCGGTGTCGGCCCCGGTTACCGGTAGCCCGCTGGTCGTGACCCTGGCCAACGGTCAAAGCATCACCATCGGTGTCGGCGAATCGTCCGGCTCGGTCAACTTCACCGCGCCAAACAACGTCTACAACACCAATGCACCGCTGACCAACAGCATCACCAAGGTCGACGGCGGGAATTACGAGAAGCTGGATACTGCAGGTATTCCAACTACGACGGTCACCGACAGCCCTGCTACGCAGGCGACCACCAACCTGGTGCTGAGCGCCACCGGCGAAGTCGCCGAAGGCGGCCAGATCGTCTACACCGCCACGCTGAGCAACCCAGCGGGCACGGCGATGACCGTGACCTTGAGCAACGGCGCAACTATCAACATCGCGGCAGGCCAGACCTCTGGCCAAGTGACCGTCGCCGCTCCGGCCGATGACGTCTACAAAGACGCGGGCCAGGTCAAAGTCGGCGTTACTGGTACCACCGGTGGCGACTTCGAGAACCTCGCAGTCAACCCGGCTGAGGCCGTGACCAACGTCAGCGATACGCTCGACACGTCGACCGTCACGTTGACCGCCACTCCAAGCGTGGTCGAGGGCGGCACCGTGGTGTACACCGCGTCGGTGTCGGCCCCAGTCACCGGCAGCCCACTGGTGGTCACCCTGGCTAACGGCCAAACCATCACCATCGGCGTCGGTGAGTCCTCCGGCTCGGTCAACTTCACCGCGCCGAACAACGTCTACAACACCAACACCGCGCTGACCAACAGCATCACCAAGGTCGACGGCGGCAACTACGAGAAGTTGGTCACCGCTGGCTCCCCGTCAACGACGGTAACGGATGTGGCAGGCACCAAGGACACCACGAGCCTTGTCCTGAGCGCGACGCCAACGGTCGCCGAAGGCGGCAAAATCACCTACACCGCAACCTTGTCCAACAAGGCCGGTTCTGACATGACCATCAAATTGAGCAATGGCGAGACCATCTCCATTGCCAAAGGTCAGACCGAGGGCAGCATCACCCTCAACGCGCCCGCCGATGACCCTTACATCGATGCCGGCTCGGTACAGGTCAAGATCGACGGCAGCACCGGCGGCGATTTCGAATTGCTCGCCGTCGACGGCGCTTACGCCGTGACCAAGGTCTCCGATACGATCGACAATACCAGCCTGACCCTCAGCGCCACGCCCACGGTCGCCGAAGGTGGCCAGATCACCTACACCGCCACGTTGAGCAACCCGGCGGGCACGGCGATGACGGTCACCCTGAGCAATGGCCAGACCATCAACATTGCAGCAGGCAAAACGTCAGGCTCGGTAATTGTCGCCGCGCCCGCCGAGGATGTGTACATCGATGCCGCGGACGTGTCGGCGAAAATTACCGGCACTTCAGGGGGCAACTTCGAAAACCTCGTCGTCAGTAACACGGCAGCGGTCACCGCCGTGACCGACACCATCCAGACGACTACCCTGAGCATCAGTGGTACAACCGCTGTTGCCGAAGGTGGCAACGCGACTTACACGCTGAACCTCAGCAACAATGCGCAAACCGATGTGACGGTGAAGCTTTCGTATACCGGCACCGCCACCAATGGCGCCGACTACACCGGTGTGGCCATCGTCACGATCAAAGCGGGCAGCAACTCAGCCACCTTCACCATCCCGACCATCAAGGACAACGTCACCGAAGGTACCGAGCAGTTCACCGTCAAGATCGACTCGGCCACCGGCGGCAACTTCGAAAACCTGGCGGTCAGCGGTAGCGCTGGTAGCGTCACCACCCAGATCTTCGAGCCGGCGCCCGTCCTGGACCTGGACGCCAACAATTCTAGCGGCAAGACCGGCGCCGACTACCAGACCACGTTCACCGAGAACCAACCAGGAAGCGGTGTTTCGATCGGCGATATCGACGTGTCGATCACCGACTTCGACAGCTCGATGCTGACCGGCGCGACGGTGACCCTGACCAATCGCCAGCCAGGCGATGCCCTGAACCTGGGCAACAGCGTCAATGGCATCTCGATCAACGCCAACAGCACCGATGGCAAGGTGGTCCTGACCCTGAGCGGCACCGCTTCGCTGGCTGACTACATCCAGGCGATCAAGAACATCACCTTCATCAACACCAGTGAAGACCCGAGCACCGTCCCTCGGATCATCACGGTCACGGTGACTGACGGTGTGAACACCTCGAACACGGCCACCACCACGGTCAACGTCGTGGCGGTCAATGACCTGCCCACCACTACCGGCGGAGCGGTCACCGGCACCGAGGACACCGACTTGGTGCTGGGTTGGAGCGACTTCAACATCAGCGATGTCGACTCCTCGCTTAGCAGCCTAGGGGTGACCATCACCCAGCTGCCAGGGGCCGGTACCTTGAAGCTGTACAACGGCACCAGCTGGGTCGATGTGAAGGCAGGCCAGACCATCAGCCAGGCCGACATCGCCGCCGGCAAGCTCAAGTTCGTTCCCGTGGCTAACCAATCGGGTGTCGACGGTTACGGTGGTACCGGTGTGGGCAACAAGCAGGCGGACTACGCGCAGATCAAGTACGCGCCTACCGATGGCAAGGGCACGGGCAGCGAAGCCACGCTCAAGGTCGATATCACGCCGATGGCTGACAAGCCGGACCTGAGCATTGGCAGCAACAACGTCAATTCGCTGGGCCTGACCAAGGAAACCTGGACCAGCCTCAACGGCCTGGGCACCAACGGCAATGGCATCACCGGTGACGCGCTGAAGAACGTGTTCGCCAACTCCGGCAGCGCCGGCAAGAGCGAGCAGGTGACCACGGTCGACACCACGGCCACCGTCACCCCGGGGTCGGGCTCGAAGACCTCAGGCCTGATCTACCTGGAGGCCGGCAAGACCTACACCTTCAGTGGCACCGCTGACGACAGCCTGCAAATCGTCATCGGCGGTAAGAACGTCGCCGGCGGTACCTGGGGCTCGGCCAGCGGCAGCATTTCCGGCAGCTACACCCCGACCACCAGCGGCTATTACACCCTGGAGATCTACAACGCCAACCAGGCCGGGCCAGGCAGCCTTGACGTCAACATCAAGGTGGGCAATGGCGCGGTCACAGACCTTAGCAGCGCCAACATCCCGATGTACCCGAACGTCGCTGCGCTGGCCAACGCCGGTGTCACGGTGTCCGACCTGCATGGCAGCAACGGCGTGGGTTACTACGACGGCTACAAGCTCAACGAAGGCGGCGAGAATGGTGCGCCGGTCAAGTTGGTAGGCATCAGTACCGCACTGACCGACACCGATGGTTCCGAGAGCCTGAGCGTCAAGCTCAGCGGCATCCCGACAGGCTCGGTAGTGGCCGACAATGCAGGCCATACCTTCACCGTTGGCTCCAGTGCGGTGGATGTCACGGGTTGGAATCTGGGCAGCCTGACCATCAAGCCGCCGGCCTACTACTCCGGCCAGTTCGACGTGAAAGTCACTTCGACGTCCACCGAAAGCGTTGGCGGCAGCACTGCCACCAGCGAAGGCAGCATCAAGGTCACGGTCTACCCGCAGTCGTATACCACCAGCAACCTGTCGTCCGACAGCGATACCATCACCGGCACCGATGGCAATGACATCGTGGTCGCGGATGTCAGCGGCCTGCACGTGGTACCAGGCAAGGACTACAACATCGCCTTCATCGTCGACACCTCGGGCAGCATGGGCTCTGCGGGCGTCGATGCCGCGAAGCAATCGCTGGAGTCGGTGTTCAAGACCCTGGCTGCAAGCGTCAAGGGCGCACAGTCCGGGACGGTGAATATTCTGTTGGTCGACTTTGCCACCCAGGTCAAGAGCAGCGTATCGGTGACCCTCAACGATGCGGGCCTGAAAACCCTGCTGAGCGCGTTGGGCACGTTGAACTCCAATGGCGGCACCAACTATGAGGATGCCTTCAAAACGACAGCCAACTGGTTCGCCAACCTCAAGGCTGCAGGTAGCACCGGTAGTAACCAGACATTCTTCATCACTGACGGTGAGCCGACCTATTACCAGACCAGTGAACAGGGCAACCCGAACCTGGGCAACACCAACGTCAAGCTCGATACGTTCCTGTCGTCGATCAACTACAAGATGGGCGACACCGTTACCAACTATCAGTTGGATACCAACAATCGTCTCTCGATCGACAGCAGCGGCAAGTTGACCATGCAGGTTCGCGAGTTGGACTGGAGCTGGAACTCGGGTTACTACTACAAATGGTCCACCCAGAGCACAGCCACTATACGTGCCGAGGGTAATGGGGGTTATGAGCTGTCGACCCGCGACGGCACGGGCAACTCGACTGACCGGGCAACCACCAACAACTCGACTGACAGCTTCAAGATCCTCGCTGGTTTGTCCGACGTCGAGGCGATTGGCCTCAACAGCGGCGTGAACAAGGATGACCTGAAGCCCTATGACTCCGATGGCAAGCCACAGGCCAACATCGACCCGAGCAAACTGGCAGATGCCATCCTCGGCCACACCGAAGTCACCCAGCCGGGCAACGACACGGTCAACGGTGGTGATGGCAACGACATCATCTTCGGCGACCTGCTGACCTTCCCGACGGTCGCCGGCACGGGTGTAGAGGCGATCCAGGGTTACGTGGCGAACAAGCTCGGTGTGGATGCGGGCGATGTCGACGCGCGGGCAATGCACAAGTACATCAACGAGCATTACACCGAGTTCGATATTGCGGGCAGCAATGATGGCGCCGACACCCTGATGGGGGGCGCAGGCAATGACATCCTCTTCGGCCAGGGGGGTAATGACACCCTCGATGGCGGCAAAGGTAATGACATCCTGCTGGGCGGCACTGGCAACGACACCCTGATCGGCGGCCAAGGCAACGACCTGCTGATCGGTGGCAGCGGTGCCGACACCTTCGTGTGGAAGTCCGGTGACATTGGCAGTGACGTGATCAAGGACTTCAAAGTCAGCGAGGGTGATCGCCTGGACTTGCGCGACCTGCTGCAAGGTGAGAAGGCCAGCACTATCGACAACTTCCTGAAGATCACCACCGTCGATGGGTCCTCGACCTTGCAGGTCAGCACCGAAGGCAAGCTTAACGCAGCCGGTGGCCTGGCCAATGCCGATGTGTCTATCAAGCTGGAAGGGGTCAACTGGTCCAATACCACGGTCAACTCGTTGATCAGCGGTGCCGACCCCACCATCAAGATCGACAACGCCTGATCCCGTCTGCGCGGTGGCCAGCCCGGCCACCGCGCAGCGCGGTCTTTTCTGTCATCTTCGTGCAGCGCATACTTCTGCGCCGGGCTGTCATGCCCGATGAACTTTGCCTATGCTGCTGACTACCAACAAGGAACCATCGTGACGAGGGATGACGCCATGTTCTACGTGCAACGCGACGCCGAGGGCCAGTTGCTGCGGGTAGAAGCTGCACCTTATGCCGAACACACGGAGATTCTCCCAGCAGATCATGCCGAGATTCAGGAGTGGTTTGCTGACGATGTCGTCGAAAATAGCCTCAAGCAGCTCAAACAGAGCGACTTGGACATGATCCGGGTGCTTGAGGACTTGATCGAGGTGCTCACTGCCAAAGGTGTCTTCAGCATCACCGACCTGCCGCCTGGCGCCCAAGCCAAGCTGCTCAGTCGCTCCACCGCGCGAAAGGCGCTCGGCAGCTTGAACAACCTGATCGAGGAAGAGGAGGAGGGCGGGCTGATTTAATCCTCCACGCTTGTCTGCTTGGCCGGCAGACAACTGCCCTCTCATATCGTTATTCATTAAAGGTATTTAAATTATTTTTTTAATTACCTTATAGTCACTCCACTGCGTACCCGTCGACCAATCGATGCGCCGCACGACTTGAACCCACACGGGTAAACCCCCCGTGCGTTTCTGATCGTTGCGCGTCATTGAAGTCGCGCACTGCGTGGGAGTGAAAAATGTCCGCCGCCTCGAACGCCTTGCCGTCCAACCACCGCGCTCAGCCGCAAACCTTTGAAATCCGCCCGTTCTCGGGTGCCGTTGGCGCCGAGATCATCGGCCTGGACCTGGCTAAACCGGTCAACGCCGAGGACTTCAGCCTCATTCATCGCGCCCACCTCGACCACCACGTACTGGTGCTGCGCGACCAGCGCATCAGCCCTGAACAGCAGATCGCTTTCAGCCGCCGTTTCGGGCAACTGCAGATCCATGTGCTGAAGCAGTTTCTGCTCACAGGCCACCCCGAGATACTGATCGTCTCCAACATCATCGAGAACGGCCAAAACATCGGCCTGGGCGATGCCGGCAAGTTCTGGCATTCAGACCTCTCATACAAAGCGCTCCCCAGCCTGGGGTCCATGCTGCATGCCCAAGCGTTGCCCAGCGAAGGTGGCGACACCCTGTTCGCCGACATGCACAAAGCCTGGGACGCGGTACCTCAAGCACTGCGCAAGCAGGTCGAGGGCCGCAGCGCCGCTCACTCCTACACCGCCCGTTATGCCGAGACCAAGTTCGAAGGCAACTGGCGCCCGACCCTTAGCGCCGAGCAGCTTGCACAGGTGCAGGAAGTGGTCCATCCGGTGGTGCGTACCCATCCGGAAAACGGCCGCAAGGCCCTGTTCGTCAGCGAAGGGTTCACTACCCGGATCATCGGCCTGCCCGATGATGAAAGCCGCGATGTGCTGCAGCAGCTTTATGCCCTGAGCGTGCTCGAACAGAACATCTACCGCCACCAGTGGCAGCCACACGACCTGGTGTTCTGGGACAACCGCTCGCTGATCCACCTTGCCACAGGCTGCCCGTCCCACCTGCGGCGCAAGCTTTTCCGCACCACCATCCAGGGCGATGCCCCGTTCTGACGACTGAGGAAACCATCATGCGCAAATCCATCAGCCGCCTGGCGGCAAGTATCAGCCTGGGCGCAAGCCTGGTCGTGGGCAGCCTTGCGGCCCCCACCCTGGCCCATGCCGAAGGCAAGATCCGCATCGCCGAGCAGTTCGGCATCGTCTATCTGCTGCTCAATGTGGTGCGTGACCAACAACTGATTGAAAAGCACGGCAAGGAGCAGGGCATCGACATCGACGTCGACTGGGCCCAGCTATCCGGGGGGGCTGCGATCAACGACGCGCTGTTGTCCGGCTCGGTGGACATCGCCGGTGCCGGCGTTGGGCCGTTGCTGACCGTATGGGACCGCACCAAAGGCCGGCAGAACGTCAAGGCAGTGGCCTCGCTGGGCAATTTCCCGTACTACCTGGTCAGCAGCAACCCGAACGTGAAGACCATCGCCGACCTATCCGACAAGGACCGCATTGCCGTGCCGGCCGTGGGCGTGTCGGTACAATCACGCTTGCTGCAGTACGCCGCTGCCCAGCAGTGGGGCGACACGCAATACAACCGCCTCGACAAGTACACCCTGGCCGTACCGCACCCAGATGCCACCGCCGCGTTGCTCGCTGGCGGCACCGAGCTCAACGGGCACTTCTCCAACCCGCCGTTCCAGGACCAGGTATTGGCCAACAAGGACGTGCACGTGGTGCTCAACAGCTATGACCTGCTCGGCCCCAACTCGCCGACCTTGCTGTTTGCCACCGAGAAATTCCGCAACGACAACCCCAAGACTTACCAGGCATTCGTCGATGCCCTGGCCGAGGCTGCGGACTTTGCCCAGAAGGACAAAGCGGCGGCTGCCGACACCTATATCCGCGTCACCAAGGCCAAGATTGACCGCGATGTACTGATCAAGCTGATCGACAACCCCCAGTACGAGTTCACGGTAACCCCGAAGAACACCTACAAGCTGGCCGAGTTTCTCTACCGGGTGGGCGCCATCAAGCACAAGCCAGAGTCGTGGAGGGACTACTTCTTCCAGGATGAACGCCCACTGCAGGGGAGCTGACCGACCATGACCGCCCCATTGCCAGGCCACACGGCCAGCAACCTTAGCCGTGTGGCCACACCGCCCTTGCTCAAGGTGGATAACCTGAGCCTCGAATACCGTACTGCGCAGCGCGTGGTGCGGGCCACCCATCAGGTCAGCTTCGAAGTCGACCGTGCCGACCGCTTTGTCTTGCTGGGCCCCTCGGGGTGTGGCAAGTCCACATTGCTCAAGGCCGTGGCCGGGTTCATCAGCCCGCAACACGGGCAGATCCTGCTGCAGGGCCAGCCGGTCAACGGCCCTGGCCCCGATCGCATCGTGGTGTTCCAAGAGTTCGACCAGCTGCCGCCGTGGAAGACGGTAAAGCAGAACGTCATGTTCCCGCTGCTCGTTTCCGGCCAGCTCAAGCGAGCCGAGGCCGAAGAGCGCGCGTTGCATTACCTCGACAAGGTTGGCCTGGCGGCGTTTGCCGACGCTTATCCGCATACCCTGTCGGGCGGCATGAAAGCGCGCGTGGCAATTGCCCGTGCACTGGCCACGCAACCGAAGGTCCTGTTGATGGACGAACCGTTCGCCGCGCTCGATGCGCTGACCCGGCGCAAGATGCAGGAAGAGCTGCTGCTGCTGTGGGAGGAAGTGCGCTTCACCCTGTTGTTCGTCACCCATTCCATCGAAGAGGCGCTGGTAGTGGGCAACCGCATTCTGTTGCTGTCACCTCATCCGGGGCGGGTGCGGGCCGAGGTGCACAGCCATCAGTATGATCTCGGCAGCCTCGGCGCCAGTGACTTCCAGGCCAGCGCCCGGCGCATCCATCGGCTGTTGTTCGACGAGGCCGATGCCCCCGGGCCGGCCGAGGAGCTGGGTTTCAACGACATCCGCATCGCCTACTGACAGGAGCTTGAGCCATGACCACTACACCTGTACGACAGGAATACGAGGTGCAGCTCGAGCCGCTGCTCAGTGTGCCTCTGGAACGCAACCTGCCGCTGGCGCAACGCTTGTGGCAGCACGGCTGGTTACGCAAGGCGGTGATCCTGGTGGTGATCGCAGCATTGTGGGAGGCCATTGCCCGCTACCAAGGCAACGACCTGCTGCTGCCGAGCTTCTTGCAGACTGCCGCAGCGCTGTGGGGCGGCCTGCTCAGCGGTGAGCTGCCGGCCAAAGTCGGCGTGTCGCTGGTGATCCTGCTCAAGGGGTACGTGCTGGGTATCGTGCTGGCGTTCGGCCTTACCAGCCTGGCGGTATCCACCCAGTTGGGCCGTGACTTGCTCGGTACCTTGACCTCAATGTTCAACCCGTTGCCGGCGATTGCCCTGCTGCCTCTGGCTTTGCTGTGGTTTGGCCTGGGCGACAACAGCCTGATTTTCGTGCTGGTGCATTCAGTGCTCTGGGCGCTGGCGCTCAATACCTACGCGGGCTTTCTGGGGGTGTCGGAGACGTTGCGCATGGCGGGGCGCAACTATGGCCTAAAGGGGCTACGGTTGGTGCTGCACATCTTGGTGCCCGCGGCACTGCCGTCGATCCTGTCGGGGCTGAAGATCGGCTGGGCCTTTGCCTGGCGCACGTTGATCGCCGCCGAGCTGGTGTTCGGTGCCAGCAGCGGCAAGGGCGGGCTGGGCTGGTACATCTTCCAGAACCGCAACGAGCTGTATACCGACAAGGTTTTTGCCGGGTTGGCGGTGGTGATCCTGATCGGGCTACTGGTCGAAGGGCTGGTATTCAATACGCTGGAACGGGCGACCGTGCGGCGCTGGGGGATGCAGCGCTGATCTGCAGTGGCCCCTAATTCTGGTACTGCGCAGCCGCCTTGCTCAGGGTCTGGGCAATCTCACTGCGCAGTTCATCCGGCTGTTCGACCTTCACGGCGTCCCCTTGGCTCAACACCCACCAGCGTAGCGCCCAGCCATCTTCCATCGTCGCCTGCAGCCGATGCCCATGCTCCAGGGCAGTCAGCTGCATGTCTGCACTCAACGGCTGATCGCGCAACTGCCGCGCCACCCTGTCGTTGACCCAGGCTTGCAGCACCAGCCCATCACCTTGCGCCGGTTGTAGCGCCTCACCGCGCAAGTAGCCCTGCAGGTCAAAATTCCCGCGCAGCTCCCCCGCGGCGTTGACCGACCAGTGCCAGCCGAACGGAATGCTCTTGTCATTGCGCTCCAGCGGGAAGATCAACGACAGCTCGTTGAGGTCGCGTTCAACCGTGCGTTTGCTGACGCTGAAACCCACATCGCGCAGGCGCCACACCAGTTCTGCGCTGGTAATGCCCGGGGAACGGCTGGGTAGCTGGCGCAACAGCGCCCACTGACGGCTGAGGGTGGAGCGGGTGGTGGCGAACGGCAAAAGGTAACGTCCTTGTCTAGGCTTGCCGCATCAGGATGGCGGCATTAGCGGGTCATGGCAATTAGCCACGATCCGATCAGATCAAGCAGCCGCCAATTGGTTGCCTGGCGTCGAATCGTTCGCGACAGGTTTTGACGTGACGTCGCGCAGAATCACGCCTCATCACAGCCGCAGTAAGGCCTGTGGGTCGTTCAATGAGGATGAACATGTCAGCTGTCAGCAATATCCACTCGCTGCTCGCCCGTCTTCTGCCTGAGCAGGTCATTCCCGCGCCGACCCCCGCTGGCAGGCGACAGCGGCTGTTCGCCGGGGTGGGGTTGCCCAGCCAGCGGGCGCTGCTGGTCAACCGTCTGGACGAAGCGGCGGACCTGCAAGCGGTGTATGCCGACCTGCGCCATCAAGCGCTGGCTGGCCATGTGGCGGCGCTCAATGACCTGGGTTGGGTCTGGCTCAATGGCAAGTACTGGCGTGCCGACACCGTGCTGGCCGGGCACCTGCTGCGCATGGCGGCCATGCAAGGCAATGCCGCCGCCTGGTTCAACCTGGGGCAGCAACACTACTTCGGCAAGGGTGTGGAGGTTTCTTACGCCCAGGCCGCAGAGTGTTATCGCCATGCTTTTGACCGTGGCCTGCTGCATGCCGCAGCCGCACTCGGCGATTTGTACGAAGAAGAAGTCTGCGATGCGCAACTGGGCTGGCAGGTCGATCTTGCGCAGGCTTACCAATGGTTTCTTCGTGGCGCCGAACGGGGCGAGGTGCGTTGCCGCTTCGAGGTGGGCTACCGCTTGTTGCATGGCTTGAGTGTGCAGGCCGATATCAAGGCCGGGCTGTATTGGCTGGAGCTGGCGGCGGCGACCGGGGTCATGCAGGCGGCCGAGGAGCTGGCCGTGCATTTCAGCCGTAGCGATGCGGCGCGCTATCTGGATTGGCGGGATCGGGCCGTGCAGATGGGCAGTACGCTGGCATTGGCGATGAAGTTGGAGGACCAGGTACAGCCTCGATGAACAACAATTCATGTACACCCCCCGTCGCCCGCGGTTGACGACAGGGGGAGGGCCAGGCGTATATTGATAGTTAGCAAACTATGAATATCCCTGGTTCTTTACATGACGCTTGATTCACTGCGCCTGCAAGTCAGCACTGGCATGATCGTTTCCGCCCGCCATTGGCGGCGCATCTGCCATACGGCGCTGACCAGTTACGGCATTTCCGAAGCCTGCGCCGCACCCTTGCTGATGATCGTGCGCCTGGGCGATGGAGTGCACCAGGTAGCCGTGGCTCAGGCCGCGGGCCTGGAAAGCCCGTCGCTCGTGCGCCTGCTTGACCAGCTGTGCAAGGCCGGCCTGGTATGCCGTAGCGAGGATCCGCTGGACCGCCGTGCCAAGGCCCTGAGCCTGACCGGCGAGGGCCGGGCTTTGGCCGAAGCCATCGAAGCTGAGCTGGTGCGAGTCCGCCACGAAGTGCTGCAGGGCATCGATGAAGCTGACCTGCATGCCACCTTGCGCGTGCTTCGTGCCTTCGAGGCGGCAGGCCTTGGCAGCACTGGCGGGGTGGCATGAACGGTTTCTTCAGTTCGCTACCGCCGGCCCGCGACTGGTTCTATGGTGTGCGTACCTTTGCCGCGTCGATGATCGCGTTGTACATCGCACTGCTCATGCAGCTGCCACGCCCGTACTGGGCGATGGCGACGGTCTATATCGTTTCCAGCCCGTTCGTTGGGCCTACCAGCTCCAAGGCCCTGTACCGCGCCCTTGGCACGCTGCTCGGCGCTGGCGGGGCAGTCTTCCTGGTACCGCCGCTGGTGCAGTCGCCATTGTTGCTGACCGTCGCGATCGCCCTGTGGACCGGCACATTGCTGTACCTCTCGCTGAACCTGCGCACCGCGAACAACTACATGCTGATGCTGGCAGGCTATACGTTGCCGATGATCGCCCTGGCGGTGGTCGACAACCCGCTGGCAGTGTTCGACGTTGCGTCTTCACGTGCTCAGGAAATCTGCCTGGGGATCGTCTGCGCCGCTGTGGTCGGCGCCATTTTTTGGCCGCGACGCCTGGCGCCTGTCGTGGTCGGCTCGACCGGCACCTGGTTCACCGAGGCGATTCGTTACAGCGATACCTACCTCGCCCGGGATATGGCTGCCGACAAAGTAGGGGGTATGCGCGGTGCCATGGTCACCACCTTCAACTCGCTGGAGTTGATGATTGGCCAGTTGGGCCATGAGGGGGCAGGCCCGCATATGGTGAAGAACGCACGCGAACTGCGTGGGCGGATGATCCACCTGTTGCCGGTCATAGACGCCCTCGACGACGCCCTGGTGGCCCTCGAAGGCCGCGCCCCTGCGCAGTTCGCCCAATTGCAGCCTGTGTTGGCCGCCGCTCGCGAATGGCTCAAGGGCACCGCCGACAGTGCCTCGGTAGCACGCTGGACCGCCCTGCACGAGCAGATCGACCGCCTGCAGCCCGGAGCCGCCGCCCTCGACCAGCGTGCTGAGCTGCTGTTGTCCAATGCACTGTATCGCCTGACCGAGTGGGCCGACCTCTGGCAGGACTGCTGCACCTTGCAGCATGCCCTGCGCATGGATGACCCCAAGCCTTGGCGCGCAGTTTACCGCCACTGGCGCCTGGGCCGCCTGACGCCCTTCTTCGACCGTGGCTTGATGCTGTATTCGGTAGTTTCCACCGTGCTGGCGATCATCGTCGCCTGCGGCCTGTGGATTGGCCTGGGCTGGAACGACGGCGCCAGTGCGGTGATTCTCGCCGCCGTGTCATGCAGCTTCTTCGCCGCCATGGACGACCCCGCACCGCAGATCTACCGGTTCTTCTTCTGGACCCTGATGTCGGTCATCTTCTCCAGCCTGTACTTGTTCCTGGTGCTGCCCAACCTGCACGATTTCCCGATGCTGGTGCTGGCATTCGCCGTGCCGTTCATATGCGTCGGCACCCTGACCGTGCAGCCCCGCTTCTACCTGGGCACTTTGCTGACCATCGTCAACACCTCCACCTTCATCAGCATCCAGGGCGCCTACGACGCTGATTTCTTCACCTTCCTCAACTCCAACCTGGCAGGGCCTGCAGGGCTTCTGTTCGCGTTCATCTGGACCCTGGTGATGCGCCCCTTCGGGGTGGAACTGGCCGCCAAACGCATGACTCGCTTCGCCTGGCGGGACATCGTCGAGATGACTGCGCCGGCGACCCTGGCCGAACGTCGCCAGCTCGGCGTGCAGATGCTCGACCGCCTGATGCAGCACCTGCCGCGCCTGTCGCAGACCGGCCAGGACACTGGCGCAGCCCTGCGCGACCTGCGCGTGGGGCTGAACCTGCTCGACCTGCTGGCCTACCTGCCGCGCGCAGGCACCCAGGCCCGCGAACGCCTGCAAACGGTGATCGAGGAAGTGGGCGGCCACTACCAGGCCTGCCTGCGCGCCGGTCAGCGCCTGCATGCCCCTGCGGCGCTGCTGCGCAACATGAAGCGGGCGCGCCTGGCGCTGAACCTGGATGAGCTGTACGAACGCGGCGATGCCCGCACGCACCTGCTGCATGCCCTGAGTGGCCTGCGCCTGGCATTGCTGCCGGGTGTCGAGGTGATGCTCGAGCCTGCCGAACAACCGCAACTGCCCCCCGGCCTCGACGGAGCGCCCCTGTGATCGGTGAACTGGATATCAGCGGGGTGTTCCTGCCCACGCTGCTGGTGATGATGGTCTGCACTTACGTGCTGTTTCTGGGGGTGCACGCGGTGCTGGTGCGCCTGCACTTCTACCGCCTGGTCTGGCACCGGGCGTTGTTCAACGTTGCTCTGTATGCCGTGCTGCTTGGCGCGGTGGACCATTTTTGCCGAAGCCTGATGCTGCCATGAAAAAACCTTTGCTGACCCTGGGCCGTGTGGTCCTGACCTTGCTGGTAGTGACCTTCGCCGCTGTGCTCGTGTGGCAGATGGTGGTGTACTACATGTTCGCCCCCTGGACCCGCGACGGCCACATCCGCGCCGACGTGATCCAGATCGCCCCGGATGTTTCCGGGTTGATCCAAAAGGTCGAAGTGCATGACAACCAGACCGTCAAACGCGGCGACGTGCTGTTCACCATCGACCAGGACCGCTTCACCCTGGCGCTGCGCCAGGCCAAGGCGACCCTTGGCGAACGCCAGGAAACCCTGGCCCAAGCCTCTCGCGAAGCGCAGCGCAACCGTAAGCTGGGCAACCTGGTGGCAGCCGAGCAACTGGAAGAAAGCCAGTCCCGCGAGGCTCGTGCCCGTTCGGCCGTGAGCGAGGCCCAAGTGGCGGTCGACACCGCCCAGCTCAACCTTGACCGTTCGGTGGTGCGCAGCCCGGTGGACGGCTACCTCAACGACCGCGCGCCACGTAACCACGAATTCGTCACGGCTGGCCGCCCAGTGCTTTCGGTCGTCGACAGTGCTTCGTATCACGTCGATGGCTATTTCGAAGAGACCAAATTGGGCGGCATCCACATTGGCGATGCCGTGGACATCCGTGTGATGGGCGACAACACTCGCCTGCGTGGCCATGTGCAGAGCTTTGCCGCCGGCATCGAAGACCGCGACCGCAGCAGCGGCAGCAACCTGCTGCCCAACGTCAACCCGGCGTTCAGCTGGGTGCGCCTGGCCCAGCGGATCCCAGTACGCATCGCCTTCGATGAAGTGCCGCAAGACTTCCGCATGATCGCCGGGCGTACCGCCACGGTCTCGATCATCGAGGGCCCGCGCCCATGAAACAGCTGATCCTGGCTGGCTTATGCCTGTCGCTTGGGGCCTGCATGATGGTCGGCCCGGACTATGAAGTGCCCAAGGACGCGGCAGTGCAGCGCAGCGACCTCAGTGGGCCACTGCGCCAGGATGCTGCCAGCGTGGTGTCGGCGCCGGTACCTGAGGACTGGTGGCAGCTGTATCAGGATCAACGCCTCAATGAGCTGGTGCGCCAGGCATTGAGTGCCAACACCGAACTGCGCGTGGCGGCCGCCAATATTGCCAAGGCCCGTGCGCAGGTCGAGGTCGCGCAGTCGCAGGGTGGCTTCAATGGCGGCATCAAGGCCGGCGCCCAGCGCTTGCAGGAGTCTGGCGAGGCTTTCCTGCTGACCGAGAAGGTGCCAGTGGCCAACATCGGCGAGGCGATCATCAGTGCCTCCTACCAGTTTGACCTCTGGGGCACCTTCAAGCGCGGCACCGAAGCCGCCAAAGCCAATGCCGACGCTGTGCAGGCCGCCGCCGATACTGCCCGCATCACGCTGGTGGCCGATGTGGTGAAGGCTTACACCCAGGTGTGTTCGGCCAACGAGGAGTACCACATCGCCCGTGAGTCGCTCGATCTGCAGCAGCAGAGCGTGCAGCTCAACCAGCGTCTGCGTGATGCTGGCCGGGGTGACGAAACCCAGGTCACCCGCTCGCAGACCCAGTTCAAATCGCTGCGCGCAGAGTTGCCGCGCTTCAAGGCCGAGCGGGAAACTGGCTTGTACACGTTGGCTGCGCTGCTGGCCAAGCCTGTGGAGCAACTGCCGGCCGGCACTGCCGATTGTGCCGAGCTGCCACATCTGAACCAGCTGTTGCCGGTCGGTGATGGCGCCGCGCTGCTCAAGCGCCGCCCCGACGTGCGCCAGGCCGAACGCCAGTTGGCGGCGTCTACAGCGAATATCGGCGTGGCCACGGGCGCGCTGTATCCCGACATCAGCATCGGCGCCCAGGTCGGTACCATCGGTATTCTCGAAAACCTGGGGGAACCTGCAACCAACCGGTGGGGCTTCGGCCCGCAGATCAGCTGGAGCATCCCCACCAACGGCACCCGTGCGCGCATTCGCATGGCCGAGGCCTCGACCCAGGCGGCGCTGGCGCATTTCGACGGCGTGGTGCTCAACGCCATTCGCGAAACTCAGACCCGCCTGGCCCAGTACAGCGCCTTGCTGGACCGGCGTGATGCGCTGGCCGAGGCGGAAAAATCGGCGAAAGAAGCGGCGGACCAGACGCACCGGTATTACCAGGCGGGGCGTGAGTCATTCCTGGCGGACTTGCAGGCGACACGGACGTATACCGATATGCGTGCGCAGCTGGCTGCGGCCAACAGCCAGGTGGCGATGGGGCAGATCGGGGTGTTCCTGGCGTTGGGCGGTGGGTGGAAGGATACCGCCAAGCCTTGAGGCCCCATCGCCGGCAAGCCGGCCCACAGGTACCGCGCAGCTCTTGAGCGCTGCGCTGTACCTGTAGGTGCAACTGTCTTACCCAATTTCTAAAAGTTGACGCGGTTGGTGTGGCCGGCTTGCCGGCGATAGGCCCTGCGAGTCAAACCCAGATAGCATCCCAATGCGGATAATCCCCCACCCGCTCAACCAACCCTGCCCGCTTAGGATTCAAGACGATATACCGCGCCACAGCCTGCACGTCCTCTTCTCGCCGCAACGCCCTGTCATGAAAGCTCTTCTGCCAAAGCCGCCCATATCGCCCGAGATGGCGGTTGATGGCACAGGTGCTGCGTGACTTCACTCGGCGCATCAACGTTTTCAGGCTCACCGGCCCCAGCTCGATCAACCAGTGGAAATGATCAGGCATTACAACCCAGGCTAAAGACCGCGCTGCACCTTCTGCCTCGGCCTCGCGCAGCTAGCTGACCAACAAGCGGGCCGAGTGAAACTCACCCAGCACAGGGGCCCTGTGCAATGTGGTGCTGGTGAGAAGGTACAACCGATGCCTTTCTGAGAACCTGCCAACCCTTGGCTGATTTAAATGGGGACGATCCATGTTCCCTGCCTCCTGATGGTTTGCTCATGAGGCTAGTAGCGACGGTTCCACTAGGTTGGGCTCAATTGGTACCTGCTGTTTCTGCAGGGCCATCGCCGACAAGCCGGGCCCTATTGTTAGCAACAGTCTTGCCTGCGATGCAGACGCAGCGCTGCATGGCACCGGCTTCGCCGGTGATCGCCGGCAAGCCGGCTCCCACTGGGCTGCGGCATTTCTTGAGGCCTATGCCAGAATCTCTGGGAGCTAGACTTCGGCAGTTTTTGAGGCTTGCGCCGTATTTGTGGGAGCCGGCTTGCCGGCGATCGAGGGCGAAGCCCTCGCAGCCGCCGCAAAGCCGTAAGACGTTTCCGAACCTGAAACCAAATGCTTCAGTTCTTTCACTCTGGCGACTTACCCTACGATGCCTGTCGCAATGGTGCCGTCTTGGCTGTTAAGCGCTCCGGGAATAATGTCCTCGGGACGCCTCGCAAGGCGATCGGGCGTGCGACGCCCGGTTCACATTCGGTACCGCCGCGCCATGGCGGTCGTGCGCGGGCAGGCTTAGGTCTTGCCGGGTTCCTGTACCCCCGGGTCTCACCCTACGCACGACTGCCACCCAAGCTCGATCCTCCCGCCATCTCGCTCCCGTAACCACCACTGAACGAGCACGCCGGCGCGCAAAGAGCGTCACAATGGGCAAGGCTCACTGAGGCTGCAGGCTCCATCTGTTGCGATTGCTGCTTTTGCCACTGCACGGGGCCATTGAAATAGATGTGCCATTGCGTGTTTCTTTCGCCGGGACGAGTAACATGACCCTAGTCGCGCAAGGAGAGCGCAGGCTTGATGCCAGTCGTTAGGGTTTCGGGGCTGCTCTGCAGCCCATCGCCGGCAAGCCCCACCGGTACCTCGCCGTTCCTAAGCTGTGCGTCCATACCTGTGGGAGCCAGCTTGCCGGCGATGGGCCGCAAAGCGGCCCCAAATCGCTCGACTGAAGGGCATCGGGCACTGCCCCACCTGCTTCAAGAGGAAACATGCAATGCGCATATGGATCGACGCCGACGCCTGCCCCAAGGCAGCCAAGGACCTGATCGTCAAATTCGCCCTCAAGCGCAAGCTCGAGGTGGTAATGGTGGCCGGGCAGGCCGTGGCCAAACCGGCCTTCGCCGTGGTGCGGCTGATCGTGGTACCCAGCGGCATGGATGCCGCCGATGATTACCTGGTCGAGCATGCCGTGCCAGGTGAGCTGGTCATCTGCAGCGATGTGCCGCTGGCCGACCGCCTGATCAAGAAGGGTGTAGCGGCACTGGACCCACGTGGCCGTGAGTTCGACGAGCGCAACATGGGCGACCGCCTGGCAGTGCGCAACCTGTTTACCGAGTTGCGCGAGCAGGGCCAGGTCGGCGGCGGCCAGGCGCCTTATGGCGAACGCGAAAAGCAGGCGTTCGCCAATGCGCTGGACCGTATTCTGGCCCGCTTGGCCAAGGGCTGATCAGTCAGCCTCGTGGGTCATTTCCAGCACACGATCCACCAACTTGTAAATGCCGCCAGCCGCCTCGCTGATCGACTGGGCCAGCATGTACGCCGGCGTAGTCACCAGCTTGCGCTGGGTGTCCTCGACAATGTCATGCACATCGCACTCTTCATGGGTGCCACCCATCTTGACCACCGCGGCGGCAGTATCGGCATCGTTACCGATGGTGCAGACCACACCCGGGCCGTAGATCTTCGCCGCCAGTGCCGGTGAAATGCACATCAGGCCAACCGGCTTGCAGGCTTCGGCAAAGGCTTCGGCCAAGGCCAGGACCTGCGGGTTGACCGTACACTCGCTACCTTGAGTGGCAAAGTCGGACAAGTTCTTCGCCGCGCCGAAACCACCCGGGACGATCAGCGCGTCGAAGTCCTCGGCCCTGGCCTCGCTGATGTCCTTGACCTCACCGCGGGCGATGCGCGCCGATTCCACCAGCACATTGCGCGACTCAGGCACCTGCTCACCGGTGAGGTGGTTGATCACATGCAGCTGCGCGATGTTCGGCGCGAAGCACTGCACCTGCGCGCCGCGCTGGTCGAGGCGCAGCAGGGTGATCACGCTTTCATGGATTTCGGCGCCATCGTAGACGCCACAGCCGGAAAGAATCACCGCTACTTTTTTCGTCATGCTCATTACTCCAGTGTCGAGGCGCTAAATGTCCTCTAGTTTGGCAGATGTGGCCATAGGGGTTGCCATGGGAGCATCCTAATCTCTCTGGGTACCCTTGGAGGCAGCTGTCCATGGACCTGATTCTGCTGGCCGTACCGTTCTTTTTCGTGCTGATCGCGGTTGAACTGGTCGCCGACCGTGTGCGTGGCCAGCGTAATTTCACCGTGGCCGATTCGATCAACAGCCTGAGCACTGGCGTGCTTTCCACCAGCACCGGCCTGCTGACAAAAGGGGTAGGGGTGGTGACCTATGCACTGGCGTGGGAGCATCTGGCGCTGCTGCACTTGCCGGACCACGCCCTCTGGGTCTGGTTGCTGGCGTTCGTGCTGTACGACTTCTGCTATTACTGGCTGCACCGCTTGGGCCATGAGCGCAATGTACTGTGGGCGGCCCATTCGGTGCATCACCAGAGCGAGGAGTACAACCTCACCACCGCGTTGCGCCAGACCAGCAGCGGTTTCCTCTTTTCGTGGATCTTCTACCTGCCGCTGGCGCTGCTCGGCGTGTCGCCCTGGGTGTTCATAACGGTGGCGTCGCTCAACCTGCTGTACCAGTTCTGGGTGCATACCCGGCACATTCCCAAGTTGGGCTGGCTCGAATGGATACTGATCACTCCGTCCAACCATCGCGTCCACCATGCGCAAAATCCTGTTTATTTGGATCGCAACTACGGCGGTGTGTTCATTCTGTGGGACCGTCTGTTTGGCACATTCAAGGAAGAAGATCCGGCCGAGCCCGTGGTGTTTGGCGTGACCACGCCGCTGGCCAGCTGGAACCCGTTATGGGCCAACCTGCAGTTCTATGCCCAGCTCTGGGACGATGCCCGGCGCACCGAAAGCCTGTGGGACAAACTGCGTATCTGGTTCATGCCCACGGGCTGGCGGCCGGCGGATGTCGCCGCGCGTTATCCACAGGCCAAGCAGAACCTGGCGCTGTTCCGTAAGTTCGCGGTGGCCCTGGGGCGGGCGCAGCAGGTTTACGTGGTGCTGCAGTTCGCCGTTTACGTGGCATTGGGCAGCTACTTGATGAGCGTTGCCGAGCAGGTGCCGACAGCGGCCCTGGTGCTGGGCTGGGCGGTGATGGCCTTGGGCCTGTTTGCCTTGGGCGCGGCCTTGGAGAACCGGCCGTGGGCAGCGCGCCTGGAGCTGGTGCGCCTGTTGTTGAATGCGCCCGCACTGTATCTGGCTGGCGCTCTGGGCTTAGGGGTTGTCACGCCCTTGGTCTGGGCCATGCTCGCGCTTTACAGTTTGCTCAGCCTCGTCAGCCTGGGCTTGTGCGGCGGCCTTGCGCTCGGCGCGCAAGGTGCGAAAGCGCCGGCGCAGCCACAGCAGGGCACCGAGCAGCAGCAGGCCACCGAGCACCCATAGCTCGTACTTCTTCACGTTGCCCAGCATGCCTTCCAGAATGGCGCCGAAGTGGTACGCGGCAGCGCCCAGGGCCAAGGCCCACACGGCTGCACCGATGCCGTTGAGCAGCAGGTAACGCCGGGGTGGGTAGCCAGACAGGCCGATAGCCACGGGCATCACCGTGCGCAGGCCATAGACGAAGCGGAAGCTCAGTACCCAGATGTCGGGGTGGCGGCGGATATGCTCCAGCGCCCGGTCGCCCATTGCCTGCCAGCGCGGCTTGCGCGCAAGGATCTTGCGCCCGTGCCGGCGGCCCATGAAGTACCACAGCTGGTCGCCGGCATAGCTGCCGAAGAATGCCACGATCACCACCAGGCTGATGTCCATGTACCCGCGGAACGCAAGGAATCCTGCAAGCACCAGGATGGTCTCGCCTTCAAAGAAGGTGCCTAGAAAAAGGGCAAAATAGCCGAAATCCTGCAGGAATTGTTGAAGCATTTTCTGAGGTGCTGGCGAAATGAACGCGCAGCCTACCCCTTCACGCGCGTTCGTGAAAGTGCCCAGGCGCGTCTCGACGTGAACAATTGGTAGAAGGACAATGGCTTGAGCCACAAGTCGCGGGCTTGCCTATAGATGTAACACAGACGTCATAATGGCCGCTTATCGTCCCGCTCAATTGATGATAGGGCGTTAACGTCCTCCAGGAACGCCAGATGAATAATGAAGTGCTAACCCCTGTCGCGATCAAGGATGCCCAGGCAGTCCCTGAAGAGATGGTGCAGACCCCGCCAGATCTGCCAGAGGCCCCGGAGCCTGCAGCAGAGGCCGCCGCCCCCGCGCCGGTGCATGCCGCCCCCGCGCCGGCCATCGCCATCCCAAGCCTGGACGACAGCAGCCTGTACATTCATCGCGAGCTGTCGCAACTGCAGTTCAACATCCGCGTGCTGGAGCAGGCGCTGGATGAGTCCTACCCGCTGCTCGAGCGCCTGAAATTCCTGCTGATCTTCTCCAGCAACCTCGATGAGTTTTTCGAGATCCGCGTCGCGGGCCTGAAGAAGCAGATCAACTTCGCCCGTGAACAGGCCGGTGCCGACGGCCTGCAGCCGCATCAGGCGCTGGCGCGCATCAGCGAGCTGGTGCACACCGAAGTGGAGCGCCAGTACGCCATCCTCAATGACGTGCTGCTGCCGGAGCTGGAAAAGCACGCGATCCGCTTCATCCGCCGCCGTTACTGGACGCCCAAACTCAAGACCTGGGTGCGCCGCTACTTCCGTGACGAAATTGCGCCGATCATCACGCCGATCGGTCTGGACCCGACGCACCCGTTCCCGTTGCTGGTGAACAAGAGCCTGAACTTCATCGTCGAACTCGAAGGGGTCGATGCCTTCGGTCGTGATTCGGGCTTGGCGATCATCCCGGCGCCGCGCCTGCTGCCGCGGGTCATCCGTGTGCCGGAAGACGTCGGTGGCCCTGGGGACAACTACGTGTTCCTGTCCTCGATGATCCACGCCCATGCCGATGACCTGTTCCAAGGCATGAAGGTCAAGGGTTGCTACCAGTTCCGCCTGACCCGTAACGCCGACCTGGCACTGGATTCGGAAGAAGTCGACGACCTGGCGCGCGCCCTGCGCGGTGAGCTGTTCTCGCGCCGCTACGGTGATGCCGTGCGCCTGGAAGTGGCTGACACTTGCCCCAAGCACCTGTCCGACTACCTGCTCAAGCAGTTCAGCCTCAGCGAGAGCGAGCTGTACCAGGTCAACGGCCCGGTCAACCTGACCCGCCTGTTCAGCATCACCGGGCTGGACAGCCACCCGGAGCTGCAGTACACGCCGTTCACCCCGGCGATCCCCAAGCTGCTGGCCAACGCCGACAACATCTTCAGTGTCATCAGCAAGCAGGACATCCTGCTGATGCACCCGTTCGAGTCCTTCACCCCCGTGGTCGACCTGCTGCGCCAGGCCGCCAAGGACCCGCACGTGCTCGCTGTGCGCCAGACGCTGTACCGTTCAGGGGCCAACTCGGAAATTGTCGATGCGCTGGTGGATGCGGCACGTAACGGCAAGGAGGTCACTGCGGTGATCGAGCTGCGTGCGCGTTTCGACGAAGAGTCCAACCTGCAGATGGCCAGCCGCCTGCAGGCCGCCGGTGCCGTGGTCATCTATGGCGTGGTGGGCTTCAAGACCCACGCCAAGATGATGCTGATCCTGCGCCGTGAGCAGGGCGAGATCGTCCGCTACGCCCACCTGGGCACCGGTAACTACCACGCCGGTAATGCCCGCCTGTACACCGACTACAGCTTGCTGACCTCCGACGACGCCCTCACCGAGGACGTGGGCAAGCTGTTCAGCCAGTTGATCGGCATGGGCAAGACCTTGCGCATGAAAAAGCTGCTGCACGCGCCGTTCACCCTGAAAAAGGGCATGCTCGACATGATTGCCCGGGAAACCCAGTTCGCCCTGGAAGGCAAACCCGCGCATATCATCGCCAAGTTCAACTCGCTGACCGATGCCAAGGTCATCAAGGCCCTGTACAAGGCCAGCCAGTCGGGTGTGAAGATCGACCTGGTGGTCCGTGGCATGTGCTGCTTGCGCCCAGGCATTCCGGGGGTTTCGCATAATATCCAGGTGCGCTCGATCATCGGCCGCTTCCTGGAGCATACCCGGGTGTTCTACTTCCTCAACGGCGGCGACGAGCAGATTTACCTGTCCAGCGCCGACTGGATGGAGCGTAACCTCGACAAGCGTGTAGAGACCTGCTTCCCGGTGGAGGGCAAGAAGCTGCTGCTGCGGGTGAAAAAGGAACTGGAAGGCTACCTGACCGACAACACCCACGCCTGGACGCTGCAGCCGGACGGGCGCTATGTGCGCAGCACGCCGACCGGCAACCAGAACCCGCGCAGCGCCCAGGCGACCCTGTTGGAGCGCCTGAGCAACCCGGTACTTAACGTACGCTGAGGACGAAGTTGACCCGGGTCAGCCACTCCGCCTCGTTGGCGAAGTCGGCCTGGGTCAGCTGGTTCTGCTCCAGCCAGCCGGCCGGGAAGGCCACATCGAGGCTATTGTCTGCGGCCTGCAGTTGCACCTTCGGCATCTGTTGGGTGCCGCGGATGTGATGGAACAGAATGGCGAAGCGCAGCAGTACGCAAAGACGCAGCAGTTTCACCCCTTCATCGCCCAGTTCGGCGAACTTTTCCTTGGGGATGTTGCGCCGGTGGCCACGGACCAGCAGCGCCATCATCTGCTGGTCTTCACGCGAGAAGCCCGACAGGTCGGAGTGTTCGATCAGGTAGGCGCCATGCTTGTGGTAGTGATAGTGGGCGATGTCCAGGCCGATTTCGTGAATTTTGGCAGCCCAGCCCAGTAGATCGCGCCAGTTACCCTCTTCAAGGTCCCACGCCTTGGCCACTTGGTCAAAAGCGTGCAGCGCCTTGCGCTCGACGCGCGCCGCCTGGCCCTGATCGACGTGGTAGCGTTCCATCAGCGAATTCAGGGTGCGTTCGCGCACGTCTTCGTGGTGGTGGCGGCCAAGCAGGTCGAACAGCACGCCTTCACGCAGCGCGCCATCGCAATGGTCCATGCGTTGCAGTTCCAGCGCGTCGAAGATCGCTTCGAGAATCGCCATGCCGGCTGGGAAGATGGCGCGGCGGTCGGGTTTGACCCCGTCGAAGTCGATCTTGTCGGTGTCGCCCAGCTTGAACAGCCTGCGTTTGACCCATGCCAGCCCCTCGGCGTTGACTTCGCCATTGCCCAGGCCTGCTGCTTTGATCGCGGCGCCGATGGCGCGGATGGTACCGGACGAGCCAATCGCTTCATCCCAGGTCAGGCGGTGCAGGGCGTTCTCGATGCTCATCAGCTCCAGGCGCGCTGCCGTGTAGGCCTGGGCGTAGCGGGCCGGGGTGATCTTGCCATCGCGGAAATAGCGCTGGGTGAAGCTGACGCAGCCCATCTGCAGGCTTTCACGCAGCAGCGGCTCAAAGCGCTGGCCGATGATGAACTCGGTGCTGCCGCCGCCGATGTCGGCGACCAGGCGTTTACCGGGGGTGTCGGCCAGGGTATGGGACACGCCCAGGTAGATCAGGCGCGCTTCTTCGCGGCCGGAGATCACTTCCACAGGGTGGCCGAGGATCACTTCGGCACGCTGGATGAATTCGTTGCGGTTGCGCGCCTCGCGCAGGGCGTTGGTGCCAACGATGCGCACGGCGCCTGCAGGCATGCCGTTGATCAGTTGGGCAAAGCGTTTCAGGCATTCCAGGCCCCGGACCATGGCTTCTTCACTGAGCATGCGTGCTTCGTCGATGCCAGCGGCGAGCTGAACCTTCTCCCCAAGCCGTTCCAGGATGCGGATTTCGGTATGGTGAGCCTTGGCCACGACCATGTGAAAACTGTTGGAGCCCAGGTCGATGGCGGCAATCAGGGACAGGTTCTTCGCTAAGGTATGCGGCATGATCTGAGTAGTCTCGGTCGGTAACCCGGCAATCGTGCCACGTTAGCAGGCTGTCGCCAACGCGCGACTCGCCAGGGCTTGATGCAAGGCAATGTGCCAGTCGATGCTATGACACTTCTGTGACAGTTTCGATTCGTGGCGTCTTGCACAACTATAGTGACACTCAATCGTCCGTGACTTCCTGTAGCGCGTGGGTGCGGCTATGATGGGCCACGATTTTTGCTTACGACCCTGGAGATATCCATGAGCAGCGACCTTATCAAACACGTCACCGACGCCACCTTTGAGGCCGAAGTCCTGCAAGCCCAAGGCCCGGTGCTGGTCGACTACTGGGCTGAATGGTGCGGCCCATGCAAGATGATCGCTCCAGTTCTGGACGACATCGCCAGCACCTACGAGGGTAAACTGACCGTCGCCAAGCTGAACATCGACGACAACCAGGAAACCCCGGCCAAGCACGGCGTGCGTGGCATCCCGACGCTGATGCTGTTCAAGAACGGCAACGTCGAGGCCACCAAGGTCGGCGCCCTGTCCAAATCCCAGCTGGCTGCGTTCCTCGACGCCCACCTGTGATGTGAAAAAGCCCCGGAAATTCCGGGGCTTTTCTTTTCCAACCCACTAGACGTCTAAAAAAGCAAGTGTTACATTCGGCCTCGCACTGTTTCTCCAGTGCCCCCTGCACGCCGTCGCCGACGCACTCCTAATTAGAATCTGTGCGCGATCCTATCGCCTTCTAGCGGCGCGGCTTCATTAAGCCAGAAGCTTAATCCTCCCTTCATACATGATTACGTCATTCCCCTTATGAACCTGACTGAACTCAAGCAAAAGCCGATTACCGATCTGCTGGAAATGGCCGAACAGATGGGCATCGAAAACATGGCCCGTTCGCGCAAACAGGACGTGATTTTCGCCCTGCTGAAGAAGCACGCGAAAAGCGGCGAAGAGATCTCAGGTGACGGCGTGCTGGAGATTCTCCAGGATGGTTTCGGTTTCCTGCGTTCGGCTGATGCGTCCTATCTGGCCGGCCCCGACGACATCTACGTCTCGCCTAGCCAGATCCGCCGCTTCAACCTGCGTACCGGCGATACCATCGTCGGCAAGATCCGCCCGCCGAAGGAAGGGGAGCGTTACTTCGCGCTGCTCAAGGTCGACACGATCAACTTCGATCGCCCGGAAAACGCAAAGAACAAGATCCTCTTCGAAAACCTGACGCCGCTGTTCCCGAACAAGCGCCTGAAGATGGAAGCCGGCAACGGTTCCACCGAAGACCTGACCGGCCGCGTCATCGACCTGTGCGCGCCGATCGGCAAGGGCCAGCGTGGCCTGATCGTCGCCCCGCCGAAAGCCGGTAAAACGATCATGCTGCAGAACATCGCGGCCAACATCACCCGTAACAACCCCGAGTGCCACCTGATCGTTCTGCTGATCGACGAGCGCCCGGAAGAAGTGACCGAAATGCAGCGCACCGTGCGCGGTGAAGTGGTGGCTTCGACCTTCGATGAGCCGCCAACCCGCCACGTGCAGGTTGCCGAAATGGTCATCGAGAAGGCCAAGCGCCTGGTCGAGCACAAGAAGGATGTGGTCATTCTGCTCGACTCCATCACCCGTCTGGCGCGTGCCTACAACACCGTGATCCCGAGCTCCGGCAAGGTACTGACCGGTGGTGTCGATGCCCACGCCCTGGAGAAGCCGAAGCGCTTCTTCGGTGCTGCGCGTAACATCGAGGAAGGCGGTTCGCTGACCATCATCGCCACCGCGCTGGTAGAAACCGGTTCGAAGATGGACGAAGTGATCTACGAAGAGTTCAAGGGTACCGGCAACATGGAGCTGCCCCTGGACCGTCGTATCGCCGAGAAGCGTGTGTTCCCGGCCATCAACATCAACCGCTCGGGCACCCGCCGTGAAGAGCTGCTGACCGCCGACGACGAACTCCAGCGCATGTGGATTCTGCGCAAGCTGCTGCACCCGATGGACGAAATCGCCGCCATCGAGTTCTTGGTCGACAAGCTCAAGCAGACCAAGACCAACGACGAGTTCTTCCTGTCGATGAAGCGCAAGTAAGCGCTCAGATCGTCCAAGCAATGATTGGGGCTGCTTCGCACCCCATCGCCGGCAAGCCGGCTTCCACAGGTCCTCTGCGACCCTTGTGGCGGCCGGCCTGCCGGTGATGGGGCGCGAAGCGGCCCCAAGTCATTTTTGGCCATTGAGCACTGAACGGCGCTACACTCTGCACCCCGACCGATACGGCCAACACGAGGCTCATGCATGCAGTATCGCGACTTGCGCGACTTCATCCGTGGCCTGGAACAGCGCGGTGAACTCAAGCGCATCCAGGTTCCGATCTCCCCCGTCCTGGAAATGACCGAGGTGTGTGACCGCACCCTGCGTGCAAAGGGGCCGGCGTTGTTGTTCGAAAAGCCCACGGGCTTCGATATCCCGGTGCTCGGCAACCTGTTCGGCACCCCGGAGCGGGTGGCCATGGGCATGGGCGCCGAATCGGTCGAGGAGCTGCGCGAGATCGGCAAGCTGTTGGCCTTCCTCAAGGAGCCGGAGCCGCCGAAAGGCCTCAAGGATGCCTGGTCGAAACTGCCGATCTTCAAGAAGGTCGTGTCCATGGCACCGAAGGTGGTCAAGGATGCCGTTTGCCAGGAGGTGGTGGTCGAGGGCGATGACGTCGACCTTGGCCAACTGCCGATCCAGCACTGCTGGCCGGGCGACGTGGCGCCGCTGATCACCTGGGGCCTCACCGTGACTCGCGGGCCGAACAAGGACCGCCAGAACCTGGGCATTTATCGCCAGCAGGTCATCGGCCGCAACAAGGTCATCATGCGCTGGTTGAGCCACCGCGGTGGTGCGCTGGATTATCGCGAGTGGTGCGAGAAGAACCCCGGCCAGCCGTTCCCGGTCGCCGTTGCCCTGGGCGCTGACCCGGCAACCATCCTCGGCGCCGTCACGCCGGTGCCCGATACGCTTTCCGAGTACGCCTTCGCTGGCCTGCTGCGCGGCAACCGCACCGAGCTGGTCAAATGCCGAGGCAGCAACCTGCAGGTACCTGCCACCGCCGAGATCATCCTCGAGGGTGTGATCCACCCGGGGGAGATGGCCCCGGAGGGCCCCTATGGTGACCACACCGGCTACTACAACGAAGTGGACAGCTTCCCGGTGTTCACCGTCGAACGCATCACTCACCGGCAAAAACCGATCTACCACAGCACCTATACCGGTCGGCCGCCAGATGAGCCAGCCATCCTTGGCGTGGCACTCAATGAAGTGTTCGTGCCAATCCTGCAAAAGCAGTTCCCGGAGATCGTCGACTTCTACCTGCCGCCGGAAGGGTGCTCGTACCGCATGGCGGTGGTGACGATGAAGAAGCAGTACCCGGGCCACGCCAAGCGCGTGATGCTGGGTGTGTGGTCGTTCCTGAGACAGTTCATGTACACCAAGTTCGTTATCGTCACCGATGACGACATCAACGCCCGTGACTGGAATGACGTGATCTGGGCCATCACCACGCGCATGGACCCCAAGCGTGATACGGTGATGATCGACAACACGCCGATCGACTACCTGGACTTTGCGTCGCCGGTATCGGGCCTGGGGTCGAAGATGGGCCTGGATGCCACCCACAAGTGGCCGGGCGAGACTACACGCGAATGGGGCCGGGTCATCGTCAAGGACGAGGCCGTCACCCGCCGCATCGATGAGTTGTGGGACCAGTTGGGAATAGATTGATGCAGGTAACGTTGCAGCCGTCCGGGGCGGTGCTGGCGCTCGAACCCGGGGAACGGATCCTGGATGGAGCGCGGCGGCTGGGCTATGACTGCCCGAACAGCTGTCGCAATGGCAATTGCCATGTGTGCGCCGCATTGTTGGTCGAGGGTCGCGTTCGCCAGAATGGTGAGGTGCGCGACCATGGTGAGCTGTTCACCTGCATCGCCGAACCACTGGAGGACTGCGTGCTGCTCTGGGATGGTGTGCTGGCCTTGGGCGAGCTGCCAGTGCGCAAGCTGGCATGCAGCGTCACTGAATGCGTCGAGGTAGGTGGCGACGTCTGGCGCGTGCGCTTGCGTGCGCCGGCTGGCAAGCCACTGCGCTATCACGCCGGGCAGTACCTGATGATCGAGCGCGAGGGCGGCAAGCCGGCGGCGTTCTCGCTGGCGTCTGCCCCCCACAGTGGGCGCGACCTTGAGCTTCACGTGCTGGTCCGCGAAGACAGTGCCAGGCAGCTGTTGGCGCAGTTGCAGCGCGACCCTGTCGCGCGCATCGAGATGCCATTCGGGGACACCCACCTGGCCGAGTTGCCCGATGGGCCCCTGGTGCTCATCGCTGCGGGGACCGGCATGGGGCAGATGCACAGCCTGGTCGAGCATTGCCGCGCCCAGGGCTTCAAGCACCCGGTGCACCTCTACTGGGGGGTGCGACGCCCTGAGGATTTCTACGCCATCGAGCACTGGGCCGAGTGGGAGCGCTTGCCCAACCTGTTCCTGCACAAGGTGGTGAGCGACTTGTGTGGCTGGGAAGGCCGTTGTGGCATGTTGCACGAGGCGGTATGCGAGGACGTGCAAGACCTCAATACGGTTCACGTTTATGCCAGTGGCTCGCCCAACATGGTTTATGCCACGCTCGATGCCCTGGTCGAGGCCGGTATGGATGCGCATCGCATGCGCGCTGATGTGTTTGCCTACGCCCCGCGTGGTTAATAACCGAAGTTCAAAGTAGTGGGTATAAGGCGGTAATTCCTGCCGCCTTGCCTAATAACTTTCACTATACTTTGCAGCAAGGCGCTCCAGTCGTCGGAAGTTCGCGTGAAACTCAGGCTCCAGGGCTTGAGTGTTGGCGCGCTTCTTCTTAAGGTGATTGCAGCCTCCAAGGGCATCGGCGCAAGCCCCGCCCTACAGGGCTTTTCGCGCTATCAGTAGTTCACAGGGAATAATGGCGGCAGCTTATGTCGGCACTTGAAAGTTTAGCCTGGAAAAGCACTTATCCTCCGGCACTCGACTTCGGCCAGCAACTGACCCGCGAGCAATTGATCAACTCCATGCATACCACCATGTCGCGCCATCACGGCGGCCCGGTCTGGTTATTTGCCTATGGTTCGTTGATATGGCGCCCGGAGTGCAGTTCGGTAGAGCGCCAGCGTGCACGGGTGCATGGCTATCACCGTGGCCTTTATCTGTGGTCGCACGAGCATCGGGGCACGCCGGAAACGCCAGGCCTGGTATTCGGCCTCGACCGCGGCGGTTCGTGCAGCGGTTTTGCCTACCGCCTCGATGAAAGCAACCTCGACGACTCGCTGATGGCCTTGTGGCAAAGAGAGATGCCGTACCCGGCGTACCGGCCTCACTGGCTCAGCTGCCGGCTGGGTGATGGCAACAAGGTGCAGGCCTTGGGCTTCGTACTTGAGCGACACCTGCCGTGCTACGCCGGGAATTTGCCCGATACGCTTCTTAGCCAGATTCTTGCCAGTGCCAAAGGGCGCTATGGCACCACGCGTGAGTATGTCGAGCAGACGTTGAACGCACTGCGCAGCCACCAGATGCCCGACCGCAACCTCGAAGCGCGCTTCAGGCGCTGCCACAACCTGCGTGAGGTCTGATCGGGCGGTGCAGCGCTCTTCGCGGGCTCATCCGCGAAGCGCGCTGCGGGGTCAGCCTTTTCTCAAATGATCATCTGGCCTGTACCACCAACTTACCTACCGCTTTCCTTTGGCCCAGCTGCTCGATCGCCGCGCCCGCCTCGGCCAGCGGGTAAGTCTTCGATACCAGGGGCTTCAGCTTGCCCTCGGCATGCCAGGCAAACAGCTGGCTGAAGTTGGCCGCATTGTCCTGCGGCTGGCGCTGGGCAAAGGCCCCCCAGAATACCCCCAACACCGCGGCGCCCTTGAGCAGTACCAGGTTGGCCGCCATCTGTGGAATCGTCCCGCTGGCGAAGCCGACCACCAGCAACCGCCCGTTCCACGCCAGCCCGCGCACGGCCTGGTCGAACAGTTCACCGCCGACCGGGTCATAGATCACATCTACCCCTTGGCCGCCGGTCAGACGCTTGATTTCCTCCTTGAGGCTGGCCTGGCTGTAGTCGATCAGCTCGTCCGCACCTGCAGACTTGGCCACAGCCAGTTTCTCGGCGCTGCTGGCAGCTGCGATCACCTTGGCGCCCATCGCCTTGCCGATCTCCACGGCCGCCAGGCCGACGCCACCGGACGCACCTAGCACCAACAGGGTTTCCCCTGGCTGCAACTGGCCGCGCTGCTTGAGCGCGTGCATCGAGGTGCCATAGGTCATGCCAAAGGCGGCAGCGGTGGTGAAGTCCATGCTTTCGGGGATGGGCAGCACGTTGTAGAACGGCACGGCCACCTGTTCGGCGAACGCCCCCCAGCCGGTGAGGGCCATCACTCTGTCCCCGACCTGTAAGGCACCGGCGCGCTCGCCCACAGCGGCAACGACACCCGCCGCCTCGCCACCTGGAGAGAACGGTAGCGGTGGCTGGAACTGGTATTTGCCTTCGATGATCAGGGTATCTGGGAAGTTGACCCCGGCCGCATGCACCTCGAGCAGAATTTCGTTTTTCTTCGGTACCGGGCTGGCCACCTCTTCCAGAACCAGGTTGCGTGCGGGCCCCAAGGTTTTACACAACACAGCTTTCATCGGGCTATTCCTTTGCGGGTAGTGGCCGATAAGTGTAGGAGGGCGACCTGCCGGGTCAACGAGCATGGCTCGCCCTGATGGGGCGGCATAAGCCCGGGCTTGGGTTTGGGTCGCATGCTGGGTAAGCTGGCGCCAATTGTTTTGAGGAGCGAATTCGTGAAAGCGTGGATCTTGATGGTGCTGGCCCTGATGCTGCCAGCGGCGGCTCTGGCCGAAGAAGCCAAGGAAGGAGCCCCCAAGGTCTCCTATATCAGCCTGAGCCCGCCCTTTGTAGGCAACTATGCCCTCGATGGTGGCCCCAGGTTGCGCGTGTACAAGGCTGACGTAGCCCTGCGCGTGACTGGCGACGAGGCAGCCAAGGCGGTCAAGCACCACGAGCCGTTGATTCGCAACCAGCTGGTGGCGCTGTTCACCCAGCAGGGTGTGGATAACTTGAGCAACGTCGAAGCGAAGGAAAAACTGCGCCAAGAGGCACTCAAGCAAGTGCAGCAGGTGATGGAAGCAGAAGAGGGCAAGCCGATTGTCGAGGACCTGCTGTTCAATAACCTGATCGTGCAGTGAACGAGATCCAGGCTGGCCCCTTCGCGGGGCCGGTCATGTGCTTAGCGCAATGATCGCCGCCCACTGCTCTGCGGTCACCGGCATCACCGACAGCCGAGTGCCTTTCTGAACCAGCGGCAATTCCTCCAGCGCGCTTTGCTGCTTGAGCAAGCCCAGCCCCAGTACCTGCCTGAATGTCTTCACGTGCGCCACATCCACGGCGCTCCAAGGGTTCTTTTCGGCAGTGGCCTTGGCGTCGTAGTAATGGCTCTGAGGGTCCAGCGCAGTCGGGTCCGGGTAGGCCGCTGCAGTGATTCGGGCGATCCCGGCAATGCCAGGTTGAGGGCAGCTGGAGTGGTAGAAGAAAAACTCATCGCCTACGTTCATGGCGCGCATAAAGTTGCGCGCCTGGTAGTTGCGCACGCCGTCCCAGCGAGCTTCGCCCAAGCGGCCCAGGCCTTCGATCGAAAGCTCATCGGGCTCGGATTTCATCAGCCAGTAGGCCATGGATACTGCTCCTGAAAAGGTTTGAAATAACCTGTTGCACGAAACCGACAGCCGGTTGGCGTCAACGTTTGCGTGTCGACTCAGGTTGTCGGAAAATGCGCCGATTTTAACGTCATATGCTCCGGCGGCACCAAGAAGGTCGCCGAGCCAGTAAGTATGCCTAGGGGGGCATTCTTCGATGAATCAACGCAAACCGGACCTGCTCTGGGTCCTAGTCTTCATTTTTGGTCTGGGTGTGGTTACCACCGGTTACGCGCAAGGTATCTGGGAGCGCAAGCTCGATACCGCGTACCAGACACCGGTCGAAGCCGGCCAGCAGCAGCGCTGAACCGTCCCCGCTGACGCCGGTTATTTCGGCGCCAGGTACCAGGCACGGTCCGAAACCGTGCCCTGCAGTGGTACATCCCAGCTGGCCTGCGCCAGTCGTTCGACCTTCTGGCATTCATGGGCCAGCCCCAGCAGCAGGGGTTTTTTCCATGTCTTGCGTCGCGCCTGGTAAGCCAGGCTGCGATCGTAGAAGCCCCCGCCCATGCCTAGCCGCCCGCCGGCTTCATCGAAGCCCACCAGTGGCAGCAGGATCAGGTCCAGCGACCAGATCGGGCGCTGGCGCTTGCGGTCAGTCAGCGGCTCTGGAATACGGAAACGGTTGCGCTTGAGCCGTTCACCCTTCTCGAACCGCTGGAACACCATGCGCGTACGCGGCCAGGCGTGCAGTACCGGCAAGTAAGTACGTTTGCCGCGCCGTTGCGCCTCGCGCAGTAGCAGCTGCGGGTCGATTTCACCGTCGTTGGGGAGGTACAGGGCGATGTGCCGGGCGCGGCGGAAAAGCGGGTTTTGCGCCAGCTGCCGATACAGCCCAAGGGAGGCTTGGCGTTGCTGGGCTGGCGTGAGCGCGCGACGGGCATTGCGAAGCAGGCGACGAAGCTGGGGGCGTGTGAGCGGCGCGGTGTCGGTCATGGCACGGGCGTTCCCAGGTGTCGAAGCTAAAAGCGAGAACTGCCCACCGGGGTGGGCAATCGAAAACAGGCTCCCCGATAAGACCGCTATCGGTGTAGCCCTTGAACCCGAAAGTTCAAGGTGGAGATTGCAGGGGGCGTTAAGGCTTTCCGTCGGGCGGACATGCACACCGGCCCCAGCGTGCAACCCCCGTGGTTGTGCGTATCGGCTCAGGGACATAACCGACTGGCGCATCCACCAGGGAGTGGCGCCAGTATACCAACCTCAGCCGATTTTGGTATCCGTGTCGTCGGACAAAGCCTTGTCGACGCGATCGAGCAGGTCGCGGACCTGTTCGCGGGTGGCGCTACCAGCGGGGGCGTCGGTGCGGTCGTCCTGGCGGTGGAGCATCTCGTGGGTGATGTTCAATGCGGCCATCACCGCGATCCGGTCGGCACCGATCACCTTGCCGCTGCTGCGGATCTCGCGCATCTTGCCGTCCAGGTAGCGTGCCGCGCTGACCAGGTTGTTGCGTTCTTCCGGCGGGCAGATGATCGAGTATTCCTTGTCCAGGATCTGCACGGTGACACTATTGCTTGAGCTCATGAGTCTTGCTCCAGGGCCTTGAGGCGTAAGATCATCGACTCGACCTTGCGCTTGGCGATCTCGTTCTTTTCGATGAGGTGGGCGCGCTCTTCGCGCCAGGATTTTTCCTGAGCTACTAGGAGTGCATTTTGCCGTTTAAGTTGCTCGACCCGCTCGATCAGCGACTCGAACCGGCTCATCAATGCTTGCAGGTCGTTCTCTTGCGTGGGTTGCACTCGATTCGCTCCGTCATGAATCACCCGTCGATGATGCCTCTCCCTGAGCGGTGACGGCCAGTGCCGATGGTCTTGGCGCGCCTGCCGGTGCTAGGATACAAGGCCTTCATTCTAGTCAAATGCGCCGTCTGGCGCCTAGCCGCCCATGCCTAATACCCAATCGCCCTACACCGCATTCGCCGCACTGCTCTCGAGCAACGGCCACCCTGTTTCCCCCGCCGAGCTGCACGGCCTGCTGATTGGCCGCAGTTGCGCCGGTGCCGGCTTCGACGCCGATGCCTGGCTGGCCGATGCTGCCGGGGTGCTGGAAAACGAACCTGAAGACAATGTGCGCGCTGCACTGATCGGCCTGCAGGAGATGGTCAAGGCCGAGCTGACCGGCGAGGACATTGCCATCGTGCTGCTGCTGCCAACCGATGAAACCTCGCTGACCGAGCGTGCCACGGCCCTGGGCCAGTGGTGCCAGGGCTTCATCGCCGGCTTCGGGCTGAATGCTGGCGGCAAGGACCTGTCCACTGATGCCAAGGAAGTGCTCCAGGACCTGGTGGCCATTTCCCAGGTCCAGGAAGCGCTGGAGGAATCCGAGGACGGCGAAAGCGACTACATGGAAGTCATGGAGTATCTGCGCGTTGCGCCGCTGCTGCTCTACACAGAGCTGGCCGCGCCCGCCGCGCCCGCGCCAAAACCTTCGCTGCACTGATCAACCGGGGGTAGTCTTGCCCATGAGCCGCATACCCAAGGCCGAATATGCCCGTCGGCGCAAGGCGCTGATGGCGCAGATGGTCCCCAACAGCATTGCCATCCTGCCGGCTGCCGCGGTCGCCATTCGTAACCGCGATGTCGAACACGTGTACCGCCAGGACAGCGATTTCCAGTACCTGAGCGGCTTCCCGGAGCCGGAGGCGGTGATTGCGCTGATCCCGGGGCGCGAGCATGGCGAGTACGTACTGTTCTGCCGCGAGCGTAATCCCGAGCGTGAGCTATGGGACGGCCTGCGGGCCGGCCAGGAAGGTGCCATCCGCGACTTTGGCGCGGACGATGCCTTCCCGATCACCGACATCGACGAGATCCTCCCAGGCCTCATCGAAGGTCGCGAACGGGTCTACAGCGCCATGGGCAGCAACCCCGAGTTCGACCGCCGGCTGATGGACTGGATCAACGTGATCCGCTCCAAGGCGCGCCTTGGCGCCCAGCCTCCCAACGAGTTTGTTGCCCTGGATCATCTGCTGCACGACATGCGTCTGTATAAATCAGCGGCGGAAGTGAAAGTGATGCGCGCCGCTGCAGACATTTCTGCACGCGCCCATGTGCGGGCCATGCAGGCCTGCCGGGCAGGGCTGCACGAGTACAGCCTGGAAGCCGAGCTGGACTACGAATTCCGTAAGGGTGGGGCAAGAATGCCAGCCTACGGGTCGATCGTCGCGGCTGGCCGCAATGGCTGTATCCTGCACTATCAAGAAAACAATGCCGCGCTCAAGGACGGTGACCTGGTGCTGATCGACGCCGGTTGCGAAATCGATTGCTATGCCAGCGACATCACCCGCACCTTCCCGGTCAGCGGGCGTTTTTCGCCTGAGCAGAAGGCCATTTATGAATTGGTGCTCAAGGCCCAGGCCGCTGCCTTCGCCGAAATTGCTCCCGGCAAGCACTGGAACCACGCCCATGAAGCGACCGTGCGGGTAATCACCGAAGGGCTGGTGGAGTTGGGGTTGCTCAAGGGCAAGGTGCAGGCGCTGATCGAAAGTGAAGCGTATCGCGCCTTCTACATGCACCGTGCCGGGCACTGGCTCGGCATGGATGTGCACGATGTGGGCGAGTACAAGGTCGGCGGCCAGTGGCGAGTGCTGGAGCCCGGCATGGCGCTGACCGTCGAACCGGGTATCTACATTGCCGCCGACAATCAGCAGGTCGCGAAGAAATGGCGTGGCATCGGCGTAAGGATCGAGGACGACGTGGTGGTGACCAGGCAAGGTTGTGAAATTCTGACGTCGGGCGTGCCCCGGACGGTCGCCGAGATCGAGGCGCTGATGCTGGCGGCACGTAAGGACGCGGCATGAACCGAGTCAACCTGGCGATCATTGGTGGCGGCCTGGTCGGCGCCAGCCTGGCGCTGGCCCTGCAGGCTGGCGCCAAGGCGCGTGGCTGGAAGATCCTGCTGATCGAGCCGTTCGCCCCGGGCGACAGCTTCCAGCCCAGCTATGATGCACGCTCCTCTGCGCTATCGTTCGGTACCCGGCAGATCTATCAGCACCTGGGCATGTGGCAAGCGATCAGCCCGCGTGCCGAGCCGATCCGGCAAATTCAGGTCTCGGACCGTGGGCGCTTTGGCTGCACCCGCCTGGATGCGCTGGAGGAGGGTGTGCCAGCGTTGGGCTACGTGGTCGAGAACGCCTGGCTTGGCCAGTGCCTTTGGCAAGGGCTGGACAGTGAGGTGGTGAGCTGGCGCTGCCCGGCCGAAGTGAAGGCGATGCAGGCTGTTGCCGGTGGTTATCGCTTGCAGCTGGACGATGACACCAGCCTGGAGTGCGACCTGGCAGTGCTGGCCGACGGTGGCCGCTCGGGCTTGCGCGAGCAATTGGGCATACATGTGCGCCGCACGCCGTACGAGCAGAGCGCGCTGATCGCCAACATCACCCCAGGCGAATCCCATCGCGGGCAAGCCTTCGAGCGTTTTACCGAGCAAGGCCCCATGGCACTGCTGCCGCTGCCCGAGAATCGCTGTGCGTTGGTCTGGACCCGTCAGGGTATGGACGCCAAGCGCCTGGCCGAGATCGACGAGCGCAGCTTCCTGCGCGAGCTTCAGGATGTATTCGGCTATCGCCTCGGCGCCCTGCGCCAGGTCGGCGCACGGCATCTTTACCCGCTGGCACTGGTCGAAGCCCAGGAGCAGGTGCGCCCTCATCTGGTTGTATTAGGCAATGCCGCGCACAGCCTGCACCCCATTGCCGGGCAGGGCTTCAACCTGTCGCTGCGTGACGTGCAGGCGCTGGCCGACGCGCTGCTGGCCGGCCCGCAGCAGCCAGGCGATCTGGCGACCCTGCAGGCGTACCATCGACGCCAGCAACTCGATCAGGCCATGACCATCGGTTTTTCCGACCAGGTCACCCGCCTGTTCGGCAGCAACCAGCCATTGTTGGCCGCTGGGCGCAACATCGGTTTGCTTGGGCTCGACTTGCTGCCGCCGGCAAGAAGCTGGTTCGCCCGCCAGGCCATGGGCTTGGGCACCCGCCCTGATCCGCGGGGTCAGGCATGAGCAACCCGCGCAAGCTGGCGCGCCGGGCGCGCATGCTGCGCTGGCTGCTGAACCTTTACCCACCGTACCTGGGTGCTGGCATTCGCATTCAGCACATCAGCCCAGACATGCGCAGTGTCAGGGTGCGCATGAAGTTGACGCGCTGGAACCGCAACTACGTCGGTACCCAGTTTGGCGGTAGCTTGTATTCGATGGTCGATCCGTTCTACATGCTGATGCTGATCGAACTGCTGGGCCGTGAGTACATTGTCTGGGACAAGGCAGCCAGCATTGACTTCATCACACCCGGCAAAGGCCCGGTGTATGCCGATTTCCACATCGAAGACGCACTGCTGGATGAGATCCGCCAGCAGACCGCCGGTGGCAAGAAATACCTGCCACGTTTGCAGGTCGATGTCCGTGACGGTGCCGGCGAGCTGGTGGCGCGGGTCGATAAAACCCTATACGTGCGGCTAAAGCCGCAAGCGAGGCAGGCGTAAGGCATGGAAATGCGCGCAGATCTGTTGATTGTCGGTGCTGGTATGGTCGGCAGCGCCTTGGCCTTGGCGTTGCGCCACAGTGGCCTGGAAATACTCCTGCTCGACGGTGGTTCGCTGACGGTGAAGCCGTTTGACAGCGATGCGCCATTCGAGGCGCGGGTCAGCGCCCTCTCGGCGGCCAGCCAGCGCATCCTCGAGCGGTTGGGCGCCTGGGAAGAAATTGCCAAACGGCGTGTTTCGCCCTACTCGGACATGCATGTCTGGGACGGCAGCGGCACTGGGCAGATTCACTTCTCCGCCGCCAGCGTGCACGCGCAGGTGCTTGGCCATATCGTCGAAAACCGGGTGGTGCAGGATGGCCTGCTGGAGCGCCTGCATGACAGCGATATCGGCCTGCTGCCCAACGCCCGCCTGGAGCAGATGCGCCGTTCTGGCGATGAGTGGTTGCTGACCCTGGCCGATGGTCGCCGCCTGCGGGCGCCGCTGGTGGTGGCTGCCGACGGTGCCAATTCGGCGGTGCGGCGCCTGGCCGGCTGCCAGACCCGTGAATGGGATTACCTGCATCACGCCATCGTAACCAGCGTGCGCTGCAGCGCTGCACACCAGGCTACCGCCTGGCAGCGCTTCACCGATGAAGGGCCGCTGGCCTTTTTGCCCTTGTCGCGAGACGGCCAGCAGGGCTGGTGCTCGATCGTATGGTCGACCACGCCGGAGCAGGCCGAGCAGTTGATGGCGCTGGATGATCACGCTTTCCTCAAGGCCTTGGAGCGTGGCTTCGAGGGGCGACTGGGCCACGTGCTGCACGCCGACCCTCGGGTCTGTGTGCCGTTGCGTCAGCGCCACGCCAAGCGCTACGTGGATGAGGGGCTGGCACTGATCGGTGATGCCGCGCACACCATTCATCCGCTGGCTGGGCAAGGCGTGAACCTGGGTTTTCTCGATGCAGCGGTACTGGCTGAGGTGCTGGCGAAGGCGTGCGAGCGGGGTGAACGGCTGGCCGATGTGAAAGTGCTCAGCCGTTATGAGCGCCGACGCATGCCGCACAACCTGGCCTTGATGGCTGCGATGGAGGCCTTTGAGCGGCTGTTCCAGGCCGATCCGCTGCCGTTGCGCTGGTTGCGTAACAGCGGCCTGAAGCTGGTGCAGCAAATGCCCGAGGCCAAGGCGCTGTTCGTGCGCCAGGCGTTGGGGCTCTCAGGCGACTTGCCGGACCTGGCCAAGCCTTGAGATTGAGGGGCCGCTTTGCGGCCCTTTCGCGGCACAGGGCCACTGCTGGAAGCGTTCGCGTACCCTTGCAACATCTGGTAACGGCTGGGTAGGTGAGCCAGGAAATGGGATTCACTACCATTTGCGCCTCTCATACGATTCGAGGAGTGCATCCCATGTTGCCACGCAAGCCCCTACTGGCCGCCCTGGCCCTGACGCTGTTCGGTGGCAACGCCCAGGCGGCGGACGAAGTAGTGGTGTACTCCTCGCGCATCGACGAGCTGATCAAGCCGGTGTTCGACGCCTACACCGCCGAGACCGGCGTCAAGATCAAGTTCATCACCGACAAAGAAGCCCCGCTGATGCAACGCATCAAGGCCGAGGGCGACAACGGGGTGGCCGACCTGCTGCTGACCGTCGATGCCGGTAACCTGTGGCAGGCCGAGCAGATGGGCATCCTGCAGCCCATCGAGTCGACCATCATCGACCAGAACATCCCCGCTCAGTACCGCGCCTCGTCCCATGAATGGACCGGCCTGAGCCTGCGTGCACGGACCATCATCTACTCCACCGAGCGCGTCAAGCCTGAAGAGCTGAGCACCTACGAGGCGCTGGCAGACAAGCAGTGGGAAGGGCGCCTGTGCCTGCGCACGGCGAAGAAGGTCTACAACCAGTCGCTGACCGCCACCCTGATCGAGAACCATGGCGAGGCCAAGACCGAACAGATCGTCAAAGGGTGGGTCAACAACCTGTCTACCGACGTGTTCTCTGACGACAACTCGGTTATCCAGGCCATCGAGGCCGGCCAGTGCGATGTGGGGGTGGTGAACACTTACTACTACGGCCGCCTGCACAAGCAGAACCCGGACCTGCCCGTGAAGATCTTCTGGCCTAACCAGGGTGACCGTGGCGTGCACGTCAATCTGTCCGGTATCGGCCTGACCAAGCACGCACCGCATCCGCAAGCGGCCAAGAAGCTGGTGGAGTGGATGACCGGGGAGCAGGCGCAAAAGCTGTTCGCCGACATCAACCAGGAGTTCCCGGCCAATCCGAAGGTCAAGCCATCGGACGAGGTCCAGGCGTGGGGCAGCTTCAAGGCTGACAGCATCCCGGTCGAGGTGGCGGGCAAACGCCAGGCTGAGGCCATTCGCTTGATGGATCGGGCTGGCTGGAACTAAGCCCCAGGCTTTATCCTTCTGAGGCCCGCAGGGGCCTCTTCGCGGGGCAAGCCCGCGCAGCGGTTGCCATCTGCCACAGAGACAGTTGCCTTGCCCCACGCTCCCCAACGCCGCTGGTACCTCCCGGTCATCCTGATCGCCGCCCTCGTGCTCCTGCCCTTGAGCGTCTTGCTGCTGTCCTGGCAATCGATCGACGTGCAGATCTGGTCGCACCTGCTCGACACCCAGATGAGCCGCCTGCTCGGCAACACATTAACCTTGGTGGCGGGCGTAGGCGCAGGCGTCACCGTGCTCGGCGTTAGCCTGGCCTGGCTCACCAGCCTTTGCCAGTTCCCCGGCAGGCGCTGGCTGGACTGGGCACTGATGCTGCCGTTTGCCATCCCCGCCTATGTCTTGGCGTTCGTCTTCGTCGGCCTGCTTGATTTCGCCGGCCCCGTGCAGAGCGCCTTGCGTGAAGTGTTCGGGCCCATGCGCCTGCCGCGGGTGCGCTCCACCGGCGGGGTGATTGTGGTACTGGTGCTGGTGTTCTACCCGTATGTCTACCTGCTCGCACGCACGGCATTCCTGGCCCAGGGCAAGGGGCTCATGGAAGCGGCGCGGGTGCTGGGCCTTTCGCCGCTGCAAGCCTTCTGGCGGGTTGCCCTGCCCATGGCGCGGCCGGCCATCGGCGCAGGCATCGCCCTGGCCCTGATGGAGACCTTGGCAGATTTTGGCGCGGTGGCGGTGTTCAATTTCGACACGTTCACCACTGCCATTTACAAGACCTGGTATGGCTTCTTCAGCCTGTCCAGCGCGGCCCAGCTGGCCAGCCTGCTGTTGCTGGCGGTCATGCTGGTGCTGTACGCAGAGCGCCGCGCTCGTGGTGCCTCGCGCAGCGCCAATGAACGCCCTCGGGGTCAAGCCCTCTATCACCTGCGCGGGGTGAAGGCACTGCTGGCCAGTGGCTGGTGCCTGCTGGTATTTGCCTGTGCCTTCGTCATCCCGGTGCTGCAGCTGCTGGTATGGTTCTGGCAGCGTGGGCGGCATGACCTGGACGAGCGCTATGTCAGCCTGGTGCTGCACACCCTGTACCTGGGCGCCATGGCAGCCTTGATCACGGTGTGCGTCGCGCTGGTGCTGGCCTTTGCCCGGCGCCAGGCGCCGACTGGCGGCATCCGTGCCGGGGTCGGCCTGGCCAACCTGGGCTATGCCTTGCCCGGCTCTGTGCTGGCGGTTTCGATCATGCTGGCCTTCAGTTACCTGGACAACCGCCTGGTGATCCCCCTGTCGACGTGGCTGGGCGGGGCAGGCAAGCCCTTGCTGCTGGGCAGCCTCGCGGCATTGCTGGTGGCCTATCTGGTACGTTTCATCGCCGTAGCCTATGGGCCACTGGAAGGCAGCCTGGAGCGCATCCGCCCGTCGTTGCCCGAGGTTTCACGGAGCCTGGGTGTGGGAGGGGCGAGATTGTTTTTCAAAGTGTATATGCCGCTGCTGGTTCCCGGTGCACTCAGTGCCGCACTGCTGGTCTTCGTCGATGTGCTCAAGGAAATGCCCGCGACGTTGCTGATGCGGCCCTTCGGCTGGGATACCCTCGCCGTACGGGTGTTCGAGATGACCAGTGAAGGCGAGTGGGCCCGTGCCTCACTGCCTGCCTTGACCTTGGTGCTGGTTGGCCTGCTGCCGGTCATCGGCCTGATTCATCGTTCAGCCAGGCGCCCTGGTCACAGTCACTGAGGGTGCCAGCCCGCGCCCTTGCGGCTACAATGCGCGGCATTCGCGCGACGGGTCCTACAAGAAGAGCTGACGACCAAACGTCATCGACCGCCGCCGCTTCGCCACGCCCGGAAGGAGAAACCCATGGGACAGCGCACGCTTTTGTACGACTTGCACCTGGCGCTAGGCGCCAAGACAGTCGATTTCGGTGGCTGGGACATGCCCCTGCACTACGGCTCGCAAGTCGAAGAGCACCATCAGGTGCGCAGTGACTGTGGGGTGTTCGATGTTTCCCACATGACCGTGATCGACATCGATGGCACCGAGGCCACCGTCTGGCTGCAGCGTTTGCTGGCCAACGACGTTGCCCGCCTCGGGAGTGTCGGCAAGGCGTTGTACAGCCCGTTGCTCAATGACGAGGGCGGGGTTATCGATGACCTGATCGTCTACCGTACGGAGAATGGCTACCGGCTGATCACCAATGCCGCTACCCGCGCCAACGTACTGGCGTGGCTGGAGGCCCGCAGTAGCGGCTTTTCGGCCGAATTCAAGGTGCGCCCTGACCTGGCCATTCTCGCCATCCAGGGGCCCCAGGCCCGCGAGAAGGTCGCTGCCTTGCTCAGCGCTTCGCGCGCGGCGCTCATCCGTGAGCTGCGCCCGTTCGAAGGGATCAGCGAGGGCGACTGGTTCATTGCCCGCACCGGCTATACCGGTGAAGACGGGTTGGAAATCATCCTGCCAGGCCATGAGGCCGTGGCCTTCTTCAACGACCTGGTCGGCGCTGGCATCGCCCCCAGTGGCCTTGGCGCCCGCGACACCTTGCGCCTGGAAGCCGGCATGAACCTGTACGGCCAGGACATCGACGAAGCCCACACCCCGCTTACCTCCAACCTGGGCTGGAGCATCGCCTGGGAGCCGGCCGAGCGCGATTTCATCGGCCGCGCTGGCCTGCTGGCGGAAATCGAGCGCGGCGTACAGGACAAATTGGTCGGCCTGGTGCTGGAGGAGCGCGGTGTTTTGCGCGCCCATCAGGTGGTTCGCGTTGCCGGCATTGGCGAAGGGGAGATCACCAGTGGTAGTTTCTCTCCTACGCTGAGCAAATCCATTGCCCTGGCGCGTGTACCCATGGCCACCGGTGATCGTGCCGAGGTCGAGATCCGCGGCAAGTGGTACCCGGTGCGGGTGGTCAAACCGACCTTCGTGCGTCACGGCAAGATTCTGATCTGAACAATCAACGGCGGGCCGACCGCTGACCCAATCGAGGAATACAAGACATGAGCAATATCCCCGCCGATCTGCGTTTTGCCGAAAGCCACGAGTGGGCGCGCCTGGAAACCGACGGCACTGTGACCGTGGGCATCAGCGACCACGCTCAAGAGGCCCTGGGTGATGTGGTGTTCGTGGAGCTGGCAGAGGTTGGCAAAGTATTCGCTGCCGGCGATGCGGCTGGCGTGGTCGAGTCGGTCAAGGCCGCTTCGGATATCTATGCCCCGGTGGGTGGCGAGGTGATCGCGGTCAACGAAGACCTGGCCGACAACCCGGAGCTGCTCAACGAAGACCCTTACGGCGCCTGGATCTTCAAGCTCAAGCCAAGCGACAAGGCCGAGCTGGACAAGCTGCTGGATGCTGATGGTTACCGCGCCGCTATCGGCGAGTGATCATGCTGGCCTCATCGCTGCCTTGCCAGCGATGAGGCCGGTACTGGCGAAGCAAGTTTTCCCGCAGTATCGGCAATCCTTCCTAGACTTATAAGTCTCCACGAGGCCTGGTCTAGGAAGAGAGCGTCGTCATGTCCCAGTCGCCGTCCCTGCATCAACTGCAAGAGCTCAACCCATTCCTGCGTCGTCACCTGGGGCCTGATGCCTCGGAGCAGCAGGCCATGCTCAGCGCCCTGGGCTTGAGCAGCCGCAGCGAGCTGATCGAGCAGACCGTCCCGCCGGATATCCGCTTCAACCGCGCCCTCGACCTGCCTGCCGCCCTGGATGAACAGGCTGCGTTGGCCAAGCTCGCCAGTTATGCCGAGCAGAACCAGGTGTGGACCAGCCTGATCGGCATGGGGTACCACGGCACCGTCACGCCAACGGTCATCTTGCGCAACGTGCTGGAGAACCCCGGCTGGTACACCGCCTATACGCCTTACCAGCCAGAAATCGCCCAAGGCCGGCTGGAAGCCCTGCTCAACTTTCAGCAAATGGTCATCGATCTGAGCGGCCTGGCCCTGGCCAATGCCTCACTGCTCGATGAAGCCACCGCCGCAGCCGAAGCCATGGCCTTGGCCAAACGTGTGGCGCGCAACAAGAGCAATGCTTTCTTTGCCGATGAACACTGCCACCCGCAGACACTGTCGGTGTTGCGAACCCGGGCTGAAGGTTTTGGTTTCGAACTGATCGTCGACGCTGTGGATAACCTTGCCCAGCACGAGGTATTCGGCGCGTTGCTGCAGTACCCGGATACCCATGGAGCAGTGCGTGACCTGCGCCCGCTGATTGACCAGTTGCACGGCCAGCATGCCCTGGCATGCGTGGCGGCAGACCTGTTGAGCCTGGTGCTGCTCACGCCGCCGGGTGAACTTGGCGCAGACGTAGTGCTTGGCTCGACCCAGCGCTTTGGCGTGCCCATGGGCTACGGCGGCCCGCACGCGGCCTATTTTGCCTGCCGTGACGACTACAAGCGGGCGATGCCGGGGCGCATCATCGGCGTGTCGCGTGATGCCCGTGGCAACACCGCCCTGCGAATGGCCCTGCAGACCCGCGAGCAACACATCCGCCGCGAAAAAGCCAACTCCAACATCTGCACGGCCCAGGTACTGCTGGCCAACATCGCCGGTTTCTACGCGGTGTACCACGGCCCTGAAGGCTTGCAGCGCATCGCGCAGCGCGTGCATCGGCTGACCGTCGTGTTGGCTGCCGGCCTTGAGGCCAAGGGCATCAAACGCCTCAACCAGCATTTCTTCGACACCCTTACCCTGGAGGTCGGCGGTGCCCAGGCGGCCATCATCGAAAGTGCGCAAGCGGCGTGCATCAACTTGCGCATTCTGGGCCGCGGCCACCTGGGTGTGAGCCTGGACGAAACGTGCAGCGAAGACACCGTGCTTCAGCTGTTCGACATCTTTCTTGGCGTGGATCATGGCCTTGAGGTCTCCGCGCTTGACCAGCAGGCCCTGGCAGGCGGCATTCCCGCCGGGTTGCAACGGCGCACGCCGTTCCTTTCCCACCCTGTGTTCAACCTGCATCACAGCGAAACGCAGATGCTGCGCTACCTCAAGCAGCTGGAGAACAAGGACCTGGCGCTGAACCAATCGATGATCCCGCTGGGTTCCTGCACCATGAAGCTCAACGCCACCAGCGAAATGATCCCCATTACCTGGCCCGGGTTCGCTCAGCTTCATCCCTTTGCGCCCGAAGCTCAGGTCGTGGGTTACCAAGCGATGATCGACGAGTTGGAGCGCTGGCTGTGCGCTATTACCGGTTTCGACGCCATCTGCATGCAGCCCAACTCGGGTGCCCAGGGCGAATACGCCGGGCTGATGGCAATCACCCGTTACCACCGCAGCCGTCATCAACACCAGCGCACCCTGTGCCTGATCCCTTCGTCGGCCCACGGCACCAACCCTGCTTCGGCGCAGATGGCAGGCATGGAAGTGGTGATCGTCGACTGCGATGACCACGGCAACGTTGACCTCGACGACCTCAAGGCCAAGGCCCATGCTGCAGGCGAGCGTCTTTCCTGCCTGATGGTTACCTACCCGTCGACCCATGGTGTGTATGAGGAGGGCATTCGGGACATCTGTGAAGTCGTTCATAAGCAGGGCGGGCAGGTGTACATGGACGGCGCCAACCTCAATGCCCAGGTCGGCCTCACGCGGCCGGCCGACATTGGCGCCGATGTCTCGCACATGAACCTGCACAAGACGTTCTGCATCCCGCACGGCGGCGGGGGCCCCGGCATGGGGCCGATTGGCATCCGCGCGCACCTCAAGCCGTTCGTCGCCAGTCATCCGGTGGTGCCGGTGCCGGGCCTGGACCCGAACAACAGCGCGGTCAGCGCCGCGCCCTGGGGCAGCGCGAGCATCTTGCCGATCAGCTGGATGTACATCGCCATGATGGGGCCGCAACTGGCCGATGCGAGCGAAGTGGCCATCCTGTCGGCCAACTACCTGGCCAGCCAGCTTGATGGTGCCTTCCCGGTGCTTTACAGAGGCCGAAACCAGCGGGTGGCGCATGAGTGCATCCTTGACCTGCGGCCACTCAAGGCCATTACCGGGATAACGGAAGAGGATGTGGCCAAGCGCCTGATGGACTATGGCTTCCATGCCCCCACCATGTCATTCCCGGTTCCTGGGACCTTGATGATCGAACCTACAGAGAGCGAGTCCAAAGCCGAGCTGGACCGGTTCGTCGAAGCCATGCTGGCGATCCGGGCGGAGATCGAAGAGGTGCAAGAGGGTCACTGGCCGGCGCAAGACAATCCGCTCAAACATGCCCCGCATACCCTGGCCGATGTGCTGGCGCCGTGGAGCCGGCCTTACAGTCTTGAGCAGGCGGTGGCCCCCAGCGCTCACGTGCGCCAGCACAAGTACTGGCCAGCGGTGAACCGGGTCGACAATGTGTACGGGGACAGGAATCTTTTTTGTGCGTGTGTACCGGTGGAGGCGTATCGCTGAGTTGAAGCTGGGGCTGCACGGCAGCCCCAGGGCCTTACTCGGCTATGGCATTCTTCGCCAGGATGGCATTTGCCAGTTCCATGTCGCTGGCTTGCATACCTGGGTTCTCAGCCCGCACCTGGCGCATTGCCGCCTCCAGGAACGGCCCACGAATAGCACCTTCACTGGCCACGAAGCTGCCGGCGTCTTCCTGCGCCGCGACGACCAACTTGTGATCTTTGGAGGTCAGGTAGGTCGATGCCGTGGTCGCGCCGGAAGAAATCACGTTGCGCCAGAAGGTATCGGCCATGGCGGAGCCAATGGGCAGCGAAAGCAGGGCAGCGGCTGCGATGGCGGTTGGGAGACGCATGATGAAACACCTCGAAGGGTGAGGGCTGATGGAGCCCGATTTGATTGCGCCTGCGGGGCGCAAGTTCCTCGAAAACAAGGGTTTTTTGCTCACGCGCAGACCCGCAGCACTTCCTCTTGGCAGGTCAGCCCACGGGCCACTTTGGCTTCCCCGCAGCGTTTCAGGTCCAGCAACCCTTCGCTCAACGCCTGTAGCCGCAAGCTGGCAAGGTCCGCCCCAGCGCCTATCCGGGCGCGTAGGTTTTCGCTCGGCACCAGCAGCTCGAACAAGCCCGTTCGGCCATGAAAGCCGGTGCCCCGACACATCAGGCAAGGCTGGCCGCTGGCCGATGCTGCGCGGCGCTGGCACTCACGGCAAATCAAGCGCACCAAGCGCTGCGCCATCACCCCACCGAGGGAGGCCTTGATCAGGTAATCGGGCACGCCAAGCTCCAGCAGGCGGGTAATGGCAGCACAGCTGTCGTCGGTGTGCAGCGTCGAGAGCACCAGGTGCCCGGTAAGGGCAGCTTGCACGGCTACCAGCGCCGTCTCGCGATCACGGATCTCGCCGATCATGATGATGTCCGGGTCCTGGCGTAGCAGCGCGCGTACGCCGTTGGCGAAGCTGAGGTCCAGTGTCGGCTGCACCTGCAGTTGATTGAATGCCGGCTCCAGACGTTCGATCGGGTCCTCGATGGTGCACAGGTTGACCTCCGGCGTGGCCAACTGCTTCAGGCTCGCGTAAAGCGTGCTGGTCTTGCCTGAGCCGGTAGGGCCGGTGACCAGCAGGATGCCTTGACGGCGCTGCAGCAGGGCCAGCCACTGGTGCAGTTGTTCACCTTCCAGCCCCAGGCGGTCGAAGTCTTCCTGTAGCTGTTGTGGGTCGAACAACCGCAGCACCAGCTTTTCGCCAAAGGGGGTGGGCAGCGTAGACAGGCGTAGCTCCACTTCGCGGCCACCTGGCAGGCTGCACTTCACGCGGCCATCCTGCGGGCGGCGTTTCTCCGCGACATCCATGCGGCCCAAGTGCTTCAGGCGGCTGACGACCGCCAGAGTGACGCCGGCCGGGAAGGCGTAGACCGTATGCAGGAGGCCGTCTATGCGATAGCGCAAGCGGCCCTGCTCGCGGCGCGGCTCAAGATGGATGTCGCTGGCGCGCTGTTCGACAGCGTACTGCAGCAGCCAGTCGACGATGTGCACGATATGCGCGTCATCTGCCGTGGCGTTGCCCAGGCGCTTGTCCTGCTCGAGCAATTGCTCGAGCTCACCGAGGCTTGCCGACTGCTGATGCTGGGCGCCTTGCACCGAGTGGGCGAGGCGAAACAGTGACTGGCCCACCTGGCGCAGTTGCAGGGGGCTGGCGAACACGCGGCGGATCGGCTTGCCCAGGCTGCGGGCCAGATCGGTTTGCCAGTCACACTGGTAAGGCTGCGCGCTGGCCACGGTGATGCCCAGGCTGTCGCTGGCCAGGATGAGTATGCCGTGGCGCTGGGCGAACGCTGGCGATATCAGCCCGTTGACCTTGGACAGGTCGAGTTGCAGTGGGTCGATACGTTCATAGGGCTGGCCGACTTTTCTGGCGAGCCATTGGCACAGGCTGTCCAGGTGCAGGCGCTGGCCGGGGTGCCGGCGGTCTTGGAGTTCCAGCGCCGCTACGGCTTCGAGCGGATGGCAAGGTGGCCGTGCGTTGGCGTATTCGAGTACTTGCCAGGCGTCGCTGGCGCTCAGGAGCTGGTCGGCTTGCAACGTGTCCAGTACGCGTTTGAGGTCGAGGGATTGATCGTCAGGGTTGTGCATGGCGGCGTCCGTGCCAGGTTATGAGGTCCTGATCAAGGCTAGCCGGGTGGGCGGGTTCGAGCGTGGGTGAAAGGTTTCGGGATCTTGCCGGGCTGGTCGTAGTACTGTCGTGCGCAGAGTGGTGTCGGCTGGTACTCCCATCACCTTGGAGCTGCGCGCCGTCGTCTACCCTATACGGGGCGCTGCCGGGGGCTTTCAGATGGGCTGTGCAACCATTCGTTCTTTTTTTCGAACAGCCTATTGTCCTATACCCCAGCAGCCGCTTAGCATTCGTTTGAGATTTCAAACGCTCGATGCCCTGCCTTGGGCGCTTTTCAACAATCAACAATTCGGGAAGCCGACATGCAGCTCAAAGACGCTCAGTTGTTCCGCCAGCAAGCCTTCATCAACGGTGAATGGCTGGATGCGGACAGCGGCCAGACCATCAATGTGACCAACCCGGCCACTGGTGAAGTCATCGGTACCGTGCCGAAGATGGGCTCTGCGGAAACCCGCCGCGCCATCGAAGCTGCCGACAAGGCCCTGCCGGCCTGGCGTGCTCTGACCGCCAAAGAGCGCTCGAACAAGCTGCGCCGCTGGTTCGAACTGATGATCGAGAACCAGGACGACCTGGCTCGCCTGATGACCACCGAACAAGGCAAGCCACTGGCCGAAGCCAAAGGCGAAATCGCTTATGCAGCCTCGTTCATCGAGTGGTTCGCCGAAGAAGCCAAGCGCGTTTACGGTGATACCATCCCAGGCCACCAGCCTGACAAGCGCCTGATCGTCATCAAGCAGCCGATCGGTGTTACCGCGGCCATCACCCCGTGGAACTTCCCGGCGGCGATGATCACCCGTAAAGCCGGCCCGGCCCTGGCCGCTGGCTGCACCATGGTGCTCAAGCCTGCTTCGCAAACCCCGTACTCTGCCCTGGCCCTGGTCGAGCTGGCTACCCGTGCCGGCATTCCGGCTGGTGTGCTGAGCGTGGTGACCGGCAGCGCTGGCGAAGTCGGCGGCGAGCTGACCGGCAACTCCCTGGTGCGCAAACTGTCCTTCACCGGCTCGACCGAAATCGGTCGCCAGCTGATGGAAGAATGTGCCAAGGACATCAAGAAGGTTTCCCTGGAGCTGGGTGGCAACGCCCCGTTCATCGTGTTCGACGATGCCGACCTGGACAAGGCGGTAGAGGGCGCGATCATCTCCAAATACCGCAACAACGGCCAGACCTGCGTTTGCGCCAACCGTATCTACGTGCAGGACGGCGTCTACGATGCCTTCGCCGAGAAGCTCAAGGCCGCTGTGGCCAAGCTGAAGATCGGTAACGGCCTGGACGACGGCACCACCACTGGCCCGCTGATCGATGGCAAGGCTGTCGCCAAGGTTCAGGAGCACATCGAGGACGCCGTCTCCAAAGGCGCCAAGGTGCTGTCCGGTGGCAAGCTGATCGAAGGCAACTTCTTCGAGCCGACCATTCTGGTCGACGTGCCGAAGACCGCTGCCGTCGCCAAGGAAGAGACCTTCGGCCCGCTGGCGCCGCTGTTCCGCTTCAAGGACGAGGCCGAAGTCATCGCCATGTCCAACGACACCGAGTTCGGCCTGGCCTCGTACTTCTATGCCCGTGACATGAGCCGTGTGTTCCGTGTTGCCGAGGCGCTGGAATACGGCATGGTGGGTATCAACACCGGCCTGATCTCCAACGAAGTCGCGCCGTTTGGCGGTATCAAGGCTTCGGGCCTGGGCCGTGAAGGTTCCAAGTACGGTATCGAGGACTACCTCGAAATCAAGTACCTGTGCATCAGCGTCTGATGCGCTGAAGGCTTTACCTCTGCCAGCGGGGCGCGAGAGCGACGTCTCGCTGGCTTTTTTGACATCGCAGCACCTGGTGGCCAGGGCGTTCACGGCAGTCGATCAACGAATACTGTTCGCGAGCACTCCCAGCCACCCCCGAATAAAAGCGCCGCTGATCGGCGCAAATGAGGGCATTATGAGCAAGACCAACGAATCCTTGATGCAACGTCGTGTAGCCGCCGTCCCGCGTGGCGTAGGCCAAATCCACCCGATCTTCGTCGAAAGCGCGAAGAACTCGACCGTGATCGACGTTGAAGGCCGCGAACTGATCGACTTCGCCGGCGGCATCGCAGTCCTGAACACCGGCCATCTGCACCCTAAAGTGGTCGCCGCTGTTCAAGAGCAGCTGACCAAAGTCAGCCACACCTGCTTCCAGGTACTGGCTTACGAGCCTTACGTAGAGCTGTGCGAGAAGATCAACAAGCTGGTCCCAGGGGACTTCGACAAGAAGACCCTGCTGGTTTCCACCGGCTCCGAAGCCGTTGAGAACGCCGTGAAAATCGCCCGTGCCGCCACTGGCCGTGCTGGCGTGATCGCCTTCACCGGCGGCTACCACGGCCGCACCATGATGACCTTGGGCCTGACCGGCAAGGTTGTACCGTACTCCGCTGGCATGGGCCTGATGCCGGGCGGCATCTTCCGCGCCCTGTTCCCGAGCGAACTGCACGGGGTCAGCGTTGACGACGCTATCGCTTCGGTCGAGCGCATCTTCAAGAACGACGCCGAGCCGCGCGACATCGCCGCGATCATCCTCGAGCCGGTACAGGGCGAAGGCGGCTTCCTGCCAGCGCCTAAAGAGCTGATGAAGCGCCTGCGCGCCCTGTGCGACCAGCACGGTATTCTGCTGATCGCCGACGAAGTACAGACTGGCGCCGGCCGTACCGGCACCTTCTTCGCCATGGAACAGATGGGTGTAGCGCCGGACCTGACCACCTTCGCCAAATCCATCGCTGGCGGCTTCCCGCTGGCCGGTGTTTGCGGCAAGGCCGAGATCATGGACGCCATCGCTCCGGGCGGCCTGGGCGGCACTTACGCCGGTTCGCCGATCGCCTGCGCCGCGGCGCTGGCCGTCATCCAGGTGTTCGAGGAAGAGAAGCTGCTGGACCGCAGCAAGGCAGTAGGTGAGCACCTGACCACCGGCCTGCGCAAGATCCAGGAAAAGCACCCGATCATTGGCGATGTCCGTGGTCTGGGTTCGATGATCGCTGTGGAAGTCTTCGAAAAAGGCACCCACACCCCGAACGCCGCCGCCGTTGCTCAAGTGGTTGCCAAAGCGCGCGACAAGGGCCTGATCCTGCTGTCCTGCGGCACCTACGGCAACGTCCTGCGTATCCTGGTTCCGCTGACCGCCGAAGATGAGCTGCTCGACAAGGGCCTGGCCATCATCGAAGAGTGCTTCGCTGAACTGGCCTGATGTGACAGGCTTCATAAAAAAACCCGCCTAGGCGGGTTTTTTTTGTGCCTAACAAAGGGCTGTGGCGCTATGGTTGTCACAGGACTTGCCTTGGAAGCTGCAACGGATTGCGTGTCAGGGATATTCAGGAGTTGGCCATGAGCGCTGCAGACCCCACCCCACCTTGCGTACTGATTGCCGAAGGCGACCCTTGGGTGCGCGACATGCTGCGTGAGATGTTGCTCAGCGTGCGCTGTGATGCCCGGCTGCAGGTATGCGCCGATGGCTCCCAGGCGCTCACGGCATTGGCCAGCAAGCCTGACCTGATCATCGCCGCCCGTGAGCTTGCAGGTGTCGATGGCCTGGACCTGTTGCGCAAGGTGCGCGCCAAGGGGCCGGGGTTGCCGTTCATTCTCATGAGCAACCGCAGTGACAGCGCCAGCGTGCGTGAGGCGCTGCCGCTACACCCCACGGCTTACCTGAGCAAGCCACTGAACATGGACAACCTGCGCAAGCGTCTGGAAGAGCTGCTGCTTGAAGTGGGTGAGCAGATTGCCTGCCCGGTGCCGCCGTTGCAGCCTGGGGCAAGCCTGCCAGCCTTCCTTGAGCAGCGCCGCGCCACCGCCGATGGCGGGCCGCTGTTCGCTGATGTGCAGGTGGCGATCAAGCGCGCGCTGAACCCTCAGGGGCTGGACCTCAAGGTGCTCGAAGAGGAGGTGCGCAACGACCCGCAGGTGACTGCCGTACTGATCGCTGCCGCCAACAGTGCTGCCCTGCACCGCGATGCACCGGTGCAGACCTTGCTACAAGCCCTGAACAAGCTTGGCAGCACGCAGAGCATGAACCTGATACTGGGCCTGGCCCTCAAGCGCAGCGCCCGCCTGACCGAGCCACTGCTGGCGCAGCAGGCGGCGCATTTCTGGAACTTGTCGCTGCATACCGCCGAATACGCGCGTTCGCTGGCGCGCATGCTCGAACTTGACGAAGAGCTGTGTTACTGCGCGGGGCTGTTGCACTGCCTGGGTGACCTTGCGGTGCTGCGCTGCCTGCAGGAATGGCGGCTGGCCGGTGGTGAACTGCACGATGGCCTGGTGCAGGCGTCACTGAGCGACTTCGGTGCAGCGTTCGGCTCGGCACTGCGAACCCGCTGGCGCTTGCCGCTGGGCCTGCGCGAGCTGATCGCGGCAATCTATCAGTTGGGTGGTGGGGTTTATTCCCGGGAGATCCTGGCCATGAACCTGGCCGGGCAACTGGCGCGACTGCCGGCGAGCCAAGGGTTGGAGAGGGTTGCCGAGAGCAAGACCGCGCGCTTGCTCAAGGTTGGGCTGGCGCAGTTGAGCCGGTTGCGCAAGGTGGAGAATCCAGAGGTAAAACCGCAGGAGCAAGAGCCGCCTGTGGCTGAGGAGGGGGTACGTAACTGAGTTGTTGGGGCCGCTGTGCGCACCCAATGGTTCAGCCCCGCACGATCTGGTTCTTGCCCTGCCGCTTGGCCCGGTACATCGCCGCATCAGCCCGGGCGAAGAGGCTGTCCAGTGAATCATCCTCATCCGTGAGCCCGGTCAGCCCCTGGCTTACCGTCACGCCATACACCTGCTCGCCATGGCTGAAGCTCAGCCGCTGAATCTCGCGCTGCAGGCGCTCGGCGATCTGCTCGGCGACCTGCGCATTGCAGCCGGGGAACACCGCAGCAAACTCCTCGCCACCAATGCGCCCGAACAGGTCGCCGCGGCGCAGCACCGCCTTGCCGCTGTCGGCGATGCGTTGCAGCACCTGATCGCCTTCCTGATGGCCATAGCTGTCGTTGATCTGCTTGAAATCGTCGATATCCAGCAGCAGGAATGCCAGGGGTGTGCCGTCTTCGCGCGCGTTGTCGAAGGCTTGGCCTGCACATTCGAAAAAGTGCCGGCGGTTGCTGCTTTGGGTCAGCACGTCGGTGGTAGCCAGGCGATGCAGTTCGCCTTCAAGCTGCTTCTTTTCGGTGATGTCCTCGGCAATGCCGACGATGATCACCCGCTCGCCTTCATGCTGCTGGTTGATGTAGCACTTGTCACTCAGCCAGCGCACTTGGCCGTTTGCATTGAGGATGCGGTATTCGCGGTCTTCAACCGCGCCTTTGATCAGCACCTGGGCCAGGCTGCGCTCGGCGTACTCCAGGTCATCGGGGTAGATGCTATCGCGCCACTCGTTGAAGTCGGCCAACACCAGGCTGGTAGGCCGGCCGAAAATGCGTTCGTAGGCGGGGCTGACGTAGAGCACCTGGCGTGTTTCCCAGTCGAACGCCCAGAGCACCGCATTGACGCTGTCGAGCAACGAACTGTAGAGCTGTTCACGTTCGCTCAGGCGAGCCACTTCGCCTTGGGCATGCAGCAAGGCCAGCAGTGTTTGGGCTGCCTCGGGAGCTGAATTGCCGGGCAGCGTTGGATAGATGTTCTTGGCCATGTGCACGGAGTGGCTCTCGACGGGTAAGCGTGCGGCCACAGACCGGCCCGCCACGCGGGCGATGTGCCGGGTTTGAGTGGTTTTTCAGAGGGGAAGTTCCAGCGGGCACGCCCCGTTGCAGGGCGTGCCGATCAACGGTGGTCAGGCGCCGTGCGGGCGCAGGGAGTAGGTTTTCAATTGCGCTGCAAAGTCGTGCAGTGCATGAATGCCACTGGCCTCCGCCTCGTGTACCCAGTCTTTCATGGCGGCGAGCATGTCGTGGCCGTTGGCGCTGGTACGGGCCCAGATCTGCTGCAAGGCCAAACGCTTTTCATAGATGGTCTTGAGTGCCTGGCTCTGCGCCAGCAGGGACTCGATGCGCACATGGTGACGCTCTTCGAGCAGGCTGGGTTCCCGCGACAGCAGGCGTTTGGCCCGGCGGAAGCGATGGCGTACCGAGGCGTCGACCTTGGCCAGTTCCTGCTTGACCAGCGGACCGATCACCAGCTTGCGGTATTGGGCCATGATCTGGAAGCGGTTGTTGAGGATGGCCATGGTGGTGTCCATGTCCAGGTTGGCCTTGCCCTCGACGCGGTGGGCGATGGGGGCCACGCGTTGGACTTTGGCCAGGCGCAGCAGGCACAACAGGCGTATCCAGGCCCAGCCCATGTCGAACTCCCAGCGCTTGACCGACAGCTTGGCCGAGTTGGGGTAGGTGTGGTGATTGTTGTGCAGTTCTTCGCCACCGATGACGATGCCCCATGGCACCAGGTTGGTCGCCGCGTCACGGCACTCGAAGTTGCGGTAGCCCACCGCATGGCCCAAGCCGTTGACCACACCCGCTGCCCAGAACGGAATCCACATCATCTGCACCGCCCAGATGGTGATGCCGATGGTGCCGAACAGCAGCAGGTCGAGCACTGCCAGCAGGGCGATACCGCCATGTTTGTAGCGTGAGTAGAGGTTGCGCTCGATCCAGTCATCCGGGCAATTTTTGCCATAGATACGCAGGGTTTCGGGGTTGAGCGCTTCTTCCCGGTAGAGTTCGGCGCCCTTGCGCAGCACTGTGCCCAGGCCTTTGTGTACCGGGCTGTGCGGGTCGTCCGGGGTTTCGCACTTGGCGTGGTGCTTGCGGTGAACGGCTGTCCACTCGCGGGTGTTCTGCGCCGTGGTCAGCCACAGCCAGAAGCGGAAGAAGTGCTTGAGCGCGCCATTGAGCTCCAGGGCGCGGTGGGCCGAGTAGCGGTGCAGGTAGAGGGTGACACTGATGATGGTCACGTGAGTCATCAGCAGGGTAACGCCAACCAGTTGCCAGGCCGACAAGTCGAGCAGACCGTAATACCACATAGGTGTGAAAGCCCTCGAAGAAACAGGGAAAGGCCTGATTATCCCTTGGTAGGGAAATAAAACCAGTCACCCTTTCAGATAGGACGTCACTGCATGTTTCTGGCTCTATAATGCCCCATCATTTTTCATGGACTTTTGTTGCCGACATGTCTGTTTCCGTTCGCGACGCCTTGCGCATGGCCGCGCTGTATCTGGTGCTCTCGATCCTCTGGCTGGTGCTGTCAGAGGTGGTTTTGCGCAGTATGTCTGAAGATCCCCTGGCCTTGGCCGTAGGGCGGCAGATCAATGTTGTCCTTTGGGTGCTGGCCAGCGCGGCGCTGATTTTCTTCACCCGGGCCCGTCTGCTCAATTTCATCGGCGTCGGCGCACGTCTTCGCAGCGAGGACCGCGCCCGTCTGCGCATGGCCGCAGCCGTGTTCGACTGCACCCTGGAGGGCGTGCTGGTCACCGACCGCCAAGGGCTGATCGTGCACGTCAACCGCGCGTTCATGCGGATCACCGGCTACCAGCAGGATGAAGTGCTCGGCCAGCGCCCGAGCAAGTTCAAGTCGGGCCGGCACGGCGTGCCGTTCTATCAGCAGATTTATGCCACCCTGGCAGAGAAGGGCGAGTGGAGCGGGGAGATATGGAACCGGCGCAAGAGTGGTGAAATCTACCCGCAATGGCAGACGATCCGTGCCATTCACGACGATGGCGGCGAGCTGACCCATTATGTCGCGGTATTCAGCGACATCAGCGCAATCAAGCATACCGAGCAGGAATTGGCCTACCTGGCCCACCACGACCCCCTTACCGGCTTGCCCAACCGTTTGCTGTTCAACGACCGGGCCGAGCAGGCACTGGCTTCGGCACAGGCCAACAAGCGTGGATGTGCGTTGTTGCTGCTCGATCTGGACCACTTCCAGAGCATCAACGATGGGCTAGGCCACACCATCGGTGATCAGCTGCTCAAGCTGGTAGGCGAGCGTCTGGCCGAGGTGGTTGGCAACGGTGTGACCTTGGCGCGCCTGGGCGGTGACGAGTTCGGTGTGCTGGCGGAGAACTGCCAGCAGGTCGGCCAGGCCGGCAAACTGGCACAGGCCCTCATCGAACGCATGCGTGAACCGTTCGAGTTCGATAGGCATCGGCTGTTCATCAGCGTCAGCGTTGGTATCAGCCTGTTCCCCAGCGATGCGTTGAGCGCCGAACAGCTGCTGCGCAACGCCGACTCGGCGCTGTACAAGGCCAAGCACAATGGCCGCGCCTGTTACGCGCTGTACACCGAAGAGCTGACGGCGCACGCCCAGCACCGGGTGGAAACGGCAGGCGAACTGCGCCGCGCACTGGCCCAAGACGAGCTGCGGGTGTTCTACCAGCCGGTGTTCGACCTGTTCACGTCGAAGATGGTGGGGGTGGAGGCGCTGGTGCGTTGGCAGCACCCGCAACGTGGCTTGGTGCCGCCAAGCGAGTTCATTCCTATCGCCGAGCGTACTGGGCTGATTGCCGACATCGACGCCTGGGTGATGCGCGAGGCGTGCCGGCAGATGGTCAGTTGGCAGGCTGACGGTCGCCTGCTCGAGTTCGTCGCAGTCAATATTTCCAGCCGGCTGTTCGGCCAGCGTGAGCTTTACCGGCAAGTGGCCGGTGTGTTGCACGAGACCGGCCTGGATCCGTCGCTACTGGAGGTCGAGGTGACCGAGAGTGCAGTCATGGAAGACCCTGAAGTCGCGCTGGAGCAGCTGCACCGGTTGCGTGAACTGGGCTTGAACCTGGCAATCGACGACTTTGGCACCGGCTATTCGTCGTTACTGCGGCTCAAGCGCCTGCCGGTGCAGAAGCTGAAGATCGACCAGGGCTTCGTCGCCGGCTTGCCGATGGATGACGATGACGTCGCCATCGTGCGGGTGATCATCGCCCTGGCGCGGAGCATGGGCATGCAGGTGCACGCTGAAGGCATCGAGCAGGCGGAGCAAGCCAGGTTCCTGCTCGAGCAGCAGTGCCAGCTGGGGCAGGGCTACTGGTTCGGGCGGCCCGTGCCGGCTGAGGGTTTGCGCTGGCACTGAGCCGGGCCGGCACGGTGACGCCACCAGGGCTGCTGCGCAGCCATCGCCGGCAAGCCGGCTCCCACCGCGACCGCGCAGTTCTTCAGGCCTGCGCTTTACCTGTGGAGGCAACGGTCTTGCTCAACTTCTAAAAAGCCGGCGCAATCCATGTGGGGGCCGGCTTGCCGGCGATGGGGCCAGTGAACCGAATGCAGATCACTCGGAAGCCGCAGTCCCGAGAAACTTGCGCAAGAACTGTCGAGTCCGCTCTTGCTTGGGGTCGGCAAACAGGGCCTTGGCCTCGCCCTGCTCGACGATCACCCCCTTGTCGAAGAAGATCACCCGGTTAGCCACATCACGCGCAAAGCTCATCTCGTGGGTGACGATGATCATGGTGCGCTTTTCTTCGGCCAGGCCGCGGATGGTCGCCAGCACTTCGCCGACCAGCTCAGGGTCCAGCGCCGAGGTGGGTTCATCGAACAGGATCACCTCAGGTTCCATGGCCAGCGCCCGGGCGATTGCAACGCGCTGTTGCTGCCCGCCGGAAAGGCGTTTGGGGTAGGCGTCTTCCTTGCCCGCCAGCCCGACCTTGGCCAGCAGCGTGCGGCCCAGCTCCATGGCTTGCGCGCGGGGTGTCTTCTTGACGATCACCGGGCCTTCCATCACGTTCTCCAGCGCGGTGCGATGAGGGAACAGGTTGAAGCTCTGGAACACGAAGCCGGCCTGCTGGCGCAAGCGGCGAATGGCACTTTGCTGGTTGCCAAGCGGACGGTTGGCATCGATGCTGATGGCACCGATCTGGATGCGCCCGGCGTCAGGCGTTTCCAGCAGGTTCAGGCACCGCAGGAAGGTAGTCTTGCCCGAGCCGCTGGGGCCGATGATGGCCACCACTTCGCCCGGTTGCACGGTCAGATCGATGCCGTTGAGCACGGTCTGGCCTTTGAACTGCTTGGTCAGGCCTTCTACTACGATCATCTTCAGTGCTCCTGATCGTGCTGGTTGACCCGCGCTTCCATGCGGTTCTGGAAGTGCGCGAGGATGCTGCAGAGGATCCAGTACACCACCGCAACGGCCAGGTACATGGTGAAAACTTCGAAGGTCCGCGCAGTAATCAGCTGCGCCTGGCGGAACAGTTCGGGCACCTGGATGGTCGCCGCCAGGGCGGTGTCCTTGACCAGGGAGATGAAGCTGTTACCCAGCGGCGGCAATGCCGTGCGCAGGGCTTGCGGCAGGATCGCCCGGCGCATGGCCTGGGTGCGGGTCATGCCGATGCTGGCGGCTGCTTCCCACTGGCCACGGTCGATCGAGGAAATCGCCGCACGCAGGATTTCGCAGATGTACGCTGCCATGTTCAGCGACAGGCCAATCAGCGAGGCCGGGATGGGGTCGAGTTCGATGCCGATCTGCGGCATGCCGAAATAGATCACGAACAGCTGCACCAGCAGCGGCGTGCCCCGGAAGAACGACACATAAATGCGTGCCAGCCAGTCCAGCGGCAGGATCTTCGACAGGCGCATCAGTGCCAGGGCAAAACCCAACACCAGGCCGAAGAACATGCCGCCGACACTCAGCAGCACTGTGTAACCCGCGCCCTTGAGCAGGAAGGGCGCGGAGTCGACAACGAGTTGCAGGCTTTCAGCGATCATTGGGTGACATCGGCACCGAAGTATTTCTCGGACAGCTTGGCCAGGGTGCCGTCGGCCTTGAGCTTGTCGATGGCCTTGTTGATGGCTGCCAGCAGCTCAGGCTCACCCTTGCGCAGGGCCACGCCGCTTTCCAGGCGCGAGAAGGCGTCGCCGGCAAGCTCGGTATCCTTGGCTTTTTGCGCGTATTCCAGGGCGGCCAGGCGGTCGATCAGGATGGCGTCGATACGGCCGTTGCGCAGGTCGGCGAACTTGCTCGGGTCATCTTCGTAGGTGCGCACTTCAGCGTTCGGAACGTCCTGCTTCACCCACTGTTCGTAATTGGTGCCCAGGCCCACGCCGACTTTCTTGCCGGCCAGGTCCTGCGCGGTCTTGATGTTCAACTGCTCGGCTTTTTTCTTCAGGATCAGCGCCTGGATGCCGGAGACGGTGTAAGGCTCGGAGAAGTCGTACTTCTTCTTGCGCTCCTCGGAGATGGTCACTTGGTTGATCACCACGTCCAGGCGTTTGGATTCCAGCGCTGCAAGGATGCCATCCCATTTGGTCGGCTGAATCTTGGCCTTGACGCCCAGTTCCTTGGCCAGCAGTTCCGAAAGCTCGACCTCGAAGCCGGCAAGCTTGCCGTTTTCATCCTGGAAACTGAATGGCGGGTAGGTGCCTTCGAGGCCGACGTTGATCACGCCCTTTTCCTGGATGGTTTTCAGTTGCTCGCCGGCGAATGCCTGGCTGAACAGACCGGTGCCCAGCAGGATGGCCAGGCTGGCATTGAGAAGCGGTTTGGCGAATTTCGACATGTCAGGCCCCGCGCTTGTTGTGGAAGTGGTGGGTGGCGACTATAGGGTTGGCTTCATAGGCCGGGAAATAATAAAAACTTATTTTGTTATTTCCTTTTTTATCTCTGCCAGGGTTCGGCTGCTTTGAGGGTAGGCGACGATGCCGGGTACGTCGTCGCAGCTTATGCCGACTTAGTGCAGGATGGAATAAAGCGTTGTTTTTTCCAAGGGGCTGATTTGCCGTAAAGTGGATTGCAAACTATCAGCTTGGCCCTGCCAGGAGATCACCGTGAGCGAACACCCTTCATCCGCGCATTGGCAGTTGCACAGTATCGTCAGTGGCTTGCGCAGCGCCCGTGAGCAGTGGCGCAGCCGCAATGGCCGCAGTATTGGCGAGCAGGGCGGGCGCGAATTGCCGTCGCGCGAGGCGATGCGGCACATCCTTGAGCAACTGTGCGGCGCACTGTTCCCGATGCGCCTGGGGCCGGTAGACCTGCGCGAGGAGAGTGAGGACTTTTACGTTGGCCACACCCTGGATGCCGCGCTGACTGCGTTGCTGGCCCAGGCACGCCTGGAGCTGCGTTATGCCGCACGCCAGAGCAAGGCTGACCTGACGGCCGTCGATGCCCAGGCGCTGCGCTTGATACAGGATTTTGCCGCGGCGTTGCCGGCCTTGCGTGTGCTGCTCGATACCGATGTGCTGGCGGCGTACCACGGTGACCCAGCAGCGCGTAGTGTCGACGAAGTCTTGCTGTGCTACCCGGGTATCCTGGCAATCATCCACCACCGCCTGGCCCACCACCTGTACAAGGCTGGCTTGCCGCTGCTGGCACGCATCAGCTCGGAACTGGCGCACTCGGCCACCGGCATCGACATCCATCCAGGTGCGCAGATTGGGCAGAGCTTCTTCATCGACCACGGCACCGGTGTAGTGATCGGTGAGACTGCGATCATCGGCGAGCGGGTGCGTATCTATCAGGCCGTGACCTTGGGGGCCAAGCGCTTCCCGAGCGACGAGTCGGGCTCGCTGCACAAAGGCCTGGCGCGGCACCCGATCGTCGAAGACGATGTGGTGATCTACGCAGGCGCGACCATTTTGGGGCGCATCACCATCGGCAAGGGTTCGACCATTGGCGGCAACGTGTGGCTGACCCGCAGCGTGCCGGCGCAGAGCAACATTACCCAGGCCAATCTACAGCTCGATTGCCAGGACAAGAACTGACCTGAATTCAGCCGTGTTCGTACCGGCCCTATCGCCGACAAGCCGGCTCTCACGGGTTCACCGGCACACCTGAGTACAGTGGCTTGGCTGTGTAGGGCTTACCCGCAATAGGGCCGGTACGAGCGCGCCGATCGGCGCCTCGGGTCGCATCGAATCCCGATCCATGTTTAACTTGAACGCTTGTTCAACGAAAAACGCTGGTCCGTTGCCGGTGTTCAACAGGAGGATTCCTTTGCTGAACCCGTTCATTCCGAACCTCACGTCAATCGACGAGGTGCATGCCCCATGAGTGCACCGACCCCTTCCAACAGCCAGATCCGCATGAACCCTCCGGTGTTCTATTTTGCGGCAAGTTTCATCCTCATCTTCGGCCTGGTGGTCATCGCCCAACCTCAAGCAGCGGGCGACTGGCTCTTGGCGGCGCAGAACTGGGCGGCCAATACGGTCGGCTGGTACTACATGCTGGCCATGACCCTGTACCTGGTCTTCGTGGTGGTCACCGCCTTGTCCGGCTACGGCAAGATCAAGCTCGGTGCCGACCACGACGAACCCGAGTTCAGCTACCTGTCGTGGGCCGGCATGTTGTTCGCCGCCGGTATCAGCATCACCCTGTTCTTCTTCTGCGTTTCCGAACCCCTGACCCACATGCTCCAGCCCCCCCAGGGTGAGGCGGGCACGGCGGAGGCAGGGCGCCAGGCGATGCAGATACTGTTCCTGCACTGGGGCCTGCATGGCTGGGGCGTGTTCGCCTTCGTCGGCATGGCGCTGGCCTATTTCGCCTACCGGCACAACCTGCCGCTGGCGTTGCGTTCGGCGCTGTACCCGCTGATTGGCAAACGTATCAACGGGCCGATCGGCTATGCGGTGGACGGCTTCGGCATTATCGCTACGGTGTTCGGCCTGGGGGCCGACATGGGCTTCGGCGTACTGCACCTCAATGCCGGCCTGGACTACTTGTTCGGCATCAGCCATAGCCAGTGGGTGCAAGTGATCCTCATCACCCTGATGATGGGCGCGGCCGTGGCGGTGGCAGTCGCTGGGGTGGAGAAGGGCGTGCGGGTGATGAGCGACATCAACCTGTTCCTGGCCTGTGCGCTGTTGCTGTTCGTGTTGTTCGCCGGCCCAACCCAGCACCTGTTCAACACCCTGATCCAGAACCTGGGTGATTACCTCGGCGCGCTACCCCGCAAGAGCTTCGACGTGTATGCCTACGGCGAAAACCGTGACTGGCTGGGTGGCTGGACGGTGTTCTACTGGGCCTGGTGGATTGCCTGGGCGCCGTTCGTAGGGCTGTTCATCGCCCGCATCTCGCGTGGCCGCACCATTCGTGAATTCGTCTTCGGAGTGCTGCTGATCCCGCTGGGCTTCACCCTGGCGTGGATGTCGATCTTCGGCAACAGCGCGCTGGACCAGGTACTGAACCATGGCATGACGGCGCTTGGGCAGTCGGCCATCGATAACCCGTCGATGAGCCTGTATCTGCTGCTGGAGACCTACCCGTGGAGCAAGGTCGTCATTGCAGTGACGGTATTCATCAGCTTCGTGTTCTTCGTCACCTCGGCAGACTCGGGCACGGTGGTGCTGTCGACCTTGTCCGCCAAGGACGGCGGTGCTGATGAAGACGGCCCGAACTGGTTGCGGATCTTCTGGGGCGCGATGACTGCGCTGATCACCAGCAGCCTGCTGTTCGCCGGCAGCATCGATTCGCTCAAATCGGCGGTGGTGCTGACCTCGTTGCCGTTCTCGTTGATCCTGCTATGCATGATGTGGGGGCTGCATAAGGCGTTCTACCTGGAGTCGCAGCGCCAGATCGCCCAGCTGCATTCGCTGGCCCCGTTCGCCCAGTCCCGCCGTGGCCGTGGTGGCTGGCGCCAGCGCCTGAGCCAGGCGGTGCATTTCCCGTCACGCGATGAGGTGTACCGCTTCATGGACGATGTGGTGCGCCCGGCGATTGCCGAAGTGCGCGAGGTGTTCGAGCAGAAAGGTCTGGTGTTGGTGACCCAGGATGATCCCAGCCACGACAATGTCAGCCTGAAAGTCGGCCACGGTGAGGAGCAGCCGTTCATCTATCAGGTGCAGATGCGGGGGTATTTCACACCGTCGTTCGCGCTGGGTGGGTTGGGCTCTCAAGACTTGAAGAACCGCCGTTATTACCGCGCGGAGGTGCATCTTAGCGAGGGCAGCCAGAACTACGACCTGGTGGGCTACAGCAAGGAGCAGATCATCAACGACATCCTCGACCAGTACGAACGGCATATGCAGTTCTTGCACCTGGTCCGCTAGAGCGCCGGGGCCGCTGCGCGGCCCTTTCGCCGGCAAGCCGGCTCCACAAGGATCCTGTAGGAGCCGGCTTGCCCGCCACCCTCAGAACGGCGCATCCCCCAGGATGGTCGCCCGATGCATCACCCGCCGGTTGGGTCGGTAATCATCCACCGCAAAATGCTGGGTGACGCGGTTGTCCCAGAACGCCACGTCGTTCTCCTGCCAACGCCAGCGGATGCTGAACTCCGGCCGCGTCGCATGGGTGAACAGCAGCTTGAGCAATGCTTCACTCTCCAGTTCGCTGAGCTCATTGATGCGTGTGGTGAACCCTTCATTGACGAACAACGCCTTGCGCCCGCTCACCGGGTGGGTACGCACTACCGGGTGCGACAGCGGCGGGTTGTTACGCCGGGTGGCTTCCCAGCGTGCCAGGTCTTCAGGCGTAGTGCCGAAGCGCTTGAGCGGGAACGACTGGGTGAAATCGTGCGTTGCAGTCAGGCCATCGAGCATCTCGCGCAGCGGCGCCGACAGGGCTTGGTACGCGGCAATGCCGCTGGCCCACAGGGTATCGCCGCCCCAGGCCGGCAACTGCTTGGCACTGAGCACCGCACCCAGCGCCGGGGTAGGCAGGAAGGTCACGTCGGTGTGCCACACGGCATTATCGCGTACGTCGGTGACCGCGGTGTCGAGGATCAGCACCTGCGGGGTTTGCGGGACGTTGGGATAGATCGGATGGATGTGCAGGTCGCCGAAGCGCGCGGCGAAGCGCGCTTGCTGCTCAGGCGTGATCGGCTGGACCCGGAAGAACAGCACCTGGTGTTGCAGCAGCGCCTGCTCGATGGCATCGCGCTGCTCGGCAGTCATCTCGCGGCTGATGTCCACACCGCTGATCTGGGCACCAAGGGCCGGGCTGAGGGGGGTAACGGTAAGCGTCATGTCTTTTTCACTCCAGGCGCCGGGTAGCCGGCGTGGTCGGTCAGCAACCCGTCAGTGGCTTTGCCCATGCCAGGGCACCAGCTTGCGCTGCAGGGCGCGCAGGCCCATCTCCAGGGCGAAGGCGATCAGGGCGATCAGCAGGATGCCCAGCACTACCACGTCAGTCACCAGGAACTGCGCCGCCGACTGCACCATGAAGCCCAGGCCGCTGGTGGCAGCGATCAGTTCGGCGGCTACCAGGGTCGACCAGCCCACACCCAGGCCGATACGGATGCCGGTGAGGATATCGGGCAGGGCACTGGGCAGGATCACGTGGCGGATCAGTTGTACCTTGGTCGCCCCCAGCGATTGCGCAGCGCGCAACCTGGCCGGGTCGACGGTGCGCACGCCGGTAGCCGTGGCGATCGCGATCGGGGCGAAGATTGCCAGGTAGATGAGCAGCACCTTGGACAGCTCGCCGATACCGCACCAGATGACGATCAGCGGCAGGTAGGCCAGGGGCGGTATGGGGCGGTAGAACTCGATCAGTGGGTCGAGAATGCCGCGGGCTACACGGTTGTAGCCGATGGCGATACCAACCGGGATGGCGGTCAGGGTCGCAGCAACCAGTGCCAGGCCGATGCGCCCCAGGCTCGCGCCCAGGTGTTGCCACAGGCTGGCGTCCATGTAGCCTTGGGTGAGCAAGCTCCAGGCTTTGGCCAGGATGTCGCTGGGCGCAGGCAGGAACAGGGGCTCGATCCAGCCGGCGGCGGTCACCAGCCACCAGACCAGCAGCAGGCTGGCCAGGGTTAGCGTGCTGATCCAGCGGGTGGAAAGCTGGCGGCGCGCTTTTTCGACGGGCCGCGCGTGGCTGTCGCGCTTGCTGGCGACCGGCAGATCGAGGCTGCTCATGCGTGCTCCTGCAGGCTTTGGCGTTGGGAGAAAACCCGCGCCAGCACATGCTCGCGGGTTTCAATGAAGCGGGGGTCAGACTTGATCGCCCGAGCCGACTCGCCAGCGGCATAACGTTGGCCGAAGCCCAGCTGCAGGCGCTCGACCACACGGCCCGGGTCTGGGGCCAGCAGCACCAGCTCGGTTGCAAGGAATACGGCTTCCTCAATGTCGTGAGTAATAAGGAACACCGGTTTGGCAGTGCGCTGCCAGACTTGCAGCAGCAGTTCCTGCATCTGCTCGCGGGTGAACGCGTCAAGGGCGCCGAACGGCTCGTCCATCAGCAGTACCCTTGGGTCGGCCGCCAGCGCGCGGGCCAGGCCCACACGCTGCTTCTGGCCGCCGGAGAGTTGCCAGGTGCGCCGCTCGCCAAAGCCATCCAGATCGACCAGGGCCAGCAGTTGCCGTGCCTTGGCCTCCCGCTCTGCGCGGGCCACACCGGCCAGCTCCAAACCGAAAGCGACATTGCCCAGCACGTTCTGCCACGGCAGCAGGGCATCGTCCTGAAACACCACGCCGCGTTCGGCGCCGGGGCCTTGCACCGCAACGCCGTCAAGGGTGATACGCCCGCCGCTGGGGGTGACGAAGCCCGCGATAAGGTTGAGCAGCGACGTCTTGCCGCTGCCGGAGGGCCCCAGCGCGACCAGCAACTGGCCTGGGCCCAGGCTGAGGTTGATGTCCGCCAGCACAGGGGTGCTGGCGCCGGGGTACTGTGCGCTGATGCGCTCCAGTTCTAGCAAGGCCATGACGGGCTCCGGATCAATTGGGCAGGAACTTGGCGCTGACGTAGGCCGAGTAGTCCGGCAACACGGCGTCGACCTTGCCTTGCTGCTTGAGGAAGGTGGCGGTGTCGGTCAGTGCTTGAGTGGTCGGTGCGCCCAGGGCGTTGGCCTGGTCGGCGGCCAGCGGGTAGACGTTACCCTCCAACAGCACCGGGATATCGCTGGCCTTGGCGCCGGACAGTTTCACCAGCTTGGCCACGTTGTCCTTGTTGGCCAGCCAGGCCGCCGGGTCTTTGCGGTAGTCGGCGTAGGCGTCGAGGGTGACCTTGGCAAAGGCTTTGACCACCTCGGGGTGCTTGTCGGCGAAGTCCTTGCGCACGATCCAGGCATCGAAGGTGGGTGCGCCTTTTTCTGCCAGTTCCCCGGAGGTGATCAGTACCTTGCCGTTTTCCTTGGCCACGCCCAGTGCCGGGTCCCAAACGTACGTGGCATCGATGTCACCGCGCTTCCAGGCCGCGATGATCGCCGGTGGGGCGAGGTTGAGGATCTGCACCTTGGACGGGTCGATGTTCCAGCTTTTGAGCGCGGCCAAGAGGCTGTAGTGGCCGGTCGAAACAAAAGGCACTGCGACTTTCTTGCCGATCAGGTCTTGTGGGGTCTTGATGCTGTCGCGGGCCACCAGCGCTTCGCCGGCGCCGATCTGGGTGGCGATCAGGAAGGTTTCCACCGGCAGCTTGCGGCTGGCAGCAGCGGCCAGCGGGCTGGAGCCCAGGTAGCCGATCTGCACGTCGCCGCTGGCCACCGCAGTGATCACATCGGCGCCGTTATCGAACTTGCGCCAGTCGATGCTGGCCTTGCTGGCTTTTTCGTAGTCGCCATCGACCTGGGCCACCTTGGCCGGGTCGACGGTGGTCTGGTAGGCGACGGTGAGGTCGGCGGCTTGGGCGAACCAGCTGGTGCCAGCGAGGGCCAGGGCAGCGAACAGGCGCAGTGGAGCGTGCGGGATCATGGTCGGACCTCTTGTCAGACAATCGAAGTGATGAATGGCAAGAAGGCTAGATGATCTAAGAAATATAAAATAAATAACTTTTTGGAATTAGCATAGGAGCCATTCGCTTTAAGACCTAGGGCGTGGCGGGGCTTTGGGGCGAAGACCTAGTGCGATGCTAGGTTTTTATCGGCTGCACAGATCAATTGGGAATAAAGCTATGAGCAAACGTTTGCAAATAACCTAAAGCTATTACAGGCCCGTGCCGATACAATTTTTGGCAGTAAAGGTTTCGACCATATGCCTTAAAAATCTTAGAAATTCATAAAACGGTCATTTTGGATTTATAGGATTGTCATTATCCTGTAGCACAGGTGGCGTCTTAGACTAAAGTCGTGAAATGTTCAGTAACGATTGACTTGTTGGTCATTCTTTGTGACTAAATCGCCAATCCACGGTGAGCGGGGCATCAGATCCTGCCGCCAGAGATACACAAAAATTAGAACGTAGAGGAGCAAAACATGTACAAGTCCAGCCTGGCTCTGGCCGTGGCACTGGGGGTTCTCGCCCAGCAAGCAGGCGCTGCCGGTTTCGTTGAAGACAGCAAACTGTCGCTTAGCTCGCGCACCATGTATTTCAATGGCGACAACCGTGACGGTGGTGCTGACAACCGTGAATCGGGTCAGGGCTTCAAGCTCGACTATCTGTCCGGTTTCACCGAAGGTACCGTTGGGTTTGGTGTTGATGTCCAGGCTCTGTGGGGCATTCATCTGGACGGCGGCCGTGGCAAGCATCCAGACACCAGCAGTTTCTTCCCAAGCGACTCCGACGGGTCCGCTGAGAGCCAGTGGGCACGTCTCGGTGCTAACGCCAAAGCTCGCTTCTCCAAGACTGAAGTCCACTACGGCAGCGCTCTGGCGCCAAACCTGCCAATCCTCGTTTCCAACGATGGCCGTCTGCTGCCCCAGACCTTCGAGGGTGGCACCATCCAGTCGAAGGAAATCGACAACCTGACCATCAACGCCGGTCAGTTGACCCACGCCATGGGTCGTGCATCGAGCAACCGTACCGGTCTTTCGGTACAGGGTGCTACCGAGGAGAGCAACAAGTTCCGCTACGCCGGTCTGGATTACAAGCTCACTCCCGACCTGACCTTGCAGTACTACTACTCGAATCTGGAAGACTTCTACAAGCAGCACTTCCTGGGTGCCACTCACGTCTTCAAGATTGCTGATGATCAGTCGTTCAAAACCGACCTGCGCTACTTCGATAGCAGCAAGGACGGTCGCAATGGTGAGGCTGGCTACGAGTTCAAAAACAACAACGGCTATGCCAAGAACCCAGGTGAAGTGGACAACAAGACTTGGTCCGCCATGTTCACCTACACGCTGGGTGGCCACGCTCTGATGTTGGGTCATCAGCAGGTCAGCGATGACGGTGGCTTCGTCTGGCTGAACCAAGGCAGCCTGGTCGATGAAGGCGCTGGCGGCTCCAGCTTCTACCTGTTCACCGACAGCATGATCAACCAGTTCGCCAAGGCCGGTGAAAACACCACCTTCGGTCAGTACTCGTATGACTTTGCTCGCCTGGGCGTGCCTGGCCTGAAAGCGTCCGTTTCCTACCTGCGTGGTGAAGACGGTCGCAGCACCAATGGTAACGGTACCTTCAGCGAGTGGGAGCGTGATGCTCGCGTTGATTACGTCCTGCAGGAAGGCACCCTTAAAGGTCTGGGCTTCAGCCTGCGCCAAGGCGTCTATCGCGGCACCGGTTCTGGCTCTGCTAACGATCAAGACCAGACCCGCTTCATCGTGAACTACACTTACAACTTCATGTAAGACGTAGTTGCGCAAAAGAGCCTCGCCTAGTGCGAGGCTTTTTTTTGCCCTTCGATTTCTTTAGTTTTTGGTTATAAATAAATCGTTATTTATTCTTTTTGTTTTTATCTGAATGAAGGCACATTGAACCCACAAGGCCAGTCCACAGCACAGGAGCCGCACCCCATGAGCCTCAAACTCGGCGACATCGCCCCCGATTTCGAACAGGATTCCAGCGAAGGCAAGATCCGCTTCCACGAGTGGCTTGGTAACAGCTGGGGCGTGCTGTTCTCTCACCCGGCCGACTTCACCCCGGTGTGCACCACCGAGCTGGGCCTGACCGCCAAGCTCAAGGACGACTTCGCCAAACGTGGGGTCAAGGCCATTGCCCTGTCCGTGGACCCGGTCGACTCGCACCACAAATGGATCGAGGACATCAACGAGACCCAGAACACCGTGGTCAACTTCCCGATCATCGCCGACGCCGACCGCAAGGTTTCCGACCTGTACGACCTGATACACCCGAACGCCAGCGACACCTTGACCGTGCGCTCGCTGTTCGTCATCGACCCGAACAAGAAGGTGCGCCTGACCATCACTTATCCGGCCAGTACCGGGCGCAACTTCAACGAAATACTGCGGGTAATCGACTCGCTGCAGCTCACCGACAACCACAAGGTCGCCACGCCGGGTAACTGGCAGGACGGCGACGAAGTAGTGATCGTGCCTTCGCTGAAGGATGAGGAAGAGATCAAGCAGCGCTTCCCGAAAGGCTACCGCGCCGTAAAACCCTACCTGCGACTCACCCCGCAACCTAATCGCTGAGGCGAGCTGCAAGCTGCAAGCTACAAGCTACAAGCTACAAGCTACAAGCGGGGCCAGTTTTTTCTTGAAGTTTGCGGCTTACAGCTTGCCACCTTACTCGCCCGTCAACGAGGCAAGCAGGTGCAACCCGAACCTACTCGCACAGGAGAGCGCCATGCGCACAGTCTTCTTGCGTCGTGGTCTGGTCGCCCTGTTTGCGGCGGCTGTGTCCTTCGGCGCCATTACCCAAGCCCAGGCTGAAAGCCTGCGTATCGGCTATCAGAAATACGGCACCCTGGTGCTGCTCAAAGCCAAGGGCACGCTGGAAAAGCGCCTGGCCGATCAGGGTGTCCAGGTGCAATGGACCGAATTCCCCGGTGGCCCGCAGCTGCTCGAAGGCTTGAATGTCGGCTCTATCGACTTTGGCGTAACCGGTGAAACGCCCCCGGTATTCGCTCAGGCTGCTGGGGCCGATCTGCTCTATGTGGCCTACGAACCGCCTGCGCCGCACAGTGAAGCGATCCTTGTCCCAAAGGGTTCGCCGGTCCAGTCGGTGAAGGAGCTCAAGGGCAAGAAGGTTGCCCTCAACAAAGGCTCGAACGTTCATTACCTGCTGGTCCGCGCCCTGGAAGAGGCGGGCCTCAAGTACAGCGACATACAGCCCGTCTACCTGCCGCCGGCCGATGCCCGCGCCGCGTTCGAGCGTGGCAGCGTCGATGCCTGGGTGATCTGGGACCCGTACCAGGCCGCCGCCGAACAGCAGCTGCAGGCACGCACCCTGCGTGACGGCAAAGCGCTGGTCGACAACCACCAGTTCTACCTGGCCACCCGCAACTACGCGACCCAGCATCCGGCTGTGATCAACGCCCTCATCGAAGAAGTACGCGCCGTGGGCAGATGGTCGCAGGCCAACCCTCAGGAAGTGACCGACCAGGTCGCTCCGCTGCTCGGGCTGCCCGCCGACATCACCCTGACCTCAGTCAAACGCCAAGGCTACGGTGCCGCGCCGCTGACACCCGAGGTGGTGGCCGCACAACAGAAAATCGCCGACACCTTCCACGCGCTGAAGCTGATCCCCAAGCCGCTGAGCATCAAGGACGTGATCTGGACACCCCCGGCCAAGGTCGCCAGCGCGCCTTGATCGATTCGCCTGTGCCGGGGCGCCGCTGTGGCCCTCGCCACCTTTGAGGAGACAACGCCAATGAGCCTTAACATTTTCTGGTTCCTCCCGACCCATGGTGACGGCAAGTACCTGGGCACATCCGAGGGCGCCCGCGCGGTCGACCACGGTTACCTGCAGCAGATCGCGCAGGCCGCCGACCGCCTTGGTTTTGCTGGGGTGCTGATCCCTACCGGGCGTTCCTGCGAGGACTCGTGGCTGGTGGCAGCGTCGCTGATTCCCGTGACCCAGCATCTGAAATTCCTGGTTGCCCTGCGCCCAGGCATCATTTCGCCGACCGTGGCAGCACGTCAGGCTGCAACGCTGGACCGCCTGTCCAATGGCCGTGCGCTGTTCAACCTGGTGACCGGTGGCGACCCCGATGAACTGGCGGGTGATGGGCTGCACCTGAACCACCAGGAGCGCTACGAAGCCTCGGTCGAGTTCACCCGTATCTGGCGCAAGGTGCTGGAAGGCGAAAACGTTGATTACGACGGCAAGCACATCCAGGTAAAGGGCGCCAAGCTGCTCTACCCGCCGATCCAGCAACCACGCCCGCCGCTGTATTTCGGCGGTTCGTCGCAGGCCGCTCAGGACCTGGCCGCCGAACAGGTCGAGTTGTACCTGACCTGGGGCGAGCCGCCGGCAGCCGTGGCCGAGAAGATCGCCCAGGTGCGTGAAAAAGCCGCTGCTCAAGGCCGCGAAGTACGCTTCGGCATTCGCCTGCACGTGATCGTGCGCGAAACCAACGAACACGCATGGGCTGCGGCTGACCGCCTGATCTCGCACCTGGACGATGACACCATCGCCCGTGCCCAGGCCTCGCTGGCGCGCTTCGACTCGGTGGGCCAGCAGCGCATGGCTGCGCTGCACGGCGGCAACCGTGACAACCTGGAAGTCAGCCCCAACTTGTGGGCAGGCGTTGGCCTGGTGCGTGGCGGTGCCGGCACCGCCCTGGTGGGCGATGGCCCGACTGTCGCGGCGCGGGTGAAGGAATATGCCGACCTGGGGATCGATACCTTCATCTTCTCGGGTTATCCACACCTGGAAGAAGCGTATCGGGTTGCCGAACTGCTGTTCCCGCACCTCGATGTACAGCGCCCGGAGCAACCGAAAACCGGAGGCTACGTAAGCCCGTTCGGCGAGATGGTGGCCAACGACATCCTGCCCAAGTCTGTGTCGCAGAGCTGAGGGCCGGGCCATGAGTCGTGCAACATCCTCCACCCTGACCCAGCGCCTGGCGCCGTGGGCACTGCCGGTGCTGCTGTTGGCAGTCTGGCAACTGGCGGTCAGCGCTGGCTGGCTGTCGACGCGCATCTTGCCAGCACCTAGCGCAGTGGTCAGCGCAGGTGTCGAGCTGGTGCGTAGCGGCGATATCTGGACCCACCTGGCCATCAGCGGCTGGCGTGCCGGCCTGGGGTTTCTGATCGGTGGCAGCATTGGGCTGGTGCTGGGCTTCATCACCGGCCTGTCGAACTGGGGCGAGCGCCTGCTCGACAGCTCGGTGCAGATGATCCGCAACGTGCCGCATCTGGCGCTGATCCCGCTGGTGATCCTGTGGTTCGGTATCGACGAGTCGGCAAAGATCTTCCTGGTCGCGCTGGGCACGCTGTTCCCGATCTACCTGAACACCTACCACGGCATCCGCAATGTCGACCCGGCGCTGGTGGAAATGGCGCGCAGCTACGGCTTGTCCGGCTTCAGCCTGTTCCGTCAGGTGATCCTGCCGGGTGCACTGCCATCGATCCTGGTGGGCGTGCGCTTCGCACTGGGTTTCATGTGGCTGACCCTGATCGTGGCCGAGACCATTTCAGCGAACGCCGGCATCGGTTACCTGGCGATGAACGCCCGTGAGTTCCTGCAGACCGACGTGGTGGTACTGGCCATCGTTCTGTATGCCGTGCTCGGCAAACTTGCCGACCTCGCCGCTCGTGGCCTGGAGCGTGTGTGGCTGCGCTGGCACCCGGCCTATCAAGTGGCCAGGAAGGAGGGCGCATGACCGTGCTCAAGGAACAGCCGCCACGCCTGTTGCGTGGCATCCCGCTGGCCTGCAACGGCCTGCGCAAGACCTTTGGCCAGCGCGAAGTCTTGAAGGGCATCGACCTGCACATTCCGGCGGGGCAGTGCGTGGCCATCGTTGGCCGCAGCGGCTGCGGCAAAAGCACCCTGTTGCGGCTGCTGGCCGGGCTCGACCAGCCTACGGGCGGGCAGTTGCTGGCCGGCGCTGCGCCGCTGGAAGAGGCCCGTGAAGAAACCCGCCTGATGTTCCAGGACGCTCGCTTGCTGCCGTGGAAGAAGGTGATCGACAACGTTGGCCTGGGCCTGTCGGGTGACTGGCGCCCCCGTGCGCTGCAAGCGCTGGAGGCGGTTGGCCTGGCTGACCGCGCCAATGAATGGCCGGCAGCCCTGTCGGGTGGCCAGAAACAGCGCGTGGCCTTGGCGCGTGCGCTGATCCACCAGCCACGCCTGCTGCTGCTGGACGAGCCGCTGGGTGCGCTGGATGCATTGACCCGTATCGAGATGCAGCAACTGATAGAACGCCTGTGGCGTGAGCACGGCTTCACCGTGCTGCTGGTCACTCACGATGTCAGCGAGGCGGTTGCCGTGGCTGACCGGGTGATCCTGATCGAAGACGGCGAAGTCGGGCTCGACCTCACCGTCGACCTGGCACGGCCCCGCGCGCGCGGTACACACCGCCTGGCCGCGCTGGAAAGCGAAGTGCTCAACCGTGTTCTGTCGGCACCGGGCACTGCGCCCGAGCCGGACCCTGTAGCCCCTCTGCCCATGCAATTGCGTTGGGCGCATTGAATGACTCACTCACCAGCCTGAAGCCATAGAGAAGGAATGACATCATGACCATCAAAGCCATCAACGTCCGTAACCAGTTCAAAGGCACCGTGAAAGAAATCCTCGAAGGCCCGGTACTGTCGGAAATCGACGTGCAGACGGCCTCAGGTATCGTCACATCCGTGATCACCACCCGCTCGGTAAAAGAGCTGGAGCTGCAGGTGGGCAGTGAAGTGATTGCGTTCGTGAAGTCCACCGAGGTGTCCATCGCCAAGCTGTAATGGCCGTGGCGGCGCTGTGCGACCCAGTCGCGGCTTGGACCGCGAATGGGCCGCCATATGGCGTCAGGCGAGTCCCAGCCCGCGTGACCAATCGCTCCGCACCGCGCCTCGCTCTTGCAGCTACAACTGAGGGCCTGGCTCAGGGCGCTGTGTGGCGTTTACCCAGAAACGGTGGCAGGTAGAGCCCCAGATACGCCTCGCATACCCGCATCCCTTCTTCTGCCATGCGCGGCGTGATCTGTTCATGCAGCTGCATCGAGCGGGCATAGACCCGGTCACTGAGCTCCATGGCCAAGGCAAACACATCCACATCCAGCGGCATCGCCGGCAGGTGGAAATGCTGGTCGAACAGCTTGTGCATCAAGTCGCCCAGTTCCATGTCGTGCTGCCGGTCGGCCTGCACCACTTCGCTCAGGCCATGCTGCGCCAGAATCAGCTGCCGCGCCGCCGCATCCTCGTTGTAGATGGCAAGCATGCGCTCTTCGATCAGCCGTGACAGTTGCTGCCAGGTGCCCAATGCGCTGCTGTCGATCGGTGCGCTCAGGGCTTCGCGAAACGCCCGGTGCACATCGGCTGTCAGGGCTTCCAGCAAGGCCGGTACGCTGGCGAAGAAGTGATACACCGACGAGGGTGGAATCTGCGCCCGCTCGGCCACGCTGTAGATGGAAAGTGCCGCCACCCCTTGTTCAGCCAGCAGTTCGCGCGCCGCCGCCAGGATGGCTTCGATCCTGGCCTGGCTGCTGGCGCGCGGCTTGCGCGGGGTGGTCGAGCGGTTCATCAGTTGCTGATTGCCAGGATACTGGCCTGGTAGGCGCCGACGAACAGGTCGAAGTCACCGACTTCGTCTTGCTCCAGCTCGGACTGCTTGGCGAGCGATTCGCGTGCCAGCGTTTCGAATGCCTGCTGCTTGTCGTTGCTCAGTGGCTGCTCGCGGAAAGCCTCGGCGTGGAGCCGGCTTTGGCGAAGCGAGAACTGGACGAAGCTTTCGTCATGCTCGGCCATGCGTGCCAACACCTGGGCAGAGGGGGTCAGCGAGGCGTCGTCGACCTTGGCCTGCTGGGCATCCAGGGCCTTGGCGTGCTCATCAGAGCCTTGCGCCTGGTCGAGCAGGTTGGCCAATAGCCGGATACGCTCGATCAGTTCACTGGCCCAGTCTTTCAGGCCGATCGGCAGGCCATTGCGGTGCAGCTCAAGGCCTGGGCGACGGCCTTCCTTGACCACGGTCAGGAAGTTGTCGGTGCACTGGCCGCATTCGCCGTTGTCCAGCTGTGGGCTGTCTTTCAGCGCACAGAACAGCAGGAACGCATCGATGAAGCGCGCCTCGGTGAGGTCGATGCCTACCGGCAGGAACGGGTTGATGTCCAGGCAACGCACCTCGACATACTGCACGCCGCGGGAGGTCAGGGCCTGGATCGGCCGTTCGCCGGTGTAGGTGACACGTTTGGGGCGAATGTTCGAGTAGTACTCGTTCTCGATCTGCAGGATGTTGGTGTTCAACTGCACCCATTCGCCGTCGACATGCGTGCCGATCTCGACGTAGGGCGGGTAGGGCGTGCCCACTGCCTTGCGCAGGCTGTCGGTATAACTGGCCAGGTTGTTGTAGCAGGGCGTCAGGCCCGCCTGAGCATTGCTCTGGTAACCCAGGTCGCTCATGCGCAGGCTGGTGGCGTAGGGCAGGTACAGGGTTTCGGCGTCCAGCTCTTCGAGCTGGTGCGGGCGACCGCGCAGGAAGCCTTTGTCCAGGGCTGGCGACGCACCGAACAGGTACATCAGCAGCCAGCTGTAACGGCGGAAGTTGCGGATCAGCGCAATGTAAGCCGCCGATTGATAGTCGCGGTCGCTCTGATCGTTGCCTTCGGCGGCGCGCAGCAGGGGCCACAGCGCTTCAGGCAACGAGAAGTTGTAGTGGATGCCGGCGATGCACTGCATGGTGCGGCCGTAGCGCAGGGCCAGGCCCTTGCGGTAGACGTGCTTCAGCTTGCCGATGTTCGAGGTCCCGTACTCGGCGATCGGGATGTCCTCCTCGGCCGGCAGCGTGCACGGCATCGACGGGCTCCACAGCAGTTCGTCGCCAAGCTTGCTGTAGACGAAACGGTGGGTTTGCTCGAGGCTTTCCAACACCTGGGCCGGGTCAGCCAGGGCCGGGGTGATGAACTCCAGCAGCGACTCGGAATAATCGGTGGTTATCTGCTCGTTGGTCAGCGCCGAACCCAGGCTTTCCGGGTGTGGGGTCTGAGCCAGGCGACCTTCGTCGGTGACGCGCAGGCATTCGCGCTCAATACCGTGCAGGCACTGCTTGAGCAGGGGAAGATTGGCGCCGAGCAGGCTCAGGCGGCGGTTGAGGAGGTCGCTCAAGATGGTTTCCTTCACGCATCAGTCGCCCCAATATGGGGGTAGAGTTGACGGTCTACAAGGGTAGGAGGAAAGGAACTGGCGTTGTCGCCTGGTTTACGCGGTTACGGCAGTGCCAGCGCACTGCCGCAAAATACCGCAGATACCATTTGGTGAGCTAGAGAACTGCGAAGGTTCCCTGCGCTTTGGCGACCAGTTTGTCGCCTTGGACTACGTCGGCGTCGACCACCAAGGTCCGCCGGCCGGCGTGCAGCACCCGCGCCGTGCACAGTACCTCGCCGTCACCGACCGCGCGCATGTAGTTGATCTTGCATTCGATGGTCACGCTCTGCTGGTCAAAGCCATGGCTGGCCGAGCAGGCCAGGCCCATGGCGATGTCCACCAGGCTGAAGATGGCCCCGCCATGCAGCTTCTGGCCGCGGTTGCGCAGGTGCGGCTCAAGCGCCAGAGCCACCTCTGCGACGCCGATGTCCAGGCGTTGCAGGCGGCAGCCCAGCAGCTGGCTGTAGGCGCTTTCAACCAGCGCCTTGGGGATCTCCATCACTTCTTCTTCAACTGCTTGGCGTTGGCAAAGAGCGCAGCCATGGCGTTGTTCGTCGGTGCGGCGCTAGCGGTTTCGCGCTGGCGCGGTGCCTGCTGCTGGCGGTTGCCGCCATTGCCACGGTTGCCACCGCGGTTGCCTTCGACTTTTTCGCCCGGGGTATCGCTCATGCGCATGGACAGGCCGACACGCTTGCGCGGGATGTCCACTTCCATGACCTTGACCTTGACCACGTCGCCGGCCTTGACCGCCTCGCGCGGGTCCTTGACGAACTTCTCGGAAAGCGCCGAGATGTGCACCAGGCCGTCCTGGTGCACGCCGATGTCGACGAACGCACCGAAGTTGGTGACGTTGGTGACCACGCCTTCGAGAATCATGCCAGGCTCCAGGTCCTTGAGGTCTTCGACGCCGTCCTGGAAGGTGGCGGTCTTGAACTCGGGGCGCGGGTCACGCCCGGGCTTGTCCAGTTCCTGGAGGATGTCGGTGACGGTGGGCAGGCCGAAGGTTTCGTCGGTGAACTGCTTGGGGTCCAGGCGCTTGAGGAAGCCGCTGTCGCCGATGAGCGAGCGGATGTCACGGCCGGTGTCGGCGGCGATGCGTTTCACCAGCGGGTAGGCCTCCGGGTGCACGGCGGAGGCATCCAGCGGGTTGTCGCCGTTCATGACGCGCAGGAAGCCGGCGGCTTGCTCGAAGGTTTTTTCGCCCAGCCGGCTGACCTTCTTGAGTGCGGCACGGGTGGCGAACGGGCCATTGGCATCGCGGTGCGCGACGATGTTCTGCGCCAGGGTGGCGTTGAGGCCAGAGATACGGGTCAGCAGCGCGACCGAAGCGGTGTTGACGTCCACACCCACGGCGTTCACACAGTCTTCGACCACAGCGTCCAGCCCGCGCGCCAGCTTCACCTGGGATACATCGTGCTGATACTGGCCGACACCGATGGATTTGGGGTCGATCTTCACCAGTTCGGCCAGTGGGTCCTGCAGGCGGCGGGCAATCGACACGGCGCCACGGATCGAGACGTCCAGGTCAGGGAATTCACGGGCAGCCAGCTCCGATGCCGAGTACACCGACGCTCCGGCTTCGGACACCATGATCTTGGTGATCTTCAGTGCTGGGTATTTTTTAACCAGCTCAGCGATCAGCTTGTCGCTTTCGCGGCTGGCGGTGCCGTTGCCAATGGCGATCAGCTCCACCGAGTGCTTGGCGCACAGCGCGGCCAGTACCGAAATCGTGCGGTCCCAGTCGTTGCGTGGCGCGTGCGGATAGACCGTAGCGGTGTCCAGCAGCTTGCCGGTGGCATCGACCACTGCGACCTTGCAGCCGGTACGCAGGCCCGGGTCGAAGCCCAGGGTGGCACGCGGGCCGGCCGGGGCGGCCAGCAGCAAGTCATGCAGGTTGTGGGCGAAGACATTGATCGCCTCGCTTTCGGCGTTGTCGCGCAACTCACCGAACAGGTCGGTTTCCAGGTGGGTGTACAGCTTGACCTTCCAGGTCCAGCGCACCACCTCGCCCAGCCACTTGTCAGCCGGGCGATTGCGGTTTTCCACGCCGAAGTGGCCGCCAATCATCATTTCGCAGGGGTGCAGGGTGCCCGGCAGCTCTTCGCCGACTTTCAGCGATGCGCTCAGCACGCCTTCGTTACGGCCACGGAAAATAGCCAGTGCGCGGTGCGACGGGCAGTTGCGCAGCAGTTCGTCATGGGCGAAATAGTCGCGGAACTTGGCGCCTTCCTCTTCCTTGCCAGCCACCACGCGGGCGCTGAGCACCGCCTCCTGCTTGAGGAAGTTGCGCAGCTTGTCGAGCAGGGCAGCGTCTTCGGCGAAGCGCTCCATGAGGATGTACTTGGCGCCCTCGAGGGCGGCCTTGACGTCGGCGACACCCTTTTCGGCATCGACGAAGCGCGCTGCTTCGCTTTCCGGCGCCAGTTGCGGGTCGTTGAACAGGCCGTCGGCCAACTCGCCCAGGCCCGCTTCCAGGGCGATCTGGCCCTTGGTGCGGCGCTTTTGCTTGTAGGGCAGGTAAAGGTCTTCGAGGCGGGTCTTGGTGTCGGCCAGCTTGATCTCGCGGGCCAGTTCAGGGGTCAGCTTGCCCTGTTCCTCGATGCTGGACAGGATGCTCGCACGGCGGTCGTCCAGCTCGCGCAGGTAGCGCAGGCGCTCTTCCAGGTGCCGCAACTGGGTGTCGTCCAGGCTACCGGTCACTTCCTTGCGGTAACGGGCGATGAAGGGCACGGTCGAGCCCTCGTCCAACAGGCCCACGGCCGCCTCGACCTGCTGAGGGCGTACGCCCAGTTCCTCGGCGATACGGCTGTTGATGCTGTCCATGTAAACCACCTGACAATTGTGAATACGGGGGCTGCGAGGCGCTTGTTCCGCCCGGCGGCGCTGGATGAAAGCCGCGCATTATACCCATCGGAGAAGGCTTGCGGTGATGGCGCCAGGCCAGTCGCCGAGGCCGGGAACTGGCGCCGGGGGAAAAATCTGCTAACAATGCTCACGGCACGCGTGGCAATGGCTACGCCATAATGCGCGGCGATCTCAGAGGAGTTATTCATGACCGGCACCGCAAATACCGCTGAAGGTGACAAGATTCTCATCGTCGACGACGATCCGGGGCTCAGCAGCCTGCTGGAACGTTTCTTCACCAGCAAGGGCTACCGTGCCCGCGCGGTGCCCAACACCGAACAGATGGACCGCCTGCTGCAGCGCGAGGTGTTCAACCTGGTGGTGCTCGACCTGATGCTGCCCGGCGAGGATGGCTTGTCAGCGTGCAAGCGCCTGCGCCAGTCGAACAACCAGATCCCGATCATCATGCTCACCGCCAAGGGTGACGAGCTCAGCCGCATCAAGGGGCTTGAGCTGGGCGCTGACGATTACCTGGGCAAGCCGTTCAACCCGGACGAGCTGATGGCGCGGGTCAAGGCCGTGTTGCGCCGTCAGGCACCGACGGTGCCGGGCGCCCCGGGCAGCGAGGACGAGTTGGTCACCTTCGGCGATTACGAGCTGTCGCTGGCCACCCGTGAACTCAAGCGTGGTGAAGAGGTGCACATGCTCACCACCGGTGAGTTCGCCGTGCTCAAGGCGCTGGTCATGCACGCCCGCGAGCCGTTGACCCGCGACAAGCTGATGAACCTGGCCCGTGGCCGAGAGTGGGATGCCCTGGAGCGCTCGATCGACGTACAGATCTCGCGCCTGCGCCGCATGATCGAACCGGACCCGTCCAAACCGCGGTATATCCAGACTGTGTGGGGCGTAGGTTACGTCTTCGTACCGGACGGAAACGCCAGCAAATGAACGCTGGCCTTCGATGAAAACTCCGGTCTGGTTCCCGCAGAGCTTCTTCGCCCGTACCCTGTGGCTGGTGCTGATCGTCGTCCTGTTCTCCAAGGCGTTGACCCTGGTCTACCTGCTGATGAACGAGGACGTGCTGGTCGATCGGCAATACAGCCATGGTGTGGCGCTGACGCTGCGCGCCTATTGGGCGGCCGATGAAGAAAACCGCGACAAGATTGCCGAAGCCGCAGGCCTGATCCGGGTGACCGGCTCTGGCGTGCCAGAGGGCGAGCAGCACTGGCCCTACAGCGAAATCTATCAACGCCAGATGCAGGCCGAGCTGGGCGAGGACACCGAAGTGCGCTTGCGCATCCACGCACCGCCGGCGTTGTGGGTCAACGCGCCAAGCCTCGGCCCAGGCTGGCTGAAAGTGCCGCTTTATCCGCACCCGTTGCGGGGCCAGAAGATCTGGAACGTGCTTGGCTGGTTCCTGGCCATCGGCCTGTTGTCCACCGCTTCGGCATGGATCTTCGTGCGCCAGCTCAACCAGCCGCTCAAACGCCTGGTGTTCGCTGCCCGCCAGTTGGGCCAGGGTCGCAGTGTGCGTCTGCCGATCAGCGATACGCCGAGCGAAATGACCGAGGTGTATCGCGCGTTCAACCAGATGGCCGAGGATGTCGAGCAGGCCGGGCGTGAGCGCGAGTTGATGCTGGCGGGGGTGTCCCACGATTTGCGCACGCCACTGACGCGTCTGCGTCTGTCGCTGTCCTTGCTCAACAGTGACAACGACCTGAGCGACGACATGGTCCGCGACATCGAAGACATGGATGCGATTCTTGACCAGTTCCTGGCTTTCATTCGCGATGGCCGCGACGAGCCGCTGGAGGAGGTCGACCTGGCCGACCTGGTGCGCGAAGTGGTGGCGCCCTACAACCAGCCGCAAGAGCGTGTGCGCTTGTGCCTCGAGCCTATTCCGCCATTCCCGCTGCGACGGGTTTCGCTCAAGCGCATGCTGGGCAACCTGATCGGTAATGCGCTGCATCATGCGGGCAAGGGGGTCGAGGTGGCCGCCTATGTGTCGGGCGATGAGAGCGCGCCCTATGTGGTGCTGAGCGTGCTGGACCGGGGCGCGGGGATCGATGAGTCGGAGCTGGAGACCATCTTCAACCCGTTCATTCGTGGGGACCGGGCGCGGGGTGGCAAGGGCACCGGGCTGGGGCTGGCGATCGTCAAGCGGATCGCCGCCCAGCATGGCGGTAATGTCGAGTTGCGCAACCGCTCCGGGGGCGGGATCGAGGCGCGGGTGAGGTTACCGTTGGGGCTGTTGCTGCCGCGTAACGCGGTGTGAGCTTTCGCTGCCGACGATGGGGCTGCACGGCAGCCCCGAAGCCTCAGCCCTTGCCCTTGGTCCGGGTCTGATTCGGCCCGCCATTTTTCTCCAGATGCTCGATGATCATACCGGCCACGTTCTTGCCGGTTGTCACCTCGATACCTTCCAGCCCCGGTGAGGAATTCACCTCCATCACCAGCGGGCCGTGGTTGGAGCGCAGAATATCCACCCCCGCCACACTCAGGCCCATCACCTTGGCCGCACGAATGGCGGTTATACGTTCTTCGGGGGTGATCTTGATCAGGCTGGCCACCCCGCCCCGATGCAGGTTGGAGCGGAACTCGCCTGGTTTGGCCTGGCGCTTCATCGAAGCAATCACCTTGTCGCCTACCACGAAGCAGCGGATATCGGCACCGCCGGCCTCCTTGATGTACTCCTGAACCATGATGTTCTGTTTCAGGCCCATGAACGCTTCGATCACTGACTCGGCTGCTTGGGTCGTCTCGCACAACACCACGCCGATGCCTTGCGTGCCTTCCAGTACCTTGATGACCAGGGGGGCGCCATTGACCATCTGGATCAGGTCGGGGATGTCGTCCGGCGAGTGGGCGAACCCGGTAATGGGCAGGCCGATGCCGCGCCGGGACAACAACTGCAACGAACGCAGCTTGTCACGCGAACGGGCGATGGCCACCGACTCGTTGAGCGGGTAAACGCCCATCATCTCGAACTGGCGCAGCACCGCGCAGCCGTAGAACGTCACTGAGGCGCCGATGCGTGGGATCACTGCATCGAAGCCCTCCAGCGGCTTGCCGCGGTAATGGATCTGCGGCTTGTGGCTGGCGATGTTCATGTAGGCCCGCAAGGTATCGATCACCACCATTTCATGGCCACGCTGAGTGCCGGCTTCGACCAGCCGGCGGGTGGAATACAGACGCGGATTGCGCGACAGCACAGCGATCTTCATGCAGCACCTGTGACAGGAGATAGGGTGGCCGGGTAGGCCGGTTTGTCTTGCACGTACTTGAGCCCCGGGTTGACCACCAACTGGCCGTGAATGAGCGCCTTGGAGCCAAGCAGCAGGCGATAGCGCATGTTCTTGCGGCAGGCGAGGGTGAACTCTACCTCCCAGAGGCCATCGCCCAACGCCAACGATGTGCGGATCACGTAACGGGTCTGGGCGTGGCCGTTGGAGCTCTTGATGGTCTTCATCGTCACCAGTGGGGCTTCGCAGCGGCGGTGGCGCAATTGCACGACCGAACCCAGGTGAGCCGTAAAGCGCACCCACGGCTGGCCGTCGCGTTCGAAAGGCTCCACCTCGGTAGCGTGCAGGCTGGAGGTGCTGGCACCGGTATCGATCTTGGCGCGCAGGCCCGCCACGCCGAGGTCGGGCAAAGCGACCCACTCACGCAGGCCGATTACAGTCAGATGGTCAAATGTCTTCACGAAGCACACCCTGCGAATGAGGTGGTGAACTGTAAGCACGGCGGGGACTTTTTGCATCCGTCAGTTACGGTAGTACAGTTCGGTTAAAGACAGAATTCGAGGTAACGGGATGGCACACAAAGCGGAAGAGGACGACAAGGTACGCCTGGATAAATGGTTATGGGCGGCGCGGTTCTACAAGACCCGCGCGCTGGCCAAGGCCGCCATTGAAAGTGGCAAGGTGCATTGCCGTGGCGAGCGCTGCAAACCCGGCAAAGAGCCGAGGGTGGGTGACGAGTTCGTGCTGCGTACCGGTTTCGACGAGCGTACCGTGGTGGTCAAGGCGCTGTCGGCGGTACGCAGGGGCGCGCCTGAAGCGCAGGCCCTGTACGCAGAAACCGAGGAGAGTGTGCGCCGCCGTGAGCAGGCAGCCGAGCTGCGCAAGGCCGGGGCGATGGGCGTGACCACCGACGGCCGGCCGAACAAGAAGCAGCGGCGGCAGATTCACCAACTGCACGGTCATTTTGACTGAAAGGGGCTGAGCAGCGGCCCCTGGCCTCTAGCGGAACACCGCCAGGCGCCCGACCAACGGTAGCCTGGCCCCGATGGCAAACAATGGCGCCGTCCACCGCACCAGCAATGCGCTACCCTTTGCCGCTAGCGGCGTATGGCAGCTCCAGCCCAAGGCCAGCACTGCCATCAGCAAGCCACCGATGTAGTCATCCTGCCCCCAGTGCGCGCCTGCGACCAGCCGTGGCAGCATGAACAGCAACGCCAGGCCCCAGATCACCAGGTGCTGGACCAGGCGCCGGCTGAACAGGCTCATGAACAAGGCCCAGATCAGCAACACCGAGGCGTGGTCGCCCGGGAAGCTGTTGCTGGAACGGTCCTTCAGCTCCCATGCCTTCTCAAGGTTCGGGTAGTAGTCGCTCAGGTGCACAGCGTTGGTGAATACCATCGATGGGCTGTCATGCTGCCAGCCCATTGCATCCACCCACTTGGAAAACAGCGCGCGAATCACCACTAAGAGGATTAGCGTAACCAGAAAGCCGAAGAAGGCTTCACGCACCTGGCTGGCTTTGAACACCCAGTCGCCGCGGATCAGCACGGCCAGAAGGACCAGGCCAACGACGATGTCGAAGGGCCGCAGGCTGCCGATGGCCCAGACATGGCGCCAGGCGGTGTTGTCGGCCAACGGTGCATTGAGGCTGTGGAACAGCCATTCGTCGAAAGTCAGGCACAGGATCTGGCCAAAGGGCCATAACCAGAAACACAGTAGAGCGATGGGCAGCAACGTGCAGGCTGCCAAGGGGCCCCAGGACCACGTTGCTTTTAACAGTGGTCGATTGTCCATAAAATACCTCTATTGCAATCAGGAATCGGAGCGCCTTGTAAGGGCTCTGTCACGGAATCTAGCAACTGTCAGACATCCCGTGTAACCATTTTGTCATCATTTTTAGATAGCCAAAACCTATGAGCGATTTGCCGGATACCGATTTCACCCAACGTTTCATCTTCGACGACCGCGATATTCGCGGCGAGTGGGTGGCACTCGATGACAGCTACGCCGCAGTGTTGGCTCGTCACGCCTACCCACAGCCCGTTGCCACATTGCTCGGCGAACTGATGGCCGCTACCTCGCTGTTGGTGGGCGCGTTGAAGTTCGACGGCCTGCTGATCCTTCAGGCCCGCTCTGCCGGCCCCATCCCACTGTTGATGGTGGAGTGCTCGGGCGAGCGCGACATCCGGGGCATGGCGCGATACGAAGCGGACCAGATCCCCGCCGACGCGACGTTGGCTCAGCTGATGCCGGACGGCCATCTGACCCTGACCATCGACCCGGTCAAGGGCCAGCGCTACCAGGGTACCGTCGAGCTCGACGGCAAAAACCTGGCCGAGTGCTTCACCAACTACTTCGTGCAGTCGCAGCAGCTCAACACGCGCTTCTGGCTCAACGCCGAAGGCGGCAAGGCCCGCGGCCTGTTGCTGCAGCAGTTGCCGGTGGATCGCCAGCGTGACGAAGAAGAGCGCGAGGACAGCTGGCAGCATGTGATCGCCCTGGCCAACACTCTCAAGCCGCAGGAGTGGGCCGAGGCCAACGAAACCTTGCTGCACCGCCTCTACCATGAAGACGCCGTACGCCTGTTCGACATCCAGCCGCTGCGCTTCAAGTGCAGCTGCTCGCGCGAACGTTCCGGCAATGCGCTGGTCAGTCTTGGCGAGCAGGACGCCAAGCAGCTGGTCGAGGAGTGCGGTGGCAAGGTCGAGATCGATTGCCAGTTCTGCAACGAGCGTTATTTCTTCGATGCCAGCGATGTGGCACAACTGTTTGCCGGTGGTGGCACTGACACGGCGTCAGAAACTCGCCACTGAAACGTTTCATTTCAGTGAATTCTCCTGTCGAATTGCGCAAAAGGGCAGTTACGACAGGAGGGGCCTACTTTTTTTGGGCGTTTCTGGCATAATCCGGCCACTTTTTTCGCTGTAGTAGTTTTTTTTAGACAACTACAAAACGTTTGGAGCACTCGGCCTCGGGCCGGATGGGGTATCTCATGACGCAAGCCAACAACACCGTGTACACCGACCTGAGCGTCGATGAGCTGGTAAAAGAAGCGCTGCAACGCGGTGAAGGCGTGCTAGCCGATACCGGCGCACTGGTCGTCGAGACCGGGCACCGTACTGGCCGTTCGCCGGCTGACCGTTTCATCGTCGAAGAACCTTCCACCCAGGACGCCATCGCCTGGGGCCCGATCAACCGCAAGTTCCCGGCCGACAAGTTCGATGCCCTGTGGGACCGCGTCGAGGCGTTCAACAACGCCCAGGATCACTTCGTTTCCTACGTTCACGTAGGGGCTGCCGCCGAGCACTACCTGCCGGTGAAGATGACCACCCAGACCGCCTGGCAGAACCTGTTCGGCCGGTGCCTGTTCATCAACCCTGAGCAGTTCAACCCGGCTGGCCGCGACCAGTGGCAGGTCCTCAACGTTGCCAACTTCGAGTGCGTGCCTGAGCGTGACGGCACCAACTCCGACGGTTGCGTCATCATCAACTTCGCCGCCAAGAAGGTGCTGATCGCTGGCATGCGTTATGCCGGCGAAATGAAGAAAGCCATGTTCTCGGTGCAGAACTTCCTGCTGCCGGCTGCCGACGTGCTGCCAATGCACTGTGCCGCCAACATCGGTGAAGAAGGCGACGTCACCCTGTTCTTCGGCCTTTCCGGCACCGGCAAGACCACCCTGTCGGCTGACGAAAGCCGTTACCTGATCGGTGATGACGAGCACGGTTGGGGCGAAGGCGTTGTCTTCAACATGGAAGGCGGCTGCTACGCCAAGTGCATCGACCTGTCCGAGAAGAACGAGCCGGTCATCTGGAAAGCCATCAAGCATGGCGCCGTGCTGGAAAACGTCGTCCTCGACGGCAACAAGCACGCCGACTACGCCGATGTCAGCCTGACCCAGAACAGCCGCGCCGCCTACCCACTGGAGCACGTCGCCAAGCGCGCCGAAGCCAACCTGGGTGGCGAGCCTAACGCGGTCATCTTCCTGACCTGCGACCTGACCGGTGTTCTGCCGCCAGTTTCGATCCTGAACAACGAGCAGGCGGCCTACCACTTCCTGTCTGGCTACACCGCGCTGGTCGGTTCTACCGAAATGGGTTCGGGCGGCGGCATCAAGTCGACCTTCTCCACCTGCTTCGGCGCACCGTTCTTCCCGCGCCCGGCAGGCGAATACGCCGAGCTGCTGATCAAGCGTATCAACGCCTTCGGCTCCAAGGTGTACCTGGTCAACACCGGTTGGACCGGTGGTGGCTATGGTGTCGGCAAGCGCTTCAGCATCCCGACCACCCGTGGCGTGATCGCTGCGATCCAGAGCGGCGCGCTGGTCGGTACCGAGACCGAGCACCTGGACATCATCAACCTGGACGTGCCGAAGGCCGTTCCGGGCGTCGAGACCGAGCTGCTCAACCCGCGCAACACCTGGGCTGACAAAGCTGCCTACGACGAAGCTGCAAAAGGCTTGGCCAAGCTGTTCACTGAAAACTTCAAGAAGTTCGACGTGTCCGACGCCATCAAGGCTGCTGGCCCACAGCTGTAAGCTGAGCCAGTCGAGTCAGCGTTAGCAGGGCTGCTTCGCAGCCCATCGCCGGCAAGCCGGCTCCCACAGGTGCCGCGCAGCGCTTGAGTTTTGCGCTGACCCGTGGGAGCCGGCTTGCCGGCGATGGGGCCCAATGGTTTTTCTCACTGGCCTCTGCGCGGTGAAATACCCACCGCTTCCCGAATTTCTGTTTCACTGATGGCATCCCCTGCGATCTTGCGAGACAGACAGATGACCGAATGCCCTCAGCGCAGCGCTTTCTCCCACTTCCACCCCATCCTCACCCGCCCCCAAGACAACGACCATAACGGCCACATTGCTGGCGCCACCGTACATGGCTTCTTCGAAACCGCCATCCAGGCGTTTCTGGTCGAGCAGGCTGAAGTCGACCTGCGTGAAGGTGAGCTGGCCGCGTTCGTGGTCAGTTCGGCGGCAGACTTTTTCGCGCTGCCGGGCTTCCCGGATGTGCTAGAGGTGGGTTTGGGCGTAACTCGCCTAGCAGGTAGCACGGTGGAGTTCCGGCTGGCGCTGTATCGCCCGGGCGAGCCCGATGCTTGCGCGGCAGGGACCGTGGTACAGGTGTTTATCGAGCGCGCCAGCGGTCGGCCGATACCGTTGCCGCAGGCGCTGCAGGTGATCTTGTCGGGCCTGCAGCTCGCGCCGCAGGCATGAAAAAGCCCCGCGGGTGAGGGCGGGGCTTTTGCTGCCTGAGGAGGGTCTCAGGTATCAGTGGCGCCAATGGCGCTTGTGCTTGCGGTGGCCGTAGTGGCGGCCACGGTCGTAATGACGGCGGTCGTCGTAGCCGCGACGGTAGCGGCGATCGTCGTGGCGCTCGTCATCATCGGCCTTGTTACCCAGGTAGTTACCGAGCGCGCCACCGGCGCCGCCGCCTGCGGCTGCACCAATGTAGCTGCCAGTGGTACCGCCCACCGAACGACCGACCACGTTACCGCCCGCAGCGCCCAGCGCGCCACCGATGGCGGCCTCACCACGCTGACGCTTGTCGGCACCCAGGGCACCGCCGGCCGCACCGCCAAGGCCGGCACCAATGGCGCCGCCGGTGCTACCACCGATGGAGTTGCCCACTACGGAGCCGAGTACCCCACCCAATGCGCCGCCAATGCCGGCTTCGGTATTGCCACCGGCCATGGCAACGCCGCTGAGCAAGCTGAAAGACAACAACAGAATCGAGGAGTACTTCTTCATCAAGAGAGCCTCATAAGGATGACGAGGGCGAATTTGCAGTTCCTTGAGGCGGCTGGCAACGGAAAACCGACGAGTAGCACGAGTTGTACACAATTTTCTAAGTTACTGATTTTCCGATGAAACTTTTTCGTTTTTCATGTGTCTGAGGTAATTGTGACAAAGCCCTGAACCCCTGTGGAACAGGGCTTTTTCGTTTTTAACCGTTCCGTTCGGTTACACGATTCGCCCGTCGTCGCGCGCCCGCTCCAACTTGATGGCGACGAACTTGGAGGTCGGTGTATGGCTGCCCTGGCCAATGCTTTCCAACGGAATCAGCGGATTCACTTCCGGATAGTACGCCGCCGCTTGCCCAGCCGGGATATCGAAAGGCAGCAGGGTGAAGCCCTGCACACGGCGCACATGCGCATCACCCCACAACGAGACGATGTCGACCTTCTGCCCCGGCTGGAAGCCCAGGCGGATGATGTCGGCCTCGTTGACGAACAGCACGTCACGCTGGCCACGCACGCCACGGTAGCGGTCGTCCAGGCCATAGATGGTGGTGTTGTACTGATCGTGCGAGCGCATGGACTGCATGATCAGGTCGGGTACCTGGCCGCTGGCGCGTACCCGCTCGTCGAGCAGGGTGTCCGGCAGCAGGTTAGCCTTGAAGTTGGCGCGGCCGCTGATGGTCTTCCACTGGCGGCTGGCTGCACTGTTGCCCAGGTAGAAACCGCCTGGGTGGCTCAGGCGCTGGTTGAAGTCTGCAAAGCCTGCAATGGTGTCGCCGATCAAGTCGCGGATACGGTTGTAGTCGGCCACCAGCCAGTGCCAGTCGACCGGGTTTTTGCCCAGTGTGGCCGCGGCGATGCCGGCAACCACTGCCGGCTCCGAGCGCATGTGAGTCGACAGCGGCTTGAGCTGGCCGTTGGAGGCATGGACCATGCTGAAAGAGTCTTCAACGGTGACCGCCTGCGGCCCGTCGGCCTGTAGGTCGATGTCGGTGCGGCCCAGGCACGGCAGAATCAGCGCCTGTTTGCCATGGACCAGGTGGCTACGGTTGAGCTTGGTGCTGATGTGCACGGTCAGCGCGCAGTTGCGCAGGGCCTGTGCGGTACGCTCGGTATCCGGGGTGGCCTGGGCGAAGTTGCCACCCAGCCCGATGAACACCTTGGCGCGGCCGTCGAGCATGGCGTGGATCGCTTCGACGGTATTGTGGCCATTGTGCCGCGGCACCGGGAAATTGAAGCGTTTTTCGATGGCATCGAGCAGCGCCACCGGTGGGCGCTCATTGATACCCATGGTGCGGTCGCCCTGCACGTTGCTGTGGCCACGTACCGGGCACAGCCCTGCGCCAGGCACACCGATGTTACCGCGCAGCATCTGCAGGTTGACGATTTCCTGGATGGTAGGCACCGAGTGGCGGTGCTGCGTGATGCCCATCGCCCAGCACATGATCACCCGCTTGCCGCGGCAGTACATGCGTGCCGCCAGCTCGATGTCCGCAAGCTCAAGGCCCGACTGCTCCTGGATGTGCGCCCACGAGGTGGCGTCTACCGCCGCCAGGTACTCATCGACGCCGTGACCATGCTCGGCGATGAATACGTGATCGAACACCGCCGGCTCACCTTTGGCCTGCGCCTCACGCTCCCACTGCAGCAGGAATTTGGCCATGCCGCGCAGCAGCGCCATGTCACCGCCCAGCGCCGGGCGGAAGAACGCGGTGTTGGTCGGCCGGTCGCTGTTGGTCAGCATTTCCAACGGATTCTGGGGATGCTGGAAACGCTCCAGGCCGCGCTCCTTGAGCGGGTTGATGCACACTACCTGGGCGCCACGTTTCACGGCATCGCGCAGCGGGTCGAGCATGCGCGGGTGGTTGGTGCCGGGGTTCTGGCCCCAGACGAAGATTGCGTCGGCGTGCTCGAAGTCATCGAAAGTCACCGTCCCCTTGCCCACACCGATGCTTTGCCCCAAGGCTACGCCGCTGGCCTCGTGGCACATGTTGGAGCAGTCGGGGAAGTTGTTGGTGCCGTATGCCCGCACGAACAACTGGTACAGGAACGCCGCTTCGTTGCTGGCCCGCCCGGAGGTATAGAACTCAGCCTGATCGGGGCTTGCCAGGTTGTTCAGCTCACGGGCGATCAAGGCAAAGGCTGCATCCCAGGCGATCGGCTGATAGCGGTCGCTGGCCGGGTCGTAGACCATCGGTTCGGTCAGGCGGCCTTGGTATTCCAGCCAGTAGTCGCTCTGCTCGAGCAGTGCACTGACGCTGTACCGGGCGAAGAATGCCGCATCGACGCGGCGCTTGGTGGCTTCCCAGTTGACCGCCTTGGCGCCGTTCTCGCAGAACTTGACCATGCCGCTTTCGGGCGAGTCGCCCCAGGCGCAACCGGGGCAGTCGAAGCCGCCATTCTGGTTGGTCTTGAGCAGGGCGCGAAGGTTCTTCAGCGCATTGTCGCTGCCCACCCAGGCCTTGGCCACGCTGCGCAGTGCGCCCCAGCCGCCGGCGGGGCCGTGGTAGGGCTTGTAGCGTGGTGGAGAGGCTGGGGCGTTGTCTGGAAGAGGTTGGTACGAGGTCACGGCTATTACGACTCCGCCGCTGGGCTGTAGACCCGCGGTGCACTGTGTTTGGGCAGGTGAATGAGGTTGAGGTTGTGCTTGCGCGCCCATTGCAGGGCAAGCCCGGTAGGGGCCGAGAGGCTGACCAGGGTCTGGATGCCGGCACGCAGGACTTTCTGGATCAGCTCCAGGCTGCAGCGGCTGGTGACGATGGCCAGGCCACCTGCGGTGGCGATGTCTTGGCGCAGCAGGGCGCCGATCAGCTTGTCCAGCGCGTTGTGGCGGCCAATGTCTTCACGGCCGAGCAGCAACTCGCCCTGGGCGTTCATGAACAATGCCGCATGCACGGCGCCGCAGTGCTGGCCCAGCGGCTGGAAGGCATCGATGCGCTCACGCAGGCCCACCAACCACTGCGCCGGGGGCAATGGCGCGCCAGGCAGCTCGGCAAGCTCTGGTAGCGCTTGCTCCAGGGCTTCGACGCCACACAGGCCACAACCGCTGGTGCCGGCCAGTTGGCGACGCTGGTTTTTCAGGTTCCAGAATGCGCGGCTGGAAATTTCCAGGTCGGCGTACAACGCCGAGCCACTGCCGGAAAGTTTCAGGTCGTAGATGTCTGCGGTGCCTTCGACGATGCCGCTGCCAACGCTGAAACCGACCGCAAAGTCTTCAAGGTCGGTGGGGCTGACGAGCATCACGGCCTGATTGAGGCCGTTGTAGACGATGGCCAGGGCGACTTCTTCGGCCAGCGGTGTGCTGGCCCGCGCAGCGTCGTCGAGCTGGACGTAATCATAGGTGTTGCTGGCGGCAGGCAAGGCCAGAGGCGTCGAGGCCGCGCAGACCGGTGGCTTGCTGTTCATCGGGGCTGGTTGTTCATCGGCGCTGACTACCGGCGGCTTTTTGATAGCACCAGCCTAGGCCTGTGGGCCGGTCACGTCTAATCGCTAGGGTCTATGCCTTGATAGACCGCGTCGATTGGTCGCAGTGGGGCGGGGGAGGAAATCCTGGCCTAGACTCGTGATTCCGAGGTTAACGTCAACATGGAGAACGCAATGAGCCTTTTCAGTTTCGTGAAAGAAGCCGGCGAGAAGTTGATCGACCTACTGACGCCAGGCAATGCCAATGCCGAGGAGCAGTTGAAGAAACATGTGGAGAACGTCGGCCTGGGCAACCCGAACATCACCGCTACGGTAGACGGTGACAAGATCACCCTCAAGGGCGAGGTTGCCAGCCAGGAGGAGAAGGAGAAGATCATCCTTGCGGCCGGTAACATAAGTGGTGTGGCCAGCGTTGACGATCAGATCACTGTAACAGGGCCGGTCGTTAAGGCTGCGCGGTTCGTTACCGTTAAAAAGGGTGACACGCTGTCAGCCATTGCCATGGTCGTGTATGGCAACGCCAGCCAGTACCACAAGATCTTCGAAGCCAACAAGCCGATGCTCAAGCATGAGGACAAGATCTATCCGGGCCAGGTGCTGCGTATTCCGGACTGACAGATCGCTATCGTCTGCCCCGGCCAATCGCCGGCAAGCCGGCTCCCACCGGATGGAGCCGGCTTGCCGGCGATTCGGCCCTAAAGACCGACCAGCAACTCCCGGTAATCCTCGACTGCCGCAAACTCCTGGGTATCGCGCGGCGCGGCCTGGCTATCGGGCTGGCGCACAGCCAGCAAATGCCCCACGCCAAACCGCCGGGCACTGCGCAGGATGGCCAGGGTGTCGTCGATGAACAGGCTGCGCCCAGGCTCGAAGCCGATATCGGCCTGCAACGCGTCCCAGAACTGCGGGCTTTCTTTCGGGTAGCCATAATCATGCGAACTGATCAGCCGCTCGAAATACGGCGCCAGTTCCACCCGCTCCAGCTTCAACGACAGCGAATCGCGGTGCGCATTGGTGATCATTACCACGCGCTTGCCTGCCTGGCGGATCGCCGCCAGGAAGGTATCGGCGTCTGGGCGCAGGGCTATCAGGTCGGCGATCTCGCGCTTGAGTTCGCGGATCGGCAAGTTCAGCTCACGGCTCCAGAAGTCCAGGCAGTACCAGTTGAGCGTACCGGCATTGCGCTCGAACAACGGCTGCAGCTCCATCTCAGCCATTGCCCGGCTTACGCCGTGCACCTGTGCGTAGCGCTGGGGCAGGTGCTCCAGCCAGAAGCGGTTGTCGTAATGCAGATCGAGCAGCGTGCCGTCCATATCCAGCAGGACAGTATCGATGGCAGACCAGGGAAGAACAGGCATGGGAAACTCTCGTTCAGTCGGCAAGCCACGGTATAGTAACCCGTTCACGCCAAGGAGCCGCCCCATGCGCCAGAAACCCACCGTTCTCAGCCGCGAGATCGTCGCCAGCAGCCGCTTGTTCCGCGTCGAGGCCGTGCAGTTGCGCTTCAGCAATGGCACCGAGCGTACCTACGAGCGTCTGGTCGGGCGCGGCAATGGCTACGGCGCGGTCATGATCGTGGCCATGCTCGATGCCGAACACGCCGTGTTGGTCGAGGAGTATTGCGGTGGCACGGATGAATACGAAGTGTCCCTGCCCAAAGGCCTGATCGAGCCGGGCGAGGATGTGCTGGCAGCGGCTGACCGGGAGCTCAAGGAAGAAGCCGGCTTTGGCGCGCGCCAGCTGGAACATTTGACCGAGCTGTCGCTGTCGCCCGGCTACATGAGCCAGAAGATCCAGGTGGTGCTGGCCACCGACCTTTACGAAGAGCGGCTGGAAGGCGACGAGCCTGAGCCGATGCGGGTCGACAAGGTCAACCTTCGCGAACTCTCGGCGCTGGCCATGCACCCCCAGTTCAGCGAGGGGCGGGCGCTGGCGGCGTTGTACCTGGCGCGCGACCTGCTGATCCAGCGGGGGCTGCTCGAGGTATGAACGACCAGCAACTGATGCATGCAGTGGTGCAACTGGCCGGCCTGGCAGGGCAGGCGATCCTGCCGTTCTGGCGCGCCGACGTCGCGGTGACCAACAAGGCGGATGATTCGCCGGTGACCGCCGCCGACCTGGCCGCACACCGGGTAATCGCCGACGGGCTGCAGGCCCTGGCGCCGCACATCCCGGTGCTGTCCGAGGAGGACTGCAATATCCCGTTGGCCGAGCGCCAGGGCTGGCAGCGCTGGTGGCTGGTCGACCCTTTGGACGGTACCAAGGAGTTCATCGCGGGCAGCGAAGAGTTCACCGTCAATATCGCGCTGATCGAAAACGGCGAAGTGGTGTTTGGCGTGGTTTCGATGCCGACCAGCGGCCGCTGTTACTTCGGTGGCCACGGCCTGGGCGCCTGGCGGGCAGAGGCCGGCGGCGAGCCCCAGCCGGTCCAGGTGCGTAACGCGCCACCTGCCGATGGCCGTTTCACCGTGGTCGCCAGCCGACGCCACTCCAGCCCACAGCAGGAGGCGTTGCTGGCTGGCCTGGGCGCTGCTGTCGGCGAGCTGGAGCTGGCCAATATCGGCAGCTCGCTCAAGTTCTGCCTGCTGGCCGAAGGCAGTGCCGACTGCTACCCGCGACTGGCGCCGACATCGCAGTGGGACACCGCTGCGGCGCAAGGTGTGCTGGAAGGGGCAGGCGGCGAAGTGATTGGCGTGGACGGCCAGCCGTTCTGCTACCCGCCGCGCGAATCCCTGCTCAACCCCTTCTTCCTGGCTTTGCCCGCAGCGGCAAGCTGGCGTCAGGCGCTGATCCAGCTCGCCTCAGCGATGTAACACATACTGCCCGCTGAACCTCACGGCGGGCTCGTCGCTGCCAGCATTGCACACCGTGGTGTCCAGCGTCAGGCGCGCACGGCCGCGGCGCTGATACAGCGTCACGAAGCGCTCCCAGGTTTTTTCGTCCGGTGCGGCGCAGCGTGCCACGGCCGTGCCGGTGACCGGCAGCGGGTAGCTGATCTGCCCCTCCTGAATGACGATATGCCCGTCGTCGATGCCCAGTTCGCGCAGGCGCAGGTGCAGCCAGCCCCAGCCCACCAGAACGGCGGCGCAGTACAGGCTGCCGCCGAACATGGTGCTCTTGTGGTTGACGTTGGCGGCCAGCGGCAGTTGCAGGCGCAGGCTCTGGCCTTGCCAATCGATGACCTGCAGGCCCATTTCACGGGTCAGGGGAATGTCGCTGTGCAGTACGTCCTGCAGGTACTGGCTGTCGCTGTTCATGGGCGGTTGTCCTCTTGGTCGTCGGGCCCGCTGTGGCCACCGTCAAAACTGAGGCCGTGCTTGCGCAGCTTGTCATGCAAGGTTTTACGCGGGATACCGAGGGCCTCGGCCAGGCTGCGCATGGAGCTGTGCGGCTGGCCCAGTTCGGCAGCAATCAACGAACGCTCGAACTGCTCGACCTGTTCGCTGAGGTTGCCCAGCTGATGCGCTGTTGTGGGTGCTGCGGCAACGGGAGCCTGGTTATCGAGCGCCAGCTCCAGGCCCAGGGCGAAACGCTCGGCGGCGTTTTGCAGTTCGCGCACATTGCCTGGCCAGGCATGGCGCAGCAGCATGGCCCGGTGCGCCGGCTGCAGGGTTTGCGGTGGCAGGCCGTGACGCTGGCTGGCGGTATCGGCGAAGTGCTGGAACAGCACCAGGATGTCATCCCCACGCTCGCGCAGCGGCGGTATGCGCAGCGGCGCCACGTTCAGGCGGTAATAAAGGTCGGCACGGAAACGGCCCTGGTCGGCAGACTGGCGCAGGTCTTCCTTGGTTGCGGCAATGATGCGGATGTCCAGCGGGATCAGTTGGTTGCCGCCCAGGCGCTCGACCACCCGTTCCTGCAGCAGGCGCAGCAACTTCACCTGCACGTCCAGGCTCATGCTTTCGATTTCGTCGAGGAACAGCGTGCCGCCATTGGCGAACTCGAATTTGCCGATGCGGCGCTTCTGCGCGCCGGTGAAAGCACCGGGCTCATGGCCGAACAGCTCGCTTTCGACCACCGACTCGGCCAGGGCGCCGGCATTGATGGCCACGAATGGCCCCTCGCGGCGGCTGGACAAATCGTGCAGGGCGCGGGCGACCACCTCTTTGCCAGCGCCGGTTTCACCGAGGATCAGCACATCGGCGCGGGTGCCGGCCAGGGCACCGATCTGTTCGCGCAGGCGCTGCATGGCGGGCGACTGGCCGACCAGGCGGGTAGAGAGTTGCTGGCGGTCGCTCAAGGCCAGGCGCAGGCTACGGTTGTCGAGCACCAGCCGGCGCAGGGCCAGGGCGCGGCGCACGCTGTCGAGCAGGGCTTCACTGGCAAACGGTTTTTCAAGGAAGTCGTAGGCGCCGGCACGCATGGCCTGCACTGCCAGGGGCACATCGCCGTGGCCGGTGATCAGCAGCACTGGCAATTCGTTGTCCCGCCCGTGCAATTGTTCGAGCAGTTGCAGGCCATCGATGCCGGGCATGCGGATATCGCTGACGACCACGCCAGGCCAGTCGGGCTCCAGGCGCTCGGCCAGGCCTTGGGCGTCGCCCAGGGCAACCACCTTCAGCCCCGCCAGGTCGAGGGTTTGGCTCAAGGCCTGGCGCAGGTGTGGGTCGTCGTCGACCAGCAGCACCTGGGCCTGGCTGTCGATCTGTATCTCGGGGGTCATGCCGAGGGGTCCTCCGATGGTTGCAGGTTGGCGCCGGGAGCTGCCACGCGCATTTGCAGGGTGAGCAGGGCGCCGCCTTCCGGGTGGTTGGCCAGCAGCAGTTCACCGCCCAGGGCACGCATCAGGCTTTCGCAGATGGCCAGGCCCAGGCCCAAGCCCTGGGTGCGGGTCTTGGTGGTGAAGAACGGCTCCTTGGCATGCTCAAGGGCCTGCCGGCTGAAGCCTGGGCCATTGTCGCGGATGAACAGGTAGACGTAGTCATCGCGCTGTTCGGCACTGAGCCACAGGCGGCGCGGGTTGGCTTTTTCAGTCAGGGCATCGAGGGCGTTGGCCAGCAGGTTGCCGAGCACCTGGCGCAGGCGGGTTTCCCCGGCCTGCACCCACAGGGTGGCATCGGGCAGGTCACGGATCAGCTCGACGGCCATCGCCCGGCGGCGTTTGGCCAGAAGCGCCAGGGCGTCGTCCAGCGCCGGCTGCAGGGCCACGCTTTCCGGCGCGTGGCGATCGCGCCGGGCGAAGGCCCGCAGGTGAGCGATGATCGAGGCCATGCGCCCGGTCAGTTCACCGATCAGCTTGAGGTTGCCACGGGCATCTTCAGTGCGCTGATGATCGAGCAGGATCTCGGCGTTTTCCGCGTAACTGCGGATGGCTGCCAAGGGCTGGTTGAGTTCGTGGCTGATGCTCGCCGACATGGTACCGAGCACCGACAACTTGCCCGCCTGCACCAGCTCATCCTGGGCGCGTACCAGCTCCTGCTGGGCATTTTCGCGCTCCAGTACCGCGCTTTTCAGGCGGTTGTTGAGGCCTTCGAGGTCGGCGGTGCGCTGCGCCACACGATTTTCCAGCTCCTGACGGCCCCGGGCTTCGAAGTCGATGCGGTCGATGTAGTGCCGGCGGCGTTGCATCACCAGCCCGGCCAGCAGCATCAGCACCAGCAGTGCGCCGCCACCGATGGCCATGACGGTTTGCACCGAGCGGTCGACCAGCATGCGCGGTGCGAGGATGCTGACCTGCCAGCCGGTCTCCTTGATGTCACGGGTCTGCGCCAGCCAGGCGTTCGGGTTGAGGTCCAGCGGCTGTGGCGCCTGGGTCGGGTAGGGCTGGATGGCGATGATCGCCTGGCGCTCGGCCTCGGTCAGCTCGCGGGTGGCGCGAAAACGCCATTCGGGCCGGGAGGTGAGGATCACCACACCGTTGTGGTCGGTCAGCAGCAATTGCTCAGGCGTATTGCCCCAGAGCGTCTCGGTGTGGTCCAGGTCGACCTTGACCACCAATACACCGACGATGCGTTCACGGTCATGTACTGCAGCGGCAAAAAAGTAGCCGCGCTTGGCCGATGTGGTGCCTTGCCCGAAGAAGCGCCCAAGTTGCCCGGCCATGGCTTCGTTGAAGTACGGGCGGAAGGCGAAGTTACGGCCCACGAAGCTGTCGCGCTTGTCCCAGTTGGAGGCGGCCAGAGTGTTGCCGCTGACGTCCATCAGGTACATCACCTCGGCACCGGTCTGGTGGGCGATGTCTTTGAGCAGGCGATTGGCGTTGGTCACCGCTTCGAGCTTGAACGGGTCGGCCAGCACGCCACGCAGCGCCGGCAGTTCGCCAAGAATCTGCGGCAGGGTTTCGTAGCGGTGCAGGGTGCCGAGCAGGTTGGCGACGTACAGGTCCAGGGTCTGGCGATTCTGCGACGCCAGTTCGTCCTGGTAATAGCGTTCGGCAAGGTGATGCAGCGGCCACAGCAAAGGGGCCAGGCACAGGGCCAACAGGGCCAGGCTGCGCCAGCGGGGACGGCGTGGGTGCGTGGGTTTTGCAATCATCGCGTAAATGCGCCAGAAGAGTCTGGCGCAATTATGCGCTACTTGAGGCAGTCGATCAGCGCCTGCTGCCAGTGCGGCAGCGTCACGCCCCATTCGCCGGCCAGGCGCGAGCAGTCCAGGCGCGAGTTGGCCGGCCGGCGCGCGGGCGTGGGGTAGTCGCTGGAGGGGATCGGCAGCAGCTCGGCGCAGGGCAGGCCACGGGCCTTGAGCTGCTCGCCGATGGCCTGAGCAAAGCCGAACCATGACGTCTGGCCCTGGGCGGTCAGGTGATAGGTGCCCCAGGCTCCGGCCCCGCCGGCCTGCCAGCGTTCGATCAGCAGGCGAGTGCTGTGGGCGATGGTCGTGGCCCAGGTCGGCGCGCCGATCTGGTCGTCGACCACGCGCAGTTGCGGTTTTTCCTGCAGCAGGCGTTGCATGGTCAGCAGGAAGTTGCGCCCATGCAGCGAGTACACCCAGCTGGTACGCAGAATCAGGTGTTCGCCCCCCACGGCAGCGATGGCCTGCTCACCGGCAAGCTTGCTGCGCCCATAGACGCCGAGCGGGTTGGGTACGTCCTGCTCGGTGTAGGGCGTGGCCTTTTCCCCGTCGAACACGTAGTCGGTGGAATAGTGAATCAGTGGTGCGCCAAGGCGCAGCGCTTCTTCGGCAAGCACGCCTGGGGCTTGGCCATTGATCGCAAAGGCGGTGTCTGGCTCGCTTTCGGCCTGATCCACCGCGGTATAGGCGGCGGCATTGATGATCAGCGCGGGGGCAAGCTGGCGCAGCGGTTCGCGCAAGGCCTCGGGCTGGGCCAGGTCCAGCTGGTCGCGGCCCAGCAGGTACACCTCGCCCAGGCCGGCCAGCTGCGTTTTAAGCGCTTGGGCGACCTGGCCATTGTGGCCACACACGAGCACCCTCATGGGAACAGGTCCGCGTCTGCCAGCAGCGCGCCGGCCTGGTCCTTGGCCGACAGCAGCGGCGCTTCCACGCCCCAGTCGATGGCCAGCTGTGGGTCATCCCAGCGGATGCAGCGCTCGGCGGCGGGGTTGTAGTAGTCGGTGGTCTTGTACAGGAAGTCAGCCGACTCGCTCAACACCAGGAAACCATGGGCGAACCCCGGTGGGATCCAGAATTGGCGGTGGTCTTCGGCACAAAGGCGGGTGGCCACCCAGCGGCCGAATGTCGGTGAGCTGCGGCGGATATCCACGGCCACATCCAGCACTTCGCCCTGAACGACCCGCACCAGTTTCCCCTGGGGGTTGTCGATCTGGTAGTGCAGCCCGCGGAGCACGCCGCGCTGTGAGCGGGAGTGGTTGTCCTGGACGAAATGGGCGTCAAAGCCTGTCAGCCTGGCAAACTCGCGGGCATTGAAGCTTTCGAAGAAAAAGCCGCGGCTGTCACCGAAGAGCTTGGGCTCGATGATCAGTACGTCGGGAATGTCTGTAGCGATTATGTTCATGGCAATTTTCTGACCAGTGTACTCAGGGGTGGACCGTACCGGCCTCGTTCAATGTAGCCGCCTTGGTGCTTTGCAGCCCGGATTGCCATCATGACCGAGCGTGGACGCACGATCATCATTTCATCACTGCCACTTGTGTATCGGCTTCGGCAGTGGCGAGATAAGCGAAAAGTAAAAGAGGTTCCATCTTCATGCCCCTCAGCACCCTTATCCAGCGTTCCAGCTTGCCAAGCCCTTCGCTCAGCGAAGCCCAGGCGCATGCCTTGCTCCAGGCGCATTACGACCTGGCCGGCAGCCTGTCCAGGCTGGGCAGCCAGCAAGACCTGAACTTGCGGCTGGATACGGGCCAGGAGCGGTTCGTGCTCAAGGTTTGCCACGGCAATTATGCCCGGATGGAACTGGAGGCGCAGCATGCGGCGCTGGCGTACCTGCGCGCGCAAGGCTTGCCGGTACCGGCCGTACGCCCGGCACGCGACGGCCAGTCGTTGTTGGCATTGGACATCGATGGCCAACCGCTGCGCGCCCGCCTGCTCGATTATATAGAGGGGCAGCCGCTGACCCGCCTCAAGCACATGCAGCCGCGGCTGATGGCCGAACTGGGCGCGCTGTGCGCCAGGGTCGACAAAGCCTTGGTCGATTTCGACCACCCAGGCCTGGTGCGCACCCTGCAATGGGACCCGCAGCACGCCCAGGCGCTGATCGAGCATTTGTTGCCAGTGCTGCAGGATGCCGGGCAGCGCGCCCGCGTGGAACAGGCCACGCGCCTGGCCGCCGCAAACCTGGCACCGCTGGCGGACGCCTTGCCGAGCCAGGCCGTGCACCTGGACATCACCGATGACAATGCCGTCTGGGCCCGCGATGAGCAGCGCCAGTGGCAACTGCAGGGCATCATCGATTTCGGTGACCTGGTGCGTACCTGGCGCATCGCCGACCTGTCGGTTACCTGCGCAGCCCTGCTGCACCACGCCGAAGGCGACCCGCTGCGCATCCTGCCGGCCGTGAGCGCCTACCAGGCCCTCAACCCGCTGAGCGAAGCCGAGTTGCGCGCCCTGTGGCCGCTGGTGCTCAACCGCGCGGCCGTGTTGGTACTCAGCAGTGAGCAACAACTGGCCGTGGACCCCGACAACCAGTACACCCGTGACAACATCGCCCATGAGTGGGAGATCTTCGACACTGCCACCGCCGTGCCTTTTGCCCTGATGGAAGCGGCCATTTTGCAGGCCGCCGGCATCGAGCCGAGCCGACCGGACCTGACCGATTGCACCCTGTTGCTGCCGGACCTAGCGCTCGAGGCAGTAACCCGCGTCGACCTGGGCGTGCTCAGCCCCCTCTGCGAAGCGGGTAACTGGGAGCAGCCGGGCTTCGATCAGCGTCAACTGACGGCGCAGCCCGCGCCTGCCTGCAGCCTGCACGGCCAGTATCGTCTGTCGCAAACCCACATCGACCGCCCTGATGAACCGGCCACCTGCGCCCTGGGCGTCGAACTGCATGTGCCCAACGGCAGCGAGGTACAGGCACCGCAGGCCGGGACCTGGCAGCGCCATGGCGATGGCCGTGGCTGCTTGCGCACGGCGCAGTGGGCCTTGTGGCTCAGTGGCCTGGAAGATACGCCCGCAGACGGCCAGGCCGTGGCCAAGGGGCAGGCGCTGGGCACCAGCTGTGGTTTTCTCAGTGTGCAGCTGTGCCTGGATGCCAGCATCCAGCCGCCACTGTTCGCTGCACCTTCCCAGGCTGCCGCCTGGCTGGCGCTGTGCCCCTCGCCTGCAGCGTTGCTGGGCTTCGATTGCGATGCCGAGCCGCTGGCCGACCCGCAGGCATTGCTGGCCCGCCGTGACGCCAGCTTCGCCCGCTCGCAGAAGCACTACTATGCACAGCCACCCCACATCGAACGCGGCTGGCGCAACTACCTGATCGACATGCAAGGCCGCTCCTACCTCGACATGCTCAACAACGTCGCGGTACTGGGCCATGGGCACCCTCGAATGGTGGCCGAGTCGGCACGGCAGTGGTCGTTGCTCAACACCAACTCGCGCTTCCATTACGCGGCGATTGCCGAGTTTTCCGAGCGCCTGCTCAAGCTGGCGCCGGCGGGCTTTGACCGAGTGTTCCTGGTCAACAGTGGTACCGAGGCCAACGACCTGGCCATCCGCCTGGCCTGGGCCTACAGCGGCGGGCGCGACCTGCTCAGCGTGCTGGAGGCCTACCATGGCTGGTCGGTAGCCACCGATGCCATTTCCACCTCCATCGCCGACAACCCGCAAGCCCTGGAAACCCGGCCCGACTGGGTACACCCGGTCGAGGCGCCGAATACCTTCCGTGGCCGCTACCGCGGCGCAGACAGTGGCGGTGACTACCTGCGTGACGTCGATGCCAAGCTCGCCGACCTCGATGCCCGTGGCCGTCAGCTGGCCGGCATGATCTGCGAACCGGTTTATGGCAACGCCGGTGGCATCTCGCTGCCGGCGGGTTACCTGAAAGAGGCCTATGCCAAGGTCCGTGCCCGCGGCGGTGTGTGCATCGCCGATGAAGTGCAGGTGGGCTATGGCCGCCTGGGCGAGTACTTCTGGGGCTTCGAGGAGCAGGGTGTGGTGCCCGACATCATCACCATGGCCAAGGGTATGGGCAATGGCCAGCCACTGGGGGCGGTGATCACCCGGCGCGAGATTGCCGAGGCGCTGGAGGCGCAGGGCTACTTCTTCTCCTCGGCGGGCGGCAGCCCGGTGAGTTGCCGTATCGGCATGGCGGTGCTGGACGTGATGGACGAGGAGGGCTTGTGGCAGAACACCCGTGAAACCGGGCGTTATTTCAAAGCGCGCCTGCAAACGTTGGTCGATAAACATCCGCTTGCTGGTGCCGTCCATGGTTCGGGCTTCTACCTGGGGCTGGAGCTGGTGCGTGATCGCCAGACCCTGGAGCCGGCCACCGAGGAAACCATGGTGCTGTGCGACCGCCTGCGTGACCTTGGGATCTTCATGCAGCCGACCGGCGATTACCTGAATATCCTCAAGATCAAACCGCCGATGTGCACCACGCGGGCCAGCGTGGACTACTTTGTGAACAGTGTGGACCGCATCCTGTCCGAGGAGCTGTAAGCATCAGCGATGCCGCTCACGTCGATTGTTATCGGCTTGGGCGGCATTTTTATTAGCCGTTCGGCTGTTTCAGGCTTTTAATGCCGATATATATCGGTTATAAAATCGCCATCCACATTGACCATCGGCCTAGGGCCTTTGCAGAGGTTACCCATGAAAACCCTCAACTCCACCCCCCGCGCCGACGGTTTCCACATGCCCGCCGAATGGGCGCCGCAAAGCCAGGTATGGATGGTCTGGCCCGAGCGTTCGGACAACTGGCGCCTGGGCGGCAAGCCTGCCCAGGCTGCCCACGTCACCCTGGCCAAGGCCATCGCTCGCTTCGAGCCGGTGACCGTTGCCGTTTCTGCCGGGCAGTATGAAAACGCCCGCCGTCAGCTCGACCTGCCGAACATCCGTGTGGTGGAAATCAGCAACGACGACGCCTGGGTACGTGATACCGGCCCGACCTTCGTCATCAACGATGCGGGCGAAGTGCGCGGTGTGGATTGGGGCTTCAACGCCTGGGGCGGCTTCGACGGCGGCCTGTACGCGCCATGGAACCGCGATGAGGAGCTGGCAGCCAAGGTGCTGGAGATGGAGCGTTGCCAGCGCTACCAGACCGAAGGCTTCGTGCTGGAGGGCGGCTCGATCCATGTGGACGGCGAGGGCACCCTGATCACGACCGAAGAGTGCCTGCTCAACCGCAACCGCAACCCGCACCTGAACCGCGAGCAGATCGAAGAGATCCTGCGTGAGCACCTGGCGGTAGAGACCATCGTCTGGCTGCCCGATGGCCTGTACAACGACGAAACCGACGGCCACGTCGACAACTTCTGCTGTTACGTCAGCCCAGGCGAAGTGTTACTGGCCTGGACCGATGATTCCAACGACCCCAACTATGCGCGCTGCCATGCCGCCTATGAGGTGCTGAAAAACAGCCGCGATGCCAAAGGCCGCGAGTTTGTGGTGCACAAGATGCCCATTCCCGGGCCGCTGTTCGCTACTGAGGAAGAGTGTGCCGGTATCGACCACGTGGCCGGTAGCCAGGAGCGAGACCCATCGGTACGCCTGGCCGGGTCTTACGTGAACTTCCTGATCGTCAACGGCGGCATCATCGCGCCAAGCTTCAATGACCCGGCAGATGCCCAGGCCAGAGCCATTCTGGCCAAGGTCTTCCCGGACCACGAGGTGGTGATGATCCCCGGGCGTGAACTGCTGCTGGGGGGTGGCAACATCCACTGCCTGACACAGCAGCAACCGGCGCCGGTCAAGCGCTGACGCAACGCTTCCGAAAAAGCCCGTCGCCTGACGGGTTTTTTTTTCGGCCGCGACGTGCGGCATGTCGGTATGGCATATGTTTTGTATTGTTTTCAGAGGGTTAACTCGCAGTACGGTCACTCCGTTCTGTAACAATCAAGCCGTAGATTAGCCGCTCACGGGGTAAGGAGTACGTGTAGACATGAACGCAGCAAGTGAGACGGCTTTGCGCCCATTGGCAGTAAACCACCAAGCGCTGAAGACCTTGGCACATTGGTTGAAACACCATGGAAGCAATCGGGTCAGGACGACCGACCCACGACGTTTGCTGGTTGGCCGCTATCCGCAGGGCCTGATCAGCGATGCGGAGCTGGAAGCGCTGCTGGGCGTGTGGCACTGAACAGGGCAGGAGCCCAAACCACCCTCTAGAAACGCCACCGCACTTGCGGTGGCGTTTTCATTTCTGACGGGCCAAGGCCTGCCTGCACTCCAGAAGCTGCACATGAGCGTGCCACTGACGGCGCCGTGCTGAGGCTTCATTTCAGAATTGCCCTACGTAATAAAGCGACCTATCCCACCAGAGATAAATTGCCCGCCGATAGCGCGATCGTGCAAGGAATTGCCCTGCTCGATGGCCTTATTTTGGTTATATCGTTCTGCATTTCACGAATTTTTGACATTTGTAATCGCACGCGGCTAGGATTCGGCCAACGCCTGCTGGCCATGACCTGGCCATGCTGCTGCACAAGGCCCGCCACACGACCACTGGCGGGCCTTATCAGTTCGGATCCGCATAGCGTCGAACCTACGAAGGGGCGTTGGTTCCTGGCGTCATATTGCAGAGCGTTTTTGATTACGAAACAAGGAAAACAAGATGTTGAAAACCAGGATCAGCCTGGTCGCGTTGGCGATGATCGCCGCGACCCAGGCCCAGGCCAACGAGCAGGCCGAAAGCAAAGGCTTCATCGAAGACAGCCACGCAAACATTCTTCTGCGTAACGCGTACATGGACCGTGACAAGAAACACGGCAAGAAGGACCAGAGCGAGTGGGGCCAGGCGTTCATCGGCAACTTCTCCTCCGGCTTCACCCAGGGCACCGTGGGCGTAGGCGTTGACGCTTTCGGCCTGTATGCCGTGCGCCTGGACGGCGGCAAAGGCCGTAACGGCGCTGCCGGCGTCGACTTCTTCAAGGCCAGCGACACTGCGCCGGCAAACTCGCCGCACAACCTGGCGCGTGCCGGTGCCGCGATCAAGTTCCGCGTATCCAACACTGTACTGAAGTACGGTGACATGATGCCTGCGCTGCCAGTGCTGCAGTACGACGACAGCCGTCTGCTGCCAGAGAGCTACACCGGTACCTTCATCACCTCCAAGGAGATCGAAGGCCTGGAGCTGAATGCCGGTCACTTCACCCAAGAGGCGCGCAAGAGTGCCGAGGGTCGTGACAGCGGCCACCTGAAGTCGATTGATGTGTTCGGTGGCAGCTACAAGTTCACCGACAACTTCACGGCCTCTGCCTACACGTCCAACATCGAAGACGTGATGAAGAAGCACTACCTGGGCCTGAACTACGTCTTCCCGATCGCGGCAGACCAGTCCCTGACCCTGGACTTCAATGGCTACAAGTCGGACATCAACAGCAAGTACGTGCAGAAAGCCGACCTGACTGGCGACGACAACACCATCTGGAGCCTGGCGGCCACCTACGCGTTCGGCCCGCACTCGGTGACCCTGGCGCACCAGCGCAGCACAGGCAGCACTGGCTACAACTATGGCTGGTACCAGGACCGCGGTGGCGTGGGTGACGGTGGTTCGACCATCTACCTGGCCAACTCCTACTGGTCTGACTTCAACGCCGAAGACGAGCGTTCCTGGCAGGTTGCCTACGGTCTGGACTTTGGCGCCTACGGCGTTCCGGGGCTGACCTACAAGATCGCTTACGTGCGTGGTGACAACATCAACACCCACGGCTACGGCGAAGGCAAGGAGCGTGAAATCTTCAACCAGCTTCGCTACGTGGTCCAAGATGGCCCGGCCAAAGACCTGTCGGTCAAGCTGCGCGGCTCCTGGCTGCGGACGTCGGAAAGCGTTCGCCAGAACGGCTACTTCGACGACGGCAACGAAGTCCGCGTATTCGTCGAGTACCCGATCAGCATCTTCTGATACTGACCTGGCTTAGGGCTGCCCTGCAGCCCATTCGCCGGCAAGCCGGCCTCCCCAGATCCAAGTGGGAGCCGGCTTGCCGGCGATGAGGCCGGCACAGATGCACGGCATTCTGCCCCATGAGCAGGCTCACCTTCCTTCCCGAGCCGTTTTTGCTACAGCCACTTGTCTCGATCAGCAGCCCATGTTGCTCAGGATCGGAGTGTTGCGTCGTACTGCCTGATAACTATGGCGCAGGTCGTTCAAGCCAACCCGGCTGACCAGGGCGGTGATCACCGTCAGCGGCCAAAGCTACGATGAATTCCACCACCTCCCGGGACAGGTTCCGCATCGGCGGGCCTATGTAAGGAGAGCTGGCAAATGTCACTGGTGTGAAGCGCTATGGCGCGCTGCCAACTTGTCATACCCATTGGGTAGCCGGTGAGCGTCCACAAAATGTCGGGTCTGCAGTTCAAGGACCATACTCATCAGGTGTCCCACAGGTTCAGCCACGCCCCATGCGACGGCAACCTTGTCGTATCGATTGAGTTGCTGCGCCTTTGCCAGCAGCCTTTCGTTCACGTTGCGCGACAGACTTTGCCATTTGGCGACCAGTTTTTTCATCTGATCGGCCTGCTCCGGTTTCATGCAGGGGAATCGGCGAAGCCGATCCACCAGATACATGAGTCGGCGCTTCCTGACGGGAGCGAGCCCAGGCGTTTTGAGGCGGTCTTCCAAGGCTTCATGCATATCTTCGTTTTTGTACCAAAACAAAAGCGCGAAGGTTTCTGCGACGGCCCTGTCAACCTTCGCCAAAGGCATTTTGGTCGCTTGCACGACCAGGTAATCCAGTTCTTGACGGACGCGCTGGTCGTGAACCGGCACATCTGGCGATGCAAACGCCCAGAGCTTTCCAAGCCGGCTATCGGGCTGAACGGTATCCAACGCCTTGGATACTGGCGTTTCCTTCAGGCTGGAAGCCTGAGGGCTACAGCCTTTGTCAGGGGGTACGGTCTTGCTCTCGCGCTTCATCGAGGATCAGCCTCAGACAGCTGGTTACGGTGCCTTTGTCACAGGGGTAGTAATCAATTGCTTCCCTAGCAAGCCTATCAAAATCATCAAGGTCAAGCTTGCCTGCCCTGATGAGCAGATGGATGTCTTCCTGGTCGCGCTCAGTAAACCGCCCCAGTTTGGAAATGGCTAGATCGATGGGATGTGCGATGAAAACCTGCATTGGAGAGGTTTCGTGCCCCGGTAGAGGGATGGCACGATCCTCATAGTCTTCATGGAGAGGGCATAGGGAATTGTTGAAGTGCTGATCAAACACTACAGATAGGTCAAGACCATCCTGTTCGTAGTCTTCGGGCGCAGCGTAAACTGCCATGATTTCTTCCTTTAGCAGATGCTCACTGGCAATCACCTCTGCATCGATATCTGCGCTGCCTCGTGCATTCGTCAGTATGTGCAGAGCACACCCCCCAAATACATAGATCTTCACAGTCCTTGGATCCCTACCGTCGAGCAAAGGCAAAGCCCGATTGAAAAGCAAGCAGACCGCCTTCGCCAGTGGCGTATTGAGATGCAACATGGAGCAGCTCCTATGGCTTGATAAGACCAAGTCTACTGAAGCAAGGCAGCTGTCAGGCATGCTTGTGAAGGCTTGATACAAAGGTCCTAGCGTTGGTCGCGGCCAATCAGGCCGTTTTGTTGACGGGCTGGATGAAATGGCATCGATGAAATGTCCCCGCCTGCGGGCTGTTAGGCTCGGCCCGGCGCACGGCTGGGGCTGACTTTTACCAATGGTCAGCGATTCGACTCGGATATGAGTGACGCGCTAGGCGTGTTTCCAGGCTTGGCACCGCATGCCAAGCGTGAGGCGTTCCAAAGTGCTAGTTAGGTGACGGGGGCTGGTCGGTGGAATGGCCTGGCCCTGGATGTTCAGATCGGTGCAGACACCTTGGTGCTGGACGCCCTCGCCCAGACGGCGCCGGATGAAATCAAGAGGATTTTCATCCTCTGGGGGCCTGAGGCATCGGATGATGCTCGACCAGGCTGCCGAAGCACTGCACGTCAGCGCACGTCGCATCAGCCGATGTAGCAGTGCTCGAGAAGCGATGCCGCGCACATTAGCGTTGGACTGTTTGTGCATGAAAACACTGGGGCAGCCTTTTATGAAACTGCGAATGGTGCGGCACCAGGAGTCGAAAATCTTTCTAATTATATGATTGTTATAGGTTTTTTATTAATCCTTAGTCGGCCTATCTCTAAGGCTATCCTTTTTGAATTGTGTTATCGCATCAGTGTTCTGGAGAGGCGCAAACCAAAAGTCGTGTCTCCCGCGCACGGCTGCGCACCTCGCTACGCTGGCGATAAAAAAATTAGAGTCGGAGTTGCGTCAACACAGCTACTGGTTTGAGCGGGCTGGCCAGTGGTTTCGGTAACTGAAAGTAGAAAATTCCGCATGCTTCCTGAGATAGTGATGACAGGTTGCCATCAGCCTGTTAGCCGGGTATGGTGACGCTGCGTGGGCGTCCCGCCTACCTGCAGCAGTCGAGTCCAACAGTCGGTGAAAATGCGTACTTCGGTATGCGCTCAGCGTTTGAGTTGAGCTAATGGGGTGGGGGGCCCCGCAGTCCCCGACCCCCGCGCTCCCGCTCTCCCGCAGGAGTATTTCAAGGTAGGTGTAGCCATGTGGTAGTGGCGGTACTCACCGACTATCGATGAAAGCAGCACTGCCACTGTCCCTATGTTATGGGGGGCGAAGCCTACATTTATCTTCAGGATGAAGTATGATAGACGCTCGCTTCGTTAATCCCATAAAACTCTCTGCAGATTCTATTTCCTCTGTCAGCTCGCTTTGCGACGTTTTAGATATCTCGCAAAAAGAACTGGGTGAAGTACTCGCGTTGTCCGGGGAGGAGAGATATTCCAGCAAGGAGATTAGTAAGGCAGGTGGAAAGTCCCGGATAGTACATAATCCGCATAAGCTCGTAAGAAAGATTCAAAGGCGGATTAATAATCGAATTTTTACTGCCGAAAACTATATCCAATGGCCATCCTACTTGTACGGCTCAGTATCCAATCAAGAGTATGACGTGGAAGATGATCAGACTTATCTGAACGGAAAGGATTACGTTTCTTGTGCTGCAAGGCACTGCCAGGCGAGCAGTATCCTAAAGCTGGATGTTCAAGATTTTTTTGATAATATTCATATTGGTTTGGTTGAGCAGGTTTTCAAGGATTTTTTGTGTTTTCCTGAACCAGTTGCAAAAGTCCTAGCAAATCTATGCTCTCGAAATGAGCACCTACTACAAGGCGCTTTGACATCTAGCTATCTAGCGTCACTGTGTCTCTGGGATGTCGAAGGAAAAGTAGCGGAGCGGCTTGGCAGAAAAGGCCTTGTTTACACTCGGCTGGTAGACGATATAACTGTCTCGTCCAAATCGATCAAAACCGACTTTACCTATGCTAAAAATATAATAATAGGTATGCTTGAGAGTAAAGATTTACCTGTAAATGAAGCTAAAACTCAGGTCCACCGTGCTAGTACCAAGCCTCTAACCGTTCATGGGCTGAGAGTAGGCTTCTCGACACCACGCCTCCCTGCAGACGAAGTTAGGCGTATCCGCGCAGCAGTGAGAAATGTCGAATCCCTAGCGGAAGAGCCTAATTATCGCGTGAAACATGCTTATCGCAAAGATTTTAATGTATGCATGGGGCGTGTGAATAAGCTCCAGCGCGTTGGGCACTCACAGTATGATGCTTTGGTTTCTCGGTTGGAAAAAGTACAGCCTCTGCCATCTAAAAGAGACATTGGTAGAGTTAGATCTATGATCGAACGCCTTAGATCGGACTATCCAAAGCGTGCTCACACTTATTGGTATCGCGTCCGATTTTACAAAGTTCACGAGCGCCTTAATATACTAAAGCGGACTTATAGGCATGAAGCATTGGATTTCAGGATTGAACTCAAAGCTCTTAAACCTCCTAAGAGCGGGCAATAGCCACCACTCATACCAAAAGCTTATTCTGTGTTTGACTTACACGGGAGTGATAGGCATAGCACTTGTGCTTGCCCTGGCGGTGCTCTTAATCTTCACGGGAAAGCTGTATTCACAAACTTCTTGTTTTACTAATGAGTGTTTTGAAAGCTTCTTTAAATCAATTAGTTCGGCAGTTGTTTTTGGGCAGATTGTAGTTGGGCTTATTGCTCTGGTCGCAACAATTGGAGCGCTATTTATTGCGCTGTTAAGCTATCTTGCAGCAGATAAGACGGCCCGCTTCACTAACTATATATCCCATCTTTCAATGTTTCAGGCATATTTCCTTAGTGAGGTGAACAAGCTTGAGCATCTCTCGGTGTCAAGCTTTGATATTCACAGGCTTTATGTTTTTATATTTAGTCGAGCCGATGAGGGGGTTATTAACCCTTCTAGTCAGTATTTTGATTTTTTGGCGGAATTAAATTCTGAAGTGACGAGGTCAAATCAAATGGCAAGCAGTGCTCAGGGGGGAAGCTTCAGGCACTTGGAGCATCAGGCTAGGCTGCGATTAGTGTTTATGAAAATTGGTTTTGACCTTCAGCTTCAACCAAAAATTAATTTTTTTGAGATCGAGGGTGACTTGTTTAAGTTGATAAATAGTATTAATGTTTCGTTTTGTCGGATGAGCGATGGGGAATTGGTTGGGAGGCTGTATAGGTAGAGCATGTGGTTGTTTTAAATATAAAGTGCTCAGCGGTCTGTATTAGGCTTGATAGCTTTGAAGTGTGGTGTGTTTGCAGGTCTGCCGTTCAATTATTATAGATGGAGTTCTACAGCCTCCGGAAATAAAAAGCAGCTGAAAAAAAACCTTCAGGTGCGTGTCTTATTTCACTTCAGAAATCGCTTTATCCCTGCGGTAGCGATTGCCGAACCCCGCTGCGCTGCATACTTAACGCTTTGCTCGAACTAGTCAACTTCACATACTGATCACTGCGAAGCGCACTATAGTCCGGTTCACACTGGAAATATGATCCTGGCCAGTACTGACAGCATCTTCACCCCGCTCAATCTAACTACGAACGTACACCGCATAATCAGCCAGAATCTGCCAATCAATTCGTCGCACATCAACGGGGAGGGGCATTGCTGTTTGTTTAATCACAACTGGTTTTCATTGTTCACCTTTCCTATTATTTGGGTTGCTACTGTAAAGCGCAAAGAAATACGGTCCCGCCAGTATACTTCCGGCTAAGTAGACTGCCCATGTGTCTAAATCAGTCAGACATTTGATTAAGCCTGCGCCGGCGCTAAACACTGTTCCGTAAAGAGTGGCTCTTGTGTACAGGTTTGAGTAGAGAATATTTGGTGATTCAAGCAAGAAGAAAGCTATCTGTTTGTCAGCAATGCTTTGCCTAATTTTATTTGCTTTCTGGATGCCGTAGCTGCAAATCAAACCAAAAACAAAGAAGAGAACAAGTAGCGCGATCGTAAACGTGCGTTCAGAAGATAATTCTATGTTAAAAAATGGAATTGTATAATTGGTTTTTCCTTCTTTGGAAATTACCATTGAGTATGCAACAGCACAAACTATTAATCCTGATACTAGCGCTCGTTGAGCCAGTGTAAGCGCTTCGTTGTAATAAGCCACCTTCAATTCTTCAATGCTCAAAGTTCATAGTCCTATGGTTGCTTGCTGGTAAAGTTTAGGTGAAAGCTCGATTTATAGTGCTCTGCGGTCTAGAGTGGCCCGCTTTAATCTAAGAATGACATTTCTATGTTTGTTAGTATTGATGTCGAGGCTGTCATTTCTCTGTGTGCCATCCGAATTCTTTAGCGTGCCACTGAAAATAGCTAGCGCTTCCGGGCCACTTGTCAACACTTCTGCCTACAATGAAATTCACGGTTTCCTCTAAGTTTTCTGGTAACTATCGTCGTGGGTTATGCAGAATTTTCCCATCCACCACATATACAAAGCCATATTCAAATAAGCTGCCGCAGCCTAATGAAAACATGAGCATGGCTATGTTTTCCAAGTCCAAGCGCCGCAGGGACATCGATATTGAGGTGGCATCCATCACATGGGTAGTGACCGCACGAGCTGCCGGACCCGAATCGTACTTGCGGGTGAACCACCGCGGGAGCGGCGTGACCTTAAAGGTTCGGATCACTTGGGGTGCTGTCATCGACAGCTCTTGCGCTTTCCGGTCTACGCTTGTGGACAATATTCGTCAAGCAGCGCGATATCAGGGATTTAGCACCTGTGGATAAAACTATCCCCGGTGGACATCAGTGGTTTTCCACAGACGTAAGATGTGCCAGCAGTTTTTTTCTTAGGTATGGTCCTTTCAAACGGGACGGCTTTGCAGCCGCATTTGAAAGGACCCGCGCGGAGGAGCTTCATGCGGTGCTGTGGGTAACTTCACAGCGAGTTGAGGTGGTGGTGCCGCGGGCTACTCGGTCCTCTTGGCACTGCGAAGGCGCGTGACGTTCTCGCCCGTCTGTTTGGCAAACTCGTGCGGGGTCACATGGTCCTCGCGGTTCGCCTCCAGAAACCGACTCCACCAGGTCATGATCATCCGGCGCTCTTCGAGGAACTAGGCCTTGTGGGTATAAGCGGCCCGTACGTTATTGCGTTCCTTGTGACTCATCTGCAGCTCGATAGCCGTCTCCGACCACAGCCCGGACTCGACCAGCGCGCTGCACGCCATGGCTCGGAACCCGTGGCCGCAGATATCCACCTTGGTGTGGTAGCCCATCGTCCTGAGTGCGGCAAACCCCGGCCCCAAATGAGGTCGAACTGATTTCAGCGGGCGAGAGAAACACGATATTTCAGGGTCAAACCGCGAAACATTTCTAATTCCGCCAGCTGCAAGCCACTGCGCTAGATTCCCTTCTCCTGGCATCCATGCCGTCCCCAATCCAGCATCTCGCCGTGGGTACACCGTTGAAAAAGTTTGCGTTTGTGAGTGCAGCTGCTGAGCGTGAATACAAAGACCTTCCCAAAGACGTTCAGGACGATTTTAGTAAAGACCTGCGACGCATCCAGTATGGCCAGGACCCAGAGCGGCCGATCAAGTCGTTGTCCGAGTCGGTAGGGGCGGGTGCGATTGAGCTCATCATCAACGGCAGCCCTGCATTCCGATGCGTGTATGTGGCCAAATTTGCAGACATGGTCGTCGTGTTGCATTCGTTCGTAAAAACGACCAACAGGTCCGACCGGCACGCGATGCAGGTCGCCGAACAGCGGATGAAGGAGTTGAAGCAAGAACTGAGAAAAATGGGATACAGGGTTTAGCTGCCAGGCCTTTGGGTGATCACGATCTGGGGCGGTGAACCTGCATCGTTTGAGGGCAGGGTCAGGGTTGTGCGAAAGCCGAGCTTGTCCAGCATGTCCATCATGGCGTCCAAGGTGAATTTCTCGATCTTGCCATTTGCAAGCTCGGATATGCGGGATTGGGTTACGTTCAGCTTGGCTGCGGCATCATGCTGTTTGAGGCCCATTTTTTTGATGCAGTCAGTGATGAAAATGGACAAGTCCATTTTCAAGGCCATTTTGCTGGCGGTATCTGCGTCGTGGGTGGCGTGGAAAGGGCTTTCGTGGAATTGAAGCGCCATTGGCTTGCCTCGACAGAAATATCTAAAATTTGCGATAAATCGTAGTGGGGATTGGTTGGCTAGTCAAAGCGTTTGTGTTGGAGGGTGTGTCTGTTTGTGAGCTGGGCTGGTGATCAGAGAATTGCTTCTGCTTGGGGTGGTTGGGGCTGCTGCGCAGCCCATCGCAGGCAAGCCAGCTCCTACACCGATCGTGGTGGCTTCAGGGCATCTGTAAGGCAGGGGATTGGGCGCTGCAGGGGGGAAAACAAAAAAGGCCCACCTTTCGGTGAGCCTTTTTTGATACTGCGTATGGTGCCGGCACCAGGAATCGAACCCGGGACCTACTGATTACAAGTCAGTTGCTCTACCATCTGAGCTATACCGGCAATGGGGCGTCATTATAACGATCGGTTGGCGCCTGTAAACCACTTCCTTGCGATTGTTTGAAAATGACCTAAGTCACCGGCCTAAAAGGAGAAATTTCCTACCAGCCGCGGTGGATGGTGTTGACGTTTGGTTCGGTCTTGGCGGGGTTGAAGAACAGCTTGTCGTTATCGCAGCCACGCTTGCGGCAGGGGCTTTCTACGCGCAGGGGCAGGCCGTTGTCGCCGCCCAGTTGCATGCCGGGGGTGTTCCAGTCCAGGTTGCTGGTGTGCTGTGGCGTGGTACCGCTGCCAGTGGCGCAGGCAGTCAGGGCCAAGGAGAAGGTCAGCAGGGCAAGGGATTTGGCGTGAGGCACGATGTCGAGGTCCGTTAGTCCATGTCGATTCTGGCGCAACGCCAGACGGTCGCGGGGCTGGAGGGCAGCGCGCGACGTAGCTTTTTAGTGATTTGGGGGCGGATCATACACCGTTGGGCCGGGCTCGCGGTGGATCTGCGTCGCATTGTGATCACTGTGTAGGCCTTCCGAGGTTAAACACGCCCCCCAAAATACGGTGGTGCTCTTTCGCTGGGAGCGCAGCTGTAAGGTATTTCTGAATCTAAAACCAAATGCTTCAGTAACGGAGCACTTGGGAATTATCCTACGAGCGCTACCGAAGCTTCACTGTTGGCGGGGAAATGCCCCAGGGATACCGTTCCTGGGTCGCCAATTATTCCTGGTGACCGGGCGTGAGAAACCCGATGTGGAGCTACTTGGCTAGCCTGTTATGGCGGTCGTACGCGGGCAGACTTCGGTCTGGCCGAGCTTTGTAGCTCCCTCGGTTTTCTCACCCCGCGTATGACTGCCACCTAGATCTGTGAGAAAGATCCGCGTGGCAGATTCCCAGTCAACGGAGCTGCTGCCATGAAGAAAATCGTTCCAGACCCACCTCGCCCTCTCATCACCACCCCGTACTTCACCATCCACAGCGACATTTCCCCAACCGACGCCATCGCGCACGCCGGCGAGCTCCTGCGTGCCGTAGTCGAAACCCTCGACGACCACTGCCGTGACCACGCCGGCGAGCCCGGCCTGAACCTGCTGGCAAACGCCAACCACGCGGCCTACTCAGCCTATGTACTGATCCAGCATGCCAAGCGGAGCTGGGACGATACGCAGAATGGGGAGTCGTTCACATGAGCCTTGAAACAAAGCCCCTCACCACAGCCGGTGTCGAAACGTTTCTCGAAGTCGGCAACCCGCCCGTGAAGCTCTTGCGCGTACAACCCGGCATCCCTGTAGACCACGCCTATGAACAGGTTTCGATATTGCTGGGCTACATCAAACACCTGGTGCGCGAAGGCGATATGGAAGATGACCACAAGCTGTTGGGCGCCGCCGATTACCTCAGCGTATTGGCCAAGGCGTTGATGAACGATATCGAGATGGCCAAGAACAAACTGCACTGACTTGGAACGCACCCGTGGGCCCGGCAAGCCGGCGCCCACAATCAGGCAGTAGCCGCACCAATCCAGCGCTATTTGCCTAATCGAATATTTGTTTATGCACAAGAGGCATCAGCCCCATTCGCGAAAGGCGTGCCGATCCCATGCACCGCTGGTCTTTGCGCAAAGGCCTGTTTTTACTGGGGTTGCAGCTGCAGCGGGAATAAGCCGAACGGTTGAAATAACGCTTGGATCCAACCATTCATCACAAGCTTGTTCACAGACTTATCCACAGGTTGTGCCGTGCTAATGGTCGCGCTCGGCAAGCAGCAACAGATTGCGTGGGGTGAGTGGATAATCGCAGAACGTGCCCAGGCGTACGGCGTAGCCTTGCGCTTCTAGAAACAGGGCGCGGTCGAGTACCAGCCACATTTCCAATGGCCTTCTGAACAGGTTGCGTACCCGTTCCAGGTTGCGCACCTGGGCAAGGCGTTGCCAGCCCTCGGCTTCCAAGGCATCCCAGTCGGGGTTGATGGTCAGGTCCAGCTCACGCAGGGCGGCCAGATCGCGGCAGTACTGCTCGAAGGGTTTGGCCAACCAGGCCACCGGCAATGACGGTGTGGGCAGGTACTCATCACACTGGCGCTGGCGGCGCTGCAGCAGGTCGAAGCCAAGGCGCCTGGCCATCGAGCAGTCGCGCTGGTGGCGAACCCGGGCGCCGGCGGTGACGGTCTCGCTTAGAGGCAGGCCCAGGTCCAGCAGCGAGAGTTGCAGCGACGAGTGCTGCGCAGCGGTGGATAACGGCTGGTAGTGCTCGCCCTGGATGCGGTTGTAGCAGCAGGGCGCCACGGCAAGATGGCGGCAGCCTTGCTCACTGGCCACACGCAGCAAGTGCACATGCAGGTCGCCGCAGGCATGCAGGGCGACCACGCTCTTGTCGCTGCCCAGGTGGCGGCAGCTGTCCGCTGCCATCACATCCTGGTGCACATGGGTGGCCGGTAGCTGGTGGTGGTCACTCAGCGCTTGGCCGGCGGTGACCAGTTGGGCGTCGTACTCCAGGCAGGTCAGCTGCTGGCCGGGCTGCAGCAGGCGGCGGCCGAGGTAGCCTTTGCCTGAGCACCAGTCCAGCCAGTGCTGGGTCTGCGTGTGGAAGCTCAGGCGGCGGCTGAAGGCCTCGATCTGCTGCCACTTACGGCCTGGGACATTGACGTCCAGGCGGTGTGCGGCGGGCGGCAGGCCGATGTCAGGCAGCTCGCCCAGGGCGCTCAGCCGTTGGGCTTGTTGGGCAAGGTGTGGAAACGGTGCGGGCACGCCTTGCGGGTCGAGGGCGGCTTCGGCATCGCTCAGGCTGCATTGGCGCAGGTGGGCGGACAGTACGGGGTGTTCGGCTTCCCAGGGCAGGCGCAGGGTGGTGAACGGCCTGGGTTTCCACAGCGGCTGGTGCTCGGTCAGGAACTGGTCGAGGGCCAGGAAGCGGTCGCGTAGTTGGTGGCTGTGGAGAAAAGGGGGCATGGCGCTAGGCATTGGTTAAGGTGAAGGGCCCACCGCCGTCAAACCGGCGTGACGGCGGTGGGTAGCAGAGCAGCCCGGTGGTCGTTAACGCCCTTGGCAGGCATCCACCCGCAACCAGCGTTCCAGCAGCTTGAAACCTTGCACCAGCAGGAACGAGATCACCAGGTAGAACACCCCGGCAGCGAAGAAGATCTCCACCGGCAGGTAGGTACGGGCAATGATGGTCCGTGCCATGCCGGTCAGCTCCAGCAGGGTCACCGTACTGGCCAGGGCGCTGGCCTTGAGCATCAGGATCACTTCGTTGCTGTAGGCCGGCAGGCCGATCCGCGCAGCGCGGGGCAGCATGATGTAGAACAGCGTCTTGCCACGGGACATGCCCAGCGCCCGCGCCGCTTCAATTTCACCCTTGGGGATCGACTGCAGCGCGCCGCGCAGGATCTCGGCGATATACGCAGCAGTGTGCAGGGTCATGGTCAGCACCGTGCACCAGAACGGATCGCGCAGGTAGGGCCAGAGGCTGCTCGAGCGCACCGCGTCGAACTGCGCCAGGCCGTAATAGACCAGGAACAGCTGCACCAGCAGCGGTGTACCGCGGAAGAAGAAGATGTAGCTGAAGGGCAGGGCGCGCACGTACCAGTGCCGCGACGAGCGGGCGATACCCAGCGGTATCGCCAGGATCAGCCCGGCAACGACCGCGATGGCTACCAGCTCCAGGGTCAGGGTGGCACCCTGGGCCAGGCGCGGCAGCCACTTGATGATCACTTCCCAGTTCATTGTTCGGCCCTCGCAAAGCCGCGAGCGGCGCGTTTTTCCATGAAGTGCATGCCGGTCATGGCGACCACGGTCAGGCCCAGGTAGATGCAGGCTGCGACCATGTAGAAGGTGAACGGCTCCTTGGTCACGGTCACGCCGATCTGCGCGTGGCGCATGATTTCTTCAAGGCCGATCACCGATACCAGGGCGGTGTCCTTCATCAGGATCATGAACAGGTTGCCAAGGCCCGGCAGGGCGATGCGCCACATTTGCGGGAGGATGATCCGCGAAAGGATGCGCCCTTTGGAAAGGCCCAGCGCCAGGCCCGCTTCACGGTGGCCCTTGGGGATCGCCAGGATGGCGCCACGGAATACCTCAGTGGCGTAGGCACCGAAGCACAGGCCCAGGGCGATCACGCCGGCGGCGAAGGCACTGAGTTCCAGGCCGGGCATGTTGAGGGCTTCGCCGAGGCTGTTCATCAGGCCGACGGTGCCGAAATAGATAAGCAGGACCCAGAGCAGTTCGGGCACGCCGCGAACCAGGGTCGAGTAGAAGCCGCCAAGCCATTGCAGGGGCTTGAGCGGGGAGGTCTTGGCCAGGGCGCCGAGCAGGCCCAGGACCAGCCCCAGCAGCAGGGCGCAAAGCGCCAGTTTTACGGTCATCAGGGTGCCAGCCGCCAGGGCCGGACCGAATCCGTGCAGGTCGATATTCATGGGCAGGGTCGTTCTAGGGACCGGCGCGCCGCAAGGGCGCGCTGGTCGGGGCGAATCATTCGATGCTGAATGGGAAGTACTTGTCGTTGATCTTCTTGTACGTTCCGTCAGCCTTGATTTCTGCCAGGGCCTTGTTCAGCTTCTCGCGCAGCGGGTCGCCCTTGCGTACGGCGATGCCGATCTTGTCGCTGTCGACCACAGGCTCGCCTTTGAACTCGAAGTTCATGCCGTCCTTGCTCTTGAGCCACTCGTACTGCACGTACTTGTCGGCCAGGATGCCGTCCACTCGGCCAGAGATCAGGTCGAGGTAGGCGTTTTCCTGGGTGTCGTACAGCTTGATGTCGATATCGCTGCCGTAGGTGTCTTCCAGCCAGGTGCCGGCCAGCGTGGCGCGCTGAGTGCCGATGATCTTACCTTTGAGGTAGGACGCATCGGTCTTGAAGTCGACGTTCTTCGGCGCGATGAACTGCAGCTTGTTGGAGTAGTACGGGTCGGTGAAGTCGACGGCCTGCTTGCGCTCGTCGGTGATCGACAGCGACGACACCAGGAAGTCGAACTTCTTGGCGTTGAGGGCCGGGATGATGCCGTCCCAGTCGGAGGTGACGACCGAGCACTCGACTTTCATCTTGGCGCACAGGGCGTCGCCGATGTCTTTGTCGAAGCCGACCACGTTACCGCTGGCGTCCTTGTTGTTGAACGGCGGGTAGGCCGCTTCGATACCCATGCGCAGTTTTTCTGCAGCCATGGCGTTGGCCGAAAACACCAGCGTGGCGGCAGCTGCCAGGAGGAATTTCTTGTAAGTCTGCATGTGTTGCTCCGTTAGCGGTGGCTGGACATGAATTGCTTGCAACGCGCCGAGGTCGGGTTTTCGAAGACCTGCTGCGGCGATCCTTGCTCTTCAACCAGGCCCTGGTGCAGGAAAACCACTTCACTGGACACCTGGCGGGCAAAGTTCATCTCGTGCGTCACCAGCAGCATGGTACGGCCTTCTTCGGCCAATGCGCGGATAACGTTAAGCACTTCCTGGACCATTTCCGGATCGAGCGCCGAGGTGGGCTCATCGAACAGGATGACTTTAGGCCGCATGGCCAGGGTGCGGGCGATAGCAGCACGCTGCTGCTGGCCACCGGAAAGCTGGGCGGGGTAGCTGTGGCGTTTGTCGTAGATGCCGACCTTGTTCAGCAGTGCTTCGGCCGCTTCGGTGGCTTCGGCCTTGCTCTGGCCGAGTACCCGGCGTGGCGCCTCGATGATGTTGTCGAGGATCGACATGTGCGGCCACAGGTTGAAATTCTGGAAGACGAAGCCGATTTCGCTGCGCAGGCGGTTGATCTGGCGGTTGTCGGCAGCGATCAGGTCGCCGTTCTTGGCGGCCTTGAGCTTGAGAGCCTCACCGGCAACCAGGATTTCGCCCTGGTGCGGGTTTTCCAGCAGGTTGATGCAGCGCAGCAGGGTGGACTTGCCGGAGCCGGACGATCCCAGAATGGAGATCACGTCACCGTCACGCGCGGTCAGCGAAATGCCCTTGAGAATTTCCTGGTCGCCGTAGCGTTTGTGCAGGTTGCGGATTTCCAGCGCGGGCGTGGCCTGGGCCATGTGCGGTCCTCATGTGTTCGGGTGCGTTCCCAGCTGTTGGCGGCCTTCCTGGCGTGCGCCAAGCTAGCATAGCGGCATCAGGGCGGCCAACAGGGTCGCAAGGGGCTTTGGGCAATGCTGGGGCAGTTTGTCGCATCGCTGCAGTGCAACGTCGCGCAGATGTCCGCGAGGGTCTCGCCCAGCGCCGTAGCCTTGATGAAAAAAGGCGCGATGGTGCCAGCTTTGGGCGGCACTGGGAAGCGCTTTTGGGCCGTTTGCGGCTAAAGGTGCTGTCGCTGGCGAGCATTCGGGGCTACCCAACGATAGGCCAACCGCAGCAAAGGGTTGTACCGCAGGGTTGCACTTTTTTGCATTGCAACGGTGCAAAGGTGTTACCGAGGAGCACCTTTGGTGCGATTGTAAGTGGGTATTTCTGTAATCTTACCCTTCCTGCCGCTTTTGATGGCCTTTCGGTCAGGCCTTGGCCGAATGGCCTGCAGGCCGCTCGCTTTGCGGCCTGCCAGCTTCATATGACGAATGTGCCGGGCAGGTGGCCCGCTTATTGCCCTATGCAAACCGCCGATTGCAGTGACGCCTAAATCAACCCCGGGCGCGCTTTAACCCACAGTCGGGTGGTCCACTCCTTACAAAGGTAGTTTTATGAGCGGTAACAATTCCAATGACCTCGCTCAGGGGCTCAAACAACGGCATGTGACCATGCTGTCCATTGCTGGCGTTATCGGCGCCGGCCTGTTCGTCGGCTCCGGCCACGCCATCGCTGCTGCAGGCCCTGCCGTGCTGCTGGCCTATGCCGCTGCGGGCACCCTGGTGGTGCTGGTGATGCGCATGCTGGGTGAAATGGCGATCGCCTCGCCGGATACCGGTTCCTTCTCCACTTATGCCGACCGCGCGATTGGCCGCTGGGCCGGTTTCACCATCGGCTGGCTGTACTGGTGGTTCTGGGTGCTGGTGATCCCGCTGGAGGCCAACGCCGCCGCCGCAATCCTGCATGCCTGGTTCCCGGCCGTTGACCTCTGGGCCTTCTCCCTTTTGATCACCTTGGCGCTGACCCTGACCAACCTGTGCAGTGTGAAGAACTACGGTGAGTTCGAGTTCTGGTTCGCCCTGCTCAAGGTGCTGGCGATCATTGGCTTCATCGTTGTGGGCTGTATCGCCATGTTCGGCCTGATGCCGAGCAGCCAGGTCAGCGGTGCCAGCCACCTGTTCGACACTCAGGGCTTCATGCCCAATGGCCTGGGCGCTGTGCTGGCGGCCATGCTGACCACCATGTTCTCGTTCATGGGTACCGAGATCGTCACCATCGCTGCTGCCGAATCCAAAGACCCGGGCAAGCAGATCAGCCGTGCCACCAACTCGGTGATCTGGCGTATCTGCCTGTTCTATCTGGTGTCGATCTTCCTGGTGGTGGCCCTGGTGCCGTGGAACGATCCGGCGCTGGCCGAGGCCGGTTCCTACCAGACCGTGCTGAGCCGCATCGGCGTGCCGAATGCCAAGCTGATCGTCGACATCGTGGTGCTGATCGCTGTAACCAGCTGCTTGAACTCGGCGCTGTACACCTCCTCACGCATGCTGTTCTCGTTGAGCAAGCGCGGTGATGCTCCGGCCATCGCCCAGCGCACCACCAAGGCGGCGACCCCGCATGTGGCCGTGTTGCTGTCCACCGCGGCGGCGTTCCTGTGTGTGTTCGCCAACTACGTGGCGCCTGCCCAGGTGTTCGAGTTCCTGCTGGCGAGCTCCGGCGCCATCGCGCTGCTGGTTTACCTGGTGATCGCCGTTTCGCAGCTGCGCATGCGTAGCCAGCGTGAAGCGCGTGGTGAAAAGATCGTCTTCAAGATGTGGCTGTTCCCGGGGCTGACCTGGGCGAGCATTGTCTTCATCGTTGCCGTGCTGGTGGTGATGGCGCTGCGTGAGGATCACCGAGCGGAGATCATTGCGACTGCACTGCTGAGTATTGGTGTTGTGGCGGCTGGCTTGCTGGTGCAACGCAAGCGGCAGGTTGCCGGGCGGGTGGCGCTGGATCACTGATCCGCGCTGGCTTCAAGGCAAAGGCCGCGCCCTGCGAGGGGTGCGGCCTTTTTTGTGTGCCTGGGCTGGCCCTATCGCCGGCAAGCCGGCTCCTACATGGACTGCGCCGGCTTTTAGCAATTGGGTAAGACAGTTGTTTCCACAGGGTTAGGCAGCGCAGCACAGACGGTGGCGCAAAAAGCTCACCGGCAAGGGCATCGAATTTGCGCTGCCAGGGCCGGTGAGCATTCAGCCGAACTGTTTCTGCTGCTGTTGCTGCTTGGCCACCAGTTCGGAAGCGGCGATATAGGCTTCCTGGAACTCGTCGCTCTCCAGCCAGGCCATGGTGGTGTCTTCGTCGGCGCCATCTAGCCAGGTGCGATAAGCGTTGAACACCAGCACGATGTAGTCGGTGGCGTGCTCTTCCTTGTGGCCCTTGAGCACCAGTGCCAGCAGCGGGTCCACCAGGAACACCGAGATCATCGAAACCAGGCTGGTCTCCTGGGCGGCCTTCATCTTCACGAACAGCTCTTTGTAGCTGTCGGTTTCCATGGCCTTGTTGAACACCTGCTCGACACTGGCGCTGTCACCGGCGCTGGGTTTCACGGCCTGGCCGCTGCGCACCATGCGGTTTTGCTTGGCCTTGCTGGCGGCGCGTTTGGCGCGTTTCTGTTGCTTGGTAGTGGTGGCCATGGGGCGGGAAATCCTTGGGGGCGAAAATGTGCGTATTGAAGCCTAATTGCCCGGGAAACCCAAGCCCCGGCCATTCAGCGCTCAGGCGTACAACTTTCATCCTCCTCGAACCCGCGCGAAGCCCGGCCAACCAGCAAGTCATCCGGCGCGTACGCCACGCTGGGGTCCTTGCCCGGGTAATCCAGCGAATGCAGGAAATGCCGGATGCAGTTGATCCGCGCACGCTTCTTGTCATCGGACTTGATCACCGTCCACGGTGCATCGCCAGTGTCGGTGTGGAAGAACATCGCCTCCTTGGCGGCGGTGTAGTCCTCCCACTTATCCAGTGACTTGATGTCGATAGGCGAGAGCTTCCAGTGCTTGAGCGGGTCGTCCCGGCGTGAGATGAAGCGGCGCAGCTGCTCTTCGCGGTTCACCGAAAACCAGTATTTGAACAGCAGGATGCCGCTGTTGCACAGCATGCGCTCCAGGTCCGGCGCCTGGCGCATGAACTCCAGGTACTGCAATGGTGTGCAGAATTCCATCACCTTCTCGACCCCGGCGCGGTTGTACCAGGAGCGGTCGAAGAACACCATTTCACCAGCCGTGGGCAGGTGTTGGATGTAGCGCTGGAAATACCACTGGCCCTTTTCCTGCTCGGAAGGTTTCTCCAGCGCGACGATGCGCGCACCCCGTGGGTTCAGGTGTTCCATGAAGCGCTTGATGGTGCCGCCCTTGCCTGCCGCATCCCGCCCTTCGAACAGCACCACCACGCGCTGGCCGGTGTCCTTGACCCAGCTTTGTACCTTCAGCAGCTCGATCTGCAGCGCGTGCTTGGCCTTTTCGTATTCCTGGCGGCGCATGCGGGTCGGGTAGGGGTAGCTCGCCGGTAGCCGGGCAGAGGTGCTGTCCTCGTTGCTGCCTTTCGGCGCGCTGGCCACTTCCAGGGCCGCCGGTTCCTGGCTGACCTGGGTGATGGAGGGCTCAGGTTTGCGTTGGCGGGCGCGGCGGGCGCGAGGCTTGGGTGCGGTGCTGGGCGTCGGTTCTGCGGGGGCGGGGAGCAGGAGGGGGGATTCTTCGCTCATGGAGGTCCTTGCGAGGTCGATTCGAATGTTCGACTGCAATTGTGGGTTTGAGCGAGAGGGGGTTAGTTGATGCGGGTCAACGCTACGGGGTAGGCAAACAGGCTGAAAAATTCCAGGCAACAAAAAACCCGCACTGGGCGGGTTTCTTGTTGTCGCTTCGGGTAACTTTGCAACCACCAGAAGCTGAAGGTGGTGCCCAGAGACGGAGTCGAACCGCCGACACGAGGATTTTCAATCCTCTGCTCTACCGACTGAGCTATCTGGGCGACGAGGTGAATTAAATAGATTTCCAGACCGCTCGTCAACGACTTTTTGAAAAAATTTTAAATTAATTCCGTCGCTTACGATTTTCAGGGTCATTCGGCCGGTGGAACGTAACCTTCCGCCTGCGCGTAATCTTCGCCGGCGAAAAACTTGTCCATCTCGCCCTGAAGGAACTTGCGGTCCTCGGCGTTCATCATGTTCAGGCGCTTCTCGTTGATCAGCATGGTCTGGTGCTTCTGCCAGTCGGCCCAGGCTTGCTGCGAGATGTGCTCGAAGATGTCCTGGCCCTTGGCGCCCGGGTAAGGCGGGCGCTCCAGGCCTGGCAGTTGTTCTTTGTATTTGCGGCACATCACGGTGCGGGTCATCGGGCATCTCCTGCAATCAGTTCGTTGGCCGCGCGTTTGAGCAGCTTTTTGACCGGGGCGGCGAGGCCCAGGCGCGGCGGGGTGGCGAGGTTATACCAGAGCCAGTCGGCCTCGGCCACGTGCTGGCCGACGGGGTCGACACGCACCAGCCATGGCTCGATCGCCAGCTGGAAATGGCTGAAGGTATGGGTCAGGCCGTCCAGCGCGCGGCTTTCGGCCAGGCGCAGGCCATGCTGGTAGGCCAGGTCATCGAGCTGCTCGATGGCGTCCAGCTCCGGCAGGCTCCACAGGCCGCCCCACAGGCCGCTGGACGGGCGCCGGTACAGCAGGATGGCGCCTTCATGGTTGGCCAACAGCGGCATCAGCGTGCGCCGCTGGGGCAGCGCTTTGCGCGGTTTGGGTTCGGGGTAGCGCGTTTCTTCGCCATGCAGGTGCGCTTCGCAGCCGCTGCGCACGGGGCACAGCAGGCAAGTTGGCTTGCTGCGGGTGCACAGCGTGGCGCCCAGGTCCATCATCGCCTGGGTATAGTGGTTGGCGCGTTGTTGCGGGGTGAAGCGCTCGGCGGTGGCCCATAGGGCATTGGCCACCTTCGGCTCGCCTGGGTAACCGGCCTGGGCGGTGAAGCGGGCCAGCACGCGTTTGACGTTGCCGTCGAGGATCGGCGCACGGATACCCATGCTGATGCTGGCAATGGCACCGGCGGTGGAGAGGCCGATACCTGGCAGCTCGGTAAGCTGTTCGACACTGCGCGGGAACTCACCGCCGTATTGCTCGACGACGATCTTCGCGGCCTTCTGCAGGTTGCGTGCGCGGGTGTAGTAACCCAGGCCGGTCCACAGGTGCAGCACCTCGTCCTCCGGTGCTTCGGCCAGCGCCTGCACGGTGGGCAGGGCCTGCATGAAGCGGTCGAAGTAGTTCAGCACGGTGCTGACCTGGGTCTGTTGCAGCATGATTTCCGACACCCACACCCGGTAAGGGTTGATGCCTTGCTGCCAGGGCAGGTCGTGCCGGCCGTGCTGGTCGTACCAGTCCAGCACGGCGCTGGAGAACTGCGCAGGGCTCATCGCTTGAACAGCCCCTTGAGCGCGTCTTTCAATTCTGGGCTCACTTTGTCTCCGAGTTTTTCATCAAGTTTTTCATCGATCTTGTCTTTGAGGCGGTTGCCGGCCAGCTTGGCGGCAACCTTGCCCAGGCCGTCCTGGTCAAGGCGGCAGGCCTTGGCACCAAGCTCCAGCGGGCCACGGCAACGCAGCGGCAGTTCGACGCCGACGTAACGCTCATTGACCTGGCAGGCCGGGTCGGGCATGGCGCGCTGGTCACCTTCGACGATCACCCCGACGTTGTAGTCCATGCCGAGCACGCGCAGGTCCAGGTCGCCGTGGCCGTTGACGGTCAGGCCTGGGATGCGTGCCTTGAGGTCCGGGTTGCTGGCCACGCCGTTGCGCACCACCAGGCTGCCGCGCAACTCCTGGAACGGTGTGTCCTTGCCGCGTGGCTCGCCGCTGAGGGTCTTGCGGTTCAGCGTGGCGATGGCCTGGCAGAGCTGCTGTTCCAGGTTGGCGTTGACCAGCACGCCGTCGTTGATGGTGAAGTTTGCGTTGCCGTTGAGGGTGTCCACCAGTGCCTTCTGGCTGTTACCGGTGGCTGTCAGGTCGCTGCTGAGGGTCAGCAGGCCTTTGACCGGCGGGGCCTGGTCTTTGTCTTCAGCCTTGATGAAGTGCTCAACCGGCACGCGGTTGATCTTGGTGTTGACGCCAATCTGCGGCACGGCTGGGCGCACATCGACGGTGCCTTTGGCTTCGAAGCTGCCGTTATAGAGGCCGCCGCGCAGGGTCTGCAGGGTGATCAGGCCGCCCTGGCCGTTCGCTTGCAGTTGCGCGTCGTTGATCGGCAGCTTGTCCAGGGTCAGTGAGCCGAAGGCCAGGTCGGCCTGCAGGTCGAGCGTGCGCAGGCGGTCCACCGGCAGCAGCTTGTCGTTGCTCCAGGCTACCTGGGTGGGGGCGTTAGGCAGCGGAGAACTGCCGGCACCGGCGATGGCGCTGGCTTCCTGTTGCTTGACCTCGTTCTGGCGCGCTGCGGTGGCACCCTTGGCTTCATCGCTCTTGGCCGGCATGTAGCGGTCGGCGTCGAACGTGTCGGCCTTGAGCTGCAAGCGCAACGCTTGCTTGGCAAAGTTCTCGACGGCAACGCGGCCGGTGAAGGTGCTGTCGTCGAGTTTTACCGCGAGGTCTTCCAGGGCCAGGCTGTTTGGCGTGCCCTGCAGGCGGCTGACCAGCTCCAGCTTGTTGAAGGCTGCGGGGTCGCTGGTGGCCGGCAGGGGGTGGCCGATGCCATCGAGGAAGGTGCGCAGGTCGAACTGCGCGATGGACAGCCCACCGCTGAGCTGCGGCGTCTTGTCCAGGTCGCGCAGGTTGAGCTCGCCCAGGGCGCGCAGCTGGTTGGCCGAGATTTTCAGGCCGTTCCAAGTGGCGACGTTGGCTGCCATGTCGACCAGCAGCTGGCCTTGGGCCGCGAAGGTCATGGTCTTGCCGGCCAGCGGCTCGCCCGAGGTTTCGCCGGACAGGCGCATGTCCTCGAAGTTATAGCGCTTGAGCTTGCGGTCAAAGCGCAGCTCGCCGGCAAGTTCGGTGCGTGCCTTCATGTTCGGCTGGCTGGCGCTGAGGAAGGCGCTGGCCTTGAGCGGGATGTTCGCACCCTCGTGAATCGGGCCGGTGCTCAGCTGGATGCTTTCGGCGCTGTAGCTCTGGCCGGTCTTGGCATCGCTGTAGTGCACGCGGGCGTTGTTCACGGTCAGGCTGTCGATGTCGAGCTTGACCGCACGTTCGCTGCTGCTCTCTGCAGAGGCGTTGGGCTGATCTGCAGGCGCAGGTGCACTGGCGGTCGGGCCGGTTTGCGCAGGCAGCGGTTTGCCGATGTCTTCCCAGTTGCCATGGCCCTGTTCATCACGGTTCAGGGTCAGGTTCAGGCCTTCGACGCGCACATCGCTCATCTGCACTTCACGGCGCAGCAAGGGCAGCACGCGGACCGACAGGCCAAGCATCTGCAGGTCGGCGAACGGCTCCTTGGGCTTGTTCAAGGTGGCGATGCTGGCTTCGTGAAGCTCCAGGCCCAGCCAGGGGAACAGGCTCCAGCCGATGTCGCCATTGAGGGTCAGCTCGACGTGGGCCTTGTCGCGCGCCAACTGGCGGATCTCGTCTTTATAGTCGTTGGGATCGAAGAGGTGGGTCAGGGCGAAGCCCAGCGCCACGATGATCAGCAGCAACCCGAGAAGCCCCAGTCCCAGGAGTTTGCCGAACGCTTTCATGGGCGAGTCCTTGTAGTCCGTATTTGATTTTCAAGCGCCAGAGTATAGCGCCGCAGTGGTATGCCCAGCGTACTCGACAAGAGATACAGAGCATTTCCTACCGATTGATCAGGTGTTGTGGCTTTCGACAGTTGTGGTTTGGGCAGTTCCTTTTACCTGTACCGCAAGCAATACCGATTCAGCCGTTCGAAAAATAACGATATCAGATTGCTTTCATGTCATAGGCGAACTGGTACTCTTTCGGCGCCTGCGAAGCGGCCGCGACGTATTGTCGCGGAACGTTGCCATGAAACGGCCGAGCCTTACGTGCCAGCAAAAGAGCCGGGCATTCAATGCGCACGCATCGTCTACCTACAAAAGGATCACATCCATGAACAGCAGTATCACGGCAGGAGCGGTGGCCAGCGCGCCAAGCTTCTTGTCGAAGGAGCGCATCATCGCCCGCCCCGGTTTCAACCGCTGGCTGGTACCCCCGGCCGCGCTGGCCATTCACCTGTGTATCGGCATGGCCTACGGTTTTTCCGTGTTCTGGTTGCCGCTTTCCCAAGCCATCGGCATTACCGCCCCGGTAGCGTGCTCGGCGGACATGGGCTTCATTGCTCGCATGTTCAGCGCCGAGTGCGACTGGCCCATTTCCATGCTGAGCTGGATCTACACCCTGTTCTTCGTGTTCCTGGGTTGCTCGGCAGCGGTGCTGGGCGGTTGGTTGGAGCACGCAGGGCCGCGTAAGGCGGGCCTGGTGTCGGCCCTGTGCTGGTGCGGCGGCATGCTGATTTCGGCGATTGGCGTGAAGACCCATCAGCTGTGGCTGATGTGGCTGGGCTCCGGCGTGATCGGCGGTATCGGCCTGGGCCTGGGTTACATCTCGCCGGTTTCGACCTTGATCAAGTGGTTCCCGGACAAGCGCGGCATGGCCACTGGCATGGCGATCATGGGTTTTGGCGGCGGTGCCATGGTCGGTGCACCGCTAGCCACTGCGCTGATGGGGCACTTCGGCAATGAGCATGAAGTCGGCGTATGGCAGAGTTTCGTGGTCATGGCGGCGATCTACTTCGTGTTCATGACCGCTGGCGCCCTGGCGTACCGCGTGCCGCCGACCGGCTGGAAGCCAGAAGGCTGGACTGCGCCGGTGAAGAAAGCCAATGCGATGGTCACCGACCGTCACGTGCACGTCAGCGTTGCCTGGAAAACCCCGCAATTCGCGCTGATCTGGCTGGTGCTGTGCCTGAACGTTTCTGCGGGCATCGGCATCCTGGGCATGGCGTCGCCGCTGCTGCAGGAAGTGTTCGCTGGCAAGCTGCTGGGCAACGAGCTGAGCTTCAGCGAGCTGAACGCCGCACAATTGGCGCAGATTGCCGCCATTGCCGCGGGCTTCACCGGCCTGCTGAGCCTGTTCAACATCGGTGGGCGGTTCTTCTGGGCGTCGTTCTCGGACTACATCGGCCGCAAGAACACCTACTTCGCCTTCTTCGCCCTGGGTGTGGGCCTCTACAGCCTGGTGCCGAACATGGGCCATCTGGGCAACGTGGCACTGTTCGTGGCGGCCTTCTGCATCATCCTGTCCATGTATGGCGGTGGCTTCGCCACGGTGCCGGCCTACCTGGCTGACCTGTTCGGCACGCAGATGGTCGGTGCCATCCACGGCCGCCTGTTGACGGCCTGGGCCGCTGCTGGCGTGCTGGGCCCGGTGCTGATCACTTACCTGCGTGAGTATCAGTTGGCCGCGGGTGTGGAGCGTGCGGCGGCTTATGACATGACCCTGTACATCCTCGCTGGCCTGCTGGTGCTGGGCTTCGTCTGCAACTTGCTGGTGCGCCCGGTAGCCGACAAGCACTTCATGAGCGATGCCGAGCTTGCGGCCGAGCGTGCCCTGAGCCACGACAAAGGTGCCGATGGTGCGCGTGCGCTGGAGTGGCATGCAGCGCCTGGCAGCCTGCCGCTGGTGCTGATCGCGTGGGCGGTAGTGGTGATTCCGCTGGCCTGGGGGGTGTGGATTACCCTGCAGAAGACGGCGGTGTTGTTCCACTAAGGGGTATGACAGCCAGCTGACTGGCTGGCTGTCCTGGCCTCATCACCGGCAAGCCGGCCAACTGGATTGCGCCGGTTTTAGACACTGGGCAAGCCAGTTGCCCTCACAGGTTTCTCCGCTGGGCTTGAGTTCTGGCGGGGCTTTGGGGGAGGCGTCTTGCCGGTGATCGGCCTGCCGAGCAGCCCCTTGCGATGCCATATGTCATCCGCGTTCCAAGCTTGAGCGTTCTGGGCCTATAATGTAGCCCTTTTCGCCCAATGATTTTGCGGAGCTGGTGATGGTCGAACGTAAGGCTTCCGTCGAGCGCAATACCCTGGAAACCCAGGTCAAGTGCTCGATCAACCTCGATGGCAGTGGCAAGGCCCGATTCGATATCGGCGTGCCTTTCCTTGAACACATGCTCGACCAGATTGCCCGGCACGGGCTGATCGATCTGGATATCGAGTGCAAGGGTGACCTGCATATCGACGATCACCATACCGTCGAAGACGTCGGTATCACGCTGGGCCAGGCATTCGCCCAGGCCATCGGCGACAAGAAAGGCATCTTCCGTTACGGCCATGCCTATGTGCCGCTGGACGAAGCGCTGTCGCGTGTGGTCATCGACTTCTCTGGCCGCCCAGGCCTGCAGATGCACGTGCCCTACACCCGCGCCACCGTTGGCGGCTTCGATGTCGACCTGTTCCAGGAGTTTTTCCAGGGCTTCGTCAACCATGCGTTGGTTACCCTGCACATCGACAACCTGCGTGGCCATAACACCCACCACCAGATCGAAACCGTGTTCAAGGCCTTCGGTCGTGCCCTGCGCATGGCCGTGACCCAGGACGAGCGCATGGCCGGGCAGATGCCATCCACCAAGGGATGCCTGTAAATGCAGACGGTAGCCGTAATCGACTATGGCATGGGCAACCTGCACTCGGTAGCCAAGGCGCTCGAGCACGTCGGCGCCGGCAAGGTGATGGTCACCAGCGATGCTGCGGTGATTCGCGAGGCTGACCGTGTGGTGTTCCCGGGCGTCGGCGCGATCCGCGACTGCATGGCCGAAATCCGCCGCCTGGGCTTCGACAGCCTGGTGCGTGAAGTCAGCCAGGACCGGCCGTTTCTGGGCATCTGTGTAGGCATGCAGGCGCTGCTGGAGCACAGCGAAGAAAACGACGGTGTCGACTGCATCGGCCTGTTCCCTGGCCAGGTGCGCTTCTTCGGTAAAGACCTGCAGGAAGGTGGCGAACACCTGAAAGTGCCGCACATGGGCTGGAACGAAGTCACTCAGGCCGTCGACCACCCGCTGTGGCACGACATCTCTGATCGTGCGCGCTTCTATTTCGTGCACAGCTACTACATCAATGCCGGCAAGCCGGGGCAAGTGGTCGGTCGCGGCCATTATGGCGTCGACTTCGCTGCCGCGCTGGCCGAGGGCTCGCGCTTTGCCGTGCAGTTCCACCCGGAGAAGAGCCATACCCATGGCCTGCAACTGCTGCAGAACTTCGTGGCCTGGGACGGGCGCTGGTAAATGAGCAGGTCGAAGACCAAGGCCCCCGTCATCACCCTGGCCCCCGAGCAGGAGCGCGAAGCGCTCGACACCCTCAAGCGCTTCCTCGAAGACCGCTTCGAGCTGCAGCTGGGGTCGTTCGAGGTGGCTGAGGTCCTCGAGCTGTTCAGCAAAGAGATTGCACCCCATTACTACAACAGGGCGATTGCCGATGTTCAGCTGCACCTCAAGGAGCGGTTCGAGAGCATCGAGAGCGACCTGTGGGCGTTGGAAAAAAGCTGAAAGCTTCAAGCCTCAAGCTGCAAGCCAAAGCTGGACCGCCATCGAAAACACGACGCGCATGCTTGCAGCTTGTCGCTTGCAGCTTGCCGCTTGAATTGACGAAGGAAAGAGCATGCTGATTATCCCCGCTATCGATCTGAAGGACGGTGCCTGCGTGCGCCTGCGCCAGGGCCGCATGGAAGACTCCACGGTATTTTCCGACGACCCGGTGAGCATGGCCGCCAAGTGGGTGGAGGGTGGTTGCCGCCGCCTGCACCTGGTCGACCTCAACGGCGCCTTCGAAGGCCAGCCGGTCAACGGTGAAGTGGTCACTGCCATCGCCAAGCGTTACCCGAACCTGCCGATCCAGATCGGCGGGGGTATCCGTTCGCTGGAAACCATCGAGCACTACGTCAAGGCTGGCGTCAGCTACGTGATCATCGGCACCAAGGCGGTCAAGCAACCTGAGTTCGTCGCCGAAGCGTGCAAGGCCTTCCCCGGCAAGGTCATCGTTGGCCTGGACGCCAAGGACGGTTTCGTCGCCACCGACGGCTGGGCTGAAGTGAGCTCGGTGCAGGTCATCGACCTGGCCAAGCGCTTTGAGGCCGATGGCGTCTCGGCGATCGTCTACACCGACATCGCCAAGGACGGCATGATGCAGGGCTGCAATGTGCCGTTCACCAAGGCACTGGCCGAAGCCACCCGCATTCCGGTGATCGCTTCGGGCGGTATCCACAACCTGGGTGACATCAAGGCCCTGCTGGACGCCAAGGCCCCGGGCATCATCGGTGCCATCACCGGCCGTGCCATCTACGAAGGCACCCTCGATGTCGCCGAGGCCCAGGCCTTCTGCGACAACTACCAAGGCTGAGGACTGAACCATGGCACTGGCCAAGCGCATCATCCCTTGCCTGGACGTGGACAACGGCCGGGTGGTCAAGGGCGTCAAGTTCGAGAACATTCGTGATGCCGGCGACCCGGTGGAAATTGCCCGTCGCTACAACGAGCAGGGTGCCGACGAAATCACCTTCCTCGACATCACCGCAAGCGTCGATGGCCGCGATACCACCTTGCATACCGTCGAGCGCATGGCCAGCCAGGTGTTCATCCCGCTGACCGTGGGCGGTGGCGTGCGTACCGTGCAGGACATCCGCAACCTGCTCAATGCCGGTGCCGACAAGGTTTCGATCAACACCGCCGCGGTGTTCAACCCTGAGTTCGTGGGTGAGGCTGCCGACCGTTTCGGTTCGCAGTGCATCGTGGTGGCCATCGATGCCAAGAAGGTGTCTGGCCCCGGTGAAGCGCCGCGCTGGGAAATCTTCACCCATGGCGGGCGCAAGCCGACCGGGCTGGACGCGGTCGAGTGGGCGAAGAAGATGGAAAGCCTGGGTGCCGGTGAGATCCTGCTGACCAGCATGGACCAGGACGGCATGAAGAACGGTTTCGACCTGGGTGTGACCCGTGCCATCAGCGATGCGCTGGGGATTCCGGTGATCGCTTCGGGTGGTGTGGGTAACTTGCAGCACCTGGCTGACGGGATTCTGGAAGGGCATGCCAGCGCGGTGCTGGCGGCGAGCATCTTCCACTTTGGTGAGTACACGGTGCCGGAAGCCAAGGCCTACATGGCTGCCCGCGGTATCGTCGTTCGCTGACAGATTGATTGGGGCCGCACAGCGGCCCCGGTTGCATTAGCCGTGGCTCTTGCCGAGCAGCGCGTGGTATAGCTCGGTATCCCCAAGTATCCCCACTACCTTGTCGTTATCTTGCAGCACCAGCTTGTTGCCAGTCTGGTAACGGATCTGCAGCGCCTCGCGCATGCCGATATCGGCATTGACCAGTGTCGGCCGCCGCTCCAGCAACTCGACATCCTCTCCAGGTGCCCAGTTCTGCAGGTCCAGCCCGTTCTGCCCTTGGCGTGCACGCTTGAGCGAGCCACCTTCGCCCAGGTCCAGCCACGAATCGATGCCTGGGTCCAGGCATACCGAGCCGTTGATCCGTTTGCAGTTGTCCAAGGTGCGCATCAGGCTGCGGCCGCACAGCACGTTCAGCGGGTTGGTGTGGGCCACGAAGGTGCGTACGTAGTCGTCCGCCGGGTTGAGCACGATCTCCTCGGGCTTGCTGTACTGAACGATCCGCCCATCCTTCATGATGGCGATGCGGCTGCCCAGCTTGAGCGCTTCGTCCAGGTCGTGGCTGACGAACACGATGGTCTTGTTGAGCTTGCGCTGCAGCTCCAGCAGCTCGTCCTGCAGGCCCTGGCGGATCAGTGGGTCGAGGGCCGAGAACGGTTCGTCCATCAGCAGGATGTCAGCGTCCATCGCCAGTGCCCGGGCCAGGCCCACGCGCTGCTGCATGCCGCCGGAGAGTTCGTCCGGCTTCTTATTGCGCCACTGGGTCAAACCCACCAGCTCAAGCTTCTCGTCCACCAGCTTGCGCCGTTCCTTTTCAGGGCGGCCCTGCATTTCCAGGCCAAAGCTGATGTTCTCGCGCACCGTCAGCCAAGGCATCAGGGCGAACTTCTGGAACACCATGGCGATGCGCTTGGTGCGCATCATCTTGAGCTCTGCCGGGGTGCAGTGGGCAATGTCGATGTGCTTGCCTTCGTGCTCGACGAACAGCTTGCCGCGGCTGACGGTGTTCAGGCCGTTGATGCAGCGCAGCAGGCTCGACTTGCCCGAACCGGACAGGCCCATCAGCACGCAGATCTCGCCCTTGTTGATATCCAGGTTGGCCTTTTCGACACCCACCACCAGCCCGGTCTGCTTGAGGATCTGCTCCCGGGTCTTGCCCTGATCGAGCAGTGCCAGCGCTTCACGCGGCTTGTTGGAGAAGATGACGTCGACATCTTCGAAACGAATGATGCTCATGCTTCACCCCTTACCGTGACTTCCGGTTGCTTGCAGATACGGTCGAGCATGATGGCCAGCAGTACGATTGCCAGGCCCGCTTCGAAGCCCAGGGAAATGTCGGCGGTGTTCAGTGCGTTGACCACGGGTTTGCCCAGGCCATCGGCGCCCACCAGGGCCGCGATCACCACCATCGACAGCGACAGCATGATGCACTGGGTAACGCCGGCGGCGATGCTCGGCATCGCGTGGGGCAGTTCGATGCGGGTCAGCAACTGGCGCCGCGAGCAGCCGAAGGCCTTGCCGGCGTCCAGCAGCTCCTGCGGGACGTCGCAGATGCCCAGGTAGGTCAGGCGAATCGGCGCGGCGATGGCGAACACCACCGTGGAGATCAGCCCAGGCACCACACCCAGGCCGAACAGTGTCAGGGTTGGGATCAGGTAAACGAAGGTGGGCACCGTCTGCATCAAGTCGAGCACCGGGCGCATCGCGGTATAGAACATCGGTTTGTGCGCGGCAACGATCCCCAGCGGTACACCGATGGCCACACAGACCACGGTGGCAAAGGTGACTTGCGCCAGGGTTTCCATGGTCTCCTGCCAATAGCCCAGGTTGAGGATCAGCAGGAAGGAGAGGGCGACGAACACAGTCAGTGCCCATTTGCGCTGAATCAGGTGCGCGAGGGCGGAGAACAGGGCGATGAGGACGAACGGGTTGAACCAGGTCAGAGTGCCGGTGACGCCCTGGATCATGAATTCCAGGCCTTGAGCGATGGCGTCGAAGTAATCGGCGCCATTCTGGGTCAGCCATTCGACGAATGACGCGATGTACTCACCCAGGGGTATTTTCTGATCGATAAGCATGATAGCGAGCTTCCACCTGCAAAGATTGAAATCAGTCCGGGGCGAGCACGGTCCCACCCCGCGGTGTTGCCTTCGTCTTGCGTTATTGCGTCAGTTTGGCTTTGGCCGCCTCAAGGCCCGGTTTGCCGTCCACGGTGGTCACACCGGCGAGCCAGGCGTCCAGCTTGCCTGGGTTGTCCTTGAGCCACTTCCTGGCAGCTGCGTCGGGCTTCATCTTGTCGTCCAGGACATAGCCCATCATGGTGCTTTCATCCTTGAGCTCGAACGACAGGTTCTTGAGCAGTTGGCCTACGTTGCTGCACTCCTGCACATAGCCCTTGCGGGTATTGGTCAGCACGGTTGCCTTGCCCAGTTCGGGGCCGAAGAAGTCGTCCCCGCCGGTCAGGTACTGCATCTTGAAGCGGGTGTTCATCGGGTGAGGTTCCCAACCGAGGAATACGATCGCCTCCCCGCGCTTCTGCGCCCGGTCCACCTGCGACAGCATGCCGGCCTCACTGGACTGCACGATCTTGAAACCGGCGTCCTTCAGGCCGAAGGCGTTCTTGTCGATCATGCTCTGGATGGTGCGGTTGCCGTCGTTACCCGGTTCGATGCCGTAGATCTTGCCTTCCAGTTCCTTCTTGAACTTGGGAATGTCGGCAAAATCCTTGAGGCCCTTGTCGTACAGCGACTGGGGTACGGCCAAGGTGTACTTGGCGTTTTCCAGGTTGGCGCGCACGGTTTCGACAGTGCCGGCGTCGCGGTACTGCTTGATGTCGTTTTCCATGGTCGGCATCCAGTTGCCGAGAAACACGTCCAGGTCCTTGCCGGCGGCCAGCGACTTGTAGGTCACCGGTACCGAGATCATGGTGGTGTGAGTCTTGTAACCCAGTGCTTCGAGCACAACGCTGGTGGTCGCGGTGGTTACCGTGATGTCGGTCCAGCCGACATCGGAAAAACGTACCGTCTGACACTGCTCGGGTTCTGCGGCCTGGGCCAGCAAGGGGGCGGACAGCAACGCGGCCAGCAACAGCGAGGGTGAACCTTTCATGGATGGACTCCTGTGATTTTATCTTCGGGTTCGCGAGGGCTGCCGGGCTTTCTCAGGGTCCGGTCAACCAGGCCTGCAGAGGGCAGGATGCGAGGCCGTGCAATACGAGTCGCTTTCGATAATCCACCAGCGCCGGGCAATCGCCTACAGGTGGGGTCGTAACCAGTACGGAACGGGTCGCTTTGAGTACTGGCGATGTCGCATATGGCATTTTCCTCCCCTGGCTGCGTATTTTTCCGTCATCGGAGCGCCTGAAAGCGGCGCACATGCAGGTAAAACGGCGCGGCGCTGCTGGACAAAAGTACGTCGGTTGCAGACGGCGAGGGGGGGCGCAAAAGCCTGATGATGCGTGCATTCGTGGCGGCTCGCAGCTTCAGCCTAGCAGTTGCCCCGCCCTGCGCATGGCGCGCAGAGACAAGCCCAGCAAGAGGTGTAGCGACAATGGCCATCAGCGTGTTCGACCTGTTCAAGATCGGAGTCGGGCCCTCCAGCTCCCATACCGTCGGCCCCATGCGTGCGGGCGCCCTGTTCGTCCAGGGCCTGCGTGAGCGCGGCGAGCTTGAGCAGGTGAAAAGGGTGCAGGTGCGGTTATACGGCTCGCTGTCGGCCACCGGTATTGGCCACGGCTCCGACCACGCCACCATCATGGGCCTGATGGGCGAATGGCCGGACGCCATCGACCCGGCCCAGATCGTCCCACGCATCGCCGACCTGCGCGAAACCAATACCCTGAAGCTGGATAACCGCCTGCCCATCGAATTCGTCTGGGCGCGTGACATGCTGCTGCTGGACGAGAACCTGCCGTACCACCCCAATGCCATGACCCTGATCGCCGAAGGCGAGCAGGGCGAGCTGCACCGTGACACCTATTACTCGGTGGGGGGCGGTTTCGTGGTCGATGCCGCCCAGGCCGCCAGTGGTGTGCTGGATGCCGACCAGACGGTGCTGCCGTACGATTTCAACAGTGCCGCAGAGCTGCTGCGCCTGTGCAAGCAAAACGACCTTAGCGTGTCGCAATTGATGATGGCCAACGAGAAGGTCTGGCGCAGCGAGCAAGAGATCCGCGCCGGCCTGCACACGCTCTGGCAAGCCATGCAGGAATGCGTGCACAACGGCCTCAAGCATGAGGGCACGCTGCCCGGCGGGCTGAATGTGCGCCGCCGGGCCGCCAGGCTGCACCGTAGCCTGCAGGAGATCGGCAAGCCCAATGTGATCGGCTCGACCATGAGTGCCATGGAGTGGGTCAACCTGTTCGCCCTGGCGGTCAACGAAGAGAACGCCGCTGGCGGGCGCATGGTCACTGCGCCCACCAATGGCGCGGCCGGCATCATCCCGGCTGTGCTGCACTACTACATGCGTTTCAGCGATGCGGTCGACGAGTCCAACGTGGTCGACTTCTTCCTGGCCGCCGCCGCAGTGGGCATCCTGTGCAAAAAGAATGCATCGATTTCAGGTGCCGAGGTGGGTTGCCAGGGTGAAGTCGGTTCAGCGTGCGCCATGGCGGCGGCTGGCCTTGCCGAAGTGCTGGGGGCGACCCCGGCGCAGGTGGAGAACGCCGCCGAGATCGCCCTCGAGCACAACCTTGGCCTGACTTGCGACCCAGTCGGTGGCCTGGTGCAGGTGCCGTGCATCGAGCGCAACGCCATTGCCGCAGTCAAGGCCATCAACGCCGTACAGATGGCCCTGCGCGGTGACGGCGAGCACTTCATCTCCCTGGACCAGGTGATCCGCACCATGCGCGACACCGGCGCCGACATGCACGACAAGTACAAAGAGACCTCACGCGGCGGTTTGGCGGTCAGCGCCATCGAATGTTGATGCGCTGACTGTGAGCTACTTTTGTCAAGACGCCCCGTTTTGGGGCGTCTTCGTATCAGCCGATCGTCGGATGTCGCGATCAGTGTCACCATTGTCGGTGACACTAAACAGTGTCGTTTCTGGGCAACCTGCCTTGGGCGTGTCACCAAATTGCTCATAAGTGACACGCAAAGGCGCTGGCCCGCCGGTTTGGGTTTTTTCAACAACCCGATCGGCGAGCCGGAATTGCTGAAAAAAGGCGTCGTTTTTGGGTTTTTTTGGATGGCCGTTCAATTTCAGGCACGGCCCTTGCGTTGAGATTGGCAAAGCCCCTGCGAATGAATTGGGGCCATTACAAAAAATCAGTGCCCGCCTGAGGCACACCCTGTTTTTGTGTGAGGAGAAATCGCGATGACGTCGTACACCTCCGGGAATCCAACCCAGAACCGCACAGCACCCCAGTCCATCGGGTTTCTCCTTCTGGACAACTTCACCCTGATTTCCTTGGCCTCGGCCGTGGAACCGCTGCGCATGGCCAACCAGCTTTCCGGCCGTGAGCTGTATCGCTGGCACACGCTCACCGTCGATGGCGGCCAGGTGTGGGCCAGCGATGGCTTGCAGATCACGCCGGACGCCTCCATCGCCAACGCCCCTCCCATCGACACCGTTATCGTCTGCGGTGGCGTGGGGATCCAGCGTTCGGTTACCCGTGAGCATGTCACCTGGCTGCAGGCCCAGGCGCGTCAGTCGCGCCGTTTGGGCGCTGTGTGCACCGGTAGCTGGGCGCTGGCCTGTGCCGGCCTGCTCGATGGTTTCGACTGCAGCGTGCACTGGGAATGCCTGGCGGCGATGCAGGAGGCGTTTCCGCGGGCCAACATGAGCACACGCCTGTTCACCCTCGACCGCAACCGCTTCACCAGCTCTGGCGGCACTGCGCCGCTGGACATGATGCTGCACCTGATCAGCCGCGATCATGGCCGCGAACTGTCGGCGGCGATCTCTGAGATGTTCGTTTACGAGCGCATTCGCAACGAGCAGGACCACCAGCGCGTGCCGCTCAAGCACATGCTGGGAACCAACCAGCCGAAGCTGCAGGAAATCGTCGCGCTGATGGAGGCCAACCTCGAAGAGCCGATCGACCTGGACGAACTGGCCGTGTACGTGGCCGTGTCGCGTCGCCAGCTTGAGCGGCTGTTCCAGAAGTACCTGCACTGCTCGCCGTCGCGCTATTACCTGAAGCTGCGCCTGATCCGTGCGCGGCAGCTGCTCAAGCAGACGCCGATGTCGATCATCGAAGTGGCCTCGGTGTGCGGCTTCGTCTCCACGCCGCACTTCTCCAAGTGCTACCGCGAGTACTTCGGCATTCCGCCGCGTGATGAACGAGTGGGCTCAAACACCGCACAGCAAGTGGCAATGATGCCGATTCCGCAAGCCATGACCCTGTCGCCGCACAGCGGGCCGATGGCTGCGCTGAGCCAGGCGCGCAACGAGTCGACCTTTGCCAGTGTGAGGCTCTGACCTCTACGGGGGGGGGCTGCGTTGCAGCCCCATCGCCGGCAAGCCACGGAATCGCATTAGCTTCTACGAATTGGGTCAGACTGTTGCCCCCGCAGACTGGACTGTCCGCAAACGTTCGGCGCCAATCCATGGGGCTGAGGAAGCGCCGGCTCACCACCAGGCCTGAGAGCAGTGTCCAAACTCCTGGAGGCAGTCCAACCTGTGGGAGCCGGCTTGCCGGCGATGGGGCCGGTGCAGGAAAAATTCTTCAGGCCCGCTTGTTGAAACTCGCAAGCGCCGGCAACAACTGCTTGTCGATGGCCTGGCGCACCGCCGGCAAAATCGTCGCACTGCCGGTATACATCTGCTCGACCATGCCCTTGAGTGCCCGCGCATTGGGCTCGGTCAACCCACGCACCACCGCCTCGCAGGCCTGCTCGGCACTGGCCCCGGCTGGGATATCGAACCCGCGCGCGCGCAGTTGGCCGGCGAGGTCGTCCTGATCAATCAAATCCGCATGCATCATGGCTGTTGTCCCTTTTATCGCTAAGAGAGTGCTGCTGTGATTTACGACTGATTCTGTGACGAGTGCGACATACCCGCAACAACAGAATACCGGCATGGCTGCTTTGGCTAAGAACAGGTCGTTTACGGCTAAATTCGCCGGGTCGCAACTGCGCACACTCACGCCATCTACCGCAACGGAGGGTTTGGTCACCTTCTTCATGCACAGTGGATGTTGCTCGCTCTTGGCCCCGGATGCTCACGGCTTTGCGGGGCAATTTTTTTTGGTTCATGCCAGACCTGGCATTTTTGCCAGTTGTCTGCTCATCAGCGATTGGGTCCACTGTGGGGAAACCACAGGGAGTCAATAGCGATGGTCACGGTACGAATTTTTTTCAGATATTTGCTAGTGCTGACATTAGTCAGCGCAGGTGGTTGTAAGGCGTTGGAGCCAGGTTTGGCTTCAGCTACGGCTGGGCCTTTGTACCAGCTACAGGCTACGCCGGCGCGCGACACGTTGAAGGCCACCGCCACCGGGAAGTTGGCCAGATTATTGGAAGATCCGGCGGCTGAGCAGGTGACGTTGATAAACGCCAATCTACATTTGCTCGATGCGCACATAAAAACGCTGACGGTGAGCGTGCCTGGTGGCAATGCCGTGCAGTTCAATCAACGTCGCGCTGGAACTGTTTTTGAAAACATCGACGGGTGGGTCGGCTACCGTCCCAATGATTGGAAGAGCAAAACGGGCTCTACTGCTGAAATTCCTGTCGACCCACTTTACTATCTATCCGTCGTGCGAAACGGTGAGAAGATTTGGGCCAACCTGACCCTCGGTGGCCAGCCTTATCGCATCGAGCCGATAGAGGGCAAGCAGCATGTACTGGTAAAGATCGACGAATCAAAACTTCCCAAAGAAGCCGAGCCAATACGTGAACAGGTGGATGTTGTAGAGCCGGTCCCACTCCGGGAACCTAGCCCTGCCCAGAGTGTGATTCGCGTACTTTTTGTTACCACCAACCAGCTACGCGAGAGATACCCTGACTTCTATGAGAAAACGCTTCTGGCATTGCAGGACGCTAATCAGTACTTGGAAAACAGCCAAGTCAATGCGCGTTACGAAAATGCCGGCTTTTTTTCCGCGAGTTACGATGAGGGATCAAAAGATACTAAGACGATGCTATACGATATGAAAAACAACGGTCCTGCCTTAGGGGCTGCAATACACACGGTCAGGGAGGACAGGCGCGCCGATCTCGTCAGCATGCTCATTGTGAACTACGAATATTGCGGCTACGCGTTTATAGATAGTTCCAAAAGCAGCGCTTTTTCCACAGTCAGTTGCTATGGCGTCTTGGCGCACGAGTTAGGACATAATTTTGGTGCGGGCCATAATAACGAAGGTGAAAAATCGAGCTACGACTATGGTTATCGCCATCCGGAAGATCCCCGGTTCCGCACGATAATGTCATATGGGTGTGCGACAAGCTGCCCGGAAATCGCTTATCATTCCAACCCTCGCCTTACTTATCAGGGACAGCCGATGGGGACTGTCGCCCACAACGATGTCGCGCGCCGCTTCAATGACCGTCGGGAAACGGTAGCGAATTTCTATGAAAACTACACACCTGTCACGATAACGCTATACAAAGGGGAGAACTACCAAAGCCAAATATGTTCCTTCACGGCGGAAGTAGGTCACTATTACTCCTTCAATGACAGTCATCCCTGTGTGGCGGCGCGCGAGGAAGTCAGGTCGATGAAAGTCAGAGGTTTCAGAGGTGATCTTAGATACTATGTGTATATTGAAGGTCCAAAAGGGACAATTCCAAATGGATATTTTGGAAACTACGTCGGCGATTTTGATGTGCCCAGCTTGCGGTATTCTGCGCCAGGAAGCCTTCCGGAAGGCCTTAAAAGAGTTCCAAATTTGTTTGGCACGGCCATGATCAGGCTAGGCCTCACCGACGGAGGCCCACAAAATAAATAGGTGCTTCACGAACTCGCGGCGAAGACCAACAGCAACGCTACTTTTTGGATGATGTTTGTGCGAGCGAACACATCAAAAACTGGCGTTCTAGTGGACGACATCAATACATTGCTGCTGAAGCAGGGGCCAATCTTCCGGTGAGGTGATTTTGCAGTACTGGATATTTGCCAGGTGTTCATGCATTGCGGCTGAATACCTGGCGAAGCCTCTACCGGGCAAGACGCATCACTCTGGCAACGTGCTCGGGTGACGCCAAGTCCATCTGTGAATCCAGGATGCTTTGCAGAGCCGCCTCGGTCTTCTGGGTAAAGGGCGCAGCTTTAGGCCCGGCCAAGTCTACGTGCAGCAGCATCTGCTCACTGGCGGCCAGCACGTCTTCGAACCCCGCTCTGTGCAGGCTGTGATAAACGTGCAGACGCTTACGATCAAAGCCCAAGATGTGCGTCTGTACCCACACCTCGGTACCGAGTTTCACCTCGTGCAGGTAGTTGATATGCGCCTCCAGGGTGAACAGCGAGTTGCCGCTTTGCCCACGGCTATCGGTATCCAGGCCAATGCGCTCCATCAGCGCATCGGTGGCGTAGCTGAAAATGAGCAGGTAGAAGGCATCGCGCAGATGCCCGTTGTAGTCGACCCAGTCCTCCTGGACTGGGGTGCGGTAGGTGATCAGTGCGGGCATCGCTTGCTCCTCAATCGCCAAAGGCCATGCCGTGTGTGGCTTTGCTGGTCTTCACCGCCTCCAGCACTGCCAGCAGGGTGTCATCACGATAGCGCTCCAGCGCGGCGATGCTGCGCTCGCCCAGTTGCTCGGAGGTGCCGTCGACCACATCGTCGATCAGCTTGTCGGTCAGCTCGGGCGCTGGCAGGTAGGTCCAGGGCAGCTTCAGGGCAGGGCCGAACTGCGACATGAAGTGGCGCATGCCGGCATCGCCACCGGCCAGGGTGTAGGTGAGGAAGGTACCCATGAACGACCAACGCAGGCCGGCGCCGAAGCGGATGGCATCGTCGATCTCACCGGTGGTCGCCACACCGTCGTTGACCAGGTGCAGCGCCTCGCGCCACAGCGCTTCGAGCAGGCGGTCGGCGATGAAGCCTGGCACTTCCTTGCGCACGTGCAGTGGGCGCATACCGAGTGCGGTGTAGATGGTTTTGGCGGCTTCAATGGCATCGGGTGAAGTGCGGGAACCGCCGACGATCTCGACCAACGGCAGCAGGTACACCGGGTTGAATGGGTGGCCGACGACGCAGCGTTCAGGGTGGGTGGACGACTCGTAAAACTCGCTGGGCAGCAGGCCCGAGGTGCTTGAACCGATGATCGCGTCTGGCTTGGCTGCGGCGCTGATTCTGGCGTGCAGGTCGAGTTTGAGGTCCAGCCGCTCTGGCGCGCTTTCCTGGATGAAGTCGGCGTTGCGCACGCATGCTTCGATGGTGCTGACGAACGTCAGCCGGCCCTGGGAGGCACCTTCGGCCAGGCCTTGCTTTTCGAGCGCCGGCCAGGCGTTGGCGATCCGCTTGCGCAGTGCCTGTTCGGCGCCGGGAGCCGGGTCCCAGGCCACCACGTCCAGGCCGTGGGCGAGGGCGCGGGCGACCCAGCCGCTGCCGATCACGCCGCTACCCAGGGCGGCAAAGGTCTTTATCTCGGTGATGAAAGGCATATCGGTCTCCTGAAGGAATCAGCGGCGCTTGAGGTTCATTTTTTCCCGGCCTTCTGCCGGGCTGAGCACACGGCCGCCCATGCGGGTAATGATCTCGGCAGCGCGTTCCACCAGCTGGCCGTTGCTGGCCAGCACGCCGCGGTCCAGGTACAGGTTGTCTTCCAGGCCGACCCGCACGTTGCCGCCCAGCAGCACGGCCTGCGCAGCCATCGGCATTTGCATGCGGCCGATGCCGAAGCCGGCCCAGGTGACATTGGCTGGCAGGTTGTCGACCATCGCCTTCATGGTGGTGGTATCGGCCGGCGCGCCCCATGGGATGCCCAGGCACAGCTGGAACAGCGGGTCGTCCAGCAGGCCTTCCTTGATCATCTGTTTGGCGAACCAAAGGTGGCCGGTGTCGAAGATTTCCAGCTCGGCCTTCACGCCAAGCTCGGTGATGCGTTTGGCGCCGGCGCGCAATTGCGCCGGCGTGGAAACATAGATGGCGTTGCCGTCGCCGAAGTTGAGGGTGCCGCAATCGAGCGTGCAGATCTCCGGCAGCAGGGCTTCGACGTGGGCCAGGCGCTCCAGCGGGCCGATCAGGTCGGTGCCGGGGCCGAACGCCATGGGCGACTCGCCCGGGCCGATTTCCAGGTCGCCACCCATGCCGGCGGTGAGGTTGACGATGATGTCCACGTCGGCTTCGCGGATGCGCTCCATGACCTCGCGGTACAGGTTCACGTCGCGGCTGAAACGGCCGGTTTGCGGGTCACGGACATGGCAGTGGACCACGGTGGCGCCGGCGTTGGCGGCCTCGACGGCGGCCTCGGCGATCTGCTTTGGGGTGACCGGGACCAGGTGGCTCTTGGCGACTGTGTCGCCGGCGCCGGTGAGGGCGCAGGTGATGATGACGTCGTTATTCATGGTTGGGTTCCTTTTCTGGTCTGTGGTGGCCCAATCGCCGGCAAGCCGGCTCCCACAGGGTTCGCGGTGAACCCTGGTGGGAGATGACGCTGGGGGAGCCGGTTTGCGGGCGATCAGGCCCTGTCAGTTGGCGGTAAGCTTGAGGTTGTCCGCCGCAGGCTTGCCATCGAAGGTGGTGACCCCTTCAAGCCAGCGCGCCTTGTCCTCGGGGTGGTCCTTGAGCCATTGGCGCGCTGACTCCAGGGCGTCCTTGTGGTCGAGCAGCGGCTGCATCATGCGGCTCTCGTCTTCGGCGCTGAATTTCAGGTTGGCCAGCAGGCGATGGGCGTTGGGGCAGCGTTGTGCGTAATCCGGCGCGGTGACGGTCCACACCGTGGCGCGGCCCTCGTCAGGGCCCAGGGCATCCTGGCTATCGCCCAGGTAGACCATGTCGATGTTCACGTTCATCGGGTGCGGCGCCCAGCCGAAGAACACCACCGCCTGCTTGCGGCGCACGGCGCGGTCGACTGCGGCGAGCATGCCGGCCTCGCTGGACTCGACCAGCTGGAACTTGCCCAGGCCGAACTGGTTCTTGGCGATCATCGCCTTGATCTGGGTGTTGGCGCCGGACCCGGGTTCGATACCGTAGATCTTGCCGCCCAGCTCTTTCTCGAACTTGTGGATATCTGCGAAGCTTTTCAGGCCTTTGTCGGCCAGGTACTTAGGTACGGCCAAGGTGGCCCTGGCATCCTCCAGGCTCGGTTGGTCGAGCACCTTGACCTGCCCGGCATCGATGAACGGTGTAATGGTCTGGGTCATGATCGGGTTCCAGTAACCCAGGAACATGTCCAGGCGCTCGTCGCGGATGCCGGCGAAGATGATCTGCTGCGAGGCGCTGGTCTGTTTGGTCTGGTAGCCCAGGCCGTCGAGCAACACTTGCGCCATGGCGCTGGTGGCGATGACGTCGGTCCAGTTGACCACGCCAAGGCGCACGTTCTTGCAGGCCGCAGGTTCGGCGGCGAAAAGCGGTGTGACAACGATGCTGCTCAGGGCAAGGGACAACAGGCTGCGGCGGATCAAGCTGTGCATGGTGGCTCTCCATCGGCAGTGCATATTGTTATTGAGGGCGGCCTCTGCGGACCGTGTGAATACGCTACGCTGGCGGCAGGGTGGAAAATCGCACCCTGGCGACCAACATTTGCACGGAAGCGACCACCTGCGACGTGGAGCAAGCAATGCCGCAACTGATCCATTTCCTGCTGCTGCCGGGGTTCTCGGCCATGGGCTTCATCAGTGCCCTGGAGCCGCTGCGCGTGGCCAACCGGTTCAAAGGGCCTTCGTACCGCTGGCGCGTGTTGAGCCTGGATGGCGGCGCCGTGGCGGCCAGTAACGGCATGTCGGTGAATGCCGATGGTGCGCTGGGGGAAGGGGAGGCGGGTGCAATACTGTTGATCGTCGCCGGCTTCGAGCCGTTGCGGTGTTATGGCCCGGCGCTGCAGCAGGCGTTGCGCCGCCTCGATCACGAAGGCGTGATTCTCGGCGGCATCGATACCGGCCCCGTAGTGCTCGCCGAAGCGGGCCTGCTCGACGGCCACCGCGCTACTTTGCATTGGGAAGCGCTGGACGCCTTCAAAGAGCGCTACCCTCGCTTGCATGCGACCCAGGAGCTGTTCGAGATCGACCGTCGGCGCATCACGTGTGCGGGCGGCACCGCCTCCATCGACCTGATGCTCGACCTGATTGCCCAAGCGCATGGCAGTGAGCTGGCCGTGCAGGTGTCCGAGCAGTTCGTACTTGGGCGAATCCGCCCGCGCCAGGACCACCAGCGCATGCAGATCGCCAGCCGCTATGGCATCAGCAACAAGAAGCTGGTGAAGGTGATCGGGGAGATGGAGCGCAACACCGAGCAGCCACTCAATACCCAAGTGCTTGCCGATGCGGTGCAGGTGACGCGGCGGCAGCTGGAGCGGTTGTTCCGCTTGCACCTGGATGACACGCCGAGTGGGTTTTATCTGCGTTTGCGGTTGGACAAGGCGCGGCAGTTGTTGCGCCAGACTGACATGAGCGTGTTGGAGGTGGCGGTGGCGTGTGGGTTCGAGTCGGCTTCGTACTTCACCCGTTGCTACCGGGCGCGGTACGAACTGTGCCCAAGGGAAGATCGGCTTATCAGGGCGGTTTGACTACACCTGCGTGATGCCGTGGAAGGATCATCTCCAAGAGGTGCACGAATGGGGGGCTCAGCAGGGGGCACAGGAGCCCCGATCAATTTCCGCCCGTGGGGGGGAGACTGATCGGGAGCGCTCAAGCACCAGGCTTGAGCAAAACCAGGCTTGGCGTTTGCAGCCTCTGGACGCACTAGCGAGAAAGCAGGGCATGATCAGCAGCATAGGGTCCTATGGCGTTGATCGTTCACGCACGCGTGCCTGATCAATCCTCAGGGGCTGGTTCATCACTGTTTTGCGAGCCCAGGCTGCGCAAATACTCCGATCGCTCATCGCTACGCTGCGCAATACAGCTATTCCAGGCTATCTGGAACGCCTTGCTACCCGCTCGCTCACCGTGGGTTTCGATTTTGCAATCGGCATCGCGCAATTGAGCCCAGACCTTTCTGGCAGACTCAATCTGCGACTGCAGGCCGGCGTCATCACCATACTGATCGAGCATCCGCTGCACCATGTCGTCATAGGCCGAGTTCAGTTCACGTTCGGCGGTCTGCTTGTTGAATTCTGCGCAGGCGAACGTCTGCTGGTCGGTGTCGACATTGTCGCAAGGCGTGCTTTCTTCCTCACCGGCCTGGGCCCCGCTCATGAAGGCCAGCAGCACCAGCCATGCCATTGATTTCATCCGTTTCTCCTCAACAGGCTGTTGAATCGCCGAGATTCTCGCTCAGGCGCAGGCTCGGCGATAGCTCCCCGGGCAAATGTTCATGCAACGGCCGAGAAGGGTCGTTATCGAGACTGTCTCGCATCCCCTGACGGCGTCCCAGACCCGCCATGTCGCGCATTGACGCTTTCGGCAAACCCCCTGTCGTTTTTGCATCGGGGCGCCCTCGGACACAGGCATATGCTGGCCCCAAAGCGCCGGCACAACGTTCGGTGCGAACCCACTCAATAAAAGGGGACAGCCTGATGAGCCCAGCCGAGCTTCACGCCGACAGCATCGTCATCGACGGTTTGATCATCGCCAAGTGGAACCGCGAACTGTTCGAGGATATGCGCAAAGGCGGGCTGACCGCAGCCAACTGCACGGTGTCGGTCTGGGAAGGCTTCAAGGCCACCGTCGACAACATCGCTGCGAGCCAGAAGCTTATCCGCGACAACAGCGACCTGGTGATGCCGGTGCGCACCACCGCCGACATCCGCAAGGCCAAGGAACTGGGCAAGACCGGGATCCTCTTCGGCTTCCAGAATGCTCATGCCTTCGAGGACCAGATCGCCTACGTGGATGTGTTCAAGCAGCTGGGCGTGGGCATCGTGCAGATGTGCTACAACACCCAGAACCTGGTCGGTACAGGCTGCTACGAGCGTGATGGTGGGCTGTCGGGTTTCGGTCGCGAAATCGTCGCCGAGATGAATCGCGTGGGCATCATGTGCGACCTGTCCCACGTTGGCTCCAAGACCTCCGAAGAGGTCATCCTGGAGTCGAAAAAGCCAGTCTGCTACTCCCACTGCCTGCCCTCGGGCCTCAAGGAGCACCCGCGCAACAAGTCGGACGAGGAGCTCAAGTTCATCGCCGACCATGGCGGTTTTGTCGGCGTGACCATGTTCGCGCCGTTCCTGGCCAAGGGCATCGACTCCACCATCGACGACTACGCCGAAGCCATCGAGTACACCATGAACATCGTCGGTGAAGACGCCATCGGTATCGGCACCGACTTCACCCAGGGCCACGGCCAGGACTTCTTCGAGTACCTGACCCACGACAAGGGTTACGCCCGTCGCCTGACCAATTTCGGCAAGATCATCAACCCGCTGGGCATCCGCACCGTCGGCGAGTTCCCCAACCTCACCGAGACCTTGCTCAAGCGCGGCCACTCCGAGCGTGTGGTGCGCAAGATCATGGGCGAGAACTGGGTAAATGTCCTCAAGGACGTCTGGGGCGAGTAAGCCGCTCTCCAAGCCTCAAGGCCCCGGCCAGCAACGTCGGGGCAATCACACAAAATTTTTATGGAGTTGAGTTTCCATGGCCAAGATCGCCCCGCAATTGCCAATCGAAGTCGACAGCGAAACCGGTGTCTGGACCAGCGACGCCCTGCCGATGCTGTATGTACCGCGCCATTTCTTCGTCAACAACCACATGGGTATCGAGGAAGTGCTGGGCGCCGACGCCTACGCCGAGATCCTCTACAAGGCGGGCTACAAGTCCGCCTGGCACTGGTGTGAAAAAGAAGCCGAGTGCCATGGCCTGGAAGGCGTGGCGGTGTTCGAGCACTACATGAAGCGCCTGTCCCAGCGTGGCTGGGGCCTGTTCGAAATCCAAGACATCGACCTGGACAAAGGCACCTGCAGCGTCAAGCTCAAGCACTCGGCGTTCGTGTACGTGTATGGCAAGTGCGGCCGCAAGGTCGACTACATGTTCACCGGCTGGTTCGCCGGCGCAATGGACCAGATTCTCGCTGCCCGTGGCAGCTCGATCCGCACCGTGGCCGAGCAGGTCTACGGCGGGTCGGAAGAAGGCCACGAAGATGGCCTGTTCGTTACAAAGCCGTTGTAAGCCGGAGATAGCGTCATGGCATTCGAAGCAATGTTCCAGCCGATCCAGATCGGCAAACTGACCATCCGCAACCGCGTGCTCAGCACCGCGCACGCCGAGGTCTACGCCACTGACGGCGGCATGACGACCGACCGCTATGTGAAGTATTACGAAGAAAAGGCCAAGGGCGGCATCGGCCTGGCGATCTGCGGCGGCTCGTCGGTGGTGGCCATCGACAGCCCGCAGGAATGGTGGTCATCGGTCAACCTGTCGACCGACCGTATCATCCCGCACTTCCAGAACCTGGCCGACGCCATGCACAAGCATGGCGCCAAGATCATGATCCAGATTACCCACATGGGGCGCCGCTCGCGCTGGGACGGTTTCAACTGGCCGACCCTGATGTCGCCTTCCGGCATCCGTGAGCCCGTGCACCGCGCCACCTGCAAGACCATCGAGGTGGAAGAGATCTGGCGGGTGATCGGCAACTACGCGCAAGCTGCGCGGCGCGCAAAAGAGGGCGGCCTGGACGGTATCGAATTGTCCGCTGTGCACCAGCACATGATCGACCAGTTCTGGAGCCCGCGGGTCAACAAACGTACTGACGAGTGGGGCGGCACCTTCGAAGGCCGCATGAAGTTCGGCCTGGAAGTGCTCAAGGCGGTGCGCGCCGAAGTCGGCGATGACTTCTGCGTGGGCATGCGGATCTGTGGTGACGAGTTCCACCCCGATGGCCTCAGCCACGAGGACATGAAGCAGATCGCCGCCTACTACGACGCTACTGGCATGATCGACTTCATCGGCGTGGTCGGCTCGGGTTGCGATACCCACAACACCCTGGCCAACGTCATCCCCAACATGAGCTACCCGCCAGAGCCGTTCCTGCATCTGGCTGCCGGCATCAAGGAAGTGGTCAAGGTCCCGGTGCTGCACGCGCAGAACATCAAAGACCCGAACCAGGCCACGCGCATCCTCGAAGGCGGCTACGTGGACATGGTCGGCATGACCCGTGCGCACATCGCTGACCCGCACCTGATCGCCAAGATCAAGATGGGGCAGATCGACCAGATCAAGCAGTGCGTCGGTGCCAACTATTGCATCGACCGGCAGTACCAGGGCCTGGATGTGCTGTGCATCCAGAACGCTGCGACCTCCCGTGAATACATGGGCGTGCCGCACATCATCGAGAAGACCACCGGCGTCAAGCGCAAGGTGGTGGTAGTCGGTGCCGGCCCGGCCGGTATGGAGGCAGCCCGCGTGGCAGCCGAACGCGGCCACGACGTGACCCTGTTCGAGAAGAAGGACCAGATCGGCGGGCAGATCACCATCGCCGCCAAGGCGCCGCAGCGTGACCAGATTGCCGGTATCACCCGCTGGTACCAGTTGGAGCTGGCGCGCCTGAAGGTCGACCTGCGGCTGGGCACTGCCGCTGATGTGGCCACCCTCGAGGACCTGCGCCCGGACGTGATCGTGCTGGCAGTAGGCGGGCACTCGTTCCTGGAGCAGAACGAGCACTGGGGCGCTGACGAAGGCTTGGTGGTCAGCAGCTGGGACGTGCTCGACGGCAAGGTCGCGCCGGGCAAGAACGTGCTGGTGTACGACACCATCTGCGAATTCACTGGTATGTCGGTGGCCGACTTCATCGCCGACAAGGGCAGCCAGGTCGAGATCGTCACCGACGACATCAAGCCGGGCGTGGCCATGGGCGGCACGACCTTCCCGACCTACTACCGCAGCATGTACCCCAAAGAAGTGATCATGACCGGCGACATGATGCTGGAAAAGGTCTACCGCGAAGGCGACAAGCTGGTGGCGGTGCTGGAGAACGAATACACCGGCGCCAAGGAAGAACGCGTGGTCGACCAGGTGGTGGTCGAGAACGGTGTGCGTCCTGACGAAGCACTGTACTACGCGCTCAAGGAAGGCTCGCGCAACAAGGGCCAGATCGATGTGGAGGCGCTGTTCGCCATCAAGCCACAGCCGATCCTTAGCCAGCCGGGCGAAGGTTACCTGCTGTACCGCATCGGCGACTGCGTGGCCCAGCGCAACGTGCACGCGGCGATCTACGACGCCTTGCGGCTGTGCAAGGACTTCTGAAGCAGCGGCAAGCTTCAAGCGGCAAGCTGCAAGAAGAAGCCATCGTTGTCGCCTTCGCTTGCAACTGAAGTCTTGAGAGTTGCTTGGGAATGACTCTGTAACGCAGAGGTGATCTGCAAGGTACAAGCGGTAGGCAGAAGCTCCCCGGGCTTCTGCTTGCAGCTTGCGGCTTGCAGCTTGCAGCTGAAAAAGGTGCCTGCCATGTTGAACACCCTATTACCCATCCTGCTGTTCGCTGCCCTTGGCCTGGCGGTGCTCGGCGCCCTGCGCCGGGTGCGCATGTGGCGGCGTGGCCGAGCCTCCAAGGTCGATCTTCTCGGCGGCCTGCTGGCCATGCCGCGCCGCTACCTTGTGGACTTGCACCACGTGGTCGAGCGCGACAAGTACATGTCCAAGACCCACGTGGCCACTGCGGGCGGCTTTGTGCTGTCGGCGGTGCTGGCAATCCTGGTGCACGGCTTTGGCCTGCAGAGCAAGATCCTTGGCTACGCCTTGCTGGTGGCCACCGTGATCATGTTCACCGGTGCCATCTTCGTCTTCAAACGCCGGCTCAACCCGCCATCGCGCCTGTCCAAAGGCCCGTGGATGCGCCTGCCGAAAAGCCTGCTGGTGTTCGCCGCAAGCTTCTTCATTGCTACCTTGCCGGTAGCCGGCATCCTGCCGGCCAACACGGGCGGCTGGGTGATGGTCGCGATACTTGGCCTGGGCGTGCTGTGGGGCGTGTCGGAACTGTTCTTCGGCATGACCTGGGGCGGCCCGATGAAACACGCCTTTGCCGGGGCCCTGCACCTGGCTTGGCACCGCCGCGCCGAACGCTTTGGCGGTGGCCGTTCGACCGGCCTGAAACCGCTGGACCTGGAAGACCGCAATGCCCCGCTGGGCGTGGAAAAGCCGGTGGACTTCACCTGGAACCAGCTGCTGGGTTTCGACGCCTGCGTGCAATGCGGCAAATGTGAGGCGATGTGCCCGGCGTTCGCCGCCGGCCAGCCGCTGAACCCGAAAAAACTCATTCAGGACATGGTCATCGGCCTGGCCGGTGGCACCGACGCCACGTTCGCCGGCAGCCCGTACCCTGGCAAGCCGATCGGTGAACACGGTGGCAATCCACACCAACCGATCGTCAATGGCCTGGTCGACGCCGAAACCCTGTGGTCGTGCACCACCTGCCGTGCCTGCGTCGAGGAATGCCCGATGATGATCGAGCACGTCGATGCCATCGTCGACATGCGCCGCCACCTCACCCTGGAAAAGGGCGCGACCCCGAACAAGGGTGCCGAGGTGCTGGATAACCTGATCGCTACCGACAACCCGGGCGGCTTTGCCCCGGGCGGCCGGATGAACTGGGCGGCAGACCTCAACCTGAACCTGCTGTCTGACGTGAAAACCACCGAAGTGCTGTTCTGGGTGGGTGACGGCGCGTTCGACATGCGCAACCAGCGCACCCTGCGTTCGTTCGTCAAAGTACTCAAGGCCTCGGGCGTGGACTTTGCCGTGCTCGGCCTGGAAGAACGTGACAGCGGCGACGTGGCGCGCCGCCTGGGTGACGAAGCGACCTTCCAGCAACTGGCCAAACGCAATATCCAGACCCTGGCCAAGTACAAGTTCCAGCGCATCGTCACTTGCGATCCGCACAGCTTCCATGTGCTGAAGAACGAGTACGGCGCACTGGGCGGCGACTACCCGGTGCAGCACCACAGCACCTACATCGCCGAGCTGATCGCAGCCGGGAAGCTCAACCTCGGGCAGCACAAGGGCGGCAGCGTCACCTATCACGACCCGTGCTACCTGGGCCGCTACAACGGCGAATATGAGGCCCCGCGCCAAGTGTTGCAGGCGCTGGGCATCGAAGTGCGCGAAATGCAGCGCTCGGGGTTCCGTTCCCGCTGCTGTGGCGGTGGTGGCGGTGCGCCGATCACCGACATCCCGGGTAAGCAGCGTATCCCCGACATGCGCATGGATGACATCCGAGAGACCCAGGCCGAACTGGTGGCGGTCGGCTGCCCACAGTGCACTGCGATGCTCGAAGGGGTGGTCGAACCGCGCCCACAGATCAAGGACCTCGCCGAGTTGGTAGCCGATGTGCTGATCGAAGAGGAAACGCCCGCGGCCCCAAAGTCGCTAACGGTTGAACGTGAACCTGCGGAGGTGCACTGATGAGCGACATCATCCGCCGCGACCCACGCGCCGAGTGGATCGCCCGTAACCGCCTGCATCCGCTGCATGCAGCGCTGCAGACGCAACAGACTCGCTGGATGGGGCCCAGTGGCCTCACGCGCAAAAACCCGCATGCCATCGCCGCCGGTTTCATCGGCCCCAATGGCCTCAAGCGTATCGACCGCAGCGGTGCCCAACAGGGCACCGGGGGCGGCGGGCGGCGTAGCGCGCCGGCCGAAGTGCAATTGCCGCTGCATCAGGTTGCAGCGCCTGCGTTCTACATCGCCGTGGTGCCCGACATGGTCGGTGGCCGCCTGAGCAGCCACGACCGCGACTTGCTCGGCCTGGCCCATAGCCTGGCCGGCAGCGATGGCGCGGTGTTGGCCGTGGTGTTTGGCGAGCACAAGGAAAGCACGTTTTCCACAGCCGGTGTCGATCGCCTGCTGGTTATGGAAGGTGAAGCGTTCGAAGGCTATGCACCTGAGCAACTGGTGCAAGGGCTGCGGGCTGTGGATAACCAGTTCACGCCACGCCACTGGCTGTTGCCCGATAGCCGCACCGGTGGTGGCGAACTGGGCCGGCGCTTCGCTGCTGCCTTGGGCGAGCGCCCGGCGACGCGGGTTTGGCAGGTCAAGGACGGCCAGTGCATCGGCCGTGCCGGCGCGGGCCAGCAGGACCTGCAACGCGCCATGCCACGGTTGATCCTGGCTGCGGCGGAATGTGCCGAACCTGTCAGCGAAACCCGCCATGAAGCGCTGCCAGTGGAGTTGTCCACAAGCGTTGCACGCAGCCTGTCGCGTATCGAGGACCTCGGCTCGGTGGCCGTGGACCCGGCCACCATTGCCATGGCCGAATCCGAGTTCATCGTTTCGGGCGGTAATGGCGTCAAAGACTGGGACCTGTACCACAAGGCGACCGCAGCCCTCGGCGCTACCGAAGGCGCCTCGCGGGTGGCAGTGGACGACGGCTTCATGCCGCGTAACCGCCAGGTGGGTGCTACCGGTACCTGGGTCACCGCACGGGTCTACGTGGCGGTGGGTATCTCGGGCGCGATCCAGCACCTGCAGGGCATCGGCGCTTGCGACAAGGTGGTGGCGATCAACATGGACCCGGGCTGCGACATGATCAAACGGGCCGACCTGTCGGTGATTGGCGACAGCTCGGCGATTCTCAAGGCACTGATCGAGGCTGTGGACAACTACCGCAGCGGCGGCCAGCGCGACGCGGCATAAGGGCACGAGCATGAGTACGAAAGTGATCAGCCTGGTTTCCATCGGGGCCCACCCAAGCTCCGGCCGCGCCCGGCGCGCTGAGCAGGATGCGCGCGCGGTGGAACTGGGTTTGCAGCTGGCTGGGGATAACTTGCAGGTGGTGCATGCTGGCGACCCACAGGAAGAAGCATTGCGCGCCTACCTGGGCATGGGCCTGGACCACCTGGATGTGCTGGAGCAGCCCGCCGGTGCTGATGTGCTGGGCGTGCTGGGCGATTACCTGCGCGACGCCGGGGCACAGCTGGTGCTGGCCGGCAGCCAGGCCGAGACGGGTGAGGGCTCGGGCATGTTGCCCTTCCTGTTGGCCGAAAAGCTTGGCTGGCCATTGATCGTGGGGTTGGCCGAGGTGGAGTCGATTGAAAACGGCACCGCCCAGGTATTGCAGGCGCTGCCGCGCGGTCAGCGGCGCCGGCTGAAAGTGCGCCTGCCGTTGCTGGCGACTGTGGATAACGCCGCGCCCAAGCCGCGCCAGAGCGCATTCGGGCCAGCGCGCCGGGGTGTGCTGGCGGCGCGCAATGTGGCGATCGTCGAGGATGATCTGCTGGCCGAGGCCGAGTTGCAGCCGGCACGGCCACGGCCCAAGCGGCTTAAGGTGATCAAGGCCAAGAGCGGCGCCGACCGGATGAAGGCTGCGACCGCCAAGGCCAGTGGCGGTGGCGGCAAGGTGCTGAAGGATGTTTCGCCACAGGAGGGCGCCGAGGCCATCCTCAAGCTGCTGGTGGAAGAGGGCGTGCTGCGCTGAAGCCCTACAGGCTCGCCGCCAAGGCCGCCCTCACGCTGTGGGGGCGGCCCATGAACACAGGCGCATGCGGTGCCATGCACCGCGGCTGCTTCGCAGGGCAACCCCGCGCCCACAACGACTCCTGATCTGCTGCATGCACCTTCTGCCTGTGCATAAGTCCATCTTGTTCCCCACCGCACCGCTGGCTTTGGCGAAACTGGCTCAACCGTCAGGTGCAACTCTGTTTTGCCCACGGAATCTGTTCGCCAAGGTGTGGATAAAGTGTTGGTGCATGGCTGGAGGCCATATATATAGAGGCCTCCAGGGCTTTGATCATAAACTGATCAGGTCTGAGCCGGCTTATCAGACTCAGGTAGCCCTATCTTCGAGTGGATTTGCCCACAATCGCTGTTAGCGGGTCTGTGGATAATCTGTTCGACACTAGCTGTAAGCCTTGCAACACAAGGGGTGTGGAGAATTGGTCAGAAAACGATCAAATTAGATAAGACGTCTACTGTTGCAGGACTATCGGGGCTTCAAGTCGTTTATCCACAACCAGATTGCAGCGTTTGGCTCGATTGCCCACAATCTCTGTTGGTGTCTCTGTGGACAACGTGTACGGAGTAGCCTGTAGCCCACGAAATCCAAGGGCTTCATTGCTTTGATCAAATATTGACCAATTGCTTCGTAATCTTGCTTACAGCAGTGTAAGTGCACGCTGCAATGGGTGACTCACATGATGTGGGTAAGTCCTGCCGCCCCGTCATTTTTGTCAGTTAGCAGCATTGCTCGCAGCTGTTAAGGTGAGGTATCACAACCAGTTGGGCTCTCACATGCACCCTGCGCCGCGCACATCCACGCGAACCCGTGTAGAAGGGCTTTCAAGGCCCTATCTGCCCTACGGTGCCCGCCTCCTGGAAGATGGCGCGTTCCTCGCCTTTACCGGGCAGCCTGTCGATCCTCTGACGGGCTGTTACCACTTGGGTAATGGCCGGCGGGCCTACAACCCGGTGTTGATGCGCTTTCAATCCCCTGATCCTTACAGCCCATTTTCAATCGGCGGGCTGAATCCCTACGCCTATTGTGGAGGCGACCCTGTCAACCGGGCAGACCCCAGTGGAGCGAGTTGGCTGAGCACGGTGATAAGTGGCGTCAGCCTATTTTCAAGCGCGGTCACTTTAAGCGGGGCTGTTACCCGGACGGCCCGAAATGTGGTCAATCGCCTGGCCGCCCAACATTCCCAATCCATTTATAACGCGCCGGACTACAGAACCCGGCTAGGTAACATTGCCTTCGTATACACAGGAGGTATGGGGATGTTCGCGACGGGGTTCAACAGTGTAGAGCAAGGGTGGGTAGGTAATGTGCTGACCAGCCCTGGCCGTCGGCTGGGGCTGGGTAACGCGGTAGGAAACATAATAGGTGGTGGCTTCTCCAACGCCGAGGCGGCGCAGGCCGTATGGCGGGGGGTGGGGCAGCCTGGTGTGTCGGCGGGCAGGGTGGCTTGGGAAACGGTCTACGAAGTCACTGGCGCGAGGATGGTGGTTGAAGGGGCTTCCTACGTATGGGGAAGCGCAAGGGCATTGGGGGCGCGGATACATTCGGCTTATAGTGCGGCTGCGGAGGCTTGGCGAAGCTGGGGTCCCCGTCAAACTCCGAGTGCACCCCCTGACATACCTATGCAGGAAATCAGACGCTGACACGGCGATGCGCCGTGCCAGCGGGGCGGGGCGCGTTACTGCGCTTTCACCTCTTTCAGGTAGGGAGCAGGCTCTGCGCCCAAATTGGCCAACACGCGGTCGCTGTACCAGTCAATGAAGTTGACCACACCGAACTCGTAAGTCTTCGAGTAGGGCCCCGGCTGATACGCCGTGGAGTTGATACCGCGCTGGTTTTCTTCGGCCAGGCGGCGGTCCTGGTCGTTGGTGGCGTCCCACACCTTGCGCATGCGCTCCGGGTCGTAGTCCACGCCTTCCACGGCATCCTTGTGCACCAGCCACTTGGTGGTGACCATGGTCTCCTGGGCGCTGATCGGCCACACGGTGAACACGATCATGTGGTCGCCCATGCAGTGGTTCCACGAGTGCGGCAGGTGAAGGATGCGCATCGAGCCCAGGTCCGGGTTCTTGATGCGGCCCATCAGTTTCTGGCACGCCTGTTTGCCGTCCATGGTCATCGACACGGTGCCCTTGAGCAGCGGCATGCGCACGATGCGGTTACGCAGGCCATGGCTCTTGTGCAGGTACGGGATCTTCTCGGCTTCCCAAGCGGCGGCGGAGGCCGCCACGTGGTCCTTGAATTCCTGGCTGGCGCGCGGGTCGTTGGTGTCGTCCCACTCCAGCAGGGTTTGCAGCAACTCCGGGTGCGAGCCGGAGCAGTGGTAGCACTCGCGGTTGTTTTCCAGCACCAGCTTCCAGTTGGCCTTTTCCATCAAGGTGGTTTGCACTGCCACCTTGGTGTTCTCCATGTCATACGGTTCCATGTAGTGGTCCAGGGTGGCCAGGAACTCGTCGATCGCAGGTGGGTTTTCCGCCAGGCTGATGAAGATGTAGCCACCGGCGACTTTTACGTTCACAGGCTTGAGGCCGTACTCTTTCATGTCGAAGTCGGCGCCCATTTCAGTACCTGCGAACAGCAGGCGGCCGTCCAGTTCATACGTCCACTGGTGGTAATGGCAGACCAGCTTTGCCACTTTGCCTTTCTCGTTGACGCACAGGCGTGAGCCACGATGGCGGCAGACGTTGTGGAAGGCATGCACCTTACCTTCGCTTCCGCGCACCACGATGATCGGGTTCTTGCCGATCTGCAGGGTGATGTAGTTGCCCTTGGCCGGGATTTCGCACGTCATGCCGGCAATCAGCCATTCCTTGTGGAAGATCTCCTGCATGTCGATCTGGAACAGACGCTCGTCGGTGTAGAACGGCTGGGGCAGCGAGTAGGTGCGCTCGCGGGTCTGCAGCATCTCGGCGGTGGCCTTGCGTGCAGCTTCCAGTGGATCGCCCAGGCTCAGGGTTGCGGTGACGTCCATCGTGTAATCCTCGGGGCCGTATTCGGCCGGCAAAAGGTGGCTAATCGTTGTTGTGGTGCCGCAAGAGCATCTGTGAAAAAACAGCAGGTTCTTTTGCCGTGGAGTGTGCGTCCGAAGACGCCGCGAACCGTATCCATGGGCGACATGGCCGATTTGAATTACGACGCGCCAGCCCTTGTAGCACGGGGCTGGTCGCGATAAGCACGCCGATGTCGCAGGCAGGAATGTGCGACGCCTTCAGCTTGCGCATTATCGCAGCCATGAAAAGGGCCATTAGTCGGCCGCTGGAGATGAACATGTCCGATACTTTCCTCAATCCGGTCACCACCCAGACCTGGGCCAATGGCCGCCACATCGTGCGTTGCGTCAAGGTCATCCAGGAGACCTGGGACGTGCGCACCTTCTGCTTCATGGCCGACCAGCCGATCATGTTCTTCTTCAAGCCTGGGCAGTTCGTCACCCTGGAACTGGAGATCGAAGGCAAGCCGGTGATGCGCTCCTACACCATCTCCAGTTCGCCGTCGGTGCCCTACAGCTTTTCGATCACCGTCAAGCGGGTGCCAGGCGGGCATGTGTCCAACTACCTGCACGACACCATGCACGAAGGCTTTGAAGTGCCTGTGCACGGCCCGGTGGGGCTGTTCAACGCCATCGACTTCCCGGCTGCCAAGGTGCTGTACCTCTCTGGCGGTGTCGGTATCACGCCGGTGATGTCCATGGCCCGCTGGTTCTACGACACCAATGCCAATGTCGACATGGTGTTCGTGCACAGCGCCCGCTCCCCCAAGGACATCATCTACCACCGCGAACTGGAGCAGATGGCGTCCCGCATCCCCAACTTCAGCCTGCACATCATTTGCGAGAAGCACGGTCTGGGTGAGCCTTGGGCGGGTTATCGCGGCTATCTGAACCAACGGCTGATGGAACTGATCGCGCCCGATTACATGGAGCGCGAGGTGTTCTGCTGCGGCCCGACGCCCTACATGACTGCGGTCAAGCGCATGCTCGAGGCGGTCGGCTTCGACATGAAGAACTACCACGAGGAGTCGTTCGGCGCGACGCCGGCAGAGGCCAAGGCCGATGCCGTGGAGCATGCCGAGCAGGCGGCCGATGCGCCGGAAGTGGACGTGTCCGAGCTCAACCTGGTGGAGTTCATCGGCAGCGAGAAGAGCATCCGGGTCGTTCCTGGCGAGACCGTGCATGCGGCGGCGGCCAAGGTCGGGCTGATGATCCCCAAAGCTTGCGGCATGGGCATCTGCGGGACCTGCAAGGTGCTCAAGCTGGGTGGCGAGGTGGAGATGGAGCACAACGGCGGGATTACCGAGGAAGATGAAGCCGAGGGCTATATCCTATCGTGCTGCAGCGTACCCAAAGGGGACGTGCGGATCGATTACTGATCCGGTAATTGCTGGGGCCGCAAAGCGGCCCCGGTGCTGTCAGGTGCGAAAGCGCGCCACCAGCCCATTCAAATCCACAGCCAGGCGCGACAGCTCTGCGCTCGCCGCGCTGGTCTGATGTGCGCCGGTCGCGCTCTGCACCGACAAGTCATTGATGTTCACCAGGTTGCGGTCAACCTCTCGCGCCACCTGGGCTTGTTCTTCCGCCGCGCTGGCGATTACCAGGTTGCGTTCATTGATCTGCGCCACAGCCCCGGCAATGGTGTCCAGCGCCATACCGGCGCCCTTGGCGATGTTCAGCGTCGACTCGGCGCGTTCGGTGCTGGTGCGCATCGATTCGACCGCCTGTTCGGTGCCGCCTTGGATGCTGCCGATCATCCGTTCGATTTCGCTGGTCGACTGCTGGGTACGGTGTGCCAGCGCACGCACTTCATCCGCCACCACCGCAAACCCACGGCCCGCTTCGCCGGCACGCGCCGCTTCGATGGCCGCATTGAGCGCCAGCAGGTTGGTCTGGTCGGCCAGGCCGCGGATCACATCCAGTACCTTGCCGATGTCGCGCGATTGTTCGGCCAAGTGAGTGATCAGTTTGGCGGTGGCCTGCACATCACCGCTCATCCGCTCGATCGCGCCTACGGTTTCCAGCACCAGGTCACGCCCGTCGCCGGTCGAGCGGCTGGCTTCGCTGGAGGCTTCTGAGGTGCTCACAGCGTTACGCGCCACTTCCTCGACGGCGCTGGTCATTTCGGTCACCGCCGTGGCGGCCTGCTCGATCTCATTGTTCTGCTGTTGCAGGCCGCGCGCGCTCTCGTCGGTAACGGCGTTCAGCTCTTCGGCGGCCGACGCCAGCTGGGTAGCGGAGCCCGCGATCAGCTGCAGGGTGTCGCGCAATTTTTCCTGCATGCGCCCCATCGCGCGCAGCAGGCGCGCGGCCTCATCGGTGCCTTCGGCGCGGATGGTATGGGTCAGGTCACCGTCGGCAATCTGCTCGGCGGCCTGGAGGGCTGCGTCGATGGGTTTGACGATGCTGCGGGTCAGCAGCAACGCGCAGAGGAAGGTCAGCACGGATGCGGCAACCAGCAGGCCGATTACCAGGACGAAGGCCGCTGAGTACTGGTTGGCGGCGGTTTCGTTGGTCTCGCGGGTCTGGTCGGTGTTGATCCGCACCAGGGTGTTCATGACCTTGTTGATTTGCTCGGAGTTGGCCAGCAGGTCGCGGTTGAGCAGGTCACGCAGTTCATCAGTGCGGTTGGCCTGGCTCAGGCTGCGCATGCGCGACTCCAGCTGACGGTACTGGTTGAGCAGTTCGGTGTACTGGTCGAAGGCGGCCTGTTCGTCTGCCGCGCTGATCAGTGGCAGGTAGGCCTGGCGAGCGCGGTCGATCTCGGCGTTGCGCTGGTCCAACAGGTTGAGGGTGTCGCGCTGTACTTCCGGTTCGCGGTTGAGCAGCAATCGGTAGGCGAGGGTGCGCAGGCGCAGGTTGAGCGAGGTCAGCTCGTCCAGGGTCTTGATACTGGGCACGCTGATGTTTTCGATGGCAAGGCCCGCCTGGCGGATGTTGCCCATCTGCATGAGCGAGAAGATACCAAGGCCGAGCATGAGCAAGCCGATCAAGGCGAACCCGAGCAAGGCGCGGGGGGCGATATTCATGTTGCGTAGGGACATGGCGGGACGAATCCAGGCAAAAGGAGTGGACGCGTTCCCTGCGACGAAATATGACTTGCCTGGCTATCGGTCGTGACTGGCCAGTCTTGAGTGTGAACGGCAAAAATTGTGAGCCTGCTATCCATTTACCTGACCGGCGGTTGACCCAGGTCGGAACAAGGCGCCCGATACCCTGTCAATCTGCGGGTTAGAAACCTTGAGATTCCGATATTTAATGGCGAGTGCTCACACTTTTCTTTATCGTGTGCGCCCTTTGCAACAACCCGAGATAGACCCCATGCTGGAAGCCTCCCTGAATCAACTCGAGCAACTGGTCAGCGACCTGATGCAGAAAAACGCTCAACTCACCGAGCAGAACACCACGCTTGGCCAGGAACTGGCCCAAGCCAAGGAAGAGAACGAAACCCTGCAACTGTCGTTGATGGAGCAGGAAGAAAAGCACGGTGCCACCGCTGCGCGCATCCAGGCGCTGGTTGAACGCGCCAGCGCAGGTGTCGTCGGCGCATGAGACTGCAAGCGCAGCCGGTCAATGTCGTGTCGATCCTCGGCAACGACTATTCGATCAAGGCGCCCGAAGGCCAGGAAGAAACCCTGGCGCAGGCGGTACGCATGCTCAACACCGCCCTTGCCGAAACCAAACGTTCGTACCCGACCCTGATCGGCGACAAGCTGCTGGTGCTGGCCGCCCTGAATCTGTGTTCCAAGCAGGTTGAACTGCAGAAGGAACATCAGCAGACACTGGAGCGTACACAGGCACAGATCGACGCCACGGTGGACGCGATCGTTCGGACCATCGCCGAACAGTAAAAGCACGCTGTCAGTACTGCGGGGACGGGTTTGCCTGCCCCCGCAGTCTCTGCAACCTTGTCGCAGGTCGCTGGTATTAATGGATACCTGAGTGTATACACTTTCCCCCAAACAATTATTCCTGGGGAGGAAGGGGCATGGGTATCTGGCGTCGAAGTATCCAGTGGCAATTGATCGCGAGCATGGGCGCGGCACTGCTGGCGAGCATCCTGGTGGTCGTGATCATTTTCACCGTGGCGCTCAACCGCCTCACCGATCGCTATCTGGTCGACACAGCCCTCCCGGCCAGCATCGAAGCCATTCGCAACGACATCGAGCGAATGCTCGGCAAGCCGCTGGTTGCCGCAGCCGACATCGCCGGCAACACGCTGCTGCGTGACTGGCTGGCCGCCGGTGAAGACGCCGGCGAAATGCCACGCTTTATCGAATACCTACAGGCCGCCAAGCAGCGCAACCAGGCCTTCACCACGCTTTTCGCCTCGACCGAAACCGGCCACTACTACAACGAAAATGGCTTGGACCGCACCCTCAGCCGCGACAACCCCAAAGACACGTGGTTTTACGGCTACATCGACAGCGGCGCCGAGCGCCTGATCAATATCGATATCGACGGTTCCACGGGCGAGCTGGCGCTGTTCATCGATTACCGTGTGGAAAAGGACGGCAAGTTGGTCGGTGTGGCCGGCATGGGCCTGCGCATGACCGAGTTGTCACAACTGATCCATGACTTCAGCTTTGGCGAGCACGGCAAGGTGTTTCTGGTACGCAACGATGGCTTGATCCAGGTGCATCCGGACGCTGCCCTCAGCGGCAAGCGACAGCTTGCGCAACAGCTCGATGAACAGGCGGCCAAGGCGGTGATCAGCGGTGAGCCGGGTTTGCGCACCAGCCGATTCCAGCGTGACGGTGAAGACTTTCTGGCCTTGGGCTTACCCCTGCGCGACCTGAACTGGACCTTGGTTGCCGAGGTGCCGGAGTCAGAGATCTATGCACAGATGCGTCAGGCCCTCTGGCTTACCACGTTGATCGGCGGTGGTGTGGCGCTGCTTTCGCTGTTGCTGGTGGTGGTGCTGGCGCGTGGCTTGGTACAGCCTGTGCGCCGAGTGACTGCCGCGTTGGTGCAGATAGGCAGTGGCGGCGGCGACCTCAGCCATCGTCTGGACGATTCGCGTCAGGACGAACTGGGCGAACTGGCCCGCGGATTCAACCGATTTCTCGACAGCCAGCGCGGCCTGATCGGCGAAGTGCTGCGCACCACCGAGCGCTTGCATCGTGCAGTCGAGCAGGTGACGCAGGTGGTGGACAACACGGCCGAACGTTCCGGGCGGCAGCAGGAAATGACCGAAATGGTCGCCACCGCCGTGCACGAAATGGGGCTTACCGTGCAGGACATTGCCCGCAACGCCGGCGATGCTGCGCAAGCTTCGCAGTCAGCGCGTGAGGAAGCCTTGCAGGCGCGTGAGGTGGTACGCCGGTCGATCCAAGGTATCGAGGGCATGTCGGGTGATATCGGCAAGGCGGCGGATGCGGTGGCGCAACTGGCCGACGAAGTCGCCTCCATCGATGAAGTATTGGCGGTGATCCGCAGCATCTCCGAGCAGACCAACCTTTTGGCGCTCAATGCTGCCATCGAGGCGGCGCGGGCAGGGGAGATGGGGCGCGGCTTTGCCGTGGTGGCCGATGAGGTGCGGACGCTGGCGCGGCGTACCCAGGTGTCCACCGATGAAGTTCAGCAGATGATCCAGCGCCTCAAGCACGGCGCAGGTTCGGCGGTGACGTCGATGCAGGCGGGGCAGCAGGCGACGGGGAGTGGCGTGGCGTCGAGCCAGCGAACCGGGGCCTCGTTGGGGGCGATTACCGACCAGGTCGAGCACATCAGCGACATGAACCACCAGGTGGCCACGGCGACGGAAGAGCAGTCGGCGGTGACCGAGGAGATCAACCGGACGGTGCAGGGGATTTCTGACCTGGCCAGGCAGACCGCGGCGGAAGTGCAGGGGTGTCGGCAGGAATGCCAGGCGTTGCGCGGGCTGGCCGATGACCTGGCCCGGCAGATGAGTGGGTTCAAGCTTTAAACACGCAGGCCAGGTTACGGTCCATCGTGACCCATGCCGCTCCCGGAGTGCCGGCGCCAATGGAAGCGGCGTTGGTACGGTGGGCGGCTAACCCAAAAGATGCTCATGCTGAGTCTTTGGTTTCAGTGATCCACCAAGACATGTTGTCCAGCACTTTATACTCGAACTGCTGTTCTTTGACCGAATACTTGAGTTCGTCGCCGTCGCTGATGATTTCTAACTTATCGTCCTGCAATAAATTGACGAGCATGTATTTATCGGAAATGCCTTCAATTTCATAGCTTTCATCATGCGGTGTGATGAGATACACGATGGTTTCAGTGCTGTTTGCAGTGCGTTGCTCAATGGTTGCCTTGAGCGCATTCCGGGTTCTTTCACTGATTGAAACTTTTGCCTTTTGGGATTTATCCAGCGTGATTGCCACGCTCTCATCGCCGTTGAGCCGTTCCTGCGAGATCTTGACCACGGTGCCTGAGGTTCCATGGTGGCTAAAGTAGTGCCCAGGCTTGAGAGCGCGGAAGTACTTGAGGTTCTCGGCTTCAATACCTGGCAATTCGTTATCGTTGATCAATATTCTAGTGGCCATGATACGTCCTCGGAAAACTCAGCCACTGAGGGTTGTGGCCCCGAAGAACATAAAACCTCTGTGACGGGCTGCAAACTGGCAGAACTGTCAGGTGACGTTCAGTGCAAGGCTGTTGTAAGCGTTGTCGAACAGGCGGTTTGGCGGGCCGTAAGGCCCGCCGGGCGATGACGTCAGGCGCCGATGACGCTACGGATATCCGCTGCCAGTGAGCGCACCCGTTCCTCTTCGGTATCCCATGAACACATGAACCGCGCCCCGCCGCTACCAATGAAGGTGTAGAAGCGCCAACCTCTGGCGCGCAACGCTTCCAGCGCGGGCTCCGGCATCTGCAGGAACACCCCGTTGGCCTCTACCGGGAACATCAGCTCTACCCCCGGCAGGTCACTCACCAACGACGCCAGCAACTGTGCGCAATGGTTGGCGTGGTTGCCATGGCGCAGCCAGGCGCCGTTTTCCAGCAGCCCCACCCAGGGTGCCGACAAAAAGCGCATTTTCGAGGCCAGTTGCCCGGCCTGCTTGCAGCGGTAGTCGAAGTCCTCGGCCAGGTCGCGGTTGAAGAACAGGATCGCCTCACCGACCGCCATACCGTTCTTGGTGCCGCCAAAGCACAGCACATCCACGCCGGCCTTCCAGGTCAGCTCGGCCGGGCTGCAGCCAAGAAATGCGCAGGCATTGGTGAACCGCGCGCCGTCCATGTGCAGGTTCAGGCCCAGCTCTTTGCAGGTGGCGCTGATCGCCTTGAGCTCATCGGGGCGGTACACGGTACCGACTTCGGTAGCCTGGGTGAGGGTCACCACACGGGGCTTGGGGTAGTGGATGTCTTGGCGCTTGAGCGCCACTTCACGGATCGATTGCGGCGTCAGCTTGCCGTTGACGCTGGGCGCGGTGAGCAGCTTGGAGCCGTTGGAGAAAAACTCCGGCGCGCCACATTCATCGGTTTCTACGTGGGCGGTCTCGGAGCAGATCACGCTGTGGTAGCTCTGGCACAAAGAGGCCAGGGCCAGCGAATTGGCGGCGGTGCCGTTGAAGGCGAAAAACACTTCGCAGTCGGTTTCGAACAGCTCGCGGAAGTACTGGGCGGCGCGCTCGGTCCACTGGTCGTCGCCGTAGGCGCGGTCGTGGCCGATGTTGGCCTTTTCCATCGCTGCCCAGGCTTCGGGGCAGATACCGGAATAATTGTCGCTGGCGAATTGTTGGCTTTTGTCTGTCATGACACGGTCCTGTGAACGAAGCAGAACAGCACTCTAAACCATCGATTCAGCGGTTGCCTATACAAGCTCTGCACGGTTGCTGGTGTGGGGTTCTCATGCCGGTCGAATCGCCGGTAAGCGGTCCCTGGCGGGGCTCCAGTGGCCTTGGCAGCAGTGGGGCAGTCAGTCTGATCAGGGCTGCTGCGCAGCCGATCGCCGGCAAGCCGGCGATAGGGCCGGTGCGAGCAACAAAAAAGCGAATGTCGTAAACGCGCCATTGCAAGGCGTGCGCAGGCATCTGACCCTCCCCGGCCAGTCATACCATCGCCACAAAGGGCCACAGTGCCTTACAGACAAGAAACGATCGCTGCCGGGAGAACCATGATGTTCAGCAAGCAAGACCAGATCCAGGGTTACGACGACGCACTGCTGGCGGCGATGAATGCCGAAGAACAGCGCCAGGAAGATCACATCGAACTGATCGCCTCGGAGAACTACACCAGCAAGCGCGTCATGCAGGCCCAAGGCAGCGGCCTGACCAACAAGTACGCCGAAGGCTACCCAGGCAAGCGCTACTACGGTGGCTGCGAGCACGTCGACAAGGTCGAGGCGCTGGCCATTGAGCGCGCCAAGCAGCTGTTCGGCGCCGACTACGCCAACGTTCAGCCGCACTCCGGCTCTTCGGCCAACAGCGCGGTTTACCTGGCCCTGCTGCAGGCCGGTGACACCATCCTTGGCATGAGCCTGGCCCACGGCGGCCACCTGACCCACGGCGCCAAAGTGTCGTCTTCGGGCAAGCTGTACAACGCCGTGCAGTACGGCATCGATACCAACACCGGCCTGATCGATTACGACGAGGTCGAGCGCCTGGCCGTCGAGCACAAGCCGAAGATGATCGTTGCCGGCTTCTCGGCATACTCCAAGACCCTCGATTTCCCACGTTTTCGCGCCATCGCCGACAAGGTCGGTGCATTGCTGTTCGTCGACATGGCCCACGTTGCCGGCCTGGTTGCCGCTGGCCTGTACCCTAACCCGATCCCGTTCGCCGACGTGGTGACCACCACCACCCACAAGACCCTGCGCGGCCCACGTGGTGGCCTGATCCTGGCCAAGTCGAACGAAGAGATCGAGAAAAAGCTCAACGCCGCTGTGTTCCCTGGCGCCCAGGGCGGCCCGCTGATGCACGTCATCGCCGCCAAGGCTGTGTGCTTCAAGGAAGCTCAGGAGGCTGAGTTCAAGAGCTACCAGAAGCAGGTCATCGAGAACGCCCAGGCCATGGCCCAGGTATTCATCGACCGCGGCTACGACGTGGTCTCCGGCGGTACCGACAACCACCTGTTCCTGGTCAGCCTCATCCGCCAGGGCCTGACCGGCAAAGATGCCGACGCTGCCCTGGGCCGCGCGCACATCACCGTCAACAAGAACGCCGTGCCGAACGACCCGCAATCGCCGTTCGTCACTTCCGGCCTGCGCATCGGCACCCCGGCTGTCACCACCCGCGGCTTCAAGGTCGCCCAGTGTGTGGCCCTGGCCGGCTGGATCTGCGACATCCTCGACAACCTCGGTGACGCTGACGTCGAAGCCGATGTGGCGAAGAACGTCGCGGCCCTGTGCGCAGACTTCCCTGTTTACCGCTGAGTGGAGTAAACGACCATGCAACGCTACTCGGGCTTCGGCCTCTTCAAACACTCCCTCAGCCACCACGAGAACTGGCAGCGCATGTGGCGCACGCCGACCCCTAAAAAGGTCTACGACGTGGTCATCGTTGGCGGTGGCGGCCATGGCCTGGCCACGGCCTACTACCTGGCCAAGGAACATGGCATCACCAATGTCGCGGTGGTTGAGAAAGGTTACCTGGGCGGCGGCAACACCGCCCGTAACACCACCATCGTGCGTTCCAACTACCTGTGGGACGAGTCGGCGCAGCTGTACGAGCACGCCATGAAGCTGTGGGAGGGCCTGTCCCAGGACATCAACTACAACGTGATGTTCTCCCAGCGCGGCGTCTACAACCTGTGCCATACCCTGCAGGACATTCGTGACTCCGAGCGCCGCGTCAGCGCCAACCGCCTCAACGGCGTCGATGGCGAACTGCTGAACACCGCCCAGGTCGCGGCCGAAATCCCATACCTGGACTGCTCGAAGAACACCCGTTACCCGATCCTCGGCGCTACCGTTCAGCGCCGTGGCGGCGTCGCCCGTCACGACGCGGTGGCCTGGGGCTACGCCCGTGCCGCCGACGCCCTGGGCGTGGACCTGATCCAGCAGACCGAAGTGATCGGTTTCCGCAAGGAAAACGGTGCAGTGATCGGTGTGGAAACCAACAAAGGTTTCATCGGCGCCAAGCGCGTGGGCGTGGTCACCGCCGGTAACTCCGGGCACATGGCCAAACTGGCCGGCTTCCGCCTGCCGCTGGAATCGCACCCCCTGCAAGCACTGGTGTCCGAGCCGATCAAGCCGATCATCGACAGCGTGATCATGTCCAACGCCGTGCACGGCTACATCAGCCAGTCCGACAAGGGCGACCTGGTGATCGGCGCCGGTATCGACGGCTGGGTCGGCTACGGCCAGCGCGGTTCGTACCCGGTCATCGAGCACACCCTGCAGGCCATCGTCGAGATGTTCCCGAACCTCTCGCGCGTGCGCATGAACCGCCAGTGGGGCGGCATCGTCGACACCTCGCCGGACGCCTGCCCGATCATCTCCAAGACCCCGGTCAAGAACATGTTCTTCAACTGCGGCTGGGGCACCGGCGGCTTCAAGGCGACCCCGGGCTCGGGCAACGTCTTCGCCGCCAGCCTGGCCAAAGGCGAGATGCACCCGCTGGCTGCGCCGTTCTCCATGGACCGTTTCTACAACGGCGCACTGATCGACGAACACGGCGCCGCCGCCGTCGCCCACTAACCGGAGACACCGTCATGTTGCATATTTTCTGTCCCCACTGCGGCGAGCTGCGCTCCGAAGAAGAGTTCCACGCCTCTGGCCAGGCGCACATCGCCCGCCCGCTGGACCCTAACGCCTGCTCCGACGAAGAGTGGGGCACCTACATGTTCTTCCGCGACAACCCGCGCGGTATTCACCATGAACTGTGGGACCACGTTGCCGGCTGCCGTCAGTACTTCAACGTCACCCGCGACACCGTGACCTACGAAATTCTGGAAACCTACAAGATCGGCGAGAAGCCACAGGTGACCGCAGGCGGCAAGCAAAGCAACGCACCGTCGACCGTCAAAGGCCAAGGGGAAAAAGTATGAGCCAGACCTATCGCCTCGCCAGCGGCGGCCGTATCGACCGCAGCAAGGTCCTGAACTTCACCTTCAACGGCAAGACCTACCAGGGTTATGCCGGCGACAGCCTGGCCGCCGCGCTGCTGGCCAATGGCGTCGACATCGTTGGCCGCAGCTTCAAGTACTCGCGCCCACGCGGCATCATCGCCGCCGGTACCGAAGAGCCGAACGCCATCCTGCAGATCGGTTCCAGCGAAGCCACGCAGATCCCTAACGTGCGCGCTACCCAACAGGCGCTGTACGCAGGCCTTGTCGCCACCAGCACCAACGGCTGGCCGAACGTCAACAACGACGTCATGGGCATCCTCGGCAAGGTGGGCGGCAGCATGATGCCGCCTGGCTTCTACTACAAAACCTTCATGTACCCGAAATCGTTCTGGATGACGTACGAGAAGTACATCCGTAAGGCAGCAGGCCTTGGCCGTGCGCCGCTGCAGAACGACCCGGACAGCTACGACTACATGAACCAGCACTGCGACGTGCTGATCGTCGGCGCCGGCCCTGCAGGCCTGGCCGCTGCCCTGGCGGCGGCGCGCAGCGGTGCCCGGGTGATCCTGGCAGACGAACAGGAAGAGTTCGGCGGCAGCCTGCTCGACAGCCGCGAGACCCTCGACGGCAAACCGGCCGCTGACTGGGTAAACGCCGTGGTCAAAGAGCTGCAAAGCCTGCCGGAAGTGACCCTGCTGCCACGCGCCACGGTCAACGGCTACCACGACCACAACTTCCTGACCATTCATGAGCGCCTCACCGACCACCTGGGTGACCGCGCCCCGATCGGCCAGGTTCGCCACCGCGTGCACCGTGTGCGTGCCAAGCGCGTCGTACTGGCCGCCGGCGCCCACGAGCGCCCGCTGGTGTACGGCAACAACGACGTGCCGGGCAACATGCTGGCAGGCGCTGTCTCGACCTACGTGCGCCGTTATGGCGTGGCACCGGGCCGCAAGTTGGTGCTGTCGACCAACAACGATCATGCCTACCGCGCTGCGCTGGATTGGCATGACGCCGGCCTGCAAGTCGTCGCCATCGCCGACGCCCGCCACAACCCACGTGGTTCGCTGGTCGAGGAAGCCCGTGCCAAAGGCATCCGCATCCTCACGTCCAGTGCTGTGATCGAGGCCAAAGGCAGCAAGCACGTCACCGGCGCCCGCGTGGCGGCCATCGATGTGCAGGCACACAAGGTCACCAGCCCAGGCGAAACCCTCGACTGCGACCTGATCGCGACCTCCGGCGGCTACAGCCCTATCGTCCACCTGGCCTCGCACCTGGGCGGTCGCCCGGTATGGCGTGACGACATCCTTGGCTTCGTGCCCGGTGATGCGCCGCAGAAGCGTGTGTGTGTGGGTGGCATCCACGGTGTGTATGCACTGGGCGATGTGATTGCCGATGGTTTCGAAGGGGGCGTGCGCGCAGCCACTGAAGCCGGCTTCAAGGCAACCACCGGCACGCTGCCAAAGACCGTTGCGCGCAAGGAAGAGGCCACCGTGGCGCTGTTCCAGGTGCCGCACGACAAAGGCAGCAAGGGGCCGAAGCAGTTCGTCGACCAGCAGAACGATGTGACCGCCGCCGGTATCGAACTGGCCACCCGCGAAGGCTTCGAATCGGTCGAGCACGTCAAGCGCTATACCGCGCTGGGCTTCGGTACCGACCAGGGCAAACTGGGCAACATCAACGGCCTGGCCATCGCCGCCCGTTCGATCGGTATCACCATTCCGGAAATGGGCACCACCATGTTCCGCCCCAACTACACACCGGTGACTTTCGGTGCGGTAGCGGGCCGTCACTGTGGCCACTTGTTCGAACCCGTGCGCTTCACTGCCCTGCATGCCTGGCACGTGAAGAACGGCGCCGAGTTCGAAGACGTCGGCCAATGGAAGCGCCCTTGGTACTTCCCCAAGGCGGGTGAAGACATCCACACCGCCGTGGCCCGTGAGTGCAAGGCCGTGCGCGACAGCGTGGGCCTGCTGGACGCCTCGACCCTGGGCAAGATCGATATCCAGGGCCCGGATGCCCGCGAGTTCCTCAACCGCATCTACAGCAACGCCTGGACCAAGCTCGACGTGGGCAAGGCCCGTTATGGCCTGATGTGCAAAGAAGACGGGATGGTCTTCGACGACGGCGTGACCGCCTGTGTCGGCGACAACCACTTCTACATGACCACCACGACCGGCGGTGCCGCTCGCGTGCTGCAGTGGCTGGAGCTGTACCACCAGACCGAATGGCCAGAGATGAAGGTGTATTTCACCTCGGTCACCGACCACTGGGCCACGCTGACCCTGTCTGGCCCCAACAGCCGCAAGCTGCTCAGCGAGCTGACCGACGACATCGACCTGGACAAGGACGCCTTCCCGTTCATGACCTGGAAGGAAGGCACTGTCGGCGGCGTGCCGGCCCGTGTGTTCCGGATTTCGTTCACCGGTGAGCTGTCGTACGAAGTCAACGTGCAGGCCAACTACGCCATGGGCGTACTGGAAAAAGTCATCGAGGCCGGCAAGAAGTACAACCTGACCCCGTACGGCACCGAAACCATGCACGTACTGCGTGCCGAGAAGGGCTTCATCATCGTTGGCCAGGACACCGATGGTTCGATGACCCCGGACGACCTCAACATGAGCTGGTGCGTGGGCCGTAACAAGCCGTTCTCGTGGATCGGCCTGCGTGGCATGAACCGCGAGGACTGCGTGCGGGAAAACCGCAAGCAGCTGGTGGGCCTCAAGCCTGTGGACCCGACCAAGTGGCTGCCCGAAGGCGCCCAGTTGGTGTTCGATCCGAAGCAGCCGATCCCGATGGACATGGTCGGCCACGTCACCTCCAGCTACGCGGCCAACTCCCTGGGGTATTCGTTTGCCATGGGTGTGGTCAAAGGCGGCTTGAAACGCATGGGCGAGCGCGTCTATTCGCCGCAAGCCGATGGCAGCGTGATCGAGGCAGAAATCGTGTCTTCGGTGTTCTTCGATCCGAAGGGTGAGCGGCAGAACGTTTGACTCCAGGCCCTGTGTCGAGCCGGCTGGCCCAAACGCCGGCAAGCCGGCTCCCACAGGTGCGATGCAGTTCTGAAGGCTGATGCTGTACCCGTGAGCGCTGGCTTGCCAGCAAAGAGGCCAAGCTGATGTCTTTCACAGGATCGATGCAGTTCTGAAGGTAGGTGCGGTCCCTGTGGGAGCCGGCTTGCCGGCGATGAGGCCGGCAAATACGCCCTGCAAGCTGCTTCGTATCGACGACCAAGAATTCAAGGCAGGTAAGAAATGAGCGCTATCAACGTCTTCCAGCAAAACCCCGGCGCCGACGCCAAGGCGCAGTCGCCGCTGCACCACGCCGACCTGGCCAGCCTGGTTGGCAAAGGCCGCAAGAACGCAGGCGTGACCCTGCGTGAAAAGAAATTCCTCGGCCACCTGACCCTGCGCGGTAACGGCCACGACCCGGAATTCGCCGCCGGCGTGCACAAGGCCCTGGGCCTGGAGCTGCCAGTGGCCCTGACCGTAGTCGCCAACGGTGAAATGTCGCTGCAGTGGCTCGGCCCCGATGAGTGGCTGCTGATCGTCCCCGGTGGCCAGGAGTTCGCCGTCGAGCAAAAGCTGCGCACAGCCCTCGAGGGCCAGCACATCCAGGTGGTCAACGTCAGCGGCGGGCAAAGCCTGCTGGAGCTGCGCGGCCCGCACGTGCGCGAAGTGCTGATGAAGTCCACCAGCTATGATGTTCACCCCAACAACTTCCCGGTGGGCAAAGCGGTGGGTACCGTGTTCGCCAAGTCGCAACTGGTGATCCGCCGCACGGCCGAGGACACCTGGGAACTGGTGATTCGCCGCAGCTTTGCCGATTACTGGTGGCTGTGGCTGCAGGACGCTTCTGCCGAGTACGGCCTGAGCATCGAAGCCTAAGGAGAGCAACATGAGTCGGGCACCGGATACCTGGATTCTCACCGCCGACTGCCCGAGCATGCTCGGCACCGTCGACGTGGTGACGCGGTACCTCTTCGAGCAGCGCTGCTACGTGACGGAGCACCATTCGTTCGATGACCGGCAGTCGGGGCGCTTCTTCATTCGCGTCGAGTTCCGCCAGCCGGACGGTTTTGACGAGGTCGGTTTCCGTGCCGGCCTTGCCGAGCGGGGTGATGCGTTTGGCATGGTGTTTGAACTGACCGCACCGAATCACCGCCCCAAGGTGGTCATCATGGTGTCCAAGGCCGACCATTGCCTGAACGATCTGCTTTACCGCCAGCGCATCGGCCAACTGGGCATGGACGTGGTCGCGGTGGTGTCCAACCACCCCGACCTCGAGCCACTGGCACACTGGCACAAGATTCCCTATTACCACTTCGCACTGGACCCCAGCGACAAGGCCGGGCAAGAGCGCAAGGTATTGCAGGTGATCGAAGAGAACGGGGCCGAGCTGGTTATCCTTGCCCGTTACATGCAGGTGCTGTCGCCTGAACTGTGCCGGCGCCTGGATGGTTGGGCGATCAATATCCACCATTCGCTGTTGCCGGGGTTCAAGGGCGCCAAGCCTTATCACCAGGCGTACAACAAGGGTGTGAAGATGGTGGGTGCCACGGCGCATTACATCAACAACGACCTGGATGAAGGGCCGATCATCGCCCAGGGGGTCGAGGTGGTGGACCATAGCCACTACCCCGAGGACCTGATTGCCAAGGGGCGTGACATCGAATGCCTGACGCTGGCGCGGGCGGTCGGGTATCACATCGAGCGGCGGGTATTCCTCAACGCCAATCGGACTGTCGTTTTGTAGAGGCCTTTCGGGCCTCATCGCCGGCAAGCCGGCGATGGGCCCCACCCCGTTCGGCCTGCCGTAAAAAGGCATTCCCCTGTCGCTTTCAGTCAGTGCCTCGCGCCCCATCAAGCCCACAATTCTCTGCATTCCAGTAACACATGTCGCCCATGGACGGCGGCGCTTCAACCAACGCTGCATAAATACAAATCAAGCGAGGTAAGAGCATGTCAGGCAATCGTGGAGTGGTGTACCTGGGCGCTGGCAAGGTCGAGGTGCAGAAGATCGACTACCCGAAGATGCAGGACCCGCGCGGCAAGAAGATCGAGCACGGCGTCATCCTCAAGGTGGTCTCCACCAACATCTGCGGCTCCGACCAGCACATGGTCCGCGGCCGCACCACTGCCCAGGTCGGCCTGGTCCTGGGCCACGAAATCACCGGTGAAATCGTCGAGATGGGGCGTGATGTCGAACGCCTGAAAATCGGCGACCTGGTATCGGTGCCGTTCAACGTCGCCTGCGGCCGCTGCCGCTCGTGCAAAGAGATGCACACCGGTGTCTGCCTCACCGTCAACCCGGCCCGCGCCGGCGGTGCCTACGGCTATGTCGACATGGGCGACTGGACCGGCGGCCAGGCGGAATATGTGCTGGTACCGTACGCCGACTTCAACCTGCTGAAGCTGCCGGATCGCGACAAGGCCATGGAGAAGATCCGTGACCTGACCTGCCTGTCCGACATTCTGCCCACCGGCTATCACGGTGCCGTGACGGCTGGCGTAGGCCCAGGCAGCACCGTTTACGTTGCCGGTGCCGGCCCAGTCGGCCTGGCCGCCGCTGCCTCGGCGCGCCTGCTCGGCGCTGCCTGCGTCATCGTCGGTGACCTGAACCCGGCCCGCCTGGCGCATGCCAAAGCGCAAGGCTTCGAAGTGGTCGACCTGTCCAAGGACACCCCGCTGCACGAGCAGATTGTCGACATCCTCGGCGAGCCTGAAGTGGACTGCGCCGTCGACGCCGTTGGCTTCGAGGCACGTGGCCATGGCCACGAAGGTGCCAAGCACGAAGCCCCAGCCACGGTGCTGAACTCGCTGATGCAGGTCACCCGCGTTGCCGGCAACATCGGTATTCCGGGCCTGTATGTGACCGAAGACCCGGGCGCGGTCGATGCCGCCGCCAAGATTGGCGCGCTGAGCATCCGCTTCGGCTTGGGCTGGGCAAAATCGCACAGCTTCCACACCGGCCAGACCCCAACCATGAAGTACAACCGCCAATTGATGCAGGCGATCATGTGGGACCGCATCAATATCGCCGAGGTGGTAGGCGTGCAGGTGATCAACCTGGATCAGGCGCCGGAAGGGTATGGCGAGTTTGATGCGGGGGTGCCGAAGAAGTTTGTGATCGACCCGCACAAGATGTGGGGCGCGGCGTGATTGCGTGAAGTAACAAAGAGCCCCTTAATATGAGGGGCTCTTTTATGGCTGCTCGCTTGCCTCTTGCACAACCAGGACAGAGCCTTTGTCATCGGTGGCCAGCAAGCCGCTGGTGTGGGTTCCTTCCGTATTCACCTCTGCCAACGGTTGTTCCGCATTACGGAAGATGGCGCGATGCTGGTCGCCTTGCTTCACGGTGATGAGCATGTCGCCCTGGTAGAAGTAAAGCGAACGCTTCGGTGCTTTGCTCATGGTTCAAGTCCCTGTCGAGCTGGATGAAGAGGCTCTGCTCAAAGCCCATTCTGACCAGCCGCAGGAATTTTGATACTGGCAAAAATAACAGTTTTCGAAGCTCATGCAGGCTGTGTGGCCGGCTTGCCGGCGATGAGGCCAGCACAAGGCTCAGCGCATCATACCCAGCTCGGCATTATCCATCAGCGCCTTGGCTAGCGCGCTCAGATAATGTGAAGCCCACAGCAACTGCGGCTTGTTTTCCATCAGGCCGTCTATGGTCAAATCTCGTACATAGCCCAGTAGTTCCGATGCCTGTTCGCGTGCGCTCTGGCAGGGGATGCCCGGCGCAATGCAGAACAGCGGGTGGGTCTGGCCTTCGCCCTGGTAGAAAAAAGTCTTGCCTACGGTGGTCTTGGTGTCTTCGCTGGTCATATTTCAATCTCCCTGAAGGTTCTCGACTGCCAGGCCCTGCGCAATCCTTGTAGAAGCGGATTTATCCGCGAAGGGCCAGCCCAGCCGATACAAGCCTCAGTGCAGCGTTCGCGGCTCCGCCGGCAGCTGCACTTGGACCAACGCCGTCTCAAGCAGCACCCGCAGCGTTTCGAGTTCATGCATCGTGGCCATCATCAATATCGAAACCGGCGACTTGGGCTGCAGCAGAAGCGCCTGATGCGCGACGTGTGGGGTGGATCGGGGACAATCTTAAGCATGATGGAACACCTTGAATGAGGGCCATCACCATCTGCTGTCAAACAATTGGTGGCAGCTGTACATGGGTTGACAGACCGGTAGGTGAACCAAAACCCGGCGCACACGAAGTGCCCCATGCACAGCTGCCATAAGAGCGAGCCATGTGATTCATACCAAGGCGGCCTGTCAAAGCCGGTCGCTGATTTCGCAGCGACCGCCCGAGACTAGTGCCGAGCCCAGATCATCGCAATGGCTCAAGCGGCTTGGGACTGTAATTCAGAAACGTCCTACATGTAAGCGGAAGATTCCTGGATTTATTTGAATAAGTCGACCGCAGCGCTGTCTGGATAGTCTCGGTCGAGTCCGCTGAGGTGTTGGCCTAAACATTAGTGCTCATGATTGCTCATTATCCGCGGCGCAGAGCTGCGTTGTCGCTGTCCAATTCACGGATGCGTGTTTTATAAACCTTGATGGCCTCCCTTGTACGCGCTAATGATGCTTTTTCATACTTAGCGTTGTTTCCCCTGCTTAGCTGTTCAGTCATGGCTGACTTGTATCTGGACTCTTGGATTTGAAGAGTGTCTAACTCGCGTTCCAATCGTTTTATATCACGTTTCTGCAATTGCCTCTGTTTCGCGTCCCACCTGCGCTGGGAAGGGCTTTTTGATTTATTTTGTCCTTTCAGTTGAGCATTTTCAGGAATCGCTGGCAACGATTTAGTCTGGTTAGGAATAGCCTGCACCGACGTCTGAATATTTACGGCTATCGGAGGCTGCTTGGTTTGTGGAGTTCTTTGACGGAAAATATTACGGAAGCCTTTGAAAACGCTGCGGATGAAGCGGGGGATATTTCCTGATGGATCAATGTTGTTGATAGGATCGCCTTTGCAGTACGCGTAAATATTCAGGCCACCTTCGTCAAATGGGCTATAGATGTCGGGGCTGGAAAAACGTAGGAGCGCGGGACGATACATCCGAGTGCCATTGCCCAAAAGATACGCTTCTATATCGAGGTGGCGTCGTTGCCCGTTGAAGGCGAGCAATGCGTCAGCATGGCCAGGTTCACCATGCCCATAAGGTGAATAGGCCATTGTTTCAGAGCGCATGCCCAATACAGAGTTCGCTTGGTCTACCTCTAATAAGGCGCATGCTTTCGACTTGTCTAGTTGAGCGAGCGCTATGTCATCGGACCATAAGATACTTCGCGTTGCGTTCTCAGAAAGCTCAGTTGCCAAGTGATCATTTTGGTAAAAGTGCATAACTTTCCCTTCCAGCGCGGTTCCCCGACTCTCTGCTGGCGAATCTGGGCTCGAAACTTCTTTTTCCGTATTGGTCGCCATGGGTTCAATTCTTCAATGAGCTATAGAAGGCCTCCAATGTGCGCCCTAGTGAATTCGGCTTCAACTGGCATTTTTGACAGGTGACATACAGGCAGGAACCACCGCCTGAATATTCAGTCCAATCGATCGTTTCCCAGGCCATTCCCGGTCAAAGAGGTCCCTCCCGATGAAAGCATTCACTCTGGCAACCCTGATGACCCTGGCCGCAAGCCCGGTGTTCGCCTTCAACCTCAGCGATGCCGCCAATGCCGTCTCGGCCATGCAAAACCAGAATCAGCAAGCCCAGGTGCAGGCGCCTGAGGCGCAGGCCAACCTGCTCAATACCCTGGGCAGTGAACTGAACATCACCCCGGAACAGGCTGTGGGCGGCGCAGGGGCGATGCTGGGGCTGGCGCGCAACAACCTCAGTAGCGACGACTACGGCCAGTTGACCAAGGCCGTGCCGGGGCTCGACCTGCTTTCCGGTGCCAATGCCTTGGGTGGCCTCAGTGGCCTGGGCGAACTGCTGGGCAACAACAGCGAAAACCAGTCGGCCCTGAGCAAGGCACTGGGCAACGACGTTGAAAATCGTACGGACCTGGATGCAGCGTTCAAGGCGCTAGGGATGGATACCGGCATGATCGGCCAGTTCGCTCCGCTGATCCTCCAGTACCTGGGGCAGCAGGGCATTGCCGGATCGCTGCTGCAGAACCTTGGTAGCCTGTGGACTACACCGGCGCCGCTGGTACAACAGCCGTCTGTCTAAGGTAGAAGCCGATTCGCAGAGTAGGCTAGGGCTTGGGCGCAACAGCACCAGGGATTGCCAGTTTCGGCGCCGACAGAGTGCTACACAGTCGATGCAGGTGTGCCGAAAAGTCTCTTGATCGGCCCGCGCAAGTTGCGGGGCGCCGCTTGACGTTTTGATGCTGCAAAGAGCCCCTCAGCGGGAAGGGCTCTTGTGTGGCTGTTCGGCTGGCCGTCCACGATGAAGATAAAGCCTTCGTCACCGGTGGCCAGCGGGCCACCATCTTGCGCCTGGTCTTTGCTGAGCTTTGCCAGCGGCTGGTGCCCAGTGCGGAAGATGGTGCAATGCTGATCGCTCTTTTTTTCAGTGATCAGATGATTTCCTATAGTTCTAAAAGGGTCTGGGTTGGAGGACATTCAAATCCGAAGGATCTTCGCCCCGTAAAAATTTAGGTTTTGGTATCGGATCATGCCTAGGGCTGTAGTAGGGACTTCCACGAACGCCGTCGACAATCTCCACGAAATAGGGCTTTGTACGCCTTAACATAGGACTGGGTGATCGGCTTTCAGGCGGAGTCGAGTCCCTGGACGTATGCCGGCTCTCGGCCTGGCTGGATTGTATCGGATCGATAGTAAATGTAGGGGCCGCGCCTCCGTTCGCTGAAGCCAGTGTAGATTCGCGTGCTGGGCGCATTATTGTCAGGCTGGACGCGTGCCCACGGTGTGCGGGGCCTACCATGCTTTCGTGCGCTGAGGCAGTATGCGTTTGCGCTTGCCCGACTAAAGGGAGTGTCGCTCGGCGGGGTAAAGGGTGTGTCGCTTGGGGGGGGGTCGGAATATGGGGGAGCGAGCGAGGTCTCCAGAGCATTCCTATCGGGGTTCTTCCACTGGGATCCACGTTGTTCACTGGGTCATCCTCGCAATAGCAATACGCATTCAGCCCACCACGTCCAAATGGGCTCAAACTGTCGGGTGAGTTAAAGCGCATCCTCTCAGGGCTATAGGATCGATAGCCATTCCCCAATGGGTAGTCGCAGCGTAATGAGATATACGCTTCTCCATTGAACCCAAGCAATGTCAATTGCGATGGCAGTCTCGGGTCATGGCCGTAGGCGGTGTAGAGGTGAGGCTCAGCGTGGCCAATTTGTTGGACCTGTAACACGGTGCCGTTATCTTCTACTGCCAGTAAGCAAGGGCCTTGGCCATCCGATTGTTGCTCGGCGAGTGGGATGGCGTACGCGCGGAGAATTGTGCGGTGCCTGTCGCCTAGCATGATCATGATGGGCCTTTCGGCGCGATAGAAGTATAACGAGCGGGTTGATGCTGTAAGCATGACTCATGTCCCTGCGGCACTGAGTGAGAGGGGTTGCCAAGAGTCCATTCTGAGCAGGCGCAGGGATATTTAAAACTGGCAGGAATACTAGTTCTACAGCCCGCCGCGAAACCTGTGGGAGCCGGCTTGCCGGCGATGAGGTCGGCACGACCGACGCAAAGCTCCAGATAATGTCAGGCCCAAAGCAACCGCGGCTAACGCTGCTACAGGCCTTGCGCAATCTGGGTGGTGCGGGGAACCCGCGCAAGAGCCCTCACAGGTGCGCCACGCTCAATCCATCTCGCTTCGCAACCGCTCGATCCGCTGGTCCTTCTCGATCCACAGCTGATTCACCCAAGCCTGCACGGTCTGGCGGAATGCCGGGTCATTCTCGTAATCCCCGGCCCACAATGCCGGGTCCAGTTCACGCACCTGAATGTCGATAACCACGCGGCTGATGCTGCCGTTGAGCAGGTCCCAGAACCCCGGTGCCTTGTTGCCGGGGTACACGATGGTCACGTCCAGCAGCGCATCTAGCTGCTCGCCCAGCGCCGCCAGTACAAACGCCACGCCCCCTGCCTTCGGCTTGAGCAGGTAGCGGTACGGTGACTGTTGTGCCTGGCGCTTGGCTTCAGTAAACCGGGTGCCCTCCAGGTAGTTCACCACGGTCACCGGCTGGCGCTTGAACAGCTCACAGGCCGCTTTGGTGATCTCCAGGTCCTTGCCCTTGAGCTCGGGGTGTTTCTCCAGGAACGCCTTGCTGTAGCGCTTCATGAATGGGTAATCCAGGCCCCACCAGGCCAGGCCCAGCAGGGGTACCCAGATCAGCTCCTTCTTGAGGAAAAACTTGAAGAACGGCGTTCGGCGGTTGAGGCTTTCGATCAGCGCGGGAATGTCTACCCAGCTCTGGTGGTTGCTCACGGCCAGGTAGGAGGTGTCTTTACGCAGGTTTTCGACGCCGCGGATGTCCCACTGGGTTGGGATGCACAAGGCGAAAATGGCCTTGTCGATTTCCGACCAGGCTTCAGCGACCCACATCACGGCAGCGGAGGCGTAGTCACGCCAACGGCCCGGCAGCACCAGTTTGAGCAGAGCGAAGACCAGCAGCGGGCAGATCAGCACCACGGTGTTGAGCAGCAGCAGGGTGGTCGTAAGAATGCCGGTCAGCAGGCGACGCATAGGGAAACTCTTGTTGTGGGATTTGAACGGGCGGCAATGATAAGCAGCGCCGCAGCCTACGCCAAATGTCCAATGCCCAGCGGCCAGGACAAATGTTTCACATTATGTTGTTTACCCTTGTGACAGCGAACCTATCCTGCCTGCACAGTCTAAGCACACAACCCTTTCAAGGAAGCCTGCCTGTGAAACCAATGCTAGCCCTGTTGTCGCTGTTGGCGCTGCCGGTAATGGCCGCGGAACCTACGCTTTACGGCCGTTACGAGAACATTTCTTTGCCTGAGCTGGGCGAAACCCTGAAGGCCAAGATGGATACCGGGGCTTACACCGCTTCGTTGTCGGCCAAGGACATCGAGCGCTTCACGCGCGACGGCGAGGACTGGGTGCGTTTCCGCTTGGCGACCAAAGAGTCCGACGGCAAGGTCTACGAGCATAAGGTTTCGCGGATCAGCAAGATCAAGAACCGCGCTGACGAAGACGACGAAGGCGATGCGCCCGAGCTGTCGCGCCGGCCGGTAATCGACCTTGAATTGTGCCTGGGTGATGAGAAGCGCACCGTGGAAGTGAACCTGGTCGACCGCAGCAGCTTCAACTACCCATTGCTGGTGGGTGCCAAGGCGTTGCGCGAATTCAAGGCCGCGGTAAATCCGGCAAAACGGTTCACTGCGGGCAAGCCTGACTGCTGAGCAGTCGCGAGCCGCAAGCTACAAGCTACAAGCTGCAAGTTAAAGCAGATCGGTGTAAGTTCATGCGATCCGCTTTTACTTGAAGCTTGAAGCTTGAGGCTTGCAGCTCAGATGCCCCACATCCTCATCGTCGAAGACGAAGCCGCCATCGCCGATACCTTGGTCTACGCCTTGCAGGCCGATGGCCATAGCACCGAATGGGTGACCCTCGGCGGTGTAGCCCTGGAGCAACAGCGGCTGCGCCCTGCCGACCTGATCATCCTCGACATCGGACTGCCCGATATCAGTGGTTTCGAAACCTGTCGCCAGCTGCGCCGCTTCAGTGAGGTGCCGGTGATGTTCCTCAGTGCGCGTGATGGTGAAATCGACCGTGTGGTCGGCCTGGAGATCGGTGCCGATGACTACGTGGTCAAACCCTTCAGCCCGCGTGAAGTGGCGGCGCGGGTTCGTGCGATCCTCAAGCGCATGGCGCCGCGGCAAGAAACTACCACCGAGGCGCCGCTGTTCCAGCTCGATACCCTGCGCATGCAAATCAGCTATCGCGCTCAGCCACTGGTGCTGACGCGCCATGAGTTCCGCCTGTTGCAGTGCCTGCTCGAACAGCCACAACGAGTGTTCAGCCGCGAACAGTTGCTCGATGCCCTGGGGGTGGCCTCCGACGTCGGTTATGAACGCACCATCGACAGCCACATCAAGAGCCTGCGTGCCAAGCTGCGCCAGGTAGCTGCCGACGCCGAGCCGATCCAGACCCACCGCGGCCTGGGTTACAGCTACAGCCCGGAACACGCCTGATGCGCCTGGGCATCCGGATCTTTCTGGTGTACTTCCTGTTCGTCGGCTTGGCCGGTTACTTCCTGCTCAATACCGTGCGCGAGCAGATCCGCCCTGTGGTACGCCAGTCTTCCGAGGAAACCCTGGTCGACACGGCCAACCTCCTGGCCGAGATCCTCCACGATGACGTCAAGGCCGGTACCCTGGCCCAGAGCCGCCTGCCTGAGGTGCTCAAGGCGTACGGCTTGCGCAGCCCGGGCGCACAGATCTGGGGCCTGGCCAAGAACCAGGTCAGCCACCGCATCTATGTGACCGATGCCAAAGGCATCGTGCTGCTCGATTCCAGCGGCCAGGACCTGGGCAAGGACTATTCGCGCTGGAATGATGTGTACCTGACGCTGCGCGGCCAGTACGGTGCTCGTTCCACTCGCAGCGTGGAAGAGGATGAAAGCACCTCGGTGATGCACGTGGCCGCGCCGATCGTAGACCAGGGGCAGGTTATCGGCGTGGTCACAGTGGCCAAGCCCAACAGCTCGCTGCAACCGTACATCGACCGCTCCGAGCAGCGCTTGCTTGGCCTGGGGGTGGGGCTGATCGGCATGGGCCTGTTGATCGGCGCTGCGCTGTCTTGGTGGCTGGCCCGCTCCCTGCGCCGGCTGGCCCGCTATGCGCAGGCGGTCAGCGAAGGCCAGCGCGCCGCGTTGCCTTACTACAAGGGCGGTGAGCTGGCGCACCTGGCCAATGCGGTGGAGCGCATGCGCACACAGCTTGAGGGCAAGGCGTATGTGGAACGCTACGTTCACACCCTGACGCACGAGTTGAAGAGCCCGCTGGCGGCTATACGCGGCGCGTCTGAATTGCTCCAGGGTGATATGCCTGCCGAACAGCGGGCGCGCTTTGCCGGCAACATCGAGCGTGAAAGCGAGCGGCTGCAGCAGATGATCGAACGTTTGCTCAACCTGGCGCGCGTCGAGCAGATGCAGGCGCTGGAAGAGGAGCAGCAAGTTGCCTTGGCGGCGCTGGTCGATGAGCTGCTGCTGGCGCATGCCGCACGCATCGACGCAAACGGCCTGCAGGTGCGCCAGCGGGTGCCGGCAGGGATGTGGCTGCTGTGCGATCCGTTTCTCATGCGCCAGGCGCTGGCCAACTTGCTCGACAATGCGCTGGATTTCACCCCGCCGGCCGGGGCGCTGCTGTTCGAGCTGGAACGCGATGGCGAGCGGGTGGCGCTGAGCCTGTTCAATCAGGGGGAGGCGATACCCGCGTATGCCATCGGCCGGGTTGCCGAGCGTTTCTATTCGCTGCCGCGGCCGGGGAGTGGGCGCAAGAGCACCGGGCTGGGGCTGAACTTTGTGGATGAGGTGATGCAACTGCATGGTGGGTCGCTGGCGGTGGACAACGTCGATGGCGGGGTCCGGGTGCGGTTATGGCTGCCGGTGCGGCGCATCAGCTGAGATTGCTGGGGCTGCTTTGCAGCCCATCGCTGGCTTGCCAGCGATTTGGCCCTCGAAAATACACACGATCTCCACACACGCTCCTCAATGCCTCCATGCAAGGCGCAGACACTGCGCCCACTGCCAATGGAGGCCCCTATGAACAAGACCCTCGGTTACAAACTCGGCATGATCGCCGTGCTCATCATGCTGCTGCTCATCCCATTGCTGCTGATCAACGGCCTGATCGATGAACGCCAGGCCCTGCGTGACAACGTACTGCAGGACATCGCCCGTAGCGCCAGTTTCGACCAGCAGATCAGCGGGCCGCTGCTGGTGGTGCCATACCGCAAGGTGCAGCGCCGCTGGATCGACAAGGGCGGCCAGAGCGTGCAGGAAACCAGCACTGTCGCCGGCCACCTGTATTTCCTCCCGGAAACCTTCGATGCCGACCTCGGCGTGGACACCGAACTGCGGGCGCGGGGTATCTACCAGGCGCGGCTGTTCCATGCCAAAGGGCGACTTGCGGGCCGTTTTCAGCTGCCGGAGCGCTGGGGCATCGACAAGGACTTCGACGACTACCGCTTCGACAAGCCGTTTCTGGTGGTCGGCATAAGCGACATTCGCGGCATTGAAAATGCCCTGGAACTCGACATCGATGGCCAGCGCCTGGCGTTCGAAGCCGGGACCAGGCTGGACTGGCTGCGCAGTGGCGTGCACGTCGCGCTGCCGCAACTGGATGGCCAGCAGGCCCGCGCGTTCACCTACGGTTTCGATCTGGCACTGCAAGGCACCGGGCAACTGCACCTGTTGCCAGTGGGCCGCACCAGCAGCGTGGACATGCGGGCCAACTGGCCGCACCCCAGCTTCGTTGGCAGTTACCTGCCAAGCCGCCGCGAAATCGACGACAAAGGCTTCAGCGCGCACTGGCAGACCTCATTCTTCGCCACCAACCTTGAAGATGCCCTGCGCCAATGTGCCGGCAGCGGGCAGTGTGCGGAGTTCAGCGAGCGGACCTTCGGGGTGAGTTTCATCGACCCGGTGGACCAGTACCTCAAGAGTGAGCGGGCCATCAAGTACGCGTTGTTGTTCATCGCCCTGACCTTTGCCGGTTTCTTCCTGTTCGAGGTGCTGAAGAACCTCAGCGTGCACCCCGTGCAGTACACCCTGGTGGGGGTGGCTCTGGCGTTCTTCTACCTGCTGTTGCTTTCGTTGTCCGAGCACATCGGTTTTGGCCTGGCGTATGGCCTGTCAGCCTCGGCCTGCGTGTCGCTGCTCGGCTTCTACCTGAGCCACGTATTGCGCAGCCTGATGCGTGGCGTGAGCTTTGCGGCGGGGTTGGCGGTGTTGTACGCACTGCTCTACGGGCTGCTCAGTGCCGAGGACTATGCGCTGTTGATGGGCTCGCTGCTGTGCTTTGGCTTGCTGGGTGTGTTCATGGTGCTGACCCGTCGCCTGGACTGGGCCCGGGTGGGGAGGGCGGCATGAGGGAGGACAGAGAGATCGGGCGGTGGCTGGCTCACAGGATTGGGCAGCTGTTTCCCGTGATGCCCCGCTGAGGCCGATGGTTGCCATGCAGAGCAATCGCCGGCAAGCCCCACAGGTTCGCTGCAGTTCTGAAGGGCAGTCCACATCCCTGTGGGGGCAACTGTCTTGCTCAACGTGCAAAAGCTGGCGCGATGCCGGTGGGAGCCGGCTTGCCGGCGATCGCGCTGTATCAGGCGATCGGTGCTGTGGCGACCATCGACGGGCGCTTGGCCACCTCGGCATACCACGCCGCCAACCCTGGCTGCCGCTCGCGCCAGCCGAAATCGGGCTGGCGCAAGTCCAGGTAGCCCAGCGCACAGGCCACGCCAATCGCGGCCAGATCAAAGCCGGATATCAGTTCAGCCAGGTGCTCCTGCTCCAGGTTGGCCAGGCTGCGGCGGATTTTCTCCCGCTGCGCTTCGAGCCAGCCGTCCCAGCGCTTGTCCTCAGGCCGCAGGACGCTCTCATAGCGGCTGGAAACCGCCGCATCCATGATCGCGTCGGCCTGCGACACCAGCGTCATGCGCCGCCAGCGCGCCGAGCCCTCGCGCGGCAGCAGCGGCAGGCCGACATGCTGCAGGTCGAGGTATTCGCAGATGACCCGGCTGTCATGCAGCACAGTGCCATCTTCCAGGCGCAGGGCCGGGATCTTGCCGATCGGGTTGCCGTGGTTGAGCTGGTCATCGCCGCTGACCGGGGTGATGTTCACCCCCTGCAGCGCCACGCGCTCAAGCTGCCCGGTCTCGTGCAGCACGACCATCACCTTGCGCACGAATGGCGACAGCGGTGAGTGGAACAGGGTCATCGTGCTCATGGTTCAGTTGCCCTGCAGGCTGGGTGGCAGGCACACACCGGTGCCGCCGATACCGCAGTAGCCGTCTGGGTTCTTGGCCAGGTACTGCTGGTGGTAAGCCTCGGCGAAGTACACGGTCGGCGCCTGGTCGATTTCGGTGGTGATCTCGCCGAAACCGGCCTTGTTCAGCTCGGCCTGGAAGGCGTCGCGGCTGGCTTTGGCGTCTTCGAGCTGCTGGGGCGAGGTGCAGTAGATGGCCGAGCGGTACTGGGTGCCGACGTCGTTGCCCTGGCGCATGCCCTGGGTCGGGTTGTGCAGTTCCCAGAACATCGCCAGCAACTCGCGGTAGCTGACCTTGTCCTTGTCGAACACCACCAGGACGACTTCAGTGTGGCCAGTCAGGCCCGAGCAGACTTCTTCGTAGGTGGGGTTGGGGGTAAAGCCGCCCGCATAGCCGACCACGGTGCTGACCACGCCTTCACGCTGCCAGAAGCGGCGCTCGGCGCCCCAGAAGCAACCCAGGCCGAAGATCGCGAAGTCGACGCTGCCTTCAAAGAACGGGCCGAGCAGCGGGGTGTCTTTGAAGACGTAGTGGAACTCGGGCAGGGACATTGGCGTTTCGCGGCCAGGCAGGGCCTGTTCCGCGGTTGGCATGACGTTTTTGTTCACCAGGATTTCCGAACGCAGGACCATGGCCGTTCCTCTGTGTTTTCAGTTGGACAGGATGTGGCCTCATCGCCGGCACGCCGGCTACACCAGCAACCCCACAGGCGTTGCTAACGGTGCCTACCTGTGGGAGCCGGCTTGCCGGCGATGAGGCCCGAATGGGCTCTATAGTGCCCGAGGATTACGCAGCTGTCAGGCCATTGGACCGCGCGGATAGCGCTTGAGTCGTTCGGCCAGCTCCCGCCCCGGGATCGGCCGGTCGAACAGATACCCTTGGCCCACATCGCAACGATGCCGGCGCAGGAAGGCCAGCTGCTCAGGCGTCTCGATCCCTTCTGCCACCACCTTGAGCTTGAGGTTGTGGGCCATGGCCACCACCGCCGAGGTGATCTCCATGTCGTCCTGGTTGTCGGGGATTTCGTTGATGAAGCTGCGGTCGATCTTGATGATGTCGATCGGGAATTTCTTCAGGTAGCTCAGCGACGAATAACCGGTGCCGAAGTCATCCATGGCCAGGGTCAGGCCCAGTGCCTTCAGCTCGTCGAGCTGACGGTGGGTATCCTCGGTAGCTTCCAGCAGCAGGCCCTCGGTCAGCTCCAGCTCCAGCAGGTGCGCAGGCAGGGCTTCTTCATGGAGGATCGAGGCGATCGACGCCACCAGGTCGGGGTCGGAGAACTGCTTGGGCGACAGGTTGATGGCCACGTGCAGGTTGCCCATGCCGGCCTCGCGCAGTTGCTGGCTCATACGGCACGACTGGCGCACCACCCACTTGCCGATGGGGATGATCAGGCCGGTTTCTTCCGCCACGCTGATGAACTGGTCCGGGCGGATCATGCCGCGCTCGGGGTGGTTCCAGCGCAGCAGTGCTTCGAGCCCCAGCAGGCGGCCACTGCGCAGGCACAGCTTGGGCTGGTAGAACACCTCCAGCTCGTTCTGGGTCAAGGCGCGGCGCAGGTTGTTCTCGACGAACAGCTTGTAGCTGGCTTCGGCATTGAGCACTTCGGTGAATACCTGCACCTGATGCTTGCCGTTGGCCTTGGCCTTGTGCAGGGCAAGGCCGGCATTTTTCATGAGGGTGGTCGGGTCACTGCCGTGCAGCGGCGCGCAGGCCAGGCCTACCGAGGCGGTCACGTTGATCAACTGGTTGTCGACGAACATCGGCTTGTCGAGGGTGCGCAGCAGCTGCTGGGCGACGCCCTGGCCGTCTTCCAGGCTGGTGTCGTCGAGCAGCACGGCGAATTCGTTACTGGCGAAGCGGGCCAGCACGCCGCCAACGCTCAGGCTGTTACGCAGGCGCCGGGCCAGGCTGATCAGCAGCTTGTCACCGGTCTGGTGGCCAAGGCTGTCGTTGATCCGCTTGAAGTTGTCGATATCCACCAGCAGCAGGCAGATCGGGCTCTGCTCATCCCGGGCAAAGCGCTCGTCAAGGCTGCGGATGAACGCCGGGCGGTTGCCCAGGTTGGTCAGGTTGTCGGTGTAGGCCAGGCGCTCGATGCGCTGCTGGGCCAGCTTGGTCTGGGTGACGTCTTCGTAGATGCCGATGTAATGGGTGAGCTCACGGTTGTCGCCATACACCTTGGAAATCGACAGCTGGCCCCAGTAGGGCTCAAGGTTCTTGCGCCGGCTTTTGAATTCGCCCTGCCAGCTGTTGCCCATGGCCAGGCTCGACGGGGTGTCGAACAGCAGTTCGCTGAGGTTCTCCAGCGCCGGCAACTCTGCCAGGTGGTGGCCTTGTACTTCATCGGTGCTGTATTGAGTGATCGCGGTGAAACTTGGGTTGACGTACTCCACCACGCCGTCGCGGTTGACCAGCAGGAAGGCGCTGGCGCTTTGCTCCACCGCGCGCTGGAACAAGTGCAGGGCGCTGGCGGCGGTGCGCCGGTTATGGTTGGTGATGACCTGGGCGAACTGGTCGGCCAACTCACCGGCAAAGGCGATTTCGTCCGACTGCCAGGTCCGCGGCTGGCCGGTCTGCTCCAGGCACAGCACGCCAACCACCTGGCCATCGACGCGGATGCTGGCATCGAGCATGGCATTGTTGTCGGCGTAGAGGCTCTCGGCCAGTTCACGGGTGCGCGGGTCGTGGTTGGCGTTGTGGGCATCGATGGCGCGGCTGGCGTGCAGGGCATCGAGGTAGTCGGGGAAGCGGCTGGCATCGATGGGCTCGGGCAGGCGATGCACTTGCTCGCTGCGCAACCAGGCGCTGATCGGCTCCAGGCGCTGGTCTTCCAGGTGCCAGATGCTGGCGCAGTCCACCTTGTAGATCTCGCAGGCGCTGCGGGTTATCAGTTGGGCGGCTTCGAGCAGCGAATTTTCCGCGCTGTAGCGCTGGCGGGCGAGGCGCAGGATCAGGTCCTGCTGGCTGCGCACGCGCTCGAGGTGTTCCAGCTGTTCCTGCTGGGCGCGCTGGTTCAGCTGCAGGGCAAGTTGCAGGCGGCTGTTACGCGATTCAAGGTCGTCGGCATCCACTTCGACAGCCTCTTCGGGCAGGTCGTCGAGTACCGTCAGAAACCCGCGCAACAGTTGGCGGTTGTGCTGCCTGTAGGCTTCACCCGCTTCGAGCAGGCGCAGCGAGCGCGGCTGGGCATGCAGGGTGTAGCGCACACGGTAATAGCCACGGGTGCTCAGTTGCCGCTGAATCTCGTCATGCAGCCGGTAGCGGGCCTCAGGCTCCATCAGGCTGGCATACGGTGAATCGACCAGCGCGCACAGCTGGGAAGCCGCTAGCCCGAACTGGCGTTCGCAGGCCGGGTCGAGGTAAAGCATTGCCCAAGTGGCTTCGTTGAGCCTTTCGAAACGCAGCATGCCGAGCCGTGAAGGCACGGGAAGCTGCGTGACGACCTCGGCCGCCACACGGCTGGCGGCATCGGGTTGGCTTTTCATCGAAGACTCGCTTGAAGAGGTGACGCGGCCTGGACGGCGGCGCATCTGGCAAGGTTGCATCATGTCCCGGAGGCTGGCAAGCGGCCATGAGGGGTGTCATGTATATGTTTTCGGCTGTGGTGGCCGATTCCTTAGCGATCCTGCAAAAGCAGGGGCTTCATCGCGCCCTTACAGGCAAAAAAAGCCCCGCCAGGTGGCGGGGTTGAGGTACGAGCGTGGCAGCTCGAAAAGGGTACCTGCCCCCCAAGGGAGGGCAGGCTGGCTGCGTGTTACAGCAGCATGGTGCGGATATCCGCCAGCACGTCGCCCAGGCGCTTGGTGAAGCGCGCGGCGGCCGCGCCATTGATCACACGGTGATCGTAGGACAGCGACAGCGGCAACATCAGCTTCGGCTGGAAGGCTTTGCCATCCCAGACGGGCTGCATGGTCGCCTTGGACACACCGAGGATCGCCACTTCAGGCGCGTTGACGATCGGCGTGAAGCCGGTGCCGCCAATGTGGCCGAGGCTGGAGATGGTGAAGCAGGCGCCTTGCATGTCGTCAGCCGACAGTTTCTTGGTGCGTGCCTTCTCGGCCAGCGCTGCGGCTTCGGCAGCCAGTTGCAGCAGGCTCTTCTGGTCGACGTTCTTGATCACAGGGACCAGCAGGCCGTCCGGGGTGTCCACGGCGAAGCCGATGTGCACGTACTTCTTGCGGATCACGGCTTTGCCGCTTGGCGCCAGCGAGCTGTTGAAGTCCGGCAGTTCCTTGAGCAGGAAGGCGCAGGCCTTGAGCAGCAGTGGCAGTACGGTCAGCTTGACGCCAGCCTTCTCGGCCACGGCCTTCTGCGCCACGCGGAAGGCTTCCAGCTCGGTGATGTCGGCGGAGTCGAACTGCGTTACGTGCGGCACGTTCAGCCAGCTGCGGTGCAGGTTGGCGGCACCGACCTGCATCAGGCGGGTCATCGCCACTTCTTCCACTTCACCGAACTTGCTGAAGTCCACCACCGGGATCGGCGGGATGCCGGCGCCGCCGGTCGCGCCAGCAGCTGCCGGTGCGTCCTTGGCCTTCTGCATGACCGACTTGACGTACACCTGCACGTCTTCTTTCAGGATGCGGCCGTGCGGACCGGTCGCGGTGACCGCGCCCAGGTCTACGCCGAACTCGCGGGCCAGCTGGCGAACAGCAGGGCCTGCGTGAACCTTGGCGTTGCTGCCGGCAGCCGGCGCGGTAGCGACCGGTGCAGGGGCAGCAGCTGGAGCAGCGGCAGCAGGTGCGGCGGCCGGAGCAGCCTCAGCCTCAGCCTTGGCCGGTGCAGCAGCGGCAGGCGCTGGTGCAGCAGCCGGAGCGGCGCCTGCAACTTCCAGTTTGAGGATCAGGTCACCGGTGCCGACTTCGTCGTCCAGCTTGGCGATCACTTCCTTGACCACACCTGCGGCGGGCGAAGGGATTTCCATGGAGGCCTTGTCCGACTCCAGGGTAATCAGCGACTGGTCGGCTTCGACGGTGTCGCCGACCTTGACCAGTACTTCGATGATCTTGGCCTTGCCCGACGAACCGATGTCCGGTACGTGGATATCCTGCACGCTGGCGGCAGCAGGGGCTGCAGCCGGCGCAGGGGCGGCTTCGGCAGCTGGCTTTTCAGCGGCAGCCGGAGCGGCGGCAGGGGCAGGTGCGGCAGCGGGAGCCTCGGCCGCCGCAGCGGCGCCCTCGGCTTCCAGTACCAGCAGCTCGTCGCCTTCTTTCAGGCGATCGCCCAGCTTGACCTTCAGTTCCTTGATGACACCGGCCTTGGGGGCCGGGATTTCCATGGAGGCCTTGTCGGACTCCAGGGTCAGCAGGCTCTGGTCAGCCTCGATACGGTCACCGACCTTGACGAACAGCTCGATGATTTCACCTTCACCGCTGCCGATGTCAGGTACGCGAATGAGTTCGCTCACTTAAAAATACTCCTCAGCAGTCCAGTGGGTTGCGCTTGTCCGGATCGATGCCGAACTTGACGATGGCGTCGGCCACCACCTTCGGTTCGATCTCGCCACGGTCAGCCAAGGCTTCCAGGGCAGCCAGCACCACGAAGTGGCGGTCGACTTCGAAGAAGTGACGCAGCTTCTTGCGGCTGTCGCTGCGACCGTAGCCATCGGTACCCAGGACCTTGAACTCTTTGCTCGGTACCCACTGGCGAATCTGTTCGGCGAACAGCTTCATGTAGTCGGTGGACGCGATGACCGGGCCCTTGCGACCGGCCAGGCACTCTTCGACGTAAGTCTGCTGAGGCTTCTGGCCAGGCTTGAGGCGGTTGGCGCGTTCCACGGCCAGGCCGTCGCGACGCAGTTCGTTGAAGCTGGTGACGCTCCACACGTCGGCACCGACGTTGAACTCTTCACGCAGGATCTTCGCCGCCTCGCGGACTTCGCGCAGGATGGTGCCGGAGCCCATCAGCTGAACGTGGTGCGCGGCTTCGCGGGTATCTTCTTCCAGCAGGTACATGCCCTTGATGATGCCTTGCTCGACACCGGCCGGCATGGCTGGCTGCTGGTAGGATTCGTTCATCACGGTGATGTAGTAGAAGATGTCCTGTTGCTCTTCGGTCATCTTCTTCATGCCGTCCTGGATGATCACCGCCAGCTCGTAGCCGTAGGTCGGATCATAGGTGCGGCAGTTCGGGATGGTGCCCGCCATCATGTGGCTGTGACCGTCTTCGTGCTGCAGGCCTTCACCGTTGAGGGTGGTACGGCCGGCGGTGCCGCCGATCAGGAAGCCACGGGTGCGGCTGTCGCCAGCGGCCCAGGCCAGGTCGCCGATACGCTGGAAGCCGAACATCGAGTAGAAGATGTAGAACGGCAGCATCGGCTGGTTGTGGCAGCTGTACGAGGTACCGGCAGCGATGAACGACGACATGGCGCCGGCTTCGTTGATGCCTTCCTCGAGGATCTGGCCCTTCTTGTCTTCGCGGTAGAACATCACCTGGTCTTTATCGACTGGCTCGTAGAGCTGGCCGACCGACGAGTAGATGCCCAGCTGGCGGAACATGCCTTCCATACCGAAGGTACGGGCTTCGTCCGGGATGATCGGCACGATGCGCTGGCCGATGTCCTTGTCCTTGACCAGCTGCGCGAGGATACGCACGAAGGCCATGGTGGTGGAGATTTCGCGGTCGCCCGAGCCGTCCAGGATCGCTTTCAGCGTTTCCAGAGGCGGGGTCGGCACGCTGAAGCTCTTGGCACGGCGCTGCGGTACGAAGCCACCCAGGGCTGCGCGGCGCTCGGCCAGGTACTTGGCTTCGGCCGAACCTTCTTCGGGCTTGTAGAACGGCAGGTTCTCAAGGTCGGCATCCTTGACCGGGATGTCGAAGCGGTCACGGAAGTGGCGCAGGCTGTCGACGTCGACCTTCTTGGTGTTATGCGCGGTGTTCTTGGCTTCGCCAGCACCGGTGCCGTAACCCTTGATGGTCTTGGCCAGGATGACGGTTGGCTGCTCTTTGTGGTTGACCGCCTGGTGGTAGGCCGCATAGACCTTGTACGGGTCGTGACCGCCACGGTTGAGCTTCCAGATCTCTTCGTCGGACAGGTCTTCGACCATGGCCTTGAGCTCTGGGGTGTTGAAGAAGTTCTCACGAACGTACGCGCCGTCTTTGGCTTTGTAGTTCTGGTACTCGCCGTCGATGACTTCGTCCATGCGGCGCTGCAGGGCACCGTTGGTGTCCTTGGCCAGCAGTGGGTCCCAGAAGCGGCCCCAGACGACTTTGTTGACGTTCCAGCCGCCGCCACGGAACACGCCTTCGAGTTCCTGGATGATCTTGCCGTTGCCGCGAACCGGGCCGTCGAGGCGCTGCAGGTTGCAGTTGATGACGAAGATCAGGTTGTCCAGCTTCTCGCGGCCGGCCAGGGCGATGGCACCGAGGGATTCCGGCTCGTCGCACTCGCCGTCGCCCATGAAGCACCAGACCTTCTGCTTGCCGGCCGGGATGAAACCACGGGCTTCCAGGTACTTCATGAAGCGCGCCTGGTAGATCGCCTGGATCGGGCCCAAGCCCATCGAAACGGTCGGGAACTGCCAGAAGTCAGGCATCAGCCATGGGTGCGGGTACGAAGACAGGCCTTTGCCGTCCACTTCCTGACGGAAGTTGTTCATCTGCTCTTCGTTGATGCGGCCTTCCATGAAGGCACGGGCGTAAACGCCTGGCGAAGCGTGGCCCTGGAAGAAGATCAGGTCGCCGCCGTGTTCTTCGGTCGGGGCCTGGAAGAAGTAGTTGAAGCCGATGTCATACAGGGTGGCACTGGAGGCGAAGCTGGAGATGTGGCCGCCCAGGTCCGAATCCTTCAGGTTGGTGCGCATCACCATGGCCAGCGCGTTCCAACGCACCATCGAGCGAATGCGGCGTTCCATGAACAGGTCGCCAGGCATGCGTGCTTCGTGGGTGACAGGGATGGTGTTGCGGTATGGCGTGGTGATCGCGTACGGCAGCTGAGAGCCACTGCGGGTGGCCAGCTCGCCCATGCGGGTCATCAGGTAATGAGCGCGGTCTTCGCCTTCTTTGTCGAGGACCGACTCCAGGGCATCCAGCCATTCCTGGGTTTCGATTGGATCGAGGTCTTGCATGGCTTGCTCCAGGGCGGAAAGGCCACCAGAATCGGGGGCCTGAGTTTGCGACTGGCCTTATGGGCAGACGTCGTGAATTCTTGGATTACCGGAGTGTGACCCGGCGGCGTGTAGTTTTACTACATTTGCTTTCGCATTTCATGCTTTTGCACGGGTGGGGTAGTAGTAAAACTACACAAATGCGACGTTTGGTCGCACCGTGGCTTGTGAGGAAAAACGTTCATGTTGGTTGGCGTTGTGCTACGAGCGGGTGATTCTTGATGTTTCTTGCCAATGATTCGTTTTTTTCAGCTATTTCCAACTTTTGTACGACAGTCCAACCGTGGTCCGGTTTCCTCGTGGCCGCTTTTTCCTCTCTCTTTCTCGCCGATCAAGGATAGACCATGCGCCTGCCTTTGCCGCTCGAACTGCCTGCCTCCCTGCAACCGCTGGTCGCCCGTAATCGGCAGTTTCTGCTCGATGCCCTGAGCAGCCACCCGGCGCTCGACCCGAACGCCTGGAGCCCGGCTCACCGGCAACAGTTCGACCAGGTGGCCGCCGCCAGCGACTTCGTGCTCGGCCTGGCCCAGCGTGAGCCGGCGATGCTGTTTGCCCTGCTGGCCAGCGGCGAGATGGACCGCCGTTATGCGCCGGGCGAGCTGCGTGGGCACATTGCGGCAACGGCCCAGGCGGCGTCGAGTGAAGACGAGCTGGCACGCAACCTGCGCCGCGAGCGCAACCGCCAGCAGCTGCGCATCATCTGGCGCGATATCACCCGCCAGGCCGAACTGGGCGAGACCTGCCGTGACCTGTCCGACCTGGCCGACGCGGCCATCGACGAAGCTTATCAATGGCTGTATCCGCGCCACTGCCAGCAGTTCGGTACGCCGATCGGCAACCGCAGCGGCGAACCGCAGCATATGGTGGTGCTGGGCATGGGTAAGCTGGGGGCGGTCGAGCTCAACCTGTCATCGGATATCGACCTGATCTTCGCCTTCCCCGAGGGCGGTGAGACCGAAGGGGTCAAGCGCTCGCTGGACAATCAGGAGTTCTTCACCCGTCTGGGCCAGCGCCTGATCAAGGCGCTCGACCCGGTCACCGTCGATGGCTTCGTGTTCCGCGTCGACATGCGCCTGCGCCCCTACGGCTCGGCCGGTGCGCTGGTGCTCAGTTTCAATGCCCTGGAGCAGTACTACCAGGATCAGGGCCGCGACTGGGAACGCTACGCGATGATCAAGGCGCGGGTGGTGGCTGGCGACCAGGCGGCAGGCGCGCAATTGCAGGAGATGCTACGCCCGTTCGTGTACCGGCGTTACCTGGACTTTTCGGCGATCGAAGCGCTGCGCACCATGAAACAGCTGATCCAGCAGGAGGTACGGCGCAAGGGCATGGCCGAGAACATCAAGCTCGGTGCCGGTGGCATCCGTGAAGTGGAGTTCATTGCCCAGGCCTTCCAGCTGATCCATGGCGGGCGCGACCTGAGCCTGCAGCAGCGGCCATTGCTGAAAGTGCTGGCGACCCTGGAAGGCCAAGGCTATCTGCCGCCGGCTGTGGTGGCGGAGCTGCGCGAAGGCTATGAGTTCCTGCGCTATACCGAGCACGCCATCCAGGCCATTGCCGATCGCCAGACGCAGATGCTGCCCGATGATGAGACTGACCGTGAGCGCGTGGCCTATGTGCTTGGCTTTAGCGGCTGGCAGAGTTTCCACGAGCAGCTGATGCACTGGCGCGGCCGTGTCGACTGGCACTTCCGCCAGGTCATCGCCGACCCGGATGAAGAAGACGGCGAGGGTGACCTGGTGGTTGGCGGCGAGTGGTCGCCTTTGTGGGAGCAGGCGCAGGATGAGGAGGCCGCCGGCCGTCAGCTGGAAGAAGCCGGGTTCAAGCAGCCCGCCGAAGCGTTGCGCAGGCTGGCGGGGCTGCGTGCCAGCCCACAGTTGCGGTCGATGCAGCGCATCGGCCGTGAACGCCTGGATGCCTTCATCCCGCGCCTGCTGGCCCAGGCGGTCGAGCATGACAACCCTGACCTGGTGCTGGAACGGGTATTGCCGCTGGTCGAAGCTGTGGCGCGGCGTTCGGCCTACCTGGTGCTGCTGACTGAAAACCCGGGGGCCTTGCGCCGCCTGCTTACCCTGTGTGCTGCCAGCCCGTGGATCGCCGAACAGATTGCCCGTTACCCATTGCTGCTCGATGAGTTGCTCAATGAAGGCCGCCTGTTCAGCCCGCCGCTGGCGCCGGAGCTGGCCGCCGAGCTGCGTGAGCGGCTGACGCGCATCCCCGAGGACGATCTTGAACAACAGATGGAGGCCTTGCGCCACTTCAAGCTGGCCCACAGCCTGCGCGTGGCCGCTTCCGAAATCAGTGGCAACCTGCCATTGATGAAAGTCAGCGACTACCTGACCTGGCTGGCCGAAGCCATTCTTGACCAGGTGCTGGCCCTGGCCTGGCGCCAGACCGTGGCGCGTCACGGCCAGCCCAAGCGCACCGATGGCAGCCTGTGCGACCCGGGCTTCATCATCCTTGGCTACGGCAAGGTAGGCGGCCTGGAGTTGGGCCACGGCTCGGACCTGGACCTGGTGTTCATCCACGACGGTGACCCGCAGGCGGAAACCGATGGCGCCAAGCCGATCGACAGCGCGCAGTTCTTCACGCGGCTGGGCCAGCGCATCATCCATTTGCTGACCACGCAAACCAATTCCGGCCAGCTGTATGACGTCGACATGCGCCTGCGGCCCTCGGGCGCCGCGGGGCTTTTGGTCAGCTCGCTGGGCGCGTTCGAGCGCTACCAGCAGAACGAAGCCTGGACCTGGGAACATCAGGCCCTGGTGCGCGCCCGCGTGCTGGTGGGCTGCAAGCAGGTGGCGGCAGCGTTCGAGGGGGTGCGTGCCAAGGTTCTGGGCCAGGCCCGTGACCTGGACAAGCTGCGCAGCGAAGTCAGCGAGATGCGCGCCAAGATGCGCGACAACCTCGGCACCAAGGCTACCGCCGCAGGCACCGCGGGCAATGCCTTCGATGCGGGGATGGCGTTCGATATCAAGCAGGATGCCGGCGGTATCGTCGATATCGAATTTATGGTGCAATACGCCGCTTTGGCCTGGTCACACGACCATCCGGCCATACTGCGCTGGACCGATAACATTCGCATTCTGGAAGAGCTGGAGCAGGCAGGCTTGATGCCGGCCAGCGATGCGGTTTTGTTGCGTGAAGTGTACAAGGCGTTTCGCTCAGCCTCGCACCGCCAGGCCCTGCAGAAGCAGGCCGGGGTGATCGATGCGGCACAGTTTATCGATGAGCGCCGCGACGTTCGAAGGATTTGGGCGCAGCTCGGTTTGACTTGAGGGCCAATCGCCGGCAAGCCGGCCTGCAAAGGTGCCTTGCAGTACCTGAGGCCTGCATGCCCCCTGTGGGGCCGGCTTGGTGGCGATTGGGGCGCGAAGCGGCCCGGGTGGTACACTGTCCGCCACATAGCCTGAATATAAAGAGGGGAGGCCAGGCTGTACCGCAGCCTGTAGCCTCCCCGAGCGTTTCTGGACTAAGCATGAGAATACTGATCATTGGCCCCAGCTGGGTTGGCGACATGGTGATGGCGCAAACCCTGTTCCAGTGCCTGAAACAGCAGCACCCCGACTGCGTGATCGACGTGCTGGCGCCCGAGTGGAGCCGGCCGATCCTTGAGCGCATGCCCCAAGTGCGTCAGGCCTTGAGCTTCCCGCTCGGCCATGGCGCGCTGGAACTGGCTACGCGCCGGCGCATCGGCAAGTCCCTGGCCGGGCAGTACGACCAGGCGATCCTGCTGCCCAACTCGCTGAAGTCGGCGCTGGTGCCGTTCTTTGCCGGCATCCCCAGGCGCACCGGCTGGCGCGGCGAAATGCGCTTCGGCCTGCTCAACGACGTGCGTAAACTGGACAAGGCCCGCTACCCGTTGATGATCGAGCGCTTCATGGCACTGGCCTACGCGCCGGGTGCCGAGCTGCCGCAGCCTTATCCTCGGCCGAGCCTGCAGATCGAAGCGCCGAGCCGTGACGCCGCGCTGGCCAAGTTCGGCCTGGAGCTGGACCGCCCGGTGCTTGCGTTGTGCCCAGGCGCCGAGTTCGGGGAAGCCAAGCGCTGGCCGGCAGAGCACTACGCCAACGTTGCCGACGCCATGATTCGCCAAGGCTGGCAGGTCTGGCTGTTCGGCTCGAAGAACGATCACCCGGTCGGCGAACAGATCCGCGACCGGCTGATCCCGGGTTTGCGTGAAGAGTCCTGCAACCTGGCAGGCGAAACTTCGTTGGCCGAGGCGATCGACCTCATGTCCTGCGCCAACGCGGTGGTGTCCAACGACTCCGGGTTGATGCACGTTGCGGCGGCGTTGAACCGCCCTTTGGTTGCCGTCTATGGCTCGACCTCGCCGGGCTTCACCCCGCCGTTGGCCGAGCAGGTGGAGGTCGTGCGCACGGGCATCGAGTGCAGCCCATGCTTCGACCGCACCTGCCGCTTCGGCCACTACAACTGCCTGCGTCTGCTGGAGCCGGGCAAAGTCATCGCCGCCCTGCACAGCCTGGGTGGGCCGAACCTGATCGATACCGTGGCCGAGGTCGAGTAAGTGCGGGTACTGATCATCAAGACCTCGTCGCTGGGTGATGTGATCCACACCCTGCCGGCGCTCACCGATGCCGCCCATGCGATCCCGGGCATCCGCTTCGATTGGGTGGTAGAAGAAGGCTTCGCCGAGATCCCCAGCTGGCACCCGGCGGTCGACCAGGTGATACCGGTGGCCATTCGGCGCTGGCGCAAGAATGTCTGGCAGACCATCAAGAGCGGCGAGTGGAAGGCGTTCAAGCAACGCGTGCGCGAGCGCAAGTACGACCTGGTGATCGATGCCCAGGGGCTGGTCAAGTCGGCTTGGCTGACCCGCTACGTCAAGGCGCCGGTGGCTGGCCTGGACCGTTACTCGGCGCGCGAGGGCTGGGCCAGCCGCTTCTATGACCGGCGCCTTTCGGTCGCCGTCGGCCAGCATGCGGTAGAGCGCGTGCGCCAGCTGTTCGCCATGGCGCTGGCCTATGACCTGCCCGAAGGTATCGGCAAGTACGGCCTGGACCTGGACCGCCTGCAACTGCCGCCGGCAGCGCCGTACGTGGTGTTTCTGCACGGCACCACCTGGGCGACCAAGCACTGGCCCGAGGCCTACTGGCGCGAGCTGGCTGAACGCTTGGGCCGCAGCAGGCTGCAGGTATGCCTGCCATGGGGCAACCAGGCCGAGAAAGACCGCGCCGAGCGTATTGCCCAGGGCTTGAACAACTGCCAGGTGCTCCCCAGATTGAACCTTGCCGGTGTTGCCCGCGTGCTGGCGGCGGCAAAGGCCTGTGTTGCGGTGGACACTGGGCTGGGCCACCTGGCGGCGGCGCTGGATGTGCCTACCATTTCGCTGTTCGGCCCGACCAACCCGGGCCTGACCGGCGCCTATGGCCGTGTACAAGTCCATCAGGCCAGCGATTTCCCCTGTGCACCGTGCCTGCAGAAAAAGTGCACCTACAAACCGAGCGCCGACGACCTGCGCCGGTTCGATCTCAAACGCGAGTGGCCACTGTGCTTCACTCGCCTGAATCCCGAGCATGTGGCGAGCCGCTTGAGCGCGTTGCTGCTGGCTGAGGATGTCCGTTGATGCAACTGGCTTTCGTGCTTTACAAATATTTCCCCTTCGGCGGGCTGCAGCGCGACTTCATGCGCATTGCCCTGGAATGCCAGAAGAGGGGCCACCAGATCCGTGTCTACACGCTGATCTGGGAAGGCGACGTTCCGCCCGGGTTCGAGGTGCTGGTGGCGCCGGTCAAGGCGCTGTTCAACCACCGTCGCAACGAAAAACTCAGTGCCTGGATGCAGGCCGATCTGGCCAAGCGCCCGGTAGACCGGTTGATCGGCTTCAACAAGATGCCGGGCCTGGACGTGTATTACGCGGCCGACGGCTGTTTCGAGGACAAGGCCCAGACCCTGCGTGGCGGCCTGTACCGCCGCTGGGGCCGCTACCGGCACTTTGCCGAGTACGAGCGGGCCGTGTTCGCCAAGGATGCGCGCACTGAGGTGCTGATGATTTCAGAGGTGCAGCAACCGCTGTTCATCAAGCATTACGGCACCCCTGTCGAGCGCTTCCACCTGCTGCCGCCCGGCATTTCCCAGGACCGCCGTGCGCCGGCCAATGCCGCCGAGATCCGCGCGGCGTTTCGCAAGGAGTTCAACCTGGGCGATGACGACCTGCTGCTGGTTCAGATCGGCTCCGGCTTCAAAACCAAGGGCGTCGACCGTAGCCTCAAAGCCCTGGCCGCTCTGCCGGCGTCTCTGCGCAAGCGCACCCGGCTGATGGTCATAGGCCAGGACGACCCCAAGGTGTTCCAGCTGCAGAGCGCAGCTTTGGGCCTGGGCGAGCAGGTGCAGTTTCTCAAGGGGCGCAGTGACATTCCACGCTTCCTGTTGGGTGCGGACCTGTTGATTCACCCGGCCTACAACGAGAACACCGGCACCGTGCTGCTCGAAGCACTGGTGGCGGGCTTGCCGGTGCTGGTTTCCAAGGTCTGCGGTTATGCCCATTACATTGCCGAGGCCGACAGCGGCCTGGTGCTCGACGAGCCGTTCGAGCAGGAACAGCTCAATGGCTACCTGCAGCGCATGCTCGAAGCGCCAACGGCGCGTGCGGAGTGGTCGCGCAATGGGCTGGCCTTTGCCGATACCGCCGACCTGTACAGCATGCCGCAGCACGCCGCCGACGTGATTCTGGGGCAGGAGAGCGCATGAAGCTGATACTGGCCGAACCTTTCAAGCGCCTGTGGGCGGGGCGTGATGCCTTCGATGCCGTGGAAGCCCTGCAAGGCGAGGTGTACCGCGAGCTGGAAGGTCGCCGCACGCTGCGCACCGAGGTCGATGGCGAAGGTTTCTTCGTCAAGATCCACCGGGGCATTGGCTGGGGCGAAATCTTCAAGAACCTGCTCACCGCCAAGCTTCCGGTGCTGGGTGCCGGCCAGGAATGGCGGGCCATCGAGCGCCTGCATGAAGTCGGCGTGCCGACCATGACTGCAGTGGCCTACGGCGAGCGTGGCAGCAACCCGGCCACGCAGCATTCGTTCATCGTCACTCAAGAGCTGGCGCCGACCATCAGCCTGGAAGACTTCAGCATCGACTGGGTCAGGCAGCCGCCTGAGCCTGCGCTCAAGCACGCGCTGATCGCCGAAGTGGCGAAGATGACCGGCGGCATGCACCGCGCCGGGGTCAACCACCGCGACTGCTACATCTGCCACTTCCTGCTGCACACCGATCGCCCGGTGACGGCGCAAGACTTCAAGCTGTCGGTCATCGACCTGCACCGCGCCCAGACCCGGGCGAAAATCAGCCGCCGCTGGCGGGACAAGGACCTGGCCGCGCTGTACTTTTCGGCGCTGGACATCGGCCTGACCCGGCGCGACAAGCTGCGTTTCCTGCGTGGTTACTTCCAGCGCCCGCTGCGCCAGGTCCTCAGCGAGGAAGCCGCGCTGCTGGCCTGGCTGGATCGCAAGGCGCAGAAACTCTACGATCGCAAACAACGCTATGGGGATGCACTCTGATGGCGGGTTGGACACTGGCGCCGGGCTATGAACACCTGGCGGCGGACTTCGGCACTCTTGATGCGGTGTTTGCCCTGCAGGGTGAGCGCCTGACCCGTGACCCGCTCAGCGAGGTGGTCCGCGTCGAGCGTGACGGGGTCAACTATTACGTCAAGCGCTACACCGGCGCCGGCAAACACATGCGCCGTTACCTCGGCCGGCCGCGTATCAAGGCCGAATGGCAGAACCTCAAACAGTTCGCCAAATGGGACATCCCCACCGCCGAGGTTGTGGCCTGGGGCCTTGAGCGCAAAGGCCTGGCGTTTGGCCGTGGCGCGATGATCACTCGCGAGCTGCCCCGCACCGAAGACCTGTCGGCGCTGGCTGAGCGCAATGATCCGCGCCTGGCCGATCGCGCCTGGGTCGACCATATCAGCCAACAGCTGGCGCGCCATACCCGGGTCATGCATGAACATCGTTTTGCCCACAACGACCTCAAGTGGCGCAACCTGTTGGTCGATGACCGGGGCACGCTGTTCTTCATCGATTGCCCCACCGGCGACTTCTGGCGCGGTTTCATGTGGCGCCACCGGCTGATCAAGGACCTGGCATGCCTGGACAAGGTCGCCAAATACCACCTGACGGCGACCCAGCGTCTGCGCTTCTATTTGCAGTACCGCGGGCGTCAGCGCCTGAATACACGCGACAAGCGCCGGGTCCGTCAGGTACTGAGCTTCTTTGAGGGAAGGGAATGACCGATTACCTGGCCAGCGCGGACCTCGCGCTGCTCAAACGCCATGGCCTGAATGACTTCGAAGCGCTGTGGGCGCTACAGCTCGATGCCGTGGACGAACCCAACACCGGCCGTGGCGGCTGGAGCAGTGTCTATCGCCTGGAGCTCGAGGGTAAAGGGTATTACCTCAAGCGCCAGAGCGACTACCTGACCCGCACTTTGCACCGCCCGTTCGGCGAGCCGACGTTCGCCCGTGAGTTCCGCAACATCAGCCGTTACCAGAAGCTGCATATCCCGGCCTTGCAGGCAGTGTTCTACGGTGAGCGCAAGCACGCGGGCCAGCACCGGGCGATTCTGCTCACCCGTGCCCTGGATGACTGGAGCGACCTGGAAAGCCTGCTGGGCCAATGGCCGCAGCTCGGTGACGCTGAGCGCAACGGTATCCTCCAGGCCTGTGGCCAGCTGGCGCGCACGCTGCACAGCGCCGGCCAGGTGCACGGCTGCTTCTACCCCAAGCACATCTTCCTGCGCCAGCGCCGCGAAGGCTGGGACGCGCAACTGATCGACCTGGAAAAGACCCGGCCACTGCTGTTCGGCATGCGCGACCGCCTGAAGGACCTGGAGCCGCTGCTGCGCCGCGCCCCGGCCTGGAGCGAAGCGCAGGTGCGCACGCTGCTGGCTGCCTACCTTGCCCTGCCGGCCGACAGCGCGCTGGTCGGCACCTGGTTGCAGCGGCTGACACAACGCCGTCGTGAAAAAGAGGCCCGCTGATGCGTTTGTCTGAATTGAAAGATGCCGGGCGCAGCCCTTCACTGCCGCTCTCGATCAGCCTGGCCGACGCCGCTGGCAACGCCGAACTTCAGTTGCTCAGCCTGCTGCGGGTGTTGCCGGGCCAGCGCTATGTCGGTGCCGGGGTATGGCGCGGTACGCCGGTGTTGGCCAAGTTGCTGGTGGGTGGCAACGCCGCGCGCCATTTCCAGCGGGAGCTGGAGGGTGTGAAGCTGCTGGCCGAGCAGGGCCTGACCACGCCCAGGCTGCTTGCCGATGGGCTCAAGGACGGTGAGGGTGGCTGGCTGCTGTTCGAGTTCCTCGACGGCGCCCAAAGCCTGGCCGATGCCTGGGACAAAGTGGCAGGCTTGCCGGTGCTTGCCGACGAACAGCACCTGGTGCTTGGCGAAGCATTGACCGCCGTTGCCCAGATGCATGCCAAGGGCCTCTGGCAGGAAGATCTGCACCTGGACAACCTGCTGCGTCACGGCGGCAAGCTGTACCTCATCGATGGCGCTGGCATCAAGGCCGAAACACCCGGCCAGCAGCTGTCGCGCCCGCGTGTGCTGGAAAACCTCGGGGTGTTCTTCGCGCAGTTGCCCAAGCGCCTGGAGCCCTTCATCGAAGAGCTGCTGGTGCACTACTTGCTGGCCAATGCCGAGCACGCCTTGCCCATGGAGGCGTTGCAGAAGCAGGTGGACAAGGTGCGCAGCTGGCGGCTTAAGGACTACCTGGAGAAGGCCGGCCGCGAATGCACGCTGTTCAGCGTCGAGCGCAGCCTCTCGGGCTTACGCTCGATCCGTCGCAGCGAAGTCCAGGCCATGTTGCCGGTGCTGGAACAGGCCGATACCTTGATCGACCAGGGCCACCTGTACAAGACAGGCGGCGCGGCCAGCGTGGCGCGTGTCGAAGTGGGTGGGCGCTCACTGGTGCTCAAGCGCTACAACATCAAGAACACCGCACACTGGTTCAAGCGCTTCTGGCGCCCGAGCCGGGCCTGGCACTCCTGGATCGAAGGCCATCGCCTGGAGTTCCTGGGCATCGCCACGCCGCGCCCGTTGGCGGTGCTGGAGCAGCGCGTCATGGGCCTGCGCAGCCGGGCGTACCTGGTCACCGAACATGTCGATGGCCCGGACCTGACTGCGTGCTTCGCGCCCTATGTGGAAAACGGCGAGGCGCCTGAAGAGCAAGTCGATGCCTTGGTGGAGGTGATGCAGCAACTGATCCGCGAGCGTATCAGCCACGGCGACTTCAAAGGCCACAACCTGTTCTGGCACAACGGCCAATGGTCATTGATCGACCTCGACGCCATGTGCCAGCACGCCACCGCGCTCAGCTTCGCACCGGCCTACGCCCGTGACCGGGCACGGCTGTTGCGTAACTGGCCGAGCAGCAGTGCCTTGCATCAGCGCCTGGACCGGCTGTTGCCAAGGCTCGGCGAGTAGGCATCCGGCAGCGCCAGCCAATCGCTGCTGCGCCCGGCCTGGCGTACCCGGATGCGCCACTGCTGGTCTTGCCAGCGCAGGATCGCCCACGGCACCACGCCGGCTTGCCGGGCGTGCGGGATCACCAGGTGGTAGCGCCCGGCGAGCAGGTGCGCACGCAAGGGCAGTTGCCCGGCAGGGGTTTGCAGGTAGAGCTGGTCGTCTGCCTGGCACAGCCCCGCCTGCGTGCCCACCGCTTCACCCTCCAACGGCGGCTGCAGGCGGCAGCTGGCCAGCAACTGCGGTAGATCGGGCAAGCCGTCGTACCACAGCACCGGGGAGTCGATCACCCAGTTGCCATTGGCCAGGCGTTTGACTGGCTGCAGCAGGTAAGCGTCCGGCTGCGTAGGGTCGATGACACGCCAACGACGCCCGTCGAACGAGACCTGGTAATAGCGGCCGTGGGCGTCCTGGATGAAGTATTGGGTCAGCCCTTCGAAGGCTGATGATTTTTCAAAGACGCCTTCACCGTGCACACCGTCAATGGTGAAGCGCAGGTGCTCGAGCGCAGGCGTGATGCTGTAGCGCGAGGGCAGTGGCAGCGGTGGTTGCGTCGGCAGGCCACGCATCATACGGCGCATCAGGCCGGCGCTGACCGCGCCGGTACCTGCATCGTTGGCATAGCTCAGGGCGTTGTAGGTATGGGTCAGCACACCGTTGATATCGTCCTCGCTGAAGGCTTCCAGGCCCGCCCAGGTTTCGATCACCATGCGTCCCATGGCTAGGGGAATCTGTACACGCGCAGGCAGTACCAGGCTGATCAGGTCGAGCAGGCGCCACACCAGCGCGGTGCCCTGCTGAAGATCTGCCTCCCCGGTGGTGCGGCTCCGGGCATCGACCACCGCCAACCAGCCGCGTACCTCGGCCATGTAGTAGGCGAAGAACAGGTCATCCTCGATTGCCAGGATGCGCAGTGCCGGGCCGAGCCGGCCCTTGTTCAGCAGTTTTTCGATGCGCACAGGTGACAGCAGCGGCAGGCGGCTCGCGACGTAGGCGCGCAGGGCCGGTTGCTGGCGCAGCAGCCGCATCAGTTCGCGAGCATTGCTCAGCCGGCGCCAGGCGCGGCGGTCGGGTGCGTCCGGTGTGTACAGGACGAAGGCGTCTGTGCCAGAGCCTTCGGCGTTGATCAGCAGAACCCCTTGCAGGGTATGACCATGGATCGTCAATTGGCGCACGGTGATGCGGTGGTTGTCCACGGGCGGGCGCAGCGCGTTGTGTGGGTAGTCCAGTACCTGGCGTACCCAGCGATAGCCTTGTTCACCCTGGGCGTTGCCAAGGTGCCCGGCATAACGCGCCTTGGCCACTTCGGCACGCATGCGGGCCCGGTTGATCAGGGCATGGGCATTGAGCCTCCAGCCCCCGACCGGGGAATCGATCAATTGGGTTTTCAGGTAAGCATCATAGCTGCCGCCGACATTCAGGTTTCTGATCATCGCCTTGATGTAGGCCGGGTTCAGTGCCTCGGGTAACGGCTTGTCTTGGCGATGGGTCACCCGGGCGGTGAGCCAATAGTCGTAGTCGAACCAGTTCAGGTTGCACAAAGCCAACTCGTCCAGCGGGTAACTCTCCCTGGTCAGCTCGACCATTACCCCACCGACCTGCTCGAAGCCCCGCCAGGTGACGTAGATCGAAGGGTTGAAGGGGTTCAGCTGCGGGCCGGCCTGACGGCTGTGCACCACATGGACCATGATGTCGGCAGCTGCGTAGCGCAGGCCATGATCGTGGCGCAGGCGTTCCTCTACACGGGCGCGGGCCCAGCCCAGCAAGCTGTCCTGCTCGCGAAACTGCGCCAAGGTGAGGATGCCTGGTGCGGCGATGCGATTGCCGGCGGCGACCAGTTGTTGCATGGCCTGCATGATGTGCGAAAGCGCCTGGGGCCCTGCCGTGGTCAACCAGTTGGGCAGGTTTTTTTCCAGCAGCAGGCCGTAGCGCGTGTCGAGCAACGCCTGCTTGCCGACATCGGCCGTCAGTGACAGGGCCTCGCGCAGCGCCTCGGCCGTGGGTGCCAGCGCGCCCTGGGCAGTGGCCCAGGCGTGGTTGACACGCAGGCGCTGCGCTTCGATCAGGATGTCGATTTGGGCTTGCACCGGGTCATCGGCATACCATTCATAGCGCAGGCGGTCGGCCTTGGCGGCGTGCTCCATACGCTCGGCATCGACCAGCAGGCGCAGCAGTGGCGGGCCCTGTAGCGGGTCGTCGAGGCGTTCGCACAGCTCAAGGTGCAGGTCGGCCAGCGAGGCATAGGCCTCGATGCCTTGGGTTAGGCCGCACAGCAACGCCGGCCCGCGGGGCTGCTCCGGGGAGAGCTCGGCGGCCTCGTCAGTACCGGTGATGACCACGAACATCCCTGGTAGCACGGCGCGGCTGTGGGGCTGGCTACGGCTGAGGACCAGGCGGTAGACCTGGGCACGTGTGGCCATCGCTTGGGGGCGGCGTTGCCAGGCGTAGGGCAGGTCCAGGCACAGGCTCAGGGCATCGGCCTGAGGGGTGGGCAAGGTTTGGTCGCCCAGGCGCAGGGTCAACTCGGCATGCATCATGGCCCGGCGCAGATCGCACAGGCGCACCCTGCGCGAGCGGCCCTGGGTATCGGTGGCTGCCCAGTATTCCGCCAGCTCGCCCTGTAGCTGCTGACGGGTGAGCCGTGGCCGGTCGGGGCTCGGCATTTGCGCCAGGAGGGCGGTGATCTGATGGTCGAGGAATTCGATACGTTCCAGCGGTAGCATGTTGCGCTCCTTCGGTCAGGGAGGCGCAACGTTACGGCCCGGGGCAAGGGCCGAAGCGGTAGCCGGTTATCGCCGGCACAACCCGCGCAGGCTTAGGATGACGGGCACGGCCAGGCCCAGCCAGGCCAGGGCATCCCACGCACCGTCACCCAGCAAGGCGGCGAACAGGCCGGCGGCACCGAGCAGGCCGATGGCGGCTGGCCAGGTGAAAATGCGCAGGGTCTGTTGCGACGTGTGGCTCATGCCCGGGCCTCCCGGGGTTTGCGCTGTTTGCCCCACCACAGGTAGAGGCCGCTGCCGAGCACGATGATGGTCAACCCATCGAGCACTGCCCAGAGGATCTGCATCGGCCGCCCACCGTAGTCGCCGAAGTGCAGTGGCTGCGACAGCCCCATGGCGTCCATGTACCAGGGGCGTTCGCCCACGGCGGTCACCTGCAGGGTGCGCGCATCGATCAGCACGGGCGTGAGCAGGTGCGAGGTAAGGTGGGTGGCGCCTTTCATGAACACGGCGTAGTGGTGCTCGCTGGAGAACCGCGTGCCGGGGAAGGCGATGAAGTCTGGGCGCATACCGGGCGCGGCCTGCTTGGCGATGTCCAGCAGTCGGCTGGCCGGGGCGCGCTCGGTGAGTGGCGGGGCGTCACGGTAGGGCGCGACCATGGTGGCCAGGCTGTCGTTGCGCCAGGCGGCGATGACCAGGTCGGACAGGGCGCTGATGACCCCGGTTACACCGACGGTCAGCGCCCAGGCCAGGGTCACCACCCCGATCAGATTGTGCAGGTCCAGCCAGCGCAGGCGCCGGGACTTGTCGTGGCGTACCGTGGCGAACTGCAGGCGGCGCATGAAGGGTGCGTAGAGCACGGTGCCGGAGACGATCGCCACCACGAACAGTACACCCATGAACGCCAGCAGCAGCTTGCCGGGCAGCCCGGCGAACAGGTCGACGTGCAGGCGCAGCATGATCATCATGAAACCGCCGTTGGCGGCCGGCATGGCGACGGCCTCGCCGGTGCGGGCATCGAGCATGAAGGTGTGTGACGAGTTGGGGTCGGTACCCGCCGTGGCAGCGGTGATGGCCACCACGCCGTTGCTCTCGTCCTCGTCATAGCCAACGTACTGCATTACCTCGCCGGGACGATGCTGCTCGGCCTTGAGCACCAGCTGTTGCAGGTCCAGGTGGGGGGTGCCTGCAGGCATTTCGCGCAGCGCGGGGGCGTCGCCGAGCAGGTGTTCGATTTCGTGGTGGAAGATCAGCGGCAGGCCGGTGATGGCCAGTAGCAGCATGAACAGGGTGCAGACCAGGCTGCTCCAGGTGTGAACCACGGACCAGCGGCGGATGGTTTGGCTTTTCATCACGGTACCAAAGTTTCTCATGGGGGCCGCTTGGCGGCCCCTGGGTACTCAGAACTTGTAGCTGGCGCTTGCTACGACGCTGCGCTCGTCACCGTAGTAGCAGTAATAACTGTCACAGGTGGAGATGTAGTCCTTGTTGAACACGTTGGTCGCGTTGACCGCTACCGACGCACCCTTGAGGCTGTTGCTCAGGCGCCCTAGGTCGTAGTGCACGGAGGCATCGAACACGGTGTACGCATCAGCCTTGCCCAGCCAGGTGTTGCCTTGATCACCATAGGTATTGCCGGTGTAACGCGCGCCGGCGCCGATGCCGAAGCCGTCGAGCACGCCGGTGTGCCAGGTGTAGTCTGCCCACAACGAGGCTTGCTGGTTGGGCATCAACTGCAGGCGGTTGCCTTTGTAAAGGCCGTCCTGCACTTCGGACTTGGCCAGGGTGTAGGCAGCTGTCATCTTCAGGTTTTCGGTGACGTCGGAAACGGCTTCCAACTCCAGGCCATGAACTTTCACTTCGCCAGTCTGGCTAGTGACGGTCACACCGCCCTCGTTGTTGGTGACCGAGACGTTCTTCTGAGTCAGGTCATATACGGCTGCCGACAACAAGGTGTTGGAGCCCGGTGGCTGGTATTTGATGCCCAGCTCCCACTGCTTGCCTTCTGTCGGTTTGAAAGACTCCGTGGCGGATGCGGACGCATTGCTTGCCGGCTGGAACGACTCGGCATACGAAAGGTAAGGCACCAAGCCCGAGTCGAAGACGTAGCTGATGGCCGCGTTGCTGCTGAATTTCTTGTCTCTCTGGGTGTTGGTGGCATCGCCCTGGTTCAGGAATCTGGTGCTGGTATGCACCCAGTCTTCACGACCGCCCAGCGTCAGGCGCCAGTTGCCCAATGCCATCTGGTCCTGAAAATACAAGCCGGTCTGGCGGGTTTTCTGGTTGTAGTCATAGAACGCCGTTGAGCGATCCGGGCGTGTGATCGGTAGCCCGTAGACCGGGTTGATGACGTTGCTGTCCGGCACGTTGAAGCCAAAGATCGACAGGTAGTTCGTGTTGACGCGTTGGTGGTCCAGGCCGATCAGCAGGGTGTGGCTGATGCCCCCCGTGGTGAAGTCAGCCTGGAAGTTGTTATCCACTGCGAATTGGCTGATGTCTTCATCGGTATTGGTAGACATACGGCTGACGGTACCGTCGTCTTGCACTGGAGGTGTGGTTTCGTTGTAGCTGCCAGGGGTGATGGTCTGAAAGGACAGATCAGTCTTTGTGTAGCGAAGGTTCTGGCGGAACTGCCACACATCATTGATTCGGTGTTCGAAGGCATACCCCAGCGCGTAGTAGGTACGGTCGTAGAACTCGTAGTCCGGATCCCCCAGGTTCTTGTGGTGGGAGATCTTGCCGAATGGCATGTCGATCTTGGTGCCCTGGATGGGGCGGAACTGGCTGGTAGCGCCTGTATCGTCGCGGGTGAACTGGGTCAGCAGGGTCAGTGACGTGTCGTCATCGATGTTCCAGGTCAGGCTTGGGGCAATGTTGTAGCGCTTGTCGTCTATGTGGTCGATCTGCGTTCCGCCATCGCGGATAACGCCACTGATGCCATACAGGAACTGGCCTTGGTCATCGATTTTACCGGTACTGGCGAAGTTGATCTGTCGGTGGTTATCGCTGCCGTATTGCACTTCAATTTCGTTGGCGCTTTCGGCCTGGGGGCGGCGGCTGACCATGTCCAGCAGGCCGCCGGGTGGGGTCTGCCCATAGAGTGAGGACGCCGGGCCACGCAGCAATGCGAGGCGGTCCAGGTTCCAGGTTTCGGCTTTAGGGTTAGCGTAGACGCCGCGTGGCAGCGGCAGGCCGTCAAGGAACTGAGTCGGTTCGAAGCCCCTTACGCGCATCCAGTCATAGCGTGTGTCGCTGCCGAAACTGGCCGATACGATGCCTGGCATGTAGCGCACCGCATCATCCAGACTGTGGACGCCGCGGTCGCTCATCTGCTGACGGGTGGCGACGGAAATCGAACGTGGAATTTCGACCAGCGCGGTATCGGTCTTGGTGCCCGCGGCGCTGCGTTTGGCCAGGTAGCCGTCAACCGGCCCCCAAGCGCTTTCGTACGAGGCATTGGCATTGATCGCAGTCTCGGGCAACGCCAGGGTGCCATCAGGGACTGCCACCAGGCTGTAGCTGCCGACGGTGCTCTGCTGCAACTGCAAGCCGGTGCCGAGCAGGGCTGCCTGCAGGGCGCCGAGGCCGTCGTATTGGCCGTTGACCGGCGCCGAGTTGCGGCCGCTGACCAGTGCCGGGTCGATGGCCAGGGCAATGCCCGACTGGCTGGCGATCTGGTTCAGGGTGGTGGCCAGCGGGGCGCTGGGCAGGTCGTAGGCGCGCTGTGCGGACTGCTCGGCGGCGAACAGGGCAGGGCTGGCCAACGGTGCAGCCAGGGCGATGGACAAGGCCATCAGGCTGGGGCGCAGGATACGATCAACGGCACGGGACATGCAGCGGTTCCTCGACGGATAAGTGCTAATTGCTTCCTTGCCGAGCGAGATTTCAGAAGTGACAGGGGCCTCTGAAAAAAAATCGAAATGGTTTGTATTTGTACGCAGCCAGCTCAGCCTCATCAACGGCAAGCCGGCCCTCACGGGGCGGCATTGCGCTGATCAACAGTGAAGGAACGCAGCACCGGGCGTCCCGGCGACGAGGGCGTTGAGGCCCTACTTGGGCACCACGTTGATCCACCACTGGGTATGCCGCTCGATCTTCACCGGCAACGCGGGGGCCAGTGAAGCCAGGGCCAGGTCGGTATCGGTCAGCGGGAAGCTCCCCGTCACGCGCAGGTCGGCCACTTCATCGGCTACGCCCAGGTGGCCGCTGCGGTATTGGCCCAGCTGCGCCACCAGGTCGGCAAGACGCACGTTGTCCACCACCAGCATGCCGCGGGTCCAGGCATCCGCACCGGTTTGCACGGGGGCGATACGGCCCAAGCCATTGGCGTTCATGAGCACCTGCTGACCCTCACGCAGGACCTGCTCGTCACCACTGTTGAGCGGCTGGGCTGCAACCGAGGACTGCAGCACTTCCAGGCGGGTACCGTGGTTTTCGCGCCGCACCAGGAAGCGAGTGCCCAGGGGGCGCAGGCGGCCATCGTCGGTGCGCACCAGCAACGGGCGAGGGTCCTGGTGGCCGGTCTCCACCGAGATTTCCCCCTGGTGCAGCACCAGTACACGCTGGTCCCCTTCGTAGTCGATGTCGACTGCCGTGTGAGTGTTCAGGCTCAGCAGCGTGCCGTCTTCCAGACGCAGGGTCCGCAGTTCGCCGGTGGCGGTGCGCTGATCGGCCAGCCAGTAGCTTGCCGATAGCGATGGCGCGCCGACCCAGGCCAACAGTGAGCCGAGCAGGAACATGCCAGCCAGCCCGCCGCCCACCTTCGCCACCCGCCGGCGCAACCCTGCGCGCGATTGCTGCAGGGCCTGGCGCGCGGGGCCGGCTGCGGCGCTGACCCGCTGATCGAGGGTGCCCAGCTGGCGCCAGGCGCGAGCGTGTTCCTCGCTGGCGGCATGCCAGCGCATGAACTCGCTGCGCTCGTCGAGCGTACCGGTGCCGCCGTCCAGGCTCAGTTTCCAGGCGATGGCCGCTTCAAGGACCCCGGCAGAAACCGGTGAGTTGTTCACGTCGGCTCCCCATACAGCGCTACATAGCACTGGCGCATGCCTTGGGCGATGTACTGGCGTACCCGCGATACCGATACACCCAGGCGCTCGGCGATTTCGGCGTGGCCCATGCCATCCAGGCGATTGTGCAGGAACGCTGTGCGTGCCTTGCTCGACAGCTTGCCGAGCAGGCGGTCGATGGCCTTGAGGTCTTCGAGGATCAGGTGTTGCAGTTCAGGGGAGGGCTGTTCGGCTTCTGGCAGGCGGGCGAGCTCGGCCAGGTAGGCCTGCTCCAGGGCGGCGCGGCGAAAATGGTCGAACATCAGCCCTTTGGCTACTGCGGCCAGGAATGCGCGCGGCTCACGGGGGGTGTCCAGGTGTTCGCGCCCGAGCAGGCGCACGAAGGTGTCCTGGCTCAGGTCTTCGGCACGCTGGCGGCAGGCCATGCTGCGTTGCAGCCAGGCGAGCAGCCAGCTGCGGTGGTCGCGGTACAGCGTACCGACCAGTTCGGCGTGTGGGCTCTGAGCAGAAGACAAGCAGTGTCCCCCCCGGAACGAATGCGTTAACTAACGATAATTATTCGCGATTGTTGCAGAGGCGGGGGGCAGGCCGCAATGGACGCTTATCGGGTTGCCACTATCAGGGGGGCTGCGCCCGATCTCACAGGGCAGCGCCTTCAACCCACAGGTTTCTAAAGCCCGTGCCCCTGTACATTGCGCCGGCGCCACCCGCGCAAGCGCTGCTCCAGCTGCAGTGGGCTGTCCAACTGCTGGCGACGCGCCTGGCTGAACAGGATCAACGCCAGTTCAGCAGTGACTTGGGCATCGGCGCTGGCGTGGTGGCGCTCATCCACCTGCAGCCCGAAGCGTGCCACCCAGTCATCCAGCCCTGCTTCGCGCAGTACCGTGTCCGGGTTGAGCATGGGCGCCAGTTCAGCGACATCCAGGAACGGCTGCTGCAGGCGATGGCCAAGGGTTTCTTTCAACGCCCGAGCCAGCATGCGTTGGTCGAAAGGTGCATGAAACGCCAGCACCGGGCTGTCACCCATGAACTCGAGCAGTTCGAGCAACGCCTTGGCTGGGTCGCTGCCAGCAGCCAGGGCGCTCGGGCCCAAGCCATGGATGAGTACACTGGCGTTGGTTTTCTGGGCCGGGCGGTGCAGGGTGCGCTCGAACTGCTGGGAAAAGTCGATGGCGCCGTCTTCGATGGCTACGGCACCGATCGACAAGACCTGATCGCGGTTGGGGTTCAGGCCGCTGGTCTCAAGGTCCAGCACCACCCAGCGCTGCTCACGCAGCGAGCACACGCCCAGCGGTGCGGGTTTTGGCAGGCGCGCCAGGCGTTGATGCAGCGCATCGTCCAGGGCCGGGGCGGCAGGCCGTAGCCAGGCGAACAGGCTCATAGCTGGTACCGCAGGGCCAGGCTGCTTTGCAGGCGCTGCGCCTGGCGCAGGGACTCACGCAGGATGCGCCGGTCCAGATGGTTGAGGCTGTCCGGATCGAGGCGGTTGGAATAAGGCTGATTGTCGCGGGTCTGGCGCTGGTGCTGCTGCATGCGCGTTTGCTGGATGAAATGGTAGGCCTCTTCGTAGGCCGCGCCGTCGAGCGCCTGGATAACGCCTTTGTCGACCAACTGGCGCAGGCGCTCCAGGGTGTTGCAGGCGCCGATGCCGTTGGCCAGGGCCAGCAGCCGCGCACCATCGACGAAGGGGGTCAGGCCCTGGACCTTGAGGTCCAGGGTAGCGGCCTTGTCGTTGCCTTGGCGGGTCAGGACGAATTCGCGCAGGCGGCCTACCGGAGGCCGCTGACGCAGGGCGTTGTCGGCCATCATGCGCTGGAAGATGCGGTTTTCGGCAACTTGTTCAAGCACGCTTTGGCGCAGCTGTTCGCAACCCTGTTCGTCGCCCCAGACCACACGCAGGTCGAAATAGATGCTCGAGCCGAGCAGGTTCTCTGGGCTGGCTTCACGGATGAAGCCAGCGAAACGCCGTGCCCATTCAGCGCGCGACAGGCACAGCTCGGGGTTGCCCGCCATGACGTTCCCCTTGCACAGGGTGAAGCCACATTGGGCCAGGCATTGGTTGATGTAGTGGGCCAGCGGCAGCAGGCGGGCGCGAATGGCTTCGGCTTCGTGGCTATCGGCCGCCTCGAACAGGATGCCGTTGTCCTGGTCGGTATGCAGGGTCTGCTCACGGCGCCCTTCGCTGCCAAAGCACAGCCAGCTGAATGGCACCCCAGGGTCGCCACGTTCGGCCAGCGCCAGTTCGGTGACCCGGCAGACCGTGTGGTCGTTGAGCAGGGTGATGATCTGGGTGATCTGGGTCGAGGAGGCGCCGTGGGCAAGCATGCGCTCGACCAGCTGGCCGATCTCCCCACGCAGCGCTACCAGCGAGTCCAGGCGCGGTGCATGGCGGATGGTGCGGGCCAGGTGCACGAGGTCGACCCGTTGCAGGGAGAACAGGTCGCGCTCCGAGACCACGCCGCACAGGCGCTGGTTGTCCACCAGGCAAACATGGGCGATGTGCCGCTCGGTCATGGCCATGGCCGCGTCGAAGGCACTGGCCCGCGGGCTGAGGTAGAACGGTTTGGCGGTCATGTGCCGCTCGATGGCGCTACCGAGGTCGGCATCGACAGTGGCCACCACCTGGCGCAGGTCACGCAGGGTGAAAATGCCCACCGGGTAACGCTGCGCATCCACCACCACGATGCTGCCGACCTGCTGCTCGTGCATCGACCGCACGGCGTCGCGCAGCGGCGTGTTCGGGGTGCAGACCACCGGGTGACGCATGGCCAGTTCACCCAGCGGGGTGTTCAGCGAGTATTGGGTGCCGAGCGTTTCCACCGCTTGCTGACGTACCTGTTGATTGACTTGGTCTAGCAAGCTACTGACGCCGCGCAGCGCAAAATCCCGAAACACATCCGACAGGGAGAACACACGGATGAAGGCGGCTTTGTTCAATTGCAGGCAGAACGTATCCTCGCCTGCCAGGTGCTCGGTGCGGGTAGCGCGTTCGCCAAGCAGGGCGGCCAGCGGGAAGCACTCCCCGCTGGTGATCTCGAAGGTGGTTTCCACGCCGGGCTTGACCAGGTGCTGGCGCTCACCGACCACGCGGCCCTGCTTGACGATGTAGAAGTGCTCCACCGGGCCGTCGGTGGGTTTGATGATGCTTTCCCCGCTGGCGTAGAAACGCAACTGGCACTGTTCCACCAGGAACGCCAGGTGGCTGTGTTCCATTTGGTTGAACGGCGGGAAACGCTGCAAAAACTGCAGGGTGCCCTGAATGTTTTGCAGAACTGCGGTTCTGCCCGCCTGGCTGTAGGCGTCGTTTTTGCTCATGACACTGACCGTATCGCTACGCCGAACTATATATATCTATATATAGGTGCGGCCTTGTTGTTCTCGGCCCCCATGGTCGGCTGACGGCCGTGCGGTGCCCATTGGACGTAAGTCTATGAGCGTAATGTGATCAATATCGCAAGCTGCGGTCTTACCGATGAGCAAGACTATTTGATGAGACGACCATGGTTGAGCATGACGACATCCTGAGTGACGCCGAGCGCGAGGCATTGGCCGGTCTGAGTGCGCCCGTCGCATCCAGGCCGGTGGTATTGGTGGTTGATGACAACCCGGTGAACAGCGAGGCTTTGTGCCTTTACCTCAAGAGCAGAGGGATCGACTGCATGAAGGCCGATGGTGCCCAGGAGGCGATGTTCAAACTGCATTACGAACCGCGTATCGCCCTGATGATCACCGACCTGCGCATGGAGCCCAAGGATGGCCTGGAGCTGATTCGGCAGATTCGTGAGTCGGAACGCGCGGCGTTGTCGATCATCGTGGTGTCAGGCGACACCGATGTGAAGGAGGCGGTGGATGTGATGCACCTGGGGGTGGTGGACTTTCTGCTCAAACCGGTGGATCTGGGGAAATTGCTGGGGTTGGTGAAGAAAGAGTTGCAGCTAGGGTAGCTCAGGTGGCTGTTCTGGCCGTTCGCCGGCAGGCCGGCACTCACAGGGTTTTCACAACCTTTGGGGTCAGTGGTGTGCCTGTGAGCGCCGGCTTGCCTGCGATCGGGCCGCCGAGCGGCCCGTTGCAGGTTACAGCCCGTTACGCGCCTTGAACTCGCGGCGGCGGCGGTGCAGGACCGGCTCGGTATAACCGTTTGGCTGCTTGGCACCCTCCACCACCAGTTCCACTGCAGCCTGGAATGCAATGTTGTCGTCGAAGTTCGGCGCCATCGGGCGGTACAGGGCATCACCGGCGTTCTGCTTGTCGACAACGGCTGCCATGCGTTTGAGGCTTTCCAGCACCTGCTCCTGGGTAACCACGCCATGGCGCAGCCAGTTGGCCAGCAACTGGGCCGAGATACGCAGGGTAGCGCGGTCTTCCATCAGGCCCACATCGTTGATGTCGGGCACTTTGGAGCAACCCACGCCCTGGTCGATCCAGCGAACCACGTAGCCGAGGATACCCTGGGCGTTGTTGTCCAGCTCGTTACGGATCTCTTCGGCCGACCAGTTGGTGTCAGCTGCCAGCGGGATGGTCAGGATGTCGTCGACCGAAGCCGGGGTGCGGCTAGCCAGCTCGCGCTGACGCGCCTGTACATCGACTTTGTGGTAGTGCAGCGCGTGCAGGGTGGCGGCGGTCGGTGACGGAACCCAGGCGGTGTTGGCGCCGGCCAGCGGGTGAGCGATCTTCTGCTCGAGCATGGCAGCCATCAGGTCCGGCATGGCCCACATGCCTTTGCCGATCTGCGCACGGCCTTGCAGGCCGGTGGCAAGGCCAACGTCTACGTTGTTGTTCTCGTAGGCGCCGATCCACTTTTCATTCTTCATGGCGCCTTTGCGCACCACGGCGCCGGCCTCCATGGAGGTGTGGATTTCGTCACCGGTACGGTCGAGGAAGCCGGTGTTGATGAACACCACACGCTCGGCTGCCGACTTGATGCAGGCCTTGAGGTTGACCGTGGTACGGCGCTCTTCGTCCATGATGCCGACCTTGACGGTGTTGCGCGGCATGCCCAGCAGGTCTTCGACGCGGCTGAAGATCTCGGCGGCGAACGCCACTTCTTCAGGGCCGTGCATTTTCGGTTTGACGATGTAGACGCTACCGGTACGGGTGTTCTTGCGGCTGGTGTTGCCGTTGAGGTTGTGCAGGGCGATCAGGTTGGTGAAAAGACCATCCTGGATGCCTTCGGGAATCTCGTTGCCTTGGGCATCGAGAATTGCCGGGTTGGTCATCAAATGACCCACGTTACGCACGAACAGCAGTGAGCGACCGTGGAGGGTCACGGTGCCGCCATTGGGCGCTGTGTACTCGCGGTCGGGGTTCATGGTGCGGGTGAAGGTCTTGCCGCCTTTGCTGACGCTCTCGGCCAGGTCGCCTTTCATCAGGCCCAGCCAGTTGCGGTAGACGATGACCTTGTCGTCGGCATCGACGGCAGCGACCGAGTCTTCACAGTCCATGATGGTGGTCAGCGCCGATTCCATCAGGATGTCTTTCACACCGGCGGCATCAGTGCTGCCGACCGGGGTGCTGGCATCGACCTGGATTTCCAGGTGCAGGCCATTGTGCTTGAGCAGCACGGCGGTTGGCGCGGCGGCATCGCCATGGAAACCGATCAGCTGGGCGTCGTCACGCAGCCCGCTGTTGCTGCCGCCCTTGAGGGCAACGACCAGCTTGCCGCCTTCGATGCGGTAAGCGGTGGAGTCGACGTGCGAGCCAGCAGCCAGCGGCGCGGCTTCGTCGAGGAAGGCGCGGGCGAAGGCGATGACCTTGTTGCCGCGGACCTTGTTATAGCCCTGGCCTTTTTCTGCGCCACCTTCATCGCTGATGACATCGGTGCCGTACAGTGCGTCGTACAGCGAGCCCCAGCGGGCGTTGGCGGCATTCAGGGCAAAGCGGGCGTTCATCACCGGCACGACTAACTGTGGGCCTGCCATGTGGGCAATTTCTTCGTCCACGTTCTGGGTGGTGGCTTGGAAATCGTCGGCTTGTGGCAGCAGATAGCCGATTTCCTGAAGGAAGCTTTTATAGGCGACGGCGTCGTGTGCCTGGCCTTTGCGTGCCTGGTGCCAGGCGTCGATCTTGGCTTGCAGCTCGTCGCGCTTGGCGAGCAGGGCTTTGTTCTTTGGGGCGAGGTCGTTGATGATCTTTTCTGCCCCGGCCCAGAACGCATCGGCCTTGACGCCGGTTCCAGGGATCGCTTCGTTGTTGACGAAGTCGTACAGGGCCTTGGCGACCTGAAGGCCACCGACTTGAACGTATCCAGTCATTGCTTGCCTCACCTTTGCTCAGCTATTTCGCTTTCGCTCTTCTGTATTAAGCCTGTAGCGCTTCTCTAAACACGGCACCAGTACATGCTCTCACCACTCATGAGAGCGGCTGGGTGCGGCTCGCCAGGCGGGCTGGCGAGCGGTTGGCGTATTTTCACAGGCGCCTTGGCAGACATCGTAACGACGTTTTGTAGTCCGCGCCGACGCATACTACATGAAGCAGCGGGCCGGTGAACATCAGACTAAAAGCGTCGCTCCGCGACCGGCAGGTCGCAGAGGGTCACGCTGGGAGTGGCTATGTTCGCAAAAAACCGGTGGATTGTTCCAGATAAATCTTGAAACAGTACACGATTAGTTCGCCAGACCGTCCTGCGGCAGGTTGCCGCGCCTTGCCTATACTGAACCAATTCCCGCCGCTGCAGGCGGCACGACGCAGAGGAAGGCCTGTGGATCATCTTGTACTGACCGTGATTGCTCCTGACAAGGCCGGCCAGGTCGAACGGATTGCCCAGTGCATAGCCGACCACAACGGTAACTGGCTGGAGAGCCGTATGTCGCGTATGGCCGGGCAATTCGCGGGCATTCTGCGGGTCGCCGTGCCGGCAGAGAGCTACGATGAGCTGGTGAAATCGCTTCAGGCCCTGGGGCAATACGATATCCGTGTGCTGATCGCAGAAAGCGGCATCGAGCCTTCCTGTACCTGGAAGCCGATCGCGATGGAGTTGGTGGGTAATGATCGCCCTGGCATCGTACGGGATATCACCCGTTTGCTGGCTGAGCAAGGGGTGAACCTTGAGCGTTTCACCACCGAAGTACGCCCGGCGCCGATGAGCAGCGAGCCGTTGTTCCATGCCGATGCCTTGCTGGCGCTGCCATTGACCTTGTCGCTGGACGACCTGCAGCACAAGCTGGAGAGCCTGGCGGATGACTTGATGGTGGAGTTGAAATTGCGGCCGCAAGAGTGAGCCCAAGCGCTAGCGGGTTATCCCGATTAATCGGGGAATGCCCTGTGGATAACCTGGGGGCGCTCCGCGCTAACCCAGAGACGGCAGGCCCTCCCGCTGTTTGTTCAAAAAACAGCCACTAATCAATAGCTTGTGCACAAACCACGGGGACGAGGGTGTGGATAACCTCTGGAGATGTTCTGCCAGGCCACGGACGGCGTGGCCTGCAGAGTTTTGATCATTTTTTGATCAGGCGCGCTTGCGCAGATTCAGCCAGGCATCGACGCTGTACAGCGCCAGGCCAGCCCAGATACACAGGAAAGCCATCAGGCTGCTGGGAGACAGGTGCTCGTCAAATAGTAGTACCGCTTGCAGCAGCACCAGGGTTGGCGCCAGATACTGCAGGAAGCCCAGGGTGGTGTAGGGCAAGTGCCGCGCAGCGGCGTTGAAGCACACCAGCGGTATCAGGGTTACCGGCCCGGCGGCGATCAGCCATAGCGCCTCGCTGCTGGTATAGAAACTGCCTTGTGCACTCATCGCCGCAGGGTGCAGCAGCAACCAGCCTAGCGCCAGGGGCACCAGCATCCAGGTTTCCACCACCAGGCCGGGCAGCGCCGCCACCGGTGCCTGTTTGCGGATCAGGCCATAGAAGCCGAAGGTCAATGCCAGTACCAGGGACACCCACGGCAGGCTACCGACTTGCCACACCTGTTGCGCCACACCTACTGCGGCCATGGCCACTGCCAGCCATTGCAGGCGGCGCAGGCGCTCACCCAGCAAAAGCATGCCCAGCAGCACGTTCACCAGCGGGTTGATGTAGTAGCCCAGGCTGGCCTCGAGCATGCGCCCGTTATTGACCGACCACACGTAGGTCAGCCAGTTGCCGGCAATCAGGGCGCCACTGAGGGCAAGGATGGCCAGGCGGCGTGGGTTGTCGCGCAACTCGCGCCACCACCCTGGGTGCTTCCACACCAACAGCAGCAGCGAGCCGAACAGGGCGGACCAGAGCACCCGATGGACGATGATCTCAACCGCCGGGACGCTTTGTATGGCTTTGAAATAGAGGGGGAACAAGCCCCAGATGATGTAGGCCGAGAGGCCAAGAATGTACCCGCGTCGCGGGTTTGCGGCGTGCATGCAGAATCCTTGCTTAGGTAGCTAAATACAGCGACGCCTATTGTAGACAGACCTTTGCAGGCATTTAGAACAATTTCAGTGGTTGCTCATCGAGCGCCGCCGTTTGCTCGCGCAGGGCCAGGATCTGATCGCCCCAGTAACGCGGCTGGCCAAACCAGGGGAAGCTGCGCGGGAATGCCGGGTCGTCCCAGCGCCGTGCCAGCCAGGCGCTATGGTGCAGCTGGCGCAAGGCACGCAGGGGTTCGATCAGGGGGAGCTCGCGCGGGTCGAAATCGTGAAACTCGTTGTAGCCGTCGATCAGCTCTGCCAGTTGGCCCAGGCGTTCTTCACGGCTGCCGGCCAACATCATCCACAGGTCTTGCACGGCCGGGCCCATCCTGCAGTCATCGAGGTCGACGACGTGGTAAACGTCGTCGCGGTGCATCAGGTTGCCGGGGTGCAAGTCGCCGTGCAGGCGCATCACCTTGTGCTCCGTGCGTGCGTAGATGTCTTCGACCCGTTTGAGCAGCTCGCGCGCTACAGACTCGAAGGCGGGCAGCAATTCCCGGGGTACGAAGTCGCCCTCCAGCAGGGTTCGCAGGGACGCGTGGCCGAAGTTGTCCACAGTCAAGGCCTCGCGATGCTCGAACGGGCGTGTGGCCGCCACCGCATGCAGGCGGCCGAGCAACTGGCCCAGGCGGTAGAGCTGGTCGAGGTTGCCTGGCTCCGGTGCGTGGCCGCCGCGGCGGGGGAACAGCGTGAAGCGAAAGCCCTGGTGCTCGAACAGGGTCTGTTCATTGTGTTGCAGCGGGGCGACCACCGGCACTTCGCACTCGGCGAGTTCGGCGGTGAAGCGGTGTTCTTCAAGAATCGCTTCATTGCTCCACCGGCCGGGTCGATAGAACTTGGCGATCAGTGGTTGCTCGCCTTCGATACCCACTTGGTAGACGCGGTTCTCGTAGCTGTTCAGGGCCAGTACCCGGGCGTCGCTGAGAAAGCCGAGGCTCTCCACGGCGTCCAGTACCAGGTCGGGGGTGAGGGTCGCGAAGGGGTGAGACATGGTGGCTCCGGGGTGGGCTGCAGGGGCTCATGGTATCAGTGACGGCCCTCTGGCGGGTGGCGCGAGCAACCTACACCGGTACCCCCAGCAATACGTGGGACGGATGGAACTGCACCCGGACCTGGCTACCGGGTGCCAGTGCCGCTCGTGCCAGCCAGTGGGCCTCGGCAAACGCACAGAGTGTCTGCCCATTACCCAACGCCAGCCTCACTTCACGGGTGTCATGCCCATCCGCGATCACCTGTTCCACCGTTGCCTTGAGCACATTGCTGCCCGCTTCGGCTTCGTCTGCGGCGCTCAACAGCTGCACCCACCCGGCCTTGAGCAGCGCCACCACCCTGGTGCCGAGCGCCAGCTCCAGGCGTGACGTGCTGTCATGGGTGATCAGTGCCTCGATTTCCAACCCGCCACCCAGCGCCAGGCTCACGCGGTCGTGCCGCCCTTCGCGGCGCAAGCCGCTGACCTGGCCTTGCAGCTGGTTGCGGGCACTGGTGCGCAACATCAGGCGCCCAAGCAGGTCAAGGTCGCTGGACTCTTCGGCCGCTTCGAGAATCTGCGCCTGCAAGGCCTGCAAACGCTGGTACAGGCGCAGTACCCGCTCGCCTTCGCCGGACAGGCGTGCGCCACCGCCGCCGCGCCCGCCGGTGCTGCGCTCGACCAACGGCTGGCTGGCCAGGTTGTTGAGTTCGTCTATGGCGTCCCATGCGGCTTTGTAGCTGATGCCTGCGGCCTTGGCGGCGCGGGTGATCGAACCTTGCTCAGCGATATGCTGAAGCAACGCGATGCGCTGTGGGCGGCGAGCGATATGCTGGGTGAGGAGAGCGGGCAGGGTCATGATGGCGCCTATCTGGGACTGACCGGTCAAGCTTGCCCCGGTTTTGCCGTGCGTGCCAGGCAATACACATCGACCCGACGTGCGCCGGCGCCGCGTAACAGGGTTGCGATGCTGTGCGCCGTGGCACCGGTGGTCAGCACGTCATCGACCACGGCCACATGCAGGCCGTGCAATGCGCCTTGATCAACCACCGCAAAGGCCTGTTGCAGATTGCGCCGCCTGGCCTTGGCATTCAGGCTTTGCTGCGCCGGTGTTTCGCGGGTGCGCTGCAGCCATCGCTCGTTGCAGTCGATTGCCAGGGCCTTGGACAACCACCTTGCCAGCATGCCTGCCTGGTTGAAGCCACGCTCGCGCTGTCGACGCTTTGCCAGTGGCACAGGCAACAGCAGCGATGGCTTGGCCAGGCCATCGGTAAAGCGGTGGCGCAAATCCAGGCTGAGCATTTCGGCCATCAAGCGCCCAAATGGCCACTGGCGATTGTGTTTGAAGCGGCTGATCAGTGTGTCCACGGGAAAGCTGTAATACCACGGCGCTACCACTTGTTCGAAGGCAGGTGGACGGCGGCTGCACTGCGCGCAGGTCAGGCCGGCCATTGGCAGCGGTAGCGCACACTGCATGCAGTACTCATTCAGCCACGGCAGTTCTTCCTCGCACGCCATGCAGATGGGGTGGCGCTGCTGGGCAGAAGCGCCGCACAGCAAACAGTGGTGATCAATATTCGTACACTTGTAAACCAGTGCTTTTAACCAAGGTTGACAGTTCATAGGCCTTCCATGACTATGCGAGCTATCCGTGATGCGCTGGCGGGCATTCCTGTCCCGGCGCCAGCTACAGCCTAAACAAGGAAACGCCGATGAGCGCCAGCACAACTGCAACAACACGTCACGACTGGTCCCTGGCCGAGGTGAAGGCCCTGTTCCAGCAACCGTTCAACGACCTGCTGTTCCAGGCGCAAACTGTGCATCGGGCGCATTTCGACCCCAACCGCGTGCAGGTTTCCACGCTGCTGTCGATCAAGACCGGCGCCTGCCCGGAAGATTGCAAATACTGTCCACAGTCGGGCCACTACAACACCGGGCTGGAAAAACAGAAGCTGATGGAGGTGCAGAAGGTGCTCGAAGAAGCGGCACGGGCCAAGGCCATCGGCTCGACCCGCTTCTGCATGGGCGCCGCCTGGAAGCACCCCTCGGCCAAGGACATGCCCTACGTGCTGGAAATGGTCAAAGGGGTCAAGGCCATGGGGCTGGAAACCTGCATGACCCTCGGCAAGCTCGATCAGGACCAGACCCAGGCGCTGGCCCAGGCCGGCCTGGATTACTACAACCACAACCTCGATACCTCGCCGGAGTTCTACGGCAGCATCATCACCACCCGCACTTACAGCGAGCGTCTGCAGACCTTGGCCTACGTACGCGATGCCGGGATGAAGATCTGCTCCGGTGGCATCCTCGGCATGGGCGAGTCGCTCGACGATCGTGCAGGCCTGCTGATCCAGTTGGCCAACCTGCCCGAGCATCCCGAGTCGGTGCCGATCAACATGCTGGTCAAAGTGGCCGGTACCCCGTTGGCCGAGGAGGAAGATGTCGATCCGTTCGACTTCATTCGTATGCTGGCGGTGGCGCGGTTGCTGATGCCCAAGTCGCATGTGCGCCTGTCCGCCGGCCGCGAACAGATGAACGAGCAGATGCAGGCCCTGGCCTTCATGGCCGGCGCCAATTCGATCTTCTACGGCGAGAAGCTGCTGACCACCGCTAACCCGCAGGCCGACAAGGACATGCAGCTGTTCGCCCGCCTGGGTATCAAGCCTGAAGCGCGTGAAGAGCATGCCGACGAAGTGCACCAGGCCGCCATCGAGCAGGCGCTGGTCGAGCAACGCAGCAGCGAGCTGTTCTATAACGCCGCGTCTGCCTGAGATGGCCTTCGATCTTGCCGCGCGTCTTGCCGAACGGCGCGCAGCAGACCTGTATCGGCAGCGGCCGCTGTTACAAAGCCCGCAAGGGCCGAACGTCGTGGTCGACGGCCAGCCGTTGCTGGCTTTCTGCAGCAATGACTACCTGGGCCTGGCCAACCACCCTGAGGTGATTGCCGCTTGGCAGGCCGGCGCCGAGCGTTGGGGCGTCGGTGGCGGGGCCTCGCACTTGGTTGTCGGCCACAGCACGCCGCACCATCAGGTCGAAGAGGCGCTGGCCGAATTGACCGGTCGCCCGCGAGCCTTGCTGTTTTCCACAGGCTACATGGCCAACCTCGGGGCCATCACCGCGCTGGTGGGGCAGGGCGATACAGTGCTGCAGGACCGCCTCAATCATGCCTCGCTGCTCGATGGCGGCTTGCTCAGTGGTGCCCGCTTCAACCGTTACCTGCACAACGACGCCGTCAGCCTGGCCAACCGCCTGGGCAAGGCCTGCGGCAATACCCTGGTGGTCACCGACGGTGTATTCAGCATGGATGGTGATCTGGCCGACCTGCCTGCGCTGGCCGAAGTGGCGCGTGCGCGCGGGGCCTGGTTGATGGTCGACGACGCCCATGGCCTGGGTACCTTGGGTGCCCAGGGCGGCGGTATCGTCGAACACTTCGGCCTGGGCATCGAAGACGTGCCGGTGCTGATCGGTACGCTGGGCAAGGCGTGTGGTACAGCGGGCGCCTTCGTTGCGGGCAGCGATGATTTGATCGAGGCACTGGTGCAGTTCGCACGGCCTTACATCTACACCACCAGCCAGCCGCCGGCACTTGCTTGCGCCACGCTCAAGAGCCTGGAGCTGGTGCGCCGCGAGACCTGGCGCCGCGAGCACCTGGCCGGGTTGATCCGTCAGTTCCGCGAGGGCGCGGCGCAGATCGGGCTGCAGCTGATGGACAGCCCGACCCCGATCCAGCCGCTGCTGATCGGCGACAGCGCACAGGCACTGCGCCTGTCACAGATGCTGCGCGAGCGTGGCCTGCTGGTCACCGCCATCCGCCCGCCTACTGTTCCTGCTGGCAGTGCACGGCTGCGGGTAACCTTGAGCGCTGCGCACAGTGAGGCGCAGGTACAGCTATTGTTGAATGCATTGGCCGATTGTTATCCACAGCTGGAGGCCGCCGATGCGTAACCGACTGATCCTTCTACCCGGCTGGGGCCTGGGGACTGCGGCGCTTGAGCCGCTGGCCGCCAGCCTGCGTGCGCAGGACGCGCGCCTGCAGGTTGAGCTGGCGCCCCTGCCGGAGCTGGCCGACCCCGATGTACAGGCGTGGGTCGATTACCTTGACCGCAAACTGCCCAGTGATGCCTGGCTGGGCGGCTGGTCGCTGGGCGGCATGCTTGCCAGTGAGCTGGCGCGCAAGCGTGGCGATCACTGTTGCGGGCTGCTGACCTTGGCCAGTAACCCCTGCTTCGTGGAACAGGCGGATTGGCCGCATGGTATGGCCCATGACACCTTCGAGACCTTCCTCGACGGTTGCCGCAGCCACACCGGCGTAACCCTCAAACGTTTCAAGAGCCTGTGCAGTGAAGGTGCCATGCAGCCGCGCACATTGCTGCGTCAGCTGGGCGTGGGCGTGCCAGAGACGGACCCGCTGTACCTGAGCACCGGGCTTGAGGTGCTGGCAAAGCTGGATACCCGCGAAGCGCTGCAGGCATACGCCGGCCCGCAACTGCACCTGTTCGCCGGCAGTGACGCGTTGGTCCCCCCCGAGGCGGCCAAAGCGCTGAGCGAGTTGTTGCCCGACGTTGAAGTCGGCCTGGTTGAAGAGAGTTCCCACGCTTTCCTGTTGGAGTATCCGCAGGAATTGGCGGCGGGTATCAAGAGTTTCCTGCATGAGAGTGGCGATGACTGACCTTTCCCGTCCAACCCTGCCCGGCGCGCTGCCGGACAAGCGCCAGGTAGCGGCCTCGTTCTCCCGTGCGGCAGCCAGCTACGACAGCGTGGCGGCCTTGCAGCGCGCGGTGGGCGTGGCCCTGCTGGAGCAGCTGCCGAGCACACTGACGCCATCGCGCTGGCTCGACCTGGGCAGCGGCACGGGGCATTTCAGCCGGGTGCTGGCCGAGCGGTTCACCCTGGCGACGGGCGTGGCCGTGGATATCGCCGAAGGCATGCTGCGCCATGCCCAAGGCGAGCAGGGCGGGGCCCGCTACCATGTGGCAGGCGACGCCGAGCGCTTGCCGCTGCGTGATCACAGCGTCGATCTGGTCTTCTCCAGCCTGGCAGTGCAGTGGTGCGCGCAGTTCTCCAGTGTGCTGGAAGAAGCCCGGCGGGTATTGCGCCCGGGCGGTGTGCTGGCCTTCAGCAGCCTGTGTGTCGGCACCCTCGATGAATTGCGCGCCAGTTGGCAGGCTGTGGATGGCATGGTGCATGTCAACCGCTTCCGCCGGTTCGAGGACTATCAGCGACTGTGTGCGGCAAGTGGCCTTGAGCCGCTTGGCCTGCATCAGCAGGCGCATGTGCTGCACTACCCGCATGTGCGCGGGCTGACCCATGAGCTCAAGGCACTTGGCGCCCACAACATCAATCCCGGGCGGCCGTCGGGCTTGACTGGCCGTGCCCGCATGCAGGGGCTGCTGCAGGCGTATGAAGCATTCCGCCAGCCGCAAGGGCTGCCCGCCACCTATCAAGTGGTCTATGGTGTGTTGCGCAAGCCAACGGCGTGAGAGGAGCGAAATGAGCCAGGCCTATTTCATTGCGGGTACCGATACCGACGTCGGCAAGACCACCATCGCCGCCGGGCTGTTGCATGCCGCTCGGCTGCAGGGCCTGAGCACGCTGGGTGCAAAGCCGGTAGCGTCCGGCTGCACAGCTACCGCGAAGGGGCTGCGCAACGCTGATGCTCAGGCATTGATCGATGAGAGCACACTGAAACTGCCTTATGAGGCCATCAACCCTTTTGCCTTTGAACCTGCCATCGCGCCGCATGTGGCGGCGCGTGAAGCGGGTGTGACGCTGGAGGTGCCGGCCCTGCTCAAGGCCATGCGCCACGTGCTGGATCAGGGCGCGGATTTCACCCTGGTCGAAGGTGCGGGTGGCTGGCGCGTGCCGTTATCTGGTCATGCCAACCTGTCCGACCTGGCGATTGCCCTCAAGTTGCCGGTGATTCTGGTGGTCGGGGTGCGTCTTGGCTGCATCAACCACGCCTTGCTCAGCGCCGAGGCGATCGCCAGGGACGGGCTGCAACTGGCCGGCTGGGTCGCCAATATCATCGAACCACGCACATCGCGCCTGGAGGAGAACCTCGCCAGCCTGGCCGAGCGCTTGCCGGCGCCTTGCCTGGGGCGGGTGCCCAAGCTCAAGCAAGCGGCTGCCGATGCGGTCGCGGAGCATCTGCAACTGGACTTGCTGGACTGAAGCACCATGCCTCACGTCTATCAGATAGCACGGGGCCATTAGCGATTTAAACGGGCCTTTATGGCCCAGGCCTGCTTTAATCAGGCCTGTCCACATCCAGCGTCATTGGAGTTTTGACATGGAAATCACCGGTAGCTCCGCCTATTACGCGGGCCTCAGCGCCATCCAGAGCGGGCAGAACCGCGTCGATCAGGCGGCCAGCCAGATCGCCAGCAACACTGTCGAACGCGCCGCCACCAGCCAGTCCAGCGATTTTCAGGCCGAGCGCCTGCGTGCGGTCGACCGCAGCCAGCAGATGGACCTTGCCACCAGCACAGTGCAGCTCGCCCTGGGCAAGACCGAGGTGGAACTGGGCGTGAAAGTCGCCAAGGCTTCCGACGAAATGCTCGGTCGGTTCATCGATACCTACGCCTGAGGGCGACACATTCACAAACCTGCACAGGGCTCTGTGCAAGCGGGCCTGCCCGCGGATGCGTTTGATCAGGCTGCATTTTTTGCCTGAGCCGACGCCTTCGCGGCCAGGCCCGCTGCCTTAGTCATGGCTGTATTCCAAGGCGATGGCATAAACGCCATCTTTCGCGGCGTAAATGGCGCCATAGTCCCTCCTTGACATCGGTCAGTCCTAAACGTAAGTTTCAAACAACTGTTTGACCGAAAGCCGGCAAGAGCTGGTCGGTATCAGCGGTCTCCCCACCGGACTCATCACAGAGGTTCATCGCAATGCCTGATTACAAAGCCCCCTTGCGTGATATTCGCTTCGTGCGCGACGAGCTGCTTGGCTATGAGGCGCACTATCAGAGCCTGCCGGGTTGCCAGGACGCAACGCCCGACATGGTCGACGCGATCCTCGAAGAAGGCGCGAAATTCTGTGAGCAGGTACTGGCCCCGCTGAACCGCGTCGGTGACCTGGAAGGCTGCACCTGGAGCGAGTCCGGCGTGAAGACCCCGACTGGTTTCAAGCAAGCCTACGAGCAGTTCGTCGAAGGCGGCTGGCCGAGCCTGGCCCATGACGTCGCTCATGGCGGTCAGGGCCTGCCTGAGTCGCTGGGCCTGGCGTTGAGCGAGATGGTGGGCGAGTCGAACTGGTCGTGGGGCATGTACCCCGGCCTGTCCCATGGTGCGATGAACACCATTTCTGCCCACGGTACTGAAGAGCAGCAGGAAACCTACCTGACCAAACTGGTATCGGGCGAATGGACAGGCACCATGTGCCTGACCGAACCGCACTGCGGCACCGACCTGGGCATGCTGCGCACCAAGGCCGAGCCGCAAGCTGATGGCTCGTACCGCATTTCCGGCACCAAGATCTTCATTTCTGCCGGCGAACACGACATGGCCGACAACATCGTCCACATCGTGCTGGCCCGCCTGCCGGATGCCCCGGCCGGCACCAAAGGTATCTCGCTGTTCATCGTGCCGAAGTTCCTGCCCGACGCGCAGGGCGGGGTAGGTGAGCGCAACGGCGTGAGCTGCGGCTCGATCGAGCACAAGATGGGCATCCACGGCAACGCTACCTGCGTGATGAACTTCGACAGCGCCACCGGCTACTTGATCGGCCCAGCCAACAAGGGCCTGAACTGCATGTTCACGTTCATGAACACTGCCCGCCTGGGCACCGCGCTGCAAGGCCTGGCCCATGCCGAGGTGGCCTTCCAGGGTGGCCTGAAGTACGCCCGTGACCGCCTGCAGATGCGTTCGCTGACCGGCCCCAAAGCGCCTGACAAGGCTGCTGACCCGATCATCGTGCACCCGGACGTTCGCCGCATGCTGCTGACCATGAAGGCCTTCGCCGAAGGCAACCGCGCCATGGTCTACTTCACCGCCAAGCAGGTGGACATCGTCAAATACAGCCAGGACGAGGAAGAGCGCAAGAAGGCCGACGCCCTGCTGGCGTTCCTGACCCCGATCGCCAAGGCGTTCATGACCGAAGTCGGCTTCGAGGCGGCCAACCACGGCGTGCAGATCTACGGCGGCCACGGCTTCATCGCCGAGTGGGGCATGGAGCAGAATGTGCGCGACAGCCGTATTTCCATGCTGTACGAAGGCACCACCGGCATCCAGGCCCTCGACCTGCTGGGCCGCAAGGTGCTGATGACTCAGGGCGAAGCACTCAAAGGCTTCACCAAGATCGTGCACAAGTTCTGCCAGGCGCAGGAAGGCAATGAGGCGGTCAAGGAGTTCGTCGAGCCGCTGGCTGCGATCAACAAGGAATGGGGTGAGCTGACCATGAAAGTGGGCATGGCTGCCATGAAGGATCGCGAAGAAGTAGGCGCTGCCTCGGTTGATTACCTGATGTACTCCGGTTATGCGTGCCTGGCGTACTTCTGGGCCGACATGGCACGCCTGGCTGCCGAGAAGCTGGCTGCCGGCACTTCGGAAGAGGCCTTCTACACCGCCAAGCTGCAGACGGCGCGCTTCTACTTCCAGCGTATCCTGCCGCGTACTCGCACCCATGTGGCGACCATGCTGTCCGGTGCCAACAACCTGATGGCGATGGACGAAGAGCACTTCGGTCTGTCCTACTAAGCCGCAAGGCTTCACAAAAACCCGCTTGCCTTGACCGGCAGGCGGGTTTTTTTGTTTCCGGGGGCCGCTGCGCGCCCCAAGATCCGGTTACAAGAAAAGCTCAAGCCCTCCGCCCCTGCTGCCGTTAACCCCCGTGCATTCATCTATTCATGTGCGCTGCCGATGAAGTAAGGGCACAATGCCATTATTGATCTGCCGGGTCGGAGATTACCCTTGTTTCGTTTAAACGCTGTACGCGCAAGCCACTTCCTGCCTTCACTGATCCTCTTGCTGGCAGGGCTTGCGGCGGCTTACATAAGAGACCTCAGCGTCTTCTTCACATCACTGTTCAACGTCCTGCCTACCTTGGTGCTGCTGCTGGGCGGCGCGTACTGTGCGGTTTACCGTCGCCAGCGCGAGCTGTTCTTGATGGTCACGGTCTACATCGCCTATTTCCTGCTCGATACCCAGACCGACTACTACCGTGACAACGGCCGTGTGCGCGAGGACGCAGCGGTGATCTTCCATCTGGTCTGCCTGCTTCTGCCTGCATTGTTCGGGCTGTTTGGCGCCTGGCAGGAGCGCACCCACCTGGCCCAGGACCTGCTTGCCCGGTTCGCGGTGCTGTTCGCTGTGGGTAGCGTGGCCGTGGCGCTGGAGCAAAGCTTTCCCCAGGCTTTGCTGGCCTGGTTGGCGGAAATACGCTGGCCGTCACTGCATGGGCAGTGGATGAGCCTGATTCAGATGGTCTACCCGTTGTTCATGGGTGTTTTCATCCTGCTGGTGGTGCAATACCTGCGTGAGCCAAGGCCCCTGCATGCAGCTCAGATCATCGGGCTGATCGGTATCTTCTGGATGCTGCCCAAGACGTTCATCCTGCCGTTCACCCTGAACATCATGTGCAGCCAGGTGATGTTGATGATCGCTGCGGCGGTTTCTCACGAGGCCTACCAGATGGCCTTCCGTGACGAGCTGACCGGCCTGCCCGGGCGGCGTGCGTTGAACGAGCGCATGCAGCGCCTGGGGCGCAATTACGTGATTGCCATGACCGACGTCGATCACTTCAAGAAATTCAACGACACCCACGGCCACGATGTCGGTGACCAGGTATTGCGCCTGGTCGCGAGCCGGCTGTCGAAGGTCACCGGTGGCGGGCGCGCCTACCGCTACGGTGGCGAGGAGTTTGCCCTGGTGTTCGCCGGCAAGACCGCCGAGGAGTGCGTGCCGCATGTGGAAGCTGTGCGGGAAATGATCGCCAACTACACGATGCAGCTTCGTGACCAGAACAACCGGCCGCAGGACGATTCCGCCGGGCGACAACGCCGCAGCGGCAGTGGCGCAGGCACGGTATCGGTGACCATCAGTATCGGCGTCGCTGAACGCCTGATGGAGCATCGCAACCCCGAAGAGGTACTGAAGTCAGCCGACCAGGCGCTTTACAGCGCCAAAGGTGCCGGCCGCAACTGTGTCATGGTTTATGGCCAACAATCACGACGCGGGGCCGTTCGTACTGCGTGACTGTAATTGACTATATGGTCGCGTGATGACCCTATGTCTCGCAAAAGTTGTTCGGTTACACTGGATTCAATCCCGTGCTGCGGTCCTTCGAGACCGCCCCGACCCTACCCGCGAGAGGTTGTCATGGCTGAATATAAAGCGCCGCTGCGCGACATGCGCTTCGTTCTGAATGAAGTCTTCAACGTGGCAGAGCTGTGGGCGCAACTGCCTGATCTGGCCGAAACGGTCGATGCGCAAACCGCACTCGCCGTCCTGGAAGAAGCAGGCAAGGTCACCAGCAAGTCCATCGCGCCGCTCAGCCGCGCGGCTGACGAAGAAGGCTGTCACTGGGAGAACGGTGCGGTAAGTACCCCAGCTGGCTTCATCGAGGCCTACAACACTTACGCCGAGGGCGGCTGGGTAGGTGTGGGCGGCGATCCCCAGTACGGTGGCATGGGCATGCCCAAGGCGATTTCCGCCCAGGTTGAGGAAATGGTCAACGCTTCGAGCCTGGCGTTTGGCCTGTACCCCATGCTGACCGCTGGGGCCTGCCTGTCGATCAACGCCCACGCCAGCGAAGCGCTCAAGGAAAAGTACCTGCCGAACATGTATTCCGGCGTGTGGGCAGGCTCCATGTGCCTCACCGAGCCCCATGCCGGTACCGACCTCGGCATCATCCGTACTAAGGCCGAGCCCCAGGCCGATGGCAGCTACAAGGTCAGCGGCACGAAGATCTTCATCACCGGCGGCGAACACGACCTGACCGAAAACATCATCCACCTCGTGCTGGCCAAGCTGCCGGACGCACCGGCGGGGCCTAAAGGTATCTCGCTGTTCCTGGTGCCCAAGTTCCTGGTCAACGATGACGGCAGCCTCGGGGCGCGCAACCCGGCTACCTGTGGCTCGATCGAGCACAAGATGGGTATCCAGGCTTCGGCTACGTGCGTGATGAACTTCGATGAAGCCGTAGGTTACATCGTCGGTGAGCCGAACAAAGGCCTGGCGGCGATGTTCACCATGATGAACTACGAGCGCCTGGGCGTGGGCATTCAGGGCTTGGCCACGGCGGAACGTTCCTACCAGAATGCCGTCGAGTATGCCCGCGACCGTTTGCAGAGCCGCGCCCCTACCGGTCCGCAGGCCAAGGACAAGGCGGCCGACCCGATTATCGTCCACCCGGACGTGCGCCGCATGCTGCTGACCATGAAAGCGTTGATCGAAGGTGGCCGCGCCTTCTCGACGTACGTGGCGATGCAGTTGGACAGCGCCAAGTACAGCGAAGAGCCGGGTACGCGCAAACGCAGTGAAGAGCTGGTGGCACTGTTGACCCCGGTCGCCAAGGCGTTCCTCACCGATCTGGGGCTGGAGTGCGCGGTGCATGGCCAGCAGGTGTTCGGTGGGCATGGCTACATTCGTGAATGGGGCCAGGAGCAACTGGTTCGCGATGTACGCATTACCCAGATCTACGAAGGCACCAACGGCATTCAGGCCCTGGACCTGATGGGCCGCAAGGTGGTGGCCAGTGGTGGTGCTTACTACAAGCTGTTCTCTGAGGAAATTCGCCAGTTCATCGCCAGTGCGGGGGCTGACCAGGATGAGTTCGCCAAGCCGCTGGGTGCTTACCTCGACCAACTCGACGGGCTGACCGAGTGGGTACTGGAGCGGGCCAAGGGCAACCCGAATGAAATCGGTGCTGCGTCGGTCGAGTACCTGCATGCCTTTGGCTATGTCGCCTATGCCTACATGTGGGCGTTGATGGCGCGTGCGGCCAAAGCGGGCGAGGGCGATGAGGCGTTCTACTCGGCCAAGCTGGGAACAGCGCGGTTCTACTTCGCCAGGCTTCTGCCGCGGGTGGATTCGTTGGTGGCTTCGGTCAAGGCGGGGAGCGAGTCGTTGTACTTGCTGGATGCCGAACAGTTCTGAGCAGTGGCATGTAGGCGCCGCGTTTATTGGTGGACGTTGTTTGTAAGCATTTTCCTACACAGCGCGGTGACTTTTCGCCACTGGTGTCAGATTGGATCCACGGCTAATCTTTCCCCATGGACGTTGCGCAGGAAGCGCAAAGGACAGAACAGGGACAAACGAAGGATTTCCTGCCAGGACGGTAGGACGATAGGGATGTCACAGGGAAAAAGTCTGGGAAAACCCCGCTTCGGCGGGGTTTTCTTTGCGCGCGTGTATTTCAGCCAAGCACATCCAGCGCTGAAGCCCCCAATTGCCGTGCGTCGGCCTCTTCCTCCAGCAGCGTACGCAGCAACTCAACCGATGCTTGCTGGCGCTGCGCATCACGAAATACCAGGCCAACCTTCAACGGCACCCGCGGTTCGCTCAAGGGTTTCCACAGCAGCCCTTGGTCATCTTCGGCAGCATCCTTGGCGCGGCCAGGCAGGATAGTGGCCAGTGCGGTATGGGCCAGGCTGTCGAGAATGCCGCCCATGTTGTTCATCTCTGCCTGAACCTGCGGCCTGCGCCCTAGGCTGGCCAGTTGTTGCTTCCAGATCTGGCGGACCTGGAACTCCTCGCCAAGCATCAGCATCGGCAGTTCAGCCGCTTGCCGGATAGAGACCTTCTTGAAGTCCTTCAACGGATGGGTATCAGGGATGACCAACTGCAGTTCATCTTCGTACAGCAGCAAGCCGTGCAGCCCTGGCTGGCGTGGCGGCAGGTAGCTGATACCGATATCAAGGTTGCCGTTGAGCAGGCGTCGTTCGATTTCCAGCCCGGACAGCTCGTAGATCTGTACCACAAGATGCGGCTGGGCCTTGCGCAAGCGCTCTAGCAACTGCGGCACCAGGCTCGGGCGCACTGTTTGTAGCACGCCGATGGCCAGCGTGCGCAAGGATTGGCCCTTGAAGTTACGCATCGCTTCGTGGGCGCGCTGCAGCCCGTCGAGCAGGGGCAGGGCGTGGTTGTAAAGGGTGTGAGCCGCCAGGGTCGGCAGCAGGCGCTTGTTGCTGCGCTCGAAAAGGCTCAGGTCAAGGCTGTGCTCAAGCTGGCGGATCTGCTGGGAGAGGGCCGGCTGAGACAGTGACAGCCGTTCAGCGGCGCGGCCGACATGGCCTTCTTCATACACCGCGACGAAATAACGCAGTTGGCGAAAATCCATAAGTATTACTTATCGAAAAAGCTGAAAAAACGAAATGGCCGCTAGCGCCGCCTGAGCCTAGTCTATCGCCGTATTTCAGCGGGTTACAGCGATCGATTGGCGCATTGTTACCCCGTTCGAAAAACACTTTTGATAGGAAAGGCAAAATTATCAAGCGCCGGCGTCAAGACCGGACGCTGCCCCCTGCGGTGACTGGCTGGAGCCCCCCATGAACCTGTTCAACCTGCGCCGATCGGCCCCCGCCACGGCTGTCGAGCCAAAGCGCGCGCCGGTCATCATGCCAGACGCATCGGCGTTGTCGCGTGAGCGCCTGATGCCCGGCGCCGAACGTGCGGCCCAAGTGTTCGTGCGCGGCCAAGGCTCCTGGTTGTGGGACCACGAAGGGCATGCCTACCTGGATTTTACCCAGGGCGGCGGGGTGAACAGCCTGGGCCACAGCCCTGGCGTGGTGGCCAAGGCGCTGGGCAACCAGGCCCAGGCGTTGATCAACCCGGGGGCGGGATTCCACAGCCGTGGTTTGCTGGCGCTGGTCAACCGTTTGTGCCAGCGCACCGGTAGCGATCAGGGCTATCTGCTCAACAGCGGCGCCGAGGCCTGCGAGGGGGCGATCAAGTTGGCGCGCAAGTGGGGCCAACTGCACCGCAACGGCGCTTATCACATCATCACTGCCAGCCAGGGCTGCCATGGCCGTAGCCTGGGGGCCCTGTCGGCGTCCGATCCGCTGCCGTGCAACCGCTGCGAGCCCGGCCTGCCGGGCTTCAGCAAAGTGCCATTCAATGACCTTGCTGCCCTGCACGCCGCAGTGGATTCGCGCACCGTGGCAATCATGCTCGAGCCTGTCCAGGGCGAGGCGGGTGTCATCCCTGCCACGCAGGAGTACCTCAAGGGCGTGGAAACACTGTGCCGTGAGCTGGGCATCCTGCTGATCCTCGATGAGGTGCAGACCGGTATGGGTCGTTGTGGTGCGCTGCTGGCCGAGGAGCTTTATGGGGTGCGCGCGGACATCATCACCTTAGGCAAGGGGCTGGGCGGCGGTGTGCCATTGGCTGCCTTGCTTGCCCGGGGCACAGCATGCTGCGCTGCGTCTGGCGAACTGGAAGGCAGCCACCACGGCAATGCCCTGATGTGCGCCGCCGGCCTGGCTGTGCTGGACGCTGTGCTGGAGCCTGGCTTTTTCGCCCAGGTGCAGGATAACGGCCGCCACCTGCGCGAAGGCCTGAGCCGCCTGGCCGGGCGCTATGGCCTGGGTGAAGTACGCGGGCAAGGCCTGCTGTGGGCCCTGCAACTGAAAGAACACCTGGCCCGCGAACTGGTGGCAGCCGCCCTGCACGAGGGCCTGCTGCTGAATGCGCCGCAAGCGGATGTGGTGCGTTTTTCGCCAGCGCTTACCGTGAGCAAAGGCAACATCGATGAAATGCTGTTGCGCCTGGCCCGGGCGTTCGCCCGCCTGCACGCGCAGCAGCAGGCCCGCGGTGAGGTCTCGGCCTGATACGAATTCTACGAACCGTCTCGCGTTCCTGCGCATCGCCCCTGGCCTGATTCATTTGGCCTGGGGCGTTTTTTTATGGGGAGTGTCTTGAGCCATTGAGGGGCGGCCGTGCCTATCTGGGTTTTCTGGCGCCCGTTCAAGGGCGTTGCAAAAAAACCGCGCTATGCACCGGTGGAACCTCTGTGATGCCCAGCTAGTCTCTGTTTAGACCCTTTGAGGAGAAACTTGCATGGACATCATTCGCATCATTATCGCCATCATCCTGCCGCCGCTGGGTGTGTTTCTGCAGGTCGGTTTCGGCGGGGCGTTCTGGCTGAATATCCTGCTGACCTTGCTGGGGTACATTCCGGGTATCGTGCATGCGGTGTACATCATCGCCAAGCGCTGAATCTGCTGGGGCCGCAGCGCGGCCCCAGGTTTCACCGGGCTAGCACCCGGCAATAGAATCGCCATTCCTCTTCGAGGGCATGTGCAAGGTTTTCGGCCTTTCGAAAGCCATGCCGTTCGTCCGCATAGAAGTGCGCCTCGGCTTCGATGCCATTGGTTTTTAACGCCTCCAGCATCGAGCGCGTCTGCTCCGGCACCACCACAGCATCCAGTTCACCCTGAAAGAAAATCACCGGCACGTTGATCTGCTCGGCATGCAGCAGTGGGGTGCGTTGGCGATAGCGTTCGGCATCCTGCTGCGGGTCGCCGATCAGCCAGTCCAGGTAATCCCCTTCGAACTTGTGCGTGGCACGGCCCAGGGCTAGCGGGTCGCTGACCCCATAGAGGCTGGCGCCGGCGCGGAACACGTTATGGAACGCCAAGGCGCACAGCGTGGTGTAGCCCCCCGCGCTGCCGCCGCGGATGAACGCCTTGTGCTTGTCGACCATGCCCTGAGCGGCCAGGTATTCGACCGCCGCGCAAGCATCGGCCACATCGCTCTCACCCCAACGCAGGTGCAGTGCCTGGCGGTATTCCCGGCCATAGCCGGTGCTGCCCCGGTAGTTCAGGTCGGCCACGGCAAAGCCGCGTTGGGTCCAGTACTGGATGCGTGGGTCCAGCACGGGATAGCAGGCAGAGGTCGGCCCGCCATGTATGAACACCACCAGCGGTGCGGCGCCCTGCGACTGTGATGGCGGGTAGAAGAAGCCATGGGCCTGTTCGCCGTCACTGCCATAGTGGAAGGACTGCGGCAGGCTGACCTGTTCTGCCGGCAGGATTTCGGCACCACCGGCCAGTACGCGCACCTCGTGGTGGCGGCGGTCAATGGCAATCACAGCCGGCGAGCTGATGGGCGAGGCGGCGATGGCATACAGGTGCTCGCTGTCCATGGCCAGGCTGCGAAAGCGTGTGTAGGCACTGGCGTAACGCGCCATGTGGCCATCCTCAGCCCGCAGCCCCAATTGCCCGAAGCCGTCTTTGAACCAGCTGGCCAGATAGCTTTGCGGCCCCAGCGCCAGCCAGGTACAGGTGCCAAGCTGCCAAGGCGCGGCAGCGTGGTCCGCAAGCGCGGCAGGCAACGCCTGCCAGTGGCCCTCGACCTCACCCCAGGGCTGCCAGAAGCCGTTGCGGTCGGACAGGCAGTACAGGCGGCCTTCGGCATCGAAGCGCGGCTGTTGCAGCGATTCGTCAGCAGCGGCTACACACTGCACCGGGCCCCAGTGGCCGCTGGCATCCCGGGTGCGACACATCAGCCGGGTGACGGTCCAAGGCTGTGCCGGGCGGTCCCATTCGACCCATGCCAGGCGTTGGCCATCGGCACTCACCGTGGGTGAGGCATAGAAATCGGCGCCTTCGGCCAGCACCTCGCGGCTGCATTCATCCAGCGCGACCAGGCGATGCTCTACCTGCTCGGCATGCCGCTCTTCGACGGCCAGCACCTGGCCAGCGTGCCACTGCACATCGCCGTAGCGGCAGCTGGCATCCTGAGTCAGCGCGCGCGGTGGCAGGTCGTCCAGCGGCTGGGTGTAGACCTGTTGGTCCTTTTCGTTGACGAACACCAGCCCGTCGCCACCCAGGCAGAAGCTGCCACCGCCATACTCGTATACCCGGCTGCGCACGCTGAAGCCATCCGGGGTCAGGCAGCGTGCCTGGTGGTAAAGCCAGTGCCAGATGCGGCAAGCACCATCGGCCGGGCGGAATTCGATCCAGAACAACCCGTCGGCAGTGACTTTGAGTTCCGTGAAGTCGGTGCCGGCGGCAACCGCCTGGGCCGCACTGAATTCAGCCGCGGGCGATGACACGGGAGTTTCGATCATTGCGGAAGGTCATCTGTTCAATGGCAAGGTCGGCTGTTTCTGCCTCCTCGCGGGCTTTGAGGATGATGCCGTGGTCGGCCGACTTGGCGCACACCGGGTCGGCGTTGCTGGCGTCGCCGGTGAGCATGAAGGCCTGGCAGCGGCAGCCGCCGAAGTCCTTTTCTTTCTCGTCGCACGAACGGCAGGGTTCGGGCATCCAGTCATAACCACGGAAACGGTTGAAGCCGAACGAGTCGTACCAGATGTGCTTGAGGTCGTGATCACGAACATTTGGGAACTGCACCGGTAGCTGACGGGCGCCATGACAGGGCAGGGCAGTGCCGTCCGGCGTGATGGTCAGAAACAGGCTGCCCCAGCCATTCATGCAGGCCTTGGGGCGTTCCTCGTAGTAGTCCGGCGTGACGAAGATCAGCTTGCACGGGTTGCCTTCAGCCTTGAGCTTTGCACGATACTCGTTGGTGATCCGTTCAGCGCGTTCAAGTTGCTCACGGGTCGGCAACAGGCCCAAGCGGTTGAGGTGCGCCCAGCCATAGAACTGGCAGGTGGCAAGCTCGACGAAATCGGCCTCCAGCGCCACGCACAACTCGATGATGCGGTCGATCTTGTCGATGTTGTGCCGGTGGGTGACGAAGTTGAGCACCATCGGATAGCCATGGGCTTTCACCGCACGGGCCATCTCCAGTTTTTGTGCGAAGGCCTTTTTCGACCCCGCCAGCAGGTTGTTCACCTGTTCGTCGCTGGCCTGGAAACTGATCTGGATGTGGTCCAGACCGGCTTCCTTGAAGTTGGCGATACGGGCCTCGGTCAGGCCGATGCCGGAGGTGATCAGGTTGGTGTAGTAACCCAACCGGCGCGCTTCGCCGATCAGTTCGGCGAGGTCCTGGCGCACCAGCGGTTCGCCACCGGAAAAACCGATCTGCGCAGCGCCCATTTCACGGGCTTCGGCCATTACCTTGAACCACTGCGCGGTCGTCAGCTCCTTACCCTGTTCGGCGAAGTCGAGCGGGTTCGAGCAGTACGGGCACTGCAGCGGGCAGCGATAGGTCAGTTCGGCCAGCAGCCACAGCGGCAGGCCGACCGGTACCTCAGGCGAGGGTGATCCAGTGTTCGCCACGGGCCACCTCCATGAATTGCTCGATGTCATCAGCGACTTCGGGCACACCAGGAAATTGCTGTTCGAGCTCGGTGATGATCGCGTTCACGTCACGTTTGCCGTCGATCAGGCCACCAATGAGGGAGGCGCTGTCATTGAGCTTGATCATGCCCTCAGGGTAGAGCAGCACATGGCCTTTCTGCGCCGGTTCGTACTGGAAACGATAACCGGGGCGCCAGTTCGGCACTTGTTTGCGGTCGAAACTCATAGGGCAATCCCCTTGTGCCATACCCGTTGCTGGGTGACGGTGTGATACGGCGGGCGGTGCAGCTCATAGGCCATGCTCATGGCATCGAGCATGCTCCAGAGAATATCCAGCTTGAACTGCAGGATTTCCAGCATACGCTCCTGGGCCGCCCGGGTGGTGTAGTGCTGCAAGGTGATCGTCAGGCCGTGTTCGACATCGCGCCGGGCCTGGCCCAGGCGGGTGCGGAAGTACTCGTAGCCGGCAGGATCGATCCACGGGTAGTGTTGCGGCCAGCTGTCCAGGCGCGACTGATGGATCTGCGGGGCGAACAGTTCGGTCAGCGAGCTGCTGGCCGCTTCCTGCCAGCTGGCACGGCGGGCGAAGTTCACGTACGCGTCGACGGCGAAGCGCACCCCTGGCAGCACCAGCGCTTGGGAGCGCAGCTGGTCCGGGTCGAGCCCCACGGCCTGACCCAGGCGCAGCCAGGCTTCGATACCACCGTCTTCGCCCGGGGCGCCGTCGTGGTCGAGCAAGCGCTGGATCCACTCCCGGCGCACTTCACGGTCCGGGCAGTTGGCCAGGATCGCGGCATCCTTCATCGGGATGTTCACCTGGTAGTAGAAGCGGTTGGCCACCCAGCCCTGAATCTGTTCGCGGGTAGCGCGCCCCTCGTACATCGCCACGTGGTAGGGGTGATGAATATGGTAGTAGGCGCCCTTGGCGCGCAGAGCCTGCTCGAATTCGGCAGGCGACAGTGGCAGTGCTTCGCTCATCGGGCCTCCTTACAACTCGATGCTCATGCCGTCGAAGGCGACTTCTACCCCTCGGCGCTGGACCTCGGCGCGTTCGGGGGAGTCTTCGTCCAGAATCGGGTTGGTGTTGTTGATGTGGATAAGTACCTTGCGCTGGCTTGGGAAGCCGTCCAGCACCTCAAGCATGCCGCCGGGACCATTCTGCGCCAGGTGGCCCATTTCGCGGCCAGTACGGGTACCGACCCCGCGGCGCTGCATTTCATCATCCTCCCACAGCGTGCCGTCGACCAGCAGGCAGTCAGCGTCACGCATCATTGCCAGCAGTTTGTCGTCGACCTGGCCCAGGCCGGGCGCGTAGAACAGCTTGCCGCCGGTGCGGGTGTCTTCCACCAGCAGCCCCAGGTTGTCGCCCGGGTGGGGGTCGAAGCGGTGCGGGGAGTAAGGCGGTGCGGCGCTGCGCAGCGGGAAAGGGGTGAACTTGAGACGAGGGCAGGCCGGGATGACGAAGCTGCCCTCGAGCTCGATACGGTTCCACTGCAGGCCACCGTTCCAGTGGCTGAGCATGTTGAACAGCGGGAAGCCGGTGGTGAGGTCCTGATGGACCATGTCGGTGCACCAGACCTGATGCGGGCAGCCTTCGCGCAGACTGAGCAGGCCGGTGGTGTGGTCGATCTGGCTGTCGAGCAGGACGATGGCGTTGATGCCGGTGTCGCGCAGGGCACGGGCTGGCTGCATTGGCGCGAAGGCCTGCAGCTGGGCACGGATGTCGGGTGAGGCGTTGCACAGGATCCAGTGAACACCGTCGTCGGACAGGGCTATCGACGACTGGGTACGTGCCGTGGCGCGCAGGCTGCCATCGCGATAGCCCTTGCAGTTGACGCAGTTGCAGTTCCACTGCGGAAAACCGCCGCCGGCGGCGGAACCGAGAATCTGGATGTACATGGTTGCTCTCTATCCGAACTGTGCGAAGAACCGTAGCCTGAAAAACGACAACGCCCCGGCTGGCCGAGGCGTTGAGACGCAGGCAATGCTTAGCGGCTGGCGAAGTACATGGTCACTTCGAAGCCGATACGCAGGTCAGTGTATGCAGGTTTGGTCCACATGGTTTTTGCTCCTTCCGGGTCAGGGTAGAGGGTTCAGCTATTTGTTTGGCGTCGCCTCGCGCCGAAGGTTCCGGCGGCTGAGATAGCGTTATCTTACAAGAAAATCATGTACCGAAAGGTTAATTCTTCGAAACGCGCCCTTGCGGTATCCGTAACAATTAATTCCGGGTCAGTGCCAGGCGCCCTCTGGCGCAGGCCCATTGGCCAGGCAGAGCAAGGGTGAATCGGCTGCGAGCAGGCCACCCAGCAAATCGTCCAGATGTGCTTGTTGCGTCTTGAGGATAGCCGCGCTTAATGCGGGGAGATCACCGGGTAGTGTAGCCAAGTGTGTCTGCCATGCCCAATCGGCAAGGTCCGCGTTGGCCATGGCTGGCTCGTCGAACTGTTCCGCCAACCTCTGGCGTGCAGCTGCGTCCAGGCGTACCCCCTGGCGCAGAAGGGTGAGCAGGTGACCGAGGATCTCAGCGTGGGTGGCGTGGGGTGATTGCACGCCGAACAGCAGCCCGCCGATGCCCTCCACCTGACGAAAGGTACTGAATACGGCGTAACCCAGCTGCAATTCCACACGTAACTTTTGGTACACAGGCCCTTGCAGCAACTGGGCGAGAAGCCGGCCGCAGGCCTGCTGGTGCGCAGGCACGGGGCAGAACAACAGCAGTGCGGGCTCGCTGCCCGGCACCTTGGCGTGGTGCCAGCGCCGGCCGTGCCAGGCGGGCGGCGGTACGGGCATGCCGAACTGACCGGGGCAGCCTTGCAAGGCTGCGCTCAGGGCTTGCAGGGCAGTTGTATCGAACCCTACCGCCAGGCCATGCCACCGGCTGTGCTGCCATGCATCATCGAGTGCCTGTTGATTGATCGCCCTGGTTGGCTCGGGCGTTGGTACTGCGCCTGTGAGTGCCTCTGGCAGTTGGTTGAGCAGGGCCCTGATCGGGATCAGCAAGGGGGGCTGTTGTGTTGGCGGATCCCAGTCAGCAGCGGGCGAACGCAAACACGCGATGGCGAGTTCGACGGCTTTTATGACCGCTGTGGGCAGGCCAGTGCAACGCAGCTGCCAATACTCGCCTGCGGCACTGAACTGCAGTTGCACAGCGGCACGCTCGCAGCGTGCCTGTAGCGGCTGCAGGGCGCGTTCCAGCACAGCATAGAGGCGCTGGCGCAGGGCTGAAGGCACTTGCCAGCGCAGATGAACTGCCCCGTACTGGCGCGCCGCTGGCAGTTGCTGATTGACCGTCAGCGCTGCAGGCAATTGCGGCAATTGCGTGGGGGGTAAGCCGGGAAGCAACAAAGGTTCGGCGGCTGGCAACTGCCATTGGCCATACTTGCGCGATGGCAGGCCTTCGAGCAGTGCCTGAAATGCGCAGAGTGCTTGTGCATCAAGTGCCGCCAATGGCTGGCCTGCGCTGTCGCGGCGGGCCAGATCGAGGGGGCTGGCGTTGCGTTCGCGGCTCTGTTGCAAAAGGCCGAATTCGGCGTTCAGGTGCGCCGGATCGCATTGCCGGATGAAGCCGAACCATCCGTGCAGCAGGGCGTGAGCTTCTTCTGCACAGGCGTCTTTGCTGAGTTCGAGCTCGATGTGCCAGAGCATCTGCCCGGCGAAGGCATAGAGCATTTCAGCCTTGAACGCTTGCAGCCAGCCGCGCTGGCGTAGTGCATCCAGCCAGGTGCCCGGCCTGCTGTCGCTCAAGCCGGCAATCAGCAGCTCCAATGCCCGTTCGGCACCAGGGGGCAGGTTTTCATGGGTGAAGACCAGGCCAGTGCTGGTGCTCGACAGGGCCGGTGGCGGTGTTTGTGGCCTGCGTTCGCCACACGCAAACGCACCGGCGTAGTGCCTGCCAAGCTGTTCGAGTTCATCCAGCGGTTGCGGCCCACACAGGCTCAAGGTGATCTGGCCGCCTTGGTAATAGTGTTGATGGAAATCTGTGAGCGCTCGCTGAAAGGTGGGGTCCTGCAACGCCAAGGTATACCGGTTGCCTGCATGAAAACCGCCTAGCGGATGGCCAGCCGACACTGACTGCAGCAGGGCCAAGCGCTGCTGTGCCTGCGGGTTGCGCGACCACGCGATGAATTCGGCATGGATCACTTCACGCTCGCGGCGCTGGCGCTCGCGACCCAGGTCTGGTTCGGCGAGCATCTGGCAAAGGCGGTGCAGCCCCCCGGCCAAGGCTGCGGGCGGCACTTCAAAGAAGAAATCCGTGGTGCGTTCGCGGGTGCTGGCGTTGACCTGCCCGCCGAGGGTCTGGACGTAGCGCATCAGGCCGTCATCCAGCGCAAAGCGGGGGGTGCCAAGGAAGAACAGATGTTCGAGAAAGTGCGCCAGCCCTGGCCATTTTGCCGGGGCATCGTGGCTGCCCGCGTGGACCTTCAGCGCCGCAGCCGAGCGCTTGAGCCGCGGGGCATGGCGCAGGGTGAGCTGCAGGCCGTTGGCTAAGGTGAGGTGGCGAGTGGCATCAGGCATGGGGGCTCCGGGTCAGGCACACATGCTAACAAATTTGTTGGCCCTCTCAGCCTCGCCGCAGATGCAACTCCTGGCGCAGATCGGCGAGGTAAGGAAACGCTTTGCGTCCCTGCACCACCTGCTCTTGCGCCAAGTCCGCCAGCAACTGGCACTCCTCCCGGCCGGCCATGGCCAGCACGCTGCCATCCGGCCCGATGATGCTGCTCTGGCCGCAGTACTGGATTTCGCCCTCGGCCCCGCAATAGTTGGCATACACCAGGTAGCACTGGTTTTCCTGGGCCCGGGAGCGCACGGTTACCTGACAGACAAAATCATACGGTGCCATGTTCGCGGTCGGCACCAGGATCAGCTCAGCGCCGTCCAGCGCCAGGCGCCGGGCATTTTCCGGGAACTCGACGTCGTAGCAGATCAGCAGCCCGACCTTCCAGCCTTCCAGCTCGACGACCGGAAAGTGGTCGGCGCCCGCACTGAACATGCCGCGGTCCAGCTCACCGAACAGGTGCGTCTTGCGGTAGTTGCACAGGCTACGGCCATGAGCGTCGATCAGTTGCACGCTGTTGTAGATCGCGCCATCGTCAGTGCGCTCGGGGTAGCCATAGACGATGGCGATGCGATGCGCCTGGGCGATCTCCACCACCTCCATGGCCGCTGGGCCATCATTGGCCTGCGCCAGGCGCTCTACCTGTGCCAACCCGATGTTGTAGCCGCTCAGGAACATCTCTGGACACACCAGTAGTTGCGCGCCACGCTCGGCCGCCAAGTGCGCCTGGTGGCGCAGCCGTTGCAGGTTGCCGGGCACATCCAGCGGGTTGGGTGCACCCTGGAACAGAGCGATGCGCATGCTGCCTCCTTGTCTCAGTCTGCCAGGGCGATTGGCCCGATTTCATCGAACACGTCGCCCGGGCCTGGATTGTCCGGATGGGTCTGGCCACCGAAGTGGTTCATGATACCCCACACCGCATTGAGCGACGTCTGCACCGCCCCTTCGACCCAGGCCGGGGTCCACGATACGTCGTCGCCGGCGATGAACATCCCGCGTTGCTCAATGGGCATGTCCTGCTGCATGAAGTGCGCGTACATCCGTTGGTTGTAGCGGTAGTGGCCGGGCAGTGCGCCCTTGAAGGCACCGAGGAAGTGCGGGTCGGCCTCCCAGGAAATGGTGATCGGGTCGCCGATGATATGCCCGGCGATATCGGTCTTGGGGTAGATCTTCTTCAGTGCATCCAAGGCCAGCTGCACGCGTTTTTCCACGGGGTGCGGGAGCATCTTCAGGGCGTCGCTCATCCAGGCGTAGGACAGGCAGATCACGCCCGGCTTGTCGTCGCCGTTATCGAACAGGTAGGTGCCGCGGGTGAGCCGATCAGTGAGGGTCATGCTCATCAGGTCGCGGCCGGTTTGCGGGTCTTTGTCCTTCCAGAACGGCCGATCGACCATGACGAAGGTCTTCGACGACTGCATGTAACGGGTGCGGTCCAGGGCCATCCACATCTTTTGCGAGAACAGCGATTCTTCACAATCGATCTGGGTGGTCAGCAACCAGCTCTGGCAGGTGGCGAGCACGGCGCCGTAATGGCGAGTGTCGCCCCAGTTGTCGGTGACGGCGAGGCGCCCGTCGGCTGCGCGGGCAATGCGTTTCACCCCAGTGCGCGGTGCGCCGCCATGCAGCGCGCTCAGGCTGGTGCCCTCGGGCCAGTGGGCGCAGCGCTGCGGTACATGGCGCCAGATGCCCTGTGGTACCTGCTCCACACCGCCGACGATCAGGTGCTGGTGGTCGTCGCAGTTGGTCATCACTACCCGGAAGATTTCCAGCATCGAGTTGGGGAAGTCCGAGTCCCATCCGCCTGTGCCGAAGCCGACCTGGCCGAACACCTCGCGGTGCTGGAAGCTCAGTTGGGCGAACGAGCGCGAGGTTGCGACGAAGTCGTAGAAGGTGCGGTCGTCCCACAGCGGTACCAGCTTGTTCCACAACGCTTTGAGGCGCGGAACATCGCGATCACGGATCGCCTGCTGGATATCGGCGAACTGCGCGCCGCTTTCCAGCGCGTCGGCCCAGGCATCGGCCACTTCATGGAACAGTTTGGGCAAATCGCTGACTGTTTCGGCGTAGTAGGTCTGGCCTTCCAGGTCGATCACCGTGCTGCCGGATGCCGGTGTCAGTGGGTTGGGGAAGGGCTTGGTTTCCAGGCCCAGCTTGTCCACATAGTGGTAGAAGGCGGTGGAGGACACCGGAAAGCGCATGCCCCCGAGCTCGGCGATGATTCCGTCGGTGCCGTTGAAGGCCTGCGAGCGCAGTCGGCCACCCATCTTCGAGGCCTCATACACCACAGGCTTGAGCCCCAGCTTCATCAGCTCGTAGGCCGACACCAGGCCTGCGATGCCGGCACCGACGATAGCGACTTCCTCACCGTGGCGATCAGCCGGAATGCTGCCCAGCCCAGCCGGGTGTTCCAGCCACTCGTCGAAGCCAAACGGGAAGTCCGGGCCGAAGATGGTGATGGGTTTCTTGCCGTCGGCCGGGTGGCGGTTTTTCTTGTTCATTACAGTGACCTTGCCAGAGCGGCTGCGCAGGGGCGGAGCCTGAGTATAGGAGATGCCTGTTGGTCATTTTAGGGCGACGGGTGTTCGTAATTAAGATGCAAAGCGTCGTCGTATTGGCGTTTTATTTGTCATAACGACAGGCTTATCGATACTTTTGACGATTCATGCGTGGCACCTGTACTTCAGCCATTTAGACGGGCTGGCCACGGTCCACTTTGCTGCTGAGGATGATCGAGGTGGTGGTCTTCTCCACGCCTTCTACGCTGCCTATCTGGTCCAGCAACTGGTCCAGTTGTTCTGGCGAGTCGCTGCGCAGCCAGGCTACGTAATCGAACTCGCCGCTGACCGCGCACAATTGCTGCACTTGCCCCATGGCAGCCAGGCGGCGCACGACCTCCTTGCCGGAGCGCGGTTGCACCTTGATCCCGACATAGGCTTGCAAGCCACCATCGGCCAGGCGCTGGCCCAGGCGTACGCCATATCCGGTGATGACTTTGCCCTTCTCCAGGCGCGCCAGGCGCGAGTTGACGGTGGTGCGAGCGATACCCAGGTGGCGGGCAAGGGTGGCAACGCTTTCGCGGGCATTGATCTGCAGCAGGGCGATCAGTTGGCGATCGATGTCATCGAGGGCGATTTGGCGGGGATTCGACATGGCGAGTCTCTACAGTGGGCTTGCAAGCCTAGCCAGGCTGTAGCGACCAGGGCAAGACAAAGTGCTGATGCGTGGCTGAATTGATTGCTGCATAATTGTCGGCTGATTCAAGTGGGCCCACGTCGTGAATTTCGAAACCTTGCTGGAATGCTGGCGACAGGAGGTCTCCAACAAGAAAAAGCCCGGACGCCGTATCAGCCTGTTCTTCAACGTGCTGCGTCGAGCGCGCAAGGACAACAAGCTGCGCTTTCTTTTTGTCTATCGCCTGGCGCAGTACCTCGAGGGTCGCGGCGGCCTGAGCAGGCGATATGCCCGCGGCATGCAGCAGCGGCTCAACCTAAAGTACGCCGTGGATATCGACATCGGTGCGCAAATAGGCCCTGGCCTTCGTATCGCCCACCTGCCAGGTGTGGTGATCACTGGCCAAGTAAGCATCGGACGTAATTTTTTTATACGGCAGAATTGCTCGATCGGCATCAAGACCCTTGGCCTGGACCATTACTCGCTGTGCATAGGCGAAAACGTCAGCCTCGGTGCCAATAGCTGCATCATTGCTGACCAGATCAGCATCGGCGACAACGTAATCATCGGGGCCATGTCTCTGGTGACTCAAGACATTCCTTCCGATAGCACCTTCTACAACCCGCGCCAGCGGCACATGACGCCACGGCGGGATGCCTGAGCGCGTGATGCCATCTTCGCGCAGTACGTCGCGCTGGCTCCAGAGTTTCTGGGCGATGTCGGAGTTGGTTCTGGTTTACTCGATGTCGATGCCAGAGAAGCGACTGCCGGGCTGGTTGATCTGATAGCGGGTACTGCGGCCTCCGCCGGGTAGGCGCCGTAGGCAGCCTTTCTCTAATAGGTCGCTCAAATGCCGAGTGGCGGTGGCCTTGGAGACCTGCGCCACGGACTGGTACTGTGCAGCGCTTATACCGGCCTCGAAGCCCTTCTCCCCGCCTTCGAGCAGTCGATTGAGTACTTTGATTTGTTCGGGCAGGAGCGAGTCTGTGCGATGTGCCTGCCAAAAGCGTGCCTTGGCCAGTACCCGGTCTATGCGGGTAAGGGCTTGCTCCAGGCTCTTGAGTAACGTGCCTAGAAACCACTGCAACCATGCTGTGATTTCTAGGCTGCCTTTCTGGCTCGCTTCGAGGATGCGGTAATAGCCGGCGCGGTCGTCGAGGATACTCGCCGACATGGCGTAAAAGCGGATAGCCTGCTGCTCACCCTGGGCCAGTGCCATATCTGTGATGGCGCGGGTAAGGCGGCCGTTGCCGTCATCGAATGGGTGTAGGGTGACGAACCAGAAATGGGCAATGCCGGCGCGTAATAACGGGTCGAGACCGGCATCGTTGTGGCTGCTCTCGAACCAGGCAAGGAAATCTGCGAGCTGTTCTTCTAACCCCGCGCGCGGAGGGGCTTCAAAATGCACGGTAGGGCGGTCGAGCCGGCCAGAAACAACCTGCATAGGCTCTTCGCCGCGTAGCGTGCCAACCCGTAACCGGGGACCCAGCAGGTTATCTTCACTAGGGAACAGCCAGCAGTGCCAGCGATATAACCTCTGTTGGTCAAGCGGCTGCTGATGTGCGCTGGTAGCATCGAGCAGCAACTCCGCGAGGCCTTCGGAGCGCATGCTGACTCGGCCTTCATCGCTGATGCCCAACCGCCTTGCCAGGGAGGAGCGTACCGAGCCGACATTCAGCTGCTCACCCTCGATAGCTGATGAGGTGACGATGTTCTGTAGCAGGGCATCCAGGCTGCTCTGCGCCTCGGTATCACTACCAACAGCGCCGAGCATGCCGAGCAAGCGCCCCTGGGCCTGAGTGCAGGCGCGCAGCAGTGGGGCAAGTGGTTCGGTTTGCCAGGTGAAGATTGGCCAGTCGGGCTGCTGCCAGATCCAGAAGGGGTCATTCATGGGCTTGCTCAGTCTGTGAGCCGATTAGCGAGCTTATTCGGCTCATGGTTTGAGCTGATAATGCCGGCTATTCGGCTCATTGTCTAATGCTCAAGCCAGGTTGTTCGGCTTGAGCAGCGCACCTGATCAGGGTTGTCGCTCCAGCTCTTGCAGGCGTATCAGTACTTCTTCCCGAGATTGAGGGTAGAAAATCCAGTTCCTGTATTTAGGGTTGTATTCGCCGCCCCGCTCATTTCGCCAGGATGTAACCAGCTGCGTGATCTGTGGATTAAATGACCAAGATCAGACGGCAACTGAGCCTGTAGGCAGGAGGCGGGCGGATAACCACATCCCCATGATCGTATAGCGGTGATCGATACATTTGGCTTGGGTTTAGCTGCAGGGGGCGGGGCTTGAACAGGCACTTACGCTACGTCAATTATTGAGCAGCGGACCGGTTGTCTTTTTAGCCTGGGGTACTCGGCGTGCTTCTTCTGCAGACAAGCGCCGGTCGCGGCCTTCGCCTGGGCTCGGTTTGCGGATGTTCAATATCGGGTGGAAGCTGAGGCCCAGACCCCATTCGTGAATCGCCACAGTGAGCAGGTGGCTGAGCAGGGCCAGTTCCAAGTGAACGGTGTTGCTGCTGGTGAAAAAAAGCCGCGCAATTGCGCGGCTTTGGAGATGGTGGGCCCACACGGACTCGAACCGTGGACCAAAGGATTATGAGTTGCTGGGTTACCATGTATGCCTTGAGAAATCTTACGTAAGTGAACATAGGCTGGCATAGCTGAAGGCCCTGTGGTTACTGGTCTTGAGCGTAATTCTGAGAAGGTCCTTGAAGCTTAGTACTGTACCGCGATTGTACCGATCATTGAGCGGGGAGGCTAAGGCTTCGATATAGCTCACATTGATCGGATAAGATTATTCGCTGCTCATTCAAAGCTACACCCTAACCCGACTAAGTGGAGAGCTTCCGAAGGCGGTCATGCTTGAGGACGCTTGATTACGAGACTGTAAGAGGTACGGACACGCATGACTTCGCCTGAGCTTACTGGTGGTGCTGGTTTCACCTACGAGGACGCTGTTACGGCGCAGTACCTCGTGGCCATGGTCGGTGATACGACTGCAGCTGCCCTTGATGGTAGGGTTGTGAAGCGGGTTGCACAGCAGCAGGCTGACTTTGGCGAGCCACTCGATGACGTGATCGTCGACGCGGCGTCCTTGGCGGATGGAACAGTCATGCGCTTGTCGCTGCAGGTTAAGCGCTCGCTCACTATTTCGGGAGCGGAGACCAACACCGACTTCCGGGATGTTATTCAGCACAGTTGGCAAACTTTACAGAAGCCCGACTTTCGTGAGCACATAGATCGCGTTGGAGTGGCAACTGGTGCTGTTGCGGAAGAGACATCCAGGGCTTTCACGGCTGTCTGTGAGTGGGCACGTGGTTCCGATGCAACTGCGTCCTTTATGACTCGGTTTGAAGAGGGCGGGAGTGCCTCGGCCGCTCACCGTGCTGTAGTCGCGGCGGTTCGAATGATCGGTGTGAGCACAGGCAAACCTCTGTCTGATGATCAGTTGCATCGCCTTTTTTCGCATTTAGTACTGATCCGATTTGACTTCCTTCACGTCGGCTCGACGCATGAAGCGGAGGCAATTGCCAGCCTGCAGCGGGCGCTTGTCCCTGGGCAAGTGGCGCGTGCTAATGATTTGTGGGATCTGCTGCGCCAGATTGCTCGCGATGGCGCAGGTAGCAGCACCGTGCATACCCGCGCATCGCTGGTGCGCGCATTGGCAGGATGGCGTTTCGCAGGAGCTCCCGCTTTTGTCGGCGACATGCAGATTTTGCGCGAGAATACCCGTCACTGGCTTGATCAACAGTCTAACGACATCGGAGGTACGCGCCTCACTCGTCAGCGGCTACGCGACCAGCTGAGTGATCAAATTGCGGCCCACCGCCTGACGCTGATCAAAGGTCTTCCCGGTACCGGAAAGACAGTTCTGTTACGCGATCTCGTGCATGAATTGGCCGCCGAGGGAACAACCTTGTTCCTCACTGCTAACCGGCTTTCTAGCCGCAGTTGGTCGGAGCATGCTCGCGCGATAGGCTTAACGACAACTTCGATTGAGCCATTGCTCATAGAGGTTGCGGCCACCGGTCATGCCTTGCTGCTCATCGATGGTCTAGACCGTATTGCGCCGGAACAGAGGTTTATCGTAACCGATTTGTTTGGCCAGCTTTTAACGAATCCGACGCTTTCTAATTGGCGCGTTGTCGCTACCGCGCGCGATGCTGGTATCGAGCCTCTGCGCAACTGGGTTACACCTGCGCTACTGGCGAGCAGTGGTGTGGGTTATGTGGATGTGGAGAATCTGACGGACGAGGAGGCTAGCTGGCTCGCAGATTCGCTACCAGCATTGCAGCCCCTCCTCATCGGTGGGAATGAGCGTGTACGCACACTGGCACGACGTCCGTTCTTTGCAGCTGTTTTGGCACGAGGATTTTCCCAGGCGGCCTATCCATCAGGATTCGCGCCTCAGTCGGAGGTGGATCTCATAGATGCTTGGTGGACTCGCGGCGGCTACGACGCGCATGTGCCCCAGGCGTTAGCGAGGCAGCGGGGTCTGATTGAGCTAGCACAGCGCAGCGCGCCGGATTTAGGGCGCAATATCCGCATACGTGACCTTTCACCTGCGACACAGGAGGTACTTCCGGCGTTAGAGGAGGATGGCTTGGTGCAGCAGGTGCGGAAGGGGCATACAGCGCAGTTTAGTCACGACATATTCTTTGAATGGTCGTTTCTCCACCTGTTGTTGGATCAGGGGGATGACTGGATTGATGCCCTGATAGCGGCTGGTGAACCGCCTGCATTAGCACGGGTGGTGGAGCTGCTGTCGCAGGCGACTTATCTAATACCTGACCAATGGTCGCGCGAACTCCACGCGCTTGAGCATGCCCAGGTGAGGCCGCAGTGGTTACGTGCTTGGCTCGTATCGCCTGTGTTCAGTTCACGCTTCGCCGAGCACGCCGACATGTTTGCCGAGGCATTGGCAGCCAATACTTATCGGCTCCTCGGGAAGCTCTTGGTGTGGATGCAGGCCGAGAAGACAACACCGAATCCGATGGTGTTGTCCGGGGTTCTTGGGGGCGATCTTGATGCTGCAGCACGCATTCGTATTGCGGATTCGCTGGGGTGGCCATCCGACTTCGGGGCATGGCGTCGTTTTTTGATATGGGTAATCCAAGAGATTGACTCGATCCCGGATGCATACTTAAGCGATCTCGTCACACTGTTCGAAACTTGGCAGACCGCTTGTGCGGACTTTCCCAACGCAGTGTCGCAGCGCATCGTCACGCAGTGCGCAGCTTGGTTGAGTGCGATTGAGGATGAAGAGGTGGAACGCCGAGGGATGTTCAGCAAGCAGTCTAGCAATTCTGCGCCGCGGGCACCCCGAGAGCTACAGACTGAACTGCGGGCTTTGATCTTGCGCGCTGCACGGGCCTACCCAGATGTGGTGGCCAGCTATCTTGCTAGGGTTGAGGGAGTTGAACGCTGGTCCGACAGTGCGTTCCGCGAGCTCATGACCTACGCGCCAGTGTTGGCAGAAACACACCCGGCACAACTAGCGAGACTTGCCCGCCAATGGTTTTTGGAGGAACTGCCCGATGACACGATGGAGAGGTGGCGCCGCGAAGCGATCCAGCGGAGCCGGCGGCGCAAAGAAACCGAAGCGATTCCACTAGAGAAGCGGACCCGATTCCACGAGCTAGAAATTTCTAGCCCCTTCCTAGGGCCCTCGTTCTCCCATCACGACTGGGATCGGTTATCGATCGGTGCCGATCATCAGGGGTACTTCCCGGCATCGCCTCTGCGAGAACCATTCCATTCATTGCTGATGCGCAATCCAGAAGTGTCGCTCGCGCTGATCCGCGATCTGGTTAACCATGCCACCACGGCATGGAGTCAGTTTTATAGGCACCGGCATCGCAGTAATACACCCTTACCGCTCGTACTGGAGTTTCCGTGTAGTGGTCTACTAACCCCGGACACCCATTTAGGCGAGAATGCTCGCCACAGAGAGGTGTCCGATGACCAAGCAACGCCGTACCTTTACCCCTGAGTTCAAGCGCGAAGCTGCCTGCCTGGTGCTCGATCAAGGCTACAGCCATGCCGAAGCGGCCCGTTCGCTCGGCTTGGTCGAGTCGGCACTGCGCCGATGGGTTAATCAGCTTCAGCAGGAGCGCGGCGGCGTTACGCCGGCCAGCAAAGCGTTGACGCCAGAGCAGCAAAAAATCCAAGAGTTGGAAGCCCGGATCACGCGCCTTGAACGCGAGAAATCGATACTAAAAAAGGCTACCGCGCTCTTGATGTCGGAAGATCTCGAGCGTACGCGCTGATCCGCCAGCTCAGCGACCATGAGCCCGTTGATTGTTTGTGCGAAGTGTTTGAAGTCACTCGCTCGAGTTACTACGCACATCGTCATAGAAGGCGAACTCCGAACGTCGAACGTCTGCGGTTGCGCAGTCGAGTGAATGAGTTGTTCACGCGAGGGCGAAGTGCACCCGGCAGCCGTAGCATCAAGGCAATGATGCAAGAAGAAGGTGAGCAAATCGGACGGTTCAAGGTGCGCAGCCTGATGCGTGAGCTGGCGTTGGTCAGCAAGCAGCCAGGATCACATGCGTACAAAAAGGCCACAGTGGAGCGGCCAGATATTCCGAACATCTTGAACCGAGCGTTTGATGTCGAAGCGCCAAATCAGGTCTGGTGTGGCGACATCACTTACGTTTGGGCACAGGGCAAATGGCACTATCTGGCAGTTGTCCTGGATCTCTATGCACGCAGAGTGGTGGGCTGGGCCTTATCAGAAAAGCCGAACGCAGACCTCGTGGTCAAAGCGCTGGACGTGGCTTACGAACAACGTGGAAAGCCTCAAGGGCTACTGTTTCACTCCGACCAGGGATCGCAATATGGCAGTCGTCAGTTCCGCCAGAGACTGTGGCGCTACCGCATGCGCCAGAGCATGAGCCGCCGAGGCAACTGCTGGGATAATGCGCCGATGGAGCGAGTATTTCGCAGCTTGAAATCAGAGTGGATACCGACCACGGGCTACCTGACCGGGCAGCAAGCTCAACGAGACATTAGCCAGTACCTGATGGGCCACTACAACTGGATCCGACCCCATCACTTCAACGATGGGCTGGCTCCGGCGAAAGCTGAAGAAAAACTCAAAACCGTGTCCGGGATGAGTTGACCACTACACGGCGGAAATACTGCGATGTAGGGATGCCAACCTTTGTAGGGTGTATCGAGCATCATGGATGCCGGGGAAGGAGGACAACTCTTCCGATTAGCCCGGAGATTGTGCTCTCACCGTTGAACCAAGCGGCCATGAAGCCATTACAGAGTACGCACGAGTAGAGCTGCTGGATTCTCCTCCTTCAGCTCGATTCGTTGGAGATCGTCAGTGATCCGCCTGATTGGAATTAGCCGTTGTTGGTGTGGCTAGCACAGGTTGAAGGAGTAGTCCTATGGCGACAAGGCGCTTGAGGTGCCGCAAATTCGTGATGTCCAGATCAGGCGTACAGCCCCCTAGCGGCAGACCGAGTCGGGGACACAGCCAATCGAGACAGAAGGTTAGGGATCCTATGATGGCCGCCTGCTATGCGTTACCATGCGGTCCTCAGACCCCCAAAAAAGCGAAACCCCAGGAGGGTCAATGACTGTCCTGGGGCTCTAGGTCTAGTACTGAGGGCGCTTGGATAACCAGAGGGGCCACATCAGCTGCTAGTTGATAAGGAATATACACCAGAATGGCAGAGTGTCAACAGCCGTTTCAGTACTCCAAAGCCCATGCTGATGCCTTAGAGGTTTTGCTCTCCTCCAGAAGGTTCGCTACCTACCTCAAAGCAGCAGGCTTCAAGGTTGACTACGCATTTGAGCTCTATCTCTATAACGCTAGGCTGGCGAAGGCGTTTCTTTTTCCGCTCCATGTCGTAGAAATCGCGCTGAGAAACGCGATTGACGAAGTCCTGAGCGCAAGATATTCACTCGATTGGCACCTCGATGCGAAATTGCATGCGACCCTAACCGCTGAAAGCTTAGCGTCACTCACAAAGGCAAAGAGCCGCGCATCAAAAGGGGGGGCTGCTGCCAAAAAAGATGACGTCATCTCATGTCTCACATTCGATTTTTGGTCGAATCTATTTCGACCTGAGTACGACCGCCCGTTCTGGCAAACGAGCATGGGCCAGCTTTTACCGAATTCCGCCGGGATGACACGAGCTCAGCTCCAGTCCCTCGTGGTGGGTATCAATCGTTTTAGGAATCGGATCGCACATCATGAGCCGATTTTTGCTCTCAACGTATCGAGCCAGTACAGAGAGATATTGAACGTTGTTGAGTACCGCTCAGCCGCCGCATCAGAATGGCTTAAAAGTCATGCCACGGTTAACAAAGTTATGCGCACAAGGCCTACGTCAGGTACTGGGCAAGGGCCGGCGTTATCAACAATATGTGATGGTGACTTCATCGCTGTAGAGAAAGGCTCAACGCTAGCGCAGATGGCTGGAAAGAAACCAAAATTCATAGTGTGTATGGATAACAACACACCTGTTGGAGTTTTGGATTTCTCTGATTTAGGCAAGTATTTACTTCATAGTGTGGATGAAACCGGACTGCTGGATCTCCATGAGCACACGCTAGAAGAAGTTCTCATAAATGCAAATGGCTTCAATGCATTGCGGGTGGTGGATCAGCTGCAGGGAGTTAATGAGTTGAGCGTCCTGTTCAAAGGCCATACTCGCTTTGCTTTGGTAGTGGATCAATCGCGGGCCGTTTGTGGTGTGGTTGCCAAAGCTCATCGCAGGTACTAGGAGCGGGAAATGAACACTGTACCACTCCTGTGCCAATTTTCAGCAAATACATCCAGGCATGCTTTGAGTAGGTACATGATTTTTTGTGATCAATGCTTAAGGGGGTTTCTACTCTATGGATAGATTGGATTATTGGAAAAACTTCAAGCTCCTTGAGGAGCTGGATATTTCCGGGACTTTTATATATAACGGATTGCTTGCTCTGCATGAGCTTGAAACTTTTCATACGAAGCATGATACATTTGAAATCTTGTATAACCTTTCCGTTGGATTAGAACGGTTGTGCAAGATTGCGGTCGTGCTTATTGAGCATGATTCAGAAGTGGATCAGGGTGAGTTCGAGAAAACTTTAATAACTCATAGTATTGAGGGCCTGATAAATCGAATTAAAAATAAACATGAGATAAAGCTCCAGTCTTCTCATTTGGAGCTGATACAGATATTGGGTGAGTTCTATAAAACACATAGGTACGGTAGGTTTACCCTAGATATCGCTATGTCTCAGGATGAGGAAAAAGAACGTTTCCTGTTGTATATCGAAAAAGGATTGGATATTGAGATCGCGCAAGAATCTATTTTCAACGCGTCTCAAAATACTATCCGCATCAAAAAGTTTGTTGGCAGAAAAATAGGGGGGGTTGCTAACGCTGTATTTGAAGTTATTCAGAAAGAGGCTCGGAGGTTAAATTTATATACCGATGAGATGAGGTATGAGTCGAAAGCGTTTAAAATTTTCATGTCTAAGGAGTATGATTTTAGTAAGGAAGAAACGCTTTGGAGGGAATTGTTAGTTTTCTTTGTGAACTCAAAAGATGACCACAGATACAGTGCGATCATTAAAAGTATTGACCCATTAGATTTCGATCCCGCTCTTGCGTATGATTATTTGCAGTGTTTGATTCGTTCTAAAAAATCGCTTGTAGTTATGAGTGAGGCGGAACATCACTATTCAGAGTTGGAGAACCCAGGGGAGAGACTTCAGCAAGTTTCGTTGATAGGGGACCCGTCCGTATACGACAACCTGGATGTCGGTGAGGATGAGGATGATTTTTAGCAGTATTGAATCGTCCCTGATTTCCTAAGCACCTCCAATCCTCATAATGTGGCCCAAATAGGAGGAGCCGTAAGTCCTCCAGCGGTCCACCGAAGAGTTCTAGATCGAAGCGGTTAAACAAGTGGCCTGAAAGGTAAGCCTGTCGCGGATGAGCTGACAGGATACCTGCGGAGGAGAACGAAGGTTGAAATCAATTCAGGATGAGCTAATGCGTACAACCACCGAGTCCATATTCCCCTAGTTCTTTCCGCTCCCTGGGCCCGCACGTATGCGGTGCTCGTTCGGTAACAGCATAATGATCTATGTTTACGTCCCATCTAGTTGTTGTGCGCACAGTTAACCGGTGATTTTCCTATCCTGCGGTAGCTCTCACCTCCCAATTGGGTGTGGTTTTTTTCGTCATGACGAAATTTTTTTCTGCGTGAACCGTATGGCTGTATGACGGAGTTACGGTGCTCTGCCTATCCTGCAGTAGAGTTCCTAAAACAAAATTTCGTCATGACGAAGAAATGGGATGCTCGGCACGTAAGGGGGTAAAACCATAATGGGATAATTCATTTTGCCGATGTATAATGTCTTGGTTAATTAAACGAGTGCTGTAACCGCCTTGCTGATGCTTTGCGCATTATGGGCGCGGCCCCTAGAAGACGGGGCCTACACCGGGTAAGACTGGCGCATAGTCACCCCAAGAACGGTATAACCGTGCTGGGTGCGATTCCTAAACAGATCGACAGGCCGGATAGACGGCTCAGTGTTCACCATGTCTAATGGAGAGGTGACTATGGATCTGTTCAAGCGTCTTGCCTTCAAAGGCGTTCGGCCATCTAGTTTCGCGACAACACTTGCGTTGCTGCTGAGCTCGCAGCAGGGGTACGCGCAAATCCCTGTAACCGTTACTACCCAAGTGACGGATTCCCCCATGACTGTTGCAGAGTTCGCATCTAACGCGACTCGCTGGGCCCAACAGGTTCAGCAGATGACTTTACAGATTGATCAGATGAAACAGCAGTACGGCGCGCTTACTGGGTCCCGTGGGCTCGGTCGGGTATTTGATGACCCGCAGCTGCGAGATTATCTGCCTCAAGACTGGCAGGCTGTGTATGACGCCGTGAAGCGTGGCGGATATTCGGGCCTGAATGGTCGTGCTGGTTCGATCTATGCGGATAACAAGGTGTTCGATGCTTGCCGAGCACAGGCGGTGAAGCCTTCGCAAGATAAAGCGTTTGCGTTGGAAGCTTATCACCAGGCCGAAGCCCGACTACGCCAGATTGACCAGCTCATGGGGCAGATCAATCAAACGAGTGCGATCCATGAACCCCACCTTCTAAAAGATAGGGCCTCAGCTTACTGTGGTATCTCTGGCGAGCAGTTCCATGGCAGCAAGGCTTCGTAGTCTGAGACCGACGACGCATACGGCAGGCGCTC